>CAWCRE010000001.1:0-84735 GCA_963797845.1 Terriglobia bacterium
GCGCTGATTTCTTTCCATGACTGCGAACGACCGGCCATGTGCGCGCACTACTCCTTACCCGTGCTGGTATTTCGGGGAGCCAGATCTAGTGATATCAATTAAGGCTAGTATCAACAACAACTTACGGCCATCTAAGCAAACTTTGGTAATGGAGATTATGCTGAAAAAACTTCGGGGAAGCGCCGCCCGAAGTCTGTCATCCGGACACCCTGTCCTGAATTGGCCGCTCCTCGGCTAAGTGCAACATTCCACACTGCCAGGAGCATGCTCGGCGTGAATTCCACCCGGCCCTGCGGGGGACAATTTGTCCTCACCCACAATCTTGTTCAAGACGGTCAACCCGCCTAAATGCAATTACTTACCCGCCTTTCAAGCAACGGCACGCGGCCTGCATTTCCATTCCCGGACTTCTTCCCCAAGAAGCTGCTTTACCGGAGATGAGCGATGACCTCGGCAATCAAAGTCGGCGAAAGGCCTTTCAGCACGAAACGCTGCAGCGGCATTCGCATGGCTGCGATCCTGTTACTGGTTTTCTTGGGAAACAAGTACGCGCTGAGCCAGAAACCTTCAGCGAGGAGCTTTCAGGACGACGCCTCGACAGCGCGGCCGCATGCCGTGATCTCGCCGGAACTGAGATCGTTGCTGGCCGTCGCCAAGCAGTCTCGTGCTGCGAATACAACGGTGCAGGTCATCGTGCAGTTCAAGCACAAGGCAGCCGCGGCACAATTGCAGAAGTTCAGCCGGCTGGGGGCTTCGAACTCCCGGCAACTGGACACGATTCGCGCCGGCGTCTTCAGAGTTCCCCTGAGCCGACTGGAAGCCTTGTCGCAAGATTCAGAAGTCGCCTATATTTCGCCGGACCGCCCGCTTAGCGGCGCTGCCGATTACACCGAAGCCACAGTGGGAGCCGATGTGGCGCAGAGTTACGGCTACGACGGAACGGGAATTACGGTCGCTCTGATCGACAGTGGAATCTCCGATCATCCTGACTTGCATGATCCCGCAACCGGACAATCGCGGGTCGTATACAGCCAGAGCTTTGTGCCTGGTTCCGATACGCTCGACCATTACGGTCACGGAACCCACGTAGCCGGCATCATAGCGGGAAACGGACAAGCCTCCGGCGGCAAAAGCAATCCATTACGAATTTATGGTGTTGCGCCTAACGTCAAGCTGGTGAACCTGAAAGTTCTGGACGCGAACGGGTCCGGCCAGGATTCCTACGTGATCGCCGCTATTCAGCGCGCGATCGCTCTCAAGAGCACCTACGGAATTCGCGTTATCAATCTTTCCCTAGGCCGCCCAGTATTTGAGAGCTTCACGCAGGATCCGCTCTGCCAGGCGGTGGAAGCCGCGTGGAATGCAGGCATCGTGGTAGTTGTGGCGGCGGGCAATCAGGGCCGCGACAACGACTATGGAACCCAGGGCTACGGAATGATCGCAGCCCCGGGCAACGATCCTTCGGTCATCACCGTGGGCGCAATGAACACGATGAGCACCCCGACCAAACGGGATGACATGCTCGCCAGCTACAGTTCGAAAGGGCCGACCATGCTGGATCACGTCGTGAAGCCCGACGTCGTGGCTCCCGGCAATCGCGTTGCGTCGTTGCTGGTAGCGAACAGCACCCTGGCGAATTCAGCTCCGTTGAACGTAGTTTCCCCAACCGCTTACGGCGCCTCGATTTTCGCTCAACCCTATTATTTTCGATTGAGTGGAACCAGCATGGCGACTCCGGTGGTTAGCGGAGCGGCAGCCTTGTTACTCGATGCCAACCCGGCACTCTCGCCGGATGTGATCAAAGCCCGTCTGATGAAAACGGCGGACAAGGCCTTTCCGGTCTCCAGTTCACTCACCATCAACAACGTTCTCTCCACTTACCAGTACGATATTTTTTCGGTGGGCGCCGGCTACATCAA
The DNA here is from genome assembly GCA_963797845.1 of Terriglobia bacterium. GTDB lineage: Bacteria > Acidobacteriota > Terriglobia > Terriglobales > Acidobacteriaceae > DASREM01. The sequence goes on from CAWCRE010000001.1 coordinate 1,920, forward strand.
CATTCCGGCTGCCTTGAATAATCAGGATACGCTGCAGGGCCCGGCACTTTCGCCGATCGTCACCCGCAATAGCTATGGAAAGATTGTCCTGCTCAACGCAACCACTTCTGTGCTCGGCAACTCCGTGGTCTGGGGCAATTCGGTAGTTTGGGGCAATATGCTGCTGAGCAGCGACTCGGTGGTTTGGGGCAGTTCTGTCGTGTGGGGCAACAGCGGTTGCGACGGATTCAGCGTAGTTTGGGGAAGTTCCGTAGTGTGGGGCAACGGCATTAACGGAGCGTCTTCAGGAAACGATGCGTTGAGCATCGACGACAATGGCGATCCGGATGGCGAGTAATCCGACCGGAAGTGGTTCGATTCAAGTAGAAAGGAAGAATACGATGACACAAAAACTCAAGACACTGGCTTATGCGATTCTGATTCCGGCAACCCTGGTACTGCTTGCGATCAGTTGCAGCGCGTCCGCAGTATGGGGTAGCTAAGAACTGGCCGAACTGTAAATCTGGAGAGCAAGACCGATGACGCAATTCAGCAGGAGTTGTACCGGTAGCAAGCGTGGTCCGAGCCGAATAAAAGCTGACCACCCTCTCGGAGTAAAGCTCCACGATCAGAGAATGCGCCTGTGGGCCGCGCGAAGCATGGCATTCCCGTAATCAAGCTCCATAAGTCCCCCGTTTCCTCCTACCCGCAGTTTTCCAGGGCTTACCGAAGTAACTTTCACGCCTTAGTACCCCGTGATAAAGATCACCAAGGGCGAGTTGTGTTTACGTTCCATCCTCCCCGAACCGACTCCTGCTCACAGAACCAATGGACGGCGCGCCCATGCAATTGGCTGACGGAACCACGCCAGTGGTTCGCAGCGAAGTCATGCGCAAGCTCATGGCGATGGTGGAACGCGTCGCCCGTCACGATGCCGCGGTCCTGATTGTCGGCGAAACCGGATCCGGCAAGGAAATGGTCGCCAAAGCCATTCACCAGCATTCCCTCCGTTGCAACAAAGCCTTTGTTGATGTGAACTGCGCAGCTTTACCAGAGCATCTGGTAGAGAGCGAATTATTTGGCTACGACAAGGGAGCTTTCAGCGGCGCTGACACCACCAAGCCTGGCCTATTCGAACTCGCCGACCAGGGCACGCTGATGTTGGATGAAGTCGGGGAACTCGACGCCAAAGTTCAGGCGAAGCTGTTGCGCGTCCTGGATGGGGTCGCTTACTACCGGCTCGGCGGGAGTCGCAAAGTGAGCGTGAGTGTTCGCGTCATCGCAGCCACGAACCGCAACTTAGAAGATGACGTACACGCGGGCAAGTTTCGCCGCGACTTATTTCATCGGCTTGCTCAATTTCAATTGCAGGTGCCACCGTTGCGCGAACGCCGTGATGAAATCGCCGCGCTGGCCGAACATTTTCTCTTGCAGCACGCCCCTGCGGTGAACTTTAACCCCGACGCTCTGGAAGCTCTTCTCGGTTACGACTGGCCGGGCAATGTGCGTGAATTGAAGAACGTGGTTTTCAAAGCCGCGATGCACGTGAAACCGGGCGTGCGCGAGATCCGGCCCAGCGACCTTCCGCCCGCCGTCTGCGGATTCTCCGACGCAACTCCGAGCCAGGCCTTCTCGGGGAACCTGGAAGAAATGGAAAAGCAGATGATCTTTCAGGCCCTGGCCCGCACCGGCAACCAGGTGAAGGCTGCGCAGCAGTTAGGAATCTCCTGTCGAACCTTGCGCCGGAAATTGCTCAAGTACAAGAAAGATGATCAGGGTCTTGGCGGCGGCTCGCTGGGCATGATCGACTCGCGTCAGCAGCGTTATTTCCGGGTTACGGCCGAGATCCCGGTCCAGCTTCAGTTCGACGGACGCTGCGTGGACGCGACCAGCGTGAACATCAGTTCTGGCGGCCTGGCCGTCAAGAGCCCGGTTTCTCCAACCAGCTCCAGTATCGAGATGACGTTCAACCTTCCCGACACCAATTCCACCATCGAAGCCAAAGCCAAGCTAGCCTGGACCGGGCCGGATGGCCTGGCCGGGTTGAGCATCGTGGAGATTCATCCCGCACTCCAGCAGGAGTTGCAACAGTGGCTCACCGAAAAAGCCCACGCCGAAGGTTGGATGGAATCGCAGCCTACCTGCTGACCATTCACTCCTACGGATGCCGTCCCTCCAACGTGTACACAACCCCGCCCAACGATGCGTCATATCCCGCACACCAGATCTGATAATTGTTTGGGCTGTGATGATCGTCGCAGGCATCCATCTCGGCATTCGTAGTCACGTCGACGGTCCAGGTCTGTCCGCCATCGGCGCTATAGTAAATGCCGCCGACTCCGGTATACAGATTGCCGCCTGCGGCCCAGCCTGAATTGGAATTCAGAAACAGGATTTCACGGATCGGCCACGGGCCATCGAGTGTGCGAGCGCTCCACGTCTGCCCACCGTCGGTGGTGCGATGGACCCAGCCTTCCACGGCGGGAGAAATTTCTCCGCCCCCGACCCAGCCTGCGTTATCGTTCGAGAAATAAACCGGACCATCGAACACTGAATCTACCGTCGGTCCGCAAGCCCAGGTTGCGCCGGCATCCGTGCTTGAACAATAAGTGATTCCCGAAGCGCGGGCGTGCGAATTCTTCAAGAGACTGAACTGGTTTCCAAACCATCCGCCATTCGGATCGGGCACGTCAGCGGTCCAATCTGAAGCGGTAGCGCCGCCATCGGTCGTAACATGGGCGGCATTCGCTGCGGCAAGGTTCAGTCCGTCCATCACCAGCCCTACGTTACTGTTTGCGAACCGCACGCGGAATGACCATCCGTCAGTAGTGAGCACGACATCGGAACTCCAGGTCGCTCCTCCGTCTTTGCTCCAGCGAAGGATTCCCTGGAAGTTGGAATCGTTGAAGCCGGAGACGACAACATTGGTCGGACTGAATGCATGAATCCCGTACCAGTAATAAGGGAAGCCGACGTTCATGACTTCGGTCCAGGTGGCGCCGCCGTTCGTCGTCTTCCACACCTGGCCGAGTTCGGCAGCCGCAAATCCCACGGCAGTGGTCGGAAAAGAAATGTCGTGAATGACCGCGCCGGGCAAGGTGGCTTGCAGCTTCCACGCGTGTACTGGTGATGCTGGTGATGGCGGCTGGGCGATATTGCCAGCCGTCGCATTCCGTTCGGCAGAAAAATCGCGAACCGATCCCTGCACGGGAACCTTGGCTGCGATGTGATGCGTGGTTTGGGAGAAGGCAAGGGGAGAGAGAACGGCAGAGACTGCAAAAAGCAAAATCCGCGCGCACGGCTTCATTAAGGGCCTCCGATGCGCGGGGATTATATCGCGGAAAGGCCATCCTTTCCCATCGGGACCAGCCAACGCTCGCCAGTCAGACCGCGAAGAGTGCTCAGCCCACCACCTGGAAAGATTCCTGCCCGACTTGTCCGTTCTCTTCCTCTTTTCGCCAGGCCACGATCCCGGAGAACCCCTGTGCCAGCAATCCCAGTGTCGCTGTTTTCTGCGCTGGAGCCGATTCGCTCACGCTCGCCTCTGCAGAACCCGGCCGCTGTCCGGTCACGATCCGCTTATTCGGCACGGTTTCGTAGGCGTATCCGGTCAGAGTCGCCGTAATCTGGCAAAAGCTGTGGATGGTGCTGAGACGTGCCCAGCCGTAATGCACTTCGCCGTTGATCGAAAACTTCAAGCCGAGAAACCTGTTAGTGACGTCGTGCCAGAGGCCCGAAAAAATAGGATCACTGCTGTCGGGCGGTGTGGTACAACCCTCCATCCTCACGTGCGAGTAGGTTCCGAAGCGGTTCTGCGATCCAAGCTGTTTGTTGGGTCCGAAATCGACGGCAATCCCAAGTCCGTTACCCGCGACTTGATTACTGGTCTGCGCGCGCTGCACGCTCAACAAGGCGTGTTGGATGAAACTGCTGCCCGTGTTGCGCACGCCACCAATGTGGAACGTGTCAATAATTGTGAAGTCGATCACGCCGTCGTTGTTGAGATCGAGCGGGAGGATCGTGTTAGGCGAGATGGTTGCGTTGGCTTTCGTGAATACCACGCTGGCCTCGGCTGGCATTACCATGGCGAGGATCCCGACGCCGGCAGCGCTTGCCGCCGCGGCGTAGGAAAACAGAGCCTATCCAAATAGCCGCCGACTCGCCGTCGAGCGCGTTCTTTCCCTCCAAGGTCACTGCGCAGGGGTGTAGTCATAGAAAATTCCTCAAGTAGTTTTGGGGTTACGTGGCGCGTGGAGGAAGAGCGACGCCTTATTCCGGCATCGATGGGATAGCGGGGATTATCAGCCGGATCGAATCGTAAGTCAATGGTGAGCGACCGGCCGGGCCATCCCAAGCCGAATTGAGAAGCGCGGTGAGGGATTAGGAGCTGATTTCTCGGGGAACCGGTTTGGAGGTCGAATTCGCGTCTCACTTTGATTCACTTTGCGCTAAGTTGTTGAAAAATGCTTTCAGGTTCGAGCGGGTGGATTTGCCGGTTCCATGGTCGCGTAGAATGCCCTTTCCCGGCGTTTAGGAGCCCGTGGTGAGCGAGAGGAGCTGTTTGCGCTCTTGGGATAGGGCGAAAGGTCAGACGGCTCTTAAAATGGCTTCTAGCGCGTCCAATAACTATAAGCTATGATGTACGTACACGGAGCCGAGTTTCTACCAGCATCAGCGGCCACCACTCGGGAGGGAAGCTTGCCCTCGGCGTTTCTTCGTCTTCGTCCCTGCATTCTTCTCCACCCTGAGTTTCCAGGCCGAGCGCAGGGCGCCGGCCAGTAGGTCTTCAGTCGCCTTCGCCAGCCGGATGTGCGTCATGCCCATCCTTCCCCATCCGCCCTTGATGGGCAGGAAAATTTCCGGCGCCTCATGAACGAAGTCTGCCTGCTGCTCCGGCGTGAGCATCAAGTTGCCGTAGCCTTCTTTCTGCGAAGCGAGCGTGGCGAAGATTCTGCCGCCCACGCGGAAATCGGGCGAGCCCATGTGCGAACCTTCCTCTGCCCCTTCCAGGCTGAGCGCGATGCGGCGGAAGTCGGCTGCATTCATCGGCGAACTCCAAGGCTTGCGGAGGGTGAAGTTCCGCAGAGCTGCAGAATCTACAGGACTGTGAGGCTACCACGGCGGGCGCGAGAGTTGAGCGAAGCAGAATCGATGACGTCCGTGATTGATTCCCGCTACAATCAGGAAGCGGACGGGCCTCTAGCTCAATGGTTAGAGCAGCAGACTCATAATCTGTTGGTTTCAGGTTCAAGTCCTGAGAGGCCCACCAGCACCTCACCTTTCCCGAACTCTACGGCTTTGGGTGCGCGGCAAAGAAGTTCCACACAATGTCGTCGATGGTCAGCCCAGTCGTGCTATTAAAACTCGAATTGTAGGGTTGAGTGGATGTTCCCGGCGGTACGTTCATATTGACCGTATACCACTTATGAATTCCGCCGATCAGCTTGTATTGCTGAACTACGACTCCGGTTGAGCAACCCGTGGCCAGCTTAGAACTGGTCGAGGTGGGTTTCCCTCCGGAGCACAGGGTTGCGGTGTTCGCCTTGCAGAGATTCTGCGTCTGCCAGTAATTAAACGTGTCGTCTTCGGTGGCCTCGGGATACGGACTACTCATGCCGCAGTACGGGACTGAGGTATCGGCATCGCCATGGAGCATGAGTACAGAAACAGGAGCCTTCTCGGTCGGGATTGTGCCGCCGGTACTCTGCCAGAGTTCTCCGGCAACCGGAGCGACGGCAGCGACCATATCGCTGGCTTCGACTCCAATCCGGTTAGCCATAAACGCGCCCAGGGAATAACCCGTGACGTAGACCTTGCGGCTGTCAACGGCTACCGCAGACTCCAGGGCCAGGATAACTGCTCGAATAAACCCCACATCGTCTGGGGGATTGCCGGAAAACGAATTATTGAAATAGAGGTTCCAGGAGGTGACGCCGTTCGAATTTGGCAGGGCCTGGGGATACGCGATGATGAATCCCATCTTGCTGGACTTCGAAGTCCAGCCGAAACTTTCACCTTCCCACATTCCACCGTTGGAGCCGTGAAGGTATAGGACAAGGCTTGGGGCGGCAGGGATGTTTGTCGGAATGATTACGCGATACTGCCGCGTCACCCCGTTCACGACAACTGTGCAAGTCTGACTCTGACCCCGGACAGAAAGGTTGCAGGTAGCGACCGCGGGAAGGGCAATAAGTGAGAGTAGAAGGGTTATAAGACAACGCATGACTGAACTCCAGATTTGAATTTGGTGGGCGGACAACACCTGGCTCCAGCAGAGTTTGCGACGCGATGCGTCGGAGGCTTCCGCGAGGATTGCAACGGCGTTGAGTGAGCCCGAGTCGGAGGGAAAGTTCAGGCGGAGTTCGTCGAATTCGTTATAGGTTTTATTATGGCGATGCTTCTTCTACTCTGCCCAAAGTACCTGCCGACTTCTGGATTTAAGGCTGAATGTGTTCTTAAGTAAGTGATATCTGGCCGAAGACCGGACACAGAGGTTTGCGAACCTCTGGCACTCGATCAATGTTTCTGGCAGAGACTCACGATCGGGCCATTTCCGAGCTGCTGCTTCGAGTAATTAATTCCTCTCCGCGCAAATTCGCCGTACCCAACCATCACTCACAACCTAAAGCGTCTACCGGATGGCTGCCTGGTGACGGGCTGCCTACACTGCCAGAGTGATTGATTTTCCGCGGAGGCTGCAGCAACCATGAAATCGAAGGCAACGGTATTATCGCTATTACTGCTGGGAGCGACTTGGGTGGTAGCGCAGAACCCGAGTTCCAGCGGCACTTCTTCCCAGAGCGGCAGCGGCACATATTCGAGCAGCCCCTCTGGATCGAGTTCCGGCCAGACCGGCACCACTTCTACTTCTCCAACTACGGGCACGAATCCCTCAGATCAGAGCGGCGCGTCGACTCCGAGCACCAGCCCAACGGGCCAGATGGGAACGACCGCTCCTTCGACGAGCACGACTCCCTCGAATCAGACCGGAACGCCCGGCTCTAATCCCTCGGATCAGACCGGAGCGAGTTCAGCCGGACAGATGGGCACTACGCCCGGTTCGCCCGCCAGTGCAGCAAACTCCATCACGGGATGCTTGAGCGGATCTCCATCCCGCGGCGAATACACTTTAACTGACTCGCAATCCGGCACGGCTTACACGCTTGCGGGAAACATTGAACATCTCGGTCCTTACGTCGGGGAAGAAGTGCAAGTGACCGGGCAGCCGGCAAGCGCCGCAGCTGCTGGGGCCACTAGCGGCACTGCTACCGCGAGCACCCCCGCTTCGAGTGGAGCGGCGGCAGGCAGTAACATGTATCAGGTCAGCTCGGTCAACAAAGTTGCGGATCATTGCAAGTCCGGTGCAGCAGCAGGCAGCGGACCGACGGCAAAACTGAATAGTGGTACTGAAGTTCTGCTTGCCCAGGCAGGCGCGGGTGCTGGCGCGGCCGGCTCGAGTGGAAGCGCAGGAACTCCGGGTTCGGCGGCTGGCCAGACGGGTACGACTGGAACTACCGGAACCACTGGGACGACTGGTACAACCGGAACGACCGGTACCACCGGAACCACGGGAGCGACCGGCACTCCCAACTCAGGGGCGCAGGCGACTCCTGGCATGAGCACGCCGAATACAGGAACTACGCCGAGCACAACTCCTGGTACTGCGACGACTCCGCAGACAACTCCAGGAACTTCTACGACGCCGGGAACGACTCCTGGAGCCACCACGACACCGGTCCCGGGCTCGACTCCAGTGCCAAACACCGGCACCACGACGCCCAACACAACCACCACGCCTAATACGACAAATCCGAACGGAACGACGACGACCCCTCCAAACGCGAATCAACCGCAAACTCCTCCTCAGCTCAGCTAGAACTGTGGACGGTTTAACCCAGAGCCCGCTGCGGCGGGCTCTTTCGTTTGCCTCGCACAAGGCGGAGTGCGTCCTGTGAGATAATTTCTTTTCAGGTTGGAGGCATATGTCTGAGCACAAAGTCTTCTGCGTCAAGCTGCATCAGGAGCTTCCGGGTTTGGAAGAACCGCCTTTCGATAATCCTTTGGGCCAGAAGGTTTACGAAAATGTTTCCCAGCAGGCTTGGGGAATGTGGATGGATTTCTGCAAGATGCTGCTCAACGAATACCGATTGAATCCGGCCCGCAAGGAAGATCAGGAAGTCATTCTCAAGCAGATGGAACAGTATTTCTTCGGAGACGGTGGTGCTGCTCCCCCGCCGGAATATGTTCCTCCCGCCCAGAAGAGCAGCTAGTCCTCTCAATCTAAAAATGCAGCACGATGCCGGTGGAAAACCGGAAATTGTCCTGCGTGTTGCTGAAGAATCGCGTCTGCAGATAGTCTCCCTGGAATCGCCAGGCGACGGCCGGGATCAGCTTGTAATCGAAACCTCCGCCCAGGCCCGTCGCGAACGAAGTATCGGAATTCGAGAAGGATCCCGCACTCGCACTGGTGTGCCCGACCCCGAATAGAGCGTGGGCGAACGGCGTTATCTTTCCCACCGAGAACGACACCTGCGGTCCAAACATAACGGTGTAAACACTTCCGCTCGCATTTACCGGGTTCGGCACATTCACGGTCTGCGAGCCGTAGTAACCGCCGAGATCGGCCACGATTCCCACGTAGGGGAAAATCTTGCCCTCCAGCGATCCGTTCCAACCGTTGAGGTTCGCTCTGGAGCTTGTTGCCAGCGCTGCATTGGCATAGGAATACCCGAAGAAGATTTTCCCGCCCGGCAGTTGAGCAAAAGCAGCTCCAGCACAAAAACAAAACACGAGCACGACAAGCGCGGTTTTGCGCATGAAGACATCCTCCGGAATAAAGTTGAGTCGATTGTGCAATTGGATGCTCGAGCCCGGTTCGGGGTACCTCAAATTCCCTCTACTCGGGCTAATGAAGGTATCAAAACTTTTAATGCGCTTTTCACAGATCTGACATTGTCGCTGGGCGGCTACTCTGTATGATAGGGACAACGATTCCGTCACAACCTAAAATTTCTCAGGCGCAGGGCTACCGACCCTGCATCTGACTCCTGGCCCTGTAGGGAGATGCAGTGAAGTTGAAATTCGAAGTGAGTGCTCGGCAAGGGGTAGTCATTCTGCATTGCAAGGGGCGCATGGCGTACCGTGAAGACGCCGCTGCGCTGATGGAAAAAGTTGCGGAACTGCTGCCCAAGACTCATCAACTGGTATTGGAGATCAGTGGAGTCGATCGCATTGATCGCACGGCGCTGGGCGAGCTGGCGGTGATTCTGATGTGGGCTCGAGCCGCCCGGTGCTCGGTTCGTGTAGCCGGGGCTCGCGATCACATTCGCGACCTGTTCGAGTTGACCAACCTGGTTTCGGTGGTCACGGTGGACGCATCGCTCGATCACGCGCTGTCGGCCATGGGCTCGCACGCCGCCTAGATCAGTGCTCGCGTTGAAACCGGTAGCGCTCTCCGCGTTGCTCGGCGATGGCTTCAGCGACTTTCAAGAACGCCCGGGAGGCATGCGATAAGCTGGCCGACTTCCGGTAAATCATTCTTAACTTGCGATGCAATTTGAGTTCACGCACAGGGATATGGATCAGCTCTCTTCGTGCTAGCTCGCCTTCCACGCTGATTTCCGGGACCAGCGCGACTCCATTCCCCATGGCAACGAAACGCTTGATGGCCTGCAAGGTTGGCAGCTCGATCTCCATATTCAACGGGGTTTTGTGGCGTTTAAATGCCTGGATCACCTTCTCGCGATATGGGGACGAGACAATGTGGGCGACGAACGATTCCGCGCCCAGCTGGCGAATGCTGACTTGCCTCGCACCGGCTAACGGATGCTGCGGAGGAACTACGAAGATCAACTCATCCTCATAGACCACGATGGAGTGCAGCTTGGAATCCTGCGGATCGTAAGAGAGCACCCCGAGTTCACAATTGTGCCGTAAGACGTCATCCGGGATATGGCTTCCCAGTGCTCGCTGCACAGTGATCTTGATCATGGGGTGCAGGCGGCGGAACTCTCCAAGTACCGGCAACAGATATAGCGCCGTAAATTCGTTTGCCGCTACCGTCAGCTTCCCTTTGTGCAGTTCCTTCAATTCGACCAGGGCTTCCTGGGCGTCCGCGCGAAGGTTGATCATGCGTTCGGCGTACTCCCGCAGAACGCGGCCGGCGTCGGTGAGTTGTCCGTCGCGAGAAGAGCGATCGAACAAGGGTTCGCCTACATCATCCTCAAGTTTGCGGATGGACTGGCTCACCGCCGACTGGGTTCGAAATAACTTCTCCGCCGCGCGAGAGAACTTACGCTCTCGCGCCACCGCCAGGAACACTTCCAGCTGAGCCAGGTCCATAGTGCCTTTCAAGCAAAACTGAACGAGCTATTAGCTCTGCTAATGAAGGTTAGAGATACTGATACTGATTGAAGGATTATAAGCTTTGCTTCTAACCGTCGCCAACATAGCATAGCCGAACCACTCAGCGGAGGCTTCCATGCAACCAGCTCGCATTACTATTTTCGACACGACCTTGCGGGACGGCGAGCAATCGCCGGGCTGCAGCATGAACGTGCAAGAGAAGTTGCGCATGGCGCACCGGCTGGACCAATTGGGCGTTGACGTGATTGAGGCCGGGTTCCCGATCGCCTCTGAGGGAGATTTTGAAGCGGTGCAAGCGGTGTCGGCGATGATCCAGCGCCCGATTATCGCGGGGCTGGCGAGAGCCTGCCGTCCTGACATTGAGCGCGCGTGGCAGGCATTGCATCACGCGCGGCGGCCCCGCATTCACATCTTTCTCGCGACTTCCGATATTCACTTGAAGTACAAGCTACGAATCGCGCGCGAACAATGTCTGGAACAGGCACGCGATGCGGTGACGTTCGCCAAGGCGCGCTGTGCTGACGTCGAGTTTTCTCCCGAAGATGCGACGCGCAGCGATCCTGAATTTCTGTGCCAGGTGTTGGATGCGGTGGTTGCGGCGGGCGCAACCACACTGAATATCCCTGACACCGTGGGCTACAGTATGCCGGCGGAGTATGCAGAACTCATCGCAAAAATTCGGCGCACGGTGAAAGGAGCGGACTCCGTCACCATCTCCACGCACTGTCACAACGATCTTGGATTAGCCGTGGCCAACACTTTAGCCGCCGTGGCGGCCGGAGCGCGGCAGGTCGAATGCACGCTCAATGGGATCGGGGAACGCGCCGGCAATGCAGCGCTCGAAGAGATCGTGATGGCGTGTCGAGTCCGTCCCGACCGTTATCCATATCAAATGAACGTGAACTCCGAGCTGTTGTACCCGGCGAGCCAGACATTGACCGAGATTACTGGCGTTGCAGTCCAGCCCAATAAAGCGATTATCGGCCGCAACGCGTTCGCGCACGAGGCAGGAATACACCAGGACGGAGTTCTGAAGAACCCGCTTACCTACGAAATCATGACTCCAAAGTCGGTTGGAGTTCCTGATTCAACCCTTGTGCTGGGAAAGCATTCCGGGCGTCACGCGCTGGGCCTTCGCTGCGAGCAACTCGGCCATAGCTTCGATCGCCGAGGGCTGGACGAGATCTACCGGAAATTTGTAATTCTCGCTGATGAGATTAAGCAGGTCGAAGATCATCATCTGTTGCGACTCATTCGCGAAGTCACTTCCGCCACGCCGGAGCCGGCAACGATGAAGCTGGCCGCTGCCGTGTCCGCGGGAGGTAGTTCTTATTCTCGAATAAAGCATTCAGTGAAACGTGCCGGGGCCGCGACGATCCCGCCCGGCGTGCAGGCAGGGGAGCACAGCGGGGAAGAGGACTGTCTGTGGGGTGTTTAGAATCCGCTTCTCGATAGAATGAGCGCATGCTCCTGAATATCGCGGTATTGCCAGGCGATGGAATCGGGCCGGAAGTCACGACTCAGGCGGTTGCCGTTCTTCGCGACGTCTGCGACCTGTATGGCCACACGGTTCGGCTGACTGAAAAAAACGTTGGCGGGGCTGGACTGACCGCGGCGAATGATCCTTTGCCGCCTGACACACTGGAAGCGTGCCTGAGCGCGGATGCCGTATTTCTGGGTGCAGTTGGCGGCCCAGCCTTCGATAACGTTCCCCGCCATCTTCGTCCAGAGAGCGGGCTACTCCGTTTGCGATCCGAGCTTGGGGTGTTTGCCAATCTCAGGCCAGCCGTGTGTTATCCCGGTCTGGAGGCTTGTTCTCCGCTGCGGGATCAGGCGGTCCGCGGGACAGACCTGCTCGTTGTTCGCGAGTTGCTGGGGGGACTCTATTTCGGCAAACCGCGATCAATCGAAGGTGAGCCAGGTCACCGCACCGCAGTCGACACCATGCGATACGGGGAACAGGAAATCGAGCGCATCGCTCGCGTGGGATTTGATCTGGCTCGATCGCGTCGCAGGCACGTCACATCGGTCGACAAGGCAAATGTTCTCGACTGCTCGCGGCTGTGGAGAGAAGTCGTAACGCGCGTGGGAAAAGAATACCCGGACGTCCGCCTCGACCACGCTTACGTCGATTCCGCGGCGATGACCCTGGTCGCGAGTCCAACCCAGTTTGACGTCATTCTGACCGAAAACATGTTTGGCGACATACTCTCGGATCAGGCGGGAGGGATCGTTGGGTCTCTGGGAATTCTGGCCTCGGCGAGTGTCGGCGGAAAGATCGGACTTTACGAGCCGGTGCACGGCTCGGCTCCGGACCTTACCGGGAAGGGAATCGCGAATCCCCTGGGAGCGATCCTCTCGGCCGCGCTTATGCTGCGACACTCCTTCCGCCTTGACGCTGAGTCCACTGCGATCGAGAGTGCGGTGCGGAGAGTTCTAGCCGCCGGACGTCGAACCAGCGATTTGGCGAGACATGGAGAAGTCTTCCTTACGACGGAAGGGATAGGTTCAGAGGTTCGGAATGAGGTCAAACGCAACACCCGTGTAGAGCAAAAGGATAAGCGAGAAGAATTTTTGAAACACTCTTAACGAGTTGGAGGTAAAATCCAAAAATCCACCCGTTTGAGGCTGTAGAAGTGGTTTACAAGTGTTTCAACCCCGCCTGTTCTGTTCCCTTCCGCTACATGCATGAAGGTAGGCTTTTCCGTTTCGAAAAGCGCTCGTTATCGGTGCCAATGCAAGCCGAGGAACCGCCTCGAAAAGCGCCGAGCCGAATCGAGTTTTTCTGGTTGTGCGATCAGTGCGCAGACACCATGTCGGTCAGCGTCTCGGATGGCAGAGTAGTTCTGGTTCGGAAGCTAGCGTTCGCTCACAAAGCCGCTTCGTGATGGGATGGGAATGGCGTACTTGCCGCTGATGGCGTTCAGGCGAACGCGCATGACCTCGCCCAACATGCGAATCCCGTCCCGCAAGGGGTGAATCTGCGTGCCTTCACGATGCGACCAGACCACGGGGACCTCTGCGACTTTGAAATGGAAGCGTTTCGCAAGGTACAAGATCTCGGGATCGAAGCCCCAGCGCTCGATATTTTGTAAGGGAAAAATGGCTTGCGCGGCGGCGCTGGTGAACGCCTTGAATCCACATTGAGTATCTTTGAAACGCAGCCCGAGAACGAGCCGGAGCATGAGGTTGAAGGCTCGCCCGAACAACTGGCGATGCAGAGGCTGACGCCGGCTTTGTAGTTGTGTGTTCAACCATCGCGAGCCGATGGCGATGTCTGCGCCGCTCGCGATCGCAGCAAAGAGCTTGTCAGCTTCCTGAATGGGGGAGGACAAGTCCGCGTCGGTGAACAGCAATATCTTCCCCTGCGCGTGAAGCATGCCGTTGCGCACGCTGAATCCCTTCCCGCGGTTTCCCGGATTCTCGATGACCCGCAGGCAGGGATTGTCTTTCGCGTAATGCCTTACGATTTCTACGGTGTTGTCGCGGGATCCATCATTTACCACCAGCACTTCTACTTTCCATCTCCGGCTGTCGCTATAAGTGAGGATCCGCTCGAGCGTGGTGCCGATCCGTTCCCCTTCGTTGTAGGCGGGAATGATGATGCTGTACTGCGGTGGTTGTGAGTCTGTCATTAAGTTTTGCGCGCCTAAACCATCAACCTCGGGCCGGTGCAAAGAGTTTCGAGGAATCGCGCCAGTAAGTCAAAAGCCGGGGGACAAGCGGGCCCTTCGCGGGACGAGGGCAGGTCAAGCGACTTGTCGCATCTTTTCCAGCAAGGCGAAGAATTCCACCACCAACTCCTCGTCCCACAACCCGCCGCGGGCTTCCTGCCGCATGGTAACTGCGGACTCTTCATGGGTAAGAGCGGGCTTGTAAGGCCGTGTGGTACGGAGTGCGTCATAGACATCCACCACCTGCAGGATACGAGCGAGCAGCGGAATTTCGTGGCGCAACAGGCCGTCCGGGTAGCCGCTGCCATCGGCATGCTCGTGGTGATTGCGAATGATGGGCAGCACCGGCCGCAGTGACTTTAGAGGCTTGCAAATGTTCTCCCCTGTAATTGGATGCCGCTTCATCACGATCCATTCCTCAGGGGTAAGATTCGAGCCTTTTTTCAGGATTTCGTCGGGAACCGAGATCTTTCCCAGATCGTGGAGATAACCTCCGCGCCTTAGAGCGACAACGGCATCTTCATCCAGGCCCAGATGTCGACCCAGCGCGCTCGCATTCTGCGCCAGACGCTCGCAGTGACCCTCGGTATATGGATCGCGGCTTTCCACGCTGAGGCCGAGCGTACACAACACGGACTCGGCGGTTTCCAACTCGTCGGTAAACTCCTTGAGCTTGAGCAGTGATTTAACGCGGGCAAACAGCTCTTCGGCGTAAATCGGCTTATTCAGAAAGTCGTCGGCTCCCGCCTCAATCCCCTGGAGACGATCCTGGCGGTCACTCAAGCCTGTGATCAGTACGAATGGAATCAAACGGGTGGCGGGATTGTCTTTCAGTTCGCGGCACAGTTCGTATCCTGACTTGCCGGGCATGATGACATCGGACAGGATCAGGTCCGGGTGCTCGCGGCGGATCTCGGATTCGGCTTCTCCCGCACTGCTCGCGATCGCGACTGCATAGCCCCGGCTGCTCAGCAGCTCCTGCATCAACTCCATCGTGTCTGGATTGTCGTCAACTACCAGAATCCGCGGAGGCCGCCTGCGCCCCAGAAGTTCACCCATCTCTTTGTGAGACTGAAACAGGGGGGAATCAGTTGCTCGCAATCCATGAGAAAAGTTCATTCGCGTCAAACTCTTATCCAAGTTTATCGAATTGTCAGGTCCTGCGCTCAAAAAAGCAAGGCGGGGAAGGAAACGAAGTGTCTCGAGAATGTCAAAAGAATTTCAACTGTGCGAAGGGTTATTCCGACAAGGCCGTTCCGAACCGGGAAAGTCAGTTTTGTATCAGCTGACCTTGCCGAGCTTCTCGACGCGTGGCTACGCTTGCGATATGCGATATCGAAGCTTTTTCGTAATTTTCTTCATTTTATGCGTCGGTCATTCGGTGTGGGGAGCGTCAAAACCTCACGTGATCGCGTTCGGCAAATGGCTTATTGTCAAATACTCTTCGGTGGATTCGGAAAGTGCAATCGATCTGAAGGTGCGCGGGCTTTTTGTTGATACACGATTGAAGGAATACACGTCGGGCGTGCCCCACGAAGTGACCGATCGACTTTTTGTGGTGCGTCGAATGTTTCGTGTGAACGACGCTCTGCCGCAAGAAAGTGGATCAACAGCACGCTGGGTCTGGCAACGGGGCGGATGGTTGATGGTGGATCGCTTGACCGGCAAGGTGTCGCAGATCAATCTGCCGGAGTTCTCGGTGACTGATTCAGAACTCGCGTGGTATCGCGATTACGCGGCATATTGCGGATATTCGGATGACGGCAAGAACCTATTCGCGATGGTGATCCAGCTGGGACGGCGAAAACCAGCCCTGAAGAAGGCCATCGGGCCAGCTGCGGCGGATGACACGAAATCAGATTGCGGGGATACAGAATGGCAGCGCCTTCCGATGCGAGTCAGCTTCGCGCCCGTGAATAGTCAGAAGCTGACCTTTGCCGTGCGAGGAGGAGCAGTCAGTGTAGTCAACGACGCTGAGGACGATGACTCTGAATAGGGCTACTGATCGGGCTGAGAACGCGTATCGTCGCCCGCGGAATCATTGGCGTGTTGTAAGAATTGATTGATCGTTGGGACGCTGACCTTCTTGACGTATTGCGTGCCGAAGGTCAACAGAAGTGTCGCCGCACCGAAAACCAGGATTCGCCACCGGCTTCTTTCCTCGGGATTGGTCAAGTGCGGCGCCATAAGGGCTCCAATGGCCAGTCCCATGAGCAAACCGCCCACGTGCGCTGAATTGTCGATGAAACTGCCGACAGCGCCAAATATCAGGTTGTAGCCAGCGAAGGTGAGCAGGGACTTGAGGGTTCCTTTCAACGCAGCTTTGGGGATCGGCAATTTGCCGAGATATAAAGCTGCGATCAACGCTCCGGCCAAGCCAAAGATCGCGCCCGAGGCCCCGGCACCGACCGAAAGAGGATGCCACCACAGGCTGGCTAAACTGCCTGCGATTCCGCAGGCGGTGTAAGTCAAGACATACGTCCAGCGATCGAAGATGACTTCGGCCAGAAAACCCAGATTCCACAAACACCACATGTTCAGGGCAATGTGAATGATCCCGATATGTACATAGTTCGAGGTCAGCATTCGCCAAGGCTGCACGGTAAGAGCCAGGGGGCCCCAATCGGCTCCCCATTTGATCAATTGTTGCGGAGTAGGCGCGACAGGCGACGCTCCAGTGATGCTCATCAACAGGAACACCGCGCAATTGATGCTAACCAGCGTCTTTGTGACCGGAA
Source organism: Terriglobia bacterium (assembly GCA_963797845.1). Lineage (GTDB taxonomy): Bacteria > Acidobacteriota > Terriglobia > Terriglobales > Acidobacteriaceae > DASREM01. The sequence goes on from CAWCRE010000001.1 coordinate 18,676, forward strand.
AGCTGCGGCGGCGGACAGCGATTCGCTGGCTCCCCGCGGTGTAATCTGTCGAAGGTTGCACCGACTGGGGGCCACAGTCAGGACAGAACTCGGCTGCCTGGTCAGAGCGGGGCTCTGACAGGTCACGCCCACAACTCTTACAGCGTTGCGGATTGTTCACAATCTGGATCGACACAAGAATTCCGTTAGATAAAGTTACTTCTCTCGAGCCCAGAACCAGCCGTTCTCGATCGGCTTCCAACCAATGTGTTCGTAGTAGGTGGCTGCAATCTTGGATGCGCGCAGCACCCACTGAATTTCGGGCCGCCCTTGTCTGGCCAGTTTCAAAAGCTCGGCGCCAATGCCATGCTTCTGGAAATCGGGATGAACTGCCAGATCGCAGACATAACCGTCGAAGGCGCCATCGATCCAGCCTCGCAGAATGCCCACCAGTTGGTCTCCGTCCCATGCCGTCAAGACCACGTTTGAGCCCTCATACATTCTTTGAATGCGAGCGACATCGTCTACCGGACGGATCAGTGCCGCAGCGCGATAGAGATCTGCGATGACTTGCGCATCCGGTGTGATGTCGTCGCGATAAGCGATCATAAGCGCTCGGCAATCCGGCACTCGGAAATTCGGGATCGAATCGAATCATACTTCATGAGCCGCTTCCACGCCCGGCATCTCGTCTGCAAGGTTCTTGTCTTTTACCTTCGCGCTCGATACCAGGGCGACCGAGGCAACCACGATGGCGCTTCCAGCCAGAATGTAGCGATCGACAGGCTCGTGGGCGATCAGCCATCCCAGGAATACGGCCACTACCGGATTTACGTAGGCGTAGGTAGAGACTTTCGAAGTAGGCACATGGCGCAACAGCCAGATATATGCCGTGTACCCGATCCACGATCCGCATACGACAAGGTAAAGAACGGCCGCCATGCCCCTCGCACTCCAAACGGTTTTATGCAAATCTTCGAAGAGCAAGGCAAACACCAGGTTCGAAAGACCCGCGAATATGATTTGCCAGGCTGTGCCGCTAAAAGGGTCCACCTCCGACGACTGCCAACGCTTGGAGAGCACCGATCCTAACGCCCAGCTGAACGAGCCGCCCAACAGGGCAAGAGACCAGCCCAGTTCCTTGAGGTGCAGGGTGGTGCGCGATCGCAACTCCGGCCAGATCAGGACCGTGATTCCACAAATCCCCAGCGCGAGGCCGAGTTTGCCTCGAGTCGAGATGTGATGATCGCCCAGCAGCAGCGAATCCAGCACCAGGAACCATAACGGGGTGCTGGCGATGACGAGGGCGGCGAATCCGGAAGGCACGATCTGTTCGGCATACGAAAGGGTGAGATTGCCGCCCATCAGCAACAAGGTTCCCACCACTGCCATGTGCCAAAGCTGGGTACGGCCGTATTGGATGCGACGCCCGCGCAGGCCGCAAAAGGCAAGCATCAAAGTGCCCGCGATCAGAAAGCGGGTGGCGCACATGAGGGCGGGCGGGATCTGTTCGACGGCGATGCTGATGCCAAGATAAGTCGAGCCCCAGAACAGATACACCAATCCGAAGTTCAGTGCGACGAGGAACCGGTGCTGGCGTTGAGCTTCAGTCACGAAGTGAGTTGACGATCAAGATATCAGACGAGGATGAGGCTGGTGCTGATGCAAAGTTTGCGAAACGAGCACTCTTCAAGAGCGCGGCATGGCTTTCAAGAACCCGATCAACCACCAAGGGCACTAAGGTACACGACGGAACCCGTCAAAAGAGACGCATTTCGGGGGTTCCGCGGGCAGTTGATTCCGAGTACAATTAATTCAGTAGTGATGCGCTTTCAGAACTCCAATTCGCATAAGCCCGCGTGCTGGCTGCGGTCTCTGGTATGCCCGCGCCGTTATCTGGCTGTGCTGCCTTCCCAAGCGCGTCCCAACCTTTTCGGAAGCGACTAGTTCCTCCTTATAAAAGCAGAAAGACCCCGGGCGTGGTCCGTCCACCGGAACGCGCATCACCGAAAATCGAACCAACCGCTATCTGGAGGATCCCATGTCAACAAAGACACTAGTTGCGCCGAAGATCAAGACCGCGTTGCCCGGCCCCAATGCCAAACGCATTATTGATGGCGACGATAAGTATATTTCGCCGTCCTATACGCGCTCGTATCCAATGGTTGCCAAGAGCGGACGCGGGATCGTTGTCACGGATGTGGACGACAACGAATTTTTCGACTTCTCTGCCGGGATCGCTGTGACTTCTACCGGCCATTGCCATCCTGACGTGGTTGCGGCGATTCAGAAGCAGGCCGGCGAACTCATTCACATGTCGGGCACGGATTTTTATTATCAGAACATGGTGGATTTGGCGGCTCGCCTGTCCAAGATCGCGCCCATGGCGGGTCCACACAAGATTTATTACGGGAACTCTGGAACCGAAGCTGTCGAGTGCGCACTGAAGTTGTCGCGCTATCACACCAAGCGGCAGAACGTGATCGCATTCTTTGGGGCATTTCACGGACGCACGATGGGATCGCTTTCGCTGACGGCTTCGAAACCCCAGCAGAAGCGCCGTTTCGCTCCGCTGGTTCCGGGAGTGACCCATGTTCGTTATCCAGATGTCTATCGTGGATGCGAAGGTGGAGCGCAGGACGCCGAGGCGTTTGCGCTGGGCTGCGCGCGCTTCATCGAAGACAAGCTGTTCAAGACCACACTTCCTCCCGAGGAAGTCGCGGCGATCTTCGTGGAGCCGGTACAGGGTGAGGGCGGTTATGTCATCGCTCCGAATGTGTTCATGCAGGAGTTACGTCGCATTTGCGATCGCCACGGCATTCTGCTGGTCGTGGACGAAGTGCAAAGCGGCGTGGGCCGCACTGGCAAGTGGTGGGCAGTTGAGCACACCGGCGTGCAGCCGGATATCGTTTGCAGCGCGAAGGGGATTGCTTCCGGCATGCCTCTGGGAGTCGTCATCAGCAAAGCGGAGATCATGGACTGGGTTCCCGGTTCGCATGCATCCACTTTCGGCGGAAATCCGGTCTGCATCGCCGCCGCACTGGCCACGCTGGACGTGATCGAGCGCGAGAATCTGATGCGCAACGCCTCCGAGGTTGGTAGCTACATGGTGAAGCGCATGGCCGATTGGCCTTCCAAGCACCGCATCGTTGGCGATGTTCGCGGGCGAGGCTTGATGATCGGCGTTGAAATCGTGAAGGACAAGAAGACAAAAGAGTATGGCGCGGCCGAGCGCGATCGCATCGTGGAACTGGCTTTCGAACGCGGAGTTCTGTTCCTGGGTTGCGGGCCGAGCACAATTCGCATCGCGCCGCCGCTTATTGTCACCAAGGAAGAAGCCGACGCTGCCATCGATGTGCTTGACGAGTGCATCGCGACCGTCAGCAAAGGCGCTTAATTTAGACGCAACCAGAGAGGCGGGCATCTTCGTCCGCCTCTTTTGCTTTGAGCCACTATGGAGGACGCCATGGGCAAGATTCAGTCGATCCACATAGCCTCTGCGGCCAAGGCCGCGATGCAGGCGATCGATCATGTGCTGGCGATTCCAGGCGTAGGCCTCGAGGGCGACCGCTACGCATTGCAGCAGGGGACTTTCTTCAAGCCTGAGCCCGATTTTGAACTCACGCTAATCGAAGTCGGAAGCTCTCGAAGCGCTCAAGCGCGATTACGAAATCGAACTTGCACCTGGAGACGCCCGTCGCAACCTGGTGACTTCCGATGTTGCCCTGAATCACCTGGTGGGACGCGAGTTCCAGATTGGCGATGTCAAAATTCGCGGCATACGGCTGTGCGAGCCGTGCAGCCACCTGCAGGCCATCGTCGGGCTGCCCGTGATTAAAGGCCTTCGCCATCGAGGAGGCTTGCGCGCCCAGATCCTGACTCAAGGAATCCTCCACGTGAATGACCGACTCGTTGTGTAAGTTCGAGCCTGAGCGAAAATCATTCGCCTCGAACCAATCTGTGCTCTAGTCAATTCACGTCGCATCCCGCAATCTACAAATATGAGCGCAGGAAATTCGCGGCTGCCTGGCAACTGGACTTCGAACTCCTCGCCCAGGTTCTTTCGCCTGTCGCATCTTCGCAAACTCCGCGACACCGAGCAGGTGGCAGCAGTGTGTTATCGCATGGGACGGAGTGGGATCGAGTTCCTCCTGGTGCAGACCCGCAATCGGCGGTGGACGTTTCCCAAAGGAAGTACCGAGCCCGGTTTGACCCACGCGCAGGCGGCGGCTCTGGAGGCCTTTGAAGAGGCTGGAGTGCATGGGCGTATCGAAGAGATGTCGTTCACGCGCTATTTCAAGCGGGGTACCACGAAGAGCGCCCTGGCAATCAACGCTCATTTGTGTGAAGTGTCGCGGCTTGATCCGCCGCAAGAATTAAATCGTAATCGCACCTGGTTTTCGGCCGAGAAGGCCAAGCAGAGCCTGCGCCAGGATCGCGGCTCAACCTATGGTGCGGAACTCGCGCGGGTGGTGGATCGCGCGGTGAAACGAATTGAGCAGCAACGCAGCCGCCCCCGAGTGATCGACGCCATGCAGAAAGTCTCTTTCATCGATGACGCGAGAGTGATCGCGGGCAGGACCGTGGACCTGGCGAGAAAGCAGCGTTGATTCAAGAGTCAGTTCTGTTCGTACGCATGGGCGAGGCGCAGAAGTTTGGATTCGTCGAAGTGCCGCCCCAGAATCTGCAATCCGATCGGCAGCTTCTCTTTCGACTCGCCGCAGGGAATGGAAATGCCCGGAATCCCCGCTAAGTCCGCCGTGACCGTATAAATGTCGGCCAGGTACATGGAGAGCGGATCGTCCACCTTCTCCCCTAGTTTGAATGCCGTGGTCGGACATGTCGGGGTGACAATCGCATCGACCTTCTGGAAAGCCTCGTTGAAGTCGCGAGCCAGCAGCGAGCGCACTTTCTGCGCCTTCAGATAGTAGGCGTCGTAATAGCCGGCGCTCAACGCATAGGTGCCGAGCATGATGCGGCGTTTCACTTCAGCCCCAAAGCCTTCATCGCGCGTGCGGGAATACATCTGCGAGAGGGTGCGGGCTTCCTTCGCGCGATATCCATAACGAACGCCGTCGAAACGCGCCAAGTTCGACGAAGCTTCCGCCGTGGCAACGATGTAATAGGTTGGAATCGCATATTGGGTGTGCGGCAACGAGACCGGAACGACTTCGCAGCCCATCGCCGCAAGCTTCTGAATCGCATTCTCGACCGAGTTGCGGACTTCGGGATCTAGACCTTCGCCGAAATACTCCTTGGCTACTCCGAGTTTGAGTCCCCGTACGGGCTTCTCCAGTTCCGCAACGTAGTCGGGAACGGGAAGGTCAACTGAAGTCGAGTCCATGGGATCGCGGCCGGCAATCGTCTGAAGAACAATGGCCGCATCTTTCACCGTTTTCGCAAGCGGCCCTACATGATCCAGAGAAGATGCGAAGGCGATCAGGCCGTAGCGGGAGACGCGGCCGTAAGTCGGCATAAGACCGACCACGCCGCAAAACGACGCAGGCTGGCGAATCGATCCGCCGGTGTCGCTGCCCAGGGCGGCGACGGCCATATCTGCCGCCACGGTTGCCGCCGATCCGCCGGAAGATCCTCCGGGAACTCGGCTGAGATCGCGCGGATTGTGAACTGGACGAAACGCTGAGTTCTCGTTGGAAGAGCCCATCGCAAACTCGTCGCAGTTGAGCTTGCCCAGGATGACCGCTCCCGCTGCTTCCAATCGGGATACTGCGGTTGCGTCATAAGGGGGAATGAAGTTATCCAGGATCTTCGAGCCGGCTGTGGTGCGGACTCCACGCGTTACCAAAACGTCTTTGATCGCGACTGGCACCCCGGCCAGAGGCGGCAGCGCGTCGCCGCGAGTTGCCATCGCGTCGATCTCTGCTGCTTTGTTGAGCGCCCGCTCCTTCGAGAGCGTCAGGTAGGCGCCAATTTGCGGATCATTCGATTCGATCTTCTGGTAGTGCGCTTCCGCGAGCGCGGTGGCAGTGATCGAGCGGTTTTGTATCGCCGACCGCGCGCTCTGAATGGTGAGTCCTTCTATGTTCATTGGGCTGCGGCTTGGAAAGTGATCGTGATGCCTATCTCTCGATGACCTTTGGGACTTTGAAGAAAGTGCCATCTGCCTGCGGCGCATTCGCCAGCGCCTCCTGATGGGGAAGCGACGGGCGTAATCCTTCGCGGATGTCCTCCCGCATGGAGCCGCCACTGTGGTCTAAGGCTAAGACCTGCGTCATCGGCTCTACATTCGAGGTGTCCAACTCATTGAGCCGGCCGATGTATTCGAGAATGGAGTTCAGATCGCGCAGCATGCGGCCGCGCTCTTCGCTGGTGAGTTCCAGGTTCGCTAAATCAGCGACGTGGGCGACATCTTTGTCGGAAACTTTCATGGCGTTCGAAACTTGTTTGAAACTTTCACCAAGGAGCTACTTCCGCCGAATCACAAATTCGATCCGCACTACTTGGTCGGCGACGTACCGGTTGATGGCAGCCAGGTATTTTGGCGCTAAGGATTGCAATTCGTTGCGCCAACCTGCATCGGCGACTTCCACCTGCAGCACGCCGCCTTGAAACTGGGAAGCATGAGTGCGCTGGGCGACGGCCGATCCACAGGTTAAAGGCCACGCCAAGATAGGTCCTTCGCCTGGGGCAGCGCGCCGAACACTGGAGCTGACGATCTTGTCCAAGGCTGCGCCGGCGGGTTGCATGTCTCGATTCATGTCTGGGTCAGAGCTGATTTTAGCATCGCCACGTGGGAATCTTATGGCTTCGTTTCGGTATGTTTCAGGGGATAGCGTTCGCGTACCAACTGCATCGCTTCTTCTCGGGTATGAAGGCGATTCTCCAGTTGGTCATCTTCGATTGCGGCCAGTATGTCCTTAAACAGGGGGCCCGGAGTGTATCCCGCTTCGATCAGGTCTCTCCCCGTGATCAGAGGAGGAGGCTGGATGGTCTCGGGAGGGATGGCGGCCATCTTCTCTCGCGTGAAGTCATAGGAAGTGAGGTCGCCGTGGCTGGAGAGGCAATCCATACGGTGCAAGGCAAGGTGCTCGTCGAAAAGCGGCATGCGGACAAATTTTTTGAATGTCGAATCTTTCATGCGTTGCACATCGCCGAATTTCATGTGGTTGTCGACAAGAGCCAGGATCTGATCGCAGTCATCATTCGAGAAACGTAGCCGATGAAGAATGTTCTTCGCCATTTTGACCCCCACTTCCACGTGGCCATCAAAGCGAATCCGGTCTGCTACGCGGAACGTCGCGGGCTTTCCGACATCATGCAGCAATGCGCCCCAAGCCAAGGTGGCTGGCGTGGGATGGGGAAGTTTATCGAGCAACAGCAGGGTATGGACGAAAACATCTCCCTCCGGGTGAAACTGTGGCGGTTGTTCCACGCCTTTCATCGCAGAGATTTCCGGCAATACCTCCTTGAGTAGTCCCGACTCATCGAGCAGAAGAAACGCTTGTCGCGCGTTGCCTTCGGTCAACATCTTGGTAAGTTCATCCCGAACCCGCTCGTGCGAAACTTGGGAAATTTCGGTGGCGTGCTTCTGGATTGCGGCAAAGGTGGCTGGATCGATCTCGATATTTGAACCGTGCAGCAAAGCGAACCGCGCGCAACATGCGCAGCTTGTCTTCGGCGAAACGCCGTTCCGGATCGCCGATAGTGCGAATGATCTTGGCTTCGAGATCCTGGCGGCCGCCAACGAAGTCGAGGACCTTGTCAGTGAGCGGATCCAAGAGCAATCCGTTAATCGTGAAATCGCGACGTTGCACGTCGGTCTGCGGATCTTTCGAAAACTGCACGTGATCGGGATGTCGGCCATCGCTGTAACCGACGTCGCTACGAAACGTGGCAACTTCGATGGCGTCGGCATGGTCCGAAGGCTCACTGCTCGCAGCTTCTCCGGTGCTGCGTAACGTTGGCACCAGCACCACCCCAAATTGCGCCCCGACCGCATAGGTCTCAGGGAAGATCCGCATGACCTCCTCGGGGGTCGCATCGGTCGTGACGTCGAAGTCGGCGGGCTCGCGGCCAAGTAGCAGATCGCGCACACAGCCGCCAACCAGGTAAGCCTGATGTCCGTTTCGCCGAAGCGTTTCCACAATTCCGACAGCCTGGGCCTTAAGATCCGGCATGCCGAATTATGATATCGGTTTTCCTGTGCGGGATCTCACCCGGAGGAGCGTTTACAATCGACTTATGGCGGATGTCTGTATCCTCGGGATTGAAAGTTCCTGTGACGAAACGGGAGCGGCCGTCGTGCGATCGGGCGAGAAGATCGACTCGAATGTGGTGGCCTCCCAGATTGCGCTGCATGCTCCTTACGGCGGGGTAGTGCCTGAACTTGCCTCGCGCGAGCACCTGCGGGCGATCCAGCCAGTAGTGCGCCAGGCCCTGGAACTGGCAAAGCAGAGCTACCAGTCCATTGATGCCTTGGCGGTCACTCAGGGGCCCGGGTTGGCTGGAGCATTGCTGGTCGGAATCAGCTTCGCCAAGGCTCTGGCGTTTGCTTTAGACAAGCCACTGATCGCGGTAAATCATCTCGAAGGGCACATCCATGCCGTGCTGCTCGAAGAGCGCCAGAAAGGCAATCGCGAACTGAACTTCCCGGTGCTGGCGCTGGTTGTATCGGGCGGGCATACGCATCTTTACCTCGCTGAGAAGCTGGAAGAGAGCTGGGCCTATCGCAACGTAGGGCACACGCGGGACGATGCCGCCGGCGAGGCCTTCGACAAGGTCGCCAAGCTACTCGGGTTGGGATATCCCGGCGGCCCCATCATCGACAGGCTATCCGCTTTCGGTGATCCTCTTGCGGTCAAGTTCCCGCTGTCGCAAATTAAGCATCGCGACCGGCGCAAGGGCGCTGCCGAGCACGAGGACGAGCGGCCGCACTTCGATTTTTCCTACAGTGGAATCAAGACTGCGGTTTTGCGCTATGTAGAAGCGCACGCGATGTAGTCGCAAATTGCCTCGCGTCGCGCAGCATTGGAGCGAATCAGCAAGCCGACACTTGAAGATTATCGATCGCTGCTGGATCAGCAGACATTGGACCTGGTTGCATCTTTTCAACATGCCCTGGTGAACGATCTGATCGCCAAAACGCTGGCGGCGGCAGCCGCGTATGAGGTGGCGACGCTTTTTGTAACCGGAGGCGTCGCCGCAAACGGCGAACTTCGTACCAGATTCGAAAGCGATGCGGCTTCCCAGGGTTTTCCCGTGTTTTTCCCTTCCCGCCCGCTTTCTACGGACAACGCGGCCATGATTGCCGCGGCGGCTTATCCGAAATTCCTGGCAAAGGATTTTGCGGATATGCATTTTTCGGCAGAAGCCGGAATGGGCTTGTGATCTCTCACGATCCGAAGATGAGGTCTAGAGCTTTTGCGAGCTGACACTCGATATCGATATCTTTGTAAATTGCGACGGTCGCTCGCGTCTCTGACTCGAAGCCGCTCTGTCTCCCGGCCACAATGACGATGGGGATTTGAGAAGTTGAAGGCCGGTTTTTCAGTTGCGTGATCAATTCGCTGCCCGACATCTTCGGCATCTGCATATCGGTAACGACAAGGTCGGGCTGAATACGTTTGAGAGCTTCCACCGCTTCTTGGCCGTCGCATCCAGACTCCACTTGAAAGCCGCGCTCCTCAAGGAACCGGCATACGGTGTGCCGGATCAGCATAGAGTCATCCACCACCAAGGCCAGTCGCGAGTTGGTTCGGCGAGGCAAGGGAATCCGAGGCGACAGTAGCAAAATGCAGGGAGAACTCACAAGCAAACATCAACACCGAACATTACCTAGGTCACACGTCTGAGACGTTCGGTATTGCCAAAGGTCGCATCCGAGAAGGGATCAGGATTCTTCGCCCAGCTTTGTTTCTTCGATGGTCATGTCCTTGAACTCACTGGACTCGAAGATCTCTCCGCAAAGGATGCATTCCACAAACTCGGCATCCTCTTCGCGTGAAACGATCTGCACACGCGGGTGCTTACACTGTTCCATGCTGGGTCTCTTCTCGGGAAAATGCGACGGCGGGATTGGAGTCATAGATCCGGGTGCTGCACCCATTCCGGAGAATGGGAAGAAAATCGCCGGAATTGTCGGTCATTTTAGACCTGCCAATAAGGTTGTCAAGTCCCATCGGTGACAGCCTTGCCGATCTCGGCGGCGAGTCAGTGAGAGCGGTTGCAGGGAATGCTTCCGAGTTTGCGACAAATCTGAGCTCCACTCCTCGAATAGCGACCAAAATGGTCGTAGTAAGGCAACCCTTTGGAATAAAACAGCTTACCGTTTAATGCCGAATCTTGCCGTTCGCTGGAACAGTTGCGATGCATGCTACAACTGGCTACAATAATCATGTCCGACTAAAAAGGTCGTACTTGTTTCATAGCACATGCTAAAGCTTACCAAAAAGGCGGACTACGGATTAATGGCCATGAAGCACCTCGCTGAGCGCGGCCGCGACGGGCGTGCAGCGCAAAGGACGTGGCTGACGCCTATGGCATTCCGCAGGAGGCGCTGGCCAAAATTCTTCAGAGGCTGGTGAAGGCCGGGTTGCTGCATTCGCAGCATGGAACCAATGGCGGATACACCTTGTCACGAGCAGCCGCGGAAGATTTCCGCGTTCGAAGTGATCCGCGCGATCGATGGACCGCTGTTCATCACATCCTGCATCACGGTTCGCGGCGAATGCGGCCAAACCGACCGTTGCACGATACGCGAGCCTTTGCGCCGCGTGAATCAAAGCATCGAAGAGGTGCTGCGACGCATCACTATCTCCGAGATGAAAGAAGACGCGGAAGCCGAGCCAGGCGCGACAGCATAAAGAAGCTCGTGCTGACTTTGAATTGAGTTAAAGGAGATAGGAGACAATATGAGCACGGACGTAAAGACAATCCCCCAGGCGAGCACCGCAGCTCCAGACGGGAGTCAAGCTGCCGATCTACATGGATAACCATGCGACCACTCCGATGGACCCGCGGGTGCTGGAAGAGATGCTGCCTTACTTCATGGAAAAGTTCGGAAACGCAGCCAGCCGCAATCACCCTTCGGATGGGCTGCTGAAGAAGGTGTGGAACCGGCGCGGGAGCGAATCGCGAAACTAATTGGAGCAACTCCGAAAGAAATTATTTTTACTTCGGGCGCGACCGAGAGCGACAACCTGGCGATCAAGGGCGTTGCGGAGATGTACCGGGAGAAGGGCAACCACATCATCACGGCCGTTACTGAACACAAGGCAGTGCTCGACACCTGCAAGCGCCTGGAGAAGAACGGCTACCGCGTCACCTACATGCCGGTGCAAAAGAATGGCATGGTGGATCTGGAAGAGCTGAAGCGCGCCATGGACGACAAGACGATCCTGGTCACGATCATGGCCGCGAACAACGAAATCGGCGTGCTGCAGCCATTGGCGCGAGATCGGAAAAATTTGTCGCGAGCGCGGCGTGATATTCCACACCGATGCGGCGCAGGCCGTCGGCAAGGTTCCGATTGACGTGAACAAGCAGAACATTGACCTGATGTCGATTACGGCTCACAAGATCTACGGCCCGAAGGGCGTGGGCGCTTTGTATGTACGCCGCAAGAATCCCCGAGTGCAGATTTCGGCGATCATCGATGGTGGTGGTCACGAGCGCGGCATGCGTTCGGGAACGTTGAACGTTCCGGGGATCGTTGGCCTGGGTAAGGCGTGCGCGATCGCGATGGAAGAAATGGCCGAAAGAGAGCTTGCCATCTTGCCGGCCTGCGCGATCGTCTGCGCGACAGAATCATGAGCCGGTTAGACGAGGTCTACATCAACGGTTCCATGGAGCAGCGGCTTCCCGGGCAACCTGAACATCAGCTTCGCCTATGTAGAGGGCGAGTCATTGCTGATGGGCATCAATGATATTGCGGTTTCGAGCGGTTCGGCCTGCACCTCGGCGACACTTGAGCCATCTTATGTATTGAAGGCTCTGGGCACGGGAGACGATTTGGCCCACAGTTCGATACGGTTCGGCATCGGGCGTTTCAATACCGAAGCCGAAGTGGATTACGTCGCGGATCGCGTGGTGGAAACAGTGCAGCGGTTGCGTGAGCTTTCGCCGCTTTACGAGATGGCGAAAGAAGGCATCGATCTGAAGAGCGTGAAGTGGGCTGCTGAGTAGTACTTTTCTGGTACCTAAGAAGAATTTAAGTTCTGGAGAGAAGTGAATCATGGCATACAGCGACAAGGTAATCTGATCACTACTACAATCCGCGGAACGTCGGTTCGATGGACAAGAACAGCGCCGAAGTGGGTACCGGACTGGTCGGAGCGCCAGAGTGCGGCGACGTGATGAAGCTGCAGATCAAGGTGAATCCGCAGACCAACGTCATCGAGGACGCGAAGTTCAAGACTTTCGGGTGCGGTTCTGCGATCGCGTCGTCTTCCCTGGCGACGAGTGGGTGAAGGGCAAGACGGTGGACGAGGCTTTGCAGATCAAGAACACAGAGATCGTGAAAGAACTCTCGCTGCCTCCGGTCAAGATTCATTGCTCGGTGCTGGCGGAAGACGCAATCCGGGCGGCGATCCATGACTGGAAGAAGAAGCAGGGAGTGGCGTAGCCGGCGCCGCAGAGCGTCGGGTCGGCAGCACATAAGTTTCATGCGACAAGTGACAGCGACCGAACAACGGTAGAACCCCCCGCCCCGAGTGGCTCCGGCCAAAGGGTGTGCAGGTGACGGAAAAAGCGATCGCGAAGATTCGCACCGCGATGGTGAAGGAAGGAATTTCGCCGGAGCAGGGCGGACTTCGCCTAGGCGTGCAGGGCGGCGGATGTTCCGGGTCTGAGCTACAACATCCGCTTCGACACCCAGCCGCGCGAGCGCGACCGCATTTTCGTTTACGACGGGGTGAGGGTTTTTGTGGATCCCAAATCGTTCATCTATCTTCACGGCATGACGCTGGACTACCAGGAAACGCTGATGCAGCAGGGCTTCGTATTTGTGAACCCCAATGCGTCGAAGTCCTGCGGCTGCGGGACGTCGTTCTCGGGCTGAAGACTTTCGTAGATCATCCACCACGGCGCCACGTTCGGCTGCCCGGGTTCTGGAATGGGCACTCGGCGATGACGGCCGTGGTGAGCTTGTCTTATGGCAACGGAAAAGAACAATTTGACGGCTTCATTGGCCTCTCCGGCAGACGCTACGTCCAACTGCTGGTCGTGCGGAGACATGCGCGCGGCCCAGTTCTGCAGCGCTTGCGGCAAAGTTCAGCCACCGAAACCAGTCGATTACTTTACCTTCTTTGGGCTGCCACGAAAGCTGAACCTGGACTCAGCAAAACTAGAGCAGGAGTTTTATGCTCTCAGTCGCCATCTGCATCCTGATCTCAGCGCGCGTTTCGATAAGCGCGAGCAGGAGTGGAGCCTGGAACAGAGCTTCTCTTTTGAACGATGCTTATCGAACCTTGAAAGATCCGATCAAGCGTACCGAGTATCTGCTGCGCATCGAAGGCGTCGAACTGGAAGAGCAGTCGAAATCCGCCACCGAGCAGGCTCGCCAGACTGGGTCGGTCAAGAAGCAGGTGGTACCACCGGATCTTCTGGAGGAGGTTTTCGAGCTGAATATGCAGCTTGAGGAACTCCGCGCGCAGAGGAAAATCGGAGAAGACGATCCGGCGTTGATGGAAGAAGTTGGCAAACAGAAACTCGAACTGGAAGGGAAGTTCGAAGGCCTGCTGGATGAGTTAAAGGGTTACTGGACGAAATGGGATGAGGCAGTGGACGGGGGCACGGACCAAGATCGCCGTCAGATTCGCGACAAGATGGTGGATGTACTGAACCGGAGGAATTACATCCGGAACCTGGTGAGGGATGTGGCGGAAGTGATGGAAGGATGAGAGCAATGCAGAAGTCAGAAGTGAGAATGCAGAATTCAAACCACGGTGTCTTAACTTCTGCATTCTGACTTCTAATTTCTGAACTGGAACCATGGCAACTGATCGCATTATCGGGATTGATCTGGGGACGACGAATTCCCTCGTGGCTTTTATGGAGGGAGAAACTCCTGTTGTGATTCCAGGGGAAGATGGCGTGAATCTTGTGCCGTCGGTGGTGGCGCTCGATTCCTCCGATCAAGTCATCATCGGCAATGCGGCGCGAAAGTACCTGATCGACACTCCTGAACGCGCCGTGTACTCGATCAAGCGCCTGATGGGCCGCGGAGTCGAGGACATTGAAGAAGAGCTAAAACTCTTTCCATTTCGTCTCGCCGACGATCAGCATGCAGGCGAAGTGCTGCGAATCAAGCTGGGCGACAAAAGCTTTACGCCTCCGGAAATCTCGGCGCTGATCCTGCGCCAGTTGAAACGCAATGCGGAACGCTTCTTCAACGCACCAGTCAAGCAGGCGGTGATTACGGTCCCCGCCTACTTCAATGACGCGCAGCGGCAGGCTACCAAGGACGCGGGCCGAATCGCAGGTTTAGAAGTGCTGCGTCTGGTGAACGAACCAACGGCAGCATCGCTGGCGTACGGACTCGACCAAAAGCAAAACGGGGTGGTAGCCGTCTACGATCTGGGTGGAGGCACGTTCGACATCTCGATCCTCAAGCTGCACGATGGGATTTTCGAAGTGATCGCGACCAACGGCGACACCCACCTGGGCGGCGACGACATCGACAATCTGCTGATCCGCATTGCGCTCGACGATATTCGAGGAGATCTCGGCCTCGACCTGTCGCGCAACGGCGAAATGGTGGCGACGATCCGCAAAGCTGTGATCGAGGCCAAGATCGCGCTTTCGTCGCAGAATTCGACTCGTCTCGATATCGAATTGCCGGGCGGCAAGCGTTACCGCCGCGAGATCTCGCGTGAGCAGTTTGAGCAACTGATTCAACCGGTGATTGATCGCACAGTCGGTCCGGTGAAACTGGCGCTCAAGGACGCCGCTCTGAAACCGGAACAGATTGACGAAGTGGTGTTGGTTGGCGGCTCGACGAGAATTCCCAAGGTACGGGCACTGGTCGAGGATCTCTTCCATCGCAAGCCGCACACTGATCTGAATCCGGATGAAGTCGTCGCGCTCGGTGCGGCGGTGCAGGCCAATATTCTGGGCGGCGGATCGCAAGCCACCCAGGACATGCTGCTGCTGGACGTGACACCACTTTCGCTGGGCATCGAAGTCGCGGGCGGCGTGACTGACAAGATTATTTTGCGCAATTCGACCATTCCGGCTTCAGCGACTCAGTACTACACGACGCAGGTGGACGGGCAGGCGAACGTCGCGATCCACGTGTTGCAGGGCGAGCGAGAACTGGCGAAAGATTGCCGATCACTGGCGCGTTTTGACCTGCGAGGAATTCCTGCGATGCCCGCGGGGATGCCACGAATCGAAGTTAAATTCCTGATTGATGCGAATGGCATTTTGCACGTTTCGGCGCGCGAGCAGCGCAGCGGAAAAGAGTCCGAGATCCAGGTGCAGCCGAGCTACGGCCTGACTGACGACCAGGTCGAGAGCATGATTCTCGACTCCTTCGACTACGCCGAAGAAGATTTCCGCCAGCGCCAGGTGATTGAAGCCCGCAATGAAGCCGAGACGATTCTGGCCGCGCTTGAAAAAGGGAAGCAGAGTCCGGCATGGGGTCAGCTGACGAGCGACGAGAAAAAGCAAATCGCCAAATTCGAGAAAGCGTTGAATCAAGTGAAAGCCGAGGACGATTACCCGGCCATCCGCAAAGCGATCGACGTGCTGAACCAGGGAACGATGCGCCTCGCGGAATTAATGATGGATAGCGCGGTAAGCACCGCGCTGCAAGGGAAAAACAATGGATGAAGCTGACATGGGCGAGGGCCCAACCGCGGGTCATCCCGTGGCCAAAGCGGATTTCAAGTAGCGAGCAATGATGGCGAACGAAAAAAATCAGGGATCGGGAACGGCCACGGTGGATACTCGCCGGGGAAAATACGGTAGAGGTCACCTTCCTTCCGGAAGGCAAGACAGTCACCTTCGAGCATGGCAAGTTGCCCTATAAGGACCACGGCAAGAAGGAGTCGCTGCTCGATGTGGCGCTGAACAATGGTGTCCGACTCGACCACGCTTGCGGTGGGAACTGCGCCTGCACCACCTGCCACGTCTGGGTGAAAGAAGGCGCCGAAATCTTTCGGAGATGGACGACGACGAAGCCGACCGTCTCGACATGGCTGCTGATCTTCAGTTAAACTCTCGCCTCGGTTGCCAGGCGGTGATTACGAAGCCCGGAAAAGTCGTGGTTGAAATTCCTGCATGGAACCGAAATTACGTTTCCGAAGAACACTAGAAGCAAGTCACTAGCTTTGGAGCACTCTTCATGACGCACGAATTCAGTTGGGATGATGCTGAAGATCTCGGAATCCTGCTCTCTGAGAAGCACCCGGAACTGGATCCTCTCGCGGTCCGCTTCACGGACCTTCACCGCTACGTCATCGAATTAGCCGAGTTCAAAGACGATCCCAAGAAGTCGAACGAGGGCAAACTGGAAGCGATCCAGATGGCGTGGCACGAGGAATTTCTCGACCGCACCCAGGGCTAAGCCTGTCCCCGAGTTTTTACACCTCCATGACAAATGGCGGCAACCGTCGCCATAGCATGCTTTGAGCCTGAATCCCTCAGGAGAAAAGCATGAACGTCAGACGCGTCCTTCCTCTTCTTGTCTTCTTCGCGGCGATCGCTTCCGCGCAAACCTATACCGTCACCGATCTCGGCACGCTGGGCGGAAACTCCACCATTGCTCAGGCAATCAACGGGGCAGGGCAGGTAACGGGGTCTTCAAACCTGAACACCACTACCTCACATGCGTTTCTCTATACCGGCGGAAAGATCACCGACATCGGGAGTCTGGGCGGTAATAGCGCGCTCGGGCTCGGAATCAATTCTGTGGGACAAGTTGTCGGATACTCGACCCAGGCGGACGGAACCTATCGTGGGTTCCTGTACAGCAACGGAACCATGACTGCGCTTCCGACGCTCGCGGGCAATTACGGCACCGCATACGGAATCAACAATTCCGGGCAGATCATCGGCGATTCTCAAACTGCTAGCGGAATTCCCGCCGGTGTGTTGATTCAGAACGGGTCAGTGACTGACCTTGGGAATCTTGGCGGCGTGGATGGAACCTATGCCAATGGGATCAATAATCTCGGGCAAATCGTCGGTCTCTCGTACAACCAGCAGGGAAACTTCCTGGCTTTCTTGTGGCAGAACGGAAGCATGAGCAGCATCGGCACGTTAGGTGGGCAATGGAGCCAGGCTTACGGGATTAACGACGCGGGGCAGATCACGGGAGCTGCGTACTTGAAAGGAAACGCCGGGCCGCATGTATTTCTGTTTAGCAACGGAAAAATGACTGACCTTGATCGCCGTGGTGGCACGCTACAAAGCTGGGGATCCGCAATCAATAGCTCGGGCGTGATTGCCGGGAAGATGCAGGTCAAGGGCGGACAATTCGTCAATTACCACGCCATGGTCGTGATGAACGGCAAGATGCAGGACTTGAATAAGCTGATCCCCGCAAATTCCGGATGGGTGCTGGATGAGGCCAACGGCATCAACGACGCGGGCCAGATCGTAGGCTATGGAGAACTTCAGGGCAAGACGCGAGGTTTCCTGCTCACACCGCAGTAAGGCCGGCTAGCCGACCGTCGCCGGAACCGGCTCTTCAATACTGGCTTCCCGCAGGAACTTTGCCGCTTCTTCGGGCGGCGTCGGGTTGATGTAGAAACCCGTGCCCCATTCGAACCCGCGGTCTTGGTCAGCTTGGGCATGAACTCGATATGCCAGTGGTAGTGATCGTTGGTGGGATCCTGCACTGGCGAGGAGTGAATGACCAGGTTGTACGGCGGATTGTCGAGTACCCGGTCCGCTTTCAGCAGCAGAGTCTTGAGGGCCTTCGCCAGGTTTTCGAACATGTGCGACGACGAATTCTCAAACGCCGACTCGTGCGATTTGGGAAGGATCCAGGTCTCGAAGGGAAAGCGCGGTGCGTAGGGTGCCAAGGTTAGGAAATCTTCGTTCTCGGCGACCACGCGGGTTCCTGTATCCATCTCCTGACGAATAATGTCGCAGAAAACACAGCGTTCTTTGTAGATGTAATACTGCTTGGCCCCTTCCAGTTCCTCGACCACGTAGATGGGAAGAATCGGCAACGCAATCAACTGCGAATGCGCATGCTCGAGCGATGCGCCGGCGGCTTCTCCGTGGTTCTTGAAAATCAGGATGTACTTGAAGCGGCGGTCTTTTTTGAGATCGAGGATGCGGTCGCGAAAAGTCCACAAAACATCTTCGATTCGCTTCGGCGGAAGGGTGGCGAGGCTGGAATTATGATCCGGCGTTTCAATGATGACTTCGTGAGCGCCGATGCCATGCATCTTGTCGAACATGCCTTCGGCCTGACGATTCAGATTGCCTTCGATTCCCAAGGCAGGGAATTTGTTCGGTACCACGCGAACGGTCCAGCCCGGCGTGTCGCGTTGCGGGGGCGGACCTCCATTGGGATTCGGCCGATAGGCCTGAATCTCGGGCGGGGTCTTAGTCTCGTTGCCATAGCAGAAGGGGCAGAAGCCACCTTTGATGCGCACCCCTTCGCGGGCGAAATCCGTGGGACGCTTGGCGCGATCGGTGGAGATGATGACCCAACGGCCAACAATGGGATCTTTTCTTAATTCCGGCACTACTGAATCCTTTCAATACGACACGAGCAACTGCTCATTTTACGCTACGGGAAAGGCATTCTGGAACAACTCAAATTGCGGCCGATCCCGGTCGTAGTAGACACTAATGATGTCAAAGCGGTACGGAGGAGAACCAGCCAGCAGCCGTAAGTATTCCCGGCCCACCAGTCGTAGGTCCCTCTGCTTGTCATAATCGACCGCCAGTTCGGCTGGCTTGACGTCACGAGTGGTCCTGGTTTTTACCTCCACGAAACAAAGAACATCGTGGTGCCAACCGATCAGATCGATTTCGCCGCGGCGGCGCGGAGAGCGAAAGTTCCGCGCCACCATGACATATCCGGCTTTTCGCAGATGGAAGTAAGCGTCTTCTTCTCCCCGCCTTCCCGTCCGCTGATGTGCGGGGATTTTTTGCGGAGCGAGAGCCCGGGCGGCAATCCAGTCCAGAAGCCGAACCACAACCCGAGTGCCTTGACCGGAAAACATGACCTGGTCTGGCCAATTTAACTCCGATTGCGGCGGCCCGATGTGATTGCTGTCACAGATTCAATCAGTAGTTGCCGGCAAAGTTGAAGTTAAAGGAGAGCGGTCGGGCGGCGGAGACTGGCTGGAGGGAGACATGTCGAGAGCATCGTGCCCACCTCTCGAAATCGCGGAGGGTGGGGCAACCGCGGTGGTACTTGGCCACGGGAAGAGTGGGCGGCTCCCCTTCAGACCCTTTTCTGTCGATGCTCGACGTTACTTTATCGACAAGGACAGCAGGTCTTTTCAGTGGTAACATTGCGCCCCGCAGGATTCCCGTCGGAGAATAATTTAGACTCAGATGAAGTCGCTCGGTCTGCGCGCTCATTACTGCTCTTGCTTTCGGGAATGTTCATGTGACGACATTTCTCCCGTTCGTGTACTCGGTTGCGTTTCCGAACGAAAACCTACAACGGTTTACCCGTGCTTTGGAACGGAGCGAGGTTCCCCCTTAGGCTCAGACCGGTTGTGCCGGAAACGATTGCGGCTGTCGGGATTTTGAAGAGGATCGTAAAATTACCCACTCCTTATCAGGCTCGCTACCGTCATCTGAATCAGGACAGGCTATGCCGGACTTGGCACCGACCAGATTGGCACGATGTTCCTCCTGAATGATGGGCACGGCATGTTTTGAATGGTGGTATTTCGGGGATCCTACCACATCGACCACGCTGGCGGACCTGAATGGGGACGGTTTGGTGGACATGATTCAAAGCGATTATCGGGGCAGAAGATTACGAGTTCTTCAAAATACGGCACTGGTGGTAGAGCTACTGTGTTCAAGACGATTTCCTTTGATCCGGCTGGCGCCCCACGGCTTTGTAGGTCAATAATTGACAGCTGCTGTTCTATGCTGGCATCAACACCCACCGGCGATAGCTGAAACCCCCGGCCCGAAGGGATACATGAGTGAAGGCGCGATTTAACGCCAATCAGGTGAGGCCCAGGCGATTGCGCAAGCAATCGTCAAAGTGCCGCGGCGAATTCTGCATTTCGCATCTCTGCCAGAAACTGCCGGCCATCTCTGTATTCCAAGATGCGTGGCTTTCTTGACGGGGCGGTCTAATTCTCCCCGATTTCCCGGTTCAGGAATCTCCCTGTTTACTTGTGCATAGCGTTCCCGCGCGCGATGATTCTGGATCATTCGAGGATGACTCTTTGGAAAACTTCTACTGTCTTCGCTGCAATCGTGAGCTGGAAGGGAAGCAGAAGTCGGTGGCGGTGTACATGTTTGCGCAGACCGTGGGCATCAGTCCCCGACAGAAATCCGCGTCGCAACGGATTTGTTTCTGCGCCCAATGCTCGGTTTCTCTCGCTATGGGCCCCCCGCCCGAAGGCGCTTTGAACATAGCCGCGTGGAAAATGATTCGCGACCTGGTGGGTTCCGATCCTGCCTTGAACCAGGCGGCATGGGAGACGCTAAGCGGCATCGCAGGGTTCTTGCCGTCGCACGACTCCGATAACAGCCGCACGGGCACCTACTTCGAGTTCTGATTTCCTTCTTCGCCAGAGGCGGATTTAGAATAGCCACGTGCCCGCCTCTCAGCCCAAGCGCGCTGCTGAACCTCCACCCGCGCATCATGCGGCGCCGCAGATCGAGACGCTCGAAGCTACCGGACTGATTGTTATCGCTATTCTGATATTGGTCCTCACCCTGATTCGCTACTGGCACCACATTCCCTGGAATGCCCGCTGATACGGCGCTCGACCCTCTGTTGGTTGTGATTCTTGGCCCTACGGGGAGCGGAAAGACTGCGCTCTCGCTGGTACTGGCCGAACATCTCGGCGGAGAGATCGTCAATTGCGATTCCGTCGCCATGTACCGCGAGTTTGAGATTGGCACGGCCAAGCCCAGCCTTGCGGAACGGAATCAGGTTCCTCACCACTTGGTCGATTGTGTGGATCCCACGGCAATCATGACAGCCGGCGAATACGCGCGGCTGGCCCGAAAAACTCTGGACGATATCCGGGTGCGCGGGAAACTGCCACTGGTGACAGGCGGAACGGGGCTTTATCTAAGAGCGTTGCTCGAGGGATTATTCGCAGGCCCGGAACGATCCGAATCTCTGCGGGAGAGGCTGCGTGGGCTGGTTTCCGAGAAAGGATCGGAACACCTGTGGAAGGTGCTTCGCCGGCTGGATCGTGCGGCCGCGACGAAGATTCATGCGAATGACACGGCGAAGCTGATTCGCGCCATCGAGGTGTGCCTGGCGTCGCGTAGGGCAATCACTGAAATGTGGGAGCAGGGGCGAGAACCGCTGAAGGGCTTTCGAATTCTGCGGCTGGGACTCGCTCCAGAGCGGCAGCTTCTTTATGAACGCATCAACCAGCGTGCGCAACAGATGTTTGCTCGCGGTCTCGTGGAAGAAACTCGCGATCTACTGCAGAAATATGGCGAGGCCGCGACTCCACTGAAGTCGCTTGGCTACAAGCAGGCAGTGCAGGCGATTCGCGGAGAACTTAACATGCAAGCCGCGATCGAAGCCGCGCAGCAGGCGCATCGCAACTATGCCAAGCGGCAGATGACATGGTTTCGCCGCGAGCCGGACGTGGTCTGGTTGGCGGGTTTCGGAGATGATCCAGAAATTCAACGGGAAGCGCTTGGCCGGATCAAAGCTGCGCTGGTGACCGCGAGGTAATTAATTCGGCGGCTCTGCTCTGGTATCGTTCCCACATGCTTCTACGCGTTGTTTCCATCCTGTTGCTGATGTCCACCGTCGCGTTTAGCAAAGACAAGTTCCAACAGCCGGGACCGGTGCATCTGGATCATGCCGGCGAGAAGTGGGCCGAGCACACGTTGCAAAAGATGTCGGCGGAGGAGAAGGTCGGGCAGGTATTCATGATCTGGGTGCGGGCGCAGTTCATGAATGTAAACAACCCCGACTATATTCAACTGCGCGACACCATCCGCAACTACCACGTCGGCTCGCTGGCGATGACGGTTCGCTACGAGCCACCCTTTCTTTATCGCAATGAGCCGTACGAAGCCGCGGAGCTGTTGAATCGCTTACAAAACGACTCGAAATTCCCTTTATTGATCGCTGCCGATTTTGAGCGCGGCGTCTCCATGCGGCTGAATGGCACTGTTGTCTTTCCCCACGCCATGGCATTCGGTGCAGCAGGCAAAACAGATTTTGCCAGGGAGTTTGGCCGCATCACGGCGAACGAGTCACGAGCCATTGGCGTGCATTGGAATTTCTTTCCCGATGCAGACGTGAATTCAAATCCTGCGAACCCGATCATCAATACCCGTTCTTTTGGCGAAGATCCCGCGCAGGTCGGTGACCTGGTGACCGCATACATCCAAGGCGCGCGCGAAAACGGGATGCTGACCACGGTCAAACATTTTCCCGGACATGGCGACACTGCGACCGACTCACATCTGGGAGTCGCGCAAGTTACAGGAGATCTGGCGCGACTGCAATCGGTCGAGCTTGCCCCCTTCAAGAAAGCGATCGCCGGCGGGGTGGATGCGGTGATGGTGGCGCATGTCACCGTCCCCGCTCTGGATCCGACGCCCAACCGCGTAGCCACGACTTCGCCCACCATCACCACCGACCTGCTCAAGAACCAGATGGGATTTAAGGGAATCGTGGTTACCGACGCCCTCGACATGGCCGGATTGACGCGAATGTACATCGCAGATATCGGCCGGGCCGCCGTGGATGCTTTCAAAGCCGGGAATGACATGCTGATCATTCCTGCCGATTTCGTTGCTTCCTATGAGGCAATGTTGAAGGCGGTGCGGAGCGGGGAAATTCCGGGTGCGCAGCTCGACGCTTCGGTGCTTAAGATCCTGAAGGCCAAAGCCTCGGTCGGGTTGAACCACGCAAGGCCGGTCAATGTCAGCAGGCTGGCTGAGGTGGTCGGAAAACCGGAGAATCAGGCACTCGCACAGCAAATTTCCGATGCGGCGGTGACCCTGGTCCGGGATAACGGCAAAGTTTTACCGCTGAAACAACAGGGAACTGTGACGGCCGGACTTCCGTATCAACATATCGAGGAGATCAACGATCGCCTGGTGGCCGTAATCTTTTCCGAGGATGTTCGAACTGAGTCAGGGCGCGCCCTGGAGCGCGAATTACGCGCCCGAGCGCCCGGCGCTCATATTTTGTATGTCGATTCCCGAATCGCGGATCCCATGACCGACCAAGTACTGGATGCCGTTGACCGATCCGAAAAAGTGGTTGCGGCCATTTATGACGTGCCGGTGGCAGGTCGGGCCATACGTTCGGGCAACTCGGTCACTAATAGTGTCGTCGCTTCCGGAAGCGAGCGCCGCGCTTCTGCAAAAGATACTGCAGCACGCGGCAGACAGGACGGCCGTGGTCGCTATGGGGAATCCCTACCTGCTTCAGGATTTTGCCTCGGCCCAGATCTATCTGTGCACTTTTTCGAATGCGACCGTTTCTGAAGTGAGCGCCGCGAAAGCATTGTTCGGCGAAATTTCAATCACCGGTCATCTGCCGGTTACGATCCCGAACATGGCGCAACGCGGCTTTGGCATCGAGCGGTCGAAAGAACTCGCTAATGGAGGTTCCAGTCATGCGCCAAACAAATCGGCCGGTCATTAATTGCCTGCTCGGCCTATTCCTTTTCTTTTATGTCGGTCTTGCCTTAGGTTGCAGCGTCAACGTCAAGAAAGACGAGGAAGGGAAGGGAAATAAAGTTGATATTCAGACCCCGGTGGCCGGCCTCCATGTCAGCAACGAGCCCGATGTGCAGGATACTGGACTCCCTGTCTACCCTGGCGCCACCCGCAAGCACAAAAAAGAGGGGGACTCCGACGAAACAGGGGCCAATGTGAATATCGCAACCAGTTTGTTCGGATTGAAAGTGGTCGCGGTCGAGTTTGTCTCGACCGATCCGCCCGACAAGGTGTTGGCGTTTTACAAAGACAAGCTCGGCAAATACGGGAATGTCCTCGAGTGCCATAAACGAAAAGGCGGAAGCAGCGTGACCATGGATTCGGACGATGATGACGACTCGAAGTCGAACTCGAAATCGAAGCAATTGAAGTGTGAGGGCGACAATTCAGGAAACGTCGTGGAGTTGAAGGTAGGAACCTCGGAAAAGCAGCATATCGTTTCTATCGAACCAAAGGATAAAGGGACGGACTTCGCCCTGGTTTTTGTGCAAACGCACGGTAAGGACGCGATCTAAAGCGCCGGCGCTTTCTTGCCTGCTTCCAACTACGTGCGGTAACTTGAAAGCAGTGGAACGTCCTTGCTATCGCTGTGGTGCACCCATCGAGGAGGGCGTCCCTTTCTGTGCGGGATGCGGAGCTCCGCAAATCCGCGTTGCCGGGCAAAACCTGGAGATTGAGCCTTCCGAGGAAGTGCCTTCGTCTCGGGAGCCGTCGGTTGCTCCGGTTCAGTATCACCCAGGGATTCAGTGGTCGTTGGCAATGCGCCCTACCGTGATTGCGGGATTGATCGGGGCCTTGCTGATGTTCACGCCGCTTGGCGTATTCGGTCTCAGCATGCTGCTGGCTGGGGCCATGTCCGTCTTCCTCTATAGGCGAACCAATCCCTGGGCCCATGTGACGGCCGGTACGGGCGCTAAGCTCGGCGTTGCGAGCGGCTTCTTCGGATCGATTATTTTTGGATGGGTCGCGGCGATGCTGGTACTGATATTTCACGCCGGCGCGCAAGTCCGATCGGTTGTGATCCAGGCGCTTGATCAGTCGGCCGCGCGCAATCCCGATCCCGAGGCGCAACAGGTCTTCCAATATCTGAAAACTCCGCAAGGATTGGCCGCCGCGGGCATCTTTCTGGCGGTGTTCCTGCTGATTTTTTTCGTCATGCTCGCCGGTGCGGGAGGCGCGATCGGCGCGGTGATGGCGCGGCGACGGGAAGGGCGATGATGCGTGGGCTGCTGAACGGTTCGGCTACTGAAGTTGCTCCACGGTGATGAACAGGTTATACGTCATACCGCCGCTGCCGCCGAGTGTGCGATAAAGCTTTGTCTGGTAAAGAAGTGGTTGGCCAGCAACCGCCTGTGCTACCCAGGTTGAACTGCTATCGATATTTGGGACAGCAAAGATGAAACCACCCTGTCGAGGTCCAATATCGTCAGTCCACCCCTCGAATGCTTCCCACGTGGCGTTTTTGTTCGTGCCGTTGGAAGTGCTGATATAGCTGCTGATCCGGAACACACCATTTGCCCGAGGCGTGAATATCGCAGTGGCCGGGATCGCCTGAGCCTGATTGGTGAGCGAAACCGAGGCCACCACACACGGGAACGCGGCACACTGGGCGAAGGCGCTGGCGCTGAATGCGATCATGAGCAGTGCGAGCAAGCGAAGCAGGTTCATGGTTGTCTCCTTGAGCGCGGGAATGTTACCGGATTCCAAAATCTGGGGCTAGAGGCTTCTAGCAGGTGGCAAAATCGGTGTGCACGGCCGGCTGCCGCCATCCTTGCCCAAGCAGACTTGGGCCGCGTATGATGCACGGTTCATGATTTCGCTATTCCCTCCATCACCGGCTCACTTTTATTTTCTTCTCACGGCTTGTTCGGCGCGATATATCGCGGGAGGATGCGGTCGGCAATGAACGCTCCGGTCAGGGGATCGCTGCTCGGCATCGAGCACATGGACGCGAACGAGATCCTCTCTATCCTCAAACTGGCCCGCCGCATGAATCCGCTGAAGCCGAGGCCTTTGCTTCGCGGCAAGCGCGTGCTGCTTCTTTTCTACGAACCTTCTACCCGTACTCGGAGTTCGTTTGAAGTGGCCGCCAAGTCGATGGGGGCGATGACCACGCTGGTGCTCTCAAGCGGTTCGAGCATCGAAAAAGGGGAGTCGCTGCTGGATACGGGCTACACCCTGCGGGCGGTGGGCGCCGATGTGATTGTGATTCGCCATCCTCATGCGGGCGCGCCACTGCTGATGGCCCAGCATCTCGATATTCCCGTGGTCAATGCCGGAGACGGGATGCACGAGCATCCCTCGCAGGCACTGCTCGATGCTTACACCATCCTGAAGCACAAGAAGACTCTCAAATCGTTGCAGGTCGCGATCGTTGGCGACATCTACCATAGCCGGGTAGCCCGTTCCGCCATCCACCTGCTCAGCAAGTTTGGTGCGAAGATCACGCTGTGTGGGCCGCAGGAATTCCTCCCTGAAATCGCCACCGGACTGGCGCCCGGCCTGAAAATTTCCCGGAACGTCGAAGACGGGTTACGGGGCGCGGACGTCATTATGGTTCTGCGGGTCCAGAAAGAACGCCTGGCCGGCCAAAAGATCAGTTTGCAGGAATATATCGCGCGATACCAGATCACCACGCCGCGGGTGAAAATGGCGAAGAAGGATGCGCTGGTGATGCACCCGGGACCCATCATCCGGGGATTGGAATTGACATGGGAAGTGGCCGACTGCCCGCAGTCGGTGATCGTTGAAGAAGTGAAAAACGGCGTGCCCACGCGCATGGCGATCCTGGCGCGAGCGTTGGGGAAGGCAAGATAGCGGAACACATGGCGAGCAAACTCAAAACCGGGTCGCTCCTGATTAAGGGCGGGCACCTGATGGATCCCGCGGCGAAGGTTGATGCGCCGATGGACGTTCTGCTGAAGGACGGCCGCGTCGCCGAGATTGCTCCCCCGAACCAGATCAAAGGCGCAGACGAGCAATTTGACGCCCGAGGTCTGATCGTGGCCCCTGGATTTATCGACCTGCATGTCCACTTGCGAGAACCGGGGCAGGGCTACAAAGAAACCATTGCGACAGGCACTGCGGCGGCTGCGGCTGGCGGCTTTACTTCGGTTTGCTGTATGCCGAACACGAGCCCGGTTATAGATTCTCCGGAATGGGTGAGCTGGATTCGCCAACCCGAGCGCGGCGCCGTGGTGAATGTGTTCCCGATTGCTGCCGCAACGCAAGCCAGCAAAGGAGCTGTGCTTACGGATTATCGCGGTTTGCAGCGCGCGGGCGCGGTCGGGGTGTCCGACGATGGCAAGCCGGTTCTCGATACCGCGATCATGCGTGAGGCCCTGCGCTTGGCCGGTGAAATCGGCATTCCGGTGATTCAGCACGCCGAAGATACCCGCATGACAGAGAACTGCGTTATGCACGAAGGCGCGACTTCGTTTCGTTTAGGCTTGCGCGGAATGAAAGCCAGCACCGAGAGTTCGATCGTCGAACGAGACATCGAACTGGCCCAACAGTTCTCTGCAGCGCGGCTGCACGTCGCGCACTTGTCGACTGCGGATGCTCTGATGGCGGTACGGCGCGGTAAGAAAAACCGGGTTCGCGTGACCTGCGAGGTCACTCCGCATCACTTCACGCTGCTGGATTCCGACGTCAACGAATACGACACCAACCGCAAGATGAATCCTCCGTTGCGATCGGAAGCGGACCGGGAAGCTCTGATTGCGGCGCTGGCCGACGGCACGGTGGACGCTATCGCTACCGATCACGCGCCCCATGCGCCTCACGAAAAGGTCATGGAATTCGAGCGCGCCCTGTTCGGAATTACCGGGCTGGAGACTGCGGTCGGGCTGGCGATCACGAAACTTCATCGGGAGCACAAGCTGCCGCTGATGCGCATCGTGGAACTGTTCACCGCCGGGCCCGCCCGGGTGGTGGATCTTAATGGACGGGGAACCCTCGCCGTGGGCGGCCCT
The DNA here is from genome assembly GCA_963797845.1 of Terriglobia bacterium. Taxonomy (GTDB): domain Bacteria; phylum Acidobacteriota; class Terriglobia; order Terriglobales; family Acidobacteriaceae; genus DASREM01. The sequence goes on from CAWCRE010000001.1 coordinate 46,461, forward strand.
GCCGACGTCACCATCTTCGATGCCAAGAAGCGCTGGACTTACGATGCTGCCAGATCGGCCTCCCTGTCAGGAAACACACCTTTTGACGGCTGGCAATTTATCGGAAAAGTCATGGCGACGATTGTGGCCGGAAACGTCGTTTATCGAACCGATTGAGCGCGGCGGCCTCCCCGCTCCACGGAGCCTTTCGGCTCTATACCTGAGGATTGACTTTCCAGAAGCCTCAAGTAGAATCTTCCAAACGCATCGAGCCCGCAAATTTCGATGCGAAGTTCGGGTGCTTGCTTCCTGGGGCGGGCACAGCAATTCTCCTTCAACCTCGCTGCACGCAGGGTCGTGGAACCTGCGATATTCTTCGCGCCAAATATATCGTAATACGATATATTGAAAAAGTGGCACAACTCTGCACCCAAAGTTGCAAGACTTGTTCAATCAGCAGGGCAACCATGCTCTCTGGAGGGGCATCTGGCGCGGGGTCTGGCGCAAATGAAAAGGCCGCATTTTCTGCGGGTTGAGAGTTCTTGAACAGGTTACAACGTCACTGCCCGGCACAATGGACTCCCAGATGCTATGGCTCCCAGTGCGGTAACTCTCGCACCAAGGAGCGCACCAGACATGAAAAGGACCCCCCGCAAAAACGAGGCGGAAGTGTGCCTCGAAACCACAGAAGTTCAAAAGAATGCCGGCGTAAAAATCTCCTCTCCAGCCCGGCGGAGTTTCCTGGGAAAATTAGGCGCCGGCGCTGCCGCGACAGCGGCGGTGAGTGTCATCGGCAGCGCCCCGGCGGCGGTTGCCCAAGTCAGCAGCACGGCCGCGCCAAGCATTTCCTCAAACGCGCGCGTGCAAAAGGCTAAGAACCTTCGCATCAATCTGGCCAACAAAGATGCTGCCATCCCGGTTCCGGATCACAGCACCGCCGGCGACGAAGGACGTTATTCCGACAAGTCCGCCAGCTATAGCAAGGGTCTGCTGCAGGACAAGATCGGTCTCGTCAATCCGGCTGCATGGAAATCATTCAAGAAGGCTCTCGCCAGCGGCAGCATGGCCGATTGGGAAGCCATCATCATCGGTGGTACTCGCACCCAGAACGGCCCTCAGGGCGCCTATGCTTACGATCTGGAGTGCCTGGACTCGGTGCAGTTCGGAAATGCCCCGTTTCACGGCGATCCGACGGGTCTTCCCGTAGTACCTCCGTTCGACCAGGTCACCAGCCCGGAATACGGTACGCAGCTGATTGAGCAGTACTGGGCTTCGATGTTGCGTGATGTGGCTTTCACCGACTACTCGACCAATGCAACGGCAATCGCTGCAGCGGCGGAGTTGGGCGCACAGCAGACCTACCGCGGTCCCCGAGATAGCAGCGGGAACGTCACCCCGGATCTGTTGTTCCGCGGCGCTTTCCCTGGAGACACGATTGGGCCGTACATGTCGCAATTGATGATCACTCCGACCAGCTTCGGTCAGCAGCCGATTGATCAGTTGATGACTACGTATGCGGCGGGAATCGACTTCATGACCGATCCGACCACCTTCTTCCAGGTACAGAACGGCCAAAGCACAGGACTGAGCACGACGAATGATCCGACTCGGCGCTACCTGCATGATGGTCGCGGTTTGGCAGCATGGACCCACAACGATGTGCTTTACCAGGGGTACTTCATCGCCCTTCTGGTACTCGGCACTCTGAAGGCGCCCGTGAATCCTGGCAACCCGTACGTCGGATCCAAGACCCAGAACGGCTTCTGCACTTTCGGCGGACCCGACTTCGCTGCCTCGATGGGCGAATGTGCCGCGAAGGCATTGCAGAAGGTGTGGTGGCAGAAGTGGTTGTTGCACCTGACACCTCGACCGGAAGCTGGCGGCGGTCTGGTAAACCAGGTCCTGATCGGCAATCCTGACAAGATTCAGGCCATTCCCAACAGCAATGTGCTGAATTCTCAAGCCGTTCAGCAGAGTTTCGCGAAGAACAACAGCTATTTCCTTTCGCAGGCGTTCCCGGAAGGCTCGCCGACTCACCCCTCCTACCCCACCGGGCACGGAACGGTGGCCGGCGCTTGCATCACCTTCCTGAAGTTCTTCTTCGACGAGAACGTGGGTTATTCCAAATCCGTTGGTGCCCTCGAGCGACGGTACTTCGCTCCTGCCTTACACCGGTCCGGATGCGGGCCAGATCACCGTCGGTGGCGAACTGAACAAGCTGGCCCACAACGTCAGCTACGGTCACGGTATCCACGCCGGCATTCACTGGCGGACAGATACCGAGTGGTCGATCACTCTCGGCGAGGCCATGGCGATCAGCATGCTTCAGGATCGTGCGCAAACCTACAACGAGAAGTTCTCGGTCACCTTCACCAAGGTGGACGGAAACAAGGTCACCATCACCAATCAGTAAGAGCCTTCGCTTCAAAAACAAGCCGGGCGGCTTAGCAGCCGCCCGGCATTTTTTATTCGCGTTACTGGAACTACGCCAAAATCCCCATTTTCTTGCCTGCCTTTTTCAGAACCTCCAGCGCCTGCTGAAGCTCCTCTTTTGTATGAGTCGCCGTCATGATGGTCCGAATGCGGGCCAGACCCTCAGGCACCGTCGGGAAAGCGATGCCCGTACCTAGGACGCCTTCTTTGAAGAGTTCGCGGGAAAAGTCCATGGTGAGCTTCCCGTCGCCAACGATGATGGGAGTGATCGGGGTTTCGCTGGCGGGCGTCTTACGCCCGCCGATATCGAATCCCAGAAGGCCCAGCTCTTTTTTCCAGAAGCGGGTGTTGTCCCAGAGCTGCTCGATCCGTTCCGGCTCCTGCTCCAAGACGTCGAATGCAGCGATACAGGTTGCGGCAACGGACGGGGGATGAGATGTCGAAAACAGGAACGGCCGTGCGCGGTGATACAGAAAGTCGATCAGGTCGCGGGTTCCGCAAACGTAGCCGCCAAGCGCGCCGATCGCTTTTGAAAGAGTGCCAACCTGGATATCGACCCGGCCGTGCACATGAAAATGATCGACGGTGCCGCGCCCATTGCGTCCAAGTACGCCGGAAGCGTGAGCGTCGTCAACCATCATGATGGCCCCGTATTTTTCGGCAACCTCGCAGAGCTTATCCAGCGGGCCAATATCGCCATCCATGGAAAAAACACCGTCGGTGATCAGCAGCTTGCGACCCGGCTGGTCTTTGACGCTGGCAAGCTGTTCTTCGGCATGGGCTATGTCTTTATGCCGGAAGACGAGGATCTTGGCACGCGACAGGCGCGCGCCGTCGATAATCGAGGCATGATTCAGCTGGTCAGAGACAATGAAGTCTTCTTTGCCCAATACGGCAGACACGGTGCCTGCATTGGCGGCGAATCCTGACTGGAAAACGACGCAGGCTTCCACATTCTTGAAGCGAGCGATCTTCTCCTCCAGTTCCATGTGGATCTTCATGGTTCCGGCAATGGTTCGGACTGCTCCGGAGCCGACGCCGTACTTGCGAGTCGCCTCCAGCGCAGCTTCGCGGAGTTTGGGGTGAGTAGTGAGTCCGAGATAGTTGTTCGACGCGAGATTGATGACCTTCTTGCCGTCGAACGTGCATTCCGGCGCCTGCTCATCCTCAAGTACGCGCAAGCGAAAATGCGTGCCCTTGTTTTTGAGTTCGTTCAGTTCGTCGGTGAGGTAGGAGAGCGGGTTGGTACGGGTCGGAGTCTGCGTAGCCATGACCAGATAGTGTAATACCGGGCGGTCAAACCCGTCAGGGGGCGATCAGGCAGGACGGTAGTAGCTCTCTCCGGCGCAGGCCCGGCACAGGATTTTGCCGTCCTGGGTTACTTCGCGGCGGAAATTGATGCCTTCGCCGCATTGGTCGCAGACGATGCGCTCGTTCTTGTAGCCAGGAAATTCTTGTGGGGGCAGATCGACCTGCACCCACTGAGTCGAAAACAGATCTTCATCGGACATCTCACGATAAGCCAGCATCTGCTGCTGGTTCTTGTTTTCCAGCTCCGGATGCATCTTTTGGGCTAAACCCTTGGAGGATTCCTTTGCGGCAATCCGAGTTGCTTTACCGCTTTGTAAATCGATGAATGTTGCGGCCATCTTGCCCCAATCGCGGAACTTCAGAGCACGCTTACCCAAGCGGCAACCGGTCACTACTCCGATCGCGTCGGTAGCGCATCGGTCGATTTCAACGAAAGTTATGAGCCGCTTGCGGTCTTTCCCAGCGGGGTCGTCAATTCCAAGCCGGTTCAACCCCAGCATAGCGAGACGCACGCCCAATACTTGCCCGGCACAAAGATGACCGTGGGCGACTTCTGCATCCCGAAGATATTCGTCCAGTGTTTTCATGTTTTGTTAGCATACCGCCAAGTTCGAACGTCTGCTTTGCCGAGCGCTATGAGGGGACGCATGGACCGAGCCCTGCAACACGAGATTCAGGGAGTGATAGGTGAGATCAACCAGGCATGGCTGAATGGCCGCGTGGACGACTTGGGCCTGATTTTCCACGAAGATATGGTGATCGTGGGACCTGACTTCCAGGAACTGAGCCGTGGAAGGGCAGCTTGCGTGAAGAGTTACCGCGATTTTCTGGCCCAGGCGAAGGTCATCGACTACCGCGAGTCTGAATCGATCGTGGATGATTGGGGGACGGTAGCGGTCGCGACCTCTCCATGGGAGATGTCGTATGAATTGGGCGGGCAAAGATACCGGGAATCTGGTCACGACACCTTCGTTTTCAAGAAAGAAGACGGACGGTGGCAGGCGATCTGGCGCCTGATGACCGTCGATCGCGCCAAATGAGGCTTATTTCCTGCGCCAGCGTACCCCATCCTTAGTGTTTTCCACGATTACGCCCGCGGAGGTCAGTTCCGATCGAATGGCGTCAGAACGCTTGAAATCTCGCGCCCGTCGCGCATCTTCCATTTCTGCGATCTTGCGATTGATCGATGCATCGTCAAGCCTGGAAGACTCTACCGCGGCTCGCAGTTCAGGGCTGATCTCACTCTCGCGCCCTTCCGCGATCGCCCACTCCATGATGGCGTTCATTTTGGGTACATCATCCTCTTTCAGCACCGCAAAAATTTCTTCGAATTTTGCAATTGCCTGAAGCACCCCGGGGACGTCGTCCCTGTGGAGTTGGCCGCTGTCCATCGCGGCATTGACCGCTCGCACCATATCGAAAATTGCGGCCTGTGCCTGCGCTGTGTTCAGGTCGTCTTCCATGCCTGCGCGCATGCGCTCGGCGGCCTCGCGGGCACGCTCCGCCATGGCAGGGTCCGATCCTTCTGGAAACTTTCCTTCCTGCAGCCTCAATTGCAAGTTTCTGAGCCGGTCTACCGAAGCCGCAGCCTGCCTCAATCCGTCGAACGTGAAGTTGAGTTGGTTGCGGTAGGGAACGGAAGCGAGCAGAAAGCGGATCGAAGATGGCCGGTGCCCTTTGAGCACCAAATCCCGGAGGGTAAAAAAGTTCCCCAGACTCTTAGACATCTTCTCGCCTTCGACCAACAGAAAACGAGAATGAAACCAGAAGTGAGCGAAGGGTTTGCCGGTGAGCGACTCCGACTGCGCAATTTCGTTTTCGTGGTGCGGGAAAATAAGATCTTCCCCGCCGGCGTGCAGGTCGAAAGTGTCGCCCAGTTCTTCCATCGACATCACGGAGCACTCGATGTGCCAGCCCGGGCGGCCGGGACCGATCGAAGTTTCCCAGAAAGCTTCTCCCGGCTTGGGAGCTTTCCAGAGAGCAAAGTCACGGGCGCTGTCCTTTTCGTATTCGTCCACATCCACGCGGGCGCCATCTTCCATCCCGGCAAAGTCTTTCTTGGAGAGCTTTCCATATTCCGGGAACTTGGCAATGCGGAAGTAGTACGATCCGTCCTCGGTTCGGTAAGCAATTCCTTTTTGTTCGAGTTTGCGGATGAACTCCGCCATCTCCGGAATGTGCTCCGTGGCCCGCACCAGTATCGGTTGTTCGATGTTGAGCGCGGCACAGTCTTCCAGGAATGCCTTCTCGTATTTCGCGGTGTACTGATTCACGCTCACCCCGGCCTTGGCCGAATTGCGGATGATCTTGTCATCCACGTCAGTGATATTCATGACGTGAGAGAGACGATACCCGCTCTGCGCAAGAAACCGGTGCAGTACATCCACGGCTACGAAGGTTCGAAAATTGCCGATGTGTCCATAGTCATAGACAGTCGGCCCGCAGGCATACATCCGCACCGCGCCGGGATCGATGGTTTTGAATTCCTCAACCTTGCCGGAAAGAGTGTTGTAGAGACGCAGGGCCATAGTCGGTCGCGTGGTGTTGACGAGAATTGATCATTCTAGGAGGAGCAGGGAAACAGGGTCAAATCATCTTGCAACGGAGCCGTTCGCGTGGGGTTGATTGAGCGCACGCAAGCGTTGGCCGACAAGAAAAACATAATGCAGTCCCGAGATGATCGTGAAGGCGAATGTGGCCCTCAGGAACGTAAGCCTGGCAATGTAAACCCAGCGGCCTTTATCGAATTCGAACAGCATCACGAAGAAAACCGCGGCAACCTGCGCAAAGGTGTTGGCTTTGCCGAAGATGCTGGGACGAAAATCCCGCATTCCAGCGATCGCATAAAGCACAGCGCTTGCGCACAGTATGGAGATGTCGCGACTGAATACCAGCACAGTAAATTTCCAGGGAATCTTGTGCAGGATCGAAAGCACAAGGAACATGGTGCTGAGCAGAAGTTTGTCGGCGATCGGATCCAGGTATTGTCCGAGCACGGTCTGCTGTTTCAAGGTGCGCGCCAGCAGCCCATCCAGTCCATCACTGAGACCCGCAATTACAAACAGGATCAACGCCCACTGGTAATGCCCGTTGAGCTGGTTGATCACAATGAAGGGCAAAAACATCATCCGCAACAGCGTGAGCTGGTTTGGAGCAGACAGGAGTTGGGAAAGTTTCAAGAGTGCTCCTCGAGAGAGGAGGGATTTTCTGCTCTGCGCGTGAAAACCGTAACCGGCTCAAGTCCGGTGCTGGTAGTGAAGCGTTGGGCTAGCGACGGAATGTTGCCGTCCGGCAAATCCAGTTCCATGCGCTCCATCCGGTGCATGGGGAAGAACACCACACCCGGACTGAAAGGCTCGCCTTCTTTTACCATCGAGACCAGATCCTCAAACGAGGGCAGCTCGATTCCGCATAGACTCAAGCGTTCTGCCCGCAAAGCCAGGATCGCTCCCCAGAATTTTTCTCGTGGATTGCTGAGCGTGACAATCACCAGCGTTCCTGGACGGAACGAATCATCGTGGCCCATTCCGCTTGCGGTCGTGCTTGTCGAAGATCCCACCTTCAGATTGTCGCCGTCCTGAGCAGTCTTGGCAACCGCGGCAACATCGGTGCCCCTGATTTTGCAAGCGTGGGCGAGCGCGAAACATTGCCCTAATCGCCCGATGCCCGGTAGAATTAAAGCCGCAGCCATCCTCTTGTAGGCCCGTAGCTCAGTCTGGTTAGAGCGCTTCCTTGACACGGAAGAGGTCGATGGTTCGAGTCCATTCGGGCCTACCAATGTTTTCTTTGACTTGCCGGAAATCCCGAGTTTTCCCTCCACCCAGTTTCACCCATGATCAGTTAACGGCAGGACTAACTGGCCGCCCAAGGATTGCAGACAAGGCCTCTCCTTGCGCTTGGAGCCGATCATCCGAATTGCTGTGTGCGTACAGTTGTAGCGTCGTCTTTGAGTTCGAGTGACGAAGTAGATTCTGTACGGTCTTGAGATCGGTCTTCGTTCGCACCAGGAATGAAGCCAGGCTATGTCGCAGGTTGTGGAAGCCGAAGCGTCTCGGATCATTCCTGATCAATACTCCTGCTTTCACCGCCGCCGGCCGAAGATAGTCTTTCACCAGCATATTTGCGCAACGAGGTTTCGTCCCTTTCAGCCGCAGGCTCGGAAACACCCAATCTTCAGGTTGAGAATACGGCGACTCCGCCTTCCATCTACGCATCCGCTCCGCAAGAAGCGGGTGTAGTGGGACAAGAGCTCGCGACGATCGAGTTTTTGGCTCACCTAGCTTTCCATGCACCCAAGCCCGGCGCACATGAATACATTGGTTGACGAAGTCGAGATCCAGCCACTGGAGACCCAAGCACCACCCTAGATTGCGGTGCGTACCCGATGCTCCCCGAGTCAAAGTCATAAAGCACAGTTTCAGTCCATAGGCCGCCTGCATCTTTAGATAACTCAAACGCATTGCCGGAGCCACTCGTACCGCCTAGCGTGGTGCCATACAGGTTGCCAGCCGCATCGAGAATCAGGCTGCTTTTTGGAGCATAACCATCTGGACCGTGGAACCGGTACAGTACCTTCAATTGTCCGACGGCATTGCCCGCGAGCACGACGATTAGAGACAGGACCAATGGGACATACGAAGCCAGGTTATTGCGAGCTTTCATCATTCAGCTCCTTCTCTGGATAAGTAACCACTCACTACCGCCACTAGGAGAAATGATTGGGCTAAAAGCCTGTTCGACCACAGTGCTCTCGAGCCCCTCGGAATTTTTTTCCCTGACCGAAAGCCAACGAGGCGAGAGCAGTCAGTACAACAAGTAGTCTGGGAAACATCTCTCGAAGTCCCTGCATAACTTCTCCTTGTTCATTGCAGTACTCGAAATGGGACGTTGCTGGTGAGCGTACCTGTCGCTGATGTCACTTGGACAGAGCCGCTGGTCGCACCGGCAGGCACGGCGGTCGTGATTAACGTGTCCGAAATAACTGCGAAAGTGGATGGAACGCCGTGGAACGTAACGCTAGTGGTGCCCGTGAGATTGTTCCCGAGAATCCTTACGATCGTCCCCGTTTGCGCGGCGGTAGGTAGAGTTTTCACAAACGGTGGAAGCCCTAGAGACACCCGGTAGATCGTGCCGGAGGCAACGGGCCCGCCACCTATTGTCATTCCATATAGGTTCCCATCTGTACCTTGGATTACCGACGCAGCGATACCTGCGCCGTCGAGACAACCGCTCACAGAGCAGAGATCATAGATTACGGAGTAGGATCCATCCGATGTAAGCCGATACAGGACGCCACATCCTCGCAAGTTGGTGCAATTCGATTGCCCGCCGAAATATGTACCGCCGTAGAAATTTCCATCAGTAGCTTGATACAGCTCCGCCACTGGATCAGCTCCGTCGACTAAGTCAAACGTGTGCAAGAGTGACAGTTGATGCCCGGTGGCAAGTTTGTACAATGTGCCACAGCCATGGAGCCCCTTCAGGCAGCGCAAGTTTCCGCTACTTGACGCCGCACCATATAGATCGCCGTCCGCGCCTTGTATAACGCCCGCAGCCGGGCGGGAACCGTTGGGGCAGGCTGTGCCATCCGCACAAAGGCTGGCTAGTTGTGAAAATACTCCTTGAGTGCTGATTTTAAAAACATCTCCAGCCTGCTTGTTACCGCCAACTCCCGTTGTCCCGTAGAGGTTCCCATCGCTTCCCAGGGTCAACAGGCCCAGTGGTCCAGAACCATCATTCTCGCCTCCTTCGAATTTGTGCAGTACGGTAAATCGCCCGCCTGGCGTAATTCTGAAGACTTCACCCTGGAAACCTGTCCCTGCGTAAGTTGTCCCATAGAAGTTCCCATCATCTGCCTGGACGAGACCACGGGATGGAGCAGAACCGTCATCACCGGTGAAGTTGTGCAGTACCGTCAGCACTCCGGAAGGAACTGAGAATCTAAAGATAGTTCCAGGTCCAATCGTGCCACCAAGTGCAACCCCGTAAAGGTCACCGTCGTTTCCAAGAGTTAAGGTCGACGACGGTACGCGCCCGTCGTCTCCATCAAAGCTGAACAGCGTGGTCAGAGTGCCATCCGGAGTAACCCTGAAAATTGTGCCGAGGTCCACGCTTCCTCCCTGCTCAGTTGTACCGTAGAAATTTCCATCGACTCCCTCCACCAGGGCACCGAAAGGCGTTCCTCGAGTGAAGGTGTATAGAGTTGTGAACGTCTGTGCATGCAGTGTAAGCACAGTTCCCAGGCAGAACAACAGTGGGAACGCAAGGTAAACAGCAACTGACCAGATCAGAGGCGCAACGCCCGTACTGCATCGAACTTGGCTAAATCAAATATTGTGAATGGGGGCTTGGCAGGACGGGGACGTGGCATCGCGTTCCTCCTTGCAGGAAATTGTGGAGGGGCCCCCGCGCGGAAGTATCGTGCTGCAAGGCGTCGTTGTCAAAGCAATTTACAAATTGCGCAAACAATTGCGCCACTCAGGAATCACTTTCGTCGCCGAAGTTATTCCCAGTTGTTCGGCTCCGGAAGACGCGATACAGTCCTGACGACAGCAGCACAATCGCATTTGAAGTCTCAATGGATTACGCAATGTCCGAAATCCAAGACGCTTCTTGCATTGCGCCACTGAGTATCGCGGCCATGTTTTTTTCTCCGCAGGCGAACGCGGGCGTGGGCTTGCCAGACCAACATCGATGGCAGTCTTGGGTGGCGGCCCCCCTTCTTGCGATTCCGCACTGATAGGTGTGAGAACAGTGCGCCGGAGTCGCACTACGGAACGGCCTTCCCCATTACAATATTCAGTTTAGTGGAACGAAGCGGCTTTGATGAAGAGGCCCGAAACAGGTACTGCTGGCATGAGCAGAAAGTCTGTTCGAGGATTATCCGTGCTTTGTGACGAATCGAGCGTATCGTCCCCGCGGGAACCGCAAAAATGATGTCCGCCTTGCAGCTGCAACAACTCTGGAATGAAACGGCAAGTCCATTTTTGTTCTACACCGTACATATCCCAGACCCTGCTTTCGCGGTAATCCTGAATGCGAGCCCCGATATTTTGCGCTGAGTCATCTTCGCTCGCAATCCCCGCAAAGTTTTTGCAAAACTTTTTTTAACGCCCTTCAAACCTGTGCTATAAACGTACTGCTCAATTGAGTATCTTTGCGACCTACCTGACCCCCGGCGTAAGCAATTTGCCGTGACCGCGAAGTGCCTTTCTGAGTCGCTCCCCCCAGGATATCGGCCCCTAGAATCCGGACCTGCCATACCAGACTTGACAGTCTGTATTGGCCTACTTGGCTTTGCATTGGGTACCTTCCTCTCTCGATGTGACCGCCTGAGACTTCCGGAACAACCGTGTCAGGAGTCCTTAATGACGCCACCGTTTGGTACGGATTTGACAACCTTCATCCCAGCAACTGGCGAAGTTGTCTTCTATCTCGATCATCTCAACTTGACTGGATATGCTTCAGAAAGTCGAGCGACTCTCGCTGCAACCCTGCTGATTAGGAGGCTCTAGCATGCTGACCTCCCTCAGAGATTACGGCGGCTCTGTATGGCTTGCCTTTTGGAACGCCAGCCAAGACTCGCACTTACTCGAGCAATACAGCAAAGCATGCTTGCGCGGACGACGACCTCGGACGAGAATCCGCCTTGCTCTATGGAGCGTCGGGGTCGCACATCGCGACTGCGCTAGTAAAGTCAACCCGCTGCCGAACCATCGCTTATCTATTGAGTGTTGCCCTGAGTTCTCCGCTTGCCGCTCAACAATACGTGATCAACCGCGCAGATTTTGCTGCTGGAAGTGGCGCTTCGTTCGTAGCTCAAGCTGACCTCAACGGGGATCTCAAGCCCGATTTTGTGGTCACTGATACCTTCGCCCGCACCGTTTCTGTTCTCCTTGGGAGGCCGGATGGAACCTTAGCTGCGCCAACAGCCTATCCCACAGGCACCGATCCGGTGTCGCTAGTCCTGACAGATTTCAATGGTGATGGAAAGGTGGATTTGGCTGTGGTCAACCAGGGGGACAGCACAGTTTCTATTCTGCTCGGAAACGGTGACGGGTCATTCCAATCCCAACAGACCTTTGCGACAGGAACTTCTCCTTTTTCCATAGCCGCAGCCGATTTCAACGGCGACCAGAAACTGGACCTGGCGGTCTCAGATCTCGCGACGAACAACGTCTCTATCCTGTTAGGCAACGGGGACGGAACTTTCAAAGCGCACATAGACTACACAACCGGCCCCTATCCAATCTCAATGAGGACAGACGATTTTAACCGCGACGGAAAGATTGACTTGGCGGTAGCGAATCTATCGGGCGACACCGTTTCTGTGCTCTTGGGCAATGGCGACGGCACGTTTCAGACTCAAGCTCTTTTCGCCACCGGGAAGTCCCCATTTTCAGTTACCAGCAATGACTTCAATCGCGATGGCAATGCAGATCTGGCGATTGCGAACTTTGACGACCAAACGGTCTCAGTTTTGTTGGGCCATGGTGACGGCACTTTCCAACAGCAACAGACCTTTGCCACGGATCCCGGACCGCAATCGATTATGGCGATCGATTTCAATGCAGACGGCTTCGTCGACTTGGCCACTGCCAACCAGGTTGGCAACTCGGTTTCCATCTTGCTGGGCAATGGTGATGGAACTTTCCAGAACCAGCAATCCTATGGAAGCGCAACCACCCCCGAATCGCTGGCCGTGGCCGACGCCAATGGAGACGGCGTCCCCGATATCATTTCCGCAGCTTCCGGCAGTGACGTTGTTTCAGTCCTGCTGGGTAATGGCGATGGAACTTTTCTGCGGAAGGATACTTTGTCGGCCGGCACTACTCCCGTTTCCGTAACAAATAGTGACATCAACGGCGACGGCTTTGCCGACTTGGCTGTTGCCAATCAATTTTCCAACAATGTTTCCATTTTTCTGGGAAACGGGGATGGTACTTTCAAACCACAGCTTCAGTTCCCCGCTAACGCCGGACCCGGCTGGGTTAGCCTTGCAGATTTCAATCGAGACGGAACTCTGGACTTGGCCGTAGCCAATCCTGCGTCTCTTACTGTTTCAATCCTGTTGGGGGACGGCCTGGGTAATTTCGGCGTCCCGGCCGCATTCTCGACCGGTTCGCCTGCTGATTCCATAGCGGTTGGAGACTTCGCCAATCGGGGCGTCTTGGATTTAGCGTTGAGTAACTCTTCAGGCACGAGTATTTCCCTTCTGAAAGGAATCGGCGACGGCACATTTGGTTCCCCTCAGCAATTGAACGCTGGCCTCAGACCCGCGCAAGTGATCGCCACGGATCTCAATGTCGACGGCAACTTAGACTTGGCCGCAAGCGACACCTTTGGCAATTCGGTGTCGGTTCTTTTAGGGAAAGGGGACGATACTTTTCAGACGAACCTTACCTTTCCAGCCGGTAGTCAACCGGTTGGACTCGCCGCGGCTGACTTCAACGAAGATGGAATGATTGACCTGGCCGCCAGCGACAAGCAAGGTGCCAACTCCGTTTCCGTGCTACTGGGGAACGGCGATGGTACTTTTCAAAATGCTATTCCGTACTTAGCGGGCGTGGGCCCCTTATTTCTGGCCATTGGTGATTTCAATGCGGACCATCATGTTGACCTGCTGGTGGCGCTTTCTAATTGCTCTAATACATCGTGCGACGATGTTGTCTCAGGCGCGGCCGTGGTACTCATGGGAAATGGTGATGGAACTTTTCAGCCCCCACTGAATTACGCCGCAGGCAGGGTGCTGCAGTCGACTGTGGGCACTTCGGTGACAGCGGCTGACTTTAACCGCGATGGAGTGGACGATATCGCCGTCACCAATTCCGGCGACAATACGGTCTCGGTCTTCCTGAGCGCTCCGGTACTCGCTTTCTTCCCCAGCAGTCTCAGCTTTCCGCCGCAGCCTATGGGCACAAAAAGCAAAGCCTTGACCATAACCGTAAGCAATCCGGGCGTGGTAGGGGCGAGCATTTCGGGCATTGTGACGAGCGATGATTTTGCCGAAACCAACAATTGCGGCACCAGCATCGCTCCCGGATCGAGTTGTAGTGTCACAGTCACCTTCACGCCGAGCACTACAGGCTTACGGAGCGGCGCGCTGGTTTTTTCCGACAACGCACTCAAAGGATCTCAGGTTCTGAGCCTGTCCGGTGCCGGTGTGGCTGTGCTATCAATCAAGCCGACCAACTTGGTCTTTGGTTCGGTGATGGTTGGTAACACGGCTACCAGAACTATCACGCTCACCAACTTTCGCACCCGCGCGATTGGTATCGCTGGCCTGACTTTTACCGGGTTGAATCCTGGCGACTTTTCTCAGACGAACACTTGCGGGTCGCGCTTGGCGGGAAACCAATCCTGCACCGTGAACGTGACATTTAAGCCTGGCATCAAGGGCCCCCGAACTGCATCTCTCAACATCGCGGTCAGTACCGGCAAACTGCCCTTGATCCCGTTGTCGGGCACCGGAATCTAGAACAGTCGCGATTCTTTCGCGGAGGAGTAATACATGCTCTCGAGATGCTCCCAAGTTATAAGTCGCCGCGAAAGCGGTGCTAGCCATATTGGAGCGACCTTACTTCTGGTGTGCCTATGTCTGGGTACTATGGCCGTCTCCCAGGGAGCAGCAGTGCGGAAAGGAAAGCAAGTGGCTTGGCCTTCCGCTCAGCGATCTCACGGCAAAACTCGTAGACTGCTGGCCATTGACCCCGGACCACGGCCAGGCCCTTCGGGCGCTGGGAATCTCATTAAAGGGCTGAGCAACTCAGAAGTCACTCCCGCCAATCTTGGAAAGACGCAATTTCAGGTGGTTCATAACGTCACGGGCACCGGAGAAATCGGTCTCGGCCCCCGGTTTGATTCCAATTCGTGCGCAAGTTGCCACGCCCAGCCTGCAACTGGTGGCAGTTCGCCAAGCACGAACCCGCTGTTCGCCGTTTACACCTTGGATGGCGGCAAGAATTCGATGCCCACGTTTGAGGCTACCAATGGCCCGGCACTAACAGCGCGGTTTCCCTATCAATCCGATCTGGCAACCCCGGATGGCAATGTGCATCAACTCTTTGTCATTAGCGGGCGTGCCGATGCCGGAGCATGTAGCATTACGCAGCCCGACTTCGCAACGGCGCAAGCCGAGAATAATCTGGTCTTCCGACAACCGTCTCCTATCTTCGGCGTCGGACTGGTGGAATTGATCTTGGACTCCGACATACTTATCAATATGGGTTCTAATGCAACGCTCAAGCAGCAACTCGGGATATCCGGCCACACCAACGTTGCCGAAGATGGAAGCATCGCCCGCTTCGGCTGGAAGGCGCAAAACCGCTCCGCCATCATCACGGCTTTCGAGCAGTTTAATGTCGAGATGGGCGTGACCAGCGAGGACCTGCCCAACGAATTGGACGAAACACCTGGGTGTACGCTGAATCCCATCCCGGAAGATCACACCAACTTCACAACCGCTATCCCGATGGATTTTCCTGGGGACTCCGAAAGACTGGCCATTTTCATGAGGTTTCTTGATCAGCCCACCCCGGCTAAACCTACCCAATCCACCCTTGCCGGGCAAGTTCAATTCAACAACATCGGTTGCGTCCTGTGCCACACCACGTCATTTACTACTCCCGGTGCGGGCGAGCGGGCTCTCGGTAACATCTTGACGAATCTGTATTCGGATCTGTTAGTGCACCACATGGGGCCTTGCCTAGCGGACAACATTGTGCAAGGTACCGCACAGGGAGACGAGTTCCGTACCGCGCCTCTCTGGGGTGTCGGAAAGAGAATCTTCTTCCTCCACGACGGTCGGACCAGCGACATTGTGCAAGCTGTCGAAGATCACTTTTGCACCGGAAACGCGCAGTATCCGAATTCGGAGGCGAACAGCGTAATTAACAGCTTCAATGCGCTCTCTCCGACAGATCAGCAGAACCTCATCAACTTTCTGCGATCCTTGTAGCCAGGCAAGACGGGTCCGGGCCCCGAAGTTAGTGAGAAAGAGGGAAGTATGAAGACGAACATCATAGGTCTCGTTAGTCCGAACCCTGCGCACTTACGGATCGCGGGTTTGATTCTATTCTTCCTGGTGGTCTCCATGGGGACGGGGCCGACGCTTCATGGCCAATCCGCCGCTGTGGACCCGGGCGTGCGGGGCGGCCCTCCCGGCGCTGGCGGAAATATTGCCGGACTGAGCTCGCAACAATTGCAGTTCTTCGAGCAGAATTTGGGAACCTTCGCAGAGGTTAATAATGTCACCTCGATGATTACCGGAAACTTAGGGTTGATCGGTTTGGGACCCACGTTTGACTCGAATTCCTGCGCCACCTGTCACGCTCAGCCCAGCATTGGCGGATCGAGTCCTCCGGCCAACAACCTCTTCTCCGTTTACCAGTTGAACGGCGACCAGAACAGTATGCCTTTTTTTGAGTTGCCCAATGGACCCACCGTGGTGGCGCGCTTTCCCTTTCAGTCGGACGGAATAACGCGGGATGGAAGCGTGCATAAGCTGTTCGTGATCACCGGGCGCGTAGACGCCGGCGGGTGTAACATCGCCCAGCCCGACTTTGCCTCCGCGGCGGCGGAAAATAATTTAATCTTTCGTCAGACCACCCCCACGTTCGGAGGCGGCTTGATGGAGATCATTCAAAACATTGACATTATCAATAACATGAACAGCAATATTTCTCTGAAACAGCGGTTGGGAATCCTCGGTCACCCCAACTACACGGGCCATGATGGCACCATCGGACGCTTCGGATGGAAAGCGCAAACTCGGTCACTTATGATGTTTTCCGCCGAGGCGTACAACATCGAGGAAGGTATCACCAATGAGTTTTTTCCCAGTGAAGGTAATCAGACTGCAGGTTGCCTGCTGAATCTGTTGCCGGAAGATCGCACCCGGTTCGTTAGCAACGGTGGTAACGGAGTAGACGAGTTCACCGCCGATCCGGAGAGATTTTCCATGATGAGTCGTTTTTTTGCCCCGCCTTCCCCAGCCCAGCCGAGCGGCTCCACGATCAATGGACAAACTCAATTCAACAATATCGGCTGTGTTCTTTGTCACACTGCCTCGTTTACCACTCCGCAATCCTCCGTGACCGCTCTCAGCAATATTCAAGCAAATCTTTTTTCTGATTTGCTCGTGCACCACATGGGGCCCTGCCTGGCGGATAACATTGTGCAAGGTTCGGCGCAGGGGGACGAATTTCGTACCGCTCCTTTGTGGGGAGTGGGCCAGCGCATCTTCTTTCTTCATGACGGCCGGACGACCGATATAGTCCGGGCGGTCGAGGATCACCAGTGTACAGGAAGTGCAACTTACCCAGATTCCGAGGCCAATGCCGCGGTCAATAACTTCAACGCACTCTCTTCTCAAGACCAACAAGACTTGATTAACTTTTTGCGATCGCTGTGAACCTGTAGTCATGAAGCAGTTCGTCAGATGGTAACGGCAGATTTCGAGACTCATTAATCGATCGCCGCCCACCAGCACACAGTTTCACAAATAAGGGAAGGAGAGGCCCGAGCGAGTTAAGGGTCGCGTGCTCGACTGTCCGAGTCAGGAATAATTGACGCTGTAGAGGAGATCCGCCGGTTTCTTCGGCAAAGTGATCTTCCCGGGGATACCGACTTTTAGGCGTCGGAATTGATAGTGGCCGGATACTCGGGAATCACAGAGCTGCACGCGCGCAAGTTCTGAAAAACATAGCGGAGAGATACAAAGACCAACAGGTTGCTAAGGAGGGGTTCTAACCGTTGCGACCTATCAGAAGAAACTAAGGAGCCGTCTTCCGGCCTGACTGTCCACTCCCCGAACTGGAATCCCGTTACAACCGGTCTGACATGGATACAAACAGGAAGCAAAGCGAGCCGATAATCAGTTCAATGGTCTCGTCATGGAAAACATAGTTCGACGAGCTTGCTGCCCATTCTGAAGCTACGGGACTCGGCGGAGAGCCCGAATAGATGCTGATTAAAGCGGCGTTAACCAATTCTCGTAGTTCCATCGTTTCCTCTGCGAGCCGCTATTTCTGGAACATCGGCCGGCAGGACGGAGCCCTTCTTCGATCGAGAGATTCCTCCGGCTTTCCTGGCTGCTTTTCTCTGGCTGATCGTTTCAGGCGAGTGAAAGAAACAGAAATCGTCGCCAGACCTCGGGTGAGCCTTGCACTGTTTGCCGGCGGGTGTTCGATGCTTGCACTGAGCTAACGCCGCTCAAAAATCGAGACACAATTCCGCGCCGCGGCAACTGCAATCCCCGCATACACCCTGTCCATTCCGTCATTGACTAGCGTTCTCACTCACTTCCGGCTCGTCGCCGATCTTGAACGATCGTTCGACGGTGTGGGGCTTGCGAATGTGATCCAGGCTATATTGGATCATCCCGACCTTGCGGCTGATTCTCAAGACTGCTAACTGCGTCCTGGACGGGTGCATTTCGTATCGGAAAGAAGCGCGCGCGAGGACATAGAGGGAAGTCCGAGGCAGCGCCGTGACAAACGTGTAGACCTGTTCCACGCCGGGCTGCACGAACGTGTCGTACGGCACCACCAAGAACTCCCCATCCCCAAGGCTCACGTCGTGGTCGGGTGTTCGTCCTTTGACCTCTCGTTTATCCGCCCCGACGCGGTGCAATACAGAGGCATGAGGGAAGGTCACGCGTCCGAACGCCGCCTTCTTGGGATCATCGACCACTTGGATATTGTCAACGTCGTCCAAGTACCGCAACCGCACGCGAAGATCGGTCACCACCAGAGCTGCCGAACCTTTGTTATGCACGCGGACGGCGATCTCCACGATGGTCGCCGATTCCGACGAGCCGACCGTCTTCAAGGAAAGATCCATCTCCGACGCGGGTACCAGTCCTCGTTCAACGACAAACCTGCTCCAAGCCCAAAAGCTGCCGATGATCAACGCTGCGATCTCGATCAGGCCTTGGACGATCTCGATCCAGCTCTTGATGTCATTTGCATCCATCGCGCCATCGTACGCCCGGGCTGTCCCGTCTTGCTAATTCTGACGTTCGCATTCGTTTCCGTGGCATGGGCCCAGGACACGCAAACGCAAACTCCCCCCGCTTCGTCGACGGGCAAACGCCAAACTGCAGCGCTCATCAACAGCAGATGATGGAGATGCACAAGAAAGAGATGGACGCGGCCAAAGCCGACGTCGAAGATGAAGTCAACACTGGAGCAAATGAAGGCGAACACCGCCAAGATAAAAGACAATGAAGAGAAAGCGCGCTGGCAGACGAACGTGGACACGTGGGAGACGATGGTCGGGCACATGGACCGGATGCTGCAACACATGGAATCCATGGGGCCGGGCATGGGACCAGGACCAGGCAGTTCGCCACCACCCAAAGATAAGCAGTCGCGGTAACGTGTCACGCACACTCGAACATTGGCGGTGGTGCGAAGGCTTTCTTTCATATCGAGCATAGATCCTGCGAAACGCATTTTGCCCAGAATCATCTAAACGCCCGCACCACTGAGGAATTGTCTTGCGGGGCCCCAACCTCTTAGCCACCTTCTAAAAGCTAGTGAGTTCGCGAAATCTGGGTACAATCAGGGTACATATTCTCCTCAGATCTGCTCATTTGTGGCGTTTAGCGTCACCCATGCCCGGTTTAAATCTTTTGTTTCTGTTTCAGCTAGGGTTCGATTCCCTTCCCGCGTTGCCGCCGTTACTCAACGTTCAAACGGAACCCACGTTCTCCACCCACGATCGATTCAGCTTGCACGTCCTTGCGGGTGCTTGGCAGTCTCCCGCGACCGTGTAAGTTGTTGTAAAGCTAATCATTGCACCCTTGACACGGAAGAGGTCGATGGTTCGAGTCCATTCGGGCCTACCATCCCAGTTCTGTCGGCAGCTCCACCTCCAGGTATTTGGTTTCCTGCGTCTGCCCCCTGTCTTACTGGGCTGGGACCAGCACCGGAGCGCCTTTATCCTTGACGAAGAACACGAGGAACTTTGCCGGTTTGGTTTGGCTGGCGTTCCGCCCTATGACGTGAACGTCATCCGGGCCCTCGTAGAAGGTTTGACCAGGGGTCAGAGTCGTTTCCTTTCCGCCTCTCACCTGCATCACAATTGATCCTTCCAGAACGTAAATGAACCCATATGCATTGTGGCGATGGATTGGGTCCAAACTGCCCGGCGGATATTCCACGGTGATCATCAGACCTTCCTTGCCAGGAAGGCTTGTCAGGTCCTTCGACATGAGCTGCGTTACCTTGGCTTCTTGAGCTGCGAGCGCACTGGACATGAGACACGCCAGCACCAAAATGACTTTTGTGCACGTCATAATTCATCCTTGTTAGACGCCGATGGATGCGTCTTGCGTTCGCGATTTCAGCTAGCCTTTTTGTGACTTTCTTTCCTCGTCGCGGCTGCGATGTCTGCGGGCTGAGGCTGCGCACTCGGAACCTGGGCTGCGGGCTGACTGAGCCAAGTTTCGAAACGTGTCTCGCCGAGTCGTGCGTCATTGCCCGGCACCAGTGTTCTCTCGCTGACTTTCGCGCCTGAGTAAAGCGCGTCTGGATCCGCGACCACTTCGCGGGGATCTTTTAATGTGGCCAATCGTCTCCGGACAAGTTCGTCCACGCGAAATCTCTCCGGACCTGCAATCTCGACGATGCCGTTTGCCGGCTGACCTACCGCAATGCTGGCCACGGCACTCGCGACATCTTCGGCGGCCATCGGCTGGAAAAGGACGGGCGCCAAATGCACCTTGTCGTTGACCATAGAAATGTCGGCAAGACCTTGGAGGAACTCAAAGAATTGTGTGGCATGCACGATCGAGTAAGGGATTGAAGACTCTGTGATCAATTTCTCCTGAGCGATCTTGGCCCGGAAGTAACCGCTTTGGGCCAGCTGCTGGGTGCCTACGACTGACAACGCGACGTGATGACGGACGCCTGCGGTCGCTTCCCCGGATAGAAGATTACGAGTCGATGTCTCAAAAAATTTCAGGACCGCTGCATCGTCCCATGACGGGGAGTTTGACACGTCAACGACTACCGAGGCGCCTTTCAGCGCTTCGGACAATCCTTCGCCAGTAAGGGTGTTGACCCCGGTGTTGGGTGCTGCAGCAATCGCTTCATGCCCCTGCTCACGAAGTTTGTTTACAAGTTTTGAACCAATGAGTCCAGTACCGCCGATCACTACGATTTTCATAATTCTCCTTCCAGTGATTGGCCGATGATTTTCTGGGGCGACCGGTCCGTAGTACTCGCTAAGAGAGAGTTTGCCGGTGTGGGGCGTGAGCTACGGCTCTGGCACGTCCCCGGATCAGGGCCTGAAGTGGTTGTTCTCAGCCAGTAAAAATGGCGTTCGATTGAGCGCGGACGTTTGCGGATACTACTTGTGAAACTTGCCGACGTTAGACAAGTGGTTCCGGATCAGTCAATACCGCACATACTGTATTCGCATGCGTGCAGACCTCGGTCGAAAGGCATTTCATCCCACACGCTTGCCGGTCTACGGCTTCCGCGTCTTGAAACTTTGGGAGTAGCCGTTATGTCTAACCGCGGATTTCTGAAAAAGATTTAGCGTGAAACTTTCAAAACCGAGGCCGAAGTAGTGAAGTTCGTGCAGGAAGCGGTAGCCGACGCGGCGAAAGTAATTCAACAGCAAGGCGACGCGGGCTTGGGCAGTACATCAAAGTTTTGGCAAACCACCTGGCGCACAACTTTACAATTTCGGACCTTCACCCTCGAACCTAGTGGCGAGTACTACGGACAGCTCGTAGTCTATTACAGTGCGAACAGCCTGGTTCCACCGGACTCCCGGCACTAAAGAGTTTAGGCGAGAGACAACCACCATGGTTAGCATCCTGTTTGTCGGTGCAACCGGGCAGGTTCCCAGAGCCGCGAAGAAGATCTAAAGATACAGCTGCTTCGGCCATTGCTCGACAGGCAATTTTCTGCGCAGCGAAGTCCGTGTCCACTCGATCCACAACATTGGCCACAGACTGGAGGCCAGCAACCATGACCACTTGAGCCATTCTGAGCCAAATGCAAATCCAAGCAGGCCCGTGAGGACAATCCACTTCACTCCGCGAAATACGCGTCCGCGAGCGGGGGTGTAGATAGGCAAAAATGGCGCGAGGAACAGTATCCCCATTCCGATTCCCGCTACCAGCAGGTCCCGGGCGAGTGAGGTGTTCCCGATGACGAAGAACGTGGCCGCAGCAATGAGTGCGATGAGTGGAAGTCCTAACAGCAGCCCAGTCAGCCAGGGACGGGCACAAACGACTTGCGCCTCCCATCGGACCTCACGAAGGGCTCTGGCCTCGGCGGAGGTCAACAGGACCTTGCGATATTGATAGTTTGCTGCCTTAGGATCGCCAAGGGCGACCAGCGCCAAACGGCTAGCCTCGGATTCGCTCGCGCCCTGGCCTATGGCGGAATCCCGAGTCAATTCGTAATGCTCCTGAATTTCTCGGCGTACTTGCGCGGACGAATCTTTCGACAGCTGCCGAGTTGCCAGCTTCAACCAGTTTTGCAATTCAGTCATCGCGCTTCTCCTAAGATCATGGTGACCGCTCGTGACAGGTCTCGCCACTCTGATCGGTCCTTAGCTAATACGGCCCGTCCGGATTTCGTAATCCGATAATAGCGGCGCGGCCGCCCCTTCTCTACCTCTTCATACGAATCCACCAAGCCTTCGTTCTGCAATTTATGGAGAGCCGGATAAAGAGTACCTTCCTTGAAGTCCAATACTCCTTGAGAGCGCTCTTTGATCTGCTGGGCAATACGATAACCATGGCTCGGGGCTTGCGCGAGCGCTTGCAGGATGAGGGTGGGAAGAGTTCCGCGAAAGTTCATCGATACCTCGAAATCCTATGCATAGGATAGAACGATGAAAGGCCAGTGTCAAGGGTGAGCGGAGTGAAGAAGGACGAGAGGAAAAACCCTAGGTATTGGTCGGGGAGAGAGGATTTGAACCTCCGACCCCCTGGTCCCGAACCAGATTCCACGGCCTGTTGAAATCTATTGAAAACTGCAGTTCCCAACTCATTAGGGTTGAACCTGTTGCGGGCTGCTCGTTGAAAGCTGTTGAATCGTTCGGTTTCTAGATGCTCCCCGAGCCTCAATTTCGCCTACATCACAACACTCTTCATCGAGATTCCGTGCGCGACGTTTAGCGTTCGAAACCGTACCCAGGGTTCGAATCCCTCTCCCTCCGCCAGGCAGTCTGGACTGCAGAGAAATTCCTGCCACTTTTCCTCAGAAAATGAGAGGAATCGCCCGATTTCTGCAACTTATGTCTACAAACCGGATCAGAGAAAGCAGCCTGCCAAACGCCATGCTAAGAAAATTGAGGGCGTTTTTCTCCGGACGCCACAATCCCAGTCCGGTTCAAACAAGTAGTAGGAGCGAACGCAATGCGATCACAAATCGACGATTAAGCGAATGCCACTTGACTTCGCGCGCTCCGGAGAAGACCGTGCCAAGGTCAACGATACCTAGCTGCGCTTGTCCCCTATAGATTTCCGTTGAGGCCCTCAGCATTTTGATTTTCCTATACATTAATGCTTGCCCTTGAACGAGAAGTGCCAATTTTACTGGCTGGACGTCACGGTAGTCTCTTTCACCGCCCGGCTGATCATCGCTTGCTGCAATCCTAGAATCGTTAGCGCGTCACTAATCTCGCCAGACGATATTGCTCGTAAAGCCTCTTTAAAATCCAGCCATTGCAACTGAATGGCTTCGGTGCCTTCAGGAGACGCTTTTCCTTCATGGAGACTACCGGCCAGATAGCAGTAGCCCTCCTCGTCAGAGATTGAATTCGACAAGTGTGCACGGATGAGGAGACGCATTGAATCGGCGGTATAGCCTGTCTCTTCTTTCAACTCTCGGTGGGCTGCGTCGAGAGTATCTTCACCACACGCAGATCCACCGGCTGGGATTTCCCAAGAATATGCGCCCAGTGTATATCGGTATTGGCCCACTAGCAGGACCCGGTCGCGTGCATCAATTGCTACGATTCCAACCGACCGGCTCCGATAGTGAACAACTCCATAAATCCCTGGATTGCCGTCAGGGCGCGTCACATCGTCGTGATGGACTTGAATCCAGCTATTTTCATAGGCAAGAGTGCGACTACGGCGAGTCCACGGATTTTCGCTGGGAGAGGGAGAGCATATTCAAGGTTGACCTCAGAGCCCCTACTTCGTTTTCAAAACTGGGATTGTACCGACAATCCCATTCCCGGTCACCTCGGCCCACGCGAGGGTCGACCAGCCGCTGCTAAGCAAGCAACTAACTTGCTCAATCATGAAAGTTCAATGGCTAGGGAAAGCATGGAATCGATGCGCGGGATCCAGGCGCCGTGTTCAATATTATGATTCTCGAACTTGCCAGATTGGTTCTCAAGATGTCTGCGCAAAGGGTCCAAAGAACGGCGGACTCGCTAATGATGGTGAGACAACAAACATGCGGTCGTTTTTGTCGCACAGAAGATGCAACAATTTGCATCCATGACCCCGTAGCTTCCTCACAGACGTGAAACCATTGCGCTGTTGACGTTGTTGAATTTGAACGTCATACTTCCGGCGACTTGTCGGTGACGGGTGTTAAAGGGCCATTTACAATTCTCTTACTTCGTCGCCAGCAGCCGGGAAGCGCGCAGTCTGGGGACAAGCGGCATCAATCCCGCACAATCAAGAGCTTCGTCTTCGCGTAAGAGTATTGGCTCCGAACAAGCCGTGAGAGGTCTCAGGCCTTGATTCACAACGAAAAGAAAAACGTTCTTGGGGTCATGGTTGACGAAATTGACTACGAAGGCGCCGTCGAATATGTGACACGGGCCGCGAAAGAGCGCCATGCAAGGTCGATTTCGGCGTTGGCGGTTCACGGGGTAATGACGGGGGTGGTCGATAAAGAACATCTTTACCGTTTGAATAATCTTGACGTTGTGTTGCCCGATGGCCAGCCAGTGCGCTGGGCCTTGAATTTACTTTATCGGTCTCCGCTTACGGCCCGCTGTTATGGTCCCAAGCTGACCCTCAAGCTATGTGCCCGCGCTGAGCAGGAATGCTTGCCGGTCTTTTTCTATGGCGCCACTCAGTCGATGCTGGATGACATGCGCAAGAACCTGCTGAGGGAGCATCCCAAGTTAATGATTGCGGGCATGGAGCCTTCGAAGTTTCGTCGTTTAAATGCGCAGGAAAAAATTGAATTAGCCGATCGCATTCGCTCCAGCGGAGCAGCCATGCTTTTCGTTGGCCTGGGATGCCCGAGACAAGAAGTCTTTGTGTATGAGTTTCGCGATTTGTTGCCTATGCCGGCCCTTGCGGTAGGGGCAGCCTTTACCTTTATCTCCGGCGAACTGCCCCACGCACCTTTGTGGATCGAGAACATGGGCATGGAGTGGTTGTTCCGGTTCTGCACGGAGCCCGGCCGCTTGTGGCGCCGCCATGTATACCACAACCCTGCCTTCGCCACTCTCTTGACACTTCAGTTACTGGGATTAAGATCGTTCGATCCTAACGGTGTGTCGCCCAGGTCTGAGTTGCTGTACGGATAATCTGCCCGCAGCGCTTACGAGCTTCGGATCGCACACCAACAAGGTGACACTATTATGTTCGAAAATCTGCGTGCTGACTTCGTTAGAAACAGGAGCGATATAGCTTGGACCATGGAAGTCGAAGGAATTAAGGGGTCTGCCTTCCTTGAGAACATCCGAGTCCTGATGTCACTCAACATCTGGGCTAATATTTCCTACCGATTTTCCCATTGGGTTTCAAAGCTGCATGTTCCCATAGTACGTCCATTCCTCATGGTCCTGGCGATCGTCCTGCAACGCTGGACGGGTTTGTGGACGGGTGTCTTCATCCACCGGTTGGCTGAAATCGGGCCTGGATTGGTGATTCACACGCCATATGCGATCGGCATTGGCCCCACCCGAATTGGCGCGAACCTCACGGTGGGAACGGGGGTCCTCATTGCCGGTGGGTCGAAAGGAATTGGGGATAACGTCTATTTCGGCCCGGGAGCCAAACTCATCGGCGACGCAAGGATTGGGAATAACGTTGTAGTGGGGGCCAATAGCCTTGTTCTGACCGATGTACCCGACAACATGACCGTCATCGGTGTTCCGGCGCGTATTCGTTTGCGCGGCGGAAATCCCAAACGGTTTTATAGCACTGTGGTCAGCGGTTAGTTCCCCAGGGCAGTTGCTGCCATGCCGAGATGGTTACCGGGAATTGTGCGGAGCCAGTAGGGACTAAAACAATTGCGATAAGAAAAGACCAACGACTCGTTTAGAGACCGCCTTCCACAACTGCGCGGGGAGTGCGTAGCAGAATCTGTAAATCCAGCCACGGTGACCAACTCTCTGCATAAGTCAGATCCATGCGAACCATGTCGTCAAATTCCAGCCGGTTGCGTCCGTTCACCTGCCAAAGACCGGTGATACCCGGCTTAGCTTCGAGCAAGCGCCGGCGATGCCACATGTCGTAGGCTTCCACTTCATATGCGATCGGGGGCCGCGGTCCAACCAGCGACATCTGCCCGGCGAGAACATTCAGGAACTGCGGTAACTCATCTAGACTGGTGCGGCGGAGGAACGCTCCCACCGGCGCGACGATGCGCGGGTCATCGACCAGCTTGTAGACCGCATCGCCGTTCACAGCCGACAGCTTCCGCTCCGCCTCGCCGGCAATGTGCTTGCGCATGTATTCCTTGTGCTGGCTGGCGTCATTGTTGACGTACATCGAACGGAACTTCAGGAAAGTAAACGGCACACCGTACTGGCCGACCCGCTTCTGCCGGAAAAAGACTGGGCCATGCGAGTTCAGCTTGATGAGCAGAGCAAGCAGCAAGAATACGGGGCAAAGCAGGATCAGCGCCAGCATGCTTCCCGCGATGTCCATGGCCCGCTTGACGATCGTGAAAAACTTTCGCGACTCGTCCCGTTTAACCAAGTCCGGATACAGCGTGGGGTTGGTTGGCCGCTGCGAGCTCGTAACATCCCAATCTTCAGGAAACAGGTGGAACGAGATGCTGATCTTGTTGAACTGATCGGCGGTCAACTGACTGCGCAGGGTAGTGCTAATCCGCGCCAAGATCGTGCTCAGGATGGTGCTGCGCTGCTCGTGCGCAATTTCGGTGAACATCACACCAAGCAAGGAATCAGTTTTGTACCAGCCGATCACATCGGTCTCGCGTGTCGTCCGGATCAGGGCGGAAATCAGGTCCTTCAGGACGCGCACGTCGCCCTGCCCCAGTGGCTCGGTGCCGGAATCCATCAGCATAAGCAGGAATGGTTTGCCCGAACGTTCCGTACGCTTGCGCTCGAGCGAGATCATGCGATGAAAAATCTGTTCGTCGAGCACGTCGCGATCACGCATCAGAATCGGGCGAAGTGCGAACATGCTTTTCTGAACCCCATTGGTCTTCTGCCGTAAAGTCACGACTTTCCTCCTACCTGCGCGTCCACCAGAATCTAGAACAAACGGCTAGAGCGCAATACAACAACTCAGGCTTCGACGGGAGAAACCTCTGCCGGGAGCGGCTCCCAGGCTTCCTGCTGCTTCAGTTTGCGGCGGAGGAATTCCGCGGCACCCAGAACCACAAAGAAGTGACAGGGCGGATGCAAGCTCAAGTCAGTTCCGAAGGCCATGCGGGCCGTCATTACAGAAAGGACGGCCATTCCTTCATAAGCGAGCTGACGATACTCGCTGGTGATGTTTTGATTGATAGTGGTTCGCACCAATACCCACCATGCCATAAGCAGGAGAATAACTACCGTGATCACGCCCCAGACACCTATGCCTACAATTATCTCGACCCAGTCGCTGTGGATGGTCGCCGTCTGCGTGAATCCTAGTTTTGCCAGCACTCCAAATCTTGCCGCCGCCCACATACCCAAGCCGGTAAAGGGATAATTTGCGAACTGCCGCATTGCGACTTCCCACCACTCCAACCGCCCACTGAAGGATGCCATCTCGTTAGCGCTCTGGCCGCGCTTCAGGTAATCGAAGATGAATTGACCGAAGCCGGTGATGATGATCATGAAGAAGCTGGAGTATGACGATCATTGCGCCCTGAATGACGCGGCTCGATAGCAGGTAGACCATAGAACACGGCGATGCCAACGCCACCGACCGCGGAGCGCGTCTGCGCGAAGATCACGGTCACGAAGCTGGCGACGAACACGAACAGGTACCAGGACGTGTTCTCGCGCTTTCGGTTCAATGGCAACAGCCGACAGAGCGCGACCATGGTGACACAAGCCGCATATTCGCCGAGTCTGGTTGGAAGAGACGTCAGGAATGACTCCCTGTAACCACACGCCAAGACCGCCGATGCCTTGGTCGCCGAAGATGCCGCTCTTGAGCAGCGCATCCTTCGGATCCCATACGCAACCGAACCAGACATTCAGCAACATGATGCCGTAAAGAAACCAGGTCCAATCGAAGAACCTCTTGTAGTCGGCGGTCGTCTTGATCACGTAAACCGCGGCCGCCAGCATGCAGACGTCGACACCGTACTCGACGGCTCTGTAGAAGGTCCACTGCCAATAAACCGACCAGATCGTCGACAGCAAGGCAATCATGTCGAACCAAAGCAGCAGTCCGATGATGCCGGTGAAGGCCGAGCGCAGCCACTCGGCGCGGCGCAAGAAGAGTTTGACGAGCAGCACCGTACCTACCGCACCGACCACCCCGATGCGGAATACGGCGGCGGAATCGACTGGGGCGGCCATGCCCTCCGCCGCGGTACGTTTACGAAATACTAGGCCGCTGATGAAGATCCCGGCCCACAGCCAGTGGTACCACTGCAATCCGCGGAAGAACTCGATTCCCAGGTGATAGCCTTGGGCAAGGAGGCGGTAGAAGTAAACCGCTGTGATCAGTCCCGCGAGCATCGTTCCTATCCAGATCAGATCGCTGTAGGCGCGATGGTCGAGGGTGTGCTTGTATACAAAATCGCCGAAGGCAAGAATGATCAGAAATCCTATCGATCCCATGCCCGCAAACAGAAGGACCTGCCAGGCGGGTGTGGCGTTATGGCCGAGTTTTCGGTTTACTGCGCTCACTAATGAAACTCCAACTGCTTACTGCTAACCAAAAATCGCTTTGCAATCCTGTGAGCGGTTACAGCTAGTCCGCGCTCGCAGCCGAGGTCAGTACCGCGCTGGGATCTTCCCAAATCCGAGCCGGAGCAGCATCTTGCCCATGTTGCGCTGTAGATATTCTGCTTGGGGCGAACTCAGCCGCTCGCGCCATCCGCCCACTGCGCCGCTGCGCACAAACCGTTTTTCATCGGGGGTTCGAGGGTCGTAGACAATTTGTGGAGCGCGATCTTCTTTTTTCCGCATGTTCTGCAGATTGTTGTTTTGAATCGCATCCCGGATGACCTGGACGGGGACACGAATTTTCAGGAATTCCGCAATGCGCGTCAGCGTCAATTCAGTCTTGTGCTTCAGTTCCGGATACAAAACGAGCATCAGATCGCCGCGCGCATTCAACGGAGACTCGATCCAACTGCGGGCATGCTCTTCCCACGAACCATAGGGGCTGGCGTCACCCTTCACGAACATCTTCAAATATGCGTCAAGTGGGCAATCGATCCAGCCTTGGGCCATGTCGTAGGCGTATTCGGACAAGGCTACATCGCGCGCATCGCGAACAATGTAAATGGCGCGCTTGTAGTCTGGCCGAAAAGGCTCTTCGGTCTTGATCAACCGGCCCTGGTTCGGCAGCACCGGCATCGCATCGCGCTGGCGGCCAACGTCGGGAATGTGGCGGTTTACATTTTCGAATTGCGCATCCTTCTGCGTCAGCATCTCAAACAGCATGAAGCGCAGCCAGGTGCTACCCGAGCGCGGATAGTTTGCAACAAACACGTCGTTGCGGTTCAGCCCGCGATGTCGCATCCAGATGATGGGGATTCGCAAATCGGCTTTTGGCCGCGCGGTATCGAATTTGCCGCAAGGTGCTCACTGTTCGGTGACCAAAAATGGGAGGAAACAGTAGCGATACCAACTGACCAAGCGAAACATGCCGGCACGCCGCCAAGTGCGCAGAATTATACTCAACATTTAATTACTTTCAACATTTCTCTGCGGTAACTGAAGACGATTGTGCGATCGCTAACTGCAACTAACTCAGGAATGAAAACAAGGTAGTCTAATGTCGCCAGCCTTTCGACCCTATTCAAGGTCTGGCGCCTTCGGGGGACCGAAAGGTAGACCCACAACTCCATAACCCAGCGGCGCCAGCGGCACTGAACCAAGTTGAGCGAACATAACGAAGTGCTATTGATACCTAAGCTAATACCGAAAATAAATCTTGCGCTGACCTTGTAACTGGTATATCGTTTGCCGGCCTTGACAGGCCCAGGAGAGTTCTTTCCGGTGGCCGGAACAGCAGCAAGTGTCGTGATTTTGTCGCCTCACGCCGATGACGAAGTCTTAGGGTGCTTCTCCTTTTTGTCTCCATCCTGCCGTGTGGTGTATCTCGGGATCGAGGATCGTGCGAATGTTTCCAGAGATGAACGAATTTCGGAAGTCAACCAGAGCGCGGCCAAGTCAGGATTCCAATGGGAGGCGTTGAACCACCCAGTTAACGCATACCGAGTGCCTGATCTGATACCGGATTTGGAGAGAGTCATTCAGGAGTGTAAACCGGACACCGTGCTGGTCCCGCAGCCGTCCTACAACCAGGATCATCGGGCTGTCTACGATGCCGCGATCACCGCGTTACGTCCCCACGATAAAAATTGGTACGTCAGGAACGTCATGGTCTTCGAGCAACCGGACTCGCTATTGTGGCCCCATGGCGGTGAAACTGAGCCAAACTACTTTCAGGCGATCTCTCTCAAGGAAAAGCTTCATAGCTATTCGCTGTATACATCGCAGGTCCGCGGCCATCGATCGCCGGATTTAGTTTCCGCCATTGCGCAACTTCGCGGTGCCCAAGCGGGGTTGCCCTTTGCCGAAGGATTTACGGTGAAAAGAATGGTGGTTGGGGGATAACGCTGATGGAGAAGAAAACGCTCATCACCGGCGGGCTGGGTTTTATGGGCCAGCATCTCGCCCGGTATCTTCTCCGCACTGATCCCGGTTGCCAACTGACAATTATCGATAACTTAAGTTCATCAAGGATCGATTATGGATGGCTTCACAATCGTGCCGAGATATTGACCGCGGATTTTAAAACCATATCGCTGGCCGAGCAGAAGGTTCAGCCGGATCTACCATTTAGCTAGCCCAGTAGGATCGCTGGGGATTCTGACGAGAAGTGGCTATGTTGCTAAGGAGATAACCGATCTTGCCTTGCGTGCCGGCGAGCTTGCCGCGGACAATGGCGCGGCGGTCCTCTATGTATCTTCTTCGGAAGTTTACGGCAAAGCCGGCGTTCAACGAGAGGACGACGAACTGGCCGTTCCTGTGCAGACAGGAACGCGGATGGAGTATTCCCTCGGAAAGCTGGCGGGAGAGCATCTCCTGCATAATTTGGCTGCGAGGTTTGGCTTCCGTCTGACCGTGGTGCGGCCGTTTAACGCGCTCGGCGAAGGCCAGAGCGCGCGGATAGGATTTGTGGTCCCGACTTTCTTCCAGAACGCCCTGGCGGGAAAGCCGCTGCCCCTCTTCAATGGCGGAAACCAAACACGCTGCTTCTGCCATGTAGAAGACGTCGCCCGCGGCCTGGTCGCAATCCAGGAACGCGGAAAAGACCGCCACACCTATAATCTCGGCAATCCAGGCAATGCCGTAACTATCCGCGAACTTGCAATGCGGATTCGGGAGCTTTGCGCTTCGGATTCACCATTAGAGACTGTGGATCCGACGCAGAGGTTCGGCGCGCATTACCTGGAAGCCTCGGCGAAATCGCCCTGCATCGACAAGATCAAGGCTGACACCGGTTGGACTCCGTCGATAGACCTGGACGGTGCACTGAGGAGAGTTTACGACCATTATTCAACTATGCGAGAGGGTAACTCATGCAACCCGTTCGTCTTGGGTCGCTTAGACTTAACATCTGCAGTCGAGACAACGCCGTTGACTTGATACGGCGCTCGGTGACTTCACCCTTGGCAACCTCTGCCTGTCTCGGGTATCTGAACCCTCATGTCTACAATCTGGGTGTAACCCATCCGCCGGTTGCTGCATTCCTGCAACGCTGCGACGCCGTTTGCCTGGATGGTATTGGCGCGACCATAGCGGCAAGCCTGTCTGCGCGAGCCCGCCTCGACCGCGTCATAATGCACCAGCTATTCGACTTCAGTATTGCGGCCGGATTGGTGCGGGGACCGGTCATTCTCTTCGGCCTTGAGTGCCGAGGAGATCACGCGCGCTGCCCGAGAGCTCCGCCGGGCCGCACCCATGGCAGATTTTGTCGCCATTCACCACGGCTTTTACCAAGATCAGGAATACCGCGCCATTTTGCGAGATCACGCCGACGCGTCACTTGTGCTGATCGGCATGGGCTCGCCCGATCGGAGCGAATACTGCTCATGGCATCGGAGATCTGTCGTCGGGCCCTGTGCTGGCATGTTGGCGGCGGCACGCTGAAGCAATGGGCAGGGACCAAACGTCGCGCGCCTGCCGTCGTGGCGCAACTCGGTTTGGAATGGCTGCACCGTATTTGCTTCGAGCCGCAGACCAGGGCCCGCTACACGACCGGCATCCCCTTATTCGTACGTCATCTGCTGAGTGCTGGCACCGCCTCAGGCCACGGGAGGGCCGAATGACATCCTCTGAAAAAAAGCCATCCATGCGCGTCCTTCTCGCCAATCCAGTCTTTCACGCGAGACCTCGGTAACGGGCTGGAACGTTACATGCTGGGCGCGGGAATGCGCTACCCTTGGTCGTTGTTGAAACGCACGGGCGACCGGCCTCGCTACGCCATGTTTCCGCTGTTTTTGGCTTATGCTGCCGCGGTCCTGGAGCAGGACGGGTTCGATGTCAGGGTCATCGATGGAGTACCGTTGAATGTGCGGGAAGAGGAATTTCTAGCGCGAGATCCAGGAGACTTCTCCAGATGTGATGTTCTTCGAACCCAACGCGGCCGTTATCGACGATACGCTCCGCCTCTTAAAAAATTTGCGCGAGACTGTGCCGGCCACGGTGGTTTTAGGAGGGTCACACGCAACCTCCCGTGCACAGGAGTTGCTTGAAAACTATGCCTTCATCGACTACATGGTTATCGGAGAGTACGAAATATCGCTCCTCCGGCTTATGGAAGTGTCTGCGCGACGGCGGATCCGTCGCCTCGCTTCGCGGGATCGCTTATCGGGACGAGCACGGAAAAGCAGTCGTAAACGAAAGATCGGAAGCGATCGCTCCCCTCGACGACCTTCCGATCCCCGCCCGACATCTTTTTCCGGCTTATTTCGACACCGACATGGCCGTTTACCGCGACGGTTTTTGTCAGCATAGCCCGGCCTTTCACATGCACACAAGCCGCGGCTGCCCGTTCAAATGTAATTTCTGCGACCGCATCCATGTTCTGTTCGCAGACAATAAGCAGCGCTTCTTTTCGCCCGGTAGAGTCGTGACAGAAATGCTGAACGTAAAGGCAGCAGGCGCTAGAGAAGTTTATTTCGATGACGACAATTTCACCAGTAACAAGGCCCACGTTATGGCGCTGTGCGATGAAATCGTCCGCCGCGAGGTTGATATACCCTGGTCGGCCATGTGCGACGCGATTGTTCTGACGCCCGAGCTGTTGAAAAAAATGTCCGACTCAGGCTGCATCGGCATCAAGTTCGGCCTGGACAGCTCCGATACCAAGGTTCTCCATACCATTAACAAGCCCCTAAAGCTCGAGAATTTGGAACGAATCGTGGAAACTGCGAAGGCGTTGCGCATCAAGACCCATGCCAGTGTTGTCCTCGGCCTGAGCGGCGAGACCAAAGAGACGTTGCACAATACCTTTCGCCTATGTCTGTGAACTTGATATCGATTCGATCCAATTCAGTCTAGCTACGCCGCTTCCCGGCACGCCCATGTATCGCGACCTTGTACTGGCCGGTGATTTGACGGCCAGCAGTTGGGCTGAGTTCGACGGAGCCAATCACACTGTGATTCGCTATCGGGATATCTCGAAACAAGACCTCGAGGCATTCATGGCTCAGTCTCATTCCAGGTGGATGAGAGCAAAGTGCAAGGATCCGAAGTGGTTGCTCAGGCAGGCTCGATTCACCTTGCGTGCGACCAAAAGCCGGGGACTTGGCGGTGTTTTGGAGCGCTTCATGCGCGCGCTACAACTGGTTCGCGGCGACGCGCGAGAGATCGGCCATGCGGGCGAGTCAGTAACCATGAGGTTCTGATGAAGGTCCTGCCTTTAAGCGTGAGCGTTTAGAAAAGCTAAGAATATGTTGCGAATTCTCGACCGTCGCCATCGAATCCGCTGTTCCCGGCTCTTGAACGCGATGGGCGCAACGCCGGTAGAAGTCCCATGACCATCCTCGTCACTGGAGCGTCTGGTTTTTTGGGCCGCCACCTCGTGGATAAACTTCTGCTTCGAGAGTGTGCCGTTCGGACTCTGTCCCGCTCGCACATCCTCCCGCCGCATGTCGAGCACATCCAAGGTGATATCAAGGACGTGAGGTTGCTCGAAGCGGCTATGGCAGGGATAGACACGGTCTATCACGCGGCCGCGATGGTTCCAGGGTCCGGCAGCGACACCCAAATGTGGGACACCAATGTGAACGGGACCCGCAGCGTTGCAGAGGCCTGCCTTCGCGCCGGAGTGCGGAGACTGGTTTTGGTGAGTTCGATAGCCGTTTACAAGACGCCACTCCCCGACCTTGTCTTGGAGTCGGCGCCGGTTGGCGGGAGTGACGATTTATGGTCGGAGTAAGGCAATGGCCGAGATCGTTGCAACCGACATTTGTCGAGGACGGCTGGAGCTCGTCATCGCACGACCCTGCCAGATTTTCGGCACCATGGACCGGACCGGCTTCACGAAGAAACTGCTGCGACTCATCAAATCGCCCTTACTTCCGGTTGTGGGGCTGTGGGGCCGTAGCTTCAGTCTCATACACGTCTCTGATGTGGCCGACGGGCTTCGCGCTGCCGGAGAACGCAAAGGCATCGATGGCGCCATCGTCAACCTCGCCTCCAAGAAGAGAACTTCGTTAATAGAGTTGGCGTCACTCTACTCCAGGCTGGTTGGAAAAGCGCGCGGCACTAAGGTTCCAATTCCGGAATCGATTCTTCGCGCAGCGATGTCCTTACGGTGGGCTGCTAGAGACTCTGCGCAAGCGCGCCTCGATTCGCGTTTCGGAGCTTTCGAAGCCAAGTCCTCGCACGGGTCCATTCTGCTTGGGGGGCCGCTCTATGATATTCAAAAAGCGATGACGCTCCTCGATTTCAGCCCCAAGATTACGTTCGAGCAAGGTCTAGTGGAACTAATCGGCGAAGAGGCACTTAAGCGAGCTGCGATGAGCCGCGGGACACCCGACAGCGAAGCGATGACACGGCCCTAGATGTTAGATTCTCTGCGCATTCTCGTTGTCCAGAATTATTACGTCGGCTTCGCGGGTGACGACGTCGTTGTTGCGAACGAGTCATCATTGCTTTCAGCGAAGGGGCACGAAGTGTCCTTGTGGTCGGTGCACAATAAGGATTTGACAACCCTTCGAAGCCGTATCCAGACCGCGCTAAGCCTGACTTACAGTCGACAATCCAAGGCTCAATTGTCCCGGCATATCGCTGAGTTTCAGCCCGATGTGATGCATTGCCACAATCTGTTTCCGCGGATTACAGTGTCCGCCTACGATGCGGCGGCGGAAGCTGGCATCCCGATCGTACAAACCCTCCACGATTTCCGACCTGTCTGCTGCATCAATGGCTTCCTGTACCGGAACGGCCGCATCTGCGAGCTGTGCGTCGCCGGCTCATCCTACTGGGGCGCTTGGCATCGCTGCTACCGCAATTCCTGGGTTGGCTCCTTCCTAACGGCTCATGCACTCGAGCGCCAGCGCCATGCGGGAACGCTGCAACAGCGCGTGGGGTGTTTCATTGCGTTGTCCGAACCGTCCCGTCGTCAGTTCATAGCAGCCGGGCTACCGGAAGAGCGGATCGTCGTCAAACCGAACTTCATGTCCGATCCCGGTACCCCGCCGGCCTGCCCCGCCACGGGGCGTTGTTCGTGGGACGGCTAAGTCCTGAGAAAGGATTGCAAACCCTCGTTAAGGCATGGGAGGGTATCGAGTTTCCGCTGCGCATTCTCGGCGGCGGGCCCATGCACCTCGACCTCTCCGCGGACTTGAGCCGATGGATCAGCGTTCTCGGGCATAAACCTCATGCGGAGGTCGGACCCGCGATGCGACAGGCACGATTCCTGGTGATGCCGTCCGAATATATCGAGGGCTTTCCCATGGTGATCGTCGAAGCGTTCGCGAATGGTTTACCCATCATCGCGAGCCGACTTGGCACAATGGCCGATGTCATCGAAGACGGCGTCACCGGTCTGCACTTCACGGCGGGTGATCCGGACGATCTGGCGGCCAAGGTTGCTTGGGCGATTACCCATAGCGATCGCATGGCGGAAATGGGCTCTGCCGCTCGCCGCGTCTATGAGGCCCGTTATAGCGAGGAGACGAATTATCAGGCTCTTCTGACGATCTATCGGGACGCAGTTTCGGTGGCGGCAGAATCGGGAAAATTTGCTGGAAAAGCGGCATCCCGCCGGCACTAGCATGGAAAGTCGCAGGTCCTGCGCGGCAATGAATCCTCATCTATGCAACAACGCGGTACCCCAACCGTTCAAATTGATAAACAGTGCGGGTGGATGATGATTCTGCGTTTGGAAGCTGGGGCGCCTATAACTGCAGAGTCGAAAACGATTCTCATGCGATGGCTGACCATCCTCGGCTCTGTGCTCCTAGGTGGCGATGCGCAACGAAAACTTGGTTAAGGGCTGAACAGCCTGTCCATGCTCCTGCAGTGAGAAAAAACAATGCGGAATTTAAGCTCGAGAGGGAGGCAATGATCTCAATCATCGGCATTTTGAACCTAAAGAGTAGTCCCTCATCCGCTCAGCCACGCAGTTCCTCCTACCTCTGCGGCGGGCGCTGCGCAAAGCCGGGTATGGCGTATAGACACTGCACAGGGCTAATTGCGTTCCTTTTGGTTCCAGGTTTTCTATTGCTTTTGTCTCCTACGCTTGTAGCCCAAGGTTCGACGAGGATGTCTCTGCAGATGCCCGCCGGACTAAGCAAGATTCAACACTTCGTTTTCATTCTCAAGGAGAACCGCTCTTTCGATCATTATTTTGGAACCTTCCCCGGCGCTGATGGAGCCAGCACCGCCACCATTTCTACCGGCCAGGTGATACCGCTCGGACCCGCGGCCGATCAGCTTCCTCGTGACTTCAACCATTCATGGCAGAGCGCCATTACCTCAATTGACTATGGGAGGATGGACAAGTTTGATGTATCTGTCGGACCCTCTACGGAGGCCTGCAACATTAATGGCGATTACGGGTGCTTCACCCAAATGTCGCAGCAGGACATCCCGAATTACTATGCCTTAGCCAGCTATTTTGTCCTCTCCGATCACATGTTTTCCTCCATCCATGGCAGCAGTCTTCCAAATCATCTTTACAGCGTGGCAGCTCAGTCCGGAGGTATGTACGACCAACCTGTACTTCGCAGCACCGGAACGCTCGAGTTGGC
Organism: Terriglobia bacterium; assembly: GCA_963797845.1. Classification (GTDB taxonomy): domain Bacteria; phylum Acidobacteriota; class Terriglobia; order Terriglobales; family Acidobacteriaceae; genus DASREM01. The sequence continues at coordinate 83,822 of CAWCRE010000001.1, forward strand.
CTGCGACGCTGACCCAGGTTCGACGGTACTGACTATGGACGCTCGAGGCAACATTACTAGTCCGTTCCCGTGTTTCGACTTTAATGTCTTAACCGACAGTCTCCAGACGGTGGGTATTTCCTGGAAATTCTATGCCCCGGCAGGTAGTTTCTGGAATCCTCTGGATGCAATCAATCATGTGCGAAACACGTCGCTGTGGACCACTAATGTGGTCTCGGATACCCAGTTCGCAATTGACGCGGCGACCGGGAATTTGCCGGAAGTGAGCTGGGTGGTGACAAGTGGAACGTTCAGTGAACATCCTCCGAACAGTACGTGTGTTGGAGAAAACTGGAGCGTTCAACAAGTTGAAGCAGTAATGAACGGGCCAGACTGGGACAGCACCGCCTTATTTTTGGGATGGGACGATTGGGATGGCCTCTATGACCATGTGCCCCCACCTCAGACCGACCAGTATGGACTCGGGCCGCGGGTGCCGGTGATGATCATTTCGCCCTACGCGAAGTCCGGTTTCATTACCCATACGCCGTACGAGTTTTCCTCGTACTTGAAATTGGTGGAGGAGCGATACAACCTGGTGCCACTCACTCAACGAGATGCTGCGGCGAGTGACATGTTGGATAGCTTTGATTTTAACCAGTCGCCTTTACCCCCGCTCGCATTATCGACTCGCCCCTGCTCGCCAGCCTCGACTAAGTCGCTGACATTTGCACCGCAGTTGGTGGGCAAAGCTAGTCCAGCCAAAGTCGTCACTCTGACGAACTACGAGTCAACCACGCTGACGGTCTCGAGAGTTGCGACCTCGGGCGCTGATTTTTCCCAGACCAACAATTGCAGAGTTCTGCCTCCACCTTCACCGGGACCTCATTCCTGTGTGGTCAGCGTCACATTCACACCCACAACGTCAGGAACCA
>CAWCRE010000002.1:0-227014 GCA_963797845.1 Terriglobia bacterium
AAGAGCAAACTTTCGGCGTTATCAAGCGCCAGCACGCTGTATCCGTCCGGCGGCAGATTGGCGAAGTCGAAGTGCGCGCCAGTTCCCAGCGTCTCGGTTCGAACCTGGCCGCGATTGCGGTCCGGCACCAGAAGCACCTGGCATCGGGTTTGCGATCCTTCCGCCTCCACCGTGCCGCTGACTGACCCGCCATCATCGCGCAGCACGATCTCAAGTGGCGGCAGGCTCGCTCCCGGAGACACGTTGATCTCATCCTGCAATGCGTCTACATCGCCCCACCGCGCCGATTGCACGTACCAGTTCCCGTTCGGACTCACCGCCAACATGTATTTACCCGATGGAATATTTTGGAACGTAAGTTCCGGCGACTGGCCGCCGGTGAACCGGGCTCCGGCATAAACATCGTTACTTCCAAGCGCGGGGCCTTGCGGGACCAGGCGAACAGTCGCCGCCTGGAAAGGCCTTCCTGTCACTTGCAACACCCGCGACGATTGACTGCTGAACTCGGTGCGAATGCTCACCGGAATGCTCGACGCCACAACGGGCAAGAGCCTGAGCCCCCCAATATCTGACTGCACGCGCACACTTTGCTCTGCCGCTTTCTGCACTCCATCGGAACCTTGCACCCAGGCGCGAACGGAATAGGTGCCGCCCGGCACCCGCAACTGAAAAGCTCCTGCACCCGGACCCATCTCCGTCGGCGTCGCCACTACGTCGCCGAATTCATCCATCACCTGCAGGCCGATGCCCTGGCCCGTTGTTAATCCAGCAACCACTCCGCTCACTTTGAAGACGGGCTCAGACTTTAACGAAAAATCGGCCTGGATCTTTTCTCCGGCCCCGACCCGAACCGGGCTGGCCCCTTCCAGTCCCGGAGCTCCCGGATAAAACGCGGCCCCGAAGGCATCTTCCTGCCTCGCACCAAACGGTCCGACGGCGCTCGGTCCAGCTTTCACGTAATACAAACCGGGGGTCAGGTCAGCGAAGCGAAATCCTCCGTCGGGATCGGTCGCGGTGATCGCATGCTGCTCCCACCGCTTCCTCCCTTCGAGTACGTGGAGGTAAATCAACTTCACTGGCAAGTCCTCAACTGGCTCGCCAGCCTCATCCTGCACTCGTCCGGCGATGACTCCCTGGGGCGTCAGTTTTACGACCAGAGGTGAGGATGACGAAGTCGGCTGCGCTGCAACACTTTGCGTCTCATTGCTGGCCAGGATTTCCATATCGTTCAGGAACCCTGGCTTGTGCGCAACCACGCTGACTTGCGGCGTGGGGAAATCGTCGAATTCGAAACGGCCATCCGGGCCGGTCAGTACGGCGTCGCTTTGGCCCGAGACAATTTGCACCAACGCTCCGCGAATGGGCTCGCCAGTGACGGAGTCCACCACGGTGCCGGAAATCGAGAAACTTGCAGCTGGCGCCTGCTGCGAATTAAGTGGAGCGGCAAGGCAGAAAAGCAGCACTGCGGTAAGAAGCAATCGAAAGCGGGCAAGAACAGGCATGGCACATCAAGGGGCAGAAACCCTCTTCCATTAGACACCAAGCCCGAGAGGATTGTTGCTTTCAGCGGCCGAGAGTGCCGAAACCAGCCCGAAACTGTACGTGCTAATCTCGTGGTTCTTCAGCATGCCGGTTCCGCCACAACTCGCTCCCACTCTCTACGGCTTGGTTGCTGTTTTCTGTTGGGGCACCAGTGACTTTCTCGGGGGATTCGCCTCGCGTCGGTCCAACCCGTTCATCATCACCACGCTAGCGCACGGCAGCGGACTGATCCTGATGCTTGCGATTGCGGTCGGCACCCATGCCACCCTTCCCGGGCGCAGCAGCACGATGTGGGCCATGGCAGCAGGATCGCTTGGCGGCCTCGGCCTCGCGCTTTTCTACAAAGCGCTCTCCACCGGGCACATGGGACTGAACGCACCCGTGGCTGCGGTTCTGGGCGCTGCCATTCCTACGATCTTCGCCATGATTACCCAAGGCGTTCCGCGCGCGCTGACGATCGTGGGTTTCGCACTGGCAGCGATCGGCATCTGGCTCATCTCGCGGCAGGAGGGCCCGTCGGGCTCGAAGGACGGCTTGACGCTCTCGCTGCTGGCCGGCCTGGGGTTCGCCGGATTCTTCCTCTGTATCAACCGGACTGGCAGCGCCTCGGCGGTGTGGTCCTCTGCGGAGTCACGTATCGCGTCGTTCGTACTCGTCGGGCTGATCGCACTGTTTGCGAGTAAGAAGAGAAATGTCGAACGCGTGAGCACGCAGTGTGCGCTGCTCGCCGGATGCCTCGACGCCACCGGTACCTTCTTTTTCATCCGCGCCGACCAGACCGGGCGGCTCGACTCGGCCGTGGTGCTGACATCGCTCTATCCGGCGATTACGGTGCTGCTGGCGCGAGTCCTGTTGAAAGAACACTTCACCCGCTGGAAAGCGGTAGGCATCGCCGCCGCGCTGGTAGCCGTGCCGCTCATCGCTGCGCAGTGATGATCCGTGAGATCCGAAGCGTATTGTTTGAACTCCGTGGCGCTCTGTTCTTGATAACATCACCCCGATGCCTCTGCTAGAAATCCGCAACCTTACGAAAACCTTCCCTCTGGGTGAGTCTGTCTTCGGAGGCGGGGCTAAAGGTGAAGTACGCGCGGTGGACGACGTCTCCTTCAACATTGAGCAGGGCGAGACGTTGGGGCTGGTCGGCGAATCCGGATCCGGCAAGAGCACCCTCGGACGGCTCATCCTGCGCCTGATCGAGCCCACCTCGGGCAGCATTCTCTATCAAGGCAACGATCTGCTGGCCGCCAGCCGCAGCGAGATGCGCCGCCTTCGCCGCGACATGCAGATCATCTTTCAGGATCCCTTCGGCTCGCTCGACCCTCGCATGCGCGTTGAAGAAATCATCGCAGAACCGTTAGCCATTCACGGCATTCAAAATCCGGGTGGGTATCGTTCCAAGGTCACCGAACTTCTGCGCGCCGTCGGCCTCGACGAATCCATCCTCCGCCGCTACCCGCACGAGTTCAGCGGGGGACAGCGCCAGCGCATCGGCATCGCGCGCGCACTCGCGCTCCGTCCCAAATTCGTCGTTGCTGATGAACCCGTCTCCGCTCTCGATGTCAGCGTGGGCGCACAGATCGTAAATCTCCTGGCGCAACTGCAACGGGAATTTGGGCTCACCTATCTATTCATTTCGCATTCGATGCCGGTGGTGCGCTATCTCTCGACTCGCATTGCGGTCATGAACCGCGGCAAACTGGTCGAAATCGGTTCCACCGAGCAAGTCACCGAACGTCCTGCACACCCGTACACCGCCAAACTGCTCGCCGCCACGCCGGAGATTCAAGCGGCAAACTGAGCGTACCGGCGTCGTCCCGGCGGCATTTGCTCTTAAATCCGAAGCGGGCCTCTATGTCACCTTTGCCCAAACCAAACGCTGGGGTTTATGCTTGCCTGTTTTCGGAGGAGACCATGAAACTGGCAAGCTGTTGCCTTGTTTTCGCAATTTTTGTAGGCGGCGCCGCGTTCGCGCAGAACTCCAAGAACCCGGTTAGCGATGTGGCCCGCGAAATTCTGGCGTCGCGGCAGAAGAGCATGATCGACGCCGTCGACGAAATGCCCGCCGACAAGTTCAACTACAAACCCACTCCGCAGCAGATGACGTTCGGCCATCTGGTCGCGCACATGATCGGCTCCAACAACGAGCTATGCGCGAAGGCGGCCGACATGGCCCCGCCGCGTGCCAAGCAGATCGACGAAAACGATCCCAAAGACAAGCTGCTCGCAGCACTCAAAGATTCATTTACCTTCTGCACCGCTGCGCTCGCCAAGGCTGACGACTCGAAACTCGGCGATCCGATCGAACTTCACGGGGGGCATCAGGGGCCGCGCGCCTTCGTTCTTTTTGCTTTGACCAACGACTGGGCGGATCACTACAGCACCGCCGCCATGTATCTGCGTCTGAACGGCTTGCTGCCGCCGACCGCGAAGAAGTGAGAGAATCTGGGTTCTGATCTAGAGACGGGCGTTTCGGCCCGCCTCTGGATTCTGAAGAATGTACATACACTATAGCTTAGTGATAATCCGTGCGTAGAATGCGTTTTTAGGCGTCAGCAGATCGCAGTTGGACCCTTTCTACCTCCCGGCGGCAAGAACGCGCCCCACGGGGCTGCAAACGCCCGGAAATGGCATTCCAGGCGATTGCCAGACCTGCAATTCGCGGCGCAGAGGCGCGGAAACCAATTTTCAACAACTTAGCTGGAAGTGAATCAAAATGAGACGGTCTTACTTGATCTGCACCAGATCTCCGGCAGGAGCCGTGACGGGGTGTTGCGGGGCGCGCCAGGAATCGAAGATCGAAACCTGGTGCACGCAGGAAACGGTGCAGTGCGGGGCGCAGCCTTTTTCGGTGAGATATTCGCGGCGGATGTCGGCGACTGTGTACTTCTCCAGCGGAATGCCGGGATAGCCGCGCTGCTGCGAGCAGTAATGCACCAGGCCGTCTTCGCAGATGTAGAGATAGCGCGCGCCGGCGCGGCAACGCCACTGGTTGGGGCGTCCCTGGGCGATGTTGTCCTGGAAGGAATTGATGCGGGTGAAGCTGCGCTTCTCCATCGACTTCATCTCGTGATAGACGCGGCGCTCTTCGTCGCCGAGCGGCTGCAGCTGTCCGTCGCCGTCGTGAATGATGCCGACGGTTGAACTGAAGCCCAGTTCCATCGCGCGCTTGCCGATGGTCAGCGCATCCTGCGGATTGCAGACGCCGCCGCCGACCACGGAATTGATGTTCACGTGAAAGTCGGCGTGCTCGGCCAGCAATTGCAGCTTCTTGTCGAGCACTTTCAGGCTCTTCTTCGAAACATCGTCCGGCGTGACGTTGTCGATCGAAATCTGCAGCCATTCGAGTCCGGCTTGATTCAGCCGCTGGATGCGCTCGGCGACCAGCAGGTAGCCGTTGGTGATCAGGCCCGCGACCATGCCGTGCTTGCGAATGCGGCGAATGATGTCGTCGAGATCGGGATGCAGCAGCGGCTCGCCGCCGCTGATGGTGACCACGGAAGTTCCGAGCGCGGCCAGCTTGTCGACGCGCTGGAACATCGTCTCGGTCGGCACCGGCTTCGAGAAATCGTCGAACTCGTTGCAGTACTTGCAGGCCAGATTGCAGCGCCGCATCGGGAATGATGTGCGCGAGCAGCGGATGATCGGTCGAGGCCAGCGCGCGCAGCATATGGCGCGCTCCGCGCAATTCGCGAAATGCACTCTTGAACCGCCGGCGCAAGGTTGTAGGGCTGGAAGGCATTTCGGTAACTTTATTAAACCACAATCCCGATGTAACCGCCTCATTCCAAACAGTGTTCGGAGACTTTCAAGGGGTGAATGGTAGAGGATGGACGGTGGGACAGGCTGAAATCAAAACCTCAAATCTTAGATCGCAGAGAACGCGGAGAACGTCCGCAGAGAACGCGAGCACGTCGGATCAGTGTCTGCTCAGAAAAGCAACGATTGCGGTTCTCTCTGCGCTCTCTGCGGAATTTCTCTGCGGCCTCTGCGATTTAAGGTTTGCGCTTCGCAGCGCACTGCCCGACTTTTAGTCTTTGTTTGCGAGTTCATGTCCGGCGTCTTGCAGCGTGCTGAGTGCTTTTTTTAGGAACTCTTCTTTAATCAGCACGTAGTCGGTGTCGTAAGTCGAGATTGCGAAGATCGGAACGGCGTTCGCGGAAAGTGGCCCGATGAACGAACTCAAGATCCCGGTCTCGGAAAACGGGAACGGCCCTTCGAGCTTCAGACAGGCCCACCCGCCATCATGTTTCACGACGGTGGGCACCTGCGCCTGCAGGCACACGATCGACAGCTCATCCTCACTTCGGGTGATGGAAAGGAACGAAGCTTCGAGCGCCCACGCTGGAAGCGGCGAACTAGACGGCAACTGGCAAATCGCGAATCTTCCCGGGACTCTGCGGAAATTGAGTGTCAGCTCTACTCCTTGGCTGCGAGTGCTTGCACTTCTGCCATCATGTGATCAAGGTCGCGCCGTGAATAATATCGCCCGCCGACCACCACCGCGCTAATCTTCCGGGTATTGCGAATGTTCATCAGGGGATTGTCGTCCAGGAGCACGAGGTCGGCGATGTGGCCCTTCTCCACCACGCCATACTTGTCGAGCTTGGTCAGAAAGATGACAGGGTTCAAAGTGGCCGTCTGCAACGCCTCCAGGGGGCTGAAGCCGCACTTTACCATCAGTTCGAGCTCATCATGCAAGCTGGATCCGGGAAACACGAACGGATCGGGGCCGTCGGTGCCCGCCAGAAATTGCACTCCTCGCCTGTGCATCGCGCCCACCACCTGCAGTTGTTCGTAGGCTTCACGCTTGGCCATGGTCAGCTGATCGGGAGCGGTTCCCGCCAGCAACCTGTCCGGAGCCCACTCGCTACGAATGGAAGCCGGCACGAAAAGCATCTCAGGGTCGGCCGCGATCTTCTGGGAGTCGATGGTTGCAAGCGTCTGCATCCATACCAGCGTAGGCACTTGCCAGGTCGCATGCTGCGCCAGTTCCAGGTACAACTTCTCCGCTTTTTGCGGATCGTAGGTATTCATCACCTGCAGGGTGGCCGAGGAATACGCAGCCATGTCGTGATTGGCGAGCGCAGCCACTCGCTGCTGGCGAAGCTCCGACTCTCGCGACGAGCAGGCCAGCTGCACTCCGGAAAGATGTTCGATGGTTCTCTCTCCGACTGTGGGGGCTTCGATCACGCTGATCGAGTCGGGATAATTTCCCGCAAACGACATCTTCGCTGACGTGGTCCCGCTGCCGGCGAAAAGTGCGTCGCGGGAAAGACTCGACAGCGCGCGTACAAAATCCAGGCTGCGTTTTTTTACGGCTTCAATGGCTTCGTGCGTTTCCGAGGGATGCGCCGCCTTGCTTTCATACATCAGCAGGTGCGGCCCAAGCACAGCACCGGATTCGATGTCGTGGGCGCGCTGATCCAGCAGTTCGCGATCGCTGCCCATCTCGCGTAATCCGGTCACGCCGTTCGCGATGTACTGCGGGTAAATCACGCGTTCGTCCCAGGGCGAACCGTCCACGGTGTGGGCATGCATGTCCCAAAGACCCGGGATCAGATAATTCCCGCCGGCATTCACCACCTGAAGGTTCTTCCCGGAGCCGATCAGGCCGATATGCGCGATGGAAGCGATGCGTCCACCCTGGATAACCACGGTCATGTTGCGGTAGATGCTGCCATCCCGCACATCCACGACGTTGACATTGGTGAAGATAAGGATTTGTTCAGGCCGGGACTCTCCCCACAGGGCCGCACTCAATGAGAGGAAAAGAAAAGCTGACAATCGCATGTTCCGACTCCGCAAAGCAGGAAGGAACTTAGCGCCGCTTTTTACGATCGAGCGGCGGTCGCGTCGAGCAAGTTGAGGAACTCTAGCTTCTTTTCCGCGGAAAGAAAAGAGGCTTCGAAAGAATTTCTGGCGAGCTCGCGCAGATGCTCGTCGGTAAAGCCGAAAGACTCCTGTGCAAACTGGTATTCGCGGATGAGCGAGGTCGCAGAAACATCGCGGGATCGTCGGTATTGAGCGTGACCATCAGTCCCTGATCGAAGTAACAACGAACCGGATGGTCGCCGAGGCAGTGCGGCAGCAGCCGGTGCGCAGGTTGCTGGTGATGCAGATCTCGACGGGAATCTGGCGCTGGGCGAGTTCTTCGACCAGTTCGGGATCCTGGCAGGCGGTGAGCCCGTGCCCGATGCGCTCGGCCTTCAGATTCAGCGCGCCCCAGATGGATTCCGGGCCGGTGGTCTCTCCGGCGTGAGCGGTCAGGTGCAGGCCGTGATCGGCGGCGTAAGCGTAAACATCGCGGAAAAGCTCAGGCCCGGCGCGGCGTCGTCGCCGCCAATGCCGAAGCCGACCACGCTGTCGCTCTTGTGGCGGACCGGCGATCTCGGCGACTTCTGCGCGCTTCGTCCGCACCAAAGTGGCGGACGGCATCGAAAATCCACAGCAGCGAGACGCCGAAATCGCGCTCGCCGCGAATTCGTCCGCGCTCCAGGCCTTCATAGATGGCGTCGAAATCCAGCTTGCGCAGCAGGCAGACGCCGACCGAGACGTACACCTCGGCGTGAAGGACGTTCTCGGCTTTCAGCTTCTCCATCAGCCGGTAGGTGATGAGCTCGTAGTCGTCGGCGGTTCGCAGATCTTCGGTGATGGCTTTGAAGGCCATCAGGAATCCGGTGAAGTCTGTGTAGCGGTAAAGCGCGTCGACTTCGGCGAGCGTGCTGTGCTTGCCATGGCGGCCGCAGTTCGAGCAGAGTCGCGGGTTCGATGGAGCCTTCAAGATGCAGATGCAGTTCGGCCTTGGGCAGCGAGCGGATAAAGGATGGACGGGCTGAGATGCGTGCGCATCGGGATATGATTGCAGATGTCCGTGGCGATGCAGATTCATGTTCAGAGTAAGTTCCAGCGCGGTTCGGCACTACGCCGGACTGGTACCGTCGGGCCTAACGATTACCGGTTGCCTCTGGCGAATTCGCTGTGGTGGCGGCTGTAGAAGAAGTAGATGCAGAGCCCGATGACCAGCCACACCACGAAGCGAATCCAGGTGATCACCGTCAGGCCGGTCATCAGGCCGCCGCACAGAACGACGGAGATCAGCGGGAACCACGGCACGAACGGAACGCGGAAGGCGCGCGGCCGGTCGGGCTGCTTGCGGCGCAGGAAGATCACGCCCAGCGAAACCAGCACGAAAGCGAACAGCGTGCCGATGTTCGAGAGATCGGCGGCATCGCCGATGTCCACCAGCCCGGCTGGAATTCCCACTGCGAAGCAGGCGATCCAGGTGGACCAGTGCGGCGTCTTGAACTTGGGATGCACCGCGGAGAAGAGCTTGGGCAGCAGTCCATCGCGCGACATGGCGTACCAGATGCGCGCCTGTCCGTACTGAAAGACCAGCAGCGACGAGATCATTCCCATCAGCGCGCCGACGCACGATGACCGAGCGGAAGAAGCGGATGCGCGCCGAGCTACTTCAGCGCGTAGGCGACCGGCGCTTCGGCGGCTTCGCCGGAGACGAAGGTCGTGTACTTCATCATGCCCAGCAGCACGATCGCCACGCCGACATAGAGCACGGTGCAGACGATCAGCGAGGCGATGATGCCGAAGGGCAGATCGCGCTGCGGCGTTCTTGCATTCTTCGGCCGCGGTCGAAACCGAATCGAAGCCGATGTAGGTGAAGAACACGATGGCGCCGCCGGTAACGATGCCGGCGAAGCCGGAGGGCGCGAACGGGTGTCCAGTTGGCTGGATTGACCAGCATGCCGCCGACGACCAGGAAAGTGAGGATGGCGCCGATCTTGATCAGCGACCATGACGTTGTTGGCTTCGGCCGATTCGCGCACGCCGCGCACCAGCAGCAGCGTCAGAACGAAAACGATCAGAAAGCCGGGCAGATTGAAGTAGGCGCCGGTCCAATGCCCTGCGGCCCACACCGGGCTCGCCCATTTGTCAGGCAAGATTGACGCCGAACGCGGCCAGTTGCGCCTTGGCGTATCCGCTGAAGCCGACGGCCACGGCGACATTGCTGACCACGTATTCGAGGATCAGATCCCAGCCGATGATCCAGGCGAAAATTTCGCCCAGCGTCGCGTAGGAATAGGTGTACGCGCTGCCCGCGATGGGGATCATCGAAGCCAGTTCGGCATAGCAGAGTCCGGCGAAGCTGCAGGCGACCGCGACCAGCAGGAACGAGATCGCGATCGACGGGCCGGCCGGCGGACGTCCGTGCATCAGCGCGCCGGCGGTGCTGCCGGTGCGCAGGAAGTTGACCGAGCAGGTCGAGCACCTGGGCGTGCAGGATCGAAGGCGCTTCGAAGTGCTCGCCCGCGGCCGCCGTGCCGGTGAGCACGAAAATGCCCGAGCCGATGATCGCGCCGATGCCCAGCGCGGTGAGCGACCACGGGCCCAGAGTTTTCTTCAGACGATGTCCGGGTTCGTCGGCGTCGGAGATCAGCTTGTCGATGGACTTGCAGCACAAAAGCTGGTTGCCCGAGTTCGTGGGCTCGGCGGCTGGTTGTGCGGTTTGGTCGGTTGGCAGTTGTGCCAAAGGGCCCTGTCTCACGAGAATAGAGTTTGGCGCAGCGAGTCCTGCCGCGACCAGGCGCCGCGTACTTAACGCTTCGCCTGGCCGCGCACCAGCTTCTTCACTTTGCGCTTTTTCGAGCCGCGGGCGTACGTCGCGTCGGCTTCAGCGGCTTTTCGGCCTTATGCTTCTTGCGGGCGGTGCGCTTGCTTTCTTGCGTTCATCTTTGCTCAAGCTTTTTGTGTTTGCCATGAAGTGCGTTGTCCTTTGCTGTTTGATTCACGGTGGCCTGGTAATTTGTAATTTGCGGAACTCTCGGCTCTGCTGACCACGCTCACGCGCTGGCTATTGAATATCGCGCAACGCTTGACCTCTGAACTACAGCAATTACCAAGTGCTACCGTTTATGCTCTTTCCAGCTGCGCGTACTTCTCCACCAGCTTCTTCAAACCGAAGCGAGGGAATTGTACCGTAATCTTGGCATCTTCCCCATCTCCTTCGCGCTGGTAGACGGTGCCTTCGCCATATTTCGGATGGCGCACCTTCTGCCCGGGGCGAAATCCCTTCTTGCCTTTGGGTTCTTCGACCGGAACTTTGGGCAGGTGAACTTCTTTCCGCGCGAGGCGAAGAACTCGGCAATGTTGTCGATGGAGTTGTAGGCTCGTGCCGGAGTAGCTGGGCTGCGCGCGTGCGTTCTGCTGGTTCGCTTCCAGCTGACGCTCTGGTCTTCGTCTTCGTAGGCGTAGTGAGTCTCGAGAACTGTGTCGGGCTGCGCGCCCGGCACGGGCGTACGCGCCCGTCCCTACGCGAGTGCAGCTCCCGCGCGGCGCGTCGCGAGCCTCCCAATTCTTCCACCAACTCGGCGGAATTTCTTCCAGAAATCGCGAAGGAACACTGGCTTCGGGCATATCGGTGCCGTAGCGGCGGCGGTAGACAGCGCGGGTGAGGATCAGCGTATCCATGGCGCGGGTCATGCCGACGTAGCAGAGCCGGCGTTCTTCTTCGATGTCGTCGGGCTGGAGGAAAGTGCGCGAGTGCGGAAACAGGCCCTCTTCCAGTCCGCAAGAAACACCAGCGGAAACTCCAGGCCCTTGGCGGCGTGCAGCGTCATCAGCGTGATCTGGGCGCGCTCGTCGTAGGCATCGGCGTCGCTGACCAGGGCGGCGTGATCGAGAAACTGGTCGAGAGTCTCGCCGCGATCGCTCGAATCCATGGCGGCATTGACCAGTTCGCGCAGGTTCTCGATGCGCGAGTAGGCTTCGGGCGTGTCTTCTTCTTCGAGTTGCTTGATGTAGCCGGTGCGGTCGATCAGGAACTTCAGAAGCTCGGCGGTGTGCGCGGCTCGCCGGGAGTGCGGAAGCCGGCTATCCGGCTGGCATCTCGGCTGGCGCTCATCGTCCGTTCGGCCGGCGAGATCGCTCGGCGGTCTCGATGCTTCGGCTTCGTCAGCGGCCGAAGTCGAACGACATGGGATCGAAGTGCGTGTCGGCTGCTTCTTGCTCCGGCTGCGGAGCTTCGCTCTGCTGGACAGCCGAGGGCGGCTGTCGCTCAGCGTCTTCCGCTCCGCAGTTGCGGTCCAGGCGCTCGACATAAGTTCCCGCCAGCCATGGCGCGGGCATCTTCGATCAGGTCGCGAAAGCTCTTCAGCGCCGCCAAGCGCGCGCTGCGGCAGCAGCTGGCGCTTGATGACTTCGCCGATCGCGCCCCACAGCGAAAGCCCGGTCTCGAGCGCAACCCGCTCGACCGTTTCCATCGTGGTCTTGCCGATCCCGCGCGCCGGCGTGTTGATCACGCGCAGCAGCGAAATCGAGTCGTCGGGATTGTGAATGACTTTCAGATACGAGATCATGTCTTTGATCTCGGCGCGCTCGTAGAACGAGAAGCCGCCGACCACGTGATACTTCAGCTGATAGCGCCGCATGGCTTCTTCAAACAGTCGCGACTGCGAATTGGTGCGGTAAAGCACGCGCCGCGCGGCGTTCTCGCCGTGGTCGGCGGCCTCGCGCAGATATTTGCGCAATGCGGTCGGCCACGAAGAGCGCTTCGTTCTCTCCATCGGGAGCTTCGTAGTAGCCGATCTTGGTGCCGCCCTGGCGCGAGGTCCAGAGATTCTTGCCTTTGCGCTTCAGGTTGTTCGCGACCACCGCCGACGCGGCCTGCAGAATGTTCTGCGTGGAGCGGTAATTCTGTTCCAGGCGGACAATCTTGGCCTCAGGAAAATCTTTCTCGAACTCGAGAATGTTGCGGATGTCGGCGCCGCGCCAGGAATAGATCGACTGGTCTTCATCGCCGACGGCGCAGACGTTGTGCCGCGTCCCCGCCAGCAGCCGCATCAGTTCGTACTGCGGGCGGTTCGTGTCCTGATACTCGTCGATCAGGATGTACTGAAAGCGGCGGTTGTAGTACTCGCGAACTTCGGGCGCGGACTTCAGCAGGCGCACGGCTTCGAGCAGCAGGTCGTCGAAGTCGAGCGCGTTGGCCTTGCGCAATTCTTTGCGGTACTCGGCGTAAATCTGAGCGACGCGCTCGGTCTTGGGATCGGCCGATTGCAGATAAACCTCCTGCGGATCGAGCATGTGGTTCTTGGCCCAGGAAATGTGCGCCAGCACGGAGCGCGGCGTGATCTGCTTGTCGTCGATGCCCAGCCGCCGCATGACCGACTTGACCAGCTTGCTGCTGGTCGGTCTCGTCGTAGATGACGAACTCTTGGTGTGTCCGATGGGCGGCTTGCCGGGAACGCTCGACGGAATCCGCAGCGCCTCGATGTCGCGCCGCAGCACGCGCACGCAGAAAGAATGGAACGTCGAGATCACCGGCTTGGCGATGGACAGTCCGCCGACCAGCTTGTCGACGCGCTCGCACCATCTCGGCGGCGGCCTTGTTGGTGAAGGTCATCGCCAGGATGGACTCCGGCATGACGCCCAGGTTCTCAATCAGATGGGCGATGCGGTAGGTGATGACGCGAGTCTTCCCGCTGCCCGCGCCGGCCAGGATCAGCACCGGGCCTTCGGTGGTTTCGACAGCTTCGCGCTGCTGCGGATTGAGTTGATCGAGAAACGACAAAAGAGGGATGGCTCCGTTCGGTAATTCGATTTTACAGGAACCAGAAACTTCATTGTTGATTGTGGCTTTTTGATTGTTGAATGAAGAACGCGCGTTCTTTCGTTCCTTCGCATCGCTGCAGAATTCAACGTTCGTAACAGGAGCCCACCTACCCCGACACGGCCCCGAGAACTTCCAGGGCGGCGCGGCGGCCGGATTCGGCGCCGCCTTCCATAAATCCCTGAAAGTTGTAGGAGGTGTGTTCTCCGGCGAAGAAGACATTCCCTTGTCGTACGCCTTCGTATCCGCCAAAGGAGGTGTACTGGCCGATGCCGCGCCCGCTATAGCTGCCGAGCAGGTTGCGGTCGCCAGTCGGATAGCTGAGGGCGGCGAGCCCGTTGTAGAGCTGCGTTCCGCCGGGCCAGACCTGCTCCACTGCATTCACAAAACGCTGAGCATAGCCGGCGGTGATCGAAGAGCTCTGGCTCGTGGTGTATGCGGCTTGAGGACGGAAAGAGAGTCCCGCGCTGCCTCCGGTGTAATTGGTGATCAACCCGTCCGAACCAGCTTGTGCGCGGCTGGTGTCCCATCCGCTTTGAAAGGCCAGATCGGTTTCGAGAAATCCGTTGCTGACTCCCGGCCAAGGGCCGTGGCTGTTCCAGTAGCGCTCGGTGAACTGCACCACCAGTTTGGAATTGGTCCCGTAGGAGAGCTGCTGGATCGCGGTCTGCTTCAGCGGATCGAATCCGGCCTGCGAAATGTCCAGCCGTCGCAGCACGCTGAAAGGCAAGGTCAGGATCACGTAATCAAACGTGAACTGCTGCGTCCCCGCAGGCGTCGAGAAGCTCAGCGTAACGGTTTGGTCGGAGTTCGCGGCAATAGCGCAGAGACGGGATTGGAGCTGAATGGAGTTTGGCGGCAAAGTGGCGGCGATCGCGGCAGGAATTTGCTGGTTTCCGCCAACCGTACGAAAACGCTCGTCGGAATCAAGCGGGATGATGACGTCCAGCGCGGTTTGCTGCTTCGTGTCGGTGCCGTTTTCGGTGTTGATCGCGAGATCGATATAGCGCCCAACGCGGGACGAATGGCCTCCAGGCACGTAGGTTTCGATCCAGTCATACACGCTCATATGATCGAAGTGGTAGGCCGCCGGCGTGTAGCGGTTGTAAAGAACTACGGGACCGACGGCTTTGAACTGCTGCGCCATGATTCGCGAAACCGGTTTGAGATCGTGCGCCAGTTGCTGGTCGGTGTAGTAGTCGCCGAGGAAGTAGTTGGTGCATTGCGAGTTCGGAGGCTCGGCGGCGTTGACGTCCACCAGCGTGAGCTGGAAGCGCTTCGCCAGTTGTCGAAGCAGGAAGTGAGAAGTATCAATGAACTCGCCACACCATTCGCTAACCTGATTCTGATCGAAGAAACCGGTGTTGGAGTGCATTCGGCCGCCGATGCGGTTCGACGCTTCATACACGAAACTGGAAATACCGTTGTCCTGAAGGGTCATAGCGGCGACCATGCCGGCGATGCCTCCGCCGACGATGGCGATGCGCGGGGTTCCGGTAAACGCGCGGGCCCAGGTTGATTTCGGAAGGGCGAGCGCCCCGAGGGCCAAGCTGCCCGCCGTCAAGAAGCGGCGACGGGTGAGCAGAGGATGGTCTGGGGTGGTCTCCGCGACTTGCTGGCGGACAATCGTCCGTATCCGATTCATCAGACGATGACGGGGCATGAAGATCTCCGTGACCGGTGAAACGTCGTGTCAGTGTGAAAGCAGAGGCTTATGCCCGTCAACGGGTCTTTCTACTCTGGGCGTTTATTTCGACGCGGTTGGCACCGCTTTGCACTGCTCGCACGGGCAGTGGTCGCGCAGGAATTGCCAGGAATAGATCCCTAACTCGTGGCCGTCGTTCCAATGGAAGCGGATGGCGTACTTGCCGACGGCGGCGGTTTCCGTGGGCTTGGCTGCGGCCTTGAACATAGGCAGGGCGCCGGGAGCGAGTTTCACGGGCTCTCCAACCTTTCGGCCAGACTTGGAGCGCTCGTCATCGCACATAGCACAGGGACAAGCATCGCGGAGGAATGGGAACGAGTAGTGCGAGTGGTGGCCGTCTTTCCACTCGATGTCCATGCCAGCGCCGGTCGAGACGTGCACTTTAACGGACTTGGGATCGGCTTCGCCGGGCATGAATTCAGTATCGCATAGGCGTCGGTCAGGTCTCAGGCGGCTGAGATGTGGGTTGCTTTGAGTGCTCGAAAGCCTTAAAACGCAGAGAGCACCGGGAATTCCGCAGAGAACGGAGGGAGCGCCACATGAAGCGTAAGGCATATCTTGTAGGCGTGTTGATCACTTTCGCCCTGGGGATCTTGCATTCAGCCCTCACATTTGTGGCCTACAGAAGCTGAACGTCAACGCGCTATGGTTCTTGGGCACCGGGCTGGCCCTACTGTTCTATGGCGCTCTCAACCTGATTTACCTACGGCACGGAGTAGAACGGGATGTGCGTCTGATCGTGCGGGTCACGAACGTGGTGATGCTCCTGTTTATCGCTCTGGCGGTCGAGGTACTTGGGCTAAAGGGAAATCCCCAAGTGGTGGTGTTACTGGCGACCGGCGCTCTCATGCTCGGATTGTCGCTTGCAACTTGACCCACTCCCTGGGTGCCGACTTGGCGAAAGGGGCGGTGATCCTGTAAAATCTATGTTTTGCAGATCAAGTATTGAACTTTCCTGGAGCAGTCAATGGCACAAGTTTGTGAAATCTGCGGCAAGGGGCCGCAATTCGGAAACACCATCAGCCACGCCCATAACGTGACCAAGCGGCGCTGGAACGTCAATCTGCGCCCGGTCCACGCCAAGGTGGAGCGGCGGCGACAAGCGGATCCGCGTCTGCACTTCCTGCCTGCGCAGCGGCAAAGTCGTCAAGGCGTAAGTTCTTAACCATAGAGGACACTGAGGAAGTTGGATATCTTTGCTCCTCAGTGTCTCTGTGGTGATCGCGTTTTACTTAATCCCTAGCAATTCCACATCGAAGATCAGGGTTGCGTTCGGGGGGATGACTCCGCCGGCGCCGCGGCTGCCGTAGCCGAGTTCCGATGGAATTTTCAGTTGGCGCTTGCCGCCGACTTTCATTCCGGCGACGCCTTCATCCCAGCCTTTGATCACCATGCCGCGGCCGAGTTGGAAGTCGAAGGGCTGTCCGCGATCGACGGAGCTGTCGAATTTTTTTCCGCTGGTGAGCCATCCGGTGTAGTGAACGACCACGGTGTCGCCGGACTTGGCGGTCTGGCCGGTGCCGGGCGTGATGTCCCAGTACTCCAGGCCATCGGGGGTTTTGGTGGCTTTGAGGCTGCTAACGTCGGTAGGCTTGCTGTTATCCGTATGTTTCATACCCGCTTGCGCAAAGACCATGGCGGTCATGAGCGCGATGAATGTGAGTAGCAAGGAAACTTTCTGCATCAATTCTCTCCCAGTTGAATTTTCAATTGCCGATCTGCAATTTTATGCCAGAGCGATGACATCAATTTCGACTAAAACATCTTTGGGCAGGCGCGCGACTTCGACCGTGGATCGGGCCGGGGGTGCTGAAGTGAAGTACTTTCCGTAGACTTCGTTCATGGCGGCGAAGTCGCCCATATTCTTGAGGAAGACGGTAGAGCGCACGACTTTTTCCAAGCTGCTGCCGGACGCTTTCAGTATGCCGGACAGATTCTTCAGCACGCGATCCGTTTGGACAGAAACGTCTCCGGAGATCACCTGCTGGTTGGCCGGGTCGATAGCCACCTGCCCGGAGATAAAGACGAATCCGTTGGCCTTGATGGCTTGCGAGTACGGACCGATGGCTTTGGGGCCGTCGTTGGTGGAAATCACTTCGCGCATGTTGTCCTCGTGCGTGGTTTTAGGCAGTACACCATATTACATGGTGAGACGATTTGAGACTCTCTTGACGTGGAGCTGAGCCCGGACGAGTTCGTGCGGGGTGAGTGCAATTTCAGTACACGCAAGATCCTTCGCTTCGCTCAGGATGAAGTCATCAAAAAATGAAAACAAACGCACCCGCAGCGCGCTACCAGCCGCATTGCCGCAGCCGCTCGCGAACCCCTTTTAGCCGATGGACGGGCTCATTGGCGTAGACGAAGCGAATGTAATCTTCGCCTAGGGGTCCCCAGTCCCGCATCGGGGTAGCGGCAATCTTTGCCTTTTCCAGCAACAAGCGCGATGCGGTTTCGCCGTCGATTCCGAGTTGCTTGACGTTCATCAGCAGACACCAACCACCATGCGGAGGAACCACGGGGAGACCGCTTAACTCATCGAGCAGAACATCGCGGCGCCTCTGCCACTCGGTCACCGCAGCAGGCACACCGTCGTCATCAGAGGTTAGTGCGGCAGCGGCTCCCGGCATGGCGATCCCGACCTGGCAGCAAGTGTTGGTTAGGCTGACCAGGCCAACGTCTTGGATGACCGACGGAGGACCGATAACCCACCCCACGCGCCAGCCGATCATGCGGTATTCCTTGGTGACGCAGCCCACGGTAATTGTCCGTCCCGCCATCCCGTCCAGGCTCGCTGGATGCAAGTAGAGCCTGCCATCGAAAACTATGCGTTCGAGAGCTGCGTCATAAAGGAGCCAGGCATTGGTGGACTGGCAGAAGGATGCGATCTGCTCCCAATCGTCGCGGTTTATGTGAGCACCGGTGGGGAAGGACGGGTTTACCATCAACACCACGCGGGTTCGCGGGGAAGCCGCCTTCTTCAGGGCCTCGTTGTCGAGCCGCCAGCCGGTCTTTTCAGGAATGAACGGCACCAACTTCGGCACGCCGCCCGCCAGCCGAATGCGATTCAGCAGCCCGGCATAGATCGGATCGCCGATGACGACCTCGTCCCCAGGTTCAAGCAGTGCGAGAAGCGTGTTGAGAATTCCGTTCAATCCGCCAGCAGAAATAACGCACTGACTCTTCCAGTCGTACTTAACACCAGAAAGCCTGCTGACATGGGCGGTGGCAGCTTGACGCAACGCGTCCTGCCCGAGAAAAGGGAGATAGCTGTTGCAAGCATCATTCTCGATCGCCTGATGCGTAGCCAGAATCGCAGCCCGCGGCGGAGGGAGGTCGGTGTCCATGTTCTCCAGCCGCAGAATCTCGGGATCATGGGCCGAATCGGCCGCGTCGCCAACGCGGTCTACGCCAATGCCGGGAATATGTTGAAGGCGAGAAACGGTCATGAGGTTCGATGATCACGAAACGGCGGAGCCGGACTTCTGGTAGAGAGCACATGGCGATCCGGCAGACGCAGCCAAGCTGCGTCTTTACAGCAATTCGCGCCACCGCGCCCGAAGGCCTTCCCTACGCGTGCACCGCCTCGGGCTTGGTCTTCCCCGTCAACAACTGCCGCAGGACATATTGCAGGATGCCGCCGTTTGCGTAGTACTGCGCCTCCTGCGGTGTATCGATGCGAACCAGAGCGTTGAACTCTTTTGCCTTGCTATTCGCGGTCGCGCGCACTTTCAGTTGGCGTCCAGCGGCGAAGTTCGCGATCAGATCGCGAATGCCGCCGATCTCAAAAATCTCTTCGCCAGTCAGCCCTAACGATTGCGCGCTCTCGCCCGCCGCAAACTGCAATGGGAGAATTCCCATGCCGACGAGATTCGAGCGGTGAATGCGCTCATAGCTTTCGGCGATCACGGCTTGCACTCCGAGCAGCCGAGGACCTTTGGCCGCCCAGTCTCGCGACGATCCCGAGCCATATTCTTTTCCGGCCAGAATCACTAGCGGCGTGCCTTCGGCAATGTATTTCTCCGAAGCCTCGAAGATCGACATTTCTTTACCGCTCGGCAGATGCCTGGTGAATCCCCCTTCGGTGTTCACCATGCGATTACGCAGGCGAACGTTGGCGAAAGTCCCGCGCACCATGACTTCGTGATTGCCGCGCCGCGAGCCGTACGAATTGAAATCCGCCGGCTTCACTCCATGCTCCTGCAAATATTTGCCCGCCGGACTGTCTTTCTTGATCGATCCCGCAGGAGAGATGTGATCGGTGGTCACGCTGTCGCCCAAAACCGCGAGCACGCGGGCGTCTTTGATATCCGCCACGGGGGACGGCTTGAGCGTCATGTCGTCGAAGTAAGGCGCCTTGCGGATGTAGGTGGAATCTTTTTCCCAGGCGTAAGTTTCGCCCGCGGGCACTAGCAATGAACGCCAGCGCTCGTCGCCGTCATAAACTCCGCCGTAGCTCTTGCGAAACATTTCCGATGAAATCGACATCTGCACCGCGGCTTCAACTTCGGCCTGCGAAGGCCACACATCGGCCAGGTAAACAGGCTTGCCATCTTTATCTTTGCCCAGGGGGTCTTTGCGCAGATCGAGATCGATTCGTCCCGCCAGGGCGAAGGCGACGACCAGCGGCGGCGACATCAGATAGTTCGCACGCACATCGGGATTGATTCTGCCTTCGAAGTTGCGATTTCCCGACAACACTGAAGCCACAACCAGATTCTTTTCGTCGATGCTCTGAGAAATCTCTGGCGGCAGCGGCCCGGAGTTCCCAATGCAAGTCGTGCAGCCATAACCGACGATATGAAATTTCAGCTTTTCCAAATACGAAGTGAGCCCAGCCCGATCCAGGTAATCACGCACCACCTTTGAGCCCGGCGCGAGCGAGGTCTTCACCCACGAAGGAACCTCCAGGCCATGTTCGACCGCTTTCTTCGCCAGAAGACCAGCCGCAAGCATGACCGACGGGTTGGAAGTATTCGTACAGCTGGTAATGGCTGCGATTACCACGCTCCCGTGATGCAGGTTCCCGTTGCCCGACGTCTTTGCTTCTTTTCCTGCCTTGATCAGCGAAGGCAGAGCTTGCTGGAAAGACTCTCCAGCCTTAGACAAGGCCACTCGGTCCTGCGGCCGCTTCGGCCCGGCAAGGCTCGGCTCGACCGTTGCCAGGTCAAGTGCCAGCAGTTCGGAGTACTCCGCTTCCGGCGTGTTCTCATCGTGAAATAGTCCTTGCTCACGGGAATAGGCCTCAACCACCGCGATCTGTTCGTCCGACCTCCCGGTCAGCCGAAGGTAGGTCAAGGTTTCTTTGTCGATGGGGAAAATTCCGCAGGTGGCGCCGTATTCCGGGGACATGTTGCCGATGGTGGCGCGATCGGCCAGAGCCAATTGCGATAATCCGGGACCGAAATATTCGACGAACTTGCCAACCACGCCGTGCTTCCGCAGGAGCTCCGTGATGGTTAAGACCAGATCGGTGGCCGTGGCGCCTTCGCGCAAGCGTCCAGAGAGCTTCACGCCGACTACTTGCGGAATCAGCATGGACACGGGCTGGCCCAGCATGGCCGCCTCGGCTTCGATGCCGCCCACGCCCCAGCCCAGAACTCCGAGGCCGTTGATCATCGTGGTGTGCGAGTCGGTGCCGACCAGAGTGTCGGGATACGCGGTCCGCTTGCCAGCTTCTTCATGCACGAAAACGACTCGCGCCAGGAACTCGAGATTAACCTGATGCACGATTCCGGTATCCGGCGGCACGATGGCCAGATTGCGAAACGCCGTTTGCCCCCAGCGTAGGAATTGATAGCGCTCTTTATTACGCTGGAACTCGAGCAGAGCGTTCATGTCGAAGGCGCTCGAAGTTCCAAATTCATCCACCTGCACGGAGTGATCAATGACCAACTCCGCAGGTTGGAGAGGATTGATCAGGCCTGGGTCCCCGGCAAGCCGCTTCATGGCATCGCGCATTGCGGCCAGATCGACGACCGCAGGCACGCCGGTGAAATCCTGCAATAGCACACGGCTGGGCGTGAACGCAATTTCCTTGTCGGGCTTCGATTTGCCATTCCAGGCAGCAAGCGCGCGAATTTCCTGTGCAGTCACATTGCGGCCGTCTTCGGTGCGCAGCAGGTTTTCCAGGAGAATGCGCAGCGAGAACGGAAGATGCCTGGTCGAGATACCCTGCTTATCGAGAGCGTCGATCTGGTAGATGTAATAGTCCTTGCCACCAACGCGAAGAGTTGAACGACTGCCAAAGGTGTCCATATGAATGCCTTCCCTAAGAAATAGATGCGGCCGTGCCTGCGGAAGCACCACCAGCTACAACGAGCAGAGTTGAAACTATTTAGTTTATTCCTTCAGAGACGGATTTCGTAGTGGGAGTGCTTCTTCGGCGGTTTGGAAATGCAACTACCCCCAAAGGACACAAAGGTCCACGAAGGAAAACTACGCCCGGAAGGCCTGCACCAGCAGCCAGGCATTCAACACAGCGATGAGAAAAGCGGTGACCCACGACAAATATTTCAGCCACGGCGCATTCGCGAACTCACCCATCTTCAGCTTGTCGCTGGTGAATAGCACCAGGGGGAAAACAGCGAAGCTCAGCTGCATGCTGAGGATGACCTGGCTGAAAATCAGGAGATTGGCGGTTCCCCCCTCGCCCCAGAACGCGGTCACGATGACGGCGGGCACAATCGCAATCAGCCTCGTGATCAGCCGGCGCAGCCATGGCCTTAACCGGATGTTCAGGAATCCTTCCATCACGACTTGCCCGGCGAGAGTTCCGGTGAGCGTGGAATTCTGGCCCGACGCGAGCAGCGCCAAGGCAAACACCGTGCTCGCCCCGGTCACGCCCAGAAGAGGCGACAAGAGCTTATAAGCGTCATTGATCTCGGCAACGCTGTTATACCCGCGGCTGTAGAACACCGCCGCCGACACGATCAGGATCGCCGCATTGATGAACAGTGCGATGGTCAGCGCGATGGTGGAATCAATCGTGCAAAAGCGGATCGCCTCCCGCTTCCCTTCCGGCGTTCGCTCGTATTGCCGAGTCTGCACAATCGCGGAGTGCAAGTACAAATTGTGCGGCATCACTGTGGCTCCGAGAATGCTGATGGCAATGTAAAGCATTCCGGGATCGCGGATGATCTGGGCGGAAGGCACAAAAAATCCGTGGGCGATACCCAGCCAGTTTGGATGCGCAAAAAGAATCTCCAGCCCGAAGCAAACTCCCACGGTCGCGATCAGGGTGATCACAATCGCCTCAATTGCCCGAAACCCTTTTTGCTGTAGCAGCAAAAGGAGGAGCACGTCCGCAGCGGTAAGACACACGCCCACCAGCAGAGGGATGTGAAACAGCAGGTTTAGCGCGATCGCCGATCCAATCACCTCCGCCAGGTCGCATGCTGCAATCGCGATCTCGGCGAAAAGCCAGAGGGCCAAGGTAACCGGACGGCTGAAGTGGTCCCGGCAGGCTTGGGCCAAATCGCGGCCGCTCACGATGCCCAACTTCAGCGCCAGGCTCTGCAGCAGAATCGCCATCAGGTTCGACAGCAGAATCACCGACAGGAGCGAGTAGTTGTACCGCGAGCCACCGGCAAGATCGGTCGCCCAATTACCAGGATCCATGTAGCCCACGGCCACCAGGAAGCCGGGTCCGGCAAAAGCCAGAAGCTTACGAAAAAAAGTCGAGGAATGCGGAATAGGAAGGGTGCTGTGAATCTCCGGCAGGCTAGGGCGAATTACGTCAAAACGCCAAGCTTGATCCCGCGTGTTGGTAAGGTTGGCAGCCATAGCCCAGATACGCACGCGGAGGCGAGCGTCTTAGCGTTAGCTTAAGTATACCTCAAAATGTAAACTATGGTTAACGTTACGAAAGTGGAGCGGAGGCGCTCCCTTTGGCGGGTTTGACCCAGACTTTTCCGGCGGCGGAATTCCCCAGCGAGACCGCCCCGGCCTCGGTCACCAGCGTCATGGTCTGATCGTAGTTCGTTCCTGAAACCTGGACCCGGGCTCCTGGGCGAATTCCGCGATCTTCCAGGAACTCCAGGAGGCGGCGATCGCGCTCATAGATGCCGCTGACTAGGTAGGCCTTGCCCTCTTGCGCGTCGGCGAGCAACAGCAACCCGCGCCGGCGTCGACTGCCGGGACTCTCCATCTCGCTCATGTTGCCATGCGGGCATGCTCCGCCCGCACCCAACTTCGCGAGCAGCTTTGACTCGAAATCCGGGGAGACCGCGTGCTCCAGGCGCTCGGCTTCGTCGTGGACCTTGAACCATTCCATGCCGAAGATTTCCGCGAGCATGCGCTCGATAAGGTGATGGCGGAGCGTGAGCTTGCGTGCAATCTTGCGGCCGGCCGCGGTCAGGCCCACTTCGCCGTCCCCATTCACCCGCACCAAGCCATCTTTTTTCAACCGCCGCACTGCCATGGTGACCGCCGGAGGAGACACGCTCAGCCAATGCGCCAGTGTGGCCGAGATGACAGTCTCGCCTTCACTCTCGGCTTCGAGAATGGCCTTGAGGTAATCCTCTTTGGAGACGGTAATCATTCGCTACAGATTATATGCGGGGGCTAACAGCATCGTTCATTGTCGATTGTAAATTGTTGATTGAAAACCACCAGCGCCAAACGTTTTCAATTTAAAAATCAACACTTAAAAATCAAGGAATTTCTATTTCGTCGATCGGCATCCTAAATCGCCGACGTTTGACATGATCTTCTCCCTCACCCATACCCTTGTCTGTCTCGCTATGAAAGTTCTTGTCATTGGCAGCGGAGGACGCGAGCACGCGCTGGTGTGGAAGCTCCGCCAATCTCCTCGCGTCACCCAGGTGTTATTGCGCTCCGGGTAATGGCGGCATTGCCGATGAATCCGAGTGCCTGCCAGTCGATTTGAAGAGTCTCGATTCGATCGTGGCCCTGGCCAACCAGATCCATCCCGATCTGACTGTTGTTGGCCCCGAACTTCCGCTCACGCTGGGCGTGGTTGACGAATTCACGCGCCGCGGCTGGCAGATCTTTGGCCCGACCAAGGCGGCGGCGCAACTCGAATCCAGCAAAAGTTTCGCCAAGGAGTTTCTGCAGCGCCACCACATTCCGACCGCGCATTACGCAATTTGCGATTCCCTGGACGAAGTTCATGATGCGCTGCCGCATTTTTCGCATGCCCGTCGTGGTCAAAGCCGATGGACTGGCAGCGGGCAAAGGCGTCGTCATCTGCAAGAACAAAGACGAAGCTGCTCACCTCCGCTTCCGAAATGCTGAGCGGAAAGATGGTCGGCGATGCGGGCGCTCGCGTCGTCCTGGAAGAATGCCTGCAAGGGAGAAGAGCTTTCGTTTCTGGTGATCAGCGATGGCGAGCGCGTCGCGCCGCTGGTAGCGCGCGCAGGATCACAAACGCGTCGGCGATGGCGACACCGGGCCGAACACCGGAGGCATGGGCGCCTACTCGACTCCGGCCCTGGTAGACGATCAGATGAGTAACTGGCTGGTGCAGCACATCGCGCAAGCCGGTGGTCGCGGGAATGAAAGCCGAAGGCGCGGAGTATAAAGGCGTGCTTTATTGCGGGCTGATGATGACGGCCAAGGGTCCGATGGTGCTCGAATTCAATTGCCGCTTCGGCGATCCTGAGACCCAGCCCATCCTTATGCGCCTGGAGAGCGACTTAGTCGAGGCGCTCGAAGCCTAGCATCGAAGGTCGGGTCAGCGATGGCGAGTTTCACTGGTCGTCGGACGCTTCGGTATGCGTGGTGATGTCCTCGGGCGGTTATCCCGGCACATTACGAAGCGGGAAAGAAGATTACTGGTCTGGACGAAGCTGCCCGCATCGATGGAGTCAAAGTTTTCCATGCCGGGACCACCAAGCACGACGACGCTTACTTTACTGCCGGAGGCCGAGTGCTGGGCGTGACCGCCCGTGGCGCTGATTTGCAGAACCGCGGTAAATCGCGCCTATGGCGCTGCTTCCAAGATTCAATTCGAGGGCGCCCATTACCGCAGAGATATCGCGGCGCGCGCACTCAAAAAATAATCCAATACTAAGGACCACTTACTTCTATGAGCAAACCTTTGGTGTCAATTGTCATGGGCAGCGATTCGGATCTGGAAATCATGCGGGAAGCTGCCAAAGCGCTGGATGATTTTGGCATTGCATGGGAGATGGATGTCACTTCCGCGCACCGCTCCCCGACCGCAGCGCTGAATTCGCCGCAGAGCGCGGCCGGGCGCGGAGTTCGAAAGTGATCATCGCCGGGGCCGGCGGCGCAGCCCACTTGGCCGGAGTCATCGCGGCTCACACGACGCTGCCCGTGATAGGCGTGCCGATTACGTCAGTGTTGAACGGACTGGACTCGCTGCTTGCGACGGTGCAGATGCCGGCGGGAATTCCGGTAGCAACGGTAGCGATCGGCAAAGCCGGCGCAACCAATGCGGGGATTTTAGCGGCGCAGATTATTGCGCTGAGTGATGAGGGCGATCGCGCAGAAGATTTCTGCGCACAAAGAGAAGCTGGCGAAGGGCGTCGAAGAGAAGTCCAAGAAGCTGCAAGCATCGTTGAAGGGGTAAGTTAAGACCGTACGGTTTCGGCCGCACAGTCAGCTATCAAACATGCGGCGGCCCCGCGCTTCAATCCAGGGCGGGAGACGCCACACCCGAGCGATGACTTACAGCTTCAACCCCTTCAGATACTCCCGCAGCGGGCCGCCCAGATCTTTTCGCTTCAGCGCAAACTCGACCGTAGCTTTCAGGAACCCCAACTTATCTCCGGTATCGTGCCGCTTGCCTTCATAGACGAAGGCGTACATCTTTTCGCTGCTTCAGCAGCAGGCGCATGCCGTCAGTAAGTTGCAACTCTCCGCCAGCACCGAATTGGGTTTCGGCCAGCGTCTCAAAAATTGTTGGAGTCAGAATGTAGCGTCCAATGATTGCCAGGTTCGACGGCGCATCTTGCAGCTTCGGCTTCTCCACCATGTTCTCGATCTCGAACAGCTTGCCGCCGAAGCGGCCATCGGCAGGCTTCACCTTCAAGCACGCCATACGCGGAGATCGCCTCGCCCTCGACGATCTGCGTCGCGATGACCGAACTCTGAGTCTTTTCGAAAACATTCATCATCTGCTTCAGGCATGGAACCTCGGCGTCAATCACGTCATCGGCCAGCAACACCGCAAACGGCTTCGGGGCCGACCAATTCTTTCGCGGTCAGCACCGCATGGCCCAGGCCCAGCGCTTCTTTCTGGCGCACATAGGCGACGTGAATCATGTCGGAAATCTGGCGCACGATCTGCAGCAGGTCGGTTTGCCTTTTCTCCTCGAGCATCTTCTCGAGCTCGTAGCTCACGTCGAAATGATCTTCGATGGCCTGCTTGCCGCGGCCGGTGATGATAATGATCTGGTCGCATCCGGCAGCCAGCGCCTCTTCCACGCCGTATTGAATGATGGGCTTATCGACCAGCGGAAGCATTTCTTTGGGCTGGGCTTTGGTGGCGGGTAAGAATCGCGTGCCGAGACCTGCGGCGGGGAAAACCGCTTTGCAAACCGTCATCTTCATTGCTGAGTTCACCTGGCCTCGACCCGGGCTGAAGCATTTCGAGGCCTAACGATTGTAAACGCGGAGGAATTTTCGCGAAACTGAGGACAAACTGTAGATGCGGGCCCTGGGAAATCGGGATTTTCCATTCATCCCCATAAAGATGTCCTCCCGAGCAAAGCGAGGGATCCCTACCCCACATATGAGCCGAGGGTAGAGATGCTTCGACTCCGCAGCGGATTCGCTGCGCGAACCGGCCGCTCCGCTCAGCATGACAGGCTGAGCAAACTGCCCACTACTCCAGCCGGATGCGACTTAAAGCGTAGGGCTATCGTCGCCGATCATGGTCTTGCGAATGATCTTCAGCGGCACCGCGCCCTGCTCCATGAAGCGGTCGTGAAATTCCAATAACGAGAATTGATCGCCCTTCATTTTCCGGTAGTCGTCGCGCAGCTTCATGATCTGCAGCTTGCCGAGCGTGTACACCAGGTAAGTGGGATCCGAAGTCCCGCGCTTCGCTTCCACGTCAGCGACCGCAGGCACCTGGTATCCCTGATCGATGAAGAAATGCTTCGCCTGCTCCATGGTCATCTTTCCGGTATGCATTTCGATACCGGCGATGAAGCGCGCATCACGCAGAAGCGCGTCTTGCAATTGTCCAACCCGCAGCGTGGGATCCCTTTCCCGTAACCTTCATCGAGCATCATCTGCTCGGTGTAATGCGCCCAACCTTCGGCGTTGCTGCCACAGTCGAGCAGCTTTCGAGCCTTCGAAGGCGCTGCGCTGCACCCATAAGAAACTGGGTGTAAGTGGCCGGGAAAGACTTCGTGGATCGCGGTGCTGGTGATCACGCCGTGATTGAAGCCTTCCATCCATTCTTCGGTGCGCGTGCGGTTCCACTTCGAGTCCGGCAAGGTTACGTTGAAGAATGCCTTCCGTGGCTTTGGTCTCGTACGGGCCGGGCGTGTCCATGGACGCGGTGGTGAGCGCACGAGCGAACGGCGGCGTCTCTTCGACGATCGGCATGACCTGCGAAGGGATGGTGATGATCTGCCTTTCCTCGATGAACTGACGCAGGTCCACCAGCTTGGTTCTGAAACTTGGCAGGAGCTGGTCGGGGGCGGGATGATTCTTTTGCAGATCCCGCCAGAACTTCGCGACGGCGACTTCTTGGGATCGATTTTCGCGGCGGCTATCTTCAGTTGCTTCCTGATTCCGCTGCAGATCGGCGTACCCGATGTCCAGCAGATGATCAATCGGAACATCGACCATCTCTTCATAGAGCAGTTTCTTCTGTAGTTCTCGGCGCCGATGCGAAAATCGCCCCTGGAATTCGGCAGGAGATCGGCTCTCAGAAAATTCTCGTAATTCTGCAGCGCCCGGACGACTTGTCCGTTGCTCTGTTTGAATTCGGCAACCAGCTTGGGATCCTTTACGCTGGCAAATGCCGCCGGAACGTCGTTCTTGAAAAAGCCAACCACATCGGGCAATTGCTGCAAGGCAACTTCGGTGTAAACCCGTGGCGGATTTTCCAGATTCCGACGCGCCGCTTCAAAGACTTTCGGGATTTGCCGCTCGCGCGCAATCAGCGAGCGCAGGCGTTCGTCCGCCGGCGCAAAGTTGCGCTTCATGATGAGAAACACGGAATACGAAGCGCTCGAGGTGTACTGATCGGGATCCTTGCGCCACATCTGGATGTTTTCCAATTCCAGAAGGCGAGCCTTGATGGCCGAAGTCACGAGGTCGCGATCGACTTGGGCATCGGCTGGCAGAGACGCCTGCGTGAGCGCATCAAATTGCGCCTGCACTTTTTTCAGGCCTGCGATTTCGGAATCAATCGCGGGGCGAGAAAAGTCTTCGAGCTTGTCATCATATTGATGAAAACCGGCCGCAGTCGCAGCCGTGGGGTGATTCTGGAAATAGAAATCAAAATATTGATCGATCAGCTGGTTGAGTTCGGCGGTCCTGGGTTCTTGATCAGCACCCAGGTCTATGGGCGCTGCGAGGCTCAGCAAGACAAGCCCGACCACAAGCATGACGAGAAGGTTTGTTTTCATTTTTCGGCGTAGTAGAACGGCAACTTGCAACTACCTAGACACAGACGGAGAAGGTACGCCACTGGTTAGCTCGCCCAACAGATTCTGCAGGAAAGTCAAAACTTCTTCCGCCTTTGTGGCTTTTAAATTAAACCTTAACATACCCTCGGGAGTGAATTGCGCACCCCGTTGTGATGACACGAACCGCGCCAATCGCTCCGGATCTACTGCCGCATTTTGCGTGAACTTGATGCTGACCTGTTCGCGCTTGCGGTCGATCGCCGCAACTCCCACGCCCAACGCCAGGAGCCGCAGGGTCGCATAATCCAGCAGATTCCGCACCGCGGGTGGAGGATCGCCATAGCGGTCTTTCAACTCTCCCCGCACATCGCTCAGTTGCGAATCGGTTTCCACGCCGGCAATACGCTTGTACATTCGCAGTCGCTGGTTCTCTTCCGGGATGTAATTAAACGGGATGCGGATATTGAGCCCGAGGTTGAGTTGAATTTCGGCTTCGTCGGGACCGGCCTCGCCCTTCATTTCGCGGACCGCGCGATCCAACATCTGCGTGTAAAGCTCGAATCCGATTGCCTCGATGTGCCCACTCTGCTCGCCTCCGAGCAGATTTCCCGCACCGCGCAGCTCTAGATCGAGTGCCGCGATCTTGAAGCCCGCGCCGAGATCTGAAAATTCCTTCAACGCCGCCAGGCGCCTGCGTGCGATCGGGGTGAGCTCCACCTCCGCGGGCAAAAGCAGGTAAGCATAAGCGCGCCGGTTCGACCGGCCCGACTCGTCCGCGCAGTTGATACAACTCCGATAGACCCAACCGGTCGGCGCGATTAATCAGGATCGTGTTGCAAAGCGGAATATCGAGTCCATTTTCGATAATCGTGGTCGCGACCAGGATGTCCGCCTCGTGATGCATGAACTTCAGCATCACTTTCTCGAGTTCGCCCTGCGTCATCTGCCCGTGACCTACAGCAACCCGCGCCCGGGGAACCAGCGCTTGCAACTTCGCCGCGATCTCCCAAATACTCTCGACGCGGTTATGAACGAAGTAGACTTGGCCGCCGCGTTCCAGTTCCTGCTCAATCGCCGTCTGAATGAGCTTTTCGTCCCAGCTCGCAACCACAGTCTGAATTGCAATGCGGTCTCGGGGCGGAGTTTCGATGACGCTCATGTCGCGCAGTCCAACCAGCGACATGTGCAACGTGCGCGGAATCGGTGTTGCCGACATGCTGAGCACGTCGACCTCTTTGCGCATCTGCTTCAGACGTTCCTTGTGGCGCACTCCGAAGCGCTGCTCTTCATCCACCACCAGCAGCCCGAGATCGGCAAACTTCACGTCTTTCGACAGCAAGCGGTGGGTTCCGATCAGGACATCGATCTTCCCCGCTTCCACCTTCTGCAGAATTTCTTTCTGCTGTTTCGCCGTGCGGAAACGGCTGATCATCTCGATATTCACCGGAAAGGCCGCGAAGCGTTGCTTGAAAGTTTCATAGTGCTGGAAGGCCAGCACCGTCGTGGGAGCGAGCACCGCAACCTGCTTGTTGTCGTTGATGGCCTTGAAAGCCGCGCGCATCGCGACCTCGGTCTTGCCATAACCAACGTCGCCGCAAAGGAGGCGATCCATGGGAAGCGACGATTCCATATCGCGCTTCACATCCGCGATCGCCATATCCTGATCGTCGGTTTCACTGAATTCGAACGCGTCTTCGAATTCGCGCATCCACTGGTTGTCCGCAGGGAAAGCATGACCCTGCGCGGATTTGCGCTGCGCATACAGTTTCAGAAGTTCGTCGGCCATGTCCTTCATGGCCTTGCGGACTCGCGCCTTTGTCTTCGCCCAAGTCGCCGTGCCCAGATGACTCAGTGCTGGCTTAGCGCCTTCCTGCGAGCGATACTTCTGCACCAAGTCGAGTCGAGTGAGGGGAACGTAAAGGCGCGCGCCCTCCGCATACTCGAGGAGCATGAACTCGGCATTGCCATCGCCCTGATTGATTTCCTTCAAACCGTGATACTGGCCGATGCCGTGCTCCACGTGAACCACGTAGTCGCCGACTTGCAGATCGCGGAAGTCCGATAAGAATGCCGAAGTCTTGGATTTCTGCCGCTGCGGGCGGGAGACCACGCTTTCGGATTCATCAAACAAATCTCGCGATCCGAAAACCGTCAGGTTCGCCTCGGGAAGGATGAGGCCCTCGGGCACATACGCCTTCACCAGCGTAGTAGTAAGAATTTCCCCCGCGAAGTAAGCCGTCTCGTCCGCGAAGCTTTCGCCGCCGCGAGTGCGCGTGCCCAAGCGGAACGACATGCTGTACTCGCTGAACATGTCGGCGAGGCGCTCGACTTCACCAACGTTGGGAACTGAGATCACAACTCGATTTTGCTCGGCCAGTTGCTTCTTGACTTCGTCCAGCAACGCCGGCACCGATCCGTGGAATCGCGGGGTGGGCTGGGAAAGAAAAGCTGCGGCGGGCATGTTTTCGTCACCCCGCTCGATGCCAAGCTGCTCCAGGTCAGCTCCAGCCAGCGCGGGCAGATTCTTCCACCAGTTTTCCGGAGACACATAAATGTCTTCGGGCCGCACCAGGTTGCCGACACCGCTGCGCTCGTGTGCATCTTCAATGCGCGCCCAAACGCGGTCGAATTCCTGTCGCAGAATTTCTGGCTCGTCGGTCAATACCATGGCGTTAGTCAACAAATCGAAAATGGTACGATCCGCGCCAGCGACGGGGGCAAAGAACTCCCAGCCAGGAAACACGGTGACGCCGCCAGCCCGGACGGCCTGCTCCACTAATCTCTTCCTGCCCGGTGATCCGTTTACCGGAAAGCCGGGTGTGAATCGCGCCCAGCAACTCTCTCGCTCACCGGCGTCTCGGTGAGGGGCAAAAGAATCGCCTCATCCACGGGGCTAGAGGAGCGCTGCGTGCCGGGATCGAATTTTCGGATGGATTCAACTTCGTCGCCGAAAAACTCAATGCGGACCGGGCGGTCCGTTTCCGGCGAGTACACATCGAGAATTCCGCCGCGAAGAGCGTACTCTCCCGGCATTTCGACCACATCTCTTGAGGAGTACCCAACCGTGTTGAGGTGGCGGAGGAGCGGCTCGATATCAATGGTTTCCGTTCGGCGAACGATGCGAGCAAGATCGGAGTAGTATTCGGCTGCCCGCAGCCGGGTCGCCGTGGAAGTTACCGGCGCGACCACGATCGACGCTGCGCCGGTCGCGATCTTCCAGAGCGCAACAGCTCGTTCTTCCTGAATTTCGGGATGTGGCGACAGATTCTGGAAGGGCAGCACGTCGCGGGTAGGAAGCGACACGATTGCCGCTGGATCGAGCGCTCCTGTAAGCTCTGCGAACGCCTGCAATACGGGAATTAATTCTTCTGCCGCCTTGTTATCTGGTACTACGAGAACGAGCGGGCGCCCCAATGTCTTCTGAAGGAGCACCAGAACCAGTGCCTTTGCGCTCGGAGTGAGTCCGGAAACACGAATACGCCCCGTGTTCTCGCGCAGGTAGGAGGCAACACGCAGAAAGGCGGGTAATTTTTCCACGTCCGCGAAAATATCGCGGACGAACGGCAGGGCCATTGCTTGTTTATTGTATCAGCTTGTGTAGGGGCTACTGCGCCGAACGCGGCAACTCAGCCTCGCGAAAGCGGCCGAGTTAAACACGTCGGACCGCCTCCGCCATTGATGCAGAGTTCCGAACCAGAGAACGTCTTCAAGTTGTAGCCGGCATCCCGAAGTTTTTGGTTGGTCTTTCGGTTCTCTTCCAGAGCGACCAGACGGTTGCGCCCCAGCGTGAGCACGTTGCAGGCGAGCGTGTCTCGCTCCAAAGCATCAATTTCGATCAGACGTAAACCTCGGCTCTGAAGAAGCTCCACTGTCTCTACTGCAAGCCATGGCAGATCAACAAGGAGTGTCTGTTCGTCGAGTGGGCTGATTAACGACATCAGGTGCAAACAAAAGGCTGGCCCCATTCCGTATGGCAATGGCGCGGAGATAACTTCAATTTCGCTTTTGTTGAGCAGCGTTTGCATTTGCCCGATTCCAGCAGCGTTGGTACGAAAGCCTTGCCCGATCAGGAGAGTTTTCGGATCAAGCCACACCATGTCGCCAGCCTCGGTCTTTCCCGGCGGTGCGATCTGACCAAGCACTGGAATTCCGAGATCGCGAAAAAACCTTCCGTGGAGCGGAGCCTCAGGTACGCGATTCGCCTTGCCTGGATTCATCAGGATTGCGCCCGCGTCCGACATCAAGGACGCGTCGTGCGTGTAGACGGCATCCAGTGTGAAGTCTGGACTTGCCGGCAATTGCACTACCTCGATTCCAAACTCCTGCAACCGCGTGCAGAGTTCCTGATGCTGCGCTTGCGCGATGGCGAACTCGGGCGGGTGAAAGAATCCCAGCTCCTGCCAGCGTTGGGCACGGTCATCGTTCCATCCCGCGGTGGATGGAGGACACACCATCAAAGTTTCAGAGCGCATCATGATTTGATCAGTGTGAAATCCGGTCGCACAGCACGATAAGCGAACTCCTTACGCGTGTCCAATTTGCAGAATTTCTTTGCGCCCCAGCGAGCACAGCGCAATCTAATCAGGAGTTATGGCAAAAGCAATCTGGGAAGGCACCACCCTCGCTGAATCCGACCGCACGATTGAGATCGAAGGCAATCAATATTTCCCGCCTGACTCGGTCCACCATGAATTCTTCAAGCCTAGTGCTACCCACACCGTCTGTCCATGGAAGGGCAACGCGAGCTACTACACGGTCGAGGTCAATGGGAAGAGTAATCGCGATGCGGCTTGGTATTATCCCGAGCCCAAATCCGCAGCTTCTCAAATCAAAGATTACGTCGCGTTCTGGAAGGGCGTAAAGGTCGAGAAGTAGTCAGAATTCCAGGTGCACGCGCACGCCCGGAACCAGCACCGGCCCGCGATCGCGGTTGTATCCGGGATTGTTGATGTGCTGCAGATCGAATCCGCCAAACAGTCCGCGCCACAGGTGCGCGTTGTAGTAGGCCTCAACGATGTTTTCGCGCCCGTAGTTCAGACGCCCGTCTCCCAGCAGAAATCCCAAGCCACCCAAAGCCAGGTAATGCTGGTGATCGGTTTTAATGGCATTTGAAACCACGGCAACTCCAAGTTTATCGACGGGGCGATGCCATCTGGTTCCACCCAGATCGGCGCCACCCTCAAAGGTCTGGTCCACTTCGGTGTAGGCGAAGGATTCGTGCTGACCTTCGTTCCAGCCGAAGCGGCCGAAGGCGCGGAAATTATGTGGCAATTCCTGAACCGCATTCAAGTCGAAGCCATATTTGATCGTGGTCTGGAAGGGGTGTGCGGTGATTTCCGGCCGCGGCGTCTTCCCTTCCAGATAATTGATGACCGCCGTCCGGTACACTCCCATGTTGGCGTGATTGACGTAGGACAACAGTCGCACATGACTCTGTCCAATCGCAGTCTTGGGATGGAATTCGAATTCAAAGTTCTCGGCTCGCGCCTTGCGCAGGTTGAACTCGAGATCGATCCCATTAGCGACCGTGGGCATCAGCGCCTCGCCAAATCGGAAGGCCCAATTGTGGTCATGGTATTCGGCGATGAGTCCGACCGTGTAACCGCGCGTGTCGGCTGCATAGTCGTACGCGCCGTTGTTGTCGACCGTCCAGTTCAAGAACTGGAAATGGCTGTCGCTGCCAACGTCGTTCAGATCAAAAAAATCCGCCATGCCGAACTTGCCGCCGCGCAGTTCGATTCTCCGCGCGGGAAGTCGAGTCGCCAGACCAAAGGGACCGCGCACAGCCTCTACGGTTTTGCTGCTCAGCCCGATAATCTGGCGAAACATGGCGCGCGCCAGATAGGGCTGTGTACCCAGTTCAGGATTGCGCACCACATCCACATTAACGAATCCGGCTAATCCCAATGCATCGCTCAAGCCGCCACCGCTGACCTCTTCGACGTCCACCATGATTTCGGTGCTGTGGGTCACCTGCAATCCGGTATAAAGCGTGGCGACATTGGAAGTCGCATTCTCACCGCTGCCGCGAAGACTGTTCGGCCCCGAGTAGGGCGAATTGAATGACGGGTGGGCCTGGAAAATGATGTTGTCCTGCCCGGAAACCCACCAGCGGGAAGTCTGAGAATGAGGGAAGAAGGTTGTTACGGGATCGACGGCGCGATTTACCTGATCATCCCCGGACTGGGCAGAGACCAGCACATGCAGCGACAGCACAACCAAAAACAGTCGCCACACCAGCCAAGAGCGAAATTGTGCATGGCTCACGATCACTAATGTTGGATAAAACGTTCTTTATTGAACCACCTGAACTAGTTAACTGTAGTTAACATAAATCGAACGTGGTTGTCGCGAAAAAAAATTAGGACAGCTCGGAGCCCCCGAAGCTGTCCTGAAAACCCTCCCGGTTAGAAGGGCGTGTACTGATCAGTACCCTACCCTTTCTATGTTTCATGAGCATTTCGGGGAGATGAATTTCTCATGAATCGGATCATCTGCCCCTGTGAGCCGAGTCACAGGTTCCGGTGACTTGCGTCCCGCAGCCCGCGCCAACCCTGCTGCTATATTGGCCTTTCCGGGGGGAACACCCCGCAGGAGGTACCCATGTCTCGCAAAACCGAGCAGTCGCAAAAATTGCAGAGGCGCGCTGAGCAGATGATCCCCGGGGGCGTAAACTCGCCGGTTCGAGCCTTTCGCGCCGTCGGCGGCGAGCCGCCATTCATCGTGCGCGGCAAAGGATCGCGACTCTGGGATGCGGACGGCAACGAGTACATCGATTACATAGGCTCCTGGGGTCCGCAGATTCTCGGCCACGCCGCGCCTTCGGTGATCGAGGCCATCACCGTGGCCGCGCAGAACGGAACCAGCTTCGGGGCTTCCACTCCATCGGAAGCCGATCTCGCCGAAATCGTTCTCTCCGCATTTCCTAACATGCAGAAAGTGCGTTTCGTCAGCTCCGGGACTGAAGCGACGATGTCGGCAATCCGCCTCGCCCGTGCCTACACCAAGCGAAAGTACGTCGTGAAGTTCGAAGGGTGCTATCACGGACATGCCGATGCTTTACTGGTAAAGGCCGGCTCAGGCGTGGCCACGCTGGGGATTCCGGGCTCGGCAGGAGTTCCCGAAGAGTTCACACAGTTCACGCTGGCATTACCCTTCAACGACACCGACGCGCTGGAGCAGGCATTTAAGAAGTTTCGTCACCAGATTGCGTGCGTAATCGTCGAGCCGGTGGTTGGAAATATGGGCTGCGTTCCCCCGGCGCGCGGCTATCTGGAAGCCTTGCGCGCCCTTACCGAACGCGATAAGTCGCTGCTGATTTTCGATGAGGTCATGACCGGCTTCCGGCTGGCCTTTGGCGGTGCGCAGGAAGTCTATGCAATTCATCCCGATCTGACCACGATGGGAAAAATTATCGGAGGAGGGCTTCCCGTCGGAGCTTATGGCGGCCCTTCTGAGATTATGGACTTGGTCGCGCCTCTCGGCCCCATGTACCAGGCGGGGACGCTCTCGGGGAATCCGCTGGCGATGGCGGCGGGACTGGCGACGCTGCGCTACTTAAAAGAGCACAAGAAAGAGATTTATCCACGGCTCGACAAGCTCAGCGGTGAACTCGCGGCCGGAGTCGCTGCAGCCGCACGCGAAGCCGGGGTTCCAATTTGCTATAACCGCGTCGGATCGATGTTTACCTGGTTCTTCGCGCCGTGCCCGGTTACTGACTGGACCTCCGCCGCGAAAGCGGATACCGAAGCCTTCGGGCGCTTCTTCCGATCAATGTTGGATAGTGGGGTCTACTTGCCTCCGTCACAATTCGAGGCTGCGTTCCTGAGCACCGCCCATACGGAGGAAGACATCCAGCAAACTATCGCAGCGGCAAAAGAGGCATTCGCCATGGCCCACGCGTAAACCAGTTTGGGCAGGAGCCCTCGTCCGATTTTGTGGGAACACAGCGATTTTCAACTGCGCATCATCTCGGGGATCGTCACAAACTCATAACCCTGGTGTTTATAACGCGCGATCAGCCGATCCGTAGCAATCACCGTCTGCGCCCGATCTGCACCCATGGCTTTGTGCCCGCCGTCGTGGAGCAGGATTACATCGCCGCCGCGCACCTGTTTCACGACTTTGTTTTCGATTTGTTCCGCTGGAGGCGCCTCCCAATCCCACCCCGTCACATTCCACATCACCGGAAGCAATCCCAATTCTCGCGCCACGCGTAGGGAAGCCGGACGCCTGCCGCCAAATGGAGGCCGGAAAAGATCGGAGTGATCACCCACGGCATCTTCGATGGTTTGCCGGCATTGGGTAATCTGCTCTCGCGCCTGCGCGGAGGAGGTGAAAATCAGATTGGGATGAGTAAACGTGTGGTTGCCGATCACATGCCCGGATTTCGCGAGTTCAAGAACGATGTCGGGCCGCTGCTGTACAAAGCGTCCAATCAGGAAGAATGTGGCGCGCACCTGATGCTTGGCCAACACTTCGAGCAGGCGCAGGGTATGGGGATCGTTGGGGCCATCGTCGTAGGTAAGCGCCAATCGTTTTTCCCCGCGCCGCCGTCCGGTGAATGTCGCCCCGTACCACTGGCCAGTCGGAGCCATGGACTGATACCCAGCAGCACCAGCCGCCGCGGCAGCAACCAGCGAGATGCCAATTCCCAGCACAAACGAATTGTAAGGTAGATCGCTGGATTGCCGAATTTTTGCATTGCCGGATATCGTGGAAGAATTCGTCAATCCCCTAGTAACTTTTCCCGCAATT
Source organism: Terriglobia bacterium (assembly GCA_963797845.1). Taxonomy (GTDB): domain Bacteria; phylum Acidobacteriota; class Terriglobia; order Terriglobales; family Acidobacteriaceae; genus DASREM01. Next base: position 37,202 of record CAWCRE010000002.1, read on the forward strand.
GCCTCCAGGCCGAAGGCGAGATATGCTGCCATGGAACCTAAGCCCACATGGCCAATCTTTTCGAGCTGCCCCGCTACATCGCAGTAGAAGGTCCCCTACGCGTCGGGAAAAGCACCCTGGCACGGATTCTTGCCGACCGGCTCAATGCCCAGCGGGTCATGGAATCCGAGGACAATCCGTTTCTCGCTCCGTTTTATGAAGGGGAACGTGGCGCAGCCTTTCAGGCGCAATTCGCTTTCCTGATCCGCCGCTTTGAGCAACTGAAGGCGCTCGACCTCGGCCCGCGCTCGCAGCGCACCATTGTCACCGACTTCATCTTCGAAAAAGATAAGCTCTTCGCCTGCCTCAACCTCAACGACCAGGAGCTCGACACCTACAATCGTTATTACAACTTCTTCCGCGAGCAACTTCCCAATCCCGACCTGGTGATTTACCTGCAGGCCAGCCCCGAGGTGCTGAAGAAGCGGCTCAAGAAGAAGAACGCCGCAGGCGAGAAGGCGATCAACGAAGATTATCTGGAAGAAGTCATCAAGGCCTACGAGCACTTCTTCTTTCATTACACGTCGTCAGACTTGCTGATCGTGAATACCTCCGACATCGACTTCGTCGAGCGCAACGACGACCTGCAAGAGCTGCTGCGCAAAGTCTCGGCCCCGATCAAGGGCACACAGTACTTCCTGCCGCTCGGAAGCCAGGAAGCGGCCAGCGCGTAGAGGCTGTTGAGGGTCGTCGGCCTTTGGTCGTTGGGATCCAATCCATATTGGAAGTTGTTGTTGCGGAGTGATTTAGCCAAAGACCAACGACCATCGACCTACGACATTTTTGAGGCTATACTATCGCCAGCGTCATCCAAGATGCTGACAGGCTCTATCTGCCACGGCGGAGGGGCACTGGAGGTTACTGTGAGTCTGACTCCGATTGGCGAGCCTCGCCATAAGATCACCGTCGCTACTCTCCGCGAAAACAAAATCAACCACCGCCCCATCACTTGCCTCACCGCCTATGACTACGCCACCGCGCGCCTGGTAGACGAAGCGGGCATCGACGTCGTGCTGGTCGGCGACTCGCTGGCCATGACCATGCTCGGATACGAGAACACGCTGTCGGTCACGGTTGACGAGATGCTGCACCACACCCGCGCCGTGCGCCGGGGAGTGAAGAACGCTTTTCTTATCGCCGACATGCCCTATGGCTCCTACCACCTCAGCGTGGACGACGCCGTCCGCAACGCCGCGCGCTTTGTCAAAGAAGCTGGGGCCGAGGCGGTGAAGGTTGAAGGCGGTGAAAAGCGCGCCGAGCTGATTCGCCGCATCATCGACGCTGAGATTCCGGTCGCCGGGCACATTGGACTGACCCCGCAGTCGGTGAACGTGATGGGCGGGTTCCGGGTGCAGGGCAAAACGCTGTCGGCGGTGGAACAACTCATGCGCGACGCAATTGCGCTCGACCGCGCGGGCGTAGCCTGCATCTATCTGGAAGGCATTCCGCGCGAAGTGGCCGCCATGATTACTGCCGAAGTAAAAACGCCGACCATCGGAATCGGCGCCGGGCCCGAATGTGATGGCCAGGTGCTGGTGTTCCACGACCTGCTGAACCTGACCTTCGGGCCGCCAGCGAAATTTGTCCGCCGCTACGGCGACGCTGCCGCCATGATCACCGAAGCCGTGCAGGCCTATCGCGCCGATGTGCTCTCGAAGCAGTATCCTTCGGACACAGAGTCGTATCATCTTCCGAAGGAAACGCAGTCTGCCCTTGAAACCGTGCTCGATCGCAAACGAGCCATGCGGAGGTAAGTTCCAGAACGATGCGCCACCTGTCCCTTCTTCTCTGCGCTATTGCAACCCTCTCGCTTGCGGCGTGCTCACGATCGCAGCAGGCGTCCGCTTCTTCGGAATCGGAGGCGATGTCGCGAATTGAAGCGATACCCGCAGCGGACCAGGCCAAGTACGGCGATGCCCGTAAAATCAAGAACTGGCAGAATCCGTATCTCGTGATTCGCGCCGATTCCATTGGCCTAATGGATCTTGCCAACTACGAAGAACACCACATCAAGCCGGCTGAGGTCGCGCAGGCGCTGGCCAAGTTGCCATCTTCTTCCTGGCCCTACGGTCGTGTGGTCGCCGTGGAGGAACCGAAGCGTCCAGCATCGCAATTCGAGGTCGATGCCATGCGCAAGAATCGCGCTATTCTTGCCGGGACCCTGGAAAGCATGCACGTTCAGATCGACTGGATCCCTGCCCCGTGAAGTCCTTCACCGGTTCCATGCAACTCTGCTCCAGCATCGCCGAGATGCGTTCCGCCGTCGGCGCGCTGAAAGCGAAGGGACTGAAGCTGGGTTTCGTGCCCACCATGGGTGCCCTGCATGAAGGGCATCTTTCGCTAGTTCGAGCCGCGAAAACTCACTGCGATGCGGTTGCGGTTTCGATCTTCGTGAATCCCACCCAGTTTGGGCCGAGCGAGGATTTTTCCAAATATCCGCGCACTTTCGATCATGATCGCGAGTTGCTGGAGAAAGAAGGTGTGGACCTGCTGTTCGCGCCCTCTACCGGCGAGATGTACCCCGGGGGCGCCACGACTTACGTCACGGTCGAAGGTCTGAGCGAGAAACTCGACGGCAAATCGCGCCCCGGTCATTTCCGCGGGGTCACAACGGTGGTCAGCAAGCTCTTCCACATCATTCAGCCCGACACTGCTTTCTTCGGGCAGAAAGACGCAGCCCAGGTCGCCGTGATTCGCCGCATGGTGCGGGATTTGAATCTGCCGGTTGAGATTGCGGTCTGTCCTATCATTCGCGAACCCGACGGACTAGCCATGAGCTCCCGTAACCGTTATCTCGATCCGGAACAGCGCAAACAGGCGCTAGTGCTTTCGCAGTCGTTGGCTAGAGTGGAGAGTTTGTTTAAGGAAGGCGAGAGGAACGCTTCTGCGTTGATATCAGCGGGAAGATCTTGCGTCGAAGCCTGTCCGGGTGTTCGTCTCGACTATTTCGAAATCGTCGATCCGGATAGCCTCGATCCCGTGGAAAACCTCAAGCAACCGGCACTCGTTGCCGTAGCCGCATTCGTCGGAACGACAAGGCTGATCGACAATCTGATTCTGACGAGCTAGCGCTGATCTGCCGTTTCCTGATCAGATAAAATAAAGAAATCCCTAGCGGAGTTTTTATGGCTTACCCAATTAAAGTCTGCGTCATCTGTTCTGAGGAATTTGAGTTAAAGCCGGGCAAGCCGGGCTTCGCCAATCGCTGCCCGGACTGCACGGAACTGGAGAATTCCGAGCCTGCATCAAAGCTGCCTCAGCCGCAAGACAAGGAAGCGAACGAGGCCCGCCGAGAAGCCATGCGCAACCTGCTCTACCGCAAGGACAGCTGAGTCAGGGCTTACTTCTTCACCGTCGGATAGGCGATCCCCAACTGTTCCATATATGTCTTGTATTTCGCCGGGTCGTAGTAGAACTTCTTCATCTCCGGCCGGAACTTCTCCATTTTTTCTTTGTTTAACTCGATCGCGGGTTGATCGTCGCCTGCAATCAACGGCGTGTACTTCAGATCTTTTGTCTGCACATTGTTGAAGTAGTCCCAGGCTTGCTTCACTAATTCCGGCGACATCAGAAAATCGAGAGCCGTGGTTGCCTGCACCTTTGCGCCTGCGGTCGAGCCCTTGTGCGCGATCGGAGTTGCCATGGCGACCCCATCCACCCAACTATGGCCTGGCGTATGTGGAATATTCGCGGGATATCGCAAGTACACCGTCGGCACCACCCAGGAAATATCGCCGATATCGTCGGAGCCACCCATCTCGCCTTCGGGCGCAGGAGGCTTCAGAGGCTCGACCTTGGTATTTAATCCGTCAACCGGCTGACCGATTTCTTTTTGCAACGCCTTTGCCAAAGTCTGATCGGCATCGCTCCATGTCGGCATTCCCACGCGCTCGATGTTCTTCTGCTGAATCTCCGCCACGACTTTGTTGAAGTGCGGAGGCCACGCCGATCCCACCAGCCGCCGCGTCACCGTAGTTCCGGTCATCATGGTTGCGGCCTGCGCCATCGTATTACCGAGGTCGTAAAGATCTTTGATGTGAGGATAATCCAACTCGCGGAAGTAGTACCAGACCGAAGCTTCCGAAGGCACGACGTTCGGCTGATCGCCACCGTTGTTGATCACATAATGCGAGCGTTGCTGTAGCCGCAAGTGTTCTCGGCGGAAGTTCCAGCCAGTATCCATCAACTCGACGGCATCGAGCGCGCTACGCCCGTCCCAAGGCGCGCTTGCGGCATGCGCGGCCCGGCCATGGAATGAATACTGAACCGACACCAGTCCCTGCGGCGCGAAAGTCTGCCCGTAGCCTGTACCGAAGCCGTCATACACGTGCGAGCCCAGCACGATATCGACGTCTTTGAACAACCCGGCGCGAATGTAAAAGGCCTTGGTTCCCAGCAACTCTTCGGCAACTCCGGGGAACACTTTCAGCGTGCCTGAAATCTTGTGCTTCTCCATCAGCTCGCGCAACACCAGCGCGGCGGTTACGTTCACGGCCTCGCCCGAGTTGTGGCCTTCTCCATGTCCCGGCGCGCCCTCGATGATCGGGTCGTGGTAGGCGACGCCCGGCTTCTGCGAGGCTCGCGGAATGCAATCGATATCGGTCATGAACGCGATCACCGGCTTCCCCGATCCATAGGTCGCAACCCACGCAGTCGGAATTCCGGCCACGCCGCGGTCTACTTTGAAACCATTCTTCTCGAGGATGTCGGTCACGTAGCGTGACGTTTCGTATTCCTGGAAGCCCAGCTCGGCATAACTGAAAATCTGGTCCACCATTTGCTGGGTGAAGGTCTGCCGCGCGTCGACTTCGCGGATGGCCTCGGTCTTCAAATCGTCAAGGCTGGGTTTTTGCTGACTCCAGAGAGGAGAAGCTAAAAACCATCATGCAGAACAGCGCAAAACACGAGCAGTGGCGCATCGAGTGGGCTCCTGGAACGAAGCACCAAGATACATGAAGGCGCCGAGAGTTAGGAAAAAGGAGTGCCTCCTCTGCCCTCTCTGCGGAATTTCTATGCGCTCTCTGCGTTTAAGGTTTGGCCTCTGACTTTCTCCCTGACACGAACCGGTTTCCCGCGATCAAATAGCGCAAAGGCATGTCCGCCGCCTTTGTGATCCCGATTCGCTTGGTCACGAGAACCTTCTCGGGAACAAAGCCATCATCCGCCAACCATAGATCCGACCGCATCGAAGTCATATCTTTGCCGTTGTCCCGCTCGCGTGTAATCCCAAATGCCTCCGCCAATCGTCCCGGCCCAGACGTCAACAGACGCAAATCACGCAACTCAAGATCCCGAGCCAAAGCCATCTGCTCGACCCCGACCAGCGGTTCCAGTGCTCGAAACAACACGCCACCCGCAATGCCTTCCGGGAGAGTCGAGACATTCAGGCAAAAATGATTCCCATAGATGAAGTAGATGTAGGCATAGCCTGGCGGTCCGAACAAAACCGCATTCCGCGCGGTCTTGCCGGAGGCTGAATGGGCCGCCGCGTCCTCCGCCCCTAAATAGGCTTCGACCTCGACGACTCGGCCAGCCATCAGTTTTCTACCATTGCGCCGAACCAGCACTTTCCCGAGCAAGTCGCGGCTCACCTCACGCGGATCGCGATCAAAGAATTCACGCGGCAACGCATTACGCAGGTTACGGAAGTTCGTTGTCGCGGAGCTTGTCATCCCAGTAGAGGTTGCACTTTTGAAATATGGGTTTCGGCGATGGTTTTTGCTATCTTCACGCTAAGCAATCCAGAGTTCAATTTACCGTTACATTCGCGGAGGTCACATGCTTGGGAAATTCTTGAAAGCGCTGTCAGCCGTGATCCTATTCGGCATCGTGGCAGGAGCACAAACTATTCCATCCGGAACTCCCTTGACGGTGCGCATTGGCACGCAGATCACATCCGCCACTGCGCAAACCGGACAGAAATTTGACGGAGTACTTGCCCGCGACCTGGTGGTGAACGGAAGCACGATCGCGAAGACCGGAACCGTGGTTCACGGGAAAGTCACTTCCGCAAAATCCAGCGGACGGCTCCACGCGCCCGGACAACTCACGCTCCGTCTCACCTCCATGGATGTGAGCGGCAAACGCGTTCCGCTGGCGACGACCGGCTACTACGCCAAAGGCAAGAGCCATACCAAGAGTAACGCGACCAAGATTGGCGGCGGAGCGGGCGCCGGGGCTTTGATCGGAGCCTTCGCCGGCGGAGGTAAAGGCGCCTTGATCGGAGCGGCCGCTGGAGGCGCAGCCGGAACCGGACTTGCCGCTGCTACGGGCAAAGAAGAAGCCGTCATTCACGCCGAAACCGCAATGACGTTCAAGACCACCAGCATCGCGACGATTCGCTAACGAACCAGTTTTTTACACTGAAGTCATTCGGAGCCCAGCAAGAAATCTAGCGTGCACGACGAGCCCACGTGGTGCACGCCAGATCTTTCAAGCCGCTGCCGCGGCTTTCCGTGTGACGTCTTGATGCTGTTTTCTACTTACTTGCCCGCTCCTTTTGCCATGGCCTTCACCACCTCAAGCACCTCTTCCGCATGCCCCTGCGGCTTCACCTTTTCGAAAATGTGCTTGATCTTGCCATCGGGCCCAATGACGAACGTAGTCCGAGCGACACCCATCACCTTCCGCCCGTACATGTTCTTTTCCTTCATCACGCCGTAAGCGTTGGCGACCTTTTTATCGGCATCGCCCAGCAGGGTGAAGGGTAGATCGAACTTCTCTTCAAATTTTTTCTGCGCTTTGGGGGTATCCGGAGAAATCCCAAGCAGCACTACACCGGTTTTTTGAATTTTCTTATAAGAGTCCCGAAATTCGCAGGCCTCGATGGTGCACCCCGGGGTGTCGGCTCGAGGATAAAAGTACAGAACTACGGTTTTCCCTCGTAGACCCTTCAGCGACACCTCTTCGCCATTCTGATCAGGCAGGGTGAACTCTGGGGCTTTATCATTAACGTCCATGGCATCCTCTCCTCGTCGTTCAGAGTTATACCGCAGGTGCGCCACCCTCGTCATCGCCTTGGGCCTGGGCCTGATCTGCGCCGCACAACTGAATCGCAAAGCGCCGCCACCGCAGGGGCCGCGCGCAACCGCGCTCGTGGAGTTGATGCCCAACGGACAGGCGCACCTGATTCCAATCGTGATCCTGATCGATGGCAAGTATTACGACGCAGCCTCGTACAAAGCTTCCCCCGTGCCGATGGCATTGGAATCAGGCACGGTCTACGAAGCTCTGCGCACGGGTGTCTCGCAAGGACTGTTTACCGTGGGTCAGGTTCGACAACTCAAAGACAGCTGGATCGCCGATGGGGCGCTGCACGCTCCCAGCCCCGACAAGCCGAAACCGGTTGCAGAGCCGTCCAAGGCGCCTGACGAGGACATCAGCGGGCCGCCGAAACTGCGGCGTTCGCCACCCGCAGCGTCGGAACCCTCGACACCAACGCCGCCGGTGAATTCGACTCCGCCTGCGACAACAACCCCTCCGGCGACCGCGCCGAGTGCAACGCCAGAAACGTCCACGGCTGACAATGCGACTGCGGAAATTCCGGAGATCGCCTCCCCGGACGATCCGAACCGGCCCATGCTGCACCGTGGCAAGTCGACCAAGTCTTCCGCTGCGCAAGCCAAGAACTCAGCCAACCTTGCCGCTTCCACAACGACGCCCGCCAACAAAACATCGAAGCCGGCGAAGCCCGAAAGCGTGCAGTTTATTCCGGCAATTTCCGACGCGCATCCTTACGAGCCGCACCCTTACACCTTCGATATGAAACCCGACGAGGAAATGCGTTTCCGCAACAAGATGCTCGCGCTCGCAGCCGACGAGGTACGTGCCCGGGACAAGCAACTCGCTTCCGAAGCGGTGCCGCCGGAAACTCCAGCCCGGCCTGGGACGAAAGCTTCGGCTTCCAAAATGCGCGCCCCCAAGCCGCCTCAGCCAAATTTCGACGATGTCCAGCTCCGCGTCTTTGATCTTTCCTACAGCAATGAGCCGACCCTGGTACTGACCGCCACGGCACACATGCCGCAGACTTCTACCGGAACCCCTGACCGCTCATATTTCATCACGCTGGTGGCGCGCAATGACATCTACAACGAACTGCATAAGGCCTTCGCCAACGTCACGGATTCCCAACACCTGGATGTCACTTCGCGCCTGGATTTGATCGATGCCGTGGATGTGGATGGCGATGGCCGCGGGGAACTGATGTTTCGCGAGACTTCCGATACCGGCAATGGGTATGTAATTTATCGGGTGATCGGCGACCAGCTTTACTCGCTGTACCAGAGCAGCGCAGGCCAATAGCGTCTCAAGCCTTGTCGCAAATTCGCCTCACCGCAGTTTCGCGTACTCGGCTTGCGCTTCTCTCATGGGCTGGAAATCGGGATCGGTGTCTTTCCATACTGCCATCACATCCTGATACGCAGTGCGCGCCTTGGCATGGTCGCCCTGCATCTGGTAGGAGCGCGCAAGATTCAATTGAGCCATGGGGTAGAGCTCACTCCCTACGCGAACTCCGCGGTGGTCGATGATTTTCTGAAATTCGGTTGCCGCTTTGGCGCCGTCCTGCATCCTCAGATACGCTTGGCCACGAACATAAATGGGCCAATAAGCGGCGTAATATCCGAGTTCATATTTTCGCGATGGCTCGAGAGCTGCGACAGCATCCGCAGGCTGATTCTTGTCGATCGCGATGAGTGCCTGCACCGTCGGAATCCAGATGACGTCCAGCATCGTGTCTTCGGGAAATTGCCGATGCAGTTCTTCCATCACCTTCTGCGCTCGAGCCGCATCGCCGCCTTGCGCCAGAGCTATCGCGCACCAGGTTCGCAGTTCTTTGTCGTCGGAACGCGCGAGCGCTTCAGTCGCGCCCTTATGTGCCAGGGATTTATCGCCGCGTACGCTGGCGCGCACGGCTTGTATGGACTGGAGTACGGGCACGTATTCATTCAGACCATAGTGTTCGGCCGCGCTGGCTGCTTGCTGCCAGAGTTGCTGGGCGCGCTTGAGATTTCCCTGTGAATCTTCGCCGCCGGCGGCAAAGTTGAACAAGAACGCCCCGTCAGCGTTACCGGCCGCCCATTTTAGTTGTTCTTGCATAGTGCCCGACTGGCCGCGAATGTAAGCAAGAGCGTACAGCACGTTGCGAGTCCCGATGGCATCTAACTTTTTTGCCACCGAGTCTTCGGCGACGGCCTTGGCCTCGTCGTAACGGTTCAAGGCAAGATACGAACTGGAAAGATTCTGATAAGCGTACGCATCCTTAGGATCGATGCGGAGGGCCTCGCTCGCCTTAGTTACTGCGCTTTCCTGATCTCCCGATACCTGGCCTAACTCCAACGACAAATCATCCAAGGGAGTGGTGTCGCGGGGATATGCGTCGTACCAGTGCTGGTAAGTCTCCAGCGCCTTTTCTAGATCGCCGGTGTATTCGTTGTAGTAATGAGCTTCGATGTAAAACTTCTCGCGCTCGCTGGCTCTCTCCCGCAGATCATAGGCTTTCTTCAAGCATTCCCGCGCTTGTGCCGTCTGCGCGAGATTCCCGTAAACCACGCCCAACGTGGCGTATGCGGTGGCGAAATTGGGATCGATCTCCGTCGCCCTCTTCAGGTGAGAAATCGATTCCTCATCGGAAAGATTCAGGTGGAGGCTTTCGCCTTTGCTGAACTCCTGCAATGCCTCCAGCGAGGAAGTGGTCGCCTGTTCGAGCGGCGTCGCAAACTGTTTTACCGACGCCAACGATTCCCCCAACTTTCTGCGCAAACTCGACGCAGCTTGATCGAGAGCCCTTAGAACCTGCTCCTTGCCGCTGGCCTCTACTTGCTCGCGCGCCAGAGAGTCTCCGGTTTGCGCGTTGGTAGCGGCAATCGTAATCACATAGTGGCTGCCCAGGCTCGCGATCGAGCCCGTGAGCATCCCCTTGAAGCCGTTGCGGACGCAAATTTCTTTTGCCACATCCTCTGTGATGTGCTCGTCGGGTTTGCGGCCCATGTACTTCAACGCGTCTTGAATTTGCGATTCCGACACCAGATTCAGATATGGCGACTGCTCGAGTTGCACCGCGAGCGCTTGCTTCAACGTACCGTCGAACACCGAGTCGCCGGTGGTGTTCACGAAGTCGGTGAGCACGATGGAGTCTTTTTCGGTGAGTCCCGATGCACGATGAGTAAAGAAAACTCCGCCAGCCGCCGCTGCGATTACAACCACTGCTATCGCCATCCACGGCCAGGTCTTGCGGCCCGGTCCTGCAGCAGGAACGTTGGCCGAGACAGGAGCGGGATGCAATGTTTGAGCGGCCTGAGAACTGGAAGAGGATGGCGTGTTCGCAACAGCGGACGGCACCGCGGGCTGCGCTGCATCGCTGGCATGGACTGCGGCGCTCTTTCCGGAATCGATCTCGCGCTTCAGGCGTTTGATGTCGGCACGCATCTCCGACGCGACCTGGTAGCGCAAGTCGCGATCTTTTTCGAGCGCCTTGTTGATAATGCGCTCGAGTTCACTTGGCAGATCTGGATTGAGCCTTACCGGCGCCGTGGGCGCACGGTTCAAGATCGCGTCGAAGATGACAGCGGAAGTATTGCCCGTGAATGGCTGGCGACCGGTTGCCATTTCGTACAGCACTGCGCCGAATGAAAATAAATCCGTGCGCGGATCCAGATCCTCTCCGCGCGCCTGTTCCGGCGACATGTAGGCGACCGTCCCTACCGTGCTTCCGGGACTGGTGAGATGCGCTCCATCCACCGCTAGGGTTGGAAGCGAAGCACCGGGAGGGCTGAGATGTGCGGGCGAGGCGGCGACTTTCGCCGAGCCCGAAGTCCAGGACCTTGGCCTGGCCCCTCTTGGTAACAAACAGGTTCGCCGGCTTAAGGTCGCGGTGAACGATACCCGCGGTGTGCGCTACGTCGAGCGCGTCCGCCACCTGGGCGGCGAAATCGAGCAATTGCTCGATCGAGAGAGGCTTGCCCTCGATGCGGTATTTGAGCGTCGTCCCTTCCAGGTACTCCATGACAATGAAGTGGAGCCTCTGCTCTTCGCCGATATCGTAGATGGTGCAGATGTTGGGATGGTTCAGCGCGGATGCGGCACGCGCCTCCCGTTGAAAGCGCTCATTGGCTTGTGGGTCATTCGCCAGCTCTTCAGGAAGGAACTTCAGGGCGACGCGCCGGCCCAAGCGAAGGTCCTCGGCTTCATAGACAACGCCCATGCCACCGCCGCCCAACTTCTGCGTGATGCGGTAGTGAGAGATCGTCTGGCCGATCATAGAAAACGTAAGTTCCTGGTCGCAGAATGGTAGGCTGCGTGGGAAATGAAGTCAATTTGAGACCATGAGGGCGATACAGTTGTCGTGCGACGGTTCAGGTTCAGCTTTGGTTTGACCATCTTCCACAGGGCAAGCTAAAATAGTTGAGTTTGCCTGTACTTGCGGGTCCGTTCTGGAACCGCCCGCCATCGTTGCTGAAGCGCCGAAGCGGAAGAAGCAGCAAGCACAAGGAATTCTGGAAGCCCCCGAATCGCGGCAGTGTGCGACGGGATGGCTATTGACGGAGGACAGGTATGTACGCGGTGATCCGCAGCGGTGGCAAGCAGTACCGGGTAGCGCCCGGCGATGTGATTCGCGTTGAGACGCAAGCAGGCTCCGACGGCATGGTGGAATTCGGTGATGTCCTCGCCGTGTCGGGAAACGAAGGAGAACTTGGCAAGCCGGGTTCAGGTGCGCGCGTGGTTGGCGAAGTGATGGAGCAGGGACGCGGCGCAGAAAATCCTCGTCTTCCACTACAAACGCAAGAAGCAGTACAAGAAGCTGCGCGGGCATCGCCAGGCGTACACCGCAGTGCGCATCACCGAGATCGCTTTCGACGGGCAGAAGTTCACGGCGCCCGAGTTGCCGAAAAAACAGCCGAAGGCGAAGAAGGCTCGCCGAGACTGCGGAAGCGGCTCCAGCCAAAGGCACCAGCCAAGAAGAAATCTGCGAAAAAGAAATCTGCCGCCAAGAAGACGGCCGAAAAAGAAATAGGAACTGACATATGGCACATAAAAAAGGGCAAGGCACATCACGAAACGGCCGCGACTCGAATGCGCAGCGGCTTGGCTTCAAGGCGTTTGGCGGACAGCTGGTTCCGGGCGGCACCATCATTGTGCGGCAGCGTGGCACGCGTGTGAAACCGGGGCTGAACGTGGGCCGCGGCAAAGACGACACGCTCTTCGCCAAGATCACCGGACGGATCAAGTTCAAAGATCGCGGCTCCATGGGCAAGTTCGTCATGGTGGAACCGGTCGAAGTAGAGTAGTTCAGCCCCGGCAGGATGCCGGCGGTACAGGTCGCGGTGAAGAATCCTGAAGCCTCGGCTCCAGCCGGGGCTCTTTGTTTTATTAGCTGTGCGATGACATCTGTGTACCGCAATGTTTATTGATGAAGCCACAATTTATGTAAAGGCCGGCGACGGCGGAAACGGTTGTCTTGCGTTCCGGAGGGAGAAGTTCGTCCCGCGTGGCGGCCCCTCGGGCGGCGACGGCGGCAAGGGTGGCGACGTCATCATGGAGTCCAGCGAGCGCCACAATACGCTTGTACATTTCCGCTTCAATCCAGAATACAAGGCGCAGCGCGGGCGTCACGGCGAGGGCTCGAACAGGACTGGGCGTGAAGGCGAAGACGTTCTCCTGAAAGTTCCGGTGGGAACGATCGTCTATGACGCGGATACGGGAGAGAAAGTGTATGACTTCTCGGCTCCCGACCAGCGGGTAATCATTGCGCGCGGCGGCCGAGGTGGACGGGGCAATGCCCGCTTTGCGACTTCCACGCACCAGGCTCCGCGCGAGCATGAAGAAGGGCGTCCTGGGGAAGACCGCAAATTCCGGCTCGAGTTGAAGCTGCTCGCGGATGTCGGACTGGTTGGATATCCGAACGTAGGCAAGTCGACGCTGATTTCGCGCATATCGGCGGCGCGGCCGAAGATCGCGGATTATCCATTTACGACCTTGCAACCGAATCTGGGCGTGGTGCTCGGTCGGGCAAGGGCGGGATGAGAAGAAGTTTCGTGGTCGCCGACATTCCCGGCCTCATCGAGGGAGCGCATAGCGGCGCGGGTTTGGGAACGCAGTTTCTACGCCACATTGAGCGCACTCGACTGCTGGTGCACCTGGTGGATGTGTCGGACGGCAGCGGGCGGCCCGATCCGGTCAAAGATGTGGAAGTGATCAGCGGAGAGCTGGAGAGCTTTGGCGCGGAGCCTGGAGAAGAAGCCGGTGATCATGGTGGCGTCGAAAATTGATGTCGCGAACAAAGACAAACTGGCGAAGCTAAAGAGATATTGCAAAAAGCAGGGGCTGGAGCTGTTTGCCATTTCTGCCGTGACGGGAAAAGGAATTGAGGAGTTGAAGTACGCGGTCGCCGAAAAGGTAGATGAGATCCGGCGCGCTGAACCGGTTCCTGCCGAATACCCTGCACCGGACAGCGAAACCGGTGTCGAGGAGAGTTAGGATCGGTCCAATTCTTTGCCGGAGAGGATGATCGGAGAAGCTGGTCAGGAACACTCCTGCTCCGCAGCCACCCATTTCATCATTTCAGCCGTTTGGAAAGCCCCCAGTACCCCTCGGAAAATGGTCCACGCCGGATTGCCGCTGCGGTAATTTCGCCTCCATTCTAAGGAAACGCTGATCTTGGCTCTACAGTTTTCGCAGGATTGTTGAAGCGGCGACGCGAACTTATTCTCGCCTCAGTTGCCCTCATTGATCCCACCTTTCAAGCAGGGGCCCGAGTAGAGTCGGGTTCCTGCTTCTCGCCTCTCCTCTGATGAATCTTTTCAGTATTCACTTCATTCTCAGCGGGCAAAAGCACCATCGGTAGGCGCATCCTAGTTAAGTCTTTATGATCATGACAGTGGAGGAATCACGATGAAACTACGCAAAAACACCTTGTTAGACGCCTTAATGGGCGCCGGACTGTTCCTGCTCGATCCGGTGCGCGATCGCTTGGCCGACAGTATCGAGAATCTCACCGGCCGCGCTCAGGACACTTATGAGACGGCCACTGACCGCCTCGGACGCGCGAGCTCTGCAATTCGGGGCGAAGATCACTCCGGCCTGAGCTCCACGGCAGCAATGCTGATCGGTCTCGGTATCGGTGTAGGAGTCGGAATGCTGCTGGCTCCGGCAAGCGGGGAAGAAACCCGCAGCAATCTTGCGGGAAAGGTCCACGATCTCGGGGATCGCATGCGGGATCGTTTCACCAACGAGCCACGTCCCGCCAGCGGAACCTATGGAGAGTAGTTCATCGATTCAGACCAACCGCGCCGCCTCGTCGAAAAGGAGAACTCTGATGCCCCGATTACTGGTAGCCGTAGTTTTCTCGACTGCGATGGCGGCGCTTTCTTTTGCTCAGCAGGGCCAATCCCCCCTCCCGCCGGATCCGACTGGAAACGCCCCAGCCCAGACCACCCCTCCGACTTTTCCCGCGGGCGAAGCCACCAAGCCCTCACCTAACTCACATCCAGAAGGCCGGACTGCCACTTCGGGCAGCAGCATGAAGGCGGGGAAGACGAATGTCTTTCGAGGAACGATTGTGAGCCAGGACGGCGCGTTTGTTCTAAAGTCCGGAGACCTTGCCTACCGCCTCGATGACCAAGAGCAGGCCAAGACTTACCAAGGCCAAAAAGTAAGCATCAACGGCACTCTCGACAAGCAGAGCAACACGATTCGCATGCAGAGTATTGGAGCGCAGTCAGAGTAACTTGGGAGATGGCTGTTTGTAGAGTTCTTCCATCGCGCTTTGCACGCGTCTCGAGAGCTCTTCCATGTCGTGCAACTTGAGACCTGCGGTCGAAATTGGCTTGCCGACTCGCATCTCGAGCGGACGGCTCTTGATGTGGTAGGTATTCATCGGAAGCAGTTCGTAGGTTCCCACCAGGGTGACGGGGACGATATCTACTTGCGCTTTGATGGCGAGAAAAAATGCTCCCGGCATAAAAGGCTTGATCTCGCCATCCGGAGTGCGTCCACCCTCAGGGAAAATAACCAGCGGCATTCCTGCCTTTAAGCTCTTTACCGCCGAGCGGATCTGCCCGACAGAGCGGGTGGGTTGCTGCTGATTGATGCACACCTGCCCGGAGCGCTTCAAGTGCCAGCCCACGACCGGATACGCCAGCAACTCACTCTTGAAGACAATCCGGAATTGAAATGGCAGGTTCACGTACAGCACCGGAATATCCAGCGCTGAAGCATGATTGACGGCGTAGACGTGTGGCCGACTGGTGTCGATCTTATTCAGTCCTCGCACCAGCACAGGCGAGTAGATCGTGTTCATGATCAGCCACGACCAGGCGCGGGCGAAGTTGTGCAGAATGCGTTCCTTATTTCCGAACAGAGACACCGGAATCGCAAATAACCCGAGGATGATCGTGTACGCCCAGATCAGCGGATCAAATAGTAAGAAAGAGCGGAGCAGGCTCAAAATGCCGTAACGACGCACGGGAATGGCGGGTCGTTGAGCACGGCTCGCGGGCAGCTCAACCACTGCTGTTTCTTGTTCTGCTTGCGGTGATGAGGTCAGATCCTGCACAGCTTCTTAGATGCGAACTCCCAGAAATCGCATCCCCTCCCCGACTACGTAAATCGAACCAGTTACGACGACAACCCCAGTCGAACCCGCCAAGTTCGGCGGCTCTTCCCATCGCCGCAGGCACACTGGCCACCTCGTCCAACTCTGTCGCTACCCGGGCGGACATCTGGCGAATTTCCAACGGCGTCGCCGACCGCGGATTGTCTGCATGCGTGAGAATCACTCGCTCCGCGCAAGGAAACAGGATTTCTGCCATCTCGCCGATGGCCTTGTCACGCATAGCGCCGAAGACAAAAATCAGCGGGCGATCCTCATAGACTCCGGATAGGGTCGAACGCAAGGCCCAGGCTCCCGCGGGATTGTGAGCAACATCAAACACGAACTCGGTACCCCGGTGGGAGAGAACCTGGAAGCGGCCAGGCCAGTGCGCCTCGCGAATCCCTCGCTCGATGGACTCTGGGGTGATTGGAAAATCTTTGCTCAATTCTTCGGCGGCCGCGATCGCCAGAGCGACATTGCGCAACTGATGCCGCCCGAGTAACGGCGTCTCGACCACGATTTCTTTTCCTAAAACCTGAAGGGGGTAGCTTGCTCTCGCCGAGTGGCCTTCACGAGTCCAGGGAAGCTTCGCGGCAGGCGAAACCGGAGGCACATACGGCACGGCGCTTACTGCGCGCGCTCCCAACTCCATGATCCGGTTCCCGATCACATCGTTCGCCTGCGGAGTCTGCGGCAGCGTGACCACCACGCCGCCCGCACGGATGATGCCGGCTTTTTCACGCGCAATCTCGGTCAGGGTTTCGCCCAGAAACTTCTGGTGATCGAGCGCGATATCGGTGATTACGCTCAGCCGCGGCTCGATCACGTTGGTGGCATCCAGGCGCCCGCCCATGCCAACTTCAAGCACCGCGATCTCAACCTTTTTTCGCGAAAAAAATTCGAATGCCATCGCGGTCAGCATTTCGAAAAAGCTGGGATGCCAGGGGAGTTCTTGCTCACCGACCAATCGCTCCGCGGTACGGTCTACGACGTCGTGTAGCAGCGCGAAGTCGTCGTCCGCGATTTCCTGTCCATCGATTCGAATACGCTCGTTGATGCGAACCAGGTGCGGAGACGTATACAGCCCGGTGCGAACTCCGGAAGCTTGCAAAATCGATGACAGGGTCGCCGCGGTCGATCCCTTACCGTTTGTGCCGGCGACGAGAACACCAGGGAAGCGCCGCTCCGGATTATCCAACGCCGCCAGAAGAACCCGCATGTGCGCCAAGTCGAACTTCTGGCTCGGCGTATTGGCCAACTCGTGGCCCAAGGCGTACATGCGTTCGACTGCGGTTTGATAGGACATAGCGAGCAGAGAGTCGGTCTCGCAACCAACATAAAGACTACCAGTTCAATGGCGGCGGTTTCGAGTTCCGAGCACCGGAACGTCATTAAAGCGGGCTGAATTGAAGGGATTTCCGGTTTTCAGGCTGACACTTGAGCTTTGGAACGGATCGAGGTGTCCATGAAGTCTAAGGCCCGGCTGATATAGGACTTGAGCTGCTTGCGGTGTACGACGGCGTCCAACATCCCATGTTCCAAAAGGAACTCACTGCGCTGGAAGCCCTGCGGCAATTTTTGACGGATGGTCTGCTCAATGACTCGCGGGCCTGCGAATCCGATCAGCGCCCCGGGTTCCGCAATATTCAGGTCGCCCAGCATGGCGAATGAGGCAGTGACCCCGCCGGTGGTCGGATCGGTCAGGACGGAGATATAGGGGACCTTGGCTTCGTCCAGGCGGGCGAGCGCAGCCGAAATCTTGGCCAGCTGCATCAAGCTGATCACGCCTTCCATCATGCGGGCCCCGCCGGATGCGGAAATGATGATGATCGGGACCTTGCGTTCGGTCGCGTCTTCGATCGCCCGCGAAATGGCCTCGCCGACTACAGCGCCCATGCTGCCGCCGATGAAGGCATACTCCATCGCACTGACCACAACGGGACGACCGTCCATCTTGCCGCGCGCGTTGATGATCGCGTCTTTCAATTCTGTTTCGGCCTGTGCGGCTTTCAGGCGAGCCGAGTAGGCCTTGAGATCGACAAACTTCAGCGGATCCGTCGAAGACAGGTTGGAAGCGAAAACCTCGTATTCGTTGTCATCGAGCAACTGCGAGAGGCGGGTGCGGGCGTCGATGCGGAAATGCTTATCGCACTTGGGGCAGACGTTGAGATTGTCTTCCAGATCTTTTTTCCAGATGATCTGGCGGCAACTCTCACACTTCACCCAAAGTCCTTCGGTGCGAACTTTCTTCTCGCCCGAAGTATCCAACTCGCCGGATTGTCGCTTGAACCAAGCCATTTCAATTGTCGATCGTTGATTCTTGGTTGTCGAATTGAATCAAGAGCAATTCGACAATCGAAAATCAACAATCCTCAATACTCAATTCCCCTCTGCGCCATGACACCTTTTTCGTAGGCGTGCTTCACCTGGCGCATCTCGGTGACGGTGTCAGCGACTTCAACGATCGCCGCATGAGCGTTTCGGCCCGTCAATATAACATGCACCATCGCCGGTTTCTGCTTCAGGCTCTCGGCCACCTTGACCGGATCCAGCATGCCGTAGCTGATAGCGTAGTTGATCTCATCCAAGACCACCAAATCCCACTCTCCGGACTGGATCGCTTTTTCGCCTTCCGCCCAGGCTTCTTCCACCATGCGAACATCTTCCGGGTCGGGTTTCTCGGCGCCCACTTTCACGAAGCCGCGGCCCATTTGCTTCATCACGAACTTGTCGCCAAACGCTTGCACTGCATCGAGTTCCCCGTAATGCCAGGAGCCCTTCAGGAATTGCAGCATCAGTACCCGCATGCCCTGGCCGACGGCTCGCAGGGCGGTCCCCATGGCAGCCGTCGTCTTGCCTTTGCCGGGACCGGTATTGACGATGATCAGTCCACGTCGAATATCTTCCATAGTCGAATTCTTGATTGTACAGAATTGGAACCATTTGCGTTTCCTGGAACCGAAACCCCACTTGGAACGTACCAGACTCCACGTGGGCCCCTGTCCGGAGCATCCCGGAGGTCAGTATGATCCGCGTCATCTCTTTCGCCGTCCCGCTACTGATGTTCGGTGTGTTGTTGCAAGGCGCATCGAAGACCACCATGCACCCGGAGCAATCGGACGGCGCCATCCGCGCCATATTGCAACTGGAAGAAGAGTCAAAGCAGGCAGCCATTCGCCGCGACGTCGCGTTTGCCGAGACGACACTCGCCGACAACTATGTCGCAATCGGACCTCTTGGAACCGTCACTTCGAAGGAGGCGACCATCGCCGCTCGCAAGAATTCCCAAGTGCGCTACGATTCCATCGAGCTGTCCGAGGTGGTGGTGCGTGTTTTTGGTTCCACCGCCGTTGTCACCGGACGCGCGGACGTAAAAGGCAAAGACCTTGGCGAAGATTTCAGCGGACCCTATCGCTTCACTCGAGTGTGGGTCAAACGCAATGGCCAGTGGCAGGCGGTAAGCTATCAAGCCACTGTAACTCACTGATTCAAATCATGAATTCTCCAGCGAATTCTTTTTGCATCGTTTCGTGAGTCACTGCATCTCATTGGTATCAGCTAAGTTCGATTCAACGCCCGTTGACAGTTGATTCCGCGCAAGCGCAAGCCTCTTTCATCCGCAGCGACTCCTTCTCAGCAGAAATTCACATTAAGAAACAGGTAACAAATTGGAACAAGGAACAGTGAAGTGGTTTAACGACGCCAAGGGCTATGGCTTTATCAGCCGCCAGTCCGGCGAGGATGTTTTCGTGCATTTTTCAGCCATTCAGGCGGGCGGCTTCCGCAGCCTGCAAGAAGGTCAAGCGGTGCAATTCACCGTGGCGAAGGGCCCGAAGGGTCTCCAGGCCGAAAACGTCCAGTTACTGTAACCACAACGAAATCGCCCGGAGCGTGTATCACGTTCCGGGCTTTTTGTGTTTGCAGTGAGCTTGCGGCGATCCGGTAACCCGCACGCAGATTCCCTAAATCGATTTAAGAGAGTACTATGGATGTAGTGCCGGGCGATGAGCCGACGGACTTGAAGACCGGTAACCACTCACCTCTTTTCACCCGTACCGCTTTCGAAGAACCGCCAGCCTAATCGGAGGGCTATGAAGAACACAAAATTTATGGTGAAGGTCAATCGTGGTACTCGCGCGGCAGAGTATGTTCTGAGAATCGACCGCAGTCCCTACACAACCACCAGCAAACGCAACCTGGCTCTAGTGATGGGAAAGTTCACCGCCGAAGAGGTTGCGATCGCCATGCAGAATTCCCGATGCAATTCTGAGCTGGTTCCTATCCTGGTAAGCGAGTAGCTACCGCTCAAATATATTTGATTCACGCACGTTCGCTGGCGTGGGGCTGCGTCTTGGCCTCACCGTTAGCGGGAGTGTCTTCAAGCAAGCGCGCCGCCATGCGCAGCGCGTCCACTTCTTTTTTTACCTGTACCAATTCCTGTTCTTTCGATCGCAGAACTTCCATCGGATTTTTCATGAAAGAGACCTCAACTGAATAGAATGATCCCGATACTCTAAACGGTTTCCTGAGTACACGATACACACAAAAGGGCAGGTTTTGTGACTCAATGCCCCAAGTGGTAGGGATGGCCTTTAAGAATCGTGAATGCCCGATAGAGTTGTTCCAGCAGAACCACCCTGGCTAACTCGTGTGCCAGCGTCATCTTACCAAGCGAGAGCAGGGTGTTTGCCCCCGCCAGGGTCTCTCTGCTGAACCCATTCGCTGGGCCAATCGCAAAAACCACCGGTACGCTACGCTCCTGAAGCTTGCCCACAAATTCCGCCAATTCTTCCGAGCTGAGCTGCTTCCCCCTCGAATCGAGCAGGACCAGGGTAGATTTCTGGGCCGATCGTCCGTCGCGCTCCGCCAGCTTAAGCAGCGAAGCCTCGTCCTTCAGAGCGACACCTTCTGTCTCAGCAAATCGCCGGAGTCGGCTCAGATACTCCTCCGTCAATGCCTGGATTGCAGGCTCTTTGGTCTTGCCTACCCATGCGACTTTGATCTTCACTCGGTTTCGAAGGGTTTGGTTCCGGAGGCCATCACCACCTGCACCCCGAACTCGACCGCCTCGCCTTTTACATAGGGTCGAATGGCATCGTGAACTTTGTGGTTGACCTCGTCCCACTGATCCGCGGGCACCTGGTCGAGCAACGACCGGAACGGAGAAGACACCGCCTGCGCGTACTCCCATACCTCGTCCGCCGGGCCAGGCCAGCTCCAGGGCAGAGTCTTGAGCTCTTCTTCAATGTTGCTGAACCCTGCCGTCTGAAGCGCGGCCGACAAGCTTCCTGGTTGAGCGAAACGGAACATGTCTTCCGGGCCACTCACCGGCACGCCAAGATGCTTCTGCACGACGGCCATCGTAGTCGCCCAATATGGCTGATTGTAGGGACCCCAAGCCACAAAGCAGACCCGCCCACCCGGCCTGAGAACGCGGTGCAACTCACGCAGAGCCTTGTCCACCTCGGCGAAGAACATCACTCCGAAGCGGCAGGTGGCGAGGTCAAATTTATTTTCAGGAAACGGCAGCGCATGCGCATCGCCTTGCTTGGTTGTGAAGTTGCTCAATCCCCTCGCTTGGGCACGTTGGTCGGCAATTTCCAACAATTCGTGACTAAGATCGACCGCAGTCACATGCCCGGTCGGGCCCACTCGCGAAGCAATGCTGATGCCGGGTTCGCCGGTGCCGGTGGCGATGTCCAGAACCTGCATCCCAGGTTGAGGATTTGCGAAGGCCACTAGCGCTTGCGTAACTCCACGGCCCATGGCGGCCGACTTCGCCTTCCACTTTTCAGCGGCAATCAACCGGTAGGATGATCCCCATTGCGGCTTGGGTTCGATGGTCATGAGAATGAAGAATCAGGCCCGCTTGCGACGCGCGGCAGGGGTGGCTCGTTTGCGTGCCGGTGTTACCAGCGCGGCCGGATCGATCTTCTTCGCCGACTTCCACAGCCGCTCCAAGTCGTAAAACTTGCGCGCTTGCTCTGAAAACACGTGCACCACGAAGTCGACATAGTCGAGCAGCACCCACTCCGCCTGCCGATAGCCTTCGACATGCGTCGGAGGCAGGCCAGCCTTTTTCAGACTGAGCTCCACTTCATCGGCGATGGCCTGGATCTGCCGCGGATTCGTGCCGCTGCACACTACAAAGTAGTCGGTAAACGCGCCCGATCCCTGTTCCAGTTCGAGCACGGTCAACTCTTGCGCTTTTTTTTCTTCGCAGGCGTGGATGGCCGCGGTGACTTGTTTCTTGACGTCGTTATTTTTCATTCGGTGATAGGTAGGTCAGAGTGCCTTTAAACTCAATTGTAGCCGAGGTTTTGGAATCAGGCCGTGCCTGGCTTGTGGAAGTGCGTCATCGCGCGTTGTACGAGTCAGCCTGGACGAGCGAAGGATCCTGCCTGCAGGACGACGAATTTTATCCTCTAGTACAGCCCTTCCTTCTTGATGTATTCAGCCACAGCCGAGTCCACAAATTTGGTCAATGGCTTCTTAGCCGCCCGCGCCTGGCGAATCGCCGATGCCGACACCGGCTCGTTTAGCTTGTCCAGCAACCGAACCGTCACACCAGGCAGAATGAGTTCGCCTGCCGCGGGATGATTCACAAACGGCTTGGTAACCGAAGCATGGGGCCGAAACTTTGCCGGCAGGAAATTCGCGATGTCGGCCAGAGAATATCCCGGGCGGCTCGCCACAATAAATTCACATTCCCCGAAAAGCGCTTCCGCCTGAGACCACTTGGCGATGTCTTTGAACGCATCGATGCCGATCAACAGAAACAATCGGTCGGCTTTTTTCAGCGTTGCCTTCAGCCGTCGTACGGTGTCGATCGTGTAGTTCGGCGCGGGCGGCGCATTCTTCTTGGTTGAGGGCGACGCGGTCGCCTCACCGGGCGCTTCCAGCAGTGATGGCACAAATAATTTTTCGTCCCGGGTCGCGAGGGTAACCATCGCGTAACGATGAAAAAAAGACGCCGCCGGCTGGGTTTTGTGAGGCGGCAGATTCGAGGGCACGAAATATACGCGGCCCAAATCAAAACGTTCAGCAGCGCCGCGTGCCAGCGCCGTGTGTCCAAGGTGAATGGGGTCGAAGGTACCGCCGAAAAGACCGATATTCATGCTGTTTTCTTAGTGACGAACCCGGACATCATCGAGGCTTGCCCGGCCTTTTTTGGTATTTGCCACTTTCACTTCCAGTGCGGAGGTTTCCCACCTCTGTCATGTCTGTTGTCGAGTCGGTTGCCTGTCCTCGCATTATTGCTGGCCACGTACCCAAATCAGCAATCTAATGAACTACCGTAACTCGCGCAAAACCCGCGCCAGAACTAGGATTTGACCGTGCGACTGAACCTCCCCCTTCTTCGCCGCCGCTACATTCCTCCCGCGCGAGCTCCAATCCTGCGCTATGGCGTCGCGGTCTTCAGCATCATACTCGCGCTCATTCCTGCCCTGTTTCTGTCCGACGTCGTCGAGAGCCGCCTGGTGGTCTTCTCGGTAGCCATCATGGTCAGCGCCTGGTACGGGGGCTGGAAACCGGGGCTGGTCGCGACATCTTTTGCGCTCACGGTCAGTGCCTACTTTTCGCTCGTCGCGGCACGCTCTCCGCTGGAATATCGCCGCGCCATCATACATCTGGCGCTGTTTTTCTTCGTCGCCCTGCTGATCTGCTCGTTCAACGCCGCCCTGCGATCGGCGCAGGAGGGTTTGCGGCGATCGGAGATGAACTTCCGCTCGCTGGTCACGAATGCGCCGTATGGAATCTGCCGCTGCGATTCCGCCGGCATCGTGCTCAACGTGAATCCGGCATTTGTGCATATGCTGGGCTGCAAGTCCGCGCGGGATCTCATCGGCCGGAACCTGGCGAACTTCTATTCCGATTCCCAGCAGTGGTTCCTCCTCGCTGACCAGTTCCGTTCCCTGCAGCCCTTCAAAGGCATGGCGGGCGAGTGGACGAAGGAGGACGGCAGCTCCGTTGTCGTGCGGCTTTCGGGACGAGCCATCAAGGGCGAACGCGACGAGATGTTTTTCGAGCTATTCGCCGAGGACGTCACCGAGCGCCGTGCCCTGGAACAGCAACTTCGCCAGTCGCAGAAGATGGAGGCCATCGGGCGTTTGGCTGGCGGGATTGCCCATGACTTTAACAACCTGCTGATGGTGATCTCGGGCTACTGCGAGTTCCTGCTGGAAGGTATCGGCAACAACCAGAGGCTGCGCGGTCCTGCGCAGGAAATTGCAAATGCAGCCGGGCGCGCCACTTCTCTTACCCGCCAACTGCTCGCCTTCAGCCGGAAACAAATGCTGACGCCCAAGGTCCTGCTGCTGAATGATGTCGTCACAGAAAACCTGAAGATGCTGACCCGGCTCATCGGGGAAGACATCGATCTCATTATGATTCCGGGCACCGACGTCGGCGCGGTCAAAGCCGACCCCGGTCAGGTCGAGCAGGTCATCATGAACCTCGCCGTCAACGCGCGAGACGCGATGCCACGCGGCGGCAAGCTGACGATCGAAACTTCAAACATCACGCTGGACGAAGAGTTCGCCCGCCTGCATGCCCCGGTCAAGCCGGGAGAGTACGTGATGCTCGCCATCAGCGACACCGGCATGGGCATGGATACCGAGACCCAGAACCGTATCTTCGAACCCTTCTTCACCACCAAAGGGCCGAAGGGGACCGGGCTCGGGTTGTCGACCGTCTACGGAATTATCAAGCAGAGCGAAGGGTACATCTGGGTTTCGAGCGAGCCGGGAAAGGGCACTACTTTCAGAATTCACCTGCCCCGGGTCACGGAAACCGGCCAACCGCTGGTGGAACAGGCGACGCTGCTCCCCACACCCGACAAGCCGAATTTCGAAACCATTTTGCTGGTCGAAGATGAAACCAATCTTCGCGGACTTTCCAAGCTGTTTCTGGAAAAGCAGGGCTACACCGTGCTTGAAGCGCCTGAAGGCAATTCCGCCATTCAAGTCGCGACCGCTCATCAAGGCCCTATTCACCTGATGTTGACCGACGTCATCATGCCGGGAATGAACGGGCGCGAACTCGCTCAACGCATCTCTGTACTGCGACCCGACACGAAAATTCTTTTCATGTCGGGCTACACCGAAGATGCCATCGGCCACAACGGCACACTGGATGCAGGCATCACCCTGCTGCAGAAGCCCTTCACCCTTCCCGCTCTGAAAGACAAAGTACGGGAGGTGCTGGACACTACCCTTCCCCTGGAGGTCACCATGGCTACTCGAAGTTCGCCCACGCCCATGCGTACGCGCGATAAACTGCATTCCACGTTCCGCGCACAACGCTTCAACCTGCAACTTCCGCTGAAGTACCGGATCATCGGTCACGACGATTGGCTGGAAGGTGAAACCGAAAATATCAGCCGCTCGGGAATGCTATTCCGCGCTGCGGAGAGCATTCCGGCGAGTGCCCAGCTTGAGATCAATCTCGTTCTGCCCGCGGAAATTGCTGGACTGTCCGCGGCCGAAGTAGTTTGCAAGGGAGAGATCGTGCGCACAGTGGATCCCGAGGTTCCCACCATGAACCCCGCCCTGGCCGCGAAAATCCTGCAATACCGCTTCCAGCACGGGTCGTTTACTCCCGAAGCCTAGTCCAACCCCCAGGTTCTGAGTAGGCGCAGGCGGCAGAATTCCCGGTTCCCTGATCGGTATTGACAGCGGACGTTATTACTTGAAATCCTGAGTCCGTACTTATGACAGCTACCGATCTCAGCAAGCTCGCCGACCTGCTCGAAGAAGATTCGATTCCCAACTGGCTGCGGGATCAGATCGAACATCGCACCGGCGAAATCTTGAGCGCCCTGAAGAGCGGCCATTCCATCAGCCTGAACGGGCCTCATGGTGAACAGCTAACGATTGGCCCTCTCTCGCAATCCCATCCCGTACACGCCGTGTAGTCCGTGATTGCCCTCGCTGCATCTCTGGTGCTCGCGCTGTACATCGTCGTTCCCGGCCTGCTCTTCCGTTCGGTTTATCGCCTGTTCATTCCGCTGCGCATCGTCTCCGGAAACACAACCGAGGAAGCCACCCGCGCGGTGATGACCAACGTCATTCCGTTTACTCTCGCGTTGCTGATCGCCTGGTATGTGCCACCCTTGAGTAACTTTCCGGTGCGCGCCAGTCATCCCGAACTCAAGTCGCAGGATTACAAGCTGGTGGCAAGCTGCGTATACAGCGAGCAGGAGTTCAATAGTGCGGGAGAGAACTTTTGGAGCGCCCTCGACCGCACCTGGCGCCGGCAGGCAACGTTTCTTTTCTGGTTCTATGTGCTGACAGCGGGAACGGGATTTCTGTTTGGATATCTCGCGGGAGGATACGGGCGATTCCGATCTAATCGCTATTACCGGTGGTTTGCGGACAAGTTGCTGTTCTCGCGGATCTCGGAGTGGCATCCGCTACTTACCGCATTTGTATTCGCCGACAAGAACACGGTGGTGCGGGCGAATGTGCTGACGGTGACCGACAATCTCTACCGCGGAGTGGTTTCCGAACACTTCGTAGATGGCGACGGCAAGCTGACCGGGCTGATTTTGACCGAAGCGTTGCGATTCGATCGGCGGTCATTTCTTCAGGACAAAGACGCGAAGATGAATCCCGAGACCGAAGCGTACTGGCATAGCGTGCCGGGAGCGAAACTCTATGTCTTCGCGGACAAGATCGTGGATTTGAATCTAAATTACGAGTCTCCGGAGCCATCACTGGAAATGGTGGAACGCTATATCGAGCGCTGGCTGGAGCGGCCAGTCCAGGTGGAATACTCGACGCCGAAAAAGAAAAGAAAAGCGTAAGCCTTCACCACAGACGAGACGAGTTCACGAAGGAAACTTCTGAGTTCCCGCCGTGACCTCTGTGGTTCGTTCTTTACTGAAGCAACGTTCCGCCGTTCGGAGCCTCATCTGGCGGAATGACTACCGCCGCTGCCACGCGGTCGCCGCTCTCAACGTTCAGCAGGCGCACTCCTTGCGCGGAACGCCCGGACTCGCGGATGGTTTTCGAGTCCATGCGAATGATCTTGCCGTATTGGCTGATCAGCATCACTTGGGCATCTTCACTCACCTGGGCGATGCCAACGACTTTGCCATTGCGCTCCGTCGTTTTCACGTTAATGACGCCCTTGGCCCCGCGATGGCTTAACCGGTATTCATCGGCCGGGGTTCGCTTCCCGTAACCGTTCTCGGTGACAGACAGAATCAGCGATCCTTTGATCGGAATGGTTTCGTCGGTCGCAGTCGCTTCCGGCACACCTGCTTCCACTTTGGCCTTCTCGGCCTCAGCTTCGGCTTTCTTGATGTCCTTGGGCGTGATCGCCATGCCGACAATGTAATCCTTCTCTTCAAGATTCATGCCACGCACTCCGGTAGCATTGCGGCCCATGGAGCGCACTTCGTTCTCGTCGAAACGCACCGCCATGCCTTCGTGCGATGCCAGGAAGATGATCTGCTCGCCGTCGGTGAGCGTTGCGGCCACCAGTTCGTCGCCGCTGTCGATGTTGATGGCGATGATGCCGCGGGACATCACGTGGCAGAAGTCCTTTACCTCGGTCTTCTTCACCGTGGCGTTGCGAGTGGCGAAGAATACGTAGCGGTTCTCCTCTTCCAGGTTGCGGACCGCGAGCATGGTGCGAACGCTCTCTCCTGGCTGGAGAGAAACCAGGTTACCGATATGCTTGCCTTTTCCGGCAGCGCCCACATCGGGGATTTCATACACCTTGAGCCAGTAAACCCGTCCCGTATTGGTGAAGATCAGGATGTATGCGTGGGTGGAGGCGATGAACAGATGCTCGACAAAATCCTCGTCGCGCGTCTTCATGCCGGTGCGGCCGGTGCCTCCGCGGCGCTGCATGCGGTAGGTGGAGATGGGAGTCCGCTTCAGATAGCCGGAGTGGCTGACCGTGACCGCAACTTGCTCGTCCGCGATCAGATCTTCCAGATGGATCTCAGCCGCTTCGTCTTCGATCACGGTACGACGCTCATCGCCGTACTGTTTCTTCACTTCTTCGAGTTCCTTCACGATGACGCTGCGAAGTTTCTTTTCCGAAGCCAGAATCGATTCAAACTCGGCGATGTTCTCGCGAGTGAGATTCAATTCTTTCACGATTTCATCAATCGACAGCCGGGTCAGGCGGTGCAGTTGCAATTCCAGGATGGCATCGGCCTGGAGCGCCGTGAATGGCCGTTCAGGATCGAGTTTCGGCGCGCGTCCCGTAATGTTGATGTCGATCTTCTTGCCGGCAAAGAAGGTGACCAAATTTTCGCGGGCCGCAGCTCGGTTCGCGCTGCCACGGATGATCGCGATCACGTTGTCGATATGATCGAGAGCGAGTTTGTAGCCTTCGAGAATGTGCTCGCGCTCTTTCGCCTTCATCAACAGGTACGCGGTGCGGCGGCGCACTACGTCGACGCGGTGATCGATGAAGTGCTTGATCGCAGCCACCAGACCTAGCTCTTTGGGCGCGCCATTGACCACGGCTAGCAGGATCATGCTGAAGCTTTCCTGCATCGACGTGTGCTTGAAGAGCTGGTTGAGCACGATTTGCGGCTCGGCTCCGCGCTTGAGCTCCACCACGATGCGCATGCCGTCGCGATCGCTTTCGTCGCGAATGTCGGAAATTTCGTCAACGATCTTGTCATTCACTAGCTGCGCGATACGCTCGATCAGGCGTGACTTGTTGACCTGGTAGGGAATTTCGGTGACCACGATGGCCTGGCGATCTTTGTTGAAAGTTTCGATGCCGGCCTTGGCGCGCATCATGAAGCGGCCGCGCCCGTTCTTGTAGGCTTCGTAAATTCCAGCCTTGCCGTGAATGATGCCGTACGTCGGGAAATCGGGGCCCTTGCACGAACTTCAACAGATTCGGCCAGCGTCGCTGCGGGATTGTTCACCAGCGTGATCGTGGCGTCGACGATCTCGGTCAGATTGTGCGGAGGGATGTTGGTCGCCATGCCCACGGCGATTCCGTTCGATCCGTTGACCAGGAGGTTCGGAATGCGCGTCGGCATCACGACGGGTTCCACGCTGGATTCGTCGAAGTTGGGGACGAAGTCGACCGTGTCTTTATCGATGTCGGCGAGCAGATCTTCCGCGATCCGTGTCATGCGGCATTCGGTGTATCGATAAGCCGCGGGAGGATCGCCGTCGACAGATCCGAAGTTCCCTTGTCCATCCACCAGCGGGTAGCGCAACGAGAATGGCTGCGCCATGCGCACCAGCGAATCGTAAAGCGCGGTGTCACCGTGAGGATGGTACTTACCGAGACATTCGCCGACGACCTTGGCGCACTTCACATATTTGCGGTTATGGAAGATGCCCATGTCGTGCATCGCATAGAGAATGCGGCGATGTACCGGCTTCAATCCGTCGCGCACATCGGGCAGAGCGCGCGGCCGATGATGACCGACATCGAATAGTCGAGATACGAACGCCGCATCTCGTCTTCAATGTTGACGGGTTGAATGTTGGCGGCGCCGGGGCCCCCGCCATTGCTGGGTGGATCTAAGGGAAGTTGTGGGTTCTGTTCGTCTGCCATTTATGAAGTTCTCGGTGGTTCTCCGGGTGCGAAAACGTCCTGCGGCGGCCTGCTTTTCTGGCCGTCCGAAATTTCGCTAAATCGTTGCATTAACAGGAAGTTACCCGGGAGAAAACCTGAAGAATTATACCATGCTGAGGGGCGGAAATGCGGGCCGGGGTTTACTGCTTCGGGTCGCGAGAACCCGCGAATTCGGGCTGTGAAGTCGTTGCAGAGCTTGCACTTGAAGAAGACAAGGTGATCCAGGCGCAGGCGGAGCTGGCCGTTGCCAACAGCGCGCACAGAAACATGATTCTGCGAAAAGCGAAAAGAAAAGCGTCGGTCACAATGTGCCAAATCTCATTGGCTTGTTCTTCTCCCAACTGACGCGGAACGTCGATAGCGGCGAGTTTCACACGGTTCGCCAGGAGATCGGCTTTGATTTCCTGCGGGATCGCGACTCGAGACAGGTCCCGCTCCAGCCGCGAGCCGAATGAATGTACCAGCAGGATGCCGAAGACAGCGATCGCCAGCAATCCCGCGATGCGGGCGACGGCATTGTTGATCCCCGAGGCAGCGCCTGCGCGGTTCGGGCCAACGGAGTTCATCACCACCGTGGTGAGCGGCGCGACGGTGACCGCCATCCCGAAGCCGAGTACAAGGAACGCGCCAAAGAAATTCTTCCAGTACGAGCCAGCAAGTCCAGAGAGCATGAAGAGCAGGAATCCCAAAGCCACAATCAGAGGTCCGATCACCAGCGGCTTCCTGGGGCCGTACTTGGCGACGAGTCCGCCCGACCAGCGTGAGAGAAAGAACATGCAGAAGATCAGTGGCAAGGCCGCGCCCCCAGCCTGGGTGGCGGAATATTTTTGGATTTGAATCAAGTTGAGTGGAAAGACGAAGAAGAAAATCCCAAGAGCCGAATAGAGAAACAAGGTCAGCAGATTCGCCCCGGTAAATACGCCGGAACGGAAAAGCGAGAGCGGCATCATGGGTGACGAAACTCGCGTTTCAGAAACCACGAACACGATCAAGCAAATGACGCCTAGGGCCAAGCTGAGAATCACCCACTGGTTCCGCCATCCCAGAGTTGAAGATTCGATCAGCCCGAAAACGATCCCGCCGAGACCGAACGTTGCCAGAATTGCTCCTAGCCAATCAATCCCCTTCGCGGACGGACTTCGGCTCTCAGGCACGCGCCATAACGAAATGCACGATCACCGCGGCCGCGATTGGAAGATTCAGAAAAAATGCCCATCGCCAGGAGGCATGTTCAATCAACCATCCGCCGAGCACCGGGCCGATCGCGGTCGTGATGGCGGTGAAGCCGGACCAGGTTCCTATGGCCTGCCCTCGCTCCTTCTCGTCGAAGGACGCGCTGATGATGGCAAGACTCTCAGGGGTAAGAAGGGCGGCACCTAGGCCCTGTACGGCGCGCGCCACAATGAGTTGGTGAATACTACCAGCGAAACCGCACCAAGCCGAAGCGGCCGCAAAGATGCTCACGCCGACGAGAAAGAGTTTTCGACGCCCAAAGACATCCCCGAGCGCCCCTCCCGCGAGGATCAAGGCTCCGAGCAGCAGTCCATACGACTCCACGACCCACTGCACGTCTACCACACTGGCTTTAAAGGTTTGCTGCAGGACCGGCAAGGCAACATTCACCACGGTACTGTCGATGAACGCCATGCTGGAGCCGAGGATGGTCGCGGTCAGAATCCACGGAGCAGCCTCCCGCGTACACTGCGCTACGGCTTCCGGCGTGCGCAGAACGCCCTCGTCGCATGGGGTTCGCATCGGCCTATGGATGCGATAACGCTATGTGAGGGTTCTGGAAGATGTGAGAGTTGGAAAAACTCTCACCACAGAGGACACGAAGGTCACAAAGGAAGGTCGCTTAGGCTGCTCGTAACGTCAGCAGCGTGATCTCCGGTGGAACTCCCAGCCGCACCGGGAAGCCAAACGTCCCCAAGCCGCGGTTCACGTACAGAAACGCAGTCTTCCCAGAGTTGCCGTTGGTCATCGGGAGGCGATAAAGACCAGCGACAAAATCCGTGATCAAGCGTGCGGGGCTGATCGTATGGTCCACGATCTCGACTTTTACTTGGCCGCCGTGAGTGTGGCCGGCGAGGCTGAGTTCGATGCCTAATTCAGCCGCGCGATGAAATGAATTCGGATTGTGCGACAACAGCACGTTCGGCATGTCGTGCCGCACCAGGGACTCAATCCCGGCCAGAGCTTTTCCCGACGGACCGCGCGTCATGAAGTCACGTTGATAGTCGACGCCGATCAAGTTGAACTTCGCGCCACGCCAGTCGAGCTCCGCATTCTCCTGGCGCAGCAGTTTCATGCCGTGTTGCTGAAACAGCTCTGTCGCGGCGTCTTCTGCGCCGGCATAGATTTCATGATTGCCGTTGCATCCCCACACTCCCAGCGGAGCCCTCAGCCTGCTGAGTTCGGAAATACAAACATCCAACGGATCATTGTGGCTGCTGACGAAATCTCCGGTCACTACCGCGAGGTCCGCACGCAGGTCATTGGTCATCTGCACCGCGCGGCGGATTTCGTCGCGAGGCATGAACTCGCCAATATGAATGTCGCTCAATTGCGCGATACGCAAACCGTCGAGTTCTTTCGGCAGGCCGGCGATCGGGACGTTCACTCGCTGGACCTGGTAGCGCAGACGCCCGGCCGCGAATCCGTAAGTCGCAGCGATCAACGGCAAGCTACCCGCAACGTAGGCGAGATAGCGAAACGCGTCGCGCCGTCCAGGGTCGAATGTCGCGCGTTCGGTACCGGAAGCTGAGCGCGAGATCCATCCCAGGAGTTCTACGGATTGATAAGCCAGGAACGCGAACACGGATGCCACTAACCACACACGCGCTCCTCCGGTGAGCCAGGTTCCAAACGGACCCTTAGGGACCAACCGGCCGAAGAACGGCTCGAAGAATGTTGCCAACATCACTAGGAGCGCGACGATCCATAGTCCTTGAAAGACGTTGCGCCAAGCACTGCGCTCGACGCTCTCAATCCATCGCCATGCATTCACGAACCAGAAGCGTTGAATGAATACGATTGCTGCAAGGAAACCAAAAAATGCGAAGTATCGAAACAAAGTTTGAATTCTCACTATGCCCATGAACCTGCTTTAAATTTGATGATCAGGCGGTGAGAATAGATGGAAAATCCACAGGACGACGCGTCTTGAACAGCTTACGGACGCACCATGACTTCATTCGGAGAACTTGGCAAGCGGAAGGGCACCCCACGCTCCTGGTTGACGCGCAGAGTCGAAGGCACGTCGAGTGAAGCCAGCGCAATCTTTTTGCTCCAGGATCCGCTGATCCAACGATCACCGTCGGTGTAGAGAGCGTCGCCCACGATCGTATAACTGATGATCTCCTGCCGGCTACCATCGCGGAAGACAAGTGTCGCAGGCAACGCCGGGTGGGCGATCGTGGGAGACGTCGCAGACGGACCCGCGTAGTCCAGCGGCGCCGGAGTGGCGTTGTTTGCAACTCGCACGTAACGGTCGCCACGCCACTCGATCATCAAGGGTTCAAGTTTCGCAGGTGCCGGCTCCGGTGGGACTGGGGCGGTTTGCACAATTACGACTTGCGGAGGAGACGTCTGCAAGGCGTTCGGCCTGTAGTAATCACCATAGTCCAAGAAAAAAGGATCGCCTGCATACAGTGCGGTCGATCTCCGGGCAAACGGCCCTGAGTGAAATCCTGATCCTTGCGGAGACGCTTGAATGCCGAAATGCGGGCCGGATGCGATCACGACTCCACCGCGTTGCGCGTACAGAAGTGGGGTGATGCTTGTCACTCCGAGCAGCGCGATCGCAAATGCTTTAAGCATTCCTCAGTTCGAAGCAGCGGTTGCGGGAACTGTGAAGTCAATCCCTCGATCGTCGTTCTGTTGCGCTGTGGCCTCGAGATTCAGATCCGCAAGCGCGATCTTGTGGCGGCGCCCTTCCGAAAGATCATACAAAGTGTCGCCGACGATGGCGTAGTTTTCGACTTCCGCCTGGTGTCCGTCTTTGAAGATCAGAACAGTCTTTGGCTGGTCGGGCGCGGGAGCGTCAGGAACGCCAGCGGATGCAGTTTCAACCGGAGCTTCAACCGAACGCCGTGGCTCTGCATAAGCTTCGCTGCCTGGGCCGCGGCGATCGAAAATTGTCGGCCCCCCGTTGTATTGGTCTTCGGCCTGCTCGGGCCCCACTTCCTCGCCATCAGCTGGAACCGCAACGGGATACGGCACCGGGTAAACGGCAACACCGCCATAGCCTACTCCACGGTTTCCGTGATGATGGTGACCGGGGACTATCGGCGCGGTGGGAAACAGCGGGTTGATGCAGCAGTTCGGCGTAACGAAAAACTGATGGTTGGGAACAATGCCGCGCGGACCGATCGAGGTCACACTTGCGGGAACGCCTGGGGAATTAAAGTGCCCGCCAAAACCGATGGACGAGACAGAAGCTGGGACGCCGTTGATTTGTGCCAGTGCGCCAGGAATGAGTATCAGGGCAAAACCCGCGATCAGAGCCGGAAGTGCGCGCTTCATGAAGCCATCATATCCGAGTTCGGACATAGCATGCCCCTCCCAGAGGCAGCAGCTACTTCTATTAGAACGTGTTGAGGGCCGAAGAGTTGCGTGAAATTGCTTGGGGTAGGGCGAGTGACCAGGGGCTAAGTAGCTGAAAAGAAACATCAGGCATCAGCGGAAAACACGTAGGGACGGACCCATTCGTCCGTCCCTACACAATTTCAGCTCAGCCCGGTGGCCGACGCGGGATTTAGATAGTCCCCTTTTTCAAGTCGACACTGCCATTCACGGTCTCAACCACCAGCTGCCTTCCTCCGCCACCGATCTTTCCTTCGAGGTGACGGCCGCCCATACTGCCTTGCACGGTCAGCGGGAAATCAGAGTTGAGGCGGCCATTGACCGAGCGGAAATTCACGTCGGCGCTCAGGTCGTTTGGCATTTCCAGCGTGATGGAGCCATTCACCGTCTTGATGTGAAGCGTTCCCTCCCAGTCAGCGCGGCCCATGCGAGCTTCGACGCTGCCGTTAACCGAAGAAACGTCGGCCCACTCCTTAGTCGAAACGTTTACAGAGCCATTAACGGTTTTTGCCACCACGTTCTTGCCCAGGTTGTCGGCGCGAATTTCTCCGTTCACGCTTTGGGCTGAGAAGCGCACAGTATCGGGCACGCGCACGTGAAAATTCACCTTGGTGTTATTTCCGTGGACCTCATGGGTGTGCCAGTCGGGGCCGGGCTGGCAGTCGCTGTCGCTGGCGCCCGGATAAATCGCGCAGATGGTCACGCCACTGGAGCTCGGCACGGTCACGACTCTCACCTTGTCAGCGTCCGGCCCGAATTTCTCGGCGGTGACCTCGACCTGGTCCCCGCTCGCGGGCTCTGCCTCGATGCGGCCATTCAGGTTCTTGATCTCTACCACGTTCTCGGGAGCGAGTTTGCCGGACCAGTGAAAGTTGCTGTCGGACTGAGACCAGGCCAACACAGGAGCAAACAGCGCGATTGCCAGCAAAAGTGAGCGGTACTTTGGCGGGTGCATACGACCTCCTAGGTCACAGACGGGGGTACGCAGAGATTGTGAGCAAGGTTCCAGGGAATTCAGCCCCGGCCAGCCTTGATCAGGCTGCTCAGGTTCCAGAATGCCACACCCAGGATCAGTCCCCACACGCAGGCCCCGACCAAATTGCGGTACTTGGTCTCAAGCAGGTCGGAGATCACTCCCGCGATGAACACCAGAAGAAAGGGAACCGCAACCAGCGTGAACCCGAATCCCGGGTAATGCGGAGTAAGCAGGGCCAGCGCCAGCAGCGCGGCAACCACCAGAAGCGGAGCAGTGTTTCCGAAGTAACGCGCCCTCGGCCACGTGGCATACACCAACAAGGCAATCGGGAACAGAATCAGCAGCGCTGGGCTGATCTGCGCGAAGTGGACAATCAACTCCTGGTAGGCGCCAGACATTCCCGCCGCTTGCCACGAGAGGCCCAACCTATGCGCCTGCCTGAGGCTCTGCAGCATGATTCCCGGGTGGAAGAAGTAGGCGGCGAAGAGAAGAAAAAATCCCACTACGCCAGCTGAGAACCATATGACGAGTGCCGCGCCGCGGCGCGTGGGCGCAAGATACAGCATGAAAGCCAGCGCAATCGGAATCAACAACCAGAGTGAAAATTGCGATCCAACTGCCAGCGTCAACGAGAGGCCCAGCAGCAGAATGCGGCGCCAGTTCCAGAGTACGACTTCGCGCGGAGCGTACAACGTGTGCGCGACTGCAATGGCAGTGAAGATCGCGCCGAAGGCGCCCCATGCCGCCCCCATCTCCGGTGGCGCCGACCATAGCGAGCTGCTGCGAATAACTCCCGGCGAAAAGCAGTACAGCACCAGCGCGATGTAGCCGCCCTGGTTCCCGTAGAGACGTCGCGCCACGTACCACAACGAAGCGCCAAGCAGAATTCCAAACACGATGTACGGAGTGCGCCCCAGCCAAATCCAGGTTGCCGCCACGTGGTTCTCCTCCGCATGAGGCCAGATCCAGACGGGAAATGCGGGAATCAGGTACCAAAGCGGGGAGTGATTGGGATCGTAAACTTCCGGATGCGACTCCTCCCGTGGCCCGGTCGCGGGCGAGGTTTTAGCGACTCCCTTCCCATGCCACTGGCCCAGACCCGCTTCGATGCGCGCACTTTCCGTGGAGAACGGCAGCTCGCTGCTAACACTGCGATGGACCAGCCAAATGCATTGCGCGCAGAAAGCCACCAGCAGCAGTGCCGCGTAAACCTGCGGTGTTCCAAATCGGTCGCGGGTGAAAAATTGGCCCATGAGGGAAACCGAGTGTTTTACCATGGCAATGGACGGTTACGGAAATCCCCCATCCATGGACGAGCCGAAAGAGCGCGTTTTTGCCGATCCCGAGGCCGAGGGCTCTTCTCCGCCGGCCTCATCCGATCTACCTGTATTTACTTCCTCGCCCCCGCCTCCTCCTTTTGCGCATGAGCTTTTTTTTCGCAGGAACAAGGCTTGCGTCCGGGATGGCGATTCACCTTGTACGTCATTATGGGGATCGTCGTATTTTTCTCCCTCAGCACCATTTATGAGCTGTGGAGCCCGCAAGGGCTGGGCCTGCTCTGGCTGAGGTTGCTGGGGGAGTTGCAATACCTGATCTCCGGGTTTGTCCCGGCGCTGATCCTGGCTCGACTGGAGCGGCGGCCATTCGGTGAATACGGCTTGCCCCTGCGACGGGCGTTCGGAAAACTTTTCTGGCTGGGTGCGGTCTGGGGATTTCTTTCCCTCAGTTGCTTGTTGCTCGTGATGCGGATCGCCGGCGTCGTTTCTTTCGGAGGTGTAGCCATCCACGGGATTCGCGCTTTGAAATTTGCCGGGTTTTATTCGGCGATGTTTCTCGCCGTTGCTCTGTTCGAGGAGTTCTCCGTACGCGGCTATCCGCTATTCACGCTGACGCAAGGAATGGGCTTCTGGCCGGCAGCGGTTTTTATGTCGGTGCTTTTTGGAGCCATTCACCTGGGCAATGCCGGCGAAAGTTGGATCGGCGTTCTGGGCGCTGCCAGCATTGGATTCTTCTTCTGTCTTACTTTACGGCGCACTGGGAATCTCTGGTTTGCGGTGGGCTTTCACGCGGCATGGGATTGGGCTGAAACTTACTTTTATGCCGTGCCCGACAGCGGGCAGATGTTTCCCGGCCACCTGTTGCGAACATCCTTTCACGGGCCGACGTTGCTCAGTGGAGGC
This sequence comes from Terriglobia bacterium, assembly GCA_963797845.1. GTDB lineage: Bacteria > Acidobacteriota > Terriglobia > Terriglobales > Acidobacteriaceae > DASREM01. The sequence continues at coordinate 74,136 of CAWCRE010000002.1, forward strand.
ACCGTCGGCCCGGAAGGAAGCGTCCTGCTGTTTCTAGTGCTCGCGGCTACCTGGATCGCATTCGATCGTTTGTACCCTTTTGCGATGTATCCCGGCGTGGTCGATCAATGGCAAATTGGCGATCGGCAATTGCCAATTCAGGGCTACCAGGAATAATGCACCGTGTACGTAACGACCTGCTCGCCATCGGGCGCGACCGTGACCGGAAACTCGATTGTCTGTGCATCGGTCTTGTGCGATTCCTGCGATTGATCGGTGAGCTTCCAGTTCGTCCAGCGATACAGGTGCTCGACCACGCGCACGTTCACCGCTTCTTTCTTGTGATTGCGCACACGAATCTCGAAAGATTCGTCCATCCAGTGCTGCGTTTGAATCCACGTGATAGTTGGTGCGCTTGCGCTCGTCCGACTACATCGAATGCATTGCCGGTATACACGCGGATGGTTTCGTCTTTCGGAGTGTGATCAATCGTGTTCTCGCCGACAAATTCCAGATGCCCATCGGTATCGCGCCGATAAAAACGCAGCCTGCCTTTGGGCAGGGCGATTCCAAGATGATTGGTGTCGGAGTTCTTGAACTCCTCCATCACCCAGACTTTCGGATTGGACGCGGTGCCGTAGCCGGGATCCTGCCGGATTTGTTCCGGGTTGTAGTAGCCATATTGCCGCGGTCTGCGCGCCGTCGTAAACATAGATGCGCTGCGCATGAATCCGCGTTCGCGCCCACAAATTCCACTTGCTTGGTTTCCTGGTCGCGCAAGGTGGTCGGGCGCTGCAAGCGTGTAGAGATGGAATTCATCGAATGACTTCTCGCTGACCACGGGCGCCAATGCGGCATCATTCATGGCCTTCGCCTCGCGCGGCATAGCATTGCGCGCTGAGAACGGCGCTTGTATTTTGTTCACGTCTCCGGCCAGCAGCTTGATGTGCGCGTTCTCAAAGGTCTTGCCGCTCTGGTTGTTCATGGTGATCCAGCCGACCATGTCGAGCAGATCAGACTTGCGCATTGGACTTGTCCGAGACCACCAGGTTGTAGTCCGCATGCCAGCTCATGCCGCCGCTGACGTAGGAGATCTCGGCATCGAATTTCCCGGTTCGTTGGTTTGCAGCAACCAGCTCAAAGTCGGCTTCAGAATGGAGTCGCCCGTGAGTGCCGGAAACAGCGGCTGTCCGGGTAATCCGAAGCGCAGCACGCCGTCCACTTCAATGATCGGCTGGCTGTAGCCGGTCTGCGGATAGCCTTGCGCATAGCTCGACTGGAACATAGCCGCTGCGAACGATTTTGCCCCGACGATCTCTTTTCTGTCGCCGTGCGCACGCAGGAAATCGATCGTCTTGCCTTCATAGAACGAGAGCAGCAGTTCCTGCGAGATGGGATCGTTGCGATAATTCTGTTCCAGAATCTGCAGTGCACGGCCGCTGGGGTCGCGCAGGATGACAGAGTCCGGCTCCAGGTGCGATGCAATGCCCGCATAATTCGACATGGTTGATGCCCGCTTTCAGATCCAGCGGAACCCGCTCCCGAGCCACGAAAAAATTGGCGTTGTAGATAGTGAGCGCTGGAGCGCCCGCGTCAGACTTCTCCTGCCCCCACGCGAGCGAGCACAGAAACAGCAAAAGCAGCAGCTTCTTCATGATGTTCTCCTGTTACGTACCCGGTCAGAGGGGAGGAACTCTGGCCTTCATCCGGAGAACGCGAGCGGATCAGCAGCTTGCATCATTTCGCGAACCGGGCGGATGGCCCGAAGGTAACCGGAAGTAACTCGAGCGCGAAGTACTGCATCTACATGCATCCTGTGACTCGGAAATCCGCATGGGTATGGCTGTTGCTCTGCTGTGCCGTATCTCTGGCTCAATCAAACCAGGGCGGCGCGGTCGATGTCTGGATGCGCAACATCCAGTATCACTATTCGCCGCAAATCGCCGTTCACATCTCCCGTTTGAGGGGAGAGTTCGTTCCCACCAAGCCGGGCGGGATGCCGATATTCGACGATGCGCATTCGTTCTCTCTGGAGATGAAGTACGCAGAGATCGCCATCAGCGCTGATTCGCTGGCGAACGTTCTCAACCAGAATGTGTTCAACGCCCCGGATGCTCCGCTGAAAAAACTTTCCATCACGACCGAAGGACAGAGTTTGAAGATCAAAGGGCAGTTGCATTCGAAGGGAGACCTTCCGTTCGAGACTGATGGAACTGTGTCCCCCACTCCCGATGGAAAAATCCGGCTGCATGCGACCAAGATCAAAGCCGCCAAGCTTCCGGTGAAAGGTCTGATGGATCTCCTTGGCCTGAAAATACAGAGCCTGATCAACACTAGGAAAATTTCAGGCGTGCAGGTGGAGGGGGACGATCTGATCCTCGATGCCACGGCAATTCTGCCCCCTCCGAAGATCGCCGGGAAGGTAACCCAGGTTAGGGTGCAGGGAAACGACATTGTCGAAATATTCGGCGATGCGGCTCAGGCGGGAAAAGACCCGGGAATCAAGGGAAATTACATGGCTTATCGCGGCGCGCAGCTTCGCTTCGGTAAGCTGACCATGACCGATACCGACATGATTCTGATCGACATGAATCCTGCCGACCCTTTCGATTTTTATCTTGACCACTACAAAGAACAATTGGCGGCGGGATATTCGAAGACAACCATGGAGTCCGGGCTGCGGGTTTACATGCGCGACTACAACAAACTCGGCCAGTCTAAGGCGCATAAATAGATTCGGGGCAGAATCTCAGGGTTCTGCCCGATAGCCCAAGTGCCATGTACGCGAGAACCTGAAACAGGAGGATTCCTATGCATTCAAATTTTGACCAGCGTCAAGATCAAGGCCGCGATCCCGAAGATCGCAGAGCGCACACCGAAGACGAGAAGCGGGAGAAGGCTTTAGACAAAGCTCTGGCTGATTCATTTCCCACCAGCGATCCGCCGAGCATCTCGGATCCGGCGAATCCTGCCACTGATTCGGAGGCGGAAAATTCGCACCGCGAGATTTTGATGGGATTGCAGGCAGGCACTTGGGCGGCCATTTCTCTGGCGGATCACACGCTGGTAGGCACCGGCTCAACGCGCGACGAAGCAGAGAAAGCTGCCCGCGATGCGGGAGTTCCGAATGTCGAACTGGTTGAAGTGGCCGACGACAGCGACGCGCCCTTCCAGGCGGCGTGAGCCGTGTAGGGATAGCCGAGCGTGGCTGTCCCTACGCTGTCGCGGGTCGCGCAAAGAACGTCCGAACCGTCCAGCGTAATATTCGCCAACTCACGACCGCGCCGAACAGGATCGTCGCTCCCCACAACAGCAGCACCGGCAGATACAGAACGATTGAAACCATCGTGCTCGCGTAAGCGCCAAGACCGTCCAGAGCCTGACGGGTCGCCAGCTTCAGCTGGTAGAGAGGGCGCCAGTTCAGGCCGAAGACAGCGGTATCGACCTGAGAGCGAAGCGAAATCACCAGAGATGCCATCTCGATTTGCTTTGAGAGCGTCTGAAACTCAGCTTGCTGCTGCTCAATCTCTCCTCGAATCTGGCTGAGATGCTCACTCACGTCGAGCATGTCCTGTACCTTCACCGCGCTCTTCATGATCAAAAGATATTGCGCTTCTTGGGCTCGTAAGTTCCGCAGGCGGGCTTCCGTATCGACATATTGCCGGGTGACGTCCTGCGCATTCGACTTCTCGTTGTCGACGTGAAGGGCCAGTTTCGTTAGTTCTGCCTTGGCATCCTCTAGCCGCGTCGCAGGCACACGAATCGTCAGTGTCGCGTTGACGCTCTCCTGGCCAGCGATTTCGGAAGCCTCAACGTACCCTCCAAGTTCCTCGGCAAGCGTGCGAACTTGCTGCGCAGAATCTTTCGGGTCTTTGACGGTCAACTCCACGGAGCCGGTATGAACGATTTTACGATCCGAAACATTGGCTGAGGTGGATTGGGCGGGCGATGCGAGAAAAGCGGAGTTGATCGCTCTCTGGCCGGCGAGTTCAAAGCGTTGATCCTGGTCTTTTTGTCGAACATATTCCTGCGCCGTTCCAACCGGAACCCGAGTGCGCAGCAAATTTGGAATGATCACCGCCAGAATCAGCAACCCGGCCAAGACTGGCATTGCCGCCAGCAGTTTGTTTCGTTGCGCCCAGGATAGCCACATCGTCGCCATAGCCCGTTCTCCTTGTGCGGAGAACGGCGGCTAACGAGGAACTTGCAAAAGAAAAGGGCGGCTGGAAAGCCGCCCTTGGTAACAGCACAGTCGTTACTAGATATCCAGGTTCTTCACATCCAGCGCATTCTCTTCGATGAACTTGCGCCGGGCTTCGACGTCTTCGCCCATCAGCGTGGAGAAGATGGTTTCGGTCGCAGCGATGTCTTCCAGCTTCACCGACAGCAGCGTGCGCTTCTCGGGGTCCATGGTGGTCTCCCAGAGCTGTTGCGAGGTCATTTCGCCCAGGCCTTTGTAGCGCTGCACATCGTAACCTTTGCTGCCTTCTTTTTTTACGTAATCGAACAGATCGCGCGCGGAAGTCTTTTCCACGGTCACCGCTTCAATCGGCTTGTCCGACTTCGGGACCTGCTTGCTGGTGCGCTTCTGCGCCTTCTCGATATCCTCGCGCTTCGGCGTCGCTCAGCTCTTCGTTGCCGTTGCTGGGCTGCTTGGCCTTCGCAATCGTCTCGACGATGAATGGCGGCTCAAGATACGGCTCAATCTGTTTGAACTTCGACAGTAACTGCCGGTACTCAGGACTGGAAACGAGTTCCCAGTTCACCAGGTGCTCAGCCCCTTGCGAATCGACGTAGCGCACTTCCCAAAGGTTGTGCTCTTCGTCGAAGCGGCTCTCGACTTCGCGGAACTGCCGCGCCTTCTGGATTTTCTTCAGTTCTTTTTCCAGCTTCTCGATCTTCTTGGGCGTCTCTTTCTTGTCGCCTTCGAAATCGACGTGCTTGGCAAGATCCAGCTTGGGGAGGATTTCCGTAACGTGTTCGTCGCGCGTGCGCTTCTGCACCTTGTCGAAGTAACCGAGATATTCCTTCAAAGTCATCATGAACTTCGACAGGTTCGCGCCTTCGAGTTTGGCCGCGCCTTCGCCGTACCGAATGATCACTCCTTCAGACGCGCGCTTCAACATCACTTTGTCGAATTCGTCGTCGTTCTTGATGTACTGCTGCGAGCGGCCCTTCTTGATCGAATAAAGCGGCGGTTGCGCGATGTAAACGTTGTTGCGCTTGATCAGATCCTGCATGTGACGGAAGAAGAACGTCAGCAGCAGTGTGCGGATGTGGCTTCCGTCCACGTCGGCGTCGGTCATCAGGATGATCTTGCCGTAACGAAGCTTGGCGGGATCGAAATCTTCCTTCGAAATACCGGTGCCGAGCGCGGTGATCATGGCGCGAATTTCTTCGTGCCCCAGCATCTTGTCGTAGCGCGCCTTCTCGACGTTGAGAATCTTTCCCTTCAACGGGAGAATGGCCTGAAAACGGCGATCGCGTCCCTGCTTGGCGGTCCCACCTGCGGACTCGCCTTCGACCAGGAACAGTTCGCAACGGTCGGGCTGTTTCTCAGAACAGTCAGCGAGCTTGCCCGGCAGGCCTCCGCCATCCAGCGCGCCTTTGCGGCGGGTCAGATCGCGCGCTTTACGTGCGGCTTCGCGAGCGCGAGCCGCGTCGATTGCTTTGTTGATGATCTTGCGCGCTACGGTCTGGTTCTGCTCAAAGAATGCGCCAAGCCGCTCATTCACGAATGCCTGCACGATGCCGGCGATATCGGAATTCAGCTTGCCCTTGGTCTGTCCTTCAAATTGCGGCTGCGGCAGCTTCACGCTGATCACCGCAACCAGGCCTTCACGCACGTCGTCGCCAGTCAGATTTTCTTTCACATCTTTGAACAGAGCCATCTGCTGCCCGGCGTAGTTGATGGTGCGGGTGAGCGCCGTGCGGAATCCGGAAAGATGGCTGCCGCCGTCAACGGTGTTGATGTTGTTGGCGAAGGTGAAAATGCTTTCGGAATAAGCGTCGTTGTATTGCAGGCCGATTTCCATGGCCACGCCATCGCGCTCAGCTTCCATGTAGATCGGCTTGTCGTGCAGCACCGATTTCCCGCGATTCAGGTGCTTGATAAATTCCGCGATGCCGCCGTTGTACTTGAAATCGGCGGTCTTCGGCTCGCCGGTTTTTGCGTCGGTGGTGCGCTCGTCAGTCAGCGTGATCAGCAGTCCCTTGTTCAGGAACGCCAGTTCGCGCAAGCGCTGCGCCAGCGTGTCGTAGTTGTATTCGGTCGCAGTGAAGATGCTCTTATCGGGCAGGAAGTGAACTTTGGTGCCGCGCTTCTTGGTTGCGCCGGCCTTCTTCAGCTTGCTGGTGGGCTCGCCTTTGGAATAGTTCTGTTCAAACGTGAAGCCGTCGCGCCAGATCTCGAGATTCAGATCCTCGCTGAGCGCATTCACGCATGAGACACCGACGCCGTGCAGTCCGCCGGAAACTTTGTAGGTGGACGAATCGAATTTTCCGCCGGCGTGCAGGGTTGTCATCACCACCTGCGCGGCAGGAACTTTTTCGCCGTCGATATCCATCGTGTCCACGGGAATGCCGCGGCCGTTATCTACGACGGTGATCGAGTTGTCGATGTGAATCGTGACATCAATTTTATCGGCGTGTCCGGCGAGAGCTTCGTCAACAGAGTTGTCTACAACTTCGTAGACGAGATGATGCAATCCGATTTCGCCCGTCGAGCCAATGTACATGGCGGGACGTTTGCGGACGGCTTCCATGCCGCCCAATACTTTGATCGAATCGGCTGTGTAATCTCCGTTGCCTCCGTTGATGGGGGTAACCCTCCCGTTTTTAGTTTTCGTATCGATGGCAGTGCTGATCTCTTTGGTCGCCATTCAACTCCGTGGAAAGAGGCTTGATCAAGTGTGCGATTATCGCCCGAATCTGATGCCCTGGAAATAGCCCCAACTTACTGAAATCTCAAATACTTAATGCATCAGAACGTAGCGGTTATTTTAACACAGGAGAGCCGCTTTTTCGAGCCCCGAACCGGCTGGGTAAATGGCGGGATTTTTGGCATTCGCGAGCCAAAAATCGTCCCTTCACCAGCCCACACATAGACCGCTATCGATCTATCTCTTGTTCGCCCGCTTGCCCGAGAAGCTCAGTTTTTCGATCAAGCCTTCTACTTCGTCGTTATCGGTTCCAAGAAACGTGAAGGAGACGATATAACCCTTCTCGATCATCACCAGCGTCGACTGGAAGAAGGCCGCGTTCCCGATCTGCTTGCTGAAATCAGCGCGCAACAGTTCCTTGGTACCCACCGTGAAGGTATAGGGATCGTTGTAAACTTCGAATCCCTTGGCTTTGGTAACTTCCTGGATCGGCCCGAAGTAGTCGCGCGCGGTTTTTAGCTTGGGATAGGTTGAGGTGCTCTCGGCGGCGAAAACGACGGCCGAGTTGGTGGTCTCAGCAGTGACCTCGGGCGGGTGTTGAAATTCACCAAGCATCACCAGCGATTTGCCGGGTTCGCTGCCCTCACGCATGGTCTCGGTACGATCGACCCAGCTAAGCGGAATCTTGAAGGAAAACCCGAAAAACGGATTGCGGTAGACGTTGTCGGCGAGCGAGCCGAGTTGCGCCGACTCTAGATTGTTCGCAGTTTTCTGGGGAGCGACTTTCTGCCCCGTCTCCTGGGCCAAGGCGAGCAGGCACGAGCATAAAAATACGAGCAGGAATAGTCGAGAGACCATCCTGCTCATCTTATCGGATTCAGCAGCCCCGCGTTACGCCGCGTGCGCTGCGCTCAAAGGACTGGTGCAATGCGCACAGCGCCGGGCGTCAATGGGAATCTCGCTCAGGCACTCGGGGCATTTCTTGGTCGTCGGATCGGCCGGCGCAGGAGCCTTGCGGGTGCGGGCGATCAGCGCGTTGATTGGCGTAATGACGAAGAAGTACACCGCCGCCGCCACCAGCAGAAACGAGATCAGCACATTCAGGAAATCGCCAAGTTTGAAGACGGCGGTTCCCACCGTGAAGTTAATTGCTGAGAAATCCGGCTTGCCCACCAGAGTAGCGATGAAAGGAGTGAGCAGATCTGCGGTGAAGGCCGTCACGACCGAACCAAATGCCGCGCCGATGACGACGCCGACTGCCAGATCCACAACGTTTCCGCGAAGGATGAATTGCTTGAATCCAGAAAGCATGGTTGCCCCTCCTAGGGGAGTTGGCGGCAATGTACGCGGGGACAGGGGGCAGGTCAAGCGCAGAGATGGCTGGGCTGAATAGGTTTCCTGAAAGGAAAATAAGGAGCACTGCGACCCAGTTTTGTCATTCCAAGCCGAAACGTTAGCGATAGGCAGGAATCTGCTTCAAAGCCGTCCCATGCGACAGTGCCTCAGATCCGCATCGGCATCACGATGTAGCGGTACTTGTAGTCCTCGGAATCGGCGGGCCGTAGCTGGCCGGCGGACTGGGCGTCCTTCAGTTCCAGCTTCACATCTCCAGCGCCTGTTGCTTTCAGGAAGTCCAGCAAGTATTGCGCGTTGAAGCCGATGGTCAGGGTCTCGCCCTTGTAGTCGGTTTCGAGCGAATCTTCGGATTCGCCAGTCTCGGTGGAGGAAGCCGACAGCTTCAGTTCCCCATTTTCCAACTTGATGCGCACCGCGCGCGAACGCTCATCGGCAAATTGCGCGACACGGGAGATAGCCTGGCCGAACTCTTCTCCGTGCAGCAGGATGCTCTTGCTGTTGTCCTTGGGCAGGACGGCTTCGTAGTTGGGAAATTGTCCGGTCAAGTTGGCGCGAGGTCAGCAACCGCGGCCCGATGCGGAAGAACAGAGTGGACTCGTCTTTTGCGAAATCAATGAAGTCGGCTTCGGTGGAATCGAGCAGCGACTTCAGTTCGTCCATGGCCTTCTTTGGGACCAGCGTCTTCATCTCGCCCGAAACGCCGTCGAACTTCTCTCCCGGACGCTCGATATGAGCCAGGCGATGGCCGTCTGTCGCGACCATGGTGATCGACTCGGGCTTCAGGATCATTTGCGCGCCGTTGAGCGTATAGCGCGATTCTTCGCTGGCAATGGCGAATCCGGTTTTCGCAATCATCGAGCGCAGAACCTGTCCTGGAATCTTCACCGCGCCGGCGGTCGGGAAAACCGGTAGTGTCGGGAAGTTGGCCTTGGCCATGCCCACCATCTTAGTGTTGGACCGCCCGCAGCGGATGCTGACCCAATGATTCTCCAGCAAGCGGATGGTGATATCGGCGTCGGGCAGCAACTTTACGTAGTCATGAAGCTTGCGCGCCGGAATCGTACACGAGCCTTCTTTCTTCACTTTGGCGTTGCATGAGGTTCGCAGGCTCAGGTCGAGATCGGTCGCGGTAATGGAGAGTTTGTCGCCGGCAGCTTCAAAAAGATAATTGGAAAGAATTGGAATCGTGGTCTTGCGTTCGACCACGCCTTGCGTCGCCGTCAGTTCCCGCAAGAGTTCAGACTTGGCGACTGTGATCTCCATCGTCGTAGTGCCTGTGGCTGAGGCCATTGCTTCTACCGGCATAACCAGAGTCTCCCGTTGCGCGAGGCTACTTCTGTTACTCCCTTATATCAAATCAAAAACCTATAAAACCAGTAGTAACAGTAGGTGCTTCGGAAATGTGGAAATTTACCGCAACCGCCGTCCGGTCATCAACTTTGCTCTGGCACCTCGTGTAAACAATCGGGCCTCGGAACGCCGGAGGCCATAGCAAATTTTGGCCGCCCGTCGGCAAAGATCCGGACCTTGCACAGATTCCACACTCGCTCCACAGGCGAAGCGAAGGAAGACTGGCCTGCTGAGTGGAAAAGTGTGCGGCAGCCGCGATTCATCCCCCCAACTGCTCCGTCAATTTATTCAGCAGCCTGTTCAAATCCTTATCGTTCTTCCGGCTCTCGTCGATCTTCTCGACTGAGTGGAGAACGGTGGTGTGATGTTTGCCGCCGAACTGACGACCGATTTCCGGAAGCGAGGCTTCGGTCAAATGCTTGGCAAGGTACATCGCGATCTGGCGAGGGTAGACGATCGCGCGCGAGTTGTTCTTGGCCTTGATCTCGACCAGGCGCAGGCCGAATTGCTCAGCCACCGCTTTCTGAATCGATTCGATGGTCACCTTGCGTGCCTGGGAATCAATGAAGTTCTTGAGCACCTGCTGGGCATACGGCAGGGTGATCTCGGCGCCGATCAAAGACGAGTGAGCGACCAATCGGATCAGAGCGCCTTCCAACTCGCGCACGTTCGAGCGGATATTGGACGCGATATAAAGCGCGACGTCGGTGGGAACAGAAACTTTCTCCTGCTCCGCCTTCTTCTGCAGAATCGCGACTTTGGTCTCAAGATCTGGAGGTTGAATGTCGGCAATCAATCCCCACTCAAACCGGCTGCGCAGACGATCTTCGACTTCCGCCAACTCTTTGGGAGGACGGTCGCTGGCGATCACGATCTGTTTCAGCGACTCGTGCAGCGCGTTGAAGGTGTGGAAGAACTCTTCCTGGGTGCGTTCTTTCTGAGCCAGGAACTGGATGTCGTCCACCAGCAGCACGTCGACGGTTCGAAACTTGTCGCGGAAGGTGGTCATCTTGTCATAGCGCAGCGAGTTGATCATCTCGTTGGTGAACTTCTCGCTCGATATGTAGCAGATGGCAGCCTGAGGTTGACGCCGCTTGATCTCGTGTCCGATCGCCTGCATCAGGTGGGTTTTGCCCATCCCGACGCCGCCGTACAGGAAAAGCGGGTTGTAGGCCTTGGAGGGACGTTCAGCGACCGCCTGGCAAGCGGCGTGGGCAAACTGGTTGCCGCTGCCGATCACGAAGGCGTCAAAGGTATAGCGCGGATTCAATTGCGCGGCCCCGTCCCAATCGAAACGCGACTGCTGCGGACGTCCGCCGGCAATGGCCGTGAGACTACTGGCGGCGTTCAGGCCACCATTGTGGCGGGTTGAAATCTCCGCCGGGTTGTCGTCAGTGGTGGTTACAAACTGCACATCGCGGAAATCCATGCCCAGATTGTCGATCGCTTCCTGAATCAGATCCGCGTATTTGTCGCCTACATGGCGGAACTCTGCCGTAGGAACGCGAATGAACAGAACGCCACCACTCGAGTGGCTGTAGCGAGTCGGTTTCAGCCAAGTGTCGTAGGAATGACGGTTGATCTTTTTTTCCAGCGCATCCAGAATGCGCAGCCACGGATTGGGCGTAAGGCTTGGAGTCGGAACAGACATATAAAATTTTTTCCTGGAACGCTGTGGCTGGTGCAGCGCTCCGGTCTCAAATCCTTTTAGAAAAGATTGCGTTCATGGCCAGCAGAGCAGCTCCAGCAAAGAGCAGTTGCACTGGCTATAGAGAGTTTCAGTAAGCTGGAACAGAGCGGCATAGTAGCACAAAAGTTTTTGATGTGTGGAAAACTTAATTCAGTTTTTTTCGGGCTCTGAAGATTCAGCGCTTTGCGATGCGAACTGTCAAGTACTGAAGTGATAAATGCAACGCAAGTAGTGCAGAATGCGCGTCCAGCTTGGATTCCGCGATACACCGCAAAAACTACACATCACGATTCTGATTGTCTCTCGATCAAGAGAGTCGCTCATTGCAGGCCCATTGCGCAGTGATGATGATCACAGGAATCGATTTCGGCTCCGCTATCACCATCCAATTTCGCTGTGAGGTTGCGGTTCTGCTTAGGCTGCGAGGTCAACAATCCAAACTTGACGTTGAGAGACGGGCATCGAAGCACGAAACTCAGCGGGAGATCGCCACTCATGGGCCGCATCTCCGGTTTGCCCCAGTCTAGGTTCGTCATTTATACTTTTTGTTTGCATTAATGCTATCGAACTGATCAGGAGCAAGTATCTTTCATGCCCAAGCGCACATTCCAACCTAACCGCCGTCACCGGTCCAAGACGCACGGATTTCGCACGCGTATGAAGACCAAGAGCGGACGCGCGGTCATTTCCCGCCGTCGTGCGAAAGGTCGCAAGCGGGTTTCCGTCAAGGCCGGATTCCGGGAGTAGTTTCGGCGTTCCATAAAAGCTCCGAACTGCGCGCAGCGCAGGCCTTTAGACTTGCACGAGAGCTTTCGAGATTTGCAGGATAAATATTGCGGTCCCGGGGTTTGTACCCAATCCGTTCCAGGTATGGTTGCAGGCGGCATCGTTCTGAATGGTAGCGCCAATCTGTCCGGTTCCAGCCGGCGGGCGAAGTTCCCTCCCAGCCTGCGGCTGTTGCGTCATGCGGATTTTGAGCGCGTTTACAAGCAGGGCCGCCGGCATTTCGCGGCGCACATGACCGTGTTTTACCTGCCGCGAGCAGAAAACACCAACCTTCGGGTTGGGTTTACCGTAGGCCGGGTTTTGGGCGGAGCCGTGGATCGTAACCGGATGAAGCGGCGCTTGCGAGAGGCCGTGCGATTACAACGTCCGGAGAATTTCGCCGGCGTGGATGTGGTCATCAATCCCAAGAAGTCGTTACTCAAAGCGGAATTTAAAGATATCGAGCAGGAAATCGCCCGGGCATTTGCCTTAATTCACAAGGGGTCCAAAGGGTGAAGCAGATAGGAACGAATGTCGCCTTAAAGTTGTTGCGGGTCTACAAGGCGGCGATTTCGCCCTGGTTGCCGCCGTCTTGCCGCTATGTGCCGAGCTGCTCCGAGTACGCGATGGAAGCGGTCGAGCGCTTCGGGGTGATTCGCGGCAGTGGGATGGCCGCTGCTCGCGTGCTTCGCTGCCACCCTTTCGTCAAGGGTGGATACGATCCCGTGGTGCAGGCAACGTGCGAGTGTGAAGGAAATGGCGCGATGGTGAGTCGCTAACTTGGCAGAATTCAAGAATCCTCAGCAAGAACCCGGCATGGAGCGTCGTCTGCTCCTGGTATTTGCGCTCACCTTCCTGGTGATCATCGCGTCACAACCGTTGCTCAAGAAGTACCTGCCGCAGCCACCACAGCCTCCCAAGCAACAGCAGCAGGCTCAGCCTCCTGCGCAATCGCCTCCTACGGAAGCAGCGCTGGTGGCGCCGCCATCCTCAGCTCCGGCCGAGCCTTCCAGCAAACAAGCCACTACGGAGTCGGAAACGGTCTTCGAGAACGATGTGTACAAGATCACCTTCACCAATCGCGGCGCCCAGGTGAAATCGTGGATCTTGAAGAAGTACGACAACGACGCCCAGAACGGCCCGCTCGATCTCGTCCATCCCGAAGCCGCGCCCAAGTATGGTTATCCGCTCTCTCTCTGGATCTACGACGAGGGTCAGCGCAACAAGATCAACTCGGCGTTATTCGTGCCCTCCGTCACCGGGTCTCAGCAAGCTCCTGGCGAACTCACGTTCGAATACGCCGGAGACGATTTCGTCGTCCGCAAGACCTTTCAATTCGACAATAGCTATGTGATCAAGGTCGAGACTTCTGCGACCTACAAAGGAAGCTCGATCGCGGCGCTGCCTACGTGGCCCTCCGGTTTTGGCGATGAGAACACCGCCGCAGCGTACGCCGCCAGCCGGATCGAGTACCAGTACAACAGCAACGTGGAACGCGTCGCCGTGAAAAAGGTCAGTGGAGGCGGTACGATCTCCGGTCCATTCAATTGGGCGGGGGTGACCGACCAGTATTTCGGCGCCGTATTCATGCCGGAGCACATTCAAGGCGCGGCACTGGTCACGCTGCACAATACGATCGATGTTCCCAAGGACCCGCAGCATCCCAACCCTCAAGACACAATCAAGGAAGACGTGTTGGGCGCCGCTGTCGGCGATCCCAAGGGTCCGACCAGCGTGAGTCTTTATGTTGGCCCGAAGACGCTCGCGGAACTGGAGAAGGTTCCGGTCGCTGGCGTGGTCGATACCGAACCCGACCTCCGTCATTTGGTCGACTTCGGCTGGCTGGGTGTCATCGCCCGCCCGCTATTCCTCTGGCTGCGATGGACGTACGGCTTCGTTCACAACTGGGGCTGGGCGATCGTCGTGCAGACGCTCATCATCAACCTGGCGCTGATGCCGCTGCGCATCTCACAAATGAAGTCGGCGCTGAAAATGCAGAAGATCGCGCCGCAGATCAAATCCATTCAGGAGAAGTACAAGAAGTACAGCATTCGCGATCCGCGTAAGCAGGAGATGAACCAGGAGGTTTCGGCGCTCTACAAGCAGGAAGGCGTCAATCCTATTGGCGGTTGTTTGCCGCTTGTTATCCAGATGCCGTTCCTGTTTGCCTACTACCGTATGCTCGGCGTTGCGATCGATTTGCGCCACGCCCACTGGCTCTGGATCAAGGATCTTTCCTCCGCCGATCCGTACCACATCCTTCCCATCGCGATTATCATTACCATGCTGTTCACTCAGCGCATGACGCCGCAGGCGGGCATGGATCCATCGCAGCAGAAGATGATGAACCTGATCATGCCGGTTATGTTAGGTGTCATCAGTTGGAACCTTGCGGCCGGACTGTGCTTGTATTGGTCAGAAGGAAACCTGATCGCGATGGTGCAGCAGACAGTCATGAACAAGACTGCCTTGGGCCGTGAAATGCGCGAGATGATGGAAAAGCGCGCGCGGAAAAAAGACAAGTAGCCTTTAGCATTTGGCACTTAGCATTTCGCCGTCAGGGTCTCTAAGGATCGCCTCAAGGGCGAAATGCCAGTGCTAACTGCCAATTGCGGTTCTTATGCCTATCACTGACAAAATCGCTGCCGCAAAGAAAATCGACGAACTGCTGCGCGGGATCGTGCTGCAAGGTGGTCTCCGCTTCAAGTACCGAATCACAGTCGATCCTCCCATGAAGGACGATCGCGATTGGGAGCGCCCCGAGATCCTCGTCGAATGTTCCGGCCCGGATGCGCCTCTATTGCTGGAGCGCGGAGCCGAACTGCTCCGTTCCATTGAATTGCTCGCGCTTGAGATGTTGCGCCTGCAGGGCAACGAGCACGAGAAAATCTCGTTCGACTGCATGAATCATCGCGCGATGCGGTTGGAGGAACTGCGCCTGGCCGCAAATGTTGCGGCCGAAAAAGTCAGAAAGACCGGCACGCCTTACGAATTCGCTCCCATGTCGTCACGCGAGCGGCGCATCGTTCACCTCGCGCTTCGTGACCAACAGGACCTGCAGACCGAGAGCCAGGGCGATGGTATGCGGCGGCACCTGGTGGTGTTTCCGAAAAACTACAAGCCCTCGAGTAGCGAGGGCCGGCGCCGCTAGGCTTCAGCCAACGGCTTCTTCTTTTTCTTCTGCTACGGGATTAAGCTGCCCGGTTTTGACGTCATAAATCAGTCCGCGAACCGAGATGCCCTTCGGAATCCAGGGATGGCTTTTCACCCGCCGTACTTGCTCGCGCACGTTTTCCGCCAGATCGCTGAAAGTATGGAAGTGCGTCGGCGCGGTTGCGTCCACGCCGGTTTCCCCGATTAGCTTGTTTCGCAGATCCTGGTCCTTGAAGGTCAGCATGCCGCAATCCGTGTGGTTGATGACCAGAATCTCATTCGTTCCCAACAGGTGGTTCGAGATGATCAGCGACCGCAAAGCATCGTCGCTGACAATGCCGCCGGCGTTGCGAATGATGTGCGCATCCCCGGTCTGCAGGCCGAGAATCTGCTCCACCGTCAAGCGCGCGTCCATGCAGGCGATGATGGCGAGTTTCTTGGCAGGCTGCTTAGGCAACGATCCCAGTTCGAAGTCACGGGCAAACTCAGCGTTGGCTTTTAAAGTATCGTCGGTGCTGGACATGAGACTCCTGACGGGAAATTATTTTAAATCTTTTTCGCTGACGTTATCCTGAGCCGAAGCCAAGCGTAGGCGAGGATCTCGCGCGCTCAACGCATTCGCCGGGCCCGCAGTTTGGATGCAGGAACTTACCCGCGCGGGGGCCGGGGCGCCGTTACAATTCCTATGTGAACCTCGATGACACCATCGTCGCCATCGCGACGCCTCCGGGCCGCGGAGGCATTGGTGTCGTCCGTCTTGCCGGTCCCGAAGCACGAACCATTGCCGGCCCCATGCTGCGTCTGAAGCACGAACTCGCTCCCGGACGTGCCATCCTTGGTGAGCTCATCGCATCTTCGGGTGAGCGCATTGACGAAGTCGTCGTCACTTACTTCGCCAAGCCTCAGTCGTACACCACCGACGACATCGTCGAGATCTCCGCGCACGGCTCGCCGGTGGTCTTGCAGCATATCGTGGAAGTCGCTTTGACCAGTGGGGCCCGGCTCGCCGAGCCCGGCGAGTTCACCATGCGCGCTTTCCTCAACGGCCGCCTGGATCTGACCCAGGCCGAAGCCGTGCATGACCTGATCGCTTCGCAGACACTGTATCAAGCCAAGGTCGCTGCTCAGCAACTGGATGGGGCACTCTCCCATCGCCTGCAGCCGATCAAACAACAATTGGTCGAGCTCATCGCCGTCCTCGAAGCCGGCATCGACTTCGCCGAAGATGATGTGTCCGTTCTTCCCGGCCCTCAGATATTGGAACGCATTGGTCCAATCAAGAGCTCTCTGCAAGAGCTGGCGCAGTCTTTTTCTTATGGGAACATCGTGCAACAGGGATTCACCCTCGCAATCGTCGGTCGTCCCAATGTCGGTAAATCGAGCTTATTCAATCGTCTCGTAGAACGAGAGCGTGCCATCGTGACTTCAACTCCGGGCACGACCCGCGATCTGGTCAGCGAAACCGTCGCCATCGGTGGAATTCCTGTGCGTCTGGTGGATACGGCCGGCATCCGCCGCGCACTCGACGAAGCCGAGAAGATAGGCATTCAGAAATCCATGGAAGCCTTAGCCGACTCCGACCTGGTGCTGGTAGTCGTGGACTCGTCTCAACCTTTGACTGAAGAAGATCGCGAGCTGTTGAAGGACGTGGGCCGGCGCCCGGCGATCCTGGTGCAGAACAAGGCCGACCTGGGCACTGCAGCGGAGTCGGAGAATTCCGCAGTGCGCACATCGGCTATCACCGGCGATGGCATTCCCGAACTTCGTGCGGAAATCCTGCGGCATGTAGGAGGAGAGAACGGTGCGCAAGCGGAAGCAGCCTTTCTCACCAACCTCCGCCATCAGAAGCTAGTAACAGAGTCGCTGTCGGCGCTGGCCGCCGCAGAAACCGCAGTGGCTAACAAAATTCCACACGAGATGCTCCTGCTCGATCTTTACAACGCCCTGCGCGCCCTCGACGAAATCACGGGAACGACCACCAACGATGACATCCTGAAGCTGATCTTCAGCAGATTCTGCATTGGGAAGTGAACCAATGTCCCGGTCTGGAATTCCCCGTTCACAGTAATCACTGCGTGAGTAACCATCGCGTTTTCGAAATTCACCCTACTCTTGCTACACTCATCCCACCATGTCCCTTGTCGTGAAACTGGAAGACGATCTGGCTGAGCGCAGTGATTGGGTGATGCTTCACAACGTGGTTCCCGCCCGCGATGAACGGGACTTCCCGCTGCTCCGCGGTATCGATCCCTTTGGCAAGACGGTCTTCAACCATCTTCAGATGGAAGGCTTCATCGAAGAATGGTCGCGATTACAAAACCGCGCCGAAGACGATTCGCAGAAGGAAGCCTGGCAGAAAATTAAAGAGATGGCCGAAACCTGCAAGAGCGATCGCGATCTATATCTTCGATTCGTGGGCCACTGAATTACTTCGCCAAAGCACCCAACGCTTCGCGAAACATGGCCTCGAACGTTCCTGCCTTTTTCACACTCTGAAGCGCGCGTTCCGCGGCCGGCCTCTGGTAGCCCAGGTTCATCAACGCCGATAGCACGTCTTCCTCGACCGCGCTGATCTTCGGCAAGACTTCCGGGCCACCCATCGCTTCTTTAGGTAGCTTGTCGCGCAGCTCCAGCACCATGCGCTCCGCGGTCTTTTTGCCGATCCCCGGAATTTTGGTTAAGCGCGCAACATCATTCCCACGAATGGCGTTGATCATGTCTTCGGCCGCCATACCGCTGAGAATCGTGATCCCCAGCTTTGGACCAATTCCGCTCACGGTAAGCAATTTCTCGAACAGTTGCTTCTCCTCGGGGCGAAGAAATCCGAAGAGCGCGATGGCGTCCTCGCGTACGTGGGTATGAATATGCAGCTGCACTTCGCTGCCCAGGCCGGGCAACTCCGAAAAAGTCGGGATGCTGATGGTGACGTCATACCCCAGGCCGTTAATGTCAACGATGGCCTGGTTCGGATGCTTGGCCAGCAACTTGCCGCGAAGGAGAGCGATCATGACAGCTCATTGTAGCCGGAAGAGAATCAACAAGCTGGAGGCGGCTCGCACCGCAACCCTCAAATGCTGCTATGCAAAACACGTCGTGTGCCCGGCGGATCGCACTAATCCGGAACCGGTATGCTGAATTGGCTGGCGATGCATTGCCATGTTCCCTTTTGACGAACCCACGTATCGGTGAACCGGCCTTTATGTTCGAAGGGTTTGCGATGGTACGTCCCTTTCTCGTGAAAGGCGCCGACCACGACAGCGATATCGCCGTTCATATGGACCTTCATGTCATGGGTTTCCAGGATCTCCATGTGAGCATCGGAATCAGCAGCAAAAGCCACTTCTTGCGCTTTGTCGATAACACTTCCATCGGTTTCGGTCATCACCAGATCATCGGACATAAGTCGGCTGAGACTAGCGGCATCATGATGGAGCTCGGCTGTCGCCCAATTGTTCTCGGCAGCGATGAGACCGCCTTCGCGAGAGTCGGTCTGTGCCAACACGAACGAGGCGATTGCAAGCGTTAACGATATGCAGAGTGGAAGCAGGACGTGTGCTTTCATTGAAGCCTCCGATTTTCCCCACCCGATCAAATACGAAGGACGGCCTACGAGTGATCCAGGATATGGCTCGGTGAAGCTAATCCATTGGCAGCTATTTCTGCGATAGCAACTCCGGCGCAATTGGATTGTCCGCCGATTCCTTATCCCATACGACCGATAGAATCCACCAGCGACTTGCATCCTTGTACAACTGAAAAATGTCCACCCCTCGTTCTTGTACTTTGCCTTTTTCGCTGTACTCGTACCCGCACATGACCGTAGCCACGTAGGCTCGGCGTTGGGTTACGCAGCCCAGAGGCCGGTCCACGACGCCATTCTGCATAAAGTAGTCAGCGTTCTGGTCAACATACTGCTGAAACGTCGTGTGCCGCCGCGGCTTGAGGCTGTCGGTGCCATGCTCTGGCCCCGCCGCCACGGAAATCGTGGCTGGGTCGAACAGGGTGCGTTCGCGAGCCCATTGTCGGGGAGTTCCGACCGGCCCCGACTCACAATCAAAGGCAGCCTTCACGATTGTTTCCGGGCTGCTCACATCTTGCGGCAAGGCAGGGACTATCGGAACGTTCACGTGCTTCTGCCTCGGGCTCTGTGCCATGCCAGAGGACGCGATTGCCATCAGGCTTGCCATTAATATCCAGTTCCACTTCACTTGGTTTACCATGGCGCTCTCCTTCTCCGGATCGGTTCAGTGATTGAGCCTCAGCCCCACCACATACGACGTTCTGGATCTTTCGGAGACCCACGAAGCCTACCAAAAACAGGAAGGGCGGCCCAGGCAAGGCCGCCCTTGTTTCCGAATTTTTCAGTGAGTGGTTTAGGCCGACTTCACATTCTCGGCTTGCCAGCCCTTGGGACCCTTGACTACATCAAACTGGACCTGCTGGCCTTCCTGAAGGCTGCGAAATCCATTCGCCTGGATCGCCGAGAAGTGAACGAAAACGTCCTCGCCATTCTGGCGGCTGATGAAACCATATCCTTTTGCGTCGTTAAACCACTTTACTGTTCCTGTTTCCATGGTGTTGCCTATGTTCCTTTATTCTGTAATGTTGCGTGAGTTACTCGCAGGACTTTCGCAGGCAGGATCATGCTGTAGAGCGGAGATGCTGCTGATACTGCAAAAAAAACCGCAAGATCAAACGCAAACTGATTGTACCTCAATGGTCACGCAGTTGGCCATGACTTTGCCCTGTTTTCGGGGCAACTAAGTGCAAAACCAGCTACTTACCCCTGCGCACCAAGGGTCTATCACACATCGATTTCCCCATGATTCGTTGTCCCCACTCTTTCCGGGGCTGGAAACTTTCCCCGCTTTTCGTCATCATGGAACCATGCTGGTTCGATGGACGGCTTTCATCCTTCTGTTCTCCTCCCTTTCATTTGCCGGAATCGTTCAAGACGTGCAGTCGGCAGTCTATGGCGGGAATCTCGAGCTCGCGGAAACCGAACTCCAGGACTATCGCGCGCACCATGCTCCCGATCCCGAATATCTCGAAGCTCTCTCGTGGATGGCTCG
Source organism: Terriglobia bacterium (assembly GCA_963797845.1). Lineage (GTDB taxonomy): Bacteria > Acidobacteriota > Terriglobia > Terriglobales > Acidobacteriaceae > DASREM01. Next base: position 94,382 of record CAWCRE010000002.1, read on the forward strand.
TGCGCAGCTGATGGCCAAGCAACTGGGAGCTGCCGAGACTTATGCTACCCAGACCGAGAACATGGCGCTCCAGCTGCTCCAGAAGCGCTCGCTCGATGCGGAGCCTCATCTTCCCCTGGCGCTCGGAGCCGCGCTCGAAGTGAAAGCCCAGGTGCTCGCTGCTCGCGGACAGCAAGCGCAAGCCATCGCTCTATTACGCAAAAGTATCGCCACCTATAGCGCAACCTCGATCAAGCCACGTCTGCAGAAAAATTTGAACTTACTGACTTTGACTGGAACTACAGCCCCAGCTTTACGCGAAACGGATTTTCTGGGATCGAAGCCCACGCCGCTGGCGCAGCTGAAAGGTATGCCGGTGCTGCTCTTCTTCTGGGCGCACTGGTGCGGAGACTGCAAAGCCGAAGGTCCCGTGATCGCGCAACTGCGTTCCGAGTTCGGCCCCAAAGGTCTGGCAGTCTTCGCGCCCACCCAGCTCTACGGATACGCCTCGCGCGGAGAAGACGCCACGCCGCAAGCCGAGCGTACTTACATCGAGCAAGTCTGGCAGCACTTTTACCCTGCGCTTCGAGGGGTGCCGGTGCCGATCAGCAAAGAAAACTTCAACAACTATGGAGCCAGCACCACGCCCACGCTGGTCCTGCTCGATCGCCAGGGCAAAGTCGCGTTGTACCACCCCGGAGTCATGCAATACGAAGACTTGAAAACCGCCATTCAGCAGGCAGTCGGGAACTGAAGATGCGACAAAAAAAGCCCGGTCCGCAGACCGGGCTTTCTCCAGCAAAACCCTAGAAGATTACCTTCACTCCCAGGGTCACCGTGCGTTGTCCGCCGCTAAACAAGTGGGCGTTCAGGAAGTTGGAATCGAATGGCAGCGCGTACCCGGGGGTGGTCGTCGCCGTCGTGATTCCCGCCGTGCTAAACACGTTTCCATTGCTCAGGGTGTAGTTAGGGTGATTGAGCACGTTGAAGAACTCCGCCCGCAACTGCAGGTACGCAGTCTCGGTGAAATGAGTGTTCTTGAAGATCGACAGATTCAGAACACCAAATCCAGGAGTTCTTACGCTGTTCCGGCCCACCGTCGCAAGTGCAGCGGGGCCCGCAACCACGTACTTGGCGTTCGGATTCACCGGAGTGTATCCGATCGCCGGGTCAAAGGTGATGGATTGGGATGGATTCGCGGCGCATCCGTTGGTTGCGTTCGGATTCGCAATCACGGCCGTCCCCAGGTAAGTGGTGCCCACCGCGGCGCCTGAGGTCGTGCCTGCCGTAGCAGCGCATACCGGGAACACATCCGATCCGGTGTTGCCTGATCCAAAGGGGTTCAGAACCACGCGATCGCCTGCCGTGTCGCCGTTTCCGTTGGAATCGATTCCCGATTGCAGCGTGACCGGCTGTCCGGATTGAGCCAGGAATACCGAGCCAATCTGATAACCGTTCAACAACGCGCCCAGGAATTTGTTCTCGACATTGGCCTTGGGCAATTCGTAGGACCAGGAAAGCGCAAACTTGTGACGCACATCGAGGTCGGAGTCCGAACGGTCCTGGCCAAGTTGATTAGTGTCTTGTGCACGACGCGGGTTCAACAAGCTGGTGAAGAACTCGTTCGTGCCATTGTCGATCGCATGCGAGTAGGTGTAATTAGCATTCACACTCAACCCGTGCTGGAAACGTTGCGTGAAGACAACCGATCCGCCGTGGTAAATGCTGGCGCCTTTCGGAGGATCGGAAGTCACGTTGCTGAAAAACCCGTATTTCAAATACTGGTTATTGGAGAAATTTGGATCGAGCGTGCAATTGGCATACGGGTTGGTGAAGCAAGAGAAAGAGTTGTACTGCGCGTCGGTGGGTGTGCTGGCCGTGAATGTCGCCGGGATGTCGGAAGCCTTCAAGTAAGTCGGAAGCGGCGTGCCCCCGGCGTCGAAGTAGCTTGAGAAGTTCCGACGGTACTGCACGGGCAACTCCAGTCCCCGCGTGCCCAGGTAATGCACTTCGAGCGTTGCGTTGCGGTAGAGTTCGCGCTGCACGCCGAGGCTCCAGGTGAACGTCTTCGGCATGACCGTGTCGTCGATGTAGCTTGCCGTCAAGGCCCGGGCGTCAGCCTGGGTTGCCGGTGGAATGAACGTTTGCGGCAAGCCCCCGCCGGAGAGGAATCCGTTTCCCGTGGTGCACCACGAAGGCAATGGAGTCAAGGTGCAGGCGTTGCCAGGGTTGAGTTCGCTGAATAACTGCGGGGGCAGGGTGATCGACACGAAGTTCTGGAACTTCACATCGTACGAGACGCCAAAACCGCCGCGAATGGCCGTCTTACCGCTGCCGGTCGGGTCGTAAGCAAAGCCGATACGAGGTCCGAAGTTATTCTTGTCGGTTTTGGGATTGTGAAAGTCAATGACCCCGGGTACGTCCGAAATCGCGTTCAGCGATTGCGTCGAAGAGCCGAGCGGATTGGTCCAGTACTCGTAGCGTAAGCCCAGGTTCAACGTCAGCCGGGGCGTCACTTTGAAATCGTCCTGGATAAATCCATAGACCGCGCTCTGCGTGCCGAGGAAGCTTCCGGTACCGGCGCCGCGAAGCACGCGCCCGCCCACATCCGCGACTTGATCGTTGATCAGCGGCTGCAAGCTTGAGTACCAGTAGTCTCCATTGCTCCGCGAAAGGAAAAATTGCGGGTAAATGAAGTGCAGGTACTCGCCGCCGAACTTGAAGGTGTGCTTGCCATGCACCCACGAGAGCGTGTCGCGCACCTGGTAGGTGTTCTGCTTGTTGAACTGGTTATCGCCAGGACCCACCGTGACCTGCCCCAGGCTGACGACGGTGATATCTGGCGGGCAGGACGAACAAGGATTGGCCTCGTTCTGATGGAAGAACGAGTAGCCCAGGCGAAAATCATTGACCCAATTGCTGTTGACCGACCACGTATCCGACAGGGAAATCTTGCGGCTATCGTTGGTCTGGATTTGGTTGAACTGCTCCTGGGTCGAGTTGATCGGCAGAATAAACTGGGAATGATTGAACAGGAAGCGCGCCGCATATTGGTGATTTCCGCGCGTGTAGTCGGTGTTCACCTGCGCGTCGTGCTCGTGCTGTAACTCTGGACTGATGATGACCAGGTTGCCGATGGGAATATTCTGGCCATTCACCGTCTGGAACCCGGCATCGTTCGCCGGCGCGACCGGATAGTTTGCCAACACATCTTTCACGTTCTGATCCACGGCGAGCGATTGCAAGAGTGACAAGCCGCTCGGGGTTGGAGCCAGCAGCGGAGTCGGAACGCCTTGCCCATGAAGGTCCGTGTACTCGTAAGCCCCGAACAGGAACCACTTGTTCTTCACCAGCGGCCCGCCGATGGTTCCGCCTAAACGATTGTTGTCGTAAGCCGGAATTCCAGGCAGCGTTCCCGCCTGAATCGCCTGCTTGGTGAGGTTATCGACCGAGTTCAGGTTGCGGTTCTGAAAATATTCTTCCCCTGATCCATGCCAGTTGTTCGTGCCGGTCTTGGTTACCAGGTTGTACTGGCCGCCTGCGGAGTGTCCATACTCGGCGCTGAACTGGTTCGTCTGCACGGCGAACTCCGACACCGCGTCGGGAATTACCGTCGATGTATTTCCGGTAACGCCGAGGTTGTTGTCGTCAATTCCGTCCACCGTAAAGTTGTTGTCGCGGGGACGCATGCCTCCCACGGATCCGCCGATACCCGTTGTACCTCCGGGGGTTGCGACTACGTTCGGCGACAGCACCGCCAGGTTTAGCGGGCTTCCATTGAGTACCCCGCCCGCGCTCGGCAGATTGAGGACGTCGCTGGAACTGTAGTTATCGTTTAACGAGGACGAGGTGGTTTGCACTTCCACCGCGCCACCGCTGACCTCGACGGTCTCCGATGTGACGCCGAGTTGAAGTTGGGTGTCGGCCACGTTTTCCTGGTCCGCAAGCACCGGCACATTCTTCTTCACTAACGCTTTGAAGCCAGAGGCCTCCACGGCCACGGAATAGGATCCTGGGATCAAGCTGGGTAGATTCCAGGTTCCGGCTGAGGTCGTTTGCACCGTTTGGGTAACGCCGGTGCCTTCGTTGGTGATGGTGACTTTTGCGTTCGAGACTACGGCGCCTTGCGGATCGAGCACCTGTCCCCGCAGGGTTCCAGTGGCGCGTTGGGCGAAGGCGAAATTGCCGAGCAGAACGAAAGCGACGACCATCGTGAGTGCTATGGCGACGCAGGATCGTCGAGCCTTCCACTTCTGCGTCGTGGTTGATTTCTGTACTTTCATCGGTTCTCCTTCATGTTTTCCGAGTCGCATGCAAGACGGGACTACGCGACTCGGTCGGGTGTTTCGTACTGTCTTGCAACCGCGTACAACGTCACCGATTGAAGGGGCATCCACCGCGCCAAAGCCCGTGCACAGGTCGCACGCTTTGTTTGCAGCAGTTTTGTCATCGCGCTGAACTGAACAGTTACCGATTGATGGATTTCAGAATTTTTGAAGCGCGCGAAATTCCGAAAGATCATATGATCTTGGTGCGGTAAAACGCTGTATGTACGCACATAACAGCTAGACTTGCTTTCGCTCGTGTTGATTTAGCGCGAGACACAACGCGTGCAGACCAGGGCTGTGAGTCGTAGTGAAAGGAGGCTAGGAAATGTTCAGAGAATTGGTTGCGCTCGCGATCACACTTTGTTTTGCATTGTCGGTGTTTGCCGGTGAGAGCAGCATCGCCAAACTGAAAGTGGATCATGCTTCGATCTGTGCGTCGCAGCTGGAGCCTCTGCGAGCAGCCTTCGCGAATGCCGGCCTCGCTACGGACTACGGTGGCCCGCATGCCAACGGTGGAACCCACATGGCGCTGCTCGGATTCAGTGACGGCTCCTATCTCGAACTTATTGCACCCATGAAACCCGGCGGTGCCGACGATTCTCCGTGGGGAAAGATGATCGCCAATGATGCTGGGACCTGCGCGTGGGCGGTGGGGACGAAAGACATCCGGGCCGAGGTGAACCGCTTGAAGCAGGCTGGCATCCCCGTCGAAGGCCCCGCGCCCGGAAGCCGCAGGCGTCCCGACGGTCAGACCATCCAGTGGCAGACCGCACAGGTCGGTCCGGGCGGCGCAGGCTCGGTTTTGCCATTCATGATTGAGGACAAAACTCCGCGCGAGCTGCGTGTGAAGCCTTCCGTTGCCGTGAAGGACTCCGGACTTGCCGGTATTTCCGTTGTTGTGATCGGCGTAGAGGACCTTAACGCTAGCATCGCGCTCTTTCGCAAAGCCTACGGATTTTCCGAACCAAAGATCGAGGAGCAAAAGAACTTCGGCGCGCGCCTCGCTTATTTTCCCGGAACCTCTGTCATTCTGGCAACGCCACTCAATAATGACGGATGGCTGGCGAAAAGACTCGAAGCTTACGGAGTCAGCCCGGTGGCATTCTTGCTTGGAACCGGCAGCCCCGGCGAGGCGTCCAAGCGCTTCGCGCTCACTGACAGGGGAACCTGGTTTGGCAAGAACGTCCAGTGGTTCGATCCGGCTAAACTGCATGGCGTTCGTCTGGGCGCGATCGAACAATGATGCATTCAACTCCGCGTAGAAGACTCGCTCTTCTTTTCCTCGCCTTGATCACGCTGGGCGCGTGCAAAAAGGCGCCGCCAGCCAAAGCCGAACGCGTGCCCGAGCCCTACACCGCCACGCCGAACGCGGTGAAGTTCGATATCTTTCCTGCCGGTGGCTCTGGTGGAGCGCAAGCTTGGACCGCGAGCTACACCGATGGCGTTCGAACGACTAAGTTTCGCATTGAGATGGGTCTCGCTAGCGCAGTTCAGGATCGGAGCGACACGTTGTCCGGCGTCGGCACTCTCTCCGCCGAACCGGGCTCGGATCCAACTCTCTTGTTGGACAGTCTAAAGACTGCATTGCACGCCACACATGTGCCCCGGACGGTGACGCACGTTGACTCGCTCCAGTTCACTTACATGCTTTTGGGCGATCACCAGACGCGCCAACCCGATGGGAGTTTCAGCGCCGAGACTGGCAACTGGACAGTGATGAAAATTTCTCTGGGCAAGGGCGAAGTGTTTCTTAACCTGAATCCAGTTGACGCAGTCGCGGAGTTCTCCATGGCAGACCCGAAGTATGGCGATGCCATTGTCTCGGAGCTGGCTAAAGTCTTCTAACGAAGACGCCCTCCGACAAGACGCCATCCTGAAGTTCTGAGCGCAAGCGAAGGGCTTAAGGATCTCGCGTGCGTGACACGTACGCCAGGCGATCCGATGCCAAACTGATCTCATTGCATCCCGATCCCTTTCGCTTTACTATCGCCATAACGTGGCCACGCTCAAGAACACTCCTAACCTCAAAGAGCGGCTGGTGTCGGCGGCGCCGGTCGAGGACGACTCATCTTTCGAACTGAAGCTTCGTCCGCAGCGTCTGGCGGAATTCATCGGACAGCCCAAGGTCAAAGAGAACCTGGCAGTCGCGATCGAAGCCGCTCGTTCTCGCGGAGAAGCGCTCGATCACGTTCTGCTCTACGGACCACCCGGCCTAGGCAAGACCACCCTGGCAACCATCATCGCCAACGAGCTCGGTACTCCGTTTCAACAGACTTCCGGCCCGACGCTTGAGATCAAAGGACAGCTCACCGCCATCCTCACCAACTTGCGCGAGAGGCAGGTCCTGTTTATTGACGAAGTGCACCGCCTGCAACCAGCGCTCGAAGAAATCTTGTATTCCGCTCTCGAAGACTACAAGCTCGACATCATGATCGGGCAAGGCCCGTCCGCTCGCACCCATACTTTTGACGTCGAGCCATTCACCTTCGTCGGCGCGACGACCCGTGCCGGATTGCTCTCTTCTCCATTGCGTTCGCGCTTCGGCATCGTGCTGCGGCTGGAGTTTTATACGCATGAGGACTTGCAAATCATCGTGGAGCGCTCTGCGGAAATTCTCGGCGTGGCCATCGACAAGCCCGGCGCTCTGGAAATCGCTAGCCGTTGTCGCGGGACGCCACGCATCGCCAACCGATTGCTCCGGCGCGTGCGGGACTACGCCCAGGTTCGCAGTGCCGGGAAAATTGACCAGCCCACCGCGCAGGCCGCACTTCAAATGCTCGAAGTCGACAAGTATGGTTTCGACGATATCGATCGCAAGCTGCTGCTGATCATCATTGAGAAATTTCAGGGTGGTCCCGTCGGCGTGAACACTCTGGCCGCTGCCTTGGCGGAAGAACCGGACGCGATCGAGGAGATCTACGAGCCCTTCCTCATCCAGATCGGCTTCCTCAACCGCACGCCACGTGGACGAGTTGCAACCCAGCTCGCCTACGAACATTTCGGAATCACTCCCACCCGGCGGCAAGCTTCGTTGTTCTAATTCGCATCCCGAGTTGCTGCCACAAATCCCTGGAGCTAGACTGAACTCATGCCGCTCAACATTGGAGACATCGCTCCAGATTTCGTCTTGCCAGCCGTCGTGGGAGAGACTGAAGTCACCATCCGTCTGAGCGACTATCGTGGCAAACAGAACGCGGTGATCACCTTTCACCCGCTCGATTGGACTCCGACTTGAGCCGCGCAGGTCCCCGAACTCGACGCTCGTAAAGAAGAGTTCGCGGCCCTGAATGCCCAGGTCCTGGACATCAGCGTCGATTCCACAGTGAGCCACATTGCGTGGCAGAAAAAAGATATTGGGATGGTCAGCATTCCGCTCTGCGCCGACTTCTATCCTCACGGCGAGGTCACGCGCGCCTTTGGAATTCTGCGAGAAGGGCCGCCGGTCCCCGGCATCAGCGAACGCGCCTCGTTCATCGTGGACAAATCGGGCAGAATCGCGTTCGCGAAAGTCTACCCGATCGACCAGATGCCCGACTTGGAAGAACTGCTGGTGGTGTTGAGACGGTTGGCTGCGAAAACATGAAATGGAAAGGGCACGATTTCAGCCGTGCCTTGAGATTACGGTTGATGCGTTTTAGCGCCTGCGGTAGGCGGTGGTTACGCCGCCGCGTTCATCCGTCCGATATCTCCCAGCAGGACCTGTTCATGTCCCTGGGGATTGACCTTCTCGTAGACTTTGCGCACCACGCCATCTGGTCCGATCACAAAACTGGTGCGATCCCAATACATCGTACCTTTGTATTCGGTCTGCCCCACGCCGCAGGCTTTCATCAGCGATGCCGTCGGATCGGCCAGCAAATCGATCGTGAACGCGAACTTGTTGCAGAAGTCTTTGTGCGAGGACACATCATCCTGGCTCACGCCGACGACTTTGATTCCGGCGTCTTCAAATTCCTGCTTGGTCGCGGTGAACGACTTGCCCTGGATCGTGCAGCCCGGGGTGTCATCCTTCGGATAGAAGTAAACCACCAGCCAGTTGCCGGCGAAGTCGCTGAGCTTTACCGTCTGGCCATCCTGATTCGGCAGTGAGAACGAGGGAAATTTCTGCCCTTCCTGAAGCATAAGAGTTCCTTTCTTTAGGAAACAAATTCTAGCAGAGGATGTCTTGCCCGTTCCCCCTTCCAGCTTACTTCTGCGCCATCATCGCTTCCGCGCGCCGCTTCATCTCTTCGGGGGAAACATCTTCGATGTGGGTCGCGATGTACCAGATGTGGCCAAAGGGGTCTTTGATCGACCCCATGCGATCCCCATAGAACTTATCCTCGACCGCGCGCTCCAATTTCGCTCCGGCCTCGACTGCGCGCTTCACCGTCGCATCCGCGTCCGGAACATACAGCATGAGTCCCACCGCCGAGCCTCCATATGCTTCAGGACTTCTGGCTCCCATCTCCGGAGACTCGTCAGCCAGCATGATCGGCGAATCGCCAATCTTGATCTCCGCATGGCCAATGGATCCGCCCGGCCCTTCCATGCGCAGCAACTCGGTCGCTCCAAATGCTTTTTTATAAAACTCAAGAGCCTTTACCCCGCCCTTCACATACAGATACGGCGTTGCGGTGTGATAGCCCTCAGGAACTGGTTTGACTGCCATAGCATTTTCTCCTTTGAAATTTAAAAAGCGTCTTTCACATGGGTGGCGATGCACCACTCGTTGCCAAATGGATCTCTGACTACAGCATTGCGGTCGCCGTAAGGTTGATCCTCCGGAGGTGAGATGGAGGTTCCACCCGCATCCACTGCCCGCCGGTAGAGTGCATCCACATCTTCGACGTAGAGATAGAACATGGTCGGCATCGGCTGATGTGGGCCGTGAGCCTGCCCCATCTCCAGAACCGAACTGCCCAGCCGGATCTTCGCGTGATGGATGACTCCATCGGGCGATTGTGCACGAAACAGCTCTTCGGCTCCGAAGCCGCGCCGCAAGAAGTCAATCACCTTCCCGGGTTCTTTAGGATGCAGGAAGGAGGTAATCGTACCCAGACCTTCTGGCGCGCGGCCCGTTTCCTTGTTGGTTGCGATGTACCAGACGTTGCCGCCAACGTCGCGGACGCCCGCTTCTCGATCGCCATAGGGCTGTTCGATCGGCCGAGCAATCGAAATCCCTCCAGCTTGCACCGCCCGTTCATACACCTCATCCACATTCGGTACATAAAGGTGAATCGCCGTCGGCATCGGAGTTCCCTTCCATTTGCCTCCTCCGCCGATCATCATCAGAGAGTCGCCAATCTTTACTTCGCAATGGATGCCGCCGGCCCCGCCGATAGTGCGCAACCGCTCTTCCGCTCCGAATGCCTGCTTCACGAACTCAATCAGTTCCGCCGCTTCATTCACCACTACGTAGGGCGTCACGGTTCGAAATCCTTCTCGAAATCGGGTTCACCTTATGCTCCGCGCTGCCCGGCCGATTTCCCATCTCGTCGAATCTCCGCTGCATTTCTTCCTGGCTGACATCCTCCTTATGCGTTGCCACGACCCAGCTATAACCGAAGGGATCTTGGATTAGCCCCGTCCGGTCTCCGTAGAACTGGTCCTGGACGGGGCGAATGAGCTTCGCCCCTGCTTCCACGGCGCGGGCCGTCACTGAGTCGACATCCGCGACTGACAGATGCAATCTCACGGGCGAACCGCCGAAGCTTTCCGGACTTCGTGATCCATATTCTGGATACTCATCCGCAAGCTTGAGAATCGAATCCCCAATCGCGATCTCCGCATGCCCAAGTTTTCCGTCCGGCTCGGTGAGGCGGAAATGCTCCACCGCGCCAAATACCTGCTTGTAAAACTCGATCGCGCGAGATGCGTCTCGAAATGTCAGGTACGGAGTTACGCCGTTGAACGCAGCCCGGTTAGGCGCTCGCAAATCCTGCTTTAATTTGGCCTTGAACTCCTCCCGAGGCAAATCTCTCAACCTGGCGGCAATTTGCATCAACGGCGCTAGGCTCGCATCAACTTCCGGCGCGGCCTCCGGACTCGACAGGATCGCCTGCACCGCTTCGTCAAGCTGTTCGATCATGCTGTGCTTAGGCATGTTCACCGCCGATTTTCGCCCGCAGAGTTTCCAGCCCGCGAAACTGAAGCTGCTTGATCGCGCCTTCGCTGCGGCCGGATGTCCTGCGCAATTTCCTTGATGCTCTTCCCTTCCGCAAAGCGCATCCCGATTACCCGCTGCTGGTCTGCCGGCAGCTGCGCCACCATGCGAAACAGTTGCGCGCTCTGTTCGGTCTGCTCGGGATTCACTTCGTCGATCGCCTCGGGAGGATCTTCCACGACTTCTCGAGAACTCTTGCGCCACTGGTCGGTGACCACGTTATTTGCAATGCGCACCAGCCATGCTCCGAACGGCACGCCGCGCCAGTTGAAATTCGGCAGCGCGGCCAGGGCCTTGTGAAATACGTCGGAGGTCAAATCCTCAGCTACCTGCCGCTCCCGAACCCGCTTCACGATGAACGCGTAAACTCGCTCAAAATGCGCTTCGTAGAGTTCCGCAAATAGCGCCGGATCCTTTTGCGCAGCTTGGACGAGGAGGCGCTCGTTCGCCTCTGACCGAGGTTCCGACGATGTCGGCTTTCTGGCGGCCATTTCCTTGTCCACCTATGTAAACGAAGTAGCGCGGTGAAAGGTTACGCGGTCGTCAATTCGAAGGGCAACGCCGATCTTACCTCCGGAATCGAAGACGGTACCGCGGAGGACGTCTCTATGAAAGCCCCTTTCCTGATCGGACGCCTATTGTTTGGCGGCTTCTTTCTGTATAACGGAATCAACCACTTCAAGAATCGCGGGCAGTTGGCCCAATATGCGGCGTCCAAGGGAGTTCCTCAGGCCGATGCAGCCATTGCCGCCACCGGCGCCCTTCTGGTTTTCGGCGGTGCCAGTATCATCACCGGAATCCTGCCTAAGCTGGGGACCGCCGCTATCGCCGTCTTCCTCGGCGGAGTTTCTCCCGTCATGCACGATTTCTGGCATGTTGAAGACGAGGGTGAGCGCATGAATCAGATGATCCATTTCAGCAAGAACACGGCCTTGCTGGGCGCGGACCTCGCCCTCATGGGTATTCCGGAACCGTGGAGCATGAGCCTTCTCGTTTCCCAACCCAGCCGGATGGAGCGAGTAAAGAAATTCGCCCGGCGCTCGATGGCGGCGTAGCTGGCCCCGCACTAAACATATAAGAGGATTTCGACGTCATCCTGACCCTGAGCGGAGCCGAAGGGGAGGATCCTGCGTGCACCAACACACCCCGCCGGAAGACAGTTCCCAATACTTGACTGAGTCAATATAATGGTTGACGAAGTCAACTATTGGAGTCGGCTATGTCCAGCCTCGTGCATGCCTTCCGCCAGTTCAACCGCTTCTACACCCGCAAGATCGGAGTTCTCCAGGAAGGGCACCTGGAAAGCCCGTTTTCACTCACCGAGGTTCGAGTGCTCTACGAACTCGCCCATCGCGAGCAGCCCACCGCAGCCGAACTGTGCAAGGATCTCGAACTTGACCCCGGATACCTGAGCCGCATGCTGCGAGGCTTCGAGAAGCGCGGCCTGGTCAGTAAGGCGGCATCTGCAAACGACGCGCGCCAGAGCCTGCTGCAACTCACCCCGCGCGGCCGGAAGGACTTCGACTTGCTCGACCGGCGCGCCAGTGAGCGCATCGCCACCCTGCTTACGCCACTATCCCCACCCGAGCAAAAGCAACTCGTCGATTCCCTGCACCGAGTAGAGAGCCTGCTCGGATCCCAACAAATCTCGAACCGTTCCTACACACTTCGCCCCCACCAGCCCGGCGACATGGGCTGGGTGGTCAATCGCCATGGAGTGCTTTACTGGAACGAGTACCACTATGACGAGCGCTTCGAAGCCTTGGTCGCTGAAATCGTGGCTCACTTTATTCAGCATCTCGACCCTAAACTCGAGCGCTGCTGGATTGCCGAAGTAGATGGCGAACCGGTCGGAACCGTCTTCCTGGTGAAAAAATCGAAGTCCCTGGCCAAGCTGCGCCTGTTGCTGGTCGAGCCATCTGCCAGAGGAATGGGAATCGGCAGACGCCTGGTGGAAGAATGTATCCAGTTTGCGCGCCAGGCTGGATACAAAAAAATCACGCTATGGACCCAAAGTGAATTGAGCGCCGCGCGCGGCATCTACAAAGCTGCCGGCTTCAACCTGACGGCCACGCACAAGCACAATAGCTGGAGCCGAAAGAATCTGGTTTCCGAAGTGTGGGAGCTGAAATTGTAGCCCGGCTCAGGGAATCTCTGCTTTACGCCAGGTTCGCAAGTTGAACCCGTACAGCACCAGGCAGAATAAATTCGCAGGAACGAACCCCAACTGCGCGGTCTTGATTCCGATTACGCAAATGATGACGCTGTTGATCGCCGCCAGCATCCAGCCTTCCCAGCAGCGCTTTCCCACCAGGATTGTAGAAAGAACGGTCAATATACAAGACAGGTAATCCAGCCTGAACACCTTGGAAGCACCTCCGCTTCTGTGTGCATTGTGAAGCAAGAAGTGCGGTTTTGATGTGATCCCGCTACCTTCGTGACGTAACCATGGTCACTTGCATCGCTGGCGCGGCTTACTTTGTCATGATCGTCTTCAAAAATCCGTGCACCGTCCCGTCCGGATGAATCAAGTACCCAACGATCTGCCCGTTGTTGTTAACCCCTTGCACCGCGGTGTCGTTGGCACCCTGGCAAAAGATGCTGACGAAGTTCCCTTGGCTGGCAGCGAAGCCGGTGGTCCCCCCCGAAGTCCGCACGAAGTAGCCGACTGCAATCTGAGAGTTGTTGATCCCCCACACCGAGCTGTTGCTGCCCGCGGGGTCATCAACAATGCCAAGCGTCTGCCCCTTCAGCCAGAATCCATGATCCTGGCCACCGCTGTCGGTAAAGAAGCCCACCATTTTTCCCGCGTCGTTGATCCCCGTGACGACGGCGTCGTTCATTCCCTTCGGATCGACGTGCCGGTAAACGCCTTCGCTCCACGAGAACCCGTGCCGGACGATTCCCGTCGTTTTGTAATATCCCACCACCTCGCCTAGATTGTTAATGCCATCGGCGATGGTGATGTTTGAGCCCGGAAACGTCAGCGTAGTGTAGCTGGCGCCATCGAAGTAAAAACCCTGCGCGAACGAACCCGAGGAGTAGAAGCCGACGATCTGCCCATTGTTATTGATTCCCATCGCGCCCGTCACAGTCGCGCCCGGAACATCAATGCTGCTGTAAGCGCCATGGCTGAAGAGGAATCCATGCATCGTGGCGTCAGCGGCTGTGTAGAAGCCGACGATATCTCCCCGGTCATTGACCGACATCGCTTCGGTCGCGATGGCGCCGGGGAAATCCAGAGTTTTTATCGCACCCTTACCCCATGACATGGGGGCCAGAACGCACAGCGTGGCGGCGATCGCCCATGTGCGAATACCCATGACACTACCTCCGCGGCAATCCTGCCGCTTAATCCGTTCGAGACGCAATTCAGCCGCGTCCCAATCGGACAGCAAGTCTCGCGCGGTACTTTCTTCAAGTCAACGCGGATTTAAATGTAGGTGATTACTCTGTAGAGGCAGGTACCAAAAAAGGAGGGATCTCATCACCCGGGAGAGAACCGGTAACGAGATCCCGAAGGGACAATCGATGAAAATACTCCGCTGGCCGGCGGCTCAAGCCGACCAACCCCTATGAAGAAGTTAACCCCACTCCCCGCCCAATGGGGTAAAAAGACGGTCAAAGTGTGTAAAGTATTGTCAAATCCTCCCGCCCAATTCTCGGCGATGTGCCATTTTGAACGGCCCTCCGGACAGACGTCATCCCGAAGCGCAGCGAGGGATCTGGCGTGCAGCGCTACTGCGCGCGCTTCGCTAAAAATGAAACCGGTATTTCAACTGCACCGACAATTCCCGGGGATTCACATAATGCGTGCCGCCGAAGGTGTTGCTGTTATCCAACAGATAACGGCTGTTCCCCAGATTCAACCCCGTCAAGCGCACGCTCCAACTCTCGCCAAAGGAACGTTGCAGGGCAAGGTCATAGGTCGTGTGCGAAGGCAGATGGGCGGGACCGTCTCCATCGACGAAGCCTGAACCGTACGCAACGTTGAAGTCGCTGCTCACCTTCCACGGAAGCGACAAGGTGAAGCCGGTGGACAGCGTATTCCGCTGGTCATGATCCAGGAAGAAATACGAATCCTCAGGCGGAGTGAAATCGGTCAGTCCTCCGCTCACCGCACCAAAGCCCTGCGCATACTGATGCGAGTATGCAAGATGCAAGCTCGCACGGTGCCCGATTTGCGGCGAATTCACACTCGCTTCCCATCCCCGGATGCGCGCCCGGTCAATGGTCAGCGGGAAAAAGATGTTTGAGTTGCCCAGTACGTCGTGATCGAAGAAATTCTTTGCCCCGGTTCGAAAATTAGCGACATCGAGAGTCCAGCCGCGAAACGGGATCGTCAATCCAAATTCGTGCTGCTCATCCCGCTCCCCGCGCAGGGGCAGAAAGCTGAATCCCTGCGCCGCAGCCAGCTCCAGCAGCGGCCCGGAAACCGTCAGCAACGGCGGTGCTTGGTAGTAACGGCCATAGAACCCACGCAGCACCCAACCCAGCTTGGGAATGCGAATGGCCGCCCCAATCCTCGGATCGGCAGCATTCTCGCTGATCCCCGATCCAAAATGTGTCAGCCGCACCCCTCCATTCAGGGTTAGCCAGCTGGTCGCTTTGAACTGGTCTTCCAGAAAAATCGCTTCGACGTTTCCCCACTCCTGTACCCGATCCGCCAGCGGCGCTGTAGTTCCGTTCACAGTGTTCAGTGAAAAAAACTGGTTCTCGCGATCGCCGAACACCTGCACCCCTGCCCGCGCATTGTTGCGGCCGCGATTGATCGCAATGGTGGCCACCCCGCCAATGTAGTTCGATCCCCGGTCGTCGCCCGGGACCACTACGTCCGAAGAGGGATCCCCATCGAATCCGCCAACATAATGCGCGCGATTGAAATGATAAAAAGGCGAGACCGTAACCAGCACTCCATTCGCGTACGTGTGCAGCCACGAGAAGTTCACGAAGTCGTCGCGCTCATTCTCAACATCGCGAACCCCCAGCGCCTGCAAATCCGGATCGTTCGGCACCTGGTAATGATCACCGCGCAACGACGTAACCAGCCGCAACTGATCCGACGCCGACTTGTTGAAGATGAGGGACCCGAAGCCGCTCAGCCCTGCCGACTCATCGTGCAGCACTTGAGTCGAAGGCGTTTCCAGGCCAAGATCAGTTCGATAACCGGTGAGACTGCCGTAATACGCGAACCGCTCGGTGTGGTCGCCGAAGCTGAGTTGGTCATTGGTGTTGTTGAAGCTGCCGTAACTCGCGACCAGTTCGCCTTGTCGATTGCGCTCGAAGCCCGAGCGCGTCACCACATTGAACACTCCGTAAGTGCGGTCCCCATACTCTGCGGAATATCCGCCGCGTTGAACCTCCAGATAGTCGATGTCCTTGGGATCGAACTGCGGCCCCACGTTGGACGCGATATTCGTGTTCGGCACCGGCACTCCGTCCAGTAGCCACGAAACCTGGTGACCTCCTCGAATATGCAATTGGTCGTGCACCACATACGCGCTGGGAACATAGTCGGTGATCATGGCCAGGCTGTTGGTCTGGTCCGCGCCGGGAGTCTCGGCGATCTGCTGCCGGCTCACTACCGTTGAGGTCGTCGAAGATTCCGGATTCACCGTGCTCGGCGTATCCGTTACCTCCACAGTTTCGTTTCCGGCGGCGACCGACATCGCGAAGTGTAACCGCGCATCGCGCCCCGAACTCAACAGAACTTTTTGTTCCTGCGCAGTGAATCCCGGCACCTCGACGGTGATGTTGTATTCGCCCACCGGCACCGTATCGAACCGGAATTCTCCCGATGCATCGCTCTGCGCCGACTTGCTCCAGTCCGAACTCGTCGAGCGCAATATGACCTGCGCGCTTTGCACCGGACGGTGCTGCGGATCGTGAATCAGGCCTTGCACCGTCCCAAAAATAGTGGCGCTCGCGAGCGTTCCCAATAGCAGGACGCAGCCCGCGAGAGCCGCAAAAGTCGATCTCATCTCTCCTCCTCAATCAGTTCCCGCCCGTGGGAGGGTGTTCCGAATTTCGGCAAGTGATCCGTAGAGACGCGGCTTGCCGCGTCTGCACACTTAAGCGACGGATCTAAAGCATCAGCTTGGAATTAGAGAGAGGAACTCGGAGGAGCCCGTCCGGAATGCGGGGACCGGTCAATCAGAAGAGAACGCGAAAGCTCAGTTTCGCTGGAAATAATAAGACAAGAAGATGATGCCCGCACGCGGATGCGCGGCCGCAGTTCCGCAAAATGCGAAACGGTGAGCGGTCCGCAGCAGCTACGTTCACAGCAATTAACGGAAGAGATCTGGGGCTGCGAAGATCCGTGCTCGTGCATCCCCATGCTCATGCCTTTGCGCATGCAGCATGCGTGGGACGGAGGAGCAGCCAACGCCAGCGCCGCCGGAGCAAGCACGCTCACCAGCAGCAGCACGAGCAGCAATCTGGCAGTCAGTTGACGCATGAATCCACAGGCCCCACACCTGTTCCACAAAGCATACCAAAATTTAGCTCCGCAGTTGCTAACCGAAGCGGGCTTGGAATGTCGCTTGGCGATGCCAAACCCGCGGAGTACGCTTCGTCATTGCTATTAACGAATGGAACTGACGAACCCACCGAATATTCCCGGGGATTGAATAAATCTCCGAGAGAGAACGCAGAGGTGCTCGCTCAATGCCCGACAATGTCGCCCTTCAACCCCGAAACCGCCGTCAAGACGTCCTGACGCTCCTTTGCCGGCACGCTGAACTTGTCGAATGTGGCATTCAGATCCTTGACGCTCGCCGACCAATCGTCTTCGCTGATGCCGAGCCCGGTATGCGCCAGTTTTCATATCGCGGCCCGTATAAGCGCAAGGGCCGCCCGTGGCCACGCACAGAAAGTCCACAATGTGCTGCCGGATCGACTTTCAGATTTTCCGTGTTGTGCCCTTTGAAAAACTTCGCCAGTTGTGGATCGGTGGCCATCCTGCCGAGAAAATCATCGGTGACCGCCGCCAGCGCATCATATCCGCCCAACCGCTTGTAGAGGCTCGCCTGCTGATCGGCGGGTTGCGGACTCGCCGCCCACACCGGTACCACCATGGCGAACGACATCAGAACAGCCAGTGATAAAGAAGTGATTTTGTTTCGCATTTGTCTCTCCTGTGAGGTACTCACTCTGCGGGAGTACGTGAGTCAGGAGAAAATGGATTTACCGATAGCGTGGTACATGCGCTGCCCGTGGCTGAATGCCGAGAGCTGACTGCTCTTACCGCAGCGCTGTAAACAACGCTTCCTTCCATCGCATGCTATTGATCGTCCAGCAAATCTTTGCCTGCTTCGCACCCACCCACACACCGCGATTGCGATCATCCTGGGCAACATTCAAGCGATCCACCACGGTCATCCCACGCGCCAGGTCGCTGTGCGTTTCAATGTCGACATAGTGTGAACTCCACTCAGTCCCAATGGTCGGATCGAGCGCAACGCTCATGGCCACCGGATCCGGCAGTGAAATCCCATCCTCTCCGGTCTGAACTTTGTACGCCTTGCGCGCGTGGCTGTTGCACTCGATCGCGAAGCGCGCAAGTTCAGTGTGGAACCCCATAATCTTCTCGATGTCTGCCTGGCTCAGCACCGCGTCAAACCGCGAGGTCTGCCAGCCCACCATTTCAATGGGAAGCCCGCTGCGGAACACCACGCGCGCGGCCTCGGGATCGACCCAGATGTTGTATTCCGCCGCTGGGGTCACGTTGCCTTCACAGCACGGAGCGCCACCCATCACCACGCAACGTCCAACTTTGGCAACGATCTCCGGCTTCTTTGCAAGAGCAAGCGCGATGTTGGTCAGCGGCGCCAGGGTAACGATCACGATCCCCGGATTCGCCTCCACCGTCTCGATGATCGCGTCGGCCGCATGCAACTTCTCGTGCGCGCGCCGAGGCGCAGGATAGTTGTGATCTCCTAGACCATCGTGCCCATGAAACCAGGTCGCATTCTCATATGTGCGCAGCAGAGGCTTGTCCGCGCCCATGAAGACCGGCACATCGGCTCCGCAAAGCTCCGCCGTGTAGAGCGCGTTGCGCGTGGACTGCCGAACATCCACATTCCCCGCGACGGTCGTAATCGCCGCGACGCGCACATCCGGCGCTCGCAGCGCCATGATGATCGCAACCGCATCATCCGACGCCGTGTCGGTATCAATCAGGAAAGTTCGTGACATCGCAGCAGGATAGCAAACCGCAAGTGTGAGGCCGGCAGGGCCTGCGGCGCCGTGGCAAGTTCGCGGTGCAGAGGCGAGGGTGGGCGGCTAAGAATCGCCCCCATTTCGCGCACGGATACCTCTCCGCAGTCGGCGTTAGCTTGTCTGCTTCGCCTTTTCGCCCGAGCGCTGTTCAAGCTCCCTGATCTTGGCCATATTGGCGGCGATGCGTTGTGTGTCTTTGCGTTTGCCGGACCGGTTCCGGCGCTTCGTTTTCGTAGTGTAATGGTTCTGTGCCATCTTAAGACCCTCTTTCTCTTTCCTCAGTCTTGCTACTATACCGCTTCGCGGGAAATTCGCCTGTAAAGTGACAGCTCGAGCAGCTACCATTCAGACGCGAAGGCTACCAGCTACTCGGTACTCGGTCTGAGAGTTGTTCCCCCAAAATCCCCCGTGTTACCATCCTTGGTTTTGGCAGGCTGTTCCGTCTTGGCCTTCTTCTAGCCTCTTCTTCCGGCCATTGGGAGCCCCTGGGCTGTTCGCCCTCTCGCGCCCCTCGCATGGAGCCGCCTTCCAAGCATAAGGAGCTCACTCGTGAAGGTCTACGAAGGCGCGAACATCCGCAACATCGCGTTCATTGGGCACGGCCATGCCGGCAAAACTTCCCTCATCTCTTCCCTGCTCTTCACCGCCGGGCTGACCCAGCGGCAGGGCCGCGTCGACGACGGCACCGCCACCACCGACTACGACGAAGAAGAGATCGCCCGCAAGATGTCCATCAACAGCACCCTCGCCTATGTCGAGTGGGACAAGACCAAGATCAACCTGATCGATACCCCCGGCTTCAACATGTTCGTTCACGAAGCCAAGATGGTCCTTCCCGTGGTCGACGCCGCCGTGGTTGTGGTCGATGGAGTCGCCGGCGTCGAAGTCGTCACCGAGCGGGTGTGGGCTTATTGCGAGGAATACAAAACACCGCGCCTGATCGTCGCCAGCCGCATGGATCGTGAGCGCGCCGACGCCACCCGCGTGCTCGAATCGGTGCAGAAAACGTTCGGCCGCAATGCGATTCCGATCGAGCTCCCCATCGGCAGCGAAAAGAACCTGAGCGGCGTGGTCGACCTGGTCCGCATGAAGGCCTACACCTACGAACTCGGCGGAAACGGCAAAGGCAAAGAAACCGAGATTCCCGCCAACATGAAAGAGCAGGCTGCAGGAGGCGCACGAACGCCTGGTCGAACTGGTCGCCGAAGGCGACGACGCGCTCATGGAAGAGTTCTTCGAGAAAGGCACCATCCCCGAAGAAGACTTGATTCCCGCCCTGCACAACGCCATTCGCGAAGACAAAATTTTCCCCGTCATCTTCGCCTCCGGCCTGGGCAACATCGGCGCCGACCGCGTCATGGACTTCATCGTCGACTACACTCCCGCTCCTTCCGAGCACGAATGGGTGCAGGGCGATCCCGCAGCTGCGACCAATGGCGATGCTCCCAAGCGCCACGAAACCGATAACGAGCCGGTGTCGCTCTACGTATTCAAAACCGTCTCCGATCCCTTCTCGGGCCGCATTTCATACTTCAAAGTCTTCTCTGGCGTGCTGAAGAACGACGCCAGCGTGCAGAACTTCACCCGCGGATCTTCGGAGAAGTTTGCCCACATCTCCATCATGCAGGGCAAAACTTCTGTGCCTGTCACCGAGCTTCACGCCGGCGACATCGGCGCCGTAGCCAAGCTCAAAGACACCATCACCGGCGACACACTGGGCGACAAGGCCGCTCCCATTCAGTATCCGAAAGTGAAGCTGCCCGAACCGGCCATCACCTTCGCCATCGAACCCAAGAGCCGCGCTGACGAAGACAAGCTGGGCGTGGGCATTCACAAGATGATGGAAGAAGACGCCATGCTGCGCTTCTTCCGTGACCCCCAAACCAAGGAATTCCTGATCGCGGGCACCGGACAGCAGCACATCGAAGTGGTCGTCTCCAAGATGAAGAAGCGTTACCACACCGAGGTGGTGTTGAAAGCGCCCAAGGTTCCCTACCGCGAAACTATTCGCGGCAAGGCCGACGTGCAGGGTCGCCACAAAAAGCAGACTGGCGGCCATGGCCAGTACGGCGACTGCAAAATCAAGATGGAACCTCTTCCGCGCGGCGGAGAATTCGAATTCGTCAACGACATCTTCGGCGGCGCCATCCCCAAGAACTTTATTCCCGCCGTTGAAAAAGGAATCAAAGACGCCGCTGCCCGCGGCTTTCTCGCCGGATTCCCAGTAGTGGATTTCCGTACCATCCTTTATGACGGGTCCTATCACGACGTAGATTCCAACGATCTCTCCTTCCAGATGGCGGGCCGCATCGCTTTCAAGAAGGCGATGGAAGTCGCCAAGCCCACCATTCTCGAACCCATCATGGCGGTCGAGATCACCGTTCCCGACGAATTTGCCGGAAGCATCATGGGCGACCTGAACAGCCGCCGCGGCCGCATCCAGGGCATGGACAACAAAGGTGGGAATACGGTTGTGAAATCCGAGGTGCCGATGGCCGAAATGCTCACCTACGGCGTGGACCTCACCGCCATGACCCAGGGCCGGGGCAGCTTCAGCATGGAAATGCACCACTACGACTTCGTTCCTACGCAACAGCAGGAAAAGATCATCGAGAAGGCCAAAGCCGAGCGCGGCGAGGTGAAAGAAGAGGAAGAATAGTCCCTAGAGACGCGGCTCGCCGCGTCTCCCTGACCACCAATGCTGAAATCGGAACAAGAAACATAACTCATTAACAATCGACTTCTGCATCCCACTTCGTCGCCATTTCTGCGGGTGAATTCTGGCCGGTCGGACGCAAAATCCTACCTTCCTCCCACCTGTTTGCCTTAATGATTCTTGCCTTTTCGTGCTCTTGAACGAACTTCCTCTCTGGACTAAAATCCCCGCGGATGAGGATGGTGGGTCAGCCTATGCTTCCCGCCAGGTTTCCGCATCGAATGACCTCGCCGCGCTTACGTACTTAGCTCGGTGTAGTCTAACCATTGGGTAGAATCCTGTGCCGCGCCTGACCACCACCTTCGCGCCTCACAACAACCTCAGCGACGAAGTGAATTGCCACATCGTGCAATCTGAGATCGAGGGTGGCGTTTACCTCGACAGTCTTCCGCCTTCGACCGTGCTGGAAATTCGTACCCAGAATCACTGCTATACCGCCATCATGCTCGATCGTACCCAAGCATTGCTTTCCGGCAACCCGCAATATTGTCCGCAGCCAGTGCTCGTAGCCATCGCCGGATCCACCTGGGGAGGCTCCATGCTGAAGGCCCATTTCGTTGGTCGAGGCATGCACCTGGAATTTCATCACCCGGAGTACAGCACGCCCATCCTGACTTCGCCTATCCAGGAAATAAGAGAACTCCCGTCCTTCGAGATGTAAAACCCCCCTCGTTCAGCGGCCGCCGCCCCCGGTCCCCCCTTGTCATTTTCTAAAGCCAACGCCTGACCAACGCGAATCCCTCTGCGTTTCTTAAGTTTGCTTTCTTGCTCAAAGCGCCACCAGAACTCACAATCCCCCTATTTTCCCGGGGACAATACTTCAGGCTCGATTCATTTATCCGGGAGTTTGCAACCAACTGCCCGGTTCGCGCACTAACTCCATTGAACTTCACCGGAGGCTGCAAAATGCTTTGGACTCTCTTCGTAATTCTCTTGATCGCTTGGTTTCTGGGACTGGTGGGAACTTACCAGATCGGCGCATTTGTTTGGCTGCTTCTGGTTGCCGCGCTTGTCGTGCTCGTCCTGCAGCTCGTCTCGGGCCGCCGCGGTCCCGTAGTCTGACGCCAATAAAAATGAATAAAGGACTCAGCATGTCATCCCACATGCCTGAGTCCTTTTCACTATCGCTTGCTTAACATCTGGAACGCCATCTGGAACATCTGCACCACCGCCACTCCGATCACGACATAAATCGCGAACTCCAGCCTGCGACCCCAGCTGCGCATTCCCTCGAGTAACCCAATCACCTCAGAATTTGCATGCGACAGCGTTTCGCACAGCCGCTCCAGTTGCTCCGTGGAATTCTGCATTCGTTCCAGCACCCGAGACGTGGCCAGCAACGCCGCCGCCGTCTGCTCGCTGTTGCGGATGTCCAGCTCCGTCTTGCACGCCGTCCACCACGCACTCCCCGGCGGATTGTCGTACATGCGTTGCCGTATCTCTTCATACGACCGGTTGCGCAGTAATTGCACTAGCGCATGCACCTTGTCGTGAGCGGTTCCACTGCCGCGCCCGTGATCGGTTGTCGGTATCATCCTGATACCAAGGCTAACCCACGACCACCGTCACCATCACATACCGGAAGTCCAACTCCGTATAGGCTAAATGACCCCCTCGCACACGTTACCCCATGACCCAGCTCCCGATTCCTGCATCTCATAGCCGCGAACAGGAGCGTTCAATGCAGACTCTCGTAGGGATTTTTCATACCAGCCAGCAGGCGGCTCAGGCCATGCAGGACCTTCTCAGCTCAGGCTTTCCTTCCGCATCCATGGGGTTCATTACCGGCGAAAAGGGTGAAAACGATCTCTCCAAGTTGCCCACCACCGATACCGAGCGGGATGGCATGGGCAAAAGCATGGGAGCTTTTCTCGGCGCCATGATTGGGGCTGGCGGCGGCCTGGGCCTCGGAAGCGCCCTCGCCAGCATGGTCATTCCAGGAGTCGGCCCCATTCTCGCCGCCGGCATCGGAGCTGCCACCGTGCTCGGTCTCGGAGGTGCCGCCGCTGGAGCTCACCTCGGCGAGGAGAGCGAGCACGCTCTCGATCTCGGAATCCCACGCGACGACATCTTCTTCTATCGCGATCTGCTGAAACGCGGACGCTGCCTGGTCGTGGTGAACTTGAATTCGGAGGAGGAGGGCGAAATGGCAACTGAGATTTTTCATCACCATTCCGCCGAAGACACCAGCGCCGCTCTCAAAGAATGGCAAAGCCAGAATCCGGAGCAACTCCGCCAAGCCTCGTGAAGGCTAACTGGCAGCTGCGTATTGCGACGGATCGCTCAACGCAATCAATTTTCCGGGCGGGTAGTCTTCTCGAGAAAGAGGCGTTTCCGGGTCGGTGCGGATAATCAACACTTCCCCGCTGTCCACGCCGCGTACCGTGAGAGATTGACTTCCAACGGCAACAACTCGATATTTTTCGTCGAAGATTGCCATTCGAACTTGGATGCAGTCTCGCCCACGAAGGGTGCACTCCGTTTCCTGACTGAATAGCTGACCCGTATGTCCATGAACTGGAACCCAAAATGAGGACGGGCGTCTCCGCCCGTCCCGGACTCTCACCCACTTAGGGCAAATCCAGAGTTCCTTTCTCCGGCACGTTGGTCTGATAACGCAATCCCTGCCATAAATAAATGACCTGCAATCGCTTCGGCTGCCCTTCCGCCGGATCCCCGCCCATAGCATCGTTGGTCACCAGCATGTTCAGCTGATCGCCGCGAAGCTGGCTTGCCACCCGGCTGGTCACGTCCGCATTGCGATCTCCTGCGCCGTACAACGCCCGCAAAATTTGCAGCGAGCCCCCGCTCCCGCCCAGGCCGGGCCACGACGAAGTCGCTCCTGGCAGGTCCAGGTAATCCTTCTCATTCACCGAAGTCCGGCCCTGCTCGCCGTTGTAAACGTACGAGACGATCAGTGTTTTCGGACGATCTTCCGCCGGATCGCCGCCCATCGTCTCATTCGTCACCCGTATTCTTAGCCGATCGCCCTGCACCTGCGAATTCAGCAATCCGGTCACGTCGCGGAAGCGGTAATCTGCGCCGTACTGCGCGCGCATGATCCGCAGCCCTGACTGGTACTGCGGATCGCTCCCCGGCAGATTCAACGTGCTCTTTTCATTCACCGTCACGTTAGCGGTGCGGCCGCCATACACGTACCACACCACCAGCGTCTTAACTTTCTCTTCCGCCGGATCGCGCCCCATCGTGTCGTTGGTCACCCGTACGCTCAACCGGTCATTGCTGATTTGTGAATTCAGCCGTTGCGTGACATCCACCCAGCGGTCGCCAGTCCCATATTCTGCCCGCAAAAGACGAAGTCCGCCGCTTATGTTTGGATATCCACCGTTGCGGTATTCACCTCTAGGAGACCCACGGCCCAGCCTAAGCATCTGTCCTTCATTCACCGTGATTTGCTCCGGCCTCCCATCGCTGGTGTACCAGACGGTCAGAGTTTTCGGTATTCCTTCGGCGGGATCGCCGCCCATGGTCTCGTTCGAAACGTAAACGCTCAGCTGATTGTTCTTAAGTTTTGATGCCAACGCACCGGTCACATCGCGCATGCGACCCTTGGCCCCGTAAGCAGCCCGGGTGATCTGCAACGGTTCCCCATCGCCTTCGTGCCGCCAACGATCGGCATCGCCCGAGGCGGGTTGCACGTGAAGGAAAGCCACAGTGTGCTCATCGAAGTAAAAGCTGTGCGATTCCCCGCGCGCGTCTTTGACATCGATTCTTAGTGTCTTAGGCCAACCGGGCGCCGGATCTCCTCCTAGCGGCTCGTTATCTACTTGGAATGAGAGCGTGTCGCGGATAATCAGCGCGCGTACCTCCTGCGTGACATCACGCACATCGTCACCATACCCATACTGTGCGTGCACAATGTTCCATGGACCCTCTCCTTTTGGATTGGGAGGATTGCGAGGATATTGCGCCGTCGCCAGTCCTGCCATCAGAATCCACAGTAGGAATACCCATTTAGAAAATTTCATATGCCCCTCCTTTTGGAAACATGCAGCCCGAGCGCTGCAAAGCCAGGAATTTAGGATCTCAGGATTGTAAAGAAAAACGCAGGATTCTCTCAGTGACAAGTGCACTACTCGTTGACCAGCAGCAAAATTTTCCGTAAATGACCGCTCATCATTCTGAGCAGTTCCCTGCCTGTCTTTTGTCAAGGACTGAGCAATTTTGACCAGTCTTGTGGGCTTGGGGAACGAGACAATTTGGGCTGTATCAATAGGACTACGAGTCTGGTAGTTTGGTACGGCAAACTCAGTCGTCCCCGGGCGCAAGTTGCTCGACAGCCTTCGCAAGGCCGCCCAAGGAGGGCAATTTTGCGTGCGCATTCATCTTATAAATCCCAGTGAAGTTTCTTTCGGCACTGCAGTTATTACACCTCGATGGCTCTACGTTCTTGCAGCGGCCACCCCTTTAAGTTACGGCGATCCCGTTCTCGTCGATGAAACTCTCGAAGCCCTCGACGCGGACCAGATTCAAGCCGGCGACATTGTTGGCATTGGCATCCATACTGCCAACGCCCTTCGCGGATACAAAATCGGAAAACTTGCTCGCGAGCGCGGAGCCTACGTGGTCTTCGGCGGCATTCACGCCACTCTCTACCCCAACGAAGCCCACGAACTCGGCGGCGCTCATGCGGTTGTGAAGGGCGACGGCGACGTCGTCTGGTCCAAAGTATTGGCGGACTGCGAGCGCGGTGCCCCGCTTTTGGTTTACGAAGGCGGGCGCATTGAAGCCAGTTCGTTCCTGCCCGCGCGTTGGGACCTGGTTCCGCGCAAAAGCTATATGTGGGCCTCGGTGCAAACGGTTCGCGGATGTCCCAAGCATTGTTCCTTCTGCTCGGTTTGGCGTACCGACGGCCAGCGTCCGCGCCAGCGTTCTTCCGATGTCGTCATTGAAGAGATCGTGCAGCTCCGGCGTTTGGGATTTCGCTTCATCGCTCTCGCCGACGACAATTTTTATCCGGTCACTCTGACCGACTTGCGCCTGGCCGAAGAACAGCACAACACAGCTCGTCTGAACGAGCTGAAGACCATCCGTGCAGAACGATTCGCCCTGATGGAACGCCTCGCCATGCTTCCCCCTGACACCATCTTCTTTACCCAGATCACCATGGAAGCTGCGGAAGACTCCGAGTTCCTCGATGCCATGCAGCGCGCGCATATCAAAGGCGCCCTCGTCGGGGTGGAGGCGGTAACTCCCGCGGGTTTGAAAGACGTCTACAAAGAGTTCAACCTTGCCGGCGAAGATCTGGTCAAGCAACTCAGAAAGTTTCGCGAACACGGCGTCTACGTGCTCGGCTCTTTCATCTTCGGCCTCCCCAGCGATCGTCCCGATACTTTCGCTGCTACCGCGTCCGCTGCCAGCCGCGCCGAAATTGCCTTTGCCCAGTTCGTTATGCTCACGCCGTATCCCGGCACTGTCGACTTCATTAAGTGGGAAAAACAAATGGAGGCCGCGCCCGTCTTCATCGGAGACATTCCCATCACGCGCCGCTGGCTCATCCCGCAGGCGCTGCGTCCCAAACTCTATTGGCCCCATCCGACCATGTCCGCCGAAGAAGTTCGCGAGCGCACCCAATCTGTCTGGGACAACTTCTACGGACTGAAATCGATCTGGTCCCGTTCCCGCTTCATCAAGTCCTATCGCGCGCGCCTGGCCTTTGTGTTGATCTCAAAGATCTATCGCCAGATGTACGCCGACACCGGCATCGCCACCGACAGCGCCCGCGTCTCCCGCTCAGCCCAGTGGGCACGCTGGCTGGCGAAGCCTTGTCAAAAATTATTTGCCGGATCCCCAATGCCCGATCTCGAAGTTCCCGGAGCCTGGAACCCTGCTTCCGCTTTAGAGCAGAACACCGCAGCCAGTGATTAGACCTGAGCGAGATTAGAGTACTTCGAGGATGAAGACACTGCATTCTTGAACGATTGCGGTAGCTATCGAAAAATCGCCTTCACACTCCCGATCCGCCTTCTGAAGGTGAAAGCAATACTTCTTGGCTCGATCGCGACGCCCGGCAGTCTACCCAACAACCACCTTTTCGGGTGGTCCACCTCAGGAGATCACGCCGACTGTTCCGATGTGCCTCGTTAGGATGCGTGCCCTGCTGGTGAGTCTGTGATCTTCAGATAGGCCTCACAGGACTGTCGGGCCATGTCCGCTTCTTCTGGTGTGGGCTTTTGGATTTGCAGCAAGCCGGCTCGTCCGTAATTGTGGAGAGGCAAGAAGTTGTCCTGGTGCTGCATGATGAAATCGAGATTGCGCGCCAGATCCGCACTGCTGTAGCCGTTTTGGAATTGAACGGATTTGTCGGTACGAAGTCCGTATTGACAGACCAGGTACCAATGGCCGCGACCGATGGAAAGCCACAACGCGAGGGAATCGATGTCGCCTTTGAGGCTGAACTCGTAATTTACCTGCATAGAACTACACTCCCGAGATTCTGAAAGTTCGGACCAACTCCGAACGATCGTGGACTCGAGAATCTTGTCGAGTGCTTGACGGGGTGGCACGGTCACACCGATCCGTTTCTAGGCGCCTTGCTTAACTGCGCCTTTCCTCTTTGAGGTGGCTGATCCCAACGCCGACGCACCTGCGAGCGATGACGTGCGGATTGGACCATCAGGCCAATGCCGAAAAGAAACATCAGTCCAACGATGATTGCCACGTACTGATCAGGTCTATACATGAAATAGCTCAAAATGATTGCCCCCTCAGCGGGCGATATCCGATTCGCGTCTTAAATGGGAGCCGGGAGGCGGTTGGCCCTGCCTAATATCTCGAGGCGCCCGGGTGGCTGAAGATGACGGGAGTGGGCAACTATGGTCGTGTAGCGTATGCCTAGAAAATTCTTGTCGAGAATTTCGGTCACTTCGAGGCAGTTAAACCCCTGCTTGCGGCTTTTGGCGAGAATACGCGTGAGCGCCTTGATCATCCCGCTCCCCGACCTTTCGCCGAAAAACCTTTCTCGTTGTGCTTCTGCGAGGAAGAAGAAACTCCACTTTGTCCCTCGAACTCGGCGATCAAGATCGCGACCATTGAGAAAAGAAAGTACGCTCCAGCCTTTCGCGTAGGGCTCGCTCTCTATGGCCAAATCCCCGACATTGGCTGCGCCACTCTCCATCAGCATGCTGCCGACTTGAATTTGTGCACTCATGAATTCTCCAAAGCGGACGAGACTCCAGACAGACATTGCTGCCAAACCGTGGCTGCTCTAAGAAGGAGGACTCCAGATAGGCTGACTTAGCTCAGGGAACCTGAACGAGAGAAAGGAATCCATTCACTCTACTCCCGACGCTATTCTCATCTCCCCCGATTGTCAACGTCACCAAAGATGCCAGACAGGGCGGGAGTGGTCAAAACTGACCAGCACTAGAACCAACAGACGCGCATTGTTTGGGCATGAAAGTTCCTAAGAAGCAAGCTTTGATAGTTCGGTGTCCCACCTGTGGGGCTAAGCCTGGCGAGAAGTGCGAGCTTAGCACCGGCCAGCCCAGAACCGAACCGCACCGGGACCGGCGTTTAGCAGTCTTGGATGAATAGCCGGGTGAGCATTTCTGCTCACCTTCACTTATGCGCTTTTGATGTATGGACAAGCGCCTGAAGTATTACAATCAAGATTGATTGTTGTGGTTACCGCAAGCAAAACAATTCGCTCCTTCGATCCTCGCACCTTCCTCGCCACGATTGGCGACGGCAGGAGGAGCCTGAGTGTCTCCAAGAAAGAACCGGTCTACTCACAAGGGGACGCGGCCGACGCGGTTTTCTACATCCAAAAAGGCAAAGTTCGTTTAACGGTGGTCTCGAAAGTTGGCAAGGAAGCGACCATCGCAATCCTGGGTGAGAAAAACTTTTTTGGCGAAGGCTCGCTGGCAGGACAGACTTTACGCATGGGTTCGGCAGCGGCTATGACCGATTGCCAACTCCTGAGAATCGACAAAGTCGCCATGATGGATGCGCTTCATCGCGAGCATGCGTTTTCCGACATGTTCGTAGCCTACTTACTGGCACGCAACATTCGTTATGAAGAAGACCTGGTCGATCAGTTGTTCAATTCCAGTGAAAAACGACTCGCCCGAATTCTTCTCATGCTGGCTCGTTTTGGAAAAGAGGGGATACCCGAAACCGTCATTCCAAAAATCAGTCAGGAGACCTTGGCGGAAATGGTTGGAACTACCCGGTCGCGGGTGAGTTTCTTCATGAACCGCTTCAGGAAGTTGGGATTCATTCACTATGCCGGCGGCCCCGATGGCAAGCTGCAGGTTCACAGTTCCTTGTTAAGCGTCGTTCTGCACGATTGATGGTTCACTCGCGCTAAAGTCTTCATTTTTCGGCCACCTCAGCAGTGATCAATTCTGATCAGACGCATGCACAGCGGGTTCGGTACAAGTGGGCATGCCGAAGCGACAGTGTCTCGAATGTGGCGGTGAGTTGGTCATGGCGTTCCATCTCCAGGGGAGTGCCCAGGTCAGCCCGGGCGCCGATAGCTCGCTGAAACCATCAAACGCAAATTGGAGATGCGGAACGTGCGGGCATACTTTTAGCGCTGAGCACCTCCGTCAAGGTAAACGGGCGAAGGCCTTGCAAGCCTCAGAAATAAACTTGCTCCCGCAGACTCAGTCGCGAGAAACCAATCCCGGCTCCGAGAGCATAGCGATCTGAGGAATTCCCGTAATGCTGTGCCATTCCACGGGAGCGAATTCGCGAGCGGGTTCAATCCCAAGGAATCGAGTCGGCCTGTCACTGCAGGAAAGGCAGACGGTTCCCAGCGTTCGTTTCTCTGTCTCCTTGGATATTTCGTTCTCCCGCACCGCGACGGAACCGACGATAACCGGTCCTCCGCATTTGTTACACGTGTACACCGACAGATGAAGATATTCTTTTCTCATTGGCTCCCTGAAATCACATCCCGACTCTTAATGAGTTACAGCCTACTGTCTGGTCACAATTGATCTGGTTCGCGCCTTGCCGCTTTTAAGCCGGTTTGAACAGCTTGCCGCATTCCAGGCAGCATCGTTCGTAACGCGGCGTGATCAGGCCACAGGATGGGCACATACGTTGCGAGGCAAAATCCCCGTCGTGTGGCTCCATTCCCATGAACTTTCTTGCCGACGCCGCCAGATTGGCACGAGTCTCCCGGAGGCGCGCAAAGAGCGGATTTGGCCGACGTTGCATGACCGCACTTCCTGAACCTGTGTCAGGATTTCATGTCGCGGGGTAGAAATCTGTGCAATATTGCTCCGATTATTCAAAATGGGATGGCGTGTTAAAGAGACCATCTTGCAGCATGGTTCACGATAGTGAGCAATTCAGACCATCTATTCACCTGAATGCGGTCCATCATGATGTTGGAGATTTGGATTACTTCTGTCTCCTTCAGGTCCTGAGCTAAGCAGCCCATCTGAAGTCCTTCCTTCTTAGGTCACCTGCGAATGGAGCAATTCATGAAAAAAGTAATATCAGTTCTATTAGTGACGTTTATGGGTTTTGCCGGAACCTGCGCGTGGGCTGGATCGGGAAAACAAGACACAGTGGATCGCCTGAAGTCGTCCACAGAAGTGCTCAAGGCAATCATGGCCGCTCCGGACAACGGCATCCCTGAAGAGGTCTTAGACAACGCCAAATGCATGATCGTTGTTCCTGACCTGATCAAGGGCGGCTTCATTTTCGGTGGGAAGCATGGACGAGGCATCGCGACGTGCCGCACTTCCAGCGGTTGGAGCGCGCCAGCATTCGTCTCTGTCGGCGGTGGAAGCTGGGGTTTGCAGATCGGCGTCGAAGGAGTGGATTTGGTCATGCTTGTCATGAACGACCAGGGACTGCAACATCTGCTCTCCAGCAAGTTCCAGCTCAGCGGCGAAGGCTCGGCAGCAGCCGGCCCGGTCGGACGTCATGCTTCTGCAGGGACGGACTGGAAACTGAATACCCAGATGCTGACGTACTCGCGTTCGAGAGGCGTCTTTGCGGGCCTGACTCTCGAAGGTGCGGTCGTGCAGCAAGATAATGATTCAACTCGCGCCATTTACCACAAAAACCTTCCCTTCCGCACCGTACTGTCAGGCAAAACAGCGTCTCCCGAAGTTGCGGCAGAGTTCATGAGCGCGGTAGCAGCCGCAGGACGCCAAGCACACGTCGCCGAAGCCAAGGGCGAAGGCAAGTAGTTGGCGCCTGTAACGGCAGCAAACCCCTTGGTCGTCGAAACCGGGACGCAACAGTCCCAAGTCGGTAAACGCAAGCCGGCAGATCCATCTGCCACTGGAGGTCCCTTGAAGATAAAGCTTTTGTTAGCAGCCGGATTTGTTACTTGTTTAACCGCAATGGCTCAGACCAATTCTCAACAGACCATGGTCGTCGAACCTCTGAGCCCGACGCCAACTTTCCGGGTGAATGTGATTACCCGCAGCGTGCAGGCGGTCAACTACAACCATCGCAGTGGGGCCTCGAAGCTCGATTTCGCGGGGACGGATCTGATGCCGTCCGCCAGGGGGCAGGCCAAAATAGAAAGCAAGAAGGGCTACACCGAGATCGAAGTCGAATTCGCCAATCTCGCGAAGCCCACGACGTTCGGGAACGAATACCTGACTTACATCCTGTGGGCGATTTCCCCAGAGGGGCGCGCAGTGAACCTGGGCGAGGTGCTGGTTGGCGACAATCATCGCAGCAAACTGGACGTCACCACCGACCTCCAAGCCTTTGCCCTCGTAGTTACGGCAGAACCTTATTACGCCGTGCGTCAGCCCAGCAACGTGGTGGTGATCGAGAACGTGGTTCGCGAGGACACCAAGGGATCCACCGAAACAGTAAAAGCAAACTACGAATTGCTGGAGCGCGGCGGCTACATCCCGACGGGCTACAAGTTCGACCCCGTCGTGCTGAACACCAAGTTGCCGCTGGAATTCTTTGAGGCGCGCAATGCCATGCGCATCGCCCAATCGGAAGGCGCGGAAAGATACGCCGCCGAGACCTATCAGCACGGCGTGCAATTGATGAATAGCGCCGATCAATATGCCGTAAGCAAGAATATCGATAAGAAGCGCTTGATCGCAGCAGCTCGCGAAGCAGTACAGACCGCCGAAGATGCCCGCGCAATCGCGGTCAAAAAACTGGATGAGGAGCGGTTAGCGAACGAGCGCCAAGCTTCGGCGGACGCACAAGCAAAGTCCCAGGGACAAGCCGATGCCGCCATGAGGCAGAAGGAGCAGGCCGAATCCGACGCGGCCAAGGCGCAAGCCGCAAAGAGTCAAGCCGACTCCGACGCCGCCAGGGCACGGAACGACGCTGCAGATTCTGAAGCGGCGGCGGCGCGAGCAAAAGCTGAGATGGCGGCCAGCCAGGCTTCCGCAGCAACTGCTCTCTCCGCAGCACAGGCCGATGCGGACCAATCCCGCCTAGCCGCGCAGCAGGCGGAGACTGACAAGGCCGCGATGCGTACCAGACTCTCCGAGCAATTGAATTCGATTCTCCAGACCCGCGATAGCGCACGCGGCCTCATCGTCAGCATGTCCGACGTTCTGTTTGACACCGGGAAGTATTCGTTGAAGCCTGGTGCGCGGGAAAAATTGGCGAAAGTCGCCGGTATCCTGCTTGCCTATCCCGGACTCAACATTGAAGTCGGCGGTTACACCGACAACGTTGGCGGAGATCAGATGAATCAAACCTTGTCTGAGAATCGTGCCAGCTCCGTGCGTGACTACCTGGTACAGCAAGGAGTGTTGGCGAATTCAGTATCAGCCAAAGGCTTCGGCAACACTCAGCCGGTGGCATCCAATGACAACTCGGCGGGACGGCAACAAAACCGCAGAGTCGAGCTTGTGGTGTCAGGCGACGCGATTGGCAGCCCCAGCAGCCCGACGACAGGCGGCTCCCAGTAGCGGATGTGATCAAGAAACGGCTACGCGGGTCCCGGTGACGGGGCCCGCTTTTCATTGAGCAACTGCAACTCCGCCGCCTGATCCTCCATTGGCCAGTGAGCTGGGATTGCGAGTGAAATCGCCTGTTTGTGAAAGTTGAGCCTATCGCGCTGTGTGACGAGCGATGAGTCCCCCAATCAGCACAGCAGCAACGAAGGCCCAAATGAGCAGCCCTAGCGTGCCCGTCACAGCAGAACCCAAGTATCCGATTCCAGATGCAAGGTAAGATTTGGCTGGGTTTTCGGGGTCAAAGTGTACTTCGACCCGATCACCGATTTCGTGCGCTTGCACCATTCGGTCCGCCGAGCCTGTGAGTACAAAATCTCTAACCGTTTTGCCTTCGTATTTCTGAGAATTGACCGAATAATCGTAGACAATTTCCGCTCGCACGACGCCCTTGAAAACGGGTTCGGTGTGAAAACTGTCTTGAATCGTACCTGTGGCAACAGGCCAGTATTGTGCTTTCTGCGCCAGTCGAAACTCTCTAAGGGCAAACCACCCGGCATGAAGGTAGCCATCGGATGATTTTCCCCTCGTTTTCGGTATCTGTTCTGGTGGATATTGCTCCCTAAGCAGTGCTAAGGTCAGGCCACGTTTACGAAGCTCATTCTCACACGCAGACCTCGCTTCTTCCTTCAAAGAATCGAGGCCGTCCAAAACAAGTTCGGCCAACTCACCATCACTCATGGCGGCGTATCGCTCTCCATAGTTTTCGGTGGTCTGCATAGGAAAGTTCGTTTAAAGGCTACAACAGAGGCAGCCTGCGCCAAAGCCACCTTGCGATAGGTGGCATAATATCGCCTTTTCACTCGTATTCGGTCGTGAGCGAAATGGCCTGGTTACGACCGCGATAACGACCTGTCCTGGCGTCCGCAGTGGATAATAGCTGGCACACATGACGAACGAGGTTTTTACTTGCTCATTGCGCGAGTGCATTTCATCTGACTGGTACACGTTCCCCGGAGACCATCGCTGTCCCCATGATGCATGGGTCGAAGCCATTACCGTTTCCGAGCCCTTCTTCGGCGAGCGAAAAGCGCAGCGCAGCTTAGAGATTCACGTTCGACTGCTTGGCTCGTATCACGATGGCGTCATCGAGTTCACGTACAGGGGAGTTCAAAGATACGTGATCCGAGCTGGGCATGATGCAGCAGGACATGGCGATTGGTTGGAAGACAAAGTGGACATCGGAGAGCAGAACACACTGCGCCATTCCGTGAGGCTTACGAACGGGAGTTTCGAGATCCAGGCCAATGAGGCTGTGTACAAATGGACGCCACTGCTCAAATCGTGAGTGAAATCGCCTGGTTTCGACAGTCAGCAAACTAGAGCGAATGTGCAAACCTAATAGGGTAGTGAATGACCGACGTTCAGGCCGCTCTTCCGCCGTCATCCGTGAACCATTGAATCGAACGAAACCGCGTGTCCTCGATCAGAGCTTTGTGTATTGATTGCGAACGCCGTTGTGCCGTGACCATCTTCCCGCGATATGAGAACCCACCAGTGATGTCGGTCAGATTGTGCTTCGATGGCGAACATTGCACGGCATGGGTTGCCTAGAGCGTAGCCCCATTCGTAGACGAAGGAGGCGCTTACTCCGGTGACACGTAAGGAAAGTACCGTGCCGTCACTGCCACCAGACTTACCGATGAAATCTGCAAGGTATGCAGTAATCTCTTTTGCGTTCGCCCCGGCAGTGTTGGATTGACTCGCAAATTCAAAACTGACGCACGTCCTGGCACAAGCCTGAGGCTCTTCTTTCATGCGGAAATCGCATTGCTCAGCTAGGCCCAGTTCCGCTAAGCGAATCAGGATTCCATCGTCGGTCCCACCGTATCGCAACGCACCACAACATGAGGCCCAAGTACTCTCAATCGCCTCGTTGGTTTCCTCAGAGCTTGCTGGTTGTCGAGTAAAGAAGCAATGTCCACGGGAGTCGTGGGACATCAAATTCGCCGCGTGCATTTCGGGTGCGCCGCAAGACATGCATTCGCCGTTCACGACATAGAAAGGACCATCGACGTTGTGATGGTGGCGAGAACGCGGCGCACTTGGCATGTTTCAATGATATCTCGTAACCGAGGGCAAGGCTGTCAATAGGCGAAACATCGCCATTTCACTCATTGAGGGGATGAGGGCGTACGATCATTATTGATCAGTTTCGCGTGCTGGAATGTGGCATCGTAGCAGGAGTCTGTGGAGGTGGATTTATGACGCTGACAATCGTGGCGGTGATCTTCGGAGTTTTTGCTAGTGGTCTGATCCTCCTCCTCATCTACAAGAGCACACTCACGATGCAAAGGGATGACCAGTTGTTTCTGGATGACGCGAGTTCCCATATGCACGCGGAGCAGACCGAACTGTTGGCCAAGGTCAACTGGCTTATCATCCCGATGCGTGTGTGCGGCGTCGGGTCCGGGGTATTTCTGATGGTGCTCATGGCGATGTGGATCTACGCGAAGCTGGGCGCAGTACAGTAACGTCGAAAATGGACCACTTGCCCCGTCCTGCCAGAGTCCCCGCGCAGGCAAGCTTAAGAACTAAAGCTCGTAGCTCGTGAAACATCGCCGTTACACTCATGACCTTCGGCACAGGTAACGCGGGCGACCTTGGTGGCGCTTCTGGTAACACTTGTCTTAGGAACCGAGTGATCAAATCGTCAGTGAGCGCTGTCATGTGGTGTCAGAAAGACAAAGCAGCGCAGTGTTCTGGCGTGCTGTTCCGGTTAACTGTCGATCATGGAAAGCTGATCACTAATGACGAACCATGCGGCGACAACCGCCTCGATTTTCCTTCGTGAGCCTCCATGCCCTGGTGGCTAAATGCTTTTTGTCCTGTAGAGGCTTCTCCGGTCCAACTGCGCATCACGCCGAAACCATCTTTGCCGACCAGCTCTTCACGAATTCTCCGAACCTTTCCAGCGCTCGCGAAAAATCTTCTCCTGCCGCCGCAAAGCCCAGACGAAAATGCGCAGGCGTGTCGAAGCAATCTCCCGGAGCTAGCAGGATCCCGTGCTCCGTGGCGGCCTTGCAGAATGCGCGATCATCCTCTCCGTTCACCAGCCACGGAAATGCGGTCATCCCGCCTTGTGGGCGAATCCAGCCAAGCACGTCTCGATTCTCTTCCATGAAGCGATCGAGAAGCTTCAGGTTTCGGCTGGCGACTTCCTGAGTTTTCCCCAGCACCACATCGCGTTTGCGAATTGCAATTTCCGAGAGCATCTCCCCCGTCGTGCTGTTGCAAATGGAAAAGTAGGCGCGCGCATTCCAGTATCTCTGCCGCCGCTCCGCATCATGCTCGATCATCCATCCCGTGCGCACGCCGGGAATCGAGAACGCCTTCGAAAGGTCCGCGATCACCGTGGCATGCGGCAGGCGCGCCGCGGATTTGGTCGCAGTTCCGTGGTAGATGGGATGGTAGACCTCATCACTCACTAGCTGGATCCCACGCTCGGCCGTGAAGTCGTGCAGAGCCTCCATCTCACGATCGGCAATCGTTGCGCCGGTGGGGTTATGCGGGCTGTTAATCAGGATCAATTTTGTGTTGGCGTCGGCCAGGCGCTTGATCTCATCTGGATCGATGCGAAATCCGTTCTCGCGCCTGACCCGGTAAAAGCGAGTCTCGATGCCAAGCGATTCCGGGAGCGCTGAGAATGTGGTGAAACCCGGTACGGGCAGGATCACGTTCGCACCCGGCTCCGCTGCAAGCCACATCAGCGCAACCAGTGCCTCGGATGCGCCGGTCACGACTTGTACCGTTTCCACCGGGACACCCTGCATGTCAGCAATCGCCTCACGCAGGCTGTCCGCGCCCGCCGGGCGACTGTACACCAGCTCATGATTCAGGAAGTGGTCCCTCGTCTCTTCGTCGGCGAGCGAGAGAAGTTCATTCACTGTCCACTTCGGCCCCGTACTCGCAGCCAGATTGAATTCAATATTGTGTTCGAACTGGTCGAGCCACTCGTCGAGCAGGAAAGGCTTGAGTCGCATGGAAGCACCTCGAAGGACGATTCGGTCGATGATAATGATTCCACCAGAAGTCGCGGGGATGATCTTTTATGAATGAAATGCCCCATTTCCCCGCACAGTTTGTTAGAAAATGTCCAGTTAGATCGCCGCACAAAGCAGAAATCCGTCGCTTTGTTCCACCTGTTAGCGACGCGGGCTCGTCCATAAGATGGTTCGAGCACAGAATGGTGCGTCCGCGGATGGTTCCGCCGATGAAGTACTCTGCGTCCTCTGCGGCCTTTCTCAGCGTTCTCAGCGTTTTAAGATCTTGCCTTCCGCTCCTACCGCGAAACTCTGTGATCTAATTCCTGAACCAATGCAGGCCGACCGCATCGCCGAACTGCTGCAGCCATTTCAGGACGCAGCGATCCCCTCCGCGCCATCCTTCCTGCTGACAGAAAGACACCTCAATAATATATCGACATACATCGATCTACTGCTGCGCTGGAATGCCCACATCAACCTCACCGCTGTCCGCGATGAAAAAAGTATCGTGACACGACATTTCGGCGAATCGCTGTTCGCTGCCCGTATCACCCAGACTCACGAGCCCACCCGCCTTGCCGACATAGGTTCCGGCGCCGGCTTCCCTGGCCTGCCCATCAAGATCTTCATGCCCGACCTTCATGTCACACTCATCGAGTCGAACCAAAAGAAAGCCACGTTCCTGCGCGAGGTCATCCGCGCCCTCGTACTCACTGACATCGAAGTCTTCGCCAGGCGCGCCGAGGACTTCCCTGCTGCTTCGGCTGACCTGGTCACGCTTCGCGCCGTCGAACGTTTCAACTTCGTGCTCCCCATTGCCAGTCGCATCGTCGCTCCGGAAAAGCGCCTCCTTCTTCTAATCGGCCGCGACCAGGTTCCTCAAGCCACCGCGCTGCCGCACTATGCTTGGGATCAACCCATCCCCATCCCAGGCTCCAACAGTCGAATAGTCCTGACCGGAGCCCGAGTCCGCGAACCAAATCAGTAATAGTGGGAACGCGAGCTGCCTTCAAGCCCAAGAAGTGGGACGATCGATATGATGTCAGTGGCCGCCGATCATCCCAAACGGCAAGTCTGCTCGACACGTAAAATGTTCCCGCCGGAACACTTGTTCGATTTTGAAAATGTTCCCGCGGGAACACTTCTGAAGTTTTCAGAATCGCGAAACGTTCCCGCAGGAACATCGCCCCCGATCCAGTTGGCTTCTGTCATCCTCGCCTG
This sequence comes from Terriglobia bacterium, assembly GCA_963797845.1. Lineage (GTDB taxonomy): Bacteria > Acidobacteriota > Terriglobia > Terriglobales > Acidobacteriaceae > DASREM01. Next base: position 132,907 of record CAWCRE010000002.1, read on the forward strand.
GCAGATCGACCCTTAAGTTCGGATGTTCCCGCAGGAACACTTCTTCCCTTTTGCAGAACGAACCGATGTTCCCGCGGGAACACTGTGGAACTTTTCCGAGGAAATCGCGCCCATGTACCTTCTACTGCAATGAATTCTACGAAATCGCTCTTGCACTGAATTCTGTCATTGCGTTTCCACACCAATCCAAACTATGCTGCGCTTGCTCAGGAATTCTCCTAACAATCTAATGGGACGCGTCATTGCGGTTGCCAATCAGAAGGGCGGCGTGGGGAAAACTACGACTGCCATCAACCTTGCCTCGTCTTTTGCCGCGACGGAGGTCAACACGCTGCTGATTGATTGCGATCCGCAATCGAATGCGAGCAGCGGCCTCGGCTTGGCCAAGGACCCAGAACGCCTCAGCACCTATCATTTACTCATGGGTGAGTCGCAGGCGGAACCAGCGCTTCAGAAAACAGAGCTGGAAAAACTTTCGATCATTCCAGCTCACAAGAACTTGATCGGCGCCAATCTCGAACTGGTAGACGGCGAGCGCAGGGAATTTCGCCTTCGAGACGCGCTGGCTCCTTTGCGCGATAAGTTTCACTACATCGTGCTCGACTGTCCTCCCGCGCTCGACCTCCTCACGCTCAATGCCTTGGTTGCGGCCGACGCGGTGTTGATCCCGATGCAGGCGGAGTACTTCGCCCTTGAAGGGATCTCGGAACTGCTCGACACTATCGAGCGCATCCGCGCATCGCTGAACCCGGAGCTCGCGATTGAAGGTGTGGTGCTGACTATGTACGACGACCGCACCAACCTGGCGCAGCAGGTGACGTCGGAACTCAAGCGCTACTTCGGCGACAAGCTCTGCAAGACTACGATCCCGCGCAACGTTCGCCTGGCCGAGGCCCCGAGCCACGGCAAGCCGGTGCTGATCTATGACGTCAAGTCGCGGGGAACTGAAAGCTACATGGACTTGGCGAAGGAGTTGATCGCCCGCGACATGCCGGGCGTCATGATCGAAATGCCCAAGGCCAAAGAGGAAGCCCCGGTTGATGCCGAGGAGAAGCAGGTGGTGAACGCGCCGCGCTGGAAGCGTTGGATGCAGGAGAGAAACAAATTGATCACAATCAATATACAAGATCGATGAGCGTCGATGTATTTTGCAGTGTAACCGCGAACCAACATTAAACTTCACGAAGGACACTCATGACCACTACAGCAGAGAAGACCGCGGTCGAAGAAAAGTCGGGCGAGAAACGCAAAGCGCTGGGCAGGGGATTGGAGTCGCTGTTGCCGAGCGGCCCGCGCGCGGTGACGCAGTCGCCGGTCGCGCGCCCGGCGCCAGTGGTTCCCGGGGCTCATGCCGGAGTCGATTCCTGAAATCCAGGCCGCGCGCATGCCGGCGGGCGAGGGCATTCTCGAGATCGCGCTCGAGGTAATCGACACCAATCCTTACCAGACGCGATCGCCGCGCAATCTTGACGAGGAGCGCGAAACCGGCGGCGGCACGCTGGCGGAACTGGCGGAGTCGATCCGGGCGAACGGAGTGATTCAGCCGATCACGGTGCGTCCGGGCAAAGACGGCCGCTATGTGCTGATCACCGGCGAGCGGCGCTGGCGCGCGTCAAAGTTGGCAGGGAAGACCAAGGTGCCGGCGATCGTGAAGCATGTCTCGGACCAGCAGGCGGCCGAGATGACGATTGTTGAGAATCTTCAGCGCCAGGACCTGAATTGCCTGGAGCAGGCGCACGCCTTCGCCAAGCTGAGCCAGGATTTCGGCATGACGCAGGAACAGATCGGCCATCGTGTCGGGGTGTCGCGCGAGACGGTTTCCAATTACATGCGCTTGCTGAAACTGCCTCCGATGGTGGGGCAGTACCTGAGCGAAGGACGGCTGGGCTTCAGCGAGGCGAGAATCCTGCTGACCCTGCCTACGCCCGAACTCATGCAGAAGGTGGCGGACGAGGCCGTGACCAAGCATCTCTCGTTCGATCAAATCGAAGAGCGGGTGATGGCGATCAATCTCCCACTGAAGAAAGAAGGGCAGCCGCAGGGCAAAGCGCGCTGGGTTGACCCCAATGTTCGCGCGGCGCAAACCGCGCTCGAACGTACCCTCGGAGTACGTGTCAGGATCCGTGACCGAAAAGGAAAAGGGAAGATCGTGATCGAGTACGGCACCCTCGAAGACTTCGATCGGGTGGTGGAGATGCTGAAAGGGAAGTAGTAGCGGGTAGCGAGTCGCCGATATTAGTTAGCAGGCAGCCTTCGGGCTGCCTTTTGCTTTGGGAACCCTTGCGGTCATGAACCACGATAGTAATTAGGTGGAATAAGTTCTCTTGTATTTCTGGCTATTGCTACCATAACTTGCTACCCGCGTGTGTAAGTGGGACAGGATGTTTAACGACGGCTTGGTAACCAAGTTAGTTAGAGTGGAAATCAGACAGGGAATTGTGGCCGCCCCCGTAGGAAAACCCCGGAGGGCGATCACGAATCGGGTAGCTGAGTGGGAGAAACGATTTCCTTTCGGACTCTAGGCGCACCGCGGAAGCGAGTTTCAGAAAGCCAAAGATAGTACCGTGGAATCCCACCCTTGCGCAAAAAGCGCGCAAGGATGGGGCACCCCTTTGTGGTTGAGGGATGCAGTTCAAAAACTAAGGAAGTCTGGGCCACCGTCCGGCGGGAATGATCCTGAGTGGCGCAATTGTTTGCGCAGTTTGTAAATTATTTTGACAACGACGCGTCGCAGCACGATACTCACGCGCGGGGGTCCCTCCAACTTTGTTCTGGAGGAAATCCCATGCCTCATGCCCACTCGCTTGAATCCTTAGTCAACACTACTCACCCGAATTCTAGTGAACAAGAAATCCGTTCATCCGTTCTCAGAATATTAGAGAGGTTCTCCACGCCTTTCAAAAAAGAGGTCATCATGACGAACTTGGCGCAACATCGGGGCTGGAGTTGGGGGATTCGTTTGCGAGCGGCAAAGGCGAGCTTGGTGTTATTGGTGATCCTCGGGCTGGCAGTCGTTGCGACCCAACGGGCCGAGGCGCAGAGGACTTTTACCGTACTCTATTCGTTTACGGGCAATTCAGACGGTGGTAATCCCGCTGCCGGTTTGATCCGAGATGCGGCCGGCAACTTCTACGGTACGACCGAAGGCGGCGGCGCTTTCGATCAAGGAACGGTATTCAAGCTGGATACGACTGGGGCGGAGACCGTACTTTACAGCTTCACCGGATCACCTGACGGGAGCAGTCCAGCGGCAGGTTTAATCCGGGACACGGCTGGCAACCTCTACGGTACGACCCAGGCCGGCGGTTCTCGCAATCTTGGAACGGTGTTCGAGCTGGATACGACTGGGGCGGAGACTGTGCTACACAGCTTCACGACCGATACGGACGGGGCGATGCCCGAAGCCGGTTTGATTCGGGACGCGCCCGGCAACCTGTACGGCACTACCTCTATGGGCGGCCCTTTGGCTTCTGGAACAGTGTTCAAGCTGGATGCGACTGGGACGGAAACCATCCTCTACAGCTTTAGCGGACTGAACGGGCAATTCCCCTCTGCAAGGTTGATCCGAGATGCGGCCGGCGACTTCTACAGCACTACTGGGTTCGGTGGATCTTTCGGATGGGGAACCGTATTCAAGCTTGATGCGACGGGCGCGGAGACCGTGCTGTACAGCTTCACGGGCGGTACGGACGGATTCCTCCCTACCGGCGGTTTGTTCCGGGACGCGGATGGCAACCTCTACGGCACCACCTCTGGCGGCGGCACTTTCGGCGTGGGAAATGTTTTCAAGCTGGATACATTGGGCGCGGAGACTGTGCTGTACAGCTTCATCGGGACCCCGGACGGGGAAGGTCCCGCCGGTTGGGTTCGAGACGCGGCCGGCAATCTCTACGGCATCACCTATCGGGGCGGCGCTTTCGGCAAGGGAACAGTATTCAAAGTGAATGCGACGGGCGCGGAAACCGTGCTGCACAGCTTCAGGGGCGGGGACGGAGAAGAGCCCGCTGCTTTGTTCCGGGACGCGGACGGCAACCTCTACGGCACCACTTTTTTGGGCGGCGCTTTCCGCAGAGGAACAGTGTTTATGCTCAGCCGCTGATAAAGACGGGGACAGCGAAAATCTTCGCCCTAACGTCGCAGAACAAGTGCGACGCTGGGATCGGACTATTTCCGCGACGTTCGGATTGATTGGATAAGAGCGAAGCTCGATTGGCCCGGTGGCGGATTTGCTTCGACACTGAAGGTCCCACACACGGGTTCCGGACACCTCGTGCGGGACAACACCAACGAAAAACGTTCCGCGAGCTTTCATCGTACCGTACGCGGTGAGCGGGAGTGTATTGGGCAGAACAACTCAACTTCGGGTGACTGCTATCGAAAATGTTAAGTCAGAGTAGATTGGGGCACGCCCGAATTACTCATGACTTACAATTGCATGGGCCAAGGGCCGAGCACATCCTTTTGTGGTTGAGGGATGTAGTTCCCAATTTAAGGAAGTCCGGGCAAACCGTCTACTCACTCATCCGGATGCCGAGCCCCTTACGGTCGCCAAGCCTTCAGAGCTGAAGCTCCAGCTGCCAGGTGTCCAAGGCTGGCCGGAACTGGACTAGCTGGCGGAGTTACAGCGGACTCATCGTTTGGTCGCTCGTCCGTCACAATCGGAGTATCCGGCTGGCTTTCGTAAGCATAGCCGGTAACCCTTAGATAGGTGAACCGACCACCAAGCTGCGCGAAGCTTGAAATCAGGCGAATCCAACCATAATGAGTCTGACCGTTGAAAGAAAACTTCAGCCCTATGTAGCCCCTGAGCTTGCCAGACTTTCCGAGCCCGTTCCACCCCGGGCAAGGTCCGGCACCACCTCCTTCAATCTCGAACATGCCGGCGACTTGCGCGAACGGAGCAGATGGGCCCACGGTATCGTTGGCTCCGAGCCTTGCGGCGCAATTGCCTCCGGGAACCACGACCACCTGATTCGAAGCTTGTTGCGCGAAAATGCCGAAGCCGTCGTACGTATACCGTGTCAATGTGCTGCGCCCAAACCTATACGAATTGGTGTTGAAGTATTGAAAATCCGCAACCCCGTCGCGATTAATGTCGAAGCTGCCAAGTGTATTAGCGGGCACAATGAAGTTGGTGCTGGTGTAAATTACCTCGGCTTGGGACGGCACAGATAGCGAGGTCACCGTGCACACAGCACCAGCAACCGCGGCATAGGCAAATAGTTTGCGCTCCAGTTTAGGACTGACCGCAGAACGTAAGCGACGGTGAAGGGTCGAAGTGCGACGGGAGGACAAAACAAAAGACCTCCATTTGAACTGAAACGCGCCACACACAATACTTCCGCTTCGCGAGAGAAGTCAAGAAATTAAGGTATGGAATATGGTTGACCGTCAAATCTATCGAGGACGCGGTGTTCCATTCCAGATTTGAATGTGACCGAGTCATCATCGAAGGGCCGCTTCTTCGAAAACTGAGAGAAGGGGCGCTCCTCCCGCTTGAGGACTACAGTTTGAAACCGAAAAACTAAGGCAAACGTCTCGTCCCGGTACTCTGCCTGAAGTGATCCGCCCACATCATTCAGCTTCTCTCCTCGGCGAGGCATTCATGTACAATCTCGACGTTTCCGTATGAGCACGCAAAACCTTAAGCGAGCCGGAGAGTCAGTTCCGGAGGCGGGCATCTACGCCGTGGTTCATGATGGCCATCGCGCCTCCCATGAGGTCACATTTCGTAAAGGGGAAGTATTTCCTCCGTGTGCCCGGTGTGGAACCAAGGTCCGATTCAAGCTGGTCGTGGTGGGATCGACCAGCGTTCATCCGAAAACGCGTAAGGCGCGCAGAAAAGGGATCGGGCACTAGCAGTTTTGGATGTAGGTACTGGAAACGCAGCGAAAGAACTTTCAAGAGGGAGCGATCCCGATGGGCGCAGTGGTACACAAACGAAATTCATTTTCATCGCTAGCAAGTAGTACGCGCGCGAAGCGGCCCGCGGTTGCGACTCGCAGGCATAGCCCGCGGAAGTCTCACAAAGAGGGCCCGGCACCTCATGGGCATGAATTCAAAGCTGGCGACCGGGTTCGCGAAAGCGGCATCTACGAAGCGATCCACGAAGGCGCCCACCGCGATCCCCACGATGTAGTCATGATCCAGTCTGACCTGTTTCCTCCCTGCGATACGTGTGCAGACCGGGTTCGTTTCCGACTGATTCGCACCGCTCCCTATATTTTTACCGACGAAGATTTCGAGAAGTCGAAATAAGGCGGACTCCCGGAGAGAGTCAGGCCTTGCCGTTCGGTTTCCCGCTCTGTTCGCGGGCGGGATGGACCAGTTCGAACCTGACGTCACTCCCGCATCTTTCGCAGGCAGGGAAAGTTTCGTTCAGGCGCAGGCTGGTCTCGTGCGCCTCGCGGTGAACCTTGTGCACGACCTTATAAATGCCTGGTTTCTGAACCACTTCACCCGGCTTAAATATCTTCCTTGGAGTGTCGGAAGCCATGATCGAGCCCGAGTTGCACTACAAAAGCATTGCTTGGAGCTGCGATTTCTTGCGAGTCGTACTCCGGATCTCCAATGAACTCGAGAAAGTCCGGATCTTCTGAAATGTGAGGAGCAGCTTTGATCAGCTTGAAACGAACGTCTTCGCCACAATTGGTGCAATCCGGGAAAAGCGTGTTCTTGATTAGGATGACCGTCGATCGGGGTTCATCCTTGTGACAGATCTCGTACAAACCGGATTCGCAAATCAGAGTCCCGGATACGAAGGGACAATCCGCTTGCTCATTCTTCATGAGGGGTAAATCTTTTTCCTGCATTCGACTTCGCCGCCTCACCGATTGGCACGCAATGTTCGGCGGGCTACATAGATGCCGGCCAAGGCGTCAGCGTTGGCTATTGGATGGTTACTCTTGACGTCCGTTTGCGAGGGGCCTTTAACGGAGACACAGGTTCCCGCGACCGCCCCACGAAGCTGGTACGAAATTTTACCGTGATTAAATTGGACTGTCAGGTCCATCATTCCGACTCGGATCGAAGCGGATTATTGCGGCCGGGCGCACGAGCTTCCTCCTGCAGCAACCCCGCTTCCTTGCCCCGGCGGTTATGGCAGCTTCAGCGATTGTTTTAGCGGGAGGCTTTGCGAGGAGCCTCCTACTTGAATGGTGTAGTCTCCGGACACGAACTGCCAGGCGTTCTGGCCGGGGTTGAAGATGGAAAGATATTTCGGGTCCACTTCCACCGTCAGGTCTTTGTTTTCTCCCGGATTCAATTTCACTTTGCTCCATCCGATAAGGCGCTTCGGGGGCTCGTTGGCGCTGGCGGGAAGCGCGGCGTAAACTTCCGCGATTTCGGCGCCTGCCATGTGTCCGGTGTTCGCGACGGTGAAGTGGACTTGAACATTCTTGCCAGAACTCACCTTCAGATTCGAATAGGTGAACGTGGTGTAGGACAAGCCGAAGCCGAAGGGGAAGAGCACGGACTTATGCTCCGCGTCATACCACTTATAGCCCACCTTCACGCCTTCGTCGTAGCTGATCTGAAACGGCGGCAGGCCGGCGGCTATCTTGTTCCAGACAGCGGGACCATCGCCTTGAGTGGTGGATTCAACCGGAGGTTTGACGATGGTTGGATGAGGCAGGTCGGCTTCGCTCTTTGGGAAAGTGATAGGGAGCTTGGCGCTGGGATTGACTTCTCCGAAAAGAATGTTGGCGACGGCTTGCGCGCCGTGACTGCCGGCATACCAGGCTTCCAGAACGGCGTTCACGTGGCCCAGCCACGGCATGGTGACCGGGCTTCCGGTTTCAAGTACGACGATAGTATGAGGATTCGCAGCCGCGACTTTGGCGATCAGATCGTCCTGATGATAGGGAAGCGAGAGGTTTTCGAGATCGGAATCTTCGGTCTCCCACTGGTAGGCGAAGACGATGGCGACGTCGGAGTTCTTGGCGAGCGCAGCGGCAGATTGCGGATCGGCGCCGGAATCAAATTGCACGTTGGCCTGGGGGACTTTGGCGCGAACGGATTTGAGCGGCGAGGTGGGAAACCAGACTTCGTGATTCCATACCGTCGCGCCCTGGCCGGGCGGCATGATGGCGTTGCCTCCGGGGGGATCGACTTGCGCGGAGCCGGCGCCGGAAATCATAGCGATATCAGCATGCGGTCCGATCACAGCAATGCTGCGGATTGTGGATGCGTTCAAGGGCAACTGCGCGTGATCGTTCTTTAAGAGCACGGTGGTTTGCTCGGCGATTTTTTGTGCAATCTCGAGACCGCCTTCCACATCGACGACGCTTTTATGTGGCGGATCATCGACCACCCCGCAAGCGAACATGGCGCGCAGGATCCGGTGAACGTGGTCGTCGAGTTCCGACATGGGCACCTGTCCCGATTGCGTGGCCTGCTTCATGGCGTCGCCGAAGTAAATCTCTCCGGGCTCTTCGTGATCGAGCCCAGCAGCGGAAGCTTTGACGGTGCTATGTGTGGCTTGCCAGTCCGACAAGGTGAAGCCTTTGAAGCCCCAGGCCTGCTTCAAAACGTCATTTAGCAGGTAGCGGTTCTCGCAGGCGTAATCGCCATTGACGCGATTGTAAGAGCACATGACGGCGCCGGGATTTCCTTCCAGAACACCGATCTCAAAAGCAAGCAGATCACTTTCGCGCATGGAACGCTGATCGATGTTGACGTTTACGGCGTTGCGCCCGCTCTCCTGATCGTTGAGAGCGTAGTGCTTGATGTCGCCGATGACATGTTGCGCCTGTTCGCCCTTGATGACAGCAGCGACCATCTTGCCGGCGAGAAGTCGGATCTTCACCCAGGTATTCGAAAGTTCTGCCATTGCGGGGTTCGCGGGCGAGGTTGATGCCTCCGCCGAGGGACATGTTGTAGCCCTGCGCGCGCAGCTCGCGGCCGATGAGCGCGCCATATTCGTAGGCAGCGTCGGTATCCCAACTGGCGGCGCTGGCCACATTGGCAGGCAAGGCCGTGGAGTAGCGACCATTCTGTCCACTGAAGCGGACGCCGTAAGCGGCATCGGACATTTGGAGGGCAGGAATGCCAAGGCGGGAAATGCCGGGAACGTATCCGGCGCCGCCGTCGGAGTTGACGGCGAGCGGGCTCATGGGGCTGAGTCCCTCCATGCCTGTGCCGTGGAGCAAGGTAATCTTCTCCTCCAGCGTCATGACTTTGACAGCGAGGTCGGCGCGCTCATCGGGAGTGAGCGTGGTGTTCATCCACGGGTGCTGATCCATGGGGTTGCCGGACTGGGCGTAGGCGGAGACAGCTATAAAGATGATTGCGAACAGATGCCTTATAAAGGTGGACAAGGTATGTGCCTCCAGTATTCTTGTACCACTTCTCACAAGACTTGCAATAACGATTTTGTAGGGGGTTTCTTCTTGTTACGGATCGCGATCCAGGATGCCGAACCGCCGAGGCGGCGGTTCTTCCCCGACTGGGGACAGCACCCATATAGAATCAACCTGCATCTTACTTATCACAGGTATGCCAGACAAGCCTCTTATCATTCGTCGATCGCCGATGTGTGTGTTCGCACTGGCCTTCCTGTTGGCTGGAGTTGCCGTAGCTGGAAAAATATTCGTCATGCCGAAGGCGCAGGCGGCGAAAACATATCCGGCGAATGACGAACATCCGACCGAGCACGTGACGCTGGCGGTGGATCCGTACGATATGGCGGACAAGGCCAACATCTTTTCGGTGAAATACAGCGAGCAGGGATTTTTGCCAATGTTCGTGGTGATCACCAACGATGGCGACGAGCCGGTCACGGTGGGCGGGATGAATGCGCAGCTGGTGACGGTGGACCGAACGAAAATTCCTGCGTCGTCCATGGATGATATCTACCGGCGCTTATCCCATCCGACGGCGAGTGCGTCGCGCGGGCCGCTGCCATTCCCGACCAAAAAGGTAAAAGGTACCGTGAGCAAGGAAGCGCTGGACGAGATGCAGAATTCGCAATTCGCGGCGAAAGCGATCGAGCCCCACAGCACGCAATCGGGATTCATGTTTTTCGACGTGACCGGGATTTCGACTCCGTTGGCGGGAGCGCATTTTTATCTGACCGGCGTACGCGATGCGAAGGGCAACGAGCTGATGTATTTCGAAATTCCGCATGGAAAAGTATCTGAGCGCGCCCGCGCCAGCCAAAGTGAACTGACAGACTACTATAATTCTGCTGCAATGGCCAGCACGCCAGCAGTGTCAGCGGCGATTCGCGAGAAGTACGAACCGGTTATTGGTCTGGAAGTTCACGTCCAGCTGCTGACGCAGATCAAAGATTTTCTGCTCCTGTTCTACACAGTTCGGCAATCCTCCGAATACAAATGTGTGCCCGGTGTGCCTGGGGATGCCGGGAGCTTGCCGGTGTTGAATCGCAAAGCGGTGGAGTTCGCGGTGCTGGCGGCCATGGCGCTGAATTGCCGGATCAACCAGACCTCGATTTTTGCCCGGAAGAATTATTTTTATCCTGACCTGCCGAAGGGCTACCAGATTTCGCAGTACGACAAGCCGCTGGCGGAATTTGGATGGATTGATGTTCCCAGCGGAGCGGGGCGGAAGAGGATCGGGATCACGCGGGTTCACCTGGAGGAAGATGCGGGGAAAAGCCTGCACGATGGCTTTGCCGGATCCAGCGACAGCACCGCGATTGATCTGAACCGCAGCGGGGTGCCGCTGATTGAAATTGTCAGCGAGCCCGACTCTCAGCTCTCCGGACGAGGCGTATGAGTACCTGACACGCTTGCGCGAGATCATTCTTTATACCGGGGTCAGCGATTGCAACATGGAAGAGGGGTCGCTGCGGTGCGATGCCAATATCAGCGTGCGTCCGCGGGGTCAGAAAGAGTTCGGTACGAAGACCGAAGTGAAGAACGTGAACTCGTTCCGTTTCATTCGCGAGGCGCTGGAGTACGAGATTGCGCGGCACATCGAAGTGATCGAGTCGGGCGAGCAAGATCATGCAGGAGACGCGCCTGTATAACTCGAATGAAGGTCGAACCTACACCATGCGCTCGAAAGAAGAGGCGCACGATTACCGGTATTTTCCGGAGCCCGACTTGCTGCCCCTGGTCGTGGATGAGAAGTGGCAAGCGGAGATTCGCGAGCCAGCTTCCGGAGCTTCCGGAGGCGCGGCGCAAGCGCATGGTGGCGGATTACGGCATCACGGAATACGATGCCGGCGTGCTGACGGCAACCGAAGTCGCTGCGCGGACCAGTTTGAGTCGGCGGCAAAGGCGGCGAAGAATCCGAAGCGGGTTGCGAACCTGGTGCAGAGGCGAGTTGCATGGGGCGATTGAAGGCGAAAGGGATCGGGATTGAGCAGATCCCGATTTCGATGCAGGGAGTCGCGATGTCGGCGGACCTGGTGGAGAGCGGTGCGATCTCCGGGAAGATCCTGAAAGATCTTTACGATCTGTCGTTCGAGCGCAACAAGGATTTCGCGCGCCGTGTACGAGGAAGAGAGGAGCCGCAGCAGATTACGGGATACTTCGGCTATCGAGAAGAGCATTGATGAGGTGATCGCGGCGAATCCGAAGCAGGTGGAGCAGTACCGCGCGGGCAAGAAGACGGTGCAAAGGATTTTTCGTGGGACAGGTGATGAAGGCGACGAAGGGGCAGGCCAGCCCACAGATCGTGAACGAATTGCTCGACAGGAAGCTGGAGAGCTGATGGAAATTCAGAATCTGGACATTTTCCTCGATTATCTCGACAAGGTCCATCAACGGACGATGCGCGTCGCGCGCTGCGTTCCCCCGGACAAGATGGACTGGTCATTCCAGGAAGGGAAGTTCACTCTCGGCGATTTGCTGCGCCATATCGCCGCGATCGAGCGATACATGTTTGCGGAAACGGTATCGGGAAAGCCGAGCCGGTATCACGGCTGTGGCAAGGAACTGGCCGCGGGTTACGAAGATGTGCTGATGTTCATGGAGCGCATGCACCGGGAGACGATGGAGATGGTTTCGCGGTTGAGCGATGCGGAGCTGAAGGGAAAATGCACCACTCCGGAAGGCGCCCAGATCACGGTCTGGAAGTGGCTGCGTGCGATGGTGGAGCATGAGATCCATCATCGCGGCCAGATTTATACCTACCTCGCAATCTTAGGCGTGCCCACCCCGCCGCTCTATGGATTGACTTCGGAGCAGGTGCGGGAACGGAGCGCGAGAGGTTAGGTTTGCTCCGCTACACACAAAAGCCAAATCTTAAAACGCCGAGAACGCGGAGAACTACCGCAGAGAACGCAGAGATAATCAGCCAGTGTCCAGCGTCGCATCACTCAATTCTGATTACCTCGCGCAGTACTTTCGTCACGTAGGATCGCGCTTTTTCCGACTGTAGCATGGAAGGATCGGAGAGGTGCGTCCCGTGAAAATCATGAACGTGAAGATTGATCGTTTGATCAGCCTGGCGACGCTGGGCACATCATTGATCGCGATCGTGCTGGTGATGAAGAAACCGGCGCCCGTTTCGCAGCCACTGCAACCGGCGGTGGCGGCGGCGAGTGCGCAATCGTTTCAGCAGAAAATCGATCAACTTGAAACTCCAAAGCAGGACGGGCAAGCGCCTGCCGAAGTGCATCTGACTTCGGACGAAGTGAGCGCCGCGATCGCGCAGGCAGCAGGAGCGATTCCAGCGGCGACGGGCGGGTCGGCTGCGCCGATCAATCTTTCTTCTCCGGATGCCGCCATCGGCAGTGGCCAGCCCGAGGTGAAGGATTACCAGGTGAACTTCGATGGCGATGTGGCGCGCGGGCAATTCGTGACCGAGATCGGCGGCAAAACCGTGTATGTGACGCTGGCCGGACACTTGGGATCGAAGGATGGATATGCGACGTTCGATCCCACGGAGTTCAAGGTCGGCGATCTGAGTATTCCGGTGTCGCTGGTGAACGACCAATTGCAAAAAAAGTTAGGCGAACAGCGGGACCGGTTGAAGCTTCCAAACGGCGTCGGCGATATGAAAGTGGAAAACGGCGAATTGGTAATGACGCAGAAATAAGAGCTTCCCGCGCCCTGCGGGAGCAGATTCCTCGGTCACCGTCGCATACGCTCCGGCTCAGTCGGAATGACAAGGGTTGAGAATCCCGCTCCGGCTCGACGGGAATGGCATGGGTTGAAAAATAGCGCCCTTCTCTCAAACCCTTCCCACCGCTTTTCTGGCGGTTCCCCATGCTAAAATCGCTGTAATATTCCTCCGCAGAGAGCCCAGGTGATCGAACTAGCGCCTTCTATTCTGTCTGCCGATTTCGCGCATTTGGCTGACCAGGTTCGGCTTGCCGCCGAAGGGGGCGCGACGGTGGTGCACGTGGACATCATGGACGGGCACTTCGTTCCCAACCTCACGATCGGGCCGCCGGTGGTGAAGTCTCTGCGCAAAGCCACGGAGCTGCCGCTCGACTGCCACCTGATGATCGAAAATCCCGATCAGTTCATCCCCGATTTCGTGGAGGCGGGCGCGGACTGGATCTCCGTGCACCAGGAAGCCAGCCGCCACTTGAACCGCACGCTGCACCTGATTCGCAGTCATGGAGCTTGGCCGGAGTCGTGATCAACCCGGCCACTCCGGTGGAGACACTGAGCGAAGTGCTCGATATCGTCGATTATGTGCTGGTCATGTCGGTGAATCCCGGGATTTGGGGGCCAGAAATTTATCCCGAGTACCCTGCATAAAATGAAGCAACTGGCGAGTTTACGGCAGGAACGCGGGTGCAATTACCGCATCGAGGTCGATGGCGGTGTCAGCCTGGAGACAATTGCCGACGTGGTTCGGGCCGGAGGAGAAATTCTGGTGGCTGGCAACGCCGTGTTCGGTTCGGGTGATCCAACGAGGAATGCCCAACAACTTTTGAAGGCGGCCGCAGAGGCTACTCTGCTGAAAGTCTAATCTGCTGGCCGGGCAAGTTCTTGAATATTTGCAGGTAAATCTGAGGTCCTTATGTCTCGTCGTATTCCGGTCGTTCTTCTTTTAGGTGTGATGGCGGTGACCGTCGCCTGCACCAACAAGAAAGTCAACAATCCGCTGGCTAATGTGGGATCCAAACAGCCCGACAAGGTGCTGTTCGATCGCGCCATGGATGCCATGAAGCACAACCGGTTCGACGTCGCCCGCCTGACCCTGCAGACGCTGATCAACACCTATCCCGATTCCGAGTACATTGCGCGCGCCAAGCTGGCGCGTCGCCGACTCCTGGTATGCAGAAGGCGGCTCGACCGCGCTGGCCCAGGCCGAGATCGAATACAAGGATTTCATCACCTTCTTCCCCAACATGCCGGAAGCGGCCGAAGCCCAATTGAAGATCGCGAACATCCACTACCAGCAGATGGAGAAGCCGGACCGGGACTTCACCCACGCGCGCGCGCGGAAGAGGAGTACCGCAACCTGATCCTGCAGTATCCCGACAGCAAGCTGGTTCCGGAAGCCAAGCAGCGCCTGATGGAAGTGCAGGAAGTGCTGGCGCAACGGGAATACGGCGTCGGGCGTTTCTACTACCTGCGGCAGTCGTATCCGGCGGCGATCGCGCGACTGCAATCGGTGGTCGACAAGTATCCGCTGTACAGCGGAGCGGATGAAGCACTCTTCCTGCTCGGGCAATCGTACGAAGGAGAAATTGCTCGCGTGCGCGCCAGTCCTTCCAACAAACGGAATGAAGCGGAACGCGCACGCATGATCCAGCATTTCACCAACCAGGCGGTGGATGCGTATTCGAAAATCCTGACTCGGTATCCGTTAATGGATCGAGCCGAGGATGCGAAGGCCCGGCTAGTGGCAATGCATCACACGGTGCCGCGTCCCGACGCGCGCCGCCCTCGCCCAGAACAAGGCGGAAGAAGACAGCCGTAAGGGCACGGGGATGTTTGGCAAAATGGTGGGCAACTTCAGCAAGCATCCGGATGTGGCGGAGGCCACTAAGGTAGGCGAGCCCACGCTGGTCGACCCGCAAGTGGTGGGCGCAAAGCAGGTCGTGGATGACGCGACTCGCGCCATGAAGGGGACCGCTGCCAACGACAACAATGCCGTCTCGGTTGAAACGGTAAGAGACGGCACGCCTCCGCCGAACGAAGCGGCGCCCCGTTCCGATAACGCGACAGCGGTCGAAGTGGTGAATCCGGACAGTGCAACGCCGGCCAATGCGGCGACGCCTCCTGCCGCAACCGGAACCGACGCGGCCGGACCCAGCCCGACGCCGGCGAACTCAAACCGAACGTCGACTCCGGACGCCAACGAGCTGAAGCCGAACGTGCAGGACAATGGGCAGTCCCTGCCGCCTCCGCAGCAGGTGAATGAACTGAGTCCCGACAATCAGGCCGCAACGACGCCTGCAAATACGGCAACGCCAGCTTCTTCGTCGAGCCAGGACACGGCCGATGACGCAGCCATCGCGTCCAGCAAGCACAAGAAAAAGAAGGGTCTAAAGAAGATCGTTCCCTTTTAGGCGCGATCGTCAATCAAGGACACGGGCTCGCCCGTGTCTTTCCTGCCTGAGGTCGAAATTACCCGCTGGTTACCAAAGCTGTGACCCGTCGTAACGTGCTTAGTGCCGTCGTGTCATTGACTTAGGGCCTAGGACAAATTACTTTCGCGATATCCCCCACGACAGGTAAACCTTGGCTCGCAGAGTCCTTCTCGCCGACGACAGTGTCACCGCCCAGAACATGGGGCGCCGCATACTCATTGATGCCGGGTACGAAGTCATTACCGTGAATAACGGGTCGGCAGCGCTCAAGAAAATCGCCGAGCACAAACCCGATCTCATTATTGTGGACGTCTATATGCCGGGGTACGGCGGGCTGGAAGTGTGCTCGCGGGTGAAGGAAACGAAAGAGACCTCGCGCATCCCGGTCTTGTTGACCGTGGGCAAACTCGAGCCGTTCAAGCCGGACGAGGCACGGAAGGTGCGCGCCGATGCGTTCATCGTCAAACCTTTCGAAGCCAGCGAGCTACTCACCGCGCTGACCAAGCTCGAAGACAAGATTGTGCCCGGCCCGGAACCTTACAAGCCGGGACGATTCGCCAAGGCTTTGGCGTCGGTCGAGGGATCTGGAGATAAAGCAGAAAGTTTCGGAGACACGGAATCGGGATGGAAGAATCGTCTGACGATTCCTCCGCCGCACATGAAGCCTTCGCCCCACCACGAGCCCGAGGCCGAGGTGGCGAAGCCTGCGTCTGTTGCGTCTCACGATTTAGGGCGCGATGAAGATTTCAAACCGGCCGAGCCGAGCCGCGGATTCGAGCGGCCTTTGCCGGCGGGATTGCCGCAGGATATTCGTCCTGAAGAAATTGCTGCGATCGCAGCAGCAGCCGCTGCGTTACGCGGCGACCCGGTACCCGAAGTCGCTCAAGCGTATTCGACTCCGGTGGAAGAAACCAAGGCTGTCGAAGAAACTAAGCCATTCGAAGTGGTTGCGGATACGAAATCGGTTTCCGAAGAGCCCGCGCAGCTCGAACCGGTTGCGTCCCAGGTTCCGGTGGAAGAAAAGCCGGAAGCAAAAGTCGAAGAGACGCCTGCTCTGGTGGGAGCCATCGCCGAAACCAAAACAGAAGAGCCCGCGGTTGAGTCCGAGAGCGTGCAGGCAAATGATGCCGAAGTGCTGGCCGCGCTGGCATCGTTGACTCCAGCCAATGGTGACTACCATTCCGAAAAGCGCGAAGAAGAGCCGGTTACAGTTGCGGTGGGAGCGCCCGAGGCGGAACTTGCGGCCGTGGGTGCAAGCTACACCGGGCCACGTTGGATTGCCGAGGCTATCTCGGTTCCCATCGAAGAGGCGACACGTCCTCTCGAGCAGGAGATGCACAAAGCGTTCGCCGCGTTTGCGGCAGCGGACGGCATGAAGTTGCTGATGGCGGCTCCAGCGGTGGAAGAGACGCCGCGCTCAGAACCAGCAGCCGAGGCTTCGATCCCTGAAATGGCTGCGGCCCCTGAATTCGTTCCCGTGGCCGAGAGCGCATTGGCAGCAGCAGCCGGAGCCAGCGAGGTCGCAGCGCCAATTATTTCGCAACAGGTAAGCGCACCCGAAGTGGCCGCGCCGGAATTTGCCGCCCCTGATTCCAGCACCGCGGATTCCTCCGATGCGGAACCGCGTCGCGAGTCCGAGTTGGCGGCGGCGTGGGAAAACTGGCGTCACATCCGCGAAACCATTATCGGACCAGAAACCGCACCGGCCGCGCCCGAACCCACAACCGAAGCGCCGGAAGCCACTGCTGAAGTTGCTTCCGTCGAAGCCACAATTCCCGAGCTCAAAGAAGAAGTCGTGGCCGCTCGAACCTGTCGTCGAAGTCAAACCTGAAGAAGCGAAGGTTGAAGAGGCGAAGGTCGAAGAAATAAAAGTTGAAGAAACAAAAGCCGAAGAAACAAAAGCCGAAGAAATCAGGGCCGAAGAAACAAAGATCGAAGAAGCCAAGCCTGAAGACGCCAAGGTCGAGGAAGCCAAACTGGAGCCGGAAAAATCAGAACCAATTCCGGAAGTCGAAGCCAAAGCGGAAAATGAGGGCGACTCCGGCGATTCCAATGATCCCGAGGCCCTGGCGAGCATCGTTGACGATATGCTCGCGGACCTCAAGCCCAAGCTGATGGAAGAACTCTCCAAGAAGCTATCCAAGGGCAAGAAGAAAAAGAAGTCGTAACGGCTCGCTCTGCTCGCGGCGCGGACGAAGGCGTCCGGGGCTACGTTGGCACAGCGAAGAGCGCCTTACTTCATTCCATCCAGAATCGATCCCACAATTCCACCCACCACTCCGCCCTCAACCGTCTGTCGATTCACCTCATGCGGCAGATATCTCTGGATCGCATGCGCCAACTTCGAGATGGGCAGCGTCTGGAGCCACACTCGCCCGGGCCCGGTGAGCGCCGCCAGAAAAAATCCATCGCCGCCGAAGATCATGTTCTTAATCCCTGGCACGGTCGTGATCTGGAACGAGACGCTCGCCTGGAACGCGCCGACATGTCCGGGATGCACGCGCAGAGTTTCCCCGGGTTGCAGGTCCCGCACGACGAGTTCGCCGGAAAGCTCGAGCCACGCGGTTCCCTGGCCGCTGAGTTTTTGCAGAAGAAATCCATCGCCACCGAAGATGCCCGCACCGAGCGATTGCTGGAAGCCGACACTGATCTGGATCTGCGGCGTTGCGCATAAAAAGCCGTGACGGTGAATCATGTAATCGTGGCCGTTGGAGACTTCCACGGGAACGATATGGCCGGGCAGTTTGGTAGCGAATGCCAGTTCGCCCGCTGCGCCGATCGCGCGGTATTCGGTCATGAAGATCGATCCCGCCGCCAGCTACGCGCTTCAGCACCCCGAGTAGGCCCCCTCCGCCGGCAAACTGAGTGTGGGTGGTCATCTGGATCGAACTGCCCATCCACGACAGCTCGCCAGCCTCGGAGATGATCGACTCGTTCGGCTCCAGCCAAAACTCCAGAACGGGCATGGTGGTTCCAGTGATCTGGTTCTTCATCGGCAGTTCTCCTGAATTCAAAGCTCAGAGTATATCGAGAATATTCACGCAGTGGCGGCGCAACGGGCAATCACGCCTCAGGCTCGAGACAAGCGTTGCAGCAGGTAGTGGTACCAGGGACGTAACACCGACCGTTGCGCGGGCGCGAAGTGAACGACCGTTCCTCCAAAGCCCTGCTTGAACCACGCTGGCCCCGATACCGCACCGACGGTGTAGCCGCCGAAATCATACTCGGTGCAACCGCGCGATTTCGCCCACCGCAGCGCATGCCATTGCAGGATGTGCCCGGCGTTGAATTCGAGATGTCTTTCGGTCGAGCCCCAGACGTACCAGCAACGTTGCCCGGCACGAACCACGACAGCTCCGCCCAGCAGAGCGCCTTCATGCTGCGCCAGCAGCAATGTTCCGCGAGAAGGCTTGGTCATGAGCCATTCCACGATTTGCCCGATGTGGGCGATGGAGTCCGGCGCGAATTTTTTCCGCTCGGCCATGCGCTGATAGAGCGCTAAGAAGTCGCGAACTTGCTCCGGGCTATCTGCCTTGGCGACGCTCACGCCCATGCGCTCAGCCCGCCTGATCTCGTAGCGCGTGTTTTTGCGGAAGCCGCTGAAGAGTTCGTCTTCCCCCAAGCGCAAATCCAGTCGCAAGGATGCGCGCGCTCTCGGAGACTGGTCATCGCCCTTAGAGCTGATCCAGTCCGGTGCCACATCTATGTGGACAAACCCTCTTTCTGCCAGCTCGCGCTGCAATAAGTGCAGGCCCCCATTCCAAAGCTGCGGATCGTCGCAAACCGGACCGCGATTCACGACCACGCTACGAACCATCGGCACTCGCGTACTTAATGGATATTGGACTCCACAATTCGCATACCAGCGAAGGCGTCCATTTTCCCGGATCATGGCGAAGTAGCTATTCCCATCGGACCATTGCGGGAGCTGAAAGGGATGGCTGGTGTGCTGGCTATCCAGAAAATGGGCGAGTTCATTTCTGAGCGAGGAGTCGAGGTCCAAGGCCGCAACCATCTCCAATGATAACGACGGCGCCGCCGTGAGGGAGGTCACCGCGAAATTTGCGGCATCATTGCGCGGAACGGCTTCGAAGCTCATGCGATCTCCACGACAATCGTTCACGAAAGCGTTCCCAGGTGGCTGCGGCAAGGGCGCGGTCATCGGCGTCGAACCCCAGCAGCGCCGAGCAAACAATAAAGGAGGCAAAGCCCACCGTGCAGGCCGCGGCGATGGTCAAAGGCAGGAAGTCGACACCGCGCAGTAAGTACCGAACGCCGAAGATCGACAAGGCCGAGACGATGCTGCCGGGAATCAGCGTCACGTACATCTTTTTTAACGGACGCACGCCGAGTACTAAGTCAACGTCTCTGAGCCAGAGTAAGTTCATGCCGGCGGTGCCGATGGCCGCAGCGATAGCTGCTCCGATCAGACCGTAGCGAGGAATCAGCAGCCAGCTCAGGACGACCGCGGCCGGCGCGACGATGCACTGTGTCCGCGCCATGCGCATCTGGTTGCCCGACATCAGCAGCAGCTGTCCTACCGAACCGGTGCCGCAATTTACTAACTGCCCGAGTGCTCCGATAATGAGCACCGGCGCGCCTTCCGCGAAGTCGTGCCCAAACACGCTCATCAGGGAGCGCGAGAAAATCATCATCACCAGCGCGAGGGGAATGGTTGCTCCCAGCACCCACTTGGTGAGCGTGCGATATAAGCGGACCAGGACGTCGTGCTGGCCGAGCGCATGTACTTCGGCAATCGACGGCGCAAAAATCTGGTTCACCGACTGCAGCAGGATCGCAATGAACGCAACCAGCGTGACCGCGACCGCATAGATGCCGACCTCGCGCGCGTTCATATACACGCCGATTACGATGCGATCGGCCTGGGCTCCGACAAATTCGAGCGCCTGAATTCCGAACAGGGTCGCGGAAAAAAACGTGACTTCGCGCTGCAGGCTCGGCAATCCCACGGGCAGCGGCCGCGCTGACTTTGGCGTCAGCTTCCAAACATCCAAGCCCAGCAGGAGCAGCACGACGGCGGCACTGGCCACCTGGGCCACCAGGTAACCGCGCAGTCCGAAGCCGAGTTGCAGCGCGATGACGGAGAAGACGATGGTGGCGGAAGTCCCGATGAAGCTGGTGACAATGGTGCGCCGCGCGACCGACTTGTAGCCGCCCAGGCATTGCCCATAAAAAGTGGTGAGCGCGCCCAGGAGCATGATCATTACGAAGAAGGGCATCAACGAGGGCAGGGAATCGGCGCTGTGCATCCGCGCTGCGATCCAGTGACGTATGGCAAGAATGACCGCGCCCACGGCGACGTTCGCCAATAGCAGGATGGCGGCACCGTGCCACAAGAAACGCCCCAGCTTAGCCGACTGCCCGGTGCTGCGATACGTGGCGACGAAGCGTCCTGCAGTTTGCGGCAATCCAAGGGCGCCGAGAATTCCGGCGAACCCGACCACCGTCATGCCCAGCGTGTAGATTCCCAGAGCTTCCGCGCCAAGCACGCGCGCCAGATAAATCTTGAAAAGATATCCGACCAGGGAAGTGAAGATGGTTCCGAGAAAAAATACCGAGGATTGTCCCGAGATCGTGCCCAGGCGCGAACGCAAATTCGTCGCCGTTTCCGATGGAATGGGAATTGTTTCCAGCGCAGCAGCCATCGCGAATGAGCCCGGTTCCCCTCATAGGCTTATAGCATGAAGAAGAGCGGGCAAAAGGCGAGGTTTGTTGGCAATGTTGGGACACTGCAGTCCACGCTCACCAAAAAAAATGCCACGCTCAAGGCAGCGCAGCATCCTGCGATCAAGACGGACTCGTTGGAATCGGAAATATTTTCGACAATCCCCGGTCTAAACGCGGGGAGGGCCACCTAGTCTTCTTTTTCTTTTCTCCACGCCACCAACCCGGCCGATCCCAATGCCAATTCGCCGAGAGCTGGTCCGGGCAGCGATTCACTCTTCGCGTCGTGTAGCTTACCTGTGACGATCGCCGTGTTCGGCAAGGTCTCGTATGCATAGCCGGTGACGTACGTCTTGAACTGGCATCCCAGGTCCTTGCCCTGGATCTTCACGCTTAATCGCACCCAGCCAAAATGAGTCTGCCCATTGACCGTGAACTCAAGTCCGAGAAAACGATCCTTCTTGCCAAACCATGGCCCGGATTCGCCCTCAACCGCTCCGCCGCTGCCAAAGCAGTAGGCCATCGACAGGTTCCCGCTTACGAATTGACCACTGGAACCTACTTTGACCCCGGACGCCAGGGGTGCGCCGAAATTTCGAAAGCTCTTGTAGCTGCCAAAAATCACTTGATTCGGCGCCTGCGAGGGGTGCACCGAAACCCATCCCGCGCTGGGAAAGGTCCACCCGTATCGTGAATCCCGGCAAAATTCGTGACGTAAAAGTTGTTGATCGTGAAATCGTTCACGCCGTCACCGTTGATGTCCAGCTTCAGCGATTGTCCTCCAGTGAGGATTTGATGAGCGGGGGTGAACACAACTTTGGCCTCGGTATTCTTTGCAGAGGCGAGAAGACCAAGGGCGGCAGCGCCAGCGGCGGCGTAAGCTTGCAGAGCTTTGTCGAGGCGAGGTTGAATCTTGGTGACGCTGCGGGAAGCACGGTTCATGACGTTCCTTTCGAACCGAGGATTTGAGAGAGGGTGAAGCGATCCGGTGTTACAGATCCCTTCTGCAGCCGAGCATTATGTCAGGTTGCGCGGCACAGTCAAGATGCAGAAGTTTGCGCCTAATCTTACTTTTCCGGGCATGCCCAGGGCGCGCAATTCTGCTGCAACGTCTGCCACTCCTGCTCGGTGAGTCCCAGTTTGCGGAGGTCTTCGATTTCTTGTTTCGGAGTCAACACGTTGAAGTCGGATCCGAACAGAAAACGCTGCATGCCGATGCGCCGGATCTCGCGTGTGAACTCGGACGCGGATTGAGCGGTCTCGTGCGGTGCGGGCACATAGGAGAGATCAAACAGCACGTGCCTGGTAACCGGATCGGCTTTCGCGATGTGATTGGCGAAGGCGCGCAGCACGCCGAGGTTATTTCCGTCGTGGCGCGGCAAGCCACCTCCGGCGTGCGCGATCTGGACCCAGGAATCTCCAGCGCTGGGGAGCACGTCGCGGATGAAGAGCTCGGCGTCGGACGCGTTGAACGCGCCGCCTCCGATATGAATGACGATGGGGAGATGTCTGACGGCAGCTTCGCTCAGCACCCGTTTTAGTTTTTGCCGGTGGGCCGCGCTCCTGATATTCACTGCCGATGCGGTGAAGTGCAGCTTGAGCCCGATAAGCTGGCGGCTGCCTTGCCAATGACGGATCTCGTCGAGCGCCGAATCCTGTAAAGGGTTTACCGAGAGAAATCCCACCAGCCGCGTTGGGTACTTCGCGACTTCGGCGGCGGTGAATTCGTTCTCTATGCGGGTGCGCTTTGCGATTTCACCGGGCGTGAGATGGAGCGACGGGAGCCCGTAGAGGTAAGCGCACGAGAGAATCACGCCTTTGGAAACGCCCGCGTCGTCGAGCGCGCGGATCGCGTCGGCAGCATAGACCGCGGGAGGATCATTCGACGCCAAACACTCCCCGACGCGGCGGCATAGATCGGCGGAGGCGAGATGCATGTGGTGATCGGCCCGCCATGGCTGCAGATTAGCGGGCTGCTTCGCGTCCGAACCGGCAGTTACACCGGAGAGGAGAAGCACAACGAAGATCAGCGCTCGAACCGCCGTGGCTTTCCTCATGGTGTGGGATTATGGCATGGGGTGTTGCTTGCATCGTCGCGAGATTTAAGAAACCGCAGGGACCTTCATCTGTAGCACATCCCAATCATTCACTCGCACCGGGCCTGGTTCGCCGAGAGTGTAAGCGCGAAAACTACTCCAATCCCATTCTCCTGGCGCGGCGACCAATCCGCGCTTCACGGGATTGTGATGGATGTACCGCACCTTCTCAATCCGTTTGTGCTCGGTCCAAACATTGAAATCATGAAACCGCCGTTGCCAGATATGACGAGGGATGCCATCTGGGGTGCCCCATTTCTCGCGTTTTGTGCGAGAAGTGGGGCAGTTGCCGGCATCGCCTGGAAGCCGCTGCACGAAGCTCAACTTAATGGCTTGTATGACGACCGAAGGATCCACGTCCTGAGGCTCGCTGATCAGCAAATGAAAGTGCTCCGGCATGACCACGTAAGCGGCCACGACAAAACTGTACCGCTGCCGCATGATTTCGAGGACGTCAAGAAAGAGGTCGCGCCGCTCCGCCGAACCCAGCCACGGATAGCGGTGATAACAACTGGAGGTAATGAAGTGAAGATGTCCAGCGCCGAAGTAGCGCTTGAGTCCCCAAGGCATGAGGAATGGTAGGAGGCGACTCGAGGATGGTCTGTGACGGTTGAACAAACAAGTCGTGAGAGTGGCCCATGTCTGGCGATGTTTATGCGCGTTGAGGGATCACAAATGGGTGCCCCATGTCTCGCGCAGTTTGCGAGACGTGGGGATTTTGCATGAAGTTCGAAATCTCTGGGGAAGACTTAGATCGACGCCACGCAACAGCCCCACTTCTCGCAAAAGACGCGAGAAATGGGGCACCCTCGACTGAGACGTGGTCCACCCGCCCGTATATTCCATCCATAGTGTTCTAGCTCCGCCTCATCCCGTTTGACCCCCTTTTCCACCCACCTGTAAACTCGAAATTCAGCCTTTGGCACTTGGCATTTAGCACTTGGCTCGAACCGATAGGGCCAAATGCCAACTGCTAACGGCCAAAAGCAGATTCTCCCATGCCTCACGAACTGCCAAAAGCGTACGAGCCGGGCGCGATTGAAACGCGCTGGGCCGAGTACTGGGTCAGCGAGAAGCTGTTCTCACGTGCAAACGCCTGCGCCAGGCGACACGCGTCCGGCGTTCACGTCTGCTGCTGCCGCCTCCCAATGTGACCGGGCGGCTGCACATGGGCCACATGCTCAACCAGACGCAGATGGACATCATCGTGCGCTGGCATCGCATGCGCGGCTTTCTGACGCTGTGGCTGCCGGGCACCGATCACGCCGGCATCGCCACGCAGATGATGGTGGAGCGCCAGCTCGCGAGCGAAGGCAAGAAGCGCCGCGACATGGGCCGCGAGAATTCATCGAGCGGGTGTGGGAGTGGAAGCGGCAGTACGGCGGCGCGATTCTCGACCAGATGAAGCGGCTCGGCGACTCGGTGGATTGGGACCGCGAATACTTCACCATGGACGAGAACCTTTCGCGCGCGGTGCGCGAGGTCTTCGTCCGGCTGTATGAAGAAGGGCTGATCTATCGCGGGAAGTACATCGTGAACTGGTGCCCGCGCTGCGGGACGGCGATCTCCGATCTCGAAGTCAAGCACGAAGACGTCGCCGGGAAGCTGTATGAGATTCGCTATCCGGTGGATCGGCACGAACGAATTCATCACCGTGGCGACCACGCGGCCGGAGACGATGCTGGGCGACACTGCGGTCGCGGTGAATGCAGAACGACGAGCGCTACACGCATCTGCACGGCAAGAAAGTCTGCTGCCGCTGATGAATCGCGAGATTCCGATCATCATCGATGAACTGGCGCAGCCGGAGTTCGGCACCGGCGCGGTGAAGGTGACGCCGGCGCACGATCCCAACGACTTTCAGGCGGGACTGCGCCACAATCTGCCGCAGATCGACGTGATGGACGAGCACGCGCGCATGAACGAGAACGCCGGTCCGTATGCGGGACTGGATCGCTACGAAGCGCGCGAGCGCGTGCTGGCCGATCTTGAGGCAGCAGGGTTTCTGGTCGGCGATGAAGGATTACACGCATCGCGCTCGGGAAGTGCGACCGCTGCGGGACGGTGGTGGAGCCGCGGCTTTCGACGCAGTGGTTCGTCAAGATTGAGCCGCTGGCCGAAGCGCGCGATTGAGGCCGTGGAGAAGGGCGACATCCGCTTCACGCCGGAAAACTACAAGCAGATTTATCTGAACTGGATGCACAACATCCACGACTGGTGCATCTCGCGGCAGCTGTGGTGGGGACATCGCATTCCGGCGTGGCATTGCCGGCGATTGCGGCGAAATGATTGTGGCGCGCGAGACGCCGGCGAAGTGCTCGAAGTGCGGCAGCGCGAAGCTGGAGCAGGATACCGATGTGCTCGACACCTGGTTCTCGTCCGGGCTGTTGCCGTTCACGACGCTGGGCTGGCCGGAGAAGACGCGCGATCTGGAAGTGTTCTATCCGACGTCGCTGCTGATCACCGGCTTCGACATTCTGTTCTTCTGGGTGGCGCGCATGATCATGATGGGCTGCTAGTTCATGCAGGGGCATCAGCAGGATCCGGCCGATCAGAGAAGGCCAGCGGCTGGGGCGACAAGAACGACGACAGCGTTCCCTTCCGCGAGGTCTACATTCACGCCCTGGTGCGCGATGCCGAGCGGCAGAAGATGTCGAAGACCAAGGGCAACGTGGTCGATCCGCATCGAAGTGATCGAGCAATTCGGCACCGACGCGACGCGCTTCACGCTGGCGGCGATGGCGGCGCCGGGGACGGATATTGCGTTCAACGAGAGCCGCACCGAAGGCTATCGCAGCGTTCGCCAACAAGATCTGGAATGCGGCGCGCTTCATGTTCATGAACGTGGACCGCGGCGGAGCAGGCGGGTCGCTGCGGTTCGCGAACGAGGCTGCACGATCCGTCCGCAGGACGTGGCCGGGCTTCAACGGCTGCGACGCTCGAAGACCGCTGGATTCTTTCGCGCTTCAACCGCGTCGCCGCAAGATGTGAACGAGGCGCTCGAGACCTATCGCTTCCACGAAGCCGCCAACGGATCTATGATTTCTTCTGGGGCGAGTTCTGCGACTGGTACATCGAACTGATCAAGCCGCGGCTGCTGCGAAGAGCGCCGATGCGGAATGCGGTGCGGATTGCGTGCGCGAACCTGGTGACGTTGTTTGAGGCGTCGTTGCGACTGCTGCATCCGGTGATGCCGTTCATCACCGAAGAAATCTGGCACGCGATCTACGATGGCAAGCCGCCGCTGAAGTCGATTGCGCTGGCGGCGTATCCGCAGGCCGATGAGAGCGCAGATCGATCTCGCCGCCGAAACCGAGATGGCGATCCTGCAGGATCTGATCGTCAGCGTGCGCAACCTGCGCGCCGAGATTGAAAGTCGAGACCGAAGGTGAAAGTGCCGATCGAGATTTATGCGCCCGAGACCGAGATCCGCAGTCTGATCGAAGCAGAATCGGGGCGCGGTCGAACGACTGGCGAACGTGGAGAAGATCGAGTTCGTCGAGAGTCGCTGGCGAAGCTGCCGGTGGCGCGGCACACCGCGCGTTTCGATGTGCATGTGATCTACGAGAAGAAGATTGATGTTGCGGCCGAACGCGAGCGCCTGAAAAAAGAACTGGAGAAGATCGAAAAAGAAATTGCCAACGGCCAGCGGCAATTGAGCAACGAACACTTTCTGGCCAAGGCTCCGGCGACAGGTCGTGGAAGGAATTCGAAGAACGGGCCGAAGAGTTGAAGGTGCTGCGGGAGAAGACTCAGCGAGTCAAGCTGGAAGGAGTTGGGATAACGCTAGCGACGTGTTGCCGTGCAAGCGACTGCCGAGACGAGTGACCTATGGACTGGAATAGCCGACGCATCACCGCCATCATCGAGAACGCGCTGCTCGAAGACCGCGCCACGCGCGACGCGACCAGCTACGCCTGCATTGATCCCAACCAGCGCGCCCGGCAACGATTCTATCGCCAAGCAGGATTGCATTCTCGCGGGCATCGGCTGCGATTCCGCGCATTCTCGATGTTTACGCGGCGCTCGATGGCGCGGTGATATCGCATTACGAGGTCACGAGCCATCCGGAAATTTTCGATGGCGTGCGCCTGCATCCAGGGCAAACGGTCGCGGTGATTCGACACAACGCGCGCGTGATTCTTTCCTGCGAGCGCGTGATTCTGAATTTTCTGCAGCGGCTGAGCGGGATCGCCACGCTGACGCGCAAGTTCGTCGAGCGGTTGCCGGCACCAAGGCGCGAGATCCTGGATACCCGCAAGACCGCGCCCGGCCTGCGCATGCTCGACAAATATGCGGTGCGTTGCGGCGGCGGCCAGAATCATCGCCTCGATCTTTCCGATGGCGTGCTGATCAAGAACAACCACATCGCGCTGGCCGGCGGCATCGTGCCGGCGCTGGAGCGGGCGCACCGCAACCGGCGCGGCGACGCAGCCCATCGAAATCGAAGTGCGCACCCTGGAAGAAATGGAACAGGCGCTTGAGCATGGCGCCGAAGCGATCCTGCTCGACAACATGCCGGTCGAGGATGTGAAGCGGGCGGTGGAGCGCTGCTCGCAAGCTGGAGCGGCGCATTCCGCTGGAAGTCTCGGGCGGAATCACGCTGGAAAATGTTCGCGCCTATGCCGAGACCGGAGTGGATTTCATTTCCGTCGGCGCGCTGACGCATTCGGTCGACGGCTGTCGATATGAGTCTGCGGGTAGCGCCGGTGTAGTTCGTCTAGAAGCTGTCATTCGCCTTTGGTTCGCCAGTCCGTCGCTCATAATTCCCGCATCAAGGCAAGCCTCCGCCAAATCACGGAATTCGCCGCCAAGCAACCATCGCAATTCGCACTGCTCACGCCGAGCAAACCGATGCCCGCCTGGGACGCATCGTGCGCCTGCTGATGGACCATGCCACGGTCGTGGTCAGCGGCACCAAGATCGCCGAAGAGATCGGCACCAGCCGCTCCGAGGTATGGCGACTGATTCAGCAGTTGCGCAAGCTTGGCGTCGAGATCGCGGGGCATCCGGCGACGGGATATCGCTTGAAGTCCGATTCCCGATTTGTTGCTGCCGGACATGCTGGCTCCGCTGCTGAAGGGCACAATCTTCGGCAGCCACATTCATCACTATTACAAGATTGGATCGACGAACACGGCTGCATGGAAGCGGCGCCGCGGGCGCTCCCGAAGGCACGGTATTTCTTGCGGAGCAGCAGACTGCGGGACGAGGGCGCGGCGCGAATGCCTGGCATTCCGCGCAGTCGGCGGGAATTTATTGTTCGGTCATTTTGCGGCCGGCGCTGCCACCGTCGGATGTTCTGGTTCTTTCGCTGGCTGCGGGCTTGGCGGTCGCACGCGGCGATTCAGGAGATGGATTCGCGAGTGGATCCCGATCTGAAGTGGCCGAACGATGTGCTGATCAACGGAAGAAATTCTGCGGCATTCTGACCGAGATGAATGCGGAAGTCAACGCGCGTGCGCCATATCGTGGTCGGGGATCGGCATCAACGTGAACCAGGCAAGTTTTCCGGAGGAGTTGCAGGCGATTGCGACTTCGCTGCGATTGCTACGGGCACCGAATGGTCGCGCGTGGAATTGTGCGCGGCTTTGTTAAAATCGCTCGACCGTGAATATCGGAATCTTGCTGGAGCAGGCCGGACGCGCGCGAGTCGATCTTGCGAAGATTTCAGGAGCATTCGTCTTCGGTGCGCGGGCGGCGGAGTCAAGGTTGAGGAGAACGGCGGCTTCGAAGGCGTGACCGAAGGACTGGATCGCGCGGGTTTCTTGCAGGTGCGCACTGCGGAAGGACTGAAGAACGTGTTGAGCGGGACGGTGCGGCCGAAGTAGTGCTGCCTGGACGGACGAATACCTCCGTGCCCGCGTGTTCACAGGGAATAGATGCTTCTAGTTCTGGATGTCGGCAATACCAACACGGTGCTGGGCGTCTTTGCCGCGCAAAGTGCACCGGCGACACGCTGCCGATGCCCACTACGAGCGACTGGTGGCGAACTGGCGCGTGGCGACCATCGCGACGCAGACAGTGGATGAGTACGGCGTCCTGTTCCGCAATCTGTTTGCGATGGACGAGTCTTGAAGCCAAGGGAATTCACGGCATCGTGATTTCGTCCGTCGTGCCGCCGCTCGATTCCACGTTGCGGCAGGTTTGCGAGCGCTATTTCAATGCAAGCCACTGTTCATCGAGCCCGGGATCAAGACCGGGATGCCGGTGCACTACGACAATCCCGCGGAAGTCGGCGCGGATCGCATCGTGAATTCGGTCGCGGCATTTGAGAAATATGGCGGGCCCGTGCGTCATCGGTGGACTTCGGGACGGCGACCACATTCGATTGCGTGTCGGCAAAGGGAGAATATATGGGCGGCGTGATTTGCCCGGGCATTGGGATATCAGCCGATGCGCTGTTCGAGCGAACGGCGCGCCTGCCGCGAGTGGATATTCGAAAGCCGGCGCGCGTGATTGGCACGAACACGGTGGCTAGCATGCAGTCAGGTCTTTATTACGGATATCTTGGGTTGGTGGATGGAATTCTGGAGTTGCTGCTCGACGAGATGGGACAGGATACGAAAGTCGTTGCGACCGGCGGCCTGGCTTCGCTGATCGGCACGGGTTCGAAGTACATCAAGCAGGTGGATGATTTTCTGACGCTGGAAGGATTGCGCATCATCTGGGAGCGCAACCTGAGTAAGCCTGCCAGTGGATCGAAGCCGAAGAATGGCAAACCTGCATCCAAGGCGCGTCCTGCGCGCTGACCTGTCGTGGAAAATTACTTCAACTACTTCACCGAAATCGAAGAGCACTTTCAGAAGCGCCGCGGCGGAATATTGCTGCTGTCGACGCTGGATTGGGCTTTGATCGAGACCTGGAAAGATGCCGGGATTCCGCTCGCGGCAGTGCTGCGCGGGATCGATGCCGCGTTTGAAAACTATGAGAAGCGTCCGTCGCCCCGGAAGGTGAATAGCCTCGCGTATTGTTCGCAGGAGGTGTTGAGCGCGGCGGAAGAGATGAAAGAAGCTGCAGTAGGGACAGCAACTGAGTCCAAGCCGCCGAATCGTGGATTCGAGATTGCGGAGATTGTTGCTTTTTTCCAGCGCAACGCGGGGCAGTTGGAGGCAGCGCAGTTTCCTGAGCAGAGAAATGTAGCGATGAAGGCTGTGGCGCAGGAAATTGCTGCAGCTTTGCGGCGGCTTGCGCAGGAGTTGGCGGCCAGCCAGGCTGCACCCCGGCTTGAGGATGTGGAGCGTTGGCTGACGGCGTTAGAAGAAAAACTTTTTGCTGCGCTGGTGACGTCGAGCTCCGAGGAACAGCTGGTGAGCGTACGCGCGGAAGCGGATCGGGAACTCGCGCCCTACAAACGCAAGATGAGCGGTCCGCAAATTGAACAGTTGCAGAAACAGTTTCTGCATAAGCGTCTGCTGGAGAAGAGTGGATTGACGCGGCTTAGTTTGTTTTACATGTGAGTTGTATAGGTACAGCCCTCGATCGGCGATAGCTCCAGTGCTGCACGCAGGGATCCTTCGTCCTGCGGACTCAGGATGACATCATGATAAAAAAGGGGTTCGCGGGTAGATAGGTCCGAGTTACCCTACGCGAGATTCTTCGCCCTTCGGGCTCAGAATGGCGCCAAGAAATAAGAGAGTCTTGATTCGTAACTACGATGTTCTGATCCTCGGGGCTGGTGCGGCTGGCCTGATGTGCGCCATCGAAGCCGGTAAGCGCGGCCGGCGAGTCGCCGTGCTGGAGCGCTCCGAGCGGCCGGGGAAGAAGATCCTGATCTCCGGCGGCGGGCGCTGCAACTTCACCAACATTCATTGTCAGCCGGAAAACTTTCTCTCTGCGAATCCTCACTTCGCGAAATCGGCGCTGGCTCGTTACACGCCTGCGGATTTCATTGCGCTGGTGGAGAAGCATCGGATCGCCTATCACGAGAAAACCTTGGGGCAGCTATTCTGCGACGGCTCCGCGCGCGAAATCCTGGCGATGCTTGAGCAGGAGTGCCAGGCAGCCGGTGTGAGCATTCATACGAACGCCTCGATCAAAGAAGTGGTGTGCACGACGGAGTTTGTCGTCCGAGCGGGCGAGGTTGAGTATCAAGCACCCGTGCTGGTGGTTGCTACTGGTGGCTTGTCGATTCCAAAAATGGGTGCAACTTCATTCGGCTATGATTTGGCGCGGCAGTTTGGATTGAAGATCCGCGAGCCGCGGCCCGCGCTGGTGCCGCTCGTTTTCAATGGGGAAGACCGGAAGAACTATTGTGATCTGGCGGGAGTGTCTGCCGACGTGATTGCTTCAGCGGGCCCACAACAGTTTCGCGAGAAGATGCTAATCACGCATCGCGGGTTGAGCGGGCCGGCGATTCTGCAGATTTCTTCTTACTGGAAACCAGGCGAGGCGGTGGAGGTCGATCTTGTTCCCGGGCTGGATCTTATTTCCGGATTTCGTGATCCCAAGGTTCCCCGCAATGTCGCGACATTGCGATCTGCACTGCAGCAGCGGCTGCCGAATCGTCTCGCGAGCCGCTGGCTCGATTTGCACACGCCTCGCGGGTGGACGAATGTTGCGCTAGAGAAGTTCGAACGCAATCTTCGTGCATGGAGCGTGGTTCCGAGCGGAACGGAAGGGTTCGAGAAAGCTGAGGTCACAACTGGAGGAGTCGACACTGATGAACTGTCGCCCAAGACGATGGAGAGCCGCCGGGTGCCGGGGCTGTTCTTTATCGGGGAAGTGGTCGATGTGACTGGGCATCTTGGAGGATTCAATTTTCAGTGGGCTTGGGCTTCGGGGGTTGCGGCGGGGCGGGCGGTTTAGTTTCTCTCCGGGAGTTCCATCATCCAAAACTGAAATCTTAAAACCCAGAGATCGCCGAGAAATGCCGCAGAGAACGCTTAGAAAATCTGCGCGCGTCTCATTTTGATTCACTTCGAGCTAAGTTGTTGATAATCGCTCAAGGGGACGGGGAGGGTGAAATTCAGGTCCGCTCTTCGTTCAGGATGCCATTTGCTGGCGTTCTGGAGCCCGTGGGCGCGATTCTCGGAACGGGGACGATTTCCTTGGTCATCCAAGCTGGCAGCGGCCCTCCTGGCGCTCTCGGAGGCGGGTAAATAACTAATTGATATATTGTACGTACAGTAGCGTATGTCATTTGCTTTTGGAGTGCGGAAGCCCGCCTCCCGAAATGAAACCTGACGCTCCAGCATGACATAGAATCAAAGCTTGGAACTCCTCATTGAAAAACTGGTATATGGCGGCGAAGGACTGGCTCGTCTTCCCGCAGACGAGCACGGGCGGCGGAAAACAGTTTTTGTGCCGTTCGTGCTCGAGGGCGAACAGGTGGAAGCGGAGCTTCGAAAGGAAGAAAAGAAGTTCGCGCGGGCCGAACTGACTCGGGTTCTTCAACCGTCTCCGCAGAGAATGGATTCGGGGTGTCCGTATTTTCAAAACTGCGGCGGATGTCATTACCAGCACACTACGTATGAACACCAGCTCCAAATCAAGGGCGCAATTCTTCGCGAGAATCTGCAACGCATGGCAAAAATCGAGTTGCCTGTCGAGCTGCAGATCCATGCCGGGGAGCCCTGGAACTATCGCAATCGAGCGCGCCTGAAGGTTCAGACGGTTCCGCAATTTGCCATCGGATATTTCAAATTCAATTCTCATGATTTGCTCCCGGTGGAGAAGTGTCCGATCAGCTCGCCGCTGATCAATCGGGCGATTGCCGCGATGTGGGAAATCGGGCGAACGGGGGGAGCGACCGGGATTCAGGAGATTGAGTTCTTCGCGGATGCGGAGGATGCGCAGTTACTCGTCGAACTTTATGGCGATGGGGTTGCGAGTGGGTTTGGCCAGGAATTGAAGAGTTTGCTTCCAGAAATCATTGGAGTCGTTGCATTTCCCTCAAGCGCCAAAGCCCGACTCGATCCGAGGCTCAAAGGCACGGCTGAAGCCGTGCCTTTCCCGAAGAGTGTTGGAGTGTCGACTCGCGGGCGATCGAAGGGGAACCGGCGCGATCGTGGCGGTTCGCGTAGTGGTCGAGCAGAGGCAGGCGATCCTTCCGGTCTCCAGATGAAAGCGAATCCGACGGGCGTGGGCGCCCGTCTCGCCCCTCTTTTGGGTGATGGGGAGCTTACTTACAAAACCTCGCTCGCGTCTTATCGCGTAAGTGCTGGAGCGTTCTTTCAGGTGAACCGCTATCTAACCGAGGAGTTGGTAAGCATTGTCACGTCCGGACAGTCCGGAAAGATGGCACTGGATCTCTACGCCGGCGTTGGGTTGTTCTCGTCAGTTCTATCCCGGGAATTCGAGAAGGTGATCGCAGTGGAGACGTCACCGATTTCTCATTCCGATCTGCAGTACAATTTGCCTCGTAACGTGAAGGCAGTACGTTCTATGTCCGCTGAGTATTTGCAGCACATGGCGGGCAAGCTGAAGCCTGATCTCGTGGTCATGGACCCTCCACGAGGAGGGCTTGGTGAAAGCGTTGTCCATCGCCTGGTCTCCCTGGGAGTGCCGCGGCTGATTTATGTTTCCTGCGACCCGGCTACCCTCTCCCGCGACCTGGGCGGCCTGCTTATGGCCGGCTACCGGATTGAGCAGGCGCATCTGGTGGATTTGTTTCCCCAGACCTACCACCTGGAGAGCGTGTTTCACCTGATCCGTTGAGCCTTCCGGCATTCGACACGTGAATTCCGCGACCAGTTCGCCTGCACAGCGAGGCGGAAGAGAGCCCTTGCTGTGGATCGCCTTCGCCTTCGCGGGCGGAATCTGGTTCAGTGCGTATCTCTGGCGCCCGACGATGTGGTGGATCGCCGCCGCGTGCGAACTGCTTGCCTGCGCTTCTTATCTGTCGAGGCGAAGACCAATGGTTGCCTGCGCTCTGGGCGTGGGAGCAGTGTTCGCCTCCGGCGCGGTGTGTTTGCAACTGCGGAACGCCAGTCCGCAAACCGACTCGGCAATTCTCGAACTCGCCGATGGACGCGAGGTTACCCTAACGGCCCACGTTGTCGAAGAAGGCTATCGGCGAAGCGCGGGTTTTGGAGGAAGCCGGCTCTCTCTCGACCTGGGGACCGAGCAGGTTCTTGCCGACGGTCGCAGGTACGAACTTGTTTCCGGAATACGGCTGAGTGTGTACTCCAAAAAACTGAGCGAGTATCCGGACCAACCGGAGCAATCTTCAGTGCGGGATTTTCACTACGGGCAGCGTTTGCGTTTTACCGGAAAGCTTTCGCCGCCGCGAAACTTTGGCAATCCGGGAGCATTCGACTATCGCGGATATCTTGCCGATCACGGGATTGAGGTGCTGGGATCGACGCGCGAGAGTGAGGTTGAGGTTCTCGCTGGATTTCGGGGATCGAAGTTGCAGGCGTGGCGCAATCGAGTTCGCAACAGCATTCTTTCCAAAGTCCATGCTCTGTGGCCGGAGCAGGAAGCGGCGCTCATTGACGCTATGGTGATTGGCGAAGACGCTTTCATTGAACCCGAGACCAAGGTGGATTTCCAGCGTTCCGGTACTTACCACGTGCTGGTGGTTTCGGGGATGAACCTGAGCATCCTGGCGTTCGTGTGTTTCTGGACGCTGCGCAGGTTGCGCCTGGGAGAAACCTGGGCAGGCTTGCTGACGATAGTCCTGTCGATCGCCTACGCATTGCTGACCGACGTGGGGCCTCCGATCTGGCGCGCCACGTTCATGCTGGTCATCGTGATCGGGGCGCGGCTTGTCTATCGCGAGCGCTCGATGCTGAATGCGATCGGCGGCGCGGCTTTCGTGCTGCTGGTGCTCGATCCGCGAGTGTTGTTCGGATCCAGTTTTCAGCTCACGTTTCTTTCGGTGCTGGTGATTGCGGGGATTGCGATTCCGATCCTTGAGCGCACCACGCAACCTTACCATCGCGGGATGTCGCATCCCGACTCAGTCACCTACGACGCCAAACTCGCACCGCGAGTAGCGCAACTGCGGATCGATCTGCGCATGATTGCAGGAAGGTTGCGGCGACTGTTTCCCCGTGTACCGGTCATGCGGGCGATAAGCGGATTGGCGCGCTGGGGCTTCGGCGGCGTTGAGATCCTGCTGGTCTCGGCCCTCATGCAACTGGGACTCGCCTTGCCGATGGCGTACTGGTTCCATCGCGCGACGGTGGTAGGACTTCCGGCGAATGCGCTAGTGGTGCCGCTGACGGAGTTGCTGATGCCGGCAGCCGTGATTTCGGTTGCGGCCGCTTACTTTGGGATGTGGCTTGCGCGAGTTCCGGTTGTGATCACCGCGCTCGCATTGCGCGGAATTGTCGGAACCGTGAAATCGCTGGGCGGTTTGCGCATCGCGGATGTGCGGGTGGCGACTCCGGAAGTTGTGGTGATGATCTGCGCCGGGATGGCATTGATCGTGGCCGCGTTTCTTGTGCGACGCCGCCCCTGGCTCGCTGTGACTGGGATCACGGGCATGCTGCTTGCCGCAGTATGGATTTGCGTGATTCCACCGCAGCGACAGATCCTCGCCGGTGCGCTCGAGATGACGGCGATCGATGTTGGGCAGGGAGATTCGACCCTGTTGGTCACACCTGATGGGAAGACGTTGCTGCTTGACGCCGGCGGCCCGATCGGGGGGCAGCACTCCAGCTTCGATTTTGGCGAACAAGTGGTGTCGCCTTATTTATGGTCGCGGGGGATCTCGCGGTTGGACGCGGTGATTGTCAGTCATGGGCATTCGGATCACATCGGAGGCATGCCTGCGGTACTCAGAAATTTTCGCCCGCGAGAGATGTGGATTGGTGTTTCCCCGAAGAACGAGGATTTCAAGAATCTGGTTGCGCAGGCGCGTGCGCAGGGCATCACCATCAAGGAGCGCTACGAAGGGGACGAGTTTGATTATGGCGGAACGCACGTGAAGGTGTTTGCGCCGGCGCGAGGACAATACGTAGCGGATGCCAAGAATAACGATTCGATGGTGCTCACATTTTCTTACGAGAATGCTTCAGTCATGCTGGAGGGAGATGCCGAGAAGCAAGCCGAGCGGCGGGTGGCGGCGGAACAGCCCGCACCGGTGACGTTGCTGAAGATTGCCCACAACGGAAGCACGACCTCGACCATTCCCGAGTTGCTGTCGGCCGTGCAGCCGAAGTTCGCAGTGATCTCGGTGGGAGCGCGCAACACCTTCGGACATCCGCGCATGGAAACGTTGAAGAAGCTGGCGGGCGCGAACGTGAAGACCTACCGCACCGATCTGAACGGTGCGGTGAGCTTTTATCTGTCAGGCGACGGAGTTAGCGAAGTTAAGGTTCCTCATTCAGATCGCTCTCCATAGCAACTTCGGCCGGGGTGCGGCGAAATTCCTCGATGACATTGCGAGCGGTTTGGGCGTCTTCTTCGCGCACCAGGATCACGGTGCCGCCGACGCCGGGAAGAATATCCTGCTGCGCGTCGAGCGAAGTGACGTCCACATCGATGCCTGCGGACTCGAGCAGTCCGCGAACCACCATCGCCTCCGACTCCTGCTCGGTATCGAAAACGCGGACCAGTTTTTCGTTGGGATTAGGGCGCTCCCGCACGTTCTCGGGATTAGAACTTTCCACCATGAAACCTCCTGTAAGCGACCGAAATGGCGCGCCAGCACGGGCTTGTTCGCCCTGTGATTTAGGTTGCCGCAGCCTGTGACTTGGGTCACATCCGGGCGTGAGGGCGAGTGCGTATCCTCGCCTTGTCATCATACGGCGGCCCGCCAATCTGTGCATCTTCTGGCGGCCGGGAAACGAGAACCAGTCATGAAGCGGGTCCTGATTCCTGTATTCATCTTTGCTTTGATGCTCACCGGCTGTTCGCGGTCAGGCGAACCGGGTGCGGTCTTGAAGACCTATGCAAATCTGCGGGCGCGACTCACCAACGGGCGCTCGGAACTGGGCCGCAGCCTGTCCGCCAGAAAAGATGTAAAGAGCTATCGCATGAAAGTGAGCGTGGCCCTGCATCCCGGCAAGTCGCTGGTGACTGACATAGAAGTGTCGTGCCCCGATCACGAGCGTATCGTGTCGCACATTGGAGATTCGGCGCTGGAGACCGTGCGGATCGGCGGCGACGCTTTCATTCAGCAGCGGGACGGGCAATGGGCCAAACAGGCGATTCCGGCAGAAGCCTATCCCTGCGGCGGAAGTCCGGGAGCACCTTCTCCATGGGCGATGATGAATGAAGGTCGCGATATGAGCACGATCATCGGAAGCATGGCGGAAAATCCCAAGGCGCCGATCGCGGTCAGCCCGGGCGCTTACACGCAAGTGGGCGGTGCGCAGTGTCAGCAGTGGATTATTCAGTTCTCGCATCCCGGCAGTTCGACCAATAAAACCTCCGGCGGCATGAACTACACCATGTGTCTCGATCCCGACACGAAGTTGCCGCTGATGGTGGCGATGGGCAGCGGCGGAATGACGATCACCTACAGCGATTGGAACAAGCCCATGGACATTGCGCTGCCGAGCGAAGCTAAACTCGCGAGCACGGACGCGAACACGCAGCAGCCATAGCACTTATACATTCGCACGAAGGTTACCCCCAACGGACACCTTCGTGCGATTGCTTTTCCGGGGTATTCCCTCCACAATCCGTTGTCATGGGGTGTGCGCAACGTCCTGCCCACGCGACACATCTAATTTGGGGTTCGGCGCTTGCGAGGTTTTAGCCGGAGCCGGCGATTGGGGGGGCCATGATCGGTCGCGAACGGAAAGTGGAAAGCTCGTCGGAACATCAGCAGGACGAGGCCAGAAAAATCCGGCGCTTGCAGATCATGATCAGCATGGTCATGTCAGTGATCAGCCAGGACCCCAATCTTTCGTTAGAAGAAGCCTCGGAGCTGGTGGCAGGAACCAAACGCGCAGCGCTGGCGATGTTCCCCGACAAAGAGCTGGCGTATGACATCCTCTATAGGCCACGCCTGCAGCGATTAATGAATGAGCGCTATCGGCTGCAGTAATGCACCTGTCCTGATATCCATCCTTCTTGTGCACGCCCAACAAACAAGTTCTGTGTGAGAGGCACGATGACGTCTTCCGCTAAAACGGTTAGTGAGTATCGAGCCGCTGCAAGCGGAACAGCAGGTTGCCCCATCCTAGTTTGGCGCGCATTTGCACTGGTGTGTGGTTCTGATCGTCGGTGTACCACACGGTGACGAAGCCTTTCCCTTTCAGAGTGCCGGAAATCGCTTCTGCCTGCACTTTGACGGTGTGGAAGGCTCCGGCGGGGACCTTCACCTGTTCGCGTCCTTCGACGGTGGCGCGGACTTCGGTAATTTTTCCGTCGCTGATGGGAAAGATATAAACGCTGCCGGCCTGCAGGGGCAGGGAAGCGATGTAGTAGAAGCCGGTGACCACGTCGGTCATGCAACCGGAGATGTCGTTTTCTTCGTGCTTGTTCTCGCCGGTTTTCAGATTTTTCTCGTCGAGCACACTCTTCTTGCGCGAGTAATCAAATTTCAGGTCGCTGTCTTTCTTTCGCGGACCTTCTTCGGTGTGCTTCGTGATCCGTACGGAGCAGAAACTGCGGGGATCGAAGAGAGCTTCAAAGTGATCGTGAACTTTGAACAGTGTGTTGACGACGCCCTGCGATTCGGCGATTGCCGTGACCCGGTGCTGCGGTCCGGCGGGATCCATGCGCACCACCGCGGTTCCAGCGGTGAACAGATGCCACTCTACGGCGAACACATAGGCCTGCCCGTCGGGGAATTTATAGCCGGCGGGTGGAGGAACGATCTGCGCTCCCGGCGAAGCGGTTACGCTGGCCTGCCCGGGCGGGTTCTGGGCCGCAGCAGCCGCGATGAGGGCGAGACTGAGAATTGCGAGTTGCGCTGCGCGGAATGTGATCCTGATTGGCAAAAGGGCCGATGCTTCCTTAACGAGAGATAAAGATCAGTTTAGCAATCAAAATAGCGATCACAGCCGCCGCGCCCAAGGATGCATTGTACTCGCGATGCTTGCGATAAAGATCGAAGGAAAACGATCCAGCGCCTTCCCGGTATGAAGTCAGACGGGGAAACAGGCGAGGAACGTTGCTTGCATAATTTTCGAACTCCGGGAATTGTTGCCGCAGGAAAACTTCTTCCCCGCGAATCACGGGGAGATAGATGAAAAAGAAGAGGGCAACGATGACAGCGGCAATGATCCAGCTGCGCGAGGAAATGGCGAATCCTATGGCGAGAATAAGCGAGCCGAGATAAAGCGGATTGCGAGTGTGGCTGTAGGGGCCGGTGACGGTGAGTTCCTCGTTCTTTTTTACGTGGCCGGAAGCAAGCGCGCGCAATAACAGGCCAGGCAGAGCGACCAACGCGCCAATAATTAACGAAGCGACGGTCGGATGGGCGAGCCAAACATACAGGGCAGCGAAGGCGAAGCCGAGCGGGACACGGATGCGGCGCGCGATTCGCGACCAGCTAGCCATGAGCGATTCCTAACAGCTGGAGTGCCGCGCGGACAACGTCATCGCCGGCGATCTGGAGCAAGCCTTCTTCGGGTTGAGCGCGGCGGGAATGCGAAGTAATGCTTGCGGCACTACGCAATACGATGCTGCGAGTGGTGTAAGGTCCGTTGCGCGCAGGATTGGTGGGGCCATAAATTCCGACCACCGGGACACCCAGGGAAGC
This sequence comes from Terriglobia bacterium, assembly GCA_963797845.1. Classification (GTDB taxonomy): domain Bacteria; phylum Acidobacteriota; class Terriglobia; order Terriglobales; family Acidobacteriaceae; genus DASREM01. The sequence goes on from CAWCRE010000002.1 coordinate 172,760, forward strand.
GGCGAGGTGCAAGGGCCCGGTATCGCCGCCGATGAATAGAGACGCGCGCCGGACGACCGCGATGAGTTCGCTGACCGAGCACGAAAGCGCCTGGGCCGCTCCGCTGCTGGAGCGTTCGACCGCTTTCACTAATTCCTCCTCGCCCGGACCGAAATTGATGAGCGATTTGAATCCGTGCTGCGCCAGTTGGGCGGCAACGTATCCAAAGCGCTCGGCAGGCCATTGTTTGGCGCCCCAACCCGCGCCGGGATTGAGGACTACAAAGCGATCAATTCCGCGTTCGCGCGAGTTGCCGCTCGCACTCGGCCTCTGCGTTGTTGTCGCGGGGATACTGAACTTGCGGCATTGCCAAGGGCTCGCCGGCAACGACGCTGGCGAGATGAAGATTCTGTTCGATAATGTGCTGCCTTGGGCACTCACCGGGCGGGTGTAGAACATGCTGGCGACATTTTCGCGGGGCTGCGCAAATCCGTAGATCGTGGGCGCACCGGACCAGCGGGCCAGGATTGCGGAGCGGATCGCGCCCTGGAAGTCCACGGCGACCTGGTAGCGAACGGAACGCAAGTCACTCAGGCCCGAGGCAATCTGTTCCCAGGTGTGATTGGAAAAAAATGTAGACCGCCATCGGGCGCTGTTAGTCAGGTGAATGCGGTCGGCGAGCGGACGCTGTGGCGAACGCGGGCCCGACCGCGGCGAGCGTATGGTGCACAGCAGTTCGGCCCAGCGCTCTTCCACGATCCATCCGATGGTGGCTTCGGGGAAGGCATCGCGCAACGCGGTGGCTGCCGGCAGGGTATGGATGATGTCGCCCATGGCGCTGAGGCGCACGATGAGGATGCGCTGCGGCTCACGGATCTTTTGCGTCGCTGGATATGGGGGAGTTGGCGGCATGCTTACGAGGGTCGCGGGCCCAATCGCGAGCGGATGATATCGGTTGCAGAATGGTCTTTGGGATCGCCCACAATCTCGACGCGGCCTCCGTATTCGCGAACCACATCGGCCTCAGGCACCGAATCCGCAGTATAGTCGGTGCCTTTGGCCTGAATGTCAGGGCGAATTTCGCGAATGAGCGGACGAACATCTTTCTCGGGGAAGATCACGACGGCATCCACGTCGGCCAGAGCGGCGAGGATTTCGGCGCGCTCGTGATCGGGCATGATGGGGCGGCCTTCGCCCTTCAACGCGCGGACCGACTCGTCCGCATTCACGGCAACGATCAGCTTGCCGCCAAGTTGCCTTGCGGCGTGCAGATAGCGCACGTGTCCTACATGAAGAAGATCGAAGCAGCCGTTGGCAAGCGTGACGCGCTCGCCCTCTTTGCGCCACGCGTTGACACGCTGGCGCAGTTGCTCGCGGGTCAATATCTTGTTCGTCTCGGGTTTCAATGGGACCTGGTCAGAGGCGGCGATTTTTCAAGCGCGTTTAAGAGTTCTTGTTGGCTGACGGTGGCGGTGCCGCGCTTCATGACTACGATGCCGCCCGCATAATTTGCAAGGTGCGCGGCTTCTTCGGTATTGGCGCCGGAAGCAAGAGCGGCCGTGAAGGTGGCGATCACGGTATCGCCGGCTCCTGTCACATCGGCAACTTCGTCGGAACCATAGATCGGGATGTCGACCGGCTTGTGCTCGTCGCCGAAAGCGACCATGCCATCGCGACCGCGCGTGATGACCAGCGATTGTAGTTTCATTCGCTCAATCACTTTCTCGCCGGCGGAACAAAGACGCGACCAGTCGTTCCCAATGCGCATTCCCAGGGACTCTTCGACCTCGGGTTCATTCGGCGTGGCGGCCGTGACGCCGGAGTACTCGAGCATGCGGTGGCGCGAATCAAGAACCACGGGCAGACGTTCGAGCCGGCTGCGAATGGAGCTCAACAATGCCGGGGTGGCGGCTCCGTAGCCGTAATCGGAAACTAACAAGGCATCCGAGGCGCGCGCATATTGGCGCGCAGCCAAGACCAGTTCGCGGCGCAAGTGAGCACTTGGCGCCTGCTCCGGTTCGCGATCAACGCGGACCACCTGCTGGCGCGAGGTATGGGCCATCCCCGCGAGTATGCGGGTCTTGGTCACGGTGGTGAAACTCTTGTCTTTCAGAATGCCGCTGACCGCCACCCGTTTCTTGCGAAAATATTTCAGGAGCAATCGGCCCGGTTCGTCGTCCCCGAGAATGCCGACGGGGAAGACGGTGACGCCGAGATCGGCGAGGTTGTTGATGGCGTTCGCACCCCCGCCGGGCACCACGGTGCGATCGCGATGCTTGAGGATCAGGACCGGGGCTTCGCGCGACACGCGCGAAATTTCTCCGAAAACGAATTCGTCCGCGACCAGATCTCCGAGTACGGTGATCGTAGTTTTTGGAAACGACTCGACGATCTTGCGGAGCCGGTCGGTCTCTTTGAGATGCCTGGTCATGAGATTGACAATTTTCTCATGGCCGCCGATGGCGTTCCTCGAGCATCCGCAACATGGCATCAAGGGCGTTATTGGCGTCGGCCAAATCCATTTTCACCGGCACTACCGAGAGTGGGGACAGAGCGGAAAAGTACGGTCCAAGGTTAATCGCGTCTTTCTCGGTGGTGACAAATCCGCCGGCTTCGCTGTTTTGCGCCAGGTGAAGCAAGTCGCGGATGTCCTGCTCGGTGTAGGCATGATGATCGCGGTAGAAGGCCTCGGCGACGGGTTCGATTCCGGCGGTACGGAGTTGCAGGACGAAATTCTTCGGCCGGGCGATGCCGCAGAACACGACTGGGCGGGCAGGGACGTCTTTGGGGACAATGCCACGACGCACCCGCCATACGGCTTTGCCATTCAATGGGAACGAGTCGGGCGAAGCGCCGCTGGTGAGAACAATGGCATCGGCCCGCCGCAAAGACGATAGCGGTTCGCGCAATCTGCCAATCGGCAGCAGGCGCTCGCGAGCATCATCGGGAGTGACCAGCACGATGTCGTAGTCACGGGCGAGGCTGCGATGCTGGAAACCATCATCGAGCAGGTGGAGCCGGGCGCCGGATTCCTGCTCGGCAAACACTCCGGCGTCATAGCGATCCTCTCCGACGATGACGGGGACTTCGAGGTGACGCGCCAGGAGCAGCGGCTCGTCGCCGTATTCGCGCGCCAGGCCTGCGGGGTTTACAGGACGAACCCCGTGGGTCTCACGCCCGTATCCACGAGAGAGGATGTCAAACGCTATGCCGCGCTTTTTCAGAAGGTCGCCAAGCAAAAGGACGAACGGAGTTTTCCCCGAACCGCCGACGGAAAGGTTGCCGATGCTGACGACCGGCCCCTGCAATCTTTTTGGACGAACGATGGCGCGATCGTAGGCGGCGTTCCGCAGGCGCACTCCGAATCCGTACAGCGACGAAAGAGGATTCATGCGGGAGAGCCCGTGAGGAGTTTCTCGAGCGCCTGCAGGGTGCGCTCCGTTGCTCCGCTTTGCGAGCGCAGCGCTTCGGTAGCGTGCTGAGCGAGAGCGAGTCGCTCCTCGGGATTCGAAATCAGTTCCATCAGCACCAGCGGCAGTTCCGCGGGACCTACGATTCTGACGGCATCGCGGCTTTGAAAGAGGCCGACAATATCGCGGAAATTTTCCGTGTGATTGCCAACGACAATGGGGACGCCGTGCTGGGCCGGTTCGATGATGTTGTGGCCTCCGCGGGGTACAAGGCTTCCACCGACGAATGCGATGTCGGCAAGAGCATACAGCGAGGCGAGTTCTCCGATGGAATCGATCAGCAGAACGCCGCCAGCGATGGGGTCGCCGCTCCACAGAGAGCGACGCCAAAACTGAATGCCAAGTTCTTCGAGGAGTTGCGCGACTTCCGAAAAGCGCTCTGGATGGCGCGGAGCCAGAACCATCACGGCGCGCGGATGACTGGCTAGGATGTTTTGAAACGCCTGCAGCAACAGGCGCTCCTCATCCTGAACGGTGCTGCCGCAGACCAGGATGGGGCCGGCGCCAGCGCTCTGAAAGGCAGTTTGCAAACTGGCTACAATCGGCGGAGCCGGGGGCAGAGGAACGTCGAACTTGAGATTGCCGCTGAACTGAACTTTGTCGGCAGGTGCGCCGATGTCGATGAGGCGGACGCGGTCCTGCTCAGTTTGAGCAAGAAAGATGTCGATGTCGGCGAGAACAGTCTTCAGGAGCCCGCGAAAGCGACGGTACCCGGGCCAGGAACGGTCGGAGATGCGGGCATTGGCGATGGCGAGGCGAGCGCCGCTCTGATGAGCCATGCGGAGGAAGTTGGGCCAGACCTCGGTTTCGGCGATCACGACCAGTTGGGGCTTCACGGTTTCGAGATAGGGCCGGATTGCGAATGCAAAGTCGAGAGGAAAATAGAAGACACGTTCACTGCCGAACAGCTTTCTCGCCAGCTTTTGCCCGGTGGCGGTGGTGGTGGAAACCAGGATGCGATGCTGGGGGAAATCCTGATGAAGTTTGGTGATGAGGCCAGAGACCGCGAGAACTTCCCCGACAGAAACGGCGTGAATCCAAATCGTGGGCTGGGGGGAAGCGCTTTTCAGATGGTCAGGAACTCTACCGAGGCGTTCGCGAAGGCCCTCGCGATACTTGCCGTGGCGCGTCATCTGCAAGAGCCAGTAGGGAAGGCTCACGAGCAGAGCGATGGCCAAGAGTGCACTGTAAACCAGGTACATGAGGGAAGACACATTGTAGAGCAGAGCATGGTTGCAACGGCGATTCTGGGAACCGGCTGTGCGGGCGGGATGAACTTGCTGGCGGTCGGTTCCTCCTGATCCAGCTACTCTCGATTTCAATTTCATTGGCGAAACCGGCGGATATAATTCGGCAACTCTTCGGTAGGAACTCGTCCTGCAGCGCCGCCGGGCATAGAGCCTTCGAATTAAATCCACAGAGGATGCTATGAAAATTCTGCAGGTCTCTTTCGCGGCGTGTTTTCTCTCTTGCTTGATGGCTGCACAGTCGGTTCCAGCCGATCGTTATCCCGTCATCATCGTCATGCTGGAAAACCATAGTTTCAGCAGCACCTATCTGTCATCGAACATGCCGAACCTTACTTCGCTGACCAAGCAATACGGCGTACCCCTCAATTTTTATGCGAACGGTCATTATTCGATCGGCAACTACATGTTTCAGACTTTTGGCAAAGTGGAAACCACCGATGACAACTACAATCCCGACACGCAGGGCTACTTTAGTGAAGACAACATCGTTCGCCATCTTCTAACGCTGGGGAAAACTTACAAGATGTACGAGGAAAACATCGATTCGGCGGGTTCGACCGAGATCACCTCCAAGGACGGGCTGTATGTGCGCCGGCACAACCCGCTCTCCTACACTTCGGAATTCGGCAACATGACGAGCGCACAACGGGCACTGGTGGAGGTCGGGTTCACGAAGTTCGCCACCGATCTCAGCGCCCATCAATTGCCGGACTATTCCTACGTCACGCCGAACCTGATCGATGATGCGCACAACGGAAGTGATCCGGGGGCGTTGCAGACTGCGGATGCCTGGCTGCAGAAAAATATTTTCACCCCGCTGCTGGCGGATCCGACTTTTCAGCAGACCGGGCTTCTTATTATTTCGACCGACGAGTCTCTCGATACCGACTGTCTGCCCGATACCAAGTGCCCGCCACTTCCCGAGTACACGCCCTATTGCGTGACCAACTGCGCCGAGGGCGGCGGACATATTCTAACCGTGGTGATTGGTCCCGGTCTGAAGACGGCCTTCCAGGGCAGCACGTACTACATGCACGAGAGCACCTTGAAAACTATCCTGCAGGCGTTCGGTGGAACCACTTATCCCAACGGCCTTTCCTCGGTGCCTTCGCTGAATACCTTTTACCAATCACTCACCAACCCGGGCTTCGAGCTAGCGTCGATCAACTGGCATTGTTATGGCACTTGCTCGATCGGAAGCAAATCGGGAGTGGCGCGTACCGGTACGCACTATGGCGACCTGACCAGCGGAGCCGGGAAACAGCCGATTCTGGCAGGCGCGGACGGCAATGGCTCCGACGTGTACTACGCGGTCAAAGCGGGGCAGGTCGTGACTTTTAGCGGATGGGGTTCTCGGGTGTCGGGCGACGGATTGTCGCGGGTGGTGCTGGAGGCGACGGACTCGAACAAATCCAACCCCAGCTACCTCGTGAGCACGCCGAATAACATTACGAGTTCGAAATGGACCTTCACGACCGGGACTTACACGGTTCCCAGCGGCAAAGCGTTTGTGCGGTTTTATGTGGAGATCAAGAACTCGACGGTGAGTTCTGAGGTGCGCTTCGACGACATGATCTTGCAAATCAATTAGGAGTAAGTTTCCCAACCGCCGGATGGTTGCACAGGATCGCTGTGCCGGGGAGTATGATTTCCGTCCATGCTCGGCAATCGCACCAGCGAGCAGTGGATCGCCCAATACGCGAGCAGTCACCAGCACCCGGTGAATCGGGCCTGCCACACGCTGGGAATTCCGACCATTGTGCTTTCGTTGCTCGTGGCTGTAGGGGGGATCTTCCGCCACGCGCTCTTTCCCTATGCGCTGGGACTTTTTGTGTTTGGCTGGATTCTCCAGTTCGTCGGCCACGCATTCGAAGGCAAAGAACCGGAATTTTTCCATGACTGGCGCTTCCTGCTGGTAGGGCTTCGCTGGTGGTGGGCGAAAATACGCGGCAAAGTTTAGAGTTTTTCTATGGGAATGACGTCATCCCGACCCTGAGCGAAGCCGAAGGGGAGGGATCTCGCGTGCAGCGCTTCAACACTCGCCGCTTGGTGCTTTCCGCCTCCGCATGCGACAATTCCGCCGATTTCCGGAGGAACTCATGCGCAACCGTTTTCTGACCCTGGCCGTGTGCCTGATTGCAGTTTGCAGCTTTGCTCAAACCAAGTCTGCCAAGAAATTGACTCCCGGGGGCGCGCCCGATAAAGCGCTCATGCAGAAAATCTGGGATGGGTGGGCCACGCTCGATCCTGCCAACACCGCCAGTTTTTATGCCAAGGGCGATCACACTTTCTTCGACATCGCTCCGCTCAAATATTCCAGCTGGGATGAGTACCAGAGCGGCGTCAAGAAGGTACTTGGGGACTATAAGAGCGCGGCTTTCACGGTGAACGATGACGCGCAGATTCACCCTGCCGGGGAATATTACTGGGGCACCGCGACCGTGAAGTCCGATATGACGCAGAAATCCGGCAAGCGCGAAATGGGGCAGTTTCGCTGGACCGTGATCTGGCATAAGGAAGACGGCAAATGGCTGATCGTGCACGAACACGTCTCGGCGCCCATCAGCTAGGCTTGAAGATCAATCCCGCAACCCGCCATCTGCATCCGAATGTGCCGGGGGTGGGTTGCGAATGCCTGCGCATGCCTTACTGATCGGCGCGATGTTCCTGGCGCTCTGCTTCGGCGCGGCCGCGCTGGGCGCCGCTTTCACGGCGCGTTCGGTGCGCGAATGGTATCCCAAGCTGCGCAAGCCCGCAGGCACGCCGCCGAACTCGTACTTCGGCCCGGTGTGGACCGCGCTCTACATTCTGATGGCGGTGGCGGCCTGGAACGTTTATTTGAAAAGCGGAGGGCTGCACCAGGCCGCTCTCCCGCTGACGCTGTTCTTGATTCAACTCGCGCTCAACGTTGGGTGGTCGGCAATCTTCTTCGGCAAACGCTCGCCTTCGCTCGCGTTCATCGAGATTATCGTCTTGTGGCTTTTCATTTTCGGAACTACGCTGGTGTTCTGGAAGGTGTCGGAAATCTCGGGCTGGCTGATGCTGCCGTATCTTCTCTGGGTGAGCTACGCGGCGAGGCTGAACATCGGGATCTGGAGATTGAATCCGGACGGATGAAGGTCGTTGGTTTTTGGCCAGCATCCAAAGGATCATGGTTGCATGCGTCGGTTGTCGATTGCAGTTGTAGATTGCCAATTGGAAGACGAACGACCAACAGCCAAAGACCAACGACAGCTTTCTAGTGCGCTTTCACAAAGAAGTACGCCGACATCCCCAGTCCCACGAGGATGACGAACGTCCGCACTAGATTCTGGGGGAGTTTCAGGGAATATTTCGCTCCGAAATAGCCGCCGATGAGCGCGCCCACAATCATCACGACGGCCTGCGGCCAATAAACCGCCCCCTTCACGATGAACACCAGCACGGCGACCCCATTGATGGCGCTGCCTAATACACTTTTCAACGCATTCATGGCATGGATGTCGGTCATGCCGATGGCCGCGAGCATGGCAAGATTGACGATGCCCACGCCTCCGCCGAAATATCCGCCGTAAACCGCGACTACTAACTCGAACACCGAGGCTCCGAGAATCGCAGCCAGGGTCGCGTCATGCGCGATGCTGGAAGTCCTTCCGCGCGCCAGCTTGCGGCCGAAAATAAACAGCAAAGTCGCGCCCAGCATCAGCCAGGGCAGAACTTTCAGAAACGTATGCGCCGGAGTCTTCAGCAGCAGGATTGCCCCTGCTACTCCTCCGATGAAGCTGGTAATCAGCAGCGGGACCATTACCCTTCGCGGCACATCGAGACGCTCGCGAAAGGCTCCGCCGCTCGCCACCACGCCGGTCCACAGAGCGACGGTATTCGTTGCGTTGGCCGGGATGGGTGGAACGCCGGTGAACAGAAGGGCCGGGAAGGCAACGAAGCTGCCGCCGCCGGCGACGGCGTTGAGCGCGCCGCCGAGCGCGCCCGCCACAAAAAGAAAGATCGAAGTCGGGAAGGTCAAAGAAAAGGTGTATCACAACCTGTACGCGAATCTTCAGGGTCGAGCTAAGTCCAGAGTTTTAACTGACAACCCGCCACCCTACGCCCGTGACCTAAGTCACAGCCAACTGTGAGGTCGTCCGCTAGCCTGTTGTCTAGCTGGAAACGACGATGGCGAGCCAAATTCAAAACGAACTGGTGCTTGAACCGCCGCGATTGCCCTCCCCACCTCCCGCGAAGAAGCGCAACAAACTGGTGCGCCGCGCCGATCGCGACTATTCGCAGAAGCTGCGGCGCACGGTGCAGTTTGCTTTCCTGACCCTGAACCTCTACCTGGGAACGACGTTTTTCTTTTGGGTGCGGCAGTTTGAGAACTCCGCTCCGAGCGGACTGGCGCGCCCGGCGGGTGTCGAGGGCTGGCTCCCGATCGCCGGAATGATGAACTTCAAATACTGGCTGCTTACGGGACACGTTCCTACGTTGCATCCTGCCGCGATGTTCCTGCTGATCACGTTCTCTTCGATCGCATTTTTATTTCGCAAAGCGTTCTGTAGCTGGCTGTGCCCGGTCGGCACGGTTTCCGAATACCTGTGGCGGTTGGGAAAGAAGGTTTTTCGCCGCAATTTCCATCTTCCTCGTTGGATCGACATTCCTCTGCGTGGCTTGAAATACCTCTTGCTGGGATTTTTTGTGTGGGCGGTTTCCGGCATGTCAGCGCATGCGATTGAGAACTTCATGCGAAGTCCCTACGGGGTGATCGCCGATGTGAAGATGCTCGATTTCTTCCGCTTCCTGGGCGAGACCGGCATGATCGTGCTGGGAATTCTGGTGATCGCGTCGATTTTCGTGCAGAACTTCTGGTGCCGGTATCTCTGTCCTTACGGCGCGCTGCTTGGGATTACTGCATTCTTCAGCCCTATGCGCATCCGGCGCGAAGCTTCTTCGTGCATTGATTGTGCGAAGTGCGCCAAAGCGTGCCCCTCGGCATTGCCGGTAGACAAGCTGGTTTCCATCAAATCGGCGGAATGTACGGGATGTCTGGAATGCGTCGCGGTGTGCCCATCGCAAGGTGCGCTGCGTCTGGCGCTTCCAGAGAAATTACCCAATCGCGGCCGCATGCCCGCCTGGGCCATGGCTGCGGGAATCGCATGTCTCTTCTTCGGGATTGTCGGGTACGCCAAAACCGCAGGCTATTGGAACACCAACGTGCCGACTGCGGTCTATCAGAAGCTGGTTCCCCATGCGCAAGAGGCAAGTCATCCCATGCCGGGAGATCCGGCGTTGACCAACTGATCCGCCGGCCTCCAGTGGTAAACTGAAAATTCATCACTACAACAGGCGTAATCCCATGTCAGACACCGTTCATGTCAAGCTGCCGGACGGCAGCACCAAGGAAGTTCCGAAGGGCAGTACCGCTTTGGACGTTGCCAAGTCGATCAGCCCGCGCCTGGCCGATGCCGCGCTGGTGGCCAAGTCGAATGGCGACCTGATCGACCTTGCCAAGCCTCTGGAAAAAGACACCGACCTCCGCATTCTGACCGAGAAGGATCCCGAGTCGCTCGAAGTATTTCGTCATTCTTCCGCGCACCTGCTGGCTGCGGCAGTGCTGGAACTGTTCCCTGAGACTAAGCTGGGTCACGGCCCCGCCACCGAGAACGGATTCTTCTACGATTTCTATCGCCCGACTCCGTTCACTCCGGAAGACCTGGAGAAGATCGAGAAGAAAATGCAGGAACTGGTGCAGCGCAACGAGCCGTACGCGCGCGAATTCCTGCCTCGCGAACAAGGCCTGGAGGAATTCAAAAAAGAAGGCGATTTCATGAAGTGCCATTTCATCGAGCAATTCACCAAGCCCGATGAAAAAATCTCGCTGTATCGCACCGGAAAGTTCACCGATTTCTGCCGCGGTCCGCACATTCCATCGACCGGAAAAATCAAAGCCTTCAAGCTGCTGAATATCGCCGGCGCGTACTGGTTGGGGGATGAGAAAAATCCCCAGCTTCAGCGCATTTACGGGACTTCGTTTTATTCGAAGAAGGATCTTGACGCTTACTTTCACGCCCAGGAAGAAGCCAAGAAGCGCGATCACCGCGTGCTCGGGCAACAACTCGATCTGTTCTCCATCCAGGAGCTCGCCGGGCCAGGCCTGATTTTCTGGCATCCGAAGGGCGGGATCATCCGCAAAGAGATGGAAGACTGGATGCGCGAGCAGTATGTGAAGCGCGGCTATTCGCTGGTCTACACCCCGCACGTGATGCGCAAGCAGCTTTGGCAGACTTCCGGCCACGAAGGTTATTACTCGCAGAACATGTTCGACGTCATGGAACTGGACGACGCCGAGTACCGCTTGAAGCCCATGAATTGCCCGGGTCATATCCTGATTTATCGCGATTCGCTGAAGTCGTACCGCGATTTGCCGGTTCGGCTCGGTGAACTTGGAACCGTGTATCGCTACGAGCGTTCCGGCGTGATGCACGGCTTATTGCGCGTGCGCGGATTCACCCAGGACGACGCGCATATCTTTTGCCGTCCCGATCAGATTGAGGCCGAAATTGCCGCCTGCGTGGAATTCGCCAAAGATGTTCTGAAGGATTTTGGATTCGACAAGTTCCAGACCGAACTTTCCACGTGGAATCCCGACGACAAGCAGAACTTTGTCGGCTCTGAAGAGCAGTGGAACATGGCCACCCACTCGCTCGAGAAGGTCTTGAAGGAACTGAACATCGAATACAAGACCATCCCCGGCGAAGCGGCATTCTACGGTCCGAAAATTGACATCAAGCTGGTGGATGCGATCGGGCGCCTATGGCAGCTTTCGACCGTGCAGTTCGATTTCAACCTGCCGAAGCGCTTTGAACTTGAATACGTGGCCGAAGACGGAACTCGCAAACAGCCGCTCATGGTTCATCGCGCGCTTTACGGATCGGTGGAGCGATTCTTCGGCGTGCTGATCGAGCACTACGCTGGAGCGTTTCCGGTCTGGCTCTCGCCGGTACAGGCGGTGATGATTCCGATCGCCGAGCGCCATTCCGATTACGCCAACAAAGTTGCCGATCAGCTCAAGGCCGTCGGAGTTCGCGTGGAGGTCGACGCTCGCAACGAAAAGATGAATGCCAAGATCCGCGAACATGCCATGCAGAAAGTTCCATTTCTGCTGGTGGTGGGTGACAAAGAAGCGGAGTCGAACAAAGTCAACGTGCGCACTCGCGGGAAAGAAAAGACCGAGGACATGGCGACGGGTGATTTCGTCTCGAAGATCAGGGAACTGATCACCAGCAAGAGCCCGAGTCTGTAGAGGCAGCCGGCCTCGGCTGCCGATTCTCAGAATTAGACAGCACATTCTCAGAGTTAGACCTTCCGTGCTGTAAAGCTGTGTGAGAGCTACGCCAATTTCTGGCCCGCTCCGTGCTCTCTCTTTTTCTTATGTCTTCGCCCACAGCCGCCGCACCCGCGCCTGCTCCCATCACCACGCCACAACTGCTGGGAGCGATGTTGCGCGTCTCCGCCAAGATCAGCGACCTTTTCTTTTCACCGGGACGCCCGCCGCTGGTCGAAGTGAATGGCAAGCTTCGCGGAGTCAACATCGGAAGCTTGAAGTCGCTTACTGCCGACGACACGCGGCGCATCGCGCAAGACCTGATCGGCGCCAACCAGCATGCGCTGACCACGCTGCGCGAAAACGGATCGTGCGACGTTTCCTACAGTCTTCCCGGTTCGTCCCGCTTTCGCGTCAATGTATTCATGCAGCGCGGCAGTTGTGCCATCGTCATGCGTGTGATTCCCGGCCTGGTGCCGAGCTTTGATTCGCTGAGTCTTCCCGCCGAGTTGAAAGAAATTATTGGCCTGAGAAACGGCATCGTGCTGGTGACCGGCCCCACGGGCTCCGGCAAGTCCTCCACACTCGCCGCCATCATCGATCAGATTAACCAGCAGCAGTCCTATCACATCCTGACCATCGAAGATCCCATCGAGTTCCTGCACTCGCACAAAGGATGCATCGTGCACCAGCGCGAGCTGCACAGCGACACGCCGAGCTTTGCGCTGGCACTGCGCGCCGCTCTGAGGCAAGCGCCGAAAGTCATTCTCGTGGGCGAGATGCGAGACAAAGAAACCATCGAGATCGCCATGGAAGCGGCCGAGACCGGGCACCTGGTGCTTTCAACTCTGCATACCATCGACGCGTCCAAGACCGTAGAAAGAATTGTGGGCGTGTTTCCGCTGGCTGAGCAGCACGCGATTCGCAATCGCCTGGCCAAAAGTTTTCGCTACATCGTTTCGCAAAGGCTGATTCCGCGCAAGGATGGCGCAGGCCGCGTGGCTGCAATCGAAATTCTGAAATCCACGCTGCGCACCCGCGAGTATGTCGAAAAGGGTGAGAACGAAGGCAAGACGCTGCTCGACGCCATGCGCGTGGGCGGTACCGAAGGCATGCAGCATTTTGATGGAGAGATCGAGAAGCTGGTGCGCGCAGGTGTGGTTGATCTGGAAACCGGCATGGGCTACGCGACCAATCCGGGGAATCTGCGGCTGGAGTTAGCGGATTTCGCACCGGCTGCAGAGTAAGGCCGGATGCACTCCACCAGGCGATGGCGGAGCCTTTCTGCGGGCACAATCAGCCGGATCGTTGCGAAGAGTCGTAAGATGCCAGAGCAAGAAGAGGCTTCACACTTATGACACGACCAACGACGCAGGCGATTTCTCCGTTCTTCATCGTCAGCAACGTCGATCAAACCATCGCTTTTTACCGCGACAAGCTTGGGTTTGAGACAAGATTCCAGCAGCCGGATCGAGATCCTTTTTTCGCCATCCTCGGCCGCGACGGAGCGCAGATCTTCATCAAGTCCGATAAAGACACGGCACCGCTGCCGAACCCAAAGCGTAATCCTTCCATGCGTTGGGACGCCTTCGTCTATGCACCCGACCCGGATGCGCTTGCCGTCGAATTTGCCAACCATGGAGCAGTTTTCAGCGTGCCACTCAAGGATACTCACGATGGTCTTCGCGGGTTCGAGATTTGCGATCCGGATGGTTACGTCTTGTTCTTCGGTCGACCAAGGTAGACTGTGGGAGGCTGCGAACATTGTTGACAATGTCGTCTCCCCTACCTGATCGCCGGTCACACCTCGTCAACTACTCTCTTCGCTTCGCCCGCACTGCACTGTAATATTCCCGCGAGATGACCACGCGAAAACTCCTGCTCTTCGTCTTGGTCTTGCTGGCCTGCGCGGCGCAGGCACAGAGCGCCGATCCGGGAATCAAAGATGCTTCGAAGTTCGATCCTCATCGCCCGCTTGCGCAAGAGCTCACCACCAATGTCCCCGATGGATTCCGCCTGGTTGCCGTTGGCGATTGCATTATTTCGCGGCCGCTCTCGCAATACGCCAATCGCGAGCCCGCCGTTGCGATCGCGCTCAAGAAACTCAAAGACGGCGATGCTACTTACGGCAATCTGGAAACTTCGATCCTCGACATCCGCTCGTTCAAGGGATTTCCTTACACCGGCGATGACGATGTGCCGCTGCTTGCACTACCTGCGGTTGCGAAAGATATGGCGGGCGTGGGTTTCGACCTGATGTCACGGGCCAACAATCACGCGCTCGATTGGGGCATCGAGGGCATGCGCGAGACCACAAAGTGGACCGACGATGCCGGTATCGTCACCGCGGGCGTCGGCGAGAATCAGGGAGCGGCACGCGCCGCGCATTACTACGAAAGTGCGAAGGGACGCATTGGGATTGTCTCCATGGCCGCCACTTTTCGCCCCACCTCGGAAGCGTTGCCAGCACACGCAGGCGCACCGGGCCGACCTGGACTGAATGGCCTTGCCCTGAAGAAGACGGTGATCGTCCGCCCGGATGTGCTGCGCGACATGGCGAGCCTTTCGCAAAAGTTGTACCCAGGGCCGGCATCTGCGGGCGATACCAAACTAACCTTCCTCGGCACCAAGTTCGAAGCCGGCCCTGAACCGGGCATTCGCTACGAGATGGACGCCCAGGATCTCGCCGACATTCTCAAGGCGGTGCGCCAGGGCAAGCAGCACTCCGACTTTCTGCTGGTCACGATTCATTCGCATGAGCCGGGGAATCTCTCCAGCCCCGATGCCAAGAACGATTTCGCCGATGCGCCTGCAGAATTCCTGCACCGACTGGCGAAGGAAGCGATCGATGCCGGCGCCGATGCGTTCTTCACTACAGGCATCCATCACCTCGGCCCGATCGAAATCTACAAAGGGCGGCCGATCTTTTACGGCTTGGCCAACTTTTTCTGGAGCGATATTCAGGAGCCCATGCCCGCCGACTTTTACGCGCAGTATCGCGAATCGCTTCTCGGCGCTTTCACTGATCCGGAGAAGGCCACCGACGCAGACTTCACTAACGTTCTCAACGCGGAAGGATTTTCCGGAACTCTGCCTTTCGAATCGGTGATCACCGAAAGCCGCTTCGATCACGGCCGGGTCTCCGAAATCCGCCTCTATCCCGTCGAACTCGCTTACGGAATGAAGCTGACTGAAAGCGGGATACCTCGCGTGGCCTCGGCAGAGAGCGCAAAGCGTATTCTGATGCGCCTGCAATCCATGTCCGCGGCGCTCGGCACGAAGATCGACATGGAAGAGTCGGCGGAATGGCATTACATCGGCGTGATTCGTCCATAATGGTGGGATGACGATCGGCGTGATTTCCGACACCCACGGCCTGCTGCGCCCCGAGGCTCTGGACGCGCTGCGCGGTTCGGATCACATCATTCACGCTGGTGACATCGGCAGCCCTGAAATCCTTGATTGCTTGAGAGAGATCGCTCCGGTCACCGCTGTGCGCGGGAATGTTGATACTGGAACCTGGGCGAGAAAGATTCCGATGACCGAAGTTCTGGAACTTGGTGGCGTATCGATCTACGTGCTTCACATACTCGATCAACTCGACTTGAAGCCGGAAGCAGCAGGCTTTTCCGCCGTGATCTATGGGCACAGCCACGTTCCCAAGCAAGAGATGAAGAATGGAGTTCTCTACTTCAATCCCGGAAGCGCGGGACCGAGACGTTTCAAACTCCCGATCACGGTCGGACGACTCTTTGTCGACAACTCAAAGCTGCGCGGCGAGATCATCCCGCTGGAGCTCTGACCGCCTCCGTTACAATCGCTACACCGTGTCCATTCAGTTCCAAATCGAAGCCAAGTCCGGCCCGGCGCGCGCTGGACGCCTGACCACGCCGCACGGTGAGATCGAAACTCCAGTGTTCATGCCGGTCGGAACGGTGGCTTCGGTCAAAGGCGTTCCGCAGGACTTTGCTGGAAGACCTGGGTGTCCAGATTCTGCTCGGGAATACTTACCATCTTTATCTGCGGCCCGGGGTGGAGCAGGTGCGGAGGCTCGGCGGCCTGCACCGCTTCATGTCGTGGCCGCGTGCGATTCTGACCGATTCCGGCGGGTTCCAGGTCTTCAGCCTGAGTGAACTGCGCAAGGTCACCGAGGAGGGCGTGACTTTCCGCTCGCATCTCGACGGCTCGTCGCACTTCTTCAGTCCGGAGAGTGCCATGGAGGCGCAGATCGGTCTGGGCGCCGACATCATCATGGCCTTCGACGAGTGCACCGAGTATCCGGCTGAGCCGGAACCGGGTGCGAACGTCGATGGAGATGACTGCTGCGCTGGGCGGCGCGCAGCAAGAAGTATTTCGAGGACGCACAAGCACGAAGTGCCCTGGAATGAAGACTCAGGTTTCGAGTTTCAAGTTTCAAGCGACGCGCCTCGAAATTCGAAACCCGAAATTCGCAACTGCTCGACCCAATCTCTATTCGGCATTGTGCAGGGCGGAATGGATCTGGAACTCCGCCGCGAGTCGGCCGAGCGCACGATCGAGATCGGCTTTCCCGGGTATGCGATTGGTGGCCTCAGCGTCGGCGAGCCGCGCGCGCTGACGCGCGAAGTGGTGGAAGCGACGCTCGCAGCATCTTCCCGCAGATCAGCCGCGCTACCTGATGGGTGTGGGAACTCCGGAGGAGATCGTCGAATACGCCGGCATGGGCGTCGACATGATGGATTGCGTGCTGCCGACGCGGGCCGCCCGGCACGGGCTGCTTTTTACCTCGGAGGGAAAAATCTCGATCAAGCAGGCGCGCTACGCCTCAGATGAAGGGCCGCTCGATCCCGAACTGCGGATGCCGGGTGTGCCGGCGCTATTCACGCGCCTATCTGCGTCACCTGTATGCTTCCAACGAGGTGCTGGCGCAGGTGTTAAATACCATCCACAACCTGAGCTTCTACCTTGACACCATGCGAGCGGTGCGTCATTCTATTAGACTTGGAGAAGGACCGCGTGTTCTTTCTGAGCTGTGGTCTCGACCGAAACCGTAGCTCGGCAGCCTCCTGGTTCATGCTGAGCTAAGGATAGTCCGGCCTGAATACACGAGAACTCCCGCGGTACAATGCATAGGGCCAGAACGCCACAGGCAGCGGGCCGCATGCTATGAGCGGTTAACGGGTCTGCAGATTCTCATGAACACTGCAATATTTCTTGGCGTTGCAAACCAGTCGGCGGTTCTATGGGATGGCTGGGCTTTGCCCCGCTGCTCTTCATCTTCGCGCATTTTTTATTTCCTGCTGATCATGCCGCAGCAGCGGCGGCAGAAGAAATGGCAGGCAATGCTTTCGCGAACTGAAGACCGGCGACAAGGTCGTCACCAGCGGCGGCATTGCGCGGCACCATCGTGGCGATCAAGGACGATTACATGCACCTGCGCGTTCCGCCCGACAATTTGAGACTTGAAGTCACCCGGGCGTCGTTCGGCATCGGTGACGATGCAGAACGGGCGACGAAGTAGGAAAGCAGCGTAAAGTGCATTCAAGCGGAAATATCGTGAGTGTCATTTGTATGAACAAGAATTTAGGCTGGAAAGTTAGTCCTGATCATCGGCACGTTGCTGGTTTTCCTGTTCGGCATCTTCGGCATTCCGCAAGAGCTTTTCGGGGCAGGGCCTGTTGGCGTCGATGACCGACCGCATTCACCTGGGGCTCGACCTCAAGGGCGGCACCCACCTGATTCTGCAGGTGCAGGTCAACGACGCCGTCAACGCCGACTCCGACAACGCCATCGAGCGCCTGAAGGAGGATCTGCGCAACGCGCAAGATCAACTACGCCGACATCACCAAGCCCGATCCGGCCAATGCATCCCGACAAGATCGTGATCAAGGGCGTGCCGCCGGAGTCCAGCTCGCGACTTGCGGACCATCGTCAGCGACCGCCTGCCGGAGTACGACTTGACCTCCGGGCGCGGAGAATACCTGGACCGTCGCGATGAAGCCGCAGGCTCTGACCGACCTGAAGAATCGCGCCGTGCAGCAGGCGATCGAGACCATCCGCAACCGCATTGACCAGCTGGGCGTCAGCGAGCCGGTCATCCAGGAACATGGGCTTGGGCAGTACCAGATCCTGGTGCAATTGCCGGGCGTGGACGATCCCGCGCGCGTGAAAGAGATCATGCAGTCCACCGCCATGCTGGAGATCCGGCAGTCGCTGGGCGGCCCTTACCCAGTGAGCAAGCGGCGCTGCAGGAGCACGGCGGCGTGCTGCCTGCCGGACGCGGTGCTGATGCACGGGCAAGCAGCATTGGTGCTCGGCGGTGCGGAAGAGCGGCGAAGTGGTATCTGATTTCCCGCGTCCTCGGCGGTAACCGGACGCGATCTGCGCGAAGCCGAGCCGACGCCGCGACGAGAATGGCCAGCCGGCGGTGAGTTTCAATCTGACCGGCGAAGGCGGCCGGCAAGTTCTACAGACTTCACCGGACCCACGTCGGCGACAACCTGGCCGTCGTGCTGGACAACAAGGTGCAGGAAGTGGCCGTCATCAAGGAGCCGATTCACGACACGGGCGTGATCAACGGCCGCTTCACCGAGCAGGAAGTCGAAAGATCTGGCCATGATGCTGCGTTCGGGCGCTCTGCCGGCTGGCATCAAGTACCTGGAAGAGCGCACCGTGGGTCCGTCGCTGGGCGCGGATTCGATCCGCGCGGGCGTTACGCGCCGCAGTGATCGGCATGCTGGCGGTGCTGATCTTCATGCTGGTCTACTACCACGGTGCCGGCATCAATGCGGACGTGGCGCTGATCCTGAACCTGGTCATCCTGCTTGGATTCCTGGGCTTCAGCGGCGCGACGTTGACCTTGCCCGGAATTGCGGGAGTGATTCTCACGGTCGGTATGGGCGTGGATTCCAACGTGCTGATCTTCGAGCGTATTCGAGAAGAGTTGCGCAACGGCAAGACGCCGCCATCGGCGGTGGAGCAGGGATTCGCGCATGCCTGGATCACCATCGTCGATACTCACGTCACGACGATTGTCTCGGCGTTCATCCTGTTCATCTTCGGTACCGGTCCGGTGAAAGGCTTTGCAGTCACCCTGACGTTCGGTTTGCTGGCGAACCTGTTTACCGCGGTGTTCGTATCGCGCGTGATTTTCGACTGCATCCTCAGCCGCAAACAGCGTGGCGAAGCGTTGAGCATCGGCTAGAGCGTAGTTTCGGAAGGGCTTTCGGCGGCAGCAGTGGCGCTCGGAACGCGAGCGCTGAAACTTCGAAACTTGAAACTGATCTTCAAGGGGTTTACAGCGTGGAATTTTTTCGGAATCCAAACATCGATTTTCTTGGCAAGAAGTGGTACTTTCTCGCCTTTTCGCTGGTGTTCAGCGTGGCCGGCGTGCTTCTCCATGCTGTTCTGGCATGGCATTCCGCTGGGCGTTGATTTCCGCGGCGGAACGCTGGTCTACGTGAAGTTCTCCCATCCGCCGAATGACAACGCGATCCGCGCCGCCATGGACCGCGCGGGCTTGCAACAACGCCAAGATTCAGACTTACGGCCCGGCTACCAACAACGAAGTGCTGATCGACTCTGGCTGAGCAGGAGACCAGCGAGCAGGCGCTGGACCAGCGGCAAGACGCAGATCATCAATGCGCTGGAAAGCAATGCTCCGGCCGGCAAGCAGGATCTGAACAACGCCAGTTCCTTGACCATTGCAAACTATCTGCTGCGAGAAAGATCCGCTGCATGCCGGGAACCGATGCCGATCAGCGCGTACACCGCCAGTCGCTCAAGCGATCGTGAATTACCGCGACAAGGTGAAGGGCGGCGTGCTCAACTCGCATTGACGAGCTGAAGGCGGCGGTCGATCCCGCGGTCGTCGGCATCTCTGCAGGAGGCTTCTTCCTTTCGGATTTCGGCGTGCGCAACGTCGAGATCGTCGGCCCGCAGGTGGGAAAGCAACTGCAGACGCAGGCCCAGCTGGCGGTCCTATATTCGCTTGCTCGGCATGCTGGTTTATCTTGCGTTCCGTTTCGAGTGGATTTACGGTGTGGCGGCGGTCGTGACGGTCTTCCACGACACGCTGATCACAGTGGGCGCGTTTTCGCTGACGAATAAAGAGATTTCGCTGACCGTGATCGCGGCGATTCTGACCCTGATCGGATACTCCAATAACGACACGATCGTCGTTTTCGACCGCATTCGCGAGAACATCAAGCTGATGCGGCGGGAGAAGCTGGCGCGACATAGTCAATCGCAGCATCAACCAGACCCTGAGTCGGACCATCCTGACCGCCGGCCTGACATTCTTGACGGTGCTGGCTCTGTACCTGTTTGGCGGCGAGGTGCTGCATGGATTCTCCTTCGCGCTGGTGATCGGCATCCTGATCGGGACTTATTCGTCGATCGCGATTGCCGCTCCGATTCTGGTGGCATATCAGGAATGGCGCAGCGAACCGGGGCAAAGCACCCGCAGTTGCAATGGCTCCTGGCGCAGGGCGAACGCGGCATCGCCGGGAGAAGGTGAAAGCTAAAGCCTGAGCGCGAGAGCTAGCCGAGTTCGAGCTACAAGCGCTAGGATCTTGCAGATTGTCGCAGTCTCAGGTCAGACCGGCAGGTAATTCGGCATCAGTAGCCGAGTCGTTCGGGAGCAAACGGCGAGTAGGCGGTGTCTAAGAATACGTAGGGTCTGTGTAGGAGAAGCCTATGTTTGAAGACAGCCTGATCGAATCGGGTGGACAAGCTAAAAACGAAGCGTGGAGCAACACCATCTTTTCGTTCATTTTCCAGGTGGTGCTTGGTCGGCGTCCTGGTTCTGATTCCGCTGCTATTCACCGAAGCGTTGCCCAAGCAGCAGCTGATGACATTCCTGGTGGCTCCGCCACCACCGCCGCCACCGCCGCCACCGCCGGCTGCGGCCCCGGTGAAGGTGGTGAAGACAGATCCAGAGCGACATGGTCAACGGCCAGCTGCGCACCCCGACCAAGATTCCTGAAAAAGTTCAGATGATCAAGGAAGAAGAGGCGCCTCCGCCGAGTGATGGCGACAGGCGGCGTCGTGGGCGGCGTTCCGGGCGGCGTCCCCGGCGGTCAGATGGGCGGCGTGATCGGCGGCATCATCAGTTCGACGCCGGTCGCGGTGCCGAAGGTGGCGACTCCGCAGCGCGTCCGCGTATCGCAAGGCGTGTCCCAGGGCTTGCTGGTTGAAGAAGGTACAGCCCAACTATCCGCCGCTGGCCCGCCAAGCCCGCATTCAGGGACAGGTGTTGCTGCAGGCGGAAATCAGCAAGGATGGCACCATCGAGAATCTGCGCCTGATCAGCGGTCACCCCATGCTGGCGCCGGCCGCCATCGAAGCAGTGAAGCAGTGGCGTACAAGCCGTACTTCCTGAACGGCGAGCCGGTGGAAGTGGAGACCCAGATCACGGTGAACTTCACCCTGTCCGGTGGATAAATTCCGGACGTGTCATAAGCAGTTGTGGCGATTGCCTCCCCAGTCCCACCTTTTCCGAGATGGGAAGGGCGTGCTGACAGTTGTCGGAAGGCAGTCCCACCGATTTCCCAGGTTCGAGCGATCAGGAGTTTCTCCAGCCGACCGGAGGTCTGCGCTCGAGAAACAGTCCGTTAGAGCATTGCCAGTCAACAAACATTCGACGAGTTCTGAGGAGGAAAAGCAACTCATGTTCGTAGCTAATCTGGCAGCACATCGCCATCACTCACATGTCCCTATGGCCGCTTGGCTCTTCCAGGATCAGCACTCGGTCGGGTGGGACCCGATTTCGCTGTGGAAGCAGATGGGTATCCTGGCGAAAATCGTGGTTATCATTCTGTTCATCATGTCGGGCTGGTCGATCGGCGTCATGATCGATCGCTGGATGGCTTTCAACGCCGCCCGTAAACAGTCGCGCGCATTCGCTCCGGCAGTGGCCGGAGCACTCCGCGATGGCAAGATCGACGAAGCCATCAAGGTTGCCGAGCGCAACAAGAAGAGCCACCTGGCCAAGGTTGTTACCGCTGGCCTGATGGAATTCCGCGCTCACCAGGAAAGCGGGCGAGATCCCGGGCGAAACCATCGAAGCTTCCAAGCGCGCCCTGGAGCGCACCGAAGCCATCGTTCACGCCGAACTGAAGCGCGGCTTGGGCGGCTTGGCCACCATCGGTTCGACCGCTCCGTTCGTCGGACTGTTCGGAACCGTGGTCGGTATTCTGAACGCGTTTAACGGTATCTCGCAAGAGAAGGCAACCGGTCTGGGCGCAGTCGCCGGCGGTATTTCAGAAGCGCTGGTGACCACCGCAATCGGATTGTTCGTCGCGATTCCGGCCGTCATGATGTTCAACTACCTGACCGGTCGCGTGGAAGCGTTCGACGTGGAGATGGATAACTCGTCGAGCGAACTGATCGACTACTTCCTGAAGCGGCGCGGAGCATGCGCCGGTCCTAGATCGGCTGACGCATGGCTGCGACGTCTTGAGTTGCTGGTCCGGTGCCGGACGAGACTCCGGCGCCGGATCCTCCTCACGAACCGGCTGAAGCGGCGACTAGGAGACGCGCAGCGGCGCAGGAGACGAAGTTCCATGGCAATGGCAAAGAGAAACGAAGGAGCCAAGGTCAACTCCGACATCAACGTCACCCCCATGGTGGACGTGATGCTGGTGCTGCTGATCATCTTCATGGTGATCACGCCCATGTTGCAGAAGGGCGTCAGCGTGGATTTGGCGAAAGTGAACAATCCCGAACAGATGCAGGATGCCGACAAGGAAGATGCACTGCATCGTGGCCGTCATGCGCGACGGCAAAGTATTCTTCGGCAACGATCAGATTCACGCCGATCAGCTGACCCAGAAAGTCAAGGACAGCTGGCGAACCGGACTGACAAGCGCGTCTATGTACGGCGGATGCGCGCGCCAAGTTCGGTTCGGTGGTCGAAGTCGTCGACAACGTCCGCTCAGCCGGCGTGGATCGATCTAGGCTTGCTGACGGATCAGAAGAAGACTGCAGACGCGCCAGGGCGCCTCCGCCGCCACCGGCGCACAGCGGCGGCAATAGCAGTCAATAGAGGAGATCGACTATGGGTATGGCAGTCGGCCCCAGCGGGGGCCAAAGCGCAAACATGAACGTCACGCCGCTGATCGATGTTTTGCTGGTGCTGCTGATCATTTTCATGGTGATCACGCCGCTGACCCCGAAGGGTCTGGATGCGCTGGTTCCGCAGCCGCCGCCGCCGAACCAGAAGCAACCGCCGCCACTCCGGACCGCACCATCGTGGTGCAGTTGATCGATCGCGGTGCCGGGCAAGCTCCCGGCGCTGAAGATCAACCAGGAAGACGCGACTTGGGAGAACCTGCAGGGGCGGCTGACCGACATCTTCAAGACTCGCGCCGAGAAAGTCATGTTCGTGAAGGGCGACGACAACGTTCCCTTTGCCGACGTGGCCAACGTGATCGACATCGCGCATGCTGCGGGCGTCGACAAAGTGGGCCTGATCACCGCAAAGATCGAAGCGGGCGGTTAGAATCTGTACGTGCTCAATCGGCAGGAGCGCTGCCGCGCAAGTCGGCTGCGACGTGCTCGCCTGCGCACTGCACCTCGTCTACCGGTAGCGTCCGCTTTGGAGTTTCCTGGCATTCCTTCGCAAGGGAGATTCATAAAGCAATGAAAACTACGCAAGAGTGCTGGTAGTGCTGGCCGTCGCGTTGGCTCGCTGCTCTCCACCGCAGGTTGCGACAAGCTGCAAGGCCCGCGACCAGCTCAATAAAGGCGTGCAGGCTTACAAGAACGCCAAGTACGAAGAGGCCATCGATCACTTCCAGCAGGCGGTCGCGCTCGATCCGACGCTGATCAATGCCCGCCTCTATCTGGCGACGGCTTTCGCCCAGCAATATATTCCCGGCGCTGACACTCCAGACAACAACCGCTGGCCGAGCAGGCGATCGACCAGTACAAGGAAGTGCTGGAGCAGCGACCCGACAGAAAATCAACAGCGTCAAGGGCATTGCTTATCTGTACCTGCAGATGAAGAAGTTCGATCAGGCGAAGGAGTATTACACGCAAGGCATCGAAGCTCGATCCCAACGATCCGGAGCCTTATTATTCGGTCGGCGTCATCGACTGGACGCAAACCTACCAGCCGCGCATGGAAGAGCGTGCCAAACTCGGGCTGAAGCCGGAAGACGCCGCTGAAAGACAAGAAAGTTTGCGCTGCGCTGAAAGAGAAGAACTCGGCCAACGTCCAGGACGGCATCGACAATCTGAACAAGGCGCTGCAGCTTCGTCCGGACTACGACGACGCGATGGCGTACATGAACCTGATGTATCGCGAGCGGGCTGACATTCAGTGCGAAGATCCATCTGCGCGCGCCGCCGACTTGAAGACAGCCGACGAGTGGGTCGACAAGACCATGGCCACCAAAAAGGCCAAGGCCGAAAAGCAGCCCGGCGCACAGGGCATCACGATGGACCAGGGCAACAAACATAGTCCTTCCGCCTGGCAATTCAAGCCCCTTCTCGGAAGGGGCTTTTTTTTTCGCATACCACAGTGGCCGTACAGACGCGGTTCTCCGCATTTCCCGGTCGCCCATGATCGCAAACGTCATGCCCGTGACCCAGCGCACACACGCGGTCCGCGACCCATGGTAGAATCACCCTGGGGCGATCGCATGCTGCGATCTCATTTGCAATGATTCGCGGCGTTTATGTTCAAGAAAATTCTGATCGCCAATCGCGGAGAGATCGCGGTGCGCGTCATTCGCGCCTGCCGCGAAATGGGCATCGCCTCGGTCGCGGTCTATTCCGATGTCGATCGCGCAGCGCTGCACGTCCGCAAAGCCGACGAGGCCTATCCCATCGGCCCAGCCGCAGCTGCCGAGTCGTACCTGAACATCGACAAGATTCTGGACGTCGCCAAGCGCAGCGGCGCGGAAGCGATCCATCCCGGCTACGGATTTCTCTCCGAGAACGCGAAGTTCGCCGCAAGCCTGCGCCGATGCGGGCGTCAAGTTCATCGGCCCGACCGCCGCTTCGATGGAACTCGATGGGCTCGAAGACCCGCGCCCGCCAGCAGATGGAAAAGGCCGGCGTGCCATTCGTTCCCGGAACTTCGCGAGGCCTGGAGTCGTCACGAGAAGGCGAAGAAGTTGCCGAACGATCGGCTATCCCGTCATGCTGAAGGCGGCGGCCGGCGGCGGTGGAAAAGGCATGCGCCTGGTGCACAGCCGCGAGGAACTCGAAGTCCGCGCTGGAAAGCGCGCAAAGCGAGGCGCAGCGCTCGTTCGGGGACAGCGAAGTCTACATCGAGAAGGCGATCCTCAATCCGCGCCACATCGAGATGCAGGTGCTGGCCGACGAACACGGCAACACGCGTTTATCTCGGCGAGCGCGAGTGCTCCATCCAGCGCCGTCATCAGAAAGTTCTGGAAGAAGCGCCGTCGCCGATCGTGGATCCCGACATGCGCCGCCGGATGGGCGAAGTCGCGGTCCGCGTCGCCAAAGCGGCGAAATACACCAATGCCGGCACCGTCGAGTTCCTCGTCGACCAGGAGAAGAATTTTTATTTCCTGGAAATGAACACGCGGCTGCAGGTCGAGCATCCCGTCACGGAGCTGATCACCGGGCTCGATCTGGTGCACCTGCAGATTCGCATCGCCGCCGGCGAAAAACTGCCGTTCACGCAAGAAGACGTTGCAGATCCGCGGGCACGCCATCGAGTGCCGCATCTACGCCGAGGATCCCGACAACAATTACTTTCCCAGTCCCGGCAAGATTACGTCTGTTGCTCGCGCCCTCGGGCCCGGGCATCCGCCGCGACAGCGGCATGTATGAAGGCTGGAACGTGCCGATCGATTACGATCCGCTGCTGGCCAAGCTGATCGGCTACGGAACAGATCGCGAGCAGGCGATCTCGCGTCTGACGCGCGCTCTGAATGAATATTTCGTCGGCGGCATCAAGACCAACATCTCGCTGTTCCGCCGCATTCTGAACGATCCCGACTTCCGCGCCGGCGAAACTGGACACCGGATATCCTGGATCGCCTGCTCAAGATCGCCGCCGGAGCCGGCGAAACGCGAAGACGCTGAGGTCGCTGCCATTGCCGCGGGACTATTTGCCATGCTTGAACCGACCGCCGCTGCGGGAACGGCAGCCTCGGCGAATCGGAGCCTGCCCGGCTCAACCGGACAAACGGCGCCGCAAGTTCAGGCTGGAAGCAGCACCGCCAGACTGGAAGTGGCTGAAGTCAATGACCTACGAGGTCATCGATCGACGGGAAGAACTACCGGCTCGAACTCGAGCGGCCGAGGGCGGACGCTGGCTCTGCCGCTCGATGGGCGCGAGATCCAGATGATGCTGTGCTGGCCCGGCCCGACGTGTTTCCCTGCTGATCGACGGCAAGGCCTACGAGATCAAGCGCGAGCGCACCGCGACCGACATGCACCTGTGGGTCGGCAGCGCGCGCTATGAAGCGGAGTTGCGCGATCCACGCTCCCTGCGCAGCCGCAAGGGCGGCGCCGCTGACGACAAAGGCCCCAAGAAGCTGACTGCCCCGATGCCGGGAAAGATTGTGCGCGTGCTGGTCGCGGAAAAGGCGGCAGTCGAAGCCGGACAAGGCATCCTGGTAGTCGAAGCGATGAAGATGCAGAACGAAATGAAGTCACCCAAGAAAGGGATCGTCCAGAAGCTGGCTGGTGAAAGAGGGCGACAACGTCAACCCCGGCGACGTTCTCGCCATTGTCGAGTAGCGGCTTTACTTGGCAATGCCGCTGGTTTCCAGAACCTTCTCAGCGTAAATAATTTTCGATCTTCGACTGGTCGCGCAGCACTTCATAGTAGGCAGCTTTCAGCAACTGCTCGCGGCGGTCGCGTAATTGGGTGCGAATCGCCTGCTGCACCCGGGGATCGGCGAATTCGCGCTGTCCGGCCGGCTCTTTCGCGATCAGCTTCACAATGCGGAATCCGATCAGCTGCTTGGTCATGGGATTGCCGACCGACGATGATCGGGCTGTACTGTCCCGGCTTCAACTTGGCGACCGTATCGCGGGTCTGCGGATCGGTCTGGCGCAGCGCCGATTCCGGGGTGAAGCCCAGATCGCCGCCATTTGCCGCCGTCTCGGTATCTTCCGAGTAGTTCATGGCCAGGTTATTGAAGTCGTCTCCGCTGTCGAGACGATTCATGATCATCTGGATTTTCTTTTTCGCATCAGAGTCGTTCTGCGCCTTATCTTGCGTTGTGCACCTGGGGGTTGGGTGTGGGGGTCACGAAAATCTGCGCCAAGTGATACTGAGGCTCGATCAGGTTGAATTCCGATTTGTGATCGTTGTAGTAGCTGGTCACGTCCTGGTCGGTGACGTTGATCTTGGAAGTGACTTCCTTGTTCAGGACTTTGTCCACGGTCAGAGTGCGCCGCATATCGCGCTTGAAGTCATCCAAAGAGATCTTCTTTTCCTTCAGCCGTGCGTCAAACTGTTCCTGAGTATAGGGAGACTTGTATTCGTTCAGCTTGCGGTCCACTTCCTCGTCGGTCGCCAGCAGGCCAAGCTTCTCGGCGCGGCGCATCAGAATTTCGTTCTCGATCAATTCGCGCAGGATGTTCAGCCGCAGGATGGTTGCCTGCTCGCCCGACGGGGCCTGTTCCGATCCCGTAGTCTGATTCTGGTAGTACTTCTCGACGTCGGCGCGATAGATTTTGCGGCCATCCACCGTGGCCGCGGCATCGCCTGCATCCTGTTTCGATGAGCAACCGGTTCCGAATGCAGCCAGTAGAACTAGAGTGGCGATTACAGATTGACGAGAAAGCAGATTTATCCTCAAACGATCCTCCCCACGCGAGAGTGGGTACTCCTCACTTGACGGTCAGTTGCCAGACGGATGCGATTCTACCGGGCTGGGCGGGTGTACAGGAACTGGCACGCCGGCTTGCTCGAGCGCGCGATCCAATACGGCGCGAATTTCCGGCAATGGCAGCGCGCCGTCGATCTCCTGCCCGTTCACGAACATAGTTGGCGTCGCACTCACCCCAAGCTGTTCGCCTTCCTTCATCGACGCTTTCACCGCGTCATCATTCTGTGCCTTGACGCAGGCCTGCAGCTTGGGCATATCCAGATTGTGCTTCTGTCCCTGGAGCAGCGTCAGCTTGTCGAGCACACCGAACTGATTGTCGCGGACTTTCTCGACATTCACATCCTTCTGATTGGCATGAATGTAGTCGGCGAAATCCCAATAGGCATCGTTATTCTGCGAAGCCAGGCAGTTCGCATCCACCGCGGCATGCGTTGCCCAAGGATGGATTTCCACCAAAGGGTAATCCTTGTAGACGAACTTCACGCGGTCGCCATACTCCTTGAACAGCTCCGGGAACAGCATCTGGTGCATGCGGGAGCAGAACGGGCACTCGAAATCGTCGTAGTTCACCGCCACTACCTTGGCATCTGCCTTGCCGCGGGTGGGCCGGCCCGTGGTGTCGATCTTGGACATCTTCTCCATGTAAGGATCTTTGGTCAGATCGAGTTTCACCATGCGGATCAGCGATTTGCCATCTCTGGCCAGCAGAAATTCGTAGTCTTTTCGCTTATCGCCCCCGGAAATGGTGATAGTCACCGCGTCATAGTTCGGGAACTCGCTGGGGCGCAGCGTCCCGATGGAGACCTTCACCTCGGCGGGAAGATTGTAGAAGGTGCGAATCTGACGCTCGATCTTTTGATTGACGTCGGGAGGGGCCGACTGGGCCGAACAGCCCAGGCATACCAGCAAGAACGCGAGAAGAGAGCGCCGCAAAAGCTTCACTAAGAACCGCCTATACATGGAAATGAAGGCTCATTATCTCACAGAGAGCAGCTTTTACGGGCCTGCAGCGCGGTCGGGATCAACCGGTGAGCTCGTCGATCGTCAGCAAGGAGTTCATCGAACCCGAGCGAAAACCTTCGAGGTCGAGAGTCACGAACTTGAACCCGAGTGCTTTGAAGATGCGCGAAAACTCGGCAGCCATGTCAGGGGTTAGAGCTCGAGGCATTTCATTCTTCGCGATCTCGATGCGCACCATTTCGCCGTGGTGGCGAACTCGAAATTGCCGGAAGCCCAGTCCGCGAATGGCATCTTCCCCACGTTCGATGACGCTCAGGGTTTCGCGGGTCACTGGACGCCCGTATTCCACGCGGGATGAAAGGCAGGCCGACGCCGGCTTGTCCCAGATACGGAGGTCCGCGATGCGCGCCAGTTCGCGTATGTCTTGCTTATTCAGACCCGCCTCTAAGAGCGGAGCGATCACATGGTGCTGCTTCGCGGCACGCTGTCCGGGACGGAAGTCGCCTTGGTCATCCAGATTTACTCCATAGGCTATCGCGTCGTAGCCGCGCTCGGCGCGAATGCGTTCCATGACAGTGAAAAGTTCGTCTTTGCAATGAAAACAGCGCGTGGCGTCATTGCGCGCATATTCAGGGCGGTCCAATTCCGAAGTCTCGATGACTTCGTGAGGGAATGCCTGCTCACGTGCAAAAGCTACCGCGTCAGACAATTGTGTGCGCGCCAGGCTGGCCGAATCCGCAATCACCGCCAGCATGCGTGGTCCGAGTGCCTGGTGGGCAGCATATGCAAGATAGGCAGAATCTACGCCGCCGGAGTACGCCACCAGCAAGTGTCCACAATCTCGCAGCCTTGCTTCGAGGGACGCCCGCTTGCTTTGAAGATCGCCATCCGCATCCATGGGGATATTCTATCCGCAAATCCGTGCAGCGACGGGCCTCGCTGCGCTTCGCGATGATAAGCGGGGGAAGGCTGCAAGAATTTTTCAGTAGAGCTTCTCCTGATGCCGCAAATTGCCGAACGAACCCACATTGGTTAATGCGAAATTGAACCTGAAAAGGTTCTCATTCCGCACCGATCCCAGCGCGAACCGCCGGTACTCCAAGCTGATTCCACAGCAGTCCCAATTGTAGGAAGTCTGCAAGGCGCCATATTGCAGGAAGCCGAGCTTGGCGTCATATCCGACGTGGGTGGCCAGGGCGAAGCCTCGTTTGTTCGGGCTTCCATATCCGAAGATCATCCGCAGCTGGTTGTACACGGGAGTTGTGGATGGGTTGTTGGTGATCGTATCCTCCCCCTGCGCGCGGAGAAACGCATCGCCTCCCCCCAGCGTGAACGGCCCAAGGCGGAAATTCATCAGCGCCATGCTGGAATTAATCTGTCCGGTCTTGAAGTCGTAATCGAGGTCCCATTCCGCATCGGTGTGGTCGCTGGTAGCAATTCTAAGGCGCGAAATCAACGGTGAGTTATGACGTGGATCGGTGACGAAGGCGATGCCTGTCAGGTCCGCTGTGGTGGTGAACACGTTGCGTCGTCCCGATACCAACGCTCCTCCAAAGGTAGGATCGAAGAAGTGTTTCTGCGCCAGCTCCCAACTCACGATCTCACGCACTGCCGGCCCTGAAGCGCAATTCTTCTCTTGAGCCTGCGGGGGTGTTTCCCAGGGTATGCGTTTGCCGGGCGGCGGATTTCCCAGAAACAGCGACGGCATGCCTTCCGTTCCGCACTTCTCCTGTTTCGCCGAAGTGCGTTTCGCATAGAGCCGGTTTACCAGGGAATACTCCACTTCGTTGGTGTCGCTGAGGATGTCGCGATCGTCGAAACGGAGAATGCTCTGGAAATTATTGACTCCCGCGACGTCGCGATAGACAATCCGCGGTTCGATTACGTGCTTCCACTTCCGGCCTAGAAACTCTTTGCCGAAAACTTTCTCCACCGCTGGCGGACGCAGTTCCAATCCGCCTTCCAATGCCTTCCGGTTCACGGAATTATTCGCTGCGAATCCGATGGTTCCTGAATTTGGCAGGAGTTCCTGGGTGTAGTAGGTGTCGCGCACGGCCAGGTCGGGGCGGATCGACCATCCGTGGAACAGGAGGGGTAGAGAAACTCCAGGATTGAGGTCGAATCGGCCCACCAGATTGCCGGTGCGGAAAGAAGGCTCGCTTCTGGAGAGTCCCTCGGCCGCGGCGTCGTAGGACCAGTAGAACGGCGAATGCCCCAATTGACGATCGACACTGGAAGTTTCGAAACTGGGGGCGTGCAGGATGGTGATTACGTCCCCTGGAGTCGTGCTCTCGAAGTTTTGATATCGCCGCACTGACGCGT
Source organism: Terriglobia bacterium (assembly GCA_963797845.1). Taxonomy (GTDB): domain Bacteria; phylum Acidobacteriota; class Terriglobia; order Terriglobales; family Acidobacteriaceae; genus DASREM01. The sequence continues at coordinate 203,841 of CAWCRE010000002.1, forward strand.
TGTACGAGAAGCCCTGGGTGGTATTGGAGAGAAAGGCCTGCGATGTGACTTCCGACGAAACCGCCTGGCTGTAAATCTCGTTGAAGGCGAGCCGGAACACGTAAGAACTCAGGTAATCGATGTTGGCGACGCCGCGGAAATGTCCGAACGTGTCTTCCGCATTCAGACGGACGTTTTCGCCGCCCTGCTTCATGACTGGGTTGCCGATGCCGCGGTCCAGCACTCCGAAATAGTTCAGATCGAGAAAGCTTTTCTCGCTGGGTTGCGCGCGGAACTCACCCCGTTGCGACCAACCGCGCTTCGAGAAATATTCCGCGCCTACGTGCACGTCCATGCTGCGATTGATCACCAAAAAGGCCGACTCGCCCACTACCGTTCCTTTGGTGGAGGACTGCCCGATGCTAGGAATCAGGAATCCGGACTCGCGGACCTCGCGCTGCACGGGGTGGGTGGCAAAGGGGAGATACAAAATCGGCACTCCGCGAATGCGGAAAGTACTGTTGTAGATCGTCGCGTTTCCGGCCACATCGACGTAAACGCGGCGGGCATCGAATACCCACTTCGGACGCGGCAATTCACAGGTGGTCACGGTGCCGTCGATCACCAGGTAGTGATCGGGGGCTGTTTTATCCACCACCTTGCCTGTGAAGACGAAGGGATTCGACGAGGTTAGCGTCGTGCGCGGCCCGCGAACCTTGATTCCGGTACTGCCCGTGACATTTTCGAAGTGGCCGGTTTCCTGGCGAAGGTTGTAGACGGCATGGCTGGCCTCGATGTGCTCGTCATTGGGGCCACCGTCGAGCACGACGTGGCCGTCTGCAGTCGCCTCGCCGGTCGAAGAATCGTAGGTCACTTCATCGGCGTAGAGAATGTAGGTGCGATAGTGGATTTCCGCTTGCCCGTGAAGTTTGAAAACCGGTCCGATTTTTTCCTGCGAGATCGCCCGAATGGTGACCTCGTCTCCTACCGTTGCCGAGGGCGCATCCGGCAATGAAGGAGAATTTCTGGAAAGCAACTGGCTGGTTACTAAGGCAGGCGCGAGTAGCAGATGACAAACGAACGCCAGCGTGATAAGGAATCGAGTGCGGGAATTCATCGGGAGCGCATGCACGCGTCCCCAAGCCAACCACCCTGCTCGGAGAAGGTTGACGTTAGCACGGTGCTGGCTCAGGACGCAAAGAAAGCTGTCGCCTGGTAAACCCTGCTGCACTCTTTCGTCCTTTTGGCGAGGTTAAACAGAAGACATCATCCGAACCTGAAGCATCCGGCCTCGGAGGGATGTCGGTGTACTACCGAACGTGATCGGTGCTGCACAGAATTTTTGAAAGATCGGTACATGGCCTGCCCCCGTTGTGGCGAGTTTTGTCAGTGTTCCTCGAAATTGAATTCGGCCCCGAAGATGGCAACGCGTAAACCACGATTTGAGCCCGAAGGCGAACTCTGGAACGCCCAGAGTCCCTTGGTTGCGGAGCAATCGGGGGAGAAGCTGCCAGAGCGACCGCGGTTCGTTCCCGACCAATCGCCATCCGACTCAGCTCTAACCGGTGCTTCCCCGGTGCAGGCGGCCGAGGAGGAGCCCGTGCCTTCTCGCGACCCGAACCAGGACAACACTGCTCCGGACCCATCGTGGCGTGAGGAGATCGCCAGCCGGGTCAACAGCTACCGCGCCAAGCGGCGCCCGCAAAAACCGCGTTTCCCATCGCTCAGCCTGAAGTTTGAGAGTCCGGCGCCGACCTATAGCGTGGCGCCGACCCGTGAAAGTGTAGTGCCCGATCAAGAAAGCGAAATCTTCGTCGAACCTCCCGTCGTTTATCCGCGCCTGAACGAAGTATCGCGGCCAGAAACAGGGCGCCTGATCGAATTTCCGCGGCTGGCGACCTTTGCGTCCTCGGGATCGGAGCTTGCAGACCCGGTCATCGACATCCCGCGCATCCTGGAAGCGCCCGAACTCGCGCCGCCGCCCCCCGCCATGGGTGGAATTCTGATCGACTCGCCGCAGTCGGAAGCCGCGGAAAAGCGTCCGGGCATCGAGATCCCACTGCAGCTGGCCAGTATGTCCCGTCGAGTGGCCGCGTCCTTCATCGACGCAGGGTTCGTGACGGTGGCGTTTGGCCTGTTCGCTGCCATCTTCTATCGCATTACCGGAACCATCCCGGACCTGGTGCCAGCGGCCGAAAGCAGCATCCCGGTGTTGGCGATTCTCTGGTTCGGCTACCAGTATCTGGGCCTTGTGCACACGGGCAGCACTCCTGGTCTGAAACTGGCGCGGCTGCAACTGAATTGCTTTGACGGAAACATGGTGCCCATGAGCAAGCGGCGCTGGCGAGTCCTGACTTCGATTTTGTCGCTTGCCTCCTTAGGCTTGGGATACGCCTGGTCCTTGATTGACGAGGACCAACTCTGCTGGCACGATCGTGTCACCGCCACCCACATCGCACCTAAGCCGGTGCAGAAAACCACGGCTGTCTAGACAAAGCCCGGTTTGATTCCCGCGACTGTGATAGATTTCTCGTTTTGCGTCATTCGGACGCAGAGTGTATGTCCACATCCATCGAAAGCGCCAAACGGCCTGCAGTAAAGGTTTTCGTCGCCACCACGGTGATGCTGACCTTCATTTCGTTCTGGCGGGCCTCTGCCATCGTCCTTTCTGACCTCGCTTCCTCCGCTTATTACGCGGGCGGAGACGCGGAAAAGGTTATTGGCAAGAGCGCGCCCTGGTTCATCCTGGCGGTCATGCTGTTCAGCTATGCCGTACGGGCCCTGTACATAGAGTCCAGCAGCATGTTCGTCCGGGGCGGCGTTTATCGCGTCGTGAAAGAAGCCATGGGCGGTACGCTGGCCAAGTTTTCAGTTTCCGCCCTGCTGTTCGATTATGTCCTGACCGGACCGATCAGCGCGGTCTCGGCCGGGCAATATCTCGCCGGGCTGATCGAGGATATCGGTCGCTATACACATCATCCGTTCGTCTTTTCGGAAGATCATTTCGCGGCGGCCTTCGCCATCGTCATCGTCATCTACTTCTGGCACAAGAACATCCAGGGGATTCACGAGTCGAGCGGCAAGGCGCTCCAAATCATGATCATCACCACGGTCATGGTCGTGATTCTGATCATCTGGTGCACCATCACCGTCTTCAAGATCCCCGTTCAGATTCCGCCCAACCCGCTGCATCCCGGCGTCGTGCCCATCAACCGTGAGTCCATGGGATGGCTCAACGGTACCTTCTTCAGCCACCTGATGTTCATCATCGCCTTCGTCGGATTCGGTCACTCGGTGCTGGCGATGAGCGGCGAAGAAACTCTGGCCCAGGTCAATCGCGAAATTGAACATCCCAAGCTGAAAAATCTGGAAAAAACCGGCTTGGTCATCTTCATCTACAGCCTGCTGTTCACCTCGCTGGTTTCGTTCTTCGCGGTAATGATCATCCCCGATAAGGTTCGCCCCGACTATTTTGCGAATCTGATCGGCGGCATCACCATGTATCTGGTCGGGCCATCGATGCTCAAGTTGCTGTTCCACGTTTTCGTGGTGGTGGTCGGCGTTCTCATCCTGGCGGGCGCTCAGAATACTTCCATCGTCGGCGCCAATGGCGTTTTGAATCGAGTGGCTGAGGATGGCGTGCTGACGTCGTGGTTCCAGAAGCCTCAGCACCGCTACGGCACCAGCTACCGGATCATCAATCTCATCGTCATTTTGCAGTTGTTCACGATTATTCTGAGTCGCGGCAACGTTTACCTTCTGGCGGCGCTCTACGCCTTTGGCGTGATCTGGAGCTTCGCCATGAAGTCGCTCGCCGTGCTGGTGCTTCGTTATAAGGAACCCGGCCACCGAGAATGGAAGGTTCCCGGCAACTTTCACTTCGGCAAAACCGAGGTGCCTGTGGGGCTGATGCTGATTTCCGGCGTTCTGCTGATCACGGCCTTGGTCAACCTGTTTACCAAGCACGAAGCCACCATCGCCGGAGTTCTGTTCAGTGCGGTGTTTTTCGGAATCTTCAAATACTCCGAACACCGGGTGATTAAGGAACGCCACGGCCGCGCCGAGAATCTGGAACAATTTCGGGTCTACGGAAACCAGGAACTGGGTAGCGGAGCCATGGGCGTCCGACCGGGAAGCGTGCTGGTCGCGGTGCGCGATCCTCGCAACCTGTATTACTTGAGAGAAGTCCTTTCGCACACCAATACCGCTCGCCAGGATGTGGTTGTGATGAGTGCTCGCCTCTACCACCGTGAGCACAGTTTTACCGGTAGCAACGTCTTCGAGGCCAGCCAGATATTCGATCAGTACGAACAGGAACTGTTTACTGCCGTTGTGTCGGTGGCGGAGAAAGAAGGTAAGCCGGTTTCGCTGCTGGTCGTTCCTGGTACCGATGTGTTCGAAGCCATCGTGGTCACGGCCCAGCGGCTGGATGCCAGCCGAATTATCTGCGGGCTTTCAAACAAACTTCCGCCGACGAGCAAGCCAAACTCACCGGCGACGCGTGGGAGCGCTTGCCCGAACCGCGTCCGCGCCTGATTCTGGAAGTCCATGCTTCCGATGGCTCGGTCCGCGAGTACCCGCTTGGCCCCCACACACCCCGGATGCGTTCCCAGGACCTGGAACTCATGCATGGGGTGTGGCTCGACATTACCGCCGATCCACGATATGCCGGAGCTCATCACTACCACGTGGTCGCGCTCGCCCTGAAAGAACTGCGGGACGAGTTGCACAGCGAGAAACGACCTGAGGTACTCGAGAAGCTGCTGGACGATATTCTTAAGCCAGACGATGGCGGCTAGTTTCAGCACCCCTGGACGTGAGTCCAAGGCGTTGTTCCTGCTAACATCATTTCGTGAACAATTCCTGTTCGGGTGCGGTTTGCGCCCTCTCCTACCGGTCATTTGCACGTCGGAAACGCGCGCACGGCCCTGTTCAACTGGCTATTCGCCCGCAAAACCGGCGGAGCCATGCTGCTGCGGATCGAAGACACCGACATCGAGCGCAGCCAGGCTCGCTTCGAAGACCAGCTGATTGACGACCTGAAATGGCTCGGACTCGACTGGGACGAAGGACCCGACGTCGGCGGCCCGTATGTTCCTTATCGCCAGTCCGACCGCCTTGATGTCTATCGCGAACACGCCGAGCGCCTGGTGAGCGAAGGCAAAGCCTATTTTTGCTTTTGCCGCGACGAAGATCTGCAGAAAGAGCGCGAACGCGCCATCGCGGAAGGCCGCCAGCCGATTTATCCCGGGCAATTGCCGCAAGCTGGATCCCGGGGAAAGCCAGCGACGCCGCGATGCCGGAGAGGCTGCTGCCATTCGCCTGCAGATTCCCGAGCACCCCATTCGCTTTCACGACATCGTGCACGGTGAGGTGGAGTTCTCGAACGAAGTGGTCAGCGATCCCATCATCCTGCGTTCCAGTGGCATGCCGGTCTACAACTATGTGGTGGTGATCGACGACGCGCTGATGAAGATCACGCATGTGATCCGCGGCGACGATCACCTTTCGAATACTCCGAAGCAAGTCGCGCTCTACGAAGCGCTGGGCTGGCCGGTGCCGGAGTTTGCGCACCTGTCAACGATTCTGGGCGCAGATCGCGAGCGGCTTTCCAAACGCCATGGCGCCACTTCCATTGCCAACTTCCGCGACATGGGCGTGCTGCCCGAAGCGCTGGTGAATTACCTGGCGCTGCTGGGATGGGCTCCGAGCGGCGGCACTCGCGAAATCTTTTCGTTCAGCGAATTGGTGAAGGAATTTTCCCTCGAGCGCGTAACTCCCTCTCCTGCTGTCTTCGATATGGAGAAGCTGTACTGGCTCAATCGCCATTACCTGAAGCAAGCCCCGCCGGAACGCGTTCAGAAGCTGGCGCTGCCTTACTTCACGCGGGCCATGGTGGAAGAATTGCGGAAGGCGCATGGAATGGAATCGCCCGCCCAGGATTGGCAACCTTCCGAGGAAGTTGTGAAATGGCTCGGCAAGGTCACGCAGTTGCTCGTGCCTTATGTGGACCGCCTGGAGCAACTTCCTGAAAAAGCCAGAATGATCTTTCACTACGATGCACAAGCGGCGTTACACTCGCCCGATAACGCCGAACTCATGCAATGGCCGGAAACTCCGGCGGTGTTTGCACGCTTCATGATCAAGATTCTGGAACACGAATCGGCCAGTGCCGGAGTGCTCTCGCCGGAAGAATTCAAAGAAATCGTGAACCACGTGAAAGCGGAAACGGGGGCGAAGGGCAAGAACCTGTTCCATCCCATTCGCATGATGATTACTGGTTCGCATTCCGGGCCGGACTTTGACAGGATCATTCCCATCATCGAAGAAGGAAGCCGCCTGACGTTGCCAGTGAAAGTACTCAGCGTGTGCGAACGAGTTCACGCCTTCGGCAAAGTTTATAACGCGGGAGCATAGTAGCGGCAAGGCCGCGAAGGTCAATCTAGGGAGCGAAGCGACGAGCAATCTGCTCCTGCCATGAGAGCAGATTCCTCTCACGTGCTAGCCGCTACGGGGCTGCGAACGGCTCGGAACGACAAGTTGTTAAAAAAGGTGGGCGGACGCCTCGTCTCACCTCGTCCGCCCCGCATACATTACTTCATCTCTTCGCCATGATCGGGATGATCCATGCCGCACATTGGATCCGCCGCAGCAAGCCATCGCCATGTCTTATCGTCGCTGTTTGCAGCAATCTTTGGCGTCCTTTGCGCAGCACTTTCCGTCGCCGCACATGGATGCCATTTTGTCTTTGCTATGCTTCATCATCTTCTTGCAAGACTTCGCGTCCTTGCCTTCGCAGCATGACATCGCATCTTTGCCGCCTTTCGCAGCCATGTCGTGATGCATGCAGCAGGAGCCTTCTTTTCCTGCCATCATTTTCTGGCAAGCGGTTGCGTCTTGCTTTTCGTCGCTCTGGGTGGATTGTTTCTGCTCCGACGAAGGAGCAGGCTGAGTTGCGGTCTGCGCAAACGAAGCCACGGTAAGCGCCAGGATCATTGCGAATAATTTGAATTTCATAAAATTCTCCATTCTCGAAACTGAGTAGAAAATGTTGGGCAGACGTAGTTGTGCGCGAGAAGACGGATTTCAGATCCGTAAAGCTATGGTTTTTATTAGGGGCGGCGCATGGGTTTCAGCGCGAATCGCGAATGCCCTACACCTTGGGCGCGAAGGAGAAATCACTGCGCGAACGGATGGCTGACCTCCGCAATCTTCGCTTCTCGGCGTCGAGATGATTCTCGCGGGTGTGTCAGAAGAGACACAGCACCGGTGTCCACTGCCGCAAGGGCTGGATGGGGGAGGAACTTGCACCAGGGCGGCCGCACCGGCTAACCCCGGACAGCAGGAATGATCCATGCTCTGCATTTGGTGCTGGTGAGGGGAGGCCTGCGTCGTTGGCGGCATTGCCATGACACTGGAACCTGTCCCGACAATCAGGACAAGTATCAGCAGGCCGGCGATGACTACTTTGTGCATGTACGCACTGATCGTGACAGGCGTTACATCTTCAGTCTGTGATTTCGGTCACACCCGGGATTTGCGAGCAGGTTACTTCCGTAGCAGGCTTTCGAGCGACTTGCGCAGATCGGAATACTGATAGGGATAGCCGCTGCCAATCAGCTTCTTGGGCTCGACGCGCTGGCTGGCAAGCAGGAGCTCGTCCGCCATTTCGCCGAACGCGAGACGCGCGGCAAACGCCGGCATGGGAAAGATCGCAGGGCGCGACAATACCGAAGCCAGAGTTTTGGTGAACTCGGCGTTCGTGACTGGCTTGGGCGACACAAAGTTCACCGGTCCCTGCAGGAGATCGGTTTTCATTACGTGATGAATCGCGCCTACCAGGTCGCGCACATCAATCCAACTCATCCACTGCTTTCCGCTGCCCACATTTCCGCCCAAGCCCATCTTGAAAGGGAACAGCATCTTGCCCAGTGCGCCTCCAGTTGGGCTGAGCACCACGCCAATGCGAATCAGCACCACACGAATACCTGCATCCACTGCTGGCTTGGTGGCCTCTTCCCACTGTTGGCAAACCTCGGGAAGAAAGCCCGTACCCGGGCCGCTACCTTCGCGAAGAAGTTCTTCGCCGCGATCACCGTAGTATCCGACCGCCGAGGCGGAAATCAAGACCCGCGGCTTAGGTGACGCCTGCGCGAGCGCCTCGGCCAGGTGCCTTGTGCCCTGAATGCGGCTGTTCAGAATGCGCGCTTTCTTGCTGTCACTCCAGCGGCCCACGATGCTCTCTCCGGCGAGGTGAATCACCGACTGAAATCCCGAGACCGATTGCGGCGAAACCGGCTGCTCTGGATCCCAGGGAATCTGGTCCTCGCTCTTCGCGGAACCACGTACAAGCCGCGAAACTTTGTAGCCGCGTGCTTGAAGAGTGGGGAGCAATGCGCCGCCGATAGGCCCAGAGACGCCGGTAACCAGAATTTGCGGAGAACTCATGGTGATCTCGCCGATCAATGTAGCAGACGAACGTTCCATGCGAACTGCTCTCCCCGTCCGCGAAACACACTGAATTGCTTGCCATGCAAATTACGCCAATTTCTTTGAATGAGCAAAGGAAGCTCACGTGAAGCCATTTCGCAGTCCTCGCCCGCGCCACCAGAGCAGAGCTATAATCATTCATGGCGACCTTGCGCCAGCAGATCGCGACCAATGTCCTCACGGTCACCAAGTTTCGTGAGTTGATGAAACGTGTCCGAGGCAACCGTCCGGGCGACGATTTGGGCATCATCCGCCGCGCCTACGACTACTCTCTTAAGCATCACGCCGGCCAGACACGCGCCTCGGGCGAGCCCTACCTGGTGCACCCTCTGGAAGTCGCCATGGTGCTCGCTGACATGAAAATGGATCCGGTCGCCATCGCCGCCGGCCTGCTCCACGATTCGGTAGAAGACACCTCGGTGACGATCGTTGACATCCGCAAAGAATTCGGCGAGCAAGTCGCCCACATCGTGGAAGGTGTCACCAAGATCAGCGCCATCGATTTCGCCAGCCGCGAAGAGCAGCAGGCCGAAAACCTGCGCAAGATGATGCTGGCCATGGTCGACGACATTCGTGTGGTTTTGATCAAGCTGGCGGATCGCCTGCACAACATGCGGACGCTGGAGCACCTTGCCCCTGAGCGCCAGCAGAAGATTGCCCGCGAGACTCTCGACATCTATGCGCCGATCGCGCACCGCCTGGGGATGGGCAAGATCCGCGGGGAACTGGAAGATCTTGGCTTCCGCTACGTCGATCCCATCAGCTATGAGCAGGTGCAGGAAGCCGTGGAAGCCCGCCGGAAACCGGGCGAGGCTTTCCTGAGCAAGGTGGAACTGGTCGTCCGGGACAAGCTGAAAGAAGCGGGCATCACCGCTAAAGTCGAAAGCCGCCTGAAACGTGTCTACAGCATTCACAAGAAACTGGTGCGCCAGCGCATTGCCGTGGACCAGGTTTACGACTTGTTCGCGATGCGCATCATCACCCAGTCATTGCAGGACTGCTACGCGGTGCTGGGAATCATTCACAATCTCTGGCGCCCGGTCCCCGGCCGTATCAAAGATTTCATCGCCATGCCGCGGCCGAACTTCTACCAGTCGCTGCACACCTCGGTGATCACCGAAGACGGCACGCCCTTTGAAGTGCAGATCCGCACCGAAGAAATGCACAAGATGGCGGAAGAAGGGATCGCCGCCCATTGGAAGTACAAAGACGGCCCGGTCTCCGCGCAGGACGAGCAACGTTTAGCCTGGCTGCGGCAGGTGGTGGAGTGGCAGCGCGACGTCTCCGATCCCAACGAATTCCTTTCCACGCTCAAGATCGACCTTTACCCGGAAGAGGTCTACACCTTCACGCCGAAAGGCAAAGTAGTGGTGCTGCCGCGCGAATCATCGCCCATCGACTTCGCTTACTCGATTCACACCGAGGTCGGTCATAGCTGCGTGGGTGCCAAGGTCAACGGGCGCATGGTTCCGCTCCGCCACAAACTTCATAGCGGGGATATCGTTGAAATCCTGACCCAGCCCGGCCACAAACCAAGCCGCGACTGGCTCGCGGTGGTGAAGTCGTCTCGCGCGCGTAATAAGATCAAGCACTGGCTGAACGTCCATCAGCGTGAGCGAGCCATCGAAATCGGGCGCAAGCTGATCGAGAAAGAAGCTCGGAAGTATCGCGTTGCGCTGAAGGAGATCAAAGACACCGAGTTGCAGAAGATCGCTGCGGACTACGGACTGGGCCGTCCTGACGACCTGATGGCTGGGATCGGTTACGGAAAGTATTCTGCTCGACAGGTGCTCGCCAAGCTCATTCCCGCGGGCAGTGAGCCAGTTGCCGATGGCGAGCCCGACAAGGCAGGCGGCATTGCCAGCGTGGTGCGCCGGGTCTTTGGCGGGGATACCAGCAACAATGCCATTCGCGTCAAAGGCCACGGAGACTTGCTGGTTTACCGGGCACGATGCTGTAACCCGATCCGCGGAGAAGGCGTAGTCGGTTATGTCACCCGGGGCAAGGGAGTTGCCGTGCACGCCTTGAACTGCCCGAATGTCGTCAACCTGATGTACGAGCCCGAGCGCCGCATCGACGTCGAATGGGGCGGAGAAGAAGGCGTGGCTGCCGCGTATCCCGTGAAACTGACGGTTTTTTGCGACGATCGTTTTGGCATGCTGAAGGGGATCACGGCGGTGATCAGCGACAGCCGCACCAATATCCGCAACATCGAGGCCCGCACAAATAACGGTCAAGCCAACATCGACATCATCCTGGACATAGCCGACCTGCAGCACCTGGAAAACATCATCAACGGGGTGCGAAAAATTCCCGGCGTCCACGACGTGCAGCGCCTGCAAAAGATTTAGCCACCCGGCCATACAGGAAGCAGACTGGTTAATCATTCCGAGGGAATTCTGTGTTCGCTTTTCATTCGCCGCTGTGGTATGGTTTCCACAGCTTTGTGATGGGGAACACTTACGACCTGCCAGCCCGCAGGTGTACCCTACAGGGTTCCCATACCCAAATTTTGTGAAGGGACAGCACTGATATGGCAGACGAGCGTTCCAAGGCAATCGATCTGGCGTTTGCGCAGATCGAGAAACAATTCGGCAAGGGCTCCATTATGCGACTGGGATCTAAAGAGGCGATCGTTCCGATCGCGGTGATTCCCACGGGAGCCATTTCGTTTGACGCAGCCCTGGGTGTGGGCGGATTTCCGAGAGGCCGGGTGGTCGAGATCTTCGGGCCGGAATCTTCCGGCAAAACCACAATTGCGTTACAGGTGGTCGCCGAGGCGCAGAAGACGGGCGGTATGGCGGCGTTTGTGGATGCCGAGCACGCGTTGGATCCGGGATATGCGAAGAAGCTTGGCGTGGATGTAGACAACCTCCTGGTTTCGCAGCCGGACTATGGAGAGCAGGCACTGGAAATCACTGAAGCCCTGGTTCGATCCGGCGCAATCGATGTGTTGGTGGTGGATTCGGTGGCCGCGTTGGTGCCGAAAGCTGAACTCGATGGCGAGATGGGCGACAGCCACATGGGTCTGCAAGCCAGGCTCATGTCGCAGGCATTGCGAAAACTGACTGGCACGGTCTCGAAATCGCGCACCTGCCTGATCTTTATCAACCAGATCCGCGAGAAGATTGGCGTGATGTTTGGGAATCCGGAGACGACGACGGGCGGCCGCGCGTTGAAGTTCTATTCGTCGGTGCGGGTGGATATCCGGCGTATCGCGGCAATTAAAGACGGCGATGTGGTGATTGGCTCGCGTACGAAGGTGAAAGTCGTCAAGAACAAGGTGGCGGCGCCATTCCGCGAGTCGGAATTCGACATTCTCTATGGAGAGGGCATCTCGCGCGAAGGCGACCTGTTGGATCTGGCGGTGGCCAAGAACCTGGTGGAGAAGTCGGGATCGTGGTTCAGCTATAAGGGCGAGCGCATCGGGCAGGGACGCGAAAATGCGCGGCAATTCATGAAGGACAACCGCGATACCTATAACAAACTGGATGCTGAGGTACGCAAAGAGCTGGGACTCACTCCTGCGACTCCGGTCCCAGCGCAAGCGCAGGGTGCGGCGGCGACCCAGGGAGCACGAGTTACTACCATGCCGAGCGCGCCCGAGGCTCCGGCGAAGGTTCCAGCGGCTCGGCGATAACGTTTTTCCATTGAACTAAGCCCAGGTCCTCTCCTCCGGGGGGCTTGGGCTCTCCCTTTTCTGGATAGTGCTGACGGGCCGGCAGGATGCCGGCGGTACTTTTTCCTCTCCCCTATTAGGATTGCCATCTATTTCTGCGCCGAATAGAATCTCTGCATCCCAGCCTTTCTGCAGTTAAACGCAGTTCGAAAGAGGGCCATTGAAAAAAGTCATCGCTATTTATCCTGGTTCGTTTGATCCTCCTACCAACGGGCACCTGGATTTGATTGCTCGCGGCAGCAATATTTTTGATGAGCTCATCGTGGCAATTTTGCGAAATCCAGAAAAAGCCCCCTTGTTCAGCGTTGGGGAGCGGAGAAGCATGCTGGAAGCGCTGACGGAAAATTACAAAAACGTCACGGTGGACACGTTCGATGGGCTAACTGTCGATTATGCCGCGCGGGTCGAAGCGAGTGCTGTTTTGCGTGGGATCCGGGCGCTGAGCGATTACGAATACGAATTGCAGATGGCTTTGATGAACCGAAAACTCGCACCGCACCTGGAGACGGTGTTCATGATGCCGGCAGAACAATACTCCTATCTGAGTTCGCGGCTGGTGCGGGAGGTGGCGCAGTTGGGCGGTTCCATCGCGGGACTGGTGCCTGAACTGGTGGAAGAAAGAATACGCGGCAAGATGGATCCAGCCGTTAAACTTCAGAATGCGAGACAATCGAAGGCAGGCAAACGATGACACCAGTCACTGAAGCCACCCCGGCGCTGAAACTTACCGCGAGAATCAACCGGATCGAGCCTTCCGCCACCATGGCCGTAGTTGCCGAAGCGGATAAGTTACGACAGCAGGGAATTGATGTGGTCGACTTTGGCGCGGGCGAGCCACATTTCGCTACGCCGCAGCACATCAAAGACGCGGCAATTCTGGCGATCCAGAACAATTTCACCAAGTACACGGCGGTGGGCGGCACGGCGGAACTGCGCGATGCCATTGTGCACCGGCATGCGGTGGATTTCGACTCAGATTACCGGCGTGAAGAAGCGATCGCCTCCACGGGCGGAAAGCATGCGCTATTCAACGCCATCCAGGTGCTGGTGGATCATGGCGACGAAGTGATTCTGCCGGTGCCGTACTGGGTGTCGTTTAAGGACATCGTTCGCTACGCTGGCGGGGAATGCGTGCTGCTCGAGACGGACGAAGCAGAAGGGTTTCGCATTACGGCCGACATGATCGAACGGCTGATTACGCCGCGGACCAAGCTGATCATTTTGAATTCTCCGTCGAATCCTTCGGGCGCGGTGATGACCCCCGAGGATCTGACGGAAGTTGTGCGGATGGCTACGCAGCGCGGGATTTGGATCATTTCCGATGAGTGCTACGTCTATCTGAATTACACGAAGAAGCGTTTTTCGGTGGGTTCGTTGCGCGAGTACCGCGACCGCATGGTGATTGTGGGATCGCTCTCGAAGACTTATGCCATGACCGGGTGGCGGCTGGGCTATGCTTTGGCCCCGGCGGCGGTGACGAGCGCGATGCAAAAGCTGCAAAGCCAATCCACTTCCAACCCAACATCGATCGTACAGAAGGCCGCAGTCGCCGCGCTGAAAGGGCCACAGCAGTGCGTCGAGGAGATGCGGGCCGAGTACATTGAGTTGCGCGACCATGTGGTTAACGGGCTTCGGGCGATTCCGGGCGTCAAATGCACTCTGCCCGAAGGTGCCTTTTACGCCTACCCGAATATCAGCGCGTTCTTTGGCCGTAGTGGGGTGAATTCAGCGTCGGAACTGGCCGGGAAACTGCTCCGCGAGGCCCATGTGGCCACGGTTCCAGGGGAAGGTTTCGGAACCAACCGTCATATTCGAGTATCCTACGCGACGTCGAAGGCCGAACTGGACCGCGGCCTGGAACGGATGAGGAAGTTCCTGGGCGGGTTATAACGACAAAGTTTGGCAGGCAGCCTCTCTGACCGTTTGTGCCTCTAAAGCCGGGTAGTCTGCTGCTCTCCTTTAAGGAAGGTGACAGCCCTCCCCGTCTTTCGCTATGAGCGACTTGTACCCATTCCTCATGATGCCAGGCTTCGACCCCCGTCCCTGGGGGTCATTGGATTTGTCTCCCATTTACCCGAATCATCGCTTCGATCAAAAAATTGGAGAATCGTGGCTGACCGGCGATGACTGCAAGGTCTCAAACGGCGCCTTGAAAGGGAAATCCCTTTCCGCGTTGAGCGGGCAGTTTGGCCGCGACTTGGTGGGATCTGCGGCACGGGACGCGCACCGGTTCCCCTTGCTTCTGAAATTTCTCTTTCCGGCGGAAAAGTTGTCGGTACAAGTGCATCCTGATGATGAGATGGCGCGCAAGGTAGGCGAGCCCTGCGGAAAAACGGAATGCTGGTATGTGGCGCACGCAAAGCCGGGATCGCAGATTGCATTGGGCCTGAAGCCGGGTGTATCGCGGAAGGATTTGGAAGAAGCGATTCACGCCCAACGGGCGGAAGAAGTATTGAACTGGGTCAACGTGTATCCAGGCGAACTGATTTATGTTGCTGGCGGCACCGTTCATACGCTTGGGCCAGGCTCGATTATGGTGGAGACGCAGCAGCAGTCGGACACCACCTATCGCCTGTACGATTACGGGCGCCCGCGGGAACTGCATCTGGAGCGCGGGTTGGAGGCGGTAAAAGAGCGCGTGGCTTCCGGGAAGGTGATTCGGCCCGCGCCAGTTTCGCTGAACGGAAGCAAGAACCGCGTATCCCCGCTGGTGGCTTCACCCTGCTTTGTCGTGGAACTGTTCGAGATGAAAGACCCGCATGATTTCACCACCCGGGACGGCTCGGGCAAAGACTCGGTACAGATCATGGTCGCAGTCGAGGGCTGCGCCGTGGTAGAGATGCCGGGCGCTGAGAAAGTGACTCTCACCAAAGGCGACGCGGTGGTAATTCCTGCCAATGCCGGGGAGTTTCGCGTGCAGCCGCAGTGGACGGTGGAATTTCTGAAAGCGTACGTGCCGGGAAATCCTCTCCCAGAGCCGGCCACGAGAATATAATTCCGCATCTCAGAAATCCGCTAGTGCTTAGAAAACGGAGAATCTTTTTCTCATAAACCGTGGCCGACAAACAGAAGTTCTATCCCGTAATTCTTGCTGGTGGCCGAGGGACACGATTCTGGCCGCTGAGTCGAAGGCGGCGCGCTAAGCAACTGCTCGCGCTGGACGGCAAGCGCACCATGATCCAACAAACAGTGGCGCGGTTGCTGCCTCTGGCGCCTGCACGGCAGTTTTGGGTCATCGCGAACGAAGACCTGCGCGGGGAGATCGTGAAGCAATTGCCGCGGCTGAACCCTGCCCAGGTCCTGGCGGAGCCGATCGGGAGGAATACCGCACCGGCGATTGGTCTGGCGGCGTTCTTACTGTTGCGGAGCGATCCCAGCGCCGTAATCGGTCTGTTTCCTTCCGACCATGTCATCGGGGACCAGTCACGCTTTCGGCAGGAGTTGCAGAAGGGAATCGAGATCGCCTCGGCAGGCGAGAACATCGTGGTGTTGGGGGTGCGACCGACTCGAGCGGAAACCGGATACGGTTATATCGAAGCCGGCGCTCCAAGCCAGAGTGGCGAGGCGCTCCGGGTTCGCCGCTTTACTGAGAAGCCAGACAGCGAACGCGCTGCGGGCATTTTTGAGTGCTGGCAATTACTTCTGGAACAGCGGCATGTTTCTGTGGAGCGCTCGTACGCTGGTGGATGCGCTCGAAGAACTGCTGCCGAAGACAGCTGACATTTTGAAACAAATTGCGGCCAGTTACGGAACGCGAAACTTTCCGGCTACGTTCAAGAAGCTTTATCCGCAGTGCGAGAACATCAGCATCGACTACGCTGTGCTCGAACCGCGTTCGGCGAAAGGTGAGAAAGCCTCGAATATTTTCTGTCTTCCGGCAGATTTCGGGTGGAATGACCTGGGCTCGTGGACGGCCTTACATGAGCACCATCGAGCCAAGCAGCGCCCGCAAGCCGGCAACCTGATCTTTGGCGAGGGCATCTTCACACTGGATGCGGAGCAGAATTACATCGACGCGCCGGGTAAATTTGTAGCCGTGGTTGGCGTGAATAACCTGGTGGTCGTGGAAACCGACGACGCCCTGCTAATCACTACACTCGATCGTGCGCAGGATGTCGGCAAAGTGGTAAAGCATCTTGATGAGAAGAAGTTGACGAAGCTGACCTAGTCGCTGACAGGAACGTAAATGGCAGAAATCAAGTTTGGCACCGATGGATGGCGCGGCGTAATCGCTGACGACTTCACGTTTGAAAACGTACGGCGAGTCGCGGGCGCGATTGCGTCTTATGTGTTGAATCACGAAGACTCCGAACGAGGCGTGGTCGTGGGTTACGACACCCGCTTTGCTTCACAGCGCGTGGCCCGGCTTGCTGCCGAAGTGCTGGCCGGCGCAGGAATTCCGGTGAAGCTGGCGGCGGATTATTCTCCGACGCCATCGGTTTCCTTTGCGGTGAAGAATCTGGGCGCGGCTGGCGGCGTCGTCATCACCTCGAGCCATAATCCATGGAACTGGAACGGAGTGAAGTTCAAAGGGAAATTCGGCGGGTCGGCGACCCCGGCGATCATGAAGGTGATTGAAGAACAGCTTCACGCGGGTGCGATGCCGAATGGAAAGAAATCTGCCATCGAGGAGATCGATTTAAAAACTCCATACATGAAGGCTGTCTCCGCCTTCGCCGATCTCGAACTTATCAAGAAAGCGAATTTCAAGTTTGCGATCGATGCCATGCACGGATCGGGGCGCGGCGTGCTGCCAAAGATCTTCAGTGACCATGGCATTCAATTCGTGGCGATCCGGCAGGAGTTGAATCCGCTGTTTCCAGGCATTAACCCAGAGCCGATTGAGCCGCACGTAAAGATGCTCCAGGACACAGTGGTGAAGGAAGGCTGCCACGCGGGTTTTGCAACCGACGGCGACGCAGACCGGATTGGCGCGGTAGCAGAGGACGGAAGCTTCGTCGACTCGCACAAGATATTTTCTGTTCTTCTTGAGTGGCTGCTCAAACGTAAGCAGTGGCCGGGGGAAGTGGTGCGCGCATTCAACACCACGCGCATGCTGGATCGCATTGCGGCGCGATATGGGCGCAAACTCAATGAATGCTCGATCGGGTTCAAACACATTGCCGATCTCATGATGGAACGTGAAATTGTGATCGGAGGCGAGGAATCCGGAGGCATCGGGTATTCGCGTTATCTGCCGGAACGGGATGGGGTTTTGAATGCGCTGCTGCTTGCCAATGTGATGGCGGAGGAAGGTAAACCGCTGGGGCAGTTGGTAGCCGATCTGCAGCACGAGTACGGCGCGCATTATTATGGCCGCCGCGATATGCACATTGCTGAAGATATCAAGCAGGGAGCGATTCAGCGCGCCAGTGCAAGTTCGACAAAGCGCTTGGGGAGCTACTCCGTGGTGAAAAAAGAAAACCGCGACGGGATCAAGTTTTTTCTAGACGCTCCAACGGAGGGTAAAGGAGCAGAAGCCTGGATCTTGTTCCGCGCGTCAGGCACCGAACCTTTGCTGCGCGTGTACGCGGAAGCGGCTTCTCCCGCGCTTAGTTTCTGAAATTCTGTCGAGCGGGGAAGCGTTCGTAAACGGAAGCGCATAGACCGAAGTACATGCCATTCCATGCTAAGGTAATAATAGTGATTCTGCCGGCTACCGCAGGTCGGCTGAACCTTCGGAAGTCGCATTCCGCGATCCGAAGGGCGATAATCCAAGCTTCCAATGAGTGTGACGAACTCCACAAATACGAGCGATTCGGCGCAGGCGCGCGAATACAACCGCGCCAAGCGATGGCTGGGAGTCGCCGATTTCGTACTGGGATTGGCCATGCTGCTGGTGCTCCTGCTTACCGGATGGAGCGGCACCTTGCGCGATCTGGCGTACCGGTCGGCGTTTCAGCATTACACCGTGGCGGTGTTTCTGTACGTAGGAATGCTTTTAATTTTAGGCAAGCTGCTCGGATTAGGGCTTGATTATTACAGCTTCAAACTCGAACACCGATACCAGCTGTCGAATCAGAAAACCCGTTCCTGGATCTGGGATGAAGCCAAAGGGCTGCTCGTCACTTTGATCCTGGGCGGCCTGATTGTGGAGATGCTCTATTTCATCATTCGCCTTGATCCCCAGCACTGGTGGTTGGTCTGCTGGGCGGCATTCCTGTTGCTCTTTGTGCTGATGGCGCAGCTCGCACCCGTAGTGCTGTTCCCGATCTTCTACAAGTTCGAACCACTCGATAATGAAGATTTGAAAGCACGCCTGGTTCGCTTGAGCGAGCGCGCAGGCACTCGCGTGCGTGGGGTGTATCAATGGAAGCTTTCAGAGAAGAGCAAGAAAGCGAATGCGGCACTGACGGGGCTGGGCAGCACGCGACGAATCATTCTTGCCGACACCCTGCTCGAGAACTATTCCCCTGAAGAAATCGAGGCAGTGCTTGCGCATGAGCTCGGGCATCACGTGCATAAACATATTTTCAAGAGCATCCTGGTACAGGCCCTTACCACGCTGATTGGCTTCTGGGCGGCGAACTGGGCCCTGCACTATGCCATTGACCGGCTGCACATGTTCGAAACGCTTTCCGACTTTGCCAACCTGCCTCTACTGGTTCTGGTTTCGACCGTGCTGTCGTTCCTGGTGCTGCCGGCGCTCAATGCGTATTCGCGTTACAACGAGCGAGAAGCCGATCGATATGCTTTCCGTTCCATTGCCAACGTGGGACCTTTTATTTCTTCGATGAACAAACTTGCAGATCAGAACCTCGCCGAGCGCGTGCCTTCGCGCTGGGTGGAATGGTTTTTTCATTCGCATCCGGCGATTTCGAAACGCGTGGATGCGGCTAAAGCCTGGCGCAGTCCAAATCCTACTTCCGCCTGAGCAGGGCTTCCACTCGCTGTAAATCCTCTTCCGTATCGACGCCGATACTGTCGTAGGGAGTTTCGCCCACATAAATATCAATTCCGTTCTCAAGAAATCGCAATTGCTCCAGGCGCTCGCTCTTTTCGAGCGAGGATTCCGGGAGTGTGCAGAAACGATCGAGAGCAGGCTTGCGGTAGGCGTAAAAGCCTAGATGTTTGAAATAGGACGGTGTGGATCCATCGCGATCGTACGGAATCGTTGCGCGGGAGAAATAGAGAGCGCGTCCGCTCTTATCGGTAACCACTTTTACGGCATTTGGATTTTCAATATCTGCCTTCGCAGCCGGAGTCTTCAGCGTGCCTACCTGCACGGCGGGGTTTTTCATGACGTCGAGCAGGGTAGAGATCTGCTCAGGGCGCGCGAGCGGCTCGTCCCCTTGGACGTTGATGAAGATGTCAGCCTGTTCGGAATCGGAAATCTCGTGAACACGCTCGGTTCCCGAACGATGGTTGGGCGAGGTCATGCGCGCATTCCAGCGACGCGACTGGCAGAGCGCCAGGATTTCCTGGGAATCGGTAGCGATAATCACGTCGTCAAGCAGAGCGGAGGACCGCACCGCGTTGTACACGCGTCCGACCAGCGGTTCGCCAGCGATCTCTCGAAGCATTTTGCGAGATAGACGAGTCGATTCCAAGCGGGCAGGAATTACGGCGATGGCTTTCATGCCGGACTAGTTTCAAGGTTCTTTCCGATGGTTGCAAGTTTATCCGTTTGAGTGGCCTGACCCATTTGCGATGTGTATGCCAAACAGTCGCTGCAATTCGTGCTGACCTTGTATCGTCACCCGAAGTGCGCGGCTTCCCCGAACCGGAGCAATCCACTTCAAATCTCGGAAGCGAGCGAGCAGGGCACAACCAAGATTGCCTGCGAGATGGGGCCTGCGCTCGGTCCAATCGAGACAACGCCTGGCGAACCGCGGATGTCTCAAATGAGTTTCATGGACCGGAATGCCGAAGTCCTGAAACCATGCTCGGCCGCGTTTTGTGACTTCGTAAAGACGGGGCTCGCAGGCGACCAGATAGTGGCGAGATTCCAGAAGGGCGACAATCTGGACCGCCAGTTTTCCGGCGAGATGGGAATAGCAGGTGCGCGCAAACGAGAGGCTTTGATTCGCAGAGCTCAGTGGCGAGAAACGTGGCTCGGGCCGTCTTTTTCTGGGAGGCATCACTGCCAGAAGGGCTTCGATGGCGTGGGCAACCTCGCTGTTCATGAGGCGGTAATAACGATGACGTCCTTGTTGTTCGACGGCAAGGAGCTCACCGGAAACCAGCTTGGATAAGTGGCTGCTTGCAGTTTGCGGAGCGATGTTGGCAATGAGCGCCAGTTGCCCCGCGGGTAAGGTCACTCCGCCCAGGAGCGCCATCATCATTGCGGCCCGTCCGGGATCGCTAATCAGAGACGCAGTTTCAGAAAGGCTCCACTTCTCGATCGAAGTGTGAGCAGAGGGAAAAGTCGTGAGATCTCGGCTCATCCTCAAAGTCTACAACTTCTGTAGGCAGGACATTTCGATCTTCATCGAATAGTAATGTACTAACCGCGAAGCACAAGCCTTCGGCCACGGTGGAAACATCCCGCATGACGCGCCGCCTAGGATTTGGGCGGAGGAAAAATGATCACGCTATCGATCCGATACACGCTCGATCCGAACAAGTTGGGGGATTTCAAAACTTACGCCGAAGCTGAACAGGAACCGATTCGCCGGAGTGGCGGGAACATCGTCGGATATTTCCTGCCGACGGATTTTGCGGGTGCTACGAACGAGGCACTGGGGCTGATCGAATTGCCCTCGCTTGCGGCTTACGAACATTATCGCAAGGCCTTAGCAGATGATCCGGAGCATAAAAAAAATGCGACGCGCCTGCAGCAAAGCGGCGTGATTGTGGCCATGAATCGGGCCATCATCCAACGCGTGGGATGAGAACCTGCCTCGGATGGCGTACCATACTACCCGTTCGTCCGAAGCTATCCGAGGCACTTCATGGGCCGATATCCAGCTGTTCTAACCGCGCTCTGCCTGGTCATGACGGCATCCGGCGCCGCCGCTGCGAACAAGCGTACGACTTCCTCTCTCAATGAAGTTTTTGCGAACCTTTCCCCTGCGTTGCAGATGGGAAGCGTGATGCTGACCAAATGCCCGGGGGTTCCCGCATACTGCGGAAGTTTGTCGAGGCCGCTCGATCCTGCCGGACAGGTGTCGGGTAACATACGAATCGTCTTTCAGCTTTTCCCCCATCGCGACAGGTCTCAACCAGCGCTGGAGCCGATTGCGGCAGTTGAAGGCGGACCCGGGTATCCGAGTATTGGCAGTCGCGCCGGTTATGTCGAACTATTTTCACCCCTGATGGATCGCCGCGACCTGTTGCTGGTGGACAACCGCGGAACCGGCGGATCGCAGGCAATCGATTGCCAGCAGATACAAACCTCCGCATTTCTGTTTCTCACCGGTGTAGCGCAATGCGGGAGCTTTCTGGGGGACACAGCGGATCTGTATGGCAGCGGGTTTGCTGCTGATGATTTAGCGGCAGTACTGGACGCGCTGAGTATTCCGCAAATCAATTTGTATGGCGACTCGTATGGCACCTTCTTCAGCCAGGCATTCGCCGGGCGCCATCCGGAACGGCTGCGCTCGGTGGTTTTGGACAGCGCTTATCCCGTGATTGGCGGTTCGCCCTGGTACCCCGAAGCTGCGCCAGCCATGCGCAACGCATTTGAATCCGCATGTAAGCAATCGTTGAGTTGCAGGACCTTGCCGGGCGATTCGCTGGCACGAATTACCGCGCTGCTGAATTCTCTGCGAGCGCATCCGTTTCAGGGGATGGCGTATGACGGCGATGGGGAATTGCTCACGGTCACAGCGGACGCGACGAGCCTGGCGTTGTTGGCGTTTGGCAATTCGACCGGCCCGGTAGTCTACCGCGAACTGGATGCCGCTGCACGAGCTTATCTAAACGATGGAAACTCCGCGCCGTTATTGCGGTTGTTCGCCGAGAATTCTGTGGTTTCGCAGTCGGGAGGTCCTCCTTTCGATCCAACCGAGTACAGTGCGGGATTGTTTGTGGCGGTAAGTTGTTCAGATTATCCGCAGGTTTATGACATGACCTCGCCACCAAGCGAACGAATTGGGCAACGAATCAAATCGTTCGCGGAGGAACAAAGCAACGATCCTGGAGTTTACGCTCCATTTACCATCGCGGAATTCAACTCAATTCCGCTCGATTACAGCGTGCTTGATACCTGCTTACCGTGGCCGGTGCCGTCGCCACTGCATCCGCCGGGCCAACCCGTGCCTCCAGGAGCGGTGTTCACTACTGCGCCGGTACTGGTTCTGTCAGGAACTCTGGACTCACTGACTCCGGCGCAACAGGGCGCGGAAGCGGCGGCCCTGTTTCCCAACAGCCGTCAAGTGCTGGTCGCGAACAGTTTCCACGTAACCGCGATCGGGGATGAGGATGATTGTGCATCCCAAATCGTGCTGCATTTCGTGAAAACGCTTGATCCGGGAGACACATCGTGCGCGACACAGATCGCCGAGGTAAGGACAGTGCCAAAGTTTGTCGATACTGCCGGAGAACTGGACCCGGCTGTGGCGCTTCCGGGGAATCAAGGTTCCAGCGCGGACTTGCAGGTTGCAGCCGCGACGGCATTTTCTGCCGGGGACGTGATTGCGCGCTGGTGGATGAATCTGAGCGGGTCCGGAGTGGGATTGCGCGGCGGAACTTTTCAGTACGGCTATGGCGCAGGGCAATATGAGTTTCATCTTGCTAACATTGCCTGGGTGAAGGACGTCTCGGTGAGTGGTGCGATGACTTGGGGCTACTCGAAGCCCGGCACCGTAGCGGCTCATCTTGCGGTGAGTGGGAATGGTGGGGAGGCTGGAGTGCTCGACATCCGGTGGAACGACCGTGAGAGACACGCAATGGCGACGATCTCGGGGCAGATTGGAGCCAGGAAAATCGCGGCCACGATGTACGCGCCATAGCGTTGGCCACCCTCCAAAGGCGAGCAAGCGGCGTGCTATGATGGATTTACGTCGCCGTGGCGGTGTAGCTCAGGTGGTTAGAGCGACGGTCTCATAATCCGTAGGTCCGTGGTTCGAGTCCACGCGCCGCC
>CAWCRE010000003.1:0-1156916 GCA_963797845.1 Terriglobia bacterium
GCCGGGAACCGGTCAAGGTCATCGGCAACCTGCCCTACTTTCTGACCTCCGATATCCTGCTTCGCCTTTTCGCGTTCCGGCGGTACTTCGAAGCTTTTGTTCTGATGGTGCAGCGGGAGGTTGCCGAACGGCTCGCCGCGAAACCAGGCGGAAGCGAGTATGGGCTGCTTTCCGCCACGGCACAGCTCTACACGAAAATCGAGAATCTATTCACGCTTCCGCCGGACGCGTTTTCGCCTCCGCCCAAAGTCGATTCCACCGTGGTACGCATGGTGACTACGTTCCCGGCTCGAGTCTCTCCACGTTCCCGAAGTGCAGTTCATCCACTTCCTCAAACTAGCCTTCGGACAGAAGCGCAAGACTTTGTGGAACAACCTGAAGTCGGAATACGAATCCCCTAGACTTCGAGCAGCCTTGGATAAGACCGGTATCGAATCGAATGTTCGAGCTGAGGCCTTATCGCTTGACCGCACAGCGGCATTGTTTCGAGCTCTGCTTGACGGCAGCCTGCAATCCTGAGGTGACCCATGACCGGCCTGATTCGGCATCCAGCAGTTGCCGGGCGATTTTATCCGCTCGATCCTGACGCTTTGAAATCAGCGCTCCAGACCTACCTTCCCAAGAGCGAGCGAGCTTCGCCGGCAGTGGGCTGCATCGTGCCTCATGCCGGTTACATGTATTCCGGCCATGTCGCCGGCGCGGTTTTTAGTGAGCTGAAAATTCCAGGGCGCGTCATCATCCTATGCCCTAATCACACCGGCGTCGGACGTCCGCTCGCCATCATGAGCGATGGGGAGTGGGAGACTCCTTTGGGTCGAATTCCGATCGATGTCGAGCTGCAGAATCGCTTAAACAGCACCTTGCTTTGCTCCATGAAGATGCAAGCGCGCATCGTGGAGAGCACGCGATCGAGGTTGAGTTGCCATTTATTCAGAGTCTCAACAACCAGGTTTCGTTCGTTCCCATCGCGCTCGGACCGGAGACTTCGAAACACTGGCGCAACTCGGCCAATCGGTCGCCGCGGTTGTAAGTTCCAGTGCTGCTCCCGTTCTCCTCATCGCTTCCAGTGACATGAATCATTACGAGAATGACACCATCACTCGCGCCAAAGATCACCAAGCGATTGAACAAATTCTTGCTCTTGACCCCCGGGGACTTTACGAAACCGTCATCCATGAGGAAATCAGCATGTGTGGTTTCGGTGCTGCCGTGGTCATGCTCGTGGCGGCCACGCAGCTCGGGGCCAGTACGGCTGAGGTGGTAAAGTACGCCACTTCCGCTGATACGTCAGGGGACCGGGAAACAGTCGTCGGGTATGCGGGCATCATCGTTCGCTAAAAAGAAAAAGGCCGCCCGCAGGCGGCCTCTAAATTCCTCTTATCGATCAGCGATGCGGTGCTGAAGGTGCATGCGCCGGCGCTGAAGGGCGCGCAGCCGGAGCGGAGGATCTCGCCGCCGGAAAACCGTGGATCGAGGGACTGGTTCGCACTCCCGCCGGCATGGTTGAGCGATAAACCCCCGCCGTAGCTCGGGGTGATCAGCACCGGCGCGGTGTGTATTCTCGCGGTGGCCGATCCATCCTGCTGCACTCGCTGCTGAAGTTTGGGTAAATTGCTCACCGAACCACGGGGAATTCCGAGCCCCGCGGATGTGGGATTCACCACCACCTTTTTCCCGGCGTGCCCGGAAACGAGGGCCCGCGGCTCACAATGACGGGAGTTGTCGTACCGCCAGCAACCGGGGGCTGCGGCGCAACGAAGCCCGCAGGGGCGTTCGCCACGCGAGGAACGGTATTCAGTCCAGCCCACGAACCACCGGGTTGCCAACCCCATCCGTATGACGGCACGTACAACCATGTTCCGTAGTGATAGGGCGTCCAGCCCCAGGGATATGCCGACACCCAGCTATAGCCAAAACCGGGGTTGTAATACCACGCGCCGTTCATAAACGGGTCCCAACCCGCTCCTGCAAAATACGGTTGCCAGAACGTGCCGTACCCTGGGGCGGACATGAAGTTCCCGTAATAGTTCAGATCGCTGGCCCCATAGGCATAGGGCGAATACGAATTTGAGGAGCCGTAGCTGTTGCTGCTCGTGTAGCGTTCCTGGTATTGCTGCTGCTGTTTGTCCCACGCATCGAACGGATCTTCTTCCAGATCCTTTACCAAAGCGTACTTGTCGCCATTCAACAAGTCGAAGGTCGCGGTCCGGTTCTTGCTGACCTGCTCAGCTCCGGAAGGTCCCTGAACCTTCACGTCGCCCTTGAAAACAGCCAGACTCGAATCTATGTCACCCATCTCGATTCGGAGATGAGCCGGTTGCGTCAATACCGCATTCTCGTGACCGAAATTGACCGTGAATTGGTCGTCTTTTTTGCCAGCGAAGCTGACGTAGGCAGTTCCCTGCTTCAAATCAACCGTGGAGACCTTTGCGCCTGAATCGTGCAACGACAGACGCCGGAAGATCGATCAGAGAGTTCGGCGTGATTCGAACAGAACTCCCGTCTTCGAACTCGACTTGCGCTCGACCGTCCACGCCGGTACGCAATTTGTCGCCCTGGGTGATTGGAAGATTGAGAAACCCCTTTTCGTAGCCCTTACCGGCCGTGCGATTGATTTGCACATCGCCCTGAACATCGCTCAATCGCACCACCCGCGCCTGCGAATCGGCGTAGGCAGAAGCGGCGAACATGAGCGACAGAACCAGCGTGAACGCTTGAGCAAGATCAGACGTGCGAATGGACATAACTCTCTCCCCGGGGACGAACCTCTATAGGTGATTAGAACACTAAATCGAGGCCATAGTTGCATCTTCTATCTATTTGCGGCCGGAACCGAGCTCTCCAACCAAACGCCAAAGTTTATTCCCTGAAAAACACACCAAGGATCACTGTTTTGTGTTGGTTAGGAGACAGAGGTTACTGCGTGGTCGCGACTCCGGCCTTGGCCAGAATTCGCTGGGCGCGCGCTCGTACCGGATTGATGAGCGTCGAATCGGTCACGATTTGATTCATGATGGGCGCTACCGCAGCCACCTCGGCCAAGCTGTTTTCCCGCTGCATGTCCTCCATTCGCTTCAACTCCTCATCGAGAGCGAGTTTTTGATAATGGTGGTAGTAATCGAGTCGCCGCCCAAATTCCATTGTGGTCGAGAGATCCTCGAAGATCTGGGTCAGCTGTTGAACTGCTTGGTTCGTTGAATAATTGTAGGTCTGTGCCGCGTTCCTTCGGCCGTCCGTGTACATCAGAGTTTTCTCGCCTGTAGAAGCTACGTTTTTCTTCGAGTCCAATTGCTGTGCGAAAAACCCCGCCTTCTTTGCCAAATCGAAAATCCTGGATCGCGTGGCGTCGGTCAATTTGAAAGGAACTTTGACGTCGTCATTTTCTGACCGGGCCGTAAGTTTTCCGTCGGAAGTGTAGAGGGCATCCCCAGTCATGGGCACCACGATCTGGTAATTCTCCGGCTCCGATCCCGGAAAATGAAACTTAAAGCTGACTGTCGGATCATCCTGTGCAAGCGAAAAAATGGAACAGAGCACAAGAGGCAGAATCAGAGAAACTCGTCGCACTCGGCGGACACCAAGACCTGACATGCAGAACAAATTATGCCAAAAAACCCGCCTCGATGACGTTCGCCTTGCCGTCATTTGCCGGCTGCGCTTTGAAGCCGTAAGGTCGCTGAAGTGTGCAGATGACAGATCGCAATGGCCAGGGCATCGGCGGCATCGGCAGGCTCGGGAGTTCGGCCAGATTCAGCAGCCGCGTCACCATATGCTGCACCTGCTGCTTTTCGGCCCGTCCGTAGCCCACGACCGCCGACTTGATCGACAACGGTGCATACTCGGCCACATCCAACCCCGCCGCAAGATGCGCCAGCATGGCCACGCCGCGAACCTGTCCGAGTTTCAGCGCCGACTTCACGTTCACCGCGTAGAAGACATCCTCGATCGCGACGTTGTCGGGTTGATGCTCCTGGATGATTGCTGACAAGTTCGGTCGAAGATAGTTTCGACAGCCTTATTGCCATGGGCTTCGCGAGGAGAAAGCTTGACGGCACCGCAGGTCAGGCAAAGGAGTTTGCCGTCGGAGCAGAGTTCCACGACGCCGTAGCCGGTGTACTCGGTCCCGCAGTCAATTCCCAACACACGCATGGCCAAAGTGTACAACCGGTATCGAGTGATATATCGCACCGCGGCTTTTACAAGCCTCGATCAGCAACTCAGCAACATTTGGCACGGCGAGCCTTCGCTTCCCCTTGTTCGCGGACGAACCTCCCATAAGCTTCCGTGACGTCGTCAGGCCTTGCCGGTCAGGAACCGGGCGTAAGCGGACTCGTCGAAAATCTCCTGCAACATCGAGACAAGAATCTGTCCAGACTGGCCCAGTCGGGCTCTCAGGGCTTGGCACCATCGTTTCATCGCTCCTCCGTGGCAAACCGCGTTGCCACAAAAGAAGCTTCTTTCACCACCGGCAACTTCCGCCCGGAAAGCACTCTGCCCCACTCCAACAGCGATTCGACCAGCATCATCGCCACCATTAAGATCAGCGCGGCAGTGACCGACGGCATCCAGACGATCATTGAAAATCAGTCTTGCAGGTTCCGGCGCCTGCACTGCCGCGTTGGCTAATTGTTGGGCATGAGCGAGAAATCCGATCCGCGGGTTGGGGTCAAAAATCTTATGCCATGACGCCGTAAACGTCACCGCCACCAGCCAGGCCAGAGGACCAAAGTCACCAGCCGCGTACGTCGCCTTTCTCATCTTCACAATGATGGTCGTCGCCACGCACAAAGCCACAGTCGCCAGCAACTGGTTCGCAATCCCAAACAGCGGCCACAGGGAATTGATTCCGCCCAAAGGATCTTTCACGCCCTGCCACAGGAAATATCCCCACGCGCCGACGATCAACGCACTGGTCGCGAGAATCGATGGATACCAACTGGTTCGGCCCAGAGGCTTCCAGACGTGGCCTAAAGCGTCCTGCACCATGAAGCGGCCCACGCGCGTACCGGCATCGAGCACGGTCAGAATGAACAGCGCCTCGAACATGATGGCGAAGTGATACCAGATCGCCATCACGCGCCTGTCCGCCCAGGCTGTTGGAAAAAATGTGCGCCATGCCCACCGCGAAAGCAGGCGCGCCGCCGGTGCGGTTAAACAACGTTTGCTCGCCGACAGCTTGCGCCAGCGAATGCATCTCGGCCGCGGTAACGGGAAATCCCCAACCGCTGATGGTCGCGGCCGCCGCTTCCGGGGCAACTGCCCACGATTCCCGCCGGACTGTTGATTGCGAAATAAGTTCCTGGCTGCAGCACGCAAGCGGCAATCGTCGCCATGATCGCCACCATCGATTCGGCAGAGCATCGCGCCGTATCCCACCATGCGCGTTTCCGGTTCCCGCCGGATCAGTTTCGGAGTCGTGCCGCTCGAAATCAGAGAATGAAATCCGCTGATCGCGCCGCAGGCGATGGTGATAAACGCAAAAGGAAAAATCTTCCCGGCAAACACCGGTCCCGAGCCGTCGATGAAGCGGGTGAGCGCCGGCATGTGCAGCGTGGGACGGAGCGCCACAATGCCCACCGCCAGCAGCGCAATCGTCCCAGTTTCACGAACGTGCTCAGGTAATCGCGCGGCGCCAGCAGCAGCCATACCGGCAACGCCGAAGCCGCAAATCCGTACACGATGATCAGGACTGCCAGCGTGGACGCGCTCAGACGTGAAACAGTCCGCAAGCGATGCGACGTCTGCGAAACCCACTGCCCTCCCCAGATCGCCAGCAGCACCAGCACAAATCCCAGCACCGAAGTTTCAAGCACCTTGCCGGGACGCAAGCCTGCGCAGATAAATCCCCATCAGCAACGCGATGGGAATCGTCATCGCGATGGTGAACGTACCCCATGGACTCGCCTTCAGCGCGTTCACAACGATCAAGGCCGCAACTCCAAGCAGAATGATGATGATGCTGATCACCGCGACATAGGCCACAAAGCCGCCGACGCGTCCCGATTTCCTCGCGCGCCATTTCGGTGAGCGACTTGCCATCACGGCGCACTGAGAACAGCAGAATAACAAAATCCTGCACGCAGCCGCCAAATACCGCGCCCGCCAGAATCCACAGCGTGCCTGGAAGATATCCAAATTGCGCTGCTAGCACTGGCCCGACCAGCGGCCCGGGCCCGGCAATAGCGGCAAAATGGTGTCCAAAGACAACCCACTTATTCGTAGGAACGAAATCGCGGCCATTCTCCAGCCGTTCGGCGGGAGTGGCTCGATGCCTATCCAGCGCCAAGAACTTTCGGCTGAAATGAATCCACTGTAGAAACGATATCCGAGCGCGTAGACACAGACCGCGGCCACAACCAGCCACATGGCGTTGATCTGCTCGCCCCGATGCACCGCAATCGTGAGAACCGCGAGCAAACCGGTTGCGATCACCGCCAACCAGCCGAAAATTCGCAAAATCTGAAGGCATACGGATCATCCGTCAGCGAAATAGTCGGAACATTTTGGCTGCAGAATTGTTACACTTCGCAATCACATCGATGGAAGTGGTTTGCAAGGATGCGCCTCACACCACCGCCCAATGCGTTTGATGATAGTCTTAGGAGTTCCACATTCGGCCAACGAAGCCCGTGGTGTATTCCGCAACCGAGGCCTGAAACACATTATTAAACACTCTTCATAGGAGCAAGCGATGAAGGTTGGAATGTTGACTGGTGGAGGCGATTGTCCCGGTCTAAACGCCGTGATTCGCGCCGTCGTGCGCAAGGGTCATTTCCACTATCAGGACGAGTTCGTCGGATTTATGGAAGGCTGGCGCGGATTGATGGAAAACAAATCGATGCCGCTCGACCTTTCCACCGTGGGCGGAATTCTGCCGCGCGGCGGCACCATCCTTCGCACCTCCCGCACCAATCCCGCCAAGACGCGCTGACGGACTGGAGACCTGCGTCGCCACCCTCAAGCAGCACAACATCGAGGCACTCATTGCGATCGGCGGCGACGACACCCTTTCCGTCGCGCAGAAGCTGCATGAAAAAGGCGTCAAAGTGGTTGGCGTGCCAAAAACCATCGACAACGATCTGGCTGGAACCGATTACACCTTTGGGTTCGATACCGCCGTAAACGTCGCCACCGGTGCGATCGATCGCGTCCACACCACTGCCGAAGCGCACAACCGCGTCATGGTGGTAGAAGTCATGGGTCGCGACGCTGGCTGGATCGCCATGTACAGCGGCATCGCCGGAGGAGCGGATGTGATTCTCATTCCCGAGGCTCCGTTCGACATCGACAAAGTCGCCGAAACCATTCGCCTGCGCCACGCGCGTGGCCGCTATTTCAGCATCGTAGTCGCCGCAGAAGGAGCGAAATTCTCCTCTGAGAGATGCGGCGCGGAGAAGCAGTCCTGCAAGACCTCGGCAAAGACGAATTCGGGCATGTGCGACTCGGGGGCATCGGCAACATGCTTGCCGCAGAAATCGAGAAGCGCACCGGCTTTGAGACGCGAGCCGTTGTGTTGGGCCACATCCAGCGCGGAGGCTCTCCAAGCGCCTTTGATCGCGTGCTGGCGACCCGTTACGGTATCGGAGCCATCGACATGGTCCACCGCGGCGATTGGGGAATGATGGCCGCTCTGCGTGGAAACCGGATCATCTCCGTTCCCTTAATGGAAGCGATTGCCAAGAACCGCAAAGTGGATCCCGAGATGATTGAAGTTGCGAACGGAATCTTGGACAAATTAAGCCCCGAAAAACCGTAAAGGTTCAGCTGCGTACGCATTTGCGCTCGAGTCGGACGAATAAAGGCCATGCTGAAATCCTGAAACGTTGATCTCCATCCTCATGGCGGCAATCCCATCACTGCAATTGCAGTGGTCGCTCATTCTCGTCGAATCGTTAATGACGGTGGTTGCGTTCGCTTTGCTAGGAAGGCGAAGATCTCCATCAAGGCGGGTCTTTCCCTCTTGGTTTCAGCATCTCGCTAGAAGAAAATGCCTGTCGGTACTTCTCCCTGGGCTGCTCGTGCTGGGACTACGCATCGGATTCATTCCAGTTCTCGGAGTGCCGCAACCGCAGTGGCACGACGAGTTCAGCTATCTGCTCGCGGCCGATACGTTCGCCCATGGACGGCTGACCAACCCAACGCCGCCAGCCTGGCAGCACTTCGAAACATTCCACGTCATCATGCAACCGACGTACATGTCGATCTACCCGCCTGTCCAGGGATTGGTTCTCGCGGCCGGTCAATTGATTGGTCAGCCCTGGATTGGGCAGCTGCTGATCACAGCCGCAATGTGTTCGGCACTGTGCTGGATGCTTCAAGGCTGGCTTCCCCCTGCATGGGCGCTGCTGGGAGGGTTGTTTGCTGTCCTTCGGCTCGGGATTTTCAGCTACTGGATAAACGGCTATTGGAGCGCATCTGTCGTTGCATTCGCTGCTGCTCTGGTGCTGGGTGCACTTCCAAGGTTGAAACGCCGCGCCACGATTTCGCTGTCATTGTGGATGACTTTCGGCTTCATTCTGCTTGCGAATAGCCGTCCATTCGAGGGCCTGGTTCTGGCAATCGCCGTTGCAGGTTATCTGGTAGTTTGGGTCTCCAGTAAAAAGCGGCCACAACCTAAGATTTTGGTACTTCGCATCATTGTTCCAGCCTTGATCCTACTGATCGTTGCGGCCATCGCCACAGGCTATTACTACCATCGGGTAACCGGAAGCGCGTTGCGTATGACCTACCAGGTCGACCAACATCTCTATGCGAGCGTGCCTTTCTTTCTGTTCCAGCAGCCTAGGCCGGAAATCTCCTACCGACACGACATGTTGCGCATCTTCTACGCAAACGATCGCAAGCAATACGAGGAACTTCGAACTCCCGAGGGGTTTCTGCGCCAGTCGGCAAGCCGAATCCTCAATTGGTGGAACTTCTATCTCGGAGTACTGCTGACGATCCCTTTGCTTGCGCTGCCCTGGATGTGGCGAGACCGTCGTCTGCGTTTCGCCTTTGCCACCCTCGCGCTGATGCTGGTCTCGTCGTCGCTTGTGACCTGGTTCCTGCCGCACTACTTCGCTCCTGCAACAGCTTTGCTCTACCTGGTGCTGGTACAGGGCCTTCGCCATCTTTCGCACTGCAACTCAAGGTTAGGACCGAATCTACCGCGGGCTGTATTCATGGTCGCCTGCTCCATGGCGATCCTGAGGCTGATTGCGATTGCTGCGCATGCTCCGCTGGAGCCCCGGTGGCCTCGCGGAAACCTGGAACGCGCCCACATCGTCTCCACCCTCAAACAGATGCCGGATCGACAAGTTGTATTCGTCCACTACAGTGCCTCGCACGACCCCGCAACTGAATGGGTGTACAACTGCGCCAACCTGCAAACCAGTAAAATCATCTGGGCCCGAGACATGGGCAAAACCGCCAACCTTGAACTGTGGTCCGAATTCCCAGGACGACGGACATGGATCGTGTATCCCGACCAATCTTCCGCCTTCTTAGAGAGTTACAACCCCTGACTCTGGCCCGGTACGCCGTCACTGTGGCAAGTGATAACGATCACAGGCTGCTGCGACAAAGCAAGTCATACTTCCTTCAGCAGCCGAGGCCCAGCATTCGGGACCTTCGGAGAAGGAGGAGCGTCCATGAAAACATGGCTCGGACTCTTGCTCATCGTAGCGATGGTGGCAGTCGTGGTTCCCGCATTCGCGGAAAAACCTCCCAAATATGACCCTTCGACCGAAGCTGTCTTTAAAGGAACTGTTACCGAGGTGCGTGACCGACAATGCCCGGTAAGCGGCGGCCTTGGTACCCACGTTATCCTGAAGCTCGCCGATGGATCATCGATCGAAGTCCACTTGGCAGCGACGAAATTTGTGAAGACTTACGAGTTAGTGTTCCAGGCTGGGGATCAACTTGAGGTCACCGGCTCGAAGGTGCATTTCGAAGGAGTCGACACCATCTTCGCCCGCGAGGTCAAGCGAGGCAACGACACCTTTGTCTTCCGCGACAAGGACGGAAATCCAGTTTGGTAGTTGTCGTAAAAGGGGGTCATGGCTGAGGTTTTTCGACCTCAGCCCTGCACCAATGCTCTTCGCTTCGGCATTTAGGAGTGGGGCTGGGCAACTCCAAAGAGGTAGGTCAAGGCCTCAGGAAATCTCTTTGCCCATTCTCCTTCACTGTGGGTCGCTCCTTCGTCGATTACGACCCTGAGACGATCCTCCCCTAACCCAGATCGGCGTAATGTCCGCTCCAAGTGCAGAACGTCGTTGACGGTCTGCATGTCCTGATCAGCACGTCCGGCCTCACGAGTGCCAATCGCCATATAGATCTTCTCCGGCCAGTGTCGAAACGCATGACTGTATTTCAACAGCCGCCGGTTCGACACGAACAAAGACGGGCTTTCCAGCAAGAGGCGTCCGAAAATGCCCGGCCGGTCTAAGGTGACGAAGAGCGAAATAATGGCCCCAAGTGACGATCCCCCAATTCCTGTGTTTTCGGGCCCTTGCGCGATTCGATACCGTTTTGTCAGAAAGGGCATGACTTCGTCGATCAGGAACTCCGGATAGCGTTTGCCTTTTGGCCTGAGTATCGGAGGGTTGAAAGCCCGATAGGGCAGGTATTCTTTGGCTCGATCCCTTTGAGCGTTGTCGATTCCGACCACGATCATCGGCGGGACTGCCTGCTCGCGGATCAAACGATCCGCCGTCTCGTCCACTCCCCATTCCACGCCGGCGAAGGCGATCGAACGGTCAAATAGATTTTGTCCGTCATTTAAATAGAACACCGGATAATGGCGCTCAGAAGTCTCCACATCGTTGTAGCCGGGAGGAAGCCAGACCCGTAGAAACCGCGTATTCCTGAAGACTGCACTTTGAAATTGGTGCAAGCGCAACTCACCTACAACTGAGGGATTGTCGGTGACCACAGTCCCGTCCGATTGCGCAGCTTGCTCTTGTGTAATCTGTTCCATTTTCAGATTAGATTCGCGGGACCCCTCACGCGTTACGAACGCTGTGCGCCACCAGCACCGAAGAAAATACCGTAATCAAAACAATCATCGCGAAGGAAGACAAACACAGAATGCACCACGTACCTAATACGAATCGCTCAATGTAGGTCAGGTAGATTGCGAAACCCAGCCCTAGAGTCGAAGCAATCATTAACATCGCTGGGGTCTCGGCCTTTGAGCGATAGACAGTAGCCAGCGCCAGCAAAGTGCCGTATCCCAAGATGCCGATCAAAGCCACCGGGATGCCGAAGAGAGAGGAATATGTGCTCCGATTGACGATGTCGCAGTTGAAACTTTCTCCGAAATCACAGAAGTTACTCTTTGAAGATCCGTAATGATGGTAGAGCGAAACAGAAGAGACTGCGATTCCGATCACGGACAGCACCGATATCGTGACAAACACCCAACGCGGGCTACGCCTCATGGAAGTGTGCACCCGGTTCGGTCACTCAAAGATTGAAATGATTCCTTCCCCTCGATCCGTGTCTTGTCGGGGAACTCCCATGTCGGATAGTGATTGATGCCCGCCGATTTGCACACCGCAGTCTGGGCGTGCAGGTCACCTTTTACCCCGCACTCGATGTAATTCACGTATTCGAAGGACGATCCAAACTCCTCCTTTTGCTCCTGGCAATGGGGGCACCAGAAGGCGCCATACATCTTCGCGCCATGATCCGCGGTGCATTTGGCGAATGCATCCAGTCGCGCGTTACGCTTGTGAATACCGAAGTAGAAGGCTCCTCCGAACGCCGCCACGATGACCAGCGTTATCAGCAGCCTCCCCATCAGGGTTCTACGGGCCCCATTCCCTTGCTCGCGCTCGGCTTGTTTTTTCCTGCGTTCTTGCGACATAACTTTTCCACGCTAAGGACGGGGCTTATGGTCTCCGGCCCCGATTGATTTTTATACCACGACGTTCAGCGCCGACGGCAACACATCGAGCGCCTGGCAGTGAAGAGTCATGGTCTCCCCATCAATCATCACGTCCACCGGAGCATCGAACTCAAAGTCGATTCGCCGGACCGCTCTTCGTTCCGCAAGTGGATGGTTCACATGGGTGCCGTCGTACAAGCCTGGAAGGTTGCGAATCAGCCCTACCCGCCCGATCGGCCCCCATCGTACATACTCGATCAGGCCGTCCGCGGTATCGGCTTGCGGAGCGATCATCATCGTTCCACCGGTGAATTTGCTGTTATTGAAGGTTAGAAACAGACAGCGACGACGGTCTACTTGCGTCTCTCCATCTACCCGCAGAGGAAATGGCCGCCGCCGAAAGCGGGTCAGGCAAATGAAAATAGAGCTCTGATACCCGAGTTCCCCCCATCCGCTGAAATTGCGGGCGCGCATCATCGCGACATCCGCCGCGAAGCCCATGCTCAACAAATTGATGTAGTAAAGCACGCCTTGGGAGTGCGTCAGCCGAATCACATCCACTGCTTGCGAAACCCCGGCAGTGAGAAGGTCGAGCCGCTGCTCGATCGTACGTACAGGGAAATCTCGCAGAAAGGAATTACCGGTCCCAAGCGGAAGGAAACCTAAAGTGGGATTCGACCCTTCCATCGCTTGCGGGAAAATGCCATTGACGATTTCGTAGGAAGTCCCATCGCCTCCGACTGCGATGAACCTGCGATATCCCTGTTGCCACCCGTCTCGCGCGAGCCTGGTTGCGTCCCCCGGTTCTCGGCTCTCTTTCACATCAACAGACACTTTGGCAGATCGCAACCGCTCGAGCGCGGGTCCAACCAATTTCCGGCACTGCCCGCCCCCTGCCGCCGGATTCACGATTGCCAAAAAGGGTTCGCTCACAAAGGAAGTACAGCTGCGCGATCGATGGTTTTTCCAATCTCCTCGCCTAGTTCATTTCGCTTGATCTTCATGGAGGCGGTCCGGGGGAAATCTTTCTGCCAGATCAGGTAACCACCGACCCGCTTGTAGTCTGGCAACTTACGGTTCCTGGCGTTGATGTCATTCTTAAGGGCATCAGAAAATTCCTGGTTCTGCTCCAATCGCAGGACAAGCACCAGCTTTTCCTTTTCCTTGCCGATCGTCTTGGGCTTCCAGACATAGTTCGCCGCAAAAATGGCGAACTCCTTGACCGGCAAACTGTCGAACACGGATTCAATGTCCTCGGGATAAATATTCTTCCCGCCCTCGGTCACGATCATGTTCTTCTTCCGTCCAAAAAGCTGAAGATGACCGTTTCCGTTAAACCGACCGAGATCTCCGGTCAGCAGCCAACCGTCCACGATGGTTTCAGCCGTGAGTTCGGGATCGTCCAAATAATGCGACATTACCGTCCCGCTACGCACTGCAACTTCGCCGATGCCTTCCTCGTCGGGGCTCAAAATTCTTGCCTCGACCCCGGGCAACGGTTTGCCAACAGTATCGGCGCGAAAAGGCTTGAGATCATTCACTGTCAGTGCGGTGCAGGCTTCCGTAAGCCCATAACCGTTGGCCACGGGAATTCCCAGATCGTAAAAGAACTGCAAGGTTGAGGGCTCCATAAAAGCGCCGCCTACGATGATTGCCTTCAAGTCTCCCCCAAATGCCCGGTGAACCTGCGGAAGTAACTTGCGGCTTAGAGCCACATTGGGATGGGACCCGGTGAGCATCTTGTTCATGGCGATTAGCCCGTTCAGCAGGGCCCGCTTCGGAGCCGATAAGGCGTCGAACTTTGCCCGCAGGCCTCGCTCTAGGTTTTTCAGAACCATCGGAACCAGGCTGACATAAGTAATTCGGTAACGCACAAACGCGTCGCGCACGAACTCGGGACGCAGCGTGCGCAGGTGTACCACACACGCCCCACAAACAAAGGGCCCAATAAAACCAACCATGAAGTCGATGGCGTGATTCGTAGGAAGAATACTCAGGTACCGAACTCCCGGCCAGAACGGATACCAGGCAGTCAGCGATTTGCACTGTTCCAGGTAGTTTTCGTGCGTCAGCACACAGCCCTTCGGTCGTCCGCCGGTGCCGGAGGAATACACGATACAGGCGACGTCCTGTCGTTGCCGCGGCACAAAGATCGGATCGCCCTTCCGCCGAAAATCCTCCCAACGAAAAGCTCCGCCGAGGTCGGCGCTCGGAGGGGCTTCGGTAACCAGCACAGTTTTCAGTTTGTGGTTCTTGAACTCAGGCGACGAGATGATCGCCCGCCACAAGTGATACTCAACAATCGCAAATTTGGCGTTGCTGTGGGCAAGCAGTTGCAGATGTTCCGCCGCACTAAGCTTGTAGTCGAGAGGCACCAGCACGCCGCCGCAGAAGAAAATGGAATATGCCGAAATCAGCCATTTCGACTGGTTGGTCATGATGATCGCCGCGCGATCTCCAGCCCGAAGTTCGGCGTCCTCCAGGGCACGAGCCAGCGGCCGCGCCATGTCTTTGAAGTCGGAGTAGGTGAGCCGAGTCTTCTCCTTGTCGCGGTCTGACTCGATCAGGCACTCCTGATTCGGCCAGCGCTCAAGCGCATCCCGCAACGCCGCTCCCAGCGACGTATATTGATCCAGATTCAACATGCGATGGAAATCGTGTGATCCTATAACCTGGCCTGAATTCGTTCCGCAAGCGTTCGGAAATCAGAGACTCCCTGCAATTCGTAATCCGGTAACTCGACGTGAAAATGGTTCTCTAAGCGTGTGAGCAAATCGAGCGCCTGCAGGCTATCAATTCCAAGCGTCTTGAAAAAGTCATCATCCGGCGTAAGTTTTTCGCGCGGCACTTTGAAGTGTGCGGCCGCCAATTGCATGATCTGGTCGAGCGTCTGATCTGAAGTTGTCATTGTCTTTTCATTCCGGCGCTTTAAGGCAAATAGGGCTGCGCATCTTCGCTCTCCACAAACTTACGCAAGCCTTCTTCAACCGCAGGCCGGGTAAATAGTTCGCAAAAGATTTCGATTTCCTGCCGCAATTCCTCCACCGGAATCGGCTTGATGAACTGCTTGCCAGTGCTAGCGGTGTGGCGGTCAAACTTGCCCAATTGTGCGGCTGTGCTTCGGGCCGCCTGCAGAGCATTCCCCTCCGAGACGACCTGGCTTACCAGTCCGATGGCTTGCGCCTTGCTCGCGTTGAAACTTCGCCCGGTCAGAAGAAGGTCACGCACCACGGCGTTCCCTAGATCACGCTTCAGACGCGGGATTCCCCCAAATCCAGGAATCAGCCCAAGCCGCAATTCCGGAAAGCAAAATCGCGCCATCTTATCGGCAATGATCAAGTCGCAAGTCAGTGCCAGCTCGAATCCTCCACCGAACGTAACTCCGTGAACTGCGGCGATGGTCGTCAGCGGTGAAGAGTCAATTGCGTTCATGACCCGGTGAATACGATTCAGAAAATCCCGGACGCCTTTGGTCGCTGCCCCGCGATCCATCTCCTGCAAACGGCGATAAAGTTCCCGCAGATCCGCTCCCGCACAAAATCCCGATTTCAACGTGCTGTAGATGATCAGAGCATGTGCCTGATCTTCAATGTCTTTCAGCACGGCAGTAAACCGTTCGAGTTCCTCCAATGTCAGCGAGCCGATTTCGTTGTTTGGAGGGCGGTGCAGCTCCAATTCAACGACTCCGTTTATCAGCTCCCAGGAGAGTGCTTGTCCCTTGGATCGGCTCATAAGCACCTATACCGCTTGTTTGACAGAATACATGCCCTCTATCTCAGTCTTCAGTCGTGAGGAAATCAGGTCCCGCTTCAACTTCCCATTTGCGGTCAGTAAACCATTCTCAATCGAGAAAGGCTCCTTCTGAATGTAAAAGGCACGGATTTGCTTGTAATGCGGCAGTCCAGCATTCACCGCATCCAGGGCGGACTGCACTTTTTCTTCCGTGACGTCTCCAGTCACAATCGCCGAGAGATAGCTGCGAGCATTTCCGACCAGCACGACTTGCTGCGCTTGCGGAATCCGCTCAAGCAGTTCCTCTTCGATCGGTTCCGGAGCGATGTTGTGGCCGGAGCCTAAAATAATGAGATTTTTGATGCGCCCGATAATCCGCCAATTGCCGGAGTCATCCACCTCGCCCTGATCACCGCTATGAAACCAGCCATTCTGCAAGAGCCTTTGCAGTTTCTGCGGGCCGGTTCCAATAACCCAGAAAAATGTTTGGCCCTCGCACGACGATCTCGTCATTCTGGCCCAACTTCATCTCGATCCCCGCAATGGCCGGACCAACACGCCCGGCTTCCACTCGTTTGGGATCGTCCATGGTGCAAATCGCCGTGGTCTCGGTGAGGCCATAAACCTGTAGAACGGGAATTCCCAGCATCATAAAGTAGAGCTGCGTCTCCACATTCAAAGGAGCAGAACCGCAGATCAAGGCTTTAAGATTCGGTCCAATCATCTTCTTGCGAATGGTAGGGAACACAATCCTACTGGCCAATCCCAGCCAGATTGAATCCGAGGCCTTGGCGTGTCCTTCCTGCTTCCGAATCCACGCCCCCTTCGCTCTGCTATACACAGTCAACGCAAATCCGCCCGTTTTCCACAGCTGTTCGTCGATCCCCCGGCGCATCCGCTCGAGCAACTGCGGCACATTCAAAAAGTAGTCCGGCGCCGCTAGTCGCATTTCTCCCGAAAGTTTGCTCAAGTCCCCATTCAGTGTCAGCCAATTCCGTCGCAGCAGACAGGTGAGCAACATCACCCACGAACCGGCAAAACAAAACGGAAGGTAATGAAATACCCGGTCCCGTTTTTGACTTCCGTCCATCAGGACGTCCAATCGCCCCGAAGTGCAGCCCAGCATGTGGCCGATATTTCCCGCCGTCAGCACGACGCCCTTGGCATCCCCAGACGTGCCCGACGTGTAAATGATCGCAACCGGGTCCGACTCAGCTAAACTCGGCAGCTCCCTCGCTTCGTTATCCTTCAAACTGAAAATATCGGAGAGCACCGCCTGCGGAGGACTTCCCTCCCACTCCTGTGCAATTGCAGCCTTCAAGTCCGCATCCCCGCAGCAGATCACGGCGGGAGTGCAATCCTTCATCATCGTTACCAGTTCTGCGGCGGCCTGCCTGGCATACAGCGGGACTACGATCAAATTCTCCGCGATAATGGCCAGATCCATCGCCACCCAGTCCACACTGTTGTGCGCCAATAAAGCGCAGCGATCGCCTGCTTTCAAACCTCGGCTACGGAGAAAGCCCCGAGCCCTGGCAACTCTGGCCAGCAAGTCTCGACCGGAAAACGCCGCCGGGCCCTGCTCTTGAAAAACTTGCAGCACCGTCAGATCGGTGTCCAGAGCGGCGAAGATGTCAGCTAGGAAACTCACGGTTCGTGGTTAGGTCGAGATCGTCTCAGCCGCCATAGGCTGTAATCAGGTCTTTCAATCCCGGGCTCATCGGAGGTAGATAATCTTCCCAACTCCATTCCCCGGTGCGGGTCGGAAACTCCGGGTAACGGCGCTGCACTTCTTCCTCGAAATAAACCCCCATGCGCGCCATAACCTTCAGATTTCGCACCACGCAACGCCCAATTGCATCCGCGATGCTCTCCCCTTCCCGGCTCAACTGGTCGAGGGCCGTCCCCAATCGCGCCTCCAGGTCAGGATCATCTACATTCATCAGCAACCGTTCATGTCCGCGGTCCCGCATCAAATTTCGGATGCGCTCATCCATCGTAATGCCCGCCGACGGAACCAGCGCCGGCATAGACGTGACGATACCGTGATAACGCGAGGACACCATCATGTGGCAGCAACGCAGAATACTTACCAGTTCGTACATGTTGTAGTCGTCGGAGGTCAGCACTGGAACTCCGCCTAATTTTTCAGAAATCCTGTTTGCCGGCCGCGCATCCAGCCGTTCCGTCGCAACCATAATCACAAATATGTTTTGCCGCTTGCCGGAAGCTGGACACCGCGTTCGCAATCGAGTCCAGATAGTGCGCGTACGCACGCTCTGCTGTGGGACCCGAGTTGTGAAAATAGACTGATCGGTAGTGGCTCTCCTTGTAAGCGCCCGCCAGACCGTGTGCCGCAAACTTCGCAACGGACGCCTTCACCGGCCATTCGAACGGGTTGATCGGGCAGACAACAAGTACCGGCGTCTTTCCATCCCATCCCACTGCGCGTAACGCCTTCTGTCCGTACTCTGCAGGATGCGGCTCAAACGTCCAAGCTGTGTCCGTACCCAATTCTGTCGGAACTCCCAAGTCGCGCAGTATGGTGCGTGATTCGTCGTTTCGCGTAATCACCAGCGAGTTGTGGCAGAAGCGCGAGCACATTTTCGCGATCATCGGATCCATGTGCCCAGCCTCGGCGCCGTATCCGACGGAAAGTTTGTTCTGGGCCGCCGCGATTCCCAGCGATCCAATCATCATAGTGGTGAGTGCATTCGCGAACTTGCTTTTGAACATCGAGCCTTCGCAGGCGATCACGCCGTCGTGCTTCGGTACTTCATTCGCCAGAAATGGAGGGAAAATGTCCGGTAGGTGAACCTGCCGGGTATCGGCAAAGTAGCCCGATGACATTTTGAAATTCTGGCTCATCACCGAGAATTCCACGTTTTGCGCCC
Source organism: Terriglobia bacterium (assembly GCA_963797845.1). GTDB lineage: Bacteria > Acidobacteriota > Terriglobia > Terriglobales > Acidobacteriaceae > DASREM01. The sequence goes on from CAWCRE010000003.1 coordinate 18,496, forward strand.
CCAACACATGCCGAACCTGGCGCAGCATCTCTTCCACCCGCGCATCGGACCCGGTGTTGCGCGTGCCGTTGTAGCCGGCGAACAGCAATTTCAGTTTCTTTCCCGGTTGCCAGCGTTCGCCTTTGCCAAGCATCCAGCCCACTTTCGCTGACTCCACGATCGTGCTGACCCAGGCCTCGAGCAGAAAGTCCATCATGCCGCGGACCCTCCGGCCGTGGTCGCCGGCCAACCTTGGTAGTTGTAGGTGAAGTTCGATTCCCTGCTGAACTTCAATAGTGGGAAGCTGTACTGGGAAAACGGCACTGGGCGGCGTCCCATCTCTGAAGTCACTCGCGTGTTGTCGAACACCGTATTCCATGTCAGATACGGCATGAATACCTTCATCAGCGAAGCACCATGCCCAACTGCTCCCTTGCGGTTCGCCAGCAGGTTCACCATGGACTCAAACGGCTTTCTTAGGAACGGCAGGAAGACCGGCCGCCGCTTGCCTTGAGCCGAAGCTAGAGCCGCAGTCAATTCGCGGAACGTCTGCGAATCCCGTCCCGAAGACAGGTGATACGTGTCGTAGAGGGGTCTTTCCTTCTGGTGCAGAGTAGCAATCGCGTCGGCCACAAAATCCACGTTGACGATATCGATCTGGTCAGCGGGCTGGAATGGCAATACCGGCAGACCGGCAAGAAATACAAATGCGCGCACCATATCGAATTGTGTGGTTTCCGGGTACCGGCTGTCGCCTAAGACGATGCTGGGCCGGAAAAAGGTAAGCGGCACTTCGGGCAATAACTGCCGGATCATGTGTTCGCAGAATTTTTTCGTACGCGCATACGGATCGTAATCCGACCGGTCCCACTCAATGGAATGATCCTCAGTGACAACTTCATTCGACCTTTTTCCTGCCACTGCAACCGTGCTGACGTGGCTGAAGCGACGCAGTCCGTGATAATGGTGCGCTCGCATCGCGAGTTGCAACACTTCCAACGTCCCCCGCAGGTTTACGTTGAGGCAGCTTTTTTCCGACTTCCGGTTTAACGAAGCGGCGCAGTGAATCACCGAATCCGTGGTGTGGATCAGTCGGTCGTATTCATCCTGTGAAGACAGGCCGAATCCTGGGGTGGTCAGATCTCCACGAAAAATGCGGATGCGTGTCTGTAAATATTCGTAGAACCGGGGAAAATCCAAGTGCAACTGCAGCGCCTGCCAAAGACGTTGTTCAGCCTCGTGGGGATCGCGCGCGCGTACCAGCAGGTTCAAGCTGCCCGAATGGTGTTCCAGTAGATTTGCGGCGACGTGTGCGCCGATGTAGCCGGTCGAACCGGTCAGGAATATCGCCACGTTGCTCCGTTTGTGCCTGTTTTAACGGCGTCGCCGTTGCTTTGCGGTTCCGGTGCGAGCTGAAATACTCTCGCCGGACGAGCTTCCAGCGGACGGCCCTCGATCAGCGGATAGGTCCACTTACGCAACGCGGGAATGTGAATGTTGATCCAGTAGTCCCACCAGTCGATCGAACGGGTGTCATATCCGAATTGCGCTTTCTCCTCTGGCACCAAAGCCCAGGAGAGCTTTTCCACATTGTCCGCGACGAAATCATGTTCGTTATGCAAAATGAAAGGTTCAAATAACTGGATCAGCTTCTCCACTCGCTCCAGACTACGTTCTGCCTTAGCCAATGCTGCTTTTTTCAGGGGTAGCGGGGTCATGATACGTTGAATCGATTTCACGATCGCTTTTTGTGCCGGCGCCGACATCCGTTGATATCGTTCCTTCGAAACTGGAATGGCGTCAAAGCGCAGCCGCAGCCAATATTCCAGTCCTTCCTGGGCGCGATAGTGCTTCCGATGGGCCAGCGAGGTTAGCTCAATCGATCTTCCCATGTCGCAAGGGTTCGTCACCGAAGTTGCTAGCTGGTACAGCGGTTCATGGCGCCGTTCGATCAGCGCAGCCGCGATCAATGTCATCCCTTGGCAAATCGAATCTACCGGGACGATATCCAGTCGCTTGTGCTCGTTCGAGGGCAACTGGCGGAAATAGGTACCCAGCAAATAGGAAAGCGAAGCCGAGGTGTTAATTCCCTCGTTCCATCCTTTGAACGGCTTTGCCAGAGAAGTCTCCACGATGGCCGGACGCACCACGGCAATCGGGAGCCCCTGCCCATGCTTGCAAATCAGCGACTCCGCCAGGCTTTTCGTCAGTGTATAGGTATTCGGCCATCCCAGTTCCCGAGCCCGCTTAATACCCGATTCCGTCAGGTAGTTCCGCATCCAACGGATCCTATTCTTGCGAATCTGGTTTTCCAGGGCGGCCCCACGCAAATTCTTCGCCGCATGTTCTTTTCCAACTGCTTGTCTACGCAGTTCCTCGGTCACTTCTGCACTTTCCGCCTTTGCCTCGGCGCCGTCCACTAATTCGTGCAGGGTCTGCCACTCGCGCTCGGCATCGTAACCGGGAACATTCAGCGGCGTGTAATCCGGACGCAGCTTCTCCGGTACTCGCCCATCTCTTGCGCCAGCCACATAACACGTTGAAAGGTGAAGCAGAGCTGCATGGTCCGACTTCCTGACGAAGTCCATAACGTACACTGCGGCATCCACGTTCGTGGCCAGCGCGTCCCGCAAGTCAGGATTGAAGTCCGTCAGGCCGGAGCTATTCACGATGAGATCAAGCCGTGAGGCCAGCCGTTCCGAGGTTTCCCGCGCAATCCCCAGATCAGGCCGGCTTACGTCGCCTTCCACGACCTCCACGCGCTCCGCCAGAAATTGTGGCAGGTCCAAACCATAGTTCTCGAACAGCGGATCGAATACCGGCGATTCCGCCACCAACCTCTCGAACCTGCGTTGCGCAGGGTTGGTCTTTTGCGAACGAATCAGCAGATAAATCTTTCCGATCTCCGGCAGATCCATCAGCGTATTTGCCAGCCACACCTTGCCAATAAATCCGGTCACTCCAATCAGCATGACGTGTTTGCCGGCCAGAGCTTTGCGTACGGAAAGCGGGCGCGTTTCGGGCTTTTGATCGAAATGGACAATGGGAGCTGCCGTTACCACGCACACTTCGCTCCGCGCCTTGAATGCCCGCCTGTAGTGCCGTAGTGTTCGGCAGGCCCAAGTCCCGAAGTAGCTCGTCCGCAGTCCGCCTGCCGTCACCACCGGACTCGGTGATCATGCTGAACACGCCCCGGGGCCGAATCACCGGTTCCAGCAGTCTGCCGGTTGCGATGCCATCTCTGAAATCCAGCCGGTTCGCGAGCACCCACTTCACTCCCAAATGCCGCGCCAGCGGACGCATAACATGATCGAGACCCTGGCTGACGAGGACGACTTCGGCTCCTTCGTCCACAAGCTCCTTCAATCGACGCACTCCCTGCAACTTCAAGTAAGGCTTTAACTTGTATATGAAGTACTCTTCGCCCAGCCAGTCCAAGCGGTCCTTGCTGATGCCTCGCAACACCGTATGCACAACCCGCGTAGCAAACACACGGTGGATGGCATAGAGCACCGGACGCAGCAAAGCCATCAGAAAGACCAAACCGCGGCGCACCCACCGCGACGCGAAGGTTTGAGCATTCCAACTGAAAAAGGCCACAGGCCGTACAGTGGTCAGATCAAGAAGGCTTCCCTCAACTCGCCAATAGACGAGGTTCGTAGAGTCGCCGAGTTTTTGGTTCGAATCTGGCAAGGTTCAATAATTCCAAAGCCTTAGCATACAAGGCTTAACTCACGAAGGGGTACAAGGAATACCTATTGTAAACAATGATGGCTGAACCACGAAGTGATCACTGGTCGGCCCGGAGCCCGCACAGAACCGGATTCTGTCGGAGCCTCCCGGCCAGAATCGTCGAGCTTACCAGGACAGCGAGACGACCTTTTCGACGTAACCGTTGCCGGGAGGAAACTTCAGCTTCAGGTCTGAAGAATCGGGCACAATCTCCGCTCCATCGCTTCGCACGTGAATCTTTGCATCGTTGATACGCAGAAAAAGGACCTGTGTGCTGTCGCCCGGAGCGGATAATCGAAGCTTCAACGACCGCCCAGATGCTGTCTGTTCGAGTACTTTCATCTGCGACGTAATCGCCCCTGGCGCGGGCAATCCGTGAGCGATACCGACTTCAACGGCTGGCAAAGAAATTCGCAGTTCCCCGCCCTCCATCTTCGCTCCGGAAGCCCGCGAATCCAGCTTCACAGAACTCGATTCACCCGTGAGTCGCACGGAAAGAAACGTTCGATTCCGTTTGAAATCCAGTCCGATATGGGAGTTGCCGATCGGAATGTTCGCAACCTTCGCTCCGTCCCATTGCGCGGGCAAATTCGGAGTGACACTCAATGTGTTCCCGGCAGCATCCCATTCCAGGCCAAACATTCCGCGAAGCGTCGGCGTCACCACCATCGCTGAGGACCATAGCTGATGCGAGGTGCTGCGTCCGAACCACCGGAAGAATTCCCCGGACAACAATTCCGTGACCGCTCCCAGGTCCTGTGCCCAGGTGAGGTCCGCATTTTGCATCAGGTGTGCGTATCCCGACAGGCTACGGCCGTTGCGATACTCCGAGAGCGAGACCCATCCCGTAAAGAGCGGCCACACACTGCCCTGGTGATAGCTAATGGGATCATAGAAACTAACGCTCGGGCTCAGGTCTCGCGTACCCCAATCGGTCGAGAATTCCTGCGAAGCCCAGCGGCTCATCATAGTTCCGGCATGCGCCAGTTCGAAGGTTCCATCCCACGCCTGCTACTGCGGGATAGATCGTGGGACTAGGGTCCAGAGTTCCGTCTGCATCCCTGCTGAATGCGTAGAAGTCTTTACCGGTCTCGTAATATTCCTTTTCTACTTGCTGTCCGATGTGTGCTGCACGTTGCTGAGCCTCATCTGCTTCTTGCGCGTGGCCGGTGGCCTTCGCGAGGTTGGCAAAGGCAACGCTCGCCTGCTGGTCGAGCGCCGCAAGATAGATCTCCTGGTGAGGTACGTTCGGAATCCAGGATTCAACCCACCCCGATCCTTCTGTGTTTTCGTAGATGCCGTCGCCATCGGAATCATGCGCCCGCTCAAAGTTCCAGGCCTTCTCCAGTGCTTCCCAGTGTGATCGCACGAATCCAGTATCACCGCTGATTTTCAGATAGTCATTCGTTGCCATCAGGAACAGCGGCGTGGCGTCGGACGAGGCAAATTCGAACGGCAGAATTTTCCAATTCACCAGGTCGGCGGTTTGCGACCATTCGTGAATGATCTTCCCTTCCGGGCTCTGCCGGTGAATGAGGAACTCCAACTGGTCGCGCGCAAGTTGGAAGTCTCCATAGGCATTTACCGCATACAGAGTCCACAGCGAATCCCGACCGAAATACCAGCCAAATCCTGGCCGGGCGCTGTCGCCCGAACCCACATATCCCGCCACCATCGCGGTTTCTGTCGGTTTTGTTTCGGTTTGCACTTTCAGCTGATCGATGGAGACTTCGGCCCAGAGAAATGCGTCATCGAATTGCTTATCGGGTGTTTCAATGCTTATGTGCTCAGAAAGAAATTTCCTATAGTACGCCGCGTTATTTTCATAAACCGACCGGAACGACCGCCCAAGCCCATCCAGTTTGGCTGCCAGCGCTGCGCTGTTCGAGTCCGCAAATGTGTCCGCAGTCGCAACCAGCAATGGGAACAACTTGTCCCCGTCGGTAGCTGGATCAACGTGAAGAACGAACTGCACTGGATACGTCTTAGGACGCTCCTGATAAGGAGGCAGGATGCCGTACCTGGCCCCGGGCATTTCGAGTGCCGCAGCATGATCCTGGAAATTCGTATGCAGCACGTAAAATCCACCGCTCGGCAGCTTTACCCATTCCCCGTAAGTCCGATCGGCGGACTCAGCCGGCCACATGCGTTTCATCTCCGGCGTGAATGAAAAAGTGAGGGTCATGGGCCTTATCGATTCCACTTGAAAAAACGCGAGAACGCCTGCACCTTCGGGAGCACCGTGGGTGGCGAACATGACTTCCTTCACGGTGAAGTTGGCATGCGCAAATGTAATCGTGGTGTGATCGGGCCTCACCTCGATCCAGGCAGCCTGCTCGTTCACGTCGATGGGCACGGGATAGTTCTCCATCTCGGCGGTAATGCGTAAATTGCTAAGAATTTTCCAGGGGAAAATCCACGCCTCAAAGGAACCGTCTTGCTGTCCTAGAATTGCACCCCGCGGGCCTGCAACCGTGAATGGTCGCGTCGGAATTGCCTCGCGCGTAATTTTCAGGGGAACGCTCTCTTCAAATGGAAATCTGGAGAGTGTGGGAGCCTGTTCGTTGGCCTGCCCATGAGACGCCGAAACCATGACGAGACTTATGAAAAAGAGCAGAGCGCCCGCACGGCCACTTATTTTCATTAACTCTCCTATGAACAGACGAATGTGAACGCCTATTGGGATGAATTCGCCGGACTCGCGGACGTCAAATGGGCAGCCTTGTTTTGCGGAAGGGCATGCAACAGCTCAAGAAACGTGGCGTTGGTCCAGCCAAAGCCAATCACGTTTGCGCTATATCCGGCCTTCACCAGAGTCTCCGACGAACGCGTCACCACGTTGTATTTCTCACGAATGGTTTTGTCTCGCGCAAAATTCAGCAGCACCGTAGACAAGAACTCCGTCGAAACCCGGTCCGCCTCGGCATTATGTCCATAACGACGCATCCCCTCCACCGCCAGTAACTGGATTGGAGCCCAGCCGAAAGGGTAGTCCCACTGCCCTTGCGATTCACGCACGCTCGTCGCTATCCCGCCGGGCTGTTCGAAGGTGCCTAGATTCTTCACTACCGCTTCCGCCTGGCTGTCGTTTGCAAGCCCTGCCCATAGAGGGTAAAACGTGGTCGCGTAGCGGTAGTCCGATCTCTGTTCAGTTTCGAAGTTGTAATCGAAAAACAGGCCCTGTCGTTCATCCCAGAGATATTTCTGGATGGCTTGCTGCCGTGCTTCCGCCAGCTTGCGCCACTCTGTCGCCTCGGAATTCTTCCCCAAAAGGCGGCTCATCTGTTCCAGGTCTTTTTCAGTTTTATAGAGAAGACTGTTCAGACACACGGGAGCGAAATGTGGGGTTGCCGCCCCGTAAGGACCAAACCGAAACGAAATATCGAATCCCGACTCTCGCATCGAGCGATCGCCTTTGTAGAACTCTGGCTTGAGCTTTACGAACTGCTCTGGCTCGCAAGAAGTTGAGGATGCCGGCCCGCAAACCTGCACAGAATAGGCAGCTCCCGAGGCTTTTCCTTCTGGTACTGTCGCCGCCTCTGCCTCAAAGCTGGGAACTGTCGGATGAGTTAGAAAATACGCTGCGACTTGCCGGTAAATGTCCGTCTCATCCTGAAGCGCCTCTTCCGCCGGGCCCTCCCCAAACGCGTAGTAGCGCGACAGACCGGTATTGCCCGCCAGATGTGGTTCGCGCGTCCACATCGCATGATCCCGCTTCACATAGGAGTAGGCAGTTTCGAGCCACGCGTTGTCATTTTTGCCCGCGCTCTTCTCGGCATCATGGATCGCCATCACCATCGAACTCAGAAAGGGAGGCTGAGATCGAGTCAGATAGTAAGTACGGTTCGCATTCAGTACGGCACCGTAGTGTTCGATCTCGAAAAAGAAGTTCTCCGCCATTCCCCGGGCAAGATCCAATCGTCCATCTCTTAAGAGCCCAAGGATGATGAAGTAGCTGTCCCACCCGTACATCTCATTGAAGCGGCCTCCAGGAACGACGTACTTGTTCTTCAGATACAGCAGACCGGGCGGCTGTATCGATTCCACATCACTACTTCCCAGCTGATGAATCACGCTTGGCAAGTGCAAAATGGAAACCTTGCATTTTCCGCTCATGTCCTCGAGTTCTTTCGGTTCCGGGACGTCGGCCGGCAGATAGATCACCGAGCGCGCAGCCAGCTTGGGATCAGGAACTCCGACGCAGGATGATGTTGAGCGGGTGAGCGAATCCCAACTCGTATGAATGTAACTCAGGATTTCTTTCAGGTTGGGATCGTGCTCTAAATCTCCGCCCCGGGATTGTGCGAAACCGGAAAGGGATAACGCAAGAAAAACGAGGGGCAGCAAGCGCACCCGAACCGGCCTGTCGCCCTTCCCCATTCCTAGCCAAGATTCTTGCATCCCGTCGCTCCTAGGCAGTAACGATAGTGCAAGAATCCTGGCCAGCTAAGATTATTGCCCGATGTCCTTTTCCTTTCCCGAGTTTGATAGGCCGATCAGAATTCGAGTCGCAAGGCAAACTGTAACCGTCGCATGGAGGTTCCGTCCTGGCTCGAAACGATGCTGGTAATCTGACCAGCATTGCTGTTCTGGCAATCCACGCAACCATTCGGTTGACCGAGGTTCACGTGATTGAACACGTTAAACGCATCAGCACGGAATTGTAAGTTCACGGACTCCTTAATCGGGAATTTCTTGGAGATCGAAAGATCCGTATTCACCAGCCCCGGTCCATACAGCGAGTCGCGATAAATATTTCCGAACGATCCGGATGCCGGACGGACGTAAGGTCCGAAGGTCGTCGGGAATAAGCCACCCGCCGGATTTACGCCGCCCAGTTCATAAGGCGAGGGCTGGAAATATTGCACGGTGTGAGTCTGCGCATTGTAGCTGCCCGCTCCTACGTGATAGGGCTGAAAGTTCGTACTCGGGCGGCAGATTCCGATGTCCTGATCGGAATTACACAAAGCATAGGAAGGTGTATAGGGAAGTCCGCTTTCGATCGTGAGGTTGCCATTGATTGCGTATCCGCCAACGACGTAATCGAGCCAACGCGGAGCGTCGCCGAGGAACGCCTTCCCTTTCCCGACGGGAAGATCCCAGTTGCCCGCCAGCACGAAGGAATTCGGACGATTGTAGTAACTCGCCCCATATCCCACACGTGGATCGATCGCAAAGTAATACGATTCGTGCGACATCGCGCGCGACCAGGTGTAATGAGACAGGAACTGGACGCCGTGACTGAAGCGCTTCTCCAACTTCACTTGCAAGGCGTTGTAGCTGCTGGTGGCTTCGTTTGCGTTGTAGCGAAGGCTCTGCGTCCATCCAAATGGATGACCATACCCGACTCCAAGCAACTGCGCGTCGCCATTGTTGTAGGGCTGACGATCGTTGTAGGTGAAGCCGCGGTTGAATCCAGCTAGCGTCGCCTGGTTGGGATCGAACTGGTTCGACGAATCGAACATGTTGTGAATGCCGTGGCTGCCGACGTAGGCGATCTGCAGTGCCGTCGTGTTGTTGAGTTCTTGCTGAATGGTCAGGTTCCATGCATCCAAGGTCGGCAATCGCACCGACAGAGGACGTGTCGGAACGCTGATGCCGTTAGGGAGTGGAAAATTTCCGTTCGACGGTATGGGAGCAAACGAGTAGGCTGGCGGACCTCCACTCAGGTTGAACACCGAGGCGAAGCTGCCAGCGGAATTCAAATTCTGCGACACCTGTACTGGATAAGTGAAAGTCAACACTTCGCCGAAGAAGTCACCCGACCAGCCGATTCCGTAGACTCGGCCGATGCCGGCTCTCACGACGGTATTCTTACGCGCCTGCCAGTTGAAACCGAAGCCTCGGTGCAAACTTGGTCCAGCTCTTCTGTACGTTCAGATCGTTGCCATAGGGCCCATACCCAGCAATCCGAACATCCCCCGTATTTAGGTCAAGAAGGCCGCCCTTGCCCTTGCCATTTACTGCTTCGGGGAAGTACCACTCCCAGCGCAATCCGTAACTGAGGGTGAAGGTGTCGGTGACACGCCATTGATCCTGCGCATAGTAGAACGCGCGGTATTGGTGTTCCTGCGCGTTGGTATCGGCGGTTTGCGTACGCTGAAACTGTGTTACGTCTCCCAACAAGAACGTCGCGAGTCCGACGCCCGGCGATTGATTTGCGCCACTTGCACCCGTCTCCGAAGCCGCGAAGTGAAAGTTGCCGGAACGGAAGTTGTTATTGTCCAGACCCACAGCGTGCTGCCTTGCATAGCGGATATCAGCACCGAACTTGATGTTGTGCCGCCCCACGATATGGCTCCAGTTATTGGTGAATTGGAACTGGCTTTCGGTTTCAAGGAACGGGGCCGTTGTCGTACCGTAAGTGGATAAGTTATCGATGTTGAAGGACGGCAAGCCGCCATTCAAATTGATGTCCCCGGTGTTCACACCCGGAATGCCGAGTTGAGATCCCAGAGGTTGATTGAACCCGGGCTGCTCCTCATTAAAGTGGTAGCGGAACCATCCGAAGCGGAAGTCCGTCAGCCACGTCGGAGACAGAGTGTAGTCTCCGCCCGAAGCCAGGCTTTGATCCAAGCTTGTGTCATGACCGGCGAAACCGTTCGTGCCGAATCCCGAGCCGCCCGCATTTCCGAAAACCGACGCGCCGTCGAGAGTGGAATTGAAGAATGTGTAGCGACCGAACAAATGCAGCTTGTCTGAAAACTGATCATCGATTCGTACGTCAGCTTGGTTAGTGTGGAACGAACCGGTCCCGGAAGCCGCGTAATTATTGCTGAGCAGGCCCGCTGCTCCGAAGTTCGGATCGGGCAACAGCTTTAACAAGTTAACCGCTGGGACCGAGAGAGCACTGCCCGGGAATCTGATTATTCGTGAATGCTGTTCTGCCCGTGCCGTCGATCGCAGTCGTGCTGTTCGGATTGTAAATCTGACCAACCGGTAAATATTCGCTCAAATCGCAGGTCAGCGCCGGGTTTCCCGGGGCCGCCGCGGCTGCCAGGCAGCTAGACCGAGCTTGCGCCGTCGGAACCGTCAACAGCGACGAAATACCCGTCTTCTCCCTCAGCCCTTGATAGTCCGTAAAGAAGAACAGCTTGTCCTTGATGATCGGTCCGCCGATCGAACCGCCGAACTGGTTGTGCAGGTTTGTTGGAATGTAACGTGCCGGTGATCGGATTTTTTTCCGCCTGTGCAAACGGATCGCGCGCCTGCTGCGCATCGGAGCGGCGGAACTCGAACGCCGATACCGTGGAAGCTGTTGCTGCCCGACTTGGTTTGCGCGGTCACCAACCCGGCGACGGCCTTCCCGAACTCCGCATCGTAGTTCTGCGAAGTCACCTTCATCTCCGATACTGCATCCAGATTGGGGTTGATCACCGCGATACCAATCACGGGATCCTGGTTGTCGGTGCCGTCCAATTCGTATCCGGTCGCAAATGGAAGCTGTCCGTTGACCTCAATCTGCTGGCTGCGCTGTGGATTCTGCGACTCGTCAACGTTCCACCCGATATAGGTTGTCCCCGGGGTAAGTAGCTCGAAAGCCGTGAAATTCCGGTTCAGATTCGGCAGCGTCTCCACTGCGCGCTCGTTCAGAATCGTGTTCACGTCGGTATGGTCGGTCTGAAGGAGGGGGGCTGCCGCGGTAACCACGACCGATTCCTGTGTGGAGCCGACAGCCATGGTCAGGTCCACCTTTGGCGCCGTGTCCGCGAACACCACCACGTTCTCTGTGGTTACCTTCTTGAATCCCGCGGCTTCGGCTGAGACATTATAGGTGTCTGGAATGAGGTGCTGGACTCGATACAGGCCGCTCGCGTCGCTCTGGACGCGGGTCGACGTCCCCTTGGAGACATTAGCCACGGTGACCGTGGCGTTTGGGACCACCGCACCGCTGCTGTCGACGACCGTTCCAAAGATCGACCCGTACACCGCCTGTGCCGAAGCCAGTTGTGGGTACATCAAGACACAAACAGCTAGCCCGAGACAGACCGCAAGTCCTGTTAAGCGGAAAGCCTTCCGCCCACGGCCCAATCCATGATTGCTCACATCGCTCTTATTCATTTCGCCTCCTCAGGTAGCGGCCTCTCGGCAGGTCCGAATCGAAAACAGCTCAGTTTTTCAGTCAGTAAATTTGTCGTAAGGAAAGTTCCTGCTCGGCGCAGGAAACCCGATCCTGTTGCAAGCCTTCAAAGAATTGAAGTAGCATTGAAAAATTCTATGTATGCTGGCCCGGCTTGCTTTGAGGTACAAGGGAGTGCACGCCACCCCGATCACGAACACTCCGCAACACGGGATACTCTGCTTGCTGGCTCTGAGTTGGAAGTATCAGTGTGTAAGTTACAAGTCACAGAATGATGGACGTTGTTTGATTTGTGGGTGATAGAAGGGGCCCGGTCAGTACGTTACATGTCTGTTACATCAGTTCCGATCAACGATAAAGCGCGTTACCTCAATCAAATTGAAAAGCTTGTTCAGAGCCATACCCTTCGCAAGGCAGAATCCCTTTGCAAACTTGCTCCGTTATCTCGCGGACCATGCCTTGGCTCAACCCGGAGTTCCGCTCAAGGAATATCAGATAGCTACCGAGGTGTTTGGGCGGTCGGAAGACTTTGATCCTCAATCAGACTCAGCGATTCGTGTCCAGGCCGGGCGGTTGCGCCTGAAGCTGGTCGACTACTACAGCCATGAGGGCGTTCACGATACGGTCATCGTGGATGTTCCCAACGGGGCGTACACCCTGAGCTTTCATGAGCGTGAAGTTCCAGCGCTGGCTCTCCCCCCCGCTCCTGTCATCGTTCATCCGCCAGCGGAAGCCCCTACACCTCAGCCGAGCTTGAGCAGGGGTTGGACGCTCGCCATCGGTGCGTTGTTATTGTTTTTAATCGCCGCTCTGCTGACCAGCGCTACCCTGTTCATGGAGCTCAGTTCTGCTCGCGCCCAGAAGCAGACCACACCCACAGTTCCCTCTCCGCTGCGGGCGTTCTGGAGCCAATTCACGGCAGGCCCTGATGCGCCTTGGGTCATCTTCAGCAATGGAGCCTTTGTGGGCCGTCCGGAAACCGGCATGCGCTATCTGGACCCGAAGCGCGATTCCGGTGAACTCATCCTGGACCACTACACGGGGGTTGGCGAGGTGCTGGCGGTTCACGACTTGGATCACGTTTTCAGCCAGTTGCATCAGCCCATGCGCGTAAAGCGCGGCAGCCTTTTTTCGCTCGACGACGCCCGCAACAATGATCTGATCTTCGTTGGCTCGCCGGCTGAGAACCTGACCCTGCTGGATCTTCCTGGAAGCCAGGAGTTCGTTTTCAGGCGGCTCGACTCTAGTCCGCATAAAGGCGCGCTTGGAATTGTCAACGTCCACCCGGAGCCTGGTCAGCCGAGTATTTATTACCCGAGCGACTCCACTCATCCCTTGGTTGAGGACTATGCAATCGTGGCGCTTGTACGCGGGCTCGACCCCGCTCGCCAGTATATGATTCTCGCCGGAACCACAACCATCGGAACCCAGGCTGCCGTCGAATATGTTTGCGAACGGTTCAGTGGAAGAGTTATTAAAGACCCTTGGCGTCCAATCTCGAGAGCGACGTCAAGCCGTTCGAAGCTCTTCTTGCGAGTGAAAGTGACTCGTGGCGTTCCGGTCGGCGATCCAGTTGGTCGCGAGTGCGGCACCGCGAGTAAAAATTATTTCAGCGGGCTGCAACTTCAACTGGCTCTCAGCATGAATCTTCGATGCCGCATCGAATTTCTTTTTTCGCGTCTTCTTCCCGCCCAAGACTGCGGTACGCCTGGCTCAATAGCGTGTGGGTAATGTAGTTGCCCGGATCCATCTTCTCTGCGTGCTGCAAATACAGCAGCGACGTCTGTGGATCGTTACGCCTCAGCAATACCTTTCCCATCTGAATAAATGGTCCGGTGCTCGAGGTGTCCAGCGAGATCGCCTTAGCGAGCGATTCCTGCGCCTGCTGATATTTTCCCGACCGCGATATAAACATCCCCAAGCCGGTCATAGACGGCGGAGTTGGCCGGATTGATCTCGCGCTCTTATTCGAATTCCGCTGCGCCTGCTCCGTATCCGACTTGAAAAGATAAAACTCTCCAAGCATGAAATGCGCCAGGGCAAGTTTAGGCGAGAGCTCAAGCGCTTTCTTCGCTGCGTCCGCCGCGGCTTCGGGCAGGTTCGCCGTCATCAGCATCTTTGCCAACAGAAGATAAGCCGCAGCCGGAGTCCGGAGGCCACGTCGAATTGGTTGGCAAAAGCGACGCGAGCATCATCGAAGCGCTTGCGAATTCAGATAGCACAATCCTAGCACATAATTGGCATCCGCATTCGCGTTCGGCGTCCACTGCCTCACCCGCTCCAAGATACGGGATGGCCGCCGCTGGCTGTCCCAGACGGTACAGGTAAGCCCCGCATCTGCACCGATTCAATATCGTTCGGGTCTTCTTCCATAGCCCGCGCAAACGCCTGCTCGGCCGGAATCAGTTTGCCGGTGCGGTAGTAGGCAATCCCGAGTTCGTGTTGAACGCCCTTCGGCGCTGCCCGCGGCGCACTGCCAAATGTTCTCGAGCATCGCAATCGCTTCTTGGGTTTGGCCGTGTTCCAGCTTTTCATGAGCCGCAGTCAGAGTCTCTTGTGGGCTCTGCTTCGCTGGACCTGAGGCCGCTTCCTGGCCTTGGCCACAGCCGGTTTCGTCTCAGCTGAGGAGCCTGGCGCAGCGTCTGAGCGCTGGTCACAGCGCTGGCGATCACTACAAAAATGGAAGTCAGGAAAGTTCGCACGATAAATTTTTATTATATTCGCGCTACTTGCAATCCGCTTCCAGCGCTGTTACGATTCCTTTATGCGGGGGTGGCTGAAAGCATCACTGACTGTCTCACGATTGTGATTTTCCTCTCTGCTGCCTCAGCTCAAAGCTCGTCCAGCGCCGAAGAACAATCGGCAGCCCCTACCCTCCAACGATTCGCATCCCGGCCCTGCATGGTTCATCGACGTCGCTCCGCAAGCTGGCCTCAACATGCAGAACGTCAACGGCGGAGTCGATACCAAGAAGTACATTATCGAAACTACCGGCAGCGGCGTTGCGATCTTGATTACGATAACGACGGCTGGCCTGACATTTTTCTGGTCAATGGCACAGCTTTGGACGAACGCTCAAAGAGAATCCCACCAGCCATCTGTATCACAACAATCATGACGGCACGTTTTCTGATGTCACGCGCGCGGCCGGACTGAATTTATCGGCTGGGGCCAGGGCGCATGCGTCGGCGACTACGACAACGACGGGTTCGATGATCTGTACGTCACCTACTACGGCAAGAACCGCCTTTACCACAATCAGGGCAACGGCACCTTCAACCGAAGTCAGCGAGCTCGCCGGCGTTGCCGGTGACGGCAAATCATGGGGAACGGGTTGCGCTTTCGTCGATTATGACCGCGACGGAAAACTCGACCTCATGGTCGCGAACTACGTACTCTTCGATGTGAAGACAGCGCCCAAGCCCGGACGAAGGCATGATGTGCATCTGGAAAGGCACGCCCGTCATGTGCGGCCCTCGCGGCCTCGAGTCGTCGCCCGAACATTCTTTATCACAATCTGGGTGACGGAAAGTTCGCCGACGTCAGCAAGTCCAGTGGCATCGAGAAAACTTACGGCCATTATTGCTTCAGCGTCTCGACCATCGATTACGACGATGACGGCTGGCCCGACATATACGTCGCTTGCGACAGCACGCCCAGCATTCTTTATCACAACCAGAAAAACGGAACTTTCACCGACGTCGCTCCAGAAACCGGCGTCGCCTTCAATGAAGATGGCCGCGAACAGGCCGGCATGGGCTCAACAGTCGCCGACTACGATAACGACGGCCGTCCCGACATTTTCAAAACCAATTTCTCTGACGACTCATCCTCCCTCTATCACAACAACGGTGACGGCACGTTTACCTCTACCATTTTCGAAGCCGGCCTCGGGCTCAACACTCACTACCTGGGTTGGGGCACCATGTTTATCGATGTCGACAACGACGGGCGCCCCGACATGCTTTCCGTCAATGGACACGTCTATCCCGAGGTCGACACAGCTCACCTCGGCTCCACCTACAAGCGAACCGCGGCTTTTGTACTGGAACGCTGGAAACGGAAGATTCAAAGACATCAGTCACGCAGTGCGGCCCAGGTTGCACAGAGCCGGAATCCAGCCGTGGCCTCGCCATCGCGGACTTCTGGAATGATGGTCGGATGTCCGCCGTCGTAAATAACATGAGCGGCCACCCCATGCTTCTGGTGAATCAAGCCGCGCAACCAGAACAATTGGCTCGGAGTGATCGAGAGGGCACAAAATCAAACCGCGATGCCATCGGAGCAAAAGTTACGGTGGCTGCCGGCGGCCACAGATTTGTGCAAGAAGTGCGCAGCGGTTCCAGCTACATATCGAACAACGACATGAGCCTGCATTTCGGGCTTGGAAATGCGTCCGCGGTGGATCACATCGAAATTCGCTGGCCCAACGGCAACACAGAAGTCTTTCCCGGGAGCGGTCAATGGTTCGGACTTTGAACAAGTACCGAGGCGAAAAGGCTCTGTAAAAGAAGCAGCTCCAGTGCCCGCTTCGAAGTCCCGATAATCATATGCGAATTGCCTCCAAAATCTCGCGTCGTGACATTTGTGAAGTCTCTCCGCCGCCACCGCGGTAGTCTCGCGAGCAGCAAGCTATGGAACTCTTGGCTTCCGCCGAGCCGCCGCGACGCAACTCCCTTCGCTCCCCTGGCGGAATTTGCGCTACGCAGATGTCTCCATCACCAGCGAGCTTCACGAGGCGCAACTCGCGGAAACGCATGACGTCCTGATGGACTTGAACGAAGACAGCCTGCTGAAGCCATTTCGCGCAGATGGCCGGACAGCCCGCGCCCGGAGCGCATCTGGGAGGATGGTACAACTATGATCCCGATTTCGATTGGCAGAAGGACGACGCGGGCTTTGCTCCCGGAGCTACCTTCGGACAGTGGATTTCCGCGCTTGCCCGCTACTACGCCATCTCCGGATCCCCAGAGACACGAGACAAAGTATTGCGGCTGAACCGCCTGTACGCGCAAACCATCTCCGAAAATTTTTACGACAAAAATCGTTTTCCAGCCTATTGCTTCGACAAGCTCCTGCTTGGCCTGATTGATTCGCACAAATACGTGCGGTGATCCCGACGCCTTCGCGATCCTCGAGCGCACGACCAAGGCTGCGCGTCCCTCATTTCCCTGGAAAAGCCATCGATCGCGAACTGGAATGGCGTCCCGGCAAAGACCAGTCGTTCGCTGGGACGAGTCGTATACCAATCCTGAAAATCTGTTTCTCGCTTACCAGCGCGGAGCAGGAGACCAGTACCGCGATTTGGCAGTTCATTACCTGGACGACTCGACCTGGTTTGATCCATTGTCTCGCGGCGAGAACGTTCTTGCGGGTAAGCACGCCTACAGCTACGTGAATTCCCTCAGTTCCGCAATGCAGGCCTATCTCACCCTGGGCAGCGAAAAACATTTGCGTGCCGCAGAGAACGCCTTCGCCATGCTCACCGCCCAGAGTTTTGCGACCGGAGGTTGGGGTCCCGACGAAATGCTGCGCTCGCCTTCCAGCGACGACGTATATAACAGCCTCAGCAAAACTCATTACAGTTTCGAAACGCCGTGCGGTTCCTACGCCCACTTCAAAATCACTCGCTACCTGTTGCGCGTCACCCGCGATTCGCGTTACGGCGACAGCATGGAGCGGGTAATGTACAACACGGTCCTGGGCGCCAAGCCGATGCACACCGATGGCCGTGCCTTCTATTACGCGGATTACAATTTCGCCGGCCATAAGGTTTACTCGAACCATAGATTCCCCTGCTGTTCCGGAACCCTGCCGCAAGTCGCTGCGGATTACCGCATCAACACCTATTTCCGCGATCCTCAAGGCATCTACGTCGCCCTTTATGTTCCGTCCAGCGTCCGTTGGGAGCAGGACGGTGCAAGCGTTTCTCTGACCCAAGCCGGCGAATATCCCTTCGCCGATTCCGTAAACTTTGGCATTACCACCTCGACGCCGAAAGAGTTCGCAATCCATCTTCGTGTACCCGCGTGGGCGCAGGGTGCTCTGATCGAAGTGAATGGGAAACGTTGGTCCGGTCCCGTGATCCCGGGACAATTTGCTACCATCTCCCGTAAATGGCGGAGCGGTGATCGCATCGACATGCAACTGCCTCGGGCCCTTCGATTGGAACCCATCACTCCGTTCCATCCCAACACCGTCGCGTTGCTGTGTGGCCCCCTGGTGCTGTTCGCAATTTCTAATAGTGAAGCGCCTCTCTCTGTCACGCGGGCCCAACTTCTGGCTGCCCGCCAGATCTCAACCCAAGAATGGCAAGCTGCCACCGTTCGCGATCCGATAAAATTGCTGCCCTTTGTCGGGATCGACGACGAGCAATATTCCACGTACCTTGAAGTGACATAAACTCGATGTGACATAAAGAAGCTAACTGCACGATGTCGCCAACATTGCGTCGCGCTCTACTCGTCTCTCTCGTGATCGCGTGGGCATCTTTCGCGCCGGCTCAATCGCGGATGGAATGGGGCACCGATTCCACCAATCGATTCGTTTCCGTTCACGGTCGTCACTCGGCCCTCTTCGGTTATCCGGAAACTGGTTTGGAGGTTTGGGCCTACCCCGTTCAGATCCTGCGCTCGTTCACGCTGCATTTCCGGCCGGAAGGAACGACCAGCGAGGTCGATGCCAGAACCCTGCTTCGCCGCATTGTTTACGCTCCGGAGTCGATCACGCGCATCTATGCGGGGCCTGATTTCGTGGTTCGCGAGAAGCTCTTCGTTCCCCTGGATGAAGCCGGCGCAATCATCAGCTACGAAACCGAGAGTTCCCGCCCGATTGACGTCCTCGTCGAATTTGTTCCGGTGCTCGATCTCATGTGGCCAGCTGCCATTGGAGGTCAGGAAACTCTGTGGGATTCCGCTGCCTCTTCCTATGTGATTTCCGAGCCGACCCATCGCTTCACCGCCAGCATAGGCTCGCCAGACATCGTCTCGCATGATGAAACACACAATTTCAATCGCCCTGCGAACGACTCATCCAGCGTAGCCTTTACGCTTCGAGTGCAGCCGCACAGAGTTTCACGAGTGATCATCGCGGGAAGCAAGTCAATAGAAGATGTCAATGCCATCGCCAGCAAACTCCTCGCAAGTGCCACTGCCTTGGAGAAAAGCGCAACCGATCACTATTCCGATCTCGAGAACCATGCCCTCGAAATCGAAACGCCCGATCCCGAGGTCAATCGCGCGCTCGCCTGGTCTGCGATCGCTCTCGATCAAGCCTGGGT
Source organism: Terriglobia bacterium (assembly GCA_963797845.1). Classification (GTDB taxonomy): domain Bacteria; phylum Acidobacteriota; class Terriglobia; order Terriglobales; family Acidobacteriaceae; genus DASREM01. The sequence goes on from CAWCRE010000003.1 coordinate 37,566, forward strand.
ATGCAATCCCGCTCTCGGATGCGGAATGGTCGCTGGATATGGGCCTTCGCGCAGGGCACGACGCCCGCAGTACGACTGGTTCTTCGCCGGAGACGGATTGGTCGCGGTTCATGGCCTGCTTGCTGAGGGAGAATACGACCGCGCTCGTCAGGAACTTGAATTCATCATGAAATATCAAGATCCGAACACGGGAATGATCTGGCACGAACTTGCGCAGAGTGCCGCAGAGTTGGACTGGAAGAATTATCCCTACATGTTTCTGCACGTAGATCTGAGCTTTGAGTTTCTCAACGCGATTGCAGAGTATTACTCCATCACCGGTGATGCGGATTTTGTGAAGTCTCACTGGAATTCCATCCAGGCTGCTCACCAGTATTGCCGGTCCCTCGTGGAAAATGACGGACTCCCACACATCCCCTCAGAGAAGAGGGGCCAGCGAGAGCAGGACGCCCTCAGCGATGAATTGGCTTTATCCGTCAATTGGCTGACGGCTTCGCAAGCCTTCGCAACTCTCGCCGCGGCCACCGATCACGCGGACCTTGCGCAAGAATCTCGCATGACCGCGGATAAGCTCGGCCCTGTAATCGTCCAGCGATACTGGGATAAACAGCAGAATTCATGGATCACCGGCTATACCCGCTCCGGAGTTCCCCTGCAGATGCAAGGCATCGGCCCAGTCAGCGTCCTGGAACAACTCTCTTTGTCGAATTCGCAGCGTGATTCCATCCTCGATGAACTCGCTTCATCCACGTTTCAAACGGATTGGGGAACACGGGGTAACGGTTCAAACTCCGCCAGCTACGATCCCAATTCCTACGCCAACGGAAGCGTGTGGGCGGTAGGCACCTCCGGTGCAGCCGCCGCATTCTGGAAAGAACACCGTCCTGTCACCGCATTTTCTACCTGGAGCGCGCTGTTGCCTTGGACTTCTCTTGACTCGCTGGGACACATCCACGAAACTCTCGCCGGAGACCTCTACCACGAAGAACTTGAGTCCGTGCCCGAGCAAACCTGGTCTTCCTCGAGCCTATTGAGTTCAGCGGTCCAGGGCCTATTAGGCTTGGAGATTGATGGCGCTGAGAGTCGCGTAACTGTCGCGCCACATCTCCCCTTCAACTGGGATCAGCTCACCCTAAAACATGTGCGGGCTGGCAAATCGGAACTCAGCATCAGCATGGCTCAGACCGAGAATGAAGTTCGTGTACAGATCCAGAATGAAGGCCCAACGGTGAAATTCCTGTTTGCTCCCGAGATTCCGCTCGGAGCCAAACTCGGAACAGCAAAACTCGGAACTCGGCCCATCGCTGCAACCTTGGAGCAGCATCCGCAAGATTCCCACGCGAAAGTCGAATTCGATCTGGCACGCGGAAGCACTTCGCTCACCATCAACTACACAGGCGGCGTTGCAGTCATTCCCGACCTTCCGCACCCGATGCTAGGAGACGTAAGCCAGGCCATAAAAATCATCAGCACCGCTCTACAAGGCCGAACCTTCATAGTGAATTTCGATTACACCCCGTCCGCTGGCTCCAGCTTCAATGTTCGTACGCCGTGGAACATCAGCGATGTTAAGGGCGGAACCATGCAGGCGATCACTCACGGCCTGTACCGATGCAAGATCAAGCCCGATCCCGAACCGCAGGATCCTAGCGCTTACCATCACGGAACGGTTTCATTCACACTCAATGGGCCTGCTTGATCTCCACCTTCACCGAAACGATTTCGTAAGGATGAACAGGAACGCTCACGACGCCACTGCTTATTGGTAGCGCATTCCCCTCCGGCTTCTCCATCAAATTGCTGAGCGAGGCAGAACTTGCCCCTCAGGCAACGTGATCTGTACGTTGCCCGTCGTGCCCGCCCACTCGTAAAGGCGCACGATGAGCCCATTCCCATCTTCAGCTTTTTTCAAGGCAGTCAGCACAACGTTGTCGCCGCTGACTTCAACAAACGAATGCTCCGGAGGCAAGCTGCCCGCATGGGCTTCCACTTGGAAAGCTCTCAGCGGATAATTGAATTCGTACCCTCGTCGCACGGTCAGAGCCTGCTTCCAGTCTCCCCCATGCGGATACAGACGAATAAGCTGAACTCATGATGACCTCGGTCGGCTTCCGGGTCGGGCCATGTCGGTGATCGCAGCAGTGAAAGACGAAGCACGTTGCCTTTGCCGTCATATCCATACTTCGAATTGTTGATCAGACTGAACCCATGCTCGCGTCGCCGAGATCAGCCCAGCGCAACGCCGGTACTTCGAACTTTGCCTTCTCCCAACTGTTGTTGCGTGTGGTTGGACGCTCAATCGATCCATAGGGGATTTCATACGTTGCATTTGGTCCTGAAGCGGCTGAGCGGAAAAGCAGCTTTCAGCAACACGTGAGTCTCATGCCAATCAATGTTGTTCTCACGTCAACACGATCCAGCCCAGAATAAAGACTGATCTCCTGAATAAACTTCGAATTTTGCCAGGTCCGCATAACTCGGATGGTCGCTCGCAGCGGGCCTTTCTCAATCAATTCGACCGAGTCCGCCTTGATCCAGATCGTCGCTTGATTCTCAAAGTCAGCATCGATGTTCCAGGCGTCGTAATCTTTCGGGGTATCTTTGAACGTCTGCAGTTGATTTCCGCAGCCTCCAGCCGCCAAGGTTTCAAATCGTAGCTTTCTGTAAATGCTGGTGATGCACCCGGTTTTCGCATCCACGGTGAGTGCGCAAGCAGCGAATTCTCCAGCGTCAATCCTTCGGCCTTCAGGTCGGACGAAACGGCTGCCTTCCGAGGCACAACATGCACCACCTCATATCCAAGCGAGGGAACATTCTTCGCTTCAACCAACAAGATGATATTTTTGCGTGGCGTCGTCTTTGGATAGCACTTGAACCGGTAGGCTTTTCCCTTTCGCATCCAGCACGGAAATTCCGCCCAGCGTTGTCACAGTGGGCAGCTGAACATCCAGCGTTGCCAGATCCGTGCGCGACCACGCCATGGGATTCACCACCATCACCGGGACGCCGCCGGATGGAGCTTCCGTTGTATTCACACGCGACGTAATCGCGCTCAAGGCCTTGTCGTGGCTTCTTCGTTGGTGATCCAGCGCACATCGTCATAGTCGCGCTGCGCATCCTTATAGATCACACCAATTCCCGAACCCGCCGCAAGATCGTGAAATTGATTGAAGAGAGTTTTCTGCCACGCTTCGTGTGAGCCGTTCATGCGGATAAGCGCTCCGAACAGCCACGCCAGCGACGAATATTTTTCCGCATCCAGTAGCTCCTCTTCGCTGTCCCGCATATTGCGTTTGTGATTCGCCTGCGTCGTCATTACGCCCCGGTGATATTCGAAATACAGCTCGTCATTCCATACCGGCAGGCTCAGCTTCCCCGCTGGAGGCGCGGGCAACTGATTTTGCCGCTCGCCATGACTTTGTAATTCCAGACTGGGCGCGTGCTCGTGTGTCGAGTTTTGTTTCGATGTCCGAGAAGAAGCTCTGCGCCGTGCCAAACTTCATCGGCGGAGCTACCCGGTCGTGACTCGTCCAGCGAATGTCCACTGTCGAGCATCTCGCGCGTCGGCCCGCCGCCATGATCGCCGATTCCGAACAGATGCATCATCACCGGCGTTCCGGGATTTCGCTGTCGCGCAATCGCAACGTCGCTCGCGATTTTCACCGGATCGATGTCGTTCACATAGTCATGTGGAAAGTACGTCAGCACGCGGCTGCCATCCGGCGATTGCCACCAGAAGAGTTTCAACGGCAGTTGGTTGGTGTCATTCCACGCCATTTTTTGGGTGACGAAATAGTCGATTCCCGACTTCTTATAGATCTGCGGCAATTGCCAGTTGTATCCGAACGAATCCGGGTTCCACCCGATGCGCACATCGACTCCGAACTTTTGTTTGAAGTAGCGTTTGCCAATCAGCAATTGGCGCACCAGCGACTCGCCATCCGGCATATTGAGATCGGGTTCGACCCACATGCCGCCAACCATCTCCCATCGCCCTTCTTTTACGCGATCCACAATCTGGCGATGGAGAGACGGATATTTTTCTTCCATCCACTGGTTGTAAGCAGCCGCTGATTGCGTGTATGTGTACTGCGGATATTCGTCCATCAATTGCAGAGCGGTGCCGAACGTGCGCTGGACCACATCCACGGTTTCCGTCCATGGCCAAAGCCACGCCGCATCAATATGCGCATTCCCCGTCAAGCGCACCGAAGTTCACCTGCAGGTCAGGCTTCGCTTGCCAGGAGCAGGCCGAATGCGCTTTCTGCAACGACGAGTCGAACTGCCTCCTGCTTTGCTCCCTCCAGCGCATTCAGATCCACCGCTTGAGCCGCCTTCTCAACCCTATCCTTCACCGGTTGGGCTTCACTCCCAACGATGGGACAAGTGCGGCCGCGGTTTCGATCTCCTGCATCAAATCAAGAGGGCTGGGACGGGTTCTGGCGAACTCAACCCGAATCTACCGCTTCTTCGAAATGCTTCTGATCTACGGTCTGCAAAAGCTTCACAGCAATCAGAACCTTCGCTCCCGGCTTGCACGGAGTCGAGCAGAACGATCGGCTCCAGGTCTTCGCCCATGGCCACGCGACGGCCATTGAAATACACAATCTGCGGAGTCGGTCCATTTCCATTGCTGAAAATCGAAACCAGAGACTCGTGCCGGTCAGATCATATCCCTTGAGCGTCAGCGGGAACGACGATCCACCTGCGATACCAGACCGCAGTCTTGCGGCGCTTGGCTCTTGCTTTTTACGACGGACCAACTGCTGTCATCGAGCCCAACATCTTCTCCATGCGGCAGGTCGCCGACATGGTAGCGCCATTCCTCTGCGGGAAGCTGCGTCAATTCCTTCAACCGGGCTGTCACAGAATCCACCACAGGGTTGCCCGATGGATTCGACTGGTTTTGCGCGGCCGGCTGCAAACTGAATAGCAGAATTGAAGACCACAATAGAATTCTTACGATTCGAGTCATGATTCCTCTTGATGAAATGAAACGTGCGGTTCCAACAGGCGTTAACGCGTGACTTTGGTGTACGCTGATCGACATCATAATTATGCGCGAGCATTCACATACAATGGATTCTAATCTGCTTACCGCTGGTTTCCGTCGTCGCAATGGCCCAAACTCAGGCTACTCTCGAACTGGCGAAACACGATTGCGGTTGCAGGCGGGCCCCATGCTCCTCGCCTTGTGAGCCTTCAGAACGAAACTGCTACCTGGCAAAATCAAACGGATGAGCCTCTGATTCCTCATGCGGAAGTCGCGGGACGGACCGTCGATCTCACCTGGACCTTCAACAGCGCAGCCAGCCATACCGACCAGCATGTAGTCAGTTTCGTCTACGATGCTGCTTCTCCCGATCTACGCCTGACCTGGACCTGGGAAGTTCGCTCGGAGCACGGTCCTGTCGAACACCAGATCCGGATTGAGAACCGTACCGCAGGCGAAATCTGGTTGCCGCTGCAGCCGAGCTTTGCGTTTGATTGGAAAATCGCCGCCCAGGCGTACCTGGAACATTTTTATGTTGAGAAAGGCGCGGACACGCCGTCTGCCAGCGGCACACACCTCACACAAGTGCCCGAGGATATGCGTGGGAGGGCAAGTCCAGCACCTACGCCCAGCCCCGCCCTGCAGAGGCCACGCGAAATCATCCCCTACTTCCTGGTTGAGCATCCAGGACTACCCGCGCGACGGATGGTACGTTGGCATTGAGTTCAGCGGTCGAACCCATCTGACTCTCGCTCGAAAAGGCGACTCGCTCCACGGAGAAGTTGGCCTGAACCCTAACCCCGGCCCATTCCTCACCCGCCTGAAGCCCGGCGAAACCTTTGAAACTCCGAAGATTTTTCTGGGCGCTACCAGCGGCGGCCCCGACACAACTGGCAATGTTCTTCATCGTTGGATTCGCGAAGTCCTCACGAACCAAGACACATGGAAAGATCCGCACTATCCCTTCACCGTCAACAACAGCTGGGGCGGCGGCATGCGTGGTGAATGAACAAATCGCGCGCCGCATGATTCGCGATTCCGCCGATCTCGGCATCGAAATGTTTCATGTCGATGCCGGATGGTTCCGCGGCGTCGGCGACTGGTATCCGGATCCGCAGAAGTTTCCAAATGGCTTGCAGCCCATCGCCGACGAGGCGCACGCGCATGGCATGAAGTTTGGACTTTGGGTGGATTGGACGCAGGCCGCTCTCGGCACCTGCTCCCGGCGCATTGAACGTTCGCGATCCATGAAGTGCAAGGACTGGCTTACCACCGATCTTCCCGCCTAATTGGAAGCCCGACGAATTCAAAGGCCAGACCATCGACATCGGCGCGCCTAAAGCCAAGGCGTGGGCCTTGCGCGAAACCGATCGCATCGTCTCCGATTACAAACTCGACATGCTGGAGCACGACGGCTATCTGGTTGCGCAAGGATGCGATGCCATCTGACCATCCCCACGCGCCACCCGATCCGTTGAACCGTTGCACTTATCGCGATGCCGGATTCGTATTCACGCGAGCTCCAATTCGACCGACGTCAGCTACCATGCAGTTCGCTCCTATTACGAGATCCAATCGAATCTGCGCCGCAAGCACCCGGGCCTGCTGCTCGAGATCTGCAACGACGGTGGCCGCATGGTGGACTTCGGCAGCGCCGCCCACGGGGACTATTTCTCCATCACCGATACCTACGATCCGCTATCGAACCGACGCGCTTTCTACGACACCAGTTTCACGTTGCCGCCAGCGATGCTCGAAGCGTACGTGGAGCGCTGGCCGACTCCCCGTATAGAGAATTTTCGCTACATGCTGCGCAGCGGCATGATGGGCTGGCTCAGCATCATGATCGACACCACGGCCTGGGGCGCCGAGCAACATGCCGTCGCGAAAGAAGAGATTGAACTCTACAAATCGCAATTGCGTCCGCTGATTCGCGACGCCGATCTCTATCACGTCTCCGAGCGTCCGGATGGGATCCATTGGGATGGCATGGAATACTTCGATCCTCGAACCCGGCGTGGCGCGATCTTTGCCTTTCGTGGTTCAATACCGACGCAAGACGACCATACTTTTCAGTTGCAAGGATTGAATCCGGACGCGCGTTACCAGCTAAGGTTTCATGATCACTCCGCTGTTGACCAGACCGTGGATGGGCACACTCTAATGACAACGGGGCTGCGGGTGCACCTTCCTCATCCCCAGAGCTCAGAGATTATGTTCCTGGAGGAAATTCCGGCGGGAAGTACGGCAGGCGTTTCACACTGATGCAAGAGCAAATTGGATAATGAACTCAGCAATTCGAACTCGAGATTTGCGCAAAATTTATAATTCGGCCCCTCCAGCAGGGGCTGGACGAGGCGATTCCACCGCCTCTCGCCGCAAATCGAAAAAAGACCCGAAGCCGGAAGTCATTGCGCTCGACGGCATCAACCTGGACGTCGCACCCGGCCAGATTTTCGGCCTTCTTGGCCCAAACGGGGCCGGGAAATCCACCACCGTCGGAATTCTCACCACGCGCGTTCGCCCCACCAGCGGCACCGCCTGGATTGGGCAGCACGACGTTTGGAAAGATCAAACTGCTGCCAAACGCGAGATCGGGGTCGTCGCGCAACGTCCGAATCTCGATTTTTCCCTCACTGCCCGTGAAATTCTCCTGTTCCACGGCGCCTACTTCGGGCTCAATTCTCAGGAGCGCACCAAAAGAGCCGATGCGTTGCTCGACCGCTTCAAACTCTCTGACCGTGCCGATCAGCTGGTGCGTGGCTTTTCTGGTGGAATGATGCAGCGCATTTCGATCGCTCGCGCCATGATGCACGATCCGCAGGTTCTCTTTTTGGACGAGCCCAGCGCGGGACTCGACCCGCAAACTCGTCTTCTTTTGTGGGAGATCATCCGCGAGTACAACCAACAAGGCCGCACGGTCTTGCTCACCACCCACAACATGGAGGAAGCTGACGCCTTGTGTCAGAACTTGGCTATCATCGACCACGGTCACATCATCGCTTCCGGAACTCCAGGCGACCTGAAGGCCTCCATTCCGGGTGGGTTTCTCCTGCGGCTTCGTTTTGCCAATGACTCTCCCCAGCTAATGGAGAGACTCCGCACACTTGTAGGCGTAACCGAAGTCAGGAGCGCTTCAGACGGCGCTGTCGATCTATACGCGAGTCGCGGGGGTTCCCTGATTCCAGAAATCGTGACCACCGCGTCAACCTTACGCGTGGACCTGTCAGATGTGCACATCTCCGAACCGAGCCTCGAGAACCTGTTCCTTCATCACACTGGCAGGAGCCTTCGCGAATGAACTGGAAAACGTTTCTGGCAATGTTAGCTCGCGATGCTCACGTCGCCCGGCGCAACCTCATTCCCTTACTGTTTCAGACTTTCTTGCAGCCCTTGCTGTTCGTTTTCGTTTTTGGCCGAGTCCTGGTCGGCAGCGGTTACATGCCTCCGGCTTACAAAAGCATTCTGCTTCCTGGCATCATGGCAATCAGCATGGTGTTCACCGGAATTTGGGCGGTTGCCATGCCTCTGATTGCGGAATTCCAATTCACCCGCGAAATCGAAGATCGGCTCCTCGCCCCCATGCATATCTCCTGGGTCGCGATTGAGAAAGTCGTGGCCGGACTCATTCAGGCGTTGGTCGCTGGCCTGACCGTCATTCCCTTGGCATGGATCATTCTTCGCCCCGGATTGGAGTTGCATCTGGCCAGTCCCGGGTTATTCGTAATCATCGTGCTACTGGTGGCGAGTTTTTCAGCCTGTGGCGGCCTGGCGCTTGGTTGCAGCGTCGATCAGCAACACATCGGGCTGATGTTCAGCATGGTGCTGACTCCCATGATTTTTTTTGGCTGTACCTACTACCCATGGAGTGCGCTCAAACCATTCCCCATCCTGCAAAAAATTGTTTTGATCAATCCTCTGGCCTATGCCAGTGAAGGACTCCGCGCTACGCTCGTCCCCCAGTTCCCTCACCTGTCCACGCCGTTCATTTTGGCTGCTCTCGCCATTTTCGACGTCTTGCTTTTAGTCGTGGGACTGAGGCAGTTTGAAAAGAAGGCGGTCAGTTAATCCGTCTCTGAGAAACAGCCGCTGCGCCCCAAAAAGGGTTCGCCCGAACGACCCGCCCTATGTCCCCTCGTCACCTAGCTCTCGGCCCTTAGTACCAGCGCTTCGAGCAGCGGGCTGAAACTCACTAACGCTCCATCTCCCTCGCCCAGACACCCTTGACACGGCATGGATATGACGGAGGTCAACCAGAGCACCAGCGTAGTGACATCCCGAGGTTCAACGAGGGCAAAGCTGTGAATCAATACCTTCGTCTAATAGATTCCTTCTCATTTCTTCTGGCCTAATCGGACTCTTCAAGCGGGGTTCTTTCGACAATGAGGAGGTCTGCGTGGTTCGTACAGGAGCCTCACTGCGTGCGTTATGCACGAAAGCCCTGATATGTGCGGCGGTGACGTGCCATGCGCAAACATACTCGACTTCCGTTTCGAATGTTTCAGGGCAGAGCGTCCCGGCGACGACCGCCGGCAACCCGTTTGCCGGCAGCGTTCCCACAAAACTCGTCCCCGGACGCATGCCGTTGTCGCTGCTAGATGCCATCAATCTCGGGCTGAAGCACAACCTTGGACTGTTGCTTTCGCGCGCTGACACCCGCGCTGCCCGCGGGCCAGCGCTGGCAAGAACTCAGCGCCTTGCTGCCCCACGTGAGCGCGGCTCCCTACGTGGCGGACTCGAAGGTCAATCTCGCCGAGGTCGGATTGGGCAAGGCGGCTGCGGATGTTTTTCAATTTCTCCCGCGGTCGGCCCATTCTCCTACTTTGACGCCCGGGCAGCCGTAAGCCAGACGTTATTCGATTGGAAAGCCATCAGCTCCGCCCGCGCTGCCGGCGAGAGCGTCAAGTCGGCGGACTATGACGCTACTGGATGCTCACGATCTCGTAGTCTTGGCAGTCGGATATGTCTACTTTCAGGCTGTAGCGGATGAAGCGCGCATTGCGACCGATGAAGCTCAGGTTCAGACGGCGCAAGCGCTGTTTGACCAGGCAACCGACCAGGTGAATGCGGGCACTGCGGCTGACATCGATGCCCTGCGCACAAAGGTCGAATTACAAACCCGGCAGCAACAACTCATCCAGGCAAGAAACGATTTCGCCATCCAGAAGATCACCGTGGCGCGAGTGATCGGGTTGGCGCCCGGCCAGGAATTTGATCTCACCGACAAATCGCTCTACTCGGCACCGTGAAGCGATGACAATTGACGATGCTCTCAAACGCGCATACGCATCGCGCTCCGATTACCGGGCGGCCATGGCCGATGTCCGTGCAGCGGAACTGTCGCGAAAAGCCGCAGTCGCTGGTTACTTCCCCTCGCTTTCTTTCTACGCGGACTACGGAACGGGGGGGGCGCATCCCTCCGACGCAACGCGGGTATACGACGTCCGCGGAACGCTGTCGATTCCGATCTTCACCGGTAGCCGAGTTCACGGCGATATTCAGCAAGCCGACGCACGGCTCGAACAGGGCCGCGAGCGGCTCGACAATTTGCGGGCGCAGATCGAGGCTGACGTGCGCACGGCACTGCTGAACCTGCAATCGTCGGCAGAGCAGGTGAAGGTTGCGCGCAGCAACATCGATTTGGCAGATCAGACGCTGGCGCAATCGCGGGACCGCTTCAATGCGGGAGTGACTGACACCGTCGAGGTCGTGCAATCGCAAGAAGCGGTCGCCAGCGCGCACGAACAATACATTTCCAGTCTGTACAAATACAATTTCGCGAAAATTTCACTCATCCGTGCCCTGGGTGCTGGCGAACAGGGCATTAAACAATATTTCCGAGGAAAATAAACATGGCGGAAGAAAATACATCTCCTTCGCATCCTGAAACCGGGGCTTCGGTGTATTCAGAGCCTCCGCCGGTGAAAAAGTATTCACCCGCAGAACGCCGCAAGCGCCGCAGAAATCTCATCATTCTCGTGGCCGTGGTGGTGCTGATCGTTGCCGGGCTGCTCTTGTGGCGTTACTTGAGCAGCTATGAGTCGACAGACGACGCCCAGGCGGATGTGCACCTCTATCCCGTAAGCGCACGAATTTCGGGATATGTGATCCGCGTCAACGTCAATGACAATCAATGGGTCAACAAAGGCGACGTGCTGGTCGAGATTGATCCGACAGACTACCAGGTTGCGCTGGCGCAGGCGCAAGCAAGTCTGGCAAATGCGGAAGCGACGGCGCGCTCTCTCAATATCACCGTCCCGATCACGTCCGTGAACACCGCCAGCCAACTGCAGTTCACAGCCTCCGGGATCGAGGACGCGCGTGCTGCAGTCAACGCGGCAGAAAAGCAACTTGCCGCCGCGCATCAACAAGTGGAAGCCGCAGAGGCCAACGATGTAAAGGCGCAAGACGATCTGCGCCGATACAAACTGCTCGTCGATAAACGCGAAGTCTCGCCGCAGATTTATGATCAGGCGCTGGCCGCGGCCAAAGTCCAGCACCGCGAACGTCGCGGCCGCCCAAGCGAGTGAATCCGCGGCACAGCAATTCGTGCGACAGGCACCAGAGCCGCTTGGCGCAAGCCACCGCCAATCACGCCTCTGCACAAACCGGTCCACAACAAGTGTCGTCGACCAAGGCGCGGGTGCAGGCCGCGATTGCCGACGTCGAGCAAAAGCGGGCCCTGGTCGAACAGGCGAAGTTGAACCTGCAATACACAAAGATCATTGCTCCGGTCAGCGGCGAGGTGAACAAAACGGTAGTAGTCGGATTGAACGTGGAGCCAGGGCAGCAGCTGCTCACCGTGGTGCCGCTCGATGAAGTCTGGGTCACCGCCAATTTCAAAGAAACACAACTCAAGCACATGCAGGTCGGGCAGAAAGCTGACATTCACGTCGATTCGAGCGGCAGCGACTTTGCACGGCCATGTTGACAGCATCGCCGGCGCGACTGGGCCGCTATTCAGTTTGCTTCCGCCCGAAAATGCCACTGGAAATTACGTAAAGATCGTGCAGCGAGTGCCGGTAAAAATTGTTCTCGAACCTGGCGAGAATCGGGATCGGAGGCTCCGACCCGGCATGAATGTAGTTCCAGACGTATACCTGAAATGACTACCGCTGCGCTCACACGTCGACCAGGACATTTGGCGGCCAAGGTACAACCCTTGGCTGATCGCCGTTGTCGTTGCGCTGGCCGCGTTCATGGAAGTTCTCGACACCAGCATTGCCAATGTCGCGCTTCCCTACATGGCCGGAAATTTGGGCGCAAGCAATGACCAGAGCACCTGGGTCTTGACCTCTTATCTGGTTTCAAACGCCATCATTCTTCCGATGACTGGTTGGCTTGCCGGAGCGCTCGGGCGCAAACGCTTTTTCATGATCTGTCTCGGCAATATTTACCGTCAGTTCGCTGCTTTGCGGATTCGCTCCCAGCCTCGGTTTTCTTCTTGCTCTTCCGAGTCTTGCAAGGCGCGGGTGGCGGCGGATTACAGCCGATGGCGCAAGCCATTTTGGCTGACACTTTTCCGCCAGAAAAGCGCGGCCTTGCATTTGCGGCTTATGGAATCACCGCAATTATGGCGCCGACGATTGGTCCGACTCTGGGTGGGTGGATCACATTCAATTATTCGTGGCGCTGGATTTTCTTTATCAATCTTCCGGTTGGCGTGATCACCTGGTTCCTGGTGCGACGCTTCGTCGAAGACCCTCCTTACTTACAGCGGCTGAAGCGGGCCGGAGTCAAGCTGGATTACGTTGGCATTGCTCTTCTCACCGTCGGGGTTGGCGCGTCTGCAGATTCTGCTCGATAAAGGCCAGGAAGATGATTGGTTCGGATCGCGCTTTATCACCACCCTGGTCGTAGTTTCGGCGGTCTGTCTGATTTCCCTAGTTATCTGGGAATGGTTCGAAAAAGCCCCGATCATCGACGTTCGCATGTTCAAGAACTTCAACTTCGCCAGTGCCAGTCTGATGCTGTTTATGCTTGGCATCCTGCTGTTCAGCAGCCTGGTTCTGATGCCGCAGTTCCTGCAAACGCTATTGGGTTATACGTCGGAACTGGCCGGCTTGGCTCTTTCTGCCGGAGGTCTCGTCTTACTCATAGAAACCCCGATTACGGGTCAGCTTACAACCAAAGTTCAGGCTCGCAGGTTGATTGCTTTCGGCTGGGCGGCGCTGTCGGTGGCAATGTACTATTCGACCAAGCGAATCGATTTACAGATGAGTTTTAACGCGGCCGTATGGCTGCGCGTGGCCCAAGTCGTCGGCCTGGGCTTCCTGTTTGTGCCCATCACGCTGGTCGCCTACATTGGAATTCCAGCGGAAAAGAACAATTCCGTAGCCGGAATCGCAAACTTCATGCGCAACATGGGAAGCAGCGTGGGCACGTCACTTGTTACGACCGTCATCGCACGCCGTTCGCAATTTCATCAGCTGCGTCTCGTGGAAAAGGTGAGGGTCGATAATCCCAACTTCGCGCATGCAGCGCAAGGATTGAGTCGACACTTTGAAGTGGGTGGCCTGAGTAAGCATGAAGCGCTCGCGACCGCCTATGCCCGAATCTATCAATCGGTGCAAGCACAGGCGGCGAGCCTGGCCTACATCGACACATTCATGGTCCTCGCCATAGCTGCCGGCATCATGTTCTTCTTGAGCTTTATGCTGAGGAAGAACGATCCTCGCGGAGGAGTCGTGCATGTAGCCGAATAGCGTCATGAAAATAAACTTGTCCGACGGGCTTATTGGCGGCAGCTCACCAGTACGCGCTGTCCTGGACCCGGTACTACAATCGAAGAAGCGTTAAATTTTTATGGTCAACATCATCACCATTGAACGTGAGTATGGCTGCGGGGGCGGCGAGATTGCGCAGCTGGTGGCTAACCGGCTCGGCTGGAAGTTGTGGGACCAGCGATTGACTGAGGAAATCGCGAGACTTGCCAACTGTCCCAAGGCGGTCGTTGAGGCCCGTGAAGAGCGTCAGGATCCGTTGTATTACCGGCTTTTCAAGTCCTTCCTTCGCGGGAGCTATGAGGGCAGCATGAACGCGCCCAAGCTCAATCTCGTCGATAGCGAGACGATCCTCAGAATCACCCGGCGCGTGGTTGAGCATGCTGCTGAAGCCGGAGATTGCGTCATCGTAGGCCGAGGATCTCAACAGTTCCTCAAAACCCGCCCAAATACCTTGCGCATCTTTCTATACGCTCCGAGAGAAGATAAAGTCCGGCGGCTGTTAGTCCGAGGCAAAAGTGAAAAGGAGGCCGAAGAGCTGGTCGATAGCGTGGATCAGGAGCGGGCTGATTTTATTCAGAAGTACTTCAATGTCGATTGGCCGGACCGTCCCATCTATCACACCATGCTGAACACCGCGATCGGGGACGAGTGCTCGGCGAATATGATTCTGAGTCTGGTGAAGACTTACGAGGCCAGGTGCAATCCATGACTTCCCTTCAGGAATTCCGCTGCGAAATCTGTGGACGCGTCACCAACCATCCAGATCACTGGTTTGTCATTCAATGCAGCGATGCAGAGCTCGCTGTTCTCAAATGGAACTTGGCGGCAGCGAATGCCGCCGGAGCCCGCCATTTCTGCGGAGAAGCCCATGCCCAGGTCTACATCAGCCGTTGGTTCGAGTCGATCTGCTCACCGCCCAAACCGGACTTCGTAAGACCTGCCTCTATGGAGTCGTGATCAATCTGTTGAAGCGGGATTGCACCAGTTCTGTGACAACCAGCCGATGTTCGCGTAAAACCGGCAATCAACTGGAAATCGTGAGCACGTGCCCAAGCGCGAGCAAGACACCTCGATTCGAACAGTCCAAACTACTCTGCATCTGGCGATTGCCTGAGATACATGATTCGGCATTCCCGTGCGCGGATCTGAAATGGCTTCAACGGTCGGGGAGGCTGAAATCACATCGCTGGCAACGGGCTTCCGCAGATCTGAGCTTTCTTGCAATGCCTTGCGCGCAATCAATCCGAAGCCTTTGGAACTGGCTGACTTCTGCAAAGCACGCAACTCCATTTGCGCCTGCAAACCGTGCTTTGTTTTGTTCGCAAATTCTGCGAGCGCAAGGTCGTCCGCAAACTCGATACCGAGGAATCCATGGCGGCGTGCGTCACCCGCTACTCCCTGAAATAGTGGGCGTGACGCGTCCGGATGATCTGACGCCAGGAGAACTCGGCCCGAGGCCAATTCGAACTGTAAACGAAGAAAGCGGTTCTGGCTCTTGTTTCCCAGCGGTTGAGCGGCTTCCATTTCTTTTTGAGCTTCGCCTTGTTTGCCCTGTGCGAGTAACGCATCGATCAGCGCAATGCTGGCACCGAGTTCATCGTCTGCTTGTTGCTCCCTGTGAAACTGTTCTTTGCACTCACGCAACGATGCTTCGGCATCCGACGCGTGACCTTCCTCAATGGCAAGTCTTGCCAAAAACACGCGGCTTTCAGTTGCAGTCTGTTTTTCTCCGGCTTGATTTCTGAGCGTAAAAGCTTCTTCGTATCGCGTCCGCGCCAAGGCGAGATCACCCCGATCCAACGCTACATCGCCCATCCCGCTGAGCACATAGGCAGTTGCATTTTTGTCTTCCATTTTCCGCGCAATTACTTCGGCCTGCCTGTAGGCCGTCTCCGCTTTATCGAGTTCACCATTTTGTCTCCAGCTGTCTCCCAAGCTGTCAAGATTGAGCACTACGCCCTCCTTGTCATCGAGAGCCTGGTACTCCGGAATGGACTGCTCCAGAAGTTTCCTCGCTTCCATCAGTTCGCCTTGGGAAAGACGAGCGTCAGCAAAATTGCTGAGCGCGGTGGCGACGCCATCCCGGTTGCCAACCTGCTTAAATTTCTTCAGTGCCTGCTGGAGCATTTCCGCAGATTGGGTGAGGTCACCCCGTAGATAGTAGAGAGACGCGAGATCTGTGCTCATCATGGCTTCGCCGTTCGGGTCTTTCGCGGCAATTGCGGCATTGAGGGCATTTCGGCAGGTATCGATGGCTTCAGTGGATGCGTTTACAGATGGCTCTTGCTGACAGAGAATGCCGTACGTTCGACTGACAATTACGGGTGAGCCTTGCGCAGTTGCCTTTTCGATCGCCAGCTTCGCGGCGGCACGAGCTTTGGTGAAGTCTCTGTTGATCCACGCGGAAGCCTCAGTCATATCAATCCGCGCGTCGTCGCCAAGGGGAGGTGGCAGACTTCGCAAGGCTGCTAACGTCTGCAACGCATCCGATGGACTGATACGCATTTGCGCGGAAGCGAGTAAGAGACCATAGTCCAGATTGTCCGGGAAAAGGCGGAAAAGAGAACGATATGTCTCAACCGCCTTGGGCCAATCCTCGGCTGTCCTCAGGTACTGGCCTTCGACCAGAAGATGCTGTTCTTGGGAAAGATGACTCGACAACTCCAGCGCCCGTTGTGCCTCAGCGCGAGCCTTGGCACTGTATCCGGTGTGCCACCACACGTCTGAAAGAGCCGCATGTGCCAGCGGAAAATTCGGATCCGCAGCGATTGCTCCGGTCAGTAAGTCGCGAGCCTCGAAAAAGTCGAATGCCCACAACCTCCCTCGTCCCTCGGCGTAGAGGCGGGCTGCCGTTTCATTCGACGGAAGCGCTGCTCGTGTGGCCATCTCCGTGCCCTCCGACAGCTCAGCCACGCCAAGACTTCGCCGCAGTCTTCCACCCAAATCCGAGGCCAGGTTGAACAGTTCGTTCTCGTCGCCCGATACAGATTCCTCCGCAATGATTTCCCCGTCAGCAGTGTCTTGGACTCGCACATCAAGCCGAATCCTCCGCTTGGGATCACTCGGAAGCAACGTGTAAGAGCCCAGGATAACCACGTCAGCGCCCGGGTTGGCGCGCAAACGCTGTAAGGTGGATTTGCTAAGAGAATCTTCGTCACTGAGCGGGAGTTCGCCCTTGGCTCGCGCGACATCTTCGCCGGGGACCATGCGAAGTTCTCCGCCGGCAGCCAGTTCCGTATTTACCATTTCGCTGAAAGCAGAGGAAAGCCAATTGTCCTCTGTCCTGCCGGGCAAATTGCGGAAGCCAAGTACTGCGACCGAACGGCGAACGTGTACGTGCGGCATTGAGTTCCCGGCCTGGGCCGTTGAAAGCGGAGATGCATGTCTGGGGCGGAGAACATACAGCACCATGCCAACCAACGCTACTACCAGAATGGCGATGATCAGACCGTGCTTTGTCGCATAGAAATTGGGTTGGGGCGCGGTCAAGGCGCCTGCGGCAGGCGTTGCAGAGGAGGAATCAAGGACGGACTCGGTCGCGACCTTAACGGGTGCGATGAAGCGGTAGCCGCGGCGGGGAACGGTTTCGACAAATCTTGGATTACTGGCGTCGTCCCCTAGAGCTTCCCGAACCTTGAGCACCGCCACGCCTAGGCTCTTGTCGAATTCGACAAAGGTATTTTGCGGCCAGAGTCGGTTCCGAATTTCTTCCCGCGAAACAATCTGTCCGGCGCGTTCCACCAGCAAGAGCAAAAGGCGGAAAGGCTGTTCTTGCAAACGCACGCGGACCGAAGCGCGCGTTAGTGAGCCAGTACCCGGGTCGAGCAAGTAAAGCCCGAAACTGTAGGTGATTTCCGGGACAGCAGAATGATCTGGAGCAGATGCCTTCATACGTCAGGCGAGAGTTTTGAGGGTCGAGTTTAGCATGGAGAACGAGTTAAAACGAGTTAATCCACATTCGTAAGCCCGCAGCAAGTAAAGAGTTAGCGGTTAAAGCACAATTTGCCCACAGTTGGTTTGCTAATTCTTCCGGCTGCAAGCAAATTCCCCGTGTTGCAGCCCATCGACCAAATTCAATTTGCCGGGGGAGAGATGAGCTCTTGTCAATCTTGCGGAGCAGCTTTGGCAACTGACACTCGCTGCTGTCAAGCCTGTGGGTCACCGACAGAAATAAACGCGGACGCCTCTACGACGGCGAGTCGAGGGTCCGGCCGCTGTCGCTGTCACGTCTCCGCCCGGGGAGACCGGGTCAAAAATCTTGGATACGAACGTCGTAGGAGCGCTCACCTACCTTGCCGGATTCGTGACCGGGATCATCTTCCTTGTCCTGGACCCGTACAAGTCGAACTCCTTTGTTCGATTTCACGCTTTCCAGTCGATCTTTTTCAATGTTGCGTGGATCGGTTTCTGGATGATCTGGATGATTCTCTCGGCGGTGTTAACACCTTTGACCGCCGGAATCTTTGGCTTGATCGCCTTGCCGTTGATGCTGATTTTCACTCTCGCGGGATTTGGAATCTGGATTTTCCTGATGTATCAGGCCTATCAGCAAAGACTCTTCAGGTTGCCGATCGTGGGTAAATTCGCCGCCGAGCAGGCGGGCGTCAGGCTGTAACACGGGATGTCTCGCAGGGGCAAAAGAGGGAAGAAAATGACTCATTGTTTCAAGCTGGTGGCAGTGTTTGCGCTGTTGGTAGTCATCGCCTTCGCGCAAACCGGCAAGATCCGCACCTACTACATTGCCGCCGATGAGGTGGACTGGGACTACGCTCCCGGCGGCGTGAACAAAATGATGGGGATGAAATTCGAAGGCTACTCCAAAGTCTTTACCGAGCGCGGTCCTCATCGCATCGGGACCGTATATCGCAAAGCCATTTACCGCGAGTACACGGATGAAACCTTCACTCATCTCAAAGCCCGGCCTGCCGAGTGGGAGCACGCCGGCATTCTAGGGCCCATTCTTCGCGCCGAAGTGGGGGACACGATTAGAATTCTGTTCAAGAACAATGCAAGCCGTCCCTACAGCATGCATCCCCACGGTGTCTTCTACGACAAAGACTCGGAGGGCGCCCCCTACGACGACGGCACGTCGGGCAAAGACAAGGAAGATGACGCGGTGCCGCCCGGGAAAACGCACCTCTACACCTGGCAAGTGCCTGAGCGGGCAGGTCCAGGACCAAACGATCCCAGTTCTATTGTCTGGCTCTACCACTCCCACAGCAACGAATTGAAGGACGTACAGAGCGGTTTAGTCGGGGCAATGATTATCACCCGGCGCGGCATGGCCACTGAAGAGGGAAAGCCAAAAGATGTCGATCGGGAGTTTGTGTGCTTGTACCTTCTCTTCGACGAGAACGTGAGTTGGTACATCGCCCACAACATTCAAACGTTTACCAGCAATCCGAAAGGTGTGAAGAAGCTTGAGTTCGCGCCGATCGACAACGAAGGCAACTTCTCTGGTCTGGGATCGGGTTTCACTGTGGCCAATGCCAAGTTCGCAATCAACGGCTACATCTACGGGACCGGCCCCATGATGACAATGAAAAAAGGGGAACGCGTCCGCTGGTATCTGGTCGCTCTCGGAGAGCAGTTCAGCGTGCATACCCCTCACTGGCACGGCAACGTGGTCCTGCACGACGGCAAGCGCACGGATGTCGTTCCTCTCATGCAGGCACAAATGGAGACTGTGGACATGGTTCCCGACAACCCCGGCGTCTGGATGTTCCATTGCCACATCGACGACCACATGGATGCGGGAATGGTCACGTTGTACAAGGTCGAACCCTAGAGCGAGGGCGCCATGACAACCATCGTGAAGCAAAGTGTCTTTGCAGTGATGCGAAGTACAAGGGTGAACGCACCTGAATTGTCTGATGCCATTTGGGGGTGTCCGATGACGCATACGCCAATTGCGACGCTTAGGCTTGAGGTGCCATGGCCGGACACGCCCAAACGACAGGGAGTCGGTAATCCGCACGCGGGCAAGACGACTGCCGGCTTTGCCCTCACGGCAGTGGTCCTACTGGCGGTCGCCGGAATGTTCGTAGCTACCGTTTATCTCTCGGGCCTGCTGCTGCAAAACATTCAACACATACAGCGTTACCGCGAACCTCGAGCCCAGTACTCCGATGTCTGGAAGTGGCAGAGACAGAGGTAGTGCGCTAACGCACCGACGAATATCGCTAACGTGGGGACACATGAATCTCTCGAAGGTTCCAAATCGCTTGCTCAAGGGAAAACAAGGAGAATCGGAATGATGCGAAATCGTCTGTGCCCTCTTGCTCTTTTTATACCGCTCCTCACAATTTGCCTAACTGCATCGTCTCATGGGGCAGATTCTTGCCAGCCCGTCTTTGATGCGTTGACCAAGGTCGTAACAACACCGAGTCACAGTTACACAACCAATGCATCCGTGAGCGACGGCAAAGCTCCGGAAGGGGAGACCATATTTGTCAACGGACAGAAGTACATTCGGGCGCGCGGAAAATGGATGCGTATTCCCGTCACCTCGCAGGACGTTCTTGAGCAGGAGAAGGAGAAAGAACAACACGGCAAGTCAACGTGCCAACTACTTCGAAACGACTCTGTAAACGGTGAAGCCGCCATGCTCTACTCCGTGCACCGCGAATATGAAGAGGTCAAAGAAGACGGGCAGATGTGGATATCGAGAGGCACCGGCTTGCTTCTGCGCGCCGAGGAAGACCTGGATAACGGAGCCAACAATAAAAAAGAGCATCAATCAACGCGCTTCGAGTACGGCAACATTCGGCCCCCGATGTGATGCTAGCGCGTGGATCAAGATTCTTGAGTAAAATGCCGACCGCGTGGGTCCGCGCACTCTGCGCCCAAATCGCAACTGAACTTGATCCTCAGAAACTGGAACTGCTCACGAGCGAGCTGATCGAAGTTCTCCTCAACGAATATTTGAGTTGCCAAATCCTTGTGGACCAAGAATTGACATCAGAGACTCCAGATGGCAAAAACCAAGGCCACACCTAATCAAGGATTGAGTAATGGTAAGAGCAGAAGGCCAGTCGGGATCCCGGTGATTGTGAAGCGCGCAAGATTATTGAGCGCTTGCGCAAATGCAGAACGCCTACCTTCGGCGTAAGAAACAAGGCTTGACGTAAGAGTACGGACACCGACCATGCGAACATCCCGCCGAGAGTGACCAACGGAAGACTCCGATTGTGCTGCTAAAATCCGACAAATCCGTTCTCGGTTAGCACATCATCGGACACATCTCGGTCTTCCACTTTCACCAGTTCTCCCGGTGCGGCATCGCGGATCAGCGCCATCTTTGCCGTAGCCAGTTCCTCCGGCACGCCAAAGTTTCGCAGGATTGCGTGGATTTCCGCCATCGCGTTCGGGTTGAAAGGGGGAAGCGCACGGCCCGTACCGATTCTTCCGCTTTCATTCGTGCTCCGAACACACTCCAATTGAACCCGGCCGGTGCCCATTTTGGTGAGCGTTATCCAGACCCTCATCGCTCAATTATCGCATCCTTCACATGCCAGGTTTTCCAATGGCGCACGAAAATCCCGGGAAACCGGCAGCTTAGGAGCACCCCTGTGCCCAATCCGAAGAATCAGCGCCGCATGAACCTCGGGGTTCGTCAAAACCGGAATGTTAGGCAAGATAAATCGACTACCTGCTCGTCGTCGTGCCGGGATCTGACTCTTCGCGAGCCAAGGACCAGCTCCTCCGAGACTCAGAATGCGACTCACAAGCTGGGCACTGAATGTCCTCACTTTTACACGCGCTTCCCGGCGTCTGCTGAAATGCTCGGCATTTTGCTGAGGACGAAGCGTTCGTTCGACACCGCAACCCATGCCTTCAACAGCTTACGAACGGCGCTCGAAATGCAAACTTAAGTGCAGAATCGAGAAGACGGAAAGGCTAGTGAGCAAAGACTCCGGCTCTCGACACAGAAAGGACGCAGCAGATGAACGCACAAGCGATGGGACTTGGAGTCATCACGGGAGCCTCTACAGGAATAGGAGCCATCTACGCCAATCGGCTGGCCCGCCGCGGCTATGACCTCCTTCTGATCGCCCGGAATCGTGAACGCTTGGAAGATCTGGCGAAGAAGCTTTCCGCCGAAACCGGACGCGAGGTTGAAGTCATGGTAGCCGATCTATCCGACGCAAAGGACTTGGCCGAAGTGGAGCAAGTCCTTCGCGAGGACGAAAGGATCACGTTGCTCGTGAACAATGCGGGCGTGGGCGCTACTGCCCCGTTGCTCAATTCAGATATAGCAAATATGAGCCAGATGATCGCGCTCAACGTGGGGGCCTTGACACGGCTGACCTACGCGGTGGTGCCGGGGTTAGTGAAGCGTGGTTCTGGCACCATCATCAACATCGGCTCGATCGTTGGAATTGCCCCTGAGCGTCTCAACGGTGTGTACGGTGGAACCAAAGCCTTTGTTCTGGCCTTTAGCCAATCCTTGCGCCATGAGTTGGCCGGCACCGGAGTCACGGTACAGGTCGTATTGCCGGGTGCAACCGCCACCGATTTCTGGAGAAAGTCTGGCACACCGGTCGAACGACTGCCGCAGGAAATTGTCATGTCGGCAGAGGACATGGTAGATGCGGCGCTCTCTGGCCTGGATGAATTGTGCCCAATTGTGCCCAAATTTACGGGACTGGTCGCCGGAAGTGTTGAAAACATGGTGGCCAGGGACGGAGTTGAACCGCCGACGCCAGCCTTTTCAGGGCTGCGCTCTACCACCTGAGCTACCTGGCCACTTGCTGCGAACCGTTAGATGACTGACGCTGTCTTTCGCATCCGCCGCCCTGGAGAAGGATCAGCCTGACGCCGCGTCAAACACTGGGTACGGTGGAACAGCAAGGATTATAACAACCAAGCCCGATTCCCTCAATGCAGGCGCGGGACCAACGAACGTTCGATACACCGGGCATCTCACGCTGCCACCGGCACGCCGTTCAGAATTGACCGCGCACAACGGTTGGTCGCAATCCAATAGGCAATCTCCCGATAATCCGCGACGTTGAACACCGCCAGGTCCGCATCTTTGCCCGGTTCGATCGATCCTTTTTGATCCTGCACTCGCAGTGACCATGCTCCGTTGATTGTTGCCGCCGCAATCGCTTCTGCCGGGGACATCTTCATATGCGTGCAGGCCAGCGACAGCACGAAGGGCATGCTCGGCGTCGGAGAGGATCCCGGATTGTAATCGGTGGCTAACGCGACCGCGACTCCGTTATCGATCAGCTTTCGCGCCGGCGGAAACTTTTCCAGCCCGAGAAAATAATTCGCTCCCGGAACCAGGGTAGCGACGGTATTCGAATTCGCGAGCCGCGGAATGTCTTCGTCATGCACATGATCGACGTGATCAAACGACGCTGGATCAAATCGTAACAAGCGAGCCAGTCTCGTCTCGGTCAACTGGCAGACGTGCGCGCGCACAGCAAGCCCATGTTTCTGGGCGGCAGAAAAGATCTTCTCTGTGTCCTCCGCAGTGAACGCCCCGCGATCGGTAAAGACATCGACGAACCGCGCCATTTTTCGCTTCGCCGCTGCCGGGATCATTTGCTCGCACACGATTTCCACATACTTCCCCGGCTGCGCCTTGAACTCCGCCGGAAGTACATGCGCTCCGAGCAACGTCGGCACCACCGTTCCTGGCCACCGCTTCGCGGCGTCGCCAATCGCTTCCAGCGATTTCAGTTCCGCATCCAGGGATAACCCATAACCCGATTTCGCCTCGACGGTCGTCGTTCCCTGCTCCGCCATCTGCTGCAAGCCGGAAAACACCTGATCGGCGATCGCCTGTCGCGACGCCTTGCGAATGCCTTCGACACTCGAGCGAATCCCGCCACCCGCCTCAGCGATCTGCTCGTAGGTAGCGCCGGTAATTCGCTTTTCAAAATCCACCAGTCGCGGGGCGGTAAACGCCGGATGCGTATGCGCGTCCACGAATCCCGGCAGCACGACGCGACCCGAGCAGTCAATTTCGGTGATCTTCTTGTGATTTCGTTTGACCCAGGAATCCCGCAGAGCATCTCTGGTGGTCCCAACCGAGGCAATCTTTCCCCCGACACAGAGCACCGCGCCATCTTCGATGATGCCGAGTTCCCCAAGCGCTTCTCCCCGGCGCGGTCCAGCGCCCGTGCTCCGCAGGGTCAGCAACTGACCAATATTGAAAAGCAAAATCGGGGATGGAGCGGAGGTGTTCGCCCGTCCGTCCGAACGAACTTCCGATTTCTCTTGCTTGCGGCTCTTCATCCTGGAACTTTCAACTAAAAGCTTCTCTACACAAAAAGACGGGCGAGAGCGCCCGTCTCTTCACCGAGTAAGCGAAACGCTACTTCATCGGAACCTTCACTCCGGTCTTATCCGCAAACTCCTTCGCTTCCTGATACCCCGCATCCACGTGGCGAATGATGCCCATCCCCGGATCGGTGGTCAGCACGCGTTCGATTCGCTTCGCCATCATCTCGCTGCCGTCGGCGACCGTGACCTGGCCCGCGTGCAGCGAATAGCCAATCCCCACGCCGCCGCCGTTATGGATCGAAACCCAGGAGGCACCCGCAGCCGTATTCAGCAACGCGTTCAGCAGGGGCCAGTCGGCGACAGCATCCGAACCGTCTTTCATGCTTTCGGTTTCGCGGAATGGCGAGGCTACCGAGCCGCAATCCAGGTGATCGCGGCCGATCACAATGGGAGCCTTGATCTTTCCCTTTTTCACCAGATCGTTTATCGCCAGGCCAAACTGGGCGCGCTCTCCATAGCCGAGCCAGCAAATGCGAGCGGGCAAGCCTTGGAACTTGATGCGCTTTTTGGCGAGTTCGATCCAGCGGCGAAGAATGCGATTCTCAGGAAACAATTCCAGAACCAGATCGTCGGTCACGTGAATGTCAGACGCCTCACCCGACAAAGCTACCCAACGAAACGGTCCGCGCCCTTCGCAAAAGAGAGGACGAATATACGCGGGCACGAATCCGGGAAAATCGTATGCGTTTTTCACACCACGCTGAAAGGCGAAGGTCCGGATATTGTTGCCATAATCAAACGTGATCGAGCCCATTTTCTGCAAGCGCAGCATGCCTTCAACGTGTCGCGCCATGGCATCGAGCGACTTCTCTTCGTAGGCCTTGGGATCGCTCTTGCGCAATTCGAGCGCTTGCTCGAACGTCATGCCATTGGGTACGTATCCGTTTAACGGATCGTGCGCCGAAGTCTGGTCCGTCAGAATGTCGGGCACAACGCCACGCTCGGCGAGTTCCGGAATGATGTCCGCGCAATTCCCCACCAACCCGACCGAAACGTTTTCTTTTTTGCGGACCGCATTCTTCAGGATGCGCAACGCCTCATCCAGCGTATTCACCATGAAGTCGCAATAACCGGTCTTCAGCCGTTTCTTAATGCGCTCGGCGTCGACGTCAATTCCGAGAAAGGCCGCTCCGGTCATGGTCGCCGCCAAAGGCTGCGCGCCGCCCATGCCGCCCATGCCGCCGGAAACAATCAGCTTGCCGGCGAGGTCTCCGCCAAAATGTTTTTCTCCTGCTGCCGAGAACGTTTCGAAGGTTCCCTGCACGATGCCTTGGGAACCGATATAAATCCACGAACCTGCGGTCATCTGGCCGTACATCATCAGGCCGGCGCGTTCGAGTTCGTTGAACTTCTCCCAGTTGGACCAATGCCCGACAAGATTGGAATTCGCAATCAGCACGCGTGGCGCATGTTCGTGCGTTTTAAAGATGCCGACCGGCTTGCCGGACTGCACTAGCAGCGTCTCGTCGTTTTCCAAAGACTTCAGAGAGGCAATGATCGCGCGATACGCTTCCCAGCTGCGGGCGGCGCGCCCGGTACCGCCGTACACGACAAGATCTTTCGGCCGCTCCCCGACTTCTTCGTCGAGATTGTTCATGAGCATGCGCATGGCGGCTTCCTGCTGCCAACCCTTGCAGGTAATGGCGGTGCCGCGCGGCGCGCGAATCGGCGTATACGTGGACGGGGAAATCTCAGTTTCAACAGGCATGTTTAGATGGTAGTGCATCGGGAAGGAATCGTTCAAACGTGAAAGAAAAAGATTAAGAGGGCGAATCAGAGAGTCGCCAAAGGCGACGCAACTCATTAGCCCAGCGCGTCAGCGCTGGGTACGTGGGCATCTGCGATCAGAGTCCCCTTCAGGGGACGGCACAACGAACGCATGGTCACCCAGAACACCTGATTTCCGCAACCACGCCGAAAATTCATCTTCGAAACCTCGCTTCTTGTGATGCTCTGGCTGATTTTGGATGTACGCTTTCACGATGCTTAGCATCGATGGACTCACACTGAATGCCCCATATCCCACTTGCCAGGCGAAGTAAATGCCCCGTTCGCCCATCCAGCGCGAAGAATTGGCCTTGAATTTCTGAATTACCGCAGCGAGCGGCAGGGTTGCAGGCAGCGAAAACAGCAAATGCACATGATTCGCCGTCCCTCCCGCAGCAAGGATCGGAACATTGAGATTACGGGCGATTCCTACAAAATATGCCCAAAGCGTTTCCTGGATCTTGGGCGGGATAATCTCCTTGCGCCCTTTGGTGCTGAACACACAGTGAACGAAGTTGCCGGTGTACGAGTGAGCCATCGGTGCCGTCCCTGTCGGGACTCGGGCTTTTGCGCAACTCACCCAGCGCTTCGCGCTGGGCTAATGAATTGCGTCGCCTGGTGGCGACTCTTGCACATCTACATTATTTTCGGTCTTAGGATTTCTCAGTGAGAACCGTCACGAATCCTAGGTCATTCGGCCAACAGGACAGAAATTGACGCTGATGTCACCGGAGAAGATCAACAGCGCATCACTCATCAGCTTTGGATTGAATACGAAACAGGTAAAGAATTTCTTCAGGAGATGCCGCTTACCACGTGTTATACGCGCTGCCGTCGCTCGACGTTTGGGCCGACGAGCTTTTTACATCCGTGATTCCCGTATCCTGCTGGTCGATTGATTGCGTGTAATCTTCCTGCACCACTTCCCAATCGGGCTTCGCGGTAAACGGATCGTTTGGAATCACTTTGATATATCCGGCAGACACCAGGTCGTCCAGCGATTGCGGAGCTTTCTGCTTATCCAACGTGTACTGCTGGATCAGCGAACGCAGCTGAAACAAATCCTGCCGCAGCACCGATTCTTTCGCGTGCAGGATCGAGTTGTTGTAGGCAGGAATCGACACCGACACCAGGATCAGAATGATGCTGATGACGATCATCAACTCGATCAGGGTGAATCCCCGGCTGCGATTTTTGCGCGTTCTTGCCATTACCAGTCCTTGTACTTGGTGCCGTCCAGGCCCTCGCCCTGCGCCTTGGTGAACACGTCGAAAACGTTTTGGCCGCCCCAGGAATCGGAATCCGGATCGTCCTGCATCGAACGCATGCCCCACTCCGTGCTTCCAGTCATCGGATCCTCGGGAATGCGGCGCAGGAAGCGAACTTTCTTTCCGCCCACATCCACGCCCTTCACGAGCGTGTCCAAGTCCGGCGGATACCCTTCGGTGCCGACCTTGGTTTGAAAGGCGCCTCGATCGGAGGCGTCTTTATAGCGGTCAATCGCGTCGCGCATCGCCCACAAGGCGATCCGCAGGTCGTGCTCTTTTTGACGTTTGATCGCCACCCTCGCCATCGGCACGGCAAGGCCGGTCAGGATCACCAGGATCGCAGTCGCCACGATCAATTCAATGAGCGTGAATCCGCGAGCACCCGAACCTCGTCGGGCTCCTTCTTTCATTTTCCAAACTTCCAAAATCATAGACAACCTGGGTTACTGGACTGTGACGTTCGCCACCGCTCCCGATACCGGAACTTGCTGCATCCCGGGATCTCGCGCGTTGCCACGTGCAATCGTGATCGCCGACTGTCCCGCCGCCTTCGCCATAAAGGTCAGCGTGACGACCGAACCCTGTCCCGACACTCCCCCCGCACCGGGTGGCCGGGTCGCGGTGATTTGCAGCGCTCCTGTGGAATCGTCGTCGCGGTGGACCAGCGAAACCGCTTGCCCGTCTTGCGACAGGAATCCGCCATTCGACACGTTCACCACCTGCAAGACCTTAGAGTCGTAGGTGACCTGGAGCGGAACCGCATAGACGTTCTGCGCTCCGGAAAGCAGTACATTCACGGTGAAGGTCGATCCTGGGGCCTGTTTGATGGCGGGCGGATCGAAGATGAAGGTCGGTGCGCCTCCCGCGTTGCCTCCGGGCTGCGAAGTCACCGCCGGTGTCTGCACCGAAGCCTGTTGCTGATTCGATGGGGGCTGCACCTGCGCACCCTGCGGAGCACCGGCCGGCGCCGGCTGCACTGCCGGAACCTGCGGATGCGACACTCGCCGCAACGCAATCGCACTCGCTGTTCCCACCTCGAGCGCCTTCTGGTTAATCGCGGTGATATCGGGTTCGCGCACAATGTGCGGAATCAAAGCAAACACGATCTCGTTCTCACGATGCTCGGTGTTGCTCTGGCTGAACAGGTATTTGATGATCGGAATTTGCGCCAGGCCCGGAATTCCGCTTAGCGACTTGGTCTGCTGATCTTCCAGGATTCCGCCCAGCAGGTTCACTTCGCCTTCGCGCAAACGAATTTCGTGCTCGATCTTGCGCTGTCCGATGACTGGCTGGTTGATGCCGCCGATGTTGGTGGTCGAAGTTACTGCCGAAACATCCAGAGCAATCTTCAACGTGACTTCGCGATCCTGGTGCACCTTGGGCGTGATATCGATATTCACGCCGACATCGAGATACTGGAACTGCGTATTGACCAGCGGGTTGATGCCGACGCCGCCAATGCCGGGCTGAAACGATCCGGTAGCCACCGGCACGCGATCGCCGATTTTCAACGTCGCTTTCTGGCCATCGAGCGCGCGGATCTGCGGGTTTTGAATAATCTTGACCGTGTTGTCGTTCAACATCGCCGAAGCCGTCGCCGGAGGAATGGTCACGGTAAAGTCGGTCGCATTCAGGTTGCCGAGACGGTTCAAGTTGACCTGGTTCGGCGTACCCGAGGTGCCCCCGGTATTGACCGTCGTAGTCGTTTGCGTACCGCTCGTTGTTCCGGTGTTGGCAATGTTGTTCTGCAAAGCGACTGTAGCCGTCGTCGGCGGATTGATGCCGTACTGCTTCATCTTGTCGCGGCTCACCTGCATGACCGCCACTTCCACAATGACTTCCGGCCGTGCCTTGTCGAGATCGCTTACCAGCTTCTCGGCGAGCGCGATCTGGTCGGGAGTTCCGCGAACCACCAGTGCGCCCTGCGAGGGCAGGGGTTGAATACGAGAAATTTCCAGTATCTGGCGCAGCGCATTGACCACGTCCTGCAGCTCGGTCGGCTGCGAAAGATTGGCTAAATAAAATGTCTTGATGACGCTTTGTTCCACGTCTTTGCGCTTGGCAGGAGTATCACTGGCGACAAAAATCGTATTCGGGGTAACGGGCCGCCAGAAGGTCTTCGATTCCAGCGCGATAATTCCCAGCGCCTCTTCCAGCGTGACTCCGTTCAGTTCGATTTTGATCCGGCGCGAAGTGTAGTCCGGGTCAAACAGCACGTTAATTCCCGCGAGTTTGCCGACCGTCTCGTAAATCATCTTGGTGTCTTCGGTCAGCTTCAGGGTGATGGGAACATTGGAAATCGCGGCCAGGTCCACCGGACCCTCCGCTTCCGAGACCCGCTTCTGCAGATCTCCCGGCGGAGGCGCCACTGATTGCGGGCTCGGCGCCGCCTTGGCATCGTCGATCATCCTGAGCGTCTTCTTGATTTCCTGCTTGGCCACTGCGCTCGAAGGATCGATGTTCGCAGCAGTTTTGAACTCGTCCAACGCCTCGTCGAGCTTGCCCGCGTCTTGCAGCAACTGCCCGCGATGAACGTGCGACGCTCCCGCATAAAAGCGAACCCGGTCAAACGCCGCACGGTACTGCAGGTCCTTGGGATTCAGGTCGTAAGCCTGTTTGTAGTAGTCGTAGGCTTGCTCGTAATTCTGGCGCGCCTCGGCGTCTTTGCCCTTGTTGTAAAGGGCCTTGGCCTTGTCCGCGGCAGCTGGAAGGGTCACAGCAACCAGGATCGCTAGGATGGTCGCTAGTCGTATGAAGCGTCTATTCACTGGTTTCCTCGCAGGCGATCTTCCGCCGGTAACGGGCAAAACGCCCGTTGATTGGGACTTTCTTCCCACCGATGGAGACGTGAGCGGCTGATTATAGCATCGCTTCGAAGCGGGTCGAAGTTACTGGTAGGGTTGCAGTTAAACTCAGTGGTGCTAGTCCTGCTAGAGCGCTCTGCCAGTTTTCCTGTGAAGTCCAAAGTCTCTGTCCAGTGATTAAATTTTGGCTGCGTGCGGCCCGGAGCCTGATTCCAACTCGCTTTTATCGGATCGGTCGTTCGCAGTGAACCGTCCGACTATCTTCAGTTTAGCTCGATTTCTTCAAGCGGCGTCGCTCGACGACAACTCTTCGCCTGTGAGATAACTGGAAGCAGTCATGGCACGCCAGCCCGCTCATCAAACCCGGCCCAACCCCGAGAAATCCCCGCGACGCGATCCCACCGCCGCAGGCGAGCGTGATGCTGCTGTTAATAGGATCGCTTCCCATAACTATTTCTTGCTGGAAAAATTTGAATGTGGGGTGGTTTTAACCGGCACCGAGGTGAAATCGGTCCGCTCCGGCCTCACCAACTTGAAAGATTCCTATGGGATCATCAAAGATGGCGAACTCTGGCTGCTCAACTGCCACATCGGACCCTACGAGCACGGCAACATCTTCAATCATGCCCCGCTCCGGACCCGTAAGTTGCTGGTGCATAGCGAGGAGATCCGCAAGCTGATCGGCAAGACCCAGCAAAAGGGCCTGACGCTGATTCCCACGCGGATGTACTTCAAGCACGGGAAAGTGAAAGTGGAGCTTGCGCTGGCAAAGGGCAAACAGCTCTGGGACAAGCGCGAAACCGAACGCCGCCGTACCGCCGACAAGGAAGCCCGCGACGCCATCCGCGAGCGCAAAAACCGCTAGCGCGTTTCCTGCCAAACTCAATTCTTGTTCTGAATCCAGAAATTTTTCGGACCTCATGTTCGACCCCGCACGATCGAGGATAAGGTGTGCCCCGCGTCTGAAACAGAAAAGTAGAATCGGTCCTTCCCCCATCAAGACGGGCGGCTTCTAAGGCTCCTTGAGGTCGCCCGCCCTTCCCAGTTGATTTCCCGCTGTGCGGCCATTAGCATCTCGCGAATCCAGAGTGGGAGCGAATATCAACCCTCAAGGTGAGCGCCGGGTTGCTGTCATCGCCGTTCACGGCGTCGGATACACCGAGCCTTGCGCCACGGCCAAGCATCTTGCTGATCTTCTATTGGGGCTGGGGAGGCTGAAACTGGACAAGGGAGTCAGCGGAGCGGGAGATCCCGAACACCCTCCCTACCGGGAATTTACCAAGCAATCCGTCATCGTTCCTTTGCGTGGTCCTTATCTGGATCCGGCTGCCCGCAAAGAAGCCATGGCTCGCGTCGCAAGTCCCAACAGCAAGCTGCAGAAGGCGGTGCATCTCTTCGACGAGCGCCTGGGCTACTTGGCCCGGGCCTTCGCCGCGGGCAGAGAAGCCGGGCCGGCCGTCAAGGAAGCTGTCAGCAGCGACACCGGAAAAATCGCGCACGAATTCATGCGTTCTCAACTTGCAGAGTATGTGGGCGAAGAAAGCGGCCGCGCCTTCGACACTACCTGCATGGAAAGCGAACGCACTAAGCCAGGTGAGGCCCCCGCCAGGATTCACGTCTACGAGGCCTACTGGGCCGATCTTGCCCGGCCAAAGAACAGCTTCATCAGCTTCTTCATGGCGTTTTACCAACTGCTGTTCCATCTCAGCAGCCTCTCACGCACGGCGGTTTACTACGCCGCTCTGGAATATTTGGGATTGCGGCGCTGGCGAGCCGCGTCCTTCCTTCAGGCCTTCGCCTCGCGCATGCTGGTGCTGCCGATTCCCTTGCTGAACCTGATCATGCTGCTGGCTGGCATGACCGTGATCACGCTCAGCGTCCCCGGCGACCCACTTCCATGGGCGGTGGTCATCGGATGCGTGCTGGGGCTGGCTAGCGTTTTCGCCTCCGCCTTTTTGCGCGCACTGCCCCGCAATCCCTGGCAATGGCTGGCCTTGCTGGTCCTCGCAGCGTCGCTGGGCGGAGGAGTCGCGTACGCCTTCGCGCGACCGAGCGCGGCGAGCGGTACTGTTTGCAAGCCCCCGGAAGACGTCAAAAATCCAGACCTGGACCACTACCGCGATCTTCCAACCCAGCAGCGTGCTCGATTCGTTCTGGCGATCGAGTGGTGGCTGGTCGCTGGTTCACTGCTCGTAGAACTCTTTTTGAAGTACAACACGGTACGGCACCGCGCCTTCTTGAGCGGCATGGTTCTGCTGGGCCTGAGCCTGATCGTATTCCTCGTTTTCCTGCATCGCACCACCGACATTTGCCACGACGTCGAACAGGCAAGTTTCTGGACAGTACAGGTCGATCTCGCGGCTCTCGTTCTGTGCTGGGCGCTTTTTCTCAGCAGTGTTGCCCTGCTCTGGGTCTGCAATCTGCTTTGCCTTTACGGCAAGAAAGCCCGCAATCTGCCCGAAGCCCAGCGCGGCCGCGCTCGCGCCGCTTTACGAACCGGACGACTGACACTTTC
Source organism: Terriglobia bacterium (assembly GCA_963797845.1). Taxonomy (GTDB): domain Bacteria; phylum Acidobacteriota; class Terriglobia; order Terriglobales; family Acidobacteriaceae; genus DASREM01. The sequence continues at coordinate 69,938 of CAWCRE010000003.1, forward strand.
TGCTTCGGCTTCGATCTTCCTGCTAACTACGGTATTCATCTGGAGCGGACTGTTTCAATACTCCAGCAGCAAGTGGAGCTGGTATCACTCCTTCAAGCCGGAGCCTCCGCCCATCGGGCACACCTTGGCCCGCCCGTTCACTTACCTGCTACCGACGCCGGACCGGGTCAAGGATTGGATGTCGCGCGTCGGATACGCCGCAAAAGAGCCCAACGAGTTCGGCGACTACGTGCGCGGACTCTTCATGATCGGAGTGACCAGTGGGCTTCCGTTCATGCTGGCGCTCTCCATACCGGCGCTGATCATCCTGGTCTTCATGGTGGTTCCTTCCCTGTTGGTGTCCCGCGACCAGTTTCACCTCAAGCCCAATCGATGGATCGAAGCCATGGGCAACTGGTATTCCCACGGACTTGATTCCACCAAACTGGTGACCACTCTGGCTTGGCACGCAGTCTTTAGCGTGACGCTGTTTTTCGGCGCTCTGGACTTCCTATACTGCAACCACCTCAACGAATATTTCCCGGAATCTCTGGCATGGGTCTGGAAGGATCTCGCCCCCATGACCAACTCGACCATGGGCATGCTCAGCGCCGCGGCCGGCACCCTTGCCGTCTCCGGAGCAGCTTTAGCCGCGGTGATCATCAAGTATGGCAAGACTCCCCTCGATATCGTGCTCGATGTCGATCACTACTTGCGCACCTCGCCGCTCAGCAACACCCCGCGTGCGCGCATCACCGAGCGTTACGTCTCCCTGCTCCGCCACATCGCCAATCGCAACGACGAAGCCGGAAATCCTTACTACACTTCGATTGTGATCGGCGCCCACAGTCTGGGCGCGCTCATCTCGGCCGACCTGCTGCACTTTCTCGCGCGGGAAGGCGATCCCGAACTGACCCGGCTCGGGTTCTGGCCCGCAGGCGGGCAAGGCCCGGCCGCCATCCCAATTTCGCTTCTCACCTTCGGCAACCCGATACGCCAACTGCTCACGCGATTCTTTCCTCATCTGTACTGGTGGGTAAACGAAGAGCCCGACAACTCAATCCGGCCGTTGGCCTTGGGCGCTACCTCGGCAAGCCAAGTGACGAAGGCTTCCTCTCCGACGCTCGACAAACTTCGCCTGACCCGGTGGGTCAGCGCCTATCGCAGTGGAGATTTTGTCGGCCGCTCGGTCTGGCTGGATAACTGGTATCGAAGAAATGATTGCGGGGATGAGCGAGGAAAGCCGCCCGAGGAAGCTCTGGTTCAGGATACCGTTGAGGGCGCCGCCGAAGTTTGCATCGGCATCGGCGGGCATAACGACTACTGGAATCGCAGCGCTCCCGACATCGCCCAGCACTTGGATTTGCTTATCGCCAGGTAATTCTTATCGCCAGACAACTACTTGTACCTGTCATTCTGAGCGAAGTGGGTGGCGCCAGAAGGCGCGACCCACGAAGTCGAAGAATCCCTTTCGTGACGGATTGCCCGCGATGCGGTGAATACCTACTTCACCGTCAGCGTGCCGGTCTTGCTTCCACCGTTTGCCGTTGCGCTGATCTGAACCGTGGTAGTTGTGCTCACCTTGTTAGTCACCACCGTCCAGGTCACGCTGGAGCTTCCCGCGGGAATCGTTACGCTCGGAGGCATTGAGGCGATCGCCGACGATCCGCTCACGATACTGAGTGCCACCGACATGGTGGTTGCCAGCGGTTTTCCAAACGTCACTTTTCCGGTACTGCTGCTACCGCCGGTGACAGAACCCGGAGTGAACGTGACCGCCGTAGGCGAATTCGCCGTCACCGTCAGATTTGCGGCCTTACTGGAGCCATTCACCGAAGCGGAAACCGTCACCGTGGTTTTTGCTGACACATCGGTGGTGACAACCGTGAAGGTCGCCGTCTTGGATCCGGTGGCAACTGTGACCGATGTGGGGATGGAAAGTACCGCTGCATTGCCGGCGGTGACGGTGAGGCTGACATTCATCGCGCCCAGAGCCGCGGAATTCAACGTTACGGTGCCCACGCTGCTCTGTCCGGCGACGACGCTGGCCGGAACGAAACTCAATCCGCTTACCGCGATCGGAGTGACGGTCAAGTTCCCACTCTTGCTCGCGCCATTCGCGGTACCTGAGACCGTGACGGTCGTGGTTGCAGATACATTCGCCGTCAACACCGTGAAGGTGGCGGAAGTCGCACCATTCGGAACCACCACCGAAGACGGAATCGAAGTGACTGCGGACGAGCCTGCGGTCACCGCCAGGGTTACCGTGACGTCTCCGGCTGCCGCGGCAAGCAACTTCACCGTTCCCGTACTGCTCTGACCGGCAACAACCGAGGCTGGAGAGAACGACAGTGAGTTGGGAGTGTTGGCGTTGACGGTCAGATTGGCCGTTTTCGTTCCGCCATTCGCGGTCGCTGAGACCGTGACTGTCGTTTTCGCCGAGACATTCACCGTGGTTACAGTGAAGGTTGCGGAAGTGGCGCCCGCAAGTACTTTCACCGACGCCGGAATCGATCCCACCGCCGAGCTTCCCGCCGTTACAGCCAATGTCACGGTCGTGTCGGTGGGGACTGCTGCGCCAAACGAAACCGTTCCCGTGCTGCTTTGCCCGGCGGTCACTGAACTGGGAGAGAAGGTCAGCGCGCTCGGCGTATTCGCCGTGACCGTGAAGGTACCGCTTACCGTGGTGCCGTTTAAGCTGGCAGAAATTTTTGGGGTGGTCGAGACGCTCACCGCGTTTGTGACCACCGTGAAGGTTCCCGTCGAACTGCCCGATGGAACTACAACCGAAGGCGGCAGCGAAGAAATCGCCGTTCCCCCGCTGACGATCGCGAGAGTCACCGCGGTGTCCTGCCCCGCTGGAGCGGCGAGGGTCACGGTTCCGGTGGTGGAACCGCCGCCCACAAACGTACTTGGACTGAATGTGACTTTGCTGGGAATCTCCGGCGTAATCGTCAGTACCGGGGCGATCGAAGCGCCGTTATAGGTCGCGGTCAAAGTCGCTGTGGTGGTGGTGGCCACTCCGCTGGTCGTAACGTTGGTGGTCGCGCTGGTCGCGCCGACCGGGATCGTCAATGTCGGCGGGATGATCGCAAACGAACTGTTGCTCGAAAGATTTACCGTGCTGCCGCCGTCGGCAAGTCCTACCAGGTACACCGTCCCGACAGACGCTCACTCCGCCGACCACGCTCGTCGGATTCAGTTTGAAGTTGTAAAGCGCCGGGCTGGAATTCACTCCCGTCGCATCGATGATGTACAGGCCCGTATTGCGATCGCTGAGCAGTACGCGATCCTGCCCGAGGTACGGATACACGCCCCAGTTGCCATCCAGCTGCGTCGCATTTACCGGACCGGGCCAGGTGTCGTAACTTCCGACCAGCACCGGCTTGGTGGGATCGGTGATATCGAAAATCAGCGTGCCGGCCTGGTACCACGAAACGTACATCAGGTTGCCCATGATCTTGGGATCATGCGGCGCAACCGCGTCGATGCCCCATCCCGACATGGTGATGGTGGAAGCCACCGTTGCCGCCGCAGGATTGCTGATGTTGTAAATCTTGACTTCGGAAGTGCCATCGGTGGTCTTACGGCTGTAAGCGAGAAAGTTTCCGTCGGCGGTCGCCGAAGCACTGCTGCCGTCAATGCCTGCGCTGAACGAACCAAGCAGCACCGGCGCCGAAGTTGCGATGTTGGTGATGTCCCAGATATCACACTTGCCTCCCCAGCCCGCGGTGTAGAGCCGCACCGAGCCGGAGGTGGTGGTCTGGATGTCAATGTCGTTGATCCACTGCGGATCAGTCGCGGTCATGGTCATCTTGTAGACCGGGATCGCTGGATTGGTTACATCGAAAACTTGAATGAGTGCGGGCGCAGTCAGGTTCTGCGCGATAAAAACAAAATTCTGCCAGATGGAAACTTTGTGCGTGTTGTCATATCCGCCGTTGGCGGAGGTGATCTGCGAAAGCAGTAGCGGATTCGCGGGATTCGAAACGTCCACGATATGCAGCCCGCTGCCCATGTTGTCGGCAAAGAAGCCAACGCCGTTCGCGACCTTCACGTCTTCCATGTCGAGCGAGTTGGGCGTGGTCGGGTTGTAGTAGGAGGCGAGAACCGGCGCGTCAGGATTGGAGATGTCGTAAATCAGAACGCCATTGCGCCGCTCAGACGCGAGGTAGGCATAGTTGCCATCGCCCCAGACCCCGGCATAACTCTGATAGGCGGGATAATCGTTCTTCTGCGCGCGCAATGTGGTGTGAATGCCCTGCGCGAAGGCGGAGCTGACAAAAATTGTTACTAAAACGACCCAGCCAAAAATCAAACCCCGGATAGAAAAATTACGCATCTGCTTTGAATTCCTCATGAATAAGGCCAAGGCGGGGAAGTCAGTGGCCGCGTCGATACCAACGGTAGAAGGGTAGAAGCACGCACTTTGCCATTTTCAGGGCCCTCAAGCAGGAATAAGTTCTTCATTTTCAGCATTCCGCAAGCAACATAACGGCGTGAAAAAGCCTGCTGGGGCAAAATGTGGGAAATACTTTTCCCATGTTCCCGACCAGACACGCGCGGCAAGTTCCACAATTGCATTAAACTGAGGCCACCGTCACATCATGAAACTGTCTGTTGTCATGCCGGTCTATAACGAGGAGTCCACCCTGCGCTTCATGGTGGAGCGCGTGTTGGCAATGGCTCCCATGGAGATGGAACTGATCTGCGTGGACGACGGGTCACGCGACCGCTCGCGGGAAATTCTCGAAGAATTGCGAAGCGCGCACCCCTCGGTGCGGGTTCTGCTGCATGAGCGGAATACCGGAAAAGGCGCGGCCATTCGCACAGGAATCCAGGCCGCAACTGGAAGTTTTGTGGTCATTCAGGACGCGGATCTTGAATACGATCCGGTGGAGTATCCCAACCTGCTTGAGCCGTTGATCCAGGGAAAGGCCGACGTCGTGTATGGCTCGCGCTTTCTAAGCGGCCGTCCGCATCGGGTTCTGTACTTCTGGCATTCCGTCGGCAACCGCATGTTGACTTTGCTTTCAAATATGCTGACCGACATCAATCTCAGCGACATGGAAACCTGCTACAAGGCATTCCGGCGCGAGGTAATCCAGTCGATCCCCACTGAAGAGAACCGTTTCGGCTTCGAGCCCGAGATCACGGTGAAGATTGCCAAGCGGCGGCTGCGGATTTACGAAGTCGGCATCAGCTACTGGGGACGCACTTACGAAGAGGGAAAGAAAATTGGCTGGAAAGATGGGGTTCGCGCACTGTGGGTGCTGCTGAAATATTCCATCAAGGAGCCGAGAGTCGCGCCGCTGGCGATGGATATTCAGGCCGGCGTGCATGAAGCACCTGCGTCTGAGAAGCAGGTTTCGAACGCGGACTGAGTTTAGCTGCGAGCCATTCGCTCTGAGCCGTTAGTTGTTAGCGAGATAACGTGGGGCTGGGTGTCCGTCTGGGATTCCCCGGCCGACCGTCCGATGAACTCAACTCCTGCTTACAGAATGGCTTACCAGCTATGTACATACATTACTGGCAATATAATCTATTCTTAAAGATAACTTTGCGTTTAAATGCGATTTAAGCGGCACTCCCGGCGCGGATGAAGTTTTCCCCGAGCAGCAACTCCGCAAGCAATCCTAGGGGCAGCAGAACGCAAGCACGGGCCATCGTAGGCGACGGCCGGATTAGAAATTCTTCCCGAGACTGCCCGGCGGTTCGTGACTTCGTCCTTCGAGCGCATCCGCTTCATTTGGAAGGGCAGGCGATTAGGGCTTGGCCGGCAACGGCTGCCAGAGCTCAATCTTGTTTCCATCCGAGTCATAGATCCAGGCGAAGCGACCGTAGGATTCGTCCATTCGATTGGGGTCGATCTTGACTCCCTCTTGTTTCAGGCGGTCGAGCAAAGCGTCCATGTCGTCCACGATGTAGTTGATCATGAACGGTGCGGGGCTGGGATCGAGATACTTAGTGGAGGCGGGGAAGATCGTCCAAACTGTAACGTGTTCCTTTTGCGGGTCGTCCTGTTGGCGCCACGGAAGCATCACGCCATGGCCTTGGTCCGCAAGTCCAAGATGTTTCGCGTACCATTCGCGCATCTGATCGCGATTCGCCGATTTGAAGAAGACACCACCGATTCCAAGGATGCGCCCGCGCTGCTCCACTTTGACAGGCGGCTTCGTTTCTTCCGGTTCCGGAGATTTCACGTCCTGTCCTCCTGCTGAGTAGGTCGAAACGACGAGCAGCGATCCGAGCGCCATGGTGCTCCAGGGTCTGCTGGCATCGGCGGATTATACAGAATTTGATTGGAGCCGGTTCGAAGCGTGCCGGTCTTGCTTCTTACTCCCGCTCTTTCTCCGAGAAATCGATTTCGTTGCGCAGTGCGCCGGCCGCCATGCGAGTCTCTAAAAACAGCAGGAGCGTCCCTAACAGAAGCACGAGCGCTCCGGCCACGGTGATGGCCGAGGCGAGCCAGGGCAACGGTCCGCGCAGAAAACGATCCAGGGCGATGGCGAGACTGCCCGCCACCAGCAGTCCAACCGAGAGGTAGTAGGCGGAGAGCGCGAGTTCGGCGAGGCGCGAACGCTGCCGGTAAAGCGTCAGCAAGCCGCGGCAAAAGCGAATGCCTTCTTCATTATGGGCGGAGCGGAAGGCGTCGAGCGTGGTGATGGTGTTGCGGGCACGGTCCCCGATGCGGGCGATACGACTGAGCGTTGATCCGACCAGGCTGGCGACGGCGAGAATCAGCAGCGCCGGGGCGACCAGCGAAGAAACGACGCCCAAGCCGGACAGTGGAGTCTGAGCTTGCATCCAGCAATTTTAGAGTGATGGCGGGAGCTCGGCTGTGATGGGCCGCACAAAAGGGGGGGCACGCGCTTGGACAGCATTCCGTTGTGCACGCCAGATCCTTCCCCCGCGCTCCGCTTCGGGTCAGGATGACGTCCTTCTGGGTTCAAGTTGAGAGCGGAAACGCTGGTCAGTCCCCTCGCTTGGCGCGCATTCTTTGGGATATTTCGCGCACCGCGGGGACATTTTGAATCGGAGTATCGGGATCGGCGATTAATGCTGACAACACTGCTTCGAAATCCACGGCCATTTGCGCGATCGTGGAGCGCTCGAACAGATCAGTGCTGTATTCGAAGAAGCCGCTTTTCCCTGTCGTGGCTTCGAGTTCGAGAGCGAGATCGAATTTCGCGGTGTGCGTATCCACAAAGCGCGGCGGAGTAATTTCCAGGCCTTTCAATTCGAGCGCCGGAACCGGCGCTTTCAGGATGCGGAAGTTCACCTGGAACAGCGGCATGCGTCCGGCTTCGCGCGGAGGCTTCAGGGCTTCGACCAGCTTGTCGAAGGTGAGGTCGGCATTATCGATTGCGCCTTGTACAACTTTATCGACGCGCTGCATCAGTTCGCGAAACGTGGGATTGCCGGAGAGATCGGAGCGCAGCACCAAGCGTGTTGACGAAGAATCCGATGGCGCCGTAGTTGCCGGGGCTGGTGCGTGGAGCGATGGGCGAACCGAGCGAGATGTCGTCCTGCCCGGTATAGGCTTGCATGAAAACGTCGAAGGCGGCGCAGGTTCCGCGGAACGGCGTAGTGCCGCTGGCTTTGCTGAGTTTTGCGATGGCGACGAATTGCTCGGGCGGCAGCACCATTGGGTAACGCGTGCCGCGCAGGGTGGCGACGGCGGGTCGCGGCTTGTCGATCGGCAAATTCAGTTGCGCCGCGCCGCGGAGTTGATTCACCCAGTAGCTTGTGAGTTTTTCCAGGCGCTCGCCTTGCAGGAAGCGCTGCTGCCACAAGCAGAAGTCGGCATACTGGATGTTCGGCGGCGGCAAGGTGACCGGGTTGCCGGTGAGGAAGCCTTCGTAGAGCGGCGAAAGTTCCTTATAAATGAGAACCGTCGATCCGAACTCGGTGGCGATGTGGTGGGCGACGTGAATCAGGATCCATTCGTCGTCGGCAAGACGCACCAGCGTGGCGCGAAACATCAGGTCACGGGCAAAGTTGAAGGCGCGGGCGGCCTCGGTGTTGGTGATGCGCTCGGCTTCGGCTTCGCGGTCGGGATGACTGCGCAAGTCGTACTGCCTGATTTCGGCGTTGAACTTCTTCAGCAGCACCGGAACCGGATTCCCGCCGGGTGCCAGAAAGACCGTGCGGAGAACTTCGTGACGCTCGATCACCTTGTTAATCGCCTGTTGCAAGGCCTCGACGTTCAGCGGACCCCGCACCCGCATGGCATATGGAACGTTGTAGACGCCGGTGCCAGGAGTGAGTTGGTCGAGATACCACAGCCTACGCTGGGTGTAGGAGATGAGGCGCGGATCCTCAGGCTTGCGCGGTTCGAGGAGCGGAGCGGGCTGCGGAGTGGAAGACATTTGCGTCGTTGGCTCTTGGTCTTTGGTCGTTGGCCTCGGCCCTTTGGCTTCGAGCCGTTCCCGAGCCTTAAACATATTACTTTCCTATTTTAGATTTCTCCTTACCACCTTGGTGTACACCGAAGTAATGCTGTGTATCCGGTGCGAATATGAGAGAAAATCAGCATCTACCCGTGTGCCCCGAGGGCCCATGGGTGGGACACGCTTCCAGGAGTAGAGTAGCGCATATGCAGCAACCAGCAACCGCAGGATTTCAGCTTTCGTCGCAACAGAAACAAATATGGAAGTCGCAGGGTGAGGGGCGTCCGGCGATGGCGCAGATGGCGCTGCTGCTGGAAGGCCCACTCGACAGCGCGCGCTTGCAGGCCGCGCTCCAGAAGGTGATGGAGCGCCACGAAATTTTGCGCACCTCGTTTCAGCGCAGTTCGGGAATGAAGTTTCCGTTCCAGGTGGTGCACCCGAGCGCAGACCCGATTTTGACCGAGCAGCCCGGGGGTTCGCCGGAGATCGAGGAACTGCTGAGCGCGCAATCTACGAAACTTGAGGAAGTTCCGTCGCTAAGAGCGTCGCTGGTGAAACAGGGCAAAGACCGCAACGTGCTCTTGTTGAGCGCTCCCGCACTCTGCGTCGATGCGACCAGTCTGACCAACCTGTTTTACGAATTGGGCAAGTTTTATGCGGGAAGCGCGCCGCAAGGCCCCGATCCGCTGCAATACGCGGACTACTCGGAGTGGCACAACGATCTGTTGTCGAAAGAAGACGACGAGTCGCGGGCGGGAAAAGATTTCTGGAACAAACAGGAATTGGAGAAGATTCCCGCGCTGGCGCTGCCCTTCGAACAGAAGGCGGAACCGGGCGGAGAGATTCGGGCTGAGTTCGTGCGGATCGCCCTGGACGCGAATGTTTCCAGAGTTCAGGATCCACGAACCTTCATGCTGGCTTGCTGGCAGGCGCTGCTCTGGAGAATTACGGGGCAGGCGGAAGTCGTGCTCGGCTACGTCAGCGCGGGCCGCACCCACGAGGAACTGGACGCAGCCGTGGGGTCATTCGCGCGTGTACTTCCTTTGCATGCTCACTTCGAGCAGGAGGCGATCTTTGTTGAGGTCCTGCAAAATGCCGAGAAGCTTCGGGATGACTGCATCGATGCCCAGGACTATTGCCCGCTGGAGCCGTTGAGCGATGGGCTTACTGTCGGGTTCAGTGCGGAAGAACGCGCCGCGCCGGAATCGGCGGGAGGAGTTACTTTCTCCCTACACACGCAGCGCAGTTTCGTGCAGCGCTTTCACGTTCAACTGAAGTGCATCAAGCAAGCGACGGCCTGGCATGCGGAACTGGAATACGATCCGGCGGTCTTGAGACGGGAGGTAGTGGAGAAGCTGGCGCGGCGGCTTGAACTGTTGAGCGCGGCAGCCGCTCTAGATCCAAGCGCCGCAGTCGCGGATCTTCCCATTATGGAGGCACGTGAGCTGCAACAGGTCACGGTTGCCTTCAACCAGACGGCTACCGATTACCCGAAGAACAAGACCATCCATGAAATGTTCGAAGAGCAAGCGGCAAAACATGGTGAGCGGCCGGCATTGCGCTTCGGAGAGCAGGCTTTCAGCTATGCGGAATTGAATGCGAACGCCAATCGCCTGGCACACTTTCTTCGCAAGCGAGGCGTGAAGGCGAACGTTCCCGTAGGCCTGTGCGTGGAACGCTCGGCGGAGATGATTGTCGGGCTGTTGGGAATTCTGAAAGCTGGCGGCTGCTATGTGCCGCTGGTTCCGGACAATCCCAAGGCGCGCCTTGCCCACCAGCTCAAGGAAACCGGCGCCCCGGTCGTGTTGACCGAGCAGAAATTGCTGGACCGCATCCCGGATTTTGGCGGAGAGATCGTCTGTCTCGATCGCACCAGCTTTGAAGGCGAGCCTGCGGAAAACCCCGCGCGCGCGAACAGCCCGGAGGATCTCGTGTATGTGATCTACACTTCGGGCTCTACGGGGGTTCCCAAGGGCGTCGCGGTTCAGCACTTTAATCTGGTCAACTACAGCCACTTCATCTGCGGACGTCTGCAACTGGAAATGCACCCGGAAGGATTGAGCTTCGCGACTGTGTCAACTATCAGCGCGGACCTGGGGAACACTTGCATCTTCCCTTCTTTGATTTCGGGCGGGTGCCTGCACGTGATCGGATACGAGATGGCGATGGCGGCGAACTTGTTCGCGGCGCATGCGGCGAAGCATCCGATTGACGTGCTGAAAATCACTCCCTCGCACCTGGTGACACTGCTGAATGCTGCGGAAGGCAGCGGAGTGTTGCCTCGAAAGTATTTAGTTCTGGGTGGCGAAGCCTCCAGTTGGCATTTGATGAAGCGCATTCGGGAATCGGGAACGTGCGCCGTGATCAATCACTATGGTCCAACGGAAGCAACCGTGGGCTGCTGTACCTTCGCAGTCAGTGAAAACGATGTCAGCGCCTGGTCTCCGGCGACAGTGCCGATCGGAAAGCCGATTGCCAATGATCAGATCTACATTGTCGACTCGCGTATGCAGGCGGTTCCTCCGGGGGTAGCGGGAGAGCTTTGTATCGGCGGCACGGGTCTGGCAAAGGGGTATCTGAATCAGCCGCAGCAGACGGCGGAAAGATTCGTGGCAAATCCATTTGTGAAAGATGCGCTGGTGTATCGCACGGGCGATCTGGCGCGATTCCTGCCCGACGGAAATATCGAGTTCATGGGCCGCATCGATCACCAGGTCAAGATTCGCGGCTTCCGCGTGGAACCGGCCGAGATCGAGGCGGTGCTGAAGCAGCATCCGGCGGTGAAGCAGAGTGTGATTGTGCCGTACGAAGACAAATCCGGCGACAAGCGGCTGGCAGCGTACATTGTATCGGCGAAGAAGCCGAAGAGCGAGGAGCTGCGGGCATTTCTTGCGCAGCAATTGCCGGAGTACATGGTTCCGTCGGCGTTTGTGGTACTGGAATCGTTGCCGCTGACGGCAAACGGCAAGGTGGACATGCGAGCCTTGCCGAATCCGGAACAACAACCGGAGCAGGTGGAACGGGAATTCGTACTGGCGAGAAATCCGGAAGAAGAAAAGATTGTCGCGATCTGGACCGAGGTGCTCAAACTCGATCGCGTGGGAGTTACGGACAACTTCTTCGAGCTGGGCGGGCACTCGCTGCTGGCGACGCAGATCATTTCGCGGATACGAAATACCTTCCGGGTACAGATGCCGCTGCACAGTTTTCTTCAGACTCCGACGGTGGCGGGCTTGGCAGAGAAGATTGCGACCTGCCCTGCAGCAGAAAGCGAAGAGGAAGAAATGGCGCGCATGCTGGCGGAGCTGGAGGGCGTGTCGGATGAAGACGCGGAACGCCTGCTGGCGGCGGAAATGAAGAAGAACGAAGATCCGAAGTCGAATTAGTGCGGATGTCCGTTGATACGGCCGTGCACTCCCGGGCCGCGGCCTGAGCTTTTGCTGCTGCTATTGGCTGAGCTGGGGCCGGCTTTCGGCTTCTGATAGGAAAAGGCCATCGGCTTCTCAGGCGCCGATGCAGTCTCGGTTTTGGGCAGGGGTGCCACGACGGCGGTTCGGGTCGATTTTTTCGTTGAGTCCTTGGCGTTCGCCATGCTCTGTTTTGCCAGTTTGTTAAGCTGCTCATCCACGCTCGTAGTTTTCAGTGTGGAGGGTGGTGCGACCACACTGCTGTGATGGGTGGAACCGGAATCCAATTTCAGAGCGCGACTGCTGCGCAAGTCGGAATTGGTGGGTCGCGGCTTTGAAGAGTAAGGCTTCGATTGCGCCATTGCCATGGAAGCAAAGACGAGAAGCAGCGGTAGCGTAATCGATTTCATAGCACTTATCATAAACCCGGTGTCGAGAGTTCCGACGCGGCGGCGCGCTGAATCTTTCGTAAGCAAGTGTTGGGCCGGATAAGAGTTACGAAACGCGAGAAGGTAATCTGGACAAGCGCCTGGATTTGTGCAAACCTCTCAAGAACGGACACTTACACACTCCTGCGCGGGTTTACTACGCAAATCCAGGGGTGGAAGTCCAGCCGTTAGAGGTATTCCCCCCAACCTAGTCACCCACCCTGGAGCGAAGACTTGTCGACGTTCGAGATGACGATCCGGCCCCGCAAAGGCTGGCAAGCAGTTGATTTCGCGGAGGCTTTCCACTACCGCGAGCTGCTGGCATTCCTGGTCTGGCGGGACATCAAGATCCGCTACCGGCAGACACTGCTGGGCGGGCTGTGGGCGGTGTTGCAGCCGCTGATCGCGATGGTCATCTTCACATTCGTTTTCAACCGCCTGGCAGGGGTGAAGAGCGATGGACCGCCCTATCCCCTATTCGCTTTCGCGGGGCTGGCGCCTTGGACTTTTTTCTCGACGGCGCTCTCGCAATCCAGCAACAGCCTGGTGACGAACCAGCAGTTGGTATCGAAGGTTTACTTTCCGCGAATCTTTATTCCAATCGGAGCGGTCGCGGCGCTGCTGATGGATCTGTTCTTCAGCATGTGCCTGCTGGGCGTGCTGATGATCTATTACCACTGGCCGATCACCATTCATGCGTTGCTGGTTCCGGTGTTCATGCTGGGTGCGGTGCTTTCGGCTTGCGGTTTGGGACTGATCCTGTCGGCATTGAATGTGAGCTTCCGCGATGTGAAGTATGCGGTGCCGTTCATGATCCAGATGGGAATTTTTCTGACCCCGGTGATCTATCCCATTCGCTATATCCCGGCGCGCTGGCAGGTACTGATGGGATTGAATCCGATGGCGGGGGTGGTGCTCGGATTCCGATATTCACTGTTAGGCACCAACGTGATGTGGCAGGTGCTGGCGCTTTCGATGGTGGTGAGCGCAGTGCTGTTTGTTGTCGGACTTTACATCTTCCGGCGGATGGAGCGCCGTTTTGCAGACGTGATCTGACATGGCGCCCATCCTCGAAATCCGCAGCATTTCGAAGCAGTACAAGCTGGGGCGGGCGTTCCAGCGGACAGAAACCTTCCGCGAGATGTTGCAGCGGGCGTTTACCAGTCCGTTCAAGGCGCTGCAAGGGTCCAACGATTCCGCACCCAAGGTCAAAGAAGAGTCGTTCTGGGCGTTGCGCGATGTAACTTTCGATGTCTCCGAAGGCGATGTGGTCGGCATCATCGGTCGCAATGGCGCGGGCAAGAGCACGCTGCTGAAAGTGATTTCCCGCATTACCGACCCCACCGAAGGCGAGATCGTGCTGCGCGGGCGCATGGCCAGCCTGCTGGAAGTGGGAACGGGGTTCCATCCGGAACTCACCGGGCGGGAAAACATTTTTCTGAATGGTGCGATTCTCGGCATGCGGAAGACCGAGATTGTTTCGAAATTCGACGAGATCGTGGCCTTTGCCGAAGTCGAGAAATTTCTCGATACGCCGGTGAAGCATTATTCCAGCGGAATGTATGTGCGACTGGCGTTTGCCGTGGCGGCGCACCTGAATCCGGAAATTTTGATCGTCGACGAAGTGCTGGCAGTGGGCGATATTGCGTTCCAGAAGAAGTGCCTGGGAAAGATGAACGAGGTCAGCCGAGGCGGGCGCACGGTGCTGTTCGTCTCGCACAACATGGCGGCGGTCGAGAATCTATGCAAACGCGGCGTGGTGCTGGAGAAGGGCAAAGTCGCATTCGACGGCAACTCGAAAGACGCGGTACACCGCTACCTGAACAGCCTATCGGGTTCCCAGAATGCGAGCGGACACGTGATCGATCTGACTGCCGCGACCGACCGGCGATCGATGGTACAGCCACTTTTGAAACGCATCGAGTTCTATACCGATGGCGATCGTCCGATGATCGATGGGCTGCAGATTGGGGCGCGGCTGAAGGTGCGCGTGCAGTTCGAACTGCCGAACCCAACCAGCAGCTTCAATATCGGCCTTGGCTTTAACAATGTATTCGGGCAACGGATCTTCACCGCGCATTCGCAATTTGAACCCCAACGCTCGGGACAGGAACATTCGGGGATACAGACCTTTGTCTGCGATATTCCGAGCTTGACGCTGATGCCGGGCGAATACACCTTGCGGCTGTGGCTGGATATCGGGAACCAGGAAGCGGACCTGATTAACGATGCGGCGCGGGTGAGCGTGATCGAGTCGGACTACTACGGGACCGGCAAGGTACCGTGGAACGGAACCTTTGTTCTGAAACATCATTGGTATCTGGAGCAGGCTGCCGATATGCGGTAGGGCGAAGATGGTCCCCTTTTTGGGGAAAAGTGGGAACCCTTTGGGCAAGCATTGCCATGATGGGTGGGAAAAAGTTTGCAACTTAGCGGTTTGTGCAGTAGCCCTCCGACTCTAATTGCCGTGAGGTGTAGTGGTTGAAGGTAGGCAAGAATGGCCCCGGGATTGCACAACTCGGGTTAATCCCCCTCCTGAATTCTGCAACCCAAACAGCATAAGACTGTTTGCATCCACGGGCGCCCGCACGCGGGCATATCCAAGGGAAGATGGCGACGTTGTGAATCCGGTGCACGATTTCAATAGCGCGGGGCTGAGTCCGATGAGCGAGCCCCCGTTGAGCGCAAGCTCCGCGAGTTTGCGCGCGGCGCTCGTTTTCACACCAGGCGGCTATGGATGAAACGGCGGCCTTCGGCAGAGGGGCAGCGTTTGAACAAGGAGTAGCGGGGGCGAGCGAGGCGTAGTTAGTCACCGATGTAACACTCGAAAGTAATGTGAAGCGGATGAAGAAGGCTGTAAGAATGATCGGAACGGGCCGGAAGAACTCCCGGACGGATGGCTCGCCCAAACTCAGGAGATGGCAAGCGGCATGAGCAACAATGCAGTTGCGGGCTTTCGTCTGTCTTCCCAACAGGAACGAGTCTGGTTCCAGCAATCTCCAAATACGTGTCATACCGTGACGTGTGTCGCGCGGCTCGACGGACCCGTCGAAGCTGAGAGGTTGCGGGGAGCGATGGAGAAGATCGTCGCCGAACAGGAAATTCTGCGCACCGTGTTTCGCCGTCAAGCCGGGGTAAAACTTCCATTCCAGGTGATTCAGGACAAGGTAGCAATTGATTGGCACCGGGTGCGAATCCAGGAAAGCGATTTGCCTTCCGAGGCCGCGAAGCCGTGGATGTTCGATCTCGAGTCCGGACCGGTTCTGGAAGTGACTTTGGCCGAGGTGACCAGCCAACGTCATTACCTGATCTTCCGTTTGCCATCGTTGTGCGCGGATCTGGCTACGCTAACTAACCTGGTAAATGAGACTGCCCGCAAGTACGGATCGCAGACGGGCGATGCGGCCAGCGAGGTGATGCAGTACGCCGACATTGTGGAATGGCAATACGAACTGCTGGAAGCCGAGGACACGCGAGCTGGCCGGGAATTCTGGCGCGAATATTGTCGCCGCCTGGATTTTGGAACGATCGGCGCGGCCTGGTTGCCGCTGGAAATAAAATCGAGCGAGGTTTTTTCTCTGCAGCGATGGGAAAGAAAGTGTGAGGGCACCGTCGCGAAAGAATTGTCTTCCGACGTGTTGCTCGCATGCTGGCAGGTTATCTTGTCGCGCTTGACTGGACTGGGAGAAATCACCACCGCCTACGAATGCGACGGACGCAAGTACCAGGAACTGAAATCGGCATTTGGATTGTTCGCAAAATCGATTCCGCTGAAAACAGAGCTGCAGCCGGAACAACCCTTTGCAATGCTGCTTTCGCGAGTCCGCGAGAGGCTCAGTGATCTGGACAAATTTCAAGAGAGTTTTTCCTGGACGCTTGCGGAGGGTCAGGATGCGAGCGGTCCGGACCTGCCATTCGGATTTTCTTATCATGAACTGCCCCCTGCGGTGATGGGTGGAGAGGTGCGGTTTGCCGTGGTGGGGCAGGAAGCGATGCTGGATCGTTGCAAGCTGAAGCTGGTCGCGGAGCGGCGGGAAAGCGAAATCGGTTTGCGACTGGAATACGATGGCTCGCGCTTCACGGCAGCTGCCATCGAAGGCCTGGCCGGATATTTCCAGACCTTGCTGGCTGCCGCGGTTGCCAATCCCGAAACGCCCGTCAGCCGTTTGCCGCTGCTCAATGCGGAACAACGCCGGCAGATTTTGCATTCCTGGAATCACACTGCCGCCGATTATCCCTCGGACCGCTGCCTGCACGAGTTGTTCGAAGCCCAGGCGGCGCGCACTGCCGAGCGTCCGGCGGTGCAGTTTGAAGATCGCACGCTCAGCTATCGCGAACTCAACGAACAAGCGAATCGTCTGGCGCATTATTTGCGCTCACTCGGCGTGGGTCCGGACTCGCTGGTCGGACTGTGCCTGGAGCGCTCCGCCGAGATGATGGTGGCCATGCTCGGCATTCTGAAAGCCGGCGGTGCTTATGTTCCGCTGAATGCCGATAATCCCAAGCCGCGCCTGGCCCAACAACTGGCGGGAGCAGTGGCGTTGATTACCGAATCGAAACTGGCAGCGCAGATGCCCGAGTTCTCCGGCCAGACTCTTTGCATCGACCGCGATCAGGCGCGGTGGGCACAACAGCCCAGTTCCAATCCCGCCAACCAGACTAACCCGGACCATCTGGTCTACGTTATCTACACCTCGGGTTCGACCGGTGTGCCCAAGGGAGTCGCCGTTCGCCATCGCAACCTGGTCAACTACGCGCACTTCATCACCCAACGCCTGGAACTGGAACGCTTCCCGGAAGGTCTGCATTTCGCGACGGTTTCGACTTTAGGCGCGGACCTGGGCAACACCTGCATCTTCCCGGCCCTGATTTCTGGCGGCTGTGTGCACGTGATCAGCTACGAAGTTTCCACCGACAGCCAGCGTTTTTCGGACTACTGCAGGCGTCATCCGGTGGACGTGTTAAAGATCGTGCCTTCGCATTTGCAGGCGCTGCTGGGCCCGGCGGATGCGGGTTCGGTACTGCCCCGCAAGTACCTGATCACGGGCGGCGAGAGCCTGACCGAAAAGCTCATTGCCAAGATCGAAAGCTTCCATCCCAGTTGCGAACTGCTGAACCACTACGGGCCGACCGAGACCACGGTGGGATCGCTGACCCTGCGGCTGAAAGAGTACGGAAAGCGGAGTGGCGGGTCCAGCATTCCCATCGGAAAGCCGATTGCCAATACCCGGATTTACATTCTGGATCAGCATCGGGAACCGGTGCCGGTGGGCGTGGTGGGGGAACTCTACATTGGCGGCGCGGGCGTGACGGCGGGATATCTGAACCAACCGGAGAAGACAGCAGAACGCTTCGTACCAGATCCATTTGTCGAGCATTCCGACGGCAAGATGTACCGCACCGGGGACCTGGCGCGCTACCAGGAAGATGGCAACGTGGAGTTTCTGGGACGGGGCGATGATCAGGTAAAGATTCGCGGCTTCCGCATCGAGTTGGGCGAGATCGAAGCCGTGCTGGCGAAACATGCCGGCGTGAAGCAGGCGGTGGTGCTGGCGCGGGAAGATGAAGGCGGCGAGAAGCGTTTGGTGGGATACATCGTGCCGCAACGCGAGCCTTCGGTATCGGTCGAGCAGTTGCGCAGCTACCTGAAAGAGCAGTTGCCGGATTACATGGTTCCGGCGGCGATGGTGATGTTGGCGAAGCTGCCGTTGAATGCCAACGGCAAGATCGATCGCCAGGCGCTACCCGCCCCGGAGCAGGCGCAGACCAAAACTTACGTCGCGCCACGAACTCCCACCGAAGAAGTGCTGGCCGGCATCTGGGCTGAGGTCCTGCGATTGCCGCGCGTGGGAACAGAAGACGATTTCTTCCAGATTGGCGGACACTCGTTGCTGGCAACGCAAGTGATCTCGCGCGTGAGGCGCACGCTGAATATCGAGTTGCCGCTAAGAACGCTTTTCGAGAAACCTACAGTGGCGTCCCTCGCGTCTGAGGTGGAGAGAGTTCGCCGGGGCTCAGCACGACCGATTCCGCGAATCGTTCCAGTTTCACGAGAGCAGGCGCTGCCGCTTTCGTTCGCACAGCAACGGCTTTGGGTGCTCGATCAACTGGAACCGAACAATCCGCTGTACAACATTCCGCGCGCGTTGCGAATGAAAGGAAAACTCAACGTTGAGGCGCTTCGGAGGGCGTTGAACGAGATCGTGCGCAGGCACGAGTCGCAGAGAAGTACTTTCGCGATTCATCAGGGCCAACCCGTGCAGGTGATTTCACCGGCACTGGTGATGGAAATGCCCGTCGTGGACCTGAATGCGGGTGGCGAGGATGAGGCGCGCCGATTGGCGGGGGAAGAAGCACAAACGCCCTTTGATTTATCCACGGGGCCACTGCTGCGGGCGAAGCTTTTGCGGCTGGCGCAAGACGATCATCTGCTGCTGGTCACCATGCACCATATTGTGAGCGATGCCTGGTCTGCGGGGGTGTTTCTCAAAGAATTGAGCGTACTTTATAAAGCGTTTTCCGCGGGAGAGGCGTCTCCGTTACCGGAGTTGCCGATCCAATATGCGGATTTTGCGGCATGGCAGCGGAACTGGTTGCAAGGCGAAATACTGGAAGAGCAACTCCAGTATTGGCGCCGACAACTGCGAGGCGCTCCGCCGGTACTCGATATTCCCGCCGACCGTCCTCGGCCTAAAACACAGTCCTTCCGGGGAGCTTACGAATCCGTTGAATTCTCTCCGGAGCTGGCGGAATCGGTGAAAGCCTTCGCGCGCCGCGAAGGGATCACATTGTTCATGGCGTTACTCGCCGGCTTCCAGGCGTTGCTCTCGCGCTACAGCGGCGAAGAGCAGATTGTGGTGGGCACCGACCTGGCGAATCGGACCATGAGCGAAACCGAACCGCTGATCGGATTCTTCATCAACCTGCTGGCGCTGCGCACGGATTTGTCGGGAAATCCGACTTTCCGGGAAATTCTTGGCCGGGTACGCGAAGTGACGCTGGGCGCGTACGCGCATCAGGACATGCCGTTCGACAAACTGGTGGAGGAACTTCAGCCGGAACGCAGCTTGAGCCACAACCCGCTGGTGCAGGTTCTGTTCGTAATGCAGAACATCCCGAAATTGCAGCGCGAACTGCCCGGGCTGGAACTGTCGTCCTTTGAAATGCCGATCACGCGGTCCAAATTCGACTTCGCCGTTTTCATGGTGGAAGGAGAGAACGGGCTGACCGGAAACTGGCTTTACAACACGGATCTTTTCGAACGGACGAGCATTCTGCGCATGGCGGGACACTTCGAGACACTGTTATGCAATGCGATTGCGGAGCCGGAGATCCGCCTGCAGTCCCTGGAATTCTTGAGTAAAGAAGAGCGCGAACAGCTGGGCGCAGAGAAGAAAGAACGCAAGCAGTCGCAATTGAAAAAGCTGATGAGCGTGGAACCGAAAGCAATTTCCCTGGCCGCGGGAAGTGGGAAGAGCAAGGAGTCGTGAGCATGGAACAGCAGTTGGCGGGGTTCTGGCTGTCGCCGCAACAGAAATTGGCTTGGACCGCGCAACAGAGCGGAGTACCGGGTCGCGCCGTGTGCATGATCATGGCGGAGGGCAATCTGCGGCAAGACCAGCTGCGAAACGCCTTCCAGGCACTAGTCACGCGGCACGAAATTCTGCGCACCGTGTTCCAAAAGCAGCCGGGAATGAAAGTTCCCTTCCAGGTGATTCTGGAGGAGACGACGCTCGGCTGGGAAGACACCGATCTGAGCAAGGTGGGGGCCGAGGAACGGCAAAAACAGCTCGACCGACTTTTCCATGCCGAGTTGGAGCGGGAGCAGGATGTGGGGCAACTTCCGACTGTGCGCGTTGTGGTTGCGCGGCTGGGAGAGACCCGGCATGCCATCGTTCTGAGCACGCCGTCTGTGAGTTGTGATCGGCAGTCCTTAAATATTCTGGTCAACGAACTGGCTAGTCTTTATTCCGGAAGCGCACTGACAGATGAACCGCTGCGATACGTACAATTCGCGCAATGGCAGGGCGATTTGCTGGAATCCGATGAGGAAGATGCACGAAAGGCTCGGGAATTCTGGAATCACTTCGATCAGCCGGCCGTAGGGTTCCCCTGCGAAGTACGAGCGAGCGAAGAAAAGTTTTCGCGAGCTTCGGCCGCCATCGTTGTCTCTGCGGCTGTTCAAGGAAAGTTGAACTCGCTCGATCAAAATGCCTCCAAGACGTTGATCGCGGCTTGGCAAGTTCTGATTTGGCGGCTTTCCGGTCAGACTCATTTCAACGTTGGCGTTTGTTCGAGCGGGCGTGGGTACGAGGAACTGGAGAACGCCGTCGGTGTGTTCGCCAAGAATCTTCCCATTCCTGCGCGCTTCGAAGGCGATTTGTATTTTGCCGAGGTGATGGCGCAAGTGGACAAATCAATCCACAATGCCGCAGAAGTGCACGAGCATTATGCTCCAGGACAGGGCTTTGGGGGCGAGGATTCAATCGGTTTCGAGTATGTGCAATTGCCCGCTGCGGTGATGGGTGGGGATTTGCGGTTTGCCGTGGTGGGGCAGGAAGCGATGCTGGATCGTTGCAAGCTGAAGCTGGTCGCGGAGCGGCGGGAAAGCGAAATCGGTTTGCGACTGGAATACGATGGCTCGCGCTTCACGGCAGCTGCCATCGAACGCCTGGCCGGATATTTCCAGACCTTGCTGGCTGCCGCGGTTGCCAATCCCGAAACACCCGTCAGCCGTTTGCCGTTGCTCAATGCGGAACAACGCCGGCAGATTTTGCATTCCTGGAATCACACTGCCGCCGACTATCCCTCGGATCGCTGCCTGCACGAGTTGTTCGAAGCCCAGGCGGCGCGCACTGCCGAGCGTCCGGCGGTGCAGTTTGAAGATCGCACGCTCAGCTATCGCGAACTCAACGAACAAGCGAATCGTCTGGCGCATTATTTGCGCTCACTCGGCGTGGGTCCGGACTCGCTGGTCGGACTGTGCCTGGAGCGCTCCGCCGAGATGATGGTGGCCATGCTCGGCATTCTGAAAGCCGGCGGCGCTTACGTTCCGCTGAATGCCGATAATCCCAAGCCGCGCCTGGCCCAACAACTGGCGGGAGCAGTGGCGTTGATTACCGAATCGAAACTGGCAGCGCAGATGCCCGAGTTCTCCGGCCAGACTCTTTGCATCGACCGCGATCAGGCGCGGTGGGCACAACAGCCCAGTTCCAATCCCGCCAACCAGACTAAACCGGACCATCTGGTCTACGTTATCTACACTTCGGGTTCGACCGGCGTGCCCAAGGGAGTCGCCGTTCGCCATCGCAACCTGGTCAACTACGCGCACTTCATCACCCAACGCCTGGAACTGGAACGCTTCCCGGAAGGTCTGCATTTCGCGACGGTTTCGACTTTAGGCGCGGACCTGGGCAACACCTGCATCTTCCCGGCCCTGATTTCTGGCGGCTGTGTGCACGTGATCAGCTACGAAGTTTCCACCGACAGCCAGCGTTTTTCGGACTACTGCAGGCGTCATCCGGTGGACGTGTTAAAGATCGTGCCTTCGCATTTGCAGGCGCTGCTGGGCCCGGCGGATGCGGGTTCGGTACTGCCCCGCAAGTACCTGATCACGGGCGGCGAGAGCCTGACCGAAAAGCTCATTGCCAAGATCGAAAGCTTCCATCCCAGTTGCGAACTGCTGAACCACTACGGGCCGACCGAGACCACGGTGGGATCGCTGACCCTGCGGCTGAAAGAGTACGGAAAGCGGAGTGGCGGGTCCAGCATTCCCATCGGAAAGCCGATTGCCAATACCCGGATTTACATTCTGGATCAGCATCGGGAACCGGTGCCGGTGGGCGTGGTGGGGGAACTCTACATTGGCGGCGCGGGCGTGACGGCGGGATATCTGAACCAACCGGAGAAGACAGCAGAACGCTTCGTAACAGATCCATTTGTCGAGCATTCCGACGGCAAGATGTACCGCACCGGGGACCTGGCGCGCTACCAGGAAGATGGCAACGTGGAGTTTCTGGGACGGGGCGATGATCAGGTAAAGATTCGCGGCTTCCGCATCGAGTTGGGCGAGATCGAAGCGGTGCTGGCGAAACATGCCGGCGTGAAGCAGGCGGTGGTGCTGGCGCGGGAAGATGAAGGCGGCGAGAAGCGTTTGGTGGGATACATCGTGCCGCAACGCGAGCCTTCGGTATCGGTCGAGCAGTTGCGCAGCTACCTGAAAGAGCAGTTGCCGGATTACATGGTTCCGGCGGCGATGGTGATGTTGGCGAAGCTGCCGTTGAATGCCAACGGCAAGATCGATCGCCAGGCGCTACCCGCCCCGGAGCAGGCGCAGACCAAAACTTACGTCGCGCCACGAACTCCCACCGAAGAAGTGCTGGCCGGCATCTGGGCTGAGGTCCTGCGTCGGGACCGCATCAGCACAGACGACAACTTTTTCGAGCTTGGAGGTCACTCGTTGATGGCGACACAGATCGTCTCCCGAGTACGCGAGCACTTCAAAGTGGAGTTAGGGCTCCGGGTTTTGTTTGAGAAGCCGACGATCTCGGGGCTCTCCGAAGCCATTATGCAGACGGAGAAGAGCGGCGCCGAAAGCGAAGAACCCTCGATTGTTCCCGTGCGTCGAGAGAGCTATCGCGCGGGGCAATCCTAAAAGCAACATTACTTTAGAGTTGAACCGGTGGTTACAAACATCACGCTGGCAAGCTCGTCAACCTCGAATATAATGATGGCAATCCTTCCCCCAAACGAGAAATCCCCCGCACCGGGCCACTTACGTTAAAGTTGCAAACTTTTGCAGGTGAGCTGCACAAGTATCCTGAGGCTTCCGGCGATCGCATCGTAAGAAGCTTACAATCATTAACTTAGCGATAGGCAGGGGTATCTGCCCGAGCACACCTAGGACAATCTTGGCAAACAAAGTGCACACTTTTGCCCCAGAAATGTCTGACCCGGCGCCACAAAACGCTCATTCCGGGCCCGAAGTGTCGCAGCCCACGTGTGTCACGCCCGCGGAATTGAATCGAATCGAGAGCTGGAATCGGACCGATGCGGATTACCCGCGCACCCTTTGTGTGCACCAATTGATCGAAGCACGAGCTGCGGAAGGACCTTCGAGAATTGCGGTCGAATACCAGGGACAGAAGTTGACCTATGAGGAATTGGATCGAAGATCGAATCAGCTGGCTCATGTGTTGCAGAAAAAAGGGGTGAAAGCGGACGTCCGGGTCGGCCTTTGTGTGGAGCGGTCGGCGGAAATGCTGGTGGCGCTGCTCGGCATTTTGAAGGCGGGCGGGGCCTACGTTCCACTCGATCCTGCCTATCCCGCGGACCGAATTGAGTATGTTCTTTCCGACGCGAACGCGAGAGTTTTGATTACGGAATCGCGATTGGTGCAGAGCCTGCCTAAGCTGTCGGCAGAGGTTGTGTGTCTCGATCGTATTGTTTTGGAGCGGGAAAGCTCGCAAAGGGTGCAGGCCGAGGTGCGACCGGAGAATCTGGCTTACGTGATTTACACGTCAGGTTCCACGGGAAAACCCAAGGGCGTGCAGCTGGAACACCGTAGCGTTGTGAATTTTCTTTGCTCGATGCAGAAGGAACCAGGGCTGTGCGCTACCGACGTTCTGGTGGCTGTGACGACTCTTTCTTTTGACATTGCCGGACTGGAAATGTATTTGCCCTTGATCAGCGGCGCGCGCGTGGTCATCGCCAGCCGCGAAGCCACCTATGACGCGCGGCTTCTGTCGCAACTGCTGAGCCGCTCGGGCGCAACCGTGATGCAGGCGACTCCGGCAACCTGGCGTCTGCTGTTCGAATCGGGGTGGAAGGGCGATCGAAAACTCAAGGTGCTGGTGGGAGGTGAGGCTCTGCCCGCTGAACTGGCGCAACAACTCGTCGCCCAG
Organism: Terriglobia bacterium; assembly: GCA_963797845.1. Taxonomy (GTDB): domain Bacteria; phylum Acidobacteriota; class Terriglobia; order Terriglobales; family Acidobacteriaceae; genus DASREM01. Next base: position 94,048 of record CAWCRE010000003.1, read on the forward strand.
TGCGGTCCGGTCTGGAACATGTATGGGCCGACGGAGACGACGATTTGGTCGTCGGTGTATCGAGTGCGCGGGGATGAAGAACGAATTCTTCCCATTGGGCACCCCATCGCCAACACCACGTTCTACATTTTGGATGAGAATCGCCGGCCGGTTTCGATTGGCAAAGAAGGAGAGTTATACATCGGGGGCGAAGGACTGGCGCGTGGCTACTTTCAGCGTCCGGAACTCACGGCGGAGAAATTTGTCGCGGATCCATTCCGCGTCGGCCAACGAATGTATCGCACCGGGGATCTCGCGCGCTATCGCGAGGACGGCAATGTTGAATTCTTGGGAAGAATGGACCATCAGGTCAAGATTCGCGGATTTCGTATTGAATTGGGCGAAATCGAAGCCGTGCTGGAGCAGCACACCGCGATCCGCCGCGCCGTAGTGGTCGCGCATGATGACGCTGCGGGAGAGAAGAAGCTTGCGGCCTACGTGGTTCCTCACCCCGACCAACTGGTGACTGCAGCCAGTCTTCGCGAGCATGTTCGACGGCAATTGCCCGACTACATGAGTCCCGCGGCATTCATACAACTGGCCGCTTTGCCGCTTACGCCCAACGGAAAAGTCGACCGCAAAGCACTACCCACTCCATCGCCCAGCGATTTCGATTCTGGCCAGGATTATGTAGCACCGCGCGATCCGGTTGAGTTGAGACTGGCGAATATCTGGGAAGAGACGCTGGGCTTGCGTCCGATCGGGGTCAAGACCAGCTTTTTCGATTTGGGCGGACGCTCGTTGCTGGCGGCTCGGATGTTCATGAAGATTTCGAGCGAATTCGGAAAAGATCTGCCGCTCTCGCTGTTGTTCCAGGCCCCCACTATTGAGCAACTTGCCAACGAGGTGCGCTCGAAGCGCAAGCCTGCGGCGTATCCGACGCTGGTTGAGATTCAACCGCGAGGATCGAAAACGCCGTTTTTCTGCGTGCATGGCGGCGCGGGCAGCACTTTGTTCCTCCATCGCTTGAGCCGGGAGATGGATGAAGATCAGCCATTTTATGGGTTCGAGCCCGAAGGCATGGATGGCCGGCGCTTCGAACGGACCTCAGTGCAGCAGATGGCGGAACGCTACATCGCCGAAATGCGCAAAGTTCAACCGCGAGGTCCCTATTTGATTGGGGGCTACTGCTTCGGCGGAATAGTAGCGTTCGAAATGGCGCAACAATTACGAGCTCAAAATGAAGAGGCGGGACTGGTGGCGTTGTTCAGCGCGCCGCTTCGTTTTCATCGCGCGGTTCGCAAACAAAAAGTTCCGTTCAACGTGGTCCCGGGGTCGCGCTGGTCGCGATTGCTGCATTCGCCAGTCCAGGGCTTGCGCTGGCGACTAGTCTCGCTGGTGCGCAGTTTGCGGTCGTGGTTGCATATCACGACTTGCCGCGCGTTCCTGAATTCTGGGCTGCGAGTTCCGCAGACGCTGCGAACCATGTACGTGGTGCGCATGATCAATCAGGCGGAGGAGCAATACGCGCCTGCGCGTTATCCAGGCACGGTTTCGCTGTTCCGCGGTAAGGGGCTGTACGAAGACGATCCCGGCATGGGTTGGGACGTTCTCGCAGCACGGCTGGACATTTTTCAAATTGGAGACGGCGGTCTCCGATCGCGGCGCGACATCATGAACGAGCCGCTGGTGGGATTGCTGGCGAAGCAACTGAGAACCTGCTTTGAACAAGCGCCGGAACGAAGAATGGATTTGCCTGGAACGAAAACCTCCAGGGAGGCCGCGGGAAATGCGGCAGCGGTGCCGGCCGCGGGGCCCAGGTAATTTGAGATCGAAGGAGAAATATCGTGGATAACACAGTCAGTTCAGCGAAGAAGAGCCTCGGCGCGATCCGCCGCAAAGCGGTAGATCTGTCGCAATTCAATCCCGTGCGCGAAAGCCAGACCGCGCCCGACCAGCCGCTGCCACTGGTGATGGAACCGGCGGCCGATTCCGTGGACCTTGCCGATTGGGCACGTAACAATCGCGATTACATCGAACAGAAATTGCACCAGCACGGCGGAATCCTTTTCCGCGGCTTCGCGCTCTCCACGCCTGCGGACTTCGAGCGAGTCGCGGGCTCAATCTACAAGCAGATCTACGCCGAATATGGCGATCTGCCCCGCGAGGGTGTGGCGGGAAAGATCTACACTTCGACGCCCTATCCTGAAGACAAATCGATTCTTTATCACAACGAAGGATCGCACATGAACCGCTGGCCATCGCGGATCAGCTTCTTCTGCGTGATACCCGCGAAAGAAGGCGGATGCTCTCCGATTGTGGATACGAGGAAGGTGTATCAGCAGCTCGACCCTAAGGTGCGACAAAAATTCGAGGAGCAAGGATTGATGTACGTGCGCAATTTCTCCGAAGGGCTGGATGTAAGCTGGCAGCGCTTTTTCCAGAGCGATGATCCGGTGGTGGTGGAGGAGTCCTGCAAGAAGCAGGGCTTTACCTGCGAGTGGGTGAGCAAAGATCACCTTCGGGTGCGGCAGAAGTGCCGTGGCGTGCTACGTCACCCGGTCAGCGGAGATCTTTCTTTCTTCAACCAGGTGCAACTGCATCACGTGCACTGCCTCGACCCGGATGTTCGCCAGTCGTTGCTCTCGATTTTCAAACGCGAAGACTTGCCTCGTCATGTGTACTTTGGCGATGGCTCTGCGATTGAGGACTCGGTGATGGATCACATCGGGGAAATTTACGAAAAGAATGCGGTGCGCTTCCAGTGGCGGGCCGGTGACATGGTCACGCTCGACAATATGATCACGGCGCACGCGCGCGATCCGTATGTTGGCCCGCGCAAGATTGTGGTCGCGCTCGGCGACATCGTGGACGGGGTAACGGTAGACCAGGCCAAAGGCGCTCATCAATAAGGTTGAGCTTAAACGGAAGTTTTTGTCGATGAATTCTGATATCGGAACCAAGATGGCACAAGGGGCTTCAGCACCGGCTCAGGACAACGTGTACGTGTTCCCGGTCACGTTCGCGCAGCAGCGGTTGTGGTTTCTCGACGAACTGCAACCGAATAGCGCCGCGTACAACGTGTCGTGGCCATTGCAGATGAACGGCCGTTTGCATGTGGAGGCCCTGCAACAAAGCCTGAACGAAATTGTGCGTCGGCACGAAGTGCTGCGAACTACTTTTGCGACGCGCGAGGGCCAACCGGTCCAGGTGGTAGCGCAGGCGGGCGAGGTTGCGGTCGATTTCGTCGACTTGTCGCAAAGTGCTGATCGTGACAACGAGGCGCGTCGTCTGACGATGGAGGAAGCGCAGCGTCCGATCGATCTGAAGACTGGACCGCTGGTTCGGGCGCAGTTGTTGAAGTTGCGAGAGCAGGAACACGTTCTTGTTCTCACTACGCATCACATCATTTTTGACGGATGGTCGCGGCGAATCCTGGTGCGGGAACTGGCTGCGCTTTACGAGGCATTTTGCTCCGGCAAACCGTCGCCACTCGCAGACTTGTCGCTGCAATATGCGGACTACGCCGTATGGCAGCGTAAGCACCTGCAAGGAGCAACCCTCGAGAAACAGCTTTCGTATTGGAAGCAGCGCTTAGAAGGCGCACCAGCGAGTCTGGATCTGCCGACGGATCATCCCCGCCCTGCGGTGCAGAGTTTCCGCGGTGCGATGCGGATGTTTTCTCTTTCGCAGGAGCTCACCGAGCGCGTCAATGCGTCGGCGCGACAACAGGGCGCCACCTTGTTTATGGGTCTGCTCGCCGCTTTCCAACTACTGCTGTCGCGCTACACCGGGCAGGATGACATCGTAGTGGGAACTCCGATTGCCAATCGCAATCGCAGCGAAGTCGAGGGGTTGATTGGATTATTTGCGAATACGCTGGTGCTGCGAACCAAGGTTGCGAGTCATCAGAGTTTCTCTGAGTTGCTCTCGCAGGTAAAAGAAATGGCATTGGGTGCGTATGCGCACCAGGATATGCCGTTCGAGAAACTGGTGGAGGAGCTGCGCCCTGAACGCAGCCTGAGCCACAATCCGCTGTTTCAAGTCTTGTTCTCGCTGCAGAATGCTCCCCGCCAGGCCTTTGAGCTTTCCGGGTTGCAGCTCAATTTGATGGAGTCGAGCAGCAACACCGCGAAGTTCGACTTGTCGTTGTTCCTGATCGAGACGCCGGCGGGCTTGCGCGGGCGGATGGAATACAACACCGACCTGTTTGAGGCGGCGACGATTGAGCGGATGCTGGAACATTACCAGGCTTTGCTGGAATCGGCGGTGGCGTCGCCCACGCTTCCCGTATCCGAGTTGCCGCTGCTTACTGGAGCCGAACGTCAGCAATTAGTTTTTGGCTGGAATGCCACCCAGTTCGATTATCCCCGCCATTTATGCCTGCACGAGCTGTTCGAACAGCAGGCGGCAAAGACTCCTGAAGCTATCGCCTGTGTGTTTGCAGAGCAACAGATCTCTTACTCCGAGTTGAACCGGCGCGCCAATCAGCTGGCCCACTATCTGCAAAAGCACGGAGCACGTCCGGGAAAGCGCATTGGCATCTTCGTGGAACGATCGCTGGAGATGATGATTGGGCTTCTGGGCATTCAGAAGTCCGGTGCGGCGTATGTGCCGCTTGATCCGTCGTATCCAGTGGAACGGCTGCGTTTGACTCTCGACGATGCGCAAGTGAAAGTGCTGGTTACGCAGGAATCGTTGCTCGGCTCGATGCCCGAACATCAGGCCGAGGTGTTGTGCCTGGATCGCGACTGGAACCGGATCGCGCAGGAACCGTCAGTCAACCCCGTGAGCGGTGCGACTCCGGAAGATCTGGTATACGTAATTTTCACTTCCGGTTCCACCGGACGTCCGAAGGGCGTGCAGGTTCCGCATCGCGCGGTGGTGAACCTGATGACGTTCATGGCCGACGAGCTGCGCATGGGTCCGAACGATGTGTTCCCGGCGCTGGCCTCGTTTGCCTTCGATATGTGCATTCCGGAACTCTACCTGGCGCTGGTCTCGGGCGGCCGGGTGGTAATCGGGGAAAAGCATCTGGCGGGCAACGGCGAAGAACTGGCCGCCTTACTTCGCAAGCATAATGCGACCATCGTGCATGCCACGCCGACCACCTGGAACCTGCTGCTGGAATGTGGATTCAGCGGTCTGGGATTAAAGCGGGTGATCGGAGCCGAGCCGGTGCCGCGCGATCTGTGCACACGCCTGCTGGAAGCTTACCCATCACTTTACAACTTCTATGGGCCGACCGAGACCACGGTGTGGTCGGCGTTCCATCACTTCCGCTCCCCGGAGGAGCCGCTGGTGGTGGGCAAGCCGCTGGCCAATACCCAGATCTACATTCTCGATAAGCAGCTGCAGCCCGTGCCAATTGGGGTGCCGGGCGAGATTCACATTGCTGGTGACGGCGTGACCTGCGGCTACCTGAACCGGCCAGAGCTGACCGCGGAGAAGTTTATCCGCGATCCCTTCTCTGCGAAGCGAGGGGCGAAGATGTACAAGACGGGCGACCTGGGCCGCTACTTAATGGATGGCCGGATCGAGTTTCAGGGAAGAATCGACAATCAGGTCAAAGTTCGCGGTTACCGCATCGAGTTGGGGGAAATCGAGACGGTGTTGGGACGGCATCCGGCCGTGCAGGAATGCGTGGTGATTGCACGCGAAGATGTCGCGGGCGACAAGCGACTGGTGGGCTACGTAGTGCCAGTCAGCGGACAAACAGTGAACGCTTCCGAGTTGCGGGCCTGGGTGAAAGAGCGCTTGCCGGAGTACATGGTCCCGGTGGCGGTCGTGAGTATGGAGCGGTTGCCGTTGTCGCCGAACGGGAAAGTGGATCGCAAGAATCTGCCGGCGCCGGAGTACCGGCGTCCGGAACTGGAAGGCGAATACCAGCAGGCACGCACGCCGGCCGAAGAAGTGATGGCCGCGATCTGGGCGGAAGTGCTGAAGCTTGATCAGGTGGGCGTACACGACGACTTTTTTGCCCTGGGTGGACATTCGCTGCTGGCGACGCAAGTTGTTTCGCGAGTGCGGCAGGCGTTCCGGGTGGAGTTGCCGTTGCGCGCGCTGTTCGAAGCGCCGACGGTGGCGGGGCTGACGGAAAAAGCCGAAGCGCTGCAACGCGCGAAGCAGGGCTTACAGGCGCCGCCGATGGTGCGTGTGGATCGCAACCAGAAGCTGCCGTTATCGTTTTCGCAGCAGCGGTTGTGGTTTCTGGATCAACTGGAACCGGAAAGCCCGCTCTACAACGTGCCGCACGTCGTGCGCGTGACGGGGAAACTGGATGTCGCAGTCCTGGATCGGACGCTGAACGAGATCGTGCGCCGGCACGAAACACTGCGCACCCGCTTTGAGACCGTCGACGATCAGCCAGTGCAGGTGATTGCCGAGACCTTAAAGCTGGACTTAGCGATCCGGGACCTGAGTTCCCTGCCGGCAGCCGAGCGAGTGGATGAAGCGCGGCGGCTGGCCCTGGAAGAAGTGAAGCGGCCATTCCGGCTCTCCACTGGGCCGCTGCTGCGACCGACCTTGCTCAGGCTCGACGACCAGGATCATGTGCTGGTCCTAAATACCCACCACATCATCAGCGATCGCTGGTCGCTGGGCGTGCTGTCGCAGGAACTGGCGGCCATCTACGAAGCCTACCTGGAGGGTCAGCCTTCGCCACTACCGGAGCTCACGATCCAGTATCCAGATTACGCGGTGTGGCAGCGGGAATACCTCTCCGGCCCGGCGCTGGACCAGCAGCTCCAGTACTGGAAACAACAACTGCAAGGCGCGCCCCCGGTGCTGGAACTCCCGACCGACCGTCCGCGGCCTCCGATTCAGACCTTCAATGGCGCGCATAAATCGCAGATTCTGCCAAAAGCGCTTCTCGACAAACTGAAGACTCTGAGTCGCGAAGAAGGCTCTACCTTATTTATGGTTCTGCTGGCAGCCTTTGACGTGCTGCTGGCCCGCTACTCGGGGCAAGATGACATCGTCGTAGGTTCGCCCATCGCAGGCCGCAACCGTGCAGAAACCGAGAAATTAATCGGTTTCTTCGTGAACACGCTGGTTCTGCGCAACGAACTTTCCGGCAATCCCACTTTCCGCGAGCTGTTGAAACGAGTGCGAGAAACGACGCTGGCGGCCTATGCGCATCAGGATCTGCCGTTTGAGAAGCTAGTCGAAGAACTGAAGCCCGAGCGCGATTTGAGCCGGAATCCGTTGTTCCAGGTCATGCTCATTTTGCAGAATGCGCCTACGGGCGGGCAAAAAATGGGAACGGCTTCGGTCGGACCATTTCCGCTCTCTGCACGAAGTTCGAAATTCGATCTCACACTGATCTGTGCGGAAACCGCGGAGGGCCTGCGGACAACTCTCGAATACAACACCGATCTTTTCCAGGCCGCGACCATCGACCGGTTGTTGTCGCATCTTGGAACTCTACTGACCGCGGTCACAAGTGATCCACAGCGAGAAATCGCGAGGCTGGACGTTCTGGATGAGGCGGAGCGCGAGCGCATTCTCGTGGATTGGAACCAAACCGGGGCAGATTATCCACGCAGCGCGTTCCCTGCCCTGTTCGAAAAACAAGCAGCGGAAACGCCCGAGCGGGTTGCCGCTGTTTGCGGTGGCGACCAGATCACTTACGGCGAACTGAATGCGCGTTCCAACCAGCTCGCACATTATCTGCAGCGAAATGGCGTAAGGGCGGAGGCGCTGGTCGGAATTTTCGTCGAGCGTTCGGTGAATATGTTAGTGGGCCTGCTCGGCATTTTGAAAGCCGGCGGAGCTTACGTGCCTCTCGATCCAGCGTATCCGAAAGATCGAGTCGCCTTCATTCTCGAGGATTCCGGAGCCTCGATCCTGTTGACACAGGAATCACTGCTGACGAGCGCGCCAGAAGCAGCAAAACAAAAATTGTGTCTGGATCGCGACTGGCCTGCCATCGAAAAGGAAAGCGGCGGGAATCTTTCGCAGCAGCCCGCTCCCAACCATTTGGCTTATGTCCTTTACACCTCGGGTTCCACTGGAAAGCCGAAGGGCGTGCAGATCGAGCATCGCAACCTGGTGAACTTCCTGTGCAGCATGCGGAAGACGCCGGGACTGGCAAGTAAGGATACGCTGCTGGCGGTTACCACCCTGTCATTTGATATCGCGGGTCTGGAACTTTATCTGCCGCTGATATCGGGAGCCAAAGTAGTTTTAGCTTCGAGGGAACAAGCCTCCGATGCCCAGCAACTTCTCGAACTCCTGCCGCAATCGCGAGCCAATGTCATGCAAGCCACGCCCGCAACCTGGCGCATGCTGATCGAGGCAGGATGGGAAGGCGATTCGAAGTTGAAGGTTTTGTGCGGCGGTGAAGCGTTGGCTTCCGATCTTGCCGAGCAGCTGCGATCGCGTTGCGGCGAGCTCTGGAACATGTATGGCCCGACGGAAACCACGATCTGGTCGTCGTTGTACAATGTGAATTCTCCTCTGGCCAACGCAACCGCTCCTATCGGTCTTCCGATCGCGAATACCGCGTTGTACATCCTGGATGCGCAACGTCAACCAGTTCCGATCGGCGCGGTGGGGGAACTTTACATTGGCGGCGATGGTGTGGCGCGCGGGTACTTGCACCGGCCGGAGCTGACCGAAGAAAAATTCCTTGCCGATCCATTCCGTCCCGGATCGGAAGCCCGTTTATATCGAACTGGTGATCTGGCGCGTTACTTGCCGGATGGCAACGTTCAATTTTTAGGACGCGCCGATTTTCAAGTAAAGGTGCGAGGCTTCCGCATTGAGCTGGAAGAAATCGAGAATACCCTCGCGCAACACCCCTCGGTTCAACGCTCCGTGGTGGTGGTTCGCGAAGACCAGCCCGGAAACGCACGTCTGGTAGCTTATGTGGTACCAAATCTACAGCAGGCCGTGGTACCGGGTGATCTGCGCTCGCATCTAAGACAGCACCTGCCCGAGTACATGATCCCGGGCGCATTTGTAACCATGTCGATCCTCCCCCTCACCCCTAACGGGAAAGTCAATCGTCGGGCTTTGCCTGCCCCCGACTTGCGCGACACGCAGTCGGAGTACGTTGCGCCTACCAGCGATGCGGAGAGGGTTCTGGCCGGAATTTGGGAAGATGTCTTGCACATCGCTCCCATCAGTGTAGAAGCCAACTTCTTTGAACTGGGCGGCCACTCGTTGCTGGCAACTCAGGTGGTATCAAGAATTCAGAAGAGCATGGGGATTGCACTTCCCCTGCGCAGTTTATTCGAGCATCCCACCATTTCCCGATTGGCCAAGGAAACCAGCATGGCAGAACAACTCGACACTCAAGAGCGCCGCATCTTATCCGCGCCGCCCTTGAGAGCAGTCGAAGGGGCAGGACCGTTCCCGTTATCATTCGCGCAACAAAGGCTCTGGGTTCTCGACCGGCTCGAACCGCATAGCGCGGCGTACAACATACCGATCAGCATTCGCTTTCACGGATCACTCGATACCAGCGCGCTGGAGAAAGCTTTGAACACCGTGGTAGCGCGGCACGCGGTATTGCGCACCGAGTTTCGTACCGTGGAGGGAGAACCGGCGCAACAGATTCTGGAAGGGGTTCACATTCCGCTGCGGATTGTGGATCTGAAAAGCCTTCCCCTGCAGGAGCGCGAGGCACGAGCTCTCGAAGTTGCCACCGAAGAGGCGGGTACTCCGTTCAAGCTAAATGACGGACCGCTGGTGCGAGCGGCCGTGATCGAACTCGACGAAGCCGACTATGTGTTTGTGAGCACGGTGCATCACATAATCTTTGACGGCTGGTCGACTGGCATTTTCCTGAACGAGATTGCCGCCTGTTACACGGCGGAAGTGGGACATCAATCGGCTCAGCTCCCGAAGATCTCGCTTCAGTACGGGCACTTCGCAGCCTGGCAGCGCGAGGCGTTGCAAGGTGGAGAGTTGCAGCGGCAGCTTGGCTACTGGAGTAAGACCCTTTCCGGAGCGTCCAACAGCATCGATCTTCCGACGGATCGGCCGCGACCGCCGGTACAGACCTTCCGAGGCGCATCGCGGACGGCCATGATTCCGCAGGCGGTGGTGGAGCGCCTGCAAATTCTTAGCCAGCGTGAGAACGTCACCTTATTCATGACGTTGCTAGCCACGTTCGAGATTCTCTTACAGCGCTACAGCGGACAAGACGACCTGGTCGTTGGTACTCCCATCGCGGGGCGCAATCATGCTGAACTGGAGCAGTTGATCGGTCTGTTCGTTAACACGCTGGTCCTGAGAAATGACCTGGCAGGCGACCCGACATTTGTGGAATTGCTCAAGCGGGTGCAGAAGATTGCGCTCGATGCGTATGCAAACCAGGATGTTCCGTTTGAAAAACTGGTCGAGGAATTGAAGCCGGAACGCGATCTCAGCCGCAACCCCCTGTTCCAGGTCATGTTCAGCTTGCAGAACGTGCCTCGCGAAGAATGGTCGATGCCCGGGCTGAAGCCCTCTCCTTTCCAGGTGAGTAGCGGAACCGAGAAATTCGATATTTCGGTAAACCTGGTGGTGAAACCGAACGGGCTGAAAGTCACCTTCGGATACAACACCGATCTGTACGAGAGCGCGAGTATCGAGCGCATGATGGGACATTTCGAGCGCCTGCTGCAAGGAATCGCAAACGCACCGGCGGCGCCGATTTCACAGCTGGCCCTGCTCGATGAAGCGGAAAAGAAGAAGATTCTGGTTCAGTTCAATGCAACGGAACTCCCATATCCTCGCTCGGCTTCGCTTCCCGCCTTGTTCGTAGAGCAGGCGAAGCGCACTCCCAACGCGACCGCTGTCATCTTCGAAAACCAGCAACTTACTTATGCCGAGTTGAATTCGCGAGCCAATCAACTGGCCCATCACCTGAGGAAGCAAGGGGTGGGCCCAGAAGTCCTGGTCGGAATTTGCGTTGAGCGCTCCATCGAGATGCTGGTCAGCACGCTGGCGGTGTCCAAGGCCGGCGGAGCCTATGTTCCACTCGATCCCGCGTACCCGAAAGACCGCGTGGGCTTCATCCTGGAGAACGCACAGGCGCCGGTACTGATATCTCAGCAATCGTTAGTCGAGAATCTGCCGGAACATGGAGCCAAGCTGGTTCTAGTGGATCGCGATGCGGAAACGATTGCCCAGGAAAATGGCAGCGATCCCGACGTCGCGATCAAGCCGGACGATCTTGTCTACGTTCTCTACACTTCCGGGTCAACCGGGAAGCCCAAAGGAGTGCAGATTGAGCATCGCAACCTGGTCAACTTCCTGACTGGGATGAGCAAGGAGCCAGGATTTTCGAAGGACGACACGCTGGTTGCGGTGACGACGTTGTCGTTTGATATTGCGGGCCTCGAGCTTTACCTGCCGCTGGTAACGGGGGGAAGGCTGGTGATTGCCTCACGCGAGCAGGCGGCCGATGGTCCGCAACTCGCGGAACTGCTGGAAAAATCGCAAGCTACGGTGATGCAAGCCACGCCCGCCACTTGGCGCATGCTGATGGAACTGGGATGGAAGGGCGATCCTAGACTCAAAATCCTTTGCGGCGGTGAAGCGATGCCGGCCGATCTCGCCGATCAACTCGTGCCGCGATGCGCCGAGCTTTGGAATATGTACGGTCCCACCGAAACCACGATCTGGTCGTCGGTGTACCGCGTGAAGAGCAAGCTCACGAGCACAGCGCCGATTGGCCGCCCCATTGCGAACACCACCATGTATGTGCTGGATCCGCAAAAGCGTCCCGCGCCGCTGGGGGTTGCTGGCGAGCTTTATATCGGCGGCGAGGGTGTGGCCCGCGGCTACTTCAATCGTCCCGATCTCACGGAAGAGAAGTTCATGGCCGACCCGTTCCGTCCCGGAGAACGGATTTATCGCACTGGCGACCTGGCGCGATTCATGGCGGACGGCAACATCCAGTTCCTGGGCCGCGCGGATTTCCAAGTCAAGGTTCGCGGCTTTCGTATCGAGTTGGAAGAAATCGAAGCCGTGCTGGCGCAACACCCGGCCGTACAGCAATGTGTGGTGAGCGTTCGCGAGGACCGGCCGGGAGACAAACGCCTCGTCGGCTACATTGTGCCTCGGGGCACGGAAATTCCGAGCACTAGCGATCTGCGTACGCACTTGAAGCAGAGTTTGCCGGAGTACATGGTGCCCGGCATCTTCGTGCAGCTTGAAAGCTTGCCACTGACACCTAATGGCAAGATCAATCGCCGCGCACTGCCTGCCCCGGACTGGTCGCAGCGCGACTCTGGTGAAGTTGTAGGAGCGCGCGATCAGCTGGAATTGATGTTGCTGAATATCTGGCAGAAAGTCCTCGGAATCCCCGAGATCGGCATCACTGACAATTTCTTCGATCTCGGCGGTCATTCGCTTCTCGCGGCCCGGCTGCTTGCGGAAGTGGAAAAAGTTGTGGGACGCCAGCTCCCGCTCGCGGCGCTCTTCCGCGGCGCCACCGTGGAGTCACTGGCCCAATTGATTCGCGAAGATGCAGCGGCCAATCCCGATCCCGTGGTTATGAGCATTCAGTCGGGAAATGGAAAGCTGCCTTTCTTCGGAGTGGCATCCCCGGGGGTCGAGACTCTTGGCTACGCTCTGCTGGCTCGGCACATGGGCAAAGATCAGCCAGTCTACAAACTCCAGGCCCACGCCCCGTTGGTGGAAGGACGACCCTTTACCGAAGAAGAGTTGAAAACTTCTGTCGCAGGAATACATCGCCGCTATGCGCGCGGTGCAACCGGAGGGTCCGTATTGTTTGGGCGGCATGTGCGAAGGCGTGCAGATCGCCGAACGCATGGTGATCGACCTGGAAGCGTCCGGGCACGAAGTCGGATTCTTCGCAATCTTCGATACGTGGGTGCTGCAAAACAGTCAGATTCGGTGGCTGTGGCGCATTTCCTACTATCAGCAACGCCTGCGCTCGTTGCGGCGCAGAAAATTCGGCAAGCGCGTTGAGGGATACAAGAAAGCCTTGCGCAATAACCTTCTGCGCGTGGCCAAGCCCGAACAGGTCAAGGGCCGCACGGATTGGATTCAAACTTATTGGCCCGAGAACCACCAGCCGACAGTGTTCCGCGCACCGATCATTTTATTCAAGCGTCCGAAACAGCCTTTCTACTACGTGAACGACTCGGAACTAGGATGGGGCGCTCGCACCACCAGTGGAGTTGAAATCCACGAAGTGGACTTCCATCACCTCGAAATGCTGCGCGAGCCGTGGGTGCAGGTGTTGGGAGAAAAACTGGCGCAGGGAATCACCCGGGTGTCGAATCAGAATGGCAAACCTCGCAAGCACACGGCTTTGGTCGTCGAGAGCGAAGTAGGGACGCGGTAAATGGTTTCGGCTGCCAGTTCCATGGCTCTATCACCACAGTGCCGCGAGTTTGTCCTTGGGCGCGAAAAACAACTGCCGGCTGAGCCGGAATCCGCTCAAGTCTGGACCATCGATCTGGAAGCAAACCGCGCGATGGTTGCCGATTTCCGGGCCTTGCTTTCCGAAGACGAGGGCGCGCGCGCCGACAAATTCCGGTTCGAGAAAGGCCGGAACGAATTCACCATCACGCGAGGAGTTCTCCGCAGCCTGCTCGGGAGCTTTCTCGGAGTTGCGCCTGCGGAGTTGCGGTTTTCCTACTCCGCTCACGGCAAACCCCAACTCGAAGGCCACTTTCGAAACGCGCTGGAGTTCAATGTTTCTCACAGCGACGGCATGGCAATCGTCTGCTTAGCCCAGCAATCTCGCCTGGGCGTAGACATCGAAAAAGTGCGGCTGGATTTCGAACATCCACGCATCGCAGAGCGTTTCTTTTCCGATCATGAACGCGAACAATTGCGGAACCTGTCGCCGGAAGAAATCCCTTATGCCTTCTTTCGCTGCTGGACCCGAAAAGAAGCTTTCATTAAGGCGCTTGGGGAGGGTCTTTCTCATCCTCTACATCAGTTCGATGTCGAGTTACGCGCTAACAAACCAGCCGCGCTGCTGAGTACGCGCCCGGATCCCGATGAAGCGTCGCGCTGGAACCTGTTCGATATCCCCGTTCCGGCAGGCTACCTGGCGGCGTTAGCAATGGAGGACAGCCCGCGTCGCGCATGACAGGATCATCCGTCTGGCGTCACGGGCTCGGCTCAGATGAAGAAATTTAACAAAAAGGAAATCTTCCGCAACGTAGGCTCAAGCTGGGTCGCGCTTGGGGTCAACGTGCTGGTCGGGATATTTCTTTCGCCCTTCATCCTGCATCGCCTGGGCGACGAGGCTTTCGGATTATGGGTGCTGATCTTTTCGGTCACTGGCTACTACGGCCTTTTCGACCTGGGCATCCGGTCTTCCATCATTCGCTATGTTTCGAAGTACACGGCGGTGGACGATCGCGAGCAACTCAACGGGCTGATCAATACTGCCCTGTTCAGCTATACCGGTGTAGGCCTGGTTTGTCTTGCGATCACCGCGGCAGGCTCGTTCTACGTAGACTCCATATTTAAAGTACCGGCGAGCTTTCTCTCGACTGCACGGCTGTTGTTCCTGATGGTCGGCACTTCGGTATCGCTGGGTTTTCCCCTGGGCGTGTTTGGCGGAATTCTCGAGGGATTGCAACGCTTCTATCTTCTGAATACGACCAGCCTGGTTTCCACGATCTGCCGGGCGGTGCTGATCGTGATTGCGTTGCGACACGGTTCTGGTTTGCTGATGATCGCCTTCATCACGGTTGCGCTGCCCTTGTTGACGGCCATGATCAATGCGGCGATCGTGCTTTCGATTTTGCCGCTGAACTTTGGACGCCGCTACGTGGACCGCGCTAACCTGCGCAAGATCGCGAATTACAGCGGCGCGACTTTCATGATCATCGTGGCCGGGCGCCTACGGTTCAAGACCGACGCCATGGTGATCGGCACGTTTCTATCTTCGGCGGCGATTACCTATTTCGCGATCGGCTCGCGCTTGGTCGATTACGCGACGGAAGTTGTCAGCAGCCTGGCGCAAATCTTCGTTCCGATGTCGAGCCAGATGGAAGCGACCGGCGACATGTCGCAATTGCGGCGGCTGTTTCTGGCGGGCAATCGCGCTTGCGCGATGATCATTTTTCCCATGACCGCGATTCTGATTGTGCTCGGCAAATCGGTAATTGAAGCTTGGGTCGGCCTCAAATACGTCGAGACGAGTTATCCGGTGCTGATCATTCTTTTGATCCCCTCGACGTTGATGCTGGCGCAGGCCGCGTCGGGACGGATTCTATTCGGCATTTCAAAACACAAAGCTTGGGCATGGGTCGTGTTGGCGGAAGGCGTTGCCAATCTGGTCCTCAGCATCACGTTGGTCCGCCGCTACGGCATCCTAGGCGACGCGCTGGGAACGGCAATTCCCCTGGCTTGCAGCATGCTCTTTTTTCTGCCTCATTACCTTTGCAGGCTGCTTGGAATCAAACTCGGTGTTTACTTAAGAGAAGCGTTCCTGCTTCCACTTGCGCTTTGCATTCCCCTGGTTGCTATCCTGACGGGGATGCAGCGGTGGTCGTACGCTCATAACTATTTTCATCTACTGATCAACATGACAACGGGGTTGGCCATCTACGGAGCGGGCCTGCTGTGGGCGATTCGCACGCGACGCATCTGGAATGTTGGCGAGATTGCCGCGACGGTGGAACCGGAAGAAGTTGCGTTGAGCCTGGTGGAAACCTACCAGCACGAGGAGGCGTAGTCGCGAGTAATGGATCCCGTGGCCCAGGTCGCTTCCCAACCGTTTCTCAAGCGAGTGCTGCGTCCACTGGTGCCCCAAAGGCTCCTGAAGGATCGCGAGATTTACCTGCGGCTGGGCAAGCCAACCGGGAGCACCTATTTGCGCCTGCGGTTTCTGGATGCAATCGGAGTTCGGAACAAAAGAAAAGTTCCCGCTAACGCCCATTCATTTGTGTTCGTTTGTTTCGGAAATATCATGCGCAGTCCCATGGCGGAGCTGATGTTTCGCCGCACTCTCGCCGAGCATGGCGAGTACGACATGGAAATCTGTTCCGCCGGAATTCACGCGATTCCCGGCTCGGAAGCGCATCCGCGCTCGCAAATTGCGGGACGTGAGTTGGGACTGCCGCTTGACTACCATCGCTCTAAACTGCTGACTCCGGAAATGGTGGCCAAAGCAGATGCTATTTTTGCCATGGATTTTCAGAACAAAGCGGAGCTTCTGCATCTGTACCCGGAAGCGAGCCACAAGATCTTCATGCTTGGCGTTTATGCGGAAGGCAGGCATCGTTACCGCGAGATTCCCGATCCATATTTTGGCGATCAGGATGAGGCTCGCCGTTGTTATGCTCTATTGCAGACCTGCGTCCACAATTTGGTGAAGAGCCTGCGCCCGATTTCCAAGAACGCGGCCGCGGTGGGCGTGCGTTGAGCGAGTTGTGGTCCGGCCGTGACGCCGGAATCTTGAGAGACGCTGATGAGTTCTGTTGAGCGACTGACAAATTACGTGAAAGCTGTCGCGGCGATCGCGCTGGGCCGGGCGCCTGCCGGACGGAACCTCACCGTTTTTCCCGACGACGTGTTTCTCGTCTCCTATCTCCGCTCCGGCAGTACCTGGACGCGCTTTCTGTTTGGCAACCTGATCCACACGCATGAGGCAGTCACTTTCGCGAATGTGGACCGGCTGGTTCCGAGCATCTATACCCTGCCCGACCGCAAGTTGCGGTCTCTGCCGCGCGTCATGAAGAGTCATGAGTGCTTCGATCCACGCTATCGTCGAGTGATTCACCTGGTGCGCGATCCCCGCGACGTGGCGGTATCTTTCTATCACTACAACCTGAAGCAGCGTGTGCTGCCCGATGGCTTTGCGATGGATACTTTCGTCGACAACTGGATGCGTGCGAATGTAGTTGCCTACGCCGATCGCCACGGCTCCTGGGCGGAACACACACTGAGCTGGCTGCGGCTGCGCGGCGGTGATCCTAATTATTGCTTGATCCGCTACGAGGACTTGTTGGCCGACCCCGCCGCGGAATTGCGGAAAGTTGTACCCATGTTGGGAGTGAACGCCGCGCAGGACCGCATACTGCGCGCGATTGAGTTAAGTTCCGCCAAGCAGATGCGCTCGCTCGAAAAAATCCAGTCTGAGCAGTGGGTGACGACGAAAGACAGCCGCAAAGACATTCCCTTCGTTCGCGAGGCCAAGGCCGGGGGCTGGCGCCAGCAGTTGCCCGAAGAATCGGTGCGCAGAATCGAAAGGGCGTGGGGCGGGTTGATGCAGGAACTCGGCTACGCTTTGTCGGAACAGAAAACGGCGGCGGCCGGAGTTGAGAAACCGTATGCCACTCGGTAACAGCAAGTCGGAGCGAGCGAGACGGGCTCTCAAGGCCGCATGGGGCGTGCTCCGGGGCCAGCAACTCGCCGGGCGCAACGCGACGATTTATCCCGACGACGTAGTGATCACATCCTATCCTCGCTCCGGCAATACCTGGACGCGCTTCCTGATCGGCAATCTCATCTACCAGGACGAGCCGACTACCTTCGCCAATCTCGAATCGCGGGTACCGGAGATTTATTTCAATCCCGATCACGTGATGCGCCGTCTGCCGCGGCCGCGTATCCTCAAAAGCCACGAGGTATTCCAGCCTCACTACAAGCGCGTCATCTATATCGTGCGCGATCCGCGGGATGTGGCGGTCTCGTTCTATCACCACAACTTGAAAGCGGGGAATATTCCCGACGGCTACGCGATGGAAGATTTCGTTCCGCGATTTATCGCCGCCGAATTCGATACCCGCTGGGGTAGCTGGTGGGATCACGTTACCAGCTGGTTGGCGTTGCGCGAGAATCATCCCGGATTTCTAGTGCTGCGCTACGAAGATATGAAGCAAGATCCGGAAGGCGAGCTGGCGCGGGTGGCGGCGTTCCTTGAGCAGTGCTCGTTCCGCAAGATCGACAGCGGCCCGCAAATGCTGAAGCGCGCAGTCGAACTGAGTTCTCCTGAACGCATGCGCGAACTGGAAAAATCGCAGGCCAAAGACTGGGTGCTCACCAAGCAGACCCGCCAGGACAAGCCATTTATCCGCAGCGCCAAGGCTGGAGGATGGAAGTCCACACTGTCGCCGCAGTCGGTGGCGATGCTGGAATCCGCGTGGGGCGACCTGATGACGCGCATGGGGTATGAGTTGACGGGCGCCAAAGCGGTCGCCACGCAGCGAGAGTACGCGTTAGCGTCTTCTTAATATTCTCTTATTCCCACTCCGTTCAATACGTCCTTTCGACACTGTCCGGTCGTGGAGCGATTGCGGCTTGGCTCCGATAGAGCCAGCATGGGCGCATCCATGCATGACCCGCGAACGGCTGTCATGATTGTGGCCCTGGCCTCGTGGCAGGATCCCAGCGGCGTCCTACAAACAGTTCCGGCGCGTATCGAAGACCGCTCCTTGGGTGGGGCCTGCCTCCGCCTGAAGAAGCCCGTTGTCGTGGGCTCCAAGCTGAAGGTTGAAACGCACCGCGAGCGCTTTTTCGGCGTGAGCAAGTACTGTCGCAACGAAGGTCTGGAATTTGTTGTGGGTGTTCAGAGGGACAAGACAATCGAGTCCGTAATGAGTCTTCCTGAATTGCCGGTTGGCGAAGCGACGCCGATCGCGGATGCAAAACCAGCCCTGAGTGTTAAGTCCGAAGACCATGCTGTTGAAAAAACTTCGTCGCCGGCCGCAGTGACACCGGCAGTCGGGCCCGTACCCGAAGCCTCCGTCGAGCCGGCTGCAGCGCAGGCGAAAGAGATCGACGTCGAGATTTCCCGAGTATCGCCTGAACCCGATCGGCCTCCGGTTCTGTTACAGGCAAGCAAAGCGAGGAAAACTATGCGAAACAAACTTCTCGAACTCGCGCATTGGCGTACCCAGTCGTCCGTTGCAGCAGAAGACGGAAACCAGCATGGCGGGAAAAACGGCGACCCTGGCATTGCAGTCCCCGAGGGAGAGATCGTCGAGACGCATTCCGCTCCGGTAGGGGCCAACATCAAGATTGAGCTTTTGCCGGTGGATGAGATTTACCGGGCCGCTGGCATCACCAGTGTGCGCAATGGGGCCAGCATCACGCGGGTCGTGGAGATGCTGCACAGTGAGCATATCCGCTTGCTCTCGAGCGAGATGAAACGCGCTGCGATTCTGATGGCACTGGACACCGCGGGAATCCCGCTCCCCCAAGTCTTGCAGGACGCGATTGCGCGCCAGAAGGCGCTTGACGCTTACGAGGCGGACCAGAAACGCATGGTGGAAGCCGGGTGGGCCCGCAAAACGGAAGAAAACGCGCAGATCGAAGCGGAACTGGAACGAGTCAAGGCTCACTTTACCGCCCGCATGGCTCGAAATCTGGAAAGCATCGAGCGTGAGAAGGCTACCTTCGCGGCCTGGCTTGAGAAGAAACAGGAAGAGTGCCGGAACATTGGCGAAGCGTCCGCTTTGTTCAACAAGCCGGAAATAGTGGCTCCGCTGCCTGCTCCTTGCGTGCAAGCCGAACAGGCCAAGGCGGCCTCCGCCAGTTAGGGCTGGCGCGATCTAGCTGTAGTGCTATGGACTCGCGCCTTTCCACGACGCCGTGAGCCAACTCGCAAATTTCCACAGAAGACGTTGAGCCGCGAACTTGAAGCGGGGCAGCCAGGGCTGCCCCGCAGACCGCACGACGAACCCTACTTGATCGTGAGCGTAGCTACGAGGCTGCGGGAGTAACCGGTCGCCGCGCTCGCGCCCACGTTGAGCTGATACGTGCCCCGAACGGCGGACTTGCTCACAGTCAGCGTAATGACGCTGCTCGGGTTTGCGATCGAGTTTGCTCCGACCGACGCGCTAACTCCATTCGGCGCGCCCCCGATCCATACCGTAACTGGACTGGAAAATCCCGAATCCGGCGTCACCACCGCCTTGAACTGCGCTGTCGAACCCGCACTGGATGTGATGGTTGCGGGATTCAAGGAGAGCGTGAAGACAGGAGTTGAGATTGCCGCATACAGCCACAGCGTTTGGGTTGCGCCGGAAGATTCGGAGCCAGTCACTGTAAGCGGATAAGTTCCCGGAGTCACTGCGCTGGTGCTACTCAGCGTCAGAGTGACGACGCCGGTTGGGGTCACAGTTGAAGAAGAGAACTTGGCCGTAACTCCCCCCGGAAGGCCTGAGATCGACAGCGAGACCGGTGTGGTGGCAGCTTTGGAGGCGGTGCAAGCCAGGTTGAAAGTTGTGCTCAAACCAGCTTTGAAACTGGCGCTGTATTGATTTGGAGTCAGGGTACAGCTCGGCTGTACATACACCAGGGCGAGATATGTAACCTTCTGCGTCACTCCGCCGCCCGTGGCGCTGACGGTGAAGTTATAGCTGCCGCCTTTCACCGTGTTGGCTACAGAAACGGTCGCGGTGGTGCTGGCGACGGACGATCCTGAAACCGCGGAGGGGGAAAAGCTGACGGTCATGCCTGAAGGCATGCCGGTGGCGCTAAATGCGATCGACGAATTAAAACCGCCGGCAGGAAAGGTTTGAAAAGCGACCTTCTGCGGCGCGTACGGCGGGTTCGGACCGAAGTTCAAGGTGGGGTAAGTGCCGCCGCTGTACGACAGTGTGAAGGTAGCCGCGGTCACAGTCACTGCAACGCTCGAAGTAGCAGTCAGCGAGCCGGACGTCGCATTCAGTGCAAGACTATAAACGCCGGGCGTCACCGAAGACGCGGCCGCGACTTTTAAGGTAACTGTGCCGGCGCCCGGAGAGGCGATGCTTGTAGAGGATAGCGTCGCAGTTAGGCCGGCTGGAACTCCAGAAACGGAAAGATTTACGGAGGAATTCAGATTATTGGTGATCGTGGTGACGGTGGTCGAATTATTCTGGCCCACGTTCACCTTTAAAGCGCTGGCCGAGACGGTCAGCGTTGCCGGCTTGTTCGAGGCGGTGTTCCACAGCGTAGCCAGGAGATTGGCGTCAACCGAGCCGAGTCCCGACGCCTGATCGTAGCCGGCGGTAGCCGAGAAACCAGCTTGGCCCGGAACCGAGTTGTTGCCTGCCGTGACGTCATGAAAAATCGCGGCCCCTTGCTTGGAAGCCTGCGCCGCGAGGGTGTAGAGGGTCGCGTTGATGTTGCCTTGCGGCGAGTTGGTTTGCTGATCGACCAGCGCCATGATTCCCGCAAACGATGGAGTGGAAGCAGAGGTTCCGCCCACTCCGAAGATGAAGCCGATTGTGCCTCCCTGGATCACCGTATATCCGTCGTGAGAAGCGGCAGTGAGAGAAACGTCAGGAACATCGCGTAGCTTGTCGGAAGGCACTCCCGTCCCAGTCTGCCAGGCAGGCTTGGCATAGACGCTGCTCGCGCCTCCTCCTCCAGCCCAGAGACCGGAACCACCGCTGACGGTGGCACTTTCATTCCACACTGCCTCCGGGATGTAGCTCATGGCGGAAGGGGCCGTACTGCTCGGATCGCTTGGAAACCAATATTGTCCGGGATTGTTGCCTTCCACAAACTGCGTGCCGCCAACGCAGGTGCTATAGGGCGAACTGCACAAACCGTTCACGCCTTTGCCATGCGTAGCCTTGGCAGACCCGCCTCCATCGCAGCCGGCAACTCCCGAATCGCCTGAAGCCACCAGGACCGTCTGTCCCTGAGCCGACGCTTGCTGCCACAGCGAGTTATAGAACGAAAGTTCGGTTGAACCCATCGCGGCTTCGCAACTGCCGTAGCTCACGGTAATGATTGGAGCGACTTTGTTTGTGACTGCATAAAGAGACGAAAGGTCGATGCCATCGCGTGATGATCCTGAGGCCGATACGATCACCTTTATCGCGGCGCCCGGAGCAACCGCTCCAGCCCACTCCGTGTCGAGCGTGGTTTCTATGTTGTCTCCGTTCACTTGTCCAGGATTGGAGTTGGTGACGATGATCTGCGGGTCGTTTGCTTTCAGCCCAAACATGGAGCGGAAGCTCTGGATGTCGGAGAGGTAAATGTTCGATCTCGCAATGACGGCAATGCTCTGCCCCGTTCCGTCGATCCCGGAGTTCAGCAACGGATTGATGTCGTAAATGACGGAGTAATCGCCGGGAGTCAGCCAACGCAGGCCGAGGGGAGAGTACTGCGGCTCGCCTGCCTGAACCGGGAAGGCTTCGGCGCTGCGCGCATGGAATGATTGATGCTGAAAGTCGTGCAATTTCACAACTCCGCCGACCACGCCGGCAAATGCGGCGGGTATTTGCGGATCGGAAGCGTTCGCCAGGTAGCGCTCACTTCGGTAGGTGTACTGCCACATCTCAGTTTTGAATGCATTGCTGACCTGGTCGGCGGTCCCGCTGAACACGATCGAGCCATTACCCTCTGACACTCGTTCAATTTTTAGTCCGTAGCGTTGCAACCAGTTGGAGGCGACCAAGATGTCTTCCGGCGATGCGCCGAAACGCGCGGCGAATTCCTGTGGAGACAAAAATCTCTGGTAGTTCCGGGAATGACGGTCGCTCTGCTGTGCAACCAGCTGTTCTAATTCAGCCTCTTGTTTCGCGCTCGGCTGGAAGTAGAGGATCAAGTCGTCCATCCTCGTTCCCGGGTCCGCCGGCGCGGACAGAGTGGCTTTGCGGGTCAGGGGATGCACGTTACCAGCAAGGGTTACTGTATCGCCGTCAACCACCGCCCGGGTAATCCGGGCCCTGGGACCAGAGCCTTCCGCGCTCTGGCCCAAAAAGAAAAAGCTGCCGATAGATAACAACAGGAAGTACAGACAACCATTCAAGCGACTCGAAAGCATCGGTCCTCCACGGATCTCGCCATTCGCGAGAGCTCCTGGTGAATATCGGACCGATCTTCACGTCACATTAGCTAAATCTCACTCTAACCTCTCCGCCCGTAACACGCGTGCAGTGACTTCCGTTTTCACACAGTCTTGAGGCATTGATGCTCAACCGCTCACAGCGCGACGGGCAAGACAACGCAGGAAGCGGCTGTGCCTACCTTGTCTTGTTCTTCACTCTCACCCGAAACCAATTCGCAATTCCTGCGATGCCTGGCCGCAGATCCGATAGCTGCACATCGTCATAGCGCACCCCGGGATACCAGGGCACCGAGATCGCCGCTGCCGTGCGCCAGAAGTTGGGGAACGGAATCGGCCATCCCGTTGGCGTGCCTCGGCGCACATTTTCCAGATGCGTAAGTTCGCCGACAATTCTGCGGCAGTTAATTCCTTCGCGGTATTTGATTCGATTCGGAGGCTCGGCTTTGCTGAGCC
Source organism: Terriglobia bacterium (assembly GCA_963797845.1). Lineage (GTDB taxonomy): Bacteria > Acidobacteriota > Terriglobia > Terriglobales > Acidobacteriaceae > DASREM01. The sequence goes on from CAWCRE010000003.1 coordinate 117,200, forward strand.
ACCAGTCCACCACGTATTTCGGATAATCGATGCCGCTGGCGATGGGGAGCTGGATCGATCCCCAGGGACGCCCATTGATTTCCATCAGGACGAGCTTGCCACTCGCATCTTTCTTGTACTCCACCATCGCGATGCCCTGAAATCCGGACTTCAAAACCAGTTTCGAACTGGACTCGAGAATTTCGGGAACAAGAGGAATCGACTTGCGCGCGCTGCTTCCCGAGCCGCGCGGATCGGACTCGCGAATGCGCTGCCATGCGAACGGAAGCCGAATCTCGCCATGCAAGGCAAAGCAGGAAAAACCAATCCCCGCACCGGCGACGAAATTCTGCAACAGCACATCTCCCGCGTCACGCAGCCGGGCTTTGACTTTGCTTCTGAGTTCTTCGGGCGTGTACGCATACGAGACCGAGCCGAAGACGCAGCGGTTCTCAACCCAGCGCACCGAGAAGCGGTCTTTGACGACGACGGGAAACTGCATGGCCTCGTTGAGTTCAAGGTCCTGCATCGAGTGAACGAGGCGGGTTTCGGGGACAGCGATATTCAGCGATCTTGCCAATTCGATGGTTCGATACTTATCCGCTGCGATCTGCAGCGCATTGTCGTCGGGCAGAACCACGGGGCAAATCGTCTCGATACTGGCTCGCTGCTGGGAGAGCGGAAGGGTCGTCCACTCAGTAATCGGGATAATCAGTTCAATGCTATTAGCCTTGGCAAACTCGGCAACCGCGGAAGCGAACGCGCCGCTGTCGTCGGTCGAAACAGGGTGCTCCAACCTGGCCCGGCAGTAGCGAGAAAGAAACGCCGCAGCGAAAATGCCCCGATTCGCCCCCACGGCCACCCAGTGTCCAGCACGCCCCAGCGAACGAGTGAAGGCCAGTGCGGCGGCGCTGTGACCATCGAGCACGAGCAGTTTAGCCAATGCGATGACCCCGGATGAGGAAGCCGATCACATCGACCGCCCGAGAAAGGTGCAGTCCAGGTTCCACCGCAGATCGTTCAGATTCTTTGAGGGCCGCATGCGATGCAGACAGAGCGGATCATCTTGCTTGCGTACCATTCCGCCTTCGGTGGTCACGGCTGTTTCATATCCGATTTCCTTCGATATGGCCAGGGTTTCGGAATTCCAATGCGGCCAGAGAGCCGGACAGGGATAAGAAAAATGAGTGATCGGTTCTCCCATCTGCGCGTCGAGTTTCTGCTTCGATTGCAGCAGTTCCCTGCGCGCATCCTCGACCGGAACGTATGCCATGTTGGGATGGGTCATGGTGTGGGATCCGACGATGTGGCCCTTTTTCCGCAAAGCCCGGACCTGGTCCCAAGTCAACATCTTGGTTTCAGTCGAGCCGGGAATCGCCGCATTCAATTCCCTCTCGATGCGGTCGACAAATTCGTCCTGCGCTGCCCCGGTCAGCTTCGCGCAATCATCGCATGCCTTGAGGTAAGCCCGGCTCCGCGAGTCATCATCGTCGAGGGCCCAGAGTTTCCCTTCATCCCGCCAGGTCCTCTCTTTCGTGGTAAAGAACGGATATCGCAACCGGCTTGGCCACGGCGGGCGCGCCGTTTCCACGCAGTCCACAGTGATATAGAAAGTCGCCGGCACTCCTACCTGATTCAGGATCGGCACAGCGACTTCGAGGTTGTCGGCGTAGCCGTCGTCGAAGGTCACGACCACGGCGCGAGTCGGTACCGATTTTCCTTCGCGGACGAAAGAAAGAAGATCATCTAAGCTGATGGGATCGTAATGCCGTGCAATGGCCTCGATCTGCTCGCGAAACACTTTCCGGGTATGTCCAATGCCACCCAGAACAAGCCGCTGCTCCTCCTCGTTGTCGAGGACAGAGTGATACATGAGGACCGCAACGCCTTGCGGGCGCAGGCGTGCCGCCCACTTCAGCATGCCGCTGCTGACCAGCGATTGCTTGATCCGGGCCTTAACTGGCATAAAGAGAGGCGAATCGGACTCGAGCCGGAGTTCAGGCTTCTCAGGGTCGAGGGCGTTCGCTGGATGTTCCATTTTATCAACCCGTTATCCCCGGCCTAGTGTTGACCGGAAGTACCGAGGTAATCGCACAGAGTGCCCTTGATCCCGTGACAACTGCTTGCAATTAAAGGAGCAGTTTTGTCGCAAAGATTTGCACTTTCCGGGCGTATTCAACAGCTCTGGATTCGGCCTCAACCTAAGCTGATTGTTTGCAACAGAATAAAGTCTACAAGAATAGTCGCCAAAGGTATGCCAATTGCAAACCTGATCGGGTGACACGCTTCATCCCGCTGCATTTTGAACAACATTCAAGGAAGTAGTAGTCTGGCAGGGAAATCTGAATTCAAAATTTTCCCTTCTGTTTCCGCCAGTGTGAACCGGCGCTGTCACAAGTCTGGAAGATCCAGGCAAAAAGCTACTCGAAACGAACGAGGGAACCTGGGAGGTTCAAGGATTTGACTGCTTCAAGCCATCTTATTTCGCCACACGGCGGAGAACTTGTAAACCTGATTGCTCAACCTGAACGAATCACCGAACTCAAAGCCCATTCCAAAGATTGGCCATCTTGGGATTTGACCCAGCGGCAGATTTGCGATCTTGAGCTGTTGATGAGCGGAGGTTTCTCGCCCCTGCAAGGCTTCATGACCCGCGCCGACTACGAAGGCGTTTGCCAGAACATGCGGCTAGCGAGCGGTGTTCTGTGGCCGATGCCGATTACGCTGGATGTCACCGAAGAATTCGCGAAGAAACTCACTCCCGGAAGCAGCAAAGTTGCCTTGCGCGACGCTGAAGGGGTGATGCTTGGCGTACTGAACGTAGAAGAAGTCTGGCAAGCCGATAGGAAAGCCGAGGCCAAGTCCGTATTCAACAGCACCAGCAATGCGCATCCCGGCGTTGATTATCTTCTGACCCGTTCGAATCCTTGGTACGTTGGCGGCAAGATCGAAGGCCTGCAGATGCCTTCGCACTACGATTTCCGTTCCTTGCGCCTGACTCCCGCTGAGTTGCGCGCGGAATTCGCCCGCTTAGGTTGGCGCCGCGTGGTTGCATTTCAGACTCGCAACCCCATGCACCGCGCCCACCAGGAACTAACTCTCCGCGCAGCCAAGCAAGTCGAAGCTAATCTTCTACTTCATCCTTCGGTCGGCATGACCAAGCCGGGAGACGTCGACTACTTCACCCGCGTTCGTTGTTACCAGTTGCTGATCGCGAAATATCCGCAAGGCACGGCGAAGCTTTCCATGCTGCCCTTGGCCATGCGTATGGGTGGACCGCGTGAAGCGATTTGGCACGCACTGATTCGTAAGAATCATGGCTGCACCCACTTCATCGTCGGACGCGATCACGCCGGACCCGGCAACGACACCGACGGTAAGCCGTTCTACGGTCCTTACGAAGCGCAGGAGCTGTTCAAGAAGAACGAAGCCGACATCGGCGTCACCATGGTGCCCTTCAACATGATGGTCTACCTGGAAGACGAAGATCGCTACGTTCCCGATAACGAAGTGAAAAATGGTTCCCGCGTACTCAACATTTCGGGTACCGAGCTTCGCCGTCGCCTGAATGAAGGTGGCGATATTCCGGGATGGTTCACCTATCCGGAAGTCGTCCACGAGTTGCGGCGCAGCTATCCGCCGCGGCACTTGCAGGGACTGACGGTCTTCTTCACTGGGCTTTCGGGCTCCGGCAAGTCGACTATCGCCAACGTGCTGCTCAACAAATTCCTCGAAATGGGTGGGCGGCCCGTCACCTTGCTCGATGGCGATCTAGTTCGCAAACACCTGTCGTCGGAGCTCGGCTTCTCAAAAGAGCACCGCGACATCAACATCAAGCGCATCGGCTATGTGGCTTCGGAAATCACCAAGAATGGCGGCATCGCCATCTGTGCGCCGATTGCTCCGTACGATTCAGTGCGGCGGCATGTGCGTCAGATGGTGGAACCGAACGGTGGCTTCATCCTGGTGCACATCGCCACGCCGATTGAAACCTGCGAGCAGCGCGACCGCAAAGGACTCTACGCCAAGGCCCGTGCCGGAATCCTCAAAGAATTCACCGGCATCTCGGACCCCTACGAAGAGCCCAAAGACGCGGAAGTGGTCATCAACACAGCCGAACTTAGTCCCGAGGAGGCAGCGCAGGAAATCATTCTGCACCTCGAGCGAGAAGGCTTTATCGGAGTGAGCGGCGCCGCAGCGTAAGCGGCCAGAAAGCGATTAGACCGATTCTGCCATGGCGATTGCCGCAAAAATTCTGATCGGCTTTCTGGTGGGAACCTTGATCGGGTTGACCGGGTTGGGGGGCGGCGTTTTGCTGCTCCCCCTCCTGATCTTCGTGCTCAAGGTTCCACCTATCATGGCGGTCGGGTCTGACGCGCTGTTCAACTTCGTCACCAAAATCGGATCCACCTGGGTTCACTGGAAGAAGGGCACCGTCCGGCGCAAAGTCGTTCTGGCTTTGGCCGCTGGCAGTGTGCCGGGCTCGATCGTGGGAGTCAGTTTCCTGCAGCATTTGCGAGTGGTGTACGGAAACGGCGTCAATACCTTCATCACCTCGGCAGTGGGCTTGCTCCTGGTTTGCATTCCCACACTTCTGCTTTTTCAGACCCGCATCGAAGATCATGTCGCCCATCGCGCTCCCACCATGAAATCCTTTGTGGGGATGACGGCGATTGGTCTTCTGGCTGGCTTTCTGGTTGGCATGACCTCGGTCGGTTCGGGCAGCATCATCATGATGTTGTTGCTGCTGTTTTACAGTTTCCCGCCCAAAGTCATGGTCGGCACCGACATTACGCATGCCGTGATTCTCACCGGAGTCACCAGCTTGCTGCATTACAAACTTGGTAACATCGACCCGACCCTGGTGGCTTCGCTTCTGATTGGATCCATTCCCGGCGGCTTGCTGGGCTCGCAACTCAGCACTCGCGTCCCAGTTCCCTGGCTACGCCGTATTCTCTGCACCGTGCTACTCGCAACCGGCGCCAGGATGCTCTGGGCCTGATCGTTCTTCGAGACAAAACCCTATGACTCAAAATTCCTACGCTGACATTCTGCAACGCATCCAGTCTGCCCTCGAATCCGCGCGCGAGGTTCTGAGCCGTTTCACCGCCGGAGAAATCGCAGCCGAATACAAAATCGGCCACGATCCCGTTACGGAAGCCGATCGCGCAGTGGACACTGTGCTGCGCCGCGAATTGTTGCGCGAAGGCGAAGGCTGGCTATCGGAAGAGACACTCGACGATCACACCCGCCTGGACAAGAGAAATGTCTGGATCGTCGACCCGCTCGACGGCACCCGCGAATTTGTGGCGGGCATTCCTGAGTTCTGCGTCTCCGTCGGCTATGTCGTGGATGGACGCCCGGTTGCGGGTGGGATCTGCAACCCCGCCACCAACGAAACTTTCATCGGATCGATAGAGTCGGGAGTGTTGTACAACGGCAAGCCCGCCAAGCCGAGCCAGCGCACGACACTCAATGGCGCACTGGTTCTCGCCAGCCGCAGTGAAGTGAAGCGCGGGGAATGGAAAGAGTTTGAGAAATCAGGCTTCACCGTCCGGCCCATGGGATCGGTCGCTTATAAGCTGGCGCTGGTTTCGGCAGGACTGGCCGACATCACCTTCACGCTGGTCCCGAAAAATGAATGGGACGTGGCCGCCGGAATCGCGCTGGTGCAAAGCGCTGGTGGGTTCGCGGTGACGCTGGAAAATCAGCCGCTCAAATGTAACGGGAAAAATACGCTGCTCTCAGGACTGCTCGCCGGTGGGCCGGGGATGAAGGATGAATTGCTGGCCCTGGTCGCCAATCATCTTCCAGAAGAAGCGCGCAAGAGCTAGTCCCCTTCGGGCGAATATTGCTGGGTGGCGGCTCTGCGGAATGCGAGCAGGTCGCCCACTCCGCTGAGCCAGCTTTCGAATTCCACATTGGTTCTTGCGCTTGTATCCACGAAGCGCGGCAGCAGCAGTGGATTGCTCTGCCGGGTTGCTAGCGCCACATCGCAGGTCGTGGCCGAAATCACGTTCTCCGCTTGCAGCCATCCTAGAAATTGTCGCCGGTAAACTCCCGCCGGATAGCAGAAGTGCCTCGCCGCCTTCGCGGCATCAGGCAGGCTTTTGCGATTGTCCTGAATCTCCGCGCGAAATAATGTTTCGTCTTCTGGCGTTCGGTGACGGTGAGTGTGCAGCTGGATATCGACACCCTGCGACGCAAGTTGGGCCACTTCGTCGCGCGTCATCAGGTGCAGGATTCGTTTTTCGCAAAGCGCGTTGTAGTCCACATCCAGCATTCGAGCCAGCTGTGCCGCGATTTCGTTTTTCTGCTTACCGGTGAGATTTTCCGCCTCGGAACGATCCATTAGAGTCCTAACGATGTTGTGGCGGCTCTGCTCGGTTCGCAAATCCATTGGCGTCTCCAGGCCAAGCTCGCGACCTTTGTCGAGCGTCTGTCCCCGTCGCTGCCAAAGCAAGTAAGAACAGATGAGATTGAAGATGGGAGCCTGGTAGTCGCTGTAATAGGTAGTTTGATAGACCGTGGCGGGAAATCCGAATTTGTTCAACAATGGGTACGCGACCTTGTAGAAATCGTATCCGCCATCGTCGAAGGTGATTGCGACACTCCGCGGAGGCAGTTCTCCGCTCTTCAGGCGCTCAAACCCCTCATTCAATCCCAGAACCGAGTAACCACCACGCTTCAGCGTTTCGAGCCTCTGCTCAAGCAGCGCGGGAGGCATGAACAGCCCCGGGCGCCACAAGTGCTCGTCGGCCTGCGCGATGCCGTGATAGCAGAGAATGAGAAGCCGTTCGCGACGCCACTGGCTGTCGCGAACCAAGCGAAAAGCCCCCGTCGCTCGTAAGCCCGACAGCGTGGCCAGTTTGAGTTTTCTCAGCATGGGGCGAAGAAGGAGATGGATGCGCAGGTCCGCATTAATGTGCCGGGGCTACTCCTGCGTAAGCGCGTTGCGCCACTTCGGCCGGCACTTCCCCGTCGATGCAGACCCGCTGCCAGGTCTCCAGATTCAGCAGGCGCCAGATGCGGTTGCCATGATCGCGCTTGTGCGCGCGATGCTCAGCAAACAGCTTACGGATTGCCTCTTCTCGGAACAGTCCGCGATCAAGCGTGCGCGTTTCGAGCAGCATCTTTTCCAGATCGTCGAGTTGCGGTCCGGCCAGCCAATAGGCCCAGGGCGTCGGGAAACCCATTTTCTGGCGGTACACGATATCGCGGGGCAGCAGATCTTCCACCGCTTCTTTCAGAATAAATTTCCCTGCCAAGCCCGCGAATCGAATACTCGGCCGGAATGCCTGCCGTGAACTCCACCAGCTTGTGATCGAGGAACGGAACGCGGCTCTCAATGGAGGCCGCCATGCTCATCTGGTCCTGCTTCATCAGCAATTCGACCAGGTAAGTCTTGATATCGGTGTACAGAAGCCGGTGCAGCAGGTCTCCCGAGGATTGCTCCCAATACTTCATCGAGCCGGCGTAGGAGTCTGCCGCCTGCGCTCGTGCGGACTGGGTGAGCAAGCTGAGATTCTTCGTCGTCCGAAAATGCGGAATAGAAATTGTCGAAGTAGAACGACGGCCAAGAATTGCCGTCTCGCACCAGGAAAGTGTGCTCGAGTTTACGGTGCAAGCGTGGCGCCCAGGGGTCCGCCTTGAATCGCCCTTCGCACCAGGTTTCGGAGGAATGCAGGGGACATGGAACGATACGTTTTGTCCATGCGCGAATTCATCAACGTCCACGCATAACGGGTATATCCGCCCAGGGTTTCGTCGCTTCCCTCGCCGGTGAGTACCACAGTCACGCGTTCCCGCGCCAGCCGCGCAACGAAATACAGCGAGACGCTCGAAGGCCAAACGATCGGCTCGTCTTCATGCCAGATCAGCTGCGGCAGATTCCCTGAAGAACTCTTCCCGGCTCAACCGCACTTCGTGATGCTTGGATCCAATATGCTGGGCCACCTGGCGGGCAAAAGGCAACTCGCTGAATTGCTCCTCGCCGTAGCCGACGGCAAACGTCTCAATCGGCTCACGGCGGATCTTCGTGGTCAGCGCGGCGACTGCGCTCGAATCCAGGCCTCCGCTGAGAAACACGCCAAGCGGCACATCGCTCATCAGGTGCGTGGAAACGCAGCTCTCGAGCAGCTCGCGATAAGCCTTGGACGTAATGGCTGCGCGGCTTTGAATCCTGTTCAACCGGAACATTCAGATCCCAATACGGAGCGATCTCGATTTGTCCCGCGCTCGTCTAATTCCAACGTGTGTCCGGGCAGCAGCTTGTCGAATGCCCGCGTACATCGTGTCTTCGCCCGAAATATATCCGAACGCCAGATATTCGCGCCAAAGTCGCGCGATTGAACTCCGCCTGCACTCCTGGGTGAGCAAGAATGGTTTTGATCTCAGACCCGAAGAGAAACGACTTGCCGTCGAAACGGTAATAGAAGGGCTTGATGCCCAGCCGATCTCGCGCCACAAACAGTTTCCGATTGCGGCGGTCCCAGATGGCGAAGGCGAACATGCCGCGCAGATGCTTCACGCAATCGCGGCCATACTGCTTCATAAAGATGGACAATGGTTTCGGTGTCGCTCTTGGTGCGGTAGCGGTGGCCTTGCGCCTCGAGCTCGAGCGCGGAGTTCCTGATGGTTATAGATTTCGCCGTTATAAACGATCCAGACGCTTTCGTCCTCATTGGCGATGGGCTGATGCCCGGTGCGAATGTCAATGATGCTAAGCCGCCGCATGGCGAGCCCGACATTTTCTTCCACCAAAAAACCGCCGTCGTCGGGGCCGCGATGCACGATCTGTTGATTCATCGCGGCGAGCACGTTCGAACTGACGCGCCGGTCTCGATCGGGATAGAAGATTCCGCAGATTCCACACATAACTACTTGCCCGTCCGCTTGGGATCAGTTCCGGCCAGCGCCGGTTCCGCCTCCGGCCAGAAATTTCGCACGAGGTCTTGGTTCGCAACGATCTCCTCCCCCGAGGAGAACGTCTGCACCTGAGTACCAGAAATCATTATCTCGTATCGCAGGAATGTTTTTGGCGACGAAATCGCTTTCTTGTTGTCGATCTCGAGAAAAGTGCCCTTACACAGGATCAGTAGTTTGACGTCAGATTTCGTGTCCACATTGCAATAAACAAATTCTGCGTCCGTAGACCAGCCCTCACCGCCCCAGATCTTTTCCTGACCGAAAAAGAACAGATGCTGCGTTTTACCTACCTGGTAAAGATATCCGGAGGATCTTCCAGCCTCTCCAGTCAGGCGCGTAAGCTGGCCTGCTGTCTGCACCTCCGAGGCTAGGGGTACGAACAAGGTTACTAATTCAGCGGGCAGAGTTGCTACAGTACCGAAGTGTAGTACCGGCAACGATTCCTTGCGGCCGTACGCCGGCGACCACCATCCGCGACGCACGTCGCGGGTCCAACCACCATTTTCAGCAGCCAGAACCCGCATGCCGATACGGCCGGTGCGCTCGAAAAAAGTGCTGTCTTGCATAGTGCGCTGCCATAAGGCCGGATGCAGATGCCAGTTCAAATCGAGCGCGTGCTCGCCAGAGCCCAGGGCAACATCCCGAACTATGTAGAACTGTCCCTTCAGACTGAACACCCAGCGCTGGTGAGTGACTGGACTTGGCAGACGCCGGTACCCGTCATGGCTGCCGACGAAGAGGTCAAATTTCTCTCCCGTCGTCCAAGCCTGCGGACTGACTTGCGGCAATCTTTCCCAGGTGAATGCGGCTTTGGGCTGGGACTGGTCTGCGCCATCGACGACAAGCGTGTTATGAAAACTGGTCCCGCGAAACAGATCTCGCTCCGGTCCGGCTCCGATATATTCGCAGGTGCCGGAATCAATCAGAAGCGGCTGACCGGCGCTGTTCAGGCAAACGCTGAGCGCGTCGGCGTGGCCGTGGCCCGCTGTCATTGCCCCCTGATGTCCCCCATCAATCGTCATCTGCTGACGCGAGTCGCCTGCCAGCAAGTAGAGGCCGCTTGACTGAAGGGCGATGGAGCCAGGCTTCGCGGGCTGCGCCGGAAGCCTGTCGAACTCTCCCACCCCCGCCTCGCCGACAAGCCACAGAGTCTCCTCGCGAATCTCGCCCGCAACTGATTTGTAATCGCCCCGCCCGAACAACACGGCGCCTGTTGCCAATGGATCGAGCAAGTGCTCCGTGCGATTGCGTCTGGGATCGAAGAGACGTCCGCCATCATCATCTCCAAACGACGGCGGTGTCCCCCCGCGCCCGTAGAGGCACAGTACATCCAGCATTTTCTGCAAGATTTCATCGAAGCTGGCGGGAACCGCAAGGCCGTTGATCAATGCCAGCAGTCCAGCGTGCAGAAAGAAGTCGAGGGCATACACGTGATAATAAGTGGACTGCTCAAAGTGCATTCCGTCCGACTGCACCTGTCGCTCGGCTTGCTTGCGCGTGACCTCCCACCCAAGCTTTTTCCAGCGCTCCGCCTGCGGCAATTCCGGACACATCACGCCGATGAAGAACAGCGCCACGGCTTCCCCCAACAAGTGTGTGTTGGGAGAGAAGTACGTTGAAAGGTAAGTTTCGAGGTGGCGACCATTCACCGCCTGAGCATGCAACCACTCTTTACGAAAATCCTGTGGCAGTGCCGCCGAGCCTTGCAGCAATTGATAAGTCCACATCCACGACAGGCTGCGAAACCCGACTTCCAGGCTGCTGGCCCAGTTGGTCCCGATAGGATATGGATTCTCCGCGTGCCAATGTTTCCACTGTTTGAAGATCTCCGCCGCAAACTTCTCGTCGCCCGATAGCCGGTACGCCTTGGCCAGGGTCACAAAGTGTTGATGGCGATTCAACTCCCACGTGACTTTCGAGTCTCCAACTTCGGAGAAATCCAGGTAGGCCATCTTGTGCCAGGGCTTTCGCGGCGCACGTTTCCCGTGAACCCGGTCGAGATGCCAGTCGATGACCGAGCCATAGTCGAGACCTTCGTACCCCAAGAGGTCGAAGCGGTGCTGGCAAATATTTTCGGCACGACGCACGACGTTCAAGGCCGTCTCCGGCATTCGCTGCTTCAGCAGATCGCAGAGTCTGGGAATCGAATCCGCAGAAAAAAAGAATTGCGGCTGCACGTCGGTAGAGGTCAGGGTGGGCATGGCGACCACCTCTCGCCCGAGACGATATTTCAGGTAGTCGATTCGCGCGATCCCGTGCTGGCGGAGACGATCCACCAACTCATCGCGTCCCATGGAACGCAATCGCTTGATCCGGCGCTGCAGCGTTTCAGAAATGCCCATTACGAACCGAAGAATCGCTCCTTTACCCAACTTGCCCGCAAGTAGGAAAACCTTTGCACCCGCCCGATGGCTCGCTCCGATGCCCGGCTTTCACACCTTGGTAACAACATCAACCGGCTTGCAATCAGATACTTACAGCCATTCCAGAAGGCCTTGATGCCGCTTTCGGCACGCCACTTGCCCCTGAATTCAGCACATCCCTTAAGATTCAATTATCTTAAACGGCAAGGCAATCCTTTAAAGGATAGAAGATTCTCAATGAGTCGGTCTATTAGCGTTTTTGGTCTTGGATACGTTGGTACCGTAACCGCCGCCTGTCTGGCCCACAAGGGCAATACCGTGACCGGGGTGGACCTGAGCCCCGGCAAAGTCGAGGCCATGGACGCCGGGCGCAGCCCAATCGTCGAGCCCCGCGTGAGCGAGATGGTCGCCGAGTGCCACAAGGCCTGTCACCTGCACGCTACCTCGGATTCCGCGGCGGCGGTGATGAAAACCGACATTTCTTTTCTCTGTGTCGGAACCCCTAGCCTGCGTAATGGCAAGCTCGACCTCGGCCACATCGAACCGGTCTGTCGCGAGATCGGCGAAGCCCTGCGCAAGAAAAACTCCTTTCACCTGGTGGTGCTGCGCAGCACGGTGCTGCCGGGAACTGCCGAGACCATCGTGATTCCCGACGCTCGAAAAAGCCAGTGGCAAGAAATTCGGGCCCGGACTTCGGCGTTTGCGCCAACCCGGAATTCATGCGCGAAGGAACCGCGGTCGTAGATTTCCTTGAGCCCTCGATCACCATCATCGGCGCCGCCGATCCAACGCCACAGCGCGGTCTTGCGCGAACTCTACGCATGGACTCCGGGCAAGATTTTCGAAACTACTTTCCGCTCCGCCGAGATGGTCAAGTATGTCTGCAACGCGTGGCACGCCAACAAAGTCGCTTTCGCGAACGAAGTTGGAACTCTGGCCAAGCACCTCGGAGTGGACGCCGAGGCCATGGTCGAGATGTTCGTTGCCGATACCAAGCTGAACATCTCTCCCAGCTACCTTAAGCCGGGCTTCGCTTTCGGCGGCTCTTGCCTGCCCAAGGATGTCCGCGCACTCAACTACCGGGCCAAGGAACTGGATTTGAAGTTGCCGCTGTTCGAGGCGCTCATCCCCAGCAACGACGAACATCTCGACCGCGCGGTTGAAATGGTGCTCGAAACCGGTAAGAAGAAAATCGCGCTGCTCGGCTTGAGTTTCAAGGCCGCGACTGACGATCTGCGCGAAAGTCCTCAAGTGCAACTCGCGAAGCGCCTGCTCGGCGAAGGCCGCGAACTGCGCATCTGGGACGACAACGTTTCGCTAGGACGCCTCATCGGTTCGAATCGCCAGTACATCGAAGACGTGATTCCGCACATCGGTTCCTTGCTTTCTTCCGATTTGCCCCAGACGGTGCAGGGCGCCGAAGTTGTGATCATCGGAACTCGCGGAATCGACAAAGAAACGTTGCGCCAGGCTCTGCGCCCGGAACAGATTGTCATCGATCTGGTGAACCTGGAAAAAGCTCGGCGCGTGGGCGCTGGCGAATACACGGGAATTTGCTGGTAAGCTCGAAGCCGTGAAGATTCTCTGGGTCAAAGCCGGCAAACTGCTTCCGCTCGATTCGGGCGGAAAGCTGCGCACGTACAACATCCTGCGCCATCTGGCCGCGACCCATGAACTCACTTACCTCTCGTACTACGGGGGCGATCGCGATCCCCAGTTTGAGCAGGAAATCGTCGAGCAGCTACCCGGCGCGGTCAGCATTCATACCGGATTGCAGGAAGACACCGCGCTGCAACGCTACACCGACTATGCGAAGCGTCTGCTCTGGCGCGCACCCTACGCGGTAAGCAAGTTCACCGATCCGAAGGTACAGCATCTGCTTTTCAAATGGTTGCCCGAGCGGCGTTTTGACGTTGCCGTTTGTGACTTTCTTTCTGCCACCTTGAATTTTCCGCGCTCGCTCGCCACGCCTTCGGTGTTGTTTCAGCACAATGTGGAAAGCATTCTCTGGCAGCGTAAGGCGCAATTCGAACCCAAGATGGTCGAGCGAACGATTTCAAAGCTCGAGTATCGCAAGATGGCTCGCTATGAACCGGTCCAGGTGCGCCGTTTTCACCATGTCATCGCCGTCTCGGAAGCAGACCGCGAAGGCATGAGCAGCATGGTCGATCCCTCGCACATCAGCGTGGTACCGACCGGCGTAGACCTGAGCAAATTCCGCTACGATCCTGCCGTCCGCCCTGCCGGGCCGATTGTGGTGTTCACCGGTTCGATGGACTGGGAGCCGAACATCGATGGCGTGGAATATTTTTGCAACGAAATCTGGCCGAAAGTTCTGTCTCGCGTGCCCGGAGCGCGTTTCCAAATTGTCGGACGTAATCCGCATGCACGCGTGCAAAAACTCGCGTCTTCTTCGGTGGAAGTCACCGGCACGGTGCCATCCGTGGTCGACTATCTTCGGAACGCTGCCGTCTTCGTGATTCCCTTGCGCATCGGCGGCGGCACGCGCATCAAGATTTACGAAGGCATGGCGATGGGCAAGGCTACTGTCTCGACGACTATCGGGGCCGAAGGCCTCGGTATTCAGCATGGACGAGACATTCTGCTGGCCGACGACGCGCAGCGCTTCGCGGATGACATCGTCGATCTGCTTTCTGATGATGTGATGCGTCGCAAATTCGAAGCCGCGGCTGCAGCCACGGCTCAGAAGTATGACTGGTCGGTAATCACAAAAGAATTTGTGCAGGTGCTGGAGCGCGCGATCCGGGCGGCTTCTCCCAGTGCGCAACCATTAAGGACGCCCGCAGCGGCGCGGGCTTGATTGAATCGTGAACGCAAGCGAACTCAAAGCAGAAATCGACCGGCTCATCGCATCCGATGAAGCCTGGGCCGCAGTATCGCTTTTGCCTGAGTTGTGGTCGCAAGATAAAAGCGGCTCAACCGCCTCGTTCCTGGTCTCCCGCTTCGAGCAACAGCGCTCGAAGCTGAGCCTGACTCCGCATAAGCTGGCCATCCTGCGTTCGTTCACCGTGGAACCGATGGTTCCGCTGCTAAGAGCCGCCGCGTTTATCGCCGGCATCGATCTCTCCGTGCGACTTTCAGAATTCAATGCTTATGTGCAGGAGATCGTCGATCCGGAAAGCGCGCTGTATCGCACCGAGCCCGGCACTGTCGTGCTTGCGGTTCAGACTCGCGACATCGCGCCGGAGTTGTTCCGCGATTTCTCGACGCTCACACGCTGAACAAGTTTCAGAGAAGATCAAACGAGTCATCTGCGGATTTCCGGACCTGGATCTCCGCACTTCCGCAGGCACAGCCAATGCCAATCTCATCATTCACAACCTGGAACAGCCATTGTTTCCGGCACGCGGCGTGTTTGATGCGCAATCGGCCGAGAATCAAGCATCCGCGATTCACGGGATCAATCGCGCCCTACGCGACGTCGCCGCCGAACATCCCGGTGTCTACATTCTTGATTACGACGCTCTGGTCGCCCGCTACGGCCGTCTGCAATGGCACGACGAACGGAAATGGCTGACGGTCAGGCTTCCGATCTCTGCGCAAAATCTGAATCACATGGTTAATGAGTGGATGCGATTCCTACATCCTCTCTCGGGAAAAATTGCCAAGGCCCTGGTCGTCGATCTGGACAACACGCTGTGGGGCGGTGTTATCGGCGAAGACGGTATGGCAGGCATTCGCCTGGGAACGGAGTATCCCGGCGCCGCATTTCAGGACGTTCAGCGCGCCCTTCTCGATCTGCATCGGCGCGGCATCCTGCTCGCCATCGCCAGCAAGAACAATCCCGAGGACGCGATGGAAGCTTTGACCACGCACCCAGGCATGCTGCTCAAGCCCGAACATTTCGCGTGCATGCGAATTCACTGGGGCGACAAAGCGCAGAGCCTTCGGGAGATCGCCAAGGAACTTAATATTGGAATCGATTCGCTTGCGTTTCTCGACGACAACCCAATCGAACGTCGAGCCGTCCGAACCCAAGTTCCCGAAGTGATGGTCCTCGACCTCCCGCATGAGCCGACGGAATTCGCGCGCATCGTCCGCGAGTTCCCCGCGTTCGAACGCTTGACGCTGTCTGCCGAAGATTTGCAACGCGGCTCGTATTACCAGGCGCAGCGGGAGCGCGAGCACTTGGAGCAGTCCATCACCTCGCGCGAGGATTTTTACCGTTCTCTGAACCAGGAAGTCGAAATCCCCCACTGACCAAGGCGACCCTTCCGCGCATCGCGCAGCTCACCAATAAGACCAACCAGTTCAACCTGACTACCCGGCGCTACACTGAGCAGCAGATTTCAGAACTCGTGCAATCGCCCGACTGGCATTGCTTTTCGCTGCAAGTGAAAGATCGCTTTGGAGACAACGGCCTGGTCGGGGTCACGCTAACCCATCATCACGATGGCGTCTACGAAATTGATACGCTGCTGATGAGTTGCCGCGTGATCGGGCGCACGGTAGAAACTGCGTTTCTGAGTTTCCTCGCCGACCATGCCCGCAAGCTCAATGCCGCAACGATTCAAGGATGGTTTCTGCCCACGAAAAAGAATGCGCCGGCCCGCAATTTTTATCCTGAACACGGTTTCCGAGTCCTGCAAGAAAACGGACAAGGCACTCTCTGGGCCCTCGATCTCGCGCAATCCACTTTAGCGTGCCCGGAGTGGGTGCGCTTACACGTCGTCAATGGAGACAAAGCATGAGTTCCCATCTATTCGAGCGGGTACGCGGCATCGCGGCTGATGTTCTCCAGGTACCAGTGACCCAGATCACACTGGAATCCTCGACGGAAAACGTGGAAACCTGGGACTCGGTTCACCACCTCAACCTGGTGCTTGCGCTTGAACAGGAATTTGACCTGCAATTCGAGCCCGAAGAGATGGACCAGATGCACAGCATCAGTCACATCGTGAACGTGCTTGAGAACAAGCTGAATCACCGCGCCTCCTGATCTATGGCCATCGCCATCCAGCCGTATACGCCGGAACTGGTTCCCGCCGTGAAGGCACTGAATTCGCGGCTGGGCTCCGGCGGCGTGGCTCGCGAATTTCATTTCCCGGAACACTCCACTCCCGAATGGCTGCCGAAACTTCCTGGCCGGCGGCTGTTCCAGGAATACTTCCTCGCAGTGGAGGGCGACGCGGTTCGTGGCGGCTACATCGTCAAGCATCAGGATTTCCTGATCAACGGCGATACGCACCCGATTGCCTTTTACCGGCTGCCTCTCTCCGAAGGTATCATCAACCGCGCCTACACCAGCGTTGCCATCGTTATGTTGCGCAGCGCGCTGGCGCGCCAGCCGGTCATGTTCGCACTCGGTATGGGAGGCATGCACAACCCTCTTCCGCAGATGTTGAAGGCCATGGGCTGGACTCTGCGCGACGTTCCGTTTTATTTTCGAGTCAACCATCCCGGCAAATTTCTGCGGAACATTGCTCCCCTGCGAAACGACCCGGCGCGGCGCGCATTCGCCTCTCTGGCTGCGTTCTCAGGCCTGGGATGGCTCGGAATCAAATCGGCACAGGGATTTCGCACCAGAACAATTTCTGGAGTCATCGCGGAGCAAATCACGAACTTCGGCAGCTGGGCCGACGAGTTATGGCAGCGTTGCGCTGCAAAGTATTTTGCGAGTGCGGTTCGCGACTCCGCGACCCTGAATGTGCTTTACGAAGAAGAGAAATACATTTGCCTTAAGATTTCACGTGGCTCCCAGCCGATGGGCTGGGCGGTCGTGCTCGACACGCAGATGCGGGACAGCAAATACTTCGGAGAAATGCGACTTGGGTCGATCGCTGATTGTTTCTCTGCGCCCGATGACGCCCCTGCCGTCGTCCATGCCGCCACCCACTTCCTTCAAGATCGTGGCGTCGATTTGATTATCTCGAATCAAGCCCACCATGCTTGGGTTAGCGCCTTGAAGTCGTCGGGATATTTCACCGGGCCATCCAACTTTATCTTCGCCGCTTCGAAAGGACTCGCGCAGCTTCTCTCTCCGCTCGATCAGAACTTCGCGCAACTCCACCTCAACCGAGGCGACGGAGATGGGCCCATCAACCTATGAGCGCCGTGGACCAAGTCGTGTACCTGATGTACCACGAGCTTGAATTGCCCGGACGCGCTCTCTGCGATTCCGACCCCGGCTACGTGCGTTATATCGTCAGTGAAGCCGATTTCAAAAGCCAGATGAAGTGGTTGAAGGAACAGGGCTGGAAGGGTTGCTCGGTCACGCAAGCCCTGCCTGGCGCGAGTTCCCCGTCGGTGGTGATCACGTTCGACGATGGGGCCGAAACCGATCTCATCACCGCCGCCCCCATTCTCAAGGATGCAGGTTTTGGTGCGACCTTTTACATCACGACCGGATTCCTGGGAAAGCCTGGATACATGACGCACTCACAAGTGCGGAAACTGGCGGACCTTGGCTTTGATATCGGCTGCCACTCCGCAACCCATCCCTACCTTTCCGACCTACCCGAGGAGCGCCTACGGTCCGAAATACTGGACCCTAAACTCCAACTTGAACAGATCATCGGACGCGCCGTGGAAAGCTTCTCGTGCCCAGGCGGACGCTGGAATGCGCGGGTCGTGGAAATTACCCGAGAATCCGGCTATCGATCCATGGCAACCAGTCAGACCAAGGCAAACTCCGCCAAAACCGATCCGTTCGGCCTGGGACGTGTCGCCGTTATGCGCGACACACCGCTCCCTGTCTTCCAGAGGCTGTGCTCCGGGCGCGGCTTGTGGAAGCTGCAAATGGCAGAATTGGCGCGGTCGAGCGCGAAATCACTTCTTGGCAACAGCGGCTATGATCGCCTTCGAGCCATGCTCCTTCATCGCACCGAATCAAGACAGTAAACATAAGGGTACCCGGGCTCGCGACGGCCATGTACTTCCGTGTCCCGCAGGGTCACGACCTACAGTTATCTATGTATCTCCAGTCACACTCTTTAGATTGCCTGCAGGGCTCGAACGAATCAGTTCCCCCGAATTTCGCGTCGAGGAAGTGCAATGTCCCCCATCTCCGCATGCAAGACCCAGCGGTCCACTTTTCAATCCACCCAAAAAGAAGAAAAACTCCGCGCCGTTGCCGTGGTGCTTTACCTCTTTTTGTTCGCACTTTTGATTACGTCTTGCGGGCTGCCCGCCCAGAGCGCCACCAGCGCCTCTGCCGGGGCAGGTAAGGCTTCGTCCTCGCCGACCGTTAATACTGACAGCGGTGGATCTCACATTACTGTCTCGGGCAACATGCCGGACGGGACGACGCAGGCGCCCTACAACACCGTCATCTCGGTGAGCGGCGGGTCGAATCCCTATCAGTTTTCCACCGTTTGGGGAACGCTACCTCCCGGCCTGAGTCTTAATGCGACCACCGGAACCATCTCCGGCACCCCGACACAAAGCGGAATCTATAACTTCTCCGTGGGTGCTACGGATCTGCCCAAGAAGGATGCCGGGGATCATCGCTTCACGATCATCGTAGGCCAGGGAAGCCAGAGCTCGATTTCAGTCGCGATTTCGCCCACCAGCGCTACCGTGAATGCGGGCACGACACAACAATTCAACGCCACCGTCAGCGGAACCAGCAACGTCGCAGTTCACTGGAAGACGACCGCAGGCACGATCACCACCAACGGATTGGTCGGGGTTCCGGCTTCCGGCGTTTCAACTCTTACTGTGAGCGCCATCAGCGTCGCTGATCCAACCAAAATGGCGTCTGCTGTGGTGAGTGTCACTTCTGGCGGAGGTGGGAACGGCAATCCGACCATCACCACGACCTCGGTCCCGGATGCCACGAGCGGCACAGCCTATAATGCATCGCTTGCCGCGAGCGGAGGCACAACACCGTACACCTGGAGTGTCTCTTCCGGCAGCCTGCCGTCGGGTCTTTCATTGTCCAGCAGCACCGGCGCGATCAGCGGAACAACCAGTTCTACCGGCACATTCAACTTCACGGCCAAGGTCACCGATTCGACTTCGAAGACCGGCACTGCTGCGTTGGTGCTGACTGTTTCCGCGCAGAACAGCAGCGGCTTTGACGGTCCCGCAGAACTGCCGCGCGTTTACATTCAGAGCTCCCTGGCCGATACTCCGGCTCCGGGGAAAACGATCGTGGTCGCTTCGGGAGGCGACTTCCAGTCAGCCCTGAATAGCGCCAGTTGCGGAGACACCATCACGCTGCAATCAGGCGCGACCTACTCCGGACTATTCACCGTCCCTGCCAAGGGCTGCGACGACAGCCACTGGATCATCGTTCGTACCAGCGCCTCTGATTCGAGCTTACCTCCTGAAGGAACGCGAATCACTCCGTGTTATGCGGGCGTGTCGTCTTTGCCGGGCCGTCCGGCTTTGAATTGCGGATCTACGGCCAACGTCATGGCCAAGATCAACATGAACAGCACGGGAACCGGGCCTCTGAGCTTCGCCTCAGGCGCGACGCACTACCGCTTCCTGGGGCTTGAGATCACGCGTTCGACCGGGATCGGCATCGTGTACAGTCTCGCCTCGGTGCCATCGGGCTCGACCGCAGATCACATTTACTTCGATCGCGTCTGGATGCACGGGACTGCGCTCGATGAGACCAACCGCGCCATCATGGTTGCCGGCATGACTTACATTGCGGCTGTGGATTCGTACTTCACCGACTTCCACTGCATCGCGAACACCGGCTCCTGCACCGATGCTCAGGTGATCGCCGGCGGAACTGGCGACTCGCCCCAAGGTCCTTACAAGATCAATCACAACTTCATGGAAGCTTCCGCGCAGGCCATGATCCTGGGCGGCGGCGAAGCCACCGTGACCCCGGCGGACATCGAAGTTCGTTACAACCACATGTTCAAGCCGCTTACTTGGCTGGCAGGTCAACCCGGTTTTGTCGGCGTGACCTTCGTGGTCAAGAACCACTTCGAATTGAAGAATGCCCAGCGTGTTCTGTTCGAAGGCAACATCATGGAAAATACCTGGGGTGGCTTCTCGCAGAGCGGGTTCTCGATTCTACTCACTCCCAAGAACCAGTCCAGCGGCAGCAGCAACATTTGTCCTCTGTGCCAGGTCACCGATGTAACGGTTCGTTACAACACCGCAAGTCACGCGGGATCCGGCATGCAGGTGGCGAACGGACTTTCCGACTCCGGTGGAGCACCACTTGACGGACAGCGTTACAGCATCCATGACAACGTCTTGGACGATATCGATCCCGTCAAGTACGTGGGCAATGGACTCTTCGCTCAGGTTTCCATGGGCGATGGAACCCCAACCCTGCAAAACGTCTCGATCGTTCACAATACCGGCTTCGCTCCCGATCAGACCCTGAGCGTGGGCGATGACACCAACGTGAACCCCAAGATGGTGAATTTCACCTTCAACAACAACATGATGAACGCGGGACTCTACCCCGTGTGGTCGACTGGCGGCAGCAACAACTGCGCCATTTCCGACAAGCCCAGCACGGTGATTCCAAACTGTTTCTCGGGTTGGTTCTTCACCAACAACGCGCTGATTGCGGTTCCGAACAATTCGCCGCAGTCGAGCTGGCCGTCCGGGAACTTCTTCCCCACCAACACGACGGCTGTACAGTTCGTGAACTACAACAACGGAAACGGTGGCGACTATCATCTGTTGGCTTCCAGCCCGTACAAGAATGCCGGCACCGACGGAAAGGACGTTGGCGCGGACATCGACGCGATCCTGGCAGCCACCAAGGGCGTTTACTAGAAACCCTCAACCAAACAGAAAAAGGCGCGATCTGTGGATCGCGCCTTTTCTCTTTTGTGGGCCGTTCGCTTTTAAGACTCCCAGGAATTAACTTGCAGCTCTGACCGTCTCTCTGCGGGAGGAGTGCTCCGGGGATCGCGCCAGTTTCTTAATCTCGTGCGCGTAGGTCCATGCCAAGGACGTATCGCGAATGCGATAGAGCTGGATCGGCAGTGACTCCAGATAGCGTGCCAGCGGCCGGAACTCGCCTCTGCCGCCGTAGTCATGCCAGAAGACATAACCGCGATTGGCCATCATGATGGCCATCTTCTCGGTATCGTTCTTTACGTACTCGAGCGCGTGCGCGCCGTCAATGAATCCCAGCTCAACGCTGTCGCGGTAATACTCCGGATCCAGTTCCCTGGAATCGGAATAAATCTGGCGGTAGCGATGCCCCAACCGAGCGCGTTTCAGAAAACGTTCGGTCTCCCGGTTTCCAATCAATTCCAGGTCGCTCGGGATGTAGCCCTCCGGCGCGTTCACAGTTGGTGGCAAGTCCAAGGTGAGCACTTCGCAATCACGAGGCGCATTCATGATCAGGACTGCGGTGGTGCGTCCATTGTAAGTACCGATCTCAAAAACTCTCTTCGGACGCAACGCTCTCGTCACCGCAGCCAGAATCAACATTTCCCTTGCAGTGGTGCCTCCGCCGGTTTGGAACCGTGCCGGCAAGGCAAGCGTTTCCCAATCCTCGAGTTCTATTTCCCTGAGCGGACTTTTTCTGGGCAGGCCGTTTTCCATCAGGTCATCATATTTACGCAGGCAGAAAGAGATGTACTCTCGCAACAACTCGGGCTTGGCGGCTGCCAGCTTCATGGCGCAGAGATTTACCGCGCTGCTTGCAGAAAATAGTTTTCCCAGATGATTTCTGAACGACATGGGGGAGTCTCAGATGGCCTTGCGAACTGGAGATTTGATTCCTAGTAGACGGAGCAAGCGGTCTACACAATTCTCTTTCCCTCTGTCCGCACTGTCAAGACACCAGAAGTACATCGAGAACCTGAGCTGGCGTGATATTCTCAACCTGCTGCAAGCCTCATGAAAATCACTCCTTGCGGTCGTAACGTTCTAACCTTCTCCCTCGCGTTTTGTGTCTTGTTTCTGGTTTCCAATTTAAGTGCTCAGGCTTCGCACGCGCAAAGCGCTTCCGACCGCGCCGGCTTTGACGGTCCGGCCGAATTACCGCGCGTTTATATGAAAAGCGCGCTCGCCGATACACCCGCGCCCGGGAAAGTGATTCGCATCAAGGAAGGCGACAACTTGCAGGAAGCATTGGAACGCGCATCTTGCGGCGACACCATCGAACTTCAGGCAGGAGCCACCTATCGCGGAATGTTTAAGCTGCCCGCGAAGCACTGCGACGACGCGCATTGGGTCGTCATTCGCACCAGCGGGTTCAGCGATCTGCCTGCTGAGGGTAAGCGTATTACCCCGTGCTCTGCGGGAGTGGAATCTCTTCCCGGCCGGCCTTTCCATTGCACTTCGACACAGAATGTCATGGCGAAGATCGTCTTCCCCGCAAAGAATGCCAGCGGCCCGGTGGAGTTGCAAGATGGCGCGAATCACTACCGTCTCGTCGGCCTTGAGATCACACGCGATCCCGGAGCCACCGTTTACAACCTGGTCTTGACCGAGAAAGGCGGCGCGGCCGACCACATCGTGTTCGATCGGGTATGGATGCACGGCACCGATCAGGATGAAACCAATCGCGGCGTCATGTTGACTGCAACCACCTACGTAGCAGTCGTGGATTCGTTTTTTTCCGACTTCAAATGCATTGCGGTATCGGGGGCGTGCGTCGATTCGCAAGCGATCGCCGGGGGGCTTGGCGAAAAACCGATGGGACCGTACAAGATCGTGAACAATTTTCTCGAAGCCGCAGGGGAGAGCATCATCTTCGGCGGCGGACACGCCACGGTAACCCCCGCTGACATCGAGATTCGACACAATTATTTATTCAAGCCGCCATTCTGGAGACCCGATCATCCGCAGTTTAAAGGCGCCGCCAATGGCCGGCCATTCATTGTGAAGAATCTTTTTGAACTGAAGAACGCGCAACGCGTGCTGTTTGAAGGCAATGTGCTTGAGAATGCCTGGGGCGGATTCAGCCAGACCGGATTCGGAATTCTGCTGACGCCGAAGAACCAGGGTGCTAACGAATGCCCTGCTTGCCAGGTGACAGATGTGACAATTCGATTTTGCCGGATGAGTCACGTGGGCAGCGGCTTTCAGATTGCCAATGGCCTTTCTGATAACGGCGCTGCACCTCAGGCTGGCGAACGCTACAGCATTCACGATGTGGTTGTCGATGACATCGCCGCCGCCGCGAACAAGGGCTTCGGAGTATTTGCCCAGGTGTCCACCGCCACCGGAACCAATGCTACCGCGCCGCCCGTGCGCGACCTGAAACTCGACCACATCACTGCTTTTCCACCAGCTTCCTTGTTCGTGATCGGCGGTCCCAATAACGGCGCGAGGATGGATAATTTCGTTTTCTCGAACAGCATCATCAGCGCCGGCGATCGCCAGGTCGGAACGACTGGCGGCGGTCCGCAAAGAAACTGCGCCTCACCTCCCGATCGCAAGGGGCCCTCGGGAGTGATTTCCGATTGCTTTGCTCATTCCGAAGTAACCCACAACACGATCATCGGCGGAGACGGTTGGCCAAAAGGCAACATGACGCCGAAGAAGCCGTCCGACGTGGGTTTCGTGAACTTCAACGACGCTGATTACCATCTCGGAGCCAGCAGCAAATTCAAGCATGCTGGAACCGATGGTAAGGATTTGGGCGCGGATATCGACGCCTTGGAATTGGCAATCGCCGGCGTGAAATAGGCCTTACGGCACGGTGACGGCGTCGGCCTGCCGCTCAGGTAACGGGTCACCGGTGAGCCAACTCACCATCTTCCCGACATTGTCATCGCTCTCCTGAACACCGAGCGCATCTTTTACTTCGGCATAATGCTCGGTCACATAGTTGAGCTTCGCGCACATGTCAGCGGCATCCATATCTTCGTACGTAACCACGCCCGATGGCCTGCGATGATTCTCGCTCGCAACCACCGGAATCCCGAGCGCCAGCGACTCCAGCACCGACGCCGAAACTCCATCGCAAGCGGGAGTTCGCAGATTGATGAAGCAGCGCTTCAGCAGAGTCAGAAATTGATCATGAGGCAGATTCGCTAATAGAAGCAGGCTTGCCCGCTCTTCCGGCGACCAGTCGTCCAGAAAGCCGCGTGCGCCGGCCATCTCTTTGTCAGGAAATCCCAACCAGACATAACCAGTCTCGGGATGCTGCGCGCGATAGCGTTTCATGCCCTCCCGTAGCACCTCCAGCCGATATTCCGGACGATAGGATACATAAGAGAAAATGACGCGCTTGTGTCTGCGGAAAAAGTTTCCGATTTCATCCGGCAGCTTTGTGGATTCGAACTCCAGATACTGCGGCGAGAAAGTTGCGATCGAAATAACCTTCTGCGGCGCGATGCCGTATTGAACGATCGCATCGGCAATTTGCTGGCTGTCGCACGCAACCCCTCCCGCGAGTTGAAACAAGGCGTAAAAGGCCCAGTGCAGAAGGCTGTTGTCGTGGCGCGGGAAATAGTCTTGCGAAAGACCGCCATGAAAGGTCACCAGTGCGGGACGCCCGGTCAGCCTTCCCGTTAGCACCGCAGCCATTGCCAGCCAGTAGCCCTTTTTCGACATCCCGTTCACATGGATGTTGAGCCGGTATCCACGTAGTGCAAAGCGCCAGATCTTGCGCAGGTAATCCGAACCGCTTTGCACATCCACGTATTCGGAGCTCTTCACCTGGCGGCCTTCGTTGATTTTCAGCACTTCGCAGTCGTATCCCCGGCGGCGTAGTTCCTCATGCACCAGTTTCAACTGGATTGC
Organism: Terriglobia bacterium; assembly: GCA_963797845.1. Taxonomy (GTDB): domain Bacteria; phylum Acidobacteriota; class Terriglobia; order Terriglobales; family Acidobacteriaceae; genus DASREM01. The sequence continues at coordinate 142,120 of CAWCRE010000003.1, forward strand.
CCAGCCGCACATCGGCGGCGGATAGTTTCCAATCTGCAGTACTTTGGCCGCTATGTTCATTGGCTTTTTCCCGGTGCGCTCACTTGCAGCGACCGCTCAGGCTCGCCAATTTCCATTCGCCGGATGCTGGTGTAACGTCCCAATGGCGTGCAGTCTTTCAGCCAGCGCTTGGCCGAGAAGAATGGAAGATACTCGGCCCGCAAGCGCGCCACTCGCAGATCTTTCTTCGGTTTCGTCATTAACGGATATCCGAGTTCTTCGAGAAAAGCGCCAATCACGTTCTCCGTGCCGGCCAATTGTTCGTCCGAGTATTGACTCCGCCAGCGACCAACCGGATTGAACTTGCCGTCGCCACTACTTTGAAAAAGAAGAATTCGGTTCTTTCACCGAACCGACCCCAACCTGCTGAATATGGTCGTAATCCAATTCCTGTCCGACGAATTCGCTCAAGGTCGCCAGAGTTTCTCGCGGAGAACCTACGAGATCTTCGAAGCGAACTTCCCGGTAACGGTCGCCAAACTTGCGGCCGTCCCGCTGGCCGCGGCGAACAATCCACTCCCAATACAATCCCGCCACCGCGAGATGCTCCGAACGATCCCAGGGCAGGGGGTAGCTCCATCCCTGCTTGACATAGGACAAAGCGACATCGCGTCCATCGCGAATGATGTGAATGATGCGGGCGTCGGGAACCTGTTTCCTAATCTCATCCAAGTAGAGAAGATGATCGGGAGTGCAATCCGCCCATCGGGAGACTCCCTGCTTCGCGGCAACGGATTCCATCACAATGCGCAGGAAATCTCCGCCGCTGCGGCAGTCGCGCATAATGCGTGCCTCGATCTCGTTCGCATTCAGGCCGCTCACGTAAAACAGCTTGCTTTGCAGCCAGTACTGCAGCAGGCGTCGCCGATTCTGCTCGGAACGAAGATCTCCGAATCGCGGCACCATCACGCTAAAGACGTTGGACTCGGCACGATATATCGCAAAATCTCCCGCCGAGAGCAGCATGTGATACAGCACCGTGGTGCCCGACCGCGGACATCCCAACACGAAGACTGGACCTTTCCCGCCGCTCATCGTCGCGCCCCTTGATTCAGCAGCCGCGTGTAGAGCGCTTCCGTGTTCCGCAACTGGGCCGCACAGGAAAAGTTTTGCTCCACCACTTGGCGCCCGCGTTCCCCCAATCGGCGAGCCTTGTCCGGATCCACGAGCAGTGAAATTATTCTGTCGGCCATCGCCGCGTGATCCTGAACAGGTACCAGGTATCCGGTTTCGCCTTCGATAACCGCTTCGGGTGTTCCCCCGCATTGCGTCGCCACCACGGGCCTGCTTGCCGCCATGTATTCCAGCACCGAGTTGGAGAACCCTTCCCATTGCGAACTGAGGACGCATACATCGGAGATCGCCAGAAGATCAGCAACGTTGTGGCAGCGCCCCATGAAGTGTGCGGCTTTGCCCAGACCGAGACTTGAGGCTAGATCGCGCATCTCGGGAAGAAGTTCCCCTTCTCCCGCAATCGCAAACGCGGCGTCAGGATAGTTCTGGTGAACGCGTTGTGCCGCTCGCAAAAATGTCGGATGGTCCTTCACGGCGTGCCGCAAATTCGCGACGATCGTCACCCAGCGCTTGCCGCTGGGCAATCCCAGCATGGAAAGCGTCTCTTCCCGCCCGAGTCGCTGTGGTGTTACGCGGGACAAATCCAGTCCGTTGTAGATGATTTCAATCGCTTGCGGCTTCACGCCCTCCCGCACTAATCCATCGCGAACAGCCCCGGAGTTCGCAACAATCCTATGCGCCAGCTTATAGACTTGCCGCTCCACCATCTGTTGTTTCGGAGTTCGCAAGCCCGCAATCTCTCGACGTGCCGCGATGCGAACCGGCACCCGAGCCCAGGCTCCTGCAATCATTCCGAAAACGTTGGAGTAGAAATCGTGAGCCTGAAGGACCTGCGCGTTCCATTCCCGCAGTTGCGCAGCAAAGCGGCGGGTTTGCACCCACATACTTCGCCCGTAAAAACTCCCCAGCGGATACTCTGGAATCTCGCTGAAGCCCGAGCGCACCGCTTCTTCGCGCATCACTCCTTCAGCATCAAGCACAGCCATCTGCACGTCAAAACGGCCACTCTTCTTCAGCAATCCGGCTAGCTGGACCGCTTGGGTCTCCGATCCGCCACGCGAAAAGTTTCCCACCAGTTGGACCACGCAGGCAGATGGGGTGGTAATGGCAGGGTGCGCCTCCCTTGAAACCGAGTCCGGGGATTGAACAGGAACCGGCATCGCTTAGACCGAGGATTGCAGAGAACCCTTCCCGGCAGTGGCCGCGGATGCCCAGTTCCGGCTGACCGAGGCGCACGTCAATTCCAGTCCCGTTCGCTCTTCCAGAAAGTTCCGGTGCCAAAGCTCAAAGATGAGCAGCAGCCAGATATCGTTGGGGCGATTGCGCCGGCCGCTCAGGTGTTCCTGGACTAATCCGCGAACCGCTTCGGGACGAAAATATCCGCGCTGTAAGGTGCGAGGCTCGAGCAGAATCTGGAGCAAATCGTCTTTCAACTCGTTTCGCCACCAATGGGTCAGCGGCATGGCAAAACCTTGCTTCGGACGATCCAGCACTTTCGCAGGAATGCCGAGCTTTTCCGCGAGACGCCGCAGGATGTACTTGCGCGTGCCGTTGTGCAGCTTCCACCGCGACGAGAGCCGCGCTGTCCACTCCACGAATTCATGATCGAGCAGGGGCGAGCGCACTTCGAGCGAAGACAGCATGCTCATGCGATCCACTTTGGCGAGCGTATCCGCCGTCAGGTAAGTCTTCGTGTCCAGATACAGCAACCGGCTGAGGCGGTCCGGCGCCTCGGCCTGGGCGAAATACTTTTGGTAATGTTCCAAGTGTCCGCTGCCAGCCCAGTTCAGAAAATCGTCGGAGAACAACTGCCGCTCTCGCTGCTGCGCTAGATAGGAAACGCTGTCGACATATCGCTGTCCGGGCGGCAACGAGGCATTGAAAAGAAATCTGCGCCCGCGCGACTCCGGCGAAATCATCGGATACAGAAGCTGCCGGAAATATCGCCCTGCCCACTCCGGAACGTAATCGAACTTCTGACGCCCCAGATGAACCAGGTAGCGATCATATCCGGCGAAAAGCTCGTCTCCACCGTCTCCCGACAGCGCAACCGTCACATGCTGGCGCGCCATGCGCGACACGTGATAGGTCGGAATCATGGAAGAATCGCCGAAGGGCTCTTCCTGCATACGCGTGAGAAAGTCGAGCGTCTCTTCCACCTTCGGTTCGACAATCAGCTCGTGATGATCGGTGCCGAATTTTTTTGCCACCGCTCGCGCGTGCCGGGATTCGTCGAAGTCAGACTTGCCGAATCCGATGGAGAACGTTTTCACCGGACTCGAACTGGCCCGCGCCATCAACGCCACGACAATCGAAGAATCTACTCCGCCGCTCAACATCGCTCCCAACGGAACATCGCTGATCAGCCGGATCCGAACTGCTTCCGCTAAGCGTTCTTCTAATTCCTCAAGGCACTGTTCTTCCGACTTCGGATCGTGCGTTCCGTAGGCAGGCAAATCCCAGTACTGGCGCACGTTGATCATGCCGTTGGAATATTCGAGCAGATGCCCCGGCGGCAGCTTGCTGATTTCAGAAAACGCGGTATTGGGATCGGGTATGTAACTCAGGGCAAGATACTGCACCAGCGCCTGCGGATTCAGCTTCAACAGGTCCGAGTCAGCCGCCAGCAACGATTTGATTTCTGAGCCAAATAGCAAGCGGCCCTGGCTCAGCGCGTAATGCAGAGGCTTTTTTCCCAGCCGGTCGCGCGCCAGCAATAACAACTTCTTGCGCTCGTCATAAAGCGCGATGGCGAACATGCCTCGCAGCTTTTTCACGCAATCGGCACCCATCTCTTCATAGAGATGGACGATCATTTCTGTGTCGGAATGGGTGTAAAACTTGTGCCCACGGCCTTCGAGTTCGCGCCGCAGTTCGGGAAAGTTGTAAATCTCTCCGTTGTAAACCACCCAGACGGTCTGGTCTTCGTTATGAATCGGCTGGTGTCCGCCGGAAAGATCGATGATGCTGAGGCGGCGCATGCCCAATCCGACCGGGCCGCGCACGTAGATGCCTTCGTCATCCGGACCGCGATGCACGATGGTCTGGCACATGCGATGCACCAGCGCCGCATCGATCTGTTCTCCGGATCGGCCCACCAGGCCGGCAATTCCACACACCGCACAACCTCCAAGTCGTTTTCTGTTCTCCTACTTCAGCAACTCAAAAACTCGAATACTCGCGTAATAGCGCAGTTTCGGATATTTATTCAGCATCTCCGCATCCCGCGCATACATGGCACGAATCTGTTGCCGCTTTAGCGGAAACTTCTGCGCGACCCGCACGTGAGGAAGCAGGAACGACCGGGTGCGTCCGGCTTTGAATTTCGCGCCGAAACCATCCAGTTCCGGATCGGTCAACGGGCGTTCAAACGGCGAGACATCGGGTGCGCGGTACGGAACCAGCTTCCTCAACATGCGCACGGTCGGCGAATTTCGTATCGGCTCCTGAAAAATTGCTCGTCCGCCCCTCCGCAATAAGCGAAAGACCTCGTTCGCCGCCAGCGAAAGATCCAGGTGGTGCAGAATGGCAATGCCAAACACCAAGTCAACACTCTCATCCGGAAGTGGCACATTGTGCGCGGAGCCTGCCATGAAGCGGATATCGCCATCCACTCCATTGATCTCGATCCGCTTCTTCGCCAACTCGATCAACGAGGCGGAAAGGTCCATCGAAATCACATGCGCCCCGCGGCCCGCCAGCAGAAGGGTGTTCTCCCCATTGCCGCATCCAAAATCGAGGATGGTCTTGTCGCGCACATCTCCTACCAGGTGATAGGCATACTCCAAGGGGAAACACGTTTCGGCGGGAGGAGACTGGTAGCGCGCCCTTTCTTTCGGATCGACGCGCAGTTGCTCGAGATCCGTTCCAGAAGCTTCGTGAGCGCTGCGGCTTACCTCCGCACGCTCCCAATCGACAAGATGTTCCATCTGGTCTCCCTGACTTCTACGTTCATCCCTACGTAAAAAACTGGGCCCGCCCTAACGGCTCATGACCAACTCTCGTTTGCGTTGTGGTCCCTGGTCGATCACCGGCTTCGCCGCTCTCGCATCGCCGCTGGTGGGGGTGGCAGACTCCGGCAACGGCTGGCTCGCCGTCCGATACAGTGCGCAGACGAATCCCACCATGAAGTAGGGGAAGAGGTTGTACTCGGTGGAGGCAAACATGGAACCGGCAAGATAAGCCGCAATGCTCGCCCACAATGCGCTAGCCCACAACTGAATGCTCGGGTCGGCCGTATATCCCGGAAGCTTTCGAATATTCCCCAGTTTCTTGAAGCTGAGAAAGAACATCAGCAAGAACAGAAACAGGGCGGGAAATCCTGCTTCCGCGGCCAGTTCCGTGTAACTGTTATGCGCGACCCGCCACTCGCTGGTCACCACCGGGAAATTCCCCGGCCCGACGCCCAACAGCGGATGATGCAACGCCAGCGAAATACTCTGCTTCAGCAACACCTCGCGCGCTTCGAGAGAGCCGTGATCGCCCGACCCGGCTACGTTTCCATTCACCAGGCTCGACATGCGGGCAATGAAGTGCGGCGTCATCAAGGCAATTCCCAGTCCGAGCACTCCCAGAAAGGCCGCTGACAGCACCAGCACCACGCGCTTCTGCTTGATCCCGTATTCCCAAAGGCATACCAGCATGGTGATCACCAGCGCGATCAGGCCGCTGCGCGAATAGGTGATCAGAACGCAGTACAACATGAAAATCAGACCGATAATCCAGAGCGCCTTCTTGAATCCACTCTTGGCCGCAAACATAAACGCGACGCACAAGGGAAAGTTGATCGCGATATTGATCGCCAGATCGTTGGGATTTTCCAGAATGCCCTTCTGAATGCCCCATAGCCGCCCTCCCAGGGTGCGATGGGCCAGTACGGACAAGGTGGCCACCAGCGCAACCGATCCGGCCTGGATAAACAGCAGCCTGCGAATTTCGAAAAGCTTGGAGACGATCAACCCGATCAGCAGGGCGACAATCACGCCCTTGGAGAACTTGGTGACGACCGCGTCGAACGCTCCGCCTCGCCAGAAGGCGAAGGGGATGGTAATCAGCATGTCCACCAGCAGGAGCAGCAGAACTTTGAGTTCGATAGGAATTTTGCCGCGATCTTTTGGCAGCACACCAAAAATCAATGCCAGCAGCGCCACGCCGCCGCCGATTTTCTCCAAAGGCAGAATTTCCATCCCCGGGATCACGTCCTGGGGCCGCATGTAGTAGAGGAAGGTAAAAGTCATCAGAGACAAATACGCGATGCTCTTACGTTCCTTCTTGAACTTCGCCTTCGTCTTGCTCCACGTCGAATTGACTGGTGCGGTTGCCAAAATTTTTCCTTAAGTACTTAACGGTTCCAGGCTGCTTTCCGTCCCGTCACAAAATTCGCGAACGCCACCGCAGCCGCCGTGTTCAACACGACAAACGTCAATGCAGCATCCGCAATCCGCGCCAGCGGACCTTTCATCCATTGCGCCATCGCCATCAATCCCAACGCGTAAAACGCAACCTGTGCTGCCAAAGCCATGCGGTAAAAAGGATGACTCAGCATCAGCGTCGAAATCAGCGCAGCCGCCAATGCAAAAGGCACCAACAGCCGCAACAATTTGTGGCTCACAAATTCGAACCGCAGCGGGTTCGAGCTACGCAGTAACCACGGAGCCAACTGCAGCAACTGGTAATTCCCGCTCAGGGTGCGAACCTTTCTCGCGAATTCCCTCTCCGCCCCCAGGTCTGGCGCGTCCCAGGCTCGAGCCTGCGGCTCAAACACCACGCGCGCTCCCTGCCGGACAACGTACATCGGGATGTAGACGTCATCCAGAATTGTCTCTGGCGGCACCGCAACCAGCAAGTTACGCCGGACTGCATAGATTGCTCCGGTCGCACCTACCACCGATCCCGATTTGGACTCCAGTTCGCGAACCGTCTTCTCGATTCTCCAGTACAGCCCCATGCCCCTGGCGGCTTCACCGTGTCGCGGATCCCCCAGCATCAACTCGCCGCTCGCGCATCCCACGTCCGGATCGGCAAAGTTCTCTAATAGCAAGCGAACAGCATCCGGCTCAATCATATTGCCGCGCATCGTTGAAAACCACTACGTCCCCAGTCGCGCAGGCAATCGCATCATTCAATCCCGCAGCCTTGCCCTTGGCTTCCGGCTTCACCACGATGCGAACCCGCCCGCTCTTCGTGAAATCGCCAACCACCTCAGCCGTGCGGTCGGTGGACCCATCCGAGACCACTACCACTTCGGTACGACTCCTGCGGGATAATTCAGCTCCAGCAAGTTTCGCAGCTTGTCCGCTATCACGCGCTCTTCATTCCGCGCCACAATTACGATCGAAACCGCAGGCAAATAGTTGCCCCGCTTCACCGGACGCGGACTCACATAACCTCGAACCCATAGCCAGCAGGGATACCCGGCATACACGTACACGATGAATGCCGCCGCTCCCCAGAACACCCATGTCATTGCGCGCCCCGTCCCAGCAGCACAATCTTCACCGTCTGGAACATGATCATTAGATCGAGACCAATCGAGGCGTTCTTGATGTAGTACAAGTCGTATTGCAGTTTCTCGCTGCGCATCTTCAATGGTGTTGCCGTATTTGTACTTGACTTGCGCCCATCCGGTGATCCCCGGACGCACCACGTGCCGCACTGGATAATACGGAATCTCTTTGGTCAGCCATTCGACGAATTCCGGACGCTCCGGCCGCGGACCCGCGAAAGCCATATCCCCCTTCACCACGTTCCACAACTGAGGAATTTCATCAAGCCGCGAGCTGCGCATGAACTTACCAATGCGCGTGATGCGCGGATCGTCGTCTCCCGCCCAAGTCGGCCCGGTATCGGCTTCGGCATCCTGGCGCATGGTGCGGAATTTGTAGCAGTAGAATGTGACTCCACCGCGTCCAACCCGCTTCTGCCGATACAGCACCGGCCCTTTCGAATCCAGTTTGATGGCCACAATCACAAACGGGATCACTGGCAGCACCACCAAAAGCAGAACCAGCGACGCCATAAACGAAACTAGCACGCCGCAACATCAGGAAGAAAGCGCTGTACGGAAACCATCGGCGAAGATCAGCCAGCTGGGATAAAGATTCTCAACTTCGATTCTGCCCGTCATCTTCTCCAGCCACGAAGTCGCTTCTTCAATCTTCGCGCCGCCTAAGCGCAGTTGAAGCAGCTCGTGCACCGGCATAGTGCCGCGACGGTCCGGCATGGCCACGATCACGCGATGAATATCGTGTTCCTCCACCAACTCCATCAGGTGAGTGGCTACCGAATCGCGGGTCAGCAGCGCCTTCTACGTTGCCCGTCCAACCCACCACGTCGATGGCCAGGTCCGAGCGGCTTCGCAATCCTTGCACCAGTCGCAGCGCCCGTTCCCCGGTTCCAAGAACGTAGACGCGCTCTTGCAGGTACGGTTGCTGGGCCAGCCAGGCGTAGGCACTCCGCCAGCCAAACAGGGCCACCGTGAGGATGACCAGACCCACCAGGGCGGAGTTATTGCCGGGCAGAAATCGCGGAAACACGTAGCCAACCCCGGCCAGCGCCAACGCCACTAGCCCCAGCACGAACAGCAGGCGGAAGATATGATCCCAGCGCGCGCTGAAGTTAGTGGTGTCGTACAGGTCGAACCAGTGCGAAAACACCAGCACAACCAGGGTGACTACCAGGATCTTGTAATACCCATATTCGTAATTGAGCACAAGGTAGCTGTCCTGCCCAAATTGCAGGACCGTACCCAGCAGGAACGAGGTCCAGATGATGAAGGCCTCGCCCACCAACAGGATCAAGGTACGAATCGGGTAATAAACATTGAAGAGGCGAATCACAATCTACCTCTGGGCTTCTCCCCTGCTGTTTCCGTTTCCGTAAGAACTGCCGTAGTAGTAGCGGGTGTAGCTGTTGGCATCCACATCGATGCCGTTCAGCACCACGCCCACCAGGTGGGACTCCTTGAATTCTTCCCGCGCTTTGCGGGCGACGTCGTGCGGGGTGGCGTTCGAACGCACTACCAGCAGCACTCCATCGCAATAATTCGCCAGCATGGTCGCGTCCGAAACTGGCACGGCCGGCGACGAATCCATGATGATCCAGTCAAATAGCGGTTCCACCCGATTCAGCAGCAGCTTCAATCTGCCGTTCGAGAGCAGTTCCGCGGGGCTCGAAACCACGCGCCCGGAAGGAATAAAGAACAGGTTATCCATGGGACCGCGTTGCATGATCGAGAATTCGTCGGTCTCCCCTAAAAGGTATTCCGAAAGGCCGGGTACCGCATTCGTACCGAGCGCCGAATGCAGGCGGGCGCCGCGAAGGTCGCCATCGATCAGCAGCGCCCGGCGTCCGTGCTGACGCACCATGACCTGCGCCAGGTTCGCCGCCACAAACGATTTACCTTCTTTGGGCAGTGCGCTGCTCACCAGCACTTTCTTGAGCGGTTGTTTCTCCCGCATCTGGTACAGCCGGGAACGTAAGGTGCGGAATTCTTCCGTGCCATAGGTCTGCTCTTCGCTGCCGAAAAACAGCATCGTCTTCAGGTCCGGAGTCCAATTCATCTGCGGGCAGCGTGCCAAAAGTGTGTCCGGCGTGAACTGCGCGCCCATGGAGGACAGGACCGGCGATACCGGCATGGCATCGTGTTCCAGCATCGGCGCTGTCGCCGCCGCAGCCGCTGACGCATCGAGCGCAGGCGCGTTTTCTCCAGGCCCCCCCGTTACCCCCGAAGCCCGTTCCTGCTCGGCTCGTTTCAGTGCTTCATGGATTCGGCTCATATTTTCCTTTCCTTGGGGAGGTCTTGTTCTGATTGGCGCAACCGGTCGGCCAGGGTTGCTAAGGTTCGCAAAGCTTCCACCACATCGAATTTCTCAACCGCCGGCGCCGGCGGAGCGACCGTCATCGCTGCCGAAGCCGTGCTGTCGTTCAAATCAAAATCCCGGGCCACGGTATCGACCACGTTCACGCCGATTGTTTTCTGCTGGTCCACAAAGGCGCTCACCAGGCAGTGCTCGCAAACCAGGTTCACCACACGCGGAATTCCGCTGGCATAGCGGTGCACCGCCAGCAGCGCTTCCGGCTCAAAGATTTGTTGCCCGTTCGATCCTGCAATCCGCAGCCGCTGCTGGATGTAGGCTTTGGTCTCTTCGAGCGACAGCGGATGCGTCTTGGCGCGCAGCGTGAGCCGTTGCCGCAACTGCCGCAACTGAGGCTGTTTCAGCTTCTGCTCGAGCTCGGGCTGTCCCACTAGCACGATCTGCAGCAATTTTTCGGTGAAGGTCTCGAGGTTCGTCAACATGCGAATCTCTTCCAGAACTTCGTCCGAAAGATTTTGCGCTTCGTCCACAATCAGCACTGCGGTTTCCCCCGCGCGATAGCGATCCAGCAGCCAGTTATACAGTCGCAACAGGATCTGGCTTTTCGACCGCGACTCGCAGGGAATGCCGAAGTCGGTCATCATGTAGTCGAGAAACTGGGGCACGTTCATTCGTGAGTTGAAGACGAATGCCGTCGCCACTTGTTGCAGGCGCAACCACTCCAGAAGTTTGTTGATAAGGGTGGTTTTGCCGGTCCCAACTTCGCCCGTCAGCAGCACGAAACCCTTGCGGCTCTGAATGCCGTAGGTCAGGCATGCCAGCGCCTCTTCCGTGTGCCGTGTCAAAAACAAGTAACGCGGGTCCGGATTGACGTTAAACGGGTTCGCTCGTAGTCCGAAAAATTCCTTGTACATGAATCCTTAGACCTCGACCGTTTCTTTCTTCGGCTCTTCCGTAGACGACCTGGAACCGTACTTGTCCTTACCGACAAGTTCCGGCCCCAACCACGGCACCGATACCAGGGTTGGCAGATCCATTACCGCTTCGACATCTTTCTCCGTGCGAATCGCCTTGTCGCGTAACTCGATCCACAACGCCAGTCCCAATCCCAGAACCAATCCGCCGCCCAAACCGCCTGCGGCAAACAGCCAACGCACCGGGAAGCTAGGCGTGTCCGGCAAGTTCGCCGGATTCAACAACCGCATCTGTTCGCCTTGCTGCCGGCGTTCCATGTCGGTCTGCATCTCCGACTCACTACGCTTGGCGAGCAGGTCGTTGTAAAACTTGAGCGCCGTGTCGTAATCGCGGGTCAGGCCCTTGTACTGTTCTTCGATTGCAGGGCTCAGGGCCACCCGGCCCTGGTAGATACCGATCTGGTCCTTGATCCGTTTTTGTTCGCGCGAGGCTTCGGCAATCGTCTGGTCGTACTGGTGAATCTGCAAACGCAGTTGGCGGATTTCCGCCGGTTCCGCCACGCCAGCCTTGTCCGTGCTCTCGGAACTGTTGGTGGCGGCCTTGTTCATTTCGTCGATCTTGCGTTTCACTTCCGCAATATCGGCCTTGGTCTTGATCACATCCGGATGATCGTCGGTGTAACGTGCCTGCAACGAGATCAGTTGGCTTTGCAACGAGGTCAACTGCTGTTCGAGGCTGGTTGGATTGGTTTCGTTCTGGCTCGACTTCCATGCCGCCACCTGCTGGGCGAGCAGAGACTGGGTATAGGTCCGGTCCTGCTGCGCGCGGTTCAACGACTGCGTGCTCGCATCCAGCTGGGAATTCAGTCCCATCAGCAGCTTCAGATTCTGATCTTCGTCACCCGGCAACTGCCCCATGTACTGGCGTTTGAAGACCGCGAGTTTGCTGTCAAGATCGTCCAGATTGTGTTTGGCTTCATCCACCTGCCGGGCCAGGAAGTCCGTCGTGCCTTGCGCCACTTGCTCGCGGGCCTTCAGGTTTTCTTCCAGCATCATCGACGTCAACTCGCTGCAGATCGCCTGCGCTTCACGAGGATTGTTGGCCGTGAAGTTGACGAAGAAGCCGGGTACGTCCGTGCCCTGACCGCGTTTCCGCTGCGCCTGGGCGATATCCGGCACCACCGGGGTAATCGAAACGTTCTGGCGAATGTCGTCGATCAGATCGTCGAGATTTCTCCCCTTCAGCTGCAGTTTCTCGATCATGGGCTGCAACCGGTTCCGGCTCAGCACCTGCTGTTGCATGGTCGCGATCCGTTGCGTGATGTCTTCGGTGACGACCGGCTTCACATAGCCTTCGGGAACCTTCTGCTCTTCCACCAACACCAGGGATTGCGAGGTGTACTTCGGCGAGAAAGCATAGGAGATCAGGAATCCTGCGATCGGCGCGATCAGCGCCGGAATCAGGATCACCTTCATGCGACGCCGTAGCATCGCCAGGTAGTCGTCCATCGTAAGTTCGCGATTTTCAATCATGCTCTTGTCCCGTTCTGGCTAGTGCTTCCACTCGCCTTAAATTCAGTCGAGCCGAATTGGCCGGGGATGCCAATCCAGACCAATGATCAAAACATGTCGTTGCGAATTGCTGCTGCAGTTGGTCACCCCAACTGTGCAGAAAGTCTGGTCAAAACCAAGCCGGTTGTACTGGTAACTGAGAAAACCGTCGAAGTCGCGCCCAAATTGGCGGTGCACCGAACCGCCCACATACCAATAGTTGTAGGTAGCTCCCGGTACGTTGACCACGCTCGCCAGAATTCGTGAATTCCGCGTGTAGCCGACGTCGGTGGACACGTCGTAGATACGTCCCAGCGTGCGGCTGGCCGTGAGTCGCACCAGGTCACTGGTCGCGCCCGCGAACAACCCCGAACCGCTCGAGTTATAACGGCTGTAGCTCAATGACGTGTTCCACACCCGGAAGCGATACCGCAGCGAAGCCCGGCCGCTGGCGGAGATGCGATTGTCAGTGCCGCTCAGGGGGTTATGAATCTCGGTGATCTGCGGTCCTCCCCCTAATACCAGGTCCATACGTCCGCTGATGCGATGTCCGTAGAGCACGTGAAACAAATGAGTTTGAAAATCTCCGGCGGTGATATCCGGATAGCGAAAATTCTGGTAACCGTAGACCAGCGCAATCTGGTTGGCACGGTTGAATTGATAGTTGTATCCGGCTTGTGCCGCGACCTGGCGGCTGTTGATCAGTCCTGTATTGCTGGCATTGAAATGCACTAAACCGTAGGACCCTGCCAGGGTGACCGACGATCGAGGAGAGAGGGATTCGGTGATATCGGCCAGCGCCGTGTTGGTGATTCGTGGCTCCTGACCGAGCGAAGCGAACTGTCCCGGACCAAAGAAGTTTGACCCGCCGATGGAGCCGATTCCCAAGCCTCCGCCGGTGCCGCCAATTCCTCCGCCGCCGACTCCGCCCAGCGCGCCAGCTCCTCCATAAGAGCCGTAGCCGAATGCGCCCTCAGGCAAGTAACTGAACGAATCGCGAACCGCCAGCTGCCCGGTTCTCCATAGCAGCCGTTCGTCGGCATCCAAATTATGGTTTTGCGTCGCCCCTACGCTCTGATTGCTGTAGAAAGATCCGCCACCGACGTAATCGAGAGACGAATCAAAATGGCTCCACAACTTCTGCAGCGCCAAACTTCCCAGTACGCGTGTGACGCCGTTGACCGCAGTATTGCCCGTCGATCCTGCGACGTTCGTATCCAAAGCCTGGCTGATATGCGCACCCGGAATCAGAAAACTCCGGTTCAGTACCCCTGGTTCGAAAGACGGCTGGTCCAGTCCCGAGATCGGCGGATTGTCCACATTCGCGGGGGCAGCGGTCGTGTCCTGCCCATAAGCAGGAACGGGGGCGGTTGCCGGCTGTTGATCGCCGGCATTCGTATCCTGACTGGGGTCGGTCTGCGCCCAGCAGGTCGCCAGAGCCGCCGTCATCAGCACAATCACGCGCATGAAGTGCTTCAAGTTCATCGAATCGTCCTTACGGGACAACAATCGTGTCGCCCGGCTTCAAGATGATGTTCTGATCCATGGATTCGCCCTTGACCAACTGCTTGTAGTTCACGTTGAACTTCTGTTGTTTTCCGTTATCGTTCCGCAGAACGTAAATCCCTTTGGTATTGGCAAACTGCGAGAAGCCCGCGCTCGAAATCGCCTGCAACACCGTCATGTTCGGCAGCAAAGTCATCGCTCCTGTATGCAACACTTCGCCGGTCACAAAGATGCGCTGGCTGTTCATCTGCGTCACCACCACCGTCACGTGAGGATCCGCGATGTACTTCTTCAGCTTCTCGGTGATCGAAGCTGCCAGCTGCATCGGCGTCAAACCGGACGCTTGCACATCATTCAGCAACGGCAACGAGATCATTCCGTCGGGCCGCACCGGCAACGTCGCGGTCAGATCGGGTTCTTTCCAAACCGAGACGTGCAGCGTGTCATCCCCGCCGATGATGTAGCTCGGTCCAGCCACCGACATCGGTTGCTGCGAATCCATGGGGGCGGACGTCTTATCTTTCTTCTGGTCGTCCCCAGCCCAGCCGGTCGCTGTCGCCATCCCCAGCAACAGCACTCCCATCAAAGCAAAATTGCGCTTCATACCCTCTCCCTGGAGCTAGGTCGCTCCGTATTCCCCGTAGCCAATTTGTTTCAGCTTGTACAGCAGGGCCTTGTAGCTGATCTGCAACTCCTGGGCAGCACGCCGGCGGTTCCAGCGAGTTCGAGTCAGTACTTTTAAAATCAATTCCTTTTCTGCCTCGCGCGAGGCGGCACGCGCCGCCTGTTTCAAAGACAGGCGCTCTCCATTCGCCACGCCGCGATCAGACTTGGCGAACATCGCTCGCAACCCACCCATGGCCAACGCCTCGTCACCCAGCGCCACGATCGCCCTCGCCATGTCTTCGATCTCGCGGATGTTTCCCGGCCACGCGTAATCCTGGAACAACTGTTGGGTTTGCCCGCTCAAGACTGGCAAGGCACGCCGGAAGTCCTGCGAAAACTTCGCCAGGAAAAAGCTCATCAGGTAGGGAATGTCTTCTCTCCGCTGACGCAGAGGAGGCAAGCGCAGACAAACGCCGCTGATGCGGTAATACAAATCTTCGCGAAAACGGCCTGACCGTACTTCCGCCTCAAGTTCGCGAGAACTGCCGCAAATTAAGCGCGTCGGGCGGTGCCCGTTGCCGTTGCCATTGCCTTCCACCTTCGGCAAAGCCTCGAGCAGGCGCACTTGGGACGCCGAGTTCAGATCCGCTACTTCTTCCAGAAACAGGGTTCCATCGCTAAACAAGGTACCTGGACCGGACAAGTCGAAGGCTTCCGGTGTCAAAGTTGCGCAGGTGGCGACCCGGAAAGGCTGGCTAGATCGACTGGAGGTCTCATGAATCCTCCGCGCTGTCGTCCGCTTTCCTGCCCCGGATTCTGCCAGCAGTAACACGGGCACATCATTGAGAGCGAGTTCGCCGATGACAACCTCCACCGGTCGCATGCTTGGACTTACGCCTTCGAGATATTCCATATCGGGTTCAGATTGTCGAGGTGCAGACATGGTTCCTGTGCTCGTAACTAGGTCGGGCGCCACGGCGACCTCGTTCCTGCATGGGGGAGACGGACAGATCCTGAGTAGTTGATCACGATCTCTGAATAGCACGGCAGCTGCCAACGGATCGCAATGCGAGGGCGTTTCCCCACTGGCCTTCTAACTCCCTGCTTTCATAAAGTTAGGAATTACATCGAGCGGGGGAATGTCTCGGTCTTGGCACTACCCTACCATCATTCCGGGAGAAAATGGAAAAGTTTTACCCTTTCTGTGGTAACCAGGCTGGTGGTTACTTCCACCAAAATGGGGAATTTGCTCCTAAGTTGTTGCTAACATTCAGAGTGGACGGCCATTTATGTCCCACTACAGACAGGTTCGTCGCCGAGACTTCGGGGTTCCTGCATCCCACAGTTGGGTATTTAGTGGCAAAACATTGGGAATGATTACCAAAGGACCACCTTCGTGGCATTGCACCCCGAACCCAGTTCGCATATCCTCAAGTTTCCCCATCGCATCTTGAGTCAATTTGCCCAAGTCGCTACGCTCCCAGAGCGAATGCCTGACCCTGTGGTCAAACGCAACCTGTGGTGGCAGGCCGCCATCCTCGCCGGGTTGGTGGTCTGGCTATACTCGTCCATCCTGTTTCGTCTGGCTCTGCAATGGTGGACCGACCCGAACTTCTCGCATGGCTTCTTTGTTCCCGCATTCTCCATTTTTGTGCTGTGGCAGAATCGCGCGAAATTGCTGGCCCTGCCACGCACGCCTTCGTCCTGGGGATTGCCCATCATCGTGCTCGGACTCCTGACCTTGACCGTCGGAGTCCTCGGCGCCGAACTGTTTCTCTCCCGCACATCTCTGCTGATCCTCATGGCCGGGCTGGTCATTTATTTTCTCGGCTGGAAGTTTTTCCGTGCCGTCCTGTTTCCGTGGGCATTTCTGGTTCTGATGATTCCAATCCCGGCCATCATCTTCAACCAGATCACGTTCCCTCTTCAGTTACTGGCGTCGAAAGTTGCCGCGGCGGTGTTGCCTCTGTTTGGCGTGCCCGTCTTGCGCGAGGGAAACGTCATCAATTTGCCGGAAATGGCACTCGAGGTTGCCGAAGCCTGCAGCGGCATTCGCTCGCTCATGTCCCTGACCACCCTTGCGATTATTTATGGATATCTGATGGAGACGCGGACCTCGATTCGCGTGTTGCTGGCAGTTGCGTCGATCCCCATTGCCGTAGCCGCGAATAGCCTGCGCATCATTGGCACCGGGCTGCTCGTGCAGTATTGGGATCCGGATAAGGCCGAGGGCTTCTTCCATGCCTTCTCGGGATGGCTGATTTTCGTGGTTTCTCTGGGCATGTTGTTTTTGGTCCACAAGCTGGCCACGTTTCGGCGCGAGCGCAGGAGTTCGCTGTGAAGACTCAGTTTCGCTTTATTCTGGCGGCGATACTCCTGACCGCAACCGCGGTTTTCCTTCATGCTCGCGGACGTAATGAAGTGTTTCCTCCGCGCCAGCCGCTCGCCGCATTTCCCGGACAACTGGGCGCCTGGGATGGGACCGAGATTCCCATCCCGCAGGATGTTCGCGACGTTCTTGGAGCGGGCGATTTCATGCTCCGCGTTTACCGCAATACGGAGACGCGGGATCCCTACGTTGACCTTTTCGTCGCCTATTTCCCAAGCCAGCGCGCCGGCGACACCATTCACTCCCCGAAAAATTGTCTGCCGGGGGCAGGCTGGTCGCCGGTCGAATCCAGCCGCATTCAGGTTTCACTTCCCGGACGCGCGCCCTTTGTTGCCAATCGCTACGTCATCGCCAAGGGTAGCGAGCGCCAATTGGTGCTTTACTGGTATTGGGCCCACGATCGCGCCGTGGCCAGCGAATATTGGGCCAAGTTCTACCTGGTGACCGACTCCATGCGCCTGAACCGGAGCGACGGTTCTCTGATTCGCGTGACCACTCCTTTGCGGGTCGGAGAGACGACCGAATCCGCGCAGGAACGGCTGTTGTCGTTTTCTGGAAACGTGGTGCCGATCATCAACAATTATGTTCCGCGCTGACTCCGCAAGTGAGGTTCCCGGATCACTGACTCACCCGGAATGACGAGAGTAACTTTTAGTGGTTATTTCAGTGCAGTACTCTAATCTTTCATCCTTCGGTAACCATAGCTTGGCGCCCTGCGGCGCCCTGGGGAGATGTGTAATGAGGCGTTCTTCTGCAATCCGTTTGCTGCTGATCCTGGCATTGCTGACATCGGTATTCGTCGGCTGCTCCCGCGATCCCAATGTGCGCAAGCAAAAGTACTTCGAAAGCGGCGAGCGCTACTTTGAAAAGGGAAAATACCGCGAAGCCGCTATCCAGTTCAGCAATGCCGTCCAGGTGGATTCGCGTTACGGAGACGCTCACTACAAGCTCGCGCAGACCTTCCTCAAGATGCAGGAGTGGACTCGCGCTTACCAGGAACTGGGCCGTACGCTTGAATTGCAGCCGGAAAACTACCAGGCCCACATTGATATGGCGAATTTGCTCATCGCCGGCCGCAACCTGAAAGATGCCCAGGAGCACACTGATCTTCTGCTCCAGAAAAAGCCCGATGATCCGCAGGTTCATCTTGCGATCGCCAACTTGATGGCGGCACAAGACAATTTTCCCGGCGCTATTCAGGAGATGCAGAAGGCCATCACCTTAGGGCCCGATCGCTATGAGTCTTACATCAATCTCGCGCTGCTCCAGATGCGGGTCGATCAAACCGACGCGGCCGAAGCCAACTTCAAGAAAGCGGTTGAGGTAAATCCCAAGGCCACCAACGCGGTGCTTGCCCTGGGCAGCTATTACCAGTCCCGCAGCCGTTTCGGCGATGCCGAACAGCAGTTCCGCCACGCCATCGAAATCGATCCCAAGAATCCTGACCCTCGCGCCTCTCTCGCCCGCCTCTACATGGTGCAGGGCAAAAAGACCGAGGCGGAAGAATTCCTGAAGCAGGCCAAGAAAGACCTCGGAGATAACCCTTCCGGATACCGCATGCTCGGCGATTTCTACTTCGCTACCGGAGATCTCGATAAGGCCACCAACGAGTACTCTTCGCTTTACCAGGAACATTCCAAGGATCCGCAGGTCCGGAAGAACTACGTGCAGTTGCTGATCTTGAAGAA
The DNA here is from genome assembly GCA_963797845.1 of Terriglobia bacterium. GTDB lineage: Bacteria > Acidobacteriota > Terriglobia > Terriglobales > Acidobacteriaceae > DASREM01. The sequence goes on from CAWCRE010000003.1 coordinate 160,703, forward strand.
TCGCATTGATGAAGCGCGCAAGATCAACGACGAACTTCTCAAGACCAATCCCAACGACAACGAAGCTCTGATCTATCGCGGACAAATTCAGATCCGTGACGGCCATGCCAACGACGCCGTACAGACACTCGAATCGGCGCTGAAGAACGATCCGGACAATGGCGTTGCGCACTACCATCTCGGAATCGCTTTCGATGCGCAAGGTAATCTCGCACGCTCGGAGAGCGAATGGCAGGCAGCGATCCGGCTTCGTCCTGATCTTGTCGAGGCCCATCGTGCATTAGCCGCCGTGGCTTTGCGCAAGGGCGACATGAGTTCCCTCGAGCAGACTGCATCGCAGATCATCAACCTGCAACCCGGTTCGCCGGACGGCTACGCCCTGCGCGCAGCCTCTTACATGAATCGCAAGGACTATGCCAAGGCTGACGCCGATATCCGCAAAGCCATCGAAGTCGCTCCGCAGGCTCCTATCGGCTACGTGCAGATGGGCAACTTGAAGCTGACACAGCACCAGTTTCCGGACGCCGAAAAAGCCTACCAACAGGGCCTCGACAAAGATCCAAGCTCTTCCGATGCTTTAAGCGGGCTGATGAACAGTTTCATCGCCGAGAAGCAGCCCGACAAGGCTGTTGCTGCCGCCAACGCACAAATCGCGAAAGTCTCCAATAGCAGCGCCTTCTACGATCTGCTCGGCACGGCCCTGTTCCAGAGCAAGAAAGACAGCAATGGAGCCGAGGCCGCGTTCAAGAAAGCCGCGGAACTCGATAAGAACAACTCCGACGCACTGCTGAAACTCGGCCAGGTCCAGGTAGCCAAAGGGTCCACGGATCAGGCCATCGCCACCTATCAGCAATCGATGAAAGATAACCCGCGCGAGGCCAGCTTCTACATCCTCACCGGCGAACTCTACGAGTCGAAGCAGGACTGGGACAACGCGAAAGCCATGTACCAGAAAGCGCTCGAGATCAAGCCCGACGATCCGCTCGCTTCGAACAACCTGGCCTACGTGATGTTGCAGAGCAATGGCAACGTCGACGTCGCACTGTCGCTGGCCCAGACCGCACGCCGCGGCATGCCCGAGTCACCGAACGCGGCAGATACCTTGGGTTGGGTTTACTATCAAAAAGGCGCGTACAAATCGGCTATCGATCTTTTCCAGGAGTCCCTGAAACTGGCCCAGAAAAATAACGCTCCCGACGATGCCACCGTGCACTACCACCTTGGATTGGCTTATCAGAAAGACGACCAGCCAGCGCTGGCCCGTCAACACCTGGAGAAGGTGCTGAAGATCAATCCCAACTACTCCAGCAGCAGCGATGTAAAGAAAGCGCTGTCGCAGTTGCGTTCCTAAATTCATAGATTTCCAGGCGGCGAAAAAATAATAGAGAGGCAAGCAGGAATTCTTCACTCATGAGCACTCATCCCGCATCCGCTACGCACGCGTCTGAATTAAAGAGCAAGATTGAAAGTAAACAGTCTCGGGTCGCCGTCATCGGTCTTGGTTATGTCGGCCTTCCTCTGGCCTTGCTTTACACCGAACAGAAATTCCCGGTCACCGGCTTCGATATCGACGAGCGCAAGATCTCGACTCTCGCGCAGGGCGGCTCTTACATCTATCGTATCCCCGCCACTGAGATTCAGCAGGCGCGCTCCGGCGGCTTTTCTGCCACTTCCGATTACTCGCAGATCACCAAGATGGACGCCATCATCATTTGCGTTCCCACCCCGCTCAACGAATATCACGAACCGGATCTCAGCTTTATTACCCGCACCGCCGACGCCATTGCTCCGCATCTTCGCGCCGGGCAGCTGGTGGTTCTTGAAAGCACCACCTATCCCGGCACCACGGAAGAAGTGCTGGTGCCCATCCTTGAAAAGGGGAACAAAAAAGGCCTGAAAGCCGCCCGCGCCGGTGTTCCGAATTCCGAATCGTTCTTTGTCGCCTTCTCTCCCGAGCGCGAAGATCCCGGCAATCAGACCGTCGCCCGGCATGACATTCCGAAAGTGGTGGGAGGACTCGATCCTCAGGCTTCCGAACTCGCTGGCGCGCTCTATGGATCCATCTTCAAGCGCGTGGTTCCGGTTTCTTCTCCGGCTGCAGCGGAGATGACCAAGCTCCTGGAAAATATCTACCGTTGTGTGAACATCGCCCTGGTGAATGAGCTCAAGCTACTCTCGCTGCGCATGGGCATCGATATCTGGGAAGTGATCGAAGCCGCTTCCACGAAGCCCTTCGGCTTCCATCCCTTTTATCCAGGGCCCGGCCTTGGCGGCCATTGCATTCCCGTCGATCCTTTTTATCTTTCGTGGAAAGCCAAGGAATACGATTTCCGCACTCGCTTCATTGAGCTCGCCGGCGAAGTGAACGTGGCGATGCCCTACCACGTGCTTTCCTCGGTCGTGGCCGCGCTCAACCAGCGCAAGAAAGCGCTGAACGGATCGCGCGTCCTGGTTCTCGGTCTCGCCTACAAAAAAGACATCGATGATCTGCGCGAGTCTCCGGCTCTCACCATCATCGAACTACTTCAGAAAGAGGGAGCGCAGGTCAGTTACAACGACCCGTACTTCCCCACCGTGGGCAAGGGGCGCAAGTACGATCTACAGATGAAATGCACACCCCTTGAGAATTTGGGACAGTACGATTGCGTGCTGATCGTCACCGATCATTCCGATTACGATTACAAGAAAATCGTTCGTGAATCTCAGCTCGTCATTGATACCCGCAACGCTACCAAGGGCATCGAGGATTCAAAGATCGTGCGCTGCTAAGAACTCCTGGCTCGGGAAAAGCTTGGCCGTTTGAACACCACATTGCGCGGTAAAGCCATGCCTGCGAAGACATGGCTTTTTCACCCTTCCTTCAACGACAAAAATTGTCATTGCTTTTTCCCGTTCCTCACAAAACTTGCTGGCGGACCCTCACCACGCCTGATTACCATGTTGCAACCTCCTGATTGCGTGCGGCTTGTGCGCTGTCCAAGGTAACTCCGGGGTGGCCCGAATCATGCACCATTCCTGCTTGAGATCGGGAACACTGCCATGGATCACAATGCCGGAAAGCGAAAGCACAAGCGTTTGAAGATGGTGCTGCCGCTGCGCGTCTGGACCAAGCCTGCCACCGACGAGACCGTTTTCGAACTCGCCCACACCCTGGACATCACGCCTCGTGGAGCGCGCCTGGGTGCGATCCACCATCCCCTGAATCCGGGCGACAAACTGGTTGTGCAGTATCGTCAACGCAAGATTCAATTTCGGGTGGTTTGGGTTCGTCCCATGGACGATACCTCGGAATTTCAAGTGGGGGTCGAAGCTCTTGAAGGCGGCGAGACCTGGGGCCTGGAATTGGACAACACTTCAAGCGATACCCCTCCTGAGCTCGTAAATTCCTGATCGAGCTTAAGCGAAACCGTAACCGCAAAAAAAGAACCCTGTTGCTGGTCGGCAACAGGGTTGGAGAGAAAACGAGTTACGGAAACAGCTACAAACTACGCCTTGATCTTGCGACGTACCGCGCCTGCCAGACTGATCAGGCCCGTTCCTAGCAAGGTCAGCGTACCCGGTTCCGGAACGACGATGTTGGTATCGCCGCTGGAAATCTGTGTCGAACCGTTGAAGAAGCCCTTGCCGGTATTGATGGTCAACTGCACCGTCACGCCGTTAGTCGCGAAACCAGTCATCGTGGTTCCGGTGAGCACGCCGGTCAGGATGTAGTTGTGCGTTCCGTTGGCCAGAGTTACAAGCTGCCAGCTCACTGGAGACGAGAAAGTCCCGCTGAACAGTGTGCCGTTCGGAATTCCGTTCGAGCCGTTGCCGGTGATCGTGAACGTGCCACCCGCTGCGAAGGTTCCACCCATCGCCAGCGAACCGCTGCTCAGAGCACCAGTGTTAAAGGTAACCGAACCCAGGTTGGAGCCCGTAATGAGCCCGCCCCCGTTGAGCCCGTTGACAGCAACCAGAACGGATCCCGACAGCGCAAGTCCGCTGTTGGTGCCGCTCAGTGTGCCGCCACTATTAGTGAAGTCAACGCCGCTGCTGGCGAACGCTGCCATCGGCAGTGCCAAAGCCAGAACAGCTAGCAAAATAAGTTTCTTACCCATCTGTTTACTGCCTCCTAGGATTTACCGCACTAGTTGCCGTCTCGGGGGGATACCTAAAGACGAAGTGTCGAGCACCGTTTCCGTGTGCCCGGGTACCAGCAACTCACAAAGCATCCCGACTACCAAAGGGACGAAATTGTAAGTTCCTGAATCTGTGTTACATGCTTGGCTCGACTGCGTCAATGGCACTTGCCCTGTGCAAAAAGCTGCGCAGCTAAAGCCAACCGATTTCGCAGACAAAAAATGTCAAGGAACTACCGGGGAAACTGCGAGGGAACAGGGTTTCCACCTTGGCACGAAATCGGACTTTGGGGGATTAACTAAGAGGGAACATGCGAGGGGTGTTTGCATGTTCCCTGAAACAAGTCGGTTTTAATCGGCAGCAACGCCTTGATCGACGGGCGCTTCGCGGCGACGGGTGGAACGATTCGGCGGCAACCCTGCATCGCGAATTTTGTACAGCAGCGCGCGATAGCTGATGCTCAAGGCCCGGGCCGCTTGCTTGCGGTTCCAGTGATTTGCTTGCAGCACTTTCAGGATCACCTTGCGCTCCAGCTCGCGAACCGCCTGCCGGGTCAGCTTCTTCAAAGAAATCGGGCCATCCAGGTTGATGTCCGGATTGAAGTACTCCTGCTCGCGCGAAACCAGGTCGCTCGAAATCACGTCTTCGTTCCCCAGAATCACGTACCGCTTTAACAGATTTTCCAGCTCGCGGATGTTGCCCGGCCAGTGGTACTTCTGCAGCACGCTCATCAGTTCATTCGACAACGTGCGCGCGCGGCAATTGTACTTGCGGTTGTAATACTCGAGAAAATAACTGACCAGCTCCGGGATGTCGGCACGCCGCTCGCGCAGAGCCGGCATGTGTAAATTCACAACGTTGATGCGATAGAACAAATCCTGCCGGAAGGTTCCGCTCTCAATCTCCACTTCCAATTGTCGATTGGTAGCACAGACGATGCGTACTTCGACCTTCTTGTCTTCCTGTGCGCCGATGCGGCAGAACTGGCCATCCTGCAACAGCTGCAACAATTTCGATTGCAGACCTAGGTCGAGTTCCGAAATTTCGTCAAGGAACAGTGTGCCCCGGTGAGCCAATTCGACGCGCCCTGGCTTGGAACCATAAGCTCCAGTGAAAGCGCCCTTCTCGTATCCAAACAGTTCGCTTTCCAGCAGCGTCCCGGGAATCGCCGGGCAATTTACTTTGACGTAAGGGCCGCTTCTCCAAGGGGATCGCGTATGAATCAGGCGCGCAATAATGTCCTTCCCCGTACCACTCTCGCCCTGGATCAGTACCGGGACATTCGCGCACGCAACCTTGTCCAGACGCTCGCGCAGGTTCTGCATCACCTCCGAACGACCGAACAGAATCGACTCGGGAGGGATCTCACCAATGGATTGAACCAAGGAACTGACAGAATTTGGGGCTGTAATGGGCATTGTGTAGCCTATTCTCCTGTGACGGACTAACAGGTTGCACACTGAGCGCCAAATGAACGCATCCCCCTGAGAAGCCCGTCAAAATGAGGTATTATGCTTAGCAATCAATCACTTAGATGAGAATTCCGCGATTCTCGACTAAGCGCAAAGGACCGTGGAAGTCGGACTCCTCTTGGCCTTTTTGGGTAGGAAAATCTTTTCACACCGAAGAAGCAACTTTCCGTCTCACGGAACGGATCGCGATATCGCCGTTGACCAACGGCTTGGAGAACTTAAGTCCAACCAAATGGTAGCCTTCCGCGTGCAACACTCGCAGTGCGCGGGCCCGCAAGGTGCGGGAAGCCTTGGGTAAAGTAGTAGTTGCAGCTAAAGGCGCGCTTGGAATCTCAAGCAGAACCTGTGCTGCTAGCGGCAAAGAACGGCGCACGGCGACCAGAACTCCGCCAGCGGAAACATTCAATGCTGTCGCGAATTCAAGAAATTCCTTGCCTTTCTCGTCGCGACTGCGAACAAAGACCGGAATGGCCAACGGCAAACGTGGCCATTTGCGGCGTTCGGTTTCCGCCCTGCGTCGATTCAAGTGCACCCTCTTTTCCTAATCTGGACTGTGTCTTACCGCACCTTTGGGGCCAAACGACTCCTGCTGCGGATGTCTACAATCCCTCTCGCCATCCCCGCACGCCTGAGGTGGAACTTCTCTACTCCAGCAGAAACTTGCCTAAGGTAACTTTCGTTTTTTATTCGTCTTGTGGGTTACTTAAGCCTTTAAGAACTGAGCCGCTTACAAATGCAACGTTTTTCCCTTGAGTGATAAATTCATGGCATTTTTCGTTGACACAACAGTCTTCCTGGCATACCATCCCGAGACATAGCAATCATCCAAAACCCGTACTAGTCACCGAGTTTCAGGGCACGACCCTCCCCGCAGTTAGCCACTTTTTAAGTGATTGTTCCAGTTATGGCCGCAATGCCCGAAAAGTCGTGTCTTTCCCCACAAGGGACGCAGTCCGCGGAACTGTGCCCGGCAAGTCAGGGAGGCGCTTGTCCGGATCCCTCGTGTGGGCACAACCTGCTTCAGGAGTACACCCAGCTCAGGGAACGTTTCCTGCGCACTACCACCGCCTTGGGCTCGGCGGCGCATGACCTGAAGACTCCCTTGGCGATTTTGAACGGCTACGTGGAATTGCTGCAAAGCGAGAAACTCGGTCCGCTCACCGACCGGCAGCGTGAAGTCCTGCGCGATATGCGCTCCAGCGGCCAGCGCCTGCAGCATTTCATCCAGGATTTCCTTAGCTACAGCGTTCTTGAGACTGGCGAGATGAAGGCGCAGTACGAAATGGGAGACATGAACGGATGTCTTTCCGAAGTCTGCCGCTTGTGGTCGAATCGCTTCCAGGAGAAGGGACTGGCCCTGTATTTTCTCGCCAACGACAAGCTGGTCGAGTTCCCCTTCGATTTGCCGAAGGTGCAGCGCATCATCTCCAACTTGCTGGAGAACGCATCCAAGTTCACCCCAGGGGGTGGAACTGTCTGGTTGCATGCCGAGCCTTACATGTGGGAGCGGCGCAGCATCAGTCAAAAAGCTGTGCCGAGCGACCGCCGGCGTCAGCCGCTGTCACTCCCCAACTCGGTGAAAGTAAGCGTTTCTGATACCGGGCCCGGCATTCCGCCCGAGTATCATATCGAAGTGTTTGACGATTTTTTCCGACTCCCGCAAAGTGAGAAACAGTCGGACGGTATGGGTTTAGGCTTGGCGATCGCGCGACGCCTGGTCCACGGCATGGGTGGCAAGATTTGGGTGGAGAGCGAGCCTGGGGCGGGTTGCAAATTTTCCTTCCTCTTGCCTCTGCATCCGCCCGCTCCAGCTGCCAGCAAAGGGAAAACGAAATGAGCAACACGGCCAACATCCTGCTGGTCGATGACGAGCCAGGAATGCTGCGTTACATCAGGACCTTGCTCGAGGTAGACGACTACAAGGTCAACACCGCCAGCACCGGCGAGGAAGCTGTTGAACGGGTCCAAAAAGGGCTGCATCCGGATCTAGTTCTCCTCGACCTGCTAATGCCTGGGATCGACGGACTGCAAACTCTGGAACAGCTTCGCCAGATTTATCCCGGCGTAAAAGTCGTCATGCTCTCCTGCGTCAGCGATACCCGCAAGGTGGTGCAGGCAATTCGGCTCGGCGCTCACGATTACCTGACCAAACCCTTCCAGAAAGCGGAACTGGATGCCGTCATCGATCAGTGTCTCGGCACCAATCAGCAGGCCTATGCGGGAGAAGTCGAAGAACTTTGCGACGACGTCTTCTTCGTCGCCGCCAGTCCCGCGATGCGCAAGATTCGCTCCCAGTCGGCGCTGGTCGCCAATGTGGATATTCCCGTGCTCCTGCTCGGTGAGAGCGGAACCGGTAAAGAAGTTCTTGCGCGGCTGATTCACAAGCTTTCGCCGCGCGCACATCGCACATTCTTGAAAGTGAATTGCGCCGCCGTTCCCGCCGACTTGCTCGAAAGCGAGTTGTTCGGTTACGAAGCTGGCGCTTTCACCGGCGCGACCCATCCCAAGCCGGGCAAGTTCGAGCTGTGCAATAAGGGCACAATTCTGCTGGACGAAATCGGCGAAATGCCGCCGCTTCTCCAGGCCAAACTGCTGCACGTTTTGCAGGACCAGCAGTTCTCGCGTCTCGGCAGCCGCACCCAGATCAAGGTGGATGTGCGCATCCTGGCCGCCACCAACATCAACATTCCCGAAGCGCTGGCCAACAAGCGCTTGCGCGAAGATTTGTACTACCGCTTGAACGCGTTCACGCTCAGCCTTCCGCCGCTGCGCGATCGCAAAGAAGAAATTCCCATCCTGCTGAAGCACTTCATGTCGCGGATGTCGGAACGCTATCGCGCGCGCACCGCTGCCGCTTGTCCCACGCATGATGCAGGCCTGCCTCGATTACCCGTGGCCCGGCAACCTGCGCGAACTCAGCAACTTCATCAAGCGCTACCTGATTCTTGGCGATGAAAAGCTGGCGATCCAGGAATTGAATCCGAAAACCGACGGCACCGGAGCTCGCTTCGATGCGAATAACCCGCAAGCTGCCGCGGAACCAGGCGGCGGTCTCAAGTCTTTAGCCCGCACGGCCAAAGATGAAGCGGAAGCGGAAGCAATCTGCCAAAGCACTGGAAGAAACCAACTGGAATCGCAAGCAGGCCGCTGCCATCTTGAAGATCAGTTACAAAGCGCTGCTCTACAAGATTCGCCAGTACGGAATCGCCCAGCAGAAATCGCATCACAAGCTGTCCGCCGGCGCGTAGCAGCACCGGAAGTGACGGGCGCCTCGCCCGTGTCATCGCGGAATTGCAAACATCTCTGCGGAGACAGGAAAGCCAGTGGGACCCGCTACCCGTGCCTGATGGCCATGCCAGAGAGGTACCAGCGCGAGGTGCTGGTGGCCGCGCTGTCCTTGGCCGTGATGGGGAACGTACCCGTGGACTGCGCGGCATCGATGTCGGACTGCTGCAGTGCTCGCACTTCGAGCATGAGATAGCCACCCTGCCCGATTTGGGCGTTAAGGTTTGCTCCCGGCTGCCACGACCCAACCAGCTTATCCGCTGCATTGCCGGCGATGGCGACGGCGTAGATCAAGTCGCCTGCCACAAGGCCTGCAATCGGGAATGGCACAAGCGGCGCCGGGGCCGGACCGATTCCACGGGTCGCGGCAGGGCTAACGGGAGTCGGGTCGGCATGATCGTATGCAGACATCAGGATGTCGAAGTCCTGGGTGGAAGTGGTATTGAGAGTCGCCGTAACCGTGATCCCAGCGGTCAAATCCGCGACTGCATAAAAGGTTGCCACAAACTCCAAGCCGAGCGGGTCAGTTGTCCCGATCTGGCTAAACGTAACGCCGGGTGCGGTTAGGCTCTTCAGGGTATTTCCCCCACTGATTCCCCAGACCACAGTGACAACCACCAGCTTGTTGCCGGGAACTGGCGGTAGCGATGCTGACTGCGTCTTGACGTTCGTCGCCGGAATGGTCAGCACAACACCCGCGGGCGTTACGGGGTCATAGAAAGTGAAGCCGTTCGATATTAAATCGCGCAAGTTGCCGTAATCCTCGGTGTTATAGGTCAGGATCACGTCGACGGTCCCCGCAGCATGCGCCGGGGTTTGCGCCGTAACCGAAAGACCCATGTTGGCAATCGTAGCCGGGACGGGCGTGTCACTCGAAGCCTCGCCGAACGTCACCATGGCATTGCTTAGGATGGTCGCATATTGTCCAGTGACGGTTACGGTCGTGCCGCCCGAACTTACCCCTGACGTGGGCGCAATGGAGATCATTCCGACATCCTCGCTTGGGTGGAAGCCGCAACCTGCAAAACCGAGCAAAGCCACCACCGCCAGCAAAAGAATTGGTGTGAGCAGAACGAATAAATCAATCATTGAAAGCTCCTCGCGACGCAGGTCTTCAATTTCGTGATTGGGTGCCGGACTTTTTCACAGGAGGCGCCGCTGGAGCGTTTGGCGCGCGGCCATAGCGGATGCCGGTGATTAGGCCCGCCGGACTGACAGTGACGATCGTGGGCCATGAGCTCACGCCGTAGCCCCGGCTGATCTCCCGCTTCGGGTCCGTCACAAGAATTGCGGTCAAGCCATTTTCGGCGGCCACGGCTCTGGCCTTCGCGGGATCGTCTCCGTCATTCACCGCCAGTACCACGGTTTTGCTCTTGGCTGCGGTGTGCTGTGCATCGCGGACCGCCTGGATGCTGGGCTTCACCGCACTTCGCCAGAAGACCAGCACCCTCGGCTGGCCCGAGAGCTTGCTGAGTGGCATCTCCCGGCCGGAGGTGTATTCGAAAAGAAAGTTGGGGGCGAGTTGCCCAATGCGGACATTCATGCTGGGCAAGCTGACTCTTACCGGTGGGCGTTTCACGAGAAGCTTGCTCAATGCGGCGGTCAGGTTTTCCAAATGCAACGGCCCCTCGCCCTTCCACGAGAGGCTTCCCCGTGGACTGACGATTAAAGTAAGCGGGCACTTTGCCGACTTGACCCCAAAAAACTTCTGCCAGCTTCCATCGCTGTCCTCGGCATACACGACGCCATGAGTGAACTTTGCCTTGGCCAGATGCTCCGGGCTGAGGACTGCGATCACGCCCGTTGGCGAATCCTTGCGCTGGCTAAGAGCAACGGCCTTGGTCAAAGTCTCCAGTTGGGAAGACGAATCGGAATCGGCAAAGTGAATCAGAAGATTCGGCGCGGCGAGGCCGGTTGTATCTACGTCGGCCGCGACGTGGCTGGAAACGACGACTTCCCCATTGAGTCCTGCATGGGTGACCGCCAAGGTGGGGGGAGCCGATGCGCTCGCGCTTAAACTGAATTCACCCGCAGAAATAATGGGAAAGCTGGTGAACGCGCAAATGCTGGCGGTGACTTGCTGATAGTTCGCCGGAGAACCGTAGTTGGAAATCCTGGTGCCGGTGATGGTCAGGCAAAGGGCGGAATACCCCGGCAGAGTGGGTCTGGCCCTCGCCACAGCAGCGTCTACGGCGGTTGCCACCTGGTTCGAAGAGAGCAGCACAAAGCGATGAGGATCCACGTCGAAGGGCGGCTGTCCGCTCATGTGCCATTGATATTCGCCAACGGTACCGCCGGGTATCCAGGTTTTCAGCGCGGAATAATCGGTGCCACTGGACACAACCGTCTGCTGGATATTCGTGTGGGGGGGTATGGCTTCAAACTCGACATAGGGATCGGGCCAATCAAAAAGCAAGAGCGAGCCGTGGAGAACGACGCCGGCGGTCTGAATGTCGACGGAGGTGTAAACCAGAAAGAGTTGCTGCGCCTGATTCAGGCTTCCTGTCGGCGGATTGAGTTGGGAGTTGAGAAAATTGCCGAGGTTGGTATTGGCGTCGAACATATTACTGACGGTATTGCCGGCGCCGGTGTTGGCAATTGCCGTCGCAATGGCGCTCCTCACCGAGTTGGTAACGTCGCCGGTGAAGAAATCGACGATCCCGGCCAGCGAGCTGTCGGTGCTCACCGACACATTTCCAACAATCAGTTCGACGCTCGGACCCGACGTCGCCAGCGAAAACTCAACGGTCACGGTGAAATTGAAATCGCTGGGCGGATGTCCGTTGGGTTCCGGACCGGCGTGGCCGTTGATGGTGAGAACGATCTTCCCGGTCTGCAGGTCGAAACTCGCGCTGTTGAGCTTGATGGGATAGGAATAATGCAAAACCGTGCCGAAGCCCCAGACGGTGAGGTCCACCGTGAACTTGACCGGTGGAAAGGTCTGGCTGAGGATGTTGTCGCTGATCATCCGCAAAACATTCAGCAGATAATCGCGACCGACGGCGAACGCAAAATCGTCGTCGGAAGCAAGAAAAACGTTGGTGACGCTGCCGGCAGTTGACGGGTGATCGGTAAGATCAAGCATCAGGGCGAGCGCTCCGGGAAGGGTCTTCAGTTGGATGTCTGCGATGGTATTGGGCAGGGTAACGCTGGAAGGCAAGAAGCCGGTGCGTAATCCGTTTTGTATGCACAGACTGATTCCCGCCAGGTCCTCGGGAGTCAGAGGGGTGCTGGAGTAAGAGGGCGTGAAGTTGATGGTCGCCTGCTCGGCTCTGAAATCAATATCGAGGACGTTGATGTGTCCGGAGACAATCTTGTTGATGGGAGCAGTGATCTGGAGATCGCCGCGAACAAACTCGGCCAGCGGAGCGGTACCCTTGTCGGGGAAAAAGCGAGAGATCAGATTCATGCGAATCGTAAGGTTGGTGCCGGAGGCATCCGGAACCGCAATTGTCGGCGGGAATAATTGCAGCTGCGCGACTCCGGAAATATGACTTGGAACGATCTTGATCTGTCCGTTGGCCACCAGCTCGTTCGCGTTCAGCAGAGTTAGAGCCGCGGCGCTCGTCGCGGCTGAGGCTCCAGGGAACGGGTTCGAAATTCCGATGCGGCGCTGGTTGACGACCGCGGCGCCGAACGCATCGACGGTTCCCACAACGACCGGCAAGCCTGGTTTGTTCGGTTGAGGGTTGTCGTCCACGCGAACTGATATGGAATGCAGAAACCTGCCGGTTTGGTGCATTCCCGCCAGAAGCCGGTCCACCGCAAGAATTGCAAACTCCGCCACAACATCGAAATCACCCGTCAGATTGTTTGCCATGAAATGACCGCCTTTGTAGAAGAGCGAAAAACTTGGAAACGAGGTCCAGATCTCCAGAGGGTTCGGCCGAGTTCGATTACTTACGCCAGAAAATGGTTAGGGTAGATACAGCCAGTAAAACGATGGTCAGAGAGATGACGTGGGCAACATTGAATCCAGCAGCTTTTTGCGGTCGCTCGCGCACACACTCCATCAGCAATCGGCCGAGTGCGTAACCGAGACAGACAAGGAGAAACAGCGCACCCGGAAACGGCGTCGATCGGCGGATCGCGAGGGCGATCACGAACAGAACCACCGCCCATGAAGATTCCAGCAATTGCGTTGGGATGCGCTTTTCCCACTTGCCTCGCAGATTGGGCAGATACAAAGCGAACCAGGATTGCGAACGACGGCCGCCACAACAACCGTTCAACAAACAGCCAATGCGAGTGAATGCCATTCCGACGAGGATGGTGAGAATGGCGACGTCCCAAAAAGCCGCAAAGCGAAGATGAAGGACGCGCAGCAGGGGCACCGAACAAATCAGGGCCAACGGCAAGCCGCCGTACATGATATAGCCGCCAACATTGCGATCCCAGATCGTGGAGAGGTCATCGCGGTAGAGGGGCCACTCCGCGAACACGTAGAGCAGACGCGCCCCAGCCAACGCGGGAACGATGAGAATCATGGTGGCGATGTAGACTCGCAGGGCGTCGAGTCCCGCCGCATGGGCGGCAAGGTTGCCGACAACCACACCGGAAAGCAGTCCGGCATAGAGCATGGCGGGATAGCTCCACACCGTGATACTCCGCCATTTAAACAATACCGGACGCATCCACCACCCCGGTTCAAAACAGGAAGGCTAAAAGCAATCCCGCGACAATTCCGACATCTGCGAAGTTGAAAACCGGCCACCAGCCGAGGTCGATGAAGTCCACGACCGATTGCCAACGCCAGACATCGAGCAGATTTCCAGTTGCCCCGCCAAACGCCAATCCCAAACCGATCTGGGACACCTGTCCCTGAAACCAGGGCCCAATACGGTTCAAAATCACCGCGGACATCAGGGCCCCAAACCAAGCAAACACCATCGCAATTCGAATGGATCTGCTCTTGTATATTCGGTTGACGTTAGCGACAAAGTGAATACGTACGAAGCTGGCGCAAGAACAACTTCGATCGGGAGGAATGAGCCGCGCCGCCTTTTTACTCGACTGGTCGAGAAGCAGAAGCGCCGCGGCGGAGAAGAAAATGTCGAGCACTAACTCACCGGCCGAAAAGTGTGACCTGTAATACACGATTGTGGGGAACCATGTCAAGAAAGATTCAACAGCCTTCGGTAAAGGGGGCTTCGCCTATCGCTGACCGCCGGAGGAATGTGCCGTACGGCGTTGCGGAAGTTGCCCATTCGACTGGCGAGGACATGCAGGTCGGCATTCTACTAACGGACGATCAATGCCTACTGCACGATCAACGTGACCGGGAATGTCCGCGACGCGGTGCCCGAAGTTGCCGTGAGCGTCAAGTTGTAGGTCCCCGCCGGAGTTCCGCTCACCGTCGTCGTAGTGGTGCTGCTCGATCCGCACGCCGACTGCAATCCGATCAACGCAAACACGCCGCCAATCAACAGCGCCATCATGATCCGCCGCTTGCGCGAGATCGTTCCGCCGATGCTCATCCCCAGCAAACCCAGCCCTGACACCGAGAGCCACGACGCGTACATAGGTCCGCCCTTCTGCCACAAGCGAGTCGTCGTGGTCGGCCGCATGATCGTCGGAATGGTCACCGTCGAACTGGCCGCCGATCCGGTCGTCAAGTTCGTGATCGGATTGGTGGTGAACACGATGGTTCCGATATTCGCGGGAGTTCCGGAACAGCACGAGAGCGAAACGCTGTCGGGGAATGGCCCAGTAGGCGTTACCGTCACCTGGAACGTCGCGGCAATGCCTGCGGGAACCGTCACCGTCGCCGGAGCGACCGAAATATTGAAATCGTTCACGCTCGTGCTGGTGCTCGCACTGGTGGTCAAACCATTCACGGTCAGAGTCGCGCTGTTGCCGAGCGAGGTCGGCGCGGTTGCCGGTGGAAGCGGCGCCGTGGGCGTAACCACTACAGTCACGCTCGGCGTAGTCGCTCCCGGATTCAGCGTGCCCAGGTTGCAAGTCACGGTCTGACCGCTCGCCGCGCCGCAGGCGTTGGTTACGGTCGAAGTCGCGGACACGAATGTCGCATTGCTTGGCAGGGTGTCGGTAAAGATCGCGTTGCTCACCAGGTCGCCAGCGTTCGTGATCGTGTACTTGAACGTCACCTGGTTCCCGACTCCCACCGGATTCGGCGTTGCCGTCGGCGTCATGGTCAAGCTCACCGTCGGCCCCAGCTTGGTCACAAACGCATCGCTTCCACCATTCAGCGTCGCCTGCTCGGGAGCTGAGCTGATCGGGAAATTCGAAGAAAGAGTCTCGCCCGTCACGTACGGCGTTCCGCTCGTATCGACGGCAATGCTCGTTCCCGCATCAGCGGCCGCGCCGCCCAGGTAGCTGACATAATGTCCGACCGTCGCCGAGTTCGAAGTCGTATCGATGCGGGCCACAAAGGCGTCAGTCGTACCTCCGCCATAGGTGGTCTGGGGAGCGTTGCCCAGCGTCGGCAGGTTCCCGTCCGTCATGCCCGTAATATTTGCGCCCTGAATGCTGTCCACGGCAATCGCGTAGGCAACGTCATCGCCGGTGCCGCCGAGATAAGTGAAGTAGCTGAATGGCACGTTGTTCGTGGTGCAGGCGCTACCGGTGCAAGGAGTACCAAATTTCGCCAAGAATGCATCATGAGCGCCGCCACCGTAGTTGACTTGTAGCGGAACCGTGGATGTTGGGGCCACCAGTCCTACCGAGGTGGTTGAGCCGGTGATGTACGCATTTCCCGAGCTATCCACGCCAACACCATTGGCGATGTCGGTGCCGAGCCCGGAGAACAGCGTGAAATAGACTTCCTGCGCGCCAATCGCTTTCGATGGCGTGAACTTGCCCAGGAACGCATGAATGCCCGGGGTCGCAACCTGGAATGCATTCAAGAACGGCAGATCGGAATAATCCGTGCTGCCCGTGATGTAGACATTCGGCGTCGTGCTGGTGTCAACGGCAATGCCGCCGCCCATGGTGACTCCACCCGCCGTGGCCATCGCGCCGCCAAGGTAGCTGGAGAACGGAATCGAAGGCAATCCCAGCAAGACTGGATCGATTTCGGTAAAGAAAAATTGGTTAGTGGACTTTGAAGTCAGCTGAAACGCATTGGCAGTGGAAGGAAAGCCGGTCGCAGAATCCGTGGAGGTCGTAGTCCCGGAAATGTAGATCTTTCCGCGAATGTCGAGCGCCAATCCGGTCGCTTTTTCGGTGCCGTTCCCTGCCAGGTATGTGGAATAGACGAGTGCGGTGCCATCCGACTTCAGTTCGCTGACGAAAACATGACTGGCGCTAGCCCCGAGCGGGCCAGGATTGAACGAATTCGCCGTGGTCGGGAAATTTGTGGAAGTGGTGGTTCCCGTCACGGCCACGTTGCTAGCCGCGTCAGCCGCTACACCGGCGCTGGTGTCGATCCCGTTGCCGCCCAGGTAGGTCGAAAATGCAATGACGTAGCTCGGCCCGGTTGACGAGGCGCTGGGCACAAACTTGGTGACGAATACGTTCGCCGCTCCTGCCAGGGCTGCTTGGAACGGCAGGGTTGGCGTCGGGGTCAGCGGAAAATCGGTCGATGAAGTGGAACCGGCCACATACACGTTGAACGCCGGATCGACGGAAATCGCGGGGCATCCCGAAACCACGGGCCCGCTGGTGATCGCAGAACACGCCTCGTTGCCGCTGCCCCCCAGGAAACTGGAGTAGCTCAGTACCGGATCGATCACCAACTTCTGGCTGCGATCGTAATCGCCCAACTCGAAACCAACTTCGTTGCCTGCGCGCAGCACGAAGCGCGCGTCCACCGGCACTCGCTGGCCATTCTTTTCCTGGTACGCTTGCGGAGCTTTCAGTGCAACCGAGCCGCCGTCAATTCCCAACGCCAGAGTTCCTTCTCGGTTCAACGTGATGCGATCGACGCCCTCAAAATGAAGGGCGATTGACTTGGCATCGCTGCCCCGCTCGACTTCAAAGTCATACTCGAGCTGTCCGTTCGCCCCGTAATAAACCAGATCCACGCCCGGATAGACTTCCTGGTACCGCACCCGCGCAAATTGCGGAATATTGCGGTGCCATTTGGAGGAATCGTTGCCAATCAGATAATTGCTCTTTCCCGAGGTTTCATCATTCCCAATGACGTTGGCGGAGGAGTTCGCGCCTTTCAGTTTCATGCGCATCAGATCGCGCCTGTTGGCGGATCGGTGAAGCGCCAGCACCGCCTCGTCAGCAGTGAGAAACAGTCCATAGCCCGGGCCGTGCGCCAGAAATTTCACCTGCGCGTCCGTCTGCCCCTGGTTGGGTTCGAAGCTCATGGGGAGTTGCGCCAGCATGCGAGCATCCGGCTTGGCCGAGGCAATGGTGGAGCTAGCGGTGGCACGGGTGGGAACATGGGCTCCGGTGCCAGTCAGGATCACGGCTCCTAGCAGCACCAGCAGCAGCATGGCGGCCAGAACGCCGCAGCGGACATACCCTGATCCCAACCGATGGCGATTCAATCTCACGAAGCTCCTCCGAGTTTTCCCGATTTCCTGGAGAGGACTGAACAGTGGCAGACTCATCCCACGTGCGCGCGAGGCGGCATGCATTTCCACAGAAATTGGGGCGAAAAAAGTAAGTAAATACTTAAACATCTGACGGATACACTGTCAAGCGGAGCTCCGCCTGCAAGTACCCCAAGCTGGGTCAGATGCGACCGGGACATGCCAGAGATGCCGCATCCCCCTGTGGATTCTGCGAAGAGGCGCACAATTCGCGGCGATCTATCTGCAAATTGTTTCAGCCCGCTCTCATAGGTCGGCTCGCGACCTATCGCGAAGTTCTTTAGTTTGTTGCATGGCATTCAACCTGGATGCACACTTGCGATGGCAGAGCGATTGCTTCCTGTGTACCTTGGCTCCCAGGTTCGGAGTTACCTCCCCCTGCCCTCCCCACAAGTTCTCCCGGTTTGGCGAACCCCTCACGCGTTAACCGAGACAGTTCCCGCGCGTTTTTGCGCTTGCAAACGATTGGCGAGTAAGTGACTCTTGCTCTATCGAGTACAAGCAGTGCGCACGTTTCGCGACCGCCATTCGCCGCGAACTCTATTCAATATCGGGGCCCCAATGCTGCCTGTGCGAGGAAAAGAAACCGATGCGCTGTCGTCAGCCCAAGAGCGACGATTGATGCGGCGTTTCGATATGCGCCTGCCCGCGGTGGTTAAAATCGCCAACGACGATCTCGGCGAAGTCAACACCGAAACCCAGAATGTCAGCGCCCGCGGAGTCTTCTTCTATCTCGACCGCCCGCTCCCGGAAGGCTCACGCGTGGACGTGACCCTGACCTTTCCCCCTCACGTCACCCTCACCAACCCGGTACGCGTCCGCTTTACAGCGCGCGTGCTGCGAGTCGAGAGCCCGCTGCCCGCCTCACGGATCGGCATCGCTGCCCTGATCGAGGAGTATGAATTCCTGAGGAATACCCCGGCGGAAGACTTCCTGAATAATCTGGCGGAAGAGTGGAAAAAAAGTAGCCGGTAGTCAGCTGTCGGTCGTTAGGAGTCAGTCGCCACCTTTTTATCCGATGCGCTACTACTTCTCCATGAAGTCATCCTGAGCCGAAGGCGAAGGATCCTGCGTGCAGTACCACGGTTCCTGAGGGCCCAGCACTCCGTCGCTGACTACTGACTCCTCTTAAGCTCTTTGATCTCTTTCTTCAACCGCGAATACCGCCGCACCAGCGTCGTCAGATATCCAATGTGAATGATCCACGTGACCGCATATGCTGCGTAGAGGAAATTCATCGCGCTCGGGTCTCCATCAACTCCTCCATGCCTTGTGCCTGCTCGACCTCACGCTTCAAAACCTCCAACCGAAAACGTGACCAGCTCACCAGGTACGCGAAGCACATAAACGCCAGCCAGTTGATCAATAGCACTTGCATCATGCGCGGATCGATCGATCCGCCGCCGCCAATTACTGGCTGCGGATGCTGGGTGCGGAAGAACCAGATCGAGAAATACACCAGCGGCACATCCAGCGCGCCAAATACTGCCAGAACCGCGGCAATCAGAGCCGTGTTGCCCCCGCTGGAAAATTTGCGCAACATCAAATACGCGATGTAGATCAGCCACAACACCAGGGTTGACGTCAGCCGGATATCGCCTGGCGCCCACCAAATGCCCCACACCGGCCGCGCCCAGAGCGGCCCGGTAATCAGCACGATGGTGCAGAACACCACGCCCACCTCCGCTGTCACCACCGCAAGAACGTCAGCACGATCTCCTGGAAACAGCTTGCGGATCAGAAAATAAATTCCGGCGATCGCAATGCCCGTCGTTGCCACTGCCGATTTCTCCACGCCTTCGGGCAAAGGAATCACGTACGCGGCAATGCACGTCGCCAGGGCAATCGCGATCACAATCCAGTTCGCCACGCGATCCGCGCCTGGTTTGCGGCGAACCAGGTATTGGATTGACGCCACAAAATTCAAAAAGAAGAGCAGAAATGCTGTCCATGCCGAGGGCACGTGGTAATAAAAAATCCTCTGCACATCGCCCATGGTGCGTTCCGTTGGAGCCGCCACCAGCGCCTCATAGAGCGCATAGCTAAGCAGGGCCAGCGTAATGATTCCGAGAATCGGGAAGATTTTTTTCATTCCGCGTGCAAGATAGTTTCGAACAATGCCAGACAAGCGATAGTAAACACCACATCGTAGACCGCGAGCAAGACAATGTAGAAGCGGGCCGAATTCTCTCCGCTCAAAATTGCCGTGGTGGCACTCACCATGCCCAGGATCGCGGGAATCGAAATCGGAAACAGTAGCAACGGCAGCATGATCTCCCGCGCACGCGTCCGAATGGAAAGCGCGGCAAAAAATGTTCCATTCACGACCAAGGCCCAGGTTCCCAACGGCGCCACGATCAGCAATTGGTACGCCGGGCCCAGCGCGCGCAAGTTGTAAAAAACGATGAACAGCGGTGCCATCACCGCTTCCAGCACGCAAACGAAGATAAAATTTCCCAGCGCTTTGGCGATGAACAGCGAATTCGCCGGCGCAGGCGAAACGCGATACGCATCCAGCACCTGGTTGCGCAGCTCCCGTGCCCAGGTCTGATTCAGCGCCACCACCGAAGCAAACAGAAATGCGACCCAGATCAACCCGCCCGCAATGCGTCGCGACTCTTCGGCAATCGGATCGAACGAAAAACTGAACACAACCACCACTAACAGCGAGAAGAACAGCATGGAGTTGATCGCGTCTTTCGATCGCCACTCCAGCCGCAGATCTTTAATTAGGGTCGCGCGGGTCACGCTCATCGTCCGGCCCCGCTCGTCTCGCTCGTCACCTGCTCAAACCTCTGGGTCCGCGAAACAATCCGCCCCGCCTCCATCCAGACAAATTCATCCGCCGCTCCTTCGAGCAACGACGCCTGGTGCGTCACCACGAAAATGGTCTTCCCGGCATCGCGCATCTTGGCCAAGAGCGCCACCATCTCTCGCGCCGATCGCAAATCCACATTCGAGAACGGCTCGTCCAACAACAGAATTTTCGGATCGTTCAACAGCGCCCGCGCCAGCGACATTCTCTGCCGCATACCTTGCGAGTACTGCCCCACAGGCCGCTCCAACTCAGGATCCAGCGCCACCGCACGAATCGCACCGCGGCAGCGCTCCTCGTCGCCAATCCCGTAAAGCTGCCCAAAGTAGCGCAGGTTCTCCATCCCGCTCATCTCGTCATACAGCAGCGACGGATGCGCCATATATCCGATTGCGCCGCAGACTTCGCGCAGTTTGGTTTGCCCCAGAATCGCAACCGACCCACGCGTCGGATGATTCAGCCCCGCCATGGTTCGCAGCAGCGTCGTCTTCCCGGCTCCGTTGTCGCCCAGGATTGCGTACATCTTTCCCGCCGCGAACTCGGCGGTAACGCCGCGCAACGCCGCGAAACGTCCAAATTGTTTGATTAAGTCGGTAACGACGACGATAGGCGAGGAGTGCGTGGCGCCGCTGTTCACGAGAGATTAGGAAGTTGCTGCACAGCCGTCAAAATCAATACGCCGCACTTGCTCCGGTATCGACCTTGGTCATGCTTTTCGGTGCTTCTGCGCCCATGCTGTTGCCCGGCTGCTGCGGAGCATATTTCGACGCACACTTGGCTTGCAATTGCTTGGCGTGGAACACGCCATCCCGTCCGAAACTGCCTTCAGCCAACGCCTGCGAGCTGTCCTTGAAAGTATCGGGCGGCGCTTCGGTCCCGGTG
Organism: Terriglobia bacterium; assembly: GCA_963797845.1. GTDB lineage: Bacteria > Acidobacteriota > Terriglobia > Terriglobales > Acidobacteriaceae > DASREM01. The sequence continues at coordinate 181,783 of CAWCRE010000003.1, forward strand.
TAGACCACCGACAGATTCAAGTCGTTTTCCATCAACACAAATTCCACTTTCGTTCCCAACCGTTTGATCGAGCCCGGCTGCACATTCCCCGCCACGCGCAGCCGCTTGCTATAGGCCCCATCACCCATCCCGCGTAGCTCTTTAATGGTGACGTAGTAGCTCTTGCTTTCCTGCACCCCGGTATAGGCCAAATATCCCAGGGAAATGATAATGAGTAGGGTGGCCCCGCCAAACTTCAGATATTTGCTGGTTTCAGTGGACATGGAACAACTCTCAGTCCCACAACTCTAAGCTTTGCCCAGGCAAGAATCAAGCATCGAGTACCGCCCCGTCCCGGTGGCTTTTTGAGCTTTTCCGCCCTGATCATGAACCGCAGAGAACGCCGAAACCGCAGAGCTTTTTCCTCAGATTTCCTTTGTTCTTAAGTTTTCTCGGCGCGCTCCGCGATCTCGGCGGCTGGTTGCTATTGACAACCATATACTATGTATTGCAAGGTATTGAAAGATGAGAGAGCCGGAAGCCGACAAGTGGGAAGTCCAGCTCCGCAAGGGATGTCTCGAATTGGCGATTCTGGCGACTCTGTGGAACGGCAAGCTGTACGGCCTGGAAATCCTTCGCCGCCTCGAAAGCGATTCCGACCTGATCGTCTCCGAAGGGACGGTGTATCCCCTGCTCAGCCGTCTGAAAGCGTTGGAGCTGGTGAAAAGCGAGTGGGTCGAATCCGACAGCGGACATCCGCGTAAGTACTATGCGCTCACTGCAGCGGGAAAACAGCGCGCCTCAGAGATGGCGGGAATGTGGGCGCGTTTTTCCTCCAGCATGGCGGCCCTGCTCGCTCCGCTCACGAAGGGACCTCGATGACCGACGATGCACGTCAGATCGACGACTATCTCGGCAAGCTGCGCAGAAATCTGCGTGGGCTGAAAGCGGACGATGCCCGCGACATCGTCGAAGAACTTCGCAGTCACATACTCGACAAAAGCGCCGAGCAGAAAGTGGAGGCGGTTCTCTCCGCGTTGGGACCCCCCGAGGAACTCGCCAGCCAGTACACGACCGAGAGCCTGTTCGTGCGCGCTGAAGTCAGCCGTTCGCCGTGGGCGATTCTCAAAAGTCTGTTTCACTGGGCCAGTCTGAGCGTCGCCGGCTTCTTCGTTCTGATGGGATCGCTGCTCGGATACTTCGCTGGCGTCGTCCTGATCCTGGTTGGGTACCTGAAACTCATTCATCCGCACACCGCGGGAATCTGGACCACGCGAGACGACACTGGAGACTTGCAGATTCTTGTTCGCCTCGGTTTCGGCAGCCCTCCACCCGGCGCGCACGAGGTAATGGGATGGTGGATCGTGCCAATTGGCGTGCTCGGCGGCTTCGGCCTGGTCATGCTGACCACCCGCTTCGCTTTATGGTGCGTACGGAGATACCGACAAACCCGAGCACTACCGCGAGCGTAGATGTGCATCGGTAACCGCGCCTGTCTGGGTTTTGCATGAAGTCATCCCGAGCGCAGCGAGGAATCTCGCGCGCATCGGAAACAAGGAAGCATCCATGAGTTCACCCGCAACCGCTCCGTCCATCTCAACTCTGATGTCCGCCTCCCAGCGCTGGATCTCGCTCGCCGAATTCCTAATCGGCGCCGCCATCGTGATCGGACACAACGTCTATCACGTCATTCCCAACGAAGTGCCAATCCTGTTCGTGATCGCCTTAGTTTCATTTCGCATACGTGATGGAAGCTGGAAGGCGATGGGATTGAACTGGCCGGCATCGTGGCGGAAGACCGTGCTGATTGCGATTGCTGCGGCTGCAGCCAGGCTTCTGCTGGGATCGGTGGTTGTCGATCCGATCACCGCACACTTCTGGCCCCCGGCGGTCGGCCCGCAAGGTTTTAACGAAATCGCGCACAACGTGCCGGTCGCATTGAAATGGCTTGGATTGGTCTGGACTTTCGCGGCATTCGGCGAAGAAATCAGCTATCGCAGCTATCTTCTGACCCGCGCCTCCGAGGTTGGCAATCGTTCCCGCTTCGTGTCCTGGATTGCGGTGATCTTAGTCGCCGTGCTGTTCGGCTACGGCCACTATTACAAAGGCCCCGCCGGCATTGTCGACTCCGGCATGGCGGGTTTGGTTCTCGGAGCGACGTTCCTCTTGTCCGGACGCAATCTCTGGGCCTGCATCCTGGCCCACGGCTTCATCGATACCGTAGGAGTGATCGCGCTGTTCTTCGGCTGGAGCAGTTAGATCACGACCCTCTTCCTGAGACGGCATCCCCAAACGGCGACAGCCGGTGAGCGGATTTCGCGTGCACAACGCAACTCTCTACCCGTGCACGCCAGTCCGCGTCCTGCTCGGGATGACGTCACCGAGGAAACGTAATATCCTGCCCTCATGATCCACGCTTGGCACGATGTCACTCCCGGCCATAAGCTTCCGCAGGAGTTTCAAGCCGTCATCGAGATTCCTTTCGGCTCCAGCATCAAGTACGAACTGGACAAGGTCAGCGGCCTGATCAAGCTCGATCGCGTTCTTTACTCGGCGGCCTTCTATCCGGCGAACTATGGATTCATCCCGCAAACTTACGCCGAAGACGACGACCCTCTCGATGTGCTGGTGTTCTGCCAGGAAGCGGTCGTGCCGCTCACCATCATCGAAGCCCGCACCATCGGCCTGATGACCATGATCGACGGCGGCAAGAAAGATCACAAAGTCATCGCGGTGGCGATTCGCGATCCCGAGTTCAACAGCTATCACGACGCCGCCGAGATGCCGCCGCATCGCATGCTGATGCTGCGCCGCTTCTTTCAGGACTACAAGCAACTGGAAGGAAAAGCCGTCGAAGTGGACGAGATTCGCCCGGCGGCGGAAGCCTTCCCGGTCATCAACGACGCCCTTCATCGCTACAGTGAAAAACGCCGCCAAGGGTTTAAGTAGCTATCTCTTCTTCAGTTCGTGGGTTACCCGATTCGCCACTCGATCCATCACCTGCTGGAAAGAATCCGACACACCGGCCGAAGCAGTGTCGAAGACTGAGGTATCGACGACCGGCTCGTGGTGAGAGGATTGAAACACAGCGAAGCTAATCTCCATTTCTTCGCGGTAGACGGGTGCTGACGAGCTACCGGGGACCGTGTCACTCGCGTCGACGCTAGGAACGGCCGGCCCTGCGCGGCCTCTAGGGTCTGAAGAGGGCGGAGCTGCGGGATGCTGGCGGGTTTCTACAATTTGCGTCAGCAGCGTGAAATCACACCTCTTGCTGTCGGCCTCTTCGGCGTTCTCGCCCGTAACATGGAGATGTCGGTCCATCGTAGTGCTGGATTCCATCGCCTCCGCATCCATCTTTCCGCGTTTCAGCGATTTCACCAGCCGATCTGTCAAGCGCCCGAGATCGGCGGAAACGGTACTGGCATTCGCAACTTCCGCGACGCAAACCTTGGGGTTCCGCTTTCCGCCTGACTGCGGTTGTGCGGGCACAAGCGTTGCGGCAAAAAGAACGGGCAGAATGGTCAGCAGCCTTCTCATTCGCTCCTCCCCAGTGTAGGAAGTACTCCGCCCCAGCAACTATGATCATCGCCTCCGGCCATTGGTTGCGGCAGAATGACCAGATTTCCATTTGCCTCCAGAATACGCAGCGCTACAGCGTTTCTCCAACTCCTGCGCCGGATTTCACCTTCCATCACGGCGTATAATCGGCTTTTATACAAATCAAACAAGGCGGTTCAGCACTCATGGCATCGACGAATAGTACCTCTACGAATGGAAACGGTCGCCCCACGGTTCCTCAAGCGCGCGCAGAATGGATCACCAAGCGCCGGGCCGAAAATCGCGACGGCAACTTCTCGCAGATGCACTTCGCCCGTGCCGGGAAAATTACCGAGGAGATGGTGTACGTCGCCGAACGCGAGAAGATCTCGCCCGAGCTGGTCCGCGACGAAGTCGCCCGCGGCCGCATGATCATCCCCGCCAACATCAATCATCCGGAACTGGAGCCGATGGCAATCGGCGTCGCTTCCCTCTGCAAGATCAACGCCAACATCGGCAACTCAGCCGTAACCTCGAACGTTGACGAGGAACTCAAGAAGTTGCACACTTCGGTGCACTACGGCGCGGACACCGTCATGGATCTTTCCACCGGCGGCAACATTCACGAAATCCGCGAAGCCATCCTGCGGCACTCTCCGGTGCCCATCGGCACCGTGCCCATTTACGAAGCCATTTCGCGCGTGAAACGTATTGAAGACCTCACCGCCAACATCATGCTCGAGGTGATCGAAGAGCAAGCCGAGCAGGGTGTGGACTACATGACCATCCATGCCGGCGTGCTCATCCAGTATTTGCCGATGGTCTCGAAACGCATCACGGGCATCGTCAGCCGCGGCGGCGCGATTCTTGCGCAGTGGATGGCTTATCACCACAAGCAGAATTTTCTCTACGAATGCTTCGACGACATCTGCAAGATCTTCGCCAAGCACGACGTCAGCTTCTCGCTCGGAGATGGTCTGCGTCCTGGCTGCATCGCCGATGCCAGCGACGAAGCACAGTTTGCCGAATTAAAGACTCTCGGGGAGCTCACGAAAAAAGCCTGGGAGTACGACGTTCAGACGATGATCGAAGGCCCCGGCCACGTGCCCCTCGACAAAATTAAAGAGCAAGTCGACAAAGAAAAAGAGCTCTGCTACGAGGCGCCGTTCTATACTCTGGGCCCGCTCGTGACAGATATCGCTCCCGGCTACGACCACATCACCTCGGCCATCGGTGCGGCCATGATCGGATGGCATGGTGCGGCGATGCTCTGCTATGTCACGCCGAAAGAGCACCTTGGCCTGCCCAACGAGAAAGACGTAAAAGACGGCATCATCGCCTACAAAATCGCCGCGCACGCTGCCGATATCGCGCGCAAGCGTCCCGGCGCACAGGATCGCGACGACGCGCTCAGCTACGCGCGGTACAAATTCGATTGGGAGAAGCAGTTCGCCCTCTCACTCGATCCCGAGACCGCGCGTTCCATGCACGATGAAACTCTGCCCGACGATTACTACAAAGAAGCAGCTTTCTGCTCCATGTGTGGCCCGAAATTCTGCTCCATGAATTATTCGAGCAAAGTGGACGAATACAACAAGCAGGTCCATGGCCTGGAAAAGAAAGATTATTCCGAGCTGGTAGACAAGTTGGTCACGCTGAAATAAGAACGTCGACGCGGGCGTCTCTGGCCGTGTCGAAGCGAATACGCCACGGCCGGCACGCAATCTAAGGAGTGCCGGCGGAACCCATACCCGCGGCCCCAGCCTTCGGAGGTTCCGGCCGCAGCAATCTGGAAATCACCCGCTCAATATCTTTTGCCGCCAAGGATCCAATGTGTTCTCCCAGCGCCCGGTAGCTCTCAAACTGCAACTCGTCGAACCACTGGTCTGCCGTGCTCTGATGCGGAAACGTCGGATGCTTCTCGTAGTAATGCCACACATCATCCGGCAGTTTCTTTCCCACCAGATCAGCTGGCTGATGCGCGTTTGCGCGTTTCGGCATGCTGGCCTTTAGGAAGATCAGCGTGCCTTGATCCTCCAGATTAAGCGGATCGTAGAAGATCTTACCTTTCACAAAATTGACGTTGCTCTCCTTCCCGTCCACAGGACGGATCGTCGCAAAATCAATTTCGATTCTCGCCCCGAAATCCGTCCGCGCCTTCTCGATCAAGCTCACCAGATTCTCGAACTGATAATCCCCATCGCAATCGGCATCGCACGCAATAATCAACTTGCAGCGGCGCTTGATCAGTTCATAGGCCGCCAGGTTTTCGAAGTGCCCACCGTCTGACAAATAAACGAAGTGCCTCTTCTGATCGCTCTTCGCCAGCAATTCTGAAAACAGGTAACCCAACCCCAGCGGAGGCCCCGGCCTTTGCCACTGGTCAGCATAGCGGGGATTCCCCATCCACCAGCCCAGGCGCACATCGAAGAGAGTCATAAAAAATGCGGTGGCCGGGGTTGTAAAGTAACCCATGTTTGGACTCGCCGCCGCGCCTGAAATCGCCATCGCCGTTCCCAACGAAATTCCGTTCGAGTCACCAATGGTGCCCGAGCGTTTCCAGCAACGTCCATATGCGGCCGGAGAGAAGCTTGGCAGGTATCCTCCCTGCCGGATGAACCGCTCCTCCTGCTCGCCGGAATACTGAAGATCGTAACCACAACCCAGGGGCGTAAACACGAAGGATTTCGCACGCCGCGTGGCGTACCCTAGCTCTTCTCCAGTGGTGATGTTCAAGGACGCATTCAGGATGGGAAACGGCCCGGGATAATTTTCGGCAAAATCGTGCAGCGGCATGTCATCGTGGGGATCGAAGCCAGTGAAAGGCTGCTGCCGCCGTTCCGGATTCGCCGCGCCCAGGTAACAACGGACCAGCCGGTTTCGATAAAAGTGGTGCAGCGAAAAATCGTTGACGTCCACCCGCCACGAAAGCAACAAGCCCGCCACAATCAGAATTGCGATCACCAGCAACGTCCATCCGATCAGGTAACCGCGGTTCAGTTCCCACCAGGTTCCGCTCTCGATGTACCAGTAGCGATCGCAGAACGGAGCCGTGGCCCGCACGCCCGTCGCGCCTGGCAGGTAGTCACACGTGGCGGCCCAGTTGTTTGATGAGTGCCAGAACGCTTTCGTGTTGTTGTAATCGGTTGCCAGGCCGGTGGCGACCTGCACCGCGGTCGAGAGAATCAGAACGATGCCCACCAGAAAAACATAAGGAGCAGCCTTGGCGATGCCGTCGAGCAAAGTGCGGGAACTCAGGAGTTTGGTCACCCAGCCATCGGGCACGCTCTGATCCGTGCGCTTATCCGTCTGGCCGGTGGTCTTGGCGCTGCTCGCCGACTTCAGACCGAAATAGTTGTGCGCGATCCACAGCCCGATCGCGGAGAGCGAAATGCTCGTCCCGAGTTTGAAAAAGATCCAGCGCACCAGCAATGGTCCAAAGGCACTCGCGCCGGCAAGCAAGACCCAGCCCGCGGTAATGAGCATCAAGTATCCGCCTAAACGAGCCCACCACTCTCGCACCAGGTCTCGCGCCCCGCGGCCGATCAGTCCCAGGTGCAACGAGCCGGTCACCAGCAAGAACAGCATTACAATGCCGGTGCCGAAAACTCCGACCATCCATGGAATACCCGGCCAGATCACATTCGCCACCGGCGCACTCCGCCAGTCGGTTGGAACGCGCTTTAACAGTTCCCCATATTCACGCAGCAGGCTGGCGCCCGCCGCTCCGGCAAATAGCGAAGAGATCACCAGGGCGCTGCGCGAAACCAGGCGCTCGCCCGAGCGCCTGCGTAGCCACACCACGATCGCAACTACGCCCCACACCAGGAAGTAAAATCCGGCGCCTCCGGCCGCCCATTGCCACAGCTTGGAATCGTCCAGCCCCGACCACCGCCACACCGCCGCATTCAACAGCAGGCAGGCCGCTACGAACGGAAGCATGACACTGCCACTGATCTGCACCCGCTGTATGCTCTTTTTGAGCATGTCCCGCGAGGGCAGTTGTTCGATTACATTCAAACCCATGAAGACGGCAGCCACAAAAAGCAGCGCCCCGCCTAGAACCATCTCCGCCAGGTAATGGGTGGAGGTCACCAGCCAGAAAATCATGGCCTGGCACATCGCGAACAGCGCCACAAAGAACAATCCCAGGATCGTCTGATTAAGGAACACATTTCGCAACCAGGTTCCCACCGCTGCCCATGTATCTCCTGAAATCAATCCCGAGTGCGGAGTCAGATAGTTGCTATACAGCCGCAGCCAGTGGAGGAACGCCGGCTCCTCCCGTTGATCAGCTTCGAATTTTTTGGGAATCAACGCTGCTTCGATGTCGGCGAAGCTGCTCGGTTGTCCCGCTTCATTGGTGGGAACTGTTGCGAGATAGCGCTTGGTGAGCGCGGCGAGCCACGATCCGATGTAGCCTCCACCCGAGACCGTGGAAAGATAATCGATTTTGCGCAGTAATCCGTGCTCCGCCAGTGCTTGCAGGATGCCCAGATTGAACGTGGCGCTGCGAATGCCGCCGCCGGAAAATGCCAGCCCGATGGCGGAATCTTCGACCTCTTTGGTGTGCTTTACGCCGCGCAGTTCACGCGCGGTCTTGATCTGCGCCTGTTCCAGCGGCAACAACTCGGAAAAGGTGATGGCAGGCGGAAATTTGTCGTCAGGCCTTTGCGCAGGCCAAGCCGGTTGATCGGGCATACTCCTCCCCTTTCATATTTCCGGCTCCTTGGTGGGCCGAAACTATCAGAAACCAAAATGATGTCAAGCAGAAACATTGCCCCGAACCGGCATCTGAAGCCAAGCGGTAGCGGCAACTCGTTCGCTAAACTGAGGCCTGGCTTTCAATTATGCGCAAGCTCTTGGGTTTTGCTCTCTTACTTCTCTTCGCACTGTTCGCGCCGGCACCCCTGTTCCCAGAGACTCTTCGCAAGATCGCAACCGTTGAACTTCCCGCCCCGCCCGGAAAACGTTTTGACTATCTCACCATTGATTATGACGACCACTACCTGTTCGTGGCCCATCTTGGCGCCGGGCTACTGCACGTGGTTGATTTGCAGAACTTCACGGTCGTGAAGACCATCCCCGACGTGCCCGGCATCGAAGGCGTCGAGTACGCTCCTGACCTCAAGAAGCTCTATACCTCGAACTACTACGAAAACAAAATCGGCGTGGTCGACGTCAAGGAACTGAAGCTCATCAAGAAGTTGCCGACCGAGAACAAGCCCGACGGCAGCACCTACGCCCAGCCTTTCCACAAAGTTTACGTTTCCGATGAACGCGGCAAGGCCGAAGCCGTGGTGGACGTCACCCAGGACAAGATCGTCCGCACCTTGAAATTCGATAGCGAAACCGGCATGCCGCAATACGATCCCGTTGCCAAGAAGGTTTATGTCAATCTCCAGAGCAAGAACTTATTCGCGGTGATCGATCCTTCCAACGACAAGGTGATCGCCCGCTACTCGGTGGGCAAATGCCGGGGCAATCACGGAATGGCCCTCGATCCGGATCACCATCGCGCATTTCTATCCTGCGAAGGAAATCGCCTGATGACCGTGTTCGATCTCGATAAGCACCAACCCATCGCCTACCTGCCCCTGGCTCGAGATCCCGACGTAATCAAATTCGATCCGGGCATGAAGCGCATCTATGTGGCTTGTTACAGCGGATCCATCTCCGTGTTTCAGCAGGACGATCCCTACCATTACCGAAAGCTTCAGGATTTCCCCGTCCAGCAGAAAGTGCACAGCCTCGCCGTCGATCTGCAGACTCATCGCGTGTATACGCCGGAAGAAGGAGCCGACGGAAAACCAGCCTCACGCCTGGTGGTGTACGAGCCTGTGCCGGGAAAGTAATGCGGCACCGGAGCGCACGCTAAGCTGCAACATTTTGCACAATTGCCTGCCCGTGCGCAGATGGCTCTTTCACGCCATGCTTAACCCATCGCGAAATCAGCAACTTACACAGACTCCAAATTTCTTTTGGATACCGAATTGCATTACAATGGGGGACCCCAGAGACTGGAATACACCATGGGAGCGTTGTTGGAAGTGAAGCAGTCGACCGCAATGCAGGAGAAGCCGCTGCTGGACGAGGAATCGTTCCAGCAACTTCTGGCGGCTGCCTACGTCATTCAGCAGCACAACGAATCTGCGCCCGTGGAAGAAATTCGTCCCTCGCAGACCACCACTCTCGCCGAGATCGTAGAAATCCAAAGCCTCATTCAAAGTCATCAGCTGGATCTGCCCGCCGCCATGAACTTGGTAGCGACGCGCGCCCAGAAACTCACACGCGCCAGCGGCGCTGCTATCGCTGTCGTTGAGGGTGAGGAACTTCGCTACTGCGCGGCCAGCGGAAGTGCGGCCAGTGAAGGCGAAACCCGCATTCCGTTGAGCTCCGCGATCTCTAGACAGTGCGTCACTGGCCGCGAACTGGTGCAATCTGCGAATCTGGAGACCGAAAAAAATTTCGAGGCTCCGAAAAATACTCTGAGTCAGGCCCGCATTCGTTCGTTGATCGCACTGCCATTTTTTTATGACGGCAAGGTGGTAGGCGTGCTGGAGTTGCGATCGGGTCACGCGAATTGCTTCCAGGAACACGATGTTCGCACGTGCCAGTTGATGGCCGGCCTACTCTCGGAGGCCTTCGCGCGCAATGCCGAGCTGGAATGGAAACGAGCTCTCGTCGCCGAACGCGCCACCATGCTCGAAGCCCTGGAAAAGATCAAACCGCAACTGGAAAAGCTGGTGGAAACGTCGCCCGCTCCAAAACCAGTGGCGCCGGAACCCGAACCATCCGCTGAAACCGTAACCAGCCAATGTCGTGGTTGCGGCAATGAATTGCTGGAAGAAGAATCGTACTGCGGAATTTGCGGGGCTGCGCGTGCGTCCGGCGTACAGGACATCCAGAGCAAGTGGGCTTCAATGTGGCACATGCAGCAAGCCCAGCAACGCGCTCCCCAGTTTGGCGCCCCTGAAGCGCTCGAACTAACTCCGATGGAGATTTCAGAAGCCACCTCGTCGGCCGAACCCGTGATTGATGTCGTCGCCGAACCGATTTCGGATCCGCACGCGCCCCGCCTCGCGAGTGAAGAAACTCCTTCTGTTGAAGAGATTCCATCGCCTTGGACTTCGGCGGCAAGTACCCGCAAATGGCTTGAGTCCCAGCGTCCCAGCCGGGAGTGGCTGCTTCACCAGTGGCACTTCAATCGAGCGAACATCTATCTCGGAGTCGCGGTCCTGATGTTTCTAATGGTATTGACCGGGTTGGGCTCGCGCAGCGCCCGCAACTACTTTGGCCAAACCGCCTCCGCGGCTTACTCCAGGAACGCGAAGCATCCCGCGCCTCGGCCGCTCTCTCTGTTCGAACGCGCCCTGGTAGCGACCGGAATCGCCGAAGCTCCCTCGGCTCCAACTTACCTGGGAAATCCGGACGCCAAAGTCTGGGTTGACCTTCATACTGCCCTTTACTACTGTCAGGGCAGCGACCCGTACGGGAAGACTCCCGGGGGTAAATTCGCTACTCAACTCGAAGCCCAGCAGGACTCATTCGAACCCGCCTTTCGCAAAGCCTGCGAATAAATCGCCAGCAAAACCGCTGTGTCCGTGATGCTTCCCTACAGTATTTTTTTAGCCCATCTGAGGTTTGACAACCGATAAAACCGAGAGTGCAATGGGAAGAGATCTTCAGGGAGAGAGCGTGGGGTTTTCGCAAGATCAAAAGTCGGGGCGCGGTGGGCGCCTGCCCGAACCAGAGCTGAATCCGATGATGAACCCCAAGTTAGGGGAGAATCTGGGACGCTGGGCGCAGGTCTACTTCACCGCTCCGCCAGAGAAACGCAAGGAAGCAGTGGAGGAACTGTTGCGCGAGTTGGAGAGTGAGGATCCGAATTACGTGCCGCCGAGTCTGGTGACCAAGCTTGTGGAATGTCCCTCGTGTCACGAGAGAAATGAAAGCGGGCACCGCTTCTGCGGAATGTGCGGAGCGGATCTGAATGGCGCCGCCAGAACTGGTGCTGCACCGTTTGTTGAAAAGCAACCACCAGCTCCGCCTGTGGAAGAACGCGCCAGCACCCCGCGGCCCGTCGAGGAGCACGAAGCGTTTCGTCCCGTGCCTCCGGCGCCTATGGTGGAGCGGCGAATCGCACCTTTGCCCGCGGAAGTGGAACGCGAAATCTACCGCCCTGCTCCTCCTCTGGAGCGTCGCGCCGTCCCTGCTCCCGTGGAAAGGGTTCCGGTCGAGCGGGCAGCCGAAACACGCGAAGTGTATCGCCCTGCACCGCCACCAGCAGAACAAGATGACGTGCAATGGCTCCGCGAACGCGCGCTGGTTGGATTGACCGAAGAAGATTCCCGGAGTTCGGGAATCGGGAAATACATTTTCATCGCGATCCTGGTCATTGGAGCCGCATTCGCAGGTCTGGAGTGGGCCTCGCGAGAACCTCCTAAGACAGTCGAAGTTGTGCAAGGTGGGAAGCCAAAGACCGATACGACTCCGCCCCAAGTCAACCAGGAAGCGCCTGCTCCACCGGCCGATTCTCAACCGGTCGCGGCACAAAAGCCACCAACCAAGCCGCAGCAGTCGCCCGCTACCGAGAAGACTGCGACGCAGTCTGGGAGCGAGCAACCGCCTGCTGAGAAAACCGCGGCGCAAGCCAGGGTTCCCGCCTCCGAGAACGCACGCATTCAACGAACTTCGACCGCACCCTCGCGAACCACAACTGAGCCGCCTGCCAGTGACACAGATATGTCCGGCACACAGGAGTTGACCATGGCGGAGGGATATCTCTCGGGTCGGTACGGCAACGCGCGCAATACCAGCGAAGCCGCCCGGTGGCTCTGGAAGTCGGTGGCGAAGCAAAATACCACAGCGTCCGTTCTGCTGGCCAATCTCTACATGCAGGGTGATGGAGTTTCCAAAAGCTGCGACCAGGCCCGTTTGTTGCTGGTAGCGGCGGCGAAGAAAAGGCTCATCCACCGCGGCGCAGAATCTCAGAAATCTGGAAAGCGGCGGCTGTAAGTAAAGCAGAGTTCTCGCTCTTCCCGTTCTTGATAAATGGCCCTGACCCTCCGTTATCTTCGTCAGGCGTCTCCCGATTTTTCTCGGCGTTGTCCGCGCTTGGCAGTAGAAACATCTGCAGAAACAGAAAGGCCTCCGTCGGTGACGGAGGCCCTTTTGTTCAGGGGAGGGATCAATGCTCATACAGGCGGCGATTCCGTGCTCCGGCTTCGCCTAACCCCATGATGCTATGCTCCCAGCTTTCGAGACGATCAGATGGCTTGGTTGAGTCTCCGGCTTTCGTACCAGAGGGCGAGTTCGACCCGGTTCCAGAGTCCGAGCTTGTCGTAGATGACGCGAAGGTAGTTTTTGACGACGTGTTCGGTGGTTCCGATTTCTCGTGCAACTTCGCAGTTTTTAAGTCCTTGAGCAACGAGTTCGATGACCCGCTGTTCTCGCTCACTGGGGATTCGTTTACCGTAGCGTTCGCCTCCGAGCATAATCTGCCTCCGATACAAGAGTGTTGCGAGTTTAACCCGCTTGATGCCACCGCTAATTCCAAATCTTAAAAAAAGCCGATTAAAATGAGCTTTCACCGTTCGCCGGGCCATTTTTAACTGTCTGGCGATTCCGCGTTGTCACAGCCCTGAAGCAGCAATTCAGCAATTTGCCGCTCCCGCGGACCCATTCGGACCGTTTCATCCTTCATTGACTCCCCCTCTGCTGAACTCGCCAAGCTGTTCGCTGACTGCCCTGTGGAAAACCTGAGCAGCAGACGTCCAACCCTTACCTTTCAAAGTTGGTAATTACTTTCTCCCGGAATTCATAGCATTCAGCCTGCCAAGTTCTTCCAAAGTTCGCAGTGAGCCACGAACACCGATTTCCACAGGCGGTGATTTCAATCAGAATCTGAATCTGTTGCAAAGTGAGCAGGTTTCATAGGGATGAACGCGAATAAGCGTGGAACTGTCTGCAAAGTCAAGGGTTGGGAGCGGAATTGGAGTCGTGCGTGCTTAAGGTAAAGCACTTAGGACAAAACTTCCGTAAGATTTGCAGCTTTGGGAACTAATTACACGAAAGCGCGGCGGCCCGTTTGTCCGGAAATGACGCTAGGACACACAGTCGAAAAGGTTTAAGGCTTCCCGTGGCTCAAAAAAAATTCCAGAGAACATCATCCGTAACTACTCCAGTGCTGGTATTCAGATTTGGATTGTAGGGAACTTGCCCAGAGACATTCATCGGCGTGTTGTACCAGGCATGGGTACCGCCGCTCAGCTTGTAGAAAATGACTTCGGTATTGTTTCGGCAACTGGTGGCGTCCTTCTCCGTAACTGCGCTGACGTTTCCCTGCGCGTCGCACAATGGTGACGTCGTACTCAGAGTGGTGCAACTGTCAGCCAGGTTGCCAATCCAATAGTTATAGGTTTGATCCTGCGAAGACGCGAGAGACGTACTGCTGGTCGAGCCGCAATAGGGGATCGCGGAATCCTGGTCTCCGTGAAAAATCAGAACCGAGACCGGCGCGACGGCCGCGGGAACTGTGCGAGTATCTCCTGGCGCAATGGCATAAAGAGTGCCTTCCACAATTGCCACCGCCGCCACCAGGTCAGAAAGTTGCACCCCGGCGCGATGTGCCATGTATCCGCCAATCGAGAAGCCGGTCACATAAATCCTCTTCGGATCAGGTTGCAGGTTGGCTTGCAGCGTATTGATCAGGGCCCGCAGAAATCCGATGTCATCGGGTGGTGTGCCGGTAAACGCAAAATCGTTGTAGAACACCGACCAAAGAGTATGCCCTTGACTGCTCAGTAGCGCGTCAGGATAAGCCACGGCAAAGCCGGCCTGATCGGCTTTAACGCTAAGCTGGCTTTGCGACTCCATCCCAGCGCCACTGCTCTGCGATCCGTGCAGGGCAATCACCAAAGCGATGGGATTCTTCTGGAAATTCGCGGGGATGTGCAGCCGATAGGTACGATTGACTCCGTTGACGCTGAGCGTGCAGTTGCCGCCGGCCTGGAAGTCGCACGTGCCACTCCCGGGCATCGAAGAAGAGGATCCGCCTCCTCCGCATGACAGAAGGCAGATGGAAACTCCGGACAGCACAACGAAAGACAGAAACGCGCTCTTCATAAACGACGAGTGGATCGCGGCCGCCGAGCGCGCAACCTACTCGGCTCAGTAACCACGATCTTACTCTCAGAGCAATGGGATTGCTGCGAGGGACAAGTGCGCAGCCCCGGCCGCGGCGAAAATCCGCAAATCCCCGGTACATCTTACCGACCTACTCGTCCGCTCTCTCTATTTCGAGCAGTTCGGTATCCTGGGCCATCGCGCCGCGGCGAAGTACGTCCTGGACGGTTAGGTGGTCGCGACGCGGAGTTCTCTGCTCGGAATCAAAGCTCGCGTGCTCATCCTGCCAATGGAACAACCCCGACCACCACGAACCGGATTTCTGTCGCGGAGCGCGACCGGTTCTACTGGAGAATAAGGACTTAGCTCGAACCAAGATTTCGATCACGAGATCCCCTTGCACTTCGTTGGCAACCGTTCCTGTTTGCCGGCCAGTGCACCACTTGGCCGCCTTACTCGTACCGCACTGCCTTATAAAGTCTTCAGGTACTCGATCAGGACCCATCGCTCTTGTTCGCTGAGTTCCGGCCGAATTCCACTCCCATCCCGTGACCGTCGCGGAATTCATGTCCGGCATTCGAGTTCCCCGGATGCGGGTCGCCGGGCTGATCGGTGAAATACTCGAACGCCCCGTCGAACGGAGTCGTCGCATAGCCCACGTACTTGGGGTCGAACTCGCGGCTCCCCACAAAAAACGCTTGTCCCGCTGCTCAAGCGGCGAAAGCAGTTGGTAAAGGTTGGGCACCGATCCGTTATGCAAAAATGGCGGCGTCGCCCAGATCCCGCCCAGGCGGCCGCGCCCGATAGGCTAACGGGGCGGCTCACTGCTTATCGCGATAGCCATTCCACTCCAGCTCGCTGGTCAGGGAAGCGAGAGCTTGTCATACTTCTTGTCGGCAATCTTCGTCGTAACCAGCGAAGCCCATCGGCCGCCGAAACCGTTCCTAACGCCCAAGGCATCCGTAACCGCTTTGCCTGCTTCCAATCGGTTGCAGCTTCTGTGGGATCGGTACCGATTTCCTCTAGCGGAATCACATTCAGTTTTACAAATCTTGTGGTTTCCAGTCCATCTTCCCAATATTGCGGGCCTGGATTTCGGGTGAACCCAGGGGAGGCAATGGCAGTGCTGCGCAATGTTGCTGTATAGTTCTGCCCCGCGTTGCGCCTATCGCCCGATCAATCGTGACCCAGAGATCTGCTCCGGCCAGGGCGGAGAATGAGCAATCCTGTTGAACGCGTCGGACCTGCAAGCAGGTTTTCCATCGCCCAGGAAGATTTTGACGTTCACGGTTGAGACATAAAAGTTTTGCTGGTCGGTAAGATTCACTCGCGCGCGCACCCCAAGGGCTTCTCCGATATTCCGCACCATTGGCTGCCGAATCGACCGTTGTATTGCACCCAATTAAACCAGCTCGTATACCAAATCGGCGGAAAATTTACCGGGGCATCTGGCGACTCGAAGATTCTCGTTATCCAGTTCGGTGCCAAAACGAAGTTGCCGATTCGTCCCAAAGCGTCAGTTCTGCCGAACCCGCCCGCCGCTCTGGATAGAGATTTCGCTTTGTCGGCTGCATCTTTCTCCGCAAGCCGTGTTTCAGGAACGCTTCGAATCATCGATGCAGTTGGCTTTTGGCTTCGCTGGCGTGTTCTCTCCCAGAACCTCCTCCGCGAATCGCTCGAAACGCCAGGGAACGGCACCTTCTCGGTGAATGCCGTTGCATATCCTAGCTCGGTTTGGAATGACGCCAGGTCTGTCGGTGCCGAACCGCCGTCGATACGAATTCCTTTCCCCGGTATTCGAGTTGTCCGGTGTGGCAGGCTGCGCAGGAAAGGCCCAACACGTCCACGGTCTCGCCGCTTTCGGGATCCACCACCGTGTCTTTAGCAAAACCCTACCGGCAATCCGTCGGGATTTTGTAGACGCCGGCTCCGTCGGGAAAGAATCCGAAACGCGCCAGATAGGAGCTCTTGTCGGAAATTTTGGAACGGTTCCGAAGGCTTTGAGACTTTCGGCTGCTCCAGCGCCAATGAACCACGGGAAAGGCATCAACTCGGTGCCTTGCGCAGTGTGATAGAACCATTCGCGCTGGTAAGCCGACCAGTTCTGATCGGCATAGTGCATCTCCGTGACGGGATGAAATGCCGGCATTTTCTCGCTCGGCCGCTTGGAGAAAATGGGCTGCAGCTTGTCGCATCCGCTGAGTGCGAACACAAGACTCACCGTCAGCAGCAGCAGCGCGATCCCTCGTCCCTGGCTTGGCATGGAAAATGACTCTGGAGAGAATCTCCGACATTCAAGGGGAATGCGAGCTCCCATCGCATTCCCCATTTCCCCCAAACAGACAATAGCTAGTAAGGGAACGAAAAACGATCTGCAGTTCCCCACAAGCTGTGTCTCAGCTTTGTGCACGACAAGCGCCAATTGACTTCCACCCGGTATTACCGGAGAGTAAACCCTATTAAGCCCGCGCGCAAACGACATATGCTGGATTTAGAAAACAAACACTTCATCTGCTCAAGGGCAACACAAACACCCTGAACCTTAACCCCCCGGATAGTCCACTATCCCTTCGGATAGCTGCAAGGTAGCAACTCTGTTCTGTTTTCCGGAATTTTCAAAACTCTTGGTCACTGTTATGGAACTCTGTTTAGAATTACTACCCGTTCTAGTACACCCCGTTTAACTCGCTGGGAGGCCCCGTAAGCGCTCGACTGACCATATATGTGAGAGCACAAAAGGGAGAGAGCAATGACCGAATACCAGGTTATTCCCCACGGTCGTTCGCTGTTGCTATGCGCGCTGTTGTTCTGTTTTGTTGTACCCATGATGGCGCAAAACAGCATCGGACCCACTACCGTCCGCCACGATGTTCATCACGATGTCTCTCCGCCCCTCCGCGACATGATGGCAGCCGCTCCGCCTCCTTCGCTTGTGCGGCACGAAGCCGAACCGATGCGCCGCATCCCTCTTCCTCCCGGATTAACCCAGCTCGCCGAAGATCCCGGTCCGCCAAACCAGCATTGCTCCGCTCACTCCTCTTGTCGTACCAGCTTTGAAGGATTAGGCGCGGGACAGTATGGATTCAGCGTCACCGGCGCGCCTCCCGACACCAACGGAACCGTCGGCGCCACTCAGTACGTCCAGTGGGTCAACACTTCCTTCGCCATCTTCAATAAAACTACCGGAGCATAAATTGTCGGGCCGACCGCCGGCAACACTTTGTGGTCAGGATTTGGTGGAGGCTGCCAGACCAACAATGACGGCGATCCTGTCGTTTTCGTACGACAAGCTCGCCCAGCGCTGGATTTTCAGCCAGTTCTCGGTCTCGACCACTCCCTACTTGCAGTGCATCGCGGTCTCGACGACCTCCGATGCCACGGGAACCTACAACCGCTACTCGTTCCAGTACTCCAACTTTGACGACTACCCGAAGATGGGCGTGTGGTCCGACGCCTACTACGAAACTTTCAACATGTTCAACGGGAACACCTTCGTCGGCGCGGACGCTTGCGCTTACAACCGCAGCCAATGTTCGCCGGAACAGACTGCAACCCAGGTCTGCTTCCAGCAAGGCTCCTCCGTTGGCGGACTGCTGCCATCCGACCTCGATGGCACTGACCGCTCCGCCCGCCGGTTCTCCGAACTACATGGTGTACTTCGGCACCAACAATCTGAACCTCTACAAATTTCATGTGGACTTCACAACTCCGGCGAACTCCACCTTCACCGGCCCTACAGTGATCCCCGTGGCGGCTTTCACTCCACTCTGCGGCGGAGGTACTTGCGTTCCGCAACCGGGCACGACGCAACAACTCGACTCGCTTGCCGATCGCCTGATGTATCGCCTCGCGTATCGCAACTTCGGCAACCACGAATCTCTGGTGGTGAACCATTCAGTTGCGGTTAGCGGCGGTGGCGGCGTGCGTTGGTATGAAGTCCAGAATCCCAGCGGAACTCCGACTCGTCGCGCAGCAAGGAACCTTCGCTCCCGACTAGCACCTATCGCTGGATGGGCAGCATCGCCATGGACCAGACCGGCGACATCGCCGTCGGCTACAGCAAGTCCAGCAGTTCCCTTAATCCGTCGATCGCATTCGCCGGACGCATTCCGACTGATCCAAGCGGAACGCTCGAAACAGAAACCAATGTAGTCACCGGAAGCGGTTCGCAGACCGGAAGTCTGAGCCGATGGGGAGATTACAGCGCCATGCAGGTGGATCCCGTGGACGACTGCACGTTCTGGTACACGCAGGAGTACATGAAGACCACGGGCAGCTTCAACTGGAATACCCGCATTGCAATTTCAAATTCACAAAGTGCGGCGGCACCGGCGGAGGCACCGTCACCCTCAGTCCGACCAGCCTGAATTTCGGCAACGCAGACCGTGGGCGTCGCCAGTTCGCCGCAAACAGTCACTCTCACCAATAATCAGACGGTCAGCCTCACGCATCACGAGCATCGCCACCAGCGGAGATTACTCCCAGACCAACAACTGCGGAACTTCTGTCGTGGCTAACGCGAACCTGCACCATCAACGTGACCTTCACTCCAACCGTACTGGAACCCGCACCGGAACTCTCAGCGTCAACGACAACGGTCCGGGAAGCCCGCAAACCGCAAGCCTGACCGGCGTTGGCGTACCGGCGGCGGAGGCCAAATCGCAGCCTACGACTCCACTCTGAAAGCGCCGAAGTGCGGCGCCGTCGGCGAATTCCTGCGATACCGGCACGACCCTGATTCTCGGTCGCGACACCATGCGGGCGGCGTCCGAGCCGAACCAACCCAACACCATCAACAGTGCCTGCGCGGATGGAACGTCTGGAACCTACCACTCCGACGAATCCAGCGATCGCACTGCTGATTGCCACGACCGATGGCACCAACTTCGCCCCGGGCAAAACAGTCATGGTCAGCTCGACCGTCTGGGCCTACAGCACGTCACATCGGACGCGCTAGATCTCTACTATGCCGCCAACGCCAGCAGCCCGACGTGGGCGTTCCTCAAGACGATTGTGCCGACGGCTGGTGGAGCACAGACGCTGATCGACAACCTACACGCTGCCAGCGGGCAGCCTGCAGGCGATTCGCGCCAATTCCGCTACCAGGGAACCGCGTCCTCCTGCAGTACCGGCTCCTATAACGATCACGATGACCTTGGTCTTCGCTGTCGGGACGGCACGCCGGACTTCTCCGTCAGCGCCTCGCCCTACAGCGTCAGCGTGAACCAGGGCGGCACTGCCCCGAGCACCATCACCGTGACCAGCCAGAGTGGTTCAGTGCCGCCACCACGCTGACCGCCTCGGGACTTCCCAGCGGCGTCACTGCAGCGTTCTCGCCCAATCCGGTGACTCCTCCGGCGAATGGCACCGCGACTTCCACTCTGACGTTCACTGCCGCTTCCACTGCCACTCTCGGAACATCGACAGTGACCGTGACCGGAACCTCGGGAACGTTACCGTTCGCACGCGCTCCGATCACCTGACCGTGACTCCAGCCGGAGGCGGCGCGCAAACCGCCGTCTACGACACCACGTTGAAAGCTCCCAAGTGCGCGACCGTGGGATCGTCTTGCGATACCGGGCGCGTCGCTCATCCTCGGACGCGACACGCTGTCGGCGGGGCGGAGAGCCGAATCAACCGAACACCATCAACAGCACCTGCGCCGACGGCACAGCCGGCACGTTCCACTCGGACGAATCGAACGACCGCCTGAAGATCGCTTCCACGGATGGCAACGACCTGACCCATGGCAAGACGGTGACGATCACTGCCACAGTCTGGGCTTACAGCGATTCGGTCCGATGCGCTCGATCTGTACTATCCCCGAGCGCCAGCAGTCCATCGTGGATGTTCATCAAGACGATCGTTCCCACGGGCGGCCGGAGCGAAGGCGCTGTCCACCACGTTCACCTTGCCAACCGGAAGCCTTGCAGGCGGTCCGAGCCAACTTCCGCTATCAGGGAAGCGCGTCGTCGTGCAACAGCGGCTCCTATAACGATCACGACGATCTGATCTTCGCGGTCAATTAACGAGTGTTGTACTCCATGGCTGGGCCGGCTCTTCGGAGCCGGCCTTTTTTAGTTTCACCGCCGAGAGCGCGGAGAGCGCAGAGAAAACTTTGAGAGGGACACAAAGGGTGTACCGACAGAGCCGTACTTTTGTCATTCCGACCGAAGGGAGGAATCTCCGCCAAGATAAAGCCGGCGCGAGCCAGGAATTACTCTGCTGATTTCAGGTTTTCTCCGCGTTCTCTGCGGAATTTCTCTACGTTCTCTGCGATTTAAGATTTTGTTTTCTCGGGGCCGCTCAGAATAACCGAGGCAAAACATTCGCCACGAAGTCCACCATGAAATGCGCGAACATGTTCGAATTCAGATCCCGACGCCACAGATAAAATCCAGTCAGGATCGCCCCAATCACGAAAGCAATCAGAATATTCGCTGCC
The DNA here is from genome assembly GCA_963797845.1 of Terriglobia bacterium. Classification (GTDB taxonomy): domain Bacteria; phylum Acidobacteriota; class Terriglobia; order Terriglobales; family Acidobacteriaceae; genus DASREM01. The sequence continues at coordinate 202,871 of CAWCRE010000003.1, forward strand.
CCACCCGTCCAGTGTCCCAGAGAAAAGATGATCAGAGGAATTGAAACCGCAGCGGCTCGCGGCATACCCACTCGTTGCAGGCGATCGATGGCGTATCCGCGATAGAAAAGTTCTTCGACCACTCCCGCCCGCACTACGATCATCGTGATCAGCCAGAGCGGAAGCTTGTCGAACGCTTGCGAAGCGGGACCGTGGCCGTACTGCGTCAGGTGAGAAAGAAAGCCTCCAGCGGCCAATGACAGAATGGCTGCAACAAAACCCCACCCCAATGTCTTTCCCCACGGCGAAGTCCCGATACCAATCGAAGTCAGCGGCAGCCCTTCTTTTTTTCTGACCAACCAGATCAAAATGCCGGCCGACAACCAAATCAACATTTCTTTCGCGAACACGGCGCTGGGGCCAGGGTTGGGAACGATTGCCGACGAAATCTGCCGGATAATCAGCATCGAAAACAAAGACAGAAACAGGCCAACGAAGGTCGCTGTTGAAGTCTTTGCTGGAGTGGGCAGAGCAATTACGCCTTCTTGCGACATGCATCTACTTACGATTCAAGCGAGGATTTAGTTCCCTTGTCTGCTCATCCAGCTCCATGCTCTTCGTAACAACCGGAAATGAAGTATTATGTTCACCCATTTCGCTCGGCGCCCGGATTTTCCCTTTCCCCACCGTCCGCGTCGTGCTGGAGGTGTCTCATGTCGTTCCGATTCTCTCTAGCTCTCCTCTTCTCCCTATTCCTTTCTCAACTCACATTTGCCGCGGCACGCGAGCGCGTGCTCTACAGCTTTCCCACAGGAGACCTGCAGGGGTCTCCGCATGCAACGCTAGTCTTCGACCCAGCCGGCAATCTCTATGGGACCAGCGGCGGAGGTGGCGCGCACGGCAGAGGCTCGGTTTTCATGTTGGTGCATCTTCCAGACGGGCGTTGGCGGGAACGCACGATTTACAGCTTCACCGGCGGCGGCGATGGGGGATTCCCGTTTGACAAACTCACCCCGGACCATGCTGGCAACTTTTTCGGAACCGCTGAGGGAGGCGGTACGAATAACGCCGGAGTGGTCTTTGAACTTACTCCGAACTCTGACGGTAGCTGGAGCGAATCAGTTCTTTACAGCTTTCCCGGTGGAACTGAGGGGGACTCTCCCATCGGCGGGGTAATCTTCGACTCCGCCGGGAACCTGTACGGCACTACGTCGGGCAGTGGAACAAATACCAACGGAACCGTTTTTGAGTTATCCCCCGCCGGTGGGGGTTGGACTGAAACTACCCTTCATGAATTTTCCGGCGGCCTCGATGGACGGGAGCCGGAATCCAGTTTGGTCATGGATGCTGCGGGAAATCTTTTTGGCACCACTTTCTTCGGTGGTACGGCGGATTTGGGGACCGCATTCGAGATGTCTCGATCTGGCGGAACTTGGAAGGAAACTATCCTCGTCAACTTTACCGGCCCGAATGGTATCAAACCCGGCGGTTCTTTGATCTTTGACCCAATCGGCAACCTCTATGGCACAACGACGGGTGGGGGTGCTGGTCAAGGCGGCACTGTATTCAAGCTCTCGCCTGCCGGAGCTGTCTGGAACGAAACTCTTTTGCACCAGTTCAGTTCGACACACGGCGGGAGCTTTCCTTTCGCCGAGCTAATTTTCGATTCTGCCGGCAATTTGTATGGAACCGCCGGCGGCGGCGGGGCCGCCGATTTTGGTACCGTCTTTAAACTGGTTCCGAATTCTGGCGGATGGACGCTCCAAAATCTGCATACCTTCAAGGGGCTCGATGGAGCGATTCCGTTCGCAGGTTTAGTACTGGACTCATTCGGAAACATTTATGGCACCACCGTGGCGGGAGGCGCCCACCAAACCGGATCGGTATTCGAAATCGTTCCCTGACCTGGCAGGTGCAGCCAGTTGCGCCGAACCTGCCTTGCCGACGATACTGGTTGCACCTCAAGAATATGAAAACGAATCTTTCTTTTGCCAACCCTGCAGATGTTGAAACCGATTGCCTTGCCGTCGTCGTGCTTGATCGCGGCGAAAAAGACAAAGCCGACGTCTTTGCTGACAGCGCCGACAACATAGTCAAAGAAGCCGCCAAAGACGTTATCGCCAGCGGCGAAGTCGCTGCCAAGCCGCTTGAAACCACGCTGATCCACAAGCCAGCCGGGCTGAAAGCCAAGCGCCTGTTGCTGCTCGGCGGAGGCAAAGCCGGAAAGTTCTCGGCATTCGACCTGCGCAAGCTTGCCGGAGCCGCCGTGCGTTCGCTGAAAGGCCGCGGCCTGCGCAGCTTCGCGCTCGCGGTTCCGCAATCTTTGAAAGCAGAAGAATGCCGTTCGCGCCGCCGTCGAAGGCGCATTCGTCGGCAACTTCGATCCCGACTACTACAAGAGCGATCGCAAGGACCAGAAAATCGACGCGCTGACGATCGTCGCCAGCGGCGATCAATCCAGTCTGCAAAAAGCGATGGACGAGGCCCGCATCGTCGGCGAGTCGCAGAACTTTGTGCGCGACCTGGTGAATGAGCCGTCCAACCGCATGACGCCCACCATCCTCGGCGATCGCGCCAAGAAAATGGCGCAGGAAGTCGGCTTGAAGTGCGAGGTATACGGCGCCGACAAGATCAAAGAACTCAAGATGGGAGCTTTCTGGAGCGTCGCCCAAGGATCAGACGAGCCTCCCGCGCTGATCATTCTGAAATACGAACCCGCCGGCGCGCCCGAAAAACCCGTGCTCGGTCTCGTGGGTAAAGGCGTTACCTTCGACACGGGCGGCATCTCGATCAAGCCCGCCGACGGCATGGAAAAAATGAAGTACGACATGGCGGGCGGCGCGACCATGATCGGAGCCATGCGCGCGATCGCCCTGCTGAAGCCGAAGGTGAAAATCACGGCCATTATCTGCGCGACGGAGAATATGCCCTCCGGCAAAGCGCAGAAGCCGGGCGACGTGCAGATTGCCATGTCCGGCAAATCGATCGAGATCATCAACACCGACGCGGAAGGCAGGCTGGTGCTCGCCGATGGACTTCACTACGCCAAGCAACTCGGATGCACCCATCTGATCGACGCGGCGACCCTCACCGGCGCGGTCGTGGTTGCTCTGGGATATGTGAACGCGGGAATCTTCGCCAACGACGACAAGATGTACGAGCGCTTCAAGAACGCTCTCGACAAAGCGGGCGAGAAGATGTGGCGCATGCCGCTGGATGAAGAATACAAAGACATCATCAAGTCGAACATTGCCGACATCATGAACTCCGGAGGACGTTACGGGGGAGCCGTCACCGCCGCCATGTTCCTGAAAGAATTCGCGGAAGACACTCCGTGGATCCACCTCGACATCGCCGGCACGGCATGGATGGAAGATAATAAGCCCTGGATTGCGAAAGGCCCGTCGGGAATTGCGCTGCGCAGCCTGGTCGAGTTCGCACGAAACTTCGGAAGCTAAAGAGCAGCCACGGATCTTCACCGATTCTCAATGAATCCGCGCGATCCGTGGCCCTTTTCCAGCCATCGCATTCAACTCTGCTTGCATCTCAGATCCGCTCGGGTAATTCCACGCGGAGGTGGGAATGAAAGTTCTATTTATAGTGGGGCTGGTAGTGCTGATTCTGGGGATCGTATCGTTTTTCGTGCCGTTTCCGAAAACTGAAAATCACGGCGTCAAAGCCGGAGATCTCAGCATTGGCGTACAAACTCATCACGACGAAAAGGTGCCGCCGCTGATCAGTGCGGTGATGATCCTGGGCGGAGCAGGCATGATGATCGCCGGCCGCCGCGCTGCCTAATATTCCAAAAACATAAAGCGCCACGGATCTGTCGGATGAACACGCTTTTTAAGAAAAACTTATCCGTGAAGATCCGTGGCGCAAGTCTTCAACGCTGCTTTCGCCGAAGACTTTTCTCCACCGCATCAAACGTCATCTCAGCCGCCGTGCTCCTGGTCCGCCGTTTCCAATCGAAAAACACTTCGGTGTAACTTTTCGTGTTGTAGTCAGCCGGAGCGATTCCCAGCAGCTTCGCCGTTTTATCAATCCATCGCGCCGGGCCTTCGATCTCACCAAAATTCCCCACCGGGGTTTCATCCAGCACCACGTGCCCGGTTCCATCGGTCCACTCCGCGCGATACTTCTCATAACGAAAGCTCGGACGGAATCCCAGCGAGTGGAGGATGGCATCCATTTTCTGGCCATCGTCCACGGCGGTTTCCGTTTCGGCTCGCGATTTGTGCCGCCCAGCTTTGCCTTTGGCTTTATGCGTGAGCACCCATTTGGTTCCGTACCTGCGCAGGCGCAACAACGCTCCGTGCGCGCGCAACGGATGGCCGGGCAAGTCGTACAGCGTATTTACCTCGTGAGTAGACGCCGTGATCTGACGGAATCCGGCATGCTTCAGCTTGCGCTCAAGCTGCCGCATATCCGAGATCGAAAATTTGATTTCAACTTCTTTGGCAGAAGCCATAGCTCGTTTCGTCGATCTTTCGTGCTTCCGTCTCTCGCTGTGTAGAGACGTGGCTCAGCCGCGTCTGGCAGTTCCACGATCTCAGGGCAGCGGGAGCTTCAGTTAAACGTGGGCAGCTTTACCAGATCATTTCCCGGTACCGACTCGAGCGGCTGGCCTGCTTTCTTCCACGCTGCCAGTCCACCGACAATCACAAACGCGTTGAATCCTTGTTCCCGCAGCATATGCGCCACCCGGGCGCTCGTGGCTTCGCGTGCTCAAGTACAGTACAGATAAATGTCCTTATCTTTGGGAAAGTTCTTCAACTCTTCGGCGAGATTATTGGGCTCCAGCCGTACGGAGCCTTTGATGCGGGCCGTTCCCGGATCGTAGTACCCATGACTGCGCACGTCCGCGATGAGCACGTCGTGCTCGGCATCGGAGGCCAGTCTCCGCGCCAATTCTTCCACCTGTACCCGGGGAACGACGCGGTAGACAGCATTCTTCCGGTAAAGCCAGATTCGATAAGCAGCGTAACCGATGATCGCGAGCAACAGAACTTCTTCCATAGCCCGGCCGGCCGTCTGCAGACCCTGCGTGATCGTGGCCAGGAAATCGCGGAACACGAATCCCAGGCCGAAGTAGGCAAGGATGTAAAGCGAAGCCCCGAGAAAATCCAGGCGCAAGAATTGCGATGTCTTCATGCGCATGCTTCCCGCCAGCGGCGGAGCCATGGTATTCACGCCAGGAATGAATTTCGCGATGATCAGCGTCATCTTGCCGCGCTTGTAAAATGATTCCGCCGAACGCAGGATGCAACTCTCCGGGTTCACCGACACTCGGCACAACAGGCCGAGCAGCGTCCACCCGGTATAGCGCCCCAGCACAAACAGCAGGGAATCACCAGTCATCATTGACAGGAGCACGAATAGGAGCATGAGCCCCGGATGCAATACGCCCGAAGCAGCGGCCGCACCCGCCCCCACAAGTCCGATAGCGGCAGGCACGGGAAGGCCGATGGCCTCGGCAAACACAATGCTCGAGACCAGCAGATACCCATGCCGCGCGATCAGCGCCATCAGATCATGCATGAATTGGAGGACTCACCCGATTGTCAGTATAAACAATAAAAGGGCGGCTCATCGCCGCCCTTTTAGTCCCGCCTCCAGTTTACATGCTCTTGTTCTTGAGCATCTTCACGCTCATCACGTGAATCGCGCTCTTGTCGGCATACACGTGCGCGCTCAGTTCCACATGATGTCCCTCGTGGCCCTTAAGGGCTTCCGGGTTCATCACGTCCCACGACTTCTGGTCCTTGTCAGTAACAAACATCATCTTGTCGCCGTCCGCCTTCACGGTTCCCTTGATGCTCATGAGGGGAGCCGCGGCGGCCTTATCGGTTCCGGCGTTCTGCGACATGTCTTGGGCAAACGCCGTCATCCCAGTCAACAAAGAGATCGCCATCAGGCACACAAACAACGTCTTCATATTGTTCTCCGACGTCCGAATTTGAATCGCTCTGGCATAAGCTGCCATCTGAATTACGCAGTTCGCACCAAAACGGATTTGTCCGGACGAGGAATTTTCATGCCTACGGAACGACGCTACATCAACCTCCCTGCGCGCCCCGCGAGCTTGCCATTTAGCGACGCCGTGCTGGTCGGAGACACGCTGTACTTATCAGGCCGCATCGGAATCGATCCGGCAACAGGTCTGGCAGCACAAGACGTGAATGAAGAGTTGCGGTTGCTATTCGACGGCTTCGAAGCCGTGCTCGCCCAGGCCGGCATGAGCATGGACGATCTGGTGTACATACAGATCTACTCTCCCGATGTGTCGCTCTGGGACGTCTTCAACAAAGCTTACGGGAAACGATTCTCCAGAGAGTTTCCGGCCCGGGCGTTCCTGGGATCAGGACCGCTGCTCCTGAATGGACGCTTCGAGATGGTTGGTGTGGCGGTGAAGAGGTAAATCTTAAATCGCAGAGTTCGCTGAGAACTGCCGCAGAGGACGCCGAGAACACAACGGTCACTTAAAAACTGTCCGATCGTCACAGACTCGCACTCGCATGTTCCCTACTATGCGAGTGTGTATCCGCATACCGGCGCCGACCGAACCACACACCTCTCTACATCTCAGCTCACTGAAAGTATCATTGGCGCAGCCATCAAGATCCATCGCAAATTAGGGCCGGGACTGCTGGAGTCTGCTTACGAGGCATGCCTCGCATACGAACTGCGAGAGATGGGATTGCGCGTCGAACAACAAAAGCCAGTGCCCCTGATTTATGAATCGGTCAAGCTTGAGTGCGGATTTCGTGCAGATCTGGTCGTCGAACGGCGGGTTGCGGTGGAACTCAAGTGCAAAGAGGCGTTACATCCGGTGGATCATCAGCAATTGCTGTCCCACCTGCGGTTGCTGGAACTCCCTGTTGGACTGCTGATCAATTTCCATGTGGGAGTCCTCAAAGAGGGTATTCGGCGGATGGTGAACAACTATGAAGAGAAGAGAGAAGGAGAAACGCTGAAGCAGCGCGTTTCATGATTTTCTCTGCGCCCTCTGCGGCAGTTCTCAGCGTAACTCTGCGATTTAGGATTTTGATTTAGACAAAAGATAGAGAGGATTACTTCTCGCGCGCCACCACGAATTCCGGAGCCCACAACAGAGCGCGCTTGATCTCGCTGTCGGGGAAGGTGCAGATCGCATTGCGGCGCAGCGCGCGTACTGCTGCGCGCGGTCGTGCGCGGCTTCGAGCGAGCCGTAGCCGGTTCAGAATCGCCAGGATGTCTTCGTGGGTCACGCCGTCGAACGCCCGGTCCTGCAGCACGGTCTCAATCATCTTGCGCTCTGCCGGCGTGCAGCGTTCGAGCGCGTGAATCACCGCCATGGTCACTTTGCCTTCGCGCAGATCGCTGGCCACCGGCTTGCCCAGCACAGTCTCTGACGCGGTCAGATCGAGCACGTCATCCACGATCTGGAAGGCCATGCCCAGATCGCGTCCATACTGCGCGAGCGTTCTCTTCCTGCTCAGGTGTCGCGCCGCCGAGAATCGCGCCCATCCGCATGCAAACCGAAAACAGGCAGGCCGTCTTGCGGAAGATCAGATCGAAATGCTCGTCGAGCGAAATCAGCTTGCCCGAGCTTCTCCATCTGCAGCAGTTCGCCTTCGACCATCTGCTGCGTGAGTTCGATCAGCGTGTCGAGAATGCGGAAGTTGCGCTCCTGCACGGCGACTTTGAACGCCTGCATGTAGAGCCAGTCGCCGGCCAGCACGCACTTGGAATTGCCCCATTGCGTGTTCGCGGCCGGACGGCCGCGGCGGGTCTGCGGCTTCGTCGATGATGTCGTCATGCACCAGGGTTGCGGTGTGAATGATCTCGACCACCGCGCCCAGCTTGACCGCGCCGCGTCCCTCGTAGTTGAAAAGCTTGGCAGACGAGCAGCAGCAGCGCGGGACGAATGCGCTTGCCTCCGCCGCCGCGCAGGTATTCGCCAATCTCGGTGATGGCTTCGACGTCGGAGACCGTGTCGCGTCCGAACTCGCGCTCAATGGCGGCGAGATCGTCGCGCAGCAGCTCGAAGATTTCTTTCCCGTTAATGGCGGCCGGTGTGCTCAATGAATTTCCAATGTTCGAATTGCATCCGACTGAAACCCTCAGTGGCTGAACTCTCAGTTCGTCCGGTAATTCGTAAACTGCATATCGATCCCGAAATCCTGCAGCTTCAGCAGCGCAATGATTTCCTGCAGCGAGTCGCGATCTTTGCCGCTGACCCGCACCAGGTCTCCCTGGATCGACGCCTGCACTTTTTCTTCGAATCCTTGATCAGTCTTCACGATCTCGCGCGCTTTCTCGATCGGGATGCCCTGCTGCATGGTGATCTTCTGTCTTGACCGTGCTGCCGGCGGCGGGTTCGACTGGCGCCGTAGGTCAGGCCTTTCAGCGAGACTCCGCGCTTCACCAGCTTCTGCTGAAAGATGTCGTTCACCGCTTTCAGCTTGTACTCGTCGACCGAGTGCAGCACGATCGCGTCTTTGCCTTCCATCTCGATGTTCGACTTCGAATCCTTCAAGTCGAAGCGGGTATGGATTTCCTTCAACGCCTGCTGAATGGCGTTGGAGACTTCCTGCAGGTCGATCTTGCTCACAATGTCGAAAGTATTCTCTGGCATGATGTTCAGTCTCTAATTCGCAATAAGATTACGCGTGCCCCGGCAGAAGATGCACGCTACCAAGCTAAATGGTGTTGGCGCTTTTCGTGAAGGGAAAAGAAGCGGTAAAAGTTTTGCGCGGTCTGCTGGCCGATCTCTTCTGTCGAAAGCCCGCGCAATTCGCCCAATTGCCGCGCCATTTCTTTCACAAACGCCGGTTCATTGCGCTTGCCGCGATGCGGCACCGGCGCCAGAAACGGCGAATCGGTCTCGATCAGCATGCGGTCCAGCGGCACTTCTTGCGCCGCGTCCCGGATCTGCTGCGCTTTGGGAAAGGTGATGTTTCCGGCGAACGAAATCATGAATCCCATATCGAGCGCGCGCTTGGCGTGCGCCCAGGTTCCGGTGAAGCAGTGCAGAATGCCGCCCAGCCCGCTCGACGCCCAGTGCTGCTCGATCAGCGCAGGCAGTCGTCCCAGGCATCTTCGCTGTTGTCGGACGGGCGGCAGTGAATGACGATCGGCAGCTTCGCCGCGCGCGCCAATTCCATCTGCTTGACGAAGACCTGCTGCTGCACGTCGCGCGGCGAATGATCGTAGAAGTAGTCGAGCCCGATCTCTCCCCAGGCAATCACTTTCGGTCGCTTCGCCAGTTGCTCCATTTCGTCGAAGTCGGCATCGGTCGCCAGCTTGGCTTCATGCGGATGGATGCCCGATCGTGGCATAGATGAAGTCGTACTGTTCCGCGAGCTGAATTCCGCAGTCGACGTGACCGGGGCCGTCGCCATTGCCGATCGCGACGCATGGTCTCGACTCCAGCTTCGCGCGCGCGAGCGATCACCTGCTCGCGATCAGCGTCGAACTGCTCTCCATCGAGATGGCAGTGGGAATCGACGAACATGTCGTTGGTCGTTCGGTCATTTGGTCGTTCGTGCGGTCACTTAGCTCGGCCAGCGATCTTGATACGTCTGCACCTGAACTCGCGCAGCGACCAAACGTGCTCACGCTGACCAACACTTCCTATTTCAGCCTCGTCCCCACCGGCACATCTTCCAGAAAGCCCGCCAGCACTGGCCTTGCCGCCTTCCGAGCGACGCGGCCACGATCATGCCATTCGACTCCAGCCCGCGCAGTTTCCGCGGCGCCAGATTCGCCACGATCACCACTTTGCGCCCGATCAGAGTTTCCGGCGCGTAGGCTTCGGCGATGCCGGCCACGATCTGCCGCACTTCGTTCCCGAGATCGACTTCCAGCCGCAGCAGCTTGTCGGCCTTCTTTACTTTCTCGGCGACTTTCACCTGCGCCACCCGCAACTCGACTTTGGCGAAATCATCGATGCGTGATTTTGCCGTCAGGCACTGCCGCGGGAGGCTTCGCGGCGTAGCCGCCGACGGCGCTGCCTGCGTCGCAATCTGCCTGCCGGGCGCAGGCTGCTGCTCGGGTTGCGCTTCGGTTGCGCCTGGCACTGCCGGGCGTCCTTGCTCTTCCATCTTCTGCATCCTTTCAATGGCGCTCTTGTCGGCGCGCGGAAACACCGGCTCGACTTTGCCCAGCTTCGTTCCCAGCTGCAGTTGTCCCCAGTGCAAATCCGACAGAGCAAACTTGCTGATGTCCCCAAGTCCAAGCTGCGCCCAGATTTTCGCGGTCGCCTCCGGGATCACCGGATGGGCCAGCGCGGTCACAATGCGCAACGCTTCCGCGCTGGTGTAGAGAACGGTCGCCAGGCGCGCGCGGCTGTCTTCGTCCTGCTTTTCGCCCAGCGCCCAAGGCTCGTTTTCGACGATGTATTTGTCGACCGCCGCGACCAGTCCCCACGCCGTCTCGAGCGCGCGCGAGAACTGGTAGTTGCTCGAACAGCGCGTTGAACTCCGCGATGGTCTTGCGCGCAGTCTCGGCGATCGCGTCATCGCGCCGCGCTGTGCGCGACGCTGCGCGAAGGATACGGCACCTCGCCGTGAAAGTAACGCGTGATCATGGTCAGCGTGCGGCTGGCGAGATTGCCCAGCCCGTTGGCCAGATCGGAGTTATAGCGCTGCACCAGCGCGTCGAAGGAAAACGATCCATCCTGCCCGAAAACAATTTCGCGCAGCAGGAAATAGCGCAGCGCATCGGCGCCCAGCACATCGAGAATCGTTTCCGCGCGCACGATGTTGCCGCGCGACTTCGACATCTTGTTTTCTTCAAACAGCAGCCAGCCATGCGCGACGATGCCCTTCGGCAGCGGCAGGCCCGCCGCCATCAGGAACGCCGGCCAGTACACGCAATGGAAGCGCACAATTTCTTTGCCGATCATCTGCACGTCGGCCGGCCAGAATTTTTCGTAGAACTTGCGTGTCCGGTCGGAGCCGTAGCCGAGCGCGGTGATGTAGTTCGCCAGCGCATCGAGCCAGACGTAGATCACGTGCTTGGGATCGTCCGGCACCGGAATGCCCCAGGAAAAAGTGCTGCGGCTGATGGAAAGATCGCGCAGGCCCGAGCGCACGAACGACATCACTTCATTGCGCCGCGTTTCCGGACGGATGAAATCCGGCTGCTCGGTGTAAAGCTGCAGCAGCTTGTCGGCAAACGCCGAAAGCTTGAAGAAATAATTTTCTTCGTTCACGGTTTCGGTCGGACGTCCGCACTCCGGGCAGGGCGCGCCCGGGCCGACGCATCCACGTACAGTTCATCGAAACGCAGTACTGGCCGGTGTAGGTGCCTTTGTAGATGTAGCCGTTGTCGCGAATCTTGCGGCACAGCTCCTGCACGCCTTGCTTGTGCCGATCGGAGGTGGTGCGGATGTAATCGTCGTAGGTGAGGCCCATCCGGTCCCACAGAGCGCGGAACTCGGCGGAAACTTCGTCGGTGAACTGCTGCGGAGTTTTGCCGGCGGCCTGGGCCGCGCGCTCGATCTTCTGCCCGTGCTCGTCGGTGCCGGTCAGGAAATAAGTGTCGACGCCGAGCATGCGCTGCCGCCGCGCAATGGTGTCGCACGCAATGGTCGTGTAGGCGTGCCCGATGTGCGGCCGCGCGTTGACGTAATAAATCGGGGTCGTGATGTAGAACTTCTTCATGACATCTTGCGATGTTCGATTGCCAATCGTCGATTGAAAAACCACAAAGGACACGTAAGCCCTATCTCAATTGGCAACGGCAATTGTACTTCGCAGAATCGCTTCGTGTCACTTAATGATTTACAGATTTTTGATCTGCGATGCTTGCAGAGTACGCCTGCACCGCTTCCTGCATCACGCTCTTCAACGGCACATGATGCTCGGCGGCGATGCGGCGGCAATCTTCGTACTCGGGCGCGTAGTTGGTGACCGTGCCATTCATGCTGGCGATTTTCATCCGCACATCGCCCCATTGCGTGCGACACGGTGACCCATTTGCGCGCCAGCGTTGGCGCTGTTCTTCGCGACGGCGCACTCCCAGAGTCGTTGTTTCCGCGAAAATAATCTGCGTCAGCTTCGTCGCGTCTTCCGGCTTGCACAGCACCGTCAGCAGCATGCCCGGACGGTTCTTCTTCATCTGCACCGGCAGTGCCGAAAACATCGAGCGCGCCTTCTTCCAACAGGCGATCCATCACGTAGCCGAACACCTGCGGATTCAGATCGTCGAGATTGGCTTCGAGAACGCTGATCGTTTCCTGCGAAACGCGTTCGCGGCCATCGCCGGCTGCGCTTCGCCAACGGTGAGTCGCACCACGTTCGCGTGTCCGGGGAAATCGCGGGTTCCGGCGCCGTAGCCAATCTTCTCGACCTTCATCTCCGGAAAGCGCGCGAAGCGCGTAGCCAAAGTCTGCACGATGGCCGCGCCTGTCGGCGTGACCAGTTCGCTTGCAATCCCGACGAATACACCGGGGCGTCTTTCAGCAATTCCACCGTCGCCGGCGCGGGCACGGGAAACGTTCCGTGCGCGCACTTCACGGTGCCGCCGCCGACATTCAGCGGCGAGCAGACGATCTCGTCCACGCCCAGCGCCTCGGCTCCGACCGCCGCGCAGACGATATCCACCATCGCATCGACCGCGCCGACTTCGTGAAAATGAACTTTCTCAATCGGCGATGTTGTGAATCTTGGCTTCGGCCGCGCCCAGCTTTTCGAAGATCCGGATCGCAGTTTTCTTCGCGCGTTCGCTGATCCCGGCTTTCTGAATGATCCCGCGAATCTCGTTCAGTCCGCGGCCATGAACGTGATTGTGCTCATGGTCATGCTTGTGTGGTGTGGCGGTGCTGACGCCTGACTCCTGAGCATCGACTACCGCGTCGTGATGATGCGCATGCTCATGATCGTGCGAGTGGTTTGCTGTGGCCCAGAACTCCTCCCGCGGCAATTCTTTCTCGTCGCCAACGAACACATCCACTTTGGTCGCGGTGATCCCGCTGCGATTCACCCGCGAGATTTCCAGCCGCGCTCCGATATCCAGGGCCTCGACGGTCTGCTCCAGCAACTCAGGAGACACTCCGGCATCGACCAGCGCGCCCAGAAACATGTCGCCGCTCATTCCGGAGAAACAATCGAGATAGGCAATGCGCATAGAAGCGCTGTGGCCTGGTCCTGGTCGGTTGGCACCTTGGCAAAGACAAATCGTGATTTGCTTTGCCAACGCACCGACGACCACAGAGTTGCCACGACGACAAGTTTTCATCATAGGGAACGCGTCCTCACCTCCGTCAAACCTCGCGCACGCGCCCGCCTCTGCTACAATCGCTTGTTTCTTCAACAGCTTAGAGGGACTCTTGTATCGTCACCTGGAACGCCGTCTGGCCCAGCACGTGCGCGATTTTCTGCGCCGACCTACGATCTCGACCATCGCCCAAAATCGTCATCGAGCAGCCTCCTAAGGTCGAGTTGGGCGAGTACGCGCTGCCGCTTGCTTTCGAGTTGGCGAAGAAACTGCGCAAGGCTCCGCGAAAAATTGCCGAAGAGATTCGTCGCAGGCATCGGCGCGATCGAAGGCTTCGAGAAGTGAAGTTGCCGGCGCCGGATACATCAACGCTCGTGTCGATCGCTCGGCCGTTGCCGCCGCGCTCTGCCAAAGATGACAATCCGACGGCCGACGTTCCTCCGGGCAAAGTTCTGGTCGAGCATTCCAGCATCAATCCCAACAAGGCGGCGCACATCGGACATCTGCGCAACGCGATCCTCGGCGACACGTTCGTCCGGCTGCTGCGCTTTGCAGGGCCGAGAAGTGGATGTGCAGAACTACATCGACAACACCGGCGTGCAGGTAGCGGATGTGGTGGTCGGATTCCTGCACCTGGAGAAGAAATCCGTCGCCGAGATCGAAGCAGCTCAGCCGCCAGCCGCGCTTCGATTACTACTGCTGGGATCTCTATGCGCGCGCTTCGCAGTGGTACGAACACGACAAGGAGAACCTGCAAAGTGCGGCATGCGAGACGCTGCACGCGATCGAGGCAGGCGGAAACGAGACCGCCGCCATCGCCGAGCTGATTTCGATCGCGGTGCTGCGCCGGCATCTGGAAACCATGGACCGGCTCGACATCGAGTACGACTTCCTGCCGCGCGAGAGCGAGATTCTGCACCTGCATTTCTGGGACGCGGCTTTCGAGAAACTGAAAGAAGCAGGCGTGCTGTATCTACGAGAACGAAGGGCAAGAACAAAGGCTGCTGGGTGATGCGGCGAGGAAGTGCAAAATCTTCGACCGCCGAGAACGCAGAGAGCGCGGAGAAAACCAACGAAAGCAACGACGATGTCTCGTCAGATTCCGTGCAGCCCGGCATGGAAGCAGGCCTGATCTCGCGTCAATCCCCGAGGAAGATCAGAAAGTGATCGTCCGCTCCAACGGCACCGTCGGTTATGTCGGCAAAGACATCGCCTACCACATGTGGAAGTTCGGACTGCTGGGACGAGATTTCGAATACAGGAGTTCTATCGCTATCCCGAACGATCACGAGTGCTGGATTTCGGCGACCGATGGCGAGCCCGACCATCCGCACTTCGGCGACGTGAGCGAAATCTACAACGTGATCGACGCTCGCCAGGCCGAAGCGCAGAACGCAGTCATCGAAGCCTTGCGCGCGCTGGGTTACAACGAGCAGGCCGATCACTACACGCATTTCTCTTACGAGATGGTCGCGCTTACGCCGCGCTGCGCCGCGGAACTTGGCTACCAGCTTTCCGAGGAAGACAGGGCGCGGCCCTACATCGAGGTTTCGGGCCGCAAAGGATTTGGCGTCAAGGCCGACGATCTGATCGACCGACTGATCGCATCGGCCAAGAAAGAAGTCGACGCGCGGCATCCTGAGTTGAGCGACGACGAGCGCACGACGATCGCCACGCAGATCGCGATCGGCGCGCTGCGCTACTTCATGCTGAAGTTCACCAAGCAGTCGGTGATCGCGTTCGATTTCAAGGAAGCGCTCAGCTTCGAAGGCGAAACCGGGCCTTACGCGCAATACGCCGTCGTGCGCGCCACCAACATTTTCCGCAAAGGCGGGTTCGATCCCGAGCACTTCGCGAAGGACCCGCTTTCCCGTGACGATTTGGCAAAGTACCTGGGCGGAGAAGCGGGAAACGAGATCTGGGAATTGTGGCTTGCCGCTTCGAAGACTTCGCTCATCGTGGAGCAGTGTATCGCGACCACCGAGCCCGCTTATCTGGCCAAGCATGCCTTTCAGTTGGCGCAGATGTTTAATTATTTTTACCATCGCCATCCCATCCTTAGCGAAACCGACGAAGGGCGAAAGAAGTTTCTGCTGGCCACAGTCGCGGTAGTCCGGCGGGAGCTGGTCCGGGCCCTGGGCATCATGGGAATCACGGTTCCCCCCGTCATGTAGGCCGATTGTACGTACAAATCCTAAAGTTATACACATTTTCATATATGACGCGGAATTGCGTTGTGGGACGATTCTGCGTGTCGGATGGACTTATTCCCTCCCGAACGCCCCGTCGTCGATCCTGGGGCGTTCTAGGCCGCTTGGCGAGGGATTGTAGAGCAACATGGAACTGTCATTTTCGGTTCCATTCGACTTGGCAACAAAACACCGCCAAACTATATCATGTGGCTATTGTCACTGCTCGCTATTACTGAAAGCTAGTCAAGTTTCCTGGCATCCAAAGCTACTTGCCTTTCATCCAATCAGTTACAGAGCAATGAGGAGGAGTATTGTGAAGAAGCTTTGGGGAGTCGTTCTGCTTTGCTTGCTAGTTACGGCGGCTGCCAGCGCGAAGCCCGTGGCGGAATCCAAGATCCCGGATTTTCCCAAGACGCTGCTCAATGCGCGTTTTGTTTACGTCACCAGCTATGACGGAGACCAGTTCCGTCCCGAGTTGCTCGAGCAGGATCGCGCGGCTATCTCCAATGTGCAGGACGCGTTGCAGAAATGGGGACACTTCGTCCTTGTCTACAGGCCGAGTGAAGCCGACATGGTGATTGCGGTGCAGTCTCGCGGAAGCGAGGACGTACTAGCGGTTTACGATCCCTCTATGCCGGGCACCTATTTGTGGCGTGTGATGGGAGCGCAAGGCTTACAGAAAGGCGAGACGCCGCTGGTGACTGATTTGCAGCAGGCCTACCAGAAGGCCTCGAAGTAAAGAATTTCAGCAGGCCACGGGTTCGCGCGGGTTTACACGGATCTTTTTTATTTTCATACCTTCATCCGTGTTGATCCGCGCGAGTCCGTGGCCTTTTACCTTCCAGGCAGCACCCCGGCCCGCAATCATCATCTTGTTTGCGATTTTCCTTCCTTGAGCGATAATCGGCGCTGCGATGGCTGCTTCTTCAAAACTCATCACTGCACAACATCCCACCCTGGCCCGGGGGCTTCTATTCGCCATCTCGGGAGCGGTGCTGCTCGCGCATGTGCTGTTAAGTGGGCGCTACGGATATTTCCGCGACGAGTTGTACTTTCTGGATTGCGGGCGACATCTGGATTGGGGCTATGTGGATATGGCTCCGATGATCGCGCTGTTTGCGCGCGTGGCATTGGCGCTGGGCGGGTCGTTGCAGGTGTTGCGCATCATGGCCGGAATCGGCGGGGCAACGATCGTGGTGCTCACGATGCTGACCGCGTGGAGGCTGGGCGGAGATAAGTTCGCACAGGGATTAGCCGGCCTGTGCGCGGCGATGGCTCCCGAATATCTCGCAACCGGGAGCCTGTTCTCCATGAACGTGTTCGAGGTCTGTTACTGGACGGCATGCGTTTATGTGATCATGCGCATTATTCAGACAGGAAACTCCCGCCTCTGGATCTGGTTCGGCGTACTGGCCGGCCTGGGCCTGATGAACAAGCATTCAACTTTGTTCTTCGGATTGGCCGTCCTGGTGGCAGTAGTGCTCAGCCCGCTGCGTCGTGAACTGGCGAAGCCGTGGATCTGGATTGGAGGGGCGATCGCAGCGGCGATTTTCCTGCCCAATGTGATCTGGCAAGTGCAGCATCACTTTCCAACGCTCGAAGACCTGCACAACGTCAAGGTCAGCGGCAAGAATGTGGTTCTGCCTCCGGGAGCGTTCGTGCTGCAGCAGATCATAATGATGCATCCGATTCTGTTTCCGGTTTGGCTGGCGGGACTCTGGTATTTCCTGTTCGGTAAAGGCACGAAGTATCGCGCGCTGGGATGGATTTACCTGGTGCTACTGGCGACTTTCATCGTGCTGCACGGCAAAGCTTATTATCTTGCTCCTGCGTACGCGATGTTATTTGCGGGAGGGGCGCTGGCGATCGAGGGATGGCTGGAGCGGGCTTCGGTCCCGCGCGGAAAGCTGTGGCCGAAAGCGGCCGTGGTAACGGTGATCCTTGGTGCCACTTTACTGACTGCTCCGGTAGTGCTGCCAATTTTGTCTCCCGAAGATCAACTCGCGTACCGGGAGCGGCTGCACATTCAGGATCAAAAAACCGAAGTGCACATGGAATCGAAGTTGCCGCAGTTTTTCGCCGATCAGTTTGGATGGCCGGAACTGGTGGCGGAAGTCGGAAAGTTTTACCAGTCGCTGCCGCCTGACGTGCGGGACCAAACTGCGATTCTGGCGGGGAACTACGGCGAGGCGGGGGCGATCGACTTGTTTGGTCCGCAATACGGACTGCCGACGGCGATCAGTGGACATCAGAACCACTACTACTGGGGCCTGATGGGATTCACCGGCGACAATTTCATCACCATCGAATATGGGCCGCATTATCTAGGAGAGATCTGCAAGTCAGTCGAGCCGGTGACGTTCCATTCGAACCCGTGGGGCATGGGCGAGGAAAATCATGAGATCTATTTCTGCCACGGACTGAAGAAACCTTTGGCGGAGATCTTTGAAGATCAGAAGCATTGGAACTGAGAGGCATTTGTCGTACTCGGTATGTCAGTTGCTCAAGCGCGAGCCTCGACCGGGCGAAGGCTGTCAGCTGCGTACTGCTCGAAGCCTTCGCTGGCGTAGCAGAGAGCATGATCGAAGAATTGGTCCAGCAGGCGTAGCAACTCCATCTCGCCGTAGAGTTCGATCGGGCTCTGCAGAAATCCCTGGCGCTGCAGAAAGTCCCAGAGATATTCCTTAGTCATCACCAGCGCCCAATTGAAGTCGGCAAGAGAGACGCCCTGCGAGGCGCGACGCGCGCCGATCATCATGTAGCGGCTTTCGATGTCGAGTTCCGGGCGGGTAAGTAGCCACTCGCTGAGGTGGCGAAAGATTTCGTGGACGCGAGAGCGGAGTTCCTCGGGCGGGACTTTTTTCAGATCCTTGGTGCGCGCGGAAGTTTCAAGTTTTGTAATGAGGCCCTGGGCAAGCTCATCGGAATGAGATTCGATCAAGCGAACTAAACGAAGCGCAATCATCTTCTTTCACCATCCTTCACACTAGATGGGATGCATCTAATTCTTTGTTGGATGCCGGAAAAGGAGAGTGGAGGGGAGCAGCATACCGAACCATCCGAATATTATAATGTCGTATCACGATCTGATTAGTGCAAAAAGAAAAGGCGCATCTCGTGGATGCGCCTTTTCTCTTACTGGACGTTCAGGGTGAAGTTGACAGAGTGGGAAACGCTTCCGGTTGTGCCGGTAATAGTCACGGTATAGCTGCCGACCGGGGTGCCCGGATCGGGTGGAATGGTGACCCCGCCCCCTGAACTGCTGGAACTCCCCCCGCCACACCCCAAGGCCAAGCCCAGCAGAGCGATAGTGAAGAAAGTCACAAGCCACTTGGGACGTCGCACACAAGGAATTCCGATGAAGCAGATGCCTCCGATGGCCAATCCCCAACCGGCAATTCCCGAATGCAGCGCCTGCTTGGCGCTTGCCTTCCTCAGCTGGGATGGCCGAGGGGCAGTCGTCAAGATGGATACGCCTACCAGCCCAGTAGTTGTGACGGTCGATTGAACAAAGGAGCAGCTCGCTTCCGCTGGCAATCCGGTGCAGGAGGTTGGAGAAAACATGACTGGGCTCGATTGAACACCAACGTCTACCTGGACGGCTGTGCTGCCTCCTGGAGAAACGCTAACCGACGTTTCCTCGATGCCAAGCGTGAAGTCGGATCCCGTCGCGATTATGACGCTAGTGGAGGCGTTTGCCATCTGGTAATTCGAATCGCCCGTGTAACTCGCGTTGTAGGAGTCGCTGACGTTGACGTTGAAAGTCACAGTAGCCTGCAGGTCAGGATTTCCCGTCGCCGGATCGGTCACGACTGTGTAGGTCGGCGGTCCCAGAGGAACTCCAGCGCTGCTTATGAAGGTGACCGAGCCAGTCGGAGCAATCGCGCCGGGATACGAGGTTCCTACAACCGCAGTGAGTGTGATGTTCGAACCGGCAGTCACAGTTGCGGCCGAGGATTGCAGAGGGAAGGAAGTCGCGTAGTGTGGCGCCAGGGAAATCTGCGTGGTGATGGGAGTATAGTTCGTGTCTCCGCTATAAACCGCACTCAACGTGAAAGGGCCAGGACTTGTCAGGGTCACGTTGAGGGTGGCCTGCAACTCTGCAGTTCCCGTCTGCGCACCGGGGGTTCCAACATAACTAACGGTTCCTGGCAAGGGAGATCCATTCAGCATGAAGGAAACAGTTCCGCCGGGAGCCGCACCGTAGCTTGCTGCTATCAACGTGGCGATGAGGTCGAAAGGCGCTCCGACGAGATTAGAGTTACCCGTTGGTGTAACGAACGCTGTTTGAAAGCTGGCCGGGGTGATCGTGATCGTCGAAGTCCCGGTGCTGCCGTTGAAGCTGTTGTCTCCGACGTAGAGGGCCTGTAGAGAATTGGTGCCGCCGGGAAGTTGGATCAGTTGATCTTCGCTGTATCCCAGGCTGTTCAGGGTAAAGCTGCCGCCATCGAGCGGAGAGCTGTTGTCCGTGAGCGCGATGGTTCCGGTGGCGCAGCCGCCGAGCGGTCCGCACTGGGCTCCGGCTGCGTTGGTCACGTTCATACGCAACAAGTAGGGTGAACCGTATACGGCGGTGGTTGCGTTCGGATTAAGAATGTTGCCATTGCTGTCGAACGTGATCAGATTCAGCGCGGTCTTGCTGTTCTCTTTCGCGACGGTGACACTGACCGCGTTCGAGTCGCTGCCGCCGTACGTGGCATCGCCTGCGTAGTGAGCGGTGACGTTGTAAGTGCCTCCCGGCAACAGCGCAGTGGTTCCGGTTACATTGCCGTTGGCCAAGGTGAATCCGGGAACGCTCTGCCCGGCGCTGGTGAGCAAAGATACGTTTCCGGTTGGAGTTCCGCCGGTGCCGGTGACGCCGATGCTGACGTTCACGGACTGGCCATGCGTGATGCCCGTCGTCGGGGTGATGGAAAGTGTCGTCGTGCTGGGCTTGAACGTGACCGTGTGCCAGTTGTTTACGATGTTGTTGACATTGACCGAGCCAAGCCCCGTGGCCAGATCGTACGCAGTGGTGGTGGTGTAACCCGTCAGAACGCCGAAAGGATCTCCCAACACGTTGGTTTGACAATAGGGCGAGCCCGTGAGGCAAGGCACCGAGATGGTTCCCTTGGTGACATCGTTGAAGTTGCAGGAACTATTCGAGCCATTACTGGAGTTGCAAGTCGAAGCAGATTGCTGGCCCGCCAGCTTGTAGAGAACGTAATTGGCAACGCCCTGCCTGGAGCCAGTCTTCTGATTGACCAACGCCATAATTCCCGCAAAGGCAGGAGAGGACACCGATGTGCCGCCGTAGCCGGCAAAATCAAAATAGGGATAGTTCAGGTCGCAGGTGTTAGAGCTACTTGTGTCCCGCTGGCAGACGACGTAGAAATTTCCGACGAAGCCATTGCTTGCGAAAAGAGAAACATCCGGGAGATCGCGTTTGCCATCGGCGGGCACACCGGCTCCGGTCTGCCATGAGGGTTTACTATAACCGCCAGAACACGAGCCGATCACCTGGCTGTTCACGGTGCATCGGCTATAGCCGCCGCTGCCGCCGATGGTGTCCCACAGTCCGGAGAGTTGGGAGTTGTTGCAATTTGTTTCGGGATTGGTGCTGAAACCTACCGTTGCCAGAATTCCGTTGGTGCAGGAATCGTTCCACGTAGTTTCGGGGATATAACCTTTTGCGGAAACTTGCGTGGAGGGATCGTTGATCGTGTTCCAGTACGTCTGCGGATTGCTGAAGTCATCGAAGTCGGTTCCTCCGATGGCCACGTTGAAGGGCGTGGAGGCAATACCGCTGACCTGAAGGCCGTACTGCGCCTGGGCTCCAAAGTCGCAGCCGGCGGAACCGTTGTCACCGGTGGAGACCATGACCGTGATGCCCTGCGCGGCGGCCTGTTCCCAGAGCGAGTTGAAGAATGCGTTACCGGCGGTGCCGAGCGCGAGTTCACACTGCCCGTAACTTTCGCTCATGACCGGCGCGAGATTGTTATCGACGATGTATTCCGCGGAAAGATCTATGCCGTCGGTCGTCTCCGTCGATTGTGAAGTCACAAAGTCGATGGTCGCGCCTTTGGCAACGGCGCCAGACCACTGCACATCAATGTCGGCTTCGCCTTCATCGCTATTGATGCCGGGATCGGGGCCGTTGAGGATGATGTTGGGATCGTTGGCGGGAAGTCCGAACAGAGTTCGGAAATCGCGAACGTCCTGGATGTTGATGTTGGTGCGTCCGACGATGGCAATGGTCTGGCCGGTTCCGTCAATACCGGCCGTCCACTGCGGCAGAACGTTGTAGATGGTGGCGAAATCGTAGGGTCCTACCGCGTAACAGTTGTTGTCCTGATCGCATCCAGCGGGAAAAGTGAATGTAGGATTGACCGGCTTAATCTGCCCAGTGGTGCGGTCTCTGGTGAAAGTTCCGGCGAACTGGCCGCTCGATTTTTTCTGGAAGTTGTGCAGGGAAAGCACTCCGGCAACGGTGGGCGCGAGAGCGCTGGGAATTTGCGGATCACTGGCATTGGCCCAATGATCTTCCCCGTTGACAGTGTATTTGTGAATCGCAGTGTGGAAGGTCTGTTGCACCTGGCCGGCGGTTCCGGAAAATTCGATGACGCCTTTGCTGTGGGAGACCCGGGCAACC
Source organism: Terriglobia bacterium (assembly GCA_963797845.1). Lineage (GTDB taxonomy): Bacteria > Acidobacteriota > Terriglobia > Terriglobales > Acidobacteriaceae > DASREM01. Next base: position 224,879 of record CAWCRE010000003.1, read on the forward strand.
TGGAATCCGTGCAACTGGAGCCACGTGGTAACGGTCTGGACATCGGCATCGGCGGGGCCAAATTGCTGGCCGAATTCGTCGGGAGTGAGCCATTTATGATAGCTGGACGAGGACTTGTCCTGCTGGTTGTCGACCAGAGCGCGCAATGCGGATTCCTGGACAGGGCTGCGCTTCAGCACCAGCAGCATGCGTTCCATGGGCAAGCCCAGGGGAGCCGGACCCTGATCGAATTGAGCGCGAGCCATGGGATGCGTATTCCCGGACAAAGAAGTCAGGGTTTGCTCATCGACCGGCTGGGTAATCTGGGGTTGAGCCGAAGTTTTCTGTGCGAAGGAGAAAGAAGCCGTGAAGAGAAGGCAGAACACTGCCAATGACACACCCGAGCGGCGCATGCACGTAGACCTCAAATGAAGAGAGATTCGTCCCTGGCAAGTGCCTTGGGCACTTTGTCAGCGACGGGAGGGGGAAAAGCACGGATCAGACCAAGCAGCGCGTGATCCAGAGTACCTGTTGCGGGTCTTTGTACACGGAAAAAGAGTACAAATCAAGGCTGAAATCTATGTTTCGGCGAACTTATCCGGTAACGGGAAGGCAGGCTTGATGACTTACAAGCTAAGTATTCCAGCTTACGGCACCGTTTGCGCCTGTTGGGTTTTTCAGGCGTGGGCTCAAAATCTTAAAACGCAGAGAACGCGGAGAAAAGCCGCAGAGCTCGCAGAGAAAGGCAGGTCCTCGGCGTCCTTAGTGGTGATCAGAAAACTGGAAACCACCAAGGACACTAAGTCACACCGAGGAAGAGAAGACTGGACTGGGATTTCGGCCCGTCGGGATTCTTTGTGCCCTTACGCGCCGGCGCCGTGGCACTTTTTGTATTTCTTGCCAGAGCCGCAGTGGCAGGGGTCGTTGCGGCCGATTTTGTGCGGCACCGCGAACTACCTGCTGCACGGTTTGAGTCTCGCCGGATCCCGCCATGCGCGCTTGTTCCAGTTCGCGCTTCTTGCGGCGCTGGAAGGCTTCTTCGATTTCGTCGACTGAAGTTGCGACCTGGCGCGGGCGATGGCCATTACCCGAAGGTTGCGCCTGGGGCTGCGCTGCAGGCGGCTGCTCCTGCGGGCGCTCCAGAACCTGCATCAGGTAGAGATAGCGGACTGTCTCTTCCTGGAAGCGGACCATCATCTCTTCGAACATGTCGAAGGATTCACGCTTGTACTCGACCAGGGGATCGTGCTGGCCGTAGCCGCGCAGGCCGATGCCCTCCTTGAGATGATCCATGTTGAGCAGGTGGTCTTTCCACTGCGAATCGAGCACGCTCAACATGATCATGCGCTCGTGATAGCGCATGGCGTCGGGACCGATCAGTTCTTCTTTCGCGTCGTAGCGCTGCTTCAGCTTGTCGAAGATGGCGTCGCCGAGTTCCTGGCGGTTCAGCGCTGTCCGGCTTGACTCCTTCGGCGAGAACGTCGACACCAAAGCGGGTAAAGATCGCGTCTTTCAGGCCCTTGATGTCCCAATCTTCGGGATGGGTCTTAACCGCGCAGTACTGATCCATCAACGTGGAAAGAATGCCCGCGACATAGTCTTCGAGGATCAGATCTTTCTGATCGACGCCTTCGAGCAGTTGGTGACGCAGGCCGTAGACCGCTTCACGCTGCTTGTTCATCACGTCGTCATATTCGAGCAGGTGTTTGCGGGCTTCAAAGTTCTGGGCTTCGACGGCTTCCTGGGCTTTCTCGATGCGGCGGGTGATCATGCGCGACTCAATGGGAACGCCTTCTTCCATGCCTAACTTCTGAAGGAGGGTCGAGACCCACTCTTTCGCAAAGATCCGCATCAGGTCGTCTTCGAGCGAGAGATAGAAACGTGAAGAACCAGGATCGCCTTGGCGGCCAGCGCGTCCGCGAAGCTGGTTATCGATGCGGCGAGCTTCGTGGCGTTCGGTGCCGAAGATGTGCAGGCCTCCGGCTGCAGATGACGTCGGCATGCTCCTGGTCGGTTTGGGCCTTAAAGCGCTGGAGAAGTTCGTTCCACTGATCGGTGGGAACGGAGAATTCGTTGCCCGCGTAATACCAGACGGTGCTCTTGGTCTCGTCGACGTTCTCGCGAATTTTGCCTTGCGCCGCGCGCAGGGGCTGGGCAATTCCCTTCTTCACGGCTTCCTGTTTGGCGATGAATTCGGGATTGCCGCCGAGCAGGATGTCGGTACCGCGGCCAGCCATGTTGGTGGCGATGGTCACCATGCCTTTGCGTCCGGCCTGGGCGACGATCTCGGCTTCGCGCTCGTGATACTTGGCGTTGAGCACGACGTGCTTGATGCCCTTCTTCTTCAGCAAGCTCGGAAAGACGCTCTGACTTTTCGATGGACGTGGTGCCGACCAGCACCGGCTGTCCGGAGGCGTAGAGCTTCTGAATCTCGTCGGCCGCCGCGTAATACTTTTCTTTTTCGGTGCGGTAGACGACGTCGGGATTTTCTTTCCGCAGCAAGAGTTTTGTTGGTCGGGATGACCATCACTTCGAGGCGGTAAATCTTTTCAAATTCGGGCGCTTCGGTTTCGGCGGTTCCAGTCATTCCGGCCAGTTTCTTGTACATGCGGAAGTAATTCTGGAAGGTGATGGTGGCGAGGGTCTGGTTCTCGCGCTCGATCTTGACGTTCTCTTTGGCTTCGATCGACTGGTGCAGGCCATCAGACCAGCGACGTCCGGGCATCATGCGTCCGGTAAATTCGTCGACGATGATGATTTCTTTTTCGCGCGGGTTGTCGTCTTTCACCTTGACAACATATTCAACGTCGCGGCGATAGAGAGCGTGCGCTTTAATGGCGGTTTCGACGTGGTGCTTGAGGTCCCAGTTTTCGGGGTCGGCGATGTTGCCGATGCCGAGAAGCTTTTCGACCTTTTCCCAGCCTTCATCGGAGACGGTGATGTTCTTGTGCTTCTCGTCAACTACGTAGTCGCCTGTGAGTTGCTTGGGTTCGCCGGGGGCAACATCGATCTCTTCGCCCTTTTCGAGCTTGGGAATGATGCGGTTGACGCGCTCGTACTTGTCGGTGGATTCCTCGCTGGCGCCGCTGATGATGAGCGGGGTACGGGCTTCGTCGATCAGGATGGAATCGACTTCGTCGACGATGGCGAAGTTGTGCCCGCGCTGCACGCAATCGCGCAGGTCGAACTTCATGTTGTCGCGGAGATAGTCGAAACCGAATTCGTTGTTGGTCCCGTAGGTGACGTCGGCGGCGTAGGCTTCGTGGCGTTCCTGGTCGTCAAGTTCATGCACGATGACACCGACGGTGAGGCCGAGGAAGCGGTAGAGCTGGCCCATCCACTCCGAGTCGCGTTTGGCAAGGTAGTCGTTAACGGTGATGACGTGGACGCCAAGTCCGCTCAGAGCATTCAGATAGACGGGAAGGGTCGCGACCAGCGTCTTGCCTTCACCGGTCTTCATTTCGGAGATCTTGCCCTGGTGGAGGACCATGCCGCCGATGAGCTGAACGTCAAAATGGCGCATGTTGAGGACGCGACGTCCGGCCTCGCGTACGACGGCGAAGGCGGGCTCAAGGATCTCGTCGAGGACCTCGGCGAGGAGCTTACGGCGCTCTTCGTCGATCTGCTTGCGGCGATCCGAGTCGGCATCGGGCTCGTCGGCGATCTTGCTGAGACGTTCCTGGATGATGGCGCGGAACTCGTCGGTTTTGGCGCGCAACTGCTCGTCGGTCAGGGCCTTCATCTGCGGCTCGAGGGCGTTAATGGCCTCGACACGGGGGATGAGGCGCTTGAGTTCGCGCTCGTTCTTGGTCCCGAAAACCTTGCCTAAGAGACTGTTGATCAAATCTTTATTCCTTCGGTGGGCAAACCTGCAGCCGACGCTTTTGGGGCTTCTAAGAGCCTAGCATATTAGATGCTGTGGGAGCGGGTAAGTCGCGGGGTGGTCGTCCGTCCTTGGTCGTGGGTCTTCGGCCATCCAGCTTCGTTACCTGGCTTTAGCGGTGGCTTCTTCGGTCGAAGTCCCAGCATCGTGTAAGATTCCGGCACAAATGGGGACCTTCTACGAGCGTTTCTGCGAATGCGTCGAACGCTGGCCAAATAACACCGCGCTGGAGATTCAAAGACGCGACCGCGTCGAGAGCTGCACCTATCTGCAATTGAAGCACATGGCCGAATCCATAGGGCGCTGGCTGACAGAGGGGGGATTCAAGAACAGCGCCCGGGTGGCGATTTTGGCCGAGAACCATCCGCGGTGGGTCGCGGTGTACCTGGCGGGAATCGCGGCGGGGTGCACGGTGGTCCCGTTGGATACGGCGCTGCATGCCGACCAGGTAACCAAGCTTCTTAAGGACAGCGAGACCGCGATTTTATTCTGCGATGCGCGGCATTCCGAGACTGGCGAGGGCGGCTGTCGCTGAACTTTCGATCGGGCTGGTGCTGACCAACCCTGGCGAGTTGGAGAAGGCCACGATCTCGACCCGATGGTTCGGGGATTTGGATTCGATTTTGGCTGCGGGTCCAGGAAAGTTTGCCGTCGCTACTCGTTCGCCCGAGGACATTGCGGCGTTGCTGTACACCTCAGGAACAACCGCCGATCCGAAAGGCGTGATGCTGACCAATGTCAACCTGATGGCCGAGGCGGACGGGGTGAGCGGGTGGGCACAGTTGGGCCCGGACGATGCGGTGCTCGGCATCCTACCCATGTTTCACGTGCTGGCCGGGATGGCAAATTTGCTGTTGCCGCTGGTGAACGGGGCTCGGGTTGTCTACCTGGAAACGCTGAACACGACCGAATTGTTGCGGGCGTTGCAGGAGCGGAACATCACGGCTTTTGCGGTGGTGCCGCAGTTTTTTTATTTGATTCACGAGCGCATCTTCAAAGAAGTGGCAAAGCGAGGCATGGTCGCTCAGCGGGTCCTGCGGTCGCTGATGAAGGTGAACCGGACGCTGCGGAAGATCGGCATGAATGCCGGACGATTGTTTTTTGGCAAGGTGCATGCGATTTTTGGAGCGCGCATGCGATACCTGGTGACCGGAGGCTCGCGATTTGATCCACAAATCGCGCAGGACTTTTACGATCTCGGCATTGATGTGCTCCAGGCCTACGGTCTGACCGAGACGACAGGCGGGGCTTTCGTGAATGCGGTGGGGGATTACGCGATAGGGTCGGTGGGAAAGCCGTTGCGTGGAGTCGAGGGAAAGATCGTAAATGCTGCGCCGGACGGTGAAGGACATTCAGTCGGGAGAAATCGCGATTGCGGGCGGGATCGTGATGAAAGGTTACTGGAACCGTCCCGACGCGACGGCGGCGGTCTTAAAGGATGGATGGCTGTATACGGGAGACCTGGGATACTTCGATGCGAAAGGCAATCTTTTCATTACCGGGCGCGAGAAAGAAGTAATCGTGCTGGCCAACGGGAAGAACATTTACCCGGAAGAAATCGAAGCGCATTATCTGAAGTCGCCGTTTATCAAGGAAATTTGCGTGATGGGGTTGGAAGCACGGCCGGGCGATCCAGGTTCGGAGCGGCTGTATGCGGCCGTAGTTCCGAATTTTGAAGTTTTGAAGCAGCGCAGGATCGTAAACGCCAAGGAAGTGATCCGCTTCGATATTGAAGGCTTGTCGGCGAAGTTGCCGTCGACCAAGCGGATCGGCAGCTACGAGATCTGGCAGGAGGATCTTCCCCGCACCACGACCCGAAAGCTGAAGCGATTCGAAATTCGGAAACGGGTGAAGGCGAATCAGGGAAAGAAGGCCAATGGCGCGGACACTGTGGACGAGAAGCCCGTGTCGGCAGAGGAGACGGCTTGGCTGGAGAGGGCCGAGGTGCAACGGGCATTGAAGGTCATTCGAGAAGCGGCGCGGAATGCGCCCGGCACCTTGCGTCCTTCGCACAACCTGGAGCTTGATCTGGGCTTTGATTCGATGCAGCGGGTGGAATTGCTGGTGGCGCTGGAGCAGGAGCTTGGCGGAGACGTGGAGGAATCGCGTCTGGCCGAGATATATACCGTAGGCGAATTGGTGGATGAGGTTCTGCAAAGCGCGGGAACCGGAAAGACGCGGGCAAGCTTTGCGGGATGGGCAGAAGTCTTGAGAGAAGATCCCGTGGACCGGGATGTCCTGGTGCTAGCAAAGGCGCGTCCATGGTCGGAGGCGATGCTGTTTGCGGCGTCTCGCGTGGTGCAGATCGCGAGCCGCGATCGATTTCATTTGAAAGTGACTGGACTGGAAAAAGTGCCTGCGCGAGGACCTTACTTGTTGTGCTCGAATCATCAAAGCTTTGTTGATGCGGTGGTGATGACCAGCCTGCTGGGCTGGCCGGTGTTTCGGATTTTGTTTTCGGTGGGGACCAGCGAAATCTTCGGCTCCGGTTTCATGCGAGGGCTGGCGCGGCTGCTGCGGGTGGTGGTGGTCGATCCCGATGCGAACCTGGTGCCCGCAATGCGAGCCGGGGCGTACGGCCTGCGGCATGGACGAGTGCTGATCCTGTACCCGGAGGGCGAGCGTTCGATTGACGGGGAGCCAAAGACGTTCAAAAAGGGCGCAGCGATCCTGGCGATCCACCAGCAAGTGCCGATTGTGCCGGTGGCCATTGATGGCTTTCACGACGCTTGGCCTCGGGGAAAGAGTTTTCAGAGATTCGCGCCGCTTAAGATTGCGTTCGGGGATCCGATTGATCCGCCGCCGGAAGAGCAAGCGTCGGAAAAGGCGTACGAGCAATTGACGGCGGAGTTGCGAGCCCGAGTGTATGCGATGTGGACGGAACTGCACGGTGGAACATCGCGGGCGAAGGGGGCGAGCGCAGGATGAAACCCCAAGTGGTGACGTAGTCCCCAACCTCTTCTCGATAAACTTTTAAAAACTCCAACGCCGAACGCGTTCGAGGAATTCTTCCCTTTCGGCCTCTTAACAAAACCCATTTTGAACAAACCGATGTGATTCGCCTCACAGGCTGCGGAATCCCACCTCACAGACGATATTTCGGCAGCCTCGCATAATGCCGATCAGAAGGCATCGGCCCCGTCAGGCTGCTTGTTTTGATCCCAGGTTGCTGCTCCCAACTCCACTTGTTGCCAGCACCTGAGGGGCTGCTCTCAGCCAGGAGGCAGTCCTTGAGCAAGGGTCTCGGCTCAAATTCGCGACATGGCTGCTCCTCCTGTATGCCGCAAAAGAGTCCCCGCCAGTGGAGCGGGGCAGTTTCCTCTCAACTCTGGTCTCACAACTTTCTGGAGACTGAAATACGCAAAGAGCGGTGCGCACGATGTGGGTTTCGTGCGGAAGAACAGGGCTGACGAGCGATCATGCTGGATGCGATTCAATTTCCGGCGCAAGCGACCTACTGGCTGATCTCGGGAAAATCTCTGTTCCTGCTGATTCACTCCCTGGGCTTCGCGTGTTTCGTCTTTATTGTGGTTCAACGGCTGAAGCCGCTGCTGCGAGCTCAGTCGGACTTCCGTTGGGACCAGCCATGGGTGCGAGTCGAACGAGTGATGCAGTTCTGGTTGGGACAGTGGAGGCATCCGCGGTATGCGGGCGCGGGGTTGATGCACATCCTTGTGTTTGGAGGATTTCTGATTCTGGCGACCCGGGCCTTCTCCCTGATTCTGGGATTCCAGGAGCACGCGCTGCTGCCAGGCGCGGCGGCCCATGTCTATGACGTAGTTCGTGATTATGCGACCACAGTTGTGTTTGTGTGCATGGTGGTCGCGGCCGCGCGCAGGCTGGTGTTCCGACCAGCGCGGTATGCGGTACCCTCGCGGTACGGGAACGCACACACCGCAGACGCCATCTTCTTATTAGGGCTGATCGCGCTATTGATGGTGGGGGACAGCCTGTTCGAAGGCAGCAGAGTTGCCTTCGAGGCGCAGCGGGGAGCAGTCGACTCCCTAGCTGTGTTGTCCTTGCCCTGGGTGGTGGCGAATGCTCTTCGATCGGCGTCCCCGCAGACACTGCAACACCTCCACCTCGGCGGATACCTGCTGCACGATCTAACCTTCTTCTTCTTGCTTTGCTACCGGCCTTTCGGAATTCAGTTCCATGTGGAGACCTCGTTGTTCAGCGTGTTCTTCGCCAAGCTGGATAAGGGTACGGTGAAGCCGGTGCGCTGGGGATTGACGGATGCGGAGTTGGACAAGGTGCAGTCATTCGGGGTGAAAAACTTCGAAGACTTTACCTGGAAACACATGCTGGACTTCTATTCCTGTGCGGATTGCGGGCGGTGCTCAGATAACTGCCCGGCGAACGCCGTGGGACGGCCTCTGTCGCCTCGCTTCCTGAGCGTGAAAGCGCGGGATTACTGCTTCGAGCACTATCCCGTGCTGGGCAGCGCAAACAGCGGAACGCCACTGGTGGGAACGATCTACTCAGAGGACGAAATCTGGTCTTGCACCACCTGCGGTGCTTGTGAGGAAGAGTGTCCGCTGCTGGTTGAGTACATCGACAAGATCGTGGATCTGCGGCGGGGCATGGTGGATGACGGGAAGGTACCGCAGTCGTTGCAGAAACCTCTGCGGGCGCTGGAGAGCCGTGGGAATCCGTACGGAAAGATGGAGAAGAAGAAAGCAGATTGGGTAAAGGCCGAGGGGTTTCGGGAGAACTGCCAGGTAAAAGTCGTCAATGGCCAAGGGGCGGAGATGCTGTACTTCGTCGACAGCGTCACGTCGTTCGATGACCGCATGCAGGCTATTGGACGCGCCACGGCCAAAATCCTTTCCCGCATCGGTGAGGACTTCGCGATTCTGGGCAGCGCGGAAAAAGACAGTGGGCACGAAGTAAGGCGGTTTGGAGAAGAGACTCTTTTCCGTGCGTTACGCGACCACAATAGCGAGGCGATCAAGGCGTCTGGAGCAAAGCGGATTGTCACTGCCGATGCGCACGCGTTCAACGCGCTGAAGCACGACTATGTCGGACTGCCTCCCGTGGAACATATCAGCCAAGTGATGGCGCGCGAAGTGAAGAACGAAAAACTGAAACTCCTGCCGATCGGGGATCGAAGGAGCGTATTCACGTATCACGACCCATGCTACCTGGGGCGGCACAACGGTGTGTATGACGATCCGCGCAGCGTGCTGGATGCGATTCCAGGACTACGGCGCGTGGAGATGAATCGCTCGCGAGACCGCTCGTTCTGCTGCGGAGGCGGCGGACTGATGACCTTCTACGAGCCGAAGGAAGAGCAACGAATGGGCGTGAAGCGAGTGGAAATGGCTGCGGCAGCTGGGGCCAACGTGATTGTGACGGCGTGTCCGTTCTGCCTGATGAATGTGGAGGACGCGATCAAAGTTTCCGGGATGGAAGGGAAGATGTCGGTTCTGGATTTGACGGAGTTGGTGGAACGGCAGATGGGGTGAGGGTGGAACTAATGTTTCAAGGTTCAAGGTTTCAAGGTTTCCAAAGTATTCGCGGTATCGCGGCCTTCGGGAGTTCTTGCTTACCCGACATTGTGGAGGTTCGTCGTGGAGATTCTGGTTTGCATACGCAGGGTGCCTGACACTTCGGAAAACGAAATTCAACTGAACGCAGTGGGAAATGATATCGAGCGTGACGATCTCGTGTACTCAATCAACGAATGGGACAACTATGCGGTCGAAGAAGCGATTCAGATCGTCGGGCGCGTGGGTGGGAATGTCACGGTGGTGACGGTGGGCGGCGAAGATGACGAAGAAGTGCTGCGGCGGCAGATGGCCATGGGGGCCAATCACGGCGTGCTGCTCTCGGACGATAGCTTCGCGGGATCGGACGCGCGCGGGATCGCGACCATTCTGAAAGCGCATGTGCTGCAGGGCCATTATGACCTGATCCTTACCGGGGTGCAGGCTGAAGACGGCGGTGCGCAAGTGGGCGGGATGCTGGCGGCGATGCTGGATTATCCATTCGCTTCGCTCGTGAATTCGATCGAAGTACTCGACGGCAAGCTGAAGGTCACCAGGGAGATCGAAGGCGGCAATAAGGAGATGAATGAAATCGATCTTCCCTGTGTGCTTTCGATTCAGACCGGGATCAATGAGCCTCGCTATGTCGGGATGCGAGGGATACGGCAGGTTGCATCGGTTCCGATTCCAATTTATGGAGCTTCCGAACTTTCGCTGCGGCCAGAGTTGGTTGGCGCTGCGGCGGCAAAGGTGAAGCGCATGGACTATTTCACTCCACCCGCGGGCAAGGGAGCGCAAATCCTGGAAGGAAGCCGTAAGGAAGTAGTCGAGCAACTGGTGGAATTGGTCAGAACCAAGGGAGGCTTGCGATGACGCCGCGAATCTTTGCTTATGTGCTTCACAAGAATGGTGTGCTGGACGACTCCGCGGCGGAACTCGCAGCGGCGGCCAAGAAGATCGATCCCGCGGCAACGGTGACGGCGATCGCGACCGGCTTTGGTCAATCGCTAGCTACTGCATGCGCGGCGCTTACCAGCACTTACGCGGAAGTCTGGAAGGTTTCCAACGAGATGCTGACCTATCCAAATGCAGAACTGGTACGCCAAGCGCTCGTTCAAGTCGTGCCTCGAGGCAGCATCGTTCTGGTTACACACGATCATTTTGGAATCGATCTTTCGCCGGGACTTTCGGTGAAGCTGAATTCGGCGTTCGTTTCGGATGCTCTAGATCTGAAGCCTCTTGGAGAGGCTGCTCTCGAAGCGGTACGACAAGAATTTGGCGGCCAAGTCAGCACGCATGTGCGTTGCGAGCTTGCAACGGGCGCCGTGATCAATGTCAGGCCGGGAGCTTCCAAGGCTTCGCAAGGCACTCCAGTAAACGGAGTGGTTATCGACAAGTCCGCAGAGGTTTCAACGCTGAAATCGGGCCGCCGTTATTGCGAGACTGTGATTGCCGAAGCCGGAGATGTGGACATCACCAAGCACGCGATTTTGGTTTCGGTAGGACGTGGGATCCAGGAGCAAGACAATATTTCGCTGGCTGAAGAACTGGCCGAAGCGCTGGGCGCGGCCGTGAGTTGCTCGCGCCCAGTGGTTGACGCGAAGTGGCTGGAGAAATCGCGGCAGGTCGGCAGTTCGGGCAAGACAGTGAAGCCGAAGGTTTACCTGGCGTGCGGCATCAGCGGCGCGTTCCAGCACTTGGCCGGGATCAAGGGCAGCCCGTTCATCATCGCCATCAACAAGAACCCGAAGGCTCCGATTTTCCAGGTCGCAGATGTCGGCATTGTTGACGATCTGCTGGAGTTCCTGCCGGAATTCACCGATAAAGTTCGCGAGCTGCACCTGGTAGCTCATTAAGAGGACACCGATGATCACACCAAAGACTCTGAAACTCAGCCTGAAGTCGCTTCGCGATTTTGGAAAGAAACGTTTGCCGGATGAAGAAGTGATTGCGCTCGACGCGCGCGACGAGTGCCCGATGGAAATTGTGCGCCACATGTGCAGTCCCGACAAGCTGGGCATTCAACTGCTGTTCATTCCTGAAGAATTTGGTGGTATGGGCGGCGGCGCGTTTGATGTCTATTGCATTTGCGAGGAGATGGCGCGGATTGACCTGGGCGTCGCGACGTCGGTGCTGGCGACTTTCCTAGGGAGCGATCCGATCACCGTGGGCGCGACTCCAGAGCAGAAGAAGATCTGGCTCACCAAGATCGCCGAAGAGGGAGTGCTGTTCGCCTACGGCGCTACTGAGCCGGAGGCGGGCAGCGATCTGGGATCGCTGCGCACCACGGCCGATCGCGTGATGGAGAACGGAAAGATCGTTGGATACAAGATCAACGGCAACAAGCAGTGGATCAGCAACGGCGGGGTGGCGGATGTGTACACGGTGCTTGCGAATACACCCGCGGGACCGAGTTGGTTTGTGGTGGAGAAAGGCGCGAAAGGCTTCGCGCACGATAAACCGGAAGACAAGCATGGGATTCGCCTAAGCAATACGGCGGCGCTGGCATTCAATGACGTGTTTGTCCCGGCGGACCAGTTGCTGGGCGGCGTCGAAGGACAGGGCTTGCTGCAAGCGCAGGCGGTATTCGGTTACACGCGGCTGATGGTGGCGGCCTTCGGACTGGGAGCGGGATGGGCCGCGCTCGATCGGGCAATTCCCTACTCAACCAAGCGAATTCAAGCGGGATCTCCGCTATCGGAGAAGCAGGGATATACCCACAAGCTGATCGTCCCGCACGCGGTGCGGTTGGAGGCTGGCCGCGCTTATATCGAAGAAACCGCGGAACGAATTGACGCCGGCGACGAAGGCAGCCTGAACACTGAAGGTGCGATCGCCAAATACATGGCCACCGAGGCTGGGAATGGCGCGGCGGACGCGGCAATCCAGGCGCTTGGGGGTTACGGGTACACGCATGAATACATGGTGGAAAAGATCAGCCGCGATGTACGCATCACGACGATCTATGAAGGCACTTCGGAAATTATGGAGATGACGATCAGCCGGGATCGCTGGCAACTTCACCTGAAAACACGTGGCCAGTATTACCACGAGCAAGCACGAGCGATGGAAGCGCTGCACACAAAGAACGGGAAAGTGGGTGCGGATGTGGCGGCACTGGCTCTGCATGCGCTGGCCGAGTTGATGGAGAAGGCACGGATCGCGCGTCTGACCCGGCATCAGCACATCCTGCTTCGGCTCGGTGAGTGGATCGCTTACGCGGAGTGCGCGGCCAGCCTGGCAAAGCGGGCTGCGGCTCTAGCTGATAACAAGCTGAACGAGAAGGCAAGCCGGCGCTTCGATGCCGTGGGGCTTGCGGCAGTGAGCCGCGTCTTCGCGCGGGAAGCTGCGCTCAAAGTTGGGAGCGAGGGATTGAGACTAACGATTGGAGCGGGCGCGGTGAGCGATTCCGAGTTGCCGGCATTGGAGACAGCACTGGGAATGGCAGCGATTTATCGCTCACAAGCGAACCTGATTTCCGACATGGACTTCATCGCCGACGTGCTTTACGGGCGCGCAGTTCAGCCAGTGCGTCTATCCGCCTGACGATCACAGGAAGCCGGGCTCCCTTGCGCCCGGCCACAAATCCGAGGTAGGAGCATCACCATGGAAAACGATGGCTCGCGAGCGATTGCGATTGTGGGCACAGGTGCGGTACTTCCCGATGCAACGAGTGTAGAAGCCTTCTGGAAAAACGTAAAAGAGGGCCGCTACAGCATCACCGAAGTGGATCCCGCGCGATGGGATCCCAAGTTGTACTACGACGCCGATCGCAGTGCTCCCGACAAGACATATTCAATGATAGGGGGCTGGGTTCGCGACAGGACGTGGGATCCAGCGAAGTGGAAGCTGGCGATTCCGCCTCGGGTGATCGATGCGATGGATGAGTCGCAACGCTGGGCGATTGCCTGCACGCGTGCGGCGCTCGAAGATTACGGCTACCCGAAACGGCCACTCGATGCTGACCGCACGGCAGTGATTCTTGGGAATGCCATGGCAGGAGAGAAACACTACTTCACGGCATTGCGGCTCTATTTTCCCGAATATGCGCAAGAGCTGGCAGCGAGCGCAAGTTTTGCCGCGTTGCCGGAGAAAGCGCGCGAGGCCATCACGCGCGAATTGCACGACCGCATGGCGGGACGAATTCCGGAAGTCACGGAAGACACCATGCCGGGCGAACTATCGAACTGCATTGCAGGACGCATCGCGAATACCTTCAACCTGCACGGGCCGAATTACGTAGTAGACGCTGCATGCGCTTCGGCGATGGCTGCGTTTAGCGCGTCTGTAGACGGATTAATTGAGCACGACTTCGATGTTGCGGTAACTGGTGGCATCGATCGCAACATGGGGGCGTCTACCTATGTGAAGTTCTGCAAGATCGGGGCGCTTTCGGCGACGGGGACACGTCCGTATGCGGAGGGGGCGGACGGGTTCGTGATGGGCGAAGGGGCAGCGATTTTTATTCTGAAACGGTTGGCCGATGCGGAGCGCGATGAGGACAGGATTTATGCGGTGATCCGCGGGATTGGCGGAGCGAGCGACGGCAAGGGAAAAGGCATTACGGCGCCGAACCCGGTGGGGCAGAAGTTGGCGATTGAGCGGGGCTGGAAGAACGCAGGGGTCGCTCCCAGCGCCGGAACCTACATGGAAGGGCATGGCACGTCGACGACCGTTGGCGATGTGGTGGAAGCCGAATCTCTGGCGGAGGTGTTGCGCGGATACTCCCTGGAGCAAGGATCGGTGCCGCTGGGATCAGTGAAATCGAATATTGGGCATTTGAAGGGAGCGGCTGGGGCGGCGGGAATTCTGAAGGCTGCCTTAGCGCTTCGCGACAAGGTGCTGCCGCCGAGCGTGCACTGCGAGCAACTCAATTCGAATATCGACTTTGCCCACTCTCCGCTTTATGTGAACCGAGAATTGAAGCCGTGGACGTTGGCTGCGGATGATGTGCGACGGGCAGGGGTGAGCGCGTTCGGCTTTGGTGGAACTAACTTCCACGTGGTGATGGAAGAGCACATTCCGCACCGGCTGACGGGAAACGGAAAGAGGTCAATTGCTGTCGGTGAAATTCCGGCAGCGATGATTCAGCAGCAGAATGCAGGTACGAAACCGGGATCAACCCACTCTTCTTCCTGCAAGGCGCCGTTACGGGGTGCGTTGGTGATCGGCGCGGAGAACGAAGCTGTCCTGAGTGAAAAACTGGCAGCCATTGAGAAAGCTGCGAGGGCGGGAAAGACACCGGCAATCGCGGCTCCATCGGAATCGGATCTGCGGGCAACGGAACGCATCGTGATTGACTACGCGGACGCTACGGATCTGGCACGCAAATCTGTTCTTGCACTCAATGGTTTGGCAACGAATCAGCCCGCGACGTGGAAGGCCCTACGGGCGCAGGGGATTTTTCGGGGGCACGGGCCGGCGGCGAAAGTGGCATTCCTCTATACCGGACAGGGATCGCAATACGTGAATATGCTGCGCGCGCTGCGGGAGTCGGAAGCGATCGTGAGAGACACCTTTGCAGAAGCGGACCGCGTCATGACCCCTCTGCTGGGAAAGCCGCTCAGCGATTTCATCTTTGTTGACTCCAGCGATCCAAAGGCAGTTGCGAAAGCGGAAGACGATCTCCGGCAAACAGAGATCACGCAACCCGCCGTCCTCGCCACCGATCAGGCGATGACACAGCTGCTTGCGGCCTATGGCATCGCGCCCGACATGACGATGGGGCACAGTTTGGGCGAGTACGGCGCCCTGGTAGGAGCGGGGGCGCTGCCTTTCGAAGACGCATTGGAAGCGGTGAGTGCACGCGGCCGCGGCATGACAGCGGTAGCGATGAACGACAACGGCAAAATGGCGGCGGTGTTTGCGCCTATTCAAGAGATCGAACGCACGTTGAAAACCATCGATGGGTACGTGGTAATTGCCAACATCAACAGCAACCGGCAGGGGGTGATTGGTGGCGCGAGTAAAGCCGTCGAACAAGCCATGGCAGCTTTTCAGAAAGCTGGTTACGAGCCCGTCGAGTTGCCGGTCAGTCATGCGTTTCATACCTCGATTGTCGCCGGCGCTGGAGTTCCCTTACGACGGGAGCTGGAACGGCTGCGTTTGCACGCGCCGCGAATCCCCGTGGTCGCCAACCTCGATGGGAAGTTCTATCCCATGGGAGCGGACGCCCTGCCCAAGATGCTGGACATTTTGACCAAGCAGGTCGCTTCGCCGGTGCAGTTTGTAACCGGACTGAAAACGCTGTACGAAGCAGGCGCACGTATTTTTGTGGAGGTGGGGCCGAAAAAAGCGCTGCAAGGCTTCGCCGAAGATGTGCTCGGAAGCGACAGCGAAGTGATTTCAATTTTCACCAACCATCCCAAGGTGGGGGATGTGGTCGCGTTCAACCACGCATTGTGCGCACTTTACGCAGCCGGGCTGGGACACGGCATGACGGAGGAGTCGGTCATGAAATCAGAAATCGAGACGGTGAGCACGACGCAGCCGGTAGCCGGTTCAACGCCGCAGGCCCACAGCGAGCGCGGCTCAGAACATCGCTATTCAGATCTTGGACAGTTATTTGCGGGCCTGGTGGATCAAGGTTGGGAACTGCTGCATGGCGGACGCCCTGCCGCTGTGAAATCAAGCGTAGTGATCACGGGAGCGGCACTGGGATTGCCGGGCGCGGATCATATTTTCGATGATGACAACATCCATTGCCTTCTGAACGGCGAGCGATTCATTGACTCGATCCCGACACGCTTCCGGCGGGCGATGGTCGACAAAAACATTACGCGCCTGGTGAAGGGTGAAAAAGGTACGCCGACATTCGAAAGCATCAATAGCCTGGCGGATGCGATCAAACTCGCAGGACGGGGGAAGGAATTCAATCTGGGCGCAGAATTTGGCCTGCCAGCGGATCGTATTCCCGCGCTCGATCGGGCGACGCAGTTGGCGATTGCGGTGGGGATTGACGCGCTTCGAGACGCAGGGATTCCGCTGATGATGCGCTACCGCACGACCAGCAAGGGAACACAACTGCCCGATCGCTGGATGCTCCCTGATCGGCTTCGGGATGACACCGGCGTGATTTTTGCATCGGCATTTCCCGGGTACGACTCCTTTGCCGATGAGATGTCGCGCTACTGGCAAGACCAGGGGCGGCGCGAGCAACTGGCGGCCCTGGAAAGCATTCGCGCGCGAACTGCCGAGATGAATGGCAATTCCGTTGTGCTGACGGAACTTGACCGGCACATTGAGGAATTGAAGGCAGCGATCGAGAAGTCGCCTTATGTTTTTGACCGCCGGTTCCTGTTCCGTGTTTTGTCGATGGGGCATTCGCAATTTGCCGAATACATCGGAGCGCGCGGTCCGAACACGGCCGTGAACGGAGCGTGCGCGTCCACCGCGCAAGCGATCTCCCTGGCCGAAGACTGGATCCATGCCGGGCGATGCCAGCGAGTGGTCGTAGTTTCAGCGGACGATGTGACCTCAGACAACATGCTGGAATGGATCGGCGCAGGGTTTCTTGCGACGGGAGCCGCTGCTACCGACGAATTGTTGGAAGATGCGGCCCTGCCGTTTGACCGGCGTCGTCACGGAATGCTGATTGGGATGGGAGCGGCGGGGCTGGTCGTGGAGAGCGAGCAGAGTGCGAAAGAACGGGGCCTGCAGCCGATTTGCGAAGTGCTCGGCGCAGTGACCGCGAACAGTGCGTTTCATGGAACCCGGCTCGACGTCCAGCACATCGGGCAGGTGATGGAGCAACTGGTTTCAGAGGCGGAGAGGCGCCACGGTGTTTCGCGCCAAGAGATGGCGCCGCAAATGGTGTTCGTCTCGCACGAAACCTACACTCCGGCGCGAGGCGGAAGTGCTGCGGCGGAAATTCATGCGCTGCGAGGTGTGTTTAGGGAAAACGCGGACAAGATCGTGATTGCCAACACCAAGGGTTTCACCGGTCATGCCATGGGCGCCGGGATCGAAGATGTGGTGGCAGTGAAGTCGCTGGAGACCGGAGTGGTGCCGCCAGTGGCAAATTTCAAAGAGATTGATCCTGAGCTCGGGGCACTCAATTTGTCGAAGGGCGGAGCGTACCCGGTGCAATATGCGCTGCGATTGGCGGCGGGGTTTGGGTCGCAGATCAGCATGACACTGTTGCGGTGGGTCAAGACGAAAGATGGGCAGCGCCGCAGTTCGAACGCGCTGGGATATGAGTATCGCATCGTAGATGAGCAGGCTTGGAGCGAGTGGCTGACCAGCATGACGGGCCGTGCCGGAACGGAATTGGAAGTGGTCGGACGCACTCTGCGAGTGCCTGCGGCAGGAGCGCTCAGAGATTCCAATGTGGTGGAGATGCCGGCAAGGAGCACCAACCCAACGATCGTCGCTCCGGCGGTACCGGCGCAAGAAGCTCGCAAAGCGGTTGCGTCTGCGGCTGACAGAAGCATCGGTTCCGTCGGCATGAAGAAGGTTGCAAACGATGCCGTGAGAGAGCGCGTACTGGCCTTAGTGGCGGAAAAGACAGGCTACCCGACTGACATGCTGGACCTGGATCTGGACCTGGAAGCGGATCTCGGCGTCGATACGGTGAAGCAGGCCGAGATGTTTGCAGCGGTCCGGGAAATCTACAGCATTCCACGGGATGAGAATCGCAAACTGCGGGATTATCCGACCCTGGCACACGTGATTCGGTTCGTGTACGAGAAGCGACCGGACTTGGCCGGCGGCGCGCCCGTGGCAGAGGCCTGCTCGGCCGGGGTCGATGAAACGGCTACCGAGGCATTGCCGAAGATTGCGGCTTCGGAGGAGGTCAAAGAAAAAGTCCTGGAAATCGTGGCGCGAGAAGACGGGCTATCCGAAAGACATGCTGGATCTGGATCTTGACCTGGAAGCGGATCTTGGCGTGGATACCGTGAAGCAGGCGGAGATGTTTGCCGCGGTTCGAGAACTGTACAAGATTCCGCGGGATGAGAATCGCAAGCTGCGGGATTACCCGACGCTGGCGCAGGTCATTCGGTTTGTGTACGAGAAGCGGCCAGACCTGGCTGCGGAGCAGCCCGCAACCAAAGCAGACAGAACCGGCCCGTCGCTGAGGCGCCTTCATCGGATGCGATCAAAGAGAAAGTACTGGAAATCGTTGCCGAAAAGACCGGCTACCCGAAAGACATGCTGGACCTGGATCTCGACCTGGAAGCGGATCTCGGCGTGGACACCGTGAAGCAGGCAGAGATGTTCGCCTCGGTGCGAGCGGCTTACAACATTCCGCGCGATGAGATCTGAAGTTGCGCGACTTCCCAACCTTGGCACATGTGATCAAGTTTGCGTGCGATCGAGCTGGCAAGCGCTGTCGCGGCACAACCAAGCTTGGCAGAAAAGAAGTCTGGCGCGGCGAACCGAGTTCGCGCCATTGGCGAGCTTCGATGCCGCCGATCGAATTCCACGCCGAGTGCCGGTGCCTGTGCTTCGTCCGCCGCTGAAAATGTGCAAGTCAGGGTCACGCTCGCCGCTGGAAAACGCGTGGTTCTCATGCCGGACAAAGCGGGTGTGGCGGATGCGCTGGTTCAAAGCTGAAGCAGAAAGGCGTGGAGGTTCTACTGCATTGACGGGGACACCTGACGCTGACGACGCTGCAGGCATGCTTGAAGACATGGCTCGCCCGGGCCCGGTGCACGGCGTGTACTGGCTGCCCGCCTCGATCGAGAAGGAGATCTCTGCGAGATGGACCCGGCTACCTGGCACGAGGCGCTGCGGGTGCGGGCTGAAGTCGCTGTATACCACGATGCGCATGCTGTACGAGCAGGTCGCGCCAAGGGAACATTCCTGATTTCGGCGACGCGGCTGGGCGGACAGCACGGCTACGACGAAGCCGGGAGCGGTCGCACCCTGGGCGGCGCGGTCACGGGCTTCACCAAGGCCTACAAACGGGAGCGCATCTGAGCCACTGGTAAAGCAGTCGATTTCGAGACTGGCCGCACCGCGGACGAAATCGCGGAGCTCTCTGATCGAGGAAACACTGCGCGATCCCGGCGCGATCGAGATCGGTTACAAGAAGGCTGCGCTGGACGGTTGGTCTAGAGGAGAACCTGCTGCCGACGGGCAGCCGCGGATGACCCTGGGAAGAATACGGTATTTCTGGTCACCGGCGCGGCGGGAAGAATCGTTTCCGCAATTACTGCGGATCTGGCTGCGGCTTCGGGCGGCACGTTCTATCTGCTCGATCTCGTGCCCGAGCCGGATCCCGACAATCCCGACTCTCGCGCGCTTCAGCGACTGACAAGAAACTTGAAGCGCGATCTGTTCGCGCCGCATCCAGGCGCGCGGCGAGCGGGCGACTCCGGCTCTGGTAGAAAAGGAACTGGCGGCCCTGGAGCGTGCGGAGGCCGCGCAGAACGCGATCGACGCCGTGCAAGCGCCGCGGGAGGAACGGCGCAGCTATTTCAGCGTCAATCTCACCGATGCGGAAGCTGTCGCGCAAGTGATTGAACAGGTGCGCAAGCACAGCGGCCGGATCGATGTTCTGCTGCATGCGGCCGGAATGGAGCGCAGCCACTTCCTGCCCGACAAGGATCCGCGGGAATTTGACCTGGTCTTCGACGTGAAGGCTGATGGCTGGTTCAACCTGCTGCATGCGATCGGCGACATGCCCTTGGCGCGACCGTGGCCTTCAGCTCGATTGCGGGCCGCTTCGGCAATGCGAGGACAGACCGACTACAGCTCCGCCAACGATCTGCTCTGCAAGATCACATCGAGCTTCCGCACGACGCGGCCAGACACGCGCGGCATCGCCATCGATTGGACCGCATGGGGTGGGATCGGCATGGCGACGCGCGGCTCCATCCCGAAAATGATGGAGGCGGCCGGCATCGACATGCTTCCACCCGAGGCGGGGGTTCCGCTGATCCGGCGCGAACTGACGGCGGCGGCACGCGCGGCGAGATCGTCATCGGCCAACGACTTGGCGTGATGCTGGCCGAATCGATGCGACGGGAGGGCTGGATACGGGCTCGAGTTCAGGCGGCGAGTGATCCACGACTCGGGCCCATGGTGGGGAAAGTACCGGTGTCCGGTTGCAGGAAGGCCTGACAGTCGAAACCACGTTGGATCCGGCAGTACAGCCCTTCTTACACGACCACAAGATTGATGGCACGCCGGTGCTGCCGGGGGTGATGGGCATTGAGGCCTTCGCGGAAGCAGCTCGCTCCATGCTTCCGGACTGGCATGTGATGCGCGTGGAGAATGTCAATTTCCTGCGCCCGTTAAGTTCTACCGAAACGAACCGCGAACGCTGACCGTCAAGTCTGCATTCCGAGAACGGGCGAATTGGTTTCGGCGTGCTGCGAGTTGATTGGTACCCGGACCCTGCCGAACCAAATCGAGCCTCAGATGACGAAGCATTTCACCGGAAGTGTGCAACTGAGCCGACAGCCGGCGGCACCGGTGAATGGTCCGGCGTTGAGAACTCCCACCGGGTCCAGCGTGGAAGCCAAGCTTATTTACCAACTCTACTTTCACGGCCCGGCGTACCAGGTACTGGAGCGGGCATGGTGGGACGGGGACCGCGTGGTCGGTCTATTCGCAAAAACGCTACCCCCGAATCATCAACCGGTCGATCGCCCACTCTGCGCCGCGCCACGCCTGATCGAACTTTGCTTCCAGACTGCCGGCATCTGGGAGATGGGTACGCAAGGTCGCATGGGCCTGCCACAGCATATCGATGCGATCTCTTTCTTTACAGCGCCCGAGCTGGCGCGGCAACCGCTTTACGCCGTCGTGACTCCTCATCCGGCGAGCGGGACTTTCGATGCCGAAGTGGTCGACTCGACTGGGGACCAATATCTCAGCTTACGTGGTTACAGAACCGTGGTATCGGCCGACAGCGTCAGTGAAGAAGCGTTAAAAGCGCTGCAAGCCGTGATGTCATTGCAAACCGCCGTGGCGTAAAGCAAGCGATAGCATGGCGTACTGCTGACTGGGGGGCCTATGATCCGCGAGTTTCAACGGGTAGCGATCGTCAACCGAGGCAAAGCCGCTCTGAGATTCATTCATGCGGCGCGCGAATTCAATCAGGAACACAAGCAAAATCTGCGAACGATTGCACTGTTTACCGAGGCGGAGCGCCGTTCCCTTTTCGTGCGAGAGGCAGACGAATCAGTGCTCCTGGCTCCTTCTGGCACGCATACGGGGAGCGCAGCTATTTGGACTATGGAGTGCTGGAACAGGCCCTGGCCGCGGCTCACGCGGAAGCGGTGTGGGCGGGATGGGGCTTTGTCGCGGAACATGCGGAGTTTGCGGAGCTGTGCGAACAACTGGGCATGGTGTTCATCGGCCCGAATGCTGAGGTCATGCGTCGTCTAAGCGATCGGATTGCGGTCAAACGGCTGGCGGAGAGTCTGCACATCGCGTCGGCTCCGTGGAGCAACGGGCCAGTGGAAACCTTGAAGGACGCGGTTCATTGCGGGGAACGTTTGGGTTATCCGCTGTTGTTGAAGTCGGCGACCCGGAATGGCGATCGAGCGGTATTGGTTGCGACGTCAAGCGACCTGGCGAACGCCTACGAGCGGACGCGGTCTCAATCATTTCAGTCCTACGGAAACCCGACCATCTTCATGGAACGGCTGCTTGAGAATGCTCGGCAGGTACGGGTTCAGATCGTGGCCGATGAATACGGTAGTACGTGGGCTACGGGAGTGCGGCAACGGCGATATGTGCGACCACAACAGGAAACCCTGATCGAAGCACCACCCGCGTCCCTTCCGCGGGAAGTCGACTTCGCCCTTCGTGACGCGGCGGTGAGGATGAGCCGCGAAGCCGGGTTTTCGAATGTAGGAAGCGTTTCGTTTCTCCATCAGCCTGACCAGGAAACTTTCGCGTTTTTGGAGATGACCACATCCCTGGGGGCGGACCATGCGGTGAGCGAGTGCGTTGCAGGCCTAGACCTGGTGAAACTGCAAATCCACATCGCCATGGGCGGGCGACTTCCCGAGCGACTGCCTTGCGAGACTGGACACGCAATCGAGACACAGATACGTCTCGCCTATGCCGATCAGAAGCCACGGAAAATTGAATGCCTCCGGTTTGAAAACGGGGCTGGACTTCGCGTGGATTGCGGCGTCATGGAAGGCGAGTATCTGCCACCATATGACAACACGATTGCGAGTGTGACGGCGTGGGGCGCGACTCGCAAGGAAGCCTTGTCCCGACTGGCGCGGGCTGTTCGCGACAGCGTCATCGTGGCCGAGGCAGCCACTACCAACAAGTCGGCGTTGCTGGAGTGCCTGAACAAGGAATTTCCGAAGAACGAAGCCGGGGCCGTTCTTAGTTCACTTCGCGAAGCGGCGCTGGTAGCGGCTGGGATTGAAGTCTATGAAGGCGAACTGGCTAAAGAAGTGAGCCAGTTTTATGCGTCGGCCGAGCGCGGACGTCCTCAAGTCAGCCCTGAAGTCGGCAGAAATGTCGAACTGCTCCTGGAAGGCCAACGCTGTTCGATGACGGTTTTTCGCACGGGCCCCGAGCAGTATCGAATTCAGTCCGGCGCCACTGTGATTGAAGCCAGCCTGGAACGGGCCGATCGTTTCGAGTTTTGGCTCAGCGTGCTCGGTCAGCGATATCGCGTCGTTGCCGTCGGGGAAGACTCGCGATACAGGATCGAAGTAAACGGGGTCTCTTACCAGGTGGATCGCGGAGACCGGGGAATTCTGCGTGCGCCGGCTCCCGCCGTTGTGGTGAGCGTCGCGGTAAAAGCGGGCGACCGGGTGGAAGCAGGAGATCGTCTGGCGGTGCTGGAGGCGATGAAGCTGGAGATAGAGGTGAATGCTGAGTTCGCGGGGTGGGTACGCCAAGTGATGATCATTCCGAACGTACAGGTAGAAGCGGGCGCGCCCTTGTTGCAGATCGACGCCGAGATTGAGCCTGTGGAGCTGGTTGCGGAAATGCGGATATTCGAGGATCGTCCCATCCCGGCCGATGATTCCGCGCCCAACGCGCGCGTGCATCTGCAGGAATTGAAGCGGCTCATGCTGGGATACGACGTAGACGCTGGCGTGATCGGGCGGCGATTTGCAGAGAAGAAAGCAGATTTATCGGGCGACCGAAGTTCGTTGCGGCAACTGCAGGACGAAATTCTGAACATCTTCGTGGACATTCAGTCTCTGTTCTGCCGTCATCCGGAACCGGACAGTAATTCCAGTGCTGAGTCGCCAAGTGCGGAGATGTGCCTGTTCACCTACTTGTCGCACTTGCGGGCGAGCGCGGAGATGCGCAAGGAAGAATTGCCCAGTTCCACGACGAACCTGCTGCAAAAGGCGCTGCGCTACTACGGAGTGCATTCGCTGGATCGCACCAAGGCGTTGGAAGAAGGCCTGTTCTGGATTTACAAGTCGCATCAACGCTCGGAACAGCAAGCTGGGCTGTTGGTGCAGATCTTTGAAAACCTCCTCGGAGAAGCGGATGGGAGTACCGGCCGAGCCCGAGTCCTTCCGTTCACTTCTCGATCATCTGGTGTCGATCACGCGAGACTCTTTTCCGCTACTCAGCGAGCTGGGACGTGAGGTTCGTTATCGATATTTTGATCAGCCCTTATTCGAGCGCGTGCGTACCCAGATTTTCACGGAAGTTGAAAATCAAATCGCCAGCCTGGCCTGTGAAGCAGATGAGGTAATGCGGCATGAAAAAGTGAAATCACTGATCGAGTGCCCGCAACCTCTGCTCCGCTTGTTCGCCCCCCGGTTGGTGACGGCTGAAGCGGAAATGCGCAAATTGATGCTGGAGGTCCTTACCTGGCGGTATTACCGGATTCGCAACCTGTCCGAGTTCAGGTCGCTTTCCGTGCAGGATCATTGCTTCATGACGGGCGAATACGATCATGAAGGCAAAGCGCATTCATATGTTCACTACGTACGCTGAATATCCTGATCTGGCGGCTACAGCGCGAAAGCTCTTTAAAGAGATAGAGAAAGTCCCGCTGGATCACGATATCGTTCTCGACTTTTACCTTTGGCATCGGGAGGCGTTGCCGCAACCGGACACGACAGAGGAAAAGGTCGCCGTTCTTTTAAGAGAAGCAGGGTTTCCACGCGCGATACGCCGTATTGTGGTGGCCGTAGGCGGTCCGGGCAAGACGCTGAGCGAATTGCAGTATTTCACCTATCGCCCGAGCGATGGGGCCTACCAGGAAGAGAAGCTTTATCGCGGACTGCATCCCATGATGGGCAAGCGGCTGCACCTGTGGCGGCTGAACAATTTCAAGATCGAACGCCTGCCGTCGGTGGAAGACGTTTACCTGATTCACGCCGTGGCGCGTGACAATCCGAAGGATGAACGCCTGTTTGCCTGCGCCGAAGTGCGCGACGTAACTCCCGTGCGGGATGACGGCAGGACGAGTCGTGCAACTGCCGCATCTGGAGCGCATGTTAACCGAAGCGATGGCGGCGCATCCGACATGTTCCAGTCGCGCCGCGCGCCCGCACGAGCGCCTGTACTGGAACCGGATTCTCCTTTACGTATGGCCGCCGCTCGATCTGAAGCCGGACGAATTGCACGACATCGTGCACCGACTGGCTCCGGAGACCGAAGGCCTGGGCCTGGAGCAGGTGGTGGTGCGTGCACGCATTCCAAACCCGGCAACCGGCGAGTTGCGCGACATGATGGTGCGCATCTCGAGCCCCGGTGGTTCCGGGCTGCTGATCACCTTCCGTCCCGCCGACAAGCTGCAACCCCTGAAGCCGCTGACGCGACTACGAGCAGAAAGTTGTGCGCATGCGGCAGCGCGGGCTGATCTATCCCTACGAAATCATCAAAATGCTGACGCCTTCGCTGGAGGACACGCGAGGCGGAATTTCCTGCCGGCGATTTCGTCGAGCACGATCTGGACGCCGACGGCCGGTTGGTTCCGGTCGGTCGTCCCTACGGCCAGAACAAGGCCAACATCATCGTGGGCATCATTCGCAATTTCACCGCCAAGTATCCCGAGGGCATGACGCGTGTTCTGCTGCTGGGAGATCCCAGCAAGGATCTGGGCGCGCTTGGCCGAACCAGAATGCCGCCGCATTATCGGCGCTCTGGATCTGGCCCAGCGACGAACGGGTTCCGCTGGAGTGGTTCCCGATTTCGGCCGGCGCCAAGATCTCGATGGACAGCGGCGTCGAGAACATGGATTGGATCGCCCGCGTGCTTGCGGCGGCTGATCGAGTTCACCCAGGCCGGCGGCGAAGTGAATCTGGTGGTGAACGGCATCAACGTCGGTGCGCAGCCCTACTGGAACGCCGAAGCCACGATGCTGATGCACACGCGCGGCATCCTGGTCATGACTCCCAAAGCCGCGATGGTGCTTACCGGCAAACGCGCGCTGGATTATTCCGGCAGCGTCTCGGCGGAAGACAACCAAGGCATCGGCGGCTACGACCGCATCATGGGGCTCAACGGCCAGGCGCAATATTGGGCGCGCGACATCGACGAAGGCTGCCACATCCTGTTGCGGCACTATGAGCACACTTACATCGCTCCGGGCGAGCGATTTCCGCGGCGGGCCGTGACCACCGATCCCGTCGATCGCGATGTGCGCGTCTATCCTCACGGCGAACGGTGACGAGAATGGCATTCACTCGGTCGGCGACATCTTTTCCGACGAGACCAATCCCGGACGCAAGAAGTCCTTCGACATTCGCAAAGTGATGATGGCGGTCGTCGATCAGGACCAGCGCCCCTGGAGCGCTGGCCCGGCATGCGCGCGGCCGAAACTGCCGTGATCTGGGACGCGCATCTGGGTGGCTATCCCGTCTGCCTGATCGGAATCGAGTCGCGACCGATTCCGCGCTTGGGATTTGTTCCCGCCGGATGGGCCGGAGCAATGGACTGCGGGCACGCTGTTCCCGCAGTCCTCCAAGAAGGTGGCGCGCGCGATCAATGCCGCCAGCAACAACCGGCCGGTGGTGCTGCTGGCGAATCTTGTCGGGATTCGACGGCTCTCCGGAATCGATGCGCAGGTTGCAACTTGGAGTATGGCGCCGAAATCGGCCGAGCCGTAGTGAACTTCAAAGGTCCGATGGTGTTTTGCGTGATCTCCCGTTATCACGGCGGCGCTTACGTGGTCTTCTCGCGCGCCCTGAACGAGCAACTGGAAGTTGTCGCCCTGGAGGGAACCTACGCGTCGGTCATCGGAGGCGCTCCGGCCGCGGCGGTAGTTTTCGCAGGCGAGGTGGAAGCCAGAACCCGTAAGGATGCGCGCATTCAGAAATTAGACCAGGAGATCAACCAGGCGGACGGCAAAGATAAAGGACGGTTGCGGGCTCAGCGTAACCAGATCTTCAAGCTCATTCACTCCGAGAAGCTCGGCCAGGTTGCGGAAGAGTTCGATCGGGTGCACAGCGTGGAACGCGCGCGAACAGTGGGAGCGCTGAACGAGGTCATTCCGCCCGAGAGGCTTCGTCCTTACCTGATTCGAGCCATCGAACGAGGACTGGAGCGATTCAGCGCGGCACCCCTGAAGGTGGTAGATGCAGACGGCAATGTCTTCACAATCCGGGAGCGTGAAGAAGCCACCAAGGCTTCATGAAGTGTTCTGGATGGAACGGCGCGAGCCAGAGGTTCCGGAGGACGATCTTTGGCTTGGAGAACGCGAACTCGCGAAACTGGCGACACTGCGCTTCGCCAAGCGCCGCAATGATTGGCGCCTTGGACGTTGGACAGCGAAGTGCGCGTTGGCGGCGCATCTGAATCGAACTCACACGCGAGAGACCCTGAGAGAGATTGAAGTCCTGGCGGGTGGGGATGGAAGTCCGGAAGTGTGGGTCAGAGGGCAGCATGGCCTCGCGTCAATCTCGCTGAGTCACAGCAACAGAATGGCACTCTGTGTTGTCGGAGCTACGAAAAGCGCGCTCGGTTGCGACCTGGAATTGGTTGAGCCTCGAAGCGAAGCGTTCGTCTCGGATTACTTTACCAGCGAGGAGCAGCGACACATTCGACGCTCGGATCGATCACAGCAGCCCTTGTTGGCCAACCTGTTTTGGAGTGCCAAGGAAAGTGCGCTCAAGTCGATGCGTACTGGATTGCGACAAGATACGCGAACCCTGTCGGTTGTCCTGCTGGAAGATTGTGTCCAAAGTCGAGAGTGGCATCCGTTCTTGGTTCGGAGCGACACTGCGGGACTTTTCCTAGGCTGGTGGAAAGAAGAAGGAGCGATGCTGCGAACGATTGTCGGAAAAGGCCGCTCGAGCTTACCGATTCGGCTGAGCCAATAAAAAAGGCGGCGCAAGGCCGCCTTTTCGAAGCAGGAAAATACGTCACATCATTTTGACGCTGTCTACATGGATGGAATCTCCATTGACGGCGCCGGTGACGGCCACGTGGTGGCCTTCATGTCCGGTCAGGGCATCGGGGTTATCGACGGCCAGGACTTTGTTGTCGCCATCGGTCACGACGACGAGCTTTTCGCCAGCGCCCACGCACTTCTTGGCGCAAGCGGCGTGCTTCTCATTGGCGCCTTTCGCACCACACTTCGAATCGCTGACATAGCCTTTTACGGTCTGCATGTCGGCCGCGCTCGCAAGGGCCGCAAGAAAAAACAGGGAAACCAGAATCAGAGAAAATTTTTTCATGTTGAACATCTCCTGAAATTCGCGGCTGAGCCGCAGATTGAAAACAATTGCATAGCCAGCGCTCCCGCTGTAAGCGCGGGTACTAACCAAGTTGCGGGAAGCTACCCCAATATGCGAAATAGTGCTGGGAACTATATCACAGGACGATACAGAAGTTAGCGCTTGGCAGTATTGGGAGCGGGCGGAGGTGGCGGAGGCGAGGCGGGATTCACGTAAACAACTTCTCCGGGCCGCACATAATGAAATTGATCGCGAGCTTCTTTCTCGATGGCCTGAGGATCGTCTTGCAGCGCTTTGATACGGCTGCCGTATTTGTCGTTCTCATCCTGCAACACCTTAAGCTGGCCCTGCAAATCAGTGTATTCGGCGCGCTTTTGACGATAAACCACCATTCCATTGGCTCCAAACATAACGTGGATGAAGAGCCAAGCAGCGAGGAGCACGACCGCGCCGGTGGCAATGCGACGATGTTCCGCCTGAATTCGCTGGACGACCGGGCGAAAACGTGCCGCAACGCGCTCACAAGCGGCTTCCGCCTGAGGAGCGCGATCCACGAGCGCGCGCAGATGTTCCTGCGGCTGGGCTAGATCTTTCAGCTTGGGAAATTTTTTTACTCGAAAATCCATTGTTTGGCCGCCGCGCTCAATTTCTCCAGTTCCGCTTCGCTTCCCGCTTCGGAGTAAACCCGCACTACCGGTTCGGTTCCCGAAAGCCGGTAGCACACCCATGAACCATCTTGCAGAACCAGCTTCAGCCCGTCGGTGCGAACCACTTCGGCAACTTTGCGGCCGGAGAACTCGCGCGGATCGGACTGCAACTTCCCAGTGAACTTCTGCTTTCACTTCCGGCGTCAAGCGGAAGTTCTCTCGTTGCGGATAGAAGGAACCAACTTTGGCAAATAGCTCTTCAATTGTTCGCCAAGCGACTTGCCGCGGCGGGCGACCATCTCGCAGCAGAGCAGTCCGGCGAGCACTCCATCTTTCTCCGGAACATGATGGCGGATGGAGAGTCCCGCGCTTTCTTCGCCGCCGATGGCGATTTTGTCCTGCTTGATGAGCTCGCCGATGTATTTGAAGCCGACCGGGGTCTCGTGCAGTTCGATCTTGTGATGCTTGGCAAGAGCATTGATAAGGTTGGTGGTGGCGACCGACTTCCCTACGCCATTTTTCCAGCCGCGGCTTTCGACCAGGTAATCGAACAGCAGCGCGATGATGTAGTTCGGCTGGAAGAAAGTGCCGTCTTCGATCGACGATGCCGAAGCGGTCGGCGTCGCCATCGGTGGCGATGCCGATGTGGGCTTTGATGGCGCGCATCTTCTCGCGAAGATCTTCGAGCAGGTGATCGTCCGGCTCAGGCGCATGGCCGCCAAAGAGCACGTCGCGGTAGTCGTGGACCGATTGCGACTTCGACGCCGGCTTCGCGCAGCAGCGATCTGGATAGCCGCGAGCCGCGCCCCAGAGCGGATCGAAGACCACGCGCAGCCCGGCTTTCTGAATGGCTTCGAGATCGACGATTTCCGCGCAGACGCGCCAGATACATGTCTGCGAGGATTCAGATTCTGCTGTGACTGCGCGTCCCTTTTGCGGTCGCACTTGAAGCCGCTGTCATCGTAAGCCGAGATTTCCGCTTCGATGCGCTTGGTGACTTCGGGCAGCGCGGGAGCGCCGTCAGGGGTCGAAAATTTGATGCCGTTATATTCCGGCGGATTGTGCGAGGCGGTGAAGTTGATCGCGCCATCGGCGCTCTCGTTGCATTACCGCATAGGAGATCGCCGGAGTCGGGCGCGGGCTCGGCGATCACCAGCGGCGTGATGCCGTGGGCGGACAAGAATTTCGGCGGCCATGGCAGCAGAAAGTTTCGCCCAGAAAACGCGGATCGCGCCCGACGATGACTCGTGCGCCCGGAGGGTTTCTGCGAAACCACGTAGCGCGCGATGCCGCTGACGGCGCGGCGCACGTTGGCGAAGGTGAACTCCTCGGCCATGACCGCCCGCCATCCGGAAGTGCCAAACTTGATTTGCGTTGCCATGTATGATTTCACGCTGTCTTAAAATGACTGCGAAGGCTGATTTTATATGACGGAAGCGAGAATCGTCCTAAGCACTGCGGGATCGAGAGGGGAAGCGGAAAAAATCGGGAATGCGCTTGTCGAACGGCGCCTGGCTGCCTGCGTCAACATCGTGCCCCAGATGCAGTCGATTTACCGGTGGGAAGACAAAGTGGAGCAGGCGGAGGAGTTGCTGCTGATCGTCAAGACTACTGTGGAAAAGTTTGCGGCCGTGCGCGACGCGATCCAAGAGCTGCACTCGTACGATTTGCCGGAATGCGTGTGCCTGGGCAGTGGAGGATGGGGATGAGGCGTATTTGGGGTGGATCGCGGAGATGGTGAAGTAGCAGAGTTCGTGGATTTAGGAGAGTGCCCAGTGTTGAACTGGAAGACCAGACTGAAAGCGACGTTGGTCGGCGTGGTCACCGGAACAGGGATTGGCTTGCTCGCCTTCTTTTTCTTGACTTCGCTGCAGTATCCCGGCATGGGTGCAACGCTGTTCATAGTAGTTCCGATCGCGGCAGGCTTCGCTATAAGAATGGTGTCAGACCATTCCGACGCCGCATTCGTGACTGTGTTGCTCTCCGTGCTCGCCTCGCTGGTTTTGTTGATCGCCCTCCGCAGAGAAGGCATCCTTTGTGCGATTCTGGCGTTCCCGATTATCCTTGCGGGACTACTTCTTGGGGTGGGACTGGCTGCTCTCGCTCGGAGATTTATCCTGCCCCGTTCCGGTAATCAAACGACCACCATAGGAATGCTCCTGCTTGTGGGTCCAGCGTTAGTTCTTGTTGGCGAGCGACTCGAGACACCAAGTCTGAAACGGCCGCGAATCGAAATCGTGGAGAATTCCGTCCAGGTTGGCCAGCCGCCCGAGGCCGTGTGGAACAGTATTCTCTCAATTGACAGCTTACATGCGAGTAAGCCGATGCTAATGTACGTAGGTCTCCCCATTCCGCAACGATGCAAAATGATTGGAAAAGGAGTAGGGGCCAAGCGTACCTGCTTCTTCGATGTGGGCTACATAGAAGAAACAGTAACGGAATGGAATCCCCCATTTGAGATGGGACTGTCGATTGATCGAACGCATATGCCAGGACGTCACTGGCTGACATTCGAAAGCGCCAGGTACGAACTGCAGCCACGAGGATCCTCTACGACGCTTCATCGCACAACGGTGGTCACATCGTATTTACATCCTGTTTGGTATTGGCGCTTTTTCGAACGCTGGGGAGTCAGTAAGAACATCGTTATATTTTGGATGACCTGGCAATGGGAGCAAAGAACTAGCTCTTTTGGAAGTTGCCTCTCTAACAAATCGGAGCGTCGCAATACTCCTTCAAAATAACCAGATCAGCGAAATCCTGGGTGAGTTGATGCTCACCCAGGATTTTGCCGGACGCCTACAACCACATCTAGCGCCCCGGCTGAACAATGATGCCGACAGTCTGGCCGGTTTTGGTGACGCTTGAGCCGACGAAGGCTCCGACATTGTTTAGTTGCGCGAGGTAGGGTAGCGTGCTGGTCTTGTAGTTTCCGTTGTCCAGAATGAACCCATGATTCGCGCCTGCCGTATCGACGTAAAAACCAGTAATTACGCCGGCGTCGTTGATGGACGTGCATGCAGTCGAAGTCGAGCCGGGAAAATCGATCTGAGTGTAGTGGCCCGCGCTGTCACGCGAAAAGCCGTGAAAGGCGGTGGCCTGCGCGTTGATGAAATATCCCACCGTTGTGTCTGCCTGGTTGATCCCGTAGACTTCGGTCGGTCTGCCGTTCACGGCAAAACCTGTGAGCTTGCCTGCAACGCTCAGAAAACCCCGGTAGTTTCCGTTGGACCCCAGAGTGCCCGCAAAATCCCCGGCGTTGTTGATTCCATGAACCGCAGTGCCTGAGCTTCCGCTGACATCAAACTGAGTGAATTTCGTGCCATTCAGAAAGAAACCATGCGTCACTCCATCAGGCGTTGTGAATGTGCCGGAAATCGTGCCACTGTCATTGACTCCCGAGCGCGACGGTGTAAGCCGCACCCGGCGCGTTGAAGGTGGTATAGGTGCCGCTGTTGACAAGGTACGAGAAGCCCTGGAGCTGTTGTCCGGGCAACTCGAACGTGCCCACGACCAGGCCAGTGTTGTTCAATCCGGCCGCCGTGGTGTAGCTCGATCCCGGAGGATTGATCCGTTTGACGATAGTGCCCTGGGCCGCGGAAGGCAATGAGGCGATGCCAGCCAAAACCAGTGCGCATCCTACGCTACAAAACATTTGCCAAATGCTTCGATTCAAGTTTCCTCCATGTTCACGCCGACGCGGAATAGGCCTCCATTGAGGCGGTACATCATGGTTGGCATAGGCGGATTAGGCAAGCGACTGGGGACGGATGCTAGCTAGGGAGAGACAAAGAACCTGGCCACTGGGGTGATCGAAAAGAACGAGGGGGGAATTTCTGAAGAGAATCGTGCCAGTGACTTCGCAATGGGCCGAACTGCGTACAGAAAAAGCATCCACCAAAAAACTCACGAATCAGAAGCAGCATGGAACATAACCTTCCAGACACGATATCCATTCTCAAGCGCACCCCTTCTGCTCTTAATGCTCTTCTGCGCGATTTGCCGGACACCTGGACGCTCGGCAATGAAGGCGACAAGACCTGGACCGTTTATGACGTCGTGGGCCACCTGATCCATGGGGAACTGACAGACTGGATGCCGCGGGTAAAAATGATCCTGGAATTTGGCGAGACGAAATCATTTGTGCCTTTTGACCGGCAGGCGCAGGAACGGGAAAACAACGGGAGGCGGTTGTCGGAATTGCTGGATGAATTTGCCCAGTTGCGAGCGAACAACATCGCCGAATTGCGTGGATTGAACTTGCGGCCGGAGGACTTAGCCCGGCGCGGGCGGCATCCGGAGCTCGGGGTAGTCACACTTTCTCAACTACTGGCGACATGGGCAGCGCATGATTTAACGCATGTGCACCAGATCTCGCGGATCATGGCGCATCAGTACCGCGAAGCGGTGGGCCCGTGGGCGGCGTACCTGGGAGTGATGCAGTGTGGCGGCCATAGTTCTCCGCCGCTTCCCAGGAAGTAACTTAAGCTCTTCAGATCGCGGCCAAGGCTTGATTGAGGTCTGACAATATATCCTCGACGTCCTCGATACCCACCGAAATGCGGACCATTCCGTCTGTGATGCCAATAGCCTTCCGTCCTTTTTCACCCAAGGCGGCGTGAGTCATGGTGGCGGGATGGGAAATCAGAGTTTCGACACCGCCGAGAGATTCGGCGAGCGAGCAGACGCGGACTTTTTTCAGCATTCGTTTTGCATTCGCGAGGGAGCCGGTTTCAAACGTAATCATGGAACCGAAGCCGCTCATCTGCGTTTTGGCGAGTTCATGCTGAGGATGGTCCGGCAGCCCCGGGTAGAACACTTTCTTTACTCGCTTATGTTGGTTGAGGAAGTCGGCGACGATCCTGCCGTTGCGGTCATGTTCTTTCATGCGGACGGCAAGAGTTTTGACTCCACGCAGAATCAGCCAGCACTCGAATGGCGACAGGATCGCGCCCGCTGCTTTCTGGATGAATGCGAGTTTCTCGGCGTGTTCCGGCTTTGCGCACACCACAACACCGCCTAAGCCGTCGCTGTGGCCATTCAGGAATTTCGTGGTGGAGTGGACCACCATGTCGGCGCCAAGCGTAATCGGTTGCTGGAAATAGGGCGACATGAAGGTATTGTCGACCACTAACTCCACTTTTTTATTGCGGCGGCAGATCCGGCTGACGGCGGCGATATCGGTGAGGCTCATCAGCGGATTGGTCGGGGTCTCGATGTAGACCATGCGGGTATTTTTGCGAATCGCGCGTTCCACGTTCTTCGGCGTCTGAAGTATCGACGTACGAGAATTCCATCCCGAAGTCGGCCAGCACCTGATTGAACAGGCGCGGCACTCCGCCGTACAAGTCGTTGCCGCAGACGATGTGATCGCCCGACTTGTACATGGTCGTGATCGCATTAATGGCAGCCATGCCGCTGGCGAAAACACGCGAGGCGATACCGCCTTCGAGGGACGCAAGATTTTCCTCGAGCCGGGTCCGTGTGGGATTGGAGACGCGCGAATATTCGTACCCCTTGTGCTCGCCAATTCCCTGCTGCACGTACGTCGAAGTGGGATAAATCGGAACAGTGACGGCTCCGGTTAGCGCATCGGGTTCCTGGCCGTCGTGGATGGCGCGGGTTGAAAAGGCGTGAGTGCGAGATTTTTGGACATGATTTAATCGGCCCTTAGCTTTTAGCCGTTAGCACTTAGTCAAAACCGACTGCCGTGGTTCTCGAAAGGCCAAATGCTAATGGCTAAGAGCTAACGGCTGCTTTCAGATTCCGCCTTCGAAGATCTTTTTGGATAAATAACGTTCTGCGGAATCGGGGATGAGGGTGACTACGCGCTTGCCCTTTCCGAGACGGGCTGCGATTTGCAACGATGCATAAACATTGGCACCCCCGCTTGATCCTGCCAGCACGCCTTCTTTCGCGGCAAGCTCCTTGACCATCCCGAAAGCCTCGGGATCTTTAACCATCAACACTTCGTCGCAGACCGAGGCGTCGAAATTCTTGGGAATGAAGCTTGAGCCGATGCCTTCCACTTTGTGTTGTCCGGGAGGGCCCCCGCCGAGAACCGAGCCTTGGGTTTCTACTGCGTAGGCGAGCACGCTGGGCAATTGCTCTTTCATGAAGCGGGCGATGCCGGTGAATGTGCCGGCGGTGCCCGAGCCCACCACGACGGCGTCGA
The DNA here is from genome assembly GCA_963797845.1 of Terriglobia bacterium. Classification (GTDB taxonomy): domain Bacteria; phylum Acidobacteriota; class Terriglobia; order Terriglobales; family Acidobacteriaceae; genus DASREM01. The sequence goes on from CAWCRE010000003.1 coordinate 259,627, forward strand.
TGCGGCCTTCCATCTGATCGAAAATCTCGCGGGCGGTGGTTTCGTAGTGATAATCGGGATTGGCGGGATTTTCGAATTGTCCCGCCATGAATGCGTTGGGATCGCTGGCGGCGAGTTCCTTCGCCCGCTTGATTGCGCCCTGCATGCCCTCGTCGTCCGGTGTGCGGGTCACCTGGGCGCCGAGGGCCCGCATGATCATGACTTTTTCCTCGGAAAATTTTTCGGGGACGAACAGCACGACTTTGTAACCGCGATTCACTCCAATGAGGGCCAGGCCGATGCCGGTGTTTCCGGCCGTGGCTTCGACGATGGTGCCGCCCGGCTGGAGGTTCCCTTCCCTCTCGGCGCGTCGAATAATGCCAATCGCAGCACGATCTTTGACGCTGCCTCCGGGATTCAGGTACTCGAGCTTGGCAAAGACATCGGCTGACCCCGCGGGAATTAATTTCTTGAGTTGGAGAATAGGAGTTTCGCCGACGAGTTGAGTGATGTCGTCGGACACACGGAGCCGCGATCCCTCGATGGTTTTCATCCGCACCTTACAGGGTACGTAAAGCCGGGCCGGAGCGTCAACGTTGGATGTGTATGCGCACGCGCTGGAGCAGTACGCGCTTAACCAAAACGCGGCGTCCAGTTGACAACTTTTACGAACTGATGACATGTGCGTGACATACCTCCCCAAGAATGTTGTAACCTCAGCCCTCGACGCCGGCAGTCCGCATCTGGCTCAAAAACCTGGAGGTTCGTCTATGCACAAATCTGTTTGGCCGAGGCTTTGCCGGTTGGCCATGTTTGTTCTAAAACCTGCGCTATGCCTCTTGCTGTTGCCTATGGCGGGCATTGCTGCGTTTGCGCAGGGACGAGTGTTTCCTCTTCAGACCGGTCCGACCGGGGTAGTGGTGCAGAGCCAATTTGGCGGACAAATTTTTGGATTTGACATCGACCAAAGCGGGACCGAAGGCTTGTTAACCGAGGCTAAAACGCTGTCCGGCGGAAAGGTGCTGGCGGCTATCGAGACGTTCGATCAGACGACCGGTCAGATTCTGAAAGTCGTTGGTAAGACCACCACCATGGACGATTTTGTGACGCTAGGCGTTGTCGGAAATCAGGTCGGCCTGGTGGAACGCGAACACGTTCAGAGTCTTTTGCACGTCACACGGAGCTTCGACACGCTAAATCCTCTGAGTTCAAACCGGGTTACCGGTTCCTGGACACCTCCGCTACAGAAGAACGACCTGATTAGCTTTGTCAGCCGGAATCAGGGCGTCTCACGCTCGGCGGTTCTTGCTTTTCACAATGTAGGGGCCGGACAGAGATTCGTGTTTGGCACTGATGTCGCGGGGAATACCTTCAGCCCGCAGATCAACCTGCAAGACCCGACCTTCATCAGTAATCCGCAACTAGCCTACGACCCGATCAACGACGTCGCAGTGCTTGCAGCGTCTGACGGGGCAGTCGGAGGCCCGCCGCCGAAGATTGCTTTGGTGAACCTGACAAGCGGCCAGATAACGGAGTTCACCGGCCTTCCTGGCCCGGCGCCTTTTCATCAGGGATTTATTAACGGCCTTGCGGTCGATGCTGATGACCAAATTGCCGTCACTACCACCGAAGTTGACTTCCGCGTAGAGTTCTACGACTTGACCACCCAGACAGGATTTGCGGTCGTCCTTCCGGGAGCTACGGGGCAATTGCAGAGCGGGACTGACGTTGAGTACGACCCCGTGAACAAGCTGTTTCTGGTAGCGCAAGGAGTATCCAGCACCAATATCAGGAAGCAGCATCCAGGTGTACGACATTCACGGAAACCTCGTGGAGTCGCTGAACGGATTCAATTTCTCGAATGCATCCAATGTGGTCGCGACCCATATCGCGCTGAACCCTGCAACCCGGACCGGATATGTAGATGGTCCCAACGCGGGCGTAAGCCAACTACAGGCCTTCAGTTATTGAGTGAGTGCTGGACTAGCGAATCCAGACAATTATTCTGCGCCCTTCTCTTGTCCTGGGTAGTATCCGGTTCTAGTACGGACGGTGAGCTTGTTATAGCCCTTGGCGCGGGCATCCACGCGAATGGTGCGATAGCCGCCCACACTCTTGGGAGTGGTGGGAGAGTAGCCGATCGTGTACTGGTTGCGGATGTCGTGGGCGACGGCTCGGCTGATTTCGTCAACTTCATCCACGAGTACGAGGCAAAAAGGCGATGCCTCCAGTGCGTTCCGCTAAGGTTTGCAGGGCTCGACGGGCGCGGCGAGCTTTTTCGTCCCCTAACAGACCAATGGCGTAGACGGTTGGACCATTTTCTTCCTGCAGCCGGCGCACTGCTTGCTCAAGTGACTCGCGGCTGGCGTTATCTTCGCCGTCGGTCACGACGAATAGAACTTTTTTCGATAGCTTCGCGTTCTTGGCGAGGTGATCGGCTGAGGCAACTACGGCGTCGTAGAGTGCGGTGCCGCCACGGGATTCGACTTTCTCCAAAGACTCGCGAAGTTTGTTGATGTCTCCGGTGAAATCCTGATCGAGGTAATACTCGTCATTAAAATTGACGACGAAGACCTGGTCCTGCGGGTTGCTGGAGCGCACCAGATTCAATGCGGCCTTATTCACCTTGTCGCGCTTTTCGCGCATGGATCCGGAGTTGTCAATCACGATGCCCATGGCGACGGGCACGTCTTCGTGGCGGAAGTCCTTGATGACCTGCGGCTGGCCATTCTCAAAAACAGTGAAAGCGATTGCGTTCGAGGTTGGTGATCAATCTTTGCTTCTCGTCAACCACGGTCGCGTGCAGCGTGACTTCCTGCACTTCAGCCTTGAAAACGAAGGTTCCGCTGTCCTTGTCGGGGGCCTGCCCCTGCTGATCAGCCGGGGCTGCCTGGTCCCCATTGCCGGAAGGCGCGTTAGAAGGCGTCTGCGGCGAGGATGCCTGCCCTGCGGGCGCATTGGATGGGGCGTTGGAACCGTGAAAAAGCGGAGGCGGCGGACTCGCCGGGCCTTCATTCTGCGACCCAGCGTTGGAAGGAGCGGCACTTTGTGGAGTGGAGGATGGAGCAGTGCTCTGTGCCCAAATCGCCGAACTCAGCAGCAAAAAAGACTGCTAAGAGCAGGGAGTAGAGACGGTCATTCTGAAGGCGCATAGTATCCCGTCTTGGCATATACCCGGAGCGGCGGCAATCCTTTTGGTGGAATAAGCTTAACCTTTATCTTACGCCATTTGCCATCGTGTGCCGGGTTCTTTGGACGGTATCCGAGTACATATTGGTTGCGTAGCTCGATACCAATTTTTGTAGCCACGTCCGCCAAGTCGTTGGGATTATCGATTGTAAATGTCCGCCCGCCAGTGAGTTCGGTACAGTTCGCTAAGAGCTGTGGGCCCAGGCGCTCTTCTTCGGTAGGAAAGTAGTGATCGTAGATGCCGATGGCATAGATCAGGACATCGGCTTCCTTGACGAGCGATTTGATTTCGCCCTCGGTGTAGCGGCTATGGTTGTCGCCGCCGTCGGAGATGATCAGCAGCGCCTTCTTCGGATATTTTGCCTGGCGCATCTTGCTGACGCCGAGATAGATGGCGTCGAGCAAGCGCGGTGCGTCCCTTGGGAATGGTGTAAACCAGCTTGCCCTGGATGTCTTCCACCGATTGCGTGAAGTCGGAGATCTCGTCCGGCTTGTCGGCAAAGGTGATCATGAAGAATTCATCTTGCGGGTTGGCGGTCTTGAAGAATTCGACGACTGCTTCGCGGGCGCGCTCGATCTTGCTGCTCATGCTGCCACTCATGTCGAAGATGACGCCGAGGGATACGGGGGCGTCTTCGCTGGAGAAAGTGGCTTGATCTCCTGCGGATCTTTGCCTTCAAAGACGGCGAAATTGTCGCTTATCGAGTCCGGTGACCAGGCGGTTCATGGGATCGGTGATGGTGACCGGAACCAGCACCAGGTCGACATCCACTTTCAACGGTTTGGTGTGGGTCTTTGAGCGCGGGATCGACTTGATCCTGAGGCTGCTCAGGCTCCTGCCGCGGCCGGATATGAACGTCGTCGGCCTGATTTTGTGCCCACACGGCGGGGCTGAAAGCAGAGGTTAGAGCAGACATGAGGGCAAAACAGAGGCAGACAATGAACAATGGTCTCGAGTGCGCAGCATAAGGAGCACCTGGGGCACGGAACGGGTAGCCGAGTGGGAAATTCGTTCTCGGATTCGGACGGGAGACCCGCTCCCATGCTCGCGGGCCATGATGTTGACCTCATTTGCGGCGATAGTATCACAATGGGAAAGGACGTCAGCCTTTTTCCTTGCGGGCTTCGATGTGGTGCCCTGCGCAAAAGTTTGCCCAAGTTCGCCCCCGATTTCGTAGGCTCACACTTGCCGTGGCCGCTGGCCTTGTTACAATTCGACCGTTCCCACTTGGCCTACATTCAACCATTTCGGCGCGCTTCGTTACGACCCGGCCAGGGTCACCCTGTCGGATGTAGTCACCCAGCCTTACGACAAGATCACCCTTGAGATGCAACGGCAGTACCACGACGCCAGTCCTTATAACCTGGTGCGAATCATCCTGGGCAAGCCGGAATCGGGCGATGGTGACTTTAGTAACGTTTATACGCGTGCTGCGCAACATTTTCAGCAATGGCGTAGCGAGGGAATTCTGCGACAGGATTCGCCGGCCTTCGCTCTACCATTACGTGCAGCGGTTTGAGCCACCGGAGCGGAGGAAGCTTGGCAGAGCGCCGCGGGTTTATCGCCTTGGGGAAAGTGGAGGATTATGCCGCGGGCGTCGTTTTCCGGCATGAGCAGACACTTTCCAAGCCAAAGGCCGACCGCTTGAACCTGTTGCGGGCTACCCGCGCGCACTTTGGGCAAATCTTCATGCTGTATAGCGATCCCGGCGGAGAAGTCGAGCGCGGGCTGGGGCAGGAAGGTTCGCCGGAAATTGACGTTCGAGATGCATACGGCGTACAGCACCAAGTCAGGCCGGTTTCTGACGAGAGCGTGGTCAGATTGGCGTGCAGCAAGATGCGCGACAAGAAGCTGATTATCGCCGACGGACATCATCGTTATGAAACTGCTTTGAATTACAGGAACGAACGACGGGACGAGGAGATACCGCGGATGCGACCTATGAGTTCGTGATGATGACGTTCGTCAACATGGACGCTCCCGGGTTGTTGATCCTGCCGACACACCGGGTCGTACACGGATTGGCGTCGTTTTCGGCGGAGCAGTTCCGCGAACAGGCGCGTGAGTTCTTCAGCGTGGAAGAAGTGGATGCGGAGATCGATGGCAGGCGGGCGAATGCAATTCTGAAGCAAGCGGGGCAGGTGGGAACCGCATTTCTTGCGGTGTGCAAAGATCGCGTGTTTTTGCTGGACCGTCCACGCGCTCCGGAGAGCTTGTTTGCAGGATTCTCATTCCGTCAACAACAGCTTGATGTGGTGCAACTTCACAGGATCCTGCTGGAGCTGGTGCTGGGGATTTCGCAAGAGGCGATTCGTGATCAGCAGAATGTGCGTTACCTGCGCGATTCGGCAGAAGCCATGACTGAAGTGCGATCGGAAAAAGCAAATGTCGCGTTCCTGATGAATCCGGCACGAATTCAGCAAGTCCGGGATATCGCGTTCGCCGGCGAAGTTCTGCCCCAGAAGTCGACGGACTTCTATCCCAAGCTGCTGAGTGGACTCACCATTTATGCGCTCGAATAAACATTCGAGCACGCCTCGCGGTCGAGCAATCCTTCTGTTTGTCGCCTCGCTAAGCGTGATGTCGGGAATGTTCCTTTCCGCAGCTCCCGAAGAAAAGCGGATCACGGTCTATTCCAATGTAGCGAATTACTCGCTGAACCTGGTTACGCGCAATGGACAGGATTACGTCGGCTTATTGGAAATCCTGGAGCCACCTGGGAACCGTCTACGCGAAAGGCGACAGCAGCAAATGGAAGCTGCGCTACAAAGACGTCGATGGAGAATTCGTGGCGGGAAAAACTCGCGCCAAAGTTCGGGGACAGAGTTTCGACCTTCCCGCAAATTTTCTCTTGGAAAACGGGCGGGGGCTGGTGCCGATTTCGTCGCTGGTAACCCTGCTGCCGAGATTTCTAGGTGGGCCGGTGGCGTTTCACCAGGAAGCTCGCCGCCTCTTTGTGGGAGACGTGGCAGTGCATTTCACGGCGCAGGTGGTGAAATCGGCTCCGCCATCTTTGGTGCTGAATTTCAGTGCTCCGGTCAATCCGAGTATCTCGACCGAACCTGGGAAGTTGCGCATGGTATTCACCCACGAACCGTTGGTGCCTCCGGGCACGCAGAACCTGACCTTCGACAACAAGCTCATCTCGTCGGCGAACTACCAGGAAAACAATGGGGCGGTGGAATTGTCGATTAGCGGAAGCGCGCCGCTGTTCGCCAAGTTCAGCAACGATGGGCGGACCATCACCGTGGTGTCGGCTCCGGAGCCGGGCGGCGCTTCGCAAACGGCTGAGGCTACGCCGGCAGCAAACGCACCCGCGAATCCAGCTCCTTCCAGTGCGACACCTCAGCCCAGAAAATATTTCGCGGTCATTGATGCGAGCCACGGAGGCGATGAACGCGGGGCCGCGCTGGGGAACCAACTCGCGGAGAAAGACGTGACCCTGGCATTTGCGCGAAGGCTGCGTCAGGAGCTCGAGAGTCGAGGATTGCCGGTGATGATGGTGCGAGACACGGACTCGAGTATTCCTTTAGACCAGCGCGCGTCTCTGGCGAATGTGACTCACCCGGCGATCTACGTATGCATTCATGCAGCATCGCAAGGCAATGGGGTGCGTTTGTACACCGCAATGGTGCCCAATGTCGGCGATAGCCGGGGTCCATTTCTGGCCTGGGACAACGCACAATCGGCATTCCGGGTGGCCAGTGATACGGCGGAAGCAAGTATTGCGTCGGAGTTGCAGCGCAAACAGATTCCGGTACACGGGCTCATGGCGCCGCTACGCCCGCTGAATAACATTATCTCGGCAGCTGTGGCGGTCGAGGTTTCTCCGCGAGGAATCGACATCTCGGAACTCACGTCCGTTTCGTATCAACAGCAGGTCACTTCGTCACTTGCCGCGGGGATTTTGTTTGTACGAGACAAGCTGGAGGCGGCGCGATGATGCCCAGACACCTGCTGATCGGGATCGCGTTGATGCTGGCCGTGGCGCTGGGAATGAGCGTGTATGTTTGGCGCATGCGAGGAACGGTTTCGCCTAGCACCCCGAGCACTGCCGACGCGCGTCCGGTGCCCGCACCGGTTTCAGGGCCGTCGGAACAAGTCACACTATGGGTAGCCTACGACGTGCCGGGTAACGTACGCCCTCAAGGGGTGCGCATTCCACTTCCGTCGGCGCGCCAGGAACGGGCACAGGAACTTTTGCGCGCGCTATTGGGGATGTACCTCAACAAAGATTCGTCGCACCCGGTGCCCGCAGGATCGGAAGTTCGCGAGGTTTACCTGGTGGACCCGGGCCTGGCGGTTATTGACATGAATGCGGCGTTTGCCGATGGACATCGATCAGGCGTGCTGGTTGAGGAGCTTAGTGTGGCTTCGCTGGTCCAAACGCTGGCGTCGAACATTCCAAGTATCAATCGGGTGCGAATTCTGGTGGACGGCAAGACGCGCGATTCGCTGGCAGGCCACGCTGACCTCGCAATACCGTATGACGTGGGTCAGGTCAGCCAAATCGTGCAGCAGATGCAGTCGGCGCAGTAACGTCACCGCGTACATCCGAAACCGCTGGTAGAATCACAGGCTTATGATCTACCGCAGCGATAATCGCGCGCCGGACCAGCTTCGCCCAGTCAACATCGTGACCGACTTCATTCACACGGCGGAGGGATCGGTGCTGATCGAAGTGGGGAATACGCGTGTCATCTGCACGGCGTCGGTGGAAGAGACTGTGCCCGCTTTCATGCGGAACAGCGGCAGAGGCTGGATCAGCGCGGAGTACAGCATGCTTCCGCGTTCAACGCTGACGCGCACTCCGCGCGAAGTAAACAAAGGACGTCCGAGCGGACGCACGCACGAAATCCAGCGGTTGATCGGACGCTCGTTGCGAGCGGTGGCAGACCTGGACCGGTTGGGCGAGCGAACCATCTGGATTGATTGCGACGTGATCCAGGCTGACGGCGGAACGCGAACGGCCTCGATCACCGGAGCGTTTGTCGCGCTCGGACTCGCGTTGGAGAAGATGGTAGAGGCTGGGACGCTGACCTCTGCCCCGCTGAAGGATTATGTGGCGGCAGTAAGCGTGGGGATTGTGGATGGAGAGATTCTGCTGGATCTGGCGTACGAGGAAGATTCCCGGGCCGACGTGGATATGAACTTCGTGATGACCGCCGGGTACAAGATCGTTGAGTTGCAAGCGACCGCCGAGCACCAGGTGTTTGATGACGCGCAACTCGCGCAGCATGCAGGCGCTGGCGAAACAGGGTGTACAGCAATTGATCGCCAAGCAGCAGGCCGTGCTAGGAGCGCTGACATTAAGGCAGTAAGCCTGATCCGACCGAGATTTCGGTCCCCTCCTCCTCTCATTACGTGCTCGTGTTCGCTGGCTTGGGGCTATACAATAATGAGTTTGCTTAGCATTCCCGGATCAACGTCTATTCCGCACTTATTGGAGGCTTTATGAAGCTTACCCCAGGGAAATTAGCAGGCCTGAAGAGAGTATCGAATCAACGCGGCGTCATTGCGGCGGCTGCCATGGACCAGCGCGGTTCGTTGCAGAAATCTTTGGCCAAGGAAAAGGGTTCCGAAGTTAACGATGCGATGATGGAAGAGTTCAAAATTCTGGTCACGGAGGTACTCACGCCACATGCCAGCGCGATTTTGCTGGACCCGGAGTGGGGACTGCCCGCCTCCAAGCGGCGCGCCAAGAACGCTGGCCTGCTGCTGGCTTATGAGAAGACTGGATACGACAAGACCGGCCCGGGCCGTTTGGGCGACCTTCTCGATCACTGGTCGGTACGGCGGTTGAAGGAAGCCGGAGCCGACTGCCTGAAAATTCTTCTCTACTACACTCCCTTCGATCCGCAGCCCATCAATGACGTGAAACATGCCTGGGTGGAGCGTCTGGGCGACGAATGCCGCGCCAACGATATTCCCTTCTTTCTCGAATTTGTGACCTATGAAGAAGGCGTAGACGAGAAGGGTCCGGAGTTCGCGAAGAAAAAGCCCGAAGCAGTGATCGGGAGCATGAAAGAGTTCACCAAGGATCGTTATGGCGTGGACGTGATGAAAGTCGAAGTGCCGGTGAACATGAAGTTCGTGGAAGGGCGCAAAGTCTTTCAAGGGTCCTGCCGCGTATAGCAAGCAAGAAGCGATGGACCTGTTCCGCAAGGCGGCCGCAGTCGCGACCAAGCCGTTCATCTATCTTTCGGCGGGGGTGAGCAACTCGGAATTCACCGAGGCGCTGGAATTGGCAGCCGAATCGGGTGTCAAATTTAATGGCGTGCTATGCGGCCGTGCAACCTGGAAGGACGGAATTCCGATCTATGCTAAGCAAGGGGCGGATGCTTTCCGTAAATGGCTGGAAACCGAGGGCGTGAAGAACATCGAAAACGTGAACGAGCGCTTGAAAGCGGCGTCCTCGTGGCACTCGATTTACGATGCAGAGCCGGTAATGGTAGGCGTTTAAGCCCTTTTGTGATAAAAACTGACTGCTCAGAGTACGGATCGAGACGGGGTTCGCCCCGTCTCGATTTTTAGGCGCAAGCATTGTTCCAGGATTTCTGAGCCGGGGGAACCAGATGCCCTCCATCATCGCGCTCGTTTCGCTGCTGCTGCTGGCCTCGGCCGCGCTGACCAGCGTGGTGGTCCCCAACTACAAAGACCTAACCATCAAGACTCACCGGGAAGTTGGAGAGCTGAGTTCGAGCATTGACACGCTTTATCTGAAGGGCGCGCGGGAGCGAAGCGAAACCAGGGTAGAAAAACCCACCGCAGCAAACAATACGATTCATATCGGCATCAGCCAGTGCGATCAGAAGCAGAGTATTGCTTTAAACCCTGCTGCCAAGGTCTATGCGCGGTTTCCGATTCAGGACTGGGCGGAACGCATGAAGCACGCGACTCACGTCGAGCAAAATGACGCGAGCGGAGCGGAAGTCGACGTCACCATCGATTCCGTGGATACGGGGGAACGGAAAACGTTCGGATCCTATACAGCACGGCACGTAACGACGACGACCGAAGTGGAACCAGCACCGGGAGCATCGGTTCCGGAGAGCACCGAGATCATGGACGGCTGGTACATCGATCTGCCGGGGTTAGGATGCCAGGAGTCCGCCGATCCGATCGGCTTCATTTGGGCGAGCACCCGGCTGGGTAGCGATCGCGCGCAGCGAGACCGAATCAACATCACCCACCTCGGAACTGCTCCACATGGTTATGCACTGGAGCAGACCATCAAGCGAACCGAAGAAGGGCGCACAACCGTCGGCAAGATCGAGTTGCTGGAATTTTCCGAAGCTCCGGTTGACGCGAAGTTGTTCGAGATCCCGTCCGGGTACACTCCAGCGCTGCGAACGCTTCAGGGTGGTTACGACATGAGCAAGGCCGACACGTTCGCCAATCGTCTGGCGCAACTGTGGGCCGAACTGAAGGCCTCCGCCCAGCGCGCATTCAACGGCTCCTAGCAGAATCTCACTTCAGAAAAGGAAATCCATGGCAACCGCTCTGATCACCGGGGCTTCCGGTGGCATTGGATATGAACTCGCAAAGCTGTTTGCGAAAGATCATTATGACTTGGTGCTGGTCGCGCGCAATGCGGAGAAGCTGTCGCGGTTTGCCCTTGAGTTGCAATCGCAATTCGGTATTTCAGCGAGGAGCATCGCGCTCGACCTGACCGATCCCGCTGCACCTCAGTCTCTGTTTAAGCAGCTCGCGGGCCAAGGAATTTCTGTCGATGTTCTGGTCAATAACGCGGGATATGGGGTGTTTGGAGAGTTCAACCAAGCTTCCACGGAAGAGACGCTCGGCCAAATTCAATTGAACATCACAGCGCTCACCCATTTACGAAACTGTTTTTGGCGCCAATGGTGCAACGGCGTTCCGGAAAGATTCTCAACGTGGCATCCACGGCGGGATTTCAGGCGGGTCCGCTAATGGCCGTTTACTACGCGACCAAAGCATACGTGATTTTATTTTCTGAAGCGTTGGCGAATGAGTTGGAGGGATCCGGAGTTACAGTTACATGTTTATGTCCGGGCGCGACGGACACAGGATTTCAGGGTCGGGCGGGAAATGACGAGACATGCTGTTCAAGAAATTGCGGCCCATGGACGCGAAGACTGTGGCCAGGACGGTTACCGCGGCCTGATGGCAGGGAAGACCATGGTGATCTCGGGATTTCGTAATTGGCTGGTCGCGGAATCGGTGCGCTTTGCGCCGCGGAGGATGGTGACGGCCATTTCGCGGAAGTTGATGAGCAAATAGGCTCGTCGGCTTCCAAACCCTTGTTCGAGGATGCCGTCACTAACCCAACTACTCCCATTCGATCGTGCCGGGCGGTTTTGAGGTGATGTCGTAGACCACCCGGTTCACGCCTTTCACTTCATTCACGATACGATTCGAAATCGTTTGCAGGACTTCGTGCGGGAGCGGCACCCAGTCTGCAGTCATTCCGTCTTCGGAGTGCACGGCGCGCACGGCGCAGGTGTAAGCGTAAGTGCGCTGGTCCCCCATCACGCCGACCGACATCACCGGCAACAACACGGCGAAAGACTGCCAGATTTTCTTGTACAGTCCGGCAGCTTTGATTTCGCTGACCACAACGTCATCACACTCGCGCAGGATGGCGAGACGCTCGGGAGTGACCTCGCCTAAGATTCGCACAGCCAAGCCGGGCCCTGGGAAGGGCTGCCGTTGCAGGATTTCTTCCGGCATGCCAAGATCGCGGCCAATCTTTCGAACTTCGTCTTTGAAAAGATCCTTGAGCGGCTCGATGAGTTTCAGCTTCATCTTCTCCGGAAGGCCGCCGACATTGTGATGGGTTTTGATCGTCTGCGATGGCCCGCGAACCGAGCGGGACTCGATCACGTCGGGGTAAAGCGTTCCCTGCACCAGCCAATCGACTTTACCTTCGGTCTGCTCGATGCGGTGCGCTTCTTCGTCGAAGACCGCGATGAATTCGTTGCCGATGATTTTGCGCTTCTTTTCCGGATCGGTAACTCCGGCAAGTTTCTTGAGGAAGCGCTCGGTAGCGTCGACGCCGATCAGATGAAGACCCAATTTGTCGCGCAGGTTCTGCTGGACTTTCTCGAATTCGTTTTTGCGCAGCACGCCATTGTTGACGAAGACGCAAGTCAGTCGCGATATTGCCTGTCTCATCACGCATCGCGCGGTCTACTAGAGTGGCCGCCACAGAGGAGTCGACGCCACCAGAGAGAGCACAGATGGCACGGCCGTTACCCACAGTTTTGCGAACACTCTCGATGGTGGCATCGATGAAGTGCTGTGGTGTCCAGGTCGGTTTGGCTTTGCAGATATTGAGTGCGAAGTTGCGCAGGATTTGCGTTCCCATCCTCGTGTGGTGCACTTCGGGATGAAACTGGACCGCCCACATTCTGGCGTCGGCGTTTTCAATCGCGGCCACGGCATTCGGAGAGCTGGCCGTCAGCTTGAACCCTGGCGGGAGTTCGACCGCTTCGTCCCCGTGCGACATCCAGACGGAGAGATTCTGGGGAACCTCGGTAAAGAGCTGGGATGTTTCGGTAATTTGGATGTGCGCGTGCCCGTACTCGCGTTTGTCAGCGGCTCGAACTTTGCCGCCCAGCGCGTGCACCATGAACTGCAGCCCATAACAGATGCCGAGAACCGGCACTCCGAGTTTAAACACCTCGGGATCGGCTTGCGGGGCGTCTGCGTCATACACGGAGGAGGGGCCGCCGGAGAGCACGATACCGATTGGAGAATAGCTGCGAATCTCTTCCAACTTGGCAGTGCAGGGCAGGACCACGGCAAATACATTCTGTTCACGGATGCGGCGCGCGATAAGTTGCGAATACTGCGCGCCAAAGTCAAGGACGACGATGGATTGGGTTTCCACGGACGAGTCTCTCAAATTGGTCCCTCAGTGTAAAGAGGAGAGTCGCCGGAGTCCAGAATCCAAAAACTAACCACAGAGGGCACGAAGGTTCACGAAGGAAAACTGGCGGGCAGCATGGGAATATCGCTGAGGATGAGTTCATCCTGATCGACCCGTGGCGGCGTGGTGGGCGCGAGGGACGGCATGGACACCGGACTGGGGAGTTCGGGCATCTCGACGATGGCCACATAGGCTGCGAGACGTCCAATGTAGAGAAAGTCCACGATCGCAAAGTAAAGCAGCGTCACCAGCAGGACCCCGCCGACCACAACCGCAGCAGGCAGCAGGCCGGCAAATGCCATTGGCAGACCGACCGCCGAAGTTGCGACAAAAAACACTACAAGGTGCGTGAATCCGAACCAGCTGGAAGCGGCAAGCACGGGGCCGAAACGTTCGCGGCAGAGCGTGACCGCACGAGCGAGGGCGGTAAAAGTATCGGTCTGCACTGTACATGCAAATACAGAGGCCAACGAAAGAAACCAGTTCAGCATTACCGATGCGCTCGCAATCAGCAGCATCATGAGCATGAGAATTGCGAAGGCACTCCCAGGCGAAGGATCCCGGTTGGGGGAAGCGGCGGCAGCGATCAACAAAGCTCCGACGAAACCCACGACTGCGGCAAAAATCGTGGCAATCCGTAAGAAGTTCAAGCCGAGAAGAGTTCGAAATCGCGCTCTCGGCACTTGGAAATCGCCGCCTTCTGAGAAGGAGAGACGAAGACCGGAAATCAGCGCGTTGAGTGTCGCCGCGCGCCCAAGCGAACCGGCTACGATCCAGGCGAACGCCATGGCGATGCTTATCGCGGCAGCAGTGACGATCACGCGGGGAGCGCTTCCCCGCAGAATGTGCGAGATGGCCTGGGAAATCAGGAAAGGCTGCCTGGTTTTCAGCAGAAAAAGGTCGGCAGCCGTGACCGGCAATGTATCGAGATACTCCAAGAATGAAACGGCGACCAGAAAAAGGAATGTAGCTCCGAAGCACCATCGCCAAGTAATTTCCGCCAGTCCAATACTTGGACGACGAACCATGGCTCGAAAACCTTCCCAAGTTGGCGAAATGCGCTTCATCCTAGATCAGGATATCGCAATCAGAAAAGATCGGGAGTAACCGATGTCAATTGTCAATGTTGAGTGCTCTGCGCGCAGAAAACTTCTGCATCCATATCGTGTAGCGAGACATCTTGCATGCAGAGACAGAATATTCGTACTGCATTGCCGGGCGAACCAAAAAACGGTAACGGCTGGCCAAACGATTGTGAGGAGAGTCATGAAAATCGCAAAAGACCTACTACTGCTTGCCGGCGTTGCCTTGTTGCTGCCGTTGAGCGCGATGGCGAAGGACAACGGAACCAACAACTCGGGAAAGTTTACTGTAGCGGAGAATGTCAAGGTGGGATCCACGGAATTGAAGCCGGGCAACTACAAGGTTGAGTGGGACGGCAGTGGGGATTCGGTGCAGGTTAAAATTATGCAGGGCAAAAATACGGTGGCGACGACTTCCGGAAAGCTAGTGAACCACGACAGCCCGGCTCCCTATAACGCAGTCATTCTGAACGATGCCAGCGGCGGCGGAAAAGCCATCAGCGAAATCGATTTCGGAAAACGCAAGGAAGCTCTGGTGCTTTCAGAAGGCCAGATGGGAGCAGGGCAGTAAGAAAAAAGTAGGCGTTTGGAAACGGGACCTCACGGTCCCGTTTTGTTTGCGCCTCATTTGTGAATTACTTCACTACGATGTTCACCAGCCGGCCGGGAACGATGATGATGTTCTTCACTTCTTTCCCGACCATGAGCGATTGAATTTTTTCGTCGGCTAGCGCACGCTCACGAATGGTGTCTTTCGCGGCTTCAGCGGGAACCCGGATGAGGCTACGCAACTTTCCGTTCACCTGCACAGGGATCTCGATTTCGTCTTCCTTGGCGAGCGCCGGATCATACTTCGGCCACGAAGCGCGCAGCAGACTTTCCTTCTCGCCGAGCATCTCCCAGAGTTCGCTTGCCAAGTAGGGCGCAAACGGTGCCAGCAAGAGCACCAGGTCGCGCTGCACTGCCGCTGACAGCCCAGCCGGAATCGCTCCCGCCTTGTCATCGGCGGCATAGAGTTCGTTCATTAACTCCATAATCGCGGCGATCGAGGTATTGAAGTGCCAGCGGCCCTGAAAATCGTCGCTCACCCGCTTGATGGTCTGGTGCAGCTTGCGCTGGATCTGGCGCGCTTCCGGCGCCAAGGACGAGGGAATCGGTCCAACCGTAGAGTCTGCATTGCGGGAAACGTAGCGATACACGCGACCGAGAAAACGCTGAATGCCTTCGATTCCACTGTCCTGCCAATCCAGTTCGCTTTCCGGCGAGGTCGCGAAAAGGGTGTACATGCGCGCGCTGTCGGCGCCGTACCGCTGGACCATGTCATCCGGGGAGACTACGTTGCCGAGACTCTTCGACATCTTCGCGCCGTCCTTGATGATCATGCCTTGCGTGAAGAGACGCTCGGCCGGTTCGTCATTGCGAACCAGTCCCATGTCGCGCATGAATTTGGTCCAGAAGCGCGAGTAGATCAGGTGAAGAATGGCGTGCTCAACACCGCCGATGTACTGATCGATGGGAAACCAGTAATCACCGTGTCGCTGTCGAAGGGGGCTTCGTCGTTACGAGCGTCGGTGTAGCGATAGAAGTACCAGGACGAATCGACGAAAGTGTCCATGGTATCGGTCTCGCGCCGCGCCGGGCCTCCACACTTAGGACACACAGCATTCACGAATTCGGGCACACGGCCGAGAGGTGAGCCTCCGGTGAGAGTGATATCCACTTTGTCTGGAAGAATGACGGGCAAGTCTTTCTCCGGCACCGGAACGATGCCATCTTTCTCGCAATACAACATCGGGATCGGCGTGCCCCAGTAACGCTGCCGCGAGATTCCCCAGTCTTTCAAACGGAATGTAACCGTGGCCTTACCGAAATTATTCTTCTCGGCATCCGCGGCCATCGCCCGAAGCGCTTCGCCGCAATCCAGTCCACTGAACGGGCCGGAGTTCACCAGGAATCCATCGAGGGTTGTGAACGGAAGCGGTGGTTCAACGACGGTCTCTTCCGGATCTGCCAGCTTGGGCAGAATGACTAGGCGAATTTCGATTCCGTATTTCTTGGCGAACTCGTAATCGCGCTCATCGTGTGCGGGGACACTCATAACCGCGCCGGTACCATAATCGGTGACGACGTAGTTGGCAACCCAGATCGGAACCTTCTCTCCGTTGAAGGGGTTGATCGCATAGCGGCCGGTGTTCACGCCATGTTTTTCGATCGCGCCGATGTCGCCAGACTCTTTTGCCTTCCGCTGTTCAGCCATCAACTGGTCCACTTTGGCGCGCAGATCTGGATTGTTCGAAGCGATATCAGCGACGATTGCATGCTCGGGCGCAAGTTGTACCGACGTAGCGCCGTAGATCGTGTCCACGCGTGTGGTGAAGACGGGGATCTTTGATCCCGCGGGACCGGTAGGGCCATCGAGTTTGAACTCGATGAGCGCACCTTCGCTGCGGCCGATCCAGTTGCGCTGCATGGTGCGAACTTTTTCGGGCCAACCCGGAAGCTTGTCCAAGCCACTCAGCAACTCGTCGGCATATTGCGTAATGCGCAAAAACCATTGCTCGAGTTCGCGTTGCTCGACAACAGTATCTTCGTGACGCCAGCAGCGGCCTGCTACTACCTGTTCATTGGCAAGCACGGTGGCGCACTTCGGACACCAATTCACCTTGCTCTTCTTGCGATAGGCGAGGCCCTTTTCATACAACTTGATAAAGAACCACTGGTTCCAGCGATAGTAATCGGGCAAACAGGTGGTGACTTCGCGCGACCAGTCGTAGGCGAAGCCAAGCCGCTTCATTTGCGCCTTCATATTGGCGATATTTTTGAGTGTCCACTCACGCGGAGGAGTGTTGTTTGCAATCGCCGCATTTTCCGCCGGCAAGCCGAACGAGTCCCATCCCATGGGATGCAGCACGTTGTAGCCGTTCATCCACATGTAGCGCGCAAGGGCGTCACCGATGGAATAATTGCGCACGTGTCCCATGTGAAGCGCGCCGGAAGGGTAAGGCAACATCTCGAGCGCGTAATATTTCGGCTTCGTGGAATTTGCTTCGGCAGCGTAGAGAGAAGGATCCTGTTGCCAGCGCTCAGACCATTTAGTCTCGATGCGCTGGGCATCGTAACGTTCGTCCCGGTTTTCTTCCTGGGGCATAGAGAGGGTGAACCAGCTTTGGATAATCTTCCATTTTACAACGAGGCTCATGTGCCTGTAGAGACGTGGGTCTAGCGGCGCAAGCAAGACCAAGCGAGGCTGCGTCTCTACCGACGGGTTTTCGCTGTCACCAGCGCTTTCAATGCGTCCAGATTTCTTTGGTCATCGCCGGGTTCGTCGATGGGGGTTTCGGCAATGAATGCGGCGTGGGCGAGACGAGCATCGTTCAGCAGGCGGCGAAACGGTTCGATGCCAATGGTTCCCTTCCCGATGTGCTGATGGCGATCCAATTTCGATCCGCGCGCCGCTTTCGCATCATTGCAATGAATCACGCGAACATTCTTTAGTCCGACAGTGTTATCCAGAGTGGGCCAGCGTGGCTTTCATTCCTTCTTCGCTCACAATGTCATAGCCAGCGACGTGGGTATGGCAGGTATCAATGCAAGCGGCGACCGGTACCAGGCCGTCAAGACGGTCCAGAACTTCCGCCACCTGCTCGAAACTTCCTCCGAGGGAGAATTCAGCGCCTGCTGTGTTTTCGATCAGGATGGTCAGCTTGCCCTTAGCAAGGTCCAGACCATGGGTCGCCGCATTTATGGCGGCGGCCGTTCGCAGCAGACCCTGCTCTCGGTCGTCACCACGAAAAGAGCCGGGATGCAGCACCAGATATTCCGCGCAGAGCGCGAGGGCGCGCTCGATTTCTCCGCGAAACGCTTCGATCGACTTTTTCAGGAATAGCGGAGTCGTGCTGGCAAGGTTGATGAGGTAATTGGTGTGGATCACCAGGGGCCGCAGCTTGTATGTTTCCCGCAGGCGGCCCATCTCGTCACAGTGGTTGGTCGAAAGCTCGTACGGGGCCCATTGCCGCGGGCTGGAGGAAAACATCTGGAAAGTGTTGCACCCCAGCCGGTAAGCCCGTTCGGCAGCGGTGTGGACGCCACCGGCGCTGGAAGTGTGAATACCAATCCGGCGCGAGGTCAGTTTTGGCGGCTGCTTGGGAGCAGGCAGTTTGAGAATGTCCCGTTCCCCGGCCATACGTCCAGTATAAATGCCGGCCTTCAGACCTGAGTCTCACGGTTGTCGCCGAGGCGCGGGAACGATAAACTTAAAGGTTTCCGGAGTCCTCCATGCTAGTCGTCATGCAGGCCCACGCCACAGAAGAACAAGTGCGCGCGGTTTGCGAAAAAATCGAAACCCTGGGTTATCGCGCGCATGCCATGCCGGGCGCGCTGCGTACCGCCATCGGTATTACTGGAAACCGCGCCGAGGTCGAGCCCGGCACCTTGGAAGAAATGCCCGGCGTGCAGGAACTCATCCGCGTCACCAAGCCTTACAAGCTGGTCAGCCGGGATGTGAAAGACGAGAACACCGTCATACGCTTCCCTGGTTCAGAGGCCACCATCGGGGGGCGTTCGCTTGCGATCATCGCTGGCCCGTGCGCAATAGAGAGTCGAGACCAGGCGTTCGCGGTGGCAGAAAAGGTGAGCAGATCGGGCGCCCAGTTTTTTCGTGGAGGTGCGTATAAGCCGCGAACTTCGCCTTATTCGTTTCAGGGATTGGGCGAAGAGGGTCTGCGCATCATGGCCGAAATTCGGGATGCGTTCGGGCTGAAGGTCGTCACGGAAGCTATCGATAACGAATCGCTCGAGCTGGTGGAACAGTACGCGGATGTCATCCAGATTGGTGCACGCAATATGCAGAACTTCTCGCTGCTGAAGAAAGCGGGACGAGCGCGCAAGCCGGTGCTGCTCAAACGCGGGATGTCGGCGACGCTGGAAGAATTTCTGATGGCGGCCGAATACGTAATGAGTGAAGGCAACTACAACGTCGTGCTGTGCGAGCGGGGGGTGCGGACCTTTGCGGACCATACCCGCAATACATTGGACCTAAGCCTTGTTCCAGCGGTGCAGAGGCTGAGCCATCTTCCGATCGTCGTGGATCCGAGCCATGGCACAGGGAAACGAAACAAAGTGACTCCGCTGTCGCGGGCGGCGGTCGCCGTGGGAGCAGACGGCCTTATCATCGAGGTTCACAACAATCCGGACAAAGCCCTTTCCGATGGCATTCAATCGCTCTACCCGGAGCAATTCGAAGAACTGATGGCACAGGTGCGGCAGATCGCGCCGGTGGTAGGGCGGACGGTGCCGGAAGCTCGTGAAGGATTGCCGCAACCTGCGGTACATGCATCCCCTGGTCACTGAGTGAGCCATCGCCCGTGCTGATTGCAACATGCAACAAGTCTGACGCATTCCAACTGCCGCTTCCTTGAGAAAATTCCTTGTCATTGTCGTGCTGTCGCCGGTGATATTGGGCATCGGATGGTGGTATTTCCATCAACGATCGCTGCCCGATTACGGGCCAAGTTACCGGGAATATGCATATGTGACGAATGGCAAGAGCAACACGGTAAGCGTGATCGACCTCACACCAAGACCCATCCCCAGCTTCAACGTTATCAAAAGCATTCCGGTGGGAAATAATCCGACCGGCGTTGTCAGCAATCCGAAGAAGCCGGAAATCTACGTTGTGAATACCGCTTCCGACAATGTCACCGTAATTAATGCCCAGCGCAACGCCGTCGTTGCCACCATCGGCGTGCATGGGCGTCCGTACTTTATGGCTGTCAGTCCGGACGGAAAACGAGGGTACGTCCCCAATTCCGGTTCGGCGAATATCTCGGTCCTGGATCTCGAAAAGAAAATCGTCATTGCGACTTTGAAGGTAGGCGGCTCACCGGAAATCGCTAAAGTTTCAGAGGACGGCAAGATCGTGGTGGTCGCCAATCGCGCGGACGGTACCGTATCTCTGGTGGATGCGGAACAGTTAAAAGTGCGGGATACGGTGCAGGCATGCTCACAGCCCAGCGACCTCGCCATTCAGCATGACAGCCGGAAGGCCTTTGTGGCGTGCTCCGGTTCCGGACAAGTGGCGGCAATCGACCTGAAGAACGACCGCCTGCTTGCGTTGCTCGATGTCGGGAGAACTCCTGTGAGCCTGCTGCTGAAGCCGGATGGAGGCGAACTGATTGTCTCGAATTTCGACTCCGACAACATCTCGATCATCGAAACCACCACCAACGAAGTCGGGGGCAGCTATTTGGTTGGGACACACCCTGTGCGCGGAGTTATCACTGCCGATAATTCCCGTTTGTACGAAGCGAATTTTGGGTCCAATAACGTGGCTGTCTACGACATTGACCTTGGAAGGGTGGTGGCGTCGCTCGCGGTGGGTAATGGTCCGGACGCTGTCGCTCTGTCTCAGAACGAGGCGTACGTACTGGTTCTGAATTCAGATTCGGGCGACATGGCCGTGCTCCAGAGAAAGACGCCGACCAGAAAAGATCCGGGCGAATATTCGTTGTTGCTGATGGTACAGGTAGGACTCCAACCCAACAATATCGTGGTCAAGTCGTTCATGGAATCCAGGCTCCCCTAGCCGGAAAGCATTCTGTCCTACGTCAACACTTCCAGGTGGCCCGAAACACAAACGTAACTTACGTAAAAGCGCCGTGTCCGTCTAACATGGTCGTTCCAGGCAAAAACTGTGGGAGGGTCCGTTGTCTGTAGCCTGTCGTGCAGCGGCGTTAGTGCTGGCAGTGGTGTGGTTGGTAACCGGCAGCAGTTTTGCCTCCGCCGAACCAGAATTCGGCCACGTTGTCATTCCGCGCCTCAGCAGTCCTCCAAGGCTTGATGACTTCCTCAGCATGGGGCCGAGCGATCTTTGGCTCGGAAAAATGGCGCGGATATCCGGCTTCACCCAGCGAATTCCGAGTGATGGTCAACCCTCCACGCAGCGCACGGACGTTTATCTGGGGTACAACGACAAGAATCTATACGCGATCTTTGTTTGTTTCGATACCGAACGTGGAAAACTGCGCGCCCGGCTTTCGCGACGGGAAGACATTTTCGACGACGATTCCGTCGAGATCATGCTCGACACCTTCAACGACCATCGTCGCGCTTATGCATTTTTAGCCAATCCTTTGGGGGTGCAGGCAGATGCTCTGTGGACAGAGGGACAAGACTTCGATTTTTCCTTCGACACGGTGTGGGACTCGGAAGCCAGGCCAACCGAGCAGGGCTACGTGGTGTGGATGGCTATCCCGTTCCGCAGTTTACGATTTGCGTCCACCGATCCGCAGACCTGGGGCATTTTGCTGAACCGGGGAATTCCTCGCAATAACGAGGACACATTCTGGCCTCCGTACTCGAGCCGGATTCAGGGAAGGCTCAACCAGGAAGGGCAGGCCTCGGGACTGCAACAGATATCCCCAGGACGCAATATTCAGCTGATTCCGTACGGGATTATGCGATCTTTCAAAGAACTGGATTTGCGCGATCCTTTTAATCCGACTTATTCCCAGCGCGATGTTTATGGTCAGGTGGGCTTGGATGGGAAAGTGGTGCTCAAAGATAAGTTTGTTCTCGATGCCACAGCCAATCCAGATTTCAGCCAGGTCGAGTCGGATCAACCGCAGGTCACGGTCAACCAACGCTTTGAGGTTTTCTTCCCCGAAAAGCGGCCGTTTTTCCTGGAAAACTCCAATTACTTTCAAACCCCTATCGATCTGGTATTCACCCGCCGCATTGAACAGCCGAAGTGGGGAGTGCGGTTGACCGGAAAAGATGGACCTTGGGCGGTGGGACTGTTGGCGGCCGACGATGTTGGTCCGGGACGCGATGTGCCGGTGACCGATCCGCTGAATAACCAACACGCGTATTTTTCAATCGCACGCATTAGCCGGGATATTGGCTCTCAATCAACCATCGGTGTTCTCTTCTCGGACCGCGAGTTTGGCCCGTACTTTAATCGGGTCGGGGGGATCGATGGACGACTCACCCTGAACGATCACTGGGTCGCCAGCTTCCAAGGCGTGGTGAGTTCAACGATCAACCCGGTGGATTCGACTTTCCTGACTACCGGAAATTACCAGGCAGGTCCGGCGGCGGAAGTGACGTTGCAGCGACAGGGACGCAATTTCAACTACTTTTTCGACTACAGCGATCGAAGTAATGATTTCCGCACGCTGACCGGGTTTGATCCGCAGCCGGATATTCACAATCTCTATCACCGCGTTCAGTACAGCTTCCGCCCTGAGGGCAAACG
Organism: Terriglobia bacterium; assembly: GCA_963797845.1. Lineage (GTDB taxonomy): Bacteria > Acidobacteriota > Terriglobia > Terriglobales > Acidobacteriaceae > DASREM01. Next base: position 282,045 of record CAWCRE010000003.1, read on the forward strand.
GCTGATCTCGTGGACGCCTCAGATGGAGATCTACAACACCTGGGATCATGAGGGAAATTACCTCATGTCGGGGTACACGCCTTCGATCCGAGCAGAATTTGTGGGACAGACGTTCGTGACCCTGCTATACGCGAAAGAAGCGGAGGTTTTGCGGCCGAAAGACTTCTCAGTTCTGACTGCGAATCAAAAATATGTGCGTCACACCACGGAGATCTCTTTTGATACGGGATACTACCGGCCGGTCTCGTTCCACCTGGACTATCGCTTCGGAACGCGGGTGAACTACGATCCGCCGGGGATCGAAATCCCGTTTCTTGCAGGCCGTACGAGCACAACGGCCACGTTAACGGTCCGTCCCAACAAGTCGTTGCGCGTGGACAATGAATTCATTCTCTTCCGCCTGCATAACCGCACCGGAAGCATCGGCGCGCTGAACAACGACATTCTTCGTTCGAAGTGGAATTATCAATTCACCAAGAAACTCTCGCTGCGTTTTATCGGGCAGTACAACGCGGTGCTCAGCAATCCTTCCTTTACCTCGATTTATCAGCAGAAAGACTTCAACGCGGATTTTCTGGTGACCTACCTGGTGCACCCGAGCACCGCGTTTTATGTTGGCTACAACAGCAACCTGGAGACGGTGCTGGACCCGTTGCAGGCGGATATCAACGGAAATCTTCTTTTCGGAAATCGTTTTCGCAACGACGGGCGCAATCTGTTTGTGAAGGCGTCTTATTTGTTTCGCTTCTGAGACGCAGCTGAGCTGCTTCTCTACGCGTAAGCTCGCTTTATTTCCCTAACAACTCCAGGACTGCGGCGGTTTCGGCCTCGATGCCGGTGCGCAGGCTGGGCTCGCGATCGGGCGCAAAGAAGGGCGAGTGCGGTCCGGGCAGCTTGGTGCCGGTAGCTTTAGCCTTCTCGAACTCTGCTGGATTTACGGCTCCCAAGCGAGAACTGCAAGGCCGGCACTCCGGCGCGGCCGTATTCCGCAAAGTCGTCGCTCGCCATCGCGGCAGGTTCCTGCACGACGTTGTCGGCACCGAAAGTTTTTCTGAGCGTTTCGGCAATTCTTTGGGTAAGCGCTGGATCGTTGTAAACCGCCTTCACGCTTTCGATGACTTGCACGGAAGGGGGTTTAGGTGCTCCAGCCGCGCTGGCTTCGCCATTGGCGACCCGTCCGATGGAATCGATCAGGTGCTGCCGCACGTCGTCCTTGTAGGAGCGCACGGTGAGTTGCAGGCGCACTTCGTCGGGGATGATGTTGTGCTTGGTGCCGCCATGAATAGATCCGACGGTAATCACTGCCGGATCCTGAGGATTGATTTCGCGGGAGACGATCGTCTGCCACGCAACAACGGTGCGTGCAGCGATCACGATGGGATCGATAGCAACCTGAGGAGCGGAGCCGTGGCCTCCTTTGCCGTAGATGGTCACATCGACCGAATCGGAATTGGCGAGCGCATACCCGGAGGTGAAGCCCATCTTTCCTGCCGGCAGATCCGGCGGTATCGTGAAGCGAGATAGCGAAGTCGGGACGCGGGAAGCGAGTGAAGAGCCCGTCTTTCAGCATGGCGGCGGCGCCGCGAATACGCTCTTCGGCGGGTTGTCCGACAAAGATGAAAGTTCCATGCCAGCGATCTTTGTTCTGCGAAAGGAGAGTTGCAGTGCCGATGCCGATGGCCATGTGCAAGTCGTGCCCGCAGGCGTGCATGACCGGAACGTCGGCCCCCTGATCGTCTTTGGTCATGACGTGACTCGCATACGGCAGGCCGGTCTTTTCAGGGACGGGCAGCGCGTCGAGTTCCGCTCGAATCATCACTGTCGGTCCATTACCATTCTTGAGAACGCCTACCACTCCCGTGCCACCGACTCCGGTGGTGACCTCGAAACCAAGCTTGCGCAAATGGTCCGCCATGGTCTCGGCGGTCTTCACCTCGTGCAGCGAAAGCTCCGGGTTGCGATGCAGGTCCATGTAGAGGGATTCGACCTGGGGATAGATGCTATCGATTTGGTCTTTTGACGGCGACTGCCAACTTTGTGCCACCGCAGCGGCATTCAAGGCGAGTGCAAGTAAGATCGATCGGATCATGGTTCCTCGGGTGTCATTAAATCATATTGGGAGTGCAGGCCGGGTAGAGTGTCTTGACGTGAGAAGCAAACCACAAAGGCTCAAGGCCTACTGGAGAATCTCGAGGGCACGACAGTTCTGGCTGATGATCTTCATGTGGAACGCGCTGCAATCGACGAATTCGATTCCGTAGTGGAAGCCTGTGCGATTCCTGATAATCCCACGAATGGTGAGATTCTCCCGGGCATATGGAAGGCACAGCACGAGGGTGACCGTAACTCCGAGGTCAACATCCCTGGGAGTAAATACGCTCAGGCCGCCTAGGCTGATTTCGCGGCCGGTGGAATGGAAAGAAGACTTGCCCCCGTTGATTAGCGCCTCAACTCGAAGGGGGATTTCCACTTCAAAGCGTTTCCGTCTACGTTGCGCTTTGGCCCCATAGTTGGTTGCCGGCATGGGGTTAGAGGTAGCCTTCTTCGACTCGACGGAGAAATTCGTCTCCCTCGGCGCGAGCTTTTTCCAGCATCCCTGGATTGTTCCGATGATCGACCGATGCCTCGCGCAGAACCTGCTCAACAGCGGCGGCCGGTTTCAGGCCCCGCATGACCAAAATGCGCATTTTCTCTCGGAATTTGTCGTGGCGGGTGGGAGTGCTTTTACTCGCGATCGTTTCGGTGCAAAGATGCTTGGCAAATTCTGAGAGCGCCAGGTTGTCGTAGGCGCTGCGGATCGTGGGATGGGTCACGGCGATGGGGAAAGGACACTTCCACTCACACTGCGAGCATGCCCAGCCCTCGTCGGTCTTCCAAACGATTCTTTTCTCCATTCCAGCCTTGCTCAATCCGGGATTGCTGCCAGATCGTTCACAACGGCGGAAGGATTCAAACTTGTTGCTCCGGCGGCCCGGTTAGAAATAAAAGGAGGCTTATCCAAACGGTCCTGATGCGCAGTCTCGTGCGGCGAAGCCGGTGCGGCAAGTCAAATTCCCCCAAGAATTTCGCGAAGTGATTGTGCTTAGTTTGCCGCGCCCGACCGATTGCGTCCAATACATTGTTCGTAACGCGACAAAACGTTTTGGCTATGACGACAAGCAGCGTGTAGATTGTTGAACACAGCTTCCACATCTTTACAGCACCAAACCGGGATCTGGCGCAGCCCCCAGCAGGCGGAGGTTCTGCGCCTTATACGCTGACGCAAAAAGAAGCAACGGAGGCACGAACCGATGGAACTCCGGCATCTGCGTTATTTTGTCGCCGTCGCAGAAGAACGCAACTTCAGTCGCGCGGCGCTCAAACTCCATATGGCCCAGCCGCCACTAAGCCAGCAGATCCGCAGTCTCGAGGGCGATCTGGGAGTGCAGTTGTTGCGCCGCAACAGCCGCGGCGTGGAACTCACCGCTGCAGGAAAGCACTTCCTGGGGGAAGCGCAACAGATCCTTGCCCAGGCAGACCGCGCCAAATACCTGGCTCGCCGTGTCGCGCAGGGACAAGCCGGATGTCTCCAGGTAGCTTGCGGACCGATTGCCTCGTTGGTGGTTTTGCCGCCGGTGCTAGCGCGCTTTCGCGAATCTCATCCCGAAGTTGACTTGCAGGTACACGACATGTTGACCGATCCCGCGCTCGATGCCTTGCTGGCAGGTTCGGTGGATGTGGCCTTTGGATTGGCACCCTTTAAGAGGGAAGGCGTGCAGTCGGAAATTATTTATCGCGACAGACTCACAGTGGCGGTACCCAAGCGCCATGCTTTGAGCCGGCTCACCCATGTAGACCTTCGAGATTGCGCCGGTGAACGGTTCGTCGTCATTGCGAGATCCACCTCGGCGAGGGCATATGAGATGGGAATGGAGCTCTGCCGGAGAGCGGGATTTCGCCCAGAAGTAGTTCACGAGGTCAACGGAATCCAGTCTCAGCTCACGCTCATCAGCGCAGGTTTTGGATTTGGACTCGTGCCAAGCTCCGTCAAGGTCATGGGAAGCGGGGTCGCCTTCCTTCGCTTGCCTGAGACGATGCCCACGATTGATATCGCAGTGGGATGGAAAAGTAGCGATGAATCCCCGATCGTGGAATCATTCCTTCAGATGGTTAGGAAAACGCTTCGACCGAAGACATCGCGGAACCAGCGCTCCGTCATCCCGACTCGGACACGCCAGCAACGATCGCCCGGCCGCAGCGCGCTGCGGCACTAATCAGGCAACGCGCGAGCCGACTATCGGAAGCTAAACCGTGGATTTAGCGCAGAACTTCTCGAACGACTTCTTCAGCTCCGAAGCGATATCGAGGGCTTCACGATGCTCGATGTCGCTACGCTGCATCATGTAAACCAGTTTTCCGTCGCGAAGAATCCCGATCGAAGGAGAAGATGGCGCATAGCCGGTGAAGTAGGATCGCGCGCGGTCAGTGGCCTCGGCATCCTGTCCGGCGAATACCGAGACAATGTGGTCAGGCTTGGCGGAATGTTCCAGAGCCATACGCACGGCGGGACGCATGCGACCGGCGGCGCATCCGCAAATCGAATTCACCACCACCATTGTGGTTCCTGGTTTGTTGGTGATTACATCGTCGACCTCGGACGCGGTGCGCAGCTCCTGAATGCCAAGACGGGTTAACTCCTCGCGCATCGGGACAACCATGATTTCGGGGTACATTGCTCTCCTCGGGAATGAAGTGTTACCAATTTTAAACTGAACTGGCGTTTGGGTCACGGAACCTGAATAGAAAGTTCAGCATTGCAGGGTGAGTTTGACGGCCGGTCACGTCGTATATTGGATCAGCGAATGAATGTTCAGGAAAATGTCCCGCTGGCGCCGCTCACCACATTCCAGATCGGTGGGCCGGCTCGTTACTTCGTGGAAGCAACCACGGCCGAGGAAGTTAAAGAGGCTGTTGCCTTCTCGCGTTCCCGCGCCTTGCCCTTGTTCGTTTTAGGAGGAGGCAGCAACCTGCTGATCTCGGATGCTGGGTGGCCGGGACTCGTTTTGAAAGTAGGCATCCTTGGCATCAATCATGTCCACGGCCGCGATCACGCAATTTTGGAGGTCGGTTCGGGAGAAGATTGGGACGGGTTTGTGGCATGGATGGTCGCGCATCGACTTGGCGGCCTCGAATGTCTCAGCGGAATTCCGGGCTGCGTTGGCGGCACGCCAGTCCAGAACGTGGGAGCGTACGGGCAAGAAGCAGCCGATAGCATCGAGTCGGTACAGGTGCTCGATGTCAGGAACGGTGAGGTTACTGAGTTAGCAAAAGAGGAGTGCGGATTCCGCTATCGTTCCAGCATCTTCAATACGACCGAACGCGGGCGCTATGTAATCCTGCAGGTGAATTTTTCCGTGAGGCATGGAACGGCGCCGCACCTCGAGTATGGCGACTTGAAAAAGTATTTCAGTGCGTGGCCAGCAGCACCGACCTTGGCTGAAACACGAGAGGCGGTACTCAAGATTCGGGCGTCCAAGGCGATGTTGATTACGCCCAACGACGAGGACTCTCGCAGCGCCGGGTCGTTTTTCAAGAATCCGGTATTGCCGGCCTATGAACACGAAGAGTTGCTGAGACGAGCCGTCCAAAAAGGATTGACGGTCCCCAGCTATCCTGCACTTGAGAGCCAGCACAAAGTTCCTGCGGCCTGGCTGGTGGAACATTCGGGATTCAGTAAGGGCTTTACTCGCGGGGCCGTCGGGATCTCGAAAAAACATGCGCTCGCCATCGTGAACCGTGGCGGCGCCAGTGCAAAAGAAGTATTTGCCCTGCAGGAACAGATTCGGCTGCGGGTGGAGCAGGAATGGGGAATTCGACTTCAGCCAGAGCCGGTTTTTGTTGGGGACTTCGGCGGCAGTAGTCTACAGAAGTAGTCCCACGCGCGTGTTCCTCGATGGACCCCGGAAACATGCTCTGGTGGAGCGGCGATGCCCCGGACCGAAGGGTTTCAAGGCGGAACCCGAATGGTTAAATTACGGTCCGGCTCAGGCAGCGCCGCTCCCTAATACTTATCGGCAAGCCGGGCCGCTTCTTTAAAGATGTGCACAAACATCGGCCGGGTGAGTTTCCCGGTCTGGGTGTTCTGGTTGGAGGGGTGGTAAGACGCGAGCAGGGTGCGCCCGTCCGGCATCGTGTAGCTGGCGCCATGCCGGAACACGTACTGTTTTCTCTGGGGCAAGGGACCGCGGCGTTTCAGGTAATTCAGATAGGCGTCGAAGGCGATCTTTCCTAACGCCACGATGACTCGCACGCGCTTCAAACCTTCCAGTTCCCGATCAAGATAAGGGGCGCAATTGGCGAGTTCCTGAGGCAGTGGTTTGTTGTCGGGAGGAGCGCAGCGAGCGGCGGCTGTGATGTAGAGATCCTTGAGGATTAGGCCATCGTTGCGGTCGGTCGCGCATTCCTGGTTCGCAAATCCGGTCTCATACAGCACCGGATACATGAACTTGCCCGAGGCGTCGCCGGTGAAGGGCCTTCCCGTGCGGTTGGAGCCGTGAGCGCCGGGAGCGAGACCGAGTACGAGTATCCGGGCATCGGGATCGCCGAATCCCGGAACTGGCCTGCCCCAGTACTCGCAATCGCGGTAGGCCCGGCGCTTCTCGAAAGCGATCCGTTGGCGATACTCGACCAGGCGGGGGCAGAGCTCACAGGAGATGACCTGCGAGTTGAGTTGCTGAAGCCAGAGTGGCAGTTTCTTCATCCAATATAGTCGAGCGACAAAATACGGTATTAGTCCAGGGTTGAGACTAAAGTTTCTCTCGCCTGTTTGACGATGCTCTCCCTCTATCTTTACACTCAAATTGACACTGGGCGTGCAGGTGTGTCTGTGCATCCCGGGTCAGCGCGAAAGGCAAAACGTGAGCCCCACCGAGACTAATAGTAGTACCAAGCGGGAGATTGCGGTTGAAATCCCCGTGCAGGAAGTAAGCCGGGAAACCGAAGTTCTCATTCAAAAGTATCAGAAACTTGCGCGCCTGCCCGGCTTCCGCCGCGGGCACGTCCCGGCATCCATCATTCGGCAGCGCTTCACCGAGGAAATCAAAACCGAAGTTCTGGACGCGCTGGTGCCCCGCTACTTCCGCAAAGAAGCTGAGAAGCAGAGCCTGATCCCTGTATCACAACCGCAGGTTACCGACCTTCATTTCCACGACGGCGAGCCGCTTCGTTTCAAGGCCACATTCGAGGTCATGCCGGAAGTCAAGGTGGAAGGTTACAAAGAGCTGCGCGCGGATAAGCCGACGATTACGGTGACTGATGAGGAAGTAGCCGACTCGCTGGACCATATTCGCGAGGAGCGCGCCACCTTTACCTCGATCGAAGGGCGTGGATTAGCGGACGGCGACTTCGCGCAGGTCTCGCTCGATGGCAAGCCTAAGGAAGCGGAAGGCACACCGATCCATATGGATGAAGTGCTGGTGGAGATTAACGGCAAAGCCACGATGCCGGAATTCACGGAGAACCTGCGAGGAGTCTCCGCTGGCGAGGAACGGACTTTCGACGTGACGTATCCGGCTGAGACCAACGACCAGCGGCTCGCAGGAAAGACTTTCACTTACACCGTCAAGGTCCAGGCGCTGAAGCAGAAGACCCTTCCTGAGTTGAATGACGAGTTCGCCAAGCAATTAGGCGAGTTTGCCAGTTTGGATGATGTACGCAAACGCATTCGGGAAGGCATGGAGCAGGAACGGCAGCATACTGCTGAGCGGGAAGCCAAAGACAAGCTGGTGGATGAACTGGTGAAACGCAATGACTTTGAAGTTCCGGATGCCCTGGTGGAGCGGCAGGTTGATTTGCGGTTGGAGCGAGGACTCAGGGCCTTGGCGGCGCAAGGGATGCGGGCCGAAGATTTGAAGAAGATGGACCTGAACCGGCTGAGGGCAGGGCAAAAGGATCAGGCGGCGCAGGAAGTGAAGGCTTCGTTGTTGCTGGAAAAGATCGCTGACGAGGAGCATATCGAGGTCAGCGACGAGGAGATTGACCGGGAGGTACAGGCGCTCGCAACTCAGTCAAAACAAGCGCCGGAAGCGATCCGAGCTCGTTTGACACGGGATGGGGCGCTGGATAGAATCCGGATTAGAATCCGCAGCGAGAAGACCCTCGATTTTCTTTATCACCAGTCCGCTTAGGCGGACCACTTCGATCCTCCCCGGAAAGTAAGAACGCATTTCTGGGCAGGAGTGTGGAAGGTAAACGTGAAAGACCCACAAATGATGTTGGTGCCGATGGTTATCGAGCAGACCGGCCGGGGAGAGCGGGCCTACGATATTTACTCCCGGCTGCTGCGGGACAACATTATTTTCATTGGCACACCGATTGACGACAATATCGCCAACCTGGTGATTGCCCAGATGTTGTTTCTGGCGCAAGAAGATCCCGAGAAGGACATCCAGCTGTACATCAACTCTCCGGGAGGATCGATCACCGCGGGCATGGCCATTTATGACACCATGCAGTACGTGAAGAATGACGTCACCACGATCTGCATTGGGCAGGCGGCCAGCATGGCGGCTTTGCTGTTGTCGGCGGGCGAGAACAAGAAACGTTTGGCTCTGCCCAATTCCCGCATCCTGATCCACCAACCTTCGATGGGCGGCCTTTCGGGTCAGGCCACCGATATTGATATCCACGCCCGCGAAATTCTCCGTATGCGAGAGATTACCAACCAGTTACTGGCCAAGCACAGCGGCCAGAAGCTGGACAAAGTCGAAAAAGACGTGGAACGCGACTTCATCATGAACGCGCAGCAAGCGAAGGAATACGGAATCATTGACGATATCATTTACAAGACGAGATAAGGGTATGATCGGAATTCCGCCGATCGTATGCCCGTGAAATCTCGGCGTGAGGATCTCTTTCGGACCCAGCGTTCCGAAAGAGATTGAAGCAGCAAAGGAGTAGAGCCGAGTGAAAAACAGGACCGGGACTGAAGAGATTCTGCGCTGTTCGTTCTGCCACAAATCGCAGGACGCAGTAGCCAAGCTGATTTCCTCTCCGAGCGATTATCCCAGAGCCTACATATGCGATGAGTGCGTTGCGGTGTGTAATTCGATCCTGGAAGACGATCGCACCGCCACCCCGCCCGCAACCACTCCCAACCAGCTTCCGAAGCCGCAAGAAGTGAAGACGTTTCTCGACGAATATGTGATCGGACAGGAACAGACCAAGAAGAAGCTGGCGGTAGCGGTGTACAACCACTACAAGCGCATCTACATGAACCGGCAGCGAACCGGAGACGGCATTGAGCTGACCAAGTCGAACATCATGCTGATCGGCCCCACTGGGACAGGCAAGACGCTGTTAGCCCAGACCTTGGCACGCATGCTGGACGTTCCATTCGCGATCGTGGACGCCACCACGCTTACCGAAGCAGGATACGTGGGAGAAGACGTTGAGAACATCATCCTCAAGCTGCTGCAAGCGGCGGATGGGGACGTGGGACGGGCGCAGACGGGCATCATCTACATCGACGAAGTCGATAAGATCGGCCGAAAAGACGAGAATCCCTCGATCACGCGCGATGTTTCCGGGGAGGGTGTGCAGCAGGCGCTGCTCAAGATCCTGGAAGGAACCATCGCCAACGTTCCTCCTCAAGGTGGGCGCAAGCATCCCCACCAGGAATTCACCCCGGTGGACACCACCAACATTCTGTTCATTTGTGGAGGTGCGTTCGTCGGTCTGGAGAAGATCATTGGCCGCCGTGCGGGTAAAAAGTCTCTCGGTTTCCGGGCAGACGACGCGGAGCCGCAAGAGCAGCAACCGGAGCGGAAGCGCAATTTTGAGCTGCTGAGTGACGCACAACCGGAGGATCTCATCAAATTTGGGTTGATTCCCGAGTTCGTGGGGCGACTTCCGGTTGTCGGAGTGCTCGAGGATCTGGACGAGGCGGCATTGATCGAGATTTTGACCCGTCCGAAGAACGCCATCATCAAGCAATATCAGCGCTTGTTCGAGTTCGAGAATGTGCGGCTGAAGTTCAGCGAGGATGCGCTGCGGGCTATTTCGCGCCAGGCCATGGCACGCAAGGTGGGAGCCCGAGGTTTGCGCATGATCCTGGAAGAGCTGATGCTCGACCTCATGTATCATCTGCCAAGCCAAAAGAAAGTAAAGGAATTCGAAGTGACGCGCGAAATGGTCGAGAAGCGCGACGTGTCATTGGCTATGATGGAGAAAGCTGGATAACGGAGCGCCACGACGGGGTCCGAGGAGCAGAGCGTGACCACACCGAAAGAGAAATTCGAAACCAGAAAGCTGCCCATGATGCCCATTCGGGACGTGGTCATCTTCCCCTATATGATGACGCCGTTCGTGGTGGGCCGCGAGTCCAGCGTGCGAGCGCTGGAAGAGGCACTGGCAGCCGACAAGAAGATCTTTTTGGCGACCCAGCATGATGCCAGCGTGGATGAGCCCAAACCCAACGAGATCTACCAGGTGGGCACCGTCGTCAATATCGTCCAGAGCCTGAAGCTCCCCGACGGCAACATCAAAGTGCTGGTAGAAGGAATCGAGCGCGGGAAAGTCCTGCAAATCACCGAAAGCGAAGGCTTCATGCAGGTTTCGGTGCGGCTGGCGCGCTATACGATGGAGACGACTCCGCAGGTGGAAAACGGCATGCAGCGGGTCACCTCGCTGTTCGAGCAGTACGTGAAGCTTTGCCAGTCCCTCAATTACGAAACCATGATTGCCGCGGTCCGGATGGAAGATCCGGCCAAGCTGACCGACACCATCGCGGCCAACCTGCAGCTTTCCATCGAAGAGAAACAGGAACTACTGGAAATCTTCGATCCCGCCGAGCGCTTGAGCAGGATTGGCGACGTGCTCGACATCGAAATCGAAAAGCTGAACATGGACCGCACCATCCAGTCGCGGGTAAAGCGGCAGATGGAGCGCGCGCAAAAAGAGTACTACCTCAACGAAAAGATCAAGGCGATCCAGAAAGAGCTCGGCCGAGGCGAGAAGAGCGAATTTGATGAACTGAAGAAGAAGATCGAATCCGCGGGCATGAGCAAGGAAGTGCGTGACAAGGCCATGCAGGAGCTGAAGAAGCTCGAAGCCATGCCGCCGATGTCGGCCGAATCGACCGTCTCGCGCAATTACCTGGACTGGCTGCTCGCGGTGCCGTGGAAAAAACGGTCCAAGGAAATCCGCAACATCAGCCGCGCCGAGAAGGTGCTGAACGAAGATCACTACGGATTGGAGAAGATCAAGGAGCGCATTCTTGAATTCCTCGCCGTCCGGCAGTTAGTGAAGAATCCGAAGGGCTCGATCCTGTGCTTCGTAGGACCTCCCGGAGTCGGCAAGACATCGCTGGGGATGTCGATTGCGAAGGCAACGGGACGGAAATTCGTCCGCATGTCGCTGGGCGGGGTGCGGGACGAAGCCGAAATCCGCGGCCACCGCCGCACCTACATTGGCGCCTTGCCCGGGCAGATCATCCAGATGATGAAAAAAGCCGGTACTAAGAACCCGGTTTTCATGCTGGATGAAGTGGACAAGATGTCGATGGACTTCCGGGGCGATCCGTCGGCGGCACTGCTCGAAGTGCTCGATCCCGAACAGAATTTCATGTTCGTGGATCACTACCTCGATGTCGAGTACGACCTGTCACAGATTTTTTTCATCGCCACCGCGAACGTGATGCACACGATTCCGCCGGCGCTGCAGGATCGCATGGAAGTGCTTCGGCTGCACGGTTACACCGAGCAGGAAAAGGTTGAGATCGCGAAGCAGTTCCTGGTCAAGAAACAGATGGTGCAGGCGGGCTTGACCGACAAGAACATCAAGTTCGGCGATGAAGCTATCACAGGACTGATCCGCAGCTACACCCGGGAAGCTGGAGTTCGCAACCTGGAGCGGGAAATCGGAAATGTTTGCCGAAAGGTAGCCCGCAAGGTGGTGAAAGAAGGCGAGAGCTACAACGTCACGGTCAACGGCGAGAACCTGAACGACTTTTTGGGCGTGACCAAATTCCGCGACACCCTGGCGCACGAGAAGAGCGAAGTCGGCTTGGTGACCGGCCTAGCATGGACCGAAGTGGGTGGTTCCATCCTGAGTACCGAAGCCACGGTGGTTGATGGCAAGGGCAAGCTGACGCTTACCGGAAAGCTCGGTGACGTGATGCAGGAGTCAGCGCAGGCCGCCATGTCCTATGTTCGATCACGTGCCAGTCGATTGGGTCTGCAACGCGAGTTCTACCGCAACATGGATATACACGTTCATGTCCCGGAAGGTGCGATCCCCAAAGATGGCCCGTCGGCCGGCATTACGATTGCGACTGCGATTTCCAGCGCATTGAGCAAGATTCCCGTTCGCCGCGACATTGCCATGACGGGCGAAATCACTCTTCGCGGCAAGGTGCTTCCCATCGGTGGCTTGAAAGAAAAGCTGCTGGCCGCACATCGGGCAGGGCTGTTCGAGGTAATTCTGCCGCAGGAAAATCAAAAAGACCTGGCGGAAGTTCCGGAGAATTTGCGCAGCGCGATGAAGATGCATTTTGTGGATACGATGGATCAAGTGCTGAGCATCGCTCTAGAGTCACCGCTTCCTGAGCAGCCGGCTGACGCGGCGCAGACGATCGCACCCTTGGCGCCTCCGGCGGAGGGATCGACGGCGCACCAGTAGTTCTTGGCTTTCAGGCTTTGGCTGTTAGCGTTAAAGACCCGCTTCGGCGGGTCTTTTTATTTTTCTTTGCGAAACCTGTCCTTTATGTTTCGCAATCATCCCGACCGGCGACATGAAGAGCCACGAAGTGACACCGCTCCACAACGGTCTTAGAATGAAAATTGAGAGAGAATGAAAATCGAGGGTTGAGATGTCTGAGGAACCTCCTCGAACTCGTTTTCCGGTACGTGGAACAGCGGCTCTAGTTGTGGCCATTGCCGTGGTCATGGTCCCGTTTGTGTTGCTGCCGGCTTACCGGATTTTCTTCCTGGTGAGCGTCGGGATCGGCGTTGTCGTCGCGGGGATTTTGTACTTCTGGCGCAAGTATCGACCGATTCGAGAAGAGGACATTGACAATACCAAGCGGCCTCTGGGCCTGGACTGAAAGACCATGAGAGTTCTATCCCGGTTCGTGATCTCGGCCAGCGATGTGCGTCACTTCCCTGCTCCGGTGCTGCCCGAGGTCGCATTCCTGGGCCGGTCGAACGTCGGGAAATCCAGTGTCATCAATTCTCTGTTGGGATCGAAAGTCGCCAAGACCAGTTCTACGCCCGGCAGAACCCGGGCGATCAATTTCTTCGAAATCCGTTGGGCGGGGAAACCCAGCCCTGAACTGGTTTTCACCGACCTTCCCGGCTACGGTTACGCGAAGATCTCCCGCGAAGTTTCGCAGCGCTGGCCCGAGTTTATCGAGCCCTATTTGAAAGAAAGGGCCACCCTAGCGCTTTGCCTGGCCCTGGTGGATGTGAGTGTCCCGGTGCAAGCTAGCGACAAACAACTGGTCGAGTTTCTGACGAAAAGCGGGCGGCCGTTTGTGATCGTCGGGACGAAAAGCGACCGGCTTTCGGGAAATCAGCTTCGGAATTCAATTCGCCTGTTGGAAGGCGAGTTTTCGGCAGGAACGATTCTCCCCTTTTCCGCGCGCAGTGGAGACGGCAAGGAAGAATTATGGAAGCGCATTCGGGGCGCCGCCGAACACTTACGGGCCTGAGTGACGGCTACTCCTCCGTTACTTTTGTTACCGGCTCAACGCCCTAAGGAGCGATCCTTCCTTTATCATAAAACTCTTATGGCCAAGTACCTGATCACGGGAATCGCTGGCTTCATCGGATCGTCGATTGCGAGAGCGTTGCTGGCGCAAGGCGACGAAGTTCGTGGTATCGATAACCTCGCCACCGGTAAACGCGAAAACATCGCAGAGATTGCCAGCCGGATCGACTTCCGCCAAGCCGACTTGCTCGACATGAAGTCCGTGCAGGATGCCTGTCGTGGCATGGATTATGTTTACCACGAGGCGGCAATTCCCTCCGTACCGAAGTCAGTGATCGATCCGTTGGGAAGCAACCAGTCCAATGTTGATGCTACCGTGCATGTGCTGATCGCCGCACGCGACGCGAAGGTGAAGCGGGTCATTTACGCAGCATCGTCGTCGGCCTATGGCGACACGCCGACACTCCCCAAGCGGGAAGACATGTCGCCGAATCCCATCTCGCCCTATGCGGTAGCGAAACTGGCCAGCGAGTATTACATGACTTCTTTCTACCGCTGCTACGGGCTGGAGACCGTGTGCCTGCGATACTTCAACATTTATGGCCCGCGACAGGATCCCACCTCGCCGTATTCGGGCGTGCTGGCCAAGTTCATCACGCAGATGCTGAACGGTGAAGAGCCCACTATTTTGGGCGACGGCGAACAAAGCCGAGACTTTACCTACATCGATAATGCGGTTCATGCCAACCTGCTCGCGGCAAAAGCTCCGGCGGGGGAGGTTGCAGGACGGGTATTTAATGTGGCGACAGGTACTCGCTTCGACCTGAACCAGACTTTTCAAATTTTGAAAAAGTTGATGGGGTTCAAAGGGCAAGTGAAATACGGCCCGGAACGCGCCGGCGATGTAAAGCATTCGTTGGCGGATATGACGCGCGCAGAAAAGCATCTCGGATACAAAGTCCAGGTGGAATTTGAAGAAGGACTGCGGCGAACCATCGACTGGTATAAAGAACCTTCGGCGCACCCGCTCCAGGCATCGAGTACGCGCGCGTAGCACTGACATCGCAGGACCCCACATCTCAAGGAAGCGCAAGATGTGGGGCGTCTGTTCCTTCGGATTGATCCCTCCACGGCTCAAAAATTCCTGCCATTACCTTCGTGATCTAGGGAGTAGTTACCCGCAGGAATAGATTGGATGTATGACACTTTCATCCATGGTGGTCTCGCGCGATTGGCAAGAAGTTGGCGTGCTTGAGTGCATTCTGGGCGGCTTGCATATCAATGTGGATATTGAATCCGAACCGGAAAAAGCCACCCAAAAACTGGCGAAATCAAAGATCGACGCGCTGATCGTGGACTGTGACCTGAATGGAACCTCCAAAATACTGCGAGGGATGCGCGAGGCTTCCCGTCCCAGTTGTGTTCCGCTGGTGATCGTGAGTGGATCTCAGGGGCGCCACCACTTGGATGCGATGGGCGCCAACTTCGTGTTTGAAAAGCCGATCTCAGTGGAGCAAGCTGTACATACACTTTCTGCCGCGCGCAACATGATCCTGGACGGCCGACTACGCTATCACAGGCAAACCCTTGAGATTCCCGTGTCCCTCAGTTGCGGCACCAAGACGCGGGTTGAAGCCAAGCTGACGAATCTGAGCCAAGGCGGCATTGCGGTAAAAGTCGATGCCCCGATTCCGATGACCGGGCCTTTGCGGATCAGCTTTGATTTGCCTCAAAGCCAGCTGCACGTGAAGTCGCTTGGCAAAGTGGCCTGGACCGATCCGGAGGGGAATGCAGGGATCCGGTTCGTGCAGATCAGCCGAAGAGTGAAACGCGACTTGCAGGTTTGGCTGGAACAGCAGTATTTCGCAAAAAGATAAGAGCTAGCGGAATCGCGGCTGATCTTCTTCCGTAGGTTGTGATCCCGAGGCCAGGCGCGCGAGATCGTCCCCCACCGTACCTCCCACACACGCGTTGAACAGCGCCCAATACACTCCTACGAAAATCGTTGTGACGCACAGAATCAGGGCCAAGGCCACCGGCCATGAAGGAAACGTGTCGGTAATGGCGGAAGAGATCAAAACAAACAGGAGCACGGCACAAAGCAGGATGACGCTGTCGACCGCGTGTGCGAGAAAGCGGGTCGAGACCGAGAAAAAAGAACCGAAAATGGGCACGCGGACATACTGGAGTGGATCTGCGATGGTTTGTGTGGACTCGGGGTCGACCTCAATGGGTGCTCGAGGTGTACCCGACACTAGCAATTCCGCAGCATCCTGACCGGCACCGGAATGGACAAAGACGGATTCCAGTCCCGAGGCGCGATGGGCAGATGCGAGCAACTCGGTGAAAATCCAATCTTTGAGCTGTTTGCGGGCGCGGGCCGAGATTTCCAGAAATTCCATTCCAGCTTGCCCAAGGGGATCAGTCCAAGCGACTCTGCCGCTGACCTCCACGCGTGCGCGAGGAGCGAGTAATTCAAAGCGCACGGGAAGTCGGTCATTCACCCGGAGAGCGGACACGGTTTGTACGGCAATACCGCCTTCGCTCACATCGCGAATGATGCCGCCATTTTCGTGATCGAGATTCACGTAGGCGAGGTTTTGTACCTTTTGCCGTAAGAAACGACGCTGCCTGGCAGGGTCGGCAGTGGGGCCCGGGGCCGTCGCCAAATCGGGCGTGAACTCCATGGAGAAATCTTAGCCCGGGATGAACGCTGGGTCGTTAACCGTGCTGGTTCCAAGCTTTCAGGAGGCGGTGCGGTGTTCGCTTTCCTGGCGAAGACGATCCGCTTTCATCTGTTGCGCTCGTTGCCAGGCGATCAGACGGGTCAAGTCATAACTGTAGGGACCATAAGCACGGAACTTGTGCTCATCGAACAGGCGCTTGATGCCGCAGCCAAGGCAAACCTGGTAGGAATGATTCTGAGCACTCACCGGCCAACTCATCTTGCGGTGCCAACAGCCTCGCAGCACCACCACTGCTGCACCGGTAACGCCGGTCGCCATTACACCTAAAGGCCATAACCACCGAGACTTCGATTTCTTCTTCTCGCCCACTGGGAACCTGTAAAGCAAGCTATCCAAATTCAGAATATCCCCTGACAGGGCAAGGCGCAATGGCACGAAGCTGCCAGTGGTGCCGAAAAGCCCGCAAGTCTTACGAAAGACACAAGAAGACGAAGACCTTCGTTCCTCCGGGAATATTGCGGCGAGCCGCAAACCTATGTAACTTACATGGTATTACCCCCAAAATTGCTGGTTTTAGCCGGATCTCTTGAGGCACATGAGCACCACTTCGACAAAGCCCATGTTGGCGGATACAGAGGTGTCGACCGGAGCCCCGGAAGCGTCTACGACCCTGGGAAACGGGCAAGAGGCATTCCAGGCATTGCTTGGGTTCTCGGCGTTGCACGCAAGTGTGCGGGAACGTGATAGCGGCCATGAGGCAAGCGGTTCGGAGGACGTGGAATTCGTTCTCGACGACGTGCTGCAACTGGTCGCCGAACGCGCCATGGCTATTACCGGGGCTGACGGAGTTGCGGTAGCGCTGGCAGAAGGAGAAGAGATTGTCTGCCGCGGCTCGGCGGGTAAGATGGTGCCGGATCCGGGGGCGCGGCTGAATCCGAACACCGGATTTTCCGGAGCCTGCTTTCGCACTGGCCAAGTGATTCGCTGTGACGATACGGAAAACGATCCGCGCGTCAACATCGAGGCAGCGAAACGGCTAAAAGCCCGTTCCATGATTGCAGTCCCCCTGAAGGGACAGCAACAGGTAATCGGCCTCCTCGAAGCATTTTCTTACGACGCGCACGCCTTCAACGACAGCGACGTACGAAGCCTCAACCTGCTGGCCGAATTAATTCTGTCAGCCCTCAAGCCGATGGAAGAAGCGCGGCTCCTCGATACGTCTGAACTCGAAGAGAATTCGGTTGAAGACGTTCCTTCGCCTCAAGCAGAAGCCACGACAGTTGCTGCAGAAGTCCCAGCAAGCACGGAAGCGGGAAGCCCCGGCCTGACCGTAGTCGCTGTTGTGGTGCTGTTTGCTATGGCGCTGGGCGGGGCTTTGTGGTGGAAAATACCGCACGCGAAGTCAGCTTTGGCAACGGCGCCTCCGCGAATGCAGCCCGCAGTACCGGCCGGCGCACGTACAGTGTCCAGCGAGCCAGCGGATCTTCCCGCTCCCTCCGACTTCGAGAGCAATCCGGAACAGATGAACCATGAGAAGCTCTCCGTGCTTCCGCAGGTAACCGGGATCCGACACTGGTCGGCAGCCGAGGCGAGTACGGTTGTGATCGATCTACAGGATCAGGTGCAATATGAAGCGCACCGGCTGACCAACCCTGATCGTATTTATTTCGACCTTCACGACACTGCCTTGGCGCCCGGACTTTCCGCGAAGACGATCGAGATTGGAGACGGCCTGCTCACGCGCGTTCGCATTGCACAGCCGATTGTGGGGGTGACCCGAGTCGTGCTGGAGACCAATGGCGGATCCAATTTTTCCGTGAGCTTGGAACCAAACCCCTATCGCCTGGTGCTCGAAGTGCGCAGGATTGGATCAAAACCACAAGCCAGTGGCGATCTGTTCGCTCCGGTGAAGCCTTCATCGGACAGCCTCATGTCTCCAGTTGCCGCAACGCCAACCCATCCCGTGATGCCCCGATTTCGCCTGGTGCTCGATGCCGGGCACGGTGGCTGGGATTTAGGCACGGTTGGACGCAAGGGATTACTTGAGAAAGACCTGGTGCTCGATATCGCGAGCAGGGCGGGCAAGCTGGTGGAAAGCCGATTGGGAGCTGAAGTTGTATTCACGCGGCAGGACGACACCTACATCTCGCTCGAAAAGAGGGCGGAAGTTGCCAATCAAGCGCAGGCGGATCTGTTCGTTTCCGTTCACGCCAACTACAGCGATTTTCCTTCGGCCCGAGGGGTTGAAACCTACTACACCAACACTTTTTCTTCGGTGAACGGGCACGACAAGAATGAAGCGCAGTCGACGGGTGTGCATTTTGCGACGCTGGATATCCGAGAAAAGGTTCAGCAGTCGCATCGTTTCGCGGCAAGCATCCAGCAGTCGCTATATAAGACTCTCGCCGCGACCAATCCCGGCCTGCCCAATCGTGGGGTAAAAAGCGCTTCCTATGTCGTTCTCACCGGAACCTCCATGCCGGCGGTGCTGGCGGAAGTTTCCTTCGTAAGCAGCCCGACTGACGAGAACAACCTGCAAAGCTCGGAATATCGGCAACGCATCGCCGAAGCGCTGTATCAGGGGATCGCCCGCTTTGCGGCAACGTTTCACAAGAGCACAATCACCAGCGCCTCAGCGAAAACCGTGGGACACTAGTTCCCGCCCACCCCTCCATACTTCTGCAACCACTTCAACTCTTCCCGGACTTTGATTTTTCCATGCCAGGGGTTTTTGCTCAGCGAATGGCCTTCTCCCGGAAAAATCAGCAGAGTGCTGGGAACTCCGAGAACATGCAGCGCGTGATCGAGCAGATAGTCTTCGCCAACCGCAACGCGGATGTCATCGGAGCCGGCGACCATGTGCGTCGGAGTTTTGACTTTATCTATCTGGAAGATCGCCGCTTCATCGTGGTATCTCTGCTGGGCTTCCCAGGGCAAGCCACCAAGGAAGTAGGCGTCGTCAAAGGTGGTGTCATCGTTACCCCAATTGGAAACGTGCTCGACGGCTCCTGCACCCGTGACCGCGGCTTTGAAGCGGGTAGTTTGGGTGATGAGCCAGTTCGTCATGTAACCGCCGTAACTGTATCCACCCACGGCCAGCTGATTGGGATCGGCGATGCCTTCTTTTACGAGTGCGTCAACGCCCTCCAGAATATCTTTGCCAGGGCGAGAGACAATTTCCGGAACAATTCCCGCAAGGAATTTGTCTCCATAACCACTCGAACCGCGGTAGTTAGGTTCAAAGACCAGCCAGCCTTGCGTGGCCGCGAGACGATCCCACTGGTACCAGTCCGCCTTCAAAATGATTGCCGTCCGCGTCGGCAGGGCCGCCATGAATGAAAACGAACATGGGCAGGTTGCGCGCTTCAAATTTGCCGGGCGGATACATCAGCATGCCTTCCACCCGGGTGCCATCATCGGCAGTCCAGTGGTAAGGCTTGGCTTTCGGTAGGTCACGCTCAGTAAACCACTTGTTGAACGAAGTAATGGGTCGGGCTTGCTGCAGTTTGTCTATGCTTTCAGCGAGGTAAACCTCTGTCGGATTCTCGGTGGTCGAGTATACGAATGCCACGCGAGGAGAACGCATGGCTGTGGCAATTGATTCGTACGTTCCAGGCAGGCCCGGTTCCTTCACGACGGCGGTGACTGGCGTTTGCTGCGTGTAATTCTGAACCTCGGTGCCGGTTCGTCCGTTGACCAACACTGTGCCGTTTGGACCAACGGTATAGTGATTCACGGAGCCACCGAAATCTCCGGCCCAGCGCTGAACCTCGCCGGTGGAAGCATCGACCCAGTACAGACGAGGCTGCGTGTCTTTGTACTTCCCTTCTACCGACCCGATCTCGGTCAGAAAGAAAACATGCTGGCTGTCCTTTGACCAGTAGATGCTGTGCTCCACTGCTTCGTTATGGGTCAATTGGTGCGGCGTTTGGTCGGGAGAAATCGGAGAGGTACCGATTGCGTAGATCTCGAACTCATTGATCTTTTCTTGACGTTCAGAAATGGATTCGGTAACGAAAGCGAGTTTTTGGCCGTCTTGAGAAGCGACTAGCTGCTGAACGCGCCAAGGCGTTGTCGCGATCTGGCGCGATCCAGCGGTCGTGCCTGAATCTTTGTCTTCCTTGGCAGATTGCACCCCGTTGCTGGCGTGCCGTGCAATCGCTCCGGCAACGTCCATACTGAAAATCATGTCGCCACGCTCGGCCGCACGATATTGAGAGACGTCTTTCCATTCTTTCTTGTAGTCGTCTTTCTGAGCTTTGCTCCATGGCGTGCGCGTGGCAAAGAAAATCGTTTTCGAGTCAGCCGACCAGGCGTAAGCGTGAATGCCTTCCGTTCCGTCGGTAATGGCGAAGGCCTCGCCGCCGTCGGGAGAAATCAGGTAGAGCTGTTCAGGCTGCTCGTCTTTATCTTTGTCTTTGTCTTTGTCGTTGGAGTCACTCGAATCCGGTTTGCGATCGGATAGGAAGGCAATCCATCGCCCATCGGGTGCCCACTGCGGCTCGCTATCGTGCCCAGACTGCGTCAGGGGAACGAGAGTTCCACCGCCTGCGTCACGATAAATCCATAGCTGTTTGCGAAAGATTTCCTGATCCCAGTCGGCACGATCGGTTCCAATCACAACGGAATGGCCGTCAGGAGAGAGATCCACGCTGTTGAACGACACCGAATTGAACAAGTCGTCCAAGGTCAGCTTTGGTTTTTGCGCGAAGGAAAGAGCCGAGAACAGCACAAGGGAGACGAGGATTCGTTTTCTCATGGCAAGTTTGAATAGCGATAAATACACGAGCTGCGCTTCGGATTGCAAGTGATTGTGACCGGCCTACGACTGCCGGTCATGTCAGCGAAGCGAATTGAGCTTGTCCAACTCGTCGCGCATGCCTAGAAACTCCCAGCGCTGGAGTGCAAGGGGAACGTTTCCGTTCTGCCATAAGAAATCATGGAATTCGCGAAGCTTGAAAGTGGCGGCCTTCTTGCGACGCGCCTCGGCAAGAAAATCGTAGATCTGGAGCTTCCCCACCTGGTACGAGATCGCTTGTCCAGGCCCGGAAGCAAAGAAGGCGGCTTCCGCGTGCGCCGTGTGCGAATCCATGGGGACGGTCTTCTCCAGGTATTCGGCGGCTTGCGGAATCGTGAACTGCCCCAGTGCAAGCTTCACGTCTACCTCGACGCGCAGTGCGCGGAGACGCATGAAGTTCCAGATGAATTCGCGAGAACGAGGGCTGTCATCGAATAGGCCAGCGTGCAGCATCATTTCTTCTGCGTAGAAACCGATTCCTTCGTTTGCTCCGGAATCGTAGTAATGCCGACGAATCGGGTCCGGGTTGGACCATGAGAGCGCCAACTGGAAGTAATGTCCGGGCACCCCTTCGTGAACGATTTCTCCACGTGGATCTCTGACCATGGTTGCACCGAAATAACCGAGATCCGGACTGGGTGGCCCGATATACCGGATGCCGTTTTCTTTCAGACGGCTGGGACCGGTGAAGTCGTCGAGTTCTCCGAAACCGTCAAGCGGAGCGATGTACGCAGGCATAGTCGAGAACTCGTAATGCTGTATCGACGACGGCACCGTAAGCAGATCATGGCTTTGCAGATAAGCGCGGACTGCAAGTTCGTCTTTTTCTTCGTGCGCGATGGTTTCGGCTTGATCCTTAAACATTGCCAACGCGGGCCTGCCCAGATTGCGATGCTCCTCGTAGGTTTGTGAGGCGACGCTGCGGGCCCACTCCTGATGACCTGCCTCCAGCAACTGTTCGGGAGTGAAGGGCTCAAGCGCCACGTTCTTCAGGAAAAAGATGTAGGCCTCGCGGCCGACCGCTGAATCGGGAGTCATGGACGGAAGTTCTTGCTTGAGCCAGTCGCGATAAGACTCAAGCGCGCTGATCGCTTTCTCCGAGGCAGAATCGAGATCGCTCCATGCAGATTTATCTAAGCTTGGCTTGAGCGCCGCAACCGACTTCACTAGACGCGAGCGAATATCCTCAAGCTGTGCAATTGCCAACTGAGCAAAGGGAGCCGCCGGTTGCTTCAAGTTTGTTTTCGCAGACTGAAGAGTTCCTGGAATAGAGGCGAGGATCGCAACGATATGGCGGGTGCGCGTCGCATCAAACGGCGGAGGCGGCAAGAGTTCGCTCAGGTAAGCGCCCGCAGTCTGATCTACATAGAAGTTGGGATTCCTTTGCCAACTCCGAAGCACCTCCAGTTCCCAGCGCACGCGAGCCAAGGCGGAGCCGACGAGCCGGTAGTCCACACGACGCGCAATCGGCCATTGTGAGTCGTCAATGGCCTTCCAGCGGCCCTCGAAATTCTTGAGTTGGGCTTGGTACCGGGCTAAGGTTGCGGGCGACCAGTCCGGCAGCCAACCCTGCGGACGTTCAAGTCGGGGAATGTCGTCAGTCGATACGGGGAGTTCGTTCGCACGCCACGCCCAGAAATCGTTGGACAGGTCATCCAAGGCGTCGGCGTGGACCAGGGGAACTGCGAAAACGAGGATGAGGATTAACTCCAGCACAGAGCGTCGTTTCATGTTCACCTTTATGTGGTTCCTTATTGAGCAGCCTGGGGATCTTTGAGCGCGTCATCTAACGTCTGCCCGCGCGGGGCTAGATGTCCTTCTCCAACCCGCCAGCCGTCGTCGTAGTGACGGAATTCCACGGTCGAGTTGTACTTCACCCCGGCGGGATAGAGGGCTGCACCAACTTCATTCATTGGGGTCCATTTCCATGTGAAATCCACCTCGGCCACGCTGCCATCCTTCACCATCCCGTTGATCCCGAGCAATTCCCTCCGCGCAACCGGAACACCGAAGTATTGAGAAGGTGGGGCGTTGTTGGGTAGAAGATCTCGAAAGGCGTCAACACCGAGCGGCGTGAGCGCGACGTCCCAGCAACCGGGAGCGCCGCTAGCCTTGGTTCCCGGCACCGGCGTGCACGGCACGTTCACGCCGGTGATCCAACCATGATGCTGCAAAACCAGATATTCCGGGGAAGAATAGTCCTTTGCGGTGACAACACCGGTGCGCAGCCAGAACTGCTGCGGGGCTTTGAAGGTCTCTGATCCAGCAATCAGAGCGGCGGCCAAACGCCGCGTTAGAAAGTCACGAGGTGAGCAGCCCAGCGTCAAGCAAACACAAAGCAGGCTGAGACAGATCCGCAGTTTTGGCATGAATAGGGTCGCTGCTACGAGATTGTAACCAAATGCGGCCTTCGTCGCGGCAAGAAAGGACGGTTGGCAATCTGACCATCAAACCGCGTAGACCAGCGTCCTGGAACAGGATTCTGGCAGCGCGGGCAGCGCCCGTCGGAAGTGAGGTGATACTCCTGGATCAAATAGCTGTGCCGTCGAATCAACAACTCATGACAGGCATAGCAATAGGTGTTCTCGTGTCCTTCCACCATGCCCGGTAGGTTGCCCGCGTAGACGTAATGGAGGCCTGCGTCCTTTGCAATCGAGATCGCGCGAAGCAGGTCATCGGGACTGGTGACGTCCGGATCGGACATCTTGTAGTCCTTGTGAAACGCGGTCACATGCCATGGGATGTCCGGTGAGATTTCAGCAACGAAGGCGGTCAGTTGCTTGAGCTCGTCCTCGGAATCATTGAATCCGGGAATGAGCAAGGTCACTAGTTCGATCCAAACTCCCATCGCGTGAAGACGTCGGATAGTATCGAGGATCGGGCCGATGCGACCGCCGAGTTGGTGATAATGGCGGTCGCTGAAACTCTTTAAGTCCACCTTGTAAAGATCAATCCACGGGCGCAGGTATTCGAGAACCTGCGGGGTTCCGTTTCCGTTAGAAACGAAAGCAGTCAAGAGTCCCGCAGCTTTCGCTGCTTTAAAGACCGCAACCGCCCACTCACTTGTGATCAGCGGTTCATTGTAGGTACTGACCAGCACCTTGGCGCCTTGTTGAAGGGCATCCTCCACCAGTTCGTCGGGATCGGCTTTGAGCGGAGGAGAGATCGCACTCGGATCGCGCAGTGCTTGGGACGTTACCCAGTTCTGACAATAACCGCAATGCAGATCGCATCCCAGCATGCCGAAGCTGTAGGCCAGCGCGCCGGGATAGGCGTGGAAAAATGGCTTTTTCTCAATGGGATCGCACTGCACGCCGCCGACATATCCCCATGGAACGTAGAGCTTGCCGCCTTCGTTGAAGCGAACCTTGCAGACTCCCGGCTGCCCTTCTGGGATGGGACAACAATGCCCGCAGGCGTAACAGCGCACACGATTGCGATCGAGTTTCTCGTACAGTTCGCCTTCTTTGACATTCCGGTTGACGATTTCGCGCAGCGTGGGCACAGGACACCTTGAGATATTCTATTTTAGTCTTCTCAAGGACTGTCGTCAGTGGGTTAAAGCCGGTTTCTGATGCTGTTTCAACCAGTCATTGGCCTGCTGCTGCGCGGCGATGACTTCGCCACGAGTGAGTCGAGAGGCCAGGATCGAAGCCCGATACTTACTTGCCTGATCTCCACCTGCCTGAGCGAGGATCGACCAGAAGTAGGCCTGGTTGAGATCCTGACGCACGCCTAGCGCATTCCAGTAGTAGGCGCCCAGGGTTCCCTGGGCAACGACGTGGCCCTGTTGCGCGGCGCGAGTGAACCAACGTACAGCTTCCGAATAGTCCTGCGTCACGCCATCTCCGGTCGCGTAGTGAGCACCCACCGCGAACTGAGCGGCGGCATCTCCAGCCTCGGCGAGGCGGCGAAGAGAATCGAGATCGTTCGCCTGGGCTTGACTTGGAACCGAGATCGCCGCGGCTGGAGACACCGGCTCCGGCGGAGGAGCGGCTGGGCTTTGCTGGGAGCGAAAGCGTGGGATCAACAACAGCAGCCCGATCATGGCGATCACCACGGCGGTCACGATCAACGTGAGGCGGCGGGCGTGCGACGACGAGAGTTCGTTCATTACAGACTTGAGCGTTTCCTCAGGGTCGACTTCCTTGTCCACTTCAGGGGTTACTGGCGCGGGTGGTTGACCTCGCCGCTGAACCGCAGCAAAAGCGATGTCGGCCAAGCGAGTGAGAACCGCATCGTCGCAACTAGTGAAGGAAAGCGGCTGGGGAGAAAAAACTTCAAGCAGGCCCTGCACGGAATTGGAAGGACCGAGAGGGATCGCGATCATCGATCGAATGCCCAGCGCCCGGCAGCTATCTCGATCTACAAAGAGATTCAGTTCCGAATCATCGCAACGCAAAAGCTTGCCTGTTCTTACGCATTGACCAGAGAAGCCGGAACCTACTTGAAGGGCGGAACCGACGCCCGGCGCCTCGCCGGCGGAAGCAAAACAAATCATCTCGTCAGTGCTGCCTTGATAAAGTGCGATAGCTGCACCGGTAGAGCGGGTGAATGTCCGAGCACGCTCCGCTACCAATTGAAGAGATGCCTCAAGGTCGGGAGCCAGGGCCAGGGTCTCGCGGCGCACCGCCTCTAAGGCTACGAGGAGAGAACTAAAATCCGGTGTTCCGGGAGATTCCGGTTCTTCGGCAACCTGCGAGGGGCTCTCCAGTGCGGGTCGAGCAGAAAGGCTTGCCTGAAACTGAACAGCCTTGTGGTCTGCTGCCGCCACAATCCCATTCAGGTGAAGCCACTCTCGCAGTTCATGCAACGAGGGTGGCGGAATTTCGCCGAAGTGGATTCCCGTTCGCCCGTTACTGGACCAAACGACCCGCGCCGGAGTTTGAATTTGTGATTGAGTTTCCGGGAGATCCAGGCACAAGTTGAAACTTTCCTGGGCATCGAAGCCGGCCGAAGAGGAGACACAAATGCCCTCCTCGGTGGCGTCCAGAATTTCGTTGAATTCTACGGCTACTCCGTCGGAGGGCGACGTTAGCATTGCGTAGGCTGGAGTGTGCGCCGGCTGTCTGTGAAGACGGCGACGTTCGTGGATCACAGGACCGGTTCGCAGGCCCGATTCTGCAGAGGAATTGGCCCCAAGGGAATCCATATACCAGCGCTGCTACATATTAACTCACGAAAGCCGAGAGAGCGCGATTCTGAACTGGATCAGGCGGTGTGCCCGGGAGCGACAGAACGATGCCTGGAGATTCGCGAGATGGCCGCCACCATTACGCTGGAGAGCAACTGCATGGTCGCGACATCGCGACTGTCAAAGGCATAAGGCGCAGCAGAGAGAACTTCAAAGACACCAAGTGTGCGGCGGAAATGCCGGAGAGGGGCGGCAAGAATAGAGCGCACCCCGAGATGGTGACAACTGGCCAGATCCACTCGCGGGTTCTTCTCGGCATCGTTGCAGAGGACGATCTCGCCCGTGCGAACACATTCCGCGGAGATACCCGAATCGGTTTGCAGCCGCACCCCGAGGTCGGGCGCTGTACGCCCGGTTCGAGCCCGGCAAACAATTTCGTTGCCGCTTCGCAGCGCGAGCGCAGATCCGGTTGCCCCGGTGAGAGATTGGGCACGCTCCGCGATGACATGGATCGCAGGCTCAAAATTCACCTCAGAGTGATGGAATTCGCCGCAAGCCTGTGCGTTTTCCATCGCTTGTGGTGACGACATTGAACGAGCATGATGGCGGCTGGGCGCAAGCGTTGCGAAGGATGATGGCACGCCGCTGGTCATCGGAGAAGAAGATTGCGGCACGGTGCTCAACAGTGCTCGGACCAGGCGATCAAGTTCGGCGTCAGCAATGACGTGAGCCGTTTGGTGTTGCTTCAAGGATCCGCCTAGCACACGAGAAAGACTGAGAATGCCTTTACTTCCGCAGGCCATGCAATATGGAGTGTTGTTTTCACTGATGAGTTCGCATTCCACACAGAACGTCGCAGTTTGCAAACGAACAAAGTTGACTTCGGACGCACTGAGCCAACCTGCCATCCTATAAATTTCCTCTCTTGTTCGGCGAAGGTAAGAACATAAATGTCGCGGCTCAGAGCAGTAAGTAACGGCACTGGTTCCGGCTGTGGATAAGCTGCGTAGTTTCTTCCACCTGCCGAAAGTCTCTAACGAAAAACAGAGACGTCGTTGTCGGGAAAAAGGTCAGTGCTGGATTGGCTAACCGGCGCGGGCAGCAAGCGCCGCCTCAGTGGGTGCCGAGATCATCTCGAACTCCGGCACACGGCAACGATCGAGAGCATCGGCCAAAGCGACGGGAAACACCGAGGTCAGAAGATTCACATCAAGCTGCAATTCGCGCGTGGTGTACAGGCGATAAATGATCAACGAACCGGAATGACGGTTGTTGGCGGTGAATAGATCGAGTTTCAGACTCCATGCGCTCACCATTTCGCGCGCGAAATGAGATCCAGGCTTCTTCCAACGATAAAAGCCCCCCGACGTAGGATCGTCAATACACATGAGATCTTCACAGGCGGTGATGTCGTCCGGGAGAAAGCCTACATTCAAATCGAACGCATCGAAATCATTGGTTCCGAAAGCGGCCTTCAAGATGCGCAAGATCTGCGAGTAATCAGAAGTCACTTTCAGTTCTTCCGTGGCGCGACGAATCGCAAGATTGTTGATCACGATCTGGCGTTGCTCGATGGTTCGTTGCGCGACCCGACGCAGCTCCCCGAATTCGAGGTAGCCAAGATGTTGAACTCCAAGCCAGATTCCTGTCCCCAGAACAGCGAGCACGAGGCCGAGGGAACTTCCGGTCGGCCACAACAGGAACAAACTCACCAAAGCGAAGAATGCCGACACAGCATAAAGGGTGATGACAACCTGGCGGTGCGATAGTCCCAGCTGCAGCAGTTTGTGGTGAATGTGTTCGCGATCGGCAGTGAATACCGGCCTTCCACTGATGAAACGGCGCACGATGGAAAGGGTGGTCTCAAGAATCGGCAACCCGAAAGAGACGACGGGGATTGCCACTGCAATGATGGTGGGAGCTTTCTGCGCGCCTTGCAATGCCAGCGCGCTCAACATGAATCCGATGAACAGACTGCCGCAGTCGCCGAGAAAAATTGTGGCGGGATTAAAGTTGTAGCGGAGGAATCCAAGAATCGCCCCAGCCAGAGCCAAAGTCATAAGCGCGACTAAGGATGAGCCGCTGAGCAGCGCCACAACAAACACCACCATCGTCGAGAACAGCGCGGAACCTGCGGCTAAACCATCAAGGCCGTCGATGAGGTTGAACGCATTCGTAATCGCGAGAACCCAAAGAATTGTCAGCGTCAAACTGACGAACCAGGAAAACTGGTGCGAGGGGAACAAGACTGGCAAGTCAAAGATCCGAAGGCCTCCGGCGAAGAGCATCGATCCAGCAATCGCCTGGACCAGGAACTTCGTGTAAGGGCCAACGGTGTAGATGTCGTCGTAGACGCCAAGAAGAAAAACAAGAAAGCCGGGAATCAGGATAGTCGCGAGTGAGCCTGGAGCGGCTGTAAACCTTGCGGATGGACTACGAAGCGCAAAAAGCAGCGCAGTTCCGAAACTGAGCGAAAAGGCTACAAAGATAGCAACTCCGCCTAAGCGGGGCAGAGGCGCATTGTGGAGATGGCGATCCTGCGCGGGCCCGGAAACCCAGCCACGTTCCTTCGCGAACTCTCGTACGAACCAAGTTCCCACGAACGACAGCAGCAGCGAAGCCGCAAAAGCGCCCAGGTAAAAAAGCGTCACCAAGATCTCCCTTGGCCCGAAGCCAGAGATACAGTGAAATGTGTCATCTTCACTGCCTTTCTAAGACCTTCCCGACGACTATTGGGAGAGTTTCACTTTTCTAAATCTTGGAATTGGTAGCCGAACTATAGCAACCGCGATGCCGATCGCCTATTCCCTGTCTTGATTACCCTTGGGCTGATTGGGATGAGTCAATTGAGTAACCTCCCGCGCGAAGTAGAAGGGGAGAGCGCGGAATTCGCCGTGCTAGACTTTGGTTCTCCAACACTTTGAGGTCTGAAAATGGCTTTGCAGAGCAGGAACTGGCGAGGTGTACTGCGTTTTGGTCTATTTTTAGCCTCTGTATGTTCTTTCGCATTCGCCGCGGTGCAGGCCCAGGAAAACTCTGTCCCCTCCCCGGCAACCGTCCCCGCTCAAAACACTTCGTCCCCAGCATCTCTTGATTCATCGCTGCGGCTCGGACCGGGAGATCTTCTGGAATTCAGCGTGTACAACGTTCCGGAGTTGGCGAGTAAAACCCGCGTGAGCACAAACGGCGACGTTTATTTGCCTCTGATCGACTACGTGCACCTGGCGGGCTTGACCTTGGAAGAAGCACAGGCAGTGCTCGAAAAGCGATACGCTGACGGAGGATTTCTAAAAGATCCTCACGTGAATTTGTTCGTCGATGAATATGCTTCGCAGGGAGCAAGTGTTCTGGGAGAGGTATCGAAACCTGGGGTGTACCCGGTGCTCGGAGAGCAGAGGCTCTTCGATTTGATTTCCAGTGCAGGCGGGTTGACGGATAAAGCGGGCAAGAGCATCACCGTCACACACCGCACCCAGCCCGATAAGCCAATCACAGTTGCGTTGAGCCGAAACGTTTCTGACAATCCAGAAAGCAACGTTGCCGTGTATCCGGGCGACACGGTGATTGTGCGGCGGGCTGACGTGGTTTATGTGGTTGGGGATGTAGGGCGGCCCAGTGGTTTCCTGATGGATGGCGGCAGTGTAACCGTTCTTCAAGCGATCGCTCTGGCCGGGGGCACAAACCATACGGCAAAGCTCAGTGGCGCAAAACTTATTCACAAAGGCCCACAAGGGATGGCGGAGAGCCCGGTGCATCTGAAGCAGATTCTAGAAGCCAAAGCGCCCGACGTTCCCATGCAAGCTGACGATATTCTTTTTGTTCCCACCAGCGCCGGCAAAATTGTGGTTGGGCACACGCTGGAAGCCGCACTGCAAGCTGCCACGGCGGTCAGCATCATCGCGGTTAAGCCGTAGCTCTAGGCAGCAGCCGCGTGCCTGAGCTTGCGCTCGTTCATCATGCTTTGCAGGATTTCAATGTAGTTGGAAGCCTTCCGCTCGCGCGAGAAATGCTGAACGATGTGACGACGACCATTTTTTCCCAACTCTTCTCTTAGCGCTCGATCCTTGGCAAGACGGATCACGGCATTGACCAGTTCCTCAGGATTTTCTGGTTCAATAGCAACTCCCGCGTGAGCTTGCTCCATGATGTCCCGGGCTTGGCCGCCTACACCCAGAATCAGCGGGCACGCGCACGACATGAACTCCAGCATCTTGGTCGGGATGACGGTCTTGAAAAGGTCTGTCTTTTTCAGCAGCACCAAGCTAGCGTCTGAAGCGGAAATAAAGGCAGGAATCCGAGCTCGCGGCTGCTGATCCACAAAGCGAACGTTGGTTAACCTTCGAGTGGCGGCCAGGTTTTGGATGCGCTCCTTATCCGCCCCTTCTCCCACGAGCAGGATCAGCACTTCAGGCGCGACGTTTTGCACGCGTGCTGCCGCTTCGATCAAAGTGTCCAGTCCCTGCGCCATCCCCATGGTGCCGATGTAGCTGACGATGAACCGGCCCTGGGCGTTCAGTTCATGCCGTAACTGCTCACCGTTCTGGGGAGAAAATAATTCAGTTTCAACGCCGTTCTCGACGACGGAGATTTTGTCGCGAGGAACTTTCCAGCGATCGACAAGATACTCCTCGAACGCGGGGGTGACGACAACGATCTGGTCCGCTCGCCGGTAAAGAAAACCGGCAATGCGAGCGAGCGAGCGATGAAGAGTGGAGTTCGTATCGCCCATGCCTACTGCGGCAAGAGATTCGGGCCACAGATCGCGAACCTCGAACACGAATTTCGTCTTTTTCCAGCGAGCCAGCCACCACCCTGCAAGAGCGACCAGCAATTGTGGCGAACTGGCAATGAGCACGTCGGGACGTTCCAGGAACATGCCCGTGCTCGCAGCCGACAGACAGAACGAGGTGTAATTCAGCATGCGCTCATAAGATCTCCGGTTTGGAAAAGGCAAAAGCCAGCTGCGCACGACCTTCGCTCCTTCAAATTGTTCGGTTGTGATCAGTCGGCGCAACTTGCTGCGGTACTCAAAAGGAACTTTGCCTGTGGGATGATTGGGAAAACCGGTGAGAACGGTAACCTCATGGCCCGCCGCGACCCAGTGGCGAGCCAATTCCGATGCTCGCGCAGCGGGTGCGCCCATCTCCGGAGGAAAGTACTGCGATACATAAGTAATTTTCACAAGGCGTCAGTAATAGCAGAGTTTGAATGCGCTCTTCAGGCACAAGGCACGCGTGCGTTTTGACCGGCTCCGGGTATAGCTCTCCCATTTATCGGCGAATTGCGCAAACAGGTTGTCTCCAGTCATAGAGGCCGTGATTCGCAGCTGAACAATGTGGAGACTGTGATAGAACGGGCTCGCGATCATGGGCAATTGGGTTCCGGACTGTTCATAAAGAGACCAGAAACCGAGATCGTAGCGATGGAGATGCTTGCGCAAAGTCTCCATCGCGCGCGCGAACAGTGCTTCCGCCGCTCTGTCCCCTGTAGCGAGAAAAAGATCGTAAACACCCCACGCTGCCCAGAGGAAGCCATTCAAGATATGGGTCGGCGGTGAGACGATGTACTCTTCAAACCAGACATCGCCGGCTTTGTCGGTGAAGCAAACCCCGCCTTCGTGAGTTTCCCTCAGAAAACTCCGAAAAGCGTTATTGGCAGCGTCAAGATATTCTTGCTGCTGGGTTTCCTGATACGCGCGGACAAGTAGCGAGATGCCCTGCCCCTGCGCCAGGCCCGAATACCACGGCGAGATCAAGCGAGTACGGTAGTCCCAGTCAAAAAGATGATTCCACACCGGGACACCGAATGAATTCGGTTCCAATCTCACGCGCAGCCAGTCTGCAGCGGCAAGAAGCTTTTCCCGGCGCCGATGATCTCCTGTCCGTCGCAGCAGGTTGTAATTTCCCAGCCCCCATTGCGCAACTGCGATTGGATTGTACTGACTTCCTATCTGCCCGTGATAATCGAGCATTGGAATTCCACGATCGTCATGGAAGCCTGGGTAGTCGGCCTTCTCGAAAAATGGCATGTAGTATTCGCCGATCTCCGCGAAAGAACTGTTGGAATTAATTTCCGGACGGTCGTGCCAAAAAGTCAGCTGACTTTTACCGGGGATCACATACGCGGCAAGTACTCGGCGATAATAGTGGATTCGGCTCAAAAGCTATCACCACCCCAGCCGCTAAGCCAGGGTTCTCGTTTCAATTCGCCAAATACTGGTTTCAAGGTCATGACCCTGAACCGCGATGGCACTCAGGGCTAGCAGTTCACTGCTGTTCTCGCCGTCAGGAAGAACCACGTTGCCGTACTGAAACAATCGCGGAGAATGCCCGTCCTTCTTCCACGACAACAGACTCTCCCATCGATTAGTATCCGCGGAACCGTACACGCGGGAGTGACGATCGAGGTTCACCACGCTGGGTTCGACCATGGTCGAAAAGAAAATGGACCGCCCGACGGCGCAACCGTAAATGGAAGAACCGCTGATCTCCGCCAGTCGCGAGATAGTCCCAGATCGCTGCAACCGGTAAATGTAGTTTCTTTCCAGTGGCGTATCGGACGAAAAATAAAGGGCATCTTCGGTCGGTATAAGAGAGACAGCACGAGCCTGCTGACGGCCGGAGAGCACAACGTCTACGTTTCGCAGGTCGAGGGAAGCCCGCAAAATGCGGCATTCGCTCCCTTCATCTCCAGTCAGGATCCAGAGACAGTGTTGCCATTTGTCGTAGACGATGTTGTGCACATGGCGAATGGCACGTCCTGGGAAGGTGTATGCGACCTCCCAATGATTACCCCGATCTGTGGATGCGTAAATGTGAACTTCTTGCCGCTCGCGATTATCGAAATACTCTCCCCAGTAGAGGCAATCATCTGGAGTGGATGCGATGTGCAGGGGGCGAGTTCCTCGCCTAATTTGGAACGATGATCGAAACTCGGCGTTTCCCGTTTCCAAGGTCACAATCGCGTGCGGCACGGCTGCCACCATGTGTCCGGAGGAGAGAACTGCGAGAGCGTGAAAACCATCTCTCAAGGCGCGGTGAGCGAAGCGCGATCTCGAACTCCATGATCGGATTAAAGATGGACGATATTCGGCGACCGGCGACCAGCCAATGAGGCTCCGCTCATCGAAGTCAGCGCGAATGAGCCGGTACTCGCGTGACGCGTATAGCGAGGTTTTGCTCCACGCAAGCACCCGGGTTGCTGGGAATGACGCCAGCAGTGAGAGCCGGAGGCTGGGTGTGGGGGCAGAGAGTGTTCTAGCAGACGCCACTCAATTCTCCGACTTGAGTGAGAGAAATGGTCCGATAGCCAGTGCGTCCATACGAGTGCGCTTGAAGCAATCGATGGCCTCGTGTGGAGCGCACACGATGGGTTCATTCTCATTGAAGCTGGTGTTAAGGATTACCGGAGTTCCGGTCTTCCTCTCGAATGCGCGGATCAGATCGTAGTAAAGTGCATTCTCCTCCCGGCTAACGGACTGCAGGCGGCCGGTGTCATCCACGTGGTTGACTGCGCAAAGCTCCGCCCGCTTCTCGGACTTGATCTTGTACACGTGTAGCATGAACGGCGAGGGATGATCGTGTTCGAAATAGTCGGATTGCCGCTCAGCCGTGATGGAAGGCGCAAAGGGCCGAAACCATTCACGACGCTTGATGCGGGCGTTGAGTATGTCTTTCATGTCGGTGCGTCCGGGATGAGCCACGATGGACCGATTTCCGAGCGCGCGAGGCCCCCATTCCATCCGGCCCTGGAACCACCCCACGACATTTCCGTTCGCGATCTGCGTGGAAACCGAATCCAGCAAAGGTTCACGGCCCAGCTTCTTGTAGCGAAGGCCAGATGATTTCAGATCCTGCTCGATCCGATCGTCAGAGAATTCGGCGCCGAGATAGGAACTCTTCAATTCACGGGCTCGAGGCTGTTTGAGGACGGAGTGGTAGGTGTGAAGAGCTGCGCCAATTGCCAATCCTTCGTCGCCGGCAGCGGGTTGAATGTAGGTTTGCCGAAACGGAGTTCGACTGAACAACTTTCCATTGGCGACGCTGTTGAGAGCGCAACCGCCAGCCATGACGAGATTTTCTACCGGCACGTTGTGATGAAGTTTGTTGAGTAGATCAAAAAACACTTCCTCGAAAACATGTTGCATGGCGTAGGCGAGGTCCATGTCGCGCTGAGTAATTTCTGCATGAGGCTCGCGAGGAGGTCCAAACAATTTCTCCATCTGCCGGGAGAAATGCGGGGCCAACTTCACGGTTCCATCGGATAGAACTTCCATACCCTGATTGCTGCCGAGCGGCTTGAAATAATCCAGGTTGAGTTGAAAATTTCCGTTCCTGAGTCCGACAATTTCGGCGACCTGCCTGCAATAGGTGTCTTTTCCGTAGGGAGCCAATCCCATGACTTTGCCTTCATCGCCGTACTTCTTGTAGCCGATGAACTCGCAAATCATGGTGTAGAAGCTGCCGAGAGAATGAGGAAGGAACACACGATCGAGAACTTCGATTTCGTTGCCTTCACAGCGAGCCATCATGGTGGAAACAAAGTCGCCGGATCCGTCGTAACTGAAACCTGCGGCGCGTTCCCAGGGCGAGCAATAGTAGGCGCTGGCAATGTGAGCGATGTGATGCTCGAGGTGATGTTCTTCAAACCTTAAGCTGCTGCCATCGACTTCAAACGCCTCGGCAATCAGGGTGCGCACATCCTGCATCGGCTGTTTGCGTTGCCGGAGCTTGATGAAGTTCAAAACTCGGGTTGGATTCGCCAGCGCGTATCGCACTTTCCGGGCAAGATTGGCATCGCTGTCCTGACCAATCGCCACATGATCTACATCGGTGATTTTGGCCCCCGCGGCATCCAGGCAGGCCTTAATCGCAAGTGTTGGAAATCCAGCATAGTGCTTGATGCGATTGAGGCGCTCCTCGGCGATGGCGAAAACAATCTCGCCATCTTGAACAATCGCGGCCGACGCGTCGGCATGGAACATGTTCAGGCCCAGGATCAGCATGATTCGAGCTTCAAAACTCCACGAAGAGGGTCAGGCGCGTACGCTGTGATCGGGTTCGCGACGCACAACTCGGCGGCATCGATGGTGATTGCCCGTCCATTGCATCGGGAATCAACTGCACAGAGCGTGGCT
Source organism: Terriglobia bacterium (assembly GCA_963797845.1). GTDB lineage: Bacteria > Acidobacteriota > Terriglobia > Terriglobales > Acidobacteriaceae > DASREM01. The sequence goes on from CAWCRE010000003.1 coordinate 317,486, forward strand.
AAGGTGGAGTTAACGATTTGGTCGAACGGGATAGGCGAATCGTGGCCTTGATGAATCGCTTCGGCGAATGCGCGCCATTCTGCGCGATGGCCTTTGTCCTGTCGAAGGCGGGATCGCACAGTCTCACGACGACTGCCTCGAACCAGTTCAAGCCTGCGGAAATCTTCGAGTGCAGCGGCGCAACCTCCGCCGAATACTTCAACCCGTTCCTTGGAAAAGGCACGATGTCCGTCGACGAGGTAACTGATGGTCCCGTCGCTTCCATTAGCGAATCGCATGCTGATCACAAAGCTCTGATCAACATTGCCGAGGGCGCGTGTCTGCACTTGCAGTGGGATCGAATCCGCCAGGAACGAAAGCAGGTCTACGAAGTGGCACACTTCACCCACGATCCGCCCTCCGCCTTGCTCAGGGTCATTCACCCAATGATCGGTTGGCAAGGATCCCGCATTCACGCGGTAATGCAAGGCCAAAGGCTCGTGGACTTCCGACAGAAATTGCCGCAGACGGACGGCCATGGGAGAGAAGCGTCGGTTGAATCCCACCATCAGTAAGCTTTGCACATCCCGCTTGCGATACAGCGAGACAAGATTTATGAGCTCGCTCCTGTTTATGCACAGCGGTTTCTCGCAAAAAACATGCTTACCTGCCGTCAGAGCGGCGGCAACTTGCGATGCATGCAGATGGTGCCTGGTGGCAATCACGACCGTGTTGATCGTCGAGTCGGCGAGAATTTCCTTTTCGTCAGTCGTGCAATACTGGAATCCGAATTTTCGCGCCGCACTTCGGGAATGGGCACCGTTCGCCGCGCACACTCCGATCAGTTCGGTAGTGGACTCCCGCTGGATGGCAGGGATCAAAGTGCTGGTCGCGAAACTGCCGGCCCCCAGCAGGCCGACCCGCACATCGGCCGGGTGAGGTCTGGCTTTTGCGGAGAGAATCTTCAGCTTCCGTTCTTCTCGAGGATCGGATGGATACGTGATCAAGACTCCCAGCGTAGGTGAAGTCGAGCGGCCCAATATCTGGTCGTAGGCCAAGCGGGCGTGTTCGATCGGGAAGCGATGCGTAATGAGCGGAAGGACAGCGATTTTTGATTCGGCTAGCAATCCCAGGAACGCTTCCATGTTCCTGGTTTCGGTCCATCGAACGTATCCGATCGGGTAGTCATGTCCCTTCTGCTCGTAGACCGAATCGTAGCGGCCCGGACCGTACGAACGCGAGATGCGGAAATCCAGCTCTTTCTCGTAGTAAAGCTTGCGCTGGAGATCGATTCCAACCGTGCCAACAGCCACGACCACCGCGCGATCGCGCGCGACCTTGGCGGCAAGGTTTACCGGATCACTGCTCGTCGTCTCGGCGGTAATCAGCACCGAATCCACCCCGTGGCCGGAGGAACGAAGGGAACAGAGTTGCTCGAAGAGTTCAGGCGAGTTTGTGGCGTCTGTAACCCCCAATTGAACTGCCAAGGCAACGCGGTCGCGCTGCAGGTCCAGCGCGAGGACTCGGCAACCGGAGGCTTTGAGAAGTTGAATTGTCAGTTGGCCGAGAAGCCCTATGCCAATGACTGCGACGAGGTCGCCTAATTTCACCTCAGCAGTACGGATTCCATGCAGCGCAACCGCACCTACGGTCGCGAATGCCGCCTCCTCAAAGCTCACCTGTGAATCTAAAGGGATTTTTGCCACCAATAAACGGGGAACGCAAGCAAACTCTGCGTGAACTGCAAAACCAGCGCCGGCGCAGGCGACACGGTCTCCCACTTGAACGTCTGAGACGTCATCGGCGACGGCAATCACCGTTCCTGCGCTGCTGTAGCCCAACGCGGTGGGTTGATCAAGACGGCTTCGGACAACGTTCACCGTGGAAATTAACCCGTCTCGGCGTAATTTGGAGATGACTTCACGAGCCAGGTCAGGGCGCGCCTTCGCCTTCTGAAGCAAACTCTTTTTTGCAAACTCGGCGGAAGCACGTTCGGTTCCAGCCGAAACAAGGGATGCGGCAATCCGTACCAGAACGCATCCAGGAAGAAGATTGGGCAAAGGCACGTCGGCAATTTCGATATTGCCGTTTCGGGCGTGCTGAAGTACCTGCTTCATGCCGTGGCCACCTGGGGCATAAGGTCGGAATGAGCACCGACCTGCTGCCCATCAAGGAAGGTTTGCATCCACAACTCCAGTGTGAGCATTTGCCAGATTTGCATGGACCAGTCGTGCTTTCCAGCGCGGTGTTCATTCAACCACTGTCGTACGGCGTTCGGCTGGAATAAACCGCGATCGCGAATCCGTTCTGCGGAGAGAAGATCGTCTGCCATCTCCTTCAGGTCATTGGCGAGCCAATAGTCGATGGGGGCGGCGAAACCTGCTTTGGGTTGGCGCAGAACTTCTTTCGGTAAAGTTGTTTTCATCGCTTCGCGAAGGATGCTTTTCGTTCTCGGCCGCAAAAAGCCCTTCAGCTTCATTCCAGGAGAAACGTTTTGAGCGACGAATTCTGCGAGCTCACGGTCAAGGAATGGCACCCTGACTTCAACAGAGGACGCCATGCTCATTTTGTCGTTATAGGTGAGATTCAAGCTGGCCATGAAAATCTTCGAATCCACGTAGAGCATCTGGTTGAGGAAATCGGCGTACTGCACTCTCTCGAAGGCCCTGCGGTGAGGTTGTGTGGCATCAAAGCTGGCCGCCCGCGCCCTGACCTCAGAGGCGTAGAGCTTTTCTTTCTGAGCATCATCCAAATAAGTGCAATTCATGATGAAGCGATCGACGGGCCCGAGCGAGGCACTTCGACTCATCTTCTTGAGTAGCTTGATCTGTCCTTTGAGAAATGTTCCGCGCATGGTGGGAGCGGAGTCTACAGACCGCTCCAGGAACGGGCGTAATGCGAAAGGCAGCCTGCCATAGGCGTCCGCCCAGCGATGTGCCACATGCTTGCGATATCCGGCAAACAACTCATCGCCTCCGACTCCAGACAGGAGTACGGTCGATTCTTTTCGGGCTTCGCGGCAAACCAGATAAGCGGTAATGATGGCCGGATCAGCTGTAGGCTCGTCCATGTGCCACACCAGACCAGGCAATAGAGCAGCGACGTCGGGTTCCACTACGATCCTCTGGTTTTCGACGCCCAGAGCGCGAGCGAATCGGGTGACAACTTCCGGGTCGTCCAAGGTACTTTCTCCGACTCGGTATTTCTTTGGGAAGGTCACGGTGTAGGTGCGAACGGGAGCTTGGGCTTCCGCAGCCATCATGGCGACGATGCTGCTGGAATCGAGTCCTGCACTCAGAAACGCGCCGATCGGGACATCGCTGACCATCTGCGACTTCACGGAATTTCGAAAACGCTCGCGCACTTCCTCTGCGAGTTCCGCTTCTGATTTTGAAAAAATCGTGTGTGCGGATGGAAACTGCAAATCCCAGTACCGTGTGATCTTGAGCTCTCCCCGGTGCCAGAATGCGTGATGTCCTGCGGGGAGTTTGTAAATTCCCCGAAACATGGTTTTCGGATCCGGCACCCACAGAAACGTCAGATACTGGTGTAAGGCCTCGACATCCATCTCGGCGGCAATCCCGGGCACTTGCAAAAGAGCCTTGACCTCGGACGCAAACGCAAGTGCGGAACCCCGTTGCGAGTAATAGAGCGGCTTCACGCCGAAATGATCTCGCGCCAGGAACAATGCCGGCGACGCTCCGCGGAGATCACAGATCGCGAACGCGAACATTCCATTCAGACGTTGAACCGAATCCGGACCTTCTTCTTCGTAGAGATGAAGCACAACTTCAGTGTCCGTGTTCGAAACGAAGTGATGGCCTTTGCTTTGTAGTTCAGCACGCAGCACGGCAAAGTTGTAGATTTCGCCGTTATAGGTGATCCATAGGGTGCGATCCGGATTGCACATGGGCATGTGGCCGTCATGGGACAGGTCAAGGATGGCGAGCCGGCGACTGCCCAACCCCGCATAAGAACCATCCGGAAAACGCATATCCCATGTGCCCGAGTCGTCAGGGCCGCGGTGCGCCTGGACGTCGTTCATCCGCTGCAGCGTCGCCCTGTCTCCGAAATTTGCCAGCCCGATGATGCCGCACATGATTCAGTCCTTCTGTAACAGAAGTTCGTAAATCTTGGCTTTGATGTGAAAGAACTGAATACCTTGCATGCCGCAGTAGATCAAGCCCGGAACGCCGTCGAGGAACCCCAATCGAAGAAGATACTTGTAGAGAAAGAACAGCATCGGCGATCCGGGAATGGCGAACAACTTTGAGCGAAGCCAACGGCGTTGTTGCGCCTGAATGCCGAAAACCGCGGGCGGGAGTTCCCTGGCGGCACCGGCCCCTGCGAACCACACCGCCGCTTCCCAGTTGGAATACTCATCGTGTTTTCGGATATATCGGGAAATCGATTCGACGTTGTGATGGATCAGCGGAGACTTCAGTTTCCGCGTTTTTCCCTCGGCGACGACATGCTCATGTACCTCCATGTCACACATGTTGGTGTCCTGCTCGTCGAGACGGCATTCGAATTTTCCTTTGAAGCGACGGAACAGAGACAGCTTGTAAAAATTCGCACCGCTATGGCGAAGTCGCCGTCCCAGAAAGTGCATTTGCAGCTGGATGTAATACCCTTCGCAATCGCCGGAACTGATGGCGTGAGTGATTTCACGTGCCAACTCTGGCGTTACCGCTTCATCGGCGTCTACCAACAAAACCCAGTCAAATGCCAGGGGCAACGTGTCCATTGCCCATTGCCGTTTTTTCGGCCAGCCTCCCCGGTAGCTGAACTGGACTACGTTGGCGCCGAAGGAGCGAGCGATTTCTACTGTGGCATCGGTGCTGTTCGAATCGATTACGCAAACCTCTCCGAAATTGCGGAGGGATTCGAGACAGCGAGCCAGATTGTGGGCCTCATTGCGGACAGGAACGATCACGCTCACGGGAATTTTCGTGGCGGGTAGGATCTCCTGCTCAATCGGGCAGACCACATCCAGCGTTTGCATGTCGAGATACCGACCATCTTACCGTGAACCCTGACGCAATCCGAGGGAAGAAGCAAAGCGGGTGTTGCAAGTTTTGGTATGTGCTACTATCCGCTCAGACCACGACCAATGACTGCTGCGCGTTCTACCCCTGAGCTTAAGGACGACGTCCGCCGGTTTTGGAATTCCGATCCCTGCGGAACCCGATACTTGGACGGCACCGATGGCTTTGAAGCCCACGCCCAGGCCCGTTACGCTTTAGAGCCCTACATCCATGAATTCGCACAATTCTCAGGTTCGAGCGGACTGCGCGTTCTGGAAATCGGAGTTGGCATGGGGGCGGACTACCTGGAATGGCTCAAACACGGCGCCGACGCAACAGGCATTGATCTTTCCTCAGCGTCTCTGAAGCACGCTCGTGCCAGGTGTTTGGCTGCAGGCTACAAACCGGATCTGCAAGAGGCGGACGCAGAGAACTTGCCTTTCGCTGACAGTTCCTTCGACGTCGTGTACTCCTATGGCGTTCTCCATCACAGCCCGGACACGGAACGATGCTTCGGAGAAGTTTATCGAGTGCTGAAACCAGGTGGCGAGGCCCGCATCATGGTGTATCACCACCCCTCACTAACCGGACTCATGTTGTGGTTGCGCTACGGTGTTCCAAGCGGAAAATCCTTGCGCCGCTGTGTTTACGATCATCTTGAAAGCCCTGGCACCAAGACCTACACGAAGGCTCAAGCAGGATCACTTCTGGCAGGATTTGAAAGTGTGCGGCTGAAGCAGGTATTCAGCCCGGGAGACTTGCTTCTCATCCAGCCATCGTCGCGCTACCAGGCTCCAATCTATCGGCTGGCCTGGGGGCTGTTTCCGCGCACGTTGGCCAAAAGCCTCGGGCGCCGGTGGGGATTGTTCTTGCTGATCTCAGCTCGAAAGCCGATGAGCGCTGCTTAAGTGGTCACTTGTTGCAGTTCGCACCAGCGCTGAAGAACGTACAGGGACCAGGGTCGAGACCACGATGTACGTCCAGCGCAGAAATCACGCCACACTTGCTGGACAGCCTGCCGATCGAGAATGAGGCCGATTGGACCGTCACAAAGCCGCCTCAGCCCGTCCTCAATTTCCGATCGAAGTTCCTGGCGCATCCAATGTTCGAAGGGTAATGTGAACCCACGTTTTTTTCGATGCACGATTTCAGGCGGTAAGTCTTGAATCGCCTTAATCAGCACGGGCTTGGGCGTGCTGGCACTCAGTTTCCAATCACCGGGCATGGAAAAGACACTTTCGGCCAGATCGTGATCGATCAAAGGAACGCGCAGTTCGAGCCCGTGTGCCATGCTCATCACGTCGGCGTCTCGCAACAACGTATTGAGCATGTAGCAACGCGCTTCGAGAAAAGATACGCGGTTGATGGGATCCTGACCCGCCGCGCGCCCCAGTGCGTCTTCGAGTGGCGCGAATGCCTTTCGCTCTTCCCTCTTCGACAACAATAGTCCGTCTCTTTGTTTCTGCGTGAACAGGGAGCGAGACAAGAAGTAGGGGTTCAACAACCGCCCGTTTTCGCGTGCCAACTCCGCCAGCTTGCGGTTCTGATCTCGGACAGGCGAGATGGCTTCATAAAAATTGGCAAAGGACTTCCTGAGTGGCCGCGGAAGGTGGGTCCAGGAAGAAACAAATCGCTCCATCTTCGGGACGTCGCGAAAGTTGGAGTATCCGGCAAAAAGTTCATCGCCGCCGATTCCGTTTAAAGCGACCTTGATGCCAGCGGCACGGGCTTCCCGCGAAATGATGTAGGTATTCAGCCCATCGATCGTGGGCTGATCGATGGCCTTCAGAAAAGCGGGGATCGCCTGCAAAACGTCTTGTTGCGAAAGCAGTATCTCGTGATGGTCAGTGCCGAATTTCTCGGCAACCAGACGAGAATGGGAGGCTTCGCTGTAGTCCGCCTCACGGAAAACGATGGCAAAAGTGCTCACGCTCGAAGCGCCGCGATGCAATAGAGACACCAGTGCGCTGGAGTCGATTCCACCCGACAAGAAAACGCCGAGAGGGACATCGCTTACCGTCTGCATGCAAACAGATTCCTCGAGCTTAGTCTGGACTTCGATCTCGAACTTCTCTCGCGAAGTCTCGTGACGATCTGCTGCGGGGAAATCCCAGTAAATCTGCTTGTGAACTGTGCCGTTCGCCCAAGTCAGGAAATGCCCCGGCTGAAGCGCAGAAATTCCTTCAATTAGCGTATTGGGGTCGTACGCGGATCCAAATTGCAGATAGTTCGTGAGACCGGCACGGTCCAATTTCCGAGGAATCATGCCGGATTCGAGCAGCGTCTTCACTTCGGACGCAAACAGCAGCGAACCTTCTAGTTCTGCGAAATAGAGGGGCTTGATCCCCATGGGATCGCGGGCTACGAACAAGCGATGCGCAGAAGCATCCCAGAGTGCGAAGGCGAACATGCCCCGCAATTCCTTAAGACAGGACTTACCCCATCGCGAGTACGCTTTCAACAGAACTTCTGTGTCGCTGTTGGTGCGAAAGTGAATTGCATCCTGCTCCAACCGACCGCGAATTTGACGATAGTTGTAGATCTCTCCATTGAAGACGATCCAATTCCCGGTCTCGGGATCGTGCATCGGTTGGTGCCCGAGGGGAGAGAGGTCCAGAATGGCGAGGCGACGGTGCGCGAAACCAATCTCACAGGGCTGGGAACCCGTGTCGCGAAGCACGATGGTTCCGAAGTCATCCGGACCACGATGGGCAAGTGAACGCGCCGCTCGCTCCAGCAGTTCTGGCGATACTTTGGTCTTGCAGGTCGCGATTCCGAAAATACCGCACATGGTGATTCACCCAGGCTCAAACCTTGCGACACAGGATCTGGTATTGCGCTCCCAAAGGCACTCTCGTCAGGTATGACTCGACGGGTCGAAATATGCTAAAGAACCGAGGGAAGAAAAACAGGTAACTCTCGGAAACGATTTCAAAGCCGTTCGCGAGAAGGCTTTTGGCCACGCCCGCTCGGATTGGAATCGCGTCGTGATCAAAGCTGCACTGCGACATGACGTATCGCGTGCCGGGGTTCAGTGGGTTGTTCTCCCAGAAAGCAAACATTCCTGTCGACCGCAGGCACTTGTGTATATAAGCAAGTGCGTTGGATCGATCCTCGCGAGCAATGTGATGAAACACGCCATTGGTATAGACGAGGTCGAGGTTCCCCGCTGGAGAATAGTCTCGCAACTCGACGAATTTGTATGCTGGCCGATTATGGGAACGATTGGCGACATCCAGCGATTTTGCGGAGACGTCGAGGCCAATCACGGATTCGAGACCAAGAAAGCGCTCAAGCAAAGGGACCGTGTCTCCGGTGCCACATCCGTAGTCGAGAGCAGAACGCGGGGACTCTCCCAAATTTTTGAGACACTGGGTCAGAAATGCGACGCGGCGCTCCGCAAAGAAATGCTTGTCTTCGCCGGAAATCAAGAGCGACCGATTCAGGTCCTCGTCGTAGGTCTGAGCATAATGGTCAAACCCTGAGGTCATCGCCGCCGCATTCCAAGGACGCTGAGGAAGAAACTGGCGAAGACCGTTTGTGCTCCAAGCGTAAGGCACAGCGCCGCAGGGATGACCATATGCAGCGTTTTCGAATAGTCGAGAGGCCCGAATCCGTGCGCGTTCCAAACGTTCACAGCATAGCCTGAAACCGCCAATCCAACGATTGACAGAATTGAGCCTGCCAGCAGGCCAACTTCCAGGCTGGCGAAACCAAACAGACGGTCCAGCAAAGGTTCAGGAGGATGGAATCCCTGGGAGATTGCGAAAACTTTGGTGAAGACCGCAAAACTGATCGCCTGGAAACCAAGAAGGACAGCGATGGCACAGTACAAGAGCGTGTTGACGTCAAACGTAACCGCCCCAACTCGGCGAGGACCAGGCAAGAGCCAGCCTCCGACGAACAGGCCGACGACCATCAGAGCGAAGCCGGGATACAGGAAAAGCCAGCGCGGGCTATAGAGCAAGAAGAAACGAAGGGTTCGCCAACCGTCTCTCCAGGTACGCAGATGCGGTGGCCGGGTGCGGCCATCGGGCGACAGAGTTGTGGGCACCTCTGCGACTTTCATGCCGAGAAGGTTCGCCTTCACGATCATTTCCGTCGCGAATTCCATGCCCGTCGTGCGCAACTCCATCCGCTCGTAAGCGTCTTTCCGAAAAGCTCGCATGCCGCTGCAAAAATCGCCGCAAGAACCTCCGAAGAACAGCCGCCCCACTCGGGTGAGAATTGGATTTCCGACGTAACGATGCAGGAAAGGCATGGCGCCAGGCTGGATTCCACCGGCAAACCGGTTACCGATCACCAAATCTGCTCCGGCCCGAAGGCTCTCCAGGAAGCGGGGGACGTGAGCAAAGTCATAACTGCCGTCGGCGTCGGCGATCACGACATATCTGCCAGAAGCAGCCCCGATTCCGCCCATCAGTGCACTTCCGTATCCTCGCAGTCCGATGCTCACGACCTTCGCCCCTAGATTTCTGGCAAGTTCTGCGGAATGATCAGTACTGCCGTTGTCGGCTACGATGATTTCTGCCGCAATTTGAGCACGTTCAACTACCCGTTGAGCGTTGAGGATGCAAGCTTCCACAGTCTCGTCTTCATTCAGACAAGGCATCACGATGGAAAGCTCAGGAGTAGCCGCCACCTCGAATGATCGAGGGGAGTGGCTCTCCTCCGGAGTGGTAGAAAAGGTCAAGATCCCGTTCCTGAAGCTTCATAAAATGTTACGAGAAGTTAGGCCTTAATACCACGGCGAAAGCGAGATCAAGCCACGTCGAGTAACGAACTCGCCAGCGCCAGCAAATCACGGGCGTGCTTAGCCCAACTGAAGTCACCTGACCGCCTAAGAGCTTGCGAAGACAGTGTCGCAGCCAAGTCCCGCGATTGGGCCACTTGCAAAAGCGCTTGCGCAAATTCTTCGGGAGCAAAGCGGTCGAAAAAGATAGCGGCTCCTTGACAGATCTCCCGATGCACCGCAATACCGGAAGCAATGATCGGCAGCCCGCACGACATAGCCTCCACTAACGGGTGCGCAAAGGACTCGGCGTAAGCAGCAGTTGCGTAGGCATGGCAAGAACGATAGAGATTGGGAAGCTGGCCGTGAGGTACGGCACCGAGTTCCACCACGTCCTCTTGAACTCCCAAGCTGTGCACCAATCCCGCAGCTTCGTCAGTACGATAGCTGCCGGGGTTTTCTGTAGAGACCAGCTTGCATGTGAGAAACAATTTGAATTTCCGGGTGGGCGCGTGCTCCTTCGCGAGTGCAAGCCCGCGGAACAAAGTTTCAAAGTTTCGGTAATAGTTGTAGTGGCTGACCAGCAGTATGCGGAAACAGTCCTCCGCTGCATCGACTTGGGCCTGAGTAGGACGGGAAAGCGGTTTCGCAGAGTCGAAGAATTGCCGCTGATCAAACCCGTGGTGAATGGCACGGATCTCATGTCCACTATAATTTCTGAGTTCCTCGGCGAAAGCTGCGCTCGGGGCCACCGTCACTTGGGCCCAGCGTATCGAGCGTTTCGCAAAGTTCCTTTCAACTTGGTATCAAGCCAGATCGAATAATGACGCCGTCGCAGCAGGTCATCGTAGAAATCCTGCGAGGTATAGAGCGAATTTCGCGACAGCAGTATCTGCGGTATCGGAGAGTGCTTCACGGCAAAATTTCCGGCCGAAATCAGGATCTCAGCCCCGGCCTGCGCGATAAGCTTGGGAATTTCCTTTTGCTCGCGCCAGAAGCGCATTGCGACCCCGCCCTGCGCTTCGAACTTGATGTAAGTGACGTTCGATCGGTGCTCGGCGTGCTCGATTCCGGGTGGAATGAGAACCGTCAACTTTACGCCCGGAGCGGCAGCTAGATGTGGAACAACATTGCGAAGATAGGTTAGGCCTCCGCCCGCAGTCGCGGCCACAGCATTCAGTAGGATGTGCATGTACGGGAGTGCATGGTCGGCTCAACCATGGTGCACGGCAGCGAAATCCAGAGCCGCTGCCGAAATCCCCCTCGCGCAATTCTGGGGAGAATATTGAGCGATGATCTCGCGACTTCGGGAACTCATCGTCCTCCGCAATTCGGAATCATGAGCCAGTCGCGAGATCGCCAGGGATACTTGCGACGCTTGCCGGGGTCCCACCACAAATCCGTTCCATCCATCTTTGACCAAGTCTGCCACGCAACCAGCAGCGGAACTCACGATCACAGGAAGCCCGCAAGCCATCGCTTCATTGACCACCAGGCCCCAAGTGTCGGTGTGAGTTGGCAAAACGAACATCTCCGCTAGCGCATAGTACTTGGCCAGTTCGTCACGCTGAACAAACTGGCGCACCTGTATCGCTGGGTTGGTCTGCGCCTTAGCCTCGAGTTCGTGTCGCAAGGGCCCATCGCCTACCATGACCAAAGCCAGTTCAGACTTGGTTGCACCATCCAAACTCTCATATGCTTCCATCAGGTCGTGAACGCCCTTTTCGCTCACAAATCTGCCAGCAAAGAGTAGAAAACGTCGTGGCAAACCGTAACGTTGCCGCTCGCGCTCTGCATTCGCGATCGCGTTCCGGGCGTTCCTCTCAAAGATGTCGTTCGCGACTGCATTGGGAGCGGTGCAAATTCTCCCTTCAGAAATACCGTAGCTGCGTACATATTCTCGAGAAGACTCACCTGGAACGATGAAGCCGTCGCAACCCTCGACGAACCTTCTTTTCAGGAATTCAATATGAGCCCTACCATCCCGGCGGTCTCGTCCTGTGCTTTCAATCCATAGAAGGAATGGAACCTGGTTGCGATGCGCCCACCAGATGGCTTGCCAGGAAGCTACATAGTTGTACCCCCCGCACACAATCACGTCAGGCGCAGTGCGGGACAGAGCGGAAATCAAGCCTCGATTGAGAAGCAGATTGTGATTTCGTACACGGCTGCGCCAGGAAGGAAGCACTTCGTACGAAAAGGAAATCTCGTCGCGATAAATGTGCCAGTCCCGCAGCCCGGGATCAGTTTCGGCCAAAAAGACGACATGCAGCTCAATTCCCGGCTGTTGCGCCAGAGCGTTGAAGACCGGTATCCGGTACGGGGCTATGATCTCGGTGATCAGAACCAGGCGGCAACTCACGACAGGCACTCCTCAAAAACGTGCGTCAGCCGTTCAGCCTGATGCTGGAGAGTGAACCCGTTCAGAATCGTTTGGCGGGCCTGGAACCCAATGCTTTGTCGCAGTTCCGCATCTCGCAAAAGGCGCAGAAGCTGATGGGCGAGACCTCGATTATCTTCCGGTTCAACCAACCAACCATTTACGCCGTGTTGAATGATTTCATCAATTCCCTGCCCGCGACAACCGATGACAGGCTTTCCAGTTGCCATCGCTTCCAGGTAAACGCAGCCGAGCGCTTCATAGGTACTGGGCAACGCGAAAACACAGCAAGAGCGCAGCAGCCTTGCTACTTGTAACCTGCTCTGCCGACCGAGCCATTCTACCGAGTCGAAGATATGCCGAAATCGGCTGCAAGTCTCTTCAGTCGTGCTTGTTCCGACCCTTCTCCGATGATCCGGCAACGAGCGTGGGGAAGTTCCTCGCGTATCTCCGCGAAGGCGCTCAGCAGACAATCAAAGCCTTTGGTCTGAATTAAGTTTCCGATTGCAAGAATCACCAACGAATCGGATGTTGGCTGAGCAGGACAGAAGTATTCGCAGTCAACTCCGTTGTAGACGACTCTCGTGTTTGCATCTGCCGCAATCTGTTTCACTTCTCTCTCGACCTTTTCGCTTACGCAGAGAACGCGAGCAGCGGCTGAGTAAACTCTGCGAGATATTCGTTCGCACAACCATCCCGAAGCTCCCCCCACTTGTCGTCGCGACGAGGCGTCGAGCCCATGTACCGTAATCACGAACGGGAGCCCCAGTGCTTTGGCGATCAGCAACGCAGCGTACCCACAAGGCAAAGCAGCGTGTGCGTGGATCAAATCAATGTCACGATTACGATGCAAAGTACGAACCTTCTCGAATATCTGCCTAAACAAGAACGTTCCGGCGCTTGATAGTCCAACCCCCTTAGGCACGCAGAAGAATCGAATCCGATTTGCTGGAAAATTGGGATGCGTGCTCGTCGCAGATCGATAGAACGGGTCCGTGACAAAGACTGTCTGACTGATGCCGATTTTTTCAAGGTACGGCGACGGTTCGGCAATGAAACAACCCGAAACCGGATTTTGCTGCGACGGGTAGAAGGGCGTTATCGTCAGGACATGACGCGATCTAGCCGGGAATGTCTCAGGGATGGCCAACACCGCGGGTGACCTCATCGTGGTTGCGCCTGGGCACAGAGTTCCCGGTCAGAGTGGAAAAGCTTCTGATTGGCGACCACTTGCTCGAATGCCGATTCCCAACACCTGGTGACCTCATCCCAATCGAATCGACGGGAGTGACTTGCAGCCGCTTCTGAGAAGCTTCGGCGGAGGTTCCCATCTTGCAACAATCTGTCCAGCCCAGCGGACAGCTCCTCGTCAGAACTGGCCAGAAATCCAGTCTTGTCGTGCACCACAAACTCAGGACGGTAAAGGTTCATTGCCACGACGGGTAACCCGCATGCGGCGGCCTGCCCAAGAACCTGGGGATGGCCCTCAATCATGCTGGGAAAGAGAAAAAGATCCGCGTTTCGCATTTCTTCGCCGAGCTGCGTTGAAGTCAGATGGCCCAGGAAAAGCACGTTGCGACATCCCATCTCGTCAACCAACTTGCGACAGGTCGACTCCTCTTCGCCGATCCCAGCGATACGAAATTGAACTTCTGGCCAGCGCGCGGCGTTCCGAACGAAAATATCCGGGCGCTTATAGGGCCGCAATGATCCAGCAAACAACACGACTAATTTCTGCTTAGCGCTGAAGAGGCGACCTGGATTCGCAAAAAAATAACGGCGATCAATGCCGTCGTACACAGTTCCCGCGTCGCGATTCCAACGCTGACGAATCAACTCGGAAAGGTAAGTACAGTTCCCATAGACTGCATCGGCCTCCCTCACGTTGCGATCCATAGTAGAGCGCGGCGGCCCGTTATAGAGTCCCCCTGAGACAATGTACGTGACCACTTTCGTCGGGAGGCGAAGCAGACGGCGCAACGTTATGAATGCGGCATCGAGAGGTCCCTCACGCGGGAAAAAATAAATGTCGGGGCGTGAAAGCAAACACCGCGCCAAACAGTGAAAAGTATTTCCATGCCGACGCCAGCGGATCAATTCGACGTTTTTCAACGCAGCAATACGCGGATCCGGATCTGCATCATGCAACATAATGATGCGGAAACGCTCAGGAGATAGCCGGCTTACCACCTCCTTTACAGTAAGGTTCTGCGCGTTGCTATCACTCTCATCGGCGAACGATGGAGTGAATACCGTGATCTTTGCCGGATGTTTGGTCATCCTTCTTTACTGCAAAACGTATTCGGGTTTTTCACTGGATTGCGGCAATTGTAGTTGAAGTTCCCGCAGTTTCGACCGCAAGCGCAAGAGGGTATCTCGTTGGTTCACAGAGTGTTGAATATGATTATGGGCGATGCACAGCAGTCGTTTTCGCACCTCCGACTGCTCGCCGTCCGGGATTGGAAATCGCTCCTGTGGATCTACCCCAAGATCGAATAGTTGCGACGCAGCGGTCTGGAATTCTAAGTGCATTTTGTAGCGCCCGTCGCGGACCACCATAGTCCTGGAACGAAGGCGATTATTCGAAATGCAAGGGTTCGTGCACCCGCTTACCGCTTCCGCAATACAAGGGTCTTGCCATTCTTCACCTCTCGCCCAATGTCTCCATCGGCTCTTCCCTTGGAATTGAGTGGGAACTTCTAGATTGATCGCGTCCAACAACGTCGGGGCCAGATCCAGAATGCTGAACGGCAGGTCCGACGAGAGGGCTGTTCCTTCCGGAACTCGCACTACCAAGGGTACGTGAATCAGTTCCTGGTTGAGACGGTTCGGCGGGTGAAATCTGCCTCCATGGTCCAAGAATTCCTCTCCGTGATCTGCGGTAACGGCGAACACGCAGTCATGCCACTGTTGATGGCTCATCAACTTTTGTACAAGACGAGAAAGCTGCGTATCTACCCAATAAACCGCAGCGTCGTATAACTCAACAATCTCCTTCTTCTTGTGTTGCAAGCGGAAAGGACTGAGATCTGAGCGATTCCAATATGAATTGAGATACTTCGCATGGGATGGCGAGATGGCGGTTTCTGTCCACGCCATAGCTTGGTCCGCCGGATAGTAAGGAGCGTGCGGATCCATCAGGTGTAACCAAAGAAAAAATGGTTGTGCTCCCAGGGATTCAAGCCATTGGCTGGCGGCATTGACTAGAACATCCGCGCTTGGGAACCTTCGCAGTTCATCCAGCGAGGTTGGAGGAGGGCCGGATCTCCGCTGGCAATAGTGGAAATAGAGTTCGTCGTAAACCGCGCCAACTGGACCGAGTTGTTGGCTCGCGTGAGCAACGTGCCGGTTCAGCCGCCCTTTCCATCCGTTAGAGGGCTGCTTATTGGCGCCAATATTCCCCATGGAGAGAAAATCCCGAAAGACATCAAACCCCTGGTTGTATCCAAAGCCCTTCGAAATATATGGATTCGCCGCGCTGAAGCAGGCCGTAGCGTATCCGTTGGAGCGCAATGCAGATGCAAGCGTCGGTTCTCCGGGAGCGATACCAACGATTTCGCGCCCTAAGCCCAAGGGGTAACGCGAAGCAAGGATGGAAGGCAATGAGAAATAAGTAGGAGCGCCTGCAGCCAATCGCAGCGCGCATTACGAAGCTTTCTTTTGCCAGTGAATCCAGGAATGGAGTCGTGGGCTTCCCATATCCCATGAAGCCAAGATGGTCAGCACGCAAACAATCTACTGTCACCAGAACCAATGACTTCGGCTTCGATTTGGACACCAATTTTGTCATCGGGCGCATACCTGCGATGGCAACGAAGTGTGTTGCTTAGCATGCACGCAAACGGTGCTTCCATTCGCCGCAAACTTGCCTTCGCTGACAATGTGAAACAAGTCCTCATCGGTTATATAAAGCAAGTTTGGAAATCTCGCTTCCAGAGCAGACAAGAACTCATCGAGAACTCGCAAAGTCGGAGTTCGAAAATCTTTCAGGCTGGAATGGAAGTTGATGGAGTGAACGGATATCACAGCTGGAACTCCACGCGCGAAGTTGCCGGCCGCGAGTTGAACATATTTTTCGACCGTGAGTTCACGGGATGAAGGTTCGATATCGATGGTGCGGTAGAGGTTCAGAATCTCACAACCATCGAAATGCGGAGGCAACGGAGCTCCGCTGCCGTTCTGCGCGACCTTGACACCGCAATCCGCCCACGCTTGATGAGTCCACTCATTTGCCCGATAGCCAGGAGCACAGGCCGAGACCGGGGCGCGGGAGAAAAACTTTCGAAACTCCTGCGCTGTGCGCTTTACGAGCACCTGCTGTGTCTCGGCCGATAAGAATCCCGCGTTCGGTTTTTCTGGATTGCTGTATTCGTAGCCGATCCACGGCATACGCCAATAGATAAACGGCGTTTCCGCGGCCCAAAAAGTGCGAAGGAGTTCCGTCCTGTCCGGATAGTTCTGCAACGCGGCTTCAACCGTTGTTCGGCAAAAATGGGTTAATCCGTGAAGCCCCGGATAAAACACGCCGCCAGCAATTCCTTCACGGTAACAATCGAAAAGCTTCGGGCGTTTCCACTTTCCGGGGAGCCCGTTGGCCAGGTACAGCAAACATATTTCCTGGAAGTCACGGGCAGCCATCCGGGCGAAATCCAGATTCGCGAGCAGGAAATTCATGACGATGCACGGCGGACGATGGGCAGAATCTTTGTGACGGTGTAGCATTTCCATCAACGCAGTTAAGTCATCCGCTGTTTCAAGGGTGTAAAAGTCGTAGGGATGCTGCCCGAGCTGGACTCCGTTCCTACGCAAAGTCTCGTATCCTTCAGCGTCGCGAACGCCGACCCTTCCCCAGTCATCGCTTTGAAGAATGACCAAGGGGCGGTCGACGAAGAAAAATGTCCGCTCAGGATTTCGCCCCCGGCCATTCCACAGGCGCTTCCCGAGATTCCACATGCGCGTGTGTGGCCGTATCGTGTTCACAGGTATCCAAGGTCTTTCAAGCGATTTTGAATCATCTGCTGCTCGGATTCATCCAGCGCCCCTGAATCGTCGCGCAACAATTCGCGAAGCGCGAACTCCACAAAATCGTCCACGGAGTTAAATTGACGGCCGAAGCGATCTTGAACCGCTTGGTAGATGTCGCCCGGAATTTTCACTTCGCGCAGCGGAAAGCTCACTTACACTCCAGCGCCCATGACTCTGGGTGAATATTGTTCAAATTGAGCATCCGTCACTCCGGTGATGGAGGACGAAGTTTCTTTTCCAGGCGACAAAGGATTTGCAGTCAGAATTTCGGGAATTGCCAGGATTTCTTCCGTCGAATTCAGCAATTTTCCAAACCCGTATCGCACGAACTGCTTCTGGTAGCCCGAGAATGGATCGCTCAGCCATCGGCAGAGAAATGTCGGAATTCCCCTCTGCACGCCTTCCAACGCCACTGAGGATTGGCCGGTCACCATCACGTGTGTCGATCGCCACCTTCCGTCGGACATGGCCCCACTCCAGACCTGAACGAGTTTACGATCCGAGTCTGCAAGGACTGCCCGAAGGCAGGATTTCATTTTCTTCACTCCGTCGAAGGGATGAAGTTTTATAGCGAGTCGTAGCCCTAAGGTCTGGGATGCCGCCAGCAATTTCGGCATTACATCGCTAAAGATTTCTACTTCCCTGAATCCAGCCGAGTGATAGGCTTCCGTGAAAAATGTGAGATAACCCCTCTTGCTGTCGCACAGAGCAGGGGCCCGCACCGACGACTCGTCGTCGCAGGACTTCAGAACCACCTGTTGTGGCGGTACTTTGCATATGGAAACCGTATAGTCCCATTCCATTTCTGTTTTCACGATATGAACGTCAGCGTGCGACCGCTTAAAGGCCAAGCGGCAATCCAAGGCCCCATGATGGCAGGCAACCGTTGGCAGTCTGCGTTTCTTGGCCAGCATCAACGGAATGCGGGTGTACGGATTGCTATCGTCGGCGCAGAAACACTCGATTACGTTCTCGATCTGAAAAACTCTCGACCACGCATCTCGGACAGCAATCCCCCAGCGCAGCAGCGAAGGAATCCTGGCCAGAACTCCGGCGTTGTCCGCCATCATGAATTCTTCCGAGCTCGCGACCAGGCGTCGCCGCAAATGTTCCCATTCATGCAGAAGTGAGCGCAGCTCACTGGAGTCTGAAGAGACAAAGTAGCCGTCGAGCGAAGCGACCCGAACATTAGCGGGGAGCGGGGAAAGGCGCGCATTCTGCCGGGCAAGAACCAGATAAAAGTCTTTTTGCGGACATGATGCCGCATGCTTCGCCACTGCACGGCTCACGTTGATGTAGGCCGAAGGACACAGGACGATCGGCCTTCCGTCGCCCTGAGGATGGCGAGCAAACCAGCGTCGAATATGATGCCCTTCATCGAACTTGTCCTGAAGAACCTGAAACAATTCGCCGCGATCAAGTGTATGAGCAGCATGAAGCGCGGATCGTAAAGTATCGATTCCGGAACCGTGGCGTTGAATCTTGGCTCGCAGGCCCAACAGAGCCTGCAACCCTCGCACGAAGGCGGAATCCCGTGTGGCATGCAACTCACAATTCCGGTCGAGATCATGGGCTATGCGGCGACCCAGCATCAATAACTGCAAATCGGGCGACAACATCAACGAACAAACGTCCCACCAATCAATGCCATGGTGGTCCAGTAGTTTGCCTATACCCAATTCGAGGAGATCCCGCGTTCGGTACAGGTCATCGATCTCACAGGCCAGGTCGTACACACTCATCACTCGACCGCCCGTCCTGGCGCTCCAGACTCGGTAAGTGGAGCGAGGTGCACGGCCAGTATCGATGACCATATCCCACCTGCTGTCGAGTGGGATCTGATCCGCGGGATGAAGAAGAAGGACTTTCATCAATTCAATTTGCTCAGCTATGCAGCCGAAGAAGCTCGCATCATTGCTCCAGGAGCGAGGTCCGAATAAACGGCTCTCCTCTGGAGCCCGGAACGGCGAAGCGCCACCGAAAATCTTTCTATGAACCCAGCCTTGCGAATGCCTTGTAAGGAAGCGCCACTAATGGCGGAGGCAAAGATCCACACCCGCGTTTGGGGAGCTAAGTCGCCTGCGACTTTAGCAATCGTGGCCGGATAAAATCCCTTACCACGCACAGAAACTGGAGTCCAGCAATCAAAAATGAGCTTGGAATCGGGAGAAGGAGCGCTCAAGGTGCGCTTGAGTTCCTCTAAGTAGAAGTCCTCAAATGGCGTGACCCAGCAGAAATGGACTGGAACCCCAACCTCATCGACTGCGACAAAGCCTTCGGACTTGTGAGATCGAAGTCGCGCAGCCGACCTCAACAAATATGAAAGCGTCTCGGGATCGTTGGCATACTCAGTCACCGCCTGTCCCAACCATTTCATTGTGATTGGATGAACACGTATTTTCGCGCCGGGATCTGGACGCGAGGCCGAGTTTTCGAAGAACAAAACTTCAGGCTCGCCCATCAGCCACGAAGCAATCCGCTTCCTTGCGCCTTGGGCTACAGCAGGAAGATTCTTATGCTTCTTCTTAATTCTCGTGATGGCTGAAACAGCAGTACGAACAGCGCGATCGATGTCCGGCTTTCGACGTATGGTGCGCGTCACGTGGTAACGCAATGTCTCACGACAGTGTATGACGGAAGATCTCGAGGCCGTCAGGTGCAGAGTTTCACGTACTTGATTGGACCAGCGTTCCTTATAGTCTTCCGCTCCCAATCCGAGATCGACTAGCTGCAAGTCGGGGTTCTGCGAGGCGTCTTCGATGATCTTCGCCAACAAACAAACACCAGGAGAGTGTTGCTGAAATTCCGTGTCGAAAGTGGGCTGATACCAGAACCAGCTATTGCCAAAGCGGAAGCCGAAGTTCCACGCAATTGCACGTCCGAGCACGCTCAAACGGCTGAGCACGACCGCACGGTCTGCTGAGAGTTGTTGCGTGAGTTCTCGCAGGAACGATCGCCGTTCCGGATTCGCGAGATTACTGATGCGGCCCGTGGTGAGGAATCGCGAAACGTGCATCTGTGAAAAATCGCGCAGTTCCTGCTCAATCTCCGTCTTGTCGCTAAGGTGCTCTATCTCAACCGGGCCAAACTTGGATAAAGCCTTCAAATGCCGGCGCACTGCTTCTTTCCGGCTTCCTGCATTCTTCAGAACCGCACGTTCAGCAGGCGAGTTGAAGCGCAATTGTGAGCATTGATAAGCGGGGCGAACCAGAACGGCAAATCCCCGACTCCGGCTTACCTGCCGCAACAGTTTTGCGGTTGGCGAATCGGCCGGCACGTTCGCAAGGACGAGTGTTTTCAATCCCGTCGATTCGATATGATCCAGGACCTTACCGATGAACTCTTTCCGATATTTTTCAACGCAGATGAAGTCGCAGTAATCGGCGGTGGTTCCGGCAAGGAATGCAATTTGCCCTTTAGAATAGTCCGCGTCCAAAGCCACAACGCCAACCATTTCGCTTTCGTCCCAGGCGGTGATCAACAGCGGATTGGAACCATTGAAGGCTCGAGCTACAGATGCGGCCCATTCGTAAGTGTAGAAGACTTGGGGCTGATCCACTTTTTGCAGCAGGGTGCGCCACGCCTCACGCAGATCCTCGTCGTTCGAGATTTCCTTCTGCACCACCAGGCGCAATTTTTTCCTCACCTGCTCGCGTTAAATTTTGCTGAAAACGTAGTAGTACCAGTCTGTCACAAGTTGGCCACTGCTTCCCGGGAAATCGTCTCCCAGGTATTTCGTTATTTGGAACCCTGCCGCCGATACTTCTTGAATGCAATGCTTCGGCGTCCACGTGTTTGTCATCAGGCCGCCATGGCATGGATCAAGCCAGAGACCATGACCTTTCCAAAAAGCTGGACTCCCAATTCTTTGGCCGACCTTCATGGCTGATTGGCCCAAGCAGCGCACGAGGGCGTACATCGAAGCGGCGGCGGTGAGTACGATCCTGGCCCAGCCATTCAGCAAGTCTGACGTGCCGGAAATTCGCTTTGCGAGGCGGTCGACGCGTGCCACGTTCCATGTCGGTTTCTTCAATATCGACCGTGGGTTGTGCGACGAAAAGATGAGCAAACCGCCGCCCTTGAGTAAACGGCGGCACTCCTGTAAACAGCGCTGCCGTTGCGGGTCGGGTAACACGTAGTCGATGGAGTTGAATGCCATCACGATGACATCGAATGATCCGTCCGCGAAACAGCTCAAGTCGGCTCCATTCGCCACTTGAAAAGAGAGCGACGGGAACTTCCTGCGGCAAGCCAGGATCATCTCCTCCGCGTAATCGACGCCTACATAGCGGGAACCCAATGCCGAAAGGTAGGGAGTAGTGCGGCCGCCTCCCACCCCAATATCCAGTATCGACATTCCAGGCTGGATAAATGTCTGAAATAAAACTTTTTCGCAGGGAGTCAGATATGCAAGATTCGCGTAATGTAGTGCCACCTCTGAATCGTTGTATATCTGCTGATTGATCGTGCTAGTTGCGACCATTCAGGCACCCACCCGTTGTCGGAAACAACGACGAATGCGCTGGTGAAACCCGGAAACATGGGCTTCGAATTCGGCCAGGCTCATCTCCCCGGTTACGTGCACACGAGGGATCGCGAAGGAACCCGCGGAGAGCTCATCTTCAGTATTCAGGAATGCACACTGAAAACCTGCGCGCTCGGCCAAATGAAGGTCCCTCGGTGTGGCCGAACCTGGGTTTCCGAAGGGGTAGGCAAACGCCCAGATCTCTTGCCCGATCGCACGCTCCAATTCTTCCCGGCTCTTTACGATCTCGAACCACGCATCTTCATCCGAAGCCCGCGCCAGCAAGGGATGCGACATCGAGTGAGCTCCGATGGTGTGCCCAGCATCAATCAAGTGACGCAGTTCGTCTTTACTGACCACCGAGAACCGCTCTCGCATGCCGGGTAAAGCCAGAAGGTTTTCTCGCCACCGCGATTTGACGCCTGCACGCTCCTGGATTGAATCGAGGTAACGCCGCCGCGCAGACGTATTGACTTCAGATAAATCTCCAATCAACTTCCACCATAGGGCTCTCCTCCTGGCAGATCCAGCGAAAGTGGTTTTTCCGTCCGGCAGAGGAGGAGCGAAATCCCGTTCAGCCAGGAGAAACGTCAAACAGAGCTCTTCATGCCATAGCATTGCAGGCTGGTTTTCGAGAGAAAATCCGGTGATAAAGAAGAGGCATTTGACCCCGGCCTCGCTCAACACTGGAAGCATGGAATGTATGTTTCTCAGTCCATCGTCGCAGGTAAGGAGAGCCGAGTTCCGCGGCAGCTCGCCGTTTCCGAGAAGAA
This sequence comes from Terriglobia bacterium, assembly GCA_963797845.1. GTDB lineage: Bacteria > Acidobacteriota > Terriglobia > Terriglobales > Acidobacteriaceae > DASREM01. Next base: position 339,927 of record CAWCRE010000003.1, read on the forward strand.
AATCCAAATATTGTTGCGGAGAAATGATTTTATATCGCTCATTGATTAGCGCTAGTTGGGCGCGCAAAGCCTCGATCGAAACCAGACCACCGTCGAGCTCGGAGTTGATCGAGTCGTAGTTCGCAGGCATCACTCCGTGATAAGTGATGACGATTGGCCCCGGATTTGCCACTCGCCGGAAATAGCCGGTCTGGGCAAGGCCTGGATAGACCACGTGCTTTAGCACCGGACTGATCAGCCGCATTGCTTGTTCACCAGATCCCAGGAGACTGGCGTTCCCCGCTCAATGTCGCGCGCTGCGAGACTGGCCAGAATCTCTGGGAGATAGCGCGTGTGTAAGCCGTGTCCGGGGCGGATCGATCGCACATTTTCAGCAGTGAACGGCTCACCTCGTTTGATATCGCGAACCACAAACAACGAACGTCGAAAGGCACGGCTGGCGGTTTCTCGCTCACTTGACCCATATCGCACGCCGCCCAGTGCCCGCTCGGTTTCCCGAACAGTTTCGACCATCTGCTTGAACTCTGGTGGCTCAAGCGAGAACGCACTGTCGGGTCCTTCTGCTGATCGTGAAAGTGTGAGATGTTTTTCAATGAGACAAGCGCCCAAGGTCACCGCCGCAACTGGAACCGCGAGGCCCAATGTGTGATCTGAGAGGCCAACCGGAAGGCCGAACCTCGCCTGCATCTCGGGAATGGTCCGCAGGTTCATCTCATCCGGCAAGGCCGGATATGCGCTCGTACATTTCAGCAACACGATTTCAGAACTCCATCCTCCAACCGCGTTTAGCGCTTCTTCGATTTCCTCGACCGAAGCCATACCGGTCGAGATGATCAACGGTTTCCCAGTTTTTGCGAGGGCGCGGAGCAGCGGAATATCCACGAGCTCGAACGAAGCTACCTTATGCGCAGGCACACCCATTTCTTCAAGGAATGCGATGGAAGACAAATCGAATGGAGTCGAAAACAGATCCATTCCCAATTCATTGGCTACACTTTTGAGGCGCGGTTGCCAATCCCACGGAGTATAAGCACGAGAATATAGCTCGTAGAGAGTAGCCCCATCCCAAAGGGTTCCACCACCAACGCGAAAGGGCTCTCGATCACTGGGCAGCGTAATTGTGTCGGCAGTATAGGTCTGAAGCTTGACGGCATTCGCGCCGGCTTCTTTTGCCGCGTGCACCAATCGCACAGCTTCCTGGAAATCCTGATGATGATTGGCAGAAAGCTCAGCCACGATATAGACAGGGCAGCTCAAGCCAATCTTGCTGGTTCCGATCAAAATTTGGGCGGTCTGAGTCATTTTCGATCCAAATTCCCAGCCTGTTTGGCCCATCTCAAATTCGCGCCCTGTACTTCACCCATGACATGGGGCATGGATAGCCATTTTGCGAATCGAATGCACCACCCTCGAAGCTCCTTCGCCATCGACTAGAGTTCGAGCGAGCCTGCTCATGCTTTCGCGCTCGGCATGAGAGAGCAGTAGCTGCACAATGTGTTCAGTTAGAACGCTGCTCGCTCCCTCGAGGTTCGAGATGAGCTTGGCGGCCCCCATCGCGTCCAGTTTCTCAGCGGAGCGCCTTTGATTTTCAGCAACGGAAAGGATGATCGCGGGCAACCCCATGAGACACATTTCCCAGCAAGTGGACCCAGCGCCAGAGATAGCCAAGTCGGCCCATGCCATTAACTTTGATATATCGTTCGTACTGCTCACAATTTCAGACTGCGATTTGAGTCCCGATAGTTCATGCGTCAGAGACAAGTGATGAGGATTGCTGGCTCCAACTAGCACCTTCACGGACAGGTCATCAATGTCTACCCCACGCAAGGCGCGAATCACAGATGCGGTTACGTTTTCAGGATCGCTCCCACCCAGAGTGACCAGGACATTTCTTCCGACCGGCGCAATGACTCGTTTCCAGGTTTTCCAACCGGTAAATTCACGGCGCAACATGGCATATTTCAAGCCCAACAGAAGCTCCGTACAGGGCGCACGCTTGCGGTAGAGATCGGCGGATGCGTGAACGTTCTGATTGAGAATCACATCCGCTGAGTAACGGCCTGCGTGACCGTTATCATCGACGAAGAGCAGTGCGAGACCTTGAGCTTTGATGTATTCCTGATAATGATCTCCAAATTGATAGCCGTCCACGACGACAAAATCAGAACCGAGTGAGCGGGAAAACTTCACAAGTTCCCGTGCGTCCTCTTCGCTTCCAGCCCTGGAGTTCAGCGGAAAAACTTCACACTCCTCCCCCCGAAGGCGCTCACGGATTGGAGGCGCCGGGCTGGACATAACGAATGCGCAACTTCCGCCCGCGTCTCGCCATGCCTCGGCCAGTGCGAGACAGCGCATGACGTGGCCAGTACCCATGGCTATGCTCGAGTCGGCGCGGATGATCAGGGCGTTTGACATTAAAACATCATGAGGGACTTTTGTGGTATGTGCGAATTCAACCGCACCAGTTCGGGATCCCGCTCCATCAAGTGAATCACTTCACGCCATCCGAAATCGTTGGTGTTATTGAAATGTGCATAAACGGACGTTAACAAGCTAAGGTCCTCCGCGGTGTCCAGAGTCCAACGATAGTGCGAGTAGTCCACCGTCCCTTTCACAAAGCTTAGTCGGAATTTCTCCGGGTTCTCGTAAATGTAGGGCGTTACATGCTCGCGCTGGTGAGGGCGTCGCGACTCACTCCAAGCCCTGCTTATTGCGGACACGGTGAATGCTTCCGTATCGAGACCGCGAGGAAAAGTGCGCGGGCTACAGTTGTTGACGTAGTCGGCTCCGCATGTCTGAAATAGCGAGACGACTTCGTCCACTAACTCGGAATCGATTAAAGGACAGTCTGACGTAATCCTTACGACGGCATCAGCCTCGGCTTCCAAAGCTGCATGATAATAACGGTCCAAAACGTCCCGCTCAGAGCCGCGAAAACAGGCAACACCCAAGTTGTCACACTCTTTTGCGATCACCTCGTCCGTAACCAAGTTTGAGCTGGCAACAATGATCCGGGTGATGGTTGAGGCCCGTCGAAGGCGGCAAACTACACGTTCGAGAACTGAAGAGCCACCCAGGTCCATCAACACTTTGCCTGGCAGTCGAGAACTGCCCATGCGCGCTTGGATAATTGCAACGACATTCATGATCTTGCCCGCATTGTTACCGCAACCCGTCAGTTCGAGAAACTGTGAATCACCTTAACCACGGCTTCGATTACGTTCTCGACATCGATATCGGTCATACTGTGAAACATTGGCAAGCTGATCAGGCGTCTGGAAGCCTGTTCCGCAATCGGATACTCCCCACCTCTGAATCCGAAATGATCGCGATAGTACGAGTGCAGGTGAACCGGCGGGTAGTGCACGTTTGCTCCGATGTTTTCAGCACGCAACGCGCGAAGGATTTCATCCCTTCCCGTGCATAGCCGGCTGGGATCGATGCGGATGGTATACAGGTGCCATGCCGAATCCACACCTCCGCCGAGCTCCGGGACTCTGATTTCTGCCATCCGGGCGAACGCCGCGTTGTAACGAGCAGCGATTTCCCGGCGCCGAGCCAGATTCGTTGTCATTCTTCCAAGCTGAGCCGTGCCCAAAGCGCAGGCGATGTCCGGCAAACGGTAGTTGAACCCGAGATGCACCATGTCGTAATGCCAAGTGCCTGCGGACTCTCGTTGCCGAGCTTCGGTCGAGATCCCATGATTCCGGAAACGGCGCAGGATTTCCGCAAATCGCGAGTTGTCAGTCGTAACCATTCCGCCTTCACCGGTCGTGAGGTGCTTCACTGGATGAAAACTGAAGACCGTCATGTGTGAAAGGCTTCCGATTTTGCGGCCCCCATACTGGGCGCCCAATGCGTGACACGCGTCCTCGATCACGACCAGTCCGTGCGCTCCCGCGATTTGGAAAAAGGCATCAAGTTCCGACGGGTGGCCCGCGTAATCAACGGGCAAGATAGCTTTGGTTCGAGCCGATAGTTTGCTTATCACCAGTTCGGGATCAAGGTTCAACGTGTTGGGGCGAACGTCGGCAAACACCGGCGTCGCACCTTGATAAAGAACGCAATTGGCGGTCGCAGCAAATGTCAGTGGGGTAGTGATGGCTTCATCGCCCGGCTGCAGACCGGCCGCGAATGCTGCCGCATGGAGGGCAGCGGTTCCAGAACTGAAACTGACGGCATGTTTGGCGGAGACATATTCCGCAAATTTTTCCTCAAATTCCGGGACCTTGGGACCCGTAGTCAGCCAATCAGATTTCAAAGTTTCCAGGACTGCTTGTATATCAGTTTCTTCAATCGACTGATGCCCATAAGGCAAAAAGGTCTTGCGTACTGGCGGGCCCCCGTGAATGGCAAGCAACTCTCGAGTAAGAGGGATCGCACTCATGCCTCAAGCTCCGGCGCGCTTGCGCTCGACTAGTTGAAACCTTTCGGCACGCGAAGATCCGGGTTCAATCAATTCGTGGAGTTCGTCGGAGGTGAGCCAACGCGGATTGCAGTCACTGGTATAACGAAACCCTTCCCGGAGAGGAGTTGCAGCGTTCCAGTTTTCCTTGCTCCACCAGGAATGATTGGGCTGAATCACGTACATATCGGGCAACTCGACCGCATGCCGGGCCTCGTCTTCCGAGACCAGAACCTCGTGCAGCTTCTCCCCAGGACGAATTCCCACGTACTCGACCTGACACTCCGGAGCAATCGCCTCCGCCATCTCTACGAGTTTCATACTCGGAATTTTCGGAACGAAAATCTCGCCTCCGTGCATCCCCTCGATACAACGAACCACGAACTCAACCCCCTGCTCCAGGGTCAGCCAGAAACGAGTCATACGGGGGTCAGTAACGGTAATCTTGCCGCGCTTGCGCTGCTCCTGAAATACGGGGATGACACTACCGCGGCTACCCACAACGTTGCCGTATCGAGCGCAACTGAAGCGTGTGTCTTGACTACCCGCGTAGGAGTTAGCCTGTACGAACATCTTTTCCGCACACAACTTGGTGGCGCCGTAAAGATTTACTGGGTTGACGGCCTTATCCGTACTCAGCGCCAACACCCTTTGAACACCCTTATCAATGGCAGCGTCGATGACATTACGGCCTCCCATGATGTTGGTCTGGATGGCCTCGAAAGGGTTGTACTCGCAAGCGGGCACCTGTTTCAGCGCGGCCGCGTGAACCACAACCGTAACCCCGGAGAATGCGCGCTGAAGGCGTTGCGGATCGCGAACATCGCCGATGAAATATCGCAGGCTGGGATGGTCGAAGCCCGCGGTACGCATATCGTGCTGCTTCAACTCATCGCGGCTGAAGATGATGAGTTTCTGAGGACGATACTCTCGGAGCATCAGATCCACGAATTTCTTGCCAAAGGAGCCCGTTCCACCCGTAACGAGGACAACCTGGTCTGCCCAGTTCATTCCGCCTGCCTTCTTCGCAAAGTTGTGTGCGGCATATGAACAGCGGTAGCTGTTCCGGTGCATCGGACGACAATTTTTGAGTAATTTACGGCGTAGTATAGCGAAGTTCCCGAGCAAAACTTCTCCAGGTTTTGCACAAAATGCGCGTTGAACCATGGCAATCAAGAGGCATCCGCAGGATGCGATGCTAAGATGTGCGCATTCTCAAGGACATTTGTGTGTTCGCACGGCAGCCGCAGCTGAAGCAGCGGCGATGCAAGTTCTGCGGACTAGCTCTGGTATCGAGGAGTGCTGATGGATTCAGGACCGTTGGTTCCGGCGAACGCTCAGAGTTTACGCGATGGTCAGTCCCCCTATGCACTGGACATCAACCGCCCAGCCGGAACCAATTTCTACCCTGCTCCATCCACGCAAGACTCGATTCTCCGCGAATATCTGCGTGTCCTGATCAAGCGTAAGTGGGTAGTCGTATTCAGTCTGGCGCTGATTTTCGCTCTGGTCGCCATTGCAACTTTGCGGAGTACCCGAATCTACGAAGCTTCCGGCAGCATTGCCATCAACAAAGCCGATCCCGCAATTGTGAATTTCAAGAACGATGGCAATGGTTCAGCCGATTTTTATGATCCCTCCGATCTGGATACCGAGGTAAGCATTCTGCGCAGCGATTTGCTGGCCTTACAGGTCATCAAGCAACTCAACCTTGAGAAGCGATCCGAATTCGGCGGCCACGGAGAAGGTCCATCCTCGTCGTTGGAACTGACCACGGACGAGTTGCAGCCGGATTCGGCCAGCACATCCGCCTTGTTAGGAGCCTTCAAGGGAAGTGAGCGGATTGCCCTGCGACCCAATACGCGCATTATCGACATTCACTACCGCAGTGCGGACAAAGATCTTTCCGCGCGCGTCGTGAATGCATTGATGAATACCTACATCGAGCAGAATTTCAAAACCAGATTCGAGTCCACCATGCAGGCATCTGACTGGCTCTCAAAGCAACTGGTCGACCTGCAAATGAAAGTGGAAACGGCCCAGGAAAAGCTGGTGAACTACCAGAAGGAACACGAGATTCTGGGAATCGACGAAAAGCAAAACATTACGACCGAAAAGCTGGATGAACTGAACAAGGAATTGACCGCGGCCGAATCTGAACGAATGGAAAAAGAGTCCATCTACACTTTGGTACAGTCCGCCGATTCTGATGCAGCGGCAGCGGCTGCGATTGGGACCCAAAACAGTGGCAGTTCTTCATCGTCAAGTTCGTTGTTGGAAAAACTTCGCGAGCAACAAGCGGACTTGAGAATTCAGGTGGCGCAACTCAGCACCCAGTTCGGCCCGGCCTATCCTAAGGTCACGCAACTGACGAATCAGTTAAAAGAAGTCGAGGCACAGATTCAACTGGAAATGAAAAAAGTGGTCGCGCGAGTACGCGGCGACTATATGGCGTCGGCGCAGCGAGAAGGCATGTTGCGAGCGGCCATGGACAAACAGAAACAGGAAGCGAACAAGCTCAACGAGAGCGCCATTCAGTACAGCATTCTCAAGCGCGATCTGGAAACCGATCGAACCCTCTACGAAGGCCTTCTTGAGAAATTGAAGGAAGCTGGAGTCACCGCCGGGCTACGGTCTAATAACTTCCGCATTGTGGATGTAGCGCGAGTTCCAACTGAACCCACCGAGCCGAATGTGCCCAGGAACCTTTCGTTCGCGCTTGCTCTCGGATTGAGTACTGGAATCGGACTGGCATTCCTGCTGGAAGGAATTGACAACACGGTCCGCACGCCCGAGCAGGCGCAGGCGATTTCGGGCTTGCCATCGTTGGGAATGATCCCCCACGGATCCAAGACGTCTCCCGAAAGTGCGGTCGGAAAACGATTAGCTCTTGCCTCGTCGAAAGAAGCGGTGGAATTGGTGACGCAGTCTAGACCGCAGTCGCAGATGGCGGAATCTTATCGCGCATTGCGCACATCCCTGCTGTTGACCTCGCTCGGCGCCCCGCCAAAAACCATACTGGTCACGAGTGCGCTGCCTCAAGAAGGTAAAACCACGACGAGTATCAACACGGCGATCGTTCTCGCGCAAAAAGGGACGCGAGTGCTGCTCATCGATGCTGATTTGCGCCGGCCCAGCATTCATAAAACGCTTGGCATGGGCCCGCGTACAGGACTCAGCAACGTACTGACCGGCAACGCAACACTGCAGCAGGCCACAGTCCGGTCTGCGATCTTACCCAGCTTGTTCGTGCTTCCGGCGGGCACTCCGCCACCTAATCCCGCAGAACTGCTGGCCTCGTCACATATGAAGGACGTGTTGGCCGAACTTCGCGAACAATACGATCACATTGTTGTAGACACTCCGCCCACACTCTCGGTGACCGACGCGGTGGTGATGTCAACTCGAGCCGATGCCGTGGTTCTCGTGATTCGGTCGGGACAAACGACAAAACAGGCTCTAAGGCGTGCACGCGACCTTCTGACGCAGGTCAATGCGCGAGTCGCAGGCGTACTGTTAAATGCGGTCGATCTCACTTCACCCGATTACTACTATTACTACGAGTACCAGGGGAAATACGGCTCTCGCTATTACCAGGAAGACGAATTGGCCGACTCAGTCTCTACCGCAACGGGCGACTAGGGCAAGGGAGGCCCCAGTTCGGCAACATGCAGATCTCTCTCCAGTCTTCAGCACGGAAAAGATGGCTGGCAGGAATCTCCCTCTTGCTCGCGGCCACTTTCATCGCCGTGTGCTTTGCGGAATTCCTGGGGGATTATTTTCTTAATCGCGGAGATCTGGTCAGCTTGCAGCGCGCGGTACGACTCCAACCCGGCAATGCGGACTATTTTGATCGGTTAGGGGTGAGCTACACCTTGCCGTCGTTTTTCCCCGCACAGGCCCTCGCTGCTTTCCAAAAAGCCGTCCAGCTTGATCCTCACCGATCTCGCTTTTGGCTTGACCTGGCCGACGCGTATCAGGAAGTCAATGACGAGAACCGGCAGGCGTTCGCCTTGGATCGCGCGATTGCGGTGGATCCACGCGCTCCCGAAGTGGCATGGCTGGAAGCCAATCTCTACGCCGCAAGGCAAGACAGCCCTATAGCCCTGAAGCAAATACGAACGGTGCTCGAGAGTACTCCTTACCTTGCCCCGGCGGCCCTCACGCTGATGTGGCGAATCAACCCGGACATCGATAGCAACCTTCAGCAGGTGATCCCGGCCGATTCAAAAGCCTACTACGAACTCCTTGGATTGCTGATGTCCAAGGGAGAAACAGCCGCCGCGCAGAAAACCTGGGACGCCATGGTCCATCTGCAGAAACCCATCGAGAGACAAGCGGTATTCGATTACGTTCGCTACTTGATCCTGCAATCAGATGTCGACCAAGCTGCAGCGGTATGGCGCCAGGCTGGCTCGCTATCGGGTCTCTCAGCCTATCAACCTAAGCCGCAGAACTTGATCGTCAATGGCGATTTCAGCCTGGATGTCCTGAACGGAGGATTCGACTGGCTCTATAGCAAGTCGAATGACATCAGTCTGGCTCTGGATCCAACTGAAGTATTTGATGGACGACGTTCGCTGAAGATCAAATTCGATAGCCGTGCGATCGAAGATGCCGGGATTCGTCAACTTGTCCCCGTGCAGCCTAATACGACGTACGAGTTTTCGAGCTATTTCAAAGCCACCGACATGGAAGGCGCGGGAGGCCCGCGAATCGTGGTGCAAGACGCCTACGACCAGAGCCTTTATTTTGCCGGGGAAGAAATAAAGGACACGGACGACTGGAAGCAGATCAGCGGCACGGTGACCACCGGACCAAACAGCAAACTTCTCGTCGTCCACATTCAAAGAGTTCCACCCGGTCGTCCCATTCGAGGCAAGCTGTGGATCGATAATCTAAGTCTGACTCCCGAGCCCAAATGAACGCTGTTTTAAATTCACCTTTATCCGTCCCATTGGAGTCCGTTCCTAGCCGGCCGGCTTCGCGTTCCCGCCTGCAGCCGATCGTGTTGTACGGCAGTTTTGGACTGCTGCTTTTTGGACCGCTCGCGTTTGGGGCCGTCGATCCTTGGGCAATTTTTCTCATCGAGGCCGGATCGGCTCTCTTGTTTTTGGCGTGGGTATGGCAGCAAATTCAGCAACAAGAATTACGCATTACGCCGAATCCGATATTTGGGCCGATGCTGGTTTTTGCGGGACTGGTGAGCGTTCAATATTTTGCAGGGCTCAGCTCCTATCGATACGCCACCGCCTCCGCGGCATTGCTTTTGTGCGCTCAAGGGCTGCTTTGCTTTCTGGTCACGCAGTCTCTGCAGCGCACGGTTCAAGTGAATCGCCTAGCGATTACCTTCTGCGTCTACGGATTCGCACTTGCTGGCTTTGCCATTCTTCAGAGCGTCAGTTCTGCCGGAAGGATCTACTGGTTCCGTTCCTCACACGGTTGGATCTACGGCCCCTACATTAACCACAATCATTACGCCGGAATCATGGAGCTACTGCTCCCCATTCCGCTCGTGCTTTCCCTCACCCACTTTGTGCGAGACCGCAAGAAAGCGCTGGCTGCGCTCGCGGCTTCTGTCATTGCTGCTTCGATCTTCCTTTCGGGTTCACGAGGCGGGATGGCTGCCCTGGCCGTCCAGATCGCGGTGCTCGCAGTAATCGTGATCCGGCGAGAGGCTAAACCGGGTAAAAGCGTCCTGGCAATCGGGGTTTTCGTTGTGGTTCTGGTTGGAGTAGTTGCTTGGATCGGCGGCGGCGCACTCTCTACGCGGATGAGCAGCATCCATTCCGAAGCTCGCGCCGAGCTGGCAGGAGGAACTCGCGTCACGATTGATCGCGATTCTGTGAGAATGTTTCGTCAAAAGCCTCTCTTGGGCTGGGGATTGGCCACTTTCCCGGAAGTGTATCCGCAGTTTCGAAGCTTCTACAGCGATTTCACCGTGAATGCCGCGCACAATGACTATCTTCAGGTTCTTGTCGAAACCGGCGCTCTGGGCTTTGTGACGATGCTGTGGTTTTTATTCGTCATTTACCGAGGTGCAATCCGTAAGTTGCACAACTGGCCCTCTGACACCAATGGGGCGGTGGCCTTGGCTGCCATTCTGGGCGTGACGGGATTGCTGGTGCATAGTTTTGTCGATTTCAATCTTCAAGTGCCAGCCAATGCCGCTATGTTTTACGTACTGTGCGCGGTTTCCGCCATGAATCCGCAATTCGGCAAGTCGAAACGGCGTTCCAGAAAGAACGATCCCGTCAGCGAACTAGTCACTCACTAGGAACACATCAGCGTGGACAGGAAGCAGTAAACGCTCGGATTCGTTCCGTGAACCTGACCTTCGTGGGAATGCCATCCAGCGTGGCAGGAATTGTTGGCAACGGTTTTCCTTTCTCAACCAGGACGATAACGGCCGCCTGTCCCGGAATGTCGCTGGTTCCGACGCCAACTCCAATGACAGCGTGATTCGCCATCAGTTCAGCCGTGTGATTTTCTTTCACCGCAACGGCTCGGAGCATTTCCGGGTTCTGCACATTGAAAATCGTTTCCGTCTGCAACGCTGCCGCGTTGCTCGTGCCTGTACACGCGGAAACCGCATGCGTCGCGCCGCCTACCATCGTCGGTTGGACGCCTTTGGAATCCGCGAGAGCGGCAAGAACATCCTGGATGGGATTGGCTACGGTGTCGCTCGGAGAACCGGCGTACAGCAGGCCCACAGGCTGAGCGGTCTGCGCGTCAACGATCAGAGATCCGGAATCGCCGGCAGCGCTAAAAGTTGAACTCACAATGTCAATTTGGTTAGCGTATACTCCGCCGTGAAAGCAGCTGTGCTGGAGCCACACGAAGCGTCGTAGTCGACATCAACCGTGAGGTTCGTGGCAGAGACCGTATGCAAGTCAGCCCTGTCGTCCGTCCGCTCTTGGCTACCGACATCCCCATGGTAGGTGTGACCTAAGTGTGTTAGCAGGCGGAGCGGGTTGCGCCAAACCTCCACTAACGGCGCCAAGCTGCAAAATCGAGCCCGAGGTGTCTACCTGTCCATTCACAATCTGCGCAATGGCGGTGTCGGCGGGGGCGCTGTACAGAGGCGTGGTTCCTCCGGAGATCAGCTTGTTTTCCAATTTCGAAAACTGACTGAGGTTGGCGACCATCTGCCCGGGGTTGCAATTTGTGTCCACCAAACCAGGCTGGGTTACCGGGTCGCCGATGGTTCCTTTGTCGCTCTTTGCCAGAACGTGATTATTGCTAAGGATGAAGAATGCACCGCCGCGCGTCACCAGCGATCCAAGAGTTCCAGAGCAGCAAAAATTTCCGCTGGTGTCTCTTGAGTTTCCGCCCGAAGTTCCCAGCTTAATCGGAGCATTCTGCATGCCTTGGTTCACGCCGGGGCCGCCCGCGGTCAGCACACAACTGGCATTTCCAGCTTCGGTCGGATCAGCTTGGGACGTGGCGGTGATCGTCACCGTCGGGCTGGCTGGAATGGCTGCGGGTGAGGTATAGACAGCAGCATTGGAGCCCGTGCTGACAATGGTTCCTAGTTGAGGATTGCCGCCCGAAACGCCGCCGACACTCCAGTCCACTGCGGTGTTGCTGGTGCCGGTTACATTCGCGTTGAAAGGGGTCTGTTGGCCGCCGATATTAACCGACACTGAAGACGGAGAAACCGCGACTCCAATCGTGATGGTTGCCGTGGCGGTGGCCATCTTGTTGGTGTCCGCCTGTGCAATCGCGGTGATGGTGACCGTAGCCGGTGACGGGATCGTACTGGGCGCCGTGTAGTTGCCACCGCTGATCGTGCCTACCGTGGCGTTTCCACCCGTTACGCCCCCGGCTTGCCAGGTAACACTTCCATTGGTGGTGCCAGTCACCAGCGCGGTGAAGAAATGGCTTGCCCCGGCCTGAACATTCACTTGAGTAGGTGTATTGATGGAAATCTGCACGGCCGAAGATGTGGGCGTGGCCGTGTTAGAACCGCCTCCACACCCCGCTAAGCACAACAGGAAACCAACGCAGATGGAGGCGCGACACGGACGAAAAACCAGCTGTCGGGTATTCACGGCGAGGCGGATCTTACAAAGGCGAGCCATCGGAAACTGCTGAAGAGACAAATGCGTCAGGAACTTGGTCCTAAAACAAGAGCTGGTTCGGCAGGTCTTCTCCCAAGATAGATTCGGGCAGTTACCGCTTCGGACTGATTGGATCGTCACTTCGCGTATAGACCCACAACGCGACGCCACCAATGACCGCCGTCCCACCGACAATGGCAGCCGTTGAGTTCATAGCGCTTCCGGTCGCTGCCGCCGCTGCCCCGGACCGCTTCTTTTTCTTCTTCTTATCCGGGTCCTGCGAGTCGTCACGGGTGGTTTGCTGCCCTTGAGACAGAGTACTTGTTTGCTGGCCGTCGTCAATTGCCAAATCGCCTTTCTTAGCAACGATTTGCACAGTCCCATCTACATGGGTCACAGCAAACTCAGCCCAATCCTTGGAAACTGGACGCACCTTCACATCCCCGGCCCGCGTTCCCATTTCCGTAGAAGTGACCACTGTCAAAGTCCCGTGTTCAAGAAAAACTTCATTGCCTTGGTACTTGGTCACGGAATCTGCCAGGACAAGAATCCTCGAGCCCGTCGTATTGATGTTCACCAGAGAGTCAGCCCTGGTCTGAATAAGATCCCCGGGAAAAACGGCCGAGGATTTTGGGACAGATGCGCCGTTAATCCAGGCTTCGCCTTTGGCATAGAGCATCGCGGGCATCGCGTCGGAAGCAAAAAGCAAGGCAGGAAATCCGACGATGAGCCCCCAGCAAAGACCGTGTCGAAGCTTGGTTGCATTCATATGCAGCTCCACGTGTGAGAAGAAAGTTTGCTGATCGTATCCAGATGGCTTTTTCCCGTCAATAACCTTCAAAGCACCTCATATCGTCCCGCCAAAGTGGCGTGTCCCACTCCTGCCGTAACTCGCTGAATCTGCTACCATCCCCATCTCATCTGAATTGTGATTCGCGGCAATGGCCACACTGACTACCATCATCGGATTGCTCATTATCGGAGCAGTCCTTCTCGACGCTTTTGAGACAGTTGTGCTGCCCCGCCGAGTGACCAGGCACTTCCGGTTGACCGCGTGGTTTTATCGCAATACCTGGGTGCCGTGGCTGCGTGTGGCCCGAAAGATCGAAAACCCCACGCGTCGAGAAGGCTTTCTCGGCTACTTTGGGCCGCTGTCGTTAATCCTGCTTCTTGTGTTTTGGGCGCTTGGACTGATCTTCGGTTTCGCGTTGTTGCAATATGGCACCGGACAGCACGTCAGCATCGCCAATCAGCGCGTGACGTTTCGTTTGCTGATTTATCACAGCGGCGAAACCTTTTTTACTCTCGGATACGGCGACATCACTCCTACCACCACGGTGGCTCGTTTTTTGGCCGTGCTCGAAGCCGGCATGGGCTTTGGATTCTTGGGGGTGGTGATTGGCTATCTCCCCGTGGTGTATTCGGCATTCGCCGATCTTGAACTTGAGGTCTCCATGCTGGACTCGCGTGCCGGGTCTCCGCCATCTGCCATGGAGATGCTGAATCGGCTAGGCTGCTGTCCGGATCAGACGGTCCTGGACGAGATCTTCCGTGACTGGGAGAAGTGGTCGGCAAAGCTGCTGGCCAGCCACCTTTCCTATCCGGTGCTGAGTTTCTTCCGCTCGCAACACAGCAACCAGTCGTGGCTCGGCGCATTGACCACCATGCTGGATGTGACTTCGCTAGTGTTGGCCGGAGTGGACGGCATCCGCCCCGAACAGGCAAAGCTAACCTTTGCCATGGCGCGTCATGCTGCGGTTGATCTGGCGCAAGTAGTGAATGCACGTTTTAATCCCAACGATCCCGACCGGATGCCTGCCAACGAACTGGATCTCATGCGGCAACAACTGGCGAGCAACGGCCTCCGCCTGCACGACGACGAGGGAGCGAGCCAGAAATTACAGAAGATGCGATTGATGTATGAACCCTATGTGAGAGCAATCGCTCGCAATTTGTTAATCACGCTGCCGCCCTGGATCCGGACGGAGAAGAAGAAAGACAACTGGCAAAGCGGGCCTTGGGATCGCGCCATCCAGGCCCGGGCGTTGGCAGCTCTAGGCAAACATCCCACCAGCCAAGCCGCACCTTACGGCGACGATCATTTCTGAGGGTTGCTGGGGCTGCATGCTAACATCCTGTGTTTCCATGAATCACATTGGCGAAAATGTCGTCCGCATCGAGGCGGAGGCGCTGCAAAAACTTGCAGACCGTATTGCGGGTCCGATGGCGGTGGATTTTAATCGCGCGGTCGAATTGCTGTTTTGCTGCGCTGGCCGGATCGTCGTTACCGGAATGGGCAAGAGCGGGATCATCGCGCGGAAAATCGCAGCGACCCTGAATTCGACCGGAACCCCGTCTCTGTTCATGCATCCGGTAGAAGCGCTGCACGGCGATCTGGGCATGATCGTGCGAGGCGATGTAGTTCTCGCTCTTTCCGCAAGCGGAGAGACTGAAGAGATCCTGCGACTTCTGGCGACGATTAAGCGACTGCAAGTGCCACTGATCGCGATGACCTGCGACGAGAGCGAAAAAACGCTCCGGATCGACAAAGATTTCAACGCTGGCCGCAGCCGCTGAGATCGCGCTCGACTGCTCGGTCGCCCACGAAGCATGTTCTCTCGGTCTTGCGCCCACGGCGTCAACGACAACCATGCTCGCCCTCGGTGATGCTTTGGCAATGGCGCTGGCTGAGAAAAGAGGATTCAAAGAAGAGGATTTCGCGAATCTACATCCCGGAGGAAAGCTGGGCAAGCGGTTGGCCCGAGTGGAAACCTTGATGCATAGCGGCGATGCCGTGCCGCGCGTGGGCCCGGAGACCAAGATGCCAGACGTGATTTACGAAATGTCGCGGAAGAAACTAGGCATGACTGCAGTAGTGGATCGCGAAAAGCTGCTGGGCGTCGTCAGCGATGGCGATTTGCGGCGCTTGCTGGAGAAGCGCGGGAAAGATGCGCTGGATTTGTCGGCGGGTGAATGCATGACGAAGAATCCTCGGACGATTGCGGCCCACGAGTTCGCCGCAACGGCGCTGGCAATAATGGAGGAGAAAAAGATCACTTCGCTGGTAGTCGTGGATGGAGCGGGCAAACTACAGGGAATCGTTCATCTGCATGATCTCTGGGGCACCGAAATGATGTAACTACTGAGAGCCGGCGGTAGAATCAAGTTATGTATCACTACGATCCCAATACGGCGCTAGAAGAGTTGAACGAAGACGCTACTTTGCCGAATCCTGTGCATGTGCGCGACATGATGTTGCGGAAGCATCTGACCGCTGACAAGTCCCTCGAGCTGAACCGGCTCTTCGTTGAGTATCAGAAATTTTTTGGCGAAACGCAGAAACTTGGCAAAGAAATTCTGCGGCAACTGACTGTTCCCTAATATCGAGTACCTGAAAACGCTTGCCTCGCTTCGAGGCGGGACAGCCGGGGCGGCTGTCACTACACATTCCACGACCCTCCATCATTTACAATAATCAATTCCCTATCGAGGACGAGGCTGTTCTATAGCTCGGTACTCGCGACTTGGTACTCGGTACTCAAAAACTATGCATCGCTGGTCAGAACTTTTTATACCTACTCTGCGCGAGGCGCCGGCGGATGCCGAGGTCTCCAGCCACAAGTTCCTGGTGCGGGCCGGATACATCCGCCAACTCGCGGCCGGGATCTACTCCTACCTGTTCATGGGGCAACGCTCGCTCAACAAGATCATGGGAATCGTGCGCGAAGAGATGGACAAGATCGGGCAGGAATTTTTCCTGCCTGCGTTGCATCCGCGCGAGCTGTGGGAGGAGAGCGGCCGCTGCGGCGGTCATGGGCGACACATGTTCCGGCTGAAGGACCGCAAGGGCGCGGAGCTGTGCTGGGGATGACGCACGAAGAGGTGATGACTTCGATCGCGCGGCAAGCGAACTGCGCAGCTACAAGCAACTGCCGCAGATCTGGTATCAGATCCAGACCAAGTTTCGCGACGAGGCGCGGCCGAAGATCTGGACTGCTGCGCGTGCGGCAGTTCACGATGAAAGACTCTTACTCCTTCGATATCGACTCTGCTGGTCTGGACGTTTCGTACTTGAAGCATTACGACACGTATTGCCGGATCTTCGATCGCTGCGGACTGAAGTACATGGTGGTCGAGGCGCACTCGGGAGCGATGGGCGGATCGCAATCGCATGAGTTCATGGTGCGCACGCCGGCCGGCGAAGATCACATCGTTAGCTGCGAGAGCTGTGGTTACGCGGCGAACATGGAGAAAGCAACCTCGAAACTGGCAGCGATCGAAGATCTTCCAGCGGCTGGCGACGGTAAACTGCTCGAAGTACACACGCCAGGGCAGAAGACGATTGAAGAAGTTGCGAAATTCCTGGGTGTGTCTCCGAAGAACAAGATCAAGACCCTGGCATTGATGACGGTTGAGTCGGATGCGAAGACAAAGGGACGGGCCGTAGTCGTTCTTCTGCGTGGCGATCATCAACTCAATGAAGCGAAGCTATCGGCGGTCGGTGGGAAAAGAAACTCGTCCTATGCAGGAGGAGGAGATCAACGCTGTCTTCAACTCTCCGGCGGGATTTCTCGGGCCGCAAGGAATCGGGTGGGCCGCGGATATGAAAGATCACGAGCGCCCAGTTGCTTTTCGTCGATAAGGCGATCGAGGGTCGCAAGAATCTGATCGCGGGCGCAAATAAAGAGGACTACCACGTCAAGAATGTCACCCCGGAGCGCGACTTCAAGGCGACGGCCTATGCCGATCTGCGCAGTGTCAGTGCGGGCGAGGATTGTCCGAATTGCGGGGCCTGCTTCGCATTGATACCGCGGTTGAAATCGGACACATTTTCAAACTTGGCTACAAGTATTCCGAATCGATGGGCGCGCGGGTGCTCGACCGCAATGGCAAAGAAGTGATGCCAATCATGGGCTGCTACGGGATCGGCATCGAGCGCATCCTGACGGCTTCGGTCGAGCAGAGCAACGATGAAAACGGCTTCTGGCTGCCGCCACAAATTGCCCCATTCGAAATCGTGGTGAGCCCCACGAACATTAAAGATGACAAGCTGCATGAGCACTGCGGAAGACATCACGCGGAAGCTCGAGGCGGCTGGATTCGACGTGTTACTGGATGATCGGGACGAAAGGCCAGGGGTGAAGTTCAAAGACGCTGACCTGGTGGGCATACCCTTTCGTGTTACGGTCGGCAAGAAGGTTACCGAAGGTACTGTCGAGATCGTTCATCGCTCGACACGTGAAATGCACGATGCTAGCATCACGGCAATCACGGACTATTTTGTCGAGAACCTGCGGCCTGCGCATTAAACCCTGTTACGCGGCCGCAACGGAGCTGCGTGCATGGGTACCATCAAGTTAATCTTCGGAATCTTCGTAATCGTCGCCGTGGTGTATGTATGCGCGGTGCTGATCCCGCCGTTCTTCTCGAACTACGAGTTCGAAGACGCTATCAAGAACGAAGCCACGATTACGACCTACAGTACCAAGCCCGAAGACGCCATCCGTGACACCATCTTCAAGAAAGCGCAGGACCTTGAGATACCCGTCAGCAAAGAACAGATCCATGTGAAGCGCACGGGATCGCAGGGAACAGGGACTGTCATCATTGAGACGTCGTATACAGTTCACGTCGACCTTCCTGGCTATCCCATGGACCTGCATTTCGACCCTTCCACGAAAAACAAGGGTGCTTTCTAAAAGCGTCGTTGGCTCTTGGCCAATGGCCGTTGGCTCTCATCCAGAGTTCCAAGTTCATTTGGTGGTTCCATCCAAGACTGGTCGCGGCGAGGACGCCGTCTCGCCAATAAACCCGTGCAGTCGGTCACCACTTTTTAACGTCTACTTACGTTCGTAACCTTGTGCGGAGCGAGAGTAACAGCCAAAATTTGCGCAGGTCCACCTACAAGCCGAAGTCAGAGATCGCGGGACTGCCGCGTGCTTCGCGAAAGGGTTAACCTCTCGGAGTAGCGAATGACATCGAAAACCAGGATTCTGCTTCTCATCATCATCAGTCTGGCTGCGCTCGCTCTGATCGGATGCGGCGGCACGCCTTGCTCATCGACCGAGAACTTCACCAGCGGCGGCAGTGGCACGGCTGGGGCTGTGAATAGCGGCGGAAACATATGCGGGGCCGGTGTCAGCGGTGGCGGTGGAAGCGGCACGAGTGCGGCGTATGCGTTTTATATCGATACCGCCGTTGAGACCGCGGCATTGAGCACCTCCGGTACGCTCGCGACCCAAACCGGCATCACGGCGCCAGCGCTCTCGGGAAGCGCGATCGATTCAATGACCGTGGTCGGAAATTATCTGTACTTGCCGTTTGGGGACACCACGTCGGTGATTCAAGCTCTCTCGATTAACCATTCAACCGGCGCGCTGACGACGGTCACAGGCAGCCCGTTCGCGCTGAGTGCGACAGGCGGCACAGCGGATTCGGTGGTGGCGGACCCTAAGCAACGTTTTCTTTTTGCGGGCTCGGAAGGCACCGGATTCATCAATGTGTTCCAGATTAATGCGACAACGGGGGCACTGACGGAGATTTCAGGATCGCCGTTCACCAACCTGTTCAACTTTTTCTCGGCCGATATCATGACCGTAGACTCCACCAGCACCTACCTATATGCGGGCCAGGGCTATTTCAGTTCCGGCGTGAACGGATTCAGCATCGATCAGACTTCGGGGGCGCTGACGGAACTGGCAGGCAGTCCGTTCGCACTGAACGTGGCGCAGATCCACGCCAGTCCGACCGGCAACTTCCTGCTGGGAGTGCAGGAAATACAGGACGACAACACCGCCGCCACCGATACTCACATTTATGTTTTCTCGATCGATCCGACAAGCGGATTCCCAACTCCAGTGGCAGGGTCTCCGTTTATTACAACTTCCGCGCCGTCTGATTTCGCCATCAGCCCGAATGGCAAGTTCGTGTACGTAACGGGCTATGACCCTGTAGCCCAAACCACGGCGGCGATCGAGGGCTATTCGATGGATGCGACGACGGGCGCGTTAACGCCTCTTACGGGCTCGCCCTTCACCACCCTTCCGGCTGCGACACAGTGCCAGTTCGATCAAAGCGGGGGCCTCATGTTCTGTGCAACCGCAACAGGAATCTCCGCTTTCTCGGCTAATCCATCAACCGGAGCGCTCACTCACATCGCAGACTTGTCCGCGAGCAACTACCCCTTTGCCGTTTCCGACTAAATCTTCAGATCAGGAGCGCCAGTTCAGAATGGTCCAATCTGACCACTGAACTGGCGTACCCGATTCTGAACTGCCCTCTGCCGCACATTCCCTGCTACACGGGTTAAAATGAAGCCATAGTCCCACCTTCGGCGGATAAGAAGATTTTTTCCGTTGAGGTAACAGGACTTACGCGGGTTCGCGTCTAATACAGCAGGGCAGAACTGCTCATCCATCGTGGCCATCAAGCTCAAGATCCCGAAAAGCAAGAACCGCACCAAGGGGAAGGGGTTCTTTTCCAAAGACCCGATCCTGCGCGGGGCACTGCTGTTCTTCGTAGCGCTCACCGTCCTATTTGTCGGCACTTTTTCGTTCTTCTGGGTGAAATACGACCGGATTATCGACCAGAAGTTCAAAGGCCAGATATTCAGCAATTCTGCCAAAATTTACGCCATCCCTGAGTCGGTACGGGTCGGCGAAAAGCTCGATCCTCGCTCCATAGCGGTCGACCTGCGCCGAGCGGGTTATTCGGACAAGGCAGAGTCGGCAATGGGCACGTTCCGCCTCTCCTCAACCGGAATCGAGATTAAGCCGGGGGCACAGTCCTATCACAGCCCGGAACCGGCGACCATCACGTTCAAAGACGGGAAGGTCTCGAGTATTCGAGGCAATGGCGGCGATCTGGACGCTTACGAACTGGAACCTCAGCTAGTTACGTCCCTGTTCGATGCCGAGCAACGATCGCGACGCCAACTGGTCAAGTACAACCAGATTCCTCCGCAGTTAGTGCAGGCAGTTCTGGCCATCGAAGATCGCCGATTTTTCCAGCACAGCGGAGTGAATTTCATTCGTCTAGCCGAGGCGGCCTGGATCGATCTCACCCACCAGCGCCATGAACAGGGCGGATCGACCATCACCATGCAGCTGTCGCGGGCATTCTTTTTGACACCGGAGAAAACGGTGAAACGGAAGATGTCCGAGATGATGATCGCAATGGAGTTGGAACAGAAATTCAACAAAGAACAGATCTTCGAATTTTATGCGAACCGCGTGGACCTGGGACAGCGTGGCTCGTTCACTATCGGAGGTTTCGCTGAAGCCGCGCGCTCCTATTTCAATAAGGACCTGAAAGACATCTCCCTGCCGGAAGCGGCCTTGATTGCGGGATTGATCCAGGCGCCAAGCTACCTTTCTCCCTACCGCCATCCGGAACGGGCGCTTGACCGGCGTAACGTTGTGCTCGACAGCATGGTGGAGACGCACGCGATCACCAAAGAAGAAGCCGAGAAAGCGAAGGCGACTCCGCTGAAACTAGCGCCTCCGAATGTTGAAGCCAGCGACGCGCCTTATTTTGTGGACCTGGTACGCGACCAGGTGATCGGAAAGTTGAACGAACGAGAAGTAAACGAACAGTCGTATCGCATATACACGACGCTAGATCCGGAATTGCAGAAAGCAGCGGCGCAGGCGGTCGAGTCAGGCATCAAGTTGGTGGACGAGCAAGTCACCAAGATGCGGACGAAGAAGATCAAGATCGCCAAAGGTAAGTATGAAACCAAGGTGCAGCCGGGTCCACAGGCGCAAGTCGCCTTGGTGGCAATGGATCCTCATACAGGGGAGATTTTAGCGCTTGTGGGTGGACGCAATTATGCGGTCAGTCAACTCAACCACGCCGTCGCGAAACGGCCTACGGGCTCGATCTTCAAGCCTTTCGTCTACGCGGCGGCCATGAATACGGGAATCGACGGCGCGACACCGGTATTCACGCCAGCTTCCCTGCTGCAAGATCAGCCCACGACATTTAGCTACGGAGACCAGATCTACGAGCCTCGCAATTACAAAGAGGAGTACCACGGCGATGTGACAGCGCGATACGCACTGGCATTGTCGTTGAACAACGCCACGGTAAAACTGGCGGAAGAGGTTGGATACGACAAAGTCGCAGACCTGGCAAAAGCGGCGGGCATCACGTCGGTGAAGCCGCTGCCGGCGATGGCGCTCGGGACCTATGATGCCACGCCGATCGATATGGCAGGTGCCTACACCGTGTTTGCGAACGGGGGCACGCGTGTCGCACCGATCATGGTGAACTCGGTGCGCAATGCCGAGGGCGACGTTGTAATGGACTTCAAGTCTGAGAAAAAACCGGTACTGGATCCGCGAGTCGCCGCTGTCATGACCAACATGATGGAAGGCGTGTTGAACTTTGGAACTGGTTTTCCGGTGCGGGCACGCGGCTTCAATGCCCCTGCGGCCGGAAAGACGGGAAGCTCGCACGACGGATGGTTCGCCGGATATACCAGCAATCTGCTCTGCATCGTGTGGGTGGGGTATGACGATTACAGCGATATCCGCCTGAGCGGCGCCCAGACGGCAGCTCCCATCTGGGCGGAGTTCATGAAGAAGGCGATTACCCTGCCCCAGTATTCGGATGTTCGGGCTTTTCCTCAGCCGACTGGGGTGGTCGATGTGCAACTCGACAAGCTCACGAACCTGCTCGCAACCCCTTCTTGCCCCGAGACCTACACCGCTGCGTTCATCGCCGGGACGGAACCGAACCAGACGTGCGATCAAGGCGCGGGGGTAAAGGGCTTCTTTTCGCGCATGTTCGGTTTGGGGGAAAAGCCCTTGCCGCCGCCAGTCCCCGGAGCGAACCAGACGGGAACGACCGCTGCAGCGGGACAGGATGCAAGCCAGCAGGGACAAAAGAAAAAGGGATTTTTTGGCAAAATTGCGGGTATCTTTAAAGACGATAAATCGTCCAACCCTCCGCCAAAGCCGCAACCGGAAAACGATCCTCCCCACTAGCGGCTAAGGCGACATAGGCTGGTTTGAGAGGTACAGGATATGCGAAGCAAGGTCCTGCTCTTGGCTCTGGTCGCTCTACTCTACACACCCTTTCTTTGTGCGCAAGGTCCCGTGGACCAGGCGCAAGTCGCTTCCCCGATCCGGCAAGTCGAGGCTCCTCCGGCGAGTATGGCAGCGCCAGATCTTGAGGCGCGAGGCGACTCCCTACGTGGGGAAAAGGCCTATCTGGATTCGCTGGATTACTATCAGGCTGCCCTGAAGAAGAAGCCGAACGATCCGCGGCTCTACAACAAATGCGGCATGGCGGAGATCGGCCTGCGGCGCTTTCCGGAAGCGAAGAAATCCTTTGAACGCGCCATTCGTGCCGATAAGACTTACTCCGACGCCCACAACAACTTGGGAGTCATTCACTACATCGACAAGAAGTACGGCAAGGCGATCAAAGAGTACGATCGCGCTATCAAGTTGAGCCCTGAGTCGGCGTCTTTTTACAACAACCTTGGGGGCGCCTTTTTTGCCGAGAAGAAATATGAAGACGCAACTCTCGCCTACCAAAAGGCGTTGAGCCTGGATCCGGATGTGCTGGAACGCAGTTCGCAGACCGGGGTGGCGGCGCAGATGTCGTCTCCCGATGACCGGGCCAAATTTTCGTACGTGGTGGCTAAGCTGTTTGCCAAGCAAGGAAATACCGACCGCTCGCTGGAATACCTGCGTCGTGCCATGGAAGAAGGTTATAAGGGGATCGACCAGGTCTACAGGGATGACGAATTCGCCGGCTTACGGAAAGATCCGCGGTTCACGCAGCTGATGGCTTCCCGTCCTCTGGCCATTCCAGAATAGCGGCAAATTTTTATGAAATTTTTAGCAACTTCAGCAGGCTATCTGTGTTCAAATGTCTAAATGCTCCTGAAAACAACAGGGTGAGTAAGGAGAAACGGTAGCCCATCGGTTGTCGACCCGAGCACGCCCCAAGCAGACAACCGGTGGGTTTTTAGTTTTCAGCGCTTTCGGATTACAAATCCTTCATTCTCGTCGCAGCTCTTACTGCTCGCGCCCCCGTTCTGCCTGGCTGGTCTTTTTCGGACTGCGTTCCGAGATGTATTCCTCGATGACCTGCTTCAACTTCCCTTGCGCTTTCAGTATGTACTCCACAGCGTCCCGCAGGGCTCCGTCGCCCCCCGCGTGTGGCGTGATGTAATGTGCTTCTTCTTTCACTTCGGCCCGAGCGTTCTTGACCGCGATTGCCAGGCCGCAGTTTCGCATGACTGGTAAATCGATCACGTCATCTCCTACAAATGCGACTTCGCTTGCGCGGAGCCCTTCCTGCCTGATGATTTCTTCGAACACCGTACGCTTGTCCTGGATGCCCTGGTGCACATGTTCGAGCTTCAGGTCACGGGCGCGTAGGGCTACCGTCTCTGAAATGCGCTTGGTGATCAATCCAGTTTTAATTCCCGCGAGGCGGGCCAGGGAAATCGAGGTGCCGTCGTGCGCGTGGAAGCCCTTGGCTTCAATCAAGGTCTGGCTGACCAGGCCGAATCCGCCCTGCCCGCCGTGTTTGGAGGCATGCGCTTGCGTCGCTTGCTGGGCTCCGGCGGGAGCGGGAAAGATGAAGAGCTTGCCGTCGGTGAGGACTCCGTCGACATCGAAGAGCAGGAGTTTAATTTTTTTCGCGCGCTTGCGGGACATGGCGGGATTTTAGCAGGGAGTGTTCATCGCAGAAGGCGAAGAGGCTCCCCCCAGAGAAAAACCGGACGTACTCCCGGCGTGCTGCCAGTCCCGGAGCGGCCGGGGCGACTGCGGTGCGTTCGAAGCTTACTTAATTCCCGGCTTTTTCGTATGGCGCTATTTGCTCGGAAACTTTGCTCTTGTCACCGACAACGACCATGGTCAGCTTGTCGGGAACCACATACTTCGCTGCCATCGCCTGCGCTTGTTCCGGCGTCACTGCGTAGACTTTCTGCACGTAGGTATCAAGATAGTCGTCACCGAGTTGATGCAAATCGATGTATTGCAATTGCCCGATGAGTCCTTCGCGGCTGGAGTTGGTCAGCAAGAATACGCCAGCCAGATAGTTCTTGATCCCGTCCAACTCCGAAGCCGATGGCGGCTCTTTCGAAAGCCGATCGATCTCATACAAAATTTCCTTGATCGAGGGCCCGGTGTATTGGGTCGTCACATCCGCCACCTGCACCCAGTAGGCGTCTCGATAGCGGGATGAGACCTGGCTGCGCGGAGAATACGTGTAACCCTTGGCTTCGCGAATGTTGGCCGTGATTCGCGATCCGAACGATCCGCCCAGGAGCGAATTCATCACCTGGAGCGGAAGGAAATCGGGCTGGCTTGGATCGATGGTAGGCAATCCGATGTAGAGCGTCGACTGCGCGGCTCCCGGACGGTCGATTACATCGACTTCGTGCTTTCCCACCGGCTTGGGAATATCGATAACCACTGCCGGTCCTTTTGCCCATCCCGAAAAACTTTTCGTAATCGCTGCCTTGACCATGGCAGAGTCAAACTTGCCGGCAACATAGATATGCGTGCGTTGCGCCCCGAAGTTGTCAGCGTAGAACTTCTTCACCGCGTCTACGTTAAAGGAATTGATAATGGGCTCAGTCGAGAGAGACCGCCCGTAAGGGTGATCGGGATAGAGAGCCTGCAAGAAGCGCTCGCGGGCCAGTTGTCCCGGCTGGGTCTTGGAAATGGAAAGGTGCCGGAGCTGATCCTGCTTCAGGCGTGCAACTTCAGACTCCGGCAACAGCGGATGCTGGACGACGTCAGCCAAGAGTTCTACTGCCTGAGCTCCGAACTCCGATAGCACGTCGCTATCGATGTGAGTCACGTCGGGACCAACATTCACGTCGATCGAGCCACCCATGGACGCTGCCTGTTCAGCAACCTGTTCCGAAGTTTTGGAGGTAGTACCCTCTTTCATCAGTTGCCCGGTCAGGTCAGGCCAGCCAGGTTTGCTGTGCCGATTCGTTAATGGTTCCGGAGCGCACTGCGACACTGATCGCCACTTTTGGAATGGCGCCGTATGGCACCATCGTGACCTGAAGGCCGTTGGGCAGAGTGAATTTCTCGAAGTGGGGCAGGCGAAACGGCTTAGGCGGAGCGCCCGCCGGAGGCGACTGTTTGCCGTTCTGCGCAACTGCGCCCACCACCAAGATCATCAGACCAAGAATCGAGAGCGCGGGAATTCGCATAAAGAGGTTTGCCTTTGTCATTAATTGCCGCCTTTCGTTTCGGCGGCTTCGCCGGGCTTGGTTTCAAGGACCAGCACTGTACGATTCTCAGGCCGCAGATATTCAGCTGCGGTTTTTTGAATCAGCTCCGGCGTAACTTTGCGGAATTCCGATTCGAGATTGTTGATACGCGCCGGATTGTCGTCGAATAGCGCGAAGCTGGCCAGCATGTCAGCGCGTCCAAAGCCGTTGAATTGGCCCAGCTGATCGTAAAAGCCGGATCGCAACTTAACCAACGCGCGGTTCCAGCAGCTCTTGTCCACCGGCCGGGTACGCAGCGGCTCGATCACTGACTCCATCGAACTCAGGATCTGGTCAGGCTTCACGCCACTGTCGTGGTAAAGATCCGCCATCCAGAGCATAGGACCGTTGTAGTTGAACATGTTGCCGAGCAAATTGATGCCGCCCTCACACTTCCCGGTGTAGCCGCGCTTCTTCACCAGTTCCTGGTGCAGTAAGGCTATCGTCGCCTTGCACAAGCATTTGGTCGATCAAGCCCATCGCGTAGTACTCGGGCGTATTGCGCGGAGCAGTGGTACGCAATGGCGAGTGCAGGACGCTTGGCAAGAGGATCCACCTTCGTAGCCGTCTTCTCCTTGTCCTGGCGTCGGTTCGGTGAGGTCGGGCTGGGCCGCCTGCGGAACCGACTGAATCCCGCCGAAATATTTTTCGACCATCTTCTTAGCGTCAGCCGGTTCGAAGTCCCCCACGATGGCCAACGCGGCGTTATTGGGCGCGTAATAGGTCTTAAAGAACTGTTGACATCGGGCAAGGTTGCCGCCTCGATGTCCTTCAAATCGCCGTAGAAATTGTGAGCGTTGTACCAGTTTGTGTTCGCGTACTGCGGCATATCGAGCCAGGGGAATCCGCCATACGGACGGTTGATCACATTCACCTTGACTTCGTTGCCGACCACGCCTTGTTGATTCTTGAGATTGTCTTCGTTGATCGGCGAGTCCGCGCATCCGATCGGCCTCTGCCCAGAGCATCGTTTCCAGCTTGTTTGCAGGCAGGATTTCGTAATAGTTGGTGAAGTCGAATCGCGTGGAACCATTCAAAATGCCGCCATTCTGCTGGACCAGTTTGATCCACTCCATCTTGCCCAGATTGCGCGAGCCCTGGAACATCATGTGTTCGAAGAGATGGGCGAATCCGGTTCGGTCGCGCGGTTCGACTCGGAACCCGATGCGGTAGTAAACGCCTACCGCAACGGTGGGCGCCGAATGGTCCGGAGACAGCACAACACGCAATCCGTTCGGTAGTTTGTAGTACTCCACCGGCACGTTGAAACTGGATGATGCGGTCGATGCCGCCATAGCGGGCACCACGGAACTAGCAAGCAGGGCGATCAGCAGAAACAACCTCATCGGCTGGCCTTTCGAAGAAAGAGATCTTGAGAATTCAGGAATGGCGTACTCAACAAACTAACTCGGAACCAAGAAGCTTTCAAGTGAAGGACGGACGAAGCCGCTAAGGGTGAGCTTAGTTCTAAAAATTGTTTACCCCTCGACATAAAGAACCCGAAGGGAGAAGGGCGAACAAGTTGCGAAAGTCTAAAATGTAGATAGAATGAGGGAAGTGTCCCCCCCGTCTACATCCCTGGATTGGGCCCATCCCCTGGTTCGCGATTGGTTCCTGGGACGCTTTGGGTCGCCCACTGAGCCCCAGCAAGAGGGATGGCCCCATATTCTCGCCGGGCGCACAACCCTCATCTCTGCTCCAACCGGTTCGGGTAAGACGCTTGCCGCGTTTCTTGCGTGTATTGATCGGCTGGTGAGAAAAGCTCTTGCCGGAGACCTCCAGGATCGTACCGAGGTTCTGTACGTTTCGCCCCTGAAGGCACTTGGCAATGACATCCAGAAGAACCTGGAAGGTCCCTTGGGGGAAATCCTCCAGATGGCCGGCGAGCGCGGGCTTCTGATGCCAGAAATCCGCACTGCGGTTCGTACCGGCGACACGCTGATGCACGAGCGTCGCGCCATGCTGAAACGTCCGCCTCACATCCTGGTCACGACCCCAGAATCGCTGTACATCCTGCTGACCGCTGAGAAGAGCCGGGCAATTTTGCGCGATGTCGAAACATTGATCGTGGACGAGATCCACGCCGTTGCCGATGACAAACGGGGCGCACACCTGGCAATCACGCTGGAGCGCCTGGAAGCACTCACGCTCAGACGCCCCGCGAGGATCGGGCTTTCGGCGACCCAGAAGCCGATCGAAGAGGTCGCGCACTTCCTCACCGGCAATGATCGTCCAGCCCCCGTGATCGTGGATGTGGGGCACACGGCGCAAATGGATCTTGCAGTAGAGGTTCCAGGCACCCAGCTTGGCCCGGTGGCCAGCAACGAGATGTGGGAAGAGATTTACAACCGCATCGCGGAGATTGGTGAAGCAAAATCGCTCTACGATGATTTTCGTCAACACGCGGCGTATGGCGGAGCGCATTTGCCATCGCCTCGCGGAGCGACTGGGCGAGGACAACGTGGCTGCACACCACGGAAGCTTATCGCGCAAGCTGCGTTTGAATGCAGAGGAAAAACTTAAAACCGGTAGAGTCAAGGCGCTGGTTGCGACCGCCTCGCTTGAACTTGGAATTGACGTGGGAACAGTGGATCTCGTGATCCAAATCGGCTCTCCGCGGTCTATTGCGGTCTCCTTGCAGCGCGTAGGGCGTTCCGGTCACTGGCGGGGCGCGACTCCGAAAGGCCGGTTTTTTGCCACAACCCGCGACGAACTGCTGGAATGTGCCGCGCTGGTGCGGTCCATTCGAGAAGGAGAACTGGACCGGCTGATCATTCCCGACTCGCCGCTCGATATTCTCGCGCAGCAGATTGTGGCGGCCTGTGCGGTGGAAGAATGGGACGAAGATGAGCTGTTCGCCATGTTACGGCGAGCTTATTCCTATCGCGACCTGTCGCGCGAAAACTACGAGCGCGTGCTCGAGATGCTATCGGAAGGCATTGCCGCGCGCCGCGGACGTTACGGCGCCTACATCCATCGCGATCAGGTCAACCGAAAATTGCGCGCGCGGCGCGGAAGCCGGTTGGCCGCCATCACCAGCGGCGGCGCCATCCCTGAGACCGCTCTGTTTACGGTTGTGCGCAGAGCCGGAAGGAGTGGTCGTCGGGACGCTCGACGAAGACTTCGCGGTCGAGAGCAACGCCGGCGACATCATGCTGCTGGGAAACACTTCGTGGCGAATTCGCCGCGTGGAAGGCAAATCCGGCCGCGTGCTGGTGGAAGACGCGCACGGCGCGCCGCCGAGTGTTCCGTTCTGGCGAGGCGAGGCTCCAGCGCGAACCGAAGAACTTTCCGACAGCGTTGGGGATATGCGAAAACGGATCAGCGAGATGTTGCCCGGCGTTTCTCCCGTCGGCGATTGGCGCAGCCATCCCGTAATCGCGGAGACTTCGACCTGGCTAAAGGAAGAATACGGCCTGGATGATTCGGGGGCGGAGCAAGCTGATCGAGTACATCCTGCAAGGCCGCGCAGTGCTGGGCGCGGTGCCGACGCGCGACACCATCATTGCGGAGCGCTTTTTCGACGAAGGTGGCGGAATGCAGTTGGTGATCCACGCGCCTTTTGGAGCACGCATCAACAAGGCCTGGGGCTTGGCGTTGCGAAAGCGATTCTGCCGCAGCTTCAATTTCGAGTTGCAGGCTGCCGCGACTGATAACGGGATCAATATCGCGCTCGCCGAGCAGCACAGCTTCCCCCTTTCCGATGTCTTCCAATATCCTCAGCCCTGAAACGGTCCAGACGGTACTCGAGCAAGCGGCTCTGGCCTCGCCAATATTCGGAACGCGCTGGCGCTGGGACGCAAACCGCTCGCTCGCTCTGCTGCGGTTCCAGGGTGGCAAGAAAGTTCCGCCGCAGATTCAGCGCATCCGGTCAGACGATCTGCTTGGCATCGGTGTTTCCGGACGTGGCGGCCTGCCAGGAGAACATCGAAGGCGACATCAAAATCCCCGATCATCCCCTCGTCGACGAAGTCATGAAGGACGTCCTGACCGAGGCGATGGACGTCGACGGGCTTAAGGAGATCCTGCGGCGGATGGAGGATGGCAGAATCCGCTGCATCGCGGTAGACACTCCGGTGCCGTCGCAGTTCTCGCACGAGATTCTCAACGCCAATCCCTACGCCTACCTGGACGACGCTCCCCTGGAAGAGCGCCGAGCCCGTGCGGTGGAAATGCGCCGAGTGCTACCGGAATCCATATTGGAAGAAGTTGGCAAGCTGGACGAGGCGGCGATCGCGCAGGTCCGCGCCGAAGCATGGCCGGATCTGCGGGATGCCGACGAGTTGCACGACGTATTGCATACATTGATCGCGCTGCCGGAGAGTAGCGCCAGCCGACCACTGGAACCGCTTCTTTCGCTCAGCTTGAATTTCAGAACCGCGCAACCAGCGGCGAGAGTCGAGGATCGCGGGTATTGGGTTGCGGTCGAGCGCGCCAAGATGTTCTCGGTATCTGTTCCCGGGAGCGGAATTCGACGCAGACCATCCCCGAACTCGAGAATCGCGGACTGTTCTTACGACGATGCGGTTCTTGCGTATGGTCACGGGATGGATGATGCACAGCGGTCCCATCTCGGCGCAGCAATTGGGCGAGACGCTGGGAGTTCCCGTCGCAGACATCGACAAAGCGCTGTTGAGCATGGAAGCGACCGGCGCGATCCTGCGCGGAAAGTTTACGAGTTCCCCAGTGCAGTTCGGGATCACTGCCCCCCTCGAATGGTGTGAACGCCGGTTGCTCGCACGCATCCACCGCCTTACCGTCGCCACTCTGCGCAAGCAGATCGAACCCGTCACGGCGGCGCAGTTCATGCGCTGGCTGTTGCGTTGGCAGCATGTCGCTCCCGGAACGCAAGTGCAGGGACAACGCGCCACGCTCGAAGTTCTGCGCCAATTGCAGGGGTTCGAAATTCCGGCCAATGCATGGGAGAGGCAAATTCTCCGCCAGCGAATCACGAATTACGATCCCGAATGGGCTCGATCAACTTATGCCTCACAGGCGCGGTTGGATGGGGACGTTTATCTCCGCATCCGGCCACGCTCGAAGATGCGGCCGCGGGAAGACGGCGAGTGATTCCCACCAGCGTTGCTCCGATCACGTTTTTCGTGCGCGAAGAGGCCGACTGGATGACACCCCGGCATCCTGCCTCGGAGGTGCACGATATCCGCGGGCTTGAGTCCGGGGGCTCAGCAGGTTTTGGATTTCCTGCGGCACCGCGGAGCTTCGTTCTTCCCCGACATCGTGCGCGGACGCAAGCTTCTAAAGGCGGAAGTCGAGACCGCGCTGTGGGAACTGGTGGCCGCTGGAATGGTCACTGCGGATGGCTTCGACAATCTTGCGGTCTCTGATCGATCCCAGGCGTCGCGGCGGTGCCGGTGTGATTCGGCCGCGCAATCGTGGAGGACGATGGGCGTTGCTTTATGCTGACTCAGCTGACGATCGCAACCGCGCGATCGAGGCTACCTGCTGGATGCTGCTCAAGCGCTATGGCATCGTTTTTCGCGACGTGCTGGCGAGAGAAAGTAATCTGCCGAAATGGCGCGAGCTTCAGATCGGCTTCCGCCGCCTGGAGGATCGCGGCGAAATTCGCGGCGGACGTTTCGTTGACGGTTTCCTCGGCGAGCAGTTCGCGATGCCCGGTGGCGGTCGAGTCGCTGCGCGCGGCACGAAGATTGGCTGCTCAAGGAGAAATCGTTTCGATTTCCGCTGCCGATCCTCTTAATCTGGTAGGAATTATTGTGCCCGGCGAGCGGGTTCCGGCAATCTCCGGCCGAACCGTTATGTTTCGAGACGGAGTTGCATTTGGACGAGAAGAAAAGACTGCGGCTGCGGCGGCAACGGGTGACTAATTTCTTAGCCAGAAAATCAGTCGGGAACCTGATGAGGGGGTCCCTTCAGGTTCCCGATGAGCACTGCCTAGCGAAACCTCTCGAAAGCGCTTCCCCCATCGCTTTTGCCAGGCCAGCTGTACCCGTGTGATATGCAACACGCTCGCCAATCACTCGGGAACTTCGCGAATCTGCAGAATTGCGCTAACCTGCTGAATCCTGAGTGCTTGCTTCAAAGCCGTTTTCCCGGGTTGCGGCATGCGAAAGTTTTTGCACTATCCGATTGGATAGCCCTCTATCTGTTCGGATATTGGAACGAACCGCGATGCAGGCTGTTTGCACACTGGCGCTTGTGATACACAATGCAAGAACGAGGACCTAGTGAACCCAAGACTGGCTGTAGTCGCCGGGCCCCTGAAAGAATCCACACTCGCACTTCCTGATCGCGAAGTTCCCATCGGCCGCGATCCCTCTAACCTGATTTCTATCAGCGATCCGTCTTTATCGCGCCGCCACTGTGTGCTTACTCCCAATGCCGGCGGCTATGTCATTCGCGACCTCGACAGCCGCAATGGGACCTTCGTTAACGGATTGGTGGTAAAAGAGTCGCCTCTCAAACATGGTGACCAGATCTCGGTCGGTGATTCAGTGCTGATGTTCCTGTTGGAGGACGAAGAGGATCATCCTTCCAGCGGGCGGGTGGAATTTGAAGACAGCGTCACCCACGCCACCGCTCAACTTCGTCCCCAAGATGTTCTTTACTTACAACCGGAACTGATTTTGAACGAGTTGCCGGCGGCTTCCCGGCTGGGAAGAAATTTGGCCGCATTGCTCAAGATCAGCCGCATGGTGCACTCGCTGCACAATCTGGAGGAATTGCAGGAACAGATTCTCAATTCGATTTTTGAGGTAGTTCCCGCGGAACGTGGCGCGATCCTGCTTGATGGGAAAGGCGGCGGCCAGTTCGGCTCGGTTTTCGCCCGGCATCGACAACCAGGAATCACGCTGCCGGTGCGGGTTAGCAGCACGATTTCCAAACAGGTTATGGAGCAGGGTGTAGCCATCCTAGGGGCAGATGTGGCTTCAAGCGGCGATTTGCGCGGCGTCGACAGCATCGTGAGCTTAAATGTTCGCTCGCTGCTCTGCGTTCCCCTGCCCGCGTTTGACCGAGTCATCGGTTGCATTTACCTGGACACTACCAGCCTGTCGAACCGGTTCGACGAAGAGAACTTGCAACTCGTTGCCGGAATCGCCGCGATTTCCGCGATTGCACTGGACAACGCCCGGCGCCTGCAATGGCTGGAGCAGGAAAACCTGCGGCTCACTACGGAGATCAATCTTGATCACAACATGGTGGGCGAAAGCCAGAGAATGAAGGAGATTTATCAGTTCTTGTCGCGCGTCGCTCCCGCGGACTCCACGGTTCTGATCGAAGGCGAAAGTGGAACAGGTAAGGAGCTTGCTGCTCGCGCGATTCATCGCAACAGTCCGCGATCCGGACAAACCGTTCGTGACCATCAACTGCGCAGCAATTCCCGAAGGACTGCTGGAGAGCGAGTTGTTTGGCCACGAAAAAGGTTCGTTCACGGGCGCAGTTGCTCAGAAGAAAGGCCGCCTCGAAGTGGCCGAAGGTGGAACCGTATTTCTGGATGAAATTGGCGACATGGCGCCCGCGCTCCAGGTGAAGTTGCTGCGAGTTTTGCAGGAGCGTGAATTCGAACGCGTGGGCGGAAACCGCTCGATCCAGTGGATGTGCGAGTGATTGCCGCCACCAATCGAGATCTTGCGTGAGACGGTTCGCAGTGGAAGCTTCCGCCAGGACCTCTACTACCGCTTGAACGTGGTTTCGTTGACGCTACCTGCGCTGCGCGAGCGCCGCGAGGACGTTCCGATGCTAGCAGAGTACTTCGTTCTGAAATGCGCCAAAAAGTGCAAAGTGAAGCCCCGGCGGCTTTCCCCTCAGGCAATGTCATGTCTTTTGAACTATGACTGGCCGGGCAACGTGCGCGAACTGGAGAATGCGATCGAACGCTCGCTTGTGCTGAGCCTGACCGATGAAATACGGCCCGAAGACCTGCCGGAGAGTGTTTTGGAGAAAGGCTCCGGGGCCGAGGGCGGACCGGGACAGTACCATGCCGCGGTCATCTCATTGAAGAAAAGACTCATCCTCGACGCTATCGAGCAAGCGAAGGGCAGCTACACCGAAGCGGCGCGCATCCTTGGCGTGCATCCGAATTATCTGCATCGACTGATTCGGAATCTCGATTTAAAAGATCATGTGCGCTCCTCCGCCACCACCCGCAGTGGCCGGAGCATGGGAAACAAATTTTAAGGGGCCGCGCTCGTGGGCAGATTCAATGTCAGCAAAGTCGCGGGATCAAGATAAATACCCTGCCAGCGAACGGCTACATGCAAGTGAGGGCCGGTCGCACGACCAGTGCCTCCACTAAGGCCGATCACCTGCCCTCGTTTCACGGATTCTCCTTGCTTCACCGCAAATTCCGAGAGGTGAAGGTATAACGTAAGCAGACCCTTCCCGTGGTCGATCACCACACAATTGCCTTCGAAATAGAGACTGCGGGCCAGGAGCACAGTCCCGGAATTCAGAGCGGAAACAGGCGTGCCGCTGGGCACGCCATAGTCGAGTCCCTGATGATAGCTCTGCACTTTTCCGTTGAAGACACGCTCTGTACCAAACACATCAGAAACAGGCGCGTTGACCGGAGCGCGGAAACTGCCAAACCACTCGCGCACCGGCGTCACGCGGTTGAACAAAGATTCCTTCAGCTGCTTGTCTTCCGCAATCGTTCTTAGCTGCTCCGCGCTCGGCTCGGTGAATTTCTTGGAGACATTCACGGAAATCTGCCGGTGCTTGGCCTTCCCGATTGAAATGTTCCGATCGAAGCTGATCTTCTGTCCCGTCTTGGTGGTCCCGCTCAGTTGAAGAGAATAGCGGCCGGGCTTGGTCTCGAGACTGACTCCTGCCAAAGCGTACCAAGTCTTCGAAGAGGAATCGAAATCGAAGGCGACACTCCGACCCAGCCATTGGCCTGAGAGTCCATCGAGTGCGTTCGGAGCCTTCACACGAATGAACAGCGGAGAACCACTGACCAGATGATTCGGTCGCATCACAATCGTCCAGACTTCATTCACACCCGAGTGCGACCATGCAAATGCGGGAACAAGCAAAACAAGGGTGGACAGCAACAACTTGGCCCAGAATGGAAACTTTAATGACAAGGACACGTGAACTTCAGCGTAGCACCAAAGGTTGGCAACATACGTTGATTGCCTCGATTCTCGTAGGAACTCTGACCAGCAACTCTGTCTTTTCCACGCTGAGTGACAACGGGTGCAACGACCCTGGAGGCATTGCAATCTAAACCTGCCGTTCGGACCCGTTTATGGCGACCTCGCAGCTTAGCACCGCGCAACAATTGCAATCTATATGGGATCTTGGTGGGTTGAGGGCACGAGAACTCGCAAAGCGCCTTTGGAGTGGAATCAACGACGACAACCTGTTCGGCTTAGCGTCTGAACTCGCGTACAGCTTTCTCTTGGCAATTTTTCCGCTGCTACTCTTCCTGCTTTCACTCTTTGGACTTTTCGCATCGCGAGGATCTCTCCTGCGGGGAAATCTGCTGTTCTATTTACAGCAGATGCTTCCCCCCGCCGGATACCAGGTTGTCATCAAAACGATTCAAGAGGTTTCGCGAAACACAGGAACGGGAAAGATCACTTTCGGCATTCTATTGGCTCTATTCACGGCCTCCGGAGGAATGAGCGCCATGATTTCGGGGCTGAATGGCGCTTATGGAGTCCGGGACACTAGGTCGTGGATCAAAGTCAAGGCCATCTCGGTTGCGCTTACCATTGCGCTTGCTGCACTCGTGCTGATGGCGATGGTTTTAGTTCTGGTTGGAGGATGGTTTGCCAGCACGGCCGGCAGTTATCTTCACCTCGGTATCGTTGCCGTAGTAGGCTGGAAAATTCTGCAATGGATCGCGGCGCTCTGCTTCATCACAGTTGCCTTCTCCCTGATCTACTATTTCGGGCCCAACGTGAAAGAGCAACACTGGTACTGGATCACGCCAGGTTCGGTGATCGGGGTGTTACTGTGGCTCGCCGCATCGTTTGCGTTTCGCGCTTACCTGCACTTCTTTAACAGCTACTCGAAAACCTATGGCTCGCTTGGAGCCGTGATGATCCTTCTGGTTTGGTTTTACGTGACGGGATTCGCGTTCCTGGTGGGGGGAGAAATCAACGCGCAAATCGAACATGCTGCCGCAGAGCAGGGTCATCCGGAAGCAAAAGCGGAAGGCGAAAAAGTTTCTTCCGCGGAAAAAGCGGCCTAGAGCGCCATCGCATAACGCGCGGCGTGGTCCGGATAGGCCAGAATTCGGACCGCCTCGCACATCGAAGAGACATTTAGAACGTCGATCAATCGCGTCGCCTCAAGCACCTCGCGGACGAAGCGCGAAGGATTCACCAGCTTCAGTTGAATTCCGTTCTCCAGGGTCCACCGGTGGAGAAACACCAGCGCGCCCAGACCGCCGCCATCCAGGGTTTCCAAATCGGACAGATCCAGAACGATCACTCGCGCATTTTTTAAAGAGGTGACCCGTTCGCGCAGGTCTTTGATCGCGTTACCGCGGACGAACCGTCCCGTGCACTGAAGAACCGCTACTTCGCCGCTGCCGTCGAGCTGTACCGTAAACATAACCGCCTCACTCTCACGAATCATGATACGTACAATTAGACGGGGAAGTTCCCGCGGAGTCATCAACGTTAAGTTACGGATTTGTAAATAGTTGTAACGAGTTCCTACGACGGAATGCGGACCGAACAGTCCCCGTTTGGGAGAGTTTTGACCGGTTTTCGAGGCGTAGCAACGGAGCCGAATTACCCCCAGACGATCGGTGTGATTCGGCATGTAGCCGCGGCAAGCGCACAAGGAAAAGCGCTGCCATTTTTGCATCCCAACGACAGGCGGCCGGTTGTATACTCTCGACGACTGTGGGATAGAGGGGAGGGCGTGTGGGCAAGGCTCCCGTCCAGTGCGGTTTTCGGAGCCGTAGCCCAGCAGCAAATGTCGTCTAAGCATTCCGCTCGCGCAAGTGAACAGACCACGCCGGTTCCCGGCGAGAGCGCTTCTATTGGTGGCGGTTCTTCGTCGGAAGTGCCTGTCCCTGACAGCTCCGAATCGCCAACGATCGTTGACGGCAGCCTTGGCGACAATGTCATTGCATTCGAGTTTTCTCGTTCCTCCGATTCCCCTACCGTGGTGGATGCGCCGTCTCCCGAACGCATAAGCTCGGGGCCGAGCGCCGGGCAGGGAGCAAGCGCTTCGTTTCGTTCACACACCTCGCAATTCCTACTCACTCCGGGAATGCTGGTCACCCAGCGATACGAAATTCTCCAGATGCTCGGCGAAGGCGGCATGGGTGCGGTTTACAAAGCCAGGGACCGGGAACTCAACCGGTTGGTGGCCCTAAAAGTCATTCGCCCGGAATTGGCGCAAGATCCCGGCATTTTACAGCGATTCAAACAGGAAATCCTGCTCTCCAGCAAGGTAACCCACCGCAACGTAGTGCGCATTTATGACTTGGGGGAAACCGAAACCTTCAAGTTCATCACCATGGAATACGTCGAGGGAAAAGATCTGCGCTCCTTGCTGACCGAAAAACATAAGCTGCCGGCACAAGAGGCCATCGCCATTATTCAGCAGGTGTTCAGCGGTTTGGGCGCGGCACATCGAGAAGGCATTATTCATCGCGATCTGAAGCCGGGTAACATCATGGTCGACGCTCAAGGCCGCGTGGTGGTGATGGATTTTGGTCTTGCGCGCACCATCGCCAGCGACGGAATGACGCGAACCGGCCTGATGGTCGGCACCATGGAGTACATGTCGCCGGAGCAGGCGCAAGCCAAGGAACTGGATGCGCGATCGGACATCTTTACCGTCGGACTTATTCTCTACGAGTTGCTCAGTGGAAAGATGCCGTATGCCGCCGACAGCGCTGTCGCCAGCCTACTGAAACGAACGCACGAGCGCGCAGCGCCGGTTTCCGACCACGACGCCGCAATCCCCCGCTCGGTCAGTTCGATCGTAGCCAAGTGCCTGGAGCGGGATCCCAAGCAGCGATATCAGAATACGGACGAGGCCTTGGCCGACTTGGAAAACTGGCAGGGCAAGCGAGCCGCAGCCACCCTGCGTTTTTCTGACGTGAGCCCCTGGGGACGCGACATCCCCTGGCCTCTCATTGGGGTCGTTGGAGCTGTATTGATCCTGGCCACAACCGGTTTTCTCTTGCGCCACAAGTTGTTTGGACCGGTCACATCATCGTCCTCGGCCTCAGCCCCAGTCTCGATGGCAATCTTGCCCTTCCATAACGCCTCTGGGGACCCAGCTCTGGATTGGCTCGGCCCAAACCTAGCCGACATGCTGAGCACGGATGTGGGACAGTCCTCGAAGTTGCGCACCGTTTCTGCGACCGTGTGCACCAGGTACTCAAGGACCTCCACATTTCAACCGACACAGAATCTGATCCACAGAGCCTAAAGCAGCTCGCAGCGTTCACCAACTCCGAGTTCATTGTGGCGGGACGGTACACGAAGTCAGGAGAGCAAGTTCGTTTCGACGCAAGCGTACAAGATGTAAAACGCGGTCGTTCCCAAAGCATCACCGAACAGGCCAGCTCTGACAAAGATGTGCTTCCCGCGGTAGACCGGCTTGCACAACAGATCCGCCAAAGCTTGTCGCTATCGCAGGACATTGTTAAGGAACTTCAAAGCCAGGCATTTCGTCCAAGCTCGAGTTCCATGAGTGCTCTACGAGCCTACGATGAAGGTCTCCAACTCGCGCGACAGGGAAACAATTTAGGTGCGCAGAAAAAATTTGAGGCCGCCACCCAGGCCGATTCCCAGTTTGCTCTCGCCTTTTCGCGCTTGGCTCAGACGTACTCGGCCCTGGGTTATGACAACGAGGCAGAGCGCTACTCGCGGCTGGCTTTGGACCTCAGCCAGCAACTGCCGGCGACCGAACGTTACCTTATAGAAGCCGGAAACGCTCGCATCGTCAACGACAACCAGAAGGCGATTGAAGCCTACGAAAATTTGGCCAAGGCTTCGCCCTACGATCCTGATATTCAATTCGCTCTAGCCCGGACCTACGAAGCGGCAAGCGACTTCGATAAGTCTCGCGAACATTACGCCAAGACCCTCGAACAAGATCCGAAGTACGTGGATGCCTTGCTGGCAAGCGGACGGGTGGAAATCAAAGCCGGTAAACCGGAAGCTGGCCTCAATTACCTGAATCGTGCGTATGACTTGTCCGTTCAACTGGATAATCAGGAGGCAAAAGCGGCGATTCTTCAGGCCAAGGGTGTTGCCTACCGGTTGATGAATAAGCCCGAAGATGCTTTGCGCAACTACCAGGACTCGATGGAGATCAAGCGCGCCATTGGCGACCAGCGAGGCATTGGCGTCAGTTTGAACGAAATGGCAAGCGCGCAGGTGATGCTTGGAAAGCCGGATGAGGCCGAGTCTACCTACAACCAGGCCCTCAAGATTCGTCGCGAGATTGGGGACAAACAAGGTATCGGCGACACCATGATTGATCTCGCGAACCTGTATTCCGATCGCGGCAAACTAGACCAGGCGCTTGATTTGTACAAGCAGTCGCTGCAGGTTCAGCGTGATTTGCAAGATGAGTCCAATCAGGCCATGTGCCTGAATAATATCGGTACCGCCTATTTGTCAAAGGGGCAGTACCAGGACGCGCTCACGTATTACCAGCAAGCGCTGACGCTCCGCCAGAAGCTTAATGTTCCGGAGGACCTCGCGGAGACTGTTCGCAATATCGCGGTCGCCGATACCAAACTTGGGGAATACGACCAGGCGCTCGCGGATTATCTCAAAGCGCTGGATTTGTGGCGCGGCAGCGGCGATCCGCGTGGAATGGCGATGAGCTCGTACGACATGGGGACTGTGTTTTCTTATCAAGGAAAGTTCGGAGCGGCCCTGAAAGCCCGCCAGGACGCCCTGAAAGGCTTCCGCGACGCGAAGGACAGCAGCAACTGGATGGCGGTTGCGCTGATCGGATATGGCGAAGCACTCGCGCAATTGGGACGCGGCGATGAAGGAAAGCCAAGTTTCGATGAGGCGCTCACCATTGCTCGCCAGCTGAAAAACCAGAGCACGGTTGCTCAGGTTTACTTTGCCGAGGGAAAAGCATCGTCCTACCGGGGAGACAGCAGCGGCGCGAAAAATCTTTTCGAGCAAGCGCGCGAATCCGCCCGGCAGGCAAAAGATCCCGAGCAGACCCTCCTTGCTGAAGTCGCGCTCGCCCGCAACGATCTGGTGCGAACTACCGGGACTGCCAGCATCGTGAACTTGCGGAAGCTTTCCGCTCAAGCCGAGTCGCAGGGCCTGCGCTATGAATCATTGCAGTGTCATGTTGACTTGGCGCAAGCGCTGATCGCGGCAAAGGCGCTTCCCGAGGCCCGGACCGAACTCGAGCGTTCGTTGACGCAGGCTGAAAAACGCGGCATGAAACTGTTGCAATCCCGTGCAGAATTCCTGTTGGGTGAAGATTTTCGTCTGGGCGGAAACAATTCCCTGGCCCGGGATCACTACAACAGGGCGCTACAAATCCTGAGTGACATCCAGAAGGAAGCCGGCGATAGCCGTATTTCACAGCGCGCAGATTTCGCATCCACAACCGAATCAGCAAAGCGATGGCTTAACTAACCCGTTCACCCCCGCAGAGCGCGGAGGTTCTCAAAGCTGATGTGCTCGCCGCCAATTAAAAAGGGACCGCATTGAGCCCACGGTCCCTTTTACTCCCTGATTCAGAATCTCCCACTCAGTGCGAAACACCAGTTCCAGTAAGGGTCACGAGCGCCGGGCTGCTGGGATCATTTGTCGCAATGCTCAGGGTGGCGTTAGAGGTTGTAAGGTCATCGGCGAAGTAATACACATAAATGGTGCAGCTCTTCCCCGCCGAAAGTGAGGAACCACACAATGGCAGGAAGAAGTAGTCGTCCCAATCGGCTCCGGAACCCAACGTCAGCGATATTTTGCTGATCGTCAGGTTGCTGTTGCCAGTGTTGGTCAGGGTCACCTTGCCGCTGACAACTTTGAATTTCGTCACCTTGCCAAAGTTGATGCTTGTGGGACTGACGGTCGCTTTCGGACCGCTCACTGTCAGCGTGAAAACCTGCACCACTCCGGTTCCCACCCCGTTGCTAGCGCTGAAAGTAGATGTTGAACGTGCCGGCGCTGCCAGGAACACCACTCAGGGTTCCTGTACCGTTGTGGTTGTCAACAAAGGTGACTCCCGCCGGCAAGCTTCCCGTTTCGGTCAGTACCGAGGTGGGATAGCCCGTCGTCGTCACCGTGAAGCTGCCCTGTACTCCCGTCGCAAACGTTGTGCTGTTGGCACTGGTAATGTTCGGGGACTGGTTCACCACCAGTGTGAATACTTGCAGGGCATCGGGATTAATTGCGTTGTGAGCCGTCAGTGTTATGGCGTAAACGCCGCCTGTTCCTGCGGCTGGCGTTCCGGACAATGTCGCCGTCCCATTTCCGTTGTTGTTTAGGGAAACACCTGAAGGCAGCGCTCCCAGTTCGGTGATAATCGGAGCCGGGAAACCGCTGCTCATAACAGTGAAAGTCCCCAGCGTGCCTACGGTGAAGGTTGTGGTGTTACCGCTTAGAATCAGCGGCGCTTGCCCGACCGTGAAGTTGAAATTTCCTGTACTCGTATTCAGCACGGAATCGGTAGCAACGACCGTCAACGTCGCTGCTCCGGTGCCTGAAAACGTGACATAGTCGCCATTTTGCACCGTGACATTGCTCACTCCAGGTCCATTCACCGTCCCCGTTGAACAGCTTGCGGTCACATTCGGAGCGCTTGCATCGGGGGTGCAGCTGAACAGTATCTGCACAGGTCCGACGGAAAAAACACCGTTATTCAATGGCGATGAAACGGATGGCGGCAATGTGCACGAGGTGCCGTTGGTTCCTTGCACGAGGATGAAATCGGAGAATCCCTTGGTAGTGCCGTGAGATCCCGGATCGTTTCGGGTCTGAGTGAAGTCCTGGATGATGTTCGTCCAAGTGTTGCTGCCAACTGGCGCTTTCAACATGCACGGACCCACGATCGTCTGCTGCGTGTTGAAGTTGTTGAACAGATCATAGGGTAGGTTGCTGCAATCGGTGCCGACGTTATCAGTACACGTCACCTCAAACTCGACGCACAAACCTCCCGTACCCTCGTAAATAGCGCATTGGTCGTTCTGATAGGGAGTGCCCGTCAGCCTGGGGGCGAAGTCGGACTGGCTGATTGGAATCGCAGTGACGGTGACTACGTCGGGATCGGCGTTCGTGTATTGCAGCTTGTGATTGTAGCTACCAAAAACATAGTTCGTGGTGTTGGTGCCGGCACTCGTAGTGAGGTCTTGGGTAATCGACGTTTGGGTGGTTGCCGGCGTGAAATTCCAACTCAGCACGTCGTGGTTTTCGGTCAAAGCTCCCGTAGCGCCAGTGAAACCCACCCACGCGTCTCCATTGTTTAGCGTAAGCAGCGTTGAGAGGTTCAGATTGGCTACTGTCAATACTGGAGCGCCAAGGTTGTCCAGATAGACGTGCATGATATTGGTGTTTCCGTCGTAATCGATCACAGCGGTGTGGACCGCGCCATCAGACAGAACGACGCCTCCCAGACCGCTACTGGGCACTAGACCGAGTTCGGCAGGAGAGCCGTTCGGACAGGTCGCAGTGTGATTCTGCGTGTTCGGGTCGGGACCGCAACTCTGAACGGCGATGTGATTGGCGTCTGGGTCCCATCCGTTCTGATAAGTATCGAGTT
Source organism: Terriglobia bacterium (assembly GCA_963797845.1). Classification (GTDB taxonomy): domain Bacteria; phylum Acidobacteriota; class Terriglobia; order Terriglobales; family Acidobacteriaceae; genus DASREM01. The sequence continues at coordinate 382,348 of CAWCRE010000003.1, forward strand.
CGATGGCCAGGCTGTTCGGAATCGCCACTCCATTGTCGCCCGGATCGGGAGCACCGTACCCGATTGCTCCGCCTGATCCACCGCGTGCCGCGGTGCCGAAGCCGGTCCCACTGGAGTTCTGGATGACGAAAGCGAGACCATCGGCGGGAGATCCCGCATGGGTGAACTGAAACTGGAAGATTGTGGTGAATCCGCTTCCGACCGATTGCTGTGTCGGCGCCGTCGGCGTGATGATCGACCATGCGCTGCCGGAGACGTGCATGGCGCCGTCTGGGGTGAGCCGAAGAACTTTTTGTCCGCCAGCGTTGGTCGCCTGCGCCGCGGAACCGTTTAAAGCCAACCCAGTCACGTCGCTGAAGTCACTGTAGGTGACTTGTGCGAAAAGAACAGCCGGCAACATGAGCAAAGACAGGCAGAGTGCGAGGCTCAGGCCACAGGTGCGAGTCATGAAAACCTCAAATTTTGCGATCGGATTCGAATCCCACGCGGATGGGCGTTGGGCGCCCACGCATGGCAGGGGAAATTAGCACCCGGAGTTTAGGAGGCGGACAGGCGTAAGTCAAGCTGGAACTCAGGAATGGAGCGGGGTTTCGCGGATTTTTAGTTTGCAAAAATTTGCAACTTGCGGATGAAGTGACCCGTCATCCAAGCACTTCGGCGAAGGCACTGAGGCGACCGCGATGCCTCGAATTTGCCCCGCCCGAAGTCGTTCCAGACGGCCTTGCGCCGGATTTTCTCCAGGCCATCCCCGTGAATACAACGCGTGCGCAGAGGTTTAATTTGGGGCGAGAGAAGATGTAACAGTTCAAAACGGAGTAAATGCTTGGGAAAGGGAATTTGGTGGACCTGGTCGGGATCGAACCGACGACCTCTTCCATGCCATGGAAGCGCGCTCCCAGCTGCGCCACAGGCCCACTCGCTACAGAGATGCTGTGTTTTCATTCTCGCCTACCCGAGAAGCATAGTCAAACCTGTGTCTTCATTCCGACATGGGATCCGCCTTCTCCGATTTTGCGAAAGTGGGAGAAGATGAGTATCCTGAATGACGTTACGGATACGGAATGAACCTGAAACCTCGATCCACCTCAAAGTGGGCCTGCGCGTTGGCACTGCTGAGCGCAGTCGCGATCGCCCAAGTCTCCTCCACGCAGCAATCGCCTGTTCCCTATTCATCGGCGAGCGAACTGAATTCGCTGCTCTCGCAGCTTCAACAGGCGTCCCAATCGACGCAGGCCGACCTTGGCAAAACGCGTGTCGAGAAATGGAAGACGGACTCTAACACTAAGCACCAGACCCAAGCCAACATCGACTCGATTCAACGCAACCTGCAATCGGCCATGCCGGAGATCATCAACCAACTGCAGGCTTCGCCGGAAAACCTGAGTGCGACGTTTAAGCTCTATCGCAACCTCGACGCGCTCTACGATGTGTTCAGTTCCGTAGTGGAATCGGCGGGAGCTTTCGGTTCGAAGGATGAATTTCAGTCGCTCGGGAATGATTTAGGCACTCTGGAGCATACGCGCCGCTCGTTTGCGGACCGCCTCGACACACTTTCAGCCGCCAAGGAAAACGAACTCGCGCAATTGAGAAATCAGGTGAAGGCTGCGCAAGCCGCTGCCGCCAGTGCACCTCCCAAGAAAACAATTGTCGACGACACCGAACCTAAGAAAACTACAAAAAAGAAAAGCTCTACCAAGAAGCCAAGCACCAGCAATACGGCCACCCAACCTCCCCAATAGCGGACCTCCACCAGCCTTGTGTCGCAGCAGCCTCTGTAAGTGGCTGAAGCTGCGGCATTTTTCTTTGGGAACCACAAGCACCTCGGCGGGGTCTATGTACTGTAGCGAGATCGGTTTTGAGTATCGGCTACATATTGAAACTAAGGCACTTTTGGGCGTCATCGTTGGCTCGAATTGAACCTATAATGGAGGTTACGCCGTGAGAGTCATGGCGGGAGCAGCCACCTTGGGTGATTTGGCAAGTGCCATCGGAGTTCGTCAGGAAGAGTCGACGATCGTCGCTGAACTGAAGGCGGGGTCGGAAGAGGCTTACGCCTGGCTGATTGGCGAATTTCATCAGCCTATTTACAGCTTGATCTATCGCATGGCATCGGATCCGTCCGATGCCGCCGACACCACGCAGGAAGTGTTCCTGAAAGTGTTTCGTGGAATGAAACACTTTAACGGGCAATCCAGCCTGAAGACCTGGATTTATCGCATCGCGGTTCATGAGGCGTCGAACCGGAGGCGATGGTGGTTCCGGCATAAGGCGCGGGAAACCTCGATCGAGCCGATTCAGACCGATAGCGAACCAGAAAATGCAATCGGATTGAAAGACCTGTTGGTGGATCACAGCGAGTCTCCATTCGACAACGTGGTACACGAGGAAATTCGTGCTCACGTAGAAGAAGAATTGCGCAAGGTACCTGAACCGTTCCGAACTGCCGTGATCCTTCGCGATCTGGAAGAAATGTCGTACGAGGAAGTCGCCGAGATTACTGAAGTATCACTGGGAACCGTCAAGTCTAGATTGACTCGAGGCCGGGAAGCTTTGAAGACGCGCTTGGCAGCGTACATACGGGAAGTGGGTCCGCAACTGGGCTTGCACGCTCCAGAAGAGCAGAGCGGAAAGCCAGCGAAGCGCTCCCGGATTTGTTCGAGCGGCGGGGAAGTCGAGGTGGCGTCATGAAGTGCGCCCAGGCAAAATCGCTATTTTCGCCATACCTGGATGGAGCCGTAACCGGCACGCAGATGCATGCCTTGGGGCAGCATCTGGAAGGCTGCGTACGGTGCCGGAACGACTACTCTCTGTTGCAGCAAAGCCAGCAGTTGCTGGCTCGCGTAGGACGCAGGAAGGCACCCTCTGATCTTGAACTGAAATTGCGTCTGGCGATTTCGCACGAGGTGGCACAGAAGCGCGCGCCCTATTTCCAGGGAGCGATGCTTCGTCTGGAAAACATGTTCCAAGCCTTCATGGTTCCTGCTACCGCAGGCCTGATTGCCGCAGTTGCCATCTTCGGATTAGTCATGGGCCTGACTACCATGCCTTTGCAGGCGGCAAACGACGATGTTCCACTCATGCTTTACACCGCACCGCAGTTGCAGCAGGCGGCGTTCGGCACATCGCTGGAATCCGTCAACGACGACTCGTTGGTGATTGAGGCCTACGTGGATTCGAATGGCCGGGTGCAGGATTATCGAATCTTGTCGGAGTCTCCCACTTCGAATCAACTGTTGCCACAAGTGAAGAACATGTTAATTTTCACCACGTTTCGGCCGGCTACAGCGATGGGAAGGCCGACGTCCGGTCGGGCGGTACTCTCGTTCTCGAAGATCAACGTTCACGGATAAATTCCAGGTACCGGGTGCGAACTTACAGCAAGGTTTCGTTGACCCTCTTCTGAGAACCCCTTACACTATTTCAGTAACCCGCACATTCCCTGCCTATTAGGAGGTTCCCCTGAGCAGTTGGTTGCGATGCTCGCTTTACGCGGCGCTAGCAGGATTGTTGACGCCGGTGGTTTTTGGACAGGCCTCTCCCCAAGTTGCTCAGCCCGCGGCCCCTGCTGCCCAGGTACCCAACGCCCCCATCCACGCGCAGTATCGGGGCCAGACTCCTGAAGTGACTCTGGACACGAGCGAGACGCTGTTTGCGGTGCTGGCCGGAATGAATGCCTGCGGATATGACCAGGAACTGAATGCCTCCGATCCTTTGCGCTTGCAAATCCGAAAAGAGATCACCAAAAATGTGAATGAGTCGGTGGGGGCTCGCGATGTGATGCAGGGCATGTGCCAGGTATACAACGAGCATCTGCAGCCGGACGGACCAAAAAACCTTTCCCAATACGTCTCGCTCGCGCTGTTCCTGAATCCGCCGCCTGCGCTCACTGTGAAAGTCAAAGAGAAAGATTTGCCGCCGGACGCGCTGGCGGTGATCGCCTTCGTCCCGGCATTGGCCAAGTTCTATGAAGTGGCACAGTTGCATTCGATTTGGCAGGAACACCGTTCCGACTATGAAGCGTTGACTGAGCGCTATCACGAGCCGTTGTCGAAAATGCTGTTCGATACGGAGCTGTACCTGAAATTGCCCTCGGCTGGTTATCTGGGGCACGCATTTACGGTGTACCTGGAATTGTTAGGTGCACCAGCGCAGACCAACGCCAGGAACTACGGGCCCGATTATTTTGTAGTGCTGACACCCGGCGCGAACACCAGTCTCAAGATGCAGCAAATCCGTCACACCTATTTGCATTACCTGCTCGACCCGATGTCGTTGAAGTATCCGGACGTGAATAAGAAGCTCGAACCGTTGCTGGATTCAGTTAAGACTGCTCCCATGGACGACGGTTTTAAAAGCGATGTCTCGTTGTTGTACACCGAGTGCCTGATCCGAGCCATTGAGATTCGCGTGGAAGCGGGAGGAAAGATCGCCGAAGAACAACGGCTGGAGCAAGTCCAACGCGCGGTCGAACAGGGCTTTATTCTGACACGTTATTTCTACGAGTCGCTTGCCACTTTCGAGAAAGATCCGTCTGGGTTCCGAAACGTTTACGGGCAAATGCTGGCGGGAATTGACCTGGGGAAAGAAGAGAAGCGGGCCGGTCAGATCGACTTTGCCGCGAACGCGGATCCGGAATTGCTCCACTTGGCTCGACCCACTGAAGGAAAGTTACTGATGAACGCGGAGCAAAAACTCACCGCCGGCGATCCGGCGAGCGCGCAGAAGTTGGCGCAACAGGCGCTGGATGAGAAGACGGAGGATCAGGGGCGTGCATTGTTTATCCTCGCGCAAGTGGCGACGCTGAACAAAGATATTGAAGGAGCTCGCAGTTATTTCCAGCGGGCATTGACCGCCACCAGTGAAGCCAAAGTGGTAGCGTGGTCCCATATTTACCTGGGCAGAATTTTTGACCTTCAGGAAGAACGCGATGCCGCGCTCGATCATTACCGGGCCGCTTTGACGGCCGCAAGCGCACTTCCGGAAGCGAAAGCGGCGGCAGAAAAGGGCATTCAGCAGCCTTTTGAACCGCATGGTCATCCCCAGCAGTAAAGAGTTTGCAGTGGCAGACATACATCGAGATAACTCTAAGGAGAGAGAATGAAGCGAGCAGCGATGTTAACGGTGGTGCTGGCGCTGGGAACCGTAGGCGTAGCCCAACAACCGGCGGGCACGCAGGGACAATCTGGAGGGCAAACTGGAGCGGCGCCCGCTGCGCCCGCAGGAAAGCGTCCGCCTCAAGCCAAAACTCAACCCGAATTTGACGCATTTAAAGCGGCGAACGCCACTCAAGATCCGGCCGCTCTCGACAAGGCAGCCGACGATTTCGCCGCCAAGTATCCGGAGAGCGAACTGCGGATTCTGCTCTACAAGCAGGCAATGCGCGATTATCAGAACGCAAACAATGCCGACAAGATGCAGGACATGGGGCGCAAAGTCTTGGCTCTTGACCCTGACGACCCCGAGGCCTTGGTAGGAGTGGCGGAAATTCTGACGGAACGGACGCGAGATTCCGATCTGGATAAAGACCAACGGCTTGCGGAAGCGTCGAAATTGGCGCAACACGCTCTCGATACCATCGAAAGCGACGTGACCGTGCCCCCGGGAACTCCGCAAGAAAAAATCGATGCCTACAAAGGATTCTTGCGTTCCAGTGCCTATTCCGTCCTGGGAACGTTGGCCCTGAATTCAGATAAGTACCCGCAGGCAGAAGATTATCTACGCAAGTCGATTGCGGCGCTGCCGCAACAGCCTGATCCTCTGGTGGTGCTGCGGTTGGCGCTGGCTCTCGACAAACAGGAAAAGTATCCCGACGCTTTGAAAGAGGCGAATCACGCGGTCGAGATGACTCAGGACGCAACCCCGGCCGGAAAGCTAGCGCGGCAGGAGAAGACCCGACTGGAACAGCTTACCGGTGGCAGCAAGCCGTCGGCCCCGGCTCCTGCGCCGAAATAAGAGTGTGAGAAGACGCATGACATCGATGTGGGTTGCGATGCCGGCTAACCATGAAGTCCAGTGATATTGCCACCTTCGAAGCGCTGTTGAAGCATTCGTTCAGCCGTCCCGAGTTGCTGCAGCAGGCCCTGACGCACAGCTCGCAGGCGCGAGAGCAGGAAGCACAACAACCGCTCGAAGGAGTGCGGGTCGGCGATAATGAACAACTGGAGTTTCTCGGCGACGCCGTCCTGTCGTTGGTTACGACAGAAACACTGTTTCAGCGTTTTCCGCAGTTCCGCGAGGGGGAGCTCTCAAAACTCCGAGCCCATTTGGTAAGCGAGCGTCATCTGATCCAGGTAGCCAGGCAACTGGATTTGGGAACGTACCTTCATCTGGGCCGCGGAGAAGAAAAAAGCGGGGGTCGGAGCAAGACCGCGCTTCTGGTGGATGCACTTGAGGCGGTGATCGCGGCGATCTATCTCGATGGTGGTATGGAACCTGCGCGATCGTTCGTGCTGGAAGCAATCGTGCAGCCTGAACTCCAGCGGATCGCATCCGTAGGAACCGGCTTGCCGGTCACGGATTACAAATCGGCCCTCCAGGAGAAGCTGCAGGCTGCCGGACGCGCTCAACCCACTTACGTTTTGGTGAAAGAGCAGGGTCCGGAACACAGCAAAACATTCACCGTAGAAGCTCGATTGCTTGGCGTGAACGGCCACAGCCAGACAGAGTTTGTAGGACAGGCTGAAGGATTAACCAAGAAGAATGCTGAACAAGACGCTGCCCGACAAGTCCTTGAATACCTCGCCGGCGCTGGAGCCTCTGACCACCAGCGCAAAGGGCGCGTCTGACTCCAAGGTGAAATCGCAGGACAAGGCGTCGCATCCTTCAGAGTGGAGCATGTCCTTGCAGTCGCTGCTCGGAACCGTTGTGATTGCGGTATTTGTTATCACCTTCATCGTCCAAGCCTTTCAGATCCCTTCGGAATCGATGGAAAACACACTCCTCATCGGGGACTATCTGCTGGTGGACAAGTTCTGTTATGGCGGCAGCACTTTCTGGGATCATTTCCTGCCTTACAAAAGCATCCGTCGGGGAGACATCATCGTTTTTAAATATCCCGTGAATCCAACCCAGCACTTCGTGAAACGGGTGGTGGGCGTTCCTGGGGATCGCGTTCGCCTGGTGAACAAGGAAGTCTTTGTAAATGGAACCCGCATCCAGGAACCCTATGTTCGCTACACCTCGCCGGTGCACGACGTATTTCGAGACGACTTCCCTCGCCTGAACATGTCGGTCCCCGGACTCGAGGGTGATTGGTGGCAGGAGATGCACCAACTGGTAGAAGATGGGCAATTGATCGTACCGGAAGGTCACTATTTCGTGATGGGCGATAATCGCGATGAAAGCCTGGACAGCCGATATTGGGGATTTGTCCCGCGCGAGAACGTCATCGGCCGTCCGCTGCTGATCTACTGGTCGGTTCGCGATATGGACAGCGATATGCCGGGCATGCCGAATTCAGGTGATAAACTTTTTCATTTCGCATATGCAGCGACACACTTATTCCAGATCACCCGGTGGGACCGGACATTTCGATTAGTCCACTGAAGGAACGAGATTTGAATACAGAACAAGTTCTAGCGCCGAAAAAAGAAACGAAAGAACCCGTCAAAGAGAAGGAAACAACTGTCGAGTTCCTCGCTTCTCTGGCCGCCGTGTTGGTGACTGGCCTTTTCATCATCACCTTTATCGTCCAGGCCTTCGAGATTCCATCGAGTTCGATGGAAAACACACTGCTCATTGGCGATCACGTATTTGTGAATCGTGAACAGTTTGCGCCGGCTACCAAGTGGCTGGGGCCGCTGCTTCCTTACCGGGATGTGCGACGCGGCGACATTGTTGTGTTCCTCTCGCCCGCCGAACCCGGCCTTTACGTGGTCAAACGAATTATCGGGGTACCCGGGGATCGCATCCACCTTCGCGATGCTGCGGTTTACCGGAATGGGCAGAAACTCGACGAACCCTATGCGATCCACAGCAGCCCCGACAGCTACAATCCGTATCGAGACAATTTTCCGGCGGTGGCTCCCACCGAGTACAACAACTTGTTTCCCGACTGGCAACTAGTGATGAAGCAATACATCCAGGGCGACGACATCGTCGTACCGCCAGACAGCTACTTCGCAATGGGGGACAACCGGGATGTAAGTTACGACAGCCGGTTCTGGGGATTCATTCCCAAGGAAAACGTGATTGGACGACCATTGTTCATCTACTGGTCATTTGAAACCCCAGCCGACCAGTATCAGAAAACCGAAGTCAGTGATCGTTTAAAGTTCATCGGACAAGTAATATTCCACTTCTTCGATGAGACCCGGTGGAGGCGCACGCTAAAGGTGGTGCGGTGAAGCTTTCCCGTAGCAAGCGCGGATTGCTGGTTGCTGTGTGCATTGTGCTCGTGGGCTTGTTCCTGATTCGCCCGGGAGCCGACCGCCTGCGCTGGCGCATTGTTCGATCGATCTCATCGGCTGTTGGTCGCCAGGTACAAGTCGGATATGTCAGCCTGCGCTTCGTGCCACCAGGATTCGAACTGGACAACTTCTCGATTCATGATGACCCCGCGTTCAGCGCGGAGCCCATGCTGCGATCTGATGAAGTGGTGGCGAACCTGCGGGTCGCTTCCCTGCTTCGCGGACGGCTGGAAATCTCTCGTCTCGAACTGACAGATCCGAGCCTTAACCTGGTTCGTAACAGCGAGGGACATTGGAATGTGGAATCGATTCTCGAGCGTGCCTCTCAGACTCCAGTAGCCCCAACCGGCAAAACCAGATCAGAGTCGCGGCCCAGCTTTCCCTATATCGAGGCCGACAAGGGAAGAATCAACTTCAAAATTGGGCCGGAAAAGAAGGCACACACCCTGACGGAAGCTGATTTTGCGCTCTGGCAAGACTCAGAGAATGCCTGGGGCATGCGGCTGAAAGCCAAGCCGGTGCGAACCGACTTCAATATCACCGACACTGGCACCTTGCGTGCGAACGGGACTTGGCAGCGTGCGACCAGCCTCAGAGAAACTCCTCTGCAATTCACTATGGAGTGGGACCAGGGCCAACTGGGCCAGTTGAGCAAGCTTTGGACGGGCAACGACAAGGGATGGCGGGGAACTTTGACTCTCGACGCCACACTGGAAGGAAACCCCGCTGCGCTTCATTTCAAAACATCGGCTTTCGTTAATGATTTTCGGCGCTACGATTTGCCGACCGAAACCGCACTGCGCTTAGGCGCGGAGTGCAGCGGCCAATACAGCAGTGTAGATCAAAGCCTCTCTGGCTTGGACTGCTCGGCTCCCGTAGGCGACGGATTGATCACGATTGTTGGCGGTGCGGATCACATTTCAGGACAAGCAGCTTACGATCTCTCGCTGAAACTCAAGGACGTTCCAGCCTCCTCAGTATTAGCGCTCGCCCGACGAGCCAAAAAGAACATCCCTGACGATTTGAATGCGGAAGGGAGAGTCAATGCCGGCTTCAACCTGAAAGGCGCCCCAAGCGGCCCCGAGTGGTCCGGTGATGGGGAAGCGGAAGAAATCAAGCTTACGTCCGGCAGCGACAATTCCGAAATGACCGTAAGCAGCATTCCGTTTTCAATTTCAGCAGAGCCGCAATCAAGTGTGCGACGGAAGTCAGAGTCGCCGGTGACGCGACTGGAAATTGGGAAATTCGATTTGCTGATGGGAACCGAGCGCGTTCTGACCGCCCGTGGCTGGGCTTCTCGCGAAGGATACGCCTTGAACCTGTCCGGAGACGCGCGGATACAGAAGTTGTTACAGGTGGCTCGTGCCGCAGGGATTCCCGTGCTACACCCTACGGCGGATGGCCAAGCCAAGGTCGAGTTGCAACTAGCCGGGGGGTGGTCTGGCTTTGCGGCACCGGTCGCCACAGGCGAGGCGCAACTGCGATCGATCCGAGCCGAAATTCGTGGGGTGAGTGCGCCATTGCAGATTGCTTCCGCGAATATCGTGCTGCTGCCCGATCAAATTCGAGCGCAAAACCTGATTGCGTCGTTTGGCACAAGCATCTGGAAGGGTTCGGTCCAAATGCCCCGAGGGTGCGGATCCCCGGACTCGTGCGTGGTTCAGTTCGATCTGCATACCGACTCGTTTGCAGCCGACGAACTCGCGCGGTTACTGGATCCGCGCAATGCGAAGCGTCCGTGGTACCGGTTTCTGTCGTCCTCGCCGGCTAAACCATACCTGTCCGCACTGCACGCATCGGGCAGGTTATCCGCTGCCCACGTAGATTTTCGTCGGCTTGTCGCCAGCAAAGTTTCAGCGAATGTTGCTCTCGAGAATGGGAAACTGAGGCTGACGGAATTGCGGGGCATGGTGCTGGGTGGCAGTCATTCTGGGGAATGGAGCGCCGATTTTATGGCGCAGCCTCCCGCGTATCACGGCAGCGGTGTCGTGGAGCACACCTCGATGGAACAGGTGGCGCAGGCAATGCACGATGGATGGATCACAGGCACCGTGAGTGCAGCATATGAGGTCGGTGCGTCGGGCGCCAACCTGCAGCAAATGATGACCTCAGCCGTGGGGAAGCTGAAGGTCGAGATCATGGATGGCTCACTGCCCCATATTGAATTGGGAAGCGGTGATGGTCCGTTGCGCATTCATCGCCTGGCGGCACTTCTGCGGTTGCGGGATGCATCGTTCAACATCGAAGAAGGTAAACTTGAAACTCCAAGCGGCATTTTTCAACTCAGTGGCACTGCATCTCTCGGTCAGGCCCTGAACGTTAAGTTAGTGCGCGACACGCGCCTGGGCTATACGATCACCGGCACATTGCCTGAGCCTAAAGTCGCTCCGGCCGTGCTGAGCGAGACGCGCGCCGCGTTGAAACCATGAAACTTCTCGGGTCTTTTTTTCTCTTTGCAATTCTCGCCTCGGTTCTTCTGGCACAAAACCTCCCTCCCGGTTCATTCGGTTTCGAGCAGAAACTGCATCACTTGGAAGCAAACGGCGCAGCCCGTATGCCAGATCAGACTCCGACGGAGTTCAGCGAGCAGGAGATCAACGAGTACGTAGGGTCCGACCAAGTGCAGTTGCCGGAAGGTGTTCAATCGGTGAAATTCCAGGCCCAGCCGGACATCATCATCGCCAACACGCGGGTCGATTTCGACAAGCTGAGAGCAGGAAAAATGTCGGCAAATCCTCTGCTATCGATGTTCTCCGGCGTCCATGACGTCGTCGTCACGGCCCATGCTCACGGCGCTGGCGGAAAGGGCTACGTGAACGTCGACACGGTCACTCTCGACGACGTCGAAATTCCTCAATTCGTGCTTGAAGCATTCGCCGAAAAATACGTGCAGCCCAAGTATCCGCAAGTAGGATTGGATTCCATTTTTGCCCTGCCCGATCGCATCGATACTGCGAAGGTCGGATTGCACAAACTGACGCTAACCCAGAAATAGTTATGGCCGGTAGCCCGGCTTCACATTCAGTTCAACGCAGAGGCGGCCGCGGCTTTACGTTCCCGCCATCCCAAAGCAAGTCCGAGCAAACTCCATATCGCAAGCGCCAGCCATTCGTACGCGCTGAAATGGCCCGGTACCGCAGGCACGATCTTCATCAGAATCATTGTCACGGTCACCAATACTCCGACTGCCGCCACAACTCTCTCCCGTGTAGCGGGCTTCATCGCAAGATAGGAGGCACAGGCAGCAAGCCATCCTGTGGCTGACGCGACCGAGCCCACTTCTGAGATCGGCACCAGGATCGCGTCCCCCAGAAACATGCAGGCAGCGGTTGCAAGTCCGATGCAGAGCACTGCGACCGCCGGGGTTCGATTGCGCGGGTGCACTGCCGAAATGCGCTGGTCCACCATGCCGCGTCGCGCCATCGCATACAGCAATCGACTGGAGGCAACGAAATTCCCGTTAAATACTTTCAGCAATGAAAGCAGCGCTGAAGCCAGGATGATGCTCACAATCCAGCGGGAGCCCATCCCCTGCTGAAATGCTGCAGCTGTCATGAATTTCTGATTCGTAAGCTGTCGCCATGGCGCAACATAGCCCACGGCTGCGATCACAATCATGTAGAACAACATGCCGACTACGATAGCCATCCAGATGGCCTTGTAAAACCCTTGCGTACGGAACTCGGGGCTGGCTTCTTCAGCTGCTTTTGCCACCGATTCATATCCCGTCATGAAATAAGGAACAATCTGAAGCACCAAAAGAACCGAGAGGAACCCGCTGTGTGTGAACAGCGGCGGAAAGTTCGACGTGGACCCGCGAGTAATGCCGACGCTTACAAAAACGACAAACAGGGCAAGCGTGCCGAAGGCTGTCCAGTTCTGGAAAGTGGCACTCAGGCGAATGCCACGATAGTTCAACACAGGTGAGCAATGCGGTCAGGCAGAGCCCGATGAGAAGATGGGGAAGGTAAATCGGGCGACCTGCGATGCGATAAAGCTCCACTGAATCGAGAGAGGGAAAAATGTAGCCTGCGATGCGCCCAACAGCGACCGCCTCCCACGGGCAGACAATGAAATACGCCAGCACCATCATCCAGCCGGTTGCAAAAGTGACGACAGGGGAAAACACCTTCGCTGTGTATGCCACCTCTCCCGCCGCGTCGGGTATTTCCTTGACCAACTTGCCGTATACGTAGCCAATCGGGAGAAGCAGGAGGCCGCCAACTCCGAAGCCTAAGATGGCCCCCAACACGCCCCCGCGCAGAAGCCAATCATCCATCACAACGAGCCATCCCACGCCCACCATGGTTCCCCAACCCAGGGTGAAGTAATCGACTACGCGCAGCTTACGGGCGAGAGTGATCATGTGGTTAAAACAGGCACACGAGTTCGTAGAGCAGATTGGCAGCCAGAAGTGAAGTGATCTCTCCATTATCGTAAGGAGGAGAGACCTCGACCAGGTCACAGCCGACTATGGGCAAACCCTCCAATGCGCGCACCAGGTCAAGTATCTGTGCGCTCGACAGACCTCCCACTTGCGGCGTGCCCGTGCCGGGCGCAAAGGCGGGGTCGACGACATCGATGTCCAGGGTGATGTAGGTTGGGCGATTCCGCAATTTTCTCAAAGCGCGCTTCACGAGATTGATTCCGCCACGATGGAACTCTTCCGCAGTAACGATCTGAATTCGATGCTGATGAGCGAAATCGAAGTCATGCTCGGAATACACCTGCCCTCGCAATCCAATTTGTAGCGCCGCTCCTTTGGCAATCAGTCCCTCTTCGATTGCATACTTGACGGGAGTTCCATGAGAATGTGGGCTGCCGAAGTATCCGGCCCAAGTATCCCCGTGCGCATCCAGTTGGATGAAGTTCACCGGCCCAAACTGCTTGTGAATGGCACGCAGGATCGGAAGCAGAATGGAGTGATCTCCACCGACGCAAGCGGTGCGAGCACCGGCGCTGAGCACATCACCCAACTGTGCGGTGATCCTTGAATACGTGTCTTCGATGGACAGCGGATTGACGGATAAGTCGCCAAAATCGGCGATGCGCCACTTCGCAAATGGATTGATCTTCAGCACCGGATTCCAGGGGCGGATCATGGCCGACTGCACGCGAATGTTTCGCGGTCCGAAACGAGGGCCGGGACGATATGTGGTGCCACCGTCGAACGGGATCCCAATGAGGGCGATGTCCAGTTCTTTCGCATCGGCGACGTGCGGCAAGCGCATAAACGTTGGGATGCCAGAAAATCGCGGGTAGACCAGAGCATCCACGGGCTGGGGACGCGGTTTAGAGAGCTTCTTGGGCTTCATGAATGTGGCGCGAATTATAGAACATGTGCCTGCCACAGCGACGACAAGCCTATCCACCCGGTATGCTATGGTTGAAGTTTTTCAAGGTGGGCGTGATCCCGTATGCCTCGATACGATTACCGTGGTGTCAAACCGACTCCGGACGCGGAGAAGGTGTTTCTCGACTGGATTGATCAACTCGATCAGCGAATTATGCTAATCGCGATCCCGAACATCGCAGCGATGTGGTGCGCGATGCGTTGCACGAACTTTATCTGGGGCGTCCGCTAGCGCCGCCTGATCCTGCGGCGCCGATGGCCGAACAGGCGCTGATGCATTCGTTCGATCCGCGCAACGCCACCCTTGAACCCGAATATTACGGCGACGTCGATGCCGCGAAGTATGCGCGAGCGCAAGCCGCTGATCTGGTTCTGGATGATGTACGACCGCTCCCCGCTCGGCCTGAATCACTGGCTGGGATATCGCATGCGCGCCATGCTGGCGCGACACATCTTCAAGCACTGTGGCAAGAACGTGAAGATCTTCCACGGCGTCGAAGTTCTCATTCGGCTACAACCTGACGATCGAAGACAATTGCACCATCCACAAATACGTTCTGCTCGACGATCGCGGCGAGATCATCATCCATGAGGGCAGTTCGATCTCCGATTACGCCAACGTCTATTCTCACGCCCACGATTTGAACGACGGCATGATCATCACCAACCAGAAAACCGAGATCGGCCCGCAAGGCGCGCATCACTTATCACGCGACCGTGATGAGCGGGGTGAAAGTCGGTGAACACGGAATGGTGGGATCGATGGGCGTGGCTTCGAAGAACGTGGAACCTTATCACATCGTCGGCGGGAGTTCCGGCAAAGCCGATCAAGGTGAAGACGATTGCGCCGGAGGAGTTGCAGAAGAGCCTGCGAGAAACGCTGATCGGGCAGCATCTCGTCGAGTCGCGCGCGTGGGCTTCCTGCCGCACATGGTAGTATCGAATTCAACCGCGCATGACCCTCAACATGTCGACATCGCTGTTTCAGATGATCGCGTTTCTGTTCGCGATCAGCGTTCACGAATCGGCGCACGCCTGGATGGCGAACCGCCGCGGCGATCCCACGGCGCGCATGCTGGGCCGAATCACGCTGAATCCCATCAAGCACATCGATCCTGTCGGCACGGTCCTGCTGCCGCTGATCGCCATGTTCACCGGATTTCCGGTGATGGGCTGGGCAAAGCCGACGCCGGTCGATCCGCGCAATTTCAAGCAATCCGGTCTGGACGACATTCTGACCTCGGTGGTCGGGCCGGTCAGCAATTTCGTGGTCGCGGCTGCGTTGTGGCGCTCGATGCTTTGCTATCGCGCTGACGTCCACCGCTGGGCATGCGCGATTGTGACATCATTCCGATGGTATTCCGACACTCGGACGTGCGTTGCGAGCCGACGAATTCGTTCCTGGTGCCGTTGAGCCTGCTGCTTTATGAAATGATGATGATCAATGTCGTGCTTGGCAGTCTTCAACCTGATTCCGGTTCCGCCGCTCGATGGCAGCCACGTGCTGCGTCATTTCCTGCCGAGCGCGATCGCTGCGCGTCTATGACACGCATGGGTATATTGGTTTGCTTGCGCTGGTCTTATTTGGCGGCGGACTTGCTGTGCCAGCTGATCTGCCCGTTCGCTGCAGTTTTATCAATTCGGTGCTGTTGAGAATGCTGATGCCCTCTCGACCCAATCATCGCAAACGCGTGCTGAGCGGCATGCGCTCCACCGGCAAAGCTGCACCTGGGCAATTATGTGGGCGCGCTCGACAACTGGGTGCGCATGCAGGATCAGTACGACTGCTTCTTCTTCATCGCCGACTGGCACGCGCTGACCACCGACTACGCCGACACCTCGCAAGGTAAAGCAGAATTCGCTCGAAGTGATGCTCGACTGGCTGGCCGCCGGCCTCGATCCCGAGCGCTGCACCATGTTCATCCAGTCGCACGTGCCGCAGCACGCCGAATTGCATCTGCTGTTCTCGATGATCACGCCGCTGGGCTGGCTGGAGCGCGTGCCCACCTACAAAGAGCAGCGCGAGAACATCAACGAAAAAGATCTGAGCACTTACGGATTTCTGGGCTATCCGCGTGCTGCAGGCGGCCGACATCCTGATCTACAAGGGCGACTTCGTGCCGGTGGGCGAAGACCAGGTGCCGCACGTGGAACTGACGCGCGAGATCGCGCGGCGCTTCAACAGTTTTACAGCATGCGCGGAGACCGGTTTTTCCCGAGCCGCAGCCGCTGCTGACCCCGCGCCGAAACTGCCCGGAACCGATGGCCGCAAGATGTCGAAGTCGTACGGCAACACCATCATGCTGACCGATCCCGAGCCGGTGGTGCGGCAGAAGCTGAAGACCATGGTGACCGATCCGGCGCGCGTGCGGCGCACCGATCCCGGCAATCCCGACGTGTGTCCGGTGGGCGATCTGCACAAGATCTTCAGCGATCCGGAGACCATGGCCAAAGTGAACGAAGGCTGCCGCTCGGCGGGCATCGGCTGCATCGAATGCAAGGGCTGGGCTGCCGATGCACTGGTGCAGATTCTCAATCCCGATGCAGGAGCGCCGCAAAAAATACGAGGACAATCCGCGGCTGGCCTGGGATATTCTTGAGGCAGGCTCGGCCGCGCGCCCGCAAGGTGGCCGACGCCACCATGAACGAAGTCCGCGAGGCCATGGGAATGTCGCTCGAGTACGAGGCTCCGGCCAACGAAGCCGCGAAGTAGTGGGGACGAATCACCGGATGAGTGAAGAAGTGAAAGCTATTTCGGAATGCCGATTCCTGTCGAAAGTCTCCTGCACCCGCCGCGCGCCGCAGAGAACCGGTCGCCAAAAAGGAGAGCAACGATTTCCCTTTTTCGGTCGCGGTCGCGACGTCTACGAAGGGCCGCTCGACCTGCTGCTCGACCTGATCCGCAAGCAGGACATCGATATCTACGACATCCCATCGCCGAATCACCGCGCAATATCTGACCTATGTCGAGAAGCTGCGCGAGCTGGATGTGAACGTCGCCGCCGAATTCATCTACATGGCCGCGGTGCTGATCCACATCAAGTCGAAGATGCTGCTGCCGCGCGATCCTGCGGCGCCCGGCGGATGCAGGAAGATCCGCGCACGGAACTGGTCAATCGCCTGATCGAGCACGAGAAGTTCAAGTCCGCCGCGCAGATGCTGATGCAGAAGCAGCAGATCGAAGACGCGGTCTGGTCGAATCCTGCGATGAAAGAATTCATGGACGCCGAAGGCACCGAGCCGGAACTCGCCGCCGACGTCATCGACCTGGTGAAGACTTTCCAGCAGATTCTCGATCGCGCGCGCTCCCGCCCGATGATGCAGGTGGATGAAGAGACCGTCACCGTGGGGCAGATGATCGAATATCTGCGGCGGCGGCTGTCGCTGGAAGACGCCCGTTCGCCTGAAACAAATGCTGCGCAACGTGGACTCGCGGCAGGCGCTGGTTTGCATGTTCCTGGCGATGCTGGAACTGGTGCGGCTGCAGGCGATCCAGCTGCGCCAGGACCGCCTGTTCGGCGAAATCTTGTTCGCAAGCACGTCGGATTCGAAGCAGTCATGGACGAACAGGCCGCGGTGAGAGACGATTGGAAGTAGGGAGGAAACGGCGAGTCATCGCTGGTGATCGGAGTGTAGCGATGCACGAGCTCAGCTAACCAGCACTGCCACTTCATTATGAGTCTAAAAGCCAAACTCGAAGCGATCATTTACGCCGCGGAAACGCCGATCACGCTCGACCAGATCGTCCAGCTGGTGAAGGATTCCGTCGATCGCCGACCGCAGGAACGGGCCGATCGACGACGCCGAGGTCAAATCGCGCGTCCGCGCGGCCCTCGAAGAGTTGACGGCCGAATACGGCACGTCGGACCACGGCATCGAGATCCGCCAGGTCGCCGGCGGATACCGCATGTCCACCAAGCCGGAGCAGCACGATGTGGTGCGTGCGTTCGCGAAGAGTCTGAAGCCGCCGATTCGATTGTCGTTGCCGGCGCTCGAAACCCTGGCCGTGATCGCCTACAAGCAGCCGGTCACCGTGCCCGAGATCAGCGAGATTCGCGGCGTCGATTCCGGCGGCGTCATCGCGACTCTGCTCGACCGCAAGCTGATCACCACCGCGGGACGCAAAGCGGTGATCGGGCGGCCCATTCTGTACAAGACGACGAAAGAATTCCTGCTGCGCTTTGGGCTGAAAGACGTGAACGAACTGCCCAGCATGGAAGAGTTCGAGAAGCTGGTGGCCGAGTCGTTCCAGAGCGACTTATTGCCCGCCGAACAAGCCGCACCAGAGCTGCGGCGGAAGAGAACCCGCCTGAGAAATGACTCACTCGTGAGAGATCGACTGAATCAAGATGCGGAAGAGACGGCGGAAATATCCGCCGCGGAGGTACCAGCTGCACACGGAAAACTCTGCGGAAGCCGAAGCATCCGAAGCGCACGCCTTGCAGGAGCCGGACGATCCCGCCGCCAGAACAGGCACCGCGAACAAGTGCCGCTCACTGAATTCGGCACAAGCCAGCTGATTGCTCCAGCTCTCCTGTCGCCTGTAAAACTTACGCCTTGACGTTTCTGTTAGTCTGATTTCATGCCCACAGAACGCCTTCAAAAAATCATCGCTGCTGCCGGAATTGCCTCACGCCGCAAAGCCGAGGAATTCATCTCGGCGGGCAGGTGTCAGTGAACGGCAGGTCGTCACCGAACTGGGCAGCAAGGCAGATCCCGAGAACGACCACATCCGCGTGAACGGCAAGCTGCTGCAGGGCGCCGAGCGGCACGTCTATCTCCTGCATGAACAAGCCGAAAGGATATGTCACGACGGTCAACGATCCCGAGGGACGTCCGACCGTCATGAATCTGTTGCGCGGACTTAAGGCCGAGTGTATCCCGTGGGACGCCTCGATTACGCGAGCGAAGGCTCCTGTTGCTCACGAACGATGGCGAACTCGCCAATTGCTGATGAAGGCAGCGTCCCATGTTCCAAAGACCTATATGGTAAAGGTCGCTGGCAGCCGACCCCTGAAGCATTGGCGAAGCTGCGCGCCGGATTATCTATTCGGCGACGTGGCCGCCGAGTGAGGACCGCTCCGGCCAAAATTCAGATCATCAAGGAATCGGACAATCCCTGGTACGAAATCACACTGATCGAGGGCAGAAATCGGCAGATCCGGCGCATGTTCGAAGAGGTCGGCCATCACGTGGAAAAGATCAAGCGCGTGCGTTACGGCCCCCTGGAGCTGGATGTTCATCCCGGCGAATACCGGCGCTTAAATCCGAAGGAAGTCGAACAACTGCGCATCCGCCGCCAGGAAATAATTGATCCCCGCATGACAGTTCTCCCGTGCTCGTGATAATTCTAAGAATGCAAAGATGAGCGACTTCAGCGCGTTTGTGCCCGAACACATCAGGAAGCTGGGCGGGTACACTCCCGGCAAGTCGCTCCGCCAGGCGCAACGGGAGAGCCGCGTGAAATGCATAAAATTGGCCTCCAACGAGAGCCCTTTCGGTCCCTCGCCTAAAGCCGTCGCCGCCATGCAGGCAGTACTCGGCGAGATCAACTTCTATCCCGATAACGATGCCAGCGAGCTGCGTCAGAAACTGGCAGAACTGCACGCCGTAAACCCAGAACAGATCGTCGTCACCGCAGGATCCACTTCCCTGCTCGGAATCATCACTCGCACCCTGCTGGCCCCCGGAACGAATGCTGTGACCAGCGCGCGTTCCTTCATCGTTTACCCGATCGCGACAAAAGCAGCCGGGGCGGAGTTGATTGAAGTTCCGATGCGCGAGGACGGCTTCGATCTTGATGCAATCCTGTCCGCGATCAACCGGGATACGAGGATGGTGTTCATCGCGAATCCTAATAATCCGACCGGCACATTGCTCACGGCGGATGAGGTGGATCGATTCTTGGATCGTGTTCCGGACCACGTGATCACCATCCTCGACGAAGCCTACTGTGACTTCGCGCAGTACTTCGCCGAGCAGCGCGGCTTGCAATATTCACGTTCTCTCGATCACGTCCGAAGCCGAAAGAAAGTTGTGGTCCTGAGAACTTTCTCGAAGGCGCATGGGTTGGCTGGAGTGCGCGTCGGGTATGGGATGGGGCCGACTGAATTGATGTCCTACTTCGCGCGCATGCGAACGACTTTTTCTGTCTCGGTTCCCGCACAGGCCGCTGCGCTCGCCGCATTGGATGACGCTGCCCACACAAAGCGGGCGTTAGCCAATAATGCCGAGCAAGCGAAGGTCGTATTGGCTGAACTTGCGGAATCTGGTTATAAGGCTGTTCCCACCTGGGCCAACTTTATTTACTGCGATCTAGGCGAAGGCTGTTCTGAGATTGCGAAGAAATTACAGGATGAAGGCGTCATCATTCGCCCGCTTGGGCCTTGGGGCGCGCCCCGCGCAATCCGGGTGACCATCGGCACTCCCGAACAGAACCACACATTTCTTCAAGCCTTCCGAAAAATTATGGCTCGCGAAGCGGTGAAGTAGCGATTACGGCAGGAGCGGAAGCCGCGCAGCTCCATAAAGCCCAGCATCGCTTCCCAGCAACGCTCGGGTAACGATTGTAACGGTATGTCCCTGCGGAGAAACCTGTGAGGACGCTCCCTGTCCACCAGCGGTCTTTGGTGGAGCGGTGGCCGCATACACCATCGACCGCCGGCGAATTTCCTCGAACATGGCGGGAGAGAAGCGCATCCCAAGCACTGGAAACTCCGCCGCCAATCACGTACATCGGAAGGTTCAGAGAGTTGATCAGGTCCGCGAGCACGATTCCCAACGCGCGCCCGGCTCGGCGGAAAATCTTCTGCGCTTCCTCGTCGCCCTGGATGGCGAGATTATAGACAGCTTTGGCGCTGAACTCCGGGTCGGCAATTGGCTGCGCGGCCCAGCAACGACGACGTCCCGCCCGCGATGGATTCTCGGGCCATGCGCACGACGGCCGTCGCGGACGCGTACTGCTCGAGACAGCCGCGATTGCCGCAGTTACACTGCACTCCTTCCGGTTCGACCGTGATGTGGCCGAACTCTCCGGCCATACCCGTCATTCCATGCCAGATTCGGCCCCCGAGAACGAGTCCTCCGCCGACCCCCGTGCCCAAAGTGAGCATCGCAATGTCATCGACTTCTTTCGCCGCGCCCAGCCACTTTTCACCCAGCGCCGCGACATTGGCGTCGTTGTCGAGGATGACCCGCGTGGCCAGCCTGCGTTCAATCTCGGCGCGAACCGGGTAGTCGGCCCAGCCCGGAAGGTTCGGAGACTCGCGCAGCATTCCGGTTCGCAAATCGATGATCCCGGGCACGCCGATGCCCATGCCACAGAGAGTGCGTCTGCTTGTATTTCTCCGATAGCCCGCGGATCGCATCGCACATGTCGTTGATGACATGGTCGCGCCCCAACGACACTTTTGTGCCCAGGGTGACTTTTTCCAGCAGCTCTCCTTTATCGTGACTGCTGCGATTCGCAGATTGGTTCCGCCCAGGTCGACTCCGATCGAGTATTTGGTCATAAAGTTATTTCTGGCATTTCGGGCAGAAAGTGACTGCTGCGTCCAGCAAGTACGACGCGCTTGATCGGGGTCTTGCAGACCAGGCAGGGCTCGCCTTCCCGCCCGTAGACGCGATGCTGCAGCTGGAAAAATCCTTCTTCGCCATCCGCATCCACGTAATCCGAAATGGACGAGCCGCCCAGCGCGATTGCCTCTTTCAGCACTTCCTGAACCGCTCATATAGAGCTTCGCAGGTCTTCGCGCGCTGAGGAGGATGGCACGACGGCGCGGGCGAATCCCCGCCCGAAACAGCGATTCGTCGGCATAGATATTGCCGACGCCGCGCAAGAGTTTCTGGTTCAGAAGCGCGCTCTTGATCGGAGTCTTGCGCCCATGAAACAGCGCGACAAAACGTTCAATCTCGACTTCGAGCGGCTCGGAACCCGGAGCGTCGAATCCGCTGCGTAGACACGTGAGCGCCCGAACGGCGCGGATCGACGAAGCGCAGTTCCCTGCCTGAGGCAAGCTTGCGATCGCGTGCGTGTGCTTCTCGATTTCCGCCCTTGGTTCGCAGACCACCATGCGTCCCGTCATGCCGAGGTGCACGATCCACTGGGCATTTTGGGCCGGCGGATCAGCCTTCCGCGGTCTTTCTTCTTCGCGATCGGCGGGGACGCTGTTCCGCAAGATCGAACACGATGTGCTTCCCCACCCGGCGCACTTCGCGAAATCCGTTTCCCTTCGAGCGTGCAGCAATCTCGGCGGCCGGCGATTTCAGCGGCTCCGGTTTCGATCCCAGCCAGACCGACTCGATGACGTCGCCTCGCAACGCGTTGTCGAGTCCGCGCGCAATGGTTTCGACTTCAGGAAGTTCAGGCATGGAAATCTCAGTTTACACGTCAGTCTCAGTGGTCAGACATTCGGTCTAATCAGATGCCGTCAAGACACATTCGATCGCGGACCTTGCTTGACGCCAAGAGCGCAGTGCGCTGCATGCGAACCGCATTGCTCCTCTCCAGTCCTTACAGGTATCATTGAGACGTACACATCATGGCTCCGCTGACATCCTGTGTACATTTGCATGCTTTCTTGTCGTGCGGCGCAACAGTGTGCTGCGACCCCGCAGAGGCGGCCTGCGGCCGTGTGGCAATCGGGCGGCCAAATCTTCTCCACGGAGCTGGCTGTGAAGAGGGTAAAACTGCGGTCATCGTCGGCGCCCAATGGGGCGACGAAGGCAAAGGCAAGATTGTCGATGTCCTCTCGGAGAACTTCTCGGTGGTGGCGCGCTACGCCGGCGGCCACAACGCCGGGCACACCGTCATCATCAACGGAAAGAAATTCATTCTGCAGCTGGTGCCCTGTGGCGTGCTGCGTGCGGGCTGCCGCAGCGTCATCGGCAACGGAGTCGTGCTCGATCCCATGGCGTTCCTGAAAGAAGTTGGCGGCGTTGCGCGACGCCGGCGTAAAAGTGGACGGCAACTATTCGTCAGCAATCGCGCCCACGTGATTCTGCCCTACCACCGCATGATCGAGCTGGCTGCGGAGAACGCGCCGGGCCGGGTGAAGATCGGCACGACCTCGCGCGGCATCGGCCCCGCTTACGAAGACAAGATGGGGCGCCGCGGGCTTGCGGGTCGCCGACCTGCTCGACCTGAAACTTCTCAAGACGCACATCGAAAATGCGTGCCGCGAGAAGAACATGATCGCGCACGCGCTGTTCAACTCCGAACCGCTCGATGCCGACAAGATGTACGCAGGAATACGCCGAGGCCTCCGGCAAAGATCGCCCCGTTCGTCTGCGATACCGCCGCGTTGCTGAACCAGGCGATCGCCGACGGTGAATCGGTCGTGTTCGAAGGCGCGCAGGGCACGATGCTCGACATCGATCATGGCACCTATCCTTTCGTGACCTCCTCGAGCGCGACCTCCGGCGGCGCGGTGATTGGCACAGGCGTCGCTCCGACCGCCATCGATCGCGTGATCGGCATCACCAAGGCTTACTGCACTCGCGTCGGTGGTGGTCCGTTCCCCACCGGAGATCCCGGATGCAAAGGGAGAGCTGTTGCGAGCCCGGGGCAACGAGTATGGCGCGGTCACGGGCCGTCCGCGGCGCTGCGGCTGGCTTGATTTGCCGCTGCTGCGTTACGCTGGCATGATTAACGGAATCTCGTGGCTGGTGGTGACCAAGCTGGACGTGCTCGATGAACTGGCAGAGATTCCGGTTTGCGTCGGTTATAAGATCGACGGCAAGGAGACCGACGAGATTCCCGCGCAGGCCAGCGGCTATGAGAGCGATCGAATGCATTTACCGGAAGATGCCGGGCTGGCGGACCTCCACGCAAGGAATTACCGAGATTGGACAAATTGCCGAAAGCAGCCCGCGAGTACCTGACGTTTCGTCGAGAAGGAAACCGGAGCGACGGGTCGGCATGATCTCGACCGGTCCCGGCCGCGAGCAGACGATTTTTGTGGATGAGTTTGCCGCCGAGACTGAAGACGCTTGAGCGAGACCAAGAACCAGGGCCCAGGCAGAAAAATCTAAGGAACGGAGACGAGCGATGGTGGTGTTGGCGGTAACCTGGATGGCAAAGGCGGCCATGAGACCGAAGTCGCAGACCTGTTTTCCAAATTGACCGAAGAGTCCCGCAAAGAACCGGGCTGCCTGATGTACCAGGTGCACCGCCACAAAACCGAGCCGCGCCGGTTCTTCATCTACGAGCAGTACAAGGACGATGCGCGGCGCTTGAAGCGCATCGCGCCGCACCACACTTCATGCAGTATGCGAAGAAAGAACTGCCGAAGAATCGCGGACCGCGTCGAAGGACAGCTGTACGAACCGCTCGGGATAGCGAGAACTATTTGCCTTTGTCTGCCATCAGCACGCCGCCTGAGGCGTAGCTCTCTTTCGACACTTCTACGAATGTCACCACGATCGCCTCGCGCCGCGCTCCGGCCTCTTCCACCATCGCATCGGTGATGCGGTGGCGAATTTGCGTTTCTGGTCCGCCGTGCGGCCCTGAGCATGGTGACTTGAACCAGAGGCATGGATCACTCCGACTTCGTCATTGCGAACCGTCCGTCGCGTCGTGGAAGACATCGCTTCCTCGGTTCGGAATGACAATAGATTTATTTCGCCAATTCGTATCCGGCGAAGAAGAAACTCAACTCGAAGCGCGCCGTATCCTCGGCATCCGAGCCGTGAATTGCGTTGTGCTCGATGCTGCTCGCCCACTTCTTGCGGATCGTTCCTTCTTCCGCATTGGCCGGATTAGTTGCGCCCATCAGCTTGCGCAGGTCGGCAATGGCGTTCTCTTTTTCCAGCGCCAGCGCCACGATCGGGCCGCTCGACATAAAGTCGGTGAGCGAACTGTAGAACGGCCGACTGGCGTGCACCGCGTAAAACTGCTCGGCCTGATGCTTGGTGATCTCCAGCATCTTCATCGCAAGGATGCGGAAGCCGTTTTTTTCGAACTGCTCAATGATGTCGCCGACCGCATTCCGCTTGACGGCGTCGGGCTTGATGATCGTAAGAGTGCGTTCCAGTGTCTTCATAATCGGTGTAGTTTCGTTTGTCCTTGGTCAATTGGCTCTGCAGCCATGAACTTCTAAACTCTGTACTCCCATCGCCGCCACCACGGTCTCGCCGATCTCTGCCGGAGATTTGGCGACGCGAATTCCTGCCGCTTCCATGGCTTTGATCTTCTCGGCGGCGGTGCCCTTTCCGCCGGAAATGATGGCGCCAGCATGGCCCATGCGGCGCCCCGGAGGCGCGGTTTGACCCGCGATGAAACCCACCACCGGCTTTTTCATGTGCGATTTCACGAATTCCGCCGCGGTCTCTTCCGCGTTGCCGCCGATTTCGCCAATCATGATCACGGCTTCAGTCTGCGGATCGCGGTTGAACAGATCGAGCGCATCCACGAAGTTCGTTCCGATAATCGGGTCGCCACCAATGCCGATGGCGGTGGACTGTCCAATGCCCGCGCGTCGTCAGTTGGTACACCGCTTCGTAGGTCAAGCGTGCCCGAGCGCGAGACGATGCCGACCGGACCTTCGCGATGAATATGCGCCGGGCATGATGCCGATCTTGCATTTTCCGGGGGAGATGATGCCCGGACAGTTCGGCCCGATCAGGCGCGAGCGGCGGTCCTGCAGGAACTCCCAGGCGCGAACCATGTCGAGCGTGGGAATGCCTTCCGTGATGCAGACGATCAGTTCGATTTCCGCGTCGGCGGCTTCCATGATGGCGTCGGCGGCAAACGGCGGCGGCACAAAGATCACCGTTGCATTGGCTCCGGTCTTGTCCACCGCCTCCTGCACCGTGTTGAAGACCGGCCAGCCCTCGTGGGTGGTGCCGCCTTTGCCCGGGGTAACTCCGCCAACGATTTTGGTGCCATATTCGGCGCAAGCCTTGGCGTGAAACGTTCCTTCGCGCCCGGTCAAGCCCTGCACAATCAATCGCGTGTTTCTATCAACTAGGATTGCCATAATGATTCACTCTCTATAATGAATACGACGCAGCTTGAACTGTGTCTGTTCGAAACGAGCCCTATCGAGCCGCAGCAACCACTTTTTCAGCGGCGTCTTTCATCGTATCGGCAACGATGAAATTTAGACCGGATTGCTTCAGAATCTCGCGGCCCTGCTTCTACGTTCGTCCCCTCGAGGCGCAGCACGATCGGCAACTGGATATGGGTCTTGGTGGCCGCTTCGACGACACCCGTGCCAGCGTATCCACGCGAAGGATGCCTCCGAAAATATTGATCAGCACGGCTTTGACGTTTTTGTCGCTAAGCAGAATTTCGAAGGCATGCGTCACCTGCTCGGCGTTGGCGCCGCCGCCTACGTCCAGGAAATTTGCAGGCATGCCGCCGGCGTACTTGATGATGTCCATGGTCGCCATCGCAAGACCGGCGCCGTTCACCATGCAACCGACATTCCGTCGAGCTTGATGTAATTCAGGCTGTACTTCGAGGCCTCCACTTCCAGCGGATCTTCTTCGGTAATGTCGCGGAACTCGCGGATGTCAGGATGGCGGAACATCGCGTTGTCGTCGAAGTTGAGTTTCGCGTCCAGCGCAAACAGCCGGCCATCGGTGCAGGTAATGAATGGGATTGATCTCGATCAGCGAGGCGTCGGTTTCCAGGAATGCCCGGTACAGACCCGTCAAGAATTGAACCGCCCGCATTGATCTGCTCGGCGCTTGAGACCCAAGTTGAAACGGCGATCTTGCGTGCCTGAAATGCCTCCAGACCCATCCCGGGATCAATATGTTGTTTCAAGATGGCGTCGGGGTTTTCCTCGGCGACCTTTTCGATATCCATGCCCCCGGCGGCGGAAGCCATGAACACGGGCTTGCCCTCGGCGCGGTCCACCAGGATTCCAAGGTAAAGCTCTTTTTCGATGGGAAGCGTTTCTTCGATCAGCAAGCGGCGCACCATGCGTGCCTTCGGGGCCGGTCTGATGCGTGACCAACGGCATGCCCAGCATCTTGGCAGCCAGCTCACCGGCCTCCTCAACCGACTTGGCGATTTTGACGCCTCCACCTTTGCCGCGACCTCCGGCGTGAATCTGTGCCTTGACGACGACCCCGCTGGCTCCCGCATCGAACAAATTCTTGGCCGCGGCTTCCGCCGCATCGCGGCTTTCCGCCATCTCGCCGCGAGGAACCGCAACACCATACTTCTTCAGGATTGCCTTGCCCTGATACTCATGAATTTTCATAATGATTCCGATTCGACTTTCGTGCTTTTAGTGCCGACCAGCTTGAGCCTCGCGCAACTTCCAGGAAGGACCTTGCTTGCAGCTTCGACTTCGGGCAGCAAACCCCTGATTCTATAGAACCGTATCGGATTGGGCAAACGTGACCCATCACATCCCCGAGTGACGCACCCGGCGTGCTAACCTTGTAGCTGCCAATGATCCTGGACGCACTCCAACGAATTGCGAACCATCGCCAGTCGCTGAGCCGCGACGAAGCCCGTGCCGTGATGACCGAGGTCCTTCACGGCGAATGCACCGATTCGCAAGTGGGAGCGTTGTTGGTCGCTCTGCACATGAAGGGGGAAACTGTCGAAGAAATCGTCGGGTTTGCGGAGGCAATTCGCGCGGTCGCGACCCCTCTCCGCGTCCATGAAGGCTCCGCAGTGTACGTGAGCGGAACCGAACGTGATGCACTGGTAGACACTTGCGGTACGGGTGGCGACACTAGCGGGACATTCAATATTTCGACCGCAACAGCCCTCGTCGTGGCGGGTACCGGCGTGCGAGTGGCAAAGCATGGTAATCGCAGCGTCACCTCCAAGTGTGGGTCGCGCGGATGTCATGGAAGCATTGGGTGTTCGGATCGATGTCCATCTTCAAAGATTTCCGAGTGTCTGGAGAAAGTGGGCATCGCTTTCCTTTACGCTCCCGCCATGCATTCCGCGATGAGGTTCGTGCAGCCCGCCCGGCGCGAGCTTCGCTTGCGAACCGTATTCAACCTGCTTGGTCCTCTCACCAATCCCGCTCACGCGTCGGCGCAAGTGGTGGGTGTTTACTCCGTGCAACTGGTCGAAAAATTAGCAGAGGCTTTGAGCATGCTGGGGCTGCATCGTGCCCTCGTGGTTCACGGCCTGGATGGTTTGGATGAGATCAGCATCAGTGCCCGAAGCCGTATAGCCGAGGTTAAGGACGGAATGGTGCGAACCATCGAAGTGGAACCTGAAGATTTTGGAATGACGCGGGCTCCCATCTCCGAGATCACTGGCGGGGACGCAGCCGCAAACGCGGCTATCATTCGGGAAGTTCTTGCCGGGGCCAAGTCCGCGAAGCGCGATGTCGTGCTCTTGAATTCCGCGGCAGCATTGGTGGCCGCTGGGCGGGCGGAAACTCTGTCGCAAGCAGTGCCGATGGCTGCAGACTCGATTGATTCCGGCGCGGCTCTGCAAAAGTTGCAAGCGTTGGTTGCGTTCACTCGATCTCATTCCTGAGAGCCGTTGCCACAGGGTCGAAGCCTTAAGCCGTAGGGTTCCTCTATTTTCCCGCTACTTGTTTCAACTTCTCGATCTGTTCAAGGTGCTCTTCACCGTGGCTTCCCATTTTCTCTACGATTTCAGAGAGCGACACTTCACGGTTTAGTTCGGGATGGAAGGCAGATTTCTCAAGATCCTCGAATTTGATCCGACGCAGAAGCTGGATATTTCCGTGACGGTTGAGCCCGTAAGCAGCAATCAACTCTGGCGCATTTGATTGCAGGTACCCAAGCTTGCGTGCCCACGCGTTCTGATCCATGGGAGCGATCACCGGCTTCTCGTCTGCCAGCATCTGACGGATGCGGTAGGCATAAACGATCTCGATGTCCGCAAGGTGCCCCAGAACTTCCAGGATGCTCCATTTTTCCGGGCCTGGTTTGTAGCGCAGCACCTTGTCCGGAAGCCCCGAGGTGGCCATCGCAATCTTCTTAGGGCTTGCCTCGGCAACTTCCAGATTCTTCTTGAATTCCGCTTCTGTCATAGAACCTGCACTTTCTGCATCCATTCGGCGACTTGAACGTTCCACCCTAAATCTTTTCTCATCCGCTCGCGCAGCTGAGAAGCGGCATCGACGTCCCCGTGAACAAGGTAGGTTGCCGGCGGGCTTAGCCGAAAACGTGCGCAGCCACTCCAGCAACTCCGGGAGTATCCGCGTGATCGCTGAATTGCTCGAAGGCGCAGATCTCCGCGCGGATCGGAACTATCTCGCCGTAAATCTTCACTTCGGGTACGCCGTTCTTAATGGAAAAACCTCGCGTCCCGGGCGCCTGAAATCCGATGAAGATCACGGTGTTTCGCGGATCTGGTAAACGTTGCGCCAAGTGATGCTGAATTCGCCCGCCGGTCACCATTCCACTCGCCGAAATGATCACTGACGGAAATGGGCTTGGTTGATTCTTCTTCGAATCTTCTGGTGTGGAGGCGAAGTAAAACCGCGGCCAGTCCAACGGAGATCCGTACTTGGCGATCAAGTCTCCGGTTTCGTCGCTGAATTCTTCGGAGTGCTTCAGAAAAATTTTTACCGCCTGGATCGCCATGGACTATCGCAATACACCGGAAGCCGCGGCATTTGTCCCGACTCGATGAGTTCTTTCAGGATGAACAGGAACTTCTGCGTGCGTTCCACCGCAAAGGCAGGCACACGACAGAACCACCCCGTTCGGCCGTTGTTCTGATAACTGCAGCAAGATTTGGACCAGGATCATCCGTGGGATGCTCCCGGTTGCCATAGGTGGATTCCATCACCAACAAGTCTGCAGCTTCCCCGGAAGGCGGGCCTGAATGCACAACCTTGCCCGGCGCGATACGGCGGTCGCGAACCCGGCCTATGTCTCCACTAAACAACAGCCTTTGACTGTGCTCGCCCTTGCTCAGCGTGACTTCCACCATGGAAGATCCCAGGATGTGCGCGGCCCGTACAAACCGGAAAATCATTTCCGGACATAATTGCTTGCTCTCTCCGAATGGAATCGGGCGGAAATATTGCAAGCAGTCCAGAGCTTCCTGGAAGGTATAAAGCGGCAATGCCGGATCGTGCTTCGATTTATGGTGCTTGTTGTAAAACGCAGCGTCCTCTTCCTGAAGGTGCCCGGAATCGGGTAGAAGAATTCCGCATAAATCGATCGTGGCGGGAGTAGCGTAAATCGGACCACGAAATCCTTCTTTCACGAGGCGGGGAATCCATCCGCAGTGGTCAAGGTGAGCGTGGGTGAGAATGACGGCATCAATCTCTTGTGCCGGAACCGGAGTCGGCTGCCAATTCCGTTCCCGCCATTCTTTCGGTCCTTGAAACAATCCGCAGTCAATCAGGACCTGAAAGCCGTTCTTGCCGCTTGCGTCAGAATTGGTGTTGATCAAGTGCTTGGAGCCGGTGACGGTTCCGGCAGCACCAAGAAATTGGACGTAGGCCAAGCGCTCGCTCCCTGAAAACCAACATTCTATGCGCTTGCGCTTACAAACTTGGCGGTTGTTTATTTGTTAGCCGCAGGCACTGCAATTTTTAACGAATTATTCGTCAGATCGCTTTCCGGCACGCTGCCGTCGTTGATTTCGACTTGTTGCGGAGCAGAGGGAATCTCAATACGGATCGAGGCCTTCGCTTTCGCGGGCACCTGTAAACGCTTGGTCACTTCTCCACCGTCTCCAACCAGCTTAACGGGAACTTCGGCGCCGGCATCCCCAACGTTTTCCAGGGTCACAGTCACGATGTAAGCGCCGCCCAGCGTGGCACGCGGTACAGCGCTCTCTACCCGGAAGTCAGGCAAACCTTTGTCCCGATAAACCCAGTCATCAAAAAACCATTCGAGATCGCGCTTGCTTTGAGCTTCGACTAAATGTTGCACGTACGCCGGATCCTTGTCCTGCTCCGGAAGGTAGGCAGCGAGAGCCTTTTTCAGGGCTGCGTCTCCCATCATGTCGCGAAGCATCCACCAGACGTACATCGCTTTGCTCCGGTAAAATTCCTGCAAATTCGTGTTGATGAGCGACTGCCCGGCTGCATTTGCGGGCTTACTTTCGACAGCAATCGACTTTTCCGTTTCAACGATTGCCTGACGATAAAGGCCCATGAAATCAAGCGCCCCCTCGCGGCCCCCCTGCTGCTCGCGATAAAGAGCTTGCGCAAAATGAGCGAGCCCTTCTTC
Source organism: Terriglobia bacterium (assembly GCA_963797845.1). GTDB lineage: Bacteria > Acidobacteriota > Terriglobia > Terriglobales > Acidobacteriaceae > DASREM01. The sequence continues at coordinate 413,254 of CAWCRE010000003.1, forward strand.
GATCCATGGTCGCGGAGAGTTCACGGCGGCATGAGTCATCTGATGAACTGCCGTCATTTGCGCCAGTCTCGAATCTTTGGCAACCGTCAGTGGCGCCAAGAGCAAGGTTCCCGATTCGAAGGGCGATGCCTCAGGGTCAGCCAGTTCCACAAAACGCGCTTTGCGTACGGGAGCTCGAAACCAATCTTTCACAAACGATTGGGCGAGATCTGCAGCCAATGCATAATCGTCCGCCGCGGCTCTGTCCTGTGGCATGTAAAAGATGTCGACATCAGGACGGTTCAGGACTTCGTACGTTCCGATGATGATGGACGGCGCTGTCAAGCCCATCGGCGAGAAACCATGCTGCTGACAAGAAAAATCGTCCCTCTGACCAGTGCTGGATTTTGCCACCTCAGCGCCATCGTTCATCACCTCGGTTTGGCCCAACGAACTCTGAACACATAGGTTGATGCGCATCTCCGACGATTGCTCGCGGCGCTGCCACCGGCCGACGGTTTCGAAAACGGAATTGCCTTCGGAGAGATTGGCTGAATCAGCGGCCGCCGGATACCAGAGCACGTACCCGATTCCCGAATCGCGGTATAGGTTTCTCCAATTTGGTCCCAGTCGCTGTGTTTCGCATTTGCCTCGGGGACCCCGATGCGAGTAAGCCTGGTGACGTCCAATGGCACTGTTCCCTCATAGCCGATCGTCAGGGTCACCACTGCCGAGGCTGGAATCTGTTCCGGAAAACTGACAATCACTTCAGAAACAGCACCGGTGTGATCGATGTCCGAGGTGTAAGCCTGAGATACAAACTGGACCGGCTTGCCTGCAATCTGGATGGATCTCCAGGACAGCGATGAGGAGATTTGAAGCGCTACGTTCTTTTGCGGCGAACCGGAGTCGTTGCGCAGCGTGAGGGTTCCTCTCGCCGACAACCTCTGCTGCCCGGCTCCACGCGAACCTCGAGATCATACTTCGTGAAGGTGAAAGCTTCCCGATCCAATGCGGCGCAGGAGCAACTCAGTAAAAACGTGAGAAGAAAGAAGGAAACGAATTTGATCGACATCACGAACTCTAACCAGCACTATTTCGCTTCGCCCTTTGGCGAACGACTTCATAGAGCATTACTCCAGCTGCGACCGAAACATTTAGTGACGGAACTTTTCCGAGCATGGGAATCGAAACTACAAAGTCGCATTTCTTTCGTACCAGTTCATGTACGCCTTTTCCCTCGGCTCCCAGCACAATGGCGCAATCCATCTTGTAATCGAGAGAGTCGTACGTCTGGGTTCCCCGTTCATCCAGACCTACGACCCAGATATTCCTGTCCTTGAGCTCATCGACGGTGCGCGCGATGTTCGTAACCTTCGCAATGGGCAGGTGTTCGCTCGCTCCCGCCGATGCCTTAGTAACGACCGGTGTGACTCCTACCGCTCGCCGTTCGGGAATCACCACGCCATCGGCCCCGGCGGCATCCGCAGTCCGCAGGATCGCGCCGAGATTATGCGGGTCTTCGATTCCATCCAGAAGCACGATCAAACTGTGCGCTCCACGCTTCGCCGCGACCACATCGTCTAACTCGAGATATTGCCTGCTGGATGTGACCGCCACTACACCTTGGTGGGCATTGTTGCCGGCCATGCGATCCAGCTCCGGACGTCCCACGAAACGGACAGCCACCCCAATGCGCCGGCATTCCTCCACCACCCGCTGCAGGCGCAGATCATGCCGCTCTTTCGCCACTCCAACCCATTCAAATGCGCGCCCTCGCGCCTTCAGCGCCTCCGAGACCGCATTGATACCGTAAATAATGTTCATCGAAATTTCAGTTTACCAGTAGCCGCATCATGGACCGGCGATCCCACGTTCCTGCTAGACTAAAGAGTTTGGAGGTGTGGTTTGGGCGACGTGTATATCGTCTCAGCGGTTCGAACACCGATCGGGAAGTTCGGCGGAGCCTTGGCGAGTTTGACTGCCGCCGACATGGGTGTCGTGGCCGCTAAGGCCGCAATCGAGCGGGCTGGAGTAGCACCGGACCAGATAGAGGAGAGTATTTTCGGCAACGGGCGGCAAGCCGGAGGAGGTCCGAACCCTGCACGGCAGATTTCGGTTCGCAGCGGCGTCCCCCAGGAAGTTCCGGCTTACACGGTGAATAAGGCCTGTGCCTCCGGAATGAAATCGATTGCGCTGGGCTTTCACGAGATCGCCACCGGCAATCTGGATTGTGTTCTTGCCGGCGGCACTGAGTCCATGTCCCGGCTTCCCTATTACCTTGATGGCGCACGTTGGGGCTATCGCCTCGGCAACCAGGAACTGGTGGATGGCATGTATCGCGATGGATTTTTCTGCCCATTGGCGAAAATGGTAATGGGCGAGACCGCCGAAGTGCTCGCCGAGCAATATAAAATCTCTCGCGAAGAGCAGGACCAATTTGCGCTCTGTTCGCAAACCCGTGCCGCAGCCGCAATCGAATCGGGAAAGTTTGACGCTGAATTAGCGCCAGTGCAGATTGAGTCAAAAAAAGGAACCCAGATCTTCAACCGGGATGAACACCCGTTTGTAGGCGCAACCCTGGAGAAGATGACCAAACTGGCTCCGGTATTTTCGAAGACCGGAACCATCACCGCGGGAAATTCCTCGGGCATCACTGACGGGGCAGCAGCAGTCGTTCTCGCAAGTTCAGAATTTGTGAAGCAGCACCATTTGAAGCCACTTGCGCGAATTCTGGCATCCACCTCAGCTGGAGTGGATCCCCGAGTGATGGGCATCGGACCTGTTCCTGCCATCAGAAAACTGGAGCAGAAGCATAGCCTGAAGCTGAGCAATTTCGATTTGGTGGAACTGAATGAAGCCTTCGCGGCACAAGTGCTGGCCTGCGACCGGGAACTGCACTTCGACCGGGACAAGCTTAACGTAAATGGCGGGGCCATCGCGCTTGGGCATCCCATCGGCTGTACCGGGACCAGGATCACCGTCACACTTCTTCACGAAATGATCAGACGTAAGGCGAATCGAGGGCTGGCGACACTCTGTGTCAGTGGCGGAATGGGCATGACTCTGGCGATTGAGAACGTGGCTTCATGACATCACTTCATTGCCCTGCCTGAACCGGATCGCTATACTTTTAGCTGTACAGATGGAGTCTGGATGCCCCTCTCAGCCGTGATCGTAGATGACGAGCAGTTGGCCCGCGATGAGCTTGCGTATCTGCTCAAAGACTTGGGTGACGTGAACGTGATCGCTCAGGGCAAGAATGGCTTGGAAGGGGTGAACTTGATCCGGGAGCACAACCCCGATCTGGTTTTCCTTGACGTCCAGATGCCAGGCCTAGACGGTTTTGGGGTCATCAAGAAGTTGCTCGACAAGAAAGTTCCCTTGCCCAAGATCGTTTTTGCCACCGCCTTCGATCAGTATGCCGTGAAAGCTTTCGAGGTGAACGCCGTTGATTATCTGTTGAAGCCGTTCGACAAAAAACGAGTTGCGCAGTCCGTACAAAAAGCCAAAACCAAGCTGGAGGCCGACACTCCCGGATCGTCATCCGACAAGCTCGAGACCTTGGTACGCATGCTGGAATCGCAAAAGCCTCAAGCTTCCAAAGTTCTTTTGAAGTCTGCTGGACGGATGTTCCTGGTGAATCAAAAAGACATCTGCTTTGCATCGATTGAGGATGGAGTCATTTCGGTGGCGACAACGGGTGCGAATGGAATGGAAGGGCAATCCAATTGCCGCACTCTGGAAGAATTGCTCGAGAGCCTCGATCCGAATCTGTTCTGGCGCGCACATCGTTCCTACCTGGTCAACATCAACCGGATCAAAGAAGTCGTGCCCTGGTTCAAAAGTTCCTATCAACTGCGCATGGACGATAAGAAACAAACCGAGATCCCCGTCAGCCGGGCCCAGACCAAGCGCCTGCGGGAGTTGTTCGGTCTTTAGGGCAACTAAACTCTTCCCGACGAGCATCCCATGCAGTAATTGAACTGTCTCCAAATCACAACGCAGAGACGACCTGGACGTCCACGGTTCTTTTTTAATGGCCCGGTCTGTTGTGTGCAGATTTGAGCTTTTGCAGCGACGTCGTCTTAGGAAGAAAAACGCGGCCGGCGATGCATCACCGACCGCTTGTGCGAGGCCGCAAATCTAGACGGCCAAAGCCTCTAAAGCATTTTTGTTGCGAATCACCAGGGTCGATCCCTCGAGGCGGATGAATTGCTTTTTCTTCAGATCGCCTAGAACCCGCGTGACTGTTTCCCGCGACGAACCGATCATTTGCGCCATTTCTTCGTGAGTAAGACTGGAGTGAATTCGGATCTCCCGATCCTTCTCCGTCCCGTTTGTCCACGAAAGCAGAAGGCGTGCCAGTTTTCCAACCGAGGATCGGGCCAGCACCAGGTCATGAATATCCCGATAAGCGGACTGGAACTCCCGGCTTAAAATCTGCGCGCAGTGCATACCAATTTCGCCGCTGCTCTGCACCAACCGCTTCAGGGTGGCACTGTCCACGAAGCTCACCTGGCATGGCCCAGCGGTCTCGGCAGTCAGTTCGTACGACGAACCGGAGATCACCGCACTCAATCCGAGTACATCGCCAGGTTCAGCAATCTTCAAAATCAAGACCTTGCCTTCCCGCGAGGTGGTGGAAAGTTTTACCCGGCCGGTGCACAGGATGAAGGCCCCCCGTGGGTTTTGCCCTTCCACAAACAAGACCGCTCCTCCCGGATGGGTGCTCTGGTGACTGCCTGCGCTCAGAGCGCTCAAAGCGGCTGGTGAAAGCGAGCAGAAGGCGTGCGCCCCGCGATGACTGCACAGAACACAATTCTCAATGATCTCTAAGCCGTACGGAGTATTCATTTCTACCTCATTAGGAAAGTACCGCTCACTTCTGATGGGCAGGACTTGCGTAAGGCATTCGTGGCTCACATAGCCCCGAACTCCCCCACGCAGGTCTGCCTTTGATAGGGAAAATTCTCTGGTTTGGGATAGCCACACCTGGGCGGCGGCCTGTCGTACCGGATCCGCGGACTGGAGCGCGTGGACCAAGTCCCAGCCCGATGCTGGATCGCCGCCTTTCTGCCAAAGCACGCCACAGCGATCCAGATCCGGAAGCGCCTGCGGGGCTTCCGTTTCGCAGGTCTCGAAATTGATCTTTACGCCGTCCATCGCTCCTGAATCTCCGCCACCAGGTGTCGTGATTGAGCGCCTTTGCCTTTCAGTCTCGCTCCCACGCTGTATATCTCCGCTAGTAAAGCCTTGCCACGCAGATCAACGAAAGTAACCGCGTCCAGGTTGACTACGATTCCTCGACTATCCAGCCTTGCCAGCACAATCGCCCAGCAGTTCTCTAACTCCATGACGTAAGGTCCCGCGAGCGTTCCTTCCAGCCACAGAATTACCGAATGACTCAGTTCTTCGACTCGTATCCTTAACATGAGCTGAATTGCAGGGCAGTCGGAGGGCCAAAGGTGAAGGGCGGGACTAGATCGAACAAATGTTGTGTTTTGCTGCTTTTCCCGAAATAGGGTCTTTCGGCAATGAAGTCGGGCCTGCCGAACTCGCGTCAAACTGCCGAAGGCTCGGCATGACTAGTTCCCGTATTCCTGGCGTGAGATGCCAAGCTTCTGCATCCTTGACTGCAAGGTCGTTCGTTTCAGTCCGAGGCGTGCGGCCGCTCCTCGAGGGCCGGCGATCACACCGCCGCTCTCTCTTAAAGCATGAACGATATGGTCTCGCTCGAATTCACGCAGAGTCCCTTCATTCTCACTTTCGTAGATCGGCCGCAGCTCCGAAAGCGGCACTCTCAACACAGATCCTTCGGTCAGGATGACGGATCGTTCGATGAAATTCTCAAGCTCGCGCACATTCCCCGGCCAATCCCAACCCACCAATGCATTCATCGTTTCCGCAGGAATGGTTTCGATATTACGGTTCATGCGTCGCGAGAACTTCTGCACGAAATACCGCACCAGCAGCGGGATATCTTTCGTCCTTTCCCGCAAAGGGGGTACGCGGATGGGAAACACGTTCAGCCGATAGTAGAGATCGCTCCGAAACTCGCGCTCGGCTACGCTCTTTGCCAGGTCACGATTGGTAGCCGCGATGAGCCGCACATTGACATGAATGGTCCGCGTTCCACCCAGCCGTTCGAACTCGTGGTCCTGAAGAACTCGCAGGAGCTTTGGCTGTAAGTCCATGGAAATATCACCGATCTCATCCAGCAGCAACGTCCCCTCATGAGCAAGTTCCAGGCGCCCGACCTTTTGCGAAATCGCGCCGGTGAACGCTCCTCTCTCATGCCCGAACAATTCGCTTTCCAGCAACCCTGTAGGAATCGCAGCGCAATTCACCTTGATGAAGCTGCCCTTGCTTCGCATGCTCATGCGATGGATAGCGCGAGCAATCAACTCTTTTCCAGTCCCGGTTTCGCCTAAAACCAACACCGTAGCGTCGCTGGTCGCCACCGTCTTCGCCTGCGCCAGAGTTCGTTTTAAGCTTGCGCTCTCGCCCACGATCTCTTCAAAATTCAACTCGGAGCGGATCTCGTCTTCCAGGTACAGCTTCTCTTCCGCCAATTTGTCGCGGAGTTCGGCAATCTCTCGATACGCGCGTGCATTATCCAGGGCAATCGCCACTTGCGATGCAACTTGCTCTAATAAATGCACGTCCTTCGGACCGAACGCGTTGATCATTCTTACTGGCGAGATTCAACGTGCCAACCGAACCTTTTGGAGTGATCAGCGGAATACAGCATCCCGACTGCACTCCTTCCTGATAGAGTTCCCGCAACATCGGATACTGTTCTACGCTCGCTTCGGAGCTGCTGAACATCTGCACTTTGCCTTCGTCCAGGGCCTTCGCTCCCGCAGAGCCAGCGGAAAAAAGACTGGAACCCGACTGTAAACTTTTCATTGGTACGTCGCGGGCAAATTCCTCCAGTTCCTGGCTCGACTCGCCCACCACGGCCAGGCTGGCAAAATCCACGTTCACCACGCGCCGCAGACTGTCGGAAATCGTAGGAAACATGCGTTGCAAATCCAGATTCGAAACCAAAGCCTGATTCACTTCCACCAACGCTTTCAATCTCACTCTTTCCTGCTTGAGTTCTTCGTGCGTGAGTGAGTTTTCGATGGTGAGGGCGACAATTTCGGCAATGCGGCGCATGAAGTTGATGTCCGCCTGCTCATAAGCCCCGACTTCGGAGCTCGCGAGTCCCATGGCCCCTAAGCGCTTCTCCGCCGTCGTGAGCGGAGTTACAAAATAGGACCGCAATCCGTGCTTCCGGAGTGGCTCCAGAACCGCCGGATAGCGCTGCTCACTACTGAGATCGGAAAAGCTAAGCGATTCCTGGCGCTGCCAGACCCATCCGCTCGGACAGTCTTCGACGCTTAATTCGAATGGTAAAGAGACCCGATCGCCTCCCGCCCAAACATTCACCCGCATGCGGTTGGCTAAAGGATCGTGCAACGAGAAATTCGCGAAGTCGAAGGAGACTACCTGATGCAAACGATCGGCCAGTTGTCGAAATAACTCGGGGAGTCCCTGATGATGGACCATCAAGTCGGCCATGTCGAGTAAAGCTTCGTAGCGACGGAAATCCGCCCCTGAATCCGTACTACCATCAACCATCATTCACTTCTGACTGCCCGGACAAAACCAAGCGCGAAGACTCTGTCCAGAAATATGCCCAAGTGTAACCACTATTTACGCTGAAAGAAAAGGATTAAGTGGGCTTGTTCTGATTCCAGAACAAGATGTGGGAACCTTGATCGCCCGCAAAAGTAGACCGAATAGTACGGTCTTCGGTAGAGCACGGACCCTGATATTAGCTCGAACAAGACGTACAATGAGCCATGGCGAGAGGCTGGGAAAGCAAATCGGTAGAAGAGCAACAAGCAGAGGCTAAGTCAGAGCGACAGAATTCTAGAATCCGGCTAAGTTCGGAGGAAATCTCAAAGCAACGATCGAGGGACGGTCTGATCCTCTCTCGCAATCGAGTGCTGCAGCAATTGCAAGCCGCGACCTCCCCGGCCCACCGCCGAATGCTCGAAGTGGCGCTGGCCGACCTCGATGCGCAAATTACCCGCTTGGGCTAGACCTCTCGTCGATGGTGGGCTATGCACTTCTGACGTATAATCTTGAAAGCCAATGAAAGCATACGTTTACGTTTCGTTGAAGAAGAGTGTTCTGGATCCCCAAGGTAAGACGATCCAGGGCTCTCTGAAGAAAATGGGGTACAAGGGGCTGGAGGAGGTCCGCCAGGGAAAGTTCTTCGAACTGAGCCTGGATGGCGGCCTGACCCGGACCGATGCCGAAGCCGAAGTGGCACGCATCGCTCGCGAGGTCCTCACCAATCCTGTGATCGAAGATTATCGATTTACCCTTGAAGAGTAGCCTGCACCTCGAGCGTTCTCCCGGAAGCTTTTTCAGGTAGCTAATAATCCAATTGTGAGTCGATTCCCGGTGTTCTAGTCTGGGGTCAGGAGCTGGTATGTGTGGCATCGTCGGCTACGTCGGTAAGAAACAGGTTGTCCCCGTCATCATTGAAGGCCTGCGGAAGCTCGAATATCGCGGGTACGATTCCGCTGGAATTGCGGTCTGCGGCAACGGAGAAGGGCTCCAGATTCGCCGGGCGGAGGGCAAACTTCGCAATCTCGAAGAGGTCATTCGCCTCAAACCGCTCGACGGGACTTATGGAATTGGACACACTCGCTGGGCGACCCATGGCCGTCCCACGGAAGAAAATGCACACCCCCATCGAGATTGCACCGGACGCATCGTGGTCGTGCACAACGGAATCATCGAAAATTACGTTTCCCTCAAGCGCAAGCTAATCGAAGAAGGTCATCGCTTCACCACCGAAACCGACACCGAAGTCATTGCCCACTTAGTTGAGAATTATTTCCTGAAAACCGGAAATGGCCATCGTCCGTCGCTTGAAGAAGCGGTGCGCAAAACCGTCTTGCAGCTTACTGGAGTCTTCGCGCTGGCAGTCATCGCGGTGGATGAACCGGACAAGATCGTCGCCGCCCGTAATGGACCGCCCGCCGTGATCGGCTTGGGTAAAGATGAGTATTTCGTCGCCTCAGACGTTCCCGCGATTCTTTATCACACGCGCGATCTGTTCTTCCTTGGCGATGGCGATCTCGCGGTCATCACCCGGGATGGAGTTCAACTCACCGACTTCCATGGCCATCCGATCCAACGCCAGGTCCAACACGTGACCTGGGATCCGATCATGGCGGAAAAGGGCGGCTTCAAACACTTCATGCTCAAAGAGATTTACGAGCAGCCCCGCGCCATTCGCGACACAACGCTAGGACGCGTTTCGCAGGAGACCGGCCACGTTTTCCTCGACGAGATGGAGATTAGCGAAGCCGAGTTCCGCTCCGCCCGCAAGATCAATATCGCGGCCTGTGGAACCAGCTGGCACGCCGGCCAAGCCGGAAAGTTCATGATCGAAAGCCTGGCGCGAGTGCCCGTAGAAGTCGACTACGCCAGCGAGTGGCGTTATCGCAATCCGTTGGTGGCCGCCGATACGCTGACGATGCTGATTTCCCAGTCCGGCGAAACTGCCGACACGATCGCCGCCCAGCGCGAAGCAAAGGCCAAAGGATCGAAAACTCTGGCGATCTGCAATGTCGTGGGATCCATGATCACACGCGAAGCCGCCGGCACAATCTACACTCATGCCGGACCCGAAATCGGCGTAGCCTCCACAAAAGCTTTTACCGGTCAGCTAACAGCTCTCTACCTCTTCGCGCTCTATCTAGCCCAGGTGCGCGGAACGCTGACCCCGGAACAAGCCAGAGTCGCAGTCGAAGAACTGACGCGCATCCCGGGTAAACTCGAGAACATACTCACCCACGACGAAGACTGCGAAGAACTCGCCAAGCAGTACGTGCGCTCGCAAGACTTCTTATTTCTTGGACGCGGCATCCATTATCCAATCGCACTCGAAGGTGCCCTGAAGCTCAAGGAGATCTCCTATATCCACGCCGAGGGCTATCCCGCCGGCGAGATGAAGCACGGACCGAACGCGCTCATTGACGAGAACCTGCCAGTGGTCATCATCGCGACGCGCGATCCCAACAATGAACTTTCGATGGTTCGCTACGAGAAGACCATCTCGAATCTGAAGGAAGTGAAAGCGCGCTCCGGCAAAGTGATCGCGCTTGCTACCGAAGGCGATGAAGACATCAAAGACGGAGCGGATCACGTACTCTACATTCCGCCGGCGCCGGAAGAATTAGCCCCGATCCTCGAAATCGTGCCGCTGCAGTTGCTGGCGTATCACATCGCGGTGCGCCGCGGCTGCGACGTGGACCAACCGCGGAATTTGGCCAAATCAGTCACGGTCGAATAAAAAGTAGTAAGTCAGAAAGCTTTAGGCCGGGTCGCTCGTTTCGCGAGCCCCCGGCCATTTCTTTATCATCCAATAGTTGAATGGAATTCCAAACCTTTACTGCGCGACTGACGCGCTCTCACTTCCTCTCGGACCAGACCAAGCATCTCGAGTTCGAAATGCAAGGTGTCGCGCGCTTCGGATTCGTTGCTGGGCAGTGGCTCTCCCTCAAGCACAACAAGCCGGATGGAGAAGAAATCACCCGGGCCTATTCGATCGCGTCGTCGCCCGGCGGCGACAACCGCTTCGCGCTCTGCCTGAATCGCGTGCAGGATGGATTCATGTCGAATTTCCTGTGCGACATGAGGGAAGGCGACGAGCTGCGCGCCCAGGGTCCCTTCGGCGACTTCATTCTGCGCCCGCCCATGGTGGACACTCTCTTCATCGCCACCGGCACGGGCATTGCCCCCTTTCGCTCGATGCTGCACTGGTTGCTCGCCGACCCAACCCGCCATCAAGATCGCCAGTTGTGGCTCCTCTTCGGGAACCGCACCGAACCGGACATCTACTACCACGATGAATTCCAGAAGCTCGCCGGCGAACATCCCAACTTTCATTATTTGCCGACTTTGAGCCGCGGCGGTCCAACCTGGAATGGTTTGCGAGGCTATGTCCAGGAACATGTCACACAGATCGTGGCAGGCCGAACCGACATTCATGCCTACATCTGCGGCCTCAACGATATGATCAAAGCCAATCGCGAGCTGCTGAAAGGCTTAGGATGTAACCGGCGCGCAATTTTCTACGAAAAATACGATTGAGATTTTCAATCGGCAATTGGCAATCGCCAATTTAAAATCGAAGGCCCTCTAAGGAGCCGACCGTGTACGTTGCCGACAGCAAGCGTTATGACACCATGCAGTATCGCCGTTGCGGGCACAGCGGAATCAAACTCCCCGCAGTCTCCTTGGGTCTGTGGCATAACTTCGGTGGCGTGGATGATTTCGAGAACGCCCGCGCCATGCTTCGTCGCGCGTTCGATCTTGGCATTAATCACTTCGACCTCGCCAACAACTACGGCCCGCCCTACGGCTCGGCTGAAGAAAACTTTGGCAAGCTTCTACGTGAGGATTTTCTTCCCTTACCGTGACGAGTTGATCATCTCCACCAAAGCCGGCTGGGACATGTGGCCCGGTCCTTACGGCGATTTTGGCTCCCGCAAGTATCTGCTCGCCAGCCTCGATCAGAGCCTGAAACGCATGGGACTCGACTACGTCGACATCTTCTACCACCACCGTCCCGATCCCGATACGCCCCTCGAAGAAACCATGGGAGCCCTCGACACCGCCGTCCGATCCGGCCGTGCGCTCTACGTCGGAATCTCTGCCTATGATCCTCAGGAAACCGCAGCCGCTTTGAAAATTCTCAGGCAGTTGGGCACGCCCTGTCTTATTCACCAGCCGAAGTATTCCATGTTCCATCGCGACCCAGAGCAGGGCCTGCTCGACGTGCTAGGCAACGAAGGCGTTGGATGCATCGTCTTCAGCCCTCTCGCGCAAGGCTTGCTCTCCGACCGCTACCTCGATGGTGTTCCGGAGGATTCCCGCGCCGCTCGCGACTTTTTTCTGAAGAAGAACGACGTCGATGAACACCGGCTGGTCAAAATTCGTGCCCTGAACGATCTCGCCCGCCAGCGTGGGCAGACTCTCGCCGAAATGGCGGTCGCTTGGGTATTGCGCGATCCTCGAGTCACCAGCGCCTTGGTGGGAACCAGCAAGGTCCAGCAGGTCGACGACAACGTGGCCGCCCTAAAAAACCTCAACTTTTCCGCCGAGGAACTGCGCCGGATTGACGACGTGCTGTCCGGACGCGGCTCAAAGGCCTAGTTAAACCTTTATAAACCCTCGCTCAGCAATAACTGGACGACGGAAAAGACCCATGTAAGTCTCTGATAATTCAGGGCTGAAACCTGCAACTTCCGGCCCTCATGCCTCATCTAAAACCTTGACAGTAAAACACTCAAGTCTTATCATGCAGGCGTTGGCAGGGCTAAGCTGCTGTCCAGCGACGCACTTATAAGTTCTGAGGAGGAGCCACACATGGCCAAGATTATCGGAATTGACTTGGGCACCACGAACTCCGTGGTTGCCGTGATGGAAGGCGGCGAGCCCAAGGTTATCCCGAACGAAGAGGGTGGCCGGACTACCCCTTCGGTCGTAGGTTTCACAAAAACCGGCGAGCGGTTGGTAGGACAAGTCGCGAAGCGCCAAGCCATCACCAACCCGGAAAACACCGTTTATTCCATTAAGCGGTTCATGGGACGGCGCTACGACGAAGTCAACGAAGAAATGAAGATGGTCCCCTACAAGGTTGTGCGGCAGGGAGACCACGTCGCAGTTGTAGCCCAAGGCAAGGAATACACCCCGCCGGAGGTCTCGGCGATGATTCTTCAGAAGTTGAAGAAAGCTGCTGAAGACTACCTCGGCGAGAAAGTCACCGAAGCGGTCATCACGGTGCCGGCTTACTTCAACGACGCGCAACGCCAGGCCACCAAAGATGCCGGACGGATCGCAGGCCTCGACGTAAAGCGAATCATCAACGAGCCCACCGCAGCCGCTTTGGCTTACGGATTGGACAAAGGCAAGGACGAGACCATCGCTGTGTACGACTTCGGCGGCGGCACCTTCGACATTTCGATCCTCGAAGTCGGCGAAGGCGTGATCGAGGTAAAGGCCACCAACGGTGACACCCACCTCGGCGGCGACAACATCGATCAGAAGCTCGTTGACTGGTTGATTGACGAATTCAAAAAGGACGAAGGTCTCGACCTTCGTGGCAAGGGCAACGAAATGGCTCTGCAGCGTCTGCGTGATGCGGCCGAGCGCGCCAAGATCGAACTCTCCACCACCATGGAGACCGAGATCAACCTGCCCTTCATCACCGCCGATGCCAGCGGCCCCAAGCACCTGGTGAAGAAACTGACTCGCGCCAAGCTGGAATCGATGATCGAAGACATCATTCAGCGCTCCGTGGGTCCGTGCCGCCAGTGCATGAAAGACGCCGGGGTGGACGCGAGCAAGATCAACGAGGTGGTGTTGGTCGGTGGTCAGACCCGCATGCCGCGTATTCAGGCGATCGTTAAGGAACTGTTCGGACGAGAGCCTCACAAGGGCGTCAACCCGGACGAAGTAGTGGCGGTCGGCGCGGCAATCCAGGGTGGCGTACTCAAGGGCGAGGTGAAAGACCTGCTCTTGCTGGACGTGACCCCGCTGTCGCTCTCGATTGAGACGCTTGGGGGCGTAGCGACGCCGATGATTCCTCGCAACACGACGATTCCGACCAAGAAGACGGAAACGTTCTCGACCGCGGCCGATAGTCAGACCTCGGTTGAAGTCCACGTGCTGCAGGGGGAACGGCCGATGGCGGCGCAGAACCGGACTCTCGGCAAGTTCCACTTGACCGGAATTCCGCCGGCACCGCGCGGAGTACCGCAGATTGAGGTGACGTTTGATATCGACGCAAATGGAATCCTCAATGTGACCGCGAAGGACAACGCTACCGGCAAGGACCAGAAGATCACGATTACGTCGTCTTCCGGCCTGAGCAAGGAAGAAGTTGATCGCATGGCCAAGGAAGCTGATTCGCATTCAGCGGAAGATAAGGCCAAGCGCGAAGAGATCGAGTCGAAGAATCAGCTTGATTCCATGGTCTACAACATCGAAAAGATGTTGAAAGAACATGGCGACAAGATCTCTGGTTCTGAGCGCGGCGACGTTGAAAATGCTCTGGCTGACGCCAAGAAGGCACTCGAGTCAACCGACAAGAGCCAGATGGATAAGGCTCGCGAGACCCTGACCCAGGCTTCGCATAAGCTGGCCGAGCAGATGTATAAATCGGCGCAAACTTCGCAGCCTGGTCCGGGCGCTGGCCCAACTCAGGGCGACGGCCAGGCGGGCGGAGACGGTCAAGCCAAGAAAGATGAAGGCGTGATCGACGCTGAATACGTCGACGTAGAAGACAAGAAATAACGTGTGGGGGCGGGCTTCTCGCCCGTCTCGCCGAGCGTAGATCGGGAAGCTATGGCCACGGATTACGCGGATTTGAACGGATCAAAAAACCGCCTAATCCGTGGCTGAATTTTTAGAACTAAGGGGAGATTTAAATTGCAATTCGAAGTAAACGGACAAGAATATTTCTTAGCATTTGTTGAGGACGAGAAACGCTGGTTTCTTTTCTCACCAAGAAACCAGGGGATGCTGCGGCTTCCTGTTTATGTGGATGCATTGAAGTATGAAGGCCTGCCGGCGCCGTCGCTGCATCTCGCCTCGTAATTCTGGAAGCACAAGGTACAATGCTGCCGACATTGGACCGGAGCACGAAAAATGAACTTGCATTCTGGGAAGAAGCAGATGTTGCGAGTCGCTGTTCTGGCCGGGTGCATTGCTTTGTGTTCCGGGTACGCGGGGGCCCAGGCGGGTGTGCCAGTGCCCGAGGACAACCCGGTGTTCAACGCCTTCCGTCAACTGGAAAAACAGGCGGGCGGCTACCGGATGCGCATGGAAATGCAAGCCAGTGATCCGCGCATGGCGCAGATGATGCAAACAATGGGGATGGGCGGCATGGAAAAAATCGTAAAAGGCAATACCGCCCAGACCTCCATGCGAATGAAGATCCCCGCGACAGATGTTCCCGGGCAGGTGGACGATTGGGAAATTAAAGCAGTGATTCGTGACGGTAGGGGCGCGCGCATCTTCAGTACGCCTGCGGCTCCAAGGTTGCTGGCGGCGGGTGACCGGAATTTGGCGATGCAAATGTCAATCCTCGAGCGCCAGTCCGGCTCCATCTTTGCCCAGGCGCTCTCTGGCCCAATGGGCGGGATTAGTGCGGGCGTCGCCGCTGCGAGCATGGCCCTCTCTATGGCTGAGGTGGCCAAGATGAGCAAGGACGTCCACGACTTCTTCAAATGGAAGTGCATCGACAACTTGCCACAACAGCCCGCGACTAAGGACACGAACATGCGTAAGCGACCTTAAAAACCTCGGCGATCAGGCGATTGACGGTGCGCCACATGCTGGGTACGAATTCTATGTGCGCGACAATCAAAACCACCGGCAAGGGCCAGTCCGGTTGTATGTCGCCAAAGATAGCGGCTTACCGAAACGGATCGAGATGACCGATCCGCAGGGCCACGGCACCATGATGATGAACTACGAATACAGCGCTGTGCCGGAAATTGAAGTTCCCGAATGCCTTGCCAGGAAAGAGTGAGGACTGGATGAAACGCCTGCTCACATCATTCTTCATTGCGCTCCTCCTTTCGGGCTTGAGCTTCGCAAAGGACTCCGCTGACACCAAGCAGGAACTCACCCAGATGCTGCGGACATTCTTAGACGGCGCTGCCAAGAACGACAAAGCCGCGTTCGAGAAATTTTTCGCCGAAGATGTGATCTACACGCGCGGCGTCGGCGTCGTGATAGACCGGGCTTCCATCTTGGAAGGGCTGACACCGCCGAAGCCGGGCGATCCGGTCGCAACCTATGACGCGGAAGACATAATTTTTCACCAGAGTGGCGATGTAGCGGTTTTGAATTTCCGTCTGGTGGTTCGCAGCGACGACAAAGGAAAAAAAGAGACCTCGTACTACCGCAACACCGGCACCTTGCAAAAGCGCGATGGCAAGTGGCAGGTGATCGCCTGGCAAGCAACACCGATCGTGGAGAAGTAAGGATGAAGTCGGGAAATAGCCGCGTGCGGAAGCCAATAAAGGGCTCGAAGGTCACGAAACGCAATAAGAATGGCGAGTTTCTGCACCGATTTCGGATGGCCGATGTTGTTGAGCTCGTTGATATCCCTTCAGATCTGAAGGAGCTCGGTAAGCCGGATGACAAAGAACTGCGAACTGCGGAATTATTTCGATTCTGCCTTGGACGACAGTTTGGGATTCGCGGCTTTAATCAATATGGGTTTTGCGAACTCGAGGTCAGCGACGACAAGCAGGTTTCCCGTCGATTCGGAAAGTGGCACACCATTTGGATTGAGCCGCACTTCCTCAAGCTTGTGAACAAGAGCAGGCCACACCGACGAACCGACTCGGGATGGAAGGTAGACTTCCGCAACACTCAAAAAGAGTTCGAAAGATTGGAAAAAATGAATTGATGGATTTCGGTTCTCAGCTAATTGCTGAGTGCCGAATGCTGACTGCTTAAAACATGGCTACTCAAACCAAAGATTATTACGGCACCCTTGGGGTAAAGAAGTCGGCTTCTGTGGACGAGATCCGCAAAGCCTTCCGCAAACTTGCGCGCAAATACCACCCCGATGTCAATCCCGGCGACAAGACCGCCGAAGAAAAGTTCAAAGCGCTTTCCGAGGCCAACGATGTCCTGAGCGATCCCAAAAAGCGCAAGATCTACGACCAGCTCGGCTTTTACAGCGACAACATCGATCCCGCCACCGCCGAGGCCTATGCGCGGGGCGGAGGTCAACCCGGTGCTGCTGATGGTCCCGGAGGTTTTTCCGGCGGCTTCCCGGGCGGCTTTCCCGGAGGTCAACCCGGAGCAGGCGGAGGTCAAGGCTCGCAATTCGACTTCAACGGATTCGACTTCTCCGACCTATTCGAGGGAGGCGGAGCACGGGGCGGCAGTCGGCGTCCCAGCGGCAGCAGTTCTGGCGGATTCCGCGACATCTTCTCTGGAATGTTTGGCGGCCGCCAGCCATCGGCCGGTCCCGAGGGGCCTGAGCCCGGAACCGATCTCGAATACCAGGTCACTGTTCCGTTCTGGACAGCGGTTCGCGGGGGCGTCATTCGCCTGAGCATCGCCCGGCAGGACACCTGCACAAATTGCCACGGCAATGGCTTCATCGAAGCGCCCGGTGAGTGCCCGCAGTGCAAGGGCAAGGGCACCATCGAGCAAACCGCCGGGCGCATGAAATTCAATGTCGCCTGCCCGCGTTGTCATGGGACGGGCAAGAACATTTCCACTTGCCCGGTGTGTCACGGCGAAGGCACGATCCAGCGGAACGAGCAGATCGAAGTCCGTATCAAGGCTGGAACTCGCGATGGACAGCGAATCCGCATTCCGAGCAAGGGAAATGCGGGCTCCCATGCCGGACCGCCCGGAGACCTTTACGTGATCATTCGGGCAGAACAACATCCGATTTTTCATCGCGAAGGCGATGACATCCATCTCACCGTGCCGGTCAGCGTCACCGAAGCTGCTATGGGTGCCAAAATCGAGGTTCCCACGATTGATGGCCGCGCACAGCTGAAAATTCCGCCTGGAACGCAGTCCGGCCAGAAGCTGCGGCTGCGGGGAAAAGGTGTTTCCTCGGCCACTCGCGATGAAACTCGCGGCGACGAAATCGTCGAGATCCGCGTCGGAGTTCCCGTGCCAAGAGACGAGAAGACCAAGGAGCTGTTGCGGGAGCTCGCGAAGCTCAATCCCGAAGACCCCCGTCAAGAACTCTGGAGCAAGGTTCAGTAGCCATCACCGCGCGGGGATCTCCGCTTCTGGAATAGGTTCCGGTTACCCGCGCACAAATTTTTACAAGATTTTTTCCACCGCTATAAAGATTTGCCGTATCCTCTCGACTGCGAACTAACTTCGCCGAAATGCCCGTGGAATCGCACTTCACCCGGGAGCCTCGATACAAGGGACGAGGTGGTGAGAGTGAGTCGCTTGCGGAGGAAGCCATAGAAATTGGCAACAGCTAGCGCGACAACCAACCCATCTCAGCTAACCGTCGTAACCCCCGGGAAGAAAAAGTTCGTTCGCCTCACCTTGTGGCCGCTCGTGGCCGCCACTTTCTTCATGGTGTCGGGCGGAACTTACGGCACGGAAGACATCGTGCACGGTGCCGGATACGGTCGAGCCATTCTCATCCTGCTGCTCACGCCCCTGCTTTGGAGCCTGCCTACGGCTTTCATGATCGGGGAGCTGTCGAGCGCGCTGCCTCACGAAGGCGGTTATTACGCGTGGGTGCGCCGCGCTATGGGCAATTTCTGGGGCTTTCAGGAAGCCTGGCTTGTCGCTGGTCGCCAGCATCTTCGATATGGCGATCTACCCGACTTTGTTCGTCGCTTACCTGATTCGCGTTTTTCCCTGGTTCTCCCAAGGACACCGCGGCGTGATCGTCGGACTGGCGGTGGTGATCGTCTGCTCGCTTTTGAATATCGCCGGCGTGAAAGTCGTTTCGACTACTTCCCTCTGGCTCTTCTTTCTGCTATCGGCGCCTTTTGTCGTGATCGTCGCACTCGCCCCATTCAAGCTCGGATCCCTGATTGGGGCGGTTACCGCTCCGACTACTTCCACCGTCGACATTATCGGCGGTCTCCTCATCTCGATGTGGAACTACATGGGATGGGACAACGCTTCGACCATCGCCACGGAAGTGGAACGTCCGCAGCAGACTTACCCCCGCGCCATGCTGGCTGCGGTCGTGATTGTCTCCCTGAGCTACGTTGTGCCGGTTGCGGCCATGTGGATGACCGGCCTGGCGCCTAGCGCATGGGAAACCGGCTCCTGGGCCGAGATTGCAGGCATGCTCGGCGGCCCACTGCTCCGCATCGGATTGGTGCTCGGCGGCATGATGAGCGCCTTCGGCATGTTCAACGCCTTGGTGATGAGTTACTCCCGCCTGCCGCTGGCCATGGCGCAGGACGGCATGTTGCCTAAAGTGTTTGGCAAACTTCATCCCCGCACACGGGCTCCCTGGGTGGCCATCATTGTGTGCGCAATCGGATGGGCCTGCTGCCTCGGACTCGGCTTCGAACGCCTGGTTACGATCGACATTCTTCTCTACGGCGCGAGCCTCTCACTCGAGTTCGCAGCATTGGTCTGGCTGCGAGTCAGGGAGCCCGAACTGCCGCGTCCATTTCGCGTTCCGGGAGGCATGATTGGAGCGGTCATGGTTGGGATTCCCCCCGTGCTGCTGCTGGGTTTTTCCATCATGCGCAGCCAAACCGAGCAGGTGCTCGGCATGAGCTCATTTGCCTTCGGCATGATTCTGATTGGGGCGGGCGTGATCGCCTACGCGCTCAACCACACCCTCAAGCCTGCGGGATGGAATACCCTGCCACAGCGCGAAACCGAACCCGCTGCCTGAAATCTGGCCACGGATCTTCACGGGTCCAACTCAAGCCATCCGTCCGATCCGTGGCGTTTTTGTGCTTGTTGTAAATTAGTATGGAACAACGACGAACCTGTGACGAAGCGAAAAGCCAAGGGCGCATACATGATCTCGGCCGTAGCCGAGATGTACGGCATTCATCCCCAAACCCTGCGCCTGTACGAACGCGAAGGCTTGCTCAAGCCCTCTCGCACCGAAGGCAACACCCGGCTCTACACGGACGAAGATTTGCTGCGTCTGGAGTTCATTCTCTCCCTTGCGCGCGATTTGGGGGTGAATATCTCCGGTATCGCGATCATCCTGCAAATGCGTGAGCGCATGGAGGAGATGCAGCGTCCAGATCCAGGACTTCGTGAAATACATCCAGGAAGAAGTGCTCTCCCGCGCCACCGCTGCCGCTGATCCATCGCGCGGGGCAATCGTCCCGGTGCGTCGAGGAATCGTGACACCCGTGCAGAGCGGCCGCAAGAAATAGCAGTCAGCATTCAACCCCTCAGGATTCAGCCCCCAGATTCTCGGTCATCCCAAATCGGCGCATCAGGTCTGGGGCGAGTATGATAGGTAGTTTTTCAGTGCTCACTTGACTGAGTGCTGAATGCTGAGTGCTGAATGCTTCCCTTCAAGCTCGTCTACAGTGACGACTATTACCTACCGATCGGCGCACACGTCTTTCCTGCTGAAAAATATCAGCGCATTCAACGGCGATTGCTGGAGACTGGCGTTGCCGAACCGGCTGATTTCGTAACCCCGCAGGCGGCGTCCGATCAGGACATCCTGCTCGTGCACACTCCCCAGTATGTGCAGAAGCTAAAAACCGGAACACTTTCCGCACGTGAGGAACTGGAAATGGAAGTTCCCTACTCACCCGAACTGGTGCGGGCCTTCTGGTTGACGGCCGGAGGCTCGATCCTGGCCGCGGATTACGCGCTCAACGACCGCATCGCGTTCAACATAGCTGGCGGTTTTCACCACGCGTTCCCCGATCATGGCGAAGGCTTCTGCATGATTCATGACGTCGCCATCGCGATCCGCCGCATGCAGCGCGACGATAAGATCACCCGCGCCATGACTGTAGATTGCGACGTGCATCAGGGCAATGGAACCGCGGCCATCTTCGCCGGCATGCGGATCCCGGGCAAGCCGCTGCCATCGGGGGGGCCGTCAACACTGCATCCGCAGCCCAAGCTGCGCAGCGCCCACTCGGGCGACGTGTTCACCATCTCTCTTCACCAGGAGCACAATTACCCGGCGTGGAAGCCGCCCTCTTCGATAGACGTGGATCTGCCCGATGGCATAGGCGACGACGATTACCTCGCGTGGCTCGACAACGCGCTCAGTTCGGGACTGCGGCAATTCGATCCGGAATTAATCTGCTACGTCGCTGGCGCTGACCCCTATCGCGAGGACCAACTCGGCGGCCTGTCGCTTTCGATCGAAGGCCTGAAGCGGCGCGATGAGCTGATGTTTAGAGTCGCCAAGGCTCGCGACATTCCGGTCATGGTGACATTTGCGGGAGGCTACGCGCACAAAGTCGACGACACAGTGACAATTCACTGCAACACGGTGATCGCGGCGACAGAGATTTTCGGAGCGACGTAAGATGCGACTACAACTGGTCCGCCACGCCACGCTGATGGTCGAGTACAACGGGCAGAAAATTCTCGTCGATCCCATGCTCGACGGGGCAGGAGCGCGCCCAGCCATCCAGAATTCGCCGAACCCGCGCAACAATCCGCTCGTGCCACTGCCAATGCCTGCCGCTGAAGTCATCAAGGACGTCCGGGCCGTGCTGGTCACGCATACCCATAGTGATCACTGGGACTCGACCGCGGCCCAAATGCTTCCAAAAGATTTGCCCTTGTTCTGCCAACCGGAGGACGAGCAGAAGTTCCGCGATCTCGGATTTTCCGCAACTCAGGTCGTGCACCAGTCGCTGCACTGGAGAGGCATTGAGATTACGCCGCACCGGCGGCCAACACGGCACAGGGGAGATCGGTAAAGCCATGGCTCCCGTCTCCGGATTCGTTCTGCTCGCTGCCGGGAACCCGACACTCTACATCGCAGGCGACACGATCTGGTGTGAAGAGGTCCAACAAGCCATACGCGACCACCGGCCCAGAATCGTGGTCCTGAATACAGGCGGGGCGCGCTTCCTGGAAGGCGATCCCATCACGATGACCGCCGACGACGTCATCGCGACCTGTCAGGCGGCTCCCCAAGCGCAGGTCGTCGCGGTTCACATGGAGGCCATCAACCATTGCCTGCTAACCCGCGCCGATCTGGCCTTTCAACTCGAGGCGGCACGCGTGATCCAGCAGGTAGCCATTCCGGGAGACGGAGATTTTGTCGATGTTGGAAGTAAGCATTCAGCAATCAGCATTCAGCCCGATCTCGACTCCGGCGCGAATAGCTGAATGCTGACTGCTAAGTGCTGAATGCTCATCCCTCCTCACTGCTAAAATAGTTCCCTGACCTATGTTTGAGAATCTCCAGGAAAAACTCCAACGCGCCTTCAAGAGCCTGCGCGGACAGGCCGTCCTCATCGAAGAGAACATTCAGGAGGCCCTGCGCGAAATCCGTCTGGCGCTCCTCGAAGCCGACGTCAACTTCAAAGTCGTCAAGAGCTCTGATCGACCACATCCAGGCCAAAGCCGTCGGACAGGAAGTGCTGACTGCCCTCTCTCCCGGCGAGCAGGTCATCAAGATCGTCCGCGACGAACTGGTCGAGACCCTCGGCCAGCGATACCGCCAAGCTGAAGTTCGCCTCCCAGCCTCCCACGCGTCGTCCTGATGGCCGGGCTGCAAGGTTCCGGCAAAACCACAACCTCCGGCAAGCTGGCGAACTGGCTGAAGAATGGCGGACACCGTCCGCTGCTGGTTTCGGTCGACGTATATCGTCCCGCCGCCCGCGAGCAATTGAAAGTCGTCGCGCAGGCCATCAAGGCCAATATCTACGAAGGTGAAGTTGGGGAAGCGAATACCGCGACTGTCGAGCGTCTCGCCAAGGAAGCGCGACGCGAGGCCGTCATCAGCGGCATGCGATGTGCTGATCGTCGACACCGCCGGCCGTCTGCACATCGACGACCAGCTCATGGACGAGATGCAGTCGCTTAAAGAAGCTGCTGAACCCGCAGGAAATCCTGTTCGTCGCCGATGCCATGACCGGACAGGATGCCGTCCGCTCCGCCGACGAGTTTCACAAGAAGCTTGACCTTGACCGGCGTGGTGCTCACCAAGATGGACGGCGATGCTCGCGGCGGCGCGGCGCTTTCGATTCGACAGGTCACCGGGCAGCCGATCAAGTTCATCGGCGTCGGTGAAAAATACGATGCGCTCGAGCCTTTCCATCCCGACCGCATCGTCTCCCGCATCCTCGGCATGGGCGACATCCTGTCGCTGATCGAAAAAGCCGAGTCGCAGATCGACAAGAAAAAAGCCGAGGAGATGGCCACCAAGGCCCTGACCGGCGACGGCTTCTCGCTCGAAGATTTTCGCGACCAACTTCGCCAGGTCAGGAAGATGGGATCGCTGCAGAGCCTGATGGGAATGCTGCCCAGCATCGGTCCCTTTGCCGGATTGCAGAAGCACGCCGACAAAGTGGACGAAGGCCAGATCAATCGCGTCGAGGCCATCATCAACTCGATGACCTCGCACGAGCGCAATCATCATGAAGTCCATCAACGGCAGCCGCCGCAAACGCATTGCCCGCGGCTCAGGAACTACCGTGCAGGAAGTGAACAACCTGCTGCGTCAGTACGCGCAAATGCGAAAGATGTTCAAGCAGATGGGCAAGCCCAGCTTCGCGAGGCGACTGGCAGGGATGAAGTTCCCCGGGATGTAGTCGTCTGCTATCGTTGGTCGGCAAACGAGCTGTTCGGAACACAGAAAAACCAAGCCTGTCTTGCGGCGTGGGTTCGCCGACGACCAGCGACCAACGACGGTCTTATGAAGTGGCGATCTCTGGAAGAGTCCAACTCGATCGACCTCCGCCCGCTTAGCGAAATTTTCGCCGAGCGCAAAGCCCTCATCGAGAAATACGTCCCGACCGAGATCCGCGCTTTGCATCAGCGCGTAGTAGAGCAACTACAGGCACAAAAAATCGCTGAGCACGCTCTGCAGGTCAGGGCCACCGCGCCCGCTTTCGAACTGAAGGACCACCAGGGCAAAACGGTTTCTTCCGCCGATCTGCTTTCCCATGGCCGCCTGGTGATCTGCTTCTTCCGAGGCCGCTGGGACCCGTTCTGCTGCGGCCAACTTGAAGCCATGAATCAAATCGTCGGCCAGATTCAGGCCGCTGACGCCAGCATGGTTGCTATCTCGCCACAAATCGAGCAGCAAGCCTTCTTTATGGCCGACCAGCACAAGCTGAAATTTCCCTTGCTGAGTGACACCGGCAACAAAGTCGCGAAAGAGTTTGGATTGGCATATCGCGTCCCCGACGAGCAGCAGGAAATCTACAAGCGCGTGTTCATCAACCTGCCCCGCGTCAACGGAGACGCCAGTTGGGAACTGCCAATCCCCGCCACCTACATTCTCGAACGCGACGGAACCGTGCTCTACGCGAACGCCAACCCTGACTACACCGCCCGCCCTGAGCCGCTCAACATCCTGGCCGCCCTAGAGAAACACTAGCCCGGCTCCGTCAGCCACTTGGTCATGACATAGGCATCGTGTTCTTTAAAGCCGGCGCGGCGGTACAGGTCAATCGCCGGATTTCCCCGCCTCACGCCTAAATGCACCGTCCTGGCTCCCAGCTCGCGAGAACGCTCGGCGAAAAATTGCAGCGCCTGCGAGCCGATGCCTTTCCCGCGATGCTCCCGGCGCACAAAGAATTCATCTACCCACCCGCACTTGCCGCCATATTCCAGGCTGTAGTCGAAGCTAAGCACAATGTAGCCGACCACATCGCTGCCCAGGCAGATCATCCATATGCGGCCCAGCGAGGAATCGCGGAGCAGGTTTTGCACTGCTTCTCGCGCGTGCTGATCGGTAAATTCGCACGACCACGGATCGTCCACCTGCATTTCGCGCATGAGCGCAACCAGCAGATCGAGGTCCTCGGTCGAAGCTTCGCGAAGGGTTACTTTCTCCACGTTCATAGTCCAGCTCTGGATTTGTACAATATGAGATGTGCAACTCCAGTTGATAGTGACAGCATTTCTGCTCGCCGCCTTCACGGCGGAAAGTGTTCCCCTCGGCAGGACCGCCAAGGCCGACCGCGTCATCATGGTGAAGCACGAGCGCACTTTGACTCTAATGTCAGGTTCCACAGTCTTGAAAACTTATAGAGTCGCGCTCGGCAGCGAACCTGTCGGTCCAAAACAACGCGAGGGAGATCACAAGACGCCGGAAGGCTCTTACATTCTTGACCGCCGCAATCCGCGAAGCCGGTTCTATCGCTCTCTCCACATCTCGTATCCGACTCCGGAGCAGCGAATTAAGGCGGTTAAGACGGGGACCGATCCCGGCGGAGACATCATGATCCACGGCCTGCCCAACGGCTTCGGATGGCTCGGTTCGCTGCACCGAACCCTCGATTGGACCGACGGCTGCATCGCGGTGGCCGATCAGGAGATGGACGAAATCTGGCAAGCCGTGGCCGACGGTACTCCGATAGAAATCAAGCCCTGAGTCTCGCTTTACAATCCCCCTAAATTCTGCAAAAATAATGGTTTGTCTCACTCCCTCCAGAAGGACTAGGAAAGGAAGCAAAGCTCTGTGTTAATGATCCGTCTGGCGCGCACGGGTGCGCGCAAACAACCGCATTATCGCGTGGTGGTGATCGAGAAGGAACGCGCGCGCAATGGCCGCTCGGTCGAGGTCGTGGGAACTTACAATCCCCGTACGAACCCCGCCAGCATTGAGCTCAAACGCGAGCGCATCGATTATTGGGTTTCCAAGGGCGCCAAGATGTCGGACCGAGTCAGCAAGATCGTCTCGAAACCAGTTCCGGCCGCCCCCGCAGTAGCCTAACCCCGCAGTGAGTACGACTGGAAAGTTCACCCCACCGCAAAGGAGCCGCGTATGAGCGAGCAAAGTGGGGATATGCGGG
The DNA here is from genome assembly GCA_963797845.1 of Terriglobia bacterium. GTDB lineage: Bacteria > Acidobacteriota > Terriglobia > Terriglobales > Acidobacteriaceae > DASREM01. Next base: position 438,759 of record CAWCRE010000003.1, read on the forward strand.
CCCTGATCGAACAGATCGCCAAGTCGCTGGTCGACGATCCCGATCACGTCACCGTCAACCAATCCGATGGCGAGCAAGGCACCGTCTTCGAGCTCAAGGTCGGGCCGAACGATGTGGGCAAGGTCATCGGCAAGCAAGGACGCACCGCCCGCGCCTTACGCACTCTGCTGAGTGCAGCCGGCGTGAAACTGCACAAGCGCTTCACGCTGGAGATCATCGAGTAGCAGGCGCATAGCATTGTCCGGCCAATTCATCACGCTCGCGCGCGTCGTGAAAACGCAAGGACGCCACGGCGAAGTCGCCGTCGAAGTGCACAGTGACGTACCAGACCGGTTCCGCGAAGGTATGCAACTGTTGGCGCTCTCCGAGCAAGGTTCACGGCGTGAGTTGGAAATTGAAGATCTTTGGCCCCATAAGACCTACCTGGTCCTGAAGTTCGCCGGAGTCGATTCAATGTCTGACGCCGAGACATTAGTAGGCGCCGAGTTGCAGGTCGCGAAAGAGAATCGCGCGCAGCTCGACACAGGTTGGAATTACGTTAGCGACCTCGTCGGATGCACTGTCTTCGACGGTGAGCGTGAAATTGGAATCGTCAACGATGTTCGATTCGGCGCTGGAGAAGCGCCGCTGCTGGTCGTCGTCGCGGGCAGTCAAGAACACGAGATACCATTTGCGCAAGCGTTCTTGAAGAGCCTGGACATCGCTGGCAAGCGGATCGTGATGAACCTGCCGGAAGGCTTACTGGAAGTCAACGCGCCTTTGACGGCAGAAGAGAAAGAGCAGCAAAGAGGCAATAGAGAGTAGCAAAGTCGCTGCTCCCGACTCGAAGATGAAGATCGACATTCTAACGATCTTTCCCGAGTTTTTTCAGGGGCCGTTCGAGCATGGCATTATCAGCAGAGCCCGGCAAGCCGGGCTGGCGCAGATAGAAATTCGCGATCTTCGGGCTTTTACCCACGATCGCCACCGGACCGTAGATGACCGTCCATTTGGCGGCGGCGAGGGCATGGTGCTCAAGCCGGAACCGATCTTTGAATGTATTGAGAGCCTGAATGTGGCGCCGCTCGCTGAACGAACTTCGGCGCAGGAAAGCGTCATATTGTTGTCGGCGCAAGGCCAGCGCTTCTCGCAAGCGGGCGCCAGTGCATTGGCAGAGCTGGAGCGTATGATCCTGATCTGCGGCCGTTATGAGGGCGTGGACGAACGCGTAGGCGAGCATCTTGCCGATCGCGAGATCTCGATCGGCGACTACGTTCTGAGCGGTGGAGAACTGGGAGCGGCGATCATCGTCGATGCCGTGACTCGGCTCTTGCCGGGCGCGGTCGGAAACGAGAACTCGACTCGTCAGGAGTCCTTTACCAGCGAGACGGGCCTGACGCAGAGTGGATCGATGTCCACCTGTGCATCGGGTGGGCTGCTTGATTATCCGCATTACACGCGGCCCGCGGAATTTCGCGGAATGTCAGTTCCGGAAGTTTTGTTTTCCGGGAACCATGAAGAAATCCGGCGCTGGCGTCGCCGCACGGCTTTAGAGAAAACGCTCCGCAACCGCCCCGATCTGCTGAATGCGGCGACGCTGAGCGAAGAAGACAAGAGATTACTGGCCCAGATCAAGGGCGAAGATATTTAGAAGGGACAAGGCCATGACCAACCTGATCATCGATAAACTGCTCTCCAAAACCAAGCGCGCCGATCTGCCCAATTTCGTTCCCGGCGACACCGTCAAGGTGCACGTGCGAATCAAAGAGGGCGACAAAGAACGCGTGCAGGCGTTTGAAGGCGTCGTCATCTCGCGCAGCAACGGCCCGCAGGCCAGCTTCACCGTCCGCAAAATCAGCTTCGGACAAGGGGTCGAGCGTATTTTCCCCTCAAGCTCGCGCGTCATCGATCGCGTCGAAATCATGCGGTCGGCCAAAGTGCGACGTGCCAAGCTCTACTACCTGCGTGGACTCCGCGGGAAAGCCGCACGCCTGAAAGACGTTGATCGCGATCACGCCAAAGCGTAGTCGCGATCCAAAAACTCGGACGCGGGCCGAAATCCGATTTCGGTCCGCAGATTGCTTTGATTGGGAATTGTCAGCTAGGACTTAGATTCCCGCCAGCTCCGCGGCTTCGTTGATGCTTTCCTCTTCCTGCTCGGCCAGCCTTCGCAGCAGAAATTGCAAGACTTGGCGATCGCCCTTGCGAATTTCGCGGAACTCTACGCCGATGCCGAAATCGAATTCTGCATGGCGAACGCTTCCCTTCACCGCAAGATCGTAGTTTCCCACCGACAAGGCGAGCTTCAGTTCGGTTCCTGGTACCAGGATATTCTTGGTACGCGCCAGGCAACAGCCGGTCTCGGAAAGATCTTTCAGTGCAGCCGCTTCCGCGGCCGCATTCGATTGAATCAATCTTGCGTTCGCATCCACGGCGAACCGCTGAAAGCGCCGCCGGTTGCGATTTGCCGGTCCCGCCGATGATCTCCCGCGTGATCCGCTTCCCTGGAGTGTTTCATACACAGTTTCCAGTTCGCGCAACTCCGCGTCCCACATCACGCGGTCGCTTTCCACACACTGAATGCCGATCTGGCCATGCATCTCGGTATGGGGTTCGCCAATCCAAGCCACGCGGCAGAACGTCTTATTACGACCACGTTCGATGGCGATGATCTCACCGGCCTGCTTCACATATCGCAGGCCTGTGACCCGCGCGCCATGGGCCGAGATGTCGTAGGTGCACGCCATGTCGAGGCATGGCTTGTTTTCCGAATCCCAATAGGTGACCCGCACCGGGAGCGCCACATGCACCCGCCGGTCATTGCGCTGCGCTTCGAAGGTTGGATTTTCCTGATTCACGCCCTAGGTCCAGTAATCGGGATTTCCCTCTACACGACGTTACCAACGGGTTCGAAAGGCGGTCAATGTACTGCAGTAACGCCCCGCTTGGTTACCTCTCGGCAAGCTATAGCAGGCGTTCCACTTCCCTTTTCGGCTTTCTTCTTGCGTCGGATGATCACCTCGGCGATGATGCTCTTAACTCCCAGGCCTGATGTCTCCGAAAACGAAAATCGTTCCCGGAAAGAAGTTGTCCCGCGCCGCTGCCAAACTGCGCTTGCTCAAACGGCTGCACTGCACGCTGAAATTTGAAAAAGAGGCTTGGCAGGGCGGCGCTACGCTGGTTGCCGGAGTCGACGAAGTTGGCCGGGGCTCGCTATTTGGCCCCGTAGTCGCCGGGGCGGTGATCCTCGATCCCGCCTATCGCATCCGTGGTCTGCGCGATTCCAAACTATTGCTGGCGGAGCGACGCAAGGTTCTTGCCGAGCGCATTCGCGAACATGCGATCGCCTGGGCCGTCGCCGCTGTCGATTCGGCACGTATCGATCAAATCAACATTTACCAGGCATCGCGAGTAGCCATGCGCGAAGCTGTGCTCGCATTGAAGCCTGCCGCTGATTTCCTCCTGATTGACGCAGTCCGCATCGACTGCGAACTTGCGCAGCGTCCCATCATTCATGGCGACGCCCTTTCCGCTTCTATCGCTGCCGCCTCTATCCTTGCCAAGGTCGAACGCGACCGCATGGTCAAGCAGTGGGACCCGGTCTTTCCGGTTTATGGTCTGGCTTCGAACAAGGGCTACAGCACCCCGCGTCACAAAGCTGCTTTGCGTGAGCATGGGCCCTCCCCGCTTCATCGTCTCTCTTTCGCTCCCGTGTGGAACGCTCCGGTACCGCAGGAAGTGCTTGAGTTCATGATCGAGGACGATGAAATCCCCGCCAGTGAGATAGTGGAAGAACTGTTGGACGAAGAAGCCGTCTAAGGCGCTTCTCACCGTGCAATTCTCGTATTGGTTAGAATCGAAGCATGCCAAGATTGCTTTGTGTGACCGCGCATCCCGACGACGAAGCTGGAGGTTTCGGCGGGAGTTTGCGCCTCTATCGTGACCGCGGCGTAGAAACTTCGGTGATCTGTTTAACGCCGGGACAAGCCGCTACCAATCGCGGTGGTCATATCAGCGATGAAGATCTCTCAGCCGTTCGCCGCAAGGAGTTCGCAGCCTCATGTGACATTCTGAAAGTCACGCAATGCGAGGTCTTGAACTATCCCGATGGGAAGTTGTACCGCCAGGATCTTTACCAGGTAGTGTGCGAGCTGACGCTTCGCATACGGAAGTTCCGTCCGGATGTGATCATGACGTTCGGCCCGGAAGGTGGCGTTACCGGTCACAACGATCATTCGATGGCGTCCTTATTTGCCACCATGGCTTTTCACTGGGCTGGACGAAACAACCGTTATCCCGATCAGCTCACCGATGGCTTGCGTACGCATCTCGCGCAAAAACTTTATTACGCAACGGCTGATGCGGGATTGCCGGACCGGCAACCGATCACGCTATCTCCTGCAACCGCCGTGATCGAGATCGGCAATTACCTCCAGACCAAGATATCCGCATTCAAGGCGCACACCACGCAGTCGGCGCTGTGGCCGCGCTTCGAGGAGCACATCAGCAATCGAGGCACACAGGAAAGCTTTCACCTGGCTGCGTCTACTCTTCCCGGATCCCCTTGCGGAGAGACCGACCTTTTCGCAGGCATTGATGGAAAATCATAGTACTAGCGTGCTTTGATGATGTCCCCCAGCATGTCCGGCTTTGACTCATCCCGCACCAGGTGGGGGTATTTCTCTCCGTCGTGGTAATCGATGCTGAAAGTCTTGAAGTAGTCGGTGTTCTCGATCAGAAGGTCCAGAGGTGTCGATCCGCCTTTGCCGGCTTTCAATGCATCTCGCAGAACCTCTGCGGAAAACTTCTTTCCATTCACCGCGACGACCTTCATGCCCGGACCAATTCCTGCCTTGGCGGCCGGCATGCCTTCGACGGTATCGGCGACCGTACCGTCCTCTTTGAGGTTCATCCCGACCGAATATTCCACATTCACGTTTTCCCGAGTTGATTCTCGGGCTCTCACTTCGTCCGACCGGTTCTCGTCATAAACCAACTTCCAGCCGCTACGCTCAATGCCGGTCAGGGGAGCGCCGGGCCCGTGAGTTTGCAGGCGCTCCGTCCAGAACCCTTTCCAATCGTAAGGAGCGATCTGGTTCAATGCATTCACTACATCGTCGAACGTGTAGGTCTTGAGCTCCGGAGTTCCGCTCGGACCTCCGTGAAACAGGTGACAGAAATCGTCAATCGATTTCTTGCCCTGGGTCTGCTGGCGAATGATCGTGTCCACCCAAAGCCAGTTCAACACGTCCTCATCGTAGTAATCGAGCGGCCTGCGCCACGATTCCCATTCGTGAGGCGCACCCTGCATGGCTGGCACACCATCGGCCGTGTCCTGCAAATTCCGCCACACCCGACCCGATCGATGATCGAGATCGGCAGCAATCTGCGCCACTGAGTCCAGAAATTCCGATTGCGTTCTCAGCCCGCTACGCGCGCTTAACACATCGCCGAGATAGGAGGTCAAACCTTCATAGACCCAGAGCAGGTCGGTTTGCATCGGTTTCTGGTAATCGGGAGTGGCGAGGTCCGCCGGGCGACGATATTTACCGTTCCATGAATGAACGTATTCGTGAGTCAGCAGCCCCGCCGCCAGAAGTCGTAGCTCAGGATCAATCATGGATCGCTCGCTCACGCGGCTGTCATTCGACTCGTGATGCTCCAGGCCAAAATGAGCCACGTGATCGCTCAGGCTGTACAGGAAGTGGTAATCACGATAGTGATAAGCGCCGAAAAGCTTTAATGCTTGCGTGACCATCGCTTTGTAATGCTCGATCAACTCAGCAGGCGCATCCAGCGCGGCTGCGCTGTCGGCTGCGATATCCATTTCGTGAACCACGGGCGTGCTCGCCAGCGGAATCACGCGCAGGAACTCGCCCGTAATAATTGGAGAGTCCACCAGCGTAGTGAGGGACACAGGCTGGAAGGAAATCTCCTCTCCCGTGGCATTTGCGACTGGGAGCGGCGTGCCGTATTTCCATCCCTGCGGCAATCGGACGCTCGCTTCAAACATGACTTGGTCAGAAGTCCAACCCGCTGGATATAGGACCAGAGTGTTCCAGCTCAGCACCGCCATCTTGTCGGTGGCCGAAGGTCCGCCAGTGTAGATCCCTTCATTGCCCGCGGGAGATGCAAAATCGAATGCGACTTCGAGATTGCTCACGCCTTGAGGTACCTCTACGTGGAATGTCCAACCGTCGAGCAGGTCGCGGCGCCAGGCCAGCTTCTTGCCGCTTGCCGTGAAGAAAAGGCCTGTCAAATCTTGAATGGGACCGGTGGGGCCGTGCTCACCCGGAATCCACTCGGGATAATAGAACGTCATCGTGCCAGCACTGGCGGGAACGATCATCTTTACGTGAAAAATCTTGCGCGCAGCCTGGGTCGCATCCACGGCGACGTGAATACGCGGAGCCGGTGCGGCAAATACAAACGCTGAGCAAAGCAGCAAGGATGGCAAGAAGCGCAGACCGCGGGACCGGGCGTTCAACATTCTGGGATTAACCTCGCTTTTTCCGGGTAGTGAAAGGGTTCAATATATCAGGCCATGCAATCTCGCGCGGCATCTTGGTGTTTGCGCGCCCTCTGCTATCATTTTTCTTGTGAGCACTCATCCCCGTCGCGGATTTTTCATTACCTTCGAAGGCCTCGATGGCTGCGGAAAAAGCACCCAACTCGAAAAGCTGGCTCAACGCCTTCGCGAGCAAGGTTTCAAGGTAGTGAAGACCCGGGAACCCGGCGGTACCGAAGCCGGGGAGAATATCCGCAAACTCCTGCTCGACGCTGCAACCACCGGACTTTCTTCGATGGCGGAGCTGAGCTTAATGTTTGCGTCGCGCGCGCAGCATATCAAGGAAGTCATCGAACCCGGCCTCGCAGAGGGAAAAGTTGTCCTCTGCGACCGCTTCACCGATTCCACCGAGGCTTACCAGGGTGGCGGCCGCAAGCTGGGCAGCGATCCGGTTCTTAAAATGCACAAGATCGTCTGCGGAGGACTGCAGCCAGACCTCACCATCCTGATGGATTCCGATGTCGCGCACAGCGTGGAGCGGGCGCGCCGCCGTAATCGCTCGCGATCCTCTCAGCTTGGACACGGGAACGAGAACCGGTTTGAGCAGGAGAATCGAGGATTTTTCGGACGTGTTCGCGATGCGTATCATCTCATCGCCAAACGCGAACCGCGTCGTGTGGTTACAATCGATGCGCGTGGCACGATCAATCAAACCCATTCCAGGATAATGGAAGCAGTGCAGAAAAAACTAAAGCTCTCGAAAACGGCGTGATACTTCTCTCGCGCAGAGTGTAAAAACCATGCCATTTTCAGATTTTCACGGGAACCAGGAAACGGTTCGGCACCTGCGCGAGATGCTGGCTCGCCAGCGCTTTCCGCAGGCCATGATTCTCACCGGCCCTGCCGGTTCCGGAAAATACACTTTGGCACTCATGCTGGCCAAGGCCATGAATTGCCTTACGCCAACTATTACGGATGGGTTGCCGGATTTCTGTGGAGTTTGCGCCAACTGCACTCGGATCTCCGGCTCCGACGATCTGAACGCCCGTCTAGCTGAGGCCACGGAAGCACGCGAAGGGCTGCGGGAGACAGATAAGAAAGAAACCCGCCTCTTCGTTCAGACTCATCCTGACGTTCTGATCATCCCTCCGGACCCACCTCAAATGATGATCAAGGTGGACCAGGTCCGAAAGGTGATTGAGGGCATCTACTATCGTCCCGCCGAAGGGCGGGAGAAGGTTTTCATCTTTACCGACGCGGCGTTCATGAAGGAGGCTGCCAACTCCCTGCTCAAGATTCTCGAGGAGCCTCCCGACTTCGCTACCCTGTTCCTGCTCGCGGAAAATGCCGGAGAACTTCTCCCCACCATCCGCTCCCGCTCGATGATCTCTTCTCTTGTGGCTCTCAGTTCGGAGGAAGTTGAGACTTATCTCCAAAGGCACCGCCCGGACTGGAACTCCAGTCAGCGTGCATTAGTCGCCAGGCTTTGTGAGGGCGCCATTGGCCGCGCTCGTACGTTCGACCTCGCCGCCTACAGCGCGGCCCGCAAGGACGCTCTCGCAGTTCTTTCGTCCGCACTGCGAGCAGGCGAGCATACGGAGCTCTTTAAAGTCACAGAAACTTACCGTGCCGGGGCGGAAGGCCGCGAAAAGATGGAGCGGCTCCTGCGCACCCTGTATTCGCTGTTGCAGGATTTGGCGTTCCTCAACTCTGGGACTTCGGAATTGGTGCGGAACCGTGACATTCAGCCAGAACTTTCCCAGCTGGCTAAGTCCGCCGATTTCGCCTGGATCGCGACCGCGGCCGATCGTCTCGCCGAGGTCGAACGTGGCATGAGACGCAATCTTTTGCGCTCTTTATCAATCGATTCGTTTGCCGCGGCGCTGGAGTTAGAGAAGACCGGCGCCTAAATGGGAACGACGGGGGACTCGCCCGCAGCTGTTTCCAACGATTGTCATACCCGGCATACCTGTGCTACGGTATTGCAAAGTTCACGCCTTCTGTAACCACAATCACTGCAGCGCCGTGTTGTGGCCCGCGACAAAAAAGCGTGTCGAACAGGTGGTGCCATGAAAGATGCGATCATGCCGGTCGAGCAGTCTGTCGAGCAGGATGGCTTTTCCAACCGCAAACTGATTCGGCCCTCGCTGAATCGCAATGATCACAATCACACTCCTATGAACATGGCAGAACGCCGCGACCGACCCGAACGGAACGATCGTCCGGAACGCAGTGAGCGCAGTGATCGTCCCGCGGGCGGCAAAAAAGTTGCCCCTCCGGAGACCACCAACGCCGAGAATTTTTATTACCAGAAGCAGATGCAGGCCCACACCCCGATGGTCATCGTGTTGCGCGACGGGGAAGAAGTTCACGGCTGCATCGAGTGGTACGACAAGACCTGCATCAAGGTGACTCGCGCCAGCGGCCAAGCCAACCTGATGATCTACAAACCCTCGATCAAGTACATGTACAAAGAAGGCGAGAACGGCAAGAAGTAGCGAGTACCTGGTACCGAGTACCAGGTCCCCTGCTTGAGCGTTCCGCTCGTAAGAAGTTCTTTCCAGCACTAGTGTGCACTACTTCACAGCTTGGGCAACACAATCCCCTTTTGCGCCTGGTACTTTCCTTTGCGATCCGCGTAGCTGACTTCGCACACTTCGTCGCCCTGAAAGAAAATGATCTGGCACAAGCCTTCGTTGGCGTAGATTCTCGCCGGCAGTGGCGTGGTGTTGGAGATTTCCAGCGTCACAAAGCCTTCCCACTCGGGCTCAAACGGCGTGACATTCACGATGATGCCGCAGCGGGCATAGGTCGATTTGCCGACGCAGATGGTCAGCACATCCCTCGGAATCTTGAAATACTCCACCGACCGCGCCAAGGCAAATGAGTTTGGCGGCACGATCGCCACATCGGTCCGAACGGTGACAAACGATTTCTCGTCAAAATTTTTCGGATCTACGATCGACGAGTTCACGTTGGTAAAAATCTTGAACTCGTCGGCCACGCGCAAATCGTAACCATAAGACGAGAGCCCGTAAGAAATTACTCCCCCGCGCACCTGTTTCTCGGAAAAGGGGTTGATCATGTCGTGTTCCAGGGCCATTTTGCGGATCCAGCGGTCGCTTTTCAGCATGACTCTCCTCGGAAAGTTCGATTCAGTTCGTTGGAAGTAGACTTCACACACTAACAGGCTCAGCGTCGTATAGATCGTGAGCGGGTTCAGGCTGGTGGACCTGCGGATCGCCGCTAGTGCACTTGAGGGTACCTCATCTTACGAGAACTCACCTGCCGTTGACAATCTCCCTTATGTCCCTTAGCATCAAGCACTTGGTGAACAGAACTGTGCTGCAGCGGGGGAGCGCCTGTGATTAAGCTCGACATCATCAACGAAGTTGTAAACAAAACCGGCATCACCAAAACCAAAGCCGAACTCGCCGTCGAGACCGTTTTCGAGAGCATGAAGCGAGCCCTTTCCAAGGGTGATCGCATCGAACTACGCGGCTTTGGGGTGTTCAATGTCCGGCCCCGCAAGACTGGTATCGGACGAAACCCGCGGACCGGCGCCGAAGTTTCCATTCCTCCCGGAAAAGCGGTTCGCTTCAAACCCGGCAAGGAGTTGCAGTCGATCGATTAAGCTGGGCACAGAAGAGCTGCTCTGGTTGCCTCCTTGTGTGGCACCATGGAATCGTTCGCCGCTGGATTTCTCGATGTCAGATCCCACCCTGCCAATCTCCACTACTCAGGAGTACTACCAACCCCTCGACGTGTATGTGGTTCGGCCCGCCAGGCCGCGCTATTGGCTGCACGCCGTGCTCTTGCTGATCACTTTCTTCACCACTCTGGTGGTCGGTGCGCGGATGCAGTTCAACTTTCTTCACAATCAACCAATCTTCACCACTGCCGATGATTCTTTGGATATCTTCCCTCTGAAATGGGCGATTCAGGGATCGCACCTTTGGATGGGAGTTCCCTTCTCGCTCACCTTGATGCTGATTTTGTTGTCGCATGAGATGGGACATTACCTGTATTGCCGCCGCTACCAAGTCGCAGCCACGCTGCCCTACTTCATTCCTTTTCCAACTTTGATCGGGACACTGGGGGCGTTTATTCGCATTCGCTCTCCCATCGGCTCGCGCGCGGAATTATTTGATATCGGAATTGCCGGGCCTATTGCCGGTTTCGGGGTTGCGGTTGCGGTATTGATCGCTGGCCTGGAACTTTCCAAGCCCATGCATGCCGGATATGCGGGCCCATCATTTGAATTGGGGTTCCCCCTGATTTTTCGGATCGTTCACCTGCTGCATCCACATGCTGCGCCACTCAGTTCCCTTCTGATTCACCCTGTGGCAATCGCTGCCTGGGTGGGCATGTTTGCGACCGCTCTCAATCTGCTTCCTGGCGGGCAACTTGATGGCGGTCACATCGTGTTTTCGATTTCCCCACGCTCGCATCGTCTCGTGTCACGACTCACAGCGCTCGCTCTCATCCCGATGGGATATTTTTTTTGGGTCGGCTGGTTTCTCTGGGCGGTGTTGCTCAGCATTACGGGTATGCGCCATCCTGTTGTTCCCGCGTGGCCGGAGGTCGGCCCCAGTCGCCGCCGCATGGCGCTACTTGCGCTGCTGATGCTGATTCTCACTCTCACGCCCGCCCCTTTTCAACACAGCTCCCTGCCTGAAGTTGTCCAGCAAATCCGCAGCGGAAATTAATTTCAATTCGATAACAATTCGTTCATACACAGAAAATAACATCCACTTACGATACAAGTTGTTGGATGTTTCTCCGTGAAACGGAACGATTCGTAAACATTTGTCAATCGTGGCTGTGCAAGTGATTGTGACTGTGTGATGACAGTGGGCTTGTCTTGTTGGCATCCCGCTTGCACAAGACACAGTGAACGTATGCAGTGCATGTCTGGTTTTTTGAATCGTGTTTTTTGTTCAGGGTTAATACCTGGTTTGAATGCTGCGGTCCGCCCCGCCTTTCAAAATATTCTCACGATAGCAGGCAACCATTCTGAAGAAGATCGATTTGCTGACAGGCAAGTTGAGACACTGCGCCGCTACCGTTCGCGATGTCGCATGGCCACACCCGTTGCTGGTTTGGCCTGGCTCAGCCCATCGCTAAAGCCCGCTTCCGCAAACGAAAGAGCCTGCGAGAAGCCCGCTGAAGACGCACGCACATCTATCGGTTCTCAGTTTCTGCCCGTTGCCTATCCCCTCGTCGGGTCCCGCAACTCTCACCGCCACCGATCGCGTGTTTCTTTGGTTGGAAACGTCTTCGCCCAACGCGCTATTCATCACTTGATCTGAGCCGCGCCGGGGGCCTAGGCATAACCGAAATCAGCCAACTGCTCTTACGAAGGAAAGAAGAAATATGAGAACAAAGAATTCATTGCTGTACGTGCTCGCGCTGCTCGCCATATTCTGCCTGGCGATTCCAGCGCGCGCACAAAATCTGGTCTCCGGCGACATCACCGGACTTGTATCCGATCCTTCCGGCGCTGTTCTTCCCAACGTGCAGGTCTCGTTGAAGAATAACCAGAACGGACAGACTCAATCCACCAACACCAACGCGCAGGGCGTTTATCGCTTTTCGCTTCTTGCGCCAGGCAGCTATACGATTTCCGCTTCGCCGCAAGGATTTCAGGCGACACAGCGCAATGCCAACGTCACAGTTGGTCAGGCGGTGACCGCCAATCTGCAAGCCGCCGTTTCTTCCACCAGTCAAACCGTCGAAGTCACGGCGGAAGGCGGCGTGGTCCAAACTCAGAATGCAAATATCTCAACCAACTACACTCCGGAGCAGATCGCGACTACGCCGAACCCGGGCAACGATCTGAGCTACATCGTGCAAACCGCTCCTGGCGCAGTGATGAACACGCAGGGCGGCTACGGCAACGATTCCACCTTCGGTCTTCCCGGTACTTCCAATTTGTTCACGGTGAATGGAATGAATGAGAACGATCCGTTCCTCAACCTGAACAACTCCGGCGCGACCAACCTCCTGCTCGGACAGAACGACGTGCAGGAAGCGACCGTCGTCAACAACGGCTATTCCGGACAATATGGGCAGTTAGCCGGCGCTAACGTGAACTACGTGACCAAGTCAGGTACCAACGCATTTCACGGCAACGCCAGCTATTTCTGGAATGGCAGCGTGCTAAACGCCAACAACTGGTTCAATGATGCCAGCGGCACGCCGAAACCATTCGTCAACGCCAACCAGTGGGGCGCTTCGTTCGGCGGTCCCATCATCAAAAACAAAACTTTCTTTTTCGTAGATACGGAAGGCTTGCGCGTTGTGCTGCCCACCAGCACGCCCGTAAACATCCCGAGTCCGCAGTTCCAGGCGGCAACCCTTGCCAACTTGGCGACTGTCAGCCCGGGCTCGATTCCTTTCTACAACCAGATTTTTTCTCTGTATAACAACGCTCCGGGCGCGACTCGCGCAGGCGTCGGAACTCTAACTCCCGGTGTCGACGGCTCAGGCGCCCCAACCGGCATTGGCTGCGGAACTTTCAGCAGCACATTGCTGCCTTCAGGAACTCCCTGCGCCCTGCAGTTCCGTTCAACGGCTGGCAATTTCAACCACGAATGGCTATTGACCGGACGCGTGGATCAGAACCTCGGCAGCAATGACCGGGCTTTCATCCATTTCCGCACCGATCACGGCGTGCAGGCCAGCTATACCGACCCGCTCACCTCGGTGTTCAACGCAACTAGCAATCAGCCTCAGTACGAAGGCCAGTTGAACGAGACGCACACCTTCGGGTCAACCTCGGTCAACCAGTTCATCCTTTCCGGATCGTGGTACAGCGCCGTATTTCAACCGGCAAGTCTGTCGGCGGCGACCGCGCTCATCCCATTCCAGATTTCATTTAACGGCGGCGCGTTCAATCGTGTCGGCCGCGACTTGAACATCTGGCCGCAGGGCCGTAACGTAAGCCAGTACCAAGTGGTAGATGATTATTCGAAACTGATCGGGAACCACTCGCTGAAGTTCGGCGTTAATTTCCGGCGCTACGACGTTACCAATTACGATCCCGGCGCGGGATCGATTGGCTCCAGCGGCGGCTTGGACCTCTCGAACTTCTTCAACGGGACGGGCGTCAACTACACCCAGAGCTTCCCGTCTCGCTTGACGGAACCGATCGCTCTCTACGGCCTCGGCCTCTATGCGCAAGACGAGTGGGCGGTTCGTCCAAATTTGCGCCTCACCCTCTCGTTGCGTGCGGACCACAACTCCAACCCTGTATGCCAGACGGATTGCTTCGCCAGGTTCAACAATTCGTTCCTGGACATCAATCATGATCCGAATCTGCCATACAACCAAACCATTCAGACCGGACAGCACCAGGCTCTGACCAACTTCGACAACATCAACTGGCAGCCTCGCGTCGGCTTTGCGTGGTCGCCGCTTGGCACTAGCAAGAACACCGTCATCCGCGGCGGAATCGGCATCTTCATCGACCAGTTCCCCGCCTTCGTGGTGGATGGATTCATTACCAACACCCCGTTGGATAACACCTTCACGGTGGGCTCGGCTCCGCTTTCGCCCGCGGTTGCCGGGAATCAGTCTTCACTGGCTTCCATCGCAAATACCGCGTTCATCAACGGTTTTGCCGCCAACGGAACCGCGAGTTCGATCGCAGCTTCTCTTCCCGCTGGAGTTCCTTTCGTCGCGCCCAGCATCTTTAACGCAGCGCGCCGAATTCATACTCCGCAGTACCAGGAATGGAACCTGTCGTTCGAACAGGGACTGGGACAGAAGACGTCGTTCCAGATTAACTATGTGGGAAATCATGGCATTCACGAAGCCTTCCAGAACGCCGGGCAGAACGGCTATTGCGACGCCACTTGCCTGGCTGCTGTGGGTGCGCCATTGACCGCGACCAGCTATCTGGGATTGCCCACCGCTCCGATTGATCCGCGCTTCGGAACCATCACCGAAGTGCAGAGCAACGGCGTCTCCAACTACAACGGCGTCACTATGTCGCTGACGCGCAAATTCACCGATCTTTCGTTGCAGGCGAATTACACTTGGAGCCATGCCTTGGACACCGTATCCAACGCTGGATTCCTGCAATACAGCCTCGACACCAACTTCAGTGTGTTGAATCCAAGCAATCCGTTCAACGTCAAGCAACTCAACTACGGCAATGCCGATTACGATACGCGGCATTACTTCAGCCTCAACTATGTCTACAACACTCCGAAGCTGCAAGGATGGAAGGGCGCGCTGGCAAGCTGGACCGTTGCCGGCACCCTTTTCGCTCGTAGCGGCCTGCCGTTCACGGTTACCGATTCCAACACCACGGGTATCCTGAACAGCTTCAACTATGGAACCACGGCGAATACCGGCGCCAACGTTTTCGCCAACCAGCTCGGCGCGTCGGTGAATTGCGGAAGCGGTGCGGTCTCTACTCCGTGCCTGAATCCCGCTTCGTTCAGCGCGGCAACCACGGGCTTCGGACTGCAACGCCGAAACCAGTTTTACGGTCCGAACTTTTTCGACACCGATCTCACGGTGATGAAGAACTTCAACATCCCCCACTGGGAGTCCGGGAAGTTCGGCATCGGTGTGCAGATGTTCAACATCCTCAATCACCCCAACTTCGATCAGCCCAATTCGGATCTGGCCAGCTCGCAATTCGGCCTGATCACCAGCACGGTCAATACTCCGACCAGCATTCTGGGTGGCTTCGTAGGGGCAGATGCGGCCCCGCGGCAAATCCAGATCAAGGCGAACTTGACCTTCTAAGCGCGCCACTCGATCAGGCGGCCGGGCATCGTCCCGGCCGCTTTTTTCTTTGTAGCCAACCTCACATCCAAGCGTGATGGAGGTCACACCGGGTTGCGACTTCGCCTCTCCATAATGTTTCTGACGCTTGGGAGTGCCCAATCACTCCAGCATGTGGGGGACTCGTGGCAAAAGGTCGAGTTGACATCGTTGTGGAGCGCTGTAAGTCGTGCGGCTTTTGCGTGGAGTTCTGTCCCACCAAGGTCCTGGCGCTCTCGTCCGCCTTCAATTCCAAGGGTTACCATCCGCCGCACGTTGTGCAACCGGAAAAGTGCAGTGGCTGCGACTTGTGCGGAATGTATTGTCCCGATTTCGCAATCTACGGGCACAAAAACAGTCTCGCCACCAAACAGGAGGACGGCGATGAGAGCTGATCCCCACGGCGTGCTCACCGGCGTGCACTTTATCGATGGCGATCATGCTTGCTGTGAAGGAGCGCTCGCGGCCGGCGCACGTTTCGCGGCTGGTTACCCCATCACTCCATCCACGGAAGTGGTGGAACGCTTCGCCGCCCGCGTGCCTACAGTAGGTGGGACTTTCATTCAGATGGAAGATGAACTCGCGGCGTCAATCACTCTGCAAGGTGCGGTGTGGGGCGGAGCCAAAGCATTCACGGTTACTTCGGGGCCGGGCTTTTCCCTGATGATGGAACACATCGGCTATGCGGCGATGACGGAAACCCCGTGCGTTTTCGTCGATGTGCAGCGCGGGGGTCCCTCGACCGGCTTGCCTACTCTTCCCGCCCAGGCTGACATGATGCAGGCGCGCTGGGGCTCGCATGGTGACTATGAAATCATCGCGCTCTGCCCGAATTCTCCGCAGGAGTGCTTTGATTTGACCATCAAGGCGTTCAACCTTTCAGAAGAATTTCGGGTTCCCGTGTTCTTCATGATGGATGAAGTGGTCGGGCACATGACGGAAAAAGTCGTCATTCCACCGGCTGATGAGATCGAAGTCGTACCTCGCAAGCACACGAAAATGTCCCCGGAAGAATATCTCCCCTACGGCACTAACGGCGATCTGGTTCCGGAGATCGCTCATGCTGGTGAGGGTTATAAATTTCACGTTACCGGCCTCACCCACGACGAGCGCGGATACCCCAATATGACTCCGCAGACGCAGGACACGTTGGTACGGCGCCTGCAAAATAAAATTCGCAACGCCACCGACCGCATCTCGATGTTCGAGGAAGAAAACCTCGACGGCGCGGATGTGGTCGTGATTTCCTACGGCATCACGTCGCGCGTCGCACAACGAGCGATTGAACTGGCCCGGGCGAAAGGCCTAAGAGTCGGCAAGCTTCGCCTGATTACTGCATGGCCGTTCCCCGAAAACAAGATTCGTGAACTCGCAGCCAAGGTGAAAGCCTTCGTGGTTCCAGAACTCAACCTTGGCCAGATGGTGCATGAAGTGGAACGAGCGGCAGCCGGAGCGGCCAAAACGTATCCCGTAACCCACGCCGGTGGCAGTGTTCATCAGCCTGAGCAGATTTTGAAAGCGATCATGGAGGCGGCCCGATGAGTGAATTAGTAAATCCTGTCGAAGCATTTCTGCGCAGCGATCGCATGCCGCACATCTGGTGTCCCGGATGTGGCATTGGCACCACGGTGAATTGTTTCGCGCAGGCGCTGATCGAATCGAAAATCGATCTGGAATCGCTGGCCCTCGTCTCGGGAATCGGCTGTACCGGCCGAGTCGCGGGCTATGTGAAGCTCGACTCGTTTCACACTACGCATGGTCGAGCGATTCCGTTCGCCACCGGCTTGAAACTGGCCAATCCCAAACTGAACGTGGTGGTCTACTCCGGTGATGGCGACCTCTCGGCCATCGGCGGCAATCACCTCATCCACGCCGCACGCCGCAACATTGATCTGAAAGTGATTTGCGTCAACAACCTGATTTACGCGATGACGGGCGGGCAAACCGCTCCCACCACGCCCGATCACGCGATCACGTCCACCAATCCGTACGGATCGTTCGAAGCGGGTTTCAACCTTCCGCATCTGGTCGAAGCCGCCGGTGCTGTTTACGTTGCGCGTTGGACAACTTTCCACGTACGCCAAATCGCGCGCTCGATTTCGGAAGCCTTCAAGAAGAAAGGATTCTCGTTTATCGAGATTCTTTCGCCATGTCCGACTCTCTACCAGCGTCGCAATAAACTCGGCGACGGGCTCGACACCATGAAGTACTACAAGGAAAAAAGCAAAGTCCGGCACGGGGCGCCGACCAGCGAAGTTGGGCTGACGATTTCCGGAGAGATCGTCGTCGGCAAGTTCGTCGATCGCGACCGTCCCGACTATCAGACCATGATGCGGGCGCAGTACGTCGAGTCGTTGGGCGACAAGTATGTGGAACAGACGGAGTGCGTATGCGGCTAACTGAAATTCGTATCGCAGGCTTCGGCGGCCAGGGGGTGATTCTCTCGGCCATTGTATTAGGCAAAGCTGCTTCGATCTTTCAAGGCGCTTTCGCCACAATGACGCAAAGCTTCGGCCCGGAGGCCCGTGGGGGTGCCTGCAGCGCACAACTGATCGTGTCGGAAACCCCAGTCCTCTATCCCTACGTCAGCCGGCCCGACATCCTCGTCGTGATGTCGCAGGAAGCCTACTCGCGCTTTGTGCCCGAACTGAAAGACGACGGCATTCTGATCATAGAACAGGATCTGGTGCGAATCTCCGAGTTGAAGGGCAACGTTCAGATCTTCAGCGTGCCGGCAACGCGGATCGCCGAAGAACTCGGCAAGCGCATGGTGTTGAACTCAGTCATGGTTGGATTCTTTACCGCGGTCACGCATCTGCTGGAACCCGATGCGGTGCGCAAAGCCGTATCCGATTCAGTCCCGCCGAGTTTTCGAGAGCTCAACTTACAGGCTTTTGATAAGGGATTCGAATACGGCACCACCGCGCACGCGGTAACCCCCGCCAGCCTCGAAATGGAAAGCGGCATAGTCTATTCGCAGGAATAACCTAGACGTACCGCCGGCTCCCGCATGGTTCGTCCCTCGACCGCCACGCTGGGCTGTCCGGCTCTCATCCCTAATGATTGTCATTCCGAAGCAAGTGAGCAACTCCGCCACGATGAAGCTGTGTCGCTCAGCCATTCTTTGACCTTAGCGTCACTCCTCGCGCAACTGCGCCGTGATCTCAATCGCGGGCTCTCCTCCCGCTGCTTCCTGGGCCACAATCAACCGGCGCGCTGCAATTCGTATTTTGGGCAGTTGCAGCCAGAACCAGAACGCCCCGGCAATGCATGCGATCGCTCCGATGCCTACGGTCAGCGGAGCCCCGATCCTGTCCGCCAGCGCTCCGCCCAGCAACGCTCCAAACGGAGCCATGCCCATGAACATCATCGAGTACAGTGCCATCACGCGCCCCCGCAATTCATCTGGCACCATCGCCTGAATCAGAGTGTTCGACGACGACATTTGCAGCATCATGCTGAAGCCGACTGGCAGCAGAAGTATCGTTGAAAGCCAGAAACTCCTTGAGAATGCGAACAAGACCAAGCTCACTCCGAAAGCTCCGCAGGAGTACGCCACCCATCGTCCCAACCCCTGCACTCCGCTGCGCGATGCCAGGGTAAGCGCCCCCAGCAAAGCTCCCACCCCGGTTGCACCCATCAGAATCCCCAGCCCTCGCGCTCCACCGTGCAGGATCTTGTCCGCGAACACCGGCATGAGAACCGTGTACGGCATGGCCACCAGGCTGACGAGACCGAGCAATAGCAGAAGCGCACGGATCGGCGCTGTGCGACGTACCCATTGAAATGCATCGAGAATGTGTTGCAGGGGTGATCCGGTGGCCGGGGCAAGTCTCCGCGGTTGCACCCGCATCATGAACAGTCCGATGATCACGGCGATATAGCTGACGCCATTCGCGAAAAAGCACCAGCCTTCGCCGATCTTCGCGACCAGAATTCCAGCCACCGCCGGCCCCACTACACGCGCTCCGTTGAACATCGAAGAGTTCAGCGCGATCGCGTTCATCAGATCTTCCTTGCCGACCATGTCGACCAGGAACGATTGGCGACCGGGGATGTCGAATGCATTCACGACGCCCAACAATGCCGCCAGAACAAATATGTGCCACACCTGCACCCAGCCGCTGAGAGTCAGAACCGCCAGAATCAGCGCCAATACCATCGAAGCAATCTGGGTCGCGATTACGATCCGCTGCCGGTTCCAGCGGTCGGCGACAATTCCTCCCAGCGGCGCCACCAGAAACACCGGGATCTGGCTGGCGAATCCGACCGCCCCAAGCAGAAGTGATGAGCCCGTGATGCGATACACCAGCCACGACTGGGCAACGCTTTGCATCCACGTGCCGATCAGTGAGATCAATTGTCCGCTGAAAAAAAGCTGGAAGTTCCGGTGTTTCAGGGCTCGTAAGGTTGCTGGCAACCCGCCGGTCTGAGATTTCTCGGCGGCCGGTTTGCTCTCCTGGATCGAACTCAAATCAGCCACGTCGGGGTCGCCTTACTGCAACGAATTCGTCTTGTTCTCGTCACTAACTTGCTAACTTCCCAGAAGTCCAAACCTGGAGTAGAGTTCTCCGTCATCATTGTCGGCGTTGGCGGCCGTTTTGCCTAGTATCCGTGCCAGTTCTGTTGGTCACTTCCGCTTGAACAGGTCGCTTTACAGTCGGCCCTGTTCGCAGAATTCGGCATCGAAGGTCTGAGTACGCCTCGGAGGAACGCATGAGCACCGACCAAGTCCAGGTTGAGCGGCGCGGCGCACAGCGCTTCGATTTTCATCTTCCGGTAGGAATTCGCGTATCGGGCGGGACGGATGAAGGCTGCGGATTTACCCAGGATCTGAGCGCCCGCGGCGCTCTTCTGTACACCGACTTTCTAGTCGCCGTTGGCGACCGCGTGGAACTAACCCTGGTAATGCCGTCGGAAATCACATTGGCAGAAAACATGCGTGTTCGCTGCCGAGGAAAAGTCGTGCGGCGGACAAATCCGGGAGTAGGATCGAAACCGGCTGTTGCGGTTCACCTCGAAGGCTACGAATTCCTTCCCGAGGCCGAGGCGAGTGCGGCTTTGGAGAACTATCGGCGAGTTTCCACCCTCCATCCCAGCGAGAACCAGACCAAAGTCAGCGCCCCGTCCACGGGCAGTTCATAATCGCTCCCCGCCCATTCCTGAACAGCCGGCCAAATCGGGCGTTCTGGCTTTTCAAGCCACCCTGTTTCGCTTAGAATAGATCCATCGGCGAAGACGTTTATCTTGTCGCCAAGACATGTTTTTTGCCTCCACTTCGTTCTCGGGCGTGAAGGGAAATCTGGCCATTCCTCTACCAGGTTACGGAAGTCACTTGGCGGGAGTACCTGTCCCTTCTTAACATGATCCCAACAGGTTACGAGCGAGGCATCCAGCCATGCACGGCATAGCGGTCACGATCCTGAGTGAAGACAGAGAGCGTCTGTCGGTTCTCCAGCATCGCCTGGAAGTAACCCAGATGGCGCGCAATGTCTTCAGCAATGGAGCATTTCCCACGGTCGCGACCGATCCCATTCTGCGTCAGCTCCAGGATGTCCGCGCTGAAGTCGTCCTCGTCGACATCGATCCCGAAAACGTTCATCGCGCGATTCGCGCGATCGAACTCATTCGTGCTACCACGGGCGAGATCGCAATTTTTGCCATCGGAGACATCACTCATCCCGGCACCATCGTGTCCGCGATGAGGGCCGGCGCGGGCGAGTACCTGGAACGCAATCTTTCTTCCGACGCCATTCTCGAAGCCCTGACCAGATTTACCGCTTCTCGCGGCAAGAGCCGCACCACGTCAGGCCGTGCCCGCGTCTTCACCGTGACTAACGCGAAGGGCGGAGCCGGCGCAACCACGGTTGCCGTTAACACGGCTTACGCATTACAGCAGGCGCATGGCGGCGTGCTCCTGGTCGATTTCGCCACCATTGGCCATGCCTCGCTGCACCTGAATGTGCGTCCGACCTTCGGCGTGGTGGACGCCGTGCAGAATCTTCACCGTCTCGATGCCTCTTTGTTGGAAGGCCTGATGACGCAATGCAAGGGTGGCCTGCAACTGCTTGCCGGGCCGCAGCAGCCTGCTTCTCTCACGCCGACCTCCGCTGAACTCGCGCGGTTGTTCGACCTGCTGGTCAGCCATTTCCGCTATGTCGTTGTGGACTGCTCTGGCCGTGTCGATCAGACTGCCAAGTTCTTGAGCGATCTCTCGAACGCCGTTCTCGTGGTTGCGCAAACCGATGTTGTCTCCCTGTGGAGCGCCGGAAAGATCCGCACTTTCCTGGAGGACGGCACGGGTCGCGATCGCGTCCGCCTGGTTCTGAATCGCTACAAGAAGATTCCTGGCTTCAGCGACGAAGACGTGGAAACTGCCACCAACACCAAGCTCCTCTGGAAATTGCCGAACAATTATCAATCCGTAGCCCCGGCCATCGATAAAGGGGTGCCGGTCACGCAGCAGGAGAACCAGGACATCAGCCGTTCCTTCCGCTCTTTGGCGGCGGCTTTGGCCCAGGCTTCCGCGGGGTCCGAACACTCCATGGACCTCGTCTACCAGCATGACAAGGCCGATGCCAAAAAGAAATCATCGGGCCGGCTTCTTATTTCGCCTCTCCGCGCCGGACAATAAGCTCATCCTGCCCTTCACTCCCGCCGTCAATTCGTTTAGTGTGTCTCTATTCCAGTGGAAACACTGATCGATCCTCCGCTCGAAGTGCGCGACAGAACCGACCAAGATAAGCCACGCCGACGAAGCTGGCTGCTGATCTTGCTTGTTGTCTGGCTATTTGGCGCCATCTACTCTGGTGCTCTCTTGAAGCGCGGCTGGGTTCCTCACGACGAGGGAACTATCGGACAGAGCGCAGCCCGCATTCTCGCCGGTCAACTCCCGCACCGCGATTTCGACGATCTCTATACCGGAGGGTTGAGCTACCTCAACGCTTTCGCGTTCCGCGCATTTGGTGAAAGCCTGGCATCGCCGCGCTATATGCTGTTCGGTTTCTTTCTGGCTTGGATCCCCGCGGTTTACTTTGTCGCCTCTCGCTTCGTGAACCCAATCGCGGCCGGCGCGATTACGTTGCTTTCGATTGCCTATTGCGTACCTAACTACAGCGCGGCTGTTCCTTCCTGGTACAACCTGTTTTTCGCGACCTTCGGGCTCGCCGCCATTCTTCAATTCCTTTCAACCAGCCAGCGCAGATGGTTATTCATCGCCGGACTGGCCGGCGGCGTTTCCTTTTTGTTCAAGCTTTCTGGCTTCTATTTTGTCGCCGGGGCGCTTCTGTCTTTTGTTTTTCGGGAACAGGAACAAGATCGAATGGAGTCGACGCACAACCATGCTCGCTCTTATTCCGTGTTCGTTGTACTCGCCCTACTGGCATTCGTTGCCGCACTTGGTTCGATCGCCCGCCAGAACCTGTCTGGCGTAGCCGTCTTCGAATTCATCGTCCCCGGCGAAATCCTGGCCCTGCTCTGCATCTGGCGTCAGTTCTCCGCGAGTTCCAGTCCTGCGCCCATCCGCTTTGAGCGCTTGTTCCACATGCTTGTTCCGTTTGTGATCGGAGTGGCGCTGCCAATCGGATTATTTCTCATCCCATATCTGCTCTCCGGCTCAACTGCGGATTTCATCAACGGAGTGTTCATCCTTCCCGGGCGTCGCCTCGCGTTCGCTTCCCATCCTCCCATTGGCTACGGATTGAACAAGCTGCTCACTACGGGCGCGTTGCTTTTTCTTCTCTGGTCGGCATATGCGAACCGTCTACGCTTCCGGTGGACGCATGTTTCGCTTGGCTTGGCTCTGGTCGTATGCCTCCTGCTGAGCAAGTTCGAGCCGAAGCTTTATGCAGCACTGTGGGCTCCCTTGTTGCTCTTGATACCGTTTTGCGCGATTGCGACGACACTTCTCATCGTGGCGCGGAACAGAACAACATTTCCCCGGCAGGAAGTATTCGTTGTTGTCGCGGTCACCGCGACCTGCACGCTGATCCAGATTCCGTTCTCGGTTGGGATCTACTTCTGTTACGTGGCGCCGCTGTTGGCGCTTTCGTTGGCTGCCATTTTCTCGACTGCCCGAAGTTCGTCGCGAGTTCTCACAGGGCTGTTACTCGCTTTCTTCTTCGCTTTTGCCGTTTTTCGGGTCACGCCCAGCTTTATTCACGCAATGAGCTATGCTTACCAGCCTGATCCTCAAAATACGCGGTTGCAGTTGTCCAGCGCAGGCGGTCTGCGTGTGGATGCGCGAGAGGCTGAGCTCTACGATACCCTCATCCCCTTCGTGAATAGCCATGCCGGCAGAAGTGATTTTATCTACGCTGCGCCCGACTGCCCGGAAGTTTACTTTCTGGCAGGCAAGAAGAACCCCACCCGGACGATTTTCGACTTCTTCGACGATCCCGCATCCCACGACCAACGCGTGATTCGCGCCATCGATTCTTCCGACGTGAACGTCGTCGCAATCTTCCAGAAGCCGCCCTTCTCGCCCCCAGTCTCTTCCGCGCTCATGGAGGAGTTGCGCCACCGCTATCCGTTATCGCAACAGATCGGCCGGTTTGAGGTGCGCTGGAAACCGTAGCTTACCGGATGCACTCCAGAATAATGTGGGTATAGGGAATCCGCAGAAGATCGTGGCGGATGCTGACTTTTACATTGTCGAAGGCCTTCGAAGCGAGCCGAAGATAGCTCTCTTCGTCGCGGATGAACTCTCCTCGATCTCGCGCCAACAGCGCCCGCGCACCGGCGGATTGCCCCTTGCTCCAAACGCCATCGAGCGTCACCAGCTTCCCTCCGGGCTTTAAAGCTTCGTGAGCAATCTGGAACAATTGCAACGCCTCCGGATCGTCGAGGTGGTGCACAATCCCGAGCGCCAGCACGCTATCGAAATAGGATCGCTCTTTCAGCGTGTACTCGCTGACTCTTTCGCACACGAACCGTGCCTGGGGGAATTTCTTTCGCGCCTGGGCGACGTACTCAGGGCTCATGTCGAAGCCAACGTATTCGCACTGGGGTAAATACGGCACGATCGTTCCCGGACCACAACCGATCTCCAAAATGCGATCCCCCGCTTTCGGCCGGATGTATTCATCCACAAGGATTTTGCTGCGCTGCGGGCCGCCAATTACGGTCCAAAACAACTGGTAGGCCTGGGGGAAAGCTAGAAGTGAGCGAATCGTCCGGATCATTGATTTTTGATACGATGTGCCTGCAAGATACGCTACAGCTTGATCAAAACACAACCGGAGCCGCAGCGCGCCGTGCATCTCGCGCGCCCCTTATGAAGGTAATCATTCTCGCCGGAGGCCTCGGCACCCGACTTTCCGAAGAGACGGCTCTGCGCCCCAAGCCGATGGTCGAAATCGGCGGCAAGCCTATGCTTTGGCACATCATGAGTCTTTATGCCGCTCACGGCTTCAACGACTTTCTAGTGGCCTGCGGGTACAAGGGAGAAGTAATAAAGGAATATTTTCGCAATTACCTCGTCCACAACAGTAGCCTGTTCATCAATCTCAAAGACGGTTCCTGCAAAGTTTCTGATAGCTCCACGCCGGATTGGCAAATCGGGCTGATTGACACCGGGCTGAACACGCTGACTGGCGGCCGTCTTCGTCGCTTGCAGTCACATCTTGCGGATGAAACCTTCATGGTCACCTACGGGGATGGCGTGGCGAACGTCAATCTGAAAGCTCTGCTGCGATTCCACCGCTCGCACGGGAAGCTCGCTACGGTCACCGCAGTTTCTCCGATTGCGCGTTTTGGTGGACTCGACCTCCAAGGCGATCGCGTCGCTCAGTTCCTGGAAAAACCGCAAACCGGAGAAGGATGGATCAATGGCGGATTCTTCGTTTTCGAACCCAAGGTTCTCGACTACATTGCTGGCGACGACACTGCGCTGGAAGGAGAACCGCTGGAACGTCTCGCCGCTGAAGGTCAATTAATGGCCTACCGGCACGATGGATTCTGGCACCCCATGGACACTCTCCGCGACAAGCAATTTCTTGAGTCCCTTTGGGCCGGCGGCAAAGCACCGTGGCAATCATGAACTCTTTCCCAAGCTTTTTTCGCGAGAAAAAAGTTCTGCTGACTGGACACACGGGCTTCAAAGGAGGATGGCTCGCCTGCTGGTTAAAGCTCCTCGGCGCGCAGGTGATCGGTTTCGCCCTCCCTCCCGACACCCACCCAAACTTGTTTGAGGCCGCTGGCATCAACCGCGAGATGGTTTCAGTCATCGGAGATATCCGCGACTTCGACTCCGTGGCGAGGATTTTCCAGCAACACTCGCCTGAAATAGTTTTTCACAACGCAGCCCAGCCTCTGGTACGGCGGTCGTACCGCGATCCGGTGGCGACCTATGCCACGAATGTCATGGGAACTGTGCACGTTCTCGAAGCCGTCCGCAACACGCCATCCGTTCGCGCCGCGGTCATCGTCACCAGTGATAAGGCGTACGAGAATCGTGAGTGGTTCTGGCCCTATCGCGAAGAAGACGCCATGGGCGGTCACGATCCGTACAGTTCGAGCAAAGGTTGCGCCGAACTGGTCAGTGCGGCGTATCGCAATTCTTTTTTCTCGGGCCCGGATGCAGCGCGTGTCGCCACCGCTCGCGCCGGAAACGTGATCGGCGGAGGCGACTGGTCTGAGGACCGGCTCGTTCCCGATATCGTCCGCGGTATCGCCAGCGGGCAGCCCATTGTGATCCGGCGTCCGGCTTCCATCCGTCCTTGGCAACATGTTCTCGAACCGTTGCGAGGCTACCTCATGCTGGCACAAAAATTAGTTGAGAACGGATCCGAGTATGCCGAGGCGTGGAATTTTGGCCCGCGAGAGGAAGATGCGATCTCCGTTGAAGCCCTTGCAAAGCGCGTAATCACATCCTGGAAATCAGGAAAGCTGGAGGTCCAGCCCGACCCAGACGCCCCGCACGAAGCCCAGGTTCTGCGGCTGAGCACGGCCAAAGCTCGTTCCCGTCTGGATTGGCAGCCTGCGTTGTCTCTCGATCAGGCGATCGAGTGGACCGTTGCCTGGTATGAAAGCTACTACCGCGATCCGAATTCAGCCGCAGGCATAACTCAGAAACAAATCCAGGACTACTCTCGGGTCGGCTGCTCATGAAGACAGCACTCGTCACCGGCTCTACGGGACTGATCGGTTCCGCATTGGTTCCCCAGTTATTGGGACGCCAGGTTAGCGTGGTGTGCCTGGTTCGTTCCGGAAAGCGGGCCCTCGTGCATCCCGCAGCCACGACCGTAGAGGTCTCGTCATTCGAAACCGAAGCTTTGCGAAAATCTTTATCCGGCATTTCCGCGGACGTTGTTTTTCATCTGGCCTCGTACGGCGTTCAGGCACCCGATCGCGATCACGAGCAGCTCATTGAAGGGAACATTCGGCTCACTGCTCACCTGCTTGAGGCTACTGCGGAGTGGCCCTTGGAAAAATTCCTTTTCGCTGGAAGTTGTTCGGAGTATGCGCCCGCCCAAGCTGGAAAACCGATCCCTGAGTTTCACCCACTTCAACCAATGTCTGTGTATGGCGCTGCCAAAGCCGCAGCCGAACTGTACGGAAACGCGCTTGCTCGATATTTGAAAATTCCATTTATCACGTTGCGCCTGTTCAACGTGTTCGGCCCGGGAGAAGGTCCGCACCGCCTGATTCCCTTCATCATGGATCACTTACTCCGGGATCGGCCCGCGGACCTGACCAGTGGTGAACAGGTACGAGACTTTCTCCACGTAGACGATGTTGCGTCGGCACTAATCGCGGCGGGTTCCTCCGGGTTGCGGGCTCACGAAGTTTACAATGTCTGCTCCAGCCGCCCCGCCACCGTGCGCGAGGCTGGAGAACTCGCGGCGGATGCATTGGGAAAGTCTCGCGCGTTACTTGAGTGGGGAAAGCGGCCCTACCGCAACGACGAGCCCATGTGGGTAGTTGGCGACAATGCGGAATTCTTGCGAGCGACGGGTTGGCGTCCCAGCCTGGATTTGCCAAACGGCATTCGACAGATGATTTCTGCTCTGCAGCAACGAAAAAAACGTGAGCCTCAGCATGCAGTTTGATCAATTCGCCGGGAATTACCGGGAAGTGCTCGACCGGGCGGTTGCTGCCTCTGGCGAGGGTTCCGCTTACTTTGCCGAATACAAAGCGCAATACTTAGCGCGGATTCTGCCGAGGCATTCCTTC
The DNA here is from genome assembly GCA_963797845.1 of Terriglobia bacterium. Taxonomy (GTDB): domain Bacteria; phylum Acidobacteriota; class Terriglobia; order Terriglobales; family Acidobacteriaceae; genus DASREM01. The sequence goes on from CAWCRE010000003.1 coordinate 466,201, forward strand.
GAACGTGTCCTGGAATACGGATGCGGCGTCGGTTTGCTCTCCGGTTATCTGCGACAGCACCTGGAACCCGAACGGCTTGACGGATTCGATGTCTCGCTCGAGAGTATCGCGAACATCGACCCTTCATTGTCCGATCAGGGCACCTTCACCTCGGATCGCGATCGACTGCGAAGCGATTACACCCTGATCGTCGTCGCCAATGTTTTCCATCATGTCGACCCCAGCGACCGGTCTAAGGTCGTTAAAGAACTCGCATCCCGGTTGAGCGACGGTGGCCGGCTCGCCATCTTTGAGCACAACCCGGCGAATCCGCTCACCCGCCGAACTGTCGATCGCTGTCCTTTCGACAGAGATGTCGTCCTGCTCCCGGCCACAGAAACGCTCGACCTGGTACGAGCAGCAAGCCTGAAACCAATTCGCCGCGACTACATTGTGTTCCTGCCGCACGCCTTCGCAAGACTGCGCTTCTTGGAGCCCTCGCTGGCATGGCTGCCGCTTGGGGCTCAATATGCGGTACTAGGGAAAAAGCGTGGCTGAACCGCGGCGGCTGCTCACCATTCTCGTGCCGGTCTTTAACGAAGAGCAGAACATTGACCCTCTGTATGTCGCACTCCAGCCGGTGATGGCCCAGCTCTCTCCCAATTACGATTTCGAGATTCTATTCACCGATAACCATTCGACCGACGGAACCTTCTCGGCCATCGAACAATTAGCCGTGCATGACCAGCGCATTCGTGCACTTCGTTTCTCGCGGAACTTTGGGTTCCAACGCTCGATCCTCACCGGCTATCTGAACGCCCGTGGCGATGCCGTGGTGCAGATTGACTGCGACCTTCAGGACCCGCCCTCCCTGATCGTCGATTTCGTCCAGCAATGGGAGCAGGGTCATCGCGTGGTTTACGGAATCCGCAGCTCTCGCAAAGAGAGTTGGGCCATGAATACGACCCGCAAAGCTTTTTATCGGCTGATCGATTCGCTCAGCGAAGACGAGTTGCCGCTCGATGCCGGCGATTTCCGCTTGCTGGATCGTCGCGTTCTCGAGGAATTGCGCAAGTTCGAAGACTCGCAGCCCTATCTACGAGGCACGGTGGCTTCCCTCGGTTTCAGACAGGTTGGCATTCCTTACGATCGCGCCGAACGCACCCGCGGGGAGAGCAAGTTTTCTTTCGGAGAACTGATGGGGCTGGCTCTCGATGGCATTTTGAACCACTCCGTGGTTCCTCTTCGCATCGCAACTTACCTTGGGCTCGCGATCTCCATTCTGACCGTTCTCGCCATTCTCGGTTACGCAACCGGGAGGATGTTTTTCGGCGCAAGCTGGCCTCCGGGTTTCGCCAGCATCATCATTCTGGTCCTGGGGTCTCTTGGCCTGAACGCATTATTCCTGGGAATCATCGGGGAATACCTGGGCAGGATCTACAAGCAGGTAAAGCGGCGGCCACTCACGATCATTGAACAGGAGATCGGTGGAGTTTCCGCCGCTCACAAAGACGCGAACGCTTCTTAGTTTCCTTAAACTGCGACCGGCGCTTCCACCACAATCTTCGCTTCAAGAACTATGGTCGCCAGAATCGAACGCGCAATCAGGCAAATCCGCTCGGCCTTCTCCAGCAGTCTCCCGGTGCGCTCCCGATCTTCCTCGTTATGGATCGTCACGGTGGGCCTCACCGTCAGGGTAGTAAAGCGGTATCCACCTTCCTGCTTCTCGATTGTGCCCTCGACGTCGACTTCCATGCCTTGAAAGTCCAGCTTCGAGGCCTCCGCTACCGAGCGGAAGGTCGCGACAAAGCAGGTCGACACCGCTGATAACAGCAGGTGCTCCGGAGTCCAAAGCCCCGGCTCGCCTCCGAACTCCGGGGGAGCCGCAAAGTTGATGGTGCGGGGAATGCTTTCGGCTTCCACGATGCCGCGCTTGTGATTCGTCCAGTGTGCGGTGGTGCGATAACTGTACTTCTTAAGCATGGCTTCACTCCTGTCTCCGAAGCTAGCAACCGTCGAACATACGTGCAGTGAGACGGCTCACACGCCCGGGTGATCCACGGAAGTGTCTCGGTCCGCCCGCGCCATCTCCAGCCCTTGCCTCGCCTCGGCCTTGTCGGGCTTCCATATGCAGCAGGGTTCCTCCGCGAAGGCGTCTCCGGTGAGCGCGTAGGCTCGCGCTCGTGACCCGCCGCAAACTTCGCGGAACTCACAATGTCCACATTTGCCGTGTAAATTTTGGCTATCCCGCAACGCCGTGAACAGCGGAGAGTTCCGGTAGAGTTCCTGCAGAGATTCTTTTCTTACGTTGCCAGCCGACACCGGCAGAAATCCGCTAGGAAACACCTCCCCGAGATGCGAGACAAAGACGAATCCTTTTCCATCGTTGATGCCTCGTGGCGCCCGGCCGATCCCGTCCGGGGTTCCCATGCCAAATATCGGCGATACCGGATGTCCGCTCCGTTTCTCTTCCGTACGCCTCTGCAACAGGTAACGACGATAGTGTTGCGCCTCCGTGCTTTTGATATCGAAGCGCACCCGCCGTGAAGTCTCGTACAGCTTCTCAAATACGTGTTCGAATTCCTCCGCCGAGATCAGATCGATCGCGCTGCCTCGCCCCGTCGGAACCAGGAAAAACACGCTCCAGAGCACGATATCCAGGCCTTCCAGCAAACTGATCATGGCATCCAGGTGCTGCAGGTTGTGCCGGGTAATCGTGGTGTTGATCTGAGCGGGCAGGCCGCACTGTCGCGCCCAACGAACTGCATTCAAGGTCCAGTCATAGGACCCTGGGACGCGCCGAAATGCATCGTGAATCTCAGCTGTCGGGCCGTCCAGGCTGATGGCCAGACGCGCAAGGCCACTTCGCTGCAAGTCGGCGACGGCATGCTTGGTCAGCAGCGGAGTCGCGCTTGGAGTGAGCGAGGTCCGCACGCCTCGTCCTGCCGCGTATTCCACCAGTTCGAAAATGTCGGGGCGTTTGAGCGGATCGCCACCAGTAAGCACGAAACCCGGCACATGCATCTCCGCGATCTCGTCGATCATGCGCCGTGCCTCGTCAGTACTCAATTCTAGCGGGCTGCGGGATGGCTGGGCACACGCCCGGCAGTGCAGGCACGATAAATCACAGGCCTGCGTGACCTCCCAGATCACCAGAAAGGGCCGCTTGTCAAAGTCGATGGCTAGCTGCATGCAAAGTCCCCTCACCCCCGCGGGGGTGATCTAAATTCGCAAAGCGGCTTGTTGCCTGTATGTGATGACTGTCACATCTTGTGATGAACGTCACAAACGGTGGTGAGACCGGTCACCGCAGCCACGTACAATCGATCCGACAATGTCGCAGACGGTGAGATTTCCGTCCTGAGCCTCGGTCCAATGGAGGTGCTCATGTCGAGCGACGGTCGCGACATTCTCGATGTCCTGAAATTCGAACTCAATTTCCTCGAACAGGGAGGCTATGGTCGTTCGGTTCGAACGCCATGGAAACCAACTTCGGTTTTCCAGGACTCGCTCTCGTGCGTGAACTTCAACGACCCCACGCGCCCGCATGCATGCAGCGAGTGTCTGCTGTCTGACTTTGTTCCCGCCGAGCACGCCGCCGAATCCATTCCTTGCCACCATATCCCGCTGAATCAGGATGGTGAGACGGTCGACACGATGGAGCGGCAGTACACGCAACCGGAACTCGAAGAGGCAGTAAAGGAATGGCTGCGCGCATTGATCCTGCGCCTTGAAAAAGAGAGGGCAGAAAAGAAACGCGCTTAGCCCTGCCTGCAATGCGTCCTATCCCATTCGTCGTCACATTACCAGTTTGGGAACACGAACGACTCCTAGTCGAATGTTTGTATCCAAAATTCAGCCCTCAAGTTATGCTTTCCTAAGTTCTGTCGTGCCTCCCGGAGGGCCTCTCATGAAACGCGACTTTGCCTCGCTCAGCGCCCAGGAAGCTCTGCACGTCGCCATTTTCATTGAAGAGCGCAACGCCGAGATCTATCACCAGTTCGCGGAGATGTTCGCTGAATTTCGCGACCCGGAATCGCTGGAGGTTGCCGCCGCTTTTTGGGACATGGCCAGTGAGGAACGCAAGCATGGGACCCTGCTGCAGAAACGCTACTTCGACCGCTATGGCACTCGTCCCTGCGCAGTGACGGAAGAAGACATCAGCGATTTCATCGAAGTTCCGCGGCTGGAAAACGGCGATATTTTCACCATCAGCAAGCTCAAGGTGGGCCGCTCGCCGCGCGAGATGGCCCTGGAGATCGCGATGGCAGCAGAGCAAAACGCTCTGCGCTTTTACGCTCGTCTCAGCGAAATCTCCAAGGACGAGGAATTGCGCGCGCTCTACAAAGACTTCCTGGAATTTGAAGCTGGTCACACCGACTGGATCGAAAAGAAGCTCTCGGAAGCCCGCCGCACCTCAGGCGGAACCAAACTCGCCTAGTCATTCATCCATGTTCCGATTCAATGTGCAAACTTCATGAACACGCTGACCCAATAATCGGGTCTGGGTGGCGACAAGAATTTGTCGTTAAGAATCTTTCCGCTCGCGCAGGAACCAAGTTTGGTTGTGGGATATAACAGGACCTCCCGAGCTGTCCCCTCTTTATCGAGCTTCATCAATATCCAGAAGTCTCTCAGATCGCCCGCCGCCGTTGCCTTGCAATCGTGAAAGGGCCCGAGATGTTTCTGGATGAACTCGGCTCCGAACTGCTCGTCGAACTTCTTGCCTTCGCCGGTGCGCATGTTGGCTTCGACAGCATCGCGCGCATCCGAGAGGCTGGTCGGCTTGTCGGCAGCCATCGCCGTCACCGCCAAAAGAATCGGGAGAAGAACCGCGATGCGATACATGATTTTCTTCAAAAGGTCGACTTAAATTTCCTCGGTTTGAAGGGAACCCGGATCACCGCTTCAATGGCAATGGGCTCGCCATTTTTCATCGCCGGCTGAAACTGCCAGCGCAGCAGCGCGTCGCTCGCATAGGCGTTCAGACGATCGTCAAGTCCTTCCAGCACTCGAACCGCGCTCACATGGCCGTCACTGTGGATGACAGCATAAAGCGTAACCGTGCCTTCCACATTGTTCTTCATCAGTTCGACCGGATACGCCGGGTCAACTTTTCGCACCGCCACCGGGGGCAACACCGTCCCGGGAACCTCGCTCTGCTTGAGTTCCGCGAAGCGGATGACCCAGCTTCCTCCGCCCGAATTCAGGTTGGGCATATTCTGTGTCATCGCATAGAACTTGCGATCGCCGAAAACTTTGCGATCCGCTGGCATAGTTAGTTCCGCAGGCACTGGCTCTGCGCCACCTGTCACCGGGAACGATGACGTACGAGGTGGTACGACACTCGCCATCAACCCGGCCCGGGGAGTCGCAAACGCTCCCCCGGTTCCGTTACCCTGACCGTGCCCGGCCACCGCCGAGGAACTCGATCCCTTCCCGACATAGAGCCCGCTGGGTACGGAACTGTTGGCAGAGCCGTTATCCGCTCCCGCTCCCGAACCGGCATTCCCACGAAGATCTGGTGTGCCCGAGCCAGTCGCCTTGCCTTCTGGCCCCGCTGCAAACGTGCCCCGCCGATTCCCTGCCGGCGCAGGAACCGGAATCGCAGGGGCTGCCCCTTCCGCATTCAACGCGATCAGTTCTCCGCCGCCGCGTGAGCCTGAGCCGCGCTCCACAGTTGGAGGAGGTGCCACCACGTTGGGCGTCGGCCATCCCAGAGAGCTCACCACGCGCGCCCAAGGATCGCTGCTCAGCCATCGGCAGTTGCGGAGCCGGCGCCACCACCTCGCTGTGTCCAATGTTAAGATCGCCAATTCTCCGGATGGAACTCGCTTCGACACTGGGCGGGGGCTCAACCACCGAAGCTTGAAGTCTGTTCCGAGCTCCTCATCTTTGCAGCCAGCCGCGCATCCGGTGGCGGCGCCACAACCTCGCTGGAAAGTTCCGGAATTTTCATCTCCGCCGCCGTCCGCGCCGTCGCCGCCAAGGGCACAGCGACTGCCGTATGCGACCAAGCCACAATATTCGGCACTGCCACATCCTGTTTCAACTTGATATCCGGAGGCGTAACGATCGTCTGCCGCGTGTTATCCGCTTCGCGAGGAACTGAAATGATCTCTTGCTTCGCATATTTGGGATCACCGCGCCTGGATGCTCGCGGGCCAGCCATCGTATTCAGCGGAGGCAAGTACTCCGACGCCGGATAGGTCACCACATCGGAAGACTGAAACTTGGGCGCGACTACCATGTGCGTCTGCATAGCCGCAAAGTGCGAGACCCACCACAGCAGCACAAAAAAGATCAGGTGATACGACCCAGACTCCATGAATCCTCGCCACGGCAGGCGCGAGGACACAAATACGTCTGGCCAGAACCGTCCCGGAAGGCATGAGCCATGCCATTGCCTCTCGCGCCGGAAAAGATCGCGCAAGTTCCGTCGGAACACCTGCGGCCACGGCTCAAGTTCCACCAGCAGGCGCGGGGGCGCAACCTTCTGGGAACGGGTAGCTGTGGAAAGTTGAGTCATGACCACCATTCAGGCAGGGAGTTTGTATTATAGTCCGCGAGCACAGCCGTCCTGAACCAGGAGTTCCTCCCCCGGATGTGCCGATTCGCTGCCAAACAAGCATCATCCCGGAGAGACCGGCGCCATATTCCATCCCAAGCCTTTCGTGTTCTAATTGAGCATTCCTATGAAACGAATCCTGGCCGCTTGCGTGACGTTATGTTTTGCGGTGCTGCTCGCCCCGGCGCAGACTGCGCCTGCCCCGTCGAAACCCGACTACTCCGGAATGTACACGTTTTTGCAGGATGGAGAATTTGTGCAGCTCACGGTGGAGGATGCTGGACGCTTGACCGGATTTATCTCTCGTTTCGGTGACCTCGACAGCGATCGCGGCGCGTTCCTGGACCAGTTTTTCAAGGAAGGGAAAATCGAAGGCACCAAGCTCAGCTTCACCACCGAAACCGTTCATGGCACCTGGTTCGATTTCAAAGGATCTGTTGCCAGAGGTCCGGGGAAAACTCCGGGAGAGGAAGCCTACTACATCGTCAAAGGCACTCTGATCGAGCACGACACCGATAACAGCAAGAAGGTCAGCAGCAAGTCCCGCGAGGTCGAATTCAAGGAGTTTCCCGCAGGATGCGGGCCCAACTCCGGATAAGCGGCAGTAGCGACGCTCTACTATTTTCCCGCCCCGGCCTTCCCTTCCAGCGCCGAATAAATCGCTGGGTTGGAGCAGACCTCGTAATACCAACGCTCGGTCCACTTCTGTAAGGAAAAATCCTTCCGCTCAATATGAGGGATGCGACTGGTGCGCACTACGATTCGCCGGAAGATATCGTTTCCAATCGGCACCATCCCGCTGAACATCCGATACTCCTCGCTTCCCCACAACGCAGGAAAGTCCATGCGGCAAGGCTCCAGCGAAATTTCCTCCTGCAGGCGCTTGAAACCCGCTTCATTGATGCGGATCCCGCTCAAGTTGTAGTTCAGGATTGCATCGTCCGGCGTTTCGCTCGCCTCGCCATCACTGAGCGCCTGAAACACGTAGACGTTGAACGGGCTTTTCAGCTGCTCCATCGACTTGCGCACCCGTTTATTGCAGGACGACAAGCGATCGCTCTCGTTCAGCGCGTCCGAAATCATGATTTTCTGTTCGCCATCCATCAGGTACATGGGCGCGGCTTCCTGGTAAGAGATTCCGATCCCGAGTTCCAGCGAAGGCAGGCCGGCGCGCGCCAGCAACTGGTTATAGCCGTTAACGATTTCGATCATCTCCCGCGCCAGAACGCAGGCCCGGCTGACGCCAACTCGCGCCTCACCCTCACGCTCCAGGATGGCAAGAATGATCGCGTCGCCTTCCAGAAAAACTTTGGTCGCCCCATACTTCGCGAGCAGCTTATTCACCGGATCGTAAAAGTTCAGGCTGAAGTACGACGCCGGGTTCTGCCCCTTTTCCATCAGCGACCGCGTCAGTCGCGATGAATCGCGCACGTCTGCCTTCAACACCACGTGCCCGATAATTTTCTCTTCGCTGTGTTTTTGCTCTTCCGAAAGCAGAAACTCGTAGAGCGTTCCATTCATCGCGGACAGTTCGCGCAGTTTATCGCTGGAAATCAGGTTAACGCTGTCGGCCACCCCGTTAAAAATTTCCATGCGTCGCAGGTCGCGGTGGTAGCGCAGAAAATCCCGCAAAAATCGCCCCGCAATCTTCGCCCGTTCCGTGCTCCGGCAACTCGCAACCCGCTGCACGGCCGCAAACAAGCTGTCGCAGGAGAGCTTTCCGTGGTCACGTATCAGCTTTTCGACCCGCTCCCGCTCTTCTCCTGAAACCAGGGCATTCTTGAGTTGCTGCGCGTTGATGCGCGGCGAGTATTCGGCCAGCAGCGGCACCGCCTCGTATGACGCAATCACGTACTCGAGAACTTTTTCTTTTTGCAACAGATCCAGCCACGCCTCAAGCCGCGGACGCTTCGGATCATCTGCGTCTCCGGATCCCACCAGTTCCTCGGCATTCTCCGGAACGTTGAGCCATCCATCCAGAACGGCTTCATTGCGGGCGTCGAACCCTAAATTCAGCGTTTGCAGAAACTCGCATAGAATACGGCGAACATTTGCAAATCGGTCCGGGTCGCGGTCGAAGTTGCCCAGCATGATGTAGTGCTGTGCATTCAGATAGGGGTCGCGAGCGTCCTCGGTAAAAATCAGCGGGTTTACCAGGAGCTTGTACTCAGCCTCGCCACGAGTCCCGAAATAAGATCGCCGCGTGCGCGCCAGAGTCTCTTTCTCGATTTCGCGAAGGGTGCGAAACAACTCCTGCCCGGTCTTGCGCACGATAATTCTCTTCGCCACCTGGAAGCCCGCAACCCGCTCGCGATACTCCATCGCCTTTTGCTGACGAACGCCTTCGTAGCTTTTCAGCATCATGCGGCAGCGTTCCAGCATTTGCGCGAATTGAGCGTTCACTTCCAGCTTCAGAAACTTCAGGATGGCGACGCGCGCCAGCAAGTCCACTGTAAGCTTTCCGTCGGCCTTGGCGTGATTGAGCGCCGACATGTGAATCGCCGTCAGCAGCGGCTTTAACTCCGAAAGTGCTGTCTTCGCTTGCGCCTTGGAATTGGGCCCCGACCCGATAAAGTGATTGCCGCTGAAGCGTTCCGGCGCTTCCGCCATGAGCAGGCCTTCCACATCGCCTTCTCTGGCAATCAGTCGTGCGATCTGAAGCCGCACCTGTTCGGCAAATTTTGGGCTCAGATGGACATCGTGACGAAGATTATCGACGCCTACTTGCAGCCCATCCAATGCAAGCGCAGGAATGTACCCCGTGAGAGTAGGCGGCTGTAGCTCCTCCCGGGTGTGTCCTAGTTTGAAGATCGGAATGCGTGGCATGCGCTTGGCTTCCTAGTGAGCCTGGCTCACCATGCTGGCGCGGAACTGCGGCACCACCAGCGCCTGTTCGAAAGATGGGATGTTGAAATTGGCAAGTTTGTCCGCCATCATTTGCGCCTGTCCGTTCGCTCCAGTGCTGCTGTAAGCGCGCCAGAGAAGCCGCATCGAGATGGGATCCTCAGAATCCTCCTGCAGTTCAGGGACCGCCTCCGCGTATTTCCCCTGAGCGACCAACACGGCACCCGTAGCTCCATGGAAAGACCGCTGGATAACCTGGTTCCGGTTGGAGGCAGCCATTTTCTCCAACTGCTGCACGGCGGCGTTTGCGATGTCAGCAGACTGGGCTTCCGAGGCACGCAGCGCTTGCACTCTCAATATTCGAGCCAGTTCTTCATCGTGATCGCTGGCCGAGGACGGATGGTCGTCAAGGGCTGCCTTCGCCGCCTCCAGTTGCTTCATCGAGTCTTTGAAATCGGGCTCCACGATCGCCAGTACGCGATGTGCTTCCGCTTCCAACCTGGAGCTTCCGGCCCTATGGGCGTGCTTGGCAACTTCTCGCAAGGCATGCTCGGCTTGGCGGCGGTTGTTCTCGCGGACCCAGCTGAGAGCAGACTGCAATTCGTATTCGATCTTTTCCGTCTCCCCTCCGGCAAATACGATGGCACGCTCGTACTCTTCACGCGCTTCCTCTTCTTTGCCCATCACTGCCAGGGTGTCGGCCACGCCGGCTTCGGATCCAAAACCGGGATCAACGCGAATACTGGCCCGGTATTGATCGAGAGCGGCGTCGAACTTTCCCGCCAGGCGCAGAATTTCTCCGTAAGAGTCGTGCGGATTCGGTTCGTCGGGCGCCAGCGCCACATACCGATCCATCGCTGAAAATGCTTTATCGAAGTTTCCACTCCATGCGTAGGCATAGGCAAGTTCGTTCCAGGCCGCCGGGTAGTCAGCATCGATGCTCACGGCCCGCTGCAAAATCATGATCGACTGTTCATAGCGGCCCTGGTTCAGCAGCCATCGCCCGGCCAGAAACTGTAACCACTTGTCCTTCGGATACTGAGTCAGCAGATCGTTCATCGCCGCAATTGCCGGGACTTCCTTCTCCTCCTGCACTCCTCCGAGCCAGGTGACTAACAACCGCTCGCCCGGCGTGACCTCTCCAACAAATTCTTCGGCTCGGGCGAGGCTTGTCTGCTGCTCTCCGGCATCACGGCTCAGATGGGAAATCAGTATGTGCGCCTGCACGAACTTCGGATCCGCTTTCACTGCGGCCCTTAGGCTTTCCAGTGCCTCGGCGCGACGCAGGTATTCCATCTTCTCCACGCCGTGCTCAAACATTTTTCGGGCCTGCGCGGAATGCGTGGTGACAGGCAGAATTCCGTCCGCTTGATTGACCCGCGAGTGGGATTTCGTTGCCGCAAAACTAAACTGGGATAGAACCAGAATGCCAACCAACCAGTACAGGCGCATGGGGACCCTCAGGCCTTACTTTCAGTGACTTATGAGAGGAGCGTAGCATGTGCTCCGGGCTCACCCAAGTTACCCAAGTTACACGCAGAACCGCTGAGAATTGGTGCGCGAGCAGGGCTGTAAAGCCGGTGTGATGAGCTCTATCCCTCACGACAGGCAGCCTCTATCCTGTCTTTGGCGGCATTCAATGTTGCCTGAGTGTCGCGGGCGATCTTGCCTCTTGCGATTAGGTTGAGGAGCTTCGCTTTCAAGCTTGTCGTTGAGTAATAGTGGCTGATTTCCACCTTGGTTGACCGAGGGCCAAGGGTCTGGAACGTCGTTTCCACTCTGTAATCGCGGAGAATCTTGCTGATACCGAATGTATCCTCCGGCAACACGGTGACGATCTTCTGCAGCGGAATAATTTCGATGTCCTTCTCGATGCACGTAGTGCTTCCCGCCCGAAAGATAACATCGATATGACGCGCCGGGTTCTCGGAGGGTCTTGCCAGAAAGAAGATCAACCTTGACCACCCGAGGATGGAACTCCGGGATCTTCGTGAGATCCATGCTGAACGACCACACTGCTTCCAAAGGCGCGTTGATGATGACTTCCTGCTTGGACCGGAACGGTGGCTGCAAATCTAGTCTCCGATGAATAATGGGCTTTCTCTTGAAGACATGCGACCCCGACGAAACCCTCTCGGCTTCGAGGTGACTAGGGACAAGGCAGTAGCTTCGCTTCATTACTGCTTCGTATCCAAGGGATGTTTGATCTTCCCGAAAAACTCATTCTGCAGCTTAAGACTTTCATTGTCGGCCTTCACTGCCTGGATCGCCTTCACGATGGCCGATTCCCACGACTTCATCGCGTATTCTCCGAGCTCGCGCGTCGCCACGCTGCCGTCACCTGAGTAATGATCCGGGAAGCGAGCGTACCACCAGATCGCGGTGTATAAGATCGTCCGGAAGATCCAGACGCTTCTGATCCGCTCCTGATTCGTCTTTGGCGCGATCCATGTGCACCAGGTCGGGTCTCGCAATCAGCATCTGTGACGTCTCTTTCTCTCCCGCATGCATGTCCAGCGTGGTTTTCTTCGGCGGACCTCCCGCCGGAGTGTCTACCAGCCCAAGAACATACACCACGTAGTCGTGCGGCTTCTCCAGTTGGGTCTGCGCGAAAAACGGCAACAGGCTCTCGTTCCCTCCATGACCGTTCACGATGAGTACTTTCTTGCATCCATTTCTCGCCATCTCATCGGTTGTTTCCTGAAGCAATTGCAGCATCAAGCTCCTGCTGTAGGCCACGGTTCCCGGTTCATGCTGTGCTTCGAAGATCTGGCCAAAATAATATTCGGGAAACACCACCGCATACTCCTGCTCGGCAGCGTGCAAGCTTGCGTAACGGACATCGAGCAAATCTGTCCCAATCGGCAAGTGGGGTCCATGCTTTTCCAGGATTCCGAACGGCAACAGGCAGGTTCCGCCCGACTTCTGGATCCCACTCTGGAACTCAGACGCCGTCAGTTCCTCCCAATGCACCGACAGTTTGCTTTGGCAAAATGCCGCCGGTGAGCAGATGCATAAACCTATTAAAACGATTAATGCTTTGTACATAAACCAGTCTCCTCCAGCCGCGAATTCTAGCATCTTCAGATTCGCCACGACCTTTCCCCTTGCGAGAGACAGTCCTGGGGTTCGGCGTGGGGCGTCCGTCATTACGTTAGTCACCATGCCCAATTCAACAGACGGCGATATGATGCGAATATCGGTTCCGCCATGAAGAGACTCAGGCTGTTGCTGTCACTCACGAATAACGACAATGACTATCAGATCGAGCAAGCGAAGTCAGCGGAAGAAATCGCTCGCCGGTTGGAAGTGGATCTTCAAATTCTTCATGCCGACAACGACGCCATTACTCAAAGCCAGCAGCTTCTGAAAATTATTCAGTCCAAGTCCGAAGCCCATCCCGACGGCATCATTTTCGAACCGGTCGGGGGAACGGCTTTACCCCAAGTAGCGCGTGCCGCGGCAGCCGCCGGAATTTCCTGGGTCGTGCTCAATCGCGATGTCGACTACATACCTGAATTTCGCCGCGCTTACAAAGTCCCGCTGTTCGCTGTCACTTCTGATCACGAAGAAATCGGACGCATCCAAGGGCGGCAATTCGAGGCCCTTCTGCCCAATGGTGGAAGCGTGCTCTACATCCAGGGTCCGTCAGAAAATTCCGCGGCAAAATTGCGCACCTCTGGCATGTACGAGACCAAGCCCCCCGACGTACAAGTGAAGATCATGAAAGGCCAGTGGACCGAAGCCAGCGCTCATCGCGCAGTATCGTCGTGGCTGAGATTGTCGACATCGCAACAAACTCATATTGATCTGGTCGCCGCTCAAGACGATTCCATGGCGATCGGCGCCAGAAAAGCCTTTCAAGAACTGCCGAATGGCGAGGCCCGCGATCACTGGCTGAATATCCCTTTTACCGGCTGTGATGGAATGCCGAAGACCGGACAGACGTGGGTTCGCAGCAAATTGCTGGCCGCCACTGTTATCGTTCCCGCAAACGCAGGACAGGCCGTCGAGATGCTGGTGAATGCCGTCCGCACCGGAACCATGCCATCCGAGAGAACCATGACCAAGCCGCTCTCTTTTCCCGCTCTCGAGGTCCTCGCGGCTGGCGCTGGCAAGGCTAAAGCTACCTCGGTCTAATCTGCCGGCACCTCCTCTGCTAGAGTGTCCTAGTCCAAGGACGTCTATGCCCACATTCATAAATCAACCGACAAGAATTCAGGCAGCTGGAACCAAGCCAAAACTCATCGACGAATACGTCGGCCGCGTGAACTCGAAGACCGACGGCGTAAGCGTGGCGCACATGCGCAGCCCGCAGGGCTGGGAAGAACCCGGACAAACGCCTGAATTCGACGAGTTCACGGTCGTGCTGAAGGGAATGTTGCGGGTTCATCACCGGGGCGGAGCGATGGACCTGCATGCCGGCCAGGCCGTCATAGCACATCGCGGAGAATGGATTCAGTACTCGACCCCGGAAGAAGGTGGTGCGGAATACATCGCAGTCTGCCTGCCAGCATTCTCGCCCCAAACCGTACACCGCGATGCATAGAACTCCAATTACTGTGCTTTAGATGTCCAGTGCCTTGGAAAATTGTTTCCCTGGAAGTCTTTTTCGGTCTCCGCTTTTCCGCTTTCACTTCGGGAATCAAAATCCGTCAATTTACGCTCTCAGCCCTTGACCCGCATCGCGCGCAAGCGTAACTGTGATTCGTCAAAGAAAAGCCAACCCTCACGCAAGTGAGTGACGGAAAACCACGGATCTCTAGTGGAACATCGGGCCCGTGCGTGGCCCAGAGACAGCCGGGTTGCCGCACGCGGAGCGTCATCCCCGTCGCAAGCAACCCGGCTGTTGCCATTTTCGTATTGCGGGCGCCTACTCAGCGTAGGGAGGATTGACGCAAGAGAGTTTGGACTGACCGCAAATGTAAATCAACCTACCCTTGGACGTTTCTGGGCGGCTCCCCGGCCGCCCCTTTTTATTCCAATCGCACCCCCACCTCGTCCAGGTGCGCCAGCAAGTCTGCAGGATCTGTATACACGCGGTACGCTCCCGCCTGGTAAAGTTCATCTTCCCCATACCCGCCCGAAAGCAGTCCGACTCCCAAGGCTCGCGCCCGCCTCGCCGCCAGCAGATCCCACACGCTGTCGCCGATCACCACGCAATCCGCGAGATCGACACCGACTTTTTTCGCCGCCGCCATGAATAAATCCGGTGCTGGCTTCGCGTGTTCGACATCATCGCGCGTGATCACTGGAACGTTGTCTCCAATTTCGAGCATGTCCAACGCAAATTGCGCCTTCTCTTTTTTCCCGCTGGTCGCGATCGCCCACTTCACCTTTGCCTTTTCCAGCGCTGCCAGCAGCTCTTTAGCGCCCGGGAGCAAGTGCACCTCTTTCTGTCGCCGGCTATAGGCCTCGCCATGCAATTTCTGCAGTTTCTCCGCTTCTTCGGCGACGAGCTTGCGTCCCGTGTCTCGCGTAAAAGCGTGGATGATGAGACCGCCACTCATCCCGATCCTGCGATGGATCTTCCAATTGGACAGCTCGACGCCGAGCGTCTCCAGCGCCTCCCGCCAGGCCAGCACGTGCTGGTACACGCTATCGATCAGGGTTCCGTCGAGGTCAAACAAAAAGATTGGAGTAGGCGCGCCGCTTTTTTTGCTGGTCATGCCGCAAAGATAGCAATCCCAGCGTCAGAGTTGCCCTCACCGACACATTGTTTCGCTGTGCTACTATAAAAATCAGTTGCTTTCGCCGTTGCTGTGGGCCTGTTTTTCGTGGTGTCGGCCGGCGGCATTCCGTCCGCCCTAAGTTCAATCAGACCGGAACTTGAATGAAAGATACCCTGGGAGTCCTGTTGGCCGGAGGAGCAGGCGAGCGCCTGTATCCTCTCACCCGTGATCGTGCCAAGCCTGCCGTCACCTTCGGCGGTATTTACCGCATCATCGATATCACCCTCTCCAACTGCATCAACTCCGACCTTCGCCGGGTTTACATCCTGACCCAGTACAAGGCGCTCTCGCTGAACCGTCATGTCCGCGAAGGCTGGAACATCGTTGGTCGCGAGATGGGAGAGTTCGTCGAGGTTCTGCCTCCCATGAAGCGCGTCAGCGAATCCTGGTATCAAGGCACCGCCGACGCCGTGTATCAGAATATTTATTCGATCGGATCCGAGCAGCCCAAGCACGTTCTCATTCTTTCCGGCGATCACATCTACAAAATGAACTACGGCCTCATGCTCAAGCAGCATGAGGACTCCGGCGCCGATGTCACGCTGGCCACGATTCAAATTGATCCGGAAGAGGTCTATCGCTTCGGCGTAGTCGATGCCGACCGCGAAAGCCGGGTGCACGGCTTCGAAGAAAAGCCCAAGGAAACTGCGCTCCGTTCTCCGTACAACCCGGAGAAAGTCGCTGCTTCCATGGGCATTTATCTTTTCAGCACCGACGTGCTCATTCCCGTGCTGCTGAAAGATGCCGAAGATCCCGATTCCTCTCACGACTTCGGCAAAGACATTCTTCCCGAAGATGGTCGATGACTACCGCGTTTACGCCTACGACTTCGTCGACGAGAATAAGAAAGAAGCCTTGTACTGGCGTGACGTGGGAACCCTCGAGGCCTACTACGAAGCCAACATGGACATCGTCTCAGTGTCCCCGGTTTTCAACCTCTACGACTCTGATTGGCCCATTCGCACTCACCAGCGGCAATATCCTCCGGCAAAGTTTGTCTTCGCCGAACCCGGCCGCACCGGAACCGCGCTCGACTCGATTGTCTCCTCCGGGTGCATCGTTTCCGGAAGTTCGGTTCGCAATAGCGTGCTGTCTCCCGACGTCCGTGTGAACTCCTTCAGCGAAGTCGACGACAGCATCTTGTTTTCGCATGTCAATGTCGGCCGTCATTGCCGCATCCGCCGCGCCATCATCGACCGCGACGTGCATATCCCCGAGGGTACGACCATCGGCTACGACAGCGAAGCTGACCGTCAACGTTACTTCGTAACCGATAGCGGGATTACCGTGGTAACCCGCGACTACTCGTTATTCGAGAATCCAGTAACCGTCGACTACTTCACCAGCGAATAGGGGACATTTTTTACCTTTTTTTGACCGGCTCGGGGCTCAGGAGCAATTCTTCTACTTGCCCTTGCCCCCTGCTCTGGTGCAACATCTTCTGAGCAGAGCCCTCCACGGCAGTCCCGAACTTTCTGTGCGAAGCCCAAGCCTCGACAGAGCCAGTTTTCGGCGCCCACATATTCGCACCTTCGTCTGAGGAAGCCATGAAGTGGATGGAATTTCAATCGGGACGATTAGCGACGTTGGTCGTGGCCGCCGTCGTGTGCCTGAGTTCCACTCCAAAGGCTGCTGGAGAATTGCATTGGCAGAACGCGAAGAAGGAACCGCTTCGGATACGCCTGATCGCGCTGGCCTTCTCCTATCCACGTTCGAGTTTCTTCCCCAATGACGAGGTCTTTATCGCCGAAGATGAGTTCGAGAAAAACGAAACCAGACTGGTAAAAATTGTTTACGATTTCCTGCCCTACCAGCCGCCGCTATCCGAGTCGGGAATGGATTACGACGTAATCCACGAACTTTCCGCGGTGCGCGACCCCAGTTGCGACGAGAGTATGTCGCACATGGCTTCTGAAATGGTGAGCGACCCAAGCCCCGAGGGCGAACATCCCATGTGGAAATATTCCGCGGAAGCGCCCAACATTGATGTGGACCATCGCAACGCCGCGCTACGCTGCTATCGCACCCGGGCGGAGGATTACAACCGCCAAGTACTCTCTCCGGTTGAACGGGAAGCTCCGCCGCGCCCCGTCCTCAGCCACCGCGGCGAACCGCAGCCCATGCCCAAGTAGGCTGATCAGAACGCCCACAGATTGCCGTTTCCGTCCGCATGCCACTCGATCGCCTGAAACGCATAGCTCGGCGCGCCGAGCAGCGAATTCGCTATGGCCACTTCCTCCAGCACGCGAATTTCGTCATCCGGAATTTGAGCAATCAACTCCTGTGCAGCTTGACTGGAAGTCTTCATCGATAGCGTCACCAGCTTCCGCCACAATGCCGCCGAAGGCCACTCCGCTTTAAGGGCGAGATTGGGATTGTCCGCGTTTTTGTCTTTCTCATAAATTTTCGTCGCAACCTTCATCCCATCTTCAAACGCTTTCTCCGCCCGCTCGGAATCGTTCATTTTCTGGTAGGTCGTGATCATCCTGGTGACAATGTGTCCTGCTTGTTGCAGTTTCATCTGGTCCAGAAATTTGCGCAATTCGTCCAGAGCGCGGTCGGCTGTAGTCGCGTCTTTCTGAGCTACTGCAACAGCAACCTCCGCCAGTGTATTGCCCCGCGGAGAGTATGAACCCGGCCCCGTAGGTCCCCACAATGGCAGGCTGAGAGCAGTCTCCAGAGCGGCTTTCGGGTCGGTCTT
Source organism: Terriglobia bacterium (assembly GCA_963797845.1). Lineage (GTDB taxonomy): Bacteria > Acidobacteriota > Terriglobia > Terriglobales > Acidobacteriaceae > DASREM01. The sequence continues at coordinate 484,025 of CAWCRE010000003.1, forward strand.
GGCTTCGTCTCTCGCTTTCTCTTGCGTATTCATAAGCTGTCGCTGATAGGTGTCCATCGCCTGCTCAGCGACCGCATCTCCAGCTTTGTTTCCGAAGCTGATCGATGTGAACTCGTTGCTTTCCTCCTCTTCTTTCGTTAAAGGCGTGTCTCGGTACCGCGGATCGAGCGATGCAAGCCCCGCTGGATGTTTCTGCAATGCGCTCGACACCGCTGCATGATCTTCCAACAAACTCTTCGCACGTGGCGGATCCAGATCTTCAAGCACTGGCAGCAATTCGAAGAGTCGGTATTCATAAGCAGAGAAAGAGACACTGCCTTTGCTCGTGCCAAAAGTCACCTGGTTCTCATCTGTCTGCTCGGTTTTCTCTTTCGCCGTCTTCAGAAGCAAATCGATAGCCTCAAGCACAGTCGGAACCGGTAACTCGTGCGAGAATCTGACAATCAGCGTTCCCAAATCCTCAGGCTGAATGAATATGTCCTCTTCTTTGCCCACATCCCGGTAATTGCTAACAGCTTCGTCAAATACACTCTGTCGCTGATCTCGGGGCAATGCCAGCATCAGCGTCGAAGCAGCATCGTAGGGAAACTCCTTCTCATCCCGGGTTCGACCCAGCAACTCCGACGCGTGATCCAAGTGCCCGTCTCTGACATTCTTCGAGATCAGAGCTCCCATAATCGACCGCCTCACCTCGGGTTCAGCTTGAGGCAGCAGATCCTCCACGTCCTTCGGCCGCCTCGAAACCATTTCCTGGAGGATCTGGAGTTCAAGCCAAGGCTTGCTATGGCAATAGTCCGGATGAAAGAAACAATGCACGTCTGCATGTTCATCCTCTGCGGAGGTCGCCGCCCGAAAGGCATCCTTGAGCTTCACCCTCACCTGATCGCGATCGATCTTTCCGTAGCCATGCGCTCCCTGCCAGAGAACGGCCGCGCGCATGGCAGGATCCAAAGCTCCAGCCTTGGCAATCGCAACCTTCAACATGTCCAATCCACGCTGCTGATCAGGCGTAAGCTTCAGCTGGGCAGCCGCAGTTTTGTTCGCCGCCTTCTTTCCCTCACCACTCTTTGAGTCTGCTGCCGGCGCGATCAGAGCGGCAGCAAGAACTATGGCGAGCAGGCCAGGAACCAGCTTCCAAATGCGCATCTCAGGAACCTCCAGCTTAAGAAGGGAGATTCTCGCCGTTCTTGCCGAGGATTTCATTACCGTTCATCCCACCAGCTCAAAGTCCGTGCGCAGCCCATTCGTCATCCCTTCGCCCCCTTTACATCACTGCTACAATCCCTTGACTTACAATCCAGACGGAACTTCTTAAGCTACAAAGACGTATTTCTTTTGTGGTGTTAAGCTCGGGGCGAGGTGTGGGTGAGGAACCTGCGCTCCCGGCTCAGAATTCAGGAGTTCCGGGGAGCACCGGTTGGAAGACGCCCAGGTCGTCGCTTCACTAGTTCGCCGCTGCGTCAGCGGCGACGCGATTGCCTGGGAGGAGATCGTGCAGCGCTATAACCGGCGTATCTACAACATCTGCTACCGCTTTGCCGGCTCCTCCGACGACGCCCAGGACCTTACCCAGGAAGTCTTCATCAAGGTTTATCGCACGCTTTCTTCCTACGACTCCGAAAAAGCAGCTTTTATGACGTGGGTCACGACCGTCACCCGTAACCTGCTGGTCGATCACTTTCGTAAGACCAAGCAGGATCGCCTGACCGACTCACTCGACAATGCTGCTTCGGAACATGAAGATGCTCAACCACTTAGCGAGCAGATCCCCGATCAAGGCGCCTCGCCCGATGCTTCAATTCAGAGCCGCGAAACTCGCGAAACTGTTCATCGGGCACTACAGAAGCTCTCTCCGGAACTCCGGGAAGCCGTGATTTTGCGTGACTTACAGGATATGGACTACCGGGAAATTGCCGTGGCCCTGAAAGTTCCAGAGGGAACGGTGAAGTCCAGAATCAATCGAGGTCGTGCGGAACTTGCACGCCTCCTTCAACGTACATATAAACAGGTGATTTGATGCCAGGTGAATTCCATAACGGTATGCAGTGCACCGAGTTCGACGCTCTCCTCGGCGACGCTATGGACGAGGTTTTGTCCGGCGCCAAGTTGGAGAGTTTCCGCGCTCACGCCCAGTCCTGCCCGATGTGCGGGCCACTCTGGGCCGAAGCTCAGGAAGGACGCCGTTGGCTGAAGTCGCTCGAGGATGTTGAACCTCCAGTCAACCTGGTCAACAACATCCTGATTGCCACTACGGGGCTCGATACCAATCGCCTGCGGGCACTGGCGGCACAGCCATCGCAGCCGTCGATAGTCGATCGCTTCCGCGACCTGCTCGCGACGTTTGTCTCCCCAGTCTGGGCTCTGGCGCGGCAGCCTCGGTTCGTCATGTCGTTCGGCATGGCCTTCTTCTCTCTCTCGGTCGCGCTAAGCGTCGCCGGAGTGAAAGTCAACGACCTGGCTCATGTTGATCTTCGGCCCAGCGCTATCCGGCGCTCGTACTACGAAACTTCTGGCCGAGTGCAGAAGTACTACGAAAATATCCGCTTCGTGTACGAGATCGAGTCCCGGGTGCGCGAATTCAAACGCGCGACCACACCCGCGGAACCCGCTCCGCAAGAGGAAAACAACAAGCAGAGGAAAAACGACAACACTAGTGGACAACCTGACCAAAACCAGGAACGCAACTACAGCCAAGGGGAAAGCCAGCCCGTGCTGGCCGCTGCCCCCGACGATCCGCCTGTAGTGATGGGAACCACTCACAGGAGGTTTGTATGAACTGCGCCAACCATCCCGATACCGGTGCAACGGTTTATTGCCGCACCTGCGGGAAAGCGCTTTGCCCGCAGTGCACCCGCGATGTTCGCGGAGTCATCTACTGCGAGAACTGTCTCGCCGCGCGGATCGAAGGGTCTGCGCCGCCACCCAACGTCTATCAACAAGTCGTCGATCAGGGAACTCCTTACCGAGCCCCGGCGACACCTGGATCGGGACCAAATCCAGCGCTGGCCGGAATTCTGGCCGGATTCTTTCCCTTCGGTGTGGGCGCGGTCTATACCTCGCAATACGCCAAAGGCCTCGCTCATTTGCTGATTTTCGCCGGCATCATCCTCGGGCTGAATCATGGCGGCGGATCTCTCGCGCCAATCCTCGGCATCGGGATGGGCTTCTTCTACGTCTACCAGATCATCGACGCGGTTCGTTCCGCCAAAGCCATTCAGATGGGACAGCCCCCGCCCGATCCGTTCGGACTCGCCAGAACGTTTGGTACGAGCGCTGGCGGTGGCAGCGTCCCCGGGACGATCCCCAATAGCGGACGGGTGGACGAATCAAAGACGCCGATTGCCGCAATCATTCTCATCGGCCTGGGACTGCTGTTCCTGATCAATACTACCGGCATCTTCGATCTGGATATCGATCGCATCTGGCCCGTAGCTCTCATCCTGCTCGGCCTCTGGCTGGGCGCGCGCAGGCTGGGATACGTTGGTTCAGCGAAGCCGTACGACTGCCAACGCTGCACCACTCGCGGCTTGATGGGGCCCGCTGTACTCATCACCGTCGGCCTGCTCTCCTTACTGGAAAGCACTAGCCGCTATGGATGGGATCGCACCTGGCCACTGCTTCTCGTCGTAATCGGCTTGGTGAAGTTTCTGCAGAGCAGTGCCTCCGATGCTGGACATCAGTCACCGACTCCGCCCATGCCACCAAGCGTGATGACCAGTGAAGTTCAGCCTCCTTCCACCGAGGTGAAACATGGCTAGCCCAGTGCAGGCACCTCCTTCGCCGCCACGTCCACCGCGTTCCATGTCGGGGCCGATTCTGCTGATCACTCTCGGCGTGCTTGTTCCTGCTCGGCACCATGGGCATCCTGCACTGGAACAACCTGGGACGCTGGTTCGCACATTACTGGCCCTTGATCCTGATCTTTGCCGGAGTAGTCAAGCTGCTCGAATACCAGAACGCGCAGCGCGCGGGTTATCGTCCGCGAGGAATCGGCGCGGGCGGAATTTTCCTGCTGATCGTGTTCATCGTAATCGGCCTGGCCGCAACCCAGGCTGCCCGTTTCAACTGGGACGCGGTTCGCGACAACATCGACATTGACGACGGCGACTTCGAATGGTTCGGCCACACTTACAACTATGACGACCAGTTGCAACAGGCCTTTCCGGCAAACGCCAGCCTGCGCGTCAACAACGACCGCGGCGCTGTAAATCTCAGTGTCTCCGATGACAACCAGATCCACGTCGTAGTACACAAACGCGTAGGCGCGGAAAAACAGGAAGACGCCGACAAGTACAACGAAGGCACCAAGCCCCAGATCACCGCCAGCGATAACGTGGTGACGGTAAATGCTAATACCCAGGGTGCGGGCGAGCATCGCGTCACCACCGACATGGATATCTCTATTCCGCGCAAAGCTGCTGTCGTAATCGTCACCAAGCGCGGGGACGTGAACGTGATGGGACGCGACGGCTCGGTGGACCTCACCTCAGGCCATGGCGATGTGGCCCTGTCCGACGTCAACGGCAAACTCAACTTATCTCTCGATCACAGTTCTGCACGCGTGTCCCAAATCAACGGAGACGTCTCGGTGGAAGGCCATGCCAACGATGTCTCCTTCGAAGACGTGAAGGGCTCCGTGCGGTTGAACGGTGAGTTTCTGGAGAGCATCAAAATCGCTCGCGTCACTGGGACGGTCGGCTTCAGGTCCTCTCGCACCGATCTCGAATTCGCCAATCTGAAAGGCGATCTTGACCTCGACTCCGGCGACCTCCGCGCCAGCGATATTACCGGGCCAGTCCGTCTCATCACCCGCTCCAAAGACATTCGCCTCGATGGTGTAAGCGGCGATGTGCGCGTGAAAGACGAGAACGGAACCGTTGAGTTGCGCATGTCCAAGCTCGGCAGCGTAGACGTCGATAATCGCAAAGGCGACGTCGAACTCTACTTGCCCGAAAAAGCAGCCTTCCAGATTGATGCCCGCGCCCGCAACGGCGAAGTGCAATCCGACTTCAACGAACTGAAAGTCAGCAACGAAAATGACATTGGTACGGCAAATGGATCTGTCGGCAGCAATGGCCCGCGCATCAGCATCAACAACGAACACGGCACCATCGACATCCGCAAAGGTTCGATGAACGCCGAAGCACCGGAGGCGCCTCCCGCGCCGAAGGCGCCAAAGGCACCCAAACCCTCCACGCCAGAACCGACCGATAACTAGTACCAAGTACAAAGAAAAACTTGAAGACGTCATCCGAGACCCGCGAAAGCGGGTCGAGGACCAAATTCGCACCTTTCGGTTCGAAACATCCGGAGACGTCATTCCGAAAGCCCGCGTTTCGGCGGGCTGAGGAATCTCGCGTGTATTGGCTCGACTCTTAACGGCGAAAGACGAAGAGCGAATGCCAAAGGCCGCTTCCTGACTACTGGTTCCCTCTCATGCTATGTTGAATATCCTCATGATCCGCCCATACAAAGGCATCACTCCTACCATCCCAGACTCCTGCTACGTCGATCAGTCCGCCCAGATCATCGGCGACGTCGTTCTTGGCGAGCACGCCAGCGTCTGGATGAACGCAGTGGTTCGCGGCGATGTCTTCGCCATCCGCATCGGCGCGCACTCGAACGTGCAGGACTGCAGCGTGCTCCACGGCATGAAGCAGAAATATGGCGTCACCCTCGGTGAATACGTCACCGTCGGCCACTCGGTCACGCTTCACGGATGCACCATCGAAGACCGCTGCCTCATCGGCATGGGATCGGTAATTCTGAACGGAGCCGTCATTGGCGCGGGCTCCATCATTGCCGCCGGCACGCTGATACCCGAGAAGACGATCGTCGAACCAGGCTCGCTATGGATGGGCTCCCCTGGCAAATTCCGCCGCCAGCTCGACCACAAGGATCAGGAGATGATCCTGATGTATGCCAAGAACTATTTGGAATACAAAGAAACTTACTTGCATGAGGCCAGGGGTCAGTAAATTCAAGATGAACCACTTCAAACGCACGCGCCTACTTTGCGTTTAGTCCGAGAAATCGCGCAACCTTCGCTTCCCAATCGACAATCTCCTCTGTGCTACCCTGACCAGACTATGGCTGACGCTGCTGCGTTGCGTAAACACTTTCTGAGCGACAAGGTCGCGCATTTTACCGAGTCTGTGATTCGCGAGATGACGCGGCAGGCAATGCTGCATGGCGCAATCAATCTCGCCCAGGGGTTCCCGGACTTTCCCGCTCCCGCGGAAATCAAGAAAGCTGCGCAGGAAGCGGTCGCCAACGACGTCAATCAATATGCGATCACCTGGGGAGCCAAGAGCCTGCGCAACGCGATCTCGCGTCGCATGAAAGATTGGCACGGGATGAACGTCGACCCGGAAACCAACGTGACGGTGTGTTGCGGTTCTACCGAGGCCATGATTTCGACGCTGCTCGCGATCTGTAATGCGGGAGACGAAGTCGTGATCTTCGAGCCGTACTACGAGAATTACGGGCCGGACTCGGTGCTGTCAGGAGCGAAGCCGCGTTTTGTCAAGTTGCGTCCGCCGACGAGTGCAGATGGCGAGTGGACTTTCGACGAACGCGAACTGCGGGCAGCGTTTCACGATCACACCAAGGCGATCATTCTCAATACGCCGAACAATCCCACGGGCAAGGTTTTTACCCGCGCGGAACTGGAGCTGATTCGCGATCTTTGCGTGAAGTACAACGTGGTTGCCATTACCGACGAAATCTACGAGCACATCCTGTACGACGGCACCAGGCACATCATGATGGCCACGCTCGACGGCATGCAAGATCGCACCGTGACGATCAACGGCATGTCGAAGACGTACAGCGTGACTGGCTGGCGGGTGGGATGGACGATCGCTCCTCCGACGATCACGAATGCCATCCGCAAGGTGCATGATTTCCTCACTGTCGGGGCACCTGCGCCTTTGCAGGAAGCCGGAGCCGCAGCCCTGGAGATGCCTTCGAGCTATTACGAAAAGCTGGCGTCCGGGTATCGCGCACGCCGTGATCGCCTGATTCCTGCGCTGGAACAGGCAGGATTCAAGTGCTTTCGTCCCCGTGGCGCGTACTACGTGATGACCGACATCAGCGCTTTCGGCTACGACGATGACATCAGCTTCACGCGATTCCTGGTGAAGGACATTGGAGTAGCTGCGGTGCCGGGATCGAGTTTCTACAACAACGCGCGCGATGGCGCACAGCAGGTGCGTTTTGCGTTCTGCAAACGTGACGAGACTCTGGATGAAGCCGCGCACCGGTTGAGCAAACTGCGGAAGAACTAAGCTCCTCGTTGTGCACGCGAGATTCCTCGCTGCGCTCGGAATGACGTCATCGTGAGAGATGCCCATCCGTGTACCTTTGTGTCGTCTGTGGTGGACGCCTTTACCTGCTGGATTCACAGCGTTCTGAGGTATACTGCGCCAAGAACACATCTCCCGAGGTAGGCAATCATGTCTGTGAGGATGGCTGACGAGGTATCGACGCAGGTTCCGGCCGACGATTTCCACGCGCTTGAAGAAAAAGTTTATCGCACTATAGAGCTATACAAGTCTGCTCGCGAAGCACGCGCCGCGGCGGAACGTGATACCCAGCGCCTGCGGGAACAACTCGAAGAGCGCGAAGAAGAAGTGGAAACCATGCGCCGCGAGATGGTCCAGTTAAAGCGCGAACGCGAAGAGATTCGTGGCCGGGTGGAGAAGATGCTTGCCCAGATCGATTCCATCTCCGAAGAGCAGGTCGCAAGCTAAGCAACCGGCAACACGTCGGCAAACGAGCGCGAGCAACCAAGGAACTCGGGAGCACAATATGGCAACCGCCACCAAACATCCTCTAGTGAAAGACCCGAGCAATAGCGCGGTGCGGGTGGAAATTTTCGACCAGGCTTATAACCTGCGCGGCTCCGATCCGGAGTACATCCTGAAGCTGGCCGAGTACGTAGACGCCAAGATGCGCGCCGTCGCCGAGCAGACACACACCGTAGATACGGCGCGTTTAGCAGTGCTGGCGGCCCTGAATATCGCCGACGAATTCCATCTTCTCAAGCGCAAGGCGGATGGCGGAAACTCTGATTATTCCAAGCGGGCTCAACATCTTTCCGACGCCCTGGACGAAGTGCTCGACGAAAAACGCCGCCTCGGTTGAGCCCCTTACGAAAGTTGCTGGCAAATCGACTGCCATCTTTTTGCGGTTTCCCCCTTGCGAATCCTGCCCCGTTTGCCTAGCATCAAACCCGTAGCCGGCCTACGACGTTGGTGATGGTAGCAACCGATTTTTGAACCAATGCCGAATGAACGGGGACTCGACTCGATTAAGTTTCGATCCGGTGTGCTGTTCCGCCAAGCGGAAATGCCTAATGGGTCTCGGCGGGTTCCCACCGTCTTGAACGGGTTCATTCTCGGCCTACCACACGGCAAAGTGGGTCGGCATACTTCTTGCTAGTTTCTCTCCTGCTAAACTTGTGGTAACAATCAGCAGAACTCTGCATCTAATTATTTAAGTGTTTCCACGACTGCTTCATCTCGGAAATTTCAATCTGCCTACCTATGGATTCCTGGTCGCCTTGGGAGTTCTGGTTGGGCTGTGGATCAGCGTCCGCAATTCGCAACGCGAGGGGATCAATCCGGACGACGCCTGGAATTTCGGCATACTCACCGTTCTGTGCGGGATTGTCGGCGCCAAGGTTCTCTACATCATCAATGACTGGAGCACCTACAAGGCGCATCCCGGCGATATTTTTTCGCTGAGCACACTCCAAGCCGGCGGAGTGTTTTCCGGGGGACTGATCGGGGCGCTCATCGCCGCAGCTTGGTACATTCGCAAACATCATATGCCGGCGTTGGCGACCTGCGATGCGTTCGCGCCAGGACTTGCCCTAGGACACGCCATCGGCCGCGTTGGGTGCTTCGCCGCCGGATGCTGCTGGGGAAAAGAGACCCATCATTTCTGGGGCGTGACGTTTACCAATCCGCTGGCCCAGCAGCTGGTGGGAACTCCCCTCGGCGTACCGCTGGAACCGACACAGTTATTTGAGTCTGCGGTCGAGCTGGCGAATTTCTTTTTGCTGATGTGGATGCTCAAAAGAAAGAAATTCGATGGCCAGGTTTTCGCGGCGTATCTGTTTCTGTACGGAATCGCGCGCTATTTCCTTGAGTTCCTCCGCGACGACCCCGGCCGGGGCGAAGTCTTCGGCGGCATTATGACGGGAACGCAGTTGATCTCGATTGGGCTGGTGGTGATGGCAGGGATCATCTGGTACTTCCGCAGTTCGGCATCCAAGCCGATGCATGTGCCGGCGAGTAGCGGCCAGGCCGTTCGATAATCCAGACCGCCTTCGCAGTATGTCTTCCAGGGCAGAAGGTTTCATTTGTCAATTCGCAATTGAAAATTGACAATGACTCCACCATGTCCGGGTCCTTCCCCCAAATCTTTGCGACGTCCTCAGAGGACGCAGGAAAGCGTCTCGACCAATACCTCGCCTTACAGCTTGCAGAGACCAGCCGGGCTCGCGTACAGCAGCTGATCGAAGAAGAAAAAGTTCACGTCAATGATCGGCCCGCCAAACCTTCTCTCCGGCTAAAGGGCGGGGAGCGCATCGCGGTGCTGGGAGAAGTGCAGCTGCCGCCGCTGCGCGCGATCCCGGAAGATATCCCTCTTGATGTGGTCTACGAGGACGACGACCTGGCCGTCATCAACAAGCCTGCGGGTATGATGGTGCATGCCGGCGCCGGCCCAACTGAAGATGAACGCAATCGCGGAACGCTGGTCAACGCCTTGCTGCATCGCTTTGCAGCGCTCTCCGGAGTAGGGGGCGAGATGCGCCCGGGCATCGTGCATCGCCTGGACAAAGAGACCAGCGGGCTGATTATCGTTGCCAAGAACGATGAGGCGCACCGGCGACTGGCCAAACAATTCTCCGGTCGCAAGGTCAAGAAAACCTACATTGCGCTGGTGCACGGTTGGCCGAAACAGGATCGTGGCACGATCAATGCGAGCATCAGCCGGGACATGGTACGGCGCATCCGTATGACCACGCGACGGGGGTTGGGTCGCGAGGCAATTACGCACTACACGGTGAAGAAGAAGATCGAATCCTCCTACGGCAAGTTCAGTTTGCTGGAAGTGCAGATCGATACCGGTCGCACGCACCAGATTCGCGTGCATCTTTCGTCGCTTGGTCATCCCGTCGTTGGCGATACCTTGTATGGGGCGCCAGCGCAGATGAAGTCCAGCACGGGCAAGATCGGTTTGACGCGGAATTTTCTGCACGCGGCGGCGATTCGGTTTGAGCATCCTCGTAGCGGGGATGAGTTATCGTTTTCGCGGGAGTTGCCCAGGGAGTTGGAGGAGTTTCTAGGAAAGATGTGAAATTCGCATGTCGCGAAAATGGCAAGACATGCGGAGCCGCATTCAAGTCAGTGAAGGAGTGGACGGGCGAGGACGCCCGTCCGCCAACGTAATCAAACCACGAACGGGTGATGCACCCGTCGCTCCATCTTCATAACCCGAAAACTCCAAATGCGCCTTGGGCTTGCATGCCTTCGTCGAGCCAGCCATAGCCGAGGTTGTTCCAGAGCTGTCCATTGAGTTCGTTGAAATTGTCGTTCCAGACTGCCCACGTGGTGCGGTTGTAGGTGGGAGTACGCGCAACCAGCCAATATTTTGTTCCCGCTGTGACCGCGATGGGAGTGGTCAAGGTCACAGTCTGCAAAGTGCAGCAGGTGCCAAAGACCGGCAGGTTGGGAAGCCGCACCGCCGTGAGTGGTTGACCCGGCCCACCGCTGGGATTGTCGGCGTTGATGCTGAAAATCACTCCGTTTGGTCCCTGCACCCAGGTGATTCCCAGTTGGACCTGCGTGATCATGTGGTCCGCGGTGGGAACGAACGAGTAGGCAAGCCACTCGGGATAGATCATGTTGGGCACGTGAAGCCCGAGAATTCCCGTACCCGCGATTCCGTTGTACACATTGCCGCCGGTTCCGAGATTGCTGTAAATGGTAACCAAGCCGGCGTTCGGGCTCGCGGCCGGCAAAGACCGGTCAGGCTTGCCGACGTAGACGGCGTTGCGCCCGCCGTTGATGGTGACAACGTCAGGCCTGGATTGGGCTGAGACTGCGACGGATGCGAGCAGGATAAGCGCGGACATTACGAGGGACCGAATAGGCATTTGTTCTCCAGTAGGTTTACTCTCAACGCGATTCGACGAAAATGGCAGCGTGGCATTGTGCCAATGATGGAGTGGAAGGTCAACATTAGAGAACAGAAAATACCTGCACACAATCAATTTGTTATGGCAACAGGCGTTCTCTTGTAGATCGGTCCAAGTGCGCCTAAGACAGGCTGGGCAGTCCAAGCTTTACCACCATGGCGCGAAACTCGGGATCGTCGCGCAGCCTTCTGAAGTCCCGGTGCACCCGTAGCGTGCACAAGTCCAGATCATGATTTTCATAGGCCCGATTAAGGGAGCGGATCGCCTGATCTTTTTTTCCCAGCAAAGCGTAGTCCGCGGCAATGTCGAAGTCATCTTTCAATCCCCGGTCATAAAGCAGTAGATCCTCGTGCAGCCGGGTCTCGAGCAGAGACTGTGCGCCGCCAGAGGCAAATGCCTTTCGTTCCCGCTGCAACCGTTGCCACCCCTTGCGTGTCATGTTGCAACTGCGCCAGGGTCTGCGCCTCTTCAAAGTACAGGGTGTATTCGCTTTGGTCGAAGTAAGTTCCGGCCAGGTAATAGTGGACCGAAGTAAAGTCCGGAGCCGTTGCTTCCAGTTGTTTGAGCAGGGGGATCGCTTCACGCATGTCTCCCGCCATGGTCAGAACGAATCCCTTGTCGGCCAGAATCGCCATCGAAGACGGATCCAGTTTTTGCGCACGATCGATCTCGGCGAGGGCATCGGAGTATCTGCCCAACTCCGCCAGATACGTGCCATGCCAGTGATGGATGTGCGCGTCATTCGGGTTGAGTACCAGGGCCCGTTGAAACTCCCGTTCCGCGTCCTCGACGCGAATGAATCCCCAAAAACTCGCGAAGGCCATTGAAGCGTGCGCCTCGGCGGAGCCGGGATTCAGTTCAACAGCCTTCTGCGCAGCAGCCAGCGCTCGCGGGTAGGCCTCCTTCGGCGGCATAGCGCCAAATTCGCGCAGCAGGTTGTAACAATCCGCGAGTCCAACGTACGCATCCGCGTATGCTGGGTCGCGCACAATCGCCTGGGTGAAAGAGTCCAAAGCCTGGTTCAGGCTTTCGGGAGTCCGCTGGTTCCAGTAAAAGCGGCCCTTGAGGTAGAAGTCTTCCGCTTCCGGTGACGCCGGCTTGTGACGAGCGGATGCGGCAGCGCTGACACTGAAGCGGTGGTTCTTACGGTAAGCGAGCAGTCCTCCGACCAGCAGAACACAAAGGGTGAAGGTCACAGCCCATCGGACGACTTGGCTGCGACGAACGGGCGCGTCCGGCTGAACGGGGGCCGAGGGCTGGGGAACACTCGATGCCTGCGGCGTGCTGAGCCAGCGACTCAGCTCATGCTCGTAAGCGAAGACCCGGCCTTTGGCGCCGCCGGGAACCCGGTGGACGGGCAAGGCACACTCTTTCTCCCAACGTCGGACGGTCCTTTCGTCGCGACCGAAGAAAGCCGCGATTTCCTTCCACGACTCCAATCGCCGTTCAGAATTTTCTGATGGTGGGTGGCCCATAGCGCTTGCTTGCTGCGCGAACCAAAAATGTCCAGTTATTTCCTATTGCTTCCGGTCTTGTCCCTTGTAGGGACGGGGAGGGCGCGAGGATTATAGCCGAGTTTCTCAGAACGGAACACCCGAAACCGGGCGGTACCAATCTGCGAATGGGTAGCCACCGTGGGTAGCCAACGATAGCAGGCACAAGGAGACGTTAAATGAACAGGATGCGCCGACTGATGGGAGTCCGGGCTTTCGCGTTAGTGGTGGTTCTGGTCTTGGGGGCGGAAGCAGTTCCGGCTCTGGCTCAGTGCACCGACACCTGGACTGGGGCCGCCGGTGATAACGCCTGGGGCACCAACACGAACTGGTCTCTCAATTTGGTCCCCGGCACGAGCGACAGCGCCTGCATCCTGGCATCGGGGGCGGGAGTGTCGTTGAACGTCAACGGCGGTGTAGCCACTCTCAGCCTTGGCACGTCCGACAGTCTCACCATCCCTACCGTAACCAATGCCAGCCCCGGCTTGAACATCGTTGGATCCTCCTTCACGAACAACGGTCAACTCATCCTGGCGCCCCCGGTATCGTTCGGCTCGGCAACGTTAACGTTCTCCTCCGGCGGCATCGTGACCCTGTCGGGTTCTGGAACCATCACCATGAGCGCCAACTCCTTCGGCGGCGACGGGATCGGGGGCAACGCCTCGCTGTTAAACATGTCTACCATCCAGGGCGCTGGCGGCCTCAGCATGACATTCAACAACACCAGCCTCGGGGTAATCAACGGCAACGAGCCCGGGTTTCAGCTGGTTATCGGTCGCAATCAAAACCTGGGTGGTTCAAGCAATACCGGCGTGATCGAAGCCACGAATGGTGGTCAGGTCGCAATGGGCAGTTTGACGCTGAACAACGTAGGTGGCACCATTCAGGCGGTTGGCACCGGGTCTTCAGTCTCCTTCATCAACCAGGGGCAGGGCGGCGAGACCATTACCGGCGGGACCTTCACCACGTCCTCCGGCGGCGTCATCAACGCTGATAACTCCACAACCATCGACGGCACCAACGGCAATACCATCACCAACAAAGGGACGCTAGCTTTGCCAGAAGCCGGTGGCGGGGCGAGCTTCCAGGGGACCATCAACAACTTAGGCACCATTCAGATTCTTCCCACTGCCAACGGGGTGACTTTGAGCATCCCCGGCAGCCAGACCTTTACGCTGATGGGCAGCGGCAGCGTGATCATGGGCGACGGCACCAGCAACGCTTATAACAATAAGGCCGGCTTTGGCGGCGGGACGCTGGTGAATCAGCAGACCATTCAAGGCACCGGCACGATTCTTAATCTGACCAGCTTCACCAACAGCGGCATCATTGACGCGAATATTCCCCCCGGCACCAATAACCTGGTGCTTCAATTAGGGCGGGCGGGCTCCAGCACCAACACCGGCACCATCGAAGCCACCAACGGCGGAGTTCTTCAGATTGGGAGCACGACCATCAATAACGTCGGCGGCACGATCGCGGCAAGCGGCACGAATTCCAATGTTCAACTAGTCGGCTCGCTCGGAACCTCCGGCCTGACCATCACGGGGGGAACCTTCAACGGTTCCGGCGGCGGCGTCATCTATGGCCAGGGCGGATCGCTTCTTGACGGAACTACCAACACGGTCAGCAACACCGGATCGATGATCATTAACAGCGGCGATCTGCAAGCCCAGGGGACGCTGAACAATACCGGGAGCATTCAAGTCCTCGCGCCCACTGATGACAATGGCCAAACTTTCCTGCAAATTCCCAACGGAGAGAATCTCACGGTGACCGGAACCGGTGCGATCACCATGGGCGACGGCACCGACAATGCCTACAACAATAATCCAGCCATCGGTAACAACTTCGGCACCGACGGGACCTTCGACAACAAGAGCACGGTCGAAGGAACGGGCGGCATCGTGCTGACCAACGACGTCATCAACGATGGGACTTTTCTCGCGAATGTGCCCACCGGAACGAGCGGCCTTACGCTCTTTGTCGACCGCGTCGGAAACTTCCAGAACAATGGAACGATTCATGCCACCAAAGGCGGAGTCTTCAACATCGGCGGCGGCTCCTGTTGTGGAAACCCGTTTTCGAACGCCGGGACCGTAATCGCAGACGCGAGCAGCACGGTGAACCTGCAGAACGCCAACCCTTTCAGCAATCTTTCCAACGGCGTTCTGACCGGCGGAACTTACAGCGTGACCGGAACGTTGCTCATTCCCGGCAACATCAACACCAACGTCGCCAACATTTCACTCAACGGATTGACCTCACAAATCCTCAACCCGAATACCAACGCGCTGGCAGGTTTTACAACCAACAGCGCTATGGGAAGTTTCTCCATCAATCAGGGCCAGACCTACAAATCGCCCGGCACTTTCACGAACATGGGCAGTGTCGTCATTGGCAAAGGCAGCACCTTTACCGTCGGTGCGGGCGGAAACTACATGCAGACTGGCGGCAAGACCGTGGTGATGGGAAAGCTGATAGCCTCGGCCACTGACAATCCTTTTAGCGATGAGCCAACCTCCGCTGGAACCATCATGATCACGAAGGGATCCCTGCTGGGCAACGGAGGCAACATCACCGCGGCGGTGACTTCGTCGGGAACGATTATTCCTGCGGCCAGTTCAAAAACTACGGGCAAATTGACGATCACGGGAACTTACACCCAAGTGGCCCCGGGAGCGTTCGATGCCAACATCGCTAGCGCCCTCGCGGGGCAATTCAACGTGCTGAAGGTGGTAGGCACAGCGAATATCGCCGGGACGTTGAACATCCAATTACTGAATAGCTTCGTGCCGCTAGTGGGCGCCACGTTCCAGATTCTGACGGCGCAACAGGTCAATGGAACCTTTGCCAGGGTCAATGGGACCTCCATCAACAGCAACGAACACTTCACCGTCTCTTACAACTCGAACAACGTGACCTTGAATGTGGTGGCAGGCCCGTAAGCATTGGAGGCATCGCGCAGTGGTGCAACCGGCACGACATTTCACTGGCGTGGAGTCAGGTTCTCCCGTTGCAGCTGGCAGGAATGAATACGAAAAGCCTTGCTGGCAGTCGGCAGCCGGCCGTGCGATTGTTAGAGTGCTTTTTGTCGTGGGATTGACATGGCTTATGTTGGCATTAGCGGCCACTCTTCTTCCGCCGGGAGCGGTATTAACTAGTCCGCCGAAGCGTTGGGAATCCCCTTCAGATCGCCAACATTAAGGTTGCGATTGAAGGAGTGAAAATCGTTTGGCACCGGAGTTCCCACAAGCGCTCCATCCTCTGCGCCTTCCACTACCGCGTTCATCCAACGATTCGCATCGTGCTTCCCTGCCAGGCGCAGCTTGAGGTAATTCTCGGTCAGCCCATCGGTGTAAGCCTCGGTACTGGTGCTCAGGGTGATCGCTTCTACCCTCCTCCCCACGAACGACCGCATGAATTCCAGCTTCTTCTGTGCGGCGAGTTCGCGCAGCCTGCGATTGCGTTCGCGAGCGACCTGTACGGGAACCTGGTTGTTCATGGAAGCCGCAGGCGTTCCGGGGCGCGCGGAGTAGGTGAATACGTGCAGATAAGTAAACGGCAGGTCTTCGATCATCTGGCGCGTTTCTTCGAAGTCATTGTCACTTTCGCCGGGAAAGCCGACCATCACGTCCGCGCCGATCGCCGCGGTTGGCATCGCCTCGCGGATCTTGAAGATCTTCTCGCGATAATGCCACGGCCGATACTTGCGGTGCATCGCGCGCAACACGCGATCGCTTCCGGACTGCATGGGGACGTGAGCGTGTTTGGCAATTCGCGGCGAGCCCGCGACCAGAGCGATCAGTTCGTCGCTCCAGTCCATGGGCTCGACGGAACTAATGCGAAGTTTTTCAATCGAAGTCTCGTTGAGAATCGCGCGCACCAGACCTTCGAAGCGCTGCTCGCCCAAGTCGCGTCCCCAGCGCCCGAGATTGATGCCTGAAATCACCACTTCGCGGTACCCGGAAGACACCAGATTGTTCACTTCGTTCAGAATGCGTTGCAGCGGCAGCGAGCGGCTTTGACCCCGGACGTAAGGAATCACGCAGAACGAACAACGATTGTCGCATCCGTCCTGGACTTTGAGATTGGGGCGGGTACGCTCGTTGGCGGCATCGAAAACCGGGGCAGCCAGCAGTTCGGTGTGCGCGAAAATGTCGGAAACGAAAATGGAATCAGTCTGCTGCGGATTCGTTAACTCCAGCACAGAAACAAAGCCATTGTCATTCCGAGCGGAGCCAGGAATCTGCTCTTCGCTGCGGTCGCTCAGATCTCTCGCTGCGAGTTCCGCCAGCAGGTGCTTGTGCGAGTTGCCTATTACGCGAGTCACGCCGGGCAGCGCTGCGATTTCCTCTGGTGCGCGCTGCGCATAGCAGCCGGTCACCACTATCTGGCAATCCGGATTCGTGCGATGAATGCGGCGGATCGCGGCACGGGCGTCCTGATCAGCGGCGGCCGTAACTGTGCAGGTGTTCAGCACGACCAGCTTCGCCTCGGAAGCATGAGTCATTCGTTCGAACCCACGATCTTCGAATTGCCGCTCGATGGCGGCGCCATCGGCTTGGGTCGCGCGGCAACCGAAATTCTCGACGTAAAAGCTCGGCACACCTCTATAGTAACGTAGGTGTCAGGGTCGCTGAATGGCGGGTGATTCACCCCGGGCGTTGGAGTAAACTGAGAAGGCAGGGGCGAGGAGCCGCTGCTACGTTTACGAGGTGCATTATGAAGCGGCGCATCCTGCTGGTGGACGATGATCTTCCTGTTTTGCTCACCTTGAAGGCAGTTCTCGAACTGAACCACTTTGAAGTCGATACTGCGAATTCGGCACAGGAAGCGACGAGGAAGTTAGGCGAGCATGTCTACCAATTGGTGATTACCGATGCGCGCATGGAAACCGAAGACGCCGGTTTCCACGTGGTTCGAGCCGCCCGCAAGCAGGCTTACAATCCCGCCACCGCGATGCTCACCGCCTATCCTCAGAGCAGCGGGCACTGGAAGCAGGAAGGCGCTCAGTCGTTGCTGGTGAAACCGGTGGGAACGGAAGACCTCCTTCGCCAGATCGAGGCTCTCCTAATCCGCCATGAAGACGAGAAACACCATCATGGCCAGCTCAAAGAGCCGGCTGGCCAGCATGTCTCCAGTTCGAATCGGGAAGGCGGGCGGAAGGCCAGTTAGGCCGCCGATTCACCGGGAAGATTGTTCGACCCAGTACTGCTAGGCTGACGCCACCTGCCGCTTACTCTGAAAACATTCACGGCAAAACACCGGACGCCCCTGGGTCGGTTTAAAGGGGACGGTCGTGTCCTTACCGCAGTTTGAGCAAACAGTCCTGGTCTCAACCTTGGCGAAGCCGCCGTTGGATTGTGCCGGTGCTGCGCCCAAAACCGAGATGCGTTTCGCTTTGCAAGTCTTACACCGCTTGGGTTCGTTCTTAAACTGCTTGTCGTGGAAAAACAGCTGCTCTCCAGCTGTAAAGACGAAGTCAGCTCCGCAATCGATACATTTCAAAATCTTGTCCTGGAATTCCATTGAGAGATGCTCCCTTCACCCCACTCCTCCAACGTTCCCGGAGCCGGTAGGCGCTACCGGCGCGAAAACGCATAGAGGTGCCACACCCCCCTCAATTTGCCCTGGAAAAACCCCTGGATTCGGCCCGGCCACGGTCTCCGCGCAGAGAACGTGGAGTACTGCTGACAGAAAGTGAAATAAAGAAGAAGTCCGGCGTCCTACGCGGGGTCCGTCGGATAAAGCAATGGGCCGACTCCGGGGAAAGGAGTCGGCCCAGCACCACTAGTCCTGTTCCTTACGTGCCTTCTTCCGGCTACGCTTGCGGGCTAGCGCCTCTTTTACGCGCTTTTTCTCGCCCGGCTTCAGATAGAAGGAGTGTCGTTTGACCTCCTTGATGATGTCTTCCTGTTGCACTTTACGCTTGAAACGGCGCAAAGCATTTTCGAGGGACTCACCCTCTTGAATTCTTACTTCAGCCACTCGTACTACACCCCCAAACCAGTCCCGTTTGGACCCCGTTAGTTATTACAAGGTTCGGGTGGCAAGTCAAGCGATATTGTTGAAATTTTGTACATACAACCGGTCGCATTTGGACAAACAAGGCTCAAATTCAGACTAAAAAGCCAGTTTTAAAGCCATTTGCACCTGCCGCGGTGCATAGGCATCGGTGGCCTTGGTGAAGTTTGACGTGATTCTGTATTGTGCCGGGAAGTAGTTGACTCCAATGCGTTTATCGACCTGCACGAACTGTCCGGCGGAGTTCAGAAAGCTGTCGTCACTGATCTGAACCCTTTGATTATCCCGGTTCAGGAGGTTGAAAGACTCGACAATCAAGTCCAATTTCAAGCGGTCCCGGGTCAACAGGCGGCGGGTGACCCGCATGTCGGTGGTGGCGTAATCCGGGCCCACGAAGGCGTTGCGGCCATATCCGGGGAGACGGTCGTTGGAGGTATTGCCATCCTGGTTGGGATCGCCGTACATGCGTGCATCGACCGGCCGTCCACTACCCACCGTAATCACTCCGGATAGCTTCCAATCGTTAAAAAGCTTCTCGAGCAGCGGGTGATTGCGGTCGAAAGGACGAGGAGTGCTGACCCAGGACAGCGCGAAGCGATGACGCTGGTCGGTGACACTGGATCCACGCTCAGCGCTTGCGGCGTAGGAGTTTTGCACCACTACCGGGCGCCCCGCGACCAGCGCATCCTGCCCATCGTCAATGGCGTGCGCGTAGGTATAAGCAAGACGGAAGTAGAGGCCGTCCGTCATGCGGCGCTGCACGGAAACGGTCATGCCGTGATAAACGCTGGACGATGCACTCTCAAAGACGTTGATTGCTCCGAGTTGCGAAATGGGCCGGGCTAGCGGATCGATACACGGAGGAAAGGGACAGGTCAGCGTGCGCGCGAACTGCCACTGCGAAAAGCTCGGCACTGTGAAGTACTGGTTCAGAAAATTATCTCCCGTACTGTCGTATACGGGATAGGCGACGTCGCTGGGCGGAGGTAGATTCTCGTCGCGCGCCCGGATCATGTCCTCGCCGTGCACGTACATATAGGAAATTCCCACCGCGAGCCGGTGGGCAACTTCGCGTTCGATGTTCAGACTCGCCTGCTCGACCTTAGGAGTCTTGAAGTTGTGGGCGAACGCACTCAAATCGCTTTCCAGAAAACCAGTCAGGTTCGAAGGGACGTTGCATGACGCCGCACCTTGCGCGCAGGGCACAAGGGCATTCGGGTATTGCGGAAATATCTGACGATCGTAATAGTTCGTGTTGTCGAGGAAGAGAGTGGTTGCGCTGAGCCCATTATCGGAAGCCACCGTGGAGGTATAGATCTGCGGCACGCGAGTGTAGAACCATCCATAGCCCGCGCGAATCACCAGAGGACGGTCGTTGCCAATCGAATAAGCGAAGCCCACTCGCGGCGCGAAATTGGTGTCGTTGAAAGGGACTTTGCCTGAGTCCGGCCAGAGCGGGTTCGTAACCAACCCCGCAGTGGAGAAGGTTTGCAAGTCGTAACGCGCGCCGAGATTCAGTGCCAGCCTTGAGGTGACTCGAATCGTGTCCTGCACGAACCCTGCGTATTCGTTGGTGTCAGGACGGGTGAGATAGTTTCCGAAATTCTGAATATAGTAACGAGGAGTGCTATGAGCGTAGGCACGAAGCGGAGTCGTTTCCATCCCGCCGAGCATGGGTTCGAAAGTAAAAGGATTCAGCTTGATGTCGTCGAAGATATATTCCCCGCCGGAAAGTGACGGAAAGTAATTCTGGATCCAGCTGAGCAGTGCATCGCCGCCGAATTTCCAGGCGTGACGCCCCCCTTGCACGCTGATGGTTTCAGTCAGGTGCAGCCGATGTTCGCGGGTCTGGCGCGGCAGGATCGTGGAGCGCCCAAACCCGTCGATGATGCTGGCAATGCGAGTCAACGTCTGCTGCGAATTGCTGGCCGATTGTTGCAGGTCGCGCGAGAACTGCGCCCGCAGATGGCTGACCGTTCGGAAAGAAAGATTGCTGGTCAACGCAAGCGAAGCACTTTCCGTGGTCACATCTTCTTCGCCGTTATCGCTGATCGCATAAGTTGTGATCGGACTGGCCGGATCGAAGAAAACATTGTTTTGTCCGTAATACCGCGAAGTGCTGATTCGTGCCGAGAGATAGTGTTTGGGAGAAAGTGAAACGTCGGCTTTCAAGAACCCGGTATTGCCCAGCAGTTGCGAGCGATAGGTTCCTGCCATCGCGGAAAGCTGGTCGGCGGTGGCGAAGACCAGCGCTTTATCGCTGTCTTCATAATCTCCGTGGTACAGGGGTTCCAGGCCCTTTTGTGGAACTACTTTGGAGCTGCCGTCGAGAAAACGAACGATGGTCGGGATGTGAAAGATGTGCTGATCGAGTCCCGCGAAGAAGAACGCGCGGTTGCGCTTGATGGGCCCACCGAAGGTGAAGCCGAATTGCTGCTGACGATCGTCAGGCTTGGTGTCAGTAAACGGATGCTGTGCGTTAAACAGACTGTCGCGCATGTAATAAAACGTCGAACCGTGATAATGGTTCGATCCTGATTTGGTGACCACATTGACGACCGCCCCGCCTGCGCGGCCGAGCTCGGCCCCATAAGTGTTCGACGAGACGCGAAATTCCTGCACCACTTCGTTGGAAAATTGGTACGGCGCGCGATATCGTCCGCGCGCCTGGGAGAAGAACGCGTTGTTATTGTCGGCTCCATCCACGAGATAACTGGACTGAAAGCCACGAATGCCGCCGAAGGCGAGGTCGCCGTTCGAAGCCGAGGTAAGGCCGCGCGGATCTTGCGTGACGCCTGGAGCGAGCAGCGCGAGATCTGTAAAGCGCCGTCCGTTGAGCGGAAGATCGCTGATGGCGCGCTCATCGATTATGGCGGAGATTGCAGTGGGCTGGGTGTCGACCAGTTGTGGGGAGCCGGAGACGGTGACGGATTCCTGGGCTCCGGCAATGCCTAGGCTAAAATTCAATTCGGTGGCGGCGCCGAGATCAATTTTTATGGCCGGAGAGACTTGCGGCGACATGCCCTGCGCTTCGGCACGGGCAGTGTAGTCGCCGGGGACGAGCAATTGAAACGCGTATTGGCCCTGGTCATCGGTCTGAGTCGAGTAGCGGATTGCAGTTCCAGAATTGATAAGGACGACCGAAGCCGAGGCGATGCGGCTGCCGGAAGAGTCAGTGATAATGCCGCGCAGGGCGCCGGTGGAGGCATCCTGACCAAAGCAACTGACCGAAAGAAGGATTGCACCACAGAGGCACAAAGGCACTGAGAACGATTGCGAAACAGACGAAGTACGCGACATGGGACATCACCTGGGAATGAAATGGTGAGTCCAGCGAAGACGGGTAAAAGCGATGTATAGCACGGAGGCAAGGAGAGGTCAGTGCGCGGTGAACGTTCTTTTTGGGAATTTTTCCCGAAGGGGAACTGAAGGAAGCCGATTGTCCATTGCAGATTATCAATTTCCAGCGGCGGAGCAAACTTGGCCCGCCGTTAGCAATTAGAATCGCACGAACATTATGGCTAAGAAAAAATTGAATGTCGCGATGATCGGATCTGGATTCATGGGGAAGGCGCATTCGAACGCCTTTCATCAGGTAGGGCATTTCTTCGATATCGACTATGAACTTGAGTGGAAAGTGATTTGCGGTCGTAGCCAGGCGCGGCTCGACGAGATGGCCGCGCGCTGGGGATGGCAAGAGACGGCGACGGATTGGCGAGCGGTCGTGCGTAGACCGGACATTGACGTGGTGGATGTGGCGACACCAAACGCATTGCATGCAGCCGTGGCGATTGCGGCGGCACAGGCTGGGAAGATCGTGCTCTGCGAGAAGCCGTTGGCAATGTCAGTGGAAGAAGCACAGCAGATGGCAACTGCCGCGGCGAAAGTGCCAACCCTGGTCTGGTTCAACTACCGGCGGGTGCCGGCCGTAGTCCTGGCGAAGCGCTTCATCGACGAGGGCCGGCTGGGACAGATTTATCACTATCGCGCCGTGTATTTGAACGAGTCGGGAAACAATCCGGCGAAGACTTCCGGGTGGCGCTACCAGAAGGCAGAGGCCGGATCGGGTGCTTCAGGAGATTTGCTCTCGCACTCGCTGGATACGGCGCTGTATCTCAATGGGCCTCTGCGCGACCTGACGGCGGCGACGCATACCTTCGTAGAAGGAAGAGATGTCGACGACGCGGCGCTGCTGCTGGCGCATTTCGAAAACGGCAGCGTGGGCACGTTCGAAGCGACACGCTACGGCGTGGGATATCGCAATCGCAATGCATTCGAGATTCATGGGTCGAAAGGAATGTTGGGATTCGACCTCGAACACATGAACCGGTTGGACTTCTACGACGCAACGGAACCGCCGGCTCTGCGGGCGCATAAAAACATCATGGCGACGGGCCCAGATCATCCGTACTGGCAGAATTTCTGGAAACCGGGACATGAGATCGGATACGAGCATACGTTCATCGCAACGTTGGGAGATTTCCTGACCGCGCTGACCCGTGGCGAGGAGTTCCATCCGAACTTTCAGGATGGGCTTGCCGTGCAGCGATTGTTGGAAACGGTGGAAAGCTCGGCAGCGGGCGGGCACGTGGGTGAAAGCGTTGTAGACATCACCGCATCCCGTAGTAGGTATTCTTACCGTCCTTGTGTATTACGGCCACGATTCCGTTTGAACGAGCGGCCCCGAGGAGACCGTTGGCGTACATCACTTTCAGGAACGACATGATCTCCGGATCTGGAACTTCGGACATCATTTGCTCCATCGTTTCAGGAGATACCTGAGCAGCCAGGCGCAGGCATCTGCCCCAAAGATGCGTGGAAGGCCAGTTTCCTTTGAAGGCAAGATTGGGATCGCTCACGTCTGAATCTTCTTTATACAATTGATTGATGTTTTTTACAGCTTCCTGCAGCGTGGACTTGGCATTATCAACGTCCCCTAATTCCTCATACTTACCGGCGACTTCCAGAAGTTGATCAGTAGCCCACATGGGCTTAGAAGTGTCGATGGCCTTTCGTGTTTCTGAAAGCGCAATGCGGCACACATCAGGATCTTTCTTGAGGGTCCTGTCAGCAATCGTCAGGAAGGCCCCCATACGAGGATGGTGGCCGCGAGGAGTTTGCTCGGGTAAGCTGTATGCCATTGCCAAGGCCTGCTTGGGATCGTGCGCGACCTCGGCCCAGATTTTTACATCCTGCTCATAGAGGTATTGCTGCTCCTGCTCTTCGGCCTCGTTTGAGCCGATCTCGCCCATATTTACGATTTCGGGGAGGTTGTCGTCCTTTTCCGACCACTGTTTCCCGAATTTCTCGTCGATCGACAACATCCCGTTTGGATACTGCTTCAACGTGGCTTGCAAGTTGGCTTGCTCGCGAAGCAGTTCGTCGGCGCGGGTACTATCGAGTTCACGCAGGATGGGGAGCAACTCGAAAACACGTAGAGCGTAAGCCGAGTCAAACCGGATATCGCCGTGGTGAGCAGTCATGATGCTGACAGGATTTTTCGTAGCGTCGGACTTGGTTTTCTCAAGAATCGCGTCGATCGCATCCGTGGCCATCGCGGGAGGCAGTTGACGCCAGCAACGCACGAGCATGGCGGAGAAATCCCCATCATCAACGTAGTCTTGGGTATTGAACTGCCGGTAGTTAGCCAGGGCCTGCGAGAAGATAGCGATACTCTCCGGGCGGCGTGCCTGCGGAATGGCTTCCATTACCTCGGAAGCTTCGCGATAAGGGTAGCCATCTTCGCCTGCCATGCTGTCAAGCAATTCTTTTGCCGCGCCTACATCTTTTTTCTCGACGTAACTACGAAGGAGTCTGTATTCGACCGCCTGTTTCATCTCAGGGTCGAGTTTGAGAGTTAGGTCCTTCCCCTTGTCTGGCGACCGTTTGGCTATCTCATCCAAAATTTCGGATTGAAGCCAATGTTTCACGCGGCAGGGCTCATCTTTTCCAGTCCAGCAGTTTCCCGTCTTCGTACTTGTCAGCGCGGTCGTGGAGTTGAAGGCGCTTTCCAGAAGCTCATCGGATTTCTTGGGATCGTATTTCTGATATCCGAGAGCGGCTTGCCATTCGATGTAGGCGCGCATGTCGGGCTGCAACGCGGCAGCTTCGGTCTGCGCGGCATCCAGCATTCGCAGGCCTTGCTTCTGCTTTTCCGTCAGCTTGGGTTTTGCTGGGGCGGGTGGCGTCTTCGTCAGGGCTTTGGTGGGCGAATTTTGCTGCGCGAACGAGGTCGCCAGCAATGCTGCGACCATCAGGAGTCCATGGGCCCGAGCGGTCATTCTCATGGTGCGCTCCGACAATTGAACTACGAATCAGGAACGAGGCCCGAGTGGGTTCTTGCGTTTTCTAATCTACACCGCAGTTGGCGAAATGAGAATCGTCGACAACGCCACAGGTGGGCCTCCACCTCGCTTTGGCCAGAACATCCGGCCGCTGCTTACCCGAGTTGCGGGTAGGCAAAATGACGTCCAAGGAAAAGATGGTTAAACTAACCTGCAACTTGCGGGCGGGATAAAACTCGTCGACCGATTCAGGCGTCGAAGGACGAGCACAAAAGGGGGCATATGCGTTGGACACCGGGTGGCAGTAGCGATGATGTAGAAGATCGGCGAGATAGCAGCGGAGGAGGCTTTGGAGGCATTCACCTGGGGATTGGCGGATTCATCATCGTCGCCGTTCTGAGCCTCGTTTTTCATCGCAACTTCTTTGCCTTGCTCGATTCCGGATCGGCTGGCACTGGGCAAGCCGTGAGTCAGCCGGATACTGCCCGGGACCAAGCCGAAAAGCCTCTCGTAGATTTCGTCACCTTTGTTTTGAACGACACGCAGACGACGTGGAGCAAGATTCTGCCCGAACAAGGCGGGGTGCAATACCATCACGCCAAGCTGGTCCTGTTCCGCAATGCCCTTGATTCGGCCTGCGGCCTGGCGCAGTCGGCGACCGGGCCGTTTTATTGTCCCGAGGACGAAAAGGTTTATATCGACCTTGGTTTTTACGATGAGCTGAAGCAACGCTTCGGTGCCCCCGGAGAGTTTGCTGAGGCCTACGTCTTGGCGCATGAAATCGGGCATCACGTGCAGAAGTTGCTGGGCATTGAGGGCAAGGTGCACCAACTGGAAGAACAGAATCCGCAGACTGAGAACCAGTATTCAGTTCGGCTGGAATTGCAGGCGGATTGCTTCGCCGGAATCTGGGCACACTCCACCGAGCAACGCAATCTGCTGGAGTCGGGAGATGTGGAATCTGCCCTACGGGCGGCTGCGGCCGTCGGCGATGATCGCCTGCAGAAGATGTCCCGGGGACAGGTCAATCCCGACACATTCACCCATGGTTCGTCGGCGCAACGCATGGATTGGTTTCAACGCGGGTTCAAGGACGGACAGATCGCGAGCTGCAATACGTTCCAGTGATTATTTTTTGACTTCGATATTTCCCTTGATCTGGTTGTATTCAGTCTCGCTGACAATGCGGCGCGAGACCAGCTCGCGAGTCGTCGTATAAGGGCGTCCGGCGATGATGCGGTCAGCTTGGGCGTCAGTGAGGCCGGGCAGCTTCAGCAGGTCATCCTTGGAAGCGGAGTTGATGTCCTCCAGCTGGCCTGCCTTCATGCCTTCGCGAACACCCTGAAAAACAGCTTTGGCGTTGGTCTTGAGCTTAGCCGTAGCCTCGGCCGTCTCCTGGCGGATCTGGTCAGGAGTTTTCTGCTGCGTGCATCCGACAAGGACCAGACACAAACCTGCGGGAAGAAGAATCTTTTTTAGCACGTGTTTGAGATGCAGGTTGTGAGACACGCGTCTGAGGAAATTCATAGTGCCTCCTCTTACCAGAAGTCATCCTGACGGGACGATAGGTCCCGGAAGGATTCGGGGTGCACCAAAGTCATGGGGCGCGGGATGCGGCCATCCCTAGACGGATCGCGCCTCGCGCTGGGTGACGAGCTGTTCAATTCGTCGCAGAACTTCATCCTCCGACAGGCTGGTCGAATCAATGACGACAGCATCTTCTGCGGCGACTAGCGGCGAAGCGGCACGGGTGCGGTCTCGGCGATCGCGTTCCCGGAGTTCGCTGGCAGTGATTTCGGCAGCCTTGCCCGAGAGATTTTGCTGCTGCAAACGGCGTTGCTCGCGGATCACCGGATCAGCATCAAGAAAGATCTTTACATCGGCGTCGGGAAAGACTTTGGTGCCGATGTCGCGGCCTTCCATCACGACGCCGCCGTTGATGCCCAGTTCCCGCTGGCGGGCGACCATCCATTCGCGAACCTGGGGATGAACCGAGACCCGGGACGCGCCTTCGGTGACATCGGTCTCGCGCACACGGGCGGTGACATCTTTGTTGTCGAGCAATACGCGATTTCCCCCCAGGCTGGGCTCAATGTGAATGCGCGAGTCGCGGGCCAGCTTGAGCAGCGCGGCTTCATCGTCAAACGAGACGTCCCATTGAATCGCTTTGAGTGCAAGCGCGCGGTACATGGCGCCGCTTTCAAGATTGACGTAGCCAAGTTTGCGGGCGAGGCGGGAAGCGATGGTGCTCTTACCGGCGCCAGCCGGGCCGTCGATGGCGATGATGAGTTTGCGGTCGGGCATGAAAGTACAGATTCTACTACTTCAGTACCGAGTACCTAGTACCTGGTCAGAACAATTCAAGACAGGAAGAATTACGCGCGGCGCATGTGTTCCGGGGTGGTGGGGGCGGGAGCGATCTGAATGACGTTGCGGTTGCCGACGTTCAGGAAATTGAGTTCCCGGGCTGCCAGCAGCGCATTGACTGATTCCTTCACTCGCGATCGGGGAACGAAGTTTCCGAAGAAGGTTTCCAGTTCCTGCATGTCGGCCGCGCCCACACAATCCAGATATTTAGAAAGCAAGGCAGACAAAGCCTCTCCGACCGAGAGGCCGATGCCTTCACGAACCGCATCCGGCGCCCAACGATAAAGTACGTCCCATGACGCGCCTTCGGTTTCCTTGTAATCCACTCGCGTAATGCGGAGCTTGGACCAAAGCTCGCTCAAAGCGCGATCGAGGGCGGCGTTGGAGACTCCTTTACCGAGAGTTTGGCGCAGCTTGTCTCGCGAAATGGGACCTTCGCGCCGGATCGCTTCAAAGCTATCGCAAGCGAGTTCGGAATACGGAGAGCGCGGTCCGGGCTTCGGCGCCTGCTTGGGATTGCGTTCGCCGACCAGCGCATAAAAATACGGGAACAGCGATCCCGCAACCAGGAAAGCATTGTTTTCGTCGAACAGATTGGCCTCGTATGCTGCGTGCTCACGCAGCAGACGGACCATCAGGTCGGTCGCTTCGCGAGAACGCGGATCGGAAAACGCATGCTGCCATGTGGGCAGGCGGTCGTCGGATCCCGACCATGCACCGATGAACGTCGGCACCAGCACCGGCGCCTTCAGCGGATACAGCAATGAGAATCCAACCGACTCGATGAACTCGCGGGCATCGTCAAAAGTGCGAACCGGGTGCCCGTTGAGGTGCCACTTCTCGCGACGGTATTGATCCAGATCGAGCATGCGGGATACTTTCCATTAGAACATAGCAATCGGCATTCAGCACTCAGCAGTCAGAGAAGCAGCCCATTCAGAAATTGATAATGGTCTTTTGCGCGCGAGACTTCGTCCGCTGCAAAGTTGGAGCGCATTCTCGTGTATCATTTCTGCGCCCTGAAAGCGGTGCGGGTAGCGGGGTTCCAGAGCGAAACCCTTCTCTAGGGCCGAGGAAATGATGAAAGCATTGCGCGTGCTGACTTGGGTTGCATTACTCGCGGGCTGCTCATGGGCTCAACAATTCCCCGGTGTGTTGACCTGGCATAACGATCTGGCACGGACGGGACAGAATCTCTCTGAGACTACGCTGACGCTTGCCAACGTGAACCCAACTCAGTTTGGAAAGCTGTTCTCTTTTCCGGTAGATGGCCAGATCTATACCCAACCGTTGTATGTGCCCAAGGTTTCGATTCCGGGGAAGGGCGTACGCAACGTTGTGTACATCGCTACCCAGCACGACAGCGTGTACGCGTTCGACGCGGACGGAACATCGTCGATAGCCCTGTGGCATGCCAGCTTCATCAATCCTCCCTCCGTTACCTCCATGCCATGCACGAGCGCGAGCCAACCTGACTGTGATCCGACGATTATCACTCCCGAGCGCGGAGTTACCGCGACGCCGGTGATCGATGCCGCGGCGGGAACGATTTTCGTGATCGCGAAGACCGTGGAGAATGGCAAATTCACCTACAAACTGCACGCGCTCGACATCACGACCGGGCTTGAGAGAAGTGGTAGTCCAGTGATCATTCAGGCAGCTGCGCCGGGACATCCGACGACGAAATTCAACCCGGTGCAGGCGCTCGATCGCGCCGGAGTCGCGCTTCTGAATAGACAAGTGCTGGTGGCCTTCAACTCGTCCGACAGTGATCGCGGATGGCTGATCGCGTATGACGCATCAACGCTGGCGCAGACGG
This sequence comes from Terriglobia bacterium, assembly GCA_963797845.1. Classification (GTDB taxonomy): domain Bacteria; phylum Acidobacteriota; class Terriglobia; order Terriglobales; family Acidobacteriaceae; genus DASREM01. Next base: position 513,227 of record CAWCRE010000003.1, read on the forward strand.
CGGTCTTCTGCGTAACGCCGACCGGACAGCTGGGAGCGATCTGGGGAAGCGGCGCGGCTCCGGCAGTGGATGCGGAGGGCAACATTTATTTCATGACCGGGAATGGGAGCTTCGACGCGAACAAGGGCGGTGAGAATTACTCGATGTCGATGCTCAAGTTGAGCCTGCAAGCGACCGGATTCGTGGTAAGCGACTACTTCACGCCGTTCAATGAGTCGCAGTTGTCGCGGAAGGATTTGGATCTGGCATCCGGCGGAGTGATGCTGTTTCCCGATCAGGCCGGCGTGCACAAACACGAGATCACGGGAGGGTTCAAAACCGGGCAGGTGTTCCTGGTGGATCGCGACAGCATGGGCGAATTCGATCCGCAGCGGAACCATGTGGTGCAGACGATTCTTCCCGACCAGTGCGGCTTCTGGAGCAGTCCGGCATATTGGAATGGGCATGTGTATTGGGGCGGCGGCGGAAGTCATCTGCTTTCGTACGACTTCGTAAATGGAAAGTACGTTGTGCCGCCAAAGTCCCCCGCATCGGGCATTCTGAATTATCCGGGAGTCACGCCGTCAATCTCGGCCAACGGCAACAGCAATGCGATCGTGTGGACGGTAGAGAACCCCGGAGGCCAGCCGATGGGAAATCCTCCGGCGATCTTGCGAGCGTATGACGCGACGGACTTGACCAAGAAGCTCTATGACAGCACGCAGATGGGTGGGCGCGATCAGGCCGGCCCTGCGATGAAGTTTACGGTCCCCACTGTGGCGAAGGGAAAAGTGTACTTCGGGACCGAGACCGAGTTGGATGTGTATGGATTACTCGCGAGCCAGTAGCGAGCGACTAAATTCTCTTGAACGCCTTCTGAATATCTTTCATCGAGTAACGCAGGACGACTGGTCGCCCGTGTGGGCACGACATGGGGCACTCGGTCTTGGCTAATTCGGCCAGTAGCCATTCCATTTTGTTCTGCTCCAGCGGCATGTTCACTTTGATGGCGGCATGGCAGGCGATCGAAGCCGCGATGCGGGCGCGGACTTTTTCGATGTTGATGCTCTGCTCTTCATGCGAGATCTGATCGAGCAGTTCGTGCAGCATATGCTCGACTTGCGTCGCTTCGACTCCCGCGGGTGCGATTTTCACCGCGATGCTGCGCGATCCGAAGGGCTCGGCTTCAAATCCATTCGCGGCAAGTTCATCGGAGATTTCTGAGAACGCGGCGTGCTGCGCGGGCGTGAGTTCGATTAGCAGGGGCATCAGCAGGCGCTGGCTTTCGATGCTGTGCGTTGCCCGCTGCTTGAGGACTTTCTCGAAGAGCACTCGTTCATGCGCAACGTGCTGGTCGATAATCCAGAGCCCTTCATAATTCACTGCAAGTATGAAGGACTCGCGAATCTGTCCCAGCGGCTTGAGCGATGCGAGCGAAGGCGCGAGATCGCTGGGCGCCTCTGGCTCCTCGGGAAGCGCTGGAGTGCAGTTGTCGCCGGGGATGGGATCAGGAACTCGTCCGAGCGCGACTGCGGCATTGCCTCCGATGTCGGTGCCTCCGGAAAAGCTGAAGCGCTCGTTGATCGGCGGTGGAACCGGGGCTTGCAGCGCAAAGGACTGAGGCAGGTCCGGGATCAGCCCGGTTCCTCCGAACGCAATCACGCGTGATCCCGGCGAAAGCGAAGGGCTCGCGGTGGGATGCGCGTAAATTTCGGTCGCAAACTGCGGGACGGGACGAGCCTTCATCAGCGTGGCGCGTACAGCGTCGCGGACAAAATCGTGCAAGATCTGCTGCTGGCGGAATCGTACTTCGGTCTTCGAAGGATGGACATTCACGTCCACTTCCCCAGTCGGCATCTCCAGGAATAAAAGCACGACTGGATAGACGCTGGGTGGAATGATATTGCGGTAGGCCTCCGTCAAGGCGTGCTGCACCAGGCGATCGCGAATGAGGCGTCCGTTCACGAATACGAAAATGGAGTTCCGGTTCAGCTTCTGAATCTCGGGTTTGGAAATGAAACCATGAATTCGCAGTTCGCCGGGCTCGTTCGAAACGACATCTTCGTCTTGCTGCTCCTGCCGCCGCCATGGAGGCGGTTGCGGCAGGCCGATGCGCTCCAGCGGTTGCATTGCGGCGACGGGAATCATCTGGTCGAGCGTCTCTTTGCCGAACACCTGGTAGACGCGCTCGCTGTATCCCGCGACGGGAGGCGCGACCAGCATCGCGTTGGTGGCGGAGTGCAGTTCGAAATGCATCTCCGGATGCGCCAGCGCGTAATGCGTCACCAGCGAAGCAATATGAGAAAGCTCCGTGGACTCGGACTTCAGAAATTTCTTGCGCGCCGGCATGTTGAAGAAGAGGTCGCGAATGCTAATCGAAGTTCCCGCGGGCAAGTCCGGCTTCTTCCACCTTGATGATCTTGCCGCCATTGATTTCCAGTATCGTACCGGAGTTCTCTTCCGGCGCACGGGTTTCGAGATGTAGGCGCGCGACCGAAGCGATCGAAGGCAGAGCCTCTCCGCGAAATCCGAGGGTTGCAACGCTGAGCAGATCATCTGCGTTCTTGATCTTCGAGGTGGCGTGGCGTTCGAAGGCCAGCATGGCGTCGTCGCGCACCATGCCGCAACCGTTGTCGGTGATCTGAATCAGTTTTTTGCCGCCGGCTTCGATCTGAATCTTGATTCGCGTCGCACCGGCATCCAGCGAATTCTCGAGCAACTCTTTCACCACGGACGCCGGGCGCTCCACGACTTCGCCGGCGGCGATCTTGTTCGCGACGTGTTCAGGGAGTACGTGGATTTTTCCCATGAGCGACGACCGCTCATCGGCAAAAAGCGCGAATGAGTGCGGCAGGCTCGATTCTACTAGAGACGATGCTGTGTATAATCCGCGCGGGGAATTAGCCATGAGCGCGAATAAAGGGCCGGGGGGATCCACGAATTTTGGCATGGAACGTCAGATGGAAATCTACATGGGCGCACTCAGCGGCAAGCGCCTGTCCGTTCCAGTGCCGGTCGCGGAGCTGGAGAAAAAGGCAAAGGAGGTTCTCCACCCGACTGCCTACGATTATGTAGCCGGTGGCGCCGCGGGGGAGCGCACGATAAAGGCAAACCTGGAGGCGTTTTCACGCTGGGAAATCGTGCCGCGCATGTTGCGGGATGTCTCGTCACGTGACTTGAGCGTTGAGATATTCGGGAAGAAGTTGCCGGCTCCCGTCATGCTTGGGCCGGTGGGCGTGCAGAGCATCGTCCATGCGGAGGGCGAACTGCCTGCTGCCAAAGCGGCGGCATCGATCGGCGTGCCGTTCGTGATCAGCACGTTGTCATCTCGACCGATGGAGGAAGTGGCGCAAGCGATGGGCGACGCGGTGCGCTGGTTCCAATTGTACTGGGGCAAAGATTCGGAGTTGACGGCGAGCATGTTGGCACGGGCCGAACAAGCTGGATACTCGGCATTGGTAGTCACACTCGACACGTCCATGCTGGGATGGAGGCCGAGGGACCTGGCACATCCGTTCTTGCCATTTCTGCTAGGAAAAGGCCTGGCAAATTATTTCAGCGATCCGGTGTTTTGCTCGCGATTGGGATGCAAAGCGGAGGAAAATCCGCAGCCAGCGATTCAAGTTTGGTCGCAGGTGTTCTCGAACACCACGCTGACCTGGAAGGATCTGGCGTGGCTGCGCGAGCATACCAGGCTGCCGATCGTGCTGAAAGGGATTCAATGCGGCGACGACGCCAAGCGAGCCCTCGACGCGGGAGTGGATGGCGTGCTGGTTTCAAATCATGGCGGCCGGCAAGTGGACGGAGGCATCGGGGCGCTGGACGCACTGCCGGCAGTAGTGGAAGCGGTGGATGAAAAAACATTAGTCCTGTTCGATAGCGGAGTGCGCCACGGCGCAGATGTCTTCAAAGCGCTTGCATTAGGCGCGCGCGCGGTGTTGCTAGGCAGGCTTTACATCTGGGGAGTTGCCGTAGCGGGAGAGCAGGGAGCCCGCGATGTGGTGTTGAATCTGATTGCAGATTTTGATCTTACGATGGGGTTGAGCGGGTGCAGGTGTTGCGGAGAGGTTTCGTCCCAGACAGGACTTCGGCGTATCTGATATGCGCTCGCAGCGCTTTAGTCCTGCCGGACGGATGGACTTCCTTGGACGACAGTGGCGCTTCCCCCACCACATTGTCATTCCGACCGAAGGGAAGAATCTGCTTTGTTGCCGGCGAGAGCGGATTCCTCGCCTATCACTCCGCGGCCCGTCGAGTCCGAGCCATTTCCGGGTCGCACGCCGGACTTCTTGATCGTGACCGCCGCATCCAGCCTGGCAGCGATGTTGGCGAAGGCGGGAGTCTCTCCCCTCCATCGCAACTGATCCATGTTGTCGAAGAGAGGGATGTCGGTTCTGAGTGTGGCGAGATCGCGGAAAAGTAAAGCTGTCTTCATTTCTCGGACGAGTGTACTGGCCAGCGTTCCGGCGCTCGTGACATTCACGTGCCAATCTTTACAGTCTGGCGGAATGTTTTCGAGGTGCAAGAATTTCGCTAACACCGCGGCCGACGATTTTGCACCCCACCCTGGCAATCCGGGATAGCCGTCCGCAGCGTCGCCGACCAGCGCCAGATAGTCGGGAATGGACGAGGGAGGCACACCGAATTTCTTGAGCACGCCAGCTTCGTCGATGGTGACCCGAGTGCGGCGGTTGAGTTGCACGATGCGCGTGCCCCTAACGCACTGCGCAAGATCTTTGTCGGGAGTACAGATGACCACCTGCTCGACCCGCTTGTCTTTGGCGGCCGCAACGGCGCCAGCCGCGAGTGCATCGTCGGCTTCAAATTCCACCATCGGCCACAAGACAACACCGGCAGCCGTCATCACTTCTTCAAGAAGAGGAAATTGCGCCAGCAGGTCGGGCTCAACGCCTTCGCTCGGTTTTATAGTCGGGCCATAAGTCGTTGCGGAACGATTCGATCACATGATCGGTGGCCACGGCGATATGCGTCGCTCCGGCTTTGATCATTCCCAGCACCGACGCCAGAACGCCTCGAACCGCGGCGACTTCCATGCCCTCTGCATCTCGCGCCGACGGGAGTGCGTAGTAGTGGCGGAACAGTTCGTAGGTGCCGTCGACCAGGTAAACGTTCAAGCGCAAGACTCCGAGTGAAACCCTACATGAGGTCTGCGATGCGATCAAATTTCCCGATTCAACGCCTGCGTACATCGGCCACCTCGCTTCACAACGGCAATTTGTAGTGTCAGGCGTGCTCTATCTCAGAGCCAAAGGTGTGTATTGCGGAGCACCTGAGATGCGATACAATCCCCGTCGCTTCTGACGTTGCCTGCAGAACTAGACTGCTGTGTGAAATCATCCCCCGAAAGGAAACGAACCATGGGCTTTTCTAGACAGGTACGAAGGAATTTATTCGCAGCTGCCTTGGTGTTTGCGATTGCACAGCCAGCATTGCTGCAAGCCGCGAACTGGAAGCGGATTTCGATTGCGAATTCCCCGCCGGCCCGCACCGGCTGCGCGATGACCTACGATCCGGTCAGCCAGAAAGTCGTAATGTTTGGGGGCTTGGGAGCCAACTCGAACCTCAACGACACCTGGACGTTTTGATGGAAGCAACTGGACGAAAGTGAGCACGGCGATGGCTCCTCCGGTGCGGAACGGCGCGACCATGGCCTTTGACCGGACTACGCAGAAGCTGGTGCTGTTCGGTGGCTTCGACACCAACACCTACCTTCAAGACACCTGGTTGTGGGACGGGGCGACTTCGACATGGAGCCAGGCCCTGCTTACAAAATCTCCGCCTCGGGCTACGGGGGTAATGATGTTCACTGATCCGAAGACTGGGCGCGCGATGATGTTCGGCGGCTATAACGCCAACAACATTGTTCCGGTTTACAGCTACACCTGGCAGTGGAGCGGCTCTCTCTGGAAGGAACTAAATCCGTCCGTTGTCCCCTACCCGCGCGCATGGGGGACGGCAACAACCGATGCGATTCATCACACCGTTGTCCTGACCGGGGGAACGGGAGACACCATCCGTGCCGACAACACCTGGACATGGGACGGCGTGAACTGGACCATGCAGGCTCCGCCAACCCAAGTTGAGGCATTTATTGGAGGAGCCAGCGCATTCGACCCCGCCTTGCAGACGGCCATCGTGTTCGGAGGTGTGGCGGAAACCTGGTCATGGACCGGCACGAACTGGGTGCAGCTTGTGCCCGGCACTTCACCTTCGGCTCGCAGCGGAATGGGAATGGCGTACGACCCAGTCTCAAAACAGACAATCATCTTCGGCGGCCAGCTCGCAACTGGCCCGCTGACAAGCGAAACCTGGCGGTTGTTGCCGAACTGAAACAGCATGTTCACAGGTGGGCGGCTCGGACTTGCTGTCTGGGCCGCAACATCATGCGCCTGCCTAGCGATTGAACGGATATTCCTGGATCCAGTGGAACCCTCGCGAGACCAGCAGGAACTTCTGCCGATCGAACAGCTGAAGTTGCAGGTGCAGTTTGTGGCTGTCCATGTCGCCATCGAGAATCAGCCGGTCTGGAGCGGGCCTCTGAAAAACAAAAGCAGCCTTCCAATTTTTGTCTGCTTCTTTTGTCAGCTCGAGCGAGTTGCGTTTGACATTCACCTGCGAAGTGTAACGCTCCAGGGAATCGTCCATGCGCTGAAAAGCCACACGAGTCGGGCAACTCAAAAATCGCACGCCGCCAGCGTTCGTTGTCTGTCACCAAGGGCTCACGCGGCTGCCCGTCCACCGTCATTTCGGTGATGTTCCAAATGCCGTATAGCGCTGATTTTTCCTCTGCTTCGCCATGGTCATTGCGGGCGCCCCAAACGGCGAAAACGTTCATTCCCAGCAACAGGAATCCGAAGACAATCTGTGCGGCCAGCGCGATCCGGTTCCTGCGCGAAATTCGGAAAAGAGACGGTTGGTTCGCAGGATCGCGGCACGATTCAAAAGGAAAACATTCGCCAAGCGGCGAAAATCGGGGAGGAGCAAGAACAGGCATAGCAAGATCAAATGGAAAGAGAACAGTTTCACGGGCACGTCGTAGGTCATGTTGAGCATGAAGACCTGCACCATGTCCAGCAAGCAGACCAGCGCTCCCAGCGTCGTGGTGCGAGGGAAAATCAACAGAAGTCCGCCGAGAGTTTCGGCGCATCCGGCAAAGATTTCGTACGGCCGGGACGCGCCAATCGATGCCCAGAGAACTCCCATCAGGCGAGAAGTTGCCATAAGGCTCAACCAGCCTGAAGAGAGAAGGAAATGGCATTTGCAATGGAATCGCTTTTGCCAATCCGTACCCGAACATTTGTCCCACCAGACAGAAGCGGATGAAAAGCCGAAACCACTTGTCCAGGGTGACATATTGCTCGCGTTTGCGATCAACAATCGACCAGACGATCGTTGCGACGATCGAGAAGACAAGCAGGCAGAACGCCAGGACCCAGTCAAACGTTTTGTCGCCGCTGCCGCTGAAGTACACCAGTTCAGTCTTGATGCGAAACAGGTGAATCGCGACCCAGGTCACAATCTGACGCATGGGCCACAGCGTGGCCGGGTCGGGAACGTCAATGTCGAAACTAGGAAACAAGCCAGTGACGATCTGATTCGACAGGCAGTAGAGCGTGAAGTACACAAAACAGAAGCGGAAACCGACGCGCGCGGTAGGACTCCACCCTTGAGCCTTGGATTCCACAGCTTGCGATTGGAGTTGAGTGGCGACTGTGCTCATCGCGTATCCTCAAGCGGATGCGGTGGGGCATTATACTGCGGCCCCGATCCGTCTGACGCGTGCGGGGCGCACGCGTCCACATACGTTATGTTTAGCTAGCTTTTCTTGACCTGGATTCCCAAATCCTTCAGCTGCGCCTCGCTCACCGGCGTGGGAGCGTCGACCATCAGATCCACAGCCCGCGCGGTCTTTGGGAATGGGATAACTTCGCGCAGGCTATCGGCGCCCGCCAGAATCATCACAATGCGATCGAGGCCCAGCGCAATGCCTCCATGCGGAGGAGTCCCGTATTCCAGGGCTTCGAGGAAGAATCCGAAGCGGGCGCGCGCTTCTTCTTCGCGTCATGCCGAGCGCGCTGAAAAATCTTGCGTTGAATGTCCTGGCGATGAATACGGATTGAGCCTGATCCCAATTCCGTTCCATTCAGCACGACGTCATAAGCCAGCGCGCGCACCGCAGCCGGGATCGGATTCCAGCTTGTCCATGTCCTTCTCGTGCGGCGACGTGAACGGATGATGCGCCGCGGCCCAGCGCTTGCCCTCTTCGTCCCACTCGAACATGGGAAAATCAGTGACCCACAGGAAGCGGAAATCTTTCGCTGGGTCTCCAGTCTTGCTTGAAAGCGCCATGCTGGTCGGCATATTTCTGCGCCAGCGCCGACCGCAGCAGGCCAGCGGCGGTATAAACAGCATGGTCGTGCTGCTTTACCTCGGGCTTCACGCCGCCTTCGGATTTGTGTTCCGCCGGGCTTACCGTCGCCGGCAACGAGCACGATCAGATCGTCCGCTTCCGCCTGGCTTTTCTGCGCGAATCTTGTGCAGCAGCTTCGGGAAAGATCTTCTCCAGCCGCTTGAAATCCTCGAATAACTTCGCTCCGCCGCGCGCGTTGAACAGCGGCTTGATGTCGTCGCGCTCTTTGCTGGAAAGCTCGCCGACCTTCGGAATGCGAATCGCGACCACCGGCAAATGTCGGATTCACTGCAGAGTGTTGCGAGATTTTCCTCGGCTGAAAGCTGTCGCGCACATCGGTCATCGCCGGCAGGCGCATGTCAGGCTTGTCGCTGCCGTAAAGACGAATCGCTTGGTCGTAACTCATGCGCGGAAACGGCGTCTTGATTTCGTGTCCAGCAGCTTTGAAAGCCGCGGTCAGAAATCCTTCGACCACCTCCCAAACCCGCTCCGGCTGCGGATACGACATTTCCAGATCGATCTGCGTGAATTCCGGCTGCCGGTCGGCGCGCAGATCTTCGTCGCGGAAGCAGCGCACGATCTGGAAATAACTTGTCAAAGCCCGAGATCATCAGAATCTGTTTGAACAGCTGCGGCGATTGCGGCAGCGCATAGAAAGACTGCCGGGCTGCACGCGGCTGGGAACAAGATAGTCGCGCGCGCCCTTCGGGCGTAGAACGCGTCATGAACGGAGTTTCGATTTCGAAAAATCCCTGCGCCGAAAGATAACTGCGGATCGCGATGGCAACTTTGTGCCGCAGTTCGATGTTCCGCTGCATAGCGTCGCGGCGCAGATCGATATAGCGATATTGCAGGCGCATCTCTTCGTTCGGCAGAACCGTGTCGCCGGGAAGAAATGGCGGCTGCTTCGATTCGTTGAGAATGCGCAATTCGTCGGCGATCATCTCAATTTCGCCGGTAGGAATATTTTTGTTGAAGGTGTTGCCGTCGCGCTGCTTGACCGTTCCAATGACGGCGATGACATACTCATTGCGCAGTTCTTCGGCCTTGGTGTGAAGCGCAGGATTGCGTTCCTTATCACAGACGATCTGCGTAATGCCGGAGCGGTCGCGGACGTCGATGAAGATGAGGTTGCCGAGATCGCGACGGCGGTTCACCCATCCCATGAGAACCGCCTTTTTCCCAGCATCGGAGGCGCGTAGCGCGCCGCACATATGCGTACGTCGAAGATCGCCTAAAAAGTCGAGCAAGAGTGTTCCTTACAGTTGGGATATGGCGTGCTTGCCGAACCTTTGATTATAGAGCAGCGGAAGAGAAAACCTCGCACTTCGCAACGCGCAGTTTGCATCTGGCCGGACAGATTTGGGACCGGCTACTGATCGTACCCGCGAGCCGGTATACCGCACCGACATCTCCCCTTGACAACGTCCCTCCAAACTGGCTGAATGCTGGCGGAGGCCCAATGAAATCTTTCCTCTGCGTATTTGTATTCGCGGCTGCCTGCTTCGCACAAAGCACCGAACAAACTCTGATCGACCTTCAGAAAGCGGCCGCCACCGCGCAAACCAAAAAAGACGCCGACTTCTTCCGCCGCACCCTGGCCGACGACTACCTCAGCATCGGTTCCGGAGGCGACAGCGGCCACAAAGCCGACCTCGTCGAGGGCATCTCCGACTCCGATATTACGGACCTGCAGCTCTACAATTTCAAGTTCGTCCCCATTGACGACAACTCCGCTATCCTCGCCTACGACACGGTCATTCATCGGCCGCGCCACGACGTCGGCCCACGCCGCTACCAGCATGTCAGCTCAGTCTGGGTGAAGCAGGCCGACGGATGGAAACTGAAATTCCAGCAAGCCACTCCGAATGAGTGGAGCTACGGCGACTTCGACTAGCCTCACGAGATGCGTGCGGACGTCGAGTCTTGCCGGTTTTGAAGCTACTGCCTGATCCTGCTGGCCAGCTCCGCACGGGCCACAGAGATTTGTTCTCCGGTTGCCAGGTTCTTCAGCGCGAAGGTTTGCGATTTCACTTCGTTCTCCCCAACGATCAGCGCGTAGCGCGCACCCAGTTTGCTGGCGGTCTCCAGAGACTTTTTCAGGCGGAAGTTCTCGTCTCCCAGTTCGGTGATCACCCCGCCGCGGCGGAGTTCGCGTGCCAGGCGTGCGGCTTCGATGTTCATCCCGGCGCCGAGCGGCGCGACGTAAACGTCGGGCTTCTTCTGCGCGGATTCGTCGGATTCGCCGAGAGACATGACCAGGCGGTCTTCCCCAATGGCGAAGCCGATGCCCGGAGCCGGCGGTCCTCCGAGGGACTCGGACAAGCCGTCGTAACGGCCTCCGCCCAGAATCGCGTTCTGCGCGCCCAGCGCGCCGTGGGTGAACTCGAACGCGGTGCGAGTGTAATAGTCCAGGCCACGCACCAGGCGATCGTTCAGGACGTAAGGAACGCCCACGGCTTTCAGAATGCTTTGGACTTCTTCAAAGTGCTTGCGGCAGGGCTCGTCGAGATATTGCGAGATGCGGGGCAGCGTCTCGATGATGGGCTGGTCTTCGGGCACTTTGCAGTCGAACACGCGCAGCGGGTTGGTCACTGCGCGGCGCTGGCAGTCCACACACATTTTTGGCGCGAGCGGTTCAAGAGCCTTGCGCAGAGCCTCGTTGTAGGCCGCGCGATCGTTGGGACAGCCCACGGAATTCAGTTCGAGCGTCCATCCCGTGATTCCAATGCGCTCGAGAAACGTCGCCAGCAGTTCCAGGATTTCCGCGTCACGCGCGGGCGATTCGCTTCCGGCGGCGGAAGGGCCAAGAATTTCGGCGCCGATTTGGAAAAACTGGCGATAGCGCCCTTTCTGCGGGCGCTCGCGGCGAAACTGCGGTCCGATGTAGAAGAGCTTGTTGAGCCCGCGATCCCAGAGCTTGTGCTCGATATAGGCGCGCACGACGCCGGCGGTGTTTTCGGGGCGCAGAGTGAGGGATTGGCCTCTGTCGCTCTCGGCCCGCCCGCGATCTTCCCAGGTAAACATTTCTTTCGAAACAATGTCGGTTTCTTCCCCGACTCCACGAGCGAACAGTTCGGTGGATTCGAAGATCGGCGTGCGGATTTCGTGAAAGTTGTAGGCGCGGAAGACTTCGCGGGCCGCGGCTTCGACGAAGTTCCAGAGCGCCGTATCGGGCGGCAGCAGGTCACGAGTTCCGCGTGGGGCTTTGATCATTCTTGGCACTCAGCAATCAGCAGTCAGCCATTTGGGTGCAGTGGTCCGGTACAGTTGTCACTCTCCCTACGAATTGTCATTCCGACCGAAGGGAGGAATCTGCTCCTGGCTGGCGCTTCCGATTCGTGGCTTGCTTCGGCTCTGAACCTCAACTGGCGCGCAGCGTGCCGCCCAACCCCTCCAGTGTCTTAATGATCCGCGCCGACCACTGCGCAACCTCGTCCTCGCGCAAGGTACGATCATTGGATTGGAATCTACCCCGGAGCAGCACCGAATACTTCCCTGCCGGCACCGACCCTCCCCGGAAAATTTCGGCGGGCACGAAGCTCTGCAGCTCGCCAATGTGCAGCGCCCCAACGGCCTGCTGAATCTTTTCAAAAACGGTTTCGTCGCCAAAGATGAACGAGAAATCGCGTTCCACTCCCGGGTAACGCGGCAATGGCTCGTAGCGAACGGCCCGCAGCGGACGCGTGTAAAGCCGGTCCAGATAAACCTCGCCGAGATACACATCCTGCCGCAGCTTCCGCGCCTGCGCGATTTCCGGATGCAATTGCCCGAACTGCGCCACCGTCGCTCCATCCATGACGGCGCGTGCCGAGCGTCCCGGATGATAGTACTCATCTGCGCCCGCTTCGAATTGAAGCGACTTGTGATCGAAAGCTTCGAGCAGCGTCTCAACATCGCCTTTGATGTCGAAGAAAGTCAGCGGTCGGGCCGCCTGATGTACTCCTGGGGGCGTGGCGCTTCCGGTCGCAGCCATGCAGATGCGCCGCAGCTCGGCCGCCTTCGTCCCGGAGGCTTCCCAGACTTCTCCCATCTCGAAGAGCCTCACGTTGTCGTTTCCGCGGTTCAGGTTGTAACTCAACATGTCCAGCATGCCGGGCACAATCGAGGTCCGCATCACCGAAGCTTCTTCGCTCTGCGGATTCTCCAACTCCATGGGAATCGCAGCCGAGAACTTCTTCGCATCTTCGTGCGAGATAAAACTCAACGACACTGCCTCGTTGTAGCCCAGAGCCAGGCAGGTCGAACGCAGCTTGCGATCTTTCGCAGCGGACGGAGTCTCCACCACCGCGCCGGCGAACGACGGCAACGTATTCTTGAACTTGTCGTATCCGTGCAGGCGCGCGATCTCTTCGATCAGATCGATCTCGCGCTCGACATCGAGCCGCCAGCTCGGGACCTGAACGGTGTATTCGTCCTGCGCTTCGGGCAGCAGGTCAAAGCCGAGCCGCTCCAGAATGCGCACGATCTCGCTCGACGGAAGCTTCTCGCCCAGAATGCGCGCGACCTCACTTAGCCGAAGCCCGATCGGAGCCTGATCGATCTGCCGCGCAATGACATCGATGGCATCGCCAACCAGTTCCCCGCCGCCGGATTGCAGAATGAGTTCCGCAACACGATCAGTACGAGAGCACGGTCGATTCGAAATCCGCGCCGCGCTCGAAACGATGCGAGGCGTCCGTATGCAGGCCATGACGCTTCGCAATCTTTGCGAACCGTGGCCGGATCCCACCATGCCGACTCGATCAGGATGTTGCGTGTCTTCTCGGTGATCATGGTGTCGAATCCGCCCATGACGCCGGCCAGGCCCACGGCTTCTTCGCATCGGCGACGACCAGATCTTCCGGGGTGAGTTTGCGCTCGACGCCGTCGAGCGTCTTCAGCGTTTCGCCATCCCGCGCGCGGCGCACGATGATCTTGCCGCCCTCCAGCAGATCGAGATCGAAGACGTGCGTGGGATTGCCCATCTCCCAGAGCGATGTAATTCGTAGCGTCGACGGCATTGTTGATCGCGACGCTGATCGAGCAGCGCCAGGCGATGCGACAATCTTCTTCGGGCGACGGCTTGATCTGCGACATTGCGAATGACATGCGCGCCGTGAAGCGCGAGCGCCGTCCTTGGGATCTTCGATCTCGATCGGGAAACTTGCCGCGCGCTTGGGCTGCGGCAGCTTGGGCTGAATCGGCTTCAGCGGAAGGTTGTAGAGCGCCGAGGCTTCGCGCGCGACGCCGTAGTGATTCATCGCGTCGGGACGGTTGGTCCCAATCTCCATCTCGAAGACAGTATTCGTCGCCTTCGCCAGAGATGCCTTCGACCGCGATGCCGATCGAAGTCAGATCTTCCGCAAGCCGGTGCGTAGTCGACCGGAAGCTCAACGAAATCGCGAATCCATTGAGGAGAAAGTTTCATGTGTACTTAGCTTTTAGCTGTTAGCTCTTAGCTCGTTAGCGGTGACGTATTAGCTTCGCCTCGAGCTCGGTAGTCAATGTTCGTCCAAGTCGCAGGTCAACGAATCTACCGTGCTGAGACCTGATGGCTAAGAGCTAAAAGCTGCTGCTTTATCCAAACTGCTCCAAAAACCGCACATCCCCCTGGAAGAACAACTGAATGTCATCCACGCCATACTTCAGAATCGCGATGCGGTCGGCGCCCATGCCGAAGGCGAAGCCGGAAACTTTCTTCGGATCGTAGCCATTGTCCTTCACGAACTCGAACACGTTCGGATCGACCATGCCGCAGCCCAGAATCTCGATCCATCCCGTGGTCTTGCAGGGACGGCAGGGCTCGCTGACCGCGCTTGCCGCTGCCTCCGCAGATGAAGCAACTGACACCATCATCTCGGCGCTGGGCTCGGTGAACGGGAAGAACGACGGGCGGAACTGCGTCTTCACGCTCGATCCGAACAGCGCCTTCATGGCGTGATCGAGCGTGCCCTTCAGATCGCCGAAGGTGATGTTGGTATCGACCGCCAGGCCTTCGACCTGATGAAACATCGGCGAGTGGCTGGCGTCCGGCGGATCGTTGCGATGCACTTTGCCCGGGAATCACGATGCGCAGCGGCGGCTTCAGCTTCTCCATGGTGCGAATCTGCACCGGAGAAGTATGCGTGCGCAGCAGCAAGCGGTCGCGCTGCGGCTTTCGCTTCCTGCTTCGCGATGAAGAGCGTGTCCTGCGTGTCGCGCGCCGGATGGTTCGGCGGAAAATTCAGCGCCTCGAAATTGTAGTAGTCGGTCTCGATCTCCGGACCTTCTTCGACCGAGTAGCCGAGATTGCGGAAGACGCGCGACGATTTCGTTCATCGTCTTGATGACGGGATGCTCGGCGCCAATCGGGCGGCGAATGCCGGGAAGGGTGATGTCGAGACGCTCGGCTGCAACGTCGAGCCGCGGAAGACGCCGCCTTCAGCTGCGTCCGCAGCGTCGCGTCGACCGCTTCTTCGACCTCGTCTTTAGCTCGTTGACGCGCTGGCCGACATCGCGCTTCGCGTCCTTCGGCGCAGCTTTCAGCCACAGATCATTGATCTGGGTGAGCACGCCGTTTTTGCGCGCCATCCAGCGATCGCGGAAACCTTCCAATCGGCCTCATTGGTGACAGCGGCAGATTCCGCTTCCAGCGCCGACAGCAAATCGCGCACCGCCGCATCGAGCGCCGCCGCCGAAAAATCCGTCAGTTTGGGAACGGTATAGGCCATGTTCAATGTGCCGATGGAGGGACGGGCGTCATCGCGCCGTGCAACTCTCGATGGAAGATCACCCGTCCTAGACGCAAACAAGCGTGCAGCTGACGGCGAAATCCGATGTGAAGCTGAAGGCTGAATGCTGAGTGCTCTAAGCGGCCCCGCCGAGAGCGCCCTTCGCCTGCTCGGCGAGGCTCTTAAAGGCGCCCGGATCTTTCACCGCCAGGTCGGCCAGGATCTTGCGATCGAGTTCGACGCCCGCCTTCTTTCAAGCCGTGGATGAACTGGTTGTAGCTCATGCCATTCAGCTTGGCGGCGGCGCCGATGCGCACGATCCACAGCGAGCGGTACTGGCGCTTCTTCTGCTTGCGTCCGGAGTAGGCGAACTTCAGCCCGCGCTCGACCGCTTCTTTGGCGGAGCGGTAGAGTTTTGATTTAGTGAGGAAATATCCACTGGCGCGCTCTAATATCTTTTTGCGCTTGGCGCGGCGTTTGGTTCCGCGTTTTACACGAGGCATGGTTGCTCCTTTTTGTTTTCGTAATGATGGCGGCTGGAGGTAGGAGACCGGAGTCTTTGAGCCTCTTCACACGCCCCGAGCTGTTACAGCTCGTGCTCGGTGACTCGGTACCACGTACTCGGTACTGAGCTAGTACGGAATCATCCGCTTGATTTTCGGCGTATCCGCGTCGCTCACCAGCACGAGGCTGCCCAGCTTGCTTTTTGCGCTTCTGTGGCTTTCGAGGTCAGGATGTGGCGCAAATGCGAGTGCCCGCGCTTCACTTTTCCGGTGGCAGTTTTCTTGAAGCGCTTGGCAGCGCCTTTGTGTGTTTTCAGTTTTGGCATAAATCTCTCAGCTGACGCAATTCAGCACTTCGGCGTCAGCTTAGCACTCGGCCAGACGCTAGGTGACTTTGCAGAACCGCCGTGCACGGTCCAATGCAGTGCACAACTGCTGGCTGTGCTGACGCTAATGATTCGACTCGCTGGGCCGGCTGGCGCCTGCGGCTTGCTGCTGGCTGCGGCTTGGGCTTCGATTCCGGCTTTCTCTTGCGGCTTGGCTGTCTGTCTTCTTCGGCGCCAGGATAGCGTGCAGCGTATTGCCTTCCTGGCGCGGCCGAAACTCCACGATGCCCCGGTCGCCAATATCTTTGATCAGCCGCTCCAGAATCTGGCGTCCCAGGCCGGTGCGCGTCATTTCGCGTCCGCGGAAGAAGATGGTCGCTTTGACCTTGTCTCCTTCGTCGAGAAAGCGCAGCACGTGATTCTTTTTGGTGTCGTAATCGTGGTCGTCCACATTGATGCGGAACTTCACTTCCTTGACCACGATCGTCTTTCTGGTGCTTCTTGGCTTCGCGCTCCTTCTTTTCCTGCTGGTACAGGAACTTCCCATAGTCCATGATGCGGCATACCGGAGGTTGCGCGGTGGGCGAAATCTCTACCAGGTCCAGGTTCTTTTCGCGGGCCATTTTGAGCGCTTCGAACGGAGGCAAAATGCCAATCTGGTTGCCTTCATCGTCGATCACGCGAATTTCGCGCGCGCGAATGCGCTCATTGGTGCGGATAAAACGTTTATCGATACGGTCCTCCGTCAGCTTAAAGAGGCTGGTAAGGGATAGAAGATTATAGCACGCAGCCCCCAACTGACTCAGGCCGCATACGAGACTCTAGTTTGTGGAACGTTACCCTTGAGGTCTTTTTTTAATTCTGAGCCGCAGGCGAAGAACCTTGCGTGCACGACACATATCTGTGTGCGACATGCCCTACCCCGGTACTGCGTATACCGCGCCAAACCCTCCATACGTCCGCATCCGCTTTCTGGATATAATGAGAGCACACCCATGAGGATGCGCGGTTTCATTCTTCTGCTCGGCGGCAGCCTGTTCGCGTTACCGCTCTTCGCCCAGAGTACCGGACAAGAACTTCCTTCCGCGCCCTCGGCCACACAGCAGCAGAAACAAGCACCCACGCCCCCGGCAAGCGATTCGAAACCGGATCCCGCGCCCGCACCCCCAACCGAAACCGTTGCTCCCGCTCCCGACCCAGCTCCGCCAGGGGAGAAGGAAACGCCGAAGACTCCGGTGCCGCCGCAGACCGCTTCGAGCGACACCAACCCTGACGACACCGCCGCCACAATTCGCAAGACGGTCAACGAGGTGAACGTCGTGTTCACGGTCACCGACAAGCATGGGCACTACGTCAAGAACCTGACCAAAGAAGACTTTAAAGTCATCGACGACAGCCGACCCGCGGCTGAGATTCGCAGCTTCCATCGCGAAAATGATCTGCCGCTGCTGGTGGGATTGCTCGTCGACGCCAGCAACTCGGTGCGCGACCGTTTCAAATTCGAGCAGGAATCCGCCATCGAGTTCCTGAACCAGACCATCCGGCCGCGCTACGACAAGGCATTTGTGGTGGGCTTCGACGTCACTCCCGAAGTCACGCAGAATTTCACCGACGACACTGAAGCCTTGTCTCACGGTGTCCGCGAGTTGCGTCCCGGCGGCGGCACTGCCATGTACGACGCCCTTTACTTCGCGTGCCGCGACAAGCTGATCAAGGAATCGCAGAACCACACCGGCCCGGTGCGACGCGCCATCATTCTGCTGAGCGACGGCGATGACAACCAGAGTCACGTCTCTCGCGAAGAAGCCATCGAGATGGCCGAACGGGCAGAAGTCATCGTGTACACCATCAGCACCAATGTCACCGGCTCGCGCCAGCGCGGCGACAAAGTGCTGGAGCGCATTGCTGACGCTACCGGAGGCCGCGCCTTCTTCCCTTTCCAGATCACCGACGTGGCCAACGCTTTCGCCGAAATCCAGGACGAGTTGCGCAGCCAGTACGCCCTGTCCTACAAGCCAGTGGACTTTCAAGCGGACGGCCGCTTCCACACCATTGCCGTCCTGGCCCAGAACAAGGGCCTGAAGGTTCGCAGCCGCCACGGCTACTACGCGCCTCTACCCTGATATGGCTGGCTACTCCGGCACTCCTCTTCCGAAGAAGCTGGGAATCAAGCCGAAAACCAAAGTCCTGCTCGTCGAGTGTCCTGCCAATGTCCGCGCCGAATTGCGGAGCGCCCTCGCCGAAACTGAAGAAGGCACGCCACTCGATTTCGCCATCGCCTTCGTGAAAAAACAATCCGACCTGAAAAAGCATTTTGCCCGCATGCAGAAGCAACTCGCTCCTGCGGGTATGTTTTGGGTGAGTTGGCCAAAGAAGAGTTCCGGAGTGACCAGCGATCTTGACGAGAACATCGTGCGCACGATCGGCCTGGACGCAGGGCTGGTGGATGTGAAAGTCTGCGCCATCGACGAAGTGTGGTCCGGCCTGAAATTTGTCAGAAGAAAAGCCGACCGATAGAAATCTACAAAAAGGGTGCCCCATTTCTCGCGCAGTTTGCGAGAAGTGGGGCCTTTGTATGCAGTACGGGAGCTCGCTACTGACCAGTCCCCGTGAGCGTCACACTTTGCGGACTACCCGAAGCGTTATCGGTCACGGTCACCGCTCCGGGAAGCGTTCCCACCGCACTCGGCGTGAACGTCACCACGAAGGTGCACTTTCCTTTCGCGGCAACCGTGGTTCCGCATGGCGTAGTGCCTCCGGCGACAGCAGTGAAGTCTCCGCTGCCGACAAAGCTTGTCAGCGTGAGTGTCGTGCTCTGATTATTCGTGAGCGTGACGGTTTGCGACGCGCTGGTCGTCCCCACGGTTTGAGAGGTAAACGTCAGACTTGCCGGACTGAAACTAACAGCAAGCGCCGCCGTCCCGGAAATATTCAGCACCTGCGGGCTCACGGTTGAACTGTCCGCAATGATCACTCCGCCCTTGATCGTGCCGTTCAGCGAAGGATTGAACGTGACGCTGAGCGTGCAACTACCGCCGGCGGCCAGCACGCTCGTGTTGCTGCACGGTGTCGCACCACTTCCCACCGCCGCATAGTTCCCGCTCGCCGAAATTGAAGAGAAAGTGACCGATGCGGCGCTGGCATTCTTCACCGTCACCACTTTCGCCGGGCTTGTCGTTCCAATCACCTGGCTCGCAAACGTCAGCGTTGCCGGAGCGAAAGTCAGCGGCGCTGTGCCTCCGGCGGTCCCCGTGCCCGAGAGAGACGCGATCTGCGGCGAAAATGCTGCGTCATGCGTAATCGTCACCGCCCCGTTGATGGCTCCATTCACCTTCGGCGCGAAGCTCACCGCCATGGTGCACTTCGCTTTGGCAGCGAGGCTCGTCGCGCACTTGCTGGTGCCGCTGCCGGCTGCGGTGTAATTCCCGCTCGCAGCAAAGGTGAAGTTCAAAGTCTTGGACTGATTGTTGGTCAGCGTGACCGTCTTCGCCGCGCTGGTTTTTCCCACCAGCACCGATCCGAAAGCCAGTGTCGCCGGCGAAATCGAAACCGGCGTCACGCCCGTGCCGGTCAGCGCCACTACTTGCGGAGAATCCGGAGAGCTATCGCTGACAGTAATGGCGCCTGTAATCGTGCCTGACACGGTGGGTGTGAAAGTCACGGTCACGGTACAACTTGCACCTGCGCCGAGCGACGCCGGACAGGTATTGGTCTGAGCGAAGTTTCCGCTGGCAGCGATCGAGTTGATGGAAAGCACAGCCGTGCCATTATTTTTCAGCGTCACTGCTTTGCTCGGGCTGGTGGTCGCAATCACCTGGCCGGCAAATGACAGACTTGCCGGAGTTGGGGTTAAGAGTGGGTGGCTCGCCACAAAGAATGGCCGCGCCGCAAACGCCGCGCAAGCCGCGCCGGCAGGAAAGTTCTCGGCAAAGATCTGGAACGCTCCCGGAGTCGCGAAGTCAGCGGCGGTCAGAGCGACTGTGAGTTGCGTGGAACTCACAAAGGTCGAAGCGCGAAATGCGTTGTTCACAAATACCAGCGTGCCTGAGGTGAAACCGGTGCCATTGATCGTGAGCGTCAGATTCCCCGCGCCGCTCACCGCCGCCGCTGGGCTGAGGCTGGTAATTGAAAACGGCGTGGCGCTGGTGTTGTAGTCCGCCGCGACGAGCACTTCGTCGCTCACCGTCAGATTCTGCGGGCTGCTCGTTCCGGTCAGGTCGTAATTCCACCCCGTGAACGTCCATCCGGTCGCGGGTGTCTGATCGAAGCTTACGATCTGTCCGCTCGGATAATAGCCATCGCTTCCTGGCCCAGGTGTGACGTTGATCGAACCTCCGCAACTCTCAATCGGATAGTCGACGATTACAAATTCCGGATTCACATTCGCCGTGTACGCGGTGGTGGAGGAAGGAAGCGTTATGTTGTGGTTCTGCGCGCCGCTATCGCTCCAATTGGAAAAAACATATTGTGTGTTGATGCTGTAAGGAAGCTGCGGCGAAGAAATATTCAGATTGTGCGAGCTGCCCGCGGTCCAGGTTGAATCGTAGGGCAACGCGAAGTTTTTCGGGCGCATACCAGAATCCGCCATCGACCAGCATTCCCAGGTTTGAAGCCGCAGGACTCGCACCGACGGTGTAAACCGGCGACGAGGTGAATTCGGCGGTGGTGTTGATGCCGGTACCGTCGTCCATCACATAGAAAGTTTTCGGATTCGCGCTCAGTCCGCCCGGCAACCAGAACGGCGAATTGAAATAAGCATAGAAATTCTGGCCAGAGTTGGGCGTCGCCGTCAGCGTCACCTGCTGGCGCGCCACGTAGTACACGCCCGAAGCTGGAGGATAGGCGAGCGGCGCCGGCGTAGGCGTGACGCTGCCCGTGCCGCTCGGGAAGATGGTCACCGCATACGGCACCAGCTTGATGAAGTTCGCAGAGTAGACGGTAACCGCCGGCGAAGTCGGCGGGAATGGCAGCTCTCCGTTGCCCGGCAGCACGGTAACGGTATGGCTCGCCGCCGTGTTGTCGTTCCAGCGTCCGTAGGTGTAGGTCACTCCGCCAATAGTTTGAGGGGCGGTCGACACATTCAGCTTGTGGGTGGAGTTCAAGCTCCAGTTAAACGTCTGCGGCGTGGTGACCGTAGAACCATCGACGATCACTTGTAGGCCCGGCGGATTCGATGTCACCGTCACCGCGGTGGGAATCGCGCCGTACAGGCGCATCATGCCATCGATGTCAGACGCGGTATAGGTCGCCAGGTTCGAGAGAGGAATTCCGGCGGGGATCGATTCCAGGGTCGGGCCGCCGTTGCGCGAAAACGCGAACGGAATGTAATGCATGATCGATGCGTAGTCGTAAAGCGTCAGGTTTTGAACGTTGTCGAGAACCTGGTCAAAGTTGGAGCGTGATCCCTTGATCACGTTGTTGTAGTTCACCGTCACGTAGCTATCGCGATCGGAACGCGACTGCTCGTGCCAGAGTCCGATCGTGTGTCCCATTTCGTGCAGGATGGTGGCCACCGCGCAACTCGCGGAACCGGTCATGAACTGCTCGCCGCCGACTCGACCGACAAAGGCTTCGCACACCCCGCTGAAATCGTTGGGATTGAGATTGATGTCCACGTAATCCGTCTCGCTGGTATGCGGGACCCATTGCAACACTCCGGGAAACGTGGAGTTGAACTGACTGATCGCGGTATTAATGTTGCTCACCCCACCCGAAGCGGGATCGATGATGTACGGAATCTGGAAAACAGTGCCGACTTTGGGCCACAGGTACGCGCTATAAGCGACGGAACCGACCTGTCCAATTGGTCCATTCCCTCGCAGCGACGGCTCGACTCGCTCTAGAAGAATGTCGCCTTCATACACCGCGTGCCCATTCACAACGTGATAAGTGACCGGGCGTCCGCGATAAATCCCGGTGCGCACCTGGGCTTGGGCCGCAAGCGTCAGGATGATGAGTGCAAACAGGAAAAGACTACGAGTAACGAGCGACACGACAGCCCTCCTGGGATTCACGAAAAAAGGCGAGAAGACCGGTCCGGCGGGCGGGGAACCCGTTCCGGTTTTGTAGTCCGCGAGGAGGAACCTGTCAAGAATGCAAAGAGTTGCAGTGTTATTGAGGTCGGGAGGTAGCCTCCCAAACGAGAGAAGACCAGGGCCAGCCATTCGACGAAATGCAGCGGCGAGCGCGAAATTCTGACCAAAAGCAGCAGAAGTGACCGCGAAGTTGATCCGCGTCTGGTGACGGATCATTCCCATTTCAGGAGGGTTCCGCTCTGGCCGCTTTCCTTGTAGCTAAGTTATTGATTCTTCGTTGACCGAGCTTGGGCCTCGGAAATTGAGGTTCAAGCATCGCCCAGGATGCCGTTTCCCGGCGTTTGGAGGCCCGTGGCGAGCAACTAGAGTAGCCGGACATGGTTTTGCCTACCCGCCCTTCCGGCCCTGCCTTAAATCGCCTGTAATCGCATAATTATCTTATAGCTATAATTCACTGTCCCAAGGCGGCCGTTTTTGCCCGCTTTCGTCACTTGGTAGCGATGGTTGTGACTGCACTGAAGATGTAGCGCACAAACAAGCCGAGTTGGTTCACCTCTATGTGCTCATCGTTGCCATGGACCGTGCGGCTCTCTTCCTCAGTTTTCGGCACGGATATTCCGTAGGCCTGTACGCCTTTGGTCCTCAAGAAGGCGGAATCAGTCGCGCCCGTCGTCATGATCGGAAGCGTGATCGCCTCGGGTGCCACTTCCTTCTGAGCGTTCTCAAGCGCGGCAAACATTTCTGTCTTGAGGCTCGTCACCGGTGCTGCAGGCATCGAGTACTTGGTGTCCTCCGCGACTACCTTCACCTGCGGATCGTTGATCACCCCGGCCAGCATATCGCGAAATTTGTCGAGATCCTCATCCGGCAGCGCGCGAATGTCCAGCGTCGCTTCCGCTGTCGGAGGAATCACGTTGGATTTGTAGCCGGCTTTCAACATCGTTGGCACTACCGACGTCCGCAGCATGGAATAGTACTGCGGCTTTTGCACCTTCAGAGTTTCCTGCACCTTGGGATCGAGCACGTTCCGGTACCAGGCCGCTTCTTCAGGAGGAGAGATGGTCGCCAGCCGCTCGAAGAATGCGCGTGTGGTCTCATTCAGCCGGGATGGCGTGTCCCAGGTGCCGGCCTTGGCGACAGCGGCAGCCAGGTGAGTCACGGCATTGTCCACGCGCGGGACGGAACCATGTCCGCTGGTTCCGGTGGCCTCGAGCATGGCGCCGCGCGGAAGCTTCTCCGCAGTCGAGACCGCGATGTACTTGATCTGGCCGTTCTCGATCAACGAGCCGCCGCCTTCGTTCAGCGCAAATTCGCAGGCGATCTTGTCCCAATAGCGCTCGACGATCGTCGCCATGCCGGCAGGAGAGGAATTTTCTTCGCTAGCCTCGGAAAGAAAAATTACGTCCCGGGTCAGCGGCAGGTTCATGCGCTTCAGCTGCAGAAACACTTCGAGATTGGCCGCCACCATCGCCTTGTCGTCGGAGGCGCCACGGCCATAGATCTTCCCGTCGCGCTGCAGCGCGGCGAAGGGTTCCACGGTCCAGCGCGCACGATCGATGGGCACTACGTCTTCGTGCCCCATGATGAGCAAAGGCTTCTTGCTGCCGTTTCCCTTCAGACGCGCAACGATGCTGGCGCGTCCGGACACCGGCTCCAGAATTTCCGAGGCGATGCCTTCGCTCTTGAGGACTCCCTCCAGGTAGTGTGCGACTTGCGATTCGTTTCCGGGAGGATCCTGCGTGTCGAGCTTGATCAGCTCTGAGAGGAAATGTACGGCTTCCTCTTGCGATTGTTGCGGGTTGAGTTTTTGCGCGAAAGTGGACGAGGAGATCAGTAGTAGCGCAAGCAGCGTACGAAACAAAGGGGTTCCTCCAGAGGGAGGAATTATACGTCTGGGAACTGGGAGTCAGTAGTCAGTTGCCAGGATGCCCGAAGCTCTGGCCGACTTCTGGCTCCTGACTACTGAATTCGACCGAACTATTCTTTATGGGCAATCGCGTAGTAACCGGCGCGGGCCTGGATTTTCAGATTCTTGTCTTTGGGGTGAATCTCGACTTTGCGATAGGAGCCGTCGAGCTTGCTGTTGGTCGGAGTGTAGCCGATGTTGTACTGGCTGCGCAGCTCTTTGGAAATCTGATCGAACGCTTCTTTGAGCTTTTCGAACTTGTTGCCGACCTCGATCACACGGCCGCCAGTCTCAAAGGTGATCTTTTTCATCTCACGGTCGCCCGAATAACCGAAGCCTCCGCCCATGCCGTAGAAGCCGCGATCGGCGCACAGCAGAACGTAGACGATGCTGTCCGATTTCTGTGCCGCTTCGATGGCATCCTGAATTTTGAGCTGGCTGCCTTGGTCTTCGCCGTCAGTCAGAATGATCATGGCCTTGCGTCCTACTTCATGCGAGAGCTCGTCGTGTCCGGCAAGATAGATCGCATCGTAGAGCAACGTTCCGCGGGGATTGCTGGTGGGAATGGGTCCGCCACCCATGCCGGGAATTCCTGCTCCGCTGCCGCCGCCGGTGTTGATGCGAGTATCGTTCATCGCGTTCTGCAGCGACCGGACGTTACTCGTGAAATCCTGGATCAACTCAACATTCACGTCAAAATCGATGACAAAAGCGAGATCTTTCTCGCGCAGAATCTCGCGCAGGAATTCCCCGCCCACCTGCTTTTCCATATCGAGCACGCGCGCCTGGCTGCCGCTGGTGTCGATCAGGATTCCCAGGGTCAACGGCAAGTTCGACTCCGCGGTGAAGTACTTGATGGTTTGCGGCTTACCGTCTTCCAGCACTTCGAAATCATCTTTGTTCAGGTTCGAGATCAGCCCGCCCTTCTTATCTTTCACATTGAAGAAGAGCTGGACCACGTTGACGTTGACCTTCAGAGTTTCGGTGCTTTCGTCGCCCTGGTCAGGATTTTGCGGCGGGTGGCCGAGGCGTGGCATGTCCTGAGCGGCGGCGGAAATCATCGTGCCAGCTGCGAGTAGAAGGCAAAGAACGGCACTCAAAAACTTAAGCACCTGGGATTTGAACATGGAGGATCGTCTCTCAGTGATATTGTTAGTCTATCTCTCCCGGGTTAGATGCACCAAACAGCGGGTTCTCGGCATCCGAGAGAGAACAAACTGCGGGGATCGAGGGCGTATTCCGTGAATGGTCGGCTGAAGAGTTCAGGATGGCTGGTAGCGGTAGCGGTCTGTGTGTTGGCGGCGGCAGTCGTCGGTCAGCAGGGCAGCATTCCGGATGCCCCGTCCGCCTCAAAACCGGCAGACCAATTGCCCACGGCGCCAGCGCCGCAGCCTCCGAAAAACCTTCCTCCTCCCGAAACACCGCTGCCCGGAGAAAGCACTCCGCCCCCGCCGGCAAACACCCCACCTCCAACCAGCGACAATCCCAACCAGGGCGAAACCAACGAGGAACCGCGTCCGCCGCTGAATATCAAGACAGTCCCCGAGGGTGGAGCGACCCAGGAGCAGACCCCGGGACAGGAAGAGCTCTACCGGATCACGACCAACGTGAACCAGGTGTTGGTGCCGGTCATGGTGAAGGATGACAGTGGGCGCCTGGTAGTCGGACTACTGCCCAAAGATTTCTCCGTGCTGGAGGACGGGGTGAAGCAGAAGCTGAATTACTTCACCAGCGATCCTTTCGCCTTGTCAGCCGCCGTGGTGCTCGATCTGGGCATGCCCGACGTGGCCGTGCAGAAGGTAAATAAAACCTTCGGCGCTCTTGAGGGTGCCTTCGGACAGTACGACGAAGTCTCGGTCTACACCTACAGCAGCACGTATTCCAAGCAATCGGATTTTTCCGCAGCCAACCGCGCTTTGGATGTGACTCTGAACAGTTTGAAATCCGCCACGGGGCGGAACAACGGCGTGCCGGTCACCAGCGGACCGCTGGGACCGCAGGGTCCGACGATCAACAACATTCCAGTCAATCCCAATGCCTCGATCATCACACCCGCGCCGAAGGAAGCACATGTGTTGAACGATGCGATCCTGGCTGCCGCGCATGATCTGGCTAAGCGCGATCGCACGCGGCGGAAAATCATCTTCGTGATCAGCGATGGCAAAGAGACCGGCAGCACAGCGAGTTATGCCGATGTGCTGAAAGTGCTGCTGTCGAATAACATCCTGGTGTATGGGGTAGGGGTGGATTCGGCGGCGTTGCCGATCTACGGCAAGTTGCAGAAACTTAAAGTGCCGAAGTTGAATTACACCGCGAACATCCTCCCCAAATACGCGAACGCCACCGGGGGCGAAATCTTTAACGAACTGAATCAGAATGCCATCGGCGATGCCTATACCCGGGCGATCGGCGATGCCCGCAACCAGTACACACTGGGCTACGTGACCCGCTCGACTCCCAGCAGCAAGTACCGCCAGGTGGAAGTGCGGGTGGATCGGCCGGGATGCCGCTCGTCGGATCTGCGTCCCTGCGTGGATGTGTCGGCCAAGGATGGGTATTATCCGCTGCCGCCGGGAAGATAAAGCAGGTTTCAAAGTTTCAAGCCTCAAAGTTTCTCGCGGGAGCTTCGTGGCCAGGGCAGTAACCCTAGTAACCTGCGGTACCCGAGGCCCTGTGGTATAAAACCAGCTAGCGATACCCCAAATTTCAGCGCGCAGGGTCCGGGCTCGGCCGGGCGGCTGCGCAGGTCTTGAGGAAAGTCTTGAGTTTCATCAACTTTGCGGCTCGCGAGATCAACTGCAAAATCGTCTATTACGGCGCCGGTTTGGGCGGAAAGACGACCAACCTGCAGTTCATTTACCAGAAAACCGCCGAGCAGCAGAAGGGCAAGATGATCTCGCTGGCGACGGAAACCGAACGTACGCTGTTCTTCGATTTTCTTCCCCTGGATCTCGGTTCGGTGCGCGGCTTCAAGACTCGCATTCACCTTTACACGGTTCCCGGACAGGTTTTCTATGATGCCAGCCGGAAGCTGATCCTGCGCGGCGTGGATGGGATCGTGTTTGTTGCCGATTCCCAGGAAGAGCGTATGGACGCCAACGTCGAAGCGCTCGATAACCTGATGGACAACCTGAAAGAACATGGGTACGACTTCAAGAAGATTCCTTACGTTCTTCAGCTCAATAAGCGCGACCTGCCCAATGTGCTTCCTGTCGATAAGCTGGCGAAAGAATTGAAACGCAAAGATGAGCCAGTGATCGAAGCGGTGGCATTCCAGGGGCCGGGCGTGTTCGATACTCTCAAAGAAATTGCCAAGCAAGTGCTGACCGAGTTGAAACAGGGATCTTAAGCCCTGAAGTGGTCCATTCCTAATCCCAGTCGCGATAGCGCATTTCATTCAATTTGCAAGCTTTCGTCCCGGAGGGACACGAGCTTAGCCCAGCGCTGGGGTTTGGCGGATGTAGGACCTCAAGTCCCGAAGGGACGAACGAACTTAGCCCAGCGCTTTAGCGCTGGGTGCGAGCGGCGTTAGCAGCAAGTCCCGGAGGGACGGCCGACCACTCAGCCCCATACGTAAAGCGGGTCATAATCGATCCCGTATTTTTTTAGAAATGCCAGGAACTCATCTTTGTAGTCTTGCTTGGCGTGGTGTATGGCCTGATTCTCAATGTATTTCACCACGTCGCCGGTTTGCGAGGCGCTCACGCTAAAGGCTCCGTATCCTTCCTGCCATGCGAACTCCTTGCCTGCGGCTCTGGTTTCGTTGAGCCAGTGCGACGAACTGCCTTTCAACATCTGCACCGCCTTTGCAAGCGGGAGGGTCGGAGGCAGCAATAAGAGCGCGTGTGCATGATCGGATACGCCTCCAATTTTGATTGCCTCGAAGCCGTGATTCTGCGCGATGCCGGCCATGTAGGACCAGAGTCTTGGTTGCAGATCCTCAGGCAGACACTTGTCTCGATTCCTAGTGGAGAAGATCACATGTATTCGGTCGCTTGAGTAGGTATGAGACATACATCCGCATCGTATGTTTTGCCTGGGCAACGTTCCGTGATGATAATCACCAGTCGTCGCCCGTCCCTCCGGGACTTGACCTCTATGGGTCTCGCACCCAGCGCTGAAGCGCTGGGCTAAGCTCGTTTGTCCCTCCGGGACCACTTCCGCATGGACCTTTGGCCGTGCCGGTTCCAGGAGTGTTCGTTCCGTGAATCAATTCCGTTCCCTTTGCAGTCCCGGAAAAGCCAAGGCGTCCTTCCCTACACGTTCATCGCTCACCTTAACAACCGCTAACCGTCTAACCACAGACAGCTTTGGGCGGTTCAGATAGAATTCCTGTCGCAATCCAATTAAAGCTTCCGATGTCTTCAGCGCGATTTTGCGCGGAAAGAGTTGTGTCATGCGAAATGCTATTGCCATCGTCGCAATGCTTCTGTGTTGCAGTTTTATGTTCGGACAGCAACTGCATGGGATTGATGTCAGCGATCTGGACCGTTCCGCCGACCCGTGCAACGACTTCTTCCAGTTCGCCAACGGAACCTGGCGCGCGAACAATCCGATTCCGGCCTCGATGACACGCTGGAGCAAGCGCTGGCAGGCGGGAGAGACCTCGAAGGACAAGCTGCGCGACATTCTGGAAGACGCCGAGAAGCAGACCAACGCGCCCAAGGGCAGCACCGAGCAGTTGATTGGCGACTATTACGGGGCCTGCATGGATACGGCGAAGATCAACGCACGGGGTGTCGAGCCGATCAAGCCCTGGTTCGCGGAAATCGAATCTGCCAAAGATATGGCGACGTTGCAGATTACGGTCGAGAAGATGCACGACGCGGCCATCACCAATCCCTTCACGCTTTACGGTGGACAGGACTTTCACAATCCAAGCATGGTGATTGCCGATATTCAACCGTCGGCGCTGGGTCTACCGGAGCGCGACTATTATTTGAAGCCGGACGCTCGGTTTTCCGAAGCGCGTGACAAGTACAAAGAGCACATCATCACCATGTTCAAACTGGTGGGATGGGACGAGAAGCGATCGACCGCAGCGGCGCAAACCGTGATGGGTATGGAAACCAAGTTTGCCGAAGCTTCGTTGCCGCAGGCGGAGTTGCGCGATCCGAAGAACCTGGATCACAAAACGACCTTCGCCCAGCTCCAGGCCATGGTTCCGCATTTCGATTGGGTGGAATACTACAAGCACAAACAATTGCCGCAGGATACCGGCTTGACCGTGGATCAGCCCAAGTTCATGACGGAACTGGACCGGCAGCTTGCGCAGACTCCTATCGCGGACTGGAAAGTCTATTACCAGTGGCACCTGCTGAGTGCGGCGTCGACTTATCTTTCCGATCCCCTAGCCAATGAAGATTTTGCCTTCAACGAGAAGTATCTGAGCGGCACTAGCGAGATCAAGCCGCGCTGGAAACGCTGCACCGAACAGGCGGATCAGTTCCTGGGCGAGGCCCTCGGGCAGCTTTACGTGAAGAAGTACTTCCCTCCCGAAGCCAAGGCCCGCATGCAGGACATGGTGAAGAATCTGCTCGCGGCGATGAAAGACGACATCAGCACGCGTCCGTGGATGAGTCCGGAAACCAAGCAGAAGGCGATGGAGAAGCTGGCCACGTTCAATCCGAAAATTGGTTATCCCGACAAGTGGAAGGATTACAGCAAAGTCGAGATTAGCCGGGATACATATTTCGAGAACGTAAACGCGGGCAGCAAGTTCCTGGTGGAAGACGATCGCTCGACGATTGGCAAGCCGGTGGATCGCGGGCGCTGGGGGATGACGCCTCCGACTTCGGATGCGTATTACAACCCACTACTGAACGAGATCGTGTTCCCCGCCGGAATTTTGCAGCCGCCGGCGTTCTACGTGGATGCGGTCGATGCGGTGAATTACGGCGCGATCGGCGTGGTGATCGGGCACGAGATTTCGCATGGCTTCGACGATGAAGGCGCGCAGTTTGACGCCACTGGTCATTTGCAGAATTGGTGGACAGACGCGGACCTGAAGCAGTTCCAGGAACGCGGCGCATGCGTCGCCGACCAATTCGATCACTATTACATCGACAAGGATGTGCATCATAACGGCAAGCTGGTGCTGGGCGAGAGCATTGGAGACCTTGGCGGAGCGAAGATCGCCTACATGGCGTACATGAAGTCGCTCGAGGGCAAACCTCGTCCGGCAAACATTGATGGATTCACGCCAGAGCAGCAGTTCTTTATCGCCTGGGGTCAGTTTCGCGGCGACGAGATTCGTCCGGAGCAGCAGAAACTGATGGTGCAGACCGATCCCCATCCGATTGCGAAGTACCGGGTGAACGGACCGCTGTCGAACTTGCCGGAATTTCAGCAGGCGTTCCAGTGCAAGAACGATGCTGCAATGGTGCGGCCGGCTGGGAAGCGATGCGACGTCTGGTAGGGCCTAACCACAGAGGACGCTGAGGATCACGGAGGTTTTCATTCGTGACTTCTTTCTTCCCGCCCTGCCATGCTGAGCGAAGTGGCGGATTCACGCAGTGAATCCGACGCGCAGTCGAAGCATCCCTGCCCCGCAACTCGGGTAGGGATCTCTCGCTCCGCTCGGGATGACACTTAAAAGCCTGGGTTGATACACCACAGTGTCTAGGTGGGCAGCTTTTCCCGGAGCAATTCTTCTACATCGCCAATTTTGTCGCCTAGCGTATTCAGTTTGCGGGCAAGACCTTGAATATCCGAGGCGGCGCGGCGGTTGACATCGAAATCCAGTTCGCTGCGCAGGCGGTCTTTCTTGTCCTGCCGGTTCTGACTCATCATGATGATGGGCGCCTGGATAGCGGCGAGCATCGAGAGAAAAAGGTTGAGAAGAATGAACGGATAAGGGTCCCAGGCGGAGCGTCCCAGCACGATGTTGGCGGCGGTGTAGGCTACCAGGACCACCGCGAAGGTTGTAATGAAAGTCCAGGAGCCACCGAAGGAGGCGACGGTATCGGCCACGCGTTCTCCCCGGGTCTCTTCTTCCTCGATGATCTGGTTGGCGTTGCGATTGGCGCGTACTTTCACCAGTTTTTGCGAGGCATGGAACTGTCGGCCCAGGACGGCCATCATGTCAAGACCGGCCATGGGCTTTCGCTGCAGCAGCACGCTGATATCGTGGCGGTCTACCTCCACACAGACCGCTTCTTCGATGGCGGTTGCATCCGTCTGATGCGGAGTCTGGTCGAGCATCGAGGCGAAGCCGAAAAACTCTCCGTGACCGGGCTCATCCACAATGACTTCCTGTTGGTCTTCGTCCACGGTGGTGACACGGACCCTGCCCGAAACCATAACGTAGGCCTTATCGCCCATGTCGCCCGTTTTGTAAATGCGCTGGCGAGGGACGAAAGTCTTCATCTCCACCTGCGCTGCCAACACAGCAGTCTCGTCTTCGTCGAGTAGAGCAAACAGTGGAACATGCTTGAGGACTTCAACATTGCAGGCCATGCGAGAACCTCGGATCAATGAGTGCGTGCGTCGAGCAGGATGGCACAAGTGCGGGGTGGCTGTCAGCATCGCCTACGGGCGGGTCTGCTCGGGCGCTCTTTTTTGCCTTCAGGAACAGAAAAAAGGCGCCGCTGGTTTTCGGCGCCTTTTCCACTGGGATACGGGGTTGGAAAGTGTTTACTTGCCGTCGAGGGTTCCGGTAGCTCCAAACTCTCGGCGATTGGAAACGCCACGAGCGGTGCGGGCAGCGAGCGGCGGTGCGGCCGCGGCGGCTCCGTAACGTTCGAGCAGCATGGGAACCATGGCGCCTTCGGCTTCCTTGATGAAGGTGAGTTTACCTTCGGGCGTCATATCGATACGCACGAAGTCTCCGAGCTTCACCTGTCCGGTGGCGACCAGGTTGGCGAGCGGGAACACGACGTGGCGTTCGATTGCGCGTTTCAAGTGACGGGCTCCGTACTTGGGATCTGTCCCTTCATGCAGCAGGAAGCTTTTCACCTTGGGCGTGCAGTTGAACACGAACTGATTGGCGGCGGCAGCCATCAGAATGCGCTGCTGCACCATGCCCAGTTCGATTTCGAGGATCTGTTGCAGGTGTTCCGAACGCAGGGTGCGGAAAACCACAACTTTGTCGATGCGGTTCATGAACTCGGGCGTGAACTTGCGACGGGCAGCGTCAACTGCGGTGCGATTGATCTTGTCGTCGAGAGCCGAGTCGATCTGGGTGACCTTCTGGGCAAAACCCAGACCGCCGTCGACCATGTTCGACATCTCGCTCGCGCCAAGGTTCGAGGTCATGATGATGATGCACGACGAAAGATCGACGCGGCGGTTGTCACCAAGAGTGAGGGTCGCCTTGTCCAGAATGCCGAGCAGCAACTGCCAGAGCGCGTCGGAAGCCTTCTCGATTTCGTCGAACAGCAGGATCGAGAGCTTCAGTTTCTCGGTATGCCACTGGTTCAGCGCTTCCTGGGTGAGCAGCGGGTGCGTTTCGCGATGCCCAAGGTAGCCCGGAGGCGAACCGATCAGCTTTGCGATTTCGTGGGAGTGCTGGAACTCGGCGCAATCGATCTTGATGCAGGCGCGGGCGTCTCCGAAGAGCGATTCGGCTACGGATTCCACCACTCGGGTCTTGCCAGAACCAGTCGGGCCAAGGAAGAGCAGGTTGCCGACAGGACGTCCGGGCGGATTCAGCCCCGCCAGGAACATCTGATAGATTTCGACCACTTTATCGAGAGCCTGGTCCTGGCCAACGATCTTGCGGCGCAGGGCGTTGTCGAACTCCCGGGCATCGTTGCTTCGACGGGTAGGATCGAGCACTGTGCTGAGCACTGTTTTCATAAGGGTCTGGCCCTTTATTACCTTTCCTGGGCCTTCTACTTTCCTGGGAGAGCTTGTCTTTCTGCCGCCAGCGACAATTTTTGTCACTTGACGGTTTGTTTCAACACTGTGAATCAGAGCAAACGACTCGCCATCCTCTTCGAACCGCCCATTCATGCTTCCTGAAAGACTTAGATGCAAACACCCAATAACGGGAGTCACTTACAAGCGGGGGAATGATCATGTAATTGCAAAATGTTTGCGCAGAGGAAGGGGATTTCCTTGGCAAGGGAAAAGTGAAGGAGCCCGGGATGGCACTGACCACACGTAACTGGCACCTGAAATCACAGCCCGGTAGCATCGGTCCAGAGTACAATTTCTGGAGAAAACCTTGCGCCGCGTTGGGTTTATTTTCATTCTGCCGCTGATTGTTTTGTCTACAATCGCCGCCTTCTGGCGGCTTTCGTGTTCCCTTTCTTCCGTAGAAGCTCAAACCGTGAAAGTGGTAAAAGCTTCGACCCCGGCTCCGCCGCTCACCCCGAAACCGGCTGACGCACCTTCCTTGATCGTTCCGCCGGGCAGCACCATCTATGTCGCGAAGCGCGGGGATTCTATCACGGCCGTGGCGCGCCATTACGTGCCCCAAACTTCCTTTTTGACCTCTTCGGAATTAACGGCGGCGATGCGGCAGGCGAATGGAAATCTGCAGGGAGAATTCCTGAAAGCCGGGCAGCAGGTAGTCGTACCGGGCATTCTGGATGCGCCGATTGTCGAGAAGTCGGTTCCAGTCGCAAAAGACTTCGAAGTGCGAGCAATTTACCTGACCGGAATCATGGCCGCGAGTGACCGCGGGTTAAAGATCGTGCAGCGATGGAAAGAGGTTGGCGGCAACGCGGTGGTTTTTGATGTGAAAGATAGTGACGGCCTGCTGAACATTGCCTTTGATCATCCATTGGCGGGCGGCCGCAAGCCGGTGATCCGGGATGTGCCCAAGCTGGCAAGATTTTTACATTCACAAGGAATGCACGCGATTGCGCGAGTGGCAATCTTCCGGGACGAGCGGCTGGTGGTAGCGCACCCGGAACTTGCCGTGCAATCGAGAAAGACCGGCCAGGCCTGGAGAGAGAACGGCAAGCTGGTATGGACCGACCCTTCGCAGCCCAAGGTGCAGGAATATGACATCGCTTTAGCCAAAAAGGCGGCAGCGGCCGGGGTGGACGAAGTACAGTTCGATTACGTGCGCTTCCCTGCCGAAGGCGATCAGAAGGATGCCAAGTTCTACTTTCAGACGGAGCATCCTGATTGGAAGCGGTCGGACGTGATCACCGACTTCCTGAAGCACGCTTACACAGAACTGCACCCCACGGGCGTACTGCTTTCACTGGATGTTTTCGGGGTGATGGCATGGCAGCGTCCGGTGGATCTGGCGCACACGGGACAGGACATCGTCGGCATGGCGAAGTATTGCGACGTGCTTTCGCCGATGATTTACCCTTCGCACTTTTTCGGTATGGATGGGTATGAACATCCGGGAGACGCGCCCGAGCATTTCATCGGCGAGTCGATGGACCGCTTTGAGCTGATCACCAAAGGCAGTGGGGTGGTGATCCGGCCATGGTTACAGGCATTTGGCTGGAGAACGAAGACCTACTCTCCTCAATACATTGAGACGCAAGTGCTGACCTCGAAATCGAAGGGCGGGAACGGCTTCCTCTTCTGGAATGCAAATAATGATTACGGAAAACCGTATTCGGCCATGCCCGAGATGCGCTCCGCCAAAAGACAATACTTCCGCGGGGACGAGTTGCCGGGCAAAGTGCAGGCGGAGTTAGATCCGCCGGCCAGTTCTCATTAAGCGAGGAAACACCCAGGAGAAGCGCGCGGGTGCCGAATCAGGACCTTCCCCGGCCGATGCCTGAGAACTGCTGAAGCTAAGTAAAAGGACGGGTTAGTGCCTGCCGGGCGCGTCGGGGTCCACTTCTTTCACGTCGGAAGTCAGATCGAAGCCGAATGCGTCGCCAACGATTTTGCTACGCCGGTACAATTCCTTGATGTAGGACCTGTCCTGGTAGAGCTTCGCTGGCGCGGGGACCTTCTGATCGGCGGGACCCAGATATAAAACCCAATCCACTACATCCGACAAGGCTGCTGTGTCATCAGGCTGGACCTCTACGACTTTCATCTGCCCGTCAATCTTCCTTAGAATGGACACGTGAGATTGATCAACCTGTCCAAAGCGGAGTTTGTCCAGGGGTGGCTCGTGCGCACTCAACAATCCCGGCGTGCCTTTTCCTGACAGAGCCTTGTCATCTGAAAATACCGGCAGTACCGACTGAACTCTGGCCTTCTCTCCCTGGCGTTGAATGTAGTATTCCAACGCATTCTTGTGTGGAGAGGCGGGCCGCAACTTGGATAGGGGATCTTTCCAGTAAAAATGGTTTGTACCGCAAATCAGGAGACAGCGTCCCTTTTCACAGTTCCGCGTCATCACCTCAGCATAAAAAGCGTCCCGATCCATATAGGGTCGGAACGTTTCGACACTGTCGACCTTGGACCAGTCGATCGGCGGGTCCCCCAGCAGCACTCGAACCTTCTTCCCGTTGGCAGCACTTTGATTTCGGTCGCGTACGGCTCGAAAAAATTCGGCATAGAGCGGGGAATCCCAAGCCATCGGTACCGTCGTGTCCTGCCAAACCTTTCTTAATTCCTCGTCCGAGACGTCATTTCCGGCCACATAACGGTCAACGACATCCTGATAGCGGGCGTTTCCAAATTCAACGACAATAACCGGAAATACTTCCGTGAAGCCTGGACTATGGATGAGCTCTTTAATGAGGGCGTGCTCCCGTTCACTCCCATGACGCTCCCCCAAGGCAAGCATCTGCAAATTGCGCGACTGCTGCAGTAGAGCGCTTACCACCATCTCAGTTCGGTCCTGAGAAAGGCCTTCAATGGGTGCCAAGATGACGAGTGCGATCAGCAGAGGGTAGGCTCGTAGGCGCATAGATGATTGGAAACCTTCGGATTTTACCAACGGAGGATCATAGACGGTTGTTGTGGAGAATTGATGGCCCGGGGGCCGGAACAGCGGGAGTCTACTACAAACCGCCGTCCACACGGTCTCCTACAGTCCTATCCCATTCTGTTTAGAGGGGAAAACCTTAGCCGGAACGGATACCAACCTCGGTTATAATCAGCGCTAGCTGTTGGTGAGAACGGTTCCAGTTTGCACGCGCCGCCTGCGCTCGGGCAGGTGGATCCACCCGCGAAGCAGACTGGACGGAGTGAAGCGCTTTCCTCGGGCGCTGCATCGAAATAATTTCTAAGGAGTGCTCATGGCGATTCAGAAGACGGAAAAAATCTGGCATAACGGCAAGCTTATCCCCTGGGATAGCGCACAGCTCCACGTGATGTCGCACGTGGTGAACTACGGATCATCGGTATTTGAGGGCGTTCGCTGTTATCAGTTGCCGCAAGGGCCAGCCATATTCCGCGCCAATGAGCACATCCAGCGCCTGCTGGATTCGGCCAAGATCTATCGCATCGACGTAGACTTCACCCGCGAAGACATCGTCAACGGCATGGTGGAGATCATAAAGAATAACGGGGTATCGCCGTGCTACATCCGGCCCATCATTCTTCGAGGCTACGGCGAAGCGGGCGTGAACCCGTTTAATTCGCCGACCGAGGTTTACATCTGCAACTATCCGTGGGGCAAGTACCTGGGAAGCGATGCAGAGCAAGGCGTGGATGTATGCGTCTCGTCGTGGACGCGCATCGCGCCGAACACGCTGCCAGCGATGGCGAAATCGGGCGCGAATTACATGAACTCGCAACTGATCAAGATGGAAGCCATTCTCAACGGCTACGTCGAAGGGATTGCGCTCGACGTGAATGGATACGTGAGCGAAGGCTCGGGCGAGAATATCTTCATCGTG
This sequence comes from Terriglobia bacterium, assembly GCA_963797845.1. Lineage (GTDB taxonomy): Bacteria > Acidobacteriota > Terriglobia > Terriglobales > Acidobacteriaceae > DASREM01. The sequence continues at coordinate 549,815 of CAWCRE010000003.1, forward strand.
CGCAATGGCGTGATTCAGACTGCGCCTTTAGGCAACTCCGTGCTGCCCGGCATTACCCGCGATTCCGTGATACAGATCGCGCATAGCCTGGGAATTCCGCTGGTGGAACAAGGCATTCCACGCGAACTGCTGTACTTGGCCGATGAAGTGTTTTTCAGCGGCACCGCGGCGGAAATCACTCCGGTGCGCTCGGTGGACAAGATCAGCGTGGGTAAGGGCGTGATGGGACCGATCACCAAGGCGATCCAGGGAGAGTTCTACGGGATCGTTCACGGTGAAAAGGCGGACAGGTTCAATTGGCTTACGCCGGTTCCGGTGCGGGCAAGCAGCCGGTCAGCGTTTAGGAAGCGGTCGTCGGTCGTTGGCCTTCGGTCGTTGGTTTTCTGAAGCCGCCTTTCGGGGCGGCTTTTCATTTGCCTGCTACTTTGAAGGCGCGCTCTGCTTCGAGAAGCTGCATGGACGTACTTTTTGGTTGTTCTCGATCGCGACCAGTTTCGCCACTGGCCTGCCGCGCCGCAGAATCGTGATCTCCTCGCCTTTGGCAACAAGCCGCAGCAATCGAGAGAGATGGGTTCTGGCGTAGCTGACGTTCACTGTCACTTGGAATCCCTCTGTATCAAGCTCCATGATCAGTCAATGTGCTTTTAGACTGTCTGCATGCTCGCGCAGGCCCTATCCGCGACTGGAAGCCGCTGGGGGGGCATCCCTCGCTCCTGCTTCCCTATTACTTCAGTCATCTTGGGCGAGGTGACGATTCGCGGGATGATACGGGGAGCACCGGAGAAGTGTCGAATGAATATTGATGATCTCTTGCGCATCGCCATGGAGCGGCGCGCCTCCGACTTGCACCTCAAGGTGGGAAACTATCCGCACCTGCGCATTGACGGCGAACTGGTGCCTTTGACCGACCAGCCACGCGTGAGCGCGGAAGACATGCTGACCATGGCGTTCAGCATGATGTCGGCAAGGCAAAAGCAAAAATTCAAAGAGACCACCGAAATCGACATGGCGTACGGTGTGGCCGGCCTGGGACGGTTCCGTGTGAACGTGTTCCAGCAACGCGGGAACGTGGGACTGGTGCTTCGCGTCATTCCCACCAAAATTCGCGCTTTGGACGAACTCTATCTGCCGAAAGTGGTGGAGCAGATTTGCGATATGCCGCGCGGGCTGATCCTGGTCACGGGCGTTACCGGTTCCGGTAAATCAACTACCCTGGCGGCGATGGTGGATCGCGTGAATTCGACGCGTGCGGAACACATTATCACCATTGAAGATCCGATCGAATTTTTGCATCGCGACAAAAAAGGCTATGTCAACCAGCGCGAGGTGGAGGTGGATACGCCCTCGTTTGGGGCGGCGTTGCGCGCTTCGTTGCGTCAGGATCCCGACGTGATCCTGGTCGGCGAAATGCGCGACCTGGAAACCATCGGCACCGCCTTGCATGCTGCGGAAACCGGCCACATGGTGTTCTCCACCTTGCACACTCTGGACGCGGTGGAAACCATCAACCGTATTATTGCGATCTTTCCTCCGCCGGAACAGAAGCAGATTCGTTTGCAGTTAGCCGCGGTGCTGCGCGCCGTGGTCAGTCAACGCCTGGTGAAACGCTGCGATGGCGAGGGCCGAGTTCCCGCTGTCGAAGTGATGATCAACACCGCGTACATCCGCGAGTGCGTGTTGGTGCCGGAAAAGACGCGCGCGATTCGCGATGCGATTTCGGCAGGCACCTCGCAGTACGGTATGCAGACGTTCGATCAGTCGCTGTGGGATCTGTTCCAGGCGGGCCTGATCAACTACGAAACGGCTTTGGAGAACGCGTCGAACGCCGACGACTTCAAGCTGCGTATGCAAGGTATTTCTTCGACCAGCGATGTATCGCGCAATGCGATGCAGTCGGCTGGGTATGGAGGGAGATAAAGCGGCAATTCGCATTTGGCACTTGGCATTTGGCCGTTCGGTTCATGGAACTCAGAAACTCCCGGCCGAGTGCTAACGGCTAAGTGCCAAATGCCGGGTACTTTTCCCCGGTCTGCATCTGCTGTACCTTTGCTTCATGGCGTTTCCTCGCCCGCGAAAACTCTTCGACGAAAACGAACTTTATGAATATGCCGTGGGTGCGCTAGGCCGGCGCATGCGCTCGGTGGCGGAATTGAAGCGACTGCTGCGCAATCGCGTCGAGGCAGAGACTGAGATCGGACAGACGCTCATCGAGTTGGTGATCCGCCGTTTGAAGGATCAGGGATATTTGAACGACGCTAAGTATGCGGCGTCGTTTTCTTCCTACCGGCGGGATAACGAAAAATTTGGGCGCATGCGGGTGATTACGGACCTGAAAGCCAAAGGCGTGCATGCCGAGGTGATCGACAAAGCGATTGAAACCACGTTCGACGAGGTCGATGAAGAGGCGCAGGCACGGGCTTATTTGAAACGCAAACGCCTGTCGAAACCCGCGGACCAGAAACAAGCCGCGCGCGTATTCCGGCAATTGACGCGCGCGGGATTCCGATCGAAGACCATCTTCACGATTCTGAAGAAGTGGGACGTGGATGAGGAGATGTTGAGCGCGCTGGAAGAGGAAGAAGAGCCAAGCAGCAACTAAGGTTGCGTTTACGCAGAAGATCGGACATACTCGACCCGTCCCCAACCAACAGGAGGAGAAATCATGAAATCGAAGCTGGCAATCATTCTGGCGGCGGCGTTGCTACTTGGCGCTGCGTCATTCGTGAATGCGCAAGGTGTAGCAACCGATGTTGACAATGCCGCGAAAGACACCGGACATGCCACCAAGAAGGCTGCGAAGAAAACTGCCCACGCCACCGACAAGGCAGCTGATAAAACCGCGGATGCGACGTCCGACGCTGCCAAGAAGACCGGGCACGGAGTGAAGAAGGGCGTGAAAGGCGTCGGCCACGGGGTAAAGAAGGGCGCCAAGAAGACCGAAGACGCGGTGAAATAGGGATCGGGTGCTGAAACGCTGGTCTGTTTTCATTGTCCTTACGCGACAGCCCGGCGTTTCAACGCCAGTGATGAGAGTAAGTCCCGTTAAGTACGGCTGAACCTTCAATCCCAAATGCATTTCGGATTGTGACCGATCCTCCGCCCAATTAGCTCGGCATTCCAAAGCCGGGTGCGGGCGTTACGGCGTCTGGTTATCATTTAGAATTGCCTTACATGCTCACAGGGTCACAGATCCGCCGCAAGTTTTTGGAGTACTTCGTCCAGCACGAGCATAAGGAAGTGCATTCCTCATCGCTCGTTCCCGCCAACGATCCCACACTGCTGTTCACCAACGCGGGGATGAACCAGTTCAAAGACGTTTTCCTCGGTCTGGAGAAGCGCGATTACAACCGCGCTACCACTTCGCAGAAATGCGTGCGGGCCGGGGGGAAGCATAACGATCTCGAGAATGTGGGATTCACTAATCGGCACCACACGTTTTTCGAGATGCTGGGCAACTTTTCTTTCGGCGATTACTTCAAGAAAGATGCGATCGGGTATGCGTGGGAGCTGATCACTTCGCCCGCCTGGTTCAACATTCCGAAAGACAAGTTGTACGTGACGATCTTCAACGGCGAAGGCGGCGTGCCGCGTGATGCCGAAGCGTACGACTTGTGGGCTGCGCAAGGCGTTCCTAAAGAGCGCATCTTCGAACTGGGACTGAAAGAAAACTTCTGGCAGATGGGCGATACCGGCCCCTGCGGCCCGTGCAGCGAGATTCACTACGACATGGGCGTGATCGCGTCGGACCAGGGACATACCGACTGCAAGTTTGGATGTGAGTGCGGGCGCTATGTCGAAATCTGGAACCTGGTGTTCATGCAGTTCGATCGCGATGCGTCGGGCAAGCTGAATCCGCTGCCCAAGCCGTCGATCGATACCGGCGCAGGACTGGAGCGCATGGCGGCGGTGCTGCAGGGCGTGGTATCGAACTACGACACGGATTTATTTATTCCGTTGATCGAACGCGCTGCCGAACTGACGGGTACATCTCTCAAGAAGGAATTGCAGAAAGAGGCACACACCAAATCTGCGGCCTCGTTGCGCGTAATCGCCGATCACTCGCGGGCGGCGACGTTCTTAATCTCTGACGGAGTGACTCCTTCGAACGAAGGACGCGGCTATGTGCTGCGAAAAATTATCCGGCGCGCGATCACGCATGGGCGGTTGCTCGGGCAGAACAAGCCGTTTCTCTACGAGATGGTTTTTGCGGTGCGCGATCTGATGCAGGATGCCTATCCGGAGCTTAAGGAAACGGCGGATCGCGTGTCGAAAGCGGTGCTGGCCGAAGAGACGCGGTTTGCGCACACCATGGAAGTTGGATTGGAGAAGCTTGAAGATCTGCTCAAAAGATCGCATGCTCAACTTGTGGGCCCGGATGCGTTCAAGCTCTACGACACTTTCGGCATGCCGCTCGACTTCATGCAGGATGCTGCGCGCGACCAGGGCATCGCGTTTGATCAGGTTGGATTCGACGCTGCCATGGAAGAACAGCGGCAGCGCGCCAAAGCCTCGTGGAAAGGTGCGGCGAAACAGACGGCGAATCCTGCTTATCAGAAGCTACCCACTTCTACCTTCGAGGGCTATCGCCAGACTCGTTCCGATGGGTGCGAGGTCCTGGCCATCATCAGCAACGGGCAGGGTGTGCAGCAACTGGGCGCGGGAGAGAAGGGTGAAGTCATTCTCGATCACACTCCGTTCTATGCCGAGTCGGGCGGGCAGGTAGGCGATCGCGGCTGGCTCTACTCGGACGATCACAACACCGTCGTTGCTGACGTGACCGGTTGCTACTACCCGATCCAGGGAGTGCGAGCGCATCAAGTCATCGCGAAGCAGTCTATTAAGGTTGGCGATAAAGTAGACGCGGTTGTAAACACCGCGATTCGCGATTCGACCATGCGCAATCACACGGCGACGCATCTTCTTCATGCTGGATTACGCGAAGTGCTTGGCAAGCATGTGAAGCAGGCGGGATCGCTGGTCGATCCCGGTCATTTGCGATTTGACTTTTCGCACTTCACCGCCGTGGCCGACGAGGAGTTGCAGGATATCGAGGACATCATCAACAAGGAAGTCCTGCGCAACCAGAAAGTCGATGTGATCGAGAACGTTCCCATTGATGTAGCCGTAAACGAGTATCACGCGATGGCTTTGTTCGGAGAGAAGTACGGCGATAAGGTGCGCGTGATCAAGATTGGAGACTTTTCGACCGAACTGTGCGGCGGCACGCATACCGGCGCGACCGGCGAGATCGGGCTGATTAAGATTCTTAAAGAAGGCAGCGTGTCTTCCGGAGTGCGGCGCTTGGAGGCGATTACCGGCGAAGGTTCGCTACGCCACTTCCGCAAAGATCATCAACTGGAAAGCGTTGTGTCGAGTTTTGCTTCTCCCACCCTTTCTAAACCCACCCTTTCGCAAAAAACGCGAAAGGATGGGGCACCCACGCGAGAAGACGTGGCACCCGATCACGAGGAAGTCAGTCCGGCGGAAACTTTGAAATTCGAACTCGACAAACGCGACGCCGAAATCAAGCGCTTGCAGCGCGAACTGGACCAGGTGCGGATGAAGTCGGCTTCGTCTTCGGTTGCATCTGTAGGCGAGCGGGTGCGCGAAGTGCAGGGGGTGAAAGTGCTCGCGCATCGGGTGGATCATCTCGAGCGGCCGCAGATGCGGACGCTGGTGGATCAACTGCGCGACAAGTTGGGCTCGGGCGTCGTGGTTCTGGGGTCGGCGTCGGATGGGAATGTTTCGCTCATCGTTGGGGTCACCAAGGATCTGACCTCGCGGGTGCAGGCCGGCAAAGTTGTGGGGGCGGTCGCACTAAAAGTGGGCGGTAAAGGCGGTGGGCGTCCTGACCTGGCCGAGGCGGGCGGAAAAGAGCCCGGGCAACTGGATGCGGCGCTGGAAGCGGCTTATGGGGTGGTGGAAGGGATGCTGAAGTGAGTAGGAGTCAGTAGTCGGGAGTCAGTTCAGAACTGCCGACTCCTGACTCCTGACTGCAAATCTTTATTTATGGAAGATCGCGTCCGATTTCTCGAGCACAAGGGCCAGCAGATTCTGCTGTGTGACTTCAGCCACTGTTCGGCAGACAAGCTCCCCGCCATCATAGAAGAGATCAAGGAAGAGGTGGCGCAGCACCCGCCCAACTCGGTGCTGACACTCGCCGATTTCACTGGTGCAGAAATCGACAAAGCTGCGGCCATCCGAATGAAAGAAGCACTGGCCATCGATCGCCCTTACGTGAAGCGTTCTGCCTGGGTCGGAACGGAAAGCTTGCCGAAGGTTTTCTACGACAACTTCAAACATTTTTCCCGCCGGGAGTTTCCCATTTTTGCCACGCTCGAAGAGGCGATGGACTGGCTTGTCAGTACCTAGTACCGGTACTGGTTAAGGCGCTACGAGCTACTCTTCAGCCCGTCTGGCACCATTGGTAGGGAACGCAGGCGGATTCCGGTTGCGGCGAAGATTGCATTTCCGATGGCTGGAGCCACTCCCATCAGCGGTGTCTCTCCGGCCCCGGCCGACGGAATATCTTTTCGGTTCACAATTTCTACTTCGATTTGCGGCGTGTCGGAAAAGCGCGGCACGCGGTATTCCGCAAGGTGCGGATTCAAAATGCGTCCGTTGTCGAATTGCACGGCTTCGAATAGTGCGCCGCCAAGGCCTTGTACTATCGCGCCGCTGATCTGATTCTGCAAACCGTTCGGGTTCACGACAGCGCCGGACTCCCAAGCCTGAGTCACACGTTTCACCCGGACGTCGGTGCCGCTGATTTCAACTTCGGCGCAGGTCGCGACGTAACCATTCTTCTCAATGCCGCCGGCGATCCCGAAGCCACGCGTAGCCGAACTCTTCGCGCGTTCCCATCCAAACTTCTGGGCAGCCGTTTCGAAGACAGTGCGCAAGCGGTCGTCGGTAATGTTCTTCAGCCGGAACGCGAGCGGATCCATGGCGAGCGCGTGAGCGATTTCGTCCATGTGCGACTCGCGGGCGAAGTGGTTTGCGGTGGCCGCCAGCCCGCGGTACGAGCCTTCGCGCAACGGCGCATCTGCCGGATGAAATTGGATTAACTGGTTGGCAATATTGTAGGGCGTTCCGATTGCCGCCGGACCGGAGTTGTAATTGTGGAACTCCCACGCGAGAAGGGTTCCGTCTTTCGCGGTGGCGCTCTTCACGTCGATCACTCCCGCGGGACGGAAGTACGCCCAGGTAAATTCCTCTTCGCGCGTCCAGACCAATTTGACAGGTTTCCCCGCAGCTTTGGCGAGACGCGCCGCTTCAGCCGCGGCATCTCCGGTATGTTTGCCGCCATAGGCGGAGCCGGTGTCCGGAACCAGGACCCGAACCGCGTGCAGAGGAAGGTGAAAAGTTTGAGAAAGTTCTTCGCGGACAGCGAAGGGACGTTGCGTGCCGGTCCAGACCGTGAGTTTGTCGCCGTTCCATTCCGCCACCGCGGCACGTGGCTCTAACGGAGTATGCGCGATGTACGCGACCGTGTAAGTCTGTTCCAGTGTTTTGTGGGCATCGGCGCGTGCTTTTTCTACCGACCCGACCACGTGGGGCGAGGGTTGTTCCGACAGGGGATGCTTCCGCAAATACTCGAACAGCTCTTTGTCGGACGGCTGAGCGGGAGCACTCCACTGTGCATTCAAGATCGAGATCGCGCGAGAGGCGGAACGTTCATCAGGCGCCACCACGCCCACGAAGTTTCCATCATGCACGACTTTGACGGTCGGGATTTTCTCCGCAGGAGCAGATTCGAGCGAGGTGAGATTGGCTCGGAACGCAGTAGGACGCAGCACCTTGCCGTGGAGCATCCCGGTCCGCGTGATATCGGAAGTGTACTGGTGTTTTCCGGTGACGAAGTCGCGCCCGTTGACCTTGCGAACGCCGGTGCCCGCCACCTGCCAGTCAGAGGCAGGGGTCAGCATGGGATCGTCGCCGATCAGCTTGACGAGATTCTGTCCTTTCGTGAGCTCTCCGTAGGTCAAGCTGCGCCCAGTCGGAACGTGAGTGATTTTTCCGTTTTCCACTTTGAGGCCCGGCGCCGCGGGACTCGCGACACTCCACCGTTGCACCGCCATGTCGATGAGAGTATTACGAGCACTAGCCGCGGCTTTGCGAAGCTGCGGCCCCATGGTCGGGGTGGTGCGGCTGCCGAAAGTTCCGCGGTCAAACGGGGTGACGTCCGTGTCACCCATTACCATCTCGATGGATGAAACGGGCACGCGCAGCTCTTCGGCGACCTGTTGCGCGAGCGAGGTGCGAATGTTCTGTCCCATTTCGACTTTGCCGGTGAACACGGTGATGACGCCGTTCTCGGCGATGTGAATCCATCCTCCGATGTCTTTGGGCAGTTCTTCTTCATCATGACGGACGGACGCGCCAGATTCCTGCGCCCGACTTTTGCCGATACAGCAGGCGACGAATAAACCTCCGCCCAGCAGCTTAAACAAATCGCGGCGATTGAGGTCGAAGCTGTAGCGCAGGCGCGGCGTTGCATCCTGCTGTTGGAGTTCGAGCGCGAGATCGTTGACAGGCTTCATCGCTTGCCTCGCTTCCCTGCCGCCGCGGCTTGATGAACCGCAGCGACAATGCGAGGGTAAGTTCCACAGCGACAAACGTTGCCATCCATGCGGCGGATGATCTGTTCATCGGTGGGACTGGGAGTCTGCTCGAGCAAGGCGACGGCCGACATGATCATGCCCGAGGTGCAATATCCGCACTGAAACGCCTCGCGCTCGAGGAACGCTTGCTGCACGGGATGAAGCTGGCCATTGTGCTCAAGGCCTTCGATGGTGATGATCTTCTTGCCGGAAGCGGCGCTGACTGGGGTGCGGCAGGACCGGATCGGGTTTCCGTTGAGCAAAACGGTGCAGGCTCCGCATTGGCCTTCCCCGCATCCGTACTTGGTTCCGGTCAGATTGAGTTCATCGCGAAGCGCGGATAGTAGAGGCAGGTCGGAGGGGACGTCGAGCTTATGTTCGGCTCCGTTGACCGAGAGAGTGAACATGGATGGACCTCTTTGTCGAGTATAGCGCCGGGAAAAGGAATCAAGCATCGAGGACACTCGTTGCGCCGGCGGGACGCCGGCGGTACCTGCAACTCAGCTTCGCCACTTCAGGGTGACCGGGCCTGACATGGGATGCTTCATCTCCGTTCCAGAGTGACGTGAATCCAGAAATGCCTGTTTGAGTTGGAAGTACCACTTCGCGGGGCGATCGGCGTCGTCGATCAGCATCAAGTGCGGATTATGTTTCAGGCCTTCCGATTGAAGCTCCATGGTGTGGCGGTCCTGCTCGACGAATTTTGCGAAAACAAATTTCAGCAGCGTCGCCCCGAAGGGAAGCCAGCGGAAAATATTCCAAGCCGCGACTACTTCAATGCGGCAATGGTTGCGCGTAATCGGAGTGACCGTGGTCAGGCTGGAGAACCAGTACTTCCCTGCCTGGATGGTTTCGAGGCGCAGATTCGGCAAAATGAAATCGATAGTGGTCGTGATCGAATCCGCATCGGCGTACAGGCGCAGCAGTTTGTAAGGTGCGCTGTTCGAGCTGGGCGTATGCGCACTCATGCGAAAGCCGTTCGGGATGGGCTCGAAATTCTTCGTCTTCTCGTGAATGCTCTCGCGTTTGCGCCACCACCAGGCTTGATGCACAAACGGTCCGTGCGCGGGATCCATCAGCCCGATGATGCCATGGTCAACACTGGTAGGCATGTCGGCGATCAGATACGCGAGTTTGTATTTGTCGCTGAAGGTCGGGACGCGCGGAACGGGGATTGTTGGGTCATCCCGCTTCGTGAAGCCTGAGCTTGATGGTGCAGGCTCGGGAATGTATACCCAGACAAATCCGTCGCGCTCTTCGCAAGCATAACTTCCCGCGTAAATGCGATCGACCTTCAACTTCTGATCGGGCGTGAGCGAGGGAATGAGCTGGCACTGGCCCGTGTGGGCGTCGAATTTCCATCCGTGATAACTGCATTCGAGTTGCTGTCCATCGAACCATCCGCAGGAAAGCGGCATGCCACGATGGGGGCAAGCGTCGCGCATGGCAAAAGCTCGGCCGTCGCGGTCGCGGCCCAGGACCAGCGAAGTTTCGAGAAGCGTGGCCTTGTGCAGGACGTCGCCGCGAAGCTGGTCGGACGGCACCGCGCGGTACCAGAATCCGAACAGCATGAGCGAGTCGGGGAGTTGCGATTGCGGTTGGTCGGGCATGGGGAAAGAGCAGCGTACTACAGAGCGGGGGGTGGGCTCTAGGAGGTGGGTTACGGTTGGTGTTCGTCGCTGGCTAGCTCGTCCCCTCGGAGCCTTTCGTCTGCGTCGTGTTGACTGTCCCAAGATGAACTGAACAGCTGCTTGACGATTCCTTGCCTTGCGACAAGCGCGCCAACGCTGTATGCCACCCCGGTATAAAAGGGAGCCGTCACTCTCATCTGTGCAAGAACCCTTTCTGTATCTACCGTAAGGAGGTCGCGGAATGATGGTCCTGGGATCGTTTGGATTTCGAAAAAATATTTGAGGGCTGAAAACGACGACGCATACAACACCGACCCTGGACGTCGGTAAACAGACATTTCGTAACCGAGAACCAGGGTAGGCACAACCCATGCCCATACTGCTGACGAATTCTTGCTTCTAACTACAAGATATCCAAGGATCACGGCCGGGATGGTGCTGATAGCTGCCAGATGCTCAGAGAGGAAGAAAACGGGGTTCGTACTTGTGTAAACGTGAAGTGCAGGCAATATCCAGGCGAACCAACGGCCAACGAGCCAAGGGAAGTAGTGGATCGCACACGCGTACACAGCGACAGTATGGAGTACCAGGGTTCCAAACGTAACTGCCCAGTGATGCTGTGCATCTGTTTCCCGCACTGGTATCGGGGCGATCATGGGTCTCGATTGTAGCCTGGATACTAAAATCCCCAATTATTGTAAGCAGTGAGCGGTATGGATTCCACGCCGAATGTGCCTCCGTTAATCGTGCAGGCCTCCTGACGAAAAGTTTGGAATTAGCGTTGGCTTGCTGGCAAATCTCTCGGCCCACTTGATTCTGCCCGTCATCTGCATGACTACGAAAAGCGTGACGATCGAACCAATGGTGATGGCGAGGCCGGTGAATCCCTTGAAGAAGAACGCGTACGAAAACAGAACTAGGTAGATCAGTTGTGCGATGCCGGCTTCGACGGCGGCGAAGCGTATTCCTACGACCAGGCGAAGGTAGCTGATCACCAGGAACACAGACACCAGCGAGGAGAGAATGAACGCCTTGTGAATCGAGATGTGATCCACCGTGTACGCCATCAGCAGATGAAACGCGAAGAAGGCCGTCGCGAGGAAGAAGTAGTTCACGGGATGCAGATCGATACCGCGCAGGGTGGTGATAATGAAAATCACGAAGAAGAAAAAGAACAGCGACACCGGCGCGAAGAAGCTGATCTGACCCGCGAGCGGGCCGGGCTGAAGTTTTTCCGGCAACGTGGTTCCAATTTGCAAGCCGGAGAGCAGGTTGTTGTACTTCCAGGCGAGATTCCAGCCGGCGGCGGTTTCTTGCTTTTCGGTGGGCGAAAGAGAGTTCTCAGGGAAATCGACGGCTTTGAAGTTAGTTTTCAGGTTGAGGGCGAAGTCGCGGACCTGCGAGACATCGTCTCCAAACTTGTAGGCCCAGCTTTCCATTCCCTGGGAGCGATAAGAGAACGTCACGTTGGCGGTTTGGTCGGCGGGAATGGTTGCGCTCGCGGAAGCGCCGCTGTTGTCACTTGAGACCGGAAGCGGTTTGCCGTCCAGGGAGATCGTCAGGTTGTCGTAGATGGCGTGAGCGGCAGGAAATGGCAGGCGAAAGCAGATGTGCTCGTCCTGCTGGCTGGGATTATGAAACGTGTAAGCCCCCGCGAAATCGACGCCGTAGGTGCTGTACCAGAGCAGTCCCTTCTGGCGGTAATCGAGATCGAGTGCGACATTGACGCGGCTGCTTTCGAGCGGAACTGGAATGCGAACCGGAGTTTTGATTTCTTTCTCCGCTTTATGTCCGTCCTGCTGAATTTCTTCTGTGGTGGTGCGAATCTCGGTGTAGGTGGCAGTGGGCGGCAATTGCGTCTGCTTACTTCCCCAACTCGATGCCACCTTGTTTTCGAGATGATCGTCGCTGGAGTAAGTCCGCGAAAAGATGGTGCCACCCAGGATCATCCAGGCCACGGAAGTACAGATGAAGATGAAGCTGATGGCGGCGATGCGCTTAATCATAATTCTCCCATTCACAGAGTACTTTATAATGCAAAGCACATACAGTCAACAGGAATTTCGGACGTGCTGGCTCACACCGCATCGGTGTTCCAGGTCACTGACCTGCGGGCTGTGGCGCGGGACGATTAGCTAAGGGTGATCCAGGATGCCCGTCAGCCGCCGACTTTTCAGGCCGCTGCATGGAGGTGGTTATGAGGAAGGCAATCGTCCTGTTCTTATTCCTTGCGACCGTGATCTTGGTAGCGCAGGAGAAGTCCACCATCGTGGTGAAGGACAGCGGAACCTACACCGGGGTAGTGGTCATCACTGCCACATCGTCGGGAAAGACCATTGAGTTGCAATGCAATCAGGCTTCGACATCGTGCACGCTGTTGAAGGGCGGCAACTACGTAATGGTGACGCTGCCGAAGAATCACGGCATGTATGACTGCCAGAACGTGGATGTATACGCGGAGAGGGCTGATCTCACCAGCGCAGAGAAGATTGGTGAGTACTGTTTGATGCAGAAGTAGTTTGCGCAAGCGATCCCCGCAAATCAAGGTCGGGGTAGGCTCTTCCTCTGTGCGGGTTGGGTGTCCGTCAGCAGAGTACTGCACTCTGGCAGAAACATTCTGCACAAAATCAGAATGGACTCATCCCGAAACCCGGCGTGCTTGAGCTAAATGCAGGATCTTGCGTGCGCGACGCCGATGCGCGGGGGACGACAAGGTGAGGCAACCAAGGGCGCCCACTTGTCGCAGTAAGTGTGATGCTCTGCTAACGTAAGCCATCTGGAAATCGTTCGTCGTTAGGCGTAAAGTCCCGCCGTGACACTTGCCCGCAAAATCTCACTCCTTGTTTCAATAACCCTCGGTTGCCTGGCAGCCACCGCACTTTGGTGGTTTGTGATCGGGTACAGAACCGCAGTTGGGACGGCGGCCAAGTGGGTTGTGCGGTCGCATGTCTACAAGGCTGAAGTTGTTGCACAACCCGAGCCAACCAATGGCGAATTAAGACATGTTGAGTGGGAGGGTTGGGGGTGGGGTGGACAGGACTCGGTCATTTACCTTGTGTTCGATCCCAGCGACTCGCTATCTCAAGCCGCTAGCAGCCGCCAGCCCGGAAAGTACATCGGCATACCATGCGAAGTCTATCTTGTGCGACGGCTTGAGAGCCACTGGTACACGGTTTGGTTCTACACGAACTACGAGTGGGGGCAGCCTAGCTGTCGACAAACGACTCAGAATTTCTGTCCCGGCCCCTCCAGCACCCGGGTTAACGGCTAAGGCGGGACGGGAACCCGAGGCACCAGGCCAGAATGTAGTCGTTGCGCGGGCGAGATTCTCTCGACACGCTCATGCCAGTTCGTTTCCTCTTCCTGGGCGGAGACAACCACGGAGCGGCATTTGGCTTATACTCCTCGAGGCCTGAAGAGGGGCATTCCATGATGAGGGTGGGCATGATGCGCGATTCTTGCTTCGCTGTCGCAATCCTAACAATTTCTCTGGTAGCTTTATCATCTCCGACTCAAGTCGGTGCTTCTGGCGCTCCTTCAGCGCAAGTTTGCCAGCAACGCGTGAATGACACCTCCGCGAAACTTCTGGAGTGCATTCAGCAGCAGGCACTGTGGCAACATCTCACCAAGTTTCAGCAAATCTCCGACGCCAACCCTGGTTCCGACGGCCACGGGAACCGCAACACCGGCACCAACGGATACAAGCAGTCGGTGCAATATGTCGCCTCGTTGATGCGCCAGGCCGGGTATCTGGTCACGATCCAAACCTATAACTACACCACTGCCGAGGTCACCGGAGTTCCGCAGTTCCAGACCTCCGCAGGCAATTACGTTCAGCAACAGGATTGGTACGTGGCCCGGCTCTCCGGCGGCGGGACCGTCACGGCCCCTGTGCAGCCCGTACCCGCTTCCGGAAACGGATGCTCGCGAGGCGACTTCGTCGCATTCGTTCCCGGCAACATCGCCCTGATGCCGCGAGCGCAGTGCGCTTACGACGTACAAGTTGCCAACGCAACCAGTGCCGGCGCTGCTGGAGTCGTCCTGTACAACACGCAGCAGAACGGAAACGGGGTTACGTTATTGGCGCGCCTGATTCATCCGGCCAGCATCCCGGTGATCAGCGCGTCCGCCACGGTCGGATCGGATTTGTCGCGGCTCTATGCCTCCGGCCAGGCGCCGACCGCGCATCTCGACATACGCACCCAGCCGCAGTCCCGGCTGGACTATAACCTCATCGCCGACTCCCCTTTCGGAGATCCCAACCACGTCGTCGTAATTGAAGGCCATCTTGACGCGATCTTTGGCGCGGGCATGCTCGACAACGCGTCCGGCTCGACGACCATACTCGAGATCGCCTTGGACATGGCCAAGACATCCACTACTAACCAGCTGCGCTACATCTGGTTTGGCGGCGAGGAACTTGGGCTGCTGGGCTCCGCCTACTACACCACGCATCTGACGAGTGCCGAGAAGGCAGTCATCGCGTTCGACGTAGACGCTGACGTCACTGCCACTCCGAATTACGATTACCTGGTCGCCGATCCGAAGTATGCCTACAATGCCAACCAGTTCCCGCCCAACGTTATCCCCGAGTCGCAGTTGGGCAATCAGTTTTATGCCAGTTTCTTCAACTCGATGGGAGTCCCCTTCCGCCCGTCGCCATTTGGCAACAGCGGCACCGACTCAAACTCTTTCAGCCTGATCGGCATCCCCAATACTGGCATCCTCACCCAGCAGGATTGTTGCAAGCAGCAGAGCGAAGTCAACGTCTGGGGCGGCTACCTTGGCAATTACGAAGGCAATATTCCGAGTTCCGACGGCGGCTGTGTCGATCAGCCCAATCGCTGGTGCGATAACCTCGATAACAACGATCCGGTTGTGTTTCAGTTGATGTCACAAGCGACAGCCTACGTAACTCAGCAATTGGCGAACCACGCATTCACGGGTTCTGGCGGTCATTGACAGGCGGAGTTTGTGCGATGAGATCATTGATGCTGCCCGGGAGATCATGAGCAGGCTCGGGGCAGACGTCGTTGGCCTTCCCTGATTGACCGTGGCGGAGTGAAAAAGCAAGGCCGGGGTTCTGAGTGTAATGGCCTGTGGGTGTTGAAAAACGTCGACAAGCGAATCTCTTTCGTTGGTGGTATTGCCACTTCCTTCGCTCACCTCAGTTAAGTGGTGGCTGCTCCAATGGGTCTTGCCGGCTGGCTGAGGAAGCGTACCAGTCGCTTGACGTTCTGGGCCGCCGCGGCAAGGAAGAACTGCTCCCGCACGAACTTCATCCGACGTAAGCGCAGGCGACGCAGTCCGATCACATTCTTCAGTTCCGCAAACAACGCCTCTACTTTTTTTCTCTGCTTTTGGGCATGTGCGAAGGCTGGCGTGTTCGCCAAGTTCCTGGCCCGTTGTCGGGCAGGCTCATGCATGTGAATCGCGAGATACTTATATTTTCCACTGGTGCATTGCGGCTTTTGTGAACATGCTCCACAACGCTTGGCGCTGCCAATGTAGGCATGAGCGCGATTGCGGACATTCAGCCCAACATAGTTGAGTTGCTCTCCAGCCGGACAACGATAGCTGTTGCTTTCCGGCAGATAAGTAAAACACTCCGGACCGTAGTACGGACTGTTTTTTCTGTAGCGCACTGTCCCGGGTACGCATGTATGGAGTGATGCCACGATCGAGCAACCATTGCAGAAACTCACCGTTCCCATAGGTGGCATCGGCTACTATTGACTCGGGTTCTCGCCCTTGCCATTGCGTGAAACGAGTGAGCATGTCTTGTGCGGCGACCGTTTCCTGGCTCATGCGTGCTGCTGTCGCTTGCACTCCTACGATCACGCAACTGGCGTTGTCCACGAGATAGTTGTTGTAGTAGCCCAGTCGGGCCGGGCGTGCCTCCCTTGGTGGCGTAGGTAGAATCCGGATCGGTGGTGGACACCTGGTCTTGCCCATGCACTGGTTCTTCCACCGGGTTCTGCTGCTCCAGTTCCACCAGATACTGGCGCACGGTATGGTTCACTTGTGCGGCTTCGGCCAACTGTTGACGCGGGATGCGGCTCTCCTTGGATGCATTCGCTTCCACGAAGCTACCGTCCACCGATAAGTTGTCTCCTTGTACCAGTCCTACATCGACGCACTGGCACACGATCTGTGCAAACAACTCCTCGAACAGTTTCGATTCCTGAAACCGTCCGTGCCGGTTTTTGGAGAACGTGGAGTGATGCGGAATCTCCTGATCGAAGCCCAAGCCCGTGAACCAGCGCCACGCCAGATGCATGCGCAGTTCTTCCACCAGCTTCCGTTCGCTGGTGATGCCGTACAGATAGCCAATTAGCAGAATGCGAAGCAGAAGCTCAGGGTCAATGGAAGGACGGCCCGTATTACTGTAGCTCTGCTTCAAGCTCTCGCGCACGAAAGCAAAGCTGACGTGCTTGTCAATCAGTCGTAGCAGATGATTTTCGGGAACTTGATCTTCCAGGCGGAAGTAGTAAAACAACGCCTCCGAGCGGTCGTGTTCTCCCATCATGATCAGCAGACCTCCGACGATCAAAATCAAACAGAGCATGGCTGATGCTTTCTTCTAGCACGCCTGCCTGCTTACAACAATTGACTCGCCGGGTGCTTGGCCCATCATGCCACGAGCCCCGTTGCAGCGTGCGTATGCGGGCCTGATTTCATCCGTCGCTTTCTCCGTCGCTCCCGAAATTGACTATTTCGACGATGATTCAGGGGTTGTCAACAAGACGCTCGACGTATTTCCGGCCTCAACACGAACTAACTCCCCCTGGGGTCGCCAATGCGCAAGCTGGTCGGCGTCATGCACATTCAGGGGCAACTCGACATCGCTGGCGAAAAACAGATACGTCCCTGGCGCGAGTCCCTGCATTTGAAACTTGCCGTCCTCATCTGAGATAGCAGGCCCAAAGGGGCGAAAATCGGTTTTGGGCTCGATCTCTTGCGCCACCGCATACACCCACGTCCTTGCGGGCTTTCCATTTCGCTGGACCAACCCGACGGCTTTGGCAGCTGTGGCCAGAACAATTCGTATCGGTGCCGGAGCGTCCCCCGCCCGGATCGTCAGCGATTCCAGCGCAAGGTCCGTGTGCCCGCAGACCACGGACTTGGCATAAAAGTTTCCCCAGACCGCGACCTCTACTGCATAATCGCCCGGCCCCACCGAAACCGATTCTAGGCGTTCCCGCGGCGTGTCCTGTCCGGTCTGCGTCGATTCTCCGACAACCTCGACATACCCTCCGGGCAGGATACGGACCATGCGCAAGAACCATAGGCCCTTAGGCGGCTCCAGCTCTTCGCCAGCAGGATCGCCAGGTGTGGTGGAGACTTCGATGGGGATCTGGACTCTTCGCGAGTCAATCGAGAATTGCAGACTCCCAACATCGGAGTCCGCGACACTGAAAGGCATCGTTCCGCTCACGTCATCCCTGCCCGTGCTCAACCAAAAGGTGCCATTCGGCAGCCAGGCTTCCAACTTTCTTTCGAATGGAGATCCCGTGATCAGGTAGGAGCTGGCACGATTTGCGTCCTCGATGTTGTACGAATAGTTCTGGTCTTCTTCCAGCACTCCAGTCACGCGATGCAGCGTCTTCAGCGGAAATCGGAAGTCAATGTGCGTGTGCTCGCCTTCGTGCAAGGTAAAGAATGGATTCGGCTCGCTCGCCGCGGGATAACGCATCGGAGTCTCACCGACAGTGTGGCCGGCCTGATCGTGTCCCCCTTCCTGGTGATCGACCGGAGGCTCAGCCTCCAAGTAATAGCGTCCGGGCCCCAGGTTCTCGAAAAGATACGTTCCATTCCCATCGAACGTGGCAAAGCCGCCATAGTCCAAACGAGGCCAGCCATCCCAGGCGCTCAGTCGCCAAAGGTTGATGATCGTATTCTTCCGAATGAGCACACCGTTGTGATCGCGAAACACGCCCGAAATGGATGCGGTCGGCGCCAGCCGCAGAACGATCGGCTTCATGTGCTCGGCAGCTCGATAAAACCCGACCGGCTCGTCTGCATGTCGGTGGAGTGGCCATGCATCCATATAGCCGGCTTTTTTCGCCGTTATGGAAATGTTGCTTGTAGGGACACTTTCAAACGTAAACAGCCCGTCTTTCGTGGTCACTGTCTCTCTTGGCGCTGAGGGCTCAGACGGTGAGGGCAGCAGCGGGTTACAGTTCAAGCAGCTCGCGAACATAGTGACCGTCTGAAGTCGCACGGTCACCCCGCCCAGCGGACTTCCTTTTGCATCGTCAACTACGCGGCCTGTCACGCGACTAAGACGAACCACATTCGCGTTCTCTGTCGAAGTTTGTCGCGCACTGCGCGCTGCTGGCCCCAGCGCCAACGACAGGGAAACAGTCAACCAGAAAGTCAGACGCCCAAGTGAAGCACGATTCATCGGTTCAGCTTTCTGCCGTCCTTCGAATCTCAGCGAGCTTAGGAAATGGAGCCCGACAGGATAGGGTTCCTTGAATGCTCGATGCCTTTAACGAGCGGGTTGGTTGTAGCCGCCCAGCGATTCTACGCCGTAGTTAGCGTAACATCGCCGTTACACTCACAATGCCGATTGGTAGGCGAACATGGGGCGAATGCTTGTGAAATCGCTGTTCTCAACACCAACGAGCGGGTGCGGTTCCAATAAGCCCCGCGTGAACTCAGTGCGCGTCCGCCGCGGTGCCATCCTGAATGTTTACGTAAGTGATTGCTACATCCCCTACTTGGCGTTTGCGGGAATTTATGTGACCTGAATCGAGAGACCGATCACGACACATCACTTCCAGATGACGCGCATCAATCCAGCGGATAGTTAAACAATCGTCGCCTGCCGAAAAGGCAACAGCATCGCTGTAGTAGGCGAACCTCAATTCGGTAGGAGTGAATACATGATTTCCCACAAGGACGTAGTAATCAAGTCCGCCTAGTGCCTCGCGATCTGAGCGTTCCGCTAACATGGCAACCTGATTTGTAGGGGACCGTTGAACTTGCTTGATCTCGAACTCACCATGATCGAAGTACCCGTGGAACAACGCGAATATCAATCCAGTGGCAACCAGCGCCACAGCACCAGCTACACCCAGCAGTATGCCTTTGCTTCTACTCATCGTATCCGGCAGTTCTGATGACTGAGAGTCTAGGGCAGATGTTTCAAAAAACCAACTGGCGCGAAATCGCGATAGCACTCAGAATCCATGCGTGCGAGTTCTTGAGCGGGGAGCAGATGCTCTGGCGATCCAAGATGCTGGGAGCAGCGCCAGAAAAAGGCAGAGGCCGCCAGCCGCAACTAGTCCCCACGAAAAAACTGGCTGCCCCGTCCAGTGGGTGACAACCCCCGAAGCCTGGGGGCTGAACGACAGTGGGGTGGGTTTCTGTTTGTTCTTCTCCGGCGTTGCAATCTTCGTTCTCCCGCGATAGCTGTTGCAAAATCGCCTTTTCACAAGAATCGTGGAGAATGACCGTCGTCGCGCAGGGCATGAGGAACTGCGGTCGAAATTCACAGTTTCGAGACCGTGTTGCTGCATGAACTTGTTACCCATACGTTGGCCCCGTCAAATGCCTCGCCAGCTGGACAATTTCCGACAGAGAAGACTCCCTGCACCTTGCCATCGCTTGCACGCAGTTTGGATATGAGACCGTCTCCATTCGCCACCCAGATCGCTGCACCGTCGTAGACGACCGTGACCGGGAAGAGTGCATCTCCCACCCCGAATATTCCCAGTACCTCGCCGTTGCTCGCTCGCAGCTTTGTCACTGAGTCAGCCAGCCCATTCGCCACCCACATATTTTCGCCATCGAATGCCAGCGAAGCCGCAGTGCCAGGCACGCTGAATGTTCCCAGCAGCTTGCCGTCACCGGCGCTCAACTTCATCACATTGTTCTGATCAAAGTTACAGTTTCCGATCCAGATATTAGTTCCGTCAAAGGCCACCGCCTCTGGAGTCTGGCCTACCGCGAAGGTCCCGAGCGTAGCTCCGTCACTCGCTCTGAGCTTGGTCACACTACTCCCGCCAGAGTTCGCTATCCAGACGCTAGAACCGTCGAAGGCGATCGCGAACGGGCGAATACCGACGCTGAAACTGCCGAGCGAGCTTCCGTCACTCGCTCGCAACTTAGAGACGTTGTTGCTGCCGAAGTTAGTTACCCAAATATCGGCTCCATCAAAAGCTATGCCGATCGGGTTGCTCCCAACGGCAAACGTTCCAAGTGTTTGGCCGTCGCTGGCGCGCAACTTGGTCACGCTGTCGCTGCCTCCATTCGTGACCCAGATGCTTGCCCCGTCGAAGGCCAAGCGTCCAGGGCTCGTGCCCACGATGAAGCTCGTTGTTTGGTTTGCGCTGTACCAGTGCAGGATTGCGATTTGCAGCGGGTTCTTGTTCGACGTCGCTACGCCATTGCCTCCTCCGGCTTGGGCTAAGCTCCAAGCAGGGGAAAGCAAAAAAGCAAGGACTGCGACAAGGGCTGAACTCATGGTTTCCCTCATACTGTGCCTCCATGTCGGATTCAGTGGGAATGAAGGGCCTACTTCGGCTTAGGAAGGGGAACGCCTACGTCGAGTGCTAAACCTTTTATCCCTTGACTGTTCCGAGTGTCAAGCAGAAGGTTGTATCCCGGACGGACAAAGAGTTCCCAGTGCTCCCCTGGTTGCCATTTGAATAGTTGGCGGGAAATCGCGATTACACTCACAATTTCTTCTCCGAGACTCCAGCACACAAGTAGCGTTCTAAAGAGGATCCGCGGCCGAAGCAACCAGCCTGACGATTGCCCGGCGCTTCGGTTCGGGTCTGGATGACTTGTTTGTCGACGAGTGAGCCGAGTCAGCCTCTATGCGGAGATATACTTCTTCCCGACCCCATCATGAAACGCCACGTCCTCATCTTCGGTCTGGTCGGCGGGCTGCTCATCGCCACTCTGCAATACACCGAATATCGCTTTGTCATCATCGAGCACTCGATCGAGCTTTACGGCGCGCTGGTTGCCATCCTGTTCGCGAGCTTCGGCATCTGGCTCGGCCTCCGCATCACGCGCCGTCGCGAAACCATCCGCGAGACGGTCGTGGTGAAGGAAGTGCTTATCCCCGCGGAAGGTCCCGCCGTTGAGCCCTTCGCTCCCAATACGGCCCAGCAGCAGAGCCTCGGCATCACGGCACGCGAGCTCGAAATTCTTACCCTGATCGCCCGCGGCTTGAGCAATCGCGAGATCGCCACCCAGCTGTTCGTTTCTGAAAATACCGTCAAGACCCATTGCGCCCGCGCCTTCGACAAGCTCGGAGCCGCCCGGCGCACGCAGGCCGTCCAGCGGGGCAAAGAACTAGGCCTGCTGCCGTGACCGCGTCACCCGAAAGCATGATTTCCGCTTTATTCCTGCAAAATCATCCGAAAGGATGACGACATCCGGCCGCGTTCGGCCGTATCGTGACTCCGTCGTCACTCGCACCAGGAGACTCCCATGAAGAAAACAGTTCTCACCTTCGGGCTTATCGCCGGTGTCATCATCTCCGTCCTGATGGGCGGATCGCTTCTGCTGGCCGACAGGATCGGCTCCGGCCACAGCATGGCTCTCGGCTACACCATGATGGTGGCGTCGTTCCTGCTGATCTACTTCGGCATCCGCAGCTACCGCGACAACACTCTTGGAGGTCGAATCTCCTTCGGCCGCGCCTTTGTCTGCGGCATCCTGATCACCCTGATCACCACCGTCTGCTACGTCGCCATGTGGGAGGTCCTGTATTTCAACTTCATGCCCCACTTCATGGACAGCTACTTCGCCGCGCAGATTCAGAAGGTCCAATCCTCCGGGCTTGACGCCGCCGCCACGGCCGCACAGGTCGCTGCCATACAGCACTCGCAGCAGCTCTACCAGAATCCCTTCGTCAACATGGCTTATACCTTCATGGAGCCCCTGCCGGTTGGCCTTGTCATTACGCTCGTCTCGGCGGCGATCCTTCGCCGCAAGACGCCGGTTGAACCCGCGGCCGCTCGCGCAGTCATGACCACATGAGTAAAAAAGGCCGGGGCGTAAGCCCCGACCTTAGTCTTTTAGTGAAGGCATCCAAAACCACTACTGTTTGCTCCACTGGTACGGGAATAACTTGCCTGCCTCTTCCGGAGACATCTTGTAGCCCAGGGTTTCGGCGGCATGGGCGAGTACAGGGTCGCGATTGGCCGCGAGATCTGCGCCCGTGGGCAGCATGACTTCATCGGGCACCACGCCCCGTCGTTCCAGGCTGACGCCATCGCTCATGATCAGGTCGGCATCGGTGATCGAAGCCCCAAAGAAGGCGATGGTCTGCGTTCCCGTCTGATAGTTGTAATGCATGGACTCCATCACGCTGCCGGAGCTGGTGTCACCGATCACGACTCCGCGTTTTTGGAGTTGCACGACGCGCGCGAACAACTCCGAGGCGGAAGCGGACTGGCTGTCAATCAGCACCACGACCTTGCCGCTGTACGGATTGCGGTGCGATTTTGCGACAAACGGCTTGGTGTCGTTGCGCTTGACCCGATCGGCGATTTTCACTTCGTTTTCAAAGAGCCGGCCGAGCAAGGACTGAAGGCTATCGACAGCGCCGCCGCCGTTGCCACGAAGGTCCACGATCATCGCTTTGTGCTTCCGGGCGTGGCCGATCATGTCCTCCGCTTCGGAGTCGGTAAAGAAAAAGCGGCTGATCTTCAGAACGAATAAATCTCCGAGTTCCTGCCAGCGAGTGCGCATACGCTGGTCTTCGTCTTCAGAGTTGCGGATCAGTTCGTAAAGGTCATTGCCGCTGGTCAGATCCTTGATCTGCGAGAGCGGCTGCATTTTGGCTACGACTTCAATCGGGCGGTCGCCGCCGGCAGGATTGCGCAGTTGCAAATGCAGGGATGCCTGCGGACGGAGCGCCTCGAAGACGTATTGCATCTTCCACAAATTGTCGCGGGACGGGGTAAACCCATTGATGGCAAGCACCTCGTCGCCCGCTTTCAGACCCTTGGTATCGCCGTCACTTCCCGGGCGCACACGAAGAATGAAGCAGCGGTCGCCAATCATGGCAGTCTGGTATCCGAAGTCGTGACGGTAGGGCCGCGAGGGTGGGAGAAAAAATGTATGTGAGTCGTTCAGGGCATCGAGAGCTCCCGCGATGTGGGAGAGCGCCATGTTGAACGACGGTGAGCTATCGATCTTCTGCTTGGCCTCAGCGACGCGAGCGTTCCAGTCCAGACCATGGAACTTGGGATCGTAATAGTGCTTGCGGACATCGTCGGCGACCATTTGCAACATGGAGTGGGCGCGATCGCGATCGAAGCCGGAGAGTTGAGCAGGCTTGTCCTGGCCGGCGCAGAGGGTGAGAAACGGCTGAAAAAACACGAATGCGAAGCAAAAAGAAGTGGCGAACTTCTTCATGGAGACTCCTCCCGAGTGTCCTCCGGCAGAATGGGGGCAATCGGCCGGGGCGTCCCCCTCAATTGGAAGCGAGGATAAAGCAGGAACTCAGAATCCACAAGGTTGGCGGCGGGCTCCAGCGGCATGCGCGTTCCCGAAGCGGCAACCCTCTTGGATCGTTGAAGTTACAGCGATTACTCCGATGGTTCTACGCCCTTTGGGCAGATTGTTCCCCTTCCCGATCGGGCCTATAATCGGGACACTCTGGTAAGGATTCTCCGTCAGGTTCCGGGTAGGTGACACGACGGTCGTTTTGTGTCTTCGTGATGACAGTACCCGGCTATGGGAAAACACCTGCAACCCGCCCTGATGGCAACTACCGTAATCGCGACCTTCCTTTCTTTCACTACGCCGCACGTGCAGGCACAAGCCGGCAGCAATGCTGCCATCAACGCCACTACCGACGACAATGGCCGGACGGTTTACACCAATGACTGGGTGCCGCAAGCTGCATCCCGGTCGGCGGCCGCTCCGGCGACCCGGCGCAATTCGCTGGCCTACTGGAGCGTGACCGAGAAACGCTGGAAACCGGTTCCGACCGCGAATGTGCGCGCAGCGAGATCGGCTGCGGCGGAAGTCGGCGAGTTCCTCGGTTCCACCGAAGCAGCGCCATCACCGGTGAACAGCAATCGTCCATTCACCCAGCAAGACGTGGATGCGGCGATCGAGAAAGCCGCAGCGCGGCACAATGTGGATCCCAACCTGGTGCGAGCGGTTATCAAGGTGGAATCCAACTTCAATCCCAACGCAGTTTCCCGTAAGGGAGCCATGGGGCTGATGCAATTGATGCCGTCAACGGCGCGTTCGCTGAACGTTTCGAACCCGTTCGATCCGGAACAGAATGTGGATGCCGGCGTTCGCCACCTGAAGAAACTGATGGAGAGCTACGGTGGCGACGTAAAGCTGACCCTGGCGGCATACAACGCGGGAGCGGGAGCAGTGGCGCGCAGTTCCGGAGTTCCGCACTACGCGGAGACTCGAAACTACGTGAACAAGATCACGCAACTGTATTACGGGGGAGATTCCGGAATTCGCATATTGGGAAATCCGGTCCACGAACCCGTGCGGGTGCAACGAGATGCCCGAGGTGTGCTGTACATCAGCAACACCGACTAGGGTTCGCGGCATCTGTTTAAAGGCGCGGTACGAACGCAAGGCGATTACGGCTGGTACTTTGAACAATTCTGAATCAGGCTACCGCATGTGGCGGATCGCGGCTGCTGTTCTGGTCGCTTGCTTGGCTGTCGTGCCAGCTCATGGACGCGCTCGCAAATCCGATGCGTGGGCCCGCAGCCAGTTCGAAACCGCCGAGCGGATGCGCGAAGCGCTGAATGGACGTCCCGCTGCGGAGCGGACCCGGCAGCAATATCAGAAAGTCATCAACGCTTACCGGCGGATTTATTTCGGATCGCCAACTTCTTCAAAAGCAGATCCCAGCGTGGTGGCCGTCGCCGAATTGCAGGTCGAGATGGGGCGGCGCTTTGAGGATGACGCGATTCTGCGAGCGGCGATCCAGCAGTATGAGTTCCTGCGCAAGGAATATCCGGGCAGCAAGTACCGCGTGGACGCGCTGTTCACGGTGGGCGAAATCTACAAAGACGACCTGAACGACCGCGCCAAAGCAAGGAGCACGTTCGAGGAGTTTTTGAAGCGTTATCCGCACAGTCACCTGGCAGATGAGGCTCGTGCGGCGTTGGCAGAACCAGTTCAACAGGTCGCCGCCAAAGCAAGAGCGAAAGACAAGAAACAGGCGAAAGCCTCAGCGAACGCACAGTCCGCCGATAGCGAGAAGACGACTCCGCGGATGCCAGCGCGCGTGGCAACGACGCGGAGGCTTCAAGTCCGGATACGCCGGCCACTGACGCTCACACCGGCAAGATTGCTCGCGTCACCAGCATTCGTCATTGGTCCACGCCTGACTACACGCGAATCGCGATTGACGTTGAGCAGGACGTGAAATTTGATTCGCAGCGCATCGCCAATCCCAACCGCATCTTCTTCGATTTATCGGACACCAAGCTGGCCTCGACTCTGGTGGGCAAGACGTTCGATGTGGACGATGGCTTTCTCAAGAAGATTAGAGTGGCGCAGTTCAAGCCAGGCAAGACGCGGATTGTGCTGGAAGTGGACGAACTTTCCGATTACAACGCGTTCCTGCTATCGAATCCTTCGCGGCTGATCATTGATATTCACGGCAAGGAAGAGGCGAGGAAGTCGGCAACAAAAGCGCCAGTTAAAGACGCTCTCATAGACAAGGACGAGGAAGTTTCTGCACCGCCCCCGGTCGAGAGAGTCTCCGTCGCAAAAACCGAAATCGCCTGAAACCAGGAAATCGGAAAGTTCCAAGCCTGCCACCGTATGGTTGTGAAGAACGGCGTACCCACGCGAATCGTGGAGGCTGAAGACGGCGATGACGACCCGAATGATCCCGGAGTCACTCCGCCACCGAGCAAAGCCGAGGTGAAGGAAGCAGCCGTCGCGACGATATCCAAGAAGAAGACGCGGGGCGCGAAAAAGCCCTCGCCGCCGGAGTTCGATATTCGAGAAGCGCAACCCACGTCAAGCGGCGAGCGTTCGCTGATACGGGCGCTGGGGTTGAAGATCGGCAAAATCGTGATCGACGCCGGGCACGGCGGACACGACACGGGAACCATCGGGCCAAATGGACTGCTGGAGAAGGATCTCGTCCTCGATGTAGCCAAGCGTCTCGGCAAGCAACTGGAGCGACTCGGGGCGGAAGTGGTTTATACGCGTTCGGACGACACCTTCATTCCGCTTGAGACGCGAACCGCGATTGCGAACCAGGAGCAGGCAGACCTGTTCATTTCGATTCATGCGAATTCGAGCAGCGATCCGGATGCGCGCGGCGTGGAGACTTACTATCTGAACTTCACATCCTCGCGCGATGCGCTGGATGTGGCGGCGCGCGAGAACGCGGTCTCGGAAAATTCGATTCACGAACTGCAGGACCTGGTGAAGAAGATCGCACTGAAAGAGAAGATCGACGAGTCGCATGAGTTCGCGGCCGACGTGCAGTCGTCGCTGCACAGTGGATTAGCGGCGAAGAGTCCTGGAATTCGCGATCGGGGAGTGAAGAAGGCGCCGTTCATCGTGCTGATCGGAGCGAACATGCCCTCGATCCTGGCGGAAATTTCCTTCGTCAGCAATCCCGGAGACGAACGGCGGTTGCAGACCGCGGAATACCGGCAGCGCATTGCGGAATCGCTCTACCGTGGAATCGCCAAGTACGTGAATGGATTGAGCGGGGTGAAGGTCGCCAGCAAGATTGAGAAGAGCGAGGGGCAATAAACCAAAAGCAGGTAGCCACCAAGACACTACGGTTCACGAAGGAAGACCCTTTCCCGCTTTCCCCCCTTTATGGAAACTTTCCCAGCTGCCCTGTAGTCTAATTGGGTAGGAGCACTGTCACTCTCCCTTCTGATGAAGCTTTTGAAATTTTTCCTCACGTTCTTCATGGTCATCCTGACCGTCTGCGCGGCTGATGCTGCGGCACCAGATCAATCCGTATTGCCGAAGTCGTTTTCTGCCTGGCAAATGGCCGGTAATGCAAAGAAAAGCAGCGATCCTGCGGTCGCCGACGGGGTGAACGCGGCGCTGCTGAAAGAATACGGGTTTCAGGACGTCGAGTCGGCCACGTACATTCGTGATGATGGAAGAAAGCTGACGGTGAAGGCCGCGCGCTTTAACGATGCGAGCGGCGCTTACGGTGCGTTCACGTTTTACCGTGCTCCGCAGATGATTACCGAGGAAATAGGGGACAAGGGCGCTTCGGCAAACGAACGCATCCTGTTCTATCGCGGCAACGTGCTGGTGGATGCGGTCTTCAGCCGCCTCAGTGCGATGTCGGCGGCCGAGTTGAGGGATCTATCGAATTCGATTCCACTGCCGGCTGGGAACGCACGGGCTCTTCCCAACCTGGTGAATTACTTGCCGAAGCAAGCGTTCGTCGCGAACAGCACCAAGTACATACTGGGCCCGGTCGCACTCCGGTCCGTTCAGGCGCCGCTTCCGGAGTCCCTGGTCAACTTTAATGCCGGGGCCGAAGTGATCGAGGGAACCTACAACAGCTCAGGCGGCGAAGCGACGCTGATGCTGATTGGGTATCCTACTCCGCAGATTGCCGCCGAGCAGTTGAAGCGACTGGATGCTGCCCATCAGCCCAACACGACACAACAGGCGGGAAGCCCGACATTGGTAGATGTAGGACCGTTTTTTGATCGGCGAACGGGACCGATTGTGGTGGTTGCCGCTGGACCGCTATCGCAGAGCGAAGCGCGATCGCTGCTGGCGTCGGTGAATTATGACGCGGATGTCACCTGGAATGAGAACACCTCCTTCAGCAAGAAAGACAATCTCGCGAACCTGCTGGTGAACATCATCATCCTGTGCGGGATCATCTGCGGCTTCGCGTTGGTTGCCGGAATTGCCTTTGGGGGCCTGAGAGTGCTGTTCCAGCGGGTATTGCCGGAGCGAGTCTTCAAGCGTCCGGAGCAGGTCGATTTCATCTCCCTGCACCTATCCGAGGGCAGGCCTGGCGGGGAACCGGGTCCTCCGGCGCGGGGTTAAGCCCTTCAAAGCAAGACTGTTAAGAGGCGAAATCGAGGATTTTGTCTCACTTTGAGCCACTTTCCGCCGGTGTTAACCTATTTTGTATCTAATTGATAATAAAGGAATTATTTACGAAAAATTCCTTGACACCCCCTTTTATGAACCATAAGATTTCGCCAGAAAAGTTTTGACGGTCTTTGCCTCCGTTGGAACTATTCTCCCTTGAGAAAAGGCCACCTATTGCCGGGTGGCCTTTTCGTTTTAGCTTGGAATTGTTTTCACCCGCCGAGACGCAGAGAACGCCAAACAGAACTTAATCCAAAACTTCTGGGCTAAGAGATTCCGGGAATTCGATTTGCCTGGAAAACTTTACGCTGCGCGCGGTGGCATTTAGAATCGAGACCAAGCCGACGTAGCTCAGTTGGTAGAGCAGCCGATTCGTAATCGGCAGGTCACCAGTTCAACTCTGGTCGTCGGCTCCAACCTCTCCCCTCTAATTACCAACTCACTTGCAGGCCATAATTCTGACGATAGCTTACTTGGGCTGGGGTGGAGCTGAGGAAGCCGCCTGGGCTTTGGGGTCGGTCTTGGCGTTGAGCGGGAAGTGAACCTCCACCAGGGTGCCGGGATCTGCCTTCCTGATCGCGATATTGCCGCCGAGTTGGCGAAGCCTTTCCTGCATGCCACGGATGCCCACCCCAATGCGAGACAAAGCTCGTCCGTTATTGCCATCGTGGGGCGCGATGGGAAATCCCTTTCCGAAGTCTCGTACTGAGAGCACCAATTCATGCGGAGTGCAATCCAGCTTGATTTGCGCGCTGGCGCTGGCTGAGTGACGGTGAATATTGGTCAGCGATTCCTGGAGCACCCGAAAAACGGCCACTTCGACTTCGCGGGGCAGGCGCTCCAAATTCGAGGGCAGTTGCAAATCCACTCGCAGATGGCTACGTTCGACAAAACCCTCTACGTACCATTGCAGGGCCAAGCCCAGGCCCGCCTCGTCAAGCATGGGTGGATGAAGAAGATAAGACATGGTGCGTACTTCGGTGATCGCTTGATTGGAAAGTTCGGCAGTTTCCGAGAGGCGACGCTGCAGATGGGACGGGTCGCCTTGGACATCCTGCTGGGCGAGAGAAAGATTGAGTTGAATAGCGGCGAGCAGTTGACCGGTACTGTCGTGCAGTTCGCGAGCCAGGCGGCGGCGTTCATCGTCCTGCAATTCGAGGAGCCGACCGGAAAGCCGTCGCAGCTCGCCTTCCGCGGAAGTGCGCCGTGTAATTTCCTGCTGCAAGGATTCGTTGGCACGGGACAGTTCGTCGTTGGCGCGCTCGATTTTATGCTGACGTTCGTCGGAAAGTTTGGCTGCCGAAATCATCTGGTGAATTTTCGGCACCAGCGGGGGCAATGCGGCTGCAGTGATGACGGAGGCGACCGCGGTCAGAAGCTTCACATCTCCGGACAGCCAATAAAGAGGTTTCCAGAGGACGACGACCTCCATCAGGTGAGTGAAACCGCAGGCGATGATGAAGGTACCGAAAGCCAGAAACATCCAGCTGAAAGGGATTTCGCGTCGAGTGCGGTAGACGAGATAAGTCAGCGTGATCGAGATCGCAACGTATGAGAGCCAGATTGCGGCATCGGAGCCGACGTGCAGCGCGATCAATTTCCGGTCATACAGATAGCAATAAACGTGAGGAAGAAACTGGGTGGAGAAGATGTGCGAGAGGGCTTGCGGTATCCAGGCCAAGGCCGTGACGCTGAGTGCGACGGTAATTGCCGCCGCCGCGAATATGCCTCGACTTCGCGAAGAGGACGCGTCAATTTGCATAGGAGGGAATTCCCTTTGCTCAGAAGTTCACCTTGTCAAGCGACTTTACTCAGACCTCGCAACCCTCTAAAATGAGGCTCCCAAATGAGCCGAATCACAGCGAACTTCGTTGGATTTCGCAACACAATTGACCAAGAACTCTGGCAATGAAAACATCATTGCGGACCGAAAAGCAAGCGTCATAGTGCGCAAGCTAGAGGCATCACAATCGAAGGGAATGGGAATGGCGATCAGGATTCTGTTGGCCGACGATCACGATGTAGTGCGCCAAGGTCTGCGCACGATTCTACGGGCGCGACCGGAGTGGGAGATTTGCGGAGAAGCGGCGAATGGGAAAGAGGCAGTCGAGGCCGCGCAACGACTTCAGCCTGACCTGATTGTGCTCGACATCACCATGCCCATCATGAGCGGGCTGGAAGCTACGGAAGAAATACAAAAGCTTCATCTCGACACTCGTGTCTTGATCTTTACCATGCACGATTCTAAAAGCCTGGTCCGGGCCCTGAAAAAAGCGGGAGCTGAGGGATACGTGCTCAAATCCCATGCCGCCCGCGACCTGATTCCTGCCATTGAGAAACTGTTGCAAGGGGAAACGTTCTTCGGGCCCGAAATCGAGGCGCCAGTGCCACCCAAGGCCGGCGGTGGGAGTGGGAATTTGCTGTTTCGAAGACGGTTGGCTCTGGCGTGGGGTTAGCCGAGTCCACCTCGTCCGAGGCGGACTCGAGCTAGTTCAGCATTTACTTTGCAGCGCGCATGCTTTCTTTCGGCGTAATCTGCTCTGCCAACTTCAGGTGCTCCCGCAGGGTGGGCAACGTGCTTTGTGCGAAGTTCTTAATCCCGGCATCTTTCCCCGTAGTCGCTTCCTTCTTGAATTCGGCAACGTCCTTCTCGTGGTCCTTCAGTTGATAGCGCATGTAGGCTTTGTCGAACTCTGGGCCTGAAAGCTTGGAGAGACGCTGCTGTTCCTGCTGCGCTGCGGGATCCATGGTGGTGGGAAGAGTCAGATTTCTGAACTGCGAGCTGACCTAATTCCACTTCAGCCTTTCCGCCTTGTGCCGCTTTCTCGGCGAACTTCTGGTCGGAAGGCGGAACAGATTGTCCAAACAGCAAGGGCGCAGTTGCCATTGCGAGAACAAAAGCAAGTACCGGTTTCATGCATATCTCCTTCAATGAATTGCGGCTATGCGATGGTCTGCCGCAACGGCAGCTTGCCACCTTCTCTGCGCAGGGATGAGGTGAAGTGCTCACGATTTATGAAACAAACTTGCTCGCGATGTTCGCTTCTAACAGACATTCCTAAAGGGAGAGTGCAATGGCCAAAGTAAACCTGCTGGACGGGATTCCCGGAATTCCTAAAATAATCAAACCGAAGCAGCACGCCGCGCTGGACGCGCTCACGGCGGGATCGTTCCTGGTAGTTGCGGGGGTACTCTGGAACAAGAACCGGCGGGGCGGAATTGCCGCATTGGTGAACGGATTGTTTGTCGCCGGCGTGAGTGGGCTGACAGACTACAACGGAACGGGCGGAAGGCCGATCAGTTTTCGCACTCACGGGAAGCTGGACGAAGTGCAGGCGGCGATGGCGGCAGCTGCCCCCACTGTGCTCGGATTTAAGAAGGGCTCCGCCTTCTTCCGGGGACAGGCAGCGAACGAAGCGATGGTCATCGCCATGACCGATTGGGATGCAGGCGAATCAGTCACGCGAAGGCTGCGTTGAGTGGCCTAATGCAGGGCGAGCCTTGGAAGTCCGTGCCGGGGAAGGCGGCTTGACCGCCTTTCTCGCCGCACGGAGACGCTTCGGTTCGTGACGCACGCTTCGCCCTTCCACCAGGTGAAGCAGTTCCTCGCCAAGGTTCTTCGCGTGATCTCCTGCCCGCTCGAAGGCCTGAGCCATGAGCAGCAGTGAAGTGCTGTACTCACGCTTACTGCGATCGCTCATCGCCAAATGCCGATGAAACACGGAACGACAAGCCTGGTCGACCTGGAGATCAGTCTGCAAGACCCAGTTGGCGGAATCGAGATCGCGGCGCACGAAACCTTCGTGGACCGTGCCCAGCATGTTTTCCAGAATCTCTGCCATCGATTTGAAATCCTGCGCATCGTCCGCTTGCAGTTTGGTTCCCAACTTTTGTAAGCGTTGCGCAACGGACCAGGTGAGGTCGCCGATTCGTTCCAGATCGATGATGAATTTCAGGCAGGCGAGGAGTTCCCGCGCTTCGGGTTCGCTGACCTGAGTGATGGCAGCCGTGATCTCCTCATCGACCTGGCGCTCCATGCGGTCGAGTTCCTTCTCGCAATCGCGGACGGCAAGAAATGCCATATTCGAGGAGTTCTGGATGAAGTCTCGAAGATTGTAGGAGGAGTCTTTCGCAACCAGGCAAGCCTGCAGGACGAGGCCGGTCAGCTTCCGGGTAGACTCGAGTTCTTCAGGGCGTTTGCGCGGCATAGAAGTCCCACGAAAATTTTGATGATAGTCCTCCGCGGCCCAGGCTTCTGTGAAGAGATGGTTAAAAGCGCAAAGATATTCGAAGCTATCCACAGAGAAATGCACTGAGAACGCTGCAAGTTGCTGAGAAAGATTCCCTTAGGGGGCGAATTCCGCTTGCTTTCAGGGGTTGACGTTCTGGATAATATGAGCTGAAAGTTCCCATAAAACCGTGTATCGATATAGTCGAACGGACCTGCTTCGCATACTTCGCCTTACGGCGCGCCAGTTCGCAGCTTGGGAAAAGGCCGGACTGGTACCCGCAAGCGAGAGCTATTCTTTTTTTGACCTCCTGCAAATCAAGAAAATAAGGGATCTTTGCGCGCGGAAAGTGCGCCCCGCAGTGATCCGGCAATCGCTGGAAGCCATGCAGAAGCAAGTGGCGGGAATGGAAAACCCGCTGCTCGAGGCGGGAGCTTTTACCACCCAGCGGCATCGGATTGCATTTCGCCATGAAGGCAAGGTGCTGGAGCCCATCGCGGGCCAGTTCATGTTCGACTTCACGGGCGAGGAACGCGTGGTAAATGGGCCGCGGCCGCAAATTCCGAAACCACAGACCGGCAATGCGGACATCGCTGAACTATTCGCGCGCGGGATTGCGCTGGAAGAAGATCCGAACAACCAGTTGGAAGCCATCGCAACTTACCAGCGAGTGTTGCAGATGGATCCCAACCATGCCGCGGCCCACATCAACATTGGCACGCTGCACTACAATCGCCAGGAATATTCTGTCGCCGAGAAGCACTACCGGCGCGCGATTGAGATCGATCCGCGATACGCGCTGGCCTATTTCGACTTAGGTAATGTGCTGGATGAAACCGGCCGGGTCGCGGAAGCGATTCAGACATACACCACTGCCCTGCAACTTGCGCCGACTTATTCCGACGCGCATTACAATCTTGCTCTCGCCTACGAGAAGTCGCGGCAACCGCGTAAGGCGCTGAAACACTGGCGAGCTTACGTGAAGCTGGATACGACTGGTCCGTGGTCGATGCATGCCCGCAACCAGGCCCAGAAGATTCTTCAGGCCGACGGGCTGAAGCTGGTGTGGAATAAGAATTCGCCGCGGGAATCCTGAGCTGCGGTTTCAACCTTGCAAGTGAGATCCGTGGCTTCGGGCGGCCGTTCAGACCCGCTTCCCTTCCGAGTGCTAAAATTACGGGTTTGCCATTCTTCCTACGAAGGTATCCTCATGCCCGAAACTACGATGCAAGCTCCTCCGCAGCCCTTGACCACACTGACCGAAGATGAAGTACTTTTCCGCGACAACATCCGGCAGTTTGCCGAGGACCGGGTGCGTCCTCTAGCGAAAGAGATGGATGAAAAGGGAGTGTTCGATAAGGACCTGATTCATGAGTTCTTCCAACTTGGACTGATGGGGATCGAGATTCCTGAGCAGTACGGTGGTGGCGGAGGAAGGTTTTTTGAGGCGATCCTGGCGGTGGAGGAGCTTTCGCGAGTGGATGCTTCCGCGGGCGTGGTCGTAGATGTGCAGAACACATTGGTCAACAATGCGTTCCTGCGCTGGGGCAATGAGAGTCAGAAGAAGCGCTACCTGCCGCGCATGGCAGCCGATACAGTAGGCGCGTATGCATTGAGCGAAGCAGGTTCAGGATCGGACGCGTTCGGATTGCAGACGCGCGCGGAACTGAAAGGCAGTGATTACGTTTTGAACGGACGCAAGATGTGGATCACGAACGGAAAGGAAGCAGGCATATTCATCCTGTTCGCGACGATCGACCCGTCGGCGGGTTACAAGGGCATCACCGCGTTCATCGTGGAGAAAGATTTTGCCGGGTTCACCGTCGGCAAGAAGGAAGACAAGCTGGGGATCCGGGCGTCGTCCACCTGCGAGTTGATCCTGGAAGACTGCAAAGTTCCCAAGGAAAACGTGATTGGCGAGGTGGGCAAAGGTTACAAGATCGCGATCGAGACGTTGAACGAAGGCCGCATCGGCATCGGCGCACAGATGGCCGGGGTGGCGCGCGGAGCGTGGGAATTTGCCTGCAAGTATGCGAAGGAGCGCAAGCAGTTTGGAAAGGCGATCTCGGATTTCCAGGGCATTCAATTTCAGATCGCGCAGATGGCGACCGAGATCGAGGCCGCCCGGCTGATGGTATACAACTGCGCGCGCATGAAAGACGCAGGCGTGAACTTCGTCAAGGAAGCCGCGATGACGAAGTTATTCTGCTCGCAGGTTGCGGAGCGGGTTACGTCGCTGGCCATCGAGGTCTATGGCGGATATGGGTTTACCAAAGACTATCCGGTCGAAAAATACTGGCGGGATTCGAAAATCGGTAAGATCTATGAGGGCACTTCGAACATGCAGCTGGCGACTATCGCCAAGCTGGTCCTGGAGGCCAAATAGCCCGTCCAGAGCGGAGTTCGGCCCGGTCCCGACGGGCCGAATTGCATTTCAAGTCACCTCGGTAATGTTTGCCGGTTACTCATAAAGTGCAGCGAGTTGCAACCATGACACTTTGTGTCGGCCGGAAAAGCTGAGGTAAGTACCTCTCCATCAGCGATTTCCCCGAATTCAAAACATTGGCTCAAGAGCTGCATTTCCAGGGATGCCCAAGCGCTTCAGGGGCAGACAATGGGGTGCCACTTGTTGAAGTTGCAGCTGATGGATTCCGCGGCCGTCCTGCCAAAGCCGAAACACACCTGGCTTCCAATCCTCACGGTTCTTTTCCTGCTTTCTTACGGTTTGATGACCATGCTGGTGGTGGAGCAGGGTCATACCATCGACGCGCAAAGAAATCTGATCCGGCAACTGTTCAGCGATAGCACGGAATTGACCAGCATGAAGGGCAACGCGAATACCCAGAAGCAAAAGGCCCTCATGCAGGGACATCCAACGCCCCAGGCGCCTGGTGGCCAGGCAGCGCCCAATTCGTCAGTGCAGTCGGCTGTGCCGCAGGGCAAAGACAAGCACAACATGCGGAAGTTTGTGATGCCGAAACCGCCACGGGATGCATCAGAGATGGCGGACGAACGCAGATCGCTGATGTCCATTTAGCCTGCCGCGACGGTAAAGAGGCAGGACTGGTAGGTCCCCATGAAAGTCGTGATTGCAGTTGCGTTGTTATTTTCGCTCCCAGGTTCCAACCTGAAGTTACCGCTGCGCCAACCGTTGGATCCGGCAGCAGTTCACTACGCGCGCAAGGGCGGGCGCTGGTACCTTGCCGAGAACGGTCACGCCGTGTACTGCCGCGGTCCTGTCAAGTTGTTGCCTCAAGCCGAGGGTGGCTTGCAGCGCGTGGCTACGTTCTGCCAGGGTGACCGGTCTATGGTCCCGCTGAAAGACTAGTTCTCTCTCCTGTTACATTTAAAGGATATGCCGAAATTTGAGAAGCATATCTTCGTCTGCGGCAACCAGCGGCCGGAAGGTCATCCGCGGGGATGCTGCGATCCGGCTGGGCAAGCGGAATTGCAGAAGCGGTTCAAGAAGAAGCTTGCCGAATGTGGCTTAAAGGGCCGAGTGAGAGCCAACCAGGCGGGCTGTCTCGACCAATGCGAACACGGGCCCAGTGTCGTGGTATATCCGGAAGCCGCCTGGTACGGTGGCGTGACCGTAGACGACGTGGATGAGATTGTCGAGTCGCACATTGTTGGCAGCAAGCCGGTAGAACGCTTGTTGATGAAAGAGGAATGCATCAACAGTGTGTGTGAGCACCGGCGTCGCGGCTAGCAGAAGATTGTTCGCCTATTGGATCGGCGAACTTCACCATCACGGAAATGCGATGTCCAGGAAATTCTGGTAGGCGCGGCAGGACTTGAACCTGCAACCCTTGGATTAGAAATCCAATGCTCTATCCACTTGAGCTACGCGCCCCTCAATAGCCAAACTATTGGACCGCAACCAGTTGCTCCGTGGCGGCGGGCATAGATTCTAGTACTTTCCGCGACCGGTGTCAGTTGGCGGATTCTGTACGATGCCAGTATCGCATAGCTTCTGAACCGCATCTAGGCGGTGCTTCGGTGCGAGGTGGGCGTAACGAACGGTCATTTGAATGGTGCGGTGCCCCATCAACTCCTCACGGTCCGGAGGTCCACACACGCCATCACGAGTCTGCTGGCGAAGGTGTAGCGCAGGCAATGCCAAGTGAACTCCTGAATCTGGGGGAGAATCAAACTCTATGCGCGGCAGGACGGAAATCGCATGGGATCGCACCCAAGACTTTTTCGGACAGAGAGCCCTAGTCATTGGGGCAATTCGAATAGTCTTTTTGGTTTCTGAATTGGGTCTTGTTCCATCAAACGGTTACTGGCCAAATCGTCCTGTTATGTGCGTCGTACACGTTAATCGGTTCCGCTGTATTCCTCACGAAATTTCTTGCTGCTGACACTCAACTCGCTGAAGAGGAACGCTCTCGGCAAAAATTGAAAGGTCTCTCAGCAGAAGAACTGAACGAGCTAGAGGTTCTTGTCCGGGCAGGAAGATTAACGTCGGGCAGGCCCTTTTTGACAGGATCGCCGGGAAGACCAACTTTATGTACAGAGATTCGAACGCTTGGCGAATTGAGCACCAGCCCGTTGAATTTCTAAAGCGCTGGTTTCGGCGACATAGGTAAACTCTATGATGAAAAACAGCGCGTGCTGTTTTCCCCGGTACGTTATCCGGAACCGTTGTTGTGAGATTGAGTCACGGTTTTCTCCAAAGCTTGGAATCCTTAGCGAGCGCTCAGGGCATCAAGCTTTGAAAGCACGATGGTGGACTCAAGGGTGCAAGCGCCGCAGTCGACCTTTCGCGCTTGTGACCTCGCGGCCTCAATGGTTCGTCGAGACGCAACAATTTTGCCCTGCGCCGCATCAATGTGCGCCGTCGCGAGAAGCAGGTGGTACTTAGTCAGCCAGCTTGTGTGATGTACTGCTTCAGCACGCGCCAAGCTTTGCTGGGCGGACGCCACTTTCCCACGCATCAGGAATGCTTCAATCTGAATTGTCAAAGCTTCCACTTCATCCGCGCCACGCTGTTCTTCATGTACTTCGTCAATCGCCGATTGCAACGCGGCGTCGTCTACCTTCTCGATATGCCCGTCCTCTATGTCGACCTTTGCCAAATCGATCTGATCGACCGCGAGGCCGCCCTTGGCTCCAATCTTTCGGTCGACTGCGAGTGCCTCGGAGAGCGTTTGCCGTGCGGCGCCAAGGTCATTCTTCAAAATCAACACCTTGGCATATGCGTTGTCGGCAGACGAGATACCCCCTTGATCGCCGATGTCTCGAAAAGTATGCAATGCTTCTTCCAAGAATCTGGCGGAGCTATCAAGATCGCCCTGCACCCACAACACCCCGGCCAAATTCATTTTGGCGTAGGCCACTCCGCCTTTGTCTCCTGAGGTCTGCTTGTATTCCAACAGACTTTCAAAACTCCTCCGCGCTCCCCGGAAGTCGCCACGTTCGGACAGAACTCCACCCAGGTTGTTCAAGGCAGCATACTCATTCTCTTTGCGCGAGCTCTTGCGGAAAAGTTCGATCGCTTCGCGATAGAGGTCAGCAGCTGGGCTGAGATCGCCTTCGGCGTGATAAAGCTCGCCAAGATTTGTAAGGGAGGCGCCCAATCCGTTCTGGTCTCCTATCTGTCGAAAGCGTTTCTGCGCTTCGAGCAAACTGTCCCTCGCAGCTCTGAGGTCTCCTTGCTTTTCCAGAACGATTCCAATGTCGTCGAGCACTGTGGCTGCACTGTCGATGTCTCCCGCGGAGTCAAAGATCGGCTGCGCCGCGCGGTACGCCAGCAATGCCTGGTCGAGTTGCGCCTGATCGTCCAACGCCCAACCCTCCAGCATACGAGCGCGAGCCGAAAGCAAACTGAACCCCGACAACTCAGCCTTCTTGGCCGCGCTGCGAGCCAATTCCTGCTGCGCGACAAAATCAGACCTGCGCGATGCTACTAAGGCATCGACGAGGTCGATGCGGGGATCCTGTCGGGAAGCTGTCTGCAGCGATCGCAGGCTTGAAATCGTGGACGCTGCGTCACTCAGTTTCCCGGCAGAGACATCTGTTTCCGCCAGTTTCAGGCCCGCCTCCAGATCGTCGGGGTAATCCTGAAACAAATGCCTATAGGCAGGAATGGCCCCATCCCAGTCGTGCTGGGATTCGTAATACTGAGCCTCGATCTTCAGCCGGACGTTTTCGGGGAGAGACGCCGCCATCGATAACGCCTTCTGCGCCGATGCTTGTGCCCGAGCGTCATAGCCTAATGACTGCCAAGCTCCAGCCAAGGCGGAGTGTCCCAGTGCGAATTCGGGTTCGATCGCAAGCGACTTCTGCAAGACATCAGTGGCCGAAACGCTGTTGCCGGCCCGCATCTGACTCAAACCTTCGGTATACAAGCTCCTGGCATCTGGATTGGAAGGAAGAACGGCGCGCCAGTCCTCGTCTCCCCCTGGCCCCATGGTGCCCTCGACCTTAGCTCTCATGTCTCGGCCAGCCCTGCCCACTAGATCAAAAATCTCGGCTTGTTTGCCACTGACCGCGATGCTCGCCAGCGTTTCTCCGGAAATAGTCTCCTGCAATCGAAGGTCGAGGCGCACCTGTCCAGATTCCTTATTTCCCAACGCCACGTACGAGCCAGCTACGATGTAATCGCTGGCGAGATCCTTTTGCAGTTCGCGAAGGGTATCCCGCGGATAGCCGTCCTTCTCCTTCAGGTCCAAATCACGCTTCGCGTGTGCCACAGTTTCGTCGGGGATGATGCGAAGTTTGCCCCCAGTCTGCAACTCGGTGGTTAGCATTTGGACAATTGCCGTTCCCAGCCAATCTCCCTCGTGCTGGGAAGACAGATTCTTGAAACCCAGAATGGCTACGGACGAACGGACATTTGGACCTCTCGAGATTGGCGTCGCTATGGCCGTTTTCGGTGTCCCGTGTCGGATCGCGAGCACCACTCCACCTACAAAGACGAGCAGAATGGCGACCGCCGCCCACGGCCAATTGTTGGAATCGGAAGACGGCGGGACAATATTCGCCGGATCGCCAGAAACTGCTACCTGAGGCGCAGGCGGAGAAATCTCAATAGCACCTTGTTCTGGCGGAACAACTTGTTCGATCGAAGCGATAAAACGATAGCCCTTGCGCGGGTGGGTTTCTATGTAGCGGGGATTTTCCGGATTGTCGTTGAGCGCTGCGCGCAGCTTCTTAACCGCGCTGTTCAAGCTTCGTTCAAAATCTACGAAAACATCCTGGGGCCATAGCCGCTGCTGAAGTTCTTCGCGCGTGACCAGTTGACCGGCGCGCTCAACCAGGAGAAGCAGGACTTCCAACGGTTGGCCCGCAAGTTTTAATCGGACGCCGAACTTACGGACTTCCCCAGTCTGAGGTTCCAGTTCGTAGGGGCCGAACCGGATCAGATCGGACGCTTGAGAGCGAACTTTTTCATTAAGTCTGTCCACGGAGTCAGGCCGGATATGCGCACGCCCACGCGCAAGATGCGCCCATTCTACCCGGTTAGCGTCTCTTTGATGTCAATGGATTGTCACCGGATTTCATTGCAATAAATGTTTGATACCGGACAGAAATCAAAGTTCCTGAAACTGCTTCACACGTTTGACAAGTCAGTCTGAATCAGCTTGTTGCGTGGTCACACAGGTTTCACCTCGCAATCGCTTGTCCCAAATCGAGCACGAACGTTTACTGCATATACCGGCCACCAAGTTTTCACGGTCCGGATCGAAATGCGATCAAACAGAGCAAAGATTCTCGGCACAGCACCTTCCATAGCCTTCGCCATTCTGGCAATGCTCAGTGGTGGTGCGCTTGGCGTTCGTGCTGCGGAAAACGATTTCCTGGTTGGTCCTCAGCCGGGTCGACCTTCCCCCACGTAGACCTACCCTTGAGCTTTGAACCGAACCGCGGCCAGAGTGAAAAGGGAGTGCTGTTCGTCGCTCGTGGCCCGGGCTATTCGTTATCGCTGACCGAAGAGGGCGCGTCGTTCCAATTTTCCCCAACTAGCGAGGTTGCATCCCCTCCAAAAGGATCTTCCTTTGGCGTGCGGCTGGCCGGAGTGAAAAGGCGTGGGCCCCGCTTGCTGGGCTGGGACGAACTGGCGAGTAAGACCAGCTATTTTACGGGTTCCAATCCGAACCACTGGTTGACCGGTATTCCCAATTTTTCCCGTGTTAGCCGTCGCAGCGTGTACGACGGCATTGACGTTACGTACCACGGCATACAGGGGCAGCTCGAGTGCGAATTCAAACTGGCGCCGCATGCGAGACCGGGAATCATCGCGCTGGAATTGCTGGGCGCGCGAGATTTGCGAAAGGACGAGCGAGGCGATCTGGTCTTCGCCGTTGCAAATGTCGAGATGCGACTTCGCAAACCCATGGCCTACCAGCAAGTAAACGGCTCTATCAGGAATGTCACTTCCCACTACGTAGTGACCGGGAATCTCGTAACGCTTGAGTTGGGCCGCTATGACTCCAGCAAGGCCCTGGTCATTGATCCCGTCCTGAGTTATTCCGGTTACTTGAAACTGGAAGATACAGAATCACTGCCAGCTTCTCTCCTGCAATCGATTAGTCCGCGCTCAACTTCTACGGAACTCTTCCCCGGTGAAGTCGGGCATAAACCCTCACGCCACACCAATCCCATGGAGAATTTTTAAATGCGCAGGTTAGTAATTTCTCAATTTCGCTCCGGCCCCCCGGTTCGGGTTTCCCTTTTACTGCTCGTCATCGGCATGTTGATGAGCAGTGCCTTCGGACAGACGTTCACGTCCTTGTACAGCTTTGGTGCCGTTCCCGGCGACGGAGTCGCTCCGGGATCGGGCGTGGTCGTCGACAAAAACGGCAATCTCTTCGGAACCACCGGTGTTGGCGGAATTCAAGGTTCCAACGGCACCGTGTTCGAACTTACCCCGCCGGCGACGGTCGGAAATCCGTGGACCGAGACCATTCTTCATCGTTTCCGCGGGACGCCGGATGGAAAGATATCGGAGAGCCGGCTGATTATGACGGCTAAGGGCGCGCTGCTTGGAACAACCTTGCGTGGCGGCAGCGTCGATATGGGGACGGTTTACATGCTCGCTCCTCCGAGCGCTCCGGGACCATGGAAAGAAAAAATCATCCATGACTTCGGAACGGTTCCGGATGACGTTGTAAGCCCGAACCTGGGACTACTGGGCGCGCCCGAAGGCTATTATGGCGCCGATCAGGGAGGCGCGAACAATTTTGGAGCGGTTTACCTGCTCACTCCTCCCGCATCTGGTGGCACCACGTGGACGCAAAACATCCTCTACAGTTTCAAGGGTTCGGGGGATGCTGCCGATCCATTGGGCGAATTGGTGCGGGACTCGGCTGGAAACTTCTACGGCGTAACCGCACTGGGTGGCGCGAACAACCTTGGCGCGGTGTATGAAGTGTCGCCGCCCGCCGTTCAGGGAGGTCCCTGGACAGAGAAGGTCTTGTACTCATTCAATCTCACCGACGGCACGCTTCCTGCCGGTCGGCTGCTG
This sequence comes from Terriglobia bacterium, assembly GCA_963797845.1. GTDB lineage: Bacteria > Acidobacteriota > Terriglobia > Terriglobales > Acidobacteriaceae > DASREM01. The sequence goes on from CAWCRE010000003.1 coordinate 591,810, forward strand.
CTGGGTGCAAACGGAGTTCTTTATGGCACCACCAATGGCGGCGGAGCCAATGGCGCGGGCACTGTGTTTCAGTTAACGCCACCTACGGTGAGCGGTGGTGCATGGACGGAGACGATCCTCTACACCTTCACCGGCGGTCTTGACGGCTCGAGCCCCAGCAACGGTGTGATCGCGGACAAAAAAGGAAGGCTGTTCGGTTCCGCTGGAGAAACCATCTTCATGCTGACTCCGCCACAAGTCACCGGCGGTGCCTGGACGGAAACGGTTCTGCATGACTTCACCGGGCCCGATGGATTCGTAGCCAGCACACCGCTGATCCTCTCAAAAGGATTCCTCTACGGCACGACGCAACAGGGAGGATCATTCGGCACCGGCACCGTGTTCCAGATATCATTCCGTAAAGCAATTTTGTGGACGGTTCCGGCGTGCGGGCAGGGATTCGCGACCGCCGGAACCTCCAAACTCTCAAACATTCGGGGCTCGACGTTCAACGGAATCGATACCCGCACTTGCAACCACAAATCATTTGAAGGAAGTTCATGAAAACTGCAGGCTATCTCGCAGCATTACTATTCACACTGACGCTCACACTACCCGCAAGTGCTCAGCTCTTTTACACCAACACCATTTATCCCGGCTTCAGCGGGTCGTTCAATTCAACAGACGAGATCACTGACGACACGCCCTTCACTGGAACCCAGCACGTTGCTTCATTCACCTTCGAATATCAGAACCTCACATCCGCTGCAGTGAGCGCAACGGTCAGGTTTTACGGAGTTGACGCCGCTACTGGCGGCCCTGGCGCGCTGGTCGCCACGGTGCCGGTATCCAATCTCGCTCCAACAACCGCCGCAATTACCACGGTCAGCCTGGACGCTTCGCAACAGTTTGACTGGACGGCGATGCCTGGAATTTATCTTCTGCAATCGGTAACGGGAGGGTTTGTCAGTATCCAATTCTCGAGCGCGCAATGCGGCTGGTGGGAAGCAGCTGGAACGAGCGAGAGCGGATTCTACGACCTCACTACCGGCCAGTTCATTAACTTTCAGGATTCCAATGCCTCATTCTATTTGCAGATGAGCGGATCGACTTCCCCGGTAACGCTCGCCTCCGTTGTGGCAAGTCCATTCCGGGGTGAAGGGCGGCGTCAACGCCAAAGCCAGAGTGACCCTCAGCGGTCCTGCGCCGACCGGCGGCCTCGTCGTAAGCCTGTTCAGCAGTAATCCCGAAGTTGCTTCGCCGCCCGCGACTGTAACGGTTCCCGCGGGAAGCACTTCGGCGACGGTGGTGATCAAAACAACGAAGGTGCAGAAGAATACCAATCTTGTGATCTGGGGAACCCTGGATGGAGTAACTCAGACCACGAGCATGGTTGTTACACCGTAATCGCTCTCTGTATCCGAGGAACACAGGGCTTGTTCCACGTGAACCCGCCCTGCCACCTCAGTTCAATTCGCCGTTCTCTCCGTCCAGATCAAGGTGTCAAAGATGTGAGGGCTGAACTATCTCCATTTCGAGGCTTGTTGCGGCAACAAGTCTGCGGCCAACATTATCAATCAATCACAGAGGAGCATCATGAATTCCCGGACTCCCATTCGCTCATTATCAATCTCGGTGTCGCTGCTCAGCCTATCTGCGGCTTTGCCGGTTACGGCACAAACTAAAGCCAGAATCATTGCCACGGATCCAGTCGGTAAGTTCCCCGTGGCTATCGCCACGAATTCTAAAACACACAAGGCTTACGTCGCCAACAACAGCTCAGCGAGCGTGACGGTCATCGATGAAAAAACGAACGCTGTAACCAACGTCCGAAATCCCGGCAGTTTTGCGAATGCCATTGCAGTCAATCCGGTGACCAACAAGATTTACGTTGCGAACACTGCTTCAGGCAATGTTCTTGTCATCGATGGCGCAACCAACCACGGCATCCTGGTGTCAGATCCCAATGCGCAGTTCGCCCTTGCCGTCGCCATTGATACTTCGAGCAACAAGATCTATGTGGCGAACTACACCACAAACAATGTCACGGTCATTGACGGGAATACCAATGCCACCACCACAGTTACCGATCCGAATGCCCAGGGTCCCAGGTGCATCGGGGTCAATTCGAAAACCCACAAAATCTACGTGGGGAACGATATCTCCGGCAACGTTACCGTGATTGATGGCGCAACCAATACCACTACGACCGTCAGTGATCCCAATGAATTTGGCCCCATCGCAATGGATGTGAATCCAGTCACCAACAAGGTGTACGTCGCGAATTTCAGTTCCAGCAACGTCACTGTTGTTGACGGCGCGACCGAAACTGCAACCACCGTGACCGATCCAAATTCATTCAATCCGGTGGGCGTGGCAGTCGATACCGTGGCCAACAAAATATATGTCGCCGACCAATTTCCTGCGAACGTTACGGTCATTGATGGTGCGACGAATCAAGTAACTACGGTTACGAATCCGTTGGCTTTTCAAGGACAGGCGATTGCGGTCGACAGCTCGTCACACAAGGCCTACATGGCGAATTTCCAGACCGGCAACGTAACGGTTATCGACGGTCTGACCAATCAGGTGCTGGACACGCTGGCGGACCCCAAAGCAATTTCTCCGTATGCGGTGCGAGTCGATCCCTCGACTCATCGGGTCTATGTCGCGAACTCAGGCTCGGCGAACGCAACTGTGATTGCAGGAGCACAGTAAGAGACTTTACTTCGCGTTGCAAGCAGGCGGCATACGACCTCTTCTTCGAAGCTGGTTACAGAGAAAAACATCAACACAGAATTAGGAGACGAAAAGTGAAGTCTGGAAAATATCTCGTGAATCACGTATTTGCGCTAGTGGTTCTGGCGATCGTAATCGCGTCGGCCAGTTTCCCGGCAACTGCTCAATACAAAGTAATCAACCTTGTCTCGAATCAAGCTGGAATCGCCAAACATCAAGATGCAAGCCTCGTGAACGCCTGGGGTATTGCTTTCGCACCCACCGGTCCATTCTGGGTTAGCGACGAGGGTACTGGGCTGTCCACACTCTACAACGGCACCGGGGTCAAACAGAGCCTGGTGGTTACCGTACCCGGCGCCAGCGGACAACTCATCGGTAGTCCGACGGGCGTCGTCTTCAACTCGACGTCGGACTTCGCGGTGACGCAAAACGGCGTCTCCGGCGCAGCTATGTTTCTTTTCGACACGCTGGACGGAACGATCAGCGGTTGGTCACCGACAGTGAATGCGACTACCGCCATCGTCGCGGCAACAAAGCCCGGAGCATTGTACACAGGGCTCGCCATCGGCCAGAACAACGGAGACAATTTCCTGTTCGCTGCCGACAATGCCAACAACCGCGTCGACGTGTACGACAAGACATTCACCTTGGTAAGTTCGTTTACCGATACCAATCTTCCCGCAGGCTCGAGCCCCTATAACGTGCAAAACATCGGTGGAGACTTGTATGTGACATTCACCAACAGCACCGGCGGTGGGGTGGTCGATGTCTTCGACACGCAAGGCAGATTCAAGAAGACCTTCGCCACAGGCGGGTCGCTCAAGGAACCATGGGGATTAGCGAAGTCACCCTCAAACTTCGGCAAGGCTAGCAATGCAATTCTGGTTGGCAACTTGGCCGATGGCCGAATCAATGCCTACAGCTCCGGAAACGGCAAGTTCATAGGCCAACTGCGAGATACCGCCGGCAAGGTCATCAGCATCGACGGACTGTGGGGACTGACGTTCGGCGGCGACAATCCGAACAACGGCAAATCCAATCAGCTGTTCTTCACCTCCGGTCCAAATAACTACGCGAACGGCCTCTTCGGGGTGATCACCCAGTAAGCCAATCAGCATGCGAGTCCGAGGGCTCTGGCCAGCCAGAGGGTAAGCCAGAGCCCACAGGACTCGTGCGCTCAGAAGCGTACATCCGACGAGTACCGACAGCGTTCCACCGTGATTGTGAGAGTTCTCGTAAATCGAAAATTACCCAAGCCTGCAACGCTGATTCAACCAGAAATATCAAGGAGAGTTCCAGTGACAATATTCTCAAGCATTCGCCGGTTGGCGCTGTTCGTCCTGCTGACCGGACACCTGATTACTGCTTCTGCTCAGATCCCCCACTTCCTGCCGACTGTTAGTTACCCCGCTCCAGGCGCTTCGATGGCTGCGCTGGCCGACTTCAATGGCGACGGATTCCTCGATGTGGTCACCGCAAATGGGTTCAGTTACACCGGCGCCGGCGTCAGCCTTCTGTTGGGCAAAGCCAATGGAGCTTTCCAACCAGCAAAAACGCTGGTCGCGGCGGGTAATCCGAGTTGGATTGTCGCGGGCGACTTTAACAATGATGGAAAGTTAGACATTGCAGTGGCCAACGAACCGGATCCGAACTTTCCTCCTCCTGGGGGAGGGCCCTCCGTCCTTGCCGTCAGCCTACTGCTAGGCAATGGTGACGGAACTTTCCAGGCTTCGATCGACACTACTACGCTCGGTGCGCGCTTCATGGCGTCTGGAGATTTCAACGGCGACGGCAAACTGGATCTCGCGATTACCGGTACGAATGCGCCAGTGCAAATTTTGCTGGGAAACGGAGACGGGACCTTCTCAGTCAGCACCACGGCGGTGAATGGAGCGTCCACCCTCATTTTTGCCGGCGATTTCAACAAAGACGGGAAACAGGACCTGCTTACCGGTGGATGGCAAATGCTGGGCAATGGCGACGGCACCTTCAACTTCGGCCAGTCGCTCCCGAATTCAGGCCTTGTGGCCGTGGCCGACTTCAACGGCGACGGCATCCCGGACCTCGCGGGCCTGTTCATAACTTTTCATTTCGTGACCGGCTCGATCTCGCTCGGACTACCGGATGGAACATGGGCCCCGTCGTTCATCTCGGATTTCAACAGCGAAAGTAATATGGTTGCCGGAAACTTTGATGGCGATTCCAAGCAAGACTTGTTCGGTGCGGGCCAGCCTGCACAGGGAATCAATCCGGAGGTCGGGGGATTATTCCTGGGCGACGGCACGGGAATGTACACACTTGCCACCACCGGATTCGGGTTCAGTCTTGATGGTAAGGATCTGGTTGGCTATCCAGCGTTTTCGGCTGCGGGCGATTTAGACCATAACGGATCGCCGGACATCGTCATTGCCGCGGGCACTGGGATCCTGGTGGCGAGGAACACGTACGGCAACCCCCCGCTACTCGCGCAGATGTCCCTCAGTTCGAGCACTGTCGTCGGCGGCACACAAGTGACGGGCACGGTTTCGCTGGGAGCTCCGGCGCCCATCGGAGGCGCTTCAGTCACTCTAGCGAGCAGCAGCGCATCCGCAACTTTCCCTAATGGCAAGACAGTGATTATTCCGGCCGGAGACACAGACCGGCACTTTCACGATTGCCACGCAAGCGGTGACTGCTTCCACTCCCGTGACCATCACTGGCACTTACAATTCCGTAAAGCAGAGCGCCAAATTCTCGATCGTGCCCCCGGCTTCGGTCTTATCAGTCTCGGTATCTCCTGCAAGCCTGATCGGCTTGTTCGGAGGCGCTACCGCGACTGGCACGGTGACACTGAGCGCGCCCGTTCCTGACGGTACCGTAGTCAGCCTGACCAGTTCATCCCCCTCGGTTGCGTCGGTGCCGGCCACTGTGGCAGTAACGTCTGGAGCAACCACCGCAACGTTCACCGTCACCGCACTTCATGTCACGACCGACACTCCGGTCACCTTGTCTGGAACGCTGCAAGGAACAACAAGCACTGGGACCGTAACTGTCCGCAAGGAAACATCTTCGATCACGGTTACCAAAGCGGAATACACGGTGAGCAAGTCTCAACTAAAGGTGGAAGCCAACAGCTTGGACAGGGTGGCAACCTTGCAAGTGTTCAACGCCACTACAGGGGTATTGGTGGGGAACATTCCGTTAGTCGGAACCGGAAAGTTTTCTGGCCTGCTCACTGTGACTGGATCATTTACCTCAGCCGCAGTGCAAAGCAGCGTCGGCGGTTTGGCGATTGCACCCGTTGTTCAGAAATAGCTGAATGGAGACACCGGGATCAGAAATAGGGATTAGAAATCCAATGCTCTCTCCACTTGAGCTACGCGCCCGCTAGTGCATCCCCATTCTAAATCACGGTTTTGCAGGATTCACCTGCGACCCTGATGGCGAATCCAATTGTTCAAAATTCCTATTCAGGGCTGTCGTGTTTTTCGTGTGGTTTTCGATTTCTCCAGTAACAGCACAAGTGCTGAAAAACACCAACGATGGAGCTTCCCTGTCGGGGGGACAACGTCACAGGAGGAACAGTATTGTGGAAACAACAACCGTCTCAAAAACCGTGAATGGAGTTGCGGTCGACGATCTTGCCGGCACGGTGAATGCGATCCGGGCCACGCCCATGATCGCGCGATTCAAGTTTCGCATTTACAACCAATGGGTGGATGGGGCGCAGAATCACTCGACAGTCGACATGTTCTACGGAGCCGAGCAGCAGCGCCGACGGCCCAAGCCATTTGTGCTCCGTGCAGACGAACCCCCGGTGTTGCTGGGGAAAGATATGGCGGCCAACCCGGTGGAATACTTGCTGCACGCGCTGGCAGCTTGCCTGACGACCTCGATGGTGTATCACGCGGCGGCGCGTGGGATTCATATTCAGGAAATCGAATCCCGCCTGGATGGCGATCTTGACCTGCGAGGGTTTCTCCAATTGGACAGGAACGTACGCAACGGGTGTCAGGGGATCCGAGTGCGATTCAGGATCAAGGCGGACGTGCCCGACGAACAGTTGCAGGAACTGTGTCAGTTAGGGCCGAAACACTCGCCGGTGTTCGATTCGTTGACGAACGGAGTGCCGGTCCTGGTGGCAGCAGAGCGCATGTAAACGGCTGCTGTAACAACTTGTGCCTTGGGCGGGGGAACAGAGGTCCTTGCCCGGGGTGCAGGTTGTTTGATTTGCTTGCGGCTTCTTCCTGGTGCCTTTCCCGTCTGGACTCAGCGGATCGAATGCGTTATCGTTTGAGCCATTTTTAGCTGTTGGGATCCCGCCTCTCGCATCCAGTCCGTCTACTGTTCAAATCGAGTTGCATCGCGAACTGAGGATGAAAGTTTTCCTTATTGCCGGGCTTGTCGTTGGCGCTCTTGCGGCGGGGGCTTACTGGATGTTCGCTGTTTTCTTCTCGGCAAATGCGAAGGCTGCCTCGCGAGAAGCCAGCAGCGAATCTGCACGCGCACAGGGGTCGAACAAAAGACGCGGCGCAGGGGCGTGATCGTCGTCCTTCTCGGCCAGTCATTAAACCTGTCCAAATGCCCCTCCGGACCGAACACTTGCCTACTTGAACGTTACGAAACTTGCGCGCGCACCGGAATCATGCGAAAGAATCAGAAACAGCTCTGAATCTCCCGTCTTTTCTCCCCGTGATTACTGTAAGTCCCTGATCGTTTTTGGCGGACGGGCGCTCTAGGGTAAGCAGGTGGAATAAGGAAAAATTCAGAGATGAGGTCACTCCGTTGAATAAGCAAAAGCTTTTGCTGTTCACTGCAATCTTCCTGGTGACATTTTCATTGCCCGCCTTCAGTTGGCAAAGTCAGGGAGACTCTGCTTCGCAGAGTTCTCACGACCAGAGCATGGACGCGACCGCCATGCGGTCGGTGAAGTCAGTGGACTATCGTCACGGTGGCTCCACCAAGGTTGATTTGAGAGGAACCGACCTGCAGCCGGAGGCAGACGGGGAAGCTAAAATCGAGAGCCGCACGGGTCGCGTCGAGGTGGAGGCCAAACTCGAGCACCTGAAGCCTGCGAACAGCTTTGGCTTATCTTATTTGACCTACGTGCTGTGGGCAGTCAGCCCGGACGGCCGCCCGTCGAACTTAGGAGAAATGGTTGTCAAGGATGATGGCAAGGCCGAACTGAAGACCGCGACTCCGATGCAGGCGTTCGCACTGATCGTGACAGCTGAGCCGGACTTCGCCGTGTCGGTTCCGAGCGACTTGGTGGTAGCCCAGAATCTGATTCGCTCCGACACGAAGGGCCGAGTGGAATCCGTCGATGTGAACTATCACGTGATTCCCCGGGATCGCTACAACTCACAAGTGCAGCCTATCCAGGATCGTGTTTACGGCGTGGATAAGAAGACTCCTTTGAGCTTGCTGGAAGCTCGAAATGCAGTGCGCATCGCGCGCGACGCCAAAGCTGACCAATACGCGGGCAGCACCTTCCAGCGAGCACAGTCGACGCTGGATCAGGCGGAGGATTACTATCGCCGAAAACAGGGCAGCGGACCTATCGACACGGTGGCGCGAGAGGCCGTGCAAAGCGCAGAAGAAGCACGCGTGATTGCATTGCGGGCAGAAGAGCAGGCGCGCGTGCAGCAGCGTCAGCGAGAAGCGGAAGAGCAGACCGCGCAGGCACAAGCATTAGCGGCACAGCAAGCGCAGCAAGCCCAGCAGGCGCAAGCAGAGCGGGACGCAGCGACTAAACGAGCAGAGGATGAGGCAGCGCAGCGCGCGCAAGCCGAACAACAACAACAGCTATCGGCACAGCAGGCGGCCCAGGCCCAGCAGCAGGCGCAAATGGAGGCTCAACAACGGCAACAGGCTGAACTGCAGGCGCAACAGGCGCAGCAGCAAGCGCAACAAGCTCAACAACAGGCACAGAACGCGGAGCAGGAAAAAGAACAGACGCGAGCGCGCCTGATGAACCAGCTGAACCAGGTGCTTGAAACGCGGGACTCGGCTCGCGGGCTCATCGTCAACATGCCCGATGTGCTGTTTGATACAGGCAAGTCGGACCTGAAACCGGCGGCGCGGGAGCGTTTGGCGAAAGTCGCGGGAATTTTGCTGGCCTATCCGGAAATCAAAGTGGAAGTAGATGGATATACCGACAGCACCGGGTCAGTCGATTTCAATCAACAACTCTCCCAGCAGCGGGCCGACGCGGTGCGAACTTATCTAACATCGCAAGGAGTTTCCTCAAATGCGATTACAACGCAGGGTTTCGGAGTGAACAATCCGATCGCGTCGAATGACACGGCGTCAGGCCGGCAGCAGAACCGGCGGGTTGAGCTGGTGGTATCGGGTGCGGCGATCGGCGCTCAGATGCAGCAGCCTGGATCTCCTCAATAAAGCGTTTACTTCCCCCAGCCGGCGGATTCCTCCGCCGGCTTTTTTCGTCAGAAGGACATGTACAGATTTGCCGGAAGTAATGTCCTCATTCCCGGTTATGCGCAGTTCGCACTCGCCGACAATAGGAATGAGGAGCAAAGATGCGAAGACCTGCGCTGGGGGCCGGGCTACTTTCGTGTTTGATCATTCTCTGCGCATGCGGTGGCGGGGACGGGGCACAAACGTCGTCGGGAGGAAACTCCGGCGGCAACGGATCGGGCACGGGTGGAAGCAACGGAGCGTGCAGCGTAATCACCACGGGCCCCGGCGGAAGCTTGAACGGCTTCAGGCCATTTACGGGGAGCAATGCGTGGAATACCGATATCTCAAGTGCGCCGGTCGATACTAATTCTGGTGCAATCATTAACTTCATCGGATCCAGCATCGGGTTGCATGCAGACTTTGGCTCGGGGCAGTACGCGGGATCGAACATTGGAATTCCGTATGTCGTAGTGGATGGAACGCAGCCGCTGGTGATTGTGAACTTCACAGCGTATGGGAGCGAGAGCGATCCGGGGCCGATGCCGGTACCCGCGAATGCGCCGATCGAGGGTGACCCGAATCCTGGTAATGGCGACCGGCATGTGCTGGTGCTCGATAACAGCAATTGCTTTTTGTACGAACTGTACAGCTCGTATCCGAATTCGGATGGAACCTGGGATGTCGGCTCGGCGGCGGTGTGGGATCTACAGAATGATGAGCAGCGTCCGTGGACATGGACCTCGGCGGATGCTGCGGGATTGTCGATCTTCGGTGGGCTCGCGCGATATGACGAAGTAGCTGCGGGGCAGATTCAACATGCCTTGCGAGTGACGTTGCCGCAGAGCCGCGCGGCCATGGTACCTCCCGCCTCGCATTGGGCTGGAAACTCGACCAGCTCGGTTGCGCCTCCTATGGGTATGCGGCTGAGATTGAAATCGAGTTACGACATCTCGGGGTTTTCAGCGACGAACCAAATCCTGCTGACGGCGATGAAGAAGTATGGCGTGATCATGGCCGATAACGGCAGTGCGATGTACATCAGCGGCGCGCCGGACAGCCGCTGGGACAACAACGATCTGCATAATCTGGGTCAAGTGCCGGCATCCGCGTTTGAAGTGGTCGCGATGAATCCGATTTACACGGCGTCGAACGTGCCGCAGGGCGCAGCTCCAGTGATTTCGAGTTTCACAGCGGCCTCCCCGACCATATCGGCGGGATCGAGTACAGCTCTGAACTGGAATGTAAGCGGAGCGTCCTACGTGATTATGTCGCCATGGCCGGGAGCATTGCGCGGGAGCAGCATAAGCGTATCGCCGGGAGCGACAACCACCTACACGCTCTACGCTACGAACCAATACGGCCGGTCCACAGCGACCGTCACGGTCACCGTCCAGTAGTTCGCAGCCGCATCCTGCTTTCAAAAACGACGGCCGCCCTTGCAGGCGGCCGCTCACATTCTGACGTGCAACCCAAGCCTATTGCGCAAAGAGGTCGCTCATGGCGCTGACGTCGGCGTCACAAGCGTGGTTGAGGCAAGGAAGGCGGAAGCCCTGGTCCAGCGTTTTCAGCAAAGAGTAATGGTTGTAGTAGACATTGCTGCTTACGCCATGCGAACCGTAGTTGGTATCCACGATGAACATCACCTGATTGATGTTGGGAGCGATGCTGTAATCGTTTTCGTCCCACATCACCACGATCGCGTTATGGCCCTTGGACCAAATCGGCGAGGCTTGAATTGCGGTGACGACGCGCTGCACGGTTTGGTCGCCCATTAGGATGAGCGCCGGATTCAGACTCGCCTGGGTACCATCGCTGGCAGGGTCAAAGTTGCAGAACGCACCAGCGTTCGAGCGTCCGTGCTGGTCGTTGCACTGGTTGGGGACGATGAACAGGAAGTTTGGCACCTGCCCTGCGCGGAGGTCGGCATAGAGGCCCGTGGGGCCGTCGAAGTCGACTACGTTGGCATAGCTGTTCAGTGGGTTGGTGCCTTCCTGCACGTTCTGGAAATAAACAAACGGGTTGTGTTTTGCGGCGTAGAGCTTGACCACGTCGTCCTGGGTAAGAGGCGGGTTCAGTTGCGGGTTGATGGTGCTGAAGTCCGTCAGGTTGGTGAAGACGCCATCGCTATAGGTGACGAGATCCGGCCCAACCAAGGGGAGACTCTGCTGGTAAGACTTCCAGGTTTTCCCTACGGCGACGAGTTGATCGCCGATGGTCTGTCCGACAACTCCCGTCTTGGCCGGAATGTGCTTAATGCCGTCGATGTTATTCAATCCCGGAGGTCCCTGGGTCTCATTCGTAAGATCGACCGCCTGGGTCTCGGAATCTTTTCCTGTGCCCGCGATCGGGCAGATGTTGGGACTGGGCGGGTTATCTGTGTCAGGGATGCCGGAGGCCAGGTTGGTAACGCATGAAGCGTTGTGGAAGTCAGGGTCATTATCGCTGAGCACGCCGAAGTTCGAACCACCCACGACTTCGAGATAGTTCGTTAGGCTGGGATGGCCAATGGCGAAATAATTCGTTCCAAGATTTCCGCTCTTCGCCAGGGCGTTCACAAAGGGAGCGTTGGGGTTATTCAGGATCTGGCTGTATCCGTGGTTTTCCATCATGATCAGGAACACTCGGTCGAGCCGAGGAAATTCCTTCGAGGAATCAGCGGCGAACGACCCAGTGGTCAGTGCGGCCAACAAGCAGAGGACAAAAGCTTTCGTTTTCATTCATCTCCTTAAATAGGGGGCTTCGAACAGCCAAGGTCTGAGCGTCAGTAAGCAACGACGGTAGCAAGCGTTTGTTAGTGGCCCGTTAACGCTGCGTTAATTGTTGATGAATGTCACAGGCAGATGGCCACAGGATGCAAGTTTGGTATGCGAAAGTGAGGGGATTTTAGCCTCTGCTTTATACTTCCGGGATGCCGTCTCCGATACCTTCGGGGTCCGCGCCAAAAATCTCTCGCCTCGCTTACATCGACTGGATGCGCGGGTTGGCGTGTGTGCTGATGTTTCAGACCCACTGCTACGACTCGTGGCTAGGTGGCGATGCGCGTAAGAGCACTTTCTTCATGTGGTCCCAGTTGGGTGGCACTTTGCCTGCGCCGTTATTTCTATTTCTCGCCGGAATCTCGTTTGCTCTGGTTACCGACAAGCTGCGAAAGAAGGAAGTGCCGGCCGGAGAGATCGCGCGCACGACGATCCGGCGCGGGGCGGAGATCTTCGGACTTGGATTGCTGTTCCGATTGCAGGAGTACCTGATCGCGTTTCCGTGGGCGCCGTGGACGGACTTATTGCGCGTGGATGTGCTGAACACAATCGGCCTGTCAATGATGTTGATGGGATTGCTGTGCTGGGGAGTGTTGTCGTTCAACCGCAGGTCGCGCGGGTTGCTGATCTGGAAGGCCCTCAGCACCGGGTTGCTGATTTCGTTGCTGACGCCTTTCTTGTGGACGACATGGCGACCCTCATGGCTGCCGTGGCCGATCGAGTCGTACATCGATGGCGTGCATAACCTGGGCACGCCGCAAGCATGGTTGTTCCCGATCTTTCCGTGGGCGGCATTTTCGTTTATCGGACTGGCGGTTGGATTTGCGCTGCTGAGCGATTGGGCGCGTTCGCGTGAAGCGTCAACGTTCCTGCTGGCCGGAATTGGGGGCGTGGTGCTGATGTATACAGCGCGCCTCATGGATCACAGTTCGGTCCAACTTTATCCGGAATACGATTTCTGGCACACGAGCCCGAATTTTTTTCTGATTCGAGTTGGACTGCTGCTTGCGATTCTTCTCGGCGCGTACGCATGGTGTCGCTGGGGAGCAGGTCAATGGGGTTTCAGCCCGCTAATCCAGTTAGGACAGACTTCCCTTCTCGTTTATTGGGTGCATATTGAATTCGTCTATGGACGGGTTTCGATCCTGCACAAGCGAGCCAATAGTATCCCCATGGCGTCGCTGGGATTGCTCACAATTTTTCTAGCGATGCTGGCCTTGTCTGTCGGAAAGACAAAGTGGAAGGCTCGCGGATTTCATAAAGCCGAGATCGCGCGCGGAGCCCAGGCCGCAGCACAGTAACTCACCTCGCGCATTGGCGTATCGCGTTCTCGAGCAGTTGCAATCCGATCTGCCATTGTTGACGGGCGGCCTGCTCGTCGTTGCCGAATCCCGAGAGATACGCAGTGATGTAAAAGCCCTCTTGTTGGGCAGTTGCTTCGTGGAAGTGGCAACGACGAACCAGGAATTCGGCAGAAGCGGGAATTTCAGGAGCCTTCTTGAGGAGTTGAGCGAGATACTTTGCCAGCTGCTCGTGCGCTGGGAATGAAAGGCGTCGCTCATCGGCAAAGAAGAGATCGATATAGCAGCCGTATTTCACTGCGAGGCCGAAGATTTCTTCTTCGGGACTGATTTCGTTAGTTAACCAGGTATCGCACTTCGCCGATTGGAGGACACTGTCGCGAGCGTTGATCCTTCGCAGAAGATTTGCCAGCGCCGGTTCGCGCTGCGCTTCCTCGATGCGCGCGATCAGTTCTGGATGTTCTCTCAAGTCGAAATAGCGAAGACTACCATCCGGAGCGGCCCAAGGGATCTCGAGCCGCTCATCATCAGAGCCAAGTTCGACGGCGAAGTCCGCTTCCACTATTAGCGTGCGGGTGCGGGTTGCGGAGTTTGCTGTTGCTGGGCTGGCGCATTGTTGAAGTCCACTTTCGGGGCTTCGCGCGAACCCTCTGACGCCGCAAAGTATGCGTTATTCACTTTAAATCCTGCCCAGCCTGCATAGATGTTGTGCGGGAATTGCTGGATATAGGTGTTGTAGTCTTGCAAGGTGTCGTTGTAGCGCTTGCGCTCGACTGCGATGCGATTCTCGGTGCCGGCAAGTTCGTCCTGCAGGCGCAAGAAATTCTCGTTCGATTTGAGATTGGGATAATTTTCAACTACCGCGAGGAGCCGGCCGAGTGCGCCATCGAGTCGCTGGTTGGCGGCGATCTTGTCCTGCGGATCGCGTGCGGAAAGCAGGGCTGCGCGGGCGTTGGCGATCTCGCCAAAAACGGTCTGCTCTTGCTGCGCATAACCTTTGACGGTATTTACCAAGTTCGGGATGAGGTCGGCGCGGCGCTGAAGAACGATATCCACCTGCGACCACGCAGCCTTAACCGCTTCATTTTTGGTGACCAGGGTGTTGCGCACTCCAATATAGGGCCCGAATAGCAGCAGCCCAATGACGACCAGCACCACGATTACGATCAGCACTTTTCCCATCGTCTTCTCCTGAAGGACGAAATCTTCATCACACTACTTCTCGGAATCCAACATTTTATCGACTGCCGCCGTGACTTGCTCGACGGCTGCAAGGTAACGAGTGGCAAGATCTTCGATATTGAACTGCCTGGCTTCGGCGCGATGTTCGCGAACGTCGAGAACGCTCAGAAAAGCTGACGAATCAATCCGCAGCAGCGTGCCGATTTGCGTGAGTGCTTCGCGGCCAGACGGTGAACACTGGCCGTCGAAAGCGATCAACGCGTGGCGGAACAAAGTCGAAAAGGACGGCAGAGAGTCAAGCAGCAGGGCCCACAGACGATCCTTTTTGGAATCTGCCAGCAGCAGGTGCTGACGGAGCAAGATCAGCTTCTCGCGCAACTCATATTCCACCTGCGCCCGGTGGAGACGCATCGGGATCGTCAGGTTCGCGAGGGGATCGTCGCCGAAGAGGACCCGATGGCGCTTCTGCATATCAAAATATTCAATCGAAAACACATCGGCGGAAGCTTCGATTTCAGCACGCGTCGTGATCAGGGGCGCTGGCTGCTTCTTGCGATCCCACCACTCCAGGGTGGCGGAGAGCCGCTGCAGCTTAGGGAACGCAGTGTCGTGCAGGACGCAGAGCAGGTTGATGTCCGACTGACCTTCGATGTACTCGGGGCTGGCGGCCGAGCCATAGAGGATCACGGACTCCAGATTGTCGCCCGCAGCCTGTCGCAACTTGCCGACAAATTCTTCGATCTGTTTCTCGGGAACCATAGTGCTCCTTGAGACTCTACCAGCTTCCGCCGGCGCCACCGCCACCAGTACTGCCTCCACCGAACCCGCCGAAGCCACCACCGCCACCGCCGCCGCCGCCGAATCCGCCCCCACCCCAGCCGCCTCGTCCACCGCCGCGGCCCGAGAGCAACATCCAGAACAGCAATGAACGGCCGAACGAGGTGGAGATCAGGATCAAGAAGATTATGATTCCGATGATCCAGACGGACAGCGGGAGCTGCTGCGGACGATCTTCTTCTTCCGGCGGAGCCCGCGGAGCTTGAACATTGCTTAGCTGCACGCCTGCGTCCTGCGCGATGACATCAGCAACGCGCGACGTGATCAGGGAGATTGCGCCGTTGTAGTCGCCTTGTTTGAGGAACGGTACGGCTTCGCGTCCGAAGCCACCGACCTTGCCGTCGGGGAGAATGCCTTCGAGACCATAGCCGACGGTGGTCCAATATTTGTGGTCCTGAATCGCATAGAGGATCAGGACACCGCGATCGCCTCCCTTTTTGCCGATACCCCATTGCTGGTAGAGCTTGACTGAGTAATCGACTATGTCCGCACCATCGAGGGTGTTTATGGTGACAATGGCGAGCTGGGCGTTAGCCTTGTGATCGAGCTGCTCCGCGATGTTGTTGAGATTCGCGGCCGTATTGGCCTCGAGTACGTGCGCGAAATCGTTGACGTAGTTGCCGGGCTTGAGCTGCGAGACAGGCTCGGCGAGAAGCGAGACCGTCAGAAAGAGAAGGAAGGACAGGACAGCGGCGTGTTTCACGCGTCGCGGCATCTGTAGAGATTCTATAGCAGCATGCTGTGTCATGCTGAGCGGTGCGGCGGTTCGCGACGCGACGCCGCTGCGGAGTCGAAGCATCCCTACCCTCAGTTCATCGTTCAGGCAGGGATTCCTCGCTTCGCTCGGAATGACAGAAGTTATTTTCGGCGTTTCGAACAAAAAATCAGCGCGGTATTCCCGCCAGGAATTCCAGCACGCGATTCTCCGCCCAATGTCCATCGTCCCCGTCGGGTTGCGCGATGTAGGAGCAGTGGCCGCCGTCTTCGGTTTCCTGAAATGTGATGTTCGGATTCGCGGCGATCTTGCTGCGAGTCTCAGGCAGGATCCGGATAAAAGGATCGTTGGCAGCGTGCAAAATGAAAGCCGGCACGGCGATGCGATTGACGACGTTGGCTGCAGCGGCGCGGGCATAGTAGTCGGAGGCGCCGTCAAACCCGCAATAGTAGGCGGTGATCTTGTCGTCGAATTCGCGCAAGGTGGAGATTCCGTGCAAGCGCCGCAGATCGAAAGTGTCAGGGAAAATGCGAGCCTTGGCGCGCAGCCGGCGGCGTAGCTTCCAGATGAAATAGAGTTCGTAAAGGCGATTCTGCTTTTCGTGCAGAGCGTCGGCTGAAGGGGCGAGATCCATCGCCGGACAGACAGCAGCGACGGCGCGAAATTGCGGCGGGCCTTCCCTGCCCCATTCTCCAGCGCATTTCAGGACGATGTTTCCGCCCATGGAAAATCCGACTAGAGCGAAACGGGAGATGCTGTCCGTTTTGATAAGCGAGCTTACGACGGCGGCCACATCGGCAGAGCGCCCGGAGTGGTAGAGCGTAGGGGAGCAGCCGTCCATGCCTCCGCAGTTGCGTTGGTTCATGCGAACCACGTTCATGCCGAGAGCAAAGCCCTTGGCAGCGATTCCGAGCATGTAGTTCGAGTCGCTGGAACCTTCCAGGCCGTGGAGAACGATGACCGTGAGCGCACTCTGGCGATCTTGCTGCCAATGGCAGTGGCACAAGACATTGACGCCGGGTTCGACTTCAATCTGACGCTCTTCCGTCGGAGGCAGGGGAATATTCCGGGGCAGAAAGAAAGAGCCCAGCGTCTGGCGGTGTCCGCCGCGAAAACCGCGGCGCGGGATGAAGGTTGATTTATCGCTCACTTTGCCTGCCTGAAGGTCTGGAGCACCGGCGTGCACGCAGGATCCCTCGCTTCGCTCGGATGACGTCAAAGAACAATGAGAGGTCGTCACAAAAACCAAGACATCGATTGCCGTTGCTTACCCCCACACAATCATTTTAAATGGAAGAACGTTCTGATTCGCTTGAGGGATTGATATGCCGATCTTTGAATACATCTGCAAGGAATGCGATCACGAGTTCGAAGCGCTGGTGTTTGGGAAAGACAAGGCGGAGTGTCCGAAGTGTCACAGCAAGAAATTGGCGCCGCAGCTGTCGGTGTTTGCGACCGCGACCAAGGGATCATCGAGCGCGGCGGCTTCCGGCGGGGCATGTGGAAGTTGCGGCGATCCGCGTGGGCCGGGTGCGTGCTCGATGCGAGATATGGACTGAACTGAGGCGGGACAGCCGAGGCGGCTGCCCCTTGCCGAATTTTGAGTTACTTTGAAGCCTGTTGCGGGTTGTTACTTCCTACCTGGGCGAGCAACGCCTGGTCTTGTTGTTGTAGCGGCGGCGGCAATTTCGCATAAAACAGGGCCTCTGACTGGTCCTGCCCTTGCGTCACGATGTACTCCACGAACTGCTTCACGGTTTCGGTTTTCTTCGGGTCCTTGCCTTGCTTGGGAACAAGCAGAAAAGTCAGACCGGCGATCGGGTAAGCATCGTTCGCAGAAGCGGGCGGATCGACGATGGGCTCCCGAACATCTTTCGCTAGTTGATCGGCAAAAGCGCTGATGGCCGCTGCCGTGGAGGCGGCGCTGGGTTCGACCCAGGTGCCCGCCTGGTTGCGGATGAGCGCTACTGGCAGATTGTTGTTCTTGGCGTAGCTCAGTTCAACGTAGCCGATGCCGCCGGGAGTCTGTTTCACCACGCCGGTGACGCCTTCGCTGCCCTTGCCACCGATGCCCGCAGGCCAATTTACGGAAATACCCTTGCCGGCTTTTTGCGCCCACTGGGGATTCACTTTCGCTAAATAAGTGGTGAAGATGTTGGTAGTGCCGCTGCCATCGGAGCGGTGGGCGACCACGATCTCATGTTTGGGCAGGTTCACGCCGGGATTGTCTTTCTTGATCGAGGCATCCTGCCAGTTCTTGATAGTGCCGAGATAGATTCCTGCGAGGCTAGCGGAACTCAGCTTCAACGGACTTTTTAGTTCGGGCAGGTTGTAGGTGATGCACACAGGTCCTGCGCTTTCAGGAATTTGAACGATGGCAGGCATCTCTTTGAGTTGGTCGTCGTCGAGCGCAGCGTCCGATGCGCCGAAGTCCACCAATCCTTTCTTGAGTTGTTGAATCCCGCCGCCGCTCCCGATGGATTGATAGTTGATTTGAACTCCGGAATGGCTGCCCTGGAAGTCGCTGATCCAGCGAGTCATGATGGGATAAATGAAAGTGCTGCCAGCGCCGATGAGCGACCCGGGCTTTCCGCCGCCACCCTGAGGAGCGCTGGACAAAGAACTTGACTTGGATCCAGAGTTACACGCGATAGCCAGCGACAGGGCTAGGACAGCGAGGGCACCGAGGGAATACTTCCGGGGGATTCGTCGCATATAGAACTCCTTCAGGGATGATTTGCGTATTTCTCGGATGCGCCAGAAAGCGTCGAGCGGGCCCACGGCAGATTAAAAGACGATGAATTCGCGAGCTTCAGCAGGGCTCGCGGTGCCGCTGCGGATGCACCTGTATTCGCAATGAACCAACGTTAACGCCGGTATATACTTGCATCTTCTGAAGTTTCCGGCTTGGACTGGGGCCGTCCTCCCGACGCAGAGGATCCGTTCCAGTGGGCCGGGTTGGGGTGGGGGATGGCTGAGGAAGGCAAGAAGCCTGGGGAGCCACTCGGGCCTGAATATTCTGCACCGGCCGCTGCCCAGCGGGATGCCGGGGTGCGGGAACAGACTCCTCCTCCGATCAGCGATTCCGATAGCCCCACCATGGGGCACTCCGGCGCATTCTCCCCATCGCCGGTACCGCTCACACCACCTCCGTCGGAAGGGGGGCTCAGTTCCCTACTTTTGTTGCCGCCCGGAACGATGTTAGGCGGGCGTTATCGCATACTTCGCGTTCTAGGCCAAGGTGGCATGGGCGCTGTGTACCAGGCACGGGATCAGGAACTGGAGCGCATTATCGCGCTGAAAGTGATCCGCCCGGAACTGGCGAGTAATCCGACGATCCTGCAACGGTTCAAGCAAGAGCTGATCCTGGCGCGCCATGTCACGCATAAAAACGTCATTCGCATTTACGACCTGGGGGAAGGCGAAGGCATTCGCTTCATCACCATGGAGTACGTGGACGGCGAAGATTTGCGATCGTTGCTGCGGCAGAATGGGAAGTTTCCTCCAGAGCAGGCCGTCGAGATTGTGCAGCAGATTTGCCGCGCGCTGGAAGCGGCGCA
The DNA here is from genome assembly GCA_963797845.1 of Terriglobia bacterium. GTDB lineage: Bacteria > Acidobacteriota > Terriglobia > Terriglobales > Acidobacteriaceae > DASREM01. Next base: position 611,278 of record CAWCRE010000003.1, read on the forward strand.
TGCGGAAGGTGTCATCCATCGTGACTTGAAGCCGCAGAACGTGATGCGCGATTCGCAAGGCCGGATCGTGGTGATGGATTTCGGGCTGGCGCGGTCGCTGGAAGCCCCAGGAATGACGCAGACGGGTGCGCTCGTGGGGACGCTGGAATACATGTCTCCCGAGCAAGCGATGGGCGAGGAACTGGACCAGCGATCCGATCTGTTCGCAGTCGGGCTGATTTTCTACGAACTGTTGACGGGCAAGGCGCCATTCAAGGCGGACACCGGCATTGCGACCCTGGTGAAACGCACCAAAGAGCGCGCGATTCCGCCCTCCGAGATCGACCACAGCGTACCGAAATCTTTGAGTCAGATGGTGAGCGCTTGCCTGGAGCGCGATCGCAAGCATCGCTACCAGAGCGCGGCGGAACTGCTGCGACAGTTGGATACGTGGCATACGAATCCGAACATGACGCCCTCGAAGACGGGGAAGATGTCATCGGGGCTGTCGCGCAGCGTGCAGATCTCGTTGCAGATTCCGGAAAGCCGCGGGTGGATGTGGGCGGTCGGAGCGGCCTTGCTGATTGTCTTGTTGCTCGCCATCCCACTCACTCGTAACCTCATCTTGCGCACGTCTCCGCAGAACAGCAGTTCGTCAGAAAATGTTCCGGAACTGGCGCGCGGGAAATATATTGCGGTGCTTCCCCTGAAAGTGTTGGGAGATGAGAAGTCGCTCAACTATGTGGCCGATGGATTGGTGGACGCGCTGTCGGCGAAATTGTTCCAATTGCGCGAAGTGCACGTAGCGCCTTCTTCCGCGGTGGAGAAAGTTGCCAGCAAGGATGAGCCGATCGCGAAGATGGCGCGCGACTTGGGTGCAAATCTGGTGCTACAGGGCACGGTTCAAGGCAGCGCCGACCGGCTTCGCATCACGCTGAACCTCGAGGACATCGCCGGCGGGAAGCGGGTATGGAGCCAGGAATTTTCAGGAGTATCGCAGGACTTGCTCACCCTTGAGGACAACATTTATGCGGACCTGGTGCAGGCTTTGGAACTGAAGCCAAGCAATGAAGAGTTAGCACGAAGCGGAATCCACCCCACCGAAGACACCGACGCGTACGACTTATATCTGAAGGGACGCAATGCGCTGCGTGGCAACCAGGGCATCCGTGATACGCAGGCCTCTGTAAACTTTCTGGAAGCGGCGTTGAAGCGCGATCCGAATTTTGCTTTGGCCTACACGGGCCTGGCGGATGCAAATTTACGTTTGTATAAAGACAAGAAAGATCCGCTGTTCGCTGAGAAGGCCCTGGATGCGGCGCAAAGAGCGGAGCGGCTAAATGCGAACCTGGCCGAAGTGCACCTCTCGCTCGGCAGTGTGTACAACGCGACCGGAAAAAGCGCGCAGGCAATTGAGGAGTTGAAACAAGCGCTGAACTTAGTGCCCAACTCCGACGAAGCCTACTACCGGCTCGGAGACGCCTATCTGGCAAGCGGCCGCAAGGAAGAGGCAATTTCGGCATACCAATCCGCGGTGCGCGCGAATCCCTATTACTGGTACAACCACAACAAATTGGGCGGCGCTTACTTGCAGACCGGCGATACCGAGAAAGCTCTCGAATCCTACAAGCGCGTAACCGAGTTGGCTTCCGACAATCCGATCGGCTACTCCAATATCGGTGCGGTTTATTTGCGGCTGGGCCAGTACAACGAGGCCATTCCTCCGTTGCAGAAAACTCTGGAGCTTGAGCCCGCGGGTGGAGCTTACTCGAACCTGGGCACAGCGTACTTCTTTCTCAAGCGCTACGACGAAGCGGTGAAGACCTTCGAGAAAGCGGTCGAGATGAGTCCCAAGGACGAGCAATTGATGGGAAATCTGGCCGATTCCTATCGCTGGTCCGGGCAAAAGGACAAGGCGGTGGAAACCTACAATCGCGCGATCAACCTGGGATACGCCCAACTGCAGGTGAATCCGAGAAATTCCGGCGTGATGGGGGACCTGGCGCTCTATTACGCGAAGAAGGGCGATGGCCCACAAGCGGAACAATATATCCGGCAGGCACGAACGATTGATCCATCGGATTTGCAGCTGCTGTCGGATGAGATCGAGATCTACAGTCTCAATGACAAGCCGGCGGATGCACTGAAGTCCTTGCGGGAGGCATTCCAGAAGGGCTATTCACCCGAGGAGGCCCAGAATGATCCCGAACTAGCCAAGATCAAGAACCTCCCCGAGTTTCAGAAGCTCGTCTCCGCGTACAGCAAGAAGACGAATTAGACGATTGCGCCTTTTTTCAGCTTGCGACGGCGAGTCCAAAGAGCGCCGATGCCGGTCGCCATCAACGCCATGGTGCCGGGCTCGGGCGTGCTGGCAACGGCGGTGAAGTCCAAACCGCCAGGCCAGCAAGTGCCGTCATTGCATTGGAAGAGGATCGAGAAGTTCTGCCCGTTGCCAATCCCAGGAAACTTGGGGTTCACACCCGATACCAGGATTGTAGTGATGCCATTGGTGGTTGAGACGGAGCAGTTGGCAAAGGCCAGGCTGATGCAGGTGATCGCGTTCGCGGCCACTCCACTTTCGGTTAACTTGAGGCTGAACCAGTTCACGCCCGAGGCGTTGGTGAAGAACAGAGTTCCGAAGCCGCTGTTGGGCACGCCAAATTGAAAAGTCTGACCGACTGCGACGCAGCCACCACTGGGACACGCTGGATCGCGAATCACGATAGTGGGATCAAGAACGGAATCAGCCATTGCAGCGCTCGCGCAAAGCGCGACAATAACGGCAAGCAACAATACGCGAAGAACTTTTGAGGGTTTCACAATGAGCTCCTGACGAACTTGCTGAATCGAGGGGGGAAAGACTGAGGCCAGAATCGCGGCCAGTTACTCAAATCGCGAGTTCAGTATCCCTAAGGACTCATCCAACTTCAAGACGAAAGTTCAAAGACTTTTGAACTACACGCCGAAAAGTGCATAACTTTGCAGTTTCGCGGAAAGGCTGCTCCGGAAAGGTGCAACTTTGTTTCCTTTGAAGCAGATGGCTAAAAAAACGGGGCGTCCGTTTGCCCAACGGACGCCCCAGCCGTGCTTGCTGCAAACTCAGAAAGTGAGCTTCATTGCTACCTGCAATTGCCGAGCTGAGGTGGTGCCATCAGGCCGGGTGGCAGTCGAAGTAATGAAACCAAAAATCCCGGTGTTCAGCTGGTTGCCTTCCACTTGCGCGTCCGAACCGGGGTTGGTGAAGTGAGGGTGATTGAAGATGTTGTAGCCCTCGATGCGCGTCTCCAATCCAAAACGCTCGCTGAGCTTCATGACCTTGGAGAGGACGAGATCAAAGTTCACGAAACCCGGGCCATAGAAATGGTTGCGGCCAATCGAGCCCGCCCTTCCAAACGGAGGTTGCGCGAACGCGTTGGGGTTGGAGAACCATGGCTTCAGTCCGTTCTGCACTGCGTCATTGGCCCCGGGAGCGAAGGGATCGCCGACAAGATCGGCGCGGTTGCTTAGGCCGGTGCGTTCGCTATCGGTAGTACTGAAGACGTCGAACGGATGGCCGGTCTGCAGACTAGTAATTCCGGCGATTTGGAAGCCTTCAAAGATGCGACCGAGCACGCCGTTGCTGAGGTAGCTGCGGCCGCGACCGAGAGGCGGCTGCCACAGGTAGTTGATGACCGCAACATGTCGGATATCGTTGTCCGAATTTCCGCGCTCCTCAAACAGCGCACGCGAGTTGCGGGGGAATCCGCGGTTGCCGGCAGCCGGGGCTAGCGGGTCGCCGGAATCGTCGATGGCATGCGAATAGGTGTAAGCACCCTGAACTTCCAAACCATGCGACATGCGGCGCGTGATCTTGGTTTGCAATCCGTGATAAATGGAGTTGCCAACCGACCGAATGTAGAAGGGCTGAAATAGCGCGTTGTGGGCGACCGCGTCGAACGGCAGAACTCCATTTTCCGCGCCGAAGAACAGGTTTGCCTTGCTCACCGTTGCCGGAGTGCAACCGAACGAGTTGGTGGGATCACTGCAGAAAGCGACGAGTTGATTTACCAGCGTGGGATCGGGAGGATTTCCGTCCACCTGCCGATAAATGTGAGTGCCTTTCGTGCCGACGTAGTTTATGTCAAGAAGTATGTTGCCCGGAATCTCGCGCTGGATGCCGAAATCCCAGTTATTGGCTGAACTGTTGCGAAAGTGCGTATCGAAGACGTCCGTTTGCAATCCAGAGCCATCGGGCACGATCGCTGACGGCGTGGTGGTTGGCGGAATGCCCGGGAAAGCGCCGCTGCCAAACGCGTTGTTAAGGGTCTCAAAGGGGACCTGGAAGTAGTCCTGTTCGAATGGCGGGCTGCTGCGGGCGTTGCCGAACAGGTTGCCGAACACGCGGTCGTGGAAAATGCCAAAGGCTCCGCGGATAACCATCTTGCCGTCGCCCTTGGGGTCAAACGCAAATCCTACGCGAGGCTCGATGTTCGAGAAATCGTTGTTGTACAGCATGTGTCCGGTGCCGGGTCCGACCAGTGAGTACACAACGGGGAAGGTGTCGGGCGGACTGAGCAGGTTCGAGAAGTTGGCGTGCTCCTCGTAAGGAACTCCGTTGAATTGATAACGAAGTCCGAGGTTGAGGGTGAGGTTGCGTAAGACCTTCCAGGTGTCTTGACCATAGAAGTCGTACTCATGTTGCCGGAAGAACTTGTCATCGGTGGGCTGACGGACTCCGGCGCTGTTGAAGAATTCGGCGTTCAGGTCTTTGCCAACCAAACCGTAGAAAGCCGAAGCAGCATCATCCAGTGCCACCGTTGGGGTTGGCGTAATGTTCTGCAGAACGCTGACGCCGAAGTTGGTAGCGTTGCGAGTATCGACCTGGCGCCGCGAACTGAAGTTCGTCGTGCCACTTTCGCCAACGTTGCGGAAGTCCATGCCGAACTTCAGGAGATGGTTTCCGTGGGACCAGGTGAGGTCGTCGCTGAAACTCGTAGTTCCGGTTTTGCGGAACTGGCTGTCCGCGGTGAGCGCGAGGCAACCGAAACTGGTGAACGGATTGAACAGATAATCGCGACCATAGCCGAATTGATCGACTGGACTGACACTGTTGAGGAGGCTCGTATCCTGGCAATCGAAAGCAGCGTAGATGTGATTCCAGCCGGCGCGAAAATCATTGACCAGAGTTGGGCTTAAAGTGGAAGTAAGATTCGCGGCCACGGACTGAGCGATGGCTTTTTCGGCAACCCCAGCGACGCCGCCGGGAAGAATGTCGGACAGCGAGACATTGGGATCGAAGAAGTGATCATATCCGTAGCGCAGGCTCACGGTGTGCTTGTCGGTGAGATGGTGGTCTATCTTCGCGACCGTCTGGTAGCTATTCTGGCGCGACGCACTGGGGAAGAAAACCTGCCCGGAAATGCCGTCTCCATTCAGTTGTGTCGGGGTTGGATACAGGCTGAATATCTTTTGAATAGTGGGATCAACCGGCAGTCCAAAGGCGTTTTGCGAAGAACCGGGACGCAAGTCCACCGGCACTGAAACCGGGGCGCCGGTAATCGGATCGACGGTATTCCAGGTGAACACTCCGCTCCTGAACTGCGTGGTAGGAACGGTGGCAGTATTCGTCAGCGAGGTGCGGAATCGTTGAAGTTCTTCATTGAAGAAGAAGAACGTCTTGTTCTTGCGGATCGGACCTCCGAATGAATAGCCGAACTGATTGCGTACGTAGGGATCCTGCGGCGAACCGACGCGGTTGAACCAGTCGCGCGCGCCGCCGAAGCCGTTGTAACGGCCAAACCAGTACGCGTTCCCATGGAATTCGTTGGTACCGCTCTTGGTGACGACGTCGACGATCGCACCCGTATTTCGGCCAAATTCAGCATTGAAGGTGTTGGTGATGACGCGAAATTCCTGGGTAGACTCCGGGTTGGCATCAAGCACACCGCCCAGAATTCCGGGAACGGACGTGTCGTTATTGTCCACGCCGTCGAGCATGAAGTTGTTGTTTCGTTCGCGGGCGCCGTTTACGGTAATCCCGCCAATGGCGCTGTTGGTCTGCGAAGTTCCCGGGGACAACAGCACGAGTTCATAAGGGTTGCGCGTCAATAATGGGAGATCCTTGATGCGCTGCTGATCAACGAGATTGCTGAGTTGCGTACTCTCAGTTTCGACCGGCGCTTCCTGGGAACCGGCAACCGTCACGGTTTCCTGAACGGAGCCGACTTCGAACTTGCCATTTAAAGGTACGATCTGCGCGACGCTGATATTGACATTGTCGAACAGGACGGGCTTGAAGCCCGACTTTTCCAGAAGAACCTGGTAGGTGCCCACCGGGAGATTCGGGATGGAGTAAGCCCCTGAGTCGCTGGTTTGCGCGGTGCGCTTCTCACCTGTCATCTTGTTGGTGGCCGTAATCTGAGCACTGGAAACTACCGCGCCACTGGCATCTGTTATGGTTCCTCCGAGGGCGCCAGCTTGCGCGAACGCCGCAACAGAAACGAAAACAAAAACAACAGCGACTGCACCCGATCTCAACATTCGCATACATGAACTCCTTGTTCTGTGTCTCTTGAACAGCAGAGATGGAAGTGGAAGGTGCAGCTTGGTGGCCAAAACAGGTGAGTCACATTGATGCCTATTTTTGTGGCAGCTACGGCAGGGTAAAACAGCACTTCCGGAATCTCAGAGAGTGCCTACGAAATTCGAGAAACTCCGAGTGAGTTTGCGGGATCACATAATGCACAGAGGAATCGTGTTATGAGAGAGTGGGAACAGCAGACGATTTACGAATCCCGGCGAACGATAAGAATGTTTCTGGAGGCGGAAAACAGATCATGAGGTCCATGTTCCTGGTTGCGCTCGCGTGTTGCGTCTCGGCTCATCTGGCCGGCGCTCAAAATATCGATGTAATGCCAATGCCGGCAAAAGTCACGATGGGTGAAGGCCAGCTTGCCATTGACCGTTCTTTTTCTGTGGCGGTGACTGGGCGCACCGACACCCATCTGCAACGAGCAGTGGATTTTTTTCTGGAGAATCTGAAGGCACAGACGGGCATGCTCGTGTTCGACGGCAAAGCGGCGGATCCGACCAAAGCCACGCTAACCATTCGCAGTGACAGTGACAGCAAAGATGTGCAGGAACTGGGCGAAGATGAATCGTACGAGTTGAAGGTAACCCGCGACGGCGCCACGCTGATCGCGCCCACGACACTGGGAGTGATGCGCGGGTTACAGACATTTTTACAGCTGGTTCGTATCAGCGATTCGGGCTACGCGGTACCGGTTCTGGGTATCGAAGATGCGCCGCGTTTTCCCTGGCGGGGTTTGATGATCGATGTGAGCCGGCACTTCATGCCCATGAACGTCCTCAAGAGAAATCTTGATGGCATGGCTGCGGTGAAGCTGAACGTGTTTCACTGGCACCTTTCCGACAACCAGGGATTTCGCGTGGAGAGCCGGCGCTTCCCCAAGCTTCAATTGCTGGGGTCCGACGGTCAGTACTATACGCAGGCGGAAGTTCGAGAGATTATCGCCTACGCTCGGGATCGCGGCATTCGGGTTGTACCTGAGTTTGACATGCCGGGCCACACGACGGCCTGGTTTGTAGGTTATCCGGAGCTCGCGAGCGCACCGGGACCTTATGAAATCGAACGCAAGTGGGGAGTATTCGATCCTGCGATGGATCCCACGCAGGAGCAGACCTACAAATTTCTCGATGAATTTATTGGGGAGATGGCGAAGCTGTTTCCCGATCAATATTTCCACATCGGCGGCGACGAGGTGAACGGCAAGCAGTGGGACAGCAACCTGGCCGTCCGAGACTTCAAACGGCTGCACGGGATGAAAAGTGACGAAGAGCTGCAAACGTATTTTGTGCAGCGAGTGCAGAAGATCGTTGCCAAGCACGGAAAGACCATGGTGGGATGGGATGAGGTTCTAAGTCCCGCTTCTCCGAATTCGATTGTGATCCAGTCGTGGCGGGGCCAGGATTCGCTTGCCGCAGCGGCAAAGCAGGGTTTCCGCGGGCTTCTCTCCTATGGGTATTACTTGGATCTGAACTGGTCCGCGGCGCGGCATTACGAAGTAGATCCCCTGGCAGCTTCCGCGGCCAATCTCAGCCCCGAAGAAAAGAAACGCATCCTGGGTGGCGAAGCTTGTATCTGGTCAGAATATGTTTCGCCCGAGAACATCGACTCTCGCATCTGGCCGCGAGCTGCGGCCATTGCGGAACGGCTTTGGTCTCAACCGGACGTGCGTGACACGGATTCGATGTACGCCCGGATGGATGAAGTCAGCCGCAAGCTGGATTTCATCGGGCTCACGCACAACGCGAATTATCGTCCGATGCTGGAGAGAATCGCGGGTAATCGCGACAGTTCTGCGATTCGGGTTCTGGCCGATGCGGTGGAACCGGTAAAAGATTATGCACGGGAAGAACTCGCAATCACCCCAGCTACCAGCGCAACCCCTCTTTATCGTGTTATCGATGCAGCCCGCCCCGAAAGCGAGGTTGCGCGCAGAGCCGACAAGTTGGTGACGGCGTTTCTGTCAGGGAGTGCCAGCGAGCAGCAAACGGCGGAACTGCGCAATCTACTGACCTCTTGGAAGGACAATGACACGAAACTCGAACCGCTGGCGGAGTCATTCCTGTTGAAAGAGGTAGTCCCGATTTCGCAGGCTTTGGCACATGTGGGCGCGGACGGTTTGCAAGCGATGGAATATCTATCGAATCATCAGAACGCACCTGCGGATTGGACGGATGATCAACTCGCGTTTCTAAAAGAGGCAGGCAAGCCCAATGCGCAGTTGCTCTTGGCGGCAGTAGCTCCAGTGGAGAGGCTGGTGCGAGCGACAGGCCCGCAGGCAGCGTCAACTCCCTAGAGGTACACTAATTGGACATCATGGCGATCATTACGAATCAAGAGCCTTGGCCGGCTTTGCATTTGGCTGATTGGAAAGACACCTGCGAAACACTGCATATGTGGACGCAGATCGTGGGGAAGGTTCGACTCGCACTCAGTCCTCCGTTGAATCATTGGTGGCAAGTACCGCTCTACGTGAATTCGCTCGGTCTGACCACATCCGCGATTCCCTACCCAGAAGGGATTTTCGAGGTGCAGTTCGATTTCATTCAGCATCAGCTGCGGATTCACAGTAACTCCGGGCAGCGTGAAACGATCCCGTTGGAACCGAGGTCCGTGGCTGAGTTCTACCGCATTTTCATGGATGCGCTGCGAAAGGTCGGCATTGCGGTAAAGATTTGGCCGGTGCCGGTGGAGATTCCAAATCCGATTCCGTTCGAGAAAGACACAGTGCATGCGGCTTACGATCGGGCGGCGGTGGAAAGATTTTTTCGTGCCTTGGTTCTGATCGATGGTGTGCTCAAAGACTTCCGCTGCGAGTTTGTGGGCAAGTGCAGCCCGGTGCATTTTTTCTGGGGAAGCTTCGATCTGGCGGTGACTCGCTTTTCTGGCCGCAGGGCACCTGAGCGCCCGGGCGCGGATCCGATCACGCGCGAGGCGTATTCTCACGAGGTCATCAGCGCGGGATTCTGGCCGGGAAGCGGCGACATCCAAGACGCTGCCTTTTACGCGTATGCCGCGCCGGAGCCCGTGGGCTTTGCCGATGCAAAAGCGTCACCGCCGCAAGCCTACTATCACCCTGCTTTGCACGAGTTTCTGTTGATGTACGAAGACGTCAGAGCATCCTCATCGCCTGCCGAAACCTTGCTCGCGTTCCTTCAGACTACTTACGATGCGGGTGCGAACCTTGGTAAGTGGGACCGGGCCGCATTGGAGCGCTGAGTCGCTCTATATTTTCGGTGATGGCGGTCACTGCATTCAGTTCCCCGTGGCTCCAGAATAGAGTTGCATGGAAGGCTTGCCTTCCTCAATGCCGGGAGGTTTTATGTCTTCGGCAACCGCAACACTACCCACTCTGAAAAAAGTATTGTTTGCGACGGATTTCTCCAAGTACTCGAAAAAAGCCTTGGACTACGCGACAGCGTTGACGCGTGGATTGCACGGGAGTTTCTATCTCGCTCACGTAGTCTCAACCATGAACTTTGCACTCGCCGGACCCGAAACCGTAGGACTTGCCGGAGACGCGGCGTGGCGGGATTTGACGGAGCTTGAGACCAGGCTGGATGAAGCCGGGGCTCTCCGTGGGATTCCGCATCATACCCTGCTGTGCCAAGGAGATATATCCGCGCAAATCCAGGAGATTGTAGAACGCGAGGGCATCGATCTGGTTGTGGTGGGAACCCACGGGCGCGAAGGCCTTATGAAGGTTGTGGCCGGTTCCGTGGCGGAAAATGTTTTTCGACACGTCTCGTGTCCAGTGCTGGTCATCAGCCCTCATGTGAGCTCGATTGGCACTGCTGCCGACGCGTTCGTGCCTAGGCGCGTTCTGATGGCGACGGATTTCGGCGCCGCCTCACGTCAGGCGCTGGTCTTGGGCGCGAGTTTGATTAATCAGAACCGCGGCACGCTGATACTGCTGCACGTGATTCCTCCGCTCGCGCTGACTTCGGCGGACAGTTTTTGGTACCTGGGGTCGAAATTGGAAGGCATGCGAAAAGGGATCGAAGTACAAACGCTGGAACAATTGAAGAAACTAATTCCCGAAGATCTGGACTTGCAAGGGAGAGTAGAGTTCGCGACGGATGTAGAATTTCCGGTCGAAGGAATTCTCAGTGCTGCCAGGAAACATCAGGCCGATTTGATTCTGATCGGACTTCGAGAGCATGCATCCAGCATCGCCTCCCACAGTCCGTGGGAAATTGCTGATCGCGTCATCTGCGGTGCGGACGTTCCGGTGATGACGGTAAAGGCCTAATCAGCAGGATGCGGACGCGGAGTAGAAGGGGGCAGGGCTGCCGGGCGGCTTGCGCCGCCACGGCCGCGCCGGAACACAATACGCAAGCGGTCCATGTAGATGTAGACCACGGGAGTAGTAAACAGCGTCAGCATCTGGCTCACGATCAAACCACCCACGATGGTGATGCCAAGGGGACGACGGAATTCAGAGCCAGTTCCGGTTCCGACGGCCAACGGCAATCCTCCGAGCAGCGCCGCCATCGTGGTCATCATGATGGGACGAAAGCGGAGCACGCAAGCTTCGTAGATCGAATCGGTCGAGTTCTTCCCTTCCTTGCGCTCGGCCTCGAGCGCGAAATCAATCATCATGATGGCATTCTTCTTTACGATGCCAATCAGCAGGATGATTCCGATAAGCCCGATAACATCGAGTTGATTGCCTGAGATCAGCAATGCGAGCAGCGCGCCAACTCCGGCCGAAGGTAGGGTGGAGAGAATCGTGATGGGATGGATGAAGCTCTCGTACAGAATTCCAAGAACGATGTAGACGGTGACCAACGCGGCGAGAATGAGAAGAGGCTCGTTTGACAGCGATTCCTGGAATGCGGCCGCAGTTCCCTGAAACGCGGCATTGATGCTGGAGGGAAATCCCATCTGCCTTTCGGCATTCTCGATTAACTGCGTTGCTTCCCCGAGCGAAACGCCCGGAGAAAGATTGAAAGACAGTGTCACCGCAGGATATTGCCCCTGGTGACTCACCGCCAACGGCGTGTTCGCGGGTCCGAAGTGCGCGAAAGCGGCGAGGGGCACGGCTGTACCGTTGGAACCGCGCACGTATATTTCCTGCAAGGTATCGGGACTGTCTGAGAACTCAGGCGCCACTTCCATGACCACGTGATACTGGTTCAACTGGCGATACATGATCGACACCTGCCGCTGTCCGAAGGCGTCGTAGAGTGCGTTGTCAATATCGGACGCGGACACACCAAGCCGAGCGGCGGTGTCGCGATCGATTACCACGTTCAATTCCAGGCCCTTATCCTGCTGATCGGTGTTGACTTGGGTCAACTGTCGCATGCCGCGGAGCTTAGCAAGAAGTTTGGGGGCCCATTCATTGAGTTCGTCGAGATTTTCTCCCTGCAGCGTGTACTGATACTGAGCCTGGCTCTGGCGGCCACCGATGGTCAGGTCTTGCGCGGATTGCATGTAGAGCGACGCTCCGGGAACGACCGCAAGCTTCTTGCGCATCCGGCCAATCACCTGGTCAGCGCTGATTTTTCGCACGTTGAGAGGCTTGAGAGTGATGAACATGCGCCCGTTGTTGTAAGCGGTATTGCCGCCGGCGAAAGCCACGACGGTTTCCACTCCGGGATCCTGCATAACGATGTTCACAAACTGCGACATCTTCTTTGTCATTGCCTGGAAAGAAATGTCTTGCGAGGCCTGCACCGAACCCATGACTCGCCCGGTGTCTTGTTGCGGGAAAAATCCCTTGGGAACCTGGATGTAAAGATAAACGCTGAGGCACGCCGTCAGAATTGTGACCACCAGCGTGAGTGGCTGATGCCGCAAGACCCATAGCAGGCTGCGACGGTAGCCTTCCTGCAGACGATTAAAGGCGCGCTCACTGAAACGGTAGATGCGGCCGTGCTTTTCCCGATTGAGAGGCCGTAGGAACTTGGCGCACATCGTGGGTGTAGTCGTCAGCGAAACCACAAGCGAGACCGCGATGGTCATGCTGAGCACCACGGCGAATTCGCGAAACAAACGCCCGACGATGCCGCCCATCAACAAGATGGGGATGAATACCGCAATCAACGACGTGCTCATGGAGAGCACGGTAAAGCCGATTTCACTCGCGCCACGGAATGCCGCCTGCTACTGGGGGAACTCCCTGCTCCAGGTAGCGCGTGATGTCTTCAAGTACAACGATGGCGTCGTCCACCACGAAGCCCGTGGAAATCGCGAGCGCCATGAGCGAGAGATTGTCGAGGCTATACCCGAACAGGTACATGAGCCCGAAGGTGCCGACCAGCGAGAGCGGAACCGCAACGCTGGGGATCAGCGTGGCGCGAACCGTACGCAGGAAGGCAAAGACCACAAGGATCACGAGTATGACGGAGATGATCAGGGTTAGTTCAATGTCCTGCACGGAAGCGCGGACGGTCACCGTGCGATCCATCACCACGTTGAGATTGATGGCCGGAGATATAGAGGACTGCAGGAGCGGCAGCGACTCGCGAACCTTATCGACGGTGGCGATAATGTTTGCCCCAGGTTGCCGGAAGATGATGATCAGCACCGCGGGCTTGCCGTTGGAAAGGCCGACCACGTGAACGTCTTCGACGGAATCCTGCACATCGCCGACGTCTCCCAAGCGAACGGGCGCGCCATTCTGATAAGACACGATCAATTTTCGATACTGCTCCGCCTTGAACAGCTGATCGTTGTCATCGATGGTAAAAGCGTTGAGTGCGCCAGAGACTTCGCCTTTGGGACGGTTGGCGTTGGCTGAGCCAAGCGCAGTGCGCACGGTATCGAGACCCACACCAAGCTTGTTGAGCAAGGTGGGATTCAGTTCGGCGCGGACCGCCGGCCGTGCGGCACCGCCAACAAACACCTGTCCGACTCCCGAGACCTGCGAGAGCTTCTGCGCCAGGATCGAATCCGCAGCGTCATACATTGCCGGAAGGGTGTAGGTATCGGAAGTCAGAGCGAGAATCAGGATGGGCGCGTCCGCAGGATTGACTTTGCGATACGAAGGATTGCCGGGAAGGTTCGCCGGCAATTGGCTTCGAGCGGCATTGATGGCGGCTTGTACGTCGCGGCCTGCGGCGTCAATGTTGCGATTGAGATCGAATTGCAGAACGATGCTGGTCGAACCAAGCTGGCTCGTCGAGGTCATCTGATTGACGCCGGCGATGCGTCCGAACTGTCGTTCCAGCGGAGTCGCAACCGCCGACGCCATGGTTGCGGGGCTGGCTCCGGGAAGGCCTGCCGAAACCTGAATGACGGGGAACTCCACCTGCGGCAACGGCGCAACGGGTAAATAATTAAATGCCAGGGCCCCAGCCATGACCAGGGCCGCCGCGAGGAGCGACGTTCCAATGGGCCGGCGAATGAATGGAGCCGAGATATTCATATTCAATCCCCCGTTGCGGGGCCGGGGGCGGGTTCGTCAATAGGGTTTCCGATCTTAAACCGTTCAAAGCGGTGCGCTAGCCGGTCGAACCACAGGTAGACTACGGGCGTCGTATACAGAGTCAACAGCTGGCTGACGAGCAATCCGCCAACGATCGTGATCCCGAGTGGATGCCGCAGTTCTGAACCAGTGCCGCGGCCCAGAGCGAGCGGCAGTCCGCCGAGCAATGCCGCCATGGTGGTCATCATGATGGGACGGAAACGCAGCAGCGAAGCTTGATAAATCGCTTCTTCTGGCGGCTTTTTCTCAACCCGCTCGGCTTCGAGAGCGAAGTCGATCATCATGATCGCGTTCTTTTTCACGATGCCGATTAAAAGAATGATTCCAATTAGAGCCACTACGCTCAGGTCGTTCCCAGTAACGAGCGAGCGCGAGAATGGCGCCTACACCTGCCGAGGGCAGCGTCGAAAGGATCGTGACCGGATGAATGTAGCTCTCGTATAAGACGCCGAGAACGATGTAAACCGTAATGATAGCGGCGAGGATCAGCCAAGGCTCAGAAGCCAGAGAATTTCTGAAGGCCGCGGCGGTTCCCTGGAAGGCGGTGTGAACGCTTTGCGGCAGACCGATGTCGCGCTCCGCCGCTTCGATGGCCTTGGTCGCGTCCCCCAGGGATTTCCCGGGCGCCAGGTTAAACGAGAGCGTCACCACCGGAAATTGGCCCTGATGATTGATCGCGAGCGAGGTGTTCTTGGTTTGGAGATGGGTAAATGCAGACAGCGGCACCTGCATGCCAGTGCCTGATTTGACATAGATGTTGGCAAGATCGTCTGGATGTTCCTGGAAGTCGGGTTTGACTTCGAGCACGACGTGATACTGATTCAGCTGCGTGAACATCGTCGAGACCTGACGCTGTCCGAAGGCGTCGTATAGGGTGTCGTCGATCGCTTGCGGCAGAATGCCGAGGCGGGACGCAGTGTCGCGATCAATGACCAGGTCGGCCTCCAGCCCGTTATTTTGCTGGTCACTGGCAACATCTCGCAGCTCGGGAAGGGCCTGCAGCTTTGCCAGGAGCTTTGGAGACCAGTTGGCCAGCTCTTGAGCATCCGCATCTTCGACCGAATATTGAAATTGAGTACGGCTGATGCGGTCTTCGACCGTAAGATCTTGCACCGGCTGCATGAAAATGGTGATTCCCTCAACCTGGGCCAGCTTCGGTTGAAGATCGCGAATGATTTCCGATGCACTCTCACTGCGTTGATTTCGCGGCTTCAAATTGATCTGAATGCGTCCGCTATTGGGAGTGGTGTTGGTGCCGTCGACACCGATGAACGAAGAGAGACTGGCTACGTTGGGATTTTGCAGAATGACTTTGACCGCGGCCTGCTGCCGCTGTGACATGGCCTGGAATGAGTAATTCTGCGGCACTTCAGAGATACCCATGATGACCCCGGTATCCTGCACGGGGAAAAATCCCTTGGGCACGACAACGTACAAGAACAGAGTCAAAGCAAGAGTTCCAACGGTGATCAGTAGCGTTGTGGTCTGGTAGCGGAGGACGAACTTCAGCGTCCGACCATAGAAAGCAATCACCCGTTCATAGAAACGTTCTGAAGCCTGGTAGAAGCGGCCACGTTTATTAGGATCTGCTCGCCTCAGTAGTTTGGCGCTCATCATCGGGGTCAAGGTGAGAGAGACAACCGCCGAGACCAAGATCGTCACTGCGAGGGTGACGGCAAATTCGCGGAACAGCCGGCCCACGATATCTCCCATGAACAGGAGGGGGATCAGTACCGCGATCAACGAGACGGTGAGGGAAACAATGGTGAATCCGATCTGCCCGGAGCCCTTCAGTGCAGCCTGAAGCGGCGTTTCTCCTTCTTCGAGGAAACGATCGATGTTCTCGATCATGACGATGGCATCGTCGACTACGAAACCGGTCGAGATCGTCAACGCCATGAGGGTCAAGTTGTTCAAGCTGTAACCGAGCAGGTACATGACCCCGAATGTACCCACCATGGACAACGGAACCGCGACACTGGGAATGACGGTGGCCGCCAAGTTTCTGAGGAACAGGAAAATGACCAACACCACCAGCACTATGGTCAGCATCAACTCGAACTGCACATCCTCGACGGAAGCGCGAATCGTCTCCGTCCGGTCGGTGAGGGTCTGGACGTTGACTCCGGTGGGAAGCGAGGTCTTAAGAGCTGGGAGGAGTAGATTGATCCGATCCACCACTCCGATAATGTTCGCGCCGGGCTGGCGCTGAATATTCACAATGATGGCCGGGGTAGTGTTCACCCAGGCGGCCTGCTTGGTGTTCTCCGCCCCATCGACCGCGACGGCTACATCCGACAAGCGGACAGGTGCGCCGTTGCGATACGCGACGATGACCGAGTTGTAGTCCTTACTGGAAAGAAGCTGGTCGTTCGCACCGATGGTAAACGACTGGCGAGGCCCGTCGATTACGCCTTTGGCTTGGTCAACATTCGCGGCCGCAAGAGCGGTACGAACATCTTCGAGGCCAAGCCCGTAACCCGCCAAGACGGTGGGGTTCGCCTGAATACGAACTGCCGGCTTCTGACCTCCGCTAATCGAAACCAATCCCACGCCGGGCAATTGCGAGATCTTCTGGGCCAGGGCGGTATCCGCCAGGTCTTCCACTTTGGAAAGCGGGAGAGTGTTGGAAGTCAGGGCAAGAGTCAGGATTGGCGAGTCCGCCGGATTGACTTTGCTGTAGATCGGAGGGTTGGGAAGATCTTTGGGAAGGTAAGTGGTAGCCGCATTGATGGCGGCCTGTACCTGCTGCTCCTCGACGTCAATGTTCTGGTCAAGAGCGAACTGAAGCGTAATGACCGAGCTTCCAAGCGAACTGGTCGAGGTCATTTGGCTCAAGCCTGGGACTTGTCCAAACTGCCTCTCCAAGGGCGAAGTCACTGAGGATGCCATCACATCCGGGTCGGCGCCCGGGTAGAACGTCATCACCTGAATGGTGGGATAGTCGACCTCGGGAAGCGCGGAAACCGGGAGCTGACGGTAGGCAGCAATTCCGACCAGAAGCAGACCAATCATCAGCAAAGATGTGGCGACCGGCCGGAGAATGAATAGGCGTGACGGACTCATTGTGCCCCAGAGGTATTGTTCTGACCTTCTTGCGGGTTGCTTACCCCACTGCCATTGTTGTGAGAACCGCCACCGGAACGGGGCTCAACCTTCGTGACACCGGCCTGGAGTTTGTCCTGGCCATCGGTGACCACCACATCGCCAGGAGAGATGCCCGAGGCGATGGCGGTGGTGTTGCCCTGGGTGATGGCTACGCTAACCGGTCGAATTTCGACATTCTTGTCCGGTTTCACGGCGTAAACAAACGTGCCTTGGGGCCCGCGCTGGATGGCAGCGGCTGGGACCACGATGGCGTTTTTCATGACTTGAAGCAGCAGGTGAACATTCACGAACTGGTTGGGCCAGAGAGTCTCGCCCTTGTTTTCGAAAACCGCCTTCAGCTTTCCGGTGCCCGTAGACTGATCGATTTGATTATCGATGGTGAGAAGAGTTCCAGACTCGATTTTGGTCGTGTCGTCTCGACTAAAAGCATCGACCTGGAGCGACTTCCCGGCCATCTGTGTCTTGACGGAAAGCAGATTATCTTCAGGCAAGGTGAATACGACGGCGATCGGCTGAAGTTGGGTAATGACCAGCATCGCGTTGGTATCGGAGGCGTGAACCATGTTGCCGACGTCGACCAGGCGAAGACCGATGCGCCCGCTGATTGGAGAAGTGATGTGACAGTAGACAAGGTTCAACTTGGCGGAGTCGATCGCGGCCTGATCCGATTTGACGGCGCCCTCGAGTTGGTCGGCGGTGGCGCGTTGTGTATCCACCTGTTGCTGCGACATGGCGCCGGAGTCCTGCAACAGCCCTTTGAAGCGCTCGTAGTTGAGCTGTGCGTCGCGGAGCGAAGCTTGATCCTTAAACAGCTGTGCCTGCGCCTGGCTTAGCGCGACCTCATAGGGCCTGGGATCCACCACAGCGAGGAGGTCGCCTTTGTTGACATGTTGGCCCTCCTTAAAGGCGACCTGAACCAGTTGACCGTCCACCCGGCTTTTTACGCTGACTGTGTTGAAGGCTTGCACGGACCCGAGACCTGTCAGATAGACCGGCATATCCGTTTTTTTGGCGGTGGCAACGCCTACGGGCATGGCTTGGGGCGGGCCGCCGGCGCGAGCGGTGGACGGCTTATCGGCACTGCTGCATCCAAGCCAGACACCGCACCAGACGATCAGGATGAGCAGAAGAAACGTTCGTGCCTGTCGGAAGAGCTTGTGAGCAACTCGAGGTACACCAATTTGCGTGGAATCCACGCCGTTGTGAGACACTTATTCAGCCTCCCCGTACTGCCTGCGACCTGCGCTGACTTCCATCATAATCTGCGTACCAATTGGACGTGAAAACCCTTGAGCTGGTTGCGGTAAAGGGACAATAGTCCTGCGCGACCTTGGGCACGACGATGTCTCTTCGATGCTAACGACGATATCGAGCGCAGTGTGTAAAGACACTCTAGAAATATGTAAAGAAATCTATATTGCACACCGGATTGGAATTGGGGGACGGCAGCAGCAGTCGAAGGCGATTTCCGGAAGCCGAACACGCAGGAACAACTGCAAAAAGCGGAAAGCGCGGATCTACTTCAAATCCGGACTGTTAGGAACACTTTGTGAAGGGAAGGAAAATATTATCGGAACCCTTAGGTGACCAAAAAGACCGATGAGCTGTCGCTCGTTTTGGAGGAAAAGGAGGATTTTCGGAATTCCGAACAACCCTCCTTGAATCACATCGTGGCGAATAAACGAGCTGCCCTGACGGGATCCTGCATCCGTCCAACACGCGCCGCCAGCCCGCTGACCCTCTCGTATCGGTCGGCCATCGCGCCCAGCGAAAGGGCGGCATTCGGCAAGCAGATCACGGTGTAGAGCTTCGCCATCGCGAGCAATGAGTAGAGCCGGAGTTGGGTTGCGTTGTTGACCAGTTCTTGCCCCGTCCGGGCAATCTCCGGATCGGCATGATGCCGGGTGGCTTCGCCGAGCCGCATGAGAATCATGGCGTTGTGGGAAGCGGCTCGCACGTACTCGGTAGCAGCGATCATGCGCTCTCGATGGATGGAACGGAATTCGCGAGGAGAAAGCTTGCGCCGAAGGTAATGCTCCTCGTCGGGGTCGACCAGGTTTCGGAAGGCCGCGATATCAACAGCGCGGGTTTGCGAAACGAGTTCCTCCAGGGCGTTTGATGGAAGGGTCCGTCTCCGCAGCAAAAGCGCGCCCGTCAGAAGCAGGATAACGACGAAGATAGAGAAGATGAAAGTGATCATTGGTTGAGCAACCTCAAGAGCTCGTGGTTCCACTCTCTCAGGCCGTCTTCCGCCTTCAAGTTAATGGAACGTCGCACCGGTTCAGGCCGGAGTAAGTAAGAAACCCAGATCAGAACAGAACAGTTGTAGGCAAGCGGCACCACCAGATTGAATGCACTGTCCAGCGAAGACCCGAACTCTGTTCTTAATGCCGCGAGGGTAAGTTCGGCCGTCCCGTACAACCCGAAGCCTAAAGCAATACCGAAAAGGTAGTGACGCCAGGAAAGCCCAAAGTAAGATGAAAACAGGAAAAGAAGAAGCAGCAAACCGCACTGCATGATCTCGAGAGCCCGATCAAGCAAGAAGAAATTGAAAACCGTCTGACTTCCGCCGGATACCGGCGCCGCCGCCGACGCGATCACCACTAGAAACAGGAGAATTCCAGTTGCCCATTTAAACAGCAGGCCACTGAGTTTGTGGATGGCTGGGTAAGGCCGGAAGGCGTGCGAGAAAATCTCATAAATCACGGCGAATCCCAGTGCTAGCTCCGTGGCTTTTCCTAGCCATGAGGCATAGAAGAACCAACTGTAGCGATCAGGAGCGAATAGAAAAAGGGAGAATCGAACAGAGAAGTAAACGACTTGGAAAGCCGTATAAGATGCGAATACGGGAAACTCACGAACTAGGCGGCGACGGATCATGACTACGACTATCAGCGCCTGGAAAATCGCCGGCGCGATCCACCCTGCGTAAAAAAGACCACGTACGAGAGTCATAGGCCACCGCAAGAACTACGCTTAATCGTAAGAAGGATAGCGCTTTTGCGGTGGCCTCACAACACTATCTTGCATCGGCCACAAGGCTCGGTGGTTTCATCTTGCAGGTGCCGCTGTTTGGGTCACAAGTGGGCATAGGTCCGCCATCGGCGACGGATGTTCCCAGGGCACCAAGCAATACCAGTCCAAGCGAGAGGGCGAAAATGATTTTTTTCACGGGGTGAAGCTCCTTTTCGAGAAGTTGAGACCGTGATACTTTGCAGGATGGAGGCCCCGGAAAATAGAGGTTGCGGCAAAGCTTTCAGTTTTCCGGAATCAGAACAGGATTAACAATGACCTTGCAATCCGCGTTGGAAGACCTTAAGAACACGACCCTTTCCGCGGTTCAGGGATTGCTGGCCCGGCTGGAATATCTGGCCAGCCTGCGGCGGCAGGACGGCAATTACCGGCACTGGGGTCTTTCCCGGGTGCATGGGGAGTTGGCCGCGCAACGCGCAGTGGAAGATGCCCATCGGGCGACGGTTACGGGCATTCTGAGAACACCGATGGAACGTCTGGTCAGGGATGCGCAGGTATCGGGTGACGCGCGGGGCACCGATGCGCAGACTTTGATCACGGACCTAAATGCCAGATTGCCGGAAATGATCCCGGGGCAGGCTAGTGCCGGGTCTGGTCGGCATCTCAGCTCAGTGCTGCACGCTCTTTTGTGTCTGACAAAGAAGAAATAGCCTGCCACTCGCCCAGACGCATGGCGACGCCCACGACTTGCCCAATCACCTCCGCTTCCTGCGGATGGCGAAGCACGCGCACCGGCACCGGAGACAACGGATGGGGCTGTAAAATCAGATTCTCTCGCTTCATGCTGCACCAGCAGCAGGTATGCCCCTCGCGGGTTTCCACAAAGTAAATAGGGCGCTCGTACTCGGATCTCCAGGCTCCGTCGGTCACTTTGCTTCGGCTCTCATCGATTTGAAGAAAAGTACCGGGTGGGAGAATTGGGTACATAGTGAAATCTTCACTACCTACATATCCGTAGGTGTACTTATCGTTGGCGAACTGGGAAAGATAACTCAACGGAATGGGCCCCCACTCTTCGATCATGCGGCCCACATTCATGGTGCGGCGAGGATCAAATGCGGGGTCAAGGCGGACAGGCATTTGCACCACGGTGGCGCTTTGTAAACTCTCGGCGCGATGCGACTTGGGTGGAATGGCCAAGGCCAGATCCGCGGCTTCATCATTCACATCGACGCCGTACCACGAGAGAATCTCTCGCATGTCGCGACGGTAAATCACAGCCAGCGCATAAACCCGATAAATGCTGGGAATCAGTCCCTTGGTTTCGATGTCTGAGAGTCGGCTGGGTCCAACGAGGAATTCTTCATTCCCGTGCCTTTCCGCAATCCGCGCGCTGGCGCTTTCCACGTCGCGCATTGTCAGCCCAAGCCTTTCCCGCAGTCCCCTTAAATTCTGCCCCGCCTGTAACATTGCTGCCCTCTTCAGCCCCCAAATGAGCGCTGCCCCTAGTTATCACAAGATCGCACATAGCGCAAAAGTCTGCGCAGCCCGGAAAAGTCACACCAACATGATCTTACGAGCCCGGAGTCCATGTGGCGAGCACTTTACTACAGAGCCGCCAGCCGGATTTGTCCAAGCTTTGGACAAAGTTCTGGAGCGAGGACATCCAACTCTCGAAACCCCTAGCGTCGCATTTGGCTTACGCGAACTTTATCCTTAGGATTGAACCACTTACAAATTCAGGAGCAGGAAAGCCTCCCGGAGACTGGCTTGCACTACCCTTCCGCAGCCCCTTGGCCCTGGTCTGACCAGTTTTCCCCCATGTCACGCTGCCAGGGACTGGATCCGCGAATGAGTCCATCCGAGAGCAAAGACCGAAACGATCAGGTGGTCAGCACGGTATCGGTGCGCGCCGGCTTGAAGAAGGTAGAGCGGCGTGAATGGTGGTTGTGGCTATCGGCGGTGGCAGTGACTTTGCTGCTGACTGCGGGCCTCGTCTCCTTTGTGGTTCCCATGATCCATCACACTGACGGTGCGGGAGACGGTCTGCAATTAGCCCACGCGGTTCGAGGCTTGGTCGGATTAGTTTTGCTGTTCGATATCTACGTTGTTTATCAGCAGTTGCAAATTTACCGAATCCGGCAGCGTTTGGTTGAAAGCGAAGAACTGTTCCGCCTGATCACTGAGAATGCGGCCGACATGATCGCCGTCATCGATGGCAGCGGCCGGCGTCTTTACAACAGTCCAGCTTACGAACGGCTTCTTGGATACAGCCGTGAGGAACTACACGACAGCTCGCCGATGGAACAGATCCATCCCGAGGATCGTCCGTTGGTAGCAGAAGCAACCAAGGAAGCGCGCTGTACCGGAGTAGGGCGGCGAATCGAATACCGCATGCGCCACAAGGATGGTACGTGGCGAATCCTCGAGTCGACTGCCAGTTCGGTCCTGAATACGGATGGGAAAGTCGAGCGCCTGGTGATCGTGAATCGCGACATCACCAGCCGCAAGCGCCTCGAAGAACAATTCCGACAGTCGCAAAAGATGGAAGCCGTAGGCAGGCTCTCGGGAGGGATTGCCCACGACTTTAACAATATTCTCGGGGTGATTATCGGTTACAGCGAGATCCTCCAGGAACGAATGGTGCAGAGCGAAGCATTGCGGCCGTGTGTGGAAGAAATCCTGCAGGCTGGACGGCGGGCAGCATCGTTAACTCGCCAACTTCTCGCCTTCAGCCGACAGCAGGTGCTGGCGCCAGTGGTCCTAGACCTGAACGCGACCATTACCGACACGGAGAAGATGTTACGACGCTTGATTGGCGAAGACATCGAACTGCAGACCTCGCTGGAACAAGATCTGGCATACGTTAAGGCCGACCAGAGCCAGATCGAACAAGTCATCCTCAACCTGGCGGTGAACGCCCGCGATGCGATGCCCAACGGCGGGAGACTCACCATCGTAACCGAAAACGCCGAACTCGATGAAATGTCAGTACGGCGCTATTCGTATCCCGTGAAGCCGGGTCGCTACGTGTTGCTGACGGTAAGCGACACGGGGGTCGGCATGTCGCGCGAGATTCAAGGACACATTTTCGAACCTTTCTTTACCACCAAGGAGAAGGGCAAAGGTACGGGACTGGGACTGGCGACTGTTTATGGCGTGGTGAAGCAAAGCGACGGATATATCGAACTGCAGAGCGAACTGGGAGAAGGAACTACATTCAAGATCTACTTACCTCGCGTAGAGAGAGGTGCCGCCCCGGAGACTCGCAAGGTCCTACCCGCGCCCCTCCTGGCAGGACACGAGACGATCCTGCTGGTAGAAGACGAAGACTCTCTGCGAAATCTGACCAGTGGAGTTCTCGTTTCGCTGGGATACACGGTGCTCACTGCGAGTAACGGGTCCCGGGCGCTAGAGACCAGCCAGGCTCACTCCGGGGAAATTGCGCTGTTGCTAACGGACGTGGTCATGCCAAACATGAATGGCCCGGCCCTCGCCGAGCAATTGACCGCAGAACGTCCGAACCTGAAAGTGCTGTACATGTCCGGATACACCGGCCAGCGATTCGGCGAAGGAGTGTTGCCGGACGGAAGTTGTTTCCTTGCCAAACCATTCTCCCGGGAAAATCTTGCACAGAAAGTACGCGAAGCACTGGAAGGCACGGCAAAGGATTTGTCAAAAGAGGCTCACGCATGAAGAAGCTGTTGATTGTCGATGATGATGCGTCCATGCGAGGTTTGTTCCGCATGAAGCTGTCTGATAACTACGAAGTTTTTGATACCGGCGATCCGGAACAGGCGATCGCCATGGCTTTGGAATACAAACCCGATGCGGTGCTTCTGGATTTGATGATGCCGAAGTTTTCCGGCCTTGAATTGTGTCAGAGCTTCCACTCGTTAAGCTACACGTCGTACCTGCCGATATTCGTGGTCACCGGAGCCTCAGGGGTGAAGTACAAGGAACATTGTGGAGACCTCGGGGCCACCGCATTTTTTGAAAAGCCGGTTGATTTCGCTCGTCTCAAGGGAAGCATCGCGGCGGAACTTGACAGCCAGCGTCCGGAGCGGCGGTCCGAGGTTCGGGTGCGAATGCGCGTGGCGCTTCGGATGGCGGGCGTGGACGCCCTAGGGAATGCCTTTGAAGATCTGGTGGAGACCGAAAACGTGAGCGCCAGCGGTTTCCTATGCACCTGCATGCGGCCACTGGTGAAAGGTACGTCGGTGCAAGTACGCTTAGCGAGCGAAGGCAATCCCTCCATCGGGACGGCGACAGTGGTGCGTAAAGAGTCGCCGGGCGCGCTCTTCCATCGGTATGGATTTCTGTTTAGCGGGCCAACCACGAATTGGGTTTTGCAGAAAAGCTGAGCGCGCACTCGAGGAATGCGCGCTCCTGGATTTAGAAGGAAAGCTTCAGCGCGAACTGGATCTGCCGAGGATCGCGCGCCGCGGTCAGGAACCCAAATTCGGGTGTGCCGAAGGTCGTTGTGTTGATCGAGTTCTGAGGTCCCGATTTTGCGAACTGCAGATTCGGGTGGTTGAAGACGTTGAAGAACTCAGAGCGAAATTCCAGGCGGGCACGCTCCCCGATACGGAAATTCTTGAAGATCGAGAAGTCCCAGATCTGGTATCCGGGTCCCTGGACGGTGTTGCGGCCAACGTCCCCGAATGAACCCAAAGCTGGATCGGCAAAGGCACAGGTGTTGAAGAACGTGCCCGGAACGCAGGGCGTGGCGTGGGGATTGCCGGCGAGGTCAGGACGCTGTTGTCCGTCGGAATTGGCAAAGCTCGCGTTGCCATCAATGATGGTGAAGAAGTTCCCCGTCGAGAAGCTGGTAATCCCTCCAACCTGCCATCCTCCCACTACGTAGTCCAGCGGGCCACTCACGTTTCCGAGCCACGATTTTCCATGACCAATCGGCAATTCATAAAGGTAGCTGAACACAAAGCGGTGACGGATATCGAAGTCGGCGTTGCCATATTCCCAGTTGGGCTTTTGCGAGAAGCGGAAGTCGCCGCCACTCTGCGCGCCGAGGTCCGCGTTCGATGCGATGTCAAGCGCGTGCGCCCACGTGTAAGAAGCAAGGAATGAGAGCCCGTGAGAAAAACGCTTTTCTGCACGTAATTGCAGTGAGTTGTAGTTGGAGTGGCCGCCGGAACGAAAAGCCCCGATAAAACCATCCACAGCGGGGAAGGGCCGGCGCGGAGCGAGAGGCGCGTTAGGATCGGTGCTGGGAAGGGCCTGGTTTCCATTCAGGTAAATGTATTGTTTCAGGCCATGCGATCCGGCGTAGGTCACCTCGAAGACCGTGTCAGAAGGCAGTTGATACTGCGTCGATAGATGCCACTGCTGCATGTATGGAGTCACGAGGTGAGGATCCAGCGAAAACAGCAGTGGGGTATTGGGATCGGTCAAGGCGTTTGCAGGGAATCCAGTGGCTAAGGTCGAGATTCCGGGCAAGCTGCAATCCTGCACTCCAGCGTTCGCGGCAGCGGCACCGCAAGGATTGTTGAAGTTTTGAATGCGGAAGAAGGGCGGGTTGAATCCCATGCTGGGATTGGAATACGGTCCCGCTTCGCTGCCTCCGTAGAAGATGCCGTACCCTGCGCGCACCACCAGTTTGTTTGTGGCCTCATAGGCAAGGCCGATGCGTGGGGCAAAGTTGTTCAGGTCGGGGGAAATCAATCCCGGGCTTCCAGTCGCCCGCAAAGGAATGATGCTTGCCAACGTTGGGGTGAGCTGCACATTCAATCCTTTGGGAACGATCAAGCTATCGGTCGCGAAATCGAAGGTTGCAAGCTGGTTGTGCCGCTCCTTCACCGTCGTGAACACTTCATAGCGCAGCCCCAGGTTCAAAGTGAGTTTCGGGGTTACTTTCCAATCGTCTTGGCCATAGAAGGCGTAAACAGGCCGATGATAGTCAATGTTGTGCAGATTGTTGATGCTGCCACCGTCGCTCAATCCGATCAGGAACGAAGCGTAGCCTGAACCGCCAGTGCCGAGAGCGGAAGGGTTGTCAGTAAAGATGGGCCCGAAGTCGAGTGTTCCTCGCGGAGCAGCAGGTTGGAAGATGGTGAATTCTTCGAATCGGATTTCGGTGCCGAACTTGAAGGAATGCCGTCCATGAACCCATGTGACGTTATCTTGAACGCTGTAGCTGTTCTGAATTTCATGGGAGGGCAGGAAGGTCGGGCTGCCGATTTGCGAGACGTCGTTGAAAGTCAGCTGCGGGAGGCCGCCGTTGTCGGGCGCTGCAGGAATTCCGGGGAATCCGCCGGGGTAGTTCAGGAGTTGTTCGCTGTCCTTATCGAAATTGATCTGCTGGCGCTGCGAATTGATCCGGTTGTAACCGAGTCGGAATTCGTTGATCACCGCAGGATTGAACACGTGGGTCCAACTGGTGGCAAAGCTGCGATAAGCATTGTCTTCGACGCCGCTGAAGAATCCACCGCCATCGGCATTCGTGGTATTGAACGGCCCCGGAAGCACGCTCGGCTGGTCTTCGTAGCTGAAGCGGAAAAATCCGTAGTCCTTTTCCGTGTATTTGTGATCGATGCGAACATCGAAGTTGTTGCGGTTTTCCGAGCGGACCGGGTTGGAAACGAAATTAAATCCGTTGCCGTTGACATTGGCATGCGGGTACAAAGCCGTGAATGCGAGCGCGAGCGGATCTAAGGTGCCGGTGATCACATTGGAAGGCAGGCTGCCGTTGTATCCAAAAGGAACACCACATAGCCCCGTCGGGTTGTTGTTGCTAGGAGTAACGGCCTGCACGGCTCGACTGTTGAACAGTTCGCCCGCATAGGTTGCCAGTCCATTGCAGTCGAGAATGGGAGGACCGCCGACGCCCGGAACCGGTGTTGGCAAGCTCGGGTCCGGAGTGGTATTGAAAATTTGTTGCGTAAGGTCGAGTTGCGACGAGAAGTCGCCCGTCCGCTGGGCGTCGGTCGGCACGGTGGATGTAAGCGTCTGCGCCTGGCGGATGCGCAAGCCCTCGTAGTCCACGAAGAAAAAGGTACGGTTCCTGCCGTTATAGAGGTGAGGAATGACTACTGGGCCGCCAAAGGTGAATCCGAATTGGTTCTGCTTATAAGGAGCGATCGGCTGGTCCGCGGGATCGAAGAAATTCTTGGCATCGAATTTCTCGTTGCGAAGAAATTCATACACACTGCCGTGAATCTGATTGGTTCCCGACTTGATGGTCGCGTTGATGATGGCGCCGTTTCCACGTCCGAACTCGGCACTATAGGCGTTGGTCTGGACTTTGAACTCCTCGAGCGCTTCCACGGAAGGCTGGATCACGTAATTTGTTTCGTTGAGCAGATCGGGGAGGTTCGAGTTGTTGTCCACACCGTCGAGCAGGAAGTTGTTCTGCAACGAGCGGGCGCCATTCGCGGAAAAACCATAGCCGCCTTCGTCCCGGGCGCCAGGCTCGCTGGGAGCGGTGCCGGCGGTGAGCAGGGCCAATTGTGCGAAGTTGCGGCCATTCAACGGCAGGTTCGCCATGCGTTTGTTATCGACAACCTGACCTAGTTCGGAAGTCTCAGTCTCCAGCAGAGGGGCGGCGGTAGTGACCTCGACCGCCTGCGAGAGGGCTCCGACCTGTAACGTGACATTGACGGGAATTCTCTGTTGCACGTCCAAATCGACGGGCACGGAGACGGCTTTCTTGAACCCGGCATGTTCGACGGTCACGGTGTAGCGGCCTACGTGCAACGCGCTGGCTACGAACTCGCCCGACTGATTGGTGGTGGTCTCAAAGTTGTTACCACGTTCCAGATCTGTGATGACCACTTTGGCTCCGGAGACGACAGCTCCGGAGGGGTCGGTCACCGTGCCGACGATGCTGCCGGTGTCTTTCTGCGCCCACAGCGCACAGGACAGGCAGAAGAAGAAGATCACGAGAACACGAAGGCGAGAAGTAGCTGAGCTCGTCATCACGAGCCTCCTAACGGTCTGCCACGCTCCTGGTTCAGCCATCACAGCGAGCGATTGAGTACCGTGATTAAAATCTCGATTGATTCTGGGCTTTGGTGTTATAGTTACGAACACTTACTTTTACTTTCGATATACAGAGATGTCAAGAGCAAAGTAAGCTACGACACTCCCGGGAAGGCTTTGTTCGGGTGGGTACCAGTTCGGGGATAGGGGAGGACGTTGAAGCGGGACGTCCGCCAAATCAGGGGCTTCGTATGTTCTTTGCCTGGAGCCTCAAAGCCCCAGCGGAAATCATGCCCTCGTCGTGGGAAGCAACCATGACCGTAACAACTCGAAAGCAATCGAAACAGTTGCGGCGAAGATGCCTGGCCTGGTTCCTTCTGATCGGGAGCCTGGCGGCTTCTGGCTTCGCGCAGACGTCGCAAAACAACCCCAGCGGCGGAATCGGCTACCAATCAGCCCCGGGTGCCGACCAGAAGAAAACACTGCTGCTGAAAGATTTCCATCCGGCTCCGATGCTACACACTGCGGTACACAAGATCGATCGCGCCAAGTTTTACGTCATCGACGTCCATAACCATGTCAACGATGCCCAGGGTATTGACGAGCCCATGCCTCCGGCACGCGTGGTCGAGATCATGGACCGGACGAACGTGAAGACGGTGGTCATCCTGACCGGGATGTGGGGAGAGAAGCTGCAACACGTAATCGACACCATGGTGAAGCCTTACCCGGGCCGGTTCATGGTGTTCACCCAGATCGATTGGTCCAAAATAGACGACCCGAATTTCAGTCAGGAGATGGTGGCGCAGATCGATGACGCGGTCTCGCGCGGGGCGAGAGGTTTGAAGGTACTCAAGGACCTGGGGCTGGGCGTGCGTGACAAAAGCGGTAAGCTCATCACTGTCGACGATCCCCGCCTCGATCCGATCTGGAGTGAGTGTGGTCGGCTGGGGATTCCGGTTTCGATTCACGTGACCGATCCGGAAGCGTTCTTCCATCCCATTGACAACACCAACGAACGTTACGAGGAGTTGACTGAGCACCCAGACTGGAGTTTTGCGGGTTCGCAGTTCCCTTCCAAGCTTGCGATTCTCGAAGCCCGAGACCGCGTTATTGCGCGGCATCCCGACACGACATTTGTCGCGCTTCACCTGGCGAATTGGCCGGAGAACCTCGACTACGTTTCGCAGGAACTGGACCGCTACCCCAACATGATGGTGGAGTTTGGAGCGCGCGAGGCAGAATTGGGCCGGCAGCCGAGACGAGCCCGGGAATTCTTTATCAAGTACCAGGACCGCATCATGTTCGGCACCGACAATGGCATGGACGAGGAGATGTATAGGAATCACTTTCGCTGGCTCGAAACCGCGGACGAGTACTTCGACTACTGGGGATACCCGGGTCAGGGACGATGGGAAATTTACGGCATGGAACTTCCGGATGAAGTGCTGGAAAAGGTTTATCACCTGAACGCGGAACGATTATTTCGGCAATTCAAAACTACGGCGACTTTGCAAAGAGGCACAAGATGATACGTTTTGCCCCAAGTCATAGCGCACTGGCATTTTTGTTCGTAATCATTGGACTTCTGACAATCAGCTCCGGCTGCAACCGGCCGGCACCGAAGGCCGCAGAACCGCATTCCGAGCCGTCCAAGATCAAGGCTACGGTGCAAGATGGAGGCCCGGCGGTGCTGACCACCAGCACTGCGGAATTCCAGGTGCTACCGTCCGGGTACATCAAGGGATCGTTACTGAAAGATGGAACCCAACTTAGCCTGGACGAACCGGAAACGGGCTCCCCGACCAGCAGCGATTATGTCGAGATCGGTGGAAAGCGGGTGGACTTCGTACTGGATTTCGGTAAGGCCAGCGTACTCGAGGCCGCGGGCAAAATGGGTCACGGGAAGAGAATTGAAATTCCGGGGCACCCGCTCGGGCCATCTGGGACGGACCTGCACAGCGTGATGACCCTTGAAGCCTACGATGAGTTCCCGAACATTCTGCTGACCTCGGTGCAGTACAAGAATGATGGGCAAGCTGACGTAAAAGTCGACCGCGTGATCGGCCAGGGGCACCGTTTCAGCGCCGCGCTGGCGGATGCGAAATCAGCGCCTTTCGATATGTGGTCCTTCCAGGGCTCGAGTTACGACTGGGGCAAAGATGACGTGTTTGAGATCAAGCGCGGATTTTCGCAACCGAACGATTTTGGCGCGGTGGTAAAGGGAGGGTACGGCGGCGGCATTCCCGTGGATGCATTTTGGACCAGCTCCGTCGGCGAAGCGATTGGACATGTCGAGACGGTTCCTTTGACACTCTCCTTGCCGGTGAAGGTCGAGAACGATTCGCGAGTCCACGCTTCCATCTCTGTTCCGGCGGATGTCACATTAAAAGCAGGCGAGACCTACTCCGCTCCTCGCACCTTCCTGTCGGTGTATGCCGGCGATTTCTATAAGCCGCTGCGAATGTGGTCGAATGTGCTGCAAAAAGAAGGTTGGGAGCTTCCTAAACCTTCAAACGAGGCTTACAACGTGAGTTGGTGCGGGTGGGGCTACGAATTCAACGTGACTCCCTCGCAAATGTTGGGCACGGTTCCCAAGCTGAAAGAGCTGGGAATCAAGTGGGCAACGCTCGACGATCGCTGGTTCGATACCTACGGCGACTGGAATCCGCGGGCCGATACCTTCCCTGGAGATTCGATCAAGAAGATGGTGGACGACTTCCACAAGCAGAACATGCTGGTGCAGCTGTGGTGGCTGCCGCTGGGCGCAGAAGACGGCCAGGGGAAATGGGAATCCCATAAGTATGTGGTGTCCAAGGTTGCGCAGGAGCATCCGGACTGGTTCATCGAGGACAAGGAAGGAAAGCACGCACGGATGACGCGCGATTTAGCGGCGTTGTGCCCTGCCGTGCCGGAAGTTCAGTCCTATTTCAAACAACTGACCGAGAAATTCATTCGTGACTGGGGATTTGACGGCTCGAAGCTCGACAACATCTATACCGTCCCCATGTGTTACAACCCGAAACACCACCACAAATCGCCGCAGGATTCGGTCAATGCCATGGCGGATGTCTACAAGACGATCTATCAGACAACGCGGGCCATCAAGCCGGAGAGCGTGACGCAAAGCTGCCCCTGCGGCACTCCGCCATCGCTGGCGTGGCTGCCGTATATGGATCAGGCGGTAACGGCAGACCCCGTCGGAGCGGTGCAGGTTCGCCGTCGGATCAAGATGTACAAAGCGCTGCTCGGCCCGGAGTCGGCGGTCTATGGAGATCACGTCGAATTGTCGGAAATGAGCAGGATCGGGAACAACTGGAGCGAGCATGGAGCCGACTTCGCCTCCACAGTGGGAGCCGGCGGAGTCGTGGGCACCAAGTTCGTTTGGCCCGACCCCGGAGCAAAATTCAAACCGGTGTTACTGACTCAGCAAAAGGAAGAGCACTGGAAGAAGTGGATCGGAATTTACAACCAAAAGATGCTGTCGAAGGGAACCTTCCTTGATCTGTACACCATCGGCTACGACACGCCGGAAGGGTACGCGATCGAGAAGGACGGCAAGATGTACTATGCGTTTTTTGCTCCCAGTGCGGCTCCGTGGAAGGGTGAAGTGGAGTTGCGAGGGTTGAAGCCTGGAACCTATCACGTAACAGATTATGCGGAAGGCAAGGACCTGGGCACAGTTACAGCAAGCCAGGATGCAACGCCGAAATTGAAGACTGAATTTAAGGAGCACCTCCTTCTGGAGGTGGGACAGTAGATCAGTCTGCGGAGGGTTCGGCAGCCGCGGAAGAGTCGTCGAGTATCACCACTCGTGTGAGATGGCGTGGATTGTCAGGATCCACGCCTTTTTTCAGTCCGGTATAAAGCCCCAGGAGTTGTCCCGCAAGAGTGTAAGGCGCGAGGCGCGCCAGTTCCGGCACATCGAGGCCAAATTCTATTAACAGATCTGAACAAGCACGGGCTCGATCGTCCGCGCGATTCGCGATGGCCAAGGTAGTTCCGCCAAGGGACTTGATTTCCTGCAATACTTCGCATTCTTCTTCGTAACCAGTCTCGGACAGCAGAAAAGTAACCAGGGTTTCCGGGCCGACGACCGACTTGGGGCCATGGCGGAACTCCAGGGCATGAAAATTCTGCGCGTACGAAAGTGACATCTCGGTTACCTTGAGCGCGCATTCGGATGCGATCCCGAAGAACGGGCCTTGCCCCAGAAAAATGTAATCGGCAAATTGATTCTCGTCGACAAAGTCACGAACCCGGTGATGAAAAGCTTGCAACAGAGCCTGAGTGGCGGATGGCAGCTTGTGTAAGCTCTTTCCGAAGGCATGATTTCCCGCCATGTGACTGGCCAGGTATTGCAAACCGAGCAGCATCGAAGTAAAGGAACGAGTCATGACCGTGCTCTCTTCATCGGCCGGAGCGAGCATCAGCGTATTGAAGGCGATCTGTTCCAGTGGCCGGTCCGAGGCACAACTGACGCCAAGTGTACGGATGGCTTTGTCTTTTTCGAGCACTTCAGCGGCTCTCAGGGCTTCGGAAGTCTGGCCCGATCGGGAAATAACGACTGCGGCGAGATCTTCTGCTCCCGTCAAAACTGAATCGGGAAACAGCAAGAGTTCGGAAGCGGGTACGGCCCGTGCCCTCATCCCGGTCAGGGCGGTCCAGGAGATAGCCGCGGACTGGGCTACATAATAGCTGGAGCCGCATCCCACAAAGATCCATTCCGATGCGTCTTCGAAGTCACGAGCGATCTGGGGGAGAATTCCGCCGCGATCGAGTTCCTTCAGGCAATTGCTCCAGGTATGGGGCTGCGAGAGGATTTCGCTGAGCGAGTGAGTTCCGGGCTTTTGTACCGCGGGACTCGGCGACCGTCCGTCCTGGTTGTCAGACAAGTGTGACCTCGATCCCTGCTTTTTTAAGAGCCCGCAGGTCTGCCTTGGGAATACCGTGATCCGTGATCACCTGATGGAGAGCGATGGGCGGGGCAATCAATGACAAACTGCGACGTCCAAACTTGCTGGAATCGCAGACCGCGACAGTACGGCGAGAAACTTCGACCATCACCCGGTTCACCTTCGCTTCCAGCAGGTTCGGAGTGCTTAACCCATAGAGCACGTCAAATCCATCCACTCCAAGGAACAGGATGTCCGCGTTTAGGCGCCGTAAGGTGTCCTCCGCAATCGGGCCCACCAGGGAGAAGGAATTTTTTCGCAGAGTGCCTCCGGTCAGAATCACTTCGACGTTGGCTCCGGAAAGCTCGGCGGCGATGTTCACGGAATTGGTCACAATCGTAAGATTTCGAAAGTTCCTCAGGGCGTGCGCGATGGCAGTAGTGGTGGTTCCGGAATCCAGAATGACGACTTGCCCCTCGCTTACCAAACGCGCCGCAGCACTCGCGATATGCAGCTTTTCCTTGCGATGAAGCTTTTCTTTTTCGCGAAGGCTGGGATCTTCCAAGGCGCCTTCGTGAGCCGGGAGTGCACCGCCATGGGTACGATGCACAACTCCCTGCGCATCGAGGACCTCGAGATCCTTTCGAATCGTGACCTGGGAAGTATCGAAATGGCGGGCGAGATCGCCGACCAAAACCCGGCCGTCCCGCTTGAGCAGGTCGAGAATCGCCCGGCGGCGCTCTTCGTTCAACACTTAATCACTCAGAGAAACAACAAAAAGGAGTTTTGAATACAGTTTCTTTTTATATCGTTTGCTTTCGTTTGTCCAGTAAAAAGAAAGCCGCGGCGAACTTCGGCGAGCTAGCAGCCATGACTTGTTATTTCGACCCTTTCCCGCTCCCGAGGGGCACTACCTGCCTGGCGACGTTGTACCCTTCCACACGCAAAGCGGCTTGCTCCTTTCCAGCACTCGAGGCATTCCAATGAGCGACGATGCTCTTACTCTCATGGGGAAAAACCGTGATGTAGTTGTCATCGTAAGTGATAGGCAGAATCTCTTCGCCATCCCGGCCCTTGGTCACCTCCACCCTCACGAAAAAAGCGATGCGATTGGATTTATTGACGAGCCCAATGGCAACGCCGTTTTCCTGGGGGACGCCGCTGATTTTCAACTCGGCACTTGGCATTGTGTTGAGAGCGGACATGTCGCCCCACTGAACCAGGTTGGTTTTGAACTGCTCATCATTCTTGGGCCCGCCGAGATCGTCATCCTGCCTGGACTGCCAGTACACGTTATCCGCAACGGGGTGGTTGGCTTCGTCCTGGAGTTGGCACCGGACAAAATAGACAGGAGAGGCGATCGGAATACGAGGCACCGTCATGATGTCGGCGGAGCTCTGCGCGTCTATATTTCCTGCCCGTGCGTTTTGAACGTATTCACGTTTCCCGTCGAGCCCGTAAAACGAAACTGACGCGGTCAGGTTCTTCAATGGCTGATCGCTTTGATTGGCAACATAGATATGAGCCTTCGAGCGGTCGCCGGTTGCATAGTAATCCCAGACAATAGCGACTGGCCGTAAGGCCTTCTTCGCCCCGAAGTACCCGCCGCCTTGCTTGAAGTAGTCATCGAACAGGTGCCCGAAGAACGAAGGCCAGGGATTATTCATCATCCAGTGCACGGTCATCTTCCGGTTGTTCCAGTGCGTGGCATAGCTCTCGTACTGCGCACGCACGTCTTCATAATGTGCCAACTGCGCCTTTCGGGTGAATTCCTCCACGTTGTTGGAGGGTCCGTAGCGACGAGTCAGAACCCGTTGCACATTCTCCAGCGTATTGTTCCCTTCGTTGGCGCCGGAATGGAAATACCAGGTTTCGTTGATAGGCCACAGTTTGTCCGACGGAATAAACTTCTTCACGCTCTCCAGTGGGGGAATAGTTTCGTTATCGCCTTCTTCTGCCGAGGATCCGCGAGCTGGCCCGTACTGTTCACTGAACCAGTAATAAGGAGGCCGCCATACGTAGGGCCCAACCATGTGAATGCCACTCCAGGTGCGGTTGTAATTGGAGACAGTGTCCACCGCCGCATTTTGCCAATGCAGTTCGCGGAGAATCTGGTGATAGTCGTTCAGCACGAAATCCGGCGGCAGGCCGTCACTGCCGTTGGCCCATACCACGACGGAAGCATGCGAGCGCAGCTCACGCAGTCGAGCACGAAGACTGGCGCGAGCTACCCACTGATCTTCGGCGGTCCATTGCTCCCAGTGCTCCCACTGCGCGCAGCACATCCATCCCAGCATGATAGGAACGCCCTCGCGATCCGCGCGTTCTATCATGCTGTCGTCGGCGATTTTGAGTTCCCAGCGAATCAAGTTGAGTCCTAAGTCCTTCACATATTCCATGATCGCGGCGTCGCGCGCGGGATCGTTTCGGAAGAGCAAGTCAGGACTGTAAACGCCGCCGCGGACTAGATAGTCGCGGCCATTAATCTGCAGATAGAAATTACCTCCCGTGCCGAGCTTCGGAAAGCTTTCATCCGAGTCGCGCTTTTGGACAATCTTGCGGATGCCGAAATCAATTTCCTGGGCATCCGAGTCGGTGCCGCTGATCTCGAAACGCAGCTTCAGATGATAGAGGTTCGGCTTTCCCCACTGGTACGGCCACCACAAATCGGGATCCACGACCGACAGTTGTGAGACATCTTGCGGGGTGATCGCAACTTCCTGCGTTTCGTTACGCAGCAGGGAAACTTTCCGTTCAAAGTGAATCTCCGGCTTGCCGAGTCGGGAGATGTCGCCAGCGAGTACGCCCTCTACAGGTTTGCCGGTGCGGTTGCTGAGGTCGCAGTACACAGTGAGCGCGGCAGGTGAGAGCGCCGGCAGCGGCAGATCGCTTGCGACGTAGGGATTACGAATCGTGACCGCGCCCGTGGTGCTGAGATAAACGCGCTTCCACACTCCCGCATTTCGGTCGGGAACGAATGGGATGTCGAGTTTGTGTTCAGGATCTTGAAACCCGAT
This sequence comes from Terriglobia bacterium, assembly GCA_963797845.1. Lineage (GTDB taxonomy): Bacteria > Acidobacteriota > Terriglobia > Terriglobales > Acidobacteriaceae > DASREM01. Next base: position 647,188 of record CAWCRE010000003.1, read on the forward strand.
ATATTTCCAATTGATCCAGTCGAGCCAACTGTCCGCAAGTTCGATGTCCTGGGCGAGTGCTCGCTCTGGCGTGATCTTCACTGCAAGTACGTTTTCCGCGCCGGCGTGAATGGCCTCCGTCACATCAAATTCAAAATCGTTGTACATGCCGACGGCTTGCGCCTTGCTGGCGATCTTGTGGCCGTTCAACCAGATGTCGGCACGGTAGTTGATTCCTTTAAATACGAGTGAGTAGACATCGCGGTTTGCCGGAGCCGTAAAGGTTGTGCGATACCACCAGTCCTGCTTCCACAGATCACCTGGTGTGGTGAGATTGGTGCCGGTGTAGAGATTTTTGTACACCCCGTTATCGGCTAGAACCTGGAGAACTGTCGCTGGCATGTGCGGAACGGGATACCAGCTTCCGGCATCGAAGTCCGGCATGGAAACTGCCTCGTCCGCGACGGTGACATGAGTGGCCGAAATCATCCGCCAGCCGTTTTGCAGCTCTGTGATATTTGGTGAACCGGCTGCAAAACAGGACAGGGCAGCGTTCACACAAAATAGGATGAGAACCAATCTTCTGTTCATGAAGGGCTCCAGCGGATGTCGCGAAATGGAACAGAAGAGGATAGACGAAATAATTCGTAATAACGAGAAAGAAATCGAAATCGATCGGAAACGCTTCCCTATGTGGAAGTCGGCTCGCCCGCGCCCTGCCTGCTGAGCCAATTTGCTGCCAGCGCGACCGCCGCGACGACACAGAGCAACAGCAGTACCCATGGCCAGTACTGGAGCGGATGGCGTAGCAGGCGAATGAAATGACGCCCGTAGTGGTCCGCAATCAGCGCAATACCGGCATAGCGAATCCCCCGCGACAGGAAGACAACCAGCAGATACTTGTTTCGCGAATAACCCGACGCCCCCGCGGCAGCGAACAAGGCGCTGGTGGGGAAAGGGAACGGAATGGCCGAAGACACTACCAACGCGCCTGTACCCCACTTCTCAAAGAACTTTAGCGGAGATGCGAACCGCTTCTTGCCGAACTTGTTTTGCAGGTACGCCTTACCGGCGCGCCGCGCGAGACGGTAGGTGAGAAACGCGCCAATGAGTGAACCGACGGTAGCAACGATTGCGTATTCGAACCACGGATTACGGTGACGCGCGGCCAGAACCGCGATCAGGATATCGGGGCCGCCGAAGGTTGGGAGTGGGGAGCTGTCAAGAATCGCAAGACCGAAAAGACCCGCCGCGCCGGCGTGCTGAAGCGCCGCAGTGAACCCTTTTCCTTTACGAGTCGCGCGCTGGACGAAGTGGGCTAGCAAGCCGTTCCGATTGAGTAACGGACATTCATATCACAAGCTGTGTTTACATTAGCGGGTTTTCCGCTCGGAACGGACATTGGTGCCGTTGCGCTTGAAATCGAAATGCAGAGTCCAGTTGCTCGCCATTTCACGGCCGTCTACCTCGGGCGACTTGAACTTCCAGTCTTTGGCAGCTTTCATGGCAAGATTCGCGAAATAAGCGCTTGGGCCATGATTTTCAAAACGCGCAGCGGAAACATTTCCGGAAGGGTCCACCGAAGCCAGCACGCTAACCCGAACTGTGCCCTGTATGGTATTTCTCGCACTTCGCGGAACGTCGGGCACAACTTGCTTGACGACTGCGCCGGAAGAAGAACCGGACGACTGCTTCACAGTTTGTGATTCACCAGGAGCAGAAGGAACGGCGGCCTTCTTCGAAGTGGGTGACTGTTCTGAAGGTTGCGACTGAGTGACTGTGGCCGACGTATTCCCTGCTTCCGATGCGCTGGGATGCCCGGCGAATTTTGCCGCCAAGAACACCGCAATGACGACGACAGCGCCGGCGATCAAGGGGAAAGTGAACCGTCGTTTCGCCGGCGCAGGCGACAGTTCCGTGCTGACGACGGCTGGCTTGGGAACTGCCGGAACGGTGGGGTTAAGCGAGGTCTGAATCTGCTCGATGGTCCAACGCCTGGCAGGATCGCGACGAAGACAATTCTCCGTAATCTGGCGAAAGGGATCGGGGAGAGATGGCGGAACTTTCGGGTCTTCTTGCTTCTCGTTCCAAACCGGCGGCCTCTGAGTAAGGGCTTCCACCAAAACCACCCCGAGCGACCATACGTCGGAGGCCGGCGACAATCCTTGGTTATCAACTTCCGGAGCGAGGTAAAGCGATGGCGTGCTGGCCGTGCGGATTAGATCACCCGCAGTGTGCAACCCGTCGCTCGAAAGCTTCAAGTGATCGCCGCTGGCGAGGATATTGGAAGGTTTCAGATGGCCATGAACGAAGTTGTTTTGATGCAGGTAATCAAGAACGCCCAACAGGGGGCGCAGCATGTCGCGCACCTCGCGGGCCGTGAGCGCCCGTTGCGGAAGGATCTGTGAGAGATCTTCCTCGGCAAACTCAGTCACTGCGTAAAGAAAAGAGTGTCCATTCTTCGCCCATTGTCCCGCCTGCAGAAGCTTAAGCAAGTGAGGATGCGAGAGCCTGGCAGCAGCCTGCCATGCCTTCAACGGCTCTATAGCGCTTGCCGAACTTGTTGGAATGAGCTTGATCGCCGCTTTTTGCTGGTTAAAGCTGGTCAGAAAGACCGCGCATTGATCGGAGCCACACAGGTACTGCAATAGCGGAAAACTATCGTCCACTATCTGCCCACGCCACTGCTTCCAAACTTCAGCCATCTACTTCACGCCCACGACCGAACCCGGTCAGGCGTTCATTGTATCCGAGCAGGGCAGAGATAGCCGCGTAGGAGCATAGAAATCTGTGCAAACTCTCTAAAGAAGTGTGCCTAATCTAATTCGGAGTCTTCCATCCCGGTCCGCGCAGGACCTGGCCGGCTTGCGTTCCGGTGAGGTGATCGCCCTCAAACTCAAGCTGGCCGTTGACGAAAACGTATTTCACGCCTTGCGAGAGCTGCGTCGAATGTTCGTAGGTGGCTTTATCAATGATGGTGGCAGGATCGAAAACCGTGACATCGGCAAAATATCCAGCCTTGAGCAAGCCACGGTCTCGCAAGCGCTCGCGTTGCGCGGGGAGCGAGGTCATTTTGCGAATCCCTTGCTCCAACGGCAGCAGGTGCTCGTCCCGCACGTAATGACCAAGGAAACGCGGCATCGACCCGAAATCCCGGGGGTGAGTTTGCGGTTCAAACAGGGGGCCATCCAGCGAGGTTTCGCTCGCATCGAGGCAAAGACTCGTCCACGGCTGTTTCAGACCGTAGGGCAAGTCTTTCTCGCTGGCGATAAAGTAAATCGCGCCAGTCTGGGCTTTGTCGGCGATGACGAAATCGAACAAAGCATCGAGCGGCGCTTTTTTCTGAGCCGCCGCAATCTCGGCCAGGGTTTTGCCATCGAACTGCTTGAGGTCTGGATTCTCGATACCTGAGATCAGTACCCCACTGGCGCCACCGCTGCCGAGATAAAGATTCTCCCATTCCAGGTGCTCAGTGGCCATTTCCTGCTTGATCTTCGCGCGGACAGCCGGATCGTGCAGCCGAGTCAGCAATTTTTCTGTGCCACCGTCGGCCACCCAGGGCGGCAGGCTCGAGGCCAAGGCTGTTCCTCCGGCCACATACGGATACATATTGGCGGAGACGTCTTGACCTGCATCGCGCGCCGCCTGGATTTTGGCCACGATTTGCGGCATCGTTCCCCAGCGCGGCTTACCGATCACTTTCAAATGAAAAATTTCTACTGGCAGATTGGCCTCGCGTCCGATGCGCAAGGCTTCATCGATCGCCGCGACCTCACTCTGCCCTTCGCTGCGCATATGACTCCCGTAAATTCCACCGTACTGTGAAGCGACCTTGGCGAGTTCGATGAGTTCTTCGGTTTTGGCATAGTGGCCGGGAGGATAGATCAAGGCAGTGGAAATGCCGAAAGCTCCGTCGCGCATGGCCTGAGCGACCAGAGACTTCATTTTCTCTAATTCTTCTGCAGTAGGCGCCCGGTCGGCATCGCCCAGCACTGCTTCGCGAACCTGGGCTGCACCTACATAGGTTCCAATATTCAACGGAGTGCCGATCTTCTCCAGCCGTTTAAAGTACTCGTCAAGAGTTGACCAATCGATTTTCAGCATGAATTGGTCGAGGCCAGGTTGTGCCTGGGCAATGGTGAGCGCGTTTTGTGGGGCGATCGAGTGCCCCTCCCCGGTGATCTCGGTGGTAATGCCCTGCGACAACTTGCTCAAGGAACGGTTGTCGATCAGCAGGTTGTATTCGGACTGGCCGAGCATGTCGATGAATCCGGGAGAAACTACCAGTCCGGTCGCATCGATCACACGCTTGGCCTTCGCTCCGTCGAGCTTGCCGATAGCGGTAACTCGATCTCCGCGAATTCCGACGTCGCCGCTGATCCACGGATTTCCCGAGCCGTCGACGATGTGTCCGTTCCTGATGATGTAGTCGTAGACATCTTTCTGCTCGGCTGTTTCAGGGATGATTGGCGTGCGTCATAAGCCGCGGCTGCAATTTCTCCCAGTACCTGCCCTGCGATTTTCTGCACCGCGTCTGGGTCGTCCATGGGGACCGACACCATATTCACGTACAAGGCGAGTGCAAGATGCTCGCCTTTGGGGGTATCCATGTATCCAGCCAGGCCTTTTCCGGTGACCATCAGATTCTTATTCAGCGCGTCATACACTTCGTAAGTTCCGGTTTTGGCGAATACGTGACCAGCGGCCGGGAGAATCACCTGAATTTTGTAGAGCGTGCCATCGCGACCCGATGATGGGCAAGCCCGCGTCGGAAATCTGCAAAGTTGGTTTGCGCGGACATGAAAGCCAGATAGCTGGCCATGAAATCCGGGGTGAAGAACGCGTTGCCTCCAGCGCCATCGCTTTGTGACGCCCCGGTCAGATCGAGTCCTGCCTTTGTCAGGAAATCGTGCTCGAGATCGAAACCGGCCTGGTCGATCTCTTTGTCCTTCTTCGCAACCAACGCTCCCAGAAGATAGGGTGCGGTACTCGCATGCAGATTCTGACTTACTTTCAAAGTAATCTTCACTTCTTCTTTTAATGGCGGCGAAACATGCTCAGCGACGAGGTTATCCGGCGTGTAGTGCGTGGAGAGAACCTTGAAGTCGGGCGCACTTCCCTTCTGTTCAGATTTCACTTCCACACCAACCGCGACCAACGCTTCCTTAAGCACGGCCACTGCGTAGTTACTGGGCTCTGGAACCGGGTAGGCCATCATGCCGGAGCCTTTGCCGGCCGGCAGCGTGCCGCTGAGCGTCACGCTGCGTGTCCCATCGGCATTAGTCTTTTCTCCGGTGTAATTGAGGTCGGCTTTGAGTCTGCTTTCGCCGTGGTCGCTTGATTGATGATCTGCAAGTAGGAGGTCTTCGGAGAGACTTGGATTTGCACGGGGGCGCCTTCTGACGCTCCTGCGGTGGCGATCACATCAATCACATTGTCATTGACGACTATTGGAGATAACAACCACGTTCGTCCCCAGTTCGCGTTCGCCCTCGGGAAACAGCCGGGTATCCACCAGGATGCGCCCGTTGATTTTCCGAATGCCCTTATCAGCCACCTGCTGTGCCAATTGTTTGATCACCAGCAGCGGATCTCCAAGCCCGTGGCTGTCCGGACCTCCATAGGAGTGGTCCATATTTTCGTAAGCGAGGGTGTTGTCCGTCTGAATGCGGCCAGAGAGATTGGGATCTCCGCTGGCAACGATCACAATGTCGCCTTGCAGGACGCCCTTCTTGATCTCGCCCGTCCGATACACACGAGTATGGAATTGATAGTCAGCACCCAGCAGGTTGAGCAGAGTTCCCTCGGTGAGCAACTTCGTCGTGGAGCCGGGAACCATCAGCTTGTCGGCATTCCACCGATAGATCGGTTGATTGGTCGCGAGAGAATAGAATTCGATTCCAAACGTGGCATGCGCGAATTCAGGACGCTGCAAGATCGTCTGGAGTTTTGCCTCGAAGGAGACGGCGTTCTGGGCAAAAGCTACGCTCAAAGTCGCAAGTGTCAGAAGTGAATGGCACACAATACCCCTGATACGGCTGAGTCCATTCATCGGGTTTCCTCGGTAGGTGCCTCAAGTGTACGGAATATGATCATGCATTCACGCGAACGGGAGCCCGCCAGTTCTGCGTCCTGACGGTGAGCCTCTCAATTAGCTCGCGTCGTAACTCGAACCCGAGTCCGGGGCCAGCCGGGGTAGCGATCGTTCCTCGGGAGCTGACTTCGACTTCGGGCTCGATGACGTCCTCAGTCCAATAACGACGGCTGGCGGAGACATCGCCCGGAAGGGTGAAGCCCGGGAGAGTGGACATGGCAATGTTGTGAGCGCGTCCGATCCCGGATTCCAACATTCCTCCGCACCACACCGGCACCGAATTCTTCTGGCACACATCGTGAACTTCACGTGCTGCCGTATGGCCGCCCACCCGCCCAAGCTTGATGTTGATAATGCGGCAGGCCCCCGATTCAATTGCAGCGAGCGCATGCCCGGCGTTATTGATGCACTCGTCGAGGCAGAGAGCGGTGCGGAGTTGAGGCTGCAAACGGGAGTGGGAGTAAATATCGTCCCACGCCAAAGGCTGCTCAATCATGATGAGGTTGAATTCGTCTAAGCGACGTAAGTGCTCGGCATCGGCCAGCCGGTAAGCGGAGTTTGCGTCCACGGAGAGCATGATTTCAGGGAATGTTCTCCGAACGGCAGATACGAAGTCCAGGTCTTTGCCCGGCTTGATCTTGAGCTTGATTCGCTGATAGCCGCTTTCCAGTTCTTCCTCGACTCTTCGAACCAGAGATTCCGGGGTCTCTCGAATGCCGAGCGAAACCCCGCACGGTATTTCGGATAACGTTCCCCCTAACAGACGGGAAAGCGACACGCGTTTTTGCTGCGACTCGATATCCCAAAGTGCGTTTTCCAGGCCCGCTTTCGCCATTTGATGCCCGCGAATTCCCTGAAAGAGTTCGCCCGCTTCTCTGGCTTGATTGAGATTTTTACCGACGAGGCGGGGCGCCAGGAAATCGGAAATGACATGCCAGGCAGTGTCGGTGGTCTCGTAATTGTAGGAAGGAGCTTCCATCGCAGTGACTTCCCCCCAACCACTAACCCCCTCAGCAATTACTTCGACCAGCAGGATGCGGCGGTCCTGGGTCACTCCAAAACTGGTCTCAAACGGCGCCTTGAGGCGCATGCGAAGTTCACGCAGCGTGATGGCCTCGATTTGCATAAGGGGCGTGAAGTCTCCTGTACCGCATCCAGAAGCGATTTCCAGTTGTAGAACCGGCCAGAACTGGTGTCAACAGCAAATGCACCATTTGGTGATTTTATTTGACATGGTGCACCAGTTGGTGTAATCGTACTGCCCTCAGCAGGTTCCTGCCTAAGCCATGGTTCGAAAAACCGACAACGACGTATCTGGAGCGCGAAACGGGGATGCGACCGGGCGCAAGCCTTGGATGACAACGCTGGAAAGCCGGCTTACCAAGGCGGAGGGAAGTTTGAATTCCAGCCGCACCCGTCTCTTACGCTCAATCGTAGAGAACGCGGAAGACAACTACTTCCTTTCATCGCGAGCTCTCGCCAAGCGCTACGAAGTCGATAAAGCAACCATCGTGCGTACCATTCAGGCGCTCGGATACGAGCGCTATGCGGACTTCGCTGCTGATTTGCGCGCTCATTTCGTCAGCCGGCTCACCCCCTACACGCTGATGAAATCGGCCGCGAGAGAGAAGCGCAGCGTAGCGGACCACGTTGAACACAGCGTTGAGATGGACATGCACAATCTCAACGCTCTGCAGTCTCGGTCTGGACTCGCGCCAAGTGATCCAGATGGCGAAGCGCCTTCACAATGCCCGCCGCATCATGGTGGTGGGCGTAGATTTCGCCGCGTCGCTCTCTTACTTTGCTGGCCTATGCGTTGGTATCTCTCGGTTACGATGCCGAAGCGCCGACAGGTTCCTCCGGCAACCTGCATCAGAAAGTCAGCCTGCTGGGCGCGAAGGATTTGCTGATCGCCTTCAGCTTCGGCCGCTGCCTGCAGACCACCGTCGATGCCGTCCTGCATGCGCGCGAAAACAAGGTATTCACCTTTGGAATTACCGATGGCGACAACACGCCCATCGCGCGATTCTGCGATTCCTTCTGGGTCGCCTCCATCGCCAATCCGTCCTTTCACGGATCCTACGTAGCTCCGCTTGCCGCAATCGACGCATTGCTGGTTGCATGCGCGCACATTCAGCCCGAACGGTCGCTCGCGCAACTACGACGCAAAGATCTCGACTCGCAGGCCCGTTGGTATACGCCGAAACGAGCGGAAGAAATCCATCCACGAAGAACGAAGGAGGACAAACATGTCCCCACAAATGAAAATGCGAGCGCTTCCTGAGAGCCCGAGTCCGCGTGCAAAACTAGAATCGCTGCGAGGGCCGAATAATCTGACATTGTTTTGTGTGTGGGCGCTCTGTTTTTTCCTGGCAGTGCTTCCTTGCAAAGCGCAAACGGCAGGAACCGGCGCCATTGCCGGCATAGTTACCGACCAGAGTGGCGCGGTGATTTCCGGAGCCACCATCACCGTCACCAGCCAGGGTACCGGAGCGATCTTCACATCCGCTTCGTCGAATCGCGGGACCTACGTGGTGCCGCTGCTGCCTCCGGGAGCTTACCGGCTGAACGCCACCCAATCCGGATTTAAAGAATCGACCTATTCCGACATCGCCGTGAATGTCACCGAGACCAAGGCGCTCAACATCTCGCTGCAGGTCGGCAACGTTCACGAGATCGTTCAGGTCGATACGGCAGCGGAGCAGTTGCAAACCGAATCCAGCGCGCTGGGGAATGTCACTACGAGGGACATGGTCGAGAACCTCCCCCTGGTGACGCGAAACTATACCCAGATCATCAGCCTTTCGCCGGGAGTCGCCAGCGATGTAACTAATGCCGGAGGCTTCGGACGAGGTGGAGGCAGCAATGGCGAGGAGCCCTTTGTCGCCAACGGCGGAACGTCGAACGACAACAATTTCCAGATGAATGGTGTTCCCATCAATGATCTGCAAAGCAGCGGGTCCTTCAGCGGAGGTGTGGCGGTTCCCAATCCCGACACCATCGAGGAATTCAAAGTGCAAACCGGCCAATACGACGCTTCTTACGGACGCAATGCCGGGGCTAACGTGAATGTAATCACAAAGGGCGGCACCAACGAATATCACGGCACGGCGTTTGAATTTTTTCGCAACGAAGCATTGAATGCCAACGATTATTTTCGCAAGCTCAACGACCAGCCCAGGCAGGTACTCAGGCAAAACCAGTTCGGATTCACTTTCGGCGGCCCGGTTGTCCAAAACAAGTTGCTGTTTTTCAGTTCGTACCAGGGTACGCGGCAACGTAACGGCGTGGATCAGAATTGTTCCAGCAATTTCTCGACTCCCCCGCTCACCAACGACCGGTCGGCGGCGGCACTGGGTGCGCTGTTCGCCGGACAGCCGACATTCATCCAGGAGTTGCTGGGGCCCGGCATCGGGCCGAACGTTCTGCCCGATGGATCGAACATCTCGCCGCAAGCTTTGGCGCTGATGAATTTCAAGCTTCCCGACGGCACTTACGTGATCCCAACTCCGCAGCGAATTGATCCTTGCCAGCCCTTTGACACTCAAGGCACCAGTTCATTCAGCATTCCTTGCAGCTTCAACGAAGACCAGTTCATGACCAACGGGGATTGGCTGCAATCCGACAAGAGCAAGTTTGCAGTCCGCTTCTTCTTTGCCAATAGCCACGACAACAAGTCGCTTGCCTGCCACCAATCTTGGAGGTCCGACCGGTCCCGGATTTCCTGTGCTTACGGCAGATCAGTTTCCGCAACTTTTCCGTGGCACATACCTACCTGTTCAATCCACATCTTTTGAATCAGGCGGAATTTGCGTACACGCGGCAGTTTGCGAACGTGGATCAACATGAAGCCTTCGGCTTCTCGGACGTCGGCGTGAATGCTCCGGCCTTCGATAACAATACTCCGGCGATCCAGATCAGCGGCGCGCTTACTCTCGGCGGAAACGGACAGGCGATCAGGTTCGGCCAGAGGACTTCATCTTCCAGGATGACTTGGCGTGCACCAACGGTCGCCACTCCTTGCGTTTCGGCGGCGGGATCAATCGGGGACATGACGACCTTACCAACTTTCATTTTCTGGGTGGGCTGATCTTCGGTACGTTTCCTGACTTCCTCCTCGGCCAGGACGGCATAACAAACGGGACGGGACTCAGCAATGTGCTCGCCACCCTGGACGTGCCGGGATTGTTTGATCGGAAATTCCGTAGCTGGGACTATGACTTCTATGTCCAGGATGACCTCAAGCTGACGTCACGGCTGACTCTGAATCTGGGATTGCGGTTCGAACATCTTGGCGATCTGGGCGATGAACTAGGACGAAACTCGTCCTTCGACATCAGTAACGCCAATCCGAATCCGCCCGCTTCGGGAACTCTGCGAGGGGTTCGTGATTTCGAACAACTATCCCGGGACCGCTCCCGGCCGGCGTCACGCAGATGGGGAATGACCTGGCGAATTCGCGGAGACGGTCAGAACACCTGGAATCCAAGAGTCAGGTTTTGCCTGGCAAATCCCGCCCAGCCAACGAGTGGTGTTGCGCGGAGGCTACGGTATTTATCACCAGCGCATCACCGGCCAGCCGTTTATTCAGTTGTTGTTGAATCAGCCTTTCGGGATGCTGCGGCAATTAGTGGCTTTCGATAATGCGGCTGCGAGTTTTGCCAATCCCTTTCCGCCAGGCACCCCAACCTTTCCTTCATTCACGCCGTATTCTCCGACCACGCTGTTCAGCGGCACGTCTTTTGCGCAGGATTTTCGTCCGCCGGTATTTCAACGCTACAGTCTCAATGTTCAAACCGAATTCAAACAGGGTCTGGTGTGGGAAGTCGGTTATGTCGGGACGCGGGGCACGCACCTGATTCGGCAGCGTGACGCGAACCAAGCCTCGCTGGCGAGTGTAGCCGACCCGATACGCGGGCAGACCGACAACACCATCGCCAATATTTCGGAGCGTGCGCCGTTGCTGGGATGGAGTACGTCCAATCTCATCAACACGGAATCGGAAGGCGCAAGCTGGTACAACGCATTGGAGACCAGCCTCAGCGAGCGACTTACCCACGGATTGCATTACCTGATCTCCTACACTTTTGCTCGAGACCTCACGACCGATCCATTCGCATCTACCGGTTCAAACGGGGGCTTTGCGGAAGGAAATCAGAACGACCCCCGTGCCCGCTATGGGCCGGATCTGTTCATTCGCGAACACCGGTTTGTCGCCAGCTATGTGTACGAACTGCCGTTTTTCAAGAAGCGCGCCGGCGCGCTTCGTTCAGCTCTCGGCGGGTGGAAGGTCGCGGGTGTTACCGTCTTCCAATCCGGGCACCGCATCCCGGTTTTGAATACCAATGCAACCAACGTGTACGGAGTTTCAGCTTTCGGCCAGGACTTCGGACAGCTTGGCTCCAGGATGTACTCTGTCGCAGATCAACACTCCCGGATCGGTTACGAGTAAGTTGAAGAACTACATCAACACCGCCTGCTTCACGACACCTGCCGTCATTGGAGCCGACGGAGTCGCTACGGACTTCGGGAATACGCGGCCAGGCATCATCCACGCACCCGATCAGCGCAATACGGACCTGTCACTCATCAAGCAGTTTCGTACCCCGTGGCCAAGCGAAACGTCCAATGTGGAGTTCAGGGCGGAGTTCTTTAACGCGTTCAACACACCTCAGTTTTCCGATCCGGATAACGAACAGGACTCGGCTACTTTCGGCCAGGTGCTGACTACGGCGGTCGCTCCACGCATCATGCAGTTTGCGCTGAAATTCAATTTCTGAATAGTTGCTGGCGTCCGAGGAGAACGAAATCGTGATTCGAGAAAAAAAGCGTCTGCCGTGGTTGCTCCCAGTGTTATTCACGCTTTCCCTGCTGGTGCCGAACGGCGTATTCGGGCAGAAGCCGCAGGCTCCCAATCCGCTAGCTCCCAAGACGGCGAAGCCTGCGGCTTCTGCCGATCAGCCTGCTAACGGCGGAACTCACGAACTCACGGCGCCGGACGTTGAAGCTTTCCTCGCGGGTGTGATGCCGTTGCAGTTGGCGCGAGAGGACATTGCCGGCGCAGTGATTCTGATCGTCAAGGACGGCAAGATCTTGTTTTCCCAGGGCTATGGATACGCGAATGTAGAGAAGAAGATTCCGGTCTCCCCTGAAAACACGTTGTTCCGTCCAGGCTCGATCTCCAAGCTCTTTACCTGGACCGCGGTCATGCAACTGGTGGAGGAAGGCAAACTCGATCTTGATCGGAACGTCAACGACTATATCGATTTCAAGATTCCCGATACGTATCCCAAGCCGATCACGCTGCGCAACATCATGACCCACACCGCCGGGTCTGGAGGAAACCGTGCAGGAACTTTTTGTGGGCGAGGCATCAGACCTCAAGCCTTTCGACGTTTACCTGAAAGAACATCTTCCGGCGCGAATCTTTCCTCCCGGAACTACACCGGCATATTCCAACTACGCGACCACTATCGCCGGGTACATTGTGCAACGAGTTTCCGGACAGCCGTTCGAGGACTACATCGAGCAGCACATACTGAAGCCGCTGAACATGAATCACTCCACGTTCCGGCAGCCGCTGCCCGATTCGCTGAAGCCCCTGATGTCGAACGGATATGAAGTGGCTTCACAACCCGCCAAGCCTTTCGAATTTGTCGAAGCTGCACCGGCTGGAAGTTCGTCCGTCACCGCGGCGGACATGGCGCACTTCATGATGGCTCACCTGCAGGACGGGACCTACGAAGGCGCGCAGATCCTAAAACCCGAAACGGCGAAACTTATGCACGCCCGGCAATTCGAAAATCTGCCCGGCATGAACGCCATGGCGCTCGGCTTTTATGAGGAGACGCGAAACGGCCATCGCATCATCGGCCATGCCGGCGACACAGAGTACTTTCACAGCGATCTGCACCTGGTTCTGGACCAGAACCTGGGCTTCTTTATTTCTTACAACAGCGCAGGGAAGGGCGAAATCAGCGCACGCGAGGCGGTCTGGCAAAAATTCCTGGATCGTTATTACCCATATCAACCACCGGCCGTCCAGGCTGGCAGCAGCGGCGACACGAAACCACTGCTCGGCCATTACCTGGTCAGCCGCCGGGCTGATACCACAATCATGAAGGTTCTATCAGCGATCGGTCAGGCCAAGGTGATCGCCAACGACGACGGAACTCTCAGCGTGGATGCTCTGAAGGATCTGAATGGCGAGCCGAAGAAATTCCGGCAAATCTCGCCTTCGCTATATCGCGACGTCAACGATCAGGACCTGATCGGTTTCAAGCAGGACACCTCCGGCAGTCCCGTGCTGGCGATCGATTTCCCATTCATGGTATTTCAGAAATCACCCTGGTATGAAAACGCCGCACTGAACTTGCCGGTGATCATCGGATCTCTTGTCATCCTGGTGCTTGCGATTCTGTTGTGGCCGGTGAGCGCCTTGATTCGACGCCACTATGGACTGCATTTAACGCTCACCCCGGAGCAGCGCCGGACCAGACTGGTGGCCCGCCTGGTGGCTTTGGCTTATCTGATTTTCTTCGGCGGGTTTGCCACTTTCATGAGCATTGCCTTCAAGGATATTGGATTACTGAGTCCACATTACAATGGATGGTTGCGCCTGATTCAAATGTTTGGGTGGCTCGGCGTGCTGGGAACGTTGATCGTGCTTTATAACGCGTTTCGGGTATGGGGGCAAAGAGATCGCTGGCTGGGGAGCCGAATTTCTGAAGCCGTGATCGCGATCGCATGCCTCGGTGCAGTCTGGTTTATTTTTATGTGGGACTTGCTGCACTGGAGCTTGAAATACTAGATCGCCTTTGGGCAGCATGATCGACGGACGATCACATTTTCTATCGTCCGGCATTGCTCCATCTTGATCCACGCCTCGGCTGTGTTGCCCTTCCGAATTCCACCACGGAGCTCGTGACCCCAATAGAGCTCCCCCTGACTTGTCGTTCCCAATCCTTTCGAGATACGCTCTGATACCTCTCTGCACTTGGATCGGGAGCGCATCCCTCCAGTGCCGGACTAAGAAATCGGATCGAGAACGATGAATGCTCACGCCGACAGTCAACGCTTCCGCCAGGGCGCCGAAAAGTATGCCGCCTACCTGAAAACGCCCGAAGGGCGGTTGCGATCCGACCTCGCCTTTGCCAATCTGCAGGATTTTTTGCCGAAATCCAGCGGCCAGGTGCGCGCTCTTGACCTGGGAGGTGGAACCGGCGAAATCGCGGTGCGTCTGGCCCGGCTCGGTATCCACGTCACTCTGCTGGATTCCTCACAGGCTATGCTGGATCTCGCGAGGGAAGCCTCTAAAGAAGCCGGCGTTACCGACAAGATTGGAATGAAATACGGAGATGCCACCGAATTAGGAAATCTGTTGGAGGACACGTCGTTCGATGTCATTCTCTGCCATAACGTTCTCGAATACGTAAATGCCCCGGCAGTTGTGTTGGGCATGATAAGTCGCGGGTTGCGAGATCCCAACTCGCTCGTCTCGATTCTGGTGCGCAACCAGGCTGGGGAAGTACTGAAGGCCGCCATACAGTCGGGTGATTTGGTTCAAGCCGAGCGCAACCTGACTGCGGAGTGCGGTCATGAATCTTTGTATGATGGATCTGTGCGTCTATTTACCGCGGAGAGCTTGCAAACGATGTTGAACGCGGCTTCATTGTCAGTGATCGCAGAGCGGGGTGTACGAATCGTGTCGGACTATTTACCGCCCGTGGTATCCCGCTCTGCTGAGTACGATCGGATTTTCCAGCTGGAGCGCAGGCTGGGGAACCGGCAGGAGTTTGTGGGAATGAGCCGTTACACGCAATGGTTGGCACATCGTGTAAACCCGGGAATGGAAAACGCATGAAGAATATTACCGTCCAGTCTTCATCGTCCGCCCCAACCGTCGTGGCGTCAGACGGAGGGATCTCGCTCGGTCTCGGCCTGACCAACGAGTGCAATCTTAGCTGCGCGTTCTGCTACCGCGATCCCACTCGCGCCGACCGTCTTTCCCTCGATCAGGTAAGGACAGTCATGGAAAGGCTGCCGGTTCGCTCGGTCAATCTGGGCACGGGCGAAAACGGCATGCATCCGGATTTCAAAGCAATTCTGGCATACCTGCGCAGCCGGCCCGTCAAGCTCACTATCACTTCCAACGGCCATAGCGTTGCTGTTCTGGAAGACAACGAACTGCGCGCCTTCCACGACATCGAGTTTTCTCTCGATTACCCGACACAAGCTGAGCAGGATGCGCAACGCGGTTCTGGCAACTGGGAACTGATCCAACAGCAGGCAGCAGCGATGTGTGAGCCTGGGCGTTCCCGTAACCATCATCGCGGTAATGATGAAGTCGAATTATTTGCGACTGGCGGATGTAGCGCGAGTAGCCAAACAGTTTGACGCTCCCCTGCGCGTGAACGTGTACCAGGCCGTGCGATCTGACGCTTTATGCGCTGTCCTATGAAGAATATTGGGAAGGGCTTCCGGCGTCTTTTTGCGCAGACCGACGTGATCGCCATCGGGGAACCGCTGGTTCGAGCGATGGCGGGGCTTCCACCGCTCCAGCAGGGATGCGGCGTGAGCACAATCCGAGTTACACCGCGAGCCACCACACAGCCCTGCGTTTACTGGCCTGGATCGGGCGAGCCGCTTGCGGATTTGATTTCTGAAGGAGCAGAAATTCTGAATTCAACCCCGTTCGAGCAGGCACGGACACTTCCCCAGGCCTGCGAGCCGTGCGAATTCCGCGATCCATGCCATGGCGGATGTGCGGAGACGCCGCTTGCAAGGCGCGCTACTGCAGCCTGATTTTTATTGCCCGATCGTTCGGGGCAGCGTCCGAGGCTGGAAATCCGCATGGCCGCTGACCGCGATCTGCCCAAGCTGAGCAGCTCCTGCACAACCGTCGTGATCGCCAGGTAGCCGATTAGACGACCGACATCAACGTCGAATAACTCTTCGCTTACTGCGCTTTCATCCAGGTATCCGAGCCCGCCAGCTTAACTGACACGTCAGAAATGAAGATGTGCAGGGGCTTGCCATCGGCGGTGCCGCGGTGCTCCGTTGAGATGAGCAGCAGGACCTGCCTTTTTGTAGCCGGTCCAGGTTGCGGTGACAAGGCTCGGCTTTTGGGCGCCGCCGCGATGATAGACAAATTGCTCAACGCGGTTGTCTTTGCCGACGTAAAGGTCCCAGGTGTCGCCGGGCGTGTAACCGCCAGCTTCCGCTGGATATTTCACCGAGACGAGCTTGGCCGAGCCGCCGCCTGTCGGCAGTTTATGCATGCCTTGATCGGTAACGGTGGCGCTGGTGTCCCAGTAAGCATGGAAGGGGAACAGAAGCCAGTAATTATCGTTGACGAAAGCCGGCTCGATTTCATTTTTCACAGCGTCGGACTGGCTGCTGAGCTCAGAGCGCATGTAGGAAACCTTGACCGGCTTGCCGTCTTTGTCCTTCCCCTCATAGGAGACTTTGCCGGTCTTGGGCTCCCACTCCCAGACGTGAGAAAGCTTGAAGAGTCCGGGGATTTCCCCGTTCCAGGTGTAGCGGATCGCATCGATTTGCCCAAACGAATCGACACCATAGGTTTTGGCGAGCTGTTCGAGAATTGGCGGGCGCGTCTGCGCCCAGGAAGTTGCGGCAAGGACCAGTACGGCGAAAGACACGAGGAGAATCGTTGAACCCCGGCTAGACTTTGTCATGGAGGTCTCCCATTTTGGATCGAACGGACGCTACGTATGATGACATTGAAAGCGTTCCGGATACAGAAGTGGCCTGACTGCGCGATGCACATTACTCTTTCGGTAGAGAACACTCATGCTCGTCTGATCCGCCGGCGCACCCAGACGATCGCACGCGGCCACGACGACGGAGCCGTATTCCAACAGCAGAACCCAGCCAGGAACGAACCACGAATGTCCAAGAGCGCGCAGATGCCAAACGTAGTACGTTGCGGATAATGCTCACGGTCCAGACAACGATCGGCAGCGTCGAGGTTGAACTAAGAAGGGCAGCAGCCAGAGCAGATACCATGGATAGATCGACCGGTGCACAGAGAAGCGATGCTGCCATGGGCCAGGCAAATGCGTCCGAAGACCACGTTTCGCGATTTCTTCTCAGCCACACCGCGGTGAGCAAGCCGACCAGTACGCGCCACGGCAACTAGCAATGGAGGCGCAACTCGCTCCAGGATGGCGAAAACCGGATCATTAAACCGGAAACTTTGCACGTAAGTTCCCAGCGAACCCATCGGAATGCGCCCATGTTGCAGAAAAGGTATGTACAGAAATCCGACACGACGACCGCCAAACGGCATCCCGCACCCGAATACGCTTCCAGTAGAGCGGCAGCAATACAATGGGAAGGAATTTCACTGCAACTGCCAGCCAAATGCCAGGGCGGCAAGGGTACGCCAGCGGCGAGCCAATGCCGCGAAGGACACCAAGAGTAGAGCGCTCCGACAATGTCGATGTGCCCGCTGCCCGCAACCTCGGTGGCGAGCAGAGGGTGCCAGGCATAGGCCAGAACCCAATGCTCTCCCTGACCGACTACGGCGCAAGACACTCAGTAACACAGAAAGCCATGGCAACATCGCAAAGTACAAACGCCACTTTAAGGCGAAAACCGATTCGTGAATCGCCGTCGACAGCACGAAAGAAGAGCTCAGCACCCGGTGGATATGGGCTTGGCAGCTCTGGATGGTTCAGCGTGCGGGTTTCTGCGGTGTGAAGTGCCGTGACGGCAGGATCGCTGGGAACCAGCGTGTACGGGTTGTATCCAAGCCGCTGCACGCGGCCGTCCCAAACATAACGATGGATGTCGTCATCTGGCCCCGGGGGCAATCTCAAGAACATCAGGTGCCATAGCGCCGCCAACGTCAGCCCTAAAAAGATTACACGCTTCGGGAAACCTGGCGCCAGCAAGAGTTCGCGAATGGCGAGAAGGTACGCTATTCCCGCGACGGCGAGGGGAACCAGGAAGGAGGGCGTGCCCGGGTTGCTGAAGCTATGTGAGCAGACGGCGAGCGCCGTGAGCAAGATGGTCCCGAGAAGACAAAGCCTGCGGGATGGCGTAAGCCTCACAACTCTCCGCTGCCGCGCGTCAGTTCGCCCACCACTCGCCTCCACTGCTGGA
This sequence comes from Terriglobia bacterium, assembly GCA_963797845.1. Classification (GTDB taxonomy): domain Bacteria; phylum Acidobacteriota; class Terriglobia; order Terriglobales; family Acidobacteriaceae; genus DASREM01. The sequence goes on from CAWCRE010000003.1 coordinate 665,390, forward strand.
ACCACGCGGCCGTTCGTGGCGCCCTTGGCGGAGACTGCCGTAATTCCGCGTCAAGGCGGATCAAGTCAGAGGCTACGTCAATGTCGTAAAAAGGATCGGTGAGGCGTACGGAGAGCCCGAGGTCTCGTACGCGTTGCATCAGTGTTTCCAATGCACTCGACGTTCCCATGCCATTCCCGCTGAAAAGCTCGGCATGGTTAGCTTTGGCTCCCACCAGATAGTAGCCTCCGTCGTGGGTTGGTCCGACCACTACATCGCAGTTAGCAAGGACGTCGAATGCCCCTTGCAAAAGAGGCGCCGGCAGATGCGGGCTGTCGCTGTTGAATGCGATGATGCGTCTTCCCGTCGCGGAGAAAGTCGCGAATACCGAAGTCAGGCCCGAAGCCAGACCTTCCCCTGTCTGTGCGACGACTCGCACTGCATCTCCCGCGAAACGCACGAGCTCGTCAACATCCGAGGCCGGGCACATCATGACAACCTCGACCCCATCCAGCGATTGCGCCAGTGTCAAAGTATCTTCAAGAAGACAGCGATAGAGCTCAATGACAGCAGCTGGGGGCAGCGACTGCGCCAGCCTCGTCTTGACGCGCCCTGCCACGGGCGCCTTGGCCATGATGACGAGAGTGCAAAGGTTGCGCGGTAGCGCGCTGGTCTGGTTGCCGGATTCCATAAGAGATCGCCATATCGCCCTTCACGCTGCGCGCGAAGTGTTCATGCGTCGTCGCCGAAAATAATAACCCACTATCCGGCTGAGAATGAACCACGCAGCTCCGACGGTCCCTTTCACCGTTCCGCTAATCTTTGATTTCCCAATCCGCGGGTAGTAGCTGACCGGAATCTCGACAACTCGAAATCCCTGTCGCGCGCCCTTGAGAATCATTTCGACTGCCCAGCCATACGTTTCCTCTTCCAACTGGAGTTCACGTAGGACTTCGGCGCGCCCTGCGCGAAACGGGCCGAGATCATGGATCTGCAGTCCATACAGAAGCCGGATTAAACTGGCCGCGAGCCAATTGCCGAATACGGCATGCCAAGGCAATGCTCTCGGTTCAAGGTGCTTCCCAAGCCGCGAACCCAGCGTGATATCCGCGCGGCCTTCGATGATGGGAGCAAGAAGGAGCGGCAGTTCCGCCGGTCGATCACTGTAATCGCCGTCCAGGAATACCACCACATCGGGGGAATTAACAGCCGCTAGCCCGGTGAGGCAAGCTCGTCCATATCCCCGACGAGGCTCGCGTAAGACACGGGCTCCCATGCGGGCTGCGATCTCGGGTGTGCCGTCAGTTGAGTTGCTGTCAACTACCAGCACTTCGGTGACAAGATTCGCAGGAATATCCGCGAGAACGCGGCTGATGGCCGACGCTTCGTTGTGAGTAGGAATGATGACCGAGACGCGAACCGGCACGGGATTCAAATCACCACCACGGAGAGGAGGGATGCCGCTCCGCAAGCCATGCGTCAATACCCCATGTTCTTCCTGCTCGCCCCACGAAGAGTGCGAACGATGCGAGAACCGGAACCAGCAGTTCCCAGATCCACGACGTACCCCATTCAGATATCCAAAGACTGGCCAGATAGGCGAAAGCCACCAAGGCCACAGGGCGTGTGAACAGGCCGATCACCAGGAGAATTCCCAGGGAAATTTCTGTCACTGCCTGGAGAGGCGCAGCCATTGCCGCATGACTCGCCGCCAGACCCATGACCGCCTTCCACACAGCCGGCGAATGACTCTGCTTGATGTAGTAGTTGATCAGGCTGGCGTAGCCCGCAGGGGTGTAGAGCCCTTTTCCCAAATTTTCGAAGAAGACCCACACCAGCATCGCTCCGATTGTTACTCGAACGATCGCCAGACCCGTGCCCGCCTGCGGTGCATGGGCCGTTCTGTTCACCTCATTCGGGGTTGAGGCTGTGTTCGCAGTCATCGTGAACCTCGCAATCCAATGGATGCTATACCAGATCGGAATCTTTCGACAATTCCGTCATGGCTCTACTGTTTGCGAGGTGATCGACCACAGTCGCGAAAGTTCGGCGCCGCTAATCGGCGTTTCGCAAGGTAAGCTTTGAGACGCAGAGTCCAGTTATATTGGCGAACTCAGAATCCGACGCGAAACGATCGCGGCTTTTCTTATTAACCACCCCCCTGCTCACGCTTCACGTTAATCTTCACTCGCGAAAAGGTACGGGAGGCTCCCTCACGAGGATTGCACGCGCCCGGTGCAGTTCGTGAGCCTCCACCCAAACCGTCACTCGCAGCCGCTCTCGCCAGGCGCGTTCAGCCAGGATCTCGATATTTCGTTCCCGACTGAAGAACTTGTGCTCATGCTCTCCGGTATCCAGGACAAAACCTTCGAAGTCGCCAAAGGCGTCGAAAATCAGCCCCGCTATCTTGCCCGTGAACCCCCTGCGCTCTTCGCCTTCCGGCTCTTCGTGGTGATGGTGTCTCCTTTTGCCTTCGCCAGTCGGCGAGGGCAGGATCTGCGAGGGATCGCCGCCAAACGCGGTAACCCGGCCCGCGATCTGCGACAGATATCGCTGAAAGACTGGGAACCAGCGGCTGTGATGAGGAATGAAGTTGCCAATCCAGCGCAGCACTGACAAGTCCCGTTCTTCGCGGACCAGCAGCACTTTCTTATTCCGTACGGGAATGGTGAGTTGGAACGCTCCGAGAACACGTCGCCACCTGATCTCTGTCGAGGTGGACGCCGCCGCCGCTGCAGCGCGGCGCACCGCGATCCTCGGTGGCGGGGGTGGAGGCGGCGTCGCTTTGCCGAAAGCATCCGTCAGTTGTCGCACGAAGACATTGAAGACTTCTCCTCTCGGCATTCCGGCCGGCAAATCGACGGTCAACAAGCCGGCATAATTGCTACCAGCACCCGAAGGAATCGGGACGTAGCTGATCCCGCCCGCCTTACATTGGAGTGTGTGTCCGTCGACTCGAGACAGGCGATGCGAAGTGTACATCCGATCCGCCATCCCAAGAATGGTCTCCACGTTCACCGCCGGTAGATAAATCTGCGCCGTTGTGCCCGTGGGAATATTGTTCCAATCGATCATTAACTCGTCAGGAGTTTGACGGCCCGGCAATCCTATGGGCGTTGACTTGATTTCAAATGTGGTCAAAGACTGCGCCGTATTTACATCGCTCCAGGCAATGTTGCGCTGCGCCAGCTTGTCCCAGTTCGAGGGATCCTTGCCCAGTGGAATCGGAGCCGGATCGAAATTGACTTCAGCAATAAGGCAAAGATGCAGGTTGCGGGCCAGTGCTGCTTTGAGCGACACAGGACGGAAATTCAAATTCGCATCATTGACATCGAACGGGCCATCCTGTTTTGGTGGCACATCCACCGGAAGACGAAGGTCCGGTTGATTAATATCAATCCAACAACCGAAAAATGTGTCCACCTCAGACCCATCCGCGAGTGCGGTAATGGTCTGCACATTACCAAGAACGTTGCCAGAACCGTCTACTTGCGAATCGGTTTGCTGGTCCATTCCAACCGAAGTTGAGTCAACCCGAGGCAGCGCAAAACATGGAGCGGTGACGTATTCACCATTCTCGATGCCAGCCAGGGCAATTGGCTGGCCGACAGCATTGCTCGTTGCAATCCGGTACTGTCCGCCGGGCGGATAATCATAAGGCGCGTACGTGACCTGAGTTTGTCGGAGACGGAAGAAGGTCCGCACATTCGTCGCACCGGCAAGGCCAATGTAGTGCACCTTGGCCAAGGCGAAATTAAACACCAGTGTGTTGTTCTCATCTGTAGGTTGAAGGTAAAGCTTGGACTTATCTTCATCCGGAGAAAGAACATTCGGGTCGTCGAACGATTGCCCGCCGGCGCTACCGTGCCCTTTTGTTAGAGCGAGCATCACTTGCTGAATAAAATTTGGCGCAGCCGAAGCATCTGCACCCATCGTGACCCCAAACCATTGGTCATTTGGTCGGACAGCAAATAGCCGCAGATCGATGCTGAGCCACGCCGGGTCGCCATGTAATAGGAAGGGATCGGGCGTTTTTGTCAGTGTGAGAATCGCAGAAGCAGGTATGCCTCCCGCAGTCACGTTCAACGTGAGATCAGACGATTGACCACTGAAAGCAAAAGCGGGATCGGTGCTATTTGCGAAATTAAGGTCGAAATGGAAAGTGAAGCGCTGGACCTCAGGCCCGTAGTCCCCGTTATCCGCGGTATTCGCGATTGGGGCGCTCGTACTGATCGTTATGCCCGTCCCAGGAGTTATCGTAGGTAGACTCGGCAGAGTCGAACCGGGCCCGGTAAGCCCGAGTTGCCCTGCAGTAAATCCATCTACCACCACCCGGACTGCGTCCATGATGGGTAACCCGCCTGGGGAACCGCTCGGCTGTTTGCGCCGCGCGTCAACCTCATCCTGGCCAATCGGATTCCGGTTGAGGACGAAAGTGGAAGCCTTTGCGACCAGTGCGAACGGCGCTCCCCAGATCTCCTCGACAGTTCCGCTCCGCCGATCCGTCCAGCAAGCGAAGAAGTTGCCCGCGTACCCAGTAAGTCCGATGTAATCGCCGTACTGATTGGCATTCGCGGACGAAACCGTCTCGTCAGTCTGGGCGGTCGTTAACTTGGTGGCGTTACTCCACGTCTGCCCATCGTCCGCCGATGATTGCATCCAGATATCGCTTTTCAGTCTTCCTGAGTCATCCACCGTGTCGTAGTAGATGGCCACCAGTTTCCCGTCGGTCTCGTCCACGCACAGGTGCGAGTAGAACTGGTCGTTCTTGCTCGACTGGTTATTGATCATGAACGGCGATTCCCACGTCGAGCCGCCGTCCGTCGATCGTGCAAACCAGATCCGTTCCTTGCATGACGATGTCGTGTCTGATCCAGGTCCGCCGCCGCTGGTGCAGCCCGACTCGCCCGAGAGGTCGGGCCACATGGCGTACACCAGATCTTTGGTTGCGGTTTTATAGCAACCGCCAGTGACAAACACGCGCGTTTGCCGTCCGGTATCCGCCGGAATCGAAATTTTCCGCGAACTTGCGTTGATCGTTGCGATCTCCACCGGAGAGCCAAAGGTGGCGCCCCCGTCGGTCGATTTCGCCATTCGAATTTTGTGGCTGCCGTCGCCGTCCGGCCAAAACACGAACACGTCGCCCGCGCTATTGGTCTTGATGTCGTTGCCCAATGCCGAACCCGTGGTCTCGGACCCGGTTACTTGTACAGGAGTCTGCCACGCGGCGCTGGATCCGGTGGTGCGCCGGTTGACGAACCCCGGTGTGCCGTTGTGCCAAGTGCAGTAGATCTGGTCTTTGTAGGGAGATGCGCCGTTGCGGTCGACCCACATCATCTCCCGGTCGACGTTAGTTTGAGAGCCAGAGACCGTGGAATCAAAACTCCAGGTCGCGCCATTGTCCGTCGACTTGTAGCAGCGCAACACGTTTCCGCTGGCGCCGAGCCCGATCGTGATCGACCATGCTGTGCCGTCTGATGTCCAATCAACCGCGGGATCACTGTGCGAACTATCGCTGCCGGTTAACGAGAGACGGGTCTGGCTCCACGTCACCCCACTATCAGTAGAACTAAACTGCGCTTGGGTTCCCGTGCTGTCGTTCCCGTTGGAGGCAGCAATGATCTTGGTGGTATCGAAATAATTGACGCGGATATCGGACTCCGTCCTCGCGCCAGACGCTCCGGAGAGCCTAACGTTAGTTGCCACGACGCCCTCCTTCCGGCTTTGTCTTCGATTTGTCTTCCTTCGGCGGGACCTTCCTGTCTGAGACGTCCATCCAATCCTGCGGTTTGGGGGGCAGGTCTTGATGGGACAGCATCCATTCGTGGGTGTTATTCAGAACCTCGGGATAGTCCGCAACGGGTCCGGCCGGGGCGTGCACCTCAGGATGTTGCTTTCGGTAATAAACACGCAGCCACAACGGCAGCCCGATGCCGTCGTCCGGATGTTCTCCTGGCCGAAGAAGCTGCGTTTCTTGGTTCTTCTGTATCAGGGTCTCAAGCGCGCTCCCGTGGATCGTGCCCGCATCACGTAACTGTTTTTCCAGCGATGGCCACTTCGATTCTTTTGCCATACTCAACTCCGTGAAAATGTTTATCGCACTGCAATTCAGCGCCAAGCGCTTTCCGCTCGTCTGGATGACTTCCCCCTCATTTACAAGAGGCACCCACAACCAGATGATGTCGATCACGGCACATCGACCGCCTCGGTGCTGTTAATGGTCACGCGCAATGCGCGCTACTTGAAGAGCGACATGCCGGCCCCCGTTTACCCTTCGCCGCAAGAAAGAGCATTTTCGCGATAACCCACAACGCGAGGCACACGACAGGAATGAGGGTAAAAAACATTTCAAGAATTCCAGTGCCGCCGTCAGGTGAAATGCCTAGGGTGCTTTCGATCCAATCCTGCGGAAGAGAGATGGAGACGATTCCCCGCACGACGATAATGGCGACTGCCGATGGCGAGAGAAATTTCCGTAAACCGGACATAAGACAATCTCCGCTGATAACCAACTGGAAGTGTCATTGTGCGCAAAGACGGGAGCTTGCTCCGACTTGAAAGAGTCGGTGCTCCTAGTCCTGTCGCTCACCGCTAGATGGATTTACTTCGGGCCCTTGGTGTAGTTGAGCTCAGTATTATTCACGTCGCTTCCGATCAGGTTCGGCCTTGGTTCTGAGCTACGACGCGCCGGTAACATCCGGGTTGGAGCAGAGAGGAAAAGAAAGCACCTAAAAAAGCAGCAGCCCCAACGGCAAGTGGGGCTGATTTTGCTCTGATTGCCAACACCTGTCAAGAGGAATTCTCGATGAGACATGAACTTTTCACATATGACCGATTTCGCAAATCAACGTGCGTCATATTAAAAAGCTAAAGTTGGGTGTTCTCCGCCCGTGATCTTCCCCCTCTTCATCGGCGTATGGGCGATTCGAGGCTGGCAGCGCATGGGATACGTAGCCAAGGGGCGCAGGCGGCTCTCCGTAGTAGATCGAAAACAACTATCGCGCCTCTCCTATGGAAGGTGACTTCGGCACCGCTTTGCCCTTGTGCAGGATCAGCGGTGTCCAGCATTTCGCAAAGAGTCTTGAAAGCTGGTCGTGGGAAGGGGGCAGGGCAAGGTGCGTTTCGACGAGGCCTTTCCGCACTCAGGCCCTCTCCATAAACTTAATGAGGTTTCGGCTAAGTATTTACTCTTGAATGCAACAGTTCGTCAACCTTGGTCAGCAAGGTCATTCGAGCGACCGGCTTCTGTAATATGACTGCTCCCTCTGCGATGAGTTCCTGCACAATGGGGGCTTCTGCATATCCCGATACATACAGGGCTTGCACTTCGGAGTGAGAAAGCCGGAGCTTTGATACTGCGATCGGGCCACTCATCTCGGGCATAACTACGTCACTGATGACCAAGGAAATCCGGCCCGGGTATTGGGCTGCAAGGTCAAGAGCCACATCACCGCGGCCAGCTTGTATGACGTTATAACCACTCGTTGCAAGAAACTCACAGGTTACTTGTCGTAGTGAATCATCGTCTTCGAGCAGAAGAATAGTCTCTGTGCCTGTTGGATACTCAGGCCGCACGTCAGCGGTGGGAGCCACCGTGATTGGCTTCTCATCCACCTCTGGAAGGTAGACATTGAACGTCGTTCCCGTTCCCAGTGTACTGGAAACCCAAATGTAACCGCCACTTTGTTTAACGATGCCGTAAACGGTTGCCAATCCCAATCCCGTACCGCGCCCCTGCTGCTTCGTGGTGAAGAAGGGCTCGAAGACTCGCGAGCGCACTTCTTCCGTCATTCCGGTTCCCGTATCAGTCACCGCCATATGAACATATTGACCGGGCTTCACATAGGGATAGCGTGCGACATCCTCATCACCAAGCTGGGCGTTTTGCGTACGGATGCTCAACGTGCCGCCACTCGGCATGGCATCTCTCGCGTTTGCTGCCAAATTCATGAGAATCTGCTCGACTTGGCCGGGATCTGCTCTTATAGAGCCCAACCCAGCTTGGAACTCGGTCACAACCTGTATGTCTTCCCCGATTAGTCGCTGCAGGAGCTTTCCGGTTTCTGCGATGACTGAATTCAGATCGAGAACGATGGGATATAAAACCTGTTTTCGGCTAAATGCAAGCAACTGTCTTGTCAGCTGCACCGCACGGCCACTCGCTTTCTTGATCTGTTCGGTGTAATGCTGCTGCTTCTCCGATTGTTTAGTGTCAAGAAGCAATCCGGCATTTCCAATAATCACGCTGAGAAGATTGCTAAAGTCATGAGAAATTCCGCCCGCGAGCAAGCCCACTGCTTCCATCTTCTGCGACTGCCGGAGTTGCTCCTCTAAGCTGCGTCGTTCCGTTATATCCTCCGCGATAACTTCATAGTGGTCGACAGATCCGTTCTTTGCACGGATAAGATTTCCGCTAATCCGAACGACGATGGTTTTGCCATCCTTGCGCTGCCATTTGGCCTCAACCCCTTCGACCCTTTCGCTCGGGCCGAAGCTTTCGAGTATCGCTCTACGGGTAAATGCGTCTTCATAAATATCGACAATTCAGGTTGCGCTCGAGCAATTCTTCGCGGGAGCCGTAACCGAGCATGGCGACCAAGGCTGGATTAACATCCAGCAGCGTGCCGTCTGGTTTTGACCAAAATATCCCATAAGTCGCGTTTTCAAATAGCTGTCGGTATTTCTGTTCCGATCGCCGTAGTTCTTCCTCTGCTCGTTTGCGATCGGATATATCCAAAAACGTGACCACAGCCCCAACCATTTCGCCATCCTTGTACATTGGATAGGACCAGTATTCGGCTGCAAAGCTGGTCCCATCGGCACGCCAAAGCACTTCATCGCTGACGTGACTGGGCCTGCCTTCACGAACGGCTACGTAGATTTCGCACTCGTGCTCTGGATACGGTGTTCCGTCGGGGCGGGAGTGATGCATCAGGTCATGCATGTTCTTTCCAAGCAAGTCTTCTCCACTCTGATGGCCAAGAAGACGGACACATGCGGGATTACAGAATGTGCAATTCCCCTTCCGATCAAATCCATAAATCGCTTCTGCGGTGGAATTGAGCAGCAGAAGATATTTTTCCTCGCTCTCCTTAAGCGATTGCGCACTGTTTTTCAGATCAGTAATGTCAACGCCGACCCCCAGCATGTGCTGGGAACCATAGCGCACCATAACGCCGTGGGCATCGATCCAACAGGTCGTTTCATCAGGACGCACGAGGCGATACTGCGCAGAGTATTCGTTTGATTTTCCATCTAAGACTGTTTGAATAGCTTCTTGGACTCTACTTCTGTCGTCAGGGTGTATCCGCTCTACCGCGTCCTCAACCCGGCCAGAAAATGTGTCTCGGGTAAATCCAAATTGTCTGTAGGTCTCGTCTGACCACGTGACGTTGTTCGCGGCCACGTCCCAGTCCCACAACCCGATCCGCAGACCCGCCTTCTGCGCCAACTCTAACCGCTTTTGCCACTCGTGAGCCGCCTGTTCCGCCCGCTTGCGTTCTCTAGTGTCGCGAATCACCACCTCGATGGCAGGTGCGCCGTGCCACGATATTGGAATCGCAACTGCCTCGGTGTCCACCGATGAACCATCACAGGCGATCAGAGGAACTTCCATTGGCACGGAGGCCTCCCCGGTCAGATAGCACTGCTCAATTCGGCTCTTTACGATGGCTCTGAATTCGGGCTGGACGAACTCAGCGATTTCATGGCCCAGGAGTTGCTCGGGGTCTGTCGCTTTGATGTAGACGGAGGGCGAACGGATTTACGAAAACGATCCTGCCTTCAGTGTGGACTATTATGGCATCAGGTAACGCCTCAACGAGCTTCCGAAATCTGTGCTCGCTTTCCGTTATCTCTTCTAGGGACCTGAGTCTGTCGTCCCTGAGTTCGCCGAAATTTGGCGCGTCTTGAAACATCCTGTACTCCTAGGAAAACCCTTAGCATCATAAGTAAACGCTCGGTTTGAACGTGATGCAAATCACAATTGACCCATTACGTGAGTTCCATATGATCCAAGAGCCATTTTCACCACGCAACTGGGCAAATCGTTGGATTCAGTCGGTAATCCGGCCGGCGTGCAGCAAAAGCTAATCCGTCATGCCATCTGCACCACGATGAACATTTACGAGGATGCGGCGACGGGTCGACATGCGACCGACAGGTCAGAAAGTAGCTAGGACGGCTCTGGCAGGCTCAAATCTGGTCACGGATTCGCGATTATGGAAGTGCTTTAGAAATGGGGTGGGAGATGGGAATCGAACCCACAACGTCCGGAGCCACAGTCCGGTGCTCTGCCAGTTGAGCTACTCCCACCAGATCTTCGTTATTATATCAGGCTACTCACAGCCGAAGACCCGCCCCTGCTCGCTCCAGAGAGGCGCGCTGAAATCTTGGTGAGGAAAAGGTGAAGAAGTCTGCTGGGCTAACCGCGGCCCACGCCTACGTATTGAAAACCAAGTGCCCTCAGTCGCGCTGAATCCAGCAGATTTTTTGTGTCCACGATGAGAGGGCGCTTCAGAAGATGTTTGATGCGAGCAAAATCCAGCGTACGAAACTCAGGCCACCCGGTTCCTACGACCAAGGCGTCCACTCCCTCGGCCGCCGCGTAGGGTGTGTCGCAATAGCACACGGTTCCGTTTAGTTCCATGCGCGCTTCGGGAATGGCGACTGGATCGTAAGCCCGCACGCGCGCGCCTTTTGCGATCAGGCTCTGCGCCAGGCGCAGCGAGGCGGAGCCGGCGACGGAGTTCGTATTCGGCTTGAATGCTAAACCGAGAATGCCCACGTCGCGATTCTGCACGGACTCGATAATTCCTGAGATTTTATCGATCAAGTTCTCAGCGAGGTTCTGATTTACTTCTCGCGCCGCGGTCAGCACTTTCAGCGCAACCCCCTTGGATCGGGCAAGTTCCGCCAGGGATTCCATATCTGACTCCGCGAAGATTCCGCCCATGCCGGCTCCGGGCTGCAGGCATCGAGGCGCGATTTTCTTGTCCAAACCCAAGGCAAGCGCGAGATTGACTGCGTCCGCATTCACTCGCTCGCACAAAGTTGCCATCTCGTTGATGAAAGAAATCTTCGTAGCCAGGAACGCGGTGGCCGACTCCCGCACCAGTTCCGCCGTTGCATGATTGGTCACGATCACCGGAACTCCGCGCATCACCAGAGGATGAAAAATCTGTTTCAGCGCCAGCACCGCGTCGTTGGAGCCGGTTCCGAGGATGATGCGATCCGGCCAATTGAAATCTTCTACAGCGCAGCCGGGTGTGAAAAACACCGGTTGAGTCACAAGCGACGCTTTCAGGTTCTCCTCTTTCAGCCGCTTCTCGATCCTTTCGGTGCTGCCTACGGAAACCGGAGTGACGATCGACAGGATCGGGGGCTTCGTAGCGGATCGGGCAATGCGCAGCGCCAGATCAACCAGATGATTGGGAACATCTTCGGCCAGGAAAATCACTTGAGCTTTACGGGAGAATGATTCGATATCGGTGGAGTAAAGCAAACGTCCCGACCGGACATTCCGTTTGATCACTTCGCTGAGATTTTTTTCGTGATAAGGGACATTGCCCTGCGCCATTTCCACCATGCGCGAGCTATCGGGATGACAACAAATGACCGGGGTTCCGAAGTCGGCCAGGCACGCGGAAATGATGGTTCCCAGATATCCTGATCCGTAAACGCCGATCTGCATACGCCACCCCCAAGCTACCAGCAGCGATGGGAGACCGCCTGGGAAGCGGCTTTGGGCCCCACTTCTTTATTGAACAACCAGCCAACAGGGTTGGCAACACACGACAGGGTCATGTACCCCAGGCCCATCCCTGAAGTGCAGGTAACCTCAATTCGATGGACATTGTGTTGCGCAGGATTACCGCGAGGTCGGTGAAACCAGGCTTCGGCCCAGGGGAATTCCAGCCAGATCTACCCAGCAGTTTGGTTCCTTCTCCCGCACAAAGGTGAGCTCGCTCAGCAGGATGCGGCGGTTTCCCGGAAAGGCGGCCCAACGTTCGCGTGCGGCCAGGAAAGCGGCGGCAGCCTGCTCTGGAGTGGACATTTTGACCACCGTCATGTGCGGCATGTAGGGCCATTCTTCCGGGGCCGCTAGCGCTCCTGAGTTGAGCTTGTCGTGAAGTTCACGCATCCGATAGGCCGCGTGAGCAATACGGATGAAGATGGTCGGAGTGACGGGAACGAAGGTTTCCACTTCCCCGAGCGTAATTTCAAAGGGCAGTGTCTGCCCGCAAACATCCTCCAGAATCTCCAGCGCGTCGACTTCTTGTCCAATGAGGGGACGAGGCGGAAGAATGGTGACGTGGGACGCCAGGTGTGGCAAATCAGGGTGGAGCTCACGCCGGAGGCTTTCGACGAACTCTCCGACTGAATTCCGAACGTAAGCTACCAGAGCGTAGCGGGAAGGCTGCGGCATCGACGAAAGGATTATAAACCTGCGCGACAACAAAAGATTGGTGCGTCTTCAACCAGACGCCTCGGTAAAAAGCCACGGCCTCCGGTACACGCGTCGGCCTGGGCCCCCGCTTCAATGGTGAGAGCTGCATGAGATGCCACTCGCAGCCAGCCGTGGGGAAACCAGCCCTGCGGCAAACCCGCTCCGGTTGATTTGTTGATTGGTCGGGGCGCGCGGATTTGAACCGCGGACCCCCTGCGCCCAAGGCAGGTGCGCTACCAGGCTGCGCTACGCCCCGACTTCCTGAGAGGTCTCTCCGATTATATCTGAGGACATCATTTGCCTCGTAGCCGACCAGCTCTTGCTGCGCCATTTTTTCAAAGCTGCTTGCGAGTCAAGGCTTCCCTTCTACACGACTCTCCATCTAAAGCGCGATTTTAGATACATGGGAGGTTATTTTGAAAAATCGGTGGGCAATCATCATTGGCGCAACGTTAATAACCTTGGAGGGAGTCTGGCTATTTCGTCGTTGGCGACGGAAGTCTGTCGTGCCAGATCAGGATTTCGAGAGCGTTCGTCACGATGGCCGGCTTGATCTGAATCGAGTGCAACCGGAACAGCTGTTGGACTTGGGATTGGATTCCGAATCCGTGGATCGCGTCATCGAAAACCGGCCTTATCGCAACAAGCTGGAATTGTTGTCGCGAATTGTCGTCACCGAAGATGTATACGATTCAATTAAGGACAAAATCTCGGTGCACAACGCCGGCGAGGCGGTGAAGGTCGCCTGAATCGGTTGACATTATCGAGTGGAAAGTCCCTACCAGCTGAAAAGGACCCCTCCTTAAAAGACTGATACGGGACTTTCTCCTCGATAACAGAGCCTGGACGATTGTGCGGCACAATCTCCCAGCTCTTTTCACTCTGACCGCCGTCATAAGACACCAGATCGCGGTCAATATCTGGCGTATTTTGGAGCGCCGCAAATTTGACTCATGGAGCGGGCCCGCACACTCGACGGGCACCACGCCACTACTAGTTGCTGATTGTCACCTTGTTTCCATCCAGCTTGGTGAAGGTGATAGAAAATTTCTCGTTATACGTCTGAGCGCGGTCGTGGAGATAGCTGATCGCAAGCGCCTCGCCTAGAGACATCGAGTAATCCGTATCGGTGCGCCAGTGAATGCCCGCATGCACCCCGTGGCCGAAACTCACGTTGCGCGCCAGCTTGTTTAGTTCCCCGCCCAGCGTGATCTGTCCAGCATCTGACCCGGTATACGGCACCAGAGAAAGGCCGTCGCTAGTTGACAACGGGAATCGTCGCAGCTTGCGGCACGCACTCAGCAAGGCTCTGCGTCACAGTATCGGAATCATCGCTGAGCTTGCTTTGGGTACGAATCTGGAGAGCGCCTGAAGTCAGCAGGAGGGAGGAGGCCGGTTGAATAAGCTTTTATCGGTCAGAGCGGGTCGTGGTGCAGCACTTACTTTAAGAACCAATCTCTCGTATTTCGGAGGCGGAAAGTAGGCGACCGCAACCACGGGTACCGACCACTGGAGTGCATCTTTTTCCAGATCTTGCCGCTTCGATAGAGGAGAATACGTTGCTGCCTTTGTGCCATTCTCGTAAGGTGCGTAATAGTGGACGAACCGCGTGATCACGCACATGGCGAGCGAAATGATTAGAAATGCGACCGGGACAAGAACTGCTGGTCTGCAGCCGGATCGAAATTGCACGAGTCTCCGCACGAGAAGAAAACGATTTTACCTTCCAGAACTGGTGCCGCAAAGAGCCTTTCAAAAAATAGGTAAGTAGCTGCCCGACACCACGTTGAACGGTCTCACATCGCTCGTACGTGGCTGGGGTCGAGTGAAACACCCGCACCTGCCTCCCGGTATCTATAAAATGTTGATTTCCGTCGCGGAAGAACTTGCGTCCTGCCAATCCTTTGCATCTATAGGGAGCTTTGTTGAATCAACATAACTTGTTCGCTTTCAATGCCGAGCGCAGCCTCAGGATGACCGAATTGCACGTCCCAGGAGAATATCCAATCACTTCGTGAACTTGGCGGTCGTTTTCGCTGCGGTGGTCGCCGCTCTCTCCCCTCAATCCGTGTTAGCGCAGTTGTCGGGGTCCTACCCTAGTGCCCCTTCGATGCAGATGGGATCCTCAACTGGCGGAAGTTCTGTCGTGCCCAATTGGAGTGCTCCTCAAAATCCTTTCACCGGAAGCGTGCCTGAAGGAAAAGCAAGCGCAACCGTTCTGCAGCTCTCGTTTAAAGAGGCAATCGACCGCGGCTTGCGCAACAATCTCGGCGTGCTATTGCAGAGCGATAATGCTTTATCCGCACGCGGGCGCAAGTGGACAGAACTGAGCAATCTGCTGCCGAACCTTACGACTTCAACGAGTGAAAACGTAGTGCAGGAAAATCTTGCGGCGCTCGGCATCCGATCCCCTGCGTTCCCGACGATCGTCGGACCGTTCGGGTATTTCGACACTCGCGTATTCCTCACCCAGTCCGTATTCAACTGGAGAGACTTGCAGCGGGAAAAGGGCGCAAGTAGTAACCAGAAGGCCGCGAATTTCACCGTCAAAGACGCACGAGACTTGGTCGTGCTGGCAGTGGGCAATTCTTATTTGCAGACTCTGGCGAGCGCCGCGCGAGTAGAGACAGCGATTGCTCAAGTGCAAACTGCGCAGGCGCTATACGACAAATCCGCGACCCAACTGAGCGCCGGGGTGACCCCACAGATCGACTCCCTGCGGGCGCGGGTTGAGCTGCAGACAAGGCAACAGCAACTGATCATGGCGCGCAACGATTTTGCGAAGCAAAAACTGACGCTCGCCCGAACCATCGGACTGCCGCCCGGGCAGGAGTTCGTTCTTTCCGATACCGCCCCCTATGAGCCACTCGCCGCCCTGGGCTTGGAGCAAAGCCTGCAACGCGCTTACAGCACTCGGCCGGATTATCAAGCGGCAATGGAACAGGTGCGCGCGGCCGAATACTTTCGCAGTGCCGCTTCCGCAGAGCGCTACCCCACGCTGGGCATCAACGCCAATTACGGAGATATCGGCATTACCCCCGGCGAGTCCCATGGAACCTTCACCGTGGCTGGCAGTCTCAACATTCCGATTTTCCAGGGCGGAAAGGCCCATGGAGACGTTCTGCAAGCTGAGGCAGCCCTGAAACAAAGCCGCCAGCAACTCGAGAACCTGCGAGGGCAAATCGACTACGATGTCCGAACCGCCTTGCTTGATTTAAGCGCCGCAGCCGAGCAGGTGGAAGTCGCCCGCAGCTCGGTCGACTTGGCAGCGCAGACTCTGACACAGGCCAAGGACCGGTTCTCGGCCGGAGTTGCCGATAATCTGGAAGTCGTACAGGCGCAGGAAGCGGTCGCTGCGGCCAATGAATCTTATATCTCCAGTCTTTACGCTCACAATCTGGCCAAGGTCGAACTCGCGCGTGCGATCGGCATCGCCGAAGAAGGCGTGAAGCAGTACTTGCAAAGCAAATAATCTATGGCACAGACGACAGATACCGAAGCTCGAGAACAGCGGCCCCAAAATCAGACCCAGCCGCAACCCCTGACCGCATCGGAGAAAGATTTGCGATGGAAACGAACTGCTCGCAATCCGCGCTTTCGCCTTGCACTCATCGTCGGCGGGATCGTGCTGCTGGTCGGGGGATTCTTTCTGTGGAGATATTTCACCAGCTATGAATCCACCGACGACGCGCAGATCGATGGTCACCTGAACGGCATCAGCGCTCGAGTCTCTGGCCACGTGCTGAAACTCCTGGTTAACGATAATCAATATGTGGAAGCGGGAACGCCGCTGGTGCAGATTGATCCCCGCGATTACGAGGTGGCTTACGAACAGTCCAAGGCGCAGTACAACGATGCCGTCGCGACCGCCCAAGCCATGAAAGTGAACGTTCCGATTACTTCGGTAAGCACCACCAGTCAGGAGTCTTCAGCGCAGGCCGACGTTCTCAGTGCGCGTGCCGGAATTGCCGCATCTAGGCAGCAGTATGAGGCCGCGAACGCACAATTGGCGGAAGCACAAGCTAACGATGTAAAGGCGCAAAGCGACCTGCAACGCTACAAGATTCTTGTCGATAAGCAGGAGATATCTGCCCAGCAATACGACCAGGCGGTAGCTGCCGCCAAGGCGAGCACCGCCACTGTGAATGCGGCCCGCGCTCAGGCTTCCGCCGCTCAGGCCCAGATCAATCAAATGCAGGGCAAACTGGCCCAGGCGGAAGCAAATTTGCGAGCCTCGCACACAGCTCCGCAACAGATCGCCGTCACCCGTTCTCGCGCCGAATCCGCCCAGGCGATCGCAGAACGCTACAAAGCACAGCTAGACCAAGCCCAGCTGAACTTGCAGTACACGACCATCGTTGCGCCAGTGAACGGCATCGTCACGCAGCGCACGGTCGAGGTGGGGCAGAACGTTTCCATCGGCCAGCAATTAATGAAAGTCGTCAATCTGGATGATATCTGGGTCACGGCGAACTTCAAGGAAACGCAGTTGAAGAACATGCGTCCCGGTCAGCGCGCCACCATCTCCGTCGATGCCTATGGACGTGAATACAAAGGCCACGTCGACAGCATTGCCGGCGCCAGCGGTTCCATTACCAGCCTGTTGCCTCCTGAAAACGCGACAGGAAACTACGTTAAGGTGGTGCAGCGCGTCCCCGTAAAAATTACGTTTGATCCGGGGGAGACGAAGGAACATATTCTGCGCCCAGGGTTATCGGTAGAGCCTAAGGTCTGGATTCGATGAGCACGGCCGCGCTTACCCTGGACGAAAGCCAGGCGTGGCAACCAGCTATCAATCCATGGATCATTGCGGTCGCAGTCACGCTGGCAACTTTCATGGAGGTGCTGGATACCAGCATCGCGAACGTAGCTTTGCCGCACATTGCCGGCAGCCTCTCCGCCGGTACCGACGAGAGCACTTGGGTGCTCACTTCCTATCTCGTTTCGAACGCGATCGTGCTCCCGCTTAGTGGATGGATCTCGACGCTCATCGGACGGAAGCGCTTTTACATGACCTGCGTTGCCATCTTCACAGTCAGTTCCCTGCTCTGCGGTTTGTCACTGAATCTCGGAATGTTGATCTTCTTCCGCATACTCCAAGGCATTGGAGGCGGAGGGCTCCAGCCGAGCGAGCAGGCGATCTTGGCCGATACGTTTCCTCCGGCCAAGCGCGGCATGGCCTTCGCGGTGTATGGAATCGCAGTGGTCATGGCACCCGCCATCGGTCCGACGCTCGGAGGTTGGATTACCGACAACTACACATGGCGTTGGATTTTCCTGCTGAACATTCCAGTGGGTATCCTTTCCCTTACCCTAACCTCGCGTCTCATTCAAGATCCACCATTTCTGAAACGCAGAAAATTCTCCGAGCTCAAAGTGGATTACACCGGCCTGGGCTTGATCGCCCTCGGCTTGGGAACTTTGCAGGTCGTTCTGGATAAGGGACAGCGCGATGACTGGTTCGAATCGAATTTCATCCTGATTCTCACAATTATTTCGATCACCGCATTGATCATTCTGGTCTTTTGGGAGTGGAGGCAGAAAGATCCCGTCGTGGACCTCCACCTGTTTCGGGAACGAACCTTCGCGTCGGCAAACACTCTCATGTTCATGCTGGGTTTCGCGCTGCTCGGAAGTACGCTACTACTGCCGCTTTTCATGCAGACTCTGCTCGGCTACACGGCAGAACAGGCGGGATTGGGACTTTCTCCCGGTGGTTTTGCGATCATGCTGCTCATGCCGCTAGTGGGATTTCTGCTCTCCCGCTACGACGCGCGCTGGCTCATGATGTTCGGCTTGGCCGTACTCTCCTTTTCTCTGTTTCACATGACTACCTTCGACCTGAATGTGGATTTCCGGACGATCGTGTGGGCTAGAGTCATCCAGGCCGTGGGCATGGCGTTTCTTTTCGTTCCCATCAACACGGCTGCCTACTCTCAACTGCCAAGAGAGAAGAACAATGCTGCTTCCGGACTGATGAACCTGGCGCGAAACATCGGCGGGAGCGTGGGAATTTCCGTGGTGACCACCATGTTGGCCCGCCGTGCGCAGCATCACCAAACCAATCTTTCCGCGCACCTGTCAGAAACCAACCCGGTCTTCAACAACATGATTCAATCCACGGCCCAGTCCCTACAGGCAAAGGGTCTGTCCGCCGTCGATGCGACCCAACATGCCTACGCCATGGTGCAAAATACTGTTATCCGTCAGGCCAATATGCTCGCTTATATTGATAACTTCTGGTTGCTCGGTGTCGCCATCCTATGCATGATTCCGCTCGTATTCTTGATGAAGAAAACGAAGCCGGCTAGAGAAATCGCCGTTCACTAGGAGGCCGCTGTGTACCGGACTATTACCGTTGAACGTGAGTTTGGCTGCGGCGCCGGAGAGATTGCCGCTCTGCTTGCCAAACGGCTGAACTGGAAGCTTTGGGACCGTACCCTCACCGAGGAGATCGCCAAGCTCGCCGATGTAGACTGCTCCACCGTGGAACGCTGTGACGAGCGGGTGGATGGTACGTTCTATCGCTTGGCTCGGGTGTTCTGGCGCGGAAGCTACGAGCGCACTTCCCCGCTCGCGACCACGTTCGACGCCGACTGCATGGTTCCGCTGGTGCAGACGGTGTTACAGCAGGCCGCCGAAGCCGGCAGTAGCGTCATCGTGGGCCGCGGTGCTCCTTATTTTTTGCGTGAGCGTTCCGACACTTTCCACGTCTTCCTCTATGCGCCCCGCGCGGAGAAGCTGCGCCGCCTGCTCGCCAGCGGACGCGGTCCAGAGGAATCGGAGGAACTGCTCGACACCGTTGATCGAGATCGAGCTCTGTTTGTGAAAAAATACTACGGCGCCGACTGGCCCACTCGCTCTCTTTATCACATGATGCTCAATACCGCCGTCGGCAACGAAAACGTGATTTCATCCATACTCAGCACCTTGCAAATACTGACCCGGCAGGAAGTGAGGGCTTAAGCAGCATGGAAAAAGAATTAGCAGGCAAATTCGCCTTAGTGACCGGCGCCAACGGAGGGCTGGGAACTTCGGTTGTGAGTACCCTGTTGGATTCGGGTGCAACTGTCATCGGCGTCTCTCGCCAAAACCAGCCTGGCGACGCTAAAAACGAAAACTATCACGCCGTCGCTGCGGACCTTTCGCGCTTTGAGTCCGCAAAAAAGACCATTGACGAAATCGCGGCCCGGTTCGGAAGAATCGACATTCTGGCCCATTTGGTTGGCGGCTTCGCCGGAGGCAAGACCGTGGCCGAAATGGACGACACCACGTTTCAGAACATGATGGAGATGAATCTGAATACCGCGTTCTACGTTCTGCGCGCCACCATCCCCCACATGCGTCGTACCGGAATCGGCCGGATCGTTACGATTGGCAGCCGCGCGGCAGAAGATCCCGGCCCTGGTGTGGGCGCCTACAGCGCATCCAAAGCAGCTCTGGTTTCGCTGACCCGAACCGTTGCGCTCGAGAATAAAGATGCAGGGATTACGGCCAACGTGATTCTTCCGGGAACCATGGACACTCCACTTAATCGTAAGTTCATGCCCAAGGCGGATTTCAGCACCTGGGTTCAGCCCTCGTCCGTGGCTTCCCTCATCGTTTGGCTAGCCAGTGAAGCGGGCGGGGATGTGACCGGAGCCGCCATTCCGGTATATGGCAAGGGCCTCTGACCCTTAGTGCACCTTTTTCGCGGCAGTTTAATCATCCTGAAACATCTGCGTCGTAGACTTGGGGTTGGAGCTTGAGCCGCCCGAATGGTGCTTCCTCGCAAAGCACGGCACGCACTTCCCTTCCAGGTAGCAGCTGTGTGCTATCGAGTGAATGGGCGCGGCATCGAATTTTTGCTGGTCAATACGAATGGCGGCAATAAGTGGACTTTTCCCAAGGGTTCCCCTTCATCTCTGCTATCTCACAGTCAGGCTGCAGCTCGCGAAGCCATGGAAGAAGCCGGGGTGGACGGCAAGATCGAAGCACGGCACTTTTCGCTGTATTTGCACTCCAAGGGAGTCTTTTGGAAGCCGCCAGGAGTCACTGAATACGTGGTCGCCGCGTTCCTGATGGAAGTGGAACGGAGCGGGAATTCCTGTGAGCCGCTACGCAACCCAACCTGGTTCAACCCTTCAGAAGCCAAAAACATCCTGGCCAAAGGCCGGGAGGTGAAATACGCGCGCGAATTGTACGCGGTGATCGACAAAGCGGTGGAGCAAATTGAACTGCAACATCAGCTTGGGAAGTCCGCTGGCCGTCCTCAAAGTAACGCTTCTGCGCGCTCCTGATTTTTCCGGTTTGTTTCCTTCTCACCCGCTCTCGTGAGACGATAAAAGCACGCATGATCCAGTTGTCTTCCGCGGGAAAACGCTATGGAAATAAGCTCCTCTTCGAGGGAGCGGATTGGCTGATTACGCCCCGCGAACGCGTCGGGCTGGTCGGCGCCAACGGCACCGGAAAATCGACGTTGATGAAGATCCTGGCCGGTTTGGAGACTCTGGACTATGGCTCCCTCAGCACCGCCAAGGGGATCAGCGCCGGATATCTGCCGCAGGACGGCCTCAGTCTCTCGGGCAGAACCGTCCTTGCCGAATGCATGACCGTGTTCTCTGCCCTGCAAGGCCTCGAACAGGAGATGGAAGAACTCACCCGGCGCATGTCGGAACTCGACCATGCGAGCGCCGAGTACGCGCAAGTGGCCGATCGCTTTCACCGCATCGAGCACGAATTTCAAACCAATGATGGGTATTCGATCGAGGCGCAAGTCGGTACCGTTCTGTCGGGACTGGGATTCAGCAAAGATGACATGCAGCGCCGGACCGAGGAGTTCTCCGGCGGCTGGCAAATGCGAATCGCCCTTGCCAAGCTTCTGCTCCAGAAGCCCAATTTGCTGCTGCTCGACGAACCTACGAATCACCTGGATCTGGAAGCCCGGAACTGGCTGGAAGAGTATCTCTGCAACTACCCCAACGCCTTCGTGCTGATTTCTCATGATCGGTATTTCCTCGATGTCACCGTTAACAAAATCGGAGAAATCTGGAACAAGAGAATTCATCTATACACCGGGAATTACGACAAATATCTAGCGGGCAAGACGCAGCGTCTGGAGCAGCTGGAGGCCGCCTATCGCAACCAACGCGAGCGCATCGAGCAACTCGAAGTCTTCATCAATCGCTTCCGCTACCAGGCGACCAAGGCGAAACAGGTGCAAAGCCGCATCAAGGAATTGGAGAAGATCGAACGCATCGAGTTGCCGGAAGAGGAACGCACCATTCACTTCTCTTTCCCGCAGCCCAAGCCGAGCGGCCGGATTGTCGCCGAGTTCGCTGGAGTATCGAAGAATTACGGCGAGAAGAATGTTTTTCGCGATGTCAACTTCATGATTGAAAAGGGGGACCGCATCGCGCTGGTGGGCGTTAATGGCGCCGGCAAGTCGACACTAATCAAGCTTCTCGCCGAAACTGAAGCCTTAACCGCTGGCGAGTACAAGCTGGGACACAATGTGCAGCCCGACTATTTCGCGCAGGACCAGTACAAGGAACTGAATCCGGATTCGCGAGTCATTGACGACCTCGGCAATCTCTCTCCGCGGTCAACCGAGACCGAACTGAGAACGCTGCTCGGCTGTTTCCTTTTTTCCTCAGACGAGGTATTCAAGCGCATTGGAGTGCTCTCTGGCGGAGAGCGGAATCGCTACGCCCTGCTCCGGATGCTGCTGCACCCAGCAAACTTCCTGCTGCTCGATGAGCCTACAAACCATCTCGACATGCGCGCCAAAGATGTCCTGCTCAAAGCGCTCATGGATTACACCGGCACGGTAGTCTTCGTCTCACACGATCGTTACTTCATCGACAAGCTTGCCACGCGAGTTTTCGAGGTGGGAAATGGCGAAGTAGAGGTGTATCCCGGAAATTACGAAGACTATGCCTGGCGCAAGCAGGGCGGAGCGGAGAAGCTCCAGAGCGCGGTCGCCGTGTCCGCGAGCACGCCTCAACCGCAGAATGGAAATCATAAGCAACCCGTCGAAGATGCAAAGTCCAAGCGCCTGAATCCCATCAAGCGCAAACAACTGGAAGAACGTTTTCGGGAACTGGAGCAACAGATCGGAGATCTGGAAGACTCCGTTGCGGAGCACGAAACGGCATTGCAAACTTTCGTAAGCGTGGAAGAAACGCAGCGACGGACCCAGGAATTGGCCGCCACCAAAGCAGAATTACAGAAGAAAATGGCCGAATGGGAAGAAATCGGCCAAGCATTGGAGGCCTAAAACCCGCCGTACAGGTTCTTCCGTAACCTGCCTTCGCACTAAAGTCCATGCGATATTCAGGCTGGCATTAGCCACACATTAAAGACCCGCCGCTTGCGGCAAAACGCAACGCCGCACGGAATAAAGGAAGGTCGGAACCGATGTTGCAGCCAGCACAGAACAGCTCACCCAATTCCCAGTTTTCCTCGAACCAGAACTCCTACACCCCGGTAAAGACTGTCGGCGCTCCCACTGAGCAGGCTACCATCGGCCGCTCGTTGGTGATCAAGGGCGAAATCAGCGGATCCGAATCGCTTTATGTGGACGGAAAAATCGAGGGCACCATCAACCTGAACGATAACCGCGTCACCATCGGACGCAATGGCAGCGTCACCGCCAACATCACCGCTCGCGAGGTCGTAATCATGGGCAAGGTCCAGGGCAATGTCACTTGCAGCGATCGCTTGGATATTCGCAGCGAAGGATCGTTGACTGGCGATGTCATTACCCAGCGCATCAGCGTGGAAGATGGCGCCATCATGAAGGGTAGCATCGAGGTCCAGGCAGCGGATCAGAAGAGCAACAAGAACAAGCCGGTCGAAGTACCGAAGCACGAGCAGGCCAAGGCCGCCGCAGCCAGCGCCGGAGCGTAACACTCAGGAATCGCAACGCCAAAAGGGGACACCGATCAAGGTGTCCCCTTTTTGTTTGCCTAGGATCTAGTAACGGGGCTCAGCCGCATCTGCGTTTACTTCTTTTCGGGATCTTTGCCCTCGAGGTTCAGCGAAGCTGAGTTCATGCAGTAGCGCAACCCGGTTGGCGCCGGACCATCTTCGAAAACATGCCCTAGATGCGCATCGCATCGCGAGCAACGGGCTTCGGTGCGAACCATGCCGTGACTGCTATCGGTTTTCTCCGCCACCGCATTCGGATCAACTGGCTGGTAAAAACTGGGCCACCCGGTTCCAGAGTTGAACTTCGTCTCCGAAGTGAATAACGGCTGCCCGCAGCACACGCAACTGTAAACGCCCTTGTCTTTCGTATCCCAGTACTTGCCGGTAAAAGCGGGCTCAGTACCGGCGTGACGCGTCACGTAGTACTGATCCTCGCTGAGCTGCTTCTGCCACTCTGCATCGCTCTTGACCACTTTTTCCTGTAACTTTTCAGCCATAAATCTCCATTGATATTCCTGCCTGATTAGATACCGAGACGGCGAAAACGATACATCCGATGCGGAACTCAAATTTCGATAATCATGTCTTCCAGCCGAGTTGGGTATTTGTTGATGATTTCCCCTTTGTCTTTGCGCACGATGACGGTGTCGGAGTGGCGAACCCCACCCCAATCCGGATCGTAAACTCCCGGTTCGCAACTGAAGACCATGCCTTCCTTCAGCATGGTTTTGTCGCCTTCGGCGATCCACGGAGACTCGTGCCCCTCCAGGCCAATGCCGTGTCCGGTGCGGTGTTTCAGAAATTTCTCAAACCCTGCCTTGCGAATCTGATCGAGACTCATCTTATCGACTTCTTCAGCGACCGCCCCTTCCTTCAGATTGTCGGCAGCCGTGTCGTGCGCGGCGAGCATGGCGTCATAAAGCCGTTTTGCATAGTCATTCGGCTTACCAACAATGAACGACCTCTCACACTCCACGTTGTATCCACCTACTTGCGCCCCCAGGCTCAGAATCAGAGCATCGCCGGACTTCAGACGGTCTTTGCTGGGTATCGCGTGCGGAAATGCCGATCGCTTCCCGAAGGGCACCAGCCCGCCGAACGGCGGATCGACGCCCACCCCAACTACGTCGCGTAACTCAGCTGACATCTTGTCGGCCACCGCATCAGCCGAAGCTTTCAGGATCTGATCTTCGGTGACCGTCCCGTTCTTCTGGACAAACTCACGTCCGGCCTGGACCGTGAAATCCGCAAAGTACATGGCGCGCCGCATGATTGATGCTCGTCCTCATCCTTGACCCAGCGCATGTTCTCGACCAGGTCACCTGCGTTTACAAATGTAGCTCGGGGAGCGCCCGCCTTGATGTGTTGCAACCGGCCTGGCGTAGGTTCTTCAATTCCGATCCGACCTTTATCGAATCCACGCTTGGCCACCCGCTCGAAAATCCATTGCACCCGGTTCACTGGTCCGGGGTAGTCGAAGTAGGTTTCGAAATCCTTCACCCACCACAGCTTCACCTGGTCCGATTCAAGACCCGGAACAAACAACGCGGGATCACCGGATTCGGGAATTAAGGCTGCGAGCGGGCGCTCCGTCGGTAAATGGAAATATCCGGTGGTGTAGACGACGTTGTGAGCATTCAGCAGCACCATCGCATTTAACTTGCGCTGCTTCATTTCCGCCTGCACCTGACGGATTTTGCGCCGGTACCAATCCGGCTGCAAGCGATCGTGTTCGCCAATGTTGGGCATAGCAGCGGCCATGTGTACCCGACGCGTTCTGCCAAAACTGCTCAGATCCGCGGTCAACCCCAGTGCCGCGGCACCGGTCACAGTTCGCAGAAAGTCGCGACGATCTGCCATGAACCCTCCAGGAACTCTCTTGAAAGCGAACCATCTTAGCGCATCAGAGACCGCGGGCAGGCCAAGATTCATGCCTCCGAGGTGCTCTTCTAGACATCCGCACAGCCTGCCAATACACTTTCTGGGTAGCCTTTCATAGCGAACCTTATGCGACTCGTTACTTTCGAAGATCGGTCCCGGCAGTCCCGCATCGGTGCGATGACCAACGACGGACGAATCGTTGACCTGAACACCGCCTGCGCACTTTACCTGCGCGATGTCGAGAGCGAAAGCGCCTATTACCGTCTGGCGGATGCGCTGGTTCCCGCCAACATGCGCGCGCTGTTTCGAAGGCGGCGACACCAGCCTCGAAGCCGCGCACAAGGCATTCGACTACGCCCTGCACCACGACGAGCAGCGACCGGTCCTCGCGGCGAGACCATCTTTCTACGCTGGCTGAAGATATTCAGTTGAAGGCGCCGATCATTCCCAAGAAATTTTTTCATACCGCGGGAAATTTTCGCGAGCACCACGAAGAGGCGACCAAGGCCGGATTCTCCCATCCCGTGATGCCATGGATCGTTTTCTTCCAGAACGTGGACGCGATCATCGGCCAGGAAGAGCCGGTCATCTATCCGGAGCACCTCACCCAGGAACTCGACTACGAACTGGAACTCGCCGTGGTGCTTGAAAAAAGGCGGCAAGCACTTCACACCCGGAAGAAGCGACCGACTACATCGGCGGTTACGTCATTTTCAACGACATTACCGCGCGCGACATTCAGCGCCGCGAGATGAAGTCCGGCGTGTTCAGCTTCTGCAAGGGAATCGACACATTTTGCCCGCTGGGGCCGTGGATCGTGACTGCCGATGAAATTCCCGATCCGCACAACCTGGCGATGGAACTGCGCGTGAACGGCGAGTCGCGGCAGCGTTCGCATTCCAGCAAGATGTCGGTGAAGATTCCCGAGATTCTCTCTCACTATTCGCCCATGGGCTACAGCGCGGGCGACGTGGTCTCGACCGGAACCGTCTCCGGCGTCGCGGCATTCAGCGGCGATCCCAAGGCCTGGTACCTGAAAGCCGGGCGATGTGATGGAATGCGAGATCGAGAAAATCGGCGTCCTGCGCAACCGCGTAATCTCGTGGGAGGAAGCTTACGGCCACAAGCCCGCAGCGTTGGCAACGCAGGAGGCAGCTGAAGTAGCAGGTTCAGTCTCAGTGAACAGTCTCAATATGAAGCCAATTCCAAAATCTGGGTCAGCGAACTGAATGCTCGCCCCGAAATTCGTTCGGCATTTCCCGAAAACACGGTTCGCTTCTACGACACCACGCTGCGCGACGGCGAGCAGACGGTTGGCGTCGTGCTTTCCCCGCAGCAGAAACTGGAGATCGCCCGCAAGCTGGACGAACTCGGCGTCAGCCGCATCGAAGCCGGCTTCCCGCGCGTCTCGCCGGAAGATGCCGAAGCCATTCAGCTGATGCAGAAAGCAGGCATCAAGGCGGAACTTTGGGGATTCTCGCGCGCCGTGAAAGCGGACGTGGAAGAGTTGGTTCGCCTCGGCTTGAAGGCATCGGTGATCGAAGCTCCCACCAGCGAGATCAAGCTGAAGGCGTATGGCATCTCACCGTGAAGAAGTGCTGCGGCGAGTCAACGACGCGGTTCGAGCCGCCAAGCAGAACGGCATCACCGTCGCGTTCTTTGCGGTGGATGGAACGCGCACCGAACTCGAGTTCCTGAAGAAGGTCTATCTAGCGGCGCTCGATGCTGGAGCCGCTGAGATCGTGGTGGTGGACACGATCGGCGCCTGCGGCCCGGAGGCGGCCGAGATTCTGGTGCGAGAAGTCTGTCGCTGGGTGGGCCCGGACGTTCCCGTTCATTGTCACGGACACAACGATTTTGGAATGGCGACGGCCTGCGCCGTGGCTGCCGTGCGCGGCGGGCGCGTCCTGGATTCAAGGCACCATCAACGGCATGGGCGAACGCGCGGGCAACGCCGACATCTGTGAAATCGCTCTGGCGTTGAAATGCCTTTACGACGTTCCCGTCGCGCTCGACCTGACCAAGGTGCGCGAAGTTTCCGAGGTGGTCTGCAAGGCAGCGGGCTACACGCTGGATGCGTGGAAGCCGCTGGTCGGCGAAAATCTTTTCATGCGCGAAAGCGGCGCGGTGGCCAGCCAGTTCCATATTCCTGAAGCCATCGAGCCGTACTCGTCAGAACTGGTGAGCGCGCACGCAGGATCGTCCTGGGGAAGAAAAGCGGGTTGGACAGCATCGCTCTGAAGGCAGAAGAACTTGGGCTTGAACGTGGCAGCGGAACAACGCGCGGCAGTTCTTGCGGAAGTCAAGAAGCGGGCGATCGCGAAGCGTGCCCTCGTCAACGACGAAGAATTCCGCGCCATCGTCGCGCAGCTTGTGCCAGTCGCAACCTAATTTTTTAACTCCACGTCGCCTGCCGTCACATGCACGTGCAGGCGGTGGGTTCCGTTCCCGGTAGTCTCGTAAGAACGAAACAACCCGCTCTTGGAGACGCCGAACGGGTCCCATGTCGAGGTCCCCCGCGCGCACCGAGGCATCCACCTTGCCGTAGTCTGCAGCATTTCCAACCCGGAGCGTCAGATCGCCAGCCCACATCTCAACATCCTTGTCGCCGATCAGGTCTTCAACGTTGACATCGCCAGCCGCTACTCGCAACCGCAGGTCTGAGTTTTTCGGAATCTCGATTCGTATACTGAAGTCATTTCGCGGTCCGCCTGAAACTTTCAGAGTTCCGTTATTACCGGCGGCTTTGAAGCTGACCTTCACGTCTTTCAAGTCATCAGCGATCTTTTGCATCGAAACGACACGTTGACTTTATTCTCATCGCTTCCTCGAATCGTGACGTCTCCCGACCTTATGTTCAGATCGAGTCGTCCGCCTGACGGGAAAGTCGGCGAGAAAATCCTGCTTCCCCTGCTGGTTGAGATTGACGACCTGCTGGCCAAAGGCGAGGCAGGAGGATAGGCAGAACGTGAGGACAATCAGGCTGCGGGCCATCGACGCACCTCCGCGGATTCAGCCAGAGATACGGCTCGTAATCAAGGAAAGTTCCACCTATCTGCGGAAATGCGGCAGAACTGCGTCGCCGAACAGCTTTGCCTGTCCGGTGCGATCGTCGCCCCAGATCTCCAGCATGATGTGCGTGCATCCGGCGGCCCGATATTCTTCGATCGCTCGAATGCATTCGTCCGGCGTGCCGGCGATCGGACAGACTTTCCGCAGAATATCGTCAGTCACCGCCTTGGCAGCGGCTTTGCGTCCACCCTTCTCCATGGCGTCGGCAATGGGCTGCAAGTTCTTCGAAGGTCAGGCCGGCGCATTCTAGCAGCACATCGGCCGAGCCCTTGATATTCTGCACTTTGTTGGCGAGATACATGGCCGCCTGCTCGCGCGCGCCTTCTTTGCCCTTGCTTCGAATCGCGCCCGATGCTGCCGACGATCACCGAGCCGAGAACCAGCTTGGACCGGATCCTTGCCAGCCTTGCGGCGCCCTCTTCCATGTTTTTCTTCGAATAGCGCACAAATGCCGGAGTGGTGATGCTGGCCGTCAGCAATCCATCGCCGACCGACGCCCGACATTTTCTGCAGCACCGGGCCCGTGCCGGCAACGTAGATCAGGCGGCACTCCGCGCGGAGTGTGCGCGTCGCTCTTAAGCGGCGGCACATCGGCAGCAAAAACTTTGCCTTCGATATCGAAGGCGTCGCCCTTGCAGAACGCCCTTGAATGATCTCGATGCTCTCGCGCATCACGGTCGCCGGACCGACTTTCTCGCCTTCCCCTTCGCCGATTTCTTTCATGAAAATCTTCGACGCGCCCAGGCCCAGCAGAAAGCGGTCGCCCGCAAGATCCTGCATGACGCGCGCTTCCATCGCGATCTGCACCGGATGCCGCGTGTAAGGAGAGATAATTCCCCAGCCCAGCTGGATTCGTGTGGTCTGCGCCGCAATGACGGCCAGGATGGCGGTCGACGAGCGCGCTTCAAAGCCATGCTTGCGCCACCAGGGATACGCTTCCGCGATCCAGAAGGCGTCGAATCCCGCATCCTCGCAGGCCTTCGCCATGGCGACAGTTTCGTGCACCGGCTCCATGCTGAGTTGCAGAACACCAATATTGAATGGAATCGTCATGATTGCCTTTTAAAGCTGATTCAGGTGCGACAGTCGCAGCTGACTGCGTCTCTCGAAAGCAATGATTCCGTTCAGTCCGGATCTTTCCAGCAGTGCTCCAGTCCTTTGATCAGCTCCCACATCGCTTTGTTCAGCGGCGTGGGCACGCCCACTTTTTCGCCCCACTTCACGATCGCGCCATTCATGAAATCGACTTCGGTCTGCCGCTTCGCAAGCACGTCCTGCAACATGCTGGCGCGGTGTTTGCCGGGAGCATTCGCGCCTTTTTGCACCAGCTGCCCGCGGATCGCCATGCAGTTCGATGCCCAGTTTCTTGGCGACGGCTTCGCCTTCCGCGATCAGATCGTTGAACAACTGGCCGGTCGGATGCAAAGCGCGTGGCCGCGCCATGATGCAGCAGAGTGAGCGCGCCCACCGGATTCGTGGAGGCGTTAAAGATCAGTTTGGTCCACTGCGCGCCGCGCGCATCTTTCAAGCGGAATGGTGTTCATGCCGGAGCGAGTGATCAGACCCGCCAGCTCTTCCACCTTTGCGCATGGAGTATTGGTGGGCTCGAACGGGCCGATCCAGGTGTCGCCCTTGATGTCGAATCCGATATGCCCGGGCGCGACCGGATGTCCTGCGGGAAAGGTGGTTCCGCGGATCACATACTTCACTTGCTCGGCAATAATCTCTTCGTTGCCGACACCGTTCTGCACCGAGCACACCGCGCTGTTGTCATCGAAGCATGTGCGCCGCTGCGTCGATGGCGCTCCGGGTATGAATCGCCTTGGTCGCGACAATGCCGTAGTCGCAGCGCGGCAATTCTTTGGCGATCGCTGGTCGCATTCAGCCTGCGCAGTGAAATCGGCCGCGCCCGAGAGCCGCAGTCCGTTCTTGCGGATGGCGTCGGTGTGCTCTTTCCACACGTCGTAGGCCCAACTTCGGCTTCGCCCGCTTTGCGCCAGATGCGCGGCGAACAGGCTCCCGACGGCGCCGCAACCGACGACGCAAATTTTCATCGACAATGACCTCGTCTGAATCTGCCGAAGTGTTATCGTCGCAGCAGTCTGCCGCGTCTCTTCGCCTGTGTAAAACTTCCACGGCACATCGGCCAGGCACTCGCCTTCCGTCTTGCCGATGCGATAAGTGTCCTGAGTGTAGAGACAGACTTTGCCGTCCTGATCGACGACCTGCGGATGCAGGGAAAAAATCATGTTCTCTTCCAGCGGAACTTCGCTCTTCGCGCCGATCGCCGGATATTCCAGCATGGTCGTGCCGATACTGTGGCCGGAAAGATGTCCCAGCGCGAATCCGTGCTTGGCGAAGGTGTCGGCAACCGCGCGATGCACATTGCTGGCCAGTTCGCCGTCGCGCATCAACTTTCGCGCCGACTCCAGCGCCTGCGGGATAGGCGTCCGCCATTGCCTGCGTTCGCGAACTGAGCTTGCCGCGAGTCAACGGCGCGAGAAAATTCCACCCAATACCCGCCGGCGCCGGTGATTTCGAGCGAATAAAGAAGCAGATCGTCCGCAGCGACTACGCGCTGTCCCGGAACTTTGAAGCACGCCTCCGCTTCGCCGTGCGCGCCGGAAAGCAGGATGTTCATCATGCGCGGACCGGCGCCGCGCGCAAAGAATCGCTCGACCGCGGGCGCCATGATCTCGGCTTCGGTCTTGCCCGGTTCGTAGCCGTCCACCAGCGCCCAGAAGCCGTCGATGATGATGTCCATCGCGTCGCGCACTTCGACCAGTTCTTCTTCGCTCTTCACCGCGCGCGCCATATCGAATTCGAAATCGAACGGCACCAGTTCGAACGGAGCCTTGCTGCCAGTTCGCGATAGTCGCGAACCGCCATGACGAAATTCATTCCGTAGACGCCGACGCGCTTCCACCCGCGCTCGCGTGCCACGCTCGCGCAATCCATTGGCCCGGAACATCGGGCCAGACCTGGTCTTTCACCCAGGGCTTTGCCTTGTCGCCAATCCAGCGCGCCTCCCGCGGGAAGACCAGCGTCGGCTCGCCCTCCAGCGGGATCACGACGTACACGTAGCGGTGAACAATCTCGAAACCCGACATGTAGAGAACCGCGCCTTCAAATCCGGCATACTGATTGCCGCAGACGATCAGCGCGTCGAGGCCCGCGCGCTCCATCGCGGCGCGAATGTTCTTGTAGCGGCGTTCGATTTCTTTTTGGCTTGGCAACGTGTCGCCCTCAGACGCTAGATGTACGTCAGCTACTGCACGCCGCAGAGTTCGGCGGCGGTCAACGCATAAATTTGGTGATGTCCACCAGTGTCTTGATTTCGACCTTTTCGCCTTCGTTGTCGCGCGGCCCGCTGGAAGGCCCGTAATTCACGGTCTCGACTCCATAGCGGCTCAGCACGCTCGCATCCGAACACCAGGTCACAACTTCGCGCTCCGGCGGCTTGCCCATGATGCGCTCATGATTCGCGTCGATGGCGCTGGATCATCTCGTGATCTTCGCTGATGCGCGCGCCCGGCACGGAAACATAGGTCTCGAACTCCAGACCCCAGTCCGGATGCTGCTTTTTCCAGCTCGAAAAACATCTGCTGCATATCGCGCCGCGCTTCGCTCATCGGAATCGTCGGCGGAACGCGCACGTCGAGGAACAAGATCGGTCTTCTCCGGGGTGCGACTGGCGCGCCAGGCATGTCCGCCGCGAATGCCGCCCAGATTCACGATGCGCCTTCTTGCCGCCGTAGCGCGCCTTCTTCTCCCAATCTGGTGATCCACTTCATGATCGGCTCCCATCAACTCGTACATGCGGCGGATGGAATTCATCTCTTCGCGGCCTTCGCAGAACGCGGTGTGCACATAAATTCCGGTGCACGAAATGCGCACCCACATCGATCCGAAATGCTCGAGCACCAGGTGCATGTCGGTGGGCTCGCCCAGGATGCACATGTCGGGCAGCACGCCGTGATTCACCAGGTAGTGCGTGCCGTAGCCGTAGCCGCGATATTCTTTGCCCTTGAACTCTCCCCACTGCGTCTTTTCAATTTCTCCCGCCACGGCGGCGACGATCACGTCGCCCTTCAGCTTGACCCCCGCTCGTTGCAGCGCCTTCACCGCATGCGTGTAGCAGACCAGCGCGCCTTTCATGTTGTAGATGCCGAGCCCGTAGATGAATCCGTTTTTCACCACCGCATGCGGCTTGTATCCGATGCCGGTGAGGAAATCTTCGTCGCCGGTGTTGGAAGTATCCATGTGGCCGTTGAACATCAGGTTCTTGCCGCCGCCGGCTCCCATCCAGCGGCCGACCACGTTGGCGCGCGCCTCTTCGACTTCCTGCCACGTGACATTCAATCCCAGTTGCTGCAAGCGCGCCTTGCATGTACTCGCGCCATCTGCAGCTCTCCGCCCGTGGGGCTGGGAATATTGATGACGTCGCAGCACATGGCGACGATTTCGTCCTCGTCGACTTCGGCGACGATCTTCTCCGCCAGCTTCGGGATCGAGTGCTGGAGCTTTGAGTTGGTTGTGGCCATCAGTCTCTGTTGCTCAGTGACGATTTCTGCCAGACGGAAATCGTCTGGATAGGTGCACAGCTTTTCGTTGCCGCTATCGGTGATCAGAAAATTGTCTTCCAGGCGCAGGCCACCGCCGCCGGGCCAGTAAATTCCGGGCTCGATGGCCAGCACCATGCCTTTCTTGATCGTGCCTCTGCCCGCCTGGTGCGCATAGGGAGACTCATGCGCGCGCGCTCCCACGCCGTGGCAGATCGGATGCGAAGGCTGACCCGGGTATCCGCCTTCGGCAATGCGCGCGCGAACCAGTTGGTCGAGTTCCGGAAAGCTGGCGCCGTCGCGCGACGAACGCAACTGCTTCATTGAAAACTTTCAGCAGCAGATCGAGCAGCTTGTGATACTCGGGCGTCAAGTTCGCCGGGGCAAGCATTCTTGGTCAGGTCGGTCCAGTAGCCATCGACGCATACCCAGATTTCAAACAGCGTCGGCTCGTTTTTCTGAATGGGCCGGTCGCCGGTCGCCGTGAATGTCGCGATTCCCTTCCCGACCAGACCAGCGTGAAAGCTCGCGCCATCTCCACTTTGCCTTTGTAGCCCACGCCGAAGCCGTGCACGAAGCCTTCGTACATGCCGCCGACTTCACTCTCTTTCATGCCCGGACGCATGTGCTCGCGCGTGTAATCCATGGCCAGCGCCGCCAGTTCATTGGCCAGCCGCATGCGCTCGATTTCCTGGTCGGTTTTGATGGCGCGCGCTTCGTTGAGCAGCGGGGTGGCGTCGACAACCTGCCCGCGAAACTTTGCTTGAAGGCATCGAAATAAGATCTGCGTCGGCGTCGTCGGCTCGCCCACCATGCGGTCCGGCGCACTGCGTGCCCATGTTCAAGCTCGATGGCGACTTTATCGGTGAGGCCGCGTTTCTTCAGGACTTCGTAGCGCGATATCCAGCGCGCGAAACTGCGGCGGACGCGGATCGCTCTCGTGATAGCCCTTGAACAGACGAATATCCTTCGTCCACGAATTGCGCTCGCGCATCCGCCTAGCTGCGGTTCCAGCGCGATCAGCGTGGGCTCGCCCTCGCTGCGGAAAAACCACGGCGTCATAGCCCTTCATGCACCAGTAATTCGTCAGGTAAACGACATTGTCGGGCGCGCGCACCACCAGCGCGCTCAGATCCTGCTCTTTCATCAGCGCGCGCACGCGATCAGTTTCGACTCGTCAATCGGCCACGCCATAGTTTCTAGTGCTCACTTGCCAGCGCGGTCACCGGCCGATTCTCGTCTTGAAAGCTCCACGATGCTTCCTTGCCTTTAATCAGCCGGTAAACGGCCGTATGTAGCGGCGCGGCGACGCCAGCACGCTTCGGCCTCCCGCGCAATCGCGCCGCTCAGGAAATCGACTTCGGTCGGCAGCTGATGGCGCACGTCGTACAGCATCGAAGGCGGATGATTGGTCATCGCGCCGATCTTGTTCATCTCCCACGGATCTTCGTGCAGCTGTATTCCCGCCGCCGTCGGCGACGCGCTTTCCCTTCTTCAATCAACGCGTGCAGCAGATGTCCCAGACTCGACGAATCTGCACTTCGTCAGCAAAATGCGGCGAGTGCGGCAGGCCGGTCAGCGCCGAAACTCCATTCACCGACGCATTGAAAATCAGTTTCGACCACTGCGCCGGACGCGCATCCTCAGCGCCTCCGCTTTCAGTCCGCTGGCCACGATCAAATCGGCCAGCTTCCTCCACGACTGCGAAAGGAGTGTTCCGCGGCTCAAACGGGCCCATCCAGGTGGCCGTATCGAGTTCGTATTGCACGTGCGTGTCGCTGTGCCGGGTGCCGCTCATGAAGGTCGTGCCGCGAATGACGTGGCCGCGGGTGTGTGTCGGCAATGATTTCTTCGCTGCCCAACCCATTCTGCGCCGAAAGCACCGCGCCCCTATCGAAACGCGCGTCCGACTGGCTGCGATCGAATCTTCCACCTGCGTGGCCTTGGTCGCAACAATTCCAAGATCGAAGTCCGGCAGCTCGCTCGGATCCGGGTCGTGGCTTGCAGTCGAAACTGGAAATTCGTGCTTTCCCGACACACGCAACCCTTCGCGATTCAGATGCTCGTGCATGATCCTCGCGCCGGACAAAGGCCCAGACCTCCGCCACCCGCGCCAGATGCGCGGCATACAGACTGCCGATCGCGCCGCATCCGACGATGCAAACGTTTCTTCATGTCGTACCTGCGTCAAACCTCGCCGCTCCAGCCTTCACCACGGTTTCCGACTTGCCCGATCTCTTTGCTCTATCAGCGCGCGAAACATGCTGTCGGCATTATTGAACGAATCATCGATGATGATGCCCTCTGCGAACAACGCGTCCTGCAACGCCGCTGAAATCGTATGGATCGGCGCAGCCCCGCCTTCGCCCATGCCCTTCGCGCCGCTGTAGCTGTGCGGCGAAGGCGTCTCGATGTGACCATACTTCACCTTCGGCATATTCACCGCGGTGATCGGCGTGTAGTCGCTGAAGGTGCTGGTCAGCATGTTGCCGACCGCGTCATACACGCAATTCTCCATCAGCGCCGCGCCGATCCCGTGCGCGGTGGCGCCGTAGACCTGGCCTTCCACGATCGGCGGATTGATCACCGTGCCGCAATCGTCGACCGCAACATAATCCAGAATCGCGGGATGAACGTGTCGCGGTCGATCTCGACCACCGCGATGTGCAACTGCGAAGCATAGGTCAGAGTGAGGCTGCCGTACTTCTTCTTCGTGTCGGGCACTTTAAACGGCGCGCGCCAGATATAGCGGCAATTCAGAGTGACGTCGTACAGCTCCGTCGGCAGCACCGCGCTGTTCACGTTGACGATGTTTGCCAGGCCCCAGTAGTTGATCGATTTGCCGGTGCTCTTCGCGCGAATCTCCGGTCCCTGCTCGCCGGTGCCGAATTCGAGGTCATCTTCCTTGGTCTCGAGACGAAAGCCGCCAGCCGCCTCATTTCGGCCTTCAGCTTTTGCGCGGCGCCGTGCACCGCCGACAGTCCCGAGACCGCGAATTGGCTGGCATAGGTTCCGGAAAATCCGGTGTGCACGTTGCGTTCGGTGTCGAAGCCGGTGCGCACCGTGATCAGGTCGGGATGAATATTCAGCACATCGGCGACGACCTGCGCCGCGGTCGTCTCGTGTCCCTGCCCCTGCGGACACGAACCGACCGCGACCACGACCTCGCCATAGATATCGAGCTTGCAGTTCGCGCCCTGCGAATTGCCGGAGAACGGCGCGCCGCGGATTGACGATCTGCGATTGCCCGAAATTGTTGGTGCCGGAATCGAGCGTGGTGCCGATGCCAATTCCGATCAGCCGGCCTTCTTTTCGCGCCTCCGCCTGCTTCTTCTTCCAGTCGTCCCAGCCGATCAGACTCTTTCGCAACCTCGCAGCATCTTCGGATAATTGCCCGAGTCGTAGACGCAGCCATTCGGCGTGGTGTAAGGAAATTCTTCCGGACGAATGTAATTGCGCAGGCGCATCTCGTCGGCGGGAATTCCGAGCTCGTGCGCGCAGATATCGACCACGCGCTCCAGAAACCACAGGTGCTGCATGCGCGAGTAGCCGCGATTGGGCCCGACCGGACACTTGTTGGTGACCGCCTGCGCAAAAGTCGATGCGCGCATTCTTGAAGCGATACACGCCGGGAAACACCTGCGACCAGATCACGCAGCCCAGCGGCTCGTAGCGCGGATAAGCGCCGCAATCATCAATGTGGCGCGAGTCGATCGCAGTGATGACGCCGTTCTTGTCGAGCGCAACGCGCGTGTCGCGAAAGGTCCGCTCGTTGCCATGCGCGCTCGAAGTCATGTGCTCGGAGCGCGTCTCCACCCACTTGACCGGGCGCCCGCCCGCTTTCTTCGAAGCCAGCGCGCAGACCGCCATCTGCGGATAGCTGGTGATCTTGATTCCGAAGCTGCCGCCGATATCGGACGTCTGCACGCGAATCCGGTCAATGTGCACGTTCAGGTGCGCCGACAAGAAATTGAATGGCAAACGAAGGGAAACGAATTGTTGCACCAGTAATAGATGCGCTCGTCTTTCGGATCCCACTGCGCGATGACGACATTGTTCTCCAGCGGCGTGCTGGAGAAGCGATGGAAGTGCAGCTGGTCGATGTTCGACGACGTAGGCGGCATCGCGAAACGCCTGCTCCACATCGCCATATTCGAATACGCCATTCCAGACGCTGTTCGTGCCAGCTTCTTCGTGAAGGATGCTGCTGATCCGTGCAGCGCCTGTTCGGCATCGACCACGGGATCGAGCGCCTCGTACTCGACCTGCACCAGTTCCGCCGCATCATCGGCGATGCTGGGAGATTCGGCCACGACGGCCGCCACCGGCTCGCCCTGGTAGCGCACTTTCGAACAGCCAGCGGATAATCCTGAATCTTCGCTGCCGGGATCGGGACCGATCTCGATGAATGGCTGCGTCTGCTGCGGCGATCTCCGCGCCGGTCAGCGTGCAGACAACTCCGGGCAGCGCCTCCGCCGCCGAAGATGTCGACGCTCGATGATCTTCGCGTGCGCATACGGAGAGCGCACGAACCGCAGGTACAGCATCTCGCGCAGCTTGATGTCGTCGGCGAACTTGCCTCGTCCGCGCAGCAGGCGATTCTCTTCCTTGCGCGGAAGCGACTTGCCTACCCAGCCTTAGCTCCGATTCTTGTCCCGCTCATCGCTCTGCAGCTCCGCGTCTGCACGGATCGTCTCTAAGCTCAATGCTGCCTGCAATCCATCGATCAACTTCTGAACTTGCTTTTTGCCCAGCGGCTCCAGCAATCCGCCGGCGACCGACGCCAGTCGCCCGAAAATCTGCGCTTCACCCTGCCACGCCACTTTGGTCCCGCGCTTCAAGCGGCGACAGATCAAAGCCCGCAACCAGCGAAACGTTGCCGCCCGCCACGCTTCCCTGTCCCTTGTATTGCGCGCGCTTCGGACGCTCCGCCTCCGCCAGTTCCATCTTCACGTCGGCGACTCCCTTGATATAGGAAATCCCGACATTCACCTTCACCGTGAAGTGCGTTGCATCCTGAATGCGACATGCCCTGAAATCCGGCAGCAGCGGCGCGAACTTGCTCGGATCGGTCAGGAAATCGTAGACTTCTTCCGGCGTGCGCTTCACTTCAAACTCGCCGGCAAACTTGATCGCCACTGCTCAGGCTCCTTTCATGTTCTGCGCAGCCAGCTGGATGGCCTTGAAAATATTCTGATAGCCGGTGCAGCGGCAGGTATTGCCCGCGATCGCCTTGCGAATTTCTTTTTCGCTCGGCTCTTGATTCTTCGCGACAGCAACTGCATGCGTCGAAAGCATCAGTCCCGGCGTGCAGTAGCCGCACTGCAATCCGTAGCAATCTCCAAACGCCTTCTGAATGGGATGAAGCTGCGCCGTCTTTTTCCAGTCCTTCGACCGTGAGGATTTCCGCGCCGTCCGCCTGCACCGCGAACATGGTGCATGACTTCACCGCCGCGCCATTCAGCAGAACGGTGCACGCGCCGCAGTAGGTCGTGTCGCAGCCCACGTGCGTGCCGGTGAGATCGAGGTCTTCCCGCAGAAACTCCACCAGCAACATGCGCGGCTCGATCGTGCAGCGAATAGCCTTCCCGTTCACCTTGAGCTGGATCGCGATCTTTCTTCAGACTGTGCTTCAGGCATAGATGTGGCTCACCTCGACTTGCTCGCCGCGCGCTCGCCGCACGGCAACATCGATCGCGCGCTTCACCAGGCAGCCACCAGCGTTCGTTTGTAGTCCGCGGAACCTCGCATATCGGATTGCGGATCTGCCGCGGCGCGCGCTGCTTCCATCGCTGCCGCAATCGTCTTCTCGTCAACGTCTGCCCGCGCAAAGCGCTTCCGCTCCTTGCGCTTTGATCCGGATCAATCCCACGCAGCCCAAGCACGATCGCCGCATCCTTACAGACGTCGCCATCCATGGTGAGTTGCACCGCCGCGCTGGCCGTCGGATACACCGGAGCCGAGCGCTTGAATGCGAGATAGGCGCCGCCACTTCCCTTGGCTGGCATTTTCACCGATCACTTCGCTGACCAGTTCATCGTGCGCCAGACGGTCGTGTACGCATCCTTGATGAAGTCGGTCAGCGGAACCGTCCGCTCTCCCTGTCGGGCCAAGACAACGAACCTCCGTCGTCAGCGTGAACAGCACCGCCGCCCAGTCGCCGCTGGGATCGGCCTCCGCCAGCGAGCCGCCGATGGTGCCGCGATTGCGGACCTGCACGTCCGCAATTCCGGCCGCGCAGTCGTGAAGAATCGGAATCTTCGCTGCCGCGGCAGATTTCTCGATCTCCGCATGCCGCGTCATCGCGCCAAAACGCAAGCTGCCATTTTCCTCCTTGATGTAGGACGTGCCGGAATGAAGTTCAGATCCACCAGATGGCTCGGATTCGCGAAACGAAGCTTCATCAGCGGGATCAGGCTCTGTCCGCCGGCAAGCAGCTTTGCTTCTTCGCCCAGTTGCGACAGCATGGTCGCCGCTTCTTTCAGCGAACCCGCGCGATGATAGTGAAACGATCGAGGATACATCTTTCACAGTTCCTTGACACCCGGCTCCAGTCGCTTATCGCCTCATCAGCTTATCAAACTTGGGCGACTGCCAGGTGACTGCCATCAGACTGCGGATCCCCATACTACGCTGCGAGACGCGACGTGACCAGTCGCCAGAGCCCGAAATTGCCATGGTGCACGCATACGCGAAAGCTACCGCCATGATGACGGTCTGCAGAATCACTCCCAGAGGAAACACGAAACGACCCCGCCAGCAAGGCCAGCGCGATCCAGATTTGCCTCGCCCGCTCAAAGCCACCTAGTCAAACGCCACGCCCAGCACGATCATCACCATCGCCAGACCGATCCAGTGCGAATGGACATCGACTTGGCGAACGTAGTCGTACTTGGTCTCGCGCATACGTGTCGATCAAGGCGTGAGCTTGCGACCATTTGGCGCTCCGCGGCACTGACAAATGCCCGGCCAGCGAGCCGCCCATCCGATCGAGCGTTTGATGCTCGACAAACAACGCGTAGTGCAGACCGTAGAGCATGCCGAAGGCCGCCAGAGCGAGCCTCCGAAGATGAGAATCTTGCGCGCGCTGGCTCATCCGCATCTCTCCAGT
This sequence comes from Terriglobia bacterium, assembly GCA_963797845.1. Lineage (GTDB taxonomy): Bacteria > Acidobacteriota > Terriglobia > Terriglobales > Acidobacteriaceae > DASREM01. The sequence continues at coordinate 705,354 of CAWCRE010000003.1, forward strand.
CCTGCATCCAGGTTCCCGGAGTAGCGAAGAACACCCGACCAGCATCCCCACCAGTGCGATCACTACCATCAATCCGCCGACGTCGGCGATTCCTCCGGCAACGAGTCCCCAGTTCAGTTCCAGCAGCACAAACACGGGAAGAATAACGGACCCAGCCAGCAGCATCTGCACCCAGCGTCGCTTCCAGCGATCACTCAGAAAAACATAAGGCTGCACGAACGAAAGCAGCATCGCCAGCAGGCCGAACTCGATGATATGCGAGTGTGCGGCGATCTTGACCGCCTTCTCCGCCGCGAGCAATCCGTAGTCGTTACCGACTGCGAGCACGCCCGTCTGCGTCCCGCGGCTGGCCGCGTCCAACATGTTTTTCAGAATTTGACTTTCGCGCGCCTCGTGTCGATACAGATCGACGCCGGCGTACCAGGCGCCATAAAGGAAGCCGAGCAGGATCAACGACGGTTCCTCCCGATAGCAGCGCCCGCCGCTCCCACTGTCGATCTCCGAGGCAATTCCGGTTCGACCGTGCATTCTCGTCCGAGTACGAAATCTTCCACAAGCCCCCAAGCCTCAAGCCAGCAGCACCACGATCAGCAGTGCTCCCGCGGAATCTGCCAGAACGCTGGCCCACCCGATCACCGCAAACGGACTGTAGGCGAGCCCACGTAGTGAATCAGAAAAATTCCTACTGGCAGGAGCACGCCGCCCACCAGAAACAGTCCTGCCAGTAGTTTCTTGCGTCGGGCGGAAGCGCAACATAAGGCTGCACCAGCGCCAGCAGCAGCGCCAGATAGCCGGCGTCGATCATGTGGACGTGCGCATCCACTTTCGTGCCGTGGTCCTCCAGCAGATCGCCGATTTCGGCAAACGACTGTCTTCACCGCCGCGGGATTCCTGCGCCGCAGCCGCCTGCGCTGCGGCCAGCAGCGCCTGGCCGGTCTGCGCCGCCGTTCTGGTGCAGGACGAATACGGCGAAGATGTCGCCAAACAGCATGCCTCCCGCGATCAGGCAATGCCGCCAAAAATCAGCAACCGGCGCGCACTCATGGGCGCGAAATGTCGCAGCCATGTGCGTTGGCGACATGCTCGCTGGTCGCGTCAGCCGCGATTTCAAGCCATGCCGGACGAGTCGGCTGCCATACCGTCTGTCAGTCGGCGCGCCTTGGCTTCCGATTCCTGCGAAAGGCCGGCATCACATGCTCGGCAAACATGTGTTGCGTCTTGATGCTCTTCCAATGCTCGAGCCCGCCGAAGTTGGAGACGATGGCCAATTCGCCGATGCCGCCCTTCGCCTCGAGTGCCCGCACCTGCTCGATGACTTTCTCCGGCGTCCCGATAAACCGATCTCCTGGTCCACAATCTCATCGTAAGTGAGCTTGGTCAGCGACTCCAGCGCGCCGCTGGCATAAAACCCGTAGCCTTTGGCCCGTAGTTCTGCTTCTTCTCTTCACTCCTGTATCGATTCGACCGGCGAGGCGTTGAAGGCCAGAAAATTATAGCAATCGCCTGCTCAACTTCCTTGCGAATCTGCCTTTTCATCTTCATCGATGTACACGGGGCGAATGTAAACAATGTCCGGATTATGGCCGTGCTCGGCGCAGGCTTTCTTGTAGATGTTCAGCGGGCCTTCCAGCACCTTCCAGGGCAAAAGCGGAGGAACGAAAATGCCCCAGCCCTTTTTCTCCTGCCATCTGGTAGGTAATGTCACTGGTGCCGCCGGTGTAGAACTTGGGATGCGGTTTCTGCAGCGGCCTGGGCACGACGCTGACGTCTTTCACTTTGTAATACTGGCCGTCATAGGAAAACTTTTCCTGCGTGAAAGCGAGTTCCAGAATGTCGATGGCTTCGTTGTAGCGGGGGCGGCTCTCTTCCAGCGGTAAGGCGGAAGGGCCGAACAGCCAGGCGTGTCCGCGTCCCAAGCCGCACTCCAGCCGGCCATTCGTCAGGATGTCGGCTTCGGCGATCATGCCCGCCAGGCGCATGGGATTTTCCAGGGGCAGCGTATGCAATGCGGTGCGAAACCGGATGCGGTTGGTCCGCTGCGCAGCCGCCGCGAACATCGCCAGCGGATTCGCCGAAATGGAAAACTTCTGAAAGAAATGGTGATCGATGACCGAGTACACATCAAAGCCGCAATCATCCGCGTGCTCGATCTGCCGCATGATCTCCCAGATCATGTCGTAGTGCGACTTGCCCGGCGGAGTTTGAATTTCGCAATAGATGCCGAATCGCATAGATCCCTCGTGCTTCTCACTTCACTTCGGCGTTCACGTTTCCAATTTCCCGGTAGCCGCCGCGAAAAAAAAGCAGCGGCTCGCCTTCTCTCACCACGACGTCCTCCACCTCGGCGATAAAAATCGTGTGATCGCCCGCATCCTGCACGGTGTGCAGCCGGCACTCCAGGTAAGCCAACGCCCCGTGCAACACCGGCGTTCCCTTCTCGGTATGATCGAAGCGCGCACCCGCCTCTTCCTCCGCGTGCTCGTGGGTTCGCGCCGGCTTCGCATAATACTCCGAGATCGCTCGCTGGTCCGATGCCAAAACGTTGACCCCGAACCGTTTCTTCGCGTGCAAATGCGCATGCGTTCTCGCTTTGTGATTCACGCAGACCAACACCAACTGTGGATCGAGCGAGACCGACGTAAACGCATTCGCCGTCATGCCGTGAACTTCTCCTTCATAGTCGACCGTAATCACAGTGACGCCGGTCGCGAAGCAGCCTAAAGCTTTTCGGAAATCTGCCTGGGTAGCACTCATAGGAGGGTGAGCCCTTGGCAATCTTAGCCGAATTGCAGGCGGAACGGGCGAACCCACTCCGCCCTCAAATCACTTACCAGGTAAACTTCACGGCTAACTGAATCTGCCGCGGGTTGAAGATCGAACGCGGCGTTCCATAAGCCGCATTCGGAGAGCCTTCACGATTGCCCGACGGAGTCAGTGGACATCCGACCGCGGCCAGTTGAGCGGCTCCGCTGACAAACGGACAGAAATCCGCTGCACCATATGCTGTGTTGAAGAAATGCACATTCAAAGTGTTCAGCAGGTTGAAGCCTTCCGCCAACGCTTCCATGTGCACTTTCTCGGTTATCGCGAACGTTCGCGACAGCCGCATATCGACTGACTGATACCCGTCGCCCTGGAAGGTGTTGCGAGGCTCGATGCCCACGCGATCATTGTTCCCGAAAATATCTCCGTTCACATCAGAACCCGCGAACTTGGTGAAATAGTGAGGCGACTCCAGCGTCACGATCGTGCCCAGCTGCCAGCCGTTCACGAACGCGTTCTTGTGCTCAGGCCCGTACAGTGTTGCGTTGGCCACAAACCGGTTCGACACGCTATCTGACGATACGGCCCGCTCTTTGTTGAAGCAGCAGCTGTCCTGAGGAATCAGCACGAAGCTGGGGTTCGGACCATTGTCGATTCCTTTCGACCATGTGTAGCTGATGCCCATTCCGAGATGGTGGCTTGTCCGCTTGTTGAAGTTGACAAGCAGCCCGTCCCATTGCGAATCCCACTTCGAGTCAGCTTCAAAATAGACTGCGATGTTCGGCTGCGCGGTACCCGGAAATGGAAGAACCGAAGAGCAGTCTCCCGGAACCGCAACCACGTGGTAGTCGAGTTTCTGACCTACGCCACCTTGCGAGCTGTGTAGCGTTGCCGGGCACCCGTTCTGTGGTGGCTGGTTCACGTTATAGAAGCTTCCCAGATGCACACCGCGAACATGCAGCCCCGTGATGTCGAGCACCGCGTCCTTAAAAGGTTGAACCTCGATTCCGAAACTCGCCTGCACCCCGTAAGGCGGCTTGTGATCTTTGGCAAAGCGCGCGATCACGGAATCGCCAAAAAATCCGCAGGTCGACAGAAATCCGTTGGGACAGAAATTTGCTGGAGTCGCGTCCGGATAAAGCCCATTCAACAACAGGCTGCTCAATGCGAAGTTGTTCAACGCTGGCGAGCTCGCGAACGCGAACAGCCTTGTCTTTGCGTTCAGCGAATCTTCCTTGTTTTCGCGCCCCGGGAAGGGCCCGATGGTTCCGCCGCAGGAGGGGATCTGGCACATCAGCAACGGAGAAGGAATCGTGCCGTGGAAAAGCCCGGCTCCGCCACGAATCACAAGTCCGGAATGTCCGCCCGGCGCCCAGGAAAATCCAATCCGAGGATCGAAATTCTTGTTCACGTTATTCAGCGCCGCGCTGGGCCAGGTTTCTCCCTCCCAACGCAGGCCATAGTTCACTGTGAAGTTTTGCGTAACCCGCCACTTGTCTTGTATGTACAGGCCTTCGTAAGTATGGCCAAGTTCGCCCTTGGCCTGGTTACGCACCGCCGATGAAATCGCTCCGCCCTGGTAGACACTAGTCGCAATGCTGGGCTCGGTGAAGTTCGAGGCGGCATTGAAACGTTCAAAAAACAGGACGAACGGATGCAGGACATTGCGCAAACCCGCAACCCGTCACCGCTCCGTCTGTTCCCAGAAACGCGCCGATGCTGGCAAAATCCGCTTCAAAGGGGTAGAACAGCGGGAACGACTCCGTCGTATTCACGTGATTGAAGTCGCCGCCAAAGTTGATGGTGTGATTGCCCCAGGTTTTCGTGACGTCGTCTACGAATTCATAGCGCCCTTCCTCGTAGAAATCTGGATTGCCGCGATTCACTCCCACCGTGAACACGTTCGAAACTTCTAGGTGCGGCTGCGTGCTGGTGGTCGGAAAATCAAAGAAGCGGTGCGCATACTGAAAGCGCGCTTCGTTGACCAGCGAGGGAGAGAATACCGAAACCAGGTTGGCCACAATCGACTGATCGCGGAACGTGTTGTTCTTGAATCCCGATGGCAGGTCGAAGCCGTCATTCAGTGGCGACAAATTAGTCGAGCGCTGATCGTTGAGGAAGTAACGGACGAACGCGGTCTCTTTCTCGCTGAAGGTGTGGTCCAGCTTGCCCGTGAAGTTGTCGTAATTGATGTCGCGATTGACGTGCAGATTTTCTGCCGGCAATCCAAATACAGTGGTCTTGACGTTGTTGATGGCCGCAATATTGTTAAGCACCGCCGAGTTATAAAACGGAGATTCGACGTGTCGCTGGCCTTCATAATTTGCGAAGTAGAACGTCTTGTCCTTCTGGATCGGACCGCCAATCGTCGCTCCAAACTGGTTCTGCCGTAGCTTGTTAAAGCCCTGCCCGGCTAGTGGACTCTTGGCGTCCAACACGTCGTTGCGAAAATATTCGTACGCCGAACCGTGAAAGGTGTTGGTCCCGCTCTTGGTGATGATATTGACGATGCCGCCGACGGCGCGCCCGAATTCGGTGCTGTAATCGCTGTTGATGACGCGGAATTCCTGCACCGCGTCTTCCGACGGCGTGGTCTTCTGAATGCCCGAAGCGGTCGACATATTGTCCGCGCCATCGATCGCCACGAAGTTGTAGTGAATATTCTGTCCCGCAAACGATAGCTTGGTAACCGGTTCGATAATCACATCGGTGCTGCCCGACGTGGTATCTCCAATCGTCACCCCGGGCGCCAGCAGGGCAAAGTCAATAAACTGTCGCCCATTCACCGGCAAGGTATCGATCTTCTGCTCGTCGATCACGGAACTAATCATGGTCCGGGTCGGTTCCGCCACGTCGCCAACGTCCTGGACGTTGACTTCCTGCGCCACTTGCCCGACCGCGAGGTTAAAGTCGAGATTGGCGCTGCCGCCAATGTCGATGTGGACTTTCTTGACCTGCTTCTGGAATCCACTTTTCTCCGCAGTCACCGAGTAGTCCCCGACCGGCAGTAACGGAATCTGGTAGTCACCCGTTGCGCTCGCCGTCACCGTTCGCGTAAGCCCGGTGGCGGTATTCACCACCGAGATCGTGGCCTCCGAAATGGCCGCGCCAGTCTTGTCGTACACCCGACCCTGGATGGTCGCCGAAACTCCTTGGCCGTAGGCCGGAAGTGCCGCTCCCGCCAACGCCAGGAACAATAAACAAACTACCCCGCGCACAGTACACCGTTTCTCTCTGACAGTGTAGGCATTCATCGGTTGCCTCCTCCTCGTCGATCACGTCAACGTTTTCATCCCACCGATTTCGGAAACTTTTTCCAGACCTGCTCATCCATCACCCTGGTCAGCCTCGCTTCGGAGTCATCCAGATGTTGCGAGAGCAAGGCTGCACACTGCTTGAGCTTCCCCCCGGTCAAAAACTGGAAGATCTTCCGATGAACTGGAATCAGCCGTCCCGGATCATCGTGGCTGCGATCCACCAGCACCATTCCCATACGCACTTCGCCAATCAGATTTTGATAGAAAGACTCCAGACGCTTGTTTTGCAGGAACCGGATGAGCAGGGTGTGAAATTGCAGGTCGAAGCTGACCGCCTCCGCCCATTCTCTTCGGCTGACCGCACGCTCGTACCCCTCAAGAGCAGATTTCAGCTCAGGAAGGAGTCCGTCCGGCTTGGATTTTGCCGCCAGAACCGCAGGAATTTCGAGCATCCGCCGCAGGTGATAGATCTCTTTGACGTCTTTTGGGGAGAGCTGCGAGACCGCCACACCGCGGTGGATGCTCCGCTTCAGCAGACCTTCCGATGACAGGATGCGTGTCGCCTCCCGCACCGTGTTGCGCGAAACCCCCAGCGACGCCGCCAGTGGAACCTCCTGGAGCGCGCTCCCGGGCCGCAATTCACCGCTGAGGATTTTTTGCCGCAGCACCGACGCAACCTGATCGGCCACACTGACTCGGTGAATCTGTGAGCGGTCCATGTGTGAGAGCGAAGGCAACGCTGAATTGCGCGAAATTGTGCTCTCGATTGTTCACGATGTCAAGTGTTGAACAATCCAACAGGTTCCTGCCCCCACCCGGATATTCGAAAAGTGTCCCATCTGCGGCCCGACCCAAGCCAGCGAAACGCGAATTCCCCAAGCCTCATGTATGATCGCGCTACCGTCGCGGCTCGCGTCGAGGTACGAAGGTTGGAATTTGAAATCACAACGTCTTCCCTTGGCAATGTCGGGAAACCAGCGCTTCCCTCTGGGGGAATTTCTCGCGATCGTGCTCTTCAGCTGATTGGCGCTTCCTCGCAGGAATTACCGGACTTGCTGACGGAGGCTCGGGCGGCGCGCGACGCCTTCAAACCCGGGGTCATCACCTACTCCCGCAAAGTCTTTCTTCCTCTAACTAATTTGTGCCGTGACTACTGCGGATACTGCACTTTCCGCCGCGACCCCAACCAGCCCGGCGCTCACACCATGACGCCCGACGAGGTCCTCTCCGTCGCCCGCGCCGGAGAAAAATTGGGCTGTACCGAGGCTCTCTTCAGTCTGGGAGACAAACCGGAACTACTCTTCCCCGAGATGCGTGAGACATTGCGCGGCCTCGGCTATAAGTCCACGCTGCATTACCTCGAAGCCATGTGCGAACTGGTGCTGCGAGAGACCACTCTCCTGCCCCACCCGAACCCAGGGCTGCTGAGTGCGGAGTGGATCGAGCGTCTCGCCGCAGTTTCCCCCAGCATGGGCCTCATGCTCGAAACCACCAATGCCGCCCTGCTCGCACCCGGCGCCGCTCACGATAACGCTCCCGACAAGCTCCCCTCCAAACGCCTGCGCACCATCGAAGAAGCTGGCAAGAGAAACGTTCCCTTCACCACGGGGCTGCTGATCGGGATTGGCGAATCTCTCGAAGACCGAGTCGATTCCCTGTTCGCCATTCGCGACCTTCACGAGCGCTACGGCCACATCCAGGAAGTGATCATCCAGAATTTCCGCGCCAAGCCCACGATTCCCATGCGAAATTCGCCCGAACCGACCGAAGACGACATGCTGCGCACCATCGCGGTCGCCCGGCTGATCCTGCCGAATGTGAACCTTCAGGCTCCGCCTAACCTTGCCGCACCGTACTACCAAGATCTGATCGACGCTGGCCTCAATGACTGGGGCGGCATCTCCCCCCTCACGCCAGATTTCATCAATCCTGAAAAGCCCTGGCCGCATCTGGAACAGTTACAATTGCGAACCGAAGCCAAGGGGTTCTCTTTGCGCCAACGTTTGCCCGTCTATCCGGAATTCGTTCCCGCGCTTCTGCAGCGCCAGGGCCTGCTCTCGGAAAAACTCCGGGCCGCCGACCTGGTACGGAGGGCCGCGTGATCGTCGTTCTGACAGGTGGCACGGGAGGCGCGAAATTTGTGGACGGCCTGCGCCAGATAGTGCCAGCCGAAGAACTCACCATCATCGTGAACACCGGCGATGATTTGGAATGGTGGGGTCTGTACGTCTCGCCCGATATCGACTCCATTACGTACGTCCTCTCTGGTCTGCTCAGCAAAGAGCGAGGTTGGGGCGTCAAGGGCGACACGTTTTTCTGCCTCCAGGCGATGGGACAGCTGGGCGAACCGATCTGGTTCCATACCGGCGACCGCGATCTGGCGATCCACATCTACCGTTCCAAGCTTCTCTCGCAGGGCAAGACCTTGAGCGCAAGCCACCGCCGAGATCGCCTCGCGCCTGGGCGTGCAGTCGAAAATTCTGCCCATGTCCGACTCCCGCGTCGAGACTCGCGTGCTGACTCCCACCGTCGGCGAAATCAGTTTCGAAGAATATTTCGTGCAGCGCTGGTATCAAGATCCGGTGGATTCCGTGCGCTTCGCTGGAGCCTCCGACGCAGAGCCCGCACCCGGTGTTCTGGAGGCCATTCGTAACGCCAGCGTTGTTCTGCTGGCGCCTAGTAATCCGGTCACCAGCATCGGTCCGATCCTGGCCGTTCCCGGTATTCGCGAAGCCCTGCAACACACGCCCGCCGGCGTGATTGCCGTCTCTCCGATCGTTGCCGGCGCCGCAGTCTCAGGCCCTGCTGGAGCCTTGATGGCTTCGCAAGGTTGGCCGGTCTCGATTGCCGGTGTAGCCCAGGCTTATCACGACTTTCTCGATGTTCTCGTCGCGGACCTCCGTGACCAGGACACCGCCGAAGAATTGCGTCGCTCCGGATTCCGCGTCCACTGCACGCGGACCATCATGCGAAGCTCGCAGGATAAGGCGGACCTGGCGCGCGCCGCACTTGACTTAGCCATCGGTTCTGAAAAAACAAAGGCGGCTTCTGATCCTTCATGATCCTCATTCCCGTCAAGAATCTTTCGAATGCGAAACAGCGTCTGGCTTCGATCCTCGACCAGCCCTCCCGCACTGAGCTTGCTCAAACCATGCTCTTCGATGTACTCGAAACCATAGGAAAATGGCAAGATCGCCCCGAGGTAGGAATTGTTACCAGCGATCCGTTCGCCATCGAAGTTGCCGAGCATTTCCGTTTTGAAGTGATTCCGGACCACCGCAACATCAGCGAGACCGATGCCATCGAAATGGCTACCCAACTCTGCGTCGAGCGCGGGGTGGAAAACACGCTGGTCATTCCCGGAGATATCCCTCTCATTCAGGCTTGGGAACTCGAAAAGATTCTGGAGCTTGCGCCCGCCGAGGGCTCTGTTCTCGTGCCGGCCGCCGACCATCGCGGAACCAATGCCGCCTTCCGTCGTCCCGCCAACTTGTTCCCGCTGCGTTTCGGCAATGACAGTTTCAAACCACATCACGCCGCCGCAGTCGCTTCAGGGAAGCCCTGCATCGTTGTTCCGCTCCCTGGAATTGCCCTCGATGTCGATAACCCCGGCGACCTGTCGCAACTGTTAACTGCTCCCGGCAACACCCGCGCGCAACGCCTGCTTCGCGATTGGGACCTTTCGGAATTGCCTGTCGCCGCCAACGAATAGCCGCATCTGAGGTACATTGCTTGGAACATGCCTCGGCAATCTGAGCTTCGAATCTTTCCCGTGTCTCTCGCCGAAGAAGTTCGTTCCGGCGATGACCTAGCCGGCACTCTCGTCACCGCGTTGGAAAAGAACGAGCTGAAGCTTTCCGCTGGGGACATTCTGGTGGTGAAACACAAGATCGTCTCCAAGGCCGAAGGATGCCTCATACCTCTGGATTCGATCATTCCTTCCCGGGCCTCACGCGCGTGGGCGCGTCAATTTCACCTCGATCCTCGCGTCACGGAACTAGCATTGAAAGAGGCAGTCCGCATCGTGCGTCGCAAGAATGGTGTGTTGATCACAGAAACCCGTCACGGGTTCGTCTGTGCCAACAGCGGCGTGGATGTCTCCAATGTGGACGGCGGCGTACACGCACTGCTTCTTCCCAAGGATCCCGACCGCTCCGCAGCACAAATCCGCAGCGCCTTGAAAAAACGTCTGCACCTTTCCGTTCCCGTCATCATCACTGACACTTTCGGACGCCCGTGGCGGGAAGGCCTGACCGAGGTGGCGATTGGAATCGCAGGAATGAAAGCGATGCATGACGATCGCGGCAGCCGCGACCCGCATGGTTACCGGCTGCGCGTGAGCATGGAAGCCGTCGCCGACGAACTCGCTTGCGCCGCCGGACTGGTTTGCGGCAAACTTGCGCGCACCCCGGCCTGCATCATTCGCGGGTTTCTGTATCGGGCGGCGAAGGGGAATGCGCGTGAATTGATCCGTTCCGCCGCTACCGATTTGTTTCGTTAGTGCGCCAAAACACGCCACCTTGGCGCGAGAGTGATCGCGCTCCGAATCGCGAAAAGGTTAGTATGCTGTTACAGAACGAGGACCCATGCTCACGCAATTGGAACAGTTTCACTCCATCGACTGGCCGGATGTCGCGCCCCACGTTTCCGCGCCAGTTCGCGCTGCTCTCGAGAAAGTGCTCGAGACTCTTGACGGCGGCAGGTTGAGCCGCGAAGAGTGCCTGCTTTTATCGCAGGTTGAAGCCAACGACTTGCTCGGATTGCTGGCGGCGGCCGACGCAGTTCGTCGCGATCTCTCCGGCAATATCGTCACCTATGTCGTGAACCGGAACATCAATTTCACCAATATCTGTTTTGTGGGTTGCAAGTTCTGCGCCTTCAGTCGCGGTCCGCGCGAAGCCGACACGTACTTCCTCGAACTCGAACAAGTTGCGCAGAAAGCTCGCGAAGCATGGGATTTAGGTGCCGGAGAGTCTGCATCCAGGGCGGACTGCCTCACGGCCTGTCTCCTTACTACTACCGCGACATTCTGCGAGCCGTAAAGAGCTGCCACGCCGCGCATGCATATCCATGCTTTCTCCCCGATGGAAATTGTTTACGGGGTTGAACTCACGGGCATGCCGCTCGCCGATTATCTTTCCATGCTTCGCGACAATGGCCTGGATACACTCCCCGGCACGGCGGCGGAAATTCTGGACGATGAAGTCCGCCATATTCTGTCGCGCAACAAGCTGTCTACGGCGCAGTGGAAAGAAGTGATTACGCACGGCACATCGCTGCGGGATTCGTACCACCTCGACCCTGATGTATGGGCACGTCGAGACCCCGGCTCACTGGGTAAACCAGCTTCTGCTTCTTCGAGAAATTCAAAGCCAGACCGGAGGCTTCACGGAGTTCGTTCCTCTCGGTTTTGTTCATCAGAACACCCTGCTGTTTCATCAAGGCTTGGCCCGCCCGGGTGCAACTCTTGCGGAACATCTCAAAATTCACGCGCTCGGACGCATCCTGCTCGCCGGCTCGATCAACAACATTCAGGTTTCGTGGGTGAAGTTGAATCGCAATCTCTCACAACTCTGCCTCCATGCCGGCGCCAATGACTACGGGGGTACGCTGATGGAAGAAAATATCTCGCGCGAAGCAGGCGCGACCGCCGGACAGTACACGGCTCCCGAAGAGTTTCAGTCGATGATTCTTGAAGCCGGTCGTATTCCCGCGGAACGCAACACCACTTACTCGCGCATCCGGCTGAAAATTCCATCAGCTCCGTTCACCAGCGAAGAACTGCTGGAACCGGAGTTCGCATGAACCGCACTATCGCGGTTCTTGGAGGCACCGGTCCGGAAGGTTCAGGCCTGGCGCTGCGATGGGCGCGCGCAGGGGAAACGGTGATCATTGGCTCGCGCGACGCCCAACGTGCACAGGATGCCGCCGCTAAGATCAAAGAGAAAGTCGGATCGCAAGCTCCAGTTTCGGGGATGGACAATTCCGCGGCCTGCGCCGCAGCCGACATCGTTGTGCTGACCGTACCCTTCGAAGGCCATGCGGCGTTGCTGAAACAGATCAAGAACAGCATCCGCCCCGACAGCATCGTGATCGACGCCACGGTTCCGCTAGCCGCGGCGTCGGAGGACGGGCCACCCGCACTCTCGGAGTCTGGCAGGGTTCAGCCGCTCAGGCCGCCGCTGAACTCGTTCCTAAAGGCACCGCGGTGGTCGCCGCGTTTCACAATACTTCCGCCGAAGTGCTGAACGGTGACGCCGCTGTCGAATGCGACGTGATCGTTTGTGGGGACGTTCCAGAAGCGAATGCTGTGGTTCGCGAGCTCGCTACAAAGATTCCCGGCGTTCGAGCCCTGGATGGCGGAAAGCTTGAAACAGCGCGCATTCTCGAACACATTACGGCCCTGCTGATCGGGTTGAATATCCGGCACAAAGGTCATTCCGGCATTCGCATCACCGGGCTTCCAGAAGCAGCGTTCAAGCTGTAGAGACGCGGCTATGCCGCGTCTGGCGTTACCCGCATGCCCGAATCTCCGCCACTCACTCCCGCATTGCTCGAAGAAATCCAGAAACTTTTCCCGCCTGAACACATCTCAAGGGTTTCTGCATTGCTGTTGAGCTACGGCGGGGAAAGTTACGAGCGCGAAGTCGAGCGAGTTCGTTGGGATATCTTGAGGGTTTCGGGCAACGATCTCCCCCAGTTCGAACGCATGGTCGCCATGGCAAAAACAGACTACCGGGACCTGATCGTCGCGGCAGAGTACACAAGGCCGCGAATCAAGCCAGAATCATGACTGACAACCGCCCGGTCATCGAATTCCGCAACGTCTCTTTCCGTCTGGAAAACGGAAGCGAACTTCTCCACGACCTCAACTTCCAAATCGATAACGGAGAAACGCTGGTCCTGCTGGGACGAAGCGGCTCGGGCAAAACCACCACACTCAAACTCATCAACCGCCTGCACGAGCCGAGCAGCGGCGACGTGCTGGTGAACGGTGAATCCACCCGGCAATCGGATGTGATCCGTTTGCGCCGCTCCGTCGGGTACGCCATTCAAGAGGTCGGCCTATTCCCGCACTTCACCGTCGCACGCAACATCGGCATCGTTCCGCAGATCGAAAATTGGCCGGCAGATCGCGTTCAGAAGCGCGTCGAAGAACTGCTTCAGTTGGTCGGACTCGATCCCCAGCTCGCATCGCGCTATCCCCGCGAACTCTCTGGAGGCCAGCGTCAGCGAGTCGGTGTCGCCCGGGCCCTCGCCGCCGATCCGCCGGTCCTGCTCATGGATGAACCTTTCGGCGCTCTCGACCCCATCACCCGTGCTGAATTGCAGCGCGAATTTTTGGCGCTGCAAAAGCGCCTGCGCAAGACCATCGCCTTCGTCACGCACGACCTGCATGAAGCCTTGGTACTTGGCGACGCGAATTGCATTGATGGAGGACGGCCGCCTGGTCACCATCCTTACACCCGATGAATTCCTCAGATCCAAAGAACCGCTGGTAGTCGCGTATCTTGACGCCTTCGGCACTCAGTTCAATCATCATCGAGGGCCCTCATGAACGTCTGGCATTTCATGTTGCAGAATCACGTTGAGGTGGTCGAACTCACCCTCGAGCATCTCTGGCTGGTTGGCATCTCAATTCTGCTTGCGGTCGCCATCGGAATCCCGCTCGGCATTCTGATCACGCGCCGCCCCATCTTGAGCAAACCGGTGCTGGGCGCAGCAAACATTATTCAAACTGTTCCCAGTCTCGCGCTGTTCGGATTTCTCCTGCCCGCTCCCTGGATTGGAGAACGCGCCGACCGTCTCGCAATTCTCGCGCTCACTCTGTACTCGCTGCTGCCTGTGATTCGCAACACTTATACCGGCATACGCAATGTCGATCCGGCCGTGGTCGAAGCCGGACGCGGTCTGGGACTTACCGATCGCCAGCTTCTGCTTAAAGTCCAACTTCCGCTCGCGCTCGGCGTCATCATCGCCGGCGTGCGTGTGGCGGCGGTGATTTCTGTCGGACTGGCCACCATCGCCGCTGCGATCGGGGCTGGAGGCTTGGGCGAATATATTTTTCGCGGCCTTGCCATGGTCAATAACCAGGTCATTCTCGCCGGCGCGATTCCCGCCGCCCTGCTCGCCATTCTCGCGGACGTCAGTCTGGGATGGCTGGAGAAACGTTTGAGCCCGGGATGAGGTTAATTTGCTGATGAGCCTCGTCAACCGCATCGCGGTACTCAGAACCCGGTACTCCAGGGCAATACTCACCTTCGCTTGTCTTTGTCTTTTAACTTCCTGCGGGCCTCCTCGCAATGACCGCATCGTCGTAGGCTCCAAGAACTTCACCGAACAGCTGATCCTCGGCGAAATCATCGCCCAACAAATCGAGAACAAGACTCACCTTCCCGTCGAGCGCAAATTCTATTTGGCAGGAACCTACATCTGTCAGCAAGCAATTCTTGGCGGACGCATTGACATCTATCCCGAATACACCGGCACTGCGCTTACCGCGATTCTCAAACAAGCTCCGGAGAAGGATCCGGCTCGCGTCTTCGACCTGGTCAAATCGCAGTACGCGAGCCGCTTTCACTTGAACGTCGAGAATCCTTTCGGCTTCAATGACACCTTTGCCATTGAAATTCGCGGAGAAGATGCCCGACGCTTGCATTTGCAAACCATTTCGCAGGCCGCCGCCTACACTCCGCAATGGCGCGCCGGTTTCGGTTACGAATTCATGGAGCGTCCCGACGGCTACAAAGGCCTGGCCGCGACGTACGGCCTTCGCTTTAAAGAGCAGCCTCGCATCATGGACCTGGGCCTGCTCGCTCGCGCCCTCAAAGAAAAACAGATCGACCTCGCCGCCGGCAACACCACCGACGGCCTGATTCCAGCCCTCGATCTGTTTGTGCTGGAGGACGACAAGCATTATTTCCCGCCCTACGAAGCTGTGCCCATCGTCAGCGAACAAGCGATTCAACACCATCCCGAGATTGAAGCTGCGATTCAACAGCTGGCCGGAAAAATTTCCGACGACGACATGCGTCGCCTGAACTACGCGGTGGACGGCCAGCATCAGGATGCGCAGCAAGTGGTGCGGGAATTTCTAAAACAGAAAGGTCTGTAGTTCCAACGGCCTACTTGGAAGGCGCTTGGGACGCGGCGCTGGCAGCTTCGTCTTGGCTCTGGCACTTGTGCCGGTTGAAGGCTTCCTGGATAGCGGACTGGGCATTCCCCATGCGCGGGTCCCCTGAAAATTGCGCGTTGCAACTCTCGCACATTCCGAGTACCGGAACGTTCCGCTCGCGCCTCACGATCCTTAAATTGCGTTTTGCCATATGTCAGTGTCCCATATCGATTCAGAATTCACTAGCTAAGAATTCCTACATCAACCACACCGCATCCACATCCACGATCACTTGCGTGCGCGGAATCTTCTGCTGTGCCGCATGGGCCAGCATGCCGCGCAACAACGCATTCAGCTTTTCCCGGCTCGCCGACTTGAATACGAAGTGATAGCGATAGTCGCGCTTCAATCGCACAATGGGCGCAGCCGCCGGGCCCAGCACGCGAATACCTTCATGCCGCGTATTCTCCAACCACTTGCCCAAGATCCCCGACCATCGCAAGGCTTCATCGAGCTTGTCGCTGCGAACCAGCACGTTGGCAAGCGCGCTGTACGGCGGATAATGCATCCAACTGCGAAAGCGCAGTTCTTTATCATAGAAGCCGGCGAAGTCATGCTGCGCTGCATACTGCACCGCATAGTGATCGGGAAAAAATGTCTGCAGCACAACTTTTCCCGGCGACTGCCCGCGCCCCGCGCGTCCCGCAACTTGTGTGAGCAACTGAAACGTCCGTTCTGCCGCGCGAAAATCCGGCATGCCGAGCGCCATGTCCGCACCGACGACTCCCACCAGCGTTACGCCATGAATGTCGTGACCCTTCGCAATCATCTGCGTACCCACCAGCATGTCGAGTTCGCCTTCGTTCAAGGCATTGAGGGCGCGCTCGAAGTCGTCCCGCCCTCGCACCGTGTCTCGATCCAGTCGTCCGATACGCGCCTGAGGAAACATCCCATGCAGCAATTCTTCCAGCTTCTCTGATCCGGTTCCAAGAAAGTAGACGTACTCGCTGCCGCATTCCGCACACACTTTCGGCACCACCGCCGTAAATCCGCAGTAGTGGCACTCCATGCGATGCGAGCGCTTGTGGTGAGTCATGGCGATCGCGCAGTTTCTGCATTCAAGCTTCTTCCCGCAGGAACGGCACAGCACGACCGGAGAGTACCCGCGCCGATTGAGCAGTACCATCACCTGCTCTTTGCGCTCCAGCCGCTCTCCGATTTCCTGCGCCAGCTTTCTCGAAATCACCTGCTCGTTGCCGGTCTCCTGGAATTCCTGCCGCATGTCGATGATTTCCACTTCCGGCAACGGACGCTGCTCCACGCGGTCAGGCATTTGCAGCAGCGCGTACTTATGCTTCACCGCGTTGTAGTACGACTCAAGCGAAGGAGTCGCGGAGCCCAGCACCACTACAGCATCGACCATTTTCGCTCGCATCACCGCGACGTCGCGCGCATGGTAGCGAGGCGTCTCCTCCTGCTTGTACGAAGAGTCCTGCTCTTCATCCACGATCAGCAAGCGCCAGATCCGATACCGGCGCAAACACTGCCGAGCGCGTGCCCACGACCACTCGGGCTTCTCCTCGCCGGATGCGATGCCACTGCTCCGCACGCTCCTGGTCGCTGAGAGCCGGAGTGCAAAATCGCAACCTCATTGCCGAAAACCTGGTGCAAATCCGCAGCCACGGCAGGAGTCAACCCGATCTCCGGCACCAGCAGGATCGACGAACGTCCCGCGTCCAGCACGGATTTCATCGCGGTGAGATACACCGCGGTCTTGCCTGACCCGGTGACGCCATGCAGAAGTGTCCCGGCAAACTTGCGGGCAGCCACCGACTCCTGAATGTGAGCGAGCGCTTTCTGTTGCGCCGGATTGAATTGAAAATCAAATGGCGAGGGCCGCGCCTTCAACAAGGACATAGTGAAATCAGCTGGCTCTTCGACGATCTCAATCAAGCCGCGCTTCACGAGCGTCGCTAACGTTGTTCGCGGAACATCAAGCCCGTGAAGGAGTTCAACTTCCGCCTTGCCGCCGGAACCGGCCAGCGTTTCGACGATCTGCTTTTTGATTAGCGTTGAGTTTTCCTTCTCCGCTCTTTAGTACGGCAAACTTGATCGTTCGTTTCGCTTCTTGTGCTCGGGAAAGGTCCTCGCGAGCGATCCACTTCTTCCGCACCATTCCTGCAAGCAGGTCTCTGGAGGCTCCTAAAGCTGAGCGAAGGCTCTGTTCTCGAACCATCTCCTCGCGTTGCGACAGGTGGTCGAGCACGCGAAATTCCACCAGTTGCTCTTCCGGAGTGCGGCGCGAGCGCGCTGACGATCCCGCCATGCTCGCGAGATGCAACACCTTGTGCCCTTCATCGGTGATGCGGTAGCCGACGACGCGCTTGAACTCCGCGCTCAGCGGCAGCATGGTGCGAAACACTTCCCCGACAGGTGCGAGGTAGTAGCTGGCGATCCACTTGCCGAGTTGAATGAGAGATTCGTCTAACGCAGGCGCGGAATCGAGCACGCCGCCCAGCGGCTTGGTCTTTACCGACGGCTCGCGATCGTGAAGCTCCACGACGATGCCCGAGAGCCGCTGCTGGCGGAACGGAACCAGCACGCGTCCGCCCGCCACCGGCTGCATGCCTTCCGGCACGCGGTAGGTAAAGACAGCATCGAGCGGGACGGGGACTGCGACGTCACAGAATTCAGCCATGATCTCAGAGGCATCGTAGCATTGCGGGCGAAGTGAAAATCGGCATAGTGTTCCCGCGGGAACATTCTTTGATATTCTTAGAGCTATAACGCTTTCCCACTTAAGTAGCTGCAGGAGCACCACTTAGAGATGGGGTTCGGCTGAACAGATCACACCCGCCTGTGACAAGGCTTGCGGAACGCTTACTCCGCCGGTTTCTGGGGTAGTTCCAGGCCCAGTTCCTTCATCACCATCTGCAAATCTTTCCAGGTTTCTTTTTTCTGCCGCGGATCGCGCAGCAGAAACGCAGGATGATAGGTGACAGCGAGTTTGGTGCCGCGGAAATCGTAAAAACGTCCGCGGAACTCCGACATCGGCGCATTGATCGCCAGCAGGGTCTTCGCGGCCACCGCTCCCAGAGCGACGATTACCTTGGGCTTGATGACTTCAATCTGGCGCATCAGGAATGGCGAACAGGTCGCACATTCATCGCGCTCGGGGGTGCGATTTCCAGGAGGACGGCACTTGATGATGTTCGCGATGTAGACCTGTTCGCGACTCAGACCCATGGCCTTGATCATGTTGGTGAGCAGTTGCCCTGCACGTCCCACGAACGGTTCGCCTTGAATGTCTTCATCAGCTCCGGGCGCTTCGCCGATAAACATCAGGTCAGCGTTGGGATTGCCTACGCCGAACACGATCTGCTTACGGCCTTGTTTGTGCAGCACGCAGCGCGTGCAGTCGCCCAGATCTTCGCGAATGATCTTGAGAGCCGCAACCGGATCGGAAACTCCGGATTCAGGCTTGGCAATGGGATTGGCGAATGTCTCTTCTTCGACCATCGCAGTGGCGCGTGCTCTCGGCATCTCTTCTCGCTCTTCTGGCTGAATGACCTGTGCCACTTCGATCGGCTCGCGCCGGTAGAAATCGTAGATCCCAAGCTCGTTGTAAAAACGGATGCGCTCAGCAAGCGCGCGCTTGAGTTCCGGATCGAGAGTGCGGGGCATCGGTGGCAGTATTGTAATGGAAAGAGCGGGCGTCGCGGGACGAGAATGGAGCCCTCGCTTCATCGGGAAGACGGCTCACTGCCGAAGCGAAGCTGGTTAGCTCTTCCCGGTCCGAAGAAGCACGATCCCGATCAGCACCAAACCAACTCCTGCTAGCTTCATGAAGGAACCGCCCTCATTCAAAAGAAATATACTGAGAGACAGCGCAGTGACGGCTTCAAAACCGAGTACCACGATGTAGGTCACCGACATCTGTTCGCCTTGCATAGCGACAGTTTGCAAGCAGGTTCCGACAGCGAAAAAAGTAAACACCAGCAGGGTGGGGCGAAACTGGGTAAGTCCCGCGGACAGCTTCATGAAACAGCCCCCAATACTGTAGGAAAACGCCGCTAAAACGGCCAGTACGGTGAATTTCTGCATAGCTGCCTCCCAGTTGGTTCGGAGTCTGACTTCACACGCAATAGGTTCGCAGCGGTGGAAAGCCGTTGAACCCCACCGACGCATAACTACTGGTGTAGGCGCCGGTGTTGAGAATCTCGATCCGATCGCCGCACTCCAGGTCCAGCGGCAGGTTGTAAACGGTTTTTTCGTAAAGAATATCGGCGCTGTCGCAAGTCGGACCGGCAATTACTACCGGACCCGACGCTCCATTTCTTGACGTGCGCAATCGATATTTGATCGATTCCTCGAGCGTCTCAGCCAGACCTCCGAATTTGCCCACGTCGAGGTACACCCATCTGGTTCGGTCGCGAAGCGACTTGCGTGCAACCAGCACCACTTCGGATTGAATTACGCCGGCCTGGCCGACCAGCGAACGGCCGGGTTCCAGCATCAACGTGGGGCGAGAGTCGCCGAAAGCGACTTCCACCGCCTCCGCAATCGCTTCAGCATAGGCGGTGACTGGCGGGACATCACATTCGTAAGGAACGGGAAAGCCTCCGCCAATGTTGACGAAGTCGAGCGTGATTCCCGAGCATGCGAGTTGACGAAACAGAGCGGCCGCCTGCCGCATGGGCTTGCGCCACTGAGTGGGATCGATCTGCTGCGAGCCCACGTGAAAAGCCACGCCAAGAGGCTGCAGTCCAAGATCCTTGCTGAGAATCAGAAGTTGCGACGCCATTTCCAGATCACAACCAAATTTCCTGGAGAGCGGCCAGCCCGCATTTTCGCAACTCGTTTGCAAGCGGCACATGACCTCGACCCCCGGCGCGTGAACGCTAAGCTTGCGAAGCTCAGCTTCGCTATCGAAAGCGAAACGGCGGACCCCTTTGCTGAAAGCGTGGGCAATGTCGCTGGCTTTCTTGATCGTATTGCCGAACGACACGCGCTCCGGGGAAATGCCGAGCGAAAGACAGAGCTCGAGTTCAGACCGGCTCGCCACATCGAAGTTCGACCCCATAAAAGACAGCAAGGTCAGGATTTCGCGCGCGGGATTGGCTTTCACGGCATAGTAGATTCGAGACGATGGGAAGGAATGTCTGAGTTCGACATACTTCGCGGCCACCACTTCCAGATCAAGCGCGAGGAAAGGCGTTTCGGGACGACTCATCAGAAAGCGCTCCAGTTTTGGAGTCAAGCGGTCTGAGCAGCATTCAATCGCACTGAATCTGCCAAAAATATGGGGATGCTGGGTGACGCCGAGGTCTGGCAGGTATTGTCGATTGGTCGCCATAGCTAGCTCCAGAAATCTTTCGAACGGAAGTGATTGCGCTTCCCGTGCCGTGAGTTGGTCAATTTATTGTTGTGCGGGGACCGTGGAGTCGGCGCGCGGTGCAGGCGCTCCAACTCGTGAAGTTCCGAGGGATCGGCGGGTCTGCTGCGATGTGATCGCAGGCTTCAGGCGAAAAAACAGGCGGGCGATCAGTGCAGTCGCCTCTCTGACACACCCGAGAGCCGAAAAAGCCAGACATGACCTCGGCGAGGACAATCTGGGGTCGGCTTGCCGCTGTTTCTGATTCCTCGTCTCCATAGCTGTTCCCTCGTTCGTGTCTGTGGACGTGATGGCATATGGCAAACGGAGGGCCAATGCGGCGGAAGGAGCAGGCAAGACAAATGTCTCGCAACTTGTTGAACTTACGTGAGGATAGGGGGGAGGGTGTTGCGATCAGGCAGGGGGATGACGTCTAGAACTAACCCGACGGTTAGAAGATTAACTGTAGCGCTGGAAGGGTGGGGGAAATCGGAAAACTAGGTTGTCACGGTTTGCATTTTGCGCTTGCGCAATTGCACGATGTGGTCGAGCACACGCTGCGCGACTTCCCACTTGGTGGTTTCGGGGACGTCGATGGCTTCGTCCTGCGTGACAATGGTGACCGCGTTGCGATCGGAGTCGAAGCCAACTCCCTCACGAGACACGTCGTTCACCACCACCGCGTCCAGCGACTTGCTGACCAGTTTCTTGCGCGCGTTTTCGAGGGCGTTTTGGGTTTCTGCGGCAAAGCCAATAACCAGTTGGGATGTTTTCGTCCTGGAGACTTCTGCCAGAATGTCAGCCGTGGGTTCCAATTCCAGCGACATGGGGCCGGTGCGCTTGATCTTTTGCGAAGCCGCGGCTTTCGGACGGTAGTCGGAAACGGCCGCAGTCTTGATAACGATGGTACTTTCGGGCAGGAGCTTCAGGACCGCTTGCCGCATCTCCTCGGCAGAATCCACTCGCGTGAGTTCTGCTGCTCCGGGCGGAGTTAAAGACGTGGGTCCACTCACCAGCATCACCCGCGCGCCTCGCCGCAAAGCAGCTTCGGCCAAGGCGTATCCCATGCGGCCGCTGGAGCGATTGGTGATGTATCGCACGGGATCGATTTTTTCACGCGTAGGGCCGGCCGTGATCAAGACGGTTTCTTGGGAGAAATCCTGCGACGCGCCGAGCGCCTCCAGGATCGCGGCCACGATGCATTCGTTTTCCGCCAGCCTCCCGGGACCGGTCATGCCACATGCCAAATATCCGCTGCCCGGTTCGACAATGCGCGCACCGCGCTGGCGGAGGGTTTCGAGGTTCTGCTGCGTCGCGGGATGGTTCCACATGTTCACATTCATCGCGGGACCGAGAACGACCGGGGCGGTCGTGGCCAGGTAAAGCGTGGTGAGAAAATCGTTGGCAATTCCCTGCGCGAACCTGGCGAGAACATCCGCGGTAGCAGGCACAACCGCGAGCGCGTCAATCGACTGCGCAACGGCGATATGCTCGACCGCCGAGTCGATATTCGGCTGCACATCGCCTGCCGCAAATAAATCGGTGATGACTTTTTCGCCGGTGAGCGCCGCGAAGGTGAGAGGGCGGATGAATTCCTGCGCGGCGCGGGTCATGACGACCTGCACGCGGACGCCGCGGTCCTGCAGCAAGCGGACGATTTCCGCGGCCTTGTAAGCCGCAATTCCACCGCTCACGCCCAATGCAACTTTCATGAAGGTCCTGATCGACCGGCCAGTACTTGGCCAAAACTGGATTGCGCACTATGCAATCCAAGCTTCAGTGGCTGAGACCGTCGCCATCCATCGGCGGGTTGGCGGCTTCCGCGCCGGGGGTGGGAAGTTCCGGAATCACCCATTTCACTTTGCCGGCCTTGATCTCATCCTGCGCGATCCGGCAAGGTTTCCGTGAACTGGTCTCGATCACCGGAGGAGCGCCGCCCTGCAACTGCCGAGCCCGCCGCGCTGCCACCAGGATGTACCGATAGTTGCTGTCGAAGCCGTCCATCAACTTCATCGTGTGTCTCCCTTGCCGCTAACGTCTGCCCGGAGCCGTTGCTGTCGAGAACGAAGCCAGGATCGGCTGCACTTTCTCCGTAACATTGCGGAGGCGGCAGCCCTCAGCCTTGGCTAAAAGTTCAGCCTGTTCAGAGGAGGTCTCCAGTCCCGGACGAGTAAGCCGCTCCGCCAACAGAATCGACCTTAACGCTTCAATAGAATCTGGCAGGCGGTCGTTCACCAGAATATAGTCGTATTTATTGTAATTCTCAATCTCCCGGGTGGCCGTGGCCAACCGGCGTTCAATGACTTGAGCGGCATCCTGCCCCCGGTCGCGCAGCCGGGCTTCCAGAGTTTTGCGGTCCGGGGGCAGCACAAAAATGCTGACCGCTTGCGGCAGTTTGCGCTTGATTTGCGCGGCTCCCTGCACATCTATATCAAGCAGCAGGTCTTTTCCGCTCTGTTCGGCTTCAGACAGAAAGCGCTTGGCAGTGCCGTAGTAATTGCCGAATACGTCAGCGTGTTCCAGGAATTCGCCCCGGGCAATCATGTCCTCGAACTCGGAGCGGGAAACGAAAAAATATTCGCAGCCGTCGCGTTCACTGCCTCGGGGAGCGCGGGTGGTATAGGAGATCGAGAAGTTCAGTCCCGGCACGACCGCGCGCACTCCCTTGACCAGCGTGGATTTGCCGGAACCGGAGGGCGCAGAAATAATGAATACCTTGGTCATTCGAGATTCTGTACTTGTTCGCGAGCTTTCTCGATATCCGCTTTCATCCCCAGGCCGGCCTCGGTGATCTTCAGAGCTTCCCCCGCCAGCCCGGAGGTTTTCGAAAGCAACGTATTGGCCTCGCGATTCATTTCCTGGAGCAGGAAGTCCAGTTTCTTGCCAATCTCTCCGCCCTGGTCCAGCAATCCGACAAAGTGCTGCACGTGTGTAGCAAGGCGGACGATCTCTTCCTGCACGTCGCTGCGATCTACCAGCAAAGCCGCTTCTTGCAGAATGCGTTCCGGTTCCACCTGGCTGCCGATCAGCTCCTGCATCCGCACATTCAGTTTCTCTACGTAACTGTGCAGCATCGCCTGGCGGTATTTCTCAACCTCGGTCGCAGATTCCTGCACATGCTTCATGCGCTGGCGCAGTTCGCGTTCAATGCCGCGGCCTTCTTCCTCGCGCATCTGATTGAGTTTTTCCAGACCTTCTTCAATCCTGGCCAGAACTGCCGCCAGCAGATCGCCATCCGCGGAGAGCTGGCCTGGCTCCAAGGCTCCGGGCATGCGCAGCACCGCGTTGAGATCAGGATCGGCCGTCACTCCGAATTCGGCGGAGGCGGCGCGAAAGGCCTGAATATATCCGCTCACCAATTCACGATTGAGTGACAAAGCGGCAGTGCCGCCGCGTTCCAGATTTAACGTGATTTCCACGTGGCCCCGGGCCATTTTCTCTTTGAAAAGCCGGCGGAGTTTCATCTCCAGGTCATCACTGTCCGAAGGCAAGCGGAAATGCAAGTCGAGAAAGCGGTGATTGACCGACTTGAGCGACAGGGTGAAAGCAAGCTGCGGGTTCACCTGCCCTTTCACCTGCGCAAAACCGGTCATAGAGCGGATAGGCATCGTTAGAATGTCCGATTTCAGCTGCTGAATGTCAAATGCACTTACTAGGTTCTCACCCCGTCCATCTCAACGAACTGTAATTCGTACAGGCGGCGATAGGTGCCCAGCTTTTTCATTAACTCATCATGGGTCCCGCTGTCAGTGATCATGCCACCTTCGAGCACAATAATCCGGTCAGCCCTGCGCACGGTCGACAGGCGATGGGCGATGACAAAGACGGTGCGGCCGGAAATCAAATTCTGCAGCGCGGACTGAACCAGCGATTCCGATTCGCTGTCTAACGCCGAGGTAGCTTCATCCAAAATAAGGATCGGAGCATTTTTCAGCAGAGCGCGCGCGATGGCAAGGCGTTGACGCTCTCCGCCAGAAAGCCGAACTCCGCGCTCGCCGATCACCGTTTCGTACTCGGCAGGCAGCGCCTTAATGAAATCGTGGGCGAGAGCGGCTCGGGCAGCGGCTTCCACCTGACTCTGTGCAACCCGGGGCTGACCGTAAGCGATGTTGTTCCGGACGGTGTCGTTGAAGAGCACCGTATCCTGGCTGACCACCCCAATCTGCGATCGCAACGACGCGAGGGTGAGGTCACGGACGTCGTGTCCGTCAATGCGAAGGCTGCCGGAAGTCACGTCGAAGAAACGCGGAATCAAGTGGACCAGTGTGCTCTTGCCTGCTCCGCTGGAGCCCACTACGGCGAGGACCTCCCCATGGCGCACATCGAGGCTTATATCCCTCAGGATTTCTCTGGGACCATGGCCGTTTCCGTTGGCGCCGGGTTCCGAATCTCCGTAGGAGAAAGAAACATTCTCGAAAGTGATGTGATCGGAAAACGGCGGGAGCGCGACGGCACCCGCGCGTTCACGCACTTCGTCGCGGGTGTCCATGAACGTAAAAATGGCTGAGGAAGCGCCCAACGCCTGCTGGAAATTGTTATAGAAAAGAGCGAACTTGCGCACTGGATCGTAAAGTTTAAAAACCGCCACGATAAACGCCAGGAAAGTTCCCGCGGTGAATACGTGGTGATTGATCTGGTCGCGCCCCAGCAGCAGGAGCATCGCGATGGCGATCGCTCCGAAGATGTCCATCAGCGGGGAGCTCATCGCCTGCGCGGCCACGGAACGCAGGTTGGCACGGAACAGACGGCGCGCGGCAACCCGGAAGCGCTCCATCTCCCAGAATTCCATGCCGAACGCCTTCACAATGCGATTGCCGGTGATGGTTTCGTGAAGGATGTTCTGAATGTCAGCCAGTTTGTCCTGGCCTTTGCGCGTAGTTCTCCGAACCTGGCGACCGATGCGGCCCGCCGAGAAGATGATGAACGGCACGAATAGCAGTAGCACCCAGGCCAATTTGCCGCCCAGCAGCACGACCACAAACGCCGTGAAGATCAGGGTAAAGAATTGCTGGAGAAATTCGGCCAGCACGCTTGACATGGCAAACTGCACGCGCTCGATGTCATTCACGATGGTGGACATCAAGGTTCCGGTGGTGTGCCGGGAAAAGAACGCCACCGAACGCCGGATGATCGAATCGTAGAGGTCGTTGCGAAGATCGGTGATCATGCCATACCCGGCGAAGTTCACCAGGTACGTCCCCGCATAATCGAAAATACCTTTCAGGACGGTTGCTGCGACCAAAGCATAAGCGACCACGGTCCACGGGTTCTGAAAGTGCGAAGGCACGAACTGCTGGAGCAGGACGCTATGGGTAGTGCCTGGAATCCTGAAAAGCTGGATCTCGCGGCCCTGCGAAGCCGGGTTGAGAACGCGATCGAAAATCGGGCCGATCAGTAGAACCCGGAAGGCATCCAGCAATCCGACCAAGGCCATCAACAGCACGGAAGATAGCAGTTGCCACCAGTAGGGGCCGACATAACGCAGGAGTCGCGTCAGTTGGCGCATGTAGGGCTCTCAGAGCGCAGAGGGTCGCGACCCGCTGAGGTTGACATCGGCATGAATGGCAAAGCTTTATTCTACTTGAGGCCTTAAGTCTCTGGCCATCGTAACCTGCGCTCATCCGCGACGCTTGGTTATTTCGGGCTGTCCCGGTGTTCCACCTTCACCCGGTATCCGGCGGTTCGCAACCGCTTGCCAACGTCTTCGGCAATCATCACCGAGCGGTGCTGCCCGCCGGTGCATCCGAAAGAAATCGTCAGATAGCTCTTTCCTTCATGAATGTAATGCGGCAAAAGATAGATCAGAAGGTCCGAGATTCGCTTGATGAACTCGCGGCTTTGCGGAAACGACCGTATGTAGCGCGCCACCTTAGGATCGCGGCCGGTCAGGGGACGGAACTCCGGCACAAAATGCGGGTTTGGAAGGAATCTCACATCGAACACCAAGTCGGCGTCTTCCGGGACCCCGTGGCGAAATCCAAAACTGACGCACGAGACCATCAGATTCTTGCCGGTTTCCTGCTTGCGGAAGCGTTGCGTGATGTAGGCCCGCAATTCATGGACGTTGAACTTTGAGGTATCAATCACCAGGTCGGCGATTGCCCGGATTGGCCGAAGGTGTTTTCGTTCGGCGGTCAGCGACGCTTTGACCGGCGTATCGTTTCCCAGCGGGTGCGGCCTGCGGGTTTCGCTAAAGCGCCGCAGCAAGACGGCGTCGTCGGCTTCGAGGAAAATCATTTTGGTCGGCAAAATTCGCTTTACTGACTTCACAATGGCCGGAAGGCTTTCGAGTTGAGACCCTTCCCGCACGTCCACCACCAGAGCGGTGCGCTCAATTTCTAACGATTGGCCGGCCAAGCCTGCAAATTGCGGAATCAGGCCCACCGGAAGGTTGTCGACGCAGTAGTAGCCCAGATCCTCGAAAGCCTTGAGAACGGAGGCTTTGCCCGAGCCGCTCATGCCCGTGATGATGACGAGTTCGCCGGCGCCCGACCGGTCAAGACGTGTTTTGGCGGAACTGCGCGGGGCGGGGGATTTGGCTGTCTTGGCGAATTTGCGAGAAGGCATCCGAGCCGATGGTAGCAGGATAACAAGGCCGTTCGCTAGTTGTTGTCGTGAGTCGCAGGCCGTCCAGAAAATCACAGGACAAGCAGCTGGATACCAGAAGCACTTCTACGAACTAGGGGAAACTATGTATGGCTCTCGCTCTCTAGTTACCGCACACTGCGAAGACCCGGATACGCCTTGGCGGTCCTTCCTCGGAGAACTCTCATGTCGTTCGTTCGTTTCTCTTCCGCTTTGTCTCTCCTGTTGCTCCTCCTGCCAACTTCCGTTTGGGCGAATTCCGTAGCTTGGCAAAACGTGGGCGGTCAGATCACCGCCAGTGGAAATGCCGTAAGTTTGAACGGATCTACGATGTCGGGGATAGTACCAACTTCGTCGGCATCTTCCGGATTTAGCGGCGACGCGTTCAGCTTCACGACCGGACCACTCATTTCTGGAACCCTCTCTGGCGGCGGTACCTTCGCCGCCGGGGGTTTCATCACGATCAGCGGTACCGGAACCAATGGCATTCCGCTGGGAGTAGTCTTCCATGGCTCGTTTACGGGTCCGACGGCATGGACCGCTACCTGGAACTCGACCGCCGGACCGAATCACGATGGACGCTGGTATTACTCGCTCGCCGGTTCCTTTGCTGGCGTTTTGAGCAATGGGCAGCACGTCTCCGGCAAAGTGACCGAGGATACCTTTGACGTTCCCGGCGGGAAGTCCTTCGACTCGTCGGTAAATCTGAACAGTGGTGTCTTGAACATTTCTGTGCCCGAACCGCAGACCCTCAGCATGATGTGCACCGGGTTGCTGGCCATAGGTGCTTTCTTCCGCCGCCAGCAGTCTCGCTAGTAGAACCTTCGCCGAGCGTACAGCATCTTTTCCGGCGTTTCCCTACGTGCTCTGTATTCCTTTACAGAATGCATGGTATTTCGCGAGTCCTTTATCCGACGTAAGCTGCCCATAGCTCAGGAGGAGTCACTATGCTTTGGACAATCTTTGTCATTCTGCTGGTTCTTTGGCTGCTCGGCTTTAGTTTCCATATCGCCGGCGGCTTGATCCATCTGCTGCTTGTTATCGCTGTTGTAGTTCTGATCGTGAACCTGGTCACCGGACGACGATCCGCAGTTTGATCTCACCCGAATCCAAAGGAGGCGTATGAAATCGATCGCAAGAAAACTCGGGCTTGGTGCAGTTTTGCTGGCCCTTAGCACTCTCGGCTTCGCCCAGGCCACCGATACCACCACGCCGCAAGACAACAGCGCCAAGCAAGACATGAAAGACGCCGGTCATGACACCAAAATGGCAGCCAAAAAGACCGGACACAAAGTGAAGAAGGGCACCAAGAAGGCCGCCCACAAGACCGCGAAGAAGACCAAGGAAGGCGCTCAGAAAGTAGAAGACAAGACCGCGCCTCCGCAGTAAATACCGTCAACACCGCGCCTCGTCAAATTTCCAAAAGGGAGGGATGAAAACGTGAGAGCTCTTATTGTTCCCAGCGCACTCGTTCTTCTGCTGTTGACGAGTGTCGCGTGCACCCAGCGTGCCAGCAAAGTCTCCTACGAAGACAACGTAAAGAAAGCGCTCCAGCAGGCTGAGTTGAGCAATGTCACCGTACAGGAGGACGAAGCCAAGAACACCATCACGCTGGGCGGAAAGGTTCACTCCGATGAAGCCAAGCAGCGGGCCGGGGACGTCGCCCAATCCGTTGCCGGAAACCGCATCATCGCCAATGAAATCAGCACTGAGCCGGTCGGCGCCGAATCGCAGGCTCGCAAAATCGAAGGCAACGTGGATGATGCCATCGAAAAAAACTACAAGGCGGGACTGATCTCAAACGGTCTGGATAAGCAAAGCATTCGCTTCGACGCGAAGAATGGCGTGCTGACGCTCAAAGGGTCCGTGAAGAGTGCGGACCTTCGACATCAGGCGGAACAAGTCGCGTCCAGTGTTCCGAACGTGGCCCAGGTGGTGAACGAGATCCAGGTCCGACGTTAACTTCGTGCGGAATTGGTAAAGAGGGGCGCCTTCCGGTGCCTCTCTTTTTTTATTCTATTGTCCCGAACTGTTCTTCCTCGCCGCCTCAAATTCGTCGCCCTTTTGCCATTGCACCTCGCCGGGCGAGGATGCCGCTTGCCAGCCCGCGGCAAAGCCGAAGCGCGCCATCACGGCGTCTCCGGTGAAGTCCATCTCCGGATGATATTCATCGCTCGGCTGGTGATAGTGCTTGGCGGTAAATTCGTCGGCTTGCTGCATTCCCCACGCGTCATCATGGCCCTTGTACTTCACGCCTTCATCGATCGAGAATGCGGGAATACCGACTCGGGCCAGGCTGAAGTGGTCCGACCGGTAGTAATGCCCAGCTTCGGGGCGGGCATCAGGGCGGATGGTAAGGCGGAACTCCTTCGCCAAGGCTTCCACCGTCGGGAAGAACGTAGTTCGCTCCGATCCTGAAACTTCGACTTCCTCTGGTGATCCCAGCGGCGGCACGTCATCGTAATTCAAGTCCAGCGAGATCTTGCCAGCCGGAATGGGTGGATGTTTCCCCAGATATTCAGATCCCAGCAATCCCTGCTCTTCCGCCGTCACTGAGGCAAATAAGACCGAGCGGCGCGGCTTGGGATTGGCTTGACTGAAAGCCCGCGCCACTTCCAGAAGAATTCCGCAACCGGTCGCATTGTCGTCCGCACCGTTGTAGATATTGTCGCCCTGCATATCCGGCCGGATTCCAAGGTGATCATAGTGAGCGCTATACATGATGGCCTGATCTTTCAGCTTCGCATCCGAGCCTGGCTGCATCGCGATCACATTGGTGGATTCGAACGGCCGAATCTTGCTGACAATATGCGCCTTGAGTTTGATGTTTAACGGAACCGGATGGAAATCGCGGGACCGGGCATCGCCCATGAGCCGGTCGATGTCCTGTCCCGAAGTCGCTGCCATCTTCCTGGCAACGTCGAGCTGAGTCCAGGAGGCAAATTTCAGCTTGGGCGTGCCTTCAATCTTAAGAAAGGACTTCTCGCCCGAATTCGAGTTCCGTACGACTTCCCAGGGGTAGCTCGCCATGTCGGTTTTATGAATCAGGATCGCGCCCACCGCTCCCTTACGGGCTGCCTCCTCGTATTTGTACGTCCACCGGCCGTAATAGGTAAGCGCTTTGCCCTTGAAGAACTTCACGTCGTCAGAAGGAGGCTCGTTGACCAGCATGAGCAATACCTTGCCGCGCACGTCCACACCTTTGTAGTCGTCCCAATTGTATTCGGGGGCTTCGATGCCGTAGCCCACGAAAACAATGTCGGCGTCGATGTCGGACTCGGGCTGTTGCGACTCGTTAAAGCCGACGTAATCGCTCAGAGGCTTCAAGTCCATCCCTGCGCCATTGCCGCCGACGATCGAAAATGTGGTCTCAGGCAGAGTCGTCACCCCCACCATCGGCACCTTCTGCATATACGTGCCGTTATCGCCGGCAGGTTTCAACCCGTAGAGTTCAAATTGGGTGGCGATGTAAGCGGCGGCCAATTCGCCGCCGCGCTGCCCGGTGCCGCGACCTTCCAGCAGATCGCTGGACAAAAATTTCACGTGTGCCCGAATACGCTCCGGATCGATTTTCTGCATGGCCGCAATGGCAGCCGGAGGGAGGTGAGCCGACGCTCCCACGGAGGTGTTGCGGCGATGAGTACCCTGGGCAGCCCAGAGTGTGGAAATCAGTAGAATCCAGATGATTGCGGTCTTACGCATGAAAAAAAGCTCCTGAAACGGGAAGGTGGCGGAAACTATCCATTCTACGGTAGAAACTGGGCCTACCGAAGTTGGCGCCGGAAGTTCTGCCTGCCATCTATTGTTACTTCCGTAAGTCTCGTGCATCATTTGTTGTGTCGTTGCGAGTTAGAATCAAATACCCTCGCAGACGACGCCACCAGCCTGCGTTTCGGCGGTGGTGTGGAACGGCCACGTGACCACACTGCTCGCTTTCGCTGTCATCTACCATCGGGATGATGTTTGGGTTTGGGCCCTGCTGGGCGCCTTCGCTGGAGTCTACCTGTTTTATCGCGGATTCCGGATCCTGCAGCGCAAGCGCCTGATTATGGATACGCCGAGTTCCAAGATTCGCAGCGCTTCCCTGGGCCTCGTCGAAGTCAACGGCCTGGCGGTCGGCCCCTACACGATGATTGCTCCTGTGACTGGAGTTCCCTGTTATTACTACCGCACCATGGCTTGGCGGTGGGAACAGCGCGGAAAGAGTTCGGAATGGGTGAAGGTCGCTGACGAGAGCCAGCACGTTGCGTTCTATCTCGATGATAATACCGGCAAGTTGCTGGTGAATGCGCTTGGCGCCGAGATGGATATCCATCGTGACTTTCACGAGGAATACAGCCAATCATTGTTTTCCGGCAGCGCCGATCTTCCAGTGAATGTCTCCGCCTTCCTGTCACGTCATTCCATCTCGACCGACAAGAAATTGAAGGTCGAAGAGTACTGCATCAAGCCCAAAAACTCGCTGTTTATCCTGGGCACGCTCACGGAGAACCCGGGTCTCGAAGTGACCGCTAACCCCATCCAAAGCAGCGGGCTGCATCAATACAAGCTCAAACTAAATCTCTCGACCACCGTTGGCTTGCAACCGAACGGCTCAGTGCCGCCTTCGTTCACGCATCACGAGGTGGTTCGTCTCTCCGGGCCAGAGCAACCGGCAAACTCCGCCGACATGACCCAGCAAGGCAAGATTGCTGCAGCGCTGGTAAAGGCCGGAATCTCGAATCCCGCAGCCTGGAACGCAGCCGGACTTGAGGGTAATTCCCTCTCGAGCGCCTCGGGAGCGGCAGTCGCTCCGGGCATGGCTCCCCAGGATTTTGATCCTCATCCCCCCACCGTGCTGATGCAGGGCACCCATGATCCGGCGTTTTTCATTTCCTGGCGCAGTCAGAAAGAAGTTTTGAAGTCGCTGGGCTGGAAATCAGCCGCGATGATCTGGGGCGGCCCGGCGCTGACCCTGCTTTGTCTCTATATAGTGCTCGCACATTTTGACCGTTTATAGGAGAAGGCGACGTGAACCTGCTGATCCTGCTGTTCTTCGGCTTTGGGCTGGTGGGCGCGCTCTGGTATTTCGTGACCATGTACAACGGTCTGGTCGCGCTCAAGAACGACATCGACAAGGCCTGGGCAAATATCGACATCATGCTGAAGCAGCGCCACGATGAATTGACCAAGCTGCTCGACGTTTGCAAGGGCTACATGGATTACGAGCGGGATACGCTGCTCAAAATAACGCAGGCCCGCAGCATGTATCAACAAGCGACAAGCCTTGATCAGAAGGCCCAGGCGGATCAGAGTATGACGTCCGCGTTGCGGGGATTCTTCGCGGTCGCTGAGAATTATCCCGAACTGAAGGCGAACAACAACTTCCAGCAGCTACAGAAGCGCATCACCGAACTTGAAAGCCAGATCGCGGATCGCCGCGAGTTTTATAACGACTCGGTGAATACCTTCAACATCCGCATCCAGCAGATTCCTGACACCTTCGTTGCCGCCTTTATGAACCTCAAGCCGAGGGAGATGTTCAAGGTGCAAGACGCGGAAAAGACTGACGTAGCCATGAAGTTCGGCGCGGGAGCATAGCAAAGTCTCAAAGTTCGAAAGTTTCAAGGTTTCAACGAAAGAACTCGGTCCTGCGAAGTCTATCGAGATATAAACTTGAGCCCGTTCCCTCTTTGAAACCTTGATACCTGGAAACTTTGAAACTTTTCCCGCAACGCACCAGCCTTCTAACCCCGACTCTAACGCCGATTGTGCTCTGTCCATTAGAATGTTGATGTGAACGCCGTTCGCATTGGGATTCTGGGCGACTTTAACATCGAGTTCCGGTCGCACCACGCCACGAACGACTCCCTGCAACACGCGGCCGCCAAGCTCGAACTCAAGGTCGAATCGCAGTGGATTTCGACGCCTTCTCTTCTCGAGCCGGGCACTCAGAAAATGTTGGAGAGCTTCGACGGCTTGTGGGCCTCGCCGGGCAGTCCCTACCAAAGCTTTGATGGAATGCTTCAGGGCATCGAATTCGCCCGGAAACGCGACTGGCCGTTCCTGGGAACCTGCGGCGGTTTTCAGTACGCCTTTATCGAATGCGCGCGCAACGTGCTAGGCCTGAAAGACGCCGACACGGCGGAAAATAATTCGGGCTCGAAAAACATCATCATCTACCCGGTCGCCTGCGCGGTTCCCGACCGCAAAGGAAATGCACCCAAGCTTTCCGGAGTGGTCCCCGAAATTCGCCTTCGTCCCGGCTCGTACCTGCAATCGTTTTACGGGAAGGACACAGCGGTAGAGGAGTTCTTTTGCAACTTCGAGGTCAATCCGGAATACGAGTGGGCCGCGATTGAAGCCGGATTCCCGGTGGTCGCAAGAGGCAAGAACAGCGAAATACGCGCGATCGAATCGCCGACACACCGCTTCTTCGTCGCCACCCTTTTCCAGCCCCAGCTTTCTTCCAAGCCAGACAATCCGCACCCGCTGATCCTTGCCTTCGTGCAAGCCGCGCACGATTGGGGCAGCAAGAAACTCGATGACAGCGTGCTGGAATAACCGTTAGGCTTTTTTCACGAACCGCAACGAAGCAGAATTCATGCAATAACGCAGTCCAGTCGGCGGTGGCCCGTCGTCAAATACATGCCCAAGATGCGCATCGCACAGCGTGCATGAAACTGCGGTCCGTTCCACGCCTAGGCTGGTATCGGAAATTGCTGTCACGTTCTCTTTCGCAACCGGAGCCCAGAAGCTCGGCCAGCCTGTGCCTGATTCAAATTTCGTCTTCGAACTGAAAAGCGCGTTTTCGCAGCAGATGCAGCGATACAGCCCGTTGTCGTGCAGGTTCCAGTACTGCCCGGAAAAGGCGAACTCGGTGTCCGCATGCCGCGTGATGTCGAAAGCGTTTGCCGAGAGCTGCTGCTTCCACTCCGCTTCCGACTTCACAATCTTCGGAACCTTTACGGTTTTTAACTTTTCGCCCGCATCCGAGAACTGAACGATTGTGACTTCCTGAGGAGGCCCTTCCTTGGCGGCGCTCACCACTTGCAGACCGGCGGGGCGCTTCAAGGACCACAGCACGACTCCACCCATAGCCACCGCTCCGGCGATCAGAAAACTTCGCCTCGTGGCGCTCATTGGTTCCTCATTTGGATCAAACATGTTCATCCTTTTCCGATCGCCGTCGGATGCCGCGGCTCGTACAGACCGATAGTTCCGCCACCGGGAATTTCGAACGAGGTCACCAGCCCAAACCGAGTCTCATTGACCGGCTTGCAGCGTACGCCCTTCTGCTCGAGATCGGCGATGGTCTTCTTCACGTCGTCGCACATCAGGTACAGCTCATGGTACTGCTCGTCTTCCGCCGGATGAATGCCCAGTTCCGCAGGCGGCAACGCAAAAATCAGCCACCCATGCCCGGCATCCACAGATTTGAATCCGAGCACATCGCGAAAGAAGGCTCGAGTCTTCTCGGCGTCCTTCGCATAAATCAGCGCATGAACTCCGTTAATCATGGTCGTGGATCATACTTCGACCTGAGCGACCACGCAACGAAGCTTCTCACTGCAGACGGACCTTCCGAATCTCTGCCCCTTCGCCCGGCTTGATCGTACCGTCGTCCTGAACCCGATCCCATCCGCTGTTGGCGATGAAATAAAAATCATTCCCCACGATCACCCCGTGGGTTGGATCCCCCAGCCCCGGCGTATTGCTCTCGAGTACTTCCCCTCGATCTACCTTTCCCTCGCCATTCAAGCGAAAGCGCGCGACCCGCTCCGGCTCCACGCCGTTTTGTACCGCAATCAACCACCCATCTTTTAGATAAAGCCCATCCGTCCCGTCCAGGGCCACAGACGTATCCATCCACCGTATAGAGCGATTCGAAAGATCGATGGCGGCTACTCCCGCGGAATAATCCGGCACGAACACAGTCTGCTGATCCTCGCTCAAGGCAGGAGTCTGCGGAGACAAAAAACTCCCCGACGGAACCAGCAACTCCAGTTTGTCCTGGTCATGGAACACCGCGAATACGTCGCCCGAGAGGCCATCCGAAACAAACGCATCTCCGTTGCGCGCTACCACCATGTCACCCAATGCGTGCTGCGCCGCATCCTGCGGCTCGTAACGTTTCAAGAGCTTTCCCGTATTCAAATCAAACTTCAAGAGCGCCGACTTCCCTTCCTCACTCTTCTGATGGTCAATCTCCGGTTGCATGTTCGCGGTGGTGGCCCAGCAGGAATTTCCGGTTTGCGTCCGCCCGTACGGCAAGCACTCCCCCGAGCGGCGTTGTCGATTGCCTGGTTACAAAGTCCGCACACTTCCCCGACATTTCACAGCGAAGGATCTTTCGTTGCCGCATACTGCTGATAAAAAAATGCTGGGTGGCCGGATCGTAGGCGATGTCCTCCGCGATCAGGTCTGGAGTACTCAGCCGAAACACGGCTTGAGACTTGCTAACCGGCTGGGAATTTTCCTGAACCCGCTTGTCGATTTCGTCCAGCTTGCCTTTGGCCTTCAGAGCTGCCAGCTCCGGTTTGTGCAGATCCAGAACCAACCCGCGATCCACATACTGCTGAAACCACTTTGCGGCGGCATCATCGTTTCCCAACATAGCCTCGGCCATTCCTAAATCCCTCAGGGCGCGCGAACTGCCGGGGAAATCCTTGTGATATTGCAACAGAGCGTCTCGATACGCCGTCCAGTCTTTTTTTTCGTAAGCCTGACGTAACTGTTGCCGGTCCCAGGTCCATATCTCTCTTGTGCTCTTGTCTTGTTTCGGTTGCTGAGCGGATGAAGCCAGAACAAGCAGGAACAACACAAGTGGGCATGAAAGTCTATTCATGCCCACTTGGACGCGAGAATTCGGCGGTGGTCATCCGTCATCGCATTACTTCTTTGCCGACGTTTGTGCTGGTTCCTGGTAAAGCTCGGGAAAGTCTTTTTTCAGAGCTTCCACCTTGGGCTTGTCGTTGTAGACGATGTAAAGGCTTTCCGGGTGATGATCGAAATACTGCTGATGATAACCCTCCGCCGGATAAAACGCCTTCAGCGGGGCGATCTGGGTGACGATCTTGTGCGAGAAAGTCTTGTCCTTTTCCATCTGGGCGACATAGGAATCCACGACCTTCTTCTGCTCGTCGGTGGTATAGAAAACTGCCGAGCGATACTGCGTTCCTTCATCCGGCCCCTGCCGGTTCAACTCGGTCGGATCATGCGCCACCGAAAAGAACACCCGCAACAACTGGCCGTAGGTGATTTGCGAAGGATCGTATTTCACCTCGACCGATTCGGCGTGGCCGGTGGTGCCGGTGCTCACCAATTCGTAATCCGGATTCTTCACCTCTCCTCCGGCATAGCCCGAAGTCGCGCTGATGACGCCTTTCACCCGCTCGAACACCGCCTGCACGCCCCAGAAACACCCGCCGGAGAAAACCACCGTTTGTTCTCCTTTGGCGTTCGCGACTTGAGTATCCACCGCCGGCGCAGGAATTGCTCTGGGAGTGCCTGCGCTGCACGCGATCAACGAACCGAGAAGAAAAGACGTTAATACCGACAACCGCACTGAGGATGACATGACTCTCCTTATTTTTGACAGAGCTTATATATAAGTAGATTGCCAAGGGGCAGAAAAGTTGCCGCGCGG
Source organism: Terriglobia bacterium (assembly GCA_963797845.1). Classification (GTDB taxonomy): domain Bacteria; phylum Acidobacteriota; class Terriglobia; order Terriglobales; family Acidobacteriaceae; genus DASREM01. Next base: position 742,076 of record CAWCRE010000003.1, read on the forward strand.
AAGTGCTTTGCTTTAAGCACCTTGAGAGGATACGGGAAATCTTCAATTCAGTCTCGGCATCATGGACCGGAAAGTCCGGAATCCAGCCTTTCTGCTCGAGCAAGAAACGGGCAACCCGCGAGTCACGATTCCGGTCTAACACTCGGATCCGGGGGCTTGCCATGATTCGACACTTCACGCTGTGGTTGACCATCTTTCTGAGCACGATCGCCTTCGCGCAGCAGAATAACGGGGATATCCCGCAGCAGAATCCCAACACCAGTTCCGCATCCCACCTCACCCTTCGCGGATGCGTGAATGGCGGCGAGCGCTACACCTTCATCGAGTCCGACACCGGTTCCATGTTCAACATCGTGGGCAACACCGAGAGCGTGGCATCTGTGGCCGGAAAGTTTGCCGAGGTCACAGCCCGTGAGCTGCCACCGGCCAGAAATTCTGCGAGCGCAGGCCCCTTCCCGCAGATCGAAATTCAGCAAGTCAAAGTGCTCTCCGACGTCTGCCCGATAAAGAGCAAAGTTCCAAAACCAAATCAGGGGCCGCAGCCGTCTACTCCCACGCGTTCCTCCCAGACACCGGGGCCTGAAACCACCCCATATTCCGCTCCGGGAGCTCCGAATCAGACTCCACCCTCCGTAGGCAACAATCCCAACCCAACCGGAGCCACAGGCCCGCCCAGCGAAGGCACGGGCAATCCACCGCCGACGAAGCCGCAATAGGACAGCACTAGAACTTGAACTTGATTGCCAACTGAACTACACGCGGCCCTAGGTCGGACCGGATCTGCCCGAAGGTGGGCGAACTGATATCGCTGTCCGGCAGCCGTAGGTTGGGGTGATTCAGGAAGTCGAACAGTTCCGCCCGCAACTGAAATTCCTTGCCTTCGCTTACCGCAATATTCTTTAGCAATGAGAAATCCCAGTTCGCATATCCCGGGCCCTGCACCACATTTCTGCCCTCATTTCCAAACTGCTGTACCGGGGAATTCGGATCAGGCGTGATCCTCTGAAATGCACTGGTGTTGAACCACTCCTGCACGTGTGTGGGCCAGAGTTCGGATCTCCCACCAGGTTCGGACGATTGCTGGAGAATCCCGAGATCTCCGGCGCGCTGCCCTGCAAGGAAACATCGTTCGGATCGAAGACGGTGAACGGGGTGCCGCTCTGCAGGGTCACGATTCCGTTCACCTGCCAATTTCCGAGCACGTGCTGATACCAGGTGTTCCCCTGTCTCCAGAATGGCAAGTCCCACTCGTAGCTCAGCACCAGGCGATGTCGTGAGTCAAACAGGGACCTGCCTCGCTCGGCAGCAAGGTCGAACGGGTTTTGCGCCAGATCGTTCTCGCCCGCAACCGGCTGCGATGCCGACCCTGTGATGTTGAACGACGACACGTCGTCGATCGACTTCGAGTACAGTATACGAAGCAAGAAACGACAGCCCGTGGCTGAATCGCTTGCGTAAGCTGGTCTGCAGGGAGTTGTAACTGGAGTTCGCGATGCCAGCAATTTCTCCCACCGATCCGTAAGCGCAGTTATTCGGCTGGGTCAGAGTGCATCCCGAATACAGCCGCCGCTGATTGACATTATTTTCCGTCGACTGTCCCGGCACATACACTGTGCCGTGGATTGCCTTCAATAAACCTGGGCAACTTTCTTGCCGCCGTCCCGACATAGCCGACCTCGAATAGCCAGTTTTCTCCGAAGGATCGCTGAACATTCAGGTTCCAGTCTTGCGCGTAAGGCAGACGAAGCTTCGGCGATACCACCAGCAAGGTGAGCGGCGTAGTGAACGATGGAACAAACGGGTTCCCGCCATTGAAGGGATCGGAGAAGTTCGGAAAGTTCACTTGCGGCGTCTGCAGATACGGGGGCGCGCTGATCGGGTCCTGAAGCGGGCCGCCCTGGCCTGTGTAATAAGGTTCGTAGAAGATCCCATAGCCCGAACTGATCAGCCACTTCGCTTGTCCCGTCGGATCCCACGCGACTCCGATCCGAGGCGCAAAGGCAGTCTTCTCCGTCGGAATAAGGCCCGCGGGTACGCCGGGATCTCCCGGATAGAGCAATCCCGACGGAGCGCTCGGAAATACGTTGGACTGCGCTCCCGGAACGAAAAGGTTTTGTCGGTTGTGAAGTTCGGTATTCGGAGGAATCAACTCATAGCGCAATCCGAGATTCAGCGTCAGTCGCGGAGAGACTTTGTAGGTGTCCTGTCCATAGAAGTTCCAAGCTTTCCCGCGGATGTGCCGCGACAGATCACCTCCGCCTTGCAGGAAGAACACCGGCTGGCCTGATAAAAAGCTGGCGAAGCCGTCACTGAAAGGAAACGGAGCGAAGACGAAAAATCCATTCGACGCAATCCCCTGCAGTGCGTTGATCTGATCGCGACGGAACCCGCCTCCGAATTTCAGTTCGTGGCGACCTACGACCCAGCTTAAGGAACCGTTGAGGTCGAAAGTATTCTGATAGGTGTCGCGAGGCCCGGTGATTGGATCGCCCACCGAAGCATAACCCGCAACTTGAACGAAGGGTGGACCCGCAGCCGCAGGCAGAGTCGGCTGATACTGAAACCCCAGGTCGGAAGGCAAAGTGTGATTGATGTGTTGATCGAACAGGAACTTGTTACGCAGGTAGGAAAATCTCGCAACGCCGACCACTGCGGGCGAGAAGAGGTGTGTCTCCTGCACAACGAAATTTTGCGCGCGATCATCTTCCCCCACCGGAAATCCCGGAACGTTCGCTCCCGACGGCGAGAGCGGATCAGTGGTTGGTCCTCCGCTGTAGAGATAACGAAAATTCAGATTGTCCGCCGGCGTCAGGTAGTGGTCCAGCCTGAGTCCGAACTGATCATTGTTCACACTCAGGGATTGCGTAGTGATGAAAGTATTGAGCCCCCGATTGGGCGATGGATAGAAATTCAAAATATTTAATGCAATCGGATCCAGAGAGGTCAGTTGATTGTTGGGAACCGGAAGTCCCGCAGCCTCGTTGATCAACTGGTGTGCAGGATTGTTGCAGAAACCGGCCGTGAAGCCCTCCGGGCAACTCTCCGAAAAATTGCCCTGCCGCTGTAATAGCGACGGCACGGTGGCAGAATCAGTCTCTCCCTGGCGGTTGCGAAAGCCCTCGTAGTATCCGAAGAAAAAGGTCTTGTCCTTGATGATCGGCCCGCCAAATGTTCCCCCAAACTGATTTTGTTTCAGCGGTTGCACGGTTCCAGTCGAGAAGTCCGACGCGTCCAGAACATCGTTGCGGAAGAATTCCCAAACCGCGCCATGAAAGGAGTTTGAACCAGAGCGGGTAACGATGTTGGTTGTCGACCCTGTGTTCTGCCCAAATTCCGCGTTGGCATTGTGAGTGAGAATGCGGAACTCGGAGATAGCATCTACCGGCGGCTTAAGACAAAACCCGCATCCACTGCATTGACATTGGCTGCCCCGTCGATCAGAAAATTATTCGACTCAGGACGTTGGCCATCCACCGAGTATCCCTGGTTATCGCGTAGTCCACCGCCCGCCTGCAGCAGTCCGGGGGTCAGGGGCACAACGCCGGTCTGAAGCAATCCTAACTGCGAGAAATTTCGTCCATCGAGAGGAAGATCGAGGATGTCGCGCTCGAGGACCACTTTGCCCAGGCTGGTGACCGTGGTTTGAATCAGCTCCGCATCGGACTGCACTTGCACTCGCTCACTGCCCGCGCCAACCTCCATACGAATCGGAACAATCGCGGTCTCGTTCACATTCAGCGATATGCCGCGCTGTGAGTATTTTGCGAAGCCCTTGGCATTCGCTTCGAGCTGGTAGTGGCCTACCGGCAACTCGATGAACACATAGGTTCCGGTGCGATCGCTGGCTACACTACGGGTCAATCCGGTTTCAGACTGCGTCACCACAACCGTGGCATTTTGCACGACCGCTCCACTGGAGTCGGCGACCGTGCCGCGAATGTTGCCCGTGATCTGCTGTGCAGAAACACTGATTGACACCACGGCAAAGATCAACCAGCAGACCGCACACTCAGCCCTGGACATAGATAGGCCCCATCTCACACGAACGGATTTGTCCCACATCAGAGTGCGGCGATTATAGGGAGGGCTGCGAGAGGGTCAATAATATGAAAGTAGTAGCAGAGGTGCTTCGCGAGCGAAGGCGCAGAACGTGTCATCGTCGATCGGCAATAACGAAAGCCTCATTGAGTTTCCATTTCGCGAACCAGCGTCTGCACTAATTCGCCCGCAGGCATGGGCCGGATGCGCGCCACACCTTGTCCTGCCCAAAGCGACAGAAATCCCGAATGCCCTTTTTTTCCGGCAGCCGTGCGCATCGGTCGCGTCAACGCGTTCTGCAACGGATAAGGCAGGATCGCATCCTCTTTCCCTTCCACCTGATCGATGAATTCGTTTCGCAGTCCGCGCGCGGGCCGGCCGGAGTACGCGCGGGTAATCACCGTTGTGTCTTGCTTGGCAGAGAGAAGCGCCTGCTTGTAGGCGGCTGAAGCTCCCGACTCTGGACATGCCAAGAAGGCCGTTCCCATCTGCACTGCGACGGCGCCTGCGTCGAGCGCAGCCACGATGTCGCGACCATCCATGATGCCTCCGGAAGCGATCACCGGGCAACTGGTAGCCTGCTTGATTTCTCTTACCAGTTGCAGCGTAGGCACCATGGCCTCATCAAACGAGCCGGCGAATGTTCCGCGATGAGCGCCTGCCTCAGATCCCTGCGCGATAATAGCGTCCACATCGTCCTCGAGGATTTGCGCCTCCGCTACCGTCGTCGCGGTCCCAAATACCAGCGTTCCGATCGCCCTCACTTCGCTGGCGGCGATGCGGTCCAATGTTCCGAAGGTAAAACTGAATACGCGAGGATGTGCTTCGATCACCGCCTGAAACTGGTCGGGAAACGGATCCGCAGGATGTTCCGGCAAAGCCGGGGCCGCAATTCCTAACTTCTGGTGCGCCTCGGCCAGCATCTTCAGCATAGGCGAGGGATCGCCATGCTCTTTCTTCTCGTATCCCGCGGAAAACAGATTGATGCCGAAGGGGCGGTTCGTCAATTGGCGAATACGGCGAACCTGGGCTTCGATCTGCTCTGGCGTCAAGTAAGCTGCAGCCAGCGTCCCCAACCCACCTGCATTCGAGACTGCCGCCACTAATTCTGGGGTACAGGGTCCACCGCCCATCGGCGCCAGGATCACCGGATTCTCAAGTCCAAGTTCTTCCAGGAATTTTCGGTTGGGAGTCGCCATCGGTTTCAGATGGTAATTGATGGCTTGAAGACTCGCACTTAATTCCAACCTGTGGAAGAAAGCCGGCGAATTACTCATTCGCCGGCCCTTACATCAATGCTCCAGGTTCAACGTATTAGTGGCGTCGTCCACATAGTAAAGACCCTGTCCTTTGACGACGATCAGCCCAAACAAAGCTCCCGCTCCCGGGGGATTACCGCTACTGTCGAGCAGCGTTTTAGAACGTTGCACCCCAACCGGAGAAGTTTCCACCAGAAAACCGTCGTTGCCGTTCGTAGTCAAAATATTTCCCGTCGGCCCCACCGTCAATCCCAATGGATCGTTAAGAAACCCTGCCGCAGTCAACGTGGTACCGGTTTTCGCGGATGTGCTGCGCGTCAGCGGACTTGAAATCGCGGCAACGCGATTATTCAAACTGTCGGCCACATACAGCGTATTGCCGTCCGAGGAAAGGCCCAAACCCGTCGGCCCGATGACCAGAGCCGCAGGATCCGTTCTCTCGGAAAAGCTGGAGCCGATTACGGTGTAAGACACTGCCGTCGGCGCCGCACTCCCGTTGATCGCAAGTACCAGGCGAACCACGGTTCCATCGTGAACGACTTTTCCGCCGCCCGCAACAGTCCCGTTCAGCACATTGGTAAAGAATAGAGTTGCCGTGCTTCCTTGATCAGAAGCGGTCATGTCCCACGGCCCGTTGACCAGGGAATTGCTGAAGGTTTCCACCACATTCCCGTTGCTGTCCAACACGATCAGGCATCCGGCCTGGGCAGTAGCAGAGGTTCCATCGGTTGTCGGAAGACTGCCTACTACCACCCATCCCGTCTTCAGCGCTGCCAGTGCCGTCGTTAGGCCAACGCCGCCCGGACAGGTTCCCGGCAGTTTGTCGGCATTCACTTCAGCGAACAAGCTGACCGCTCCCGTTGGCGTGATCTGCACGATCGTCTTCCCTGTTCCTTGAAGGTTGGCAACATTGTTGAAATTGCTTACCAGAATACTGCCCGCTACCAGTTTCCCAGTCGTCGTAGGCACCTGCGCCATACCGTAAGGGTTCACGTCTCCATTAGCTGGAACCGTCGGGGCAATAACACTGATTGTGCCGGCGATCGCACTGCCCACGAGCAGAAGGCAGACGGCACATAAGCCAATTGAAAGGTTACGAACTTGCATACTTCCTCCTAAACTTCTCGAAACGTTTGCAGGCCGATGCCGGGCGTTGGCATGACTTCGCACCTGCACAAACTTGCAATGTTATGACGGCTGCTTCCGAGCCTTGTCACGGCTTTGTCAAATGGGAGGTCAATCTTTGATGGAAAATAGACTTGCTGATGACAACTTCGCTTAGCCAGCCTGACATGCGGTTGGTGCCGACGTTTCTAAGACAAACCTTTTTCCTTCGAAACGCAGCTGGCTCCCCACTGGTCGCAGAGTTTGCACTTCGAATTTACTTCAATTCTTCGTTTAACAAATTCGCCAGTCGTCGTCCCGCCAAGGCGACGCGTTTCTGCGCAACTTTTTTGGCTGCCGATTTATAAGCTGCCGTCAAAGTGAAAGGCCCTGGACCCGCCTTGATTGGATCCACATACACTTTGCTCTTTGCGGTGTCGAAACTTTCCTGCACCCACGTTGCTGCGTCCGTCTTAGCGGCATCCGTCGCATTCGGCGCCGGCAATCCTTTGGCAGTCGAAACTGCGACATTCACGTCGGAGCCCGTGCCCAAAAGATTGTCCCAAATCGCATGAAGCTCCGTGTTGCAACCCGGATTGCAGACCTTCACCGCATTTCCGCCGCTATCTCCATCCGGCTGCGTACTGCTTACGCGCGTGGTGGCATGCAGAGGCTGGTGGACGTCGCCAACCAGGTGCAGCAACCACACCATGTCGTAGGATTTCAGTTCGTCGGTATCACTGCCTGCCAACACTCCGCGGAACAAATCAATTCGCTCCTTCGCGTTCGGAACAGGAATCGCGGGCAACGCAGTGCCATCGTCCGAAAATGGAGTGTCCACAAAATGAAAATACTTGTGCCGCAACAAATCGCTGTACCCGGTGTTTTGCGACGAGGGAGCGCCGTCGGGTGTGTTCCCGTTATTGCTGCCATCGTCGCTGTACGTGGAATCGGACTTGATCTCATCCGGCCAGGTGGCCGCGATCATAAAGATCATCATGCGCTTGTATTTTGCCGGCGTTCCCACAGGCAGCATCCCTACCCACTTGTCGTAATAAGGATTGAGTTTCATCAAATTGCCCACGCGCGTCCGGGTTTTCTTTGTGAGCTTCTGATACGCGACGTAGGCGACAACCATGTGCCCCTGTCCATTCCAGCTGAATCCTGGTTGCACCAGGAGCAGCACGCATAACAGCACATTTGCAATCACTCGGCGGCCTGATGTCATGGAGTTCCTCCCACGCAGAATTGACTTACCCCAGGCTCGAGACGGAGTTCTACAAAACTGCCAGCCACTGTAACAGCATCTCTGGATTCTCCCATGTGGGCCGCAATCTGTTCTGGATTCCGAACAGCGCAATCCAACCGCTTCCGAAAAGCAGCCATCTTAAGACGATTGCCCGTGTAGCTCGAGAATGGCCGTTCTTGCGCCTGCCAAGGGTTTGTCACTCGTCCACAAAGGAGCAACATGCAAAACCGTTACTTACTCACAGGACTGATCTTTACTCTCGCGCTGGGGCTCGGGATCGCGACAGCCCAGACCTCCGGAACCAGTTCCCCATCGCCCAACCCTCCCCAGGGATCTCCGAGCGCCGGCACACCAGCGACTCCTCCGTCTGGCGGCGCTTCGGCGGCACCGCAAAGCCAGAGCGGCAACCAGCCGGGCTCGGTCGAGGACGAACTCAAGCTATCCCCGGAGCAGAAGGCAAAACTTCAGCCCATCATCCAGGATGAAATGACCCAGATTCGCGCTGTCCGCGACGACAGCAGCATGAACATGGATCAAAAAATGGCCAAGGTTGATGCGATCAAGAAAGCTTCCTTTCCCAAGATCCAGGCTGTTCTGACGCCGGAACAACAGAAGAAATTGGCCGACATGCAGGAACACGCCCGCCAGCAGCAACAGCAACAGGTGCCGCCACAAGGCGCTCCGCCGAAACAGTAACGGTGGTCAAATCCAGAGGACGGGTGCGCCACGCCCGTCCTTGTTTCTCTCTCTTCGGCATTCTGATCCGCTTCAGGCCTTCATCGCACAATTCCGCCTTTCCATGTATTCTTTCCTCACTTGGGGATCGCATTTCTGCGAGAGGTGCTCTATGGCTCGAATCCTGCTGCTTGCCGCTCTGCTATTTGGTTCTGCAATTTTGGCCGCACAAACCACCGGTGGTGTTTACGTCAATGGCAACTCGACAACCAACAACGTCTGGGCCTATGCGCGCGCGGCCGATGGCACATTGACCCTTGCCGGCACTTTTCCCACACAAGGTGCAGGCGCTGGCCAGACCCACCTTGATTCGCAGGGTTCAGTCGCCCTCAGCCAGGATGGGAAGTTTCTCTTCGCGGTCAACGCCGTCAGCAACGACATCACTTCGTTCGCAGTGCAATCGGGAGCAACGCTCCAATTCATTGGCCGCTTCCCTTCTGGAGGAACTTTTCCCAACAGCCTCGCCGTGTTCGGCAATCTTCTCTACGTGATCAACTCAGGCAGCGACCAGATCAACGCCTTCCACATCAGCTTGACCGGACGCCTTCAGCCGATCGCCAATTCATCTCGCAAGCTGAGCGGCGCCGGAGTCGATGGCGCTCAAGTCAGCTTCAGTCCCGATGGAAAGATTCTGGTTGTCGCGGAACGCCTATCCAGCAAAATCGACGTCTTCAATGTGGGAGCCGACGGCCGGGCCACGGGTCCGATCGTGAGCAGGTCAAGCGGCCCGCGTCCTCTGGGCTTCGCTTTCGACCATGCCGGACACATCATCGTTTCGGAGGTGCAGGTCAGCGCGGCGTCGTCTTATAACGTGAGTTCCGCAGGTGTCAGCTTGATTACCGCATCGCTGAAGGATTTTGGCCTCTCTGCCTGCTGGACTGTCAACACCAACGATCCCGCCCTCGCCCATCAATATTCCTACATCACCAACACTCAATCCGACACGGTCTCGGGATACGTCATCGCTGTGGATGGCAGCTTGAGCTTGCTGAATCCGTCGAATGGCATCACCGCGCAATTGTCGAGAGGAGCCTATCCCCTTGATGAAGCGTTGAGCGCCGACAGCAAGTACCTGTATTTGATCGCGGCACATCAGCCCGGCATCTACGGTTTCGCCATTCAGCCCGATGGCAGCCTGGTTCAGATCGTGGACATTCCCGGCATCCCCGCAACCTCGTTCGGGATGGTGGCGAACTAAGAAGTGCGCGAATGAGTGTAAGAAGGACGGGCGCGAGGCCCGTCCCGTTTCACGTCTGCCCTAGTTCGCGAACATAGTCAACCACCGACTCGCTCCAGCCGTCGATATGTGTCCACTTACCGTAGCCGACGCCGTTTTTGTACGACGCCACATTGATCACGTAGCCCTTGCCCTTCGGCGCAGGCACGCTGTCATGCGCCTGCTCGTCGGTGATCACGATCAGGCGGTCGTAGCGCTGCTTCCGGTTCAGTTCCTCGACTGCCTTGCCGAGGTAAGTACCGTTGTGAGGTTGCGAGGCATCGATCGCGTCGCGCAAGGCAAAGCCGCGACGTGGCGGCACCTCCACCAGGTTGTCGGAGAAACTGAACACGCTCACCTTCTCTCCGACCTCGCGCAGCAGCACCGCCAACCCGTAAGCTGCATCGGTGCGCTGCATCTCGGAACGGCGGGAAAGAGGGGCAGTCATCGAGCCGGAAACGTCTACCAGCACGATAGACTTCCCCGGCAACTTCTCCTGCCCGGCGACACACGCGAGCATTGCCTGCTCCAGCGTCTCTTCCCACTGCGGAGCATAACGCGCCGCAGCGAGAAAGCGGAACGGAAGCACGCGCTGCGTCTTCATTGATCGCAAAGCCGAGAGCACCAGTTCCGCCTCCACACCTGCGTCTTTCATGTTGCGCAGGTTGCGAAGCAGGGCCAGCGCGCCCAACTTATTCTCCGCGAGCAGCCGCTCCCAGGCCTCGCGCTTGTCGGCGCCAGACGACAGAGCAACTTCCCAGGTATCCGGAGTCGCAAGCCGTCCCCAGATCAGCTTCTTCCACACGCCGGCCTGTGCTGCATCACGCGGTTTCGCGTGAGACAAGAACAGGACGTCGCGCAGCTTGATGGGCCCGCCGCGATCGTACTTCGCAAGCTGGTACTCATCAAACTTAGGAAATGCCGCCGCCAGTCCCTTCTTGACCTGCCCCGACAACGGCACGCGTCCGTCCTTCCAGTAGATGGCAACGAACTCAGCGAGTTCATCGGCGCGCTGGATGACGCGCGCGAGCGTCTCCGCCACCAACTGGCGATGCGACTTGTGGCGCGCCATCTCGCGGACCACGAGCAGCGGCGCGTGCCGCAGCTTCATCCGCTCACGAGCTTCGATCGCAAGGGCTGCAACCTGTTCGGCCGCAACTTTCGGAACCAGTTCCGCGATGCGCCCGCCGATCTCGACACCATCTTCATAGAACTGGCTCTCCCAAAGCAGGCACGCCAGCACCGCACGCCGCAGTTGCAGCTCAGGCGAGATGTGACGAGCCTGCGCCCCTTCGTGAGTGCGCGGACCAAAACTAAGATTTACAATATTCAGACGGGCCATGATGGCCTCCTAAGTTCAGTCTTTGGTCTTTGGTCTTTGGAAGTTACCCAAAACGCATTGTTCATTCCGAGCCGAAGCGGAGCGATAGGCGAGGAATCTGCTCTTTCGGCGGAGTGTCCGTATCCACTTACCTGATACTTACTAACTCCAGCTTGATGCGCTCCATCTCCATCGCCAACAATAGGCCCTGGAACTCCGCCATCGTTTCGACCGACCTGTACATGCTCACGAAGGCCGTTGCCTCCGCCTCTGAAGCTGCCGGGAAGAAGCGCAAGTACAATTCGATTTTCTGTTCTTCGTCAGCGTTTCCCATATGCAGCCTGTAATCGATGCGTCCTGGCCGTAACAAAGCCGGATCGAGCAGTTCGACATGATTCGTTGTCATCACAAACAGCACTCCGGAAGGAGCAAACAATCCATCCAGAACATTCAGCAACCCGGAGAGCGTGACGCCATTACGCTCCGCCTCGTCCTTGCCTGGACTTGCTTTCTCCTCCCGAGCCTTGCTGCCCTTCATGCAGTCGATGTCTTCGAACAGCACCGCCGAGTTGGGCGGTACCCGACTGATCGCATGGAGCAACGACCTGTCGTTCAATTGCGACAAGTTGACGCAATAGATCGAGAGCGAAAAGTGAGCCGCTAATGCTGAAACCAGCGAAGTCTTACCCGTTCCGGGTGGACCATAGAACAGGTAGCCCCGGTGATATGGAACTCCCAGCCGCGCATAGCGCGCCTTGGAAGCACGAAATCGTTGGATATCTTCCAGCAACTGTTCCTTCTCCCTCGGGTTGAGCACCACCGACTCGAGCGACCGCGGAGCATATCCATCCACCAAGTCCCAACCGTCGTCATAAGTGAGCAGGCAGGACTGCACGCCGATCTTTCGCGTGTGACACGCCACAACATCCGCGATAAATCTTTCCAACAGCGCACGCTTTCTCCCAATGGTTCGAAAAGTCAGCGACTCGACCCTCCGCGTGGTTCGCTCTCGCGTCTCATCGCTTCGCGAGAACCACACCTGGAATGGACGATCGCCGTACCAGAACCAATGGCATCCTGGCGCCGGAATCATCGCAACACCCTCGCCCCGGAGTCTCGTATTTAGATCGAGCATCCGAATCCGCTCCAAGAACTTTTGCTCGAGAAACCACTCTTTCACCCACACGAACGCCACGTCATCGTCGGTGACGGTGATCATCATCGTGGTCTGCCCGACCAGCCAATGCCAGATCGCCTCGGGCACGGCTCGCAGGTAGACGCCAAGACCGCCCACAAGCATCAGAAGCAGTCCGCCCGATGCGAATTCGTTGTGGCCACTCAGCACGTTTTTCAGGAGCTGCAACATATTCACGTTTCTAACCAGCCTGAGCCGGAAACTAAGTTGAGTTATAAGCCGGGGAATAAGCGACAACGGAACCTAGGTGCTCTTCCTCTGAGCTACACGGAAATAATTGCCCGTGGCAGGATTCGAACCTGCGACCACCCGATTATGAATCGAAGTAGCCGCTGTCTTCACCACCGGCAGTTAGACGCAGCTCAGCCGCGTCTTTTACTAAGATTTATGGTCAGGGAACATGCGGACACGGCAGGGCTTGCGCCCACGCGGAATCGAACCGCACAGCCCAAAGGCTGTTTCGCCTGAGAAGTATCCGTGGCCAATCGCCACTGACCCTGTGAAGCTAGGGCTGGGGGATCAAGCGGCAGCGGCGTTTCGTGTCGAGAGATGAAACCGCGGCCTTCGCCACCCAGCGGAGTTATTGGTTTTGCGGGAGAGCGCCGAAGATCAGTTAGCGCGATCGACGAACGCCCGGTGACAACTTAGACCGACGACCGGCCCCAGTTGCCCGCTTAGCGATTTGAGGTTTGTTTCAGCCAATGGGCGTCCTTTCGTAGAAGATAATTCAAGATGCCATGACTTCGATTTTTCTGCAAGAGGAAAGTTGATCTATTTCCGCGAGATTATGTCGTGAGAGGACAGATTCCGGAACAAAGCTTTTGGCATTTAGCACTTAGCAATAAGCCTGACCGGCAAACTGCATTGGAGATTTTCTTTCAAACTTGATAGCTTTGACAGCCAACGAAACTCAATCCCGGGAGCCCTCGTGAAAACTCGCGTCTGCCTTTCAGTCCTTGTGCTGTTCGTTTCTATTTCTTGCTCGCTCACAGCTGGACGATCAGACAAAACAGTTCGCCCACGATGTTTTTAAGCAACTGATCGACATCAACACGACCGACTCAGTGGGAAACGTCACCACCGCCTCAGAAGCCATGGCGCAACGTTTCCGCGCTGCCGGATTCCCGGACAGCGACATGCAGATCCTTGGCCCCAACGATCGTAAAAAAAATCTTGTCGTGCGCCTCCACGGAAATGGCAAGCACAAACCGGTGCTCCTGATCGGACATCTCGACGTGGTCGAGGCCAAGCGCGAAGATTGGACCACCGACCCCTTCCAGTTCACGGAGAAAGACGGTTACTACTACGGCCGCGGCACCCAGGACATGAAAGATGGGGACGCTGTCATGGTCACGACACTGATTCGCATGAAGAAGGAAGGATACGTCCCGGATCGTGACATCATTCTCGCCCTCACCGCTGACGAGGAAGGTGGAACATCGAACGGAGTGGATTGGCTCCTCAAAAACCATCGCGATCTGATCGAGGCGGAATTCGTCCTCAATCACGATGGCGGTGGACTGATGCTCGATCATGGCAAGCCCGTGATGATGGAACTCGACGCCAGCGAAAAACTCTATGCCGATTTTCAACTGACTTCGCGAAATCCCGGCGGGCACAGTTCCCTGCCCACGCCTGACAACGCGATTTACCATCTTGCTGATGCGCTCGGCCGGCTTGAGCATTATCAGTTCCCGTTCGAGTTGACCAACGTCACGCGTGCTTATTACGAGAAAATTGCCACGGTCGCCACCGGACAGCGCGCGGACGATATCAGGGCGATTCTGAAAACGCCGCCTGACATGGCAGCAGTTGATCGGCTTTCCAAGGATCCCATCGACAACTCCACCATGCACACCACCTGCGTCGCGACGCGGCTGAGCGGAGGTCACGCCAACAATGCTCTTCCTCAAACCGCGCAGGCGAATGTGAACTGCCGCATTCTGCCCGGACATCCGCCGGAACAGATTCGCCAGGAACTGGAGAAGGTTTTTGCCGATCCAAAAGTCGAAGTCCAGATTGTAGGTAACGCCGCCAACCGCGTCAGCTATGCTCCACCGCCCTTGCGTCCTGAAGTGATCAACTCTCTGGAGAAGGTGACCTCGGAAATGTGGCCCGGCACCCCGGTGGTTCCCAGTATGAGCACAGGCGCGTCCGATGGCGTTTACACCAATGCCGCGGGGCTTCCTACCTATGGCTATCTCTGGCGAAGCGCTGGAGCGCAGCGACATCCGCGCTCACGGAAAAGACGAGCGCGTGCCGATTGCTTCCTTCGATCGCGCAGTTGAGTTCTACTATCGCTTTCTAAAGATAGTAACGACCGAAAATTAGAAGAGTTTGGCGTCATCCTGAGGGCGGGCGAGAGACCGCCGAGGGATCTTGCGTGCACAACCGAATCAGCGGGTCTCGACCGGGCAAAGAAAACGCGAAATCCCTTGACATTCGCTTTGTATTCGCCCAAAATCTGTCGCATGGCGATTACACGACGGCAGCACGAGATGTATGACTTCATTTCGCGTTTTGTGGCGGAGAAGGGCTATTCGCCATCCTTCGAGGAAATCGCGAAAGGGATGAAGTTGAGTTCCCTTGCCACCGTGCACAAGCACGTTTCAAACCTCGAAAATAAAGGCCTGCTCACCCGCGACTACAACCGCAGCCGCTCGATCGATCTTCTTCCCCCCAAAGGACGGCTGAAACAGGCCATGTCCGTCAACACCTCGGTAGTGCTGCCGGTTTTGGGAAGAATCGCCGCAGGTCAGCCAATCGAGGCTATCCAGAATCCCGAAACTATTTCACTTGCCGACTTCGTGCGCTCGAAAGAAGTATTTGTTCTGGAAGTTCGCGGCGAGTCCATGCAAGATGAGCACATCCTCGACGGGGACTACGTGCTGGTAGAGAAGAGCGCGGTCGCTCACAATGGCGACATCGTCGTTGCCCTCGTCGGCAAAGACGACGCCACACTGAAACGCTTTTATCGCGAAGGCGACAACGTGCGCCTGCAACCCTCCAACGCGAACATGAAGCCCATCATCGTTCCCGCTGCCTCAGTCGAAATCCAGGGAAGAGTAATCGGCGTGCTGCGGAAATACTGAACCGTCGTTACTCGTTGGCCTCGCACCAGAAGAAACAAAAACGCCCGGAAAAGTTTCCCGGGCGTTCAATTCAATCTAATTTCTATTCCAGCCAACAACCAAGAGCCAACGACGGACGACAGCCCTTACCCAATGTGCTTATCAAGCGCCTTCTGGATCTGCTCCTTGGGCACGTAACCGACAATCTGTTCCTTCACCTGCCCGCCTTTGAAGACCAGCAGCGTTGGAATTCCGCGCACTCCATAGCGCATCGGCGTGGCGCTATTCCGGTCGACATCCATTTTCCCGACCTTCACTTTGCCTTGATACTCGGTCGCCAATTCAGCCACGATCGGCGCGATCGCGCGGCACGGACCACACCAGGTTGCCCAGAAGTCCACCAGCACGGGCTGCTCAGACTTCAAAACGTCCTGCTCAAAATTTGTGTCATTGACTTCAAGAATTGCGTCGCTTCCCATCACCTTCCTCCAGTTCAGTCGCTCGTGCCGCATGCTATGCCGGCGGCGTCCCCAGGGTCGGCAAATCGTAAATCCAACAGCCGGAACCTGAGCCCCTTATCCTAGCACTTTCGTTAGATGCAACGTATCGATGAAGGTCGCACCGTGAGCTAATCCCATCCGAATCAATAGCCTTGCGGAACGCGTACAACCTGCCGAAGAAAAACAAAAAGCGTCCTGAACTTTTCAGTTCAGGACGCCTCGGCAGCCCTCCCCCAGAACTGCCAAACCACGATTTCGATACTACGAGCTGCTCTGGACACTGTAAATGTCACTTCAGTAACGCAAAATTTATGCCGGTAATCACAACGATCGGTGACCGTACAGTTCCCTTAACAAGGCGAATTTTTGAATGATTTAGGACAGATCAGACCGCAGTTGGGTCAAGCGTGTAACAGAGAAAATCCCGCCTTGGGAATGCACCCAGCGAAATGCACTACCAAAGCTGTTGCCACGTTGTCCCACCGTCCTCGGTAGACCAGACTTCTTCACTGGAGGTTGTTACTTGGCCGTGAGAGGCATTGGTGAATTGAATGCCTGTGATGTCGCTGGCCAGAACCCGCTTCCCGTCGTTCGGTTTTACCTGCACCCAATGCTCACCGGCGTCTACGGAATGAAACAAAGAGCCGGCGGCTCCGCCAACCCAGACATCCGATCCCAATGCAGCAACCACGCGAAACACTGCGTTCGAGGACACCGGAATCTTGGCCCAGGTCTTGCCGCCATCCAGGGATCGCTGTAGACTCCCATCCGCGTTGAGCGTCCAGCGCGGAGCCATCGCCGAAGCAAGGGAAACATCGGCCGCCGCAGCCTTGCGGTCCATCAAACCGACATTGCTTGCCGATGCACCACTCATCTCCGCAACTGTCGCCTGTTTGGCCTTGCCTGTTGCGACATCTTCCTTTTTCGCGACCTCGTTCACCGACCGATCGAGCCTTTCTGTTTGCGCAGGACTTGCGGGGACGTTGGCAGTCTTTGCCAAAGACTCAGCCCGCGCCGCTGCCGGACTCTCCGATCGCCGCACACCCGGCACTGGAGGAGTTGAGGCTTCCTCCTTTTGCACCTTACGTTCCGGCTCAGCCACCTTCGCCGCTGGAGCCGACCTCTTCAGTTCATCGCTCGAGCTGGACTGCAACGCAGCGGTATCCGTCGGCCTTATCTGCGCCTGATATTTCGCGGGCTGCTCGCGGTAAATGCTGATCGCAGCGCCCACCACTGCCACGCACGCCACAGCCGCTCCCCACTTCAATACCGGCCAGCGCAACCAGGAACCGCTCTCGATTCTTTGAACAGCAGTTGCCTCCATCACCGGCTGCGCCAGCGCGACAATCTCGCGACAGTCGCCACAAACGGAAAGGTGAGCTCAGCACCAAATCGCGCTCGCCTTTGTGCAGAGTGTTTTCCGCGAACGAGGCCAACAGGTCTGGGTCAGGATGCGGGCCGGGCTCTACCCTCGCCAGCCGCTGCCGCACGATTTTTGGAAGCTCTTGCATCAGCACTCTTATCTCGATCCATCCCCTGCGGGGGCTTCCGCCTTCTTCTTAGAGAACGATCTCCCATCGTTTTCTTGCGCCAGGTGATTGCGAATATTAAGGGTCATATCGCGCACGTCGACGGCCAGCGCTTCCTCGACTTGGCGAGAGCTCATTCCTGCTCGGCGTAATCCGGCTACGATGTTCTTACGCAAAGACTTAGCTAGTTTGTCCAACTTCCTGCTGATGGTCGATTCATGCACCCGCAGAAGGCGCGCAATCTCCGCCAGCGTGCGCCCGTCCAGGTAATACGAAGCCAGCACGAAGCGGTCATCCGAATCGAGATCCGCCAATGCCTGGTCCGTCGCCTTTTCCAGTCGCGGATCGACGACCGGCTGCGCTTCTTTTTCGGGCGCGGCGTATTGCGTGCCCTCCTCGTTTTCCTCATCCAGGCTCACCAGGCGGCGACGGCGGCGATACTGGTTTACATACTCTTGCGCGAGTACAGTGCGCAGCCAGCCTTCTAACGATCCCCGGCCGGTGTACGAGGCCAGCTTCGAAACCCGTTTCCCTTCTCTGGCATTAGTTCCATACAGATCTGCGTAGAGCGAATCGGCCAGCTCTCGCGCCGCTGCAGCCTCCTTCGCAATGTACCCAGCGACTTCATAGAGTTTCTCGCGGTAGCGGATCAGGAAGTGCTCCCAGGCTTTTTCGTTTCCCGCCGCGCACGCCCGCGCAAGAACCAGCTCTTCCACATGCAGCGTGAGATACAGTTCCCGCACTCCGTCTGGCGCGTCCGGACAGTACTTTGCCGCAATCTGACTCAGAATCAGGCAGAACTCCTCCCGCCCCATGCCGAACTCGCCGGCGCGACTCTTCACGTGGAGTTCAGATAAGAGGACTTCGAGCCCGGCTGGCCTCGGCGGTACCGATGAACGATCGTGGCTCATTCAGAAATGGCAGCTTTCTCTGGAATGCTACCAAGATATTAGACGCAAGAAGATGGATTTTTGCCGTTCGCGGATTAACGGGGGAGATATGGAGAGAAGTTAAACGTGAGACGGGCGTCCCCGCCCGTCTCACTGCAAAATACTGTGACCGCCGTTGAGTGAATGGAAACGGTCGCAGCCCGCGTCCACATCATCGAGCACTACCTCGCATGCGCTGGAGTGGTTCGCGGCGGATGATCCGAGTGTGAGTTCGGCACGATTCGATCGTTGTCCGAGGTGTACAGCCCGATCCCATCCAACAATCCCGTCGTTGGGCTAAACATCGGCTCATTGAAGACGCTGCCGACCTTCGCACTGGCCCCCGCAAATTCGGGATGCGCCAAACCATTCACGAATGACACGCTCTGGTAGTCACCCACCATCAACCCCTGGTTCGTATTCGCGAGCCAGTTCAATTGAATCGGGCCAGCCAAGGTCACCGGCGCCGACCATGTGTGTGCGCCATCTGAAGAAGAGATGTAGCCCTCCATCAGCTGGCAGGTTGAGGCGCTGCAGTTCGCATTGGGATAGAAGTAATAACTGATCCCGATATGCGCCGTTTTGCCAGAGGTGCCAGGTTCGATTTCGATTCCAGGAATGAAGTGATCGACGCCACTGGTCACCGGATCAATCGGAATGCGGCGGATCTTCGACCAGGTCTTGCCATCGATCGAACTAGTCACAACGATATCGTTGGAGCTGCAGTTCGTGCGGAAGCTGCAATCGTGAAACGCGACAAACACGCGTCCCGCTGCATCGATCGCCGCGGTTGGCAGGTTCAGATCGCGAAGCCCGCCGGCGATGGCGTGCGAGTTATAGTCCGCAACCGTCACCGGAGCACTCCAGCTCGCGCCGCCGTTGGCCGAACCGTACGCAATGATCGAGAACAGAAACGCATCGGCGCTAGGCACGATTACGGTGCCGTTCGGCTTTATCTGCGGATTTCCGCCGAGGCCGATCGGTTGCGTGGCAGGCTGCACTGGCGCACTCCAGGTGAGTCCACCGTCCGTGGAAGTGCTCAGATAAATCACGTCGCCGCTTCCGTTATCGTCCCACTCGGCATAGCAATGACCATAGAACTTGCTGGTCGGCGTATCGTCGCAATTGACCCACGTCTTATCCGGCAATGTGAAATTTCGCGCCACCACCACCGGATTACCCCAGTTGAGCCCGTCCGTCGAACGGCTGATCAACATGGGAGGAACCGGCTGGCCACTTTCGGAAAGAGGCAGGGTCGCGATCATCCACGTCCCGTGCGCGGCATCAAACGTGACCGCCGGATCGGTCGTGCGATCGTAGGGCCCCGTGCCTTCGATCTTGGTAATGCCGGGCAAAGAGCCATGTTGCCAGGTCTTTCCACCATCGGTCGAGGTTGCCCATCCGATATCGGAAGACCCGCCACCATTCACGAAACGCCCCTGCTGAAATGCCGTCACGATCGTGTTACCAACCGAATAGGTATCCGCTTCCACTTCGGTAGCATGCTGGCTATCGGTGTTCGTGAAAGGATCGCTGCTCACCTGATTCAATTGAATCTGGCTAAGGCTCGCGATGGAAAACAGAACTACTGTGATTGCGGTTAAGAATAAGAATCTGGGACGGGGAGAAACGCCTGCTTCTATCTGCAAAATTGGCCTCCATTGACCGGCAGAAATCACCTAGGGCGCGCAGTGTCGCTGTACACTGCGGTCGGGGAAGGATGAAGGCTGAAAACCGGGGTGTCAAGTAGGCCGAAAGGCTCAGGACCAGGAGGCTTACGCCTAGTGCGAGTTCGCTTCGTACCACTTCCGCCAGGCAGCGGGGTCGCTTCCAAGTTGCTGGCCGGTAATATCGCTGAGCGCGTGGTAGCTCCATGCGTGGGTTGGAGCATCAAGCGAGGAGTCTTCCGCGTAAGCAATCAACGTGGGCACTACGCTTTGCCTCTGCTCATGCGTGAACATGCCGGACTGAGCCAGGCTGCAGGCTGCGCGCTCGCGTACGGTGGGCGAAGGATCGTCGTGCATCGCCTTCAGCACCGGTTCAATCGCGTCTGAGGTTCCGAGATAAGCCAACCCTTCTACCGCCCAATGACGGACCTCGACGTTCGAATCATTGAGTTGGCTTTGCAGGATGCGAGAGACGCGGGCCGGCTCAACTCCACGATTTCCCAGCAGCCCCAGCGTCCACAAGGCCCAGATACGCTGCGATTGCGGTCCCGTCAGAGCACGCCGCTCCAGATCGTCGATGCTCGTTGAATCTTTCGTGATGTTGAGAGCCGCCAAGTCAACCTCGATCGTCGTCGCGCGCACTTCCATATCATCGGAGTTAAGACCGGCGGTAACGAGTCCGGTCATTCGATCAGACAGTTCGATTTTTCCGCGCCATTGATCGAGATGACCGGCAATCTCACTCTTGGCGGCTTCGTCCCGACTCACGACGCGTTGCAAAAGCGCTTCCGCTTCCGACTGCAACGGCGGATCGACGCTGCGATTTCTCGAGCGCGTCGTGGTTCGAGAATATTTCTGCTGTGAACTCGCCTGCAGAACTTGCTGCCAGGACTTCTGCACGATCCCGCTCCGGCTCACCGCAGCCACGATCACGCCGAATGCGATCGCCATGCAGACGGCCGCGTAAGCACGCGCGCTCGGACCGCCGTCCGGTTCGATCGGCTTGCGGTCAGCAGACTTCAGGTCCGTTCCCGGACCCAGCGTTCCGTAATCCGGCGTAGGCTTTAAACGTGGATCGGCGCCGATCTGCGAGAAGACTTTCATGCTTCAAAGTTTAGGTTCCCTCTCCGCGTAGGGTAAAGTTACGGTTGGGGTGCTGGGGCAACCTGCAGAATTACTTTCGACCGATGAACTTTAGGAAGTGAGGATTGTCATGAAGCGAGTCATCATTGCCTGTCTCTGTCTGATTGCCGCAGCTTGGGCAGCCGACCCCGGCTATCACGTCATCAAGACGTACAAAATCGGCGGGGATGGCGGTTGGGATTATCTGACCGTGGATCCCTCCGCCCACCGACTTTACATCTCGCGCGCAACCCACGTCATTGTCATGGATACCGAATCAGGAAAGCAGATCGGCGATATACCCGACACGCCCGGCGTGCACGGAATCGCATTGGCCACCGATCTGGGACGCGGTTTCACCAGCAATGGTCGCGAGGGCACGGTGAGTATTTTTGATCTCGCCACGCTCAAAACCTCGAGCAAAGTTAAAGTCGGCGATAACCCCGACGCCATTCTCTATGATCCCGCTTCCAAGCACGTCTTCACCTTCAACGGAAGGAGCCATGACGCCACCGTGATCGACGCCGGTAAAGGCATCGTGCTCGGCACGATCAAGCTCGACGGCAAACCAGAGTTTGGGGTCAGCGATTACAAAGGCGGCATCTTCGTGAATATCGAGGACAAATCCGAAATTCAGTCCCTCGACCCCGACAAGATGCAGGTCAAATCAACCTGGCCGCTGGCGCCATGCGATGGCCCGAGCGGCCTAGCCATGGATCGCAAGAACCGCCGGCTCTTTTCCGGATGCGACAAGCTCATGGCGATCGTGGATGCCGATTCCGGCAAGGTAGTTTCAACTCAACCGATCTGCGACGGCGTGGATGCAACCACTTACGACGATGAACAGCACTTGGCATTCGCCTCCTGTCATGACGGAACCATGACTATCCTGCGCCAAGATGGTCACGACAAATATTCCGTGGCACAGACCGTCCCCACGCAAAAAGGTGCCAGAACCATGGCGCTGGACCCCGACACTCATCTCGCTTACACGGTGACCGCACAATTCGGCCCCCCTCCAGCGGCCACAGCGGAAAATCCTCACCCCCGGCCCGCCATCCTGCCTGACAGCTTCGTGGTGTTGGTCGTTGGGAAATAGAGACCGATCTACAGTGTTCAATGGCTTGCCTCAGGCAGACTTGCTCGTTTACAACAAGGTCTGCCTGAGGAGGTCCCTGAGCTTGAAACTCTCGCTGGTTCGCATCAGCCCGGCCTGGTGGCGCTGCTTCCTCATCGCCATCCTCAGTTTGCTGTTCGTGACCCCACACAGCCGGGCTTACTCTGTGCTTACCCACGAGCAAGTCGTCGATCTGTTATGGAAGGATCAGATCGAACCGCTTCTGCGCAGCCGCTTTCCACAAGCCACGGACGAAGATCTTCGCAAAGCGCACGCCTATGCTTATGGCGGCAGCCTGGTGCAGGACATGGGCTACTACCCTTTCGGAAACAAGTATTTCAGCGACCTCGTGCATTACGTCCGTAGCGGGGATTTCGTCGTCAACCTGATTCAGCAGTCTTCGGACCTGAATGAATTCGCTTTCGCCTTGGGGGGATTGGCGCACTATGCCGCCGACAATGCGGGGCATCCCACGATTAACAAGGTGGTGGCGCTGGAGTTTCCGAAACTTAAGAAAAAATTCGGCGACAACGTTACCTACGCCGACGATCCGAGATCCCACATTCGCACCGAATTCGGTTTCGACATGGTGCAGGTGGCCAAGAACCGCTACACTTCCGACCGCTATCACGACTTCGTCGGCTTCGAGATTTCGCAGCCGGTGCTGGAGCGTGCATTTCTTAAGACCTACAACATCCGATTCCAGGATGTGATCTCCAACCCCGATCTCGCGATCGGAACTTTCCGGCGGGCCATCAGCTCCGTCATCCCTGAGATGACGCGAGTCGCATTGGTTGCACGCAAGCAGGAGATCGTCAAGGACACTCCGAATTTCAACAAGAAAAAATTTCTTTACTACCTCTCGCGCGCCAACTATGAAAAAGAGTGGGGCAAGGGATATCGCAAGCCGGGATTCGGGACCAGGATCCTGGCCTGGTTCCTAAAAGTGGTTCCCAAGGTCGGGCCTTTCAACGCGCTCGCTTTTAAGGTCCCCAGCACACAGGGGGAAGATCTCTATATCAAGAGCGTCGATTCCACCATCGACAGCTATAAGCAGATGCTGCATGAAACCAAAATTGATGACCTTCGCCTCTCCAACAAAGACTGCGATACCGGAAAAGAGACCGTAGCCGGTGAATACTCCCTCACCGACAAGGCTTATGCCAAGCTTCTGGATGAATTGTCCGAGCGGGATTTCCATCAGTTGACTCCGGAATTGCAGCAGAACATCGTCCGGTTTTATGGAGACTTAAGCGCTCCCATCGCCACCAAGAAGAACAAGAAAGAGTGGGCGAAGACGACGGAGCGTCTGGATAAACTGAAAGCTGCCCAGACCCTACCGTGGCAGGACACGTCCCCGGCTCCATCCACACCCTGATCAACTTCTGTGATCGTCGAGATCAGAAGATTTCTCATGGTTATCAGCGCCCTGTTGCAGCCCCTCGCCTGATTTCTGCTGTACACTATGGGCCATCCGTAGTAGTCCCACCTCGGAGGCACTTGCATGAGCGCTGCGGACGATAAATTCTTTCACCCCAAAATCACCAAGCGGGTAGACTACGCGCCCGACCTGTGGATGATCCGCATCCAGGTTGGAAGTGAATTCAAATTCGCTCCCGGACAGTACGCCACCCTCGGCGTAGAGGGCCCCGACAAGCGTTCCGAACGGCCCTACTCGATCGCCTCCTCGCCGTACGAGGACGAGGTGGAATTTTTCTTCGAACTCGTTCCTGAGGGGGAACTCACTCCCAAGCTCTACCAACTGCAGATCGGCGACGAGTTGCTGATGCGCAAATCGCCCAAGGGCCGGTTCACGCTCGACACTGCCAGTGGCCGCAAGAACCACTTTCTGGTTTCCACCGTCACCGGCGTAGCGCCTTTCGTGAGTTATGTCCGCACCCTTTACCGCGACTGGAAAGACGGAAAATTCGCCGGAGACCACAACTTGTTTCTGCTCAATGGCGCCAGCCGCTCTTGGGAATTCGGCTATCTCGAAGAACTGCAAAAATTCGCGCAGGAAGTTCCCTGGCTCACCTTCGTCCCCACCATCAGCCGGCCTTGGGATGATTCCAAATGGATGGGCGAGACCGGCCGTGTCGACGATGTCCTCCGCAAATATGCGGACCTGTGGGGGATCACTTCATCCAATGCCGTCGTCTATCTCTGCGGACATCCCGAGATGATCGAGCATGGCAAAGGGATGATGAAACGGATCGGCTTCACCAAGGAATTCATGAAAGAAGAAATCTATTGGATTCCCTCGAAGGAAAGCAGCGCGACCGTGTGACGATACTCGCGCCGCGCTCATGCCGTCGATCAGGAGCTTTCCTCGGGAGCGAAGAAGACCAGCACCACTAACTCCTCCGTGATGTCGAAGAAACGGTGCTCGACTTGGGCGGCTACAAAAATCACGCTGCCCGCCCCAACCGCCTGCTCTTCTTCCCCAATGCGCATCCGCCCCCGGCCCCGAATCACGTAATAGACTTCGTCTTCGCCGTGAGGCTTCTGCGGGTCTGTGGCCCCCGCTGCAAGTACGTAGATCCCGGCGCTCAAGGCCGGCACTCGGAGAAACTCGTGATAGCGGTTGCCGCTCAGCTTCCGCTTCTGCTCGATTTCGGAGATGTGAAAGAAATTCTGTTCGTCCGCCATGATCCTCACCGGTCAATCTCTATGAGAACGCACCCTGAAAAAAAATCGCGGTGTAATCGCGCGCCAGTTGCTCCCATTGCAAATCGCCTTCCACCCGGTACCACTGGTACATCCAGTTGATCATTCCTAACAAAGCAAAGGCGGCGGCACGCGGGCTCACCTGCGATTTCGACTGGCGCCGTCGCTGCACATCGGCAATCAGATTTTCCACGAAATGCACGTAGTCTTTTTTGCGCGCATTGATTTGCTTGCGCAAGCTTGGCGGCAAAGGATGGTGCTCGTGCAGCATCACCGTGATCTCCCGGTCCCGCACGCTCAGGATCACTTCAATGTGCAGCCGGATCAGTGTCCGCAGCGCTTCTTCCGGATCGCGAATGCCCCGCACCGGCTTGATCACGCGCTCTTCGGTGACATTCAGCGCGTGATCCATCAGGCTGAAAAGAATTTCGTCTTTGCTTTCAAAATGGTGATAGAGGCCGCCCTTGCTCAGCTTCAGCGCGGCGGCCACATCGTTCATCGACGTGGCGTTAAAGCCTCGCTCCTGGAAAAGCCGGGCGGCGGTGCGCAGAATCTCCTGGCGAGAATCGATAACTACGTCCCGGTTCATTGGTCACAGAATATACAGCGCGTTGCGCAATGCCAAGCCAGCCAAAGGCGTCAGGGGTAAGCCGTTGGCGCAGCAGGCAAAACCCAGGACGAATCCTCAGAAAACCCGCGTCTGGCGGCGCGTAACAGCCAACCAGCTTCCCCGTTTTCGCCATCCTAAGCGGGTTCTGAGGAGAAATTTGTGCTGAAACCATGGCTGTACAAGGCTGGCTTTTTGGCCCTGGCTGTTTTTGCCGAGTTGTTTCTGATCGGGTGCCAGGGATTGAGTTCTGGACCGAGCCCAACGCCTACCCCGACGCCGACACCCACTCCCACCCCCACGCAGTTGACTGTAACGACCGCGGGATCAGGCACCGGCAGCGTGACCAGCGCGCCCTCTGGCATCAGTTGCGGCAGCACCTGCACGGCAAATTTCCCCAGCGGTTCTGCGGTGACTCTTACCGCATCGCCCTCGGCCGGTTTCGTTTTCGCCGGATGGAGTGGCGCATGCAGCGGCGCCAGCACTTGTAGTGTCACGATCAATGCCGCTACTACCGTGACCGCCACTTTCAGCGCCAGTTTGCAGTCCCTCAACCACATCATCGTCCTCGCCCAGGAGAACCGCTCGTTCGACAACTACTTTGGCGCCATGGCCCAATACTGGGCCCAGAACGGTTATCCAGCGCAGGCCTTCGATGGTCTGCCGCAGTTCAACAATCCCCCCGGACTTCCGCCCACCAATCCCGGTTGCGACCCTGCGTTCCCCTATGACCCGACTGCAAATCCACCGCAGTTAAACGACTGCATCCACGACGCGAACAGTCCGGCAGTCACGTCCTTTCACTATCTGACGATGTGCGTTGAGAATCCCAGTCCGTCCTGGAACGAAAGCCATACCGACTGGAATCTAACCAATCCCGTCGATCCCAACCCGACGCTCGACGGTTTTGTTCATACTGGCGGACATGATGCGCGGAATATCGTGCCCCCGTTTTTTGATGTCGATGGCCTCCGCTCGATCGGCTACTACGATGGCAACGATCTGAATTACTACTACTACATGGCTTCGAACTTCGCGACTTCGGATCGCTGGTTCTCGCCGGTGATGTCGCGAACGCCTCCCAACCGCGAATATCTCATCGCGGCCACCTCGCAAGGTCACGCGTACCCTCTGACGAACGGCGTGAAAATCACGTCACCCATCATTTTTCAAGAATTGCAGAACGCTGGCATCACCTGGAAAATTTACGTGCATCCAGGTGCGAACGGAGCCACCGATCCTCAATCGCTCTACAACCAGAGCTACATTCAGAATTTCACCTACGGGCAGACCATCCTGACCTCATTTCCGCAGAACATCGTGACCACCGACCAATTCCTGATGGATGCGCAAAACGGTACGCTTCCCCAGTTCGCGTTCATCGAACCTGCATCGTCGGTGGGTTTGGACGAGCACCCGGCCGATACCGACCCGGCACCCGGCGTAGCTCCATGTTGCAGCGTGCAGGCTGGCTCCGCTTATGTGAAAACACTCGTAGACGCGGTCATGACTGGACCCAGTTGGAAAGACTCGGCCTTCATTCTCACGTTCGACGAATTCGGCGGCTTTTATGATCACGTTGCGCCGCAACCGGCGGTGAGTCCCGATGGGATCCTGCCCAATGACTTGCTTCCGGGCGATATCTGCACCGTCGTGACCGGTCCGAATTGTGATTTCACCTACACGGGTTATCGCCTTCCGTTGGTCGTGATCTCACCGTACTCGAAAAAGAATTTCGTTTCGCACACGGTCGCCGATACCACCGCGATTTTGAAACTGGTCGAAACCCGGTTCAATGTGCCGGCCCTTACGGCGCGCGATGCCGCGCAAATCGACATGAGCACCGAGTTCTTCGATTTCGTGAATGCCCCATGGGCCACGCCACCGACCCCGCCAGCGCAAAACCGGACCGGCGCGTGCTACCTCGACCATCTGCCGTAGATTTAATGCTTGGAGAGACGGGCGCCGTCGCCCGTCTTTAATCTGGAGGAGTTTTCTTCTTCTCGGTCTCCTGCGCGGGAGGAGTCGGCTTGTTATCCAGAGTGGTCGGCTGATCGGGCTCCGCGCTGCGCTTGAATCCTTGCTCGACAGAATCGTGTTCGTCGCCCGGCTTCTGCGGAACTAGCTTCGTATTTGCGGGGCTTTTTGAATCAACACTCGCCGCGGATGTTTTACCCGCGCCAGGATTCGTCAGGGACGTTGCACCGGGAGATGCATTGGTCGTCCCAACCGGACTACTCGTACCGTTTTCCGAACCTTCCGCTCCCACTTCCAGGGCTTTAATCACAAACTGCTGCTCATCGATCGTAAGCTGGCGCGCGATCGATTCCGAAATGCCCAGCACCTGCGCCTTGTACTCGTCAGACGCTCGAAAGTCGAAATTCACCAGCAGATCTGTTTCGCCGGGAGCATTCGCGCCATAAAGAAGCCGGCGCAACGTCGCAAGCGCCTCCTCGCTTTGGGCCGGCTTCACTGCCTTCAGATGCAGGGTATTCCCGTCGACTTCATATTCAATGCTTTTCCCTGCCGCTTTTTCCTGATTGATTTCCTGCAATAAAGCTTTGCCCGCCGCCGTGGTTATATCCTCGGTCACGACATTCGGTTCGTACTCGGTCCCGATCAGAACATACCCTTCCGAATGATCGTCAGCATTGCCAAGATGAAACTGAAGCTTGCGGCCGGCATTTCCATCATCCAGATCTTTCAGCACGATTGCATAATCTTCTTTGTTCTGTACCACCGAGTGATGCAGGAGAGCGCGCGAAACCGTAATCTGCGCCTTCTCGCCGTGCGGCTCCAGAGTCACGCCTACGGGTTTTCCATTAACCATTAGGTGCCCGAGGCTTCCCGCCGGGGTAAGTTCATCGCGGACCAACACAATTTGCGACGGCCAGCCGATGCTCTTCCTGGAACTCTGCCCTGCAACCGCTGTGGCCAGGGTCAACACCAGTGTGAGCAGAACTACAAAACGGGAGTGGACAACGGCAGAAGACATCGCAACCTATAATAGGGAGTTACCGGTTCCACCGGTGAACGATGACGGCGTCATCGTTTCCTGCGTCAAACAGCAAGCTCTAAAGCAGGCTATCATGATTGGCACCCGGAACGCGTTGTTCCGGCATTCGACCGGAGTGATATGGATCGCCCAGGCTCGAGCATGGTGGACCAGACGCTTTCGCACTATCGCGTTCTGGAACAAGTCGGTGCAGGCGGCATGGGCATTGTGTATCGTGCTCACGATCAGAACCTCGATCGGGATGTAGCCATCAAGGTTCTGTCCCGCGGCCTGTTCGCGGACGAAGCCTCCCGGCGTCGCTTTCTGAAAGAGGCCCAGTCTCTTGCCCGCCTGAACCATCCCAACATTGCCATTGTGCACGAATATGGCGTGCAAGACGGCCTCGACTTCATCGTCACCGAATATATTCCCGGCGTCACTCTCGATGCCCGGCTCTCTCACGGCCGGCTACCGTATGACGAGATCCTGCGGGTCGGCAAACAACTTGCCGACGGCCTTGAAGCTGCCCACGAACAAGGCGTGGTTCACTGCGATCTTAAGCCGGGCAACTTGCGCCTCACTCCCAAGGGCCAGTTGAAGATTCTCGATTTCGGGCTCGCGCGCTTCGCCCAGCGCGTATCCGAAACTGCGCTCACCGAGAGTGTCTCAGAGCGTAGAACCGCGATGGGCACCCTTCCCTACATGGCTCCCGAGCAACTGCGCGGAAAAGCAATCGATCGTCGCTGCGATATTTGGGCCACCGGCGCCGTTCTCTACGAAATGGCAACCGGCAAACGAGCCTTCCCTGAGAAGGAATCGATTCCGCTGATGGAAGCCATTCTTCACGAGGCTCCCAAACCGCCTCGCGAATTGAATAAAGACATCGCTCCCGGTCTGGAATCGGTCATCTTGAAAGCGCTGGACAAGAACCCGGAGCAGCGCTACCAGTCGGTGCAGGACCTACGCGTCGATCTGCTCCGCCTGGCTTCGGCCGAGATGCCGGTGTACTCGAGTGCGAGCGGGAAGGTGGCGCAATCGGGAGCGCAACGAATCATCCGGAGCCGCTGGCTGGGCCCGGTCATAGGCGCAGTGCTGATCGCGATGGCGGCCGGATTGATTGCGTTTCGAGGCCGCACCTTGCATCCTTCCGTCGCGGCTCCGCTGAAGCAACAGGTGCTGGCGATCCTGCCCTTCGAGGAACTGGGCGCCGACGCGGAGGCTCGCGCGCTTGGCAACGGCATCACCGAAACCCTGACAGCCAAACTCGCTGAACTCAGCAACAACGACGCCCTGCAACTGGTTTCCGCACGCGAAATGCGAGCCCAGCAAGTGACCACCGCCGATCAGGCACGACGCGAATTCGGCGTCGATCTGGTGCTCGAAAGCAGCATGCAAAAAGCTGGCGATCAGGTCCGCATTAATTGCAGCCTGGTCGACCCCAAAACTCGGCGCCAGGTGCGCGGCGGCAGCGTGACCGCCGATGCCAGTGACATCTTTGGACTGGAAGATAAAGTCGTCAACCAGGTTTTGGAGATTCTTCAGATCGGTGTTCCGGAAGCACAAAAGAAAGCGCTCGCCGCTCATTCCGGCGCCAACCCCGCCGCCTACGAGTACTACCTCCGCGGTCGCGGATATCTGGAGGAGTACCAGAAGCCGGAGAACATCGATAGCGCCATTGCTGAATTCAATCGCGCCATCGCCATCGATGCCAACTACGGGCCCGCCTACGCCGGCTTGGGCGAAGCTTACTGGCGCGGCTTTGACGAATTCAATCGAGGCGATGACTGGGTGCAGAAAGCGACCGACAGTTGCCAGAAGGCTTTGGCCGAGTCGTCGGGACTGGCGGAAGGTCATGCCTGCCTGGGCTACGTTTACAACAGCACCGGACAATATTCCAAAGCAGTGGATGAATTTCAGTACGCTCTCGCTCTTGATCGCTACAGTGCCGATGCCCTGAAGGGGCTGGCGAATTCCTATGAGAAACAGGGCAACCTCTCGGGGGCCGAAACCGCCTACCGCGAGGCCGTTGCACTGCGTCCCAACTATTGGAGCGGATATAACGGATTGGGCGCTTTCTTTTATCGCCAGTCGCGTTACGCGGACGCCATTCCGCTCTTCCAGAAAGTCACGCAACTCGCCCCCGAAAACGACCGCGGCTACACCAATCTGGGCGCGATGTATGTAGCACTCGGACAGTACTCCGACGCGGTCGACGTCTTGAAGCGTTCCATCGCAATCCGTCCAACCATGGATGCGTATTCCGATCTCGGCACTTCCTACTTCCAGTTGCACCGTTTTCCGGAAGCCGTAGACACCTACAACAAAGGCGTCGCGCTCGACAAGCAGGATTGGCTGATCTGGGGAAATCTCGCAGATGCGCTGTACTGGAGTCCGGATAAAAGAAAAGACTCCATCAAGCCGTACAAGAATGCGATCTCACTCTGTGAAGCGAGATTGAAAGTCAATCCCAATGACGCAAACGTGCTCGCTTTTCTTGCGAGCTATCGGGCGATGCTCGACCAGAAGCAGGCCGCCTTCAAGACGCTCAACCAGGCCATCTCGCAAAATTCTACGATCCCCGACGTGAGTTTCCGCGTTGCCATCGTCTATAACCACTTCGCGGACACCGATCACACGCTCGACTGGCTGGAGAAAGCGCTCAAAGCCGGTTACTCCAAAGCCGCAGTCCAAACCGCGCCGGACTTCGAGGCCCTCCACGATAGTCCGACATTCCAGGGCCTGCTGCAGTAGTCAGTCCTTTACGTGTAGCCCAGGATCGGCACAGAGCATGTTTGCCGGCGGATTGCTCGTGTAGTTGCCTTTGTAAATCTCGTAATAAAAATCGCCTGAAACGTAAGTCCTCCCGGCATTGTTATGTCCACTTGCTGTGATATTAAAAACCGAGGCCGGATTCCCATGCGAATCCTGAAAAGGCGTTCCCGGAGGTGTGTTGGTATGCCCCGCCGAGGGCGTCATCCACACGCTGTAAGCTCCGTCCAGCGAGTCCCATTGAACGCGATCTTTCCGGGATCGCCGCAGATTTGCATCGGAGAAATCCACGATGCAGGATCCGTCAGTCGCATCTGGGTCGAGGTAGATTCCGATCTTCAGATCTCTCGCGCCCGTTTGTTGGACTGCGACCTGGAAAGGGACCAGCGAGACTAACACCGCGCCGACCACTAATCCCGCCAACCCGCCTAAAACAAATTTCTTCATCCCAACTCCTTCCAATGCGAAGAAGCCGGAAAGCTAATTTGTGGGCCGGACGCTGTCAAGGAATTTCATCCGGGCACGCCGTGCAGGCGGCGAGAGATCCGGGAAGGCACCGAAGCGCCCTGAACACTTGCTCTCGCAAGACGTCAGGCTCATACTGATCCTGAAGAGGAGGACATATCCTTGGCCCACAAACTTGTATGTACGATGCTATTCGTTGCGCTGGCTAGTCTTTGTCTTTATGCCGCCCCGCAAATGGCGAGCGACAAAGCCGCCAAAGCCGAAACCATCACCGGATGCCTTCAGAAAGGCACCGAGTCCGAGGGCTATTACCTGATCAGCACGGAAGGTAAGCATTGGGAACTGTATGGCAATCCCGATGTGTCGCTTGCCGATCATGTCGGACACACCGTCACCGTAACCGGCACGGTCGCTCACCGTTCGGCGACGCAAGAAGAAAAGACCCAGCCGAACGAAAAGAAGGAGACCGGATCCCGTAAACACGCCGATCTGCAAGTGTCCAGCGTGAAACACGTGAGCGACACTTGTAGTAAGTAAGAGACCAGTCCGGGCTTTGATTCGTTAAGACAACTCAAAAATGCTCACCGCCGCCAGCCAAACTGGCGGCGAGCGTGTTTTTGGTCACGAGAGTTTACGAAATGCGGCGCTTGGGAAATCCAGAGGCTTGGTGCCGGGAGGGGGAGTCGAACCCCCAAGACCCGAAGGTCGGCGGATTTTGAGTCCGCTGCGTCTGCCAGTTCCGCCATCCCGGCTTGCTCACCCGCTGGCGAGTGCAGCCTTTAATTTATCATCTCTCCGCCCAGTCGCCGCAACTCCCTACCGCAGCCGTTCAAAGTTCAAAATCTTTCCCAGCACTTCGCCTAGAACGCTGTAGTGCCCGTCGGAATAGCGGCCATACTGGTAACGGCTGTCGTACCCGTCTTCATAACCGCGCTGAAACCCTTCGCGGAAATAATAGTTGTAATCGTCCTGCGACAAGTAATACCCGTTGTAGCCATAATTCGCATCGCGATAAGGGAAGCTGTCGCGATAGTCCGAACGCCAGTGGTCTTCCCGGTCCGCTCGCCCGGCTTCAAATCCTTCTTGATAGCCGTTGTTCACGGCTTGCCTTAGCAGGTCCGCGCCATATTCGTTGGTCTCGTAATACGTCCCGCCTCGATCGTAGCGGTAGGTCGGCGCCGAGTAGTAGTAGGGATCGCGATCGTAGTCGGGTTCGCGTACGTTGATCTGCTGCCGTTCATGTTCTACATATTCTTGCTGAAAGCGATATTGAGCGTTGCGGTGCTGCTGTTCCAGTTCCGCTTCCTGCTGTTGTGCAACCGCGGTCTGCTGTTGCAGGTGCTGGCGATACTGCACCACACGTTGCTTCTGCTGTTCGATTGCCTGCTGCTGGCGTTCTTGCGACACCCGTTGCGCGGATTCAGCATGCTGTTGACTTGGCTGTGGCGGCTGCCCCTGGACGTTTCGCCGCTTTTCGCTCTGCTCCTGTTGTTGTGATTTTTCTTGTTGCTGCTTGGTTTGTTGCTGCTGTTGCTGCTTCTGCTGCTCTCGCTGCACTTGCTGCTGCCGCTGCTGTTGCTGTTCCTCTTGTTTCTTCTGATCTTGTTGTTGCTCCTTCTGCTGTTGCTGCTCTCGGACTTGTTGCTGCTGCCGCTGTTCCTGTTCTTTCTTCTGATCTTGTTGCTGCTCCCTCTGCTGTTCAACACGCCTTTCCTGTTCTTGCTGTTGGGGGGCTCGCTGCTCCGGCTGCGCTTGCGGACGCTGCTCCGGTTCAGGACGCTTCGGCTCTGCGGCCGGGTGAGGCGGCTCGGCCCGCTGCTGCTGCGGCGGCGGCTCTGGTTTGGCCTTTGGAGGTTCCGCTTGCTTTTCGGGCTCGTTGTGTTTCGGCTCTGGCTGATCCTGCTGTGAGTAACAAAAACCCGCAGTTGCCAGCAGTATCGCCAAAATCGCGCTCTTCAAAACTGGGTTGAATGTCATCGGTATTGCCTCCACGAACCGTTAAGTCCCGAGGGAAAATAGCTGTCGTTTTCCCGCCGAGAAACTTAGGATGAGCAAACGAACTCGACCGGATGTACCTGAAAACCCTGAAATTCGCGGGTCTGCGACTTTACCTGCACCATATTTCAGGTGAGAAGCCGACGTGTTCAAACTCTGTACTTTTTCGCATTTCTGCGTCGCTGCACAGGGAACTCCCTCCTCCCGTTCAAACTCTTGAATCACTCGATTCGGTGATCGCCATCACCGACATCCGGTTCTTCGCGAAAGTAGTATTTCTGAAATTTCGCAACTGTCCTGTTCCCAGTTTGCGAACCTTCCAGCGCCACTCTCTTGATTTGGTTCGGACTTCAAGGAAAGGATATTTCTATGAAGCGGGCACTGATCGTCGTTGTGACACTAAGTCTCGTCGCAGTTTCTTGCGGCGCCGGGAGCGCAGGAACCTCGACAGCAAATAACGGCAGTGGTCAAAGCATCGCCAGCGCAGGAAGCGCTGCTGCCTCCGCCTATTCCCTGGTCGCGTGGAGCGAGCTCGGTATGCACTGCATCGATGGCAAAGATTATTCCATCTTTTCCATCCTGCCGCCCTACAACATCATTCATGCCCAGCTGTTCAAAAAAGGCGAGCCCCCGGTCCCCGTCACCACTGGCGTGACTATTACTTATCAGGCCACGCCCGACACCACCGGTTCGGTTAACAGCAAAAGCGCGCCGAAAACAAATTTTTGGACGTATGTCCGCACACTTTTCTTGAACAGCGTTCCGCCTGAGACCGGCCTCGCCAATTACAAGACGCAAAGCAAGACTCCCCAGCCGATGACCTACACCACCACCGCAGGCACTTGGGATGGCGTGGGTATTCCCACGGTTCCCTACGATGACAAGGGAGTCTTCAATCCGTTTCCCATGGCAAAGATTGTCGCAAAAGATTCCACCGGAAAGGTCCTGGCCCAAGCCAGCATCGTGCTCTCGGTGAGTGACGAGATCAGTTGCAATAATTGCCACGCCTCCAACAGCGATCCCGCGGCCATGCCCGCGACGGGGTGGGTCAACAATCCTGATCCCGCCAAAGATGCCAAGCTGAACATCCTAAAAAAGCACGACGATCGTTGGCCGATCTCGCAATACCTCAGCCAGCTTCAGACACTTGGTTGGACTTATCAATCCAGCTTGTACCAGACGGCGGTCTCGGGAACTCCGGTCCTATGCGCTGCCTGCCACAGCGACAATGCACTCGGACTAGCGGGACTTCCCGGAATCGGCTCGGAATCGAGCGACATGCACACGCTTCACGGGCCGCAGACGTTGCTGTCCGCAAACCAGACCCTGGATCAACTCAGCACTACCAGCGATCTGAATTCCTGCTACTTGTGTCATCCCGGGCCGAAGACTCTCTGCAAGCGCGGAGCCATGAACACGCAGCTGTGCTCCAGTTGCCATGGCAACGTAAGTTACGTGGGAACCGCATCGCGCCAACCTTGGTTCATCGAACCCGCGTGCCAGATGTGCCACAACACCAGCCAGCGTTACACCACAACCTTCGACACCAACGGCCAGTGGAGACAGACCACCGATAAGACATTCGCAACCAATGACAACGTTCCCATCACCGGCGCGAATCTCTACCGCTACAGCACCGGACACGGTTCGGTTTACTGCTCTGCCTGCCACGGATCTCCCCATGCGGAGTTCCCGACTCTCCAGGCAAACGACAACGTGTATCCGATCGCACTCCAGAAGTATGCCGCGAAGGTCACGGAATGTGCTGTATGTCATACCAGCAAACTGACGGCAACCGGCAACGGCGGTCCACACGGCATTCACATCGTCGGACAGGCGTGGGTCAACAGCC
Organism: Terriglobia bacterium; assembly: GCA_963797845.1. Classification (GTDB taxonomy): domain Bacteria; phylum Acidobacteriota; class Terriglobia; order Terriglobales; family Acidobacteriaceae; genus DASREM01. The sequence continues at coordinate 777,478 of CAWCRE010000003.1, forward strand.
ATCCTGATTATGTGGATAGCCACGGATACCAGGCTTGCGCATATTGTCACGGGGCGAACTACAAGGGGCTTGCGCTTTCCGAAACCAAAACATCACGCACGTTTTCGGTGGAAGGCGGATCCAAGACGTTCGCCGCCGGTCACCAGTTCAGTTGCTATGACTGCCATAACGGCCCGAACGGCGACTGACTCTGGAAAGATCGTCTCACGACGCGCCCCACTCGATCGCACAGCTAGCGATCGGGTGGGCCGTTTCTCAAAAGTAGATTTACCACGTTGGTAAGCAACAGACCAGAACCCACACAATTCTGCAGAACCAGGCAGACAGCCACTCTACCGTAATAGCCGCGTTGAGTTCCCCACCACCGATAGACTAGAAAGCAGCATCGCTACCGCCGCCAGAATCGGATTCAGAACTCCACCCACCGCGAGCGTAATCCCCACGCCGTTATAGAAAAAGGCCCAGAACAGATTCTGCCGTACGATGCGCATGGTTTTTTGCGACAACTCGAAAATGTCGAGAACGCGGCAGATCGATCCGCTCATCAGGACGACCGCTGCTGCTTTCATGGCGATGTCGGTTCCCGATCCCATGGCAATGCCGAGATCCGCCTGGGCCAGTGCCGGCGCGTCATTGATCCCATCTCCCAACATCGCCACCACCGCGCCCTCATTCTGCAGTTTTCGCACAGTATCGGCTTTTTCTTCCGGAAGTACCTCGGCCAGCCATGAATCCGCGCCAAGTTTCGCAGCGGTCGCCTGCGTAGTTGCCCGGGAATCTCCAGATACCAGATGGACGGCAATCCCTTTGCGTTTCAAATTCGCCGCTAGTTCGATCGCCTCGGGCTTCAACTTATCTCCGAAGGAAGCCAGGCCGCGCAACTCGCCGTCCCAACCGAGAAACGCGACCGTCTCTCCTGCCGACTCCTGGCGTAGCGCCGACTCTTCGATCTCGTCGTCGATCCAGATTCCCACCTCTTTTGCCAGTCGCCGGTTGCCGACAAACACCGAATGCCCTTTCACGATTCCCCGGATGCCGCGCCCTTTGTGAACCTCGATAGCGTGCCCCTCATAGATCGCCACTCCAGCCTTCCGGGCGAAGCTTGTGATCGCGTGTCCCAGCGGATGCTCCGAATATTGCTCCAGGGACGCAGCCCACGACAGCATCTCGTCGCGCCGCTCTGCCCCGGATGCTCTGGATTCAAGAAGTGCAACGGAACCAGCGCCCGTCCTTCCTGCAAAGGCTTCTGCGCGAGTGCACGGCACTAGTTCCAGAAGCGAAAACCTCCCTTCTGTTACGGTGCCCGTCTTATCGAGGACAACCGTATCCACTTTGGGCAGGGTTTCGAGCACGCGGCTGTCCCGCACCAGAATTCCGCGCCGTGACGCCGCTCCCAAAGCGGCAGTGATCGCCAACGGAGTCGCCAAGCCCAAGGCACAAGGACACGCAATCACCAGAACCGTGATGGCGCGCATCACCGCCTGTCCCAGGTTCGCTCCAACCCAAACCCATGCATAGGAGAAAGTCAGCAGCGCAATGAGAATCACGCTGGGCACGAAGATGCGCGACACCCGATCCACCGTGCGCTCCAGGTCCGACCGGCTGCTCAACGCATCTTCAACCAGAGCAACAATCCGGGAAAGCGTTGACTCTTTCGCCGACTTCACCGCTCGTACCTTCAGAATACCGTCCAGGTTCATGCTGCCCGCGACAACTGTTTCTCCAGGTTGCTTGCTTACCGGCGAAGACTCGCCAGTTAGCAGAGATTCGTCGGCGTGAGATTCGCCTTCCGCGATCACGCCATCGGCGGGAATGCATTCGCCCGCCTTCACCAGGAAAGTCTGCCCGGGTTCCAGCGCGTCTATATGGACGAACCTCTCCACTCCCTCCACCAGCAGCCGCGCCTTTCGCGGCATCATGCGATGCAACGAACTGATCCATCGCGAAGCTTTCTGCTTGGCATTACGCTCGATCAGTTTTCCCGCCAACACCAGCACCACGATCACCGTCGCCGTATCGTAGTAAAGGTGGATTTCGCCTCGGAAAGTCTGCACCGCGCTGTAGCCGTACGCCGCGATAATGCCGAGCGCGAGTAACGCTTCCATGCGAATTGTGCGGATCAGCAAGCCCCGCCAAGCCACCCGCAAGATCGGCTGCGCACAATAAAAAACTACGGGCGCCGACAGAAGCATCAACAGGAACGGCAACCCGCGCCGGACGCTACCCGAGATCTGCTCGAAATATCCCGTGTAGAGCACCAGGCTGAAGCTCATCACGTTCGCCCACAGAAATGCCGCCAGGCCCGTACGGATCAGCAAATCGCGCTGCTCCGCGTCGGCAGCGCCGGCGGCTTCCGCTTCCGGCTGCACCCTGTACCCGAGACTCTCGATGCGATCCTGAATGCGTTGCGGCGGAAGTTTCTGCGGTTGGTATTTCACCTTCACCAGATCGGAAGCGAAGGATGCCTCAGCATTTACCACGCCCGGCAAAGAAGTCAGCGCATGTCCAATCAACCAGGCGCACGAGGTGCACCACATTCCGCCTATGTGAACGATCAGTTCCTGTGTGACGGGCGCATTGTCCGGATCATCCAAGGGTGAATTCGCACCCGGATCATCCCGCTCTGGCTGCGAGATCAATCCCAGCTCAAGGCTTCGCCGAAAGATTTCTGTCTGCCGGATGTCCTGGCCGGCGGCGATCACGCCGCTCTCGGAAAGAATCAGATACACATTCATGCACCCAATGCAGCAAAAAAAACGCTCGTCTTCCCCAACGCGCTGCTGCAAAGGACATTTACCGCAACTCAGCCCGCACAGATCGCAATCGCGGCTGGGCTTAGTGGGCATGGGCGTGCGGAGCATTTGCCGGCTGGCCGTGTTCGTCAAGAAAAATCGGATTGGTCTGCTTGGTAACCACGTAGGCAAACACCAGAATGCCGATGAACAGCGCCATCACGAATCCCAGCAAATACAGCAGAGGAGTTCCCTGTTTGCGCGCAGAAACCAGCTTGGTGTTTCCGTTCGTGTTCCATTCCGATATAGCGCTCATATTCACCCCACAGAAATGGCGGGCCGGCATTGCGGCCCGCCTGCACCCAACTAGAAGCGATACGAAATGCCGAACCCAACTTGATTGCGAGCTTTCAAATCCACGATATTTCCCAGCGTCCTTCCCGCAATCTGCGCGACCCCGATGTCAAAGTTGATCGGCACTTCTCCGGGAGGAATAATGCGCGCAAAGTACGTCAGTGTTGTCGGAATCGTTGGCCCGGGCAACTTGTAGAGGTATTTCGGTTGCTGCGCCACTTCCGAACCGAACACCAGCTTGCTCTTGGCAGGTCCTGGTAGCACAAATGCCGCGGCACCGAAGCCCCTCGCCACCCAGGTTGCGTTGCCATTGACATCCCCGGCATTGCCCGCAATACCCATGATGGATGCGTTAGTCCCCTTCAAGCCGGCGCTCAGAACAAATGGCAGGCCCTTGATCTGCGTGACAGTCTTTGTGCCCACCACATAGATGTCGCCATTGTTCTGGTTCGCGTTGGTGACCTGGCCAAAGACACGCCTCACCTGGGTTCGCGCCACAAATCCTACCGAGATCGCGGGCATGAATTTGGTTTTGTGCACGTTCTCAGGAATGATGTTTACCTTGCCATGAAAGATGTTGAACCCGCCCTCGAAAAGCGGGCTCAATGCGCTGCTTCCTTCGGCGCTCAATGCCCGGGTGTAACCCACCTCTGCGAATTTAAAAAGCCCGACCGTGCCGGAGATCTGGAAATCGTTCCCGATCACCGAGCCGGTATTAAGAAAATGGAAGCTGACTTGTGGATGCCCGATACTGTTCGCCTTCGATCCGCTCACATAGGCGAAGGGCGTGACCAACGCCCCGGTTTGTCCTTCCCAATTCAACTGGGACCATGCCGTTGAGGCAAAACAACTCAGCAACAACAAAGTCGCCATCAGCCATCTGCTCAATCCCCAATTCGCGCAACCCCTCATTTTTTCCTCCTCTAAAAACTAGTATTAGGCCCTCCCGCTCACCTTTCGGCTTTGAGCGGGCATGAAACACTTCAGTCTTTACTTTCATCTTTCATCGGGGTTATGAAAGTCTCGTCGAACCAATCCTGATCGTTTCCCACTCGACTGCCGAGCCGAAAGTGATTGACGCCCGGCGTCAACGCAGAATCGCGCGGTGCAGAAATCTCGAACGTACGTTGCAAGCTCTGTCCGGCGTCGACCACCACGGCATTTTCGAAATCTGAGAAGGCAGCCCCTGGAAGGCCCTCTATGCTCAGCACCACCGTCGCCTGTGTCGACCCGCGATTCGCCATCTGCACACGAAAGCGGTTGTAGACCGTTCCATCTGCGCCCAGGCGATACATGGTGGTGCGATCGGGCGCAATGCGGACCAGCACCGCGCGGCGCATCGACAAAGCCGCGAACAGGCCTGATCCATACGCAAGGATCAGCAGCAGCACGGCAATCCGCTTGCCGTCGCGAAGCCCAAGTTTGCTAACCCACCGCTTGTCGCCGCTTCCCAACAACTCGCCTTTTTCGCCCCATGCGTAGTGGATGAGCGTCTGCTTTCCCAACCTCGCCAGAACGTCCGCGCACGCATCAATACACTCGCCGCAGTGAATACACTCAATCTGGTAGGGCGAGGTGCGGATGTCGATTCCCATATGACACACCCGCACGCACTTCTTGCACTCGATGCAATCGCGGTTCTCGTCCCGGTAATGCACGATCAGCGTGTTGCCGTCGCCCAGCATTCCTTGCAGATATCCGTAGGGACAGACCGTCGTGCAAAAACGCTGTCGCAAGAAAAGAAAATCCAGCAACGTCAGCAAAGTGGTTACCGCGCCGGCAAATCCCGCGGTGGTTTTGATGTCGAGTGACAGCAGCCGGTGAAACAGATCGTGCGGTTCCACAAAGTAAGAGATGAAGCCAAACGCCAGCACCACCGAACAAGCGCCTGCGAAGGAATAGAAGGCCGCCTTCGCCAGCACCTTCCGCCCCGCCGCACTCCAGCGAACATATTTATTCACCGTGCGCGTAATCTTGCTTTCGAGCGCGATCGAGGCCTCGCTGAAGATCATCTGCGGACACAGGTACCCGCAATAAACCCTGCCGTACAACATCGCCATCGCGGCGATCACGAACATGAGAAACATCAGCGAGAAGAAAATGATCGAGAACTCGCTAATCCAAAGCTCATAACCGAAAAAGTAAAAGCGCTGCCGGGGAATATCGAAACGCACCAGGTTCGCGAACGGCAATGAGAAGAATGCGATCACGCACACTGACATGCATCTGCTTTGCGCAGCCGATGAAAGCCAGAGACTTCGGGGTAGCGCCCGCTGGACCCCGATCGCACTTCGGCAGCGGCTTGTTCACAACCTTGATGGTTAGGATTCGCCGGCTTCAGTTCAGTGGGGGCCATGCATGTGGCCTCCCGTCGCCATCATGGCCGGCATCATTCCGCGCCAGAGCAGCACCAACCCCATGGCCGTGACGCTCACGGCGGCAAACTGGGTGCCCCAGCGCGTGACTCGTCCTCGGATCACCGACGAGAAAAATCCAATCGCCAGCAAGGCGCTTGTCGTCCCCAGCCCAAATGCCAGCATGGTCAACGATCCCGCCACGGCTGATCCGGTGGCCATTGCTTTGAGCAGCGCCGCATAAATTAGTCCGCACGGCAAAAATCCCATGCTCAGCCCGAGCAGGAATCTTCGTTTCGGGTCCGGCGACGAGAGCAATCCACCGAGTGGCCGCAGAAATCGCACTGGAACTCGGAACAGCTTGCTCCCCAGCACGCCTGCCGGTATCACTCCCAGCAGCGCGATTCCCACGACAACCATCAGGCTTCCCGAGATCATCGCCAGGGTCGCGGCCCATCCTGCCAGATTCCCCAACAGTCCCAGCGTTCCGCCGACCGCCCCGGCTAAAGCCCCCAGCACGCTGTAGGTGATCACGCGTCCCGTGTTGTAGGCGAGATGGTGGACCAGGAGTGGCGAAAGACGAAACCCCGATTTATCCGACCCGCTCAAAGCCACGCTGTACGACAGCACAATCGGCCCGCACATCTGCACGCAATGCAAGCTGCTGAGCAGGCCCAGCGAAAACATCACGCTGAATTCAAGGACGGTCACACCGGCCTCTGCGACGCGGCCCGATACAGGATTTTCGTATTCGGCGTGGGCACGGTCACACACTCGCGATGGAACTCGAACTTCTTCATGGTGACCGCGTGAGTTGGGCAGCGCGACGCGCAAAGTCCGCAACGGATGCAGGTCATCTCGTCCTTTAGCATGACCCCGCCCAGTGCGTTCAGTTCCTGCCGATCCATGGCTCGCAATTCGTCCTACGGTCATGCCCAGGTCTCTCGCAACCGACTCGCGCCAGCGCTCGTCCTGACACAACTCGCTCAACCCGACCAGCCGAATCAGGTTCTGGGGACACACGTCTACACAGCCGTTGCACGCAATGCAGGTCGAAGTATCGAAAACAGTGTTGACGTTGCAACGCAGGCACCGCGAAGCCTGCCGGTGGGCGTCTTCAGCCGAGAAATCTTCTTCGATGATGGCGAGCGAACTCGCCCGCTGTTGTGCTTCCAGCACCGGCGGCGTGGAACGCGGCAGCCGTTCCCATCCTTCCGCCATGGTGTAAGCGGCAGTCGTCCACTGGCTGCGCACTGCAATGTCGGTGCGAGTCCCGCGCAGAAAATCATGCATCGACCGCGCCGCGATCTGCGCCGACGCAATCGCATCGATGAACAGCCGCGGCCCGTGCGCGATATCACCACAGGCAAAAACATCCGGAGCGGTGGTCTGATACGTCTCGCGATTCACCTTGATAAGCCCGCGTTCGCTCTCGACCCCATCTTCGGGCTTGAGAAAGGACAGATCCGACGATTGGCCGATCGCGAATATGACTGTGTCCGCCGGAATATCTTCGACTTCCGTCTCGTCAAAGCTCGGATTGAACCGTCCGCTGGCGTCAAACACCGACGTGCAACGCACCGTCCTCATTCCCGTGACCTTCCCGTCATCGCCAAGGATCGCCTTGGGTCCGCGCGAATTGTGAAGCTTCAGACCTTCTTCTTCTCCCTCGAGCACTTCAATTGAGTCCGCCGGCATCTCTTCGCGCTTTTCCAGGCAGACCACATGAACTTCCTTGTCGCCGCTCATACGTAGTGCCGAGCGTGCTACGTCGTACGCCACCTGCTCGCCCCGTTCCATGTCCGCAATCGCCTCGGTCCTGGTCATCTCTCCCACCGGCCGAATCGCCGAGCGGGCAACGTCGTAGGCAACGTTTCCTCCGCCGATCACCAGAATCTTGCGGCCAAGCGGCAACGCCTTGCCTTCGTTGAACGCCCTCAGAAAATCCATGCCGTCATAAACGGCGTCCCGATCCGATCCCGGGATCTGCAGCTTCCTGCCTTTGGGAAGTCCGATCCCAAGGAAGATTGCCTTGTATCCGTCGCGGCGCAGGCTCTCAATCGTGAAGTCACGTCCCAGGCGCATGTTGCACTTGAGATCGAGACCCAACGACAAAATCGCCTGAATCTCCGATTTCACCAACTCCCGCGGCAAACGAAATACCGGCACGCCAACGGTAAGCATCCCCCCCGGCTCCGCATTCGCCTCGAACACGGTGACCTTGTAGCCGATCTGCGTCAGATCGTGGGCCACGGTCAATCCCGATACCCCAGCGCCCACCACCGCGATCTTTTCGTAGTCCCCGCGATTCGGCGGAAGCATGCGCTGGTCGCAACCTTCGCGATGCGCGCGGAATTCACCCGTCTCCGGTCCAAACTTTCCCGTCACAAACCGCTTCAACGATCGAATCGAGACCGGCTCATCCACATCTCCACGCCGGCAGTTCACCTCGCACGGGGCTCCGCAGACCCGGCCGCAAATCGACGCAAAAGGATTGGTCGCCCGTGCAATGCGGTAAGCCTCTTCGTAACGGCCTTCGCCAATCGCCGTCACGTAGCCGCACGCATTGGTGTGCACGGGGCAGGCGTGCTGGCACTTCACCATCTTGATCCAGTAGTCCGCCCCGTCAATCGCTTCGAACTGTGCCCAATCGCTCATTAGTCTTTGTGAACTGCTTTGAATGCGAACCCGACCACCACCAGTGCGTACACCACCACCATCGCAATCACCCCGTACATGAATGCCGGCGAGGATTGCGTCATCTGGTTAAACTGCCGCACCAGCGCGCCGCGATCGGCATGGTTCACCTCGCCATTCATATAAATGAACAGGTAACCGATTGCCCCGCACGCAATCACGATGTAGGCAAACTTAAGAAATGTCGGAACCCCCGTCCCCTCACGTTCCGTGATCCAACCATCGGCGTAATCATGAATGTTTTTTTCCGGTTCTTTGGCTGCGCCTGTCTGCGCCATCGTGTCTCTCCTTAAACCTGCTCAGGGTCTTTCGCCGATCCACTCTCGTCATCATCGAGCATCCGGTACTTCGGATCTTCACTGTCTTTCCCCCAATACCCGTCGTGACGCGAGCGGATCAGGAAGAAGGCCGCTCCCGCCACGCAGAGGAAGAACAGCGAGTACGCGAAGAAAATGCTCGGATACACGTAGTCATGCATGGTGACTATTTCTCGTAATCGTTGTCGGGCCGCCAGTTCTTGGCGCGGCCCAGTGTCTGGATGTAAGCCACCAGCGCGTTGAACTCTTCTTCGTTATTCGCGATCCACGGAAACGGCGGCATGATCGAGCCTGGCACCAGGTCGCGCGGATTGCGGAAATGCGTGCGATGCCATTGCCGGTCGTACTTGCCGCCGACGCGCGAGAGATCCGGCCCCGTCCGCTTGGTCCCAAACATGTGCGGGCTGTCGTAGACGAACTCATCCGGAGTTGACACTGGCGAGTCCACGCCCTTCCAGCCAGAACGCTTGGTATCGGCCAGCAGCGTGCGCGTTTGCTGCGTGTGACAGTACCAGCAGCCTTCGCGCACGTAGATTGCGCGGCCCTTGAGTTCGAGTTCGGTATACGGACGCAGCTTTCCAGTCGGTCCCTGCGAAGGATCACTGTTCTCAAACGGCTTCGACCAGCTCTTGTCGATCAGCGGCGGGACCACGGTCGTGAGCAGGCCTCCGATAAAGAAGAACACCAGGGCTGCGGCTACGAACCCGATCGCGCTTTTGTCGGTTTTCCCTAACATGGCATGCTCCTCAGGCAGTAGCGACCTTGGCCGTGCTGGTCGTCGGCCGGGTTCGGCCAACCACCGTCGCCAGGATGTTGAACATAAAAGTGGTGATTCCCGCGAACATCAAAATTCCGGAGAAGAAGCGCACCGTCCACACCGGCTTCAATGCCACCACAGTGTCGATAAACGGAATCGACGGATTGTTCCATTGCCACCCCTGCCAGAAACCTCCCAGCCAGAGGGTCACGAAAAATCCCAAGCCGCCGACCATGAAGAACCAGAAGCTCCAGTTGGCCAGCGCCTCCGAGTGCAACGTGGTGTGAAACATTCTCGGGATCACGTAATAGCAGCCCGCAATCGCGAAGAACGAGAAGCATCCCAGCAACGCCATGTGCGCGTGGCCGGGAATCCAGTCTGTCTTCGAAACGATGGCGTTCACCGAGCGCAAGCTGTGCATCGGGCCCTGGAAGCAGGTCAGCAGATAGAACACCACGCCCGACATCAGGAACTTCAGCGGAACGTTCTCGCGCAACTGGTGCCACTGCCCCTTCATGGTGGCGAAGAAGTTGTAGACCACCGTCCACACCGGAATCAGCAGCATCACCGAGAACGCGATGGCAATCGTCTGCAGCCATTGCGAGATCGGCCCATGAATCATGTGGTGCGCGCCCGTCCATACATAGACAAACGCCAGCGACCAGAAGCCGATCATCGAGAGCTTGTGGCTGTGCAGCGGCGTGTTCGCTGCTTTGGGAATGAAGTAGTACGCCATCGCCAGCCCGATCGGAGTGAAGATCAGCCCCACGGCATTGTGTACATACATCCAGTTCAGGTTCGCCTGGTTCGTGCCCGTGGTGAAGAACACCGCGATGTTGCCGGTGCTGTAGACGAACGTCGTCCACAGGATCGTCGCCATCGTGTACCACAGGCTTACATACATCTGCGGGTACTTCCGCGTGGCAACCGTCGCGAAGATGTTGATCCCGAACATGACCCACGCCACCACCACCAATGCGACGAGCGGAAGCGGCAACTCGGCATACTCCCAACCTTTATTCAGGCCGGCGGGAAGCGAGTACACGGCGCCAAGAACAATCACGTTCCACAACGCCGCCGTGGCTACGCCAAGTTTTTCGCTCCACAACTTCACCCCGCACAGCCTGGGCACGACGTAGTACGCGAGACCCAGGTCCGCGGGCAGAAGCCAGCCGAACAGCATTCCGTTCACGTGCAGCGGCCGCAGCCGGCCATAGGAGAGGTAAGGCACGCTGCCCAGCAATTGCGGCCATACGAATTTGGCGGCAATCGTCAAAGCGATGATTCCCACGATGAAGAAATAGCTGACCGAACTCAGCAGAAACCATTTCGCCGTCGTGTCTTCGTGAATCGAATCGGCCAGCGGCACCGACCCGATCGAGGTTGCGCGAGTTACTTGGACTTCTGGCGGCATACCACCTCCTGGTTCAGCTGGGACGTGAGGTTTGAAGATTTCTCCGTGCCAGACGGAACCGTGCGCGGATTCATACTGCGAATGAAATTAATAAGATCACCAACATCGTTCTGCGAAAGCCCGTAGTCGATCCATGACGGCATCGCTGTTCCCTGCACGCCATAGAGGATCGAATCAAACAGCCGTTTATCAGCCACGCTGTTCACGAACGCCGAATTGCGCAGGTTGCGCGGACGCGGGCTGATATCGAGCGAGTTCGGCCCCTTGCCATCAGCCTTGCGACCATGACATCCGGTACAGCGTTGCAGGAAGATCTGCTCTCCCCGATGGATCGATTCTTCGCTCGAAGCGACTGGATTCATCTCAGGTACTTTGTGCTCTTTAATCTCTTTGCGCGGCTCGCGCACAAAGGTCTGGAACACGTAGGTGAGAACCGCACGCCGCTGCTCTTCACTTAATGCCCGCTCCCACGGCGGCATCGAGGTTCCCGGCACTCCGTTTTTCAGATGAATCCAGGAAGCGGTCCTCGCTCTTGCTATTCATGAATGCCGCTTTTGTCAGGTCGCGAGGCGCCGGATCGAGATAGAGATACGTCACTCCCTTTCCGTCGCCCTTCTCCCCGTGACAACGCGTGCACAGATTTTTGTAGATGTCTTCCCCGCTCTTGAACGGAGGCGGCGTGTTGCGAGTTTTCAGGTAAGCCGCGATCGATCGGAACTCCGACATCGCCGAATCCGAATACCGGCATAATGGAGTCAGGAATCCGCGATTTCGGTTCGCGGAAGTGCGCCATCATCCAGTCTTCATCGCGGATCAATCCTTCATAAGAAAGGTCCGGAGCGATGTGCCCATCACGATCGCCCAGCTTGTGGCATGCCGTGCACGAGCGCTCGCTGATCAGTTGTTCGCCACGAGCCGCCGATGGCAGCGCTTGCCCACTATCTTTGGACGGGATTTCCAGCTTGGTCTGCTGCAATCTTGCGCGATACTGGCCTAGCGATGTTTCCGCGAAATTGATCCCGCGCCGGCTCTTCAGGAAAATCGTCAGTGCCTTCAGTTCATCGTCGCTGAGATCGAACTTTGGCATGAACGACGTCGGCTGGAACGCCCGGGGATTCACCGTGTGCTCCCACAAATAATTGATCTTGTACTTCTTGCCTACATCGCTCAGGTCCGGTCCCAGCGTGCCGTTCGATAAGCCTTCAATGCGATGGCAGCCATAACAGGCCTTCTCGAAGAACAGCTGCCGCCCGCGCTGCACCAGCGGCGTTCCCGGAAAATTCTCCTCCGTATGACATTGCGCGCAGTTGGCCTGCATGTATTCCTTGCCGGTCAACTTCCCTTTGAATTCAGAATGCCAGTTCGCCTGCGTCACGTATCCCAGCATCGGGTCTGGCCAGAAGGTATCTTCGCCGTGCGCATACACCGTCTCGAGCCCGCGGCCCTGGCCGTCGTGACAAATCGTGCAGCCAAAATCGGTGAACTTATGACGCCGCTCCCAATGCCCGTTGCGCTGCACATCTCCCAGAGCTGCGGAATAAGGATGCGTGGTCAGCGGTTCGGCATGTCCCTGGAATCGCGGGTCGTCGCTGGCGATGTGGCAGGTTCCGCAGCGGTCCACGCGCGACTCGCCGAACTGCGTGACGATGATCTGCTCGATGCGCGGGTTGCGATCGTCCACGCGCCTTGCGCTCGGCATCGGTTTTCGCCAGGCTGCGTGCCTGCTCAAAGTAGGCGGCCTGGTGCTTCTCCCAGCGGTTGAAGAACTGATCGTAGAAGACGATGCCGTGCACGATCAGCACCACGAAACTCACAATTGCCAGCGTTACACGCGTACTCACATCGCTCTCCTCACCAGGGGGACACGAACTCCCAGTTCGGCCCCCGGAAGAATGTGCCGATGACGATCAAAATCACGTTGATAACAACGAAGGTCAGAAAAAGAGAATTGGCCAGCAGGCGTTCGCGTGCGAACCAGCGCCCGACTCCAGCGATCTTGCGATCCAGGTACGGCACCAGCAGCAGCAGCACTACTTCGATCGTAGGAATGCCGACCCCGCCCCAGAAGGCCGAGTAGCTCACCTGCTCCTGCAATCCGAGGAAATACCACGGCGCCTTCGCCGGATTCGGCGGATGCATGATGTTCACGGGCTCTTCCAGCGGCGCGTTGAAGTAAAGCGAAACCAGCAGCACTCCCGCCACCGTGATCAGAAACACCACCAGCTCGGCCATGAAGAGATTGGGCCAGCTGAACACCGAGCGATCGGGAGTATTCCCAATCTTGGTGAACGGCCCGCGCACCAGCCCCTGAATTCCATAATGGCGTCGTTGCAGAACCGGTTTCGCTGCGGCAGCTGCCGCCGGGGAAGTCGCCATCACCATCGCTGGGCCAGCCACCAGCTCAACGCTTGATGTGGCAGGCTCATCTTCTTCCGCTGGACGCGACAGCCCGCCGTCTTTGCGAATTCTCCAGAAGTGAATCGCCACTAGCAGCGAGAGCACCGCCGGGAGCACCGCGACATGCAGCACATAAAAACGCAGCAGAGCTTCTTGTCCGACCGTCGCATCGCCCAGCAGCAGGAACTTCACTTCCTTTCCCACCAGCGGCGCGTAACTCGCAATCGACGTCCCCACCGTGATCGCCCAGAACGCCAGCTGATCCCATGGCAACAAGTAGCCGGTGAAGCTCATGAACAGCGTCACCAGCAGCAACACCACTCCCAGCACCCAGTTGAATTCTCGCGGCGGCTTGTACGATCCGGTTAGAAACACGCGGCACATGTGAAGGAAAACCGCCGCCACCATTCCATGCGCCGACCAGCGATGCATGTTGCGCAGAAAATCCCGAACGCCACCGTCCCGCGCAGATCGAGCATCCGGTCATAGGCCTGGCTGGTCGAGGGCACGTAATAAAACATCAGCAGAATCCCTGTCACCACCAGGATGAAGAACAGGAAGAACGAAATCAGTCCCAGCCCGAATGTGAACGTCGCCCGCAGAGCTGTTGCGGTGCACTTTCACCGGATGCAGGTGCAGGAAGAAATTGGTAAAGCTGGTCGATGCCCTACCCAGGTCGGAAGACGGCAGTGGGTTACGGAAGATCGAGTGCCAGACATTCTCCGGCAGTGCGATCATCGCCTTCCAGGGGCTCGTACTGGTTTGTTTGCTCATACTCGCAAATAGCTCCCCGGTTCGATCTCGGTATCTTTATCGACCTCGATGTCGCCATTCGGCGCGAGGCTCACCTGATACCACGGCAAAGCTCGCGGCGCCGGACCGCCCGTGACGTTTCCGTCCTGGTCATATCGCGAACCGTGGCAAGGGCAGGAAATCCCGTCTCCGAGACCGACACGATGCAGCCCAGGTGCGTGCAGGTCGTCGAGATCGCGGCCATCTTGTCGCCATCGCGCACGATGCAGACGCGCCGCGCATCCAGCGAAAGCCGCGCTCCCGAAGGAAAATCCTCGGGCTTGCCAATGGAAAACCGATTCGGCTGCCCATACGTCGCGCGCGGTTTAATGAAGATGAAGTTGGAAAAGGCGGTAATGATCAGCGAACCGAACAGCCCGAATCCGCTCAACCACGACAGCACCTTGCGTCGGGTTACTTCTCCATTCGCTTCAATCTCGGAAGTCACAGCGGGCTTCATCCTTCTTCTCCTGTGGTGGAGACTCGACCAACTCCTCTACGTCTGACCAGAACACGTGGTACTTCGCGTCCTCCACGTCTTTGAAGTAGTTTTTCTTCACCGCAAACACGAACACCAGCACCGCCCCAATCCCCATGCACAGACTTGCGATGATGGCGATCCATGTGAGTTCCACAACTCACTTCCGATCCTTGGTATTGGCCACTCCGGCAATCCAAACCGGTTTGTGCTTGCGGTAGGAAGGGCGTCCTGCAACTTTCGCCGCCAGCCGCTGCATCGTGGCTGCGCCCAGAATCTTGACCACCGCCTGCTGAGTGTCGGCCCAGACCGCGTGTGCTGGACACCAGGATTTCCGGTCGCAAGCCGGGCCTTCGATCAGGCACTGGTTCAGCCGTATCGGGCCTTCGATCGCCTGCACCACGTCGAGCAACGAAACTTTGTTGGAGTCCACCGCCAGCGCGAACCCTCCCCCGGAACCGCGTTGCGAGCGAACCAGCCCGGAATGCACCAGCCGCTGCAACACCTTTGACAGAAAATTTCGTGGGACATCGGTGGCACCTGCTAATGCCGCTTGTTGCAGCGTCGAGCCTGCGGGCAGTGTCGAAAGATGGATCATCACCCTGACCGCATAGTCCGTAGCGCGAGTGATCTGCATGAAGTTCCGAAATAGGACTTAGTTGGTCCAATTCGCAAGAAATCTATCTTGTTGGCGGAATCGCAGTCTGTGATGAATCGCACAATTCGGTGTGAGGTGAGCGGGACCGTGCTCTCAGCGCCTCTGTGCTCTAAGATTTTTGAATGCAGGAATGGAACTGAAACTATGTCGGAATGAACTGAGTGGAAGCTGGGGACGTGTCGCCGGAAGATCTACTTGTCAGGTTGGGAAACCTCCGCTGGCACGGCAGACCGCCTTGCGTCTTGACGATGCCAGATCGACCGCTGGTTATAAATTTTCAGTAACCCGATCGACGCGATACAAGCGCCCAGTGCCGATGCCGCCACAATCAGCAACGTAACTGTTCCCATATTTCCGCCCCAAAGCAGAACCGATTGCAGATGCCCATTCCGAGCCTATAGATGTCTTGAAATCTGACCTCATTGTCCAATACCCGAAAGCGGCAGCGATTGCGGATCCACCGGCACCGACGAGATCACGCTCAACTGCCCGAGGCGCGGACCAATCGTCGCCGGCTTGAACACCAGCCGGATCGTGCATTGCGCGTCGGTCGCCAGCACCTTCCCGCAATCGTTGGTCTGTGAGAAATCAATCCCCGACGCCAGTATGCTCGCGATTTGCAACGGCGCCGGGCCTGGATTGGACAGCGTCACCGTAGTTGGCTCGCCGGCTTTGCCAACATCCTGGACACCAAACTCCACCTTGCTGGGAGTAATTCGCGGCCTGGCCGTCTCCGCGTCCGCGCCGCCCGCCTCGACTGACCCGCCTAGTATGCCGGCCACGAGCAGCCACGAAAGTGCGAGCCGAATCTTCATTTTGGTTTTGCCAAAGTCATTCTACGGAATTGGTACCCTCCGCTGCTCATCTTGGAGACGAAGGTCTCTAATTCCCAGTCCAGTCGGCTCTCCCGGCCTGTTGCCAGGTCGCTTACAATTTCTGGGACTCAGTTCGAGCGTACCCTCTCTCGCTCGACGCTATTAAAATGAAAATCAAATTCTCCAACTTGCTTGTCTTCCTGCTGCTGTCTGTCTCCTGCTTCGCCCAGCTCCCTACTTTCACTCACGTCGTCGTCGTGCTAGAAGAGAATCACAATTATTCCAGCGTCATCGGCAACTCTTCCATGCCATACCTGAACAGTCTCGCCAGCACATATGGCCTAGGCATGCAGTATTACGCCAACACGCACCCCTCCATCGGCAACTACTTCGAGCTCACTACCGGCCAGGTGATTACGAATAATGACAACTTTAACGGAGTGGTAAAAGCGGACAACATAGTCCGCCATCTCATCGGGGCCGGAAAGACCTGGAAGTCCTACGAAGAAGACCTGCCCTCGGTGGGATACGTCAAGCCTGACATCGGCAACTATGTCCGTCACCACTGTCCCCTCTCTTACATGCAGGATGTGATCAGCAGTTCGGCGCAGCGAATGAACCTTGTCCCGTTCACGCAGTTCACTACGGATCTCGCCAATGACGCTTTGCCGGACTACTCCTTCGTCACGCCAAATCTCTGCAACGATGCCCACGATTGCACTTTGGACATCGCCGATGCGTGGCTGAAGAAAAATATCGACCCGCTCATTCAGAGCAGCTTGTTTCAGAATGGCCTGCTGATTATCGTCTTTGATGAATCAGGAAACGACAATACTCATGGCGGAGGCAGAGTTGCGTGGGTGGCGGTGAGTCCTACGTTCTCGAAGCCGGCCTACAAATCTTCGACGCTCTATCAGCACCAGAACACACTGCGACTCATGATGGAAGGCCTGGGTTTGACCAGCTTCCCAGGCCAGGCCAGAAACGCCAACAACATGTCGGAATTTTTCCAGTAGTTATTGGCCGCCCGCGTAGCGTCGGAAGAAACTGTCCGACTTCCACTCCGGACGATGATCGTCATTCGCGGTCTTGACCATCAGATTGCGGACGATCTCTTCATACTTCGCCGCTGCCTGCAGATCGACTGGCTGCTGTAAATCGTCCGACGGCGCGTGGTACCGGTCAGTGCGCCACTTCTTGAAAATTTCCTGCTCCGGGCTGCCCGGATCGAAGCTCACATCCATCATCAGCGACGGAATTCCCTTCTTGATGAAGTTGTACTGGTCGCTGCGAATGAAAACGTTCCGCAACGGCTGCGGATCCGGCTGCACACGCACGCCTTCTTTTTCCGCAGCCGCCCGCGCGTCGTCTCCTAAATCCGATTCCGCCAGCCCGTAAACTGTCAGAACCTTGAGCGGAACGATTGGCAGAAACATGTCGATATTGATGTCCGCTACCATCGCCTTCGCATCCACCGTCGGATACGCGGCAAAATATTGTGACCCGAGCAGTCCTTTTTCTTCCCCGGTCACGAAGACGAACAGCAAAGACCGTTTCAATTTCTCGTGCGACTTCTTCAGTTCCGCCGCAACATCCATCAGCACGGCCGTGCCCGACGCATTGTCCATCGCCCCGTTATAGATCTTGTCGCCGTTGATCGGTTGCCCGATCCCGACATGATCCACGTGCGCCGACAGCACAACGTAAGTGTCCTTCATCTTCGGATCGCTGCCCGGCAGCTTGGCCACGATATTCGACGACGTGACTTCCTTCACATCCATCTTCATCGTCGCCTTGATGGACACGGGAAGTTCGAAGTGCGGCATCGGCTTGCGGTCTTTGCCCAGATCGGCGATCTCCTGGAACGTGTGTCCCGACCCCTCAAACAAAGCGTCCGCCTTTGCCGGATTGAACAGCATCGAGAATTTCTCGCCCGCTGTGTCGTCGAGCTTAGGATCGGCCAGCGCCATGCTGGGATGCGCGCGATTCATCGCAATGCGCGACCACGGAATATCCATCGAAGAAGGATTCGGAATCGCAATCACTCCAATCACTCCCGCTTCCTTCAAGGCCTTCCAGCGCTCGGCCGTCGATTGATAGTGCGCCGACAATGCCGAGGGCACGTCCGCCGGCGAACCGCTCATGTAGACGACCACCTTTCCCTTCAGGTCCAGCCCCGCCAGGTCGTTGTAATTTGTCTCTGGGATATTCAGCCCATAGCCGACAAACACCAGAGGCGCTTCCACGTGGGGCGCCAGATCAGCCCGCGTGCTGAAGATCGCATCCTCACCCAGCACCAGTGGTTGCTCTTTTCCATTGCGTACCAGCGCCGCGCTGGAGTCCTTCTCCACAATCTCGCGCGACACGAACTTCACCGGCTGATAGAAACCCTTCGTCCCCGCCGGGTGCAGTCCCGCCGCTTTCAATTGATCGACAACGTAGGCTTCGGCATGAACCAGGCCCTCGCTGCCCGTGTCGCGTCCTTCCATCTTGTCATCGGCCAGAACCTTGACGTGGTCCCACCAGGTCTTGCCATCGAAATGCGACGTTGTCTGTGTGAACCCAAGCTGCGCTGAAATGAGCAGGAGAAAAGCCAATAGGAATGTGTTGCGAACCATTCTTCACCCTCTGGTTGCTGAGCTATGTGGAGCGAACCCGCGCATGTCGCCGAGGGACATGCAGATCAGAACAGCGCTCATGATAAACGAATCACCAATGGTCGACACCGATCGTGTCACCCCGATGCCTTTTGGCTTTATGCGAAGTCTCTTTACATTTGTCATTCCGAGCCAAAGCGTTAGCGATAGGAGAGTAATCTGCTCCTGACTCCGCGTCCGCCGCATCAGCGCAGAAACACACCCTGTCCGACCGCAATTCTGCCGGCGCGAGTCACGGTCCCATAGACGCCCGCATAGTTCTGGTTCGCGCGAACGATTGCCTTCATCACTTCCGGCGCAGACTTGGCCGTGTCGGGATCAAGGTTCACCATCGAGCAACGGAGGTCACGCATGGTGACGGCAATGGCGGCGCCGCCCACTTCCTCGCCAAATGAAAGCGCACGCCCGACCCACGAGTCCTCTTGAAAAGCCCCCGCTTGCAGTAGGCGCACCACAACATTGGGCCGAAATCGTCGCGCGTCGAGAGCCTGCCCGGCCAGCCGGCCAATTTCGCGCACCGTATCGGACGCAATCACCGAGATACTCGCATCGTCGAAGATGCCATGCTTAGACTGCATCATCTCCACGGGAGAACCATACCCGCGTCCGATTTCCGCCGCCAGCTCCTCCCCGAAGACAGGCAGTACTTCGCCATTGGGAGTGCGGATATGCGTAGGCAGGTCGGCCTGAGTGGCCTCCCCCCGCTGCGGTGTAAACGTAACCAGTTCGGGAAGCTTGCTCGCGGTTAACCACGGGAACCCGCTGCGGTCCTGCATCCGCCGCAACGCCAATCGTCTGTCGCCTTCGACGCCATGCCAGCCCAGTTCGGCAGCCTCAACCCGCTCCCCGCCCATGGACTTCACGGGATAGCGAAAGATCGCCTCCACAGATCCGATTTTCTTAAGTACGCTCAATCCAAGTTCGTTCGACACTCAATGAGCATAACTCATAGGTTTCATGAGCGGAGTAACGGGCTCGTAAGCCCAAGGACACAAAATCACGCGAAAGTCTCTGCGTTCTCTGCGATTTAAGATTTTGCTTGGACGAAAGCCTCAGCCCGCACTTCGATCGGATTCCAGCAACCCTGCGTGCTTAGTCGGACTCCATGCCCGCCTTCTTGAGCATCTTCCGAAGCTCGGAGAAGCCCTGGTCGCCTTCGACTGCCCCGCTTACCGTGCCATCCTTCTCGATCACGATATACGTTGGGAGAACTCCAATCTGAAAGGAGCGGGGCATTTCATTCTCATAAGTCAGAACAATGGGATAGGCGTGCGGATGTTCTTTCAGATATTTCTCGACGATCGCACGGTCTTCGCTGTCTGAGATCCCAATGATCTCCAGGTTCTGACCACCATACTTTGCATACAGCTTGTCGAGCGCCGGACCATCGGCGCGGCACGCGACGCACCATGTAGTCCAGAAGTCGAGCAGTACAGTCTTCCCCTTCAGGGATGCAAGCGTGACTTGCTTTCCTTGCATGTCCGTAACTGCTAACTCGGGCGCGAGCTTCCCGGTCAATTGCTTTCTGATCTTCGCCGCGTTCCATTTGGAAAGCTCCTTCACTTCGTGCATTCCGTCCCCTAACTTGAAGAGGCTCGCGTCCGGTTCCCCGCCGTAACTGAATCGGTTCAAGGTATAGGTAATTTCCGCGATGTACGGGGATTGGTCACGCTGGACGGACTTAACGCACCTCGCGAAAACGATCAAGCCCGTCTCCAGGGAAATGGCCAGGCGCTGTTTGCCCTGTGTGACGACTCGCCCATGTCCATTCGGGTCCAGCTCGGAGGAGAATTTGAGCGGAACATCGATGATGACGCAGGTCTGTTCCTTGCCCGAAAGGCCGCACGGTTGGCGGGCGACTTCGACGGCCTTTTGCCAGTCCAGATCGCTCGCGGCATAAAGGGCGGGCGCGGAAACATCATCCTTGGAATTGTGCTTGACGCGCACAAACTCATCGTCGTTTTCCTCGAAATAGACAAGCTCTTTGCCATCAAACATGTGAACTCGTTTGCCCGATCCCCATACCTCCTTCTCGCGCCATTGTGCATGCGACATATCGAGAATCATCTGCCGTTTCGACGATCGGTCGCCGCTGGCAAGCTTGTAGGTCCCGGAAACTTCAAATTCCTGGTGCACGGAGGGCAGGGTTTCCCGCTTTCCCTTCAGTTCATTCCAGAGTTTGGCGGCAGAGTGTCTGCGCGTTGGCGAAGCAAGCGAAGAAAAGAATGACAAAGCGAGACGATGAGACGCTTCATGCGAAAGCACTATAACTACGGTCTCGTCTGAAGGCCACCAGATTCTAAGGAATTGCGACTGGATTCCCGTTCCGGAGCGGGCCGTCCATCTAAGTCCAACTGCCATAGGATCATCGTAGGGCAAGCGTATAGCTCATTACCTGTGAGATCGCCTGGTTACGGCAATTGGCCAGTGCCCAAGTATCATGGGGCTTCCAAGCCCGCTGTGTGAAAGTCTATCGCCAAGTCAGTCGAGGGATTCGGTGAACGAAAAACAGCAGTCGGCGCTCAAGCTCGCATTCGTTGAGTTCACGGTGGTGTTCGTGTCAGAGGTAGGCTGGAGTCTAGTTCGCAAAACGGGCCAAAGCATGATCGATGCGTTCGGGATCGCCCTTCTCACCGCAATATTCCTGTTCGCCTTCCACAGCAGATGAAGATGCCAAAAGCGATTCATGGACCCATCCACGAGGGTCAATGAGTGAAATCGCGTTTCGACAACGACGTCCTTCGGTATTATCTTCCGAGCGGTAGAGGCAGCCCGCATGGCGGCCTTGCTAGACATCACCTATTTCGCGTTCGCATCCACCTGGAAAATTCCGAATGTATTCCCCTCGGCATCGAGGAAGTAGCCTTGCCAGCAAGTCTTTGGGATCGCGAACTTGGGCAATGCCACAATGCCCCCACCCTGCTCGATGATCTTTGCCGTCTGATCGAAGTTCTCCACCTCCAGAGAACAGACAAACGCATTCGTCCCGCACTGCGCAGGCGGAGTCTTTGCCGGGCGCTTCAGCAATCCGCCCCGCGATCCTCCCGTCTCAATCCGCCAGTAAGGAATTGGAAGGCCCTTCACTTCGTCGAACTTCCATCCGAAGACCCGGGAATAAAAATTGATGGCGCGAGCAGGATCGTCGGCCTGAATTTCGAAATAAATATGTCCCTTATTCATGCAAAAAATATAAACCAAGGGTCTGCAGGCGCAAAGCCGCGACTAACCTCGCTTCCTCCCCTTGTTTACCTCGGCCAAACCCTTCCAGTCTTCGAGGTCCTGCTCGGGCTTCTCAAGCCGATACTTGCTGTACAGTTCAATCCCCATCGGATCTTCAAGAATATCCACACGAA
The DNA here is from genome assembly GCA_963797845.1 of Terriglobia bacterium. Classification (GTDB taxonomy): domain Bacteria; phylum Acidobacteriota; class Terriglobia; order Terriglobales; family Acidobacteriaceae; genus DASREM01. The sequence continues at coordinate 799,253 of CAWCRE010000003.1, forward strand.
CGCCTTTGTCGCGGAGCATCTGTTCGTTGCCGGAGGCACTCGTAACGTCGCCCACCACCACCCGGTGGAACTGACGCATATAGAGCAACGTCGCGCAAACGTCACACGGACTGAGTGTCGTGAACATCGTCGTCAAGCTGAAATCCTGGCGTCCAGCATCGCGAATAGCAGAAGTCTCCCCATGATTGTAGGGATGGTTTTCCTGCACCAGGGTGTTGTGCCCTTTTCCGAGAATCTGCCGCGTCTCGTTGCTGACGACCACGCCCCCAATCGGGCATCCGCCTTCCTCGTATCCTTTTTGTGCCAGCAGAACGGCGAGGCGCATGAAATCGACATCGTTCAGCTTCTTGAAGAATTCGCTCGCCGCCACACTAGGCAGGCTCTTGGTCGGAACGCGCGCGATCACGTTGAGCACCTCATCGGTGACAGGTGTTTCGCCGGTGAATAAAGGTTTCGTCATGAAATTACCTCTTCGTTGCGATGGCTGAGAAAGCGCCCACAAACACAGGCCTCCAAATCATATTCGGACTTGTCGAAAGGCGCATCCGCTACATTCCCCGAGAGTGGCGCAGTGCCCCTTTCGCCGCGAACCCGAGAACTCACCCTATCCGGTATCATGAATCCATCTCCATGGCCGCTAGTTCGACCATACGCACCACCCCACCGGGCCCCCGCAACTCCTTCCTGCTCGGCAAGGTGACCGCCATCAACGACGACCCTTTGCGCTTCACCATGCAATGGGCGCGCACCTACGGTGACATCGTCTATTTCCGTCTGCTGAACGTCCCGGTTTACCTCCTCAGCAGTCCTCCTGAAATCGAGCGCGTGCTCGTCACCGAATCGCGCAACTTCGTCAAATCCCGCGACTATCGCGGTTTGCGCGTCATCTTCGGCAATGGCCTGCTCACCAGCGATGGCGATTTCTGGATGCGCCAGCGCCGCCTCGCGCAGCCCGCCTTCAGCCACGACCGCATCCAGACTTACGCCGGCATCATGGTCGAGTACGCCCAGCGCACGCTCAACCACTGGCGCCACGGCGAGACTCGCGACATCCATCACGACATGATGACGCTCACGCTCGAGATCGTCGCCAAGGCGCTATTCGATGCCGACGTCAGTGGTGATGCTTCCCTCGTTCGCTCATCGTTGAACGAATTACTCCAGAACGTGGAAGTCGGCAAACTCTTTTTCCCCGTCCTGATGAGGCTTCCGACTCTGAAGAATCTTCGCTTTCGCCGCGCCATTTCTCGCCTCGACAAAGTCATTTACTCGGTGATTGCGCAGCGCCGCAAAACCGGCAGCGGGCCGGATGACCTGCTGTCACGAATGTTGCAAGCGCAAGACCTCGATGGCAGCCGCATGACCGACCAGCAGCTTCGCGATGAGTTGATCACTTTATTTCTCGCCGGACACGAAACCACCGCGCTCGCGCTTTCCTGGACCTGGTATTTGCTGTCGCAGCATCCCGAGGTCGAACAGAAGCTCCATCGCGAGCTCGACACCGTCCTTGCCGGACGCACGCCCACCATCGGCGATATCTCCGCATTGCGCTACACGCAATTCGTGATCAACGAATCCATGCGCCTCTACCCGCCAGCGTGGGGTATCGGCCGCGAAGCCATTCGTCCCTGCGAAATCGGAGGTTACGCAGTGCCCGCAGGCGCTCAGATCTGGATCAGCGAATGGATCACGCATCGCAGTCCGAAATATTTTCCCGATCCCGACCAGTTTCGTCCCGAGCGCTGGGAGAACGACTTCGCCAAGCGCCTGCCGAAATTCGCCTACTTCCCTTTCGGAGGCGGCCCGCGCCTGTGCATCGGACAATCCTTCGCACTGCTCGAGGCCGTCCTTCTTCTTGCCACCATCGCGCAGCGATTCCGCCTTTCGCTAATCCCCGGCCAGCAGATCGTTCCCTGGGCCTCGCTCACTCTGCGGCCCAAAAACGGAATCAAAGTGAAGCTGGAAAGCCGCTTTCAATGAACGCATCGTCATTTCCCGCCCAGAGGCCGTTCAACTAGCGCTTTTATCCTGATCTCGGGCAACAAAACTCCACCCCACACGCTCGAACTCAGGAGTCCCCGAGAAACCTATGTCAACTGCTGTCCTTTCTTCCGCTGAACTCTATTCCGACTACGTAAATCCTGAGTGGGTAAAGCTGCTCGACCTGCTCGACATGAATGCTTCGTACACGCGGTGTGATGGCGTGGAACTGCACACCGCCGATGGAAGGCGCTTGCTCGATTTTCTTTCCGGATACTGCGTTCACAACACGGGACACAATCATCCCCACATCATTAGCGCGCTGAAAGACGAACTCGACCAGCACGGTCCTGCCATGCTGCAAAGTCACGTTTCCGGACTGGCCGGAGAGCTTGCCTCCCGCCTGTGCGCTCTCGCTGGCGGAAGAGTGCAGAAAGTTTTCTTTTGCAGTTCCGGGAGCGAAGGCGTCGAAGCCGCCATCAAATTCGCCCGCGCTCACACGCGGCGCAACGGCATCCTGTACAACGATGGCGCCTTTCACGGCCTCACCTGCGGTGCCCTCTCCCTGATGGGAAGCCCGTTCTGGCGCGAAGGCTTTGGCCCGCTTCTGCCTGACACCGAAGCGATCCCATTCAACGACCTGGAAGCGCTCGAAGCCAAACTGAAATCCAGAAAGTTCGCCGCTTTCATTCTCGAGCCCGATTCAGTCCGAAGCCGGCATTCGCATTCCCGACCCGCACTACCTGGCCGGAGCTGCAGGATCTTTGCCGCAAATACGGCACGCTCTTCGTTCTCGATGAAGTGCAGACCGGCATGTATCGCACGGGAAAGTTTCTCGCCGCACACCACTACAACGTCCAGCCCGACATGGTGATCCTTGCCAAAGCACTCAGCGGCGGCCTGATTCCGGTCGGAGCGGTGCTCGATGACCGACGAAATTTACAAGTCCACTTACACATCCCTCAAGCGCGCCATCGTCCACACCTCCACCTTCAGCGAAAACGGGCTGGCCATGCGCGCCGGACTGGCCACCCTCGACGTGCTCGAGAGAGAAAATCTGGGATCGCGGGCCCTGCGCCTGGGCGAGCAACTTCGCAGCGATCTCAGGGCCGCGCTCTCTTCTCACGAGATGGTGAAAGAGGTTCGCGGTCTCGGCATGCTGAGCGGCATCGAATTCCAGAAGCCTTCCCAGTTCGCGCTTGGGGCTTTCCTTCGAGGCCTTCGCACCGAATTCATCCCGCCATGTTCGGCCAGATGATTGTCATGCGGCATGTTCCAGGACGAGGACATCCTGACCCAGATCTGCGGAAACAATTTCCTGGTGCTCAAAGTGGCGCCTCCCCTGATCGTCGAACCCGATCAGCTTGATCAGTTTGTTGACTCTGTCGCCCGCGTGATGAGATTGGTACATTCTTCCAGAACTTTTTGGGGCGACGCCTTGGGCCTCGCCCGGAGGGCGGTAAACGTTTGACGAGCGGCTCGCATCTATCAATTCCAAGGTGCGCAGACCGCACTGGAGAGCCGGGAATGCGCCTTCTGCTGGTGGAAGATGACCTAGCCATACAGGAATTTTTAAGCGGGCCCTGTCCGAAGCCGGATATCAAGTCGATGTCGCCGGCGATGCCGAAACCGCGGAGGCCCTTGCCGTTGAGGGCATTCACGACGGCCTTCATCATCGACCTCGGTCTTCCCGATCCTGACGGACTTGATCTGATCGCGCGCTGCCGCGAGCACGGCAGCTCCATCCCGGTACTCATTCTTTCTGCGCGCCGCTCGGTGGATGAGCGTGTTCTCGGACTGGAAAAGGGTGGCGACGACTACCTCACCAAGCCCTTTGCCCTGTCAGAGCTGTTAGCCCGGCTGCGCAATCTTCTGCGGCGTTCTTCGAGCGCCGCAAAGCGAATCCGTCCGCCTGCAGGCTCGCCGATCTCGAACTCGATTTGGTCCGTCGTGAAGCCCGCCGCGGCGAACAGATTCTGCAACTCACGCCCCAGGAATTTTCGTTGCTGGAATATCTTTGACTCGCAATGCCGGCCGCGTCGTCACTCGCACCATGATTCTCGATCATGTGTGGCGCATGCGTATTGATCCGGCAACCAACGTGGTCGATGTGCACATCTACCGATTGCGCAGCAAGGTGGATCGCGATGCTCTGCAAGCCGCTTGATCCACACGATTCGCGGGGTCGGCTATGTTCTCAAAGACGCTTAGCTCGCCCGAAGCGGACCGCAGCCTGGCGCATTTCCATCTGGACCACGCTCGCCTTCGCCTTCGGCAGCGCCTTCGCATTCTGCATTGTCTATTACCTGGTGTCGAAAAGGTATCCGCGAACGCAGCGATGCCGTGGCTTAGCGGCGAGGCCGAAATCCTGGCGGAAGTTTCCCAGTCCACTCCGCGCGGCAGCCTTTACGACCGATCGTTGAAGAAGTGGCGGAGAACTGGCCACCAGTGAAGTTCCTCACGACCGCGACGTCGCATGGCCAGCAGCCCAACTCCGTTTTCTTTCTGCAAACCGATGCCCACACCTCGGATAAGAACCGCTTTGGGTAGGCCCACCGATCAAGGAGCAATTCATTCGGCGATCCAGCAGGCCAACCTGACTCCCGGAACCCCGGCCCAATTCACGTGGAAGATCGCCGGCGTCTCCACGTCCCTTCGTGTCGTCGTTCCAATTCGGTCCTCCGGAAAAGCGCTCTACCTCGGCTTGGCCGATCAGGATGCGATGCGTCTACTGCACCAACTCACCAACCGGCTTTCATCATGGTTTGGGTCGGCATGGTCGTGCTCGGCTTCATGATCTCCTACATCAGCGCGCGTCGCACCCTGAAGCGCGTGGAGAACATTACTGAAACCGTTGCTCGGCATCGGCAGCGAAGAACTCGAGCGCACGCCTGCCCGAGTCCGCCAAACTCCGACGAGATCGCGCGTCTGGCCCAAGACCTTCAATCACATGCTCGACCGCATCCAGGCTTCGGTCAACCAGATGCGCACCGTCACCGATTCGGTCGCGCATGATCTGAAAAGCCCCGTCACCTCGATTCGCGGCCGTCTGGAAGTTGCCTTGTCCGAAGCGCCCCGACCGACTGGCGAGAATCCGTGGGCGAAGCCATTGAAGGTCTCGATCGTCTCTCGCGATTTCATCAACACCACGCTGGATCTCGCCGAAGCCCAGGCCGGCGCATTGCGGCTCGATCGCACTCCCGTTGATGTGACAGAACTCATCCACCGCCTTGCTGAGATCTATCATCCGGCGATGGCGGAACGGCAGCACACCTTGAAGCTCGACCTCGAAGATCACGTGGTGGTCAACGCCGATCTCGGCCTGATGAATCGCACGCTCAGCAACCTGTTGGAAAACGAATTGACTCACCTTCCCGAGGGCTGCGACGTAACCTTCCGGCTGCGCTCGCACGAAGGCGCAGCGGAACTGGTGATCCTTGATAACGGTCCAGGATTCCCCTCCGACATCGGTCCTCGCGTATTCGAGCGCTTTGTCAAAGGCAAGCATTCTCCCGGCCACGGCCTGGGACTCGCCTTCGTGGACGCCGTCGTTCAGGCTCACGGTGGCAACATCAGCATTGCGGATCGTCCCGCCGGAGGCGCGGTCATCACGGTGTCCCTCCCTCTTAGCGCATTGCAGAGCACGGTGGTTTAGGTATTCATGATCAGATTTCTCAAAACCCTCGTTTTCATTTGCGCGCTCGCTGCGCCCTCGTTTGCCGCTTCCATCGAGCCGCATTCTCTCGATGCCGGCTATCGCCAGATGTACAACCTTGACTTCAGCTCGGCCCACCAGACTTTCCAGGGATTCGAACAGGCCCATCCCGAAGATCCGTTGGGTCCGGTGTCGAATGCGGCGGCTTACCTGTTCGCCGAGTTCGATCGCCTGCACATTTTGGAAGTCGAGCTGTTCACGGACGACACCAAATTCGAACATCGGGATAAACCCACTCCCGATCCGCACGCCCGCGACGCTTTCTACAACGAACTGAGCAAAGCCGATCAGCTTGCCGATCAGACTCTGTCGCACAACCCAAACGCAGCGGGCGCTCTGTTTGCCAAGATTTTGACCAACGGGTTGCGCGGAGATTACCTGGCGCTGATCGAAAAGAAGAATTTCGCCGGGCTCGGCTACATCAAGACAGCACGTGGGTTAGCTGGAAAGCTGCTTACTGCGGATCCATCCTATTACGACGCTTACCTGGCAGTTGGAGTCGAGAATTACCTGTTGAGCACAAACCCCGCGCCTGTGCGATGGTTCCTTCGGTTAAGCGGAGCTCAGACCGATAAAGATGAAGGCATCAAGAATTTGAAGCTGGCTGCGGAAAAGGGGCACTATCTCGCTCCCTACGCGCGGCTTCTTCTAGCAGTGGCCGCATTGCGCGACCACGATCCCAATACCGCGCGTACGCTGCTCTCTGGATTGTCGCAGGAATTCCCGAACAATCGCCTCTATCGCAACGAGCTGGCGCGGCTACACTAGCGCGCGGCGACGGCTTGGGTCAGATGCCCCGTGGCGACGACATTCACATCCACCTTGTCGTTCACGCGAAGCACGAACTTGCTGGGATTTTTCAGGCCCCATTCCACGTAGGGCACGACAAAGTGATAATTCGCGCTGACCACTCCGCCGCTGATGTGCACGGGAATCGAGACGTCAATGGGATGATCGTTGCCATGCAAGCGGAACGTGCCCTGCACTTGTACCGTGGATTCGCCCTGAGGCGCTAGTTGCCCAGTCACTTTCGTTGGCACAAAAGTGATGTCGGGAAATTTGTCGCTCTCCAGAATCTCTTTGTGCATTCTGTGATCGCGCGCTTCACTCCCGCTCTCGCCACTGGTGGCATCCACAAGCACCAGCCCGCTAGCCGCTCCGGTCGAAGGATTGAAGTGAACCGTCCCGCTCTTTACGTGAAAGGTTCCATGCACCGTGTGAAGCGTAGTAGGCAAGACGAACTCGATCTGCGTCTTCGCCGGATCCAGTTCAAACGTGCTTTCCTGCGCCACAACCTGCGGGACGCACACTGACAAACCGAACCCGAGGACCAGCGCTGCAACTCTAAAGTTTTTGTGCATGGTTAAGCGGTGAGCAGACCCCATCCAAACGAGAGTGTTCCCTGGACGCCAAAAGCAAGCGGGTTGACGGCGCCGGTGTGGATCGCGAGCATCTGGTCAAACAATTTCGGATCGCTCGACATGGCATGCAGCGATCGCCGCCGCAACCACGGATGCGCATCCATCAACAACATCAGCGACGACATCATGCGCGGCAGCTTGCGAATGCGCCTGTGTGCCTGCTGGTAACCTTCCAGATCGTCATTTTGAAACGCCTGCGCCAGTGCCGACGCTTGCTGAAACGCCATTGAGAGCCCGTCGCCCGTGATGGCGTCGACCGATCCTGATGCTTCTCCCATGAGCACGCAATTGCCCGAGTACACTTCGGGCAGCAAGCGGGTGGATGACACGGCGCCCAGTTCTCTCGTTGCCGGTGCTGCGCCGCCCAGGTGATCACGAAATTCCGCGCATTCTGCCAACAGGTCGTCCAAGCGGACTCTCGTATAGCGCGAAATCATCGCCACGCAAACTTCCTGGGCTCCGATGGGAGTCACATAAATCTGCCCGCGCTCGGTCCAATACACCTCGACGAATGGCGACCAGGGCGCGATTTTGTAGTGCCGCCGGAATCCATAGCGCCGGACCTTCGGATCCACCGAATCCAGGCCCGCCCAGCGCCGCACCCGCGAATTCTCTCCATCCGCGCCCACGATCCACCGGGCGCGCATTTCTTTGCCTTCGACTTGCACAGCGCCCTTCGCGATTCCGCTAACCCGCGTTCCCCAGCGAAGATCGACTCCCACGCTTTTCGCGTGCTCAACCAGAATTCCATGCAACGTAGTTCGGCGAACTCCCAGGCCCGGCCCCTGTATGAAATTGGAAGCCACACTCCGACCTGAACCCACGAAGCGAATGCCGTGAAACGGAAAGCCCTGCTGCAGCGGCAGCGATACCCCCAGCTTCTCCAATGTCAACAGGCCGTCGGGCATAATGCCTTCGCCGCAGGTCTTATCGATTGGAGGCCGCGCCGCATCCGCCAACGTCACCGCGAAGCCCGCTTGCCGCGCCGCGATAGCCGCTGCCAAGCCCGCAGGCCCGCCGCCTACCACGAAAACATCTGTGTCCCAACTGCTTTGCGCCATGACCCTCTTCACCACCGCAAAAGTACAAGCTCTGAGCAGAAGCCCGGCCCCATCGCCGCCAGCAAACTCAACGAGCCTGGCTCGGGCCGCCTAGGGCCCATGAATTTTTCCAGCACCAGCAACACCGACGCGGACGACAAATTTCCCGACTCGCGCAACGACTCCCAGGAAGGCGCCAGCGCTTCTGGCGGAAGCTGAAGGGCTTTCTCGGTCGCTTCCAGCACCTTCGGACCACCCGTATGCATAATGAAGCTGCCGATGTCGCTGCGTTGCAAATCGTGATCGGCGAGAAACTTGTCAACGTCCCCCGCCAGGTGTGTCTCCACCATATCTGGCACGCTTCGTGACAGTACGATCTTGAAGCCCTTCTCGGAAATGTCCCAGCCCATCACGTCTTCGGTGTCGGGATAAAATACCGAGCGCGTCGCCAACACCTGCGGCCCGTGATCGGCCAATTGGTTCCCGGCAACAATCACCGCGGCTGCGCCATCCGCAAACAGTCCCGCAGAAATCAGGTTTGCCGCCGAAACATCGTCTTCGCGCCAGGTCAGCGAGCACAGTTCAACCGAAAGCAGCGCTGCCGCCTGTCCCGGATAAGCTTTTACGTAATCGGCCGCGCGCGCAATTCCCGCCGCACCGGCCACGCATCCCAAGCCAAAGATCGGAACCCGCTTGATGTTCGGCGAAAGTCCCATGCGGTTGATCAGCCGTCCTTCAATGGAAGGGCTGGCAATACCCGTGACCGACACAAAAAAAATCGCGCCCAGATCCGTTGCGCTCAATCCGGACTGGTTCAGTGCGCGGCACAGCGCCTGCTTGCCAAGGTCGAGCGCGCAATCGATCCACGCATTGTTTGCATCGCCCCAGGTTTTTAGATTGCTATACGCCGGGATGGGCAAAGCCAGATGGCGGGTCTTGACGCCAACGCTTTCATGAAAACGATCGAGCACTTGCGGACGGTCTAACTTTCCCGCCCACTTTACTTTCAGTGCTTCGCGGATGACATCCTGCGAGTAGAAATTTTTGGGAAACGCGCTGGCAACGCCTGCGATTCTCATGCTGGGGCTCTAAGCTCCTTAGTTGGCGAAGTGCAATCGCTCCCATACTTTTTACTATAAAGCGGGCCCATAAACTGGGAATATCCCAGCAGTGAAGTTTTGTTCATTACTGGCTGATCAGCACACGCCCAAGATACATAGACAGATGCGCAGGCGCACAGGCAGGATGCGTCTTTACAACAAATTAACAAGCAGACGAGGGATTAACGCTCACCTTTATTACTTCGGCCGAAGGCGAGGAATCTGTTCGGGGGGCGACGCGACTCATCCGAACTGGTATGCCGAAATCGCAGACCCCATCACATGATCTTCGTAGATGCGCATCCCGCGATCTTGTTCCGCCGCACCCACTGCAACCATGAGCGGAATCAGATGTTCCTCACGCGGATGAGCATCCCGTGCCGAAGGAGCCTTGCGCCAATCCAGCAATTTTCGACTTGCATCCGCGCCTGTCACCGCCGATGTCAGCCAAGCATCGAACCGGTCGGACGCGGGATTCGCTCCACCTGTTAAGAAACTGCGCAAGTTGTGGTAGCTCATGCCGCTGCCCACGATCAGTATGTCCTCGTCGCGCAGAGGAGCGAGCGCTCGTCCGGCAGCGATATGTTCCGCTGGATCCAGTCCCGCTTTCAGCGATAACTGAACTATGGGGACGTTTGCGCCCGGATACACCAGTTTGAAAGGGATGAATACCCCATGATCGAACCCGCGCTGCGGATCGGATCGCGCCGGAATGCCCGCTTCGTTCAATAAGCCAACCACACGCTGCGCCAACTCAGGCGAGCCCGGAGCGTCGTACTTCAATTGATAGGTCTCGGGAGGAAACCCAGAGTAGTCGTAAATCAGCGACGGCCGCGCGTTCGAACCCACGGTAAACTCGGGCTCTTCCCAGTGCCCGGAGATCACCAGCACCGCTTTCGGCGCTGGTGTTACATCCTTGCTGACATTCGACAGGAACTCCGCCATTTTTTTCCATGTGTCCGGAGGGTCCCACTCCATAAAGAAGCAAGGGCCGCCTCCGTGCGGCAAGAACAGTGTCGGCATTTTCGTCATGCGCTCGCCTCATTCAGTTCTTCCATCTCCGAAGCCGTGAGCTGCAGTTGCGTCGCCTTCACAATGTCGTTCCACTGTTCCAGGGTCGTCGCACTCACCAGCGGCGCGGTGATCGTGGGCTGCGCCATCAGCCAAGCCAAGGCCACGCGCGCCTGCGTTGATTGCTTCGCGCTAGCCACTTCGTCGAGCGCTTTCAGAATCCGCAGGCCGCGATCGTTCAGGTACTTCCCCACCATGCCCTTGCGCGCGCGATTGGCGAGATCTTGTGGCGAACGATACTTCCCGCTCAGAAATCCGCTGGCCAATGAGAAATATGGAATCACGCCCAGATTTTCTTTACGGCAGAGAAGCTCCAACTCTTCTTCGTATGGGGCGCGATCGTACAAGTTGTACAGCGGCTGCAAGCTTTCATATCGCGGAAGCCCGTTTTGCTTGCTCACCTTCAGCGCCTCGCCCAGCCGAGTCGCGCTATAGTTCGAGGCGCCGATCGCACGCACCTTTCCCTGTTTCATCAACTCGCCAAACGCTGCCATGGTTTCTTCCAGCGGAGTGTTGGGATCATCCTCGTGCGACTGATATAGATCGATGTAGTCCGTCTGCAAACGCCGCAGCGAATCTTCCACCGCACGCTGCATGTAGGCGCGAGAAAGACCCTTCTTCCCTTCGCCCATCGGGCTTGCCCAGCTTGGTTGCAACCACGATGCGATCGCGCTTCCCGCTCTGCTGGAACCAGCGGCCCATCACCGACTCCGATTCTCCACCCTGATGCCCCGGCACCCAAGTCGAGTACACGTCGGCGGTATCCACCAGGTTCAGCCCCGAATCCACGAAAGTGTCAAGCAAACGAAACGATTGGGCTTCGTCTGCCGTCCAGCCGAATACATTCCCGCCGAATGCCAGGGGACCTACTTCCAAACCAGAATTGCCAAGCTTGCGTTTGTGCATGGTTTATCTTACCGCCGCGCGTTGAGAGAAGCGGCGGCCCAGGAGCTAGGCAATCGCGAACATGAAGACGCTTGAAGGCCCCGAGACACTCGCCCGCGAGTTCGGAGCAGGAAAATCGCAATCGCGGGCGATTTGAGAGAAAAGCGCCGGCTAGCCCTTCATCTCAACCGGAGCTTCCACGGGAAGGCCCGCCTTGTCCCAGGCATCGAATCCACCAATGACGTTGGTGACATTCTCAAATCCGGCGCGCTGCAGCATGCTGCACGCGATCATGCTGCGATATCCGCTCTTGCAATGCACCGCGAGCGGAGTTCGCGGATCCAGCGTGGGCAATTCGGTTTTGAAGCGGTCCAAAGCCCACAATTCCGCTCCCTGGATGTGCCCCGCTTCCCACTCGGGCGGTCGGCGCACGTCGAGCACCGTCAACTCCCGGGTCCTGCGAAAATCTGCCAGGCTCTGCACCGTGACTTGCGGGATGGAACTGATTTCAAATCCGGCCTCGCTCCATCCCTCCATGCCGCCTTGCAAGAACCCACGCGCGTCTTCGATCCCGACCCTTGCCAGTCGCATGCGCCCTTCTTCCAATTGCTCAGCGGTCTCTGCGATCAGCACTGGGCTTGAGGAGAGACCCAGCAAAGTTCCCGCCCAGCTGGCGAATTGTCCGGAGAGCGGAATGTTCACCGATCCCGGCACGTGTCCGGCGGCGAACTGATCGCCCGGGCGGATGTCGAGCGCCAGCACGCCCTGCGCCATCCCCTCCTGTAATTCCCGAGCGCCTATGGGCTGCAATGGTTTCATCTCCGAAAGCGCTGCCGCTCCCTGGCGATTGATCTCCGCGTCCTGCAGGAAATATTCCGGGCGCGTGGGCTGGTTGGACGTCAACTCTTTCACGAACGCCTCGCGGGTGGGAATCTGCAGCGCATAGTTCGTGAGTCTCTCGGTCCCGATGGTGGACGATCGGTCCGCCCGCATGTTGCGCCCGCATAACGACCCCGCACCGTGCGCCGGATAAACCAGCACATCATCAGCCAGCGCCATCACTTTCTTATGCAGGCTGTCGTACAGCAAACCTGCAAGCTCCTGCGGACTATGCGCTCGTCGACAAATCGGGCCGCCCCACGTCCCCGAGAAAAAGCGTGTCCCCTGTCAGCACCGCCCAAGGCTTGGCGGACTTGGTTTCGTCGGCGATCACCAGGCAAAGGCCTTCGGGTGTATGACCGGGAGTTTCAAGCACCGACACGCGTACGCTTCCCACCCGCAGCTCGAAGCCATCCTGTACGGCCACGTGGGGAAATTCGGCCTTGGCCCGTGCCCCGATGTAAATTTTGGCTCCGCTGCGCGCGGCCAGTTCTTTATGGCCCGAGACGAAGTCCGCGTGCAGATGCGTCTCAAAGATGTGCTGGATTTTTAGCCCTTGCTTCTCGGCGGCTTGCAGGTAGAGGTCCACGTCACGCTGGGGGTCGACCACGATGGCCTCGCCCTCGGAACCGAACATGTAGGAAGCGTGCGCCAGACATCCTAGATAGAATTGCTCGAAGTACATGGCTTGCTCCGGCCTCTGGATTTGCGACCCCATCATAACCTGCACAACATTCCCCGCAATTGTACAAACCTCTCAGCGTTCGCGCAGGTTGTGAAAAACTTGACAATCCTCCGCCTCGATTTGCGCTAGAATTGCTTCAACTCAAGTGTGATTCATTCCGCCGCTACGAATCACCGCGCTCCCTTTCCCCCAGGAGGTAGTTGATGTACGCCAGCAGTATCCCCTCGTCGGGTTTTTTCCTGGACGTAGAGTCCGTGATCCGGGGTCTTACGCAGGACTATTGCACTTCTTTCAACACTGGAAATTACGATCAGGTGGCGGCGTTGTACGCGCCCGATGCTTCCCTCATGCCGCCCCATAGCCAGACTGCGGTGGGAACACGCGCCATCGAACGCGTGCTGCGTGAACTGGGAGAATCCGGACATCAGGATCTGCGTTTCGAAACCTTGCGGGTCGATTCCTCGGGAGACTTGGCGGTGGAGATTGGCCGTTACAGCCTGGCCATCCACCAGGAAAATGGGACCACCATCGCCGATCGCGGCAAGTTCATGCGCGCATGGCGGCGGGTGGGCGCATGGCGGATCATCGCCAATTCCTGGAGCAGCGATCTGCCCAGCCTGAGGCCCTGAGGGAACCCGACAACAAACGATGGCGCATCAGTTCGCGCTTGCAAATCGCCAGCGTCGCCGATAGTTTCGTTTGGTATGCCGTCCGTTTCCAGACCGCCGCAAAGTTCCGAGCCGCAGAAAATTTCTCTCGCGAAAGCTCCGCTGAGCGCGGCCAGCTTCTGCCCCAACTGCTCGGCTCAACTGAAAGAACATCGCTGCAAGATGAGTTGTCCGCAGTGCGGCTTCTACCTCAGTTGCTCCGACTTTTACTAGAGACGCCAGCCAGAACTGCTTCAGCGGTTCCGAAGCGGCCTCCGACCGTCTCATTATGATTCACTTTCCGCTAAGTTGTTGATAATTACGCCGGCCTCGCCGAAGCCTGCGATTGCCAGTCAGATACTCGCCTAAATGCCATTTGAAAGCGTTCCAGCGCCCGTACAGCGCACCGCGAACCCTCGTCCGGGCTTCGGGCCATCCGACGGTCCGCGGGAGCCCGAAACGCGATCTAGCGCTTTAAATATCTTTAAGATAAGTTTGTACGTACAAGAAAGGGACAGCCAGCCCTTCCTCCGCATAGAATGTTTCCTGGAAAACATTTCATAGCCTCAGGAGATGAAGAATGCAACGTAAGGCAAGTGCAGTTTGGAAGGGTGGGCTGAAAGATGGCAAGGGTGCCGTGTCGTCCACCAGCGGCGTACTGTCCAATACTCCGTACTCATTCACGACCCGTTTTGAGAACACTCCGGGAACCAATCCCGAAGAACTGATCGCCGCCGCCCATGCCGCCTGCTTCTCGATGGCGCTTTCCGCTCAACTGGGCAACGCCAACATCACTCCCGAAAGCATCCAGACCAATGCCACGCTGACCATGGAGAAGCTGGATGCGGGATGGACCATCACGGCCGTGCACCTCGACGTGACCGCGCGCATTCCCAAAGGCGACGCTGCGGCGTTTCAAACCGCCGCGAATAACGCCAAAAGCGGCTGCCCGGTTTCGAAGGTACTGAAAGCCGATATCACGATGGACGCGAAGCTGGAAGCCTAGCTTTGCGAGCGCAGGATGTCGCGAATCTCGCGATTGATTTTGGCGGCATCCTGCGAAGCCGTATCGATCAGCTGCACCCATTTTTTGTGGTTGGGATCAAGCTCGGCCTGGCCGAGCAGATACCCGGCCTGCAGGATGGTCTCGATAGAGTTGCTCAGGTCATGAGCGAGCGCGCGCAGCTTGAGAATGACTTCTTCCGGCATCGGGGAATGCTGATCGGCACTGTTTGACACTTCTCATGCTCCTGACCAGGATGCCGTGATTCTGAGCCGGACTCCTGCCGCGCCTGATTTTCGCGCCGAACAAGAGTAACAAAAAGTTTGCAAGCTGGGGGGCAGGGTGGTTTGCTCAGGCCGCAATCATTGCAGTTTCATCACTCTGGTTTGACAGGCAGCGACACGTCTGTAGAATATTGATTGTCGTTCTTTCCTGAAAGGCAGCCCGCAAGGTTGCCCTCGCCGACTTTATTGCCGAAGTGGCGGAATTGGCAGACGCGCATGGTTCAGGTCCATGTACCCGCAAGGGTGTGGGGGTTCGAGTCCCTTCTTCGGCACCAGAGTTCTGTTACCTGGTACTTGCATCGTGGTGATACCTAGACTGAAACGACAGTCAGGGAAGGGTCGCCGCGACCGAGGAATGCAGTCTCTTCAAGCGTGTTCTCACGAAGCAGAGGCTTCGCTACGCCCTGTCACGGATTCTTTCAATGGGCGTGTGACGCTCGACGTTGTTCCAACGCAAAATACCCCACACCTCCGCAAACCGCGAATGTGTGGGGCACCGGTGACTCTTTCGCTGATCACTGGGCGATTATTGGCACTTGATGGTTCCGTTCATTCCGTCCGGATAGAAACCACCCGAGCACTTCCCTCCTCCGTAGACGATATTGAGCACCTGGGAAGTAGTGCGCGGAATGCTTAGCGCATTCTTGTCCACGTCGTATGGAGTCGACTGGGTAGGCGGGATGTCGAGCGAGTCCACCGCCGGACTGGAAACGCCATTCAGAATGCATTCCAGCCGAACCGAGCCGGAGTGCTGTGCTTCCGTCGCCAGGATGGCGCCGGCTGCACTCAGGTAAGTGGTGCTCTTAATGAGTGGAGCCGCGCCCAGATAAGCACTGACGCCGACGTCTTCGAATTGGCGTCCGAGCTTGAGGAAGTCGTCGACGCTGTCAAAGCCGTAGCCCAGGGCGTCGAGATTAATAGTCGGTTTCTTCACCGCCGCCGAACCCAAAGTCGTACGCAGGAAGACGACGTGAGTTTGCTCGTCCACACGCAGGCCGCTAGCCAGGAATGCCACCGGCGAGCCGTTGAAGTTCACGGCTTTGCCACCCGTCGTTAGCCCCGTGGTCGCAGAGGAAGGTATGATGCCAAGCTGAACCAGAGTTGCTCCAAATGTAGCCATGGAATAAAACTCCGCCTCCAGATATTCGAGGTTTAAGGCGAAGTTCAGGATATCGGTGTCGGTAATCGTTGTAGCGGCTGCCAGCTTATCGAGACTGCCACCGACCATGGTGGCGGCGGCAACGCCGACACTGGTGACACCTACTCTTTTCATGAACTGGCGGCGATCGCTCTGACTGCTATTTGCAAGGCGTTCTAAAACTTCTTTCTTCATAGTGAAGGATGCTCCTTGAACTATTGCGCCGTGAGCTCGAGCCTCGGCGGAAAATTTAAGCCACGCAAGCGGGGGAAACTCGCAGGACAAAACGCTTTAGTGATCTGTTCTGGCGCGCGTTAAGGTGCGAGCGTAATCGGCAGGGTTGTCGCGAGGAATGAGTTTATATTTTTTTGAAAATCGAAATCCGAGTAGCTGATTGATGCGTACTTCTGATCGCGGTTTTGTGCAATGCAACCTACTTCGGTTGCGTGGCCGACCCCGCATTTAGGTATTTGGCGAAGAACTGAACCATGGCGACGGTGGACTTTATGCGATTCTGCGTTTTTCGGAAGCCGTGCCCTTCGTCTGGGAAATAGGATGTATTCGACCGGAACGCCGCGTGCCTTCAGGCTATTGACGATCTGCTCGGCCTCGATCACGGGAACATTGGTATCGTTCGCTCCATGTTGAACCATCATCGCCGCTTTGATCCGGTCGAGTTTGTAGATTGGCGAAAGCTTTTTCAATACATCGGCGTCTTGAACCGGATCTCCGTACTCGACTGGCAGAAATGGCGGCCATCCAAGGTTCCGTTTTCTGAAAGAATGTGGCGAAGTTCACCATTCCAAACAGGTCCACCCCCGCGGCAAAGGCGTCAGGAAATTCGGTAACAGCCCTCCACCGTCATGTAGCCGCCATAGCTACCGCCCATGATTCCGATTCTCTTCGCATCGGCGATGTTATTCATAGTGAGGTAATCCACGCACGACTTAATATCCATCACGGCGTTCACTCTAAGTGCGCCATTATCGAGATTTACGAAGCGTTTTCCCGAATCCGCTGGAACCACGAACATTAGGCGCGAACACACCAATGCCCTGTGAGAGTAGCGACTGATAATCGCTGCGAAATGAGGGACGCTCCTGCGCCTCCGGCCCGCCATGAAAACTGATGACGTAAGGTCCGGGCTTTTGCTGCCCGGACGGCCGATAGAGCCACCCGCTCAATTGGAGACCGTCGTGAGCTTTGAACCTTACCAGCTCGGGAGCAACCAGACTTGAGAGTTCGACACCAGCATGGGAACTGGAGGTGACCTGGCGAAGTTTTTTCGTGGCTACGTCCATGACCCAAATGTCAGCCGGCGTGCGCGAACCCGCCATCGACAGGGCAAGCTGCTTGCCGTCCGTAGAGAATGAGAGTCCGCCCACCAGTTCTGCCGGCAGATCCGGCCCAGGCGAGAGTTTAACGGCGGGCAGCTCAGCGAAAGACAGTTCGCTTTTCCCGCCGGCGTTCCAGATCAGTACCGCCAAAGTCCCCTGCTCGTTCATAAGAAAACCGTCCAACTCAGCGTCCTTTCGCTCGGCTACGACTTCGATTGGGCCGGGAGCGCCGTTTTCGTCGAGGTGAACTCGAGCAAAGGCAGACAAGTCGCGGTCTTTATTCGAGACTAGATAAACCGCGCGCCTGTCGGGCGAGATCTGTCCGCTGAACTCTGCCAGGCCCTGGTGTGGAGTTAGTAGAATTTGCTTGCGTGTTTTGAGGTCAAGTAAGTAGAGGTCGTTATCTCCGCGGTTCACTAACCTGGAGATCAGAGCGAACTTGCCGTCTCGACTGACATCTTCCAGGCTGTTCAAGCCCGGACCCGCCTCTAGGGGAATCATCTTCCCCATCGCGGGATCGTACAAATAGGGATCGACGGACGCAGCGTCACGCATGTTGGATCCGAGCATCAGCACGCGACCGTCGTGGGTCCAACCATCGAAGTCATTATTTTCTTTGCCCCCATTGGTAAGCCGGCGCAGGCCAGTTCCATCGGGATGAACCATGTAGATTTGCGTGTTCATGCCGCCCCCGGGAGCCAGCGAATAGGCTAGCGCATTGGCGTCGGTGGGCGACCACTGAAAACTGGTAACCGGATCATCCCCAAGTGTGACCAATTGCGGGTAGCCGCCTGCGCTCGGCACCGTCCAGATTTGTGGAACGCCGCTGAGATCAGAGATAAAAGCGATGCGGCTTCCGTCGGGCGAGAAACTCGGCAAGGTAGCCCGGCCAATCCGGGCCATCCGAGTAACGGTGAATTCCAAGTCATCCGGTTTTGTAACCGTGGGTTGGACTGCAACAGAACCGCTAAGTAAAGCACTTGCGACTAAGCAGACTCTTAAATCCATGTTCACCTCCTTGACCACCACCCGAGAAGAAGCCAACCAGATCGCCATCCATTTGAGATTTCGGGGCTACGCGATCCGAATCAGTGGTTCCCGACCCAGTGAAACAGTATGCCCGAAATTGTTCCCATTTCGTTGCTTCGGTCGTTTCCCAAAGCACTGTTGCGAGCGCAGAGACCCAACACCTCACCCTCCCCAAAATCTTGTCGCATAATCCTTTTGCTTTCGATGTCCGGTAACGCGCCCGGGAATTTTATCTTTCGTAAAACCCGCGAGCGGCCCACGCCCGAACACCTTCCGCCAATTTCCAGCCGGCTGCTTTTCGATCACAATGATCGCCATGAGTGCGGCGGCTACAGTCCGAAAACTCGCGAAGTCTCGAACCGATGCCACAAAACCTTCAGCTGCTTCGCCAGAATCTTGCGCAGAACCAGCTATCCAATGTCGAAGTGTTCGACCTCGCCGCATCCGAACAGAATGGTGAAGCGGTCATCCGCATCGCCGAGAATTTGTCGACCGCAAGCCTGGTCTGGCATAGAAACGACAAATCCGCCATCGAGCTCGTGATCAAGACCGTAGTGGTCGACGAACTGGTGAACGCGGGTTCACTCCTGTTACCAAGCTTCGTGAAGATTGACGTTGAAGGAGCCGAAGGGCTGGCTCTGCGCGGAATGCAACGGACTGTCGCCCGCGCCAGGCCCATTCTGTTTATCGAGTGTTCTGACGCGGGCCGCGAGATCACGTGGCAGCTACTGCGCAATCTGAATTATCGCTGTCAGTCCGCGATTTTCGGAAAATGGATTGATACGCTCGACGAGTACCGCCATTCCGACTTTCTCTGGTTCCCGAAATCCTGAACTCTACTCCGGCCACGCCTGCATCGCCAGGTCGACCACCTTCATCAGTTCTTTGCGGCTGGCTCCGGAGGCGGCTTGCACGGCGATGCCATGGATCACGGTCGCGATATAGCGGGCGAGGGCGGTGGGATCGGCGTTGCGCGGCAGATCGCCTTCGGCTTTGGCTCGCTTGAGGCGCTTGCGGATCAACGTGACTCCAGACTCGCGATGAGTGAGAAGTTCGCGACATACCGCCGCGGAGTCGTCTCCGCCAGTGAGCGCGGCCTGAACCATGAAGCATCCGTGCGGAGTCTTTGCCCCTGCCACCAAGCCGACGGTGCCCCGCATGATCTTCTCGGCGACCGCCCGCGCAGTTTTCTCCTGCAAGGCTGCATGAACAAAACTCGCGGGTCCAGTGGCGTAGCGATCGAGCGCTTTCCTGAATAGCGCTGCTTTGTCGCCGAAGGTGGCATACATGCTGGGACGGTTGATGCCCATGGCATGGGTAAGCTCCTCGAGCGACGCTCCTTCGTACCCCTTTTGCCAAAACACCTGCATGGCCGCTTCCAGAGCCTGCTCAGGATCGAAAGCACGGGGACGCCCCAGGGATGCGGTTCGCGATGCCATGCTTTTATTTTACCTATTTGTACCGATAAGTACAAATCTATGAATCCTTCTTACCCTCCCGGCAATCTGTATGGCAGTGCACAGAAGCACGGAGGCATTTATGGCAGGGAAACTCAGCTACAAAGTAGCGGTGGTTACTGGCGCTTCCAAGGGCATCGGCGCAGCCATCGCAAAGCAGTTCGCCGCCGAGGGCGCGGCGGTCGTCGTTAACTATGCTTCCAGCAAGGAAGGCGCAGATCGCGTGGTGTCGGAAATCACGAAAAATGGCGGCAAAGCCATCGCCGTGCAGGGCGACATGTCGAAGCTGGCCGATATCGGGCGGCTGTTCACGGAAACCAAGAAGGCCTTCGGCAAACTGGACATCCTGGTCAACAATGCCG
Source organism: Terriglobia bacterium (assembly GCA_963797845.1). Classification (GTDB taxonomy): domain Bacteria; phylum Acidobacteriota; class Terriglobia; order Terriglobales; family Acidobacteriaceae; genus DASREM01. The sequence goes on from CAWCRE010000003.1 coordinate 819,286, forward strand.
GGATTTACGAATTCTCTCCCCTCGAAAACGTTACCGGCGAGCACTTTCACAAGCAATTCGATCTGAATGTCCTTGGGCTGGTGCTGGCCTCGAAGGAAGCCGCCAAGTATTTCAATGGCGACGGCGGCAGCATCATCAACATCAGTTCCATCGCCAGCACGCTGACGCCGGCGACGGGATCGATCTACAGCGCCACCAAAGCCGCGGTGGACGCTGTGACGCGATCGCTCTCCAAGGAACTCGGACCTCGCAATATCCGGGTGAACGCCATCAATCCAGGAATGGTGGACACCGAAGGCTTCCGCAGCGCGGGATTGCCAGACAGTGATTTCCGCAAGGAAGTGGAAGCGCACACGCCGCTGGGCCGCATTGGCAAGCCCGAGGATATCGCGCCCGCGGCGGTGTTCTTCGCCTCACCGGACTCGTCCTGGATTTCGGGGGAGACGCTGGTAATCTCCGGCGGCTATCGTTGAGCCCGTAAAGTTTTCCCGTCGCGCGCCGATAGAGAGCAATGGGAGTGTCTCCCGAACGAGCACTCCCATTTCCCGTTGGGCAAACGACACGATGACTCTCGCCGGGCTTACCACCGCCGACTCTCGACAGCTATTCATGGGCGTGATAGTGCTGGCGCTGATGGGACAAGCGCTTGCGATTTACATGATTCGCCGCCGGGCAGAGAAGCGCGATCAACTGTTCCGCATCATCACCGAAAACGCCGAAGACATGATCGCGCTGGTCGACCTGAAAGGCCGGCGCCAGTACAACAGTCCTTCCTACAAGCGCACACTTGGATACTCTCCGGCGGAACTGTCCGCCACGTCGGCTTTCGAACAGATTCATCCCGACGATCGCATGAAAGTGCTGGAGGCGGCGCGCTCCGCGCGCGAAACCGGCGTGGGCAAGCGCCTGGAATATCGCCTGCGGCACAAGAACGGTACCTGGCGGATTCTCGAATCCACTGCCAGCGCCATTCGCAACGCCAGGGGCGAAGTGGAGCAGTTGGTCATCGTGAATCGCGATGTCACCCAGCGCAAGCAGGCAGAACAACAACTGGAACACAACGCGCTACACGATCCGATCACCGGGTTGCCGAATCGCCGGTTGTGTATGGATCGCCTGCAGCGCTGTTTTGCCCGCGAACAGCGCGAAGCCGCGTACCGTTTCGCGGTGCTGTTGATCAACATCGACGATTTTGCGTGTTTGAGCGAGTCTGCAGGTCCGCTGGCGGTAGACGCGATGATCGCCGAGATCGGCCGCCGCATCGAATCAGAACTTCGACTCGATGATAGCGTTTCGCACTCTACCGAAAACGAAACGGGCGAGAGCACACTGCTGTCGCGGTTTGAAGCCACCGAGTTCACTATCCTGCTCGAGAACACGCAGAATCCCAGTGACGCGATGCGGGTGGCCCAGCGGGTGCAAACTGCGATCTCAAAACCGCTGGAATTGCCCGATCGTGAATTGGTGGTGAGCGTCAGCATCGGCATTGCACTCAGCACATCCCCGCACCAGGGTCCGGAAGATCTGTTGCGCGATGCTTCGGTTGCGGTCAGCCGCGCCCAGGCGCGCGGAGGCGGGCGCTGCGAAGTCTTTGACGAACTGATGCACACCCACGCGGTGCGCCGCCTGGCTCTCGAAAATGATTTGGCGCGCGCCCTCGAGCGCAGTGAATTTGTCGTCTACTACCAGCCCATCGTCAAGCTCGATGGCAGGCACCTGTCAGGATTCGAGGCTTTGCTGCGCTGGAAGCATCCGCAGAAGGGCCTGATCTCGCCTTACGACTTTCTCAACGTGGCGGAAGATATCGGGCTGATCGCGCTGATTGACCAGTGGGTGGTCGAGCAAGCATGCCGGCAGGTCTGCGGCTGGCAAAAAAATTATCCCACGGCGCGCCACTTGAATATTGCAGTCAACTTATCGGCGCGGCAGTTAGCCAATCCGAACCTGGTGCAGGAGTTTCGCGCCGCGGCCGGCAAGTCAGGCACTTCGCTCGACCGCCTGCAAGTGGAGATCGCCGAGCACGTGGCTATGAGCGATCCTAGGCTGGCGTGCAATGTTCTGCTGCAATTCAAGCACCTGGGCGTGGGAAGAATTCTCGACGATTTCGGAGCGGGCAGTTCGTCCCTGCCTTGGTTGCGACGCTTTCCGCTCACCACATTGAAGATTGATCGCTCGATTGTCAGCAGCATGGCCTTCGATCGCAGCAGCCAGGAACTGCTGGGCCTAATCGCCGTAGCCTCCCGCAGATTGAATTTAACCCTCAGTGCGGAAGGGATCGAAGCCGTGACCCAGATCGATCCGCTGATCGACGCCGGATGCGAGTTCGGACAAGGCTATCTGTTTTCGCAACCGGTTGAGGCCACGCAGGCAGAAACCATGCTGCGGTCGCCGAGTTGGCTCGCCCCGACCCGCCAATAGAAGCCAACTTCATTCGCCGGCAGGGCAGGGCTAAATCGGCTTAGATGTCGCAGGCTCAACAAGACTGCTTGGCACCCCGATTATCGAGCAGCAGTCATGCCCGTTTATTCAGGGTCCGTCGCCGCAGACCGGCGTTATAGTGATTGGAACAACGGTGAAGTCAATGTCCTATTTCAGAAAGTCGCGTCGCGAGTTCCTCAAACTGGCCGCCGTTACAAGTGGAGCACTCGTTCTTCCCGGAAGCAGTGCTGGCGCGATTTTGACCTCCCCAAATATTGATACCGAGGATCCGGCAGACTACGAGCTAACCATCAAGGTTGCGCCGGTTGAAATCGCGGCCGGTAAAATTCTTTCCCTGGTGACGTACAACGGACAATTTCCCGGCCCCCTGCTTCGCTTCCAGGACGGCAAGGAGGTCACAATCGATGTCTTCAACGACACCGACACGCCGGAACAACTGCACTGGCATGGTCAAAAAGTGCCTAGCGAAGTTGACGGTGCTGCGGAAGAAGGCACGCCGTTCATTCCTCCACACGGAAAACAACGGATTCAGTTTGTTCCCGGCCCCTCGGGTTTCCGCTTCTATCACACGCACGTGCGGGCGGGCGCCGACCTGTATGCGGGACAATATAGCGGACAAGTTGGTCCGGTTTACGTCGATCCCAAACACGAGCCCGGGCTCTACGATCGCGAAGTCTTCCTCACATTGAAAGAGTTCGAGCCCACCTTCAGCCGCGGCGGAGACATGGCCATGAACTTCCTGTCTCCGGCAACCAAAATCAAAGAACTGCAACAACAAGGCGAGAGTGCGATGAAGGCCTCGCTCGCCAAGGGAATGCCCAAGGGCTACGAGGTCGGTTACGGATCGTTCACCATCAATGGTCGCATGCTGGGTCATGGAGAACCGATCCGCGTGAAGCAAGGCGAGCGCGTTTTGCTTCATGTGCTGAACGGCAGCGCGACGGAAATTCGCAGCCTGGCATTGCCGGGACATGTTTTTGAAGTCGTTGCGCTCGATGGCAATCCGGTTCCGAATCCGACGAAAGTTCCGGTGCTCTGGCTGGGAACGGCGGAGCGCATCTCGGCGATCGTCACCATGAACCATCCCGGCGTTTGGATCATGGGCGACACGGCGGACGACGACCGGAAACATGGAATGGGAATCGTAGTCGAGTATGCCGGGTCGAAGGGAAAAGGCCAGTGGGTCGCGCCTCCGCGCTCGCATTGGAATTATTCGAAGTTCTCGAAGCCGGGGACGAAAGCGGAAGAACCGCAACTGACCTTCGAGATGCTTTTCGCAAAGGACAACGCTGCTGAAGTGGGTTTCAATCGTTGGAGCATCAATGGCAACGCATACCCGATGAACAGCAAGCCGCAGCCTGCGACGCTCCATTTGAAACAGGGCTATCGTTACCGGCTGCGCATGCGCAATGCCAGCGACGACATTCATCCCATCCATCTGCACCGGCACTATGTTCGAGTTGGCGAGTGTTGCGGGACAGCCCGCGGCTGGAGTCATGAAAGATGTCGTGATGCTGGATGGATATCAGCAAGCCGAAATCGATTTCGTGGCCGACAATCCCGGGCTCACGCTGTTTCATTGTCATCAGCAACTGCATATGGATTTTGGATTCATGACCTTGTTCGACTATCTCGGATGACGGTGTCTGATATCACAATTCGGACTGCTGCCCAAGACGATGCTGCCGCGATCATTCCGTTGGTGAATGCTGCCTTTGTGGTCGAGGATTTCCTGGAAGGTACGCGCACGGACGCTGAGCGTCTGGCGAAGAGTATGGCAACAGGGGAATTTCTGGTAGCGGAGAGTGCGATTGGAAAGTTAGTCGCCGCTGTATATGTCGAGGTAAATGGCGAACGCGGATATTTTGGAATGCTGGCGGTCGATCCGGCGCAACAGGGGAGGGGCCTGGGACGCAGGATGATCGACGCTGCCGAGAATTATTTCCGAGCCGCGGGATGCCAATGGGTGGACATCAAAGTACTAAGCCTCCGGCAAGGCTTGCCGGAATATTACCGGAAATTCGGTTATGTCGAGACCGGGAGCGAAGAGTTCCACCCATCACGTCCGTTGAAGCCGGGAGTCGAATGCCATTGCATCGCGATGGCGAAGCGGTTGAACTGAAACTCCCCTACGGCGCTTGCAGGTTATCTCCCGTCTGGTGCTCGGTGATCTGGAAGCGCAGGAAGTCGTGGATCGCGGCCACCGCAATTGCATCGGTAGACTGAAGCCGCACTTTTCCGCCGGAAGGCATTTCCTCAAATGTGTAGTGAATGGAGTCCTTCTTCAGTTTCATCGTCGTCACTCCGGGCGGAACACCGTCGTGAACGAACATCGGTGTGGAGAAGTCACCGTCGTGGAACATGGCCGCAATATGAGAGAGGTGTGACCGGATTGCGCTCAGGTTGGTTTTGTCGCTTGCCTCGTTGACGGTCACCTCAATCGCGCCACCATCGTTCAACACGCGGAAATGGTGTGTGGTTGCGTCGTGCGGGAAACCCATGGCTTGATCCCCATGGCTCTCCACCGCCGCGTGATGAGCCGAATGGTCGTGCATGGGACAATCCTTCATGGCATCCGGCTTTGTGTCTTGCGCGAAGGCTGCCGGCACGAAAAGCAAGAGCATTGCGAAACGGATCATGGCCGTTGTCTCCTTTTCAGATGGTTTGCAGAGTTGACTTTATTGTTCCCCACCAGCGAGTGCAGCAACCTCGCCTTACTTCCCGGCGCGGTATGTTTCATCTCATTTCGCCATGCCCTCACCAGCTTTCGCATGTAACTTTGGGTCTGGCGCAGCTCGCGTATTTGTTTTTCAAGCGAGCCCAGCTTCTGTTCAGCGAGATGCAGAACGCGATGGCAGGGAATGCCGCCGCTATCGTGGGTCCGGAGAATTTCCGAAAGTTCTCGTAACGAAAACCCTAGCTGGAGCGACCGCTGCACAAGCTGTACTCGTTCGATAGCCGAGGCGGGGAAGAGGCGATAACCGCTCTGGGTTCGCGGCGACGAGGGCAGAATGCCGAGTTTTTCATAATGGCGAAGCGTGTCGGCACTGACACCGGTCAAGCGCGCAAGCTCTCCAGATCGCAACGAAGTGGACGTCACGATCACAGTATGAACCCTGGAACCGGTTCCAGAGTCAAGTGACTATTTCCAGAGGATGTCATGCGCTGGTTACGACCGACATATTATGTGTTGCGATTGGGAGGTTGGTGGTTCTCAGGCACATAGCAGAAGCCGTCGCCGCTACGACGGCAGTTTTGCGTACTCAGCCTTCGCTTGCTTCAGGACCGGAATGTCCTGATCGGCGTCTTTCCACAGCATAAGAAAGTTTTTGTACGCGTCTCTGGCTCTGTCGTGATCTCCCGAAAGAAGGTAGGCCCTGCCCAGTTGCAGATGTGCAAGCGCTGCAATGGGCTCAGTCCGCACCGCGCCCGGGTGATCGAGAATCTTCTGAAACTCTGCAGCAGCGGCCGGACCATTCTTCGCCGCCAAATAGACTTCCCCGCGGACATAAACCGGATAAAAAATGAAATTCAGGGTCAAGAGATTGCCGCCGAGCTCATAAGGCGTTCCAACCGCGAGACTATCCGTGGCATTGGTAACGCCGCGTCGAAGCAGGCCCGCCCAATGAATCGTAGGCAAATAAGTGAACTGGACAATCGTATCTTCGGGAAAGCGCTTTGTTAAATCCTCAGCCAGGCGTTTGGCCTGCCTGGAATCTCCGGCAAGCGCCAGCGCAATGGCCGACAACGCTTCGGTATCTTTGCCGGTTGAGGACGCAAGAGCCGCTTCCGCCTGTCGCTTGGCCGAATCGGCATTGCCGACCAGCGCCTCGCGCACCCCAGCTTGTGCGGCGTAGATCGCCGCAGCTTCCTTATCATCGTCTTTCTGAGCGGATTCGCTTGCACGGCGTGCCAAAATGCGCGCTTTGGCAAGCTGGCCGCCATACAACGCGGTATCCGACTCGTAGTTGAGCATCTGGTCTTCGTATCCCGCCTTCTTCTCGACTCCCGCGGCTTCGCGCTCCATACCCGCCGCATCATTCTGGAGGAAGTCCGCCCAATAGAGGTTGACGTGAATCTCAGGAGAATCGATCTTGCTGGCTTGTGCCTCACGGACCGTGGCGAGCGCCTGGTCCACTCGTTTGAGTTGAAGGTATCCATTGACCAGGTTGGCGTATCTGTTGCCGGTAGCGGGACCGATTCTCACGGCTTGCTCGAAAGCGGCCATGGCTTTGTCGTAGTCGCCGAGTTGGCTATAGATGATGCCCAGGTTCGTATAGGGCGCTTCCCGCGGATAGGTTTGCGCAAACAGCTCAAACGCTTTGCGGGCGGCTTCAAGATTCCCCGTCACCACAAGCTCATAGTGGGCGCCTATGTAGAGCTTCTCGCGCTCGCTCAAATGCTCTCGTCGTTCATAAGCCTGGCGGAGACTCTCGGTGGCACGCGCGGTCTCGTTCAGGTTGAAGTAGGTCGTCCCCAGCCGGGCGTACGCCATAGCGAAATTCGGATCCAGGCTCAGTGCTTGCTGGAACAAGGGGACTGCGGCGTCGTAATCGCTTTTCAAGACCATCGCCTGATACCCCAGGCTGTAGGATTTCAGGGCTTCTAGCGATGGCGTGGTCACATTTTCCGGAGGCGCGTCGTATTTTTGCACCGAGGCCAGAGACTCTCCCAAATGGTTTCGGATTCCAGAAGCTACCTTTCCCAAGGCATCGAGCACATGGTTCTTGTCGGCGGCCTGCGCTTCCGAACTCCCTAGCGACTCTCCGTTTGCGCAGTTAATCGCTTTGAGCGTTAGAAGATATTGGGTTCCAACTTGCGCGATCGTTCCATCGAGAACCGCAGAGCTTGCGGTGCGCTGACAAACCTCGCGCGCCAAGTCATGGGTCAGGTGAGAGTCTTTGGGCTGGGCCATCAAAGATAAGGCCTGTGCCGTGCGCTCGTCGGAGAGCAAATGGAGAAATGGCGACTGCTCCAGTTGCGAGGAAAGGCCCTGGCGCAGCGCATCGTCGAAGACCGGATCTCCCGTGGTGTTGGCAAAGTCGGCCAACACCACCGTGTCTTTGTCGGTAAGTCTCGCCGAACGGCTGGAGACCAACATCGTAACCATCACCGCGATGAGAAACAGCCCTGCGAACGGCCACCAACGATATGCCCTCAGCGATGGCAATAAAGAGGGGCGCAAAGGGGGCTCAGCGCGAAGGGGCTGCTCCGACTGAACAGATCTGCCGTCCGCCTGACGTTCGGTGACCGGGGCCACAAAACGATATCCCCGCCTGGGAACCGTCTCAATGAATTGCCCCGCCTTACTCTCGCCCAAAGCCCTGCGCAATGCGGAGATATTGACCGTCAGGTTCGACTCCTCCACAAAGCTGTCGGGCCACACCTGCTGGAGGAGTTCGTCCTTGGTCAGCAAGCGGCCGCTGCTTCGAAGCAGGACGACCAGGATTTCGAACGACTTCGGTGACAGCGAAACGGGCTTGCCCTCGCACAGCAGCAGATGTTCGCGAGGCTCGCAACGAAACTTGCCGAATTCGTAGAAGGTCTTTATTTCCGGGGGCATGGCTGTCTTCGGAACTTCTTCGGAAACTTCTCGGAAATTCTTAACGAGTCAATAAGGACGATTTCGACTCACGCCGCCTAGGTTGAATTCGGGCCGGCGAACTGGCGGTGATTCGAAACAGATTTTAGTGGAAGCAGTGGGATGCCACAAGCGGCTGACGAACCCGCGGAAATCGCCGGTCCAAGTCAAACATGAAAAGGAAAATAGCATGAAAAGCCTAAACTCGATTTCCAAGTTTGTATTGGTACTCGCTCTCGGCGCCGTGGCGCTGGCGGCAGCACCTCGCGTGGTTGCGCAATCCGACGTTGCGCACTTCGATCTTTTTCCCAATCCCAAGTTCGTAAGCTGCCTGGGAGTGCCCGGAGGCCCAACCCCTAAGGCCAACGTAACTGTCACTCGCGGCAAACTCAACGATACCCTTACCATCAACGCCCAGAACATCCGGCCAGGCGTGGCGTTCGACATGTTCACGGTGCAACGCACGAACCTGCTCGCGGACCATACCGTGGATCCCCTTTTCGCCGGAAGCTTCGGCTTTGCGTGGTATCAATCCGATCTCCAGGCCAGCAGTGAAGGCAAGATCAACGCCAGCATCAAGACCATTCTGCTGGACCAGATTTTTGGATTCGACCCCGAACTCAGCAACCCGGCTCCCATCAACACATTCCACTTGGGTTTCTGGTTCAATAACCCAGCCGACGCTAATATCGATGGCTGCACCTTCGACGTAACCAAACCCACACCATTCAATGGCGAGCATCAGGCAGGCCCGTTGGCCATGATCAGTGTGCCCGATGCCACCACCAACCTGGGTCCGTTGTGCACCAACCCCAACACGGACACCGAACCGGCGACCTGCAACCCGTAATTTAAGTTGTCGCCGCATGTGCTGAGAGCGGGAGCATCATGGGACACCAGACTCCCGCTCAGCACGGATCCCGCTGCCGCTCGAACCTCGAAGAGATTTAACCCGCCGTTGAGTGCCTTCAGATCCACAACCGCAAACGGTCCAACCAGACAGACGTCATGGCGAAACGAGCCACGTAATGCACGAGCAGTTAGGGAGCAACCTTGACGGGTGCGGCCACACTCCCGATACGATTGCCGAGCGAGTCGCGCACCACAAAACGCACGTTGTATTCCCCGGGCGGAAGCTGCAGGCCGTTGCGATAGGTCATGCCATGGTGCTGGATCTGTTCCATGCCCGCGGCGTCCAAACGGGCATCGATCCGCTGCGAAAGATCGGCAACTGGTTCTCCCTTGCCGTTTCTTGCGACGGCGGCAATATCAACGATCATGTGATTGCCGTCGGATTGATCTACCGTTGCGAAATTAGCAGGCATGACCAGATCGAACTGCACTTTGATCTTTCCCGGAGTTTTGCCGGGCGCTCGATTTGCCCACGTGACCGACATCGGCACCCCGGTATAGTCGAGTGGAGAACTCAGGGCCAGCTGAACATCTTCGCGAGCCGAAGCCGGCGACGTATCCCGCGACAGGAAGAAGCCATTTCGATAGCGCATATGCGCGCCCTTGGCATGAAGAGTTAACGATATGTCGTGCCATCCCGGTTTCGTGTTGTGTGCGCTGACGTAGTAGCCCAGCATGTAATAACTGCTGTCGTCCTGAATGGCCTGGCGAAACGACTGCGAGAGGTTGCTGCCTCCCATGAAAGCTTTGCCGCCGGTGTTGTCTGCAAATAAGCGGAGAGTGCTGCTGGTGTCCTGCATTACCCGATTTGCCTGCGCGTCGGTATCGAACTGCGGATCTTCAGCATCGGAAGGACGAACTCCTCCCGTGGTCATCATGGTGCCCCCCGTCGGCAATCGCAGATCAACCGAATAGATTGCGATTTGCGCATCGTTCATCATTCTCCAGAGGTTGTCGTACGCAGATTGCATTTCATCGCGGCCATGGATGGCCGGGCACCCGCCGTCGCACAGGCTTGGAGAAAAGGAACTTATGGAGAACGGAAAGCCGGAGCTCGCCCAGATCAGCGACTTCCGTCCCGGCAAACCGCGGAAGGCTTTCGCGATTTGTTGCAGTGCCTGCACGGTGATGGAAGCCGCCGCCTTCGGTTTCCAGCGAAGCCATCTGGGTTTCGCTAAGCATCGCGCCTCGGATCATCGCGGTGAGTGCCGCGGCAAGCGGCCCCCCGGTGGGATGATGCGGGTCAACGGAAGGCTCATAGATCAACGGCGCGGAGTTGCTCTTGGCTTGGCTCAATGCCTCGGCAAGGAGTTTCGGATCGTCCGTGAAATCGTGCAGCACAGTCAGCCCGCTCCCGGTGAGCGCCATCAGGCACATGGGCTCGCCTGAATCGGCGACTTCGGAAAGAAATTTAACCAGCGCAGTTCTGCGCGTTGGCTTGATCGGGCAACGGAGTATTTACGAAATCCAAAACAATAATGCTGAGGCGGTGATATTCGCTGACACTTTCGTTAGGTTCCACGTTGCTGAAAGTGCCATGTTCTCCTTCCGAGCGGCGCACCCGGGTAGTGGTGGTCTTCACTTCTTCAAAAATGGCAATGGGCTGGGATTTTCCATCTTGCTTCAGAACGAAATCTTCTTTTTTCAGGCCGGCCAGGTGAGAGCCGGATTTGCTGACCACCGCAGGAATCAAGACCAGGTCGGTTGAGGACGAGAACGTGGGCGTTCCCCCCGCTGGATTTTGCGCATGAAGAAGCGCGGTGAGAAGAACAGTGGTCGCGATCGTCGACAGCCAGAGCTGCGGGTAGCGCATAACAATCTCTTTTTTATTCGACCAGACTGGGAACCACCCCTGAGTAGAACGATTGTAACGCGCCTGACTGGCTGCAGACAGATCAGCACTGGCTTGCTGCCGCGTTTTTTACAAACCTATGACAAACATTCGCCAGTCCGCTCTGCATAAGGCGTATCCCAGTCCTCGGCCGCACATCTCATGACCAGGATGGAGTGAAAGAATCAACGTGAACAAAATGTCCAGTGCAGTCACTACACCGAGTGAAGCGTGGCGGAGTCCGGCGGGATCTTCGAATCGCTATCCTATGGCCGATTGGGCACCCCTCGTAATACGACTGATCGTGGGATATGGCTTTATGGCGCACGGCTTCGCCAAGCTGTCGCGTGGCGCCGCAAGTTTTTCCGCCGTATTACACGGATTGGGAGTGCCGGCACCGTATTTCATGGCGTGGCTGACCATACTGACTGAAATCGTCGGAGGGCTCGCTGTGCTAATGGGGGCTTTCCTGACGGCAGCGAGTTTGCCGCTCGCGGTCATTCTGGTGGTATCGGTCTTTTCGGTCCATCTGCGTTACGGATTCAGTTCGATTAAGCTTGTCGCAGTCACGTCTGCCGGTCCGCAATTTGGACCGCCGGGCTATGAGCTTTCCCTTCTGTATCTAGCCAGCCTCGCTGCCCTTGCTTTGGCCGGACCTGGAAACATTGCGATTGACAACTTGAGAAAGCACAAGGGTAAGTGGATGTGAAAAAGGAGCGATTGAACAAAGTTCCGACTGCTCAACCCCGCTTAGTGGAAACCGCCTTTGCGAAATGTGAACAGGCGCTCCTGCTTCGAGCCGTAAAACACCCAAGACGTGTGTGGGGCCATGTGTTCGCTGATACGGTTTATGAATTGCCGGACTGTGATGTCTTCGTAGCTCTGGGTCCACGGTGTGCTGTATTGAGAATCGCCACCGGCGCCCGCGTATGCAAGTTGCTCGCGAGGCGGTGGCAGTTGCCGATCCAGGAAGGCCAGCGACGCTTCGGGATTCGAGATCGCCGTTATAGTGATTCGTTCTAGTTTGCGGTTGAGAAGATATGAGTCACTATCGCTGATCTCTTTCGGAAATATGTTAAGAGTTGCTCCTTCTTGCCGCCAAGTATATCGAGTATCGTGCGCACAGAGAGCATCAAGTACCTGCCGAACCGTGCGATTCTTCAGTGCCAGAGAGAAGCGAGGCGGCGCAGGAGAGACGTTATCGTGCAATATCTCCTCAAACCCCAGATGCAACTCGGTACTCGTGGACAAGCTCAACGCAGAAATACCTTCGCCAAACGTCGAATCGGTGATTACGAATTCCGGGACCAGGTCATCCAATGCCGCCAGTGATGATCCCAAGCCGTCGTCCGCTTGCGCAGCCAAGGTGAACACGGCCGCCGCTAGTGCCACGATCACTATAGGTAGTTTTCTCATGAGGTATCCACCTCTGCAATGTGCGGGAGCGCCGTCTTAACGTTGATCCCGAATCTTCCACAAGATCTGTCGCAAAATTCCCAGCCACACTTCCGCATCGTCGGAGGGAATCTGTAAGCGGCGCACCAGGCGGCGAATCTTGTCCTCGGCTGGAAGCGAAGATGTTTTGAGATATCCGCTCTCGCGCAGGGCTTCCAGCAACATCGTCGAGATGCGTTCCACCTCGCCCGCATCCGCGGCTTTTGTTTTTTCCTTTGCGGCAGGAGCCTTGGCATCGCGAACGATTTCATAAAGGCTGACCGCGACGGCTTGGCCCAGGTTCATTGATCCATGCTCGTCTCGTGTCGGAATGCGCATCAGCCAATGGCAGTGCGCGAGATCTTCGTTCAGCAAGCCACGCTTTTCTGATCCGAACAGCAGCGCGACGTTACTTTTCGATTGCAGTTCGCGACGAATCAGCTTCGCGCCGGGTTCCAGCCGCCGCAGTGGGTGTTGCAATTCTCGCCCTTCCGCCGCGGTAGTGCCGACTACGAGAGAACAATCGGCAACTGCGTCGGCAACGCTGTCAAACTGCGGAGCGTCTTTCAGCAGCTTCGCCGCACCCACGGCGGAGCGAGCTTCGCGGAATGCCACATCATAGGGACGCACGACCCGCAGATGCAGCACTCCGAAGTTGCTCATGGCCCGTGCAGCGGCACCGATGTTCAGAGGATTGTGCGTCCGCACCAACACCAGGCGCAGCCGATCGAGTTCAGTCCCGCGCTTCTTCGCCAAGTAGAACTCATTTCCCTGCCGACGTGGATGAAGTTTCAAACTCCTGACCCATCCACTTCTGTAGCGCGTTCATGTTCTGCGGCCGACCCAGGAAGTTTTTCACCAGATCGTTGGCCGACATGGACCCGCCGGGCTCAAGTACCAGGTGGCGATAACGTCCCGGGGCCGGACCTTCCAGCAGATTAGCCTGATCGAACTGCGCAAAGAAATCTTCGGCAATGACCTTGTCCCACATGTAAGTGTAATAAGCCGAAGAGTAGCCCGCGAGATGCCCGAATGACGCATACATATGCGTGTCCGGAGTCGGCACGGTGTGGCTGTATTTCTCGACTGCTTCGCGAGTGACCTCGTCAGGATTGATATCGGCGGGATTGCCTTTGTACAGGTTGTAGGAGATCGCAGTGAAACTGTTCTGCCGCGCGATACCGATTCCCCGGCCAAAAGCAGAAGCGCGATTCATCTTGGCTACGAGCTCCGCGGGAATGGGCTCTCCGGTTTGATAATGACGCGCAAACCCGGCGAGCACCTGCGGACTATGCATCCATTCCTCAAGCATCTGTGACGGCGCTTCGCCAAAATCGGCTTCCATGGTGATGCCGCTGATGCCGGCCCATTGCTGTTGGCCGCCCAGAATCCAATGCATCAGGTGGCCAAATTCGTGAAAGAAGGTGACCACATCACCGTAGTCCATCAGGCCCGGATCGCTTGCTGTCGGCACCGGGAAGTTGCACACCAGCGCGGCTTCCGGCAGTTGCTTCCCCTTGATTCCATCGAGCACGGGCGCCATTTCGGCATGGCTGTATTTGCCGGGCCGCGGATGCATGTCGAGATAGAAACGTCCAATCACGTTGCCTTTGTCAATCAGGTCCCAGGTCTCGACCGAAGGATCCCACGCAGGCACACCGGGCTCCTGCTTGAAACTTACCTGGAATAATTTCGCGGCGGTATCAAGAATTCCCTGCTTCACCTTTGCGTACGGCAGATAGGGACGCACCGCCTGGGAATCGAAATCGTACTTACTCCGCCGCACCAGTTCCTGCAAACGCCCGAGTTCGTAATCGCCAATCTCGGTGGCGGACGGGTCGGTTTTCTTCTTTTCCTCCAGCAGCATCGCAACTTCTTTGTCGGCGATCGGCCGGCTGGCTTGGTCGAGTTGCTGGATGAAGTCGGCGATGTTCTGGCCCTTCAAGATCATCTTGTCCGCGGCAGAGTAATCGGCCCAGGACTTGTATCCCAGCAAGGTCGCGATCTCGATAGCGCGTTTGCATCATGGCCTTGAGCACTTCCAGGTTCTTGGGATACGCCCGCGTCTCATAAGCCTGGTAAAGCTGGCGGCGTAGAGCATCGCTTTTGGCGAAAGTTAATACCGGAAACAGATCCGGATAATCGGTGGTGATTTTGATTTTCCCATCCGCGCCGGGCTTGTGGCGATCGATGTAGTCCTGCGGCAGGCCATCGAGTTCTGAAACGCTCGCGGCTTCCACGGTCTTGGTTCCGTCGGATATGTTGCGATCGAAGTTCGACTGCTCGTCGGTCAATTGATCGTTGAGCTGTTTCAGCTTGGTGCGTGTGGCTTCGTCCTTATCCACGCCAGCGAGGCGGAACTCCAGCAGCTGGCGCTTCACGTAGTACTGCGTCGCGGGATCGGCATGGGAAACATCGACGGCTGAAAGCGCACGATATGCATCCTGATTCAAAGAGACGGCGGTGGCAGCCTGGCTGACCTTGCGGACCATGGCCGTGGCGTGATCACGAAATGCAGTATCGGGATGGACCTGCTGCATGAGCCCGGCGAAGTAGGCGGCTGAATTCAACTGGCGCAACGCTTCGTCGTACGGAGCCACGGTGTTCTGCACCGTGCGAGCGCCCTTCGCCCCCACCAGCTGATCAATGGATTTCTGCGCGGCATCGAGGCGATCGTTCTCTGCTTTTTCGAAAGCTGCTACGTCAGGCTTCGCGGCCCATAACGGAGGCTGGGAACTCGGTATTTGTTGGGCGACGGCCACGGTGGCAAGCGCGAGCAGAATAAAACTCAGTCGGGAAATTCGTAAGATCATGAGGGCTCCAAAGATTGGCGGTTTCCACGGAAGTGCGCCATCTTAAATATAAATGTAAACGACCGGGGCTCGTGCAAGCCGTCGAAACAATGACAATTGACAGATGTTGTAAACAGTTTCGTCCAGCATAGCGACCGGTGGAGTGAATCGGACATCCTTAACTTTATGACTACCCTGGTGGAACGGCGCACTGTGGATCTTTCCGGGTATCCCGAGTTGGTCGTGATTTATCTCGGGATGAGAGTGAACCGGCTAGCAGGTCTGAAAACCATATTCAATTTCGGACCGCAGATCTCGAACTCAGCGAAGGAGCGTCCAGATGGCCTGCTGCGGCACGAGAACCTGATTTATTCAGTGTTTCCCATGCACGTGGGCATGCGCCAGTACTGGCGCGATACGGACTCGCTTTTGAAATGGACGCGTTCCGATCCGCATCGTCAGTGGTGGAAGGAGTTCCTGAAAAATTCCGGCGGCACCGGCTTCTGGCACGAGACATATTTTTTGCGCGGAGGCATGGAGGCCATTTACGACGACGTCCCACAGCCGCTAGGCATGATGTCGTTTGCGCCAGTGCTGCCCGCCCGCGGACCCATGTTTGGCGCCGCCGCCCGCAGCCGCAGAGAATTTGCCGGAGAACCTGTCGTGTCGGAAAACGAACTGTATAAGACGGGCGCCTAAACCAAGTCGCGGGATGCAACTTCGCCGCCCAAGAGCAGTTTCATGCGGCTGGAATGACAACGCTGCAACCTGGCTACAGCCGGGGTGCGATCTTCTCCGCAGCCTGTTGCGACGTCATAACTGGATACACTTCGAACTCAACCAGATCGTTCCAGTTGGCGATCCACTGGTCAAGCAGCGCGCGATCGTCTGTTTCCATGAGCTGATAACAGCGCTCGAGTCTGTCGTCAACCCAACTCGATACGTAACGCAGTCCATCGGGCGCCAGTCGTCCACGTTCGCGGAAACGTCGATAGACGGGCACCGCGTCTTTGTTCCTGAAATGCTCGACCACCATATACAGGCTCACAGCCATACAAGCCTCCGCCGTTCGGGATAGAACTAACACATTTCAGGCAGAATGTTTCTGGTCAAGAACCTGCCGCACTCGTCGCGCGAGAGACTCGCGGGTGTAGGGCTTGGGAAGGAGTGCGACCCTACCCTGTGGCGCTCCATGGCGGACGATCGCGTCGTCTGGGTAGCCGGAGATAAACAGCACTTTCATTTCGGAATGCAATGAGGTGAGCTGCTTAGCCAGCACAAAGCCGCTCAGCTTTGGCATCACGACGTCGCTGAGCAGCAGATGAATGGGACCGAGATTCTCCCGCGCCACCCGCAGCGCTTCTTCCGGGCCGGCACACTCCAGAACCCGGTAACCAAAACTAGTCAGGAATTCGCGGGTCAACTCGCGAAGTTCGACGGCGTCTTCGACCAGAAGGATGGTTTCATCCCCTCCACAGACCGGTTCTTCCCCGCCCCCCCCGATGGGTAATTCCGTTTTTTCTTCGATGGCGGGAAAGCAGATATCAAAAGTCGTGCCTTGGCCGGGATGGCTCGACACTAGGATCTTCCCTCCGCTTTGCTGCACGATGCTATTGACCATGGAAAGACCCAGGCCGGTGCCCAGGCCTCTTTGCTTGGTGGTGAAGAAGGGTTCGAAGATATGGCTCTGCGTCTCCCGGTCCATTCCACTACCGGTATCGGCGACGGAAAAAATGACCGAAGGAGGCAGATTTTCTGTCTCGTCGGAATTGCGCGTCGTCAGCAAAAGGCGCCCGCCCCCGGGCATGGCGTCTCGGGCGTTGACCACCAGGTTCATGATGACCTGAATGATTTCATCGGGATTGGCGCACACCCTGCCCAGCGCGGGCTGGAGCTCAACACTGAATTCAATATCCTCGCCGATCAGCCGTCGCAGAATTTCCTCAATACTAAGAATGACGGTATTCAGATCGAGAACGACTGGTTCTTGGGACGACTGTCCGCGGCTCCAAGTCAGCAGTTGACGGGTTAGAGAGATGGCCAGGTTGCCGGCCTGACGCATCTGTTCTACCGATTTCCGTCCCTTGTGTTGAGGGGGAAGATCGCGCAAGAGCAGCTCGCCGCGTCCCAGGATCACGCACAGCAGATTGTTGAAATCGTGTGCGACTCCGCCAGCCAGGCGACCGACCGCTTCCATCTTCTGCGCCTGACGCAATTGCTTCTCGAGCAGGCTACGTTCGGTGATGTCCCGCAGCGAGGCCAGCAGGCATTGTTCGCCCTGGAGTTCGATAGGCTCCACCCTGAGTTGAATGGTCAGAATTCTTCCGGTTCGGGTGCGCAACTGAACTTCGGCGTCGCGAACGATCTGGTGGCTGGCGAGTCGAGCGATCATCCACTGGCGCTGCTCAGGGTCAACCCAGATTCCGAGTTCCAGGGGGGTCTTGCCGATGATCTGGCCGCGCTCGTATTCCATCAGCCGCAAGAATGTCTCATTGACTTCGATGTAGCGGCCGCTTTCGAGAGAAGTGATGGTGATACCTTCCGGGCTGCTGCGAAAGGCCTTGCCGAAGAGTTCCTGCGCCTTCAACAGTTTCTGTTCGGATGCCTTGGCGGCGGAGATATCGCTGAACGTTGAAAGGACGGCATATGGCTGCTTTTCGCCCAGCTTGAACAGCGGCTGAGTGCTGACGGAGATCCAGGTGACTTGCCCGTCGGGCTTGGGGATGCCCATAATCACACCTGAACACGGCATCCCGGTGCGCAGGGTGACCATCGCGGGATGCGCTTCGCCAGGGAAGGGGGACCCGTCTTCATGAATTGCTTGCCAACGTGGGTCAGTGGAAGTGCGACCGCTCATCTGATCTGCGGTAAGTCCGAGTAAGCGCTCCGCGCTGGGATTACAGGCGTACACTGCCCCGGCGGCGTCCTGCAAGACCACGCCTTCTGCCATGGCCGCAATCAGGGAACGATATTGCTCGGCGGTTTCGGTGAGCGCTTGCTGCGTTCTTTTCAGGTCGGTTACATCGAGAACGATTCCGGCGACGTTGCGGGGTTCCTCGTCCGGCCCTCCTTTCACGGGTTGTCCCGTCATGGCGAGCCAGCGTGCACCTTCAGAGGCCGCAGTGCGAAATTCGGTTTGAAAGGAAAAGTCCTGCCGGGCAGCGGCGTCGATGGTGGCGATAAGACGGTCCCGATCGTCGGGGTGAACCGCCTGAAAGAATTGTTGCGAGGAGGTTAATTCTGTGCGTACGCCGAGCAGGTCGCGGCACCGGTCATTGCAAGAGAAGTCGTGCGAACCAAAGCCAAGTTGCCACGCGCCAAATCCAGGAACGCTGTTTAGATCTAAGTTACTAGGGTGCGTACATTCCCAGCCCGAAGCCGCTCTGCTATGGGCTTTGGCCGCAACCCTGTGATCTGACCAAGCCACGAACTCGCCCCGTTTGTGGAGCTTACCTGTTGTCATTTGGCCCAGCAAGGAAGCAAGTCACCTCGTCCGGTGACAATCCCTGCATTTCAGACTGGCATCATGAGGTAATACGCGGGCATTGAAACATCGCATTAAGAAAATTTACGAAAACAGAACAGCCGCATTGACAGGTCTCCGGGGTGAAAACGGAGCGGGCTCGTATAATGATGGAAGTATGCTCGCCACCCTCGACCAGATCGTCGCCGCAGCGCGGCGCCGGGTTACCGAAACGATACGGTCTGCTGATTTGCGCCGGTTGGAGCAGCTTGCCGAGCAACATAGCCCGCGGGGATTTCGTGCGCGCCTGGAGGGGGTGGCCAAAACGGGCGTGGCCATCATCGCAGAGTTGAAGAAGGCCTCGCCTTCCCGTGGACTGATTCGTGCCGATTTCGATCCCGCAGCCCTGGCAAAAGAGCTTGAGGCCGCCGGCGCCGCGGCACTTTCGGTGCTGACCGACGAGGAGTTCTTTCAGGGTTCGCTCGCCTACCTGCAAACCGCTTCGGATGCGACCGCGCTGCCCTGCCTTCGCAAGGATTTCATTGTGGATGAATTCCAGTTACTGGAAGCGCGCGCTTACGGCGCCGATGCCGTTCTGCTGATTGTCGCGGCTTTAAGCCAGCAGGAGCTGATCGGGCTGCTGATGAAGGCGCGCAGTTACGGACTGGATGCGTTGTGCGAGGCACACGACGCGCAAGAACTGCAGTGCGCGGTGGAGGCCGGAGCGCGGCTGATCGGCGTGAACAACCGGGATCTACGCACTTTCAAGGTGAACGTTGAGACCGCGCTGCAACTTGCGAAACGCATCCCGCACAATGTCGCCAGTGTTGCGGAGAGTGGAATCAGTTCCGGCGCCGATATTGCCCGGCTGCGCAGCGCCGGTTATCACGCGTTTCTGATCGGCGAATCACTGATGAAAGCGGAGAAGCCTGGAGAAGTGCTGCGACAGCTGATTGCCGGCGCGCAGGTGCCCGCAGCGTGATCCGATGACCTGGATCAAGATCTGCGGCATCACCAACCTGGAAGATGCGCAAGCGGCAGTGGAGGCGGGTGCGGATGCGCTGGGGTTTGTGTTTTACGAGAAGAGCCCGCGGAGAGTGGATGCGGAGACGGTGCGGGAGATTGTCAAACATCTCCCCGAGCGCGTTGAGAGGGTAGGAGTTTTTGTGGATGCGCCGAGAAGCCGCCTCGGCGAAATTGCCGAACATGCGGGCTTAACACACCTCCAACTCCATAAGATTAAGAGCCAGATGGGATGGCAAAATTTCATTGAACCGGGATCGGGTTCAATCGAGATCATTGTCGCTGTCCCGGGGCAAACCTTCGAAAACGGTGGATTCCTGATCGCAACGGAGTTCGCGAAAAAGGTGCACGCCGTCATGGTGGACTCGGGTAGCCCAGATGCTCCCGGCGGAACCGGCGTCCCGTTCGACTGGCACAACACGAGGGGCATGATTCGGGGCATATCATCGGATGTAAACTTGATCGTTGCAGGCGGCCTGAATCCTTCCAATGTTGCTGACGCCATGCGCATTCTGCAACCGTGGGGAGTCGACGTTTCTTCCGGCGTCGAGTCCCATCCTGGCAAGAAAGATTTGACAAAGATGCGCGCATTCGTTGACGCCGTTCGCGAAGCCGACAGACTACAATAGCGAATGGCCACGGTATCCATCCCCAAAGCCAAATCAGTGCCCGGCCGCTTTGGGCTCTATGGCGGACGCTACGTTCCGGAAACGCTCATGGCAGCGCTCCAGGAGTTGGAGCAGGAGTACGAGCGCGCCCGCCGCGACAAAAAATTCCAGCAACGCCTTGATTCCCTTCTTCGCACCTATGCCGGACGTCCCACTCCATTATTTTTTGCGCGCCGCCTGAGCCAGAAACTCGGCGGGGCAAAGATTTATCTGAAGCGCGAAGACCTGCTCCATACCGGCGCGCACAAGATCAACAACTGCCTCGGGCAAGCCTTGCTGGTGGAGCGCATGGGCAAGCATCGCGTGATCGCCGAAACCGGCGCGGGACAACATGGCGTGGCGACGGCGACGGTGTGCGCGCTGTTCGGCTTTGAGTGCGTCGTCTACATGGGAACCGAGGACATGCGGCGGCAGGAGTTGAACGTTTTCCGCATGCGATTGCTGGGAGCGGAGGTTCGCGGAGTTGAATCGGGATCGCGCACGCTGAAAGATGCGATCAATGAAGCCATGCGCGACTGGGTCACCAACGTTCAGACTACTCATTACCTATTGGGAAGCGTGTTGGGCGCGCATCCTTATCCCACGATGGTCCGCGACTTTCACCGAGTGATCGGGCGCGAGGCGCGGGCCCAAATCCGCAAAGCCGAAGGGAAGCTGCCGAATGCAGTGATCGCCTGCGTTGGCGGCGGCTCGAATGCGATTGGCATCTTTTATGATTTCATCGGCGACAAGCGGGTGAAGCTGATCGGGGTGGAAGCGGGCGGGCGCGGCGAAGCGCTGGGCGAGCATGCGGCGCGTTTTCGCGGAGGCTCTCCCGGCGTGCTCCAGGGAACTTATTCTTATCTGCTTCAGGATCGCGGCAGGACAGGTCGCGACCACGCACTCGGTTTCGGCTGGGCTGGATTATCCATCGATTGGCCCCGAGCACGCTTCGTTGAAAGACAGCGGACGCGCGGAGTACGTCGCGGCCTCCGATGCGGAAGCGCTGGAAGCTTGTACGGTGTTGGCTCGCACCGAGGGAATCATTCCGGCGCTGGAGTCCGCGCATGCAGTGGCGGAGGCCATCAAGCGCGCCCCCAAGATGAGGAAGTCGGAGATCATCGTAGTGAACGTCTCGGGGCGTGGGGACAAAGATATGGGGATTCTGAGGGAAAGCCTAAAACCGAGTTAACAATTTTCGATTGTCGATTGCCAATTGCCGATTGAAAGCCCTCAATCGCCCACAGAGTTGACGATTTTGCTTTTGATTTGGCAATCGACAATTGAAAATCGACAGTTTGTTACTGAATGCCTCTCACCTTCCATCACCGTCCCGCGCTCGTCGCTTACGTCACTTGCGGCGACCCTGATCTTGCCACTACGCGCGAAATCGTTCTGGCGGCGATTGAAGCTGGGGCGGATGTCATCGAGCTGGGCGTTCCCTTCAGTGATCCGGTTGCGGATGGTCCGGTCATTCAGCGTGCCAGTGAACGCGCTCTAAGAAACGGCGTTTCCCTCGCGCAAGTCCTGACGCTTGCCGCTCAAATCCGGCAAGAATCACAATCGGTCGGCCTGATTATCTTCTCGTATCTGAATCCGATCGTGAAAATGGGCGTGAGTAAATTCTGCAAGATTGCACGGGCGGCAGGACTCGACGGAGCGCTGGTCACCGATCTCCCGGTGGAAGAGGCTGGCGAATATCTCCGAGAGATGCGAAGGAATGCCTTGGCCACAATTTTTCTGGCCGCGCCGACCAGCCCGGACGCGCGACTCAAGCAAATCGCGCAAGCTTCGAGTGGATTCGTCTATGCCGTCTCGCGTACGGGGGTAACCGGCGCGCGCAAGCAAATGACCGAAGATGCGCAGCAACTGGTGAAGCGCCTGCGCAAGTTTACGCAACTGCCGGTGGCGGTCGGATTCGGCATCTCAACGCCCGGACAATTCGAAGCCGTCGGCCAATTCGCCGATGGCGTGGTCATTGGCAGTGCCATTGTCGAAATCATCGAACGCAATCACGGAAAAGAAGCCTCGGCTGTGGCACAATTCGTGAAGACAGTGGTTGGGCGCGACGCCGCGGTGCCGGAGATGGCAGCGCACGAGTAACGACGGAATGGATATCGCAGACTGGCGCAAGCAAATCGACGAACTGGACCGAAAGCTGGTCGAACTTTTGAACCAGCGCGCCCAGGCCGCGCATGAGATTGGCAAGCTGAAACAAAAAGCCGGCATGCCGATTTACGAGCCCGACCGCGAACAGAAAGTTTTCCAGAATGCGCGCAGCGTCAACGGCGGTCCGCTGCCGGATCGCGATTTGCAGCGCATTTACGAGCGCATCATGGACATCATGCGCCAGATACAGCAGGAAGAAATCGCGCCGCAGTCGAAAGACGCGGCGCACGATACGGAGATCGAATCGGAAACGAACGATTAAGCGCCACCGACTCACATGATTGTTGCAATGCAAGATTCGGCGTCCGAAGAGCAGATTCAGAATGTGGTGGAGCACCTCATTCGCATGGGCTTTTCGGTTCATCGCACGACGGGAGAGCGGCAGACCGTTCTCGCTGCGGTAGGTGCGCGCATTGATTTCGATACGCGCAATCTCGAAGTTCTCTCAGGCGTCGAGCATGTGCACCGCATCAGCGCGCCTTACAAGCTTGCCGGGCGAAGCTTTCGGCCCGATGGCACGATCATCGAATTTGCCAATGGCTTGAAGATTGGCGGCGAAGACGTAGTCGTCATGGCAGGTCCCTGCTCGGTGGAATCGCGCGAACAGCTTTTCAATGTCAGCGAACAGATTGCCAAGGCTGGAGCCCGCGTGCTCCGCGGGGGAGCGTTCAAGCCGCGCAGTTCACCATACAGTTTCCAGGGCATGGGCCTGGAGGGACTTAAACTGCTGCGTGAAGCCGGCGATAAGTTCAACCTGCTGGTGATCAGCGAAGTGATGGAGATATCGCAAATCGCCATGATGCTTCCCTACGTCGATCTCTTCCAGGTGGGCGCGCGCAATATGCAGAATTTCAACTTGCTGCGCGAGCTGGGTAAAGTGAAGAAGCCGGTGTTGCTCAAGCGCGGGATCGCCGCCACCCTGGAAGAACTTCTACTGTCCGCTGAGTACATCATGGCGGGAGGCAACTACCAGGTCATTCTTTGCGAGCGCGGGATCCGCACTTTCGAGACCTCCACTCGGAACACGCTCGACATTTCGGCGATTCCGATGATTCACAAGCTTTCGCATTTGCCGATGACCTCCGATCCGTCGCACGGCATCGGGCTGCGGGACAAGGTTCCTCCCATGGCTCGCGCGTCGGTGGCGGCTGGCGCCGATGCGCTGTTGATCGAAGTGCATCACGATCCGGACAAAGCTGTGTCTGACGGCGCGCAGTCCCTATATCCCCAGCAGTTCGCGCAATTAATGGACGAATTGCGCATGATCGCTCCCGCAGTCGGGCGCAAGATCGCCTGAAGCTATGCCCATCCGCCAGATCACCGTCATCGGCACCGGACTGATCGGCGGATCGTTTGCGCTCGCGCTCAAGAAAAATGGTTTCCATGGTCTGATTGTGGGTTGCGACCGGACGTCGAGCTTCAACGGGCGCGCGAGCGCGGCGCCATCGACGAGGCGCATACCAATCCTGCGGATGCGATTCGGGACAGCGACCTCGTCGTGCTTGCCACCCCGGTGGGTGCAATTCTCGATCTGATCGACCATCTTGGGCCTGCGCTTCCGTCTCATGCGCTACTGACAGACGTAGGGAGCACTAAGGCTGAAGTGTTTGCGCATGCGGTCAAGGTTTTTGGAAGCGATGTGTCGCATCGTTTTCTGGGCGGGCATCCGATGGCAGGAAAAGAACACGGCGGCATCGACTTTGCCGAACCCGATTTGTTTGAGGGCGCGGCATGGTTTGTGACGCCTTCGGAGAAACAGAACGTGCACGAGGGCCTGAGTGGCGAGTTTCTCTCCTGGCTCCAGAAGATTGGAGCGCGGGTGGCGGAGATCGACGCTGATACTCACGACGAACTTTGCGCATGGATCAGCCACGTCCCGCAGATGATCTCGACCGCGCTGGCCGCCGCGCTGGTGGACCACTTCGGGGACCATGCTCCAGTTCTGGAGGCCGGAGGGCGCGCACTCCGCGAGATGACGCGCATCGCGAGCAGTCCCTATTCCATGTGGCGGGATATCGCACTCACCAACAAAAAGAACATCCATGACGCGCTGCTGGCACTGGAACAGCGGTTGGCACATATCCGCGAGAACCTCGATACTCGGGAACTTGCGGCCGAATTCGAGAAAGCGCATGAACTTAAGAAAACAATTGTTGATTTTTGAATCTTGATTGTTGAATGAAAACCAAATGGGGTTTCCTTCAGACATTCAAAAATCCACAATCAACAATCTCTTCATTTACAATCGTCTGTCCTATGAACAAGGTCGTAGCCAGCGCCGACGAGGCTATCCGCGACGTCTTTGACGGAGCGACCATCATGGTCGGCGGCTTCGGCCTGTGCGGTATTCCGGAAAACCTGATTCGCGCGCTGGTAAAAAAAGGCACGAGGAACCTCACCACCATCAGCAACAACGTGGGTGTGGACGGCCTGGGGATGGGCCTGCTGCTCGCCGCGGGACAGATTCGTGAACACATTGGCACCTACGTGGGCGAAAACAAATTGCTCGAACAAATGGTGCTGACCAGCAAGATCAAGCTTCACCTTATACCTCAGGGAACATTCTCGGAGCGCATTCGCGCGGGAGGGGCGGGCATTCCCGCTTTCTATACCCCCACCGGCGTGGGCACCGTCGTTGCTGAGAATAAAGAAACGCGCGAGTTCGAGGGACGGCTTTACCTGATGGAACACGCGCTCAAAGCCGATTTCGCATTCATCAAGGCCTGGAAGGGCGACAAGTGGGGCAATCTGGTGTATCGCAAGACGGCGCGAAATTTCAATCCTATGATGGCGACAGCGGCGAAGATCACCATCGCCGAGGTAGAGCATCTGGTGGAACCCGGCGAACTCGAGCCCGACATGGTGCACACCCCGAGCGTGTTCGTGAAGCGAATCTTCCAAGGCGAGTTGTTTGAGAAAAGAATTGAGAGAAGGACAGTAAGGAAGACCGCAATTGGCGCTTAGCACTTGGCATCTGGCCGTACAAAGCAACGGCGGGGACCTCGACAGCCAAATGCCGAGTGCTAAATGCCCAGCACGAACAGCGGGGAACTGAGTAACGCAATGAGCACCGCCCCATCCAAACCCGGCAAAGACGTCGAAAAGCGCGACCGCATCGTGAAGCGCATTGCCCGTGAATTGCGTGACGGCTTCTATGTGAATCTTGGCATCGGCATGCCTACGCTCGTCGCGAACCAGGTCCCTCCAGGGATGGACGTGATTCTGCAAAGCGAGAATGGCATGTTAGGCATTGGGCCTTATCCGCTGGACAGTGAAGTGGATGCGGATCTGATCAACGCCGGAAAAGAAACCGTCAGCGAACTGCCGGGCACGGCCTATTTTTCGAGTTCCGATTCGTTCGCCATGATTCGCGGCGGCCACGTAGATCTCAGCGTGCTTGGCGCGATGGAAGTGGACGAAGAAGGCAGCATCGCCAACTGGATGATTCCGGGCAAAATGGTAAAAGGCATGGGTGGCGCGATGGATCTGGTCGCCGGCGCCCGACGCGTGGTGGTCGCCATGGAGCACACCAATCGCGATGGCGCGTCTAAGATTCTGAAGAAGTGCACGCTGCCCTTGACCGGAGTGAAAGTCGTGGACACCATCGTCACCGAGATGGCCTATATCAAGGTGACTCCGAGCGGGCTGGTGCTGGAAGAAATTGCTCCGGGATTGACGCCGGAAGATGTGCAGCGCGCGACCGATGCGCCGCTGATTGTGAGCCCCAACCTGCGAACCATGGAAAGCTGAGGTTGTGCATCCGCTGAAGCGGACTCAACATCCAGAGAATTTCACGCCCGAAACGGCGCGCTCAGCAATCGCGCCGGCAGCGTCACCAGCGCCCAGACCAGTTCCAAGGCTCCATGAACCGCAATTCCGACAATGCGGAACGGCAGCAACAGTAACCAGACAAACGGGTAAGCAATCAGCGCCAACAAGGCCAGCGGCCAGCAAACTACAAACAGTAAGCACCACAAAAGAAAAGATGCCACGGTTCCCTCCCTGATCGTCCGGGGTGAACGAGGGACTGCTTCCAATCCCTCCAATAAATTGTACGCAGTTTGTACGCTGGGAGTTCCCTTTATCAGAATAGTTATGCGGCCAAGTACTTTTTCAGGAATGCGTACGATCGCATGCCCGCGTCGCGCCAGACGTCTCCGCTGAAGCCATGTCCGGCTCCAGGATAGATCTGCATCTCGTAGGGAATGCCTTTCTTTTCGAGCACCTGCTGCAGATGATAGGCCTCTGCGACGGGAACGGTAGGATCGGCATCGCCGTGCAGGATCAGCACCGGGCAGAGGCGGCGCATGAAGAGTTTCATCTCCTTGGGAAGACCGCCGAAAAATTCCACCACCGCGCGAACCCGCTTATCAATCGCAGCGGCAGAGAGCGAAAGATAGGCTCCGAGAGAAAATCCCATGAGGCCGATGCGGTCAGTGTCGACTTGCGGCTGCTTCTCGACGTAGCTGACGGCGTCCCAGAGCGTCTTCATCCATAGGGGGAAATTTTTGAAAATGGTCTGCTTGTCGGCAAAGGAAGTTCCCGTGCGATCGAAGTAATGCAGGATGTAGACGGCGAATCCCTGCTGAGCCAGGAGCCGCGCAGGTTCTGACATGCCGGCGAAGCCTCCGCCGGAACCATGCAGGCTGATCACTGCCGGAAAGCGCTGGCCATTCGCCGACAGGCACGAAGCAATCCAGGCGGATGGCTTTGCCGCCGCTTTCGAAAGTGGATTGGGATTCGGTGACAGGGTACATGGGTTGCTATTTGCGAACCGAAAACTCTTGCACGATGCTGCGCAATTGGCGTTCGGCCTCGGTCAGGAATGTCTGATCGGATTCGAATGAGAATGAGAGCAGATTACCGCGTTCGCCTACAACCCCCCTGATTTGCGCTGCACCGGTGACTTTGAATTCCACCTCAATTTTGATGCGATCTTCCATCGTCGAGAATGTTGCAGTCCCGCTCGGTTTCTTGAGCGAACGACGAAGTTCAACGTCGAACCGTTCAAGATCGTGGGTCGTGAGCGAGAGATTCATCCGACCAACAAAGCCCCTCACTTGAACACCACAAGAGCAAGAGAGCCAATTCGAATCGTCAACATCCCGGGTTTTTAGGCGTTCGTAGCTCCGGACCTCAATCCAGACCAAACCATCGTCCCCGCGAATCTCAACTTTGTGCGACAAATTTCACTCCAATGTCGCGCGAAACACTGTGTTTGTTGTGCACGCCAGATCCTTCGTCGGCTACCGCCCAACCCCGGATGACGGTATTCGGAAAAAAGAAGCTAGGATCTAAGAGCCAGCGACTAACGACCAACGACCGCTTCCTCCGCCAACTTCTTCAAGGTTTCTTCGTACGGTGCTTTCGCGATTCCCCGCTCGGTCACAATGGCGGTCACGTACTTGGCTGGAGTTACATCGAAGGCAGGATTCTCTACCTCGACTCCATCAGGCACCATCTGCTTGCCCGCGATGTGCGTGACCTCGCGCGCGTCGCGTTGCTCGATGGGAATGCCGCTTCCATCGGCGGTCTCCATGTCGATAGTGGAGAACGGTGCGGCAACATAGAAAGGGATGCCGTGTTCTTTCGCTAGCACCGCGACCGTGTAGGTTCCGATCTTGTTGGCAACATCGCCGTTCGCGGCGATGCGGTCAGCGCCGACTACGACCGCGCCGATCTTTCCCTGCTTCATCATGGCGCCCGCCATATTGTCGGAGATCACGGTGGTGGGAATGCCGTCCTTGTTCAGTTCCCAGGCGGTCAGTCGCGAGCCTTGCAGGAAGGGACGCGTCTCGTCCGCATAGACGTGAATCTTTTTCCCTTGCTCAACTGCAGCGCGAATCACTCCTAAAGCGGTTCCGTATCCCGCAGTCGCAAGTGCGCCAGCGTTGCAGTGGGTGAGCACGCCTCCGCTCGACGGCATCAGTGTGGCGCCGTGACGCCCCATGGCCTGGTTCGCCGCAATGTCTTCCGCGTGCATGCGTTGTGATTCTTCAATCAGCGATTGCTTGATCTGATTGATGGGGCGCATGCGCAGGTACTCGAATTTGTCCTGCATGCGGCGGATCGCCCAGAACAAATTGACCGCCGTGGGCCGCGTCTTGCCGATCACGTCGCAAATCTGGTCGAAATCTTTCTTCAGCTCGGCGCCATTTTCAGCTTTTGAGTTCTTCACTCCCAGGGCGATGCCCATCGCCGCCGCAACGCCGATCGCCGGCGCACCGCGCACCACCATGTTGCGGATCACGTCCGCCACCTGCTCGTAGGTGGTGCAGTTCACATACACTTCTTCGGTCGGCAGCTTCGTCTGATCGATGAAGCGCACGCCTGAGTCGGTCCATTCGAGGGTTTGGATCATGAGATTGCAGTTTCTGGTTTCAGGTTTCTAGTTTCAGGTTTCAAGGTTTCAACGTTTCAACAAAGAGCAGATTCTCTCCTATCGCTGAGGCTCGGAATGACAAGGCGTTTGGGTACGTTGAAGTGTAGAACGGTTGTGCCTTGAAACTCTGAAACAAGAGACTTAAAACTTGAAACCATGAAACTTTGAAACCTAGTCTTTAATCGCCGGCATGCCGGGAGAAGTTTCGTCGTTCTGCAGCATATGTTCCTGCCGCACATCGGACGCGGTAAAGATCGAAACAAAAGGCGCAGGGGCCGCGGCCTTTTCTACGTTGGGGCGCCCGCCCGCTTCCTGCCGCTCTACCAGGCACATCACTCCGGCCACGTTGAATCCGAACTCGCGAGCCGCCTCAATGGCTTGAACCGTGGATCCACCGGTGGTGCAAACGTCGTCCACGATGACCACGCGCGCGCCTTTCTGGCGAAATCCTTCGATGCGCTGGCCGGTCCCGTGCTGCTTCTCAGCTTTTCGCACCAGGAATCCGTCGACCTCGCCGCTGAGGACGGAAACCGCAACCACAATCGGGTCCGCACCCATGGTAAGACCGCCGATCGCCTGCGGCTTCCATCCGCGCGCGCGAATCTCCTCGAGAAACACTTGCCCCACCAGCTTCGAGCCCTTGGCATCGAGCGTCGTGGTGCGGCAATCGATGTAGTAGTCGCTGACGCCGCCGGAAGAAAGCTTGAACTCTCCCAGGCGGAAGGATTTGGCGGCAAGCAAACGTAACAAATCCCGGCGCGCGGTAAACATGAGATCACGATAACAGCAGCAGGCTTCTTTGTGCTACATGGACCCTGAGGCGCTGTCACTATACAGGCGTCTCACTGGTTTAGTTTATCCAGATGGCGGAAACCGCTGCTGGCGACGAACAACGCTAGCGATAGCGTGCCGTTGTACGCCATATGCACCAGCATGCTCGCGGCTACGGATTTGGTCCGTGCGCGGACGACGGTAAGCGCCACTCCTACCAGGAACACGACCAGCACCGGAGCCCAAGCCCTGCCCAGTTGCGGCGCATGGATCAGGCCAAAACCTAGCGATGTAAGCCCAATGCCCGCAACCAGACCCAATCTCCGGGCGAGCACCGGATAGAGAAATCCACGAAAGAACAACTCCTCCATCAGCGGAGCCACCGACATGCCGAACAACGAAAGCACCCAGGCCTCCGCGGGCGTCTGAAAAAACTTATCGATCGGCAGTTCTTTCGGCATCGGCAAAAAACTGGCGACTGCTTGTAGCGTGATCGAGAGCACGACGCCCAACCCCAAGTAGAGCCACCAGCCTTGCGGCCACTTCCATCGAACTTCCGCGAAAAAACGGTGGTGATAGTGTCCGCGCACCAGCCACACCATGAATGCGAACACGACTACATACGCGAAAAGCTGCGCGACCACGGTGACCAGGGGAAATTTGCCCACGTCCATCATCCGCAGTCGCGGATAGAACAATTTCTGTGCCACGAACGTGGTCGCAAGTACAAAAATAAAAATCGAGAACAGGGTAATCGCCGCGATCAGGATGACGTCCCATCCGTTCCATACCGGGTTTTCATCGGGAACAGGCAGGGGCGCAGACACGTCGGGCGGGCCCGGGCTTGTCAGCTCCGGAAATTCACTCGGGAATGATGGAAATTCTGGGTCCGGCACCGCTCCTCTTTCAATGCAGCAAGTCACGAATCGCGCACCGCTTCTGCGATTCGAGGGAGGGTACAGCAGAGTGGCAAACCATCACTCTGCGAATCAGAACCACAAACGGCTGGAGCCCTTCCCCGAAAGAAATCGCGCCATTATAACCAACTCAAGAACTGAGCACTTTTGCTTCCGGCAGTTGATTTCCGTTCGCCGGAGCTTTGCTTCTGCTTACCAGCAGTTCCGCGAGAGCCTGGCCGGTGTAGGACTTCTTGATTCTCGCCACCTGCTCCGGAGTCCCCTGGGCGACGATCCGTCCGCCGTCTTCTCCGCCTTCGGGGCCAAGATCGAGGATCCAGTCGGCGTTTCGAATCACATCGAGATTGTGCTCGATGATGACGATGGTGTTTCCGAGATCGGTCAGCCGGTGCAGCACTTCGAGCAATTTGCTGACATCGGCGAAATGAAGTCCCGTGGTTGGTTCGTCGAGCAGGTAAAGCGTTTTGCCGGTCTGGCGTTTGCTCAATTCCCGCGCCAGCTTGATGCGCTGCGCTTCGCCGCCCGAGAGCGTGACCGCCGATTGTCCCAGATGAATGTAGCCGAGGCCAACATCCACCAGCGTCTGCAGCTTCTGCTTCACCTGCGGGATGTTTTCGAGAATCTGGCAGCGCGTCCGACACCGGCGTTTCCAGCAGGTCGGCAATCGAGAGCTCCTTTGTACTTCACCGCGAGGGTTTCGTGGTTGTAGCGTTTGCCGCCGCAAACTTCGCAAACCACGTATACGTCGGGAAGGAAATTCATCTCGATGCGGCGCTGGCCTTCTCCCTGGCAGGCTTCACAGCGTCCGCCGGGCACGTTGAAGGAAAACCGTCCGGCTTTGTATCCGCGCTCGCGCGATTCAGGCAACATGGCATAGAGGTCGCGAATTTGCGCGAAGACTCCGGTGTAGGTTGCGGGATTCGATCGCGGCGTGCGGCCAATCGGCGACTGATCAATGCGGATGACCTTGTCGATTTTCTCGGCTCCCGAAATCGCCTTGTGGGCTCCGGGCTCTTCGCGCGAACGATAGAGCTGCTTGGCCAGCGCGCGATAAAGAATGTCATTCACCAGAGTGGACTTGCCCGATCCGGAGACTCCGGTCACGACCGTCATCACTCCCAGCGGGAAGGTGGCGTCAAGATTCTTCAGATTATTTTCGCGCGCGCCGAGAATCGTGATCGCCGCGCCGTTCATCTGCCGCCGCTCGGGGCGCATCTCGATCCGGGTTCTGCCGGAAATGTAGGCGCCGGTCAGCGACTCCGGAACCTTCACGATATCCTCCGGCGTGCCGTGCGCCACCAGCTCGCCGCCATGACGTCCCGGCGCCGGGGCCCAGATCGATCACGTAATCGGCCCGCCGGATAGTTTCCTCATCGTGCTCGACCACTAAGCACGGTGTTTCCCAGGTCGCGCAACTCTTCCAGCGCCTTCAGCAAGCGACCATTGTCGCGATGATGCAGTCCGATCGAGGGCTCGTCGAGCACGTAGAGCACGCCGCGCAACTTCGATCCGATCTGGGTGGCAAGGCGGATGCGTTGGCCTTCGCCCCCCGAAAGAGTCGCCGCCGAACGGTCGAGCGAAATGTAGTCCAATCCCACGGCATTCAGGAACTGCAGGCGCTCCACGATCTCGTGCACGATTCGGCCGGCAATGATGGCCTCGCGTCCCTGCAGCTTGATTTTGCGCGCGGTTTCCAGCGCCCGCGCCACCGGCAACGCCGTGAAATCGGCAATCGACATGCCGTTCACTCTTACCGCCAGGCTTTCCGGACGCAGCCGCTTGCCGTCCGCAGGCAGGACACACCGTGGCCGACATGTAGTCGAGCAGATACTCGCGGTAGGTGTCGGAGGTCGACTCTTCCAGCGCGCCTTCAGGTACGCCAGCACGCCGCGGAAGCCAGTCTTGCTCCGCGCTCCGGTTCACCGTACAGAACCAGGTTCTGAATCCTATCGGGAAACTTCTCGAACGGCGTGCTCAAGTCGAATCCATGCGCTTGCGCTGTGATCTGCAGCTGGTGAATCAGATTCTGCGACGCCGAGCCCGGGCCCAGGCCGCCATCGAGAATCGGCTTCGACCAATCCACAATGACTTTGGCGGGATCGAAATCGTAGCGGCTGCCCAGTCCGTGACACTCCGGACAGGCGCCGTACGCGCTGTTAAAGGAAAACGACCGCGGCTCCAGTTGCGGCACGTTGATGCCGCAATCGGGACAGGCCAGCCGCGCGGAATACAACTGCTCTTCTCCGCCGACCACGGCCACCTGCACCAGGCCGCCTGCCAGTTTCATCGCCAGCCCAACCGACATTTCCAGGCGATGCTCGATGCCGGCCTTCACCAGCAAGCGATCGACAACCACCTCGATGGTGTGGTTCTTGCGTTTGTCGAGTTGCAGATCGTCTTCGAGGTTTACCAGTTCGCCATCTACTCGCGCGCGGGTGAAGCCGTGTTGCACCAGCTTCTCCATTTCTTTTTTGAACTCGCCTTTGCGCCCGCGAACGATCGGCGCCATGATCATGACGCGATCTTCGGGCGTCAGCGACATCACCCGCTGCACGATCTGCTCGGCCGATTGCCGGGTGATCGCGCGTCCGCACTTGGGGCAATGCGGAATTCCGATCGAGGCGAACAATAAACGAAGGTAATCGTAGATTTCCGTGATGGTGCCGACGGTCGATCGCGGGCTGCGGCTGGTCGTCTTCTGCTCGATCGAAATCGAGGGGCTGAGGCCGTCAATCGCGTCCACATCGGGCCGTTCCATCTGATCCAGGAACTGGCGCGCATAGGCGGAGAGCGTCTCGACATAGCGGCGCTGCCCTTCGGCATAAATCGTGTCAAAGGCCAGCGAGGACTTGCCGGAGCCGCTCAGGCCGGTGATCACCGTCAGGGTGTTACGGGGAATTTCGACGTCGATATTCTTGAGGTTATGCTGGCGCGCCCCGCGCACTGAAATCTTGGTAATGGCCATGAACCGAGTAATGACCTTCCGTAATGTGGACGGGTTCCCAGAAATGTTGGAGAGTGGGAGTGCGCAGTTCTACTCACGTATCTTAGTCGTTAACAGCGGCAAGCGTCAACGCGGGTAGATTGAGAAGCGCACGCTTGCACGGTCACCCCCGGATCAGGCAGCGAAAAGGTAAACAAACCAGGGTTGAAGCTGCGGCATCTGAGTCGAGCGGCTTTAAACGACAAGGTGACTGAAACGTGAGCGGCTTGATGAGTGGAACAATCCTTCTTTTTACGGTAATCGCTGTAGTTGCCTTGGGAATTTCTCTGGCGTACGCGACCGTCACCGGCATTCTCTACGCCTTTGCCCGTCAGACCCGTCCTGCAGGACTCCGGAACCCAGTCCTGGTGCCGAGCCAGACTCACGCCAGCGGCGACTAGCTTTTCCTCGAGATCAAGTCTGCTGCACTACCCCGAGTGGAGTTAGTTCTTCGGCGAAGGCCCCATGGCGCCCGGCGCAGCGCCTTCAAACTTCAGAATTAGTCCTTTCTCTCCCACAGCCCAGCCGTGTGTATTGTCGGCGAACGATATCGAGTTGGCGTCCACCTGGTTCATGTGTTCCCAGTTCTTCCCGCCATCCATCGAGTAGTCCATTCCGGTTGGCCCAATCGCTAACGCCGTGGGACCGGGGGTGCCGGGCACGATCGCGATTCCCCAGCGGTATCCAGCGGGAGGATGGCTGCTTTCTTTCCAGGTCGCGCCGCCGTCGCCGGTATATGCGGAATTGGGCTTCGCCATTTTCGGATGATCGTAGTCGCCCCCGACAATTGCCAAATGGTCGGCGTCCACCACGGCGATCGAGAAAACTCCCTGGTTCAGACCCTTGACCAGCGGCGCCTCGGAGACCGTCCACGATTTGCCGGCGTCTTTGGTGCGGAAGACGCGCGATGCGTTCTCAGTCACGAACCATGCGTGCCAGATTTCGTTTTTTTCTTTCTTCTGGCGATAAGTCGTGATGCATGTGCCAGAGGCCGGCGAGCCTTCGCCGTCCTTCGCCCGAGGCATTGACTCCGGCCGCAACTGCGTCCAGTGCGCGCCACCGTCGGAGGTTGTTAGGATCTCAGGCTTACCGTCCAAGGCATCGCCGACGACGATGCCGCGGGTCGCATTCCAGAAGGCCATGCAGTCGAGGAACGCTTTCGGATTCTGCTCGGTGTATTGCAACGACCAGATCCTGCCCGCGTTCGTTGTTTTATAAATCCGCGATTCATTCCCGTTGCCAATCGACATCAGGTACGCGGTGCTGGCGTCAACCGCGTAGACGTTGCGGAAGTCGAGTTTCTCGCCGCCTGCGACGGTTCCCACCTGCCACGCCTTACCGCCGTCTGTCGTACGGACAAATGTTCCACCTGTGCCGCTGGCCCAGACTACGTTTGCACTGACGACGCTCAATCCGTGCAAGCTGGCGGCGGTGTTCGACTTCTGGGGCCTCCACTGACCGAACGCGGACGTCGCCATTAAACAAATCAGCAAGAGCTTGGTTTGCATGCGAGACAGCACCCGTTGTTTCAATAGACGTATGCCCCGCGACAAGGTTCACTAAGACAGGGATTTAAATACTCACTAAATGAAATAGGAAGCCGCATCTTGCGCGGCTTCCTATCATTGCAATACCTACCAGCCTCAGTGCCCCGGTGTGGCCAACCCGGCATCGATTTTGAAGATGGTGCCGAGCGGGTTGGTGGATGCGCTTCCACCGGTGATGGCGACTCCATAAAACTTGCCATCGCTTCCTTGGAGCATGCCCTCCGGATTGCACCCGGTCGTCGTGCAGCTAAACGGGGCATAACTGAGAATTGCACCGCTTGTACTCACACTGAAGACCGTCCCCGACCGCATCGGATCAATTCCACCCGTCCTGGCAAGTCCCCAAAGGTTTCCGTCCGAAGCCTGCAACAAAAATGTTGGCGTCGGTCCTTCAGCTTGGGTGAGTTGGGTGATGACGGTGAAGGTTCCTGACGGCGTAAACTGGAATATCCCACCGGACATGCCGCCATAAAAGTTGCCGTCACTGCCCTCCACCAGGCTGGTGGTCGTTAATTGAAACTGGGCAAGAGTGTAAAGAATCGTGAATTGACCTTGGGGAGTTACCTGAAAGATGGTGCCGGTCTCGTTGGCCTTGGTTCCGGTTC
Organism: Terriglobia bacterium; assembly: GCA_963797845.1. Lineage (GTDB taxonomy): Bacteria > Acidobacteriota > Terriglobia > Terriglobales > Acidobacteriaceae > DASREM01. The sequence continues at coordinate 854,782 of CAWCRE010000003.1, forward strand.
CGTAGAAATTTCCGTCCAAGCCTCTTATGAGGGTTAAGGCGGAGCCGTCTGTCGTGGCGTTCAAACCATACACCAGGGTCCATTTTCCTTGCGGAGTTAGACGGAAGATAGTTTCAAACTCGGCACCGTAGAAGTTTCCATCGTTGCCAAGAACTATCGCACCCGGGCCGTCGGGACATCCTGGTAAAGAACAGAAGTTGTACAGCACCTGGAAGGCGCCGCTGGTGGTGACCTTGTAGAAGACGCCGGCCTTGTGGGCGCCACCGGACTCGGTCACTCCGTAAAATGCGCCGTCCTTTCCGAGCACAAAGCCGAGCACAGGATTTTCACCGCGGAGGAAATTGTTGCCGGTCCCCGGCGAAAAGGTGTGCAGGACGGTAACTTTCCCGGCCGTGGACACTTGAAAGACGGTACCACCGGCACTTGCGGTTCCCTGCTCCTGCCCACCATGTGGTCCCATAAAGAAGACCATTGGACAATTGGATGGGGAGAAGCGCGGGATCGAAACCATTCGGACAAGCGGTGAAATTCTGGTTGCAGGAGAATCCGAAGACTTGTGAAATTGTGGGACTAGAAGCGGCGAAACTTGAAGACGTGAAGGCTGCGCTTAGCAACAACGCATTCGCCAGGAAAGCGAGCAGAGATTTCATAGGAGCTTCCTCCGGAGAACTCGAAGACGTCAAAAATCGGATGTAGCCTGCCACTTTAGGAGGGGGAGGGTGTCATTGCCTTGTAAAAAATGAGGCCCGCTCGTGTAAGCGGGTGAACTCGCATCAACACTACAAAGCAACAGTTCCCGCGACAAATGTCAGAAAGGACGAAGCGCGGAGAGTTCTCGCTTTTTCTTTGTATACGCTTGTGGGTTGACGAGCTTCTAGTTTGGCCCTGACCCTTGCGGCGGGATTGGGAATCCTTGCGGCGCTCCCTGCGGCGGCGCTGCACCCGGCTGCTGCTGTTGTTGCTGCTGGATCTGCTGCTGGCGCTGCTGAAGTTCCTGCAACAACTGCTCCGGCGTTTTCACATTCGGCTGCACCTGGCCGTTGGGCGAGATGTTCACCTGCGGAGCCTGTTGTTGCTGATCGTCGACAGGTTGATCGGCAACTTGCTGGTCATCCGTGGCGTTGTTGTCGTCGACAAAATCGTCAGCACTCGCGTCGGTGGACTCTTGCGCTTGAACTTGCGGCGCAGGTTGGGGTTGCGGCTGGTTGCCCGCGGTCGGTGCGGAACTCTCTGGCGCGCTGCTCGCTTTGGAAGTGACGATGAGGGTTTTCAGCTGGTTGGGATTTGTTTCTGACGCCATCATGACGTAGTTGAAATGAGAGCCGTTCAGCAGCGAAGCCACCACATCCCGCGATTCGCCAGGACCGAATTGCCCGACCACGCGTTCAGTAACATTCCCCGGTAAATCCACTTCCGCGCCGGTTCTGGCTTTTACCGCTCGCAGAATATCTCCCAGCGTGGAGTTGCGGGCCACGATGGTGAGTTTGCCATTCTGATAAGAAACTTGCGGAGCCACGGCCGGCATTTGCTCGGGAGTCAAAGGCGCGGGAGGCGGAACTTCCTGCTGGACCTGCGGAGCAGGATCCACCGTCTTTTTGGCCGCCGAAGGCTTTTGCGCGCTATAGGCCGAGTTCACGACCAGAAGGCAGAAAACAATCGATAGAAACACCGGGAATTTTGGTCGTGACATCATCAACCCCAACTCAGGCTTGCTCATCGGCTGGCCAGAACGGCGCACCGGAATACCCACCTGAAAAATTGTAGCACCGCCCCATCGAGAAGCCGAGCTATTTCCAACCACTTACGGAACGCTCCCAGTGCAAAATCTTGCACAAAAAACGCCGGAATTTGATGCTCCTGCTAAAAACCAGGGTTCCCCGTATTCATCCCCTTCTCTGGCTTGACAATCCACAAACTGGGGAGCCACACTACTTTCCTCTTTCCGGCGGAAGCCCGCGCCGGTCCGGACTTTCCCGTTGTCTAACGCTTGCTCATAGCCCAAGCTTCTGAGGATCCATATGAAAGCCATCCCCCGCCTCTTGCTCTCAATTTTTGTGTTGAGCCTGATTTCCGCAACCGCTCCAGGTCAAGTCAGTGTCACGACCTACCACAACGACAACAGCCGGACGGGCCAGAATGTCAGCGAGACGGCGCTTACGCCTTCGAACGTGAACGTAAGCCAGTTCGGCAAGCTTTTCTCGCAGACGGTGGACGGCTACGTCTACGCCCAGCCCTTATATCTGCCCAACGTGAACATTGCAGGGGGAGTTCACAACGTTGTGTACGTGGCCACGGAACACGACAGCGTGTATGCCTTCGACGCCGACAACAACACGGGATCGAACGCCTCGCCGCTCTGGCAGGTGAGTTTTATCAATCCAGCGAAGGGCATTACGACGGTTTCCAGCAATGACGTAGGTTGCAGCGACCTGGTCCCGGAAATCGGCGTTACCAGCACTCCGGTCATCGACACAAGCTCAAACACGATTTACGTGGTCGCGAAGACCAAGGAGAACGGCAAATTCTTCCAGCGCTTGCACGCGCTCGATATCACTACCGGAGCGGAGAAGTTCGGCGGCCCGGTGGCCTTGAAAGCCGCAGTGCCCGGCACCGGCGACGGGTCGGTGAACGGAATAGTCCATTACGATCCGCTACGCCAGCATCAGCGTGCTGCGCTGCTCTTGCAGAATGGCAGCCTCTACATCTCGTCGGCGTCGCATTGCGATATCGGGCCTTACCACGGATGGATTCTTACCTACAACGCTTCCACGCTGGCTGCCACCGCCGCTTACAGCTCGACCGCCAACGGAGGCCTGGGTGGCTTCTGGGCCGCGGGAGGCGGGCCCGCAGCGGATTCCAGTTCCAACGTCTACTTTGTGACGGGCAATGGAACCTTTGACCCGAGCACCGGACATGATTTCGGCGACAGCATTCAGAAGTTCGCTCCGCCGGCCAGCCACAAGCTCAAAGTTCTGGATTTCTTCACGCCCTATAACCAGGATGCTTTGAACCAATCGGACGCCGATCTCGGTGCCGGTGGCGTTACGCTTCTGCCCGATCAGGCCGGTGCACACCCACACCTGCTGGTGCAAGCCGGCAAAGAAGGCACGATTTACCTGATCGATCGCGACAAGATGGGACACTTCAATCCCAACAACAACAATCAGATCGTGCAGAGCCTCGACGAGATTATCGGCGGCATGTGGTCTACTCCCACGTGGTGGAACAACACCGTCTACTTTGGCGGAAGTTACGATTTCCTGCGCGCGTTCAGCTTCAACCCGTCGACTGAATTATTGTCCACAACCTCGGTGGGTTCGTCGCCCACCTTCTACAACTTTCCGGGGCCGGTCCCATCGCTCTCGGCCAACGGAACCAGCAACGGAATTATCTGGGCGATTCAGACGGAAGGCTACTCGAACGGAACTTCTGAAATTCTGCACGCGTACAACGCGACCACACTCAGTTCTGAGCTCTACAACTCAACCCAGAATTCGACTCGCGATGATGCCGGAGGCGCGGTGAAATTCGCGGTGCCGACGATTGCCAACGGAAAGGTTTATGTAGGTGCCGTGCAGAAACTGGACGTGTACGGACTGCTGGGTGGGCATTAAGACCGACGAAAACAAAAACTTAGAACGCAGAGAGCGCAGAGAAAGGCTCGCGGAGAACGCAGAAACGAGGGAACTCGTACTGTAGAGACGCGGCTTTGCTGTGTCTCTTCGGAATATTCGAAAACGGCGTGGTCCACTGGAGCCTGGTTTTTGGCTTGGAGTTGGGGGGAATTCGAGTCTTTCGGTTGGCGAACATAAGGTGAGAGCGTTAGACTGCCCCGAATGGAAGAGGGCAGAGAGCGCGTGCTCCTGATCGCGGCCAGCATTGTGGTCGCGCGGCACTGAAGCAGGAAAATGAACTAATCGCCAGCCCCCGGACAGAAGCCCTGAGCGGCTCTGCCATCCGCCTCGCAGAGCCAATCCTGACCAAGATTGATCGGCTGGAAGGGTAGGGATGGGATTGCTTGTTTAATCGCGATTTTCAAACAGTTGAGACGATTGCTGGTGGTTCGGATTACTTCTGGTATGCCGACCATCCGTTCCGCCCTCTGGAACCCACAAAAACGGCCCTCTCCCAGCGTTGAGAGGGCCAACCTTGTGCTTGCATCATATTCTTGTTCTTGTATCAGCCTACAGGACGCTCGAGAGTTTACCAGCGGTCGAACCCCACATCAATGAGCATTCCGCCGTAAGAACTCCCTGATATGCACATTCTGATATGCACATTGTAGCGCGCAAACAAGCATCACAAAATGTCATGAGTTGAGGTCTGATCAGCCTACTCGACCGACAATTCACATGAGAGTCTTGCTTCCTAGGACCGTCGGCCAGAGTCCTACTTCCCTATAGGCATTTTGTTTTACGTTGACAGCCTCGACAAAGCAAGCTACATTCCGCGAGCGTGCACTTTCGTTTCTCCGCACGCGAGTCCCGTGCACTCTCTCTCGTCCGCGTGACTTCAACCCCTTTCTAGAAGTGGAGGGTGCTCGACCCTCGTCGGGAGATCAGGGTAAATCCTGTTCAGCCGTGGAGGCCAACATTGAATAGAAACTCTCGAGTTCTGTGGTGTTTTCTCTTACCATTCATTGGTCATAATCGTCGTCCCGGCGATGAATGCCCAGAATGTTCTCGGAAAAAGCCCGCTGTCTGGCGGCTTGCTCGCAGCAAAAGCAGTCAAAGAAGGACGCATCCAACTTCCGTCAAACGTAGCTCACGGTCCTAATCCGGACTTGACTTGCAGCCCCGCACCCTGCCTCTTCACTCCAGTGCAGGTATCCGGCGGCGGCCTCATGGTCGATGAAGATCCCGTGGCCGCTAACCCGACAAATGCCATGCAGCTTCTCAGCGGTGGCAACGACTATAACTGCTCAAACGTGCAAGGCTTCTATGCCAGCAGCGACGGCGGAACAACCTGGACGCACACCTGCTCGAAGGGAAGCGGTGGCGAAGGTGATCCGGTCGTCGGGTACGACTCGAATAATGTCGCGCACGCCGGTGGCATTCAAAGCGGCAAGATTGTTGGTTTCACTTCAACCGACTTCGGAGTCACTTGGAGTAATCCGGTCACCATTATCACAGCGAAACTGGGTTACACCGCCGATAAGCCGTGGATGGAAATCGACAACGTTAGCAGCGCGCACAAGAACACGATCTACGTTTCCTCAACGCAATTTGCTTCGAATAGCAACAGCCAGATTTGGGTATCCCATTCCACCGACGGTGGCGCGACCTGGACCAGCGTGGCTGCCGACACCGTGCAGACGTTTCCCAACAACGTGGACCAGTTCACCGACCTTGCCATCGGTACCGATGGAACGGTTTACCTGAGTTGGATTCGCTGCCCAGCGACGGGGCCCGCAGGCGATTGCGGCGGCACCAACACTCCCATCCTGCTATCCAAGTCCACCGATGGCGGCAATACCTGGAGCACACCTGTCACGGTTGCTACGGTAAAGATGGCACCCGATAGCTGCGGCGCGTTCTATGGTTGCTTGCCCAACACCTCTGAGCGCGTGAGCAACGTTCCAGCCAACGCTGCGACTGGGAGCGGTTCCACCGCCACTGTGTACGTAGCGATGTATAACTGGACCGGAACTCAGATGCAGGTCCAGGTAGCAAAATCCACTAACGGCGGATCAACCTTCTCCGCTCCGGTTCGCGTGACCACATCGAACACTGGCGACCAATTCTTCTATTGGATCAACCTCCATGGATCGAAACTGGAAGCCACTTGGCTTGACCGTCGTAACGATCCGAACAACAAGAAGTATCAGCCGTTCTTTAGCACTTCCACGAACGGCACCACTTGGAGCGCTAGCCATGCTTTGACCAGCCAACTGTCAGATCCGTCCAAAGACGGATTCGGCGGTAGCTTCATGGGTGACTACTACGTGAGCATCTGGAATGGCAAAGCGGTATACGCTGTCTGGCCGGATACCAACAGTGGCATCATTCAGGACACAATCGGCGGCGTGCAGTTCTAAATGGCGATCCGCATCAATTACGCACCCACCGGCTCGCCGGTGGGTTTTTTCTTCTTTGTTTCCTGTCAAATTCCGTTAGCGATCCACTGAACGAATAAATCCCCCAAACGCTACGACGATGGCGCTCCGAGTTTCACTGCTTCGGCTGAGCCAACGTTCGTTCCCGTTCTGCCTCACCCTTCTGGCCCAGTTGCCCATATACATTGGACAACAATCCATGAACCTCCGCAGACTCAGGAATAACCTTCTCTGCGCTTCTCAGGAAAGACAACGCCGTCGCCGGCTGCTTCTGCACGATGAAAATCTGCCCCATCATCACGTTCGCCAGGTACATCCCCGGCTTCAGTTGCAGGGCTTTCCGCAATTCCTTTTTCGGCATCTTCCATCCGATTCTGCCGCACATACACAGATGCCAGCGAGTAACGCATGGTGGCGCTCGATGGGTCTCCTGCCACTGCTGCCTCGAATTGCGGAGCAGCCGAATTCAGATCCCCAAGCTGAAACATGGCGATGCCCAGCTCGTAGTGAGCCATGACCGAGGTCGGTTGCAGTTCGATGGCTTTCCGCAGCGCTGTCGCTGCGTCTTGCGCTTTGCCTACCGCGACCAGTGTAGATCCAAGAGCTGCATATCCGGGCGCGACTCCAGGATCAATTTTCACCGCTCTTTGCAATTTCTGGATTGCTTCCTGGTTCCGCCCCTCCTCCGTGGCCAGGTTCGCCTCGGTAATCAGGTTGGCCACTTCAATCTTGTCTTTCGGATCGATACCCCCAACATCGCCATCTTTTTCCGCAGTGCCGCTCGAAGCAACATATCCCAGCGCACTCAATTTCCGCGCTTGATCCGGATCGATGGCCGCACTTTGTCGGTGCCGGGTGCTCACAGTGCGCTGTCGAAATTCCTGTAATTCTGCTTTCGAGCGTTCCACACACCGCCGTCGCGGTACCAGCAAGGTTGTTATCTTCACTTTGATCGCTCGACTGATCGTAGAGTTCCTTGCGCGGAGCCTCGACGAACAAATACTTCCCAGTTCGTACGGAACGAAGAGGACTCCAGCCAAATGCTTTGCGCGGATAATCGGTCTCAGCATAAGCTGGTTCGTCACCCGTTTTGCCATTTAACCGGCCAAGCAGAGATTTCCCCTGCATAGCAGCAGGCGGCGAGATCCCGGCACTCGCCAGCAACGTCGGCATCACATCTACTAGTCCTGCGAGCGATCTCACGCGCATTCCTGCCGACCGACCATTTGGCAATTTCAGCAGCAAGGGCACGTGAATAGTGGGGTCATACAGAAAGACGCCGTGCCCCCGCTCTCCATGTTCTCCCAGCGCCTCACCGTGATCGCCCATGACTGCAATGGCACTTCCGTCGAACAGCTTGTCCGCCCTCAACGCCTCCAAGAGCTTTCCCAGCGCCGCATCGGTGTAAGCAATCTCTCCGCTATAGAGATCCGAACGCGTAGCGGCTGCGATAGGGTTCCGGCGGATCATAAGGGGCGTGCGGGTCGTATACGTGCACCCACAGACAAGAAGGGCCCAGCCTTGCGCTTCTTGATCCACGTCACCGCACGCGTCACAACTTCGTCGGCCCGCCGTTCCAGAGTTTGATATCGATCTTCGCCTGCGCCTCGGCTACGAAATCCTGCGTCGTAAGTCCCAAAGCCGCGATCGAATCCCTGGTGCTCCGCCGCCCTTCGGATCAAGAATCACCGCCCCCACGAAGGCGGCCGTTTGATACCCGTGCGCTCGCAGCACTGCCGGGCCATAAGGCACGTCGGCCGCCAGCGGCACGCCCGCATCGTTCACCTTGTGAAACTGTGGATACGTGCCACTCAGAATCGTTGCGTGCGACGCAGTAGTAAGCGGAACCTGAGAATACGCGTGCGTAAGATCACCGATTGCTTGGCCAACTCGTCGATCTTAGGAGTCAACCCCCGTCCCAGCCCAGGAATCCCATGCGATCGGCGCGCGCCGTATCAATCGTGATCAGAACAATGTTAGGAGTGCCGGAGGCAAACAAGGCGGGGCTTAAGACTACAACGAGTAGCCAAATGCATGGCCGGAAGAGCATAGGCTTCCCTCAGTCTAGTATCGCACTGGATTACTGATCGCCAACACGGAATGAACGAGTGCTTGCGCACCCTGCTTCGTTTCGATGGCGACGTAACGCTTAGGAGATTCCTTCTACAAGCGAAACGATACATCTTGCGAGGATAGCTGTCGAAACCAGCGATTTCACAGACAATATTTGCGAGCTGCTTCCGTCTCGTCAGCGAAGGCTTGGAGATCAGTGATGTTCACGAACTCCCGGCCATTCCGAATTTCCAAACCCATTTTCGACTACCTAGGCAAAAGTCATTTCGCTTTTCGACAGCGATCATTGCCGGACCAGGAGTTGAAAAAGGAAGCTCTGAGCGAGCTTACTGGCGGGGCGCGAAGTATCCGCGGCGGGCGCGTACTTGAAGATCTTTCTTGTTGGCGGTGATCTCGATGGAGCGGAACCTTCCGTCGGCATCAAAATTTGCCGGGCGGTAAGAAACCACATACTGGCTTCGTAGCTCGTCTTCGATGGCCGAGAACGAGGCTTTGACATCTTTCATTTTGTACGGGAAGAAGGCGCGCCCGCCGGTGGCATCGGCCAGTTGCTCCAAAGTTTTATCCCCGCGCAAAACCAACCCGCTGTCATCGGTAGAAATCGCGTAAATGATCACTTCAGAACGCTCAGCCATTTCGATAGCTTGGGCGCGAGTCACTTCGCTTTGATTGTCCTCGCCATCGCTGATCACGATGATGGCGCGGCGCATCGGGTGGTCGGTTTCGGTTTTGGCGAGCTTTTCTTTGCAGGCTCTATAAATGGCATCGTAAAGCGCGGTGCCGCCCCCACTGTGCAGCCGCTGTACACCGGTTTGTAACAGCGTCGCGTTATCGGTGAAGTCCTGCGCCACCGTGCTGTTCTTGCTGAAGCCCATGACGAAAGCTTTGTCGAATCCGGGCCGCAAAGTTTTTTCCATAAAGCTGGCGGCGGCTTCCTGCTCGAAGGCGAACCTCTCGCGCACAGAACCGCTGGTATCCACCAGCAGACCCAGTTGCAGAGGCAGATCAGTCTCACGCCGAAAGGCGTCAATGGATTGCGGAGGCTGGCGGTCGTCAAGAATCGAAAAATCGCCTTGACTCAGATTGCGCACGAACTTGCCGTGCTTGTCGGTCGCGATGAACAGAACGTTGACTTCATCGACGCGCTTCTTGATGGTGAGGACAGAATCAGAATCGGTATCGGGACTGGAAGCAAATGCCGACAGAGCCGCTGCGGGCGCATACGACGATTGCGACTGCGCCAGCAAAGACGGCGAGACCATCAGCACAGCAGCGAGAAAAAAAGTCACTCTCATGTACTTCGTTCCCAGCAAGTCCCGTCTTTTCAAAGCCCCGGAATGGTTGCCGCCCGTCACACCTATATAGATGCAAGTGAAGGGCCGAAAGCGCCGCGCAGCGCCGGTTTAACTCTTCTGCACTCTAGGAGACCTTGCGGGAAGTGCCAAGTTACAAAAGGAGCACGCATCCGGTCATGGCTCTGCAAATCCCTTCACTCCAGTCTTTTGGCCACTGGGGCCATGCCCTTTCGAAGTGTCGCTCATGCCACCCCGCGACCCGCATCCAGCTCTGGTTTAAGATGGTGCTGCTTAATTCAGGAGGCACTCATGAAAAAGCTGCTGGCGGTGGTTACGGCGTGTTTGCTCGCACTCCCTTTGTTCGCCGCCGACAACGAGAAAGAGGAAGACCGGGTCAAGGAGTCGGGTCAGGTACTCAAGGAAATTCTCGACATTCCCGACGACATTCCCAAGGACCTGCTGGACCGCGCCGAGTGCATCATCGTGCTTCCGTCGGTAAAAAAAGGCGCAATTGGTATTGGTGGCAGCTACGGACGTGGGGTGATGATCTGCCGCTCCGGCCAGCACTATACCGGGCCTTGGGGAGCCCCGGCGATGTACGCGCTGGAAGGAGTGAACATCGGATTTCAGCTTGGAGGACAAGCGACCGACTTCGTGCTGCTGGTGATGAATCCGCGCGGAGCAGAATCGCTGCTGGGCAGCAAAGTGAAGCTGGGGGCCGATGCCGCTGCAGCCGCCGGACCGAAGGGCCGCGATTCGACCGCGGCCACCGACATTGTGATGCGGGCGGAGATTCTGTCTTATTCCCGGTCGCGTGGATTGTTTGCCGGAGTCTCGCTTGAAGGCTCTACGCTGCGGCCGGATAATCGCGCCAACGAGAAGCTGTACGGGAAAAAGGTCAGCGCGAAAGACATTATCCGCGCCCACAAAGTCGGGGCACCTGCGGGAGCGAGCGAGTTGATCGCTTTGTTGAACCGGCACTCTCCGAAGAACCTGTCCGATCCGAAATCGCTGCAGTAATAAGGAAAAAATCTTGGCTGTCTGGGATGGTGTCAGGTTTTCAATTCAACAATCAAAAATCTAAATCAAAAATGGATCGACTCCGCTGCTCCTGGGCCCGTAACGACCTTGCCATCGCCTACCACGATGAAGAATGGGGTGTGCCGCAGCATGATGACCGGGTCCTGTTCGAGTTCCTGATCCTTGAAGGGGCACAGGCCGGACTGAGCTGGGACACGATTCTTCGCAAGCGCGAGAACTACCGCAAAGCCTTCAACAAGTTCGACCCCAAACGAATTTCCAACTACGACGCGAAAAAGATCAAAGCGCTTTTAGGAAATGATGGCATCATCCGCAATCGGCTGAAAATCGCGTCTGCGATCAGCAACGCCCAGGCCTTTCTCGCCGTTCAGAAGGAGTTCGGTTCCTTCGACCGTTATGTATGGCAGTTCGTGGGAGGCAAGCCGAAGATCAACGCATTCAGGCCAGGGGAGGGTCTTCCGGCCAGCACGCCGGAGTCCGATGCCATGAGCAAAGACCTGAGAAAACGTGGCTTTAACTTCGTGGGATCGACGATTTGCTACGCCTTCATGCAGGCCGTAGGGATGGTGAACGACCACAATACAGAGTGTTTCCGCTATCGCCAGTTAGGCGGCAGTAAAGTCCTTGGCCGGGGAGGCCCCGGCCGGCATGGATCCCGTCAAAAATAAACTGCATCAATTCTGGTTCGTTCATGCATATAATGTGTTCCGGCTCAGTTTGAACCCGCGGTTGATAGTCGGTCCGCTCGAAGCGATACCACCTCTCACCAGCGATTCTTCTCAGCAGATTCAAATTCACAACAGAAAAGAGTACTACGTTGGAACAAGGAACAGTGAAGTGGTTTAACGACGCAAAAGGGTACGGATTCATCAGCCGCCAGTCGGGTGAAGACGTTTTCGTGCATTTCTCAGCCATCCAGGCCGGCGGATTCCGCAGCCTGCAAGAAGGCCAGGCGGTGCAGTTCACCGTCACCAAAGGCCCGAAGGGCCTCCAGGCAGAAAACGTCCAGGTTCTGTAACAACAAGATCTGGTTTCGCATGGGAGCGGCCCGCCGCTCCCATTTTTCATGCGCGCAAGTCTTATCGGCTACGCCGGTTTTCCTTTCGCGTCCTCTGTGGTTGATTGTTTTTGAACTACCCCGGTGTTACTCTCCCGAAAAATTCATTTCCAAGGATCGTCATGTCCCAGGAAATCACGCGCAGGCAGTTGCTCAGTCTCGGAGCCGGGATTGCCGCCGTCTCCGCCGCCAGCAGGTTCTTCGTCGTGGAATCGTTTGCCCAAACCTCGAGCCGATACCAGCCGCTCTATTCGCCGCTCGATCAGTTCGTCGAGCAATACATGCGCAACATGAACGCTCCCGGCATGACGCTGGTCCTGGCCGATCGTGACGGAGTGCAACGCGTCTCCACCTATGGCTTCAGCGATGTGGAGCACAAAATGGCGGTCCAGCCGGACCAGCTGTTTCACATCGGCTCGATCAGCAAGTCGTTCGTGGCCATTTCTCTGCTCCAGTTGCACGAGGAAGGCAAGCTCGACCTGAACAAGCCGGTCACCGACTATCTGCCCTGGTTTCGCATCGATTCGAAATTTGCCCCCATAACCACGCATCATTTGCTGACTCATACCTCGGGCCTGCCCAGTATTCCGCCGGTGTTCCCTTCCGATCCCGCGCAAAAGCATCGCGCCGCCTATGCGCCCGGCGACACGTTTCATTACTGCAACATGGGATATTCGGCTCTGGGACATCTTCTATGGACGCTCGAAGGCCGGCCTTTGCCAGAGATTCTGCGCAAACGCATATTCGAGCCGCTCGCGATGGATCAGAGCGAACCGGTGATCACTCTCGATATCCGCGACCAAGGTCGCTAAGAATTACTACGTCTACCAGAACGACCGTCCCTATCCGCGCTACGGAAAGTTGTCCGAAGCGCCCGCCATCATCATTACCGACGGCGACGGCTGCGTCGCCTCGACTCCCCGCGACATGGGCCGGTACCTGCAAATGATGGCGTCGGGTGGCAAGACGCCGAAGGGTCGCCTCATCTCCGAGGAAAGCTTCGCCATGTTCTCGAAGCCTTATGTCAAAGCGGCGGAGTTCGGCCCTACGGCGAGTTACGGATACGGCATGGGAATCGATACGCTCGATGGACACAAAATCCTGCGTCATACCGGCGGCATGGTTTCGTTTGCCTCGGCGCTGCAGGTGGACGCAGACGAGGGAGTCGGCGCATTTGCTTCCATCAACGCCATGCAGGGATACCGGCCCAATCCGGTCGCGCAATATGCGTTGCAACTCATGCGGGCGCAGCGGGCGGGCAAATCTTTACCGGCCATGCCAGCGCTCGATCCACCCACGAAGGTTCAGAACGCGGCAGACTATGCGGCAACGTACAAGAGTCCCGATGGCAAGACTCTGGAATTCGTAACCGAAGATGACAAGCTATTCCTCGTCCATCAAGGCCAGCGAGTTCCGCTCGAATCGGGCGGCGACACATTCACGGTGCTACATCCCGATTTTGATCGCTTCCCGCTCCTGTTCGGCCGCGCCGACGAAAAAGATCCGAAGAGCGCCGTGGTCGAGGCGGGATGGGGAGGCGATTGGTACACCAATGCAAGATATTCCGGCCCCAAACAATTCGCATATCCCAAGGAATGGTCCAGTTACGTTGGACACTATCGCAACGAAAGCCCCTGGATTGGCAGCACCCACATCGTGATCCGCAAAGGCAAGTTGATGATGGACGGAGTGGTTCCGCTCGAAGCCGCCGAAGATGGCAGCTTCTACCTTCGCGACGAAGAAAAAAGCCCGGAATGGGTTCGTTTCGGCGAGATCGTGAACGGGAAAGCCATGCGTTTGAAGCTGTCGGAAGAAGACCTGTGGCGAGTGATGGCGCCCTAGCTTCTACGCAGCTTTCGGACTCTTTATCTTTTTCTCTTCCTGCTTGATCTCGATTGTTTCGTGCTTAATGTCCAACCGCAGCCGGTTGTAGATGCTCATGTACTGGTTGGCAATCCACACCAGGGCGAATAGCGAGAGCAGGTATCCGCGCCAGTCGGGGTACAGAAGTTTGAACCGGGTGACAATCAAAAAGAAGATCGTAACGTAATGGCTGAAGCAGTATTCGCACGTGAACAGGTAGAAAAATTTCCGCTTGGCAGCGCTGCCGCCTTCTTTGCTTTCGCGGACGCAGAATTCGCGCGGTTCCCGGAACACTTCTTCATGCGTGATGGTCCACGCAACGCAGGCGATCGGAATTGCGAGAAGAAACAGCCAGGCGACTTGTAACCCCAACGGCATCCAGCGACTTGGATGCGGGTTCCCGCCGATGCGTTTGGTTTACCTCATCTCCCAGGGTGGGTAGCTAACATATCGCCCCTTGTCGCGTAGAAAACGCCAGGTGCATAATGCGTACTGGAGGCTTTTATGCGCATTTGGGCCCTCCTTATCATGTTCTCTCTGATCGCCGCTTCCGGGTTTGCGGAGGAACGGCAGCCTCAACCTCCCTCGCAGTCTTCAAATCTCACAAGCCTTCGTGACGGCGCAGCAGTGGACAGCGCGAGTTTGTTGCGCCCGGATTCGGCGGATGGATCTTGCTTCAAGTTGCGCACCTACGTGATGAAACGCGAAGGTATTGGCGACTCCACGCGATTGGCCAAGTACTACACTTGCCAGAAAGCATCGAAGTACGGCGTCAAGCGCGCGGGCAGCGGCCCCGCATCGGGCGACCACGCTTCCAAGTAAAGCTCTTGGCGAGAGCGAACCGGCGTAAGGACGCAAGCATTCGCCTGTCGACCCGGTGGCCGAGTCCGCTCAATCTTGTTCGGACACCGCTCTACTCCGCTCCGCTCACCGATCCCCCAGCTATCGTCAACGGACCCGCGTCCGGCGACCAGGCCGCCAAATGAGCTCTGCGGTCCTGGCTCCAGCACGATTCATCGTCCTGCTGGCAGACGGGATAGAGTTTCCCCCAGCCCTGTGCGAACACGATTTGTTGCGATGACACTCCCAACTTCACCAGGGCGTCTCGCGTCGCCAGCGCACGCTCATCCGACAAGAAAAGGTTATAAACGATGTCTCCGCGCGGATCAGCCTGCCCCGCAATCGTGAACACCACATCCGGATGCGCCTTTAACCACTCAGCATCCTGCTGCAGCGTTGCCTGGTCGTCCGCGCGTAACTCTGAACGATTGAAGTCGAAATGAACGTCTTTCACGTTCTGGGCGAATTGCTGCTGATCGTTCGGCGCTACCGCAGGCAGAGGTGAAACCTGCGTGGTTCCCACCGGTTGCACTGGACGGCCGTAAGGATCTTGCCCGTTTTCCGCGCCCGGAACCGCGGTCTGCGGATCGACACTTCGACTCGTGACCACCGAAGTATTCTGGTCAGCACTCGGATCTGAGTTGGAAGTCTGCGAAAAACAGACAGCAGCAGTGAAAACAAGAGTTGCAGTGAAAAGGAGAAAGCGGCTCATGATGCCCTCCAGCAAAGCATGCCTCTTGATCATGCCGCTGGGAAGCTAACTAACCTATCAGGGCCGGTCGCATTTGCTGAAGAAAACGACGGTATTTTCCATTCAAAAATCAGCAATCAAAAATTCGGTCGTTTATACACAGTTCCGCCCTTCATAACGAAATCCACCTTCTCAAGAACGGTTATATCGCTCATAGGATCTTCCGGGACCGCCACGATGTCGGCAAACTTCCCGATCTCGATCGCGCCCACCTGATCCTGCATGCCCAGCAACTCTGCCGCGGACGAGGTAGCGGAGCGCAACGCCTGCGCCGGAGTCATTCCCCACTTCACCATGTAGGCGAACTCTTTGGCAGGGTCGATTCCCCAATCAAATCCTCCAGCATCGGTACCGAAAGCGATCTTCACTCCCGCCTTCAACGCGCGCCGAAACGTGTCTTCGTGTACGTCCACCATCTTCAGCCAGACCGGGGCGCCCGCCTTGGCGCGTCCTTCGGCCACATACGCGCCCACAAAAATCGTCGGCACATACCAGATTCCGTTGGCTGCCATCTTTTTCAAGTCTGCATCGGCGATATAGTTGCCATGCTCGATCGTGTCCACGCCGGCTTCCACGGAATTGTGCACGCCGTTCAGAGCCATCGCGTGCGAAGCGACTTTGTGTTTTTCGCGGTGGGCTTCGTCCACGATGGCCCGCAACTCGTCCATGGTGAAGGTCGGAATGTCGTCCAGTACTCCATCCGAACGCAGAAAATAGCTGCGATCGGAATACACCTTGATCCAGTCCGCGCCATAGAGGATCTGCTCACGCACTGCCTTGCGGGCATCGTCGGCCCCGTCCACCACCTGCACCCCATGCGGAACGGGAACGCCCGGAGCATACCCGGTCAACGGATACGCTCCTGTCACGTCTAGTGCCCGCGTCGCCACCTGCATGCGCGGACCCGGGATCACGCCATTGTTGATCGCTTTCTTTACATCAACATCGGCGTAACCCGCCCCCTCGGTTTCCAGATCGCGAATGGTGGTGAAGCCATAATCCAGCGCCCGCCGCGCATTCACCGTGGCGACAATCGTTCGATATTCAGAAGACTGCTTGAGCAACTGAGCGTCGTAATCGGCCGCGGTGATGTCGCCTTGCAGCAAGACGTGAGTATGGGTGTCGATCAATCCCGGCAGACAAGCTTCGCGGGAAAGATCGATGACTTCGCCTTTGCCTGAACCGTCGCCAACCGAGGTAATGCGTTCCCCCTCGACCGTGATGGTGATGTTCTTGCGCGCAGTGTCGCTTTTGCCGTCGATCAACACGCCGCACTTGATTTGAAAAGTTGTGGAAGCCGATGTCTGCCCAGCCAGCGCGACAGCAAAACACGAGCATGACAAAATCAGCAAAATCAAACACTTCATCCGAACCCTCTTTCTCGGTACTCGGTACTCGGTACTCGGTACTCGGTACTCGATACTCGGTAACAGGTACCCGTTGCTCGGCACTATTTCTGCAATTCCTGTGCGCGCTCTGTGGAAATTCGGGCCCGCCAGTGTACCGCAACTTTCAGGGTCCGTCGGAGTACGCAAGAACTCCCAGCACCAGTGCGGCTTTTGAGCTTTCCACAATGCGAAGATTGAGTGAGTTTATCCGTCACATCGGCGGCCCGGCTTTTCCTTCTACTGCACCATTCTTTTGGAATTGACCCAACGCTAATGCTTTCGTAGATTCACTCCACCGCAAACAAAAACTCGAACCGGGAAGAGCAAGGTCGGGGATAGTAAACGATCTGCTCTCAGAAGCTGGTCGGATTTTTGCGTCACGGCGACGCTCGTAAACTCGTTCACAACTCATTGGTTTCTTTCCTCCCCCCGAGGGTGAGTAGAGCATGACAACGGCAAGCGAATGGCAAATCTATCGCACACGATTCCTGATTCGTGCCAGGCAACTGACCGAACCGCTAACTTTCACTGACGCGCTGGGGCGTGAACATCATGGCATCGCCGGGGATTATGTGGTCGAGTCCTCCGATGGAATGCGCCGTATCGCTCCCCGGCAAATTTTCGAAGATGTCTATGTAGCCATGGGTCCAGCCAAAGAAGACTGGTGTCCAATTTCCTCCCGCAGAGTGCGCGATGCCGCTCTTAACCGCGGGGCTCCAGCTCGCGTCGCAATCGCCTGAACACATTTCCAAAACCTGCACTGTGGAAAACGGCACTTCAGGGGAGCATTACGCTTGTTAATTGTTTGAGATACAATATGTAGTGGTTATCCCTTGACAGGCCCAATTAGCTGGCGTACTGTAGCGATCCCATGGAGCTGTAAACGCCCCCGGAAACGAGGGCGCTGCAAGGCAAAACAAACGGGAAACTAACAACAAAACCAGGGGCGTTCGCCGTGGCCGAGGTGACCCCGGCGCCGCCCCACTAAACCAAGCGAGTTCCGGACGATAAGCAGTCCCAAACTCATAGGACGTAGGCCTAAAACCTTGGATCGCGGTGGCCGTTCCCCGGTTCAACCGGACATCCCCTCGGGGAACGACTCAGTTTGATAACCAAGTTTTGTGGAAATCTCCCGGGAGGCGGGGCTTGCATTCCCATCCTTCCTTGACTGACAAGCTGAGGGCGCGCCGGCTGCCCGAAGGAAATAGAGCCCGTTGTTGAGAGGAGTGCTGATGGAAGGTTTAACCCACCTCGTTGCCCAATCCCTCAAACGTCACAATTTCGAACCCGCCCTGGATCACCGCCGTTTGCAGTGGTCGCGTTGGTTCCGTTGCGAGTCCAGCTTCGATCTCCTATTAGTGCCGAGCAAGCCCGGCCTGTTCGCCATGGGCGAGGAAGTGATGGCCCCCGGGGAAATGGGCGACAAGCGCATGCTGGCGCTCTTCGAAATCACCGAAACCGACGATCTGGGCATGACGTTGGGACGCCTTTTCTTGCCGGGCAACCCGGCCCGTGAGCGCTTTTCCTCGGGCAAGTGCTTTGTGCGCTACGTCATTATTGAAGACGCTGGGCAGCGCAAGACCGCTTGCGATGCCTTACAGCAGTGGATGGGGGCTTCGTCCGAGACCGCTTCCGGCATTTCCAGCGGCCCGCAGTCTGCGCCGTTTGAGGGTGGCGTTTCGCATACCGTTCTGTGCGCCCAGGAGCCGAAAGCCGAGATCATCGATCCGACCCCGCTCCCCGACGGCTTTTAGAAGAAACACTTGGCGACGGATGCATTCGTCCGTCAACCCGCACGCAGTGCGGCGAAGCACGCTCTTTAAATCAATTTCGAAAAGCTTTGTCATTCCGAGCCCAAGCGTAAGCGATAGGCGAGGAATCTGCTCTTGCCATGCCCGTGCGTGCGCAGGAGCAAGCAGATCAACAAGATACAGGCCGGAAAAGCCCGGCAGTTCACGCATCACTGCAATCATTTGAAGAATCAAATACAGGAGAGAGGCGATGTCAGAAGTGACTGAAAAAGTTAAAAAAGAGGCCGCCGCTACGACGACGACCACCGTCCCGGTTGAGACTAAAAAGCGAGCCCCAGGCCTGACCTTCCGCCGCTTCTTTACCAAGCCCGGCGAGAATCCATACGACCAGGTCGAGTGGGAGCGCCGCATTGCGTCCATCACCGACGCCCAGGGCAACTCGATCTTCGAGCAGAAGGACGTGGAAGTCCCCAAGGACTGGTCGATGACCGCGACCAATATCGTCGCCTCCAAATATTTGCACGGTACCGTTGGCACTCCCGATCGCGAGACCGGAGTTCGCCAGCTTGTCTCCCGTGTCGCCGAGACCATTCGCGACTGGGGTTTGACTCAGGGCTACTTCCATACGCCCGAAGACGGCGCCACGTTCCATGACGAACTCGTCCACATCCTGCTTCGCCAGTACATGGCATTCAACTCGCCGGTCTGGTTCAACGTAGGATGCGACCGCATCGAGCCCAACTCCGACGCGCAGAACTGGCACTGGAACCCGGTAGCCGGCCGCGTCGAGTTCTCCGTTACCGGCTACAAGACGCCTCAGTGCTCGGCCTGCTTCATCAACTCCGTGCACGACTCGCTCGACTCGATCCTGACTCTCGCCAAGACCGAAGGCATGCTCTTCAAGTGGGGCAGCGGCACCGGCACCAACCTCTCTCCGCTGCGCTCTTCCACAGAAGGCCTCTCCGGCGGCGGAACCGCCAGCGGCCCGTTGAGCTTCATGAAGGGCTTTGACGCCTTTGCCGGCGTCATCAAGTCCGGAGGCAAGACTCGGCGCGCGGCCAAGATGGTCATCCTCAATGTCGACCATCCCGACATCATCGACTTCATCGATTGCAAGGCCAAAGAAGAAGCCAAGGCGCATGCACTGGTTGCCCAGGGCTACGACGGCTCGCATCCCGATTCCGACGCCTACTCGTCGATCTTCTTCCAGAACGCCAACAACTCCGTGCGCGTCACCGACGACTTCATGTACGCCGTCACGCGCGACACCGACTTCTCCACCCGCGCCATTAAAGACGGCCGCGTCGTCAATACTTACAAAGCCAAAGACCTGCTCAAGAAGGTCTCCGAAGCTACGTGGCATTGCGGAGATCCCGGCATGCAGTTCGATACCACCGTCAACCGCTGGCACACTTCGAAGAACACCGCGCGCATCAACGCGTCGAATCCCTGCTCCGAGTACATGTTCCTCGATGACTCGGCTTGCAACCTGGCCAGCTTGAACTTACTCAAGTTCGCGCCGAACGGCACGTTCGATGTCGAAGCCTATCGCCATGCCGTGGACATCACCATCACTGCGCAGGAAATCCTGGTCGACAACGCCGGATATCCCACCGAGATGATCGCCAAGAACTCGCATGACTATCGTCCGCTCGGACTCGGCTACGCGAACTTAGGCGCTCTATTAATGGCCTCAGGCTTGCCGTATGACTCCGACGCCGGACGCGACTACGCCGCCTGTGTAACTGCCATCATGTGCGGCCAAGCCTACTTACAAAGTTCGAAGATCGCCGAACTCTGCGAACCGCTGGCCCCAGCCACCGAGCCCATCAAGAAAGGTCTCGCCGAAAACAATCTCGGCGAGAAAGTAACTCCCGGCGCCGCCTGCCCCGGCTGGTACATCAATCGCGAGCCGTTCTTAGACGTGATCCGCATGCATCGCGCCTCGGTGAATAACATCAACAAGAACAACGTCCCCACCGCAGTCCACGAAGCCAGCAAGCAATGCTGGGACGAAGCCCTGGCCCACGGCGAAAAGCACGGCTATCGCAACTCCCAGGTCACGGTTCTAGCCCCCACAGGAACCATAGGATTTATGATGGACTGCGATACTACCGGGATCGAGCCGGATTTGGCGTTGATTAAGTACAAGAAGCTGGTGGGCGGGGGGATGATTAAGATCGTCAACAACACCGTGCCTACGGCGTTGTTTAAGTTGGGATACACCCATGAGCAGGCGGATGCGATTGTCAGTTACATTGACGCTACGGGAACGATTGAGGGTGCGCCTCATGTGAACGAGGATCACCTGGCTGTGTTTGATTGCTCGTTCAAGCCGGCGAAGGGTACGCGGTCGATTCACTACATGGGGCATCTGCGGATGATGGCGGCGGCGCAGCCGTTCATCTCGGGTGCGATCTCGAAGACGGTCAACCTGCCCGAGAGCGCTTCTGTCGAAGACATCATGGAAGCGTATCTCCAGGCATGGAAGCTTGGGCCTGAAGGCGGTCGCGATCTATCGCGATGGATGCAAGAAGTCGCAGCCTCTTTCGGCTGCGGGCACCAAGACTGCGAACTCGGGCAAAGACGATGCGCGCATTGCTGCCGCCGCGGCGCACGTTGAAGAAGAAGATCTGAACCGTCCTCCGAAGGCGGTACGGCACAAGTTGCCCGAAGAGCGCGCCTCGGTTACGCATAAGTTCAATGTTGGAGGCCACGAAGGATATCTCACCGTCGGTCTTTATCCTGACGGCACGCCCGGCGAGCTGTTCATCACCATGGCCAAGGAAGGTTCGACGGTCAGCGGGTTGATGGACAGCTTCGCTCTCGCGGTTTCGATCGCGCTGCAGCACGGAGTTCCGCTGAAGTTGTTCTGCGAGAAGTTCGCGCACACGCGCTTCGAGCCCAGCGGCTGGAGCGGCAATCCTGATATCGGCTTCGCCAAGTCGATCATGGATTACATCTTCCGCTGGCTGCACCTGCGCTTCCAGACCGGACAGCAGCAGATGCTGTTCGAGAACCTGGGCATGAAGCGAGCGTTACCGGGACCGCAGACGATCGGCGATCTGAACGCGTCAGCAACGACCAACGAGCCAAGGCCGGCAGGCTCCGTCCACGCAGCCGACGCCTTGGCAAACATGATTGATCTAGGCGATGCGCCAAGCTGCCACGTCTGCGGATCGATCATGGTAAGAAATGGCAGCTGCTATAAGTGCATGAGTTGCGGGAGTACGAGCGGGTGTAGCTAGAGCAGGTTTCAAAGTCTCAAGGTTTCAGAGCTTCAAGGTTGCAAGGTTTCAAAGCTTGAGTGGGGCCGGGTCCTCTGACCCGGCTCTTTGCTTTGTGTATTGATCTACACAACTCAACCGCCGCCCTAGCGGAATACGTCAGGCATCGCAAACAGCAGGAAATCCTGAAGGCTTTTGGTACCTTCGAGTTCGACCCGTCGTACGACTACAAGGCCGAACGCCGCCGCCATTCCCGATGACGGTCCTGATCGACACGCCGATCTGGTCGTTAGCCCTCCGCCGTCAAGCCCACCATCTCAGCGCTTCGGAACCGCGCTTGGTTCAAGAACTTACAGAGCTCATTCGCAGCGGAAGTGCGCGCATCTTGGGCCCGATCCGTCAGGAGTTGCTCTCGGGAATCAAGGAAGAGAGCAAATTCCGCAAGCTACGCGATTACCTGCGAGCCTTTGACGAGCCTGCACTAGAAATTTCGGATTTCGAGGAAGCGGCGCGAATGAATGATCAGTGCCGGTCGCGCGGGATTGCAGGCTCGGCAATCGACTTTCTGATCTGCGCGGCGGCCGCGCGGCATGGGTGGCAAATCTTCACTACGGATCAGGATTTCGCGCACTATGCGAAGGCCATCCCGGTGAAACTGTATAAGGTGTAAGTTGAAAATGGGATAAAGTCGTGGTATCCCTCCTTCGAAAGTCGCAAAGGGTGGGAGACCCGGCGACCGATTTCGAGATTCAGAACCGTGAGCGAGACCTCTTCGACGGCGCCTGCACTGAAGGTCAGAAGAGAACGGAGGGATGAATGGCTCCGAAGGTTCTTGTGGTTGACGTGGGCGGGACTCACGTGAAGATTCTTGCGACCGGCCAACAGTCGCCGCGGAAGGTTACATCGGGACGAAAGATGACAGCCCGTCTGATGTGCAACTGGGTGAGGAAGGCAGCAAGGGACTGGCCGTACGACGTCGCCGTGATCGGGTATCCGGGCCCCGTGGTGCAGGGTAGGCCCATGCGCGAACCATACAATCTGGGTAAAGGTTGGGTAGGGTTTGATTATGCCAAAGGGCTGGGTTGTCCCGTAAAGGTAATTAATGACGCCGCCATGCAAGCAGTTGGCTCATACAAGGGGGGCCGGATGCTCTTTCTCGGGCTCGGTACCGGACTCGGTTCGGCCATGATTGTGGATGGCGTCCTCGAACCAATGGAGCTAGCTCATCTTCCTTACAAGAAGGGAAAAACCTACGAAGATTACCTCGGATTGAGAGGACTCAAGCGGATGGGAAAAAAGAAATGGCGCCGATATGTTGCTCGCATCGTGCAAGAACTCCAGACAGCGTTGAGCGCAGACTACGTCGTGCTGGGAGGCGGAAACGTGAAGAAAATCAAAACCCTACCGCCGAAAACGCGTTTGGGCGCGAATGAGAATGCATTCATCGGCGGCTACCGCTTGTGGCGAGCGAAACAAGGTACAGGACCCAACGCGTTCGCCGCGTAAAAGATCTCAATCGATTCGGCAGGCCACTCAATTGCCGAGAATGGAAAAGACGAAATCGACGACTGAACCTGGAGCCGGTGATGGTGAAAACAGACTCACAACAACTAGCGCCCCGCCTGCAACCACCAGAGCCGGGAACCTCTGATTCCTTTGTGTTCTTTGGGGCGACCGGAGACTTGGCGTATAAGCAGATTTTTCCCGCGTTGCAACAGATGATCCTCCGCGACAATTTCAATCTGCCGATCATTGGCGTGGCGAAATCGGGCTGGACGATTGAGAAGTTACAATCGCGAGTGCACGACAGTCTAGTGCAGCACGGCGGAATCGACGAAAAAGCATACGCCAAGCTCGTTCAATTGCTTCAATACATTGATGGCGACTACCAGGATCCGAAGACCTTTCAAAAGTTAAACAAGGCTCTTGGTGAAGCGCGCAGTCCACTGCACTATCTGGCAATTCCTCCTGACCTCTTTGGATCGGTTGTACAGGCACTAGGTAAAGCAGACTATGCGGGAAATGCACGAGTCATCGTTGAGAAACCGTTCGGGCGAGACCTGGCGTCGGCGAGAAAACTGAATGCGACCCTGCACTCGGTGTTCCCTGAATCCGCGATTTTCCGAATTGATCATTTCCTCGGGAAAGAGGCGGTGGAGGATCTGTATTTCTTTCGCTTTGCCAACACCTTCCTCGAACCGATCTGGAACCGTCACTTCGTCGATCATGTGCAGATCACGATGGCCGAGTCTTTCGGCGTCGCCGGACGCGGCCGGGTGTATGACGAGAGTGGCGCCATCCGGGATGTCGTACAAAATCACCTACTGCAAGTCGTGGCTCTTCTCGCCATGGAACCCCCCGCGGAGTTGACAGCCCGAGCTCTGCATGACGAACAATTCAAGGTATTCCGGGCCATCGCGCCCATTTCGGCCGACGATGCCGTTAGAGGTCAGTTCGCAGGGTACCGCAATGAAAACGGCGTGGCTCCAGATTCGCAGGTAGAGACCTATGCAGCGGTTCGCTTGCATCTTGATTCCTGGCGCTGGACAGGGGTGCCCTTCTTGATCAGAGCAGGAAAATGCCTGCCGATGGACGCAACTGAGGTGTTTGTAAGACTGAAGGCTTCTCCCTTGCGAGAGCAGATCTCTGACAGCAACTACTTCCGGTTTCGGTTGGGTCCTAATTTCTCGTTGAACTTAGGAGCACAAGTGAAGCGTCCAGGCCGGCAAATGCTGTCTATGCCAGTAGAACTTTCCGCCGTCGAAAAAGACAAAACTGATCAAGAAAGCCCGTATGAACGTCTCTTGACCGATGCCATGCACGGGGACAAATTGCTTTTCGTTCGCGAGGATGTAGTGGAGGCTGCGTGGTCGATTGTCGATCCGATTCTAAACAACGTCGTGCCTCTGCGTACTTACAATCCGGGAGCGTGGGGGCCTGAAGAAGCCGATCGCCTCGCTGCAGATGTCGGCGGATGGCGCGACCCAGCACCCTAAATCGTTTTTGCGGACCAGGTGCTCCATTGGTGGGTGGGAATGTAAGTAGTTGGAGGGCCGAATGGTTAGAAAAAGCACTCTTTCGCCCTGCCCGAAAATTTCACGATATGGTGCAAAACCACAATGAAAAGTTCGCCATTTGCCGCCTCTCAATTTCAGCTTTTCGGGACAGCCAAACCGTTAAGTCGCTGAATCTCCACGAACCTTAGTTTCACATTTCGCGCGGACCCACCCACCCTTCGACCGCGAAGGGTGGGGCACCCGGCCGCGGGCAAATCTCGCTTGGGGCCTCGATTTTCTCGCCCGGGTCCAGCCTACTCATCGTCTCAATATGACAGAATTGAAACTGTCCGCATCCTCGCTGCGATTGCAACGCTTCTCGTTTCGATTTGCTGAGCAAGTTCTAAACAGCAAACTTTCGTTGAAGGAAGAGGTTGAGCAGGTCCTTCTCGAAACTATCCCGGATATCACAATATTGTCACGGCCGGCATTCAACAGGCTGTTAGAAGACCGATTCGTTGCGCATGGTTGGACAAGCCAACCCACGGTGTTTGATGATCCCGGCGATCCAGGAGCGAAGATGGATTTTCTGAAAGAGAGGATTGGTATTGAGGTTGGATTTGGCCATGCTTCGTTTATTGGGATCGATCTCCTCAAGTTCCAAGTTTCCTCGTATTCGGCGCTCGACAAAATCGACGTCGGAGTTTATGTGGTTACCACTTCCAAGTTCCAAAAATTCATGAAATCCGAATGCGGCCAGAATTGGGAGGGATCATTGACCTTTGAAAAGGTAAAACGGTACCTGCCTCATTTCAAGAAGCGCAGTTCAGGTGCCGATTTGTGTGTTGGGAATAGATGTTTAGTCGGGAATTTGCGAGCGGCTTGGGATACGGAGGTTGTTCTGCAGGTAGTAAGCATACATCATTTACAGAAGCATCCGTCCCTACTGCCTATCACGGCTCACTGACCGGGTCAACCTCGAACACATACGAACCACCAACGAACTCTTTCCAGCTTCCCCTCCTGATGGAGCGTGCGGGTAGGCACGACCTTCTTCGAAGTCGAAGAACGGGACACGAAAGAATGGCAATAAGGCAAGAATGGTCGTGCACCAACAATCCTTGTTCGCGATCAGGCCCCACTGCATAAGAGGCAACATTAAAATGTTGGGCAGCTACAGTTACGAAGATCTGATTGAGAATCTGAACAGAAGGATTTTCTTTTGGCCCGGTACGCCAGCGGGTCCGATCGGGTACGGGCGCCGCCACTTTGAACGCTATCGTGAAGAGAATCCGGTCATTTTACGGATAAATGTGCGTTCACTTCTCTGTGCAAATGCCAAAGTTGAACCCAAATTCTGCCGATACAACTCTGGGTCGCCGAGATGCTCGAAAGGGAGAGAGCCCCAGAGGTTCGAACACATTCGTACTAGCTGGTGAATTCGACGGGACCCCAAGCGAAGTGGTAGAAATCACATTTGAGAGTCCACTCGTGCTGCCCCCGGATGCGACGATCGGGACGAATCCGGATGGCCCTTGGCAGCTTTTGTCATCGTATGTCGCTAAGTAGAGGCTCGTACTTGGGCGTGGTTCACTCCCCTCAGCGGCTAAAGCCGCTTCATCCCCGTACTCTATTCGGCACGGTTAAGCCGTGCCCTTCCAAAACGCGCGCCCGGAGATTCTTACTGCTTCTCCAGCACCGCGTTCAACTTCACTTCTGACCCTGACTGCACAGTGATGTCGCGGGACCAGTCTTTGTGTCCGGTGGACTTTACGCTCACGGTGTGTTTGCCGGGGGCTAGCTTCAGCGTGCTGGGGGCGTTGCCGACGATCGTCGCTGTAAACGTCGGCGCCGTCGGGATTCGAGGTGACTTGTACCGTACCGCTAGTTGACTGGCTTACAACCGAAGGGACTGGCTTTTGATCTGCCTCCACCCCCTTGACCGTACAAGGAAGGCTCAGGAATCCGATTGTCGCAACAGCTACCGCTAACCAAAACGCTACGTGTTCGATGTGAGCCCAAGTTTTGTACCGCATCGTCTCTAGACCGAAAACGTTCAGATTATCCTGCGCGAAACTCGTGAAGTCTCGATAATCGGGGATATTGCTGGCAATTGCTCCCCCCGCCGCTCCGGCGATGAGGACAAGAATTGCAGTCGCTACTGCGAACGGCAGTAAGCGGCTTAGGACTTGCTGTTGTGAGTTGCTGACCGCGAATCCGATGACTGCAAAAAGGCCGGTAATCACGGTTGCATAGAAACCGATATGGAACTTTGTGTAATCGAAGAGCCGGTCGAGTTGATCGTTCGGCATGGGTCCTCCTGCGTCAAGAGAGCCGTCGGACAGGGCCGGGATAACTTTTGGGGAAGCAGAATTATCGCATGGGTTGTCAAGGAGTAAGTCAGGCCTCAGCGGGCTAAAGCCGGTCATCTCTGCGCTCTTTTCGGCGCGGCTGAAGCTCGCCCTTTCAAATCCGGCTCTTCGGCTTCTCCCTTGACCGAGGGAAAATCCTCACGTCTCGCAAAAAGCGCGAGACATGGGGCACCCTTCCAGGTTGATTCTCGAATTGGGAAATGGTTGTCAAGGGGCTGGGAGGGGCGAATTTCCGGTAAGGTGCTCGCAGGAAAGCAGAAATAAACTTGGGAAAGTTGGCATAGTACCCGGGGTGAATAAGTTATCCTAGAAGTATAGGGTAGAAGCTGAGAGTAGCTATGAGGTGAGGCTTCTGCCCTGGCAATCATCCGCGCGGCCTAAACGGGCCGCTTTTTTATTTTCAGGGGAGATCATGTTAACCAAGACCAGAAAGAGACCGGGAAGTGGCAAGAGCTGGATGGGGACCTGCAAGCAGCAGGGGGAGTGGGCGGAGTTGTGCTTCATGGCGCGGGCGGCGGAGATGGGATTGAAAGTATGCAAGCCTTATGGCGACTCGGCACAGTGGGATGTGGGGATCGAGCATGAGGGGAGGCTGATCCGGGTGCAGATCAAGTCGACGACGTTTTATCGGGGGCGGACATTTACGTGCAATGTGGTGGGGCCGGGACACAGGCCGTATCCGCGAGGGACGGTGGATTTCTTTGCGATTTACCTGGTGCCGGTGGATGCGTGGTACATCATCCCAGAGCATGCGATGGCGAGGAGTTCGATTTCGCTGCAGTTCACGCCGGAGAAGGAAGGGCACCGGTATGAGCAGTATCGGGAGGCTTGGCATCTGCTGAAGGATTTCTGAATGTTGATTGGGAGACTTCAATCTCGCTTGTGGCAAGTTTCGGCGCGGGCGAGGAGTACGTCGCGTTCACGGGCGTTTTGAGTGAGCGATGCGGCGCGATCGAATTCGGCGCGGGCTTCGGCGTAGCGACCGAGTTTGTAGAGAAGATCTCCGCGGACGCTGGGAAGAAGATGATAGCTGGCGAGAGAGGGTTCGGACTGCAGGTCGTCGGCGAGATCGAGTCCGGCTGCGGGCCGAAGGCCATGGAGACAGCTACCGCGTGATTGAGTTCGACGACTGGAGACGGATTGAGTTGGCCAGAACACGTAAAGACCAGCGATGCGCGGCCAGTCAGTCTGGCCTCGGCGGCGCGCGCGCGCGCGTGGCACGCGGCGATGGCGGCTTGTAGGGCGTAGGGGCCGGGAGAGTCTGCGAGGGGTTCGGCGCGCGCAAGGTCGGCGAGGCCGCGGCGGATTAGGAGGTGATCCCAGCGAGCACGATTCTGATCGAGCAGAAGAACGGGTTCGCCGGTGGGGCCGACGCGGGCGCTCATGCGCGAAGCCTGAATTTCCATCAACGCAACGAGGCCGTGCACTTCGGGCTCGTTAGGAATAAGCTCGGCAAGAATGCGACCGAGGCGGAGAGCTTCTTCGCAGAGCGCGGGGCGCATCCAGTCTTCGCCAGCAGTGGCGGCGTAGCCTTCGTTGAAAATCAGGTAGATCACTTCGAGCACGGAAGAGAGGCGCTCGGCGAGATCGGGGCGCGCGGGAAGCTCGAAGGGCACGCGCGCTTCCGTGAGCGTGCGTTTGGCGCGAACGATGCGTTGCGCGATGGTGGGTTCCGGCGCAAGAAAGGCGCGCGCAATTTCTGTGGTAGTCAGGCCACCGAGCAAACGCAAAGTGAGCGCGACGCGAGCATCGGTGGACAGAACCGGATGGCAAGAAATGAAGACCAGGCGTAGAAGGTCGTCTTCGATGGGATGGTCGGGCGTGGCGGTCGAAGTTCGATGGACGGTTAATCTTGTTGAGTGAGTTCGCGTCCGAGCTCTTCGATGCTTGCGATCCCGGAGCTTGTTGCGGCGAAAGTGATCGATGGCACGATGTTTGGCCGTGGCCATCAGCCAGGCGGCGGGATTGTCGGGGACTCCGGATTGCGGCCATTTCTCCAGCGCGGCGACGAGCGCGTCTTGCACGAGATCTTCGGCGAGACCGACATCCTGCACGATTCGCGTAACGGACCGGCGATCAGGCGCGGGGACTCGATACGCCATACGGCCTCAATTGCGCGCTGGGTGTCGGTTGCAGTCACGAAGCGATCAGAGCACGATCGAATGACATCGCGCAAGCGTGCTACAGTTTAGAAAAATCGAGGAGTATTTTGGGTTATGTATTCCATGCGTGCGATCGGGTATGTCAAGAGCCCTTATAAAGAGCGGGCAGAAGTTCCGCGAGGATTGGGAGCGAAACATGAGGCCGAGGGTGTGCTGGAAATCGCTCCGGAGTTTGAGCAGGGGCTGACTGACATTGAAGGCTTCTCGCATCTGTTCGTGTTGTGGATGTTTGACCGGTCGGAGGGGTTTGAGCTGATGGGAACTCCGCCGAGCGATAACCGGGCACACGGGGTGTTTGCGACGCGGTCTCCGTACCGGCCAAATCCGATTGGGTTGACGGTGGTTGAGCTGATACGGAGGGACGGCCCGCGGTTGCAGGTTCGCGGCGTGGATATGCTGGAAGGAACTCCGATTCTGGATATCAAGCCGTATTTGTCGTCGGTGGATCCGGAGAAGTTGCGGCGAGGATGGTTGGGCGAGGCGGAAGCGCGAAAGAAGTAAGGCGGTCCACCCTTCTGAAATTACGAAGAGTGGATCACCGAAACGTTTATTTTCACCAGTCGGTCTATTTTTTTGACGACAGCTTATCCGCCTCCTTGCGCACGCGTTCTTCCTGTTGACGGAGTTCGGGGGTAAACTCAGGTCCGAAATCCTCGGCTTCGAACACCTGGCGGATCTCGACTTCACTTTCGCCTTGATGGGGATTGGGACAGCGCTTCAACCACTCGATCGCTTCTTCCAGGGAACGCACTTGCCACAGCCAGAATCCGGCGATGAGTTCTTTGGTCTCGGAGAAAGGGCCGTCGATCACGGTGCGCTTGTTTCCTGAGAAGCGCACGCGAGCGCCCTTCGAAGACGGATGCAGGCCCTCGCCAGCTAGCATGACGCCGGCCTTCACGAGTTCTTCATTATATTTACCCATGGCGGCAAGGAGTTCTTGACTCGGCATCGCCCCGGCTTCGCTTTCCTTCGTCGCTTTCACTAATACCATGAATCGCATTTTTCATCCTTGAATTGAAATTTTGAGCTAGGCACCCCAACCGCTGGCTAACCTCTCGCTCTCATTGGACGTCGTTCCGGGCAACCCGGAATCGACAACAAGCGGACATTTTTTTGCAGGTTCACAAAAAAAGAAAAAAAGCGAGATGGGAAAGAAAAAGAGGTCCAGTGGGAGCTGGACCTGAGTGGGGCTGGTCACACGATGGGAGGTCTGACCAGGTGAAAAGGCTAATGTTTGTCGCCGTCGTGATCCACGTCGGTAGTGCGGTTGCTGCTCGGCGTATAGGTGTCTTGCGGTTCGGGAGCACGGGTTTGTGGTGCTGGTGGTTTTGGAGCGCTAGCCCGTGGTTGCGCCTGCGCAGGACCGTGACTGCTGATGGGATTGATCATTCGATGGTTTCTCTCCTGCCGGCAATATCGGCCTTTGGCAGAGAGAACTTTACGGGTTTAATGCCGCTGAGTAATGCGATAGCGATTACAGTGGAGTGGGAACAGAGGGGACACTTTGGTAATGATGGAATCTCAAGTTGTGCTACAGCAGGTCACGGACTGCGTGACATACTTCTGGTCATGGCTGCACGCAGCTTCGCGATCGCGCTGGTTGCCGTAATGATGTTCTGTACGGTGCTGCTGCTGATCTGCCCGGTCACCATAGGACCGTATTCGGCAACTCATGGTCCGGCTACCGCACTACGCTCGATGCGCTTGAGCGCGCTCGTCTTTTTTAGCATGCTGCTGGCAGCTACCTCCTTGATGGGTAACTTTTCGGTTCCAGCCCTCCTCCGCTTTTACTTCCCGGTACCCGTCAATATCGTGACCGGAGATGGGCGATCCGCCCGCGCCGGCTCGCAATTGCGCTGTTAGTTTTTGTGCCTCGGCGTGAGTTTCGCGCCCTTTTCCCGACAATCTAATCCGGTTCGCTCCGCGCCTTGCCTCGTCTCATTTTTCAAATGCGGAGCGAGAGGGCAGCCCGTCATCTTTGGCGCGGTTGCCCTTTTTTGCATTTCCCGAGAACAACCTGCTCTGGCCAGAGCGCCATCCTAACGGGGTTGAAATCAGGGTGTGCCAATCGCGACGGGGAATCCCGTTGTAAGGAGCAGAATATGAAAATAAAACTTGCTTTGATGTTTTGCCTGTTTGTGGGAGTGCTGAGCACATGCGTAGCGTTTGCTCAGGACCAAATGAGTGACAAATCGAAAGCCGATACCCGCACCGTTACCGGTTGCGTTTCCAAGGGTGATGATGCGAATGAATACATGCTGACTGCCGACGACGGCAGCACCTGGGAAGTTCGCAGCAGCACGGTCTCACTGGCCGATCACGTAGGTCACAAAGTTGCCGCAACTGGGGTCGTGACCAATTCCACGATGCATAACCTGAAAGAAGACACGAAAGATGCGGCCCACGACGCGCATATGAAGAAGAGCAACAACGAGCACGGACATATGAAGATCACCGACGTGCAGATGGTAAGCGAGAGCTGCAAGTAGATTTGCAACTGCTTGGATAAGGCCCACCGGCGACGGTGGGCATTCTTATTTGGCGACCCGTTCGGACTTCCTCTTTGCCGCCTGCACTCGCTTAGATAAAAGATTTTTGGCGCGCTCGAGTTCTCTCTTCCGGCTGGCGGAGAGCCCGTTCCCGCCGCGATTGATGAAGTAGGTAAGCATGCGCATGCCGGAGCCTGGCCCCTTGGGCGATATCTTCTTCGACGCCAGGGTGCGGGCGATGGTGGCCGCGTCCTTGGTGAAAAGTCCTTCCGGCGGGTGAGTTGAATCCGTGGTCACCTTTGCCACCCAGCGCTTTTTTCCTGTCTTGGCTGCTTTCTTTTTTCCAGGCATGAAGCCCTCCGAAAGAACTGAGATAGGGCGGCCTCGACTGAAGTTGTCCGGGTCAATCGAAGTCGATCTTCTGGAAACCGAGCGCGTTGAGCATGCTGGTGAGGGTAGAGCGGGCGTTCTGCTGAGCTGTATTGAGGATGCCATCGGCGAGCGCTGATTGTTCAAGATCCTGTTCAGCTTGCTGCCGGACTTCGCTTTCCAGATTGGGATCGACGGGCACCAGCAATCCGGTCTGGCGCGAGTAAACACGGGTCTTCGAATTGTCGAGGCGAGTGGAGAACAATTGCGGCTGCGGAACATGCAAATGAATCGCGCGGCCGCGCACGGAGACATCTTTTGCCTGTAGCGCCGAAAAATCGATGCCGGCTACGACCTCTCCGTGAACCAGCAACAGCAAGCGATCCCCGGCGAGGAAATCTGGAAAGATCGCACTGCTGTGTTGCCCGGTCACGACCTTGTCCATGGTGTACTGCACGGTCTCCAGACGTTGCAGGTTCTGAATGCGACTCACCACCGTGGGCTGGCTCACGTCGAATTGAATGCTTCTGCCACTCAGGATCGACCAAAACCGCGAGAGCAGAGCGGACTCGGAGTTCCGGCGCGGCAGGGCAAGGAAAAAGATTGCCAGCAGGGCACCCGCGAAGAGAGCAATGAGTATCTTGCCAAGAGAACGGGGGGTGTGGGAGGGCATAGGTCAGTATAGATGCCCTCCCAGCGAGACATTCAACTGGTCTCTTTGAGCTTTTTCAAGGCCGCTTCGTAGGCTGGCGTCCGGTTGCTTAGATTTTCGGGAACGTTACGCACCGCGACTTCCCAATTGGCAATCGCATTCTTTTTGTCGCCGGCCGCGGTGTAGCCGCGAGCCAGGCCCAGATGCGTCCAGAATTTCTCGTCCGGATGTTGCTGCTGGTTCAAGGTGAATACTTCCATGGCTTTTGCCTTGTTGCCGCTGCCGAGAAGTCCCATCCCATAGGCATAGAGGTCGTAAGCATCGTTTCCGGGAAGATGCAAAGCCTTCTGCATGACCGCGTCCGCATCACTTTGCCGCCCCATTGCTTCCAGCACGGCGGCCTTGGTCCGGAGGGTAGAGAAATCTTCGTGGCCGACCGTGGCTCCGCGAAATGGCCCCGAGATCGCCTTGTCTGCCCAAGTGAGCGCCTCCTCTAAATTACTTTGTTGTCGGCGCAGAACTGCGCGGCGGTTTGCCAGTCTTCGTAGCGGAAGCCCGGCCACGATTGAAGTTCCTGGCGCAGCTTCGCGACGTAGAGCTCGTTTACGTTTGGAACCTCGATCTTGAGCGGGATTCGTTTCTTCTCCCACTGAAGAAATGCCACTGCGGAATCGGGATGGCGTTCGTCAAATCCGTAAGTCAGAAATTCCGCGAAGGGCGAATCTTGTGGAGTGGCGGGCACGCGCAAGACATCGTCCTTCGCGTCATATTGAAAGCTGCCCCATCCCAGATGATTGGAGAAGATCCAATACCAGGGCCCGGTCTTCTCCACGTCGAGGAAGAGGCCGTAGGTGCCCGCTTTCAGATCTTTGCCTTCGACTTTTACATCGTGGGAGAAGGTGATCGCGGTGGTCTCGTTAGCGCCGGCGCGCCACGGGGCACCCTTCGTTGGACCGAAGCCCTCGTCCACGAATCCGTAATGCACCAGTTCTCCCCAGATGTGACCGGTGCGATCGTTGTTTGCCGGGTTGTGCACGCGCGGGCTGTGGTAATCGATGGAGATTTTGACCGGCCCGATCCATTGGGAAACTTCCGCCCTTTCCTCGTTCGCCATTGGGAGGCGTTGCCAGCTCGGATGTTTCCTGACAGAAGACGTTGATCGGAAGAATCAATAACAGGACAGCCCACATTATGTGTTTCATCTTGCCTCCCTCTGAGCCGCTGACTGGCAAGCAGGAGCCTGTATGCGTTATCGCGGTCGCAGGAGAAGTTAGACAGCGGCGGACAAGAAAGGTTATCCGCGAGGTTGACATCTCGAGCGCAGACCGAGACAATTCGCCACCATGCGAATACTTCTGCTGTTAGTTATCGCTTTCTGTCTGCCTCTCCACGTGTCAGGACAGGATCGGTCCTATGGACGATCGATGGTGATCAGCCGGTACGGGATCGTCGCCACCAGTTATGTGCAGGCATCGGTGGCGGGGGCGCAGATTCTGGCGCAAGGGCGGATCGGCGGTGGACGCGGCGATCGCGGCGAATGCGGTTCTGGGCGTGGGCGAACCCATGATGAACGGCATGGGCGGCGACCTGTTCGCGATTTACTGGGAAGCTAAGACCGGCAAACTGTACGGACTGAATTCCAGTGGCTGGGCGCCGCAGGGCCTCTCACTGGAGGCGCTGAAGAAGAAGGGTGCGACCTCGATGCCGCAGTTTGGCATTGATTCGGTCACCGTCCCGGGCGCGGTCGCAGGATGGGATGCGCTGCATCACCGCTTCGGAAAACTGCCGTGGAACGAATTGTTTGGGCCGGCGATCTTTTATGCAGAGCAGGGATATCGCGGTGCCGGAGTTGATTCATGGGTTCTGGGAAGGGTCGCTTGACGTGATTGCCAACGACCCGGAGAGCCAACGAGTGTATTTGCCAAACGGAAAGCCGCCAGCGATCGGCGAAGTATTCAAGAATCCCGAACTCGCCAAAGCGTTACGGCTGGTGGCCAGCGGGTCGGACGCGTTCTACAAGGGCGATGTCGCGAAGGCGATTCTCAGCACCTCACAAGCGCTGGGTGGAACCATGGCTGCGGAAGACTTGTCGCAGTTCCAGCCAGAGTGGGTGGAGCCGATCTCGACGACCTATCGCGGCTGGACGGTGTATGAGCTGCCTCCGAACGGACAGGGCATGGCGGCGCTTGAGATGCTGAACATCATGGAAACTGCGCCGGCTTCGCCAGATGGCCCGCTTAGCGTGGCCGAGCTGCATAAGAAAATCGAAGCGATGAAGCTGGCGTATGCGGATCTGTACCGCTACAACGCCGATCCGCGATTCGCGAAAGTTCCGGTGAAGGGCTTGCTCGCGAAAGATTACGCGCAGCAGCGCGCCAAGCAGATCGATCCCACCAAAGCGAACTGCGACACGCAGTACGGCACTCCGTGCAAGCGACACGACTTATTTTCGGTGGTGGATCGCGAGGGCAACATCGTGTCGTTGATTCAGAGCAACTATGAAGCGTTTGGTTCGGGGATCATGGTGCGGGGGATGGGATTCGTGCTGCAAGATCGCGGTGCGCTGTTTTCGTTTGATCCAGCCTCGCCGAATGCGCTCGCGCCGCGCAAACGTCCATTCCACACCATCATTCCTGCGTTCATGGAAAAAGGCGATCAGCATATCGGGTTCGGCATCATGGGCGGGGCGAATCAGCCGCTGGCGCACGCGCAATTCGTTTCGAACGTCGTGGACTACGGCATGAATAGTGCAGGCGGCGCTGGAGAACGCGCGGTTCACGGTGAGTCCGAATCGCGGGTGCGAGATCGTGATTGAATCTCGAGTCAAGCCCGAGGTGCTGGAAAAACTCACCGCCATGGGACACAAGCTGGATTTGCAGAAGGAATACTCGACGCGAATGGGACGTGGTCAGGCGGTGCTGCACGATTCGAAGACGAAAGTGAATTTTGCGGGATCCGATCCGCGGACCGATGGCTCGGCGGAGCCGGAGCCGCCGCCTATGAAGTAGTCGCTGTTTCGAGGTTGGAGAAATCTGCACATGCCGGCTGCAACGAGAGGAACGAGGACAGCAGATTCCTCGCCTACCGCTAACGCTTCGGCTCGGAATGACAAGGGGTGGGCAGTCGCGCTCATCACGGGTGATGTTCAAATTCCGAGGAACTGGATATGATTGCCCCGCCATGTTCCGCTCATTAAGAGTTCGCACTGACGGCAGCCGTCTTGCTGTTTCTTATCAGTTGGCTTACGGCGCAACAAACCACGGTAAAGCCGGCGGATCTGGTGATTCGCCACGCCAGCATCTATACGGAAGATCCGTCTCATCCGTGGGCGCAGGCTATCGCCATATCGGGGGAGAAAATTCTCTGGGTCGGCGCGGACGACGAGAGCGATGCTTACATCTCCGCGCATACGAAGGTTGTCGACGCTGGTGGTCACTTGCTGATGCCTGGCTTTATCGACTCCCATCTGCACACACGTCTGGGCAGCGATCCCGATGTGCTGAACATCACCAATGCCAATTCTCTCGAAGAAATCCAGAAACAGGTGCGCGAGTTCAGCCAGGGCCGCCCTGAATTGAAGTGGATTGAAGCGGAAGGTTGGAACTATTCGGCGTTTCCTGACGGGACTCTTCCCACTGCCAAAGATTTGGATGAGCTTACCGACGGGCGTCCGGCATTCCTGGTCGCCTATGACTATCACACGATCTGGATGAATCATGCTGCGCTGCGCGAGTTCAAAATAACCGCTGCTACCAAGCAGGTGAGTTTTGCCGAACTTGTTGAACATGACTCGAAGACAGGAGAGCCGACAGGAATCATCACGGGCTTCGGCAGCACGGGGCTTTCTGGTGAAGCGGAAGAGGAGTTGCGACAGCATCTGCCTTCCCACACCGCAGAGCGCACTGCGGCTCGCATTAAGGCGAATATCGCAAAGGCGGTGACTTACGGAATCACGACCGTGGTCGATCCGCAATCGTTTCTGGAAGACCTGGATGTGTACAGCAATCTGCGAGCGAAAGGAAGCTGCCCGCGAGGCTGCAGGTAGCGCTTTTTCATCGCCGCGGCGATCCCGATTCCCTGCTGCAACAATTCGACGAGGCGCGACACCGCTACAACGATGACCAGCTCCGCGTGTCGGCGGTAAAACTTTATATTGACGATGTGATAGAGCCGCATACGGCGGCGATGCTCGCCCCGTACGCGGATCGTCCGGGCGAGGTTGGGCAGTTGGATTATCCTCCGGAGGAATTCAAAGCTCTGGTTGCCAAACTGGACGCGATGAAGTTCCAGATTTTCATTCACTCGATTGGCGATCGCGGTATTCGCACATCGTTGGATGCGATCGAGTACGCGCGCAAAACCAACGGAGTGCGGGACAGCCGCCATCAACTGGTGCACATTGAATGCTTGTCGCCGCAAGACTTGCCGCGGTTCCGAAAATTGTCAGTAGTAGCGTGTATGCAGCCGAGGCACTGTGCTCCGGACATCACAGGGCAATGGGCGAAGGCAGTAGGACCTGAGCGAGCGAAATACGCGTGGGCGTTTCGCAGCCTGCGCGATTCCGGCGCTGTGCTTGCGTTCGCCAGCGACTGGAACGTTGCGGAGATGGATCCGCTGGTCGGAATTTACAGCGCTCTGACTCGCGAAGGCCTGGATGGAAAGCCCGAAGGGGGATGGATTCCGGAGCAGCGCATCGACCTGGCGACAGCGATTCGTGGATACACCCTGAACGGCGCGTATGCCAACTTCGTCGAGCAGAACCGCGGATCACTGGTGGCAGGCAAGTACGCCGACATGATTATGCTTTCGGACAACTTGTTCGAGCTCAGCCCGGAGAAAATCAAAGATGCGCACGTGCTGTGGACGATGGTGGGAGGGAAAGAGGTTTATCGCGCGCATTAAACCTGATCAGTTGAAGCGATACCCAGGCTTCAATTCACAGCGATAAACGCTGGTCTTCTCGTTTTCCACGTGGGTGTTACAGTCGGCCCAACTCAGGATCAGGGCGGGACCGAGCGGGAAGACGATCGTCTCCCCATTCATTTCTGCCTGGATCGAGATGCCCTCGGCTGCGGAGGGAATGGTGAAGCTAAAAGCCCGGCCCAAAAGGAAGGGATGCAACTCGCGGCCAATGTCACTGACCATGGGGTGAACCACTTCGGCCTCGACCAGGAAGGTTGCGGTTTCAGACCAGGTGCGGGCGCTGACGGTGATGATGCGGCCTCCCCTGGTGAGCCCGCTGGCATCGAGGGTCGTGAATGGACA
Source organism: Terriglobia bacterium (assembly GCA_963797845.1). Classification (GTDB taxonomy): domain Bacteria; phylum Acidobacteriota; class Terriglobia; order Terriglobales; family Acidobacteriaceae; genus DASREM01. The sequence goes on from CAWCRE010000003.1 coordinate 892,428, forward strand.
GGGTCCCGCGATACACGAAGCGCGCGCATTCTGGAAATCGTTGCCCTGGCCGGCGTCGAGCGTGACGGAGCCTTCAGTCGCTTTCCATTTGCCATCCGGTGAGCACGGACTCTGGCCATGGCAGGGCACGTTCCCTTTATTCGGTACCTGAAAAGTTCTAGCGGCGCTGCCGATGTTCGGGCTGGTGGTGGACTTGGTGGAATATCGCACCAGCACGTTCCCAACGGTGGTTTCGGGCTCGCTCGTGCGGGTCGCCGTCTTCGGGCCTACCGGCTGCATGCGCAGAACATAGAGCTGATCGCCAACGTAATCGCTGGTGGTGAGCTCCTGATAATCAGGGCGGTCGACGGTAAGAGTAACGGGACGTCCGCGGCGTACGTCGGTGGGCAGCTTGATGGTGAAGTATCCGGAAGAATCGGTGACCGCTTCGCCCAATTTCACATCGGTTCCGCTGGTGAGCCCAAAAAGTTCAGCCAGATCTGATTTAGTCTGGCCAGGAAGCAAGCGATTGGTCACCACGATGTGGGCATTGGCGATAGGCTGCTCGCGACGGGAGTCTGAGCTTTTGGTTATGAGCGCCCCTTTCAAAGTGAGGGCTCTTTTTTTGAAAACGCCGGCTGCCAGCAGAATAAGGCCCACTGTAGCGACGATGCCCAGTACGATCCCGACAATCTGGATTGTGCGTTTGCCCTTCATGCCTGCGCAGTTATCATACGAGAGACCGCATGGTTCTGTATCATGGCAATCAGTTAAGATCAGAGTGTGAACGAAAAGCATAACTCAGCCAGGCGTTCACGTCGGCATTTCCTGCGGCAAGCTTCCGCTTTCGCCGGCAGCCTTCCCCTGAGCAACTTTCTGTTGGGACCGTTGGCTTCGGCGCAACCTCAAACCGGCGCCGCGCAAATGGCCAAATCGCCTTTCTCTAAGGAAGACGATCAACTGCTCGACGATCTGGAGAGGCTAAGCTCCTGCTACTTCTACGAGCAGGCCAATCCGGAAAATGGGCTGGTCAAAGATCGCTGTAATGCGCGCCTGGCGACAGGTGACAAGAGCACGGCGGCCAGCATAGCAGCGACCGGTTTTGGATTAACGGCACTGTGCATCGCGGTGCAGCGCGAATACCTGGGCTTTGATGAGGCGCGAGAACGGGTGCTCACCACTTTTCGTTTTTTCTGGAAAAAGCTGGCCAACCATCGTGGCTTCTTCTATCACTGGGCCGACATCAACACCGGCGATCGAATCTGGGACTCGGAAGTGTCGTCGATCGATACTTCGATCCTGATTTGCGGCGTCCTGACCTGCCGGGAATTTTTTAGCGACCCGGAAATCACCTGGCTGGCGAATCAGATCTTCAATCGCGTGGACTGGACCTGGCTTTCCGAAGACACCTCGCTGCTGCCCACGGCTGGACGCCGGAAGCCGGATTTCTGCAGTACCGTTGGGACTACTACAGCGAACTGATGATGATGTATCTTCTGGGACTCGGTTCGTCCACGCATCCGCTGCCCGAAGGCTCATGGAATGCGTGGAAGCGGATCACGCTTCGAATATGAAGGCATGCGATATATCGGATCGTTCGCGCCGCTATTCGTGCACCAGTATTCGCAGGCATGGTTCGATTTCCGCGGTAAGCGTGATGGGTACGCCGATTATTTCCAGAATTCGGTGATGGCGACCGAAGTGCACCGGCGGTTTTGTGTCGGAGTTGGCCACACAGTTTCCCGATTACAGCGACGATCTGTGGGGCATCACCGCCTCGGATTCGGAGCAACGGTACGTGGTCTGGGGCGGCCCTCCGGCGATGGGGCCGATCGATGGAACGGTCGTGCCCAGCGCGGCGGGAGGATCGCTGCCGTTTCTGCCCGCAGGAGACCATGCGGGTGTTGAAGGACGATGAGGAACAAATATCGGTGATCGCCTGGATGCAGCTATGGATTCGTGAACGCGTTCAATCCGCTGAAGAACTGGTATGACACGGACGTGATGGGCATCGACACCGGGATCACCATGATGATGGCGGAAAATGCGCGAACCGGCTTCGTCTGGAACACGTTCATGAAGAGCGCCGAAGCCAAGCGTGGCATGGACCGCGCCGGCTTCCACCCGTACTGAGGTTTGGTCGCGGCCTGCTGGGACTTGCTACGCGGCGTCGCGGACTCTTTGGCCGGGCAACTTCGTCGAACGATCAAGCGGTGCAGACTCTCTAAGCACAAAATCGCGGTTCAGGAGTTGAATATTGGTTCGGTTGACGTGCATCTGGTTGCTATTCACACTCACCGCGCTCGGCCAGAGTGGGCGTACTCAGGTTGTGGTGCTTGGGTCGGGAAATCCGAACGCGGATCCGGAGTGCTCAGGTCCATCCGTCGCTATTGTGGTGAATGATCACGCTTACCTGGTGGACTGCGGACCGGGTGTAGTGCGCCGAGCGGCTGCGGCGGAGAAGAACGGAATTGCTGCCTTGAGTGTGAAGAAGCTGAATGTGCTCTTCGTTACGCACCTCCATTCCGATCACACGTTGGGATATCCGGACCTGATTTTCACCCCCTGGGTGCTGGACCGCGAGCAACCCCTGCAGGCGTACGGTCCGCGAGGGCTGAAGGATATGACGGCGCATATTGAGAAAGCGTGGAAGAAGGATATCGAGGTGCGGCGGCGTGGGCTGGAGGAGGCCAATGCAACCGGGTACAAGGTTGTGGTGCACGAGATCAAGGCGGGCGTGGTATTTCGCGACGAAAACGTCACCGTTACGGCGTTTCCGGTGAAGCATGGTAGCTGGGATCAGGCGTTCGGGTACAAATTCGAGACTGCGGATCGGAAAATTGTTCTCTCGGGGGATACCGCACCCTCCGATGAAGTAGTCAAGGCGTGTGACGGATGCGATGTGTTACTGCACGAGGTCTACAATCCCGACGGCGATGAATTGAAGGAACGACATTGGCGGGAGTATTTCAAAGCGTTTCACACCTCTCCCACGGAGCTGGGAGAGATTGCGGGCCAGGCGCATCCCAAGTTGCTGGTGCTCTACCACATGGTGTTCGAAAAATTGCCGGAAGCGGATTTGATCCGTCAGGTTCAGGAGCATTATTCCGGGAGGTTTGAAGCGGCGCGGGACTTGGAAGTTTATTAGTACTAAGGAAACAGCCAGGGCAAATGCATTCCGCTTTCGTCCACTTGGCGTAAACATTTTTCTGCCTTTTTATCCACAGAAACCAGAGTGGGTTTGCAAGGCTTTGTTTTAATTGGCCATTTATCCAGCTCTGGAGGGGTCGCGAGAATGCATCCTAAAAAGTGGGGCGGGCGTACGGCCAAAAAACTGAAGGGGAGTTGACATGCAGACGCGTTTGAGTCCGGCACATCCTGAGAGCGGGAAAGTCAGCAAAGTTGAATTGGAAAATCGCATTCGAAATCGCGCCTATTGCCTTTATGAGAGGCGCGGGTACGAAGAAGGCAAAGCCCTCGACGACTGGCTTGAGGCCAAGGCGGAAGTTCTTGGGGTGGTGAAAACCCCAGAGGGCATGGACGGAATTTAGCGAAGGAACTAAGCAGATGAAAAAGCCCCGGCCGCGCCGGGGCTTCTCTCTTTGTTCGGAACGATCTTACCGGTGGGCCATTGCAGGCTCGCTGTAATGGGTCTTGAACATGTCGTAGCGCTTGTTGATCTCGTCCCAGTTCACCACGTTCCACCAGGCGGCGAGATATTCCGGACGGCGATTGTTGTACTTCAGATAATAGGCATGCTCCCAAACGTCATTGCCGAAAATCGGGAACAGGCCTTGCGAGATGGGGTTGTCCTGGTTGGGCGTGCTGATGATTTGCACGTCGCCGCCGGGCTTGCCTGCGAGCCAAACCCAGCCGCTGCCGAATTGCTTGGTGCCGGCGTCGTTGAATTTGGTTTGGAAGTCATTGAAATTGCCAAAGCTCTTTTTGATCACGTCGGCAATTGCGCCAGTGGGCTCGCCTCCGCCTTGCGGCTTCATGATCTTCCAGAACATGGTGTGATTCACGTGTCCGCCGCCGTTGTTGCGAACGGCAGCGCGAATGTCTTCAGGAACAGAATTCAAATCGCGAATCAGATCTTCCAGCGCTCTTCGATTGCAGCTCCGGATGTTTCTCGAGCGCGGCATTCAGATTTTTTACATAGGCGCCATGATGCATGTCGTGATGCAGCTTCATGGTCTGGGCGTCGATAACCGGCTCCAGTGCGGAATAGTCATACGGCAAAGGGGGTAATTCAAGCGCCATAATTCTTCCTCCATAAGTCTTGATGACGGAATTGGCCGGAGAGATTCAGGTCTGTCAGGCAAGAAACATTATATCCGGGTTGAGAGTGGCGGGTTGAGATTGGGCGCTGCCACCACCCGTTTTACTTTCTGCCTAAGAAGCGAATCCTGGTGGTGAAAGAGCGACGATCGATTGCGCTGAAAGTGAGGAACTGGGGTGAATCGATGAATCCATTTACGAAGAGCGCGTTTTGATGATCCGTGATGTTATCGAAGCCGCCGCGAACAGCCCAGTAGAAGCCGAATGCGTGGAAGCGTTTTTCAAGGTGGAGGTTGAGACTGAACCATTCTGGAAACCGGCGAGATCCCGGAGGCTCCACCAGTTGCTGCTGAGAATTTTCGACGTCGAACGGAAATCCGCTGCGAGCCTCCAGGGAGTAAGCAAGATCCACTTTGTGCAGAAGGGGAAGCTTGAAGAACGGTAGCAGGCCCCAGGAAAGGAAACGATTGGGAGCGTCCCAGCCGTAGGGGCCAGGCTGTTGTGAGCTCAGAATCGGATTATCGACATTGAAGTCCAGAACCTGATTGGAGGTGGAACGCGAGCGGGTGTAGGAACCAAAAAGAAGATAACGGTCACGGAAGTTTTTGCGCAAATCAACATGGAAGGCGGTATAGCGGTCTCTGCGCGTATTCAGCAGGCCGAAGGTGCCATCCACCGCGCCGTTCAGGGCATCGTAAACGAAGTCATTGCTTCCACGGCGCTGCATGATTTCCGCTTTCATGTAGATCGCGGCGGGAAGTTTCTGCTCCAGGGCGAGACTCCAATTCAGTGAGCGGGGCGCGCGCAGGTGGCTCGTATCCGCCGAGAAAGCAGAAGTGATTGGAACTCCCACCGGCGCACCGTTGTTGTCGAAGAAGTAGTCCGTGCGCTGTCCGGCGAAGGGGCGAGCAATTAAAAAGAGAGTGGTCTGATCGTAGACGATGCCGATGCCGCCGGAAATCTTCGTGTTCCCTGCCCGGTCAAGAACGTAGGTGGCCGCCAGCCGAGGAGAAAACAAAGGGCGGCGCACAATCTGGTCCCAGTCGAAGCGCAGTCCGGGTTCCACCAGAACATGGTCGGTGATCAGCCAGCGGTCCTGCAGGTAGCCGCTGGTCTCGACGTTGGTCGTAGTGGGGCCGGTTCCGCCAGTGAATGTGGAGTAGCGGGAACACGGCGACGGAAGCTGGGTCAGGCAGGTGTTGGGGCGGAGGGAGGAGGCTGTCCTTCGCGAAGAAACGAGATCGGCGTGCGCGCGTATGCAGCGTCGTAGGTGAGGCGGTCGAGGTCGGTGCCAAGTTTGAATTCGTGGCGCCCGTGCCAATGTTGAGGTGCGAGATAAAAGTTGATCAGCCCCTGGTATCGGCGAGCTGTGCTGTTGGTGGAAAAGTAGTAACTGCCGCCCGTGGTTTCTGGCGAGATGAAGTACGGTGAGTTCCCGTGGGGAACTTGGTTAGGCCATATTGAACGAACGCAAAACCAGCTTCGAGCAATTCCCCGCCCTGGAAGTAATGTTGGTCCTTGATGCTGCCGAGGTAGGCGCTGTTTCTCGATCGAGCGGAGTCGCCGATTGCGGATTGAAGGCGTTTAGACCGTCGTATTCATCGTGTAATCGGTTATAGAGAAAGCTGGTGGTCAGGATATTGCGTGAGGTGAGGTTGGTTTGAAGTTTGGCAATGTTTCCGATTCGCCAGACCCGATCGGAATCGGCACCATCCGGAAGTTCGGTAATGATGACATTGTCGTACTCGCCTTCAATGGCGTCATAAAACCACATTTTCCCTTTCGCGATGGGTCCAGAGACGGTAAAGCGGGGATCCACTTTGTCGAAGTTCAAACCTTTCCGGTTCTGCACCGAAGGAATGAAATTGGTCGCGGAGAAACGGTAGTGGTCGTCGCCGATCCCGGTATTCAGTTCGAGCACGCCGGCCGACCCTTTGCCATACTTCAGCGGGGATCCGGCTGCTGTCGACGTTGATGGTGCGGAAGGCATCGCTGCTGACGCGGACCAGAAGCTGACCATTGGCGGGTTGGGTGACGTTGAAGCCATCGAGCAAGGTGACCGCCTGGTAGGTCTCGCTTCCTGCAATATGGGGCTGCCCGAACTGATCCTGGATCACACCGGGAATGAAATTGAGGACATTGCGATAATCGCGCGTCGTCGGATAGGGGACATCGATGATATCGAGGCCGGTGATTTGTTCCTGCGAAACGGTGAGCGCCGGATCGATCACCGGAGCGGGTTCGGCGACATTGACGACTTCCCGGACTTCCTGCTGGTGAAGCAATCGCGCATCGATGTCGCGGTGCGGCCCGAGCTGCAACGTAGGAATCAGCAGCGTGTAAAAGCCAATCTTCTCTACGCGCAGCTGATAAGTTCCCGGAGAGACGTCAGGCAGGCGGCAACGGCCGCTGAAATCGGTTTCGCAGTGAAGTTCCGCGGCTTGGGAACTCACGTGCAAAGAAACTCGGGCGGAGGGGACTACGACTCCGTTTTCGTCGGATACGGAGACCTGGATTCCCTGGGGAATGGGTTTCGCGAATTGGCCGAAGGCGAGACCAAAACCGGCAGCGTAGAGAAAGACAAGAATTCTCGCAATGTTCGTCGCTGACATGGTCTGGGGAGATCCGTGTCTATATTGTGGGGCATGAAGGGACAAGGCAGGATGAAAAAACGTTCACGAGGAGTAGGAACGTCGCCCAGCTTCGCAGCCTTCGCGGGACGGATGCGAAGCTGGGCAACACATTCGGGTGAGTTTGGCCGAAATTTACTGCTGAGTTCGATTTTCGCCTGTTAAGGGTTCTGTCCGGCAAAAGACTGGCAGGATACGTTGGGATGCCAGTTGACGAACGCGCCGTTCGGATTTTCTTTCCAGGCCCAGACATGCAGGGTATAGAAAGCCGGCAGTCCGAAGCGATTCGGGGTGTCGAACAGGTGAAAGAGTTGCCCCATCAGCTCTGGCGGAGAAGAATGTTTCGCGTTCCAGGTGTCGGCGAGGACAAGATAATCAGCGCCGGTCAATCGGAGAGCTCCGCTGGGAGTCGGCTCGTAAATCACGATTTGCGGGCGGGTGGCGTCGATGACGCCTTTGTTCACGAGCTCCGAGTTCACGTAGTGAAGTCCCATGGCGCCTTGATCGGGTCCGCTGACGCAACCAAATTGCAGAGCGTAGCCTTCGCTCTCTGCGACTGACACATCTTTGAAACGCTCGGTCGAGTCGCGAACAATTTTGAGAAGGGCGCTGCCCTGGCTCTTCTGGTCGAAGTTCAGCTGTTGTGGTTGCGACTGGTGCGAGTGGCTCTGTTGCGCCAAGATCGGCAATGATCCGACGCTCATGAGAACGAAAACGATCATGGAGCAACGCACGGCAATTGCGAATCGTTCGATTTTCATCATAGAAGTCTCCTCACTTTGCAGAAATTAATGAGACGCGGCGGCCGCGGGAGGCAACATGCTGATCGTCCGACCGAATCCCTGTCTTAAGTAAGATCGAAAACCGGAGGAAAAAGACGACATCGGCCAAAACAGGTTTCACAGGCCGAAATGTTTTGTCTTTCCGAGCCTTGCCCAGCCGAGAGAGTTTTAATATGCAACCTGACGGTTGCTTTTTACGACCAAGCTGATTAATATGCAACTGAGAGGTTGCTGATTATGGAGCAGGTTATTGAGAAACGCATTGAGCTGAAAGCACCCGTCTCGCGAGTGTGGCGCGCTCTGACCGATTATCGCGAGTTCGGCGAGTGGTTCCGGGTGAAATTGGACGGGCCGTTCGTGCCAGGCCAGGTTTCGCGTGGTCACATCACCTATCCCGGATACGAGCATGTGAAGTGGGAGGCGACGGTTCAGAAAATGGATCCCGAGCGGCTGTTTTCGTATACCTGGCATCCATATGCGGTCGATCCCAAGAAAGACTATTCGCAGGAATCGCCAACCTTGGTTGAGTTCACGCTGGAGAAGACGGCAACGGGCACGCTCCTAGTGGTGAAGGAGTCCGGTTTCGAAGCGGTTCCTGCAGATCGTCGCGCCGAGGCGTTCCGCATGAATGATGGCGGATGGGCGCAGCAAATGAAAAGCATTGAGGGGTATGTCGCACAAACGGCATAGCAATCGAGCTGTTAACTCGCAAGCTCTGGTCTTCGCCGCACTCGGCGATCAGACCAGGCTTGCCCTGCTTGCGCGGCTCAGTGATGGACGGGCGTATTCGATTTCACGATTGACGCGCGGGTCTCGATTGACGCGCCAGGCCATTACCAAGCACTTGCGCGTTCTGGAAAGCGCTGGGATTGTCCACAGTATTCGCCATGGCCGCGAGAGTTTGTTTGAATTTGACCCGCGGCCGATTGCAGACATGAAGGAATATCTCGAACACGTCTCTGCGCAATGGGACCGTGCCTTGGCGAGGCTCAAATCTCTTGTAGAGGAGTAACTCCCGAAACAAATCGGAGACATCATGATCGTGGAAATGCGAACTTACAAGCTGAAGCCGGGGAAACGCGCTGCGTTCCTGGAAATCTTCCGCACTCGATCGGTACCGGCACATGCAGAAATCGGAATGAAGATCTCTGGCCCTTTTCTCTCGATTGAAGATCCGGATACTTTCTTTTTTATGCGCGGGTTCCCGGATCTGGAGTCGCGCGAACCGATGAAGGCAAAGTTTTACGAAGGCAAGCTCTGGAAAGAAGAACTGGAGGACCTACTCATGCCGATGATCGAGAAGTATGACGTGATTCTGGTAGAGGATCCGGAGAACAAAATTCACTGGTAGCATTTGCGGCTTCAGGGTCGACCGGTACGGAACTGGATGATTCTGCGGCGATCGCGTTTCGATGGTCTGCCTACCGGGGCGGGAGCGTAATTCCGCAGAACTTTTCTCTCTTCCGCAGCTTTGATGCGTGACTCGCGGCTGGCTTCGCTTTCACGGTACAGAGCCTGCGCGACGGGGGCCGGACCACGAACATCGCTCAGGGCCAAGACTTCAACCTGAAAATCTCCGCCTTCGTTTCTGATCTCGAGTTGATCTCCGACGCGAACCTCGCGAGCAGGTTTGACCAACTGATGGTTGGACTGAATTCTACCCAGTTCGCACGCCTTGGCCGCGAGCGAGCGAGTCTTGAAGAATCTGGCGGCCCATAACCATTTATCGATGCGAACCGTATCCATGCTCAATGCATTTTACGCCGCGGTAGCGATGCGATCGTATTCGGTTCCGGCATCGCCAGAGAGCAGCACCCATAGCGTGTAAATGCCGAGTGCGGTTCCGAAGGGCGGATGAAAAAGCGCGAGAATGCCGAGCACGATAGCCGCAATACGCGCCCAAGACTGATGCTTCATCAGTCCCCAACCGACGAGAATTCCGCCTGCCCCGAGGATGAGCAGCGTTCCACCTAACATAAAGAGCATGAGGGGGCCGAATTCGCGGGCGAAGCCAGCTTCAAAGGGAATAAAAGAGTGAGCGACGCCGCCGACCCCCATAAAAAAGAGTGAAGGCAACAGGAATAGAGCGCCGAGCACGACCCAGAGAATGCCCAAGGTGCGCAGATGGCGCTCTAAGCGTTCGCGGCTCGAAACCACTAAGACACCGCTGGCTGGATTCAACGGCCGGCCACATTTGGGACAAACATTGAACTCAGGCTGTAACTGGGTTCCGCACTGATTGCAGAACATGGCGTTTCTCCTCGAACCTGATTTTAGATACGCGCTGCAGGCGATGAAAGTTCCCTGGCGGGGTATCGCCTTTTATTCGCCTCTGCGCGGGCTTAAGCCGGGCTCGCCAGGGTGGTCAGAAACTGAACGATCTCGGGGGACGTCCAGTCCACGGCTCCGATGAACTTTCGCCGGATGATGCCTTTCTGATCGATGATGTAGGTCTCAGGCCAACCGAAAGTGCCGTACACATCGCTGACTTTGCGCTCGGGATCGCGAACCGTCAGGAAATTCACGCCATACTGCTTGAGGAACCGATCGTATGCGTTCTGATCCACATCGATGCTGACCGCGAGCACCGTGACACCCTTGTCTTTCATGCGCTGCTGCATGGCGACCATGGAGGGTGTTTCTTCGACGCAAGGCGGACACCACGTCGCCCAAAAATTGAGTACTACGACATGGCCGCGGAATTGGCTGAGAGTGAGTTTGCGTTCCGAGTCCTGCACGGTGAAGTCCGCAGCGGGGCTGCCGATGTGCTGGGGGCGTGTGCTGCTGTAACAGCCGGTGAGAAAAAGTAAAGCCAGAAGCAAAAGACGTTTCATGTTCCGGGAACAGTATAGCGCTCGATCCAATCCCAAGTACCAAGTAGCGAGTAGCAAGCACACCCCCAGGAGCGTCCATCCGTCCCCTCACGGGATTATCGTTGCCATAAAAAATTTGAATTTCCCTAAACCCGGCGAAGCACGTAAATAGAGTCCAGCCCGGTAAGAACCTCTCCCAAGTGAAAACGGAACCGATCTAAGGCCAAGGAGTTGCCATGGAGACGAACGTCTACTGGTTGTGGCTATTGTCGATGGGAAGCCTCATTTTCCTGATGCAGGCGGGATTCTTCCTACTCGAAGGCGGACAGGTGCGTTCGCGGGACGTCACCAACGTGATGATGAAGATGACCGGACACCTGGGCATCGGAATCATCGTCTTCCTGATCGGCGGATTCGCCATCAAGCAGTACGGATGGCCGGTTGCGGCGTTGCCGAATGGATGGCATTTGCCCTGGCAATTCATCAGCGACGGCAGTCACTCGATCGCCTTTTATGTATCGCTGATGTTTGCCCTGGTTTCGTGCGCGATTCCCAGCGGGTGCTTCTCGGGGCGAATGAAATTCTCAGCGTATCTGCTTTTTGCAGCGCTTTACGTAGGAGTGGTTTACCCGATTTTTGCTTACATTTTGTGGAACGGACCCCTCGCTCGGCTGGGCGTGCAGGACTATGCGGGCTCCCTGGGAGTGCATGCGGTTGGCGGCATTGTGGGTTTGATGGGCGCGCACTACCTGGGACGCAGGCGCACTCTTTCCAAGGCACACGACGTACCGATGATGGGAACCGGCGCGCTGCTGCTGATGTTCTGCTGGTTCGGATTCAATCTCGGCTCGGTGCCGTCATACGGGAACATGGCGTCGGACCTGCCACTGGTGGCGATCAACACGCTGGCAGCGATCGCCGGCGGCATCGTCGGATCTCTGATTTGGACTTGGGCGACGGACAAGCCCGATCCGATTGTCACGCCGAATGGCGGGTTAGCCGGCGCGGTAGCGATCTGTTCGGGCGTGCATCTTGTGCATCCGCTGTTTGCGGTGCTGATCGGAGTGTTGGCGGGCGCACAAATTCCGTTCACTGCGCGGTGGATGGAACGAAAGTTGAAGATTGACGATCCGTGCGGAGTGGGCCCGGTGCACGCCATTCCGGGATTGTTGGGCGGATTAGCGGCGGGATTCTGGGCACCGATGATTCCGAATGGATTTCACGGCTACACCGTTCATTTCGGGGTTCAGGTGCTTGGCACCGCGACGGCGATTGCGTATGGACTGGTCGCCTCGGTGGTGTTGTTCAAGGTGGTGGACGCGATCACCGGACTGCGGGTCAGCGAAGCCGAAGAACTGCACGGGCTGGATTTGGCGGAGCACGGGATGGCGGCTTATCCGGAATTTTTTGGCGGCCAACCGGCAGCCACGGCGGGACCGTTGCACGTTCTCTCCGGGGTGCGGGTTTCGGATGTGATGACGGAAGCGCCGGCAGTCGCTCCGGAAGATTCGCTGGATGCAGTGCAGGAGATCATGTTCGCGAAGGAAGTGTTTTCGTTGCCGGTAGTGAACGAAGACTGCGAGCTGTGCGGGATTATCAGCATGTCGGATGTCATCAAGATCGACCGTAGCGAGCGCGGGAAAGTCAGTGTCGCGGCTGTGTATACGCGAGAGGTACAGTCTGCGTATCCGGACCAGACGATTCATGAAGTGGTTGAACGCATGCGCGAGCGACATTTGGCGAACTTCCCCGTGGTGTCGCGGCGGGAGGAGAGCCGGCTGCTGGGCATGATTTCCAAGGGCGACATCATTCTGGCGTACCGGCAAGTCGCGATTGATGGGGCGACGTGAGACGGCTTTCAGCACTCAGCATTCAGAGTTAAGCTGCTGACTTAAGTTTTCCGGGAGAAAGCAGCAGGCGGGGCAAATCGCTCCGCCTTTTTTGTTTTGGACGGGCGCGCTCGCGGTTCCGTGGCGCTGTCACAGAGCAGATTCCTCCCTTCGGTCGGAATGACAATGCTAAACAGGAGAGCAGATCCTGCCGAAGTGGGTTTCCCGGCAAACTAAAGTTTGTTGCTTCCACTGGTACATGGACTTTTCGGCGTTGAGCGCTGACGCGGCTTCGGGGAAAATCAAGGCGGTGTCCATTGCGACTTGAGGGGGAGACTCTTGCTGAACCGAGGTATTCTCGCGTTCATGCTCGTCGTGTTGAGTGGCGCTTCAATCGCTGCGGCGAAAGACATTGCCGTGGTGTCGAACAAGGCGAACACCGTCACCGGGATCAGCTTGCCCGACTTGGTGAAGATCTGTAAGGGACAGACCAACCGCTGGCCGGATGGCAAGCCTATCACCTTCATCACTCGAGATCCCTCGTCTCCTGAAATGAAGCTTGTGCTGGAAAAGGTTTATGGAATGAGCAAGGAAGAGGTCGCGGAGTTAGTGACTGCAGCCAATCATGGCCGCACCAATCATCCTGCGATCATGGTGACCTCTTCGGACGAAGACCTTGTGAACAAGGTTGAAAACCTTCCGGGCGCCGTGGGCCTGGTCGATGTTTACTCGATCAATGGCGGAGTTACGGTAATCAAGGTCGGCGGGAAGTTGCCGCTGGAACCAGGGTATCCTCTGCACGGAAACTGACCTTTTAACAACTCCCAAAGATGAGCGCAAAAGCATCGACTCCCGACTCGTTCGCGCGCCGCCGCAGATATCCGCGGCATGGAGTGGATTTCCGTGTCTCGGTACAGGTTTTCCGCGACGATGGGAATGTATCGTTCTGGGGACGTTCCAGCGAGCTCGGCATGGACGGAATCGGGGCGACGCTGACAGGAGAACTCGCTCCCGGAGAGGTGGTATCCATGGAATTGTCCATGCCATTGAGCGCCGTGCCCATGAAGTTGCGGGCAATTGTCCGATACCGGCAGGGCTTGCGACACGGATTCGAATTCCTGACCCTCACCTCGGCGCAGCGGGCCACGGTGGAACGCGTCTGCGAAATGCTCAATGCCAAGGGGTAAGGGCGGGCGTGGTTTGGCGGCCCATCCCGGACCGGGCCGATCAACATTACCTCAGTAACTTTCTGCCGGGCATTTGTGGCACTACCATCCGAAGTTGCCGTTACTTCAAATCTGGAGGGGGAGATGGGTGATCGGTTCACCCGTTCGGCGGACCAGTTTGACATTGCCAGGGTCAAGCAGCTCAAGGATGCACTGGAGCGCGGCACGCCGAAACTATCCCATACCAGCGAGTCCACATTGCAGGACTCATCCGCGGTCGATCCCAATACTTTGGCAATTCAGCGCGCTTATTTGGAAGATCTGGTGGAGTGCGCTCCAGAAGCGGTCAGTGTCGTCGATTGTTTCACCATCGTCCGCGTCAACGACGAGTTCACGAAATTATTCGGATACAGCGAAGAGGATTCGGTTGGCCGCAGGATCGACGACCTAATCGTTCCTCCAGACCGTACGGCGGAAACACGCTGGGTCGGAGAGCATCTCGCGAAGGGGAAAAAGATTTCGCTAGAGACCAAACGGCAGCGCAAAGACGGTTCCCTGGTGGACGTGTTTATGGCGGCCGCGCCGGTGTTTATCGGCGGCCAGAAAGTCGCATCGTACGTTCTTTACCGCGACATCACGGATCAAAAGCGCGCAGAAGCGCTGCATTCCGCGTTGTACCGCATCGCGGAGAAAACCAGTTCCGCTAAAGACCTGCAACAGTTCTACGCGTCCGTGCACAACATTGTTGGCGAGTTGATGTACGCACGGAACTTCTACATCGCGCTGTACGATGCGAGCACACAGACTGTCACCTTTCCCTATTTCGTAGATGAGGCGGATCCTACCCCGGCCCGTAAGAAGTTAGGCCGTGGGCTGACCGAATACGTGCTACGAACCGGGGAACCATTGCTTTGCACCCCGGAAGTGTTCGATGGCCTGGTTGCTGCCGGAGAAGTTGAGTTGATCGGAGCTCCCTCGCTCGACTGGCTGGGCGTGCCGCTGAAAGTTGCAAACCACGTTTTTGGGGTGGTGGTGGTTCAAAGTTATACGGCGAATGTGCGTTTCCGGGAGAAAGAAAAAGAAATCCTGATGTTCGTCTCGCAGCAGTTGGCGGGCGCGATCGAACACAAGCGGCACGAAGAAGCGTTGCGGCAATCGGAACTGCGGTACCGCTCGCTGGTGCAGAGCGCGGTATACGGAATCTTCAGATCGACACTGGATGGAGCTTTCCTGGACGTCAACCCGGCACTAGTCACCATGCTCGGCTACGCCTCCAGTGAGGAATTGCTGGCCCTGAATTCGCAATCCGGCGTGTTCGTGGAAAAGGAAGAGCACGACCGTCTGATGGGCGAATTGCAACGCGGTGCGAAGATCGACAATGTCGAGGCGCGATGGAAGAGGAAAGATGGCAACGAGATTACGGTCCGCCTGAGCGGAAGAGCCGTGGAAAGCTCGGAGGGTCCCGATCCCGTGCTCGAGTTGATCGCCGAAGACATTACCGAACGCCGGGTTCTGGAAGACCAGTTCCGGCAAGCTCAGAAAATGGAGGCGGTCGGCCGGCTCGCAGGTGGGGTAGCCCATGACTTCAACAATTTATTGATGGTGATCAGCGGATACACCGAGGTTTTGCTGGAAAACACCGAAGTCAGCAACCCTCTGCGCCCGAAGGTTGAAGCGATTCAACAAGCCGCCGATCGTGCGACCACGGTCACCCGGCAGTTGCTCGCTTTTAGCCGGAAACAGCTGCTGGAATTGAAGGTGGTCGATGTGAACAGCATCGTCTCTGACATGGAGCGTTTGCTGCGTCCACTGATCGGAGAGAACATCGAGTTGGTGACAAAGCTGGCTTCCGACCTTGGACGCACGCGTGCCGATGCCGGGCAGATTGAACAAGTGATCATGAACCTGGTAGTGAATTCCAAGGACGCGATGCCGAACGGCGGGAAAATCAGCATCTCGACGGCGAACGTGGGGTTGGGCGAAGACCTGCGCCGTCAATACAGCTACATTCAACCCGGTCGTTACGTGTTGCTCTCGGTCGGAGACACCGGCCAGGGCATGGACCGGGAGACGCAGTCGCGCATCTTCGAGCCTTTCTTTACGACGAAAGAAAAAGGCAAGGGCACGGGGCTGGGACTGTCGACGGTGTACGGAATCATCAAGCAGACGCGGGGGATACATCTTCGCGCAAAGCGAAGTGGGCCGCGGTACGATTTTCAGGATCTATCTGCCTCGAGTGGAAGAAGCGGCGGAGCCCGTGCGCCATCCGCATCCGGCGCAAGTCGCCACAGGCGGATCGGAGACGGTTTTGCTGGTGGAAGATGAAGAATGCGTGCGGCAGCTTGTGAAAGACACGTTGCAATCCAGGGGCTACACGGTACTGGAAGCCAGCCATGGCGAGGCCGCCATGAAAATCGCCGCGGCGCACCAAAACCAGATTCATATTCTGATCACGGATGTGGTCATGCCGGGCATGTCAGGGCGCGAACTTGCCAACTTACTTTGCAAGAAGCGGCCTGGGATCAAAGTTCTGTTTCTTTCCGGATATACTGAAGACACAATTATTCACCAGGGAGTGCTCGATTCCGGACCTGCATTTCTTCAAAAGCCCTTTACTCTGCAGGCGCTTTCCCGCAAAGTGCGCGAGATTCTCGGCAACGCCGGCCACGATTCTCAATCGTAGACTCACGGCTCCACTCTTCCGGGTGCAACTTTTCGCTACAATTGGCGTCCTATCTAGCAGGAGATTCAGAAATCTACAGGGCACTTGCGTACGTATTTTCATGAGGGAGTCGTTTCATGCTGATCAAGAAGGCTGACGATGTGAAGTCGTCGGAAATCACGCCGAAATCTTTGTACATGAACCGGCGGGCATTCCTGTTGGGCACCGCCGTGACTGGAGCGGTCGTGGTTGCGGGGGTTGGCCTTCGGGAGGCTCTCTCGCCGACGACGATCGCCTATGCCAATACCAAGATCGATGGCATTCAGAAGAGTTCGTTTTCGACCACCGAGAAGATCACACCGCAGACCGATGTGACGCACTATAACAACTATTACGAATTTTCGACCGACAAGGAAGGCCCTGCGGATCTGGCGAAGAATTTCAAAACTCGTCCCTGGAATGTAACCATCGACGGCCTGGTAAAGAAAAAACAGGTTCTCGATGTGGACAGCATCATCAAGCTCGCTACGCCAGAAGAGCGCATTTACCGGCATCGATGCGTGGAAGGATGGTCCATCGTCGTGCCGTGGGTAGGATTTTCACTGAGCGAGTTGATCAAGAAAGTCGAGCCGCTGCCCAAGGCAAAGTTCGTCGAGTTCACCTCGGCGGATGATCCGAAGCAGATGCCGGGAGTGCGCGTTCCCGTGCTCGACTGGCCTTACGTAGAAGGCCTGCGCATGGATGAGGCGATGCATCCTCTTGCCCTGCTGTGCTTTGGTATGTACGGGGAGGCGCTTCCCAACCAGGATGGTGCGCCACTTCGCCTGGTGTTGCCGTGGAAATATGGATTCAAGAGCGCGAAAGCGATCGTGCGTATTCGCTTTACCGATTCGCAGCCGCTGAATACCTGGCAGAAAAGTGCATCGAACGAATATGGATTCTATGCGAATGTAAATCCAAATGTGGATCATCCGCGCTGGAGCCAAGCCAAGGAGCGACGCCTGGGAGAGTTCCTGAAACGACCCACCTTGATGTTCAACGGCTACGATCAGGTCGCGAGTCTCTACTCGGGGATGGATTTGAAGAAGAATTTTTAGGACAGCACTCAGCACTCAGCCGTCAGCATTCAGCCATGATGTCTTGGCGATTGTGGATTATCTGAATGCTGAATGCTGAGTGCTGAATGCTCATTCGCTATCTCAAAGTCGCCGTATTCCTCTCCTGCCTGGTTCCGCTTGGGCGGTTGGGCTGGGGTGCGTATCGCGGCGAATTGGGCGCGAATCCGATTGAGAAGATCACTCACTCTACGGGCGACTGGACTCTCATCTTCCTGTTGCTCACGCTGGCCATCACTCCGCTGCGAAAGCTGGCGAGACAGCCATGGCTGATCCGGTTTCGCAGAATGCTGGGGCTGTTCGCCTTCTTCTACGGTTCGCTTCACCTCATGACTTACGTTTGGCTTGACAAATTTTTCGATGTGCATGAGATGCTAACCGATATCGCCAAAAGAAAATTCATCACGGCAGGAATGACCGCGTTCTTCCTGATGATTCCTTTGGCAATCACGTCCACAACGGGATGGATTCGAAGACTGGGGGGACGGAACTGGAACCTTCTGCATCGCCTGATCTACTTCAGCGCCATCGCGGGCGTGGTGCACTACATCTGGTTGGTCAAAGCCGATATTCGGAAACCTCTGCAATACGCCTTCGTTCTGGCCGTGCTGCTGGGTTACCGCGTAGTCGTATGGGCGCTGCCAAAATCCGCAAAGCGATCTCAGACCCGAGTTGCAGGGCCTCGCGAGACCCTGCCCAGCCAATAGCGCATATTTAGCGTCGGTCTGTTCTCCATCACAATTGCGTATAGTAGAAACGTACTCTGCTTCGAACATGCCAACTTTTGACATCACCATTGCGGGCGAACTGAACCTGGATTTGATTTTGTACGGCGTGCCGGAAGAATTGGCGCGCGAGCGCGAATTCCTGGCCTCGGACATGATGCTGACGCTAGGCGGCTCCTCATCTATTCTGGCGCATAATCTGGCGGCGTTAGGCCGGAAAGTCGGCTTCGCTTCGGCGGTCGGAGACGATCAGTTCGGCGAAATCGGGCTGACTCGCTTGCGCGAGGCCGGCGTGGATGTTTCCACGATAAGAGAATTGCGTGGGAGCAAAACCGGGCTTACGGTGATCATGCAGCGCGAGCATTGGCGCAATATGGTGACCTATTCCGGAACCATTGCTGAGTTGAAGTGGGAACACCTGAATTTGGATTATCTGAAGGACTCGCGTCACTTTCATCTTTCGTCGTTCTACCTGCAGCTTGGGTTGCAACCTCAGATTCCCGAACTGTTCAAGACCATGAAGGCCGCGGGTCTGACCACGTCGCTGGACACCAATGACGACCCCGAGGACACCTGGCAAGGCGGATTGCTGGAGACTCTCAAATACGTGGATGTTTTCTTGCCCAACGAGCGCGAGGCCTGCCGCATTGCGGGAACTGACGACCTGGAGCAGGCACTTTCCTGGCTGGCGGATCGCGTTCCGCTCGTCGTAGTGAAGTGGGGAAAAAAGGGCGCGATCGCGCGACAGGGCAACGACCGGCTCGCAAGTGCAGCGGAGAAGGTACAGGTTGTCGACGCGGTAGGAGCTGGAGACAGCTTCGACGCCGGCTTCTTATCGCAATATGTGCGCGGAAAGAGCCTCGCCGATTGTCTCGCGGCCGGAAATCGCGCAGGGGCGTTCTCGACTACGTGTGCCGGTGGGACCGAAGCATTCCGCAACCGCAGCGTTGTTGAAAAGCAACTTGGGAATCTCCCATGACATCTTGTCCATGTATGTAAAAGCTTCATCAACAGCAACTTTCCGGCATGAAATGTGTTAGAAGGTAAAAAGAAGCTGTGAGTCCAAGGTTGGATCTCTCGACATTTCAGACAAAACATTCAAGGAGCGGCAGCTGGTGCTGCACAAACTTATGCGGAAATTGTTCTTCTCTCTAGGATTGATGGCCCTGGCATTTTGCGCGGGGTGCGGATCGAGCAGCAGCAGCAGCAACAACGGACCGACTCCAACCGGGAATTTCTCAAATGCCAGTTTAAGTGGGCAATATGTTTACCAGATCACGGGATTCGATTTCAGTACGGGAAGCGGGATTTCGTACGCGCGGTCCGGAGTTTTTCTAGCTAACGGGGCAGGCTCCCTGACCTCGGTGATCGACGATTTCTCGGAAGGATCGCCGACTTCCAGCGTAATTGCTGGGACTTATTCGATTTCGAATGACGGAACGGGAAGCATCCAGTTCACATTCCCGACTGGAAGTCTCACCTACGCCATTACTCTGGTAAGCAGTTCGAAGGTTTACATGACGGAAGCCGATACCACACTCAGTGGAGGCGGCGTCGCGGAGAAGCAGGATACGACAGCGTTTGCTTCAGCGCCAACCGGCACCTACATCTTCCGCCGGCGGAGTCTTACGACGGGCGCTACTCCCACCAGCTATGTTGGTTCCTTGACTCTGAATGCAGGAACCATTTCAACTGGCACGAATGCGGAAGATACGCTGGTGTTCGGCGGGACCGTGACTTCACTGGCTCTGAATGCGGCATTGTTCAACCCCCCGGACTCAACCTTTGGCCGAGCCTCAGGCAGCATCACTGACGGCAACGGGATTACGACAACCTTTGTGTACTACGTTGTGGATGCGAACAACATTCGAATGCTCTCGACTGACGGCGGAATCATCGGCATGGGCAGGGCGGAAAAACAGAGCGCAATGACCTTCACCAACGCCTCTCTCACCGGCCCATTTGCCTTCGGAGCGCGTGGTGATTCGAGCAATCTGATTGGTGGCGTGCGGAGCGTCGGCACCTACACTTCGGATGGAAACGGCAACCTGAGCGCAGGGGCATTTGATTCGGTAACGGACGGAAATCCTTCCTTGAACACCGCCTTCACCGGTACCTACACCATGGCCGCAAGTGGCCGGGCTAATCTCACGCTCAACTTCACTGCGGGTGGAACGGGGAACCAGATCTACTGGATGGTGAGCCCCACACGCGCGTTCTTCCTCACCAATAGTGCCACGATCCTCTCCGATGGCACCGCAGATGCGCAGGTGGGAAGCAATTTTTCGAACTCTTCCATCAACGGGCAATTCGGATTCCTGATGAACGGATTCACGATTCAGACTGGAGGCACTACAGCGACGCTGGATCGCGTGGCCACGCTGCAATTCGATGGCAAGGGTGGCCTGATCCTGAACGAGTTCGTGAATTCGAATGGATCGACGAGTTCTACGGGGTTCCTCACGGGAACCTACACGACATCGTCGAACGGGCGCATCACGGGAACGATCACTGGCGCGAGCAACAACGTGGGCCTCTCGATGTATCTGGTCTCGAATTCGAACGCTTACATCCTCGACAACGATACCGGGTTCGAGTTGGACGGGCAGATCAACCTGCAACAGTAACAATCATCGGATAATCAGTAGAGACGCAGCTCCGGCTGCGTCTTTTTTTTGCGCACTAGATGAGGAGACGGAGGCGTAGCCTGGTATGTCTCCACGATGATGGCGTGAATCAAGACGATTTCAGGAGATCTGCCAGACGGTATCGAGCACGGTGCCGTCGACCCACTTCACGACGGCGCACGGGGCGATCGCCTGAGTTTCGGCCGGGCGGGCTTGCCGCCGCAGATCGCTCGACTTCGGCTTTGATGTCCTGAATCGGGCGGATCGGGAGGTTCGAGCCCTTCACAGCGTCGAGCAAGATCCTGGCGCCGCGGATTGATGGCGATGCCGCGCTCGGTGACGATCACGTCGATCAGTTCGCCGGGACCGGTGAGGGTGGTGACTTCGTCGACGATGACCGGAATGCGATCGCGGAACGAGGGCACGCGAGGATGGTGCATCCCGAGGCAAGGCAGTTCTGCCATCCGCCGATGCCGTGCAGCAGGCGGCCGTCGGAGTGGGTCACGACGTTGGCGTTGAAGTTGACGTCGACTTCGGTGGCGCCGAGCACGACGGCATCGACCATCGAAGCGAAGTTTCCCTTGCCGTGATAGTTGTAGGAAGTGAACGGCGAAGTCGCGACGTGGCGCGGATCGCTGGCGATCGACTGCACGCCGTCGAGATCGAACGTCTGGCCGTCGAGAATGTAGTCGGTGAGTCCTTCCTCCAGCAACTCGACCAGATATTTCGTCGAACCGCCGCGCACGAAGCGGGCTTTCACGCCGTCCTCTTTCATCATCTGCTTTCAGGTATTGCGACGAAGGCGAGAGCGATGCCGCCGGCGCCCGCCTGGAACGAGAAGCCGTTGCTCATGATTCCGGCGTCGCGCAGAAAGCTGGCGACGAACTCGGCGATGCGCAAGCGATCGGGCGAGCGCGTGATCTGCGTCGTGCCGGAGACGATCTTCGCGGGATCGCCGATGGAATCGACTTCGACGACGTAGTCCACGTTGTTGCCCTGAATCTGCCACGGCACGCACGGGAACGGAACAAGGTTGTCGGTGACCACGATGACGTGATCGGCGTAGATCGAATCGGCGAGCGCAAAGCCGAGCGAGCCGCAGGCGGATTTTCCGTGCGAGCCGTCGGCATTGCCGAAAGAATCGGCGGTGGGCGCGGCGATGACGGCGATGTCGATGTGGACTTCGCCATCCTGAATCGCCTGCCAGCGTCCGCCATGCGAGCGCAGCACGCCCATGCCGCGCATCTTGCCTTGCGTGCAGTAGTCGCCGAGCGGGCCGTTCATGCTGCCTTCGATGTGATGGATGACGCCCTTCTCCATCAGATCGAATCGCACCTTTCTGCGAGGGAAAAGATGCGCTGGGAAACCACATCAGATCTTTCACGCCGATCCTGGCCGCGGCTTCGAGCGCCATCAGCGCGACCTTGTCGCCGTCGCGCAGGTGATGATGGGTGGAGATCACCATGCCATCGCGCAGTCCGCATTTCCGCAGAGCGGTCTCGAGATCGGGGACGCGCTTGTCGCCGTTTTCGGGATAGTCCTTGCTGGAGCGGATCGGCGGAGCCTGCTTGCGCCCGCGCGGCTGGTATTTGCCCACGCCCAGGTAGGGAATCTGCGGCTTGCCGTTCACCATGGCCGGAACCAGGCGCCCGGCGGCGTTCTGGGCGAGTTCGACGCGTTCGGTCATGTGGTAAACTTTTCATGCAGAGTCTCAGCATGACGACTTCCAGTCCATCGGACGGACGAGTACGCGACTCACGCATCATGCTTTCGCCATCTGCCTTCGCCCGCGCGACTAAGCTTCAGGCGCGCTGCACAACCGGCGGATCGATCATCTTCGATCCCAGGCTCACGACCGCCAGACCCTTTTCTGCGCTTCCTCGAAGGCGGCGACGATCTTCTGCGCCTTTTCGATCTCGGCTGGCGTCGGCGCAAACGCTTCGTGAATCACCGGAATCTGCGCGGGATGGATGCATCCCATGCCTTCAAAGCCCAGAGCGCGCGAGACTTCTGCCCCAGCGCCGCAGACCGTCCATGTCGCCGACGTCGCCAAAGACGGAGTCGATGGCCTGCACACCCGCGGCTGGGCGGCGTTCACCACGCGTGGCGCGCGTAGAGCGATTCGCGTGCCTTCGGGAGTCTTCGCCACGCCCAGGTCGGCGGTGTAATCTTCGAGCCCGATGGTCAGTGCGACAACGTTCTCGCTGGCGGCCGCGATGGCAGAGGCGTTCTCGATTCCCAGCGCGGATTCAAGAATCGGCATCAGCCAGATCGGGCGGTTGATCTCGTGCCGCACTTTCAACTTCGCTGATCATGCGATCGACTTCGACGACCTGCTCGGGATGCTCCACCTTCGGAATCAGGATCAGGTCGGGGACTTCGGGAATGATTTCCTCGAGATCTTCGAGTCCGAGCGGCAACTGGTTGATGCGCACCATGCGCTCGCAGGCGCCGAAGTCGACCGCCCGGAGCGCATTGCGCACCAGAATGCGCGCAGCATCTTTCTCGCCGTGATGGACTGAGTCTTCGAGGTCGAGGATGATGGCGTCTGGTCCGTGCAGACCGGCGTTGATGAAGTACTTCGGCTCGGTGCCGGGAAGATAGAGACGCGAGCGCCGCAGGCGGTCTTTCGCTGAAGGGCTCGGGCAGCTGCGACTTGCTCGGGGAGCGCCTTCTGTTCGCGGCCGAGTCCGGCGCGCCGGACCGCGGCTTCGATGCGGGCGGCAATCACGAACGGCAGCGCGCCTTCGTCGTGGATCGTGACTCGGGCATTCTTGACGCCCAAGGCTTCGAGCACCTGACGCGCCTGGCGCGGATCGAGTCGCCGTAGTAAGGAGCGACGCGCGACTCGAGCGCGATCTCGATGCCGCCGCGAGTCGCGCGGCTCGATCGCGACATGAAGGTCGGAGCGGACGTCCTTGCCCCAGTGTCCGGCTTCGGCGGGCGCGGGTTCGCGTGTGAGTCAGCTGCTCATCGAAACGCAATCAACCACAGAGTACATAGACGATCCCGACGAAACGCATGTTCCGGCGAACTGGCTCGTGCCCGCTGCGTGTCCGACCTGGTTGTCTCAAGCTTCGCCAGAATCGCATCCGTCATTTGCACCGTGCTGGCCGCGCCCTGGCTGATCGACTTTGCGTCCGCCGGGAATGCGCATCATGTCGTAGGTGCGGACTTTGCCTTCTTTCACGACGTCGGCGATCGCGTTGCGGATGCGGTCGGCCTTTTCGGTCTTCGCCCACATGTGTCCAGCATCATCGCCGCGGACAGAAACATGGCGATCGGATTCACGATCGGCGGATTCAGTTCCGCATATTTCGGCGCCGATCCGTGCGTCGGCTCGAAGACGGCGACTTCGTCGCCGATGTTGCCGGAGGCGGCGAAGCCGAGGCCGCCGACCAGTCCCGCGAAAGCGTCGGAAAGAATGTCGCCGAAAAGATTCGAGGCGACGATCACGTCGTAGTCTTCGGGATTCTTGTTCAGCCACATCAGCTGGGCGTCGATGTTGGTGGACCAGAGCGCGATGCCGGGATAATTCTTCGCGACTTCCTTCGCGGTCTCTTCCATCATGCCGGAAGTTTCGCGCACCACGTTGGGCTTCTCGCAGATGGTGACGCCTTTGAAGCCGCGTTTTCTTCGCGTATTCGAAAGCGGCAGTGACGATGCGGCGGGCGGCGTTCTCGCGTGATGATGCGCACGCTGACGGCGAGGTCGGGCCCGGGCACGTTGGCGAAGGTCTTGAACTTGGGATGCGTGGCGAGGGCGGCGCGGACGTTTTCCGGCGGATTGGTCCACTCGACGCCGGCGTACATGCCTTCGGTGTCCTGGCGGAAAACGGTGGTGTCGAGCTTGCGGCTCGTCGAAGCCGCCGTCGGTGCGCTTGCGAATGTAGTTCAGCGGATTGCCGGTGAAGCCGATGCAGGGACGCATGCAGATATCGAGATTGAATTTCTGCCGCATGGTCACGATGGGGCTGTAATAGACGTAGCCCTTGCCCCGCAGTTCGGGCTTGAGTTCGTGCTGCGCGGCCTTGTTCGGCTTGGAGGTGATCGCGCCAAACAGTCCGAGCTTGTGCTTGGTGAGCAGTTCGATGGTGCGGTCGGGCAGCGCATTGCCTTGATCGCACCAGCAGTCCCAGCCGATGTCGGCGTGGATGTATTCGGCATCGAAGCCGACGGCTTTCAAGAACGCGCATGGATTCCGGAAGAACCTGGTTGCCGATGCCGTCTCCCGGCATGCGTGACTACAGTATGTTTCGCCATGATAGCGAATTCTCCTCCTAATAAACTTGTCATCCGCGAGTGCACAAGACGCAAAGCATCATCAAAATCATTGCGCGACGCTACGCTCGCTATTGCATGACAGCGGTTAGTGCTTCGCGTTAGCAGTCCCAACGTCTTCGCCACCAGATTCTCCACGCCTCCCGCGATCACCAGCGATTGCGGGACACTGCCCAGCGCCGGGAACACGAAATCTTCTCCGCGCCAGTGGATCACGCTAGACGTGAAATCGATATCGATCTCTTCTCCCGGGAATAATCGTCTTCTCTTTCGCCGCGATCTCTTTCGCGAACTGCTCGCGCAGGCGCTTCACCAGCTCCGGGACCTCGATGCAGAGAAAGCCGTTGTTGTATGCATTGCGCAGATAGGTC
The DNA here is from genome assembly GCA_963797845.1 of Terriglobia bacterium. Classification (GTDB taxonomy): domain Bacteria; phylum Acidobacteriota; class Terriglobia; order Terriglobales; family Acidobacteriaceae; genus DASREM01. Next base: position 917,688 of record CAWCRE010000003.1, read on the forward strand.
TGCGAGAAGCTGGCGGCGATCACCAGCGGAATGCCTTTCGCCTTCAGGCAGGTGACGGCCTGCTCGCGGCTCGATCCGGTGCCGAAGTTGAAGCCGCCGACGATCACGTCGCCGGCGCTCGGTGCGCGCGGCGAATTGGGGATCGTAGTTCTCCATGACGACCTTCGCCATCATCTCTGGCGTCATGTCGTCGCGGTAGGTATAGTCCTTGCCGTAGATCGCGTCGGTGTTGACGTTGTCCTGCGGCATGAAGATGAGCCGGCCCTTGCACCCGCTCGGGAAAGCCGGGAAGGATTTCGACTTTCTCCGGCCGCGGCGCCAGTTGCGAACTCTTGTATAGGTGCGTGTCGGGATTGCGATCGGCAAACTCCATGCGGGCCCGGATGTATCCGGCGACGGCGGACGCGGCGACCACCTCGGGACTGGCGAGATAACATTGCGCGTCGCGCGATCCCATGCGGCCTTTGAAGTTGCGGTTGGTGGCGGAGATGCCGACTTCGCCGCTTCGAGCAGGCCGACTCCGAGGCCGATGCACGGGCCGCAACCGGCGGGAAGCGGTATGCGCGCCCGCATCAAGCAGCGTCTGCCAGATGCCGCGTCGCTCGGCTTCTTCCTGCACCCACTTGCTGGCGGCTCCCAGATAGAACTTCACTCCCGCGGCGACTTTCTTGCCTTTCAGAACGTTGGCGGCAGCTTCGAGATCTTCCAGGCGCGAGTTCACGCAGGAGACCAGATAGGCCTTCTGAATCGCGACTTTTTTCTTCGCGATCTCGGCGAGCGATGCATCGCCTGCACCGTGTCGGGTCCGGAGACATGCGGCGTGACCTGGCTGAGATCGAGCGTGATACGCGCGGCGTAGACGGCGTCCGGATCGGGCCGCGGCGGATTCTTGCTCCCAGTTCTCGATGTCCTTCTCGGTGAAGCGCTCGACGCCCTGCGCTTTCAGACGGCTGTGCACGCCTCGCAGGTAACTGATCGTGACTGCATCGACCGGGAACCAACCCACCAGCGGTCCCCACTCGGTGCTCATGTTGGAGATCGAGAAGCGCGCATCCATCGAGAGCGAGGCCACGCCCGGCCCCGAGAATTCGACTGGCGCGTTCAGAACTTCGTCATGGTTGTAGAGCCCGCAGAGCGTGATGATGACGTCTTTGCCGGTCGCGCCTTCGGGCAAGCTTGCCTTCGAGGACGACCTGGATGCGTGCGCGGAATCTGCCACCAGAATTCGCCCGTGGCCCAGACAGCGGCGGCGTCGGTGCGAACGATCGGAGTGCCGATCGCGCCCAGAGCGCCGTACATATTGGAGTGCGAATCGGAGGCGACGACGAACGAGCCGGGCACGACATAGCCGCGCTCGACCATGATCTGGTGTCCGATGCCCGAGCCGGCGGGATAGAAATCGACGCCATGCTCTTTGGCGAAGGCTTCGATCGAGCGGTATTTCTTCTGGTTGGCTTCGTCCTGATTCTGGATGTCGTGATCGAGCGCGAAGACGAGTTGCTTGGGATCGTGGATTTTCTTCGCGCCGATGCCCTTGAACTTGCTCATCACCGCCGAGGTGTTGTCGTGGGTCATGACATGATGAGGGCCGGATGGAGACGAAATCTCCGGTGCGCAGCGGGCGGTCGGGTCCCTCGGCGAGGTGGGCTCTGCGCGATTTTTTCAACGATGGTCTGGGGCATAAGATCTCCTGACCTCCATGACCTGACGAGCCTGCTCGCCAGTACGGCTTTCGACTGCTGTGCGCCGTACGCTTTCGGTTCGCTCGCGGCTTGGCCTTTTGCTTGCCGACGTCGGCTTTCATCAGCGCCATCAGTTCGCTGACGGAGCCGACTTCTCCAGATTCCAGATCGCGTCTTTCAGCTTTCTTCTGCGCCTGTGTCGAAAGCACGCCATCGGCCAGCGCCGCGAACTTTTCTTCGATTTCCTGATCGGTGAGCGGATTGCGCGGATCACCTTTCGGATAGTCCAGTTGTTTCGTAGAAGGTGCGTCCATCGGTGGTAGTGATATTCACGATCACCCGCTGCAGTGCCGGAAATACTTTTTCGATCTCCGGATCGGCGACCACTTCGACTTTCTTCAAGTTGCGCGCGGATCGTCGGGTCCATGATCTTTTCCATCGTCGAACTGCGCCGGAGTGACCTGCCGATCGACCAGCGCCGCCGCAATCACGTAGGGCAGAGAGTGATCGGCCGTTTCTTTCGTATGCGGATCGTACTTGCTGGGATCGGAAAGAATATCGGCGGCGCGGGCCAGCGAGCGAATCTGGATCTTTTCCACCTGGTCCGGATGCAGGTCGTTGTTCTTCACCAGATCGAGCACCGCGGAGATCGGCGCGTGCGTCAGCGCTTCGGTGGGAAAGAACTTCATGCCGCATTGCGTGATGCGCCACGAATCGCCCAAGCCGTCGGTCAGCAGATTGAGCTTCCACTCCGGACCGAAGCAGTGCGTCAGGCCTTCTTTGCCGTCGATCACGTGCTCGGGCCCGGTGTATCCCTTTTCCGCCAGCAGCGCGGCCAACACGCCGCTCTGCGTCGCCATGGGATCGACAGTGTTCTTCATCATGGTCAGTTTGCCGGCGGTGACCGCGCCTAGCGTGCAATGGCGGCTGGCGGAAATGCCGATGGCGTGCTGAATCTGCTCCCAGGGAAGATGCAGAGCGCGTCCGGCGACGATCGGCGAGACGAAAGCGGTCAGCGTGGCGTGATGCCATCCGCGCTCGCGAATTCCGGGAAACGCCGCTTCGCAGAGGCGCATTTCGAATTCGTGTCCGAGGACAAGTCCGACGATCAGTTCTTTGCCGTCGCTTTTCGCGCGTTCGCAGCCGGCCATGGCGGCCGGAAAAATATCGGAAGGATGCGACGGATCCTGCTTCCAGTAAATGTCGTTGTAATCCATGCAGCGGATCATCAGCGCATTGGCGAGCGAGGCGGAGACCGGATCGATCCGCTTGCCGGTGCCGATGACCGTCGCCGGGCCCGGCCCGGCGATCTCGTCCAGCACTTCGAGCGCGATCTTCACGTCATGCTGCTGGTAGCCGCCGAGAGCGCAGCCGATGGAATCCAGCAGAAAGCGCTTCGCCTGATAGACGGCGTCTGGCGAGAGATGTCTTGAACTCCAGACCCGCAGCCCAGCGGGACATGGCCGCGGTGATCGTTTCTTTGGGCGCGGCTTCTTTGGACAAGGTATCTGACAGTCTCGAAGTTCTCAGGTTTCAGAGTTTCAAGGTTTCAGAGTCGCAGTCAGAACTCATCCATTGAAACTTTGAAACTTCGAACCTTGAAACTGCTATTTTACTTTCACGTTCTTCGGATTCTTGAATGGCAAAAACGCCATGAAGTCGGCGTGATGCACGATGAAAGCCTCGGTCGTGCGCTTCACCAGATCGCCTTCGGCTGCGTGCGCGGCGATGATGTGGCAGACGGCATCGGGCACGCCGCACTCCAGCGCCAGCGCCACACCGGTAAACGGATGCCGCAACGCTTCTCCACGCTCGCTTTGCCGGCTCTTGCCATCCGGCCCAATTTCGTATTCCAGCAACTTGCCCACGTCGGCCAGAATCGCGCCCGCAATCACCGTGTCCGATGTCGATGGGCAAGGCGCGTCCCATGAAGTCCTTCATGGCCTCGGCGCTCTCGCGCGCGATGTGCACCACGCAACGCTTGTGCTCCATGAAGGTGATGGGGCAGTTCGGGAACAAGCAGCGTGAACGGAATCTGGTTCAGATCGTCGGGCTTCAGCGGACTGCGCTCGAGAGCCTTGATCCAGGTCTGGGTGACCTGCTCGCGCAGATTCGGATTCTCGATCCACTGAATCTCCGGCCACAGCCGGGCGACGGCCTCACGCATGCACTGGACCTCCTCCGCAAACTAACTAGATTATCGTGAGCGCGGCTGAGTAGTCGAGTGGGGCCCGGGCGGGTGGAGGCAACAGTTCGCCGGGTTTAGGTTCCGGTGGGTTCCAGGCCCTGAAGCGGGGCGCGTGGGAAGAGCAGAGGTTCAAGCACCAAACGGCGTGCTTGTTCATGGCTGAGACGCTGATCTGCGGAGTAAAGTTCGATTCCGTGCTCGGAAGAGCGCATGGTCAGGACTCCGCCTTCAGGCACGGCAGTTTTCTCGCTCTCGGGCTCGTAGTTGTAGCGAATCGCGCGCCCTTCAAGGTCCGCATCGAGACGCACGGCGATGCCAGACTTGGGATTCGCAACGCGGCACTCGGTATCAGAGAAGCGTGCGACCACGGCATCGCCCCCGACACTGGTGAATTCCTTCAAATCATTTTCCATTCCCTGCACCAAGCCGGACCACACGCGGTGTTCGCCCGACTCAAGCCGCACTTCAGCAGCCGGCTCTGATCGCTCATTGCTGTCGCGGCGGCGATTTTGATATTCGTCCTCAACCCAACCCATAGCGGAGCTCCTCCAGATTCGAGGCAGGTTGAGATGCCGGGGCGCGAACCTGGGTAGTCTAAGCAAAGAGCTTTTCAATCCCTGGAGGCTGGTAAGCCAGCCTATAATGCCGCAACATGCCGGTTTCTGCAGGAACACGTTTCGGCGATTGCGAAATCCTTGGGCCGCTCGGCGCCGGGGGCATGGGAGAGGTATATCGCGCGCGCGACAATCTGGGGCGCGAAGTCGCGATAAAAGTTTTGCCTGAGGAGTTAGCGTCAAATCCCGATCGCCTGCGCCGGTTCGAACAGGAAGCGCGTGCGGCGGCCGCTCTGAATCATCCAAACATTCTGGCGGTCTTCAGTTTCGGCACCAGCGCTCGCATGCCCTACCTGGTCACCGAACTTTTGCAAGGACAGACCCTCAAGGAGCGGCTGGAGCAAGGCTCGATTCCGGTCCGCAAGGTGGTGGAGTACGGATTGCAGATCGCCCGCGGACTTACCTCTGCTCACGAACGCGGGATCGTGCATCGTGATTTGAAGCCCGAGAATCTGTTTTTGACCAAAGACGGGATCGTAAAAATCCTGGATTTCGGCCTGGCAAAACTGGTCGCACCCGCAAGCAGCGACCAGGGGAAAACGGTCACGTTATCGAAAACCGAACCGGGCATCGTCATGGGAACCGCGGGATACATGTCCCCCGAGCAGATCCGAGGGCATGCTGTTGACGCCCGCTCGGATCTGTTCAGCCTGGGCGCAGTGTTGTACGAAATGATCTCCGGAAATCGCGCATTTCAACGTGCCACAGCCGCTGACACCATGAGCGCGATCCTGAAGGAAGAACCTCCCGAGCTGTCGTCAACCGCGCTGAACCTTCATCCGGCGTTAAGCCGCATCGTCCACCGTTGCATGGAGAAGGAGCCCGCGGAAAGATTTCAATCTGCCCGCGATCTTGCCTTTAACCTGGAATTACTCACGCGGGATGAGAGTGCATCCGGCGCAAAGTTGACACCGGTCACATCACGTCGCCGCTGGCTCTGGGGACTAAGCGCGCTGGCGGTGGTTGCGCTGACTATGGGTGCGACATGGCTCGGCATGCGATTAGCCGCAACGGACCGAAGGCCAGATGCTCCAGTCGAGTTGAGGAGGCTTACCGATTTCGTTGGAATGGAAGAATTTCCTGCGCTCTCGCCGGATGGGAAATCCGTAGCCTTCACAGCCGATGTCAGCGGCAAACGTCAAGTCTGGGTTCGATTGTTGACTGGCGGCGCTCCTCTGCAAGTTACGCGGGACGATGCCGATCACATGGCTCCACGCTGGTTTCCCGATTCGGCTTCCATTATTTATTTTTCGCCGTCGGCGGAAGTAGACGGGCAAGGCAAGATTTGGGAGATTGCCGCGCTTGGCGGCACCGGGCGTCCGCTGGTGATCAGCCTTGGTCCAGGGGATGTAAGCCATGACGGAAAACATATCGCTTATTTCCGGAGCAATCAGAAGCAAGTGGAGCTTGCGGTCGCCGATCGCGACGGATCGAATTCGCGAACCGTCGCAACGATGGGCATGGAGTACAACTACTCCAGCCTACGCTGGTCTCCAGATGACACGAAGCTCGGGTTTCAGCGCGGCCGCACCTTCGATTACGACATCTTTTATGTGTCCACCGCGGGTGGCGAGCCGCACAACATTACCAACGATGGCAATCCCCTGGATGGTTTCGCCTGGACACCCGATAGCTCGGGGGTCGTGTATAGCTCGTCACGCGGCGACACGGTGCTTTACCTGCGCACGATGAATCTGTGGTCGGTCCGGAGCAACGGAAAAGACCGTCGACAGCTCACTTTTGGTGAAACTTCCTACGGGTCGCCGGACGTCGATGGCAACGGAAACCTCGTCACGACACGGTTGCGGATTGCGTTCGATCTCTGGAAGTATCCAACCGATGGTGACGGGGCGGCCGACGTCCGCAATGCGGTTCGCATCACGCGGCAAACCGGATCGGTGCAAACTCCGTCCCCCGGTCCTGGAGACCGGGAAATCGTCTTCCTGAGCGACAGTGGAGGGCACGGTAATTTGTGGGTCTTGAACCTGGAAACGGGCCAGAGCCGCCAAGTGACGTTCGAGCAAGATCCTGCGGTGGCGGTGGGAGTTCCGGTCTGGTCGCCGGATGGCAAACATATTTCGTTCGTCAAACGCGGAAAGACTGGTTGGAATGTGGATGGTTGGGTAATGGACCCCGACGGCAGCAACGTCCGTCTGGTTTCGCCGGGGGGCGGGTGGGCGTGCTGGTCTTCTGACGGCAAATGGCTCTATTTTCCCCACCCTCGGATAACGGTTTTCGCATCGAAAAGTTTGCAATGGATGGGGACAGCACACCCGTACCGGTGCAAAAAGATGGGCAGAAGCCGGCAGTGGCTCCAGATGGCACTTTGTATTTCGTAGTGAACCTGCCGGCCCTGAATGGTGTTTCGGATATGGAGATTCGCAAAGCCAATCCCGAGACGGGCGACGCGACGGTGCTGACGCGCATTACTGGGGCCCAGCTCTCGAATGGCGTGCTCATGCAACCTGTCGTATCGCCGGACGGAAAGTGGCTGGCCTTGATATTGAGCAACGGGCCCGCAACCAACATCTGGGCTCAACCCACCAGTGGCGGACCCATGCGGCGAATCACCGACTTCGGGAATCAAGCCACCTTCATCTCGCGACGCGTTTCCTGGTCGTCCGACGGGAAATACATCTACGCCGCTGCGGGCAAAGGCGAATCGGATGTCGTGCTCTTACGAAACCTGACCTTTTGAAACCATCTGCGAGAGGGCTCTTGAGAATTGAATTCTTTGCGACCTGGAAACTCCCGTCAGTCATTCTGATCTTGCTGGCGTCTACGGTGATGTTTGGACAGCAGTCCGCTGCCAGCGGGCCTGAGCCCCTCGGCATCAGCAACGCGCGTCTTCCAAAAGGGGCGGTGCGCAGTCCGTATCACTTCCAGATGCAGGCGATCGGAGGTTTGCCGCCGCTACACGTGGCAAGTTGTCCAGGGGCAACTCCCGCCGGGCATTTCGTTGTATCCAGATGGCACACTCGAGGGCTCGCCCACCAGCGTCGGCGATTACGACATCATGGTAAAAGTGACGGATGGCGCCAAGCCAGCGCATGAGATTCAGAAGAAATTCACGCTGCATGTAGTGTCGGCGCTGGTAGTGGATTGGAGCCAACAGCCCTTGGTGAACGGACAGAAGATCCAAGGCGCAGTGAGAGTGAAGAACCAGACGGAGCACGACGCGGACTTAACAGTCGTCATCGTTGCGGTCAACGACATTGGCCGCGCGACGGCGCTCGGATATCAAAAAGTCACTCTTCCGAAAGATGGTGGGGAAATCGAAGTCCCCTTTGGACAGGAAACAGACTTAGGGTACGGAAGATACGAGGTGAACGTGGATGCGGTTGCCGAAGTGCCGGAGATTTATGCGATCTATCGCGCGCGGCTGGCGCCACGGCAGAAGATGACCATCGTCCAGCAGCCCTGACGGAAGAAGAGCTGCCACAAAAAATTAAGAGTCCCAAGGTGATGTTGAACTCATTCGTCTCGGCCAGTAGCTCGCTTTAGACCCTCACTGACCTGCTGCCTTCGCTTCCCTTGCGGGATGCGACTGCGCGATCTGTTGCTCGGGCTCCGGGCTTACCGCCAACCGGATAAACCAGTTCAACGCCTTGGGACTCTATCCTGCCTTCAACAAAACTTCCTGTTCGCCTCGACCAGCACTTTGCTATAGACCCTCGCTAGCCCTCCCTTCATCATCTTGCGATGTGAAGTGTGACTTCGCTCGAGCCCCGGACGCCGCACCAACCGGGAAAACTTCAGAAGCTGTCAAAGAACGAGTTTGTTTTACTCCTCTTAAAAAATTCAGTCAATCAAAAATGCGCAACTCTATCTGCTTGCGCTGCAATCGAGTGCAGCCGCCGCACAGGGGGGTGAACCGGAGTTGGTGCAACCTTGGCTGGTCAACTGGCCGACGGTTTGTACGCGTCCGAAATTTCGGCACTTCCCTGGACAGTTTCGATGGAAGAGATGATTCCGTGGTCATTTGTCGTTGTGCAAAACTCGCGCAAACTCGCCCACAATGCGGCTCTGCGCGAGGTTACCGTGAGGCCGGACGATCCGCAGGAGCCTCAAGCCGGCCGTAGCGTCGTCCCGGGCCTGGCCAGGGATCGCGCACGCACCCCGCAAAATGTTTCGCAGAGTGCTGGGGTACAATTCGCATTCCCAAGGAGGAGTGCATGGTGCAGCGGCTAGCAGGATTTCTGTGTGTGATCACGCTGGCGCTCGCGGCCAGCGCGCAGGACGATGCCGCGGCCGCGCGCCATATGGAGTCCATCCGCGAGAATCCGTCGTTGTTGCTGCCTTTCCTTCGCGAGATGCCGAAGGGCGGCGATCTCCACAACCACCTCGCCGGGGCCGTCTACGCCGAAAGCCTGATCGACTTTGCCGCCGAAGACGGCTTTTGCGTGGACCGCACTACTTCCTTCCTGATCGCTCCACCGTGCGACCGGAGTTGCGACAAATACACCAGCAAGCCGCAGGCGAGTTGTGCGTATCAAGACCAGGTTCTCTACAACTCCATGGTGGACGCGTGGTCGATGCGCAATTGGACTGCGGAAGAAGGCTCGGCGCATGATCACTTCTTCGCCAGCTTCGACAAATTCTTCCCGGGATATGCGAATCACATTGGCGACTCGCTTGCCGATGTGGCGCGCCGCGCCGCTGCCGATCATCTCCAGTATATGGAGTTAATGCACACTGCCGACGGAATGCAGGCGGCTCAATTGGGCGCGAAGCTTGGCTGGAATGACGATTTCGGCAAGATGCGAACTGCGTTGCTCGCTGGCGGCCTGCCTCAGGTGATGAGCGCCACTCGCCAGGCTCTGGATCGCGATGAAGCAAAGATGAAAGCAGACCTGGGTTGCGGCACCGTTCATGCCGATCCAGGATGCGAAGTGACCGTCCGGTATCTCTACCAAGTACTTCGCGGACTGCCTCGCGAGCAGGTATTTGCGCAAATTGTCCTGGGCTTCGAATTGGCGAAGGCTGATTCCCGCTTTGTCGGCCTGAACTTAGTTATGCCCGAGGATTGGTATGTCCCCATGCATGACTTCGACCTGCACATGAAAATGCTCGACTACCTTCATAACGTCTATCCCAAGGTACACATCTCGTTGCATGCCGACGAACTCGCCATGGGATTGGTGCCGCCGGAAGGCTTAAGTTTTCACATCCGCGAATCGGTGGAGAAGGGCCATGCCGAGCGCATCGGTCATGGCGTGACGGTGATGAACGAGGACCGGGCGACGGAACTGCTTCGGGAGTTGGCGAAACGAAATACCCTGGTCGAGATTTGTCTTACCTCGAATGATTTGATTCTGGGCGTGCGCGGTAAAGATCATCCGTTGGCAACGTACCGGAAATTTGGAGTGCCGGTCGCGCTCGCCTCCGACGACGAAGGAGTGTCCCGCTCCGACATGACGCATGAATACTTGCGGGCGGTGCAGGATCAGCATCTGTCCTATTCCGACTTGAAGCAGATGGCTCGCGCGAGCCTGGAGCACAGCTTTCTGCCGGGAGAGAGCGTTTGGGCGGACGGAAAAGCCTTCACGAGAAATACCGCGTGCGCCAGTGACGATGCAATCGCCGGACGCTTTTCAACGAAGTGCACAACTTTTCTCGATTCCAACGAGAAGGCCGCGGCGGAATGGATGCTAGAACGGCAATTTGAAATCTTCGAGAAACAGGTGGCCGGAAATAAGTGATGGAAGAAAAAGATCTGTTTACGCGAGCGGAATCTGCAGCAGTCTTTCTGCTGGGACAGACGTCATTGCGCCCAAAGATTGGCTTAGTCCTTGGCTCGGGCCTCGGCGGCTTTGCCGATGAATTGACGGACGCGATTAAAATCCCCTACTCGCAAATTCCCGGCTTCTCCCGCTCTACGGCGATCGGGCACGCCGGGCAGATGGTGATCGGAAATTGTGGGGATGTAGCAGTCGCCGCCATGCAGGGGCGGGTGCATCTCTACGAAGGCTATTCCGCGCAGCAGGTGGCGTTTCCAACCCGGGTCATGGGACGCATGGGAATTCGAGCCCTGATCCTCACCAATGCTGCCGGAGGAATCAATCTCGAATATCAGCAAGGTGCGCTGGTGGCCATTACCGACCACATCAACCTCCAGGGAACCAATCCGCTGGTCGGCGCGAACGACGAACGTCTGGGACCCCGCTTTCCGGATATGACCAAGGCCTACTGGAAGCCGTATCGCGAGATGGCCCTGGCAGAGTGCAAGCGCTTGGGCAAGAGACTCTACCAAGGCGTTTATGCCGGACTGCTGGGTCCGAGCTACGAAACGCCTGCGGAGATCCGTTACTTGCGCACAATCGGCGCGGATTTGGTGGGGATGTCGACCATTCCGGAAGTCATTACCGCGGCGCACATGGGAATCAAAGTGCTGGCCATCTCCTGCGTGACCAACATGGCGGCCGGAATTCTGGATCAGCCGATCAACCACGAAGAAGTGTTGGAGACAACAGAACGCGTGAGAGAAGACTTTGTAGGCCTATTACGCGCAGTACTGCCAAAGATTGACAATACTTTGTAGCCACTCCGCAAGTACCGTCGGCCTCTAGAAATTAATCTTCGCTCCCAACTGCACCACCCGCGGACCTCCCCCCCCGAGGCCCGGATTGGTCTGCGCCTGATCGGGAGTCTGCGTGATCAAACCCTGCGCCGGACTGCCCGGAACGATGAAGAAATTTGGCAGTGCGAAGTTCGGGTGATTGAAGATGTTGAACAGCTCGGCCCGTAACTGCAAGGTGACGTTTTCCGTGATTCGCGTGTTCTTAGTGACCGCAAAGTCCACGTTCCAGAACTTCGGCCCATAGATTTCGTTGCGCCCAAGGTTGCCGAAGGTTCCATCTGCCGGTTGCGAGAACGCGTTACCGTTCAGGTACCCGATTACGTCCGGCGCGTCCTGCCAATTCGAATTGATGGGATTCACTCCCGGCACTACGTTCGGACGCTGGTGAAAGTTCGACGGCGTCGGGAAACTCACGCCGCTGGTGTCGTTGGAGTTCACGATCGGAACCGGGCGTCCGCTCTGCGCGCTGATGATGGTATTCGCCTGCCAGCCTTCGCCCAGCCGTGGCGGCCCGGGGAGCCGTGGAATTTGGTAAGTGAAAGCCGCAGTGAAACGATGGCGAGTGTCAAAATTCGAAGGGCCGTGTTCGGCTTTCAGATTGTTCGAATCCTGCGGCAGCGCGACGGTGGCGAAATTGAAGTCAATCCCGTCTGAGGCGTCGTCGAGCGACTTCGACCACGTGTATCCAGTGAAGCCGGAGAGTCCATGCCAGCTGCGGGTGCGGAACGTCGCTTGCAGCGCGTTATAAGTCGAGGAACTGATACTCGCAAACTCGTCCACAAATCCGTATTGCGGAAAGTTGGTGCGATTTCCGTTCACGTCAGGTTGATTGGCATCGCGGAGACGAACCAGCCTGGTCCCCTTGCTCCCCACGTATCCAAGTTGCAAGGCAACGCCATCGGTCAATTGTTGCTCGAAATTCAGATTCCAGTTCTGCACATATGGGGTGGCTAGATTCCGCGGAGTTACGAATATATCGGCGCCCGGTGGGGGATAGGGAGTGGCTGGCAAAGTGAACACCGGCCCTCCGGGATTGCTGCCGTTGAATGCCGACGAGTCGTAGTTGTTGGCGAGCGAAACCACCGGCTGAGGTCCGATCGGGTTGGTCACCAATCCCGCGGAGTTGGTGAAATTCGCGATCATCAGGTCCTGCGGAACGTAGTCGTAATAAATTCCATAGCGATCCTCGGACCACCAGGTTGTTACTCAGCATTCCAGGCAAAACCCGAGACGTGGGCCAAAATTGTTCAAGTCACGCTGATAGGCCCCGTTCACGCCATCGCTACCGACCAGAGCGAGATTTCCATCTCGGCCAAGATTCGAGAGCAGGTTGTGCGCTTCACTGAGCGGGCCGAAATATTCCCAGCGCAGGCCAAGGTTGATGGTGAACTTTGAAGTGGCACGGATATCGTCTTGCACAAAAAAGGCCAGCCCATTGTTGTAGGTAGTGCGCCGTGTGTTGCCTGAATCGGCGGAGGGAAATGTGTCGCCCAGATAAAAGCCGACCAAGGCGAGCGTGGGATCGTCGGTACATCCGGCCAGGCCTGCGCCTTGGCAGGCATTCAGGCCGGTTGGATCTTCCGAGCCGAAGGAAAACAAACCGCGCTCCAGATTGTCATTGAAGCTGTCGATAGCAGCGCGGCGATATTCGCCCCCGAACTTGATCGTATGTTTTCCGTGCACCCAGGTGAAGTTATCGAGAATCTGGTAAGTCTGACTGGTGCGGCCACGAGGAATGCTGAATGCCGAAGTTCCCAGATTGTCAAAGATACCGCTGAAGTCGATTTCCGGCAGTCCCAGTTTGCCCGTGCCAAAGTTCAGAGTCGGCGCGGAGTAATCATTGTTTGCGTCGAGCGAACTAAACGACGTGCGATAGCGGCTGTAGCCAAAACGAATTTCGTTGATGCGATTGGAACTTATCGTGGTGAGCAAACTGGCTGAAACCAGTTGCACGCGCGTCGGAGAAGTCTGGGCAAATTGGGGAAGGCGCGAGCCGGCGCCGAATCCCAGGCCACCGAGCGGAAACGTCTGCTGGCTGCGGGCAAAGGCGTACCGAACCGAAAGCGATTCTGAATCGCTGACCTGGTGGTCTACTTTCGCGATGAAACTATCGACATCGTTCTTGTCGTGAACTCCGCCGACCAAGGTCCCAGTCTGCCCATTGAATCCAGTTGCGGCCGGATATTGTTGCAGGATCGCCGTCAAAGCGGGGTTCGTAGGAACCGCGCCGCCACCGACGAATCCACCCTGGGCGATGGCTTGGGCATTGGCAATCTGCTGCTGCGTCGGAACAAGGAAAGTGAAGTCCGAAGTTACTCTCTCGCGCTGCCCTTCGTAGGCCCCGAAGAAGAACGTCTTATCGTGAATGATCGGTCCCCCGATCGACGCTCCAAATTGATTGTTGCGAAACTCGCTTTTGGGAATGCTGTTCCCTGCCTGATCCGTGGAGCGGTTGAAGAAGTTGCGGGCATCGAACAAGTCGTTGCGCAAGAATTCGAAGACGGAACCGTGAAACTGGTTGGTGCCTGACTTCGTGATGATGTTCACCACCGACCCTGTATTACGGCCGTACTCCGCACTGAACTGCGATTGCAGGTTGAATTCCTGAATCGCATCGATTGGGAGAATCGAAGCTGGGGCGCCGCCGATTCCGGTCTGGTTGAAAGCCGAGTTGTTGAAGAAGGGATCGTTGTTGTCGGTTCCGTCGAGGGTGTAGTTGTTCGACCGGTCCCGGCTGCCGTTGATGGCAAACTGCCCGAAGCCGCTTTGAATCGCGGCGACCCCGGAAGGTTCCACGGTCGCGCCGGGGACCAACGCCACCAATTTTCCGAAGTCGCGGCCATTCAGCGGGAGATCCGCCACCAGTTGGCGTGGCACAACCTCGCCTAGCACGTCCCGCGTCGCCTCAACCAGCGGCGCAGCCCCTTCCACATTCACTGACTCCACCCTGCGTTCCACGCGCGTTAAATCGAAGTTCGCAATGCTGTCCAGCCCAACGTTCACCAGAACGTTCTGTGCCACCGGAGACAGCCCTGCAGCCTCGGCGAGCACTGTGTATGTTCCGGCCGGAAGCTCCGCAAACACGTAACTTCCATCGACCGTAGTGTGCGTTTCCCGCGCGATGCCCGTTGCCGTGTTCTTAACCGAAACCTTGGCGCCGGCGATAACGATCCCGCTAGGATCCACCACCGTACCTCGAATAAATCCACGGTAGCTTTGGGCGAATATCAGAGAGGAAAAAGTCAGCATTAACACTGTGGATCGGAACAGACTTTTCATGGACCCTCCTTTGTGCTCGACCGAGCAACGGATCCTTCACTGCTACTTGGCGCGATCGATCGTGATCGGCACCGGCGGCTTTATGTTGTAAGTTGCCGCGAAACTCGCCTGGTTGACGGCGATACCGAGCCGCCCGCGGGAATCGATATAAAGCAGAGGCTTTCTGAGCGGAACATCGGCGAAGGTGTGCACGAAGGGAATGTGAAGATCGTTCTTGCCGATGACGAGATGAACATTTTGTCCGCGGCCGTAACCGAGTTTCAGGAATTCCTCGCCGCTTATGTTCGTGACGAGATTGCCGAAGGGACCGTCTGTCGCGAGAACTTCGCCGCGAAGAGCTTTGTCGTCGAGTTTGGCCGGCGAAAGATTCAGGCGCACCAGTTTATTGACGTCGATCTCAGGACCAACCTGAGTCCAGTCGTCGCCCTTGGCCAGGTGAGCGCCGGCGGGCGAAAAGATGTCCCGACCATGGAAGGTCGAAGACAGCGCCTTGCCAATCATCCAGTCGGTGTTGGTGATTTCGCGCGCGGCTTCGAGGCCATCACGATCCTGCACCATGGTCATCAATCCGTTGTCAGGCAGCACGAAATATTGTCCGCGTTTTGACTTCACGATGACGGCCTTGCGAGTGCTTCCCACCGTGGGGTCGATCACAACAACAAACACAGTGCCCGGTGGATAGTATGGAGTTGCGCCGAAAAGGAAACGGGCACCGTCGAGAATCGAGAAGGGAGTGACCTGATGGGTGAGATCCACGATGCGAAGTTCGGGATCGATGGAGTACATAACGCCGCGACAGATCGCGACCGAATCGTCTATCACGCCAAAATCAGTCATGAAGACGACGGTTGCCGGGGGCTTTGTGGGGGCTTGTTGGGCATAGGACGCGACCGCGAGAAGCAATACAAGAAACAGCGGAACTCGTCTACGAAGGCCTGCGTAGGTCATAAGGAATTCCAATTTTCGCTTTGGTGAGTAGCTGAATTATACGAGATGAGGAATGAGTTTAAAAAGATTCAGACACGCAGCCCGATCGAACGCATCAGTTCGAGCCCGTTGCTCTTGGTGACCACTCCCTCGCGAAGCAGGTAATCGAAACGAATTTTCCCATCCTGTAATTCATCTTGAAAGTGCACGTTGTGAATTTGTCCTTGGTGCTGGCCCCCGATCTCGGTAAGCGCAAGATCGTGCGTACTGATCACTCCGATTGCACCGCGATCGAGCAGGGCGCGAACCAGACCCTCGGCGCCGACACGGCGATCCGAGGAATTGGTACCCTGCAGCAACTCGTCCAGCAGAAATAAGACGTTTCGCTCGCTCTCGGCGAGATCAAAAATATGCCGGAGCCGCGTAATTTCAGCATAAAAACGCGAACTGCCTTCCTGCAGAGAATCGTTCACCCGAATGCTGGCGCCAACTCGCAAAGGGCTGAGTTGGAGCCGGCCAGCTCGCACCGGCGCTCCCGCCATTGCCAGCACGACGTTGATTCCGATCGACCTCATCAGCGTACTCTTGCCTGACATATTGGATCCGCTGACCAGCAACACGGCAGAATCGCCGCCGACCGTCACATCATTGCGGACGCAGGTTGCTGCCGGCAGCAAGGGATGACCGAGTTGGAGGGCACTAAAGCTGGATTGCCCCTCTGAAAATTCCGGAAATGGATCCTGTGGATGTTCGTAGTGATAAGTCGCTAAAGAGAGCAGCGCTTCAAATTCGCCGACTGTCTTCAACCATCCTCGAACCGCGTGGCCGTGTCGTGCGCGCCATGCCTCCGCAGCAAACGCCACCTGCACCGAGTAGAGCAGCGGGATATCCAGCGCACGAACCACGGAATTGTGTTGTGCCTCGATGTAGTGGACAATGCTGCGCAATCGCGCTGTCACCCTGGACCCGGGCAGAGTGTGAGACATCAGATCGCGGCTCAAGGACTGAAGAAGTGGCGCGCGGAACGTTTCCTTCTCCAACCGCTCCAGCACGGCCGAAAGCAAGTCGAGGTCCCCGAGGGCTTTTTCCGTCCCATGCAGGACGACCTCCAGGTGCCTCCGCAGGCGAAAAGTGATTGCCGCCTCGACCATCACGATCACGACAAACGGCCATGCAATGCCGCGCATGCCCCAATAGACCGCGCCTGCAAGGGCCGCCATAGCGAGAAACGGCGCGAGCCAGCGTAGCCAGCCAGCGCTCAGCAGATTCGGAGCTTCCGCCCAGGCGACCAGCTTTTCGCCATGCACTCCGATCCGCGCTGCCTCTCCGAACATCGAAAGATCCTCGCGCAGGTCGATTCGGTCGCCCAGATCGCGAATCGCATCTTGACGGCCGCGGATCGTCTCCGTCGTTGCCGGAGCCAGCAACCAGCCCGCCAGGGTTTCCTGTCCAACCCGCGTCCGCGCCGTGGAGAGCAGCTGAAACAGGCTTCCCTTCCCAAAAAGATCGAGATCCGAAGCGTATACGTGATGCGGGTGACTGAAACGCTCTCCGGTATCGCCCAGTCCCAGCCAGCGATCGTTTACCCGCGCCAGTCCATCGCGATAATACGCAACGGCCCGATTGGCGACTTCCAGTTGTTCTAGAACCCGGGAGTGATATACAGCAACCGCGAAGAAAGCCACTATGGGAACCGCCATCCACCAAGGCGAAAAGGAGTGGCGATAGACCGAAAGGTAGCCAATCAGCAAAGCAGCCATTACCAGACCTAGGCGCGCATTTCCCAGACGGATATGAGTTTTTTCGTACCGCGCCGCGCGCAACTCGCGCGAATGCAATCGCTGGGCGTATTCCTCGGTGGGAGTCACAAGCTGAAAGGCCGGAGTTGCGGACTCCGGGCTGCCAGTATACACATGCCAATACTGGTCATCGCGAGAAGAGTGCCTCGCGCACAGCTATAATCCTTGGCAGACCGCTCAGAACGTATGGAGGTAAGCATGTCGGAAGCCATCCCTGAAAAATATCGAGATCTATTCAACAAACGCGCGTTCGCAAGTCTCGCCACCAACATGCCCGACGGACACCCACAGGTCACGCCGGTTTGGGTGGATATCGATGGCGATCACGTGATCGTGAACTCCGCCCGAGGCCGCCAGAAAGACCGCAACCTGCGCCGCGATCCGCGCGTTTCCCTTGCCATCATCGATCCCGAGAATCCCTATCGCTACCTGGAAATCCGTGGCCGGGTGGACGAGATCACCGAGGAGGGCGCCGACGCGCACATCGACAAGATGGCCAAGAAGTATCTCGGTGTGGACAAGTATCCGTACCGCCAGCCTGGCGAAGTTCGGGTCATGTACCGGATTCATCCGGAACATACATCGATGATGGGCTAGTTCTGGTGCTTGAAAATCTCTGATTGAGGCCCTCCTATTCCTGTCTATAACCTGTGCCTGCTTGGATTCGGAAATGTGAATTTCACGCTTGCGCAGCTGCTTCGAGAAAAAAGCCCTGAGCTTCGCCAGCGCGGCATTGAGTGGCGTATTACTGGCGTGGCAAGCCGCCGCCTGGGATGGATTTCCGATCTGAACGGCCTTGATCCCCAGCGCCTGCCGCCAGGAATCAGTTCTGAAGTGTCCGACGTACGTGCCTGGTTGCGTGCCTCAGGGGCGGACATCCTGTTCGAAGCCACCTTGCTCGATCCGAGATCCGGACAGCCGGCCATTGATCACATTCGCGCGGCGCTCGAAATGGGCGCTCACGCGATTACTGCCAATAAAGGCCCGGTGGTCTATGCCTGCGAAGACCTGCTGGAGCTGGCGGAGAAGCAGGGACGAAGATTTTTGTTCGAGTCCACCGTCATGGATGGGGTGCCGATCTTTTCTATGTTCCGCAGTGGACTTCCGGCGGTCCAGTTAAAGGGCTTTCACGGAATTCTAAACTCGACGACGAATGTGATTTTGAGCGGGATGGAAGAGGGCCTCTCGTTCGAGGAGTCTCTCAAGCGGGCACAAGAACTCGGCGTGGCGGAAACCGACGCAACCCACGATATCGATGGCTGGGACGCTGCGGTAAAGACGGCCGCCCTGGTTCGAGTGCTCATGGGCCAACGAATTCTGCTGGAGCAAATCGAGCGTATCGGGATTCGCGACCTCAGCGCCGAGCGAGTGCGCGCCGCGCGGGCAGCCGGAACTCCCTACAAGCTGGTCTGCCGCGCGCACATTACGGAATGCGGCTTGACCGCGCGCGTCCACCCCGAGCAAGTGCCAATCTCCGACCCGATGGCGTCAGTTTCCGGAACCTCTTCGATCATCGCGTTCGAAACTGATATCTTCCCAGAACTGGTCATAACCGAGAACAATCCAGGGCTGCAAGCCACGGCCTATGGGATGCTTGCGGATTTCGTAAGAGCGGTAGGAGCGGCAAAGCTCTAAAACGGCGAAACTGAAAATGACGATGACGCAGAATGCGGCGGAAATCTCTCTCGATCTTAAGTGGGTTCGATCGCAATTCCCTTCCCTGAACCAGACCGTAAACGGACAGCCCGCGGTATTTCTCGATGGCCCCGGTGGAACGCAAGTACCGCAACGCGTGATCGATGCCATCAGCGACTACCTGTCGCATTCGAACGCCAACACCTGCGGCGCTTACGCGACCAGCCAGCGCACCAATGCCATGCTGGACGAGGCGCGAAAAGCGATGGCCGATTTTCTGAACTGCGCGCCCGATGAAATCATCTTTGGCGCCAACATGACCGTCCTCACTTTCATGTTGAGTCGCGCCATTGGACGAGAACTTGGCCCGGGCAAAGAAATCGTCTTAACCCATCTCGACCACGATGCCAACGTGTCTCCGTGGCGAGCACTGGAAGAGACTGGTGCGACGATTCATTTTGTAAATGTCCGCCAGCAGGATTGCACACTCGACATGGCCGACATGGCCAAGAAAATCAGTGGGCACACTCGACTGGTCGCTACTGGCTATGCCTCGAACGCGGTCGGTACCATCAATCCTGTGAAAGAAGTTGTAAGGCTTGCCCACGCTTCCGGGGCGATGGCTTATATCGATGCCGTCCATTACGCTCCGCACGGTTCGATCGATGTAAAAGATCTCGACTGCGATTTCCTGGTGTGCTCGACCTACAAATTCTTCGGCCCTCACATGGGGGTGCTCTATGGAAAACGCGAGCACTTGCAGAGGCTTCGTCCCTACAAGGTTCGGGCGAACAGCGATGCGATTCCCTTTCGCTGGGAGCTGGGCACTCTGAACCATGAATGCATTGCCGGGATCACGGCTTGTGTGGAATACCTTGCGGATCTTGGGCGGCGGGTAGATCCATCCGTATCAAATCGCCGTCAGGCGTTACTCGCTGCGTACGCTGCGGTTGAAAAGCATGAGCATGCGTTGATGGCAAAGATGATCGAGGGTTTGTTGAGGATCCCCGGTCTGAAACTCTACGGCATCGGCGATCCCAGCCGCTTCGCGCAACGGTGTCCGACGATCGCGGTTAGGATTATGGGACACACTCCACTCGAACTCGCGACCAGACTCGGCGAGCGTGGGTTCTTCACCTGGGACGGAAATTACTACGCGCTGAATCTGACCGAGTTGCTCGATGTCGAAAAAGACGGCGGCTTTCTGCGCATCGGCTTGGCGCATTACAACACCATGGAAGAAGTCGAGCGGCTGTTGCAGGCGATGCACCAAATCGTGAGCTAGCGCCCGAGCAACGACTCTCGTAAGGACACCCATGAACCGCCGCGTCTTTCTTCGTAATACTGCGCAAGTCGGAATGCTGCTCAAGTTTGCCCCGCTCCTCGCATTCAGCCAACCGACGCCTCTCGCGAAGGATTATCGCAAGTGGATGGTCATCGACGCACTGTGCGGCGTCAACACCGACGACACCACGGTCAAGCCTGACGTCCTGAAGCAGGCGGTGCAGTCTGGCGTGACGGCGATCAATTGGACTATTTCGGCTCCCTCCTTCGATGACACCGTGGAGAACATCAGCTTCGTCGAACGCATCGTCGAGAACGACCCCGAGTATTGGACGATGATTCGCAGGCATGCGGATTTCGACCGCGCGAAGCGAGACAAGAAAGTCGGCATTCTGATGGGCTTCCAGCATCCAGATCCGATGGGACCGGATTTGAAGCGGCTGGAAATCTTCCGCAATCTTGGTGTTCGCGTGATGCAGATGACTTACAACAATCGCAGTCTGTTCGGCGACGGCTGCCTGGAGCCCGGGAATGCCGGCCTGAGCAAACTTGGCCACAGTGCGATTGCTAAGATGAATGAACTGGGCATTGCGGTGGATTTGAGCCACTCAGGCCAGCGAACCACCGCGGAAGGAATCGAGGCTTCCAAAAAACCACCGCTGATCACACATGCCGGTTGCAATGCCATCCATCAGCATCCTCGCAATAAAGACGATCGCGAACTGAAAGCTTTGGCCGACCGCGGCGGGGTCATCGGCATCTATTTCATGCCCTACCTCGTGGCGAGTCCCATCTCCCCCGCGCGGGAACACGTAGTTGCGCATCTCGATCACGCGCTGAAAGTTTGTGGCACCGAGCACGTCGGCATCGGCAGCGATGGCGTGATCGACACCTTTCGCGATACCCCCGAACAGCGCAAGCAACTTGCTGAAGATATGGCCAACCGGAAAAAGCTGGGGATCGCCGCGCCGGAAGAAGATCGGCCGCCCTACTCACCGGACTTGAACACACCCGATCGCATGGAAATCATCGCTGGCGAACTGCAGAAGCGGGGATACTCCGAGGACGTTGTCGAAAAAGTGATGGGCAAGAATTTCTATCGGGCCTTCGGAGAAATCTGGGCCCTGAGCTAACGCCGCAACTCGACCACTTCGTCGCCTTTTCCAATGAGCACAACGTGGCACATGTTGATGAACAGTCCATGCTCCACGATCCCAGGCATGTCGCTCAGGGTGCGGGCCAGTGCTTCAGGATCGCGGATGGCGCCGAAGTGACAATCCAGGATGTGATGCCCTTCATCGGTAGTGAAAGGGTTGCCGTAGGCGTAGCGGCGAAGATTCACCGAGGCGCCCAATCCGCCAAGGCGACGGGCAACCAGTTCTTGTGCGAACGGTATGACTTCCACCGGCAGCGGAAAAGCACCGAGCACAGGAACCTGCTTACTCGAGTCGGCAATGACCACAAACTGCCTCGCGGCTGAGGCCACGACCTTTTCCCTGAGCAGCGCTCCGCCCCCGCCTTTGATGAGGCGAAGCTGCAGATCAATCTCATCGGCACCGTCAATCGCCACATCGATCTGCTGAACCTCATCCAGCGTGGTCAGAGGAATGCCGAGGCCCTCGGCCAATTGCTTGGAGCGTTGCGAGGTGGGAATTCCGACAATTCTCAATCCCTGCTTGACCCTGTCCGCGAGCAGTTGAATCGCAATGCTGGAAGTGGATCCGGTTCCCAATCCAACGACATCGCCATCGCTGACGAAACTGAGACTGGCTTGGGCGGCGAGTTGTTTCTCGTAATCGGTGGGCATACAGCTTCGTTAGTGCAATGTCGCCTGGATGTAAACCAGGTACGCAGCCAGCGCCAGACCGAAGCCCACGGTAAACACCGCGACCACGTCAATCACCGTCCCCGCGGGCTGAAAATTCCCTGAATCGAGTTGCTGGCGCGTGCGCCGGTAGCGATTCAGTCCCGTGAACACCAGAATCGCCCCGGTAATGATGGCAATGACTCCGAACCAAACCGAGAGCCCTGCCGTTTTTGGAACCCGGCCATTCAGGGTGAGCAGTTCACGAATCGCAATCGCGAACCGTCCGATGGCGAAACCGAACACCACCATGGCAACGCCGGTGCGAACCCATGCGAGAAAAGTACGTTCGTTTGCGAGGTGGTCCCGGGCACGCGCGGGATATTCAAGGTTCGGCATCGGGTGGTAGACGCTGCCCGCTTACTCTAACGCTTTCTGCACCAGGGCACCAACTCCGGAAATGTTCTTCACCAGGTTGTCTGGAATTCCGTGACGCTCGGCCAAATAGTCGGGGGTGTTAAATGTGACTTGCGACTCACCCGATTCGTCCTGCCAGATCAACACCTTCAGCGGCAGATCAATCGCGGCCGTAGGCGCCGCCACCATCACCGGCGTTCCGCCCTTGGGTGCGCCGAAGATCACCAACTGGGTCGGACGCATCGAGAGTCCGACCTTCTCCGCTTCCCCGCTGTGATCTACCACAGCGAAAGTTTTGAGACCTTTCTCCGCGATGATCGAAAGCAGCCGTTGCAGAGTCTCTGGAACCGAGTAGCGGCTGGGGAAAGTCACCAGGCCTTGTTCTTTGTAGTCCACCTGACACTCCTAGAAGTCATAGAGAGACAAACGCGTCGCGGCGTCGCAAACTTTTCCTGCCCGCGTCCAAACTGGAGTTTTTAATCCAGCATTCCTGTGGATTTCTTTTCACCTCTTATTGACCTTCCGTTAATGCACCAGCGGACCTCTGCAATTTACGGTGGCTTATACCGGGTCGTTGGGGGAGTGACATGCAATGAAGGAGAAATTATGTCTCGAGGTCTGCTTGCCAGCGTGGCACGGCATGCGGGGGTAGGAACCAGCTTGTTTGCGTTGATGGTCAACATGCTGTCGCCCTCGTCGCTCGCCGCGGAAACCAAAGCCGCAACCACCACAACGCCCATCCAACATGTGATCGTCATCATCGGTGAGAATCGCACCTTCGATCACCTGTTTGCGACTTACAAACCGCCGGCGGGTCAAACCGTTTCCAATCTGCTCTCCAAAGGTATCGTGAACGAAGACGGTTCCCCGGGACCGAACTTTTCGCAGGGCGCTCAATACAAGGCTTCGGATACTGGCGTGTACCAACTCAACCCCAGCCCGAGTGCCCTGTTCAAGAACCTTCCCCCAGTCAACACGGGAGGTACACCAACCGTTGCCGATGATTCGAACCCTGCTCCGTTCGCAACCATTGCAGCTGCAATGGCTGGCGAGCCAGGTCTTCTGTTCAAAGATTACAAGCTCCTCGTTACCGGAGCTTCGGGTCTGCCCCAGGGTGCCATCGACACTCGCATCCCGTTCGTGAACCAGCTTCGCAACGGACCGTTCTGGTTGAATATTGGATACGATCAGTACGCCAGCAGCCCGGTTCACCGCTTCTATCAAATGTGGCAGCAGGTGGATTGCAACGTCGCCTATGCCACCAGTTCCGATCCCAGCGGCTGCCGGAAAGATCTTTTCCCCTACGTCGAGGTCAGCATCGGCGCCGGATCGAATGGCGCCCCGCGGCCCACGCCCTTCACTTCGCAAACGACTTTCGAGGGCTCGACCTCGATGGGCTTCTATAACATGGCGAAAGGCGAAGCCCAGGTCTCCGCAAGCTGGGCTCGTCAATACGCATTGGCCGACAACATGCACCAGTCGGTGATGGGCGGAACCGGCGCGAACAGTTTCGCGATTGGCGCCGGAGACGCTGTCTGGTACAGCGACGGAAGCGGCAACGCCATCACGCCGCCCAGCAACGAAATCGAAAATCCCGATCCTCAGCCCGGCACCAACAACTGGTACACACAGGATGGCTACAGCGGCGGCACCTACAGCAATTGCTCCGACGCAAGCCAGCCGGGAGTGCCCGCAGTCCTCAACTACCTGAGTTCGCTGCCTTATCACCCGAACCCGAATTGCGATCCCGGACACTACTACCTGCTGAACAACTACGCTCCGGGATACTTCGGCGACGGCAGCGTGAACACTGGTGAGTTCGCCATTCCTCCTTCGAACGTGAAGACGATTGCCGACAGCTTGATTGCGGCAAATGTTTCCTGGAAGTATTACGGCGAAGATTGGAACCTGTACGTACAGGATCCCAATTACACCAACATCCTGAATCGCTACTGCGACATCTGCAACCCGTTCCAGTACGAAACCGCGATCATGACGAATCCCACGATCCGCCAGAACAACCTGAAGGACGTCACCGATCTTTACAACGATATTCAGACCGGGGCCCTGCCTGCGGTTTCGTTCGTGAAGCCGGATGGCTTCCTGGACGGTCACCCGACGAGTTCGAAGTGGGATCTGTTCGAAGGGTTCACCGACAAGATCATTCAATTGGTGCAGAGCAAGCCGGAAATCTGGAAGAGCACCGCCATCATCGTTACCTCCGACGAGGGCGGCGGCTATTGGGATTCCGGTTACATTCAGCCGCTGGACTTCTTCGGCGATGGAACCCGCATTCCTCTGTGGGTCATTTCACCCTACTCCAAAGGTGGCCGCGTGGATCATACCTACTATGATCATGTTTCCATCTTGAAATTCATCGAGAAGAACTGGAGCCTGCCGCCCATCACCGGCCGCAGCCGCGACAATTTGCCGAATCCAGTAGCCGATCCATCGAACCCGTACGTGCCGACCAACGGCCCGGCGATCGGCGACTTGACCAACATGTTTAACTTTTAACCGCGGACAGCCCCTAGCGGGGTGCCCCATTTCTCGCGCTCTTTGCGGGAAGTGGGGCTTTTCTTTGCCTGTGACAAACCTTACTGTCGGCGATGCATTCCGGCCAGCAAAGGTGGGCTCTGTATAAGCAGAAAAGAACTTTGACTCTTCTTTACAAAACTCACAATACCTTTTGCTCTGGGTTGGAATCTTAACGGTGAGAGATTGCCTTCTCCTGGGGTGTCTGTGCGCCGACTGCCAGAACTCGATGCTCTTCGCGGGCTCATGCTGGTGTGGATCACCTTCACTCACCTGCCCACCGTTCTCAGCACGTATTTCAACCAGCCCTTTGGGTTCGTCTCGGCTGCCGAAGGCTTTATTTTCCTGTCGGCGTTGTTTACCGGGCGCATCTATTTTCGGGTCGCCGAACGGGACGGCTACGGCACCATGCAACGCAAGTTGGGCATGCGGACGGTCCGGCTCTACCTGTATCACACGCTATTGCTATGCTTCGTCTTTCTAGTGGCCGTTCCGATTGCCTCGAGCGGTACTCGTCCCGGATTGCACAATCTGCTGGACTTCTATTTCCAGGCCGGAGCCCCCCGTGCTGCAATGGATGCAGCGCTGCTGGTTTACCGACCGCCCCTGCTCGATATTCTCCCCATGTACATCATCTTTCTTGGGCTCACGCCGCTGGCCCTGAACGTGGGACGGAAGTTTGGCTGGAAAGTGGTTTTGGGTGTCGGCTTCTCGCTCTGGCTGTTCGCACAATTCGGACTACGCCAGACCTCGTGGGAATTCCTCCATCAACACTTCGGCCTGCAGATTCCGCTGAACGAGATGGGAGCGTTCGATCTCTGGGCTTGGCAGTTCTTGTGGCTGTTAGGAATTTGGGTGGGCGTTCGCTGGGCCAAAGATGATTTACCCCTTTCGGAATTTGCCCGGAAGTTCACCGTACCCGCTTTGCTGATTGTTCCGGTGCTGCTGGCGATGCGCTATGCCACAGGCCGCGGGCTCGAATTAGGCATGTTCGAAATTTGTTTCAACAAGTGGCACCTGGGAGCGGTACGACTAATCGATTTTGCGGTCATGGGGGCCTTGCTGATTGGCGCGCACGCTTATCTCAAGCCTCTTGCCATTCGCCCGCTCGTGCTCCTTGGTCAATCGTCGCTGCAGGTTTTTTGTACCCACCTGCTTTTCGTCTTCGCGGGACTTACCCTGCTCGGTAACGCTTCCATGCTGAGCGGCTGGAAACAGTTCGGCCTGATTGTCACGACGCTGTTGGGCATGTTGTTGACGGCCAAACTTTTTGCCAAGTCCGAGAGCAACGCGGAAAACAAGTCTGGTACGACAGCCCGGATCATCCCCATTCGCGGAAACTTCGAGCAGCCGCTGCCCGAACCCATTCGAGCCTCAGGCTCTCGGCTTCGATAAGTCTCGAAGCACGCTCAGCGTGGCAGCGACTTGCGCGCGGCACTCCACTCAACCCGTCGCTGGTAGAAATACACCGCCATGTAGAAGTCGAAGGCGGCACAAAAGAATCCGTAAGCCAGCGGGATCGCAGTCAACTGGCCGGGGTCGAAAGCGGAATAGCCGCCATGCGCCTGAAGTTCGTGCACCAGGTCCCACAGCCCGTGCAAGGAAAATCCAACAATCAAGGCAAATGGCAGGCGCAAACCCAGCAAGGCTATCGCCACAAACGCTACAACCACAGTCCCTTCCAGTTGCCACGCCGCCGACGCTCCGAAGTAGGCGGCAAAAGCCATGTACAAAGCGGCGATCGAGATCAGGAACACTACATACAAGTTCTGCTCCGCCTTGGGAGTGAACATTTTCCGGAAGATGGAAATGGTGCCCATCGCCGCCATGATCCCAACCGCAATGTATAGGATGGCTATCACGACAAATCCAAGCATCCTGTATCCCTGACCCACTGCTGCCCTCCTCGATTGATGCAGTCCGCCTAACAGTCCAGCATCTTGCCCAGAAGCTCTTTCAGAATCTTCCCGCACACTGCCGCGGTCAAATTCGACACGTCCTGTTTGGGGTTGTATTCCACAATGTCTGCGCCGACGATGTTGCCCGTCACCGCATGCAGATGCCGCATCGCTTCGCGCACCGTCATCCCTCCGGGTTCGCGATGCGAAACACCCGGCGCAAATGCGGGATCAAGTGCGTCCACATCAAACGAAATGTAAACCGGTCCCGCGCGCTTGAGGCGGTCGTACATCGGCAACTTCTCCATCTCGAGCACCTGCACTTCGTATTTCTCAGCCTGCTTTTTCTGGTGAGGGTTCATGGTGCGTATGCCGACCTGGATCAATTGCTTCACCATGTTCTCTTCGAGAATCCGCGCGAACGGACAAGCATGGGAATGGCGGTTTCCGTCGAACTCATCGTAGAGGTCGGGATGTGCGTCAAAGTGAATGATGCTGAGCTGGCCGAACTTTTTATAGAGAGCGCGGACAATCGGGTAGGTAATCGAATGATCGCCGCCTAGCGAGATCGGTCGCTGGTCCTTATCCAGTATTTTCCCGATCGCCGCCTCGATGTCGCGAAAAGCGTGGTCCTCGGAGACCTTCATGTCTCCGCCATCCAGGTAACAAGGATTGTCGGCCAGGTCCGTGCCCTTTTCCGTGCAAAGATTCGTGGAGTCGGAGCGAAACGCTTCACGAATCAAAGGTGGGGCTTCCGCTGTGCCTCGCATAAACGAAGAATTCGCGTCAAAAGGAATACCGATCAGAACGGGCGTGCCACAGCCGGTCGCGGGTTGATTGGTCATCAGAAATCCTGGCTTTCCATTGCAGAATTGTTTTCATTCTATCGCCCGGCGACGTTCTAGGACGGGCTTGGGGGCGGAATTACTCAGCAGGCACTCCTACTAATTCTGCGTAGGTTTCGCGAGCGACTTTGGAGAGAATGGCACCAGCATGTCTGCCAAAATACTCCCCCTCTGCCTTGCCTTGGTGACGATCTCAGCCGCGGCACAGAACTGTCCCAAAGTCAGTTACACCACCACCAACGCGACAGTAAAGGCCCTGGTGACAGCGGTGAATTGCCTTTCCGGCGCCAGCGCCAAGCCGGTCACGGGCGAGAGTTCCAGGACCGGCCTGCAGCTCGACACCTACCAGATCATCGGGCCGCAGCACACCAAGATGTATCGCAAACTGGCTTTTGCAGTGGTGCTGGTTCCCACGGGGGCTGGAAGTAAAGGCGCCGTGGCCGCTCCCGATGCCCCGGAAGCGAGTGTGGCTGCGACCGCCGGCGCGGAGTGTCGAGTGAAGATCAACCTCGACAACACAGTCGATGCCCAGTGCAATCTCACCGGAGGAATGCTCTACGTAGCGTATCGCTGAACCATGCCTTCGCCGACCTGCTCGTCGCTAAAGGCGGGTGCAAATTCCAGTTCCTCGAATCCCGCACAAACCGCCCAGCATCCTTTATCCTAAGAAGAGAATTATGGCGACGAAACCAAACAGTGTAGGGGCAGCCTCGGCTGCCGGAGTGCTGGAAGCTCCCAACGCTGAGCGCGATCGCGTTTTCGACGCTTTCCGGCAATGGGGATACCTGGAAGCGGACCTCGATCCGCTGGGATTTCTGCCGCCCGCAGCCCCATCCCGACTTGCAGATCGAAGGCGAAGTTGCGCACGAAGCGCGACGCATTTATTGCGGCACGGTGGGCGTCGAGTTCATGCACATCGCCGACCCGGAGCGGCGCCGCTGGATCCAGGAGCGCATGGAAGCGCCGCCCGACTGCGGTCGATCAGAAGCGCGTGCTCGATCTGTTGATCCGCGCCGATCTGTTCGAGCAGGTGCTGCAGCAGCGATATCTTGGGCACCAAGCGGTTTTCGCTCGAAGGCGTGACTGCGCTGATCCCGCTGGTCGATGAGATTCTGGAGGCGGCCGGCGCAGCACGGCGCGGTCGAACTGGTGATGGGCATGAGCCATCGCGGACGCCTGAACGTGATTGTGCACGTGCCGAAGCGCGCTCCGGAAGAGGTGTTCGCGGGATTCGAAGATGTCGATCCGCGCAGCGTTCTGGGCGGCGGCGACGTGAAGTATCACATGGGCGCGACCGGCGAGTACGTGACCCGCAGCGGCAGCGAAAATTCACATTCACCTGGTGTCGAATCCGAGCCACCTGGAGGCGGTCGATCCGGTGACCGTCGGCCGCACCCGCGCCAAGCAGGATCGCGCCGGCGAAGGCGGAGAGAGAAATATTCTGCCGCTGCTGGTCCACGGCGATGCGCGCGTTTGCCGGACAGGGAATCATTGCCGAGACGCTGAACTTACGCCGACCTGCGCGGCTACACGCGTCGGCGGCACGGTTCACGTCATCGTCAACAACTTGATCGGATTCACGACCGCTGCCAGCGAATTGCACTCTTCGCGATTTGCGGCGCAGCTGGCTCGCCGGCAATCGATCCCGATCTTCCACGTCAATGCGGAAGATGTGGACGCGGTCGTCCGCGTCGGGCGCATGGCGCTGGAATATCGCTACAAATTCGGCAGCGATGTCGTGATCGACATGATCGGCTACCGGCGCCACGGCCACAGCGAAGTGGACGATCCCGACCGTCACCCAGCCGCTGCTGTATAAGGCGATCAAGGAGCATCCGCCGCTGTGGGAGATCTACGCCGAAGACATCGGGCGTGGAGGACGTGCAAGTCGCAGCGTCGACGCGATCAAGGCCGAATTCGAAGCGGCGCAGAAGAAGGCCGGCACGATCACCAAAAAGCCGACGATGCGCGACCTGCCGGGTTACTGGGATGAATATCTAGGGCGGCCGTTACAAGCCCGAATACGAAGTGGAGACCGGACTTGCTCGACCGAAGAACTGCAGAGCTCACGGCGAACGGCTGACCACCTATCCCGAGGGATTTCACATTCATCCCAAGGTCAAGAAGTTGCTCGAGCAGCGCGCCGAGATGGGCGCGGGAAAACGCGCCGTCGATTACGGCATGGCGGAGGCGCTGGCGTTTGCCAGCCTGGTGAAGGCGGGAATGCCGGTGCGGCTGAGCGGGCAGGACTCGCCGGCGCGGCACATTCAACCAGCGGCACTCGGTGCTGCTCGATATCGAGAATGAGCAGGAATATGTTCCGCTGCGAACATGTTTCGCCGGACCAGGCGCGTGCGCAGATCTATAACTCGACACTCTCCGAAGCCGGCGTGCTGGGATTCGAATACGGTTACAGCCGCGATTATCCCGAGGCGCTGGTGCTGTGGGAGGCGCAGTTCGGCGATTTTGCCAACGTCGCGCAGGCGGTCATCGACCAGTTCATCAGCGCCGGGCGAAGACAAGTGGGATTGCTGTCGGGCGTGGTGCTGCTGCTGCCGCATGGCTACGAAGGCCAGGGGCCGGAACACTCCAGCGCGCGCATCGAGCGCTTTCTGCAACTGGCGGCGCGCGACAATTTCCAGATCTGCCAGCCCTCGAATGCGGCGCAGTATTTTCATCTGCTGCGGCGCCAGGCGCTGCGGCAGTGGCGCAAGCCGCTGGTCGTGTTCACGCCGAAGAGCATGTTGCGCCATCCGGATGCTTCGTCTCCGATTGAGGACTTCACGCAGCAGCAGCTTCCTGAACGTCGTGCCGGATACCGAAGTGCAGGATGCCAGCCGCATTCTGATCTGCACCGGCAAGATCGGCCACGAACTGCGGGGCGAAAGAAAGAAGCGGGAAGATACCGCACCGCGATCATCTTTCTCGAGCAGCTGTATCCATTCCCGGAGAACAGAGATGGCAGCGGCGATCGAGCGCATGCCTCGGCGCGCGAAATCGTCTGGGTGCAGGAAGAGCCGGCGAACATGGGAGCGCTCTTCTACATGTCTGCCGCGACTGCGGCGACATTGCGGGCGAGCGGCCGGTGCTGTCGGTGAAGCGATCGGCGAGCGCAAGTCCGGCAACCGGATCGGCGAAGGCGCACGAAGTGGAGCAGAAGACGCTGCTGGCGCTGGCGTTTTCGCGGAGCTAATGCTTCGGCCTTTCGGTGACCGGCTTCTCGCCACTCGCCGGCAACGGTGTTTTCGGTTCATTTTTCAGCAAGGCTTCAACGTTTGTGTACGCGTAAATCGTCGGAGCGTGGTTCTGCATCAGGCCTCCGGTATCTGCCGTCGGGCCATAGTTGCTGTGCAGGTCGCGTCCCAGCATCCGGAGCATCGCCATCTGCTGCCCTCGATGATGCGAGGTGTGCGTCAGACGCCGCGTCATCACCCACGCCCGCGAACGCGGCACATCGAAGAATTTCACGGTTTCTTCCCACCACTCATCATCTTTGCCTTCCAACAAAATCGACCGCTTGGCGCTGTCCTCCGCATATTGCCGGATGAACTCCATGCGAGTCTCCTGTTTGGGCAGCGGGGGTGCGCTCACATCGATCCCCAGCATGGTGCGAAACCACAGGTCTTCGCTGACGCACTGGTGCACCATTTGTTCGTGCACACTCCGGCCTCGCGGGTCAGAAGCATTCGGACGAACCTCAAGATCTTCGTCCTTGAACTCACTCCACACGCTCAGGACCTTCACGCGTTCAGTGGCATAGGTCTCAACCAGGAATTCATAGCTCATACAGGTTCTTCCTCCGCACGCATCGGACGAGCGGTTCAGAGTTGAGCGAGCGCCGGGGTATACTCATTGTTAACTTCAGGGAATCCAACAGGGGCGTTCCGGAATCCAAGATTATTCATGTTGCGTCGCTCACCACTTCAGGCTCTGCTGCTGTTTCTAGCCCTTTTGCCGTCGACAGGATGCCTTTTTCACTCCCACAAAGTCGAACGGCAAGTCAGCACCGCTCCGCTGAAGGCGGCGACTCAACAGCAACTCATCGACTATATCAACACCCAAGCCGAGAAGATTCACTCCCTGCAGGCTACGGTCGATATTGATACCTCGGTGGGTGGCGTGAAGAAGGGCAAAGTCACCGACTACAAGCAGATTCGCGGATATGTGCTGATTCGCCGCCCCTCGATGTTGCGCATGATCGGCCTGCTTCCCATCGTCCGCAACAAGGCTTTCGACATGGTCAGCGACGGGAAAGAATTCAAGCTATGGATTCCTCCCAAGAATCGCTTCATCCTCGGCCGCAATGATGTCACCACGCCCAACGCGAATCCGCTGGAAAACATTCGTCCCCAGCAGATCTACGATGCCATGCTGTTGCCCCAGATCGACGCAAAAACTGAGATTGCGGTCGTGCAGAATGATTACGAGACCGTGACCGACAATAAGGGTCATCGTGTTGACCAGCCCGACTACGAATTAGAAGTCATTGCCATGGCTCAGCGCGGGTGGTATCTGTCACGGAAAATCATCTTCAGCCGGACCGATCTGTTGCCGCACCGCCAACTGGTTTACGACGAAAATGGCGATCTCCGCACCGACGCCCGTTATGAAAACTACAAAGATTACAACGGGATCAATTTTCCATCCCAGATCGAGATCTGGCGGCCGCAAGAGGAATATGACATTACCTTGACCATCATCAAGCTGCAGATCAACGAGCCGCTGGGCGACGATAAATTCGCTCTGGAACAGCCTGCGGGAGCAGAAGTATTCCGCCTTGATCAGCCCGTGGCTGCCTCACCACCAGCGCCGAAGGACGGGGACAATCATTAACGTTTTGCACTCCACCGTACGAGGATCATTCTGAAATGATGAACAAGATGATTGTCGCCAACCTGGTGCACCGTCCGGTTCGGTCGATTATCAGCATCGTCGCGATCGCCCTCGAGGTCACGCTCATTCTTTTGATCGTTGGCCTCTCGCTGGGAATTCTCAACGACTCGCGGCAACGGCAAGCCGGCATCGGCGCAGACGTCATCGTGATGCCTCCGGGCTCTTCCTTCATCGTTGGACTCACCGGCGCGCCGATGTCGATCAAGGTGGGCGATATCCTCGCCAAGCTTCCTCATGTCACCACGGCCGCTCCCGTGGTCACCACCGTTTCTACCTCGGGAGCTCTCGAAGTCATTGCCGGCATCGACCTCAACAGTTACGAGAGGCTGGGCGGCCCCTTCCATTTCCTCGCCGGCGGCCCGTTTCAGGGTCCGTACGATGCACTGGTGGACGATTTATTCGCGAAGTCGAAGAACGCTCACGTCGGGGACACGCTCGAAATCTACAATCACAACTTCCGCATTTCAGGAATCGTTGAGCAAGGGAAAGGCGCCCGCAAGTTTGTGCCGATTACAACCATGCAGGACTTGATCGGAGCGCAGGGGAAAGCTTCCCTGTTTTATCTGAAGCTCGACAGCCCCGCCAATGCCGACGCCGTGGTTGACGAAATCAAGCACGTGCCGGGCATGGACCGTTACGTTGCCACCTCCATGGCCTATTACCTGTCCATGATGACCCCTACCAACTATCCCGGGCTGTCCAGCTTTATCAAAGTCGTCATCGGGATTTCTGTCATCATCGGCTTCATCGTGATTTTTCAGTCCATGTACACGGCGGTGATGGAGCGCACGCGCGAGATCGGAATCTTGAAGTCGCTGGGGGCGTCGAAGTTTTACATCGTGAATATCGTCCTGCGTGAAACCGTGATGCTCGCCATCGGCGGCATTATTGTGGGCGTTCTACTCAGCCTTGGCGGACGGCAAATTATTCTGCAAAAACTGCCGCTGCTCCGCGTCGTGGTAAGCGGATCGTGGATCTTACGAGCCACGATTATTGCTATTGTCGGCGCTGTCATTGGGGCGATTTACCCGGCCTACAAAGCCGCACAAAAAGATCCGATTGACGCACTCGCCTATGAATAGAGGGTTTTACCGTTAGCTGTCCGCCCTAACCTGAGCCCCCTCAGTAACTTCGTTGACAATTCTGCGGACCCTGGGTTATCTTAAAAGCTTCGGAAGTCCTGCAGTTGCCCGCCTGATTCCCTGCGCTTCTTCGGCGCGAGTGGCACTCAGCGGTCTTCTTTGTTTTTTTAATTTCTGGGAGATTTGCGATGTCAACCTATTTCCCCAAAGAGGGGGAAATTGCGCGCAAGTGGTACGTGGTGGATGCTGCGGGGCAGACGCTCGGCCGTCTCGCTTCGCGCGTCGCCCGCATTCTCATGGGCAAAGAAAACCCGCAGTACACGCCGTTTATCGACACCGGCGATCACGTGATCGTGATCAATGCCGACAAAGTCAAGACCACCGGCATGAAAGTCCGAACAGAAGAAATATCACCACTACACCGGATATCCCGGTGGCCTGCGCACAGAAGATTATCGCAAGCGCATGGTGCGGAAGCCGGAACTGATTATTGAAGAAGCTGTGTCGCGCATGCTTCCCAAGAACAAAATGGGAAAGCAGATGTTCACCAAGCTGAAGGTGTATCGCGGCGACAAGCATCCGCACGAAGCGCAGAAGCCCGAAGCGAAAGCATTGCGTAAGCACAGGTGCATAAGCTAGTCAGCTGCGCGCATCAAATAATTCTGGAAAGGTTTGAAGCACCGCGTCAGGAGCTGACGCTGGTGCTGAAGGCAAAAAATGGCTGAACTGGTTCAATACTACGGAACGGGACGACGCAAGACGGCGATCGCCCGCGTTTTTCTTCGCCCCGGCAGCGGCGAGTTCAAGGTCAATGGCAAGCCATTCGACGAGTATTTCGTGACGCGATTCGCAGCGCATTGCGGCGAAGCTCGCCGCTCGTCTCGACCGAGACCGCAGGGCCAGCTTTAACGTGATTGCCCGCGTGACCGGCGGCGGCGTCGACGGACAGGCCGATGCCGTTCGCCTGGGCATCGCTCGCGCCTTGATGCTGTTCAACGCGGAATTGCGCAAGAAGCTGAAAGCCGAAGGCATGGTCACCCGTGACTCGCGCGGCAAAGAGCGCAAGAAGTACGGACAGAAGGGCGCACGCAAGCGCTTCCAGTACAGCAAGCGATAGATTTCTGTCGGTGGTCGTTGGCCCTTGGCTAACGACCACCGACCAAAGACTGTTTTTTAGGTGTTCAATTCTTCCCGTGCCTCGCCAGGCGCGGGGACGGGAATGGCAATCCGGAAGCC
This sequence comes from Terriglobia bacterium, assembly GCA_963797845.1. GTDB lineage: Bacteria > Acidobacteriota > Terriglobia > Terriglobales > Acidobacteriaceae > DASREM01. The sequence goes on from CAWCRE010000003.1 coordinate 952,386, forward strand.
AGACTTAGTTCGGCCGGATGCAGACCAATAAGGAGGTTGATTGGCTAACATCACCATGAAGGAGTTGCTCGAAGCGGGCGTTCACTTCGGGCACCAGACCAAGCGCTGGAATCCGAAGATGAAGGAATACATCTTCGGCGAGCGCAATGGTATTTACATCATCGATCTGCAGAAGACGCTGAAGATGTTCAAAGAAGCGTCCAAATTTGTCAAGAACTGGCCGCCGAGGGTCGGATCATCCTGTTCGTCGGCACCAAGCGCCAGGCGCAGGATGCGATTGCCGAAGAGGCGCAGCGTTGCGCGATGTTATTACGTCAACCAGCGCTGGCTGGGCGGACTGCTCACCAACTGGGTCACGGTACAGAAATCGGTGAAGCGGCTGAAAGAGCTTGACGAGATGGCCACCGATGGCCGCTACGAGCTGCTGCCGAAAAAAGAAGTGATCAAGCTGGAGCGCGAGCGCAAGCACCTGCAGGCGAACCTGGCCGGCATCAAGAACATGACCCGTTTGCCGGATGCGATCTTCGTGATCGACTCGAACAAAGAGCAGATTGCGGTGCGCGAAGCCCGCAAGCTGGGCATTCCCGTGGTCGCCGTGGTGGACACCAACTGCGATCCGAGCGAAGTGGATTACGTGATTCCTGGCAACGATGACGCGCTGCGCGCCATTCGGCTGTTTGCCTCGAAGATTGCGGATTCGGTTGCCGAAGGCTCGCAAGCTCGCCACGGACAAGCAGATGGCCGACTCGCCAGATGGCTGCCGGAGCGCGCGCAAGCCGAGGCAGCTGCGGCTGAAGCAGCCGCGGCCGAAGCCGACGCCGCGATGCCGCCGGAGCCACCGACGAGCCGGCGAAGACATCAGCATGGAAGACGTGCTGGGTAGCGGCGACTGCGCAAGCAGCCGCCGCCGCGAAAGAAGCGGCTGCCGACGCTCCCGAAGTCGAGCACACGACGTTTTAGCTTCAGTCCCGCTGGGACGATGACACTCCGCAATGCGACTGAAGAAGTCAGACCCGCGCGGGTCGTCCGGCGCGGGTCAAATTTTGTAAGGAGCAAGTTTCAAAGTCTCACTGGCTGTACAAGGTTTCAATCATCTGGATTGGCATTGGCAAACTTGAAACCTTGAAACTTTGAAACCTGAGACTGAGGATTTTATCAATGAGCACAACTACGGTGAATATTTCCGCGACGCAAGTAAAAGAGCTCCGCGAAAAGACCGGAGCGCCCATGATGGATTGCAAGCAGGCCTTGACGGAAGCCAAGGGCGACCTGGAGCAAGCGGTCGTCATTCTGCGCAAGAAGGGCGTTTCGGTGGCCGCCAAGAAAGCGACGCGCGTGACCAGCGAAGGATCGGTTGCCAGCTACATTCACGCCGGCGGCAAGATCGGCGTACTGGTGGAAGTCAATTGCGAGAGCGATTTCGTCGCTCGCACCGAAGACTTCAAGGAACTGGTGCACGACATCGCCATGCACATCGCGGCCAGCGATCCCAAGTTTGTCCGCAAAGAAGACGTCACGCGAAGCGGATTTCGAGCGCGAGAAGGAAATCTATCGTCGCCCAGGCGGTCGCCAGCGGCAAGCCCGCCAACATTGCCGAGAAGATGGTTGACCGGCAAGATGGAAAAGTTCTACGAAGAGGTCTGCCTGCTCGAGCAGCCCTTCATCAAGGACCAGACCATCAGCATCTGCGCAGCTGATCGCCACCAAGATCGGCAAGCTGGGTGAGAACATCGCGGTCCGCCGTTTCGCCCGCTTCAAAGTCGGCGAAGCCAGCGCCACCGTCGCCTTCACCAAGCCGTCGGCGGAAGAAGGCGGCGAGGCCGCAGCGAAGTAGAAATCAGCATCAGGCAGGTTTAGCGACGGCAGCGCCTGGGACCTAGCGTTTCTCTGGATTCCCAAATCATGTCGACCACTCCGATCTTCAAGCGCATTCTTCTCAAGCTTTCCGGTGAAGCTCTGGCCGCTAATCAGGGTTTCGGCGTCGATCCCATCCGCATTCACGAAGTCGCTGCCGAACTGGCGGATGTGCATTCATCTGGGCATCCAGATCGCGATCGTGGTCGGCGGAGGCAATTTCTTTCGCGGCGTGGCCGAGCAGGCGCGCAATATGGATCGCGTCTCCGCCGATCACATGGGCATGCTGGCCACCGTGATCAACGCCCTGGCCTTGCAGGATGCGCTCGAGAAGCAGAGTGTCTACACGCGCGTGCAGTCAGCGATCGAGATGAACCAGGTGGCCGAGCCGTTCATCCGTCGCCGCGCCATCCGTCACCTGGAAAAGGGCCGCATCGTGATCTTCGCCGGCGGCACCGGCAATCCCTATTTCTCGACCGACACGGCCGCCTCGCTGCGCGCCATGGAAATCAAGGCGGACGCGATCCTGAAGGCGACTAAGGTCGATGGCATCTACGACGCCGATCCGATGATGGTGAAAGACGCCAAGAAATTCGCCGCAAATCACCTACATGGAAGTCCTGAGACAAGGCCTGAAGGTGATGGACTCGACCGCGATCTCGCTGTGCAAAGACAACAACCTGCCCATCATCATTTTCAATCTGAACCAGCACGGCAACATACGCAAGGTCATCACCGGCGAAAAGATCGGCTCGCTGGTGAGCGCATAAGCCGCGCCTTGCTTTTCGGCCGCACTGCGATTTGCGACGAAGGTTTATAATTCAGCGTTTTGATACTTCATTGCATCGGAGCTGACGAAATGGCTCAAGCAACCATGGCCGCGATCCTGGCCTGAAAGAAACTTACGTTCAACTCAAGACCCGCATGGAAAAAGCGGTGGAGGACTTCCGCCGCGAAATGGCCGCGACCCGCACCGGGCGCGCTATCGGTGCACATGCTGGATACTGTCACGTCGATTACTACGGCTCTCAGATGCCGCTCAACCAGATCGCGCAGATTCACGCGCCAGAGCCGCAGATGATCACGGTTCAACCCTTCGACCCAGCTTCCTTGCCCTGCGATCGAAAAGGCGATTCGACGGCGCGGACCTCGGGCTTCAATCCGATGAACGACGGCAAGCTGGTTCGTGTTCCGGTTCCGCGCTCTGACCGAAGAACGCCGCAAGGACATGGTCAAGCACCTGAACAGGATCCTGGAAGAGCATCGCACCGCCATCCGCAACATCCGGCGCGACGGCAACGATGCCATCAAGAAAGCGATGAAAGACAAGAAGATCACCGAGGACGACGAGAAGCGGGCCATGGACGAGATCCAGAAACTCACCGACGACGAGATCAAGAAGATGGAAGAGATGAGCAAGGCGAAAGAAAAAGAAGTCATGGAAATCAAGTAGTAGTTCCGAGCACCGCAAACCCAGCCGCGCCACCAGGCGCGGCTTTTCGCTGCCACGGCGAACCCTTAACTCTCAGGCCATCTTCCAAGGCCTAGACCTGTCGAGACGGCCCGTCTGTTGCGGCTTTTGGTCCATCCTCAGGTATTTTTTTCCGATTGCGCAGCACACCCCCCAGTTCGTTTAAGAATCAAAGTCACTAGGAAAATAAAACCAACAAGACGACTGGGCGTGTTCTCAACTCCCCCGGAGGACGCATGATGTACAGGGTGTCGCGAAAAAAGCGGCGACCATTTCAGCGGCTAGGCACTTTGATTGCAATCTCGATTCTCGCAGGCGCTCTTGCTGGCGGGGTCGTAGGCCTCATTTCGGCGAGATCGGCAGGCTCGACGGCTTCCCCATCCTCGACTTCCACGTGAAATCATTCCAGTGAGGCCTGCGGGTTCAACTTTATAATAGGCAGCGATGAAGAAAGTTGTCCATGCTGCCTGTCCGCACGATTGTCCTGACGCTTGCGGAGTTCTGATCACGGTCGAGAATGGGCGCGCGACCAAGATTCAAGGCGACCCCGACATCCGGTCACCCGCGGATTTCTCTGCGCCAAAGTGGCGAAGTATCTGGATCGCGTGTATTCGCCGGATCGCGTGCTCTATCCCATGCGCGAGTACGCGCCGAAAGGGGTCCGACGAAGCACTCACGTGCGACGGCGTTCGAACGCATCTCCTGGGACGAAGCCCTCGACGAGATTGCCGCGACGTTTCGGCGAAATCAGCTGCCGAATTCGGCAGTGAAGCCATCCTGCCCTATTCCTATGGCGGAACTCTGGGCGCTCTGAACGGCGGTTCCATGGATCGCCGTTTCTTTCATCGTCTGGGTGCATCGCAGCTTGAGCGCACCATCTGCTCGGCGGCCGGCGAAGCGGGACTGAAGTCGGTTCTTGGCGTGAAGCTGGGCACCGAGCCCGAGCAGTTCCGCCATTCCCGCTACATCATCGCCTGGGCATCGAACATTCACGGCAACAACGTCCACCTCTGGCCATTCATCGAAGAGGCGCGGCGCAACGGCGCGAAGCTGGTGGTCATCGATCCTTATCGCACCCGTACCGCGGCCTGCGCCGACTGGTACCTGCCGATCAATCCGGGCACGGACGCTGCGCTCGCGCTGGGCATGATGCACGTCATCATCAGCGAAAATCTTTACGACGCCGATTACGTCTCGCGCTACACTCTCGGCTTCGAGCAGCTGAGAGAAAAGGTGCAGGAGTATCCGCCCGAGACGCGTCGCGCAATGGACGGGCATTGCTGCAGATCGACATTCGTCAAGCTGGCGCGCGAATACGCGACGACCACGTCCCGCAGTGATTCGCGTGAACTACGGCGTGCAGCGCTCGCGAAGGCGGCGGCATGGCGACGCGCGCCATCACCATGCTGCCCTGCATCACCGGATCGTGGAAGGAAGTTGGCGGCGGGCTGCAGATGTCCACCAGCGGCGCGTTCGGATTCAACCAGAGCCGCGCTGAAGCGCACTGACCTGATGGAGAAGGCGCTGGGCCGTCCGGCCCGCACCGTCAACATGGTGGAACTCGGCAAGGCGCTGAATACGCTGAACGATCCGCCGGTGAAGGCGCTGTTTGTCTACAACTCGAATCCCGCGGCGGTTTGTCCCAACCACAATGAAGTGATTCGCGGTCTTGAAGCGTCCCGACCTGTTCACCGTCGTCCACGAGCAGTTTTTCACCGACACGACCGACTATGCCGACATCGTCTTGCCCGCCACGACTTTCTTCGAGCACAAAGATCTGCAGACGGCGTATGGCCACTACTACCTGCAGATGTCGGATCAGGCGATCGAACCGCTGGGGGAATGCCGGTCCAACGTGGAGGTCTTTCCGCGCGTTGGCCGAGCGCATGGGGTTTGAGGACGAGTGCTTCCGCGACATCGGTCGATCACATGATCGACCAGGCGCTCTGGACATCAGCCAATCCGTGGCTGGAGGGAATCGACCCGCGAACGCTGGAACGCGAGACAGCACGTGACGGCTGCCAGTTCGGATCGACGCGAACGCCACGCTCCAGCAGAATCCCTTTCTGCCCTTCGCGAACGGAAATTCGGAACGCCGAGCGGCAAGGCGAACTGTATAGCGAACGCTCAAAGCGCAGGGCTTGATCCCGGTGGTAGAGTTCATACCTCCCGCCGAATCGCGCCACGGCATCATGGACGCAAGTCGTTTCCCCTGGAACTGCTGGCGCGCAAGGCCGACAATTTCTCAATTCCACCTTTGCCAAGTCGCCTTCGGTGCAGGAGATGGAAGAAACTGGGATTGCTGGAGATGAATGCCAGACGATGCAGCTCGCGCGGCATCAGCGACGGCGACCCGGTGCGCGTCTTCAATCGCCGCGGCGAAATCGCTGTTGAAGCGCGAAGTCGATGGCACAGTGCAGCCCGGAGTCGTGTCGGCACGATCTGAATTGGGCGAAGCTTAACGCGCAGAATCGGAAATATAAACGTGCTGACTTCGGAAAAACTTACCGACATGGGCAACTCCGCCACGTTTTATTCCGTCTTGGTTGAGGTGGAGCTTTTTCAGCCAGCGTCCTAAGGCATCAAGTGGGTCGCTAAACTTGGACGCTCTCCACTGCTCTACCGTATAATTGCCGTTTTCCATAACTCCAGAAGCTGAGGTAGTGGCGATTCTTCGTCTTCATCAGGATAGCCCTGCAGTGACCGAGGAGCAGGCGCGGCCGCGGCGCTGGTCTGCCTTCGTCGCCAGGACCCTGCAATCTCTCTTCACTCTCAAAGACTTGGCGGAGACGCCTCGTCTGCATTTTGGCTCTCCTTCTGGTTGCTTTGCTGTCGCGCCTCGACGTTTGCCCAGCAGGATGTGATCAGCCGCGATTGAGATTCACGGCAACCGCCGCATTCCCGCCGAAACGTCCGCGCTCGCATCTTCACTCGCGCCGGCGACGTTTACGATCAGGCCGCCATCGAGCGCGACTTCAACTCTCTGTGGAACACCGGCTATTTCGAAGACATCCGCTTTGAGCGCGAGCAAACCCCAAGGGCTGGGTCATCCACATTTATGTGAAAGAACGGCCGACCATTCGCGAAATCAATTATATCGGCCTGAATTCGGTCTCAACCAGCGACGTTCTCGACCGCTTCAAGGAGCGCAAAGTCGGCCTCAGTCCGGAAAGCCAGTACGATCCCACCAAGGTCAAGAAGGCCGAAGTCACGCTCAAGGAATTGCTGGCCGAGCACGGCCGCCAATTCGCCACCGTCCGCACCGAAGTATCGCCCCATTCCTCCGGCGGCAGTGGCATGACCTTTGTGGTCAAGGAAGGTCCGAAGGTCAAAGTCGGCAAGATCAAATTCGAGGGCAACAAGCACGTCAATAGCCGCACTCTGCGGGCGGCCATGAAGAACCTGAAGCCGATCGGCATTCCGCATTCGATCTTCCTCGAAAATATGTTCGCCAAGACCTACGACGCCACCAAGCTCGAAGAGGACACCGAACGGGTGCGCGCCGAATTCCAGAACCGCGGCTACTTCAAAGTGCTGGTGCAGGATCCCAAGACCAAGATTCACGACACCGGGCACCCGGGCTTCCACATTCCGCTGCTCATGCAGGGCCCGGCAAAGCGGTCGACATCACCATGCCGATCGAGGAAGGCGACGTACCAGCTCGGGCGAAATCACCTTCAAGAACAACAAGGCAGTCCCAAACACCAAGGCGCTGCGCTCGCTTTTTCCCATCAAGGACGGCGATACTTCCGCCGCGAAAAAATCGCCAAGGGCTGGAGAACCTGCGCAAAGCTTACGGCGAACTCGGCTACATCAACTTCACCTCGATTCCGAACACCACCTTCGACGAAGACAAGAAGCTGGTGTTCCTCGACATTGACGTGGACGAAGGCAAGCAGTTTTCGTGCGCCGCATCGAGTTCCAGGGCAACACCACCACGCGCGACAAAGTCATCCGCCGCGAAATCGCGCTCGAAGAAGGCCAGGTTTACAACTAGCGATTGTGGGAACTCAGCCTGCTGCGCTTGAATCAGCTGGGATATTTCGAACAGCTCAAGCCAGATGATCCCAACGTCACCGAACGCCACCTCGACGAAAAGGACGGCACGGTCGACCTGACTCTGAAGGTGCAAGAAAAGGGCAAGAACAGCATCGGCCTGACCGGCGGCGTCAGCGGACTGGCCGGAACATTCATCGGCCTGAGCTTACAGCACCAACAACTTTCTGGGCTTGGGCGAAACACTTAGCCGTGCAGGCGAACATCGGCAATCTGCCAGCGCGACTTCGAGTTCGGATTCACCGAGCCTTATCTCTTGGATCGCCCGCTGCAGGCCGGCTTCACGGTTTACACGCGCAGATTCAATTACGATCAGGCGCAGCAGACCGCAGATTCTGACCGGCCAACAGCTTGAACCTGCCCTCGGCCCTGTCTGCAGAACCTGCAGAACTACACGCAGTCGAGCACTGGCTTCACCTTCTCGTTGAGCTATCCCCTGCACCGCTCGTTCAAGCGCGTCGGCATCTCTTATTCGTTCGACCGCTCTTCGCTGGTCGCGCTCAGCACCGCGTCCAGACTGCTGTTCAACAACCTGGCCTTCAGCGGACTCAGCGGGCCCGAACTCGCTGAACGGCATCATCACCAGCAAGATCACTGCCCAGCTTCTCCAAGAACACCGCTGGATAGCGGCCTACGCGCCCCATCACGGCAGCAGCTTGTTTCTCGGCGGAGAATTTGCCGGCCTCGGCGGCACCGTGCGGTCCATTCGCCCGATCGTGCAGTACAAGCACTTCCTCCCGATGCAGAAGCGCCGCAATGCGCATTGGCTTCAACGTGCAGGCTTCGTTCCTGACCGGCTACGGCGGCTGGTCGCGCCTCCATTTGAGCGCTTCTACATGGGCGGCGAAAACGATTTGCGCGGCTTCGATATCCGTTCCGTTTCCCCGGTCGCTTTCCTGCCCAGACAACGAGCGTCATCAGCTTGCGCAATCCCGGATGGCTCGATCGTCCCGAAAGATCCCGCCAATCCTTTGCGCGGCGCCTACACCGTTCCGGTTCCGTTCGAACAGCATTGTCTTTCCCGGCGGCGATTTCAGCTTGGTCGCCAACCTGGAATATCGCATCACCATCGCCGGCCCGGTGGCGATCGCGCCCTTCGTGGATATCGGCGTCGACCCGATCCTGCGAAATCGCAGCTGCGCATCAACTCGGGACAGTTGAACGATATCAACAACACAGCCTTCGGCTGTCCGGCGCTGGATGTCGCCTTCAATTGCGTCGGCAGGCACGTCCCAGAAACTTCGTCGGAATTCTGCAGCCAGTCTGGGCAGAACCAACTGGATCCCCCGCATGTCCACTGGCCTGGAATTGCAGGTGTTCCTGCCCGTGATCAACGCGCCATTCCGCATTTACTGGGCCTACAACCCGCTGCGTCTGGACACGACGGCTACGGCGCCGGTCCCGATCACGCGCAGCATGTTCCCTGCAGGCGCCGCAGGAGATTACACCTACCTGAATGCGATCGCGGTCGTTCTCCCCGCACTTACCAACTGCGCGAGCCGCGCAAGACATTCCGCTTCACTGTGGCGACCACGTTCTAACGCCCTTATGACGTCATCATGAGCCGCGGACGAAGGATCCCAGTGTGAACAACGCCACCCGGTGGAGTTGCTCGTTTGACGCTGGCGCGCCGCGTTCCTATAATGATGCTGATCCACACCCTGAAAATTGCGGCATTGTGTTTGCAGCGCTGTGCCAGACCGGGCGTGAGAAGCGGAAGCCAGGTGCGCGTCCCTGGCTTATGCGACTAGTCGAAGATTTGGGTGCGGCGCAGCGTTGCATTGTCGAGGAGATCTGAGCCATATCCCGACAACATATCCAAGGAGTCCAAAGCAACCCCATGACAAGCAAGTTTGCGCGTAATCCTTATGGCCACTGCTTCGTCCTTTCCCTGGCAGCCATGGCTCAGACCAACAGCTGCCGCCGCAGCGGCAAGCCCGGCCGCTCCCAGCCCCCGCTCCTGCCACCACCAACGCCACCGGCAACCAAGATCGGCACCATCAACATGGAACAGGCGATCTTCGCCACCAACGAAGGCCAGCGCGATTTCGAAGCCCTCAGCAAGAAGCTGGAGCCCAAGCAGACCGAACTCAAGAACCATGAACGACGAAGTCGAGAGCTTGAAAAAACAGCTCAGCACCCAGGGCGAAAAGCTGAACGACGAATCGCGCGGCACCTTGGTGAAGCAGGTCGAGCAGAAGCAGAAGTCGCTTGGAGCGCGCCGTCCAGGATGCCCGCGACGACGCGCAGAACCAGCAGAACGAAATCGCGCAGAGGATTCTGCAGAAGATGGCTCCGATGCTCGTGAAGTACGCCGGCGACAACGGCTTCGGCGTGATCATCGACACCTCGAATCCCTGGCCCAAGGGTCCAGTGCTGTGGGCCGGCCCATCGGTCGACATCACCAAGCCTGTAGTGGACGCTTACAACGCGCAGTCTGGGGTTGCTGCTCCAACTCCGTCTGCTCCCAAGCCAAGCACGGCGAAGCCTGCCGGCACGACCAGGCCTTCTGCTCCCTCCACTGCGAAGCCGCAAACGCAGCCCAAATAACGCGACACCTGCATAGTTCGGAAAGTTCCCAAAAGGCCGCGATCAACGCGGCCTTTTTTATTTTCAAAATACAACTTGTTTTCCAATTTTCTGGTGTCTGTTGAGATAAGCGCGCGCGAATCTCAGGAGGACATCATGTTCACAGACAGCTTGCTCGATACAGGCTGGGGCTCAGGTTCGCACCGGCTTTGGACCACATTGACTTCGCTTAGTTTGCAGGCACTCGCGGTTGGAGTGCTTCTCGTTATTCCTCTGCTCTACACGCAAGGCCTGCCACAACTGGCGCTGCTCAGGCCATTGGTCGCTCCGTCACCGCCACCCCCGCCTCCAGCGCCAGTGCAGGAGGCGAGAAATACCAGTGCGGTACAGAGCAATCTCGATGCGGAACACCGCGTCGTCATGCCCCCGGAAATCCCGCCAACAATCGCTGACCTTCACGAAGACGTTCCGCCGCCACCCATCTCCATTGGTAGACAAGGGATTCAAGGCGGCACCGGCGATCATTGGTCCGACGAACTCCGTGCTAGGGTCGACCTTCGTCGATTCGGCCGCGGCACTTCCCCCGCCGCCTCCGCACCCCACTCCTCGGCCCATTCGTCCTTCGAGCGTGATGGAAGCCAACCTCGTGCACCGTGTACAACCAGCCTATCCGCCTCTGGCGCGGGCGGCGCGGATTCAAGGCGCGGTAGTTCTGCAAGCGATCATCAGCAAGAATGGCACGATCCAGAACCTGCAGGTGCTGAACGGCCACCCCATGCTGGTGCGCGCCGCCATCGATGCGGTGCAGCAGTGGCGCTACCGGCCGTATTTCCTGAACGGGGAGCCTGTCGAGGTGGAGACTCAGATTACCGTGAATTTCATCCTGTCCGGTGGCTAGCTGGTAACGGCAGTAATGTTCGTGGCCTTGTCGGCACCCGATATAATCGACAGATCGTGAGCGTCACCGCGACAGAGAAACTGGTTCGGCACGCAACCCGGCCCACGTGGGCGGATGTGTCGCTGGCCAATCTGCGGGAAAATTTCCGCACGCTGCAAAAGCACGTTGGCCAGAATGTCACGGTGTGCGCCGTAGTGAAAGCCGACGCTTACGGCCACGGCGCGGTCGAGTGCTCGCGCGCTTTGCAGGAAGAGGGCGCTCGCTGGTTTGGCGTGACCTCGCTTGACGAAGCCATCCCTTTGCGCGACGCGGGCATTGTCGGCCGGATCCTGCTTATGACCGGATTCTGGCGCGGAGAAGAAGAAGAGATTGTGCGGTTGAATCTTTCGCCCACCATCTGGGAAGTTCGTCACCTGGAGTTATTAGAGAAAGCAGCAGCAAAGCTCAACACCCCGTTCCCTGTGCACCTGAAATTGGACAGCGGCATGGGACGCCTGGGCGTGGCTTTCGAAGAGCTCCCCCAAATTTGTGCGGCCCTGAAGCGCTGCCCGCACTTGGTGCTGGAAGGTTTTTCTACCCACCTCGCCTCCTCGGAAGTGCTCGACGCACCTTCGGCCGAGGCACAGCTTCAGCAATTCGAACACGCACGGCAGTTTTTGCAATCACAGGGCTTCTCTCCGGCCTTGGTTCATGCTGCCAATACCAGCGCCATCATCTCGCGCAGCCAAAGCTGGAACAGCATGGTGCGTCCCGGGCTCGCGTTGTATGGATACTATCTTCCGTTCGAGCGTGCTGGCCGCGAGGTAAGCGGAAGCGGCTTGCGCCTGCCGGTCAAACCGGTCCTGACCTGGAAGACGCGAATCCTCAGCCTGCGCGACATGCGTCCGAATCAGGCCCTGGGATACGGCGGCACTTATGTCACGAAAGCTCCCGCCAAGATTGCGGTGTTGCCGGTTGGCTATGCGGACGGTATGAATCGCAAACTTTCTTCGGGTGGGCGCGTCATCGTGCGCGAGCACTACGCGCCGATCGTGGGACGCATCTCGATGGACCTCACGTTGGTCGACGTAACCGGACTTCCAGGGGTTGACGTCGGCGACGAAGTAATTCTGCTCGGAACCTTCGATGGCCTGATCGTCGGCGCCCCCGAACAGGCGAAACTAGCGGAAACCATCCCTTATGAAATTCTTTGCGGCATCTCGAAGCGCGTCCCGCGACGGCATCACCAGTAGCTAAGGCATCCCCAATGTTTGTCATTCCGAGCAAAGCGAGGAATCTGCTCCCTCTGCCGCTTCCGTGAACCGTCTTGGCTAAATGCTAACCGCCAATTGCTAAATGCGAATTTCACCCGCTCGCTGCACCTTTGCTGATCCCCACCCCGCGCTTTGTTATCCTTAAAAGCAATGCCTTCGCGTTATTCACAGTGGATGTACGACTGGGAAACTCGTCTGACCCTGGTCGACAACAACCGGGTCGTCCGGCCTCTCGATTGGGGACTGGAATGGACCACCCACTGGCCATGCCGTAACGGGTACCATCCTGGCCAGGTTGCGGATGATCCTGAAAAATACCTGCATGATTACAATCGCCGCATCATCGCCGACAGCGACAGCTTTTATTCGTACAGCAAGCCTTCCGACTTCCGCTTAGAGCACCGCGAAATTCAGGTGTTCAGCACGCGCGCTGTGCCCGATGAAAAGCTAGAGCAACAAGTCAAAGGCAAGTACGCCGACTTTCTTCGTTTCACCTCGCCCGTGCACACGCCGTTTCCGGAAAACAATCTGGTCAACGCGCGTTGGTTTCCAGCCCGGGGACGCCGCGCCGTAGTTCTTCTTCCGCACTGGAATTCCGACGCGCTCGCCTACACCGGGCTGTGCCGCGTTCTGAACCTGCTGGGCATCGCGGTTCTAAGATTGACGATGCCGTACCACGACATCCGCAAGCCCGCCGAGATCACGCGCGCCGACTACTCCGTTTCCGCCAACATCGGACGTACGATCGACGCCACGCGGCAAGGTGTCATCGATGTTCGCTCTTGTCTGGATTGGCTGGAACAGCAGGGCTATTCACGTCTCGGCATCGTGGGCACAAGTCTGGGCTCCTGCTATACGTTTCTGGCTGCGGCCCATGACCCGCGCATCCGCATCGCCGCCTTCAACCACGCCGCCACGTATTTTGCGGACGTGGTGTGGCACGGTCAGTCGACACGGCATATTCGCGAAGGTCTTGAAGCGAAAATCGACCTGGAGCGTTTGCGCGACCTGTGGAGCGCGATCAGCCCTATGTCGTACTTCGATCAGTTTTCCCGGCATCCCAAGAAATCCCTCATCATCTACGCCAACTACGATCTGACTTTCCTGCCAGAATTTTCCCGCGATGTGGTGGATCAGTTCCAGCGCCATCATTTAGACCACAAAGTCGTCGTGCTTCCCTGTGGCCACTACACCACTGGCGAAACACCGTACAAATACATGGACGGCTGGCACCTGGCCTCGTTCCTGCGCAAAGCCTTCGAAACCGCACCTTAAGCCCCGCGGATGTGCCAAAAGCCAAGTGCTTGTTTACAATGGGTTCCATGAAGATCGCCCTGGGCGCGGACCATGCTGGCTTCGAGCTGAAGGAAAAAATCCGTCAGCATCTCGTCGACAAAGGGATTCAGGTTGACGATCGCGGAACCCACTCCACTGAATCGGTGGATTACCCCGATTTCGCGCTTGCGGTCGGCGAACAGGTTGCCGCGAAGAAAGCCGACTACGGCATCCTGGTCTGTGGCTCGGGAATCGGCATGTCGATTGCCGCAAACAAAGTAACGGGGATTCGCGCCGCCAACGTAGATAGCGAGGTCGAGGCGCAACTCAGCCGCGAACACAACAATGCCAACGTGCTGGCGCTGGGGGCGCGGCTGCTGGACGAAGCGACAGCGATGAACATCGTGGACCGCTGGTTGAATACAGCCTTTGCAGGCGGGCGTCACAATCGCCGGATCGCGAAAATTTCCGAGATTGAAAGCTCGCGAGTCACGAGCGTGTAATCCATGTCAGAAATCATTCACTCCGCGCCAGTGCAGGAACGTCATCGCGGCGCTTTCTCGATCAGCACCGACCGTGCCTTGCTCGACCTGGACGTAATTCATGGTTTTCTGACCGAATCCTATTGGGCACGAGAGATCTCTCACGACGTGGTCGCCCGTTCCATTGAGAATTCGCTGTGCTTCGGCGTTTTTCGAGGCGATCAGCAAGTCGGATTCGCCCGCGTCATCTCCGACTACGCCACTTATGCCTACATCGCCGATGTGTTTATTCTTGAAGCTTTTCGCGGGCACGGCCTCGGCAAGTGGCTGATCGGCTGCATCCTGGATCATCCCGACTTGCAAGACCTGCGGCGCTGGAGCCTGGTCACTCGCGATGCGCACGAACTCTACAGCCAGTTCGGTTTCCAGCGGCTCAAAGCTCCCGAACGCTGGATGGAGCTTTACGATGCCGAGGTTTATACGAGAAAGAATTGAGACTTCTTCATGAAAAATGATGCCATGTCCCGTTCGCTTTTTGATACCGATCCGCTCATTGCCACCGCGATTGATAACGAAGTCCGCCGCCAACATGAAGGATTAGAACTGATCGCGTCCGAGAATTTCGTGAGCGAAGCCGTTCTCGAAGCCATGGGCTCGGTCTTCACCAATAAGTATGCCGAGGGATATCCGGGAAAGCGTTATTACGGAGGATGCGAGTTCGCCGACATCGTGGAGAACCTGGCACGTGATCGCGCCAAGCAGCTCTTCGGCGCCGAGCACGCCAATGTTCAGCCCCACGCCGGCTCCCAAGCCAACATGGAAGCCTACTCCGCTATCATGCAGCCCGGAGACACGATTCTCGGCCTGAACCTGGCTCATGGCGGTCACCTAACCCACGGGCATCATCTGAATTTTTCCGGCAAGACTTATCGCATCGTCCCTTACGGCGTGACCAAGGAAACCGAGACCATCGATTACGACGATCTCGAGAAACTTGCCGAAAAAGAAAATCCCAAGCTGATCATCGGTGGAGGCAGCGCCTACCCGCGCATCATCGATTTCGCGCGCATGAGAAAGATCGCCGACAAGGTCGGCGCCCTCTTCCTGGTGGATATGGCGCATTTTGCCGGACTGGTTGCTGGAGGCGTGCATCCCTCTCCGGTTCCCCACGCTCATGTCGTCACTTCTACTACTCACAAAACTCTGCGTGGGCCGCGAGCGGGAATGATCCTCAGCAAGCAGGAGTTCGCTGCCTCTATCGACAAGACTGTTTTCCCCGGCATGCAGGGCGGCCCGCTCGTCCACATCATCGCTGCCAAGGCCGTCTGCTTCCATGAAGCGATGCAGCCGGAGTTCCGCGACTATGCGCGCCAGGTCGTTGCCAATGCCAAGGTCTTGGCCGACAAGCTTTCCGCGGAAGGCTATCGCATCATCTCTGGCGGCACCGACACTCACCTGATGCTCGTGGACGTGTTCTCGAAGGGAATGCTGGGCAGCGAGGCTGAGAAGGCCTTGGGCGAAGCTGGAATCACGGTCAACAAGAATGCGATTCCCTTTGACACCAATCCGCCGATGAAACCGAGCGGCATTCGCATCGGCACCCCGGCACTCACCACTCGTGGCATGAAGGAATCTGAGATGAGGCAGGTCGGCGCGTGGATCTCGCAGGCCCTTCACCATCGCACCGAGACTGCGGTGCTCACCGACATTCGGAAGCAGGTTCTCGATCTGGCCGAAGCGTTTCCGCTCTATCCCGAGCGTCGCGCCCACGCCCAGGCCGAAACTCAGGCCTGAAATTTTCCGTCTTGGTGGCCTTGTCCGGCTATGTTTAAATCGTCCCCGTGAAAGTCGCCATCGACATTCGCCGCATGGCCGAGTTCGGTATCGGCACTTACACGCGCAACGTAGTCCGGGCCCTGGCGCGCCTTGATCGTGAGAACCACTATTTCCTGATTGGTTCGCCGCAAAAAGTCTCTGAAATTGGACCACTGCCTCCCAATTTCGAGCCCATCCTGCAGCTCGATCCCGATACCAGCCTGAAGGGGTGGCTCGAGTGCCGCGCTATCGTGAAACATACGGGCTGCGACCTGTTGCACATCCCTCACCTGTTTTCGCTTCCGCAGCAGCTTCCCTGCCCTTATGTCATCACCGTCCACGACGTGCTGGAGCACATGTATCGGGCGCGCGAACACTCCAGCCTGCGGCGTTCCCTGCACTTCCAGTTCACACGGCGCGCGCTGAAGAACGCGGCTCGCATCTTCGCCGTTTCCAAGTACACGAAGTCGGAAGTGGAAAAGCTCTTCGGGGTTCCCGGCGACAAAATTGAAGTCGTCTACAACGCAATCGACGAACGGTTTTTGCGAGGGCACGCCAGCGACGCCGACAAGCAATCCCTGGCGGAGCGCTATCTCGTCAACTATCCATTCCTGCTTTACGCGGGCAGGATCAGCCCGCACAAAAATCTGGTACGTATCATCGAGGCGTTCTCCGCACTGAAAGCGGAACTGGAAAAGGACGACAAGTTCCCCGACCTGAAGCTGATCATCATCGGCGACGAACTCTCGAAGCATCCCGACCTGCGAAGGACCGTCATCCGAGGCGGGGTGCAAAATGATGTCCGGTTCATGGGATTCATCCCCATCGAAGTGCTGCGCATCTTTTACGACGCCGCCAAAATCTTCGTCTTCCCATCGTTGTACGAAGGATTCGGTATGCCGCCGCTCGAGGCAATGGCCCATGGCACGCCGGTGGTGACGTCGAACACTTCGTCCCTGCCCGAGGTTGTCGGCAAGGCGGCGGTGCTGGTAAATCCGGAAAATGTTTTTGAGATTATGCGCGCGCTGCACCGCGTGCTGCTCGATCAGGCGCTGCGCGACAAGCTGAAGAGCCGGGGCTACGAGCAGGGCGCGAAATTTTCCTGGGATGCCTCCGCCCGGCAGATGCTAGGCGTCTACCAGGACGTGGCCCTGCGCAAAGGCGCGCGCGCCTCGGATTTCTCCGAGCCGACAGCGAAGGCAGTGAATTCCTGATATTGGAAGGCTACTTCGAAGGGATGAGCGAGAATCCCGGAGACCGCAGCGAAAGCCGGTGCAGTTTGGCGGTCATGTGATCACGCGTGCTATCGGACGATGCCGCCGCAAGGCGCTTCTGCAGCTTCTGAATCTTCTCGGTACGGGTTCGCCGGCGGCGAATTTCGGGACGGCGACTGGGTGCAGACATGAGTTCTCCTGTGGTTAATCTGGATCTCTACTCATTCAACCGGAGTTCGCCGCAACTGTCAATGCGGCAGCACCATGCGACCTGAACCCAGCGATCCTCACGTCTTCCTGTGGTCAGGTGATGATCGGCAAATTGCTCATGCCTTCGGTGCCAAACACCCGGCGGTAGCGTTCCACCTCCGACGGGGGTCCCATGGCCTTGGCATAATTGTCAGAAAGCTTGACCGCCGGACGCCCCTCCACTTCCGAAACTTTGCAGATCAAGCTGACCGGATCGAAGCCGGGATCGTCGCTCGGATCGCAATCGCGAAAATCGTTGGTTAGGAGTGTGCCCCAACCTGCACTGAACCGAATGCGCCGCTCCGGAATCCACTTGTTGCGATCGAGAAAATCCTTGGCACTGCGAAAATCCTCCAGAGCAGCCCCGTCGTTGGCCTTACCCGAGAAATAGGCATGCAGCCGCAGGATCTCATCGATATCCAGCGCATCCGAGGCGATGATCAATTTATCTCGAGGATCGCGCCCGCGCGCCTTCAGCCATTCGATGAATTCGTCCCCCGCGATGAACGGATCTTTACTGTCCATACGCTGACCGGTCCAGTTCGCGGCCCAATCGGGAGCTCCGCGCAAAAATTGCGTGGTGCCAAACGTATCCGGAAGCATGATCAGCAGCGATCCCTGGTAAGTGTTCTGCCACATCTCAAGCATTCGATACTGCGAAGCCTTGAGTTGCTCGTCGTTCTCCGCCAGCGCCGCCATCACCATGGGAATTTCATGGGCGTTGGTGCCGATCGCTTCCAGGTCATGTTTGTAGGCCAAGAATGTGTTGGACGTTCCAATGAAAGCCGGCCCAAGATTGTCGGCCATGGCCTCGACTACGTATTCCTGCCAGAGAAAACTGTGTCGCCGCCGGGTGCCAAAATCGGCGACGCTGAGCTGAGGCACGCCGCGCATGCGCTCAATCTTTCCCCACAGCCGCGTCTTCGCCCGCGCATAAAGAATATCCAGGTTGAACTCGCTTAGGCGTTTCAGGTTCGCGCGCGTTTTCATTTCATCGAGAATCGAGAGCGCGTAAAGCTCCCACATTGTGGTCTCGGCCCACGTGCCCGGAAAAGTCAGATGAAATTGTCCATCTTGGATGGATAGCTCGTAATCGGAAAGATGGAAGTCTTTTTCCAGCCACTCCAGGAAATCGGGCTGGAAGATTCCGCGGTGCCCGTAGAACGTGTTGCCGGCCAGCCAGATCAGCTCCGACTTGTGAAATCGCAGTTTGCGCGTGTGCTCCAGTTGCGCAACCAGTTCTTCGGTGGAAAAAAGATCGGCCATACGCATTGCAGAAGTGCGATTGACCAGCGAGAACGATACTTGCGTGTTCCTGAAATTGTTCCAGATGAACTGGAGCATGAGCAGCTTGTAAAAGTCGGTATCCAGAAGCGAACGGATGATGGGATCGAGTTCCCAGTTGTGGTTGTGCGCCCGCTCCGCGAAGTTGACGATCATGGACTACTATCCTCTGATGTCGGGCAGGAAAAATGCAAATGTAGAGGATTTAGGCCGCTATTCACCGCGTATCGATCTAATTTCGATTTCTGACCACCTCTTCCACTGCCTTGAGAATGGCCCCTTCTGTCGACTTTGGCCGCCGTATTGGTGTCCTGATGAAGGGCCGATCGTCGTCAAACTTCTTAACGTGGATGCGAACTGCGCTTCTGGGTTGAGAGGCAGGCGACGGACAGAGGGGATATCGTAGGTCAAGCGCGGCCCAGCCACCTTAAGCTCAATCGCTGAGGTACCACGCGTTCTCAATCACCTCGCGCGTCTTAATGGTGCGCACTGCCGAAGTGCAATCAATCACTCCCGCAGTGCGCACGACTTAACGTCATGTATCTTCGGCCATCGTCGGATGATCGTGGTTATTGCCCGTCGAAACCGAGCCCGGGAAGTGTCCTGGTCTTCTCGACGCGAACCGAATTTAGATTCTCCGGGCGGATTCCCAGTGCTCGCAGGATGGTGGGCGCAACCTGCGAAGTGGCCACTGGGGTTTTCAGCACCCCCGCATGCAAGGCGGGATTTGAAACGATCAGCCCTACGTTGGTGTCGCTATATCCAAAACCGCCATGCTCGGCATTCTTAGACGACGAAGTCGTGTAGATGGTCCCATAGTTCGGCCGAACGATAACGTCTGGCGTGCGGCTATCCTTCAACGGATCATTGAACCTGAGCAGCAGTTCGTTACCAGCCATCACCTCGTCAATGAAGAGGGGTAGCGCGTTAGTGTTCAGGTAAGTCTGGGCCTGACCATCCAGGGTCTGGTCCTCAAGCCAGATCAAGCCAATGTCGTCATCGTTGACAAATCCGCACGGACCGCTGGCGCAAGCACCGGCGCTGACGATGGCCTTGGCCGCTGGATTGGTGCCGCCATCGGGCAACGCCGCAACCAGATCAGCCAGGTGCCCCGGCTTGTTCGCTTTCACTGGATTGATCGGAGATTGTCCGTGCTTGGAAGTGACGATGAATAAAGTGGAGTTGTAGATTCCCTGATCCTTGAGCGCTTGAATCATGCTGGCCAGAGCGGCGTCAGTCTGGTCGAGACCATACTGCAGAACCGCGCTCGGCGTGCCCGCACCATCCACGTACCCGCCAGGTTGTCCGTTGAGACTGCCATTGTCCGCTGTGCAGCTGGCATCGAAGTTGTCAGTCACCAGCTTCTGCCCGACGCTTACCGCCTGAAAGTTCATGCCGAAAACTGCGGGGACGCCCGGTCCCGTCTTGCCATCGTGAGTCAGGCCTTTAATTTCGTTGATGATGCCTTGCACTTTCAGCTGGTCGTTCAAGACCGTGCAAACCACGCTGTGCGTGTTGTCGAGCCCGTTGACGTTGGTGATTTCAGGCGTGTAGAGATCATCGACCCCGGTGCCGGAGGGCCCGTTCACTAAGTCATAGGCAGGATGCTTGTCTTCCCAGGCGGTGTGACCGCCCGCGGCTTTCACAACTTCGAAGATCGTGTTCGTACGCAGGGCTGCATGCGGATAGAGCGGAGAACACTTCCCGCTCTGATCGCGGTAACGCGGCAGCTTACCCGGATCGATGATATTGAGAGACATGTTCTGGGAGTTGTAGACGTCGATGCTCTCGTCGAACACCATCATGTTCCCGCCCTGTCCGGTACAGTTAATGTTGGTGGGAGCAAAGATCGTGCGGTCGTAGCTCACGTCGTAGAAGAGTCCTGTGGTCGCAGGCGACCCGCCGGTCACCAGCGCGAGTAGTCCGGGAAAGGAATCGGAAAGTTGCGGCGTATTGGCGCCTGTGTAGGTGACGCCATGGCTCGCGAGCTGCGCCATCGCCGAACTTGGATGACTTTGTACATAATTGGCGACGTCCAGCGCATGCAGTCCGTCCACACTGATCAATAAAACGTGACGGATGTTCATCCCGCCGCCATCTGCTGCGAGAGCTAAGCTGCAAGTCAGCAAGACAATGATGCCCAGTAAACTCTTGGCGTTTTTCACGAAACTACTCCTTTTAAGGAAGATCGCCCCAGAAGAGCAGTAGAAATTCAAATTGCTACGGCACCGTTAACGAGAAATGAATTTTGCGTGAATGCGGGCCGTACTTCGCCGAACGATTAACAATTGTTCATCCTGGACCTGCAAGTTTGCTTGAGCGCAGGCTGCACAAAGAAAGGCGTGCAAGGACCTGCATACCCCGTAGAATTAGGACGATAGGTGAAGGAGAGAAGATGCCCAACTGGGTTTGGGGAATTGCGTTCGTGCTCGCCTATATCGTTGTCACGCAATGGCTGCTGCCAAAGCTGGGCGTCTCCACCTGACGAACCGCAGGACGCACCGAGTCTCGGCGCGAAGATGCTGCGGGAAAAAAGCTCTGACTTGGCTTACCACCCTTCCACCCAAGTAGCGTACATAACGAACTAAGGCCGCCTATGTCGTAGCGAGAATTAGCAAGGTCCCAAACTGTGTTCAGGGTCGAGCGGAGGTCACACTGGAGGGATTAACGCATGGCATTTCGCAATCGTGCTGCTCGATCTCGATCTTGGCGTCCTTCAATTCGTGATGATCGGACGTACGCCCACACTTGATACAGAACCACTGGTTGATCTCGTTATTCCATCTCAGGAATTCGTGGTTGCGTCTCGATTCCATCTGGAAAGAATATCGTGTCTCCAGAAAAGTCGAGGAATTACGTTGGTAATCACGACCCGCGCTGTTTCTCAGATGCCCGCGTACCAAGCGTAGCCACCATCGGCGTTAGCACCGCCTTTGCCCTTGCCGAACGGTTTGAGGTTGTCGGTCAGCGTCAGGCGATTGATGTACTTCACGTTTTTATAGCCGAGCTGTCGCGGGACTCGCAGGCGCAAGGGGCCTCCGAACGGCACGGGAAGTTCGTTACCGTTCATGCGGTGGGCGAGAAGCGTCTGCGGGTGCAATGCGTCCGACATATCGATGCTCTCCCACCAATCAGACTGGATCGAGCGGTATACGACGTATCGCACTTGGGGCAGCGCTCCCACACGGTCCAAAATGTAAGAGAGTGGCACCCCAGTCCATTCTGCGATGTACGTCCATCCTTCTTCACAGCCGTTCATGGTGATCTGCGTACGGGTAGGGAACGTTCTGATCTCTGCCAGCGATAACGATGCCGGTCGCGCCGCCATCCCGTCCACCTTCACGCTCCAATCCGCGAAACTTGCTGCCTGGAGCCGGCTGAATTCATCGCCCAACGGATCCACTTCATTGGCGAACGGATTTGTCGAAATCTCGGCGGGGGAAAATTCACGGGCCATGGAGTGGCGGGTTAAGAGTCGCTGCGCCGCGTAAGTCAGCGTTTCTCCCCCACCGTAAAGTCCTCCCGCATCAGGCGGGATGAGCCCATGACGGCGCGCGACTCTGGTAGCGACGGCAACCCCAGATGCACCGGCTGCGACCGCCAGCCCCGTTGTGATGAAACTGCGGCGAGAGATATTAGTCATAACTTCACTCCGTCGGTGGGATAGCGCGGCCCGTGATCATGGCACGCATACGATTTCGAAATCCCGCAATAATGACCATCAGCACGTGAATCAACAGGAACAGCACTAGCAATATCGTCACGAGGAAGTGCAGGCTGCGCGCCGTCTGCTGGCCTCCTAAGAGCCGAACGGACAGCGGGAATTCCGAGGTGAATCCCAACGACATAGCCAGCCCCGTCCAGATCATCAACGGGAACAACACGAAGATCACCAGCAAATATGTAAGGCGCTGCAGAGAGTTATACGACCAAATTTCTTCCTTGCCGGGCCGCTCAAAGCGCAAATGTCGAACCAGCGAACCGCCCAGCTGCTTGATGGAAAGGTCAGACGCCGCGGGAAGCAGATTTCGCCGGAAATGGCCTGCGAACAAGCCGAACAGCACGTAAAGCAAACCCGTTCCGACCGCAAGCCATGCTGCCTGAAAATGGAGATAGCGGCTCCAGCCGTTCTGGTCAGGGAGCACGTACCCATAGCCGGTAGGGACCGTATCCCGGGAAGATGGAAGGTGCAGATTGAGCCAGGGATGCATGTTTACGTTGCCGGTCTCACCCCAGTAAAACCGTGGATGCGAAAGCACGATCTCCCCTCCGCTGACGAGCAGCGCAAAGAAACAGAGGGTGGTGATCCAGTGAGTGATACGGACGAGGGCGGAGTGCCGCGAAGGAAACGTCTTAGTCTGGACGGCGGGCGTGGCCGAGGCAGCACTTGGGAGGCAAGCGGAATCGCTCACGCCGGGAATGGTACCACGTAGCGGGGCATAGATTTGTGGCAGCCGGACCTGTAAGCCGAATTTTGTCTGCGCGCTTGCGGCGGGACGGTCATTCCTCTGGGCCGCGCATTACTGCGCGGCTCAAGCGACCTACCCGGAGGTTGTGACGCGCCGAGCCGGCACGTGTCCGAACCTGAAGCCGAGCTCCCTCCCTATTTGGTCTTGCTCCGTGTGGGGTTTGCCCTGCCCGCTGCATTACTGCAGCGGCGGTGCGCTCTTACCGCACCTTTTCACCCTTACCCCGTTGCGAGGCGGTATGTTTTCTGTGGCACTTTCCGTCGAACAGGCTTGAACCCGCCTCCCGGACGTTATCCGGCACACTGCTCTGCGGAGTTCGGACTTTCCTCCCCGCTCCTTGACGAAGCGAGAGCGACCGTCCGGTCCGGCTGCCAACATCTATACGATTATAGTCCGCCTTCGCTTCGAAGAAACAGGGTTGCGTTAATCTTTCGCTCCATCTGACGGACGAATGCGTCCGCCCGGCACGTGAGCTGCCCTGCTAGACTGAATCAGCACGCCACGCGACACCTGCTATGAACTTCCTGGAAGCCATTCGCATCGCCCTCGCCTCGCTCTGGGCGAACAAGCTGCGTTCTGTGCTGACGCTGCTTGGCGTGGTGATCGGCGTTGCCGCCGTCATCGCCGTGGTCACCTTCGTCACGGCATCAACGGCTACGTCGCGGAGAAGATCTTCAATCTCGGCGCGGACGTTTTCATCATCAGCAAGATCAGTCCTGTGATCACCAATGTCGACCAGTTCCTCGAAGGCCAGAAGCGCAAAGACTCACGCTGGACGACTACCAGGCCGTGCTCGAAGGCTGCCAGCACTGCACCATGTCGGTGCCTCGGCTATTCAAGCACCAACGGCCATGTGAAGTACGGCGAGCAATCGATCAGCGACGCGTTCGTCCGCGGGATGACCCCTTCCATGGCCGCGATCCACGACCTCGATCTCACCCCGGCCGCATGCTCAACGAGAACGACTGAAGACACGCGCTCGACGTCGCCGTCATCGGCACCGATCTCGTCGACAACTTATTTCCGGGCGTCGATCCGCTCGACAAGGAGATTCGCGTCGATGGCCAGATCTATACCGCGTCATCGGCGTCGGCAAAAAACAGGGCAAGAACCTGCTCGGTCAGAGCCGCGACAATTACGTCGCTCATCCCGATCACCGCCTATTTGAAGCAGTACGGCGCGCACAACAGCATTCGCATCTCCGGCAAAGGCGAACGGCGTCGGCACGCAGCTGGATGCGCGATGGATGAAGCGCGGGTCATCCTGCGCTCCCGCCGCCACGATGCTCCGGGCAAGCCCGACAGCTTTGCCATCGAAACCAACCAGAGCTTCCTGAGCATCTGGTCGAACCTGAGCGGAACGTTCTTCATCGCCATGATCGTCATCGCGTCGATCTCGCTGGTGGTCGGCGGCATCGTCATCATGAACATCATGCTGGTCTCGGTGACCGAGCGCACGCGCGAGATCGGCATCCGCAAAGCCATGGGCGCGCGCCGGCCGCGACGTGCTGCTGCAATTTCTGATTGAGTCGAGCGACGCTGGCTCTGGTCGGCGGCATGCTGGGCGTGCTGTGGCGGCATCAGCTATCGCCAAAGGCAGTGACGCTTGCTGATCGGCATGCCTTCGGCGATCAGGCTGTGGGCGGTGTTTGCCGGCCTTGTCGTTGCCAGCGAGCGTGGGCATTTTCTTCGGCGTGTATCCGGCGAGCAGCGCGGCGAAGCTCGATCCCATCGCGGCATTGAGGTTTGAACTTTAATCGATGCGACGAAAGCGGCGATTACAGCGAAGTCGTTCAGATGGCGAAGGACACCATCCGCAGCAACAAGCTGCGCTCCGGCCTGACCGTGCTGGGCATCGTGATCGGCGTCGTGGTGGTCATCGTCATCTCGTCCGTGGTGCGCGGACTGAACCACAACGTGCAGGACATGATCAGCAGCATGGGCTCGAACATCATCTTCGCCTTTCACCTCGAGCCTTTCACCTTCGGCCGTCCTACCGAGGAGATGCGCAACCGCAAGGAACTGACACTCGAAGACGCGATGGCGATGAAAGACCTGCCGCACGTGAAGGCCGTCACCGCCGGCATTCGCTATTTCCAGCCGCAGTTCGGCACCGGCACCTACGGCGTGAAGTACGACGGACCGCAGCGCCAAGAACACCATCCTGGAAGGCGACATCGCCACCGTCGAAAGACGTGTTACGACCTGAACATCGCGGCCGGGCCGCTGGTTCAGCGAAACCGACGACGAGCAGCGCAATCACCGTGTCATCATGCTGGGCACGACACCGCGGAAGAGCTTTTCGGAACGACGATCCGCTCGGCAAAGAGATCAACATCGAAGGCCAGTTGTTCACCGTGATCGGCGTTGGCCGACGCCGAAAGAGCGCTTTCGGCGGCGGCAAAAATCCCGAAGACAACATCGTCTATCTTTCCGCTATCGCACCTTCCGGAAGCTGCATCCGGAGCTGAAGCAGATACTGGATCAGCGTGAAAGCCACGTCGCACGACGACATGCCGAAGGCGATCGACGAGATGCGCGAACTGCTGCGCCGCCGCCGCAAGGTGCCCCCGACAAGCCCGACAATTTTGCCGTCTTCACCCAGGATGTCGCTCTCCGACGTGTGGAACCAGCTCACCGGCGCGCATCTTCATCTTCATGTTCGCGGTTTCCAGCGTGGCGCTGATCGTGGGCGGCGTGGGCGTGATGAACATCATGCTGGTTTCGGTCACCGAGCGCACTCGCGAGATCGGCGTGCGCAAGGCGATCGGCGCGCGCAAGCGCGACATCCTGCTGCAGTTCACGCTGGAGGCAATCACGCTGACGGCGCTCGGCGGAGTCATCGGCGTGCTGCTTGGGCGCCATCATCACCTGGATCATTCCCGCTGATCTGGTGTTCCCTGCCCGCCCGCATGTCGCGTTTTCTGGGCTGACGTTCGGATTGCGCTTCCGCCGCGATCGAGGCCTGGTCTTCGGGATTTATCCCGCGTGGAAGGCCGCCAACCTCGATCCCATCGAAGCGTTGCGCTACGAATGAGCCTGCTTCGCCGCAATCCTCGTCTGATACCCTGAGACGAATGTTCCCGCGCTTCATCGGTGTTCTGGAAATACTGGCGGTGCTCGGAACTTTTTCGAGCCTCGCGTATTACTGCCTTTGTATGTGGGGTGCGACGTCATTTCTTCGTGACCGACAGCACTTGTCCGAAGGTCTTTCGCAACCACCGGTCTCGATTCTGAAGCCGCTCAAGGGGACCGATCCCGAGATGTACGAGAATTTCCGCAGTCACTGCCTGCAGGACTATGGCGAGTACGAAATCATTTTCGGAGTCAGCGATCCAGCCGACGCAGCGGTCGCGCTGGTCGAGAAGCTGAAGCAGGAATTTCCCGCATCGCGCCATTCAGTTGATGTCTGCAGCGAAAAACTTGGCGCCAACATCAAGGTCAGCAATCTGGTGCAGATGCTGGCCCACGCTCGCCATGAATACCTTGTTGTAAATGACAGTGATATCCGTGTCGATCGCCGATTACCTGCGGGCGGTGATTGCGCCGCTCGTTGGAGGCGCGGGCCTGGTGACCTGTTTGTATCGTGGCGTTGCTGCTCCAACCTTAGGTTCGCGCCTGGAAGCGGTTGGGATCAGCAGCGACTTCATCTCCGGAGTGCTTGCGGCGCGGCAACTCGAAGGAATCAATTTCGGCTTGGGCTCGACGCCTGGCGTTTCGCCGCCAGGAGTTGCAGGCGATTGGCGGCTTCGAAACTCTGTTGGATTACCTGGCTGACGATTACGAACTCGGGCATCGCATCGCGGGCAGCGGCAAGCCGGTGGAGTTGTCTGGAACCGTCGTAGAGACTTTCTTGCCCGCATACTCTTTCAGCACATTCGTACAACATCAGTTGCGCTGGGCGCGAACGGTGCGGGACTCCCGCAAAGCGGGCTACCTAGGATTGGGGCTCACTTTTGGTTTGCCATGGGCATTGACAGCGGTTGTTTTCTCGCGCGGCGCGAGTTGGACTTGGTGGCTGCTGGCCCTCACCGCCGGCATGCGCCTGCTGGTCGCCTACCTCGTGGGAAGTAAAGTGTTGGCGGATCGTCAACTGGCGCGCAACCTGTGGCTGATTCCCTTCCGCGACTTGATCGCGTTGGGCGTGTGGCTTATCAGCTTCACCGGACACACCATCGAGTGGCGAGGAGACCAGTTCCTTCTGAAAGACGGCAAACTCGCTCGCCTCTCGTCGTAAGCCGTCATGCCCCAGCAGACATGGTTTTCACCGACGGATTCAGTACCGCCCGTATTTTTCCCGCCAGCACCTTTCTTGTGAACGGCTTTTCCAGGAAATTGGGCTCAAGATTTGCGTGACCATGTTGCGATAAAACGCTTGCCGCATATCCGGAAACGAATAGCACCTTCACGCCCGCCCGCAGCCGAGAAATCTGCTGCGCCAACTGAGCACCGTCCATCTGCGGCAGGATGATGTCCGTGATCACCAGGTGAATCGCCCCATCGTAAGCGCCTGCGACTTGCAGCGCAGTCTCTGCATTGTCGGCTTCCAAAACCCGGTAGCCACTGGAAATCAGAAAGTCCCGTTCTGAGTGCCGGACCGCAATATCGTCCTCCACCAGAAGGATGGTTTCCGCTCCTCGCGGACAAATCTCATCGTCGCCCGACCCAACTCTCTCCCTGTGCTTTACCGGGCATGGGAGGTATACCTTGAACGTCGTGCCCAGTCCCTTTTCGCTGTACACCCAGATGTGTCCCCCACTCTGTTTTACCGTCGCATACGCGGTAGCCAGGCCTAACCCGGTTCCCCGGCCTTTGGGCTTGGTAGTGTAGAAAGGCTCGAAAATGTGGGCCATATGCTCGGGAGCGATGCCCTCGCCGGAATCGGTTACGGTGAGCAGCACATAGTCCCCCGGAGTCGCGACCGCGTGCCGCTGGACATAGCCGTCATCCAGATGAACCATCGTGGTCTCGATTTCCAAATCGCCCCCTTTGGGCATCGCGTCCCGCGCGTTGGAAGCAAGGTTCAGCACTAATTGCTCGATTTCCGCGGGATCGGCCTTGACCACTTTCAGGTCCTTGCCCAGCGTGATCTTGAGACGGATGTTCTCGCCCACCAGCCGGGGTAGCATATCGCTCAAATCCCGCAGCACGGAATTCAGATCGAATGATTGCACCGTATGGGCCGGCTTGCGGCTGAAGGCGAGCAATTTCCGCGTGAGCTCGGAGGCGCGGCGCGTGGCTTGGAGAATTTCCCCAACGTTGTGCCGCAACGGGTCTTGCGCCGCCAAAGCTTCCATCGTGAGTTCGGCGTACGCGCTCATCACCATCAGCAGATTATTGAAATCATGGGCAATGCCGCCGGCAAAGGCCCCCAGTGCATCCATGCGCTGCATCTGCTGCAACTGCCCTTCCAGCTTTTTGCGGTCCGTCACATCGCGGTCGTTTGAAATGAAGCGGATAATCTTCTGATTCGCATCCCGCACCGGCGTAATCGTCTTTTCGAGAAAGAAGATTTCGCCATTCTTCTTGCGATCGGCCAGCGCTCCACGGTAGACCTCGCCAGCCAGGATGGTCTGCCACAGGTCTTCGTAAAACGCAGCGCTATGTTCTCCCGACCTCAGCATGCGCGAATGCCGCCCCACCGCCTCCTGCTTCGTGTAGCCGGTCAAGTTTTCGAAAGCTGGATTCACATACTCGATCACGCCACGGCAGTCGGTGATCATGACCAGGTCCGCCGATTGCTCGACCGCGCGTACTAACGGTTCAAGCATTTCTCCGAATCCGCTCGCCGACAATTTGTGATTCTGCTGGTTTTCCGACATATTCACGCTCGCTCACTGTTTTTATCGGAAAGACCGCCGCTCGAAAACTGAGGTAACCACGGCGAAATCCGAAATAGAGGGCCGCGGGGTCTCATCCCGGGAACTCATGCCATCTCGGGAAGCCGGGAGCACCCCGGGAACTCTTTTTGCTTGCGTGATCTGGGTCACAGAGGAATGTTTGCGCGGGCGACATAATTACCGGTGGCCCCAGTGAAGGCAGCCCTGGCAGGACAGCATCGTGCGCAGGCACGCGTGCCCCACACTGCCATCGCAGCGCTGGCCCGGGTGGCGGCGCTGGCAACTCCAGCCGCGTTCCTGCTGCATCAGGGACTGGCCGCAATCGACCCCGATCTGGGATGGCATCTTCAGACCGCGAACTGGATCGTGCAGCATCATGCGGTGCCCCACTCCGACCCTTTTTCGTACACTCGTGCGGGTGCTCCGTGGGCCGCCTACAGCTGGCTGTTCGAACTGGTGCTGTCGGGCTTCTATCGCATGGCCGGATTGCGTGGAGTCGTTCTTTATACGGTCATTATGAGCGTTGCGATCTCATGGGCGTTGCTGCGCATGCTCTCGCGATATGTCTCGCCTCTGTTTGCGGCAGCGCTTACCGGCCTGGGTTGGTTTCTCACTTATCCGCTGCTTTGGCCGCGACCCGGCTTGTTTACGGTTTTGTTTTTCATCCTTCAACTGGATTATTTGCTGAGGGTGCGGCTCGATCACGACACGGCGAGCGGCTGGTGGCTGCCAGGGCTTTACGTGCTGTGGGCGAACCTGCACATTCAATTCATCTATGGATTGTTCACTCTCGGTGTAGCGGCTGCGGAGCCCTGGATTCAGAAACTGCTGCGGCAACCCGTCAGCGCCGACGCATGGCGGGTATCGCGTACTCTCTGGAAGCTCCTGGGCGCATCATTTCTGGCGACCCTGGTCAATCCATACTTCCTCGGAATTTATGTCGTGGTGTGGCAATATGCGACCCAGACTAAGGCTTTCGATTACATCATCGAACTTCAGGCGCTCGACTTCCGGCGGGTCAAAGACTACGTCGAACTCTTCCTCGCAATGGCGGTCGTCCTGACGTTAGGTTATCGAAGGCAGTTTCGTCCGTTGTTCGTGATTCTTTTTGTCAGCTTCACCGTGGCGGCGTTTCGCGCGGAACGCGATGCCTGGTTCCTGGTAACGGTCGGGTTGGCGATCTTCGCTATCGTCGTTGGACAGCAGCGGCCCAAGCCAACTCCACACTGGAGCAAGGCGCTTACCGTCGTAGGCACGGCTCTCGTCGTTGCCGCAGCGGCGTCATTCAGTGACGCCTATGACGAAAACCGGCTTCGCAGCCAGCGCGATCAGAGTTTCCCCTCGCAAGCCTGCGAGTTTCTCCAGGCACAACACTTCTCGGGACCCCTGTTCAGCACGCTGGACTGGGGAGGCTACTTGATCTGGAAGCTGCCGCAGATGCAGGTCGCCATCGACGGCCGCACGAATCTTTATGGCGACGAACTTCTTAGCTCGATGGCCGATACCTGGGACGGCAAGCCAGCATGGCTCGCGAACCAGCAACTGGCAGAGGCGCGGGTGATCTTAGCTTCGAAAGCTGACCCGCTGACTTCTATCTTGTCGAATTTACCGAAGTACAAAATCGTCTACGAAGACGATCTCAGTATTATTTTGCAGGTCAAGGAATAAATAATCATGAATAAACTCTGTATCTTTCTTGTGGTTTTTGTGGCGGTGCTTCTGGCGGCGACTGCGGCCGCGCAAACGAAGTCGGACAAGGCTCCGGCTGGGAAATATGGCTGCGTCGTGGTGGGAGGCGATGAGTACTTCGATATTGCCAGCCTGACCGTCAACGATGACGGAACCTATGAAGTGACTGGCTCGGGCAAGGGAAAATACAACTACTCCGCGAAAAGCGGAGCCATTACGTTCCCCAGCGGCCACTATGCCAGCAAAGAAGTCGCCGGCATCTATCATGCCAAGGGGCCGGTGAAGGGCGGAATTCCGGGAAAGACCGATCCGGTGATCGTGCTCACGCCGAAGCACAAGGTGAGCGGAGGTTCCGACCACAACGATACGCAGTATTGCTACAAGTCACAGTCGGTGGAGCAGAAGAAGCCAGAATCGCTGATCAAGTCCCACTGACTCGGCTGGCAAACGACAGCCTTTCGCCGGGCCGCGACCCTGATGCGGGTTGCAACTTTGCCGCCCATCTTCGACCCGGACAGGCCTAAGTAGCGGCTGCCGAACGGGTTGGCGATTGTGAGCATGCACAATGACACCATCTCTGCGCCGACCTCAGCAGCTTCAGGAACCGCGGGAGCGAGTTATTCCCCGTAAGCACCATGCGAGCGTCGCCTGGGATGCCCCGTGCTGGCGTCCCAGCGCTCCAGGATCGCGTGCAGACACGCTGTGCAGAGGGAAACCTCCCCTAAAGGCCAGATGCCTCCCAAATCGTCCCTAATTCGCTTTCCGAGGGATCTGTTGTACGTACATATTTGTACATGTTAAATTCCCGTTTCGACAAAACCCTCCCAAGTTGCAGACTTCATTGCCTTACCGAGAAATAGATGGATATTTCGACGTGCCGTATAGGCGAGACGGGCGGGGACGCCCGTCTCTCCATTGTGCTTTATTGGTCTATGTGTGGCAGTAGGTACAGAAGCTTCCACTGGCTTGAGTCGGGAAATTCTGCTCGAAGATCGAGGACGCGCCATTGTGTGCATCGTGGCAGGTCCAGCATTGCATCTTGCCGTTCTCGAGCGGAACTACACCGGCGCCGTCGACCGAGCTCGAATTCGCAGGGGCTAAGACTCCGGCTGCGCTGAGCCACGACGCGTTGTAGTAGGTGAAGTTCACCGGGTGCGTATTCGTCATGTCCTTGATACGGTACAGATTGGGCATGAAGTACGAACCCTGTGGAAGCGGTTGTCCATTTGCACCGGTCACCGGCGCGTACCACGAGTTCACGGCGACTGTGCCGTCATGGCAGCTCAGGCACAGGTTGCTGGTGGTGTAGCCGGCGCCGTTCAGAGTGCCCAGATCCGCAATATCAGTTCCGTAGGCCGCGAACGTCTGGCTGCTGTACACGCCATAGGTGGTAGCCGTGGACAGGGTGTGGTTCCAGAGCAAGGGGCCGATGTAGGACGGATAGGTATCCGCTACGGTTTTGTGGGCGACGTGACAAAAATTGCAGACGGTATAAGATGCACCGTTCAAGGTGCTGCGCAGATCATGCAGCGAGTTGACAATCAAGTTCTTCGATGGCCGGGCGCCAAAACTCATCGAAGTAGCGATCACCACGATCAAGGTTACCAACAGAACTGTTCTTGCAGATTTCATAAGACCTTCCAATTATGATTTGTCATTCTGGCCGTCTTACCTCAGAACACCGCTTAATTGTCTGTGGCGTTCTGATGGCAAACTGCTTCCAACGCACTCCGGGGGCCTCGGGGGAGGTTCGAACCGTGGTTCAAACAAACACGCACTCAGCTGAGAGATTGTTCTTTCAGGAAGCAAGAGTCCAGTGCAAGTACATCGCTCCGTCGTGATGTCTGTACTTGATTTTCCATCGGCTTTACGGTAGAGGAAGTGCTTTATCACGACGCACCCTCTTGCCCAGTGACGACTCAGCAAGGTCTCTCTTGTCGAACCATCTCAAAAACTCGACCCTAGTACACCGCGCTCTTGTGATCCTGCCCATGGCAGGCCAGATTGCACGTGCCGTGT
The DNA here is from genome assembly GCA_963797845.1 of Terriglobia bacterium. GTDB lineage: Bacteria > Acidobacteriota > Terriglobia > Terriglobales > Acidobacteriaceae > DASREM01. The sequence continues at coordinate 984,782 of CAWCRE010000003.1, forward strand.
CCCGGTCCGGTCTGCACGTAGGAGAGTTGCCCGGCACTGTTCGGCGCCACGATGCTCAGGTCGAAGTTGATCAGCATCGGCGATGACGACGCGTGCGGATCATGGCAGGTTGAACAGGCGGCGCCGTCATTCTGCGTATGTGTGCTGTGATATTTGAAGCTGACATTCCGCAGGATGCTGTTCTGCACATCGTGGCATTTATCGCACAGGCCGTAGTTACTTACCGAGAATGGCGAGCCGGTCGAAGTCTTCCCGGGTAGCGCGGGTGGAGTTTCCAGCATGCTTTGCCGTTCTAAAAGATGAGGAATATTGGAAGCATGCGGTCCCGCGACGCTATTGGTGCCGAGACCCAGGTTGCGGCCAGTATCGCTGTTGTGGCAGTCCGAACAGTAGATGTAGCTGGAAGAGTTGAGCGCACGATTCGGCAATGGCAGGCCTCCCGGCGACACCGGAGCCTGGCGAAGGCTGGGCACCAAGCCGCCGGGACCGCTCGAAAGATTGCCCGCCTTGACTACCGGGTGATAGGACATGCCGAAGGTGAATTCGACTCGCGTATTGCTCTTGTTGGGATTGCCGGCGTCGAACTGCCGCTGCGGATTTCTGCCGAAACCGATTCCGCCAGTGCCGTTGTCGGTAGCCTGCGGCCGGTTGGCGCTGTCGGCATGGCACTTGAAGCAGATTTCATACTCGTTGTTGGCGATCGGCAAGTAGGAATTGCCCTGCGATTGCCCTTTCACTCCCAACAGCGCCCCGCTGACGATCGGCGCCTGCCCCGGAGTGTTGTTGGCATAGTGCGCATTGTGGCAGTCCATACACTCGGCGTGACGGACGCTGCCGGGACTGATCTCAGGCATCGGATACAACGTGGAGGTGGGACTCTCGGAGTCGTCGTGAATGCCCGAAACCGTCTGCACCGGGTGGCGATAAGTTTTGACGAATTCGCTTTTGACGTTCAGCGTCGTCACCGAACCGTCGTGACACTGGTAGCAGGTATTTTCCTCCGCCAGCTTCAGCAGGCGTTGCCCGACCTGCGCCGAATGCGGACGGTGGCAGCTTTCGCAGCCGTTCTTACTCACGCCCGTGTACCCGGTGTGTGCGCCCTGAGTTGTGGTGTAGCGCATGTCCTCGATCAGGTCGGCAGGGCGTGAATGCGCGGAGCGCGCCCATCCCTGGGTCGAGTGGCAGCTTTGGCAAAGCTGGGAAGAATCGTTCGATTTCACCAGGAACTTGTCAGCCACCGGATCGACGGATTCCTGGTGAGGATCGTGACAACTGGTGCATTGCACCTTCCCGTTGCTGTCGAGGTGAACCGCGTCTCCGGGAGGAGGGTCATGGATCTCCGCGCTGCGCTTGGGCACGAAACCGAATGGATGGTCATCGGCGAAACCGGATCCGGTTCCCGCTAAATTCGATGGCGACGTAGGAGGTAGCGCGTAGCTGGTGCCCTGCACAAACTGGATTAGTCCTTCGTTCTGCGTGTCACCGAGTGCGATGGTGCCGTCATGACAACTCAAGCAAAGCTTGGAAGCGTCTTGCGCGTTGATCGGAGTGATCGTCGATTGCAAGCGTGCTGCTGTTGTAGGTCGGGAACTCGCGCTGCGAGAGCTTCTGGTTCCAGATCATAGAGCCGGATGCAGCGTTGTGCGGAGTGTGGCAGAACATGCAGACGTCCTGCTTCGACGTGGAATGGATGCTGGCCGACGAGGTGATCCGGAAATCGTGCTTGGTGTTGGTGATGAACTGCTTGGTCTTGGCCGCGGAAAGCTTCATAGCCGCAGCCGCTGCGATCACCAGCACCAGGGCGAAGATGATCCGGGCGCGCATTACTGCCCTCCGCCCGTCGCCGCGCCCGTCGTTCCTGACTTAGCGTGGAATACGGCCACCCGGCGGTTGTAGCTGTCGGCAACGTAGATCTTGTTGTCCCGATCCACGGTGATGCCGGTGGGTAGGAAGAATTCTCCATCACCATTGCCGGTATGACCAAAGAAGAACAGCAGATTGCCTTCCGGGCTGTAAACCTGGACGCGATCGTTGCGGCCTTCGACGACGTAGACACGTCCCTGATTGTCGAGGGAAATCCCCTTCGGCTTGTCGAACTCTCCGATCGCGTCGCCGAGGCGGCCAAAGGCGGAAATCACGGTCCCACTGGGATCGAGATGTTGCACGCGGAAGTTCAGAGAATCCATCACCCACAGCGTGCTATCAGGAGCGACGGCGATTTGGGTCGGGTAGTTGAATTCGACCGGTCCGTCTCCCGGCTTGCCGAAGCGGTTGAGAACTTTACCGTCGAGACTCAAGGTCACGATGTTCATCGCGACGGTGTCCACTGCGTAGAGCCTAGCGTTCTTCTTGTCGATGGCGAGTCCGGTGCAGCGCTTGAAGATGCTTTCGTCTTTGCTGATGGCGCCCAGGGTGCGAATGAACTTGAATTCGGGCGTAAAGACAAAGATGCGGGCGCGAACAGAATCGGAGACATAGATCTTGCCGTCGGCGTCGGTATCGATGGCGATGGGCGCGGCGAAGGGTTCGCGATCGGGAGCGTGGAACGTCTTGTACTTCTTGCGCTGCGGGTCGAATACATGGATTTGCCGTTCGCGCGTGTCCACCACCAGAACGCGGCCTTGCGAATCGACAGCGATGCCGTAGGGCATGAGCATGGACTGATTGCGATCGTCGAGGCCGACAATCTTCTTGACCATTTTCTTGAAGAAACCGGGCTTGGGAGTTACGTCCGCTGCGCTGCGCAAGTTGCCGACCCACTCCAGTTGCGAGGGCAGCAGTATCTGCGGCGGAGTCGAATCCGCTTCGCTTGCCGGCCACGACCACAGAATGCCGAATACCAGTACGATTAATCCCAACCACCCCACGCGTCTCTTCGAGTTTGCAAGCAGGCCCAAAATTCACCTTTCAGAAAAAGTTGAACGTTCTGCGAATGCGGAACCAGTAGCGGTTGATGTTCAACCCGCTAACAGTATTGGACTGTTCCAGTAAATTATGAATATTGCCGAAGCCGCCCTCGAGGCTGATCTTGCCGATGTTATATCGGGTTCGTATCTCCCAAAGTCGGTAATTCTGGCTGGAGCTGATCAGTTGGTCATTTTCCTTGCGGTAGAACGCGCCGACTTCGAGGTTGTACTTTGGCCGGAAGAGCGCGCTGAAATTGGTGCTCTTGCTGTTGATCGTCAGCAGCGGGCTGGCCACGAGCTGCTCAACCGGCAGCGGCACTGCGATGAAGAAATTTCCCTGCAGCGGTGTGGGGAATACCGAGCCCACACCATCGTTATTGCCTCGACTCGCGGATAACTGCATCCGCCGGCTCTCTACTTGAGCGTAGATGTTCGTATAGTTGCGCGTCGTGTCGCCGGCAATGTTCAGTAGTTCCACGGTGCCTTTATCGAGGCCGCCCGCGAGCCTGACACCCCAAAACCGCGTGGTCTCAGCCTGGCCGCCGTAAGTCTTCAGACGACTGAATCCGCCAATCTGCTGTACCAGGTTCAAGTTGTTGATGCGAACCGTTCCGGTGAGCCGGACGTCTTTCGACTGCCCCCAGCCTACTCGCGCATCCACGTTGTTCGACCAGGATTTGCCGAGTTGATCCGAACTGGTGCCCAGAGTCTGGAGCTCGCCTACATAGGTGGCCCCGATATCAAATCCGCGCAACTTTTTTACCAGGGTTACTCCCGAACCAGACTCCAGATAAGAGGTCTCCGATTCCATGGTCGTCGAAAATGGCGTAAGGCGCTGGTATTGCAGGTTCTCGAAAATCCGCACCGCCGGCAGGAGCTGATAGTCCACTTCGCCGGCAATTGCCTGGGTATTAAATGTGGGCGTCGCTAAAATGCTGAGCGCTGAGCCGGTGCTGTTCGTGGAGAAGGTGTTTTCCTGGTTCAATCGCGTGTAAGCGTAGCTGTAATGACTGCTGAGCTTGCTAGTGTGTTGCAGCTGCAAACCTGCTGCCAGCTGCAGATCGTTATTTTGTGAACTGCCATTTCCCGGAAACTCAAAAGAGTAGTCCTGCTGGCGAACGTCGGCGTTGAAGAGGGCCTTGTTATTCCAGAAGTTGTGGTAGGTGCGGCCCTGGAATACGCGATAGTTTTCTGTGGTGTCTCCGAGGAAGACCAGGCTTCCGACACTGAGCGCGTCAAACTTTCCAATGTTGGCAGAACCGTTCCACACCCATCCGGCGGTGCGATCGTTGGCCTGTGCGGAAAATTCCGATTGCTTGTATCCCGTGTTGGTCAGGGATTCCGCGAGCCTTACATCATTGTCGTCCCGGGTGTAGCCGAAGGTGAGGTGCGGCACGTCGGGCCGATTGACGGACCATTTCACCCGCAGTTGCGTGGTCGTCGTATTCGAGCCGAAGATGCTGCCCGAGGTGTCGGCGGCATTGTGCTGGTAAAACAATTCGAATGGATAGTGCCCGCTGGGTAACAAGCTGACATTCGCGCCGCCGCTGAGCAGGCCGTTCGAATAGTCCAACTGGTTGACGCTGTTAGCGCCGTGCTGAAAATTGAAATTCGTATCGAAGTTCAGAAACTTGGGATCGAAAAGCACGCCGCTGAAATCCATGCCAACTTCGCCGCCGATGCTCTGGCTGGGCGCGCCCGCCTGATTGCCGGTATTTGAAATCGGCGTAAAGCTGTCGCCGGAAACATCGAAGCCGAGGGTGCTGCGAAGGTGGAAGTTCTGCAGGGTAGGCTCTTGCGCCAGGCAGGGGGTCACGAACAAAAGTCCGAGGAATGCCAGGATCCGGATTTTGTTCGCCAACTTCATAACCACTCCTCTCCGGCTCCACTCGGAAAAGCGAGAGAGGCGCTCGCGCGCCTCTCCCTTCAGGATCTATGTATGGCAATAAGTGCAGAAGCTTCCGCTGGCTTGGGTTGGGAAATTCTGCTCGAAAATTCCAGACGCGCCATTGTGTGCATCGTGGCAGGTCCAGCATTGCATCTTGCCGTTCTCGAGTGGAATTACGCCCGCGCCGTCAACCGAGCTCGAATTCGCAGGAGCCAAAACTCCGGCTGCGCTGAGCCATGGCGCGTTGTAATAGGTGAAGTTGACCGGGTGCGTGTTGGTCATGTCCTTAATCGTGTCTTTCGACGCGACAAAATGATTACCCGGGTTGGGCAGCGGTTGATAATTAGTTCCCGTCACCGGGGCATACCAGGAGTCCACTGCGACTGTGCCGTCATGGCAGCTCAGGCATAGATTGCTGGTGGTATAGCCGGCGCCGTTCAGCGTCCCGAGATCGGCGATGTCAGTCCCGTAGGATGCGAAGGTTCCGCTGCTGTACACGCCATAGGTGGTGGCGCTGGACAGGGTGTGGTTCCAGAGCAAGGGGCCGATAAAGGATGGATAAGTATCCGCTACGGTTTTGTGAGCAACGTGACAGAAGTTGCAAATCGTGAAGGATGCGCCACCCAATAAGGGCCGCAGGTCGTGCATGGAATTGGTCAACAGGTTCTTGGATGGCCTTGCAGCAAAACTCATCGAGGTAGCAACCACCAGGATCAGCATCACCAGGCCGATTGTTCTTGCAGTCTTCATAAGACCTCCCATTTATGAGTTGTACAACTCGTACTTTTACTTCTTACTTAAGCAGCACTGCTTTCTGTGGAGCACGCTGTGCACAACAGAACTTAGTTCCCTCCCAGGAACTGAAAGACCTGAACCCGGGCATTTAAGCTGTCGCTGACATACACGCGATTGTTCTTGTCAATCGTGATCGAGGACGGCACTTCGAACTGGCCCGGTTGCGATCCCTTGGAGCCGACGAACATGCGCACGTGGCCGTCGGGGCTGAAAATCTGAAAGTTGTTGAAAGCGGCATCGACCACCCAAATGTCGCCGTCGCGGTCGTAGGCCAAGCCCTTGGGCCTGACGAAATCACCGGGCCGGTAGCCCTGCTTGCCGATTCGGCGAACGAACTTGTATTCGGGAGAGAAAACTTCGACCGAGCAGCTTCCGGTGTCGGTGACGGCGAAACTGCCGTCCGGACCTACTGCCACACCAACCGGATAGTTGAACTCCCCAGCCTTCCCGCCGCGCTTTCCAACCGTCTTCTCTAGTTGCAGGGTGTCGAGGTTGTAGACCAAGATCTGGTGAAGATGAGAATCGACCACGAACAACCTGCGCCGCTGCTCATCCAGCGCCATGTAGGTGGGATTCTTCAGTCCGGTGTCGTTGCCGAGAGTCGCCGCGATGTGTCCGTTGGTGTCGAACTTCATGACCTGATGAAGCGCAGCGTCAGCGACATAGAAATTGTCCTGGGCATCGACTACCAATCCGAGCGGAGTCTTGAAGGTGATTCCCTGGTCGCCCTGGAAGCGCGTGATGTGGTGCTTTTCCTTTTCGATGATGTAGACCATCGACTTCTGAGTAGCGACGATGAAGACACGCCCTTTGGAGTCGACGCCCACACCCGAGGGACGCTCGAAAGCTTCTTCCACGTTAGGATCGCCATTGCCCACTACCTTGTCGACCCAGGACTGTTTCTTGCGTGGCTCGATATCGAAATTGTTGGAGTAAGTCTCGAGGTACTTCACACGCGGCTTATCGGGAGGCAGCGGCCACACCATGTTCACCGGGGCGGCAGCGGCATTGTCTTTGTTCTTATCCTTCGCGAAAGCCATGGGCGCCACTGCGGCTGCGATCACGAGAGCCAGGAGAGTGAACATCAGCGATTTCAAGTTTCTCGTTGTCATGGCTAATTCGACCCCGATTTCTGCGGCGGCGCTGCTGGCCGTTCATTGATGATTTTTTTCTGCTGGTCCTGAAGATCTTTGCGGTTCTTCTCTTCGATTGGGCCGAACTTCTTTTGCGCTTCTTCGCTCAACTTGTTTTCAAAGGTCTCGTGGCAAGCAGCGCAGACGTCCCCGTTATTGGTTTTCGCGGTGACGATCAGCTTCTCCTGTGCGGCGGCGTGCGACTCGTGGCAGCTCAGGCACGTCATCTTGTCCTTGCGCAGCGGATCGGGCACATCCGCGATCGGATGTTTCGCAAAGGGATGTCCAGTTTTGGTGGCCATGCTGGGCACGATTTTGGGAACTTGCTCGAAGTCTGCCTTCGGCATGGAAGCCTTGCCGCCGAACAGCGCGACGGTGTCGTCCATCTTGGCGCGGGTTGCGTGGCACTCGAGGCAGAGCGCGTTCCCTTCGGCTCTGAGTTGTTTCGGATAATCGCTCGTGTGCGGGTCGTGACAATCCACGCACTGCCCTTTTTCGTACGGCCCGTGCAGGACTTCTTCTTTGGATTTGTCGTGACAGGTGAAACAGAGCTGTTCTTTGGGGGTGGTGAAATCCACTGTAGTGGTTTCGCCCTGGGTCTTCACATCGTGACAGGTGGCGCAACCCATGGCGATTGCGGAATGGACTGCTTTGCCCTTCGCCTTGTCGTCGTGGCAGGAGGCGCAGTCCGCATCCTTATCGAGCTTCACCGGGTGTTCGACGGCTGCCAAACGCATGGCAGAGGCCAGAACCACCAGGAGGAGCATCAGGAGCGATTTCTGCGAGTACTTCACGGCAACCTCCGCAGGTGTAAGTGCAAGCCATTGGCCGCAGCGCGGGGCTCTGTGAATTTTTTCAACGCAGAATGTAAGTTCCGCGAAATGAGGAGATTGAGATCGTGAAGACGCGGTGATGCATTTTGTCTCACTCCATCTTCTTTATTGAAATGGGCCATCTCCCGCAGTGGCCTCGGTGAAATGACCCAAGTGCGCACGAAGGTCGGTGCGGAGATTTTGGTGCGTTCCGAAATGGAAATATGAGCCAGCATTCCCGTCACGACACATTCCACACGGGAGCGGAAGCGTTCCGTAGGATTTGAATCACCTCGGGATGTGATCTGAATCACACCTCGGGTGGGTCAAAACCCCGCTTCCCGCTGATTCGCTGTGTGATATGGCCCAGCGTTAGGCGCGTGCGCGTTTGCCTCGAAATGGCCAACCCCATGGAAGCCAAGCACTTGAGCAAATTCCCTGTTCTGGCGCAGTACGTGCTTTTCCTACTGGCGGAACAAGAGGCACTCATATGGCTGGATCCCTGACAACAATGGGCCGCAAGTTTTGGCAGACGATCAGTTCGATTAAGACGGGAGTCATTCTGCTGATCCTGGTGGTGATCGTTTCAGCAGCCGGCACCATCATTCTTCAGCGGCCGGTGACCGATCCGGAGGAGATGCAGCGGGCGTATTCCCCCCAAATGCTGCACCTGCTGGACGCACTGCGATTGACCGACATCTTTCACGCGTGGTGGTTCGTGCTGTTGCTGGTGATGGTGAGTTTCAGCATCGTAGCGGCTTCGATCCAACGCTTCCCGAACGCGTGGCGTTATTTTGCGCGTCCTTATAAGAACACCGACGAGATTTTCCGCAAGGCGCTTCCCAACCAGGCCCGCATCGCGGTCCCCGACGAGAAGTTTGCGCTGGGAGCCGCGGAACGGGCCTTTCGCCGCATGCATTTAAAACCAGAGCACGTGGCGCGCAACGAACATCGCTCGCTGTACGCGGAGAAGCACCGGATTTCCGAATTCGCGGTCTACATCGTTCATGCCAGCCTCCTCCTGATCTTCCTGGGCGGAATCGTGGATGCAGTATGGGGATGGCGCGGGTTCGTATCACTGACCCGCGGTGAAGTGTCGAGCCAGGTTCGGTTGCAGGACGGCACGGTTCGCCAACTTCCGATTGCCATCCGCTGCGACGCAGCCGGCCAGGAGAACTACACCGACGGCACCCCGAAGAAGTGGTGGTCGAACCTGGTGGTGGTGGACGGCGGCAAGGATGTTCTGCGCAAAGAGATCGTGGTCAATGATCCGCTGGTATACGGCGGGATCCGTTTTTATCAATCCAGTTATGGCATGACCGGCAAAGTGGACAAGCTGATCCTGAACGCGAGTTCCGCACAGAAGGCCGGTGCGCCGCAAGAGCTCAGCCTGAATGTGGATGAAGTTGCGCAGCTCGATCCCGATACTACGGTCAAGTTCGCAGAATTCATCCCCGATTACGTCATTGGCGATGGGCAGATATACGCCCGCTCCACGCAACTGGAAAATCCCGCAGCGCACCTGATTGTGGAATCGAAAAAGACTGGGAAGGCGCTGAACTACTGGATTCCGGCGATCGAAGGCTTCGCGCAAAATGCGGACTCTCCATACAAGTTCGAGCCTAAGGATCTGAAGATGGCGTACTTCACCGGGCTGCAGGTTTCGCACGAACCAGGGCAGTGGGCGGTGTGGGCGGGAGTGGTGCTGATGGGCCTGGGGCTGGCGGTGGTGTTCTACCTGGTGCACATGCGCTTCTGGGCGACGATCGTTCACGAGGCGAACGGCACATCGCACTTATGGGTAGGCGGGGCCGCGAACAAGAACAAAGACGTATTCGAGCAGAAGTTTCAGAAGTTAGTTGAGGAGATCAAGGCGGAACTAAGCCAGCAAAAAGTAACGTGCATCCCGGAGCACGAGCACGAACCTTCGTTGACCGGAGTCGGGAGCCGGTAAAGAAGGAGGACTAATTCTTATGGCGCGTACACGAGTGGAGCAGCAACCCGCGGCGACCGGCACCATGCTTGTGGTCATGGTCGGGCTGAGCGTTGCGTTCCTGCTTTTCATGGCGTTTCTGAATGTGGTGAAGACCGGCAATTTGCTGAACGAATCGAATCTGCTTTATGCCGCCCTGATCTTCTACGCAGGCGCTGGTTCGCTGTATCTGGGTTTTGGCGTGACCGGCACTCCGTCCTACATCCGTTTTGCTTCGCTCGCGACCTGGGCGGGGTTGCTCGCCAATACTGGCGCGGTGGCGCATCGCTGGTATGAGGCGGGGCATCCGCCGTTCGCGAGCATTTATGAAATGCTGCTGAGTTTTGTGTGGACGCTGGCGGCGCTGACGCTGATCGCGGAGAAGAAGTACGGAGTGAAGGTGATCGGGACTGTCACCATGCCCGTGGCGATCGTGGGCGTGGTGCTGATGCAGTTGCTGCGCACCGAAGTCCATCCGCTGGTTCCGGCGCTGCAATCGACATGGTTGCATGTGCACGTGACTTTGGCGATGTTGGCGTATGCAGCGTGCGCGCTGAGCTTTGCGCTGGCGATGATGTTCCTGATCCAGGACCAGATGAAGACAGAAACTTTCCTGGCCGCGACTAGCCTGTTTTCGATTGCGACCTACGCGGGAATTCTGACCCGCTTCGAAAAATGGGGTGGCCTGAACGTCATTGGATGGAATGCGGAACAAAAATCGGAAATCTTCCTGGCCAAAGGAGTCCGTTTATTTGTGGTGATTCCGGACCTGGGCTGGTTGATGCTAGTTGTGCTGGTCGCCGTGGCCGCCCCGTTCGTGCTCTATCTGGCAGCACGCTTGAAAGACGACGAGAGTTTTCTGGCGATGGCGAACCGGGCCGTGTTTGTCAGCATCTTGCTGCAAGTTCTATCGCTGGTGTTCTTCCTGCTGCGAGTACGGGATGGACGTTACCCGTCGCTTGATGCGGACGGACTTTTCCCAACCAGCCTGCAGGCGAGCCCATTCATTCTTTCGGGGCTGGTGGGAGGGATCTTCGTTTCACTCCTATATCTGCTGTTGCTGTGGCGGCGCACGGACCTGCAACGAATGCTGCCCTCATCAGAAGACCTGGATCGAATTACTTACAAGACGATTGCGATTGCATTTCCTTTACTTACCCTGATGATTGCCGCCGGAGCGTATTGGGCGAATCGCACCTGGGGTTCCTACTGGAGCTGGGATCCGAAGGAAACCTGGGCTGCGATCACGTGGCTGGTGTATGCCGGTTATTTGCACATGCGCATCACCCGCGGGTGGCGCGGACGGCGGGCGGCGTACTTCGCCATTCTTGGCTTTGGCGTGGTGATGTTCACCTTCTTCGGGGTTACGTATCTGTTGCCTGGACTGCATGCGTATGCCTAATAACAAACAAATGCGAGACTCAGCGCAACAGACTCGGGCGGAAGCGGAACCGGGAACCGCTTCCGTCCGTTTTGTCTCCGGCAAGCTGCGGCCATTGGCTAAGCGGGATCGTCGTTCGACGGACTTGAACCTGCGGAGTGCGCAGGAAAATTCCGGAGTTTCCTTCTTCCGCGTGAACTGGCAACTGAAGGCGATTTTGCCGGTGGCGTTCGTGTTGCTGAATGGGCTTTTACTGTTCATGCTAGCCACGGTTTCATGGCGCGACACCGAGCGGCACACCATCTTGTATGTAGCCGGCGCGGGCGCGGTGGCGATCTGCGCGGCGCTGCTTTTCGCGCTTACTCTTTTCGTACAGCGCCCGATGGTAGAACTCCAGGAAAAGATCGAACGCGTGGGCGAAGGGAATCTGAATGTCAAAGTGAGTTTCGACGGACGGAACGATGAGATTGGCGACCTGGGACGCAATTTCAACCGCATGGTGGAGCAGTTGCGCGAGAGCCGCGAAGAGATCCAGCATCTTCACGAAACCCAGATGTCACGCGCGGAGCACCTGGCCACGCTGGGGGAACTCGCCACGGGACTGGCGCACGAGATTCGCAACCCGCTGGCCGGGATTGCCGGAGTGATCGAAATCATCGGGCGCGATTTGCCTTCCACAAGCCCGGCGCGGTCCGTGGTGAAAGACGTTCGCCAGGAGATCGCGCAAATCAATCACATCATCACCGATCTTTTGCAGACAGCGCGGCCGCATCCTCCGGAGATTCGGCGTAGCGATTTGAATACCACAGTCGAGCATTCGGTGATGCTGGCACGGCAGCAGGCATTGTCGAAGCCAATCAAGATCGAACTCAGGAAAGACGCGGCGCTGCCGGAAGTCGAGCACGATAGCGATCAGATTCATCAGGTGCTGCTGAATCTGTTGCTGAATTCGATCCAAGCCATCGAAGGACAAGGCACCATCACGGTGACCATCGGCGACGAAGGCGGCGATGCGGTGATTGCGGTTTCCGACACCGGCCGCGGCATTCCCGCAGAACACTTGCCCAATATTTTCCGGCCGTTCTATACCACCAAGGGCAATGGAACCGGCCTGGGATTATCGCTGGCCAAGCGGATTGTCGAGGAGCACGATGGCCGGATTGAAGTCGAAAGTTCGGCGGCAAAGGGGACGAAATTTGTAGTCCTCTTGCCCATTTCGCGTGCCTACAAAGTAGAGGCCGTCAGCTAAGTTTGCCCTCAGTGCCGCATCGCTGCTCGTAGTAAGCTACCCCTGTCCCATGGCATCCGAGAAAATCCTGGTCGTGGATGACGAGCGCCTGGTGCGCTGGTCGCTGCGGCAGAAGTGTGAAGAGTGGGGATACCACGTCGCCGAAGCGGAAACCGGCGAGGCTGCGTTGAAGCTGGCGCAGCACGAAACCCCTGACTTGATCCTGTTGGACGTCCGCTTGCCGGATATGAGCGGGCTGGATGTTCTCGAGCAGATGAAAAGAAACGGCGACGCTCGCGCGGTGATCATGATCACCGCCGATCCGCAACTGGACGATGTGAAACACGCGCTCAAGCTGGGCGCGTACGACTTTGTCGGCAAGCCTCTCGACTTCGAAGAGCTCAGCGTCGCCATCAAGAATGCGCTGGAGACCACGCGCCTGCGCCGCGAGGTGCAGAGCCTGCGGGGCGAGGTTCGGAGAAGGACTGGGTATCACGAGGTCATCGGGACCTCGGCGAAGATGACGGAGCTGATGAGTTTCGTCCGCAAGGTCGCGGCCAGCGAAGCGACCACTATCCTGATCCAAGGAGAAAGCGGTACCGGCAAGGACCTGATTGCCAAGGCGATTCATTACGAGAGCACGCGGCAGGAAAAACCGTTTGTGGCCATCAACTGTTCGGCGATTCCGGAAACGTTGATGGAAGCGGAGCTGTTTGGTCATGAAAAGGGAGCGTTCACCGACGCCAAGCAGATGAAGAAGGGATTGTTCGAGATGGCGGACGGGGGCACGCTGTTTCTGGACGAGATTGGCGAGCTGTCGCCGTTGCTGCAAGCCAAGCTGTTGCGCGTACTGGAAGATCAGGTGATTCGCAGGGTGGGCGGGGTGCGCGACATGCAGGTGGACGTCCGCGTCATCGCGGCGTCGAATCGGGATTTGGAAAAAGCCGTTCGCGAGAATCAATTCCGCCAGGATCTTTATTACCGGCTGGCGATCATTGCCATCTTTATTCCGCCGCTGCGGGATCGGAAAGAGGACATCGGCCCGCTGGTGGAGTTCTTTATCGAGCGGTACAACACGAAGTTCAAGAAATCGGTGCGCGGAATTGCCGAAGAGACCCGGCGTTTACTGATGGGACACAACTGGCCGGGCAACGTTCGCGAGCTGAAGAATTCGATCGAGCGCGCCATGATCCTGGAAGACGAACCGCTGCTGCGATCGATCTATCTGCCGTTTTCGGTGGCTGAGTCGGGTGGCTTGACGGCTTTCGAGCGTACGGCGCCGAACGACGGAGGTCTTCAGCTTTCGAACGGGCGCACCCTGCCGCGTCTTTATATTCCCGAGGGTGGCACGTCATTGGAAGAGATGGAGCGAGCCATGGTGGAATTGGCAATGCGGCAGGCCGAGGGGAACCAAACCCATGCGGCGCGGTTGCTCGACATCTCTCGGGACGCGCTGCGCTACAAGCTAAAGAAGTTTGGCCTGATCCATGGCGATGAAGATGGAGAAGTGGCCGGGCAAGGCAATCCTGCCGAAGAACACCGCACGCGGTAAAACTTTGCACATAAAAAATGGAGCTCGACCCGGGGGCGGACCGAACTCCTTAGGGGGCAGGTAAAGTCCAGTTCAAAACTGGGCAGGGAGAAACTTCCGCACATCCAGAAATTTCGCTCGCATTTGTACGTCTTAAGACGAAGGCGGAACAGGATGTACTAACACGCGATTTGTTCTGTTTCGTTATCCATATAGAGCAGCTGTTCCAGCATCCCAGTCATTGCTAACTTCCTGAAAATATTGACTAATGAGGCGCGGACCTGATCTTCGTCGACACCCAGGCGCTGCGCCATAACCCGGTCGGGAACGCCTTGCGCCACCAAGCGAATCAAAGCCCGGTCAAAGGCGGTGAGTAAACCCTGGGCCTGAGGGAAAACGCTGGCAGCCGGCTTCAGACTCACCCAAGCACCGTGTTCGAGATGTGAACCCAGTTCAAAAAGCATGTTCGAGATGCACCGATTTTGCGCATTGATATGTTAGGTTTTGCAACTTCTGTGACGCGTTGGATTGTTGGTTTGCTAACAGCAGAAGGGCGACAGAAAATATTTCTTTTTGGCGAAGGAAAACAGGCAAGTTGATGATATACAAGGTTGATCGCTGCGCTATCGGGCAGTGCTCCACCGCTCGAAAAACGTGGAACGCAGCCCCGAAATCATGGGCCAAGAACACATTCTGAATCGGGCGGACATCTTTGGTGCGGAATGCGCCGAAGGGCCCCGCCCCACCAACTCTCTCGAAGAAAACATCGTCGACCTTTACGCGGCGATGCGACCCTCTCTCCTCGGGTATGCGTATCAAGTGGTGGGCTCGGCCGGCGAGGGAGAGGATCTAGTGCAAATGGCGTTCTTGAAGCTATTCGACCAGATGCAGCGCAAGGCAGAAATTTTGAACGTGCGCAGCTGGTTGTATCGCGTAATTCACAATCTCGCTATCGATCACATCCGGCGGCGTGGAGTTCACGAAGTCGCGTGCGCGGAATGGCTTTCCGCGCGCAACTTGACCGATACACCGCGTTCTACAGAAAACGATTTAATCGTGCAGGAACAGATTGCCAATTCGCTGCAGGTGCTCAACGAACGGGAGAGGCACTGCCTGATGCTTCGCGCCGAAGGCTTGAGTTACCAGGAAATAGGCGATGTATTGGGAATCAGTCAGAAATCGGTCAGCGTGTACCTGGCTCGCGGCCTGAAAAAGTTTGAGGTGCGGAATGAAGCGCGGGCCTGATCCCAAGCCAATCCTGCCGCCGCACCTGAATGATGCGCAGATCATCGCTTGTCTGGACGGCGAACTGCAAGCCGGGGACCTGCAGAATTCCAAGAGCCATCTGGAGAGCTGCTGGATTTGTCGCAGCCGGTCAGGAATGATCCAGGGGAGCGTTGAAAGTTTCGTGCGCAGCCGACAGGCGCGGCTTCCGGAACCTACCGTATTCGACGAAAACCGGGTGGAACAATTCCGCCAGCGTCTGCTGCGACACTCCCGTGAATCGCAAGCGTCTTCCCACGTGACGGACCGCGTACTTGAAAGATTTGAGGGCTGGCGAGGCTGGCTGAGACGTATAAGCGCCGGGGTGCTCGAGCATCGCCAGGCTGCAATTGCATCGGTCATGGTCGCTTGCCTGGTGGTGGTGATGTTTACTGACGTGCTCAACACCAGGGTTTCGGCGGACACGATCCTTACGCGGGCTACGTCGTATGAAACCTCTCATGCTGCGCATGCTGGGCAAGTGACACGGACTTCGCTGCGGGTAGAGCGCATTGCGCGTCACGGGGAATCGCGCTCCCTGGGGAACATCACCGTGGTGCGGGATTCGCAGGGACCGACCTACGTGAGCGGACAAACCGCGGCGGCTGGATCTCTGGAGATGGTTTCCCGGAATTCGGGTGCGATCGCGGCGAACTTGTTGCACTCCGTATTTACTCCGGGCGGCGAAGATGACCAGGTGTTGCGATATTTGACAGCGCAACGGTGGGTACCGGATGTTTCGTCGGCGAGTTTCCGCGAACTGGTGGCGTCGCGTAACCGGCAAGACACTGCGGTGACCCGGTCCGGGTCTGCCATGGAGCTGCATTATCCGTTCGCATCGGGACACGTATCCGGAATCTCAGAAGCCATGCTCACGGTGAACGGCAGCGATTACTCGCCGTCGCAACTGAGTATTTTCACCGGCTCCGCGGACCAGAGCCGCGAGTACCGCTTCACCCGAACCGCATTCGTAGTGGAGGCTCGGCAGACTGAAGTCGCCCACCTTGGGGGCACGATTGAGTTGCCGGGAAGTGTGAATGGACACGGTGGGGCGAATGGGCCGACCCACAAACCTTCGCCGTTGACGTACCTGAATTCGACGGCCAGCGATCAGGAAGTAGCAGTCGCGACCGCTCTGCATAAAGCGGATGCCTGCTTGGGCGAGGAAATTTATCTGTTTCCCATGTCGGACGGATCGTTGCTGGTGCAGGGATTGGTGGACGGTCCAGCCCGCCGGGGAGCGATTCGAGACTCCCTGAAAGGCATTGCGGGGCCGCTACGCATCGAGCTGTTCGTACCGCGAGAATTGAAGAGTGGCGCCGAGCTATATGCCTCGCCGGATGCGTTCAGCGACCGGCTGCCATCGGGTGGAACTGCAAGCTACACCGCGACCTTGGCCGATCTTTCCAGCGCCCGGATGCCGCTCTACGACCAACTCCACAAACACTTCGTGCAAACGGGCGTAGCGTCCGACGGCGTCGACAAGCAGATCGCGGTTTTCTCGAACGAAGTGGTTACGCTGGCGCGACAGACTTTCCTGCACGCGTGGGCGCTCAAAAAGTTGGACCGCGAGTTCTCGGCGGAACGGACAGCAAAGTTGAGCCCGTCGGCGCTGGCACAGCTTGAGCAGCTCCGCCAGGACCATCGGCGTTGGATTTCAAACCTGGCTCACGAGCAAGCTGAAATGCTCTCTCACGTGGCGGATTCGCCGGTGACGGCCTCCTTGTCGGACGACTCCCATACTCAGGACTCTATGAGTCTGCTTCGCCTGGCCCAAGAGCAGAACGACCTGGTCCGTTCCCTGTTTACCAGTTCGACGGCCAGCCCCGAGACTTCGGGAAGCCTCTCGCGACTGCTCTCCGTACTTCAGCGGATGGGTTCCTAGGCCGGGCCAAAATTTACAATTGGAGACGTACTACCGCTGTCAGTAGCAGAACTGTGCGTGTTATGCTTCTGCATTACGCTCACCCCGTTTGTGCTGTTTTCTGCACACCGTTTCGACAAACGAATGGACTCTCGGGAAGAGACTGTTACAGCCCGCCTGCTATCGGTGACCCTACTCCTCGTAGTGTGCTTTGGACTGCCCGGGCTGGCCTGTGCACAAAGAGCCAGCGTGGAGGGTGCAGTCTCCGACCAGACTGGCGGCCTGTTGTCCGGCGTGAAGGTCACCCTCCTCAATCTCGATCAAGGACTGAAACGGGAAGCGGTAACGAACGTGAGCGGCTACTTCAGCGTGCCGCTTCTTCAGCCTGGCCAATACCTGATCACCGCGCAGAAGGATGGGTTTGCGGTCGCGGAAATCGAGAATGTAATTCTTCACGTCGGGGATGTGCGAGGGCTCAGCATCAAGCTGCGCCTGAGCGCCGCCCCGGTTGAGGTGCAGGTTTCCGACCAGAGCCAGCAAGTGGAAACCGTCAGTCCAAGTTTGGGCAAAGTGGTGACCGGCGATGTGGTTCGAAACGCGCCGCTGGACGGCCGTGACATTCGCGATCTCGCCTTCCTGCAGCCCGGGGTAACTCCTACCGACTACGACTTTTCGCGCAACGGGGTGGGAACGTTCAACGTCAATGGCGGGCGTAGCGATTCCATCAATTACTTGCTGGACGGCGGGCTCAATAACGATCTGATCGACAATCGGGCGGTCTACGTTCCGAACCCCGACACCGTGGCGGAGTTTCGCATCCTGACCAGCAATTATCCGGCGGAGTATGGGCGAAATTCGGGCGGCGTAATTTCCGTAGCCACGCAGTCGGGCACCAAGACGCTGCATGGAACGCTGTTTGACTTTTTGCGCAACGATGCGCTGAATGCAAACAGCTTCTTCAACAAGCAGAATGATCTGCCCCGCAATGTGCTCAAGCGCAACCAGTTTGGGGGAACGCTGGGTGGCCCGCTGGTGATCCCTCATGTCGTCGATCGGAAAGACCGGTTCTTCTTTTTCGTTGGCTACCAGGGCGAGCGACTGGTGGAGAACCAGCCGCTGCACAACGTGCCAACCTTCACGCCTGCCGAACTGAACGGCGATTTCTCGCAGGCAACGGCGAACGGCCCGGATGCCGGCGTGGCGGCGTTTCTGCAGGCGAATCCCTTCTTTCAGCCGAATCCGACACTGGCAACGCAAGGGATTATCGATCCCACGCGGATCAACAGCGTGTCCAAAAACTACATCGCTGCCGGATTGATTCCGTCGTCGCCGACCGGCCTTTTGAATTTTGAGCAGAAGGTGACGTTCCAGCGCGATGAACTCACCAGCAAATTCGACATGGATATTGATGAGCAGAACAAGCTGGCCATCACATTCGGCTGGGACAGGACATCGGACGTGACACCGTTCGATTACGCCGACGTGCCGGGATATCCGGACGTTTCGCGAGGGCACGATTATTTTGTGAATGCCGCTTACGCGCATATCTTCCGGCCCGATCTGCTCAACGAATTGAAGTTCACGGTGGAGCGGAGCCGCAACGATGCAGCGACCCCGAATGTGAAATTGCCGACGCCCTCACAATTGGGGATTGCCGTAACCCCGGACCTTGCAACGGGACCGACAAACTTATTTTTCGACACCGGCTTGCAGATTGGATTCAGTACCATCGGTCCGCAGGTATTTACCGATACGACGTATTCAGTTTCGGACGCATTGACCTGGACGCACGGGCGTCATAACTGGAAACTCGGCGGCGGACTCTCCGCCTTCCAGAACAACACCCTGTTCGCGTTCACCGTGAACGGGCAGTTTGTGTTTGCGGGGTCGAGCGGATTTTTCAGCGGAAACTCCTTTGCGGACTTCCTGCTGGGACTGCCCGTGCAGTACACGCAGTCAGCCAACGCGGCGTCGAATATCCGCAGCAAGTTCATGTATGGATTCGCGCAAGACGAGTGGCATTTGCGCAAGAACCTGGTGTTGAGCCTGGGACTTCGTTATGAATACAGCGCCCCGAAGTCAGATACGAAGGGCCGCACTTTCTCTATTGTGCCGGGGCAGCAGTCATCGGTGTTCCCCAATGCGCCTCCAGGCCTGCTCTTTCCGGGAGACGATCATGCTCCACGGGGAGTGAATTTCCCCGACAAGAACAATTGGTCGCCGCGGTTGGGTTTTGCCTGGGATCCGCGAGGCGATGGTAAGACAAGCTTGCGCGGAGCATTCGGGGTGCTGTACGACATTCTGAAGGGCGAAGACAATCTTCAATTCAACGGACAAGAACCTTTCTACGCGAGTGCGGGATTACAGTTCTCACCGCTCGCGGCGAATCCGGCAGCGGAAGTGAACTATTTGACTGCGCCCTTCGCGGCGGCAGGAGTCCAGAATCCGTTTCCTTCGACACCGCCACCCCAGAATTTGAATTTTGGGGCTTCAGGATATCTTCCGATAGGCGCGTCCGGCAGTGTGTTCGTCGTAGATCCGCACCTGCGTACGCCCTACACGTACCAATACCACCTGACATGGCAACATGAAGTTGCAAGCAACACGGTGGCGGAGGCCAGCTATGTGGGATCCAGTTCGCACGATTTGACTGCCTTGCAGCAAGCGAATCCGGTGGTGTTGGGGACATTCGATCGGGTGCTGAACCTGACCCCGGCGGGAAGCAGTTGCGGCACCGATCCCAGCAATCTATGCTACGCGGCGATCAAGGAATTCCGGAACGTGGCCAAAGCCAATTACAACGCATTGCTTTTGAGTGTGCAGAAGCAACTCACGGGCGATGGCTTCTTCGGGCATTCTTACTTCACGCTGGCTTATACATATGCGCACAACATCGATAACGCGTCGGGCTTTCAGAATCGCAACTGGGAAGTTCCCTATTACGATCCCAATCTGTTTCGCGCGTCGGCGGATATGGATATTCGGCATCGCATCGTCTTCAGTGGCGGCTGGGAGTTGCCGTTTGCGCGGGAGTTTACTTCCGCTCCCAAGCGCTTGACCAGCGGCTGGAGCCTGTTTCCGATCGTCAGCTGGCGAACCGGATTGCCCCTGGATGTGTTCGCGAATTTGCCGAGCCAGTTCGATTACACCAGCCCCGGCCCTTCGGGCGCAGGAGATCCGGACCTGGTGAGAGCGAACCTGGTTGCGCCTATTCAATATTTTGATCCGCACTCGCGGCACGACTTCGGAGTGGGGAACGGGAATTACTGGTTTGCACCCACAAGCTTTTCAAGCAGCAACTTTCCCAGCGATGCCCAGGCCGTGGGCGATCCGCGGCTCGCACTTATGGATCGCTGGCCCGAAATTCTCTACGCGGGCCGGGACGTTTCAATATCGATCTTGCTTTCTCAAAAAGCACGGCTATCACCGAACGGTGGCGGATCGAAGCTCGGGCCGACATTTTCAACCTGCTGAACAAGGCTGAGTTTGCGAACCCCGATACCAACATCAAAAGCCCGACGTTTGGCAGCTTGCTGTACACAGCGCAGCCACGAGTGATTCAACTGGCGTTGCGGCTCAACTTCTAACGTCGTCGGGTTGGATGCCTTTTCCCTCGACGCATTGATAGCTGCGTCCTGAGACGAGATTCTTGTACTCTTCGGTTCTTCCGCTTGGCCAATCAATCACGATTCTTTCGGCGGAGCCGTGCTTTTCCAGGCCGAAGGTGAGCGGAAGTTCGGATTGCGACAAGTAGCTGGAACCGCTTTTCACCCACCTGGTCTGAATGAGGCCGCCCGCGAACAGGCGAACCTGAGCTCCGATGGCGTCGCGGTTTGACTTGGTTCCGGTCAGGCGCACGCGAATGCTCTTGTTTCCGGAGAGCAGATCGTTGCGGTAGAGGTAAGCCGGACCGTTATTCGAAGTGATGAGCAGATCGAGATCGCCGTCGCGATCAAAATCGCCATAGGCCAGGCCGCGCCCAACTTTCGGAGTTCCAAATTCATTTCCGGCAATGGCAGCCACGTCGCGGAATTTTCCCTTGCCGTCGTTCAGAAACAGCTGCGGCGCTTGTGCGTACCCGGCGCCTTGCACGTTGCGGACGGTATCGTCGATGTGACCGTTCACAACAGCCAGGTCGAGTGAGCCATCGAGATCGGCATCGAGAAAGGCGCAGCCAAAGCCCAGGGTGTTTTTCGAAGGAAGCCCGATTCCGCTGGCCACAGCAATGTCGGAGAAAGTGTCTTTCGCGGAGCGCTGATAGAGGCCGATCATTTCGTTGTCGAAATTCGTGATCGCCACACCGATCGCACCCGAATTTTGAAAGTCCGCAGCGTCGAGCCCCATGCCGGCGCGGGCTTTGCCTTCAGTACTGAATGCAATGCCGGCTTCGACCGCAACATCCCGGAAGGTGCCGTTTTTCAGATTGCGATAGAGCTTGTTGGGCTGCGTATCGTTAGCCACCAGCAGATCGGGCCATCCGTTCTGATCCAGGTCGAGCATGGCGACGCCGAGAGATTTGGAACTGGTGTCAAATATTCCGCTGGAGGCAGTGACGTCTTCGAAAGTTCCGTTGCCGCGATTATGGAAGAGCCAGCAAGTTTCGCCACGGTAAGCCTCGGGCGTGCAATATGACTTGTGCTTGCCGTCAAGGCTGCAAAATACATCATGTTCGGGCGACCACTTCACATAATTGCAGACAAACAGATCGAGTAGTCCGTCGCGATCATAGTCAAACCACAGAGCGGAGGTGCTGAAGCCAGTCCGCGGCGCCAGACCACTGGACTGGGTCACGTCGACGAAGGTTCCTTTACCGGTGTTGCGGAAGAGACGGTTCTGGCCAACACAGGTGATCAGGATGTCGGGAAAACCGTCGTTGTCGTAGTCCGCGACAGCAACACCCATCCCGTACATTTCCAGGTCGAGTCCTGCGCTGTGGGTGACCTCGGTGAAAGTACCATTGCGGTTGTTGCGATACAGAGCGAGCGTGCTGCGCCTACGCTTGTGCGAGGGCCAGTCCATTCCGTTGACCAGCAGAATGTCCTGCCAGCCGTCGTTGTCGTAATCGAGAAACGCGCATCCTGATCCCAGGGTTTCCGGCAGGAGCTTGGCTCCGTAGGCCCCGCTATTATGGCGAAAGTGAATGCCCGCGCTGGAGCTGACGTCCACGAACTTGAAGCCAGGATCGGTAGCCGCGAAAGCGCGGAGGGGATTGAGAGCGTGGAATGCGAAAAGCGAGGCCGCGCTCCCGGCCAGGAATGCGCGACGGTTCAAGGCAGGTTCACCAATCCATTGCGAATTGCGTAGACGACGAGTTCGGCGGTCTTGTGAATGTCGAGGGCATCCATGATATTGGCGCGATGCACGGCGACCGTGTTGGCGCTGAGTTTGAGGGTGGAGGCAATCTCCTTGTTCGACTTGCCCTGGACAATCATCTGAAGGATTTCGAGTTCGCGAGGAGTGAGCGCGGCGCTACGTTCGCCCTTCAGGGCCTGTTCGCGATTCAACTGCGAATCGAGGACCACTTCGCCCGCAACCAGTTTGCGGATGGCGGCACCGAGTTCAAGATCGACGGCGCTTTTCAAGATGTAGCCGCGAGCGCCCGCCTCGAAGGCTTGCCGGACCAGAGTTTCTTCAGGATGCATGCTGAGCATCAGCACCAATGTGGCAGGAGCCGACTCGAGGATCTTACGCGTCGCCTGGATTCCGCTGACTCCGGGCAATGCACAATCCATGACGATCACCTGCGGATGGAGCTTCTGCGCAAGGTTGATCGCTTCCAGGCCGTCACTGGCTTCGCCGACAACCTCGAGGTCTGCTTCGTCGCCGAGGATGCGTCGAAAGCCGCGGCGGACCAGGCTGTGATCGTCAACCAGCAGAACTGTAATCTTATCCGGCATGCGAATGTGGTTTTTGTGGAACAACTAAACGTATCAGAGTTCCGCCCTGCGCCGGGGCCCTGAATTCGAGGCTACCGCTGAGCAGTTCAGAGCGCTCGCGCATGGCGACCAATCCGATCCCTGCCTTTTCGCCGGCGGCGAGATCCATACCCTTGCCGTGATCTTCTACCTCCAACTCCATTTTATGGGGAAGGAAGTTCAGCCTCACCCATACCCGCCTGGATCCGGAATGGCGGATGGCATTGTTCAAGGCTTCCTGCACGATGCGATAAATGTGAACCGCGGCGTCGCCATCGATAGGAAACGACACGCCCAATTTTCCGTAAGTCACTTCAATTCCGGTTTGACGCTGCAGGGTGGCGAAATACCACTCCAGTGTGGGCTCGAGTCCGAGTTCATCGAGCATGACTGGATGCAGAGCCTGGGAAAGGCTGCGCACTTTTTCCAGGGAACTCTGCGCGACTTCACGAACTTCCCGGAGATCCTCGCGTAGCGGTGACTCTTTCGCCAGGTGGTTGCCGGCACGGCCGAGCATGACGCCAATGGCGGTCAGGATCTGGCCAAACTCGTCGTGTAACTCCCGCGAGATGTGCCGCAAGGTGGATTCCTGGGTGGAAATAAGTTTCTGCGCCAGATCACTCCGCTGCTGCGAAAGCACCGCCAATTGGGAGAAGAGCAGGCGGTTGGAGCGGATCAGATACAGACTGGTCAGCAGAATCGCACTGAGAGTTGCTGCCAGCAACCAGTAAACCTGACGTTGCACTCGGCCATAAATTGCGGCAATCTGTGCGGCGGTTTTCTCTTCACTCTCGTTATTCTGCACGAGCAGGCGAGCCACCATGTTGCTGAGCGCTGCCTGGCGTTCCTGCAAGGAGAGGATCTGGGTTTTCGCCTCGATGCTGTTTTGCTGCTGAGCCGCGCTGAACATGCGATCGGTTGCATCCCAGAATTGGGCGACGGAGCGGGCGAGATATTCCCGCTGTTCCGGAGTTCGATCCACCACCGCTACCTCCTGCTCGCGGCGGAGCGCGTCATCCAGGTCGGCGCGCGTGCGCTGAAATTGTGCGGTCCAGGCGGTCAGGGGATAAGGCTCATCGTGATCGAGCATATCCCGCATGGCGAGGGCCAACGAGTTCAGGTCATTCTGGATACGGAGTAGCTGAAGTGAGTCCTTGCGATTGCGATCGACGAGATTACTCTGCAATTCACGCAGGCCGGCGATCTGCCGGGTGACATAAGCGGAGTACGCCACCACCGCGGCCAGCGTGATGACCAGGCCAAAGAACAAGGCTGGGGCCGGCGATTTGCGGGCGAGACGGAGCACGCGACGAGCATACAACAACGCCCGGGCCCTGAGGCCCGAGCGGTGACCGGGAGGATCTAGTGCGAGTGGCCGTGTGAGGATGCGCCGTACGAACTGAAGAACAGGAAAAAGTTGGAGGGAACCTGAACCGCGCGGCCTGCCTGCTCTGCGGCGATCAGCTTCTGGGTAGACGTGATTCCACTGCTGCCATCTTCCGCCGGCCAATCGGACTGGTCATTCACCAGCACCGGAATCACCTGCCACCAAATCGCCTTGATGTTAGCGTCAACTGCGAGAACCAGGTGGCTGTGATTGGGGGTGGGAACGAATACGTTCGCGACTGGCGGAGGCAGAACCCCGAGTGCAACCAGGGCTGGACCTAAATCAAGGCGCGAGGCATGCATGGTGCAAGTTCCAGGAGGCAGTCCGGGATCGGGGCACTGCGCGTAGACCAGAGGCTGTTTCTTGAAACCTTCAGGGATGGCACCGAACAAGCTGACTAAAGTGCTGCCCAATGCTGGTCCGCAGAGGGTTCCGCTGACAACGTTGTCGCAGGAGATGGCGTCGTTGGGATTCTGGTCGTTGTCGACCGAGAACATCGGCACGAGAACATAAAGAGGTTCAGTCTGGCCTACCGGCTGTCCAGGAGGGTTGATGGAAGGCTGGGTTCCGACCTGGCAGATAGGGGTTTGAAACTCCCCAGGATCGGAGGCGGCTTTGATTCCGTTAAAGTTTAAGTCTTGAGTCGGCTGAACGACGCAATCAAAATTCTGCGTATAGGTGAACTTCAGAAGCTGGTTGGCACCGAAGCCGAGTGTCTGGTTGGGAGCGAGAGAAGTTGACTGTTGTGCAAAGGCGGAAACTGCAATCACACTCGCCGCTGATGCCCACAGCAGCTTTGAGAATAGAGTTCGCATTCGTTCCTCCGGCGATCTTGCGCCAGCATGTGTACGCGCAGGGGGCGGAAACGGATTGAAGATGTATAACTTTTTTGCGGCGGCTGCTCTGACCCGAGTCTCTTGTTTGCTAATTGCCGGATCCTCCTACCGTATTTACCCTAGGGCTCATCGAACGACTCAACTCCAAATCGGCCACATGGGCAGCGCTGATTCTGTTCAGCGGGGCGGCGATGATGGCCGCCGTCGTGCGATCTGGGTATTTCACCAACCCCATCTATCTAGGAACGCTCTTCTTCCTGGAGCTAGTGGTGGCGGCGGTGTGGAATTACCGCAAGCGATTCTTCCCCATCCTGGTGATCGCGTTTTGCCTTGCAGGAATGTCGGTGCCGCTCAGCGGCGCTTTTACCGCGGGGCGATGGGCCGTGTTGGCCGCAGGTGCGCTGGTGGGTTACGTGCTGTACATGAAAGAGCAGACACATTCGTTCTCCACGTTTCATCTGAACGGGATTTTCTGCGTCGTTGCGGCTTGCGTTTCCGCGAGCGTTTCCTCTTTTCCCATGGTGGCCTTCGCGAAGACAGCGAGTCTTCTGCTGCTATTTCTTTATGCCGGCTCGGGCGCAAGACTGGCGATCAAGGGACAGGAAGTGACATTCTTCCGCTGGCTTGTGTGGTCGGCTGAAGTCACGACATACATCACGGCTGCGGCATATTTCGGGGCTCACCAGGCGATTTTTGGAAATCCTAACTCGCTGGGAGCTGTAATGGGCGTTGTAGCAGAGCCCCTGCTGTTGTGGGGCGTGTTCACGACCGAAACCGGAACGGTGTTGCGACGACGCAGAATTGGCGCGCTCATTCTCAGCCTGGTACTGCTATTTTTCAGCCGCTCGCGGGCGGGCATCCTGGCGGCCATCATCTCGTCATTTGCCTTGGCGGTATTCTCGCGGCGACGAAGGCTGGTGGTACAGATGTCCATCGCGGTCGTGTTGACTTCCGCCCTCGCAATCGCGGTCACTCCGTCGGAGTCGGACAATGTGGATATTCCGATCAAGCCGCAAGATTCCTCAGTGCAGTCTTTCTACCTGTACAAGGGCAGGAGCGATGTGGGCATTCTGGGTTCGCGGCGTTCTCCGTGGCAGGATGCAGTTGCGACCATCAAACAAAACCCCTGGTTTGGCACAGGATTTGGCACCGCGGCGAACGAGTCGGGCGAGAGCACCGATGTCGGTATTTATTCGTCGAACACTCGCGATAGCCGGGAACACGGAAACAGTTTTCTCGCGATTCTGGTGTCGGTAGGTCTGCTCGGGGTTATTCCTTTTGCCAGCCTGATACTGCTGCTGATCCTGAACCTGGGAAAAGTATGGGTGAGGCTGGCGAAAAGTGGAAGAGTCTACGACTATTCGGTTCCGCTTGCGTTAGTCACGACGGCGGGACTGGTGAATGCGTGCTTCGAAGATTGGCTATTCGCAGTCGGGTATTACCTCTGTGTGGTGTTCTGGATATTTGCTTTTACACTTTGCGACTACCTTCCGCAGGAAGCGCCACAGCCCGTGGTACGAAACGCGGGGAAATGGGCGTTCGATCCCGTTTGTGGCATCTGACGTCTAAATCTGATAGTCGACTTCTTCCATAATTTTCTGCAAGCATTCTGGAGAAGGCTCGCCTGCGGTTCCTTCCAGGCGGCAAACGCGCTCTCGGAGTTTATTCACCTCGCCAGCGACGGCGGCCAGGGCCTCGGAAAGAGGATCGTTAATCTGCTTAGGATCGGTGATGATCACGCGCTTGCCGTTGCGGAAGACGATGTGACCGGGCACGCCAACCACGGTGGAATCTTCCGGAACGTTGCGCAGCACTACTGACCCAGCGCCGATGCGGCAGTTCCGGCCAACCGTGATGTTGCCGAGCACCTTGGCTCCGCCTCCGATGACGACATCGTTTTCGATGGTGGGATGGCGTTTCCCGCGCTCCTTGCCGGTTCCGCCGAGGGTCACGCCTTGATAGAGAGTTACGTCATCCCCCACCACGGCAGTTTCGCCGATCACCACCCCGAGGCCGTGATCGATGAAAAGACGTCTCCCAAGTCTTGCCCCAGGGTGTATTTCGATTCCGGTAAGGAAGCGGGCAATCTGCGAAAACCAGCGAGCCATCAGGAAAAGATTGTGGTTCCAGAGCCAATGATTGATGCGATGGAACCAGACGGCATGTAATCCGGAATAACAGAGCAGGACCTCAAGACGAGATCGCGCGGCCGGATCGCGCTCTAGCACTGTGTTCACGTCTTGGCGAATTGAAGCCAGCAGGTGAGGCATCCATCACACCTGGGAAGTCGGAATTTGCAAAGCTTCGTTTCGAAGGGACTCGAACAGGATACTGCTCAGATAACGCTCGCCGAAAGACGGGAGGATTACCACGATCAGTTTGCCGGCATTTTCGGGCCGCCGGGCAACCTCCAGAGCGGCCACTATTGCCGCGCCGGACGATATTCCAACCAGAAGCCCTTCTTCCCTGGGGAGGCGGCGCGCCATATTGATTGCGTCATCGTTGGTGACAGTGATCACCTCGTCGATGTAATCGGTCTTCAAAATTTTGGGAACAAACCCGGCGCCGATTCCCTGGATCTTGTGAGGAGCCGGCTTGCCTCCTGAGAGCACGGGGCTGTCGGCGGGTTCGACGGCGACCACCCGGAACGATGGTTTTTTGGGCTTGATGTACTCGGAAACGCCGGTGAGCGTGCCGCCGGTGCCTACGCCAGAGACTAGAATATCGACGCGGCCATCGGTGTCGTTCCAAATCTCGGGACCCGTAGTCTGGACGTGAATCTTCGGGTTGGCGGGGTTGTCAAATTGCTGCAGCATGAAGCCGTTGGGATTTGCGGCAAGGAGTTCTTCGGCCTTGGCGATGGCTCCCTTCATGCCCTTGGGTCCGGGAGTGAGAACGATCTCAGCGCCAAATGCGAGCAATAGGACGCGACGCTCAAGGCTCATGGTTTCGGGCATGGTGAGAATCAGCTTGTAACCCTTCACTGCGGCGACAAAGGCGAGGCCGATCCCGGTGTTCCCGCTGGTCGGTTCGATCAGAACCGTCTTCCCGGGCGTGATCTTGCCAGCTTTTTCGGCGTCGTCGATCATGCTGACCCCGATACGATCCTTGACGCTGGACAGAGGATTCTGGCTTTCGAGCTTGGCCACGACGTCGGCCACAACTCCTTCGGTGACTTTGTTGAGCCGAACCAGCGGCGTGTTCCCGATAAGTTCTGTAACGTTGTTTGCAATCTTCATGGCTTGAGCTTCCTGTTCTGTCTTAGAGATGCAGGGTTCAGGCGTGTGGGTTCAGGATACGCTGGGCAGCGGCAAGGTGAGGACACATTAGTTTGCCAATGTATGATGGCGGCACGGGTACTCTCATGCACAAGCCTCGGCAGAGTTTCTGGCACATCTGGAACATGAGCTTCGGATTTCTGGGTATCCAGTTTGGCTGGGGCCTGCAGATGGCGAACATGAGCGCGATCTACGAGTACCTGGGAGCGCGTCCCGATCAGATTCCGATTTTGTGGTTAGCTGCGCCGCTCACCGGGCTTCTGGTCCAACCCATCATCGGGCACGCCAGCGATCGCACGTGGGGTCCGCTGGGGCGAAGGCGACCGTATTTTCTGGTGGGGGCGATTCTCAGTTCGTCCGCACTCATCTTGATGCCAAGAAGTTCCGCCTTATGGATGGCAGCAGGGCTGCTATGGATTCTGGATGCGTCTATCAATATCAGCATGGAACCCTTCCGCGCCTTCGTGGCGGACCTGTTGCCCGACGACCAGCGAACGTCGGGCTTCGCGATGCAGAGCTTGTTTATCGGATTAGGGGCCGTGGTGGCCTCGGCCCTGCCGTGGCTGCTTACGAAGTATTTCGGCGTCAATAATGTTTCTTCGGCAGGCTCAATCCCAGCCACGGTGAAGATTTCCTTCTACACGGGCGCGGTAGCCTTTCTCGGTGCTGTGTTGTGGACCATTTTCACGACCAAGGAGTATCCGCCGGATGATCTGGAAGAGTTTCAGCGCAGCAAGGCTGAGCACACGGGCATCTTGCAGAACGCTCGCGAAATTCTGGATTCAATTGCGGGCATGCCGGCAACGATGCGACAGCTGGCGTGGGTGCAGGTATTCACCTGGTTGGGCCTGTTCTGCATGTGGCTGTATTTTCCTGTGGCGGTAGCACACAACGTTTTCGGAGCGAGTGACCAAAACACCGCACTATATGGGGAAGGTGTGGCTTGGGCGGGCATCTGTTTTGCGATGTATTCGGCTGTGTGCTTCGGCTTTTCTTTCTTGCTTCCTGCGATTGCGGGAAAACTTACGCGACGAACTACACACAGCTTGTGTCTGTTGTGCGGAGCCCTGGGACTGATGTCGATGTTCTTCATTCATGACAAGTACCTTCTGCTGCTACCGATGACCGGGGTTGGAATCGCCTGGGCAAGCACGCTGGCAATGCCGTATGCGATTTTGGCCGGCTCTTTGCCGGAGAATAAGACCGGCGTCTACATGGGGATATTCAATTTCTTTATCGTGATCCCGGAGATCACAGCGTCTCTGCTTTTTGGCTGGGTGATGCTGCACCTGCTGAACAACAATCGTCTGGCGGCGGTAATCGCGGGTGGCGTTTTCATGCTGCTGGCAGCGCTGCTGATGCAGCGCGTGCAGGATGTGGACGAACCGCTCCACAAGAAAGTGGAACCAGTTGTGCTTAATTACGCCGATTGAGCTACTGCTTCAGAGTGATTTCGCTCGCGGCAGTGGACTGCGGAATCTCCAGCGTAACCGTTCCCCGTCGTGAATCAAATTTAAAATCTGAAAAAGAGTTCCCGTTTACGGTGACGGCGGCCGGGGAGTGCGTCATTCCGAATACCTGCACCTGCACACGAGTCCACCACGGTTTATAGCTGCCTGAGGACTCTCCAATCCTCACTTTCAATGCGTCCGAGCTGACCTCGCAGGTGAATGACATACGCAGAGTTTCACCGCGCTGGTAGGCGAACGTGTTGCCGTCATCATCGTAGAGAGAACCTTTGCAATCCGGGCCGGGATAGACGGAGAGCTGTAGCGGTCCAGTCGGCTTTTCGTTCGTGCTCTGGACTACCGGCTGTTCTGGCAGGATCGAACCTCCGCGCACGTAAGCGGGGAGCGTGTCGAGAGCGGGCTGCACCATCTGCTTATCGGAGACGGATTGTCCGGTCCACAGGTCGTACCACGGCCCGGCGGGGAACTTCACTTCATAAGCGTTCGTGGTCTCATTTCCCGGGGCGACCAGCAGGCAGGGACCGAACATGAACTCGCGATCCATGCCGGCGAAGGCGGGATCGTCGGGAAATTCCAAGAACATGGCGCGCATCAACGGAATGCCGGTGCGGGAAGTCTCTTCCATTGAAGTGTAGAGGTAGGGAAACAGGCGGTAGCGGTTTTCGATGTAGCGCTTGCGGATTGCCTCGTGCTCGGGACCATCCACCCAAGGCTCGCGCATGCGCGTGCCCTTGGCGGAGTGATTGCGGAAGATGGGTAGGAACATGGCGAGTTCGGTCCACCGCGTCAGGAGTTCCGGAGTCGGATCGAACGCGAACCCACCTGCGTCGACGCCGACGAGGGGATAACCCGAAAGACCCATGCTGAGGAGATCGGTGACCGTCAGCCTGTAGTGCACCCAGGTTGCGGCGTTGTCGCCAGTCCAAGTGGCCGCGTAGCGCTGGGTCCCAGCGAATCCGGCACGAGTCAGCACATAAGGGACGAAGATCGGGGTTGTGCCGCAGCATGCCTTCATACGTCGCACGAACGTTTTCCATGCCAAAAATGTTGTGGGCCTCGCGGTGGTCGGTCTTGCGGCCTTCCATGCTGTGTACGACATCGAGGGGCATGGTCTTTTCGGGATAGCGGAAAACGGCGGGCTCGTTCATGTCATTCCAGAAACCGCGAATCCCCATGTTCAGAAAATCGGTGTACAAGTCGCCATACCACTTGCGGACCTCACTCCGGGTGAAGTCGGGGAACACGCTGGGTCCCGGCCAGACCGGTCCAACGTAAACCGAGCCATCCGGATTTTTAACGAAGTACTCATGTTTCATGCCATCGTCGTAGGGCTTGTATCCGGGTTGCTGTGCGAGATGGAGATCGACGATGGGAACGATCTTGAAACCATCATTCGCGAGATCGCTCACCATCTTTTCGAAAGTCGGAAAGCGTTCTCGATCGATGGTGAAGCTGCGATATTTGTCTTCGTAATCGATGTCGAGGTAAAGCATGTCGCAGGGGATTTTTCTGGAGCGAAATTCGGCGGCAATGTCTCGCACTTGTTTTTCAGGAAAATAGCTGTAGCGGGATTGCTGGTATCCGAGAACAAACTTGGGCGGAAGGGGCGTGCGGCCTACCAGCGCGGTGTAGTACTCGAGGACCTGCTTGGGCGAAGGACCGTAGAAGAAATAGTAGTCGAGTTCTCCGCCATCGGAGCCGAAGGAGTAGGCATCGCGGCTCTGTTTGCCAAACTCGAAGCTGCTGCGGTACGTGTTGTTCAGGAAGATGCCATAGGTGTAGCCGGGGCGTACGGCAAGAAAAAATGGGATGCTTTTGTACAGCGGATCGGAGCCCTCGGTCCAGTCCACCGCGTCGGTGTTCCACATGGAAAAAGCATGATCGCGATGATCGATGGGACCCGCTTTGTCTCCCAATCCGAAATAGTGTTCGTCGGGCGGCATCGACTTCCAAACGCGAAATGAAGATCCGTTGAACTGGACTGGGAAGGCGGGGCGGTCTTGGGAAATGAGTTGGCCGTCGTGGTCAAAGATGCGAATCTGGAGTGGCGAGTCTTCTATTTCCACTTTGAGCGCAGCCGTTTCCAGGGTTTCAGCGCCGGCAGAGTGATGGATGCGAGGCGCACCCTGGAGCGCCGGAAATGCATGGGGCAGAACCACAAACGGGCTCTCGGGAGGAAACGAGCCGTTTACGGAGTAGCGAAAGCGGATCACCGTGGGCGCGAGAACCGAGACACGAAGACGCGCCGAACCGATTGCCACTTCCATGCCGTCGGGCAGCGGCTTCACGGAGTCGACGTGATTCAACAATACTGGCTGCGCCTGCGAGCAGGATGCGAAAAGGACGAGGAACAGGGTAGCGAAAAGAAAAGTTCGCATAAGGTTGATGAGTTCTTCGCGGAATGATAACTGACGGAGTGCTGAATTTAACGGGGCGCGACAAAGTTTAGCGCATACGGAGGGAGACTAGCTCGGCGTCTACCGGAACGCCGCGGCTGACTTTCACACGGAGCAAAGCTTCAAAGGGCTTCACGTCGCCGACCTTTGAGGCGGATAAGCGAGACAGCAGCTGCTGTAAGGAATTCTGCCGGCAAACATATTCGGCCGCGGCTTCGGTTCCAAACGTAGTGGTTCCGGCGAGAATCAGCACCCAGTGCGAAGGATTCAGCCCATGCACTAGTCCGACGACCGCATAGTCTTCCAGCATGGGCGATCCTCCAGGACTGGCGAGGTAGGCCTGCGCCTCGCCTGGCTGAGGGTCTTTGTTCACCAGAGCCAAATCTCCCTTTCTTGGCCCCGAGGAGACGCGCTGGAAGACAAACTCTTTCGTGCTGGGAATATCGGACAGCGTCAGGTTTTCGGAGGGCGATCCGACAAAGATGAGGTTGTTGTTCTCTGCGTCATCGAGCGAGAACAGGCTTCCCCGCTTTACCCGCACGTGGCGATTGAAGAGGCCAAACGCTTGATCTAATTGGTGAACCGCCAGGACTTCGCCCACACCGGTGTAGTGATCCCATATCTGCGTGCCGGTGTCGCGGGCGGCACTGAAATATCGCATACCAGTTTCAGGACGTCCAACAAACGCCGCATTGCTGAAAATCACCCAGGGATCGGCGGAGTCGGAGACGAAGGAATTCCAGAAAACCTGGAAAGGCATGCGGTGCAGACGGGGCGCTGACGGCGGGCGCGCGACGATCGCGGGAAAAACCAAATGCGATGACGGCCAAAGCAAACGCCAGAGCGACCGCAAGAATGGCAGGTAACCAGCGCGACGAGGACGCCTGAGCGGGGCTTTCCCGGTCCCCGGGCGCTATCGATCGCGGGAGCGACCGTGGCCATTGGTAGCCCGGAGATGGAAGGTGAGAGCGTAAGAACCTTTCGGCAGTTCGACGATAACGGGATCGGCAGATCCTTCCGAGCCGTAGTACTCCGTCAGTTTGACTCGCAAGCGACTGGCTTGAACGCGAATGGTGGAATCGGAGGAAGGATCGAAATCCGCCGGGCG
Source organism: Terriglobia bacterium (assembly GCA_963797845.1). Lineage (GTDB taxonomy): Bacteria > Acidobacteriota > Terriglobia > Terriglobales > Acidobacteriaceae > DASREM01. The sequence continues at coordinate 1,017,944 of CAWCRE010000003.1, forward strand.
GCCGAAGACCTCAGTCGCCAGTTGATATTCCTTGACCGGAGTTCCGGGATGGTCGAGCGCTTGCTTTCCCAGATACTGAAGCATCTTGCACAACGATTCAGATCCGTGAAGGACGGTGCTGTGTGTGAGCTTTTCGATTTCCTTCGCGAACTGATCGCGCTGCGACATGTGAAATCGTGAGAGATCCTGTGTAACAACAAAGTAACAAAGCTGGAAACGCACTGCAACCGAAGGCGTAATTCGATGTAACGGTATCAAACCCATTGAGACTTCCCGACAACGGTGTCACAGTAAGCGAATACTGTGCGGCCATTCCAATTAGATTCTTATTCCTTCGTTCGTGCTCTTGTTTTATGGATACAGAGGTACGGTTTTTGGAAGGTTTTACGATCTCGCGTCGTGTTCGAAATGCGACACGCGTTGTGACGTAGCAACACATCGGGACTGCATTCGGGAATGTTAGAGATACACAGGCACACATCCGCGACGCCGCCGTGCGAACGCAAGAAGTTAACGAGAAGAAGCAATAAGACTAGAGAGGACCATCATGAGCAGTTTGCCCAAACTATCGTCCCTTGAAAGACAAATGACGCTTTGGTTCGTGATTCTCAGCTGCGTGGTGGCATTGCTCTGCGCCCCCGCCATGTTTGCGCAGACCGACACGGCTCGCCTTACCGGAACAGTTTCCGATGCCAATGGAGCAGTGGTTTCAGGCGCCACGGTGACGGTCACCAACCTAGGGACCGGGAAGAGTGTGGAGGCTCAAACTGGAGGAGAAGGTACGTATTCGATCCCTGCCCTTCCTCCGGGCAGCTACAAAGTGGATGTCAAGCAGGCAGGATTCAAGACCGTCAGCCAGCAAATCACCCTGCAGACGCAGCAAGTTGGCGCGCTCGACATCAAGCTCGAAGTAGGCCAGGTCACGGAAAATTTGACCGTCACCTCCGATTTGCCGCTGGTTGAGTCGGCAAGTTCGAACATCAGCGACGTTGTAGAAGGAGCGCAGATCACTAAACTGCCGCTTAACGGACGCAACTTCACCCAGTTGGCCACCCTGGTTCCGGGAGTGACGCGAGGCAAAGCGGATGGCCAAGCGACGGGCTCGGGAAACCAGGCGGAAACATTCCGCTACAACAGCAGCGGAGGCGGTTCGCTCTCAGTAAACGGGCTTCGTCCGCAAAACAATAATTTCCTGCTGGACGGCATCGATAACAACGAGTCGCTGGTGAATACGATCGTTTTCTTCCCGCCAGCGGAAGCGATCCAGGAATTTCGCGTGGATACCAACATCGCGCCCGCGGAGCTGGGCCGAGCGGGTGGAGGCGTCGTGAATACGAGCTACCGCTCGGGAACCAATCAATTCCACGGCAGCGCCTTCGAGTTCCTGCGCAACAGCGCGCTGGACGCGAATAATGCCTACTTCAGTCCCACTGGCACGGCGAAAGTCCCCTTTAAGCGTAACCAGTTCGGGGGCACCATTGGCGGCCCGATCCTGAAAGACAAACTGTTCTTCTTCGGCGACTACCAGGGTTTGCGGCAGTCGCTGCCGCTCGGCGTTGAAACAGCGACAGTTCCGACGCAACTAATGCGTACCGGCAACTTTTCGGAACTGCTGACCTTGTCGTCGCCCGTGATCATCAAGGATCCGATTACCGGTGCGTCGATTCCGACCAACATTTTGCCTCCGGGCGAGATCATTGCTCCGGGACAAAACTACCTGAATGCGTTCCCGCTGCCCAACCTGACCGGCGCAGATACGCTGTGCGCGTTGGCAAACGCACAGGGCGTTTGCATCCAGAAGAATTTCAAGACTCAGCGGCAGCAGATTCAAACTTACAACGACTTCGATGTTCGCCTGGACTGGAACATCACCGGCAAGGACAGCGTCTTCGGCCGTTACAGCTACGGAAAGGACCAGGAGAACACGACTTCCCGTCTGCCTACCCTGCCTGCAGGTTTTGGATCCGGTATTCAGGATGCGCGGCCGAAATCGTTTGCCCTAGGTGAAACCCATACTTTCGGCAACAATCTGATCAATGAATTCCGGTTCGGCTGGATTTACACCGAACTCGGCTTCCTGCCGCCATTTGACAACGTACCGTTGTCGCAAAACCTTGGCATCCCGAATGCCAACACCCTGTCGATTCTGGGTGGGGGCGCGCTGATCGGTGGAAATAATAACCAGATCGAGTACACGGGGGACTACGGTCCGTACCGGGTACCGGAGCAGACCTGGCAATTTTCAGACAGCGTCTCGCTGGTCAAAGGCAATCATACGGTCAAGGTTGGCGCGTCGATTTTGCGGCGCCAGGTGAACCTGTTCCGCCCGTTCGCCGGCAAGGGATTTTTCAATCTGTTTGGCGACGGCGGCGGTCAAAGCCCGACGGGCTACGAAGTCTCCGACCTTTTAGCTGGGTTTGTGAACAACTATTTTGTCGGTCCAGCGCTGGGATTTTCTCACACTCGCAACTGGGAAACGGGATATTTCGTGCAGGATGATTGGCGCGTCAGCCGTCATCTGACGTTGAACCTCGGCTTGCGTTATGACCTGTACACCTGGCCGGAAGAAGACAGCAACCTGCAAGCGAACTTCATATATTCCTGTGCCAGCCAGCCCTTGTCACTGAATTGCACTTCGGGACAACTGGTGCTGCCGGGAACCAACGGGGCTTCGAAGAGCCTGATCAACACGGATAAAAACAATTTCGCGCCTCGAATCGGTTTCGCTTACGATCTGGGCGGGAACGGAAAGACCGTACTGCGCGGCGGTTTTGGAATTTTCTACTTCCTCGATCGCGGGGGCATTGATAACCAACTGGCGCAGAACCCGCCCTTCTCGGGCCAGACCCAATTCAAATATACCGACGGATTCCGCATCAACCTGCAAGGAGAGGCGCCGAATCTAGCGACCGATCCTACCTTGGCGGGGACCGTGCCTCTGCCGGGCAAAGGCCCGATCGCGGTTAACCTCACCAATCCTCAAAATGTGAGCGTGATTGCTTATCCGCGGAACGATGTGAATTCTTCAGCGAAGCAGTGGAACATCCAGATTCAGCACGAATTGGACCCCAATACCTCGTTCAGCGTCGGCTATGTTGGTTCCCACGGCGACGACTTGATGTCGCTGTTCAATCTGAACCGGCAGGAATACAACCAGGCCAGTGGCGTGAATCCGTTCCCTGGGTTGGGTAACGTCAATGCGAATATCACCAACGGAACCTCCAGCTACAATTCGTTGCAGACGGAGTTCCGTCGCCGCTTCTCGAGCGGGCTGCAATTCACCGCGGCCTATACCTGGTCGCACACCATCGACGATTCGCCGGGAACTCTGGATTCGCAGAGCGACCACATCGATCTGTTCAACTTCGCGCACGAGCGGGCAAATTCGCTGCTCGACCTGCGTCACCGGTTTGTGCTGAACGCAATCTACGAACTGCCTTTCGGCCGTGGAAAGCGGTGGGGCAATGACTGGAACGGAGTGGAACAGGCAGTCATGGGCGGATGGCAACTGCTCCCGATTCTGACCTTGCAGAGTGGAATGCCGTTCGACGTAACCGACAGCAAGAACCAGCCGAATACGCGTCCGGACCTAATCGGCGGACTGAATCAGATCAACAAAATCAGCCAGTGGTTCGACACGACGGCCTTTGTTGATCCAGCTTCGGTGGGAGGAGTGTACAACGCTCCAGGAACGGCGCCTCGCGATCCGTTCACTGGGCCCGCCCACCGGTCGATTGACCTGACGATCTCAAAGAACTTCAAGATCACGGAGCGGGTGAATACTGAATTCCGTTCCGCGTTCTATAACCTGACCAACACGCCGCAATTCAGCAATCCCACCGGCGATATCAACAATGGGAACTTCGGGCAGGTAAAAGGGATTCTGTTGAGTTCGGAACGGGAGATCGAATTCGCACTTCGCATTACCTTCTAACTTGTCCAGGCTGGGGGACGTGAATGCGTCCCCCTCTCTTTTGCCCTGAGGACTCATTCGTGCGCACCCACCTTCGGTTCGTCATCTTCGCTTCAATGTTATTGTGCGTGGCGGCAGTCGCGAGCGACGCACCGCGCGTCACAAAAGTGGATCCCCCGAACTGGTGGACCCGTTTCACTCCGGAAGTGATGCTGCTGTTGAGCGGGCAGAACCTGAGTCAAGCGAGTGTCAGCACTTCTTCTCCAGGCATCACCGTAACAAGAACGCAGCCAGGAGCCAGCGATCACTATCTTTTCGTGTGGCTGACGGTGAATTCGTCCGCGGCAGCGGGCCCGGTATCGTTGCAGGTGCGCAGTTCATCAGGCGGCACGGAGATCAAATTTCCACTGCTCAGCCGCGACGCAGATTTCGTTCCTGCGGGAATTTCGTCCGATGACGTGATCTACCTGATCATGCCCGACCGCTTTGCCGACGGAGACCCGAACAACGATCGTCCAGCGAAGTCAACCGGGATTTATGACCGTACCCAGCCGAAGGCCTACCATGGCGGCGATTTGAAGGGGATCGAAGATCATCTCGCTTACCTGCGAGACCTCGGCGTTACGGCGGTGTGGCTGACCCCGGTGTGGAAGAACACGGATTCCGATTATCACGGGTATCACGTGGTCGATTTTTATGCCGTGGACGACCACATGGGCTCGATGAAGGACTACCAGCATCTCGTGGATGCGGCGCACAAGCTGGGATTGAAGGTATTGATCGATTACGTGGTAAACCACACGGGACCGAATCATCCTTGGGCGAGTGACCCACCTGCCGCGGATTGGTTTCACGGCACGCCCGAGCATCACCTGGCTGCTCAGTACAACTTCAATGGATTGGTCGATCCGCATGCGAGTCCGCGTGCGTATCGTGCGGTGCTTGAGGGTTGGTTTGTGGACAAGTTGCCGGACCTGAATCCTGATAATCCGCTGCTCGAAAAATATCTGACCCAGAATGCGCTTTGGTGGACCGCGATCGCCAAACTGGACGGATTCCGACTGGATACGTTTCCCTACTCTTCGCGTCGATCCTGGAGTGAGTGGCATAAAGGGGTGCGAGAGGTGTTTCCAGACCTTTACAGCCTGGGCGAGGTTGCGGATTCAAATCCTGAAATTACGTCGTTCTTTCAGGGCGGGAGAACGCAGTTCGATGGCATTGATTCGGGCGTGACCACGGTGTTCGATTTCCCGTTGAATACGGCGATCCGCGAGGTGCTTGACCATAATGCACCGGTGCAGCGACTGATTGATACCCTACGGCAGGATGCCTTATACCCGCACCCGGAAAAGCTTGTGACCTTCGTTGGCAACCACGACGATACGCGAATGCTGCGAGACGCGGGTGGATCCAAGGAGAAGCTCGAGGCCGCATTCTCCCTGCTGCTGACTCTGCGTGGAGTTCCGGAGATCTACGCGGGCGACGAGATAGCAATGGATGGAGGAGAAGATCCTGACAACCGCCGGGATTTTCCGGGGGGATTTCCAGCCGATGCTCACAATGCTTTTACCCCAGCGGGAAGGACTCCCGAGCAGCAAGAGGTTTTCAGTCTCGTGCAAAAGCTGCTGCGGCTGCGAAAGGAACATCCTGCTCTCCGGCAGGGCGCTCAGACAAATATCGGATGGGACAACAACTCCTTCGCATTTGTTCGTGAAACCGCAAACGACCGCATGCTGGTGGTGCTGAACAATCAGGCGCAGGGGCAACAGGCGATCACGATTCCGATCGAGGACACGGTATTGCAAAATGCAAAGACATTGAGCTGTGTGCTTGGGCCAGGACAGGCTGATATCCAAGGCAACACCTTACAGGTGAACGCCCCAGCGGAGAGTGTCACGATCTGCGAAGTGAGGTAGGCTTGGCCGACGAATTCCATGGCGACGCTGATGCGCACGGAACGGTTTTCTCGCGAACCCATCGAGTGCGAAAATGCTTCCGCGGGGAAGTAACCCGCGAGCTTATCTTTTGTGGTGCACTCGCCGGAACGTGAGATTGATGCGCGGCTCGGTGACGCCCGTCTGTTTCGGGACTTCGTGCTTGAAGTTTTTCTGCGTCTCTCCCGCCATGATGAGCAAGCTTCCATGCGGCATTGTTCTTGAGTACGAGAGCTTCCCTTGTGTCTGCTTAAGCCGGAACAGGCGGGGTGCACCCAAGCTGAGTGATGCGATCACCGGGCCCATCTCGGGTTCGGCATCGGCATGCCATCCGACGCTGTCGTTGCCATCGCGATAAAGGTTACACAGCACGGCGTTGTAACCAACCTGGTCTGCATTTGAATTCCGATACGCACCGGAAGGCGTTGCGATCTCGACCATCTCTTTCAATTGAAGCAGCGCAGTTATCCATGGCAAGGGCGTGTACAGCCGCCGGGAGTAGATGTACTCGGTACCGGGATCGCCGTAGTAGGCCTCATCCCGAGGCACGCGATGTCCGAAGGGCGCATTTCGGCGCTCCCATTGGCACAGATCGAGAAGAGTCTGAAAGAAAGTTGTCGCCTTGTCAGGGGACAGGAAATTCTCGTCGTAGTAGAGTTCCGCGCCTGGGAGTGAGATTTCTTCGAGCACGCTCAAACCTTCCTACTGCCCATTTTCCGACCAACGACAAATTCTGTCATCTTGCCGCAGCGTTGTCCCCTGTCCTGCCACAACTATGCAAAGCCTTGCATCCGGCGAAAAGGTGGCGGCTCTATGGCGAGAGTTCTGTTCAACGAATTTGGTTACAAACGTGCATTTTTACGAGTGAGCCGGACCGTCACCACATACGCTCACTCAAGCGTCATGAATCGTGACACAAGAACTGTCGACAGGGACTTTGGGAGGAAGCATGAAATACATTGGGGCACTTTGTTTATTCTTCATTTTTGGGGTAGCAGGAACGGCGGCACAAGTTGCGGGAGGGGCGCTCAGCGCGCAGCCGCAGATTTTTCAGATTCCGGACCACCCGCAACGTGCAGCGCAGCAAACTCCCAATCGAGAAGAGAGTTTGCTGGAGATATCTACGATAACCTCGGCAAAAGGCGAACGCCCGTTGTGGGAAGCTCCCCAGCCGGTTACTTACGTAATGCCGCTCGGCGACGTGGCGCGGCTGTTCCGCAAGGAACATGAAGCGGCCAGGAAAGCTGTATTGACGAAAGAGAATTAGCGGTAAAAAGAAAAAATGGGGCGGTGAACGACCTGAACGACCGTCCCAACGCAATAGGCTCTCTGCACTTTCCTTCCTGAGTGTCTCCCAAGTTGCGACGTCGAGCACCGGAACTTCATCTGGCCTGGACTCCCATTCCACGGTAAGCTACCTCTATTGCGTTCCCGCTATGCAAGCAAGAAGCATTCAATTTGCAATTGGGATTGCGCTACTAGCTTGTACGATCCTGGCAACCCGGGTGTACGAGGTGGACGCACCCTTGTGGCGCCTGCTTCAGGGCGGGAATCTGATCGATTCAGCGACGCTGCATCTTGGCGGAGAATTCGCGGAAAGCAACCTGGGATCGCAACGTGACCCGGATGGCTCAATCACGCTGCGAATGATTGCTCAGCAATATGACTTCGTCCCCAGTTGCGTGGTTGTGCCGGCCCAGGTTTCCGTTCATCTGAGAATCACGAGCGCGGATGCCGTGCACATGCTCACCATTGCCAATACGAATGTTGCAGTCAAAACAGTTCCGGGAAAAATAACTGACTCTCTTTTCGAACTGGATCAGACAGGTGAATTCGATTTGCCATGCAACGAATTCTGCGGCGCCGGGCATTACGCCATGAGAGCGCACCTGGTCGTGGTACCGCAATCGCAGTTCCCTGCACTTGGGCCCGCAGAAAGAGCAATTTGTGGCGCGAAATAAGCGGTGGTACCTCTGGGCTTGCTGTGCCGCAGCGCTGGCTCTGCCGGTCGCGAGTGGCGCCGCATTTCGAATCAAGGTTACGGATTCTTCGCGCGCGCGCGTCCCCAGCAACGTAGCATGGACCAGCGAAACGATTCGGGAAGCCACGGGCGGAGATGCGCTTCGCGGTTTGCTCATCTCACGGCGATGTGAACGTTGTCACGGACCAGAAGGTTTCAGCCCGAGCCCCTCGATTCCCAACCTGGCGAACATGAACTCGCTTGTCATCTGGAAGCAGCTCGAGGACTTTCGAACTGGCAAGCGCGTATCTGAGCTGATGGAGAGAATTGCCGGGGCCTTATCTCCGCAGGATTCGGCGGACTTGGCGGCGTACTATTCGTTGCTGCCGAATTCTCCTGATCCGACGGACAGCCGAGCGTTTCCGGAGCCAATTTCAAACCCGGCACTCCTGGGAGTTGCAGCGCGGCTCATCTCTTTGGGGGATGGGCATCGTGGAATTCCTCCCTGCCAGGCCTGCCACGGTCCTGTGGCGTACGTGTTGGGAGCGCCATCGCTCACGACCCAGAATTCAGATTACATCCTTCGTGAGCTGGAACAATTTTCGGAAGGAAGCCGCGCCAACGACATTAATCTGAGGATGCGGAGTATAGCGAGCCAACTCACTGACAATGAAAAACAGGCACTGGCGGAATACTACGGGGCGGGACGGGGAAATCTCCCCGCCGCCGCCATGTCGAAGTAAAGCCGTTCCTATGCCGCGCGAAGGTGCTCGGCTGCCTTGGGGTTGACTGTCTTTTCTCCCAGTTGCGTGAGCTTGGCATCGGCAGCTTTCTCTTCTTCCAGTGTCTGCTGCAACAGAGTCGCAGCATCGCCGAAGCCGAGCTGGCGAGCCCATGCTACGAGCGTTCCGTAGGCCCCCATTTCATAGTGCTCGACCAGGTTGGCGCTCTCGATCAGGGCTGCATCCCGCAGAGGTGAAGCGTCGATACTCTTGATCTGCTTTTCTGCCGCTTTGGTCATCGCATCGAGAATGTCATTGCTCTCCGTATCGGGGTCTTGCCCGACGATTGAGAACACCTGCTCCAATCGCGTGACCTGGTTCTGGGTCTCACGCAAATGCTGCTCGAACGCCTGCCGGAGCTCGGGAGAGGTAGAAGCATCTACCATGGTGGGCAGGCCTTTCTTCACCAGCTTCTTTTCGCAGTCGTAAACGTAGCGTAAGCCAGTTTCAAACAGATTCTGCAATCCTTCGATTTTCATGAAAGAACCTCACAAATTAATTTTGATAGTACGAACGTCGTATGAGCGTTGAGATGTCGAAGCGCAGGCAGACGCTGTATCCAGAAGCAGAAGATCGAGCTCTGCACCGCCTCAACTCCGCTTTACCTTCGGAACGATTTCCTTGCCGTAGAACTCGATGACTTTCTGTTGGTCTGATTGCCCGGTGTGAATGTTCACGATGCTCACTCCACTCTCGAACAGCTCGTTGATGACCTTGAGGTGAGCAGCGGGATCGGTGCTGACCGGCCAATCGCCATAAACCTGATCAAGCGGGATCTCGGAATCGGCGCGCTGCTGGATGGCTTGCGGATCGCGGACATTGTAATAAGACTTGAAGGCCTTAGGCCCGAACCTCCAAAGCTCGGCTGCGACTTTCGCGTCTTCTTGGCTACCGACTACGACATATTGCTCGACCAGCACGGGCATCTCGGCAGGATCCTTTCCGGCAGCTTTAGCGCCATTGAGGAACTCGTCTTTATGCTGCTTCCAAGTCTTGGGATCGGTAATCAAGCCATCGCCATACCGACCGGCGCGACGCATGGCCTTCGGACCATTCGCAGCCATCAGCAAAGGAATAGGTTTCGCCGGTGGATCGAACAACCTCGCATGTACGTTGTAGTACTTGCCCTGGTGTTGGACGGGCTGCCCTGTCCAGAGCTGACGAATGAGCTGGGTGGCTTCGATGAGCCTCTCAGAACGCTCGCTCCACTGGGGCCAGACACCAGTCGCGGCCTGCTCGTTGAGGGCTTCACCCGAGCCGACGCCAAGAAATATGCGGCCTGGAGACAACAGGCTGAGAGAAGCAAACGCTTCTGCAACCACGGCGGGGTTGTATCGGAACGTTGGGCAGGTTACCGTAGGGCCAATCCAAACCCGGTGCGTGCGCGCGCCGAGCACCCCCATGGTGACCCAGGCTTCTCCTGAATGTCCTTCGTTCGACTGCCATGGTTGAAAGTGATCGCTAGTAGCAAGCAAATCGAATCCCGCGGCCTCCGCGGCGGTTCCAAACTCTATCAGCTGAGGAACCGGAAATTGCTCGTGCGGCAGCATAAAGCCGAGCATCTGTTTGCGCAGCTGTCCGGAGTTGCTATCTTCGCGTTGGGAATTTGATTTACGGGCAAAGGCCGTTTCCGATCCGATGTGCAAAGCAGAAGCTCCGATGAAGGCGCCCGCCGCCGATTTCAACAACGCACGCCGATCAAAACTATGACCATGAGGAAACTGAGTTCCTGACACACCCCGCATACACTCTCCATCTCTGCTCTACCAGGCCCGCGAGCCATTGAACAGTGGGCTTCGATGCGAATATAGAAAAAGAGTTTGTGCGAGCGAAGTGAGTCGCGAGGCGACTAATTCTCAGAGGGCTATACCAGGCTGTCCGAATCGAGTGGAATTTCCACGAGTACTCGCGTGCCCTCACCTTCGCGGGAAGCGACCGCAACACTGCCATTCACAAGCCTAGCGCGCTCTTTCATGGCGATAAGCCCCAAAGAGGAGCCGGCGGCGCGACCCGTTCGCATGCCCACTCCGCGATCATCCACTTCCAAGCGCAAGATGTTATCGCTCATGGCCAGGGTAACAATCGCATGCTGTGCGCGGGAGTGCTTGGCAACGTTTCGCAGGCATTCCTGCCCGATGTGATAGATGGAGTTAGCCACGTCGCGGGGAATATTTCCGGGGAGATCGCCGACCTTGAACTCGGTCCGTATGCCAGTACGCTCCTGAAATTCTTCGCAATATTGTTCGAGGGCAGCTTCGAGGCCAATATCGTCCAGAACCGAAGGGTGAAGCTCATGAGAGATGACACGGACAGTTTCCCCCGCTTCGGCCGCGCCACGTTGCAGAATGCGGACGTGATCGATGGTTTCGGGATCAAGGGGCCGCATGGCAAGTTTGCCGAGATCCATGGAAAGATAAGCCAGCCGTTGCGAAAGATCGTCGTGCAAATTGCGCGCAATTCTGCGGCGTTCGTCGTCCTGCGCGGTCATGAGCTGGCCCGCTAATGCCCGTAGGTCGGCGCGTTGCTGATGAATCGCCATCTCGTCAGCGCGACGCTTGGAGATGTCGGTCACAAATACCACGGCCATGGTTCCCTGCTCAGTTTCGATGTGACTCAAGCTGATCTCAGCGTAGAAATTTGACGAATCCTTGTGCCGCGCTTGCAAATCCAGTCCAAGACCCATAGGACGATTCTGAGGACGGGCGAAATACTGATCGCGCAGTCCCACGTGCCGGTCGCGTAAGCTCTCGGGCAAGAGCTGCTCCACTTTCATGGTCTGCAATTCCCGGGCAGAATAGCCAAAGATACTGGTCAGAGCAGAATTACTCATGACGATGTGCCCGTCGCGGTCGGCGACAAAAATTCCCTGGGACGCCGATTCGAAAAGCGCGTGGGCCCGCGACTCGGCTTCGCGAAAATGCCTGTCGGCGAGTTCACGCTGCACGACAGTTCTGCGGAGGTCGATCGGGGCGGTAATCATCACGATCAGCGCCAGCGAACCGGCGACCAGGGTCGCGACGAGTCCGATATGCGACCACTTCTGGCGATCGCGAGTGCGATCTTCGAGAAGGCGGGACTCCTCATTTTCGAATTCCTGCGCCAGCTCTCGAATCTGACGGCTCATCTCATCGCCGCGGCCGGGCAGGATCAAGTCAATCGCAGGCTGAAGCCCTGATGTTGCGCGCAAGTTGATGATGTCGTTCATCACGCTCATGCGGGCGCGCAGCATGGGTTCGAGCCGACGAAGACGTTCCTGCTGAGCGGGATTGTCGGCAGTCAAACCCTTGAGACGGGAGAGACTCTCGAACAGTTTGGATTCGGCGTCGTGGAATGGAGGTAGGTAGCGATCTAGGCCGGTGAGCAAAAAGCCACGCTCAGCGCTTTCGGCCCGGGTCAGATCAGTTTGAAGCGCCTTGGTGCTGCTGATGACGGCCCGGCTGTGGTCCACCCAGTAATCAAAAAGATCGACCTGCCGCTGAGTGCTGAAGGTACTGATGGCAATCAGCACGATCGTACCGATGCCGACCCCGCTCCAGATAAGGGAGCGACGCAAGACAGTATCCTGGGCACGAACGGGGCTGATCGCCGGTCCTTGTTTCACGTCGACTTACTCCCCAACGCAGACGGGCACTTGATTGCTTCTGATGATGACACAAGGGTTGCTGGCATACCATAGATAATTGACAAGGCCATCCAATTTGTCTTTGCCACGGTATGATGGCCGGCGAGCGGAGCTGATATGAAACGGATTCGCGTTTTGCTTGGCGACGACCATGCGTTGATCCTGGATGGCGTTCGCGCCAGTTTGCAGGACCGTTTCGAGATTGTGGGAGAGGCCTACGACGGCAAGGCACTGCTTGCCGCTGCCGAACAACTGAAGCCCGACGTCGTCGTGCTCGACATCAGCATGCCTGTGCTCAATGGGTTTGAATCCGCCCGGCTGATCAAGAAGTCGCTTCCCCTGACCAAAATCATTTTCCTCAGCCAGCATCTGAACCCGGCCTACCTGAAGCATGCTCTCAAAGCGGGGGCAGCGGGGTACGTCTTGAAGTCCGGAGCGCGCGAAGAATTGCAGCAGGCCATCGATTCTGCGCTGCATGGAAAGACCTACATCACCGCAAGCTTCGGGGAAGAAGTGCGTTCAAAAATGCTGAACCGGTCCGGGGAAATCAGCGACGATTCCGAGGAACTGACAGAGCGCCAACGCGAGATCCTGCAACTCATCGTGCAAGGCAAGGCCAACAAGGAAATTGCCGACATCATTCACGTTTCCATCAAGACCGTGGAGTTCCATCGCGCCCGAATCATGACCCGCCTGGGCGTTCGCAGCGTGGCCGAACTCACCAAAGTTTCTCTCCAGCAAGGACTTATCGGCGAATAGAAAAACTAGTATTTACCCCAGTCGTCGTTCTCCGCAGGGTTGCGTAGGCTTCAGGAGTGGCCACGTCTTCAAAGTCCATTGGCTATGTGTCCGATCCCGAGTTGGAGAAGAACCTAGTGAAATCCCAGGACAGGGCAGTAGGTCGCAAGCGACTGCTGTTGGCGGATGACCAAACCGTGGTGTTGCAGGAGGTGCGGTCACTGCTGGCAAGCGATTACGAGATCGTCGCGGAAGTGACCAACGGCAAACAACTGGTGGAAGCCGCGCAGAACCTGAATCCGGACCTGATTGTCAGTGATATCAGCATGCCGGAACTTAATGGTTTTGAAGCGGCGGCCACGCTACGCGCGCTGGGGATCGGCACCAAGCTGATCTTTCTAACCGTGCAATCCACACCTGCTTACGTCCGGAAGGCACGCAGCCTGGGAGCCGCAGGCTATGTACTGAAGGTTTACGCGATGGAACAGTTGCCGAAGGCCGTTTCTGCCGTGCTTGCCGGGCGGACCTATGTGTCTCCGGAGCTGGAAACTTCCTGGAAACAGACAGACGCCCGCCCCACGAAAAACTAGGGATTTACCTAGTAGGAAAACTGGACCCAGAAATCTACATTGGCTCTTGTAACGGGGTTTGAGGATTGGGAAACGAGAGGATGGCAAATATGTTGAATGCCGAACTGATGGCGAGCGCCGAGGTTCCGTATAGCTACGGACTTCCTGATACCAAGGTGAAGACGCACTCTCCCTACGGCTTGCCGATCGTCGACAACTGCATGAACTGCAAATTGAGGAACAGCAACTTCTTCTGCTCGCTGGCGCCGGACGCCATGAAGGCTCTGAACCAGATCAAGCATGTCACCTCCTATCCGGAAGGCTCGATGGTTTTTCTGGAAGGGCAGTCCGCCCGCGGAGTTTACATTTTGTGCCAGGGCCGGGTGAAACTGATGACTGCGAACAGCGAAGGCAAAACCATCATTTTAAAAATTGGCGACCCGGGACAGGTTCTTGGCTTGCAGTCGGTGGTAAGCGGCAAAGCACACGAGTTGACGGTGGAAACTTTGCAGCCCTCCCAATTGGCTTTTATCGCTCGCGAGGACTTGCTGGTGTTTCTGAAGCAGTATGGCGAGGCTTGCCTGCACGCCGCGCAGCACCTGAGCCGCGATTGCCAGTCCGCCTACGAACTGATTCGTTCTATCGGACTGTCATATTCCGTGTCGGAACGGCTCGCTCGACTGGTATTACAGCTTTCCGGCGATGCTACTGCAAATGGCTTGGAACAGCGGGTCAAGGTTGCCTTGACCCACGAAGAGATCGCGCAACTGATCGGCGCGTCCCGCGAGACCGTCACCCGCACGCTGAGTGAGTTCAAGAAGCAGAAATTGATGGAATTCAAGGGCGCAACCTTGTTCATTCGAAATCGCCGGGCGTTGGAAGGAATGTCAGCGGGCTAGAGTTCGGGCTGATTTGACAGCCAAGTAATTCCACTTCTTTTACTTTCTTACGATTTGATAGGAGAGGTCATGAAATACCGATGTGCCAACCCGGCGTGCGAATCCGAGTTCGACTATTTTCGGCCCCTGCGGCTCAGGGGAATTCCGATGAGGGCCTCGCAATCGACGATGTTTATCTGGCTATGCGATGATTGTTGCGAAGCGATGAAGGTGGACAAGAAAGGTTTTCCGCGTATGCAATCCCGCCGACGCTCCTATCGCAGAGAGTTAGACAGGGTCACAGGTTAAACGAAGGCAAACTCCCCCACCCTCCCCCCGGTATTGCCGAACATTTCCTGCACAGAATAAGATTAACTTGAGCGCAACCTCATGATCGGGCTTCAAGCCTGGCCAGGGAGGTTGCGCCCAAGACATCTTGGGCAGAAGCCATTCGCATCTTAAAAATCGCGCACTCATCCGGCGCGAGTGGCCCCGGGCAATCGAAGCGAGGAGACGGCAATGACGAAACGTTCCGTACACACCCAAGTGCTGGCGCTGGTTTTGACAGTGCTCATGACGGAACCAGCATGGTTGTTGGCGGCCATCCCTGGGCCAGAGTTGCCGAATCCCGGTTCGGTTTCAATGAGCCGCGAAGACCAGGAAAAGCTCGGACTGCAAGCCGCGGCGGAAGTTTACAAACAGATGCCAGTGCTGCCGGATTCGAGTCCCGTCTCGCAGTACGTGCAGGAACTGGGAAAGAGGATGGAGCGGGTCATCCCGCAGCAGTACACTTGGCCATACCAATTTCATGTAATCCAACAAAAAGATATCAACGCCTTCGCGTTGCCAGGCGGGCCGATCTTCGTCAACCTGGGAACCATCACCGCAGCCGACAATGAGGCGGAACTGGCGGGTGTCATCGCGCACGAGATGTCCCACGTCTACATGCAACACTCTGCGAAACAAGCTCCTAAACAGGAATGGGCCAACATTTTGGGAGCGCTCGGCGGAGCGTTAGGAGGCGGTGCACTGGGTGGTCTGGCGCGTGCGGGCATTCAGTTGGGCGCGGGCGCGGTCCTGTTGAAGTATTCGCGAGGCGACGAAGCGCAAGCTGACTCGGTGGGAGCCATCATCGCGTACAAGTCCGGGTTCAATCCGCAGGCCATGGCCGACTTTTTTCAAAAGCTCGAACAACAGGGCGGTCCGGGAGGACCTCAGTTTCTGAGTGATCACCCCAATCCGGGAAATCGCGTAGAAGCTGTGCAGAAAGAGATTCGCGACTGGCCCCACAGAAACTACCAGCCGAGCAGTCCACAGTTTGCCTCTGCAAAACAAGACGCGGCGGGGGTACGCGCCTACACGGCACAAGAGATTGCCAATGGGGCCAAGACTGGGGAGTGGTTGCGGCAGAATCAGCGCAACGGCTCAATTCCGCGCGAACTCGCGCCCACCAGTAACAACTCGTCCCCGCAGACAAACGGAAACCCCACGCTGGCGGATGTTTCTTATTCTCAAGTGAGGCCGAGCGGGGGATTAAAACGCTTGGAACAACGCGCGTTCACTATTTCTTATCCGCAAAACTGGCAAGCACAGAGTGATCAGAATGGCACAACGATCGCTCCGGCAGCAGGCGTAGCGCAGGGATCCATTGCGTATGGGGTTGTCGTAAACGGAGGACAAGACCCCAACGCGAGTTCGCTCGACCAGGCCACACAAGATCTGATTTCCAGCCTTCAGCAGTCGAATCCGGGACTACGCGCCAACGGGAGCATGCGTCGCATCTCGGTGAACGGCGTCTCGGGCCGGTCGATCGACTTGGCGGGAGCGTCGCCGATTCAGCGTGGCTCACAGCCCGTAGCTGAACGAGATTGGCTGGTCACGGTCCCGCGATCGAGCGGCGGTCTTCTATATCTCATCTTTATTGCGCCTGAAAGTGATTTCGGGCAGATACAACCCACCTACCAGCAGATGCTCGACAGCCTGCAAGTCAACTGACCTAAGAATCTGCCACTTCGTCACAGGATTAGCAACTTTGGTGGCATTTTTGCTACCCTTGCCGTTCACTTGTGCGTCTGCCTATGATGAAACAACTCGCTTCTTTTATACTGCTCCTACTACTCCTGACAGTTCTCGGTAACACTCAAACTTCTTCGACAGGTACTCCGTCGCTGCCATATCGCCCCAGCCTGGATGTGAATGCGATGGATAAGACGGTCGATCCCTGCGTCGACTTCTACACATATTCATGTGGGGGATGGCAGAAGTCGAATCCGATCCCGCCCGATCGCACCGCGTGGTCGGTGTACGCCAAGTTGTATGAAGATAATCTTCAGCTGCTGCGGGGAATTCTGGAGCAAGCTGCAAGCGCGTCACAGCGAGATGGTGTCACTGCACAGATCGGAGACTTCTATGCTGCCTGCACTGACGAGAAGAGCATCAACAGTCGGGGGCTTTCTGCGTTGAAGCCTGACCTGGACGCAATTGCAGGAGTGAAGTCGGTCTCGGACCTCGCGCCCGTGGTGGCTCGATTACAGGGCGAACTCGAGACCGACGCGGTGATGTTCGGGACTACCTCGTCGCAGGACCTGGACAACTCGGAACTGGAAATTGCAGCACTCGATCAGGGCGGGATTGGACTTCCGGACCGCGACTACTACACCAAGGATGACGCCAAGTCGAAAGAGATACGCGAACGCTATCTAAAGCACGTCGCCAGGATATTTCAATTGGCCGGAGATTCCCCCGAAATTGCCCAAAAGAACGCCGATACGGTCATGCGTATCGAGACGCAACTGGCGAAAGCTTCGCAAACCCGAGTGCAGCGCCGCGATCCTTACAATTTGAAACACAAGATGTCTCCGGCCCAACTGCGGGAACTGGCACCAAAGTTCGATTGGCGAGCCTTCTTCCGTTCTCTAAACGCCCCGCCCTTCGAAGTAGTGAACGTGGCTTCGCCTGATTTTTTCAAAGAATTGAACTCAGAATTGGGGACCGAACCTCTGAACAATTGGAAGGCGTATCTGCGCTTTGAGCTGGTGAATGCTTATTCGAATTACCTGTCGGAGGATTTCGTCCAAGCGCGCTTCGACTTTTATGGGAAGTATATGCGCGGAGCGGAACAGCTTGAGCCCCGCTGGAAACGGTGTGTGCAGTACGTTGACCAGGACCTGGGCGAGGCGCTGGGACAAGCTTACGTAGGCGCGGTGTTTTCTCCAGAACTGAAAGCCAGGGCGATCGCGATGTTGGAAGGCATCGAAGCGGCCATGCAGACGCGAATCGAACAACTGGACTGGATGAGTCCCGATACCAAGGCCAAAGCCCTGGTGAAACTGCACGGAATCAGAAATAAGATCGGCTATCCCGACAAGTGGCGCGACTACAGCTCGGTGGCAATCAGCCGGAATGACTTCACCAACAATGTGCGGCACTCGTTTCAGTTTGAGGCTCATCGGCAACTGAACAAGATCGGCAAGCCAGTCGACCATGGCGAGTGGGATATCACGCCTCCGACGGTGGATGCGTATTACAATCCGCAGATGAATGACATCAACTTCCCTGCTGGCGTCTTGCAGCCTCCGCTGTATGACGCGAAGCTGGATGACGCTCCGAACTATGGTGACACCGGGGGAACGATTGGGCACGAACTGACGCATGCCTTCGATGACGAAGGGAGCCAATTCGACGCGCACGGAAATTTGAGGAACTGGTGGACACCACAAGATGCGAAAGAGTTTGCGGCTCGCACGCAATGCGTCGACGATCAGTACTCGCAATATGTCGCCGTCGACGACGTACACGTGAACGGCAAGCTGACGCTCGGCGAGAACACCGCAGACCTGGGCGGCGAGATTCTGGCTTTCATGGCCTGGAAGAACGCAAACAAAGACAAGACTCTGGAGCCAATCGATGGACTGACACCGGAGCAAAGATTCTTCATCGGCTTCGCCCAGTGGGATTGCTCGAACGAACGGCCGGAGCAGTTGCGCGAGTGGGCGGTCACGAACCCGCACTCACCGGCCAAGCCTCGCATCAATGGCGTGGTGGTGAATATGCCGGAATTTTCCAACGCGTTTTCCTGCAAAGCGGGGCAGCCAATGGTGCGGCCGCCCGACAAGCTCTGCAAGGTCTGGTGAGAAATTCACTCGCAGCGTAAGGCGGTCATCGGTTCCACTCGCGCTGCGCGTCGGGCCGGAAAATACGTTGCAGTGGCCGCCGCGATCGCCAGCACTCCCGCCACCGCGACGAATGTCGACGGATCGGTAGGCTTCACCTCGAATAGCAGCCCGTGAAGGATGTGGGTGAGGCTCAGCGCTCCAACTACTCCGAGGACAAGCCCGAAAGAAGTAAGGCGCAGTCCCTGCCTCAACACCATGCGCTGAATTTCACGAGGCCAAGCCCCGATCGCCATCCGCACGCCGATTTCGTGAGTGCGCTGGCTGACATTTAACGCCATCACTCCACCAATGCCCACGGCTGCGATGGCCAGCGCAATCAGCGCGAAAAGACCGAGCAAGCTCAGGGTGAGGCGAGGCACGGCAATGGAATCCGACCGAACCTGTTCCAGCGAACGTACTCGCGCGGCGGGCTGATTGGGATCGATCTGGTAAATCAGCTCGATAATGCTTCGCGCTACGCTCATCGGCTCAACCGTTGTCTTCACCACCAAACTCGCGTTCGCCAACGGCGCTTGCGCGAACGGGAAATAGATTTCGTCGCTAGCATCCTGATCGAGGCCGTTCTGTTTGACGTCTCCCACCACGCCCACAACCTGGATCCAGGTCTTCCCGTTGTCAGTGGAAATGCGCTTGCCCAATGCCTCCTGGTTGCCCCAGAAACGACGAGCGCTGGAGCGGTTGATGATGACAACCGACGGTGCGCCGGGCCGGTCGCCAATGGAAAATTCACGTCCCTCGATCACTGGCACTTGAAGGGTTTTGAAGTAGCCCGCGCTTACGACACGAAAATCTCCGACCGGCACGGAGGTCTGACCCGGGGTTTGACC
The DNA here is from genome assembly GCA_963797845.1 of Terriglobia bacterium. Classification (GTDB taxonomy): domain Bacteria; phylum Acidobacteriota; class Terriglobia; order Terriglobales; family Acidobacteriaceae; genus DASREM01. Next base: position 1,037,342 of record CAWCRE010000003.1, read on the forward strand.
TTCAATCATGAAATCGTTCTGCATGGGCATAGATTCCCCCAGGGGAAATATCATGGTGGCCGCTGCGGAACGAACGCCGGGTTGTGCTTCAATCCTTTGCAGCAAAGATTCGTAGAACTGCCTCTGCTTTTCCTCATTGTTGTACTTTGAGAAATCTAGATCAATTCTCATGGTCAGCACGTTCTCCGGTTGGAAACCCGGATCAACATGCTGCAGGTTCAGAAAGCTCCGCAACATCAGTCCGGCGCCGATGAGGAGCAGGAAAGACACCGCGACTTGGGAGACGATCAACGCATTTCGCAGCCGGCGCCGCCCCAGTGTAGCGGAAACATGTTGGCTCTTATCGTGCAAATCGCGGGATGATCCTGCGTCCAAAGCTGAGATCGTTCCCGACACGATGCTGGTCACTACAGCGATGATCAAGGTGAAGAGAAGTACTGTGTGGTCGATACGGATCTCACGCGCTCGCGGCGTGAAATGAGAAACGAACGCAATGAGCAGGTTAAGGCCGCTATGGGCAAGGATCAGTCCCAACGCGCCACCGGCCAAGGCAACGACCAGACTCTCCGTCAGGAGTTGGCGGAAGATTCTGCCGCGACCGGCTCCCAGCGCAGTACGCACAGATAGTTCCCGCTCTCGGCGAGTCATGCGGGCGAGGTTCAGATTGGCAACGTTGGCGCACGCGATGAGCAGCACAAACGCCGCGGCGCCCAGCAGCACCAGCATCGTGGGACGGGCGTTGTGGGTCAGCTCTTCGCGCAATGGAGTGGATTGCACCGCGTATCCGTACTGCGAAGGGTAATCGGTTGGGTAAGTTCGTTCCAGGTTCGCAGCGATGTTGGAGAGGTCTGCTTGCGCCTGCCGAAAGTCGACTCCGGGTTTCACTACACCGAATACCCGCATCATGTGATTCCGACGGTTCGCGATTGTCTGGGGATCGGAACGAAATGGGCAAGCCGTGGTGGGCATGTAGACATCGTTCTCGTCGGGGTATTGCGGAACCGGAGGAAGCACGCCAATCACGGTATGAATACGATCATTCATGGTGAATGTGCGGTTGACGACGGTGGGATCTCCCCCGAAACTCCGGATCCAATACTCGTAGCTCAAGAGCAGAACGGCGGGAGCTCCAGGCTTTTCGTCCTCAGCACGAAAATTCCGCCCTAGCAACGGCTTGACTCCGAAGACGTCGAAAAAATTCCAAGAGACGACGCCGGTGACAACTCGCTCGGGCTCCTGGCGTCCCAGAAGAATGAACGCCATGTTGTGGTATTCCACCAAGCCACTGAGGGAATGATTCTGGGACCGATAGTCGTTGATCTCCGGCACGGAAAATGGAACGTCGTTCACCCCGGCGCGCGTTGCCTGCTGACGAATAATCATCAAGCGATCGCCGTTTTCGTAAGGCAGTGGCTTCAGCAAGACTGCATTAACCACGCTGAAGATCGCGGAGTTCGCGCCAATTCCCAACCCGAGGATCAACACGGCAGTAACCGTGAACCCCGGGTTACGGCGCAGCATGCGAATTCCGAAGCGCAAATCCTGCGCCAGGGTTTCGAGGATGGGTAATCCGCGCTGCTCGCGGTAACTCTCTTTCGTGCTTTCTACGCTGCCAAATTTCAGCAAAGCTTCGCGGCGAGCCTGCTCCGGGCTCATCCCGGCACGGATATTGTCGGTGATGTGAAACTGAAGGTGGGATTCGATCTCATCCGCGAATTCGCGGTCTCTCCGTTCTTTTCCGAACAGGGCCCCGGCCCGTAGCAATAAACCGCGAAGAGTTTTCATCTAGGACTCCTCGGAAGGAGTGAGAAAGCGGGCGACGATTTGCGTAGCCTGTTCCCAATCCCTGGTCTCCTTCTCAAGCTGCTTTCGACCAGATCGAGTCAGGTTGTAGTACTTGGCTTTGCGATTATTGTCGGAGATACCCCATTCCGATTTTATGTAGCCTTCCTGCTCGAGCTTCAGCAGGGATGGATAAAGAGTGCCATAGTTGACGGAGAGAAGATCGCCACTGGTCTGCTCGATACGCCGCGCAATGCCATAGCCATGCAGGGCGCCCATGGACTCCAGCGTTTTCAGAATCATCAAGGCCAGGGTTCCCTGCCAGACGTCGGGTTTATCGCCCATTTCACTCTCCTATTGGAACGCCATAGAACGATGGCACATGCTCTATGGGATTGCAATAGGAAATTACTTGCCTGGGGTGGCGGGCACCGAGGCCGTGACATTCGGTGAAGGCAGAGGCACCTGGAGAAGAGCTTTCACCGACGCGGGAAGCTTATCGGCATTGGCCGCAAGCTGACTGACCTGCCACATCTGGGTGCTGGTAAGGCGCTGATCGAAGCCAGGCATGCCGGTCATCCGAATTCCGTTGGCCACCTTCCAGTAGGTTTCCTCCGGCGGGTCGTCGGTGACGCCTTTACCTTCCAGTAATACCGGAGGTCGCGGAAACATTCCGCGTGAGATGGCGCTTTCCGGTTGGCCGGGAAGACCGTGACATACAGCGCAATTCTCGCGGTAAATTTGCGCGCCAGCCTCCAGATTAGCCTCATCCGCATTGACCGGCGACGTCTTGGGCATTTCCTTGTCAAGCCTGGCGTGCAGAGCTTTGCTGGCGAGCATCTTTTCGAAGGGCATGGGTTGCGCCGACGCAGCCACGGGTGCTGAGCCGGAGATGAAATATAAGTAGACGCCCAGAGGCACGACGAGTACTCCGAGGATGAATCCAACAATGAATTTCAACTGACGTTCTCCTGACTCCGAATGGCCATTTTACATGGTGTGCGGAGTCAGGAAGTGTCCTTCCACGGGAGAGAAATCGGTACTGTATCTACGCGGTTGGACCGGGTTTAACGATCGTCAGAAGGGGCGTCTTCATCCCTTCTGCGATATTTCGGATCTTCATGGGTACGGACTTCCTTCTCCGGTTCATCACCCGCGTCTTCCACTCCCTGGGCGACGTTGGCTTCGAAATCCTGCCCGGTTTCAACCAGATCGTCGACGCTTTGATCGACTGCGTCTTCAACATTCGACAATTCTTGGTTGTCTCCGGATTGTCCGGCGCTGTCCTGGCCGACCTGAGCTGGATTGTCGCCCAGTTCATCCAAACGTGCCTCATTGTGCTTTCTTTTCGACATTCTTGTTCCCCTGACTTGGTGTAAGACTTAGGTTGCGTTCCTGGGGGCTCGGGTTGCTCAAGGCACGCGGGAGCCCAATTGTCGCTCTCGGCATCCAAGGCAATTATGCCTGCTACGCGCAAACGCGCCAAGACGACCGTTACGAAGGGCGCCGTCCCGTCGGAGAAACTCCTGCAAGAATTTCCGAAAATCGACCTGCCCATCCAGCCTCCGTTCCCTCCCGCCGAGGCGAAATCCATCGAGGAACTTCCCAGCGGTGCGGAATGGCTTTACGAGCCCAAGTGGGATGGGTTCCGCTGCCTCGCGTTTCGCAAAGGAAAGGAAGTTTTGCTCCAGTCCAAGGCGGGGCAGCCCTTAGGACGATACTTCCCTGAGCTGGTCGAAACACTGTCAGCGTTGCCTGCGAAGCAATTTGTCCTGGATGGAGAGATTGTCATTTTCGTGGACGGGCATTTGTCGTTCGATGATTTGCTGATGAGAATTCATCCAGCAGAGTCGCGGATTCGCAAGCTGTCGCAGGAAACGCCGGTTACGCTCATGAACTTCGACCTGCTGGTGGAAGGAAGTGGAAAGTCGCTGGTGGACCGTCCACTTTCCGAGAGGAAAGAATTTCTTGAGAAATTCTTCGAGGGCTTACCGGAAAAAGGAATGATCCGGCTCTCTCCGGCCTCGAGGGATCGCGAGCAGGCCGAAAAATGGATGAGCCAGCTGGCTCCGATTGGGTTGGATGGTGTGGTGGCGAAGCTGCTCGATGCGCCGTATGCCTCGGGCGAGCGCACATCGATGGTAAAGATCAAGCGCCTGCGCACTGCCGATTGCGTCGTCGGAGGATTTCGATACGCAGAAAAAGGGGGCGGTATTGGCTCGCTCCTGCTGGGACTTCACAACGAAGAGGGCAATCTTGACCACGTAGGCTTTAGTTCGAGTTTTACCGCGGAGCAGAGGCAGGAGTTGAAGAAGATCGTAGAGCCACTGATCAAACCACCGGGTTTCACCGGAAAAGCTCCGGGAGGGCCGAGCCGGTGGAGCACGCGACGGAGTGATGAATGGAAGCCGCTCAAGCCGGAACTGGTGTGCGAAGTGCGTTACGACCACTTCTCTGGCGGGCGCTTCCGGCACGGCACAAAATTTCTACGCTGGCGTCCCGACAAGAAACCCGGGCAATGCACGATCGACCAGGTGCTTCCCAAGCGAGGGAAGCACGCTGGCCTCGAACTTTCTGCATGAACATCTATTTTGGCGGGTTGGGTTGATTGTTGTTCTTCTTCTTGTTGCCGAACAACCCGATAATTTGCTGGACAGCGTTGTTGGGCTGAGCTTGCTGTTGCTGCCCCGGGCCAGGCTGGGCCGCTCCGGATTTTTTCCCGAGAATGCCGCCGAGAAGGCTGGAAGCTCCTCCCGCAGGATTGTCGAAACTCGGCATCAATCCCTTGAGTTTCATCTGAGCCATTTTCTGAACGTTGGGCGCAAAGTGCGGATTGCTGAAAGTGCCGGTCACGAGAACCGGGATCACCAGCTCTCCTTGATTGTTCGCCAGCGCCGTATTCATATAACCGCCGATACTAGTTCCGCCAACTTGCTGGCTTGTCGCCTTGGCAAGAACCGCGCTCACGTCAAGGTTTAGTGCCTGAGTCACTAAATTGGCAGTCCCTTGGGCGCTGACATTGCCGATATCGAGCAGGGCTTGCAGGTTGTTGGTCTGCGCCACGCCGTTGGTAACCACGATGTTGCCGGTCATCTTCAAGATGTTGGTGAAACCCTGATCCTTCTGACCCGCCTTTAGAAATCCTGCGATTTGACCGAGCTCGTGGTCAACGTCCACCCCTGCCACGCGAACGTTTTGAAAGTTGAGATTCATATTTCCGTTGATGGCTCTCATCACCGCGTCGCCCGTCAGCGATTGCACCGGAGCGGCGATGTGGGCATCCAAATTCATGGTGCCGGAGCCGCTGATCTTTTCCAATCCTTTCACTCCGTAAGCCTTGGCCATTGCAAGGATGTTCGGCAATGCCGCGTTAGGAGCGTGCAAGGTCGCATTCACAAACGGAGAATTTGAGGTGTAATCACGCACAGCGAGCGTCGTCACTACCGTGGTATTTCCGGAGACCACGTTAAACGGGTTGGAGTGCACTTCCGTGGGAGACAGCGCGAACGTCGCCTCGGGAATTTGCACCGGTTGGGCGATGTCTTTGCCGGTGGCTTGAACATTGCTGGCGGAAATGGTCCCGTTCAGCGCCGGCTTGCTCGCCGAACCTCGTGCTTGGATATTGGCATTGATCCGTCCGTTTACATCCGTGCCGGGTGCAAAGGCAACGCCGAAAGCCGATGCCAGACGGGCCATTTCGGCGATCGACACGTTATCGGCCCTCAGGTTTACGTTCAGGACTGAGGGCGTTGGCTTGCTGTCGACGGTACCGCTCAGAGAGAGAGGGGTGGCTCCCAGTTTAATGTTCCCCTTGTTGATCGTGAGCAGGCCACTGTGCAGGTCGTCCGCTAAGTCATAGTCCGCTGCGATGGGATAGCCGATGTCGACGCCGTGAACTTTTGCATTCGCGATGTCGGTATGACCTTGCGCCGCAACCTTCCCTCCCGAACTATTGATTTGCGTCTCGCCGGATACAGTCCCATCGGTGTTTTCAAGAGCGGGAGTTTGCAGAAATTGTTTCAGGCCGGAGATAGCGACGTTTTTCAACCCGAGTGATCCCTGAAAAGGCGTGCCCGCAGGGTCTCCCTGGTTGATGGGACCACCCTTGCCTTGCAAACGAACCTCCTGGTTCCCGGCTCCGGGCAAGTGAGCCGCGACTTGCAGCGAGAACGGCTGGCCGGGCGCAAAGTCATTGAGCGTGAGGTCGATGTGATCGTAGACAGCACGGGGCTTGTGCGCCTGTTGATCCGTAAGCCCCACTTGGCCATCCTGAATGGTTAACTGCCCCAGGGCGAATTGCTGATTAGAACTCTCCGATGACTTGGGTTGTGACTGCTGCTCAGACTTGTTGCCCAGAGTAGAAAAATTCCAAATTCCGTGCGCATCTTTGATCAGCTCCACCTTGGGGCGGCGCAGATCGAGAGAGTCTACCTCTACCGAATGATGCAGAAGGGGGAGCAGCTTCACCGATACATCCAACTGCTCTGCCTGTACAAACGGGTTGGGGTCGGCGAACTTGGGATCGTCGGCAATGGCCAGAGAATCCACCTGCAACCGAGGAGGAAACAGAGCCAAGTGGAGAGTCCCCAGTTTGACATCACGGCCAAGGTTCTTCTGTAGCTGATCCTGCACCACGCCGCGGTACCGATTGGCATCAAAAGTGGCCAGAAAGATGAGTACGGCCACTACGATGACGGCAAAAACGACTCCGATGATGATGCCTAATTTACGCATAAGACCTCCCTTGCGTCGGTCTTTCGACCTCACTCTAGGATGAGGATATCCCTCTTCAGGAGAGCCGACGCCAAAAAGTTCCAGAGTTTCCGCTCGCCTAGTGGGTGAAAGAGACGTTCAATCCGGTGGTAAAAATCACGTCATTCTGCTTCTTACCGGGAGGAGGATTGGTCACGTAAGTGTCGGCCACCGCGTTCTGCCATCCCAGCCATTTGTTGATTTTAGTGACTGTTCCGAAGTTGAAGATGCCGCGATATTCACCAGTGTCACTGAGATCCGGATAGAAATACAGTTTCTCGGTGACCAGGGTATTTGCTCCCACTTTGTGGGTGAGTTCCTCGCCAAGCGTGAGTCCGACAAGGTTCCGCGTGAAAGTCGAATAGTTTTCTCGTGTGTAGTTCAAGCCGCCAAGCAGGTCAAAAGTCGTCGCGTCGTTCTTGATGACATGCACGCCGAGACCGCCGGTAACCACCGAGCGCAGGTCGAGACTCTGGAGCGCATCGGTCTGAAAATCACCTCCGACAAAGGCGAACAAACGTTTGGTGAGATCGCGGTCATAGCGGATGCCCGACTGAATGGCGTTCGCAGTGGTGCTCGCCGTGACTCCGGGAACGTCGTCCGTTGCGTACACCGAATTCGCGTACAGACCGAGATGGTCGTTCAAGGTCTTACGATCGGCAGTGAAGGCCAATGAAAGATTTTTGGTCTGGCTGTTCCCGCGAGTCAGCGCAAACCCGACGTTGATTCCACCAGCCCAATTCTGCGTAAATCTGGGATGCTGCGACTGATCGTATTGCGCTTGTTCGCTCTCGCTGCGAAGCGCTTTCACGGCCGCTTTGGGCGTTGTGACGGTACCTTGGTTTGCGGTCGCCACAGCAAGAGTTCCGTCAGAGGTCGTGACCGGACCGACCACGGTTTGGCCGTTCTCCAGCGCAACATGCAAAGGAGTCGAAGAATTGACTTGTTGCACGGCGGTCCAGTCGATGCTGACGTCTCCGGCAAATTCCGTTTTGATCAGGAGGGTTTTCTCATCGGACTTGACGATCGTACCCGTCAGGCGATCACCATTTTTTAACGTGACCTGGTCGGCAAATAAGGACGCACTCATCGCGAGTAGACAGATAGAAGGGAACCACCACAGTCTGCGCACAAACATCCTCCTGAATTTGAATGAAGATCAGCCCGTGGCTCTTATCTTCGGGCTGACGCGTTGCCTTGCTGTCCGTGCTGGACAGGGATTGCAGTAAGTGGAAATGTCGGCTGAATCAGAGCAGGAAATTATACACGTGCGCGCGCGAGGGACAGTGGCCCATGTTCCTCGAAAGAGGCACACTTGTCCCTTCCACTTGCGCGACAAGAAAAAGGGGGAGAGTTAAATCAGGGAGACGGAAAAAACTCCGGCAGGATCGAACGCTGAATCCCTAATCTAGCTCTTCACTTCGGTACTGGTCGTGGTCGGTTTTGCAGCTTCGGCTGGCGGTTCCTTCATTCCGTCTTTCAACGCACGGATTCCGTCGCCAATGCCCTTGCCCAGTTCAGGCAATTTCTTTGGACCAAAGACGAGCAAGGCGATGGCAAAAATCACCAGTAAGTGCATGGGCTGGAACAGGCCTTCAACCATGGAAAATCCTCCCAAATGCCGGGGAAACGGCACATTGTCAAGGTACCGGAGGCTTCCCCGGTCCGTCAACTCCGAAAGACCCTAAAAGTTGAGAAAAAAACGCTTCGCCGGAAAGACGTAACCTCCATCCCTGCAACCAGTTAGATCTTGTTACCTTCGTGAGCTACTCGCGATTACCTCTGCGCGCTAATGTTTGAGAATCAGCAGCGCTCATTTCCGCTTGTGTTTGAAAAGGAGTACCTGTGCGGTTCCGGCCTGTTTCAATCTGTCTTTCTTTTTTTCTCATCTTCTCGGCCCTTTGCCCGGCAAGCCAAGCCACAGCGATTGGCTGCACGGAAATTCTGGCCTGGCTCGGTGCCGGCGTGCCCAATCACCGCATTTCTGAGGTCATCAAGATCAATGGTGTGCGATTCAGTGACAGCCCTGAAACTGCAATGGCTTTGCACCGTTCCGGTGCTAGCGCTGAGCTGTTCGCCACGCTAAGGCACGTCATACCCGACACTGGGTCCGATGTTGCGCCGTGTTCAACCAAAATGCTGTCGGTGAACGAGCTGCTAAGTAAGAAAGATTTTGATCTGGCCGAGACGAAGCTTCATGACTTGATTTCTGTTGAGCCGGATAACGCTGCCCTCCACTTCGCGATGGGCTATTTGCGGATGCAGCAGGGCGACGTGGACGGAGCCTTCGACGAATACAGCAACGCCCGAGATTTACTGCCCGGTTTTCCGGAAACGCACTCACGCCTGGCCTACGTTTTTTACCGGTATGACGACGGGGACAGCGCGATTGCCGAGGCCCGCACGGCACTCAGCCTTAATCCCGGAAATGCGGAAGCGTATCGCTATCTCGGGCTGGCACATTCCTTGAATGAGGCTTACGACGCGGCGCTGCACGCTTACGAGCAGTCTCTCGCCACCGAGCCAAACAGCCCCGAAACTTACTACGATATGGGCATCACGCTCCGGCAAAAAGGCAACACAGCGGGGGCGATTCTGGCTTACCGCGAAGCGCTCAAGCGCGATCCCAGTTCCTGGGAATCGCACAACAACCTGGGAATGATTTATCACGACAGCCGCGAATACGTGACTGCGATCGGCGAATACCAGGCTGCCAAGCGAATCGCGCCGGCGGAGGCGACAGTGCGTTACAACCTGGGCAACACGTATTGGGATCAGGGGAACGTCGACGCGACGATTCGCGAACTGCGCGAGCTCTATCGCATCCATCCGGACTCGAAGTTAGGCCACAACGTGCTGGCGATGGCGCTGATGTCCAAGCGCGATTATGACGGCGCGATCCCTGAGCTAAAGCTGGCTATTGTGGCTAATCCAACCAACGCCTCGGCTCATCGCGTGCTAGGTCAAGCCTTCCTGCTGCTGAACTCTGACACAGAGGCCTTGCGCGAATTGCGGATCGCGGTAGCGCTCGGCCCTGACTCTGCACTCAGTCACCACTATCTGGGAACGGCTTTGTTCAAATCGCAAAGCTTCGACGAGGCAGCGGTTGAGTTTCGGGAGGCGGTTCGATTGGAGCCGACGGCCAACAATCATTATTACCTCGCCGGCTGCCTGATGAGCATGGGACACAATTCCGAGGCCCTGAAAGAACTCGATCAGGCCGCGCAGATGGATCCTGGTCAGACCATGTATCGCGAGCGAAAAGAAGAACTGATCCGCCTGATCCGGGCAAGCGACACAAGCAAGTTGGCGCTCCCGTCTCATTTTGAATTGCCTCCGGCCAAGTAGTCCCAAAAATAGACGCTTGGCGGTGGCAAGTCGTTGATTATTCGGTAACCACATTGGCTGATGACCTGCATGTACGGACGGACCGGCTCACCCCACACTGCCGTGCTCTCGGATCAGGAGTCGAGCCAGCCTAAGATGAGCTTTAAGACCTCGATGGCGGAATGCCGGAGACACTCATGAACTCGACCAATCCATCGCAAACCGGTTCAGGCCACGGCGACGCCAAGGGCGCCCAGACCAGCACGCAGCCCTCGAAGGGTGAATCGCCGCGGACAGGCGCCGCTGGGTATGGGCTTCCCTGTGCGAAGTGCAAAACTTATTACGCTGCCAGTCTCAAATCGTGCCCTATCTGCAAGGCACCGGAAAGAGTTTCTCCGACGGAAGCGGCGGAGACAGTCAAGGTTGCGCCGCCGGAGGATATGCCGGACCTCGACACTCTGGAAGCGGAACGGGAAAAATTTCTGCGGGAGTTTAAATCACAGCTTCTGACGTCGCCGGTACAGATCGATCCCGGAGTCAACCTGACTTGCACGCTCAATGAACATCATGCTTCCAAGAGCGAGCTCGCCTCAATCTGCCAAGGGTGCTATGACCGCCTGCAGGAACGTGCGGATGTGATGGAAGCGGCGCTGCACATGGATCTTCAGGAAGCGACGCAGGTCATTTATGAAGCGGTTTGGGCCGATGCCTCCGATCCGACCAAAACTTATCAGAATGCTGCCCAAGCTTTGCTGAGCGAACTCAGAAAGCGCGCGGGCATCTCTGTCGTGCTCGGCCCGTTTCAGCCGCTGACCCACTAAACTATTCGGGCTTGATACTGACCCAATTTTTACCGGAGTACAGCTTGTAGGCGTCGCCATCGGCGGCGATCTTCAAGGGCACGGGGCGAGCCAGTTTGTCGTCCTTGGCTGACGCAGTACTGGCAATCTCATTAGCTGCAACGTCCAGCAGCATGAACTTGCCGTCTTTCGAAAATCCGAAGCCATACTGCCCGGGACTGATTTCGGCATCGCCAATTTTCAGCTTGGCTTCGGTAATGAAAAACCCCATGTATTTTTGTTGAACGTCGGCGGCATATCCAGAAGTATCAACCAAGCCCACCAGCACTACTTTGTTGCCTGCGCTCCGGAATCCAGTCGAGTTGCGCAGCTGCACCGGAGCGGTCTGCCCGGAAAAGAAATAGCTGGACGGAGCGAGATGCTTGACTTCATCGGCGGATAGAACCCCGGGCTTGGCTTGAGCGAAGGCGAGCGCACTGCATAGTACAACCACCGCGACAGGCAGACGAAGACTGGAACGCATGAAGACCTCCAAGGATGAGTTTGAAGCGCTCACCAGACTACGCTCAGGCACACGAACGAGCAATGACTTACCGATCGAGGAAGCGCAGCACTCCGAAGGCTTCGGGTATATGAAAATTCGGCTGCGGGGTGTGTGTGGGCTGCCAGGAGAAATAAGAACGCGGCTCATGCTTGCCTTCGACGCGAAAGAAATTCACTCGCCATTCTTTGGCGGGGTCAAACTTAAGGGTAAGGGCCTGGATGGGAATCGCGATTTCGGCGGTCCAGGTTTGCGAAGCCTTATCCAGAAAGACCGAGCGCTCCATGCCGCTCTTCAAGTCGGCTCGTCCGTTGGGAGAAATATCCAGGTCGATCCACATGCCATTCGGGCTGATCTCGAGTTCTTTATACTCGCGCAATCGCGAGGGATCGGGTTGCAGAAAAACTTCAGCCACGTCGCGGTCCCAGAGATGATCGCGACGGCCATTCGGTTCCGAATCTTCGAACACGAACAATTCTCGATAACGGCATTCGAAGCGCAGGTAGAGCGTTTGCGCACTCGATAGGAGCCGCACCGTTGTCTGACGCTGCGGGTCAGGGTTTTTGCCTTGCCAGTCGGCGCAGAACGAGATCGCCGGAGTCTTTTCCCACTCCGGCGCGGGATGGGCTGCGTCGAGATGGATGGGATTCGCAATGCGAAGTGCTACCGCACCGTCGGGAGCGGGGCACTGCGACTTGGGCGGGGTCTGACTCATCATGAGAGAAGACGCGAATGCAAGGATTACGGGTAAACACAGGATGCATCGCACGGTGCAGAGCATAGTGCCGGAAAAACGGTTTGACCGCAAGATCCGGATGTCCCACCGTTTGCCGACCGCGTAGGCTTTGTCCATTATGACGACTACTGAGATACTCGAACAAGCAGAGTCGAACGAAATGCCACGATTCGATGAAGATCAACAATGGCAAGCGGTGGTCGAACGCGACCCGAGCCAGGATGGCAAATTCGTCTTTGCCGTCTCTTCCACCGGCGTGTACTGCCGGCCATCGTGTTCGGCGCGGCGCCCTCGGCGCGAAAACGTAACCTTCTACAGCAAGGTCGATGACGCGGAAAAGGCCGGTTACCGGGCCTGCTTGCGCTGCCGGCCCCGTGCGGTCCGGGGAAATCCGCAGCAGCAGACGGTCAAGGCAATCTGCCGTTATATCGAACAGCACCTGGATGAGCCCATCACTTTGGAGAAGCTCGGCGAGCAATTCCGCCAGAGCCCGTTTCACCTGCAACGCACCTTCAAGTCGGTGCTGGGGATCAGTCCGAAAGCGTATGCGGATTCATGCCGCATGAACCAGCTCAAAAACAACCTGCGCGCCGGGCATTCGGTGACGCGAGCCATGTACGACGCGGGGTACAGTTCCAGCAGCCGTCTTTATGAGCGAACCGCCTCAGAGATGGGAATGACTCCGGACAAGTACCGCCGCGGTGCTATTGCCGCGCCGATCCGTTACACCATCGCGAACTCGCCACTTGGGCGGATGCTGATTGCGACAACGGACAAAGGGATTTGCGCCATTCAGTTTGCGGATTCAGACGACGAACTGGAGCATGGACTGCGCCACGAATTTCCTTTTGCGATTCGAAAACGCGACGACGACAAGATGGAAGCGCTCACCAAACGTCTTCTCCGGCATATGCGCGGAGAGAAACTGAGCACTACCCTGCCCCTGGATATTCAGGCGACTGCGTTCCAAAAGAAAGTTTGGGCCTATTTGCAGAAGATTCCATTTGGCAGCACGCGCTCTTACGCTGCGGTGGCGAAGGGCATCTCTCAGCCGACGGCAACCCGTGCGGTAGCGAGGGCCTGCGCCACCAACCCGGTAGCGATTGCTATCCCGTGTCATCGTGTGGTCCGCGAGAATGGAGACATGGGCGGATACCGCTGGGGCGTGGGGCGCAAGAAGGCGTTGCTGGAACTCGAACAGGAACAGAGAGCCGGAGTTTAATGTGCTCCGGCTCGCCCCATGTCGGAATAAATCTTCCGCGCGTATGAAAGCAAATCGAGAACTGCTTTCTTCTCTGCCGGCGTGTTCCAGTCTTTATTGTTGCTGGACGATTCCGTCATACGATCGATCCATTTGACGAAAAAGGCGGCGTCCTTGGGCGATTGCGTCTTCGAACCCGCGACGGTGATGTAGACCGGGCTGGTGGTGGCGTAGGGATATGCGTCCAGAATTGGGTGCTCGGCTTTATCGCTGAATGCCCGGAGCACGCACCAGCCGCTGTGGGAGATGGTCACGACATCACTGGCGTCAGCTGATTCATGATCGTCCCCGATCTTCAAGTCCTGAGCAACGTCGCCGTTGCAGACCACCTGAAGATGGTCGATGGGGACGAACGATCGCATCCACGCTTTGAACTGAACCTTGTTCTCACCCGCGGGAAGCTTGAGGTCTTCTCCTACTTCCCTGCCGCCCATGTTGAAGCCAAGCAAAGGGCCATTGGTCGCGAAGGTTTTTCCGTGCTTGATGGAATCAAGCCACAGGTGCACGTCGAGCTTCCCTGGTGGGACTTCCGCATAGACACGGTTCAATCCGACCGGGCCTCTCAAAGACGCGTAGTTAGCCATTGCATCGGTGCCGGCTGCGGTCGGCAAATGAAAGCCGCAGTTGAGTAACCGGTACCAGATCGCCGCCGTGCCCTGTGGATCGCTAAATCCCATGACTTCGATGTAATCAACTTTTCCGAGGGCGACATCCACTGGCAGCTCGTGGGTGAGAGATTCATCCTTGTCGGGATCGGGAGGAATAGGATCGTAAGGATGCACATAGCCGACGAGCGCCTGTTGCTCGTGCGCCATGTCCGCCACAACGGCGTTGGGTGGAAACAAGCTCGCTGCCGGCGTTCCGGGATATCCTGCGTAATCGGGAATGATAAAGTGATCGGTCAAATTCAGTAGGCCCATGTGGCCCCAGTAGCTGGTGTGAAACTCCTGCCCGTGAAGCAGTAGGTTGCTTGCTGTCGAGGCTGGGTCGAGCTTGGTGCTGAAGTAAGCCATGTCGGGGATACGTTGCTCTTTATTGACGACGAGATCCTCGACGATCGAAAGATTCTCCGCGGCTGCCTGGAAAATGAGGTGCGACGGAGTGTTCCGGTAAGCGCCCCCATAGTTCATGTGGACATGGGCGTCGCCGCTGACCCATCTTTGATTCGCCTGCTGCGGCAATGTGAGCGGCTGGAGCCGAATCGTCACATCAGCCGTTTGTCCCGCAGAAACCGACAACGTTCGCTGCTCGAACTTGATTTTCGAAGCCTTTCATCACTTCGACTGTGACTTCCCCGGTCGGCACCGTGGTCTGAGAAATCCCACTGGAGTGGAAGTAGTGCGCTTCGAAAGGCCGCTGTGCACGGACGAAATTGTCGTCGGCATGGATCCACGCATCCTCGGGAGCGTAGGCCCGTTGATCCGCTCCGGTGATGAAGACGCGAGCCGGCGTGGGATGTCCGGATTTGTCCAGCACAGTCAATCGCACCTGGCCCGTCGGCTTGAGGTACTTCTTTTCCTTGACTTGAATTTCGCTCTGCCCGCCGCTCAATACCTGCTGAACCCACAAAGAAGTGTTCCCGCCACGATTCGAGATAAAGGCGATGCTTTTTCCATCCGGCGACCAGCGCGGGTTGATGTTGTCGAAGCTGCCGTAAGACAGCGGGAGCGGATCTCCACCATTGGAAGGAAGCAGCCAGAGCTGATGCCATGCCTGCCCGAGGTATGAGGCGTAGACGATGCGATTCCCATCGGGCGAAAACTCCGGGCGCGCCTTCCATGCTGTCTCTTCGTAGTGAATTTCTCGCGCCTCGGCGCCGGGTATGGCTTTCATCCGCCAGAATCCTCCGGTGCCGTAGATGTGTCCGCGATTCGAAACGAAAAGGATTTCCGACCCGTCAGGCGACCAGGCCGGGCTGATCTCATGATCGAAGGCGCTGTAGTAATAACGCGGAAGCGTGCTGCGTGTCTCTCCCGTCAACCGTTCCAGATGAGAAATCTCGCCGTTCGCAAAGTCCGCGGTAAAAATATGGAAGTGCCCTTTGTACAAGGTTGAGACAAAGGCAATGCGCTTGCCGTCGGGCGAAAATCGCGGCTCGAGATTCACCGCTCCTCCCGCGGTGAGCTGGTGGGTTTGCTTGCTTTCGAGATTGAGAACCCAGAGTTCGACCGCGTCTTTCAAATACGACGCGTACACCACCCAATGTCCGTCCGGCGAGCAGTCGGGTTGATAGTCATAGCCTGCACCCCAGGTCAACTGCGTCGCTGCGGTTTCCCGAACCTCCTGACGCCACAACGATCCGGCCATGGAATAGATCAGCGAGCGCGAGTCCGGTGTCCAAGCCGCGGCACTCGGCCCGCTGGTTAGTTGAGGAAGATACATTTCGCGGAAGTAGTAAGGATGCGGCAGATCAATCTGTTTGAGCACCGGCTCACGGGTTTGAGCAGAGGCTGACGCAGCCGCGCTGAAGGCAGCCAACAGCAGAATGAATCGTTGTGCGATGGACAAGGGGCCCCTCGTGCTATCTCTGGATCGCGCGATTATACCGGACACGAATCGTCATCTCGCCACGATCGGCAGCACGACGCGCGAAGCGTGTTTGCGATCGGCATAGATGGTAATGGTCGCTTTGCTGGTTTCCGACGAAGTCGTTTCCAACTTTCCCGTCTGCAGATTGCGGGAGAAGTTCGGGAAGAATGACCCCGAAACCTGTACGCGAATCCGATGGCCCTTCTTGAACGCGTTGCTCGTAATCAGATTGTCGAGGTGCAGTTCGTAGACCTTATTGGGAGTGAGTAACTGCCGCCCTTTCCCCACCTCACGATACCTGGCCCGCAGAACATCCAGCCCCGGATTCATCAGGTTGAATGCAGTGCCGTCAGGTGCGACGTCGAGCAGCCGTACCCAGAGATCGAGATCGCGGCAATCGCAGGACACATACATGACGGCCTGGATCGGACCGGTCACTTCCGTGTCCTGTTCGAGCGGCGCTGAGTCGAAAGTGAGAACATCGCTGCGTTGCGCCAACTCCCGGTAGTCATGCGCCCCGGAAGAGGCATACCTATTTTCCACTGGATGCGCCGGATCAGAGGTGAAGGAATTTTTAGTCTTCGAAGCCTGAGGCGTTTGCGTCGTCAGTCCTGACTGCGATTCTCCGGATTTCGCAAGAAAGTACGAAGTCCGTTTTGCCGCTGGGGGCCATGCATCCGCTGTTCTCCAGATGTCGTCTCCCATGACGAAATACCGCACTGGCTTCTCGCGATCTAGGCCATTGTCCATACCTTTCAAGTAGCGGTCCATCCAACTCAGCACCAGGTCGTCATAGTCGATCGCTGCGGATGCGGCAAACGTTCTCTCACCCGCTTTGGCCTTCGCAGTGGAACCGACGCCATGGACCCAGGGGCCAAGCAGCAAGTGCGTATCTGGAGACTTTGACCCGGCACGCGCCTTCAGAAGACCGGCGAAATTCGTGGTGGCGCCCTCCGGTCCGTAATTGTCGTCGTACCAAGCGGACAGATTCAGAACCGCTGCGGACGTTCGTCCATACTTGTTCCGTAGTTCGCACCATTGCCACCACGGATCCTCCAGCGGATGGCTCAGCCAGTCGTAGTAGAAAGGCGCGATCCCTTTGAGTTCCTGTAAGTCCTGCAGAGGCAACTCGGCTTCCATCTTCAAGCCGTCTTTCGTCCAGGCCGCTTCTGCTTCCTCGGATGTCTTTGGGCCGGGCAGGTTCTTCTTCACCCGAATATCGGGAGCGATGTTGTCCCAAATCCATTCAATCCATGACATGTCCCACGTGCCGCCGGCGAAGAAGAAATTCTGATAGGTCGAGAACGTCATGGCCGGAACCATGGCCTTGAGGTGCGGTGGATTCTCAACTGCTGCTAGCCATTGCACCGCTCCGGGATAAGAGAGTCCAAACGTCCCTATATTTCCATTCGACCACGATTGTTGCGCTGCCCACTCGATGGTGTCGTAGCCATCTCGCGCTTCGTTCTCGTAAGGACGAAACTCTCCCGCTGAGGCATAGCGCCCGCGTACGTCCTGCACAACAACTGCGTATCCGCGTTCGGCGGCATGGCGAAAGGTGGAGTAATCCTGGAGCGCGAACTCCTTGCCGTACGGGGTGCGATAAACCAGCACTGGGAATTTCCCTGTCTCTTTCGGCAGGATCACGTCGGCGCGCAAGATAGTTCCATCGCGTACCGGCACTGCAACGTCTTTCTCGACGTGAAATCCGGAAAGGTCCAAGGATTGTTTTGGCTGAGAGGTGGCCGCAGAGACTGCCGCAAGAACAAGAGCGATGACGGGAAAGAGCCTTTTCATTGCGAGCGCAAGCGTAACACTTCACGCACGAAGCGTGAAGGTCATCCGGCCCATTTGCAGGAGAAGTCCCAGCGGTGTAAGTTGTGAAACCGATCGGCAGGCAATCCAAGAATTCCGATTCTGCGTACTGGAAATGGGAGGGAGGTGAAGTTGAGGCGCAGCATCTTTGTGACTGGCGGAACTGGCTATCTCGGACGCCCTTTGATTGAACGGCTCGTGTCTCTCGGACACGAAGTGCGGGCGCTGACCCGTGCGCAATCCAAGGCCAAACTGCCGTCAGGGTGCATTCCGATCCTCGGGGATGCGCTCGACTCCAAAACCTATGCCGATCACATCCGCCCGTCAGATACGTTTGTGCAATTGGTCGGCGTGTCACATCCGAGTCCGGCCAAAGCAAAACAGTTCCGCGAAATCGATCTGGTCTCCGCAAGCGGAGCTATTGACACCGCGGCAAAGGCCGGAGTGCGGCACTTCGTCTATCTCAGCGTGGCTCAGCCTGCGCCCATCATGAAGGCATATATCCAGGTACGGGCGGAATGTGAACGCAAAATCCGAGACAGCGGCATGAATGCCACCATCCTTCGACCCTGGTATGTGTTGGGCCCGGGACATCGCTGGCCGTATCTCCTCCTGCCGATATACCGGCTAATGGAGATTTTTCCTGCCACACGAAAGGGCGCTTTCCGTTTGGGTTTGGTAACGCACGCTCAGATGGTGCAGGCGTTAGTTGATTCCGTGGAAAGCCCCAGCACCGGAGTGCGCCTGGTCGAAGTACCCGAAATCCGCTCTGGACGGGCTGTTTCGCCCCACTCGCAACGCGCGGCCAACGCCTGAATCACTCCGCATACGAAAGTAACGGCCAGAATTACCAAAGCGCATGCACATGGGACATCTATTCGCACCATTGTGCCGATGAGATGTTGAGATGTCTTTCAAGCAAGCCGACACCCATGTTGACATGAAAGACTACCTCGACGAGATCCAGAGTTCGAATCCTGAGAGTCACAGAAGATCTGCGAGCCATTCAGCGCGAACTCAATTGCGCTGCCATGGAAGCCCCGAGCGATCCAGAGTTGATTGAGGCCCTCAGCCAGTTGCCGGAAATGGAAGCCCTCCAGGCTCTCAAGGGCTCTTTGGACCAGATGCGTCATTTCTTGTGGTTTTATATGCAGGTGATCACGAACGAGTCAGAGGACGGCGAGCAGAATCCGGCGAGGGCTTGCGCCTAAGAAATCCCGCGAAGAAGCTGCTGCTCAATCCCGAAGCGTCTTTCTTTGAGAAGTTCAAATTCTCCGGAGACAACATCTTGCTTCGACATCTGGCGGACGGCAAGAACCGCAAGCCCAACTAGCCTCGCGGGACCTCACGAATCACTCCAGGGTCACGGACTTCACCAGGTTCCGGGGACGATCCACATCCAGCCCGCGCTTCACCGCCATGTAATACGCAAACAACTGCAGCGGCACGATCTCCAGAATCGGAGACAGCAACTCCGGCGTCTCTGGGAACGGGGATGCATATGGTCCGCCAAGCTGCAGCCACCTCTTCATCGCCTTCGGAAGCCAGTGCAATGACGCGGCCGACTGCTGCTTTGAAACCCTGGATGTTGGACAAGCGTGTTCTCGTAGCGCAGCACCGATCCCGGATCGTTGCGATCGCAAGTCGCGATGATGACCACCGGAAGATTCTCATCAATCAGGGCCAGTTGGGGCCGTGCTTGGTCTCGCCCGTGGGATAGCCCTCGGCGTGAACGTAAGAGACTTCTTTCAGCTTCAGGGCGCCATCCATCGCGATCGGATAGTGGATGGCTCGCCCTAAGAACAAGAAAGTCCTGCATATCGATGGAACAGGTCGGCGAGGTGTTCGCACTGCGGTGCGCCTAGCAGAATGTTTTCGACTTTGCCCGGCAAGGCCAGCAGTTCCCGAATGTGACTTGCGAATTTGATCTTTGGTCAGAGTGCCGCGCACTTGTGCCAGATAAAGAGCGAACAGGAAAAGCACTGCCATCTGCGCGGTGAACGCCTTGGTTGAGGCGATGCTGATTTCCGGCCCAGCAAGCGTGTAGAGCACGCCATCGGCTTCGCGGGCGATGGTGGAGCCCTCGACATTCGAAATGGCGATGGTGCGCGATCCCTTGGCTTTGGCTTCGCGCTGCGCCGCAGTCGTGTCGGCGGTCTCGCCGGATTGCGTAATCACGATGGTCAGCTCGCTGCGTCCAATCAGAGGATTGCGATATTCAAATTCGCTGGCGTAATCGACATCGACGGGCAAGATGCACCAGATCCTGAATCATGTATTGCCCGGCCATGCCTGCGTGGCGACTGGTGCCCGACGCGACGATGTTTATGCGCTCGCAGCTCGCGAAGTTCTTCGCGCCGGATGCGGACATCGTCCAGCCGAACAATGCCTTCCTCCAGCGAGACTCGGGGCTGAATGGTGTTGCGCAAACCTTGCGGCTGCTCGAAAATTTCCTTCAGCATGTAATGCGGAAATCCGCCCTTATCGGCCATGCGCTGCTCCTTCAAGATTGGCGGCTTTACAGTACTACACTGCCCGCAATAACGGTTTCTCGGACCTTCCCCGGCAGAGCAACGACGGCGAAATCGGCGCGCCGCTCCAGCTCTAAAATCTCCTCTACCCTGCAGACCCGTGAGCCGCTCGCCGGATTTGCAGTGGCTGCCCGTAGTGCGTCCTGACAGATTCCAACCCGCAAACTGCATGACGTTTGTGACGGCGCGATCCAGAGTCAGAACGCTGCCGGCCAGAACTGCCATTGGCCACGCACTTGCCATCTTTGACTTCGAACTCGAAATCTCCCAGCTTGTATTGCCCATCCGGCATGCCGGTAGCGGCGGTGGCATCGGTGATCAGAACGCACGCCCTCGGGTCCCTTCGCGTGCAGGAAAAGCTGCACCACGGAGGGATCGATGTGCATGCCGTCGGCAATGATGTCCGCCGTCATGCCGGGATCGGTGAGGATCTCCGCCAATGATGCCGGGATCGCGGTGGCCAAGTGGCCGCATGGCATTGAAGGTGTGCGTCGCGTGGCGGGCGCCGGCATCGACTGCGGCGCGGGCGGTTTCAAAATCCGCGTCAGAGTGCCCCATGCTCACGAGAAACGCCGCGCGTCGAACTGCCTCGGCTGATCACCGCGAGCGCGCCATTGCAATTCGGGAGCAATCGTCATAAGGCGAATATGTCCGCGCGCAGCCTCCAAAGCCGTCGAAGATCGCGAGCGTCGGCGGCAGACAGATTGTCGTGGCGGATGAACTCCCCGGCGAGCGTGGCTGATGAACGGGCCCTCAATGTGGATTCCGAGCGGCCGAGCGCGATTCTTTGTTCGTCGCTGGCCGAATTGTCGATTGCGTCCGCAAGCCGCTCGAGTGCCTCAAGAGTTTTTTCGAGCGGCGCAGTGACGGTGGTGGGCAAATAGCTGGTGACGCCGTGCGCGGCGAGCAACGGTCTCGATTGCGGGCAGTGCGCAGGATCGGCTTCCATGACATCTGTCCTGCGCCTCCATGAATGTGCATGTCGATAAAGCCCGGAGCGAGGATGCCGTCCGCCGAAATCAATTGCGACGCCTGCGCTCGGGATCGTCATGCGAAGTACGTGAACCCAGTGCAGAATGCGGCCATCCTCGATCAGCACGAAGGGCTGCTCGATGCGCTCGATCGGCGTCAGCAGGGTCTGCGGCGGTAAGGGCAATCAAGTGATTAGGATGCGCGAGAAAAAACCATTCTATAGGAGAGTCGACCGGTGAGCGTCGGAGGGCGGGATGCGCCCAGACTCGAGAGGCAAGCAGATGCTACAATGTTATAATCAGCTTCCGAGCGCTTGAGTGCTCCCGCGTCCGCTGTAATCGCACTGCAGCTTGCCAGTCGGGGAGTGGCTCAGCCTGGTAGAGCACCTGGTTCGGGACCAGGGGGTCGGAGGTTCAAATCCTCTCTCCCCGACCAATCTTTCTCTCGTCTCTTCAATTGTTTACGCAACTTTCTTGCTCTTCCTCTTGGCTGTGTTTTTCGGTACATTCGGTACAATTGAAGCCGGAAGTTCGAACCCAACCCCGTATTCAGCCGCCTTCTGTTTCCGAAACACCGCGTTGTGTTTCACCATGTCGTACAGATCGTCCATCGTATTCCCGGCGTGACCCAACCAATAATCGCGAAGACCCTTGGGGCACGAGGTTTCGTTCCGCATGTAAGTATTGCGGAAGCGCCGGAACGCGTGCGTTCCCGCTTTGTGATCGCCCGTGTGCGGATTCGCGTATCCCAACTTCTTCAGCGCCGGATGCAGGTGGCGACGAAGAACATTGGTCAGAGTCAGAGGCTTCCCATTCCTTGTTTGGAACAGAAATCCACTCGTGCGCGTCCCAATGAAACCCTTCAACAGCTTCGCGACGGCAGGATCGATGTCGACCTGACGCTTGGAATTGATTGACTTCACGCGACGTTCCACGCGACCCTGTCGCGCCTTCTGCTCGACAGTGACCACCGAGCAGTCCGACGAGAGGTGCTTGTCGATTTCGATCCCAAGTGCCTCACCGACACGGAGTCCCGCCGCCCCCGCGACAACGAACAGCATCTGTTCGCGGGGATAGCGATGCTTAGCAAGCCCGGTCATGATCTCAGACGAGAACGACGGCCGGTTCTGCTCCGACGGTTCGACGATAGGCATATCCACAAAATCGTGGTTCCACTTTCGCGGATACACCTGGTTGCCATCCTCATCGAGAACGGAGGCGACAATCATCTTCGGTACCTGGATGTAATTCTCGATGGTTTTCGGTGACAGACCCTGTTTGGCCATGACAGCGACAAGTTTCTTTAGCACGCCGTTATTGACCTCTGAAACGGGACAATCGCCGACGTGAGGATTGATCCAGTTGTTCAACGTGCGCTCCCAGTCTTCCATCGTGCCTTCTGCAACCGGTTTACGTTTACGGGCTCGGAGGTGTTCAAGCCAGTTTTTCGCTTGCTCTCTGAACGTGACCGAAGTCGCGGGTTGTTGCTTGACCACCTTGTTGAAGTATTCGACCGTGTCCGCACCGCTCTCTGCGATGATTTCGCGGCCACGACGTTCGCGTTCAGATTTGGAAAGAACCCCCGGACCCGAGATGGGACACACTCTTTCTCTCATGTGTACCCTTTGCACCTGCCCTGGAACATCCATCCACCATCTGACGACGAACCACTTCCCACTCCTTTCAATAAAGCCATTCTGCCCTCTGCGGCGGGACATACTCTTTCTCCCCCGCTTCATGGGCGTCGCGGACTCTACAATATCGGCGCGGAGTTTCAGATTCAAGTGCGGCTTTTCTCGGCCATACGTGAGGTCGCGATTTGTAGCTGACCACGTGCTGGGCGAGTGCATCTAAATTTCACGGCGAACAAATTGCGTCCGCCGAAATTGCACGTTACTATCTGTCAATTCGAAGCTCCAGGACAGCAAGGCAGGCCGAATGCCCTAAGAAGCTGTCTAGAGCAGGACTCCAGGTGGATACAAATAAGAAATCGGACGCGAAGTATCGTCGAATTGTGGAAGCTTACACACCTAGTGAGGGGTGCCCGCCTCTGAGTGCGCACATCGCTGTAGCAGGTCCCGATAGAGCACAGTGGCTCGAACGCTTCGCGCTCGCAATTCAAGATGAACCAACTCGCGACGATGCGTGGTTTCGATTGGAACAAGTCGTCGGGGAGATGTCACAAGTCATTGAGCTGCTTTACCTCTTTACAGTTAGAGCGGAAACACTCGTGGACAGAAACGCGAAGTCTCACCGTTCATCAAAGGCTCGGTTTCGCAAAGTAATTGCAGGCTTGGACGGAGTTATGAAACGTTTTGACGGGGTGCGACCACTACATAATCCGGGTTATAGACACGCAGCTGCGGCCTTGGCTTCTTTGCGCCAAGACCTGGAAGCATTGGGTCGGGAGGATGCTGACTGGGGTTCCGGCAAGACTGATGCTAAAGACTGGTATCTCTACCTATTGGCAACCAGCATCCTCAAAACGGGAAGGTTTACGAAAACAAAGACATTCGACTACATCACGGCCCTAGTTGATGCGGCCCGTTCCGCTCACGGCGAGCAAAGGGAAACTTTCACGGCAGAGGTATTGGAGAAACGTGTGGAGCGATACCACTTGCGGCTAACGAAAAGGTTGCAATATGGCCGGGAATTTGACGACAGCGCTGAATCCGAGACTCGTCGCCGCCTGTTGAAACTGACCGACGAAGATCTCCCCTTTTGATCCACGAATTGGGCCACATACTTCCTTCTAAACAGTAAGGCGTTTCCGCAAAGACTGGCCCGTTCCATTCTCCTCCATTCGTTGAAGGACACCAAACCGCAGCCGAGCGGTCGTGTTGCTGTCCTGTCTCAATTTCCCTGAAGACCATATCGTTCTCCTAACGCTTGCACTTCTGATTGCAGCGCGATGGAAATCTAGGAGACGAAGCAGTGGACGAGGAAAGCAGGAAGGCGGCGAACGAGGCAAGCAGCGAAACGTTCGTCCAGACTGGAACAACCGGGCTTCAGCAGCTGCCCATGGGCGGGCCAGATTCTGGCACACCCAGGAGTGCCACTGACGCAACAGGTGGGTGTTCTGCGACAGGAGAGCCGTTGAACGACATCGTCGTGTGGGGCCGTGACACCGTCACGGTCGCTCCCCGCGATGGCGTATACGACTTCAGCGGCCTCGATGACCGCTCTTTTCACAACACTCTCGTGGGATTTGTAGCCGAAGCGCACCAACAGTACGCGGAGCTAGGACTGAACCTCTATTACAAGATCCTCCCAGGCATCGAAGACGCCCGCCGTCGCTTCGTCGAATATCGTGGTGATCCGAAGTACGAATTAAACGGCTGCAAAGGATTCCAAGAATACGTGAAGGCGCTAGGCGTGAAGCCAGCCACGCTGCGCAAATGGCGGGAACGGGCGAAAGAGCGGGAAACCATCAGCCGCCTCGAAGAAATGTTCCGCCGACCTTGCAAACATTGCGGGCGGATGAAAGGGCATGAGCCCGCCTGCCCGAGATATCCGGCACTTCCGCCGGAAGAGACAGAAGCTCAATTGCTGGCAAAGCAATGGTCACGTATGGAGAAAACCCTTCTCGGTCCATCGATCATGCCCGAGCCAGAGCGCCTTAAATGCGCGGTCGAACTGGTGAAAGAGGTTCGCGACGCAGCCGCCAGCGGCAGGTTCGAGTTTAAGGAGGCACAGGAAGGGTCGCTCAGCAGTGGTAACCAAGGAGCCGATCACAACCATTCCCCCGATGGCTCTGATCCGGAAGCCGACGACCCCAAGTTAAACGTCGCCACGCCAAAAGCTCTATTTAACTTTCTAAACACAAAATACATCGACGTGCTGGACGCCGTGTTTGGGCCAGAAAGCGATCCGAAGGAGTTCGCAACCCGGCTGCAGGCGTTCGCTGAAGCGATTGCCCGCGCATTTCACGGGGACGAGGTGCAGGTCACGGTGCAGGCGAGAAAGAAGCCCAGAGGCCAGATTTCGTAGCTCTCATCGGAGTGAGACCAACAAATGGTCCCAGATTTCTACAAGGTTCTGCCTCGGCGCGGGCCGCGCGCGCCTCAAGCAATCAAGGTTGAGAAAGGATTTGAATGGAATACGCGAAATTATTCGATTTTATCCGTGCCCGCTATCAGCTCAAGCTGAACAAGGATGCTGGGCTACGCCGCGATTTGTGGACCGATGATTCATTGCTTGCGGCACACCACTTCTGCAACATTCACCGAGAAGACGATCGCGGAACCCGATGGCTTCGCGAAAACTGGCGGACGCGACATGAGACAGATTCGTATCTCTGGTTCGCAATTTTAGTTTATCGGCGCGGTATTAATTGGCCCGATACGGCAAAAGAATTGGGCTTTCCGCTGCCATGGGATCCCGCCCATTATGTCGAAGTCTGTGAACGTCGCAAGCTGAGTGGAACCGGGATCGCGCACCACAGCGATGCATACCACCTGACCGCCGCTGCCGTTTCTGGATTACCCCTTGCGGCCAATCAGGCTCGATTTATATTCGACCCGATGTGGGAGCGCCGCGATTACTACCGTCCCAGAAACAACGATTCATTACGTGCTTTCTACGATCGCCTGAGCGAAGCGAAATATATGCGCGGCTTCTTCGCCGCTCAAATCGTGGCAGACATGAAATTTGTGCCGCCCCTGACTCTCGCTCCTGATTGGTGGGACTTTGTGATACCGGGCCCCGGAAGCAAAAAAGGGCTGAATCATGTGTTCGGGCGGGAGCCCAACCAGAGTTGGGGGCCGCAAGATCGGGACTGGTATCCCGAATTCCACGATCTCCGTGCCGTCATTGATCCCATGATAGCGAACGCTGGAATTCCACGATTGTCGGCGCAGGACCTACAAAATTGCCTCTGCGAGTTCGCGAAGTATTGCAAGATTCGCGCCGGTGGAAAGGGCCGCCGGTATTCTCCATACGGATCTGCCGCTCCCGTGCTGATCGGAGATCATGAGTAATTCAGATCACGTCGAAAATGCGATACATCTTCTATTCGAGCCGGACTCGGTAGTCGAGCTACGAATTCCTAAAGCCGGAAAGAGCGGCACGGTCTCGGGTTATTTCGATGACTTCGGTGCCCTCGCGACAGCAATTCAGGAATGGAGCGGCGCAGAGGGGGTTGAAGCTGTGTACTTCACTCTCAACCCCGTTAATCCAATTCTTCTCTCACGAGCGACGAACCGAGTCAAGAGGTTCGCTCAGCTCACCACCTCTGATAGTGACATCCTTAAGCGGCGTTGGCTGCTGCTGGATTTTGATCCAGTCAGACCGTCAGGTATTAGCTCCAGTGATGTTGAGAAGCAAGCGGCGCGGGAGAAAGCAAGAGCGGTTCGTGGTTACTTGAGAGAGCTTCAATGGCCCGAGCCTCTGGCCGCAGATTCCGGCAATGGTTATCACCTGCTGTACCGGATTGACTTGCCCAACGATCCTCCATCGACAGAGCTTGTGAAGCGAATACTCGTTACTCTGGCGACCAAGTTCAACGACGACATCGTTAAGATTGACACCTCCGTATTTAATGCGGCCCGGATCTGTAAAGCCTATGGTTCGGTCGCGGCCAAGGGAGACAGCACTAACGATAGGCCTCACCGACTGGCCCACATTCTAAGATTTGCTTCAACTACTGTTGTTCCGGTAACCGTCGATCAGCTTCGAGCGATTGCAGCGGAACTCCCGCGTTCGAATGATGGGTTCGAATACACAAAGTCTCGGGCCGGAACTGCCCAGATAAACGCCGCTCAAGTTGAAGAATTCCTGGCTGATTACGAGATAAAACACCGTTCTGCGGCTGAGTACCAGGGCGGTTCCAAATGGATTTTGAACAGCTGCCCCTTCAACTCTGACCATTCCGGAACGAGTGTGGCAGTGTTCCTAAGCAAAGACGGTGTGCTCGGTTTTGAGTGCAGGCACAGCTCTTGTCAGCACAACACCTGGAAAGAATTCCGTTCCCGGCTGGAAGAATTAAATCCCGGGAAGGAGTTTTCCTTTAGGAACAACGATGACGCAAGGCCCCGGGCACGACTGCCCGAATTTGCTGCTCCCAGTGCTTCAGCGACGTGGAACGAACTTGCGAACGAGCTTGACGTCATCCGTGTTGGAATTGACCAGAATACGGAAAATAAGAAGCCTGCTCGCATTCCGCGACACCTAGTACAGGAACAAATCTTCCAATTTGTGGTTTCGGCATTCCGCGAACGCGGGAAATTCTTTTTTGATGCCTATCCTTACATCTATGTGCCCGCCGAAGAAGGAATCATCAAATTCCATGACGAGAACGAGGCTTACTTCCTCTTGAGCCGACTCCGGCTTCGTGCCGAACAGCCGGATGCAAAATTCGTCCGGGCAAATTTGCGACTGCACATCACCAAGACTGGAGAACCAACGCAGGTGGAGAAGTTCGGGTGCTGGCGAGGGGAATACATCTACGTCAATAACGGGCGCGGTGGCATGTTCAAGATTTCCGAGTCTCAGATCCTTGAAGTGCCGAACGGAACTGACGGGGTCTTGATGCTAGCCCCAGAAGTACTGCCCTGGCCCGAACTAGACGCGGATAGTGCGGCTCGGGTGGAAAGCGTAGGGAAGCGGCTCGGCAAATACGGCTTGCACTTGGGGGACACCCCACTGTGTCGTCATCTGAACGCGCTGTTCGATCCGCAAAAACTCACATCTGAACAATACCACCAGCTATTTCTGTCGCGGTTTTTGGCTCTGTTTCTCGTGGGTCCACACCTCAAGCTCCGGCCCATTCAGATGGCGCTCGGAGAGCAGAATTCGGGAAAGAGCACCCTATTCGAAAAAATCATGTGGCTGATTGTTGGCTTGGACTATGAGTCCGAGGCCTTACCCCAAGACACTCGCAGCTTCCTGGCTGCTGTGACCAACCACCACGTGAAGATATTCGACAACGTGGACGGCGCGGATTTCGAGAAACTCGGGTTTGTTGATTTCATGTACAAGTGCGCCACCGGCGGTAACATCCCGATTGCTCAGCTCTATGAGACAAACGTCGAGCGCATTTTCAATTTGCGTTGTGACCTCATGTTCACAGCCAGATACAACCCATGGCCTTCTACGCGGTCGGATCTGAGCCGCCGGACGCTCTTCTTTCCGATACGACGGCCTGCGGAAAGCGAGTACAAGACTGTGGAACGCATACAGGAGCAACTGTGGGCAAACCGCGATGAGATCCTCGTGGAAGTTCTGGTCCGTCTTCAGCTTGTTCTGAGAGGCCTGCTGGCGAACGCCGACAAAGACTACCCGCCGGTCTCCGAGATGCATTCGTACGAAACGTATACGATGCGAGTTGCCGACTACGAAGGTTGGGCGGAGGAGATGAAAGCCATCTGGCAGGGCTATTACGGTGACTACCAGGAACGTGTCGTCGAGTACAGCCCGCTAACCGACCTTGTCAGGAAATGGCTGGGGTATCCGAAAGACTGCAACAATCCAGCATATCCGAATGTGGGACGTTGGGTGAAGGTTGGTCAGCTTTTTAAAGAACTGAAAGTCCGATTCGGAAGCGATCTCACCGACACCTGGAAAAACGAATCCACACTAGGTCGGGCCTTGGAGCGCAATTTTTCTGCATTGAGAGTCCTGGGCGTTGAGAAAAAGCGGGTCGGCGGATCAAAGTGCTACCGATTCACGCCGGATGAGCAACAGTTCGAGCTTTGTAAGCAGGCCTGGTCAGAAAGTGGTCTTTGGTGCGATTCGCCGGTGAGTAGCATAGAAGAGATCACCTAGCTTGTTGCCCCACCATTGCATCACCTGAAGTGGGTCACCGCACAGGTTCGGGACAGCGTTCCGACGTCAGGTGCTCGTCCCATTCCGACGCTTGCCCCCCCCGGGTGGTCCAGTCCATCACCTCAGGTGACGCGATCGAAATAAAAGGGTGAAGATAACTTGTTGATTAATTGAGAAAGGTGATGTAGGTGATGAACCTCTTCTCTCCTTTAAGAGCAATGTTTTGGGGGAGTAGCTCACGTAGAGAATATGGTTGGGGGAGAATCTGCACCACCTACATCACCCATTTCACCTCGTCATAGTCGCGCGTGGAAGTATTGAATACCCCATCTTCACGGATCCTACATTTCAGTGGGCGCTTGTAGATAAAGACGGAATGCCGGGGGGTAGAGCGACTACTTTCGCTGTTCGGACAGTGCGGACAGCCGAAGGCGGAGCTGCCTCTGGAGTCTGGGTCGCCACATAAGGGATTGACCTTCATGCATCAGTTCCAGTGTGGGTGAACGCGGTAGGTCGTTGCAACGTAGTTCATTCGATGACGGTTCTTACTTACCTGCTAATAGAGTGGCTGAGTTTTTTAACCCTATCCAAGTGACACCCGTATTTACTCCCAGAAGATAAAAACCGGAGCGCCCTGGCGCGTATCCCATTGCGAATCATCAGAACCAAGGAGAGAAATGAAACATTCAACCGATAAAGAAAGTATTGCAAAAGCTCCACGACGCGGTCGCAACGCAGATCGGGTTGTGGGATGCAGCCACATTCATCAGTGACGCAGTTGACTGGGAATTGGATGGGGTACCCGACTACGTAATGCAGCGAACCATCGTTGCTGATAGAGGGATGGATATAGCCGAAGCCGACCTGCAAGAACTATTTGAGATAGAACCGCTCGGAGAAAACTATAGCACTACGTTGCCGGAACAGTAGCGATCACAATGAGCATCCGGATCACGATGGTCTAGGCCAATCAGCGTAAGGGGAGCCGGAAACAGCTATCTTTTCCCGGCTCTGAGGTCCGCCTCGGAAAGAGTAAGCGGAATCAAAGCGAGCTTCGGACCGCTATGTTGGCCTGGCCTGCACCACGAAAGGAGAGATGGAACAGCATGGATCTAACTACACCAGGTAATAAGATCGTAGACATGGGGGACGTTGTGGAGGAGTGGTACTATACCGAGCTATCCGAGTTCCTATGGGAATTTGGCTTGGAGGACGGTGCCCCGCCTGCTGTGTGGCGAGGACTCGCACAAGCGTTCGCAACTTTTTCGGGTTACCGCGTGGTTCTACAGGCAATCATTGCAGATCCCCTAGTACCGGCGGAAGCCGCAGAAGCTAACGATCCCGACAAGGAGACATCCGGCGGCGTGCGCTACAAGGACGTAGTCATTGGGGAGCCTCTGCTATTCGTCGAAACAGTCCCCGAGTAAGATGTCCACAAGGAAGCAAGCAATTTCCGTTGGTAGTCGTGGTGCGAGCGCCGCTCAGACTTCTTTGCTTCGGCTTCGGCTTAACGACATTGGGCGTCCCGATCACACGTTCGCTCATCAGAAGCGGTTCGAAGGCTCCTAAGGCCTTTCGGACCGGCTTAGCCTTTGATCCCCAGCTTGAGTAAAACGTCACATATGTTTCAGACCCCGTTGAATGCACCTTGCGAAGGACAGCCGCCCAATCGCTCGCGAAACCGTACCGGAGGTTCGAATCCCTCCCCCTCCGCCACGCAGTCTGGACTGCAGAGAAATTCCTCGATATTGCTTAGAAATGCGCGAGAAATCGGCGCAATTTCGCGATTCACAACCTGAAACCGGACCGGAGAAATGCACTGCGAAATGACTTTCCGCAGTTCTGCAGCGTTTTTCTCTGGAGGGTAGAAACGCAGTCCGGTTTCGACGAGGAGCAGGGGCGAACGCAATGCGATCACAAAACGACGATTCAGCGAAGGCGACTTGACTTCGCGCGCTCGGGATCATGCAATCCCATTTAGTGCAGCCTTAAACGTCTCCGTCGCCGACTGGCAGGAGGCGCGCACTTCATGGGCGATTCAGATTGCGTTGAACGATCCTAATGAGCTACTCAGCCCGATTTTGTGGAGGGCGTGCGATGGGGAGCTGCCAGCCTCGTCGCATAGCAGTAAATCGCAGTCCAAAGCAAAGGACTGCGCCGGCAATCGCAGCCCCGGAAGTGGGGAGATGCAGCATTTTTCCCAATACCATCACAGCCGCGCCAATCAGGGCCGCGACTGCGTAGAGTTCGGTGCGCAACACGTTGGGGATTTCCATCACAAGGATGTCGCGCACCATGCCGCCGCCAATTCCTGTCAGCATACCGAACAGTGTGGCCGCAACCGGCCCGGCGTGAAACGCCAGCGCCTTACCTGCGCCAGCCACTGCAAACAGTGCCAGTCCGGCGGCATCGAAGACCAGCACGGGGCTGCTCAGCCGGTTGATGATTGGAAACCAGTAGAACGTAATCAGCCCGGCAAGCATCGACACAGCAATGTATCGCCAGTCGCTGATGGCTGCGGGCGGATGCGCTCCAATCATCACGTCGCGGGCGATCCCACCCGAGTTGCCCGCGGCGAAAGCTAGAACCAGAACTCCGAACAAATCGAGTCTGTGCTTGACCCCGGCCGTTGCGCCGCTCAGCGCGAAGACGAAAGTGCCGCCGAGATCAAACGCGACCAGCAGAGTATTCACAACGATTTGTTCGTTGACGATCAATGGGCTTATGGCGACAAGCCACGCCTGAGAGGCTACTACCATTGCCTCCACTCCGGCTTCCAAAGTTGGATGGATCACCGGTGCGAAGCGCGGATTGTGATTGGTCGGGAGATCGGCGATTGTGCCCGACTTTTTCGCCTTGGCATACGTCTCAGGATCGGTGCCGCCCACAAACCAGAATACAGAAGGCACCTGCCACTCAGTTCCAAAAGAGCCAAAGTCTTCGCTCGCGGTGGTTGGTTGCGTCTCTTTCACGCGGTCTGCTCGGAAGTAGCTTCGAAACGCGGCAATCGCCCGTTTTGTTGCTTCTGGATCATTCTTTACAAGCGGATATCGGTCGAGCAACGTGATCTCCGGCTTTTTAGGCGCTCTCGATGCTTCGGCTTCGGCATTGACGATGCGTTCGATTGCTGCAAGCACCCGTTTTCGGACATCTTCATCGAAAGTACGCACGTTCAGCTTGATGATGGCCTCATCAGGGATCACATTTTCCTTTGTACCGGCCTGAAGCGAGCCAACGGTTACGACCGCAGCATCAGTAGGAGCGATTTCACGGGACACAATCGTTTGCAGGCGAAGGACAGTAGCCGCGGCCATGAC
Source organism: Terriglobia bacterium (assembly GCA_963797845.1). Classification (GTDB taxonomy): domain Bacteria; phylum Acidobacteriota; class Terriglobia; order Terriglobales; family Acidobacteriaceae; genus DASREM01. Next base: position 1,069,468 of record CAWCRE010000003.1, read on the forward strand.
AACCGGATCAATGCTCGCCTGAGGCATCGATCCGTGAGCGCCTCGACCGAACATTCGGATTTCAAGCTGTCTCCGGCAGAGGTGATCACGCCGGAGCGAGTGCTGATTTCGCCAGAAGTCCCGACCATGACGTGCTGTCCCAGTATGGCAGTCGGTTTCGGAAAGCGCTTGAACAATCCATCATCAATCATCGCCTGCGCTCCGGCGCCCGTTTCCTCCGCTGGCTGAAAAACAGGCATCAGCGTACCTCGCCATGCGTTTCGATTTTTCGCCAACAATGTGGCCGCTCCGATCAGCCAGGTTACGTGCATGTCATGACCGCAGGCATGCATCACCGGTACAGATTTCCCGTTTTGCTCGGCGGTTACGTTGCTGGCATACGGCAGACCCGTGGCCTCACGAACCGGCAGCGCATCCATATCGGCTCGGAGCATGACGGTTGGGCCGTCGCCATTGCGGAGTATGCCGACTACTCCCGTCTTGCCAACACCCGTCGTGACCTCGTAACCGGCCGCGCGGAGACGGTCCGCGGCAATGCCTGCTGTCCGGTTCTCTTGCATCGATAGCTCGGGGTGAGAGTGGATATCTTTGTAAACGGATTCCAGATCGGGAAGCAGCGTGCTCCAGATTAGGCAAGTACGTTCTGCGCTTGTTCTGTTGTCGCTCATGATTCAATTCCTCTGCGCGATAGCTACTGACAGTTGCCATTGCCGGCTTTGCAATACGTCAAATACGTGATGCTGGTAGGCGCAAAGCTCACGCGGCCAGCCTTGACCGGTTCGCCCTTGAATTGCGGCAGATCGCCGCTGCTCGTGAGCCGAAGTGGTTTTCCATTAAGCTCAACTGTACTGTCTTCGAGTTGTTTTGCAGTTAGCGTGTAACGCTCGCTGGCCGTGGGCAAGTTCAGATCGAAGCTGCGCTGCCGGTCAGCATTGATGACCAGGAGCGTTACGCCTCCTGGCCGGCCTTCGCGGCATTGAGCGTACACATAGGTGTTACGTGCGCACGAAATTTGTGGATCGAGCACAGTCGTGCCCATCAGCTTGTGCCACAGCAAGCGTTGCCCAGTAGTTGGGCCGAGGCTCCAACGTATTCTGGTCGAGCAAGCCGTAGTCGCTCGACTGCCAGCGTATTGTGCATGATGACCTTCACGCCTCGACGTGCCAAACTCGCATGCTCGATCAGATAACGAAACGTATCAAGGAAGGTTGAAGCCCACGGATTGCCTCCACATGCCGCATCGGCTGTTTCGGTGATCCACAGCGGCTTACCGGGTTCGAAACGGTCGCGAAGACTGGCATAGTATTCGTCGATCTTCTCTGGACGGGAAAGCCATTCCTGCGAGAGCGCGTCTGCCGCTGTGGTCTGGATCTTCTCGCCCATGCTTGCGCATCGTTGCAGATGCAGCGGCATACAAATGGTAAGAAAAGATGTCGAATACCGGGCCGGTTGCTTTTAACAGGTCTTCACTCTGCAGCATTCCGCCCATCTCGATCGCGAACGGTCCTTCACCAACGGACCCTGGACCGAGGAAGATTGTGTCGGCAGAATTCTTCTTCAGCCACGGCCCGAATACCGCGATGTCGCGAGCGTAATCAGCTGCGTTGTAACCTTTCGGTGCGCCGCCCATGGCAGCATAAGTGGGTTCATTCATGAACTCGGCTGCCGCGATCTGCCCTCCGACGGATTTCGTATACGCGAGCCAATCGCTCGCCTGTTTTGGAGTCCACACGCCTTGCGCGTTGCGAGTACCGACGCTCGTAGCGAATGAAGTTACGAGTTTCCCATTGACCGCGTGCACGAAATCGATCACGCCCTTCCATTCTTTTCGCGTCAGCACACCGCTGAAGCCCGCTGGCGCCTTGACCGGTGGACTGTCTGAATCCGCGAAATAAACCGAGTTCGCCCAAGTTCCGCTCACTCGCACATAGGCAGGCCCAAGCGCCGACGGCGAGCTTACGCAGTCGGGGATTCGCAAGATCGATCGGTGGCCGATACTGGTACATGTTCGGGTCCATGCCGGCCGGGGTCGAAGAAGATTGCGGCAGCTTGTGTCGCTTCTGCTGCCGCCGGGCTCTGGTTGCGATATGGCTTCCAGAAATTCCCGCCGGTCACCTCTGCCATTTCGATGTTGTATGAAACAAATCGCTCATCTACGGTGCCAATGCGCGGCATCTTTGCTGGATCGAGTGACACCGCTTGCGCTCGAACTTGAACGGCACACTGAGGCGAGAACAATCATAACGACTGCAACGACAGCAGAGCGGAACTGTGCGGGAACGAACTTGCTATCCATTCGACACCTCCAGGAAGGAGCCAAGCGGGAGAGATATTTCTGATGTTTATTGAGAAGCGAACGTTGGCCGCGATTTGTATCTGGCGTGTGTCAATGCCAGTGCCTTCCTCAGCTTGCTTGGTTGAGAGTACGCGTTCCACCTTGCTTTTGTTCCCGTTCGGGCGGTACGGCGGGCCAGTCGCCGCGCCACGATTCAGGAGCCGCCGTATCCATGTACCGGATGCGTACGGGCATCACGGCGAGTTTGTCGGCAAGACGAGCTTCACGGCGTACCGGCCACCAGTCATAAAGAAAAATTTCTAGCGGCCGCCACATCGAAACCCATCCGCCGATTGTCAGGCTTTCACGAGCGATTTCGCCAAGTCGGCTGCTTTTCAGCAACGATGCGAAAAAATCGCCTAGCGCGATAGCAGCTGCTAACGCGATCAAGCCGATTACTAAGCTCGTCCGACCCACGCGGAACAGATCGCGCAGTCGCTGCCAAAAAGCCTGAGCACGCTGGCGGAAAAACTCGTGGATCGCATCGCGCAGCACTACAGCCTCATCCGGCAGTCCGGCAGGACGATCGAGATCGACCACAAGCGCGAGCGGCACGTCCCGAGGCATATCCTTGGCCCAGCCAACAATGAACTCCTCTGCCTTCGGATCAAGATCTCTGTTACGAAATGGCGAAGGGTCGATGGAGTTGAACAACTGCTTTAGTTCCGCGACATGTACTTGGATGACCGCGCACTTAGGTGGAAGCGGGTCACCCGCTGAGTGCCTGCTGCCATCGTGCTCCAAACCTTGAGTCATCGTAAGATTTTGTACACATTTAACAGCATACGCCCTGCTTTCTCGTGTAGCGAACCAAAAGATGTGTGACCTGAACTGTGCAATTTTTCACGCTGGACTCCCCGGAGTATATTGGGTTTGGCATTCGCGCAAACAGATCTCCCGTTTGTGTTCTTTGCCGCTCGTTCCTTCCAGCAAACAGTATTCGCCCGCCCGTCCTCAGAGTGAAAGGGCAGACCTTTCGATGTTCTGACATGGGGGGCACGAACTTGGTAATGACACGATCTAGCGGCAGCTAAGGGTTTCTAACGCAAACGTCGAGAACAGGGTTGCCGCTTGAAAGAACTGAGACGAGTATTCACAGAACAGTCAGAAATTTGAGGTGACGTTATGGATGCTACCAAAAACCTGCAGAACATGAAGAAGCTGGATGATTCCTGGAACGCACAAGACCTTGCGACGTTTCGCCGTTATCACACCGAAGACTGCATCGTGCGCTGGCCGAACCAGCCGCCAACGCACGGTGTTGATGCGCACGAGCAGGAGGCAATTGCATTTTTCAAGATGTTTCCCGACCAGCACCTCATCAACAATCCTTACAAGATCATGTTGGCGCAGGGTGAATGGACATGCACGGTCGCTGATTTCACCGGCACCATGAAAGGTCCGATGACGATGCCTGATGGAATCGTGATTCAGCCTACGGGCAAGAGCTTTCACATTGATTTCTGTACGATCGCGCACTGGAACGAACATGATCAGATCGTGGAAGAGAATCTTTTTTACGATCTGATGGGCATGCTGAAACAAATAGGCGTGATGCCAGCTCAAGCGCAGAAGGCCGCGTAACCCTGAGAGGTCCATAATGGCGGAGCGGGTGCCAGCATTGTTCATGGGCATGGGAATCCAATGAATGCGCTACTGGTACCACCCGTTGCCAAACCGGCTTGACTTTGGCTTTGAACGCTCGGGATGTTTCACTATCGGCGCGATCTCGCAGCAGTGTGGAATTTACTTATTGCTTGGTTCAGTCGAGATTGTGTGATGTTTGCGGCACTCTGGTAACGAGGGGCGCACGCCTAATCTATGTTGTCGGGGGTTTTTGTGTCGCAGCGATGCGTTGGCGTGCGGCGGCCAGGAGCGCATTGAAGCGCGGGTCTCCATGCAGGATTTGGAAATGCTCATCTTTTTCCAGGTGATCGATATCGTCGACCGCCACGAAGCTGTCCGCGTAGGCCCGCAAGGTGACGAAAGCCTCATCCCGCTTGCCTTCTAGAGCAAGGACACGGGCCAACTTGTAGGTTGCGCCCGTGGTGACGTCATGCGACGGCCCTAGAACACGGCGCATATCATCCAGTGCTCTCCGCAAAATCTCTTCCGCCTCGGAATACTTCTTTTCTTCGATCAGGACGAAACCCAAATTCCCCATTGTGTACAAAGTTCGCGCATGTTTCGGGCCCAGTGTCTTCTGTTCGATTCCGAGGACGTCGCGATCCAACTTCTCCGCTTCGCTGTATCGCTTCTCCTCACCCAGAAGTTCCGCCAGATTCACCATGGCCGTCAGGGTGCCGGGATGTTGCGGCCCAAGCACTCGTTTGGCAGACTCGATCAATTCTTTAGATACTTCTTCTGCCTCAGTGTAATGCTTCTCCTCGGTCAGAATACCGCCGAGATTGAACATATCTCTCAACACTGACGGATGATCAGCGCCCAGCATGCGCCGATCGGTTTCGAGCGCCTCTCTAGCTGACTTTTCCGCTTCTGGGTACTTCTCTTCATGGGTGAGGGTGTCCGCCTGAAGGGACAGAGCTGTCGCCGTCAAACTGTCTTGCGGCCCAAATTTTCGCCTCAAGACGTCGAGCGCATTGCGATCCAACTCTTCCGCTTCCGGGTATCGTCCTTCATATCCAAGAATCGTTGCCAACAGCACTGCGGAATCCAGCGTGTCATGGTGCTCGGGGCCAAGTACCTGGCGGCGAGTCTCCATCGCCTGCCTGCATAGCTTCTCCGCCTCTGGATAGTGACTTTGCGCCAGCACAGCAATGGCCAGATCACTTTGCGATTTCAGCGTATCCGGGTTCCTGGGACCGAGCACACGTTGTCGAATTTCCCATGTGCGCCGCAGGAGAGGCTCTGATGTTGAGATGAGCCCTAGGCTTTGATACACGTTGCCCATGACGTTCATCATCTGCGCCTGCAGTTCCGGGTCGTTCGCCAGACCGGTGTCGATGTCTTTCGCGGCCTTATCCAGAATTTCGCGGGCTCGGATGTCGTTGCCGCGTGCTTCACTCGGATTTGAAACCTTGAACATGCCAGTCATGAATTTGTGACTTTTGGCGGAACCCGCCGAATCCGTGTCCGGCGTGTCCGGGAGGTCCGTTTCTGGATACCTTCGGGTTAGCCGACAATACACCCAGAACAAAGAGAGAACCGCGGACGGTTGTGCACATGATGTTGTTTCCATAGCAGCCCCAGATGGTCCGGGTACTTGGCCTGCAACGCGCTGATCAGAAGTTCGAACTCAGGAAGACTGCGCAAACTCGCGAGGCTGGGATCTTTCAGGAAGTAGGGCCAGCAGGCGAATCCGGTGCTGACGCTTCGCTCCAGCCACTCAAAAGCAGTTTCGCGCCTTCCGGTCAGGGCCAGCGTGCAGGCGATCTGATAATACGTATGATGCGCATGCCCAAAGGATTTCGGACTTGAACAGGCTCTGGTCACACACTCGATGGCCGCGTCTTGATTCCCCATCAAAGCGTGGAGCAGGCCCTTCAAGACTGATGATGAGCGGTTCGTTCGGCACAAGCTGCAGCGCTTCGTCCATCAAGCGGCTCGCCTCTTTCCAATCCCCAGTCATCATTGCTGGAGACGGAGCAAAATAAAGCGCGTACTTGTTGCCCGGACTTTCCGCCCGCCAGATTTGAATCTGCTGGCGCGCCAGGTCATATTCCTGGCTCCAAACATAAACTTGCACGATGCTCGGGCTGACCGCCTTCCGGGGTTGAAAAGGCCGCCCTCTTTCAAACATCGCACGAGAGTGATCGAGCAGTCCGATATGCGCCAGGATTCTGCCAAGACGGTTGTAGGCATGAGGCAAGTTGTTCTGCAGGGCCAGAGCCCGCTTGAGATCGGCAATCGCCTCCAGATGCTGAAAGTTTTTCGACGGTCCCCAGAGCAGAAAAGCGCGGGCGACGTGTCCCTCAGGAAGATTTGAGTCAATTTCGAGTGCTCGCCGGCAATGGAATTCGGCTTTCTCCAGCCACACGCTGGCTGGGTCGAATTCGAAATGGCGGGTTGTGCACGCGAACGAGAGGGTTGCGTGCGCAAGGGCAAACGTGGGATCGCGAGTCACTGCATTGGTGAGATGGTGGCTCGCTTGGTCCATCATGGACGCATCGCCGGAAGCCGTGATTCGATAGCCGCGCATGAATTCCGCATAAGCCACGGATTCCTGCTATAGCGTGGGCGGTGCTCGACCGTCAGCCGAGCTATACGGTCGGTTCAGGGCGCGGCTTATCTGCTTCGCAATATCGCCTTCGAGACTCCCAAGGCGATCCATGTCGATGTCGCACTTCTTCGTGAAGCCGGGACGCTGCAAGTGGGTGTCAAACATCTCCAGCGAGAGACGCCACTGCCCTTTTGACATTTGAATGGCGCCGTGAACGACAAACCGCACTCCCAGGCGAGAGGCGATCTCTGAAGGCGTCAGTTCAAGAGGCAAGTTCAGGACTGCCGAAGTGGGCAGCACATCCACGGCCGATAGATTGCCGAGGAGCGAGATGAGTGCGTCCGCAAACCCGAGACACAAGCCTTGGTCATCCGTCGCTTTCTCTAGCAATAACAGCGGCAGCACAGCGATGGAAGCCCGTTCGCCCCCTTCGCTGCCATCCTTCCGGATGTCCGTGCGCACCGAGTTTCGGCCAGGATCAGGAGAATGGATATTTCGCATCGATCACTCGAACCGGGCCGACGAAGCGATATCCCTTTGCCGACTACCGTCTCAAGAAACCGCGGCCGGTCGGCGTTGTCACCCAGCGCCGTACGAAGCTTTCGCACAATGTTGTTGACGTTTTTTTCGGTATCGATAAACAGGTCGGAGCGCCAGAGCTTCTTGACGATGTCCTCGCGGGATACCATCTGCTCGCGGCGTTCGAGCAGAAAAATCAGCAGCTCCATGGGCTTCTTCTCGATCTTGACCCGCTGTCCGAACCGCCGCAGTTCGTAGCGCCCCAAATCGACTTCGACTTCGCCGGTACTGCTTCTTGAATGCCCCATGGAGAACCTGGCCCAGCATTATCCAATAAAAATCAACAACTTGCGACGATATGAAAAGATATCCAAAGGTTATATCGGCTGCATTGTAAACTGCCTGCGTCTCGCGAGATCATGCCCCATCACGAATCTCGGAGGAGACTCGTCATGAACAAGAAAGCTGTTCATCACCCTGATCAATCTTGCGATGCTATGCTTCGCAGGCCAGTTCGTCACCACTGCTGCAAATCCCGGCGTTCACGAAAAGAACGCATTCACCCCTGACACAATTCAGTGGGGTCCGCCACCGCCTTCCATCGCCCCGGGCGCGCAACTCGCCGTAATCGAAGGCAATCCGGGTGCGTCCACCGGTGACTATCACCGTGCGACTGAAAATGCCAGACGGTTACCGCATCGCCCCCCACTGGCATCCCCAGCGCGAAAACGTCACGGTGTATCTCCGGGACGTTCAAGGTCGGTATGGGAGACACCTTCGACAAGGACAAGATGGGATCTTTCACCGCCGGCAGCTTCGCCTATCTTGATCCCGACATGCATCACTACGCGATGGCTTCCGGCGAAGTCATCGTGCAGATCCACGGCAGCGCGCCCTTGCAGTTGAACTATGTCAATCCCGCAGACGATCCGAGCAAGAAGTAAGTCCTTAGGCTCTTTAAATCGATTTGGAGGAAACCCATGGCTGTGGATACGAAAAAACTGGAGCAGTTCCTAGGACAGTTTGTCACCGATCTGGGAGCCACCGTTCACGCCGGTATGGTCGTGATCGGAGAGCGACTTGGACTTTACAAAGCCCTCGCGGCCGGACCGCTTACGGCCGTGGAACTGGCTGCCATAACCCGCACGGACGAGCGTTATGTGCGCGAATGGCTGGGTTCTCAGGCAGCGGGCGGTTATATCACTTATAACCCGCAAACCCTCAAATTCGGAATAACCGAAGAACAAGCGCTCACTTTAGCGAATGAAGATGGTCCAGCGTATTTGCCGGGCGCCTTCGAACTCGCATTGGGATCATTGGCCGCTGTCCCGCGCATCACCAAGGCGTTCCGTTCCGGCACCGGGATGGGCTGGGCGAGCACGAGGACCGGGTGTTTCATGGATGTGAAAAGTTCTTCCGTCCAGGTCAACTCCGCCGGCTTCAGCCGTTCCGCCGGGCCAGGCAAACGCCGTTCAACCTGGTCTATGAAGCCGTTCGCCGGGGATGTCTTCAAGGCGTGGGCAGATCTGACGTCACGCAATTAAGTAAGGGTTGCCGAAAGAGTCTGGTCGTTGTAAACCGCATAAGCTTTCTTTTGAGACGCATCACCGGAACCGGGCGACGATCAAGCCATGATCGTCGCTGGTTTCCAAACGACTCAAGGCAATACGACGATGGTTCCCTTCATTCCCAAATCATCGTGAAGCGCACATATATAGGGATAAAGTCCAGGATTGGTGAACGTGATTCGGAACCGTGTCGTTCCGAGGGGAGTCTGCGGCAGCCCAATCTGGTCCTGCGGTGCCGCCATGATGAAGCCAGAATGCACACTGTCCGACGTTGACGAAATGGTGGCATGGCGCGCGCCGTCATCATCCACAGTCACATTCGGCGAAGGCGGAATTGGGTCCTGCGGTTCGGTCCCGAAAGTGATTGTATGCGGTAGGCTCGGGTCGTCATTGGCCCACTCCACCGTTGCACCGGTGCGAATCACCAGTTCGGGTTTCACGAAGCGCATCAGCGAGATGGTTTGGTGGCCGCCGGCATTGGCGAGGGTCTTCCCCGCCCCCACCACGATACCGTTGTCCGATGCGGCATGATGATGCCCTTGCAATTGCGCAAGGTCCGTCAGCAATTCTCTCGTCTGATTAGCTGCTTGCTTGTCGTAAAAGTCTTGTCCATGCGGGAGCGCCGCGGTCGTCTCTAGAACGTGAATTACAGCTGTCATATCAGGATGCACCAGACATACGAGCTTAAAATTGCCCACCGATGGGAATATGACTGTGAAAGCTTGTCCGGAGACCATCGGTGGAGTGGTAACGCATGTCGAGCCGTCGAAGATTGCTGTGCCAAAAGAAAATCCCGGGCAGCCGACATCGAATGTGGGGCGGATTTGTCCCGCCGTTAGAAAGCTGATCGTGTGAATTTCGTCAGCATTCACCATCCATTGGATGCTGTCGCCAGCATGGATCCATACCTCGTTAGGGAGAAAGGCAAGGACTTGACGGCCTTTGTTTTCGTCCTGAGCGCCTACTGTCGCGTGCCAATCGGCGCCTAAAACGGGAATACATGAAAGCAGTGTAAGAGCTGCGAACCTGAAAATCGACGTTTTCATAATTACTTCTCCTAATGATCTTTAGGGTTGCGGTTGCCCGGAGACTTCAGGAGCTTTGTCCGGAGGGTAAGGATTTGGTTTGACAGGACCCGCTCAATCACTTTCCCCATCAAATCCGATGCGTTAGTAGTGGATACCCCAGTTTCGTTCGCGACGTCTTCACAGAACTTTCAAAATTTCTTGATAAAATCGTAAAACTCTTCTAGGTCCGTGCTATGGCCCCTTCCACGAGACGAGCGTACGAATTCGGTGGGTTCCGTCTCGATCCCGCCGAACGAATCCTGCTGCGCAATGGCGAGCCCCAGGCGTTGACTCCCAAAGTTTTTGACACGCTGGTCCTCCTGGTCGAGAACGCGGGCCGACTCGTCACCAAGGATGAATTCATGAACCAGGTATGGGCGAACGCTTTTGTGGAGGAAGCCACCCTCGCCCAGACGGTTTCTCAGTTAAGGAAGGCTCTCGGCGACCCCGAAATCATTGAGACGGTATCCAAGAAGGGCTACCGATTCTCAGGATCGGCTCGAGCGGTGGCGACTTTGTCTACCGTCGCGAGCGCACGTTCCGACCATGCGCCCTTTGTTCCACTTGGGAACGTAGGCACCGACTTTATAGGCATCATCGTGCTCCCCTTCGCCAACCTGAGTTCTGAGCCGGACAGCGAGTTCTTCGCCGACGGAATGACCGAAGAGATCATCAACGCTTTAACGCAAATCAAGGGTTTACGCGTCGTCGCGCGCACGTCAGCATTTTCATTAAAGGGCAAACACGTGGACGTGCGAACACTTGGCGCTACCCTCAATGTAGGAAGCGTTCTGGAGGGCAGTGTCCGGAGGTCAGGAGGCCGGGTTCGCATCCTGGCTCAGCTCATCAATGCCGCTGACGGATACCACATTTGGTCCGAGCGCTATGATCGCAAATTGCAGGACGTTTTTGGGGTTCAGGATGAAATTGCCCGGACGATTGCAGAGCGGCTAGAGATTAGCCTTCAACCCGAACTGCAGCAAAAGCTGGCAAGCACTGGAACCAGGAATTTGGAGGCTTACCAGCTTTACCTGAGAGGCCGGTTCCACTGGAACAAACGCAGCCTTGACTCGTTACCGAAAGCCGTCGAATGTTTCCAGCAAGCGATTGCGAACGACCCTGATTATGCCGTCGCTTATGCCGGGCTAGCCGATGCCTACAACATGTTGTCGTTTCGAAATGTGTTGCCGCCGAACGAGGTTATGCCGAAAGCGAAAGCAGCGGCCCGGAAGGCCATGGAACTTGATCCAAATAGAGCGGAACCGCATGTAGCCCTGGGATACAGCTTTTTCACCTATGACCGGGACTGGCCGGAAGCCGGTCGCCATTTCGATCGTGCGTTGGCCCTGAATCGTACCTACGTCTTGAACCACTCGCACTATGCGTTGTACTTCGCTTCGCGTGGTTGCTTTGAGGAGGCTCTTTCCATTGGCAAGCGTGCGTTGGAGCTCGACCCCGCGGCGCCTTCTGTGAGCAATACATTGGGTGTACTACTCTACTCTGCAAGACTTTTCGATCGCGCAATCCGACAATGTGAACAGACGCTAGAGATGGATCCGAGCTACCATTTCGCGCATGTCATGTTGGGACAAACCTACTCCGTCGCTGGCTTGTACAACAACGCTGTGCTCACCCTAGAGAAGGCCTTGGCAATCCGTCGGTCACCCTGGGAATTGGCCCTCCTGGGATATACGCACGCTCGGTCTGGCGAGCGCACCGCAGCATTGGAAATTGTCGCCGAGTTGGAAAGACCGAACAGTGGGTTTGTGTCTGCACTTTGCTTTGCTCTGGTATTCGCAGGACTCCATGAGCTCGACGAGGCCTTCGCATGGATTGACAAGGCTTGTGAAGAGAGACCCAACCGTTTAGCGTACATCAAAGTAGAACCGTTGTGGGATCCGCTGCGTACAGACCGCCGCTTCAGTGACTTGATAAGAAGCTTCAATGTTCCATCGTAGTTGACTTGGTCTGAATATGGTCTACTAAACAGACAGAGCTGGTCACCCGCGAAGCCAGTCACGGACGGACAGCTTGCGAGCAAATCGGTGATTCGGGAGCCAAACGCAGTTGCAGGGGCTCTGGAATAAAGCCTGTAGCCGCTTTCGATGTCGCTTAAATCTGGTGATTCAGTTCTTCCCAGAGAACAGTTCAGCGTTGTCGACTGCGCCCTATGCGGACAGTCACGCCGTCGACGAATCCCTCATCGAAAGGTCGTTCAGCTGACCACTTTGGGCGGCAGATCGTGTTGTGTTCGCCTTTCACAGGTGAATAGATTGCGAAAGGAAACCGGACTGCTATTTAGCTGCCGCGAGCCGTTTTGGGCCGAAATTCTCTGGTGGGTTTTTGCTATGTGCAAGTTGCGGAACGTCGAGGCTTGGCGTATCGAAACTGTACTGAGGGTTCGAATCCACACCTCTCCGCCACGCAGTCTGGACTGAAGAGAAATTCCGCAATATTGCTCCGCAAAACGCCAGAAATGGCCGCAATCTGCAATCTTCACCCCGAAACCGGACCAGAGAAAGCGACCTTTCAGACAGAGCGGGGCGACTTTGGAGGCATTTTCTCTACACACCAGAAACTCAGTCCGGTTTCGACGAGGAGCAGAGGCGAACGCAACGCGATCACAAATCGATCACGTAGCGAAACCGCTTGACTTTTGAGAGAACCCTCGGCGTTCCGCGTTTCCGAGAAGCCCGTTTCTGGTTGCCTTCCGATTTCGCGCAATTCTAACTTTCTCGATTGCCGCAATCCAGGAGTTCAGCAAGCTCGCTATTGCTGGTCGATGCACCCTGGAATAAGATCAGCATTCGCCAAAGAACCGCGCGCGGACCTTCTCGTTCAGAGGCAGGTCGGGGCCGCTCAGAATGTGATCTGGGACGCGTGTGGGATCGTCGGCGATCCTAGGTATGGCTTTTGCGCGCAATGCCGCTGATTTCGGTGAAAGGGTCTTGAAAAAGCGCGCGATACCAGCCCTCGACGGTGTGGCAGGCCCGAAAACTGCGCTGATGTTGATCCGCGTACCGATGTCCTGCCGCATCCCAATTGGAATTGCTGATAAGTTCATCGCGCAGCACTCGCGCACCACGGAGGGCAAAAGAAAGCCCTGGCCGTAAGTGGGATCGCTGGTGGCCGCAGCATCGCCGACCAGTGCCACACCATCGCGATACGGATGTTCGATCCAGTCGTCGCTCGCATCAAAACTGGCCAACGGCCCGCCACTTTTCGCATCCGCGTAATAATCCGCCAGCGGAGCATAGCCTCTCGCGGATTCATGAAAGAAGTGATTCAGCATAGATTTGCCCTGCAGGCGGTAACCCATCGTCTTAGGATAGACAAAGTAGGCGCGGAATCTGTCATCCGCCTGGGGAATCAGGCCTGTCCAAGTGCCAATTTCAGGGTTGAAGGCCGCGCCCGCCCATTTTCGTGCGGCGGAGTTCCGGCCATCGGCGGCAACTACGAGGCGCGCTGAGATCGGCTCGTGGCTTTGCCCATTCACAATCACGGTGGGCACGGTGCCGCACTCGATGCACTCAACGCGTACCCCCCGGCGAACTTCCGCTCCGGCGTTTTCCGCAGCGGCCAGCAGCGATTCCTGCATAACGTGGTGAGCGAAAGAAAGAAGAGGTAGCTGCTGCGGCGTCGTCATGCGTAGATCGCGCAAACCGGAACCGGTGCCGCCCTCGACCTGGGGGACTTCGTGAGCGCATGTTTCCTTGAGCAGGCCGTAAATACCGAGTTCATACGCTTCTGCCACGCCCCAGGGAACAATCCCCTCTCCGCGCGCACGATCTTTGAATTGCTTCTCGCGTTCGAGTATCAGAACCTTAGCGCCGTGCCCGGCCATCGCGATGGGCAAAGCAGACGCGGCAATCCCACCGCCTACCATGATGATGTCGTAGCTCAGTGCCACCATCCCCACCTCCTACCTCAACATTTGTGTTCTGCACGACTAGGCAGTGCCGTCACACCGATTTTCCTGATGATGGAAATCAGGGCCTGCTAATTTTCGCTATGGCATGACTCGTTGCCCCTCCACGCTCGATGTTATTGGGCCTCTCAGCCGTCTGCCTTCTGCATCGTAGAAGATCGCACTCGCCGTGCCGGAGAGAGTGTTGCCGTTCACTTTGACCACGAAGGAAATCTCGCCCCGACTGGCGAATCGACGCGAAGCTCGATCAGCGGTGACCTCGACGAACTTCCCTTTTATTGCGTCGCCGTTCTTCACCCAAACGCCAAAGCCATTGCTGTCGCTGGAATTGGGATCACCCGCGTCGGGATTTGATTGCTGCATAGTCCCATCTGCATGGAAAACAAACATATGATAGGGAAAAGGAGCTTCAGGAGCCTTCACAATCCACGTACCAACAATTGGCGGAAAGTCGGTATTGCCACTGCGGTAGCAAGCCGAACAAGCGAGGCATAACGCAAGTGTGCCAAGAACGGCGAGGTGCGTTCGCATATCAATTGAGGATAGCCTGCCGAGTCCCGGAACAAGTGGCGAAGCTGAGCCGATAACCCGCAATAGGGTTGTAATGCTAACCATTGCGAATTGTCGCTACGCAATAGTGTCTGTAGCCATCCGGCGCTTGAACGTTTCCTCATCCGCCGAATGCAGATCAACCCACTCCTCGTCCGACATTGACTTCCGCCATGCAATCAGTGGAACCGCATCCGGTCCAACGGGATGCCTCAGCTGCCATGTCGCGTTTTTCGCGACCTCCAACACTTTCGCCGCGACAACCCTTGGCGATACGGGAGCCTGCTCGAGATTGCTCGCGAACAAAGTCGCGATCCGGGCTCGGTGTGGGTATATCGAAGGCTCATTCTCCCCGATGCGTCGCGCCATAGCGGTGTCGATGATGCCAGGCTCGACCAATGCGACCCGCACTCCGAACGTCTTCATCTCGCATGCGAGTCCTTCGGACAAAGCTTCCAGCGCCCACTTCGAGGCGCAATACGGCGTCGCAGGTGGGTGGGAAAAGGTTCCGGCGACAGAACTGATGTTAATGATCGTGCCTTCGCGGCGCTCTCGCATGGAGGTAATGACTGCCTTGATGCATCGCAGCGCGCCAAAGTAGTTAGTTTCCATGGACGCACGGAAGTCTTCGGTCGAAAGCTCTTCTATTGAGCCAAAGCGCTCAATACCGGCGTTGTTCACCAACACATCGATGGGTCCATATCTTGCAACAATCCCTCTGATTGCGTCGCGTACGGAATCATCAGAGTTGACATCCATCGTTGAAATCGTAATCGGGAGCTTTTCGCGAGCGATTGTTTCGGGCAGTATCGGACACTGCTCCGTGTTGCGCATGGTCGCATGCACTTGGTAACCGCCGCGTGCGAACGCTAGCGCCGTCTCGTAACCAATCCCTTTGCTGGTGCCGGTGATCAAAACCGATTGCATAGCCACTCCGCGCAAGTACGTCTCCGTTGCGGCACTGATTGTAGACTGCCCGCCGGCAGCCTGCAATGTTCCCGGCGCACTCCGTGAAGAGTGTAGCGATTCAGATTTCTGTGCGAACGTATGTCGCCGTTTCACGGTAGCCGCTCCAGTTTCGAATGGCGGACAATCCGGAAGTTGAACCAAGAAGTTCCTTTTAGCAGCGAGAGCACCTGAGAAAGCAACCGAACACGTTCGTCTTTCTAACCGGCCTGCCGCCAGCAAGGTTTTTGCGCAAGCATGGACAAGTTTTGTAAAGGTTCTCGAAATATCCATTCCTCGTCTGAGTAGATTCTGCGGAGAATTTGAGTTTTGGACTGCCCGCTAGGTACGCAGTCACACGCGAACCCATCGCACGTCCGGGGGACCCGCCAAGTACCAAATTCCTGTCACGGAATCGCCAGTCGTTCGCCTTTTGACGCGGAAAAGCGAAAGGAAACCGTACTGGTCGCCAAACGCGAAGGCCCCTTTCGGCGCGCAGATTTCTCTGCTGTAGCTTTGCTATCTGCAACTTACGAACACTTTAGGGCTTAGACGAACAGAACCGTTCCGGGGGTTCGAATCCCTCTCGCTCCGCCACGCAGTCTGGACTGCAGAGAAATCCTCGATATCGCTCAGAAATGTGCGAGAAATCGCCGCAATTCCGCGCTTTTCATCCACAAACCGGACCAGAGAAAACGACCTGCCAAACGCCATGCTAAGGGCGTTTTCTGTGGAGGGCACAAACCCAGTCCGGTTTCGACGAGGATCGGGCGAACGCAAGGCGATCACAAAACGATCGCGTAGCGAAACCAGCTTGACTGGCCCAAGACCAAAAGCACTCCGACTAAAGCAGCCCTCGAATTCCGGACACTATTAATTCGTGCCTGAGCTTTACCGATTTGTCGAAGCAACCAGATCCGTACTGGAAGTCAGCCCGTGTTCGGCCTTTCGTGCGACGAGTTCGAGCCCGCGCCTTCGAGCTTCTGCCGCCAGCGAGGTTAGCTGAGCGCGACCAGCATCCGGGTTCATCTTGGCTTCGAGTTCGCTCAATTCCAAGCGGGCCTCGCACTGAATCCCGTAATAGCCCAGCTTGGCTGCGCTGGCCGCGACGGTCTGCAATTCCCGGCGTGCGGCTGGGAGTGCTACTCCGGACTGGGGGTGGTTAACCGGCGCAATCTCAAGTCGCGCGTCCGGCGCAATCTCAAGTCGCGCGTGCTGTATTGCGAGTGGCAACTTCAAAGCAGGGTCAGGACTGCTGCGCCCGAGCTTCGCAGCCATAGCAAGGGCGTCGCGAGCTTTATCCAGCTTCCCCTGTTGCAGGAGGACGCGACTGAGCAACAGATAGGCGTTCGCTGAATCGGGATCAGCGTTTTCCTTTTCGAACTCAGGGATTGCCTTGCGCACCATGGATTCAGCCACCGCGGAATGTCCCTCTTCAAGATCCAGTTGAGCTAACTCGACCTGGCTCTCGGCAACCAACTCTAAGGAACCGATTTTCTGCCGTATCGAAATGGTTCCTTCAATTTGTTGGCGCGCCGCAGCTAAGTTGCCCTCGGCTTCGAAAATTTCTCCCAATTCGATCATGGCTCCGGTGAGATATTGATAGGTCCCTTGCTCGCGCTTAAGCGCATCAACGGCCTGTTCCGCCAGGCGCTGAGCCTCTTGCACTCGGCCCTGCGCCAATTCCAGATCGGCGAGCCGATATAACTCGTAGCCCGGGTCGTTTGGCTCAAGGTGCGATTCTATCTCCAACGCCTGCTTGTACACCTTCGTAGCGCCCGCTAACTGGCCCCGACTGTAGAGCACATCGGCGATGTTTCCCAATGCGGTGGCAGTATTGAACTGGTCGCCCGCTTGTTCGAAATGTGATTCCGCTTCCCGGTAAAGCTTTTCGGCACCTTCCAGGTTTCCTTCTGCCGCCACGTTAATAGCCATATTGTTCAGAATCGAGCCTGTCTTCTTAAGCTCACCGGTTCCTTTCAGGATGTTCACCGCGTTCTGGTAAGTTGCCATGGCCTCACCATGGTGACCTTGCGTACCTTGCCTATCGGCGATCAGCCGCAGGGCATCTGCAGCTCCCACCTTATTGCCGGCAGCAGAGAAAATGCGGTATGCCTCCTGGCAAGCCGCCACTGCAGTGTCGGGTTCATCCGCATAAAGAAGATGAAGGCATTCATCCCTCCGGGCAGTTGCATACACAAGTCTGTTGTCCTGGGAAGACGCTTTCTGGATGGCGGTGCGAATCATCTTGAGTATGGCAGGCTTCGCCGTCAACGTATTGGCTTCAGCCAGGTCGATACGAGGATCGCTTGATGCGGGGCCTGGCAAACGCCTAAGCTGCGCGAGAGTCTCTTGGCTTTGGGTCCCGTGCCCGGCCGCCAGTTGAGCACCAGCCAGGGCCAATCCGTACTCCAGGCTGTCGGGATAGACCTGAAACAGCGCGTAGTAAACAGAAGCAGCTTTTTCGTAATTCGCGAGACTCTCGTAATACCCTGCTTCCACCAACATGCGTTCCGGGCGCGGCAAGTCGGTAGAAAGGTCGTAAGCCTTCTTCGCTTCTTGCTTGCGCCTTTGCTCGTAGCCAAGTTGCGCCCATGCTCGCGCCAGCATGGCATGGACTAGCGAAAATTTTGGATCCGCTTCGCTTGCCTCCTCCAACAGATCTTTTGCAGCGAGGGCGTCGTAGGCTCGCAGCTTGGCAAGTCCCAGCGCGTAGAAGCGCGCCGCATCGGGATCTAATGGCAACGAAGCGAGCACGCCAGCGGCATCTCTGTCAGCGAGCGTGGACACGCCGAGCTTCTCCCTGAGTTTGGCTCCGATGCGAGAAACGATACGAAATAAATCTTGGCTGTTGCCGCTCTCGGCGACTTCGGCGAGGATTTCTCCCGTCCTTGCGTTCTGCAATCGAACATCTACTCGCAGCTGGTTGCTCTGCGACTTGCCAAGCGCGGTGTACGAACCCAAAACCAGGAAGTCACTGCTCAACCTATCTCCGATGCGCGAAGTTGTGTCTCCATTGAGGGTGTCGGCCCGAGGCCAAGGCGAAGCAAGTCTCAAATTCGAGATGTCCTCGCCAGGCACGAGCCGGAGCTTTTCGCCCGCCGCTAACTCCGTGCTCAGCATCTCCGAGAAGGCTGTATTTAGCCAGGCATCATCGGAGTGACCTGACACATTGGTGAATCCCAGCACGGCGACCGCGGGCCGGGCAGCGACTTTCGTCTGCTGGGCCTGAACCAATGGGCTGGATCGGATCCGTGCCAGAGGGCTGTGCACGTACCAGCCCAGAACCGCGCCAAAGATCACGACCAGCGACGCTGTCAGCCCAAGCGATCCTTTGCCAACTTGTTTGCGGCGCTGGCAGCGGGATTTTTGGGGTATCAACCTTTTGCGGCTCGTCCTGCACTTTCCCGGAATCATCGAGCGTAACCGCGGCGATGAAACGATACCCGCGCTTAGGGATGGTTTCGATAAAGGTTGGATTAGCCGCCGGATCGCCCAAGGCGGCACGCAGCCGCTTGAGGGTGCCGTTCATACTTCCCTGAAATTCAACGAAGGTATCGGCCGGCCAAATTCGCTGCTGGAGTTCTTCGCGGGAAACGACCTCTCCGGCGTGCTCGAGCAGAAGCACCAGCAACCGGAAAGGCTGATCTTGAAGTTTGACGCGAACGCCCTGACGCAGCAAGGTCCCGCTTCCGGGACGAGCCTCGAATACGCCAAAGCGATAGATGGGATCGAGCGGCACGGCAACTAGTGGCGGCTGCGTAAGCCGGACTGACGCGGAAGTCTAGCACGACATTGCCGATTCCGCGTCAGCGAATTTTGTAAGTCTCTGATTCCGCGAAGGCTATTGGGCCACAAAAAGATCACAACGATGTCATTTGACCGCGCGAGAAACATCCGCCACTCTGCCGCTCGCTGGACGTGCCCCGCCGAGATTCAACTGGAGGCTTTATGAACGGTATCTCTCGAATCGTGATGGGTCTCGTTGTGATGACGGTCGTGACCACAATGGGTGCCCAGGCCCAGAAGCCGCAAACGAAAACCTCATCCCAATCCGTACCCTCGCAGGCCGCTTCGGTACAGAACAATTCGACAACTACTGACTTGCCGGTTCTCGGAAGCGGGACGGCCAACTTCCTTCCGCTGTGGACGGGACGGCAGGTCATTGGCAACTCGATCCTGTCGCAGGTCCCGGGTGGACTGAACGTGGCTGGAGCGGTCACCGGAACCTCGTTCTTCGGCGACGGCTCTCATGTGGTGAACGTGAACGCGTTGACCCTTCAGGGACTCTCGCCTTCCGCGTTTGTGCAGACGAACGGCTCCAATACCTTCACCGGGAACCAGACGATCACGGGCAACCTGACCGTGACCGGTTTCCTCAACAATGCGCTCACCGTGCAGGGCGGCTTGACTGATGGCAATGGAGAGGAAGGCGCGAACATCCTCGGCGGCTTTACCGGAGATCCTGCGACCGGAGCTTCCGGCAACATATTGCTCCCGGCGTGATCGGGGCAACCATCGCAGGCGGTGGAGGAAACTATGACTCCAGCATTCTGCCGCAGCGTCCGCAGATTGGTCTCAAGACACAAGCGGCTGCAAAGCAACATGCTCGTATGCGATTCCAGCCACAGAGAGTTCCATCCTTACCCGGCGTTGAATCAGCGCAGGCTCAAGCCGCCGCCGCTCCCCCGGCGACAGGCATACAGCTGGGGGCCAAACGTAGTCCAGCCAGCGGCCAATTGGTCCACGATCGGCGGAGGACTAAAGAACAGCGCCGGCGGATTCGCCGCCACGGTAGCAGGAGGATTTGGGAACACGGCCTCGGGAAACTATTCGGATGTAGGGGGTGGAACGGACAACTCAGCTCAAGGAGACTATTCAAACGTCGCAGGGGGAAACCAAAATATTTCTGCCGGCTTTTTGTCCGTTATCGCAGGGGGTGGGGCTGACAGCAACGTAGGAGCAGGTTCAAATCAGGCGCTAGGAGAAGATGATGTCGTTAGTGGCGGACGGGTAATCTCGCAAACAGCAATTCGGGGACGGCTCGGAATGTATAGTGTTTGGTAACATCCCTTGCGCCGCTACAGTTTCAGGCGGCACATTCAATCAGGCCACCTCCTCAGTCGCGACCATCAGCGGCGGCTACTACAATCACGCCAGCGGTGAAGGTTCGACGGTGGGTGGCGGGGAGAGCAACCAAGCCACTGGTTTCGTTGCGACCGTACCCGGTGGAAACGCCAACCTCGCAGCCGGAGCGTACAGTTTTGCGGCGGGAGGAGGAGCATTTGCTCTCAACGACTTCTCCTTCGTCTGGAGCGACTCCAGCTGCAGCTTTTACAACTGCACCCAGGACACCGCGCCGCATCAGTTTGTAGCCAGCGCAAGCGGAGGGTTCTTTTTCTATGATGCGTCTGACCTCTCCACTGGCGTTACCTTACCGAGCGGGTCCGGTTCTTGGAACTCGCTCAGCGATCGCAATGTCAAAGAGAACTTCTCCGACGTAGACGGTAAAGCCCTGCTGAGCAAATTGGCAGCCATGCCGATCCTCACCTGGAACTACAAGGCGCAATCCACCTCGATCCGCCACATGGGGCCGACGGCACAGGACTTCCGCGAAGCTTTTAACTTGGGCGAAGACGAAAAGCACATTTCAACCGTGGATGCTCAAGGCGTCGCGCTCGCGGCGGTCCAGGAACTCTACAAGCTGGCGCAAGAGAAGGACGTGCAGATCTCTGAACTGTCGCATGCGCTTGATCAGAAAACCGGAGAGTTTGAAAAGCTAGAGATCCGATTATCCCGCCTGGAGAGCGTCGCTGAGAGAACGCGAGTTGCCTCAGCGCCTGAGGTGCAGCAGTGCAATGCATTTGCCGTGTCCGCATCTACCCTCGCTGTCAAACAATGAGAATCGCGGATCAATCTCGGATAGCAATGGAACTTTTCACCGATTCAATATTCGCTGGAGAGACATATGTCAAACGTCCAACTTTCGATCCGGAACGCTTTGAACCAGAAGAATCTTATGGCGTTGGCCCTGCTCGGGACTTTATTAGTTTTCTCACACAGCTTCGCCTACGCCCAGCGACTCACGCCTGCTTTCTCAGTGATGGGCTCGGGGGCCAGTAGTAAACACTCATTGCACTCCCAGGCTCCTCCGCCGATCAGTTTCACATTCGGAACCATTGATTATCCCAATAGCCCGGACACTGTAGCGCAAGCCGTCAATGCTAAAGGAGTGATCGTCGGCTCCTGGGGACCTGACATCAACGATTTCCGTCAGGGACTTCCCGCTTACGGCTTTGAACTGAAAGGGACGGCGTTCAAGAAAATCGTCTTCCCCAATGCTCCAATCACCGTCCCGATGGGAGTCAATATCTCTGGCGAAATCGTGGGGTTTTACTCAACTGACCCATTCGACAACAGCGGTCACGGGTTCACGCTGGTGGGCAATTCGTTCTCAACGGTGGATTACCCTGGCGGCCCGCAATACTCCATGTTGAGTTCGATCAACAAGAGCGGAGAAATCGTTGCGATCTATAACTTCCAAGGCGGATTTACGCAAGGATTCCTCCTCAACAATGGAGCTTTTTCACCGATCGCATTTCCGGGTGCAGTGGCTACAGCGCCCTATGGCATCAACGATGCCGGAGATATCGTCGGGACCTACAGCAACGACAATGTTACCGGTCACGGCTTCACTTTGATCAATGGTGTGTACACGAGCGTTGATCCGCCGGGTGCGGTTGAGACAGCGGTCACGGGGATTAACAACAACGGGCAGATGGTCGGCTTCTACACGGGTACGAACTCCATCACACATGGATTCCTGCTGCAGAACGGGACATTCACCACATTCGACTCACCCTATGCAGGCGTTGCTGCGACGCTGGCGTGGGGAATTAATGACAAAGCAATGATCGTCGGACAAACCATCGACTTGAACAATTTCTTCCTGGGATTCGAAGTCAAGGTTGGACCGTGAACCCAGGTCCCACGAGTTTGATTGACGCCACTACAAATCACGATCGGAGAACTTTCATGAACAATCAGAGATCACTTTCGACCACGCTGCTCTTGGCTCATGTACTTCTCGCATGCGGAATGGCGGGTGCACAGAACTTTGGCGTGGTCAGTTCCACTCGTAATCCGCTGCAGCTCGCTCTCAAGCGTTGGTACGCCGTCAACAGCACAACTAGCTTCGCGGTAGGCACTGCCCCTTCCGGGGTGGCCTTTGATGGCGCCCACATTTGGGTCACGAATTTTGGCGATGGCACTGTGACCAAGCTTCAGGCAAACGATGGTTCAATGCTCGGGACTTTTCCTGTCGGAAACAAGCCATACAACGCGGCGTTTGATGGAGCGAACATCTGGGTCACGAACCAGGGAGACAACACTGTGATCAAACTCCAAGCGAGCGACGGCGCGAAGCTCGGGACGTTTGCCGTAGGCCCTGCTCCGAACGGCGTCGCGTTCGATGGAACCAGTATTTGGGTTTCCAACGTCTTAGGCAACTCTCTCACGAAGCTGCGGCCGAGCGATGGTACCGTGCTGGGCACCTTTCCGGTCGGCACAGAACCCGTCGGCATAGCATGCGACGGAACCAATATCTGGGTTGCGAACGCCCTCAGCAACAACATCAACAAAGTCCGGCCCAGCGATGGAAAGGTGCTCGGTACATTCGCAGTCGGCACCATGCCGGTTGGTGTAACGTTCGACGGCGCCAATATTTGGGTAACAAATCTCAGCAGCAACAACGTCACCAAATTGCGCGCAAGCGACGGAACCGTACTCGGAACATTCTCAACCGGAAGCGGACCGGACGGAATTGCTTATGACGGTGCCAACCTCTGGATCGCAAACATCAACGACCTGACAGTTACGGAAATCCGGGCACTCGATGGCAAACTGCTCGGCACTTTCACGGTAGGCAGCTCTCCCGCCGGTGCTGCCTTTGACGGAGCCAATATCTGGATATCGGTCGGCGGAGGCAATGTAGTCGCGAAGCTGTAGGCAAAAACTAAACCGTAGTTGTCTCGCACTTTGTTCGAGGAAGCGAAGTTCGGTCAACGTTGTTGAAGGAAACAAAACCATCAAGCTTGGGGGAGAGAGTATGAAGAGGAGAATGTGCGTTGTCACCGTTGTCATGCTCCTGACAATTGGAATTGGTTCTTTAACCACGCTGCTTGCAGCACAGACAAAGTCAACCGAAAAAATGGCCGGATCACGAAATCCACTACCGATCCAATGGATGTCGAACGTCAACAGCGCGGACCAATCGCTGAACCAATTCGTACCACCCAGGCCGCACTCGCCGACGCAGTCCGTCGCAGCCACCGTGTTTTACTACGGCGGTCCAGTCGTTTCGAATCCGCAGGTCATCGCGGTCTACTGGGGCCCCAATGTCGACTCTCAGATCATCAGCACTATCCCTTCGTTCTACCAGGACGTGTTGTCGTCTTTCTACGAGGACGGCCTCTACGAGTACAGCACCCTTGGGGTCACCGGGCATGCCGGCCACGCGGGAAGCAATCAAGCGATCGGGCGCGGCACGTTCGTTACAGGAACAACGATCACGCCCAGCAATACGAATACGACGGTCACGCAGGATGACATCGCTAACGAACTCAGCTCACAAATTTCCAATGGTCACTTGCAAGCGCCTCAATTCGACGTGACTGGAAACGCCAGCACCATCTACATGGTGTACTTCCCGAGCGGGATCACCATCTCCCTGTTTGGAAGTAACAGCTGTCAGGTTTTCTGTGCCTTCCACTATGGATTCCAGTACAACGGCGTGCTGGTTCCATTCGGAGTCTTTCCGGAGTTGCTGTCTGGCCCCTGCGTTGGAGGCTGCGGAACTGATCCAAATCAGTTCAACAATCTGACCACAGTCAGCTCGCACGAACTGATCGAGGCGATCACCGATACCGATGTCTCCGCTGCCGCCAACTTCGACTTTCCCCTCGCATGGTACGACCAGAACAATGGCGAACTTGGGGACATCTGCAACCAACTCGAGCAGAACATCGTCGTCGGCGCAAACACGTGGAGCGTGCAGAAATACTGGTCAATCCAACTCAATAATTGCACGATCCCCACGTTAACAACCCCTCAGATCACCATCGCCAGTTCCGCAAATACGGGAACCGCGGTGAGCTTCACCGTGACCGTGATGGAGCAGGCGGATTTCAGTGGGGGGTATCGCGGCACGTTGCATTTCACCAGCAGCGATGCATTGGCGCAATTGCCCGCCGATTACACTTACACAACGAATGACGGCGGCACGCATCAGTTCAGCGTCACCTTCAACACCGCGGGGGCTCAGACCCTGACCGTTACCGACACCGTGGCAGCAGGGATCACCGCAAAGGCGAGTGTAACCGCCAACCATGTCACACACTCGTCCACAACTGCCCTGTCGGCGACGCCAACGAATCCGGTTTACGGCCAGAACGTGACCGTGACCGCGGTTGTAAGTTCCACCAGTCCGGGTACGCTGACGGGAACGGTGACCTTCACCGATGGCAACACCACGCTGGGAAGCGCAAGCGTTGTGTCCGGGCAAGCCAGCATCATCACGACTTTCGCCGTGGGTACGCGTTCGCTGTCTGCTTCCTACAGCGGAGACAGTAACTTCGACCCCAGTGCGTCTTCGCTCGTGCCTGTAACCGTAGCGAAGGCGAACAGTCAAACCCTTGTAACCAGCAGTCTCAATCCATCCCAGGTGGGTCAGAGCGTTACTTTCACATCGACGGTAACTCCGGTTTACAGCGGCACTCCCAGTGGTTCGGTGAGCTTCTACGATGGAGCAACACTTCTTGCTGCCGTGCCTCTGACCGGTAACCTTGCAACCTACAGCTCTTCCGCGCTCACGCTGGGTTCTCACAACATCACCGCGACATACTCGGGCGACAGCAACTTCAACACCAGTTCCGCTCTGGTGCAACAGTCCGTCAAATCAATCACCACAACAACGTTGACTTCAAGCCTGAATCCTTCGACGTATGGCCAGCAAGTCATCTTTCAGGCAACCGTGACTTCGAATGCCGGAATTCCTTCGGGCACAGTTCAGTTCACGTCCAACAAGCAAGTGCTGGCGACCGTTAAACTACTGGGCGGGGTCGCCAGTTTCGCGACTTCCAACCTGAAGGCTGGAAATAGCCTACTGCTCGCCACTTACGCCGGAAGTACTTCCTTCCAAGGAAGTTCGGCGTCGCTGCTTCAGGTGGTGAATGGGGCGGTCTCGACCACCACGAGCATCACCGGAGCTACGCCGAACCCTGCGACCTACGGCAACGCAGTGACATTCACCGCGTCGGTGACCTCCAACAACGGAGTGCCGACCGGCATCGTAAAGTTCAAGAGCGGGCCCACGTCGCTTGGACAGGCAACGTTGTCGAACGGGATGGCGACATTCTCGACCAAAGGGGCGCAACTGACGGGCGGCGCAGATCCGGTGACGGCGACCTACGTCGGGAACGGGCAGTTCTCCAGCAGTATTTCACCCGCGTTCTATGAAACGGTTTTTCAGACCACATCCTCATCCACCGTGCCGTCCTCGGCTAATCCCTCAGGTGCGGGACAGCCGGTCACGTTCACCGCAACAATTACAGGAGCTTTTGCCACACCTACGGGTCAAGTGCGTTTCATGGACGGATCGACGGTGTTGGCCACCATCCCGACGACGAATGGCGTGGCGCTTTTCACAACCACAACACTCAGCACCGGCACCCACACCATTAATGCCAGTTACTCAGGCGACTTGAACTACGGGCCCAGTTCTGCATCCGTACTTCAAACTGTGCAGTGATGTCGTAAGCATCGGCGGCCCAAACGAAGCCATGAAGGAGGGTTCAATGCGAGCCACTATTTTTTTAGTGCTGATTTTTAACATATCCGTCGTGTGGGCCGCCGATAAACTTCAAACCTTGAACGTAAAAACCGGGCTATGGCGAGTGACCACAATTACTGTGACCAAGGGCGAAATGCCGATTCCTACCGAAATGTTGGCGAGACTGACGCCCCAGCAACGTACCAGGATGGAAGAGAGAATGAAGGCGCGCTCCCCCGAAAGAACTACTACTACGACCGAAAAGATCTGCGTTACAAAAGAACAACTGGGGCAGGGTCCGGCATTCGGCGAGGACCGCAAGCAGTGCGTTCGAAAGGTTCTCGCCTCGACCAGCAAAAAAGCAAATATGAAAATCGAATGCGAGCAGGAAGGAGTGAAGGGCGATGGCATTCTACAGTTTGAGGCGTTGGCCCCGGAGAGTGTCACAGGCTACGAACACATCACCGCCAGCGATGGAACTCACACCATGCACTCCACTTCTACAATCACCGCCCACTGGATTGGGCCGGCCTGTGGTGGAAATTAGCGACGCATTAAAGCGCATGTGCTGGCAACAAACCTAGTCATTGCCGCTTACTCAGTCCACGTCAGCTTCCCCACTGTCCATTCCGCTCAGTTTCCGTAATCAGGGCATCGCACAAGCATTCGCCCCATGTTCGCCTTTCTCTGGGATTGCTTGTGTAACTGTGTAACCGCGATTTATTCCTCTTTGAACACGGGATAGCCCCTACTACGTCGTTTCCGCTAACAGATATGCGGGGGATGATACCTGCTAGCGTTAGCAGGCAAAATCCGGTAGTTTGTTTCGCATACGGATGATCCGCTTCGCCATCGCGATGTTTATGGGCTCGATGCTGATCGCCGCGACTGCCATTGCCCAACAAACCGAACCAACACCCCCCAGGTCGGTGTCACGTGCCGGGCATCGACCTACCCTCACATCATGAAACCCAACCGCCCTGGCACAATGAGGGCAGGTCATAGGCATATTGTCAGCCCTATCGCGTTTCATCCTTTCTCCCACGGCTGACGATAGCACATGGTTGGAGAGGATCTTTCGTGTCACTGAGTGCAATAGAGATGTTTCGCCAATTGCCCCAAGAAAACGGGATGCTGGTTGGCTCAACCTTAGATTCGACCTTCCAGGACGTTCATGTAGGTCATTATCAAGACCTGCTGCAAGGTCATTCCCCTGCAATCAATGCACCACATCGTGCTCCTTTGGTTAGCAACAAATACTGCTCTCGTTAAGAGTCTTCTTAGGTTTGATTCAGCGAGGGAGATTTCCGACTGGCCAAAGCTGTCACCGGAGTGTCAAAAGATTGTGGCGGTACGCTGCAGTTTGAGGCTCGCCGAAGGGAGGTACATTTTTAATCGGATTGTTGGCGTCAAGACGAACAATCCAGAATTTGGACGGCATTGCGCGTTACTTGTGAAATTGATTCCATGACAATGTCGGCTCCGACGCCCGAGTAAAGTTGGTGGTGCTAAAGCCAACCACCAGGCTCGGGAGAAAGGAGCCGAACGATGATCATTATAGGAGTAGATTTCCATCCCGAGTTCCAACAAATTGCTTTGGTAGATACCGACAGCGGAGAGTTCCAGGAAGGACGGCTGGGGCATCCCGAGGAAGCAGAGAAGTTCTACCGTGCTCTGGCGGGACAGAAGGTGTGCGTGGGAATGGAAGCCAGCGGCCACGCACGCTGGTTCGAGCGCCTGGTGGCCGAGTTGCAGTTTGAGCTGCGGATCGGAGACGCAGCCGAGATCCGCACCAAGCGAGTACGCAAATAGAAGACAGATCGTCAGGATGCACAGCTCATTCTGCGTTTGCTGCTGGAAGATCGTTTTCCCCAGATCTGGGTACCGAACTGGGAGAACCGCGATCTGCGGCAACTGCTGTGGCATCGGCATCGCATGGTGCAGGCACGCACCCGGATCATGAATCAACTGCAAGCGGTGGCTCTGAACGAAGGACTGCGCTGTAAGAAGAGGTTGTGGAGAGAGCGCGGGCGCGAGCAACTGGAATCGTTCCGGCTGGCGCCGTGGGCGAGCCGGCGGCGGCGCGATCTGCTGGAGTTGCTGGATCGACTGAATCCGACCATAGCGGAACTAAGCCAGGAGATCGAGCGGGAAGTGGAGAAGTGCCCGGCGGCGAGACGACTGATGACCCATCCCGGAGTCGGTCCACTCACCGCCCTAGGCTTCGTGCTGATCATTGGCCAAGCCGAGCGCTTCCATTGCGGCAAACAGGTGGCCAGCTATCTGGGACTGGTGCCCTTGGAAGAGTCGAGCGGGAATCGCCGCCGCTTGGGGCACATCACCAAGCAAGGCAGCTCGATGATGCGTTTTCTGTTGGTGGAAGCGGCGCAGGTCACGGTGCGCAGTCTACCGGAGTGGCGCAGCAAATATCTGCACCTGATGATGCGACGCGGAAGGAAAACTGCCAAGGTCGCGATGGCGCGAAGGCTGGCGGTTCGTTTGTACTGGATGATGCGCAAGGAATGGGATTACGAGCAGTGGGTCAAGTTCGGTTCGCACGCGGGACAGCCCGGACATCGCGATGGTGTGCAGTAGAACACCGAGAAATTGATTGGGCGTCCCGCTCCTCTTAAATGAAGAGGAGTTCGAAGTAGTAATCATGATCGCAGTTGCGACCGAAGAGATGCATGGGTCGGACCGAGTTCCTGACCTGAAAACGATTACGAGCGAGCCGTGGTTGGACAAGGCAAACCATCAACTAGACCGAAATGGCGCTCTTCTCCGAGTGCACGCGGCAGTGTGCTCGAAAAGCGCTTGACACCGCCGACATTGTCAGAGACGCGATTTGTCGTCAATTATCCCGGCTGTGCCTTCGTACTCTAATTGACACGGCGTTGAAAAAAGGAGAAACTTCGCTCCGCTTTCGCGCTGACTGCCATCACGCTCGGCGAGGAAAGATTCCCGCGCCATCGTGCGCGGTGAGGAGCTCGATATGAGAAAGATGCTAATCGCTACGCTAACCTCGATGTGTATCGCGGTGTTCTTGTCTTCACTCGGGGATGCACAGGTTCGTTACAGCTTCACGGACCTTGGAACGTTGGGTGGGATCGCAAGCTACGCAAGTGGTCTCAATTCCGCCGGAGATGTGGTCGGCGCTTCTTATCTCCTCGGAGACCAGACATTCCATGCCTTTCTTTGGACGTCGTCAGGAGGCATGCAAGATTTAGGGTCGCTTGGCGGCGATTCTGATGCCACTTCGGTAAACTCCTCGCAAGAGGTCACTGGGTATTCGTACACCACCAGCGGAGAAACGCATGCTTTTTATTGGTCGCAGGCCACGGGGATGCTGGACCTAGGATGTCTTGTCGCAAACGGATCTTGCGGGGCCGGGGGGATCAATTCTTCGGGCCAGGTGGCAGGCTCCTCCCGCGCTTCTGACGGGCATGCTCACAGCTTCATCTGGACCAAGGCGCGCGGTTTCCAAGACTTAGGCATACCTGCGAACGCGACGGACTCCTATGCCGACGGCATTGACGACCTCGGCAGGGTCGTCGGTTCTGCTATCAACGGGTCGACCTTTGAGGCTTTCGTTTGGACCAAGGCCGGAGGTTATCACCTGCTGGGAGAGTTTGTCGGGCGTGGTTCCTCTGCCGCCTACTCGATCAATAACCAAGGTGCGGTTACCGGGTACGCTGACGTCTTCACTGACCATGCGTTACTCCCCCACGCCTTTCTTTGGACGAAGCGTTCTGGGATGCAAGACCTTGGGACTCTGAACAAAGGCCCTTCTGACACAAGTACCGGTTACGGCATCGGCTTCTCGGGCGAGATCGTTGGTTGCGATACGAATATCTCAGACGTTGTTGCTATCGTTTATTCAAAAGCACACGGGATGCAGGACCTGAACACATTGGTTAATGCATCGGGGTGGACCCTTATCGACGCGATGTCCGTTAACGCGGTTGGTCAAATCGCCGGTGATGCCTTCGCCGGCGGCGCTACTGAACACGCTTATCTCTTAACGCCGCAGTGAGATCAGTGAAGGTGACGACTTCGCTGAATGTGGGGATGAATCAAGATGAAGCCGGAACAAGGCCCTATTGGACTCCGCCTAACGGTGAACCCATGGCCCAACTCTGCCTTCGGGTGGACAGAGTTCTACAGACCTTGCACCGGGAATGCGGAGACAAGCGAGTCATCGTGGTGTGTCACGGCATGGTGATGTGGGCATTCATGATCAATCGAGAGACTGACCCCACAGCAATTTCTACAGCGAAGTCGATCGCCCGTAATCGAAGATCGAATCAGAAACGGTCAGATTATTCATTTCTCCCGAAGGCATCCGGTAAACGGCAGTGTGTCGCCCCATTGCAACTGGGCCCGCCATGTTTGCCCTTGGGCTGAGCCAGTTTCGGAATCATGGCGAAAAATTGTCAGGCCGTCATTAACGAATGAGGACTGCTTGAAGAAGCTGGACTTTCTCCTCGTCTGCTGGCCTAACGACTGGCTTCTGTTGCGAGAACGCTTACGACAAGGTGCAGCCTCTAGATCTCGTTGCTGCCATGCTCCCGGGCGGAAGCAGCGGAGTCAGTGATTCCGTGGGATTACTTGTGTAAACGCGATATTGCGACAGTTGACGGCCTTAATGCGAGACATCGAGGAACAAAAGCGCATAACCCTCCGTGTTCAATTCGTTTATGGCGACTTCCTCATGATCGATTCGAGCCAATTTACTACTGCAGCTTGCATTGCGATCCGATGATCAGAAAACGGGTGATCCGTGTGCATGTGAACTTCGGTAACACTTGTATCGCCACCCTTACGCAGGCGGTCCGCGAGTTCCTGATTATCCGAGGTGTTGCGATCGTCAGCTTCCAGTACTAGGACGGGCCGATCCTTCAAGAGCGGAACGCAGTTCATGTAATTCCACTTGGTTGAATCACTATCCAGTTCTTTAACCAACGCATCAGCAGTAGTGCCTACCAGACGTGAAGCATTATCGTTCCATCTTTCCCAAAACTGCGGGTCATTGACTCGCTGACGTGCAGAGGCTGGACCGAGATTCGCCGCTGAGATGAGCGCCACTCCGAACACTCTCGGCTCGTGTGCAGTTGCATACGCGGCAACAAAACCTCCCATGCTGTGGCCGACAAGTACAATGTGGTTTGGGTCGATGCGAAATTTCTTCGCATTTTCAGCGTCGCGCAGAAAGTCGATGCTTGTTTGAGCGTCCTCAAGCGCATGTGTAACCGAAAAGGTTCCACCGCTTCCCCAGGCTCCCCGATAGAAAGGAACCAGAACGTTCCATCCCGCACGCCGGATGGAATACGCAAGATCCAGGTTCTTTTCGTTCCCAGGAAAACCGTGCAACATCAGCACTGTTGGGTGCGGCCCCTCGCCGGCTGCGATGTAAATGACCGCAAACATCTTGGCTCCGTGGCTCGGAATGTCAGGCCAGGCCATCGTCGCCGGATGGACGGGATCGGGAGGCGGATCAGAGATGACCGCCGCGGGAATATGCTGCACATTATCCTGCGCCTTAAGGCCATTGGCGAACGGCAGCACAGAGCAGAGAACGACAAGCAAGCAGCCACTTCGTTTCATGGCTGGAATTATATTGCGAATCGTACGTGTCGAAGTCAGGGCATAGCGCAAGCATTCGCCCCCGATGCGGGACTCCGTGCCGTGAAGGGCATCCTCCTAAGGTTGGCGGATTACTGGTGCAATGCCCTGTTCTCGACAGCTACTTTGCGAAACTCCTTTCGCCAGAGGCACTGACTTGCTCGCCTCAGAGGGAGGATCTCACTGCCGGATTCGTTGAACTCAGGCGGGAGCGACAATCTTCATTTTGAGCCTGCTGCGACCAAGCGCCGCACGTGCTCTCGCAAGGCATCGAGTTCTCGTTGAAGGCGTGTCATTTGGCTGATGTGGGTGCCCATTTCCTTGTAGATATTCTCAATGCTCCGGTCAACGTACTGGAGTTGATCTGCGATGTCCCCAAGATCCCGAATTCGACCAGCAGGTCCTATAGCTCCTTCAACCCCTTGAAGTCCCGCTTTTCCCCTGCGTCCTTCAGGTCCCTCCGCACCCTCTGCTCCGGCTTTCCCTGGCGCTCCTGGTGGGCCAGGAATTCCACGCTCTCCTGTTTTACCCTTCTCACCTTTTGCGCCTCTGGCAGTTCGCATAACGTGTTCCTCCCATGCGCAATTCATGCGCCGGTTGATTGTGGCAGAAACCGGGTGAACTTGATCAAAGTATTCGTTGTTAACGCAAATTCGCGGTTACACTCATTGGTCAAACTGTGGTTTAAGACCTGTGCAGCTTTGCTGCTCTCACGTCGTGACTGAAAAATGCATCGACGTTGAAGGTCCGCGAAACCGGAGCGCCGCTCACTAGGTGGGAGATCAGTTCATTGATCCTCGGATACTGTTCATGGGTGTATCGCTCAGCATCCTGCTGACTTCCCCAAAAGCTCAGCGCCAGAACTTGGTCTTGATCGGTATCGGATATGAGAACAATCTCATCCACGAAACCGGGTTGGCTTTGCAGTACCGGCAGGATTTGTTCGTGAATGGTTTTGGCGAGCTGCCTTGCCTTCCCCTCTTTGGTATTGACGGCTACGACTCGACCGAACATACAATTCCTCCGTTTGGCAATTGCCTAGTCAGAAAAAGCCTATGCTTCGACAGCTTCGAGGGTCAATTGCCGAAAGTGGTGTAGGGCGATAGATAGGTTCATTGTTGAAACATCGCGTTTTCACTCACAATGCCCGTTCTGAGTGAAATGCCGTGATTCAACAGTTATCATGAATCTCGAATGGAAGGGCTCACAGCGTTCGGACTATTCGCAGTAACAGCGATGCTTGTTTGTTACGCTTTGGAGAAACGTAGCCCGTGGTTCATACTCGCCTTTGCAATCTGATGCTTGCTTGGTTCAGCCTATGGATTTCTTCAAGGAGCGTGGCTTTTCGGTATTGTAGAAGCGATATGGGCCGGAGTAGCGGTGCGTCGCTTGGTTCGACACCCAAAACGAAATGACTGACGAAATTCCTGTAGCTTGCTGCTTGTCCAATGAAGAGCGTCGCATAGAAGTCGCCCTGTGGGGAAGGCGATTGGAGTATTTCACCATCGCGTGGAACAGCGTCGAAGGAGTTGTTGCGGTTGTGGCGGGGGCACTCGCGGGCAGCATCTCTCTGGTTGGCTTTGGAATCGACAGTTTCATAGAAGTGACATCCGGCAGTACGTTGCTGTGGCGAATGACAGTTGACGCCGATGTGAGCCGTCGAGAACGGAATGAAAAGCTGAGCCTACGCATTGTGGGCGTGTGCTTCATCGCCTTAGCGGCTTATATGGCTTACGAATCGGTCTCCGATTTGTTGAACAAGAAAGCCTCTGAACACAGCATTCCCGGGATCATTTTGGCGTGTGTGTCCCTTCTTGTGATGCCCGTTCTGTCTCGCGCCAAGAAGAGGGTGGGTGCGGAACTTGGCAGTCGAGCCATGGAAGCGGATGCCAAGCAGACGGACTTTTGCGTCTATCTCTCATTGATTTTGTTGCTCGGCCTGATCCTCAACGCAACCCTCGGCTGGTGGTGGGCAGACCCAATATCTGCTCTCATTATGGTGCCGATCATCGCTAAGGAAGGCATCGAGTCCCTGAAGGGTGAAACGTGCTGCGAATGAAATCTGCTGCTGTCGCTGGGAGCAATGGAAACGGCAGCAAAGGCGAAGAAGCTCTCTTCAAGCGGATGCCGGGCCTACGGGGAAATGGCTGGCGTTTTAAGGCTCTCTTCATGTGGAATGGTTATCCTCCTTGTTGGAGGTTTGCGCATGATGACCCCACGAATGATCACATTTAGCGTTATCGCAAGCATATTTTTCTCGCTTTCAGCGACAGCGCAGGACCGAGAAAAGAAAATCAAGCGCTCGGACTTACCACCCGCAGTTGAGAGTGCCGTCGCTACGCAGAGCCAGGGGGCCACCATTCGGGGCTTTTCGGAAGAACGAGAAAATGGAAAAACCTTCTACGAAGCCGAGTTGGTGGTCAACGGTCACAGCAAGGACGTATTAATGGATGCCGGCGGCAAGGTCGTCGAGGTGGAAGAACATATATCGATCGAGTCGTTGCCTCCCGTGGTACGCGAGGGGCTGCAAACCAAGGCGGGAACTGGCAAACTTGTCAAGGTTGAAACCTTGACCAAGGCCGGCAAGCTTGTAGCGTATGAGGCTAAGGTCCTGAGCAATGGCAAGCGATCTGAGGTTCAGGTAGGTCCGGACGGCAAACCACTTCTGCACGAGGAATGACTCGATGCATTTGATCTTTCCAAGCCATACTGTTTGACGCATTACGAAGGCCGTAGTTGCAGGTGGTCAACCAAACAGTGATAACTCAGATTCGCATTCTCCAGTGAAAGAGTGAGCTTATAAAATCGAGATTCTGCAATCGACGACTTGGCCGTGATCATTGATGCCGCTCGCATAGGTCCATCCCCCAAGCGGGTTATCGATTGTGGTAAAGGTCTCGTCACTCAGCAGAAAGCCACGCTGTACGTTGCTGCTATCCAGATAAGACCCGACTACGTCCCCAGCCGAATTAATGCCGTTTCCATATGTCTGCGTTGCCCTCGGCACATCAATCTGCGTATACGTTCCCTGACCCAGCGCCACTCCAGCAACCAGCGTAACGATCAGGCAGAGAATCGAGTTGCGAACAGATTTCACAATGACCTACTGATTGTTGTGTCAGAGGATGGCGTCCACACGAACCCATGGGAGTTGCCATCAACCCCGACGTAATACCCGGCAACAATGCCGCTATCGTTAACGCAGGCGGCGTAGCTGAATGCGGTGCGATGGAAAATCACAAGACCCTGGAATTTCTTCCCTGAATAAACAAATCCAGCTTGGGGAACCATGCCGGACGATGGTTCGTAAACCCCCACTGCCACATTGTTATCGTTCATTCCGATGATGATCGCCGACGGAACTCCGGGAACACCCAGCTTGCGCAACTCTCCAGTGCTCAGCACGAAGCTCTCGTAAGCTCCCGAGGAGTCCATGAAATCGCCCACAATATCCCCATTGCCGTTTATGCCAGTCGCAAACGAAGATTGTGAACCCTTCACCGCAATCACTGCGAACTGTCCATTCTGGAGAATGAATGCATTGTCAGTGAACGGGCTTGCTTGCTGAATAGTGCCGACAATCACCCCAGCGTTGTTGATGCCCGCTGGTGATGTCAGCTGAGATCCCGGGTACCTGAGTATGGTGAAGGCTTGGGTATTCCGGTCGTAGATAAAGCCGTCGCCTGCACTGTCCACTCCCACCAACTGCCCAAGGTCGTTAATCCCGGTGACGCCCGTGGATGTCGTACCTGGAACATCAATAGTTGTAAATACCCCTTGACTGCGCAAGAAGCCGTGTTGCCCAGCTGTGTCGAAGTATTCTCCAACCAAATCGCCGTTGGAATTAACTCCAAAAACCGAAGTGCTGTCCGCACCGGGATAATCAATCGTGGTAAACGTCCCTTGCGCGATCGCAAGCGACACTGACGCAATCACAAACAGCGCTGAGCGGAGAATGGCTTTCACGGAATGACCTCCACGAGGGCGAGCCATTGTGCTCTGATTGGGCTGGGCTTGCAAGAGGAGTAAACGCGTCCCTTAAAGGTCCGGATTTGAATCAGAGTTATTTCTCTCTGGCAATCCAGTAGCGTTCTTTCGATTAGCCTCGAGCCGTTCTGTCTTTTGTCTCAGCAGTCTGTTTATCTCGTCCACCAGCGCCATTAATTTCTCCGAGTCCTGTTCGACAGCTGCTTGGGCGCACAGTTCCTGCCAACGTTCCGCGTCCTTCCCTCTCATGTTCAGCCCCCTGCACCACCACAAAAACGGCCCCTGGCGTTCGGCAGGGGCCAATCGAAATGTGAAAGGTTCCAATGAAGGAACTTTGGGGGAATTATATAGCCACTTCTCACCCCTTTAGAGCGCAATTTTGGCGGGGATTCGTTCGGCAAGGCGGATGACGTTGTCCATCGAGGATTTCGTCTCAACAAAAACTAAGCAGCTACAAGAGGACTGTATGTCCCAAGTCTCTGAAATCTCGAAAATTCCGCCCAATTAGTCGGAGGCACGTGATGAGGGCCCTCGCCTGATTCCTCTCGACGGAGGTGGAGCAGTATCTGACAGTCGGCTGAACCGACTTTCGGACTTTGCCGAAATTGCGGTCAGGAAATCGGGTTCAGGCGGCTGGAAGCGATTCCGTGGACCCGCTACTGCATTACTTGCCAGGAATTACTTGACGCTCACTGATTCCAGTCACTTCTCGAAGCTATCGATTTCGTCAATGCTCGCTCCGAGTCTCGGAGCGAGGAGCATAGCGACGCTGCTGATCAGCGGGGTTCGCCGACGTGCCGGATACCGAATTGAGGGCTGAGGCGGGCAGAGAGGTTTTGATTTAATAACGGCGGTCTTCTTGCTCTCGTTAACAGCAGTCACTACGTAGGCTACGAAGGAACCACCGCGGCGATTCACCGTATCACCAACCCTAATAATTTTCTTGGGCATGCCACCAGTTTCCCACAGGCCGACTCACCGCGCTACTCACGTGGATTTCAAGCTGCACCACTACCGCCATTCTTGAGACCTTGACTGGACGAGCTTCGTTATTGCAGAGGCGGCGCTTCTTGGCACCGCGGGGACTGAGCACTTCCAGGGAGTTCGTAAGAGGAGGCCACTCGTGCCAGAATCGCACCAACTGGCCAACCAATCACGAGGCCTGCCAAAAAGATCACCGCGCCGACTGTCGAGACTGTGGACAATGCCTCTCCGAACTAACGAAGGTTTGGCAGAGCGCTAGAGTCACCGCTTGGAGTGATCTAGCGCCCCTGTGTGACGCATGACTGTCACACAAGATGACCATAGCAAACCTGAGCGGGCACTCAAATGGCCCGTTGGTGGGAGAGGGCGGGCAAAATGTCGTGAGTTACCTGGAGTCCAGGTGGAAGAAACGCCCAAACCGAGAAGAGAACAACCGAGAGAAGTATGAGGCCACAAAGGCGTGCTGCCACCAAAGCCCTTGGGCAGGACAATTCGAGCATGCTGTTGCTCGCGACGAGCGGCCCGGCCTGAGCGGAGCGAAGGCAAGAGCGAATCGGAAATGGCAAGGAGTAGACTTTGGAAAGCTGTCTAAACGAGCATGGCACAGAAACGCAATCTCAGGGTTGTGAACTGGATTGGGGTGCTTCCTGTGGTCGCCATTTGCACCGTTTGCAAGCAGGAGTTCAAAGCACCTGTCACTTCGTTGAAGCGGCTCGCAGATGCGCAAGCAAGCCTCAGTCATCAATTTCTTGAGCACAAATGTATCGGTGAAGATACCGTGAGACCCCTTGAACCATCGTCTTGACCTTGTCGCGCTTCACGAAGTGTGTACTCTCCCCCCACCGGAGGTAACTCAATGCCGCTCAGTTTTGCAAAAGACATTCGGCCCCTATTTCGCGATACACCGGATGTTGACTCAATGAAGGGCTACGGCCTGGACCTCTCGTCATACGAAGATGTCAAATCAAAGGCTGGCGCCATCTATACAACCCTGAACGATGGCAGTATGCCCTGTGATGGCCCTTGGAAGGATAGTCAGGTGCAACTGTTCAAGAAATGGATGGACGAGGGCATGGCACCGTAATGAGTTTCCATGGACAAGCAATCACTTGAGCGATTCAGAAAAACGCTAAAGGAGCGGCGGGATGCCCTGCATCTCAGACTGTCTTCTACGAAAACAGAGAGAGGCTCGAGTCGTTCCGAGATTAAGGACGAAGGAGATCGTGCCAACGCTTCCCTCGCTGCCGAAATGTCTGTGATGCAGCAGAGTCAAGCTGAGAACCTGTTGAAAGCGGTGAACGGCGCGCTGGATCAGATCGACGCTGGCACGTTCGGACAGTGCCGAAATTGCGGTCAGGAGATCGCTCGCAAGCGCCTGGAGGCGATTCCGTGGACCCGGTACTGCATCACCTGCCAGGAACTGATCGACGCTCGCTAAGCCAATGCACTTAACAAGTGATGTCCCGTCCGCCGTTCTTCACGCAGTGTTCTCCCGCCCTTCTCTCGTTAGAGGGGGACGGATCGTGAAAGGGAATATCACCGAGCGGATCGACTCGTGAACTGGGGATAAATCCGCCACTTGGAACCATGCCAAGATTATTTCTCTATTACTCCCTCGTTAGTCCCTACTCCGTTACCACCAAAATGAAAACAAGGCGAGTGAACGCGATTGCCTCGACGGCATCCAAACCCCGCACTTTGTGATGGTTCTGTGTAGCGCTTCTCAACAGCAGCCGATTCGAGCACAGAAATCTCTGATTCGAAAGGAACAGCAACATGCAAGTTCGTCTACTCACCCTTTGCCGTTTCACTCTTGTGTTGTTTACGATTTTGGCTTGGAGTATTTGCGGGCAGGCTGCCGCCGAAGGCTCTTCCGGAGATGGCGCCGTTTACGTAATGACCAACAAGCACGAGGGAAATAGCGTGCAGGTTTTCAAGCGCGGAACTAGCGGAGGCCTTCGTCTTATCCAAGAGGCATTCACTCAGGGCTTAGGCACGGGAGCTACTCGCGATCCGCTAATGTCTCAGGGAGCTATCGCTCTCAGCGGAGACGGCAAGTTGCTCTTTGCAGTAAACCCGGCCACTGCCGACATTACCGCGTTTCGTGTCACTTCATCGGGCCTAGAATTCGGGAGCAAGGTTAGCAGTGGAGGACTTTTTCCAGTAAGCGTGACTGAACACAACGGAGTTGTTTACGTGGTGAATCAGTTAGGGATCACCACCATCAGCGGGTACACCGTAAACGCGAACGGGCAATTGCAGCCCATCTCGGGATCTATTAAAGAACTGCCTGGCGGAGGAACGGCGCTTCCCGCAGAAGTCAAGTTCAATCCGGAGGGGTCCGCGCTGCTGGTTACAGAAAAGGGCACGGATGAGATCGATGCATTCCCAGTCCAGTCAGACGGTCGGACTGGCACGCCAGTCGTTCAAGCTTCCAGTGGCCGCGTCCCTTTCGGGTTCACCTTCACTCCGCAAGGCAGCGTTATCGTGACCGAAACCAATGGGGGGCTTCCCGATCTAGGTACGGTGTCCTCGTACAGCGAATCGGGAACTTCTCTTACCTTGGTGAGCGGTTCGGTTCCCAGCACTCAAACCGCGACCTGCTGGGTTGACTTGGCGAATCAGGGCCAGACCGCGTTCGTCGTGAACACCGTATCCGGAACAATCTCGTCATATACGGTGGCCTCAGATGGACATCTCAGCGTAGCAAAAGCCGTGGCCGGAAACCCGGGAGCGACATCTGTCCCGATCGATCTTTCCATTACTCCCGATGGCCAGTATCTCTACGTGATCAAATCGGCGCTGGGAAGCGTTGGCATTTTCCGCGTGAATGGGACTTCGCTCACCCCGATCAACACTGTGAGCGGGCTGCCACTGAGCATACAAGGCATCCTCGCCCGATAGTCGAAGCCGGCAGGCTGGAGCACGCATTGAGGCTTCGGCCTGCTTATTTCGGCTAATCATTCGTCGTGATTGAAAATTCCTTTTCCATCAGTATTCCGGGATCAGTCCTCCAGCCGATCAATCTTTGTGAGGATGCGTTCCGCAAGCCGGATGGCGCTCCCAATCAGCGATTCCGTCCTGGGACTCGCCGTATAGCCCATCAACTCGTTCTCGTGTTTCAGGTGTCGTGCCACTAGGATGCTGGCGGCAATCAGGATCACGCGCTTCCTGCCCTCATCCAGGGGAGCAGTCTAGCATCTTCGCCATTTGTTCGCCAAGACCGTTTAAACTATTTCCAGTGCTGTCCATCTCTCGACTCCAAACGCTTGGTCTGCGGGTTCGGCCCAAGCCCTTCGACCGATTGAGACACCTCTTGGGTGCAATGCGCTAACAAGGAGATATTTCGCCAACTTGCCAAACGCTCGACCCGCATGAGGGTTCAGCGTAGGCTTGGCAGGGTTTTGCAGGGATGAAACATTGTAAACGATTGCATGCCAAGTAGTTGAACTTGGCATGCAATTCGTCCCACCGAAACTGGACACGCGCGCTATCGCCACTTTGGCCTAGAACGGCCGTGGTGGATACACGCCGATAGATTCCAGCGTGATCGTATTTTGGTCGTGGGCCGGAGATTTTGAAGATTCAATCAGTTGGCAAGTCGTGCCGTTCACAATCACTCGAACGATTCCGATGGATGTCTCGGGCTCAGCTACGTACAACACGCCTCCCGCTCCACTGGGCAAAGCAGTCGCAAGCCCGGCTTGGTCCAGTCCACCTTTCAACGTGGGAGAGTCACAGCCCGCCGTGAGTGCGCCCGTGCTGTTGTTGAAGCTTGCCGCCGAAAGCACTCCCGAATTGAACCCACTAAAGTAAAGCCATGAATCGTCAGGGCTGAACCAGATCGCGTCAGATCCGGAATTTTGGCTCAGGTTCGAGTAAACGACGGTCGGCGTCAGCTTGCCGGAGGAAATGTCGGATACCTCGATGGCCGCCGGGCTGGCCGATCCTCCGAACGCTGCGTAATGGCCGGTCGAGTCTATATCCACACCGGCCGGAGTGCTGCCGTTCTGGTTATGACCTGTGGAGTACTGCAGGTCCCCGTTCGATACCGCCAAGCCGCTTGCAATATTGAAAGATTCGATGGACCCGTCCTCATAGCTTGCGACGAGAATGCCGTGATGGGCTGCCATGTCGGTCACGGGAAATCCGGCAAGCCCTTTGGCGGTTGTGTCTCCCAGAAACATGAGTTGGCATCCGGAGAGGATTTGGTAGCTTGCGATGGTGCCGGAACCGGTGAAGCTCGCGTAAACATAGCTTCCGTTATTGACGACTCCAACTCCGGCAGCGGAACCACTATCGCCGCTCGAACCTTTGAATCGGCCGGAAGCAGTCAATGTTGAAATTGAGATGCCGGCTACATCGTTCGACCCGGCTTCCCCTAGGAAAGCACAACTCTGGCTCTGGTTGCGCAAAGTGGAAATCCGTTTGGTAGCGACAGCACCGATGCCGTCGTTACCCGTCCCGCCGGTATTCACCACGGCGGTTTGTGACAGCGTACCGCCGCTAATCGCGTAGAAAGTGGCGGAGTTGCCGAACGAGTAGTCGTTGTTGGTGATCAGGTAGTGTGGCTGGGCTGTTTCAGTGGCGCTGAAACCGTCTGGGCAAATTGCGGCGCACGTGGCTAACGCCACGAAGAGGGTCTTTAAACTGGCTCTCATTTACGTTCTCTCCTTAGCAATGGAGGCATGCTTCAGATTGGCGTGGATTCTAATCCAGAGAATTCGGGAGACTCTGCGTTCCATCTCAGGCGGGTGGGTTCAGTTCGATGGTGAAGAATGTCCCACGGAGCATGCATCCTGCATGGGAGTGTGTTCCTGAGCAGGGTAGCGGACAATCAGCAACTTGCTGTAAAGCCGACAGTCGAAAACGGGATCACGCCCTTAGAACGCGCGCGGGACGGGCATTCGGGAAGAAAAACAGCGGGGCGGCAGTCGCCTGCCTCCCTTTCACTCTGCTAGGCAACGTGCTAGGGAAGGTGAGGCGTAACTTTTATATCGGAGTGCGGACGCCGTGCAGGCTGGCAAATGAGCGAGTCCGGTATGAGAGTCACCGCTTTGCAGCAAAAACTTTTGTCCTGGGAAGATTAGCAGGGTTAGCGCTGACGAGGCACGCAATCACATCACGTACCCTATTAGCGCGGCCAGCTGCCCGCGATCTTATGCGTCCGATCGAAGAGAAGCGGGAAAGAATGGAGGGATGAACGGCTCGAAAAGTTCTGGTAATCGACGTGGGTGGGACTCATTTGAAGATCCTGGCGAGCGGCCAGCGGACGCCGCGAAAGATCGCTTCGGGACCAAGGATGACGGCGCGCCTAATGTGCAACTGGGTGAGGAAGGCAGCAAGCGACTGGCACTATGAGGTTGCAGCAATCGGGTATCCGGGGCCTGTGGTGCACGGAAGGCCTGTTCGCGAACCATACAATTATGAGTAAGGGGTGGGTAGGGTTTGATTATGCCAAAGGGCTCGGCTGTCCAGTGAAAGTAATCAATGATGCCGCGATGCAAGCCATTGGCTCATACCGGGGAGGGCGGATGCTTTTTCTGGGACTCGGCACCGGACTCGGGTCGGCGATGATTGTGGATGCCATGATAGAACCGATGGAGCTAGCGCATCTGCCCTACAAGAAGGGAAAAACGTATGAAGATTTTTTGGGATTGAGAGGTCTCAAGCGCATGGGGAAGAAGAAATGGCGCCGGTACGTCGCTCGCATTGTGAAAGAACTCCAGACGGCGTTGAACGCGGACTACGTCGTGCTGGGAGGCGGGAATGTGAAGAAAATCATATCCGTTTGGTCAAGCGTCTCCATGCCATTAATAGTGGAGAGCTTTATCTTCCCTTTTCCCTCGGTGTAATACCGTGCAACCCTGACCTTCTTGTCATTAGAGTACGAAGGTACAGCCGGGATAACTGACGACAAATCGCGATAGCACTCATTGACACCGACCAGAGAGCGCAATGCCAAAGGGAAAGAGTTAGGACCTACCATGCAGCACCAGTTCGGACCGCAGCGCATACTCACTAGGTGCAGCCATTTTGAAGTCTTTTGCCCAATCCAAGGAGACACGATCATACTCGTGGTCACCCGCAACTACAGTAACGACAACGGTCTTTGGTCTCAAATCGCATTTAAAGCTGCCTAGGCCAAGCAATGGCGCGCTACTTTGCGTAAGGAATGGAATCCGTATGCGAAAGAACTCGTCTTCGAGCCTTACCTCGCCCGATTCGCCATATTGGTCTTTTGAGTGTTTTCGATAAACAAGCTACACTCGTACCACGCTACCGCGAGGTGGACTTTGAACCTCCCCTATTACCAATACATTCAGGACGGAACACTGGGCGAAAGACACGGTCGTTTCAATGAGAGCGAAAACAGAGAGAAATAGGATTTTGATGACGAGAGGTTTGAAGAGGCGAGAAAGCATGGGAACTCCTGCATCTGAAATTCTACGTCAATCCTAGTTTCGGGAACCAAGACAGACCATCACTTTAGGAGCTGACGCTTTTCAAATCTACGAAGCGAAGTGGCTGCGTGATAAGAAAGCCGGCCGGGCCGAGGAACTAGAGAAGAAGTACGCCCACCAATTCCCACCGGGTGAACTATCAGGGGCAGCTTAGCTACCTCGGTTTACGACAGCTTAAACACGCGAATTCAAGA
Source organism: Terriglobia bacterium (assembly GCA_963797845.1). Lineage (GTDB taxonomy): Bacteria > Acidobacteriota > Terriglobia > Terriglobales > Acidobacteriaceae > DASREM01. The sequence continues at coordinate 1,112,638 of CAWCRE010000003.1, forward strand.
AGAGTTGGTAGCTAAGCTGCGGGGATCGGGGTACAACAAGAACTGTCGCCTGGATCATTCGGCGAAGCGAAAGTAAGCTCCTGCCCATTAGGACTACCATGTCAGAGCCCGCTGAATGACCCGTAGCATCTTGGCTGCCGTGCTAAGACCGCGATGATGAAGGTGATGCGCAGCCAAGCAGCATTCATCTTGAGGGCAATCGTTCCACCCAACACTCCCCCGACGAACTGCGATCTCATTGAGTTCTGCTTGTCTTCGTTCAGCCCCCTGTTCAAGGAGTGCACGTCCGTTCGTAATCTGCTCTAATCGGGGTGAAGTTGCGATACTCGCAGCATCATGCTGCGTTCCCCCCACGGCGCCGTCCCCTTATTTTTTCTGGCGCTCATATCAATATCCATCGGCGTAGGTTGCGGAGGCGGAGCAACCACTCAGACGCAATCGCTCGTGCAACCAGGCACAGGTGGAACAACATCGCCGTCTCCTCCGGCACCTGTACCGCCCCCAGCGCCACCTGTACCGTCGCCGACGTTCACCAATCTCCATCGGTCGGCAGGTTGGACGGGATATGCACTGCTTCCCCCTAGCTATGGAATCTGCGAAACGTGTAGTCCAGCGGGTCCGGAAGCAACCTGGTCTATGACGCAGGGGATCACTATTGCCTCAATGAGTGGGAACGCGACACAGTTCGATATTGGGGGGCAAACCGCGTTCGCTGATATTCTGTGGAACAATCACCTGATCGGCGATTTCTCCTCACAAGGCCTGCCTGATTACTCTCACACGCTCGTACCTACGCTGCATGACTTCACTTACGACGTGTGGTTTTACGCGCCAAACCTCGAGCTCTCACAGGCGCTCGAGTTCGACATCAACCAATTCTTCGGCGGAAGTGGATACATCTGGGGACACGAATGCCGGATTGCCGGCGGCCACGAGTGGGATACATGGGACAATGTGAATCAACACTGGGTCGGGACCGAAGTCGCGTGCAATCCAGTGAGCAACGCTTGGAACCACCTGACCATTGCTGTTCAGCGTACCGCAGCCAATCAACTACTCTTCCAGTCAGTGGCCCTAAACGGCGTCACCGCTAATCTGAATATTACGCGCCCACCCGGCGCAGCTCCGTCATCATGGTATGGTGTCACCATCAATTACCAGATGGACGGAAATGCGACCCCGCAACGGTACTCGGTGTGGCTGGATCAGCTAAACTTCAGCTACCAGTAGTCGAGGCAATTCTGAGGTGGTGCCCGACCGATTCGTGAGTGTAAGGGCGATTTTGGGACGGTCACGACGGAAAGACGTTCACGCTAAAGGCTTGCATTTGGCGTTAATCCTGTTTGCAATGGCGATATGTTGACGTCTTCTTACCGTAGGCACTGCACTGATGCCCCGGCCTTGTTAGTTCCGAGGTTCAGCGCCCGAGAGTTTCGCCAAAGAGTAGCCAAATCGATCTCCCGCAATAGGGTTAGGTTCGATTTCCCCCTTCATGAGCCACACATCCGCCTTTCCTTAGAGCTTCGTCGGGCAACGGACGAAAAGCCGAGAAGATCCGAATGGGGATCTGAGGGCGGAGACGCTTCATTTCTGAAGCCACCGCGATGCCCTTCATGTCTCCCATCCAGTAATCGATGATTACGGCATCCACATTTTCCGATTGAAAGACTTTAAGACCTGTCTTCCGGAATGAGCCGTGAGCACCTCGTGCCCTGCCGTTTCCAGCAGCATCTTTCGCAGCATGAGTTGTTCCTGCTCGTCATCAACAATGAGGATTTTAGCGGCGGGCGACATCAGGCCGACCTGGCTTTTGCATTGAGCCCACGAGCGGAATTCTCGAGGAGCAGGTCAACCAAAACAGAACGCAAGTGAGGGGGTCTTCTGTCGTCCCTGAGGAGCAGATCGCGCATTTGGCCAAGTCCTTCTCCGTAGGCCGGAAGGGGTTTCGGCTGCAAGGGCGGTGGAATGGCATGAGTGTGGCTCTCAAGGTCGTGGCATCGCCCGAGGCATCCACGTTGTAGTGGAAGCGGACTCCGGCTTGTTTATCTTCGTAGGTCTGCATACCAGCCTTTCTGAATGCCACAGTGAGCGTCAGCTCATTACTTGAGGCGACCACCCATGTCGCAACGTCGCATCACGTGCGTCGATGAGGCCAGCGTCGAGTTCTGTACGAGGACAAGAAATTGCACCGCCGGGTGTACGTGCATTGCCGTCTCAATTCGAGAATTACCGGCAATCGCGGACAGGACGGACTTCAGAGTTGAACCAGAATGGATGTGCGTCTTGGATTCAGCTGTCGCAAGTCGGTGACACATTGCTAACCCGCTCCACAGCTCCCGCATCAATAGCAAACGCAAAAGGAAGTCATTCTGTCAGGAGGAGCCATGAACGGAGGCAACAAGTTCAGGTGGACCTTGTGGTGGATGTTCGCCGTGTTTGCCGTAATCACATCTTTATTTGCCCAGTCGCCGTCGCCCGAGAAGAAGTCTAGTTACATGCCAGTAGTGGATAAGGAAACTTTTGACGTGATTCATCAACCGCATGAGCGCAGCGAAGCCGACATCATGAAAGACAGGCGGACCTGCTCGCCGAACGCTACGACCTGAGCAATCGCCCCGCCTCGGGGCGTAGCCATGGATCGGACTAAGCCCGTGCAGGAGGGTGTGCGGGTCAAGCTGCCCTCGGGTACTTGGGCGCAACTGGCGGGCATGACTCCCCAGCAGATGCGCGACAAGGACCTATTTCCGCAGGGCTTCCTGCCGCTGCCGCACGCCAACCATCCGGAAGGCGGCATGCTGTTTCCCAACTTCGACATCGAGGAAATCAAGAAGCAGGAGCAGCGCGATCTAACGCGCTTCGACCTCGATTTCGATCTCCCGGAACACTTTCTTCCGGAGTTTCCCGCCGCCATCTATCTGACCACCCGGCCTGACCTGGGCGACGTTTCGCAAGGGCAAGCTGGTCACCATCGAAACTTCTACGAGATGTTCAACGGCATTCTGAATCCGAAGCAGATTGAGGGCTTGCGTCTGCTGCTGACGCCGTTTCCGCAGCAGCAGTTCAACCAGACCGAGGATCGGCGCTCCGATAAGCCCGAGCCGCGGCGTGGCCTGCTTCGATTGCCACGCCAATGGCGGCACCGAACGGAGCCATCCACCTGGTCGGCGACATCCGTCCGCAGGAATTCCGGCATCGGATCGACACGCCGTCGCTGCGCGGCGTCAACATCCAGCGGCTGTTCGGCTCGCAGCGGCCTTGAAGACGGTCGAGGACTTCACCGAGTTCGAGCAACGCGCCGCATACTTCGATGGCGATCCGGTGATCGCGACCAAGAAGGGCGTAAATCGTCCTGGAGCGCGGCAGCCAGGTGCACTTCATGGCGGAGTTCCAGGAGCTGCTGGATTTTCCGCCGGCGCCGAAGCTCGGCTTGGACGGCAAGCTCGATCCGGCGAAAGCACGGCGGCGGAAAAGCACGGGCAGGAGGTGTTCTCCGGCAAAGGCCAGTGCGCGAAGCTGCCACCAGCCGCCTTATTACACCGACAACTCCATGCACAACCTGCAGGCCGAACGCTTCTACAAGCCGCAGATGGTGAATGGCATGATGATGGCGGCCGACGGCCCGATCAAGACGTTCCCGCTGCGCGGCATCAAGGACTCGCCGCCTTACCTGCACGACGGGCGCCTGCTGACGCTGGAGGACACCGTCGAGTACTTCAATCTGGTGCTCGGAACAGGAAACTGACCGAGGAGGAGAAGACGGACTTGGTGGCGTTTCTGCGGGCATTGTGAGTTGAATATTTGGCCAGTATAGTCGAGGGAAGAGGACGATCTCAACTGCCGGACGCCGCAGGATTGCCGAGGCGCAAAGAGTCACCCTAGTTTTACCAGACTAAAAACAGCGGGTAACGCTGGCGTGAATTCATAGGGAAAATTAATGAGAAGTGACAGTTGCGCCGTGATGATTCAAAGGCCCGGCCTGCTCTGCTCTGCAAGACGAGCCTTGTGTTCATGCGTAAGGTTGGTTCCAGCAGATCAGCCAAGTGCAGGCAACTAGCAAAGCTGACAGGTGGCATAAAAAAAGGCCCTCCCAGCCAGAGAGGGCCAATCGCATGTTCCTAGGAGTGAAAACTGGCTGAATTTTACGCGCGAGAGCTGGCGCGGATCAATAAATAATCGTTGAGCAGCACGCTCGAAAGCAAAAAAAAGCAAGCGTGCGAGAATATTGTTCTCCGCTGCGCCGCTGAATTCCACACCGTTCAAGAGAAACATATTTTGCTGTGGACGATTTCCGCTAACAGCGAAGTCGTTGCCGGTCGTTGAATTTGAGACACCAATGCCGCCGGTCTTCTCAGAAGTGAAGTTCACAATTCCGGGATTCTAACGCCCGCGTGAATTCATAGGGAAAATGAAATGCACACCTACGAAGATCGGCAATCCGGAGTTCGCTTTCACTACAACGCCGACGCCTCGGGCGACGTGATCATTGAAGCGATCGAATCAGGCGAGACATTCGCGTGTCCGTGCGCAGCGATTAAGCGCCGCAACCTCAGGGTGAGTGTCGGTGGACAAAGCATTGCACAGAGGGCGGGCTATTGGCGTGCGTCGTTGCGCAGAGCGCGGTGGCGGTGAGCGAAAGATTCCCTCGAGAAGCGGGAAGGCTCTTCCCCGGCGGCTAGCGGCTGTCCCTAGTTGCCGAGCAAGCCCCCGCCCTGTCGCAAAAGGCGCGACAAGGCCGGGGCACCCACGGTCTGGCTCGGGCTAAGTGTGTTTAGAGCGGGCCTGCGCGGAAGACTCCGAGGCCTTCGTAGGAGAAGCCCACATAGAGGTATCCGCTGGCATCGGAGATTGGGAACTGGGGACGAATTTCTTCGGTGTAGGTGCGACTTAGCCTGGGTAATCCGGACATGGTGGTCCAGGTATGGCCGTCGGGAGAAATGTAGGCGCCGAGATTTCCGATGGCGACGATCTGACCGGTTGAAGTAACTACCAGATGGTAAATCGTGTCGGAGACGGTGACTCCAGTGTCGGAGCGAACCCAAGTGTTATTCCCGGTGTAGCGAAAGATGATGCCGGAGCTCGAGGCTTCGCAGGCGATGAGTTCTCCAGCAGGGGTCAAGATCACGTCGTAAGTGTTCCCTTTCGCGGTGAGGCCGAGGTTGGTCCAGGTGTTTCCGTCATCTGTTGAAGAGTAAACGCCACCCACCTCGGTTGCGGCGTAGAGAGTTCCGTTTGAAGCGTTGTAGAGCTTGAACACGATCCCGGCGCCGGAGGAGACTTTGTTATTACATCCAGTGAAGGTGGAGCCTCCGTCAGTAGAGCGATAGAGACAGGCGAGATAATCGGAGACAATGATTTCTCCGGTGGAGGTGACGGTGTGGGCAGTTACATAATTTGTGGGGTTGAGGTTGGAAGGAATCCAGGTGCTTCCGTTTCCGGCCAAGCGATAGAGAACGTTGCGACGTGAGGTGAGCATCTCGCCGAACTGATTGGTGAAGATCTCATCGTAGTTCGGAGAGCGGTTCTGCTCGAGACTTAGTCCGCTGTTGACCCAGTTCCAGGTTGCTCCGCCGTCATAGGAGCGCAGAATGCCGAATAGCATGGAGCGCGCGTAGATGCTTCCGTCAGGAGCGAAGCTCACCTGACTAATTTGTTGCTTCAGGGCAGAACTGACTGAGTTCTGGACCCAGGTGTTGCCTCCGTCGGCTGAAGTAAACAGACCATTTGAACCGGCGAGCAGCGAGGTCTTTGTCTGATGGATTGCGAATACGGACATGGAGCTGCTGGGGACAGTTTGAAAGTTCACTCCATCGGTGGACTTGTAGAGAACGGCGTCGCGGGTGCCCACCCAGATCGTGGTACCAATCACTTCGACAACATTCACCGAGAGGTTGGAGAGAAGAATTTTCCAAGTGTTGCCGCCATCGGAAGAGGAGTAAAGGGACCAGGGGTGTAAGGTGTGCGCCATGACCCGGCGAAGATACGGCCGCTGGAATCAATAGTCATGGTGCGGAAGGACCAGTCCTGGATTCCCGAGTAGCGCCAAGTAACACCGCCATCGCTGGAGATGTAGATACTGCCAGCGGCTGAAGCCGATCCGCCGTTAGCTCCAGAGGTGGTTCCGGCGTAAATCACTCCGGCGGAATCCACGGCGATGGTGCGGGTAGTGGCTCCGGCGTTTGGGATCTTGCTGAGGGCGGTCCAATTCAGCCCGGAGTTGGTGCTTTTGTAGATTCCAGATTCTGTCGCGGCATAGATGATGCCGCTGGGCGAGCTGACAAGTTTGAACACGGTGAGATAGCTGTTGTACGCCTTGATGATCCCCGAGGAGGTGGAGGTCCATGTGGCTCCGTTGTCTTTCGAGGTGTAAACGCCGTTATGGGTTCCGGCGAGAAGCGTCGAGCCCACGTAGAGGAGAGTGTCGACTTCCAGAGAAGCGAGGCCGGAGTTGCCCGCGAGGGTCCAAGTAGTGCCTCCGTCTGCGGTGGAAAAAATGCCGGTGCCGCTGGCCACCATCAATGTCGTTCCATTGGGAGAATCGGCGAACGCAAGGATGGGACCTTGGGAAGGGCTGGGAAACGCGGCCCAGGAATTGCTTTGCGCTGTAAGTGGGCTGGTGTAAAGGGTGAGGACGAGGAGAGACAAAGCGACGAAGTGAGTTTTCATGTGGCGCCTCATACAGAAAAGTGGAGCCTGGGGGAGAGGGGAGGGGAACGTTCAGGAAAGCGGGGGAATACTTCCCGAAGAGATCAATTCATCACGTCGCCGAAACTTGCAGCGAAGGTGATTGGAAATGAACAGTAGCAGAACACCTACTTACCTTCCAGCAAATTCAGGAACCAGGTCACTGCGGGTGCAGCCGGCTCACTTCTTCAGTTTTACCGGCCAGTTGGTCATGAGCACGGCACGCGATAGTCCGCTATGCTCACCGAGCACGTTCAGTAAAAAGCGCCCCTCCGGCGTAGCGTCGAACGCGGCATCATAGAAGCCCGTAGTCGGCAAGTACGGCACCGTGAACAACGAAACGGGCTTGCCCGGCTCAATGCCATCATTGGTCAACTTGATAGGCAAGGCAAACACCCCGCCAGTGCCCGTGGCAAAGAAAATGGTTTTCTGGTTGGCCGACCAGCGGTTCCAAAGCGCGCCGGTGCTGGTGAGTTGCTGTTTCCCGCCGTGCTCGACCGAGGTTGCGTATAACTCGTTGCGCCCGGTCTCCGGCGTCGCATACACGATCCACTTACCGTCGTGCGAGAACCGCGCGTAATACGTGGTAAGCGGATCGTCGGTCAGCGGCCGTGGCTTAGCACTTGCGGTGGTGTCCACGATGACAGTTGTCACCGGGATCTTGTCATAGGCCTGCTCGACCAGCAGGTAGCGTCCATCCGGCGAAACGTCAGCAACGTGAACCGGGGTGGAGTTCTCGTAGACGGTCGTCTCTGGCGCCGAGCCCTCTACCGCTTTACGCACAATACGGCTACTCTTCCCCACGGTGGAGTAGTAGATGTACTTGCTATCCGCGGACCACGCCATGCCATCGGAAGCGTAACCGAAGGTGAAGCGCACGCGCGTGCCTTGGTCAAGGTTGAGCACCCAAATGTCGTGCGAAGCTCCCGTGCCTAAGGCGGCAGCTTTTCGCCCATCGGGCGAAATGCGAATGTCGACGTAAGGATTCGTATCGCCCACCGGGATGGATTTTCCGTCGCGGTTGAACAGAAGCAGCTTGCTATTATTGAAACCAAGACCGGGCTGGTAGATCAGCGTGCCGTTTTCGTTGGCGTCGAATGCAGCCCTCCACGTCGAGGCCTGGAATCCTACTTCCGCCGCGAGCGGCGTCGTGTCGCCGCTCACGGTTCCCTTCGCGGGATCGAATGCTTGCGCCAACAAAGAACCGCCCTGTTCCCAGATCAAATACCCTCGAGCGTAGACAGCGTTTGATTCCGCGGGAATGACAAAATGGTTTTCTTTGCCATCCAGCGACGCGAAGTAAATACCGTTTCGGCCGCTGGCTTCTGCGGTCGAATGGTTGCTTGCGAGGTAGAGAAAGTGCTTGCCGTCAGGAAGAAAAAAAGGCCAACGATTGGTTGTATGGTCAGCCGCGACGGTGGTGACCTGCACGGGAGTCGACCCCGCGTTCGCCGGAACGCTAAATATTCCGCTGACCACGTCCGGCGCGAACACAATTCCTTCTGGCCCCCAGCTCCCGCCGCGCGGCCGGGGCGTTTTACAGATGTCCAGTGCGGGACCACCGTTGAGCGACACGCGGCGTAACCTGCCTCCGCTGAAGAACCCCAGTGATTCGCTGTCGGGCGACCAGAAGGGGTAAGTGGCGTTTTCGGTTCCTGCTATCAGCTTGGCATCTTTATCAGCGAGAGAGCGGACATAGATGTGATTATTCGTCTGCTCTTCCTGAGCGACAAAGGCCAACTTCTTGCCGTCAGGAGAAAGAATTACGGGCCCAGATGCGTCGTCCACCATCAATGTGAAGCTCGTCTTTTCCGGCGGAAGAATGTAGGCTTCGAGCGAACTTGGGGCAGCGGAGTGGGGCCAAAGTAGTGCTCCAATGGCTGCGATCAGGGCGAGCGACAAGGCACCCATCGCCAACCATGCCCACCGGTTCGCGGCGAGGCCTACAGTTGCGGACTGCACTGCGTGTTGTTTACTGTCGCGGAGCCACGTTAACTCGAGTTTTAGATCGTGCGCACACTGGAATCGGGCTTCCGGATCTTTATTCAGGCAGGTGTTAACGAGGCGCTCAAATTCAGGCCCAATCTTCGGATGCAGCGAGCGCAAAGCAACTGGATGGTCCTCCATAATGGATGATGCGATCTTGATCTGCGACTTGCCTGCGAACGGTCGCTGACCGCTCGCCATTTCGTAGAGCATGGCGCCGAAGGCGAAGATGTCGCTGCGCTGGTCGGCCTCTTTCCCTTCAATCTGTTCGGGCGACATGTATTGGATGGTGCCGATCATGGCTCCATGTGTGGTCAGAGGCGAAGCAAGGGGACTCTTTCCAGAGAGCGTCTGGGCTGCGGTAAACGTGGGCGCGGAGGAAATCGCGCTTCCAGTGGCCATCGCGCTGAGTGGCTTGGCAAGACCGAAATCGAGGAGCTTGGCACCGGATTTGGTGAGGATCACGTTTCCCGGCTTCAGATCGCGATGGACAATGCCTGCTTGATGCGCGGCCGCAAGTGCGTCCGCAATCTCGATAGCAATGTTCAACTGCTCTGCGAACGGTAATGCGCCTTTACGCAGTCGGTCAGCCAGGGTTTCGCCTTCCAGGTACTCCATAACGAGGAAGTCGGTGCCGCTGGCTGGGTCGTGGCCGATGTCATGCAACACGCAGATGTGCGGATGCTGAAGCGACGAGATGGTGCGCGCCTCACGCTCGAACCGCTGTTTCAATTCCGGGCTGGCAGTCAGGTTGGATGAGAGGAGCTTGATCGCCACAGTGCGGTCGAGGCGAGTGTCGCGGGCGCAGTAGACCTCCCCCATTCCGCCGGCACCAAGCGCGTGCTGGATTTCGTAAGGCCCGAGTTTGGTTCGAGGGCTTAGGCCCATGAGTGCGCGCCATTATAGCGCGATTGCGGCCGGCGAGCTGAGGCACTCCCCACTCGATCGGAGGCGGGCCGAAGCTGATGGCGTCGTTTGTAGTGGAAGCGGACCCGGCTTGATTGTCTTCAAATACGAACATTTTAATTCTCCGAGAAATTCAGGGTGAGCGTCAAACTCGATATAACCAATTCAATAACTTAGCTCACTCGCCATTCAAAACGCCGCCTTCGTGTACGCTTTGGGACACTTTTAACAATGCAACCGAAGTGGTGCAGAGTGTTCCCGCAGGAACAGGAACTGAACTCCCCCCTGTTTGCGTATGGTAAAACTAGGGTGAAATATCGGAACCTGCTGCTCTTCTTTAGATTGCACTTCGTCACTCAGTAAGTTAATGACCAGAACGACCAAGCCCAGCACAAGTAGCAAGTGGGTCATTGCTCCGGGGCCGCACGTTACGGCTCTCGCACCCCCCATCTTTTTCACGACGAGGTGCGCCGGGCAATGCCTGGGTTCGTTCGGTTCATGCTAAGGATCCTTAACGTGTCCGATTTCCTTGGCTCTCGATTGCTGATTCCGAGAGAAACGGCAGTTTAATCTCGCCGTTGCTGAGCTTGCGATCACCCTCCAAAGCCAAAAACTAAATGCAGAACCGTGCAGTTTGGACCAGATTAATCCTCTTTCGCACACCTATGATGTATTCAGTCCAAAATAAAGATCGCAGCATCAGATTGCTCGCTTCTCACAAAGGAGAATTGACCGATATGGCCCGTGTCACGAAAGATCCGATACCCGCATTGCCCAACGCCTCCCAACCGCCCCTGTCTTACCCCGGCGCCACGCCCGACTCGGACCGTGCCAAGAAGCCACGGCTCGCCGAGCCTTCTCCCACGGGCCAGGAATTGAGTCCTGGAGATCGCGTCGAGGGATTGGGAAATTTCGGCAAACCGACTGGGGAATTCGGCACAGTTGAGCGAACTAACGAAGACGATGCCGTCGTCAAGTGGGATGGTGATGGTCGGGTCAGACTAGGACAACCGTGGCTCAAAAAGGTCTAGCGGTTAGCCGCGCAATGTGAAGCCGAGATGCAACTTCATGAATTCAATAAGCTCCGGCCCAGCTTCGGAATATCTATGTCGAGCACAATTGTGAAGCGTATGATTCGAACAAGGACAAGCCCTTGACGGCCAAGAGAGCGCCGAAGAAACAAATCGCATTTGATCCCCAGAAATTTCTCGCCACTATCGGCGAGGGAAGGAAAGTTGCTGTCCTTCCGAAGAAGCAAGTCATCTTTTCGCAGGGAGATGCGGCTGACGCTGTCTTCTATATCCAGAAGGGCAAGGTCAGGCTCACCGTCGTGTCCGAGATCGGGAAAGAAGCCACGATAGGAATATTGAGCGAGGGCAGTTTTTTCGGTGAAGGCTGTCTCGCAGGCCAGCAACTCCGGATGGCTTCGGCAACAGCCATGACGGATAGCGAACTGCTACGGATTGAGAAGAAGGCGATGATGGATGTTCTCCATCGGGAACACGCCTTGTCAGATGTCTTCGTGGCATATTTGTTGACGCGAAATATCCGGTACGAAGAAGACTTGGTCGATCAACTCTTTAATTCCAGTGAAAAACGATTAGCGCGTATCCTTCTTTTGCTCACCCGTTTTGGCAAAGAAGGTTCCCCTGAGACGGTAATACCCAAGATCAGTCAGGAGACGCTGGCAGAGATGGTGGGAACAACGCGCTCGCGGGTCAGCTTTTTTATGAACCGGTTCAGGAAACTTGGCTTTATTCACTACAATGGCGGGTTGCAGGTCCACAGCTCACTTCTGAATGTCGTTCTCCACGACTGAACTCCGCATAACCACGGCATGTCGGCCCGATAACCGAATCCGCTAAGCAGGAAGTTTTCTGAAGACCCCTCGTTGCAACCAAGTTCCCTCTTCGCATCGCAGCCATCCTCCGAAATCCAGAAACTGAGGTTTGGTCCGAGTCTTTCCATTTTGCGTTCTCATCACAGTCTGGACAATTTGCATTCGAGGAATACCTTCTTACATGCTTGCAGTTCCAGCAGACAAGGGTTACCGGCGGCAAATCCCCATGTTGGATACCTCGCCCTGCAAATTGCTGCAAAGCGTTTAGGGATGGAGCACACAGCACTAAGTGTTGATCTGGCGGCGCGAATTATACGCTCACTTAGGCAGGTCGGTTGCAAGCCTCCGCATAAACACTCTGGTTGCATTCATGATTTCCTCCGCGACATCGGGAACAAATTCAGATTTTAGGACGGTCAGGTTCCCAGCAGCATGGCTTATCTTGTTGCGCCATACCATTTTCATGGGTTGAGCGCATCCATTAATCTGCCTTAGATTCGGAAAACTAACAGACACAGTTCCTCATGGCTGGGGGCTCCGCTAGCCGAGGCTACTTGGCGCGGTCCGAGTCTGGATGCGCCCGGGCATGACAGCGGCGGTTGTGCAACCTTACGCAGTTTAGATACAGGATTCCTGGTGGCAACGGCCATATTCCAGTGTTCCACTCCTCAGTTGCAACAACAGCCGCTTTCGCTGTTTCATTTTGAGTACTCGCAACGATGCGCGACGAACAGGGCACCTCACATGAGTTCGTCGTGCGGAGTGGAATCGGATAATTCTTATTCCGTCAATAGTATGCGCTTCTCTTCGGGAGTCATGTCCCAGCAACAGGCATCGAAATAGGGTCTGAAAGTCGTCCGAGTGCTCGAACATTCGGGCTTCTTGTTATCAGCAGTCATAAGTATTTCGGTCGAAGATCAAGAATGCCGTGGCTCGGAGAAAAGATGCTCACCTTGGACCAATTGGCAGGATTCGGAGCTGCGATTCGTGCCAAACATCCGTGAGCTCTATTGACCAGACGCAGTGTCAAATCCGGAGTAGCTTTGGACAATAACACCCGTCAAGATTTGCACGGGGCCCGCACTGAAAATGTTTTCGGGTTCAGCCTAGTCTTACGCGATCACCTTCCGGGAAATGGGCGAGGTGAGTCTCTCTCTGTATTCTTGGAATTGTGATTGTCAATAGCGGGATGCGGATGCGGAACAGCCGGGAGTACCCATGCCAACAGAATCCAAAACACGAATCCTCATAGTCGAAGATGACGCCACTGTACGTCTCACCATCTCCAGACTGCTTGAGTCAGAAGGCTACGAGGTTTCCTGTGCAACTGACGGTTTTGACGCTCTCTTGCATTTACAGGAGGCCATTCCGGACCTGATCCTTTCGGACCTTAACATGCCTCAGATGTCCGGATTTGAGTTGTTATCGGTAGTGCGGCGCCGGTTCCCGGAGGTTGTGGTGGTGGCATCCAGCGGGGCCTACGATTCCAGCGCAATCCCCGACGGAGTCATCGCCGATGCATTCTACGCAAAAGGGCAAGAGAGTGCGGCCAAACTGCTGGAGATTGTCGCCAACCTGATACGCAGAGGTCCTACCGACCACAAGGGGGAGCACGCTCCTGTTTGGATTCCCCGCAATGGGAAAGACCACAACGGCAAGCCCTTCGTCGTCCTGACCTGCACGGAATGCTTGAGATCGTTCCCGTTCACTGTGGATCATGAACCCGCCGGGGAAGTTCTGAAAACTCCGTGCATCTACTGTCCCCATGAAGTGGCTTACATCATTGATTTTTCCCGTTCTGTGAACTCGCCTGAAAAGCGGGCGGCGTGGAAAACCGCTTTTCTGATGTCACAAAATGAGGTTGCTTGAACGCGCCATTCCATCCCGTCACGGACGAGACGGCGCTGGTCCGCATCACTCGCGATAGACCATTAAGTGGGGTGGTTGCCACCTTCTTCTCTTTCAGGTCCTCTGAATAATCAGTCACTGTTAGACATCGGTTCACAAGTGGCTCGCATATACCCGGAACTTGGGGAGATAATCATGGAAAGCTTGTTGGTTCTGGCTTGTGTGACCATACTGGGCTTTGTGCTCGGCGTTGGCTTCATCAGCACTTGTGTTGTCTCGCGCCGAGGTCTGCAGGCTCATTTTCCGCCGCCTACTCCTCCTGCTATTGCTTCGTTGCCCCCCGGAGGCATGATGCTAGAGACTTGTGCCGGAAGTGCTGAGGGACCTGGTTGCGTCGCAATGTTCCTTCACAAGTCGCCGGGCTGCCTCGGCCGCTGGCTCTCATGAAGCAATAACTGGATGGGGTCATCGGCGGCGGCCCGGTGATAATGCCCGGTCCGAGCGACCTCAACAGCAATCGATCCATCGACTGGGGCAGCGGTCGTCACGAGCGAGTCGCAGTGTCTACCCGCCTCTGCGAATCGGAGCGCTAATCCGCCGATAATCCTACATGTCGCGCCGTACAAATTGAGCGCTCACGGTCAAAGTGGTCCAATGTGATCAGACATCCTCTTCGGTTACTTCTATGATGTTTGTAGTGAAGAAGTGAGACGGCAGTTACAAAGGCCGGTCCACCTTCCTCTTACAAGTGAGGTACAACATGTCGACCCTATTGATTGTTCTTTTGGTGCTATTTGTTCTCGGTGGCGGAGGCTGGGGATACTCTCGTTGGCGCGCCTAGCGCGCTCACACAAAATGCCTGACTGTGCTGCTTGGTCCTAATTTTGCGGCATTTATGAAGGGATGTTCACTCCGGAAATGGACTGCGAACTCCCTTTCAGGTTTCCTGAATTAAGACGCATCAGCGTTCTTCGTTCTAGGAGCTTGGTGAAAATATCGTTTGCGGGGCGTGTGGATCATTCTAAAGAGCCGCACGCTTTGTTGTTTTGGATTCCGCTCGGCCACCATCGGCGGCAACCGAGGGTCAGGACCGCTGCTTCACGCGCTCTGCGCCCGCAGTTTCGGGATACGGATCAGGTTGAAGACCGCGCAGCTGAACACGAACAACCAATCCACCTTCGCCAGTCCGCGGAGTTTCACCTTCTTCAAAGGCCCAATCTGCTTCAGCCATCCGAACGGCTTCTCCACTAACCATCGTTTACTTAAACTGATCGCGTATCCCGGATGCCGGCTGGTTCGTTCGTCGATCGCGCCGTGTTGCCGGCGTGCTACGTGCGGCGTCACACCCAACTCGCGCACCGTTTGACGAAGTCGCGCGTGTCATAGGCTTTGTCCGCTCCCGTCGTGATCCGACCGCTTCGCTTTCGGGTCAACTCGTACAACATTAATAAAGCCGCATCGCGCTCCGCCCTGCCATCCGCCTGCGTGGTCATCGCTGCCGCGATCAACCCATTCCGGTTCTCCACCAAAGTATGTCCCAGATAGCTCAGCTTGGATTCCTGGCCTGCCGACTTCTTATAGAGCCGCGCTTCCGGGTCGGTGCGCGAGGCGTGCGTCTGGTTGCGGCGCGACTCGCCGTGAAAATCTCCTCCGCTCCCCGACCCGCCGTTCGTCCTTGCGGCGAAAGCTCTTCTGCCCCGCCCAAGCCTCGATCAGCGTCCCATCCACAGTGAAGTGCTCGTCCGACATCAAACCTGCCGCCTGTTCTTTTACATGACATCGGGAAGAAAGAGCGGCATTGCTCCGTTGACGACAGCGACGAACTGGGAGATGTTTGGACCTATTGCGCGATTGATTCGGAAATCAAGTTAGTGCCTTCGTTCAACGTGGGCAAGCGCACGCTGGCGACCACCACAGAATTTGTGCACGACCTATCCAGCCGGATGCGAAATCGAGTGCAGATTTCAACCGATGCGCTTCACGGATACGCCGAGGCAATAGAGCGGTCTTTTGGCGCGGACGTGGATTACGGGCAGATCGTCAAAGTCTACACGCATGACAGCGCACAGCATCCGGAGCGTAAGTACAGCGCGCCTCGCTTCGCATCTGCGATGCGTAGGCCTGTCTCAGGCAATCCTGAAATGGAGTTGGTTTCAACCAGCCATATTGAACGGCTGAACGCTACGACGCGCCTGCACGTAAAGCGGCTGCCTCGCCTGACTTTGGCATTCAGCAAGAAGCTGGATAACTTCAAAGCAGCAGTTGGACTCCACTTCGCTTATTACAATTTCGTGCGTCGTCACAACACGTTGCGCTGCACTCCTGCTATGGCAGCCGGAGTTGAGAAAGACTTCTGGACCGTGGGCGATCTAGTTGAGGCAGTATCGTGAGCTATATCCAGGAATTGAAAGATATAATTCGGCGTCTGCACGACGCGGAGGCTGAGCACCTTTTCAGTGTTCCGGTAAGGGAAGTATTTCACGGTGAAGTGATCTGGGACGGGAATGTGGAAGTCTTCGACCTAAAGGGGCACCCCACCGCATCGAGAGTTTACGCTTGGGCACACGATACTGACGATCCTAAGCGGCCAAGGCGTCATGTTACGGTTTTGCATTTGCATCCCATCAAATCAGCGCAGGACGCGGTTAGAGCGGCCATCGTGCAGGAGTTTAGGAGCCATGGAACAGCAGAAGAAGCCTAGGAAAGTCGGACGCCCGAAGCTACCAAGGGAACAGCCAAGGGGCGGATTGTGTCTGTACGTTTCACCCATGACGATCTGAAGGCGATGGCAGCCAAGGCCAAGACGCACAATCAAACCGTATCACATTGGATTCGGAGCACAATTCATGCCGCACTTAATGCCTAGGGGGAAGTGCGAGAAAATAGGGAACGATGGATGGAACTCTGTGCGCAGGCAGCCGATGAGCAAGACCCTCAAAAACTCCTAGCGCTGGTTGAAGAAATCAACCGACTGCTTGAGCAGAAGCAAGATCGCCTCAACAAGAATCGGCCTACGGAGGCTTCAGATTAAGCGGAGGCCGTTTTTGACTTGGCTTGCTCTGCAATTCGCTTCTGGACTAGGCGAATCATTCCCTCGAACTCGTGGCGGGTCTCTGGGCTCATCTTTGGATTGGATTGCTCAAACTCGTGCAGATTGTTCAAAAGCGCTTCTAGTTCAGACCGGACATCTGGCAAGGTTCGCTTCTCCCCCAAGCAACTAATCGTAGGCTTCGATAGGGAAAGCTGCACACGTCAACAAGCGCCGATGGCGAAACAGGTGAAATTGAAATTAGGACTCTACCGCAATTCTGGAATTGTTGACATAGATCCGGAGTGGTGTACCCCCCTGTTTCTAGTCTGGTAAAAACTAGGGTGAAATTTTCTGCTTGCCGCCCGCTGATTCTTACTTTCGAAACACCAGATTGACAACTATTCAGTTTCGGCGCACACTCTCCGCAAATAGGTCTCTTCCTCACCCAAGGCCCACTAGTTGCCGTTTCTAAGCCTTGCCTTCTGGAGCAGGTTCCGATCTCAGGGTTTTCTCGGCCTCACGTCCGCTCTGCCCGACAAGGAGAAAATCATGAAACATCGACTCGGGTTTCGAGGCATTCTGCTCGCCCTGTTTTTGGCGACCGCTTCCGCCGCCCTCGCCAGCACCACGTGGTATGTCAACGGTGTCAACGGGAGCGACAGCAATGATTGCAAATCATCCACGACTGCGTGCAAGACCATCGGACACGCCATCGCACTCGCTGCGTCGGGAGACTCCGTCAAGGTCGCTGCCGCGATTTACAACGAAAACATGCTTAACTTTCTCACCAACCTGAATGTGATTGGCGACAACCCCGCCACCACGGTCATTGATGGCGGAGGTTCCGAGACAGTAGTCCTGATTGGAGGCACTACCGTTACCCTGTCAAGGTTGACTATCCGCAATGGCGATGGTGGCATCTCCAACAATCAGGGAACCTTAACCATCACGAATTGCGCGATCGTTGGAAACAATGCGTTCCAGAGCGGTGCAGCGATCAACAGTTACTTTGGGTCGGTGACGATCAACAACAGCACTGTGAGCGGGAATCTCGCCACAAACTCGGTTGTATTCGGTGGTGGCATCCTGAACGAGGGTTCCATGACGATCAACAACAGCACGATCACCCGGAATACCGTACAAGGAGAGTATGCGGCTGGCGGCGACATTTACAACGATGGTACGCTGACGATCAACAATAGCACCATCACGGGTGGTATCGCAGCCAATGGCGGGGGTGGTATCTACAACTTCGGTGCGGTAAGCCTCCAGAACACTATTGTTGCCAACAACCCTAACGGAGGGAACTGCTCGGGGACATTCACCTCCAACGGCTACAACCTGAGCAGTGACGGCACGTGCAACTTCAACAGCACTGGCGATCTCAATAATACTGATCCCAATCTCGGCCCCTTGCGCAACAATGGCGGCCCAACAAAGACTCAGGCTCTGCTCTCCGGTAGTCCCGCCATTGATGCCGGGAATCCCAACGGCTGCACCGACAGCAGCGGCAACCTGCTCAAGACCGATCAACGGGGAAAGCCGCGTCCAGACAGGGAGGATTCTGGGGGTTGCGATATGGGCGCATACGAACGCCAGACGAACTGGGGAATCAGGGACGCATTTTTTCTACTGGCACCGGAACTGACAGCGCCAGCTTGTCTCGCGTAACGGCGATGCGTTCGCCTGTTTCGGGGATCTCTGCTCTTCGCTTGCGCAGGAATTGTCATTCGTGAGCACGGCAGTGCTGGATGGCGAGATTGTGTGCCTGGACGAGAAGGGGCGACCGCAATTTGAAGATCTTTCTCTACCAGAGAGGGCGCGCGTACTTCATCGCATTCGATCTGCTGCACCGAAATGGTGAGGATCTCCGTTCTCAGCGTCTGCTCGAACGCAAGCAAGCACTGCGCGTGTGCTGCTGGGCACCTCCTCGAGCACTCGCGCCTTCGATACGCCGACTACATTGAGGGCTCTGGAGTCGCGCTGTTCGAGCGTGTCTGCGAGATGGACCTGGAAGGAATCGTTGCCAAACACATGCACGAGCCTTTACGCGCCTCGCTCCCGCTGGTACAAGGTCCGCAATGCCGACTATTCGCAGAAGGTCGGTCGCGATGAACTCTTCGAGCGAGAGCGGCGAGGATCCGGTGGCAGGGCTGGCATTCATGCGATCTCGCGTGTGCTAATGAGTCCGCCTAAAATTGATCACCCTCCGGATGGAGTACGCTCCTCAGCAGTTCTCATTGACTCGTGAGCTGTTCAAGCGTGATCACGACTTCGTATGTACCCGCTCCGCCGGTGCCCTCATCGCTCACGTCGAAAGTGATAGGTGGGCCAGCCAACAATCGCACGGCTGTTCCACAACGACGTCATGTACGGAATTGTTTGTGATGAGAACGGGAAATGTGACACCGCCGACATTGTCAGAGACGCGATGTTTCGCAAACTAAGTGCGTTCGGCAGTCCACCTGACTTGCATATCGACCATCGCCCCCCGCGAGAGCGCAGGAGGTTTGATTGGCTCAAACAAGCCGATCCGCACAGCACACGCTAACTCATCTGTCCTCAGAGCCGAATCCAGAACGCCCCGAATTTCCTCGTGGCGTGTCCTGTCCTGAGGAAGCGCAGTGACGTGACCGGCAAAATTTGTACCAAGTGGAATGAGAGAGAATCCACTTGGAGGAAAAGCGGGTCATGCCCATCAAGAGGTACAAGCCAGAGCAGATCGTGACGATGCTGCGACAGATTGAAGTGAGCATCGCAAACGGAAAAACCACTCCCCAAGCCTGCAAAGAAGCCGAGATCACCATCCAGACATTCTACCGCTGGCGGAAAGAATACGGCGGTTTAAAGATGGACCAGGCGAAGCGACTGAAGGACTTGGAAAAAGAGAACGGCAAGTTGAAACGACTGGTGGCGGAGCTGGCGTTGGACAAACAGATATTAAAGGATATTGCGGAGGGAAACTTCTAAGCCCGGATTCTGGCCCTGGCCGAGAAGTATGGGCGGTACGGCTATGGGCGCATCACGGCGCTGTTGCAGGATGCGGGTGGCGTGTGGTAAGGATCGAGTGCAGCGGATCTGGCGACGCGAAGGGCTGAAGGTGCCGCAGAAGCAGCGGCCACGAGGACGATTGTGGCTGGGGGACGGTTCGTGTATCCGGCTGCGACCGGAGCGGGCGAATCATGTGTGGAGCTACGATTTTGTGAAGGCGATGACGAACGAGGGACGAGCGCTCCGCATCCTGGTGGTGATCGACGAGTACACGCGGGAATGTTTGGCGTTGCGCGTGGCGCGGCGCCTAGGGAGTTTGCAGGTGATCGAAACCTTGGCGGACGTGATGTTGGTGCGCGGGATACCAGAGCATATACGTTCGGACAATGGGCCGGAGTTCATTGCCGAGGAGTTGCGGAAGTGGCTGGGGAACGTGGGCACGAGAACGTTGTACATCGAGCCGGGGAGTCCGTGGGAGAACGGGTACTGTGAGAGTTTCAACGGCAAGCTGCGGGATGAGTTCTTGAACGGCGAGATTTTCTACTCGCTGAAGGAGGCACAGATTCTGACGGAGAGGTGGCGCGTGGAATACAACACGGAGCGACCCCACTCGGCGCTGGGCTACAGGCCGCCGGCACCGCAAGCTATCTTGCCGAAACCACCGGGGCATGGAGATATAGAAAACGCTCTGCGTTTCCCACATCCCCACACCCCCGGCGACTACGACGGACAATTGTCTAACAAGGCGTTACACTAACATTCCACTTGGTACAAAAGATCGGTCCGGTCATTCTTGGAACGGAGGCGCGTAAACTCCTCACGCGAGTACCGTGATCTTGTCCGCCAAATTCTGGAAACAGTACAGCAAGGGACGTTTCGGGTGCTCAGCGGAACCTGTTCGTTGGAGGAGGTCCTTACGTCGACGCAATGGTCTGGCGATCACATCGTTCATGTCCTCGGATGTACTGCCTGTGCGCGCCAATTCCGATTGGGCGTTGAAACGTACCATGGAAGCGGGGGAGCATGGGAGGTCATCACCTCGCCGTCTCCTCCGTGTGTACAGTAGTCAATGAGTGAAACCGCGATTTTCCGACACCTACCCGTGACTTCTCTTCAATGGCCGATGAAAATGCAGTACCACATCTGGGAAAAGGAAAACTTGGTGAAAGTGATCGTTCCTGTGCCGGGAATTACGGGCTTGCCAATATCGCAGCAGTCCTCTCGATACTGGCACGACATCGGGAAGATGTCATCAATGTCTTTGAGCGATCCGGCTTCTGGAAAGTGGGCAATTCCATCTTTACCTGTACTGCGATGAATGAACTTGCAGTGCTCCTTCGTGTTTATTCCCGAACCCGTAAATCTACATTCATACCGGAGAACGATGGGAATACCCGTGAGCGGTTTTCCGCTTTGCGAATCGACTGCTCGTACTGAATCTTCTTGGCCGAGGAGGAGGGCGTTAATACAAGGGTCAAAACGGCAATGAGGCAGGATGCGAGTCCAGGCGAGGTGATCATCCGTCGAATCGAAGGCTTCATAACGTGTACTTTGAAAACTTCGCAGCAGAAAGGCAAATCATCGGACATCGAGGCGAGACTCGCATTTGATCTAATCGTTCACGGTCAAAGGGCACACGTCGATTGTAAGCGGGTCGTCATCAGTTCGCGTAAACAAGGCCATGGCACTCATGATTCCGTTTTGGAGCCATCCTGCCCTATTTTGCGGATTGTGAGTGAAATGGCGATTTCTCGACAACTGAGGCCAGTGACTATTCCTCTTCCTTTGGTGCTGGCGCCGGATGAGCAAGAAAGTTGCTGATTCTGTTCGCCGCCCGTTTGTTTCCAGCCAACCATTTCACGCGCCACTCAGTGACGCGCTCAGATTTCTCAGCGTGGAATTGACCAGGTTTCGGTTCGTCAATCCATTCCCGTTGACGTCCCGGCAGGAAACTATGAATTGGTAGCATGGCATGAAGGCTGGGATGTGCTACGTCAGGCAAGTGCTTTTGATGTTCTAACCGAGAATCGTGTTCAACGTCCTGTATTCAGGGACCCAAGAACATGGGAAAAGTGGGTTACGGTGAATTCAGGTAGACGCACCGTCGTTAATTTCGGCATCTCCGGAAAATAGGCAACTACCAGTGTTAGCTCCCGCATATCGACTCCTCGGATAAAGCTTGTTCAGTGACACAGCAAGCGAAACCGGCGTAGAGTCTTCCGAGCACTGCAGTGCAACTTCAAGAACTCCGAGTGGAAACCGTGGAGCTTTTTTCAGCAGCACATCACTTGGCGTGGACACAATACCAGGTATTATGGCTGTGCGAGTCATGCGCCATCTTTTGGCTTGCGCTGCGTGTAGCGCGTTCGCCTTTGGCCCGAACTGGCGTTGTGTTCATGCTCTCTGGATTAGTGCTGACCGCAGCAGTGACTGAGGCCAATGCCTGAGTAATGACAGCTGGTCGGAATACCGTCGACGCTGCGCCCCTGCGAGCGCGATGTGGGGAACTGCGACATGGAAAACTCGGCTGCCGTTTCTGGCGGAGCAGGGAGGGCAGGGACTATTCAGTCCCGGGGACCTGGTGTTGCTCTTCAAGGGCGCGGTGGTTCTTGGAGATTGGCTGAGTCGAAGCTTCAGAGCCCCAATCGCTCGAATTTGCACGGCGGCTCCTGTCGATTGCTATGGAAAATACGTCTGCCACCTGACCTGCGTAACCTAAAAATCATCTACCATGATTCCAGCTGGCAGCGTGAAACAAATGTTTTAAGATTAATCCAAAAAGTGTAATATTCGTGCCTCTTTACTTCCCTTCCATGGATCTCTTGCACTTTCGTCAGGTCGAAAAAGAGTTAGCCACCGAGGAAGCACAAGCAAAACGAGAGCTACAGGATGCCAGCACTCGCGAACTGGGCAAGCTTCGATTGGAATTGGTTCAAGATCGGCGTATCACCCTGAAGCTGCTGAAGCGTTTACAGCACCAGAAGGTGTCGCGCAGGCGCATACAGAAGTAATCTCGTTGCAAGGGTTTAGAAATACAGATCAGAGATCAGCCTCCTGGTGTTGCACCAGGGGCTCGGGAGGAACGCGTGAAGCTTACGCTTGGAACACTCTTCTCTCGCCGTCCCAGGGCTGCGGTCCCTTCAAACGCGGACTCCGTCCCCGCGATGACCCGCAACAAGAAGGTCTCTCGGCTCTTGCATCTGAAGCCCTGCGTATCGCAGCCTACGAGTGGTAGGGCAATGGACTATGCATTTCTTAAGCTAGGCCGATGTTTTGACAATGACAAGCTGCTCGTCGACCGCTCACCTGACATCAGCCGTTGATCTTTTTCTTCTGGCCCGTTCCCGCTCGTAATGAAGCTTAATGCAATGAGGCTGAAATTAGGAGCCGACACACTAAGTAGCAGATTTTTTCCCAGTTTTTCCGAAGGGATTCTGAAACTATTCCCAAAAAGCTTACCGCAATGTCACTCCTCGGCGCACTACAGATAACGCTTCGGTGTGAATCAAATGGATAACCGCGAATCTCATATTTAATTCCAGAGTCAATCAGGCAAATCTTGTAGGCGCTCTAGGGCGAGTTCTGTAGGCTCTTTTCCTTTTAATCCCCGTATTTGCTCCTATGATCGAGCGTATACTTTTGGTTCAGCGCAAGGATCAAGCTAGGGCGGTGTTCTGTGTCGGTACGTGTTCTCCTGGTCGACGACAGCGAAGCCGTCGTGCGCGAACTCTGCTCCCTATTGTCTTTAAGCCCTGGATGGCTTGTGTGTGGGGAGGGGATGAACGGCGTTGAAGCCGTTGAGAAGGCGAAGTCCCTGCGGCCTGATCTCATTCTCATGGACATCTCCATGCCTCAGATGAATGGGATCGAGGCAACCCGTATCCTCCGCCGGGAAGTTCCTGAATCTGCGGTTATCCTGATCAGCCAGAATGATCCGATAATGGTAGCTAGGCAAGCGGCGGAAAGCGGAGCGAGCGGATATCTCGCCAAGGCCGACCTCGCTCGTGATTTGGTGACCGTTATGAACAGAGTGGTTGAACGGAAAAGGTCCGAGAAGCGGATCACGTCAGGGGTGACGACGGAGTCTTCATCAGGCCACGATTTCCGCGTGCCTCTGGAGTCGGCGATCAGCACGCCCGAACTGAACAAGCGTCCATCGCGATCGCCGGACTACCAAGCCGAGAGCCAAGCGCTATCGACACTTGCGCAGGAGATGGCCAATTCGTCCCAGAACGTGTTGCAAAGGCTCGTCGATGTCGCGTTGGAGCTGTCTCGGGCTCAGTCGGCGGGCGTCAGCATTCTTGAAGAGAAAGAAGGACGAAAAATCTTCAAGTGGCACGCCGTAGCCGGGCAATGGGCCGGGTATCTTGGCGGCACGATGTCGCGCGAGGCCAGCCCCTGTGGCACGGTGTTGGATCGAAACTCCAGTCTACTGCTCTCACACCCTGAACGGTATTATCCGATTCCTTCTAACATCAAACCCCCAATTGTCGAAGTGTTGCTCATTCCGTTCCACGTCGCTGACAAACCGATAGGAACGATTTGGGTCATCGCTCACGATGAGAGCCTAAAGTTTGAAGCTGAGGATGAGCGAATCATGCGGTCCCTGGGCAAATTCGCTTCCGCCGCATATCAAACGTTGAAGCGGGTTGAGGCCTTGAAGCTAGAAGTCGCAGAGCGCCAAGAAGTGGAAGCGACGCTCAGAAAGAGCGAATCAAACCTTCGTGATTTTATTGAGAATGCAACCATCGGCATGCACTGGGTGGGGCACGATGGCAGAATTCTTTGGGCGAACCAGACCGAACTGGAACTTCTTGGTTACACAGCGGGGGAGTATGTCGGCCATCACATCTCGGACTTTCACCTTGATGCACCAGTGATCGAGGACATTCTCAACCGCTTGAGCGGGGGAGAAGTGTTGCGCGAGTACAAGGCACGGCTGCGGTGCAAGGACGGCTCAGTTCGCCACGTGCTCATCGATTCGAGCGCGCTATTCGAGGACAGGAAGTTCGTCCATACGCGTTGCTTCACCCGTGACATCAGCGATCGTAAGAAAATGGAAGATCAATTGCGCGAGAGCGAGCGACGCTTCCGGGCGATGATTGACCTGCTCCCCGCCGCTATCTATACGACTGATGCCGAAGGCCGCCTCACGCACTTCAACCCGGCAGCTGTCGATTTCTCCGGTCGCGTGCCTGAGCTGGGCACGGACCATTGGTGTGTTAGTTGGAAGATGTTTCTGCCAGACGGAACCCCTTTGCCGCATGACCAGTGCCCTATGGCGGTCGCGGTCAAGGAGGGCCGCATCATTGACGGTGCGGAATGCATTGCCGAAAGACCCGACGGGAGGCGTGTCTGGTTCACGCCGTATCCTAGGCCCTTACGTGATGGCGAAGGCAGAATCATTGGCGGCGTCAACATGTTGTTGGACATCACCGAGCGAAAGGCAGCCGAGCGGGCAAGTGGGTTGCTGGCTGCGATCGTAGATTCATCCGATGAGGCGATCATCAGTATGAATCTCGATAGCATTATCACCAGTTGGAATCGAAGTGCAGAACGGCTGTTCGGCCACAAAGCGGAAGAAGCCGTCGGACGGAATATAGCTCTAATCATCCCGCCGTATCGTCTGGAGGAGGAAGCAACGATTCTCGACGGCCTGAAACGGGGAAAGCACATCGATCACTTTGAGACAGTCCGCGTCCGCAAAGACGGCTCCACGTTCGATGTATCGCTTACGATTTCGCCAGTGAAGGACGCTGCCGGCAATGTTATCGGGGCCTCCAGGATGCCGCGGGACATCACGCAACGAAAGGAGGCGGACCGTACGAACGGTTTGCTGGTTGCAATCGTGGACAGCTCTGATGACGCGATCATCAGTAAGAGTCTAGACGGCGTGATCAGTAGCTGGAACAAGGGCGCGGAGCGGATGTTCGGATACAGTGCCGACGAAGCGATTGGGCAACACATCACTTTAATCATTCCGCCGGATCGCCGGCAGGAAGAGACGATGATTCTTGAGCAGCTCAAACGAGGCGAGCGCGTCGACCATTTCGAAACTGTGCGCGTACGCAAAGATGGCACGCCACTCGATATCTCACTGACAATTTCACCGGTGAGAGATTGCGAAAACCGTGTAATCGGAGCCTCGAAAGTGGCGCGGGACGTTACTCAACAAAAGCGGGCTGAACAAGCGTTGCGAGAGAGTAAGGAGCGGCTCCGTTCGCTTGCCGATGGGCTTGAAACCGAAGTGCGCCTCCGGACCCGGGAACTGGAGCGAAGAAACGCGGAAGTGCTGGACCAGTCGGAGCAGCTGCGAGACCTTTCAAACCGACTCTTGCGCGCCCAGGACGATGAACGACGGCATATCGCGCGCGAACTACATGACAGTGCAGGCCAAATTCTAACGGCCCTGGGTATGAGCCTTGGCAATATCGGTCAGCGTGTAAGGCACGATCCACAGCTTGCAAAAGGGGTGGAAGACAGCCGGGAACTTGTTCAGCAGCTAAGCAAAGAGATACGGACAACGTCCTATCTGCTGCATCCTCCTCTTCTGGACGAGAACGGCTTACCAGAAGCCATCCGTTGGTATGTCCAGGGGTTGTCAGGACGCAGCGATCTGAAGATTGAGTTTTGCACCTCTGAGGACTTCGGCAGGCTTCCCTCCGAGGTAGAAATGGTGCTGTTTCGCATTGTGCAGGAATGTCTCACCAATATTCATCGCCATTCCGGGAGCAAGCGGGCGATGATACGGATTGTGCACAAGGCAGAGATTGTTTTCTTGGATATTGAGGACGAAGGGACGGGAATACCGGCAGAAAAACTGGTTAGTATTCAGGGGCAGGACGCGGGCGTGGGCATTTCCGGAATACGCGAGCGGGTCCGCCATTTGAGAGGATCGATGAACATTCAGTCGAACCCCTCAGGTACGACGATCTCGGTCACGTTGCCGGTGCCGATGGATATTGTTTCCCAAGGTGAGGCCATCGTTTCATAACTAGGGCTGCCGGATAGGTTTCTTCGCGGAGGTCGGCGTTATGCGTATTCTCGTCGCCGATGATAGCGACGTTGTTCGTCGTGGTGTGTGTGGAATTTTGTCCTCTGAGAATGATTTCGAGGTCTGCGGGGAAGCCAAGAACGGATCGGAGGCACTGCAGAAAGCCCGGGAACTTTTGCCCGACCTGATCCTGCTGGACATAAGTATGCCGGGGATGAATGGGTTGGAAGTGGCACGACGTCTCCGCGAAGAAGTGCGGCAGGCCAAGATTTTAATAATTAGCCAGCATGATCCACTTCAGCTGCTGTCCAGCGCAATAGCCGCAGGCGCGGAGGGTTGCATAGACAAGGGTCGTCTTTGCGAGGATTTGGTGGCGAGCATCAAGAAAATCAAGTGCGCCTAAAGCCGCTAAAACCAAGAGATGGGCTTCAGGCGTAGTGTCCGGTTTATCGCTGCTGAATTGTCAGTTCTCGCCTCCTGGCGAAGGCCCCAAGCCTAACTAACTTCCCTGTCCAGTTCTGCGGGGTGCACTACAAAAGCCTAAATTTGAGCATACCGACGGGGAACGGGCAGGTAGATGGAGATCTCCCATGAAGCCCCAAACAATCCTCAACACAAAAAACAATCCACAGCAGGGCGCAATCCGACGGCCAGAAGATTTGAATCAGGTTCCCACGAAGAAAGCTCCTGGTCAGGATTTTGACCGTAAGGACCGCGAAGGCTCGGAAGGTGTAGAAAAGCAACGCGCTTCCTAGCTATCTACTTCCGATGCAACCGCTATCCCACTCTTGGTTGGATGAAGGGTGGGACCGCGCTTTTTCGAAGCGCAAGACGCTTGATCCCAAGGACTGCGGCAAACCGTCCTTCTGTGCTCACAGAAAGGTCAATATCTCTGAGCGACGCGACCTTTGGTCTGTTCAGAATCAAGACGTCACTACAGCAATCGATTTGTGCACTTACCGTATAGAAGGTATTGGCGAACTGGCAAAGAAAGCGCATTGTGCTGTTGGGATTATCCGGATTGGTCATTTCACTTGCCAGTTAAGTCGTTACCCTTCCTTTTATTCCTTGGTACAAGACATGCCCTCACAGCCTGACCGATTCGAGGGCAGAACAACTTTTCAAATGAAAGCAGGAGATACATGGAAACCAAAGTACGCAATGGAGTGGCAGAAGATCGCATCACCGGAGCAATCGAGTCGCAGACATCGCGAATTCCGAGCTCGGGATATTTGGCGGCGGCATTTGGAGCCATCGCCGCCTCAGCCGTATTGAAGATGATTGGCAAGGATGATTGGGCTCTTTTCGTAGGACAGTGGCCTGCCGCATTCATGCTCATGGGTGTCTATAACAAAATGGTCAAACAGCACGGCTCGGACGCATACAGCAAGGCTGCATGACGAGAGTCTGCTCCGCCAGGTCTGTTTAACGAGGAGCGAAAATAATGCAGGATGAAAGCGAGAGGAAATATGTCTATTCTAGCCTGGATTCTATTGGGATTGATCGCTGGGTTCGTCGGAAGCAAGCTAGTGAACAAAACTGGGGAGGGTGTACTCCTGGATATCGTCCTAGGCATAGTGGGCGCAATAGTGGGCGGTTACGCCTTTAGCATGTTTGGCGCGCAAGGGGTCACCGGCCTGAACATTTACAGTTTAATCGTAGCCGTAATTGGCTCGGTCCTGGT
The DNA here is from genome assembly GCA_963797845.1 of Terriglobia bacterium. Classification (GTDB taxonomy): domain Bacteria; phylum Acidobacteriota; class Terriglobia; order Terriglobales; family Acidobacteriaceae; genus DASREM01. The sequence continues at coordinate 1,140,599 of CAWCRE010000003.1, forward strand.
GTTGGTGATCTACCACGCGGTCAGAGGAAGCGCCAGACGAACTTAGCGAAGCTGAGAACTTCGCCCGATTTTCTTTCCGAAAGATGCGCGAGAACTGCCTAATGCTCCCTGTTGCCGCCATCAGGGCCAGTCCACGAGCGGGCCGATAGGAGGAAGGAGGCCACCACCCGGATCGTCGGCAACTCGGAAATTGGTGATCACCGGCTTGCTGGATGTTCCCGCCAATCGGACTTGGGGGCCGTATTGAGGCCGAGAACGTACCGGCAGAAAAGTGCTGAGATGGAGATCAGCGCGACCAACATCCATCTCCCGAGATTGAGGAAATGCTACTGTTCGGGCCCACGCAGAGAAATCAGCGCTCCAGGTCTGACTGGCTTCGTAAGCAGTTCGAAAGTAGCTCCTTCGGCATGTGCCCGTTTTAAAAGATCGGCAGTGGACGCGTGTCCTGAAAAAAGCACAATCCTACAGTCAGGCAGAAACTCGCGAATACGTCGGACTGTCTCAATCCCGTTCATATCGGGCATGGCAACGTCACTAATCACCACGTCAGGCCCAATCTGTCTGGCCAATTCTATGGCGGCCGCTCCGCTGGAAAGCGCAAACGCTTCACATTCTTCTCCCTCAAGAATGTCGGCAAGGCTCTCTGCGATTACCGGTTCGTCGTCTACGACGATAACTTTCAGCTTCTTGCGTAAGACTGCAGCAACACTATGAAGCCGACGCGGACGGTTCCCCCAACCCACACGTCCACGTTGCAGAGCAAGGAAATGGAAGCGCTGGGCCTCAGCCGGGAGGGACGTTATGCCGACTCAGAGAAAATGTTTCGCGAGGTGATCGAGACAGCGGGCAAAACCAGTCAGCCGGCCACGGTGGCAGAGGCCTGGTACTACTTTGGCGTGCTGAGGCTGTGAGAGGGCGGTCGAACGAAGCCTTCCCCGACCTGGACCATTGCCATCGAGAACGGCCTCATCTCGCGGGGAGCACTCTCAGCTGATCCTGAATTGAAGTCTCTTCACGGTGACACGCGATTCGACGCCTTAGTCGCAAAGGCACGCGAAACGATCAGCGCCAGGAGAAAATAGGAAGTAAGAGGCGCTCCTTTCTAAGTCCGACGGCCCTCGGTGCTGGTTTCGCTTCCGGGATTGCTGCGCGACGGTTCCAGATCGTACCGGTAGGGCCGGGTCAGGCTGGTAGAGTTAGGAGCCGCGGCGGTGCCAAAAAAGCCTTATGATTATGCTTGATGCCTGATTTGGATGGCACATCGCTGTGGACTCGCCGTTGGACGGCCATTCTTGGGGCACATAGGATTCTCTATCCGTGATCAACCAAGCCTTCTCCCACTACCGCATTGTTGAAAAACTCGGTGGAGGAGGAATGGGCGTAGTCTACAAGGCTGAGGACAATTCTTTAGGCCGATTTGTTGCCCTCAAGTTCCTTCCGGACGATGTTTCTCGAGATGCTCAAGCCCTGGAGCGGTTTGATCGTGAGGCGCGCGCCGCCTCCGCTCTAAACCATCCCAGCATCTGCACGATTTATGAAATTGGCGAGCACGATGGCAAACGCTTCATCGCCATGGAATTTCTTGATGGCTTGACGCTAAAACATCGCATCGGTGGCCGTCCTCTGGATATTGAAACTGCGCTCTCGATCGCAATCGAAATCGCCGATGCCCTCGATGCGACACACTCGCAAGGCATCATTCACCGCGATATCAAACCTGGAAACATTTTCATTACCAAACGCGGCCACGCGAAGGTTCTGGATTTTGGTCTCGCTAAAGTGACAGCGTCGAGTACTTCCTCAACCGGCTTGGCAATCGCTAGAACCCTGAGTCGGATCGATGAAGAGTACCTCACCAGCCCTGGGTCAGCGCTCGGCACAGTTGCGTATATGTCTCCGGAACAGGCCCGTGCGCGGGAATTGGATGCGCGCACCGATTTGTTTTCTTTTGGCGCGGTGCTCTACGAGATGAGCACTGGCTCTTTACCGTTTCGCGGCGAAAGCTCCGCGGTGATCTTCAGCGCAATTCTTGAGCACGATCCGGTTCCGGCCGCACGACTGAATCCAGACCTTCCTCTCAGCATGCAGGCGATCATCGAAAAAGCTTTGGAGAAAAATCGCGACCTCCGCTACCAAAGCGCCGCCGAGATGCTGGCCGATTTGAAACGGGTAAAGCGCGACATTGAGAGTCATCCGCGCGCTACTTTCAATGACGCTGCCTCAAGACAATCGGGCTCGAATCCTGCGATTAGTGTCGAAAGCGATCCCTTTGTTCGGCCAATCAGCGACTCTCGGCACGGCATTCAAGCACCGATTACTCAAATCGGTACTCAAACTGCGCAGCCAGCTTCCAGCAGTAAACATGAGACCCAATCCATAATGCCGGCGCAAACGGGAAGTGGGACAGCTCAAATCGAAATCGCTTCAGGAACTACGGCTGCTCCTCTTCCGGCCTCACGGCCTTTTCGGTGGCTGCCCGCGGCATTAGCAATCGCTGTAATCGGCGCAGCACTCTTGGCGGGCGGGTATTATCTGGCATCGCGGAGATCGCATCAGCTGACGGCTGATTCCGCCGGACCACGCACGCTAGCCGTTCTTCCATTTCGTAATCTTCGCGAAGATCCGCAAGCTGATTTTCTTGGCTTCTCTCTGGCCGACGCGGTGATTACGAAGCTTGCCTACCTCCGTGCACTGACTGTCCGCCCATCGTCTTCCATCGAACGCTACCGTAATCAAACCATCGATCCGCAAAAGGTAGCGGCCGAGCTGAATGTAGGGACTCTGCTCACAGGCAGCTTCATCAAAGAGGGCGATGACTTGAGAATCACCACACAACTAATTGACGTAAAGCCCGACAAGATTTTGTGGCACGATTCCTTCGACACCAAATTCGACAAACTGCTTACAGTACAAGACCGTGTTTCCGAGCAGATTATTCATGGATTGCAACTGACGCTTTCGCCTGCTGAAGCGGAAAAGCTTAAGCCACAGGCGCCGATCAACCCTGAGGCTTACGAGTACTATCTGCGTGGAGTCGATCTCTATTTTTTGAACGACTTTTTGGCTGCGATCACGATGCTGGAAAAGTCAACGTCGATTGAGCCTGGCTACGCACCGGCATGGGCATATCTGGGCCGTGCCTATGCGACCAATGCATCGCTGCAGTTTGGCGGACACGAGCATTACGGCAAGGCACAGGCGGCGTTTGAAAAAGCAATTGCGCTCGATCCTGGTCTTGTCGCTCCGCGGGTTTACATGGCGAACCTGCTTACTGATACCGGAAGGGTCGAACAATCTGTTCCTCTGCTCAGAGAGGCGATACAAAATGGCCCAAACAATGCCGAAGCGCATTGGGAGTTGGGATACGCCTATCGCTTCGCGGGCATGCTGCCGCAAGCAGTCTCGGAATCGGAACTGGCGCGAAGACTTGATCCGCAGGTGAAGATCAACAGCTCGGCGATGAACGCTTATCTTTATCTCGGTGAGTACGATAAATTCCTGCAGAGCCTGCCCGTGAACGACTCACCGTATATCTTGTTCTATCGCGGATTCGCGGAATACTATGCCGGAAGAACGCAAGAGGCCGCAACCGACTTTAATCGCGCTTTCGAGCAGGATCCGTCTTTGATGCAGGCGGCGATTGGTAAGGCACTCAGCTACGCAATAAGTAAAGATAATCCCGCCGGTCTTGCGCTGTTGCGCCAGACGGAAGAGAAAATCGAGAAGCTCGGAGTGAGCGACGCCGAAGGCATTTACAAAGTGGCGCAAGCTTATGCTGTGCTCGGGGACAGAGCTTCGTCGCAGCGAATGCTACGGCGTAGTGTTGAAGGCGGTTTCTTCTGCTATCCCTATTTCGAATCTGATCCGTTGCTCAACAATCTGCGAAAGGAATCTGAGTTTGTCGACATCGTGGGGCAGGCGCGCCAGAGACACGAGCAGTTCAAGGCGAGATTCTTCTGAGAGGACTTTATGCGCCTCCAATTGACCCGATCCAGATATGCTTTCGAGTAGCGGAATTATGAGGCAGTTGAGTTAAATTTCGGCCACATTCAACAGCGTGAAGAACACTGGGCGATTGTCGATCTGAAGGGAAAGGCATCCCAAGGCGGCAACGCAAAAGGGATCGCTAAGCACAGCGTGGAGTGAATCAGTCCCAAAGTGACGGGCAATCCGTAAAGTGGTTAGGTAGGCAGACCATCGTAGCGCGGTCTAAGGAGGACCGCGAACGATGTCTCGGAAGCCGACCTGGAAACGAACTCGCCCCAAGCCCAAAGCAGTTCTTCGCTTACCCGATTTGGATCAAGCAAAAGCCGCCGTTCTGAACAGCCTGACCTCTGCAGACGCGCAGCGCGGTTACCGGCACGCCATTGAAGAATTCGTGGAGTGGTATTGCTCCGAGCCGAGGCTCTCGTTCAGCAGGACCGTTGTGCTCCGCTATCGAATTCATCTCGCATCCCGAAATCTCGCTCCGGGGACAATCAATCTTCGACTAGGAGCTGTCCGCCGCCTGGCCTATGAGGCCGCTGATTGTGGCCTCCTGAGCCCCGACTTGGCGGCAGGCATTCGACGGGTAAAGGGCGTTAAGAAGATTGGGGTGAGGCTAGGAAATTGGCTCACGGCTGAACAGTCGCAGAGATTGTGGCAGGTTCCCGGCGGCGAGCGCTTGAAGGAAAAACGCGACCGAGCACTTCTGGCCGTCTTACTCGCCTGTGGCTTACGGCGACATGAGGCAGTTGACTTAAGTTTCGGCCACATTCAACAGCGTGAAGAACACTGGGCCATTGTCGATCTGAAGGGAAAGGCAGGTCACACCCGCACCATCCCGATGCCGGGATGGGTAAAGGATGTCGTTGACCAGTGGATTCAGGCAGCGAACATTACATCGGGCAAGTTGTTTCGTCGGGTGCACAAGATGGGGAAAACCTGGGGAGAGACGCTGACCGAGAAGGCGGTCTGGCACGTGGTTCGGGACTATGCCAAGAAGGCTGAGATCGACAAGTTAGCGCCCCACGATCTCCGCAGAACCTGCGCACGGCTTTGCTACGCTGCCGGAGGCGAACTGGAGCAAATCCAGTTTCTGCTCGGTCACGTCTCGATTCAGACCACCGAACGATATCTCGGTTGTAAACAGCGGATTCAAAGTGCCGTCAACGACAAAATCGGAATAGAGCCGCCGGGCTGAGCGAGCGTTCATTGTCCGCATTGCCGACCATCCGGGAGTAGGCCCGTCAATCACAAGCGCGGTTGTCGCGACCAATCCAGAGGCATGTCTCCTCGTTCCCGTTATTCGTCCGCGACAATGGCAAATGACGCCGATCAATTCTTGAACAAAGTTTTCAATGTCGGCAATAGGTCCGTAGCGATTCGCGCCTTATCGATACAACCATCAGCTCCCGCTTCGAGTGAACGAGGCAGTAGTTGATTAGCATCGTGCTGGCTAATGATTAGAATTTTAAGTGCAGGATGTTTTTGCCTTAAGAGCTGTGTCGTTTCCAAACCACTCATTCCAGGCATGCTGATATCCAGGAGAATGAGATCCGGCATTAGCTCATCAGCTTTTCGAAGAGTTTCGCGAGAATTTGACGCTTCCCCGCAGATTTCCAACTCTTTGTCGCCTGACAGGAGGTTGGCTATCCCGCGTCGGACCAGTGCGTTGTCATCCGCAATCAGCACCCTCATGATCAGGCAGGATTCATAATGTCAGGCTCGCTTGCTTGTAAGGGCTCAGCCTTGCTCCGGCCCTCTGACGATGCAGCTTTGGGGACCGGGATGGTCGCGAAAACGCGGGTCCCGGAGCTGCCTGACTCGATATTCATGGTGCCTTCGAATTGACGCAGGCGTTCCCGCATCCCTCCTATTCCAACACCCGAGCGTCCCGATTGAATCTCAGCCAACCGCTCGGAGGACATGCCCTTGCCTTGGTCCCGGATGTCTAAGGTAATGTGATTCGGTTCACGGACAATCCGGATCGACGCAGTCTCGCTCTCGGAGTGCCGGTGAATGTTCGTCAAACATTCCTGCACGAGCCGGAAGATCACGAGCTCCATCTCACGCGGCAGTCTGCCAAACTCTTTTGCAATATCAAGCTGAACTTCCAGGTCGCTGCGCTCCAGAAGCCCTTGTAGGTACCAAGTGACCGCGGAATACAGCCCGTTTTCGTCCAATAGCGGAGGATGTAACAGGTAAGAAGTCGTGCGTATCTCGCGGTGCAACTGTTGAACTGTTTCTTGAATCTGTTCGGCTTCAGTGGCGAGCTCGGGTGCACTACGCCCAGCTTTCTGAACAAGCTGCGCGAGACTCATGCCAAGCACGGTCAACGTCTGACCGGCGCTGTCGTGCAACTCCCGAGCGATGTGCCGCCGTTCTTCATCCTGACTTCTCAACAAGCGCCAGGAAAGCGCTCGAACCTGGTTGGATTGCTCCTCCAGTTCTCGGGTGCGAACCCGCACCTCTGCATCAAGTGTTTGGGCCAGTCTCCGGAAGTTTTCTTCTGCCTCTTTGCGATCAGTAACATCGCTGGCTGCACCGAACCACTCCAGGATCTCGCCGTTTACATTAACTAGGGGAACCGCCCGCGAGTTCGTCCAGCCTAACGTGCCATCCGTTCGTCGGACACGATGTTCAAGCTCAAACACGCTTTTTGTCCGCACCGCCTCACGGATCGTCCGTAACACAAGAGGTTGGTCGTCGGGATGTATATATTCGTTCAGCCAATCTTTCCGTGGCTTCCCCGTATCCGCGATGAACCCCCTCCCATCGAGCTGGCGCATCTCGCTCCAGTCAGGACTCATGCGATAAACCACGTCAGAACTCGCGTTCACCAGTGCGCGGAACCGTTCTTCGCTCCGACGCAACAATTCTTCCGCCTGCCTCCGTTCGGAAATATCGGCCGTAATAGCGAGATGTACTAGGGATTCATCCGGATTTCGCAACGGTGCGGCGTGGGTTTCCATGTGCCGCCGTTTACCCTCCAACCCAATGATGTCGAACTGCAGTGAACCCTGCTCGCCCCGGCAGATGCTCTCATTGAATCCTTTAAACCGGTTCCGATCCTCCGGAGCAATAAGGTCATAAACACTCTTGCCGACCACTTCGTCTGCGGAACGAGCGCCGACCATCTTCAGGCCGGGCCTATTCATATGCAACAACGTACCATCTACTGAAATCAGTTTGACGCATTCCGGCGTGGTTTCCACAATCGCGCGGAAACGTTCTTCGCTTTCCCGCAGTGCGGCTTCAATGCGTTTTCTTTCACTAATGTCTCGGCCTACCTTAGATGCTCCGACGACCCTACCTACCGCGTCGCGGATGGGAGAAATCGTGAGTGAGACATCCAGATAAGTGCCGTCTTTCCGTCTGCGCACGGTTTCGAAGTGTTCGACTCGCTCACCTCTCGCCAAGCGCCTGAGAATGTCTTCTTCTTCCGAACGTCGTTCCCACGGGACGATGAGGGTAATATGCTGACCGATTGCTTCCTGTGCGTTGTATCCGAAGAGTCGCTCGGCGCTTTGGTTCCAACTGGTGATCGTCCCATCGAGCTTTTTGCTGACGACGGCATCATCCGAAGAATCCACAATAGCAGCCAAAAGTGAGGTAGTCCGGTCCGCCTGCTTTCGCTCGGTGACGTCATGAAACGTGAGAACGATCAAAGGATCGCCCGCTCCTGCAAAGCGGCGCGCGTCAAGCACAAACGTCCTTCTACCGGTAGGGAAATCGCGGTCGATCTCGACAGCTTGAAATTCACCAGGGCCAGAAAGAGTTGTTTCTACCGATTCCCACACTTGGGAAGTTTCCCATTCGTTGTTCCCCAGTTTGCGGATCGAAATGCCCTGCGTCTCATCCCGCGACAGCCCAAACATGCTATAGAAGGCGCGGTTCGCCGTCTGTACCTGCAATTTGGCGTCGAGAACAACTACGGGATCAACTACCGTGTTTAGGATCGCCTTTGTGTATTCCCGTTCGAAGATAGCTTGCTCGATACTTGCACGAAAGGCAGTAACATTCGTGAATGTGAGCACGGCACCCAGAATCAGGCCATTGGTTCCGGTATAGGGAGCTATTCGAAGGAGAAAATATCTGATCGCCATCGCGGGCTTCGACCCGGTGTGGTGCTCCGTCTTTGATCACTCGCGTGCAGATTCTATTGAGATCCTTTACGCCTGCAAGAGTGTCGCCAAGAGAACAATCGAGATCCGAGGCGGTTAAACCGAGTACCGACGTGGCGGCACGGTTGATCCGGGCCACTTTGCACTCCCGGCTGATTACAATCGTCGGAAGATCGATTGCATCAAGCAAACCGATCTCATTGGCGGTTATCCCGCCCAAAGTGGTGCCGTCGCCTGATACGGCTCCTGCTACAGAGAGTTCTTCATCCTGGGCCATGGATTATCTCTGTTTTTAGCCAGTCGCACGATACAGCATGCGGCTCCGTTGCAGCACATCATCAGCTACAAGTGGGAGAGTCTGACGCAACGCCAAAAGCAACGCCTGAGAGCGCGGCATGTGGAACGAACTGGGATTGCGCGACAGAAGCCGGTCCTCTAGAACGCGGGATTCGTCCGGGCCGACGGCGTCTCGAAGTGCTTCGGACACAGCTCGCTCCAACCGAGAGTAATCTTCGACGGGAATAAGGTGCGAGTGATTCTCGCCGAGTCTTGGCAGCATACGAGCGTGTACGTCTCCGTCGAAGTTATCCATTAAGAACGAGCAGAAGATCGCGATGTCTTGCTCATGTGCGAGGTTGTCGAATAAATCTTCGAGGTTCATGCTGGCGGCAACGTCCCCCCGCTCCCAAAGAATGTTAACCATCTCACCCCACCAGCGTACTTTCGGGTAGCGACCTTCTCCGCGAGCTTGTGCGACGACGTTCGCAGCTAACCCCAGAAACACGGGCGAATCTGGCATTCCGTCCCGCATGAAGGTGGGCAGCAGATTGTCCGCGTCAACAATCGTCAGTTGCCCCCGCTTTTCCGCGGCTTTCACGTCCACACCTTCGCTTTCCAAACGGGGCCGAAAAGCGTCCCAGTGAGCGACGGTCGGAACTAGAATTACCCCCTCACCGTTGGCAATTGCGGCAGCCGCAAAGCGACAGACGGCCCGATTGAGAAATTGCTGATCCTGATAAAGCTGGACGATGTGATCGCGCGGCGCAGCACCTGCTAAAAGGCCGCCCCATGGCTCACTATTGGCCGCTGCGTTTTTTGTCTCGCCCAAGCTGCTAGTGTTTTCCATTGCCGTTCCCTCCCATCTCCGAAAGCAAATCTCGGATTAAAGCAGATTTCTTACGAAGCCCGCTCGCCGACACGTCGGCTTCGGATCGTACGCAGTTCTCTTGGTTTGATCTGTTCTGGACCTGATCAGCATTAACGGCCATGACTATCGCTGCCGGTAAAGATTTTATCGCTCGTCAATCTGGAAAATCAAGGATGATTTGGGAGCCGTAAATTGGATTCACCAGGCAGTGGACAGCCTACGGGGTCTCATCTCTTCCTGCCCACCACAAGACCCTCCCCACGATGCGCCAAGGCGATCCGTTCGACAACGAAACGGACTGGTGCCCGCGCTGATCGGATACAAGGGCCTCCGTGTGGTCAAATCTTATTAAGCGGGACAAAAGGAGTGCCTTCTCCTTGGGGTTCCAGGCAACAACAATTTTTCCAAGCAAGTCGTCCCGGGACGCAGCTGACGTATCGACGGCAATGACGTATCCATCGAGGATCAATGGCGACATCGAATTACCGGCAACGCGAAGGCTGATTGTAGCCTGTGGATTCGGACACCACTGCGCGGGAGCCGCCCACATGGCTTCGGGTTTTAGCTGATCGAGATCGGTAACTTCGTCTCCGTCTGCTCCCGGAGTCGCCGCACGGATGGGCAGAAGCGGAATGGCAATAAAATCTTCCCGCTTCAGCGAACTAGGCGCTCCGGCATGAACAAGATTCACGCTGGCAATTCTGCCCTGCCGCAAACGCCGGTCCGCTGTAGGCAGGACGCGCATAACGTCCGCAGTGCTAAGACCTGCTCGTGCCCAAAAGAACCAGCATAGTGGATCACCTGCCAGGTTTCCGAGACGGATATACGACTCAGCCGCAGGCTCAGTTTCCCCACGCTCCCATCGGGAAACCGCCATGGCGGATGTCTTCAGTCTCTTGCCTAGTTCGCCTTGGGTCAGTTTTAAACGCTGGCGAAAGTCTATAACTTTGCGGGACCACTCAGGAACGGCCTTTGCAGAATCTTTAGGCATACGTATTGCTAGGGAGTTTCGACGCTATCGGAGTACTCCCAACGAGAACAATGTTACAACGACGGCACAGGCAAATGCCAAGTTAGATAACGGCGGTCCGTGCGGTGTTTTTAAAGGGTCAACCCATCATCTCTTAACGGTGGATTTCGAGAACTTCGCTCCAACGCCGGGAGGTTTTGGTAGTAGGTACCGTTTTGCAGCAGGGTTTCCACTGCTTCTACGACACATCCGATGTCGCTCTTGGCGCAGGCACCCCGTACGCCGACCTTCTTGGCTTCGTTCGCGAGCTGGTCGGACATATGCACACTCACCATTAGAATTGGGAGGCCGGGCCAGCAGCGCGTAATCTCTCTTGCCGCCTCTAGACCGTTCATTACAGGCATTTCGAAATCCAGTACAAGGATGTCAGGAGCGTTACGTTGAACTTTTTCCACGGCTTCCCGTCCATTGCAGGCCTCTTCGCATACCTGCCAATGATCCTGGCTTTCCAGCAGTCGGCGCAAACTGTGCCGCATGATGTCGCTGTCATCCGCGATGAGGATACGGATGGGCGCCTCGGTAGTCATGCCATTTAAGGCCACCATGCTCCATCGTACGATTCAGCCACCAACTCAAGTCCATACCCAGAGCGCGGTAGATTTTGGTGGAGTTCCAGGTATTCAGGGGAACAACGCAATGAGCAGTTCACAATATCGTGTTGCCATCGACAAAATCCATTAGCATTGCTTCAACTGCGGTGGCTGCTGCGTTTTTAAACAGGAACAATCTAAGGCGCTTTCGTGCTCGGTCCGTGCGTTATAGAACGCATTAGTCCTTATAAGTCGGCTAGCAGAAAGACTCGATTCTGCAAGGATCACGGGCAAACCGGAAGTCAACTTCCCAATTGCCGACTAACCACGAGGGGTGCCGACTCACAACACAGCACGCAACTGAGATCTCGGCAGTCCCATCCGCGCGCTACTCACCGACAACAATTGACCCTGTCGACCTTTCCGGTGCTTGGCCCGTCTTCTTCTAGCAATGCAGCTTTCGGCATCGCCGTACTAGACCCTAGCCATCAGAGGAGCGAGAATTGCTAGATGAAAATGCAAGTTTTCATTGTAGCTGTCGCATGCATATACCCTGGTTCAGCATTCGCCGCTTCTCAAACATCCGCATTCAGGTTCCTGCAAAAGCCCGGACCGTATCAGGTGGGTTTGAAGGTCGTCGAACAGTACGATCGCACCTACGCCGCTTCCGCGCAGGGCATGTTGAGGTCCTCTCTGGGCGAAGACGCCCGTCCACTGCAAACCCTGATCTGGTATCCGTCGCTGAGAAGTCCAGCCAACCCGATGACGGTTGGCGACTATGTCCGGCTGGCCGACACGGAGATCCATTTCAAGGCTCCGAATGAAAAGGAGAACCGCTGGCGTTCGCTCTTGAAGACGCTCTTCGACATCCCGTTGTGGGCGGTGCGGGATGCGCAGCCGACGAAACGGCGTTATCCGGTTCTGATTTACGCTCCTAGCGATTCCTCCGTTTCATGGGAGAACGCCGATCTATGTGAGTACCTTGCCAGTCATGGCTACGTCGTTCTTGCGAGTCCGTCGATGGGGGTGTTGACACGCGACATGACGGATGATTTGGACGGGATCAACACGCAGGCTCGCGACATCTCGTTCCTTATCACTTATGCCAAAACGCTTCCGGATGCGGATTTGTCCACCGTCGCTGTGGTGAGCTGGAGCTGGGGCGGAATTTCGAGCCTGTTTGCGGCGGCGCGAGATTCCCGCATCGATGCCCTGGTATCCATGGATGGCAGCATGCGCTATTACCCGGGGCTCGTAAAAATGGCCGGGGACGTTCATCCGGAGCAGATGACAATACCGCTTCTTTTCTTCACCCGAGGGGATCCGAACCTTCTTGAAGATATTGAGAGAAATTATGACGGTCCACCGGCATACATCGCGGGTCCAAACGTTTTGAACGCTTGGATACGCGGCGATCTCGTCAGCGTGAATATGCTGGGCATGGCACACGCGGAGTTCAGCTCCATGTTTCAGCGCAGGGAGAGCGCGCAGCGCTTTGCGGAAAACCAAATAGCCGATTACGGACGAGAGGACGCCAACACAAGCCATGCCTGGGTGGCGCTCTACACGCTGAAGTTCCTGGATGCCTACCTAAAGCACGACGCTTCGGCAAAAGCCTTTCTTGAAAAGACCCCGGCTGAGCACGGCGTTCCCAAGCACTTTATGGGCGTAACGCTTCGTCCCGCGCAGAAAGTATCTCCCCCCGATAGTAGGTGACCGTATCACGAGGAACCGGGAAGTTGGCAACTCTTTGCAATGTTCCAGACTCCTTAACCAACGAGATTGCGGGGTCGGTTGGCGGATGAGCAGTTCTGCGGATCACTCAAGGGGCGATCCCTACGGAGGCGTTCTGCTCGCGTGCCAAGGCAAGTTCCCCATACAACAAGCTCCAGAAGTCCAGTCAGTTCGCGATTCTTCTCCTCAAGATTCTTGATCCGGAGCCGCAGTGTACCGACTATGTTCTGCCTAGACGCGCGCTCTCGGTCCCGTGAGCGCTGAAGCTGAGATCAGGAACTTCAGCCGTGGCCCTACGCGAACGCATGATGACGACCCCGCAACTCGTTCTGGCTGTACAACAATGCCGTCGAGACCGCTGCTTCCGCGGCCACGGTTCGGAAGTTAATCTCCCGATCAGAAGCATCCATTCGCTGCAGAGCTGCCAAGGCCCGATGCATTGCACTCTCGCTGCGCAGTCGCGCGCTCCGCTTGAGACCCTCCAATATTTCTAGGCATGTGTTCGCTCCAGAGATGTGATGATATTGACTAGGTTGTTTCGTTTCCGCTCATTCATTTCGATCTGCCGTGTCCATCCATTCGCGTTGGCTTTGGTGATGACTCGTTCCGTTTCGCGCAGTTCTGCTTTATGCACATCGAGGAAGCTGGCGTCCGTGCGGAAGTGAGCGCAATTCAGACACGCATTCGGATGAGGACATGGCCCGGCAACAACCGGAATAGCGCAGTAGCCATTTGGCAGGGCTTGAGCCAGCACGTTGCGCGTGAACCAGCGCAGATCACCTGTGTCGAGCGGCCCTTCTTCCGGCACCACTTTGCCGGTCACATCAACCAACGTTCCTTGCAGGTACTCGGAGAGTTTCTCCCGCATCGTTGCGTCATGGATGTGTGCGTACCGGTTCGTCATCTCTGGCCCGAGATGGCCCAGATAGCGCTGAATGAAGTGATGGGGCACGCCGAGGTTGATCATTCGCGTTCCAACGGTGTGGCGGAACTGATGTGACTGGAAGCGGAAGAGCTTGCCATTTGCGTCTCGGATTTGATGGTCATAAGCCAGGCGGTTGATTCGTTGCGCGAAGCTTTGTTGCTTGATCACCCCGCCCTTCGAACTCGGAAACAGCAAAGTCGTCGCATTTCCGGCGGCTCGCACTACTTGCTGCTGTTCCTGTACGACGCGGGCGATCTCCTGTGAAACCGGAATCGTATGTTCTCGTTTCATCTTGCCCTGCAAGAATCGCAGATAGAACGTGCCACGAGCATCCTGCGTCAGGCAGTCCAGCGGCAGTTGCAGGAGTTCACTGATGCGCATTCCGCATTCTTGAAGAATGAGAACCATCTGCATCCACGGAGCCTTCAGATTGCCCAGATGCGAGTTCAGTTGGTCTAAGACTGGCAGCCGGGATGTAGCGAGGCTGCGGCTTGGGTGGGCGCGGAATTTCTTCATCAAAGATCATTCGCTCGGATGCGAATCGGCAGCCAGCGCTCGCGTGCCGCTGTTTCGAGGAAGTTCCGAAGATTGAGCAAATGACACTTACGAACCGAGATGCAGACCCGCGTGGGCAGGTAGCTCAGATATTCGATCAGCAGCTTGCGTGTGATGGCCTTGGCCGTGCCTCTGGGTCGTTCTTGCATGAGGAACTCCGAGAAACACGTCAGCGACTGCAATCGCGTGCGGCACGTTCCTTCCGCGTAGATCGGCAGACAGTACCGTATGTAAGCCTTGACTGTCTTTCGTAACCACGGTTGTCGGATGCGATGGAAACTCAGGGTGACGTTGGAGAGCGAGAGACTGATGGGGACCGCCATCCGCTGCAGGTTCCACACATCCTTCTCGTGCTCGGGCCGGTCATCGTATGCGTTTTCCAGGATGGAATGGACCTGCCGAAGAGTGCTGATATAGTGACTGTCGCGCGAAGTCACGCACGGCCGTTGCTCCCGATCCATGCGGAATGTGGTGCCCTGACGGTACATGCCGCGCTGTTTCAGATACGTCGTGTACCGCGCTCGCCATTCGGCGAAGGGTAGGATCATCAAAGACGCCGGCAGTGGATCAAGACTATTCAGCCACTTCACCATGCGGTGAACTCTGCCCAGTTCCTGGGTACTTCTCCAATCGCCATCGGAGAACTTCTTCCAGCACGCATACTTGAGTTCGCCGTTGATGGTCGCAGATTTGCAGCCGAAGCGTAGATGGCGCTGCTTCGTTTTTGCGGAAAGCCGAGTTTGCAGTGGGCTGTTACGCATGTCCCAGATGTCTCCCTTCCAGAACCCTGAGAGCTGGCCAAGCAAAGATTGCTGTCGTTCACGACTCCAAGTAATCCTCGTCACCTTGCACGCTCCTTTTGATAGCGTGCAAACATTTTCCCCAGATCGCCGCTCGACAGATGCGCATAGGTGTTCACGGTGGTCTGGATCTGCGCGTGCCCGAGACGCCGCTGGACATATGCTGGGTCCCAGCCGGCCCGCAACAGATCGGTCGCGTGCGTGTGGCGGAACATGTGCGGCGTGGCGTGCAGGCCAGTCCTGGCGCTGAGTTTGCGGAACAGATCGATCACCGTGGAGTAGGTCATCGGTGCCCCGATGCGCCCGCCCCACCAGTTCACGAAAACGTAGTCGTGAGTGGCTTCTTGGTATTCGTGTACCAGGTAGTCCGCATACAGTTCCATCAGTTCTTTCGAGACATGCACGGTATAGGGAGACCGCGATTTAGCAAGGGCGCCATTGCTGTTTGCGCGAGGAATGATGTCGATCTCCCCATCATAGGAACGGATGTCGGCATGGCGTAAACCCGAGCACTTGGCCGACCCGCATCCCGCTCTCATACAACAGGCTCACCAGGAGACGGTCCCGCCGCCGCACACACGCGTTCAGTAGGGCCTGGACTTCTTGCGCGGAGAACACCCGTGGCAGGCGTCGAATCGCACGCACCTGCATAACCGCGCGCCGCAAGGGGCGGTTCCGGCTTATGTGGTGCAAGAACGGCTTGTATGGACTTTTTGCTCCGAACCGCCGCGACCGGCTGATGTTTGTCTCAACCCCAAGCCTGTCCTGATATTCGTAGAAGGAGCCAACTGCGGCGAGGATTGTATTGATCGTCGTATCGGACCGTGATTTGCTGTTAGCTGAACTGACTCGACGCAACCACGCCACGAACTTCGCCAGTTCGGTCAGGCTGAGCGTCGTCCAGTCTCGGTTCTCTTCACATAAGAACTTTGAGAATGCCTGGAGATGGTGGGCATAGGCTCGCACAGTGTTTGGCGACCGCCCCAGATGATGCAGGTACGACAAGTATTGGTTCGGAGCGATGAGCGGCTGGTGTTCTGAGTCGAACAACACCCAGCAGCGCTCCTGCGTATCGGGCACAATGATTCGTTGCACTCTGACCATTGATCCTCCTGAATTGGCGCCCAGTCCGCATTGGCGCAGTTTCGCTACGCTCAACTGCGCCAACGCGGACTGGTTTCACGTCGTGGAATCACTACAGATAACGATTCTGCATCGTGCAGGACTCCACCGTCGTGTACGTCGTGGAATGCTCTTTCAGGACTAAAGATAAGTTGAGAACCTGCAACGCGAGGACATCCACCCGCTTGAGGAAGCTCTGGGTTTCAAGTCGCTCTTGGAACTCGGAGAGCCTGCCTACACCATCGCCACCATCGCCTCCCGCGCTGGCAAGAGCGAGGCGTACGTCTACGGTCGCATTAGACTCGCTGACCTCATTCCGCCCGTGGCCGAGGCATTCCTGAAAGACCAGATCACCATCGGCCACGCTTTG
>CAWCRE010000004.1:0-176880 GCA_963797845.1 Terriglobia bacterium
TCGGCGAACTGCTCGTTTACCTGATGCAAAGGCTGCGGAATTTCGCAACAGAGCACGTCGATGTTAGGTACCGGAGTGGAGTCTCTCAAGTTACGCCAGTAACCGCCCGTACCTTGCGTTTCGTTGACGGCACTCAGGGCCAAACTTAGAGTGCGAACAGGAGGTTCCTGTGAGAGATATCAACGAAGTACTGCGCAAGAAGCAGTCCGAGTACGCGCAACTCGGAAAGCAGATCGAGGCGCTGCAAACCGCTGCCGAGCAACTGCGGACGGTCGCCCATCTTCTGAACGAGGAAGAAGAAGAAAAAGATCACATGGCCGCCGGCCGCTAAGTGACGAAGACTGTGGAAGGTTGAAATGAGTTTAAAATCGCTGCTCTACTGCTCCGACGAAAAAATCGTGCGTGTCCTGCGAAGGGTTTTGTGCGATTTGGAAATCAATGCCGAGCATTGCAGCGACAGCGATTCGGCCATCCATAAACTCACCCGCCAGCGTTTCGAGTCGGTCATTGTGGACTGCACCGATCTGGAAACCGCCGCCCAGGTATTACGCAGCGCCCGCTCCGCCCCATGCAACAAGCGGGCCATTGCGGTTGCCATCGTGGATGGCCAGACCGGTCTGAAGAACGCCTTCGAAATGGGCGCACATTTTGTCCTCTATAAACCTGTTTCAACCGAACGCGCGAAGGCAAGTTTTCGCGCCGCGCGCGCCTTGATGAAACGTGAGCGGCGGCGCAATGCCCGCGTCGCGGTCGAAATGCCAATCACCCTGATGCTGGAGAACGGCCAGCAGCGGGCCAAGTCCGCCGACCTGAGCGAAGGTGGCATGGCGATTGAAATCGACCGCCGTCCCAAACCTTCCGCCAATCTCCGCATCCGCTTTACCGTTCCCGGCGCGCAGATCGAGCGCGAGTGTCCCGTGGAGATCGCTTGGGAAACTTCCGGCCGTCAGGTCGGACTGCGTTTCACCGACTTGTCTCCCGACGTGCGTTCGGAGCTGAAGACCTGGCTCACCCGGCAAGTTCCGGAAACCGAGCAAGACGATCCTCCGGTTGCTTGTAAGCTGACCGACTTAAGCCTGGGCGGCTGTTACCTGGAATTGCCTTCTCCGTTCCCGGTGCGTACCCGGGTAACCCTTTGCATGAAAGTTCGCGAATTCACGGTGCAGGTGGAAGGCGTGGTGCGAGTCATGCAGCCGGAAAATGGTATGGGAGTCGAGTTCACCCGACGTACCGATCAGCAGCGCGAACATGTCGAGCGCTTTATTAACACGCTGGTAAAGAGCGAAGGTGCTGTTCCTGAGCTAACTGTCGCGCCCGACGGTTTGGAGATAGCGGCCGAGCCTAATTTTCTCCTACCGGCTAAGCCCGCACTCGAGGATCCCTTGATCGACCTGTTTGCTCACAAAGCTTCGCTTCCCGCCGACGCCTTCCTCGCTGAATTGCGCCGCCAGCGTACCTCCGGAAGCGATCCCGCCCAGAGTTCTTCTCTCTAGCGTCGCTCACGGTTCCGGAGCAATCACCACTCCAAGAATTCTTTCATTCATCGTTTCGGCAAGTTTCCTGGCCTCCGCAATCGAGGTTCCGCGAAGCAGCTCAAACCCCATGATGCGTTTCGACAGGGTAGGCAAAGTATCGTGGTAAAGGTCCAGGCGAAGTCCGGGCTTTCCGTCCGGCGTGGTGGACACGATAAAGCGGCAACTTCCGCGTTCCAAGTGATTGTTCAAAGGGTCTCCGGCAATACTCAACAAATCGCAAGTTCCTGCTTTCTCGTTGAAACAGGACCAACAAAGATGTTGAAAATCGGAGTGCGTTTGCACATCGTTGGGCGGAATGAGATTACTTTTGGGCTACCTGGGGCAATCGGAGGCAAGCGCAAGGAGGTACAGAATGCGGAGCCTCGTGGCGCCCGGGACCGGAATCGAACCGATAGTTCTTATAAAGACCCAGGATTGAGAAATCCACTTCGGGTGGGCGGGCCCTGAATGCATTCCTACTCCAGACTGGAGACCGCCATTTCCTGAAACGCGCGCTCTGGGCGTTCGGAACAATCTCCATCGCATCCCACCATGAAGATAGTGATCATGTCGCGAGACGGAAAGATCCACTCCTGGGTTCCGAACGCCCCGCCATGTCCGAATGTTCCGAGAGGAAGTAGGCCCCAAACTCCGGTCGGCCTGTTGACGATTTCCCAGGCCAGTCCGTAATCAGCTCCGGGATACCAGCCGGCTTCCATGCCTGCGGTCTGCACCTCGCGCATGGCGTCAAGGGTTGCGGGAGAAAGGAAGCGGGTGCCTTTCCATGTCCCGCGATCCAGGATCATCTGGCAAAAATGCGAGATGTCTTCCGCCGTGGAGAACAGTCCGTATTCGGGGCCGGGATATTTCGCGCCTTTGCGGAACGCGCCCGGGTCGCCACCCAGAATCTGACTTCCGGCGCGAGTCATCTTGCCATCCTTGGGGGTGTAGACGATTGCAATTCGGTTCACTTTGTCCGAAGGCGGATAGAAGAACGTGTCCTTCATTTGCAGCGGTTGCAAGAGCCGGCTTTGAATGAAGCTCTCGTACGATTGACCCGAAACGACTTCAATGATGCGGCCAAGGGTGGCGAATCCTGGGTTGCTGTAAAGCCAATGTGTTCCCGGCTCAAATTCGAGTGGTTCTTTCGCGAATGCTGCAACGGCTTCAGCCAGCGTGTGATCCATCTTCCAGTGAATGTCTTTCATCTCCCCCTGTGGCATTTGCCGCATCCCGGAAGTATGCGAGAGAAGGTCGCCAATGCGAATCGCACGCGATGGCTTCTTCGACCATCCATTGACATTGACCATCTGGTCGCGAAACTCAGGCAAATAGGTTTGAACCTCCTCAAAGAGATTGATCTTGCCTTCTTCACACAGCATCATGATCCCGACAGCAGTAATCGGCTTAGTCATCGACATGACCTGAAAGATCGAGTCCTCGCGCATGGGACGCTTCTCTTCGATGTTCTGCATTCCGACCGCCGTCTTCTGCACCACGTTTCCGCTACGCATGACCATGGTTACGATACCGGCGGCTTCTCCGGCGTTCACATACTCCTGCATTCTTTGCTGGATTTTGCCGAGTCGTTGCGAATCGAAACCAGCCTGAGGGTTGTCGTCCGCGGCCATCAGGGGAAGCGCCAAAATCGCGAGCGCCAAGCTCACCGACAGCACTCGGCGAATATTAGAACGTCGCAAAATCTCCGACTTCGACGAAAGCTGCCGCATTTTCATGTTCAATCCTTTCGAGAGTGCGTGCGGTTCGGGCGGAAAACCTAAACTCCCTTTTTCCAGTCCGGATCGCTGCCTTTTTTCAGACGAATGGTGAGAGAGCCGTCAGGATTGGTTCGCTGGTGGCACGCCCAGCGGACTGGGCGCCGCACACCCTTCACATCCATTTCAGCGCGCAGATTGATCTGCTGCCCGTCCATGCCCTTGGGGAGGATGAGTGAGGCTTGGCGCAATTTGCCGGCGAACGGTTGGCCTGCATCGAGATTGCCGCCGACTTTGATTCGGCCATCGAGGTCTCTCGCGTAAATGCCAAGAATTCCCGGCACGCCCGCCACGCCATCATTGACGATGCCAAGAATGAGTTCCATCGTGTCATAGCGTTTTCTTTGCCAGATTAATGATGGACGCACGCGGTACCCGAGCCGTTGCTCCATCGCGCGCAGCGAATCGGGATACTTTTCGTAGTAGCGGCGGATGTTGTCGGCTTCGGTCCAGAGGCCAAAATAGTTCGTTCCGATATCGAGAGCGTGAAAGCTCGCGCTTTCGCGATAAGGACGATCGATCGGGCCGCCAATATGGTGAGGATAGTCATCGCCCGGCAAGAGCTTCATCGTCCGGTCCGACAAAGGCAGCATCGAGTCCGGCAGTTTGCTCAGGCAAGCTTTTTCTTCGTCGGCGAATTCGGGAAGCACGTAGTGACGGTTCTCGCCGTCTTCCATGACGATGGCGACCCAGGGTGGACGATGACCGAGTTCTTCGATCTGGATGGGCTCATCCATGATGAGACTGTCGGAGCGCAGCCAGCAGCCGGCGCGGACCGCCATGTCCTGCACCTGCCGGTTGCCTACATTGCTGATGTCGGGCTCCGTGTTCACCGCCAGCGGAGTGCTCTTCCAGGCGTCGATCTGCAACTGAGTCATGTGAACAAACGTCTTTTCGGCGGTCAAATAATCCGGGAAAGGATTGGGCAGGTCGTTGGTGTGACCTTCTCCCCAGAATCCGTACATCATCAGGTCCATGTATTCCAACTGCGGATTGCCTTCAAATGTTGCAGCCAGCAATTCATTCAACTCGGCAAAAGCCTTTTGAAATTCCGGAGAGTCGTAGCGCGGTTCATAAAAATCGAAGCCGGTGCGGTGCTCCTTCGACTTGTGCGCCGATGTTGACGATGGGAACTTTGTCATGCAGGAAGTCGGGAAGGGAAAGCTTTTTCGGTTGGATATTTGGACTGGAGAGTTGGATCCGAAATCCTACGCCCAGGTTGTGACGCTTGGCGGCATCGAAGGTGGCGTCCCACACCGGAGACGAGCGCGAGCTTGCCGGGGCTGGACTGAATGTCTCGCCAATCGCAACGGATGTACAACACATCGACAAATGGCAGGGAGGCCATTTTTTCGACGGCTTGTTCCAGCGTTTCTTTGCCGCACTGCACGGCGAGCGCGGGACCATTTTCCTCCCACGTGTAACCGACCAGACCGGTGCCGAAATTTCGTATGTGATTCGCGGGAAGGATGGGTAACGAAGATCGTGTACCAGCCCTCATCTTGCCCGATGCCAAACGGACCCTGGTCGAGACGATTGGTCACCGCCGGCATCCGAAATCGTAACCTTCCCATAAATGATCGGGAACATCGGCCCACATTTGCGGTCGCAGGAGACTGCCCACCGCGCCCAGAACGGCGCCGGTTTTTATGAAATCTCTTCTTCTCATCAAGGTCCCTCGTTGCGCTGCTTTGCGAGTGCGTTCAGGGTCGAGGTAAACCGAGCCCTCTGCCCGCCTTCCGACAAAGTCCTCAGATTTCTAAAAGCTTTGCTGCCAGATCAGCCGTTGCGCCTACACTTCCTGACGCAGGTTGGGACGCAGAGTGAGTGAACCGTCATCATTCAGCTTCTGGTGACACGCCCAGCGCACCGGGTAACGCATGCCTTTCACTTCGATCTCCGCTTTCAGCTTCAGCCCTTGCCATTTCGTTCCTTGCGGCAGCACGAACTGGGCCTGCCGAATTTTGCCGGGAAGCGGATAGCCGGGATCCAGGCAGCCGGTCTTTAAGCGTCTTTCCATCTTCACTTTCAACGGTGACGCGCAGCACGCCGGGAACTCCGGCGATGCCGTCATTGGCGAAGCCGACGATCAAGCCCTGATAGCCCTGCGTCTTCGTAGCTCCAGATGAACGAGGGCCTCACGCGATATCCGATTCGCCGGTTGATCCGGTCGAACCACGCGGGCGATGCTTGGTAGTAGCTCGCCAGAGTTTTGGGACTGATCTGGTGGAAGTTCCAGAGCGACCAGTAATTCGCCCCGATATCCATCACGTGAGCGATCATGTTCTCCGCAGGAGAGATTCCTTCGTGCTGCCGCCGCTGTGTCCGGAGGTTTGCCGGGAAGCGGCTGTTCGAGCACGGCTCCGATCCAGGGCGGGCGGTTGCTTAGGGCTTCAATCTGTTCGTTCTCGATGAAGATGGTGTCGCTTCGAATCCAGTTATTGCTGCGAACCGAGCGATCCAGCATTTCTGAATTTCCGACCCGGCTGTAGTCGGGTTGGGTATTGGTCAGCAACGGAGTCTTTTTGAAGTTCTCCAGCTGCACTTCGAGCATGTTGATCCAGGTCCGCTCGGCCGTTTGGTAGTCGGGGAAAGGATTGTTGGCGAAGGGCCAGGTGTGACCTTCACCCCAGAATCCGTACATGAACGTGTCGATGAACTCGATGGATGGGTTGCCGTCGAACTCCGCGGCCAGCAGGCCAACCAGCTCTTTGAATGCCTGCTGGAAAAAAGGATCGTCGAATCGGGGCTGATAGCGCGCATGCGGATTTTTCAAGTATCGTTGCGCCGCTGCGTTGATTCTCCTTATCGCTGAGCACCAGATCGACTTTCGGCACTTTGTCCAGCACGAAATCCGGCAGCGCGGCTTCGTGCGTGTAGTCCGGAGCGCTCATCTGAACGCGCAAGCCGACCCGCTTGTTGTTTTTCTTGGCCAGGTCGAAAACAAGCTTCAGGTAGTCGGGCAACTCCAGGCGTCCGGGCCGCGGCTGCACTTCCCGCCACGTCGGCCGTATATAAAGCTGCTGCCCAAGCGGGAACTCGACCAGCTCCTCGATCGCCTGCGGCAACGTTGTCCGACTTGATTTCGTCTGTGCCCATGTCGGCGGTGATGTAGGTGATCAGCCCTTTGCCATAGTTCGGCACCACTTCCTCCGACGGAGTCGTCGTCATCACCACATCGTCGTTGGGAATGACCGCATCGGGGGGATACTGCGGGAACGGACCCTGATTCAGGCGATCGGTAACTGGCGGGCCGGAGCCGAAATCGTAGTTGGCCCAGTTGTGTGCTGGAACGAACGCAGCTGCTCTGCCCGTTCCCAGTTCCGCTGCCATCGCCAGTGCAACACTGCTTTTAAGAAAGTCTCTGCGCCGCATTGAGATTCCGCTTCCTTCGAGACGAGTTACGATTCGCCGAGATCGGCAAAATCGGCATCGATCGCCGGTCTGGGCGAGCAGAAACGCTAGAACTCCAACTTCAGGGCAAACTGAGTCTGCCGCTGAGGAATGACCGTGGACGTGATCACGCCGGCTGCTCCCGGACCATCGGTAATGTAGTTATCGGGCTGAGCGAAGACGGCATGGTTGAAGGCATTAAAGAATTCCGCGCGAAATTCGAGGCGAACCTGCTCGGTGATGCTAAAGAATTTGCGCGCAGAAAGATCCGCGCTTTTCTCACCGGGGCCTTCCAGAATGTTCTTTCCGGCATTGCCGAAGCAATAACAAGTCAGGGGAAGGGAAATCATTAATGTTGAACCACAAGCTAGGGCTTGGATTTGGCAGGCTGCCGTTGCCGATGCGATCGGTCCGAAGTAAGCCCTGGGAACCGGTGTTGGTCGGATCGTAGCCCAGCACTGGCGAAAAGGGAATCCGGAACGGAAGGTGATAATTCCTCCAACGTGCCATCCTCCGAAAATCGCGTTCGTCACTCCGCCCTGATTCAGAAACTTCTGTCCCTTTCCAACCGGCAGTGCGTAATCCAGCGCTGTTGACCCAACGCTCGCGGTTGTCAAAATCTGAAAGTCCTTTTTCGGCGGCGATGTTATAGCTGTTTTGCGGCCACGGTGCATTGCAGCAAATCTCCGGCTGGTCGTTGATGGCCTTGCTCAAAGTAAAGGCGCTCAAGAAATAGAGCCCGTGCGACGTGCGCTTCTCCACCTTCAGCTGAAACGAGTGATAGGTAGAGTTCCCGCGGTTCTCGATCGAGGTGAAAGGTCCATATTGCGGGATAGGGTCGAATGCGCCTGGTTAAATGTCGGGCCCGGCGTAGGAATCTGGTTCCGGTCAACGCAGAGACTGCAAGTGAGTTCCCTTGGTGCCTACATATGCGGGAGTGATCAAGATTTGGCCAGGCAGTTGGTACTCGAGGTCCAGATTCCACTCGTCATAAACGCCGGTATGCAAGCGCCAATCCTGGCTGGTCACGCCGGCAACGCTTGGCTTGGATCAAGGGGCGGGAATCCTGTCGCCAAAGTGATGCTGGGCGTCAGGCCGTCGCTCGTGAAGTTGGGCTCGAAAAAGAACGGCAGATTGTAATCAATTTGCAACGGGTCACCGGTGCGAATTTCGTAGAAGATGAAAAACCGTCCATATCCCGCCCGCACAACCAGCGGATGAGTTGCGAAAGGGCTGTAAGACAGTCCGACCCGGGGCGCGAAATCATTTTTGTCTACGTTTGCGAGATGATTGGGATAGCCCGGCGTACCGGCAGGGATGATATTTCCCGTGGCGTAATCGAAATTGCTCTGCCGGTTGTGGGCCTCATATACGGGCGTGGCGAAGTCGTAGCGCAACCCAAGATCCAGGGTCAGATTCGGGAGCACCTTGTAAGTGTCTTCCACAAATGCCCCGTAACTATGCTGGCGATTTCCGAAGTACGTGACCGTCGAAATTCTGGCAGAGATCGGCAGGCCGACGAGCAGGTCGGCAATCGCGTTGCCGCTGCCCAACTGGTTCCCGGGATCTACGGCGGTAAATTGACCGCTGTATTGAATATTGCCACGCGGTTGCCCAATCTGCAGCAGATTGAATTGATCAAAGCGCAACTGCGGCCCCAGCTTGAACCAGTGTTTCCCGTGAACAAAACTTAGGGTGTCATCCAGTTGAATATTCTGGCTGGTCAGTTTGGTGGGCGTGTAAAGAGGCTCGCCCAGCCCCTGGTATCCGCTGAATCCGAACCAGGTCAGTCCGTTGGTCGAGGGATTATTCGGAACGCCAGGAACCTGCAATCCGGCCGGCGGATAATTCTGGCCATAAGTGGGGGAATTGGAGATGTAATGGATGTAGTTGTATCCGATGCGAAATGAGTTGACCAGGCTCGGACTGATGATGTGGGTGTAGCCGAGAACCGCCCCGCGAGTCGCCTGAGGTCGA
The DNA here is from genome assembly GCA_963797845.1 of Terriglobia bacterium. GTDB lineage: Bacteria > Acidobacteriota > Terriglobia > Terriglobales > Acidobacteriaceae > DASREM01. Next base: position 8,660 of record CAWCRE010000004.1, read on the forward strand.
TTGCCGGTATTGTAGCTGCCTCCGTCTGCGATACCTGAGAATATCGGCGCCTGGAAGCGTTGATCCTGACTGAGAGAAAACCTTTCGAAGAACTGCATCTTAGACGAGACGTTCTCGTCAACCCGGGCGTCCATTTGATCGACGCGATGAGTCCCGAGCGCATTTACAACGTAATTGTTGCCGCCAGGGGTCGTGACCACAGGGTAGAGAGCCGCGTAGTTCAGTCCCAATTGATTCAAAGAACCGGCGGGAATGATGTTGGCTTGTCCGGTGATGGGAAGACCGGTCGTCGGATCGAATCCAAATCCGTCCCGCACCGTCGAACCGTTAACCGTGCGAGTTGTGGCCGGATTGTAAATTTCGTTCGTGTAGACGGGCCGTCCCAGCGCATCGGTACCGGATTGCGGGCCGAGAATATCGCTGAAATCTCCGAGGGTTTCCTGTTGGGTAGGAAGGGTGGCGAATAGAGTATCCGCAGAATGAATTCGCGTGCCTTCGTAATCGACAAAGAAAAACAGCTTTTCTTTCACGATGGGACCGCCGAAAGTTGCGCCAAACTGATTCTGTTTGTAAGGCGCTTTGTGATCCGTCGGCGATTCGAAGTATCCGCGGGCATCGAGGGCGTCATTGCGCAGGAACTCCCAGGCACTTCCGTGAAACTGGTTGGTACCCGACTTCGTGGTGGCGTTAATTACGGCGCCGCCGCTACGGCCAAACTCAGCGGAATAATTGGAAGTCTGGATCTTGAATTCAGAGATGGCATCTACGCTGCTCAATATCGCGTAGGAGCCGTTATCGTTTGAGTTGTTGTCAACCCCATCGAGCATGAAGTTATTCTGGTCTCCGCGCGTTCCGTTGACCGAGAAGTCTCCGCCCGCGTTGCCATTGGTGGGTGTGCTGGCGCCGTTGACCGGTCCCTCCGTGATCTTCGCTACCCCTGCGGACAGAGTGGCGAGGTCGGTGTAACGCCGCCCGTTCAGAGGCAACTGTTGTACTTGCTGGGAGGTAACCACGTCTCCCAAAGACGCGCTCTCGGTTTCCAGCAGGGGGGCCGCTCCGCTCACGACGGTAGTCTCGTTGACGGAGCCGATCTTCAGCGCGAAATCAAGGCGGATGGCTCTGCTGCACGTCGAGCACAATGTCTTTGCGCACTTCTTTCTGGAACCCGCTCGCCTCAACCGCAACGGAATATCTTCCGATCTTCAGGGGCGTGATCACGAAATTGCCCTCAGACTCGGTTTTTACCGAGGTCGTGACGGCGGTGTCCGTATTGGTGGCAGTTACGATGACTCCAGGAATGGCGGCACCGGTCGGATCCTTGACCGTCCCCACCAGGCTTCCGGTATCGACTTGCGCGATCCCGATTCCAGCCGTACTGATCAGAAGAACGAGAACTCCAAGAATGTTTCTCATGACTGACCCTCCCCGCGGACGAGATGTCGTGACGAAGATGCTCGGCAGGTAATCCCGCCTGCAGGCTTCACGCTCGGCCGGTTTCGAAACAACGAACAATGAAAGACTGTTTAAAAGTTTCGTTTTATATCGTTTAGTTGCTTTTGTCCAGACAAAAACAACATTTCGACAGCAAACGAAAATAGGGGTGGCAACACCGACCCCGTAGGCCTGAAGCGGCGAAAAGAAGGCATCAGCTTGAGTGAGGAATTGGAGGAGGCTTTACCGCACTGGCTGGGCTGCCAGGCGAAGCAAGCCAAACTTTTCTGGGGTGTGGAACGTCTGGCTCATGGTGGGTTGCCAAACAATTTCAACTCGGTTCGGCAAAGGGCCCTGGCTACGAAATAGATTGATGCGAAATGTATCGCCAACTGCGGGAGCGCGACTCTGCAAAGCTGAGAATGGAATGCGCATGACCCCGTACCAGATTTTCGCGGCGGAATCGATGCGGGCCATCACCGTAAAACCCGAATTCCACTTCCAGCCCTCCTCGTGATGCGGGGTGGAAAGGTCGATGTCAAGATCGACCCACTCCCCTTGCGGCGAGATCTCAAACTCTTTTGTACCTGCGGATGTTCTGGAAATCGGAACCAATGAAGACCTCGGCAACATCCCAATCCCAAAGCTGGAATGTCTCGGTGGAAGTGCTCGGCGAAGGTTTCAGATTCAAGGCTTCGTAAGGGCAAATGAACAAGAAATAAAGATTCTTCTCGGTCCAACGCGAGCGGATCTCGGTGCGGTAGCGCAGTTGCATCTGGCCGTAAGGAGTTTTCTCGGCGTAGACCAGCCCGGCTCCGCGCCAGAACCCACTGGACACCTCCGTGCTCAAAGGCACGTCTGCCCGAGCTTCCTTACTCTCCATGACCGCGTGATCATCGGCCGCCATCAAGATCGGCGCCAGGAAGGCCAGCAGAACGCAAGTCATCACGGCACACTGCAGGCGCGTTTGTAGGGATCGATGCATTAGACCGTCACTCTCAATTGACGAGCGGCATTTTCGAAATAAACTTTGCGAAGAATCGACTCGGGCAGATTAATACCGTAGATGCGCCACCGACCCTGCGGGGGAATTTTTGCCGGAGCATAGTCGAAGTACTCGTCCTCTGTTTCCAGAAATCGATAGTAGATCTCGTACAACTGGTCGTTGAATACTTGTTGGGAAACTCGTCTCCATGCGGAGTGGCGTCGGTGCCGAACAAAATGCGATCCTGATATTTATCGAAAAATTTCCGCGCCGTGCGTGGTTGCCTGCCCGACTCACCGATGCGGGCCGCAAAGTCGACGGTCATATTCGGGAAACGGTCCAGGTTCTCCGCCACATTGGCCAGATTCTCGCGCGAAGTTTCCCACGTGCAACACTACAAACTGAGTTTTGGGATGCCTCGCAAAAACCCGATTGCGGGCCTCCAGTAATTCGGCGTTGCTGGGAAAGTCCCTTCCGTAAAAAGACCAGTCCGGATGATTATTGAGCTCCTCGAAACGTTCATTGAACCGATCGGTCGGAGTGAAAAACGCAACGGGATCGGATACGTGAATCGCCACCGGGATGTTCAATTGGCCACAGGCATCCCACATGGGATCGAATCTGGGATCATCAATCTTTACCAGCTCGCCCGAAGTAATATTCTCGCGGAGATAAAGGCCTAGAGTTTTAAGAATTTTCAAGCCCCGCGCTCCCTGACGCATGGGCCTGCTCGATAGCGTCCGCCTGAATCTGAGGATAGTTCGGTTCCTTCCAGCGTTCGTAGCAGGGCTCGGTGAAGCTGTAAAAGCGTTCAGGGAAGGCTCGATCGTATTTGCTGACGACGTCGCTCAATCCCTTGCCGTACCCGCCCGTGAGATTCACCATGGCACGAATGTTTTTGCGATCCATCACGGCCAGAAGCTCTTCCGGGGTACCCAAATATTCACGGTCGGCGGCTAAGTCCACTCCGTTCTCGGAGCGGGCTGAGGTCGTGATGTGGGTATGAAAATCGAGCACCGGAAACTTGGCGTGCTCGACTCGGGAGGCGTGCACTTGCAGCATGCTCGCAGGCTCGAACTCGGATAGATCTAAAGAGTGATGCTGCGTTTTTTTTGGCGCTGGACCAGCCTGGCAAAACCCCTTGCCAGACTGGGCGGCCACGCCGGCCAGGATTCCGGCTCTGTATAGCCACTGCCGTCGATTGATCATATTTACTCCTGCAGTTACTGGCGATCATCAGACACAGCGCTGCAGTGCTTTCCGGGCCGTCTCTCCGGATTGAGTCAGAGAACAACCACGACACGCAACCGGCGAGGATGGCATTCTTGAAATGCCTTCCCGATCGAGGTTGAACATAACAGGAAAGAATAGAAAGGAAAAGAAAGAAATAGTAAGGCTTCGCAAGGTAGGGGCGCCGAGGACGTCGGATCGCATCCATCTTGAATTTATGGATGGTGCCCGGGACCGGAATCGAACCGGTACGTCCTTTTAGGGACCCGGGATTTTAAGTCCCGTGCGTCTGCCAGTTTCGCCACCCGGGCGGGCAGGGAAGCGGTTGAAAATAATATACCAGTTGATCGAGCTCGGTTTGCTCTGACCCGCAGTGTGCACTTGAACGTGACGTCTTGCTTGGTCACGTTCTATTTTTGCAGCTGTTGTTCGGCTTCTGCAATTTGCCCGATCCTTTTCGGCTGCTTGCAGCTTTAGCATCGCGTCAACGATGTCGTTCTGAGTGACAAGTTGTAGCGCTCGAACACCCCTTCAAGTTTTCCAGCCGCCGCTTCTCTGAATCACGTCTTGGGTTGTTCCCGGATGGAACGAAATCAGGCGCTGAATCAGATCAACTTGCTTACACGCGACTCTTCACTTCGTTTACGCGCCGGCCTCGGTGTTTGTTTAGCATTCACATTCTCCGCTCGTGAATTGCTCGCGGTGTGAAAGACGCGCGCGCTTGCGACGTCGGTACTCACGTCCGTCACATAACACCCATCCCTGACAACACTTGACAGTGATGAGCACAGTGTCTGGTCAAGACCAACTTTGTTATGAATGGAGATCGGCGCAAACCCGCATGAACACTGAGAAGAACGAAACAAGACAGTCGGGTCCAGTTTCGCTGCTCTTGAACTCTTACGGGATTTCATAACCTTCACCACGGCTCTCCACTTTCTCGTAACCGCGTTGTGAATAACAGCGCGTCAACTGCAAGCAAATTCGGCGCAGTGTGAGTTCACAGCGTGTGGTATGCGAGTTGCTAATTAACAAAGTGCATTCGGAACGTTTCTGAATGTGATTGTTAACACCAACTCATCCTGCCTCTCGGGATCTTCAACTATTTAGGAGATAGCGATGGAAATTGAATTTCGTAACAGTGTGGCTCGCTCTCTTCTTGTGGCCATTTTGTTGTGTTTGTGGGTCGGCACAATGTGGGCACAAGGCGGTGTCGGCGAGCTCTCGGGTCTGGTAACAGATCCGACAGGCGCTGTGGTCTCCAACGCGACGGTCACCCTGACGAATACGGCGACCGGCGATAAACGAACCGCAGTGACAACTCCGGCCGGTGTGTATCGTTTCTCCGCGCTTCCGGTCGTCGGTGCATACACTTTGGAAACCGCACCCAAAGGTTTCAAGACGGTAAAAGTCACCGATGTTGTAGTGAGCGTCGGAACCACCACCAGCCGCGACCTCCAGCTGCAACTCGGCGAATCCAGCGAACAAGTCACGGTGGAAGCCGGCCAGCAGCTGGTGCAGACCGAAGAGTCCTCTGTGTCGCAGCTGGTGGATCGTCGCGTTTGGGAGCAAATGCCTCTGGAAGCGCGCAACGCCAACGATTTCGTGAACCTGGTTGCGGGCGCAGTTCCTGAACAGATCGCGGGCGGCACCTTCCGCGGCGCGTCTGTGAACGGAACCCGTACCGGAACCGGAAACTTCATGGTGGAAGGCGTGGACAACAACGAACAAGGCCAGGGCGGCGTTTCGTTGTGCGGCACCAAGTGCGGTCAAGGTGGATCAAACACTTCGATCTCTCCCGATGCCATCCAGGAATATCGCGTCATCACACATGATTTCAACGCCGAGTACGGCAAGGCGGGTGGGTTCGTGACGGATACGGTGTTGAAAGGCGGCACCAATAGTTTTCACGGATCACTTTTTGAATACAACCGTATTCAAGCTCTCACTGCCAATGACTGGTTCTCAAACAATGCCGGGGTTCAGGACCACCTGGTACGTAATCAGTTTGGGGGATCCATCGGCGGCCCAATCATTAAAGATAAGACGTTCTTCTACGGAACGTTTGAAGGGCATCGTTTGCGGCAGTCAAGTCCGGCGACCGCCACTTCAATCACGCAGCAGTTCTACGATTTCGTGAACAGCGGGCAATTTGCAACATTCGCTCAAGCCAACATCTGCGGCGGTCCATGCGCCGTCCCCACAACCACGGGGTCGATCTTCAATCAACTCCATCAAAAGTGGCCGAACGCTGTACCGCTTGCCAATTCAGCAATCAACTGCGCCACTGATCAAACCGGAGCCTGCATCGGGCAGGGTCCTTACACCGCTGGAGTTGCATATCCAGTTCCGCTCTATGACTCGGTAACCCAATCTGCCGACACTCCGATCAACCAGTACCGCTTCAGCATCAAGGTGGATCACAAGATCGGCGCCAATGATCAGCTAAATGGCGTTTACCTTTTCGAAGATACGAAATTCCGCTGCAATTTCTGCGGCAGCGACACCACGTTCGGCGTTCCGGAAGATAATCCGAACCGGGCGCAGACGGCGGGCATTACCTGGACGCACACTTTTTCGCCGACCATTCTGAACCAGGCGAAAATCGGTTACGTCCGTCGTCTGGCAAACTTCACGGCGCCGGGCAGCCAGGGTATTCCCGAACTGCTATCTGGTTTTGACGCGTTGTTCCTCAACGTCAGCCTCGGTGCGTCGACCGGCCTCCCGCAGTTCTTCACCGAAAATCAGTTCCAGTACAAAGACGATCTTTCCATCACGCACGGTAAGCACAGCTTCAAGTTTGGTGGCGAGTATCGACGTACCCGGAACGGCTCCAGCTTCCAGGCCGATCGCAATGGGAATTTCGGATACTGGAGCGCTGAGGACCTGATCACGGATGGCTTATTTACCGATCAGCTCGATAACGCGCTGGCTGGTAACGGCGGTGCCGGTTACGGCGGTTTCTATTACGCCGGGGCAGCCGTGAATCCAACCAATGGCCAACTCCCCGATTTCTATCGTGGATATCGCGCCAACGAACTCGCGTTTTACGGCCAGGACGACTGGCGCGTGAGTTCGCGTTTGACTCTTAACCTCGGCTTGCGTTGGGACTACTTTGGCCCGCCGCACAACTTCCAGCCCAACATCGACTCCAACTATTATTTCGGAAGCCCGGTCACGCCGATCGCAACTTGTACCGATCCGAATACCGGCGCTCCTGGTTTTCCGTGCCAGCAGTTGAATCCGTTCTTCCCCGGCGGCAACCCGTTCTACGCGTACGAAGCGACGGCTACGCCCCAGGTGCGGAACAGCGACATCTGGCATAAAGACACTAACAACTTCGCTCCCCGCATTGGATTCGCCTGGGACACACTTGGCAATCAGAAGTGGGTTGTCCGCGGCGGCTTCGGTATCTTCTATGACCGCCTTTACAACAACGTCTTCGAAAATATCCGCTTCAACGCTCCGTTCTATGCGGATGAGAACACCGGCGTCGCGCTTGGTCAGGCGCCGATCGGCCCTCTCAAGACGCCTGGCCTATTCACGCTGCCTTTCACCAGCAACAGCCAGTTCATCAATCCCACGCTGTTCCCCGGCGGCTTGCCCCTTCCTATTCCGCGCCATATCGACCAGAACTTGGTTGCGGCGTATTACGAACAGTACAGCTTTGGCGTGCAACATGAGTTGAGCAAAGACTTCGCCGTCGAAGCCAACTACATTGGCACCCTGGGCCGCAAACTGATCGGCATTCTCAACCGCAACACCTACGATGGATTCAGGGCCACTGGAACTACCCCGGTTCGTCCTGATCCGTTGTTTGGAAATGACAACGCCCGTGGAAACTTCTACAGCTCCAATTACAACGCTTTCGACTTGACCGTACGTAAGCGTTTCTCAGCTGGTCTGTCATTCAACGCCAGCTACACTTACGCGAAGGCTCTGGACGAACTCAGCGATGTTTTCCGTTCCAGGACGCTGCAGCTCTCTGCGACCGATGTGCAGAACATCCGCTACGACTACGGCCCGGCCGACTTCGACGTGCGTCATCGCGTCGTGGCCAGCTACAACTACGATGTGCCGTTATTCCGGGCGAACCGCTGGCTGGGTGGATGGTCACTCAACGGCATCTTCTCCTGGAACACCGGCGCTCCGATCGGGTTGTTCAATAGCGGAGCCGATCCGAACAAAGACGGAGTTCGTACCGATCGTCCGCAGTTCATCGGTTCGGGTGTACTCAACTCGATTGTTGGCAAGGAGCAGGTCGTGGGCGGAGCCAATGCCTACGTCTACCTCGATCCGAACCAGTTCGGCACGGTTCCAGTGCCGGCGGGAGGCTGGGCCAACTCCAACCTCGGACGCAACTCGATTCCGGGACCCATGTTTACCAATTGGGATTTCGGTATCAGCAAGGCGTTCAAGATCACCGAAGGGACGAAGCTGCGTTTCGATGCAAACTTCTTTGATCTGTTCAACCATCCGAATTTCCAGAATCCGCAAGGTAACTTTGCGGATCCGGCATTCGGACAGTCACAGTTGACTTACGGCGATACCGGCGGTCATCGCGTGACCCAGCTTGCGTTGCGGTTCGACTTCTAACCAGACGCAACCGGCATAACCAAGGGCCAGCCGATTCAAGGCTGGCCCACTTTTTCTCCAAAGTTTTTCAGCTTAGCAACAGCCTGCGAATCTGCTCGACATGATTTGCATCGTGTCCCGCCATATGCGTGGCAAGGTCTCGCACGCTGATGCGACCCCGTTCTCCATGAATGCCGAAACACTCCCACTGCTCAGCCGAGAGTTTTCGCAGAAACTGCAGGTTCGCCGCGCGAAGCAAGCGAAACAAATCCAGCGACTCCTGCGGCGGACGCGATGCATAATCCCCCAGTTGTGACCACAGGTCCTGGTCGAAACCCGGAAGTTCGATCCCGCTATGCTCAACCATTTGGCGATATCGCCATGCGGTTGCAATTTCATCTTCCGCTAGGTGTGCGAGGATTTCAGCCACGGACCACTTATCTTTGGCGGGGAGTCGGGTCAGCCGCTCGACGGATTGGCCTGCAATCAGCTCCGACAGGACTGCTGCCGTCTTGCTCTGCGAAAGTAGAGGGTCTTGGTTTTGAGAGTACTCACGTATGCGGGCGAGATACTCCGCTGTATCAGGCACGAGCTTATCCCACCTTTACGCTGGGCAACTGATTTCGCCAAGTCATGGTCATGAAGCTAGGCCTTCCACTGGAAGCATAGTCCGAAGCCATCAGGGTCTCTTACGTAGAGTTGCTTCATGCCGTAGGGCGCGACCTTCGGCTCCTTGACCGTGACTCCGCAGTCGCGAAGGTGAGCGTACACCGCGTCTACGTCGGGAGCGCCAAAAAACAGCCCGGTGTCTTCATGCGCCCGAACCCGGCTCGAGTCCGGAACCGGTGGACGCTGGCCCTCATCATAGGCAGTATTCAACATAAGGTCCACGCCATTTCGTCGTAACCATACCCAGTTGTGGTTGGGCGCTGTCGTGTTGGAATCCGTTTCCAGGATCTCGAACCCCAACATATCGCAATAAAACTGAAGCGATTTTTCCATATCGAAGACCTGGAGTAATGGCGTCATTCCTTGGATATCTATCAAGACAATCCTCCCGCGTCCGCCAGAGATTGTAACTTGCGAAGAGTATCAAGAAAGCAACTGAAATAACGGCCTGTGCGCTGCGGATATGTCCGGTGCAAGACCGACAGAATCGCACAATACGTCTAGCTTTCCGTTTGCTCGTGCGGCCAGCGCGGAGCCGAGCGTACGAACGTATGACAACGGCAAAAGGCAAGAATCCGAACGACCACGAAGATTTCTCAGAATCTAAACAGCTGCGTTCCGCATTAGACGGTCGCACCATCGAAAATTCCATTCTTCAAGCTCTCCCGGAAAACGAGTTTGCCGCCGTGCTGCCGCATCTGGAGTTCGTCGAGCTCGCGATGCAGCAGGCCTTGCACGAACCGGGCGAAAGGATCGTGTTCGGATATTTTTTGAATAGTGGACTGGTATCCATGATGGTGGTTACCAGCGACGCGCGCAGCGTCGAAGTCGGCATGGTAGGAAAAGAAGGCTTTGTAGGGGCGCCGCTCGCGTTCGGCTTTCCCAACAGCTCGCAGCGCGCCTTGATCCAGATCAAAGGCTCAGCCTTTCGGGTGAAAGCGGAAGCCTTACGAAGCGTCTTGGAGCAGGCCCCGGTGTTCCGCGATCGCATCAGCCGCGCGGTATTGTTGCAGGGATTGCAAGTGGCCCAACTCGCAGCCTGTAACCGCCTCCACGAAGTGGAACAGCGCCTTGCCCGCTGGTTGCTCATGACTCACGACCGCGCCAATGGCGACCGTCTCCCTATCACCCATGAACTGCTGGCCCAGATGTTAGGCAGTGGCCGCCCCAGCGTCACTCTCGCGGCCGGCATGCTGCAACGGGCTGGCACCATCGGATACACCCGCGGTCAAGTCACCGTTCTCGATCGCAAGGCGCTGGAGCGTTCCGCCTGCGAGTGCTATTCGGCCATCCGTCGGATTTCGAGTGGTTCCGACGAGAGCTGACTCCGAAACTTGCTCCCCTGCATGTTATAGACTCTCCTTTCTCGATTGTCGGAGGTCTACATCATGAGCTGGGCGAGCAAGCTGGCGAAACCTTACCGGGTGGAAGATGGCAAGAAGTTCCGCCTCAAGGATTTCGATCCTAACGATACCCGCGATTTCAAGTCCGAAGAACATGCCACGGAACAGCTGGAGAAGGGAATCCAGCACATGGCCGAGCTCCAGGACAAGCTTTACGCTCAGGATGCGTGGGCCGTCCTGCTCATTTTCCAGGCCATGGACGCCGCCGGAAAAGACGGCGCGATTAAACATGTTATGTCTGGGTTGAATCCCCAAGGCTGCCAGGTCTATTCGTTCAAAGCCCCCTCGCCGCAGGAACTGGATCACGATTATCTCTGGCGGACCAACATTTGCATTCCGGAGCGCGGCCGCATCGGCATCTTCAATCGCTCGTACTACGAGGAAGTGCTGGTGGTGCGCGTGCATCCCGACATTCTGAAAAAGCAGAAAATTCCGGCGAAGCTGGTGACCGGGAAGGTATGGGAACATCGCTACGAAGATATCTGCGGCTTCGAAAAATATTTGTCGCGGAACGGTGTCGTAGTCCGCAAGTTCTTCCTCAACCTGTCGCGCAAAGAGCAGAAGAAACGCTTCCTCGCGCGGCTGGATCATCCCGAGAAGAACTGGAAATTCTCCCCGGCAGACTTGGCGGAACGGAGCCACTGGGAGGCTTACATGGAGGCTTACGAAGAAATGATCCGCAACACGGCTACGGAATACGCTCCCTGGTACGTGGTTCCGGCGGACAACAAGTGGTTCACACGGTTAGTGGTCGCGGCCGCCGTGGTGGATACTCTCGAGAGCTTGGATCTGGCCTATCCCGAACTCGATCCCGAGATGCAACAGCGTTTGAAAGTGGCCCGGGCCGAACTCGAGCGGAGAGGCAAGAAATCCGACTCGTAGTCATCTGCTGCGGGAGACTTTGTCGATCCCGCTTTCCAGAACTGCTCCTCCGGGATTACCATGGGGAACACTTCTTTCCCGGAGATGAAACAAATGTATCGCAGCCCGGCTCCCACCCGGTTCGTCTCGTTTCTCGCGCTCTCCATTCTGTCGCTGATGCTGTATCCGGCTTTGGGCGAACAAAGCAAAGTGGAGCGCACCCACAAGCCCTCCGAACAGCCAGTACAAAAACAGGGTGAAACTCCTGAGACCAAGAGCAACGAAGACACTCTTTTCAAAGGCATGAAGTACCGGCTGGTCGGCCCGTTCCGCGGAGGACGATCGCTGACATCGGCGGGAATTCCGGGCGATCCCACGACCTACTACTTCGGATCTACCGGCGGCGGCGTCTGGAAGTCCACCGACGGCGCCATGACGTGGACGCCACTTTTCGACAAGGAAGGCGTGGGCTGCGATCGGCAGCCTGGCCGTTGCGAACTCGAATCCGAATATCGTCTACGTCGGCACCGGCGAGGCTTGCATCCGCGGCAATATCTCGCATGGCGATGGAATCTATAAGACACTGGATGGCGGCAAGACCTGGAAGAATGTGGGGCTTCGCGACTCCCGCGCCGTCGGCAAGCTGATCATTGATCCGAACAATCCGGACCGCGTGTTTGTCGCCGCTCTGGGCCATCCCTACGGGCCGAATCCCGAGCGCGGCATTTTCCGTACCACCGACGGCGGCAAGACCTGGGAGAAGGTTCTCTACAAAGACGAGAATACCGGCGGGATCGATGTCGCCTTCGATCCGCATAATTCGAATATTCTTTATGCGTCGTTGTGGGAGGCGCGGCGCACACCCTGGAGCCTCTCCAGCGGCGGCCCGGGCAGCGGCCTTTATCGCTCGAATGACGGGGGCACGACCTGGAAACAGCTTCAGGAACACGGTCTGCCCAAGGGACCGTGGGGAAAGATCGGCGTAGCCGTCGCCGCGAATTCCGATCGTGTCTACGCGCTGATCGAGGCGCAGGATGGCGGCATCTACCGCTCCGATGACGGCGGCGACAGCTGGCAACTGGTGGATGGCGATCGCGCGCTGCAGCAACGTGCGTGGTACTACATGCACATCATTGCCGATCCCCAGGACGCTGAAACCGTATATGTCGCGAACGTGGATTTCTACAAGTCCACCGATGGCGGCCGAAACTTCAACAAGGTCAAAGTCCCTCATGGCGACAACCACGGCATGTGGATCGATCCCAAGAATCCGCAGCGTATGATCGGTGTCGAATGACGGTGGCGTAACCATCAGTCTCGACGGCGGAAAGAACTGGACCCGCCAGGACAACCAGCCGACCGCGCAGTTCTACCACGTCACCACCGACACCCGTACTCCTTACTACGTCTACGGTTCGCAGCAGGACAACAGCACCGTTGCCATCGCAAGCCGCAGCGACGACGAATCGATCGGCCGCTCCGACTGGTACCCGGTCGCGGGCGGGGAAGCGGGTTATATCGCGCCCTATCCGCCCGACCCGAACATTGTTTACGCCGGAGACTACGAAGGCCTCATCACGCGCTTCGACAAGCGCACGGGACAAACCAAGGACATTACTGTTCAGCCGGAACTGAGTGACGGGGCAGGAGCCGCTATCGTCGAGCATCGCTTCCAGTGGACTGCGCCCATCCTGATTTCGCCGCACGATCCCAACACTCTCTACCATGGCGGCGAGCGCTTGTTTAAGACCACCGATGGCGGCATGCACTGGGAAGCCATCAGCCCCGATCTCACTCGCAACGACAAGAGCAAGCAACAGCCCTCCGGCGGTCCAATCAACAAAGACGATACCGGCACCGAGTACTACGACACCATTTTCGCGGTGGCTGAATCCCCGGTGGCGAAAGGTCTGATCTGGGCGGGAACGGATGACGGCTTGATCCAACTCACGCGCGATGGCGGCAAGAACTGGACCAACGTCACTCCCAAAGACCTGCCCGAGTGGAGCCGCATCAGCCAGATCGATGCTTCGCCGCATCGATGCCGGGAACCGCCTATGTTGCGGTCGATCGCCATCAGACTCGACGACATGCAGCCTTACATCTACAAGACCAGCGACTATGGCAAGACCTGGACGCGGATCAACCAGGGCATCGCCGCGAAATACCTTCGTTCGCGCCGTCAGGGAAGATCCCAAGCGGAAAGGGCTGCTCTTTGCCGGAACAGAAACCGGTGTGTACGTTTCGTTCAACGACGGCGCCGACTGGCGCGCGCTGCAGCTTAACCTGCCGACGGTGCCGGTTCACGATCTCATCATCAAGAATGACGACCTGGTGCTTGCGACTCACGGTCGCGCATTCTGGATTCTCGACGACATCGCTCCGCTAAGGCAGTTCGCCGCCGACCTGCCCAACCAGGATGTTCATCTCTATGCGCCGTCTCCGGCGATGCGCTTGCACTGGGGAGAGGACGCTCCCAAGCCGATCCTGGTCGGTCAGAACCCTCCGCCAGGTGCGGTGATCTACTACTTCCTGAAAGACGCTCCCAAGGGCGAGATCACTCTGGAATTCCTGGACGCCAGCGGGAAATGCATTCGCAAATTCTCAAGTAACAAAACCGAAGAACTCGACGAGCCGCCCGATCCAGACGACAAGAAGCCCGAGAAGCAGATCAAGGCCGAGGCCGGTCTGAACCGCTTCGTCTGGGATATGCGATACGAAGGTGCGACCCGCGTTCCCGATCATTATCTGTTCGAGCAGAAAGATGGCAGCCGCGGCCCGTTAGCTGTCCCTGGTAATTACCAGGTCCGCCTGACCGTGAATGGCAAAAGTCAAACTGCTCCCTTTGAACTGAAACTGGATCCGCGGGTAAACACTTCACAGGCCGATCTCCAGAAGCAATTCGATCTGCTTCTGCAAATCCGGGACCAGCTCAGTAAAGTTCACAATGCCGTCAACCAGATTCAGGACGTGCGTGGCCAGGTGGACGGCTTGAAAAAACGCTTACCCGAAAACGTCAGCACTAAGCCGGTTTCAAGTGCTGCCACCGATCTGGACCAGAAACTACTTTCCCTGCGCGACGAAATGATCCAGATGAAGATCAAAGCCAACGAAGACTCGCTGGCGTTTCCTCCCAAAGTAGACGGCAAGTTCGCGTTTCTGTTTATGACTGTGGACGAGTCGAGCGATAGCGCTCCTACCGAGGCGGCATTTCGTGAATTCGACAAATTGAATAAACAGTCGAGCGAATTCCTGGCTCGCTGGGACGATTTACAGAAAACTGATCTGGCAAATTTCCAGAAGATGGTGGCCAGCCAGAACGATCCAGGCCATTGTCGTGCCGGTGGCCGTCGAGGGTAGCGCAGCCGGGGGATCTCCGCGATAGAGAATAAGCCGAGCCCGTAAGGGTCCGGCTAACTGCACCATTTTTGTTGCACTTGAAAGAGCTGGTGCTAAAATCACCAAAGTTACTTGCGCGGCGTCCCTTTTCTGGCGCAGCATTCTGCATCTAATTGCAAAGGCATTGAACTTACTTCAAGCACAACATGGGTTTCGCCGCTGGCTCGGCTATCTGTCGATTGCCATCCTGCTGGTGGCTGCCTGCGCGCAAGCGGTCCATTTGTGCAGTCTGCACGCCGCCCAAACGGAGGGCGCGCCGCAAGCGTACTCCTCGTCATCGACAAGCACTTTCTGTCTGACCTGCCTGATGGCACAAACCGCCACCATGGTCGCGTTTTTTGTAGTGGTGGCCACGCTGCTCATGCGGCGGCCGCGTGTCATTGGACTCCAGCTGCAACCTCGATCGTTCCTGCCTTTGTTCCAACTTTACGTTCGGCCTCCGCCCGTTTACTAGCCCCATCGCCTTCTGACCGGATCGCAGTTTCTCTGGCAACGAGCTTTACTTCCGGAGGTCGTCCGGGAACATCCCTGAAATCTTTTTGAGCCGTACTTGCATTTACATGCGACCAGCAACCTATTCCATGCGCGTAACGCGATTGTTCTTCGTGCTGTCGGCGCTGTGGTTTGTGCTCCTCCCGGGCGCGGACGCGCAGACTGCGATGATCACCCAGGACGAAGCCATCAACCTGGCTGTCGCCCATAATCACGCGCTGCTCGCGACTCGAACCCAGATACCCCAGAGCGAAGCCATGGAGATTACGGCAAATCTCCGGCCCAATCCCACGCTGGGTGCCGATACACAGTTCATCCCGATCTTCGATCCCAGCCAGTTCACAGCCGACAATCTCAATGTCACGCAGCAATTTGATATCGGAATCAGCTACCTGTTTGAGCGTGGCCACAAACGCCAGCGCCGCCTGCAGGCGGCCAAAGACGTTACCGCCGTGACTCGCTCACAAGTTAGCGACTCCGAACGCATGCTGATCTTCAATGTCAGCCAGGAATTCATCGGCGTGCTCCTCGCCGAATCTACCCTGCGGCTTGCCGAGCAGGACCTCGCCAGCTTTAAGCAGACGGTGGACATCAGCGAAGCCCGGTACAAAGCAGGCGATATCAGTGAAGGCGATTACCTGAAGATCAAGCTGCAGGTGCTGCAATTTCAGACCGACGTTTCTTCGGCGCAACTCGCCCGCGTGCAATCCCTGATCAATCTCCGCCAGCTTCTCGGATACAGCAGCGTTCCTGCCGATTACGACGTGATCGGAAATCTGGAATATCAGCCCATCCAGGCCAAAGTGGAAGACCTGCAAGCCGCGGCCCTGCGCGAACGGCCCGACTTACGCGCCGCGGTGCAGGGAATCACTGCCGCACAAAGCCAGATTCTCCTCGCCAAAGCCAACGGCAAGCAGGACGTCAGCGCCACCTACGATTTCAGCCACACCGCGGGAGTGAATTCCGCGTCGCTGTTTTTCAGCATGGATCTGCCCATCTTTAACCGAAACCAGGGCGAGATCGCCCGCACTCGCTATGCGCTGACGCAGGCGCAGGAACAGAAACTGGCCGCCGCCGACACCGTCATGGCCGATGTTGAAAACGCTTACGAAACTTTGCGCAATAACGATCAGATCATTCAGCTTTATGTTTCCGGATATCTGAAAGACGCCCAGAACTCTCGCGACATCAACGAATACGCCTACAAGCGAGGAGCTGCGAGCCTGCTCGACTATATCGACGCCGAACGCAGCTACCGCGCGACCGAACTCGGGTACCGCCAGGCGCTGGCCTCTTATCTCACCGCGCTGGAACAGCTGAAACAGGCGGTCGGAACAAGGAGCCTGCAATGAAACCTTCACGGCAAACCGCGCGAATCCTGGCCAGCGGCGTGCTCCTGGCAATTCTGGCTTTGCTCGCCGCATGCAATAGCGCAAGTTCCAATGGCGACGGCAAACAGGCCAGCGATCCAAATACGCCTGCCTTGTTCTCGATTCCGCAAGAGCAAGCTTCGCATGTGCAGGTCATGACCGTTGCTCCTACGACTCTAACCCGCTCGTTGCGTCTCACCGGCAGCGTTGCCTACAACAATTTTCACAGTACCCCCGTCATCACCCAGGTGGGAGGTCCCATCAGCCGCATCGTTGCCATCCCGGGGCAAAAGGTGCGCCGTGGAGAACCGCTGGCGTACATCGCCAGTCCCGACTACTCGCAGCTGCGCTCCGGTTACCTGAAGGCAAAAGACAATTTGAACCTGGCTGCCAAGGGCTACGCTCGCGCGCAAGACCTGTACCAGCATCACGCCATCGCGGAGCGCGATCTGGAAGCTGCGCAGTCAGCGCAGGTGCAAGCCGAAGCCGACGTCGCCTCCTCCGCCGCCGCTTTGAAGGTGATGGGAATCAGCGATCCCGATGCCCTGATCGCCAAACCTTCTTCTCCCGAGGTACCGGTGCTCGCCCCGATTTCGGGCGAGATCGTGGAACAACTGATTTCTCCCGGACAGGTCATCCAGGCCGGCGCAACCCAATGCTTCACCATTTCCGACATGAGCAACGTGTGGGTGCTGGTGAACGTGTATCAAAAGGATTTGCCCTACATCCGCGTTGGCGACCCGGTAGAAATCTCGACCGAGAGCTATCCCGATGTATTTCACGGCCGCATCTCCTACATCGCCGCCGCGCTGGATCCCAACACGCGGACGTTGCAGGCGCGAATCGAAACTGCAAATCCGGGAGAGAAGCTGAAGAAAGACATGTACGTGAATGCCAGCGTGAATGCCGGCGAAGCTCGTAACGCGATTGCAGTCCCCGATGCCGCGGTTCTCCGCGACTCCGAAAATGAACCCTTCGTGTACGCGGAACAGGCGCCAAACCAATTCGGCAGACGCTCGGTGAAGTTGGGCGATAGTCAGAAAGGACAAACTCAAATTACCGACGGCCTCAAGCCGGGCGATCGCATCGTTGCCGATGGCAGCCTGTTTCTGCAGTTCGCCAATTCGCTGCAACGCTAAGACCCTGATCCATGATCCATCGCATAGTCCAAGTGGCCCTTCGTCAGCGCTTCATGGTGCTGATGCTCACCATCTTCATGACGATCGCGGGCGTTGTCTCGTTTCAACGCATGCCGGTGGACGCGTATCCCGACTTGTCGCCACCCATGGTCGAGTTGATCACGCAATGGCCCGGACATGCCGCCGAAGAAGTGGAGCGTCTGGTCACCCTGCCGCTCGAAGTCGAGATGAATGGCGTAGCGCATTTGGAAGTCATGAGGTCCATCTCGCTTTACGGCCTGTCGGACGTTCGCCTGACGTTTGACGAAAATACCGACAATTACTTCGCCCGCCAACTGGTGTTCGAACGGCTGCCGGAAGTGGAGTTGCCCGACGGCGTCGAAGCTTCCATGGCGCCTTTGTTCAGCCCCAGTGGGCTGGTTTATCGCTATGTGCTCGAAAGCCCGGATCGCAGCCCGCGCGAACTGAAAACAATTGAAGATTGGGTGGTCGAGCGCGCCTACAAATCCGTCCCCGGCGTAGCCGACGATTCCGGCCTTGGCGGCGAGGTCATGCAGTACCAGGTCCTGCTCGATCCCGCGCGACTCTTCGGATACCACCTCACCGTGCCGCAGGTCATCACTGCGCTTACTGCGAACAACTCCAACGCGGGCGGAGGTTTCTACTCGCAGGGCGGGCAGTTCTACTACGTACGCGGCATCGGCCTGGTCAAGAACACCGATGATATCGGCAACATCGTAGTCGGTAGCAACAAGGGCGTTCCCATCCGGGTGCGGGATATCGGGGATGTCCAAATTGGCAATGCGCCCCGGCTCGGCCAGTTCGGATTTCAGGACAAATCGAAAAATAACGATGACGCCGTGGAAGGCGTCATCCTGATGCGTCGCGGCGAACAGACGCAAAACGTCCTCAAAGGCGTTGAGCAGAAAACCGAGCAGCTCAACCAGCAAGTTCTGCCTCCGGACGTGAAGGTCCGGCCTTTTTACGATCGCAGCGAACTTGTCGACCTCACCACCGACACCGTCGAGGCGAACCTTCTCCGTGGAATGCTCCTCGTCCTGGTGGTGCTGATCTTTTTTCTGGTCAGTGTCCGTGCCGCAATCATTGTTGCTTTAACCATCCCGCTATCGCTACTTTTCGCTTTCATCGTTCTTCACGCGCACGATGTGGCGGCGAATCTGCTGTCGATTGGAGCCATCGACTTCGGCATCGTCATCGACGGCACCGTCGTCATGATGGAGAACATTTACCGCGAGCTCGCAATCCGGCAT
Source organism: Terriglobia bacterium (assembly GCA_963797845.1). Classification (GTDB taxonomy): domain Bacteria; phylum Acidobacteriota; class Terriglobia; order Terriglobales; family Acidobacteriaceae; genus DASREM01. The sequence goes on from CAWCRE010000004.1 coordinate 27,485, forward strand.
GGCCAGGAATATTCACTAAACGAGGTCATCCTTGCGGCCGCCAAGGATGTCGATCGGCCGATCTTTTATTCCGTCGCGGTCATCATCGCCGGATATCTTCCCATCTATGCTCTCAGCGGTCCCTCGGGGAAACTGTTCCATCCGATGGCCGAGACCATGTCGTTCGCGCTGATCGGCGCCTTGATTTTGACTTTGACCCTGATTCCGGTACTGGCCTCGTACTGGTTCAAAGGAGGAGTTAAGGAAAAGCAAAGCCGCGCCTTTGAATGGATGAAAGGGAAGTATGCCGGCTACCTCGACTGGGCCATCGCAAATCAAAAAAAGACCATCGTCATCGCCGTTCTGATCTTCGGCGCGACTCTGCTTTTGATTCCTTTCATCGGCGGCGAGTTCATGCCCCACCTCGATGAGGGCGCTCTCTGGGTCCGCGCGACCATGCCTTACACCATCTCATTTGAAGAGGCCAGCAAAATTGCGCCGCAACTGCGCGCGATCATGATCTCCTATCCGCAAGTCACGATGGTCGGTTCGGAACTTGGCCGGCCTGACGACGGTACCGATCCCACCGGTTTCTTCAACTGCGAGTTTTACGTCGGATTGAAGCCCTACAAAGACAAAGCCTGGTCGGGCGACATCCACGACAAAAAAGAACTCATCGAGTCCATCAACAAAAAACTGAGTGCCTATCCCGGCATTATTTTCAACTACACGCAGCCCGCCGAAGATGCCGTGGATGAAGCGCTCACGGGTCTCAAGAGTTCGCTTGCCGTCAAAATCTATGGCCCTGATCTGAACGTACTGGAAGAAAAAGCCGTGCAGATCAAGAGCACTCTCGCCCACACGCCCGGCTTTACCGAACTGACTGTGGTTCGTGAACTGGGGCAGCCGAGCTTGCTGATCGACGTGGATCGTGATCGCATCGCCCGCTACGGAATCAACGTCGCCGATGTGCAAGCCGTGATCCAGGCCGCCGTCGGTGGACAGGCAACCACCCAGGTAATCCAGGGCGAGAAGCTTTTCGACCTCGTGGTGCGCATGCAGCCGCAATTCCGCAGCAGTGCCACCGACATTGGCAACCTGCTGGTCGGAACTCCTGACGGACAGCAGATCCCACTGGCGCAGCTTGCCTCCATCAAGCAGGGAAATGGCGCGTCGTTTATTTATCGCGAAAACAATTCCCGCTATATCGGCGTGCAGTACAGCATTGAAGGACGCGACTTGGAACGCGCGGTCAACGACGGCCAAAACGCCGTTCGCAAAGCCGTCACCTTGCCGCAGGGCTATCGCATGGAGTGGGGTGGCGAATACAGTCAATTTCTGGAAGCGCGTTCCCAGTTGTCCATTATCGGCCCGCTTGCCGTGGTGCTGATTTTTATGATCCTGTTTGCGCTTTACGGCAACTTCAAATTTCCGGTCACCATTGCGCTCGGAGTGATCATCACCGAACCAGTAGGTGCGCTGCTGGCACTGAAGCTGACAGGCACTCCTTTCAGTGTGTCTTCGGTGCTTGGCCTGCTCGCGTTGCTGGGTGTGTCCGTCGAAACCGCCGTCATTCTTGTGTCGTACATCAATAAGCTCCGGCAGGAAGGCATGGACATTCCCACGGCGACCCGTGAAGCCTCGCTGCTTCGTCTCCGGCCCATTATGATGACCGCCCTGGTGGCCTGCCTCGGTCTGCTTCCAGCCGCGCTTTCTACCGGAATCGGTTCCGATACCCAGCGTCCATTCGCGATCGTGATCGTCGCCGGACTGATTTCGCGCCTGTTCATCGGATTTTTCGTCAACCCGGTGCTGTACCTGATGGTGGCGCGCGAAGGGGACGTGCTCCAGGTCTGAGCCTTACTTTCCATCCCCGACCTTCGTGCTACCCGTATAGCACCTTAGTGGTTTGCGCTTCCCGTACCCCCTTGCTACGGTGAGTGAACGGTTTTTTCCCCCGTCCAGGTGCTTTGGCATTTGGCAATAGGGGGGTGGGCTATGAAATTGGTTCATCTGTGCTATGCGGCGATTGGCTTTGCGGTGGCCCGCTGGGTATTCGGGCGGCGAGCCCTTCCCGTGTTAGATCCGGTGGCGCGGTTTCGATCCTCTGGCTTGCTGTAATCACCGCGTTCAATCAGGGCGTGCGGCGCCCCGTTGCGTCGCTACTTGTCCCGCACGCCCGGCTCACCTCTTACTCTGATTGGCTTCCCAAAAGGTCTACGACTATGGTTTGGCAGGGTCCCTGCTGAACCCGCTTCTCTTTGATTTACAGTTTAAGTAGAGCCCCGCGAACTCTCCCGTTCGTGGTGTGCTCTTCTCAGACCAGGTCCTTGGAATGAAGCGCGTTTCCATTTCGTTTGCTTTGGCAGTCCTTTGCGCCTTCGGTATGACGCAGCGGATGTCGGCGCAGGCTGACACGCCGTCGCTCGGCGATCTGGCTCGCACCATGCGACAAAAAAAGGCGGAAGCCAAACAAGCTCCACAACCGGTCGCAACCCATCCCGTCATCGATAATGACAACTTTACCCAGGTCATCGAAGCCGCAGAAAGCAACCATAAGTCCAGCGCTACGCTGTTCTCGATCGACACCATCGCCAACAAATTTCAGGTTTCTTCTCCCGACGTAACTTGCAGCCTCTCGTTCGACGCGAATGCCACGGCGTTGCTCGCCAACCCCGCCAGCGCTCGCGACCTTCCCGACACCGAAGTTGCCAAGCTTGACGGCCCGGCAACCATGGACGGCAACACGCTTCAGATTTCCGTTTTCAACGGAACGGAATGGGATGTGCGCGAGATCACTGTCGGCTTGACGGTGCTGCGCAATTCTGATCAGGAGCAGGAAGCGGTCGCCGCCTTAACTCCGGCGCGTCTGCTTACGCCAACAGCAGAGGTCTCCAGCCCGCTCGAGAAGCGCTCTGACGTTACCTACATCTTTCATTTGAAGGGAACTGCGACGCCCTTCGCCTCCACCATCTTCCGTGAAGCCCTCGATGCGCCCCTGGGTCCGGAACAGGATTGGCACTGGTCGATTCTCCAGGCGAAGGGGATTCCGCCCAAGGGTCCCGCATCGCCGGCGGCGACGCAGGCTTCGAAGGTCGACCTTCCCTAGATTTTGTCGAGCGGCGGAATCTCTTCCGCCTTCCCCGACTTCAGGCTCCGATACGCCGCATCCAGAATGATTTGATTTTTCCAACCTTCCTCGCCGGGAACAGGGAACGGGACCCGGTCTTCCAGCGCCGCCGCAAATGCATCCACCTGCTGCGCATACGCTTCATAGTTTGTGACCTCTTCGGTCTCGATCACTTTCCCGCCCTTGAGCCGTTGCAATTGGATCGGCCGTTCCACATTCAGCACATCGTTCCCGCGCAGCGCTCCCTCGTCTCCGACGATCTCCATCGGCGTGCGGTACTCCACGCGGGTTGAGACCATCACCGATCCCAAGGTGCCGCGGGCGAATCGTAGCGAGAGAACTGCCGCTGCCTCCACATCACCGGAATCCTGATCGGCGTATCCGCGAGCCGTCACTTCCACAACCTCGTCCTGCAGCACATAACGCAAAGCGTCGATGCAGTGGACCCCGACGTCCGCGATCGGCCCTCCCCCGGAAAGCTTGGCGTCGGTTAGCCATTTCCGCGGATGCTCGCGCCCCGGATAGGAGAATTCCGAGCGCGCAAACACCGGAGTTCCAATCTCTCCTCCGGCAATCCGTGCCCGGAGCCTCGCCGTGCTGTTCTCGAAGCGAAACACCTGCGCCACCCCCAGCAGCAAGCCTGCTTGTTGTGCGGCCTCCGTCATCTGCCGGCACTCGTCCGCATCCATTCCCATGGGCTTTTCGCACAGCACCGGTTTTCCATGTTTCAGGGCCAGCAACACGTCTTGCAGATGGCACGAGTTCGGAGTGGTGACCAGCACCGCATCCACTTCATCGCAGCGGCACAGGTCTTCGGCGGAATCAAACGCCAGCGGAATGTTGTATTGCTTCGCCGACGCCTGCGCGCTGCCCATATCTCGGCGCGATAGCGCGCTGACGCGGCAACGCTTAGCCTGCGCGAATCCCGGCATGAGTCGCCTGACGGCATGTAACCCGAATCCTAAGATCCCAAAACGTGTCATGAGTGTTTCACTCTTAAATTGTCTGATCGAAAACCAGGTTCCATTTGACTTGCTGCCGTCGCCCGACCTAACATTTCGTCGCAATCGTGCCGTGCCCGCAATGACTGGCGAAATCCTGGGTCACTACCGAGTCTTCGAATTAATCGGCTCGGGAGGCATGGGGGAAGTCTATCGCGCAACTGATGATCGGCTTGGCCGCAACGTCGCGCTCAAACTCCTCAAGCCTTCCTTTGCGAACGATCCCGATCGCCTCCGCCGTTTTGAGCAGGAAGCCCGCGCCGCTGCCGCACTGAACCATCCCAACATCGTTGCCATTTACGACATCGGCGTTCACGCCGGCGCTCCTTTTATCGTCTCCGAACTGCTGGAAGGCCAAACGCTTCGCCAAAAATTAATCGGCGGCATCTTGCCCGTGAGAGTGGCCCGCGATTACGCCATCCAGATTGCCCAGGGTCTCGCCGCCGCGCACGAGAAAAAAATCGTTCACCGCGATCTGAAACCGGAGAACCTTTTTATCACGAAGGACAACCGGGTCAAGATCCTCGACTTCGGCATTGCCAAGCTCACCCACGGCGAAGCTGGCGAGGACCATTCCATCGCCACCATGACCACCCAGACCAAGAGCGGATCGGTTCTGGGAACTGTCGCCTACATGTCTCCGGAACAGCTGCGTGCGCGGGCCGTCGATCTTCGCAGCGACATTTTCAGTTTCGGCGCCATCCTCTACGAGATGCTGACCGGCAAGCGCGCGTTCGCCGGCGAAACCGAAGTGGACACCATCACCGCGGTGCTGCGCGAAGAGCCCAAGGAAATGCTTCTGGTGCGCCAAAGCATTCCCGAGGGCTATGAGCACATCGTGCGGCACTGCCTCGAAAAAGATCCCGAAAGCCGTTTCCAGACTTCGCGTGATCTCGAATTTGCCCTCACCACCATTCCGGAGAGCCCGACGTCGCGCCTTGCCGCCAGGGCATTGCCTTCCACTTCGGTCTTTCTCAAGCGCTTACCCTTTATTGCGGCAGCCGCCCTGTTGTTAATGGCGGCAATTTTTCTGGGCTGGCGCTTACGGCCTCTTGCGGAACCCAGTTTCACTCGTCTTACTTTCGAGCGCGGCACCGTCTATTCGGCTCGCTTCACCGCTGATGGGCACAACGTCCTCTACTCCGCCGCCTGGAACGGCAAGCCCATGGAGGTCTACACCAGCGCTTCTGACTTTGCCCAATCGCGTTCGTTGGGGCTGACGTCTGATTACCTGGCCGCGGTTTCTCGCAGCAGTGAACTGGCTCTGGTTCTTCGTGGCACGCACGGCGCGCGTCTCGACTTCGTCAACGGAACCTTGGCGCGCGCTCCGCTGGCCGGCGGCGCTCCTCGCGAAGTGCAAGAAGATGTGCGCTGGGCCGACTGGAGCCCTGCGGGAGAACTCGCCGTAGTCCATCACAATGCAGGCCGCAGCCGTCTCGAATTTCCCGTCAACCATGTTCTCTACGAGACCAGCGGATGGGTCAGCCATATTCGATTTTCTCCCAAGGGAGACCGCATCGCATTCATTGACCATCCTGCGCTGTGGGACGATCGCGGTGTGGTCAGCCTCGTGGATCTTTCCGGCAAACGAACGGTATTGACCGGCGAATGGGAGTCTGCAGACGGGCTCGCCTGGTCCCCGCAGGGGGATGAAGTTTGGTTCACCGCAGCCGAGAAGGGCTTCAATCGCGGGCTTTGGGCGGTCACTCCTTCCGGAGGTCGCCGCAAGGTTTTTGCCGTACCTGGCGATCTCACGCTTCAGGATGTGGCGGCCGACGGACGCGTTCTGCTCTCCGTGGATAACGAACGTGTCGCCATGGAGTGGACCGGAAAAACCGATCTGCAATTTCAGGATCTTTCCTGGTACGACTGGTCGGTCGCAAAAGACATTTCTCAGGACGGCAAATGGGTTCTGTTTGAAGAAAGCAGCGAGCCTTTAGGGGCCGAGTATGCTGTCGGCATCCGCAACATCGATGGCTCTCCGCCAATTCGGCTCGGCAACGGCAGTGCCGGAGGTCTCTCCCCAGACGGCAAGTGGGCGCTCGCAGTTCCTTTAAATAATCCGCCCCGCGTGACCGTGTTGCCCGTAGGGACCGGACAGGCGCGTGAAATCCTTTTGCCCGCACTCGAACACATCGACAACGGGATGGCGCATTTCATGCCGGATGGTAATCAGATCATCATCAACGGCAGGGAACCGAATCACCCGGGCAGAACCTATCTTACGGATCTCTCCGGCAAGATCACGCCAGTCACGCCTCCCGGCGTTTATGCAAGTCTGCCTTCCCCTGATGGCAAGTACGTGGTGGGCCGCGCCGGCATCGACCGCCGGATTACTCTTTTTGCGATGGATGGAAGTGCGCCGAAGGAGGTACCCAATCTCGACTCAAGTTACGATGTCGCGCAGTGGTCTCGCGACAGTAAAGCCCTCTACGTGCACCACTCGGGCGAACTGCCTCTGATGGTCTACCGTGCCGAAATCGCCACCGGAAAATTGACGCCGGTGCGGCAACTGGTTCCCGCGTACCGCGTCGGGGTGGTTTCCATTTCGCCCGTAGTGACCAACGGAGACGCATCCGAATTCGCCTACAGCTACTACCAGACTCTCTCGGTTCTCTACTCCATCACTGGCTTGAAGTAGATCAGTCCAGCGAGCCCTGAAATTTCTCGCCAACATAATGGAAGAAAATCGAGGTCGAAGTCCGGCCCGGGGCCAGGCTCATTCGCGAGTGCGGCACGTCTATTCCTCGATAAAGCAGGCCGTCTCCGATGCCTTGATACACCGAAGTTGTTCCCTCCGGGGTATGAAGAATTAATGGCCACCCTGTCTGGTTGTGAGGTTCGGGAGAAAAATCGAGGCAGAAACTGATGCTGAATTCGCATTGTTCGCGATCCGTATGCTTCTCCAGGTCAGCTCCCGGCTGGTAGGAAGCTACATACACGTACGAAGGCCTCACCTGCTCTCCGACCAGGGCACTTACTGTGGGCGCCAGTTGATGGTGAAAGAATCGTGCCACGCTCTCGTTGTGCGCGACGTAGCGTTTCGGGCTTTGCGGATCGCCCAGGCGCATCTCTCCGCTGCGGATCCGATAGCGGTAATAACGTCGCATGCGCAGAGATATGAAATGGATGCAGCAGGCCTCTCACCGGCGCGAATCCGCGCCGCTGAAAAATAGAAGCGGCCAGACTCCGCGCTTCGCGCCGTTCTCGCGCCTGTTTGCCTGATTCTTCCAAGCCCTGCAAAACCCCGGCGGACAGCAACGACGAAAGCATGTGGAAAGAAAAACACTCTGCCGCAAGCGTCCGTCCCGATCGGATACGCAAAAGCTTCTCAACCGTTTCTTCCCCGAGCCAGAACGGATCGATGCGTGCGCTGACTTCATCTCGCACCCACGCGATCTCGCACTGCAAGGCAAAGTTGTCGGTGAAGGGAATCTCCGGGCTCAGTTCGCTGGGGATGGCGCCCTCGACGGTCCACACGCACGCCGGATTGATTGTGAGCGGACGATCAGCCTGGCGCTGTGGCAACAGGTGCGCCGGAACCAGGTGGTCCGGTTGATCGTCCACTCGACAATGAAAGAGCGCTGGAGAAAGCGCCGGGCCATCGCGAGTGACGCTTCTTTCCAGGTCGCGTTCGACCCACGTCAGCCACGCCCGGTCGTTCACCTGTGGAACCATCCGTTCACCGTAAACCGGCTGTCCACAAAAGCCTTCGACGGACATTCGATCGGGGTGATCTCGTGCGCCAGCGCGCTCGGGAAGAACACAATCTGGTTTTGCCTGGGCACTACGACGTGGTAATCCGCAGTCGGAACGTAAGTTCCACGGTCTTTGCGTGAATCGTAGATCCGAAGCTCGCCTCCGCGAAACGGCTTGGGTTCGCGATGCAGGAAAAACACAAAAGTAATTTCCCGGGTCGCAATTTCGCCCTGCCCATCGTCGCAATGCCAGCGAAAGAAGTCGCCATCGTTGCTGGCCGTAATTTGCGCTTCGGCGCGCGTGATGGGAAACGGCTGTCTGCCCAGTTTCTCCAGCACTCGCGGCAAGTACGCTCGCGCTCGCTCTACCAGCGCTGAGCCCGGATCTCCCAACTCAAACAGCACCATGGACCGGCGATATTCGAAATCGACGGCGCCCCCCGGTACTCCCGGGGAAATCACTTCGCTCACCCGAAAGTGGGGCTCGCGCATCTGCGCATAGCGCATCAGGGACTCGAGTTCAGCCGGGGCGAGGAATTCGTCCAGCACTACGTATCGCGCTTCCAGAAGTTCTTCGTTCGCGGTAGCTACCGCGCTGACCGCGTCTCGCCATGGGACGATGCCGCTAGGCGAAGGTGCCGGGCCTGGAGGCGGACTGGGTGGTCTGGGGGCTCCCGTTTTGGGATCGGTCGACGGAGCTTGCACTCGAATCGAACTCGGCACCCGTCCGGGACCCGGCGTCGGGCTGGGCGGTCGCGGTGCCATCGGTTCTGGCCCCGGAGATGGGGAGGGAGCAGGTTGTTGCGCTTTGATCTGTGCCTGCCGATCGGGCAAGCCCCATTCCTGCAGCAGCCGGGTTTCCAGGCTCTTGTGCAGGGTCTGCGTAACTCGTTGCGCCAGAGTCTCTGCAACCGCAGAAGCGATCTGCTGCTTTAAGTCTGGACGGGGCTCTCCAGCGCGCTCCATCGAGCGCAAAATGTTCTCGATAAGCTTCCGCTCAAGTGGTGTTAATAGATCATCATCCTCAAGACAGACATCGGACAAGTGCTCCAATAGCTTGTGTTGCATGCGACGGCCTCCTTAAAGACAGCGAGGCCCTGGTGCGCCCTGGACTGCGCAAACAAAAACGATGGGGATGCCGCAGGGTAGCAGAAAAGCTTCCATGCTTAAAGCATCAACTGTGAGCCCCGGTAATTGGCGCACTGGTGGCGGCATTGGGGCTCATCCCTAATTAACCGGTCGCAAGATATCCACAGCCTTGCAAAGGCCAACTCGGCATATACTTGCGCCGCGCGACAGCGCAAGAGGTCCTCCCCCAATGAATAAGATGTTACAAGTGGCGTTACTTGCTTTGGCACTGGCCGGTGCCTACTGCTCCCTCACCACTCACATCGTGACTCCCAACAGTAGTAACTCGGCAGCGGAGAAAGCCGTGATGTACGCCGATGGTAGTGATCCTATGCCCGCCTGCCGGGGCAGGGTGTGTCCGCCAGAGAATAACTAGATATCCAGAAATCTCGTTTCCAGACAGGATCCGGCGAATTTAGGGTTGCACCGGTGACAGGGTCGAGGTATGCTTCACGCCGTCCCCCCACCAGTGCTATGACCCTTATGACCTACGCCAGCTGGATGTTAGGACCCATTCTCCAGGTTACGCTGCTTGTTTTCATGGTTCGGCGAAAGCTGCGTACGACGTTTCCCCTCTTCTTCTCCTACGTTCTGTTTCAGGTGCTGAAGTCGGGCTGCCTCGCTCTGTTCTATCGTTTCGACCAAATGGATTACTTCTATGCCTACTGGACCGGGAACGCCATCAGCGTCTTTCTCGCGCTCACCGTCATTGACGAGATATGGCGACAACTGTTTGGTCCCTACGAAGGTATTCAGCGCCTCGGTTCGCTGATTTTTCGATGGGCTTGCGTGGTGCTGTTCCTGGCGGCGCTCGTGATTGCGACCTCCACGGAACGAACCAGCGCTGATCGCCTCATTGCCGCCGTCTTCACCTTCGACCGCACTATGCGCTTGGTGCAGTGTGGCCTGGTGTTCTTAGTGGTGATTGTGTCGCGCTTTCTGAAGTCCTTCTGGCGGCAGCAGGTGTTTGGCATCGCACTTGGTTTCGGGATCTTCGCCAGCATTGAATTGATTTTGGTCAGCCTGCTCACGCGCTACGGCTCCAGCCACATCAACAGCATTAGCTTGACCAAGAGCATCGCCTATAATGCCGTAACTGTCCTGTGGATCGGCTACGTACGCCTGGCAATTCCGGCGACCGCCAACAAGTTGGCTGGCGATCCTCAGTTGGAATTGCTGAACCAGGCGATCCTGGGAGTTCCCGATGCCGTGGAGGACTACACGTTCCTGACTCGCGTCGAAGAGGCGGTCGAAAGAGTGCTGGCTCGCAGCGCGGAGCAGAAAAGAAAGTCAGCGTAGGATTCTGACTCGGCTTAGGGATTTCTAAAACAACGACTATTTCGTCGCCATGGCGCCCACCAGCGACTCGAAGATCTTGAAGCCTTCGATACCGCCAAGTTCGGGCTCGGCTGATCTCTCAGGATGCGGCATCATTCCTAAAACGTTTCTGCCTTGGTTGCAGATGCCGGCAATATTCTCCAGCGAACCGTTCGGATTCGCGCCCGCCGTGATCTCCCCCTCGGCATCGCAATAGCGGAAGATGATGCGCTGGTCTCGCTTCAACTCCGCCAGCGTGCTCTCGTCACAGAAGTAATTGCCTTCCATGTGGCCGATCGGAATCGTCAACACTTCACCTTCTCGGCATGCTTGGGTGAACGCCGTGTTGATGTTCTCTACGCGCACCTGCACCGGCTTGCACACGTACTTCAGTCCCACGTTCCTCATCAGCGCGCCAGGAAGCAATCCCGACTCGCAAAGAATTTGAAAACCGTTGCAGATCCCTAGAACCAGTCCGCCGCCGTTGGCGAATTTTTTTACCGACTCCATTACCGGAGAAAACTTGGCAATCGCCCCGGTGCGCAGGTAATCCCCAAACGCAAATCCGCCCGGAACAATAATGGCATCGCAATTCTGAAGGTCGTGCGAGTCATGCCAGAGAAACGTGACCGGCTGCTTGGCGACATTCTGGATCGTCCAGTACGCGTCATGATCGCAGTTAGACCCGGGAAAGATAATCACGCCAAACTTCATGCTCGCTTCCTCGCTGGGTAGGGATACATCAAGTCTAGCATGGAGGAAATTCATTTCAATGCAGCAGACTTACCTGGGCTCGGACGCATTCGTCCGAGCAGCGAGCCGATCGAGCGTTATCGTGAGTGTCTAAGCAGGCCCTCATAACAACACGCCGCAGCGGACGAATGCGTCCGCTGCCACGTATTCTCGCTCAATCCATCTCTCCCGCGCCCGGCGGCGGAGGCGGCAAATCCGGCAATGGAGGCGGCGCGCCCGGCCCGCCCGGGACACCTTTCTGCATAAACATGATTTTCTGCCCCATCATCCCCGCATCGCCGCGGATCGCCTTCAGTTGTCGCCACTGATCAAGCGAGAGCACTTTGCGGAGATCGAGATTCATCATCGTCATCTCCCGCTCCAGCTTGCCGCGGGCATTCAGTACCTGGTCGATCTGCGACTGGATCTGGCCTTCATTCGGCGCATCGGCATCGAGCAGCGACTGGAGCTTCAAGTCTTGCTTCTCCGTATCCGCTCCGTAATCGATGAGCTTCAACTTGTGATCGAGAAAAGTTTGGTCGAGCTGCGAAATCTGCGCCGGCTTCAGTTGCAGTTTGGTAGCGATGTCCTGGTTCTGCCACCACTTTCCCATGTCCCCACGCATGTACATCACGTTCCTTCGACCACGCTCCGGTCCCGGTCCGGGCGCTGGTGCAGTGCTCGGACCGGGTTGCGCCCAGGCCGAAGTTGCGAGTACCGCCACTGCCGCAAGCCATTTAATTTGCATGAGTACTCTCCTGATTATTCATTCCTGAATCTTTGTTGAGTTGCGTCTCGGTCATCAGTCCAGCGGGCTCGAGCGCCATCGGACCATCGGATTGAACGATTCTGTCCACTTCCAGTAGCAGTTCGTGATCGGAATCGACTTGCGCCTGAACCGGCACAGGCTTCGGCGTTCGATTGCCGCTGTTCATCGAAAGGGTTGCCGCCAGCAGGATCAGCGCAGCCAACGCGTAGCCCCATCGCCATCCCGAGGCTTGCCGCAACGAGCGCGACGTCTCAATCTTTTTCCAGATGTTCTGCCGCTGCGCCTGCCATAGATCATCAGTCCCCATCTCGGGACTCTGCATAGCCAGCCGTAAACGCTTCAGTTCCAGCCGGCACATCTCGCAGTTCTCCAGGTGCGCCATAATTCCGCGGCCTGGCTCAAACCATGCCTGTGCCAGTTCTTCTTCGGTCAAGTGTGCTTTTATTTCCATGACTCTTCCTTCAATTTTTTTCGCAGCCCGTTGATGGCGCGAAACAAATGCGACTTGACGCTTCCCACCTGCAGCCCGAGAACTTCGGCGATCTCCGCCAGCGACATCTCTTCGCGAAACCGCAGCACAAAAATCTCCCGTTGCTGCTGGGGCAGGGAAGACACAGCCCGCCAAACCGCATTCATCTCCTGTCGCGCGATGAGCGACCGCTCAGCCGACGGCTCTCCTGCCACGAATGCGGCACTCTCCGGGGTTTCGGCATCGTCCATTCCCACCAATTTTCGCCAGAACGAAGCCTTGCGGTTTTTGTGATGATCCCGCGCCAGGTTCACCGCGATCCGCATCAGCCAAGTGTCGATCCGGCATTCACCGCGGAACGTTTGCAGGCTCTGATAGGCCTTGAAGAAACATTCCTGCGTCAAAGTATTCGCCACGTCCTCGTCACGGGTCAGCGAATAGAGCACGCGGTACACGCGCCGCTGCTGCTGGCGAATCAGTTGATCGAATTCCAGATCGGTCAGGGCTCCGGTCTTGCTCTCCCCGACTGTCCTTAGCGCTGTGCTGACCACCGTGCTCACAATCCCTCGCCTGTCACTATGGACGACTTTCCGCGTCCCGGGTTTACATGACCCCGTTTTACATGGCTCGTACGGTGGATCACCGTGGGGCCGCGGCGCATCTCAAGACCATGGATCTTCGCGATCATCTCCATCTGACCGGAAGCGCGGTAAAGCATTGGTTTTTCGGTCAGTTGCTGGATTCCCTGGCGGTCATGGTTCTGTGGACCATCGGCCTGTTGATTATCGGAGTTCCCTGGGCCTTTTTTTGGGCCGTCCTGGCCGCGATTCTGCAATTCATTCCTCACTTAGGACCCATTCTCGGCCTGATCGGCCCAGTCCTGACCGCAACCCTCAAATGGGGTGGATGGGAACGGCCACTGTATGTGTTGATGCTGTACGCCATCATCGTAGTAGTCGATGGACTGCTTCTGCAGCCCTATATCATGCGCCGCAGCGCCAAGATTCCCATCTGGGCCTCCATCCTCACCCCGATTGTGCTGGGATTCATCGTGCCGTTCTGGGGAGTCCTGCTGGCGCCTCCGGTGCTGGCGATCGTTTTCGCCTACCGTGAACGGCACAAACAAACGTCGGGCGCTCTGCGACCTTGACCCAACGACTAAGGCCCAATGACCAAACGGCCGCGCTGAATCGCGTGACACGCATGCTATAATTTCTTTTCGCCTGCTGCGTTTTCGAGGCAATCCAGTGATCTCCTCTTACGGGCGAATCCTGCGCAATCACAAGTTCATTAAACACGAGGTATTTCTATGTCCGGCCATTCAAAATGGGCCACAATTAAGCACAAGAAGGGCGCGCTCGACGCCAAGCGCGGCAAGATTTTCACCCGCCTCATCAAGGAAATCAGCATTGCCGCCAAAAATGGTGGCGGCGATCCTGATACCAATCCGCGTCTGCGCACCGCGATTCTTGCCGCCAAGGCTGAGAACATGCCCGCCGACAACATCAAGCGCGCCATCCAGCGCGGTACCGGCGAATTGCCCGGCGCCACCTACGAAGAATTCACGCTCGAAGGCTACGGCCCGGGCGGCGTCGCCATGCTCGCCGAGATCAATACCGACAACCGCAATCGCACCGTCAGCGAAATCCGCCACGTCTTCGGCAAGAACGGCGGCAACATGGCCGAAGCCGGCGCCGTCGCCTGGATGTTCCACAAGAAGGGCGACATCGTCATTCCTAAAGGCGCCGCCAAGGAAGACGATCTGATGAGCATCGTGCTCGAAGCCGGCGCGGACGACCTGAAGGATGATGGCGAGAACTGGGAAGTGCTCACCGAACCCTCCGCTTACGAAGCGGTGCTTGAAGCCGTGAAGAAAGCCGGCATCGAGCCGGCCTCCTCCAGCGTCTCGATGATTCCGCAAAATTACATCAAGCTCGAAGGCGCGGCCGCGCCACCATGATCCGCCTGATCGAAGCGCTCGAAGAACACGACGACGTGCAGAACGTGCACTCCAACTTCGATATCGATCAGAAATTGCTGGAAGAAGTCGCTGGTTAAGTGGTTCTGGTTTAAAAGGCGGGCGTGCGCGCCCGCCTTTTGTATTTTCCGCAAGCCGAGAACCTCGGTCTGGTCCCCTTAACGAAAATCTGCGGCACTGATCGGACTGCTGACAAACCCGTGCTCCGTGAAATCGGAGGCGACGTATTCGCCCACGATCTGTCCCGAATTGTTAATTCCTGACGCAAATGTCGAAGTCGCCCCTGGCACCGCGAACGATACGTACTTGCCGTTCACGTAAGCGAAACTGACGAATCCCTGCCCCGATAAGAAAAAAGATCCTACTGCAATTCCTTTGTCATTGAGTCCTGTCACCACCGTCGAAGAAGTGCCGGGAAATTCCAGTGACTTGAAGCTGCCGCTCCTGTCGAGCCAACCGTAATCGGTAAGCCCATCAACGGCGTAGGCGGCAATTACACCAAGGTTGTTGATGGCGAGAGCGCCCTGCTTAAGAGCAGTGATGGGAATCGCTATGGTCTGCAAGCGCCCGCTCTGCAGCGTGATGGCATGCGTCTGGGCAGAGAAGTCGCCGGTTTCGCCGACAATGTCGCCCGCGTTGTTCACTCCCCACAGAATCGTCTGATGCTGTCCCGGTGCGTCGAAGGTCTTGAAAGTCTGTCCGTTGTACTTGAACCCATGAATGATGCGGTTGCTGGAGAAACTCGCCGATCCGACAATCAGGCCGGAATCGTTGATCCCGTGAGCGTTCGTGCTTTCGGCTCCCGGATAATCGATGAATGCGAAATTTCCCTGGCTATAGACATATCCATGGCTGTCGAGTCCGTTGTCTATCGTTCCGTAATTTCCCACGAGGTCTCCGGCTGAATTGATGCCATTCACATAGCTGAAACCGGCTCCGGGCACATCGATCGTGGTGAACGTCAAGCTTGTGGCATTAGGACTCAGTTGAGCCGAGGAAAGCCCAACGCAAACCGCGAGGAACAGCAGGAGTGGGCAGCATTTGCGAAGCATCATAGAGAGTCCCTTGAAATGAATAAACAAGCCACACAGTATGGTCCGAAACAAGGTCGGGAGCAATGACGTTCGTCCCTCGAAATCACCAACTAATCGCGGGTAACTCGAACTCCGTACCCATTGCTCGTCCTTGGCTGCGGAAGCTGACTCCCACTTCGGGAATATACTTATCTACCTCACCTTTCGTTTCTCGCCGCATGTCTCTCTCGCGGATGGAGAATGAAGGGGCGTTCCAGGAGAAACATATGATCCGACACACCCTCCCTGCAGTCCTGCTCTACTTACTGATCGGATCCATCGCAGCGGCCGCATCTGGATTCACGTCGCCGGTCAACTACGGCGTGGGCACCTATCCCGACAGCATTGCTTCGGGCGATTTCAACCGCGACGGCAAACTCGATCTTGTGGTCGCCAACTACTCCGACGTAATCGTGAGCGTGCTGCTGGGGAACGGAAACGGCACATTCCAGCCGAGCGTGAGCTATCCCGTTGCGTACGGCGCCGGTTCAGTAGCTGTGGGCGACTTCAATAACGACGGCAAGCTCGACTTAGTATTAACCGCAGTTGGCACCGGCGTGAGCGTGCTCATGGGCAATGGGGATGGCACATTCCAACCCTACGTCGACTACCCGACCGCTTACGGTGCCTATTCCGTGGCAGTCGCGGACTTCAACGGAGACGGTAAAGCCGACCTCGCAACCGCAAATTATGCTATTCCCGGAGTTAGCGTAAGCGTTCTGCTGGGCAATGGCGACGGGAGCTTTCAGCCGCACGTGGATTACGGGTCGGGCGGTTCTCGCTCCATCGTGGCAGCGGATTTCAACGCAGACGGCAAGCCTGATCTGGCAGGCGCGGATACTTTTGGCAATACCGTGAGCGTCTACCTGGGCAACGGCGATGGCACATTCCAACCGCCCGTGGCATACGCGGCCGGAACCCAGCCCGACACCGTGGCCGTTGGCGACTTTAACCGGGATGGTAAGCGCGATTTGGCGACAGCCAATGAAGTCTCAACCTTTTCCATAGTGCTGGGCAACGGCGATGGCACATTCCAACTGCCTGTTACATACCCGACTCTCTATGGCCAGTCGTTGGCAGTCGGAGACTTCAATGGAGATGCGAAGGACGATTTGGCGATCGCCCACTTTCAGTTCCCTTGGACGGTCGGCGTGCTCTTGGGGAATGGCGACGGGACGTTTCAGTCGGAATTGCAATATACGACGGGCGCATATCCCAACGCCGTGGCGGTGTCGGATCTCGACCCCGGCGGCGCAGAGGACCTGATGACCGCGGATGGTTACTTCTTTTCGCGGCGGAACGACGGCAGCGACGTCATCAGCATTCTGCTGAATACCGGCGGTACGCTGCTGAAAACCACGAGTTCTGTCAATCCTTCCACATTGCGACAACCAGTCACGTTCACCACAACGGTGAGATCAGGACTTAAAGGCGTGGGAACACCGACGGGCAAAGTCACTTTCATGGATGGCACGCTGCCCCTTGGGAGTGGAACTCTGGTAAACGGTCAGGCCAGCATCACTACCTCGCAATTGAAAGCCGGTACTCACCAGATTCGTGCCAAGTATTCGGGCGATAGCACGTTTAATCCGCACCAGGGCGAGCCGATCCTGCAGAAGGTTGTGCGCTAACCGAGTGCTCCACTCATTCGCTATGGGTGAATGAGTGGAGCATTCCGCTGTCGCGCCCAATTTGCCCGGGAAGGGTTTTCGCTTAGCGATCACTTTTCGGGGTCCGCGTTTTTCACACAATTCACAATTGCGCGCCGGCAAATTTGAGAGTACAACCGTGCCCATTCCCACCACATCGGAGGAGCCCATGAAGGACCCCTATGCGGTTTTGCTGCAGAAAGAACGCGAGATGCAGCGGGTACGAAGCGAAGTTGAAGCCCTGCGCTCGATCCTTCCGCTACTTTCGGAGGAAGCCTCCGCTGAGGCCCCGCCCCAGACAAAGCAAGCGTCCACCGATCGCAATCGCTGGCCTCTCCAGCTGACCTAATCCAGGCTCGTCGAAACACAACATAACTTCTCGGTCTTGACCAAATTTTTACATCTCGGGACCAAGAAGTCCGATCGCCATCTCTGGATTCGGCCTATAATCCGCTCAAGATTCGGGGGCCTGCCATGAAGTTCTCGATTGCTTGCCTTCTCTCCTCGGTGCTTTTCATTGCGACTCCCAGCTATGCCCAACGGCGCGGAGGAGGCGGCGGCGTCAGCACCCCCAGCCGTCCCGGCAGCACTCTCCCACCCGGATTCCCGTCAGGCTCGACCACGTCTCTGGGAGGCGCGGTGTTTCTTACCGGCAAGGTTGTGCTCGACGATGGCACCGAATTGACGGAGTCGGCGAACATCGTCACGGTTTGCCGCTCGATCAAGCGCATCGAAACCCACACCGATTCCCACGGAGGTTTTAGCTTCCAGATGGGCAGTCGCAACTCGGCTCCGAACGGCGATGGCGTCAGCGATGCCGATTCCACCTGGACCGGGCCGACCAGCACTCGCGCTCCGCAGCGGGACTGGCGCGATTGCGAAATCCAGGCCACCCTCCCGGGCTATCTTTCCGAACTGGTGCCACTAAGCGCGCGCATGAGTGGCAGCGAAAATAACGACATTGGCCGCCTGGTATTGCGCCGGATGCAGCAGGTGGAAGGCACCAGCATCAGCGTGACCAGCGCCGCCGCTCCCAGCAATGCCCGCAAGGCCTTCGACAAAGGTCGCGAACAGGAGCAGAAGGAAAAATGGGAGGACGCCCAGAAATCTTTCGAAAAGGCCGTCGCGGCTTACCCGAAATATGCAGTCGCCTGGTATGAACTGGGAAAAATTCAACAGCGCAACAACGATCTGGTCGCGGCCAAGGCATCGTTTCAAAATGCAGTAGCCGCCGACTCCGCCTATCTCAATCCTTATGACGGCCTGGCTGCGATCGCCGCTCGCGGGAAACAATGGCAGGACTTGGTGGATACCACCACGAAGCTCGTCAGCCTGAATGCCAGTGGCTTTCCCAACGCCTGGTTTCTAAAAGCCGTCGGCCACTTCTATCTGAAAGATTATCCGTCCGCCGAGAAGAGCGCTCGCCAGGGATTGAGAATTGACGAGGCCCACAACTTTCCCAAACTCGAATATTTGTTGGGGATGGTTCTGGCCCACGAGCAACAATACGTGGAAGCCGCGCAACACATGCGAGCCTTCCTGCAACGGGCCAAAAAAGCCGAAGACATTCAGGATGCTCAGAAGCAGCTCTCGACGATTGAGCAGCTTTCTGCCAGCGCCATCGTGAAGTAACTTGAGAAGCAAGGCAGCACGGCCATTGCTGTAGAGACGTGGCTGGCCACGTCTTTTCACCAGAAGCGCAGAACCACCTCTCACGATGTTCCCGCGGATAAGGGGAACTCCCTAGACTGTGCCAACTTGGTAAATAAGTCCGATATCCACATTGTTTTCAGTCGAAAACAATCAGCAACTCTGCTACGATCAGCGCAATTCGTGACTGCCGGTTCCCATAGAGGGCGCCGACAACATAAACGTCTCGGATGCGTGCTCCCTCCCCTCACCGGGCACGTCTCCAGACCAGGTTCCCGGGTAGGAGAGCGTTGTGGGTTCTGTGGTGAGGCACGTTCGCGGACGTCGTCCCCGTCGGTTCAAGCTGAACCGTCGAGTAGTCGTTACTGTGCTGGTCCTAGTCATCGCGGGCGCCTGCCTTTGGGCGTCGAGGCGATCGGATAGCCTTTCTTCCAGCGACGTTCCTTCCTTTCAGAATTCCGACCCGAGTCAGAACCTCGCCAATATGGCGGCCGCGCAAGCCCTGAATCAGCCCGGTACCGCGCGGCGAGCGGTGCGCGTGATCTATCCGTACTCGATCGTTCCGGGCGGCGTGCGCAACCCTAAGGAGTTGCTGGACGCCACTGCGCACGACCCGGTTGCGGCTCGGCACTATGCCGGCTTTGATTTTCGCAAAGCGCGTGTGATTGAGCTGCAGGAGTCCAAGCTCGTCTACCTGTCGTATCGCCTGCACGACAAGGTTTACTGGACGAAGAAAAAAGTCTCCTTGCACAAGGGCGAAAAGCTGCTGACCGACGGCAAGACCACGGCCCGGACTCGCTGCGCGAACCAGGTCTCCGACCAAGCCAAGCCTACGGTTTCAGCGGAAGAACCCCCGGCATTCCGCTTCGAAGATCCTTATCTGGCCGATGGCGGCACCGCCGTGCAATCGCCCTTCCCCAACGATTTGAATTCAGCAGCCCTGCGGCATGTCGACGGTCTGGGATTCGGTGAGGCCGGCCCTCCTCCCTTGAGCGGCACCAGTCTTTACGGAGGGCAAGGTGGCCAGGGCTATGGCCCCATCTTTCCCCCATCGATTCCGGTCGGAGCGTGTGAGCCGTCATCGCTCGAGTTTGGCGAGAAGGATGCTAATGACGAGAAGGGCGAGATCCATTGTCCTCCATCGCCGCCGCGACCGCCAGGAACTCCGTTGGGTCCCACTCCCGGCCCTCCGGTACCGCCTCCGCCCGCCGTACCCGAGCCGGGCACCATTGCATTGGTCGGGTCGGGAATTGCCGGGATCATTTACCGCTACCGAAAATTCAAGGGCTAAAGGCTAGAACGCGCGGTACTAAGACCGAAGTGCCGGCCTGGGCATCGATATCGGCTTGCCAACGCTGCTAGAATCGATCTTTCAGGCCCATCATGAAGAAGTTTGCCCAGAATGCCAGGTTTGGCATGCTCGTTTCCGCGACGAGCATACTCGTCATTGCCGTTGCTTTTGCCAGCGGGCCGCCGTCCACGGTGATCCGCAAGGTGTCGCTGCTCAGCTCCGGCAAAAACGTGGAAATTGAAGTCGCTGCCTCAGGACCGGTCAATCCCCAGGCGCAGATGCTGGCGAATCCCAACCGGCTCGTTCTCGATTTTGCCAACGCTTCCATGGCTTCCGGAGTCCATGGCGTAACCTCGCCGCGTGGTGTGATCAGCGGAGTGCGGGTTGGGATTCTCAGCAACAATCCCCCGGTGACGCGGGTGGTCGTGGATTTGACCGCACCGCAGAGCTACCAGCTATTTCCTTCGGGGAATAGCGTGATCGTGAAAATCAGTTCGTCTTCCGAGCAGGCTGCGGGCGCAACACCCGCCTTTGAAACCCAATTCGAAGTAGTCGCGGACGAGCCGTTGCCGCAAGCTGTGCAAGCTGCGCCGGTCGCTCCGCTCCCGCCGAAAGTGCAGGTCGGTTACCAGGGTGGACTGCTCAGCATTGTTGCCAACAAGGCCACGCTTGCCGAAGTTCTGTTTGAAATTCAGAAGAAGACCGGCGCCGATATCCCGATTCCTGCCGGGGCTGCTGGCGATCAGGTATTCACCAACATCGCTCCGGCACCTCCGGGAGCAGCGTTAGCGTCTTTGTTGAATGGCTCGAATTTTAACTTCATCATGGTGGGCTCCGACGATACCCCATCGCAACTGCGCAGCGTTTTGGTTTTTCCGAAAGGCGGATCTCCTCCGCAGGTCGCCAACTCGACACCGCAGTTGACGCCGCGGCCGCCGGTGCCGCAAGAGCAAGTGGACCCAGATCCAGCGCCGGACGAAAATCCGAACGTCCCCAACAACGGTGGCCCGGTCATCAATCCCCAGACCGGTCTGCCGGATGAGCCCGAACAGCAGCCTCCGCCGCAGTAGATCGCCAAAATTTTATCGATGGATTAAGCGAACCGGAATGGCAGAGGCATTTCCCTGCGTGATGACGGAGCCGGTGACGCTGCTGCCGCATCCGACGACGTTGATCACCGTGCCATCGATTGTGCCTGCTGCGGTGACATCATTGATGAAGACTTGCAGAAATCCGATAATGGTTACCTGGCCAGAATTCGGTATCGGACCCATGCTGTCATAAATCGGAATGGTTGCGATCGAATTGCTGGTGGTGATGTTCGCACCGGGCGCGATCTTGGCGCCTCCCCCGAGTACAAGTGGATTACTGGATCCCGCTGTAATGGTCGGAGGCGTGGTGCTCTGATCTCCAGGGCTCAGCGTATCTTGCCCCAAAAAGGGGCCGGGGCCGGTGGCGTGAATCAGACACTGAGTGCCGTTGAGAGTATCGCCATCGCTGCCGGGGTCTTGTGTGAAATCAACTTGCGCATTTGGAGTGCCTCCACCGCACGCGTAAACGGTGTTCACATCACAACAGGAAATTGCCTGCTCGAAATTGCTGCCGGTTCCGCAGCTGGGACACAAATTATTCGTGCCCGC
This sequence comes from Terriglobia bacterium, assembly GCA_963797845.1. Lineage (GTDB taxonomy): Bacteria > Acidobacteriota > Terriglobia > Terriglobales > Acidobacteriaceae > DASREM01. The sequence goes on from CAWCRE010000004.1 coordinate 48,989, forward strand.
CGTCACTAGAGCCGGTACGTATTTGCCCGGAGCAGGAGTGCCACCCATCATGTTGTTGCAATTCGCGCCGCCCGTGCACGCTGATGTCAGTGCGAACGTATGCCCGAAAATCGAGGTAGGGGAAATGACGGCCGGATTCACTGCGCCAGATCCAGTTATGATCAGCGCAGTGGGCGTTAAGGGTGTTGTCGGATCAAGATTCGCGATGATCCACGGCTTGACGCATTTCGGCTGAATTGGAATCGTCGACGTTGCGCCTCCTACCTGCGCATACGACGGGTTATACGCTTCGGCAATCGCGCTCGCACTCACCGTCGCCAATTGGTGTCCCCAGATCTTCGCGAAGAAAGTTGGCAGATTGGTGCGCGTCAGGTTTACCGTCACCTGCGGATCGCCGGGGTGGGTCGCAAAATCAAAAACCGGCGCGCCGTTCAAGGTTGGTGCGCCCCCGCTGACAATATTTTGCGCCACCGTGGCTGTGATCACCGTGGTGGCAGTAGTTTGCGCGAGAGCCTGCAACGTCGTATTGGTGGGATCGGTCGTGACTCCGGTATCCACGAATACCTTCGCGCCGGCAATCGCCGCGGCATCGGCCGCGCGCTGAATCTCGCCGCTCGCCACGTACAAGGTAACCACGTCAATTGCCAGTGCCGCGAGCCCCAGCAGCACCACCATTGAGACCGCGACCAGCAGGATGGTCTGCCCGCGCTCGTTTCGACGTGTGTGTCTGTGAAATCTCATCTTCAATTTGGGTTGGGAATGATGGCGTCGGTCGAAATTTGCGTGACTCCCGCGTAAGTTGCGCCTTTCACCAGCAATTGAATCACGTTGTTGAAATGCCACGCGAATGGATAGCTGATAGTCACGTGCGTGCTGACCACATTGACCGGATTGACGACGTTGGTGACGGCTACGGGAAAGGAATATCCGCGCTCGATGGTGAGAGTGAGCGTTCCAGGACATCCCGTGTTCGCGGTGAAAGTCCAGGAAAGATTCCCGGCAGCCGTCGCCACCGAGCTGCCCAGCGCGCAGTCATTGATTTGCGCCGAAACCAGATAGCGTGACACATCGTCACGCATGGCCAGCACAGACGGTGGAGTTGCCTGGGTCAGGTCATCGGTAGGTAACGAGGACCCGAAACGCGCGGCCCCGCGAACCGCGGTGTTGAGCTTTTGCTTCAAGTTGAACGCCGTTCCGAAATCGAACATACCAATCACAAATACCACCAGCAACGGCAACGCCACGGCAAACTCCAGCAAGTTCGAGCCAGTGGTGTCGCGTCGCAACCGGCGCAGCACGTTACGAATTTGCCGTAACCACCGCACCTAGTTCTCACTCTCCATTTGAATTTGCGTGGTGAGAGGAATCTGCTGTGAGCCGAGCGGCAGGGTCAGGGGATACGGATACTTGAATGTGATCACCACCCCGCATGACGGAGGTCCATTCGGGGGTCCGCTAATCGGCAAATTCAGCCGCACGTCGTTGTACATACAGATCTGTGGAATATTCGGTCCGGCCGTTGGCGTCAGGCAAGAGGCAGCCCCAATCCCGCAATTTGTATATGTCGCTGCAGTATTGGGAACGACCAGATTGGGATCGAGCCTGGAGGCTTGCAGTGCCGCTCCCACCTGGGCGGCGACCTGGTTCACGGTTAAAGGGCTGTTCCCGCAAGTGGCACATTGTCCCGTGACTGCCGCCCGAGCCCCTACGCGCGCCGCTTGATTGATGGTAGCTTGCACATTCATCGCACGGCCCACCCAGAAGATTCCCAGCAGCAAGGTGAACACGATCGGCAACACCAGCGCCGCTTCCGCAATTTGCGAAGCGCTGGTCTCGCGACGAAGTCTAGCCAGAAGCCGCAATCAGAAGCCTCCCCAACGAGTTCGTACTGCGTAGAAGATCGCTGCCAGCGCCATCGCCACCCCGAACGGAATTTTCGACGATTCCGGGTTCTCCAACGAGAACTCCTGCCCGGGAAGATGCAGCGTAAGATACGCCCGCAATATTTGCCAGATGTTCCGGGCCGTCTGCCGCACCCGATGTTCCCACAGGATAACGCCAATCGCCATCACTCCGGCAATCACAATTGTAATCACAAGCACATCGAGAAGGGGAGTGGGTCCGAGGAATGCGCCCAGGGCGCCGGCAAACTTCCAGTCCCCCGCGCCCAGGCTTCGCACCAGCACGAACGGCAGAAGCAGGAGAAGTCCTAGACCCGTTCCCAGGAGCGATAGTCGCAAGCCGTGCCAACCTCCGAGCCAGGTATTGGCGGCAAGCCCGATCACCAAGCCCGGAACGGTGAGCCAGTTTGGGATGCGGCGGCTGCGCCAGTCGCTGAACCCGGCGATTGCTGCAAACAAAGCAGCCACGATCCAGACTCCTTGTTTCAACAAGCGGGCTGCACCGCTGGCCCGCGCCCGGGCGAAGCTAGGAACGAACACAAGATCAGCATGGGAATAGGGGTAATGCGCGGATTCTCACACAGAGAAGAAGGCAAGTCAAACAAAGCGCAGGGAAAAGAGGGCGGGAGAGACGGACACGACATTGCGGTTGTAGAGGGACTGACGATTTCATGGGAGGTGTCACGGTTCGTGACAGACTATGGAAAACCATAGCCGGTAGTTAACGATCCTGCGCATAAAGACCGCAGGAGGGACGCTCGATCCACCGATGAGGGTTTGGGTCGTCCTAAGCCATGAAAGGCCGCCAGAAGGGCTAGAAACGCTCTGGCGGGGCATTGTGGGCGACGACTGAAGTGCATTCGCGGGGCGGCGGGTGCCGTCCGCTTCCGGAGGATAATATCTACAAGCTATTAATGTTCTAAGTGCTTGATTTCGCCCATCCTTCACCGTGGGAAGGATGGGCGTACCCGTTAATTCATCAGTTTCGTTTGCTGCAATGCCACCGTCTGCCACTGGCCGCCCTTTTTCACGTACACGCGCGTGAACAGGCTTTGGCCGGAGGCATCCTGGCCGTGCATGGTGCCTTTGATGGTGGACTTTCCAGTGACTACGGCGGTGTTGCCATAAACCCGTACTTTCACATCGGAGATGTCATCGGCGCTTAGTTTCAGGTCGCCCGATTTCATTTGATCCAGCAATTGTTTCTTGTCGGTCGCCTGTCCGAACATGTTGACGAAGGTGTAGTCTTCCGCGGTTTGCTTTTCGACGTAGGCCATATCTCCCTTGACCACGGCAGCGGCGCGGTCCATTTCAAGTTTTTTGATTTGATCTTCAACGCTCTCCGCAGCTGCGAATAGACTCGACAGGCAGAGCACGAACAGCACAGCCATTGCGAACGAAGTGATACGTTTCATGGAAGAGGCTCCTGATTGAAAGTGGGAAGTACCGTTGGCCTGAGATCGGACACCAGCCTAAGGGGAGGGGGCCGCGCTGTCAAGCAGCACAGACCAGGCAATGCGATGGCGGCGCATACCGGCCAGTCTCGGCTTCCCGTCCTGCTTCCGCACGGACTTTAATTAATCCTTCACGTGCAGCCCGGGATCGTTGCAGGCCTGGGCTCCCTGGGGCGGATTCCCCGCGAACAGTGAGGAATAGATGCTGTACTTGTAATAGCCCGTCGGCGCATGGGGCGGACCGGAGTTCACCATGTTGCCCTGACCGATGGGGAAGCTGAATTGCGGCTGCCCCTGAGCGTTCCGAAAGGGTGTGCCCGGGGATGGATTATTTCCGGGGCTGGGGAACACGACGGTGTATGACTTGTCCTGACCGCTCCAGGTGACCTGATCTTTGGACTTGATGCTGAGAGTTGGATCCGCCCCGGTGGCACAGTTCGCGATTGGTTCGGCGACCGAGTTGAATGGCGTAAATTTGTGCTGGCACGACAGCAGAGACGAACAGAGAATTACCAGGGGCCCGATCCAGAGTCTCTTCATAAGTGGCACCTCAAGCTCCGAGCCGGAAAGGTTCACGAAAGCTAATCCCGGGACCGCTAGGTGTCAAGTATTTTCAATAAGCCGGGCTATCGAGGTCCTCCACCGGTGTGGCCGCTGACTTACTGAAAACCCGGCACTTAGGCCATATGTCGTACAGTGCTGTACGTACAACAAATAACATACAAAATGTTCCCTCGGGAACACTTTGCTTCACGGGCTGCCGGCCGCTAGAAGGCGTCGATGCCGGTGACCTGGGCGCCGATGATCAGGGTATGAATGTCCTGCGTGCCTTCGTAGGTCTTCACCGACTCCAGGTTCATCATGTGGCGCATGATCGGGTAGTCATCGGCTACTCCGTTCGCTCCGAGAATGTCGCGCGAGAGGCGCGCGCACTCCAGAGCCATCCACACGTTGTTCCGTTTGGCCATCGAGATGTGATAGTGCTGGGCCTTGTTCTGATCTTTCAACCGGCCCACCTGCAGAACCAGTAGCTGGGCCTTGGTAATTTCGGTGATCATCCAGGCAAGCTTTTCTTGTACGAGCTGATGTGAGGCGATGGGTTGATCGCGGAACTGCTTGCGCAGTTTTGAATATTGCAGCGCGCAATCGTAGCAGGACATGGCTGCGCCGACTCCGCCCCAGGCGATGCCATAGCGCGCCTGGTTCAGGCACATCAGCGGGGACTTCAGGCCGTCGGACTTCGGAAGAAGGTTCGACTCAGGGATGCGCACATCCTGCAACGACAAGCCGGAAGTCACCGAAGCGCGCAGCGACCACTTGCCGTGAATGTCTTCGGCTTTGAAGCCGGGGCGATCGGTCTCGACCAGAAAGCCGCGGACTTTGTTGCCCTCGTCTTCTACCTTGGCCCAGATCACGGCGACATCGGCGATGGTGCCCGAGGTGATCCACATCTTCTCGCCGTTGAGGATGTATTCCTTGCCGGACTTGCGGGCGCGAGTGCGCATGCCTCCGGGATTGGAGCCGAAGTCGGGCTCAGTCAGGCCGAAGCAGCCGAGCTTTTCGCCTTTCTGCATCGCGGGCAGCCAGGTCTGCTTTTGCTCGTCGCTGCCGAAAGCGTAGATGGGATACATCACCAGCGCGGATTGCACGCTGACGAACGAGCGCACGCCGGAGTCGCCGCGCTCCATCTCCTGCATGACCAGGCCGTATTCGACGTTCGACATGCCGGCGCAGCCATAGCCTTTGAGCGAGGCGCCGAAGAAGCCGAGGTCGGCCATGGGCTTGACCAGTTCGCGAGGGAAGCGTCCTGCGCGGTTGCACTCTTCAATGATGGGGACGAGATTGTCCTCGATGAACTTGCGCGAGGTGTCGCGAACGAGGCGTTCGTCGTCGCTGAGTAAAGAATCGAACTCGAGAAAATCCACACCGCGGAACTTGATAGCTGACATAGGCTCTCTTGTGGCGACCGTCGTCGCCAAGCAAACTCTCAAGGCTAACAAGGGGCGTGGGAGGCGTCAATGCGAGCAGGGATGCAAGTGTTTGCACTCAGAATTGCTGCGCGCTTGACACTCTGCTGTTTCGAACCGACAATCGTTCGACTTCGGCGAACCCCCCTGCCGATTCGATGCCCGGCCCCACCCGAGGAGATCCACCCATGAAGTTCGTCTGGTCACTCGCTCTCATACTGCTTGCCAGACGTGTGCTGCTTGCGCAGAACAATCCCGTTCCGCTGATCAGCCAGCCGCTGGTTCCGGCGAGCGCGGCTCCGGGCGGCAAGGGGTTCAACCTCACGGTGAACGGCACAGGGTTTACCTCGGCCTCGGTGGTCGAATGGAATGGCGTGACGCTGACCACGACGGTCGTGTCGAATCAGAAGCTGACGGCCAAGGTGCCGGCGTCGAGGATCGCCAAGGTGGGGACGGCATCGGTGACGGTGGTGAATCCGGGCGTGGCGGCATCGAACGTGGTCTTTTTTCCAGTAGCGAACGCTGAGCCGATTGCTTCATTCGCGCAGACACTCATACCCGACTTCTCTTCGCCCGTCGCGGGAGATTTCAACAACGATGGCAAATTGGACTTGGCGGTAGACAATGGTTCGGGCGTTGCAATCCTGCTGGGTAAAGGAGATGGCACATTCAGCAACCCAATCGCTGAGCAGTGCTCGCCGGGAATGTTGTCATCGGCGACTTCAACGGAGACGGCAAACTGGACTCGCCAGCAGCAACGTAGCTCGGGATGACGCAGGTCTGTCTGGGCGACGGTAAAGGCGCACTTAAGGCGCTGAGTGCGTTCTTCACAGGTCGGGCAAAATACGGTGGCTGCCGACTTCAACGGAGACGGAAAGTGGATCTAGTCATCAGTTTTGTAGGCGCTTGGAAGATAGCGGAGGGTTCAGGAATTTATCTGGGCAACGGAGATGGCACATTTCAGACGGACAAGTGCTATTCAACCGGAACTGGTGCTGGAGTGCCGCAGTTGCTGACTTAAACGGAGATGGTTTCCTTGATGTGATCATCCCGAACTATCAACAACCGGAGTGGCATCGTTCAGGGCAACGGACATGGAACGTTTAACCGGCGTTGAATTACCGACCAGCTGGACAGTCCGGACTCTGCCGCTGGCGGCCGACTTAAATGGCGATGGCAATCTGGATCTGAAGTGGCGCTTACCACAAGCGTTTACAGAGAGCCAAGTGTCAGTGCTGCTCGGCAACGGTGACGGAACATTCCAATCGCAATCCCGACATATTAGCGACCTACGGCGAACCCGATACAACCGTGCTTGGAGATCTCAACGGAGATGGAAAAATAGATTTAGTCGATCATCGAATGAGAACAAGTGTTTCAGACAGCTTACCAGATGGATATGTTTCGATTTGCTGGGCAACGGTGATGGGAGCTTCAAAAGCACGAGACTCAGTTCCAACGCTCGGAATTTATCCCCTCGGCCTAGCCATAGGAGATTTCAATAGCGACGGACGATTGGATTTAGCGCTGCGGATGCGGGCTGGGCTACTGAGTATCGATATTTCTGCAGTCCACTGCCAGCTTTCACCCCCAAGCCTGACGTACGCGGCTCAGAACGTCGGCAGCGCCAGCTCCCGCAGAGCGTCACGTTGACCAACTCCGGCACGACGCGATCAGCGATTAACAGCATCACATTCACTGGGGCGAACCCGACGGATTATTCGCAAACCAATACCTGCGGCACGAGCCTGGCGGGTGGAGCGAGTTGCACGATTTCAGTCACCTTCACTCCCACTGCAACGGGTACGCGCACGGCGACGGTCAACGTGAACGACAGCGCGGTAGGGAGTCCGCAGACTGCGGCTCTCTCCGGAGCGGGCACTGCTCCGGTGGTTACGCTATCGACCACCAGCCTGACTTTTCCTACGCAGCTCTTGCGCACCACCAGCGCGACGCAGCAGGTCACTCTCACCAACACCGGTACGGGCACGCTGAACATCGCCAGCATTGTTGCCAGTGGAGACTTCACTCAAAGCAATACCTGCGGTAGCAGCGTGGGCGTGGGCGCGAGTTGCACGATCAGCGTGCAGTTCACGCCAACCCAGAAAGACCACGCGCAACGGTTCGGTCACGATCACCGACGATGCTCGCGGGCAGTCCGCAAATCATTTCGCTCACCGGTTGCGGCACCGTCGTCAAGTTGTCCGGCATCGCCGTCAATTTCGGCAATCAGACGGTGGGAACGACGAGCGCGCCGGTTTACGTGACTATAACCAACGTCTCAGGCCAAACGCTGTCGATCAGTTCGATCAGCATCGCGGGAAGCGACGGCGGAGATTTTACACAGACGAATACCTGTAGCAGCGGCGTGGCCGGACACGCCAGCTGTAAGATTAGCCTCAGGTTTACACCCACGAGGACCGGAGCGCGGAGCGCGACGCTTTCGATTTCCGATAACGGCGGATGCAGCCCGCAGCAAGTCATCCTTAGCGGGACGGGAACGTAAGGACATTCAAGGAGGCGGCAAAAGTCCTACCGAGGCCCAGCAGCAGCCCCAGCGGCTAAAGCCGCAGTCTAATTTATGCCCTTGCGGCGCAGCTGAAGCTGCGCCCTTTCAAGGCGAGCTTGAAACCGGCGGGCAACGAAGCGAATGAGTGGTCCTTTGCCTGTCGCACGCAAAAGCCCCACGTCTCGCAAAATGCGCGAGACATGGGCCACCCTCTTTCCGATTCCGTGAACAGGCGCGAAACGTGCGCGGCCTTGCATTTATCGGAAATTCACCCGTTTGTAACCGTCCTGTAACAAAGCAAACGTACAACCAGACAAAACTAATTTCTGGAGGATCTAGTGATTCGTCGCATTGCGCTGTTGTGTGTCGCTCTCGCGCTACCCGCAGTAGGGCAGACCACGTTGAACGGGGCGGGCGCAACATTTCCATATCCGATTTATTCCAAGTGGTTCAGCGAATACCACAAGGCTCATCCCGAGGTGGAGATCAACTATCAATCGATCGGCAGCGGCGGCGGGATTCGACAAGTGCTGGCCGGAACCGTGGACTTTGGCGCGAGCGATGGTCCGATGACGGACGAACAGCTCGGCCAGGCCAAGGGCTTCAAGATTCTGCATATTCCCACGGTGCTGGGAGCGGTGGTTCCTGCGTACAACGTGCCGGGCGTCAGTGGAGACCTGAAATTCACTCCGGAGGCGCTGGCGGGAATTTTCCTGGGCAAGATCAAAACCTGGAATGATCCGATCCTGGTGAAAGCGAACCCGGGAGTGAATCTGCCGGGCACTGACATTGTGGTGATCCATCGCTCGGATGGAAGCGGAACCTCTTACATCTTCACCGACTATCTTTCGAAAGTGAGTTCGGAATGGGCGAGCTCGGTGGGAAAAAATACCTCGGTGAAGTGGCCGGTGGGGCTGGGCGGCAAAGGCAACGAAGGCGTCGCCGGAATGATTCGCCAGATGCAGGGCGGCATTGGCTACATCGAACTGATCTATGCCGTGCAGAACAATATTCCGTACGGAGTCATGAAGAACGCTTCGGGTGAGTTCGTGAAAGCCAGCCTGGAGAGCGTGACGGCGGCGGCAGCTTCGATGAAAGCGATGCCGGCGGACTTCCGGGTGTCGATCACCAATGCTCCGGGGAAAGAATCGTATCCTATCTCGAGCTTCACCTGGTTGTTGATGCCTGTGCCCGCAAAGGATGCAAACAAAGGGAAGATCCTGAGCGACTTCCTGACCTGGATGTTGAATGATGGCGAGAAAATGACATCGCAACTGACCTATGCACCGTTGCCGGACAATGTGGCCACCAAGGTGCGGGAGGAGATCAAGCAGGTGCACTAGACCCGCAACCGGTTGTGGCTGTTCCAATATGACTGCAGGATGCGCCAGCTTTCCAGCTGGCGCATTGCTGTTGGGGGACACTCGGGGACGAATGATCTATACTATGGCTTCTGCATGAAGCGGATTTTGGGTTTCCCCATCGTAATCGTCCTGGTTTCCATGGCCTTCGCAGTGCAGGGGGCGTACCTGGACGGAACCATCGTAGACGTTCAGAAGAAAGTGAATACGCGCACGCTTTACTACATCGTGAACACGCCGGTGACCAAGGACGACCCATACTACGAGTTGCAGATAAAAGTGAAAGACACGGTGTACACGGCGCAGTACACCCCGCGTCACGAAGACGATACGTTGATGAACGACTACAAGCCTGATACCCCGGTGCAGGCGAGAATCGAAAAGCGGCATTTGTTTCTAAAGCGAGAAGGCGGGAACGATCTCGATCTCGTCATCGTGAAACGGGCTTCGGCCGGTAAGGGAAAGGGAACGGCGGAAGCTCTGCCTGTCCCGAAGTAGTCTGGCTGGAACAAACACCCTGCAAGGAAATCCAAGACCCTGATGCGCACGCTGCTCGATAACCCTGCGTACTACATCAACCGCGAAGTTTCGTGGCTCGAGTTCAACCGCCGAGTGCTCGAGGAAGCGGAAGATCGCAACAATCCACTGCTGGAACGGCTGAAGTTTTTGTCGATCAGCGCCAGCAACCTGGACGAATTCTTCGAAGTCCGGGTCGCCGGGCTGGTGCAGCAGATCGAAGACGGATACGTGGAAGCCGGGCCGGACGGGTTGACGTTGCTGGACAAGCGGGAACTGGTTTCGCGGATCACGCGAGATTTTGTCGAAGACCAGTATCGCTGCTGGAACGAGCGACTGCGGCCTGTGCTGGACGAGAACGGGATTCGTGTGCTCGGGCTGCACGAACTGGATACGAAGGCCAAGGCTTTCGTCGATGATTATTGCGAGCGGGAACTGGATCTGTTGTTGACGCCGGTGACGGTGGATCCGGCGCATCCGTTTCCTCGCGTCATTAATAAAGCGCTATGCGTGGCGTTCCTGTTGCGCCGGCGTCGGCGTTCCTCCACTACCTACACCGGAGTGGTGACAGTGCCGCGAGCTCTGCCGCGGCTGGTGCGATTGCCGTCGGACGGCAGCGACCGATTTTATTTTCCTTGCCGACCTGGTGGCATATCACGCGGCGCGGATGTATCACGGCTACGACATCGTTTCCTCAGCCCCGTTTCGGGTGACCCGCAACAGCAATCTTTATCTCGCAGAAGAAGAGTCGCGAAGCCTGCTGGAGTCGGTTCGCACGGAGCTGCACAACCGGCGTAAGGGCGACGCAGTGCGGATGGAGATCGAGTCGGATGCCGATCCGGAAATCGTGGAGCGGCTGCGCACGAATTTTGAGATCGATCCATGGCAGGTGTTTCCGGTGAATGGACCGGTGAACCTGTTCCGGCTGTTTAACATTTACGAGCAGACGGAGCGGCCGGAGCTGAAATTCAAGCCGTTTGCGCCGCGGGAACTGCGGCTAACGGCGAAGTCGCAGGATCTTTTCGAAGAGCTGCGGCGACACGATGTGTCTGCTGCATCATCCGTTCGATTCCTACGATGCCGTGGTGTCATTCATCGAGGCGGCGGCGGAAGATCCGCGCGTGCTGTCGATCAAGCAGACGCTTTACCGGACCAGCGAGCACTCGTTGATTGTGCCGGCGTTGATCTCCGCAGCTTCGCGGAAAGAAGTGACGGCGGTGGTGGAATTGAAAGCGCGCTTTGACGAGGCGTCGAATATTCGCTGGGCGCGCGACCTGGAAGATGCCGGGGTGCAGGTGTTTCACGGGCTGGTAGGACTGAAGACACACTGCAAGCTGTCGTTGCTGGTGCGCCGCGATCCGGATGGCGTCACGCGGCGTTACGCGCATCTGGGTACGGGAAATTACAACGCGACCACGGCGCGCATCTACACCGACTTGAGCCTGCTCACGGCAGATCCGGAAATCACGAGCGCGGTGCACGATGTGTTCAGCTTTTTGACAGCGTATGCGGAGCATCCCAATTACGATCCGCTGCTGGTGGCGCCGCTGGCGCTGGCGGAACGAACCCTGGAGCTGATCGAGCGCGAGGCTGAACATGCGCGGCGGGGGCGCCCGGCCCACATCATCGCGAAGATGAATGCCTTGCTCGATAAGAACATGATTGCGGCGTTGTATCGCGCTTCGCAGGCTGGCGTGCAGGTAGATCTGATCGTTCGCGGGATGTGTGCGCTGCGTCCGGGAGTGCGGGGGGTGAGCGATCGGATCCGGGTGCGCAGTATTGTGGGACGGTTCCTGGAACACAGCCGCATCTTCTATTTCGCGAACGGCGACGAAGAAGAGGTCTACATCGGCAGCGCTGACTGGATGCCGCGAAACCTCTACGAGCGGGTGGAAGTGGTTTTCCCCATCAAGGATCCGTTGCTGCGAGAGCGGGTGGTGCACGAAATTTTGAATGTGTATCTTGCGGATAATGTCAAAGCGCGACTGTTGCAGAAAGACGGCAAGTATCTGCGGGCATGGAAAGCGCAAGGAAAGCGCCGGGCTCCGATGGGAGCTGCGGCCTTCAATGCGCAGGAATTTCTGATTGGACTGGCGGAAGGGAAGCAGACCATGGAAGTGATTCCGCCCCCGCCGCAACATCGCACCAAACGGTTGAGCATGGGAAAGGAACGGTAAAGCACGATGGTGGTTTATTTTCTCCGCCACGCCAGCGCCGGCGAGCGGATGAGCAATCCGAAGCGGGACGAGAAGCGGGCCCTGGACAAGAATGGAATTGAACAGTGCGGCGAAGTCGGTCGCGCCCTGTCGGCCCTGGATGTTCATGTAGAGGCCATCATTTCCAGTCCCTTAAAGCGGGCCACGCAAACTGCATCGCTGGTGGGGAATGAACTCGGCTACGAAGGGAAATTGCAGCTGGAGGAGGCACTGAAGCCGGCAGCGCCTTACGCCGATTTCCGGAAGATGCTGGAAAAATATGCGCGCGCGGAAAGCATCATGGTGGTGGGACACAATCCCAACCTGAGCGAGTTTCTGGGCCACAGCATTTGCGACCCTGGAAGCGAGGCGAATACCGATCTGAAAAAAGGCGCAGTGGCCAGAGTTGAACTGACCAGAACTTCGGGTGTGTTGCAATGGATGTTTACCCCGAAGATTGTGCGCACCCTCTATGCCGCAGCGGCAGAGAGTTCGCGGCCAAAGAGCTCACGGAAGTAATTCTTTTCTTTTTCTACCGCCCAAAGTTCCAAATCGACGCTGGCTCGTGGCTTTGCGATGAGGGTCAGTTGTACCTGACCGTCGTGCAGGCGGATCTTTGTGTCGCGGACTGCGTTGCCGCGGCCGAGGTTGAGTGCGCGCGCGAGGCGCAACAGCAAAGAAGCGCGGCGAACCGATTCGCGATCCGCCGGGTTCAACACTTTCATGGGACCATCGCCCGGAGCCGGCATGGACTTTCCCAGATAGCGCGCGATGGCCGCGATAATGCGGCGCTGGGCGGGCGTGTACCCGAGAATTTCGGAATTGGAAATGATGTAGTGGGTGTGGCGATGCCGGCCGTTGCGGTTCACATAGTCGCCGACTTCATAGAGCATGGCTGCGGCAGCGAGCCACTCTTTGTATTCAGGAGTCAGGCTGTGCAACGACTTTAAAGCGCCGAACAGAAACATGGCGGATTCGCGGACTGCTTGCGCGTGGTTGATATCCACCCGGTAGTGACGAACCGCCTGGAGCAAGGAGTCGGCGCGCTCGGTGGCGATCTGCTTTCCGGAGCGCGTGCTGCGATCGTATTCCGCTGCCATCTGCGCGAGCAAACCGTCGCGTAATCCGAGAGGCGAATAGCGGAAGCCGCTCAATTCACAGCGGTCGAGCACTTCGGCATATACCATGGCTCCGGCGACGATAATCTCTGCGCGGCGCGGGCCGACGCCCGGCAGTTTGCGCCGCTCCGCGATGGGCAAGCGTGAAATTCTGCGGGCAAGGCGACTCATCTGCGCACGTGAGACCGCGTGGGCGCGGGACCCTGTGGTTTTGTAGAGGCCGTGCGAAGCGCCCGCCAGGGCTGCTGCCGTGCCGGAGGTGGCGAGAACGACTTTCGGTTTGGCGCGCACAACGCGATCTTCGATCCTGCGAATTTCCCGTTCCACGAAACCACGCAGGCGCTGCAGTTCCGACTTGCGGGGCGGATCGTGCTGCAAAAATTCGTTGGTAAGACGAACAGCACCAAGCGGAAGGCTGACCGTCTCTTTGATGTGACCGCGATCGGACACCGTCAATTCGCAACTGCCACCGCCCAGGTCAATCATCAGAACGGTGGCGTCCATGCGGAAGGTGGAGACGAGGCCGAGGTGGATCAATCGGGCTTCTTCCAGTCCGGAGATGATTTCGACGCTCCATCCGGTGGTGGAGCGGACCCACTCGAGAAAGGCCTTGGAGTTGCGGGCATCGCGAAGAGCGCTGGTTCCGACCACGCGCACCAGGTCGCAGCCTTCCTTCTGCACCGCGCGATGGAAGCGGCGAAGGACTTTGACTGTGTTCGCCATGGCGTCGGGAGAAAGAATGCCGGAGCGAAAAACGGATTCGCCGAGCCGAACGACCTCGCGATCTTCGTGGATCTCGCGCAGCTTGCCCCGAGTGAGCCGGGAAATTTTCAGGCGAACAGAGTTCGATCCGATGTCGACGGCCGCCAAGGTTGGCATAAATGAAAGAACCACAGTGTACAGCGAGAAAGGGCTTGGATGGAGAACCGGGGAGGAACGTTGGAAGTGAATCAGGCGGTCGCTGTTCTAAGCGGGCCGACAGCAGCCGATTTGGCAGGCTTTACGAGCGGAGGAGGAAAATTCGCTCCGGGCGCGGGTGAGAACGTCCACAGCCTGGAGGAACTTGTTGCGAGTGATGGCTCGCAAGGTCGAAAGCAGACCGGAATCCGGAGCGCCATCGAAGAACTTGTTCGCCTTGGCGGTGAGCTTCAACCAGTCATGCCAATCGCCGATCGCATCCTGGACTTGCTTCAAGCGGGAAACGATTTCGCGGGCTTGAGGATCTTCGGGACACTGCTCGGCGAGATAGCGCACACGTTTACCGAGAATTCGGTAGCGGTGCAAAGTGGCTTCAGTGATGGGCACCGCTTCCTGGGTCAGGGCCTGGAGCTGACGAACGGCGGGAGCAAGCGGATCGCTGCCGGTGGGCAAAGACCGTGACGCCCGCTTGAGGCGCTTGCTTAGTTCGCGAAGTGTTTTTTCATTGAAGGCCGAAGCGAGGCGGGTTTCCCGCTTCTGGCGTTCGGAGCAGAGCATTTGCAGCAATTCCGCCTTGCGGGAACGATCCTGCGGGATACGAAGATTGCGCAAGGTTGAAATCTGCACATCAAGGTCGCGTACCTTGCCCGCTTTTTTGCGTAGACGGGCGAGCAGATCGAGAAGCTTCTTGTCATTGCCGGCGGGCTCGGCAACCAAGCCCTCCAGGAGGGCTTCCACGCGGCGGCTAAGAGTGCGGAAGCGATGAACAGACTCGGGCCTGGGCTTATCGGAGAGTTTCGCGATTTGACGATTCAACTTGTCAAAAGCGCGAGCGTGGCGATCTTGAGACGCGTTCATGACTATCGGCCGAGGCCTCAGAAAATACTCGCTGGAGCAGTTCCTTGCAAGCACAACTCTGCCGGGGTAGTGCAATGCAATCCGGCATTTTAACACTCCTGTAACACGTTTCTGCTACGGTCCCTTCGTGGCTAATCGAGCGTTAGGAGCACCTCATCTGCCGAGCTCCGAATCACCAGCAAAATCAAGACTTGCGGTAGCGGAACGGGCCGAGGCTTCGCCGTTGGCGGGAATCGGAACCAGCTGGCTAGCCGATAGGGTATTCCATGGTGCAATGCTGGCATGCGGCTTGTCGGTGTTGGCGCTGGTCGGGCTCATCATTTACCAGCTGATCACGAAATCGAGCCTCTCGTGGCACGCGTTCGGATGGAAATTTTTCTTCGCCAGCGAATGGGACCCGGTTAACAATCAGTTTGGCGCGTGGCCGTTCGTGTACGGCACACTCGTTTCCTCGGCGGTGGCGCTGGTGTTGGCGGTGCCGTTGGCGGTGGGCGTTGCTGTCTTCATCACGGAAATGTCTCCGCGGTGGCTGCGCGCACCACTCGCATTCACCACGGAGCTTCTCGCGGCGATTCCCAGCGTGATTTATGGATTGTGGGCCATCTTTGTGTTGGTGCCGCTACTGCGGCAGTATGTAGAGCCGTTCCTCGGCCGCTACCTGGGATGGACCGGATTCTTCTCCGGCACTCCCTACGGAATTGGAATGCTGGCAGCTGGAGTCATCCTTGCGATTATGGTGGTGCCCATCATTTCCGCGATCACACGTGAGGTGATGACGGCGGTGCCGCAACAGCAGCGCGAGGCGGTGCTGGCGCTGGGGGCGACTCGCTGGGAGATGATTCGTACTGGCGTACTCCGCAATGCCCGAGCGGGTATTCTGGGCGGGGTAATTCTCGGACTGGGCCGCGCGCTGGGCGAGACGATGGCGGTCACGATGGTGATCGGGAACCGGCCGGAGATTGCGAAGTCGTTGTTCGCTCCGGGGTACACGATGGCCAGCGTAATTGCGAACGAATTTAGCGAGGCGACGGGCGATACCTATCTGAGCGCCCTGGTGGAAGTAGGGCTGGCGCTGTTCATCGTGACGATCATCGTGAACATTCTTGCGCAGGTGCTGGTGTGGAGCGTAACTCGCGGCATGCCGGCACGGAGCAGCACATAACATGGCGACAACTGCAGCGAATATGGACATGAAGCCACTGAGCCTGCAACGCCGGTTCATGAATTCGTTAATGACGGGCGCGGCCGCATTATCGGTGTTGCTGGTGCTGCTGCCGCTGGGCGCGATTTTCGCGTACCTGGTCTACAAAGGAATTGGATCGCTGAATTGGGCGTTTCTGACGCAGACTCCGAAGCCGGTAGGCGAGGCCGGCGGCGGCATGGCGAATGCGATTGCCGGATCGGTGTTGATCCTGGGAATTGCAAGCCTGATCGGGGTGCCGATGGGAATCGGCGCAGGGATTTACCTGGCGGAATATGGACGGAACCGCCTGGGAAATCTGATTCGCTTTACGGCGGACGTGCTGAACGGCGTACCCTCCATCATTGTTGGAATCGTGGCTTACGGATTGGTGGTGTTGCGGCAGGGACACTTCTCGGCGCTGGCGGGCGGCGCAGCCCTGGCGCTGATGATGATCCCTACGATCACGCGGACCACGGAAGAAATGTTGCTGCTGGTTCCGTTGGGAGTGCGAGAAGCGGCGTATGGACTGGGTGTTTCGCGATGGCGGACGACTTTGTCCATTACTTTGCGGACGGCGACTTCGGGAGTCATCACCGGGATCATGCTGGCTTTTGCGCGCATTGCCGGGGAAACTGCGCCGTTATTGTTTACCGCCTTCGGCAATCAATACTGGAACTGGAACATGAATCAGCCGACGGCGGCATTGCCGTTGCAAATTTTCACGTACGCCATTTCTCCGTTCGATGAATGGCACCGGCAGGCGTGGGCGGGAGCGCTGATCCTGATTATTTTGATTGTGGTGTCGGTGAGCGCGGTGCGGCTGGCGGCGAGCCGCGGAATGCTCAAGGGAGCCAACTGAATATGGGTGTCGGCATTCAAGTCGAGCAACTGAACGCATGGTTCGGCAAGACGCAGGCTTTGAAGAACATCAACATCAAAATGGCAGCGAACCACGCCACGGCGGTGATTGGACCTTCCGGCTGCGGGAAGTCGACTTTTGTGCGTTGCCTGAACCGGATGCACGAGACGATTCCGGAAGCGCGCGCGGAAGGAAAAGTTGAGATTGGGGATCTGAATATTTACAACGGGACGCCCGCGGTGCAGGTGCGGCGACGGATCGGGATGGTGTTTCAGAAACCGAATCCGTTTCCTACGATGTCGATTTACGACAACGTAGCTGCCGGGCTGAAGCTGAATGGGTTTCACGATCGCAAGCGGCTGGATGAGATCGTCGAGAAATCGTTGCTGGCGGCGGCGCTTTGGGACGAAGTCAAGGATACGGCGAAGAAGAAATCGGGCGCGAGCCTGTCGGGCGGACAGCAACAACGCTTGTGCATCGCGCGCGCTTTGGCAGTGGAACCGCAAGTTCTGTTGATGGATGAGCCGTGTTCGGCGCTGGACCCGATCTCGACCGGCAAGATTGAAGAATTGATTTTTCAGCTGAAGGAACGATTTACTATCGTCATCGTCACCCACAACATGCAGCAGGCGTCGCGAGTGGCGGAGTTCACGGGGTTCTTCCTGCTGGGCAGTTTGATCGAGTTCGACAAGACCGAGAAGATTTTCACCAACCCGTCCGATAAACGGACGGAAGACTACATAACAGGCAGGTTTGGATAATGCGCACACGCTTCCAGCAAGGGCTGGACGATTTACGACAACGGCTGCTGCGGATGGGTGGATTGGCGGAGCAGGCGGTGGATCGCGCTTGCCAAGCCTACATCGAACGCGATTTGGCGCGCTGCCACATGGTGCTCGAAGGCGAATCGCAGATCAACGCTGCGGAACGTGACATCGACGAGCAGGCTTTCGACCTGCTGGCCATGCAACAACCCATGGCGGTGGACCTGCGCTTCATTCTGGCAGTCACCAAGATCAACTCGGACCTGGAGCGGGTGGGAGACCAGGCCGTCAACATCGCCGAGCGGGTGATGGACATGGCGGACCTGCCCAAGGTGGAGTTGCCGGTCGATATTCCGCGGATGGCGGCTGCGGTTTCGGCAATGGTGCGCCGGTCCCTGGAATCTTTCATTGAAGGCAAAGCCGAATTAGCGCAGGCGGTGCTGGAGATGGATAACGTGGTGGACCGGATGCGGGACGAAGCCTTTATTTCGCTGGTGAAGGCGATGAATGAGCGGCCGGAAGTGACCCGGCAAGCTTTGGATTCGCTACTGGTGGCGCGGAACCTGGAGCGCGTGGCGGACCATGCGACCAATATCGCGGAAGACGTGATCTTCTGGGTGCGCGGTGCGGATGTGCGGCACAATGCTCCGCAAGAACCGGCAACGGTGCAGGAGATACGAGAGACACGTTAAGACCGTTTTGTTTCGTTCGTGCGCACCGGTCAGGTAACTGACCGGTTTTCTTTTTGCGCCGCGAGTGCTCTAATGCTGCGCAGCGGAGGCATCGTGAAGCGATCTTTGGGAATTGCGGCAATCGTGCTCGTGGCGTTGGTTGTGCTGTTGTTGGCGAAGGAGCCTACGAAATCGAAAGATGTGAACCTTGCGACGAGCAAGGTACTACACACGCCATCGCTGGGACGGTTGGGACCGGTCAATAGTTTTCCGGTCACGATTGCTGTCAGTCCTGATGGACGTTATGCCGCCTTGTTGAACTTCGGTTACGGCACTCAGAAATCGCAGGCGCACCAGTCGATCGCGGTGCTCGATCTGAAGACGAATCAGGTTTCAGATTTCCCCGATGATCGCCTGGCGGAGAGTGCGAAGCAGACTTACTTTATCGGTCTGGCATTCAGTGGGGACGGCAAGCATCTTTACGCTTCGATTTCTTCGATCACGGATCCGACCGGGACTGAGAAGAACGACGTTGGGAATGGAATTGCCGTGTACTCGTTTGCGGAGGGGAAGGTGGCTCCGGAGCGATTTATCAAGCTGCCGCTGCAGCCGCTTCCTGCAGGGCACAAGGTGGCATCGGGATTACGCGACCCCGCGTCGCAGGCAACCACGATTTCGTATCCGGCAGGGCTGGCAGTTCTTGCGCGAGAGGGCAAAGAGCGGCTGCTGATCGCGAACAACTTGTCGGATAACGCGGTCTTGCTTGATCCAGAAAGTGGAAACATCCTGCAGTCCTTCGATCTGAGTTCGCATGCGATTGTTCCGTCGTCGTTTCCGTACACCGTGGTCGCCACTCGTGACGGAAAGCGTGCGTGGTGCAGCCTGTGGAACCGCTCGCGGGTGGTGGAACTGAATCTCGAATCGGGCCAGGTTGAACGGCTAATATCTTTGCTCGATTCGAGGGAGGTGCTGGAGCCAAAGGAGATCACCGCACCTAGTTCACACCCCACCGCCATGCTGCTAAGTCCGGATGAGTCGAAGTTGTATGTAGCGCTGTCGAATGCAGATGCGGTGGCGGTGGTGGACACCGGTTCGGGAAAGTTGATGCGCACGATGTCGACACGGATGCCGGGGCAGAAATATGGCGGGAGTTACCCCATCGCATTGGCGCAATCCGCGGACGGGAAGAAGTTGTATGTGGCGGATGCGTCACTAAATGCTGTGGCCATTCTGCATCCGAGCCAAGTTCGAACAGGAGCCGACGATATCGCCGGTGATGGAGGGCCAATTTTCGATAGTTCTGAATTCATTCCCACCGACTGGTACCCGAGCGCGTTGGCGATTGCGGGAGGTGATTTGCTGGTGGCAACAGCCAAGGGCGAAGGCACTGGCCCAGATAACGGGATCAGCGAATTGAAAGTGGAACGCCGGCATCGTGACCATCCGTATATTCCGACTTTGCTGTACGGATCGATTGCCCGGATCAATCTGAAAGACGCTGAGAAGCACCTGGGTGAGCTGACCGAGAAGGCTGAGTCGGCGAACCTGCTGAAGAGCGATCCCGCGAAGTTCAAGTTTCATGCGGGATCGAATCCCATTCATCACGTGATCTACGTCATCAAGGAAAATCGCACCTACGATCAAATTTTCGGCGACATCAAACTTGGCAATGGCGATCCTTCGCTGACGATGTATGGGGCGGAGATCACGCCGAACGAGCACAAGCTGGCGATGCAGTTTGGGCTACTCGATAATTTCTATGACAGCGGCGAGGTCTCGGGCAATGGACACGAGTGGACCAACGCCGCGATCACGAGCGACTACAACGAGAAGACATGGCAGATCGGCTACCGGGGCCAGGAGCGGACTTACGATTTCCAGGGGACCGTGGCGGATGAATTTCCCGACGACAACGGCGAACCTGACGTAGATGCTCCGGCCACGGGCTACATATGGGACAACATGGCACGGCACGGGATGAGTTACCGCGATTACGGTGAGTTTGTGAGTACGGAGTGGTGCCAGCCGAGCGAGGGACAGGCGGCGTCTCCGCAGGATGGTACAACTTCGCCTTTGAATGGGCAGTGCTCACGGCAATTCATTCAGAAAGGTGAGCCCTTGCCGGAAAACCTGGGCGATCCTCATGGATCGGCAAGTCCATTTACCTGGCCGGTTCCAGTGATGAAGGCGATTCGTCCAAACAAGGCGGTGCTGCGCGATCATTTCGATCCGCAATTCCCGGATTTCAACACGGAGTATCCCGACCAGCTGCGGGCGGATGAGTTTCTGAATGAATTTGCTTCGTTTGTGAAGGCGCGGCAGCAGGGAAGCGGAACGCAGCTGCCGGGATTCGTCACTCTGTATTTACCGGATGACCACACCAGCGGAACGCGTCCGGGAAAGCCACGGCCAGCGGCGGCGGTTGCCGACAACGACCTGGCGCTGGGGCGGGTGGTGGATGCGGTGTCGCACAGTCCTTACTGGGACGACACGGCGATCTTCGTACTGGAAGACGACGCACAGGACGGGGCGGATCATGTGGACGCGCATCGCTCGACGGCGTTGGTGATCAGCAAGTATTCTCCGGGGTCGGCGGAGAAGCCGTTTGTGACGCACCGGTTCTATACGACGGTGAACGTGGTGCACACTATGGAAGAGCTGCTGGGAGTGCCACCGATGAATCAGAATGATGGGTATGCGCCGATCATGGCGCCGCTATTCGAAGGAGAAGGCAATCAGGCACCGTTCTCGGCGGACTGGCGAAATCGGGATAATGGACTCATTTATCAGCTGAACGCCGAGAAAGCCCCGGGTGCCGCGCAGTCCTCGAAGATGAATTTCTCGCGGCCGGATGCGGCGAAGGCCTCGGAATTGAATGCGATTCTATGGCGCGACGCGAAAGGGAATGTGCCGATGCCGGAGGCGAAGCATAGCGTGTTTCCACAGAAGGGCGAGGCTGGCGACTAGAAGCCAGCGATGTGCGGGCAGGCGGAATGCCTGCCGGAAGCGCGTCTCTTAGCTGTTACCAGCATTCTCACGGCTTTTCTCGACGGGCTGCTAACAAATGGCGGGGTTGGAAGTCTTAACCCGTGCGTAGAACGTTGAGGAAAAAGTGAAGCGAACGATCCTACTTGTTGTTGCTCTGTTCGCGTTGGTCGCAGCCGTTTCGGCTGAAGGACAACCGGCTGAGTTGTCTCTGGACGAAATTCTCGCCCGTCACGTGCAGGCGGTTGGGGGACGAGACAAGATTGATGCCATCCATTCGGTAATTCAACATCTCGAGTATCGCGAAGGTTCGTTCGTGATCCCGGATGCTTTCCTCGCGAGAATGCGTCCGTACTACAAGACCATTGGCGATCCCAAAGACCTGAAAGTCGACGTGAATGAGGGATACGACGGGAGCGCGTGGGAATACTATGGCGATCCGGGCGTGGTCATTCGCACGGTGGGAGCAGCGGCGGCAGCTGCACGGCACGGCATTGAGATTATCGATTCGCTGGTCGACGCCAAGCTAATGGGGACGCGGGTGGAGCTCTCGGGAACAGAACAATTCGCGGGGAAGTCTGCGTACAAATTGCATGTCACGCTGGCCGACGGCTTCGAAAAGGACCTGTTCCTTGATTCGGAGACATTTCTAATTGTGGGCGATCGGCGCTCCGCAAAGATTCACGCATTCGGAGAGCCGGTGCTTTCCGAGAATCGGATTGGAGACTACCGAGCTGTGAGTGGAGTGCTGTTTCCATTCAGGATTACGGAAATCGAGATTGCGACGGGCCGGGAACTGAATTCCAACGTGGTGCAATCGATCGAGATTAATAAACCTCTGGATCCGAGTTTTTTCGGACCGCCGCAGTTTGAGCGGACCCCGTTGCAGCAGATGTTAGAGCAACTTTATATGGAGCGTACGGATCCGGTCAGCGTGATGTGGACCTATCGCGGGTTCCGCGCTGCTAATCCTAATGTAGGTACACGTACGGGCGTCGAGTTCATCGGGTACCAGATGGCGAAGATGGGTGACTTCAAGGGAGCGGTCGCGTTGCTGAGCGCGAATGCGGAGGATTATCCGAAATCGGCGAGTGCAGAGTTTGGGCTGGGACGTGCCTACAAAGCCGCGGGCGACGTGCAGAATGCCCGGCTACATTTTCAGAAGGCGCTGACGATTGATCCCAGTTTCAACAAGGCTTCGGACGGGTTGAATGCTCTGAAGTAGGGTTTAGGCGGGCGACTGGAAGTCGGCGGACACGGGCGGGGACGCCCGTGTCCACATATAGATTCATTTTGTTGAGGCGGTTTGCGCGCCCTCCACATCGGCAAATGAGAATGCCAGCGAGGTGTTGGGGAACTCCTTGCCCGACACTTCCACGTAGGGATAGACGAAGTAATTGAGCGGCTTTCCGTCCTGCTTGGGGCTGAGCTCGAGATCGCGACCCATGGTGAACTGAATGCGATTGTCGTCGTGCGCTCCGAAGAAGTAATCCTTCTTTTCGGGATGCTTCCACGCTTCGGAAATATCGACGGGGATCCATCCATCTTTCGGTTCGAAGAATTCCGCCCAGCAATGGTAGCCGGCGATTTCGCTGGAGTGCTTGTCGGCGGGCAGAGGAAAGCCGATTTCGAAGCGCGACGGAATTTCCTGCGAGCGCGCCATGGCAATGAACAGAGAGTGGAAGTCGGTGCAGTTACCCTTCTTCGCGTCGCAGGCGTAGAGCACGTCACCGCGTCCCCAGCCGGTGCCGGTCTTGTCATACTTCAACGTGGTGAACACGTAATCGTAGATGGCGCGCGCCTTGTCGAGGTCGGTGGATTTTCCTTGCGTCACTTTGGCGGCCAGGTCCGCGGGTAGGCCGGTGGTTGGAACCAAGGCATCGGGAGCGAGGTCCATTTGCTTCTCATGCTTATTGAGCGCGACTGCGGTGAGGTGGGGAACGCCGGTGCCGAGCGAGAAGCGTTCGTGACGGACAACGTCATAGACGACTTCAAAGTGCAGGTCCGCCGCCTTGGCTTTTTTGTCTTCCGCATAGAACATTTCGTTGCCGAATTTGGACTCATGAGTCTTCTTTAGCGGCAGGTCCCCGGTTGCAGAAACGACTTTCACTTCCTGATAGGCGTCGGTGTGGGCCATAGGAATCCAGATTCGGACCGGTTGGCCCGGAGTGACGTTCTTGACGGTGAACGCATAGTGGAAAGTGAAATGCCGGGATTCCTGTGCGGAGACGAGGCTTACAGCAAGTAAGACCAGCAGGAGGACGAGGGTTTTGCGCAGCATGCTGACGGTCCTTTCGGCTTCTAGCTTCTCACTAGGATGTTGAGGAACAAGCGCTTCGCTACAAGCAGATAGTTTAATCCAGATTGGCTTTCGGGATTGTTTCAGGAATGCAAAATCTTGAATCTCTGGAGATGGGGAGGGAGCCAAACTGATCCAAAGCTTTCGGCTAGAATTCAGGGATGAGTGCTGCGATCGTGTGCCGCGACCTTCGCAAGACATACGAGGGAAAAGTCGAAGCGGTGCGCGGGGTGAACCTGGAGATCCGGGCAGGGGAGTGCTTCGGATTGCTGGGGCCGAACGGCGCGGGAAAGACCACAACCATCGAAATTCTGGAAGGATTGCTGGAGCCGACCTCCGGGCAGGTGGAGATTCTGGGCCAGCGGTGGACTACGCATTCCCGCGAGTTGCGCGAGCAGCTCGGTGTTTCGCTGCAGGAGACGCGGCTTTCGGAGAAGCTGACGGTACGGGAGACGATCGAGTTGTTTGCCAGCTTCTATGCGCGACCGCGATCGGCGCAGGAGGTGATGGAAGAGCTGCAGCTCACCGAAAAAGCAGATGCCATGGTGGGCAAGCTTTCCGGGGGCCAACGGCAGAGGCTGGCGGTAGCGACGGCGATGGTGGGAAACCCGAAAATTCTCTTTCTCGACGAGCCGACAACGGGATTGGATCCGCAAAGCCGGCGGCAACTGTGGGACCTGATTCGCGGATTTCAGAAACGTGGCGGCACGGTGCTGCTGACTACTCACTACATGGACGAGGCGGAGAAATTGTGCGACCGGTTGGCGATTGTCGATCACGGCGAAGTGATTGCTGAAGGCTCGCCGGCGGAACTGATCGAAAAACTGGGAGGCCATCACGTGCTCGAATTTGCGGTGAGCGGCGACACAGACGGCGCGGGATTGTCGGTATGGAGAGCGCTGACAGGGGTCGAAGCGGTGCGGGAGAATGGCGACGTGATTTCGCTGACGGTGCACGAACCCCATCTCACGATTCCCTCGTTGCTGGAAGCGGTTCAAAAGCAGAAGAGGGAATTGCTGCAACTCACAACCCGGCAGGCGAGTCTTGAGGATGTATTTGTCAATCTTACTGGCCGTCACTTGAGGGAGGAATAATGGCGGTTTCTGAGCCTCCCGTGATTGCGGCGAAAGGTATGCAGACCACGAAGAATGGCCGCTGGTCGGGCTATGCCCACTTGCTGCTGGCGCGGCTTCGAGAATTGCAGCGAGAGCCCGAGGTAGTGTTCTGGGTATTTGTATTTCCGCTGCTGCTGGCAGTCGGTTTGGGAGTCGCGTTCAGAAACAAGCCGGCAGACGTGACCACCGTGGCGGTAGTGGCGAGTCCGCAGACGGAGAAGCTGGTGGAGATGCTGCGGGAACAGCAGCCGTCGATGAAAGTGAAAGTCCTCGAACAGGAGGCGGCGAAGCAGGCCTTCCGCCTGGGGAAATACGACCTGGTCGTGGAACCAAGTGCCGAGGGTGTGCAGTACGACTACGATCCGGCGCGAACCGAGAGCGTGCTGGCGCACGAGCAAGTGAATAATGCCTTGCAGGTTGCGGCAGGGCGTAAAGATGTGTTGCCGGAGAAGAGCGTGGCCTCGAGCGAACCGGGCTCGCGCTACATTGATTTTCTGATTCCGGGATTGCTGGGCATGAACCTGATGAACTCGGGAATGTGGGGGATCGGGTTTGCGCTGGTGGACATGCGGCAACGCAAGCTGCTGAAGCGATTTGTGGCCACGCCGATGCGGCGCAGCGATTTTCTGCTGGCGCTGACCAGCAGCCGCCTGGTGTTGATGATCATTGAAGTCGGCCTGCTGCTTGGCTTCGGAATTCTGTTCTTCCACATGCGGGTGATGGGGTCGATCCCCAGCATTTTGTTGTTGGGAGCATTGGGAGCGGTGTCGTTTGGCGGGATCGGGCTTTTGACCGCGAGCCGGGCGCAGAAAATCGAGAGCGTCAGCGGCCTGATCAACGTGGTGATGATGCCGATGTGGATTTTTTCTGGGGTGTTCTTTTCCTATGAGAGGTTTCCCGCCGTGGTGCACCCTTTCATCAAAATTCTGCCGCTGACGGCTCTGAACGATGCTTTGCGAGCGACCATCCTGCAAGGGCAAGGCTTGGGAGCACAGTGGAGCAGGATTGCAATTCTGGCGCTATGGGGTGGAATTTCGTTTGTGCTTGCGCTGCGTTGGTTCCGGTGGACGTAGAATCAGAGATGAACTACCGGGAGATGTGCAGCTCTGCTTCCGTGCTAAGATGGCCTCAGTTGTTTGACAAGTGTTAGTTACTCTGTGGCTGCACTGGGGAGTGCTGGCCGCATCTCCCTCCGCAATCGGTTTGCGGACGGGTCGCACCAATTCAGGACCGTTCGTGGGTCCGCCGTGTTTTCCACGGTTCTTAGAACTCTAATCGCTACTTCGCGCCGGGCCGAGATGTTTTGCTGGAGCTTCTGAACAGAGGTCAGCATGGAAGCACTCGAGCGCCAATCTATATACCAGGCTTTCCTGGAACGGCTGAGCTTTACCGCGGAACGGGTCCTGATGCTGGACTACGACGGTACTTTGGCTCCTTTTCAAGCCGATCGCGATCACGCCTTTCCCTATCCGCAAATTCCTGAACAGCTGGCCCGCATTAAAGCATGCGGCACCCGTGTGATTCTGATCAGCGGCCGACCTGCGCGCGAGTTAATGCTGCTGAGCGGGGTGCATCCGCATCCGGAGATCTGGGGAAGCCACGGGTTGGAGCGCCTGACGCCGGATGGAAATTACGAGGCAGCTGCCCTTCCGCATGAGCAGGTTACTGGTTTGCAAACCGCCGCGGAAGCCCTAAAAAACGAGGTGCCGGAAACATGCATCGAAATGAAGCCGGGAGGAGTAGCTGTCCACTGGCGAGGCCTGAATGCGGAGGACGTGGAGCAGATCCGCAGCAAGGTCCTGGAGCGCTGGATGCCATTGCTGGCCGAGTATCCGCTGAACTTGCAGGAGTTCGATGGCGGGTTGGAATTACGCATTCCGGGCATGAATAAAGGAAGAGCGGTGAAAACGATCCTGAGCGAGACTGACGCGAGTGCCGCATTGGCCTACCTTGGGGATGATGTAACCGACGAAGACGCGTTCCAGGTTCTGAAAGGCAAAGGCCTGACGGCCCTGGTGCGAAATGAATTTCGATCGACGAACGCCGATATTTGGCTGCGCCCACCCGAGGAGTTAGTGCAGTTCCTGCAAGAGTGGGTGCGCGCGTGCGGAGGTCAAGTATGAATCACAGCAACGGAAGGCTGATTAATGTTTCTAACCGGCTGCCGGTGGCGATCAAGAAACATGCCGGCGGTCCGCGAGTAGAGCGCAGCTCGGGTGGTTTGGCGTCCGCTTTAGATTCAGCGTGGCGTCAACATTCTGGAGTGTGGATTGGCTGGGCGGGAACGACGCAGGACCAGCCGGTGGATGGCCTGCTGAATAAAGCTTCACGAAAACGGTCGTATACGTTGCAGCCCGTGAATTTGTCGGATGAAGAGATTGCAAAGTTTTATTCGGGATTTGCCAACGAGATTATCTGGCCGCTATTTCACGATATGCAGAGCCGGTGCAATTTCGATCCGGCGTACTGGGAGATTTATCAAAACGTGAACCGGAAATTCGCCAGAGCTGTGGCGGAGACGGCGACGACTGAAGACTTCGTATGGGTGCACGATTACCACCTGATGATGGTGGGGCAATATCTGCGCGAGCTGGATGTGCGCTCGCGGCAAGGATTCTTCCTGCACATTCCATTTCCGTCTCCGGACATGTTCGAGAAGCTGCCGTGGCGCGAACCGATTCTGGGGCATTGCTGCAATTCGACATACTGGGATTTCAAACTGACCGCGATCGGGAAAATTTTGTCGGCGGAGTGGAGCGGCTGATTGCGGGCGCCAGCATCGAGAAGCGCCAGAATCGAAACGTGATCACCCTGGACGGGCGGACGGCGGTGGCGGGAACATTCGGCATCAGCATCGACTTCGAGGAATTTTCGGAGCATGCGAACCGGCCGGAGGTGGCGACGCGAGCTTCGCAGGTTCGCCGCGAGTTGAATGAGAAAACGCTGGTGCTCGGCGTGGATCGACTCGATTACACGAAAGGGATTCCCGAGCGCCTGAAAGCATTTCGCGTGTTGCTACAGCGTTATCCGGAGTTGCGCGGGCAGATCACGCTGGTGCAGGTGGTGGTTCCCAGCCGGGAGGACATTCCTCGCTACAAGGATTTGCGCTCCGACCTGGAACTGCTGGTGAGCCGTATCAATGGCGAGTTCACGCAGCCGGGATGGGTGCCGATCCATTACATGCACAGAAACCTGGGGCGCGACGAATTGCTGGCTTATTACCGTGCGGCGGATATCGCGCTGATTACCCCGCTGCGGGATGGCATGAACCTGGTGGCGAAAGAATTTTGTGCGGCGCAGGTGGATGAACGGGGCGTGCTGATCGTGAGCGAGTTTGCCGGAGCAGCCAGGAGTTGCGGCATGGAGCGATCCTGGTGAATCCGAACGATCATTCCGGAGTGGCGCAGGCGATCCACAGGCTACGACCATGTCGCAGGATGAAAAGCGGACACGGATGCGATTGTTGCGGGAAATTATTCGCGATCACAACGTGCAACGCTGGGCCCAGTCATTTCTGCATGCGGCGGGAGCATTTTCAGAAGCAAACGGAAAGAGCAATGGCGGTGAGGGGGAGCGCGCGGCGGGCAAAGGACAGAATCCTCCGGAGACGCCGGGAGTCGCGCTGGTCGCGTCACCAATGCTGAAAAGCCGATGGGGAAGGGGCTTGCACCAGGAAGCGGTGTGAGGTTGCGCTCTTGCGTGCACAGGACAATTCTGGTGCACGCGGGATCCCTCGCTGCGCTTCGGGATGGCTGCGGCGAGGAACGCAGTGATTGCGATCACCTTGCGAGAGGCGCGGGCCGGGTGGTAATCTCGCGATGTTGCCTGTAGGGGCGGGAGTAGTTCAGCGGTAGAACGCCAGCTTCCCAAGCTGGATGTCGCCGGTTCGATCCCGGTCTCCCGCTCCAAAGAATCGGGCGTTCATTGCACGCCGCTGCGAAGTTTCCCTCCGCTCAGTCCCCTTTATGGACGCACATGGAACGGTACGCTGCTCGTAAGTGTGCCAGTGGCCGTGGTTACCTGAACACGGCCGGTAGTCGCACCGCCTGGAACCGTGGTCGTGATTTCGGTGTCGGAGACGACGGTAAAGGTCGCAGCCGTCCCGTTAAACGTAACGCTGGTTGCGCCGGTCAGATTGTTTCCCAGGATGATCACCGGTTTGGTGACTGTACCGAATGTCGGCTGGGTTTTCACAAAAGGAGAGAGGCCTGTAGAGAAGTTGAAGACCGAACCGCATCCGTACATGCAATTTGTGGTTCCGCTACCGCCGCTTTCGCTAGTTCCGTAAAAGCTGCCATCGGTTGATTGAATCAGCGGAGCATAGACTGAAGGTACTTGGGAGGCGTGCGAGATGACTTTCAGCCTGCCGTTCAGTGTGAGTTGAAATAACTGGGAATTCGAGAGAGTCTATCGTTTATGCCGTAGAGATTTCCGTCACTCGCTTGAATGCACGCTGAGCCACGGGAATATGCCATCGCTGCAATTGGTTCGGGAACAAAATTTGTAGAGTGTATTAAAGGTGCCGTCTGAGCCGATTTCGAAGACCGTGCCACAGCCGCTGGCTCCGCACGCCATGTTGCCGCCGGTGTTGGTCGTGCCATAGAATTTCCCATTGCTCGCTTGAAATAGGAGCCCAGGCCGGCACCGCAGAAGGATGCACCTTCGCAAAATGTGTAAAGCGTTGTCAGTGTGCCGTTGGGGGTAAGCTTGAAAATGGTGCCACATCCCTGAGAGGAGCATCCAGTTCCGGCGAAGCCGCCATAGGCTGTGGTGCCATAGAAATTTCCGTCCAGGCCACGAATTAGACCCGGGTTGGGCTGGGAGCCATCGGCACAGGCGGGTTGGGAGCAGAAGTTATGCAGGACCTGTTCGACATAGGAGCCAGCCTGCGGGATAAGTCTGTAGAACGTGCCGCCGTCCTGTCCTCTCCCCCCGTAATAAGTTGTCCCATAAAAAATTCCGTGATCGTCCTGAATCAACCCGTATGGGTAAAAGCCGCCAGGATTGCCAGCAAAGGCGAAAACCGAAGTTAATGTCCCATCTGGCGTGATCTGAAATACGGTGCCAGAGCCCGTTCCTGAAGGGCCCCCGTCTAGCGTCGTTCCGTAGAAGTTGCCATCAGATCCTTGTACTAGTGCTGAATCGGGGAAGATTCCGAATGGGAAGGTATTACCAGAGGCTGGAAAATTGTAAAGCGTGGTGAAGGTGCCGTCAGAAGCCAACTTATAAACCGTTCCGCAGCTCACCGACGAATCGTTACTGCAACTGAAAATTCCGTACCCTTGGGTTACGCCGTAGAAATTGCCATCGGTTCCCTGGACAAGACCGTAAGGGGACTGACCACTTGTCACGCCATCGAAATTTACCAAGATGTTGAAGGTTTGTGCTGGCGCTGCGATTGCAGTTACGGCCAGGAGGATTGCAAGGAAGAAGATGCGTGGATTTCTGATGACACTGCTACTCGAAAGCAAACTGCCACTAATCATAACGCCCTCACAAGTTGCGGAACACAATACAACGACCTGGTTGGCAGCTACAAGCAATTAAAAAAACAGCCTTGGGCGGTAGCTTCGCATAGTTGACCCAACGCGGATAGGCAAGCGAAGTATTATCGTGAGCCGAAGAGAAATCGGATTCAGCGAAGCTTCTGTTGGCACAGGAGAGGGGTACTTGCCGCCCCAAGGCCTTCGCAGATATCTCTACAAATCGAGCGTCTCTTTACGTGCAGGGTACGCTCTGACTGCAAATCTCTGCACATTGACAAGAATCAGCAAGGGGCACACAATGCATCAACTTCCCTCGCGCTTGGCCGCTGCTGAATCCAGTTCTGAGGTGCGAAGTGCGACTTCCTTCCCGTTCCCAGCTACTCACGCTCTTTCGGCTAGCCATCCTCGGGATGGCATCCGGCATTTTGTTTTTGAGCGCATTCGCTGCCGCCGCGAATCCGGTCCCTTACGTCAGCAACCCGGCGAGCCCCACGGCAGTAGCGCCCGGCGGGGCAGGTTTCACTCTGAATGTCTATGGTGCTCGCTTCATCCCTGGCGCCGTTGTTAACTGGAACGGCAATGCGCGCGCGACGACATTCATCTCAGGCCATCAATTGCAGGCGCAGATCTTATCGAGTGATATTACTGCTGCAACCAGCGGCATTATTACCGTCACAAATCCCGGGCCTGGGGGAGGTAACTCCAGTTCCAGTTACGCCACGGTCGAGGTGTCGACTCCGAGTGCACGCATCCTTACCAGTCCAGCGAAATTCTACGGGCTGACGAAGCAGGAAGTCTTCACGACCGTGACTGCAGATTTCACTCATGACAATAAGCTGGACGTGCTTGAAGGCGGCGGTGGCGGTCAGATTCTATATTCCAGCGGCAATGGTGACGGTACGTTCGGAAAGGCCGTCGTTTTCACATCTCCTCAGGCGCCCGGAATCGGCTTTGGCGATTTCAACAATGACGGCAACGTTGACTTTTACAATCTGCTAAGCGGCGTGACTGTGGTTCTCGGCAATGGGACTGGCGGTTTCACTTCTACTCATCAGAGCTTCGGAAATTTTGCCAATACAACGGCCCGCCCATCTGTGGTTGCGGACTTCAACGGGGATGGCAACCTGGACCTGGCGCTTCCGGATGCCGCTGCCAATGCTGTGCTGGTGCTTCTCGGCAATGGTGACGGTACTTTTCAAAGTCAATTGAGCTATGGACCGCTGCAGCAACCGTTTGCGCTGGTCGGCGCCGATTTCAACGGGGATGGCATCCTGGACCTCGTCGCCGAAGCGCTCACCAGTCGCGCCAACTCGTTCAACCTCGCGATCCTCCTGGGCAATGCTGACGGCACGTTCCAAGCGCCCGTAACTTTGGCTACGCTAACCGGTACCAGCAAGAGCTTCGGGACCAATCTTTTTGTCAGCGATTTCAACGGGGACGGAAAGTTCGATGTTGCGGCTGGGGTTACGGGGCAGGTCGCTGTCTTGTTGGGTAACGGGGATGGGAGTTTCGGCGCGCCAGCTTTTTTCTTGAGCGGTTACTCCTCGAGCGTGGGCTTCAGCTTGCAGATGGGCGACTTCAATTCTGACGGCAAAACCGACATCCTAAGTTCCGGGCTCTCCGGAGTGTCGAAGCTCGGAGTGCTTCTGGGCAACGGCGACGGCACCTTCCAACCCATTACGCCCATTCAGCTTTCGCGGCCCACTAGCGCGGAAACCGGAATCACGGTGGGTGACCTGAACGCCGACGGAAAACTCGACATGATCATATTGGGCGGCAGCGAAGGAATCATCGTATTCACCCAGCGGTGAAGGGTGCTTTTAATCGCAGCGTGGTTATCGGGGGCGCGATATCTTGAGAAGATCGGCAACGGAGCGGTTCGTTCGCAAGGGCCGCGAGCTTTACTACTTCCCCGCTAAGGAGACGATATGTTCTCGTGTGGGACTGAACGCGCCATTTCATCCAAAGGGCGCATCACTAAGAAACTTAGCTCCATTCTGGACGGCAATCTCTTGTCATACGCCGCCGCAGCGGGAGCCGCTGGGGTAAGCCTGATGGCTCTGGCTCAACCAAGCGAAGCGCAGATCATTTTCACCCCTACCCATCAGCAAATGGGGGGAAGCTTTACCCTCAAGATCGATCTGAACAACGATGGAATCGCGGATTTTAACATCCGAGGATTAGATGGTGGTTTGCCCATTGGGAAGGGAGGACCATATCCATCAGGAACGAATGCGACCTCCTCTCTGGGCCTTTCGGCGTTAAACGGCAATCGGTTTGTGCTCAACGCAAGTGGCTGGGCGGCGCCATTACCCTTCGGACAGAAAATTGGTCCTGGGAATGGGGATGTCTTTCAATCTGTTTTCGGATCAATGGCGGCAGCTGATGGGTTCACAGGAAATTCCGGCTCTTGTAATCCTTTCGGAGCATGGAAAGGTGTGACCAATCAATATCTTGGTCTTGAGTTTTCTATCCAAGGTGAGTTGCACTACGGTTGGGCTCGCCTAAGCGTGAATGGTGGCTGCCCATACTTCGTCACTTTGAGCGGCTATGCTTACGAAGCGACGCCGCGCAAGAGAATTCGTGCTGGGCAAACATCCGGCTCACTTGAAAGCAGGGGAGATGAAAATCCGCGAGGAGCGACATTAGGCCAGCTAGCGAGCGGAGCTCTAAGCAGGAGTCTGGGACGAAGCAGAGTGAGTCGTTAAAGCACACTAGTTACTAGACTTTGAAAGTGAGAAATTCGGGGTGATTTGATATGAGTTCCCCAATATCCCGGTTTAACTGCAGTCTGATGGCGGCGGCATGCGCGTTTCTCTTTACGCTTAGCGGTTCGGCTTCTGCTCCTGCCCAAACTTTTACTAGCCTGGCAAGCTTTAGTAGCAGCGACGATCCGCTATCCCCTCCCATACAGGGCTTCGATGGAAACTTTTATGGCACAACGCACGGTAACGAAGGTCAATCTTTCGGCACGATCTACAAGTTAACCCCGAATGGTGTTCTGACGACGTTGTACGCTTTTTGCTCCCAACCGAACTGCACGGATGGCGAATATCTTTTTCGCCGCCAACGCAAGGGATGGATGGGAATTTCTATGGGACTACTTCCGGAGGCGGGATCGCGGGATGCCCCTACTTCGGTTGTGGGACCATCTTCAAGGTCACACCGAACGGGGTTTTTACAACGCTTTACACCTTTTGCGCCAAGCACCCCAGTTGTCCCGAAGGCTCCAGCCCTGTCGCGGGACTAGTTCAGGCAACCGACGGTAATTTTTATGGCACAACATCCGCAGGGGGATCATCCGGCCGCGGAACCGTTTTCCAGATTACGCCGCAGGGTAAGTTCACCACTATTCACGTTTTCAGTGCTGCTGAATCGCAGGGTTTGTCCTCGACCTTGGTGCAAGGACCGGATGGGGACTTGTACGGGACAATGCAAGGGAACCAAAACTACAACCAAGCTCCCTACGGAAGCGTTTTTAAGATAACGCTTGACGGTGCCCTGACGACGATTTACGCCTTTTGCCCAAACGGTCCCCCATGTGTAGACGGCGATGATCCGTCGGCCGGGCTCACACTCGGCAGCGATGGTGATTTCTATGGAACGACATTATTTGGCGGCCAAGTTCACTGTCCCTGTGGGAACATCTTCAAAATAACCCCTCAGGGGACGCTGACCTCGCTGCGAAGTCTGACGAAACTAAATCCCGGACCTACCGGAGGAGTGGTTCAAGGGAACGACGGGGCGATATATGGAACGACTGGACCTATCACTCTCGGAACCATCTACTCCTTTTCCGCGACAGGCGCTGTCACCACCCTTTACGAGTTTGGCGACCGATATAGCAGCAATGGATCGAATCCCGTCGGCATGATCCAAGCGACTAACGGAATTTTTTACGGAGCCACCGAGGACGGTGGAAGCACCGATAGCGGCACCGTGTTCAGCCTGTCTGTCGGCCTTGCGCCATTCGTAAGACCCCAACCCGCTTTAGGGTCAGTAAACAGCACGGTCATTATTCTCGGCAACAATCTTACCGGGGCGAGCAGCGTGACCTTTAACGGCAGTGCTGCAACCTTTAGTGTTGTTTCCGACACTGAAATTACGACGGCTGTCCCCGTCGGTGCAACCACCGGAAGGGTGCTGGTGACGACGCCCAGCGGCACGCTCACCAGCAATGTGATATTCCGGGTAAAGCCGTAACTTAGAGGAGGGGCTGGGATACTTCGCAAGACCATCCTCTCGCTCTCGGTTCTTCTGCTCGCAGGCCTCCCGGATTATTCTTACTCAGCGCCTGTTACTCACACAGGAACTGCGCCGTTGTTCCCCTATAACTCAACGGGAATGAGAGCCGTCCTAACGGCCAACTTTAGAGCGGGAGGCGATCCGCGACAGGGCTACTCCGCTGAGAACGTAGAGAATGGGGTCGATCGGGTGGCGGTAACGCGATACGACTTGGGATACGTAATAGATCAGGGGATAGACTGCGAGAACGGCAAACAGCACGAGCGCTTGCGGCCTTGAGTTTCGGAAGAGAACGAGCAGGCCTGCGATTGCCGCGAGGTCTACGACCAGCGAAAGCTGCCAGAAACTGATCGGGTAAATCCAAAACCAAAAAGCTCGAACACCCGAGGTGCGCAGAAATGCCAGGGGATCGCGATCCATGAGTTCCAGGGCCTTCCGGCCGGTCTCGGCTGTGAATGCGGCCTCGCCTTGATTCTGATATTGCATGCTGGGGCCAAGTGGGTGGGTGTCGAATCCGTAATTGGCGAAATAAACTTCCGTCAGGCCATTGCTGCGGATGGGCAAAAGTTTGTGAAACGCGAGGTAGTTGCGAACGGTCCACGGGACCAGGACCAGGATGGTGGAGAGAACCATCACGCTGATGCTCTTCCGTTTCGAACTGAAGGCGAATAGCACGATGGCGATGATCGGCAAGGGCGCGGCCAGCGCCGGGTTGACGAGGGCGGCCACGCCCCATGTGAGACCACAGACAGCCCATTGGTTCGACGCTCCGGATTGCAGGCGCAGAGTTTGGAGAAGCGCAATTGCCAAGATCAGCGCAGAGAGAGAAGTGTCCCACAAGATAAAAGGGAGAATTGCGAGGTACGGGGAGAGTGCCCAAAACCATCCCGCGATGCGACCGGCTTTCTCGCCAGCGAGTTCGCGGGCGATCAGGTAGACGACGACTCCGGTGGCGGCGGAGCAAATTGCATTGAATACGACCATCGCGAAGGCGGACGCCCAGGTTTGTATGCCGAAGATCCAAAACGCGCCCGCGACAATGGCGGGATAGCCCGGCGCAAGCCATGCGGTGGGACCATGCGCATCGTGGAAGGGGGAAGAAAAAGAGTGATTCTGGACCAGCGAACGCGCAATGTTTCCGGCTTCGTTGACTCCCCAGACGAGCAGCGCTGGCTTTACGCGAGCAAGATAGGCAATCGCGAGCAGACGAACGCCGAGGCCTGCCGCGAAGATCCAGAGTGCACGTCGCATGGATTGCGGGCTAGTGTAAATGATTGGCTGGCTTCGACAGCCTTCGGTTTGGCTCGATGCGCAGAGAAATGCCTCCGGGGCTATGTCGGCATTTTTGATTTGTACAGAAAATAGACGGCCGACATGATTGCTAGCAGTGGCAGGAACGTGAGGTTGGTGTATTGCAGGCCGTCCACCCAGAAGGTGCTCATGGCGATCGCGAACAAAGCGATCATGGCCGCGAGGGTGGGCCAGGGATGGGCGGGCAGTTTCAAGGGAAGTTTGCGGAGAAGGTCTGGAGCGATGGCCCTGCGAAAGCGCAGGTGCGTGACCAGGATTACGATCCACACATAAAACATTCCGGCCACAGCGGTGCCATAGAGCAGCAGGAATGCGTTCTTGGGTGCAAACACCGCGAGCAGAATGGCGGCGATCATTCCCGCGCTGGACAGGGCGAGTGCGCGATGGGGGACTCCTGTTTTGCTCAACCGCCCTGCCCATGCCGGCGCGAGATTTCCCCGCGACAATGAGAACAACATGCGCGTGGAAAGATAAAGATTGGTGTTCGCGCTGGAAAGCGCGGCGGTGATCACCACCAGGTTCATGATGGTGGCGGCATAGGGGATGCCCGCGGTCGCGAAGGCCCGAACAAACGGGCTGCCGTTGATGTCTGCGCTGCCGGTCTGGTTCCACGGAGTCATGGCGAGCATGACGGAGATGGCGAGCACGTAAAAGATGATCAGGCGATAGACGATGGTGCGCATGGCGCGCGGAATGCTGGTGGAGGGATCCTGCGCCTCTCCTGCGGTGACGGCAATGACTTCCACGCCCATGTAGCTGGTGATGGCTAGGGTGAGGGCGAGCCAGACCCCGCGCCAGCCGTGGGGAAGAAAGCCTCCGTGCTGGGTAAGATTCGCGAGACCGACGGCATGCCAGGGGCCGAGGCCGGTGATGAGCAGAAGGCCGACGGCGATGAATACGATGATGGCGAGAACTTTGATCAGGGCAAACCAGTATTCGAATTCGCCAAAGTTGCCGACTTGCAGGGAGTTGATGATCACCAGGCCGGTGGAAACCAGGACCACCCAAATCCACCCCGGAACGCCTGGAAACCAGAACCCGAAGTAGATGGCGACGGCCGTGACTTCGGCGCCGATGGCAATGATCTGAACCAAGCCGTAGGTGGCGCGTATGGTGAAACCGGCCCAGGCGTTGAGGTAAGTCTCGGCATAAATGCCGAAGGAACCAGCCACTGGATGGACGACCGCCATTTCCGCCAAGGCGTAGGCCATGACCACAGCGATGAGGGCGCCCAGCAGGTACGTAATGATGACGCCGGGACCGGCGAGCGCGATGGTGACGCTGCTTCCGAGGAAGAGACCAACTCCAATCGCGCCGCCGATGGCAATCATGGTGAGCTGGCGCGAGCTGAGACGGCGATGGAGATCGG
The DNA here is from genome assembly GCA_963797845.1 of Terriglobia bacterium. Taxonomy (GTDB): domain Bacteria; phylum Acidobacteriota; class Terriglobia; order Terriglobales; family Acidobacteriaceae; genus DASREM01. The sequence continues at coordinate 86,073 of CAWCRE010000004.1, forward strand.
CTTCGGCTGCCGGCCCTGTGACGACGGACTGCTTAAGCTCTGCCATTTTTCGAGTCAAGCGTTCGCGATGCTTTTCAACACGTCAGCGAACCGGTTCACTTCTTCTTTGGTGTTGTAGTGGACCAGCGAGGCTCTAACCGCTCCGCTGTCGGGAGCAATGCCCATGCGGCGAAGCAGGCGCGGCGAGTACATGTTTCCATCGCGTATGCCGATGCCGTGGTCGGAGCATCGAGAAGCCACATCGGCCGGAGATTTGCCTTCGATGTTGAAGCAAATTGTTGGGACGCGGTACTTGAGTTGATCACCAGCCTGGATTCCGTAGACTTTCAGTCCGGGGACGTCAGCCAACTTCGCAAGAGTTTCTGCAGATAATGCCGTTTCATGCGCGCGGATTGATTCCATGGCTGCGATTAGCTGCTCGCGCCGCGAACTAGCATCTGGCTTCACCTGTCGGCCGAGTTCTTCGAGATAGCCGATAGCCGCGTCCATGCCGGCGACATTCTCGTACACGAACGTGCCAACTTCGATTTTGGTAGGAACCTGATCGGGGATGAAATCTTCGCGGAAGGTGGGCAGGCGCTCCAGAAGCTCGCGTTTGCCCCAGAGAAATCCCATATGCGGGGCGAAGATTTTGTAGCCGGAGCAGACGAGATAGTCGCAATCCCAATCCTGCACGTCAATCACGCCATGAGGTGCGTAGTGGACCGCGTCGAGAAACACTTCAGCCCCAGCCGCATGCGCCAGACGCGCGGCTTGCTTCACGTCGACAATAGTTCCAAGAGCGTTGGAGGCGACAGCACAGGCGACCAACCTGGTGCGAGAGTTGAGAAGCGGCTGGAGATCCTCAACGTGCAGAGTGCCGTCTTCCCGCATGTTCCACCAGCGAATCTCGACGCCTTTGCTTTGCAAGAGAAGCCAGGTGGCGACGTTGGCTTCATGATCGAGATCGGTAACGATGATTTCCTTGCGATCTCCCAGGATGTCCCCGATGGCGAGGCTGACGATGCGGATGAACGAGGTCGCGTTCATGCCGAAGGCAACTTCGGCGGGCTCACGAGCGTTCAGAAATGTGGCTACGGTTTCGCGAGCTTTCTGGATGCCTGCATCTACGGTCTGACTCTTGCGGTAGCGGCCACCGCGTTGGACATTGTTTCGCACGAGGTGATTCCGGACGGCGTCGAGCACGCACTGCGGAACCTGCGCGCCCGCTCCGTTGTCGAAGAAAATGAAATTCTCTCCGTCATTCAGCGCGGGAAACGATTGCCGCACCCAGTCGATAGGAAAATTATTGTCGGTCATGATTAACGGTCTTGCAGTTCCTGGTAGATGACGGCTGCGTTGTCGGAGAAGGTGGCCTCGAACTTCGGGTACTGGCGAAAATCGGAATACTTGTCCATGTGGACCTCGTGGCGAACCTGGTCGAGAGTTTCGTTTTTCTGCTTTAGAGTGCGGACCTGGGTATAGAGGTCGTTCAGGTAATCTCGAAAGCGTGTGAGATCGGATTTTGTTCCGAGTTCGAAGTGGCCAGGGACTATGTTGTCTAACGGCAGGTCGAGAACGTGATTCAGGGTTTGAATCCAGTTCGCGACGCTGCCGTTGTCCATTGCGGGGGAGGACCGGTTGAGAAATAAATCTCCCATCGAGATCGCGCGCTGCTGCGGGAAGTAGACGAGAGCATCTCCTGAGGTATGGCCCTTGCCGGGGAAATAGATTCTTACTGAGTAGGGATCAAGGTGCAACGTGACCTGTTGTTGAAAAGTGAGATCGGCGGGACGGAAACTTTCGAACTGAGGCGTCTTCTTAAGTGCTTCGGTCCGCTCTCGGGTGAATTCGGTAGTGATGATTACGGCCGTTGGACCAACGGTCGCATCTCCTCCCTGGTGGTCGGGATGGTAATGGGTGTTCACGATGTATTTCACCGGCAGAGGAGAGACTTGCCGGATAGCATGCAGGAGTTTCATCCCTTCGGCGGCGTTAAGACCGGTGTCGACAACGAGGATTCCGGTATCACCGATCAGGAATGTGGAGTTCGCGCTCGAGTCGTTATCGGAGATGTAAGCATAGAGACCGGTGCCGATCTGCTTTACTGTAGGCTCTGCTACAGCCAGAGTGGAGAGGATCAGGACAACCGTTGAGATTGCGACTCGCGTCTTCATCAGAAGCTGACCTTCAGCGCCAACTGGATCAAGCGCGGACCGCCGGAGCCGAGCCCGACGTTGTTTTGCGCGGCGTCAGGCGTGGTAAACAAGGCTCCAAAATTCGGGGCCGCCGAGATATTGCTGGGCAACGCAAAGGCCGGGTGATTGGCGACGTTGAAAAATTCAGCCCGGAACTGTGCGCTCACTCTTTCGCCGAACTTCATGTTTTTCAAGATGGAGAAATCGAAGTCGCGGTATCCGGGCCCGACCACGATATTGCGTCCGGCGGTGCCAAAGGTAAGAGGCTGGTTATCGACGAAGGCGCTGGTGTTGAACCATTGTTGGACGGTGTGCGGTCCGGAATTAGGATCTCCGACGAGATCAGGGCGGTCATTGCCGAGGCCGGTGCCGCTCAAACCTTTGCCTGTGAGGACTGAGAAGGGCTGTCCCGTTTGAAGAGTGAGAATCCCTCCCACCTGCCATCCTGCGCCGAGCAACTTCGGCAGAGCATGAAGGGCGGGAATTTCGTAGGTGAAACTCCAACTCAGGCGATGGCGGATGTCGAAGTCCGAATTCCCGCGTTCGGCTTTCAGATTGTAATTGTCTTGCGGAAAGATGGTGGTGGCATTGGCACCGGACCCGAAGAATACCGAGGCCCCGTCGATCGAGTGCGACCAGGTGTAGGAAGCGAGGAAGGACAATCCATTACTGAATCGTTTGTCCACCTTCGCCTGCAGGCTATTGTAATTCGAACTCACAGAGTCTTCCGCCTGAAATAGCTGGGCGTAGCCGAAATACGGCGTCCGCACCACGCTCGGAATCGATCCCCACAGCTGGTTGTCGTACAGGAACTGCGCGACCGGGGCGGGGATGCCGATCAACTCCATACGCGTGATGACGTCTGGGGAGAGCTGATCGATTTGCTTCTTAGTGATGTACGCCTGATCAATCTGACGGAAGCGCGGTAATTTGGTTCCGCTCGTGCCCACGTAGGCAAGATCCAAGGACCATGCGTCCGGGAAGTTGATGCTCAATGCCGAAATTGTAGTGTTGCGCGTAGGGAGTGCGCAGCTTCTGCTGAGTTACGGTGAGCACCGGGAAACCGGAAGGAGCAAACGCGTTCGGCCAACTCGCGAAAGGAAAAGGGGTGAAGAAGTCGGGTAGGAAGGGCGGGTTCAGCTCCACGTTGCCGGGAATATTTCCGATGATGGTTTCGTAAAACACTCCATATCCGGCGCGCAGCACGGTCTTACCGTTGCTGAACAGGTCCCATGCGATCCCGAGGCGAGGCGCAAAGTTATTGTGATCTCCGTCGTAGATACCGCCGACCTGATCCTGGGTAACGATGCCCGAAGCTTCGAGAGCGGGAACATTGCTCTGAATGGTTGGATCGGTCGGGTCGAGGAAGGTGGTGAAGTTCTGCGGACGGAACGAACTCAGCCGGCCATGCGCTTCGTGAAGGACGGTATTGAGTTCGTAGCGAAGGCCGTAGTTCAACGTCACATTGTGGCGAAGCTTGAAGGTGTCCTGAGCAAAAATTCCGTAGCTGCTGCCGCGAAAGTTACGGTGAGAATCGCCAACAAACTGGAGCGCGCCGTCCGGGATACCTTGTGCGAAGTCGATCAGCGGATTGGGAATGTTCACCGGGTTGCCGAGAGAATCAGTGCCAGCCGTGTTGTCGAGTCCGCTGAAAGTGATTTGGCCGCTGAAGGCAAGATCGTAGAGACGGTTCAATTGCAGGTAGCGGATATCGCCGCCCACTTTAAACGAGTGGCGGGCGGTCGTATGCGAAAGATTATCAATCCACTGAAAAGTATTGGTCGCTGTGCGGTTGGGTTGATCGATCGCGCCGCCCAGATTGCTGACCGACGAGCTTCCTGAAACAAACCCCCCAGCGAACGCCAGTTGAGGAATGTTGCCCAAACTCAGTGGGGAACCGACTGGCCATCCTGTATTAAATCCGAAATCCGCAGCTTGCGGCCCCTGCTGCGTGATCAACGAAATGTTCGAGCGAGTGAAACCGAAGCGGGCTTCGTTCAATGTCTTGGGGCTCAGTACTGCCGTGTAGGACAGGGCAATCAGGTGATTGGCTCCGTTGTCGTTGACGCCGTAGCCGGGGACATTGGTCCCGCTCTGCCCAGGGGTGAAGGGGAAGAAGGTATCAACACCGGTGCGGCTGTAGCGGGCGGAAAGCGTGTCGGAGCTACGGACGCGATGGTCGACCTTGATCAGGAACTGGTCGGTGCTGTCCGATTGTTCGGGCGAGGAGATGAAGTTGCCTGAGGGGTCGCTCAAATTCGGTTGCGGAAACAGGTTGAAAAGTTGAGCGCTGGTTGGGTTCACGGCAATGGTGATCGGGTTGCCGTTGTTATCGAGAAAATTGCCGGCCCGCTCCGCGAGAGTGGGAACGTTGGTGATGCGGGTAATTCCAGCCCGGCGACGGAAACCTTCATAATTCAGGAAAAAGAAAGTCCGATTCTTGATGATCGGACCACCGAAAGTTCCGCCGAACTGATTTAATCGTAGCGCTGATTTCTGGAATTGGTCGTCGTTGAAGTAATTGCGCGCATCCAGAATGTCGTTGCGAAAAAATTCGTATGCGGAGCCGTGCAACTGGTTGGAGCCGGATTTGGTAACCAGGTTCACGACCGAGCCGGTATTTCTTCCGTACTCCGCGGAAAAGGTATTGGTCTGGACTTCGAATTCCTGGATGGAATCGATGGAAGGAATCTGGGCCGCTTGTCCGGCGAAGTAGTCGTTATTGTCGACGCCATCGACCAAAAAGTTATTGGAAGTAGAGCGCTGCCCATTGGAAGAGAAGCCCGATACGCCGCCTTCGCCGCCTTGCTGGCCTCCCCCACCGCCTGAGGTGGAGACGCCGGGGTTGAGGCGCGCGAGTTGTGCGAAGTCACGCCCGTTCAGCGGAAGATCTTCGACTTTGCGATTGTCGATGATCTGGCCCAACTTGGTGGATTCGGTTTGGGTCAGCGCGGCGTCGGCCTGCACTTCGACCACTTCAGCTTTGGCCCCCACGTGCAGAGTCAAATCGACGGTACGGATTTGATCTACGCCTACGTCGATGCCGGTGGTGGTTCCGGTGGCGAATCCGGCCGCTTGCGCCGTGATCTGGTAAGTGCCGGTGGGCAATGCCATCACGCGGAAAGTTCCGTTGTCGGCGGCAGTGGTGTCGCGCTGCAGACCCGTGGCGGAATTTTTTACCGTGATTTGTGCGCCGGCGATGTTGGCGCCTTTTTCATCATGGATCGCGCCGCTGATGCCGCCCTGTGTGGTTTGAGCGATGGTGGAGCTCACAAGAAGTACGGCCACGACGATACAGAATGCTAAGCGGTTGAATGTTGCCGCCGACATAAGCTTCCTCCATTCAGATCTGGATGCGATCGCGAAATTACACCCGTACTTCACGGCTGTCTGGAAATCTCGTTCTTGTACACCGTCCCATCTTTCATTACGAATTGAACGTTCTTGAGAAGTTCTATCTGGTTCAGCGGGTCGCCCTTCACCGCGACTATGTCGGCAAACATGCCGGGACGGATGGAGCCGATGCGGTCGGACCATCCCATCAGTTCCGCGGCGTTGGTGGTACCGGCTTGCAGCGCCTGTGTGGGAGAGAGTCCGAGTTGCACCATGGACCAGAACTCGCCTCCATTCAGCCCGTGGGGATAGACCCCCGCGTCGGTGCCCAGAGCGACACGCACTCCGCTGTGAAAAGCATTGGCCATATTTTTCTTGGCAGCGGGAATGATGATAGCGGCCTTCTCTTTAACCCAGGGCGGAAGATGCATTTCCGATTCATGTTCTTCAAACCAGAAGAGAGGGAAGGACGTCGGCACCAGGAAAGTGTGGTGCTCTTTCATCAAGGCGATGCCTTCGTCGTCGAGGAAGATTCCGTGCTCGATGGAGTCGACACCGCTGCGCACCGCGTCTTTGATCGAGATTGCGGAATGAGCGTGGGTCGCCACCTTGCGGCCGAGACGATGGGCCTCGGCGATCAGAACCCGCATCTCTTCAGGGCTGTACTGCTCGAGAAGCGGATTGTCGCCTTTAGAAAAGACGCCACCTGAGGCGCAGAACTTGATTACATCGGCGCCATACTTGATGGTTTCCCGAACCTTGCGCATGACGGCCTCGGGGCCGTCAGCGACGCCTTCCGCCGAATAATGAAACTCGAAAGGAAGCAGGCTGTTGTCGCAATGACCGCCGGTGATTCCAAGCGGAGGTCCGGAGACCTGCATGCGCGGCCCGATCACGTCTCCATCGTTGATGGCGTCGCGAAGGGCAACGTCAGAATATCCCTCGGCCCCCACGTTGCGGACGGTGGTGAAACCCGCCATCAGGGTAAGACGCGCATTTTTGGCGCCGATGAGCGCGGCTCGCGGTGTAGAGATCCCCAAGCCTTCATAGCCGCCGCCTCCCGCATTTCCGGTCAGATGGGTGTGGACATCAATAAAGCCGGGGAGGATGGTAGCGTCGCCCAGGTCGACTACGGTGGCGCCGGCGACTGATGCCGAGGAACCGTTCGATACGGATTCGATCTTGTTGCCCGAAATTACGATGACGGGGTTGTCGAGCATCCGGCCAGCGACGGAGTCGAACATCTTGCCGGCGTGCAGCACGATCTTTTTCTGGGGAGCCGCATCCTGGGCTAGGAGAGTCGCCGCGGCGAGACATGATACGCAAAGCGCTCGCGTGATGCGGGAGTGCCAAAGCCGAGAAATATTGCGAAGGCCCATTCATCCTCCCTTCGTTCATTGCGAAGACTGGCTTGCCGAGCTCAAGGTTGCCGTTGTGACGAATTGGGACAGATTTTGTTGCAGCAGACTGAGCACTAACCGGACGTCATCCAGAGTGTTATAGGCATGGAACGAGATTCTGAGACCGTCGTGGCGGCTCGAACAAACAACGTTCTTCGTGGCAAGCAGGCGAACTGCGCCCTCGGCGTCTTTCGAGCGAAGGACAACCAGCGGTCCCTTGCTGTCGGTCGGAGTTTTAACCTGAATCCCCAGGTCCAACGCGCCCTGAATCAAAGCCTGCGCTAAGGAATGGACTTGGTTGGCAACATTTTGCAGCCCAAGAGCCTGCAAGAGCTTGGCTCCGGCCACGGCTCCGTAAATTGTGGGGATTGGGGGAGTACCTGATTCGAAACGACGCGCGCCCGGTGCCGGATCGAATAGCTTTACATCGAAGGCGAAAGGATTGCGCTGGCCAAACCAGCCAGTGACGGTAGGAGTCAAGGATTCGGCGACGGAATTCCGCACGTACATGAAGGCCAATCCCGGCGGGCCGAGAAGATACTTCAAGGTACCGCTGACATAGATATCAAGATCCATGGCCTTGACGTCAATAGGACGCGTGCCGCAGTCCTGATAATCGTCGAGCAGCACCAGAGCGCCGCGATCATGCGCCATTTTTGTGAGCGCGGCAACGGGGCTGCGAAATCCGTTCATGAAACACATGTGGGAAAGAGGAACGATTAGAGTGCGATCGTCGATGAGGTGGTCGTAAGCAGCGGCAGGCAGAGAATCGTTATGGGCCTTGGCAAAGTGTACTTCGGCGCCTCGTGCGCGCTGGGCGAGCCAGATATGCCCCATGGTGGGGAAGTCGAATTCTCCGAGAACAATCTTATGTCGCGGGCGAAAGGAAAGGGCGCTGGCGAGGGAATTGACGCCGGCCGAAGCGCTGGCTACCAGGGCCACGTCTTCGGGCTGAGCGCCGATAAATTCGGCGAAGCACCGGCGGCCGACCTCGTAATGGTCGACCCAGACATCCCAGGGAGAGCCATCGCGGTGCCAGCTTCGCAGGTACTCGAGCATGGCCGCTTCTACTTCCTCGGAGAGCGCTCCCTGCGAGCAACTGTTCAAGTAAACCTTGTCCCGCAGAACGGGAAACTTGGAGCGGAAATCAGGGATGCTTATGGTCAAGAGTCCTCGCCGGTTCTATCAGGAGACGGCGAAAACGTATCTCTAGTGGGAGGCGAGTGTCAAGAGGAATTTGATATGCGGGTTGTATACAACCTGTCGTGAATCCCAGAGTTGACAGTTGCGGCACAATCTACAGTTGTTACAGCCGTGCTTGGGACGCCTGCGAGGTTTACGCATATATGGGCGGGAACGTAGCAATAATTGGTAAAGCGTCGGGGCCTCGGGTCTGTTCGGTTGTATACCACGACAATTTCCTTGACATGGAATCGGTGCGGTTGTAACGTCTGGCCGCATTCTGAAAACTCCCAATCAAGAGGCCGTGCCATGACCAACGTCTCCCCGCGCTTTGCATGGTGGGTGCTTTTCCTGATCGTCTCCGCAGTATCGGTTTGCACCTCACAGATCTTTCCCGGACGTGTGACCGGCCGCGTCGTGGATGCCCAAGGCGCCGTCGTGGCGGGCGCGAATGTGAAGCTCGCGAACCCGTCCACAGGCTTGGAACGAAGCGTGACCACCGATGAGACCGGGGAGTTCAACTTTCCTGAACTCGCGGTGGGATCGTACGACTTGACGGTGAGCAAGCCGGGTTTTCAGACGACGATCCTGAAAGGCATTCGCACCTCAGAGGGACAGGTGAACACACTGGCCCCGGTTTTAAAAGTCGGGACGGTGAACACCGAGGTCGAGGTGAACTCGGCGCCGCCGCTGATCCAAACCGAGACCAATTCGCAGGGCGGGCAACTTACCGAGGAGCAAGTGCAGGCTCTGCCGATCGGAAACAGCGACTTCACCCGTCTGGCGTTGACGCTGCCGGGGGTGGTGCAAAACAGCAATTTTGCATTTGCGCAATACACGATCAATGGCTCGCGCGCGCGGTCGAACGGGTTCAACATTGACGGAGCGTCAAATACGGACCCATCGACGTACCTGCCTTCCATCAATGAAGGCGGGAATTCGGCTACGGCTGCGACTCGGTTGCCGCTGGACGCGATCCAGGAAGTGAGCGTCACCAGCAGCGGATCGGGCGCCGACCTGGGACAGAATGCCGGCAGCGTGATGAACGCAATCGTGAAGAGCGGAACCAATCAATTCCATGGCTCGTTGTATGAACTTCATCGCGACGCGGCACTGGACGCAGCGAATTACTTTGAAGATCTGGCGGGCAAGCCAAAGGCCCCGTTTGTGTGGAACGAGTTCGGCGGGTCGGCAGGAGGACCGCTCTATATCCCTCACCTCTATGATGGGCGCAACCGGACATTTCTCTTCGGGGCGTATGACGGCAGCAGGCTTCGCCTGGGAACCACGTTGCGGGGGAGTGCTCCGACTGCAACCGATATTCAGACCGCGGAGAACTACCTGGCGTCGCAGAGTATTCCAGTCAACCAACTAGGTCTGAATATTTTGGGGCTGTATTCCAATCTTGGATTGTCTGGTCCATTTGTGGTGGATAACCGGGGACAGCAAACACCCGACAGCTTTGTGATCAAACTCGATCACCAAATATCCACCAAAGATTCTCTGTCCACCCGGTTCCTGTACGGAAAGGGAGAAGACGAGTTTCCTGGCGGCGGACCCGGGCCGGGAGGCGGTTCGCAGTTAAGTCCGTGGTTCGGAGTTACGCCGACCCACGTGGCCAATTATGCGATCAGCGAAGTCCACATTTTTGGCCCAGCGTTGCTGAACACCTTGCGGCTTGGTTACAACCGGTTCAGCCAATTTCAGAAAGGGCGCGATGCGAACGTGGATCCGGCAACGATCGGACTGAACACCGGTGTGGGGCCGGAGAGCTTTGGGATTCCAGAGATTGACATCGGGTCCGGCGTGCGGAGTGCGACCGATCCCGGGCGTTTTGCAAATCTCGGCTTGCAATACGGAGCGGGTGGCCGAGTTGCGACTTCTTACCAGATCGTCGACGAAGTGGATTTCACGCATGGACGACATGCCATGAAGTTCGGTTTCAACTTCCTGCACAACTACTCCGATTACACGACAGTTGGGTCGCGCGGGCTGCTGACATTTGATGGATCGCAGCTAGGGGACACTGCATTTGCGACCCAGGGAGCGATCGCGGGACTGGTGGATCTGTTGGCCGGATTGCCGACACCGGGCAACACAAACATCACTCGCGTTTCGAGCGATCGCTCGAACCTCGACCAGAACGTGGTCAGCGGATTTGCCATGGACACTTACAAGCTAACCGACACCCTGACTCTGATTGCGGGACTGCGTTACGACTTTTTGGGAACGGTGGACGAGTCTCGGGGGCGGTTTTCGGCCTTTGATCCGAACTTAGGACTGGCGTTTGCTTCGCAATTTCCCGGACACAAGATTTACGACGCGCCGAAAAGAAACTTTGGACCCAGGCTGGGGCTGGCCTGGAAAGCGCCCGTATCGCTCATCCCGGGACGTCAACTGGTGGTACGCGCAGGATACGGCATCTATTACGACACTTCGCCGCTCAACAACTTCGTGGGATTGTCGCAGAACCCGATTGGACCGACTGCCGGGTTCACGATCAACCCTGTGCCGCCAATTCCGTTTGGGGTTGGGATTCCGATTTTCGGAGCGGGCGCTCCGCAACCTCCGTTCGATATCAACAGCATCGATCGTCATCAAAAAACTCCCAATACGCAAACCTGGAATTTGAACCTGCAGCAGGAGCTCAGCAGTAAATTTGTTTTGCAGGTAGGGTATGTCGGAAATCACAGTACGCACCAGTTGCAACAGCTGGATATCAACCAGCCCACACCTGGAGACCCGAACACTTCGCAACAGCGGCGTCCGTTCAATGCCAAATTTCCGGACTTGCGGCAGATCAATACCATCGAATCGATTGGGTGGGCGAATTACAACTCCTTACAAGCCTCGTTGCGCTCCACCGATTTTCATGGCTTGACGACGCAGATTGCATTTACCTGGTCGCACAACATCGATACCGCGTCCGAGGTCAGCGATTTCTTCGGAACTAGCGGCTATGTGCCGCAGGATTCGAGGAACCTGGCGGGAAGCGTGGGCAATTCCGAGTTCGATCAGCGGCGAGCGCTGATCATCACGTATATCTACGCGATTCCTGCGGTATCGCAAAACGGAGCTGTGCGGGCGGTCACGCGAAACTGGCAGCTCTCCGGCACCACCACGTTCCGGGATGGACTGGCCTCGCCGGTACTGACTTTCGGCGGGGAAAGCGGGACGCAGAGCTTTCATGAGCGGCCAAACTGTGTTGGGCCGATCCACTACCAATTAAGCGATCTTCTCCAGTCGTATGTATTGCCGGGAGCTTTCGCGCCGCCGGCGCCGGGAACGTTTGGAAATTGCCCGCGTAATCCCATCGTCGCACCGGGGTTGAATGCGTGGGACATCAATATTCAACGTACGTTTAAGTTGACCGAGCGTTTTGCGTTTGAATTCCGCACCAGCTTCTTCAACGCGTTCAATCATCCGAATTTCGCGGAGCCCTCACCCGACCTGAGCACGACCATCACGGCGACAGCGGACGATGGAAGTTTCGATTCGCACTTCGGAGTGGGAGGCCCGCGCAACATTCAATTCATGGGCAAGCTCACATGGTGAGCGCGACGCTGAGGCATGGTATTCGCGGTTGGCTCGGCCTTTTGCTGTGGATGAGTTGCCTGAGCTGGGGACAGGGTTCGCAGCCAATCGCGATCAGTGTGGATGCGACGCAGGTTACGCAGCGAGTGTTACACGCCGAGCTTTCGATTCCGGCGAAACCTGGCCCGCTCACACTTTATTACCCGAAGTGGATGCCCGCGGATCATTCTCCGGACGGGCCCATCTGGAACCTTGCCGGGCTCAAGTTTGCGGCGGGCGGCAAAGATATTCCCTGGGACCAGGATTCGGTGGACATGTACTCATTCCACGTGCAGGTTCCGCAAGGTGCAGAGTCGATCACGGCGAAGCTGGACTTTTTACTTTCCGCGCCGGGGCCGACGATCGATTTCAGCGCTTCGGGAACGGCTGATCTTTTCGTGTTGATGTGGAATCAGGTCATGCTTTATCCCAGCGGCCGCGCCCGCGAATCAGCTTTTCTATCAACCAAAGCTCACCATTCCGAACGGATGGAAGTTCAGCACGGCGCTGCCGGTCGCGGAACAATCGGCGAACGTGATCACGTTCAAACCGGTCGCACTCGATCTGCTGGTGGACTCGCCGGTGCAATCGGGTGAGTTCATGAAAGTAATTCCGCTGACCCCCGGGGAGGAGGTCAAACACGAGATCGACGTCGCCGCAGACAGTCCGTCAAATCTCGATATTCCACCCGAACTAATCACGCACTACAAGCGGTTGGTGAAAGAGGCGCAAGCGCTGTACGAGTCGCATCATTATCGCGAGTATCACTTCCTGCTCACTTTGAGCGACAACATCATGGGACTTGGGCAAGAGCACCACGAAAGCAGCGACGACCGGGTGCCAGCGAACGCGCTGTCCGACAGCAACCGGCGGTTACTGGGCGCCGATCTGCTGACGCATGAGTTCACGCATTCCTGGAACGGGCAGTATCGCCGACCAGAAGGCTTGGCCACCCCTGACTTCCAGCAACCGATGAAGGGGGACATGCTCTGGGTCTATGAGGGTCTGACCAGTTATCTGGGTGTGGTGCTGGCGGCTCGCAGCGGGCTATGGACACCGGAGCAAACCCGGGAGCATCTGGCGATGCTGGCGTCGACGCTGGATCACCGGGCAGGAAGAACCTGGCGATCGTTGGAGAATACGTCTCGCGCAGCGCAGGTACTCTACTTCTCGCCATCGGAATGGTTGTCATATCGGCGAGGGACTGATTTTTACGGAGAGAGTGTTCTGATTTGGCTGGAAGCCGATGTGACGATCCGCAAACTCACTAATGGACAGAAATCTCTGGACGATTTTTGCCAGTCGTTCCTGGGTGGACCGGACGTAATGCCTGTGGTCCGAAGTTACTCGTTCGATGACTTAGTGAAGACAATGAACGGAGTTGCGGCAAATGATTGGGCAACCTTCTTTCGCAAACGGCTCACTTCGACCGATTCGCATGCGCCCTTGGGCGGGATTCAGGAAGGAGGCTGGCGACTCGAATACACGGAGGAGCCGAACCAGCTGCTCGCGGCGTCTGAGGCAGCAAACGGAAGTGGGGATTACACATCTTCTCTTGGGATGACGGTGAAGAGTGATGGATCGGTTCAGGATGTCATTCCAGGCATGCCTGCGTTTGCGGCGGGGATGTCGCCGTATACAAAGATTATCGGCGCGAACGGGCGGCAGTTTTCGCTGGAAGAACTGGATGCTGCGGTCAAAGCTGCGAAGGTCGGCAGTGGTGTTTCGATCACGTTCTTGGTGTCGAATGCAGGGCACGTGGAGACTCACCAACTTACTTATCATGACGGGCTGAGAGGTCCGCATCTGGCGCGCAGCGAAGGCTCCGCGGATTACCTGGACGATATCTTGAAATCAAGAACAGCTCAGAAATGAACGGCTCTTCTGTATTATGGAAGGGGTTATCGGCGCGACCATGCGCGGATTAGCTATTGTGCGCAAGCGCTTTGAGGGACAGGGAGGAAGGGTGGCGAAAGCTGTAACTCCAAAGCGCGGGCGAACGAGCTATGTTTCCGGGGTGCGGGACAAACTTAGCGAGAAAGTGTACAGGGCCCTGAAGCGCGATATCATTCGCGGCGTCCACCCGGCCGGGGAATTCCTTTCCGAAAAGGATCTGGCAAAAAGGTATAAGAGCAGCCGTACTCCGGTGCGCGAGGCGGCGCTACGCCTGCAGGAAGAGAGGTTATTGCGCATTGTTTCCAATCGCGGGTATTTCGTCAGCCAGATCACGTTGCAGGAACTGAACGATGTCTATGAATACCGGGCTGCGGTTGAGTGCGCGGCGGCGGATCTGGCCGCCCGGAAGGGAACCGACACCGAGTTGCTCGAGAAATTGACCGCACTCGCTGAGACGTCGTACAGGACCGACAGTATTGAGAGCTACATGGAGTTTATCGAGGCCGACACATTGTTTCATGTAGGAATTGCGCGGTTGTCGCGAAATCAGATGCTGATCAGGGCGGTAAGTGAGGCCCGGAGCCAGATGGAACGCATCATGTATGCGGCCATCGATATTCACTATTACGGCGAGGTGCCGACGCGAGAGCACAAGGAAATCATGAAGGCGATTCGCGAGCACAACCCCGAGGCGGCGCGCAAAGGCATGTATAACCACATTATTCAGTCCAAAGACAAAGTTTTCCGGTTGACGACTTCTACCCCGGCCCGACCCTAGGCGCATTCGCGCGAAATTCCCCGCAACGCATAAATCCAAACAGTGTTTGCGTGGAGTGTGGCGTCCACCAGTTTAATTGGGGCAAGAAAAAGGGCGCCCGGATAGCGGCGCCCTTTGTCACAGCTGGTGACAAAAACTACTTCATCAGAACGGAAACACCGAGGGGAACGGTGCCCGAGGGAAGTCCCAGGTTGAACGGAGTGTGATTTTCAGCCACGGTACCATCGGCCGCGATATCGAACACGTGCAACACGCCAACGCGATCCAGAACATAAAGGAATTTCCCAGTGGGATCAACCTTCTGATGCGCAGGCAGCGCGCCAGTACCACTTACCGACAGGTGCTGCAGCAGTACTGGAGTTTTCGTGTTGGTGGTGTCGTACACGCTGATCGTGCCTGAAGCAGTCTCAGACGTGTAAAGGCGGGTTCCGGCTGCATTCATAGAGAGCCAGCAAATCGCCATTCCGGTGTTGTTGACGGTCTTGAGGAAGGTCATGCTGCCGGAGGTGTTGTAGCTGTAAACGCCAACCTGGTGCTGTGCCGGAAGCCCGACATAGAACCCTTTGGTATTCGGAATGGCAACGCCGCCGACCACGACCGGGGTGGAACCAGGAGGAGTCGAAGTGTTGATCACAGACATCACACCAGCGCGGGTGAGGCTGTAAGCAGTAACCGTCTGGTGCATGAATTCGAGGCCGAAAAACTGGTTGGCACCCGTGGGACGAAACAGCGCCATGGCCGGTGAAGAACCCGCCGGCAGAACAAAATTACTGGCGCTCTTGCTCAGTTTCCCCGCAGCACTCACGGAGAATGCGGTGTAGTTGGGAGTGGTCGCAGTCTGCAGGGGGTCGGAGTCCTTGTTGACAACGACCGCCATCGAGACGCCATTTCCCAATGCGTTATCGCGATAGCCGATGCTGGCAGGTTGGGTTCCGCCTGAAGCAAATGGGGAACCGGCATTGGGGGTCAAAGTGCCATTCGCATTGATCGTGAACGAGGCGATGGTGTTGGAGTGGCCATTGACAGCGAACAAGAGGGTCCCGGCAGAATTGATCATCACTTCCTGATCGGAGTCCCACTGCGCGTCGGTGCCACTGGGTGCGGGTCCTACGCCAGTGCCGTTGGTCAGAAACGGGGATCCGGCGAGAGGGGTCAGGTTCCCAGCGCCATCATTGACCAGAGCGATAACTCCGTTCTGGTTGGTGCCGGTAATATTCGCGTTGATGTAAACCAGGTTTTGCTGCGCGGCCGCGCAGAGGGTAAAGACCAGTACCATTGCCGCTACCAGCATGGTCGTGGACAGGAATCGCCGGGTGAATGTGGCGATTGACATTGTGGAGCCTCCTTAGAGATTTCGGGAACTGCAGTGCGCAAGTTGAGTCGGTTCGTGATCGCTCCGGACGGGGGGTCACATCACCACAGAACTACCCGACAGCTACCACGAACCAGAGGATACAAGAATGCCTTCTCTTGTTTCGAAAGAAAAGAGGGAGAAAGTCTCTGTGCAGGAAAATGACACTTTTGCGCAGCGGCTTGTATCATGTTCCGGGCGGCAAATCGGTCTTCTGCGGCTAGTTCGCCATAGACGCCGTCTTGCCGCTGGACACGAGTGCCGACAAGTTCGGATGAGGATTCCCTCGATTTTCTTCAGTTTGCTCACGAAATCTTGGCATCTACGTCCACTCCTAGTACAGTTGCGTCTCCCAAGTTTCATCGCACAATTTATGAAGGAGCATGTTTGCATGCGCATTTGCATAGTTTCGGTCGTGATGGTGTCCCTGTTTACCGCAGTGGCCGTCTCGCAGACCGCCGACGAACTGGTAAACAAGAATATTCAGGCTAAGGGCGGAATGGACAAGATCAAAGCCATCAAGAGCGTCCGAATGGTGGGCCATCTGACCGGTTCTGGGGGCTTTACCGCGGGCGTGGGCCAGGAAACTCTGCGTCCAAACCTCGTGCGCCAGACTTTCACCCTGCAAGGTTTGACAGCGGTGCAAGCTTACGACGGGAGCACCGGCTGGCAGATCCAGCCGTTTGGCGGACACAAGGACCCGCAATTGATGGGCGAAGACGATCTGCGAGATCTGCAAATCGCCTCCGACTTCGACGGCCCCCTGGTGGACTACAAGGAAAAAGGCAACACAGTTGAATATCTGGGTCACGATATCGTGGACGGTGATGATGCCCTACGGCTCAAGGTGACGCTGAAAAACGGCGATCTCATCTATTACTACCTTGATCCCGATACCTTTCTCGAGATTCGCACCGAAGTCCAGGAGTTCATTCGGGGATCGGTGAAAGAAAACCAGACCGATATGGGCTCTTACAAGCCGGTGAATGGGGTGATGTATCCATTCTCGATTACCTCCGGCCCGAAGAATGATCCCAGCAATTCCGCGACGACCACGATTGAAAAGATCGAGGTCAATACGTCGATCCCGGAGTCGGATTTTGCTGTTCCCGCCAGTCTGAAGCAAACAGGTAAATGACGGTCGAGGCAAGTGGCGCCCAATTTTCAAGGTATGAGGATTCTTACTGATGATCTCTTCCGCTCCTAAAAAGACAGCTTATATTTTTGGACTTTTTCTGATGATCGGCCTGGTCACGGCCGGGTTCGCCCAACAACCAGTGAAGTTCGATTCGGCAACGATTTCGGGCTTACCTGCGCGAAACATCGGGTCCGCCGCCATGAGCGGACGCGTAGCCGCCCTCGACGCCATCACGCAAGAGGGCCGTCTGACGCTGTTCGTAGGCTCGGCTAGCGGGGGAGTCTGGAAATCGGTCAACGGTGGCACAACTTTCAAGCCCGTGTTCGATCGCCAAGCTGTGCAGTCGATCGGGGCGATTGCCATCGATCCGTCTAATCCCAAAAACGTTTGGGTCGGCACCGGAGAATCCTGGGTGCGCAACAGCGTTTCAGTTGGAGACGGCGTGTATAAGTCGACCGATGGCGGCGAAAACTGGAGCAACGTCGGTCTGCACGACTCCGAGCACATCGCCAAGATACTCGTGGATCCGAAGGACGGAAACAGCGTGCTGGTTTGCGCGACCGGGCATCTTTGGAACGATAATGACGAGCGTGGCGTGTACAAGACCTCCGACGGAGGAAAAACCTGGAAGAAAGTTCTGGGTGGACCGAACGCGTCGACCGGTTGCGGCCTGATGGCCATGAGTCGAAACGATCCGAAAACGATTTACGCCTCGCTGTGGGATTTTCGGCGAGAAGGATGGACGTTTCGATCTGGCGGTCCGGGCAGCGGTCTCTATAAGTCGACCGATGGCGGCGACAACTGGAGCGAAATCAACGACAGCAACAGCAAAGGATTGCCGGAAAAACCCTGGGGCAGAGTGGCCATGGCGGTTGCGCCGTCCAAGCCGCAGGTGGTTTACGCCAACATCGAATCGAAAAAGAGCGCACTCTACCGCTCTGATGACGGCGGTAAGAACTGGACCCGGCTGGATGCCAGCCGCTTCGTGATCTGGCGGCCTTTCTATTTCGGCAATCTGATTGTCGATCCAAAAAACGAGAAGAAGATCTTCAAGCCAGACGGCCCACTGATGCTGAGCGTGAACGGTGGAAGCAGCTTCAGCGTGGTCTCCAATGCGGCCCATGGGGACTTTCACGATGTGTGGATCGATCCTGGTAATCCGAACGTCGTTTATGCGGGAGATGATGGCGGAGTATGGCGTAGCGACGACGGTGGAACGCGCTGGAAACACCAACTCAATTTGCCAATCTCGCAGTTCTATCACGTGAGCCTCGACAACGCCGATCCCTACCATGTGTATGGCGGACTGCAGGACAATTCCGCATGGGTGGGGGATTCGTCCTATCCGGGCGGCATCTCGAACGCGCAATGGGAAAACATGTACGGCGGAGACGGCTTTTGGATGTTCGAAGATCCTGCGGACCCCGCTTACATCTACGCGGAAGCGCAGGGCGGAGAAGTGGGGCGCGTGAACCGCTACACGCACGAAGCGCGCAACATCAAGCCGCTGCCAAATTACGGCGAAAAGAAACTACGGTTCAACTGGAACACCCCGATTCACATGAGCCCGAATGAAAAGGGCACGATCTACATCGGGGCACAGTACCTGTTCCGTTCTCGCGATCACGGGCAAAGCTGGGAGCGCATTTCTCCTGATCTCACGACCAACGATCCTGAAAAGCAGAAGCAGGAAGAGTCGGGCGGCGTGACCGTCGACAACTCTTCGGCCGAGATGCACACGACGATCTATTCCATTGCAGAGTCGCCGAAAAACGGGCAGATCATCTGGGTGGGAACCGATGATGGAAATGTGCAAGTCACCCAGGACGGAGCCAAGAACTGGACGAACGTGGTAGGAAATGTACCGGGTCTGCCGAAAGCTTCGTGGGTATCGACGGTGGCGGCGAGCCGATTTGATCCGAACACGGCGTACGTCACCTTCGACCGGCACACGTTTGGAGACTTGAAGCCTTACGTTTATAAGACCACAGATCTCGGCAAGAGTTGGACGGCATTGAACGTCGATGGGGTTCGCGGTTACGCGCATGTGATCGCCGAGGATACCCAGAATCCCAACTTGCTCTTCCTTGGAACCGAATTTGGACTCTGGATCTCGGTGGACGGCGGGCAGCGCTGGGGCGAATACAAAGGTACGGACTTCCCTTCGGTCGCGGTCCGGGACATCGTGGTGCATCCGCGCGAATCCGACTTGGTGCTCGCAACTCATGGCCGGGGCATCTGGATCATTGACGACATCAGCCCATTACGGGCTTTGACCCCTGAGATGATGGAGAAGCCGGCGGCGCTGATCGAAGGTCGCCCGGTTTACCAGTATCTGAACTCCAACGGCGGATGGCCAACGGGAGATGAAGCCTTTATCGGTACCAGCCGGCCGGAGGACGCGCAGATCACTTACTACCAGAAGAGCCGCCACATTTTCGGCGATTTGAAGATTGAAATTCTGGATGCCGACGGGAAAGTGATTGACTCGGTTCCTGGCAGCAAGCATCGCGGCCTGAATCGCACGTTTTGGTCGATGCGTTTGAAACCTCCGGCGGTACCTCCAGCAGCGAGCGCTTTGTTCGAAGCCTCGCAAGGGCCGCGAGTGATGCCTGGAACGTACACCATCAAGATGACCAAGGGGGACCAGGTGATTACTGAACCCTTCAAAGTCGAGCTTGATCCGCGGGCCAAGTTCACGATGGACGATCGCAAAGCGCAGTATGACCTGTCTATGAAGGTGTATGGGCTGCTCGAGCATATGACCTTTGCCGTGGATTCGATCGAAGGCGTTCGCGAGGGGGCGAAAGCACGGGCTGCAAAGCTGCAGGAGAAAGACCCATTGCGAGCCAAGTTACAGCAACTGGTGGATTCCTGCGAGCAGGTACGCTCGAAGATCGTCGCCACGAAAGAAGGTGGGATGATCACGGGAGAAGAACGAATCCGCGAACATCTGGGCCAGCTTTACGGCAATGTGAACCAGTATGAAGGAAGGCCGGGAGACTACCAGGCGGCGCGAGCCGACTCGCTGGGCAAGGAACTCGAGGACGTCATTACTGAGTTCAAGCAGGTGACTGACCGGGAACTGGCTCCTATCAACTCTTCGTTGAAGAAGAAAAAGATGGAAGCGATCGCGGTATTGACCGAAGCCGACTGGAAGAAGATGCGAGAGGCACAAGGCGGCTCGGGCAACGCCGGCAGTGCTCAACAAGCAACCCGCGAAATGGATTAGTTAGAGAAAGTTGTTTGCCGGGCGGAGATCGAAAAATCTCCGCCTTTTCTTTTTGAGGTTCGGGCTTTAAACTTCTGCCCTTTCCACCTGTTCATAATCTTCAACTGCATTTATTCTGAACCGTCGTTTTATGTTGCCGAAATGTGCCCATGAGATTTCTGAAGCGTTGGAGAACCCGATTCCTGCTGTTCTTTGCGGTGGTGGGACCGGGGTTTATTACGGCGAACGTGGACAACGATGCCAACGGCATCTACACGTATTCGGCCGCCGGCGCGCAGTTTGGGCACATGTTGTTGTGGACGATGATTCCCATCACGGTGGCCTTGATCGTGGTGCAGGAGATCTGCGCCCGCATGGGCGCGGTGACGGGCAAGGGGCTGAGCGATCTGATCCGCGAGGAATTTGGCCTGCGCATCACATTTTTCATGATGCTGGGCATTCTGGTGATCAACTTCGGAAACGTGGTGGGCGAGTTTGCCGGAATTGCGGGCAGCCTTGAGCTGTTCGGATTGTCCAAGTACATCACGGTACCCATCTGCGCTGTCATCGTCTGGCTGATTATCGTCAAGGGCCAGTACAAGAGCGTAGAGAAGGTATTTCTGGCAGCCTCTTTCTTTTACCTGACTTATATCTTTGCCGGAATTCTGGCGAAACCCGCATGGATTGAGGCGCTGGTGGCAACGGTAAAACCTCCGCCGGGAGGGATGTTCCGCCACCAGGATTATCTCTACATGGTGATTGGTGTGACCGGAACAACGATCGCCCCCTGGATGCAGTTCTACCTTCAATCGTCCGTGGTGGAGAAGGGGGTGACCAAGCGACAGTACAAAGCCTCGCAAATCGACGTGATCACCGGATGTATCTTCACCGACATCGTAGCCTGGTTCATCATCGTGACCTGCGCAGCCACACTGTTTGCGAATGGCCAGCACTACATTCGCGATGCTGCCGACGCGGCTCAGGCACTCCTGCCCCTGGCTGGCAAGTATGCCTATATTCTTTTCGCGATGGGATTGTTCAATGCATCGTTGTTCGCCGCATCGATCCTGCCCCTCTCAACCGCTTATACAGTTTGCGAAGGGTTGGGCTTTGAATCGGGAGTAGGCAAGCGGTTCAGTGAAGCCCCGGTGTTTTACTGGCTGTACACCATTTTGATTGTGGCGGGAGCGGGAGTGATCCTGATTCCCAATCTTCCGCTAGTGAAGATCGCCATTCTGTCGCAGGTGGTGAACGGGATCGCAGTGCCCCCGGTACTGATCTTCATGCTGTTACTGGTGAACAAGAAGGACCTGATGGGTGAGTACGTGAACTCGCGCCTGTACAACGTAATCGCCTGGGGACTGACTGTGGTGATGACGGTACTGAGTGTGCTCTGGTTCTGGACGCTGAGAAGCGGAGGCGCCTGATCTGCGCTGCCGTGGATACCTCTTTCATGCGGCTGCGCGTTTGAATATACTGAAGTCACTTTCCGGGTGGTGTGGTTATGCGATTTCCTCCGGCTTGGCTCCTCGGGACAATTCTCCTGTCTTGCATCTCCGTTTCAGCTCAAAAGGATTTGGGTCTTAAGACCTATCATGACGGAAGCATCCGCGACTTGGGTGCGGTCGGGAACCGGAACGTGGGGTGCGGCCGTGGGGTCGGGAACTGGTACAGCCTGGATCGGCAGATTGCGATGGGCAAGGAATACTCGCAGCAGGTCGAATCCACCAGCAAATTGATCACGGACCCGGTGATCACCGAATACATCAACCGGTTGGGGCAGAACCTGGTCCGAAATTCGGATTCGCAAGTTCCATTCACGATCAAAGTAGTGGACACCGATGACGTAAATGCCTTTGCCTTGCCGGGGGGATTCTTTTATGTGGATTCCGGCCTGATTGCGGCCGCCGACAACGAAGCGGAACTGGCAGGAGTGATGTCCCACGAAATTGCACACGTCGCCGCCTGCCATGCGGCCCGCGAGAACACCCGCGGTCAGCTTATGAACCTGGCTTCGATCCCGCTTATCTTCGTAGGCGGAGGAATCGGCTACGCGGCGCAGAATCTGGCCGGCCTTGCCTTTCCGATGACCTTCCTGAAGTTCTCAAGATCGTTTGAGACCGAAGCCGATTTTCTGGGCGTGGAGTACATGTACAAGGCGGGATACGACCCGCAGGCGTTCACCTCATTTTTTGAAAAGATCAAAGTTCTGGAGAAGCAGCGGCCGGGCTTTGTCGCCAAGGCATTTGAAACTCACCCCCAGACTCCGGATCGGATTGCCAAGTCTCAGAAGGAAATCGATACTCTGCTGCCGCCGCGAGACGAATACAAAGTAGACACCTCGGATTTTCAAACCGTGAAGGCGCGGCTGAGTCAGATTGAAGACCGGCATCGCATCGACGGCGGGAACGATGGGTCCAGGCCAACCCTGCGGCGAAGAACCGAAACGAGCACGGCTAGCGATCCGGATGATCAGAGTAATGACGGCCGCCCCACATTGAAGAGGCGAACGCCGGAGAGTCCAAGTACTGGATCTGCGCCACCATCCAACTAGCGAATCTTGCCTTCGGCCAGGGATTGCACGAGGGTGAGGTCGGCCTCGAGAAAATCGAAAGAGGGCAACTCGGTCAATGCTGCCCAGCGAATTTCTTTGAAAATCAGGTTTTCGAGCGGGCCCGCGTAGGAATGCACAGCATAAAAACGCAGTTCGACAGCCCCGCCTCCGCGGTACTCGTGGCGAATGCGGGATACTTCTTCGCCGATCTCGGCTTCAATTCCGAGTTCCTCTTGTAATTCGCGACGGAGCGCGGCGCGAGGCTGTTCGCCTTCTTCGATCTTGCCGCCAGGGAACTCCCACTTGAGGGGCATTGTCTGGTACTTGGTTCGCTGGCAGATGAGCACCTTGCCATCCTGGAAGATGAGTCCAGCAACGACTTGTTTCACGGTCGGAGGCATGTGCCTCCGCCGATGATGCGTGGTGTGGAATTCATTTTGTGGACTGTTCCAGACATCTCCCGACGAGCGTAGCGCAGTGCTCGACTAGTTCGCGATCTTCGGGACCGAAGGCAGCAGGGAAATGACTGTCGATGTCGAGTTCACCTGCAACTTGCCCGTGGACATAGATTGGAACCACGATCTCAGATTTGGTTTCGATCGAACAAGCCAGGTATCGCGAATCGCTATTCACATCGTCGACGATTACAGTCTTGCCGCTTGAAGCCGCGGCTCCGCAAATTCCCTGGTTGAGCGGTATACGTGTATGTGGCGTCATGGCACCCTCGAAGGCTCCCAGAACCAGCATCGGCGCCTGGGCGGCGGTGAGGGACTTCTCGATCATGTAAAAACCAACCCAGTTGTACTTGAGCATGTGCTCATGCAGCAGCCTGACCAGTGACGCCATGAGAGCGTCCGGGTCCTTGGCCGCGACAGCCAGTTGATCGGCTTCGTGTTTCACTTCTTCGGGCTTCGAGAGGGTAGCCACCTGTGTCAGTCTAACTTACGTTGCCGGAACTTCGGACGGGATTCTGATGGTCCGCACGCCTTCGGGTTGTGGAAACAATTCTGGATGAGTCGCGAATGCCAGAGCGCGAAGTCCATGAAGCAGCGTGGGCGCTGGGGTGTTCAGATATTCGTCGCGAATACAGTGGACACGTCCGTTGCGGACAGCATCAAGGTGCAGCCAATTTCGATCGCGGACTATTTTTTCGAGCGGAACCCGGTCCCCAGCCCCGCACCAGGCGGCGATCAAAACTGCGGGATTCTGGTTCGCGATTGCAGCGAAATCGGTGGACAATCCAGGGGTAGCAATGAATTCGCCCCCAGCGGCTTCCACCAGCTCCGCCACCCAGGGCTGCGAAGCGATCAGCGGCTTGCCCCACTCTTCGCAAAAGACACGCACACGGGGACGGTCGGCAGCGATCATTCGAACGGAATCAATTTCGTGCTGCATCTCTGCAATCACACGTTCGCCTTCGGAAGACTTGCCGACAATTCCGGCAATGCAGGCAATATCGGAATAGATATCGCCAAGAATTTTGGGGGCGAGACCGAGGAAGCGGACGCCGGCTTTCAATATCTCGGTCACCGCTTTCTCCTGGTAAGGAACCGCCGCGATGACAAGGTCCGGATGCGACGCCAGAATCTCCGCCGATTGTGCGGTCCAGGAATCGGCAACAACGATGCGATCGCCGGTCTTCACCCCGGGACACACTTCGACACAATATTTCGTGCAGGCCACTACCCGATCCAGTTCACCAATGCAGTCGAGGATCACGGTGGCGCTGGGCTGAAGAGAGACGATCCTTCGTGGGCTGTGGTCGGGCATTCCTGCATTATTTCAGATTGTGGTGCCTCATCTACAATGCTGGCAAATGTATTCTCCGCAGCTTCTTGATCATTTCGAACACCCGCGAAATGCTGGTGACGTCCCTGACCCGGACGCGTCGGTACAACTGGAGAATCCAGCGTGCGGGGACGTTTTAAAGCTCACGGCGAAAATCGCAGACGGGATCATCACCGAGATCGGGTTCCGCGCCAAAGGCTGTGTTCCGGCGATGGCGTGTGCTTCTCTGCTGACCGAACTCCTACGCGGACGAACGCTTTCAGAAGCACGCAATTTGACTCGGGAACAATTGATTGAATCAATCGGCGGCGTCCCGCCTGCGTCGGGCCATGCCGGGCATCTTGCCATGGACGCGCTAGGAGCGCTGCTAGAGAAGTTGGAGGCGATCTGAACCGCATCAAGTCGAATCAGTGAAGGTCAGGTCGACTCGGGAAAGTAGATCGTCCAGCCCCGTTGTTTTGCCATTTGCGCCAGGTCTGGGTTGGGATTGATGGCGAACGCGTGTTTTGCGATGGCGAGCATTTCGCCATCCCAACGGGAATTGCCGAATGCGGCATCCGGCTCCCGGCCGATGACGTCGTGAATAGCCTTAGGTTTTCCGGGCCCGCTAGGGACGCGGATCAAGCGGTCGGTAACGACACCGTTGTCGATCTCAACAGCTGCGGCAAGGATTCGGTCGCTGGGGATATCGACATATTTTATCGCGGCTCGGATGACCCACTCGTTGGTTGAAGAAACAGCCCAGACTTCGCAGCCGTCATCCTGCAGACGTTGAACCAGGGTGCGCATTTCCGGGAAGATGCGCGTGGAAAAGTTCTCGGCGAAGAACTCGCGAGCTGCCGTCTCGACGGCATCGACCGTTAGCCCGCGATGCATTGAGACCATCTCGCCGCACATGGTGTCTTCATCCACCTTTCCGGCACGATAGTCCGCGTAGCGCGGCCTTGCCCAGCGCGCAATTTCGTCCGACACCAGGCCACGCTTCAATTCCCAATCGAAAAAGCTTTCGCCGGCGTCTCCGGACCAGAGAGTTCCGTCGCAATCGAAGACGGCCAGCTTGGGCTCGAGAGACAGAACCGAGGTAATAAATTCCTGAGCTTTGGGCATGATGGAGGAAGACGCCATGTCAGCGGGGTGCTCCGACAAGCGCAGCGTACTGCTCGGGCGTATCTACATTGAGAGTGACGAACGGGTCAGCAACGGGCACGTATTCAACGTGCTGTTGGTTGCGATGTTCGACCTCACGCGCGGTGCTTTCTTCCGGCGCGCGCAGGAATGCTTCCATCATTTCTCGGCCGATCAAGTAAGGGTGCCCGTGCTTTCCTCCAGATTCAGGAACGACCGCCCACTTGCCATTCTTGGCCGCCATCTCGAAGGCATTACGCAGGCGTTCCAACGTAGAACTCGCAACAGGAGGACGGTCCACTAAGGTGATCATGGCGGCATCGCGACCACGATTCAGCACTTCGTGCAATCCAATGCGAAGCGAACTGAACTGGCCGCGCTCGGGGGCAGGATTCTCGACGACGATGGCACCATTGGGATAGGCAACCGCGGCAACATCAGGAAGATTCTTTCCGGCGACAACGATGACCATGTCGTTCAGGGGGCTCAACGCAAGGATTGTCTCAGACAGAAAGGTTCCACCGGAATTCGGCGGCCAGGGTAGGAGCGCCTTGTCGCGTCCCATGCGAGTGGACTGTCCGGCTGCCAGGATGATTGCGCACGAACTTAGGGAAGGGGCCACGGGGATCGAAGTTATTCCGCTTTCGGCTGAGTCTCGGGGACCGTTTTGTCCTCGTTGGGCGCAAACTGCTTACTCTTAAACCAGCTCATGTGCGGGAGAGCGCGTTCCGTGTGACGGCGGACGGCGATCAATTCGGCGGTGATCGAGACTGCGATTTCCTCAGGTGTGACCGCGCCGATATCCAGGCCGACGGGCGCGTGCACGCGTTCGAAGAGTTCGGGTGCGAGGCCTTCTTTCGTGAGCTCACGGAAGATCCCGATAGTCTTTCGCTTCGAGCCAATCATGCCGATGTAGCGGGCCGGTGTCTGTACTGCCCAGCGCAGGATGCGCATATCATCACGGTGCCCGCGGGTGGCAATCACGATGTAGGACGCTTCGCCAGGGTGCAGCTTAGCCATGGCTTGGTCGAAGTCCTCGGCGTAAAGGCCGACCGCATGAGGGAACCGTTCCTTGTTAGCGTAAGTTTCGCGATCGTCGACCACGGTGACGTCAAAGCCTGTGTCCTTGGCTACGCGGTAAAGGTTTACAGCGACGTGACCTGCACCGAAAATGTAAAGTTCTGCTGGAGGTAGGATCGGCTCCACGAAAATCTCGAGCGTGCCGCCGCAGACCAGGCCGGTATCGTACTTGGGATCCTGATTCAGGTCGAAACTGAGGGTACGAGGCTTCTCGGACTCCATCACCTCGCGGGCCGCCTGCCAGACCTCGGCTTCCACGCAACCTCCGCCGATGGTGCCGACTAGCGAACCGTCGTCGCGAACCAGCATCTTGGCAGTTTTAAAAGAGGGAATGGATCCACGGACGTTCACGATGGTAGCCACGGCTCCTTTGTGGCCTTCTTTGCGTAGCCGGACGATCTCCTCGTAAATATCCATCCTTGTAGATTTTGGGCGTTCCTTCGAGACAAGTCAATGTGACCGGCGAACTGTGCTAGGTTAAAGGGTTTTTGGGAGTTGATTTTTACCGCAAGGAGTTTTTATGAAGGCCGTTCGCATTCATCAATTCGGCGGGCCCGAAGTTCTCACCTATGAAGATGTGGCCGATCCTAAGCCGCGCAAAGACCAGGTGCTGATCCGGGTTCGCGGGTGTGCCTTGAACCACCTAGATATCTGGGTTCGCACGGGTTTGCCTGGGGTGCCACTGCCGCACATCCTGGGAAGCGACATTTCTGGCGAGATCGTCGAGATCGGCGAATACGTGACTGGTTTCAAGACCGGGCAGCGGGTGCTGCTTGCGCCCATGCACTTCTGCAATCGCTGCGCGAAATGCGTCGCAGGATTGCAGAACCAGTGCCCAGAATTCACAGTGCTCGGGAATCGCGTGGACGGCGGGAACTGTGAACTGATGGCGGTCCCGGCAGTCAATGTAATTCCGATTCCCGATAGCCTGGACTTCAACGCGGCGGCCAGCGTTCCCCTCGTGTTCCTCACTGCATGGCACATGCTGGTTGGCCGGGCGAATATCCGAATGGGGCAAACGGTGCTCGTGCTGGGAGCCAGTTCAGGAGTTGGCATCGCCGCCATCCAGATCGCCAGGATGTTTCACTGCCGGGTCATTACGACTGCGGGCGACGAGAACAAACTGGAGAAGGGGCGTGCCCTCGGCGCTGATTTCGGTATCAATCACTACAAGCAGAAGATCTCAGACGAAGTGAGGAAGATCACGAACAAAGAAGGCGTCGATATCGTTGTGGAACACGTGGGCGCGGCGACCTGGGACGAGAGCGTGAAATCACTGAAGCCGGCAGGGACGCTGGTTACCTGCGGCGCGACGACGGGTCCTCAGGCTGCGCTGGAGTTGCGGTTTGTCTACTCGCGGCAATTGTCGATTCTGGGATCGTACATGGGAACGATGGGTGAGTTGTATGAGGTGTTGGGCCATGTTTTCGCGGGGCGACTCAAGCCCGTGGTGGATCGTACGTTCCCATTGAGTGAAACGCGGGCGGCTCACGAGTTGATGGAGGAAAGTCAGATGTTCGGGAAGATCGTCGTGAATCCATAGCCGTGCACGGTGCAAACCGATCTACTTGCGTTCGGCTATTTTGAATGCGCGCTTGCCGGAAGATACAATAGACAACAATGACTACCAAAGGTACAGATTACGGTCCGTATGTAGCGACAGAGAACGGCAAGCGCGTAGTGAAGGAGTTGACGTACGGCAACCCGACTCCGGAAGGCGTGGTGCTGACGACGCTTGACTCAGCCGTGAACTGGATGCGGAAGAATTCGATTTGGCCGATGACCTTCGGCCTAGCCTGCTGCGCGATCGAGATGATGTCGATGGGTGCGTCGCGCTTTGATATTGCGCGCTTCGGCGCGGAAGTGTTTCGGCCGTCGCCGCGGCAATCCGATCTGATCATTATCGCTGGAAGGGTTTCGAACAAGATGGCGCCCGTGATCCGGCAACTCTGGGAGCAAATGCCGGAACCGAAGTGGGTGATTTCGATGGGAGCCTGCGCGACCTCTGGCGGAGTCTTCAACAACTATGCCCTGGTCCAGAGCGTGAATCAGGTGATTCCGGTGGATATCTACGTTCCCGGATGCCCGCCGCGGCCCGAGCAGTTGATCTACGCCATCACGCTTCTGCAGCAGAAGATTCAGCAAGAGCGCGGCACCATCAAGCGGGCTCTGAACCTCAGCTAAAAATTCCAATAACGGAAAGTTTGAAGCGCCCTATTCCTAGGGCGCTTTGAAGCTTACGGTGATCTGCTTCTGCACGGCGATGGGGGTGCCGTTCAGGGTGGAGGGCGTGTACCGCCATTCGCGTACTGCGCCTACCGCGGCCCGAGCCAGAATGGGGTGGCCGCTCACGATTTTCAGGGTTTGAATCCTGCCATCTTTCCCGATGGTTGCATCCAGAACGACCGGTCCGCTAAGGCGGAAGGGCAAGGCATCCGTTGGATACACCGGTTGCACTTTGCGCTGCAGTACACCCTCCACGACGCCCTGCGAAACCGGGCTACCGAACGTTGGAATTGAAACCGATGGTGCGACCAAACTCGACAAAGACTTGTCGGGAGTGAGGCTTGCCATCTGGGGAGGCGCCACTGCGGTTGCAGTCGCATCCGCCGGCTCAACTTTCTGAGCGTCGGACTGGGAGGAGTTGTCTTTGGCGGCAGCCGGCGAATGATGACTGACTACGTCATCGACATCCACTTTCGATGCCGGCTTCACGGCCGATTTCGATCCGACCGGCGGGGGAGTCCAAACCAGCACCCCGCTGGCGGCGGGCTGGGGTGGAGCGATGGGGGAGGGGCTTTCTGTTGGGGCCGGAACTGCACGTGCTGCGGAGGCGTTCTCCGGCGAGCGCCACATCCAGGCGCTAAGCAGGAACAGCACCATCACGCCAACGGACGCGCCACCCGCGAGATACCAACGCTTAAGATTGGGGAACGGGATTGGCACATGGATTCGTGCGTCCTTGCCCGATGCGGACTTGGCCACAACGGGTTCGGCGGCAACTGCGGACTTAGGATCCGGGATTTGCGCGGGACGAGTCGCCGAGGGCGTTACTCCGGACTCGCGAACCCGGGCAGTTTCCGCCAAGTCAGCCAGACGCACCAGGGCATTGATCTGCTCCGGGCTGAATGCGAAGGGCCGATCAGAAAATGTTTCCAGGACACCCATAGTGCCGCGGGGTCCGCGTAAAGGCACTGCAGCAATCGAACGAAGGCCCAACTCGCGGCAGACCTCAGGGTCGACTCGGATGTCCTTCTGAGTATCGTCACAGCGCAGAACGGTGCTGGTACGCAGGCATTCGCCCGAAATTCCAGAATCCACGCTTAAACGTGCGCCCAGCGGCGGGGCTGCCTGGCCCACCCGGGCGCGGCATACGACCAGGCCGTTCCGGCGAATAGCAAGTGCGGCGGCAGCGGCTCCGGTGAGCAGTTTCGCAGACTCGGTAATGGTGTTGAACACGGTTTGTGCTTCGAAGGAGTCGTCCCCGATGGCATGGCGCAAGGTTGCGTAAATGATTTCGGGATCCGGAACTTGCGAGACGGCGAAGGTCTGGGCGCGGGATGCTGCAGCAACGAAACCGATCGAGCCCAACTCTTCGGGAGGAGGCGAAGTCGGTGCCGGGGGATATTTCATTCTTTAACTACCTGTACACACTAAGATTCGGGCTACTTCTGGCTGGCGCTGACGAAGTGGGTGTTTGGCCGAGTCTCCTCCAAACGCCAAGCAATGTCAACGGTGAGGGAAGAGAAAAGACACGACAGTAACCGGGTTCGGTCGGTTCGAGTATAGAATCCGGCGCATGTCCCGCCTGGAGATTTCCGCCAAAGAGTTCAGACGATTGTCGTCAGAAGTAGTAGATACCGCGTGCTCCTACCTGGAGCGAATGGACTCGTTGCCCATCTTTCCTGAGCAGCATCCGGAGTTAGAGAACTTGTGGTCCGCTCCTTTGCCGGAGGTTGGAATGGGCGAGGCGGCCCTGACGGCGCTTCGCGACATCAGCAAACGCTGCCGGGTGCAAAATGGCAGGTTCTTCGGCTACGTTCTGGGCTCGGGCGAACCGGTGGCGGCATTGGCCGATCTGTTCGCCAGCGTACTGAATCAGAATGTGACGGCATGGCGCTCTTCGCCGGCTGCGCTTGGGATTGAGCGCACGGTTGTTTCCTGGCTCGCTTCGGCGATTGGCTGCGAAGGATTCCGGGGAAGCCTGACCGGAGGGGGATCCTCGGCCAACTTGATGGGCCTGGCGATGGCGCGGGAAAGCAAATGTCCAGCCAACGAGACCGGCATAGGGTCCAGGACGCCAGTGGTATACGCCTCACGAGAAGCCCACATGTCGGTAGCAAAGACAGTGGCCCTGCTGGGCATGGGCCGCGAGAACTTGCGCCTGATTGACACCGACGACGAATTCCGTATGCTTCCGGGAAAGTTGGAGTCGACAATCCGCGAGGACAAGGCGGCTGGCCGCACTCCTGTGGCGGTAGTTGCGACGGCCGGCACGGTGAATACGGGCGCGATCGATCCGCTGCCAGCGATAGCGGAGATTGTCCAGGAACACGCCTTGTGGATGCATGTGGACGGCGCTTACGGAGCGTTGGCGGCATTGGCGGCGCCCGAGAAGTTTACAGGGATGAATTCTGCCGACTCGGTTTCTCTCGATCCCCATAAATGGTTGTACCAACCCGTGGACTGCGGATGTCTGCTCTATCGCGACCCCAGCGCAGCCCGGCATGCCTTTTCGCATACCGGCGATTACGCCAAAACCTTGAGTGAAGATCCGCTGGAGAGTTTTGCGTTCTTCGACGAATCGCTAGAACTGTCGCGGCGATTTCGCGCTCTCAAGCTCTGGCTTTCGGTGCGTTATCACGGAACTAGGAGTTATCGCGAGGCCATCCGCAAAGACTTGGACAGCTCGAAACGCCTCGCCGCGAATGTGGAGATGTACCCTGAACTTGAACTGGTCGCGAAAGGTGAATTGAGCGCCGTGTGTTTTCGATACAGGGGAGAGTACCCGGAGGAAGAGCTTAACCAACTCAACGCTGCGATCCTGAAACGCGTGATTGAGAGTGGACGAGTCTATCTGTCAAACGCCACACTGCGCGGGAAGTTCTGTTTGCGAGCGTGCATCGTGAACCACCGAACCACCGACGCGGATGTTGATGCTGTGGTCCCGGAAGTCTTACGGGCGGCTAACGCACAAGGGCTCTGATGTTATGCCAAGTGCAGTGTGGTACAAACGCTGCATGGCGAAGAGCGTCCGCATTCAAGCAGAGCCTTCAATCGTTGCGCAAGCGCCTTGCCGTGCCGATCTGGCCGGCGGCACCATGGATCTTTGGCCGTTATATCTGTTCCATCCGGGCGCTCTCACCCTGAACTTCGCAGTCAACATTCTGACCAGCTGCCGCATTACGCCGCTGACGAGTAAGACAATTCACTTACGATCCGTGGACACGCACCGCGAGGAAAAGTTTGCCAGCTACGATGCGTTGCGCAGTGCCAAGCGGTTTCGCCTTCCTCTGGCGGCGCGGCTGCTGCAATTCTTCGCGCCGAAAGAAGGGTTGTTGATCGAGACCAATTCCGAGTCACCCGCGGGCGCTGGGATTTCCGGATCTTCCGCGCTGATGATTGCAACCACGGCGGCTCTGGCGCGCTTCACCGATCGCAACCTGACGCTGGAACAGATGCGCGTCATCGCGCAAAACGTCGAGGCACAGATCATCCACGTGCCCACCGGATGCCAGGATTACTATCCCGCTCTTTACGGCGGGGTCAGCGCGATTCACCTGGATGCCGATGGCATTCACCGGGAAGCGGTGCCGATTGCACCGGAGGAAATCGAATCTCGGTTCGTGCTCGCCTATACCGGAGCGCCGCGGCAATCAGGAATCAATAACTGGGAAGTATTCAAAGCGCACATCAACGGGGACAAGCACGTCTTCCGGAACTTCGAGAACATCGCTGCGATTGCTCACGCCATGCACCAGGCGCTGGTGAAAAATGATTGGGACGAGGTGGCCCGCCTGCTGCGCGAAGAATGGAAGCTTCGCCGCACCAACGCTCCAGGAATCACGACGCCTCTGATCGATAAACTTATTTCCGCTGCATCCAAACACGGAGGTCGCGCCGCGAAAGTGTGTGGAGCTGGTGGCGGAGGTTGCGTGATTTTTCTCGTCGAAAAGGGAACTGCGAGTCGAGTAGCCACTGCGATCGGCGATCACGGAGGTCGCGTACTACCGTTGAAAGTGGCGCGTCTCGGGCTGCGCGTTTCTCCCGCGTAAATACTGAGCATTTCACGTAGTCGGTGGTGGGCGAAACGCTGGTGGGAATCTAAGGCGATTGCCTTAGTTGTCCTCGGGGTAAACGCGCAAAACTAGTACCTTCGTGTTAAAAAAAGACCTTCTACTCTGTTATTTTCTTGCGAGTGAAGTTGCTCGCAACATAGACTGCAGCCACTCCAAAGCCACTTCGCAAACAAATAACTAAAAAGCTGGAGAAGCTTTCAATGCGTAAATGCTCCACGTGTGTATTCTTATTCGCGACATTGGTGACCTCGGCCTTCGCAGGCGTGACGGTGACCGCACCTAGCAATGGTTCCACCGTCTCTTCCCCCGTCCATTTTGCCGCGACCGCAAGCACGTCGTGCAGCAAGGGTGTGGCCTCAATGGGCATTTACACGGCTCCGTATGTATTGGCTTATGTAGTGAACGGCGCGAGTCTCGATACCGATTTGACTTTGAGCGCAGGCACGTACAACACCGTAGTTCAGGAGTGGGACAACTGCGGTGGTTCGGCGTCGACACCGGTGACCATCACGGTGAATGGCGGATCCAGCAGCGGCGTCTATGTAACCAAACCTTCCAATGGTTCAACCGTGACCTCTCCCGTCAATTTTGTCGCAACCGCGACCTCGTCCTGCAGCAAGGGCGTGGCGTCGATGGGCATCTACACCGCTCCCTTCCAACTTGCGTACAGCGTCAATGGAGCAAGCCTGAACACCAATCTAACGTTAAGCGCAGGCACGTATAACACCGTGGTTCAGGAGTGGGACAATTGCGGCGGTTCTGCAATCACGCCGATTACGATCACGGTGAGTGGCGGCAGTTCGCACACGAACTTCTCTTCGCTGCAAAGCAAGGGTGGCTGGACTGGATATGCGTTGTTGCCTCCGGGATACGGGATCTGCTCAAGCTGCAAGTCCTCCGGACCGCAGACAACCTGGTCGTGGACGACGGGGATCAAGTCGCCCTCGCTTAGCGGCAACGCCACGCAGACTACCATCGGTGGATCCACGGTCTACTCCGATGTGCTGTGGAATAACCACCTGATCGGCGATTTCTCCTCGCAAGGTTTGCCCGACACGAGTCACACGCTGGTTCCCACCTTGCACAACTTCGTATACGACGTTTACTTCTACACCACGAATGTCGAAAACGCGCAGGCCCTGGAATTTGACCTCAACCAATTCTTCAACAACCAAGGTTGGATTTGGGGACACGAATGCCGTGTCGCTGGCGGACATGAGTGGGATACCTGGGACAACGTCAACAAGAAATGGGTAGCTACCGGGGTGGCGTGCAATCCGATCAGCAATGGATGGAATCACCTTACCCTGACGGTGCAGCGCACTTCGAGCAACCAGTTGCTGTTCCAGTCGATCACGTTGAATGGAGTGACGGCGAACATCAACATTACGCGTCCGCCGGGAACGGCGGTGGGGTGGTACGGCGTCACTGTCAACTACCAGATTGACGGCAATTCGAAACAGACGCCCTACACCGTGGACATCGACAATTTGACCTTCACCTATTACTGAGGCACATTTCAGGTTGCCAACGGGCACGCTCTCGTCATGAGAACGTGCCCTTTTTTCGTTTCTCGTCCCAGATTCCAGAAACCATGCTTGATGAATATGTTAGCGACACGCACTTTGACGTGCCTCGGGGTGAGTACTGCCTGCGGCCGATCCGGAACGGAGTGGTTGGGCTTCATCTTTCGAGGGGGTCGAGTCCCCACGAACTTTGGCTGGTATGCGCGTTTGTGGGCGCCGGCTGTCTCGACAGCCCTTCAGGACGAGACTTTGGGCGTGGCTGAAGGACCGCTCCGAAGGGGCAGCCAGAGCCGTTAAATAGTCATCAGAGTTGCGTGAGCAGGCTATAATTTCTTTAAGCGGTCCAAGCCCCGGGGGCATCCATGAAGTTACGGCGAGTCTCTCCTGTCCTGTTCCTGATTCTGACGCTTGCGAGTCTCGCGTTTGGTGACGATACGAAAATCCCTGCCTCTGCCCCGCACATGTCCAAAGAAACAAGGATGGATTTAATTCGGGCGTTTGAAGCCGAGTTGGTTTACGTCCGGACCCCGTTTCCGATGGGAAAGAAGGGGCTGACGTTGAAGGATGGAACGGTCACTCCGAATGGTCCGGAATTACAGCAGTTGATCGCGTTGTGGGGACCGTCGGTGAAGCCCGGTGATCAAGCCCGGATCAGCGCCATACTGATTAAAGACAAGAGCATCTACTTCGAGATCAACGGCGGCCCCATCAGGAAGCAAAAATGGTACCAGCGGATCGAGATTTCTGGAGCCGGGGGCGGAGGAGTTCCGCTGGCTCCCAGCGACTCAAATGCAAATCCTCGCGGTTCTTACGTTGACCTGGTTTTCCCGAAGTACGTGCCGGAGATGACGCCGCAGCAATTGAAGAACCTGCTCAGTCCGGTATTCGATTTCAATTCAAAGTCGGCGTTGGATGCGTACCTGGAAACAGTTCCGCCGAACGTGAAAGCCGCCATCAAAGAGCACCGCGTCCTGGTAGGCATGAATCATGACATGGTGATTTATTCGAAGGGGCGCGCGGAGAAAAAGAACCGGGAAAAAGATGGCGAGGTTGAATACGAAGAATGGATCTATGGCGAACCGCCACACGACGTAGATTTCATTCGCTTTGTTGGCGACGAAGTTGTGCGCGTCGAGACCATGAAAGTCGGCGGCGAGAAACTGGTTCGCACTGAAAAGGAAGTTCAATTACCGGAGCAGCCGACGGTGGCCAAAGCCCCGGATGAGCCCCAGGTACGACCCGCGAATGCCCCGACGCTGCGGCGCCCGGGAGAGGATATTCCATCAACGCAGGATCCGACTCGCAGCACGCCCGATCCGAGTCGGCAACCCATGCCGACGCCTCCGCCGCCATCACAAGCTCCGGGCGTTCCTAACGGAGTGCCGAACTAGAGCCCTAATCAGGGTGAGGGCGATCCCGCGGCTTGGCTCGGCTGCATCTCTGCCTTTACACTGGAGTAGTGAAGATCGCGCTGGGCCAGATCAACCCCACGGTCGGGGACTTCCAGGGGAATGCCTCCAAGATCATCGAATTCGCGCAGCGTGCCCAGAGTTCAGGCGCGGGGCTGATCCTGTTTCCAGAGATGTCGGTATGCGGCTATCCACCTCGCGACTTGGTGGAACGCGGATCTTTTGTGCTGCACTGCCGGGAGGCGACCGAACGCATCGCGGCGGAGAGTCGTGGAATTGCGGTCATTTGCGGTTTGGCCACGCCGGCCCAGGCGGAAACCGGAAAGTCGGTGATGAATTCGGCGGCGCTGCTGAAAGACGGCAAAATCGCATTTTTGCAATCGAAAATGCTGCTGCCCACGTACGATGTCTTCGATGAAATGCGGAACTTTGCCGCGGCGAAAAGCCAGGTACTGTTTCCATTCTGCGGCAAGCAGATGGCGCTCACGATCTGTGAAGACGCCTGGAACGACAAACATTTCTGGAACAAGCGTCTCTACACGTTCGATCCGGTCGAAGCGTTGGTTCACGCGGGCGGGAACTTCGTGCTTAATATTTCAGCCTCGCCCTTTTGGATGGGCAAGCGCGAGGTGCGGCGAAACATGTTGGGCACCATCGCTACCAGCTACAACGTTCCCGTGGTGATGGTGAACCAGGTGGGAGGTAATGACAGCCTGATCTTCGATGGCTCCAGCCTGGTTCTGAACCGGCAGGGGCAAGTGATTGCGCAGGGGAAATCGTTTGAAGAAGACCTAGTCCTGTTCGATTCCGACACGCTGACAGGCGAACTTCACCAACAGATCGAAGGCGAAGACGCGGCAGCTTACGCAGCCCTGGTGTTGGGGACGCGCGATTATGTTCGAAAATGCGGTTTCAACAAGGTGATTTTGGGCCTGAGCGGCGGGATCGATTCTGCATTGACAGCGGCCGTTGCAGCGGACGCAGTTGGGCCGGAGAATGTAATCGGAGTAGGACTGCCAGGTCCATATTCGTCGCAAGGTTCGATCGACGATGCGCGCACTCTTGCACAAAATTTGGGGATTCGTTTCGAACTGATCGGTATTGAAGAGATTTTCGACAGCTATCGCAAAGCGCTCCAGGGAGTGTTCCAAGGCTACAAGGAGGACATCACCGAGGAGAACATCCAGTCGCGCGCGCGCGGGGCCATCCTGATGGCGATGTCAAATAAGTTTGGAGCGCTGGTTTTGAGTACCGGCAATAAAAGCGAACTGGGGGTTGGCTACTGCACGCTCTACGGTGACATGGTTGGAGGGCTGGCGGTGATTTCCGATGTGCCCAAGACCATGGTCTACCGGCTGAGTCATTACGTGAATTCCGTGCGGCATGTGATTCCGGAGGCCACGCTGGAGAAGCCGCCCTCGGCGGAATTACGGCCCGATCAAAAAGATAGTGATAGTCTGCCTGCATACGATGTTCTGGATGCCATCCTGGAAGACTACGTGGAAGATTCGCGCTCCGCAGAGCAGATTGCCAGTCAACGCGGCTACGATATTGAACTGGTCCGCCGGGTGATACGGATGGTGGAGCGCTCCGAATATAAGCGGCAACAAGCTGCGCCCGGTCTGAAGATTTCTGAAAAGGCGTTTGGATACGGTCGCCGTTTCCCAATTGCCGCCAAGCCCGATGTGTGAGGCCGGGCCCGCTGCATGCCTCGCAAGTGAATTCACGCCTCGAAAGGATTCCATGCCTCGCAAATTGATTATCGTTTTCCTGGTGGCTCTGACGTGTGTTGGCGCCGCGCAAACGCATTCTGCTACAGCCACCAAACTCCCCAGCGAAGAAACCATAAACGCCTTCATGCACCAGATGTTTGGGTACCAGCCAGAGATGAAGTGGCAGATTGTCTCGGTGAAGCCTTCCGAAGCAGAAGGCTTGGCGGAGGTGGATTTGGTGATGAGCACTCCGCAGGGGCAACAGAGTAACAGGCTTTATGTGAGCGCCGACGGAAAGCACGCGGTGGTCGGCGACATCATTCCGTTCGGTGCGCGTCCGTTTGATTCAACCAATGCCGAACTGCAGAAGGGAATCAACGGCCCGACGCGAGGCCCAGCGACGGCGCCGGTGACCATCGTCGAGTTCAGCGACCTGCAATGTCCGCACTGTAAGGAAGCGGAGCCGATTATGGACAAACTGGTGGGTGAAGAGAAGAACGTGAAGCTGGTTTACCAGAACTTTCCGTTGCCGAGCCATGACTGGGCGCAGAAAGCCGCCTCCTACGCCGATTGTGTCGGGCGCAGCAACAATGATGCTTTCTGGAAATTTATCGGGAGCGTGTTCGAATCGCAAACCGATATCAACGCCGCCAATGCGGACGAGAAGCTTACGGCCCTTGCGGACAAAGCGGGCGTAAAAGGTACAGACATCGCCGCCTGTGCCACTAAGCCGGAGACGACCTCGCGTGTGGAACACTCCGTCGCGCTGGGAAAGGCAGTTGAGGTAAACAGCACGCCTACGGTTTTCGTGAATGGACGAAAGATCGGAAGCGTCACGGGACTTCCGTACGACGTTTTGAAGAAGATTGTGGAATTCGAGGGTAAGGACGATAAGCAAGCCGGCAAGTAGCGGCTATTTGTGAGTCAACCAGACTTCAGTGCTGGTGCCGGCCGGCTCTGCAAGCACGTGAGGAGTGATCAGGACCAGTAACTCGCTGTCATCGGTTTCTCGGGCATTGGTGGCGGCAATCTGGTTAAGCCCAGGCACTTGGCCCAGGCCGGGGATTCCGTTCAGACTGCGCGTCTCGGTCCGGGACATCTCACCCGCAACCACCGCCGGCTCGCCATTCTTGAGGGTAATCGCGCCCTTATACTCGCGATTCGAGATGACGGGTACTCCATTCAAGCTAGCGGTTCCCAGGGACCGAATCTGCATCTCCAAATTCAACGTGACGTCGGATGTGCCGTTCACCGAGGGCTTTGCTTTGAGCGTAAGGCCCAGGTCTTCATAGTTGAACGAGGGGAACGCCGCCGTGAAGGTGTTGTTCTGCAGCACCTGCGAAATTTGTGGGGTGTTGAAGACGGGTGCAAAGCTGGCGTTGAGGATGGGGAATCGCGATCCCACGCGAAAGTTCGCTTCGTTCCCTTGCGCTACGCGCAAAGTGGCATGCTCGAGATTTTTGATGTCACTCTGGTTCAGCGACAGTTGCGCGCTCGCGGTGCCTAGACTCAATCCGGACAAGGTCAATCCACCGCCAAAGGTCGCGAGAGGTTGACTGAAAATCGAGTTCCCCTGACCACCCAGTTGCGCCAGCAAAGCCGAAATCGCTTGGGACCCGGCCTGATTGATGCCACCACCGGCGATCAACTGATTCACCAGGTCCGAAATATTTTGGCCGCCGAGTGCGCCCAGCGCAGCTACCGGAATATTGAACAATTCGAACTGGTTGGGAATATGAATGCCGAAATTGCGGGTCAGGGTATGGCTGATCTGGAAGACCTGGACGTCGAGCATGACCTGCGGCTTCGAGCCCCCAAGATTTTCAATGACCTGGGTAGCGGCAGCCAAAGTGTCTTCAGGAGCGCGCACCACGATGGTGGAATTTTGCGGCTGCGGCGTGACGAAGCGAATTTCGAAAACCGTGCGAAGCAGGTTGACCAGGTCGTTGAGATCGGTCGGGGAAGTGGCCCCCGGGACATAGAAGGTGCGCATCGCCAGACGATCGTAGGTGCGATGATTTTCGGCTGTGTCCCCGGCAACGATGATCTGTCTTTCGTCAGTAGGCGACCAGAACGAGTGCGTCACATCGCCCGCCGCTTCCATGGCGGTGAAGAAGTCGACCGCTTCGACATCGAACTTAACCCGGCGGGACTGAACCGAATCGTCGACCGTGGCAATTACCCCGTAAGCAGCGGCCACCTGCGTGAGCAAGGCCTTGGAATCGCCGGTGAAGTGGAACGCAGCTTTGACCGGGTTCGGCTGCACGTGCAACTCGCCAGCCTGAGCGATGACGAATGGAGCCTTGTCGGGCGGGGGGGCCGAACCGCCGAGTGCATCGCGCACACGCTGTTCTGCAAACTGATTTTGCGGATCGAGGGCTAGGGCACTCTCGAAGCTCGCGAGTGCCTTCACTTGATCGTTTCTAATGAGGTCTGCGTTGCCATCTCTCAAGTGCTGGAAGACCAGTTGCTCGCGAACCAACTCGCGGGCAGTCACGTAATTCAAGTTGCGGGGATTCAGTTCGGCTGCGTTTTTGAAATGCTGGTAGGCCTGGTCGAGATGGTCGGCTTTTTGCGCTTTTACGCCTTGGGAGAAGGCATTTTTGGCGTCCTTCAATTCCTGCTTGGACGGGTTGCAACCCTGGGCCGTGTCGGCGCCCTGGCCACAGGGCAGGATCGAGATTCCAGCGGGCTGATCGGCAGCCAGCAGCGAGGTCGCAAACACCAGCACCGCGGCAATGGGGGCGCATCGCATGAAAATCGATTCTAACCGGGAACTCAGCAGATTCAGAGCAGTTTCGAGCCAGAGGTGCACTTTTGGGTTATCACTTTCGGGGAACGCAGGATAACGAGAAACTTGCATTTTCAGTTCAGTTGAGGCGGGATGAAATCCGGGAGTTCTCGTGGTGAAGAGGGACAGCGGGAACGCCCGATTGAGATCGGGCGAAGTTGGAAAACTGCCGCAAACTAGCGTATAAAAGGTAGTTGCGACGGACGCGGTTGAACCTTCGGCGCCGCCTCAACCGAATTTATTCCTGCAGTCCGAGCGAGGTACCATGTCCAGCCTGACCACTGCGCATGCCCCTAAGGGGCTCGAAGGCGTAGTCGCCACAACTTCCGGCATTTGCTATATCGATGGGGATCAGGGCGTCCTGGCTTATCGCGGCATTGACATTCATGAACTAGCCGACAACTCCACTTTTGAGGAAGTATGCTACCTGCTTTGGTTCGGCAAGTTGCCGTCGCGGGACGAGCTTCGCCAACTACGCGAGCGGCTGGCGGAAGAGCGGAAGCTGGACGCATCGATCATTTATCGCCTGCAGTTGGCGCCCAAGCACGCGCTGCCCATGGACGTGTTGCGTACGATTGTCTCCGCCTTGTCGTTTTATGACCCGGAAGAAAAGGCGAACGACAAGCAGGCAAATATAAACAAGGCTATTCGCCTGACGTCGCAGATCGCCATGATTGTGGCGGCGTACGACCGCATTCGCAAGGGCAAGCCGGTGGTCGAGCCCGATCGCTCGCTGTCGCATTCGGCAAATTTCCTCCTGATGCTGAACGGCACGCATCCGACCAATACCGCGGAGCGAGCACTGGATATTGCCCTGATCCTGCATGCAGACCATGAATTGAATGCCTCTACCTTTGCCGCGCGGGTAACGGCGGCTACGTTGTCTGACATGCATTCGGCAATCACGTCGGCGATTGGGGCCTTGAAGGGACCGCTTCACGGCGGGGCCAACGAAGCCGTGTTTCGCATTCTTGAACAAATTGACGCTTCGGGTGCGGACCCGGTTGACTATATAAAGGGAATGCTGGCGCAGAAGAAGAAGATCCCTGGCTTCGGACATCGTGTGTATCACACCGAAGATCCCCGGGCGACACACCTGCGCACGATGTCACGCGATTTGGGACAGTCCAGCGGACAGGAGAAGTGGTTTGAGTTCTCCCGTGCGATCGAAGAATTTGTGAAAGCGGACAAGAAGCTGAATGCGAATGTGGACTTCTACTCCGCTTCGACGTACCACACGCTGGGCATCGACGTAGATCTGTTTACCCCGGTGTTTGCCGTATCCCGAGTCGCCGGATGGACGGCGCACGTCATCGAGCAACTCGAGGACAATCGCCTGATCCGTCCACGTGCGGATTACATTGGACCCGCGTACCCGCAGCACTGGGTCCCGATGGATACGCGTTAGCGACCTTGGCGGTGAGACGATGAAG
This sequence comes from Terriglobia bacterium, assembly GCA_963797845.1. Classification (GTDB taxonomy): domain Bacteria; phylum Acidobacteriota; class Terriglobia; order Terriglobales; family Acidobacteriaceae; genus DASREM01. The sequence continues at coordinate 127,829 of CAWCRE010000004.1, forward strand.
CGACATCTTTTGTCCTGGGCAGTCTTCATCGCCTGTCTGCTGCTGCTCGGCTTGGGTGCTACCCGCTACGGCAAAGCTGCCGACCTAAGCTTGATCTCGGTGCGTCTGACCTTCGTTGTGCTGCTCTCCATCCTGGCAGTTCGTGAGACTTGGCTCCATTTTCATCGAGAGAATCGCGATCAGCCTGCCACGCATGACACTCTCTTGCAACGTTGCCGGCGCTGGTATCGCGGGGAAGCCTAACCTGTCCGAAGCCTTACTCGGCGTAAAATGAGATCAATGCACCGGGTTTACCTCGATAACAACGCGACCACGCCTGTGTTGCCTGAGATATATCAGGCTATGCAGCCGTATTTCTCGGAACACTTCGGCAACGCCTCGTCTATCCATCATCATGGGCAAGAGACCCGTGCCGCCGTGGAGCGGGCTCGCGAGGCGGTAGCGGCCCTTTTGGGCTGCCGCGCTTCAGAAGTTGTTTTCACCAGCGGAGGCACCGAGGCAGACAACCTGGCAATTTTTGGAGTAGTGAACCCAGGGGACCATGTCATCACTTCCACCGTCGAACACCACGCTGTGTTGAATGCCTGCAAGCATCTGGAGTCCGAGGGGTGCGAGGTTAGCTATGTTGCGGTCGACGGGCGAGGAGTGGTCGATCCGGATGAGGTGCGGCGCGCGCTTCGGCCCAACACAAAGCTGATCACGATTATGCTGGCGAACAATGAAACGGGAGTAATACAGCCTGTGGAAGATATGGGCAAAATTGCCGTGGAGGCGGATGTTTACTTCCACGCTGATGGAGTGCAGGCGGCGGGGAAGATTGTGATTGATGTGACTCAGATGGGATGCGACCTGCTTTCAATTTCGGGACACAAGATGCACGCTCCGCAAGGAGTGGGAGCGCTTTATGTCCGGAAGGGAACTTTGTTGCAGCCCCTTTTGTACGGTGGACGGCACGAGCGCTCGCGGCGAGCAGGAACCGAGAATGTTCCGGGGATTGTAGCGATGGGAAAGGCCGCCGAACTTGCCTTGCAGGGACTTAACGATGGCACGGTCGCACGTATTGCTGCCATGCGGGACCGGATCGAGAGGGCGGTGCTCCCAAATATCGAGGGGACAGGTGTGAACGGGGACGGCGCGGCGCGCGTGCCAAATACGACGAATATCTTCTTTGACTTTATCGAAGGGGAAGCCCTGGTGATCGCATTGGACCTGAAGGGCTTGGCGGTTTCAACCGGGGCGGCTTGCTCCTCCGGAGCAATTGAACCCTCACATGTGCTAACGGCAATGGGGCTGCGTTCGGATCGAGCGCGTGCCAGTTTGCGATTCAGCATCGGAAAACAGAATACTGGGGAAGACGTGGAGTTCGCCCTAGCGCTGCTTCCGGATGTGGTAGGCAGGCTGAGGGAACTGTCGCCGGTTTACAATAAGATAGGGAGTTATTCTTAGCTTCGAATTACCCGCACTCGGCATTCAGCACTCGGCATTCAGCCTGCAGGCCGCTGTGCTTTTGTCCGCCCATTGATCCAAGAATGGGCAGGCTTGTTTGCTGAGTGCTGAAGGCTGAGTGCGGAGTGCCTGACTTCAATACCATCGCCGTCGCCATGTCTGGAGGAGTCGACTCCTCCACGGTCGCGGCCATGCTGCGCGCGGAAGGCCGGCAGGTGATCGGGCTGACGATGCAGCTCTGGAACCAGCGTCGGCTTGCTGGGCACGAGGGAATGCCGGAGGCTGTCCAGGGGCGGTGCTGTTCGCTCGACGATGTTTATGACGCGCGCAGAGTGGCTGAAACGATCGGCATTCCGTATTACGTGGTCAATCACGAGGAGCGTTTCGAGAAGGACGTAGTGCGTCCGTTTATCAGTGAATATCTATCGGGCCGCACTCCAATTCCGTGCAGCCTGTGCAATAACCATCTCAAGTTTGATCAACTGTTGATCGTGGCGCGACAAATCGGCGCGGATGCCATTGCCACGGGTCACTACGCGCGGACCGAGTTCGATGAGCACAACGGGCGCTGGCTTCTGAAGCGTCCTGCCGATCTAAGCAAGGACCAAACTTATTTTCTGTTCGGGCTTTCGCAGGAGCAGTTGAGCCGAACGTTATTTCCTCTGGGCGATATGACCAAGCCCGAGGTTCGTGAACTGGCGCGCAAGCATGGGTTGGCGCTCGCCGAAAAGCCGGATTCGCAGGAGATTTGCTTTGTCCCCGGTGGCGACTACAAGAAGTTTCTGGACGCCTATCTCGCCGAGCAGGGTGAGTCTTTTCCCGACACTGCGGGAGACTTGGTGACGACTTCAGGTCAGACGATCGGCGAACACAGCGGCATTCACAATTTCACTATCGGGCAGCGCAAGGGGCTGGGTGTCGCGACGGGCTCGCCTCTGTATGTGATCCAGATCAATGGCGAGAAGGGCCAGGTCGTCGTAGGGAATCAGGAAGAGTTGTACTCATCCACACTGCGAGTTCGTCGAACGAATCTGATTTCAGTTGACGATCTTTCTGAACCGATGAGGGTCACGGTAAAAATCCGTCATCGCCACGAGCCTGCGCCTGCATCCATCGAAAAAACAGGCGACGACGAGATTCTGGCCACTTTTGATCAGCCTCAGCGCGCCATCACGCCTGGGCAAGCTGCCGTATTCTTCGATCGGGATACGGTGGTTGGCGGCGGCTGGATCGTCTAAGCGCGCCGGCAGGACCTCCGGCACTCCTGAATTCGCATCCAACCGATTTGAGTGCCGCTCGTTGCCGGATACCAAGCGAAGGAGATATTTCATGACGAAACTACTGGCCGTCATACTCTTGATGATGGGAACCGGGTTCTCACAAACGCCCGCCGCCGATCAGGCGAGTTCTGCGCAGATCGCTGCCGGAACCCAAATTCCGGCCGAGCTTTCGAAGTCGCTCGATGCTCACAAAAACAAGCCTGGCGATCCGGTGAACGCGAAAATCGCGCAGGACCTGCTTTCGAACGGCAAGGTGGTCATTCCTCGCGACACCAAGATCGTGGGGCATGTCACGGAGGCGACAGCTAAGGGGAAGGGCGAACCGGGATCCACGCTAGGCGTGGCATTCGACAAGATGATGTTGAAAGGCGGTCGCGAGATTCCACTCACTGCGACGATTCAAGCACTGGCGAAACCGCAACAGCAGGTAAACCCGCTCGCGAACGAACCGGCGAATAACGGCTACGGTGGTTCGCTGGGCGCGGGCGCGGGTTCTGGTCCGGGTTCCGCAGCGGGGCGCGGAGGAGTGGGCGGTGAGCAGGTCGGCGTGCAGCAGCCGACCGTGCCGGACGCATCCGGAAATCCGGGGGTGGGGAACGCCCCTCCGGGTGGCACAGCGATCTCGGCCAATACTCAGGGCGTGATCGGGCTGAAGGGGTTGGCGATCAGCAAAGGCAGCGAGGGCTCGACGGTGATCACAGCGGACTCCGGGAACGTCCACCTCGATGGCGGTACACAGATGATTTTGCGCGTTGAAGGGAAGTAGCGTCCGCTCGTGCTGGGGAGACGGGCGAAGGACTCCTTCCTCAAGATTGGTTCAGGCAATTGAAGCTAGATGAACATTTCGTCTTGAGGGACATTGGATTCGCGACGTCTTTTTTTGTTGCCGAAGAAGTGCTCGAATCCGGCGGTGACCCCATGCATGACACCGGAAAATTGCTTTACCGGGGAAACTACAGTGCGATGAACCATATCGCCAGTTTCTTCCACCCGGTCCAGAGTGCGGTTTAGCAATTCGTCGGCGCGAATCACCTGCAAGCGTGTGCGATCCACGATGTCGCCTAAGGTGGCGTCAATGCGCTGCAATTGCGCCTTCATGATGGTGCTGGACTCGCTCACATTGCCGATGACCGTCTCAACCTTCGGACGTAATTCGATCAGCATGCTATGAGTCAACTCCGCGGTCGGCAATACCTTAGTCTTCACTTCCGTTGCCAGCGCTTCCATGCGGGCGCTGGTCTTTCTCATGGCCAGGTACATGCCAATCAGCATGCCAGCCTGGATCACTACTGCGGCTGCGGTCACCGCAATGAAGATGATCAATAGGTTGGAATTGTCCATAAACTTAGCTTTGCTCTAGAGCTTCTGGGCTCCGCTCTCCTCAGTGGTGGTGGTCTCGTGGTAAGCCTGCCGTCCGGCTTCATAAGCGGAGCGGAATTGTTCTTTTTGTTGGTTCAGGACTTCGCGGCCCTTGTCGACCCACTGGTCGGCCTGCTGTTTTGCTTCGCGGGCACGAGTGCGCATGAACTCGCGGCCCTCCTCGGCCTTGGATCGAATCGCGTCGCGGGTTTCATCCCCCGAACGAGGAGCGTAAAGCACGCCAGCAAGGGCGCCAATGCCGAGTCCTGCCAGAAACCAGAGGATAGTGTTACCATCCCGATCTGCCATAACGACCTCCGATCAATATCATCAATGCGAATCAGTTCGGATGTTAGCACCCACTTTCTGGAAATACAATTCGGCCGGGACTTGTGCGCAAAGGCCACACGCGAGAGAATGTCGCGAAGTCAGGAGGGCGTGTGAAATATCGCCAGCGAGGCTATCAGGATAGTGGCGATGAGCGCCAGAAACGCGAAGCGGGCGGCGGGGACCGTCCGCCAAGGAAAGAAACGTTTGGACCGCGAGCCTTGCAAATGCCGGGGACGCGCACGGTTTCGCGCTGCGCCCAATGCGGAACGATTCTGCAATCGGGGAGCGAGGATGGTCAGTGTCCGAAATGCAGCTTTGAGCTTCATTCCTGCAAGCAGTGCACGTATTTCGATCCCTCGAGCCGCTTCGAGTGCATGCAACCAGTGAAGGAACGCATTCCGCGGAAAGACGCGCGCAATCAGTGCTCGTTATATTCGATCCGGGTTACCCGCGAAAAAGAAACCTCGACGCCTGCGGCGGCCAAGCCGCAGGACGCGCGTCAGGCATTCGAGAACCTCTTTAAAAAATAGTTTCCCTTCACGGCTTCTGGGTAGGACGAATCAGGACTTCGCTGACGAACGACTCCGGAGCCTGAGTTACCAGCATCTCGACGACGTGCGCCACATCCTCGGGTTTGAGCATCCTGGATTTGTCCTTGCCTTCATGCGGACTCAGGTCCGTGTCCACCGATCCTGGGCAAACGACGGAGACTCTGATTCCATAGCCTCGCAGCTCTTCCGCGACGGAGTAGCTCAATCCGTTCAATCCCCACTTCGAAGCAGCATAGGCTGCGCCGTTCGGCACCGGATTTTTCCCCGCCAGGGAAGAGATATTGATGATGTGCCCGGAGCGGGCGGCAATCATCTTCGGGGCGAAGCTGCGGATCATGTGATAGACACCGCGCAGATTCGTATTCAACACGCGATCCCAATCGCCGGGAGCAAGTTCGTGCAGAGGCCTCCCGAAAACACCCACTCCGGCGTTATTGACCAGAATGTCGAGTCGCCCATGTTTTTGCTCAACCTGCGACGCCAAGTCCTCGACTGAGCGGAGGTCCTGGATATCGCACGGAATCACGTCAATCGCGGAGCCTGAAGGCGAGAGGGCCGCGGCGGTGGCTTCGAGCGACTGCCGATTGCGGCCAGTCATGACCAGCGCAGCTCCGAGTTCGGCGAGTGTTCGCGAGACCGCCGCACCAATGCCACGTCCGGCACCCGTCACCAGTGCCACGTGAGTGGATAAGGGTTTCAGTTGATTCAAAATTCACCTCAAACAAGATTCATGGAATGCTCGAATCCATCCGGTTGTCCCGATTTCGGCATCTTACAATGAGTGGCGAGTGGGGAGCTTGGGCTCCAACTTGCCATCAGCGAGGCACATACTTATAATCCGGCACACCGGAACCGAGCTTGAACGAAGTTGATGTGATCCGTAGTTCGAGGGTTTTCCGGACGGGTCGTATCAGCGCAAGCTCATGCTCTGAAGTGCTGGGCAGCTCGGGCCAGCCCGGTAGAATGTCGTCGCTGATTTCCCGAAAGTTTGAAGGAGCCTAGGAATGAAGATCAGTTTACTCGCGATTGTGATTGCGTCTAGCGCCGTGGCCGTGGGCCAGGGGGCGCAAGCACAAACGCCCGCGGCCACCCCGCAGCAACCGGCTGCCGCCGCGCAACCGGGACAAGCCCCGCAACAGAAGAAAGAAATCAAAGATCCGGCCGAATACAACGCCTACGTTGGCGCCGTGCAACAGCAAGATGCCAACGCCAAGGTGAGCGGCCTGGAAGCCTTCCTCACGCAGTATCCGAACAGCGTCATGAAAGAGGACGCTTTGGAGTTGTTGATGGGTGCCTACCAGCAGGCAGGAAATCAGCAGAAGATGCTGGATACCGCCCAGCGGGTGTTGGCAGCGAATCCCAACAACTTGCGAGCTCTTGCTCTACTCGCTTACACCAAGCGGGCGATGGCGGACGCCAATCAGAGCCCGCAGCAGAATCTTGCGGAAGGCGCGCAATTCGCCGAAAAAGGTCTGCAGGCGGTGCAGACCGCGCCCAAGCCGGACGGAATGTCAGACGCTGATTTCACCAAGCTGAAGACTCAGGTGAGCGTAATCTTCAACGGCGTTGATGGCATGAACGCATTGCAGAACAAGAACTATCCTGTGGCCCAACAGCATTTGCGAGCCGCGGTGGAAGGTGAGCCCAACGACCTGCGAAATGTATATCCGCTGGCGCTTGCGTATCTGACGGGCACGCCTCCGGATGCGGTGAACGGCTTGTTCTTTATCGCGAGGGCGGCAAACTTGGCTGCCGGTTCTCCCGGACAAGCGCAGATTGAAGCCTACGGAAAGAGCCAATACACCAAGTATCACGGCTCAGATCAAGGCTGGACGGATGTTCTGGCGACGGCCAAAACCAATCCATTGCCGCCGGCGGGGTTCACGATCGCACAGTACGTTCCTCCGACCCCTGCTGAGCAAGCAGCTGAACTGGTCAAAACCAAGTCTCCGAAGGAGATGAGTTTTGCGGAGTGGGAATTGGTCCTTTCAGCCGGAAAGCCGGAAGATGCCGATAAAGTCTGGCAGGCGATCAAGGGTGTTCCGCTACAGATGGAAGGCCAGGTGATCAGCGCTACGCCGACTAAGCTCGAAATTGCCGGCAGTTCCGATGACATTGAGAAGAAACGAACGGACATCATGCTCGACATGAGTGGCACCATTCCCGATCGCCTCATGCCGAAAGTCGACTCTACTCTCGACTTCGAAGGAACGCCGGTATCGTATACTGCGAGTCCTTTCGTGATGATGATGGAAAAGGGAGCCCTGTTGACCAAGGCTGCTCCAAAGACAGCCCCTACGCACAAAGCTCCAGTGCGGAAGAAACCAGCCGCGCACTAGTCTCGTACCAGGCAAAATTCAGGGCAGCCGCGCAGGCTGCCCTTTTTCTTTGTTGGTCTGGGCTAGAGTCTGTCCCGACGGGTGGCGGACTTGCCCGCCTTCAGGCACGTCTTGCAGGTTTGAGCACCGCGGGAATACTCGCAGCAAAGTCCGAGGGTAGAGGTGACGGTATTGACCTGAGTTCGGCGCAGTTTGAGAGCAGCCGCCATACAATCGTCGCAATATGCGTCCGGCATGTGCTCGGTCAGGAAATGAATCACTTTTTCTGGGATGGTGAATTGTCCCGAGCCGTGCGATTTACTGGAAGCTCCCTCCAACTTGTCGTTCTGCGACGATCCCATGCTGTGAATGGGCACTGAATTCTCCGATTCCATAACTTCCTCCATCATGTTGTCTTGAGGAAAGAGAATGGAGCAGCCGAGGAAATGCCCGGGTCCTCCCCCGAAGCCCTAGGAATCGCCAGGCTGCTCCACCTGCCTCGCGGAAAGAACGCGAAGCAAGGTCAATGGGAAATTTTCAAGCGCTAACACAACAGGGAGCAGAGAAGAATGGGGACCAGGTTTCCAGAAGCGGGGCTCGGCCTCACGTAGCGCTCTCTTGCTTCGGAGCGTGTCGCCATTGAAGGTTGCAGGTCTAAGCGGACGATCGCCGAACTCAGGATCGGAGCCGCCGTGGCGCGAAACTTTGCCACCACCGGTGCAGTGTTTTCGTGGAATGCAGTGTCCGGCAGGTCTACCTGTGGCAATACCTGAATTAATCCGATGACGAGCAGGAGTGCCAGCAATAAAAACGAGATGGCCGGACTCACATTCCACTTTGCCACGGTGCCGCAAAGTTTGCGGGTAAACCAGCATTGCGTCAATGGCACGAAAGTGGAAGGCAAAACTTCACGCCAAAGACATGCTTGGGCACTGTGGGTAAACATGTTCTCTCCGCATCATGCTCGAAATCCCAAATAACTTCAAAACTTGAGGTAAGTAGCTGCCCGGCTTGCGAATAGCTGAGGCTTCGCAAGCGATCACGATTTGGCGCTTCGGATGCTCTGAGTAAGCCATCCTGCACAAAGCTGCGGAAGATACGCAGCACACTTCGTCTCACGAACACGATCGCAGGTAACTAGGGGGCAAGGATGTCGGTCACGAAAGTAACTCTGCTTTTTACTCTGGTCATCACGCTATCGCTCGCCGCATCGGCTAGCAGCAACGTGGACTTCAGCAACTCCGGCGGAATTTTAAGCGGCAGCAGCGCCGGGCTGTCGCTGTCGGGCGCAACTCTAACCGTAGTCAACGGGCTTAACGGCGGTGGCCTGATCTCGGGAAATCTTGGAAGCCTGTCGTTTTCTACCGGAGCTCTGACCAGCGGATCCCTGCAAATGGGTGGAACCTTTGCTGCCGGCGGAAGCTTCACCATTATGGGTAACGGCACGAATGGAGTCCCGAATGGCGTGCTGTTCTCTGGCACCTTCACGCAGCCGACCTCGTGGCAGTTGGTGACACTCGCGAACGGTACACACAACTATGTGCTCACCGGCGTGATCACCGGCACACTTTACGGCGGCATGACCAGCAATGGAGTCACGGTGCAGTTGACCATCAACACGGGCAAAGGATTCTTCAACGGACGTACGCCGGTTGCTAGCGGCGACACCAACGTTGTGGTGCCCGAACCCGGTAGCCTGGCGCTGCTTGGAACGGGATTGATCGGAGTAGTCGGAGCCGCTCGCAGAAAGCTCAACCTCGGTTAAGCAAGGCTACAACCAGCAATAACCAAGGCAGCCGTTTCAAAGCGGCTGCCTTTTCATTGCAGAAAACGAGTTACGACTGGAGACTAGCGCGCTAGCTTCTTGTCGTAGGCTGCGGGACGAGCGCTGCGTGGAGGTCGTTTGGTGCCGTCGCGAAGTTGACGGACGTCAATTTTCAGTTCCGAGATGGTGCGGCTCAATGTGTTGCGATGCATTCCCAACTCACGGGCGGCCCGGCACTGGTTGCCCTTGTTCTCCTGTAACACCGTCAGGATGAATCTCTTTTTGAATTCTCGTACCGCTTCGGAATAAAGGATGTTGCTCTTGTACATCTGCAGGATGAGGGCTTCGAGCTGATCTCTCACGGAGTTCTCTCTTTCTTCTCGTGAAACGTCACGCCTTCCGGCGGGACGGTAAAAAAAGCGGCGTTTACCTGGCGGCCTGCTTCTGACGCAATAAATCGAGACCTTGATAAAAGCGACCGCGCAACTCCGAGGGCGCAACCCAAATAGCCGCCCGCCCCACTACCAGAAAATATGGCGCCAATTCCGAACCCTCAAGCCACTTCGACGTGGGAGTGAATGCAGTCATACCCAGAAGCACGACCGCGATGGTCAGCGATCCGCGAATCAGCCCGAGCACCCCGCCCAGAAAGCGATCAAAGAAACTCAACCCGGCTTCTTTCATCGCCCATCGAGCAATACGTCCTGCGATCCCCGCGACCAGAATGACAGCCACGAAGATGATCAGGAAGCCGAGAACATCCCCTAACCACGGCGCCTTCAGGTTAGGAGCAAAGTAGTCCGCCAAGCGATGGTATTGCCAAGCGGCCAGCATGTATCCGATGACCAAACCGGCAATCCCAAATGCAACCTGAAAAAAACCTTCACTGGCGGCTTGCGCCACCGAGATTAAAAGCACGACGACGATAATCCAGTCGGCGCCGCTCACGACGCCGTCCCGGAAATGTCGCCGAGGTTACACATTCAGCTCACGTCCGGTGAGCTGGTGGTAAGCCTCGAGGTATTTCTCGCTGGTATGACGAGCCACGTCTGCGGGGAGGGCAGGAGCGGGCGGCTGCTTGTTCCAGCGAATTTGCTCGAGGTAATCGCGAACATATTGCTTATCGTAGGATTCCTGCGCCTTGCCCGGCTGATACTTGTCGGCCGGCCAGAAGCGGGAGGAATCCGGAGTTAAAACTTCGTCAGCCAGCGTGATGCCCATTGCCGTGCGCCCGAACTCGAATTTGGTGTCGGCGATGATGATACCGCGTTGCCGGGCATAATCTGACGCAGTCTTGTAAAGGTTCAAGCTTATGTCACGAAGCTTGCGGCTCTCTTCCGGATCGACGATCTTGCACATTTCTTCGAACGAGATATTGATGTCGTGACCGGTAGTCGCCTTGGTTGCCGGGGTAAAGATCGGCTCGGGAAGCTTGTCTGATTCCTTCAAGCCCGCAGGCAACTGGATGCCGCACACTTTGCCGGAAGCTTGATATTCCTTCCAACCGGAGCCGGATAGATAGCCCCGAACGACGCACTCGACCGGGAACATGTCGCCGCGAGTGACGATCATCGAGCGGCCGCGTAATTGGTCCGCGTATTTGCGGAGGGCTTCCGGGTACTGGTCGACGTCTGAAGAAACGAAGTGGTTAGGAACAATGCTCTTCAGGAAGTCGAACCAGAACAGGGAAATCTGAGTGAGAACGCGGCCCTTGTGAGGGATGCCGGTCGCCAGCACGTAATCGAACGCGGAAATTCGATCGGTGGCAACGAAAAGAAGGTGGTCGCTATCCAGACGGTAAACGTCACGGACTTTTCCGCTGGCATGAAGTTGAAGATCCGGGAAATCAGTGGCCAGGAGAACGGAGTCGAGAAGTTCGAGTATTCATGTTTGAATTTTACAGTGTCGACAAGTCGCGTATTCTAGCCTTCCAAAAAATTTTGTCAACCACTAGCGTCACTCTACCGAGTGCGGCAGGAACTCTTTTTCTGGCGATGGAGTTGACAGAGAAGGGAAGAGCTGAAACCCGCGCCCCTCAAGGAGTTTCAGGGCGCAGGTTTGTGGAAATCTGAGGAGAAAAGGAAGAACTAGTCCTAAGCTTTCCCAACCTGCTGCAACAATAGGAACAGGACAGAAATCAAGCCCAAATTCCGCAGGTCCTGATTTCGCTCACGACATGCGTTACGCGGTTGCGCCGAACCGAACCGAAACCAGTTTCGATACGCCGGGCTCCTGCATGGTGACACCGTAGAGCACCGGGGCGATGCTCATGGTTTTCTTGCTGTGCGTGATCAGGACGAACTGAGTCTGCACACTCATCTCTTTCACCAGTTCGGTGAACCGTCCGATATTGGCTTCGTCAAGCGGGGCGTCGACTTCGTCAAGAATGCAGAACGGGCTGGGTTGATATTGGAAGATGCCAACCAGCAGGGAAAGTGCGGTCAGCGCCTTTTCTCCGCCGGAGAGCAGCAGGACGTTTTGAAGCTTTTTGCCTGGAGGCGAGGCGACCACGTCGATACCGCTCTCAGCGCTGTTCTCTTCGTCAGTCAGCCGCATGAAGGCGTTGCCGCCGCCAAATAGCTTCTTGAAGGTAGTCTGGAAGTTCTCGTTGATTCTGCCAAAGGCCTCTTCGAATTTCTGCCTCGAGAAGACATCGATTTCTTTGATCGTAGCCTGGGTATTTTCGATGGAATCGAGCAGATCTTTGCTCTGGGTTTCAAGAAACGCGTGGCGCTCGGCTGTTTCTTTGTATTCTTCCAGCGCCATCATGTTGACCGGGCCCATGGCATCGAGGCGAGCACGCATTTCGCGATAGAGCTTGTCTTCGGCAGTCAGCTCTTCGCCGGTAGCGAGCGGCAAGGTCGGATCTGCGACAAGTTCCTGACGTTGGACTCCCAGCTCATTCAGGCAGGTCTCGGCCATGTATTGCAGCGTCAGATTGCAGCTTTGCGGCGGCGGCAGAGAGTTCTGCGCGACGGTCGCGAGCCTGATCGAGTGGGTTGCGTGATTCCCGAATGGCATCGTCGATTTCCGAGAGCCTGGCACGCACTTGTTCGGACTCGAATTGAAGCAGGCCGTCCCGGGTTTCGGTCGCGTTGCGCTCAGCTTCGAGCTCGACCAGCTGATTGGCCAAGTGTCAGGTTTTCGCTCTCGCGCTGGCCTTTTTCGGTCGCCGACGACTCGATTTGTGCCTGAAGAGCCGCGACGCGCTGGCGCATCTCGCCTACCAGCGATTCGATCCTCTCCAGCACGGAAGCAGCCGCGCGATGCCGCTCTTCAAGAGTGGCGGCTCGACGCCATGGCTCAGAAACGGTTCGTGCTGAAGCGTCGCGCCGCTCGCGAAGGGAAGAAAGCTGCTCCTGTGCGCTCGAGGCCGCTGCGCTCAAGTTCTGAGCGACGGTCTTGCAAAATGGCGATTTCAGCTTGACGGGCAGTGATCAACGCTTGCTGTTCAGCGCGCTCGGAAGCCAACCGTCGCAATTCAACCTGCGCTATTCGAATACGTTCACTGACCCTTCCAATTTCGGAATCAAGTTGCTGCAACAGATGGCCGGACGTCATGGCCTGCTTTTCAGCTTCGAGCTTTTCTCCCTCAAGCCGATCGAGCAGGGAAGTGAGATCTTTGATCTCGCGTCCAAGTGTGAGCACACGCATTTCTTCGTTGCGCAGAGAGCCTTCGATGTCCGCCAGCAGCCGTAAGACATCGCGCAATTCGCGCTTCATGGAAAGCGGGCCTTCGGTGCGCTGCTTGCCGCCGGTGACGGTGACGTTGTGAAAACATTCGCCAGATTGCGAAAGGAAGAAGGCGTCGGGGTTTTCCAACGCCAATTCACGGCCGATGCTCGCATCAGGGACGATGTAGCCGTCCCGCAGCTTGGGCAGAATGACTTCGAGCGACTTGCCGAAACCATCGAGCACACGGATGCTGTGCTTCAGCGGCAGAATTGGATGGTTAGGTGGGGCCTGATGGAGGGATTCGTTCAGGACAAATGAGAATTTGGCCTGCGAATCTTCGGGGTGAACCAGGAAGGTGGCGCGCCCGTCAACATCGGTGCGAAGCAGACGCAAGCCTTCGTCGGCTGCGTCCCAGGACTTCACGACGATGTAGTTGAGTTCGTCACGCAGGAAGTCCTCGACCACTCCTTCGTAGCGAGGCTCGACTTCCAGAAAATCGGCCAGCACTCCGGCAGGCGCAAGCCCACCGTTCAACCCGCCGGACTGGAAAAGGCGGCGAACCGATTCGGTCGAATAGCCATGCTCGGCGATAACGGCTTCTAGCGAGCCCTTCTTGCCTAAAGCGGTGGCGTATTCGGCGCGAAGACTATCGAGACGAGCCTTGGCATGGGTTTCCTCATGACGCTTGCTCTCCAGAACCTGGCGGGTGTTCGAAATCTCCATGGCAAGTCCCGCAACTCGCTGCGAAACGGTTTCGAATTCGAGGGCAAGCTGTCCGCGCTGCCCGCCAAACGCTTCCACCTGGGAATTGCCAGAGGTGAGGTCGGCCTGAAGGCGCTGACCTTCTCTTTCCACCGCAGCCAGCCGCTCTTCCGCCTGGGTGAGTTCATTGCGTAGGTTCGAGGCCGAGGCCACCGACTCCATAATCGCGGAGCGGGATTCTTCCTGGAGACTCTCAAGGGAAGATAGATCGTTTGCCGCTGCCGAGGCTTCCTGCTGAGCTTGTTCCAAGGCGGCACGTGCCGTGGCTACTTCCGAAGAGGCGGATTCGAGCACTTGGCGGTTGGATTCGAGTTCTGCTTCGAGGACTGCCAAGCGTTGCTGTCCCTGACCCAATTCGGACTGCAGCGAAGCCGAACGGACAACGATCTCGGCGCAGCGCTCTTCGTTGTGTCGCTGGCGTGCGTGAGCGCGGTCGGTTTCAATCTTAATCTGGTTCAGGCGTTCCCGGTTCTCGCGGATTTCTGACTCGATAGCGTAGCCGCGTTGGGTGCGTTCGTTATTTTCGGTTTCCAGCTCGCTGGACAACTTGTCCGTGATGCCGCATCTCGTCGCCGAGACTGTTGATCTGGGTCTCGAGCTGCGTAGCCTCCTGGTCCAGGGCCAGAACTTGCTGGCAAGAACGATGCGCAACTTGGCGCGCATTTCGTCGCGTAGCTTGGCGTAGCGTTCAGCTTTCGACGCCTGGCGCTTCAGCGAGTTCATCTGCCGTGTGACTTCTTCAAAGATGTCATTGATGCGGGCTAGATTCTGCTTTGCGTCTTCGAGGCGGGCTTCAGCCAACCGCTTCTTGGTCTTGAACTTGGTGATGCCTGCGGCTTCTTCGATGATGGCGCGGCGATCGGTAGGCCGGCTGCTGAGAATTTGCCCAATGCGTCCCTGTTCGATGAGAGCGTAAGTCTCGGGCCCTAAGCCTGTGCCCATGAACAGTTCCTGAATGTCGCGCAGACGGCAGAGCTTGCCGTTCAGCAGGTACTCGCTGTCGCCGGAGCGGAACAGCCGCCGGGTAACGACAATTTCGCCTGCGTGGAATTGCTGCTGAAATTTGCGGCGGCGGATTTTCAGCACGACCTGCGGTCCGGAGGCCTCCGACGCTTGCCTCCGGCTGACGGAGCCGACTCTTGCTCGATTTCCTCCGTCTTGCCCGGTTGCGCTTCCTCGGTGGCGCGCTCGGTTTCTTCTGCGGCCTGAGCGCGGACTGGCTTCGTCCCAATCTTCCTGCGGCAGCTCGTCCTGGATATCGATCTCTGTGGGTTGGTTGGTGTCGGCCCCGCCGTAGACCTCGGGATCAATGAGTGTCAGCGACACTTCTGCCATGCCGGTCGGTTTGCGATCGCGAGTGCCGGCGAAGATCACATCTTCCATGCGGGCGCCGCGCAGAGTTTTGGCCGATTGTTCGCCCAGTACCCACGACACGGCGTCGGAGATATTCGACTTCCCGCAGCCGTTCGGGCCAATGATGGCGGCCACGCCGTCGCCGTGGAATTTGAGCTCAGTCCGATCGCAAAAAGACTTGAAACCCAGAATCTGAAGCTTTTTAAGTTTTAGCAACTCGCACTCCTCCGCAAACCGAGGCCAAATCTTGCCGGGCCGCTTGCCTGCAACGGCGCTATGGGCGCGCCGACCCTTGGTGAACGGTGTTTACCAGACGGATTCCTTCTTTGACGAAAGTGATGCCCGTTGCAACAGTTCCGTCCCAAGGCTGGATAGGGCGGGCACAGATTGGAGCTACTGTACCGACGAAATCCTGCCGGGGTCAAGTATGAAAACACCATATATAGGGTGCCCTTTTGCACAAACCGCCTATATTGCACAGACTATGCAGCAGTTGGGCGTGAAATCGGTGGCGAGAGAAGGAAGGAGGGAAGAACCGCGAGAGCAAGGTAAGGGTACCGCTGCAGGGATCAGAAAGCAAGGTGGAGGCTGCCGAGATCGGCAACCGTTACTTGGTTTATGAGGGACGGGTGAGGATACCCGCCCCCCATTAACGGTTATTTTCCGAGCTTCTCGAAGAAGAGACAGATGGATTCAATCCCGCGGTGGAAGTTCGGAATGTGGAACTTCTCGTTGGGAGCGTGCAGATTGTCGTCGGGAAGCCCGAAGCCCATCATCACGCTTGGAATTTTCAGCACATCCTGGAAATCGGTCACGATTGGAATCGAGCCGCCCGAGCGGATGTACACGGTGTCTTTTTTGAAGATGTCGTGCATGGCCTCGGTCGAGGCCTTCACGTATTTGTTGTCCGTTCCGACGACGCAGGCCGGGCCTTTGCTCCAAACCTTGATCTTGGTTTCGATACCCTTGGGCGTCAGCTTCTTCACATAAGCGGTATAGCGCTTCAGGATGTCGTCGGGATCCTGGTTGGAACAAGCCGCATGGACACCTTGGCCGCCGCTTTCGCCGGAATTACCGTCTTTGCGCCAGGGGCGGTGAAGCCGCCGGGCATGCCGTGAACTTCAAGCGTAGGACGAGCCCAGGTGCGATAGAGAACTGAAAATCCAGGCTCTCCGGTTAGGACTTTGGATCCGACTTCGGTTTTACGGTAGTGCTCTTCGCTGAAGGGCAGCTTCTTCCAGGCTTTGAGTTCGTCTTTGCTGGGCGCTTTCACCTTCGAGTAAAAACCCGGGATGAGCACCTTGCCTTTCGAGTCTTTCAGCTTGCTGATGATTTCGATCAGCGCGAAGAACGGATTCGGAGCGGCGCCGCCGTACATGCCGGAGTGCAAGTCGGTTTTTGCGCCGTAAGCTTCAATCTCTGTGTAAACCAGACCGCGCAGCCCCACGCACAGGGTAGGAAGATTGGGTGCGAAGAGTTCGGTGTCGCAGACCAGGGCGAAATCGGCTTTCAACTTCTGCTTTTGCTTGCGAACGTATTCGGCGATCGACTCGCCGCCTACTTCTTCTTCTCCCTCAAAGATGATCTTCACATTCAGCGGCAGCTTGCCACCGTGCGCCTTCATTAAAGACTCGAGCGCCTTCACTTCCATCCACAGTTGGCCCTTGTCGTCCACGGCGCCGCGCGAGTAGATGTTCTGGTTGCGCTCCGAGGGCTCGGTCCAGTTCTTCTTCGCCTCTTCCACCCCTTTGCCGCTGTAGGCATCCTTGTCCACGAATGGCGGGGATTTCCACTCATCGAGCGGATCCGGCGGCTGCACGTCAAAGTGCGCATACATCAAGACCGTCGGCTTTCCGGGAGCGTTGAGCCAATCGGCGTAGAGAAGCGGGTGTCCCTTGGTAGGGATCAGTTCGACGTTCTGCATGCCGATGCGGCGCAGTTCGCTGGCGACAAAGTCAGCCGCTTTTTGTACGTCGGCCTTGTGCTCCTCAAGAGTGCTGATACTAGGAATGCGGAGGAGATCTTTGAGTTCATTCACGAACCGCTGCTGATTATCGCGGGCAAACGCAACTGCAGGGGATGACATGGTTGTTTCCCTTTCTCGCGAAAACGCTGGGAGTCTGATTTGAGGAATAAAACGTTTAAGTATACCTGAAGGTCTGGTGGCGCTCTGTGACAAGTGACGGTGAAATCAGCTATGCATAGGCCATCCGGATGCGCCGTCCGAAATAACAAATGCCCAGAAGAACGGCTGTGAACAGCAGATAGGTTAGGCCCGATGAAGTGGCGGACGTGGTACCCATGAAATCCATGCCGGGCGTTTGGTGTGCTGGTCCCATGTACCACCAGACCGTATAAATCGCCTCGAACGCCTTGCTTGAGCCCGACCAGATACCCAGCGCCAAAGCGAAGCTTGGAATAAAAATGACCGCCGAGACCCATGCCAGAAACCAGTGTAGGTCTCCGGCGAGCAGAGAACGGACCCCGACCCCGGCTCCGGTGGCTGCTGTGACTAAGACTCCGGCTACCCACGATGCAGGCAGTTGCCGCGTCAGCACGAGTGGCGAAGAGAAAAGAAGAGACTGGGTTGCGCAGCGAGCTTCGCGGCAACCCATCGGCGACCAGATGAGGATCGGCCAAATCCATGCGACTACAAGAAAACCACCAATGCTCTCACGAGTGCCAATCAGGGTCCCGATGAGCAACCCTGCAGCGCCCGCATACCACCACCATCGCTGGCCCTGTAAGAGCAAGCGAACTTCAGAAAGCACCAATTGCAGAAATCGGTGGGATCCCTCGCGCGAAGCAAGTGGGGTCAGGGTCGCCGTCGCAAGTGGAAGCAGGGTCGCGGTGGGAGAGGATGAGTCGCCGCTGCTGGGCAAAGAGACTTTTTTCCTTTTCGACCATTCAATCGATGGATCAAAGCGATGAAAGAACACGGAGGCGAGCAGAGCGATTGCAAGGGCAAGCAGAGTCCAGAGCAGGCGACCCAGCAATATCTTCGGCGTCCAGACCACTCCTTCCCAAAGATAGGTATGAAGTCCCGCCCGATTGCCGATCGTGAAACTGAACCCGCCGTCCCTGCTGCCAGGATCAATTTTCGCCAGTGCACTTCGCATGCTCGCGAAAAAGATATGCATGCCGGCAAAGTCGTCGTGATTGGTCGCTCCCATGGCCAGCGCGGCGGTCCAAACGAAAAAATAGGTAACGTTACCGACGCCGCTGCGGAGTACGGGTACGGTTTCGAACAGCACCGCAAACGCCGCGGTCACCGCCATCGCGGGCAGGGCAACGATCAGGAATGGCGACCAGAGTTTCCAGAGGTTCAGGTGCGGATCTTCGGCGCGCAGAAACTGCATCAGGAGTGCGACCAGCATCAGCACCAGGACCATGGCCGCGAGTACTGCGAAATTGCTGATGGTTTTCCCGAGCGTGTACGACGGGCTGGGCTTCCTCCCGCCCGCGCCGAAGGCGGGCGAACCTGGGCGGCGTTGGGGACTGGTGGGCATGCGCGAGCGCGCGACGCGTCTCGGCGGCACGTTGCGAATCGACAGTGTGGCGGGCCGCGGCACGTCAGTCCAGCTGGAGATCGCGGCAAGCAAGGTCTACGTGGATCCTCGATCGGGACGACGTTTTCAGCGTGCCGTCGGCCCCTGAGTGCCTGGCTTCAAGCAACGACGAGATGCCGCTTGAGAAAGTCAGCCGTCCGCCCGTTGGCCAGTTGGGCGGCCGCGGCGTCGAAGTGCTGCCCCTCGTGACGCGAGAAGGCATGGTGGCACCCAGGGTAGACATGAATCTCGACGCCCCTTGGAACCAGGTCCTTGCGCATAGCCGCCTGAGCCTCAGGTGGGATGCATTGATCTAGCGCCGCGAGGTGCATCAGCAGCGGCCTATCCAGCATCGAGGCCTCCTCAAGATATTCGTCGATGCGAGTTCCATAGAAGCAGACACCGGCGTCGACACCGCCGCGAACTGCGGCCAAGTAGGTCACGAGCGCTCCCGGACCGTAGCCCAGCACGCCAACTCGGCCAGAGCAGACATCCGACGCTCTCATCAGTCGCACCGTCGCTCGCACGTCGCGCGCGGCCGCGTCGATGTCCATCGTGTCCGACAAGGCGAAGGCCTTGGCCGCATCCTTGTCCGACAGATCGACCTCGCGCTTCTGTCGCCAGTACAAGTCCGGACAGACCGCCACGAAGCCTTGTTCGGCAAGTTCGTCGCAACACGCGCGCATGTTGGCGTTGACGCCGAACTCCTCCTGGACGACCACTACCACGGGTGCGGGCAACGTCGCGGGCCGTGCGATGTAGGCGCCGAAGCTGCCGGCAGGTGTATGGATGTTGTACTCGAACCTCATGCCGTCTCCGTTGCGAAACAGGAAAGGCCCGGCGTGCGCTCGCCGGGCGCCCTCTCACAAACGGCTCAGGCGTCCAGGAACGTGACCGCGTTGGCCACGAAGGTCTTCGGATACTGGTAGATGGAGCCGTGGCCGGCGTCCGGATAGATGATCAGTTGCGCATCGGGCAGGTTGCGCTGGAGCGTGATCGAGTGGATCGTCGGGATGATCACGTCGTGGCTGCCCTGGGCGATGAGCACGGGCTGCTTGATCGACTTCAGGTAGTCCAGCACGTTGTCCGCGGGCTGGATCCACTTGCCGACCGCGGCGCCCTGCGCCTCCACGGTCTGCGCGGTCACCTCCGGATCGCGATCCTTGCGCAGCCACTTGCGCTCCAGGAACGCGAGGCCGGCCTTCTGGCTTTTCTCGGACGGCTCGAAATGGACCGACAGCCACACGTGCTCCGGCGGGTCGTAGGTGCCCGCGAAGATCTGCGCCGAACGGCTCTCCGTCATGTCGTTGCCGCGATGGCCGGTGCC
This sequence comes from Terriglobia bacterium, assembly GCA_963797845.1. Taxonomy (GTDB): domain Bacteria; phylum Acidobacteriota; class Terriglobia; order Terriglobales; family Acidobacteriaceae; genus DASREM01. The sequence goes on from CAWCRE010000004.1 coordinate 147,543, forward strand.
CACGAGGATGAGCTTGCGAACAAGGTCGCCGCCCTGCAGCGTGATCTCCTGCGCGACGAAGCCACCGATGGAGATGCCCAGCACGTCGACCTGCTTGAGGCCCAGCGCACGGATGAAGGCCACGCCGTTGACGCCCATCTCCGCGAAGTTGTCGGGCGTCGTGCCCGACGAGCTGGAGACGCCGGCGTTGTTGAACAGGATGACTTCGCGCGTCTGGGCCAGGCCATCGGTGACGGCCGGATCCCAGTAGTCCATGGTGCCCGTGTAGTGCTGGTTGAACACGATCGGCACGCCGCCGGCCTTGCCGAAGCGGCGATAGGCGAAGCGGATGCCCTTGGCTTCGACGAACTGGGTCGGGGCGGTCTGATGGGTGTTGCTCACTGAGGATCTCCTGGTTGGACGAGGCCGGAGACGAGAGGCTTCACCACTCGCGATGGCCGGCCTCACAGGCTAAGGCGCCGACTCGCGAAGGACATCCAGCAGACGGTGCAGCGCGGCTCGGCCTATAGGCCGAATCGGCGCTCGAAATGCGCTTGCCAGGATCCAGTCAGATCAGCGGCTCGAGCACCTCACGCATCACGGCGTAGCCGCGGCGGTTCGGGTGAACGCCGTCACGGCTGAGTTCGGCTCGCATGCCTCCCTTCTCTTCGAACATTGCGCGGTGATAGTCGACGTACACGTGGCCTTGTTCAGCGGCCCAGCGACAGAGCCACTCGTTGAGCTCCGCAACCCACGGACGCGCATCGATCTCGGGCGCCCAAAGAAAGCTCGTCACCGGAAGAAGGCTCCCGATATAGACGCGAATGCCAGACGCGTTGGCCAAGCTGGTCATAGCCTGCACGTTGCACTGGAAGCGGTATGGCGTCGTGGGGCCGGTGTTGCCCGCGACGTCGTTCGTTCCACACAGCAGATGGACGGCCTTCGGGCGCAGCGCGATGACGTCGGGCTGGAAGCGGATCAGGGTCTGCGCCGACGTCTGCCCGGAGATGCCGCGCCCGATGCGTCCCGGCACGAAGAACGCCGGATCGGCGGCCGGCCAGATCTCGGTGATCGAGTTGCCCATCATGACCAGGTCGGGCCGCTCGCCGGACGCGATCAACGTGGCGTTGGCCGCCTGGTAGCGTCCGAGGTTGGCCCAATCCTGCGCAAGCAGCAACGACTTCGCATCGCTGGCCGCGGTCGAACTCGCCGTCGCGCGCAGCATTCCCAGCAGCGTGGGATCAAGCGGACCGTCGGCCAGCATCGCCTCGACGATTCGAATCAGTTCAGGCGAATGCGGCTTCTCCGGGGAGGCCACCGTCCTGCTCATGCCACTCATGATCTTCCTTTCGAATTCACGCGCGCAGCAGCGCGCGTCGGATGGCCAGCGCCCGCAGGATGCCCGAATGCGTCTTGCGGTCGATGCGATAGAGCAAGGTGACGCCGGCCGATACAAGTGTCAGCAGCGCACAGCCGGGCCCGAAGCAGATCCCCAGCCAGGCTGTCGTGCTTGCCGGAAGGCTGGCAGCCGTGTTGGCGACGGCGGTCGGAGGGAACGAGATCGCCTGCAGCACGAGGCCGGCGATCAGGGTGCCGGCGCCGACTGCGGCCTTGTTGGCGAACGCCCAACCTGCGAAATAGAGGCCTTCGCGGCGCGCGTTGAACAGCAACTCGTGTTCGTCGGCCGCGTCGGCCATCATCGATCCGAAGGCGATGAACGCCGCCGACAGCAGCAGGTTGCCCAGCAGCATCACGGCCGCCAGCACTGCCAGCAGTGCGTCACCCTGCGCGTCGAGCAGTCCGCATAGCCGCAGCGTCGCCGGACCGCCCTGCGCGACGGCCATGCCCACCAGCCCGATGAGGAGGACGGTTCGCTTCTCCATGTGCGACAGCATCGGGGCGGCCAGTGGTGCGCCGAGCACGAGTCCCGCGAAGATGCCGAGCGTCGCGATCTTGGTCTGGCCGGTCGACAGGTGCCAGAACCAGGTGTTGGCGTGCAGCCCGAGCGAGAGGTTGGTCCCCATGGCTACGAAGAACGTCACCGCGCCGATGAACAGCACGCGAAATGAGCGATTTCCCATGACCTCGAGCAGTCCCTCCCAGAGATCGGCCAGGCTGGGACCGCCCTGCCCTCGGGCCACATGCTGGCGGTCGCGCGTGGCCGCCACCGCCCAGCAGGACGCACAGGCGCCGGCGAAGCCGATGACCGCCAGCGTCGCCGCAAACGGCGTGTAGCTTTCGCGTCGCGACAGGCCGGTGGGGCCCGAGAAGAAGAAGCCGAATCCCAGCGCGAGGGCGATCAGGATGCCGACCATGCCGATGCCCACGCGCAGCGCCACGATCATCGAGCGCTCCACGCCGTCGTCGCTCACCTCGGCGCCGACCGCCTGGTGCGGCAGGATGAACAGCGAGACCGCCACGCGCAACAGGATGGAGATGGCCGCCACCCATGCCAGCAGCGCACTCGTGCTCCAGCCTGCAGGCAGCGAGAAGATCAGCACGAACAGCAGCGCCGAGGCCGGCGCGCCGACGAGCATGAACGGCAGGCGCCGCCCGAGGCGGGAGCGCCATGCGTCCGAGACGGAACCGATCAGTGGGTCGACGACTGCGTCCACCACCAGCCCCACGGAGATGGCGGCGCCCGCAAGACCACCGGGCAGGCCGCAAACCGCCGTCAGATAGAACAGCAGGAAGATGTTCAGGCCCTGCGTGACGATGCAGTCCAGCAGCGATCCTGACGCGTAGGCCAGGCGCAGCCCGCTCGGCAGAGGCGCGAAGCCGCGCCCTTCGGCCACGCTGTCGGACATCAAAGCCTGCCCGCCCTCGCGATGCGACCCAGGTGTGACGCGCTGGGCTTGGGAATGCGTTGGAAGGTGCGCCGATCGACGTCGACCAGGCCGAACCGCTCGGCATAGCCGCGCGTCCATTCGAAGTTGTCGAGCAGCGACCAGTAGATGAAGCTTCGAACGTCGATACCCTCGGCCATGCACTGGCGCACCTCGGCCAGGGCGGCGTCGATGTAGGCGATGCGACGCCTGTCGTCGTCGGTGGCGATGCCGCTTTCGGTGACGAAGATCGGCCGCCCGATGCGCTCTTGTGCGAAGCGGATAGTGCCGCCCAGCGCCTGCGGATGGAACTCGTAGCCCGCGGCCGTCATCTCGGCGTCGGACGGCGGCGCGAGCGGCCCTTGCGCGCCCACGCGAACGCGCGTGTAGGTCTGCACGCCGATGAAATCGGCCTGTCGCGCGGCCGCCAGCCACGGGCCGTAGAGCGCGTGCACGAGATGCTCGGCCAGATGGCCCTCGCCCACGCCCTGGATGTCCTGCATCGTCAACGTCAGCCCGACCGGGAAGTTGCCGGGGCCGGCCTTCATCGCTTCGGTGGCCTTGGCGTGCGCGTCGAGAAGCACCGGCTCGCAGGCTTCGAGCGGCGCGAACAGCAACGACGAGAAGTGCGTCGAGCCGCTGCGGTGGGCACAGGCGTCGAGCATCGCGGCGGCCCGTGCTTTCGCCTGCGGATCGCTACGAAGGAGCACGAGCAGCCGCTGGATGTTGGCTTCGTTGAACGTGGTGGCGTGGCCGATCAGGTCGCCAAGCCGCGCCGTGGCGCGTTCCGCGAAGCGCGCGAAGAGATCCGCCGCATCCGCCACCTCGAACCCACCGCGCGCGGCGAACCAGCGAGGCACCGTGAAGTGGCTGAAGGTGACCATTGGGCTGAGCCCGCGCGCGTGGCAAGCCTCCAGCTGGCGCCGGTACCTGTCGAGTTCCGCCGCTGAGAATTGGCCCGGCTCCGGCTCGATGCGAGCCCATTCGATGCCGATGCGATGGCAGTTGAAGCCGAGGTCGGCGGCGAGCGCCACGTCCTCCTCGAACCGGTGATAGCTGTTGCAGGCGTCGTTCGACGGCTCGGTGAACAGCGTCGGCGTGACGTGTTCCGCGAGCCAGGCGTCGGAATTGACGTTGTTGCCCTCCGTCTGGTGCGCGGACATGGCCGTGCCCCAAAGAAAGCCGGGGGGTACGCCGATCTGGGCGGATGCGTTCATGTGTCGAGATCAGGATAGAGCTGGCGCAGCACCGTGCAGAGGACATCGATCGACCGCATGACCTCCGCCTTGTTGCGCATGAAGAGCTGTTCGAGGGCCAGTCCGCGCACGGCGGCCACGAACAGGCGATGGATGGCTTCTCCGTCCGGGCGATCGTCGATGCCCGCGATGCCCATGCGCTCCACCACCCAGACATGCGCCTCGCGATCCATCTTCTGCTGCTCCGAGCGCAGCCGCTTGGCGAATTCCGGATCGGAACGCGACGCGAGCATGATCTCGATCACGGCGATGCCCGCGGGCCGGCTGATGACCTCCCACATCGTGGACGGGAATTCCCTCAGCCACTGCCGCGGCGAGATGGCCTTGAGCGACTGGTCGTAGAGTTGCCCATCCTCGTGGAAGACGGCGCGCACCACCGCCAGCATCAGCTCCGTCTTAGACGGGAACTGATGCAGCATGGCGCCGCGGCTGACACCCGCCTCCTCGGCCACCAGCGTCGTGCTGGTGCCCGCATAACCCGCACGGTGCAGGCACTTGATGGCCGCCTCGATCACCCGGCCACGCGTCGCCTCGCTGCGTTCCGCCTGCGGCCGCCTGACCGGCGCGGCGCCCGCCTTGTTGACTTGCTTGCGTGCGACGGTGGCCTTGGTGATCATGCGTTCGCTTCCTGGCAAATCCCGAGAGGATAGGCCCATGTCAGAGGTGCGCATCGAGGGAGACGCCGATCACGCGGCGAGATTCGGGCCCCATCATCTGGGCGTACGCCTTCGGGTCGAGTTCCTGGGGGGCGGTGGGCGCCGCGAATCGAACCGTGGGTCGGAACGTGTCGAAGAGGTTGCGGCCGAAGATCGCGATGCTCCAGCGACCGCCGCCGCCGTGCACGCCCAGGCGACCACCCACGATGGTGGTACCCCGCCACTTGCACCGCCGGATCCCCGGTGGCATCGTCGTTGACGCGCGATGTGTAGACGACGTCGCTCTGCAGGAAGGCCTGCAGGCCCGCCACCGGCGCCACGTACTCGCCGCTGAGGACGGACTTCCAGCGCGGCGAGCCCACCAGTTGATGCCCGTCTGCGCTCGCGCCCGAGCCGACGACGCTGCCCGATGCGCCGAGCAAGGGCTGGCAACCCTGCGCCGCGGTCTGCTGCTGGTAGCAACTGACCGTGTAGCCGGCGCCATAGCGCGCATCGGTGAACGTCACCCCGCCGTTGAAGGTCAGGCTGCTGGACGGCCTGGCGAGCAGGTTCAGCGAGGCGCCCCGGCTGGTCAGCGAGGGCGCGTTGCCGTTGACGTACTGCGCCGACGCCACATCGAAGAACTGCGCCTGGAAATCGTCGACCTTCGGTGTAGAACAGCGCCAGGTCGACCGCGAGCCGGCCATTGAGGAAGCCCGACTTCAGGCCGAGTTCGGCCGGCGTGCGGGATCTCGGGCTTGACCAGCAAGGGGGCTGATGTGCTTCCACCGCTCTGGTCATTGACGGCCGCGCCCTTGTACCCCCGGGTGTAGCTCGCGTAGGCCATCTGCGACGGCGACAGGTTGTACTGCGCGCCGACGCGATACGAGAGGTAGTCGTCGCCGACGGACCCGTCGACGGGCCCGATGCCCGCGATCGGCGCGACGGCGCCCTGGCGCCAGGGCGCCCCGCGTGTGAGCCGCGACGGACTCCCTGCCGTAGCGAAGCCCGAGATTGAGCCGGAGATCGTCGGACAGGTAATAGTTGCCTTGGCCATAGGCCGCCACGCTGCGCGACGTGGTGTTCGTGGACAACGTTTGGCCCAGCGGGTAGGGCATGCCCGCGTAGGTCAGGCAGCGGTCCCAACTGCGTCGTGGACGTGTCGGTCCTGCCGTCGAAGTAATAAAGTCCGAGTACGTAGTCGCCCAGGTCGCTGCTCGGCGACAGCACCTTGAATTCCTGGCTCAGGTTGCGCGCGTGCGTGAACTGCGTCTGCTGGAGCAGGTCCACAGGCAGGTTGTCGACGTCGTCGGCGGGCGTGTCGGTGTGTACGCGGCGAAGCGCGGTGATGGAGCTCAGCACGTAGCCGCGCACCTTTGCATCCAGCTGGGCCGAATAGCCGTCCGTCTCCGTCTTCGCGACATTGCCGCCCTGCACGCAGCCCTGCTGGTTCTCGGGCCTGACGATGACGCCGCACTGCGCCAGCCCCGTGGAGAGAGCGCTGCCCGGGGTAGACCGGTAGATCGCCCAGGGCGCGCCGCCGCTGTCGCGCGTCTCCGATCGATCCACGATCAGGTTGGCGGTCAGGTCGGCGGTGGGCTCCCAGAAGAATCGCGCACGCCCGTTCTCCAGCTTCGTGCGATTCCAGCTGCCGTCGTAGAGGTTCTTCACCGTCTCGGGCTGGTGCCCAAGCTTCCCGAAACGCGCAACGCCGAGCGCTCCGACAGCGGCAGGTTCAGCATCGCATTGGCCATGTTCTCGCCGCGCGAACCCGCGTCCAGGTGAACAGCCCCGTCCAGGCGCTTTGGATCGGGCGCATTGGTGACGATGTTGATGAGGCCAGCAGACGAGTTGCGACCGAAGAGCGTGCCCTGCGGCCCCTCCAGCACCTCGACGCGGGCGATGTCGAACAGGCCGGGCGGCGTGGCGGAACTGCCGGCCAGGGCCACGCCGTCGACGACGACGCCCACGCTGCCTTCGGACGATCGACTGAACGACAGGCTGCCGATACCTCGGATGTTGAGCGCGCCGAAAGGCCCGGCCGTGTTCAGCGCCGAGACGCTGCGAACCAGGTCGGCGACCTCGCCGATGTTCTGGCGGGCGAGCTGGGCGCTGTCCACGACCGAGACGGCGATCGGCACGTCCTGCAGCCGCTCCTCGCGCTTGTTGGCGGTCACGACGACGGACTGAACCGCGGTCGCCGACTCCGCCCCGCCTTCGACTGTCGATGCAGGCTGCGCGGGCGCTGGCGCCGAGGCGGCGCCTTGGGCCAATGCAGGTTGCACGAGAACGCCAAGGGCTAAGCCAGCCGCCCACGCGGCTTGTTCTTTTTTCACTGTTGTCTCCTGGTTGTACGGGCTTCGTAGCAGTCCTGCTCGAAGCCTCTGGTCAGTGGCTGAAATCTAATTCGATAACAACAAACAGTCAAGCTTGCTTGTTTTATAGAACGAGTTCGGTCTAACGACCGAGTCGGGCAAGCGCTTGCGACGGATGCACCCAGCCTTGTCGGGAACTACCCTCCTGAGACCTGCTTCGGCGGACTTTCGCCCGCCGAGGCTTCTCAAAAGGAGACCCACGATGAGATCCCTCGTACTACTTCTGACTCTTTCCGCAACCGCTCTGCTCGCGTCCGCGCAGGGCGGCCCTTCCGCCGGTCGGACAAACGATCTCGCCCCAGGCCGCATCGGCGGCCGAGCGGGCAGTCGAGCCCCGCCACGAAAAAGCGGTGGCACGCAGTGAGGCACGAGCCGCCAGGCGGGCCGCCTCGGCTGCCTCGAAGTAGCGCCGGACGCCTTTCTCGGCGACACTCGCCGGGCGGCGGTGGTCAGGTTGATCGAGCGATCGCCGTCAACTCGCAGACAAGCGCATCGATGTAGGTCATCGAGACCCGCATCGGCAAGGGCATCGCCGAGGCAGCAGACATACTCGGCATTCGACCCGAGCGATCCCGCCGCCAGCGCGATCAGCCGCGCCACCACGCCCACACACGCATCCGAGGCATACAGAGCTTGCTGCCGGTTCACGACGAACACCAGCGCCGTGACCTGCCGGCCATCCTGGAGCAACACCTGCTCCCACCGCGGGTGGTAGGTCCCGGCGGCCATCTCCCGCACCCAGAGCAAGCCCAATTCGCGGGGCGCCATCGCCTCCGAGATGCGCAACGCGACGCCGTTCCCAGATATCCCGTCTGGCTTGGCTCTCAACGTGCATGCCAGCGATTCCTCCAGCTGCTCGGAGGTCCACATCAGGTCCGACGGCAGGCCGAGACTGCCGACATAGCTGCCGTCCTCGAGAAGGGCCCGAGTCAGGGTCGGCATGCCGGCGGCCGGACACCCAGCCCGGTCAGGCGTCAGCCGTGAGTGCCGCGACGACGCCCGCGCCGTAGGCGGGATCCGCCATCAGCAATTGAAGATGTGCTGCTGCCTCGACTGCTTCGGAGGCGCCGCCCAACGCAGCGCGCCGTGTTGTCGAACAGCACTTGCTGCTGGGCCGGCGACATCAGGCGGAACAGCGCGCCCGGCTGCGAGTAGTAGTCGTCGTCGATCGCGATGGTTCCAGTGGTCTGCCGCGCCTTCGATGGCCAGCGGCGGCTCGCGGAAATCCGGCTGCTCCTGCCATTCGCCAGCGCTGTTCGGCTCGTAGCCGATCGTGCCGCCCGCGTTGCCGTCGACGCGCATCGCGCCGTCGCGGTGGTAGCTGTGGAACGGGCACCGCGGCGCGTTGACCGGGATCTGGTGATGGTTGACGCCCAGGCGATAGCGCTGCGCGTCGCCGTAGGAGAACAGCCGCGACCTGCAGCATCTTGTCCGGCGAGAAGCCGATGCCCGGCACCACGTTGGCCGGCGTGAACGCGGCCTGTTCGACGTCGCGCGAAGATAGTTGTCGGCGTTGCGGTTCAGCTCCATCACGCCGACTTCGATCAGCGGGTAGTCCTCGTGCGGCCAGACCTTGGTCAGGTCGAACGGATTGAGGTGGTAGGTCGCGGCGTCCGTCTCCGGCATGACCTGGACCTGAGAGCGTCCAGCGCGGGAAGTCGCCGTCGTCGATCGCGTCGAACAGGTCGCGCTGATGGCTCTCGCGGTCGCGTCCGACCAGCTCGGCCGCTTCGGCGTCGGTCAGGTTCTCGATGCCCTGCTGCGTCTTGAAGTGGAACTTCACCCAGAAGCGCTCGTTGTCCGCGTTGATGAAGCTGAAGGTGTGGCTGCCGAAGCCGTGCATGTGGCGGATAGGTACTTCGGCAGTGCCGCGATCGCTCATCACGATGGTGACCTGGTGCAGCGCCTCCGGCAGCAGCGTCCAGAAATCCCAGTTGCTGTCGGCGCTGCGCAGGTTGGTGCGCGGGTCGCGCTTGACGGCGTGATTGAGGTCGGGGAACTTGAGCGGGTCGCGCAGGAAGAACACCGGCGTGTTGTTGCCGACCAGGTCCCAGTTGCCCTCTTCCGTATAGAACTTCACCGCGAAGCCGCGGATGTCGCGCTCGGCGTCGGCCGCGCCGCGCTCGCCGGCGACCGTCGAGAAGCGCGACGAACAGCTCGGTCTTCTTGCCGACTCCGGAGAAGATCTTCGCCTTGGTGTAGCGCGTGATGTCGTTGCGTGACCGTGAACGTGCCGAAGGCGCCCGAGCCCTTGGCGTGCATGCGCCGCTCCGGAATCACTTCGCGTCGAAGTGCGCCAGCTTCTCGAGATGCCAGACGTCCTGCAGCAGCACCGGCCCGCGCGGGCCGGCGGTCATGGTGTTCTGGTTGTCGACGACGGGTGCGCCGGAGGCGGTGGTGAGCTTGTTCATGGGCATCTCTCCAAGGCAAAGAATCCTTGTCGAGAGCCTATGGCGTCGACCGCCTTCGCGGAACTACCTTTTGGCTTAGCCGATGCTGAAAGTGCTGGAGGTGGCTCGAACTCGGCCACCGTCGACGCGCAGCGTCTCGCCGGGAGATCCAGCGCGCAGCGTCGGAGGCCAGGAAGACCACCGTGCTCAGACGTCGTCCGGCGTCGCAATGCGCTGGAAGACCTGCGGCCCAAGGCGCGGGCACGACCCGTTCGGTCTTGGTCGAAGTTCGACACAGTCGGTATCGACGACGCCCGGGCCACCGCGTGACCCGGATGCCCTTGCCGCCGAGCGCGGCGGCGAACTCAGCATCAACGCTTCGATGGCGCCCTTGGTAGCCGCGTACGCCGCCAACGGCGTGCCGGCGGAGCGCGCGACGAATGACGACATGAAGATGACGCCGCTGCCCTTGCACATGATCGGCAGCAATTGCTGCACGAGGAAAAACGGCGCCCGCACGTCTTCATCCGCGGCCAGGTCTCGTCGAAATCCGCGACGGTCGTCTCCTCCAGGGTAGCGGCCTTCGAGATGCCGGCATCGGCGACAAGCACGTCGAGTTCGGCCGCCGACGATCTCTACCTCGCCGCCAGCGCATGTACCCCCTCCGGGTCGCGAAAGACCGCCTCGTATCCGCTGGCGCGACGACCTCCGCCGCGGCGAAATCGTGTCGACGACGGCGCGGGCTTCGGACTCTGCGCTCCCGGCAGGGGACACCAGCACCTGGGCGAAGTCCTCCGCCAAGGCAAGCGCCGAGCGCGACCGTGCCGCGAAGACCTCCCGTCACGAGCGCCGTCTTGCCGAAGAGCGTCGGCAACGCACTTTCCGATGTCTGCGATGAAGTGTTCACGGTTGTTCGATGGCGCCCGGGATACGGATGCGCGATTGGTTGTCGAGGATGCGAGAACCCTGAACGCTCGCCTGTGGAAGGTGGCATGCGTCGTGGCCCCGCTCTGACAATCTAAAGACTGGCGAGGCGTTTGAGAAAGACTTTCGAGAGCCGGCGCCCATGCCTGCTGCGCATGGCTGGCTGAAGCACTCCCGCCGCGGGTCGCGCGATGTGGAGGGTCGCCGCTGTCTCCACGGGAGAGTGTCGGGCACGGCCCGACCGCGGGAGGATGGCGTTGGCGGCATGGCGACCGCCAGGCATTCAACAAGCGGAGTCATCCTCATGAACAACTTCTACGTTGCGTCCGGCACCACGGGGGCTCGGGTCGCACAGCTACGCCTCGAGAAGGCCGTGGCGGGCCGTGTTCTCGGTCGCGCTGAGCGCCAGCGTCTTCTGTTCGTCCGAGTTCCTGCCCGTCGGGCTGCTTCTTTGTTTCGTCAGCGCCGGTCTCCACGTGAGCGATGGCGTCGCAGGCACCATGGTCACCGGCGCGAGGATTTCTCGCGGCATTCTCCGCACCCTTGCTCACCGTCGCCATCCGGAACCAGGATCGTCGACGAGTACTGCTGGCACTGGCCATGCTGTTGGTGCTCTCCAACCTGCTTGGCCTTTTCGCCCCCAACTTCCGTCTGCTGCCTGGGACGCGCGCTGTTCGGAATCGGGATCGGCGGATTCTGGGCGATCGGCGCAGGCCTCGGCGCGCGCCTGGTTCCGGCGGAATCGGCGGGAAAGGCCACATCCATCATCTTCGCCGGCGTTTCCATCGGGATGCTCGTCGGCGGATCGGCGGGCGCGTTCATCGGCGAACTCTTCGGATGGCGCACCGCGTTCGGCGTGTCGCTGCTGCTGTCCCTGATATCGCTTGCGGCGCAGGCGCTCTACCTGCCCGCGTTGCGCGTCAACGAAGGCGTGACCGCGCGCGGGCTGCTCGGAATCACCCGGACGCGCAACGGCCGGGTCGGGCCGTTGGCCATGCTGCTCGCACTGGTCGGTCAGTACGCGACGTACACCTACATCACCCCCCTGCTGGCAAGCGATGCGGGATACGACGGCAAGACGATTTCCCTCATCTTGTTGGGCTATACGGTGGTGGGCATGGTCGGCAACTTCGTCGGCGGAGCCACCTCCGGACGTCATCTGAAGAGCACGCTCGCCTTGACGATCGTGTTCTGCGCCCTTCCGGCCGCCCTGCTGCCATTCGCGGCATCGGCGCATACTGAATTGCTGGTCGTGCTCGCGGTCTGGGGAATCGCCTACGGTGCGATGCCCGTCGCGTTGCAGATGTGGATGGCCCGAGCCGCGCCGAAGGCCAGTGAAGGCGCGATGGCGCTGTTCGTCTCCAACTTCCAGATCTCGATCTCGCTCGGTTCGTTCCTGGGCGGCCTGGTCGTCGACTATCAAGGCTTGCGAAGCGCGATGTTCTTTGGCGCGATCGTCGGCGCGGTCGGCTTCGTCGTGCTGTGGCTCGGGACGCGAGGGGAGGCGACGGATGAGGAGAACGATCCGCGATCGAAGAGCTTTGAAAGCACACGGCGCCAGAGCGGTGCTCGCGCATAGGCCATCCGTGACGGCAACAGCAGCTCGACTGCCGTTCCTCCTGGCGTCACGGCGACAGATGCGAAGCGACGCGCCAATGCTGGCCGCGCGATCCCGCATCAGGCGCAAGCCGAGGTGGCCGTCCGGGGGCTGTTCGAGGAACTCGAGCGGCACGCCAACACCGTTGTCCAGGAGGCTGCAGCGAAGGTGGTCGGAATCGAAATGCAGGCTCAGTTCCACATTTTTGTCGCGCCTGAATGGCGGAACGCGTTCACGACGGCCTCCGACAAGATCCGCTCAAGCAGCAAGACCACGTCCGGGCGCAGAGGCCTTTCGTCCCTTATATCGACCTGGAAGTCGTGCCCTGTATCCGTTGACCACGTGCGGCCCAGCGCGCTCAAGCGTTCACCGAGCGGCGGCCCCATCTGCGACTCCGCATCCTGGGGGAGCGAACATCGCTCGCGGCCAGCTCCAAGCGCTTTCTCGGCGCGGTCGAGCGCCTCGCCCATCTCGGTTCGATTCTGGTCGCCCGAGGGAAACCGCCGAGAGATGACGTCCATGCGCCAGACGAGGCCGTACATGTTCTGCAGCAACGTGTCGTGCAGGTCGCGCCGATGCGCTCGCGCTCCGCCTGCTGGATCTCCGCTTCCAGGCGCATCGCGCGCGCGAGCAGGCGCACCCGGATGCGGTACCACAGGACGGCCGCGAAGAGGACGAGCAATGCTGCCAACGCGATTGCGCCAGCCTTGAACCACGTCGTCTGCCAATATGCCGGAACGATGTCGATGACGACGCCGGCTGATCGTTCGCTCCAGACACCGTCTTCGTTGGCCGCCATCACCTGAAACCGGTAGGAGCCCGGTTGGAGGTTCGTGTAGAACGCGCTCCGCCGATCCCCCGCGTCTTGCCAGGATGCGTCGACGCCTTGGAGGCGATATTTGAATCGAGCCAGCTCTGGCACGGCCAGGACCGGCGCGGTGTAGGTGATCTCGAAGGCGGAACTGCGTGGCGGCAGGCTGACCGAATCACCCGAGAACTGCGTGCCGTTCGACCGAACACTCAGGACGGCGACGTGTGGCGCGATGCGATTGCTCGCAATGTGTCGGGGATCGATCGAAAAAAGTCCAGCAGACGTCGAGAACCAGAGGAGGCCGTCCGACGTCCTCGCGGCTGTAGGAATCGGTTCGAACTGAACCGGGGTTCCTTCGATGCCAGCGTGAACGTCGAAGAGTTCATCGGTGACCTGGTGGGTCGGATCACTCACGAACGCAGCCAGCTCTTCCTTCGAAATGCGCTGGACACCTTCCTCGTCGTTCATCCAGAGGTCTCCCTCCGGAGTCCATATCAATCCGCTGACACCGGTCCAAGGTCGACGTTTGGCGACGACGGTACGCACCCTGTCGCCGTCGAAATACGCCAAGCCGTTCGTGCCGGCCAGCCACGCAGGCTTTCCATGCGCAGCGACCACCAAAACGTCGCCGATGGCCAGCCCGTCCTTCTCGCTCAGCAGCCGGGTGGCACCGTTGCGCACGACGGCAAGCGTTCCGTGAAGGTAGCCCAACCACAGACGTCCGCCGGAGCGAGTCAGCGACAGCGCGGCCTCGGGAACACCTTTGCGGAGATCGAATCGGTCGGATTCGCCCTGGATGCGAAAACACCCTTCCCGTGGGTCACGGACACCCATGGATTGCCATCCTCGTCCTCTGAAATGGCGTGGTACGAGCTGTCATTGGCTCGATTCGTAGGCTGGGGCATCGGCTCGTAGCCCGAATGGCCGAGGCGCTCCAACGCGCCGCCGTAGCCCCTGTAGAAATTGCCGTTCTTGGCCGCAAAGACGCCACAACTGGGACACGGCGGGGACGGTCCGATATCGACACGGGTGAAGCCTTCGCCGGAGGCTCGCTTGTATAACCCGTCCGCGCTCGCCGTCCAGAGGACGCCCGATTCAGACACCGCCAATCCGCCCGCTCCAACAGCCTTGTTATCGATGACGACGCGGTGCAGCTTTGTATTGCGAAGACGATCCAACCCGGAGCTCGATGTGATCCATACGTTGCCCTCGAGGTCTTCGACCCAGAAGGGCCGAATGGCCATGTCGATGTTCGACACCCGCTCAGCATAAGCGTCGGGAGCGCTGCCCGGTAGCGACCTTCGAGCGCCCCCATTGATCTGCGGAAGGGGCACTCGAAACGCATCTCCCCGGCGGTCAGGCCCCAGGCCATGCCGGCAGAGTCAACGAAGTAGACGTACGAGCGATTCACCGGATTTCGCTTGGGCCCGGGGAGCTTCGACTCGGGAATGCCGATGCGGCCCTCCGACAAGGAATGGATTCCGCTCGAGTCTGACAACCAGGCCTCGCCCTGTCGATCGACGAAGATACCTTCCCCGTTCTCGATGTCTCGCACTGCAACGAAGTGATCCGCGTTCGCGCGCAATACGGAGAGGTGGTGGATATCGTGCAGCCACAGATCTCCATGGCCGTCCACCTTGAGGCAGTCATAGCCCCCAGCGGTCGCTGGTGTGCCATCGACTTTGAGAATCGCGACCCAGCGGTTCTTGACGAGATGAAACACTCCGAACGGCGACCCGGCCCACACTCGTCCTGCAGCGTCGACGGTCAGGCCATAGAGGGTGTGCTCCGGCAGCCCGTCTGCCGCCCCGAAGATCCGGAGCGACTTCTCGGTCATGTAGTAGACGTGACCGAAGCGCGTCGCTCCCCAAACCCCTCCGCCAGGATCTGCGACGAGCACGGCAAAGTTCAAGTCCGGCAGGCGCTGGAGCCCGGGGGCTGGTACCGGCGAAACGAGACGCCGTCGAACTGATAGAGGCCGCCCGATGTTCCGAGCCAGAGCATTCCGTTGCTGTCTTGTGCGACCGCCTGAATTCCTCCCGGCGCCCCTTCGCGGGAGTGGAACGCTGTTCGTTCAAGCAGGTTCAACGGTATGGATTCGTCGATTGCGTGGACCTGACCGGCGAAGCACAGCAATGCCAGGCAGCCGACGACCGCATTCAGAACACGCTGCCAGCCTACCGTCATGCGTGCCATCGAAATTCCATGATCCTCGCTCTCACCGAGATCGCGGCCGGTGCGAAGGCCGCCGTTCCAGACTCGCCTACCATCCTGTCGCAACGAACCGATCCGCGCGCGCCGCTTGCACGACCGCCTCGGCGTCCTCGGCCACAAGAAGCGACGGCCTGCGATATTGCAGCCACGAATTCGGCCGAGCGAACCACTCGGCCATCTCGATGTCGTCGAGGAAGTCGACCAAATCAGCGATGCTTCGCTGCACGCCGGGAAGCGGATCGCCGACCCCGTCGCCGCAGGGCGACTTCCCGAACTGGAACTTGGGAATCCAAGTCTCGGCTCGCCACGTCACGCTGACGATACGCCGACCCACCAGCCACCGCGCGACCTGCGAGATCGGCTGGTTCCTGCACGGCCGGATCTCCGCCACGAGTTCGTTGCCGCTCCACAAACCACCGATCGGCGCGTAGTTCGACAGCAAGGCCCCGACTCGAGCCTCGTCGGTCCACGCGGAGGGAAAGTACCGGCAGGCCGCCGCCAGGCCTCGAACCGTGGCCGTCACGGCCGCCGTCCCAGATGCCGAAGCAACCGGCCCAGGATGCGACGAGCGGGCGACGACCTGGCAAGGCCCGGCAGCGTTGTGGGGCGAGGCATCGCCGCGTATCGAGCCGTCATGGACGAAAGGCCAGGCTTCGAGTGACGGGACAGCGAGGTGCTCATGACCAGCTCCTGATGGGTTGGCTCCAGTCTGGCCTCGCACGGCCCCGGCTTCGACTCTCGATGGAGGCCACCGGGCGCAGTCCGATGTGGCTGCTTCCGCGTATCACTTTTGGGAGGGTGATTTCCGCCCGGGAGATATGTATCGTCTGGGACGAATCCAGGTATGTCCGAGTAGCTATGCGCAGCTCATCTCGCGGTGGGGGGTGCGCGCCTACAATTCGCCATTGAACGATTCTCTGCCTCGCAAGAGAGATCGGCTTCACTGGGCAATGAATGTCATGAACAAGTTGTCAGGTGTCATCCGCCTCCTGGTCGCAGACGATCATCCCTTGGTCAGGGAGGGCATTCGCTCGCTGCTCGCGGGGATCTCCGATATCGAACTCGTCGCGGAGGCGCGCGACGGCCGCGAGGCCGTCGAGGCATTTCGCGCGCACAGGCCGGATGTCCTCCTCCTCGACATCCAGATGCCGCACATGACCGGAATCGAGGTCATCGAGGCCATCCACGGCGACATCTGTTCCACCAAGATCATCGTGCTGACGACGTTCAAGGGCGATGCCATGGCGCAACGTGCGCTGAAGTCCGGCGCTCATTCCTATCTCCTGAAGACGGACGTTCGCAAGAATCTCGCCGACTCGATCCGATCGGCTCATGTGGGCAAGCGCCATATCGACGTGGGGATCGCGCTCGAGATGGCAAAGCACCTGAACGAGGAGTCCCTGACCGAGCGCGAGCTGTCGGTTCTCCAACTCGTTGCCGCGGGCAACTCGAACAAGCGCATCGGATCCTCCCTGGGGATCACCGAAGGCACCGTGAAGAACCACATCAAGAACATCCTCACCAAGCTGTGTGCGAACGATCGCACGCATGCCGCCACCATCGCGGTCGACCGGGGGTTCATCACGGCGACGTCGAGCCACATGCTCGATCAGGGGCGCCGAGGCTAGCCGGCCAGCACAACGGCCCGTCCGCGTCGCTCGGCCCGAGGTGGGCCAGGGCGACATCTCTTTCGAGGCATGCCGCCCATCCTGATGGCGCGCTCCAATGGCACAGGTGCCGCGCCGGTCGCGGCACTGTCCTCGAAACTGACAGGAAGACACACATGCTGATCGGAGTTCCATCCGAGACCGTGCAAGGCGAAACGCGCGTGGCCGTGACGCCGGAGACGGCCAAGAAGCTCAAGGCGCAGGGCCATGGCGTCCACGTGCAGTCGGGCGCCGGCGCGGCGGCCAGCGCCACGGACGAGGCGTACGTCGGCCGCGGGCGCCGAGATCGTCGACCGCGGTGCCGCGTTCGGCGCCGACCTGGTGCTCAAGGTGCGCGCGCCGCTGGCGGACGAACTCGTCGCTGATGAAGCCGGGCGCCGTGCTGGTGGGCATGCTCAACCCGTTCGACCGCGACGGCCTGCAGCGGCTGGCCGACGCCAAGCTCACCGCGTTCGCGCTCGAGGCCGCGCCGCGCACCACGCGCGCGCAGAGCATGGACGTGCTGTCCTCGCAGGCCAACATCGCCGGCTACAAGGCCGTGATGATCGCGGCCGACAAGTACCAGCGCCTGTTCCCGATGCTGATGACCGCGGCCGGCACCATCAAGGCCGCGCGCGTCGTGGTGCTGGGCGTGGGCGTGGCGGGCCTGCAGGCCATCGCCACCGCCAAGCGCCTCGGCGCCGTCATCGAGGCGACCGACGTGCGGCCCAGCGTCAAGGAGCAGGTCGAGTCGCTGGGCGCCAAGTTCATCGACGTCCCCGCCGAGACGCCCGAGGAAAAGGAAGCCGCCGAAGGCGTGGGCGGCTACGCGAAGCCGATGCCGCCGGCGTGGCTGGAGCGCCAGAAGATCGAGGTGGCCAAGCGCGTGGCGCTGGCCGACGTCGTCATCACCACCGCGCTGATCCCGGGCCGCGCGGCGCCGGTGCTGGTCACCGAGGACATGGTCAGGTCGATGAAGCCGGGCTCGGTGATCGTCGACATCGCCGCCGGCCGCGGCGCGTCCGGCACCGACGGCAACTGCCCGCTGACCGAGGCCGGCCGCACGGTGGTCAAGCACGGCGTCACGATCGTCGGCGAGACCAACCTGCCCGCGCTGGTGGCGGCCGATTCGTCGTCGCTGTACGCGCGCAACGTGCTCGACTTCCTGAAGCTGGTCGTCGACAAGGACGGCGGCGTTCCAGCTGACCTCGAGGACGACATCGTCGCCGCGTGCCTGATGGCGCACGCCGGCGAGGTCAAGCGCAAGTGAGCTCAGCACGCCGCAAACAGCTGAGGAGTCCATCATGGACATCGTCTCCCCCACGATCATCAACCTGATCATCTTCGTGCTGGCGATCTACGTCGGCTTCCACGTGGTCTGGAACGTCACGCCCGCGCTGCACACGCCGCTGATGGCGGTGACCAACGCGATCTCGGCGATCGTGATCGTCGGCGCCATGCTCGCCGCGGGCCTGACCGAAGGGCTCGCTCGCCAAGACGATGGGCGTGCTGGCCGTCACGCTGGCCGCGGTCAACGTGTTCGGCGGCTTCCTGGTCACGCGGCGAATGCTGGAGATGTTCCGGAAGAAGGACGCCGGCCGCTCCAAGGACGGCAGCCGTGACGCTCGTGCCGAGCGTCGCCGGCGCGCAGCTGTTCTGGCGCGTGGTGCACGTGGTCGCCGGCGTCGCGCTGTTCCTCTACGCGCTGCGCGTGCTGCCGCCGATGCCGCTGAGCGCGACGGCTGGTGCTGATCGCCGCGCTGCTGGCGGCGGCTCGATGGCGCTGACCGACTCGCGTGGCTGCTCGCGAGTCTTCGAGAAGCAGAAGGCCAATGAGCCTCAATCTCGTCACGCTGCTGTACCTGGTCGCCAGCGTCTGCTTCATCCAGGCGCTCAAGGGCCTGTCGCATCCCACCACGTCGATCCGCGGCAACCTGTTCGGCATGGTCGGCATGACCATCGCCGTGGTCACCACCGGCGCGCTGATCTTCACGCTCGCGGCCTCGCCGCATCGGGCCTGGGCTGGGTGCTGCTGGGCCTGCTGCTGGGCGGCAGCGGCCGGCACGATCATGGCCAGGCGGGTGGAGATGACCAAGATGCCCGAGCTGGTGGCGTTCATGCACAGCATGATCGGCCTGGCCGCGGTGTTCATCGCGGTGGCCGCCGTGGCCGAGCCGTGGGCGCTGGAGCGCGGGCTGGCGCGCGGCGAGGCCATCCCGTACGGCAACCGGCTGGAGCTGTTCCTGGGCGCGGCCATCGGCGCGATCACGTTCTCGGGGTCGGTCATCGCGTTCGGCAAGCTCTCGGGCAAGTACAAGTTCCGGCTGTTCCAGGGCGCGCCGGTGCAGTTCCCGGGGCAGCACGCGGTCAACGCGGTGCTGGGCCTGGCGATGCTGGCGCTGCGGCGCCGGCTGGGTGGCTACCGAGAGCTGGGCCTGCGTTCTTCTCGATGCTGGCCATCGCGTTCGTGCTGGGCGTGCTCATCATCATCCCGATCGGCGGCGCCGACATGCCCGTGGTGGTGTCGATGCTGAACAGCTACTCCGGCTGGGCCGCGGCAGGCATCGGCTTCTCGCTGAACAACGCCATGCTGATCATCGCGGGCTCGCTGGTGGGCAGCTCGGGCGCGATCCTGAGCTACATCATGTGCAAGGCCATGAACCGCTCGTTCTTCAACGTGATCCTGGGCGGCTTCGGCGCCGCGCCGGGCACGGCGGTGGCGGGCGCGGCCGAGGCGCGACCCGTCAAGAGCGGCTCGGCCGACGACGCGGCCTTCATCCTGGGCAACGCCGAGAGCGTGATCATCGTGCCGGGCTACGGCCTGGCGGTGGCGCGCGCCCAGCACGCGGTCAAGGAGCTGGCGGCCAAGCTCACCGAGCAAGGGCATCAGCGTCAAGTACGCCATCCACCCGGTGGCCGGCCGCATGCCGGGCCACATGAACGTGCTGCTGGCCGAGGCCGAGGTGCCCTACGACCAGGTGTTCGAGATGGACGAGATCAACGGCGAGTTCGGCCAGGCCGACGTCGCCATCATCCTGGGCGCCAACGACGTGGTGAACCCGGCGGCGCTGACCAAGGGCTCGGCCATCTACGGCATGCCCATCCTGGAGGCCTACAAGGCCAAGACGATCATCGTCAACAAGCGCTCGATGGCGGCCGGCTACGCCGGCCTCGACAACGAGCTGTTCTACATGGACAAGACGATGATGGTGTTCGGCGACGCCAAGAAGGTGGTCGAGGACATGCTCAAGGCCGTCGAATAGCCGCGCCTGGTCGCGCGCGGCGATCGAACCGATCGACCGATCGGAATCGGGTACCGTGCCACCCCAAGAATTTCCCTTTCCCTTGCTCGACTAAGACCCGCACGCCGGAGACAAGATGGAACGCAACTGGTTGAAGAACTACCCCGCCGGGGTGCCGCCGCATGTGAACGCGAACGAATACGCGTCGCTGGTCGAACTGCTGAACAACAGCTTCACGAAGTACGCCGACCTGCCCGCCTACAAGTTCATGGGCAAGGACTACAGCTTCCGGCTGATCGACGAGATGTCGCGCGCCTTCGCCGCCTACGCGCAGACGCTGGGCCTGGCGCAGGGCGACCGCGTCGCCATCATGATGCCCAACGTGCCGCAGTACCCGGTGGTGGTCGCCGGCCTGCTGCGCGCCGGCCTGGTGGTGGTCAACGTCAACCCGCTGTACACGCCGCGCGAGCTCGAGCACCAGCTGAAGGACTCGGGCGCCAAGGCCATCGTCATCATCGAGAACTTCGCCACCACGCTGCAGCAGGTGCTGCAACGAGGTGCCCACGAAGAAGGTGATCCTCGCCTCGCATGGGCGACATGCTGGGCCTGGTCAAGGGCACGCATCGTCAACTACGTCGTGCGCAACGTGAAGAAGATGGTGCCGGCGTTCGACCTGCCCGGCGCCGTGCGCTTCAACGACGCGATCGCCACGGCCGCCGCGCCACGTTCAAGCCGGCCAAGGTCGGCCCCGACGACATCGCGGTGCTGCAGTACACCGGCGGCACCACCGGCGTGAGCAAGGGCGCGGTGCTGCTGCATCGCAACCTGGTGGCCAACGTGCTGCAGTCGGACGCCTGGTACCAGCCGGCCATGAGCAAGGTGAAGCCGGGCGATCCAGATCGTCACCATCTGCGCGCTGCCGCTGTATCACATCTTCGGCTTCAACACGAACATGATGCTGGGCCTGCGCATGGGCTCGTGCAACATGCTGATCGCCAATCCGCGCGACATCCCCGCGATGTTCAAGGACCTGCGGCGCCAGCCGTTCCACAGCCTGCCCGCCGTCAACACGCTGTTCAACGCGATGGCCAACCATCCCGAGTTCGACACGGTCGACTGGTCCAGCCTGGTGATGTCGGTCGGCGGCGGCATGGCCGTGCAGCAGGCCACGGCGCAGCTGTGGCTGCAGAAGACGGGCTGCCCGATCTGCGAGGGCTACGGCCTGTCCGAGACCTCGCCCGCGGCCACCTGCAACCCGGTCAACACCACCGCCTACAGCGGCACCATCGGCATGCCCATGCCCGACACCGACGTCGTGCTGCTGGACGACGACGGCAACGAGGTGGGCCCGGGCCAGCGCGGCGAGATCGCGATCCGCGGCCCGCAGGTGATGGCCGGCTACTGGCAGCGCCCCGACGAGACCGCCAAGGTGATGACCGCCGACGGCTTCTTCCGCACCGGCGACATCGGCGAGGTGGACGAGCGCGGCTACTTCAAGATCGTCGACCGCAAGAAGGACATGATCCTGGTGTCGGGCTTCAACGTGTACCCGAACGAGGTCGAGGACGTCGTCGCGCTGATCCCGGGCGTGCTCGAGTGCGCGGCGGTCGGCGTGCCCGACGAGAAGCAGGGCGAGGCCGTCAAGATCGTCATCGTCAAGAAGGATCCGGCGCTGACCGAGGCCGACGTGCGCGCATGGTGTGAAACAAATCTTACCGGTTACAAACGCCCGAAGATCGTTGAATTCCGTTCTGATCTGCCGAAAACCAATGTAGGGAAGATCCTGCGGCGCGAGTTGCGGGACGGCAAATGAACGCTGCCCGGCCTCCCGGCCAGCCAGGGAACGACGATGATGACCATGACCCATGCGGAGTCCTACGTCCGCACCGAAGCCGGCAAGGCCGAGATCCGCGCCCACAGCATCAAGCTGTCGCGCCCCGCGCGCAACCTGCTGATGGTGATCGACGCGCTCCTGCAGCGGCGATGCCTGGATCGGCAAGGTCAACGGCAGCACGCCGGCCGATCTCGACGTGCTGCTGGCCGCCAAGCTGATCGCCCGCAGGCGGCGCCGCGGCCGCAAGACGGTGTACCAGCGCATCCCGCGTCGACGTCGCGGTGCGCGACTGGACCTACGACGCGCTCTACACGCTGCTCACGCACGAGGCCAAGGAGCGCTTCGGCCTGATCAAGGGCTACCGCCTGATCCTCAAGATCGAGGGCTGCGCCGACCTGGCCGGCATGCAGGCCGTGGCGCTCGACTTCGTCGAACAGCTCCGCAAGGCGCACGGCGAGGACTCCGCCGCGCGCTTCCGCAAGCAGCTTGGCGCGACCGACGAGGAGCGCGATTGACGCGCGCATGACGCGCCTGGCCATCGTCGGCGCGATGCACGAGGAGATCGCCGCGCTGCGGCCCTGCCTCGACGACCTGCGCACCGAACGCCGCGCCGGCCGCGACTTCCATTTCGGCCGCCTCGACGGCCACGACGTGATCCTGGTGCGCTGCGGCATCGGCAAGGTGGCCGCGGCCACCACCACCGCCGTGCTGCTCGACGCGTTCGACGCCCGCGCGCTGCTGTTCACCGGCGTGGCCGGCGGGCTGGGCGACGGCGTGCGCGTGGGCGACATCGTCGTCGCCACCACGCTGCTGCAGCACGACATGAACGCCGAGCCGCTGTTCCCGCGCTGGGAGGTGCCGCTGACCGGCCGCGCGCGCTTCGACGCCGACGCGGCGTGGAGCGGCCGGCTGGCGCGGGCCGGCCGCGCGCTGGCCGCGACCGACACGCATGCCGCGGCGCGGCGATCCACGCGGCCTGGTCGTCAGCGGCGACCGCTTCGTCGCCACGCACGCCGAGAGCGACCAGTTGCGCGCGCTGCTGCCCGACGCGCTGGCCGTCGAGATGGAAGGCGCCGCCGTGGCCCAGGTCTGCCACGACTTCGGCGCGCCCGTTCGCCGTCGTGCGCACGATCTCCGATCGCGCCGACGACGCCGCGCACGGCGACTTCCAGCGCTTCGTCTGCGACGTGGCCGCGCCGTACTCGCGCGACATCGTGCGCGCCGCGCTGAAGCTGGCCTGACGTGCGCCGCGCCGCTGCCGCCGCATGCGGCACACTGGCGGCTGTCGTCCGTTGCCTGCCCGTGCCATGTCCCTGCGCCTGTTCGTCGAATCCCCCCTGTCCGCCGGCCTCGAGTTCGCGTTGCCGGAGGACGCCGCGCGCCACGTGCAGGTGCGCCGGCTGCAGCCGGGCGACGAGCTGCGGCTGTTCGACGGCGCGGGCGGCGAGTGGCGCGCGAGGTGACGCGCATGGGCAAGCGCGACGTGGACGTGCGCGTCGACGCGCACGAGGCCGTGGATCGCGAGCTGCCGTTCGACCTCGAGATCGCGCTGGGCATGCCCACCAACGAGCGCATGGACGCGCTGATCGAGAAGGCCACCGAGCTGGGCGTGGCGGCGATCCAGCCGTTGCAGACCGAGCGCTCGGTGCTGCGGCTGGACGGCGATCGCGCGGCCAGGCGGGTGGCGCACTGGCAGGCGGTGGCCGTGGCGCCAGCGAGCAGAGCGGGCGCACGCGCGTGCCCGTGGTCGCGCCGGTGCGCAGCGTGGCGCGTGGCTGGCCGCGCAGCCCGGAGACGCGTCGCTGCGCGGCCGTTTCGTGATGAGCACCGGCACGGCGCCCGCGGCTGACGCAGGCGTGCTGGCCGCGCGCCGCGCCGCGGCGCGCTGGCTGGCGCTCAGCGGGCCGGAAGGCGGGCTGACGTCCGACGAGGAGGCCGCCGCCGTCGCGCGCGGCTTCACGCGCATCAGCCTGGGCGGGCTGATCCTGCGCGCCGACACCGCGCCGCTGGCGTGGCTGGCGCAGATGGCGGTGTTGGCGCCTCGCTGACGATCGGGCTCAGGCCTGGCCTCGTCCGCGACGACCGTCGTCTGCGATCGCCGCCGCCGTGGCGCTGGACGAGGAGAGGCCGGCGACCGCTCGCGCCGTGTCCGCCTCAACGCCCTTGTTCGACGTCGTGGATCGCGTGCTTCGTGGCTTCCATCGCGAGATCGACGTGCTGGACGATGCGGTTGCGCAGGTCGCGCGTCTCGGGGTTGTCTTCTTCGCGGGCGACGTCGTTCTTGGCCTTGCGCAGCAGCTCCAGCGCGTGGTGCAGGCGGCCCGGGCGGTCGAGGTGGGCGTCTTCGTGCCGAGGTCGGTCCTCGATGTTCTTGCCGTCTTCCATCGCGGCGACCTGGCCTCGTGGATCGCGCGGTCGGTCTCGACGATCGCCACGTCTTCCTGCGCGCTGACGGCGGCGTCGCCGGCGCGGTGCTCGAGGTTCCAGCGCGCGGCGCGCAGGTCGGTCAGCGCGTGCAGGTAGGCGGGGTGCTTGCCGGGCAGGTCGGCGGCGCGGGCCGACAGGGAGGTGAACGAGGCGGACAGCGCGAGCGCGGCGAGCAGCGGGGTCGAGAGCTTGAAGGACATGGTGGTCTCCTTTCGATGGGATCGTCGTGTGTGCGTGGAACGCACTCAGAAAACGAACCCCGCCGAGCGCCCGTTGACGGGGTTCGGAGCGCGCGGCTTGCGCGATCCTGACGCGCGACGTGACGTTCAGTGTCCAGCGTCGCGGTCGGCGGCGCCGCCTGTGCACCGCCGCGCGCCGAGCCGCTGACCATGTCGAAGCGGAACAGCCGGCATTCGATCGGGCCGTTCCACATCGGCACGCGGCGGCTTTCCTTCAGGCGCATCGCGGTGGGCAGCTTCATGTCGGGGCTCAGCACCCAGGCCGTCCAGCCGCTGTAGTGGCGCTTCCAGTGCGTGGCCAGCTGCGCGAAGAATCGCTCGCGTTGCCGGCGCCGCTCGCCGCCGACGACGGCCGACTCGCGGCCGCCGCTCGATTGCGGCGCCTCGCGCGGGCCGCGGCGCGCGGCCTCGGGGTTCTCGCGCGCGAACGCGTCCGCGCCCGGGCCGCGCGGGCGTTCGCCGCGCGTGCGCGCGCCTGCGTGCGCGCGCGCGGGCCGCGAACGTGCGCGGCGCGCGCGGCGCTCGGCGGCCTGGCTGCCGCGGCCCTTGGCGTCGATGCGCTCGCCGTACGGCGGGTTCATCACGATGGTGCCGCGATCGGCCGGCGCCAGGCGCTGCAGCGCGTCGGCGGTCTTGAAGTCGATCGCGTGCGCGACGCCCGCGCGTTCGGCGTTGCGGGTGGCGAAGTCGGTCATGCGGAACGACACGTCGCCGGCCCAGATCGGCACCGCGGGCTTGACGATGGTGTCGCGCGCCTCGACCTGCATCTCGCCCCAGCGCTTCGCGTACTCGAGGAACGGCCGCAGGCGCTCGAACGCGAAGCGGCGCGTCAGGCCCGGCGCGACGTTGCAGGCGATCTGCGCGGCCTCGATGGCGATGGTGCCGGCGCCGCAGCACGGATCCAGCAGGCCGCCGTCTTCGGGGCGGCCGTGCCAGCCGGCGGCGTAGAGCAGCGTGGACGGCCAGCGTCTCCTTCAGCGGCGCCTCGCCCTGCTGCTCGCGCCAGCCGCGCTTGAACAAGGCCTCGCCGCTCAGGTCGATCGCGATCCAGGCGTGCGTCGGGTCGACGTGCAGGCTGATGGCGAGGTCGGGAAAGCGCGTGTCGACGCTGGGGCGCGCGCCGGCCATGCTCGCGCATCACGTCGCACACGGCGTCCTTGATGCGCAGCGCGGCGAAGTTCAGGCTCTGCAGCGGCGAGCGCTGCGCGGTGACGTCCACGCGGATCGTCTCGTCCGGCGTGATCCACTCCGACCAGTTGATGCGGCGGCCGAGGTCGTACAGGTCGTGCTCGTCGCGGTAGTCGCCGTCCACCATCGGCCACAGCACGCGCTGCGCGATGCGGCTGCGCAGGTTCAGGCGCATCGCGTTCTCGACGCTCTCGTCCACCATCACGCCGCCGCGCCCGGCCACGCACGCCCTGGTCGGCCCGAGGATGCGCACGCATTCCTCGGCGAGCAGCTCCTCGCTGCCGTTGGCGCAGGTGACGAAGAGGAAGTCGGGCTTGTTGCATGGCGGTGCACCCTTCGGCACGTTGGGGGACGCCGGCTCTTGCGCGGCGCGTTGGAGAGTCAGACCGTGCGGCGCAGGTTGGCCGGCGCGATCTTCAGGGCTTCGCGGTACTTGGCCACGGTGCGGCGCGCCACCTGGATGCCCTGGCCTTCGAGCAGCTCGGCGAGCTGGCTGTCGGACAGCGGCTTGGCCGGGCTCTCGGCCGCCACCAGCTGCTTGATCAGCGCGCGCACCGCGGTGGACGAGGCGTTGCCGCCGGCGTCGGTGTTGAGCGACGAGCCGAAGAAGTACTTCAGCTCGTAGGTGCCGAACGGCGTGGACATGTACTTGGCGGTGGTCACGCGCGAGATGGTGGACTCGTGCAGGCCCAGCTCGTCGGCGATCTCGCGCAGCACCAGCGGCTTCATCGCGATGGCGCCGTGGCTGAAGAAGTTCTTCTGGCGCTCGATGATGGCCTGCGACACGCGCAGGATGGTGTCGAAGCGCTGCTGGATGTTGCGGATGAACCAGCGCGCCTCCTGCAGCCGCGGCGCGGTGAGCGCGCTGCCGCTGGCGCGCTGCGACTTGATCGCCTGCGCGTAGAGGTCGTTGACGCGCAGCTTGGGCATCACGTCCGGATTGAGCACGGCCTTCCACTGGCGCGCCACCTTCATCACGATCACGTCGGGGATGATGATCTGT
Source organism: Terriglobia bacterium (assembly GCA_963797845.1). Classification (GTDB taxonomy): domain Bacteria; phylum Acidobacteriota; class Terriglobia; order Terriglobales; family Acidobacteriaceae; genus DASREM01. The sequence goes on from CAWCRE010000004.1 coordinate 174,128, forward strand.
CCTCGGCGCGCGCGAACGGGCGGCCCGGCTTGGGCTCCAGCGCCACGATCAGGCCCTGCGCCGCGCGCACGGTGGCCTCGTCCATCTCGATCAGCTGCGCGATCTTCTTGAAGTCGCGCCGCGCCAGCAGCCCCAGGTGCTCGGTGCAGATCTTCAGCGCGGCCAGCAGCGTGACCGGCGGTGGATTTCGGCGGCGGCTTCTGGCGCAGCTGCAGGCACAGGCACTCGCCCAGCGAGCGCGCGCCCACGCCGGTGGGCTCCATGCTTTGCAGGAAGTTCAGGCCGCACTGCAGGCGGTGCAGCAGTTCCTCGCGTTCCTCGTCGCCCTCGACGCCCAGCACCTCGGCCAGGCGCTCGGCGATCTCCTCGAGCGGGTCGGCCAGGTAGCCGTCCTCGTTGAGCGACTCGATCAGCACCAGCACCGCGGCCGCGTCTTCGTCGGACAGGCGCAGGCTGCTCAGCTGCGTGCGCAGGTGGTCCTCGCAGGCTGACGCCGGCGTCGGCGCGGTTCTGGCGCTCGAAGTCGTCGTCGTTGTCGCCCGACTGGCCGCTGCCCGAGGTGGGCAGCTCGCGGATGCCGTCGAAGTCGTCGCGCTCGGTGCCGTTCTCCCAGTCGTCGCGCTCGGTGGTGCCGAACTCGGCGGCGTCGACGCCGGCGGGCTCGTCGACGTTGTCGTTGCTGGTGCGGCCGTCGGCGTCGGTGTCGCGTCGCGCTCTTGGCGCTGTCGGCGCGCTGGCGGACGTGCTGGCGTTCAGGCCCTCGAACTGCGCCTCGGGCAGCGCCATCTCTTCCTCGGGTTCGAGGAACGGGTTCTGCTCCATCATCTGCTCGATCTCCTGGTGCAGTTCCAGGGTCGAGAGCTGCAGCAGCCGGATGGACTGCTGCAGCTGCGGCGTGAGCGCGAGATGTTGCGACAGGCGGACCTGCAGCGAGGCTTTCATGTTCAAGAGCCTCTGCCTCACATCCGCCAGATGGTCGGAAACACCGATGATCTCCGCTTCTTTGTCGAGCAATTCGCGATACGGCGCGATCTCCGAAACTTTTCTGGGTCAGGCCAACCAGCACGGCCCGGCCAAGGATCGCCAGCGATTGGACAGCCTGCCGCATGGTGAGCGGGAGAGCCGACCAATTCGAGTGCGACGTCGACTCCACGGCCGTCTGTGAGTTCGTGAATTTGTTCGACGGGATCACCGGCTGAGGCGTCGACCGGAACGCCTTGAACCGTTCGGCCAATTCGAGTTTTCGCGGGTTGAGATCGACCGCAAAAATTTGCCGGGCGCCAGGTTCACTTGCCAATTGCATCGCCGAAATGCCGAGTCCACCGACTCCGAAGATCGCGACCGTTTCACCACGGACGCAGCCGGGCCTTCCCCAGCGCATGCAGCGAAGTAGCGGAGGAACACATCAGGATCGCGCCTTTCTCAAATGGAATCTCCAGGCAAACGAAAGACGCTGGCGTTCCGGCACCGCGATGAATTCCGCATAGCCGCCATCGCGGTGTTTACCGATCATTTCGGCACTGGTGACAGAATTGTTCGTTGCCGATTTGGCAAAAGGCCACGATGGCCGCAGGTGACGAGATAGTGGAGGCAAACGCGATCGCTCTTCGCGAAATTCCTGAACGGCGTCGCCGGCTTCCTCGACGACGCCCGCGACCTCGTGGCCAAGCGTCAATGGCAACATTTTTACGGACGAAACCCCCGCCCGATAATGCGCATCGGAATGGCAGATGCCAGCCGCTTTGACCCGAATCAGCAGGTCGTGTGGTCCGCCGAGCGGGGCTTCGATTCCGGCTTCTCCCAAGGCGGAGCCGATCGGCGTCAGGCGGATGGCTTTCATTCTGAAGCCAGGTTGGTGGTTCCGCGCTTCCCACAGCGAAGCGGCTACAGCGGAAGCGAATGAGTTCTACCCAAGCTTAACGAAATATTTTCCCGGTAGTTGTTTCACCAGCCGCTTCAATTCGAAATGCAAGAGGATGGATGAAACTCTGCCGCTCGGCAGTTCGGCTTTCGTCGCGATATCGTCGATCGAGTCTCCGTTACGCGGATCGCGTCATAAACGCGCGTTCTTCCCCGCTCATCGCCGGCGGCCACGCACGGTAGCGTCGGGCGCTGGTTTCGCTTCGGGCAGAAGAATTCCAGATCATCGAGAATGTCGTTCGCGTCCATCACCAGTTCGCGCCTTGCTGGATGAGCCGGTTCGATCCAATGCGCTCGGCGCGTTGATGTGGCCGGCACGGCGTAGACGACGGCCTGATCCACGCTGCGCGCGGTAATGAGGCGCCGCTTTTCACACCGGCTTCAACCACAAGAAGCCGTGGCTCCAACCGCTGATGATCCGATTGCGCATCGGAAAGGTCTGGCGATCCGGCTCGAACTCCATCGAAAAATCGGAACTACGGCGCCATTGCCGTTCCGGATTTTGTCGGCAAGGGCGGCGTTCTCCGGCGGATAAAGGTTCGTAGTCCGGAACCGATCACCGCCACAGTCCGGCCTTTCGCGGCGATCGCGCCTAGATGCGCGGCGGTGTGATTCCCCGCGCAAGACCGCTGACTATCGTCAGTCCCGCGTAGGCGAGTTGATAAGAAAGTTTTTTCGCCGATTCCGGGCCGTAATGCGTCGTGCGCCGCGAACCGATTACTGCGATGGCGTGTTGATCTCCGCTCGGCCAGTTCCCCCACACGTAGAGAACAATAGGGGGCGCGTGGATCTCGCGAAGCTGCAGCAGATAGAGCGGCGACTCGGCTGTCATC
>CAWCRE010000005.1:0-132285 GCA_963797845.1 Terriglobia bacterium
ACGGTTCACGAGCACGGAGTTAACCTCGCTACGAAACGATTTGCTTCAAGGGGGTTTGGTGGACTCTCGCGAAGCGGCAGAATTGCTGCAGGTGTTCCTGATGGGTCGCGGATATGGGGTGTCTCCTCAGGCTGCCATGGACGCAGCCAGCCGGGTTGAGATGTCGGGCTGTGCGATTCCAGTTTTGCAACAGGAGTTAGAGAACCTCGCTCTGGTCATGTAGCGGTGACAGACGGCGCATGCTGCCATGCTGGCGCCGCCGTTGAGAAAAAATTGGAGCTCATTGCGAATGAGAAGATCTGCAGGGACGTCGAACCAAGGCGCTTCCTGAGGTAGAACAAAGAAAGAAACAGCCGGGTCAACCAGCCCGGCTTCTTTGTTTTTGAAGGTACTGCTTGCATCCCGCCCATTGCAAAGCCAAAACTATTCGTAGCGCAGACTCTCCACCGGATCCAACTTGGCAGCTCGCGTGGCGGGCACCGTGCCGAAGATCACACCCACAATGGTAGAAACAATAATCGCCACAATCGCTGACAAACCGGAGATGGGAACCCGGTACGCGGTGAGGAATCGAATCGAGAATGGCAGAGCCAGCCCGATGATGATCCCGATGATCCCGCCGATGAGCGATATTAGGATCGCTTCCGACATAAACTGAAACAGAATCTCGCGGTTGGTGGCGCCCATGGCTTTGCGTATGCCAATCTCCCGAATACGCGAACTCACCGTCGCCAGCATGATGTTCATGATGCCGATCCCACTCACCAGCAGAGTCACTGCCGCAACCAACAACAACACCAGCGTCAGCGCATTTGCTGCCTTCTCCGCCACTGAAACCAGTTGCGTCAGGTTCTGCACGTTGTACACCGACTCCGCGCGATGGCGCGACTGAATGACCCGCTTCACCTGTTCCGTAGCTGAGACCACCATTGCCGGATCCGCCACGGAGAAATAAATCTGTTTCACCGTGGGCGTATCGGTGAAATACCGGCTCACCGTGTACGGAATGGCCATCGTGTTATCGACCACCTCTGATTGCCCGAAGGTATCCACTCGCTCCTTGAACGTGCCGATCACCGTAAACGGCAGGCCGCTGATCTTAATCACCCGGCCCACGGCATCGTCCACCGATCCGTAAAGGGCGACTGCCATCTTCTCGGTGATTACGCCCACTTTGTTGTGGGCTTCCTCATCCTGGGCATCGAAGAAGCGGCCCGACACCACGACGAGGTTACGCACGATCCGGTAATCGGGATAGACGCCGAGAATCAGAATGTCGCGTTCCTTGCCGTTGCCAATGGGAATGCGGTCCGAGAGAGAAGCCACTGGTGTTGCCGCCACGATTCCCGGCACCTCCTGCTGCGCCGCCTTCATGTCGTCGACGGTGAGCGGATCCTGCGCCTGGTTTCCGATGCGCTCCGCCCCACCCTGGTATTCAGCCTCAATCAGGTTGGCGCCGATCGCCTGAATCTGGTTGAGCACATACTGTTTGCCGGTCATGCCAATCGTGACCACCAGGATCAGCGACGCGGTACCGATCACCATTCCCAACGCCGTCAAGGCAAAGCGCACTTTATTGCTGCAGAACGTCTCGTACGCGAAACTGAGGATTTCGCCAAAGACGAGTTGCGGCTTTTGCACCGGTGCCGAGGTAGTCGTGGACATGGGTTTCCTGATTAGATGCTACGCGTTAGCCCAGAGAGGCGCAATTTCACTCCCGATCCAGCAACATTCCATTCCTCACGCCACTGTGAACCAATGACGAAAGGTTAATTTGCGAACCCCGCGCCCTGTTGTTACGATTTGAAGGTTCCCGGCGCCGTTTCGCCGCGTGAACGGTCTCTCCACCGCGCAAGGGCCTGAGGACGATTTCGCCCAGATGTACCGAAGATGGCACATCCAGCGGGGTTCAACTATGTCCTTCCTGTAAATGCTGAAGCGTAAGGAAATTCTGATCGTGCTGTTGCTGACCCTGGCAGCGATCCTGCTTCATGGATACCATCCGTGGGCGGAAGACGCCGAAATCTATCTTCCAGGCGTGCTCCGCACTCTCAATCCACAACTGTTCCCGCACGATCAGCCGTTCTTCGAATCGCATGCGCATCTCACTCTTTTCCCTGATTTGATGGCGGCAATCGTTCGCCTCTCGCATCTGCCTCTCGAGTGGGTACTTCTAATTTCACATTTTGCCTGCATATTCCTTTTTTTATGGGCATGCTGGAAGCTCAGCAGCATCTGCTTCAGCGATTCTCGTGCGCGCTGGGCGGGAGTCGCGCTGGTTGCGGCTCTGCTCACGCTTCCGGTTGCAGGTACCGCGCTGTACATCATGGATCAGTATCTGAATCCCCGGAACATCGCCGCCTTCGCAGCAATCTTCGCCGTGGCTGCGGTTATGGAGCGCCGTTATGTTCGCGCGGCTCTATGGCTGGTTTTTGCGGCCAGTGTTCATCCCCTGATGGCCGTGTTCGCGTGTTCCTATTGCGTGCTGTTGCCGTTAATGCAAAAGGTAGACCTTCGCCTGCGACAAGCCGCTCCTGCATTCGCCAGCATGGCGCTGGTGATTCCCTTCTTCGGAGAGCTCCACCCGGTCTCCCCCGCTTATCACGCAGCGGCGGGGTTTCATTCGTTTCACTACCTAACCCGCTGGGCTTGGTACGAGATCGTCGGCGCGGTGGCGCCGGTATTCATCTTCTGGATCTTCGCCCGCATGGCTCGCGCTCGCCGACAGCCCGGCCTGGAACTGATGTGCCGGGCGCTCGTCGTTTATGGTCTCGTCTACTTCGTGGGCGCCGTAATTCTGGCGATCCCTGCGCGATTTGAAAGCCTGGCGCGCATTCAGCCTTTGCGCAGTCTCCATCTGTTGTACGTACTGCTGCTTTTGATTGGTGGCGGTTTTCTTGGAGAGTACATCTTGAAAGACCGGGTCTGGCGCTGGGCGCTGTTATTCGTGCCACTCGCCGGCGGTATGTACGCGGCCCAAGCACAGCTTTTCGCCGCCAGCGATCACCTCGAACTCCCCGGGATGTCGTCGAAAAACGATTACGAACGGTCATTTCTATGGGTACGCGAAAATACGCCGAACGATGCTTTTTTCGCACTCGACCCGGACTTTCTGATGGATCCGGGCGAGGACTCGCAGGGCTTTCGGGCGATCGCCCAGCGCAGCCGTCTGGCCGACTATCACAAGGATAGCGGCGCAGTCAGCATGTTCCCTCCGTTAGCAGACGAATGGTATGCGCAAACCCGAGCGCTCCAGAATTGGTCACGATTCGGGACAGCTGACTTTGCGCAATTGCGCACCCGGTTCGGCGTGAGTTGGATTGTAGTTAAAGTTTCACAGGCTCATGATATGAATTGTCCGTACCAAAATAGAACCGTTTCCGTCTGTGAACTACGGTGATACAGTTCCCAACGGGGCGCGATGCCGTATCGTAGGAGACAAACCTGGGTAGCGATATTTCAGCAAGCAACATTTGGGCTCATCTTGAACTCAATGTTGTAATGGCCCAGATCGAGGACAAAGGCTAATGCCCTACCTCCAACCCGTTGAGAAAGACACAGCTCTTTTCCCTTACGCAAAATGGAGCGCGCAGCTGCCCTCCCTGTCCCGGCGCTATCGGCAGAACAATCCGGTTCCTCATCTTTTTTTCCCGGATTTTCTGGATGCGGACCTGGCTCAAATACTGGCCCGGGAATTTCCCGCTCCGACGACCGAGGCATGGATTCATTACCAGCATCAGAACGAAAACAAGCTGGGCATGACCAAGCGCGAATTGTTTCCGCCGATGCTCGGCGAGGTTGCCGACGAACTGAATTCTCCGGAATTCGTGAGCTGGTTGTCAGACTTGACTGGCATTCGTAATTTGCTACCCGACCCTTTGCTGGAAGGCGGTGGACTGCACCAGTCGGGCCCCGGCGGGTTCTTGAATGTGCATAGCGATTTCTCCCATCATCACTACCACAAGCACTGGCGACGCCGGGTGAATCTTATTCTGTATCTCAATCCTGGCTGGCAGGAAACCTGGGGCGGCGCAATCGAACTGTGGGACCAAAAGATGACACGCTGCGTGGCAAAATTGCCGCCGCTTCTGAACCATGCCTTGATCTTCAATACCAGCAATATCTCTTTCCACGGTTTTCCCGAGCCCTTGAAGTGCCCGCAAGGCAATTCCAGAAAGAGTCTCGCGTTCTACTACTACACCGAGGACCGCGAACCGAAGTCCCATCCACGTTCTACCGACTATCGGGCACGGCCTGGCGACGGTCTGCGCAAGTCGGCCATGATTTGGTTGGACAAGCAGGCAGTCGATCTTTATTCGCGCGCGAAAGCTCGCTTCGGCTTCTCCGACGATTTCGCCAGCCGCGTGCTGAGCTTGATTTCAGGGAAGAAGTAATCCAGGCAAAAAACTACCCCGCGACGCCTGGGGTGCCTTCCGCGGAACCGCGGGCATAATAGGCGGGCAATCCCGGCTCCAGCCGGCGCCCGTTCTCATTGAAGATGCGGAAGTGTCCCAGTCCCCAGCGCTGCAGCGCAAATTGCAGCGTTGTTCCCAGCACTCCCATCCCATACTTCACACTGCGCCGGAAGTTGATCGACGAAGCCTCTTCGAAATACTTCGTGGGACAGGAAACTTCGCCAATGCGAAATCCAAAGTGCACGCATTGCGCCAGCATCTGGTTATCGAATACGAAATCGTCGGAGTTCTCCCGCAGCGGCAGCGCGCGTCAGCACTTCCCGGCTGAAAGCCCGGTAACCGGTGTGATACTCCGAAAGCTTCACGCCCAAAAACAAGATTTTCAAACGCCGTCAGAAACCGGTTGGAGATGTATTTGTAGAGAGGCATGCCGCCGCGCAACGCCTGGCCTCCGATAATGCGCGAACCCAGCACCACATCGTAAATGCCATATGCGATCATGCTCGCCATCGCGGTCACCAGCAGCGGCGTGTACTGGTAATCGGGGTGGACCATGATAATCACGTCCGCGCCCTCCGCCAGCGCTTCGCGATAGCAGGTCTGCTGGTTGCGTCCGTACCCATAATTCTGGTCATGCACGAACACCGGGATGCCCAGCCTATGCGCAACCGCGACCGTCTGGTCCCGGCTGTTGTCGTCCACCAGGATGCGGATGTCCACCAGTTCTGGCAGTTCGCGCACCGTGGCTTCCAACGTTTTTTCTGCGTTGTAGGCGGGAAACACCACGGCGATGCGTTTGCCGTTAATCATGGCGGCTCGGGTTCATGGTTTCGGGTTTCTCATCTTATGATAAACCCGCCTTCCACGAAGTGGCAGACCTAGCCATGGTTCTCGGGGTGACTCTATGAAGTCTTCTTTGGTGACACTGTTGTCACCCGAGCGTGCCATTCACCGCTAACCCTGAAGCGCCCCGCCTTGGTACACTGTTCCTTCATTCTTAATTGATTCGCGACATCAGGCCTGCTTGACGCGCGTACTCACGGAGTCCATGGCTGAGAAACGTACTCTTTTTGAGAAAATCTGGGACGAACACGTAGTCTGCAATCCGCCCGGACGGCTGCCGCTGCTCTATATCGATCTTCATCTCGTGCACGAAGTTACCTCGCCGCAGGCTTTTGACGGGCTGCGCGCCGCAGGCAGAAAAGTTCGCCAACCCCAGCGCACCCTCGCGACGGTCGATCACAATATTCCGACCTCCCCGCGGGGAACTCCTATCACCGATCCGATTGCCGCCCGCCAGATTGAAGCTTTGCAGAAGAACTGCCGGGAATTCGGCGTGCCCCTGTTCGATATGGATTCCGCCTGACCAGGGCATCGTTCACGTCATCGGTCCGGAACTTGGATTCACGCAGCCGGGCATGACCATCGTCTGCGGCGACAGCCATACCAGCACCCACGGCGCGTTCGGCTCACTCGCGTTCGGCATCGGCACCTCGGAAGTGGAACACGTGCTGGCCACGCAATGCCTGCCGCAACGCAAGCCGCACAGCATGCTGATGCGCGTTAGTGGGAGGCTTGCCGGAAGGGGTCACTGCCAAAGATCTCGCTCTGGGCATCATCGGTCAGATTGGCACCGATGGCGCTACCGGCTACGTCATTGAATATGCCGGCGACGCTGTTCGCGCCCTCTCCATGGAAGGCCGCATGACGCTCTGCAACATGAGCATCGAAGGCGGAGCCCGCGCCGGCATGGTCGCCCCGGACGAAACCACTTTCGCCTATGTGCGAGGCCGCCGCTTCGCTCCGAAAGGAACGGATTGGGAACAAGCGGTACAACACTGGCGCAGCCTTCGTTCCGATGAAGGCGCCAGCCACGACAAGATCGTCGAGATTGACGCTTCCACTCTCGCGCCGTTCGTGACCTGGGGCACGAATCCTGGAATGGTCGTTCCGGTGGACGGTCGCATCCCTGAACTCGCCGCCTTCCGTAACAACGGAGACCGTCAGTCCGCCGAACGCATGCTGGAGTACATGGGCCTTGAACCCGGAGTTCCCATTGGCGAAGTGCCGATTGATCGCGTGTTCATCGGCTCGTGCACAAATTCTCGGCTGGAAGATCTGCGGCTTGCCGCCCGCGTCGCCAAGGGCTATCACGTGAACCCGAAGGTGCGTGCCATGGTGGTTCCCGGATCGCAAGCCGTGAAGCGCGCCGCGGAAGAAGAAGGCTTGCACCAGACTTTTCTCGATGCCGGTTTCGAGTGGCGAGAGTCGGGCTGCTCCATGTGCCTGGGTATGAATCCCGACATTCTTGAGCCCGGCGAGCGCTGCGCTTCCACCAGCAACCGGAATTTTGAAGGGCGCCAGGGACGCGGCGGGCGCACCCATCTCGTGAGTCCCATGATGGCCGCTGCCGCTGCGATCGCCGGACACTTCACCGACATCCGCAACTGGCGATTCCAGTGAGGGATTGATGCAACCATTTCGCAAACACAAAGGGCTGGTCGCGCCGCTTTATCGCGCCAACGTCGACACCGACCAGATTATTCCCAAGCAATTTCTAAAGCGCATTGAGCGCACCGGCTTCGGAGAATTTCTCTTTCACGACTGGCGTCAGTCGAATAACGGAAAAACGTTCGTGCTCGACCAGACTCGCTATGACGGGTCGAGCATTCTTGTAGCCGGAAAAAATTTTGGCTGTGGTTCCTCGCGCGAACATGCCGTCTGGGCTTTGAGTGACTTTGGCTTCCGCGCCGTGATCGCTCCGTCGTTCGCGGACATTTTCGCGAATAACTGCGTGAAGAATGGCGTGCTCGCCGTTGTCTTAAAAGAACAGGACGTCGCCGAACTCGCCCGCCGCGCTCAGGAACTTCCTCACTACGAAGCGACGGTCGACTTAGAAAACCGCGAGGTCCGTGACAATCATGGGTTCAACGCGATATTCCAGATCGACGAATTCACCCGCCATTGCCTGCTGAATGGCCTGGATGATATCGGCCTGACTCTGCAACACGAATCCGACATTGCCGCCTACGAAGGCAAGCATCCAGTCCCACGCAGCTTCGAAGAGAGCTGGTAGATCGAACCTTCAGGCCTTCCTAAACCGGCGGCCCCGCCGGAGCTCCCGACTCCTTCACCTTCGGCGTATTCTGCTCCGGATTCTGCAGGAACAGCACGATCTCGTGATCAATCTGCCGCAGAGTCGCACTCGGCGTCGCGGATTTCTTAATCGCGTCCTGCACGTCATGCACACCGGCCAGCGCCGCGGCTCGCACCTCGGGAGTCGCGTCGCCATTCGCCGCCAGAATCATCAGCCGGTCGGCAATCACGCTCTGCACCACGGCCAGCAAATCCTCCTGCTCCGAAGTTTTCGCACCAACCGTAAACCCCTGCTTTACCAGTGCCGCAATCACGAAAGCGGCTGAAGGCTGATTCGCATCTTCGCGATTCAGCACCATCAGCCTCTGCATTCGCTTCGCTTCCAGTAGCCCTTTCACGACGACGCCCGCTACTTCCCGCGCTCCATCCTGCGGACTGAACAGGTACTCTGAAGAATTCTCAAAGCTCTCCGGATTGTGATCGCGATTCTCCTCCGGCCCCAGCACCTGCCACAGCCCGCGAGGAACATCCAGTTCCGAGGGCTGCAGCGCCTGCATCAGCAACCCGATTGCCTGTTTCTGTCCATCCGCGGGCCACGGAATGATCGGCTTCTGTCCATCCCCGGCCAGCGATAGTGGAATCATCGCGCTCCCGACCACATTCACCGCCGCGCCCAGAGCGTAACGATGGAACAGATACACCAACGGAAAACGCGCAGTCAGCATCGAATTCGGCTCGCCCGCATGCAGCATCTGCGGACCATAATGCGCCAGCAACGCGTCGCGTACCGGCATCGTCTGCTTCAACCACGTCACCGGATCAGGGCCATCATCGTATGCATTCCACCGCGGATCGGCGTAGTTGCCCCACACCGATCCCTTTGGCAATCATGTCTTTCACGATCGCATCCAGCCGCGCGTGTTCCTGCTCCGGCGTTGCGTTCGGCGCACCCTGGCTATATCCCCACTGGATCGCCACGCGATCGTAAGACCCTACGCCCTGCATGTAAGCGTCCGACAGATCAGCCGTGCCGTCGGCACGAATCTTGATCCGCGGCGCAAAGTAATCCATGACCGATCCGCGGCCATACGTGCTGGCGACAAAGTTGTGCTCCAGTCCCAGCACGTGTCCCATTTCATGGCAGGTCAGCAGGGCGAGGCGATTCTGCATCTGCTGCTCTTCGCTGAGCTGTGGATCGGCGCTGTCGAACGCCGCGAAGGCATCGAGCGCCGGCTCCTCCGCATTGCGTCCCGAAGGAATGGTCGCCTGCCAATAGTTGTTCACGGTCCGCATGCGATGCGAATCCAGTTGCACCACGGCATGCACGATCTCTCCGGTTCGCGGATCCACATGACTCTGCCCCACCGACCAGCCGCGCCCCGAACGATTCGTCCACTGAATGGTGGGATAACGAATGTCGAGCGGGCTCGCCCCTTCCGGCAAATCTTCGATGCGCAAGGCATTCTTAAATCCGGCCTGCTCAAAGGCGTCGTTCCACCACAATGCCCCGCGCTTCGCCGCCGACCGCACCGGCTCAGGAATCGCGCGATCCAGGTAAAACACCAGCGGCTTCACCGGTTCGCTCACAGCCGCATTGGGATCTTTTTTCTCCAACCGCCAGTGCGCAATGAAGTAGCGGTTCAGCGGCTGATCGAATGGCTCGCGAGAAATCCTGGAAGTCCTGGCTGAAGAAACCGACCCGCGGGTCCTTCTCGCGCGGCTCAAATCCCTCAGCCGGCAACTGCATGAACGAGTGATGTTCACGCACGCTCAGCACATGCAGGTCCGGCTGGTTCATATCGGTTTCAGAATCCGTGGTGAAAGTGAGTAACGCCTCCACTTCGGTATTCAGAGGAAAGCTTCCGCTTTGGTCGAGATCGATCACGCTTCGCGCCTCATCCAGCCGCCAGTCCGCGTGCCCCGACTGGTCACGAACCATCATGCCTCCCACCGCCCGCGTCGGATGCTTTAATTGCGACAGCAGATCGCTGGCATCCCGCACCAGCAGCGGGTTGGCATCCGTAAGCAGAGTGCCGTCCAACTCGGCCTCAATCGGAAGGGCGGCGAGTACAGATACCGGAAAGCTTTCTTCCACCGAATGCTTCAGATCGGCGCTGCCACCCGGCGCGCGAAAGCCGGTGTTTTCCTCGATCACCAGAACCCGGTTCGCCACCCGCCGCAAGCGGCACAGTTTCGCCGATCCGAACGAACTGCGATCGGCAAACACTTCGGTCGATCCCACACCAGTTCCCAGACCGGTGAAGTAAAGAAATTCGCGATTCAGCGCCGCCGGAGAGAGTTCAAACAGCATTTCTCCCTTCTTCTCATCCCAGTAGTAGGGGAAAAATCCGTCTTTCTTGGTCAGGCCGGCAACTCGATCCTTGAACGAATTCGCCGAGGCGGGACTCTGCGCCAGTGCGACGCTCTGCACAAACAAAGCTGCGAACACCAAAAATGCAAGTCGTCTCATAGGCTTTGACTTATACAACAGCCCAGCATCTCGGCTCAAACCGCATCGTGCCTGAGGGATGGGTGAGAGCTGTCGTTCCACGGTCACCAGGAGAAGACCTGCCCCCCGCTAAATGTTATCCTGCCGCTTCGTCATGCTTAGAATACTGACCCTGCTCTGTGTGCTCGCTGCGACCGCCTTCGCGCGCAGTCCTGAAACCGGCTTCCTAAACCGCACAATTGTTTCCGCTACCATCGCCTATCGCTATGAGGTGTTCGTTCCCGCCGACTGGAATCACCATTCCAAATGGCCGGTCATTCTCTTTCTCCACGGCTCTGGGGAGCGCGGCGATGACGGACTTTTGCAGACCGATGTCGGCCTCGCGCACGCAATTCGCAAACGTATCCAGAAACTCCCGGCAATCGTGGTCATGCCGCAGTGCCGAAATCACAAGGCGTGGACCGATCCTGACATGGAAGCGCAAGCGCTCGCTGCCCTCGAGCAATCGATGAAAGAATTCCGCGGCGACCCGGATCGCGTCTACCTCACCGGACTCTCCATGGGCGGATATGGGAGTTGGGACCTGCTAGCGAAGTATCCAAACAAATTTGCCGCCGCAGCGATCATATGTGGCGGGATTCACGGGCCCAAGGGAGAAGCCTGGCTGAATGTTCCGCTAGCCAACGATCCCACCGTACAGGATCCCTATCTCGAAACCGCGCGCCGCATCGGGCGCACGCCTCTCTGGATTTTTCATGGGGCAGACGATGACACCGTGCCCGTCGAGGAATCCCGCAAAATGGTAGAGGCTCTCAAGAAGACGGATGGCAATTACAAGTACACCGAGTATCCCGGCGTAAAGCATGTCTCCTGGGACAGGGCTTATGCCGAGCCCGATCTGTTTCCCTGGATGTTGCAGCAGACGCTCCAACACTGACCAATACCCGTGAGCACCACCGGCGCCAAGACGAAGCTGTCCATCAGCAACGTTGCTCGTAAAGCGGGCTTGTTCTACTTCGTCTGGGTCATGTTCTCGTATTGTACCGGCGGCCCGTTCGGCCTCGAGGACATGATCACCACCTCCGGTCCAGGCCTCTCGCTGCTTTATCTCTTGTTTCTGCCGCTGTTCTGGTCGATCCCGGTCTCCTTGGTTTCTGCCGAACTCACCACCGCCATGCCGGTCGAAGGCGGCTTCTATCGCTGGACCCGCGCCGGTTTCGGCGATCTTTGGGGATTTCTCGCAGGCTGGTGGAACTGGTGCGCATCGTTCCTGCTAGGCGCCGCCTACGCGGTCCAGTTTTCCGATTACCTCGGTTTCTATTTTCCCCAGCTCACCGGAAGCAATCACTACATCGTGTCGCTGCTGATCGTCGCGCTCATTACCTACATCAACGTGCGCGGCATCGAGGCCGTGGGCAAGTTCGCCACCGCACTCGAACTGTTCATTCTGTTGCCCGTGCTAGTCCTCGTCGTAATGGGACTTGCGAAATGGCACCACAACCCGTTCACGCCGCTCATTCCGCCGCATGTGCCGCCGTTCCGACGTTTTCGGCGTCGGCCTTGCTTTAGGGTTATGGCTCTACTCCGGATACGAGCAGTGCTCGACGGTAGCGGAGGAAGTTGAGAATCCACAGCGCAGCTATCCCCTGGCATTGGCGATCGTCGTTCCCATGTCCGTTGCGGTGTACTTCCTCCCCACATTCGCCTCGCTTGCTGCCTTAGGTAACTGGCAGCAGTGGCACACGCGCTACTTCTCCGACGCTGCTCAGCTAATCGGCGGACCCTGGCTTGGTGCCTGGATGACCATCGCCGCCATGATCACCAACATCTCTCTGCTGAACGCGACTGTATTGACCTCAACCCGCATGCCGTTCGCGATGGCCGAAGACGGATATCTCTCGCATCGCCTGACTGCCGAGCATCCCCGCTTCGGCACACCTTGGATCGCCATCCTCGCCTCGGCCGTCGTGTACGGCGCGCTGCTCGATCCTCAATCTCACTCAGCTGATCAGCATCTACAGCTGGCTGCGTATCGCCACCACGATCCTCACCGTGCTCGCCGCCTGGCAACTGCGGCGCAAGCAGCCCGAAATGAAGCGTCCTTTCCGCATCCCAGGCGGAAAGCTCGGCCTCGCCTACGCCGTCGCCGCGCCGGTCATCATGAGCGTGGTAGCTATGCTGGGCAGCGATCGCTACGGCACCATCGGCGGCGTCATCGCTTTGGCTTTAGGACCACTCTTTTACTTGTTTCTACGCCGTGGATTCTGCATCGCCATTGCAATAGTCCGCGCCTCGGCCTCAGGGTGACTCCCGTCATAGCGCTCGGTGATATGCCGCACTGAGTTTGTCCTGCAATAAGTCCAGCCTCAGACTGTAACAGCGCACACCGCGCCGCCCTGTCCGAGCGGCCTGTGCGGATTTTTGGCACAGCTTTCTCTGCGAGCGCACATCTCCTTCGGAGGATTGCATGCTTCATCTCGACACCGGCAATACCGGGTTCATGATCCTGTGCACCAGCCTGGTCATGCTGATGACTCCAGGCCTGGCATTTTTTTATGGCGGCCTGGTGGGCCGCAAGAACGTCCTCGCCATCATGATTCAGAGCTTCGTCTCCATGGGCTGGACCACCGTCATCTGGTACGTCTACGGCTACTCGCTGTGCTTCAGCGGCGACTGGCACGGCATCATCGGCAACTTCCACAATGCGTTCCTGCGCGGCATCAATCTCAACACCCCCTCGCCGAACCACACGCATTCCCGCCTTCGTCTTCATCGCCTACCAGATGATGTTCGCCATCATCACGCCGGCACTCATCTCGGGCGCGTTCACCAATCGCGTCACCTTCAAGGCCTACATGCTGTTTCTGACCGGATGGCTGACCTTCGTCTACTTCCCCTTCGTTCACATGGTGTGGGGCGGCGGGTTCCTGCAGCGGTGGGGCGTGAAGGATTTCGCCGGCGGCATCGTGGTGCACAACATCGCCGGAATCGCGGCCCTGGCCTCGGTGCATCTACGTGGGCAAGCGGCGCGTCGCCGGATCGCGGCCCGCACAGCATTCCGCTGGTCGCGCTCGGAACCGGCCTGTTGTGGTTCGGCTGGTACGGCTTCAACGCCGGCAGCGAGATGCGCGTGGATTCCGTCACCGCCACCGCCTTCCTCAACACCGACGTTGCGGCGTCTTTCGCCGCGGTCGCCTGGCTGATGGTGGCGTGGCTGAACGAGAAGAAGCCCAAGTTCCTCGGTCTGCTCACCGGAGCAGTCGCCGGACTGGCGACCGTCACTCCGGCTGCCGGATACGTCTCCCCGACCACGGCCGTCATCATCGGCATCGTCTCCGGCGTGGTCTGCTACTACGCGGTCGAAATGAAGAACAAGCTGGGCTGGGACGATGCCCTCGACGTCTGGGGCGTCCACGGCGTCGGCGGCTTCCTCGGAATCGTGATGCTGGGAATATTTGCCAACAAGGCAATTCAATCCCGAAGGCGCAAATGGATTGCTCTATGGCGATCCAATGTTTCTTTTGAAACAAGTCACAGCGGTCGTGTTCTCGTCGGTTTGGGCGTTCGGATTCACTTACGCCATGCTACGCATCATCGATGCCTTCACCCCGGTGAAGGTGAGCGAATGATCGGAGGAGATTGGGCCTGGATGAGTCGCTCCACGGCGAGCACGCCTACGAACAGCTCACCGATGAAGACCTGGTTCACGCGGGTAAGTGACGTGTGAAAACGATGGGCACCAGGAGCTACCTGGGCGCGGTCCTGGCAGGGGTGCTGCTTGCAGCACCCCTGTTGTTACTCGCACAAAGCGGCGATCCGGCCGCCGCCTGCTTCGAATCTGGTCAGCAAATCCTGGTGGCGAGGGATCGATACCCACGGGTTTCTGTCGTTCTCTGACACCTACAACACCAACGACCCCAATCCGCGCCTGAATCAATTTCGCGTCTTCGATTTCAATGACGACGATCCCCAGCTCGACGTGGCTCAATTGGTGGTTCAGCACCCGGTCAGCGAATCGGGACAATTCGGCTTTCGGCTGAACTATGATCGCCGGTTCTGGCGTCCCCGAAGTTACCGCCTCGTACGGACTGTTTCGCAACACTCACACAGGCATCGCGCACCACTTCGACATTCCCGAGTTCTACGTCACCTACGTTGCGCCGGTCGGCAAGGGGCTTCGCATTGATGCCGGAAAGTTCGTCACCCACCTTGGCTATGAAGTGATCGGCGGTTACGACGGCTACAACGACAATTTCAGCCGCGGCTTTATCTTCGGCTACGGCATTCCGTTTACCCATACCGGCGTGAAGATCAGTTATCCAATCAGCAGCCGAGTTCAGGGAGCTTTCCTGCTCACCAACGGCGCCGATGCGGTCACCAGGCTCAATGGCGGCGTGACTTTCGGAGGACAGATCGCGGTGGCCACTTCGAAAGACCACCAGCCTGACCTTCAATTTCCTGCATGGCCCCGAGCAGCCGCACAACATGCACAACCAGCGCAGCGTCTATGAAATCACTGGCAGTTGGAAATTAACCTCGCGGTTCAGTCTTGGAGTTGACGGCCTTTATGCGGACGAAGATCATGCCGCCAGCCGACGGCAGTGACGCGATCTGGAAAGGGATCGCCGGATATTCAAAATACAATTTCACCGGGCAGTTCTCGCTGGCCTTTCGGGGAGAGGTCTTTGCCGACAGCGGCGGAAGCCGCACCGGAACCTCGCAAACTCTCCGCGGATTCACCGTCACTCCCGAGTACGTCTTGCCGGTGAAACTTTCTCGTGTGAGGTCCGAATTCAAGCACCTCGACGGGCAATTCGTGGTGCGAGGAGAGCTTCGCCAGGATTTGTCGGATCATAATCCTTCCGTAAAAGGCACCGGCTTCACTGACACGCAATTCACTACCGCCATTAACTTGATCTATCTGTTCTGAAGGCCTGTTCACGCGAGCCAAGACCCCCGTCCTTCTGCTTCCTTGGTGAACCTGCGTGTGCTTGGTGGTTAAGAAAACTCGAGGAAAAACCACACTATTCTTTCGCTCCCTCTTCGTACGGGAACATCGTGCCTGCTTCTTCGGGAGTCAGCTTTACACCCAGGATCGACGCAGCCTTCGCCAGCACTGGATCTCGCTGGTTCGCTATGTCGCTGGAAGTCGGAAGAATGTTGATGTCGGGATCCACCCCGACATGCTCCAGGGAGTTGCCGTCGGTCATAATCAGGTTGGCGTGCGTGATCGAGGTGCCGTAATACGATGCCGAGTTCAAGTAGAACTCGTGAGGATACCGAAGAGATTCCATCACACTTCCCGCCGTACGATCGCCTATCACGAATCCGCGATGTTGAAGCTGAATGACCCGGGCGAACAACTCAGACGCGGACGCCGACTCCGAATCGACTAGTACAATCAGCCTGCCCGTGAATGCGTCTTTATGACGCCCCGGCGCCATCACAGTTTTCTCGGAATCGCGGCCAACTCGATCGCAAATCTTCAAATCATTTTCGAACATCGAACCCAATAACCGAATGAGTGTACTTTCCGCGCCGCCCGGGTTTCCCCGCAGGTCCAGCACCGCCGCCTTGTGCTTCCTCATCTTCGAGACAATGCTATCCACCTCAACCGCCGAATATGCGAATTCCGGCAGCTTTACCGCAATAAATTCGTCGCCCTTCTCGATCAATCTCGCCCGCATCAGCTGTCGCTGGTTCTCGATATCCCGAACCAGTTGATTGACCCCCTGATGGGTTTCGTACTTCACATCGGTCGCAACCCGGAACTTCGTGAGCACCTCGATTTGCTGCTGTCCGCTGTCGTCTTTCACCTGAAGTTGAAGTCCCTGCTGCGGTTGCAGGACGTCATACAGGTAATGCATTTTCCAGGAAACCGCACGCGAGGTGCGATGCCCGTTGATCGCCAGGATCTCGGCGCCAGGCTTGAGCCCCTTCTTCTCGGCATCGCTTCCCGGACGAACTCGAATCACGTAACAGCGATCACCCACCACCTGCGTCGTGAACCCGTAGTCGTGAACATACGTTCGCGGCGGAGGAAAAAAGAATGTATGCGAGTCGTTCAGATTATCCAACAACGCCGCGATCTCCGATATCGCCCCATTCAACGATTCTGCCTTCTCAATATTTTCCTTGGCCTCGCTCACCTTCGCGTCCCAGTTCAGACCGTGTAGCTTGGGATCGTAGTAATTCTTCTGAACGTCGGCCGCCACGACCCGCAGAATGCTTTCGGCATTCTCGCGATCAGACTTGCTGTACTTCTGCCCGTGCAGCGCCGGAACCCGGCAAAAGATAACAGCCAGAGCGAGAATGCAGCCGAGCTTGTTAAGCGAATTGGTCTTCAGAAATGCCTCCCGGGGGGAAGGAAAGCTGGAGTTTACAACGGTGGAGTCAATTTACAAGAGGGAGTTAGTGGATCAAGCTGTTATCAATTAACTTACCCAGTCCAGAAACTTGTAATACATCCCCGCAAACGGCAGGAACCACGGCTTCCCGTTGTACATTCCAAGCGGCGCGCCGGGAAATTCGATCCCGACAAACGGATTATCGGTCTTGCCATCGGCGATCATCTTTGCCATCTGCTGGCCTTGCCACGTCGCCATGGCCACTCCATGCCCCGCGTAGCCCAAGCGCGTAGTAGATCCCGTCCATCTGCCCAGCATGCGGCATGATGTCGAATGCAAAATCGAGCGTGCCTCCCCAGACATGTTCGACCTTGCGTGTTGCGCAACTGCGGATAGACCTCGATCATTCCTTGCCGAAGAATTTCGGCACTTTTGCGAATCGAATCGCCCGTCTCAGGAAAGAACGCCGCCCGCCCGCCAAACAGCATGCGCCGGTCCGGCGTGAGCCGGTAATAGTAAATGTAATTCTTGGAGTCGTAGATCATGCGATTGCGCGGACTCAACTCACGCGCCAGCGCCTCCGGCAAAACTTCGGTGGTGATGATGTACGAGCCGATAGGAATGATTTTCTTGCGGAGCGCCGGAGTCGCGCCATCGGTATAGCCACTGGTTCCGACAAACACCTCTCGCGCCCATAGCGCTCCGCGAGAGGTCGTGACCTTCCACCCCGACATTCCCTGCCGTGGCTCACGAGTAATCGTCTGCACGCGCGTGTTTTCGAAAATCGTAGCGCCCGCTTTCATGGCAGCCCGGCCCAGCCCGGCAACATACGCGCCGGATTACATCCCGCACTGATTTCGTCCACCATGCCACCGTGATAAATCGCCGAGCCGATCTCGCTCGCCAGCTCACTCTCGCGGCACGATGCGCAACCGATGATTAAACTCCCGCGCAATCACTTCGACCTGCCGTGCATAGTCATCGAAATGCTTCTGCTTGCACGCAACTTCAAGATGCCCGCAGCGCGAGAAGTCGCAATCGATCGCTTCTTCTTTGACGATCCCTTCGACCGCTTTGATCGAATCAAGCGATGCAGCGTACATGCGCTGCGTGCGCTCGCGTCCATACATCGAAATCAACTTGTTCACGCCGAGTTTGAGCCCGGTCAGCACCATGCCGCCGTTGCGCGAACTAGCGCCCCAGCCGATCGTCTCCGCTTCCAGCACCGCAACTTTGGCGGCCTGTTTCGCCAGCGCTCGAGCCGCGGACAGACCGGTGAAACCCGCCCCAAGTACAGCGACATCGACCGCCTCAGGCAAGCTAGAAGCACTCCCCGAAGGCATCGCAGCGGTAGTCAGCCAATAGTTTTGTTCCTGAATGGCCATGATCGTTTGAAGTTCTCTGCGTTCTCCGCGGCAGTTCTCAGCGTTCTCTGCGTTTTAAGATTTTTCCCGGTACCCACGACTTAAAGCACGGCGCTTTCATGAATCGTTCTACCTTCAGTAAACCGTGCGAGGTTCAGCAATGATGCATCAATCAAGTCCGTCTTCCCCGCGAGAATCAAGTCAGACAAAATTTTCCCGGTCGCCGGAGCATGCATCACGCCATGCCCGCTGAACCCATTCGCACAGAAAAATCCTGGCAGCGCCTCTCCCAGAATCGGATGATGATCCGGCGTCATCTCATACAACCCAGCCCACGCTCGCTTCGGATTCACCGCGAGATTCTCGAACACCGGCACGCGGTCCGCCGCCCGGGTCAGAATCTTCTCGATGAATGAAGGCTCGAAATCCGTCTTGTATCCCGGCGTTTCCTCCGGATCGTTCCACGCCAGCAGAAATCCTCGCGACTCCGGACGGAAGTGAAACCCATTTGACATATCGATGATCATCGGCGCGGTGTGCGGGAACTCGTCAAACGGCTCCGTGGGGACCAGCATGCGCCGCAACGGTTCGACCGGAAGATCAATCCCCACCATCTTTGCGATCGACGCCGCCCAAGCCCCCGCCGCATTCACAACCTTCGCCGCTGAAACTTTCCCGCGCGAGGTCTCGACTTCGAACCCATTGCCATTTTTCGCGATCCCGCTCACAGGCGCGTTCTTCCACAGCGTCGCGCCATGATCGGCCGCCCAGGTCATGAACCCGATCATCGCGCTATACGGATCGACAAAGCCATCTGTCGAGCAAAAACTCCCTCCAAGAATGTCATCCCCGCGCAGCAGCGGAAACATGCCCCGAATCTCGTCGCCCGAAATCATGCGCACGTTTTTCAGTCCCAGGGCAATCTGCTTTTCCTGGTTGGTGCGCAAATAAGAGAGGTGTTTGTCGGAAGTCGCACAAAATAAGTATCCCTGAGGCCGGTAATCGCAAGGATGCCCAAGCCTCTCCTCAAACGACGCATAAAACGGAATCGAGTAGAGCGACATCTGGATGTTCACCGGAGTCGAGAACTGCGCCCGCACTCCACCCATGCTCTTCCCGGTAGACCCCTTGCCCTGCGCGGTCTCGCGCTCGATGACCAGCACATCTTTGCAGCCAGCCGCAACCAGGTGATACGCAATGCTCGATCCGACAATCCCGCCGCCAATGATGACGACATCCGCAGTCATAGGTACCGCCGACGTCCCGCCGGCTTTTGAGAGAACGCAGAATTGTAAACGCTAGACATTGATATTGATACCAATGTGAGGACTCCCCCAACGCAGTCAGGTCGCTTCTGCCTTCTGACTTCGCACTTCTACCTTCCCTTGAACCCTTCGCTTTCCCCGCATAAACTTAAAACAGTGCATGTCCACGCTCATGCCGCAGACGAGAGAACCTCGAAGGTTCTCCGCATCTCGCTCGTCGTCACCCTGGGATACATCGCCCTGCTGGTCGTCTCCGGCATCCGCGCCCATTCGTTAGCTCTGCTCTCCGAGGCAGGACACAATCTTTCGGATTTCCTTGCGCTGCTGCTCTCGTTATTTGCCGTTTATCTGGAATCGCGTCCCGCAAGTTCGACCAAGACCTATGGCTATCGTCGAGCCGGGGTACTGGTCGCACTTGTCAACGCACTCTCGCTGGTCATTGTCTCTTTC
The DNA here is from genome assembly GCA_963797845.1 of Terriglobia bacterium. Lineage (GTDB taxonomy): Bacteria > Acidobacteriota > Terriglobia > Terriglobales > Acidobacteriaceae > DASREM01. The sequence goes on from CAWCRE010000005.1 coordinate 19,387, forward strand.
TTGATCTTCTACGAAGCCTTTCGCCGCATGCAGAACCCCGAACCGGTGAAGGCCAGCCTGATGATCTGGGTTGCCGCAGCGGGCGTGGTCATGAACGGAGTGATTGCCGCTCTGCTCTATCGTTCCGGCGGCGACGTGAATATCCGCAGCGCCTTCCTGCACGAAGTCGGCGACACCCTCTCCACTGCCGCGGTGATTGCGGGCGGCTGGGCCATTCTTGCCACGGGCCAGATCTGGATCGACTCGGCGCTGTCGTTCGGAATCGGCGCGCTGATTCTCTGGTCCGGCTTCGGAATCATCCGCGAGACGCTCAACATTCTCCTGGAAGGCACGCCCCGCGGCATGAAAGTGGAAATGATCGAGTCGGCCATGCGCAGCCATTGATGGCGTGAACGACGTCCACGACCTGCATGTCTGGAGCATCGGATCAGAAACGCACGCGCTTTCCTGCCACATCTCAATCGCCGACATCCCGCCGTCCGCGAGCGAACGCATTCTGAGAGACTGAAAGAATGCCTGCACCACAACTTCCGCATCGACCACACCACCATCCAGTTCGAGCACGCAGTGTGCGAAGTGGCGCACGGATGCGTGATTCCGGTCAGCGAAAGTGGCGAGGAACATCAGCACAGCCATTAAGCACTCAGCATTCAGCATTCAGCCAATCGAGGTTGATCTCCGATTGTTCCGTAGTGTTCGCGGACTTGCTTTGCATGCCCAGCTTTAGACTCATGTGTCTGAGTGCTGAATGCTGAGTGCTACTTACCGTGCTCTTTCTCATATATCTCCCTCGCCCGCTCAATCGTGTCAGCGTCCTCGGCGGCCTTGTCCGGGCGCAATCGCACAATTCTCGGAAACCGCAACGCATAGCCACTCTCGTGCCGGTCCGACTTCATCATGTTGTTGAACGCCACTTCCAGCACGATCTTTGGCTCGACCACCGCCGAAATCCCTGATCTTCCAGCGTGTGTTCGAGGAACCACTTCGTCATCTCGGCGATCTCGACGTCGGTCAGCCCTGAGTAGGCTTTGCCGATATTCACCAGCCGCTCGCCATCCCGCACCGCGAAAGTGTAATCGCTCAACACCCCGATGCGCTTGCCGTGACCATATTCGACCGCCGTCACGACCACATCCAGAGTCGCCAGTTCGCGCTTCAGCTTCAGCCACGATTTTCCGCGCCGCCCCGGGCGTACGCCGACTCGGGATCTTTGATCATCAATCCTTCATTGCCGCGGGCCTGCGCTGCATCAAAAAGCCGATCGAGTTCCTCAGGCGAAGAAGCGCGGAAAGACGGAGCGCGGATCACCTGGGTCTCGCAGGGCATCTGGCGGATTCGCCGAACTCCAGACTATGTTGCCCTCCAGGTTGTTCTCCGTGCTCCTCTTTGATTGGAGTTTCGTCTTCGCCAGCAAATCATCCAGAATCTCCGCCCGCTCGCGCAAGCGGCCGATCAATCACCAACTGCCCCATCTGCATACAGAACGTCGAACGCCAGATAAGCCACGGGCACGCGCCGCATCATTTCCTCGCTGACTTTCTTCCGGCCCAACCGCTGCTGCAAGGCGCTAAACGGAAGCGCTCGACCTTCGCTCGGCCAAATAACTCCACGCCACAATCTCGCCATCGAGAATCACTTCGCCCGGAATACCCGCTAAAACGCTCCGGCAGCTCGGGAAATGATTCGGTGATGTCATCGCGCGTCCGCGAAAAAATCCGCACCTCGTCTCCGGAGCAATGCGCCTGCGCCCGAATGCCGTCGTACTTGTCTTCCACAAACGCATCCTGAAAATAGCTGAGCGCGTCTTCCGCCGACTCGCCGCAGGGCTGGCCAGCATGAATCCCAGCGGATGAAACAACCGCATACGTGGCTTCATCCAGCTTGCCCCGCGACTGCAAACTTGCAGAGTCTCGCCGATATCGCCCAAGCAGCATGTTGGCGCGCTGCACTTGCGGCAAAGTCGCGCCATAGGCTTTGGCGATGCGCCTCTTCCACCAGGCTTTCTTTCAGTCCGATCCGCAGATCTCCGGTCATGATCTTGACGATGTACTTGGCTTCCAGCGGCTGCACCTGCGACAGCAAATCGCGCACAAGCTGCGCCTTCGCAGCCGGACCGCGCGCTGCCGCGATCGCCCGAAAGCTGCGCTCGCACATCCAAGACGGTCAAATCCCGCACCTCTCGAGCAGGCAATACAGCTGCCGCCACCGCGCCGAGATCTCCCAGCTTGCGGTACGCCGCCGTCAACTTCCTCCCCGGTCTTCCCCGAAAGTTCTTCGACGATCCTGCCACAGCAACGACCCGCCCACTTGCAGCGTGGTCTCCTCCCACACCGGAAACGGCCTGCCCGACAGAAAGACCGCCGCCACGCGCCGCTTCCTCCACCGAGCCCGACTTCAGGTATTCCGCGACCAGACGCGTCTTTTCCAGTTTCTTCGTGGTTCCGGCGATGCGCTCGCAGATTCCGCCAATCTCTGCATAACTGTCTATTGTTTCAGATACTTACACCCGTGCTGCCACGCCTTCCGAATTGATAGAAAGCCACAGCTCTCTGTGATACCCTTACTTGTTGCTACTTCCACGCAGGAAAGATCATCCAATCAACATGCACTTTCTGCAAGACATGGTGGCGTTTTCTCGTTGCGGTTCAGCTTCTGCCCGCTCTTGAAAGCGGCGAGGAAACCCTGGTCGGCGGCCAAGCCGTGCTCGAAGGCGTTATGATGCGCTCCCCGCACGCCTGGGCCATCGCCTGCCGCAAGCCATCTGGTCAAGTCGACGACGCATAGCGAGCCGCTGGAGCGCCTCTCGGAAAAGCATAAATGGATGGGCTGGCCGGTGGTTCGCGGCGTCATGACGCTGGGCCACGCCATGACCTGGGCTTCCGCGCCCTGCGTTTTTCCGCCAACGTCGCGCTGGATGAATTGCAACCCGACAGAACCGAAGAGAGAAGAAGCTGGAAGTCAGTGGCTGGATGGCGCTGTCAACATCATCTTCTCGGTTGGCTTTTTCATCTTCATGTACAAGTTTTGCCGCTGCTGGCGGCAACCGAGCTGAAGAACATGTAACCCGGCGTTCGGCGGACAGATCGTGTTCAACCTGGTGGACGGCGTGATCCGCATCGCCCTGTTCCTGCTGTTCATCTGGGGCGTGTCGTTGCTGACAGACATCCGGCGCGTCTACGAGTATCACGGCGCCGAGCACAAGACCGTGTTCGCCTTCGAAAACGGCGACCCGCTGAACGCCGGCAACGTGCAGACGCTATTCGACCTATCATCCGCGCTGCGGCACCAGCTTTCTGATGACGGTGATGCTGATTTCGATCGGCTGGTTTACATGCTGATCCCGGTCACCACCTTCTGGGCGCGCTTCGCGCGTTCGCATGCGCTGCTGCCGGTGATCGCTGGCGTGTCGTACGAGATCATTCGCTTCGCCGCCAAGCATCGCGGATCGTTGTTCGCGCTGATGACCGCACCCGGCCTGTGGCTGCAGCGAATCACCACGCAGCCTCCGTCGGACGACCAGGCCGAATGCGCCATCGTCGCCCTCGACCAGGCCATGGAGCTGGAAAAGCAGCGCGGCGGCGAATTGGTGATTGCCTAGCGGTGCCCCCGCGAACACTTCTGATTCATCAGTTCCGCTCACTAGAATTCAAAATAGCGGCTGCCACCTTGTCGCGAACTGTTGCGACAGGTCGCAAACCAGCTAAGGGCTAATGGCCAATAGCTAAAGGCTGAATGATCATGTTTGAACGACTCGACCAAATCGAAGCCCGCTACGAAGAGCTGACACAGGCGCTCGCCTCGCCTGAGATCATGAACGACTCTGCCAAGTACCAGAAGACCGCCAAGGCGCACAGCGAGATCACGCCCATCGTCGAGAAGTATCGCGAGTACAAAGACCTGACCCGGGGCATCGCCGAAAGCAAGGCCATGCTGGCCGACGAAAAAGATCCCGAGATGCGTGCCTATGCGCAGGAAGAACTCGACAAACTCGAAGCCCGCGTCGGCGGCGTCGAAGCAGGACTTGAAAGTCCTGCTGCTGCCCAAGGATCCCAACGACGAGAAAGACGTCATCCTCGAAATCCGCGCCGGCACCGGCGGCGACGAAGCCACGCTGTTCGCGGCGGAAATGTTCCGCATGTACACGCGCTACGCCGAAACCCAGCGCTGGAAGGTCGAAGTGCTGATCGACCTCGGAATCCGGTGTCGGCGGCTTGAAGGAAGTCATCGCCATCATCGAAGGCGATCGCGTTTTCTCGCGGCTGAAGTACGAAAGCGGAGTGCATCGCGTGCAGCGCGTTCCCGCAACCGAACAGCAGGGGCGCGTGCACACTTCGGCTGTCACCGTCGCCGTGCTTCCCGAAGCCGAAGATGTCGACGTGAAGATCGAAGCCAAAGACCTGCGCATCGATACGTTCTGCTCGTCCGGGCCGGGCGGCCAGTCGGTGAATACGACTTACTCCGCGGTGCGCATCACGCATATTCCGACCAACACGGTCGTGAGTTGCCAGGACGAAAAATCGCAGATCAAGAACCGCGAAAAAGGCATGCGCGTGCTGCGCTCGCGGCTCTACGAAATGGAAATGCAGAAGCAGCAGGACGCGCTGGCCAAAGAACGCAAGGCAATGGTCGGCTCCGGCGATCGCAGCGAAAAGATTCGCACCTACAACTTCCCGCAAAATCGCGTGACCGATCACCGCATCGGGCTCACCATCCACCAGCTTCAGGAAGTGATGGACGGCAAACTGCAGCCGCTGGTCGAAGCGTTGGTCACGCATTACCAGGCCGAAAAGCTGAAGCAGGAAACAGCAACCGTGGCCTAGGGCAACGCCATCGTTGATTCCCGCACCTTATAGGCACGAGGAACGACCGATGTCACAATCGCAAAAGCCTAAATCCCTTTTAGCCCTCGCAGTATTCGGAGGCGCGGCTTTGGCCGCAGGCCTGTACGGTTCACGCTACAGCCCGAAAGATCCCCAGACCAAGCTCTGGTACAGCCGCCTTAAAAAACCCAGCTACAATCCACCGAACTACGTCTTCCCAATTGTCTGGACCATTCTCTACAGCATGATCGCAGTCTCTGGCTGGCGCGTTTGGAGCTCGCAACCGTCGTGGCGGCGACGGAAAGCGTTACGGCTCTGGGCAGAGCAACTCATCGCCAATGCGAAGTGGACCAAGCTCTTTTTCGGACAGCACCGGCCCAAGCTCGCACTGCTCGATATAATCGCCATGGAAGGCATTATCCTGGAATACATCTCGGTGGCGAAAAAGGTGGACCGTGCCGCCGCACTCCTGTTCGTCCCCTACATGGGCTGGGTCGCCTTTGCAACTCTGCTCAATGCCGACATTGCGCTACTCAATCCCGATGCCCAGGATAAGTTTCCCAGGCCGCGTTCAGCCTGAGCACGACTTGCTCCGTCTGTGATGAAATGAGGGCGTGCAACTGAAAGACGCCCTCAACTCGGCGATCCGCAAGCTGGAATCCGCGAACATTCCCTCCCCCCGCATGAATGCCGAGTTGCTTCTGATGTTCACCCTCGGTGTCGATCGTGCTTATTTTTACGCGCATCCAGAAAGAGATCTGACGGCTGAAGAATCGCACCGCTACGAAGACGCCTTAACCCAACGCACCCGAGGCATTCCCGCGCAGTACATCACGGGCCACCAGGAATTCTGGGGAATGGATTTCATCGTCACCCCAGCCGTGTTAATTCCCCGGCCCGAAACCGAGCACGTGATCGAAAAAGTAATGGAACTCGCGGCCCGTATTTGTAATTCCGCGCGCAGCAAGGAATTTGAATTTGGCCAACAACCAACCAGCAACGACCAACGACTCAGCATCATCGACGTCGGCACCGGCTCCGGCTGCATCGCGATCGCACTCGCCAAGGACTTTCCCGACGCCGAGATTCACGCTACCGACATCTCCCCCGCCGCTCTCGACATCGCTCGCGCCAATGCTGCACGTCATCAATTCGCAGATAGAATCCAATTTCACAACACCAATTTATTGGACGGACTTCCGCAAAGCGCATTCGACTTCGTCGCTTCCAATCCACCTTACGTCGGCGAGTCGCGAAGAAGATCAGGTGCAACTCGAAGTGCGAAAGCACGAGCCGCGTAATGCCGTCTTCGCCGGACCCACTGGTCTCGAAGTAATTGCAGAACTCATTCCTGCCGCCCGCCGCGTTCTCAAGCCAGATGGGTTCCTCATTATGGAAATCAGCGGCACGATCGCCGATGGGGTTCGAGATTTACTCAGAGATTGGCAAGACGTGAACATCACACCGGATCTGCAAGGCATTGCTCGCATCGCTTCTGCTCGGCCGCACATAACATGGGAAACATGAAGTCTCGCCCCACGGATTCCCCGCTCAAGAAAGTTTTCAAATAAAAAACGCAGAAATCAACTACCCGCAGTAGTAAATCCGCAAGTTCTCCGCTAGAATCCGCCGCTAGACATCGCCGTGCTTGGGGCGTGGCGACTGACTGTTCGGTCGTATCGGGCTCTGTAGTTCCCGCTTCGGCGAGTTGATGACAGCAAAGTGTGAAAGCTCGAAAACCTTTTCATCTCGCATCCGTGCGCGATGGTTTGCCGTGCGACCTGCCATGACCGAACAAATTTGTACGAGGAGAGACGAATGAGAAAAGCATTCTTGATTCCTGCGGCAGGGTTAACGGTGTTCCTGTTGTTCGCGACATCGCTTCCTGCTTTTTCTGCGTCCGGTCCCATCGTGATGCACGAAGTTAAACATGACTTGTCATTGCCCGCGCGCGACATGGGCAACAACCCGAATCTGGTTCGCGAAAACAAATACGGGTTGCTCAATCCTTCCCGTTCCATCAAGGTCACACCCGGCTCGCAGCAATCGGCGGATTCCGTGGCCGACGTTCCCTCACTCGCCCCGGTCGGAACCACCAACCTTCTGAACTTCGACGGCATTTCCGCCAACGGCTTCGCACCTCCCGATACCAACGGATCGGTCGGTAGCACGCAGTTCGTCGAAACCGTAAACCTTCAGTACGCTGTCTATGACAAAACGACCGGCGCTGTCGTGCAGGCGGCGAAAAGCATCAACTCCCTCTGGAGTGGCTTCGGCGGCACTTGCCAGACCGGCAGCATGAGCGATCCCATCGTGCTCTGGGACAAGGCGGCGCAACGCTGGTTCATCAGCATCGTTGCTTTCACCAGCACGTTCCATCAGTGCTTCGCCATTTCTACCACCGCCGACGCGACCGGCAGCTACAACCGCTACGATTTCTCGTTCGGCACCAACTTGAACGACTTCCCGAAATTCGGCGTGTGGCCTGACGCGTACTACGGTTCCTACAACATCTTCGCCAACGGTGCGACCTTCACTGGCGCCGAAGCCTGTGCCTATGACCGCACCGCAATGCTTGCCGGAGGCACAGCGCAGTCCGTCTGCTTTCAGCAAACGGTCAACGACTTCGCACTGCTTCCCGCCGATCTTGATGGCAACACCCCACCCCCTTCCGGCGCCACCAACACTTATGTCGAGCTCGCGACCACCACTTCCATCAACCTGTTCCAATTTCACGTCGATTTCGTGAATACCAGCAACTCCACGTTCACCGGGCCCACGCCGCTCACCGTTGCTGCATGGACGCAGCTTTGCCCCAGCGGCACCCGCGCTTGCGTTCCCGAACCTTCACCGGGTGAAGCACTCGACGGCAAGGGAGATCGCTTGAACTATCGCAACGCATATCGCAATTTCGGCGATCACGAAGCCCTGGTACTGAACCAGGTCGTGGACAAAGGGGCCGGTATTGCCGGCGAGCGTTGGTACGAAGTCCGCAGTCCGCGTTCCGGAGCCAAACTCTTCCAGCAAGGAACAGTCGTGAACCCCGGCACCATTAACTTCTGGCTGGGCAGCATCGCCCAAGACAAGCTCGGAGACATCGCGCTCAGCTACAACCTCTCCAGCTCCACCACCACCGATCCCAGCGTGCAATACGTGGGCCGCGTCCCCACCGATCCCAAAGGAAAGATGGAAGGCGCTAAGTTGGTGGTGAAAGGTACGGGAGTGCAAACCGCGACCTCGAATCGCTGGGGAGACTATGCCAGCATGAGCGTCGATCCCTCCGACGATTGCACTTTCTGGGCTTCGAACGAATACATCAAGACGACCGGCAGCTTTAACTGGAAGAGCCGCATCGTCAAGTTCAAGTTCAACACCTGTAACTGAAGCGCTTTCTCAAGTGATGGCGGCGCGCCGGACGACCCCGGCGCGTCGTTTTTACTTATCCTGACGTTGTCATGCCTACGTTTAATATGCAGAGGTCGACTACCATGTCAAAGTTCTCGTTACTTTTCGTCTTGCTGGTCAGCTGTTGCGTCTATGCTTTACCGCCACAAGATCAGCCTTCGCCGGCGAACGTGCCTTCTAGCTCCCCTCTTCCGAGCACTGCCACTCTGCCCGCCGACTACACGGTTTTAACGATCGATGGAATGTGTCCCGCAAAGGCTGCGTCCCCCTCAAATTGCAAGACGGTCGTCACACGCCGTGAATTCGAAAAGCTCGTCAACGCCTTGAATCCGGCTATGACCAAGTTCGAACGCCGCCAGCTCGCCGGCAACTATGCGCAAGCTCTCACCCTTGCCAACGAAGCCGTTCGTCGCGGCCTTGATAAGCGTCCGGAAGTGCAGGAGCGTCTGCGTTACGCCCGTTTGCGCACGCTGGCCGCGGAGACCGCGTCGGAAATTTACAAAGACTCCACCCGGTCCTCAGATTCCGAGATCGCCGCTTACTACAACCAGAACAAGTTGACATTCGAGAAGTTCACGCTCGAGCGCCTGTTCGTTCCCCGCGAGAAGCAGGGCGAAACAACTTCCCCGCAGGAAGTGGAAATGAAATCCCTGGCCGAGAAGATGCACGCCCGAGCCAAGGCCGGAGAAGATTTCGCAGCCTTGCAAAAAGAAGCCGACGTACAATCCGGGATCAAAGGCGATGTTGACGTTAAGATGAGCGATGTAAGCCGTCGCGTGTTGCCGGAAAATCATCAGCAAGTTTTCGAGTTATCTGCCGGCCAGGTGTCCAGCCTCATCTCCGACGACAGCGGATACTACGTGTACAAGATCGTGAACCGAGAAGTCCCATCCCTCGATGCTGCGCGCCGTCAAGTCGAACTCGAACTTCAAAATCACAATCAAACGTCAGCGTTCTCTAAAATTCGAGACACGGCCAGGACCACGATCAACGAATCGTACTTCGAGAAGTACGATCCGCCGCCAGTGAAAGCTGATTCAGAGACAGAAGACGATTGAGACACCGCAAAATGCTGGAACCAGCGGCCTCAATGCCCGTCAATAGCCGACCTGATCGCCTTCATCAGCTCGCTTTAGAGGAAATACGGCTGAGTCTTTCATCTCCTTGCCGGTAACTGCCGAAGCGAGTAGCATTTCGCCACTAGCTCGGCACTTGCCGAAGTGCCGAAAGTCGTTTCGATCTGCAACCGTTTCAGATAGAATTTCAACTTTGGTGGGCTGTTCATGAATCGAATTTTTCGAATTTTTCAGGCGAATCCGAAGACCCGTCTCGGACCGCTCGAGCAAGAACTACTGCAGGCCTTGTTTGAACGCAAGAGTGCCACGGTTCGCGAACTGATTGAGGACGGCTCCATTCAACTGGCCTACACCACGGTCATGACCACTCTCGACCGTCTGTACAAAAAAGACCTGCTGGACCGAGTCGCTGAAGGGCGCGCTTTCCGCTACAGTCTGCGCCACAGCCTTCAGGATCTCCAACGCGCCGCGGTTGGCGAAGTCATTGGAGATTTGCTTCTTTCCGAAAACTCGACCACTTTGCCGCTTTCTTATCTCGTCGAAGCCATCAGCGAACACGATGCTCGCGCTCTCGACGAACTTCAGACTTTGGTCGAACGCAAACGCAAGGAACTTCGCGACAAGGAGTAGCAGCGCATGTTTTTCGCCAGGTGCATCGGCGTCTCGCTCGCCGTATTCGTCATCCTGTATCTGTCGATGTCGCTGCTCGTCGCTCGCATCTGGCGGTTCGGACTGCGCTGGCTTAATCCCGATTCCGCGCGCGCCTCTGAAACCCTGCTGTTCCTGATTCGTACGCTGCCTTTGTTGCTCTCGGCGCTGATCACTCTCGCCTTCACGGTTCCTTCCTTTCTGATCTTCGAGCCCCGTGCCACCGATGAGGAAGTCGGGGCCGTTCCCCTGGTGCTGGGTGTCTTCTTTCTAGGATTAGTCGCCTGGGGCATCTCTCGTGCTGTCGCGACGCAGTTGCGCACCGCGCATACCGTCAGCGCCTGGTTGAGTGGCGCAACCGCCGTCCGTGGGGAAGCAACCGTCCCTGTCTACCGCACCTGCCATCGCGCTCCAGCGCTGACCGTCGCAGGACTCGGCTCTCCGCGCGTGCTCGTCTCGGATACTGCTTACTCCGTACTTACCGCGCATGAACTGAATACCGCCTTGCGCCACGAATTCGCGCATGTCCGTTCGCGCGATAACTGGAAAAAATTAGTCTTCTGCGTTCTGCAATTTCCCGGCATGTCTGCACTGGAATCTACTTGGTCGGAAAAGGCGGAGATGGCCGCCGACGACGCGGCAGTTTCCAATTTCGATGATGCTCTCGACCTCGCTTCCGCCCTCATTAAACTTTCTCGCCTGGCACCGGTGCAGAGCACTCCGGAATTCACTTCCGGGCTGCTGCTCTCCTCTCCCGCCTCTCTGAGTCTTCGCGTTCGCCGCCTGTTCCAATGGAATCAGCCCCAACCGAGACCTCGCGCGCGACGCAATTGGAAAGTGTGGTTGCCGGCTGCTGCCATGATCCTGACTACGATCACTCTGAACTATGGTTTTGTCTTGATCCAAATGCACGAAGTCACGGAATGGCTAGTTCGATAAAAAATCTCTCCCCGCTGTAAGTAAATTCAACAGTCGAATCGTCTTCTAAATATCAGCAGATTGGGAGATGTCCCAAACGGCATCTCACCTTTCGCTTCGTGGTTGACAATCAAGCGTGCGCGGTAACGCCGCGCTTCCAGGCTGGCGAGCCTGACTTTTGCTGAGAGGGCGGAAGAACTGGCTCGCCAACCGTCCTTCCCTTCCCCTTGGTGCTCGTATCCCCAGCGAGCGAGAGATTCCGAATGCATTTCGCAGCCAATCAACATCGCTTCACTCCGTTTGTTATGCACCGAGCGTCGGAAGGAATGCCCCAGCAATCTGCAAAACTTTGCAACTCTCAATCCAACCTCCCGGTTGCGCCTCGGCAACATTTCCCGTCTGGCCAACCCTCTCTCAGCCACTTACAGATCAGTTCCCGGAATGGCATTCGACGGAACAGAGAATGCATGTTCTTGGGTAACAGTCGTGTGCCCGCAACATAACATTGCGGGTGAATCTCACCCTGTGGAGGAAGTATGAGTACCCCGTTGTCGCTTCACCGCTGGACCCGTTTTGTCTTTCTAACCGTCACGCTATTCATTTCTCTGGCTGCATTCGCGGCGCAGACCGAGCACGTCATCATTCGTTCCACCGGTTCCCGTCAGCAACTCAAGCAGAAGGTGCAGGCCTTGGGTGGAACCATTCACTACGAATTCAAGAATGTCACCGCAATCTCCGCCACCATCCCGGCAAGTTCGATGGCGGCTTTGAATGCCGTGCCCGGATTCAAATTGAGTAAGACGTCGACCGTCTACACGCCAACCCCGCGTGCTCCGAAAGGGTTGTCGAAAGGCGTCGTAACTATGCACGCGACCGGCAAGGTCGTGCTCGATCCCAACACCCTGATCAAGAACGCGCAGAAGTTGCCGAACGACTACTTGTTCAACAACACGTTGATCAATGCCACCGCGTTGCAGGCCAAGGGCGACCTCGGCCAGGGCATTGTGGTTGCCATCATCGACAGCGGCACCGCCAACAATCCCGATGTCGTTCCCGCGCTCGCTGGAACCGTGATTGGCGGCGAGAACTTTGTCCCCAGCGACGAAGACCCCATCGGCTCGGCTACCAGCACGTTGAACGTTGCGCACGGCACCTGGGTCGGAACCATGATCGCCGGCCACGTGGGCTTCATCTTCCCCAACGACGATTGCCTGGTGCAATCGCTGCAACTGAATGCTCCGGATTCTGTCATCGACCAGGGCGACGGCACCTCGGTTGTTCCCATGGTCGGGGTAGCGCCGGCTGCGAGCGTTTATGCTCTCAAGGTTTTCCCGTCCGACGGCTCGGGCGCTCCTGATGATCGCATCATCGCGGCCATGGATCGCGCCATCACCATCAAGAAAAACTTTCTCGCCGGTCAGCCTTCGGTTCCTGTGTCAGGTAGCGGGACCGAGGACGATCCTTTCGTCTATGATTCTCTCAACATCCAGGTCCTCAACATGAGTCTCGGCGGCCCCACCGAAGATGCCGGCCGCGACATCGAAGACCTGCTGAGCCAGCAATTGCTGAGCGTGGGAATTACTCTCGCGACCTCAGCCGGCAATGCCGGCCCCGCGCTACTCACCGTCGGAAGTCCCGCCACCGGGCTGGGAACGATTTCTGCCGCCGCCGCGAACATTCCTGCCCACGAGCGCGTGTTCTGGGATGTCGCCGGGACCTCCTCCTGCGCCGTTGGTCTTGGTCTTCTGGCGCGTCCCAACAATACGCTCCAGACGGCATACTTCAGTTCTCGCGGCCCCACCGCTGACGGACGCGTCGGTGTGGACATCACCTCCGCCGGATACTTCAATTTCGTGGAGGGCGCGGACGGCAGTCTCTCATTGGTTGCCGGAACTTCGTTCTCGGCTCCAGCCGTCGCGGGTGCCGCAGCCCTGCTCGATTTCGCCGTGCCTAAAGCGAGCGCGACGCAAATTCGCAACGCGCTGGTGCTGGGAGCGAATCCGAATTTGCTGGGCGACAAATCCACGCGCCTCGATCAAGGCCATGGATACCTCGATGTGAACGGAGCTCTCAAACTCCTCCGCAATCATCAGGCTCCCAGCCAGCTGCCGGCATTCCCGCCGTTCTCCGGCGATGTCGCAGCCAACCTGGTGAAGTTCAATCTAATTCCTTACAAACTCACCGCCGGAACGCCCATCAACATCAACGTCAACAATGTCGTGCCGGGACAGAAACGCGAATTCCTGATCCAGATCGGCAAAGACATCGGCAACGTGCAACTGAACCTGACTGCTGTCACCCCGCTGTTGCCTCCGGACAAGCAGAATCAGCTTTTCGGCGACGACCTGATCTTCGCCGTTCATCAGGCTAAGACCTCGGCTCACGGAGAAGGCGATTACCCGATCAACAGCTTCTTCAGCGCGCCAACGAATTTCGCCATCGACGCGCCGGAACCAGGCTACATGCGCGTTGCATTCGTGGGGGATTGGACGAACGCCGGAAACATATCGGCCTCTTTGACCATCACCGCGAACAAGAAAGGGACAGCGCAGTTCGACCAGTACGCCAAAATCAGCGAAGGAGACCTGCAGACGATTCCGTTCACCATTCCGAGCGGCATCGGCCAGGTTACTTTTGAACTGACCTGGAACAACGACTGGAGCCACTATCCCACCAACGATCTCGACTTGATCATCGTCGATCCGGACGGAAACCTGATCCTTGATGGCGCTACGCTGAACGGACGCGAGACCGCAACCATCTCCGCTCCCAAAGCTGGCGCTTACCAGATCCTGGTGGATGGCTTCAACGTTTTTGGGAAGTTGAACAACGACGGCACCGAAACCGGACCGCAGACAGATACTTATCGCCTGCGAGTCTTCGAACAGTAAAACTCAATACATACCGCCGGCATCCTGCCGGCCACCCGGAGCCGCAAGGCTCCGGGCTTTTTATTGCGCCCCCGATTCCCAATTCCGCTTTAGTTGGAATCGAGAGCCCTTAATCATGTCTAGAACCAAGCCAATCGTGTTATAAGTCTCCTGTTGTCGTATCTCTCCCCTTTCCCGGTGTACTAGCTGCCAGCGTAACCTCGCTTCATTAGGAGTCTCCCGTGAAACGCGGATCACCGTTCTTACCCACGCTGCTTGTCTTACTCTTTGGGTTCTCTCCACGTCTGTCCGCGCAGATGTCATTTTTTCTGCCTCCGAGTTTCTCCGGCTCAGGCACTACATTCGTAGCCGACTTCAACGGAGACGGAAAGCCCGATATTCTGACCTCCGATGGAACCCTGAATCTCGGTGACGGGCACGGTAATTTCACGCCAGGCACGAAGGTGACGGGAATGCCTCTGGCAGTCGCGGATGTGAACGGCGATGCCAAGCCTGACATTGTGGAACAAGGCACTGGCACCTTGCTGGTGCTGCTAGGGAAGGGTGACGGCACTTTCCAGACGGCGATCAGCACGGCAAGCGGCGCGAGCCTGACAAACGTCACGGTGGCGGACTTAAACGGGGACGGCAAAGCCGATGTAATCGGATTTTTCAACAACGCACTGCTGGTTTACCTTAGCAACGGGGACGGGACTTTGCGGCGCCCGTTTCCTACACTCTCGCCGCCGCTTCGAACCCATCTCTGATTTTTACTTTGGGGGACTTTAATGGAGACGGCAAGACCGACGTTGCAGTAACTGTCGACTACAACTTCGCCGTAGGACAGGAGTTCGTTTTCCTGGGCAATGGCGATGGCACGTTTCAGCCAGCGGTAATTTCCACTGGCCTTCCTCTCATCCAGTACGCGACCGACGTTGCTGCGGGAGACTTCAACCGTGATGGAAAGCTTGATCTCGCCATCAGCACTACGACTCAGTGTCACGGCATCTGTGCTGGAACCGGGTACGTCCTGCTTGGCAATGCAGATGGCACGTTCCAGTCGCCCACGGTCGAGTTCACCAGCTTCGGATCTGTAGCCGCGACTGACGTGAATGGTGATGGTAAGGTGGATTTAATTATTGAGCCTGATCCGTCCGTTACCCTAGTGACCATTGAACTGGGCAACGGCGACGGCACTTTTTCAAGTGGCAACAGTTACGTTCAGAGTTTCCTTGAGGGCATTTCCCCGGTGTCCACTGGGATTGCAGTCGCTGACTTCAACGGCGACGGCACGTTGGATATCGCTGCCGATAATGGAATACTATTGAGCAACGGGGATGGCACCTTCCAAGGTGTTCCGTACCTGAATGCCCAGTCATCTCCCGCTGTCGCCGGCGACTTCGACAAGAACGGGACTGTTGACCTTGCAACTGCCTCCACGGCGGTGAACATTCTTAGCAATGCCGGCAACGGGGTGCTGTCGCAGGTCCACACTTACTCCCTGCCCTCGAACCTAATCGCTTTGGGAATTGTAAGTACAGATCTTAACGGGGATGGGAATTTGGATCTCATCGTCAACCAGGTGGACCCGGGGCTTAGTTCGTGGAGCTACAGCGTACTTTTGGGAAACGGCGATGGAAGCTTTCAGTCCCCTGTCAACTATCCACAGAGCACCGCGGCCGGATCTTATCCACTGGTGCTCGGGGACTTCAACAACGATCACAAGGTCGATCTCGCGATAGCGGCCGGTGCAAATTCCCTGGCTATCCTCCTGGGGAACGGCGACGGGACCTTTTCCTCTCCGGTCTTCTACTTCGATGGAGGAGGCGGGCCACTGTTCGCAGGAGACTTTAATTCCGACGGTAAGCTCGACATTCTTGCCGGTGCGAATTCCTCGAACAGCACCCAAACGGCACTGTTGCTCGGCAATGGCGATGGAACGTTCGCTGCTGCCGTGTTTCCCGCCAGCTTGACGGGATATTTTCCGCAGTTCACCGCGGACGTGAACAACGACGGCAAGCCCGACTTAATCTCAGCGAATCAGGTGGCGTTGGGCAATGGCGACGGCACCTTTTCCCTGCTTCCCGTGCTGACGCCCAGCGGCGGCGGATCGTATTCCGTTACCGCGGTCGACGACCTCAATCACGACGGCAAGCCGGACTTGGCGGTCACCGTTTCAGGTTCGCAAGCCGCCCCTTTTCTGACGGGCCTGCTGTTAGGCAATGGCGACGGCACCTTTTCCACGGTCGTCAATGTCACAAATGGCGGTGCTCTCCCTGTCGTTCTCATTGCAGACATGAACGGGGATAGCAAACCGGACCTGATATTCTCCTGGCCGCCGCCGGGCTCGATCACTCTACTGAGAGGACTAGGGGTGCTGCTGTCTTTGGGTGTACAAGCCCCGGATTTCACCGTGGGGCCTGCTCCCGGCTCGACTACCTCCCAAACGGTTACGGCCGGTGGATCCGCAAGTTACGCCCTCGTCTTCACCCCTTCAACATCGTTCAGCGGTACAGTCAATCTGAGCTGCGCGATCACCCCGGTAGTATCTCCGGCTCCGTCTTGCGGGCTCTCGAGTTCCTCGGTGCAACTCAACGGCAGCACACAGCAGGTGACGGTGACGGTGGGGACGACTGCGGGCGTTGCCGCCAGCATCGCTACTATTTTGCCGCCCGGCACTTGGCCGGTGACCCTGCTTTGGACCTTCCTGGGCACGACTTGCGTCTGCCTATGGAGTCGCAAAACGCGGCCAGCTTTTGCGGCAGTCCTCGCACTTGCACTTCTATTCTGCCCCGGCTGTGGTGGAGGAAGTAGTTCGGGCACGAAACCGAGTGCAGGAACGCCAGCTGGCACCTACACCGTGACGATCACGGCCACTTCCGGCACCATAAGCCATACCATGAGCTTGCAGCTAGTCGTGCACTAGCCGCATTGTGTCGCGGATGAACAGAAGAAGCAGCCGGTGGTTGACAGTCAGCCGAGCGAATAGGACAATCCTAAGCCTTCCACCCCGGAACAGATTCCGCCCGGCCGGAGACACAATGCGACGCAGCCTTCTTCTCTCGTTCCTGCTCATCGCGCTCACACTTCTGTGTCACGAACTGTATGCGCAGGCAACCCAGCAACAGGCCAACTCTGTCTCTCAACAACTAATAGGCGCGTGGCGATTGATTAGCATTGAGACCACCCGCCCGAGTGGCCAGGTGATTTACCCTTTCTATGGCCACCATCCCGAAGGAATGCTGATTTACGACCGTAGCGGATGGATGAGCGTGCAGATCATTTCCGATCCAAAACCGACAGTGCCGACTGCCAGTTCGCGAGAAGAATTTCTGAAAGCCGCGCCCGCTGAGAAGGCAAGCGCCGCTGATGGCTACTATGGTTATTACGGAACATGGACCGTAGACCCATCCGGCTCAACCGTGACTCACCACATTCAGCAATCTTTGTATCCAGCCGAGCGAGGCGAGGAAGGAGTGCGCCGTCTGACCCTGGAGGGCAATCACCTGATCCTGTACGCGAAAGCTCACGAGATGGGAGAGGATCATCAGCGGAAGCTGGTCTGGGAGCGCATCGCACCGACCGTGCCATAAGCGGTGTCCCGTTACGATGCAGCCTAATCAATCGCTCGCGAGCGAGGACTTCAAGGCCCCCCTAGTCGTCATCCACCTCGGGCTCATCCGCATTCGGAGTCGGCGGGTCGTACTTCTCAAAATAACTGTCGTTGACTTTGATGTTCTCGATTTTCTTCAGTGCTTCTTCGCTGTGGTGATTTTCCATCTCGATCGAAACCTGGTCTTTGACGCTCTCAAAGGGCGGCGTCTGCTTCGAGATCAGCTTGTAAATCGTGTAACCGGTGGGCCCGGCAATAATCGGCGAAACCTTTCCCGGCGCCAGATCGAAGACCTGGTTGTCTTCCGCGGGTAACGATCCTCGCGCCACGTCCGAGACTTCGATATTGGGCTCGCTCTTGATTCCACCCTGCTCGAGTGCTTCCTTCTGCAAGGCAAGGAAGTCTTCTCCCGCAACTGCGCGCGTGTGGATCTTCTCCGCCAGCGCCTTCATTTCCTCGGCGGTCGATGCCTCGTCAGTCTTATAAGCCACCGCATCCGGCGTGGCCGGCTGCCCCTGCCGGGTTGCGGGAATAAAGATTCGCTGGAAGTTGTAGCGGTCAAACGCCGAGGCATGCGCGTGATAATACTTTTCCACATCTTCGTCGGAGTGAGTATTCGCCGTGCGCAGCACCTGCTTATAAAGGGCACCGCCCAGCGCGCTCGCCTTCACGTAGCGCAGCAGGGCCTGCACTTCCGGGCGCTTGTCGACTGCGCGGTTCATCGCTTCATTCGACAACGCCAGCATGCGGGCATAATTTTGCGCCAGTTGCCGCCGCTCGATCTTGATCATGCGCGGATTGATAGCCTGGACTAACTCCTCGAACTCGGCGCGTGTGATCACGGTCTTGCATCGGGCTTCCGGTTTTCCGGCAGCCTTACTCGCCGCTTTCGGGCAATCGCTTTCCACCGTAATCACCGGGTAGCTCCGCGGCAAAGTAGTGGTAAGGGGTAGACTGGGCAGCGCCGCCTCGGCCGCTTTCGCTTCCTGCGCGTGAGCGCCCAAAACCATTGCCGGCACAACGAACGCAATTCCTAGGATCAGACGACGCGTGGGGCTTTGCCAGGTAAACACACTAAGACTCCGTTTTTCATGAAGTGAATTGCTTGCGATTGCATTGCATCCGGAAGGAGTGCTGCTGGATGCACTCCTGTATTCTAGCTGCCTTCCTGAGACACCCAGAATAAAAAAGGCCAGGAAGCCGAAACGGCGTCCTGGCCGGAGAGCGAATTCACCAGCTTTAGTGGCAGCTGGGGAACTTGAAGGAGTTGATACGCGTTGCCCAGTTTGCCCCACTGGTTGCCGTGTAGTACTCCTGGCTGAACCAGAACGTGCAATCGTCAGAGGAGTCGATGCTCATGCTGCTGTAATCTCCCCAACGGTTGCCGCCCCCGGTCTGTACGCCGCCGCCTTTGGCTACGCTCGCAGGCGCTTCCATCTTGTTCTTCGGATCCGTCACCAGGCGTCCGGTGTAGATCACCGATGGCTTCACCGTGCTGCTGGCTTCGCTCATGCCGATGGCGATGTCACCAACCTTATCCATGGCGATGCTCGGCATCCACAGGCTGGCCGTCGAATTCTGAACGGTGCCCGATTGGAACACCGAGAATGTTCCGCCCACGGGAGTGGCCCGCAGTTCGTACCAACGCGCCGCGGCCGTTGCCGTTGAACCCGTTCCGGGCTTTACGGTGTGGCTCAGAACCACCGCTTCGTGATCGCCAAAGTTGCGATACGCCGCGCGGAACATCAGGCGATCGCCCAGGGAGTCCACTTTCTCTCCCGGAGACGGCTGCGCGATGCAGGCCCGCGTGGTGGTGCAAATCTGCGTCCAGTTGCTGATGGTGATGGTCTTCGGACCGGTGAAAGTCGAGTTGGTGGGAGTCACGAAATCCACGTGGAAATCCCACTGCTGCATCGTGGTATTGGTGAACAGCTCGAAGTAATGGTTCGGCGCGCCCGCGGGTGGTGCTGTCGCCCCATCCATGTCCGTCGGCAGGAAACTATAGTTGTTCGGATTCGGAGTGATGCAAACGCTGGCGGCGGTTCCGCCCGACAGCATGGCACTGCGATCGAAAGCGCAGGGCTCGGCGCCGCTGAAGGTAGCTCCGCTGTTGCCGAACGCGTTGATCGAAACGTAGTAAGCGTCAGGCCACACCGCGTACTTCGGATAATCGGGAATCGTGTTTCCGAAGCTATACGCATAACGGCTGTAGCTGCCGGTCGCGTCTGCGCTGGTGGAAACCGCGATGCACAGGAAGGTCGAAGTGAACGAACCGTTGTAAGCCAGCTCACTGACGAACCAGCGCTGCGCCGCTTTGTCCCAGATCACGACTGGGTCGCCGCCCGCCGTGGTCTGGCACAGGCCGCCAAAACCAGTCCAGATCTGATTCATGAGGATCGGACCCAGGGTCTTGGTTCCGGTCACTTTGTCGTAGACCGCATAAGAAAGGTTTACGGTCTCGACGAACTGGGTGCTGCCCACCGAGCCATTGGTGTCAGGAGGCTCGACGCCGCCCGACGCAGATCCCGTCAATCCGGCAAAGTTCAGCACGTTGGTGGTGCCGACATTCGGACCGTAAGTCTGCTGCGCCACCGCATCAGGATGCGGCTCGAAGCTGTTGAACTGGGTTGGGCGTCGGCCCGGGACTAGTGTCCGCAAGGTGCCCGGCTGAACTATCGGGGCGTTGCGAGCCAGATCACGCAAAGGAAGAGAGACGTCGTGCTTCACTTCATTACGAACGATGACGCTTTGTTGGGCGCTCTGTGCAGAAGCGCCAATGACCCATAACACCAGAACGCAACCCGCGACTACTAGGCTGCGCATTGCGGCGCGATTACTTTCCATGCATCCTCCAAGAATTTTGGTGAAACGGTCCAGCCTGCCCGAACGAGCTTTTCCGCAGAACTTTCCCGAATCAATGTGGACTGCTTGTGATCGATGACACCCGGGAGTGAGGCTGGTCCATTCGGAAGCGTTCAGTTCCCGACCCGGGGCCTCGTGATACGGGCGAGTATCACTATCGGCCTAGTACTATGAAACATAGTTGTTAGGCTGTCAATGTGGTCCTTCTACTCCAGACATCAGTATGTTCCTGATTTGTAAAGAGATGGGGGCGATCAGTGTAGCGCTTAAGACGGATGAAGACGACGAAACCCTAACAACAGTCAAATGTTTTTGTGTGGAAAGGTTACGGAATCTCGCGTTTTGCCATCATGCGGCCGACCGCCAGAGTTAGCTTTTGCTGGTGGCGGGCTGAATTTCTTCGACATCCACCCAATTCGTGGGATAAACACCGGTGTAACAAGCCGAGCAGTAAGTCGTCTTCTCCCCGTCGCCACAGGCCTTCTTGAGGCCCTCCAAAGAAAGATATGACAGCGAATCCGCTCCGATGAACTGGCGGATTTCCTCTACCGACTTGTTGGCCGCGATCAATTCAGCCTTCGAAGGCGTGTCAACCCCGTAGAAACAGGGGGAGATAGTAGGCGGACACGAAATCCGCATATGGACTTCTTTCGCCCCCGCTCCTCGGATCATGCGCACGATCTTCCGGCTGGTGGTTCCGCGCACGATGGAATCATCAATCAGCACCACCCGCTTCCCTTCCAGCAGGCTGCGCACCGGGTTCAGCTTGAGCTTCACGCCAAAGTCGCGCACGCTTTGCCGGGGCTCGATAAACGTGCGGCCCACGTAGTGATTACGGATCAGTCCAAAGCGAAACGGAATTCCGCTCTCTGCCGAATAACCCATCGCGGCTGTGACCCCCGAATCCGGAACCGGAACCACGATATCGGCATCAACCGGAGCTTCCAGCGCCAACTGTCGGCCCAACTGCTCGCGGCTTTCCTGAACCGCTCGTCCAAAGACGAAGCTATCCGGACGCGAAAAGTAAACGTGCTCAAAGATGCAGCTCGATTGCTGGCCGGAAGGCGAGTAAAAGCGAGAAGTCGTTCCCTCGGGACCGATCACGATCAGTTCGCCAGGCTTCACGTCGCGTTCATACGTGGCGCCAATCAGATCGAAAGCACAGGTCTCCGATGCGAACACAATGGTGTCCTGCTTCTCCCCCGGCAACCTGGGAATCCGTCCCATGGCCAGCGGTCGAAAACCGCGCGGATCGCGCGCCGCAAAAATCCGGTCAGGACTGATCATCACCAGCGAGAACGCGCCTTCTACGCGACGCAGGGCGTCCGCCATCGCTTCCGGCAACGTCTGCTCTTTCGATAAGGCGATCAGGTGCACAATCACTTCGGTATCGCTGTTGGTCTGGAAGATCGAGCCTTGCGCTTCCAGCTTCTGGCGAATCTCGGGCGCGTTCACCAGGTTGCCATTGTGTGCGAGCGCCATCATCCCTTTGTTCGACTGCACCATGATGGGCTGCGCGTTCAGCAACGCCGAATCGCCAGCGGTCGAGTAACGCGTATGCCCGATGGCCAACGTGCCGCGCAGCTTATCGAGCGCCTCGCCGCCGAAAATATCGGCGACCAGTCCCATAGCCTTGTGCATGTGCAGGGCCATGCCATCGGAGGTCACAATGCCTGCCGACTCCTGTCCGCGATGCTGCAACGCGTGCAGGCCGAGGTAGGCAAGCTTCTCCGCTTCAGGATGGGCATAGATCGCCACCACCCCGCACTCATCGCGAAATTTATCGTTTGGCATTTAGCACTTAGCCTTCAGCTCTTAGCAGAATCCCGCGGCGGCAGACGCCCCGACCCACCTCGTAACTGGAAAACTCTGTCATTCCTAGCCGAAGCGATAGCGATAGGCGAGGAATCTGCTATTTCTCTCAGCGTTCTCTGCGTTTTAAGATTTGCAATCAACAATGAAATCAGTCCGCTCCCACCAACTCGGGATCGGTCTTCAGCGCCCGCTCCAGCGCATTCTCGTACTCATCTCTCAACTCAGCCACCGGAGCCGACACGACCACCTTGCCGTCCACCGCAATTTCTAATGTTTGGGAAGCAGTCTCCCCGATCACGTCCGACGAGAGACCATATTTTACCGCTACCTGTTGGATTCCCGAGACACTATCCCGGTCGCACGAGATCACGATCCGGCTCGCATCTTCGCCAAAGAGCACGAACTCCGCCGGAAGCCCCTGGGAGGAAAGATCCACGCGCGCTCCCACGCCCCGCGCCATGGCCGATTCGGCCAGGTTCACCGCGATCCCGCCTTCCGAGCAGTCGTGCACCGACTCCGCCAGTCCAGAGTTGATGATTTCCACGATCGCTTTCTGCAGCGCCGCCTCTCGCTCCAACTCCAACTCGGGCGGATATCCCCACACCGAGCCCAGGACTTCTTTCGCGTATTCCGAAGATCCAAACTCCGACTCCACATCGGTGATGTCTCCCGGCTCGGTCGCACGCAGCAACAGCAGCGCGCGGCCCTCCTGCCGGAAATCCGGGAAGGCCGCCCGGTGCACATCCTCGAAGATTCCGACAATGCCCATCACGGGGGTGGGATAAATTCCTTCGCCCAGAGTCTCGTTATAGAAACTGACATTGCCGCCCGTAATCGGAACCTCCAGTTCTTCGCACGCCTTGGTCGATGCCGTCGATCACCTGCGAGAACTGCCACATGATGTGCGGCTTCTCGGGATTTCCGAAATTCAGGCAATTCGTAGCGGCAACCGGAGTCGCGCCCGAGCAAGCGACGTTGCGGCACGCTTCCGCCACAGCGTGCATCGCCCCAAGCCGCGGATCCAGATAGCACCAGCGCCCATTGCCGTCGAGCGCCATGGCCAGCCCGCGCTGCGAGCCCTTGATCCGAATCACTCCCGCATCCCCCGCGCCGGGACCCTCGACCGTGTTGGTCTGCACCATGTGATCGTATTGCTGCCAGACCCAGCGCTTGCCGCAAATGTTCGGGCTACCCAGCAGGCGTTTCAGGTTCTCCGTCAGATCGCCGGATTGAGATAGCCTCACACCCTGCGGCATCTCGCGCGGAACCGGCGGCTCCCACCGTTCCAGCGGCCGCTTATACACCGGAGCATCATCGGTCAAAGCTTCATTGGGAATCTCCGCCACGACTTCGCCGTGCTGCAAGACGCGCATCGTGTTTTCGGGAATGACGCGTCCCACTTCCGCGGCATCCAGCCCCCACTTCTCGAAAACGCGGAATACTTCCTGCTCGCGGCCTTTCTCCGCAACCAGCAGCATGCGCTCTTGTGACTCGCTGAGCATGATCTCGTAGGCGCTCATCCCGGTCTCGCGCTGCGGCACGCGGTCGAGTTCGATCTCAATCCCCACCTTGCCGCGCGCGCCCATCTCGCAGGTCGAACAAGTCAGCCCGGCAGCGCCCATATCCTGAATGCCAACGATCGCGCCGGTCTGCATGGCCTCCAGGCAGGCCTCGAGCAGAAGCTTCTCCAGGAACGGGTCGCCCACCTGCACGTTCGGGCGCTTGGCTTCCGAAGCTTCGCTGAATTCTTCGCTCGCCATGGTCGCCCCGTGGATTCCGTCCCGGCCAGTCTTCGATCCGACGTAAATTACGGGATTGCCTACTCCCGCCGCTTTCGCGTAGAAAATTTCGTCTTTGCGAACCAGTCCCAGCGCAAACGCATTGACCAGCGGATTGCCCGAGTAGCATGGCTCAAACTTCGTCTCTCCACCAAGATTGGGAACCCCGAAACAATTTCCGTAAGAAGCAATTCCGCTGACCACGCCTTCCAGAATGGAGTGATTCTTGTGCAACTCGGCCTGCGTTGGGGCAGGCATCCCAGCTTGCGTGGCGGCGGACGCATTCGTCCGCCCAGCCAAGCTTGTGATCGGTCCGAACCGCAGCGAATCCATCACCGCCACCGGCCTCGCGCCCATAGTGAAAATGTCGCGTAGAATCCCGCCCACGCCAGTTGCTGCGCCCTGAAAGGGCTCGATAAACGACGGATGGTTGTGCGACTCAATCTTGAACGCGCACGCCCAGCCATCTCCGATGTCGATGATGCCGGCATTCTCACCCGGTCCCTGCACCACGCGGTGGCTGCGTGTGGGCAACCGCTTCAGGTGCACACGCGACGACTTGTAAGAGCAGTGCTCGCTCCACATTACGCTGAAGATGCCGAGCTCCGTCAGCGTAGGCTCACGCCCATCCAGCAGCTTCTTGATTTTTTCGTATTCGTCGAGGGTGAGGCCGTGTTCCCGGACAATTTCCGGCGTGATGGAAGCAGTGGAAGAATTCATGGATGATCTCGGAACCTCTATTGTCGCATTTTGAGCCGGGCATGGGTAGAGAGTGGCCGCGATTCCAGCCCGTCTATACTGATTTGCAAATGAAGTCCGTCATTGTCGGCACTGCCGGCCATATCGATCATGGCAAAACTGCCCTGGTGAAAGCGCTTACCGGCATCGATGCCGACCGTCTCGAGGAAGAAAAACGGCGGGGCATCACGATCGATCTCGGCTTTGCCCATCTTGCGTTGACCGGGCCGGGCGGCGAGCCCATCCGTTTCGGCTTCGTCGACGTGCCCGGCCACGAGCGCTTTGTGCGCAATATGCTGGCGGGCGTGGGTGGGATCGATCTGGTGTTGCTGGTAATCGCAGCCGACGAGTCGATCAAGCCGCAGACTCGCGAGCACTTCGATATCTGCCGCCTGCTTTCGATTCAACGTGGCATCACCGTGCTGACCAAGTCCGATCTGGTTGATCCCGAAACGCTCGACGTGGTGCGCATGGAAGTCGAGGATTTTCTGAAGGGCTCGTTCCTTGAAGGCTCGCCAGTAATTGCCGTCAGCGCACTCCGGGGCTCGGGCCTTGACCACCTGAAGCAAGCCCTGGTCCAGGCCGCCTCCGAAGTTCCCACCCGCGATGCGAAAGCGCTGCCGCGTTTGCCAATTGACCGCGTTTTCACCATGAAAGGCTTCGGCACAGTGGTCACGGGAACGCTTCTCTCAGGAAGCATTCCGAAGGAATCGGAACTGGAAGTATTTCCCACCGGACGGCGAGTTCGCGTGCGCGGATTACAAGTTCACGGAGAATCCGCGGAACAGGCTGTGGCTGGGCAACGCACGGCCCTCAACCTTGCCGGAGCGGCCACCGACGATTTACAGCGCGGCATGATGCTGGCCCCTCCCGCAACGTTTCACGCCACCTATCGCGCGGATGTCTCTCTTTCCCTGCTTCCTTCGGCAAAGCCCTTGAAGCACCGTGCGCGCGTCCATCTACACGCTTACACGTCTGAGGTGATCGCCGAAGTCGTGCTCTATGAAAAAAAACAAATCGCGCCGGGCGACTCGGATTTCGCGCAGTTGCGCCTGGCCGAGCCTCTGCTCCTGTTACCCGGGGACCGCTTCATCATCCGGCAGTTCTCTCCGGTGATCACCATTGGCGGGGGCTTAGTGCTGGACGCTTCGCCTTCCACGCGCAAACAAAAAGCCGCCGACACCGTCGCCTATCTCGATGTCCTGCAAAAAGCTGAGCCCGCGGAGACGCTGCTCGCCCGCCTGTCGCGGCGCGGTAAGCTCGGACTCAGCGTTCCGGCCGCCGTCGCTGAAACGGGATGGCCCCCAGATCAATTGCAAACTGTCATCGCCAGCCTGCATAAAGCGGGAAGGGTGGTGCAGGCTGGAGAGGTCCTGCTGTCCTCCGATGTGTTTCACACGACCTCCGACGCGCTGCTCGCGGCGATATCGAAATTTCACCAGCAGAACCCGCTGGTTGGGGGCATTGGTCGCGAAGCCCTGCGCGAACAAATGGACCTGAGCGGAGAAGTGTTCGAGGCCGTGACCAAACAATTGAGCGCGGCCAAGAACCTGGAAGTGAGCGGCGATCTGGTTCGCCTTCCCGGCCGCGGCGTGGTGATGAAAGATGAAGAAGCGGAATCAAAGAAGATTATCGAAAACGCATTCGCCAAGGCAGGGCTTGCGGTGCCATCCTTGCAGGAAGTACTGGCGGGGCTGAAACTCGACAAAGTTCGCGCCCAAAAAATCGTCACCCTGCTCCTGCGCGACAAAATTCTGGTGAAGCTCTCCGACACGCTGGTGTTTCATCACACCGCACTCGCCGACCTGCGACAACGCATGGCTGCGCAAAAAGCCAAGTCGCCAAAGATCGACGTCGCGAAATTTAAAGACCTTACCGGAGTGAGTCGCAAATACGCGATCCCGCTGCTCGAGTACCTCGACCGCGAACGGGTCACGAAGCGAGTCGGGGACGAGCGGGTCATTCTTTGACCCAATCAGAAGGAAGAAGTCAGAACGCAGAATGCGTGCGGGGGTTTTACTTATGCATTCTGACTTCTCACCTCGCTCCTCCTCGTATAATGGCTTGATTGCCTGCCGCTGACCAGGAGTTCCCCATGCTCTCAATTCGCCCCGCGACCGTGGAAGACGTGCCGTTGTTGCGAGCGATGATTTGCGAGTTGGCGGAATACGAGCGCGAACTGGAGTCGGTCGAGATCACCGAAGAGCAGTTGGCTCGCGACGGTTTCGGCGAAGATCCGAAATTCCGCGCCCTCATAGCGGAATGGGAGAGGCAGCCGGCAGGATATGCCGTGTTCTTTCAGTTCTACAGCACCTGGACGGGCCGCCATATGTTCCTCGAAGATTTATTCGTGCGTCCGCAGCTTCGTGGAAAAAAGATAGGCATGTCGCTGATGGCGAAAGTCGCCAGCATCGCTCGAGAAGAGGGTTGTCGCGCCATGCGCTGGGAAGTGCTGGGCTGGAATCAGCCAAGCATTGATTTATACAAATCCTTGGGCGGCGAGTTTCTTGACGATTGGAAATTAGTTCTGTTGAAAGATGAAGCTTTAAAGAATTTGGCGGAGCGCGCGGCGTGAGCGTTCGCATCATCGGCGCCGGATTGGCCGGAACTGAAGCGGCGTGGCAGTGTGCGCGCCGCGGCGTTGCTGTCGAGCTCTTCGAGATGCGTCCGGTACGGTCAACTCCTGCACACCAGACCGCCGACTTCGCTGAGTTGGTCTGTTCGAATTCACTGAAGTCGGAAAGCGAGAACACCGCCCCATGGCTGTTGAAAGAAGAAATGCGGCGCGCGGGATCGCTGCTGATTTCGATTGCCAAAGAGTGCGCCGTTCCCGCCGGACATGCGCTGGCTGTGGACCGGATCGCCTTTGCGCAGAGAGTGACCGAGGCGATCTCGCGCGAGCCGTCCATCACCGTGCGCCGCGAAGAAGTGACGCACATCGACGAGAACGAATTGACCATCATCGCAACCGGGCCGTTGACCTCCGATGCCCTGGCGCAGGAAATCGTGCGATTGAGCACGCAGGTGCCGTCCCTGTCTGAACTGGACACCGAAAGTAAGCCGATCGCGCCCCACAATCTCTATTTCTACGATTCCATCAGCCCCATCGTCGAAGCCGACTCGATCGACATGGACAAGGTTTATCTCGCGGCGCGATATGACAAAGGCACGGCAGATTACATCAACTGCCCCATGTCGAAAGCAGAATATGACGCGTTCCTCGACGCATTGCTCGCGGCGCAATCCGTCGAAGAGCGCGATTGGGAGAAGCTGAACTACTTCGAAGCTTGCCTCCCCATTGAAGAAATCGCCCGCCGCGGCCGTGATACGTTGCGCTTCGGACCGATGAAGCCGGTGGGATTGAAAGACCCTCGCACTGGTCGGCAGCCCTACGCCGTGGTTCAATTGCGCCAGGAAAATCTCCGCGCCGACTCCTACAACCTGGTCGGATTTCAGAATCACCTGAAATATCGGAGAACAGGCTCGCGTGATGCGATTGATTCCCGGACTGGAGAACGCGCGCTTCCTGCGCTACGGCCAGATCCATCGCAACACCTATATCAACGCCCCGGCCTTGCTCCTGCCCACGTTGCAGATGAAGTCGCATCCCAATGTGTTTTTTGCCGGACAGATCTGTGGCGTGGAAGGATACGTCGAGTCCATCGCTACGGGCATGATCGCCGGCATCGAAGCCGCAGCACTGGTACAAGGTGAGTCGCCACTGCCGCCAGCCCGCGCGACCGCTCTGGGCTCGCTCCTCCATTACGTGAGCAAGGCAGAGACAAAGAATTTCCAGCCCGGTAACATAACGTTCGACCTGCTGCCCCCGCTCGAGAAGAAAATTCGGGACCGAAAGGAACGGCATCGCCAGCAGTGCGAAGTCGCTCTGCGCGAGTTGGATACATGGCTTGACCAGGTTGGAACTCAGCCCGCCCTCAAGCCCTAGTTTGCTTTTTCTGCAACAAATCTTCCCTTTCTTTCGTATCTCTATTCAGCGCAAGAACGCGGCTTACGTTCCCGGCGCAGGCGCGTCCATAACATCGGAATGGTACTCAAGGACCTCATTGGCGATGTAGTTCGAACTCTCTGGTCGCACAAGCTGCGTACATTCCTCACCATGTTCGGAATTGCCTGGGGAATCGTCTCGATCGTGCTGATGGTCGCGGCTGGCGAAGGCCTGCGCAAAGGGCAGGAAGACCAGGCGAAGAATCTCGGCAAAGACATCATGATCGTCTTCCACGGCCGCACCAGCCTGCAAGCTGGCGGAGCCCGCGCCGGACGCGAGGTGTGCACTGGGAAGATGGCGACGTGGCGGCGCTGCAGGCGGAGTCTCCGGATTGCGAATACGCGCTTCCCGAGCTTGAGCAGGAAATCGATCCGCGTTCACAGCGGCATACAACAACGCGGCGTTTCACGGTGACCGGTTCTATCCGCCGTTTGGTGACATCCGCAGCCTCGATGTGGGCCTCGGCCGTTTTTACAACTGGGACGATCTGAATCAGGCAAGGCGCCGGTCGCCTTTCTCGGCAGCGATGCCGCCAAGCAACTCTTTCCCGGCCGGCGACCCGGTAGGCCAGAACGTTTACCTCAACGACATTCCCTTCTCGGTGGTCGGCGTCATGGCGAAAAAGAAGCAGGATTCCAGCTATGACGGATGGGACGTGAACAAAGATGTTCATTCCCTTCTCCGCCGATGATGCGCGATTTTCCCGACAAGCCTCCCGGCCACTCGAAGACAGCTTCGACCAAATGCTGGTCACGCCGAAGTCCGTCGAGCAGCATGAAGCTTGCAAACACGAAGTCCGCACCGTGCTCGGCCGCCTGCACAATTTCGATCCCCTCGACAAGGAAGCCTGTCCTATCTGGGACACGGTGCAGGAAGCCAAAGCCTTTCGCCAGATGACCGATGGCATGAAGTATTTTCTCGGCGCGGTCGGCGTGGTCACGCTTGTTCCTCGGCGGCCTCGGCGTCATGAACGTGATGATGGTGGCGGTCCGCGAGCGCACGCGCGAAATCGGAGTGCGTAAAGCGCTGGGCGCTCCCGCACACACCATCCTGCGGCAATTTTTCATCGAGGCTTTGTTGATTGCTTTTGTGAGCGGCGCGATTGGAATGGGCGTCGCTTACGGACTGTGTTCGCTGGTGGACCTGCTTGCCCATGCCGGACTTTTTCGCGGGACTGCTGCCGACGTGGCATCCGGGCTGCTGGCGTGCGGGTTGCTGGGAACGATTGCGGTGTTATCCGCGCTGTATCCCGCACGCAGAGCGGCATCGGTCGATCCGATTGAAGCGCTGCGATTTGAGGCGGGCGGATAGAGTACCGATCGGCATCCTGCCGGCCCTTCGAGATTTTATGTTGCTCCAAATCATTCTCGAAGCCTGGATCGCGCTGAAGCGCAACTACACGCGCAGCCTGCTCACCATGCTGGGTATCGTGTGGGGCATTGCGACAGTCACACTGCTGATTGCGTACGGCAGCAGCTTTCGCCAGATCCTGGTGAGCGGGTTCGACGCTTTCGGCAAGAGCGTCGTCATCTGCTGGCCGCAGCAAACCAGCGAGCAACCCGGCGGACAGCGCGCCGGCAAGAAAGTTGTGCTCGAACAGGCCGACCTCGACATGGTGAAAGACACAGCCCCGCTGGTGAAGCACGTCTGCCTTGAAACGGTGAAGCGGCCCGGGCATCTCGTATGGCGACCGCATGGTGGGCACGGCGGCGATCCGCGGCGTGTGTCCTGAGTACGGGGAGATGCGCAACGAGGTTCCATCCGAAGGGCGTTGGATCAGTCCGTCCGATGAACTGGAGCGGCGGCGCGTGGTTTTTCTCGGCGGACGCGTGCGCGAGCAATTGTTCAGCGGACGTCCGGCAGTAGGCGAAGACAGTTGCAATTGGCGGCGTGCGTTTCACCGTGATCGGCGTGATGGCGCAAAAGATCCAGCTCAGCAATTATTTCACCAGCGACGACGATTCGGCGTGGATCCCTTACTCTGCTGCCGGAGATCTCTGGAACACGCGAGATGCCGCAGGTGATGGTCTTCGAGCCCATCGCTCCGCAATTTGAAAAGAAAGCCATGGCGCAGGTGCTGGCCGCCGTGGCCACTCGGCAGCAGTTTTCGCCAACCGATCCGAAAGCGATTCAGATGTTCGGGCGCGACGAGTTCCGCCCCGTGATCGATGCGCTGACCATCGGGCTGCAAGTCCTGCTCACATTCATCGGCACGCTGACGCTCGGCATCGGCGGCGTCGGCGTGATGAACATCATGCTGGTTTCCGTGGACGAGCGCATTCGCGAAATCGGCCTGCGTCGCGCGCTGGGCGCAAGAAAGCGTCACATCAAGCTGCAATTCCTGGCGGAAACGCTGCTGATCATGCTGCTGGGCGGGGCCATCGGGGTGCTGCTTTCGTATGCGGTGGCCGCCGCGGTGGGAACGTTGCCTCTGATGGGGCCGCTGTTCGAAGACGATTCCGGCAAAGCCGACATCCATCTGCAAATTTCGATGATGACGGTGCTGCTCTCGACCGGCGTGCTGCTGGTGGTCGGCGTGGCCAGCGGCCTGGTTCCGGCGCTGCGCGCCTCGAAGCTCGATCCGGTAGAGGCGTTGCGATACGAGTAAAACAATGCAGACGTTCGAATTCAAAATGAAGAATTACAGCCAAGGTTGTCATTCCGACGAAGGAGGAATCTCCTCGTTGCCTGCGAGATACTCGGAATATCCAGGTTCTGCATTCTGACTTCTAACTTCTGCATTTAATTCCGCATTCTGCCTTCTCACTTCTGCATTGATGCATTGATTCCTTGACCTCACAGCCGCCCGGCGTTACTTTGCCTTCGAGGTGACCTCTTGCCAATCTCCGCCGTGGATGCGATCGGGCCTGCCTTTGAGCACACCAAGCAGCAACTGACCAAGCCCTTCCGCTTTGCTCAATGGGCCCGGCTCGCCTTGGTTGGCTTCCTCGCCGGAGAACTCAGCTCCGGCGGTGGTTGCAGTATGCCCCGAAGTTTCGCTCTCCCGCGCCAGCCGTCCGGCACCGATCATCTCTTGAGCCTGTCACTGCCGAACATGAACCCGCCGCGTATGCCGGACTGATCGCCATCCTCGTCGTTTGTGCATTGGTTCTCTGGATCTTGTTTCTCTACGTGAGCAGCGTGATGCGGTTCGTGCTGTTTGACGCCGTGGTCTCCAGATATTGCGAAATCCGAAAACGCTGGAATACCCGGCAGGGCCCGGGCCTGCGGCTCTTCGGTCTGGCAACTGCTGGTGCTGCTCGCGACGCTGGTGATCTTCACCATCCTGGTCGGCGTTCCCGCAGCGATTGCGTTTGGCATGGGCTGGATGAAGTCTCCGAAAGAGCATCTGGTCCCACTGATCCTGGGAGGCATGGTCCTGTTCTTTGCTTTTCTCGCGCTCGTTATTGCCATGATCGTCGTGCATGTGTTCACCAAGGACTTCGTTGTGCCGCAGATGGCGCTGGAGAACATTTCAGCGATCGAGGGGTGGCGGCGCCTGCTGCCGATATTGAAATCGGAAACCGGCAGCTACGCCGGATATGCGGGCATGAAACTGGTGATGTCGCTCGGCGCCGCCGTTGTGGTGGGCATCGTTTCGGTCATCGTGATCCTAATTCTTCTGATTCCATTTGGAGGCTTTGGCGCAATTGCGGTTTTGTTGGGCAAAGCGGGTGGACTGACGTGGAATCTTTACACCATCACGCTGGCCGTCGTGGTCGGCGCGATTTTTCTCTGCGTGATGCTGTACGCCGTGTCGCTGGTGTCGGTGCCCGTGATCGTATTCTTTCCCGCATACTCGATTTACTTCTTTGCGGCGCGGTATCCCCCGCTGAGCGCGGTGTTGTATCCGGCGCCTCCGCCAGTCTCGCCACCGCCGATTCCACCTCCGCTACCCCCGCCGGAACCGATCGGGTAAGCGATCGATCCAATGTGGTTAAGCGCCGTCGACGAAGTGGAAGAGCATTTTCTTCACATTGTCAGTTCCGCCCGAGCCGGAGCGCGACGCGACGGCGACCGAGGAATCTGCCGCTTTCCTTACTGCGCACAATCAGGGCGGCGGTCACTTACATGGAGTGGTCTCACTGATCGTGTGCCCGATTCTTGATCCAGATCGGCGTTCCGACAAAGCCGAACGCCTCGCGAATCTGGTTCTCCAGAAACCGCTTGTAGGAAAAGTGCAGCTTCACCGGCGGTCGGTAAACAGGACGAAAGTCGGCGGAGAGACTGAGGCCTGGGTCAGTAATAGATCTTCACCCGCTGGCGCGCTGGAACGGACGCGCGATCGAAGTCAACATGCTTCAGGAAACGATTCATCTCGCTGGTTGAAATGCGCTTGCGGCGTTCGGCTGCCACTTCCTCAAGGTCGGCCAGATTTTGTCCGTGCCACGCCCGTTTGCGCGGAAACAAATAGCACGGGAGCATAGCCCAGAAATTTGAGGAGTCGCGCAGGCGCTGCTTCGTAGGCTTCGCGATCTCCGGGACGCTTGCTATCCCGCATGCGCGCGGCTCTCGACTGGCTGACGCCTTCTTTCGCCGCTGGTCACCAGGTCCCATTTATTCACGATGATGATGACCGAGCGGCCGCTCTCATGCGCGTATCCGGCGATGGTGGCGTCGAGCGCACTCACGCCTTCGGTGGCGTCGATCACCAGCAGCGCGATATCAGCTGCTTCCAGGTGCTTGCGCGCCATGACGACGGAAAGTTTCTCCGCCATGAGATGAGTCTTGCCTTTGCGGCGGATTCCAGCCGTGTCAATGAATCTGAAGCGCGCTTATCGCGCTCGACGATCTCGTCGACTGCATCGCGAGTGGTGCCGGGAATCGGAGAAACAATGGAGCGCGATGTCCCGGTCAACCGGTTCAGTAAAGTCGATTTGCCGACATTCGGATGGCCAATGATGGCGACCTTCGTTTCGCGGGGTTCTTCGGACTCTTCGGCTCGGTCGCCTTCTTCGTCTCGTCGCTCTTCGAGTTCAGCTGTCGGGTTCCGCGATGGCCGTTGCTGCTTCAATCTTCAGAGCTGTCGAACACAGCGTCGAGCAGATCATCGACGCCGCGTCCATGCTCGGCGGAGACCGGGAAAATTTCCGGATGCCAAGGCCGATGGAAATCGTCCAGAAGTCCTGACTGCTTATCGCTGTCGACTTTATTGACCGCAAGAAACAGCGGCTTGCCGCTGCGGAGCAGCAGCCGCGCCAGTTCCAGATCCGGGCCGGTGATTTCGGCTCGGCCGTCGACCACCA
Organism: Terriglobia bacterium; assembly: GCA_963797845.1. Taxonomy (GTDB): domain Bacteria; phylum Acidobacteriota; class Terriglobia; order Terriglobales; family Acidobacteriaceae; genus DASREM01. Next base: position 53,182 of record CAWCRE010000005.1, read on the forward strand.
TGACGATCGCGTCGGCTTCTTCCAATGCGACTTTGGCCTGGCGAAAGATTTCTGCTGGAATGAAGTCTTTGTCTTCCGGGAGAATTCCGCCAGTATCGACAATGCGCAAGATCGCGACCACGCCAGTTGGCTTCGCCATAGAGGCGGTCGCGCGTGATTCCCGGCTCGTCGCCCACAATGGCGCGGCGCGACCCGACGATGCGATTGAATAGCGTGGATTTCCCGACGTTCGGACGTCCGACAATGGCGATCGTGGGAAGACCGACCGTGATGTCGGCTCATCGACTGTTCGATTGATTCGCGTCAATGATTGAGTAAGAAGTGAGATTTCAGAATGCAGAAGTAAAACCACGTCGCTTGTCTTTCTTGCATTCTGAAAGCTGACCTCTGCACTCGGTACAGATCTATTATAGAGACTCCGTGGCTTCACCTACTCAGCCCGCGTCTGCCAGCGCCAATGCCGGGTCGCTTTACCAGTTCTTCGCTCCCGGAGGAGTGCTGTCGCGCACGCATCCCGCATACGAGTTCCGGCGCGGGCAGCTCCAGATGGCGCAAGCCGTCGAGCAAGCGCTCGAAGAGAAGCGTCACCTGATCGTCGAAGCTGGCACTGGAACTGGGAAGACTCTCGCTTATCTTGTGCCTGTCATTCGTTCCGGCAAGCGCGTGATCATTTCCACTGGAACCAAGAATCTGCAGGAGCAGCTCTTCTACAAAGACATTCCGTTCCTCGAGCAGGCGCTTTTTCCCAACGGCGAAGGCAAGCTGAACGTCTGCTACATGAAGGGGCGCAACAACTATCTCTGCCGCAAGAAGCTCTACGATCTCACCGATCAGCCAGTTCTCAGCGGGTTGGAAGAGATCGAGCACTATCGCGCGATCGCGGCGTGGGAGAAGGTCGACGCATACCGGGGATCGCGCCGAACTGGCTCGCTGCCTGAAGCCAGCGCGCTCTGGCACAAGCTCGACGCGCGTTCCGACACTTGTCTCGGACAGAAGTGCAGCTCATTGGAGAACTGCTTCATTACCGAGATGCATCGTCGCGCAATGGAGAGCGACATCATCATCGTCAATCATCACCTGTTCTTCGCGGATCTCGCGATCAAGCAGCAGGCGGAATACGCGTCCGACGCCGGAATTCTGCCCGAAGTCGGCGCTGTGATCTTCGACGAAGCCCACGAGCTCGAGGATGTTGCGGGAAGCTACTTCGGCGTTTCCGTCAGCAACTGCGCGTTTCGAAGAACTCTGCCGCGATGTCGAAGCTTCGCTGCAGCGCAACCACATGCTCTCGGCTGCTCTCGTCGGGAGCGTGAAGAGCTTGCGCGAGCGATCGATGTTTTTTTTCTGCGCTGCTGCCGCCAGGGCGAGGGGCGTTTCGCGTTCGAGAACCGCCGCGAGATTCTGGAGGAGAACGGAGACGAGTTCCTGTCGCTGATGCAGAAGCGCTGCAGCGGCTGGGCTCCGAGATGGAGCACATGCCGTCGAAGCCCGAGGAGGTCTTCAACTTCTCGCGGCGCGCGCAGGAATTGCAGGTGCAACTCGGATTCGTGATGGAATCCGAAGATCACAACACGGTGTTCTGGATCGAGCGGCGGCGCGGGGGTCGCGACCGAATCGAATGTGTTCTTGCAAGCCACGCCGATTGATGTCGCGCCGATATTGAAGACGACGCTATTCGACAATCTCGATTGCGCGGTGCTGACCTCCGCGACCCTGGCCGTCGGCGGAGGATTCGAGTACATGAGGCGCCGGCTCGGGGTCGAGCACACCCGCGAAGTCGTGCTGCCTTCGCACTTCGATTATCAGAACCAGGCGATTCTGTATGTCCCGCCGGATTTGCCCGATCCGCGCACGCCGCAGTTCGCCGCCAAGGCCGCCGACCGCATTCGCCGCATGCTGGAGATCACGCGCGGACGGGCCTTCGTTCTGTTCACCAGCTACGCGCAGATGAACGAAGTCTACCAGCGCCTGCTCGGCGAGCTGGAGTTTCCGATGCTGCTGCAAGGCGACGCTCCGAAATCGCGCTGCTCGAGGAATTCCGGCTCACGCCGAACGCGGTGCTGTTTGCAACTTCGTCGTTCTGGCAAGGCGTCGACGTGCAGGGAGAGCAATTCAGTTGCGTCATCATCGACCGCTTGCCCTTCGCAGTACCGAGCGATCCGGTGGTCGCGGCGCGGGTGAAATCAATCGACGCCGAGGGCGGAAATGCGTTCTTCCAGTACCAGGTCCCGGCAGCGGTAATCACGCTGAAGCAGGGGTTCGGACGTCTGATCCGCTCGCTTCACGATCGCGGACTGCTGGCTCTACTAGACAACCGCATCCTGAAGAAGCAATACGGAAAAGTCTTCATCGAGAGCCTGCCCAATTACCGGAGGACGACCGATATCCGGCAGGTCGAGCAGTTCTTCGGAATCGAGTGAACTCACGTGGGGACGGACGCCCCGTCCGTCCAGCCGTGGCGATTTTTGCCGCGGCAGGGGTCGCGAAACCTCCGTACTACACTGTAAGTCATCCCTCCCCTTGACAAGTCTCCCGCGCGAGGTATGCTGAGTTCCTTTTCTTTTGAGCACTGGGGCGTGTCGGAGAAAGTTATAAGAGGAGTTCAGATGAAAACTCTCACGGTCTTCCGGGGACAAATTCTTTTAAGCCTGGCCGTCGCCATGGCACTGGCGATTCCGAGCTTTGCGGCAAATCCTAACTATGTGGTGGGTTCCAGCAATACGGTGACCGCCGACCCGCGGGTGCCGCGTCCCAACGAAAAGCCTTGTGTGGTGCAGTTGTTCTCCATGCTGGCGTTCGAAGATTTCACTCCCAAAACTTTCCAGTACACGCCCGCGCCCGATTGCGTGGGCCCGTGGCAGAAAGTCGTCTTCGTCGGAAATTTTTCGGTCACAGCGGGAATCCAGTTCGACCGCACCGGCAACATTTTTCTTGGGAACACGGCAATATACTTCGGCACCACCGCCGAGCCCTCGCCGACGCTGAGCCCGTCCTGGCACGTCGAGACCGATGTCACCGACTACACGCCGCTGTTTGAAACCGCGCAGACCGGAACCGTGAACCTCGGCAACCTGGTTGATTCGACCTATACCGGAATTATTTATGGCAGCGCTGAACTGCAGTTCTATCCGTTGACTTCGACTCCGCCGGAGCGGCATCCGTTTGACGCGGTGCTGCCGCTGAACAGCAGTCCGGGCACGGCAACGCTTTCGACCTCGACCGACACTTTGTCACAGACCTTCACAACTCTGCCGATGAACATCAGGCGCGCCTATCTCGACGTTTATGCGCAGAGCCAGAACGCGGACGAGTTTTGGTACACCTGCGTTCCCGACGATGTCGCGAGCGAACTCCAGAGCTGCCCGGGAACCGCGTATCGCGAAGGCGAGGTCTCGATTGACGGCCAGCCCGCTGGCGTGGCGCCGATCTTTCCCTGGATCTATACCGGAGGGATTGATCCATATTTATGGTTCCCGCTGCCCGGAGTGCAGACGCTGAACTTCATACCCGCTAGGGTGGACCTGACTCCCTTTGCCGGAATGCTCAGCGACGGGCAGCCGCATACGGTGTCGCTCAGCGTGTTCAACGCCGACAATTATTTCTCCGTGGCCTCCACGCTGCTGTTGATCGAGGACAAGAGCGTGGCCGAAGTGACCGGGGCCGTGACCAGTAACAATCTCAGCGGCACCCCGACTCCAACCGTCACCGAAAAACTGAACACCGATCCCGATGGCAATATCACAGGAACCGTGTCGGTGACCTCGAACCGGAATTATTCGATTTCTGGCTACGTCGAGACCGACAAAGGCCGTGTCGATACCACCGTGGCCCAGAACATCGCCTTCTCCAACGTGCAGACTTTCGACATCACCAGCGCTGTCTATGTGCAGGACATCAACCAGTCCACAACAGTCAATTCGACCACCACGCAAGTCGATGCGGGGGGAACGAAAGTCGTGACCGGGCTGACCCGCTATCCGCTGACCGTCGACATTAACTTCGTTTCGAACCCCGATGGAACGTTCTCGCAGACCACCGGCATCCATCAGGAGAACCACGTCGAGTCCACGACCACGGAGAACGGCACGCTGACGTATTCCAGCGTGCGCAACAATTCCGTGGCCCCGACCGACACGCTGGAGTTCGACTCCAATTTCAACCTGATCGGCAACACCGGGCAGTCGAGCCAGCAGCACTATTTCTTTAACGACTCCGATGGCGTGTGCTACGACCTGACCCTAACGGCCGCGAACAACGTGCTGACCGGGGTGACGAACGGGTGCACGAAGTAAGATTGCTGTTGATCAAGAGCCTCGCCGTAATGGCGGGGCTTTCTTATTTTTGAGGGAGCCGCTGTCCTCCCAATGTGGCACAGACATTCCTGTTTGTGGCTACCAAGCCCCCCTCGAGGTTAAGCACTCAGATACAATGCACGACCATGCGCCTTCTTATAGTCATGCTTCTAGTCGCGAGCCCGACGCTCGCACTGGCTGAAAAGAACTACGATCAGGCCAAGGCAGACCTCTTGGCAGCGTTCGAGAAGTCATCCATTCAGAAAGAAGGTTCGCCGCCTTTCGAGTTGACGGTCAATTTCATGCTCACTTTCGATGCGCCCGTTAGTGGAACTTACAAGCTGAACTGGATGTCGCCAAGTGTGTGGCGGCTTGATATCAATATGCCGGGATATCAGGAAAAAAAAGTGCGCGACGAGGACAAGGAATGGACGGATCGGAATCTGAAATTTCCACCGCTGCGGGTTCAACAACTCGATCATCTTTTCAAAGATGGCAGTCCGTTTCAGCCGGACGCTCCTTTCGACGCTACGATTGAAGGAATCCAGGACGAGAAAGATGAAGTCGGCGGTCATATATCTTGTATGAAGGTCAGTCAGCACGGTTCAAAATCCGAAAGTAGGACCTATTGTTTGGATTCCATGCAGCGCCTTGTGAAAATCAAGAGCAGGACGTTTGAGAATTTGGAGCAAGTGGAGGTCTACTCAGATTTCGCTCAATTCAACGGCAAGGAGTATGCCCGCAAACGCCAAGTGCTGTTTGGTGGAAAATTGATCGTCGACGCTTCGGTTAGGCACCTCGATTCGACAGTGCCTGCCGCGGGTTTGTTCCTCGGTTTACCCGCAGTTCCAGTTCGGCAGGTGTGCGATCACCGAATAGCTCCGAAACCGTTAAGCACAGCTGATCCGACGTACTCGGAATCAGCTCGTAAGAGCAAGATACAGGGATTTACAACACTCTATGTAACGGTTGAGGCTGACGGACACGTCAGCGATGCTAGCGTGATCGAGACACTCGAGCCCAGCCTTGATAAGAATGCTATCGAAGCCGTGAAACGCTGGAAATTCAAGCCTGCGATGTGCGGCACCACTCCGATCCCAGTCGATATTTCCGTTCAGATCCACTTCAGATTGAATTAAGGGCTTTGCCCTGCGGCCTTTTACTTCTGCCCCAGGAATCGTGCGGTCGCCACACTCTGGCGTGGTTTTCTCGATACTCGGTACTCGCTACTCGCTACTTACCAATCGCGATACAATGGACAGGTCGGAATGCGGCTTTGCCCTGTGTTTACGGGCTGCCGAGAGGATTCATGTTCGAAGTCACCGTGGAAGATACGTTTGCCGCAGGGCACTACCTGCGCAACTACAAAGGCAAGTGCGAGAATCCGCACGGACATAACTACAAGGTCCGCGTGACCCTGGCCGGGGCGGAGCTCGACAAGGCTGGGCTGCTGCTCGATTTCAAAGACCTGAAAGAAGTCATGAAGCACGTGATCGACCGGCTCGATCACCAGATGATCAATGACCTGGAGCCGTTCACCACGCTGAATCCCTCGGCCGAGAATCTGGCCAAATATTTTTACGACGAGAGCAATACCCGTCTGGGACGCGTCACCAACGGCCGCGTGCGCGTGAAAAACGTCACTGTTTACGAGACCGACACCACGACCGCCACCTATTCAGAGTAGGCCAAGGGCCAGCAGCCGACGGTATTCGATGCAGATCACCGAAATCTTCAAGTCGATCCAGGGCGAGTCCACATACGCTGGGCTGCCATGTGTGTTCGTGCGGCTGACAGGATGCAACCTGCGCTGCAACTGGTGTGACAGCGAGTACACCTTCAGCGGCGGACGCCGCATGGAGCTTGGGGAGGTCATGACGGAAGTCGAACGTTTGCTCCCCGACGGTGGCTTGGTCGAGGTCACCGGCGGAGAGCCCATGCTGCAGGAGCGCGAAGTGGTTCCGCTGATGCAGAGCCTTCTCGACCTAGGTTACACGGTGTTGCTTGAAACCAGCGGCGAGCGTCCGCTGGAGCGCGTTCCCAAAGGCGTGGTGAAGATTGTGGATGTGAAATGTCCGGACTCGGGCGAGGGCGACAGCTTCCGCGAAGAGAATTTGGATACGCTGACCTCCTCCGACGAGGTGAAGTTCGTGCTCTCCAGCCGCGCCGATTATGACTTTGCCTGCGATTTTGTGCGCCGGCACGATCTTGGACGGCGCGTGAATGCGGTCCTGTTTTCCCCGGCGTTTCGCAAAGATGCGTCCGGGGCGCGCGACACCGAACATTGCCTCCTCGACCCGCAGCAACTGGCCGAGTGGATGCTTGCGGACCGCGTTCCCGCACGTCTGTCGCTTCAGATACACAAGTTCATTTGGGATCCAGTGATGAAAGGGGTTTAGTCATTGTTGATCTTTGATTGTCGAATTGCCGGAGTACGGAATTGACGAATTCGTCAATCCAACAATCCGCAAATTCGCCAATGGTCCCAACAATGCAGCATCGCCATAATGGACACACAAGCAGCCAAACCCCGCGCGGTGGTTCTGCTCAGCGGAGGCATGGATTCGTGCGTGTGCGCGGCGCTGGCAGCACGCGACTACCACGCGGCCGCGGTGCACATAAGTTATGGGCAGCGCACCGAAGAGCGCGAGCGCCAGGCATTTCTCGGCATTTGCGATCGGCTCGGAATTCGCGACCGACTGCTGGTGCGCAATGAGGCTTTGCGGGCGATTGGCGGTTCGGCGTTGACCGATACCAGCATTGCCGTGCCCGAATCAGCCGCCATTGGACACGACGTTCCAGTCACCTACGTTCCCTTTCGCAACGCACATTTTCTTGTCCGTCGCGGTCAGTTGGGCCGAGGTACTGGATGCCACCAGGATCTTCATCGGCGCGGTCGAGCAGGACAGCTCGGGTTATCCGGACTGCCGTCCCGCCTACTATGAGGCGTTTAATGCAGTGATTAAGGCCGGAACAAAGGAGGGGAAGATCCAAATTGAGACTCCCCTGATCCACCTGCGAAAGTCGCAGATTGTGACCCTTGGCCTTGAATTGGGAGCGCCGCTGGATTTAACGTGGTCATGCTACAGTCGCCAAGATCGCGCCTGTGGCGTTTGCGACAGCTGCGTATTGCGTCTGCGAGCATTCCAGGACGCGGGGTCGGAAGATCCGATTCCTTACGCGGAGGCGGTTCATCGCGGTTGATTTTTGATTTCTGATTGTTGAAGGAAGCGCCCGCGTTTTGCATTCAACAATCGAAAATCAGCAATCAAAACTTTTTTCGCCGGGAGGCCAAAATGAAAGTACGTTTTGCAATGATCATCCTGCTGGCCCTGGTGGCGGGGTTGTGCGTGCCTCCAGTGTTTGCCCAGGCCACGGGTTCGGTGAAGGGCGTTTGCAAAGACCAACAAGGGGGGGCCATCGACGGCGCCACCGTTGAATGGTACAGCCAGGACACCGGCCACAAGTACGACATCAAGTGCAAAAAGGGCGCGTATTTCTCTCTCGGCATTGCCCCAGGAAAATACAAAGTCACCATGACTGGCGCCGATGGCAAGGAGCTGTATCACTTTACCAACGTGCCGGTCACCCTTGACGAGAACACGCTTGACTTCGATCTGAAGAAAGAACTGGCGAACCAGGCGCAAGGCCAGGGCGTAAATCCGGAGGAACTGAAGAAGAAACAGGCTGAAGCCGAGAAGGTGACGAAAGAGAACAATACCGTCAAGGCCTTGAACGAGAAGCTGGCTTCCGCCCGCGCTGACATGCAGGCTGGCAACTTCGACAATGCGATCAGCACGATGAACCAGGCCACGCAGATAGATCCCAGCCGCGATGTGCTGTGGGCGACGTTGGGCGATGCCTATCGCGTGTCCGCTCCCAAGCAAACCGATGCGGCGGAGAAGACCAAGCGCTTCGATTCGGCCGTTCAGTCATATCAGAAAGCCATCGACACGAAACAGGCGGAGGGCGGCAAAGATCCGGACGCCAACAAGAAGATGGCTAGCTACTACAACAACATGGGCGACGCCGCCGGCAAGGCCGGGAAGTCGGATGATGCAATCAAGGCTTACACGCAGGCCGCCACGCTCGATCCTACGGGCGCAGGCCAGTATTACTTCAACCTTGGCGCTGTGCTCACCAACACCGGCAAAATCGACGATGCGCTCGCAGCCTTCGATAAAGCCATCGCCGCCGATCCCAACCGCGCCGCTGCTTATTACTGGAAGGGCGTGAACCTCATGGGCAAAGCTACCCTGAAGGGCGACAAGATGGTGGCGCCTGAGGGGACAGCAGAAGCCTTCAACAAGTACCTGGAACTGGATCCCAGCGGTCCGTTTGCCGACCCGGCCAAGCAGATGCTTGCCAGCATCGGCGCTTCGATTGAAACCAGCTTCGGAAAGCCGAAGAAGGGTGCGGTCAAGAAGCCGTAGGGGACAGCATACGATCCGCGGAAATGAAGCAGGTCGGGCGAGAAAGCGAACTCTCGCAGGCTTTTATTAGCCGCCGACCTGCTTTAAACTTTGCCGATGATCCGTCAGATCGCGCCTCAGTTTTTCACCATGGACATTCCCGGCACCCTTGCTTACTACGAAGACAAGCTTGGCTTCAAATGTCTGGGCAAATGGCAGGATCCTCCGGTTTACGCTATCGTTGCGCGCGACCAGCACGCCATCCACTTCCGTTGTGCCGAACCTCCCGCAGCTAACCCTGACAAATATTCGGACGAACTTCTCGATGCATACCTTTTCGTCGAAGATGCGGACGAGCTTTATGCCGAGTACGCAGCTCGAGGTGTCGAATTTATACGCGGGCTTGGGAATATGCCCTGGGGCTCGCGTGAGTTTGTGGTGGAGGATTGCGACGGGCGTTTGCTCGCCTTCGGGGCGAACTTGTAGTCAGTCCGTTTGGGCGACTTTGGCTGAGCGACAGAATTTCGGGCGGCTTTGGCCGCCCTTCTCGTTGTTTTCCGCCCGACTGGAACGCTTCCAAGTAATTGATTACGAAGGTCTATGACCTTATCGTCCTAGGACCTTGGCCGCCTTTTCCGCTAGAGTGAAGATTCAGGACCACTCTGCTGTTCTCCCCCAAAGGAAGCCGCGTGGCATCGGCAGGCACAGCTCCTATCAAAGTGAAGTTGGAGAAGTCCCCGGGCAGCGTCCCTACGGCGACGCTGCTGGCGGCAATGCTGCACGCGACTCCGCAAATCAGCGACCTGGTGTTTTCGCCGGGGCGTCCACCGCAAGTCGAAGTGCTGGGGCAACTGATTCCGGTCGAGATTCCAAACTATCGCGTGATGAACGCCGATGATACGCGGCGGATTGCCGCAGACCTGATCGGCAGTAACAAGCAGGCCATCACCTTGCTGCGTGAGCAGGGCTCTTGCGATATTTCCTACGGCATCGCCGGGGTGGCGCGCTTTCGCGTGAACGTATTCATTCAGCGCGGAAGCTGTGCGGTGATCATGCGCGTCATTCCCACGGCCATACCAGACTTTGCCGCGCTTGGTCTTCCCGCTCACCTGAAAGAAATCGCCAATTTGAAAGACGGCATTGTGCTGGTGACCGGCGCGCGCGGGTCGGGAAAGTCTTCGACTCTCGCGGCATTGCTCGATGAGATCAATCGCCGCAAGACTTGCCACATCATCACCATCGAAGATCCCATCGAGTTTCTGCACAATCATAAGCAGGCGACGATTCACCAGCGCGAATTGCACAGCGACACGCCGAGCTTTGCGCATGCCTTGAAGGCCGCGCTGCGTCAAGCGCCGCGCGTGATCCTGCTAGGAGAGATGCTGGATCCCGACACCATGAAAATGGCGCTCGAAGCCGCCGAAACCGGACACCTGGTGCTGTCCAGCGTGAACACGATCGATGCCGCTAAGACAGTCGAGCGGCTGGTGCGAGCGACCGACCATGAAGCGGTGCGCGGTCGAGTCGCGAAAAGCTTGCGCTACGTGATTGCGCAGCGACTGCTTCCGCGCAAAGACGGACAAGGCCGCGCAGCCGCATTTGAAGTTCTGAAAGTCAGCCCGCGCATTCTTGAATCTCTGGAACAGGAAGATCCTTCGGGCCAGATTTTGCTTCGCGCCATGAAAGACGGCGCTGCCGAAGGCATGCAATACTTCGACGCGGAAATCGAAAAACTGGTGCGCTCCGGGGTCGTCGAAGCAGAAACCGCGCTAACCTACGCCAGCGATCCAAAGGGTCTGAAGGCGGAACTGCATTGTTGAATTGCGTCTCTTGATCGCTGCGGGAGAGCGCCTGCCGAACTTTGATTTCCTCTTTTCACCTCAAGCCTATCGTTACTTCATTCGCGAATAATTTTTTACATACCCAGGCACCGGAATGGCCGGGTCCAGTTGCGGATCATTCACTGCCTCACCCACGCGTACCTCCAGCGGCAGCACTCCAGCCCAGGTCGGAAACGACATATCTTCCTCGTCATCTATCGGCGGCCCTTTCCGCACTTTGGCGGAGAACTCCTCGATCGGCAGCTTCATCACCAGAGTCGCTTTCAATTCTTTCTCGTTCGGCTGCCGAGACTCGGCCCACCGCCCGGGAATAATGTGTTCCGACAGCAAGCGCAGCGCTTCCAGCTTCTCCACGGGATCCTGCACGGCGTGCGCGGTTCCCAGCACCACCACCGACCGGTAATTCATCGAGTGATTGAAAATCGATCGCGCCAGCACCAGCCCATCGAGCAGCGTGACGGTCACGCACACCTGCACGCCTTCATCAAGGCGCCGCAGCATACGGCTTGCGGCCGAACCGTGAATGTACAGATTGTCTCCGGTGCGGCCGTAGCCAGTAGGAATCACGAACGGGTGCCCGTCGGCAACGAATCCCACATGGCAGATGAAGCCTTCATCAAGAATCTGGTAAGCCTCGGCGCGGTCATATACCGCGCGCTGGGGCTCGCGCACCAGTCGGGTGCGAGGTGTAGGAGTTTGATTTTGCGACATGATCTGGAAGAAGCTCCCGGCAATCGCGAAGAGTTGCTGGCCAGTGTAGCAGAGCCGATCCGACACCCGGCAAAATCACCCCGGGATCAGCAACAGCTTCCCCATGGTTTTACGCGCTTCCAGGTCGCGATGGGCCTGCGCCGCGTCTTTCAGCGGATAGGCATGCTGAATGCGTATCTTGAGCTTTCCTTCCGCGATCATCCCCAGCAATGCGCCCGCGCGTTGTTCCAGTTCCTGCCGGGTGACCGCGTAATGGTTCAGAGTAGGCCGGGTCACATACAGCGATCCCTTTTGCGAAAGCTGGATCAGATCGAAGGGAGGTACCGCGCCGCTCGATCCGCCAAATAACACCATCATGCCGCGCGGGCGAAGAACGTTCAGGCCTTTTTCGAAGGTGGTTTTCCCCACCGAGTCATAGACCACGTCGACGCCTTTGCCGTTGGTGAGCCGCTTAGTCTCTGCTTCGAAATCCTGCTTCGTGTACTGGATCACTTCGTCCGCCCCGGCTTCGCGGGCCAGCTTCTCCTTCTCGTCGGTGGAAACGGTTCCAATCACACGCGCGCCGATCTGGTGAGCCATCTGGACCAGCAACTGTCCCACGCCGCCTGCGGCCGCATGAACCAGGGCCGTGTCTCCCTTCTTTAACGGAAACGTATCGTGCGCCAGATAGTGTGCCGTCATCCCTTGCAGCATGGCTGCCGCGGCCTGCTGCTCGTTCATGTGTTCGGGAATTTTCACCAGGCGGTCGGCCGGAACCGCCGCGTATGCCGCGTACGATCCCATTACGCCGGTGTACGCCACGCGATCGCCAGCTTTGAAATCGCGCACCTCGCTGCCCACTTCGGTTACCGTCCCGGCGCCCTCTTGCCCAGGTACAAAAGGCAGCTTCACCGGATACCTGCCCTCGCGATGATAGACGTCGATGAAGTTCACTCCGGCCGCTGCGATCTTGACCAGCGCTTCGTTGGACTTGAGCTGCGGAGTGGGTACGTCGCTGTATTGAAGAACTTCCGGACCGCCGGTCTGGGAAATGAGAATCGCTTTCATGGGCATTTCACCTATCCCAGTAATTCTACAAGGAACCAGGCGGAGAACCTTGCGTCGATGGCTCCGAGTGCTTTCGTTGCGGATTTCGGAGTATGCCGTCAGCCAATTGGCTCAACCGCCTTCTCGGCTTGGTTTGGAGGGATCCTTGGCGCGACTTCGAACTGAGGGCCTTTCAATCAACAATCAAAAATCATGAATCAACAATTCGGAACCCGGACTTACTTCTTTTCCAGAGCGCTAGTCCAGTTCATCACCAGCGTCATCGGGGACTGCGATCCTGGCGGGGGCATCATTAACAAGAACTTCTTGCCATCCGCGGTCACATCGAAGGGATTGCCAATGGGGAAAATTCGCCGGGCGGGAAACAGCGAGTGCGCTTCGCCCACTTCCAGATTGTCAGTCGATCCGTTGACTTCCACGGCCACGAGGGTGTCATCGCTGCCGTAGTAATAGATCTCTTTCCCATCGCCGCGCCAGATGGGGCAAGTTCCGCCGCTGCGCGAAACCTGCCAGCGCCCACTTCCGCTAGGGAACTTGGTTACATAAATCTCCTCGCGGCCTGAGTCGGTCGAGCTGTACGCCAACCACTTTCCATCCGGGGATAGCTTGTGATGAACGATGCTGGCTTGTGGCGCCTCTGGCTTCACCACCGTGAACGGCTTGCGGTCGCCTTTCAAATCGATCGCCTCCACCGTCGCTCCCACCGGACCATCCTGCTGGTGATAAACCAGGTAGCGCTCATCGGGCGACCATTGCGGAGAGATCACGCCGCCGGTCGAAGTCGGTGGCGCAACCAGAAGTTGGTCCTGTCCGGAGCCGTTCGCGGCCTTCACATGGATCGATGCCCCGAAAGTTCCGGTTTGCGCTGAGTACGCGAGCCGTTGCCCGTCCGGCGACCACGCCGCTGTCAGGTGGGTGGAAGGATCGAAAGTCACGCGCGTGCGCAGGTTGCGCTGCAGATCCAGGACCCAGATGTCAGCAATAGGGTCGCCCATCGAGACTGCGAGCTTCTTGCCATCCGGAGACAGGACCGCGGCCTTATACGAATCCGGTTCGCTTGCCAGCCCCAGAATTTTTCCCGTTCGATCCATCCATTGCAGTCCGATCGTAACGATCGACCCTTTACTCGGGTCAGGCTCGTACACCAAGACACCGTTGTCACTAACGCTGAAGCTGGTGCGCCAGGTACCGGTGTCATACTGCACGTCGTCGGCAATGGTGATCGGATCGCCCGATAATGCGCCCGTCGAAGCATTAAACTTTTGCGCCATCAGCACGCTCTGATTGCGGAAGATCAGATTGCCCGCGCCATACTGCCCGGGAGAATCCGATACCAACACCAGCTTTACATCTTTGCTGTCGAGCGAGCCCATGTAGATGCCGTTCAGCTCCCGCTGCCCTCCAGAGTGGTGCGTGGCAAAGTAAAGAAAATGTTTTCCATCGGGCAGGAAGCCCGGCCAGCGATGGGTAGTGTGTTTAGAGAGATCGACCGTGGTGACCTGCGCCGGGTTACCGCCGTTCGCTGAAATCTTAAATAGACCGCTGCGGTAATCCGGCGCATACAGGATGACATTGTCCTGATTCCACGCCCCACCGCGTGCGTTGGGTGCGTCGGCGAGGCTGGTTGCGGGGCCGCCCGACGCCGAGATTCTCTTGAGCTTGCCGTCATTGGAAAAAAATCCCAACCATCGGCTGTCCGCAGACCAGAACGGTGAATAGCCCCCGTCGGTCCCGCCTAGCTTATCGACCGCGCCGGTTTCGAGGTTGCGCACCCACAGAGCGCTCGATTCCTTTTCCCGTCTTGCCGCAAACGCCACATGCGTACCGTCTGGAGAAAGCACCGGGGGGCCCGCAAAGTCTCCGACGAAATCGAAAGTAGAATTCTCTGGCGGCGGAATCGAAGCTCGGATGCTGCGCACGGCGGGACGGCTCAGGTACGAGTAGCCCAATCCCAGCAACGCGAGTAACAGCGCGATTCCTAGCGCGGCCGCGATGGTGCGGAAGGTCCTACCCTCTACGACAACGGGCGCAGTCACGCTGGCAGAAGCGCCGGTGATCCAACGCAACTGCCGCCCTACGTCGCCCGCGCTCTGCCATCGCGCATCGGGATCCTTCGCCAGACATGTCTCCACCACGCGTTCGAGTTCCGGAGGAGTCAGCGGCTGTGCGGAACGAATCGGAATCGGTTCTTTATCGAGGATCGCCGCCAGCACGCTGAGCTGGCTCTTGCCCTCGAACGCGCGATTCCCCGTGACCATCTCGTAGAGCACACATCCCAGGCTAAAGATATCGCTGCGCGCATCGGCCGGCTGCCCCTGTAGCGTCTCAGGCGCCATGTACTGAAACGTTCCCACGATCATTCCGCGTTGCGTGAGTGGCCCGGCAGCCGAGGCGAGGGCCGTCATGTTCATCGTCGGCGTGGAAGGCGTGAGGTGGGTTTCCGCGCTGCCCGATCCCGCGATCGTGACTGATTTGGCCAGACCGAAGTCCATCAGCTTCGCCCCGCCCTTGGTCAGCATGATGTTCCCGGGCTTCAGGTCGCGATGCACGATGCCCTGTCGGTGCGCCTTTTCCAGAGCGTCGCAGACCTCCACCGCGATCTTTACCGTCTGGTCCACCGGCAGCGGCCCGCGCTTCAGGCGATCGGCGAGCGTCTCCCCGTCCAGGTATTCCATCACCAGAAAGTCGATTCCATCCTGGTGACCGATATCGTGAAGGGTGCAGATATGCGGATGTTGCAGGGCAGAAATGGTCCGCGCTTCGCGCTCGAAGCGTTGCCTCAAATCGGCGTCTGCAGAAACATGGGCAGGCAGGACCTTAATCGCGACCGAACGGTCCAGGCGCGTATCGCGCGCGCGGTACACCTCCCCCATGCCGCCTGCGCCTAAGGGCCCTGAGATTTCATAAGGACCAAGTTTAGTTCCGTTGGCGATCATTTCTTCAGCAGCTCCGGCCAGTTCATTACCAGGGTAAGTACGTCCGGGCTTTCGGTCTGCGCGTTCACCAACACGCGTTTTCCGTCCGGGGTGATGTCATAGGAGAACGATCGCCGAAACACCAGAGGAGCCACCGCAGCGGCGTTGATCACCGTGCGCTGTCCTCCTATCGTGAACTTTCCGCCCGTCGTAGATACGTCCGCTTTCATAATGCTGCGGCCCTGGCTCAGGAAGTAGACGGCCTTGCCGTCGCGCTGCCAATGCGGAGCCTCGCCGCCGCGAGTGGAGACTTGCCATTTCCCGGCAAGATCTGGGAACGAACTCACGAAAATTTCGGAACTGGCTCCCTGGTTGGAAACGTACACAATCCAGTGCCCGTCTGGGGAAAGTTTCGCATCGAAAAAATCGTGCTCGCCCTCGAGTAGAGGCTGCGGGGTGTGGTCGCCATCGAGCGGAACCTTGAATACCGCCAGCCTGCCCGCCGAGGTGCGACTCTGCGCGAGCAGGAACTTACCATCCGGCGACCAGTCGGTCACCATCTTGTTCTCATTCGATTCGTAAATCAGTTCGGAGGCGCGCGACCCGTCCGCTACCTTGCGGTAGATGAAATAGCGGTTTTTCACCCGCTTGCTGAACGCGATGGTGTGCCCGTCCGGTGACCAGACCGGCGCAGTATCGAAGCCATCATCGAACTCAAGTTGTTGGCGCGACCCCGTCTTCACGTCATACACGAACAACTTGCTGTTCGGCCTCCCAACGGAATGCGCGATTTTCTGTCCGTCGGGCGAAAAACGAAGGTCCAGATCAAAGTCGCTGCTCCCAAAATCTCCCAGGCTTTTCCCCGACGCATCGTACCAAGCCAAATGGCTCATATCCTGTGAAATGCCGGGGGCGTAAACCAGGATCCCATTGTCCGAGCTATCCACCACTTCGTGCCATGTTGCCAAGCTGCGATAGACGTGATCGCTGATCAGGTGGGGATCGCCCTCCAGTTGTAAAGATTTGGCGTTGAAGGCTTGCGCCACCAGAGCGCCTTCCCGCACAAACAGCAAGTATCCCGGTACCAGAACCGCGCTGGAATTTGAGGGCATCAGAAACCGATTCTCTTTTCCATCGATCGAGCTGATGTAAATTCCGTTGCGTGCGGTTCCCTCCGGTTGCGCGTGATTCGCCGCGAAGTAAAGAAACCGCTTGCCATCGGGAAGAACGACAGGCCAGCGATGCGTACTATGGATCTCCAGGTCAATTTTTGTGATCGGCTGAGGTGCTGCATCACTAGTCGCCTTCACCCGAAAGATCGGCGACTGGATGTCAGGGGTAAACAGGATGTAGTCGTCAGGACCCCAACTGCCGCCACGCGCGCGTGTGGCGTCGCAGATACTGATGACCGGTCCACCATTGGCGGAAACCCGGCGTAACTTTCCATCTGCGAAAAACCCGATTGCGCTTCCATCCGGAGACCAGAAGGGATAGATCGCATTATCGGTTCCGCTCAAAGGCCTCGCGATATTTTCGGAAAGGTTGCGTACCCAGATTTTCTGCACCCCGCTCTTGTCGATCGCGACGAACGCTAGAGCTTTGCCATCGCGCGAGATCGTCGGAGGTCCCGCTTCGTCCCACGACATGACGTAATTGGTGCCGTCGGGCGGAGGCAGCGCCGCTTGCACCAGAGTGGAACTCGTTGCATGGCCAGCCGGCCTTAACAGAACGAAAGCCAGTGCGAGCAGAGCCATGATCGCAACCATCCAGGGAGCGATACGCGTCCACTGCGCCGGAGCTACCGGAGCGCTAATGGGAAGGTTCTCCGCGTCCTGCCCCATTTCGCTCAACTCGATGGCTACATCGCCCGCGCTCTGCCAGCGTTCGTCGGGATCCTTCCTCAAGCAGCGGAGCACCACCCGTTCCAGGTTGCGGGGAGTGAGGGGTTGGACCGTGCGGATCGACTCCGGCTCTTTCTCAAGAATCGCCGACGCGACCGAGAGCTGGCTTTTACCCTCGAATGCTCGCCGCCCGCTTGCCATTTCGTAGAGCACGCACCCCAAAGCGAAGATGTCGCTGCGGGCGTCGGCTTCGTGCCCATGAATCTGCTCTGGAGACATGTACTGCACAGTTCCGACAATCGTTCCCGCCATGGTGACGGGCGAACCGGGCATGGACATGGTCGCGGTGAACGACGGGGGTGCTGCCGCCGAGCTCCCAGCCAAAGGCTTGGCCAGTCCAAAGTCCATCAGCTTGGCCCCGGTCTTAGTCAGCATGATGTTGCCGGGTTTGAGATCGCGATGAATGATGCTTTGCCGGTGCGCCACAGCTAACGCTCGCCCGATTTCCATGCCGATTTTTAAAATTTGGTCGGCGGGAAGAGCGCCTTTCTGCAGACGGCTGGCCAGGGTCTCGCCCTCCAGGCACTCCAGCACCAGGTATTCCAGGCCGCTCTGGCTGCCAACATCAAAGATCGTGCAAATATTCGGATGCTGCAATGCCGAGATGGCGCGGGCCTCCCGCTCGAAGCGTTGGCGAAATTCCGCCTTCTGCGCAAACGATTCGGGCAGCACCTTGATGGCGACAGTCCGGTCGAGCCGGGTATCGCGCGCGCGGTAAACCTCGCCCATGCCGCCTGCGCCGAGCGCAGACACAATCTCGTACGGACCGAGTTTGGTACCGGCATTGAGCATGATTGTAGTGGGCAGCGAGCAGAACCCCGGGGGAAAAGGGCGCAACAGCCCGGAGCACGCATTATAGGGGGTTAGCGGCGATCTGCAAGCAGCTAGTCTGGTTTGATACGGCTCAACGAAGGACTGGACTTCA
Organism: Terriglobia bacterium; assembly: GCA_963797845.1. Classification (GTDB taxonomy): domain Bacteria; phylum Acidobacteriota; class Terriglobia; order Terriglobales; family Acidobacteriaceae; genus DASREM01. Next base: position 71,223 of record CAWCRE010000005.1, read on the forward strand.
AATGCAGGCGCTGTCCCTGGTGATGCTTCTGGAGATGTGCCAGAAACTGATCGCGAATCGCTTTCTCGCTCTCTTTGGCTTTGGCTCCCCACGGGCGGATGAAAACCATCGCGCACTCCGAACAGAAACCGCCAAAATGACACTCTTGCTCAATCCTTCGCAGGGTCGGTTTCGCCATGATGTTTCCCAGAGTTATCGGTTCCAGATTCATGATGAGTTTGAAAAGGGACGCCGCTGCAGGCGCCCCTCTGTCCTGCCCCTCTCACAGTCTGTCTTTGCAACACGCTTAGTGTCTTTGTTAAGGGCAAGTGGGGTGCCAAGGGGCGGACGTTTCGTGAAGAGGGGCAAGTCGCTGAAAAAAAACGGGAACCGTCAGTCCGCAACGGCGTCTTGCGATTGAGCGCGCGCCCAATTAACCGAACGGTTCATGAACCCCACCCAAATGGTTAGTGAGGGTATCGCCCCAATCGCCGGCGAGGGCGCTTGGGAGAAATCAGTCAGGGGGTCCAAAAAGCTGGGCGGCGGCGTCCCACGGCAGGGTTGACCGCTTCACCGGCAAGGCGTAAATTTCTTGGGACCGAAAGTATTCGTAATATTTCACAATAGTTCGCAACTTGGCATCACCGCAGGAGCCCTCCCCATGAAAACGCAGATCAGACTCGCCCTCCTCTCCATCCTGTTTGCTTTGCTCTCCACCTCAAGTCTTGCCACCACCTACTACGTCTCCAACTCCGGCAGCAATAGCAACGACGGTCGGTCAGTATCGAGTGCGTGGCAAACTATTCAATACGCCGCCAACCACATTCAGGCGGGCGACACTGTACAGGTGCTGGGAGGCACTTACGTGGAGACGGTGAACATCCCGGTTTCCGGTTCGGCGACGGCCGGCTACGTCACCTTCCAGAATTATCCTGGGCAGACTCCCGCTCTCGACGGCACTGGACTGAGTATTCCGGGCGGGCAGTACGGAATGTTCAACATTTCCGGCCAGAGTTACGTCATCATCCAGGGATTTGAGATTCGCAACTACAAGACTACGAAGAAAAACATAGTGCCCGTCGGAGTCTTCATCACCGGCGCGGGCAGCCATCTGCAACTGCTCAATAACCACATTCACGACATCGTCACATCCGCCTCGGGGTGCAATGCCAACGCACTCGGAATCGCCGTCTACGGAAACCAGGCGCCTGCTTCGCTGAATAACATCACCATCAGCGGAAACGAATTGAACAATCTCCAACTGGGATGCAGCGAGTCGATGTCACTCGATGGCAACGTTGATACCTTCACCATCAGCAACAACCTCGTGCACGACAACAACAATATCGCCATCTCCGGTATCGGATATGAAGGCGTTTCGCCCGATCCGGCATACGATCGCGCCCGCAACGGCCTGATCACGCAAAACACCGTCTACAACATTTCTTCGGCCGGGAATCCGTCGTATCCGAAGAATTGCTTCTGTTCCGATGGGATCTACATCGATGGAGGGACCGCGATCACCATCGAGCGTAATCTGATTCATAACGTAGACCTTGGCATTGAGATGGCCAGCGAACACCTCGGCAAGGTCACGGACTACGTCACCGCTCGCAGCAACCTGATTTATTTCGGAAACTCCGCGGGCATTTCTATTGGAGGCTACGCTAATAACGTCGGCGGCAGCGACCACATCACCGCCGTCAACAACACCCTATTCACTAACGACGGCAAGAACACCGGAAGCGGCGAGTTCCAGGTGCAGTATCACGCCACCAACAATCTGTTCGAGAACAATATTGTTTACGCGGGAGCGCAGGCGTTGCTGGTGCACGACTTCACCAAGTCCACTCCCAACCCGGTGGTACTCGACTACAATCTCTACTATTCACCGGTAAATGCAAGCAACTCCAACTGGAACTGGCAAGCGAAGTCCTACACGGGATTCACCGCTTTTCAAGGGGCTTCCGGCCAGGATAGCCATTCCACTTATGCCGATCCGCTCTTCTTGAGCAAGACCACGCCCGATTTGCACGTACAGCCAACTTCGCGAGCGGTCAACGCGGGGAACAATCTGGGGACCGTGATTGAAGGAACGCTGGACTACGCGGGCAATCCGCGCGTGCAGGGATCAAACATCGACATCGGAGCCTACGAACAGTAGATCGTTCGGGATTGCTACGCTGACTCTCCCGGCGGCGCTGCCGGGCTTTACTGCGCCCTTGAGATTCAGATTGCGGATGAGGCGCAGCAACGAGTTGGGATGCAGGCCCAGGATCTTCGCCGCCTCGATGTAGTTTCCATTGGCCTGCTGCAAAGCCTGGACGATCAGCTGCCGCTTGCTGTCCTTCACCGCGCCCAGAAAGCCGGACGCGGAAACTTGCGCCGGGGTGGCTGCCTCGTGAATGTCTTCCGGCAGGTCCTCTAGCAGAATCGTCTCTGCCGCGCCCAGGACCAGGGCGCGCTCAATCGCGTTTTCCAGCTCGCGTACATTCCCCGGCCAGTCATAACTGATCAGGCAGGCGCGCGCCTCCGGAGAGAGTGACTTGATGGGGATCTTGAATTTGCGGCTGATCTTGGCGATGAAGTGATCGACCAGCGCCGGAAGATCCTCTCGCCTCTCGCGCAAAGCCGGCATGGTGAGCGACACGACGTTGAGCCTGTAATAGAGATCGCCGCGGAAGGCGCCGGTATTTACCAATTGCTGGAGATTCTTGTTGGTCGCGGCCACTACGCGCACGTTGGTTTTGATGGGCCGCGTACCTCCAACTCGCTCAAATTCGCGCTCCTGCAGAACCCGCAGCAGCTTTGCCTGCAGGGCCGGGGCCAGCTCCCCGATCTCATCGAGAAACAGCGTTCCGCCCTCGGCAACTTCGATCTTGCCCGGCTTGCGGGCGACCGCGCCGGTGAAGGCGCCCTTTTCGTGCCCGAACATTTCGCTTTCCAGCAGAGTCTCCGTGATGGCCGCGCAGTTCAGCGCGACAAAGGGTTCCGAGGCCCTAGGACTGTTGCGATGGATGGCGTTGGCAACCAGTTCCTTGCCGGTCCCGCTTTCGCCCTGGATCAGCACGGTTGAGTCCGTGGGAGCCACGCGCCGGATCACTTCGTAAATCTGGAGCATGCGCGGGCTCTCGCCCACCATGTTGTGCTGGACACTGATCTCAGCGCGCAGCAGGCGGTTCTCTTCTTCCAGGCGCTGCCAGTGCTTCGCGTTTTCGAGCGCCAGGCTGGTGATGCTCGCCACCGCCGTCATCACCTGCAAATGATTTTCGTCGAATAAAGAGTTGCCGCTGCGGCTATCCAGGTAAATCGCTCCTAGCACACGGCTTTGCGCCATCAGCGGCACACACAGCAGCGAGTGCACCGACAGCGTGGCCAAAGTTTGCACCCCTGACAAGGCGATGTCCTTGGCGATGTCTTTCACCAGCAGCCCGGCCTTCTCATCGCAGACCTTGCGCAACACCGAACGGCTGACCTTGAAAACTTCTCCCGGCCCGCTCATCCGGTCCCAGGCCACCGTGCTCTCAGGCTGGCCAGTCCTGGAATCGAGTTGCAGGATGGCCGCGCGCTCCGCGGGAACCACATCGAACACCATCCCCAGCACCTGCCACTGCAAGGATTCGGGGTCGCGAATGTTTCCAATATCGGTCGCCACCTTCAGCAACCAGTTCAGATCGCGTGTAGCTCGGGTGTTGTTTGGCCCCGGGGCGACGGTCTCGGGATGCAAGTAGATCGCATCTTTTTCCAGTAACAGCACCGGCATGGTGCCCAGTTCTCCGGTCTCGGTGAATTCAACTTCGGCTCGCGGGCGCACTTCTTCATTCCCCAACACGAAAACGAACACCGAGTCTCCAACCCCGATCTGGTCCTGCGATTTCAGTTCATGCTGCTCGATCTTCACGCCGTTGACATGTGTGCCGTTATAGCTGCCAAGGTCACGCAGCATGACCTGCCCGCCATCGATCGTCAGAGCGCAGTGTTTGCGGGAAAGCGCCGGGTCCGAAGCCCAGACATGATTGGAAGGGTCGCGTCCAATGAAGGTTTCGCGGTCGCTCAGCTCGAAGGTTTTACCCTTCATCGTTCCGACAATGGCAACGAGACGAGGATTCATAGCGGGAGAGGTCACACGTCAGAACTGCTGCAACAGGGCCGAGTGGAAAGATTATACGCGGGATTGAAGGCGCCGGGAGTGTCCCGGAAAGTCACGCAGCGTCCCCGCTGCGCCGCCTTCTCCGCGTCCGCTGGCGCATGATCAGCCACACCGTGACCGCACCGATGGCAATTCCCGCCACGACGCTGAAATGTTCACGGAATACGCGCCCTGCAACATCGATGAACTGCGGCCCGAACAATAGCGTCAGCACGCCCAGAATCACGAAGCGGATGAACCGTCCGGAAAAAATGGCCAGCAGGAAGTGCGTGAACTTCATTTCCGAAACCCCCGCGCCCAGCACGAACAGCTTGAAGGGCGTTGGTGGCGGCAACATGGCCGGGAGCATCAGCGTCCAGAACGGATGCTCTTCAAAGCCATTGTGAATTTTCTCGAAGCGTTCGGCGGAGACGCGCTTGCGGAGTAGCGCCTCTCCGCCGCGGTACCCGATGCCATAGATGATGAGGCTGCCCAGCGAGGAACCGGCCGCCGCCATGATCACGTAGAGCAAAAATTTGTGCGGATTCGCGTAGATGTATCCCGCAACTACAAAGTCGAGCGGCATCCCCACGAAGCTGGAGTCGATCCCCGCAATGGCAAACACTCCCCACGAGCCGAGCGGCTTGAGCAGCGCTGCTAAAAAAGCGGTGTAGCGGGAGATGATGTGTCCGATGGTCTTCAAGAAGCCGTGCCCGTGCTAATGGCGAGTATCTCCACTCAGCAAGCGCAGCGCGTGCGGTAACAGTTCGATGACCGCTGCCAGGGAATCGACTGCGCCGCTGGGACTACCTGGCAGGTTCAGGATCAGGCAATGACCCCGCACTCCACAAATTCCGCGGCTGAGAGCGGCTAGCGGAGTCTTCTTCGCTCCCTCGTAGCGCATTTTTTCCGCGATGCCCGGCAGTACCCGGGAGCAAACTGACTGCGTGGCTTCCGGAGTCACATCCCGCGGCGCCACGCCGGTGCCGCCCGTGGTCACAATCAACTGCGCCTTGGTGGCAAACACGATCAGTGCCTGCTCGATGCTGGATTCCTCGTCCGGCACCAGGCCTTTGGCTACGACGGAAAAATCCGCCTCTTCCAGACTTTTCGCGACCGCAGGCCCCGAGATGTCTTCGCGCTCACCCCGTGAAGACGAATCGGAGATGGTCAGGACCGCTGCTGTGAACTCGTGAGCCATGCAATATTCAGACGCGTTTTTTGTGAAGACGCCATGCTTGAAGCCCGAGAGCGAAGGTGGAAGAGCCTGCCCCGAGCTTTCGAGGGGATCTCGCGTGCGTCAATTATTACCAGCGCGCAGACGCCATCCTACGTGTCGAGCAGAACATCTTCTTCCTCGGGCTCCTCGGGGCCTCCGCTCTCGCGGGATGATTCGTCGAGCAGGCGCAGCCCTTCCATGAGCAGCCCCTGGGTGTTGAGATTGGTGCTTTGCTCGGTGGTCTTGCCTTCGAAGTCGATCTGGAAATTCCCGCCCGTCCAACGCAACACTTTGAACACAGCCGCGTCGCCGCGCAGCGATCCGTAGACCGCGTGCGTCACCTGGCCCTCGACGAAATACATTTCGCACTTCTCGTCCTGGTTAGTCATGGTCAGGCGGCAGCTCTTCCGTCCCATCTCCAGCGACTGGACCAGGTCAATCACGTTCATCTGCGCCAGATTGCCGCGCACGGTTCCGTCCGAAGCCGTGGACTTCGCCATCTTCTCGAGCGCGATTTTGTCGATCACGCGCTTGATCTTGCGCGTCGCGTCCTTCAGGAAAAACGGTTTCTCTATGAAATCGTCGGCCGGATCCTGAAGCGTGAGTTTCTCCGAGATGTCAGCCTTGGTGGCCAGCAGGATCACCGAAATATTTGCCGTCGAAGGACGGCTCTTCAAACGCTCTACCAGTTGCCGCCCATCCATGCCTGGCATGCGGTAGTCGCTGACCAGCAGGTCCGGAGGATCGTCGACTGCCTTGAGCAGGGCATCAGCTCCGTCGGTGCCAGTGGAGACGACCGCCAGCGGGCTCAGGGCTCCGCGCAACAGTCCCAGCACCATCGGATTGTCATCTACCAGCAGAACTTTAACGCTGTCAGGCATTATTTCTTCTTGTTCCGATGATAATCGCCGCTTTTCCCGCCGGACTTTTTCTCCAGCACGACTTCGCGAATCTCGATTCCCTTGTCCAGCGCTTTACACATATCGTACACAGTCAGGGCGGCAATGCTGGCCGCAACCAGCGCTTCCATTTCCACGCCGGTGACGGCCGTGGTCGTAACTTTCGAGGTAATAGCGACGCCATTCTCGCACAGCTCCAGAGTCACATCAACGTGCGAAAGCGGCAGGGGATGGCACATGGGAATCAGATCGGAAGTCTTCTTCGCGGCCATAATTCCGGCCAGCCGCGCGACTTCCAGGGGATCGCCCTTGGGATTTTTCGGCAATGCCTGCAGAACTTCGGGCTTCAACACCACGAAGGCGCTGGCTTCAGCCTCACGCTTGCTGGAGGATTTTTCAGACACGTCCACCATGCTGGCGCGTCCCGCGGCGTCGTAATGAGAGAGCTTGTCGGCCATCGCAGCTTACATAGTAAATGTTTCAAGATTTCAAAGTAGCAGGGTTTCAAGGCCGGCGTCCTATATGGCAACCTTCACTCAAACGCCTTCACCCATCCACCAACAGAATCCTCATCGACCGCCCGTGCTGCGGACACCAGCATGTAGGCTTGGAGAGCAGTATCGCGGAAGTCTTCGAGGCGGCCGACCACGAACTTCGCATCCGCTCGGGTTCCAATCTCGGTGAGCTTCTGCATCGCTTCATAGCCATCCCAATCGTAGGCGCGCCGCTCGGGATGTTCCTTGCGGCCTTCCTCGTAAGCCTGTTCTCCCGCGCTCAGCCCTTTGTCCATCGCCTCGCGAAGCAGTTCAACGTTATGCAGCGATGCTGCAGATTGCGCGATGGCCGTGTAGGTCTGCAACTTCTCGGAGCTTGTTTTCATGTCTGCGAGAGATTGCAGAGACTGCTTCAGCATTTGCGACGCCTGATCGGGATGATTTCCGAAACCCGCCGCCGCGTATGCCAAGCCCATGGCGTGCCGTGCGGGATCGGCAATTGACATTGCCATGGTCAGCGCCTGGTCGGGATGCTCGCCTGCGATTTCCTGGATTCGATTCAGTCTGCCAGTCTCGAATCCCCACTGCTCATTGGCCGCAAGGTCCGCAGGCGATGACGTACTATCGGGGTTCTTCTGAACGACCACTCCCTCCTGATTGAGAACCTTTCCGCGGCCCGCGTCTGCCTGCTGCAGATCAGGATTCTGCTCGACAAGTCGGTCAGCCCACTGTGGATCCACCTCGCGGATCATCGGCAGAATTCCGTACAGCAACCCCATGTTGTGGGAATGAAATTCCGCCAGACCTTTGTCGGTGTATACCCGGAGTCGCCAGTGCTGATTTTCATCTTCCGGAGCGGACGTCAAGTTCTTGACCAGCGACTCCAGTGCTTGGCGCTGGGCCTGTGGCGATATCCATGATTGCGTACTCTTGAGGAACGCAATGAACTCTCGATCGGTCGACTGGAAATGTGAGTCTTTCCCATAAAAAGATACGGCCTCTTCGGCCAGAGTGTTGGCCTTGCTGCGGCTATGGCTACTCACGGCCGGAATCACAGGGACCATGGCGCCGTATGGATACTGGCCAGTCTCCCCAAGATAGGTCGCCGTTCTTTGGATCCTGGGCAGGCCGCGATCTCCCGCTGTTTGCCAGTACTTGAGGAAGATTCGCCTTGCTGCAACGTCGCGCACATCTTCAGTGTCCCCAGCAGTCGGCCGATCGCATTCATTGAGCATTTCGAGCGCACGCTCGATATTGATCCATGACATTGCTGTTGCCGCGTTCTTTTGGGTCACGAGCCGATCGTAGCCCGGAGACATCTGCCCAGCCAGGCGAAACACCTCCTCTGCCCACGGACGGATCAGCGCCGGATGCCATTTCGCGGATGGCATGAGGACTTCCTGGAGCAGCCACACTCTCTCCTCGGAAGGTAGTTCCTTGCTAAGCAAGTAAGCGCGTTGCAAAAGGCTCTGCGAAGAAAGGGGCGTCGCGGGTTTCGGCGTAGTCTGCTTCGATTGAACTGAAGGAGCTTTCTGCTCAGGCGTAGCCGGGAACGCCGCGATCAGCCAAAGAACGGTAACGAGGGTGTTGGATCGAAGCATGGCACTCAGCCCAATCTCACCTATGCTACTTACACCGGTCCGGATGCGAGCAAGGTTATTTCTTTATCACCGAGACCCACTCTCCTGCGGGTAGGCTTGACCTGTCCGGAGGAATTACCACGTAGCAATTTGCCCTTGCTGTGGCGGCGATATCTCCGGACCCCTGCCAGGGCATCAACTCAACTTCCGCCTGCTCGAATTCTCCAGAAAGCATCGCGGGCAGAAATCGCTTCAATCCAGTCTTGGTCTTGATCTCTGACTTGAGCTGGGCGCGCAAAAATACCAGCTTCTGAGGAGCGGCGCCCGCCAGCGCATCAATGATCGGGCGCACGAAAAATTCAAAGGTGACCATGGTCGAGACTGGATTCCCAGGCAGTCCGAAGAAGTACTTCTTGCCGTCGCCGTTCGGCACTCTCCCGAATACCAGCGGTTTTCCGGGCTGAATCTGCACTCCCGTAAAAAAGAACTCCGCTTTGAAGTCCGCCAAAACCTGTTCGACCAGGTCGTACTTGCCCATCGACACGCCGCCGGTCAGCAACAGCAAATCGGCCTCAAGTCCATCGGTAATCAACTCGCGCAAGCGTTCCGGTTCATCTGGTGCGATCGGCAGCAGCATGGGCTCGCCGCCCGCCGCGCGAATCTGCGCCGCGAGAGAGTAGGTATTGGAATTGCGAATCTGCAATGGACCCGGCGGCACATCGATATCGACGACTTCATCTCCGGTGGAGAGTATGGCGACCTGCGGCTTGGCGTAAAAGAGCAGGCGCGAACGCCCCACCGATGCCGCAATCGCAATGGCCGCATGATCCACCCGGAGTCCCGGGTTCAACAGGCGCGCTCCCCGTTTGGCTTCCGCTCCGACGGGCACAATGTTTTCGCCCGCCGCCACACTTCGATTCACCGTGACTCGTGAATCCTGGGTTGCCGTGTACTCGACCATCACCACGGCATCGGCGCCTGCAGGAGCGGCTGCGCCGGTCATGATGGAAACTGCCTGTCCGGGCTGCAGCTGAAATCCGGGATCAAGCGATCCGCCCGCTTTCACCTCGCCGACAATCTCAAGCTGAGCGGGAACCTGCGCCACATCGCCGGCACGCACCGCATAGCCGTCGCGGGTCGCGCGCGGAAACGGAGGAAAATTCCGGTCGGCATTCACCGGCTCTGCCAAAACCTGCCCTGCGCCGTCGAGCAATTCCAGCAGCTCTTTTCCGTGAGGACGCAGCTGCGAAGCTTGCTCCTCCACCGCATGACGCGCGTCTTCGAAAGTCAGAATTCCTGGGGATTGTTGCGTAGCCGGCATTCAGGAATCATACGACAGGACGAGACGGGCGAAGACGCCCGTCTCCGCACTCAAGCCATTCCTACCAGATCACCTTCAGCGCGAATTGAAACTGGCGTGGATCGTACGCTGATGTCGGTTGCCCGGCATTGGTGTAGATCTGGTTGACGTCGGCCACATTGAAGCGGTTGGCGATGTTGAACATGTCGGCGATGGCATCCAGGCTCACACGCTCGGTGAGGTTGATGCGGCGCGCGATGCGCAGGTCGTTAAACACGGTATACGGTTTCAATCCGGCGTTGCGTCCGAGATTGCCGTCGAGCGCCGGAGAATTCAGCGCGATGGGCGCCGACGAAGACGCTACCGTCTGGAAGCAGGGTTCCTGGAAAAATCCGCTGGGAGAAAACTGCGAGGCGACGGTGGTGCTGCCGCAAGGGGAAGTCGGCGTACCGGAAGGCACAATGATCGGACGGCCCGTGTCGGGTGAGAACTGGAAGTTGTCGGCGTTCCCGGTAATGATGTTGAACGGACGGCCCGAAGAAATCTCGATGATGGGAGCGATGGTCCAGTCGCTCCACAGCTTGTGAGCGAAGCCGCTGCCGCCCACTTTGCCGCTCTGATACACGCCGCTGAAGACGAAACGATGACGCTGATCGAACAACGAGTTCGAGCGCTCCGCACCGGGGAAATAACTATTCTGCGGCGCGAGCGGCGATTGCAAGTCGGTGGAATCGTCGATCGTGTGTGCCCAGGTATAGGAAGTCAGCAGCTCGTAGTGATTGCCGAAACGCTTGCGCAGGTTCGCGGTAAGTCCGTGATAGACCGAGCTGCCGTTCGAGTAGTTCGCGTCCATGTCGCTGAACGGAATGCAACCGCTGAGTGTCGGCGAAGTTGGGTCGCACGTCGTGTTAAAGCCGAAGGGCTTCAGCGTTTGCAGGATTCCCTGCGCGAGTCCTACGCACGCCGCTGCCGGACTGTTCAGCAATGCGACTGCAATCGCTGGGTTGAGGCCGGAAGGCCGGAAGAAGTTCATCAACGCAGCCGAAACCCAGGGGGCTCCGGTGGTGGTATTGAAGCCGCACGGCGCTGCACCCGCACCCACCTGCAAGGGTCCAGCGGAAGCATTCGAAGTCGGATCGCCCAGCGCAGTGCGCCAGTTTTGTAGCAGGAAATCTCCGCGCGTGGTGTTGGCGTTGATCGGACGGTTCAAGTGACGCCCGCCGTTGAAGTTGTAGCCCAGGCTCATCGAGAAGCCATTGCCCAGATCGTGTTCGAAGGTGAAGTTGGCTTGCTGCGAGTAGGCATACACGAAGTTCTTCGCCTGCGGATAACCGAAGGGTTGGAAGGCAAGCGGGAAGAAGGTCGATGGGTTCAGATAGTTCTGGTTGTTGAATACAGAGTTGGGAAAGAAGGGATCGAAGCGTTGCGGATTCGGCGCGCCACTCGCGGAGGGCGTCTGGTAACCGGTGATGGCTTGAATTCCAGGCAAGCAGCCGGGAGTCGCGAGAATTCCCTGAAAAATGTTGGTGGCGTTCAGATTTCCCGGACTGCCGGGGGCCGAGCCGTCGCAAGGAGCGGCGCCGGCGAACAGGAGTTGGCCGCTCTTGGAACCATCGGAAGCGTCACCCAGGAAATAAAGTCCGAGCAGCGGGTGGTCGTAGAAGATTCCGTAAGACGCGCGGAAGACGGACTTACCGTCGCCCTTCGGATCCCACGCAATTCCGATACGCGGCTGAATGTTGTTGGTGTCGGTCTGAATTCCCTTCTGCAATCCCAGTTGGTTGTAGGCGGCAGCAGCCAAGCCCGTAGGAGCCGCGAGCTGCGGCGGGAATTCGATGTCGTAACGCACGCCCAGATTGACCGTGAAGTTGGGACGCACGCGCCATGAATCCTGAAAATAAACGCCGAACGGTTTGTTGTTAAACGAGTCGCGAGGATTGCCGATGCCCTGCAGATACGTGGTGGGAGTGCCGAATCCGTAGGCCTGCACTGGAGAAAGATCCGGCAAGCCAGCAACTGGCGTGACGCTGCCAAAACTGTATACGCCGCCGTAGTTCACGGTGAAGGTCGCTTTCAGCGGAATGTAATTGAAATCCGCGCCGAACTTCATGTCGTGATGCCCGTGACTGAGGGAGAAATTGTCGGTGAACTGGTAACGCTGTTCGGTTCGTTGAATATAGGAGTAAGGCTCACGTCCAAAGTACGCGAAGCCGGGAATATTGACAGCCACGTCAGATCCGCCCGTGGTATTGGCGAAGAAGTAGGAGAGACCGCGGCGCGCGTATTGAAAACGGAATTCGTTGATCTTGTTGTTGCCCAGAGTCCAGGTGTCCTGAAAGACCCCGGCGACGTCGCGATAGGTCTGCTGCGAAGTTCGCGAGTATGCGTTCTGGCCGAAGGTCTGATTTTCTCCGTTGACCTCAATGCCGGTGACCGTGCTGGGGCTGACATTGCCGCGCAGCATGATGTGATTGCTGTTGCTTAAATTGTGGTCGAGCCGGAGCGAGTAGAGACTGGTTCCTTCGAAGACGGGGAAATTGCCTCTTTGCGAATTCAGAGTCAGGAAAGAGGAAGGCAAGCCATTGCAGGTGAAGTTTCCGGCAGGCGGCGCGAAGTTACAGGAACTGGGGAACTGCTGCAAAGCATTCGGCCCGGCGGGAAACAGCGTTCCCGCGAGCAGACCAAACGACTGCGGATACGTGCCGTTCAAAGCAATTCCCGAAGAACCTCCTACAAGGAACGCGTAGCCTTGAAGCCCTTGTAGCTGCTGGGGAGTGAGGAAAGGAATGTTGGGAACGTTCGCGGCCAGTGCTGCTTGCTGGGCCGGAGTCGCCTGAATCACAAACGTTCCACCGGGGGCTCCGAAGTACGGGCTCGCATCAAAGGGCACCAGTCCGAAATTTCCATTCGGCGCGCCGATTGAAGAGAAGCCGGTCTCGTGACGGCGCGTGATCTCGTAAGAGAAGTAGTAATAGGTTTTGTCTTTCTTGATCGGACCGCCGAAGGCTGCGCCGGCCTGAACGCGGGTGTAAGCGGGATCGGGTGTAGTCGAGAACGGATTCACTGCCTGGAAGTTGCGATTGCGCAGGTAGCCGAAGACGTCGCCGTGGAAATCATTCGATCCGGAGCGGGTAATGATATTGACCACACCGCCCGAGGCGCGTCCGTATTCCGCTGCGTAGTTGTTGGTGATGATCTGAAATTCCTGGACTGCTTCCTGTGAGACCGTGGAGCGAATGCCGTTGGTCGAGTTGTCGACGGCATCGGCGCCGTCCACGTTGACCAGGTTGGCGCGGGCTCGCTGTCCACTGAAGTTGAGGCCGGAAGTTGGCGCAGCGCCGATGCGAGGGCGCGTTATCGCGCGTGAGCTGCGAGTCGGTCAGCGTGAAGTTGATGTAGTTGCGCCCGTTGATCGGGAGATTGTCAATGCGGCGCTGGTCGATGGTGTCGGTGGTCGAGGTACGGGAGGTTTCAACCACCTCGGCTTCAGAACTGACGGTGACAATCTCCTTGGCGCTGGCGACGGTCAAGGTGATGGGAAGCTCTTTCATCTGACCGACGGTGACACTCTGGTCGCGAGCTTCTACCTGGGCGAAGCCGGAAGCTTCGACAGTGACGGTGTAGACGCCCGGCGGCAGAGCGACCAGGCGATACTCGCCGTTGGAACCCTGGGTGGTGCTGCGCTCAAATCCCTTGGCTTGGTCGCGGGCAGTGACCGTGGCGCTAGTGACCACGCCTCCTTTTTGATCTTTGACAATGACGTGGAGATCGCCGCTGGCGGCGCCTTGCGCGAAAGCCATAGAAGCGAGAAGGAGAGGAAGAAAAGCGAGCGCGACGAGGTTGCGAATAGTCATGGGGTCTCCCGTTTGCCTGCTCACAAAATTCCAGTGAGCAGGGACTTACCCTCCGGTCCACGAGCCAAATGGCCGGTTTCAGCTAAGAGTTTCAGTTTCGCTGGGTTGTACATCAGGATGGGGTGGAAAGCAAGCCGGAACGAGGGACGGAACAGGGTTAGTCACGCAGAGTGCCGGAGTGGGAAAGATGACCGGAAGCTGGCGCGAGGCTACCCATGATTACGGCAGTCACCGAACGTCCCGTCCGCGACTGATCTGCCTCGCCCGTGGTGCCGATTCTGCCTACGGGAGGATTTTGTCACATGAAACTGAGATTCATTCCGCTATGCGCGCTGTGCCTGCTCCTTGCAGGTTGCGGCTCCCATACCGTCGCACCGGCCACGCAGCCGGTCGTACGCTCGTACAACGGAACCGCCTCGGTGGGCGATTTCCTGACGATCTCAATCGATTCCTTGGCGAAAACTATTTCTTACCGGAATTACACGAACGGCGAAACCGGAACTGTTCCGTACACGGTCAACGCCGACGGCACCTACACCATTACCGACCCCAATGGAAATCTTCTTTCGGCCTATGAAGTGCCAGGTACCGCGATGGTGGTAGAAGCCGCCAACGCCGGCCCGAATCGCGACACGCAGGCCCTGATCACCGCGATCGAAACGGCACCTGCCTCGATCAACACCTTCGCGGGACGAAATTTCAACTACATCCAGTTTCGCACCTCGACCGGCGGAATTGAGATCGGCAGCGTCAGCGTCAATCAGGCGGGCGACATCTCCCACAACTCCTACTGGCCATTTGGTGTAGTCAACCCACAGTCGAGTTTCAACGGAGGCACGTTCCCGGCTTCCAGCATCGTCGAGGACGCGTCAGGAGAGTTCTTCACCATCAACGAGATGAATGGCGATCAGGATCACGTTTTCGGTACCGCGAGTGGATTCTTTGCAGTCGACACCGGCAATGGCACGCTCCTGGGATTGCCCAAAGCCGCGTCGAAGGATTTCAATTCGGCCGATGCCGGTACCTACACGGCGGCTTACTACTCGAAGGCGAACGCCCAGATGGGACCGAACAACGTTGAGAGCGGAACCGCGAGCGAAGGCAATGCCACCATCGTCATCGGCAGCAACGGGAGCGTGCAGATCAGCGATAGCCAGAACAACACGATGGCCAGCGGCACGCTGGTTCCCATCGCCGATACTTCGTACATCTACGACGGAACGGCAAATACGCTGCCGGATCCGCTTTACGGCATGTTTACCTTCCGCAGCACGAACAGCAACGCGGAACAGGACGTATTCGTGTCGTTCCAAGGCAACGCGGTCATCTTTTCGAGCTTCGAGACCGCGCTTCCGCTTCAGGTGAACCAGAATCCTCCGTACACTTATTTCTACGGGGTGGGATTGAAGTAATTTGATAGCGGTAGATACCCACGTCTGGAAAACCGCCAGACGTGGGGCACCCCTTGTTCGTTTTTATCCAAACAAAGATCAAAAGATAAAGCGCTGACTCGCGAGACGTGGGCCGCCCCGCCCGATTGTTGGTTACTGGAAATCGGCGGAGGTGATCGGACTAGTCACGAAACCATGGTAGGTGTCGTAGTCGAACGTGTATGAACCAACGATCTGACCCGAAGAGTTGATCCCGGCCGGGAACGTTCCCTTCGCGCCAGGGTAGGCTAAAGAAGCGTACTTTCCGTCAATGAGTACGAAAGCACAATAATCGGCGCTACACTTGCCGTACCAGCCGACGATAATACCGTTGTCATTGAGCCCGTGTGCCTCAGTCTGAATTGCTCCGGGGACCGCAATGTTCAAGTAGTTGCCACCGCGGTATTCAAAGCCGCCACTATCGGTCCATCCCACAACTTCCCCGAAATTATTCACGGCGGTGGCGTAGACATAGATATTGTTTCCAGGCGGCACAATGCTCTTATAGCCAACACCGCGCAGCTGAAACCCGCTGGTCTCATAAATCGATCCCGTCCCCCCTACAATGAGGCCCCCGTTGTTGACCCCCATGCCGAAGGTCGCGCTATTAAGGCCGTCGTGAAACAGGCTGAACTTCGTCCCGTTGTACTTGAAGCCCTGGGCAGTGGTGCCGCTGTTGAAATAAGCGAAGCCCACGATGAGGCCTGAGTCGTTGATGCCGTATGCTTCAGTTGCAAACGATCCCGGGTAATCGAAATAGGTAAAGACTCCGCCGCTGAAGAGAAAAGCAAACGCCGGTCCCCGGTTCATGGGAGCATAAACTCCGACCATGTCTCCCGCCGTGTTGATGCTTTGGACGCCGGTCACTCCCGCGCCAGGCACGTCAATGGTCGTGAAGGTCGGATAGATTGTCTTGATGTTGCTGCTGGGGGCTCCGGCTTGCGAGTAGGCCAGTGGCACGCAGAGGAGGAGTAAGAATGCAGTCAGCGCCTGCTTACGAAGACTTGTCAGAGCAGGCCTCCTTCGAGATGTCCCTGCGGCGAGCGTAGGATCAGCCGAACCGGGGACCACGGAAAGTATGTTCTCGCCTCTTCATGTCGTCAAGCGAGATCTGCAACGGAACCCGCCGGGTGCCAGGCTTCTAGTTACAACCCACTTACTTGATCTTGTCGGCGTTGTGGGCTAACTGACTTTGCGGGTTCAGGCGGAGAGCTTCCTGCAAAGCTTTGTCGGCGGAGGTGGGGTCTCCTTTTTTTCGGTAGGCGACGGAGAGCCAGACGAAAGCTTCATCGGACTTGGGATCGAGTTCCGTGGCTTGCTTGAACTGCGCGATGGCTTTGTCGATGTCGCCGCCGAACATTTTCGGCGCGTGCAGGTACTGGCGTCCGAGGCTGGCGTGAACGCGAGGATTGTTGGGATCGAGGGCGAGCGCCTTCTTGTTTTCAGAATCGGACTTGGGACCGAATTTGGCGCCGGCCATGAAGGCACCGAAGGAAATCTTGCGACCGTAGAGATCGGCGAGCAGGCTGTGGGCGTCGGCGGACTTGTCGTTGATGGCAATGGCGCGTTGGACGGAGGTGATGGCGTCGTCGAGGGCACGCTCGGCGTCTTCCTTCGCATTGTGTTCGGAGAAGGCTTCAGCCTGGTAGTACTGAACGCGCGCCAAGGCATACCAGTCGGCGAAGTTGGTCGAGTCTTGTTCAGTCAGGTTGGTGAAGTAGGCGCGCGCGGTGGCAAGTTTGGTTTCGTCGAGAGTCGTGCGTCCTTGTTCGAGAAGGTCGAGACCCTTCGCGATGGCGGGCTCGGGAGCTTGCGCGTGGGCAAGCGAGGTACACAGTATGAGAAGAAAAACGAAACGCCCCATGTTGGTTGGATTCTACCTTCGAGATTGGGGATGCCGCGGAAGATCAACATCTTAAATCGCAGAGGCCGCGGAGAACGGCCGCAGAGAACGCAGAGACTTGCCGGGGCTCTTTAGCGTTTCTTCTCGGCGTGTGGCGGGAATATCTTTTCCAAGACTTCAATGGCTTGTTCGAGAGTTTGGAGATTGCTGGAGGGCATTGTTCTGAGTTCACGGGCCAGGGATTCGACGCGGCGACGCTGACCGGCTAACAGCAACTGCCTGCCTTTGGTCGTGGCGGCAATCAGAACTCGTCTCGCGTCCTGGGCATCGGTGACTCTTTCGGCGAGTCCGCTCTTCTCGAGGCCGGCAGCGATACGCGTCATAGTGGGAGGCTTGACCTGTTCGGCAGCAGCCAACTTCCCTAACGTCATCGGGCCAGCGAAAACCAGGACGGAAAGCGCGGAGAGCCGCGCCGGGCCTTCTCCGGAGGCAGTGTCGGTTTTGCGGACATGGCGCAGCAAGTGGATTGCGGCGGAATGCAGACGGCTGGCCAGCTGTTCGACCTCGTTGGGAGAATGACGCTTGCCCATGACTTTCCCAAAGTACCAAATCTGCGGCGAGAATTTCGGTTGACAGGGCGTGCCGGCATTTTATAATTCGTTAGCTATGCTAACTAATTGAGGCGAGTATGAACAATGCCAACGAAATGATCTTGGCGGTGCAGGCGGGAGATGTCAGCCGGATGCGTACGCTGCTGGAACAGGACAGCAGTCTGGCGGGGGGGCGGGATGCGCAGGGCGTATCGGCGATCATGCATGCCCTTTACCGGCGGCAGAGTGAGGCGCTCAAGCTGCTGCTGGAGAACAACCCGAGGCTCGACATCTTTGAAGCTGCCGCGACGGGGAAAGGCGAGCGGATTGATGCGCTCGTGCAAGAAGATCCTTCGCTGGTGCATGCGTATTCTGCCGACGGATTCACGCCTCTGCATTTCGCGTGTTATTTCGCCGAGGGGAGACGGTTGCGAAATTGCTGGAACGAGGAGCGCGACGTGGCGGCGGTCTCGCGCAATCCCATGCACCTGATGCCGCTGCACAGTGCGGCTTCGGCCCGCAACACGAAAGCGGCGCAAGCTCTACTCGAGCGCGGAGCCGATGTGAATGCGAAGCAGGAGAAGGGTTGGGCTGCTCTGCACGCGGCTGCACAGAATGGGGACCAGGCTACGGCGGACATCCTTCTGAAACACGGTGCGGATCCGCATCTGGCGAATGAGGATGGGGTGACGGCGGCTGAGTTGGGCAAAAAGTCCGGGTTGAAGTTCGGATGATGGAGCGCTCGCTTCGCCTCGCCCGACAGCCGAGGCGGCTGTCCCTACACAGTCAGTGGACAGGGGAAGCCGCCCGTCCTTCCATCTCGATTAGGTTTCCATTCCTACGTAGCAGACGCGGCCGATGAGGTAGTCGCCGACTTTCTTGCCATCTTCCATGGGCATAATTTCAACGGGATAGGCCTGGTTATGGGGGCGCAGGACCAGGTGACGTCCGGCCAGTTCGACGTATTTCACGGTGCAGTGGCCATCTTTGTTGACGGCGTACATGTTGGACTCGCCTTTGCGGTAGGGCTTGAGCGAGTTGTAGTGGCGATCGACAAGAACGTTGGCCCCGGGGAGCAGACGGGGGTACATGCTCATGCCTTCGCGGCCGTCGACACGGATCATCACGAAGCGCTCCCAGTCGTCGCGGTCGCCTTCGGGCTCGGCGCGAAGCTTGCGCAGGAAACTTTTCTTGAATTTGAGGATTTCCTTGACGTTCATGCTGATGATGAGGGGCTCGGAGGCAGCGATCTTGCCGTCGACGAGCAGAACATTCTCGAAGTCGTCCTCCGCAGGGGGAAGGATGCTGGCACGTTTGTTGACTTCGTTGGGATCGAGCAGGTCCAGAACCGACAAGTGCTGCACGTTCAGGACTTTGTCCATGCCGTCGAGGCTGAGTCCGCGTTTGCGGTTCAGGAAATTGGAGATATGCGCCTGCTTGAAACCGGTCTGTTCGGCCAGGCGGAGTCCAGTCAGGTCGCCTTCCTCGATGCGCCCCCAAAGCGTCCGGCGAAGGTTGTCTTGCAGGGTTTTGAATTTCATGGCGAAAGTATAGCATCGGCTATAGCGGGCTGCTATTCACTATTCAAGTACAACATCTGTAAGGAAATAAAAATCTTGACTTAGAAAACTTTTTAGCTATACCATAAGTTACTTTTATAACTAGGTTGGAGTCATTTGCTTTTATGGAAACCGACGACCGAGAAGACCAGGAGGAGAGGAGTTTCGTGGAATTTCGCCGCAAGGTGCGCTCCGCGGAAGTACTCTCAGCAGCCATGGAGCGGCTGTTACAGTCGCTTCATTTTACGGGCCGGGTGAGCATTGTGGTGCAGAATGGCCGCGTGCTGAAATCCGGCTACGAGGAAGGATACTTCCGGCAACAACTAGCCGGTGGCTTGTAATCGCAAGACGCATTCATAACTAAATAGCCATACAGGTCATCGTAAAGAAAAACGAGCCCTGTCGCCGAAGCAAACGGCGGCAGGGCTTTTGTTTTCAAGGCGCAATTTCATAGCTGGAGGCAATTATGCAAACCCATGATGTTGAAATCTTTGAAGTGGAACTGAAGTACTGCGAGCGGTGTGGCGGGTTGTGGTTTCGAGAGAAGGGGACGAGCGGGGTGTACTGCGCGGGGTGTGATCCGAAGATGGCGGAAGTGGCGATGGGCGACGGGCCCAGGCCGACGCGGGTCGGCGTGCTTTCTGCGGTGAACGAAGAGAAGCTTCCGGCTTTGCTGGAAGCGGTAATGGCTTTGTGCGGCAAGGCGGAGGAAGCATGACGACCATGGCGCTTCCCAGCCTGATGGCCGAAGCGGGATTGCCGGCGGGGGGACGGCTCAAGCTTCCGGCAAGACACCGGCGCACGCAGGAACGGATTGAGGAAGACGATTTCACGGCGTTCTCGAAATATGCGAGCGACGGAGAAGACCCGTATTTGTGTTTGTATCGAGGGCAGACGGTACAGATATTGCGGAGATTTCTGCGCGCGTCGATGGAGACGGGGAGGCTTCCGTCGCTGCTGGGCCGGGAGTTTTTTCGAGCCAAGATGTCGTGGTGGCGCCCGGCAACCTTCGAGGACGCGGTGATTTTTGTACACGATGTGGAGCACAGCCTGGAGAAGCTGGAGCGGCGGGAGCAGGAGCTGATTGCGAAAATCGTGTTGCAGGAGCACACGCAATCGGAGACGGCACACCTGCTGCATTCGACGCTGCGGACGGTGGCGCGAAACTACGCCGAGGCACTCGACCATCTGAGCGAGATTTTTCTGGCGGGAGAAATTCTGACACCGTTCGCGGCTGCGGCGAACGAGCGAGAAAATTCTTGTCAAGAGGCAAAAGACGATGAATTCCGCGCAAACTATTGCAGCGAAGGAGAAAACATTTTTTGAAAAGTTGGCATAGTACCCCTATGCAAGATGCTATACTGGATTTAGATAGTAAGAAAAAAACAAGCTGTACACAGTTCAGCAATCATAAAAAACTATTTGAGGCGCGCCCGAAAAGCGCGCCTATTTTTTTGTGCCGGGGGCGGAGATGAAGCGAGCGCAGGGTCAGGGGAAACGGCCGAAGAAGGCGGCAAAGCGGACGGCGAGCCGGGCGAAGGGCAAGACCGACGTGGGAGCGATCCAGGAAGAAATCCGGAATTTGGTGTGCGGTGCGGCAATCGAAATGGTCGAGTCCACCATCGAAGAGGTGAAGAAGGGGCACTACTCGGCGATGAAGTTTCTTTTCGAGATGGTGGGGCTGCACATGGAGACGGAAGGCGCCCTGGTGGAAAGCGAAGGGACGATCACCGCGGAGACATTGTGCCAGCGGTTGGGACTTCCCATGGGGCCGGAGGCGGAGGTTACCAACGATTTGGCAGCAATGCCGGGCTTTTCCGCGATGCCTTAGAATGGAGAAACCTGAAGTCCGGACCGTGGGACCGGGAATCTGGATTGCGCGGCACCGGGCGACCAGCAGGAGACGAATCAGACGCATGGATATGACGTGGGTAACAGGGCGGATCGCGGTGGGCGGCGGAATCTGGTCGCCGGAAAACATGGCAGAGGTGGCGCGGGCAGGCATCACCCACATCATCGACATGCAGATCGAGTTTGACGACACGCCCCTGGCCGGGAAACACGACATCCAGGTTTTGTGGAATGCGACGGACGACGATTTCCAGCCGAAGCCTGCGGCGCTGTTTCAGCGGGGAGTGGATTTCGCGTTGGAAGCGCTGGACCAGCCGGAGACGAAGTTATTTATTCATTGCGCGGCGGGAGTGCATCGCGCGCCGATGATGACGCTGGCGGTGCTGTGCTCGTTGAGCTGGTCGGTGGAAGATGCGATCCGGCTGGTTGAGGGGAAGCGTCCGGTGGTGGATTTTGCGGATGTGTACGTGGACAGCGTGGAGAGGTTTTTGGAGCAGAAGGCGGTTGGGAGATAGGGAACATTTTTGATTGTTGATTTTTGATTGTTGAATTGCGAAAACACCGTATAACCCCAACAAATCTTAAATCGCAGAGAACGCTGAGAACGGCCGCAGAGAACGCTGAGAAAAACGTTTTTTACAAATTCTGATTTTGCACTGACGGGCCCTCGAGGCCCGTTTTTGTTTCGGTAAGTCTGTAGTAAACAAGAACGACATCGTTGGTGGAGTTGGGTTTACATCCTCATCTGGGGATGCGGGTGGAAGTGTGTCTGTCGCAATCGTCGACGACGAATCGGAATCAGGTAGGAGGAGACAATGTTCGACCGCTGGCGTCCTATGGGACGGCTTATCTGCGTGGTATTGGCAGGGTTGGTGGGGACCGCGATGGCGGCGCCGACGACAACCAGAGTGGCAGACACGATCTATCGCGCGGACGGAACGCCTGCGTCGGGAGTCCTGCTGATTTCGTGGCCCGCATTCAGCACCGGGGACGGGCAGGCCGTGGGCGCGGGATCGAAGAGCGTGACGCTGGGCTCGGACGGTGCGTTGACGGTCGACCTGGTTCCGAACGTGGGAGCTACGCCGTCGAACACGGTCTACACGGTTGTCTTCCAACTGGATGATGGAGTGAAGACCGAGTTCTGGATGGTTCCGACGATTTCTCCTGTGACGGTAGCGGCGATACGGACGACGCTGGGTGCGAATTCGTCGGCGTCGCAACTGGCGTCGCGGCAATACGTGGATACGGCGGTTTCGCCGAAAGCAAACGATACCAGCGTAGTGCACTTGAGCGGATCGGAAACCATCGCGGGGGTAAAGCAGTTTGCGGCGCCGATCGCGGTGCCGGCTCCGGTGCAATCGAGCGATGCAGCGAACAAAGCTTACGTGGACAGCGCGGTGGCGAACGTGGGAGCGGGCTCGTACGTGGCCAAGGCAGGGGACACGATGACGGGCCCGCTGATGTTGAACGGGGATCCGACGGCACCGAACCATGCGAGCACGAAACATTACGTGGATTCGAGCGTGTCGACGAAGGCGAACCTGGTGAGTGGCGTGGTTCCGTCCAGCCAGTTGGGAAGCGGCAGCGCCGACGGAACGAAGTGTCTGAAGGGCGATTCGAGCTGGGGAACATGCGGGAGCAGCAGCAACGCGATCTCGATTCAAAACGTGCCGGTGGACACGACGGCGCCGAGCGATGGGCAGGCGATTACCTATGACGCGGCGAGCGGGCTGTACAAACCGAAGACGGGTGGGAACGGGAATGCGGTCACGATTCAGAGTATTCCGGTAGACACGACGGCGCCAGCGGACAGCCAGGTCATCACCTATGACGCGGCGAGCGGGAAGTACAAGCCGAAGCCTGGAGGAGGGCTCTCAACCGGGATGCAGGCCGTGAAATATGCGACCGACTTCGGATGGAACCAGAGCTTAGCGGCGGACTTGTCGGTGGCGGGAGCGAAGACGGTCACGTTGGCGAGTTGTCCGGCGGGAGTGAAGGCGTCGGAGCCGCAGTATTACGTTTACATCGCGGGCACGGGAACGCCAGAAGCGGTAAAGGTGACAGGCGGCACGTGCAATGGCGACGGGCTCACGGGGACGCTGCAATTTACGACGGTGAATGCTCATCCAGCCGGGTACACGCTGGGGAGCGCGTCGGGAGGATTGCAGGAAGCACTGGTAGCGGCGCGCATTGTACCGACGAATCCGACGGGCACGCCGCAGGCGGGCAAGGTGATTGTGCCTCCGGGAGAATTTCGCGCGTATGCGCGGGTTTCGATTCGTGCGTCAAATATCACCGTGGATTTTTCGGGATCGATCGTTGAGTGCTACATGATCGATACCTGCATCTTCGTGGGCGATCCGGCGAGTTCGAATACGTTCGTCGACATTACGCTGATCAATCCACGGGGACGTCCGATGGTGGTGGGAGGACAGAAACCCTTTATCGAAGATAACGGCGGCAAGACGCGGATCTTCAATGTGAGCGCCAGGAATGGCGTAGCGGGCGGAACTTTTTCGAGCTACGTGCAAGTGGATGACGACCAGGCATTCCTGCTGGATGGGCTCGACACAACGCTTGGAGGCGGCCTCCGTTGTGACGCGACAGTCTGCAATCCGGCCGTGTACGCGCCGGGCCCGTTCAACACCTACTCAGCCGTGGGATGGCTCAAGCATTTGCAGATCAGCTTGCAATGCACCGCGAATGGTGTGGACTGGCAGAGCGGCAACACGCTGCGGATCGAAGACAGCGTGATCCAGGGCTACTCGCAGTATGGAGTGCGGACTGGCACAAAGCGCGGGGGATACGGCGGATCAGAACTGGACAACGTGTATGAAGAAGTTGGGAACTGCCCGAACCCGTCGGGAGCGATCGGGCAAGCGGGCGTAATCGCCCAAGGCAGCACGATCAAGGTGATCGGGGGAGAGTCTCCGAACGGAGTGGTACCGCAGTTCGCGAATACGGGCACGACCGATTACCGGTATTACATCGTGGCCCGACATTCGACGTACGGTCCGTCGAACCCGCTGTATGCGGGCAAGGCGCTGACCAATGGTTCGGGGAATATTACGATCACCACGGCCGACATTGCGGGAGCGACCAGCTTCGATGTGCTGCGAGTGGCGGGACCGAGCGGATCGGCGCGAGAAGCGGCGCCTTATGGCACGGGAAACTTTGCCGTTGGGACCAATGTCTCGCGAGCAACGGCGTGCACCAACGGTGTGTGCACGTTCACGGATACCCAGGCAGCGCTACAGTCGTACACGGTCGCGGTGCCGACCTACTTCCCTCTTCTCGACTACTGGCCGGGCAACCTGGTGCTGTCGTCCGGCGGCGACTCGAACAACTTGCTGTCGGCAGCGACGGCGATGGTGGACACGGTAGGATCTTCGACGGTGGCATTGCAGGGGACGCTGGCTCCGGCGGTCAGCGCCACCAATTGCGCCGCGCTCGGGATGTGGACGCCGATGTGGACGACTTGCCTGGGGAACTCGTACGCTCCGGGAATTCTCTATGACCAGAGTGCGACGATCATGGCGGTAAAGCCGAACGCCGATGGCGGGACCAAGACGAACCTGAAAGGACGGCTGAACTTTTCGACGCTGGGATCGGGGCCGGGGCACATTATCACGCTGTCGGATGCAAACTTTCAGAAGACGGTGGCAACTGCGAACAGCCGGCCGACCAATGATGCGAACGATGCGTTCCTCGGGTACGACCAGGGGGACGGCAATCCGGCGAATATCGGGATCAGCCTGGGCGCGCCGAAGTCGTTGTCGAGTTATATCGGAAACATCGGGGACGGAACGAACTGGCTGGAGCGGTTGACGTCGGCAGGAAAGACATTCAAGACGAATGTCACGATCAACGGAAACCTGACCGTGACGGGCACGTGCACTGGATGCGGCGGTGGGGGCTCGATCACGCTAAAGACGAATGGAACGAATAACGGATCGCAATCCATCCTGAATCTGAAAGCCGGGAGCAACGTTACGTTGAGTGACGATGGGAGCGGTGGGATCACGATCGCATCGAGCGGATCGGGCGGAGTGACAACCATATTTGGACGGAGCGGAGTGATCACGGCGCAGGCTGGGGACTATACAGAATCACAGATCACCGGCTTGACGGCGGACCTGGCGGCAAAGCTAGGGAACACTGGTCCGCAGACGTTCACGGGGGATTTGACCCTGACCGGGAAGATCATTGCGAGCTCGTTCCAATCGACTGGCACTGGGCCGTGGAGTGTGGAGGGTTCGTACGGGACGATGACTCCGGCGGCGGCCAGCAAGTCGAAGATCGGTTTCGACCCGAACGGGAAGCTGTCGGTTTCGGAGAATGCGGGAGCGGTGACAGAAGTTGCCAAGAAAGTTCCGCAGCAGTTCACGTACACATTCTTCGATCCGAACAATCCGCTGACTATGTCGTTGCAGGTGCCTTCGATTTATGTGAACCGGGCAACGGCGATTCATATGGTTGAGGTGTACTGCGAGATCGACGCGGGGAGCGCGACCATCAATCTGCAGAATGCGGGAGCGAATGTACTGAGTGCGGACCTGGCTTGTTCGACGACGGGGGCGACTTCGTCGAGCTTTGTGTCGGGGAAAGATGCGTTGGCGGTGGGGCAGAAGATCAATCACGTAACTACGTCTACGGGTACGGGGCTGCATCGGATCAACGTGGTGGTGAAGTACACGGTGGACTGATTCTTGATTGCTGATTGCTGATTGTCGATTGAAAGCGATTCAATACTGGGAACACTCAGAGATACGTCGACATCGGAATAGGTTGTTCCTGGCGTTCCTGGCCCACGTCTCGAAAAGCACGAGACGTGGGCACCCTCTGATTCTGAATAGCCGGACTTTTTAACTCACACACAATCGAGGCTTGAGCATGAAGATACCGCGGATTTGGGCGGGAGATGCTGGCGTGTGTCCTGGGCTGCGCCCTGATGGGCACGGCCGGCGCGACTACTTATTACGTCAGCGCGAGCGGCGGAGACGATACGAAAGATGGGCAGACCACAGCCACGGCATGGAAGTCGATCGCAAAGGTGAATGCGGCGACATTTGGGGCAGGCGATCAGATTTTGTTCAACCGCGGCGACGTGTGGAGAGAGAGTCTGGTGCCGCCGTCGAGCGGTGCGTCGGGAAATCCGATCAAGTTCGATGCGTATGGGGCGGGAGATGCGCCAACGATTACCGGATCTCTGGATTTGCCCTCGGCAAGTTGGACGCTGGATTCAGGGAACATCTGGAAAGCTTCGGTCACATCGGCGTCCTTGAATTACATCCTGTTCGGAAGTATTTGGGGACTCAAACACACGACAGGTAAATCCGCGTGTGTGGCTCCGTATGATTTTTATTTCGCTTCGAATGTTTTGTACGTGTATTCGGCGGGGAATCCGGCGACTTACTACGGATCAGTCGCCGCGATGCTGATGACGAACGGACAACCGGGACGCATGCGGATTGCTGAAGAGAAAATCTCCCTATTGGAGCGCAGTGAAATTCGCCGCAGCGTACACGACCGAATTCTGAATGCGGTGATCACGGTCATCATCAGTGCGGCGATCGCGCTGCACGATCATCTGGGACTGAAGTAGGCCAATTCATTCTTCCTATTTTTTTTCGTTCGACAACTTAATTGTTAAAGGAGTAAAGCATGAACTTTTTATCGAAGTTGCTGCAGGGTATTGCCTTCGTGCCAGCCGTGGTGAACGGAATCGAGGGCTTATTTGGAGGCCGCTCGGGCGCCGACAAAAAAGACGCCGCGCTATCGTTTGTGCAGGCCGCACTCAGCATGACCGACGCACTGGCCAATCGCCAGATCGTGGACGAGTCCAAATTTAAAGAAGGTCTCGGAAAGGTGATTGACGGCACCGTCGAGTGCCTGAATGCCTCGTTGTGGGCCAAGAATCCGAAGTAGTTGACGAGCCGGCCGCCGATTCGTCGTGGCGGCCGGCCGTTTTCGTTATCCCAGATCTTCTCCCCAGTTCTCCAGCGTCTTTTTCACATACGCCATGAACTGGTCGGCAACCGCTCCATCGATCAAGCGATGGTCGTAGCCCAGGGTCAAGTGAACTACTGAGCGGATCGCGATAGAGTCGTTTCCATCCCGATCAGTCACCACCATCGGCTGCTTGGTGATGCCTCCCACACCCATGATCGCGGAGTTCGGCTGGTTGATGATCGGCAATCCGAATACTGCTCCGAACTGCCCAGGATTGGTAACCGTAAAAGTGGACCCTTCCACTTCATGGGGCATGAGCTTTTTGGTGCGGGACCGCTCTCCTATATCCGTGATGCCACGCTGCAACCCCAGGAAATTCAAGTCGCCCGCATTCTTCAGCACGGGAACGATCAAACCCCATTCCAATGCGACCGCGATCCCGACATTCACGTGCTTGTGATAGCGAATGTTGTCGCCTTCCAGAGAAGCATTCACGATTGGGAACTGCTGAAGGGCGATGATGGCGGCGCGCACAAAGAACGGCATGAAGGTCAGCCGAACTCCATGACGCTGCTCGAACCCTGATTTCATTTTATTGCGCATGCTGACAATGCGCGTGAGGTCCACTTCAAACATGCAATGAACGTGAGCGCTGGTACGACGCGACTCGATCATTCGCTGCGCGATGATGCGCCGCATTTGAGTCAGCGGAACCAGATCGCCGGGGATCGCCGCCGGAGCAGGCGAAGGTTTCGGTGCCGCCGGTGCGGCTGAACTGGGGACGGCCGGAGCTGCGGAAGTTTGCGGGCGCTCCAAGAAAGCCATGATGTCCTGCTTGGTGATTCGCCCACCCAAGCCAGAGCCCGTTACCTGGGACAGGTCTACATTGTTGTCGCGCGCGATTTTGCGAACCAACGGTGAGGAGCGCGCATGGTCCCCCTCTTCTTCTGCTTGCGCTGGCGCTGCGGGAGCAGCGGGCTGCGGAGAGCTCGCCGGTGGCGGCG
Organism: Terriglobia bacterium; assembly: GCA_963797845.1. Taxonomy (GTDB): domain Bacteria; phylum Acidobacteriota; class Terriglobia; order Terriglobales; family Acidobacteriaceae; genus DASREM01. The sequence continues at coordinate 98,906 of CAWCRE010000005.1, forward strand.
TGGCGGCCGCCTGGGGTTGTGGCTTGGCCGGAGCAGCTTCCTCTTTGGCAGGAGCAGCCGCCTTGGGCGCTGCGGCAGCTTCCCCGTCAGCGGCAATCGTGCCGACAACTGTGTTCACGCCAACGGTGGTTCCTTCGGCGATTTTGATCTCTTGCAGAACGCCAGTGGCCGGCGAGGGAATCTCGGCGTCGACCTTGTCGGTGGAAATTTCAAACAGCGGCTCATCACGCTGAACTTTATCTCCAGCCTTTTTAAGCCACTTGGTGATGGTTCCTTCTACGATCGATTCCCCCATCTGGGGCATGACGATATCAGTCGGCATAATTCCCTTCCGCGCAGCCACCATGACCAATCCGGGGCCAAGCGCAACCTCTCATTATATATTGGCTTTAATAGCTGGCCCGAACGGGCGCCCACGGCCTAGTCCTTCTCATCCTTGTCCCCCATCTCGTGAGCTCCGCTTCCGCTGGGAGGATTCACCCCGAAGGATTTCTTCCAGTACTCCTGTACGGGAGGAGAAAGCTTATCGATGCGCGAAAGAAATGCGGTCACCTTCCACATATCCTGCTCGGTTAGCGCAGACTGCCAGGCGGGCATTCCCGTATAGCGAACGCCAGTGCGAATCGCATAGTAGATGTGCCACTCCGGATCATCCATCGGATGCAAAATGACCTGCGGCGGCGATGGATAAAAGGACTTCGCAAGCGGGCTGGGCTTGAGGTCGAGTGCACCATGGCAGAGCGCGCAATTCATGGTGTAGATCTTCATGCCCTCGATGAGGTTGTCGTCCGTGGGCGGAACTGGATTGTTCAGGTGCGGCGCTCGGCGCTCCATGGATGCGTCCAGGGCGCCATTCGCAATGCGCCGCTCCATGCGTGCGGGCGTCGCGTCGGCATTGGTGGGCATAAAGCCAAGTTCAAGAAAAGCGAGACCACCGATGACGATGATCGCCACCGTGATGACCACACCGAGGATGAAGTTGCGCATCGGATCTCCTTCGATACGTGGATAGACCTGACTCTTAAAGTTCGAGCTCGACGTGCCTAATAAGCCTTCAGGCGGCGGGCTTCGCGGACGACATCACTCACCTTCGGTAGAAAGTATTCTTCCTGCGGTGGCGAGAACGGAACCGGAGAATCCTGCGCGGTGATGCGCACAATCGGCCCGTCCAGGTCGTCGAAAGCTTCTTCGTTGATGATGGCGGCAATTTCGCCGGCAATCCCGCCGGTCCGAACGTCTTCGTGCAGCAGAATGACTTTGTTGGTTTTGCGGACGGTCTGCGCAATGGCTTCGCGATCCAGTGGGGAAAGCGTGCGCAGATCGACAATTTCGATTTCGATTCCCTCTTTTGCGAGCGTCTCGGCGGCCTCAAGCGCGGTATGCACCATGGCCGCATAAGTAATGATGCTCAGGTCGCGGCCTTCGCGCGCGATGCGTGCCTTGCCAAGCGGCACCACGTAATCTTCCTCCGGAACTTCTTCTTTGATCCGGCGATACAGATACTTGTGCTCGAAGAAAATGACGGGATTGTTGTCGCGGATCGCAGCTTTGATCAGGCCCTTGGCATCGTACGCGGTCGCCGGGCACACAACTTTCAAGCCCGGCGCGTGCACGAACCACATTTCAGGATTCTGCGAATGAAAAGGACCGCCGTGAACGTTGCCGCCGCTCGGCCCGCGGATCACCATCGGCGCCGGCGCTCCCCAACGATAATGAGCCTTGGCGACCATGTTCACGATCTGGTTGAAGGCGCAGCCGATGAAATCCATGAACTGGAATTCGGCGACGGGCCGCATGCCGGTGAGTGACGCACCGAACGCCGCGCCTACAATCGCCGACTCGGCGATGGGCGTATCAATCACGCGCTCGGGTCCGAAGTGATCGATAAAGCCGTCAGTAACTTTGAACGCGCCGCCGTAAATGCCAATGTCTTCGCCAAGGCAGAACACGGTCGGATCGCGTTCCATCTCCTCCCAAATTCCCTGACGGATTGCTTCCAGATAGGTGAGTTGGCATAGTCTTTACTTGGTCGTCGGCGTCTTCGCCTGGGTTACGACCACAGGGAATGCTTTTGAGTCGAGTTCGCGAATCACGGAATTCCCGTAGTCCTCATGGCATTCGTGAATACGATGGGTCAGACTTCGTTGATACCACCACGCCGTCAAACTCGCATGTTCATCGGCTACTATCTTCCCACAAGGCAAGCCTTCGTGACCGCACTCGACTTTGGTTCTGATCTTTATATCTACCCACTCTCCTGGCTTGACTAGAGCGTAACTTGATTCGATTTCAGGATGCGCGAACAACGCTGCGCCACCGTTAAGCCACACTGGGGCCCACTGGTTCCGTCCCGGTTTCAACCTGACAGCAATGTCTGCAACTTCGTAGCCTTCCTCTTCGCCGTTTGCAGCAACGCGAGTCACTGTTTCCCCGTCAGTCTGCCATGGCAAACGGATCGTGTCTGACCCCAAGTTTTTCAGGCGAACGGTCGCATTCAGGGTCTCGCCGATGCGAAGAACCTTAGGCGAAGTCTCCGTGACTGTGAGTTCGACCTTGACGTCAGAATGCTTCAAGTCGTTATCAACAGTCACTCCGTCGGAAACGCTGCTTGTCACGAGCGGGCACGCCTCCTTAGTAGGGTGAGCTACATGATCCGCTGGAGGTCGCCAAGAATCGGCGCTGAGATCCTTGAATCCGACACTTTGGCCAAAACCGCCAATACTGAGGGCCAGGACCATTGCGGCAATTACAGGCAATTTGATCATTCCAGCTACTTCAGATGTACGGCTGCCTCTGACTGTTTCAAAGGACCAGACTTTCTGGTAGCGTGTTTCGGCACTTCATACTTCGCCTTGACCTCGTGACAGCCGTTTTCGCAGTACGTGCCGCCAGCCGCGCTCTCCGGCTCCGGCATTGGAGAATTCACCGCGAACTCGCGATCGGCATCAAGCTCGCGGTCCACATCTGCGATCAGCTTTTCGTTCTCCGCGCGAGTCAGCCACTTTTTCGTATTCACTAAATAATTTTCAAACCGCGCAATCGGATCCCGCTTCTTCCAATAGTCGAACAACGGTTTGGGCACATACTCGGCTGCATCGTGGATCGCATGCCCCTTCATGCGCATCATTTTGGCTTCGATCAGCGTCGGACCTTCTCCGCGACGGGCGCGTTCGCAAGCTTCATGCGCCGCATCGTAGACTTGGCACGCATCGGTGCCATCAACGATCACGCCGGGAATTCCATAGGCGATCGCTCGCTCAGCAAGATCTTTCACGCGAAACTGCATGTCCGCAGGAGTCGAGTATCCCCACAGATTGTTTTCGACGAACAGCACCAGGCCGAGATCCTGCACGGCGGCGAAGTTAATTCCTTCGTACGTCACGCCCGTGGACTGTCCGCCATCGCCGATGTAGGTCATCACGGCGATATTTCTTCCCTGCAAACGCGCGCCCAGCGCAACTCCCGCGAGCACCGGGATCAGATCGCCTAACGTCGAGATCGGCGCGACCACATTGCGCTTCTGAATGTCTCCGAAGTGCGACGAGGCATCACGGCCCTTGGTCGGCGATCCCGCCTTTGCCATGTATTGCATCATGATGTCGCGCGCAGAAAATCCGCGAACCAGCAACGAGCCCTGATTGCGGATCATCGGCCCCAGCCACTCGTCCGCTTTGAGCGCATAAGCCGACGCGCACGAGCAGGCCTCTTGTCCCAGTCCGAAGTACACGCCTCCGACCACTTTGCCCTGCTTGTACAGGTTTTCGAGCGCCGTTTCCATCTTGCGATTGAGCAGCATCCAGCGGTAAATGTCGATGCACTGTTGCTTGGACAGATACTTCGACTCGCGGATCGGAGGTACCGGAGCGTCCAGGTCGCCTTCTATTTGGTAGCGGACTTCATCGCCCACACACACCTGCTTGAGATCGAAACTTGGTTTCTCAAGGCGATAATCGAGGATTTCGTAACGCCGCTCAGAGGAAGACATTGCGGGCTGCTTTCCGTTCGGACCCGAAGAGGACTTGGATGTGACTTTATCTTTTGCCATGACTTCTGAAAAAGTGCAGCCTCTGAAGATGCTAACGCGAGCGCGAGGATTTGGCCAATGCAGTCTGAGAAGCTAGGCCCAGAACTGATCTTCTTCTTTGTGTAGCTTTCTGAGTTCCTCCGGCGGCTTCATCGGAACTCCGACCGTTTCCCCGAGCACGGCATCCAGACTCTCCAGCCACAGCATCTGGCTGCCGAATACCGTGCCGAAGTTGCGCGAAATTGAGTGGACGACGTCCTGCACCGACACCTCGCGCCCAAGTTCTTTCTGCATCGAGGTCACAGGCTTCGAGCTTATCCCGCAAGGAATGATGAGATCGAAGTAACTGAGATCGGTGTTCACGTTCAAAGCGAAGCCATGCGAAGTCACGCCGCGCGAAATGTGGACTCCAAGGGCAGCGATCTTCGCCTCCTCATGCCCTGTCATCTCGAGCGAAGTCGAGGACCCTGCGCTCCGGTAGTCCAAACGCCGGTCAATCCCGCAATTCGCTGCGTGGCGATTCGAAAATCCGCGCACGTCCGAATCAGCACTTCCTCAAGCCGACGAACATATTCAACTACGCCCAACGTCTTGCGCTTCACGTCGTCTGAAGGGAAGCCGCGCAAATCAAAAATCGGATATCCCACGATCTGTCCCGGCCCATGAAACGTCACGTCCCCGCCACGATCGCACTCGAACACTTCAACCCCGCGTCCGGAAAGCTCTTCCGTGGAAGCAATCACGTTCGCAGCTTTCGCATTGCGACCCAGCGTGATGACCGGTGGATGCTCCAGCAGTAACAGCACATCCCCAATCTGCCCGCCTTGCGCAACTCAACCAGCCGCTGCTGCAAACGAAGACCAGTCGCGTAATCCAGCCGATCGAGTTGGAGAACGGAAATCATGTCATTGTTGATTTTCGATTGTTGATTCATGATTTGAAACCAATTGTTCGTCAATTAGCAATCGCCAATCAACAATCGACAATTCTTCTACGCGTTGATTGCCATCCCGTACACGCTGTTCGATGCGTCCAGCATGGCCTCGGCCAACGTCGGATGCGCGTGGATCGTCCATACCAAGTCTTCCACGGTCACTTCCAGTTCCATCGCCGCCACCGCTTCGGCAATCAACTCCGTCGCCTGCGGACCAATAATGTGCACGCCCAGCACCTCACCGTACTCCGCATCGGACACGATCTTCACAAAACCGTCATGAGATCCCACGATCGACGCCCGCGAATTCGCCGTGAACGGGAACTTGCCAACCTTCACCGTGTAGCCGAGCTCCTCCGCCTTCGCTTGGGTCAGCCCCACGCTGCCGATCTCCGGATGGCAGTAGGTTGCATTCGGAACTCTCTCCAGGTTCACCGGCTTGGCATGCTTGCCCGCGATTTTAGTAACCGCGACAATGCCTTCCATCGCCCCAACGTGCGCGAGTTGCGGCGTGCCCAGCACGATGTCGCCAATCGCGTACACTCCCGGTTCATCCGTGTGCATGAAGCTGTCGACCTTGATAAATCCGCGTTCCGGCTTGATATGAGTTTCTTCCAGCCCAAGATTCTCCGTGCGCGGCTTGCGGCCCACGGCGATCAGGATCTTTTCCGCATCGAGTTTCTGCTGCTTTCCGTCCACGGTGAATCGTCACCGAAACGCCAGTCTTCGTCTTTTCTACTTTCTCGACTTTCGCTCCGGTATGGAAGTTGATCCCGCGCTTTCGATACACGCGCGCCAGTTCTTTTGAAATTTCCTCGTCTTCCACCGGCACCAGTCGCGGCAACATCTCGACAAGGGTCACGTCGCAATCGAAGGATTTGAAAATCGAGGCGAACTCCACGCCAACCGCGCCCGCCCCTACAATGATCAGCGATTTCGGGATCTGCTTGAGGCTGAGGATTTCGATATTCGTCAGCACAGTGTCGTCGGCCTGCAGCCCTGGAATCATGCGGGCCTCCGATCCGCTCGAGAGCAGCACGTTCTTGGCTTTCACCTGCTTCGACGCGCCATCGCTGGAAGTGACGTTGACCGTGTGAACTCCGCCCTGCGCATGGCCGGTCAACTTGCCGTAGCCGCGGACCGTCTCCACCTTATTTTTCTTCATCAGGAACTCGAGGCCCTTGGCGTGCTTGGCGACGATTTTCGACTTCCGGTCCTGCACCGCCGCCCAATTGAGCTTGCGCGACTCCACACCCTCAATGCCGTATTCCTTGGCCTCCTTCAGGTGATCCCAGATCTCGGCGTTAAAAAGCAGCGCCTTGGTCGGAATGCAGCCCACGTGCAAACAAGTGCCGCCCAGCACGTTTTCCTTTTCGATCAGGGCCGTCTTCAGGCCCAATTGCCCGGCGCGAATGGCTGCGGTGTAACCAGCCGGACCGCTGCCCACAATCGCCACGTCATAAATGGTATCTGCCAAAGTAGTGCTCTCCTGATTGCGATAAATGCCTACACCCAAATAGGTGATTCTACGACAGGCGAAAAGGATTCGCGAATGGGCGAGCTACCTATCTGTCCTCAATAAAGTGACGTCATTCCGAACCGGCGAAGCTGGAGAGAGCCTGCCCTGAGCGAACCCTGAGTTGAAAACTCCGGGGAGTGCGAATGGAAATTCTGCGTGCACAACAGCGAATCCCGCCACGAAGATGCACTTCCGAACCCGCCTCAAGCCCACCGACAGTGGTAGCATAGCCAAACTTCGAGGAGACGCCGCTTGGACGAGATTCAGATCTTCGGGCTGATCAGCGGACTCCTGGTGCTGGCCTTCGTTGCCAACCGCCTGTTCCGCATCACCCGCATCCCGGATCTCGTAGTCCTGCTCGTCACTGGCCTGGTGCTCGGCCCCGTACTCAAGTGGATCGACCCCGATCAATTTCGTACCTTTACCCAACTCCTGGGCTCGCTCGCGCTGATCCTCATTCTTTTTGAAGGCGGCATGGAGTTGAACCTGCGCGAAGGCTTGCGCCATTTCCCCGGAGGAGTGCTGCTGGCCTTTGTCGGCTACGCGCTGGCATTCGGCGCCGTTGCCGCGACCGCGCACTGGAGCATGGCTCTCGCCTGGCGGCCGGCGCTTCTTCTCGGAGCCGTCTTCGGATGCACCAGCAGCACCATTGTCATGCCGGTCTTGCAGCAACTCAACGTGCGCGAACCTTTGAGGGTGGTTTTGTTGCTGGAATCTGCGCTTGGAGACGTGATCGGGGTGCTCGCTGTCAGCAGCTTGCTGCATGGCCCTGCGACCGGCGCGAAGATTTCGGGCTTCATGTCCGGCTTTGCTCGCCAGGGTTCGATCGCGATCGTCATGGGACTCGCCTCTGGGCTGCTCTGGTGGTGGCTTTGGCCCAAAGTCGCGGCGCAGAGGTTCAGCAACACGGTCGCCTTCGGCGTGGTGCTCGGAATTTATTCGGCCACGCACGCCGTCGGCGGCACCGGACTGCTCGCGGTGCTTGCCTTCGGCCTGGTGCTGGGAAACCTGCCGGGTCGCGTGGAGATCAAGCGCGAAGAAATGCAGTTCCTCGCCTTCCATTCCGAACTGAGTTTCCTGGTACGCTCGTTCTTTTTCGTGCTGCTGGGAGTGGTCGTCGAATTCGTAGGCCGCCAATACGTGCTTCCCATTCTTGCCATGGTGGCGGCGCTGCTGCTCTCGCGCTTCCTGGCGGTGCAGATCAGCCGCATCGCGCTGAGCGAACTCACGCGATCCGAGCGAGAACTCGTATTCTTAATGATGCCGCGCGGATTGATTACCGCCGTCCTCGCGGTGCAAGTCGTCCAAACCAGCGAGGCCGAATTCATCTACCTGCCCGCGATGGCGTTCACGGCCATCCTCGCCACCAACGTGCTGCTGATCATCGGATCCGTGCGCGCGGCGCGAGAGACGGTACCGGTCGAAGAAGTAGACGTGGAGAAACAGGCAGCTGCCAGTTGAGACGAGGATCTTCATCGGATGGCCTGTCCTTTGTTGTATTTTTGGCACAAAGGCGGGGGCTTTCTGATCGTAGGAACCGGCCCTCCCGATCATCACTCCCGCACGGGCTCAACGAGTGATCAGCTCTGTTTTCGCAAAGGGTGCATTCAGGCGTTTAGAAACGCGCCTATTACTGTGACGGTAATGCACGCTGGCTTTGGAACGGCTTCTCTATTGCCCACCTGCGCGCTTAAAGGCCGGATTGCTGGAAAGCGAAGTAAGCTCGGCTCTGACAGACTCTGGCGTGTCTTGCGAGCCAAGCAGGTACTCAACGTAATCAGCCACGAGCGGGTCACTCCTTTGAAAGGACGACAGAGACCAACCTGCCGCTGTGTACACGACGCCACGGACAATCGACGGAGTAAGCGTCGAAGGGTGGTTCGGAGTCTTGCGAAGATTGTCGAAGGCTTCGTAGTCAGCACGCCATTCCAGCGCACTAGCGATCGTCTGCACAACTCTGAATTGGCAGGTGGCTCCGAATGCAGCCCACATCATGTCCAGATGCCGAAAGAGATCCCGAGTCGGTGTCAGGTCAAACGGATCTTGGAGCGGAGTCAAGCTGACAAATTTATCCCGTTCGTCTGCGGTCATACCGCTCAGCACTTTGCCAACATCGTAACCCGCAGAGCGGAGGACTAGCAGCCCTAGCGCGCGCGTCTTTGCTGTTTGAGCAGATAAACGCGCTCGAAAATCCTCTGCTGCCAGGGAATCGGCTTTTATGGCGGCACTCAAGAAGGCTGCGACTATCTCCGCCTGGCCTTCGCGAGGATGTTCCGACTGATCCGAGATTAAAAACTGCAACGCAGGAAGAAGACGTGCAGGGTTACGCTGCCGATAGTACGTCTGCAGAAACGTTCCGAGTTCGTTCGTATTCTTGAAGGTTTTCTTGCTGCCGGTCTCGAAACTTTCAATCGTTACGGTCAATGGCCTCAAATGCCGATGGCCGGTTGGAGATTCCACTTCGGCATCGATAGTCGCAGTTCCATCCCCGGCACTATTCGGAACACACCAGTGGTCCGCCGATAGTCCCAGGCTGGCCATCGTCTTTGTCTCCTCCGGTTGAGCCACGCCAGCAGCACGCAATGCCCCAGAAACGAAGTCGCCTCCTTCTGGCTTGATCCGCTTAAACTGTGACAAAGACAAAAAATTGTGATTAGAGTTCTGTGTCGCGAAGTCCACGCGGAACGACAACTTCGTCTGCCTGAGATATTCGTCTCGATTGTCTCCGGTTGCGTAGATGCCTATGCGGACACACGCGCCGGGATTCAGCAGGGATAGATCGGGAGGAGCGTTCACCAAGCCTAACGTGTGACTCCAGGTGTCCTGAACGATAGCTTCGTCCACAAGGACAAACTGCGGTGCAATGTCCGGGGCCGTCGGTTTGTGTGGAGGGTACGTCGCATCTTGGGCCTGTATCCGTGAACCGATACCCAGGATTGCCCATATGCAGAGGCTGACCACGCGGACTTTGCCATGACACATGTCAGCAGTAGACCTCTATTCTGGCCGGGTGCCCCGCTCCTCGCGTTTTTTGCAAGGGGCGGGTGTGTGCCTAGTCACAGAACTCGGCTGTGCCCTGTCCTGCGATTACGCATGATTGAGAGCATGAAGCCGTGTTACGGCCACCCTTTGCGGCAGAATCAGAATCCGTCAACGATGATCCAACGAAGGCTGCTAGAAAGTTAATTTTATCCCGAGGATTTGCGTTCTCCTTGCACCGAAACCACGGCTGCGAAATAGATCTGCCGCGGCCTCCCCCCACCATCTATCACCCGCATGACACGGTACTGAATGCGGGTGTTGAGGCGGGTACCGTCTTTTTTACGGAATGCAAAATCATTGGCTCGGAAAACGTCTTCTTGCCGTCCTGAAATCTCTTCGTTCGCGCGGATGGTTTCCCCTTGATCGGCCATAATCACGGGCAATTCCAGCCCAATCAGTTCTGGCTCGGCGTAGCCGACGAGGTCGCAAAAGCTTTCATTCGCAGCCACAAAGTGGCTGCTTTCAGGATCAAACAAGTATCCTGGAACTGGCATTTTGTCGAGGAACTCACGAAAAGTTGTCTTCCAACTCGCTGGCATACGGCTTAGACCTTAGCCTGTTGCGCCACCCGCTCCCCCATAACTTAGTCCGACTAAGTTTCAGAACGCCAGATGCTCTCCGGTTTTTTCGAGAAGGCGGTCGCATTGATACCACGAGTGTACCCACCCCGTGTCGCGTAGCGTCGCCCCGTCCCTACAGCAACCCCGCCGCCTCTTTAGCGTAGTAAGTCAAAATCAGGCTCGCCCCCGCGCGCCGAATTGAGAGCAGGGACTCCATCATCACGCGCTCGCGGTCAATCCAGTTATTCCGCGCCGCTGCTTCGATCATCGCATACTCACCCGACACCTGGTACGCAGCCAGCGGCAGATCAAAGCGTTCGCGCGCCGCCGCAATTACGTCGAGATATGGCATCGCCGGCTTCACCATGATCATGTCCGCGCCTTCTTCCACGTCGAGTTCGATCTCGCGCATGGCTTCGCGAATGTTCGCACCATCCATCTGGTAAGAACGCCGGTCGCCAAACTGCGGAGCCGAGTCCGCCGCCTCGCGAAATGGCCCATAGAATCCCGAGGCAAACTTTGCGGCATAAGAAAGAATCGGCGTGTTGATCAGCCCGGCCGCGTCCAGTCCCTTGCGAATTGCCGCCACACGTCCATCCATCATGTCCGAAGGAGCGATCACATCCACTCCAGCCTTTGCTAGCGACACCGACGTCCGCGCCAGCAGCTCAAGGCTGGCATCGTTCACAATCTCAAACTCAGCCGTGGCCGGAGGATTCGCCACCGCGGCGGCTCCCAACGACTGCGGGCCCGGAGCCGACTTCACAATCCCGCAATGTCCGTGCGACATGTACTCACAAAGGCAAACATCGCCCATGATCACCAGGTCCGGCACTTCCCTCTTGATCGCCCGCGCCGCCTGCTGCACGATTCCATCGTCCGCCCACGCCCCGGTCGCGACTTCATCTTTCTTTTCCGGAAGTCCAAACAGAATGATCGACGGCACCCCCGCCGCCTTAGTCGCGCGCGCTTCCTTCACCGCCTCGTCCACCGACAGGTTGAACACGCCCGGCATGGAGCGGATTTCCTTCCGCACGCCCTCTCCTGGGCAGACGAACAACGGATAAATGAATGCGTCCGGCGTGAGCCGCGTCTCGCGCACCATGGAACGCAAAGCTTCGGTGCGGCGCAGACGGCGAAGGCGGGTGACTGGAAATGCCATAGTCGGGATTCTAACAAAGCCTACATCGCGATTTTTGCGGGAAATATCCCCAAAATCGCCATTTGCAGTCACAAATCAAGGTGATTAAGGTCACTGACAAACGGCCGCAACTTCGGCCTCCGAGGGCCAAATCACGCCTTTATAGGGAATCGGGGTACCGAGGTAACGCTGTCGATAACCCCGGTTCGCAAGCGACATTCCTGAAACGCTTAGAATCTAACCACGAGGATGAGCTTCCTTCAAAAATGGTGGGCGTGGGGCACGGCTTTGCTCCTCGTTGCCTATGGCGCCATGTCACTTGCCGTGCCGCGCGGGCATCTGGCGCTGGCAGCCGTCAGCGACTTCGTCGGACTGGCTTTGTTGTTATTGGCGGCCGGCCTGATGCTCGTGACTGCGCTTCGCAATCACGGGCAGTCCCGCACCTTCTGGGCGCTTATGGCCGCGGGCTGCTTCATGTGGAGCATCAGCCAGGGCGGTTGGGCCTACTATGAAGTGTTTCTGCGCCGGGACCTCCCCGACCCATATTTCGGCGACATTATTCTTTTTCTTCATATCGTTCCCATGATGGCGGCCGTGGCGCTTCGTCCTCATCGCGCGCCCGAAGAGCGGAACCTGCACTTCCTCACCTTGAATTTCGTGATGCTGCTGGTGTGGTGGGTCTTCTTATATGCGTATATCGTCTTCCCGGACGAGTACGTAGTCATGCGCATCCCGGTTTATAGCAAGAACTATGACCTTCTGTACTTGCTCGAGGCGCTGGTTTTGATTGGAAGTCTGGGCGCTCTCGCCGTGTCCGCCCGAGGCGGATGGAAGAAAATCTACGTAAACTTTCTGGTCGCCATCAGCGTCTACACCTTCGGCTCGGAGTTGATGAATGCCGCCATCCTGCGTGGAAAGTACTACTCCGGCAGCATCTACGACCTGATCTTTGTCCTGTCGGTCGCACTTTTTATTCGCACCGCCCTGTTCGCCAATACTGGCCCGCCGGAGCCGGAGCCCGAAGCCGATTCCGCCAAAGCCAACTCGAACCGCTGGCTCTCTTTCGCGCCGCGGCTCGCCATGGCCGCCATCCTGTCACTGCCCGTGATGGGCTTCTGGGCTCTCTATGGAGGAGAGTATGAGCCGCGATTGCGACAGTTCCGGCTGCTGGTGACACTCGCCGCGATGCTGGTGCTCGGGCTCTTCGTTTTCGTTCGCCAGTTCTTGCTCGATCGCGAGTTGGTTCTCCTGCTTTCTGAATCTCATCGCAGCCTGGAAAATCTGCAACGCCTGCAAAGCCAGGTGGTACAAAAAGAAAAACTGGCTTCCCTCGGACAGCTGGTCGCCGGAGCCGCTCACGAAATCAATAATCCCCTGACCGCGATTCTGGGTTATTCCGAACTGCTGGTGGAGAATCCAAATCTCGGCAGCGAGCAGGTGTCCATGGCGCGCAAGATCGGCCAACAAGCGCGCCGGACGCGCGACCTGGTTTCCGGGCTGTTGAGTTTTGCCCAGCAGACACCCTCCGCCAAAGTGCTGATTGCGCCGGGTTCTCTGCTCCAGCGCGCCGTGCAGCTGCAGTTGTTGCAACTCGAAAGCAAGCATATCCGCGTACAAACGCAAATCGATCCCGAGCTTCCGAAGATCCTCGGCGACAGCAATCAGCTACTTCAATGTTTCGTGGAGATTATCGGGAATGCCAGCGACGCCCTGGAAGGCGTTGGCGGCGGCCTGTTGAGCATCTCGGCCTGGCGTGAATCTGGTGAAGTCGTACTCGAATTTTCCGACTCCGGCCCCGGTATCCGCGAGCCGCGCCGCGTTTTCGATCCCTTCTATACCACCAAGCCCGTCGGCAAAGGCACCGGCCTGGGATTGAGCGTGACCTATGGCTTGGTGCAGGACCATGGCGGCCAGATCACCTGCTTCAATCGTCCCGAAGGCGGCGCCGTATTTGTTTTGCGATTTCCCGTTTCCGCAAGCGTTTCCGCAACTGTCTGATTACCCGCACGTGCATGGACACGCACGACGCCTTTCCAAAACAAGCACGTTTATCAGTTGTTATCGCATCAACGTGCGTCTTCGCGGGTGCGCAGCCAGTCGAGGAACATCTGCTCAATCGGTTTGTCGTAGGTCATCATCACGTGGCGAACCGTGTGTCCGCTGACGAAATGACAAACCTCCTCGGCAAGGTTCTTGGCGTGGTCTCCCGCCCGCTCCAGTGACTGGGTCATGAAAATGACTTGAAGGCTGGCCTGGCGCTGGATGTTTTCCGGGTTCTCGATGTGGCGAAGAAAAATCAGGTTGCGCAAGCGGTCCATCTCCGCATCGGCGCGCAGCACATCAATGGCTTTCCGTACGTCGCGGGTAGAGAATGCGTCGCCCACGTCGGTGAGCATTTTTTCGAGTACGGTGGCCATGTGGGTGAGTTCGCGGGTGTCCTGGGATTCGATCCGCCCGGAAGCCGCCTGGGCGCTACTGGCGAAACTGAGCAGCAAGTCTCCAATGCGTTCCAGGCCAATCATGAATTTCATGCAAGCCAGCAACTCGCGCGCCTCAGGCGCCGTGACCGAGGTGATGCTGGCGGTCACTCCCGCGTCGATTTCCTGGTCCAGCGTATCGAGTTCTTTTTCGCGCGTGCGGATGGTGTTCAGCAGCGGAGAAGAACCGGTGGCAATTCCTTCAGCTGCGGCGGCAGCCGCGTCTTTGGCAACGCGGCAGGCTTCGATGGTGCGCTGCACCAGATGCGAGTAGGACCACTCAGGAATCCTGCTCTTGACGCCGGCTGTACTCATGGGTGCACTTCTCCCGCGACCTGGCGAATCGGGCCGGTGTTCGAGGCAGTTCCGCCGTGATGGACTGGTGGCCACGCGAGCAGCATAGCCCGCGATGTTTACGGAGAGGTTAAACGGGTGTGAAATCTTGTCGCATTTTCAAGGACAATTCTTCAGTTCGCAGAGTCGGGATGGATCGCGGGCAGCGTAAAGATGAAGCTGGAGCCATGATTCAGTTCACTTTCGGCGGAGATTGTTCCTCCATGGGCCAGCACAATATGCTTGGCAATGGCGAGCCCTAACCCGGTTCCACCCGATTCCCGGGAACGCGCTTTATCCACCCGGTAGAAGCGCTCAAAAAGTCGCGGCAGGTGTTCGAAAGGAATGCCAGGGCCAAAATCGCGCACGAAAAACTCTACTCCCGCCGCCGAGGGACGGGCGCCCAGGATAATCCGCTTCCCCGACGGCGCGTACTTGAGAGCGTTGTCGATCAGGTTGGTAAATATCTGGTGCACGGCTTCACTATCGGCATTGACAAGCGCGCCCGCCGTATCCTCGACCTCTAGATCCATGTTGTGGGCGCGCGCGACTTCACGGAAACTCTGCACCGCTTCTTCCAGCAGCTCCTTCGAGGTTACAGGCTGAATGTCGAACCGTTGCTCCCCCGATTCCACGCGCGCCAGCGTTAGCAGGTCTTCGGTAAGACGCGACATGCGCGCCGCGTTCTTGCGGATGATTTCCAGGAAATCCCGCGAATGGTTCGCCTCGGGACCGCTGTCGAGCAGAGTTTCGGTATAGCCCTGGATCGAAGTTAAAGGCGTGCGCAGCTCGTGCGAGACATTGGCAATGAAGTCGCGGCGTGTTTTCTCCACCCGCTCGCGCTCGGTAAGGTCGCGGAGCACGGCCACCGCGCCGCCTCCGGGAAGCGGGGCAGCCGTGACGTCGAAGCTGCGCCCGGCCGCAATCGATCCCGCCCGCGCCGTTGCTACCTGACGCTGTTCACTGGCCGCTTGAATCGCGCGCAGGAAATCCGGATCGCGCACGGTTTCCACAACCGGCGCCTGCAGCCGCGTGCCTTGACCAGCGAGCCGGCTCATCATCTGGTTCGCCCATTGCACGCGCTGGTCAGGACCCACCGCGATGACCGCGTCCTGCATGCTGTTCAGTAAAGTCTCGAGTTGGCGTTGGCTGTTTTGCAGGGCCCGAAAACTTTCTTCCAGCTGCCGCGCCGTTTTGTCCAGAGCACCGGCCACCTGCCCCACTTCATCTCCAGAGCTTTCCGCAATTCGCGCCTGCAAATCGCCGGAAGCGATCTGGTCGGCAAAGCGAACAATTCTTCGCAGCCGGCGCGCCGTCGTTTGCGCCGCAAGAGCCGCCACGATCAGGGCCACGACAAAAGAAATGCCTGCTCCCAGCCACAAGGTATGCCGCACCCGGGCGCGCGCGGTTTCAATGTCTTCGAGAGGATACGCAAGCCTCACCGCCCCCCCGGAAATCGGCACCGCGACATAGAGAAAAGGGACACCCAGGGTGTGGCTGCGGCGAGTGTTCATGCCCACCTCGCCTTTGAAAGCCGCAACGAACTCAGGCCGCTGCGCATGATTCTCCATGGAGGCCGCAGCCGCTTCGGAGTCGGCCAGAACCTTGCCATCGGCGTCGATGATGGTCGCGCGAGCGCCGGCCGCTTGCGCCTCCTGGGAAGCGATGTCCTGCAAGTTGTGTTTGGGATCGACATTGACGCGATTGGCAAACAGCCGCGTCTTCTGCACCAGGTTGCGCTGAATTTCATTGCGCAGCGAGTTCTCCCAGGCGTCCCCAACAGAAAAAGTGTAGGTGAGAGTTCCGGCTGCGATCACCACCGCAAAAACGGCGAGCAGCTTCAGGAAGATCCGGTTTCTCACTTGGGAACCTCGAAGCGGTATCCAGCGCCCCGAACCGTCTTCAGGTACCGCGGGTTCTCGGGATCGATCTCGATCTTCTCGCGAATCCGCCGCACATACACATCCACCGAACGCGGAGTTACATACGCGGTGTCCCGCCACACCGAGTCGAGCAATTGATCGCGAGTGAAAACACGCCCAACGTGACGAGCGAAGTAGTCGAGCAGTCGGAATTCGGTGGCGGTCGTCGTGATCAGGTTGCCGCGAACCACAATCGTCATCGCCCCCGGATCGACTTCGATCTCTCCCGCCCGAATCGGCGACTGGGGCAGCGGCCGCTCAAAACGCCGTAGCACCGCCTTAACCCGGGCTACCAATTCGCGCGGACTGAAAGGCTTGGGAATGTAATCGTCGGCCCCCAGCTCAAGACCGAGAACGCGGTCGGCCTCCCCACTCTTGGCGGTAAGAAAAATGACCGGAATCGACGCCAGCGATTGGGTCTGTCGCACCTGGCGGCACAGTTCCAGGCCATCTTTGCCAGGGACCATGATGTCCAGCAGGAAAAGTGTGGGGCGCTGGCGCTCCGCGTCGGCGACCACGGCAGTTCCGGTGGGAAACACTTTCACCGCGTACCCCGCCGTTTCCAAATGATGGCGCACGAGCCGGGAAATGTCGGGATCGTCTTCTACGACGAAGATGCTGGGCTTCACCGGAACATTGTAGCTGGAGAGAGGGCGTGCCGAGTACCTGGTGGCGAATGCCGGGAAAATGCAGAAAAAGAACAGTCAACCCCGGAGCCATCCCCAATAAGTCGCGGAGAAAACTTCCGTAACGCGAATGCATCGAAGTGTGCTCAGGAAAACCGCGACCGGCGTCGATCGGTAGAGGTAGCCCCCCTCCTGTCCCGCCGAGCCCGGGATCACCTTCTATGCTGAGTCGCCTGGTTCCCTTGCTGTTTCTCGCTCAGATGTTCATCGCTTCCTACGCTGCCGATCCGGCCGACATTTTCACCGTACGCAAGCAGGTGGACGAAGCCCGGATTACATTTTCCGTGCAGGACGCGCGCGGAGGTGCCGTGACCGGACTGACCAGGAACGATGTGCGAGTAGTCAATGACGGGCATCTCGTCTCGGACATCACTTCGTTTTACGGGTACGAGAACGTGCCGATTCGTCTCACCGTCATGCTCGACGCGAGCGATTCCATGACCCGGCGCTTTGCCGACGAGACCCAGATGGCGGAAACCCTTCTCGAAAGCGTCGTCCGTCCGGGACTGGACGATGCCACCGTGATCAGCTTCGCCTCGAGAGCCCAGTCGCTCGCGACCATCAATCGCATCGGATTTCGCAAGTTGAAGGCCGACGGACCCACGGCGCTTTACGATTCGTTATTCGATGCGATGCTGCAATCCAACGCGCCAAGTCCCCATCCGGTGAGTCGTGTCTTGGTTCTTTTCAGCGACGGTGAAGATAACTGGAGTGCTCACAGTCTGGAGGATGTGATTGCCGCCGCGCAGCAGGCGGATACCGCGATCTATCCGATCACCG
This sequence comes from Terriglobia bacterium, assembly GCA_963797845.1. Taxonomy (GTDB): domain Bacteria; phylum Acidobacteriota; class Terriglobia; order Terriglobales; family Acidobacteriaceae; genus DASREM01. Next base: position 116,324 of record CAWCRE010000005.1, read on the forward strand.
CGCACAGCCACCGCTATGTGTATGTGGGGGATAGCGTCTTGCAGAAGTTAGCGGAGAACACCGGGGGCCACGCTTTTTTCCTTACCAACTTCGATAAACCCCAGTTGGTTTATAGCGCGTTGCAGGCCGAGTTGCGGGCTCACTACGTAATGGGATTTCGTCCCTCCGGCGCATCGGCTCAGGCCGGATTCCATACTCTCCAAATTAGTACCCGAAATCGTAAGCTGAAAGTCCGCTCCCGTAGCGGTTATTACGTGGAGCCGGTGATCATTCCCTAGATATTTCGATCACCAGATTGCCGGCGCGATCGAGCGCGAATCGGGTCCGCGCAGGCAGCACCGTTGTGGCGCTGTACTCCGTCACGATTGCGGGACCCGCATATTTCTTCCCCGGCGGCAAAGATGCCCGGTCATGAATTTTGGACCTGACGCGCTTGCCCTCGAACCAGACCGGGGCTGATTGCATGGGCACATCGCTTCCCTGTTGATCTACGTTTCCAGCCGGAGATTGCGATTTCATCACCGCCCGCAGGCGAAGCGTGACGATCTCAATCTCGCGTCCCGGATAACCGTATCCATAGCGGCGCTGGTGCTCGGCGCGAAATTCATCACCCAGGCGCGGAGAGTAAGGAACGTTCAGCTCATAACCTTGGCCTCGGTAGCGGGCATCAACGGTCCGCTGCATCTGAATCGCGCCCGACCAGGCTTCCTGCTGCAAATCTTTTTTGGCCTTCGCCGCCATGGCTTTGAATTCGCCCTCGAGTTGCGCCGCCGGGAGTTTCTCTTTCACTCGGAGCAAGACTGTCCGCGAGTAATCCTTGACCACATCGCTCACCAGGATGCCGAAAGCCGACAACGCTCCGGGAAGTGCGGGAACGATCACTCGCGGAATGCCGAGGCCCTGGGCGAGCTCGCAAGCGTGCAGGCCGCCGGCGCCACCGAAGGCGACCAGGGTGAATTCGCGAGTATCATAACCGCGCTCGATCGAAACCACCCGAACCGCCTTTTCCATGGTTGCATTCACCACGCGGATCACCCCAGCTGCAAAGCGCTCCAGCGAAAGGTCGGATTTAGATTTTTTCAGCCACTCGCGAACGACTTTCTGCGTGCGCTCCAGGTCAAGAACGAACTCTCCACCCAGAAAACGTGTCGCCTGCAAGCGCCCGAGGAGCAGGTTCGCATCCGTCACCGTCGGCTCGGTGCCGCGGCCATAACATATGGGACCGGGATCCGCGCCCGCCGACTCAGGTCCGACGCGGAGAGCCCCCGCGGCGTCGAAGCGCGCAATCGAACCGCCTCCCGCGCCCACAGTGTGAATGTCGAGCATCGGCACGCCAACCGGCAGGCCCGCAACTTCCGACTGACTGCCGGCGTGAATCTGCCTATCCACCAGCGCGACATCACTCGAAGTGCCTCCCATATCAAAAGTGATCACGCGCTCGAATCCGCTGCGCCGTGCCATTTGGGCCGCCCCCACCACTCCTCCAGCGGGTCCAGAAAGGACCGTGCGAACCGGTTCGCGCGCGGCAGTACTCAACGCCGTAATGCCCCCGGTTGATTGCATGACAAAAATGCGCGGTGCTTTGCCTTTCCCGGTTTTCCCTGTCGGCGTCTCTTTCGCACGGCGCTCCAGGTTGCGCAGGTAGTTGGTCATGACCGGTTGCAGATACGCGTTGACCACCACCGTGCTCATGCGCTCGTATTCGCGGAATTCTGGAAGAATCTGATGAGAGATGGACAGCGGCAATGCAAGCTCCTCGAAAGCCGCAGCCATGACGTTTTCGTTTTTCGGATTGGCAAACGAGAACAGCAAGCAGATAGCAATTGCTTCCGGACGTTTCGCCGCCACGCCTTGCACCACCGATTGAATCTCGGCATTCGAAGGAGACTCGAGAACCACTCCAGAACTGTCGGTTCGTTCCGGAACTCCGAAGCGCAGGTCGTCTGCAACGAGCGGCTCAATGCGATCGAAAAAAAAGTCGTAAAGCTTGGGACGAGCCTGGCGGCCGATTTCGATTGCGTCTTCAAATCCCTGCGTCGTCACCAGTGCCACACGCGCGCCCTTGCGTTGCAGCACAGTGTTCGTACCAACGGTGGTGCCATGCAACAGGATCAGCGAATCGGTGACTCCAACTTTATGCAGCGCCTGCAGGATCGCCAGCGACGGATCGGCAGGCGTGGAGAAGACTTTCAGCATCCGCAAACGGCCCTGCTCCACCCACACACAATCGGTGAAGGTTCCCCCAGTGTCGATCGCGAGATAAAAGTCTTTGTGAGCGGCGCGGGCCATCCGGAGGAGTAGGGTAACATTTGCGCGGCGAAACCTACTCATTCGGCCAAATCAAAATGTGGAGTCATGACAACCCAAAATCGCAGGAAGGCGAAATACAGAGCACCTATGAACTACGGTGGGCAAAATTCAGGAGTGGGCGTTCGAATAGGCGATAGCTGGCGAATGCGACGGCAAAGATAATGATCAGGTTCAGGGGGAAGGATTGCAGTGCTCCGAGCGGATGTCCAGCGGCGCGGGGAACGAGGAAGAGTTGTTGCCAGACATAAAGTCCGTACGAGATGCGTCCGATCGCGCGGAAGGGAGCGGACTCAAGCAGTGGCGCCAGCTTCCTCGCCGGTTGCAGCATGGTGGACGCAATCATTCCCGCGGCGGCCACGCTTTCTAGAAGCGACGGGAATTCGGGCGTGGCGATCACCAGCGCGATCCAGATGCATGCGGAGACGGAAAAGAGGCATCGTGTTTTGGCGAGGCGGCGTGCGACGTTTTCGTTCGTAAGCCACAGCGCGAGGGCGCAGCCGATGAGCAGGCCATCCGCATGGAATTCGGGCCGCATGTACCAGGCACGGGATTGATCGTAAATATGGACGGCGAGAGGGCCGCACAGCATCCTCCAGAGCGCTACCGTTGCTGCTCCCGACAAAGCAAACAGTCGTGCGCGACGAATGCTCATTGCGAGCAGCAACCAGGGCCAAAGCAGATAGAACTGCTCCTCGAGCGCCAGGGACCAGAAGTGGAGCGTGTACCATCCGGCAGCGTTAGCGGGCATGACGGCAGCAAGCGTGAAGTTGCGGAAAAAGAATAACGTTGAAAGCAGTTCGCCAGTGCTGACGGGAAGACGATGACGGAGCAGGAACAGAACCGATAGATAAAGGATCACCAAAGGCAGGATGCGGAAAGCACGACGGAAATAGAAACGGCCAAGGTTGAGATTGTCCTGGAGCAGGCGCGTGGTGATCAGGTATCCGCTGAGAACGAAGAAGATGCCGACGCCGTGGGGACCAAGGCGGTTGAGCACGGGGACGTCTCTACCAATCGAGATCAACGAGTGCTGTACGAGGACAAGGGTGATGGCAACTGCGCGCCACCCGTCGAGAGTTGGAATGTAGTTTGAGCCAGACGACATAAGCCTTGCGTCGTCCTCTTCGTCAGACCTTCAGTTCGACTACCGTGGCTCCCCCGCCGCCTTCGTTTTGCGGTGGTTCGGTGACGCTCGTGACATGCGGATGCTTCTGCAAAAACTGCCGCAGCGCTTTGCGGAGAATCCCCATCCCACTGCCGTGCACCACGCGAACCCGCGGGAGTCCAGCCAAAAATGCGCGATCCACAAACCTTTCCACTTCGCGCGTCGCTTCATCCACGGTACGGCCGATCACGTTGATTTCCGACGGCGCACTCACGTCTTCCTGCTGCAGCGAAACCGAAATCCCTCGGGCACGAGCGGCCTGCACCGGCGTACTGACGTCACGATTGATCACCTCGGCCACATCGTCGCGAGCGATCTTCATCTTCATCACTCCGATCTCCACCTCGAAATGATTGTCGTCAATCTTCCGCGTGACATTCGCAACGCGGCCCATGGACTTCAGTTTCACCATGTCGCCTTCAGAAATGTGCTTGACCACTTGCGGTTGCGCGTTTGGATCTCCCTGGTCCGAACCCGTGGAATGCGCGACCACGGTGGAGTCGAACTGCTCGCGAAATTCGCGACGCAGCTTGGCAATGCGCCGCTCCGCCTCCTTCGAAACTTTCTGTGCAGCAGCGCGATCCTGGATGGCACTCACCGCTTCCCGGGCATGGTATTCGAAATCTCGCAGCACGCTGTCGAGCTTCTTCTCCATCTCGCGGACCTTCGCCTGCTGCTCCTTCCGGCCCTCCGTGGCAAGCCGAGTTTTTTCCCGCTCCAGTTCCTGCTCGCGCGTCCTCAGCCGCAATCGCTCCGCTTCTGCCTCACGCAAATCGGCATGTAGGCGATCCAGAAAATGCCCGACGTCACGCGCCTGCGTTCCGAGTTTCGACCGCGCGGCTTCCACGATGACTGGATTCAATCCCAGCCGCTGCGCAATGTTGATTCCTGCCGACGCCCCCGGCACTCCCATTTTCAGTTCGTAAGTCGGCTGTAACGTGACTTCGTTGAAGCCCACCGACGCGTTCACCACCCCAGCCGTGTTCGCACCAAACACTTTCAGCGACGTATGGTGCGTGGAAATAATGGTAAGCGCGCCGATGCGGCGAAAGTGTTCCGCAATGGCCACCGCGAGCGCGGCTCCTTCCTCCGGATCAGTCGCCGAACCAAGCTCGTCCAGCAGCACCAGCGACCGCGGAGTCGCCGTGCGCGAAATGAAATCGATATTCGTCACATGCGCCGAAAATGTAGACAGGTTCTGCTCGATCGATTGATAGTCGCCGATGTCCGCCAGCACCGCGTCAAACACCGGCAGTTCTGCGCGATCGGCGGGTACCGGAATCCCGCTCTGCGCCATCAACGCCAGCAGTCCCATCGTCTTCAGCCCCACAGTTTTTCCGCCAGTGTTCGGACCCGTGATCACCAGCTCCCGTTGCTCGCCTTCTAATTCGATCGTAGTCGGCACCGGCCGGCCGCTACCCTTGGCCTTCATATTTCGTTCCAGCAGCGGATGGCGCGCATTCCGCAGAATGCAGACCTTCTCTTCGTGACTGCGGAATTGCACCCGAACGCACTCGTAATCATCGGCAAGCCGCGCTTTGGCGAATTGCAGTTCGAGTTCAGCCAGCACCTCCAGCGCCGACCGAATCGCCGCCGCATTCTCGCCAATGCGCCGCGTCATCTCCAGCAGGATGCGATGAATTTCGGCCAGCTCTTCATCCAGCAGCCGCACCAGCTCATTGTTCTGCTCGATCGTCTCCAAGGGTTCAACGAACACCGTCTGCCCGCTCGAACTGGCTCCATGAACCACGCCATGCACGCGGCGTTTCTGCTCCACCTTCACCGGGATAACAAAGCGCTCCCCGCGAATCGTCACCAGTTCGTCCTGCACTGCGCCGCCCTCGGAAAGACGCTTCAGGTATCCCCGCAGAGAATCCTGAATCTGCCGCTTCTGCTTCTCCACTTCGCGCCGAATGCGCGCAAGCTCCGGCGAGGCGTGGTCTTCGAGAGTGCCGTCAGGCTGAATCTTGTTGCGAAAGCCGCGCAGCCACTGGCTGAAGTCTTCAATGCCCGACGAAAGTGCGGAGACGCCCTCCCATCCTCCCTTGATCGCCGCCGGAGGGTTCAGCGAAATTTCCCGCCACTCGCTGGCGCGATCGACCACCAGAACAATGTCGCGAATCTCCGTAGTCTCCAGCGCCGCGCCGCCAATGCGCGACTTCTCCAGCAGCCGCGTCACATCCAGCAATCCGGAGAACTCGAATCGCCCCCCAGCCCGCCGAAACTCCCGGATCTCCGCCGTCAGTTGTTGCTGATTTTCCAGCCACGGAAGATCCGCCGTCGGGGCGAGATTGCCAATTCGCGCCTGACCCAGCGGTGACGACGCATATCCCCGCAGCAAGTCGCGAAGCGACTCAAACTCCAGCACCCGCGCGCTGCTGTGCGTCAAAGACATAGGCTTTTATGTTACAGGATTGATCCCGCCCGTGATCCCGGAGTGCGTCTTCCAATCAACAATCGAAAATCAACCATCAGAAATTTCGTACCGTCCTTACTGGTTGATTGCGGAGCGTGCCTTCCAATCGAAAATCGACAATCGACAATTAACTCCCGCCCTTCTCCAAATAGTTGCGAATGAAGTTAAACGACGCCCGCATCCTTGTCGCTGTCGGGCCCTCCGCACTGGGCTGCGTCTCGGGCTCTTCCATCTCTTCACACGCTGCCGCTTCCCGCAGCAGATGCCACGCCTCCCGATACTCCTCATACCGTCCCTGCGGACTCGCTAAACAAATGGTCTGCTGCCCGCGAATCAGCTTTCGCGGGCACGATATACCACGCGTCCTCCGGGATGACATAGGCCGCCAGAAAATCGAAAGCGCCCGCGCGGTAACCTTTGTTGTTGCTCTTGACCGAGCATACAAATCCTTTGCCGCCCTTGATCGCGGCCATGGTGCACTTCACCTGCACCCCCACAAACTTTCCCGGACGCCCCACCACGCAATCAAACGTATCTGAATCGCCCAGCGGCTTGCTCACCGGCAGCCCGTTCTCCGCCGCCCGCGCCATGAACACCGACTCCGCCCACTCGCCGCGTCGCTTGCTGTTCTTGATGATCTTCGCCTGCCGCTTCGTTCGCTTCATGTGGAGCCCCGGACACTCCTCTCCGCAATGTCTGATGTTCGAGTCTAATTTTCCGCCTCACCCCAAGCTGTGATCCGTGAACATCAAGGTGATTCCCCTCGCACGGGAAGGGCACGGCACGGGAAGGGCACGACTTCAGTCGTGCCACACGGCCGGGTGCCCCACCCTTCGCGGTTTTCGAAGGGTGGGATTCCACGGCTCCAACCCACTTGGACTTTGACCTGGCAACGGGACCCGACAATAGACTCAGCATCCGGTAGAACAAGGGAAAAAGCGTGCGATCACCTCGCCCCCACTTCTGCCTTCTGACTTCTCACTTCTGAAATCAGCCCACGCCTTCTGACTTCTCACTTCTGAGATCGGCCCACTAGCCGGGTGCCCCACCCTTCGCGGTTTTCGAAGGGTGGGATTCCACGGCTCCAACCCACTTGGACTTTGACCTGGCAACGGGACCCGACAATAGACTCAGCATCCGGTAGAACAAAGAAAAAGCGTGCGATCACCTCGCCCCCACTTCTGCCTTCTGACTTCTCACTTCTGAAATCGGCCCATTAGCCTTGCTGCTCCACCGCCCTCGGCAGTACCCTTGCCGAATGCGACCCCTTCGCTATTCCATCAACGTCACCCTGGACGGATGCTGCGATCATCGAGCCATCATCCCCGACGAAGATTTGCATCGCCACTCGGCCGAAACCCTCAACCGGGCCGATGCCCTCCTCTTTGGCCGCGTGACTTACGAGATGATGGAGGCGGCGTTCCGGCCACCGCCGGCCGCTGATTCGCGGCCCGAATGGATGGAACCCTTCGCCCTCACCATCAACGCGGCGAAGAAGTACGTCGTGTCAAGCACCCTCGACCGGGTCGATTGGAACGCGGAGCTCCTGCGCGGCGATCTCGGGACGGCCGTTCAGCAGCTCAAGCGGGAGCCAGGCAAGGGGCTGCTCGTAGGAGGCGTCAAGCTCCCGCTCGCCTTGGCGGAGTTGGGATTGATCGATGAGTACGAGTTCGTGGTGCACCCCAGGGTAGCGGGCCACGGCCCGGCGTTGTTCGCAGGGCTATCGAAGCCTCTCGACCTGCGGCTCGTGAGCCGGCAAGAACTCCGCTCGGGGGCAGTAGCCATGCGATATGCGCCGAGAACATAGCTTTTGATCCTGTGAACCCGGAAGCTGCATCGTGGACCGTGGCTCGAGCCAATCCGATTCGGCAGTCTTCTCCGTGCCTCCTTGTCTCCGTGGTGAAAAGAAAAAGGGCGCGATCGCTCGCGCCCCAATTCTGCAGTCTGACTTCTTACTTCTGACTTAGTCTCTTACCCCATCCAGAAACGCCCGCAGCTTCCGCGAGCGCGATGGATGACGCAGCTTGCGCAACGCCTTGGCTTCGATCTGCCGGATGCGTTCGCGGGTAACCGCGAACGACTGGCCGACTTCTTCCAAAGTATGCTCGCTGCCGTCCTCGAGACCAAAGCGCATCTTGATGACTTTTTCTTCGCGCGGCGTCAGCGTGCGCAGCACCTGCGAAGTCTGGTCTTTCAAGTTGACGTTGATCACGGCTTCGGCCGGCGAAACTACGCCGCGGTCCTCGATGAAGTCGCCCAAGATGCGAATCTTCCTCTTCTCCAATCGGAGTTTCGAGAGAGATCGGTTCCTGCGCGATCTTCAGAACCTTGCGGACTTTCGCGACCGGAATATCCATGCGCTTGGCAATTTCTTCCGACGTCGGTTCGCGTCCCAGTTCCTGCACCAGCTGCCGCGAGGTGCGGATCAGCTTGTTGATCGTTTCGATCATGTGCACCGGGATACGAATCGTACGCGCCTGATCGGCAATGGCACGGGTAATGGCCTGCCGAATCCACCACGTGGCATAAGTCGAAAACTTATAGCCGCGGCGATATTCGAACTTATCGACCGCTTTCATCAAACCGATGTTGCCTTCCTGGATCAGGTCCAGGAATTGCAGACCGCGGTTGGTGTACTTCTTGGCGATCGAAACCACCAGTCGCAGGTTGGCTTCGATCAGCTCCCGCTTCGCCTGCTCGGCATCCATGTCCCCCTGGATAATCTCGCGCTGTGTGCGCTTGAGTTCCAGGAACAGACACGCCGGCTTCCTGCTTCGAGTTTTTCGAGTTCGGCGCGGATCGCGCGAGACTGGCGGCGATATTCCTTGCGCTGGTCTTCGCTGCGAGTGGCGTCGGCTTTCTTCTCGAGGTTATTGGCCTGGCGGTCGAGCGAACGCATGCCGTCGACCGTCTTGTTGACGCGGTCGATCAGCCGCTTGCGTTCGACGTTGGTGAATCCAAGTTTGCGGACGCACAGCGAAACCTTCACGATGCCGACCGCGCGAGGGCCATGCGGTAACGTGCGGATAGTCCTTGGGACGCTTCTTCTGCGAAACCGTGGCAAACTTCTCGTACAGCTGCCGCCGGCCTTCTTGTAAGCCTTGGCCAGATCGTCGATCTTGCCGGTGAATTCCTTCAGGCGGTTCTGCAGGATTTCATCGGTGATCTCTTCTTCGTCGAAGGTGACCACTTCCTTGATCGAGCGGACGCCTTTTTTCAGGTCTTCGCCCATGGCCAGCAGTTCGTGAATGACGATTGGCGAGCGGGAAAGCGCCTTCAGAACGCGAAGTTGTCCGCGCTCAATGCGCTTGGCGATTTCGACTTCGCCCTCGCGCGTAAGCAGGGGCACAGTCCCCATCTCGCGCAGATACATGCGGACGGGGTCGTTGGTTTTTTCCAGCGCGCCGGGGGTGAGGTCGAGCTCGACATCCTCCCCAGCTTCTTCTTCATCGAATTTTTTATCGAGCGTCGAGGAAGGCAGTTTCGGGCCTTCGAGCACATCGATGCCTTGCGTACCAATAGTGGTCAGCAGATCGTCGAGGTCTTCGGGAGAGTGCACATCGTGCGGGATGAGGTCGTTGACCTGATCATAGGTCAGATATCCCTTCTCCTTCCCTGTATCGATCAGCTTTTTAATGTCGTCGTACTTGTCGTCTAGAGCCAAGACGGATTATCCTCAGCGTCCTTCAGGCAGGATGCTTCGAATGTTGTTAAGTCGGTGGGAACTGGGATGGCGGAGCTGTGCGCCGGCACAAACTTTCAGATTATAGCACGAAAGTTTCTGTGCCGACATCAGCTATAATTCTGATTGACACGAAGGCCGCCCTATGTTCCTCCCCGCTAATGATTTAGATGGCAAACTGCCCGGTTTAGTTTCAGGGTTCTTCAGCTGATCTTCTGCCATTTCCAGCCCTCCTAAGCGCATTGTCATCATTGCTGCTTTCCCGCACTCCCGGATCCATCAGGGCCCGTTTCAGGCGGACTTTTTCCTGCAAGAGCTCCTGTACCCGCTCCGATCGTTGAATTTTTCCGCCTTGCAGCTCGTGCTGAACCGCATCCAGCCTGCGCCGGAGGTGGATGCGACGAAGCGCTCGCACGGCGCCCTCCAGCCGCTCGGCGGAAAGTTCCTCCTCTTCCTTCATCAAGATGGAGGCCAGCAGGTTGCGATCCGAATGCGACAGTGGCAAGTCCATGACATCTCCGCTTACCTCGCGGCGTGCAGCAGCAAGTCGATCAGGGCTTCGGTCGCTAATCCATGGTGAAGATGCTCGCTCGAAGCGTGAAGCGGGCCTGGCGCGCGGGATCGAATTCTTCTTCGGCGCCGTCGCGAGCGGAGAAATGATCGTCGAGGGTCTGCATCTGTGTGGACGGAGGCGAGGGCCCGGATCAGGATGCTGTTCGGCATCCGTCACTTGGGCTTCGGCGAGAGCTTTTAATTGCGAGGTGGAGCGGGTGGTGGCCGCGTGCTTCAGTTCCTGCCGCAGGACGGAGGAGTCGATGCCGAGCTTCTGCGCGATCTCACCGGCGAGTTCATCGCGAACGATGCGGCTGGGCACTCGCTGAATATGCGGCAGAAGATAGTTGATGGCTTTGAACTTGCCTTCCGCCGTGCGAACTGCGAAATTGCGTGCGAGCGCGCTCGATCAGGTAATCGAAGTAGCGCTGGGAGTAGCGGAGCGCGTCGCCGTAAGCGTCTTTCCCTTTCCGGCGGATGAAGAGGTCGGGATCAAATCCGGCTTCGAGCGTAAGTACCTTGATCTTGAATTCTTCTTCGACCAGCAGTCCCAGAGTGCGTTCGGTGGCTTTGGCACCGGCCGTGTCAGGATCGAAGTTGACGATCACGTTTTTGCTGAAGCGAGCCAGCAGCTTGGCTTGCAGCTCAGTGAAGGCGGTGCCGGAGCTGGCGATGACATTGTGAAATCCGCGCGAAGACGGAAATGCAATCCATCTGGCCTTCGACCAGGATGGCGTAGTCGAATTTGCGGATGGCTTCCTTGGCCTGATCGAGATTGAAGAGCACGCGCGACTTGGAATAGATCGGCGGTTTCGGGAGAGTTCAGATATTTGGGTCCGGCTTTCTCGTCGGTGGAGAGGGTGCGTCCGGTGAAAGCGATGACCTTCCCGTTTCGTTGGCGATGGGAAAAATGACCCGGTTGCGGAATTTGGAATAATAGATGCGTCGTTGGTCTTTTGGTCGTTGGTACTTTGGCTGGTCCGTACGACTGCATCGACTGACGACTGTCCTCTTGTTTCCAGGAAAACAGGCCGCTTTCGCGCACAGGTCTTCCGCGAAATTCGCCTTTCAGGCGGTCGCGCAGCAGGAAGCCGGAATCCGGGGCATAGCCGATGCGGAAAGTGCGGATGGTGTCTTCCGTCGAGCCCGCGCTCGGCGAGATATTGCGCGCGCATGGGCGCCTTCGGGACGCCGCAGGCATTCCTGAAAAAACGCGCAGGCGCGCTCGTGCATTTCGAGCAGGGCGGTGCGCAGCTTGGCCTCTTGCGCTTCGGCAGGGCTGCTGAAGGTGACCTTGGGCAAAGCGATGCCCAGCTTCTGGGCGACAGCGCGCACAGCCTCGGGGAAGGTGATGTTTTCGATCTTCTGGACGAAGGTGAAGACGTCGCCCGGAGACTCCGCAGCCGAAGCAATGAAAGAACTGCCGGGTGGCGTGAACCGAGAACGACGGCGTTTTCTCGTTATGGAAAGGGCAGAGCCCGGAGTAGTTCTGCGCGCCCGCTTTCCTGAGCTTGACGTAGTCGCCGATGATGCGAACGATGTCCGCCTGCTGCTTGACGGTCTCTTTGAAGTCGGTGGCAGAGGTAGACATGGGTACCAGAATTGTCAGGGAAAGGTCGGATTAATTGTATCGGCGCAGCGACGAATGCTGTGGAGAAACTGTGGAAGAACGAAGTATTCGGTTGAGAGGGAAGGAAAAGAGGCGTTCAACCACAGAGGGCACGGAGGAGCACGGAGAAATGCAGGATGGTCCGACTGCCAGGCTGTGGAATCCCACGCCTCGAAAACCGCGAGACGTGGGCCACCTGTGAGTTAGTGCACATCCAGCCGGAAAGCCGATGCAGAATGGGCGAGTCGAAAGTTTTCACGGACGGCTTAGGGAAGAGTGTTTGAACCTAAGCTGGTTTCAGAATCTGCTCGACGCGCGGCGTAAGATCGCGGCGTGGCAGACGGAGTACAACGAGGAACGACCGCACAGTAGTCTGGGATACAAAACACCGAAGGAATTGCCGCAGCTCAGGCGGCGAACTTCTACAGAGCTGAACTGGGGCAAGAGGCCTCAAACGCAGGCCCCTTGCCCCAGACCCCATCCCCGCTCAAACCGGAGATAGGGCCATTGTAACTTGTCGTATTCTTACGTGAACGAAAGCCGGAGGCAGGTCAGACGCTTGCAAAACCCGCCGCGACCTGAGCACGCACTCTGTTCAAAATGAAGGATTGGCAAACGCCGTTTTCGGCTGCCCACAATCAGATGTTTGTGAGCAGCCTGGGAAAGGAATGTTTTTGCAAACCACTCAGGAGTTGAACCATCGTTCAGGCACATGCCTCCGCTTGGGTCACGACCGCGCGTGGCGAAAGCTCTTTCACCCTCTTGGTATGACTACTCAGTAATCGCCGCCCGGCGCCGTACCTCCGGCATAGCGCTAAATCCCGTTGCCATCAGAGCCAATGTAGTTTGCTCAACAGGTTTCGCAGGCAAGTTCGCTTCTGGCGTCACCTCCGTAACCTGGAGCGAACCGGTATCGCCAGCACGGATCGGCTTGTTGGGCACGGTCTCATATGCGTACCCGAAAAATGCCGCATTTGTCCCGCCGCCAGATACAGAGACTGCGCGAAAACCGATCCAGCCGAAATGCACTTGCCCACCGATTAGAAATTTGACTCCCACGTAACGATCGCGAACATTCTGCCAAACGCCGAAGCGGAAACCATCGCTGGTGCCAGCCATTGATCCTGTGGCCCGGAAGTAGTTACTCGGCTTGATTCCTTCTTGACCCCGAAGTGCCGCAACGGCACCTCCTACTCTGAGATCAACCATTGAGGCCGAAGGGTTCAACCCTGCTGCGGTTAAACGTCTGTCTTGGCCTCGGCTGCTGAAATAGCTGTTGGCACTGAACGCGAAATCGTAGGTCCCATCCTGATCCACATCGATTTCGTAAATGCCGGTGGATAAGGTCGTATGGTTTGGGGTAAAAATAACTTCAGATTGCGCGGTAGACGCAGCAAGGACGGTTCCGGCAGCCAGCATGTAGGAAAGCAAGCGCCGCTCCGTAGTTTCACTGAGAGCGACTGGACCGCCTCTCCGCAGAACCTTGGCTGTGCCATTCCTTGTCATAGTGATCTCCATAACGGTGCTGGGTGTGCCGCTGACCTTTAGGGCGTTAATTCGAAAATCGTTCCCATGTTGTTGGTGCCGCCAATAGTGGTGATGCCGAACAGATTGCCCACAGAATCCATGAGCAGACTTCCTTCCGGCTCGCGACCATCGCTGCCATGGAAACGGAACAACGTCTGCTCAGACCAGCCGCCGCCGGACGCCGGACTCAACTCGTATATTAGTCCATCCCCGATGTCGTTAGTGCCGTATAGATTTCCGGCCGCGTCAATAATCAACCCGGCTCTGTCTTCCAAAAAAAGCGTATGTAAACTGTAGATAGTGTTCTCTGTCCAGCTCTGACCGCTGCGTGTCAATTCGAAGACTACCCCGTTCCGCTGGGGCCCACCCGCGTCGGTGACACCGTAAAGATTTCCTACACTGTCCATGACTACGTTGGAATCGGGTCCGCTTCCGTCCAAACATTGGCCTTGGCTGGGGCAGAAGCTGTACAAAACTGTCTCGCTCCAGTTCCCGCCCGCAGACAGTGACAGCTCATACACCACGCCGTGGTTATATGCTCCTCCAAGTAAGGTCGTACCGTAGAGGTTGCCGTCAGCGTCGAACGATAGCCCGGCATTAGAAAAATATCCGTCCTCGCAGTTGGTGCCGACCTTGCAAAAGCTGTACAGCAAAGATTCTATCCACGAGCCGTCTGCCGCAGGCGTCAATTTGAAAACCGTTCCGCCACCATAAGCTCCCCCCGCAGTACTGGTTCCGTACAAGTTACCGCTGGCATCTAGGACGAGATCACTCTGGGGATAGTAGGGTCCGTAGCTGTTGAGGGTAAAACTATCGATCAGGGTTAGCTTCCAAAGGGTCCCCGATCCCTTGGGTGGTGTCAACTCAAACACCGTTCCCCCTCGATTTGGGCCGCCAGATGCTGCAGTACCGTAGAGATTGCCGGCCGGGTCGACGGCCAATTTCGGGCCCAGGCCATATCCAGTGTTATCCCCGAAGGTTTGGATCACCGTTTCCTTCCACCCTCCTTCGGCCGTTGCCGACAGTTTGTACGCGACTCCATAGTGACCCGGACCACCCTGGTCTGTAAGGCCATAAAGAGCGCCAGCTGCATCCATCACCAATCCGCCCACGGGGTATTCGCCATGTGCTTCGCCACGAAAGTTATGCAGCCTCTTCAACTCGGAAGCCGGAGCCAAATTGATCCAGACAAATACAACCAATGCCGTCAAAACAATTTTTGCTCTTAGGACACACGTTAGCTGTCGCATGTTGCTCCCTCTCACATTCAATAAGCGCTTTTCAGTGCGTGGCAGCGATACCTTGGGAAAGCGCTTTGGGATTGTTGCAACGCTTTGATGGTTGTAGTTCGCCTGCAAATGGTCTTGAAGACCGGCACAGTGCCCTTCCCCCAGAGGTGCGTAAGTATAGCCGTGGTCACGAGGGCGGACAAGGAGCAAGAGTTGGAAGGGGCTGGCCCACCCTTTGGGCGTCCAATCATAAACCTGGGTTGCCCCATCCTTCGCGGTTTTCGAAGGATGGGCGCGGTCAGCTGTCACATTACTCCACGGGCGGAGTCTCTACTATCTTCCTGTGCCCACAGGTCTCAAACGATATTACGGCGCAGGGTATCTGCATTACATCACCTTCAGCTGTTACCAGCGGCGAGCGGTGTTGGGAACTGCGCGGCGACGTGATCTGCTCGTCGAAATCTTGGAGCAGGTGAGGCGAAATTATAAGTTTGTCGTCGTCGGCTATGTCGTTATGCCGGAGCATGTGCATCTGTGGCTCAGCGAGCCAGAGCGGGGAAATCCGTCCGTCGTCATTCAGGTGCTCAAACAGCGGTTCAGCCGGCGATTGTTGCGTGACTCACGAAGAGAGGATCCGGCGCAGGGCTGTTTGTGGAAAAGAGAACGGCCTGAGATATGGCAGCGGCGATTTTACGACTTCGTGGTGTGGACCGAACGCAAGCGCGTTGAGAAACTGCGATACATCCATCGCAATCCGGTGAAGCGGGGATTGGTGCAGGAACCGGACCAATGGAAATGGAGCAGCTACCGCTTCTATGCCTACGGCGAACACGGACCGGTGCTAGTGAATGAGCAGTTGCCAGCGAAGTTAAAGGTGAGGGGCCGGGCGGCGGAGATCGCTAAACGTAAAGCCGTCTAAAGCATCGTGCCCACCTTTCTAAAATCGCGAAAGGTGGGGCAACCTCGGTTTTTCTGTACTAGAAAAGAGTGGGCCAGCCTCCCTGGAAACGGTGAATTCCGACCCCCCGTGACGTGCCGCTATCGACAAAGGGTTGAAAACTGCGGAGCTTCGCTCCGCTGGACAGCCGGGGCGACTGTCGCTACACGGCTTCATCTTTCTGCGATGGCTTTGCGGAGTTTGGCTACGTTGCGGTTGTGTTCTTCAAGGCTGTTGGCGAAGCGGTGGTGGCCGTTTCCGTCGGCGACGAAGTAATAGAAATCAGTTTGGGCGGGATGCATGGCGGCTTCGAGCGACGTCTGCCCCGGATTGCCGATCGGCCCTGGGGGAAGGCCGGGATGGCGGTAGGTGTTGTAGGCCGAGTCGTACTGCATGTCTTCATGATGGAGCGCGCCGCTGTAGCGGTTTTCAAGCAGCTCAGCGTAGATGACGCTGGGGTCGGCTTGCAGCGGGATGTTTTTGGCCAGCCGGTTGTAGTACACGCTCGCAACCTGGGGGCGTTCTTCGGGGACCG
>CAWCRE010000006.1:0-145000 GCA_963797845.1 Terriglobia bacterium
GTGCCAAGACCTTTTGTGTACATCGCGCCCAGCGCAAACTGCGCGGCAGCGCAACCTTGCTCGGCGGATCGTCTGTACCACCGCGCGGCTTCGGCATAGTTGAGCTCGGACCGCCGGCTATCCACATACGACCGCGCCAGCCAGTACTGCGCGTCCGCGTCTCCGGCTTCGCCTTGGCGCAAGAGCTCCGTCTGCGGCGTGGTCGTAACGAACTCGGGCTGCGCCTTTCCGGCCGCCGGAGAAGGACACGCACTCGCTGGTGCGACAAGGAAAAAGTTGAAGAAGAATGCGATTACGGCAAGAACAGCCACTGCGAATTTCTGCTGCATGGCACTTCCAGAAGTCGGCGATTTCTTTACAACCGATCTTCACGGAAGCAAAGAAAAGGGGGCAGTGATGCATCTCACACGCGCCGGTGATTTCTTGTACGAAATGTTCTTTTTGGGAAATCCAGTTGGAAGGCGTCTCTCCGCATCGCAGTCTCGCATCGTTTTTTCGTCAGTAGCCAACGGCGCCGCATTCCACGCCTGCGGGGCGATCCCCGTATAATCGACTTTAGGCTTTCTTATGATTCAGACTTTATTCGGCAGTCTCGAGGAAGAAAAGAAAACCGGGCTTCCTCGACCGCATGAAGCAGGCGGTCACGCGCACGCGCGAAAATCTCACCGAGCGCATCGACGAAGTCGTCTCCTTCGGCAAAGAGATCGACCCCAACACGCTCGACGATCTCGAGGCCACGCTCATCGCCGCCGATCTCGGCAGCACCACCACTCAGGAAGTACTCGGCAAGCTCCGCGAAAAGGCCGACCGCAAGCAGATCAAAGATGTCGCCGAACTCAAGCGCCTGCTAAAGAAGAACTGCTCGCCATTCTGAATGCCGCCAATACTCGCCCCGTCAGCCGCGTCGACGGATCGCCCGAAGTGATTCTCGTCGTCGGCGTCAACGGAACCGGCAAGACCACCACCATCGGCAAGCTGTCGCAGGTCTTCCGTTCGCAGGGAAAAAACGTTCTGCTCTGCGCCGCCGATACGTTCCGCGCCGCCGCCATCGAGCAACTCGAAATCTGGGGATCCCGCACCGGCACCGAAGTCATCAAGACCAAGCCCGGCGGCGATCCGTCCGCCGTTCTGTTCGACGCCCTGCAAGCCGCAGTCGCGCGCAAAGCCGACTACGTTGTCGTCGACACAGCGGGCCGCCTGCACACCAAGACCAGCCTGATGTCAGAACTCGAAAAGATGCGCCGCACCGCGCAGCGCATCATCCCCGGCGCTCCGCACGAAACTCTGCTGGTCATGGACGCAACCACCGGGCAAAATGGCTTGCAGCAGGCCCGCATGTTCACCGAGTCCGCCGGCGTCACCGGCATTGTGCTGACCAAACTCGACGGCACGGCAAAGGGCGGCGTGGTGGTCGCCATCTCGCGCGAACTGGGCCTGCCGGTGCGTTATGTCGGAGTCGGCGAAAAAGCCGGAGACTTGCTCCCGTTCGACCCGAAAGAATTTGTCGATTCACTGTTCGAATGAGCGATTTGGGAACGGAAAAAATGGGAACTGGGAGTGCGCGGAACTGGATCCTTAACTTCGCTAGGGAACAAAGCTCCCTGGGACTACAAGCCGCGAAGCGGCGCAAGGATTCAGCCCACAGCGTAAGCTGTGGGTTAAAAGCACGAATCGGGTAAGCCCCGGAGGGGCGGAAGACGGGTCCCCACGCACACTATAGGGTTCAGCCCCTAACGGAGCGCGTATGTCCGATGCTAGCAGAAACGATCGCGATTCAGAATGGTCCTCGATTTCCTGAAGCGTCTCCTGCGGAAAGAAGCGCGCGCCTCCCGGCGACCCTTATGCCTATTCCATGGCTCCCTACGTCGTGGCCCAAAAGGACGCAGCGGCGCCGCCGTGGCTGAGATCGAAGATGATTCGTACCGAAGCTATCCGCCGCGCCGCAAATAAAAGGCGTCGCCAGTACTGTATCCGAGCGAATTCTCGGGCGCTTTTCTTCGCGTCCAAAGAATCCGCGGTTCAAGCTTTTTGCTAAGCTTCAAGACACAGCAAGAACCGATCTGCATAAAGTATATTTCTTTGAATGCCCGCTCATTCCGCTCACGACCCGCTTCTGCATCAGCGCGCTGGAACTCGCCCGCGCAGGAATCGGACTCGCCTCGCCCAATCCCTCACGTCGGCGCGGTCATCACCGACTCCGAAGGCAATGTAGTCGGCACGGGAAGTTACACCTACAGCGGCGAAAAGCACGCCGAGATCCTCGCCCTCGAAGCCGCCGGCAACAAAGCTCGCGGCGCAACGCTCTACATCAACCTCGAGCCGCATGCCCATCAGGGACGCACTCCTCCCTGCACCGACGCGCTCATCGCCGCCGGCATTCATCGCGTGGTCGCGTCCATGCCCGATCCCAATCCTAAAGTGAGTGGTCAAGGATTCGAAAAGCTGCGCGCCGCCGGCGTGCACGTGGAAGTCGGAGGGCTCGAAGAGCGAAGCCCGCCGCTTGAATGAAGCCTTCGCCCGCTACATCCGCCACAGCAGGCCGCTGGTCACGCTGAAAGCTGCCATGACGCTCGACGGCAAAATCGCCCCGGCGCCCACGGAGGCACTCGATCGCTACGACGGCATACCCGCCGGCGGATGGGTGACCAGCGAAGTTGCCCGCGCCCACGTCCAGGAATTGCGTCATCAGAACGACGCGCTGATGGTCGGTGCGGGAACGATACTCTCCGATAATCCCCTGCTCACCGATCGCAGCGGGCGGCCGCGTAGGCGGCCCTTGCTGCGCGTGATTCTTGACTCGCGGCTGCGCCGCCGCTGGAGTCGCGATTGGTGCGCAACGCGGCTGCGGAGCGCAAGAACGACGTGCTGGTCTTCTCCTCCTCCGCCGAGCCGCAAAAGCAGGCACAACTCGAGCAACTCGGCATCCGCGTGGAGATGGTTCCCGCCGCTGACCCCGATGGCCGGCCGGATTTGCGAGCGATTCTTCGGCGCTTGGCACAACTGGAGATCACTTCGGTGATGATCGAAGGAGGAGCGACCGTCAACTGGACCGCACTCGCGTCCAATGTCGTCGACAAAGTGTTCTCGTATTACGCCCCCAAGATTCTTGCCGGGTCAGGATCGATTCCGTTCGCTGCCGGTGCCGGATTTCCGCACATGAGCCAGGCAGCGCAGGTTAAACACATGCAACCTGCATCGCTTCGGAGAAGATTTCGCGGTCGAAGGTTATGTACGCGATCCTTATGGAGAATGATGTAGTCAGCGACTCGGTATTCATAAACGTTGTCATCAGAGCGAAATCGGTCGAAGGATGCTACTTCCATTCAGCATCAGTGAGACTCGTGTCTTAAGGCTGAAGCAGACTCCTGGCCAATGCTGATCGCCCAAACGGATTAAAATGTAGGTTCATTCCCGGAGGCATCCATGTTCACTGGCATCGTAGAAGAAGTTGGTCGCGTAACAAGCATTGAGCAGCGCGGCGAAAACCGTCGCATCACCGTCAGCGCCGAGCACGCTCCTAAAGAATTGCAGACCGGCAACAGCGTCTCCGTCAGCGGCGTCTGCTTAACAGCTCTCGACATCAAGCCAGGATCGTTCTGCGCCGATCTTGCCCCCGAGACCTGGGTGCGAACATCCTTCTCGCGCATCCACGAAGGCGCGCTGGTAAATCTGGAATTGCCCATGAAGGCCGACGGCCGCTTCGGCGGACACATCGTGCAGGGACACGTTGACGGAGTTGGCAAGCTGATCGAATTCGAGCGCATCGCCGACTCCGAGAACTGGTGGCTGCACATCGAACTGCCGAGCGAGGTCGAGAAGTACACGGTGTACAAAGGCTCGATTTCCATCGAAGGCATCAGCCTGACCGTGGCCAAGCTGGAGAAAAATCGCTGCACCATCGCGATCATTCCGCACACGGTGGAGATGACGAATCTCCATTCCCTGAAGCCCGGAGATCCGGTCAACCTGGAGGCCGATCTGATCGCGAAATATGTCGAGAAGATGATGAAGGGCGATTCGCAAGTTCGTTGACCATCGAAGAATTGGTAGAGGAGGGATTCTACGAATCGGGCGCTGGGCTTCGCGACTTCGGGCTCTCGGCGCTAGGCCTCCGGCTTCCGCACCAAACGAGAATAGCTCATGTAGGGCGGAGCACATTCGTCCGCCCCGAGGAGCAAAGCGACGAGTGTCAGCCCAACCAGATTTCTTCGGCAGTTTCATATCGGCCAGCACCAGAAGTAGCGCTCGGGGAGCCCGCAATGAAATCGCCATCGAGATTTTGGCGCTGCACGCCGATGACACTGCGTCGCTGGCGCTCCTTGGGCCGGACGAGAATGCGTCCGCCCCACATTTTTTCCGAGTCGGGCGCAACCGCCTGCCCACGCACTCCAATTGATAGCGAAACTAGCGATCTAACTTAGCTTGGCCCAACGCTGCCACAATCCCCCGAGTAGCCCGCAAATAATCCGCCGGCTTGATCAGAATCTGCAAACCCCGTACCCCCGCAGAAATCGAAATCACATCAAACAACTCGATCGTCTCGTCCACCAGCACCGGAAACTCCCGCTTCGCGGCCAACGCCGTAACTCCTCCGCGGATATATCCGTCAACCCCTGCAATTCCTTCACGGGTACAAGCTGAATTTTGCGTTCGCCCGCGCCGAAGCCAGTGCCTTAAGATCGAGCTCCTGATCCCCCGGAATCACAGCCATCACCACGCCATTCCGTTCTCCACGCGCGACCAACGTTTGAAGACTTGCTCAGCAGGTAATCCAATCTTGGCCGCCACGGTCTCAGCAGCAAGATCCTCAGGATCGACGTCATACTCGCGCAATTCGTACTCGATGCCGAGCTGATCGAGAAACCGCGCAGCATTAGTCTTGGTAGCCATCGGAAGTATGTTTCGATAGATGGCCCCTGGAACTACACGTTGAAGTTTAGTGGCACAAGTACAAAACGCTCGAGTGTTCAGCACGGTTAAAGAGTTTTGGCGATAATTGCGCAGACTCATCGTGTTGCTATCGTCGCCACAGGGCAGCGCCTGAGGTCAGAGGGAGCGTGTCTAGTGCACCCCGAAGTGGGGGTGTAGGATGACCTTTCTCTCGGAGGAAGCCATGCCAGTTCACCTGGTCAACCTTGACGCATTGATTCGTCGTGAAGATTTTGAAGCGAAAAGCGATCCTCAGCAGCAACCGTCACAGCTTGGCCTAACGCTCAAGGTTAACGAGTTAGAAGCCACTAGTTTGACTTATTTGACGCTTCGCAAACCAGATTTTCAACGCGAGACTGCGAGTTGGGAACCGACAAAGGTATCCGATCTGATTCGATCATTTTTAGATGGCGATCTCATTCCATCGGTAATCTTGTGGCGATCTCCGGACACGGGAAATATATTCGTAATTGACGGAGCACACAGACTGGGAGCGCTTATCGCTTGGGTTCATAATGACTTCGGAGATGGCAAGATTTCACGTGATTTTTTTCAGAATAGAATTCCATCAGAACAAATAGAAGCAGCGGATGCAACGAAGAGCGCCATTAAGCGAGATGTAGGCACTTATGAGGAACTAAATCAGGCTCTCAAGAATCCCGTGAATTCTCCGGATGATAAGGTCCGCAGAGCCCGCAACCTGAGCGCCTTTGCAATCCCGTTGCAGTGGGTATAGGGGACACGATCGAAGGCGGAAGCTTCATTTTTTAAAATCAATCAACTTGCGGCTCCCATTGATGAAAACGAATTTGCAATCCTGGAATCTCGTCACCGACCAAACGCGCTTGCTGCTAGAGCCACTCTCGCCGGGACTGGCCACAAATACTGGTCAAAGTTTCCTCCTGAAACGAAGGACACCATCGAGTCGCTCGCGAAGGAGATCAATAAAGCTCTTCACTCCTCCCCTTGTCACTCCAGTTAAAACCCTGGACCTTCCAATAGGGGGGCGCGTCTACTCAGCGCAAGCACTGCCATTGTTGTTCGACCTTGTAAACATCGTTAATGACGTTCGCTCAGAACACAGAAGGGAAAGAAAAAGGCTGCTATCCCCCCGCCTAGTTATGATCCGATGGCAGACAAAGATGGGGTTAGAACGATCTCACATCTGCAACAGACGAAGGCGATTGTCAACAGAATATCTAGTAATCACCCATCATCCCTAGGTCTAGATCCTGGGTCTACTTCTACATAGCTCGAAGGGCGACATCATCCCCCATTACTTGCCGTCTCCAGCATGATGAAAGATTTCGAGAGGACAAACAGATTTGCAGAGTTCACGAAGTACCGCCGTCCATTTGAGGATTTTCCATTGCAATTTAAGTGATTTTCCAAATAAGTGTGGTGAGTTCGGGAAGCGGCATTAAAGGCTATGCCAAACTAGCCTTCTTTTTACCGAAATACTCAACAAAATAATAATTGGAAACTCTCCAGAGCAGATCATCGGGACGCTCAGCAATGACAATAGATTTGCATTTCTGAGACTGACGGCTCCTAAAATTGGTACAAAGAGGAAAGGCTTCAGTACTGACACAAAATCTCAAACATTTCTTACTGCGGCTCTTGAACACCCTGTTCGTTGTCAGATTTGTAATTGTTTGATCCATCAAAACGTAATGACGATCGACCACATTGAAGACAAGCGATCAGGGGGGTGTTGGTAGTCCAGAAAACGCGCAATTGGCGCATCCGTACTGCAACTCAACCTATAAGGATTTGAAGGCGAAAGAGCTCGAGCATATCGGTTAATAGAGACAAGTTGAAGCATTCCGCAGAGTACAGCGAGTCACAGGGCTAGTGGATAGTCTGCTTACCGTTTCGCACGAAGAGATGCGGCAGCTCGAAGCGGATTATCACAAACCGTGGACTTCCGGTCTTTTGTCTCCTTCGAGGTAAGCTCTGCATACGTCAACCGCTCGCCCACGATCTGCCCACACAACAAACTGAATCGGGTCCGAATCATTCGTTGGGTTATCCCGTGTTCATCAACTTTTCCACAGCCTTCCGATGTTCATCCAACCTTGACTCGAAGAAAAAAATTCAGCCAAACTCAGACTCGTGAGCCAGCTCTACAAGCGGCCGATCCTAAGCCTCGACGAAGCGGCTTTCCCACCCTTCTCGTCAGTTTCGGGCGACAGGATGGGGACGTTGAACTCCTACGCGCTCAAGATTTTGCCCCGCAACTCATTGCAGCTCATAGATTAATTTCATATTTTCCCCTAACCCGTTGATTCCACAAGACCACCGGGGGAGGGGGAGGAGCACTCATGGCAAGTTTTCCCGGTCGCTGTCAGCACCTCAAAGTCAACGGTACGCAATGCGGATCGCCCGCCTTGCGCCGCAATCGCTTCTGCTTTTTCCACAAACGTTTCCAGGACGAGCGCATCAAGCTCGCCACGCAACGCAAACGCGCCTCTGCCACCTTTATCCTTCCCGTACTCGAAGACGCCAATTCCATCCAGATCGCTCTTATGCAGGTCATGCGGCTTCTCGTCTCGCAACAGATCGAGCCGAAAACCGCGAGCCTGTTGCTCTACGCCCTACAAACTGCGAGTAGCAATCTGCGCATGACGAGACTCAAGCCCTATCTCCACGACGTGATTCTCGATCCACGCGAGGCGCGCAATTCCTGTCTCGGCGAAACCATCTGGGAAGACGACGATTTCGAAGAAGAAGACGACGACGAATCCGGGAGAAGAGCCCAAAGCCAAGCTCGATCCCGCCGAAGCGCTCTATAGCCCATGCGCCAGGAAAGAATCGCCAAAGCTGGCAAACGCGCCGAAGAAGAAGAGAAGTTGAAAATCTGGGCCGAAAAGCACCCCGAAGTCAGACTCGTACGTGACGAATACGGACACCTCAAATCGGTGCCGAAGGAAAGCCCAAGCTCAGCCGGCGCCGAAGAAACCGCGCGGCAAAGCATCCGAGCGAGGAAGAATTCGCCGCCGACATCGATGCCATCGCCCGCAAACACTTCTTCCCAAACATGCCCCCAGAGGTGGCAAAACAACTGGAGAAGAAAATGAACGAGGGTTAAGTCGACTCTGCGGGAACAAGAGGCGGAGCAAATGTTCAGACCAGGCAGTTGCTTTCGTAGATTCGTGTGCGCCGGAGCCTAGCGCCTGAAGCCCGAAGCCCGAAGCCCAAAGCCCGAAGCCCGAAGCCCGAAGTCCGCTCTTGCGCCTTACGACACTCTCCGCGCATCTGATACGTGCGAAGATACAAGGTCCGTCACTAACCGCCCCGGAGCACATGCGACGCCGACGCTGCGCAGGGTTTTCAAAGCATTTCAATATCGCGATTTCCGCCTGATGTGGATCGGCGCCTGCACGTCCAGCATCGGCACCTGGATGCAGATCGTGGCGCAGGGCTGGCTGATCTATCGCCTGAGCCATTCGGCATTCCTGCTGGCGCTGGATCAGTTTCTCGGCGGCATTCCCATCTTTCTTTTTTCGCTGATCGGCGGCGTGGTCGCCGACCGCATCGAGCGCCGCAAGATCCTGCTCGCCTCGCAATACGTGCAGATGGCGCAGCGCGGCTGCGCTGACCTGCTGGTGGCTACCGGACTGGTGCACGTCTGGCACGATTCTTGTGTCTTTCCTTTGTCTCCGGCCTGGCGCAGGCGTTCGGCGGTCCGGCATATCAGGCGCTGATCCCAACGCTGGTCGATCGCGAGGACATGCCGAACGCGATCGCGCTGAATTCCATTCAGTTCAACCTGGCGGTGACGGTCGGTCCGGCGCTGGCGGGCAGGCGCTGGCGAAGTTCGGCGAGAAGTGGTGCTTCGGGCTGAACGCGCTTTCGTTTCTGGCGCCGATCATTTCGCTCTCTGATGATCACGGCGCGCTTCCTGCCGGCAGAAGACCACGGAGTCGATGTTCACCAGCCTGAAACAGGGCATCAAGTTCGTTCGCAAGCAGGATTCCATGGAGGCGCTGATCGTGCTGGCATTCTGCATGACCGCCCTCAGCATGCCGATGCGAACCTATATTCCGGTGTTCGTGAAAGATATCTTCCATCGCGGTCCGGAAACCTACGGCAATCTGCTCTCTCTGATGGGAGTGGGCTCGATCTGCGGTTCGCTGGCGGTCGCCGGACTGGGCAACATCGCAGCAAGGGCCGCTTCGCGCTGAGCATGCTCATTTGCCTGGGCGCGGGGATCGCCGGATTTTCTCTTTCGAAATCTGCTGCCGCTCAGCTACGCCATGCTGGTGCGTCGTGGGCGCTTCCATGATGGCGGTGTTCGCCACCGTGACTTCGCTGGTGCAGTTGATCACGACCAACGAAATGCGCGGCCGCGTGATGAGCGTCTACAACTGCGCGTTTCGCGGCGGCATGCCGATGGGAAATCTGCTGTCGGGATGGCTGGTTCCAGTGTTCACGGCGCCGGTGGTGCTGGGCGTGAACGGAGTGCTGCTGATTCTGGTGGCGCTGTATTTCCTGCTGTGCAGCGACGCGTGGCCATGCTTTAGGCAAACTTCTTCGACACAGGGGACACAGAGATTCACGGAGAGTCCGGCTAGACAGGAGATCGCTCAAGCGCCTTGCTTGGAGCAGGCGCTGCAGGCGGTGCAACTGCGGGTGATGCAGCCACTGGAGTCATGGCTGAGACAGGAGCGGCCGTTGCCGCGGCAGCGGTCGCAGCCGCCGGTTGCGCGATCGGGCGCTTGATAGTGAAGCGTTGAATCCGGATCTCGCCGCGTTCGTAAACTGCCAGCAGCGCCGCAACCGCACTGGATCGAGCCGTTTTCCGGCCAGATTCTTGATAATCTGCAGCGCCTGTTCGGGAGTATGCGCCTGCTGGTACGGACGATTGGTGGTCAGCGCATCGAAGGTGTCGGCGACGGCGATAACGCGCGCCAGCAGGGGAATCTGATCGCCCTTGAGGCCGTAGGGATATCCGCGGCCGTCGAGAGCTTCGTGGTGCAATTCGATGCCGGGCAGCATTTCCGCGAGCTGCGTGACCGGGCGCAGGATGTTGGCGCCTTTGGTGGTATGGGTCTTCATGACTTCGAATTCTTCTTCGGTCAGCGCGCCCGGCTTTTTCAGAATGTGGTCTTCGATACCGATTTTGCCGACGTCGTGAAGCTGGGCGGAGATCTGCAGGGTCTCCATGAACGTCGGCGTCGAGCTTCATTTCTTTCGCGATCAGCAGGGAATAACGCGTGACGCGATCGGAGTGGCCGCGCGTGTACGGATCTTTTTCGTCGACCGCTCCGGCGAGCATCTGGATCGATCCCATAAACAGCGCGCGATTTTCTTCGGCTGCGCGCTTAAGGTCTTCGACGAAGCGTTCGAGTTCTTCCGACATGGTGTTGAAAGTTTGGGCGAGTTCGCCGATTTCGGTGCGGCTCCACAAGGTGCACACGCTGCGAGAAATCGCCACGGGCCAGAGCGCGGCTGGATTGAGTCAGCATCTGCAAGCGGATTCGTGATGCGGCGGGCGGCGAAGATGCTGACGCCGATGCTGAGCAGAACGGCCAGCATCGCCAGCAGGCGCTCAGTGCGCTGCATTTCGTAAACTCCGCGATAGGCTTCGCGGCGCGGCTTCTGCACGACGACCGCCCAGTTCGAGCGACGGTGACCGGACTGTAAGTGCCCAGCATCTCACGCGACTCGGTGCCTCGTGACCACCGTGAATTCCTTGGTCGCGGCCAGCTGCGCCTTGTTGCCGCCCTCGACAAAGTTGCGCACGATGTCGAGATTCTTCATGTCCTGGCCGGTGGCGAATTCCGGCGTCGCGGCCGCCACCAGGCGTCCCTGGGCGTCGACGACGTAAGGAGTCAGGCCGCCGCCGCTGACTTCCCGCAGGCGCTCGAATCAGGAATTGCAGATCGACGACCGAGGCGATCATGCCCGAGGAAGCGGGCCGTATTGCACCGGGGAACTGACCAGGAAAACGGTGCGCGCCGATTTGCCTTCGCCGACCACCAGCGCCTGTCCGTTGTAGACGCGGCCGTCGCGGGCGGCGGCGTAAGCGCGCTCCAGTTCGCGCTGCAGGAAAGCGTCGGGAGCGATGCGTCCGGCGGAAATGCCTTTGGCATCGGCATTCAGCAAGCGTCGCGTAAGCGATCTCGTCGGAGGAGGAGACGAAGTTTTCGAGCAGGGCGCGCAGTTCCGGGGATTCAATATTCTTGTCGCCAATATCGCCGCCGCTGGCGACCTGGATGGCGGAAGACAGGTTCGCGAGCATCATGCGCAGCGAACGCTCGTGTTGCGAGAGATCGTCGGCCAGCGAGCGCGTCA
The DNA here is from genome assembly GCA_963797845.1 of Terriglobia bacterium. Taxonomy (GTDB): domain Bacteria; phylum Acidobacteriota; class Terriglobia; order Terriglobales; family Acidobacteriaceae; genus DASREM01. The sequence goes on from CAWCRE010000006.1 coordinate 11,230, forward strand.
CGGTGTTCTGCAACAGCATCTCGTTGGTCTTCAGGCGGTCCCGGTTGATGCGCCTCGACTTGCGCCGAATAGAAGTACATCGGGACGATGCTGATGACCAGCAGCACACCGAGGATGACGTACAGAATCGGTATGCGCGCGTGATTGGAAGTGCTGGCGGACAAGTTTCTCCCTTCACTCGTCGCGACGCCGAAGGCGAAGTGGCGGCGGCTTTCAAGGGTATCTATGAAAGTTTATCGGGGAATGGGGCGGGAGCGAAGCAAAAGGCGGAGCCGCACGCAGCATTACGAAAGTACCTCGACGAAGGTACGGATGGTCCTGCAGGTTTGGCGCTGAGAGGGACGATTCGAAGATTCAGGGCCGCTAAAACGCATACTTCGACGAAGCGGCACTTTGTCAGCCGCTAATTGAGGAGCTTTTTCATGTCATTCCAGTGAATCGAGGATAACGTGATTGTCTTCGCAGCGCTTTCTTGAATTCCGGGCTGGTCATTACGTCGTAGTCGCGCTGGCGCCAGGCTGCGCCGTAGTCCGGATGATCCACGGAAACGGCCTGGAATTCGGCATCATCGTGCGCAAGGTGAACGATGAATTCGGTCAGTCCGGGCTTCAGGTTCTTAACCGCAGTCAGGTAGAAATTCTTCCAGTCGGCGGCGGCGATGCTTGGGTTGGCGATGACGATCGCGTCTGGGACGATGTCTTTGTCCGAGAGAGCGAGGCAAGCATGTGCAGGCGGAGTATTCGGATCGAGCGCACCGCCAGGAATGGCAGTTTGTACTCGTGAGCGACCTTCACATAGGCGGCGAAATAGATCGGGACGTGCGAAGAGAATTCCCATGTGGCTGTCGAGGTGAGTGGGATGAATGCCCATCGCGATGGCATGTTCGACCTGGGCGCGAAGTTCCCGCTCGGCTTCGTCGGCCTTGATGTGCTGACGGCCGGGCGCGGCTTCGGGCCAGAGATAGCCGGAGGGGTCGAGAAGGCTTGGAACTTTGTCTTTGGATTCGACCGGTCCCCAGCGATACGGTCTTCCATTCGCTCGTGAGAGTGAGATGCAGTCCGAGATCGGCGTCCGGATGGGCCTTGGCGTAGTCGGCAACTTCGGTGAGCCATGGACAGGGAATCATGATGCTGGCGGAAGTCGCTGCGTGTCTGTCGAGAGCATCGAAGCTGGCAGCATCTTCGGAGTGGGCGACGGCGAGATCATCGGCGTGGACAATCAGAAGCTTCGAATTTGCGGGATAGCCGAGGCGTTCGGCGATCGACTTGGACTGTGCTTGCAATCGGGTGAACGGCGAAAGCAGAATAAGGACGGCGGCTGCGCTGCGCAGGATTCTCGTTTTTCGGACCTCCAACTGTTACGTGACACATCAACTGCGAAACCCATCAACCTCTACTACCCCGGTTCGAGTGATGCGAGCGGGGCGACTCCGATTCTGGTGAAATCGGGCGAGCATGTTTCCGCCGATATGACTCTGACCACGGAGCCGGCGCAGCACTTCAAGGTGACTGATCCCGATGCAGGGCAGGGCCAGGGGATGAACGTCTTGTTAGAGCAGCGCGTTTTCGACGGGTTCCCCGTGAATGTTCAGGCCCAAGCGGTTGCGACGGCCCCTGGCGAAGTGGAAATCGCCGGAGTCGCCGAAGGCCATTACCGGATGCAAGTGCAGGGTACGGAAAGAACTCGAGCACCCGCACCGAGGAAGTGGATGTCTCAAACGGTGCGGAACTGCGGGCGAGCGGCAGTGTCACCGCGACGGAGGTGACCGGGATTGTGAAGCGGCAATCCTCGGGAGGAGATCCCGTCATTCGGCTCGCCAACGTCGCGACTCGGGATGTGTTCGATGGCCAGGTCTGGGAAAAAGGAACATTCAAGATGGATGCCGAAACGCTGCCACCGGGCAAATACGACGTGGAAGTGTTGAACCTGGAACACGCCGTGGTGAAAAATGTAGCTGCGACAGGTGCGCGGGCCAGCGGTCAGATAGTGGAGATCAGCGGGGGTGGTGCGGTGCGGCTGACAATTACGCTGGCGGAGCAATTGAGCCGGGTAGACGGAATCGCGTTGCGCGACGGCAAAGGGGTTAGGAGGCGCCATGATCGTGCTGATCCCGCAGGATTTGGAGCACAACGTATCGCTGGCGCGGCGGGACCAGAGCGACAGCGATGGAACATTCTCCTTGTACGCGGTTCCAGCGGGGAAGTACACGGTGGTTGCCATCGAGAATGGCTGGATTCCTGGAGTGGCAAGATCGCGACGTGATCGCGCCTTATCTGAAGGATGGAACTGCGGTTGAAGTTGGGGCCGACAAAGGGAATGTGAAAGTTACGGTGCAGTAACGCCGACACCGTCGTGGCGGCTCGGGCCGGCAGGATGCCGGCGATACCTTTGAAACCAAAATCTTAAAACGCAGAGTTCGCAGAGAACTCGGTGAGAACGCAGAGATGTGGACTGTGCTCGGCAGGTAGAGTTGTTTCTTTTTATCCCACCTCGCCGGGGCAGTACGGATGGATTACTTCAGGCCCTTTACCACGTAGGCTTCGGACAACACTTGTATGTAAATATACGCATAGGCGGCCCCGTCATGCCAGATTTGAGGGCGCCCGACCGACTGAATTCCGATGCGGCTTTCAGCTCCCAAGGTCTTCCAGGGTTCCAGCTTTCCCGTGTTCGGTTCACGCGGTGCAACTGGCGTTCTCGTCCGCTGTCCGAGAGCTACATACAGGGAGGCGCCGTCCGCAGTCCAGCCGCTGATGACATAGCGGTCGTCTAATCCTGGAACGGCCTGCATGGTGGAGCCGTTCAGCGTCCAGATGCCCCATTTGCCGTCCGGGCCAAGTAGAACTGTCTTGCTGCCGTCCGGAGACAAATGCACGCCGCTGGTACCCTCTGGCGTGATGGGTTTGGAGTCGCCGCTTTCGAGGTCGATGATGTAATCGCGGCACCGTGTCCCGCTTCGATCCCCGAGGCGAGCACGCGCTTGCCGTCCGGAGGAACCAGCGACTCCGTAGTGATGTTGTCGTGGGTAGTGCCGGGCTTCGCCGGCGCCGGTGGGCACCAGGTCAGGGCGCCTCCTTTGGCGGGTTGGTGATCACCCATTGTTATCGGGCGAGATGGCTACGCACCGTCTCCGATTGCACCGGGGGGGTGCCATCGGTGTCGCGCAAGAAGACGGTGTAGTTGGGTCCGCCGCCATCGCTCTCCTCTTCGAAGATGACTTTCCGGCCGTCGCGGCTGATGTCACGCAACTCGGCCCAGCCGAACCAGCCCAGTTCCTTTTCCTCTTTCCCCCGGGGGCAAGGCCCCGGATGCCGAGACGCCGAGTGATGTGAGACACCGCCAAGACCACGCCATTGTGAATGTCCTGTAGCCAGACTCCGCCGGGCACGTTGGTGATGGTGCGTTGCTTGCCAGCAAGTGTGACGCCGTGCGGATTGTTGGCGCTGCCGGTGTCGCTGGCGGTGAACCAGATTTCATCGCCCGCGGGGGACCACAGAATGCCCTCGATAGAGCTCCATCCGGAAGAGAGCTTCTTTTCTTTTCCTTTACCGTCGGCGGCGATGACTGCAACCGTGCCCTGATCGTCGCCACCGGTATTTTCATGATCGGCAAAGGCGACCCATTTACCGTCGGGAGAAATCTTGGGCTGGCTGATCCAGCCGATGCCGTCGATAAGCACTTTGCCGAGGGGATATTCCAGGCGCCAGTGACTGTTTCCGGGAGTAGCGGACGAGGGCCATGCCCTCGCCGTCGGGGGCCCAGTCAACATCCTGGACGTTATCCAGAACTTCGCGCGGAGTGCCGCCGCTCAGCGGAACTCGCGCCAGCGTGCCTAACGGCATAGCCTCGAAGGTTGATGGAGTGGAGACGAATCGCCAGTTCTCCATTTTTGGAGATTGAAAGCAGTTCTGCATTCTTGATGCCCAGCTCGCGCGCGCCGGGGTCGTCGGTGCGTGCGGTGTAAAGCTGCTTCTCGCCGCCGTCCCAGTTGGCGCTGTAAACAATGCTGCCATCGGGAGTGAAGCGGGCGTTGCCCATGGAGCCAGTGCGGAAGGTGATCTGCTTGTATTGCGCGATGGCTTGATGAGAGCTGGCGCCGCCAAGCCACCAGCCAAGGCCCAGCATGGCGAGCGCGAGGAGGAGGGCGGCGGCTATGCCGATCAGCTTGGAATTGGATTTGCCGGCGGCAATGGGCGCCATCTTCGTGGAACTGGCGGAGGGAAATGCCGGAAAGATGTTCGAGATCGAATGCGATGTCGCTGGCGGAATGGAAACGCGACTCGGGATTCTTTTCCAGGCAATGCTGCACGATGCGCTCCAGCGCCGGAGAAATATTGCGATTGGTCTCGCTGAGGTCGGGCGGATCCTCCTTGAGGATGGCGCTCATGGTGTCGGCAGGCGTCTCGCCGTGGAAGGCGCGCTTGCCGGAGAGCATCTCGTAGAGAATGGCGCCGAAGGCGAAGATGTCGGAGCGGGCATCGACGGTCTTGCCGCGAACCTGCTCGGGCGACATATAGCCCGCGGTGCCCAGCACCACGCCGGCTTCGGTGTCGGCGTGGTCGCGGTTGGCAGTGAAGTGTGCGAGCCGGAGTCGGACCTGCGTGAGTTTGGCGAGGCCGAAGTCGAGAATCTTTACGCGGCCATCTTTGGTGATGAAAAGATTTTCCGGCTTCAGGTCGCGGTGGACGATGCCTTTTTCGTGGGCGGCGGCGAGTCCGCGGGCGATTTGCGGGGCGTAGTCGAGCGCCTTGCGGACGGGCAGCGCGCCGCTGCGCAGGCGCTCGCGCAGGGTTTCGCCTTCCAGCAGTTCGGAAACGACGTAGGGCGACGCCGTCGCTCAGCCGATATCGAAGACTGCGAGAATGTTGGGATGATTGAGCGCTGCGGTGGCGCGGGCTTCCTGCTCGAAGCGCTGCAGGCGGTCCGCGTCGGCCGAGAAGGCATGCGGCAAAACTTTGATGGCGACTGCGGTTTAAGGCGAGAGTCGCGGGCGCGATAAACTTCGCCCATCCCGCCGGCGCCGAGTGAAGCCGATTTCATACGGCCCAAGCTTGTGCCGCGCCACAGTCAGTGCTGGAGCGGCAATTATAGTCCACAGCCGATCTCGCGCCTACGCTTACTCATTGACATGGAGGAAGGGCTCCCATAGGCTTTGCGTCAATTTCAGTTCAAAACCGCTGTTCAGCGAGGAACAAAGTGAGAAATTCGGCCCGGATGTGTGCGCTGCTGCTGTTCTGCGTGATGCAGTCGAACGGACAGACAGCGGCGCAAGTGGCTTCGGTGAAGGTTGAGCCGACCGAGGTCACGGCGCAAATCGGCCAGCCATTGCAATTCAAAGCAGTTGGACTCGACGCGTCGGGCAAGCCGCTGGATGTTCCGGTGACGATGTGGTTTGCAGCGCCTTGGGATGTGGGATCGGCGGATGCGAATGGCGTAGTGCGTCCGCAGGCGGCGGGGTTGTTGCGCGTGGGCGCGAAAGTCGGGGACAAAATTGGCTACGCGCGCGTGATGGTGCAGCAACCGGCGGTGACCAAACTGGAGATGAGCGCCACGCGCCTGCTCATGATGGCCGGGCAGCATGCACAAGTGTCGGCAATTCCCCGCACGGAAAATGGAGATCCGCGAGCTGACGTTCCAGTGCAGTGGAAGTCGCAGGATCCATCGGTGGTGAGTGTGGATGCCGCGGGGCTGGCGACGGCGCTGCGCCCGGGAGAGACATCTGTTCACGCGATGGCCGACAAGGCTTCCGCGTCCATCACCGTCGCTGTCGTTCCACAATCGCAAGAAAGGTTTCAGGTTGAGCCCGAAACTACGAAGGCACGTACGGGCGACGTCATTCATTTCGCGGTGAGCGCGAAGAGGGCCTCTGCGGTGAACTGGTCGGTGGAAGGCGAGGGGGCTACGGTTTGGCCGGATGGCGCGTTCGTGGCGGAACGTCCGGGAACGTATGTGGTGACCGCTAGCCTGGGAGAGCGGCACGCGGTCGGGGTCGGTGGTGATCAGACCTCGCGAGGTGGAGCGGGAACTTGAGGTGGTTGCGCATGTGATCCCGGACAAGAACATGCCGTATGCGGAGGAGTGGATCTTCGGCAACACGGCGTACCTTTCCTCCATCGGCGACAAGTTGTGGGTGTATGACATCAGCGATCCAGGAAACCCGAAGTTGCAGGATCCGGTTTCGGTGGATGCGAGGCTCATTAACGATGTGAGCGTTTCGGCGGATGGCAAAGTTGGAGTCATGACGCGCGAAGGTTCATCGACGCGCAAGAACGGGATTGTGTTCCTCGATACTTCGGATCCGCTGCACCCCAAAGTTGGTTCGGAATACACGAAGACAGTGACTGGCGGAGTGCACAGCGCGTTCATCAACACCCACTACGCCTACATCACGGATGATGCGACCGGCTCGTTGCGGATCATCGATTTCGCGGACGTGAAGAATCCGAAAGAAGTGGCGCGCTGGCAGGTCAACAACAACGACATCGTGGGGACGACGGAGTATCCGCTCGGGGTTATTTCGTCGGGACGGTTTTTGCATGACGTGTTTGTGAAAGATGGGCTGGCCTATCTCTCTTACTGGCGGGACGGTCTGGTGATTCTCGATGTCGGCAACGGAATCAAGCAGGGCAGCCCGGAAAATCCGCAACTGGTGAGCCAGTTGCGATTCGATTATCACGAGCCTTACGGCAATGGCTGGAATGCCGGCGCGCACACCGCGTATCGATACAAGAATTATGTGTTCGTCGGCGACGAGGTGCTGCCCGCTGAGTACAACATCGCGGGGCGGTTCCCGATTCCGGTGCAGGGGATGGTGCACGTGGTGGACGTCAGCGATATCGAGCATCCGAAGCAAGTTGCAAACTACGAGGTGCCCGAGGCGGGCTCGCATAACTTCTGGATCGAAGACGACCTGCTGTACATGGGGTATTACAACGGCGGCGGCCGTGTGCTCGATGTGTCCGGGGAGTTGCGAGGAGATATGTACCGCCAGGGGCGCGAAGTGGCGCGACTGGCTACGGGGGATCCGGATGGCTTCCGTTCCAACCTGCCGATGGCCTGGGGAGGACAGCCTCACAACGGGCTGATCTATTTCAACGACATCAATTCAGGATTGTGGATCACGCGGCTGGGCAAGGCGAAGATGCGCGGCTCGATCACGGGCGAGGCGAATCATTAGCGCGAGGGTTCCATCTTCCAGAAGGCTATGCCTGCGGCTTGTGAAGGCAACTCGGCCGAGGCGGCGACTTTCAAGCTGCTGAGATCGATGACATCGAGCTTGCCGGGCTTGGTGCCAACGCCTTCGCTGGTCACGAAGGCATAGCGATTATCAGGCGAGATGGTCACTCCGTGAACGACCGTGGTTGAGGTTGGAATGCGTGCCAGTTCGCTGCCGGATTTCAAATCATAAACAGAGACGGAAGCATCTCGCTTATTGGTTGCAACGAGGCGGTTATCTCCGGTTATGGCGAGGTTGTAGACGCTATCGCGTGCCGGGATGCGGCGAAGTAGTTTCCACGCGGTCGCATCAATTTCGACAATCTCATTCGACTTGTTGCAGGCTACGTAAACCTTCGAGCCGTCGGATGAGGGCTGGGCCCAGGTGGGCGAGCAAGTGGCCGCTGGGGGCAGGTTTCAGGTTTCCCGGGCTCGGCAAAGCCCTGTTCGCTTCCCTTCGTCACCCGGAAATAGCGCGATACGTGCAGCGCGTTTATATCGATCTCAACCAGGTAGTCGTCCATCATGCAGGCAGAGTATTGCCTGGTGCCCTGCGGGTTGATACGCGAGCCGTGGGGCATGGTGCAGGTGGGAATGCGCGCGACTTCGAGCATCTGCGAAGTTTCTACGACCGACACGGATGAGGGAACCATATCGCCGTGCAGGTTGAAGTTGACGGCAAAAAAGAAATGTGCCGTCGGGAGTGAGGTCGGCGGTGGCGGGAAATAATCCGAGCGCGACCTGGCCTTCGAGCTTGTCATCGTGCGCGGAATATTTCTGCACCGAGCCGTTGGGGTGTCCGTGGCCGAGGGTGACGTAGTAGGCGTCGTGTGCGGGATCGGCGGCGATGCCGTGAGGGCCGCTGATATCGGATTGAATGGCGCTGGTCGAAATCTCTTTTTCAATGTGAATGCCGGCAGGACCGAAGCGCACGCGTGCGATGCGGTCGGCCGATTCACAGACTACGTAGACAATGTAGTCGGCTGGCTTGGGCGAGCGACGCTAGCAGCAAGATCGCGACCAGGATTCTGCGGCGTGGAGCATCCTGGGGAAAGTATACGTCTGCCGCGCGGCGGAGCTGCGCTCCCGCCGGACAACCGACTTCGCTCAGCGCAGAACGTTGCTACATGAGCATCTAAGGACTCCATGGCGAAGAAGAAATCCGAAATTAGCGCAGAGTTGAAGGGCTGGCAGAAAATTGCCGAGTTCCTGGGACAGCCTGTTTCGGTGGCGCAACGTTGGGCGAAGTCGGGGATGCCGGTCGCGCGCGAAGGGCGATCGATTACTGCTTCTAGGGAAGAACTGAACCGCTGGCTGGGACGAGAATCGTCAGGCGAGCCCGTTACGATTGCTACCGAAGAGAGCGATCTTTCCGCGGATCTGAAGCGCGGGCTCGCGTATGTGAAGAAACACCCCAAGAAAATCTGAGACCAGATCTCAAAACGAAATCTTAAAACGCTGAGGCCGCAGAGAACTGCCGCAGAGAACGCAGAGAAACACTCAAGCAGCAAGAGTATTCAGCAGCTTCTCACCTCGTCACGGGCTTGTGGCGTCCCATCCCTGAAGTGCAACTCGCGCGAAAGCACCTTTCATCTATTGCGCAACTTTTGTGAAAGGTGTTCCATGACAATTCTGAAAACGTTTTTGGTTGCAACCCTATTGACTCTGGCCGCGTTCGCGCAAAACTATAACTGCACATACACAACATTTCCGGTTACGGGCAGCGGTGCTGCGGGCCCCGTCGGCGAGGGACTCAACGGTTCCGATATTGCCGTCGGGTGGTATCAGGATACGTCGAATCTCACGCACGGATTTCGGCGCTTACCGAATGGAACGGTGAAGACGTTTCAAGTTTCCGGTGCGCAGCATACCTGGCTGCTCGATATCAACGACAGCGGCACGGCGGTTGGGCGAGCTTCGCTTCCGAGCGGCAATGGATATGGTTTCAAGATCGAAGGCGGCAAGTTCACCGTGATTCGATATCCGGGCGCGACCGCGACCGGGGCAATCGGCATCAATAACAACGGAGACATTGTCGGCGACTGGTCGAACGTTGGCCAGGGCGGCGCTTTTCTGCTGAGTAACGGCCAGTTCACCGCTCTGCAGGTGCCGGGGTTCAAGTATTCGGTGGCCGAAGACGTGAACGATTCTGGCTTCGTCGTCGGTTATTACACAGATCCTAATCTTCACGGAAATGGATTCACCTATTCGCAGGGACAGTACACAACGTTGGATGAGCCGGGGCAAACCAGCACAGTGCTGGCGGGCGTGAATGATGCTGGAGCCATCGTGGGATATGCATTCGACGATCTGGGTATCAGCACGGGATTCGTTTACTCGGGTGGAGTGTTCCGGCAGGTCGTGATTCCGAATAGCACCAACGTGACGGCGAATGGGATTAACAATCTCGGCGACGTGAGCGGAACGCTGACGGATTTTTCAGGACAACACATGGGGTTTGTGGGAACGAGTTGCAATTAGGCACTGGCAGAGGCCCCACTTCTCGCAAAAGGCGCGAGAAATGGGGCACCCTGCCTGCAGTACGATTACGGCGTGAACTGGTAGAACGCGCCTTCTCCGGCAGTGCCGCCATGGACGGTCGATCCTACATAGTGACCGGCGCCATCGGGCGTCATGCCGTTATAGGCGAAGCCTCCGTCGGGCGTGTTCTTGAAGCGGTAGACGATGCTTTCGGTCCACTGACCGCCGCGGGGAAGCGTGAGTTGATAGATCGTTCCACAACTGCAACGCGCGAATCCGCCTTCGCTGGTAGTGCCGTAAAGATTTCCGTTGGCGTCGATATTTACATTGCTGATCGGGCTGGCGCCGTCGCTTCCGCCTTTAAAGCTGTAGAGCAGGTTCTCGGTCCAGGTAGTGCCTTTTTTGGCGAGCTGGTAGACCGACCCAAGATTATTGGCTCCGGAGTAGTACGTGGTGCCGTAGAGATTCCCCGATGCATCCATGCTGAGCGCGCTGTAAGGAAAACCTGCGTCGGGCGTGCCCTTGAAGGCGTAGAGAGTTTGAAATTTCCATACGCCTTGTACCAAGGATAGTTTGTACGCCGTGCCGGCGCCGTTCGCGCCACCCACGGTGCAAACGCCGTAAAGGTTCCCGGCGCTATCAAGCAGCAAGCGGCCTGCGGAGCCACCCGACCCATCATTGCCGCCGGTAAAGGTGTGAATGACTTTGAAGGTCCAGCTACTGCCGCTTGGCGAGAGTTCGTAAATCACGCCCGCGCCCTTCGCGCCGCCGACCGGAGTGGTGCCATAGAGATTGCCGGCTGCGTCGAACGTCAGCCCGGAGCCGGGCTCGTAGCCATCACTGTGGCCGGTAAAGTTGTAGATCACGCTCTGGGTCCAGGTGCTGCCATTCTTGGTGAGCTTGTAGACTACGCCGCAGCCTTCTCCGGCACAGGTCCCTCCGCTGCCGCCGATGACAGTAGTTCCGTAGAGATTGCCTTGCGCATCCAGCGTGACGCCCTTGTAGGGCTGGCCGCCGTCCGGTCCGTTGGTGAAGCTGTACAGCACGGTGTGAACGTATCCGCTTGCCGAAGGAGTGAGTTGGAAGACGCTTCCTCCCGCGAAGTCTCCGCCTTGCACGGTGGTGCCGTAGATATTTCCAGCGCTATCGACAATGAGATCGGTATCGGGATATTCGCCGTCTTCATCGCCCCCCAGGCTGTAGATGACTTGCGAGGTGCTTGCGAAGGTTGCGATGGTGAAGGTGAACAGAAAAGTGGCTAGCAAGTACCAGGATCGGGAAGGCAGCATATGGCAGGCTCCATGTGAGGTCTCGAGCGTTCGGCTCTGAGCGGCGCAAAACTATAGCACTAAATGTGGGGCCAGTTGTCAGTTGGGCGCGCCGACCTGGCGATGACTGGAAGTAGTGCTGGAGACCATCTTCTTATGGCGAAGTGGACAATGGATTGACGGCGACGACTCCCGGTCATAGAGTGCTGCGAAGTGTACTCGCATCGCGGATCCCCCTTATTTTCTTTTGAGGAAATTCCTATGAAGTTCCTGGTCTGTACGCTTCTAACCTTTCCGATGCTCGCCAGCTCATTTGGTCTTGGCCAGTCAGTACAAGAACGATCGTTGACTCGCACCATTCAACCTGATGTCACATGCAGCCCGGCCCCGTGCCGATTGCCGAACACGCGAGTAACTCCGGGGAACAGAGTCATCCTTACCGCGCCAAATCTTGCGATCAATCCCAACAATCCGATGCAGATGATCGTGGGCGAAGAAGATGGCACATGCACATCATTTGGAGCGTCCTACGCGAGCAATGACGGGGGCACAACCTGGACGCGAACTTGCCTACCGGTTTTGAACACGCTCGACAACTATGCGGAACTGTGGATGGTTTACGACAACTCTGGCGTGGTTCACGCTTTGCTGGGAACGTCGAACGCCGACTGCGGCGAGAACATCATTCTGGAAAGTCACTCGAGCGATAACGGAGCGACTTGGAGTTCTCTAAAGCAATTGTCAGCCGTGCAATTTCAGATTCTTGATTCCCAGGCGATGGACAACAATGCGGGTAGTCCGTTTGCCGGGAATATTTATGGCAGCGTAACGCAGTTCCTTTTCGCGACGACGCAGATCGAGGTATGGAAATCGAGCGATGGAGGAGCGAACTGGACCTCAACCGTCGCGGCCACCCTGCCAGATACAACATTTTTTGAAGGTGAAGGCTACAGCCACTTGGATGTCGGCAAAGATGGCACCGTTTATCTGGCTTACATGGCGAGTTCGAACGGAGGCAGCACTCCGAATGAGATGATGTTCACAAAATCGACGGATAGCGGCCAGACATGGAGCAGTCCAGTGCGCGTGTACGCAGCCACGCCGGTCAGCGATCTTCCGAACACCACGATCTACGTTGCCGACGCGCCGGTGCTGGCGGTGGACAACAGTCCGGGCGGCAAGAGCAGGCTTTACATGAGCTTCTACAACTGGACTGGGAACTTCATGCAGGTGCTGGTCACGCATTCCAGCGATGGTGGGAATACGTGGAGCACCCCAGTCCCAGTCGCTCCCGCGAGCGCCAACCACGATCAGTTCAAGCCACAGATCAGCGTGAGTTCAACGGGTTCGGTGGCAGTGACTTGGCTCGACCGCCGCGATGACCCTGCGAATGTGAATTACAGGCCGTATGTAGCGATTTCGAAGAATGCAACCTTCTCCAAGAATGTGCCGCTGGCCAATGTCAGTTCGGCTCCCATGTTCGCACTCAGCTACCACAACAGCCCGCCTGCGAATGCCTGGTCGGGATCGACGCTGTTCGCGATATGGCCCGACACCCGGCAGAGCGGACAGTTACGTCAGTTCATCGGAGGCTACAAGCAGCAGTAGCTCAGATAAACTTTCGGCAGTTGGTCGCGCCGCAGCGGCAGGGGAGCTGGCCTTCGTGATGCGAGTCGCCGTAGTCGCAGGTGAGCTCTTCGCCGGGCCGATGTTCCGCCTGGCGTAGAACTCTACGCGGCGATGGGCCACGCGGATAAAGACATTCGGGTCGCACGAGTGGTTCACGAATTGGAAAGGACATTCGCCAACACTGCCGTCAATCGCTTCGGTCTCACTGATTTCGACAATCACAATGCGCTGGGCGTCCTTGGCACGCCTTCTTGCCTCTCGCACTGAAATCTTCTCGCCGGTGAATTCGCCAAGTTTGCGCCGCGCCGGTAGCGGCTGCTGCGCGAAGAGGCCGTGACCCTGAATAAAGCTGGGAAGAACGCGGAACATGTTGGCAAATATGAAACACGAAATCGCGGGCAGTGTCCATCAGGAAACGAATGGATATTTTTCGCGATTGCCGGGTTAGGATAGTCGCGAGCGTATGAAGACCAAGAAGGGAAGAAGAGTGCTGCTGGAAATCTGTTGTGGAGGGATCGATGACGCGATTCAGGCCGAGCGCGGCGGAGCCGACAGGGTGGAATTATGCTCGGCGCTGTTCCTGGGCGGACTGACACCGTCGTGGGGAACCATTCAGGAAGCCAAGCAGAGGTTGAAGCTTCCGGTGATGGTGATGGTGCGTCCTCGTAGTGGCGGCTTCTGCTATAGCGAGGCCGAGATGAAGTCGATGGAGCGCGACGCGGAAGAGTCCTGCGGGGACGGAATCGTCTTCGGAATCTTGCTGGAACATGGAAAGATCGATGTTGCGCGTTGTAAGCGGCTGATGCGCCGTATCGGCAATCGGCAAAGCGTCTTTCACCGCGCGTTCGACGTTACGCCGGATCCGTTTCGAGCGCTGGAGCAATTAGTTGATCTGGGTGTGACGCGTTTGCTGACAAGCGGGCAGAAGAATTCTGCGCCCGAGGGTGCCGATCTAATCCGGCGGCTGGTGGACAAAGCGGATGGACGAATTGAAATCTTGCCTGGGGGAGGCATTCAGCCACACCAAGTGAAATCGATCGTTGAGCAGACCGGTTGCACCCAAGTCCACATGACTGCCTGGCAGACTTTTACCGATCGCTCCACCCACGCGCAGCAGTCCGTGACGTTCGGCGGCGCGCTGTACCCGCCCGAAGATCGGTATCAAGTGACGGATGCGAAGCTGGTGGAGAGGGTGAGAAAGTCAATCGCGGGTTAGGTTTACGAGCGATCCTCGATCGCGCACCACGGGTCGTGATCTTCGGTGACGTTTCCCCCATCTACATGCATTGCTAACGTGAGATCCAGACGGCAGTAGGAAAGGTCTGGGTCGAACATGGCGAAGTCGAGCAAACTGAACATTCTCTACGGCGAGGGAGATGCGGACGTACTCGCGGAGCAGGCAAAGGTCCTAGCCAACGCTGGCCACCAGGTAAAGACGGCGGAAGGGCGCAAAGGGGTTCTGGAGGCGCTGAAGGCCGGGAGCTTCGATCTGCTGATCCTGGGGCCGACGTTGAGCCGCGACGATCGCCACCATTTGCCGTACATGGCGAAGAAGCATCATCAAGGCACGCGCGTGCTGGTCATGCACACCGATGGATCGCGGCATCATTATGTCGACGCGAATCTTGATACCGGCTGCAGCATGGAGTCGCTGATCGAGAAGATTGCATTCACGTTCGGCGAGAAGGCCGCGGCGGCGGGAGCGGGTCGGTAAAACAGAAATCCGGTTTGCAGGAAGCCCCGAGAGATCGGGGCTTTTTGTTTTGCAGAAGGAAGGCGGAGCGCGTGGGATGCCTCGTTGCGCCCGTGATGACGTGCTTGGGTCTCTGTTTGGCTTGATTGAGAAGACCTTCTGTATTGAGACTCATCGCGGACCGTGGCATCATATCGGGCGCTTCGAACGAGAGGAGTTGCGATATGCCAAAACCGGGCGCTGCCAAAAAAGAAACGCCTTACGACGCCCATCCTAGTATTCCCATGGTGCAGAAATGGGTGAGCGAACTTGAAACCAAAACCGGGCGCTCGCTCTCCGCTTGGATCGACTTGGTGAAAAAAGAAGGTCCGAACGACGAGAAGGGCCGTCGCGAATGGCTGAAAGTGAAGCATGGATTTGGGACCAACAACGCGGCTTGGCTTGCGCAACGCGCGGAGGGAAAGGGCCTGGAGGAGGAAGATCCTGAAGCATATTTGAGAGCCGCGATACAGTTTGTGGAGCAGCAATATGCGGGACCGAAGGCAGCTTTGCGGCCCATCTACGACGCGCTGCTGAAGTTGGGCAGGTCGATGGGCGAGGTGAAGGTGAGTCCGGGAAAAACCATTGTGCCGCTGTATCGAAATCATGTGTTCGCCCAGATTAAGCCGACCACCAACACGCGCATCGATCTGGGGTTGGCGCTGGCGAAATTCAAAGGCAAATTGCCGAAGCGGCTGATCGACACCGGCGGGCTGGAGAAGAAAGATCGCATCACCCATCGCATCGAGGTGAAGGCGCTCTCCGATATCGATGACGACGTCAAGCGGTGGATGAAGATTGCGTATGACCTAGATGAGTAGAGGGCAGGGACGGACCAGGACGTCCGTCCCCACGTCTAGTCGTGCTCGGCTTACTGGCAGTTCACCATCCACGGAATACCGAACTGATCCACCAGCATTCCGAAGCGTTGGGCCCAGAAGGTTTTCTGGATCGGCAAATTCACTTTGCCATTGCCGGCAAGGATCTCGAACACACGATCCGCTTCCGCGGGATCTTTAATTTGCAGCGAAACGTAAAATCCCTGCGCCTTCTCGAAATCCTTTTGCGGAACATCGGAAGCCATCAACTGCTGGTCGCCGATATTCAGGCAGGCATGCATGATTTTCTTCTTCCACTCCGGCGCAATCGCGTAGGTTTCGGGAGCGCCTTCGTGGGTCATCATTGCCGTGATTTTGCCGCCGAGATTCTGCTCGTAGAACTTGAAGGCGGCTTCGCACTGGCCGTTGAAAAACAGATAAGGAGCAAGTTGCATGGAACTTCCTTTCAGGATTATTTGATTCACACCAACGTTCAGGAATGAGTAAGTCGAGGGCGGTCAACCGCCAGCGATCGCTCCGACGACCATGAACGGTTCTTTGCCGGAGATCACATCGTCGGGCAGTACGGCGTCGGGAGATTCGTGGGATAAGTCCTCCTGGCAGGCGAAGAAGCGCAGGAAGGCGCGGCGTTGCAGCGTGTCGTGATCGCGGATGGCGCCGCGCAGCATGGGATAGTTGGCCTCGAGGGCGTCGAGCACAGAGCGTTGCGTGATCGGTGGCGCGACTTCGAGTGTGACCTCGTTGCCGACGTGGGCCAGGTTGCGGAGGTGGTAAGGAAGGACGACGCGAATCATGGGTAAACTCATCCTCAGAAGTTGAGATGCTCTATGGTCACTGGCCGCTCGCGAATGCCATCATCGAAACGGATTGTTAATCGTCAGTTGCCGATTGATGACCTGCCCGTCCTGCAGATCCTCGGAATAGAGCGTTTTACAGCGAGCCTGCAGGGCGGCGGCGATCAACAAGGCATCGTAGATGCCGTATCCGTACTTTTCTGCAATCGCGATAGCTGCCGTGTGCGTGTCGAGCGAGATTGAAACCGGGTCGGGGCATAAGACACAAAAGGTCTGCAACAAATCTTTTACTTCCTGCCACGACATATCCAGCTTGCGCCGCGCGACCGAGGCGAATTCGTTCAATGACTGGACGCTCAGCTTTCCGCCTCTCGCCAGCAGTGCCTCAGCCTCGGTGGCACGGCGATCGTTCTTCGCTACTGCATAGATCAATACGTTCGTATCGAAGAAGTCTTTAGCGGGCATTGGCTTCCGCCCGATCGAACACAAAGCCGGCGGGCAAAGGACGACGTAGACGGCGTAGACGCTCGAGCGCCCGCTGCCGCGCGGGATCGCGGCGAACTTCAAACTCCCGGGCGGCTGCGATTCTTATCTCGATCTGGTCGCCTTCTTTCAAGTTGAGGGCTTCCACAACCTCCGAAGGCAGCCGCACCGCCAGACTGTTCCCCCACTTGGAAACCTGCATGACGTCCTCCACCCGCCAAATGATATACATTTACATTGTATATCTTCATGTCAAGGCCTTGCTATCTCTGACCATGTTTGAAGTACAATCCCTGAGACGGCTCTCTTTTCGGATGTGACGGGCAATCCACTTGAGAGGAGAAACCGCCGTGAGCAACGAATTCTTCTTCGAACCCAGCAGCAAACGTCGAAAGGGATTCCCCTCCGAAACCGGGGTCAAACGCGGCTTTCCGCGTCGTCCGTAATGAGAAAGAGCTCTTCGAGAAACTGGGCAGGAACGATCTCTGCCCGTGCGGCTCCGGCCGCCGGTTTCAAGAAGTGTTGTATGCAGTCTGGGCACTATGACGGCGCACGCCGTGATCACTACCAGCGCTAGATAACGAGGGCATGGAAGTCCATGCCCTTGTTCAGTAAGCCAACGCCTACCCCAGGGTTTGCACTTCGACTGAGAGCACCGCCGGAAGATCGCGGACGATTGGATTCCAGCTGTCTCCCGCGTCGGACGAGCAATAAACCTGGCCGCCGGTGGTTCCGAAGTAGACGCCGCAATCGTCGAGTCTGTCGACCGCCATTGCGTCGCGCAGGACATTTACGTAGCAGTCTTTCTGGGGCAAGCCTTTGGTCAGTGCTTCCCATTCATTACCGCCGCTGCGGCTGCGGAAGACGCGCAACTTGCCTTCGTGCACAAAGTGCTCGCTGTCGCTTTTAATCGGAACCACGTAGATGGTTTCGGGCTCGTGCGCGTGCACGTCGATAACGAATCCGAAATCAGTAGGCAAGATTGCCGCTGACTTCTGTCCAGTTGTCTCCCGCATCGTCGGAGCGCATCACGTCCCAGTGCTTCTGCATGAAGAGCACGCCAGGCCGGGACGGGTGCATGGCAACATGGTGCACGCAGTGCCCGATTTCCGCGTTGGGATCGGGAATGAATTGCGAGCGCAGGCCGCGATTGATCGGCTTCCAGCTCTTGCCACCATCGTCGGTGCGGAAAGCTCCTGCCGCGGAGATGGCAATGAACATACGCTTTGGATCGCTGGGATCGAGAATGATGGTGTGGAGACACATTCCGCCTGCGCCGGGCTGCCACTGAGGCCCGGTGCCGTGGCCACGCAGGCCGGAAAGCTCTTTCCAGTTCTCTCCGCCGTCGGTGGATTTGAAAATAGCCGCGTCTTCGACTCCGGCATAAACGGTGTTGGGCTCAGTGAGTGACGGCTCAAGATGCCAAACGCGCTTGAACTCCCATGGATGCTGGGTGCCGTCATACCACTGGTGGGTGGTGAGTGGCGCGGCCGCGGCGTCGTAGACGAACTTGTTGCTCGCAGCCTTCGGCGGGAACTCCGGAGTGGCAGGCTGTCCGGCGGGAGCGCCCGGCTGATGCCAGGTTTGGCCGCCGTCATCGGAGCGCTGAATGATCTGTCCAAACCAGCCGCTGGTTTGCGACGCGTAAATCCGGTTGGGGTCCACCGGTGAACCTTTCAGGTGATACATTTCCCAGCCGGAGAAGTGCGGACCGCTCACGGCCCAGTTCTGGCGCTTGCCATCGGATGTAAGTATGAATGCGCCCTTGCGGGTTCCCACTAACACACGTACTTTACTCATCGTTCCTCCTGTGCGATCAGTATTGAAATCATTTCGCGGACCGGCTCGGAGAGGCCCGCCCCGCATCCGTTTACGGCCTGTCCGATCGCGAGAAGATTGCCTTCGCTATCTTTAAACCAAGCGCCCTTTTCGCCGGTTCCACGGCTAGGGTAGTTTCCGTAAATCTCGGCAATCCCGCTCACGGTTTTTATTCCCGGAAGATCGTACTCCTCGAAGACCACACCGCGGCGGCGTAGCTCGTGGACTGCGCTCTCGATGTCATCCACTTCCCAAGCCATCTGCGTGTGTTGGCTTGAGGCCGCGCCTGCCGATGTGAAAACCGAGAATGAACCGCTGCCGCAGCGATAGCGCAGGCCTCCGGGACGCTCTTCGATTGGGGTCAGTCCCAGCTTCTCAGCATAGAAGGCTTTTGCGCGTTTCAGATCCTGCGCCGGAAGCCGGGTTGAAACATTGCTGTTTTCGAGCATGGCTACTCCTGTGCCTTTAGTATTCGGGAGCTTGAAGTGGAACCAGTTTTCGCAAGGATTGGTCGCGTAGGTACAGTCCCAGCCAGGCCAGCGCGCCAATGACAACCGGAAACAACGTCCATTGCGGTTGTGTGCGAACGTTGGTGGCGGTTGCTCCTCCTAGAAATCCGGTGAGAAGAATCGCTCCCAAAATAGACGTACGCGGAAAGAGATAGAGAGCTGTGGATAACAAAACAATGATTCCAAACGGCACCAGCACGCTCGGTGAAAATCCAAGCTTCGCGGTGGCCTCGATTGCAGACTGGATCTTCAGAATTTTGACAGTCCCGTCGAACGTCATGAACAGCGCTACCAGGCCGCTGATGATGCGTCCGGCCCAAAGGCTGGTTTTTGATGTAGTTGCCGATTGCATGATTCTCCTCACGAATCTGAAATTGAGCGAGTTCGCGATGCGCCAACTCTCACCCTGCTAGGACGTCGAACGAGAGAGAGCGAGATCGACACTGCAAGGGATTTTTCTAGCCGACGGTCTGGCCGTGTCCCAAAAACTTTTTGAGGTAACTCAGTTGGCCGACATGGAACGTTTCGTGCAGGCAGAGGAACGCGACAAATCCCCCGACTTTTCCATCCATGGTTGGAACGCCCTGCGGAGCCGGTTTTGCGAGATCTTCTTCGGTCGCGTTCGAAAAAGAGGTCGCGAGCTTTTCAGAGACCTCATTCCAAGCGCAACGAAGCTCTTGGGGGCTCGGGTATTGATCGGGTTTGGCCAGTTTGGCGCCGCGAGCAAAAAGCTTGCGCCATGGCGCCGACCATTGCGCCCCGAGCATTTCCGCCACGATCGCGCGATGGACCACAACGTGTCCCACGATATAGGTCAGATGATTGGAATCATTGCTGGGCTGGGTGAGCCACTGCTGGTGCGGAACGGATTGCGTCACTCTTTCGAAGATGTCGGCGTTGGTCTTGAACATGCCTTGGATGATTGAAAAATCTAAATTCATATACGCCTCAACGCTGGTCTGACGAAATTTATTGCGGCTGGTTATTTTTTGAATCGGGGCAATATCGGAGTCAAGTCGCGATTTTGCCAGCGGCGCCGCACCTCTTTCAGAACCTGTTCGCGGTTCTGAGCCATGTTGTCGATTACAGCGCAGGGCGCGCCGGTGTTCTCATGGCGAGCTCCCCAAACCAGTAATTCCAACATGACCGGCGCCAGATCAATTCCTTTTTCGGTGAGCCGGTAATTCACTCGGCGACCGTCGTCTTTTGCCTTCTCGGACGTGATGATGCCTGAGTCCTCCAACTTCCTCAGCCGGTCTGAAAGAATATTGGTAGCGATCCCTTCTCCGGATTCCTGGAATTCCTTGAATGTGTGATATCCGCGCACCATCAGATCGCGAATGATCAACAAAGACCAACTATCTCCCAGCATCTCAAGCGAGATGCTGACCGGACATCCGGAACGCTGTTTGGTCTTCGACTTCCGTGGCACTGAAGCCACCATAGCAAGGTGACTTGCAAAATGCAAGTGAACAACTGGGAATTTTTACTGCACATGTTGCGATTGTTGAGCGCGGCAGAGAATGCGCCAAGCCCCAATTCGGCCCAGACTCTGGGTACCACTTTGACATCGATCCACCGGTTTTCGCGGAAGATGGCAGGCGATTCATGACCGGGGATGGTTACTAAAGTGCCGGGTCTCTACTTCGTGGGCATGCATTTCCTTCGCGCCATGACTTGGGCAACGCTGACCGGGGTAGGCCGCAATACAGAGCGTATTGTGCGTGCTATCAAAGAGCGAGCGCGAGTGGCGAGGCCCGTGACTGGGCAGAAATCTGAAGCGATCCGAACTCGCCGTGGAACATCGGTAACGTTGACGGGTCTGGCAATCGTTGCCATTCTGTAAACGATGGTCCGGCCATCGAAAATGCGCACCAAGCACACGCGTCCGCCACGGATCCGTGTGCCCAACAACGAACGCGCCTTATTTGTTGTGGATGAGCAAAAGTTTATCGGCGTGGTACAACGGTTGTCGCTGACCGGCGGTTCCACCGTTTTTGCCAAAGGACCGATGCCGCAAGGCACAGTGGGCGAAATGATCCTCAACACGGTTTTCGGGAAGGTCGAAGCCCAAGTCGAGTTCATGCACACGGGCGCTGACGGGAAAGAGCATGCCCAGGCGTTTCGCTTTCTTGATATGGATAACACTAGTTCCCAGCGTTTCCACAAGGCTGCGAAGCAGATGGAGCAGGCAGGCTTCGGCGACGTTGAGGTGAAAGAGAACCTTAGCGATCTCGCGGCCCGGGGCTGGGGCAAGCTGCGCGAGAGTGTTCGTCAGTTGTCGGGCAAGCGGAGCGGCAAATAGTCCTGATCGTTGGCTCCTGGCTGTTCCTTCCCGATTGTCCCTGCTCAGGCAGATGTCGTGTACGGGCGCGACACGGGTCGCTTCCTACGCGCTCTTGCGGTGCGAGTTCACTCGCGGCGTGAAATGCTCTCTGAGATCTGTACCGGGGGCCCAGGAGCAAGTCCAAAAACCGAGACCGCATCTCAATCGTACTGGCTGATGTTTGGCGAAGGATCTCGGGGGTGCTACATGCTGAAATTGTGCGCGCGAAATCCCTCGGGATGATGTCTTCAGCTTTACGAAGAAACCGCGTCTACTCTTAATGCCGGCTCGGGAAGAAGTACTCGACGTCCTGCTTCGACGGTATCGGAATGCCATTCTTGGTGGCAGGGCGGAAGCGCCAGTTTTGCAGGGCTGCCAGCACTTTGTTGTCGGCGATTGGACCCAGGCTCGCGAGAACTGTGTGGCTGACGATGTTGCCCTGCTCATCAATCACGATCTCAATGACTTCGTTTCCGGCCTGGACGCCTTGGAGATCGTCGCGGTCGACGTATGGTTCTGAACCGGCGATGCGGATCGCGGGACGAATCTCAAGGCCAGTGATGTCGCCATAGGTGAGAGATCCATACGGAGTTCCAGCGGGAGGCCCAGGTTGCACGTGATTGGCGGCGGTCTGGGGAGCCTCATCGGAAAGCAGGGCGTCCTTGAGTTGCTGCTCCTGCTGGCGTTTCTGCTTCTGTTTCTCGGCCCAGGTGAGACGCGGTTTGGACGGCAGCGTCTCAGGTTGGGCTGAGCTCTGCGGACCGTACCAGTAGAGGCGGGTCACCGAGGTGCCGTATTCCCCGGCGGAAACCGAGGAAGGCGCCACGAATATGGCTGAGGGGCTGCGCACCCACCAGGCCAGCAACAGGCAGTGAAGTGCGACCGAGGCATAAACCACGTAGGGCTTGGGTGTGCTGGTTGGTACCGCGTTGAACATCGTTGTATCCAGATTACCCTACCTTGATCAGACGTTACAGATAGTTATTGGTAACCATCCCGCGTTGCCTGTGCTTTTTCCGGTCAGCAAAAGCAAACCTTAAAACGCAGAGAGCGCAGAGAACGGGGAGAAAATCTTAGATCAACCAGAGCCACGTGCGTCCGCCGCCACGTTCTTATTGTCCGGGCGTGATCGTGGCTACTACCTGCCTCTCGCGGGGGCCGTCCAGTTCGATCAGGACCACGCGTTGCCAGGTGCCGAGCACTAGCTGGCCTTTCTCGAACGGCAACGATATCGACGTTCCTATCAGCGCTGACAAGATGTGGTCGGGGACATGCGAGGGGTCATGGGGATGGCGGTAGCGCAGCTTGGGCATCATCGCTTCGAAGGCGTCGAGCATATCGAGGTCGGTGCCAGGATCGAGATCCGCCGTAGTCAGGGCTGCGGTCGTGTGCAGCACCAGCAAATGACAGAGCCCGGAGTTCGAGCCCAGGGCTTTCTCGACCTGATCGGTGATATCGAGGATTTCGCGCTTCTTGTGCGTCTTGAAGATGAGGTGTTGCATGGGGTTTGGATGCCGCCGATCAGTGTACAAAAAAATGGCCTCGTGCTTCGCAGCACGAGGCTCTGGGGGAGGGCGCTGGGCCTCGCGGCCCGGTGTCCTACTTAGGAGGAGCTTGTTGGTCCTGAGTGGCCGGAGCGGTGGTGTTGCTTTGCGCGAGCTGCTCGAGGTCATTCTTCAGGAGGCTGACTTCCACGCGTCCGCCGCTGGTGCGCTTGGTCTTGACCTTGCTCAGCGTCCGCGCTCGGAACCGGGGCGTTGCCCATGCCAACCACGTAGATCCGGTAAACCGGAATGTCATGGTTGAGCACGAGGTAGCGAACCACGGAGTCCGCCATCTTCTGGGAAGTGGCGATCGCGGCCTGGCCCTTGCCGGAAGAGAAGCCCTGCACTTCGATGATGTAGCCGCGCTGAGTCTTCAGCGGGGTGGCCATATCATCGAGGGCGGACTTGGCGTTCTGGCTCAGGACGCTCTGTCCGGGACGGAAGCGGATTTCAGTCTGGGTGGAAGCCTTGTACTGATCGATGTTGCCGACCACCTGCTCGACGGTGCCGAGGCGGGTGTTGGCCTGGGTCGCGGTCTGCTGCGCCATCTGCGCCTTGTTGCCGGCATCGATTGCGTGCTGGTCGGCTTCACTCGCCTTGCTGGAGGCCATCTTGATGCCTTCCTGGGCGCGCGAGTCCACGTCTTTAATCATCTTGCTGTTGGAAGCGGTGAGCTCGTCGAGTTCGTTGATGCGATCGCGAATGGGGGCAGTCTGCCGCTGTACGTACTTTTTGCGGGCAAAGGGATTCACGCGGCCCCAGAAGCCTTCCCGGGCCGGCGGTCCGAGCGGCTGCTTGCCGCTGGCGCCCATCGTGCTCGAGGAGCTTTGGTCAGTCGACTGGGCCGGCTGACTGGTCGTAGTGGTTTGGTCCTGGGTGGCCGAGTTCGTCTGCGCAACCACGGGCAGCGCAATGACGACGGCCAGAAGCTAGCGCTACACATACACGGTTCTTCATTTCAACTTCCTCCGAATTGGGGGAGCGTTGGGGCTCCACTCCACACGCCATTGACGGGCGTGTTACGTGATTTTTAAGTGCGTCCCTCACGGGCTAATTATGCCGGCCGGCGTTGACGCGACGCAAGCCAAAAACCTGGATTTCGGTACCTTTTGATGCCGGTACTAGCCTGTACTTTATCAACTGGAATGCCAAACTGCTGGAAATGTAACCCATTGCTTCTGAAGGCATTGTAGTCCTCTGAAGGCAGAGAGAGTCTACTCTGGAGGTAATTTTGGCAATTCGCGATATAAAAACTTCGGTTGCGAAAATGGTTGCCAAATGCGGGGACTATGGCAGAAATGCCAATTTCTGTCACTTTGCGCCGCAATACTTCTCGTACTGATCGTAGATGAAGCTGTCGGTCATGCCGGCAACGTAGTCGCAGACAATTCGCGCTAACGGTTCTTCTTGCGCTTTTTCCTGGTAGCTATGGGGGAGCTGTTCCGGATGCGCCATCCAAAAGGCAAATAGTTCAGACACGACTTGCTCGGCGTCGTTCTTTTCGGGATCAAGCACAGAGCTGAAATAGAGATTGTCATAGAGGAAGGCCTTGGTCTGGCGCCGCCGCTCTTCGACCATGGGGCTGAAGGCGGCCAGGCGCTGGGGGCAGCCGCGTACGTCGTCAACACTTTGGATGTGGGCTTGCGCGATTTTTAGCTGCGTGTTCTGAATCAGGTCGCTGACAAAGCCATCGAGAATGCGTTTGAGAGCTTCGTTGAACTTGAGCTTCTCGAGAGCATCGGGATAATGCTGATTGGCGTCCTGATAGAAGCGATCTAATTCCGGAACTCCCTCGCGCACCTGGTCCAAGGAGAGCAGGTGGGCTTCAAATCCGTCATCGAGGTCGGCGGTGTTATAGGCGATTTCGTCGGCGAGGTCGATGAGCTGGGCTTCGAGCGGCGGTCTTTGATCGAGAAGATATTCGGCGAGTTCCGGATGTTTGGTGGCCGTGTAGTCGTGAGAATGCTTGATGATGCCTTCGCGCACTTCGAAAGTGAGATTCAGGCCACGAAAGGCGGCGTAGCGCAATTCGAAGTCTTCCACGATGCGCAGAGCGTGCAGGTTGTGATCGAAGAACAGGCCGTGCTCACGCATGGCGGCGTCGAGGGCCTTTTCTCCGGCGTGTCCGAACGGCGGGTGACCGACGTCGTGCACCAGCGCCAGAGCTTCGACTAAATCTACGTTGAGGTTGAGCTGTCCGGCGATGGTACGCGCGATCTGCGCAACTTCGAGGGTATGAGTCAGGCGATTGCGAAAGTGGTCGGAGTAGCGGCGGGTGAAAACCTGGGTCTTGTTTTCCAGGCGGCGAAAGGCGCGCGAGTGAATGACTCGATCGCGGTCGCGTTGGAAGTCGTTGCGATAGCGGTGCTGGGGCTCGGGGAAGCGGCGACCGCGGGAAGTTTCGACGCGGACCGCGTAATCGGCGAGCATGAGGGGAGTTTAACAGCAGTCAGCACTCAGCATTCAGCCAATCGCGAACGGTGCGGACTACTTCAGCTTCAGGCGCATTTCGCTGGTTGGCTCGAAGCCCAATGACTCATAGAGCGGACGCCCGTCTTTGCTGGAGTGAAGAGAGACTTGGGCCATGCCGTCCTGGCGGCACCATTCGATGATTGTTTGCATGAGCAGCCGGGCAATCCCCTGGCGACGGAATTTCGGATCGGTGTAGACGTTGAGTATGGTGGCTTGGCGGCATTGCTGGTCGTAAGGATGGCTGAGCCACGGGGTGATAATCAGGCCGCCTCCGGCAACAACTTGTTGCTCGCGTACGGCCAGCCATGCGCGGAATGAACCCGTGGGCATCGCTAGTCTCAGGTATTCCTCGGAGGTGGAGAGCATGCCGATGATCGCCACCTCATCGGTGTAGCCCATGTCCTCGTACATGCCGCGACGCTGGCGGAGGAGTTCCGGGATATCGGCGGGTGTGGCGGAGCGAATGGTGATGTGGTCGAGCATGAACCAGATTCTATCCGGCTCGCTTCGGTCGGGGCGCGTCGCTGGGCAGGTGAGACACCTGCCGCTACGTAGCTACTTCTGAGTGCGGATTTGCTGCAGGGCTTCTTCGGCCGTGGGAATATCGGGCACCGTGGTGCTGACGCGGCGCCATTGCTCGCGGCCTTGTTCGTCGATCAATAACGTGGTGCGGATGGCGATGTCTTCGTCCCCTTTGCCGTGCTGGTGAAGCAGTCCGTATTCACGGATTACCTTCGCGCCGGGGTCGCTGAGAATGGGGAAGCTGCGATTGATTTGTTTCTCCCAGACCAGCTTGGCGTGCTCTTCATCGTCCGCACTAATGCCTACAACTCGCACATGGAGCGCATCGAAGTCTGATTTATGCTGCGCGAACTCGCGCAGTTGCCTCATGCAAAAGGGTCACCAGTAACCACGATAAAAAATCAGCAGAGCCTTGGAGCCGCGCAGGTCGGCGAGATGGAAATCTTTGCCATCCTGATCTTTCAAAGTGAAGTCGGGAGCGGGTTGACCCTGGATGAACTTCGACTGCGGCTCCGGCAATTCCATTTTCTGCGCGAACAGGACGACGGCGGCCAGGCCAAGAACTGCGGCGCAGATGATTGGGATTCGGAAGCTCTTCATGACTAACCGCAATGATTCCTGAGGGAGTTACAAGTTACAGAACCGAAATCTTAAATCGCAGGGGACGTTGAGAAAAGCCGCATAGAACGCGGAGAGAACGCTCAGACAAACAGCAGATTCCTACGGAAGGCCGATTCTCAATCGCCAATTGGCAATTGAAAATCGGCAATTCTTCTATTTGTTTATTTGTTCGACGAATCTTCTTTTGCCAGCTTGACCTTCGCGGATTCGAGCTTCTTGGTGACTTTGGCGACTTCGTCCTGATCGACTTCTGCGGCGACGGTCTTGTTCCACTCGTTGATGGCGCGCTCCCAGTGGGCGGCAGCCAGTTTCAGGCGTCCGGTCTTCTGGTAGAGATCGCCGAGATGGTCCTGCACCGTGGGATCGCTGCCCATGTGCTGCGAGGCCTTGGTCAGAGTTGTCTTCCGCCATGTCGTACTTGCCCAGCTTGAAATAGGCCCAGCCCAGCGAGTCGAGATAAGCGCCGTTGGCGGGATCGAGATCGACGGCTTTCTTGATCAGCTGAGCGCTTCATCGAGCTTCGGTGCCGCGATCGGCAAGCATGTAGCCGAGATAGTTCAGAGTCAGTCGCATTTTGCGGGTCGATGGCCAGCACCTTGCGGAACAGCTGCTTCTGCCTCGTCATATTTCTTCTGCCGCTCGTAGGTCGAGCCGCGCAGGAAGTACACATACTCCTTGTCTTCGTGCTTTGGTGGAGAGCTGCTCGGCCTTGTCCAGCGCTTCTTCGGCTTCGGGCCAGCGCTTCAGGCGGCTATACATCTGCGCCAGGGTGATGTAGACCTCGCGATCTTCCGGCGTGCCCTTCAAGCAGAGCCTTGACCTGCTTCAGAGCCGCCGTCCGGCGTGGCCCATGTCGGCCAGTTGCGCGGCGTAAACCATCTTCAGGCCGCGATCATTGGGCAGTTCTGGTGCGGCTTCTTTCGCGACGTCAGTTGCCTGCTGCCACTGCTTGGCTTCGCGGTAGGTATCGATGATCTGCTGGTAGCCGCGCTCGGCATTGTCGTCGCCCAAGCGCGAATCATCTTGCGGAAGGTGTCGATGGCTGCCTGGTTGTTATTGTTGTCGCGATAGATCGTTCCCAGCCGCTCCAGGAAAACAGCGCGGTTGCTCTTCTCGCCCTGGGTGTAGCTGCTGTCGGGCTTCTCGGTTTTCTTCAGCAGGTCCTGCAGGACCTGGATGGCTTCGTCGTAGCGTCCCTGCGCCTGGTAAACGGCGGCGATGTTGTAGGGAACTTCGATCGAGTCCTGCACCATGGACTCGGCTTTTTTCAGATTCTCGAGCGCGAGGTCGAACTTGCCGCTCTTGCGATAGATTTCCGCCATGCGTGACGATAGGTCTGCGCGTCCTCAGGATTGGCGTCGGCAATGATTTTGTACTGCTCGAGCGCGGCATCGGTCTGGCCATCGTTCAGCAGGTTCTGGGCCAGGCCGCGAATGGCGTCGAGATTGTCGCGATCCAGTTCGATCGCGTGCCGGTAGGCTTCGATGGCGTTCTTGTATTGCTTCTGCTGCTCGTAGGTGTATCCGAGCGCGGAATAAAGCTTGGCGGAGCGTCCGGCGTCCGGAACCGAGCTCAAGACCTGCGAGCGCGCGAGCGGTGTCGCCTTCCTCGTTGTAGAGGTAAGCCAGCGTGGTGACCGCTTCTTCGGAGTCGGGCTGCAGCTTGACCGCAGTCTTGAATTCGGTCTCGGCCTTCTGCAGATCGTTGTTCAGACGATAAAGCCGGCCGAGAAGCAGGTGATCGTCCATGGTTGTCGGGCTCGATCTTGACGATCTGCTCGTACTGCTCGATGGCCAGTTTCAGAACGCTTTCCGAACCGTTGCCGGCCTGCATGTCGCCCAGCGAACGCAGGTAAATGCGGCCCAGAAGTTTGTGAGCTTCGAGATTGTTGGGATCGCGCTTGAGGATGTCCTGCGCTTCGACCACGGCGTCGCGGATGCGGCCCGTCTTGGCGTAAAGCTCAGCGAGACCGGAGGTCAGGTATTCGGAAGTAGGGTCGGCATCGATCGCCAGCGCGATATTCCTCGATGGCTTTGTTGGCCAGATCGCTGCGTCCGTAGACCGCCACCTGCTCCTCGTACATATGGGCCAGGGCGTAGTGGTAGTAGGCGGCCGCCCGGTCTGCTTTCGG
The DNA here is from genome assembly GCA_963797845.1 of Terriglobia bacterium. Classification (GTDB taxonomy): domain Bacteria; phylum Acidobacteriota; class Terriglobia; order Terriglobales; family Acidobacteriaceae; genus DASREM01. The sequence goes on from CAWCRE010000006.1 coordinate 39,614, forward strand.
GCGTGCCGGAGCTTGCGCCGGTTTCGCGTCGGTCTTGGGGGTCGCCGGCTGCGCTGCTGGGCGAATGCTGGTTGCGGCCAAAAGCAGCACGAAGATGACAACGAACGAAGACTTTTCATGAAGACCTTGTAGATTCCCAAAGCCATAGCGATTGGATGCTGAACCGCTGCCGGCGGGTGCTTCTTACATTGTAAACCTGAGTCTCGGCGAGACGGGCCAGAAATTACTGCGGTTAGAAAGCGAGTATCCTGATTACCAGAAGTACAGGAACTTCAGAATCGTCGATTGTTGATATTCGATTGCTCAAAGCAATCCATTGGCTCACAACCGGATTAGTGCCGGAAGTGCCGCACTCCGGTGAAGATCATCGCCAATCCCAAGCGGTCGGCGGCTTCGATGACTTCCTGGTCGCGCACCGAGCCTCCGGGCTGAATGATGGCCGTGGCGCCGGCTTTGGCGATCTCTTCCACCCCGTCGGGAAAGGGGAAGAAGGCGTCGGAGGCGGCCACCGTTCCTTTCAGCGGCAGCACGCGCCTTCATCGCGCCGATCTTGCAGGAATCGACGCGGCTCATCTGCCCGGCGCCGACGCCGACCGTCTGGCCATCGCGGGCATAGAGGATCGCGTTCGACTTCACGTGCTTGCAGACTTTCCAGGCAAAGAGCAAGGCGCGCTTTTCTTCGGCTGTCGGGCGCGCGCTTGGTGACAACTTTCAAATCGGCTTCGGCAAGCGGGCGAACGTCGGCATCCTGCACCAGAATGCCGCCGGAAACATTCTTCAACACCCACTTCTGCGGTCCGTGGGCGACCTCGACCAGCCGCAGATTCTTCTTCGCGGCAAACTTGGCTTTGGCCGCTTCGTCGAAAGCCAGGCGCGGCGATGACTTCCAGGAAGAGCTTGGCCATCTCTTCGGCGGCCGCGCCATCGATCGGGCGATTCACGCCGATGACGCCGCCGAAGGCCGAGACCGGATCGCATTCCAGCGCCTTCTTGTAGGCCTCGGCCAGAGTCTTGCCGGTCGCCGTGCCGCACGGATTGGTGTGCTTGATGATGGCGCAGACCGGCTCTTCGAATTCCTGCGCCAGATCCCACGCCGCTTGCAGGTCCACGATGTTGTTGTAGGAAAGTTCTTTGCCCTGAAGCTGGCGGCCGTTGGCGACGCCCGTGCCGGAGCCGTCGGAATACATGGCGGCTTTCTGGTGAGGATTCTCGCCGTAGCGAAGGTCCATGACTTTGTTGAACGACAGGCGCAGAGTTTGCGGGAAGCCTTCGCTGCGGCTGAAGCTCGAAGTGTCCGTTGGCGCTGACGCGCTCGAGCGTGGAAGCGATCGCGGAATCGTAGGCCGCGGTGGTGGCAAAAGCTTTCTGCGCCAGCCGCCACTTGGTTGCCGACGGAGAGTTCGCCGCTGGACTTTGCCATCTCCTCGGCGATGGCGTCGTAGTCGGAGGGCGAAGTGACGACGGCGACATCCTGAAAATTCTTGGCCGCGGAGCGGATCATCGACGGCCCGCCGATATCGATGTTCTCGATCAGTTCCTCGAAATGCACGCCGGGCTTGGCGGCAGTCTTTTCGAAGGCGTAGAGATTGACGACGACCATGTCGATGGGCTGGATGCCGTGCTCGGCGACCGCCGCGCGGTGCGCGGCATTCTTCGCGGCGATGCAGAATTCCGCCGTGCACCTTGGGATGCAGCGTCTTGACGCGGCCATCCAGCATTTCGGGGAAGCCGGTGAGGTCGGAGATGTCTTTCACCGCGATGCCGGAGTCGCGCAGCAGCTTGGCGGTGCCTCCGGTGGAGATCAGTTCCACGCCCAGGCCGGCAAGCTTGCGGGCAAAATCGACCAGTCCGGTTTTATCGGTAACACTAAGAATGGCACGCTGAATTTTCGACATGAATGCCTCGGATGGGAAGGAGTGGAATCGGGAACCAAAGATTTTAGCAGCTTCGGGTGAGGAACACTGGTCGCGGATTCGAGGAGTTTAGCAAAGAAACGCTTGTTGGATACCGGAGCGAAATCGGCAAGCGGAGTGCAAGGCTAGAGTTGACGCTGGCTGTAACTTGCCGAAGGAGCGCTTGAGCCAAGTGTCTGCAGCCGACGAAGATCCGTGACGCCGAACGCTAGACTTTCGCTTTGGCTTTCAGCTTCACTTGGCCGTCCTGCATTTCGACGGAGTATTCGACGGCGTCGCAGCCGTACTGTTTGCGGATCTGCTCGGTTTTCTTCTTCACGAAGGAGCTGAAGCTATCGAGGTTGCCGGAGACCTCTTCCCCGGCTTTCTTCTTGGCTTCGGTCAGCGCCTTGTAGAGTTTCTCCACCTGCTCGCGTTCGGCGTGCAGCGTCGGAACATTGCGAATCGCTGAACGGCCGTCGCTTCTGCGCGGCCGGCGCGTGCTCGACTGCCCACCCCGTAGACTTTGTGTGTCGGCTCGTGTTCTTCGGGGCGCACGCCCTGCACGGATAGCAACGCATCCTGCGGACGGCGGTAGCCTTCTTCGCGAATGCGCGCTCTTTTTGCGCCACAGGTCGCTATAGATGGCATAGCGCTGCGCCATTTCGTTGTAGCGAAAGCGCTGCGAGAAGCTCATGCGGCCGCCGTCGCTGAATTTGCGCAGCAGGGTGAGCACCTTCCACTCGATGTCGGTGGGCGGCTTCTTGGTCGGGTTGTTGAAATAAATCTCGTACTCGATCTTCAGCCGGCGAAGCTGCGAGTCGAGAAGAGTCAGTTCTTCGTCAATGGTCACAGAGATCTCTCCAGCGAACAGTTTAGGGCGATCGAGGCTGCGGGAGAGGAGGTATCCGCGGGACACGGAAGGGATGGAACGAAAGTATCTGGAGCGGCAGGTCTTAGCTCTAGCCGCAGCTCTACGGCTGCAAGGATCTGGGCTCGAGGTTTGAGATCGGCTGAAGGCTGAAGCTGAGGCTGATAGCTACTTCGCGCTGAGTTGGCCGCCATCTTCTTCACCATGGCGAGCACCAGCTTGCGGTCGCTGTCATTCAGGCTGACGGAGTAGCGGCGGATCTGGCTCAGGAAGCGGACTTCGTCGTCGGAGAGCTGCGGCAGAGCCCTTTGTTGCCGTTGGTGTGTCCGGAGTCGGCGAAGAATTGCGAAAGCGGAAGCTCCATGGCGCCGGCGATTTTTGAAAGCGTGTCGAGCGAAGGGATGGTGTGGCCGTTTTCCACTCGCGAAAGATAGCAGCGCAGCAGGCCGGTGCGTTTTTCGATGTCGCCCTGCGACATGCCTTTTTGCAGGCGGAAGTTCCGGATGGTCTCGCCGATATTCATAGATCAATCCTGCAACTCAGGCTGCCCAAGGGATGGGTGCATAGTAACCAGAGTAGTACCGGTCTGGCAAGTGAAAATTGGTTGCGGGAATTCAGATTTCGCAGTAGAGGCCGTAACCTTTGGCTTGCCATCGCGCGCGCCCGGATTGCGCAATCTTCAATTGAACTTCACTTTTTCAGAGTGCTAGCAAGGAAGTTAACCGTGCGCTTCCATGCGTCGGCGGCGTCTTCCGCGCGGTAGCCGTCTTTGTTGTTAGGATTTTCGAAGGCGTGTCCGGCGTCAGGATAGATACTGACGTCGATCTTTTTGCCTGCCTGCTTCAACTGCTGTTCGAACTTCTTCACATCGTCGGGCGTAATGCCGCGGTCTTGCCCGCCAAAGAGTCCCAGGATGGGAGCGTTGATTTTCTGCAGGCGCTCGGGTCGGTGGCAAGGTGGCCGTAGTTGATGACGGCTCGCGGCCAGAGTCGGCTGCTGAGGGCAACGTCGAGCGAATAGCCGCCGCCCATGCACCATCCGATGGAGCCGATGCGATCTTCTTTACGTTAGGCTGCGATTTCAGAAAGTCGAAGGCGGCATGCAGATCGCGGCTCGCGCGATCTTCTGGGACGCCGCGCATGAATTCGTGAGCTTCATCCGGCGTGGTCGCCACTTTTCCGCGATAAAGATCGACTGCCAAGCGCAACGTAACCTTCGTCCGCCAGCTTTGAAGCTTGCTCCTTGACCCAGTCATTCAATCCCCACCATTCATGGATGACGATGAGAGCCGGAAACGGGCCTTTGCCCTCGGGCGTGTAGACGATGCCCTGCACGGTTTCATCGCCGGATTTGTAGGAGACGGGCTTGGAAGTGGCGGCAAAGGAAGTGAGAGCAAAAAGCAGAACCGCAACAAAAACTACGAATTTCTTCATGAGGTCACCTTTCGAATCCAGAGCTTCCTAAGAAGTTTCCCCAGCGGGATGTCAGCGGTACCTATCCCATCAGCATGCCGCCATTGATACTCAGCACGTGCCCGGTGATGTAAGCCGCTTCATCGCCGGCAAGAAAGGCGACCGCGCCTGCGACATCCTCGGGCGTTCCGATGCGGCCTAGCGGAATCATTTTCATCGCGTCCTGTTTGAAGTTGTCACCGAGCACCGAAGTCATGGCGGTTTCAATAAAACCCGGAGCGACCGCATTGCAGGTTATGTTGCGCGAGCCGACTTCACGAGCCATGGCCATGGTGAGGCCGATCAGTCCAGCCTTCGAAGATGCGTAATTCGCTTGACCGGCTTGGCCCATTTGTCCGAAAACCGAGGTGACGTTGATGATGCGGCCCCAGCGCTGCTTGAGCATGGATCCGATGACCTGTTGGATACAAAGATATGCGGAGGTCAGGTTAGTGTTGAGGACTGCGTCCCAGTCGGAGCGTTTCATGCGCATGACCAGCTGATCGCGAGTGATGCCGGCGTTGTTTACGAGGATATCGATTTTGCCAAAGTGCGCGAGGGCGGCTTTGCATCCGGCTTTGATCTGTTCTTCGTCGGCGACATCGATGACGAAAGAAGCCGCTTTAGCTCCGGTCGCGCTGATCTCGTTGACTACTTCGTTTAGCTTGTCCTGATTTCGCGCCGCGACCGCGACGCTGGCGCCCGCTTGCGCAAGTTTAAGTGCGCACGCCCGGCCAATGCCTTGGGACGCACCCGTGACTAACGCTACGCGCCCTGAGAGGGACATGAGTTTCTCCTAGCGATTCGGAATCGAAATTATAACTGCACGGGTGCGACGCTGGAGTCGGGTTCTTCGTCCGATTGAGCTACTTCTGATCGGAACAGGTAGCGCAGCAAGGGCGGGGCGAGCAGAGTGGTCACCGCGGTCATGAACACGACGATCGCATAGGTGCTCTGGGTCACGATCTGCGATTGCAATCCCACCAGCGCGACGATCAGCGCCACCTCGCCACGCGGCATCATGCCCACGCCGACCCGCAATGCGCTGGGCCAGCCTTCCGAGAGCATGGGCAGCCCGCAACCAAACACTTTCGAGAGGATGGCGAGAACCGAAACCACGGTGGCGGCGACCAGCACGCTTCCATCGAAGAGTTGCAAATTCAGGCGCGAGCCAATGGCGAAGAAAAAGTAGGGAGCAAGGAATTCTGTGATACCGCTGACACGAGGAATGAGGTTCCACTGCGGAGCGTAGTCGGCAAACATCAGGCCAGCAAAAAATGCGCCGATGATGGCAGCCATGCCGATCTTTGCTGACAACCAGGACAGGAACAGGCAGATTGCCAGGGCAACGATCAGCGAAGCATTCTGGATGGAGAGCTGTTCGACGCCGGGACGAATCCGCTTCAGAATGCGCGGTGCGATGAAGATCATGAACAGGGCAAAGGCGCCAGCCTCACCAATCAGCACTCCGAGATGAAGCCACTGGAGTCCGTTCTCAGAGGCCAGGCCGGCAACTACCGCCAGCAAGACCATGCCGAGAAGGTCGTCAAAAACGGCGGCGCCGAGAATGATTTTCGCCGTGCGCGTATTGAGCACGTGCAAGTCGCCCAGCACGCGCGCGGTGATGCCGACGCTGGTTGCGACCATGGCGGCGCCGACAAAAACCGCTTCGGTGCTGACGTCGCCGCGAATTTTCATGTAGGCAAATCCGAGAACGAAGGGAGCCACGACGCCAGCAACGGCGACCAGCATGGATTTGCGGCCGACTTCGATCAGATCACGCGGGCTGATTTCCAGACCGGCACTGAAAAGAACAAAAATCGCGCCGATCTCGGCCATGGAATGAACGATGTCGCTGGGCCGGATCCATCCCAGGGCATAGGGACCGAGGCCTACTCCAGCGAGGATTTCGCCCAATACGGCTGGTAAGCGTAGGTGCTCGAAGATCTCTCCGCAGACCTTCGCCGTAACGAAGATCGCGAAGAGCTCAAGCAGCAGCTCTTCCGTACCATGGGGCATGAGTCAGAGAATAGGGGAAGGCAGAGAGGGTCGCAACAAAACTCGCATGTAGCTGGTCAGGGCTGTTGACGTAGCCGCTCGGCAACTCAAGAGGCAATTTGTATTTTTTCTAATGGCCAAATGATTACTTCCTGAAGTGAAGAGAACAAAAGATGGGGTGGCGAGTTGGGAAGTTCGACGCCGCTTGCGCTTGCCACGCTGTTTTTTGTGAACTCGGCCTGTGCTGTCCGCAACCGCCATGGCGCGTGGTGGATGTCGCAGCGCGAAACCTGGCCTTGTGAAACGGTGTACAGGCAATACCGCTCTGTCAGGAAGTGCTCGAGCCTGTCGGGAGCAGCTTCAAATTCCGGCCCGTCGGGCCGGTAACGGCACTCGAGTTCGGCAGTTTCGTTCACCCGCCGAGAGTCGTACTGCATCCAGTCTCCAGACCACCCAGTGGACATTCGGGCCAGGTAATAGGGCAAGTGATAAAACGTGCGCGCACCCCAGACGGCGAGCCGGCTCGCGGCGTCGAGGCTGAAGAAGAAAACTCCCGGCTTGTCTTTGACCCTCACATAGGTTCGCAGATTCAGTTCGGGGAAGGTGGAGAAAGCCGGCACTGGCGGCAGACCGCGGGGACGAACGCCGCTCATCCAGAAGGGAACTACGCCGATCCAACAGTCCCCTCCGTAAAGGTCGAGTTCCAATTGTTCGGGTACCAGGGCCCGGATGATCGGTGGAGAGATAGGCCAGTGCGCGAAAAGCAGATCGTGCCACACCTGCGCCATGATCCAGGGCTGTTCTGGTAAAGGCCAGGGGCGATGGGCAACGAAGCGGAGAGCGGGATGCACGATTCCATTGTGCACCCAGCGGAGGTTCTAGCGCGTGCCGACGACTTGCGCTGAAGTTTCGGACTGGACCGGTTGGTAATCGCTCTGGAACATGTCGACCACGGTGCGGCCCACCAGGCGGGTGGAAGCTTCGGAGTGAACGTGAACCGGAAAGGTGAACGAATTCACGTCCGCGTAGTCCTGGACGAAATCGATTTTCCTGATGAAGAACGAAGGCGATTTCGCCAACGTACCCTCGGCCCGAACCAAGCTTCCCGTCTCGGTGCTCAGATAAATGCGGCCTTTGAACAAACCGACGCGCTTTTTGCGCGGTTTTACCTGGTAAATGTGCACCAGCTGATTGCCAATCTGATTTCTGCCTTTATAGGAAAACTTGTAGTTGGCGGAACTGAGCGCAGTCAGCGAGCTGTCGTCTTTCTGAATGTGATCGACCTCAGACTGCAGCAGGCGGGTGATGATATTGCTCTTCACAAAAGAGTCGCCTGTGAAGCGGATCGGTTTGAAGTGCAGTTCGCGAGGCGCGGCAAAGTGCTGTTCGAGTTCGTATTCCCCATACTGAGAGGTGTCGGGCAGCGAAGCCTTGATCACAGTCTTCGCGGTGTAAGCGACAAGGTTTTCAGTCTGGAGCAAAGAATGCCGCTGGTACTCCTTGAGAGCCAGATCTGGCGCCAGTTGCGGGAGCGGGGCCGAACCGGTCAGATCGACACGGTTCGAGGGAGTGACGACTGCCGACATGGGCGCGGGAACGTCCGCCGGCACGGACCACGGCACGCGCCCGCCTGATGCTTCGGACGCAACCAAAAGGGGCCCCTGCGCTACCGAAACTGCAGAAACAAAAAGCCCTAAACTTAAAATTGCAAGACGGCGAATACTCATGAATGAATGTACCTACTTTTATATCTGATTCAGCATGGGGACGAAAAGTAGCAATAGTAACTTTGCGGGGACGAGGGCATGAGGTGGCTGTGACGGCATGATTGCGAAATGCCGTCAATCACATTGACTCCATATCTGTTCAATGTCTTGGGTCGGGCGCATCGTGTAAGATTTTGGGATTCTCCATCCGAGGTGAATCACATCCATGTCGTCTGCGAACCCGCCTGTCCAAAAAAATGGAAACCATGCAGCGGCTCCGGCCGTGGAAGTGTTCGCCGTGTTCGGAGCGGACCCGGAAGTCCAGGCGTACGCGATGGCCAAGTATTCGCGATCCTCGCTCTCGATGAAAGAGTCGCTGCGCGAGATCAGCGCGCAAAAAGCGGAGAAATTTCTTAACACCTTCTACTTTCAGTACGGACATCGCTCGATTGCAGATTTAGCGCATATTGCGCTGGCGATCGAGCGGCTGTCCATCCTGGCGGCGATTGAAGTCGCCGACGAGCAGCGCTGGGATGGCCAGGAAAGATCGACTCGCTACCAGGATTTCCGCAAGAGTGGATATTTCACGCCCGGGTTTACCGACGAGGCGGCGCGCAATCTGTTTCGCGCAACAATGGACGATCTATTCGCGCGATACGAGAAGCTCTCGGAGCGGATGTTTCAGTATCTGGAGCGAATCACGCCCAAGCCCGATGAGATGAAGCAGGATGCGTACGAACGTACACTGAAAGCGCGTGCCTTTGATATATCGCGGTACCTGTTGCCGCTGGCGACCAACACTTCTCTGGGACAGATCGTGAATGCGAGGACGCTGGAGATCGCAGGTTTCGCGCTTGCTCTCGCACACTCATGCCGAAGTTCGCAGGCTGGGAGAACTGCTGAAGCGCGGCGGCAAGTTCGCCGGCTTACAACGTCAATCAGGAGTCGTTGAAAAGCCTGGTCGCGGAAATCCGGCGCGCTGCTCCGGAACTGGCCGAGCGTGCAGAGCAGGAGCTGCTGCGCGAGGTGCGAGTCGCGCCCACGCTGGTGAAGTACGCCGATCCCAGTGCTTACGACATCGAAACTCGGAAGGAGTTGCGTCAGGCTGCTGCGGAACTGATGCGAGGTGCGCCAGTCGAGACGCTGCCAGCGTCGATATTGTTGGAAGACGAGTCGCTTGGAAGTCGAGCTGGCGACGACGCTGCTTTATGAGCATTGCCATTATCCCTACCGGCAGATCCGCAGACGTGGTGGAAGCGGGCGGGGAAAGACTGTGGAACGAGATGATCGATCTTGGCATGCGCCATCGCGGGCGACACGATGAGATGCTGCGCGCCTTTTGCGCCGGGCAGCAGTTCCGCTTCGACATTCTGATGGACATTGGCGGGTTCCGCGATATGCACCGGCACCGGCGCTGTATGCAGGTCGGGCAGGGATTCACGACGCAGCACGGCTATGACGTGCCGGACGAGGTTGAGGCGGCGGGCGCGCTGGACGATTACGAATCGCGTCATGAAGCGTACTGCGCGACGCGGTGGAAGATCTGGCGCGAGCGCGGCGCAGAGGCGCGGAGAGTGCGCAGTACGCGATTCCGCTGGCTTTTCGCAAGCGGACGCTGTTCAAGATGGACTTTGCGGAGGTGGTGTATATCTCGGAACTGCGCACCGGACCCGCGGGGCATATTTCCTACCGCAGGGTCGCGTATGCGATGTACGAGGCGGTGGCGAAGAGATATCCGGCGCTGGCGAAGTATTTCCGGGTGACGGATGTGCGGGAGCCGGTGGATTTGCTGAAGCGGTAGATCCTGTCCGAGACCGAACAAGTGGCGTACGTTTCGACAGAGTTGAGAGTCTGTGCGTGCTCGCCCTGACCTCGCAATCTACAGTGCCATCGATGCCGCCACAGGCGGCGCGCTGAGGCCCTTACGGCTCGTCTAGGTGTAGATCACTTTGCGCTCGCCTTTCACGATGCGGCCCACCGTGTAGGCTTTCTCTCCGGCGCGTTCCAGCAGCGATTGCGCTTTCTTGAACTTCTTGGCAGGGACGACCAGCAGCATGCCGATTCCCATGTTGAAGGTGCGCAGCATTTCGTCTTGTGGGACGTTGCCCAGCGTTTGCAGGTGCTCGAAGATAGGCGGCACCTGCCACGACCCCATCTCGATCACCGCAGCGACACCGCGAGGCAGAACGCGGGGAAGATTTTCCGTGATGCCTCCGCCGGTGATGTGAGCCATGGCGGAAACGCACTCGCCGTCAACCAGGCGCTTGATGGCGGGCCAGTAACTTTTGTGCGTGCGCATCAACTCGTTGCCGACTTTTCCCTTCAATTCGTTGACGTAAGTCTCGGGCGTGTAGTGGGCGACTTCGAACAGGAGCTTGCGGGCGAGCGAATATCCGTTGGTGTGCAGGCCGTTGGAAGCCAGGCCGAGCACCACGTCGCCGACCTCGACGTTCTTTCCCGTGACGATCTTTTCGCGCTCAACTACGCCCACGATGAATCCGGCGAGATCGTATTCGCCATCGGGATAGAAGCCGGGCATCTCGGCCGTTTCGCCGCCAATCAGCGCGCACCCATTGTGCTTGCAGGCCTCGGCCAGGCCTTCGACGATTTTTTCGGCGACTTCCGGATCGAGCTTGCCGGTGGCGAGGTAATCCATGAAGAACATGGGCGCAGCGCCCTGCACGGCGATGTCATTGACGCAATGGTTGACCAGGTCTGCGCCAAGGGTATGGTGAACGTTCATTTCGAAGGCGATTTTCAACTTTGTGCCGACGCCGTCCACACTTGAAACCAGCACGGGATCGAGGTACTTGGTCTTATCCACGGCGAACAGGCCGCCGAAACCGCCAATTTCGCTCAGCACCCCCTTGGTAAAAGTCTTGTGGGCGAGGTACTTGATACGCTTCTTGGTGCGATTGGCGCGTTCAATATCGACGCCAGCATCGGCGTACGTGACCGGGGCAGCAGGTTTCGAGGGATCGTTAGCCACGAGATTTCAGTCCGTCTCTAATGAACTGTTGGGGAAATTGTAATCGGGAGCGCTAACGCGCCGCTCATTGTAGCATGATCGCGGGACGCAGGCCGTGCTCGGAGCCAAGAGACACCTCACCCTTGGTTTGGAATTGCGCGCTCAGGCGGCGAAAGCTAGTGAGCTACGAAATCCGAGAAGTAATAGGCCAGGATGCCGAACAACGCCAGGCCCGAGATGCCGTAGGCGGTCAGAACCCAAACATTTCGTCCTTCGTGCCGGATACCTGAAGACTGAGAACTTGCAGAAACGGAGTTTGCCGGGGCCCGATCTTCCATGGAAGACCCTCCAGATTAGGAACCGAAATGACGCGAGAACGCGTCTTAATCCCCACACTGCCCGCGAGGGCAGAATTGATTGGCGGGATTTTACTACTGTTCCAGGGTTGCGCAATGCCTTTTTTGGACCTCCAGCTCTGCATTCGAAGCAAAAAAAAATGCCCCGGCCATTGCCGAGGCAGGTGAAACTCAGACGAGTAACGACTACTTCATGTCGTCTTTCTTCATATCGTCCTTCTTCATATCGTCTTTCTTTTCCTTCTTGGCCATCTTCTTTTCTTTCTTGGCGGCCTTCTTCTCCATCTTTTCGTCCTTCTTCATTTCCTTCTTGTCCATGGGCTTGTCAGAGGCCGGAGCGTCCTGGGCGAAAGACATGGAAGACATAGAAAGGGCGATGGCAACCGCGAAAACCAGCGTAAGCAGCTTCTTCATTTGAATAACTCTCCTTGTGAAATCTGCACCCCGAGGACACACCGCTTCTGGGGCAGTACCTGAGCAGGCTTGTCCCGGTGGAAAGGAATTGTATTCTAAGTACCTGCTTCGTGCAAAATTAGAAATTCACCTCCGGCTCGCAATGGAGAGCCAACTTTATAATCGGTAGTTATGAGGAAACGAGTTTTTGTCGCAATTGTCATGTCGCTGCTGGCCACTGCTCTCTCCGCCCAGAATCCCAATTCCAGCCCGCGTCCACGTGCGTCGGACTTGGGACTTAAGATTGGAATTCTGCCGACAGGTCCTCTCAATGCCATCACCGATGTCGATGGGGTTACGGTCGGTCATCAGACGATCATTCGCGGAGACAACATCCGGACGGGAGTGACCGCCATTCTGCCGCATTCCGGCAACCTGTACCGCGAGAAAGTGCCGGGAGCGATTGTGGTTGGCAACGGTTACGGCAAACTTACGGGCACCACTCAGGTGGAGGAGCTCGGCGAAATCGAAGGTCCCGTCCTTCTTACCAACACGACGAGTGTGCCGCAGGTCGCGGACGCGTTGACCAGCTACATGCTCGCGCTGCCCGGGAACGAGGACGTTCTTTCATTCAATCCGGTGGTCGGCGAGACAAACGACGGATACCTAAACGACATTCGCGGCCGTCACGTTACAGCGGACGATGTTTTTACCGCGATCAAGAATGCTCGCGGAGGGTCAGTGGCCGAAGGCGATGTGGGCGCGGGAACTGGAACCGTAGCCTTCGGTTGGAAGGGCGGAATCGGTACCTCGTCCCGGCGGCTGCCCGGCGCCCTGGGCGGTTACACCATCGGCATTCTGGTGCAGACAAATTTTGGCGGCGTTCTGACCATTGCGGGCGCTCCCGTGGGTCAGGAACTCGGGCAATATTATTTGCGTCAGGAGTTACAGCAGGCGGGCAGCGGTAGTGGCCGGGCCGATGGATCGTGCATGATCGTGGTCGCCACCGACGCTCCTCTGGACTCGCGCAACTTGAAACGCCTGGGCGCGAGAGCGCTTCTGGCGCTGGCCCGTACCGGTACGGCCGCTTCGAATGGCAGTGGAGATTATGCGATCGCTTTCTCAACCGCGCCGCAGAATCGAATCCGCACAGCCGACAAGTCGCTCACCCGCCACACGGAAGTATTGACCAATGACGCGATGTCTCCGATGTTCCTGGCCGCCATCGAAGCCACGGAAGAGGCCGTCTACAACTCGATGTTCAAGGCGACGACGATGACCGGCGAAGGGCACACCATTGAGGCGCTTCCGATTGACAAAACACTAGAGATCCTTCGGAAGTACCACATCGTCAAGTAATGCCCGGGTTCGGGAGAATTGGGCGCGTTTCCGAATGCACCGACCGGGCTCTCGGTCATAGCTCACAGACGGATGTTCACGGCGGGAGGTACACTGCCCGTCTATGAGTGCCACCAAGCCTGCGACCAAAATCGGCAAGAGCAAGCCTGCGCATGATCGCGCGCACGATGTTTTGCGTTCTGAGGCCCACCCGCTGGATGCGATTTTTTCTCCGCACAGCGTCGCCGTGATCGGCGCGACCGAACGTCCCGGGAGCATTGGGCGGGCGGTGCTGTGGAGCCTGGTGAGCAGCCCATTCGGTGGCACCGTCTACCCGGTGAGCGAGAGCCGCAGCAGCGTGCTGGGGATCAAGGCTTACAAGAAAGTGGCGGACATCCCCGAGACCGTGGACCTGGGAGTGGTGGTGACTCCGGCGGCGACAGTTCCGGGCGTGATTGCGGAGTGCGTGGAAGCTGGAATTCGCGGCGCCATCGTCATCTCGGCCGGGTTCAAGGAACACGGCGAACAAGGGAAGGAACTGGAGCGCCGCATCCTGGAAAACATTCGCGGCACCGGCATGCGATTGATTGGGCCGAATTGCCTGGGAGTGATGAACCCGATCAGCGGCTTAAATGCGACCTTCGGGTCCACAATGGCGCGGCCTGGAAATGTCGCGTTCATCAGCCAGAGCGGCGCGCTGTGCACCGCCATCCTCGACTGGTGCCAGAAAGAAATGGTCGGCTTCAGCGCATTTGTTTCCGTGGGTTCGATGCTGGATGTGGGCTGGGGCGACCTGATCGACTACCTGGGCAATGATCCGCGCACTCATAGCATCGTGATGTACATGGAATCGGTAGGCGATGCGCGTGCGTTTCTCTCGGCGGCCCGCGAAGTTTCACTGAACAAGCCGATCATCATCATCAAGGCGGGGCGCACCGAGGCGGCGGCGCAGGCTGCGGCATCGCACACGGGATCGATGACCGGCAGCGACGAGGTGCTGGACGCGGCGTTTCGCCGGAGTGGCATCCTGCGGGTCAGCACGATTGCCGATTTGTTCTACATGGCGGAGGTGTTATCGAAGCAACCGCGACCGCGCGGACCTCGCCTTGCCATCGTAACCAACGCGGGAGGGCCCGGAGTGCTGGCGGCAGATTCGTTGCTGTTGAACGGCGGGCAACTCGCGCAACTTTCGGCGGAAACCATGCAGGAGCTTGATGGACTGCTGCCTCCGCACTGGAGCCACAGCAATCCCGTCGATATTCTCGGCGACGCACATCCGGACAAATACGCCAAGGTAGTGGATCTGACGATCCGGGATGAAAACGTGGACGGGTTGCTGGCGGTGATCTGTCCCCAAGGCATGGCAGAGCCTACGCAGACAGCGGAGCACCTGAAGGCCTACGCCAAAGGCATGGGCAAGCCGATTCTCGCGAGCTGGATGGGTGGCGCCGAAGTAGCGGCTGGTACCGACATTCTGAATCGGGCAGGCATTCCGACTTTTCCGTTTCCCGATACCGCAGCGAAGGTGTTCGATTACATGTGGCGTTACAGCTACAACCTGCGCGGTTTGTATGAAACTCCGGTGTTGCGCGGAGAGGGAGAGGCGGGGCCTGATCGCGACGCTGCCCAGCAGATTTTGCAACGAGTGCGAAATACAGAGCGGACGATCCTGACGGAGATCGAGTCGAAGCAGTTGCTGGAAGCGCTACGGAATTCCAAGCGTAAGAACGCAGGTGGCAGTATCGGAAGAGGAAGCGGTGGCGACTGCGGAGAAAATTGGATATCCCGCAGTGCTGAAAGTGTTTTCGGAAAGCATCACGCACAAGACAGATGTTGGCGGCGTGCAGCTGAATCTGCGCGACGCAGATGCTGTGCGATCGGCGTACCGAATGATCAAGGCCTCGGTCAGCGAACGCGCAGGAGCCGAACACTTTTCCGGAGTGACGGTACAGCCGATGGTCAAGCTGGACGGCTACGAGTTGATTGTCGGAAGTACGGTAGACCCGCAGTTTGGCCCGGTGCTCTTGTTCGGGGCGGGTGGACAACTCGTGGAGGTGATTCGCGACCGGGCCCTCGCGCTGCCACCGCTGAATACAACGCTGGCGCGACGTTTCATGGAACAGACCAAGGTCTTCAAAGCTTTGCTCGGTGTGCGTGGCAGGAAGCCTGTCGATCTGATCGCGCTTGAGGAGTTGCTGGTCCGCTTCAGCCAACTGGTGGTCGAGCAGCCGTGGATCCGCGAGATCGACATCAATCCGCTGATGGTTTCGCCGGAACGCATGCTCGCCCTCGATGCGCGCGTTGTGATTTATGGCGCCGACGTCTCTGAGGAGCAGTTGCCGCGTCCCGCGATACGGCCTTATCCCACCCAGTATGTAAAACCCTGGACGATGAAAGATGGTTCCCCGGCGACGATACGGCCGATCCGTCCGGAGGATGAGCCGCTGCTGATCAAGCTGCATCAGGCGTTGTCGGAGAGAACGGTATATCTGCGCTATTTTCAGCCGCTGAAACTCAGCCAGCGCACCGCGCACGAGCGTCTGACGCGAATCTGCTTTATTGACTACGACCGTGAGATGGCCTTCGTTGTGGAACACAAGCTCGAAGATGGTTCTCCGGAAATCGTAGGTATCGGGCGCTTGAGCAAGCTCAGGGGACGCGACGAAGCGGAATTGGCGGTGCTGGTGGACGATCGCTTCCAGCATCTCGGTATGGGAACGGAATTGTACCGGCGGCTGATTGCTGTGGCGCGGGATGAGAAAGTGAAGAGAGTGGTGTCAACCATACTGGCGGAGAATCGTGAGATGCGGGCGATTTGCCAGAAACTGGGGTTCGAGCTTCACATGGATATGGACGACAACACGGTGAAGGCGGAGTTGGTGGTGTAGCCGCTTTCGCGAAGCCCCGGCCTGCCTGGGCAGCTCAGGCGGCGGTCGTTGCACGAATATTCGCTCCTTTGTCGCTGCTATAATCATCAATTACCCTGATGAGCAAGAAGCGTCTGATTCGATCCACTACAGTTCTATGCGTTCGTCGAGATGGGCATGTGGTCCTGGCTGGCGACGGCCAAGTCACGCTCGGCGAAGGTGTTATCAAACATTCAGCCAAAAAAATTCGTCGTCTGTACCAGGACAAAATTCTGGCAGGATTCGCCGGCTCGACCGCGGATGCTTTTTCATTGTTCAGCCGGTTTGAGTCGAAACTCGAGCAATATCACGGCAACATTGGACGGGCCGCAGTCGAACTCGCCAAGGATTGGCGTACCGACAAATTTCTGCGGCACCTGGAAGCCCTGTTACTGGTTTCTGACAAAGAACAGACGTTTCTGTTGAGCGGGCAGGGGGACGTGATTGAGCCGGATGGCGGGATTGCGGCCATCGGCAGCGGCGGGCCCTACGCGCAGGCGGCGGCGCAAGCCCTGATCGAGCACACCCAGCTTTCGGCCCACCAGATCGCGGAAGAAGCGATGAAGATTGCGGGCAAGATGTGCATCTATACCAATGACAAGGTGACGATCGAAGAGCTGTAGCTCGCGATTGAGACAGGATAGGCAGAAGGGATGTCACGGGCGGGGACGCCCCACAGATTACTTATGGCAATTTATTTACCTGGAACGCTGGAAGAAGAACAGATTGCTCTGGATGAACTCACTCCGCGAGAGATCGTGGCGGAGTTGGACAAGCACGTCGTCGGGCAAAAAGACGCGAAGCGGGCGGTAGCGATCGCGTTGCGGAATCGCATGCGCCGGCAGAAACTGGCGCCGGAACTCGCGGAAGAAGTGATTCCGAAAAACATCATCATGATTGGGCCCACGGGCGTGGGCAAGACGGAAATCGCACGCCGCCTGGCGAAGCTGGCTAACTCCCCGTTTTTGAAGGTCGAAGCGTCGAAATTTACCGAGGTTGGCTACGTAGGGCGTGATGTGGAGTCGATGATCCGGGACCTGGTCGAAATTGCCATCGACATGGTTCGCGAAGAGAAGCTGGAAGACGTCTCCGATAAAGCGGAGTTGAATGCCGAGGAGCGCCTGCTCGACATCCTGCTGCCGCCGGTAGCGCCGTCGCGTCCCGCAGAGCCGCAAGCGGGATTTATTTTGGAAGGAACGACGACGGGTAGTGACTCACACAATCGCACCCGCGAAAAACTCCGCCAGCAGTTACGCGAAGGCAAACTCGACGACCGTACCGTGGAGATCGAAACCCGCGAGCGGAACTTCCCTTCGTTCGAAATCATTTCGAACCAGGGCGTGGAAGAGATGGATGTCAACATGAAAGACATGTTGCCAAACATCTTTGGCCAGCGCACCAAGAAGCGCAAGATGAAGGTGAACGAGGCGTTCGAGTACTTGATCCAGGAAGAAGAGCAGCGGCTGATCGACATGGACCAGGTGACGCGCGCGGCGATTGACCGGGTGGAAGATTCGGGCATCATCTTCCTTGATGAGATCGACAAGATTGCCGGGCGCGAGAGCGGACATGGGCCGGACGTGTCCCGCGAAGGAGTACAGCGCGACATCCTGCCCATCGTGGAAGGGACGACCGTGAACACCCGGTACGGCATGGTGCGGACGGATCACATTCTGTTCGTGGCCGCGGGGGCGTTCCACGTGTCAAAGCCAAGCGATTTGATTCCCGAACTGCAGGGTCGATTTCCCATTCGCGTGGAGTTGCAGTCGCTGACCATGGAAGACTTCATTCGAATTCTTACTGAACCGAAATCTTCGCTGGTCAAGCAGTACACGGCTTTGCTGGAGACAGAAGGTGTGAAGCTTGAGTTCACTCCGGATGCGCTGGATGAGATTGCGCGCTTCGCATTTCGCGTGAATGAAGGCACGGAAAATATCGGGGCGCGGCGGCTGCACACGATCATGGAGCGCGTGCTCGACCAGATCAGCTTCGATGCGCCCGAGAAGAAGGGCGAGCACGTCAAAATCGACGCCGATTACGTGCGCGGAATGCTGGCCGATATCGTGAAAGATCAGGATCTGAGCCGCTACATTCTGTAAATAGCCATTTCAATCACAAAGGACACGAAGGTTCACGAAAAAATTCAGCTTCGTGATCTTCGTGTCCTTTGTGGTTGAACACTTGTCTTTGCCTTTCTGAGTGCTTACACTCCTCTTTCCGAAAAATCATGCCTACCATTGACCGCACCCGGCTTCAGTCCCTCATGCAGCGCGAGCAGCAACGGTTTGTGAACGACCGGCCGAAGTCGAAAGCCCTGTTCGATCGCGCGGGGAAGTCGCTGCTGGGCGGGGTCCCTATGAACTGGATGGCGAAGTGGGCCGGGGCATTTCCGCCATTCGTGCGCGAAGCGCAAGGCGCGCACTTCTATGACGTGGACGGCAATCGCTACATTGATTTCTGCCTGGGCGATACGGGCGCGATGACGGGGCATTCTCCTTCAGCCCTTGTCAAAGCGGTCGAGGAGCAGGTGCGGCGCGGTATCACCCTGATGCTGCCTAGCGAAGATGCGGTGTGGGTCGGAGAAGAATTGCAGAAGCGTTTCGGATTGCCCTACTGGCAATTTGCGCTGACGGCTACCGATGCCAATCGATTTTCAATTAGGCTGGCGCGGCAAATTACCGGGCGGCCGAAGATTCTCGTCTTCAACTGGTGCTACCACGGCACGGTTGATGAGAGCTTCATCACTTTGAAAGATGGCGTTGCGCAGGCGCGGCGAGGGAACATCGGGCCACCGGTGGATCCAGCGGTCACGACCAAGGTCGTCGAGTTCAATGATCTGCCCGCGCTGGAGCAGGCGTTGGCTCCGGGCGACGTTGCGTGCGTGCTCGCGGAGCCGGTCATGACCAATGTCGGTATCGTGCACCCGGAACCGGGATTCCATCTGGCGATGCGCGAAATGACGAGAAAGCATGGCACGCTGCTGATGATCGACGAGACTCACACCATCTGTGCCGGACCCGGCGGCTATACGCGCGCGGAGAATCTGGAGCCTGACTTCTACATCTTCGGCAAGGCCATCGCGGGAGGCGTTCCGGGCGCGGCTTATGGTTTCACGGAAGAGGTCGCCAAAAAAATCACCGAGCGGCACAACCTGGAAGACTGCGATACCGGCGGCATCGGCGGCACGCTGGCCGGCAATTCGCTTTCGCTGGCGGCAATGCGCGCGACGCTTTCGAAAGTTCTCACCAAAGAAGCCTTCGACAACATGATTCCGCTGGCCGAACGCTGGACCTCGGGCGTGCAGAAGACCATCGATGAATTCCAAGTTCCCTGGCATGTGACCCGACTGGGTTGTCGTGCTGAGTATCTCTTCGCTTCAAAAATCCCGAAGAACGGCACCGAAGCCCACGATGCAATGGACTTCGAACTGGAACGTTTCATGCATCTCTACGCGATGAACCGCGGAATTCTGCTGACGCCATTCCACAATATGGCTTTGATGTCGCCAGTCACCAGCAAGGAAGATGTCGATCACCATTCGCGAGTGTTTCGCGAAGCTGTGAAAGAGCTGGTCGGATGACTGCCCGGCGTCGTGGTACGCTCGTAAGTTCTCAATGAAGCATGCACGCCACTGTGGCCGCGCTTTGGTCGTTTTAATGGCGCTGCTCTTTCTGATTTCCTGCGCCAACCCTGGTGTTCCTTTGCCGCCGGAATTGGAACTCCCGCGACGCGTTGGTGATTTGCATGCCACGCGCAAGGGAGAAAAGGTTTCCTTGTCGTGGAGCGTTCCAGGCGAAACCGTCGATCATCAGAGCATTCGACACCAGGGGCCGACACGCATCTGCCGCAATATCGATCCGGCGCCGGTCGATTGTGATCACCCGGCTGCTGAAATACCTGCCTCCACTTTCCCGGCGCCGCCGCAGCCGAAAAAAGGACCAACCGCCCCCAAGGTTCAGGCCAGCTATATCGACGTATTGCCAAGCCAGTTGCAGCAGGAGCATGCAGCCGACCTGGTGAACTATGCGGTGTCGGTGCTGAATCAGAGTGGACGGAGCGCGGGACCATCGAATGTGGTCCAGGTGCCTGCCGCGCCCACGCTTCCTCCTCCCGCCGACTTGCAGGCCCAGGTGACTTCGGAAGGTATTTTGCTGAGCTGGGCAAATCCAGCCGCACCCACTATTCCGGCGCTGCATTTCATAGTGCGCATCTACCGTCGCGCGGAAGAGGCTAAGAGCGCGACGATCGCTGGAGAAGTTCCCGTCTCCACAGAAAAAGGGCAGTGGCTGGATCAAACGTTCGAATGGAACAAAACTTACCAATTTCATGCCACCATCGTGACTACGGTGACGCGGCCGGGGGCCCCGGATGTTCAGGTGGAAGGCGATGACACGCCGGCGATCAGAGTGGATGCGCGCGATATGTTCCCGCCGAAAGTTCCGACTGGATTGCAGGCGGTTGCGTCCGGGGTGGGACAGAAGCCGTTCATTGATCTGATCTGGGCGCCGGTGGCGGATGCCGATCTGGCCGGCTACAACGTATATCGTCATGAAGACGGAAACGCGCCCGTGAAAATAAATACCGACCTGGTGAAGACTCCGGCATATCGCGACGCGGACGTGAGTGCGGGACATGAGTACACGTATTCAGTGTCAGCTGTCGATTTGAGAGGAAATGAAAGCGCGCACTCGGAAGAGGCTTCCGAGAAGATGCCTTAGGAGATCAACCAGGTCCAGAGCAGAGCAACGGTTGCGGCTGAGATAGCAACCGTCGTGCCCCAGCCGAGGATGTTGACTCCGATTCCGTTGGTCTGGCTCCCCATGACGGCCCGATTATTGGTGATGAGCATAATCACCAGCATGATCGGCGGTGCCAGCATACCCATAATCAGTCCCGCCCAGAAGAGAGCGTTAATCGGGTTGATACCGGAGAAGCCGATGGCAAGCGCGACACACGTGGCGACTGCAATCACCGCATAAAACTCCTTCGCATGTTCCGGCGTGTGGTGCAGACCTTTCTTCCACTCGAAGGTTTCAGCGAGCGCATAAGCGGCACCCGTAGTAAGGACCGGCACCGCAAGAATTCCCACACCGATCACTCCGGCTGCGAAGAGCCACGTGGCGGCATCCCCGGCTAGAGGACGTAAGGCCTGGGCTGCTTGGGCAGCGGTCTCGATGTTGGTGTGTCCCGCGCGAAACAGGGTGGCGGCGGTGCAAAGTACGATGAAGTACGAGATCAAAGTCGAGAACAGCATGCCGATGCTCACGTCGAGCGCGGCCGAGCGCAATTCCTGCTTGGAAGCGCCGACATTCACCGCGTGGGGATGTGCAATGGAACGACTTTCTTCGATCTCAAGGCCCGCCTGCCAAAAGAAAAGATAGGGCGAGAGTGTAGTACCGACGATCGCCACCACCATGGCCAAATATCCGGCGTGAAATTGAATGCTGGGACGAAAAGTGTGATGAAGAACTTCCCGCATCTGCGGGTGCGCCAGGAAGGCTGCCGCTACGTAAGAGAATAGAGCCAAAGCCAGCCAGCGGAAGATTTTCTGTATCAGATCATACGAACCCCAGGCCTGGACTAGCAGAATGACCACGGTGATACCGACGGTGATGCCGATCACCGGGACTGGGAGGATCAGTCGCAACGCCGCAGCGATGGCGCTGATGTCTGCTCCGGCTTCCAGAATATTGGCTATCACCAAGGCCGCGACCACTGGGTAAAGCAACCAGCGCGAGTAATGGGAACGAATCACGCCTGCGATGCCTTGCCCGGTAACCATCCCAACCTTGGAACAGAGATAGATCGTAGCCGCCATCATGGGAAAGGTGGCGGGCATCATCCACAGCAACGCAAAGCCGTAGGAGGCCCCAGCTTTCGCGTAAGTACCAATGGCCGTAGGATCGTCATTGGCGGCTCCTGTGATGATCCCCGGACCAACCAGCCCTAGTGCCGAGCGAAAGCGGTGGCGCTTCACATGGGTCGCAGGCTCGACAACCGACAAGGAGGCCGTCGCCGGGCGTGGCTCGATCGCAGCGCTCGGTGCAGGTGAAGGCTCGGGCGGAAGACTAGGACAAGTGGCCATATCGGCACGAAGCAGGGATATAAAGGGAATTGAGATGCGCAGGTCCGGTTTGGGTTTGTGTGCTGCTGGATATACTGACGTTTCGTGGCCTATGAGTCTTATGTTTAGATAGGCGATATGAGATATTGCCGCTTTGCGTTGAGTGGGGAGCCCGCCTACGGATTAGTTGAGGGTGCCGTCGGGTCGGAGCGAATTACCCGCTTGCTTACAAAAGCTCCTCATATTACAGAGGACGACATCGAGGACTTGCCCAGCAGGAAAATCGAGCCGGTGGCGCTGGCAGACGCCGATCTACTGCCGCCGGTAGAACCTACGAAGATTGTCTGCGTCGGGCGGAATTATCGCGAACACGCGGCGGAACTAGGGAATGAAGTGCCAGCCGAGCCGCTTCTTTTCTTCAAGCCTCCGTCGTCGCTACTGGC
This sequence comes from Terriglobia bacterium, assembly GCA_963797845.1. Classification (GTDB taxonomy): domain Bacteria; phylum Acidobacteriota; class Terriglobia; order Terriglobales; family Acidobacteriaceae; genus DASREM01. The sequence continues at coordinate 62,000 of CAWCRE010000006.1, forward strand.
GCCGGGGCTGACCATCAGGCGACCAAAACTTTCCCAGCGAGTAGATCACGAGGGCGAGCTGGGCGTGATCATTCGTAGGAAGTGTTACAAGCTCTGTTCTGACGAAGATGTGCGCTCGTATGTCCGAGGCTATACCTGCGTGAATGATGTGACGGCTCGCGACCTGCAAAACAAGGACGGTCAATGGACGCGGGCGAAGGGTTTCGACACATTTTGCCCGGTAGGGCCTGTCGTCACCGATGAACTGGATCCGTGGACGGGAGTTGAAGTAGAAACGAGAGTGAATCAGGATGTTCGGCAGAAAGGAAACACTCGCGATTTTATTTTTCCCCTCGACGTGATTATCCGCTACATCTCTCAGGCGATGACGTTGTGTCCGGGAGATCTCATTGCGACCGGAACGCCGAAAGGCGTCGGCCCCCTGCACGCGGGAGAGATGGTAAGCGTGACGGTTGAGGATGTGGGGACTTTGAGCAATCCGGTCGAGGACGAGTAGAAGCTTGCGTAGAACTTCGGTAACGCACTCGCCTCTTCCGCGAAAATGTTTTCCAGCTTATTCTGGAATTTCCAGGACGGTCGCGCGCAGTCGTTCGCTTATCTCATGAATCCGTTAAAGCTCTACACCTTGGTTTTGGGAAGTTCCGGCGCTCTGCTCGCCGTGTACCTGATGTTTCGGCGGAAGCCGAAGTCGGCTGAGACTCTCGAGCAGGAACGGCGTCAGTGGCTGGAACAAATCGGCCGTATCACGGACGGAACCGTGATTGACGTGCAGGAAATGCGCACCGAAGAGAAGCCCGCAACTTTGCTCATCTATCAGTATGACGTCGCCGGAGTCTCGTACGAGGCCTCCCAGGATGTCACCTACCTTCGGCAGCGAATCAATCTTCATTCCTGCCGCCTCGGCCTGCCAACTTCGGTTCGTTACGATCCCCAGAATCCGGGGAACTCCATGGTAGTTTCGGAAAAGTGGATGGGGCTGCGGCAATAGAGCGCGCTTTGGACGTTGGCGCTTGACCGCGAATCATCGCGTAGTGCCCGCAGATTCCCCTCACCACTCGGGGGCGGCTCAGGCCTGCCTCAGGCACGTCTTAGAGGGAATTCTCTAGCTTCCAGCTGAGAAGCCGCCGCTACGGGCGAATGTCAGGCGCAGGTATTTGTGAGGATTGACTGGCGTGTCGTTGATGCGCACTTCGTAGTGAAGATGTGGGCCAGTGCTGCGTCCACTCAACCCGACATATCCCAGGGTGTCTCCCCGCTGGACGTGCTGGCCTGAAACTACCGCAAAGTTCGCCAGGTGGCCGTAGCGGGTGGTGATCCCGTGTCCGTGGTCGATGATGACTGCGCGCCCATAACCGCCCATAAAGTCGGCGAACACTACGATTCCATCCGCCGGCGCAATCACTGTGTGTCCGTAGGAAGATCCGATATCGATTCCGCTGTGGAAAGCACCTTCACCGTTGAACGGATCAATACGCTCGCCAAAAGAACCGGTCACCGGGCCTTCCACAGGCCAGAGATTCGGAGCCGAGTTCGCGCGCAGCCAGTCAGCGGTGGTGACATTGCGGGTCAGGCCGAGAGAAATGCCGGTCATTGCCGCGCCGTTCAGGGCCGAAGTCTTCAAGGCATAAAACTGGTCCATCGAGGAGTTGACTTCTGCATCCTGGACTCCCGGGACGGCCGCCGTGGAGAGAATCGGTTCGGACTTCAGGCCGTAGAGCGAGGAGACTTCGCTGGCCAACGATCCCAGCGACGCCACCTGAATGTCGCGTTCTTTGGCGACCTGCTCCAGGCGAGAGTAGCGGGATGTGAGCTGGTCCTTCTCGGTGCGCAGTTCGTTAAATTGTGCGACTTTGAACAGCATTCGCAGGTAAGAACTGGCAATGCCGGTAAGACTTAGAAATCCAATCGCAGCCCCGACCAGGAAAACGTACAGATAATGCATGGGAATCGGGATCTTGCGGAGCTGACCGTCGTCTCCGCGAGCCACGAAAAGAATGTAGAAACGCTTACGCAATAGAGCCCTTTCGCTAGTGTCGATATCCCGATCCGGCTCAGCCCAGAACGGATCGCTTGGGCGAGAGTCCTGAGCCACTTGCTTTTGCTGGGCGTCCTCACACGATGATGAGCCTGAAACCCGCCCTTTGCCTACCGGAACCCGGCGTGACTTGAATACCAAATTGCTGCAATCCCAACTGGGAGCAGCACTTAGTTCGGTCAAAGGTATTTGGAAACAGCTTGGCCACGGTAACAAAGTAGGTTCCCTCGTGTCAACGGCATGCGACACCCCAAGGGGGTTACCAAGGGCGGGTAACCGTCCCTGGTACCTCGGGACAATTACGCGCCAGCGGGCCGCGCCGATTCAATGCCACTCCGGAGGCGGAGATCCGGGGACGTAATCCACATTGGCGAGGCCGCATCCAGCCTGCGCAGAGACCATGGTAGATGGGGGTGTAGGGGTGCCGGTTGCCCGCTTGGCGGACGCCTTTCAGCTATATTGGTGGCCGATTGTCTCTGAGTGAAAAAGCGCTAATTCGGGCGATTCGGAGCCGCGCCACGCGGCATTCAGCCGTTCGCCTTGGCATAGGCGATGACTGCTCGATCGTACGCCTCCCCTCAGGAGACGAGGCGCTGGTCACCACCGATTTCAGCCTGGAAGGGATCCATTTTCGTCAGGACTGGCATTCCCCGGAAGTAATTGGACATCGCTGTCTTGCTCGGGGGTTGAGCGATATCGCGGCCATGGGCGGGATGCCGCTGGCCGCTTTTCTATCGCTCGCGTTGCCCACAGGCCTGAAACCTTCGTGGGTGACGGGGTTTGTTTCCGGACTGCTCAACTTGGCGGAACGGTTCGGCGTAACCCTCGCCGGAGGAGACACAGCGCAATCTCCGCATGGAGTCATGGCCGATATCGTTGTGCTGGGTTCCGTGCCACGGGGGAAGGCGGTCCTGAGGTCTGGGGCAACACCCGGGGACCGGATTTACGTCACCGGCAAATTGGGAGGTGCGGCGGCTACATTGGAGCTGCTGCGAACTGGACGAAAAGCTCTCCCGCCAGACTACCCTGCGCATTTTCATCCTTTGCCGCGGGTCGAGGTTGGCACGAGATTGAAGGGAATTGCCTCGGCCATGATCGATATCAGCGATGGATTGTCGGTCGATCTGGGCCACATCTGCGAGGAGAGCGGGGTGGGCGCAGAAATTTTGGCGCAAACAATCCCGCGAGCTCGAATCGGAAAGCCAGGATCAGACGTGGAACTGCGTTACGCGTTACACGGCGGGGATGACTACGAACTTCTGTTTACCGCTCCTGCTGGCACGAAAGTTCCCAGCCGCATTGCGGGGGTTGCCGTCACGACCATCGGCAGGATTACTCGTGGCAAACGCATGTTCTTGGTGGACGCGGACGGTCGGCGGAAAATTCTTGAGCCACAGGGATGGCAGCACTTCACAAAATCCTGAGCCCCGGTAGGACATGTCCTTTCGCCACCCCACGTACCTTCTGTTTCTCTAGGTGGCAGCATGGATCCGTTCTAGAGTAACCGCATGGGAATACGTCTCTCACTGGTTGCTGTGGTTCTGGCATGCGCGAGTTGTGCGTGTGCGCAAGCGAAGGAACCGTTCAAAGTCGATAACGATTTCGTTCACAAACAGTTCGGCTCGAACTGTTCGCTTCTCGGCTCGCAACTGCCGATGGTGGGCGATCTGAACGACGATGGCGTGGACGATATCGTCATTCCGGCCAACTGCACCAAGCCGCTGGTGAATGCTGCCGAGAACGATTACCGCGTCCTCGATCCCTATAACAGCTTCTTCGGATATGGCAATCCCAAGGTGACGACGGAATTCGCTTCAGCTACGCCCGAGCTTCGTGGATATGCTTTGCTTATCATTCACGGCGCTGGGCCGGACGCCTGGCATTCCGAGGCGCCGAAGGCGAAGTTCCTCATCATCAACCTGCCCTATAAAGAGTTCGCAGTAAAGAAGGTCGGTCTTAACAAGAAAAAGAAGAAGACCATTATGGCCATTTACGTGGAAGAGGCCGGCGGCGATCAGATGACCTCGCTGGTATCGTGGGATGGCAGAAAGTACAAGTACTCTCCGCTAGGCTCGTCGCTGGAATAGTGCCACTGGAATAGCAGCCTTCCCCATCACTTCGTCACAACCGGTCCCGTGCGGGATCACAATCGCCTGTTCACCCCACCCGCTATAATTCCCGCCATGAATCTCGAACAAAAACTGGAAGAACTGAAGAAGCGCGACCACATGGCCGAAGAAGGTGGCGGCCCCAAGCGCCGCGAACGCCAGCACAAAGAAGGCAAAATGTCGGCGCGCGAGCGGATCGAGTTTCTCCTCGACGAGGGCACGTTTGAAGAGACCGACAAGCTAGTCACGCACCGCTGCAACGACTTCGGGATGGCGGAGCAGAAATTTTATGGCGACGGCTTTATTACCGGCTACGGCCGGATCGAAGGCCGGCTGGTCTTTGTATTCGCCCAGGACTTCACCGTGTTCGGAGGGTCTTTATCGGAGGCCAATGCAGCGAAGATCGTGAAGATCATGGACCTCGCCGCGAAGATGGGCGCGCCGGTGATTGGGCTGAACGATTCCGGCGGTGCGCGCATCCAGGAAGGCGTGATGTCGCTGGCCGGGTACGCAGACATATTTCTGCGCAACACGATGTTCAGCGGAGTGGTGCCGCAGATTTCGGCCATCATGGGCCCATGTGCCGGCGGCGCGGTGTACTCGCCGGCAATTACCGATTTCATCCTGATGGTGGACAAGACTTCGTACATGTTCATCACCGGGCCGGATGTGATCAAGACCGTGACTCACGAAGAGGTGACAAAAGACCAACTCGGAGGCGCGGCCACGCACAATGAGACTTCCGGCGTGGCGCATTTCATGGCGCACGACGACGCCGAATGCCTGTCGATGATTCGCGAGCTGCTGAGCTTCGTGCCATCGAATAATGTGGACGATCCGCCGCGGCGGGCGTGCACGGATCCCATCGATCGCGCTGATGCTGCGCTGGACAAGATGGTTCCCTCAGCGTCGAACCAGCCCTATGACATCAAGGAAGTGATTCACGCGGTGGTGGATGACGGATATTTCTTCGAGGTGCAGGAGCACTACGCGAGAAATATTGTGGTGGGATTCGCGCGGCTGAATGGGAAGTCGGTCGGCATTGTCGCGAATCAGCCGGCGGTGCTCGCCGGGACGCTGGACATTAACGCCTCGGTGAAGGGCGCGCGGTTCGTGCGCTTCTGCGACTGCTTCAATATACCGTTGGTGACGTTTGAGGATGTGCCGGGATTTCTGCCGGGAACGAACCAGGAGTACGGCGGAATCATTAAGCATGGCGCCAAGCTGCTGTTCGCGTTTGCCGAGGCCACCGTGCCGAAGGTGACGGTCATTACGCGTAAGGCGTATGGCGGCGCGTATTGCGTCATGGCGTCAAAGCACATTCGGACCGACGTGAACTATGCATGGCCGACGGCGGAAATCGCCGTGATGGGCCCAGAGGGCGCGGTGGACATCGTCTACAAGCGCGAGTTGGAGGGTGCCGAGAATCGCGAGCAGTTGCGAGCGCAGAAGATTGAAGAGTTCCGCGACCGGTTTGCGAACCCGTACGTGGCGGCAGATCGGGGATTTCTGGATGCAGTGATCCAGCCTAGAGAAACGCGGAAGAAGCTGATTCAGGCGCTGGAGATGCTGGAGACCAAGCGGGATAAGAATCCGCCGAAGAAGCATGGGAATATACCGCTGTAAGAGGATGTAGCTTGCGTCAAATTGGCAGCATGGATCCATGCCGAATGTGGATCACATAAACTGTCTTTTCGAAGACGACGAAGAGTAAGCGATAGGTGCCGCGGTTTCCCTTCCCGAAGAACAATTGTCGGACCGGATGGCCGAAGGAAACGCTTTCAGGAGCAAGCGAACAGCGTTCAGGCCGGTGGGCCAGGCTCTTTGCACCCCGGCGAGCCTTACGGATCCACTCGCGGGCTGCGCGGGGAGCTTGGCTGTGGATGAATTCGTGGATCGTCCTGAGGTCGCTCTCGGCTCCTGGTGTGATGATGAGGCGATAGGTCACCGACCGGGTCGGCTTTCCTGCTCCAGTTCATCAAAAACTTCATCGGCCGGACGCCCCAGACCTTTCTCGGCCTCAAGTAGTCCCTGGCGTATCGCTGCGATTGCGTCCAACTGACCCGCGACTTTCTGATATGTGGCGGGGTCGACGACCACAGCTTCCGCTTTCCCATTCACGGTGAGAACCAGCGGACGACCAGTCTTCTTCATTTGCTTCATCAGATCAGAAGACTTGCGTTTGAACGTGGTCAGGGAATGAATGTCTTCAGAGACATTAATCATGATGCGATTATAGCATCGTATCCGCGTCTTTTAAGGTGCTTTACTTGATCCCGGAAGCTCCGCAAGGGTCCTTTTCCGCCACTAACGAATGATCTTCTTCACTTCCGTTTCCGGAACTTTTTCCGTTCTTCGGCTCAGCGCGTACGTGTTCGTTCGCTGAATTTTGTCTCCCACTTTCATCGTGCTGAGCGGGCCGAAGGTTTCCAGTTCTACATAGGGGAACGGGTCGGCTCCGGTGTAGATGATCGTGTTGCTGCCCTGGTCGGCGTACTCCGCGCCGTTCACCCTGGGTGAGTCGATTCGCAGAACGTATTTTTCATTCATCCAGATCAGCGCGCTGGCGTCGCTGCCGATCTGGCTTTCGATATTCCGGCCGCGAGTCAGTGACACCAAGCCATCTTTCACCGTCAGATTCTCTGGCAAATAGAACTGGAGATGGACGTAGCTCTTGGGAAACTGCGACTTCTCCGGCAGCACCATGAAGGCGCGCTGCGGATCACGTAGTTGCGTGATTACTCCGATACCGACTTTCACCGGGTCGCCGGTTACTTTTTCATACGTGGTCGTGATCTGCATCACGGGCTTGGAATCGTCGAGACGAATTTCGCGGCGCTCGCGGATTCCGTACTGGGGATCGACTGGCGACTCCAGGATGACAGCCCCACTGCTCACTTCTGCTTTCATCGGCACCTGATCGAAGGTGAATGGTGGAGGCCAGCCTCGTCCGATCAGCTGGGGCCACTCGGCTTGGGGCGAGGGCCAGCTTTTGTCGCCGCCGAAGTTGGTCCAGTTCTCCTCATCTTTCGCCCCCGGCTTGCCGTCGAGCGCGCGATTTTCCCAGAGCACCGGATCCTCGCCGGCGAAGTGAAACTGCATCACCCGTCCAATTGCGGGGACGACAATCACTTCAGCAACTCCGTTCGTCAGGATAACGGCCTCTTTCCAGGCGTGATACTCGGCGTGAGAGGCTTTCAATTTCGTCTGACTATTGGCGAGGGAAGACATGATCAAAGCGTAGCTTACAAGAAGCAGGAATCGGGACATGAGGACGGGATTATATTTCAGCGGAAGGCTCGCGGTTCTGCGCGCCAGATCCCTCGCAAGACTCGGGATAACGTCACTTCCAGGGACTGAGGTACAGAAGAAAAATGCGTGGGTACAAACAATAAGAGTCCCGAAGTGATGTTGAACTTATTCGTCTCGGCCAGTAGCTCGCTTTAGACCCTTACCGACCTTTCTTGCTGCTTCCCTTGCGGGCTGCTGCAAGCGATCTTGGCTCGGGCTCCGGGCTTACCGCCAACCGGAAAAACCAGTTCAACGCTTCGGGACTCTATCCTGCCTTCGACGTGTGTTCCTGTTCGCCTCAACCAGCACTTTGCTATAGACCCTCGCTAACCCTCTACTGCTTGACCTTTCGGTTGCAGAGTGACTTCGCTTGAGTCCCGGACGCCGCACCAACCGGGTAAACTTCAGAACATGTCAAAGAACGAGTTTGTTTTACACCCGCCATTTTTATAGTCAAACAAAATGACGAAACTCTATCTGCTTTGAATCGAGCGCAGTGCAGGCGCTTCACAAGCGGGTGACCGAAATTTGTGCAGAACGAAACTTGCGACTTGAAGTCGCTCGAGTATAAACCGCAATTTCGCCGAGTTTTCGCGAGCTTGGTACTTGGCTCGGATGAACCGGCGCACAAGTCCAATGTGGAAAATTCAATCGAATTCTTATTCTGCGCAGGATTTGATTCTGCTCGGGAGCGGCACCCGACGGGACACTGGCAGTACTAAACAAAAAAGCCGCCAGATTGGGCTGGCGGCTCGTAAGTATCGAACGCAGATTAGTCCAGATCCGCAGGAGGCGTCCCGGGGTTCTTGGGCAGCCGGCCTTCATGATCCCAATACAGCGACGGACCATGATCGGAATGCGCGTGCGGCACCGGCTTTTCCCCGACGGAGGTCAAAAAACCAGGACCGGCCAGGACATCCAAGCCGATACTGTTGGTGTACATGGCCTCGTTGAAGACGCTGCCGGTCGGCTGCAGAGCTTTCGCGAAAACTCCGAACGAAACATCTCCGTTCACGTAAGAAGCGGAAATGTAATCGCCTACCATGCGGCCCAGGCTGGTGTTGGGAAGCCAGGTGGTGCGCATGGGGCCGGCGAGCTTCACCGCCTTGCTCCAGGTGGTGCCGCCATCGGAAGACTTGGTGAATCCAACACTCAGGCTGCAATTGCTGCTGCAGTTCGAGACAGGGTAGAAGTAATACACGAGTCCGAGCTTGGCAGTGCTTCCCGAAGTGTTCTGATCAACCGCGAGGCCGGGAATGAAATGATCCACGGTGGTGGTGGTGGCGTCGATGGGAATGCGCTTGACCGCAGTCCAGGTTGTGCCGTTGGTCGAGGTGGAGAAGACGATATCGTTCGACGAGCATCCGCTACGGAAACGGCAATCCTGCCACGCTACGTAGACGGTTCCAGCGTTATCTACTCCGGCGGTCGGCAACGGGCCGCTACGCAAGCTTCCACCTTCCCCGTGATCGCTGATGGTGCTGACCGTGCTCACGTTACCCCAGGTGGTTCCGCCGTCGGTGGAAGTGAACGCTTGAATTCCATTGCCTTCAAATGGAACCACCACGGTGCCGCTGGGCTGTACCAGCGGTTGGCCGCCAAGTCCGAACGCGTTTCTCACGCTGGACGCCGCACTCCAGGTTGCCCCACCGTCTTTCGAAACGCTCATTTTCACCTGGTCACCCAGTCCGGCATCGTCCCACTCGACGTAGCAATTTCCGAAGAAGGTGCTGCCGGAGTTCGTGTCACAAACCATCCAGGTCTTGTCGGCGAAACTGCTGCTGCTGTTCACGGTCACCGGGTTGGCCCAGGTCAGTCCATCGGACGAAGTGCTCACCAGGACGCTGTTGTTCGAAGACAGACCGAGCATTGCGACCATCCACTTGCCGTGTTTGGGATCGAAAGCCACGGAAGGATCGCTGGCGGACGGGAATCTTCCTCCCATGAAATTAACGGTCACGCCGGGAAGGAAACCGTGCGTCCAAGTTGAACCGGCATTGGTAGAGGTCGCGAATCCGATGTCGGAAGATCCTCCGCTAGAGATACGGCCGACTTGAAATGCGCTCACGATGGTGGATCCGAAAGCGAATGTGTCGGGCTCCACTTCGGTCATATGTTGTGCGTCAGTGTCGGTAAAGGTGTCGGTGCTCAGTTGTACGAGAGTGATTTGTGCGGTGGCAATCCCGCTGAGAAATACAAGTGTGGTCAAGACGATCAAGACTGTCAGGAAGGCAGAAACATGCCATCGAGGGAAGCAGAGAACTCTTTGATTCATCGGGCATCCTTTGATTCTGAGATCGAACTCCGCTGGTTTGCCGGGGCGCGGGGAGGTAAAACTGGCGTCCAGCAAGGCGCGGCTTGGCTCGGCGCGACTATAGTCTGCGTTGCCAAACACTGTCAACGTGAAGTGTTTTGCACTTTGTAAAAGCTTTGTAATGATAAAAAACACGGGCTCTTTGTTAGGTACTTAGCAGGAGCCAAACGTCTCACTAAAATCTCCCTCGGGGGACATTTGCGATGACGATCTACAGCGACGCCCGGGGCAAAGTGATTGACGTGAACGGTGGTGGAGCTTTTCGTCTGGTTGCGTTTGCGGTTGCGGCTTTCGTGATTGCCATCCTGCTGTTCAACTGCGTGACGCGGGTAAGCACGGGACACGTTGGAGTCTTGACCCTATTTGGGCGGGTGACCGGAGAGATGCTACCCGAGGGCATGCACGTCATCAATCCACTTAAGACCAACAACGAAATGTCCATTCAGACCCAGAGCATCAAGGAGTCGGCGAGCGTGCCCTCCAGCGAAGGCTTGGTCATGAATCTGGACACGTCGCTGATCTACCACCTCGATCCCTCGAAGGCTTCCGACGTTTACCAGAAAATCGGCGCCGATTATGAGGCCCGGCTGATTGAGCCGAATCTCCGTGCCGCCATACGCGAGGCGACGGCCTCGCATTCTGCCAACGCGCTCTACACCGGAGAGCGGGAAATGGTAGCCAAGCAGATCAACGACCAGCTGGCGTCCCTGCTTGGCCCGCGTGGATTCATCGTGGAAAGCATTTTATTGCGTGACATTCAGCTTCCGGCGACGCTGAAGGCTTCCATCGAATCGAAGCAGCAAGCCGAGCAGGAAGCGCTGGCCATGAACTTCCGCCTGCAGAAAGAAACGCAGGAGGCGCAGCGCAAACGCATTGAAGCAGCCGGCATTCGCGATTTCCAGCAGATCGTGGCGCAGGGAATCAGTCCGGCTCTGCTGGAATGGAAGGGCATCGAAGCCACGGAAAATCTGGCCAAGAGCGCCAACGCCAAAGTCGTCGTGATCGGCAACAACAAGAATGGATTGCCGCTGATCCTGGGGCAGTAAAGCGATCCATTCGCGCCTGTTACGATAACTTCGTGGCCGCGAACCTGGATGTTCGCAATTTAAGCATCAGCTTTCCCTCCCCTTCGGGCGGGCTTGCAGCCGTCCGAGATCTCAGTTTCTCCATCGCATCGGGCGAAGTCCTAGGCTTGGTGGGCGAATCCGGCTCGGGCAAGTCGCTGACTTCACTGGCGATCATGCGTCTGCTCCCTCCCCAGGCAAACACCCAGGGAGAGATCACTTTCTCTAATGGCACCGGTTCGATCCACCTGCTGCAAATTCCTGAAGACGAGATTCGCGGCATGCGCGGCTCTCGCATCTCCATGATCTTTCAGGAGCCGATGACCGCGCTCAATCCCGTGATGCGCGTCGGAGATCAGATTGCCGAAGCCGTTCTTGCACACAACAAAGTCGGCAAGCAACAAGCATGGAGCCGCGCCGTCGACGCCATGAAGGAAGTCGCGATTACCGATCCAGAGCGCCGCGCCCGGGATTATCCGCACCAACTTTCCGGCGGCATGCGCCAGCGCATCATGATCGCCATCGCCATCGTGAACCGTCCGCAATTGTTGATTGCCGACGAACCGACCACCGCCCTCGACGTCACCATTCAGGCGCAAATTCTCGAACTGCTGGCCGAGTTGCGGGTCAAATTCGGGCTCACCATGCTTTTCATCTCCCATGATCTGGCGGTGATTTCTGAAATCGCCGACCGGGTTGCCGTGATGTACGCCGGCAATCTGGTGGAATTGGGATCGAAGCACGATATCTTTCATTCGCCCGCGCATCCTTACACTCGAGGATTGCTGAACGCGGTCCCCACACTGAAGACAGACCGGCAATCCACGTTGAGAACCATAGCCGGAACAGTGCCTTCGCTACAGAATCCGCCTCCGGGTTGTGCGTTTGAGCCGCGCTGCGAGTTTCGCGTTGCGGACTGTGCTCGTATTTCTCCGGACTTAATCGAGGTCAGCGCGAGCCATTGGGCACGCTGCCCGGTGGTCAATCCTGTCCGCTAAACCAGAACAAGAACGGCGGGTTTGCGCATCCTCACCAAGAAACATCTATAATCGCCCATTCGCCGGTGCATAGTGCGCGTTCTCCTACTCAGCGATATTCACAGCAACGTGGAAGCTCTCGAGGCGTGCCTTGCGGCCGCGCCGTCCTATGACCTCGTCGTCAACTTGGGCGACATTGTGGGCTACGGCGCCAGTCCTAACGAGGCGATTGAACGCTCGCGTTCGCTGGGAAAGTTGTATGTGCGAGGGAACCACGACAAGGCGTCGGCGGGGTTGATGGATTTGAGCGACTTCAATCCCATAGCCGGACTGGCGGCGATCTGGACCCGCGAACAGCTCACGCCTGAAAATTTAGCCTGGCTGCGGAATCTACCTGCGGGCCCGATACAGACCGACCAGATTCCTGGAGCACAGTTCGTTCACGGGTCTCCAGTGGATGAAGACGAATATCTCGTCACCCTGCGCGACGCCATCGAACCCATGCTGGTGTCGAGCGTGCCGGTCACATTTTTTGGACATTCGCACTTGCAGGGATGTTTTTCGTCCACCAACGTGACCAGCGATTCATACCGCCCCATGTATCAGTCCGTGGGCCGAGCTGAAATTTCCGAGCTGCAACTCAAGAGCGGTTCGCGCTACATGATCAATCCCGGTTCGGTGGGGCAGCCCCGGGACGGAGACTGGCGGGCGGCTTGCGCGGTTTTCGACGCCGAGAATCACATCGTGACTTTCTGCCGCACTCCATACAATTTGAAAGCCGCGCAGGAACGGATCCTCGCCGCCAACTTGCCGCAGCGTCTGGCCACGCGTCTAGCGGCAGGAAGATAGCCTCACCTCAGATTTCACAATCCTGAATCCGGTAAACTCCACAGATGCCCTCTTACTCGCGCAACGCCGGAGAATTATTTCCTTCACAACGCGGCAATGTACCGGAACACTACCTCGTTGCCCACAGCGATGGTGGGGCGCGAGGGAATCCCGGCCCGGCGGGGTTCGGTGTAGTGATTGAAGATCAATCCGGCAAACAGGTCGCAACGCTTAGCGAATATCTCGGGCATCAGACGAATAATGTTGCGGAATACCAGGGCCTGATCGCTGCACTGGAATATGCCGTTCAACACGAGTACAAGGCGCTGAAGCTGATCAGCGATTCTGAACTGCTGGTGCGGCAGATCAAAGGCATCTACAAGGTCAAGAACTCGGTGCTGCAAGATTTGCATGCGCGAGCCAAGGAACTGATTCGGCAGCTGGATTGGTTTTCCATCGGGCATGCGTTGCGCGAGCACAACCAGGAAGCCGATCGGTTAGCGAATGCAGCGATGGACAAAGGAATGGGAAAGAGCTTTGTATCGCCGCAGGTGTCGCGTCCGACTCCGCAGGAGTTTGAAGGCATCGTCGAGAACGGCCGCGTGAAATTGATTGGTGGCGAGTTGCCCGACGGAACACGCGTGCAGGTGCGGGTGAAGCGGTAGCAGCTACTCCGCGGCCGAGGTGTGATCGTGCACGATCTTCCAGCCCTCGGGCAATTTCCGGAAAACTAGCGTAAACAGTCCGTGCGGAGTTTTGCCGTCTGACATCGTCAGATGCCAGGCTCCACGAACAAAAGCGGCATCGGTTCCGAGCGGCTGAATGTTGAGGTCCGAGAACTCCAGTTTTCCCATCTCGTGTCCCTCGCCTTGGTAGGTTCTCCGATAGCGCTCCAAAGTCGCTTGCCATCCCGACGCCACCTTGCCTCCGGAAAAGAATGTCAACTCCGGCGAGTTCCAGTAACCGTCGAGGAAAGATTCCAGCTTATGAGCGTTCCACGCGGCCTGCTGCTGCTCAAGCACTTGACGGACAGCATCGGATGGAGACATTTGAGCGAAAAGGCTGAGCGGAAAAGTGCAAAGCATGAGAGCGAACAGGATGCGCATGAAGGACTCCATGGCGCACTAGTGTCTCACAGTGAAAAATGATTTTGCGCTGAAGATGAAGAGAGGGAAGAACACGCAGGATCGCCACTTGGGACGATCCTGTTAGGCGCGCCCTTTCTTCGCCGCGGCGGCTTTAACTCCCGCAACTTCCCACGGACGTTTTGGCTGCTCGGTCTTGGGCTTGTCACGATCCTTGATGCGATCGTAATGGTAAGACTCGCTCACGGTGCCTAAGGATTCGTTGTAGAGACTCGGAAGAGCCAGAGCCTCTTTCAGTTCTTCGGTGAATTGATGCAGTGCTTTCAGATGATCGGCTGTGGCAGGCACTTCGTTCTTCGCCGTCTTCAAAAACTGCTGGTACCCACGATTCACCAGTTTCGAGATTTCACTCCCGATCAGATAGCCGGGGTAGGCGAAAATCTTCACGCCGTTTTCGCCATCTTTCTGGATAGCCGCGGAGACGTTGTACTTCTTCAGGAACACGCGGCCCTGCGTTCCCGGCGCTTCGATCAGATCGAAACCGTGATCGCGCAGCCAGCTGACTGCCTCGTCATAGCTTCGTGATTCAACCTTGGTTGCCATTCCGTTCGCCTTCGTCCCTTCTGACTCGTGTGATTAGATGCAGGCGGCTGAACAACGTGCTTTTCCGCATCCCGCCCTGCATTTTTACAATCTAACGCTCCTAGTTGGATACGCTCGAAACCGCCATTGCACCACATTACGATGGTCATGAGCGATTCGTTCCACCAAATGATGCATGCTTCTCAATCGTCGCAACTCCATACGCCTTCGGCAGATGCGCGCGTAGCTCTCGAGACTTACCCGCTAGGCCAGCATACTCTTGATCGCATCGGAAACACTCCTTTGTTGCGTTTGGAGCGCGTTGCGAAGGATGTGCCAGGGGTTACGTTGCTCGGCAAAGCCGAGTGGATGAATCCGGGCGGATCCGTGAAAGACCGGGCCGCTCGAAACATCATTACCGAGGCGCAGCGCGTCGGGCGCATTAATTCCCGGTAAAATTTTGCTGGATTCTACCAGCGGAAATACAGGGATTGCCTACGCCATGATCGGCGCGGCGCTCGGTTTCCCGGTCACGCTTTGCATGCCCGAAAATGTTTCTATCGAGCGCAAGCGCATTCTCGGCGCATACGGCGCCAATATCATCTACACCGATCCTGCCGAGGGTTCTGACGGAGCGATTCGCGTGGCGCGCGAACTCTATGCTGGACGCCCCGACCTTTATTTCTATGCCGACCAGTACTCGAACGACGCCAACTGGAAAGCTCACTACCATGGCACAGCCAACGAAATCTGGCAACAGACAGAAGGACGCGTCACGCACTTTGTTTCCATGCTGGGAACGAGTGGAACGTTTGTTGGAATCTCACGCCGCTTAAAAGAACTCAACCCGGGGATTCGCTGCGTATCCCTTCAACCCGATTCGCCGTTCCATGGCATTGAAGGTGCAAAACATATGGCGAGTGCGATGGTGCCGAAGATATACGATTCCTCTCTCGCGGATATCGATCTGGGTATCTCGACCGAGGCTTCGTATGTCATGGCCAAACGACTCGCCCGCGAAGAAGGGCTGCTGGTGGGAATTTCCGCCGCGGCAGCGGTAGTCGGCAGTCTGGAAATTGCCAGCCAGGTGAAAAAGAACGAACACGCCGTCATCGTGACTATCCTTTGCGATTCGGGCGACAAATATTTGAGTGAGAGATTCTGGGAGGAAAGTCAGAAGTGAGAAGTCAGAATGCAAAACACTTTTCGTATTTACTTCTGCGCTCTGACTTCTAGCTTCTGCATTGCGCCATGCTGAAGATTCCCAAATCTGTTTTCGAAACACTCCGCGAGCATGGCGAGCAAACCTATCCCCACGAGTGCTGTGGAGTCTTATTGGGCACCATGGACGGCGAAACTCGGAATGTGAGTTCGGCTGTGCGTTGCGGCAATACGCGCGTGGATTCGCCACAGAACCGCTACAACATCGACCCCAAAGAGCTTGTCCGAATCCAGCGCGAGGGCCGCGATCGCGGAGAAGATATCGTCGGCTTCTACCATTCCCATCCCGAACATCCTGCACACTGGTCGCAAACCGACTTGGCCGACGCGCATTGGATTGGATGTTCTTACGTGATTACCAGCGTCGTGAAGGGAACGGCGGCGGTAACGAACTCGTTTGAGCTCACGGGCACAATGGAGGAAGACAAAAAGTTCGTCGATGAGCCAGTACAACTCTGCTAAGCAGCCTCGCGAAAGTAGTCGCGCATTCGCCTGCGCGTCATATAGGCCAGCAGCACTCCCGCAATCGAAACCCCAATTGCGCCTTTGAACCACTCTCCTCGAAACGCGTTGAACAGATCTCCCAGCAAATTGATCGAGATGATTACGACTGCGAGGTCCCAGGCCCAGCGCCGTCGCCTGAACCATCCTAGGCCTGCTTCAAAGAGTCCAATGGCCAGAAAAAGAAATGGAAATGCCAGCACCCTGCCC
The DNA here is from genome assembly GCA_963797845.1 of Terriglobia bacterium. GTDB lineage: Bacteria > Acidobacteriota > Terriglobia > Terriglobales > Acidobacteriaceae > DASREM01. The sequence continues at coordinate 78,216 of CAWCRE010000006.1, forward strand.
AAACTTGCGAGTTGCTGGTGTGCCACGGGGTTGAGGACCCAGGCCCAATCGAGGAAGGATCCAGGAAACGCCAAGGTGATGAACGCATAGCTGGCCATGGTGGCGCCGAAAAACAGAAACACCCCAATTGCGGTGTAGCCGGCCGGTCTGTCTTTTGATCTGCTATTGGGAGTGGCCGCTGCACTCATCGATGAATCCTTCCTGGGAAACTTAGCATCTTTTACGTCTAAAGCTTATGCCAAGAATTCAAGTACCCACGCCGCTGCGCCAGTATGCTGGCAAGCAGGCTGCGATCGATGTTACGGGAGCTACTGTCGGAGAGGCTCTCTCCAGCCTGGTTTCAACGCACCCTGACCTGCGCCGACATCTTTACACCGAAGAAGGCAAATTGCGCGCTTTTGTGAATGTTTACTTGAACGACGAGGACGTGCGCTACCTGGAGAAGGAAGAGACCGCACGTCGGCGACAATGATACGATTTCGATTGTGCCCTCCATCGCGGGAGGAAGGGAAGAATGTTGATGTTGATTGTTGAATTTTGATTGTTGATTGAAAGTATAGCCTTAGCGTTTTCAATTCCACAGTCAAAAATCAAAAATCAACAATGCTTACTGACGTTACAACCCGAAGTCACTCTCTCCAACGACGAGATCCTGCGCTACTCGCGCCACCTGATCATGCCCGAGGTGGGCATGGAGGGTCAGCTCAAGCTGAAAGCTGCGCGGGTGCTGTGCATCGGCGCGGGAGGACTGGGTTCGCCGCTGGCGCTCTATCTCGCCGCGGCGGGCGTCGGGCACGCTGGGCATCGTGGATTTCGACGTGGTCGATTACACCAATCTGCAGCGCCAGATCATCCACTAGCACCGCCGACGTGGGCCGCAAGAAGCTGGATTCCGCCGCTGAGAAGCTGAAGGCGATGAATCCGTTTTTGAACATGCGCAAGTTCGAGACGCGGCTCTCCAGCGAGAACGCGCTCGAGCTATTTCGCGAATTCGACATCATCGCCGACGGCACGGACAACTTTCCCACTCGCTACCTGGTGAATGACGCCTGCGTGCTCACCGGCAAGCCGAATGTTTACGGATCGATTTTCCGCTTCGAAGGGCAGGCCAGTGTGTTCGCGACCGAAGAAGGCCCGTGCTATCGCTGCCTGTATCCCGAGCCGCCACCGCCGGGGTTGGTTCCATCGTGCGCCGAAGGCGGAGTGCTGGGAATTCTGCCCGGCCTGGTCGGCGTGATGCAGGCGACGGAAGTGATCAAACTGATTCTGGGCCAGGGCGAGCCGCTGATCGGACGCTTGCTGCTGATCGATGCGCTGGCCATGAAGTTCCGCGAACTGAAGCTGCGCAAGAATCCCGATTGCCCGGCGTGCGGCACAAATCCTACGATCACGAAGCTGATAGACTACAACGAGTTTTGCGGAATTCGTGGCGAGGAGACAGCCGGTGACAGAGACAGGGATTTCCGAAATTCAAGTGGAAGAACTGAAGCGGCGGCTCGACGCCGGCGACGATTTGTTACGTGCTCGACGTGCGCGAGCCGCACGAATACCAGATCTGCAACATCGGCGGACACCTGATTCCGCTGGGCGATTTGCCGAAGCGAGTGAATGAACTCGATTCCAGCCGCGAGATTGTTGCGCATTGCCGCTCCGGCGTGCGCAGCGCGAAGGCAGTGAGCTTTCTTGCGGCAGGCGGGATTCAAGAAGGTGCACAACCTTGCCGGGCGGAATTCTCGCCTGGGCTGATCGCGTCGATCCCAAGATGCCGAAGTACTGAAATGTAAGTGCAAGAAATTGCATTCCACCAAATCTGGTTCCGAACACACGAAACTAAGCTAGAATGCCTGGGGTTCTGGGATTAAGACAGGATTTCGGCTTTTCCCCGCCTAAGTTCTTCCTCCCATAGTCTCTGCCCAGACAGAAGCTAGATCTCGAGGATAACGATGAGTATTCTTCGCTCCCTTGCTCTCTGCCTATTCGCTCTCAACCTGTGCACCCAAGTTGGCAATGCGGCGACCTATACGACTGTCGACTTTCCCGGCGCTACCAGCACCTTAGGTATTTGGGACATCAACAACTCCGGTCAAATGGTGGGAGGCTATCTAGATAGTAAATCCGGCTCCCATGGGTTTTTTGACAACAACGGTATTTTCACAACCATCGACTTCCCGGGCGGTTATGATGCGGTCGCGCTCGGTATCAATGACTCGGGACAAATCGTCGGATCCTACTACAGCACAAAACTGAACGGTTTCTACTACGATGGGACGACATTCATCACCATCGATCCGCCCAACGCCGTGGAGTCAGACGTGGAGAAGATCAACAACTCCGGGCAGGTGACCGGGTACTACGTGGACCAGAACGATATGCAATATGCGTTCGTCTACGACCTGAATACGCAGACCTTTACTACCCTTGACCCGCCAGGCTCCACCTTCTCCGCAGCAGGGGGCATCAATAACCTGGGCGCGGTCGTGGGGATCTATGGCACGTCTACCGATGGGGGGCTCGCATTCCTCAGTGCGGGCGGCCACTTCAAGACTCTCAAATTTCCCACTTCCCTGGAAACCACGCCGGGGGATATCAACGACTCGGGCGAAATCGTGGGTAGTGTAGTGTCGCCGGGTGGCAGCAAACATCAGGCGTTTTTGTATCAAAGCGGAAAGTTCGTGCGCTTCCTGGTTCCCGGGTCGTCGTCCTCCTCGGCCTACGGGGTCAACAACGCGGGCAACGTCGTGGGCACGTGGTCAGCCAACACCGACGTTGCGCACGGCTTTGTGCGCACGCCCTAGCCTTAAATCCTCTGCACAGTTTTTCAAGGAGGGAGCCATTTTGGCTCCCTTTTTGTGGGTAGAATTTTCTTCGCAGACAACCCCGCGCACAAGCTCTGGTTCCTAAATTTTGGTGAGGCAACTGTTTGGCTAAGGTCAGGTGTCGCCATGAAGATCGTGCTAGTGGGCTGCGTGGTGCTGGGGGCGGTGATCGGAAGTGTGGCAGCGGAGAGACCGCGCGTGTACGTTTCCGATAGCAAGTCGTGGGAAATCTCCGGCGGAACCGGAGGCGCTGATGGAGCCCTGGGTGCGACCGGGGGTGGGGGCGATCGTCCGCAAACCGCGGAAATCATCAAGACTTTCGGAGAGCGCTGCCCGGATGTGGTCGTCAACAACAAGAAAGAGAAAGCGGATTACGTGGTTCTGCTCGATCACGAAGGCGGGAAAGAACTGGTCTTCCGCGACAATAAAATCGTCGTCTTTAATAAGGAAGGCGATTCGATCATGAGCCACTCGACGCGCTCGCTGGGAAACGCAGTGAAAGATGCGTGCGCAGTGATCGCCCAGGATTGGCCAAAGCAGTTGCAGAAGGCAGAAAGCGTGCCCCAGAACCAAGGCGCTGCATCATCTACGGCAAGTAATAAATAGCGCTCGAAAAACAGAAATAAAAAAGGGGAGTGACCGCTCCCCTTTTTTCCGAACTGTTTTTTCTACTTGCTGCTACCGGCGCCGTCGGCGGAAGCGCTTTCCGTTCCGATTGCCAGCGCATATTTCTTGCCCGAGAAACGAACCTGCGCCAGTGACTTTGTGCCGTCTTCATGGTTGTTCAAAACGGCTGCGCTGTCGGGAGCGGACTTGGGAAGTTCCACGACATGCGCGGGAACGGTCGCAACCACGTTCTTGCCCTGCATGATGCTCAGTTGCACGTCAGGGCCATTGCCTTCCCAGGACAGCTTGTACTCGCCGGGCGAAAGTTGTTTTCCGGCTACGTTGACTGGATCGCTTACCCGCACAGACCCTTTGTTCGCCGCGAACGCGCCTGTTGCCAACAGCAGAGCCAAAGACAGGATCAACCACTTAGAGATCGTCGAGACTTTCATGCCACTCCTTGTTTTTCTTTCCCGAGTCACGTCGGGAAACGGTTCCAGGCGGCCGCCTTGTTTCACCCTCAGGAAGAACTTTGCGTTTGTTCGCAGAAGGCCTAAAATGCGGCATCGGGGTTAAGCCGAGAAACACGTAGCCGCAAAGCTGCGCGCTTTCCGCTCGGGGATTGAACTCACCTGGGCCGCCAAACCGAGAGTGAGTCAGTCCCTTTAACCCCGGCAATTCCTAAATTCTTGCGCTTTTTCCCGCCCCTTCTTATCTCGCCTCAAGATACGGTTCGCGATCTTTGAAAGTTCCCTTTCATTTCGTCTTGCGAATACTCAATGGACGCCTTCCGCGCTTCATTGTTAGCAGAGATTGAACGCCAGGAATTGTTGATTTTTGATTGTCGATTGCTGAACACGAACTCCCGGGCTTCCTCCAACATTCTCAAATCAACAATCAACAATTCCAATCCAGTGTCTTGTGAACCGAAGCTGGACCCACTGGAATCGCCTGCACAGCTAATGCCACGGGCCGGCATTCATTTAAGGACAGTTGCGAAGCGAGCAAGGTAAATCGGTGCTCGTGCGTGGGAAGAGGCGTCCGAATGCGGACACTGTATTTCCTGTGATGTCGAGCGATCTAAGAAATCTTGAGAGTCACCTTGCCGAAGTTTTTTCTGTCGCTCAGCAACCGGTACGCTTCCGCGGCGCTCTCCAGAGGCAAGGTTGCTCCGACGACGGGATGGAGATGCCCCGCGGAAATCCACGCAGAAAGTTCTGTCCAGGCTCGTTGCATGAGTTCGCGGTTCTTCGATAGGTAAGTGAGCCAGAGCCCGTGAACGCTCGCGCCCTTGGCATACAGGATTCTAGGATCAAGTGTGCCGGGCTGTCCGGTCGCGTTGCCGTAAACAATCACGCGTCCGAAATCGCGAAGACAATGTACGCTTTTCGCGGTGTGCTCTCCGCCCAGCATTTCGAACACGACATCCACTCCCTCGCCGTGAGTCAGCCCTTTGACGGCCTCGCGGTAGTCCTGCTCTTTGTAGTTGATGCCATGTTGAAGTCCCAAGCGCTTCACGCGATCCAGCTTCTCTTCGGAAGAAGATGTTCCGTACATCTCCACCCCTAGCAACTTCCCGATCTCCACCGCAGCAGTGCCCACACCTCCAGCCACGGCGTGAATCAGCACGCGCGACTTGCGGGCGAGACTGGGATCGTCGATCAGTCCACTTTTCCAGTAAGCGAAGTACGCAGTGAAGTAGTTGACGGGGAAGGCAGCGGCTTCTTCATTGGTCCAATTTTCCGGGACAGGCCAAAGCAAGTCTGGATTGGCAGCAATTTTTTCCGCGAAGGCGCCCCACTGCACGTACCCCATTACTCGATCGCCCGTGGGCAACGTACCGCTGAACTCTCGCCCGGCAACTAGCGGAGGAGGCGGCGTCCCCGAATAACCTCCCGAGGCGGTCATCAGGTCGGCAAAATTAATGCCTCCAGCGAGGCCGACGACCAATTTCTGTTCACTTGCCAACTCCGGGGGAGGAACATCCCGGATTTCGAGTACCTCGGGACCGCCTAACTTGCTGATGACAAGCGCCTTCATGAGGCAAGTCTACCAGTCTTTGAACCTGCGATTCGCATTTGGAGCGTCATGTTGAGTCAGAGGCGAGTTTCGCTGCGATGGGCTTAGGATCGCAGGTATATACTTTGGTGGGATATGCCCAAACCGTCCCAAATCTGGACGGCCCGGTAAGGTTCCTTGTCAATTCATAGTTCGTGTGTTTCGCAGCGAATTTTATAAAGATCATCGGCTGCCGACATGTCGGCAGGTACTCACCGATGCGGAAACCCGGTCGTCCCTCGGCGGCAATCTGGGTTTCGGGGAGGTCCAACGCGTGGACTTGATATTAGTTCGAATCTTATTTGTTCTCATTGTTGCCATCACTTGCTACCTGATCGAACCGTTCAGCTTGCCTCAGAAAATGGACGCGGCGGTCGGAGTTCTGCTCGGTCTCGGCATCGTTCTTTTCGAATGGAAATTGCGGCGGGTTAGCCTGAAGCGATTGATCGGCGCAGCCGCAGGCAGCGTGCTGGGAATTATCGGCGCTTATCTGTTTGCTCTGATCATCCGGAACACGATTCCGGAAGAACATACCCGCAGCTTCCTCCAGATACTGGTCATGCTTCTCATGGCCTACGTCGGTCTCATCGTGGGCGCTAACAAGGGAGACCTGCTTAACCTGGCTGCTCTCGGCGGCGTGTTCGGCGGAGAGAAGCAGTCTCGGAAGAGCTACAAGATCCTGGATACGAGCGTCATCATCGACGGCCGTATTGCGGACATTGCGGAAACCGGATTTCTCGACGGGACCATCGTGATTCCGCAATTTGTGCTACGCGAACTGCAACTGGTCGCCGACTCGGCCGACTCACTGAAGCGGAACCGCGGGCGTCGAGGGCTCGACATCCTGCAACGCCTGCAGAAGGTCGCCACAGTCCAAATACAGATTGTGGAAGACGACTTCCCCACCGTGCGCGAAGTCGATATGAAGCTGATCGAACTCGCGAAGGTATACGAAGGGAAGATCATCACCAACGACTTCAACCTGAACAAGGTCGCGCAGCTTCAGGGGGTCGAGGTGTTGAACATCAACGAACTGGCGAACTCGCTGAAGCCGATCGTGCTTCCTGGCGAGATTATGAAGGTCTTCATTCTTAAGGAAGGGAAAGAGTACAACCAGGGGGTCGCCTACCTGGATGACGGAACCATGGTCGTCGTGGATAACGCGCGCAAGATGATTGGCAAGACTATCGACATTTCGGTGACCTCGGTGCTGCAAACGACGGCGGGGAAGATGATTTTCGGCAAGTGGGACGAGCGGTCTTCAGGGCGCACGGAAACGCGTACCACCGTGAGCACGCCACTCCCGAGTCCTTCTGGAGAGGTGAAGAAGCCGCAACCCATCATGGCGGACCGGCCAGCAGAATAAGCGCTTCGCCGGGGATTCCACTTAGCGGGAGCTGAGAAGCTCCCGCTTTCTATTGCTGGGCGTGAATCGAATCCACTCGCAGCGTTTCGCCGTCGAGAGTTCCTGCAATGGATACTCGCTGTCCGGCAAAGCCCCCAAACTGGCTACCGTCTCCGCTCAGGGCATAAGTCTTGTCGCCATCGACCAGGACGTATCGTGAGCCATTCCGCACACACATCTTCGTGCATTCGGCAGGGCTTTTGGTGGAATCCAGATGGCGTGCTCCGCAATGTGCGTCGGTCACCACTCCGGAAAATGCCTTTGCTTCAATAGTGCCTTGACTCGGTTGGTCGGACCGAGCTGACTGTCCGACTGCATAGGCGACGCTCGCGCTGGCGAAGAGAATTGCCAGGCTGAATGCCGCCACCAATGCTGTGGTGGTACAGAATGCGATCAATGCCCACCAGGAACGATTCTTCTGCGTCACAATCCTCACCCCAACTGATTTCGGGCTGTGGGCCCGACCCTCGACAGTTCCGTTCGCAACTGAGATGCCAACTGCACAAGATCGTGGCGTCGTTACTAACTTGCGTCCAATGTCACAGTTGGCTACATGAATCTAGAATGAACGGAAGCTTAAGGCGGTAACAGCGGGAAGAAATGCACGATGGAAGAAAAATACCTATACGGCAAAGACCCTAGCCGAGATTGCTGATCAACGCGAGACCGGAATTTGTACCGCCGGCATCCTGTCGGCTTCGGCGGACGGGAACAGCTTGATTTGAACTTCGCTCCGCCCCGCTCGTATACTTGACGCCCCGTGAAAGTGGTGGTGATCATACCGGCGGCTGGGCTGGGCACGCGCATGGCGCCCATCCCCAGCGGCAAGAAGGCTGCCCCCTCGAAGCAGTTCACCGAGCTTGGGGGGACCCCGATCCTTATCCATACCCTGCGGAAGTTTGCCGCCAGTTCCGAAGTCGACGAGATCTACGTGGCACTGCGCGCGAACGAGATCAGCGGCTTTCGCTCGCGCCTGGAGAAAGAAGCATTGCAGAAAAAAGTTGAGTTCGTTGAAGGAGGCGAGCACCGGCAGCACTCTGTCGCCAACGCGATTGCGGCAATCAAGGCTGGAGCGGACGATGTGGTTCTGGTCCACGATGCGGTTCGGCCGTTTGTAACCGAAGAGATCATTCGCGAGGTGGTGCAGGCGGCAGCGAAATACGGAGCCGCTATCGCTGGTATGCCGGCCGTCGACACCGTGAAGCAGGTGGAACGAACGGCGGATGGTGCCTTGATCAAAACCACGATCCCGCGGGAGAAAGTAGTGATGGCACAGACCCCCCAAGGCTTCCGCTACGACGTGCTGAAGAAGGCGTTTGATGAAGCTGCTGCCGACGGCTTCCTGGGTACCGATGAAGCGTCGCTGGTAGAGCGCTCAGGCCACGAGGTCGCAGTGGTGATGGGCTCCCCGAAAAACATCAAGATCACCACGCCCGGAGACATGGAACTGGCGGAGTTCTATTTGAAACGGTAAACCGAGCCACGGATTCACACTGATCTTCACGGACAAAAAACGCGCTTAGTGGAACAACTGGAGACGAATTCCGGGGTTTGCCCTCCGAAAGAACAATTCCGTAAAATCCGTGCGCATCCGTGAAAATCCGTGGCGCGCTTATTCCTGAAACGGTAACGAGAACATCCCGGACTCAAGTCGGCCGCCCGGGCATGGAAGCTGAAGCACGAACAGCTTACCGAGAGAATCATCGGCGTGTTCTACGATGTGTACAACGAACTCGGATATGGGTTTCTGGAGACGGTCTACGAGAACTCGATGGTGATTGCGTTGGAGGAAGCGGGGCTGGTTGTCTCTCAACAAGTACCTGTGCCCGTGCGCTTCCGAAATCGCGTGGTCGGCGACTTCAGGGCCGATCTCCTGGTCGAAAGCTTGGTCTTACTGGAACTGAAAAGCGCACGACTGCTGGAACGTGCACACGAAGCTCAGTTGTTACACTATCTGAAATCCACGGAAATCGAGATCGGTCTCTTGCTCAACTTCGGCTCTAGTCCGCAATTTCGCCGCCTGGTCTTCGACAATGAAAGAAAACGGTTCCGTGCCAATCTGTGCGAATCCGTGGCTGGGGTTGCTCTATGAGAATTGGATACGGCTGGGACTCTCATGAATTCAAGCGAGGGATTCCGCTCAAAATTGGCGGAGTGACCATTCCCTTCGACAAGGGGTTGGGAGGTCACTCCGACGGCGACGTCCTGCTGCATGCGATCACCGATGCGCTGCTCGGGGCTATTGCCGGGCCCGATATCGGTTCTCTCTTCCCTCCCTCGGACCCGCAATGGAAGGGTGCGGACTCTGACGTATTCCTCCAGGAAGCGTTGAAGCGGGTGCGGTCAGCTGGTTATGGAGTAGCGAATCTGGATTCCACTCTGATTCTCGCGGCGCCGAAGATTGGACCCCACTCAGCAGCGATTCGAAATCGGGTCGCGGAACTGATGGAGCTTGCGCCCGACTGCATCGGCATCAAGGCCAAAACTCCGGAAGGCATGGGGACCGATAACGCGGCGATCGCGCACGTGGCGGTGCTGCTGACCAAGAAAGTGACGACTTCCAAGAAAAATCGGATCAGCAGGCCATCGGCGCGGGTCACAACCCGAAAAAAGAAGCGTTAGGGCGCAGCTTTTTGTTTTGCGGCTTCTACCAGCGCGCGAAAGATCGCCCGCGAAGGCTCGTCATCCTCCACCGTTCGCTCCGGATGCCACTGTACGGCCAGCACAAAATGATCGGGCGAAGTGCTTTCCAGCGCTTCGATCACTCCGTCCTGCGGGGACCGCGCAGCAACCCGCAAACCTTGCCCGGGTGACTCTGCTGACTGGTGATGGCTGGAATTCACCGGAATCGTGATCGCGCCATCCGATCCATTTCGAATGATCTTCCCCAACTTCGAACCTGCTTCGATCTCCACGTCATGAGCCAGGCGCGCCTTCCTGCCAATCGCATGATTGAGGGGCGATTCGATGTGCTGCAACAGGGTTCCGGTGCGATACACATTCAAAATCTGCAGACCATAGCAGATTCCCAGCACCGGCTTGCGGCTCTTGTAGGCGTCATCCAGGAGTAAGGCATCCACGGCATCGCGCTTCAAATCCGCCGCGGCGGTTTCAGGATGTTTCGCGGCCTTGTATTTTGCTGGATCCACATCCGCCTTGCTACCGGGCAGGACTACGCCCGCACAGCTTTCCACCAACTGCATCACTTGCTCAGCGGGCGCATCGAGAGGAATACGAATCGGTTCGCCTCCTGCCATCTCGATCGCGTGCTCGTATTGAGGAATGGCGCGCGCTGCATAGTCGGGATCACCCGAATGTGGAATGGGTATCGCAATACGAGGCCGCATATCTCAATTCTAACGTGGGCGATCAGCGGCTGGCTTTTTCGATTCCCGCCAAGGTCTTGGCTTGCCGGTAATGCCGGATTTCCAGGAACAAGGAGGAGATCAGGACCAGGCTTCCCACCACGGCCGCCGAGGGAACTGCGATCTCCCGATAGGCGAGGGTCAGGTTGGGGGTGTGCCCGCGCATCTTGGCCCCCACCACGATTCCCAGAATGCCGAGGAGCAGGGTTACGGCAAATCCGAGCAAAGTCAGGAGGGCAGTCACCAGGAGCACGCGCAGCGGAATCAAGTACCAGCGCAACTTGCGGACGTGGATGGCTTCGGCGGACATTCTCCCCAAACTTACAACATTCCGGACCGAATATGCAGTGCTGCCGGTGCGGTGCGCTAAAATAGCCTTCATGTCTCAAGCTGCTCCGGCAATCACGCGGGCCCCGGCGGAGGTGGTCCGCCAGAATCCGGTTTCGCAAGCTGTCAATGGAATCTGCTACGCCCTGTCAGGCGAAGTCACCATTTCCGAAGCGGACGTCGCACGCATGGTCGCGGCCGTGCCCGATGCAGCCGCCTCAGCCCTCCATCGCAAGGCGTACTACTTCGTCCCGCTCACGGTGAACCAGGGGGATGAGACCGTGATCGCCGACCGCTACGACATCGCTTTGAGCGACAACGCAGTCTGCCATCGCAACCTCGAGCTTGGCGACTCGCAATGCGTCTTCATCTCAACCCGCCTGATGGACGACAAGTTTTCGGTGGCCTTCGAGTTCTATATCAATGTCGGGCATGCGATCGTGGAACGCGCTGGAGTCTCGCAGGCGTTTGCCGATCTGGTCTGGAAACAGGCGCAGGCTGGAGTCAAGGGAGAGACGTCGCTGGATGCGTGGGAAGCGCGCAAACTGGCTACCGGCTCGAGTCCCGACACGGAGAAGTACAAGAACGAATATTTGGCCGCCAGCTTCGCCGACGCCATTTCGATTTATCTACTCTCGATGTTTATCGACGTGGATTACTACGATCTGCGGGAGCGCGATTACCCTTTGCTCGCGCCGTCAGCCATGGCGGAACGTCTGCGCAAAGCCGCCGAGCTGTTCCCTCCGAACCCAGGATTCGAGTTCGCGATTCATACCAAGCGGCGCACCTAGGATCCGTTCAACGGATATAGCTGCAGCTCTCGCATCGGAAAATCCTTGCAATTGTCAGTCATCAATACGCAGTTGTGCTGCAATGCGGTCGCGGCAACAATAGTGTCGGCAAGCGATAAAGTTTTGCCTTTTTCCGCCCACTCTCGTTTGATCTGACCGGCGCGACGCGCTTCCATCGGGGTCAACGGGTAGCAATGGAGTGCGCTCAGGAAGAGCTCCGTGTCGCTCCTTTCACTCGATCGCATCCCGGCGTAGACTTCCGCCACGTTGAGTGCGGAAGTGGCGAGTTCATGCCCCGCCCGCGTCAGTTCCGCGAGCAGTTCGCGTCGCCCTTTGTGGGCCCGAAGCACGTCGATGATCACAGACGTGTCCAGGAGTAGGTGCATCACTTTTTAGTCCGGGGCTTCTCGGTACGGTGCTCGCCTTCGTCCCGCAACTTCCGAACCCAAGCTGCAGAGCCCATGGAGAGATCCTGGTGGTTTTTGTCCTTCCACACAGGCGCGGAGCCCTCAAGAAATCTAAGCAGCTTTTGCCGTTGAACCTCTTTGCGGGCGGTCTCTAGCAGAAACGCAGTTCGGCCTCGCGGGCCGACTAGCGCATCAATTTCGGAAATCAAGTCTTCGGGGAAAACGATATGGGCGCGCTTTGTGGGCATAGAATATGTGCATAATAAGTGTGCCATATTAATGTGCAGAATTCAAACCCTTATCCGAAATCGCCACAACACCTTTACAATCAGCGTCTCATGCCGGTCACCGTCCGTTCGTTCGCCAAGATCAATCTCGGCCTGCGCATTGGTGCGCTGCGCGCTGATGGCTTTCACGAGCTGCGCACGGTGTATCAGACCATCGCGCTGCACGATGCGATCCGGGTGAGCGTGGGGCGTGGATCGGGCATCGAGATACGCTGCGCCGATCCGCGCGTGCCGACCGATTCGAAAAACACATGCTATCGAATTGTCGAGCGCGCCCTCGCCGCGCTGAGCGTTCAGGCGCGGGTGGTGATCGAAATCGAGAAGAGGCTGCCGGTGCAAGGCGGACTGGGAGGCGCGTCGGCAAATGCGGTGGCGGCCTTGCTCGCGCTGGAACGGGCGCTCAAGAAGCAAATCCCGGGCTCGGAGAGATTGCGTATTGCGGCGGAAGTCGGCTCGGACCTGCCTCTGTTTCTGGTCGGAGGGACAATTCTCGGAGTCGGTCGCGGGGAAGAAGTGTATCCGCTTTCCGACCTGCCCGCGACTCCATGCGTGGTGGCGGCTCCAGAGATTGGAGTCTCAACTCCGAGAGCATTTGCGGATTGGGATCTTCTCGAAACTACCGGCGACGTCTCGCTGGGTTCACAAATTGACGGCTTTGTCTCACTCCGATAGAATGAATGAGTTCAGTCGTGCGGTTTCTGCGTGGCTGAGCGGTACATCCGGTGTCCCTGCGGTAAGGCAGGGGCCGGGCCGAGACCCTGCTTCTCGACCTCGTCCGTACCGGGATTGAAAACGACTTCGAACAGGTCGTCTTTCCTAAATATCCCGAATTGCGAGAGGTGAAGCGTGTGCTCGAGCGGCAGGGCGCGGTCTATGCGTCGCTGTCGGGCTCCGGGTCGGCGATTTACGGGCTGTTTCGCACCCGGACGGCGGCGGCGCGAGGCGGCGGCGCGGTTGACGAAAGCCGGCATTCCGGCGACGGCGACCAGTCACGTTGACGCGGCGGCAGTACTGGGAAGAAGTTTCTGATTGTCGAGTTTCCGATTGTCGATTGAGACTGTAGGCAAGTCCGGCAATTCAACCAATCAAAAATCAACAATGAGTTACTGGGCCGTCGACTAATGGTAGGTCAAGTGCCTTTGGAGCACTTTGTCTAGGTTCGAATCCTAGCGGCCCAGCCAAAACCAGCTTTTAGGCCGTGATTGGCTGAAAGCTCAGGGCGAACAGCTGAAAACTATGGCAACTCTTGCGACAGCGACGGAAAAAAAGGTTCACATGAGCCCGACGAGAAGACCGAGCGCAAGCCGCAACGCAGCGCGGTGGACGACAAGTTCAAGATCTTCTGCGGCACCGCGAACGAGGCCGTTGTGCGACGAGGTTTGCGCTTTCTCGGAATGACGCGCGGCCAGGCGCTGGTGACGCGCTTTAAGGACGGCGAAGCGTACGTGCAGATCCAGGAGAACGTGCGCGGCGCGGATGTGTTCGTCATGCAGCCGACGTGCCGTCCGGTGGACGAGCACTTGATGGAATTGCTGTTGATGATGGATGCGCTGAAGCGCGCTTCGGCGCGGCGCATCACGGCGGTGATTCCGTATTACGGGTACAGCCGGCAGGATCGCAAAGACAAGCCGCGGGCTCCGATTTCGGCGAAGCTGGTGGCGGATTTGCTGACGACCGCGGGCGCGGATCGGGCCTTGATGATTGATCCGCACGCGCCGCAGATGCAGGGATTTTTCAATATTCCGGTGGATCATTTGTTCGCTTCGCCGGTGCTGGTGGATCACTTCAAGGAGCTGAACCTGCCGAATCTGACGGTGGTTTCGCCGGATGCAGGCGGCGTGGAGCGGGCACGATTTTTCGCGAAGAAGATGGACGCGGCGCTGGCCATCGTCGATAAGCGCCGCGTGGAAATGAATGTCGCGGAAGTCATGCACGTGATCGGCGATGTCAAAGGCCGTACTTGCCTGGTGATCGACGATTTGATCGATACCGCGGGAACGCTGGTGAAGACCGCCGCAGCGCTGATGGAGAACGGCGCGAGCGCAGTGTACGCCTGCGCTTCGCACCCGGTGTTTTCGGGGCCGGCGGTCGAGAATATTTCGCAGTCTTGCATCACGGAAGTGGTGGTCACCAACACGATTCCGCTGACCGCGGAAGCGCAGAGCGGAACCCAAGATCAAAGTGCTTTCCATCGCTGGGCTGATTGGACGCGCGATTCAGTCGATTCACGAAGAGACGTCGGTCAGCAAATTATTTTTGTAAACAGGAATCAAATTATGGCAACTGCAACCGAGAACAACGTATTAGAAGCGCAGCCGCGGACGCCGGGCAACAAGAATGATGCGCGCCGCGTGCGCGCTGAGCGGCAAAATTCCCGCCGTGGTTTATGGCGCGGGCAAAGACGCCGCGTCTGTGAGCGTCGATCCGCGCCAGGTCACGCGCATTCTGCACTCGCGAGACCGGGCACAACACGATTTTCGATCTGGCCTCGATGGCGAGAACGCACCAAGGCCATGATCGTCGACTGGCAATACGAGCCGATCAAGGGCGCGCTGCTGCACATCGACCTGAAGCGCATCGCCATGGACAAGAAGCTCACGGTCGAACGTGCCGATCGTGCTGAAGGGCGAAGCCAGTCGGGCGTGAAGCAGCAGGGCGGCATTCTCGAGCAGATGCTGCGCGAAGTGGAAGTCGAGTGCTTGCCCGGCAGACATTCCCAGCGTCGATCGAAGCGGACGTCACCGAACTGGTATTCGGCAAGGTGCTGCGCGTCTCGGATCTGCCGCACGAGCGACAAGTTGAAGTTCCTGACGGACGAGAATCAGCCGGTGGCGCACGTCATCACGGTCAAGGAAGAAGTGGTGGCGACTCCGGAAGCGGTGGCTGCGGAAGCGGCAGCTGCGCCGGCCGAGCCCGAGGTCATCAAGAAGGGCAAGCAGGAGACCGAGGAAGAAGAGCGCCGCGGCGGCCGAAAAGGCCGAGAAGAAAGAGAAGAAGTAACGGGCTGGTCGTTGGCCACTGGTGCTTAGTCGATGCGCAAGAGCTATGCAGCTGAGAGCTGAGCGCGTGAAACTGATCGTCGGGCTGGGCAATCCGGGAATCGAATATCAGTTCACGCCGCACAACTTGGGCTTTCTCGCGATCGATCGCATTGCCGAGCGATGCAGGAGTGGAGGTCAGAAACCGGCAGTGCCGGGCGCTGACGGCGCGGATGATGATCGGGTCCGAGCACGGTTCTCTGGCAAAGCCGGAGACGTTCATGAACCTGAGCGGGCTTTCGGTGCGGGAGTTGGTGACGAAGTACCAGCTCAGGCCGGAGACGGACTTGATCGTGATTTACGACGAACTGGATTTGCCGCTGGGCACGATTCGGATCCGCCAGCGGGGCAGTTCGGCGGGGCACAACGGGATGGAGTCGATTATCGGGGCGCTGGGCACGCAGGAGTTTTTGCGGATCCGGCTGGGGGTTGCGCCGACCGCAAGATGACGCAAGTATTTGCTGACGCCGTTTCGCAAGGCGCAGCTCAAGGTGGTGGACGAAGTGCTCGACACGGCTGCCGAAGCAGTGAAGGTGATTTTGAAAGAAGGTCCGGCGGCGGCGATGAACCGCTTCAACCGCAAAGCCGGAAGACGAGAGACGAGCGCGGAACGCGAAGTATTGAAGGATTTGGAGAGAATAACGAATGAATCGTACTTATGAACTGATGTTCATCGTCCGCCCGGACATGGCGGAAGAGGATCAGGACAAACTGATTTCCACGCTGGAAACGGCGGTGACTCCTCGGGCGGCACGGTGAAGAGCGTGGAGAAGATGGGCAAGCGGCGTCTGGCTTACATGGTTCGCCGATTTCATGACGGCATTTACATGCTGCTGACCGTGGAAGGCGGCGGCGGCTTGATCCACGAACTGGAGCGCCGCTTGCGGGTGACCGAACCGGTGATCAAGTTCCTGACCGTGCGCATCGACGAGGAGCAGAAGCGTCTGGACAAGATCAAGGCGATCAAGATGCGCGGCGCAAGGCGCCGCCTGCGCCGGCCGCTGCCTGCAGAAGCCAGCACGGCGGAGAAGCGCGCCGGCAACGGCATAAACGAGGCATTGCTATCGGAGCTAATGCTCTAGCGAGCAGCAACGAGCGATATCGAGATTTTAAGGAGCATCATGGCTGACGAAACAGAGCAACTACGGCGCACTGCGAGCGACATCATTCCGGAGGCAGACCGGCCGGACCGTGGTGAGCGTCGTCCACCTCGTCCGGGTGGACCTGGCGGACCCGGAGGCCGCGAAGGCGGCCGCAAGTATTTCCGCCGCAAGAAGGTTTGCAAGTTCTGCGTCGAGAAGATCGAGTCCATCAACTACAAGGACGTTCGGCTGCTGCGCAGTTCGTGGCGGAGAGCGGAAAGATCGTGCCGCGCCGGTTGACCGGCGTCTGCACGCCGCACCAGCGCCGTTTGTCCTGGCGATCAAGCAGGCGCGCAACATCGCGCTGCTGCCATTTGCCGGACGCGCGTCGTAAAAGACTAGCTCGGATCGCACCAATACGATTACCTGACGTGCAAATCTGGACGTTAACGGAGTCATCATGGAAGTCATACTGAAGGAAGATGTACCAAGCTGGGCTCCCGCGGCGACGTGGTGAAGGTTGCCGAAGGCTACGGGCGCAATTACCTGCTGCCGCGCAAGCTGGCCATTGAGGCGACTGCGGGCAACAAGGCCGTCATCGAGCAGATGAAGGCGCCGCGGTGCGCCGCTCGGCGAAGGAGAAGACGCAAGCGGAAGCGCTCGCCAAGCAGTTCGAGGCGTGTCGGTCTCGTTCCAGCGCCGTAGCGGCGAGCACGATCAGCTGTTCGGATCGGTGACCTCCAGCGACATCGCGCGACGCGCTGGCGAAGAAGGGCTTCAATGTCGATCGCCGCAAGATCCAGCTGCACGAGCCGCTGAAGAGCTGGGCGAGTTTACCGTTCCGGTCAAGCTGCACAAGGACGTGACCACGCACGTCAAGGTGGTCATCGAGAAAGAAGCGGTCGAACAGTAAAGTTCCAGACGGGGCGGCGCCCGCCGCCCCTTTGTTTCGTTCTCCAAAGCTCCGCGCGGCTTCTAAGAGTCTTATCCCGTCTGCACCTGCCTGACAGCGATCGGCTGATTGTCGCTACTCTGCTCAGGAGCGATCGCATCAGGCTTGAAATCCATCGCAGCGGGGGCACAAGCCGGATCGTGAGTGTAATCGCGATAATCGCGTGTCCGGTTTCGGTGGGACGAAACGCATGCCCAGTTCAACTACTTGGGATGCAATCGTTTACAAACCTCCCAATCCTGCAAGAATCCTGCCAAACTCCTATAATCCTGCTCACGGAACCACGTTGGCCCGTCCATAGCTATGCAAGCCGGGGAGTAAGCATGGCACCCGGTGCAGAGGACAAGCGAAACCATGCCGGCCGACGCTTTGGCATTACCTTTTGCGGTTGGCGAGTGTTCCCGATCCGGACGCGAAAAGCGACCAGATGGAACGAGGCAGCAGAACCCAGGACCCCACAGCGCGGGGCCAAATGGCTGGGCATAGTCTAGGCCGTATCGACGACACGCTCTTAGTTCGCGAAGCGCAGCGCGGCAACCGCGCCGCCTTCGAGGAACTGGTGCGGCACTACGATCAGGCGGTGCTCCGGCTGGCGATGCACCTCACCGGATCGGACCACGAAGCCCAGGACATTTACCAGGAAGCGTTCCTGAAGGCGTATAAGAACGTCGGGAACTTCCGCTTCGAGTGCTCTTTCTACACCTGGATTTACCGCATCGTGACCAATCTGTGCCTCGACCACCTGCGCAAGAGGCAGGTGCGGAAGGAAGACGCTCCGGTCGCGGTCGATTCGCAGGGCGAGCAGTACGATGTGCTGGATCAGGTGCCGGATGCGCGCTCCGGGGCGAATCCGGAACGCGACCTGATGCGCCGAGAACTGGGCACGCGCATCCATCGGGCACTCGAGAAGTTGACGCCGCGCGAGCGCATGGTTTTCGAGTTGAAGCATTACCACGGACTGAAGTTGCGAACGGTCGGCGAAATTTTGAATACGACCGAAGAGACCGCAAAGAATACCTTGTTCCGCGCCACGCAAAAGTTGCGCGGAGCTCTGGCGGACATGCGATGAAGGAAAGCAATTTTGCCCCGAAGGGGGAAGCAATCATGAAATGTGAATGGGTTCAAGAAAATATCCTGCTGTACATTTATAACGAGCTGGCCGACGATGCTCGTTATGAACTGGAGCAACACCTGGCGCGCTGCCCCGATTGCGCGGCAGAACTGAAAGCACTCGCAAGCTGCATACCACGCTATCGCAGTTGCCAGTGGAGGAGCCCTCGCCGAATCTGCTGGCGGCTTCGCGCATGCGTCTGCAGGAAGCGCTCGAGACTGCGCCGCAGGGCGGGTTCTGGCAGCCGATTCATCTTCGATCCGGCAGCATGGCTGCGGCAGATCCGTTTTTCTCCGGCACTGGCCGCGGTAATCTTCATCGTGGGATTCGGTGGCGGCATCGCCACCATGTACAAGGTCTTCGGCAAGCGGGCCCCGGTCGTGGAAAGCATCTGCTGCGCGCCAACGAATCTTCAATCACGGGCATTCGTTCCATCTCGCAGGAACCCGGCACAACCAGGTCAGCATCAAGTACGACACCGTTTCCACGCAGGAAACGCAGGGTCGTTGAACGATCAGCGAATTCAGCAGCTGCTGCTGTTCGCGGCGCGCAACAACTACAACTCCGGCGTGCGTATGGATTCCGTCGACCTGCTGACGCAGACAGCCGAACGATACCCATGTGCGCGAAGCGTTGATCTACGCCCTGCGCTATGACACGAATCCTGGCGTGCGGCTGAAGGCGCTGGAAGGCTTGGGCACTTACGTGAAAGACGATGTGCGGGTGCGGGATGCGGTGCTGGAAGCGCTGATGAACGATTCCAATCCGGGGGTTCGCACTCAGGCCTTGCATCTGCTCGAACCGGTACGCGCGGATAGCAGCGTGCGTGTCGTGTTGAAGAAGTTGGCGGAGGGCGATCAGAACCAGTACATCCGTTCGCAGGCTAGGACCATGCTGGCGCAATTGCCGGAAATTGATTAAGCGTTCGATAAGGGAGCCGGGAAGAATTTCCGGCGTGAAGAGGAGAAACAGAGAAGGGAATGTTGAACAAAGTATCCAAATACGTAGCGGTGTTGTTGCTGATCCTGCCGATTGCGGTCGCGCAGCAAACCCGCGTTTACCGCGAGGGCGGCAACTGGGCCGAGGAAGTTACGGGATCGCTGTCCGGCGCGAAGAATCTTCGCGTCAAAGTGGATGTCGGCTCAGTCCGGATTGAGGGCGGTTCGCAGCCGCAATATCACATACGTTATTCATAACCGCGCTTATACATCTGCGGAAGACAAGGCCCGCCAGCAATTCGAACATTACAAGATCACGCGCCTCGGTGCGAGGAGACACGGCGTGGATCGTCGCCGATTCGAAGGCGAAGCCGTCCCCACCAATTCTCCGGAGAATTTGTCATCAATGTTCCCGCAACATGGACCTGGTCAAGGTCGAAACCGAAGGCGGCAGCGTCAGTACCACCAAGGTCTCCGGGCGCGTCGAAGCGCAGAGCGGCGGCGGCAGCATTCACGTCGATGATATTGGCGGTGCGGTGAGTGCGGAGACTGGCGGCGGCAGCATTGATGTGGGCACAGTGGGAAGCGACGTCAACCTGCACACCGGCGGCGGCAGCATCAAGGTCAATTCCGCCAAAGGCAAGATCGACGCCGAAAGCGGTGGCGGAAGCGTGGTGGTCGTATCGGGCTTGCAGGGCGCGGTTCTTGAAACCGGCGGTGGCAACATCCAAGTAGACCGCTGCGCAGGACGAGTAAAGGCCAGCACCGGCGGCGGCAGCATCGATCTGGGCGACATTGGCGGCGCTGCTGAGATTGAAACCGGTGGCGGCAGCATTCGTCTGGCGTCGGCCAAGGGCCCCGTACACGCGGAAACCGGCGGCGGCAGCATTGAACTGAACGACATCCTTTCCGCGCGGGCAGAAACCGGTTCCGGCGGCATCGTCGCCAAATTTGTTTCCGGTTCGGGCGAACGCAGCGATTCCGTACTCGAAACTTCCGCTGGCGACATCATGGTTTATCTCTCGTCCAACATGAACATCTCGGTTCGCGCTTCGGTGGACTTGGCCAATGGCCACGAAATTCATTCCGATTTTCCGGATATCCGAGTTACCACCGAAGGCGGGGATTACGGTCCCAAGACCATCACCGCCGAAGGCAAGGTGAACGGGGGCGGACCCGTGCTGAAAGTTCACACCACCACCGGGGACATCTCGTTCCGGCGTGTGAATCGGTAACCAGAGTTGGGGGATACCATGCGCAACTGGATTTCAAGACCATGTTGATCGTTCCGGTGCTGGCCGGACTGTGCGCTGCGAGTGGGGGAGCGTTTAACGAGGCGGAATCGTTTGGCTGGTCGAGTGATGACACCTCGAGCGGGAGTTCCTATCTCGGAGTGGATACGCGGGATGTGACCTCGGACCGGCTCGATACCTTGAAATTGAAAGAAGAACAAGGCGTCGAAGTCACGATGGTGGATCAGGACGCTCCCGCCGGAAAAGCCGGAGTGAAAGAGCACGACGTAATTCTGACCCTGAACGGCACGGGGGTAGAGAGCGTGGAGCAACTGCGGCGGCTGATTCGCGAGGTGCCTCCCGGGCGGGTGGTTACGTTGGGAATCAGCCGGAGCGGAAATCCCCTCACGTTGAAAGTGCAGCTTGCCGATCGCAAGAAGACGTTTGCCTATTCCTACAGCGACAATGGGAATTTCAAGTACGCGATGCCAGCCATGCCTGCCTTGCCTGCGCTGCCGGCAATGCCGGAAATCGATATGCCAGTCTCGGTGGTGGTTGTGCACTCGTCGCGGCGGAGCGGTTTGATGGTGGAGAACCTGACACCGCAGTTGGGAGATTTTCTCGGCGCGAAAAACGGCCAGGGAGTTCTGGTGCGCTCCGTTGAGAAAGGAAGCCGCGCGGAAAAAGCGGGCTTCCGGGCCGGGCGACGTCATCGTCAAGGTGAATAACGAGCCCATAGCAGATACCGGGGATTTCACGCACGCGTTGCGGCCGGGCAAGAACGGCGCGATTGCTGTGGGCGTGATCCGCGATAAGAAAGAGCAGAACCTGACCCTGACCTTACCCGAACGCAACCAGTCTGCAGTATTCGAAGAAAGCTTCGAGATGCCCGACGTGCAGGCCGAAACCCAGATCGATCTCGACAAGGTGAACGAACAGATCGAGAAAGCCAAGCCGCAACTGGAATTTGCCGAGCGGGAAATGCGGCGCGTAAAGCCTGAGATCGAGCGCGCTACGCGTGAATTGGCTCGCGAGCAGGAAGAACTAAAGAGAGATATGCAGCGGATGCAGCGCGATTTAGAGCGCGAGCAGAAGGACTTACAGGAGCAACTGCGGAACGGAATTAGCGGCGAATCTTCGGAATTCTAGAACTGGTTTTACATACCCCGGTTTGTGAGACGCAGCTCGGCTGCGTCTTTTTTATCTTCTGCAAAGGTCAGCTTCTATGCCTTGCCCGCGTGGGCGGCATGAGGGCGTCGAGACGGCCCGGAGCGCACGCAGTTTCTGCCAGCTTGCTTTGCCGCATACAGCCCTGCGTCGGCCGCTTTCACTAGCTCATCGCGCGTGCTTCCGTGTTCAGCATAGTTAGCCACTCCCGCACTGATGGTGACCGGCCGCGGAACCCCCGGAAACTGCCAGCTCTCCGCCATCTTTCGCAGCTTCTCGGCCACCGCCATGGCGTGCTCGGGGCTGGTTTGCGAGAGCAGAATGGCGAATTCTTCACCTCCATAGCGGCAAACCACGTCGATCTTTCTGAGTTGCCCGTGAAAAATGGACGACACTTGGCGTAGTACCTCGTCCCCAAGCAAGTGGCCAAATTCATCGTTCAAGCGCTTGAACTGATCAATGTCGATCATGATGACGGCCATCCCCGTATCAAACCTGCGTGCGCGTTCAATCTCTTCCGAGATGCGCACTTCGAAGAAGCGACGATTAAAAATTCCTGTGAGCCCGTCGAGGTAAGCCAGTTGCTTCACGCGCTCCACGTAATGCGCATTCTGAATGGCGGTAGCGCAAATGTCGGCGACCGATTCCAGAGGCTGCACATCGTTCGAGTTGAACGCGTCATTCTGATCGCTATCCAGGACCAGGAGCCCAAGCGTCTGGCCAAAGGAGATCAGCGGGATGCACATGCGCGCGCAGCTTTCGCTGTACAGATCGACATAGTCCGTCGAAGCCCTGACGTCATTGTCGATGATGGTCTTGCTAGTGCTGACAGCTTTGCCGATCAGCCCGGCGGCTGCGGGTACGGGACCGTTGGTCGCAAACCGCGGCGTGAGCGTGCCATGATTGGCCCGCAATACTAGGTCGTCTTCCTCTCTCAACAACACCGAAACGTGCGACACCTGGAATGCATGCTGCACCAGCAAACACACTTTGGTGAGCAGTTCCTTCAAATCGAGCACCGCAGTCATCTGTTGTGCGATCGCATTGATCGCCTCCAACTGCGAAGCTCGTCTGCGCTCGAGTGAATACAATCGGGCATTCTGGAGCGCCAGCGATGCCTGGGTCGAAAACAACGTGAGCAGGTCGACGGTTTCAGCGTCGAAGTGGTCCAGGTTTTCGCTTTGGCAGTCCAGCACACCGACAACTTCGTCCCGCACCATCAGCGGAACCGCCAACTCGGAACGAGTCTTCTCGGCGGAGCAGATATACCGTGAGTCTTTGCTCACATCAGGAACGTAGATGGGCCGTTTTAACCGGGCTGCCGCCCCGCTCAGACCATTTTGGATGGAGAGACGGATGTTCTCTTTACCCTCATCCCACCCCACCGAACAACGGGGGTAGAGTTCCTGCTTCTGCTTGTCCAGCAACAAAATAGCGACATTCTGAAGATGAAAATATTCGCGGGCAATGAGCAGAATGCGCTGCAGCACTTCGTCCAGATCAAAAGTCGACAGGACGGCCTGGCTGGCATCGTAGAGGATGGCGATTCTTTGCATTCGCGCTCGTCATATTTTCTTCTCCCCACAACTCATTACCCTAGATCACGAAAGTAACGAGCAAATCCCAACCGACCCAGAGCTGTGCAACACTACGCGGGTCGGATTATGCTAGTTAGCGCCATGAAGTCTTACGTTCTTTATCTCTGGTCTGCCGCCGGGCTGATGATCCTCGGTATCGTATTGCTGGGCTTGAAGTGGAACGGAAACTCCGCCCTCACGGGCGCGTGGCCCATCGCGGGGAGTGAGTTCAAGTTCTGTGGCTCTGCTACCGGAGGGCTGGCGCTACTTGGAGTGCTGTCGCTGGTCCTGGCTGCGGTGTCGTTCCTGGTTTCCTTGGTGCTGGCGGTGATGGACCGAGTGAGCGCGGCTCGCTGAGGTCAGTGCTGACTGGAAGCCTGGCGCCGTCGGGCTACGGTCTTGACAATCCCGAGCACCAGCAGGCAGAACCAGAAATCGACTACCATCCCAAGATCCATGCGATGGGGCATGTGGTGCGCAGCCGGCGGCAGGTAGGGAACTAGCAGGAAATAAATTACGTTCCCCACGATGACCGCGATCAGAGCGTGCACGAAATTGGTCACTGCTGGTTTAGACACCGCCATTCCTCAGTTCGGTTTGACCTCCTGCTAACATTCCCTATAGATGCTGGAACCCGCGACTCCCGTTCAATTCGTAAAAGGAATAGGACCTCGTCTGGCAGAGGTGCTGGGCGCCAAGGGCATCTACTCGGTTGACGATCTTCTTCACTATCTTCCATTTCGCTATGAAGATCGCGCCAACCCGCGAGGCATCGCCGAACTTCGCGCCGGTGAAATGGCCACGGTGATTGCCGAAGTGCGCACTTCCGGCCTGTTCCACACTCGCCGCATGCCTCTATTTCAGATGACCGCCGGACAGGGACGGGCTCGTCTGAAGTGTCTCTGGTTCAATGCAACTTACCTGAGAGACAAGTTTCAACCGGGGCAGATGGTTGCCTTGTACGGCAAAGTTGAGCAGGACAGAAGTGGGGACCTCCAGATCATTCAACCGCAATTCGAGATCCTGGAGGAGCCGGGCGAAAACGGCGCTGCGCCAGATCCCAAGGCAGCCTCTTCAATCGAAGTCGGGCGCATTGTTCCTATCTACGAATCCGCGAATCAGGGCAGGTTAACCGCGAAATGGTTTCGCAAGATGATTCGCGGAGTCTTGGAAAATCTGACGAAAGACCTGGCCGAACCTATTCCCGCGGCGACCCGCGCCCGGCTGGGATTGATTCCCCCGTTAGAGGCGCTCTGGAAGGTGCATTGGCCTGATCCGGGCGAGAGCCTGCAAACCCTGCAGTCATTTCGCACCCCGGCCCACGTTCGGCTGATCTTCGAAGAACTGTTCCTGCTTGAACTCGGCCTCGAGTTGAAACGGCGGGAGCAGAAGGCGCAAACCGGAATCGCGTTCCGTCTCGACGACCGGGTACGGGAAGCGGTCAAGAAAATTCTTCCTTTTCACCCCACCTCCGCGCAAAAACGAGTACTCAAGGAAATCGCCGCGGACATGCAGAAGCCTTTCCCGATGCGGCGGCTTCTGCAAGGGGATGTGGGCTCGGGCAAGACCATCGTTGCATTCGAAGCTGCGGTGATCGCGATCGAGAATGGGTATCAGGTTGCCTTGATGGCTCCCACCGAGATTCTGGCCCAACAGCATTACTTTTCCGCGCGCCGCATTCTGGAGAATGCCGGATATCGCATCGTGTTGCTGACCGGATCGGTCGAAGAGGACCGCAAACGGGAGATCCGCCGGCATATTGCGCAGGGCAACGCGCAGCTGGTGATCGGGACTCACGCTTTGATTGAGCAAAAAGTCGAGTTCGGCAAACTCGGCTTAGTCGTGGTCGACGAGCAGCATCGCTTCGGCGTATTGCAGCGCTTCAAGCTGATGAAAAAGTCTGGGGAAGACACGGGCGCGAATGGCTCGTCACCGAGCGCAGAGCCCGACGTGCTCGTGATGACCGCTACGCCCATCCCGCGGACGCTGGCATTGACGCTTTACGGCGACCTTGACCTGAGCGCGCTCGATGAAATGCCGCCCGGACGCACTCCCATTGTCACCCGCCGCATCTCCGATGATCGTTCTGAAGAAGTCTGGGCATTCGTACGGAAACAGGTTGCCGCGGGACACCAGACCTACGTGGTCTATCCGGTGATTGAAGAGAACGAAGAAACCGAGCTCAAGGCTGCCATGAAAATGTACAAAGAGCTCAGTAATCGCATTTTCCCTGACTTGAAGGTGGGATTACTGCACGGCCGCATGGACGCGGACCTGAAAGAACAGGTCATGCGACTGTTTCAACAGGGCGTTCTGAACATCCTGGTTTCGACCACAGTCATTGAAGTTGGAGTCGATGTCGCGAACGCAAACGTCATGGTGATTGAGCATGCCGAGCGTTTTGGGCTGGCTCAACTGCATCAACTTCGCGGCCGTATTGGACGCGGGGCCGCGAAGTCTTTTTGCATTTTGATGACGGGCGGCAAGGTGTCGGAAGAGGGAGAGCGCCGTCTGGATGCGATGGTCCGCACCACCGACGGCTTCGCACTTGCTGAACTGGACCTGGAGTTGCGCGGCCCAGGTGAATTCTTCGGCACGCGCCAGGCGGGCATGCCCAGTTTTCGCGTCGCCAGTCTGATTCGCGATCGCGACCTGCTGGAAGTAGCCAAACGAGAAGCGGCGGCCGTTCTGGCAGGGCCTAACGCAGAGGTTTCCGATGGGGAAATCAAGACCGCATTGCGCCACATGCGGAACCGCTGGTCTCGAACGTATGGATTAGTCGAAGTGGGATGATCCGGAGGATGCGGCGGCCGCACGCCGGCTCGTCTTCCATTCATACATCTGCTGGTCGGCTTGCTCGATCATTTCATTGACGCGCGCTCCGCGTGTGTAACGGGCATAGCCGCAACTCAGCCCCAGGGTGTACCCTTCCACCTCGCCAAGGTTGTTCCATGCTACCGTCCGATCCTGAATCCGGGCGATCACGCGATCTGCGTCGACTTCGGTGGACCCGCTGAGCAGGATCAGGAATTCATCGCCACCATAGCGAACGATCGTGTCGGACAGTCGGCAGCTCTGTTTCAGGATCTCGGCTACATCGCGCAGGACGCGATCGCCAACTACGTGGCCGAAACGCGTGTTCACCGATTTGAACTCGTCCACGTCAATCATAACGAATACCAGGCTACTGCCCAGGCGATCGGCCCGGCTCACTTCCTTCGCAATCACGGTCTCCATGTAGCGGCGATTAAAAGAATCGGTGAGCGGGTCGAGCACGGCCATGGCTTCCGCCACTTCACGCCGGGCGCGTTCCCGCAAAACGGCCTCACGAGTTTTGATCAGGTAGCGTCGTTGTTTCCACAAGTACACATTCAGCAGCACGACCAATACCAGGAGCCCTGAAATGAGCTGCGGTATGGGCTGGCCGTTCCCATGAGCCTTCAGAATTTCCGGAAGCAGCACGGCTGCAAGTCCCGCCGTCAGCGCCAAGGTAAGAATGGTCAGAGTTCCCCAGAGCTGGAAGACACGACGATCGAGTGCCTGCATTTCCTCTGCTAGATCGATGGGCTCATGAGGGTCGTGCATCAACGGTTCTCCTGGTACCAGGTAAAACTCTGCTAAACGAATGAAGCAGGACGCGGCGCGCGGCTGCCGGTGGGGAGAAACTTCCAAACGCATGCTCATGATAATGGCTGGTCTACAGAGTTCACCCGATCACTCCCGACCAGCGCCGAAGGTAACATCCAGGCCGCTACGTGGCATAATCAAGCTCGTGAAAGCGGTTTCCAAAGCCGAACTGTATCGCCGGCTGCCCTCGATCGATGAGCTGTTACGCTCCCCTGCACTGGCGCAACTCGTGTCCCGCGAAGGTCAGAGTTCGGTTACGGATGCTGCCCGTATAGTTTTGGCGCGGCTTCGCGAGGAAATTACCGCAGGTAACCTCGATGGGGATCAGGTAAGTTTGGCAGTGTCCGGCCTGTCGGTCGCGATCGAAGCACAATTGCGCCACAATGCGATGTTCTCGCTAAACGCTGTCATCAACGCGACCGGCGTGATCCTGCACACAAACCTTGGCCGGGCTCCGTTGAGCCTTTCGGCGCTGGAGCACGTTCGAAATATCTCCGCTTTTTACTCCAACCTTGAATTCGATCTGGACACGGGAGAACGAGGCAAGCGCGACGTGCATGTGGACCGCCTCTTCAAGAAGCTTTTGTCATCCACAGAGTCTCTGCAAGTCTCCACCATTGTCGTGAATAACAATGCCGCTGCGGTTCTTCTCGCCTTGAATAGCCTGGCGGAAGGCGGCGAGGTCATCGTCTCGCGCGGGGAACTGGTCGAGATCGGCGGTTCTTTCCGCATTCCCGATGTGATGTCGAAATCGAACGCGATTCTTCGCGAAGTCGGCACCACCAATCGCACTCGCGCTTCCGACTACGAACGAGCCATCACTGACAAAACCAAGCTGCTTTTGCGAGTGCATCGCTCCAATTTCGAAATCACCGGCTTTACCGAGCAGCCGAGTCTCGCGGAATTGGTAACGCTGTCTCGCAAACGAAATATCCCTCTCATGGAGGACCTAGGCAGCGGAGCCTTATTCGATCTCCAGGCGGTTGGGGTTCGCGGCGAGCCCGGCGTTCTCGACAGTTTGCTGGCCGGAGTCGATGTGGTCACCTATAGCGGCGACAAGTTGCTCGGCGGCCCGCAGGCCGGGCTGCTGAGCGGGCGAACGGACCTGATCTCCCGTATGCGTTCGAATTCTCTGTTCCGGGCCCTGCGGGTGGACAAAATGATTTATGCCGCGCTCGAGTCCACGCTTCTTTCGTACGTGAAACATAATTACGACGACATTCCCACGCTGCGGATGATGAGTTCTTCGCGGGACGCCATTGGAATGAGAGCCGCTGCAGTCGCCTCCGCCATTCCAGCCGGGAGCCTGCGATGCGAGGTGATCGATGGTGAGTCTGTGATTGGTGGCGGCTCCGCGCCCTCGGCCGTGCTGCCTACGCGGCTGCTGGCGCTCACGTCGGAAAAGTTGAGCGCCGATGAACTCGCAACCCGGCTGCGACAATCCAAACCTCCCATCATTGCTCGCGTCGAGCAAGGGCGCGTGTTGCTCGATCTGCGAACTGTCTTTCCTGAACAAGACGAGATGGTTGTGAAAGCACTCGCAGACCTGCCGGAGTGAAGCGTTGGGGTCCAATCAAGAAGCAAAAATCGAAAATCGACCCTCGCTCTATACCATCGGTCACTCCACGCGCTCGTTGGACGAGCTGATCGAGGCATTGCAGGCCCACGAAATCAAAATTCTCGTGGATATCCGCTCGATTCCCATGTCGCGGCGTCTTCCGCATTTCAACCGTGAGTCCCTGGAGACGGCGTTGCCGGAAGCCGGCATTCGCTACGTTTGGATGAAAGAACTCGGAGGTCGCCGCAAGAAGATTCGCGACGACTCGCCTCACATCGCGATTCGCAGCGACAGCTTCCGCAACTATGCCGATCACATGCTGACACCGGAGTTTGAGCGTGGAATGCAGGAACTGCTGGCACTAGCCAGAGAGGCCAGGACCGCCTACATGTGCGCCGAGCGAGTTTATTTCAACTGCCATCGCATGCTGGTTTCCGATTGGCTGGTGGCACACGGGTACGAGGTCCTGCACATTGACGCGGCTGGGCCAGTGCGGCCTCACAAATTGATGCCCGAGGCGCGCATGATCGATGGTCGGCTCATTTACCGCGGCGATCGCCTGCTCTGAATTGCCAAGCCTGCTCCGAACCATCACAATGAAGCAATGATCGTGGGCACTGGCATTGACATCGCCGAAGTTCCGCGGATTGCGCATGCCATCGAGCGTTTCGGAGATCGTTTCATTCGCCGCATCTTTACCGAAGGGGAGATCCGCTACTGCGACGCGAAGGCCAATCGCATGGAGCGCTATGCTGCCCGCTTCGCCGCCAAGGAAGCAGCCATGAAAGCACTTGGAACCGGATGGAACCATGGCGTTCGCTGGCGAGACATCGAAGTCGCACGCAAACCGGGAAGCCGGCCGACCATTCTCTTTCACGGAGTCGCCGCGCAATTTGCCCAGCGTCTGGGTGCGACCAACGTGGCATTGTCACTGACTCACACTGAAGACCAAGCGTTTGCGCAAGTCATTTTGGAAAGTTGATCTGTTAGACTGACGCCTTCCATTTTACCGTCACAACTGCATGAGCCAGACTCTGGTTTTGAACGATGTGAGCACGGCCACACCCACCAGCGAGCGCAATTTGCTGGCCGGAGTCGCTCTCAGCAGCTTTTCTGCGCTGCTGCTTGAACTGGGACTTACACGCCTGTTTTCGGTTGTCCTTTTTTATCACTTCGCGTTTCTGGCAATTTCGATTGCGCTGCTCGGATTGGGCGCAGGCGGCGTCTTTGCTTATCTTGCCCGGGAGCCGCTGGCTTCACGTCCTACTCGCGCACTCGTAGCGCGTCTGTGCAACATCAACGCGCTCGTGATTCCTGTGGTTGTGGTGGTGGCAATTCGCCTGCCTGTGTCTCTGGAATTCTCCAAAGCGAATATGCTGCGGCTCACCGCCATCTACCTGGTGTCGGCGGTGCCCTTTTTCCTGACTGGGATCGAATTCTCTGTCGTGTTCGCGCGCGAGCATCGCCATATTCCTCGCCTGTATGGCGCGGATCTCGGCGGAGGAGCCGCCGCCTGTCTCGCCATCGTTCCGTTGCTGAATTTTCTGGGCGGCCCTAACACTCTACTGTTTGCAGCGCTGGTGAGTGCACTGGCCGGCGCAGTCTGGGCGGGAGCAGGGAAACTCCAGAAGTCTGCTTACGGCAGGATGGCATTCCTTGTTCTGCTGATCGCTCTGAACTATTCGGGGAAGCTCTTGGACATCGTCTACGCGAAAGGCGGATTGCGCGACCCTGCTTGGGTTGAATTCTCGCGCTGGAACTCTATCTCTCGAGTAGAGGTGGACCGCCAGGGAGACGCGAAGGCCATCGTCATTGATGCCGACGCCTCCACGTACTTGATGGCGGCAGATCCGCAGCAGTGGAACAGCCCTGCCTGGAAAAAGCAGTTGATGTCGGCCCCCCCAGCCATAGCCAATGTGCTGCGACCCCATGGCGCGTACGCAATCATCGGCCCTGGCGGAGGGGTGGACGTGGTACGGGCGCTCGCCAGTGGCAGCCCGAGCGTGACTGGGATTGAAATCAATCCCATCATTGCCAACACCATCATGCGCGGGCGTTATGCGGATTACACCTATCACCTCTATGAGCGGCCGGACGTTCATCTTCACGTCACAGACGGACGTTCCTTCGTCCGCAACGCGAAAGAGCACTTCGATGTGGTGCAGATGACGCTCGTCGACACCTGGGCCTCGACCGCTGCCGGGGCCTTCGCTCTCAGCGAGAACAGCCTTTACACCGTGGAAGCCTTCCAGGAGTACCTGGAGCACCTGAATCCGGATGGCATGGTCGCGATTACCCGCTGGGAATTCAGCGAACCTCGCGAGGCGTTACGCGTTGTGTCGGTGGGCATGGAAGCCTTGCATCGCCTGGGAGTGGCTGATCCGAGAAAGAATTTCATCGTCGTCTCCGAAGGAGACCTGGACGAAGACGGCATTCCGGTAGTTGTGCTCACCAAACGCACCGCTTTCACTCCCCGAGGAAGAGCAGACTGTCCGCGATCATCTTGCTGTGTATCCAGCCTTGACCCCGCTCTATCTTCCATCGCAGCCGGAGGACAACCCCTTTTCCCATCTGATCGCGCAAAACGATCCAGCTTCCTTCGCTCGGACCTACAATTACAACGTTGCGCCGGTCAGCGATAACGCCCCGTTCTTTTTCTTTACCCTCAAACTGGGGCAGATTTTTAACCATGATGCACTTCAGCGCGGAATCGATTGGAAAGTAAATCTTGGGGTTGCGGTTCTGGGAATGGTGCTGATCATTTCCGTGCTGGCAGTGCTTGCTTTCCTCGTCGTTCCATTGCTGCTCGGCGGAGGAGCGCAACACCGTCCTTATCACCTGCTTTATTTCATAGCGGTGGGGATCGGCTATATTCTGGTCGAGATCGCGTTTATCCAACGTTTTGTCTTATTTCTCGGTCACCCAACCTACGCCCTGACCGTTGTTGTGTTCCTGCTGCTGCTCTCGAGTGGCGCCGGCAGTCTGGCATCGCGAAGATGGCGCCTGCATTCGACGCTGTCATGGCTGCCGTTAGTCGCGATCAGCATAGCCATTGTCGCTTACGTGTTCGGCCTTCCTCAGATGCTGAGCTTGCTGATTGGACAACCCTTCATCATAAAACTGTTGATCTGCGCCGCCATGCTCGTCCCGTTGGGCTTCGTCATGGGTATGCCTTTTCCCACCGGATTGCGTTCCCTCGCCAGCGAGAGCGCATCTTTACAGGACTCGAACGCCATCGAGTGGGCGTGGGCCATGAACGCGGCTTCCAGCGTGCTCGGATCGGTGCTGGCTATGGTGATTGCGATCCGCTTCGGACTGAATGCCACTCTGGCCTGCGGAGCCGCCGCATACATGGTTGCCCTGTTGGTGACTCCCACGCTTAGTCCGCGCCGCGGCTGACGTGATGCACACTGCGGGCTCTGTTATGATGCTGGCAGTCCGACGGGATTGAGTTGCGGAGGATGCTGATACCAAGTCGGAGAATGCGTGCCTAGCCAGAAACAGTTGAAGTGGTCTCAACTGAAAGTAGGCCTGACTGTCGTGGTGGCCTCAATCACGCTCGCCGTACTCATCTTCCTGATGAGCGGCACTGGCGGGCTGTTCACCAAGAAAATCGAGATTAAATCCTATTTCGACAACGCAGGCGGGTTGCGCGTAGGAGCTCCGGTGCGCCTCAATGGCGTTGACGTGGGCAACGTAACCGGCATCCGCGTGGTGGCTGACGCCGACAAGAAGCTCACCCCCGTAGAAGTCGGGATGAAAGTGAGCACTAAGTACCGGTTTGCGTTGCATACGGATTCTGTGACCACCCTCGCCACCGCTGGAGTCCTGGGCGAAACCTACATTGATATCGACAGTTCGCAGGCAAGCGGCCCATTGGTGAAGAATGGAGACATCCTGCCCATCAAGGATCATCCCGACATCCAGGACGTCGTTCGCGCGAGCCAGGGCACCTTGCAGAACCTCGATGCGCTTTTGAAGCGCACCGACCGCATCATTGCTTTCATCGAAAGCGGACAGGGTTCGGTCGGAAAGCTGATCTATGATCCCACTCTCTATAACCGCCTGTCTTCCACGGTGAACGAGTTCCAGGGCCTGGTAAACCAGGTAAATCAAGGCAATGGCACCATCGGCAAGCTGATTTTCGATGATGAGCTCTATCGCAAAGCCAACACCACCGTCGACAAGCTGAATGTTGTCATCGATGATCTGAACGCGGGGAAGGGAACGGCGGGCAAATTACTCAAAGATCCGAGCCTCTACAATCAGGCCAATCAGACCGTTGCGAACGTGAAGCAATTGACCGACGACATCAACGCCGGGAAGGGCGCAATTGGCAAGCTGGCCAAAGACCAGGAGTTCGCCGACAAGCTCCAGAACACCATGAACAAGCTTTCCAGCCTGGCGGATCGCATGGAGTCGGGTGAAGGGTCCATCGGCAAGCTGTTCCGAGACCCGTCGGTCTACAACAACACCGACCAACTGTTGCTGGAAACGCGGCAACTGATCAAGAGCATTCGCGAAAATCCCAAGCGCTATCTCACCATCAAGCTGCGAGTGTTCTAGTGCTCGCCGATGCCGAATACAGCGCCCAGCAATAAGATCAGCAGCACTCCCAGCGATATCGCGCTGTAGCGCCAGTCTTTCTCCTGAGTAAACAGTATGAAGGACGTAAAGACACGCACCAGCGGCGTGATCAGCATGACTTCCACGCCAAGTGTCTCGATCGTTACCGGGATCCCGGAGTGCAGGAACATCCCGCTGACCAGCCCGGTCAGCATGATGGCGAAACCTGCAAACGCCCCAATACGGAGCACCAGAGCGACCGCCCTGTCGAATCCGGGTTCACGAATCACCGTCATGCGTGCAACTCTCCCCAGAGATGGAATGCAAGGTGGCCGGACAGGTACAGCATGATCGCGACCAGCAGGTAGATCAGGTACTTCGAATGAATGCGGGGAGAGAGCTTCGCCCCGATCAACGATCCTACGAAAACTCCAACCGCCAGAGGCGCGGCGACGCCGGCAAGGATGTCCCCGCGGCGAAAATACACGAATGCGCTGGCAGCCGCCGTAACTCCAATCATGAAATTCGAAGTGGCCGTCGCCACTATCAGCGGCACGCCCATGAACAGATACATCACCGGCACTTTGATGGGTCCGCCGCCGATCCCAAGCAATCCTGAAAGACCTCCGGCCACCAGCGAAGCTGACAGTCCAAGCGGATAACGCTGCGGCGTGTAGTCCGGGATCTCTGCGGCCGTCTGGATCAGCGCGGGGGAACTCTCGTCGCCGACTTCATCCTGTTTGCGGCGCAGCAGCGACAATGCGCCCCATAGCAGAAAGGCCACAAACAATCCTTCCAGCGCATTCCGATTCAGATAACCAACGATATACGCCGTGGTGGCGGCGCCTAAGGCAGTGGCCAGCTCCAGCGTCATACCGAGCCGTATGTCAGTCGTGTGACGCTGCAGATGAACCGAAGAACTTGCGGCCGAAGTGGTGATCACCGCGACCAGGCTGGTGCCAATGGCCTGACGTATCGGAATCCCGAAATGAATGGCGAGGATCGGGGTAATGATGATCCCGCCGCCGATCCCAGCCAGAGCGCCCACCAGCCCGGCAAAAAATCCGAGGAGGATCAGGAGCAGGCTGGTCAACACATCTTCCTCTGCTCAGTTCGGGAACATACGAGGAACTCGTTCGGATTGGCGATCAACTGTTAGACGATCCTCGTGTCGGTTCTGGAGGACGTGGCTTCAGCCTGCTCGTGCGCGTGATAGCTGGAACGAACCATGGGGCCGGACTCGACGTGCGCAAAACCGAAGCGCAGGGCTTCTGCCTTGAGATACTGGAACTCGTCGGGAGTATAGAAACGCGCGATGGGAAGATGATCTTTTGAGGGCCGCAGGTATTGTCCGACGGTGAGGATGTCAACGCCGCGAGATCCGAGATCGCGGAAGACTTCGATCAGTTCGGAAGATTCTTCTCCCAGTCCGACCATCACCCCAGATTTAGTGACCGTGCCGGGAGAAATTTCCTTGGCTCGCTCCAAAAGGCGCAGGGTGCGTTCGTAGCGGGCCCCGGAGCGCACCGTGCGATATAGGCGCGGAACCGTTTCGGTATTGTGATTGAGCACGTCGGGATTCGCGTCGAGTACAACACGCAGCGCTTCTTCGTTCCCCTGAAAGTCGGGAATCAGAACTTCAATGCGACAGCCAGAACTCGAGGCACGAATTTCGCGAATCGTCTCGGCGAAAATGCGTGCGCCGCCGACATTGTCATCATCACGGTTCACACTGGTGACGACGGCGTGCTTGAGTCCAAGAGTGGCTACTGCTTCGGCAACTCGCTTCGGTTCTTCCCAGTCAATCGCGAGAGGCTTGCCCTTGGGTACGGCGCAAAAACCGCAGCGCCGGGTGCAGATGTCGCCCAGCAGCATGAAAGTCGCGGTCTTGTGATTCCAGCACTCACCAATGTTCGGGCACTGCGCCGATTCGCAGACCGTGTGCAGTCCCAGACCTCGCGCGAGCTTCTTGAGATTGTGAAAGTTATCACCGACCGGAGCCTTCGCGCGCAGCCACTCGGGTTTGGGCTGTCGCAACGGGCGATGAAGCTCAATCTGAATCAGTTGGGAAGAGCCTGCCATTCAACTCAATTTTACACGGGAGAGATGCAATCAGGGAATTTCGGGGAGAGAGAAAGAGGAGCCGCTTTGCGGCCCCTCACTAAAAGTTTAGCTGGCCTTGCGATCAAGATCGCGGGTGCGCTCGTCGCGTTCCTGCTCTTCGTTCACTCGGTTCCACTCGTCCACCTGCTTTTGCGCTTCGTCTTTCGCGATGCCGTAGCGCTCCTGCACCTTACCCACCAGTTGATCTTTGTTGCCTTCGATTACGGTGAGATCGTCGTCGGTCAGCTTGCCCCACTTTTCCTTAAGGGTGCCCTTCATCTGCTTCCACTTGCCTTCTGCTTGATCACTATTCATGCCGCTCTCCTTGATAAAAGATTTCAGCAATCACCCTTCCGTCGAAAGACGGAAACACGAGTGCACCATTTGAGCCTAGCTTGTGGAGGGCATCGCAGGTATACAGCAATCACCTGAAACTCTGAGTGATGAACATGGGTAAACCAGAGCAGAATTGTAGATGCGAGAAATTCAACTAATTTTCCAGATACGCATCGATCCATTCCTTGATGCGCTGGCGGCGCTCGTCCTGCATGTCAAATCGGATTCCGAAGCTCTTGCTGCCCGGCTTTTTCCAGGTGACTGCGCCGCGTACCCAGATCCTCGGTAGCGTGAGTAGCGCAAACGAAACTTCCACCGATTGCCCGCTGGAGATGTCCTCGTTCGTTCTCATCGACATGCCGCCCGAGCTCAGTTCCTGACTGGTGGCCGTGAATTTTCGATTGTCTCCGGTAATAACAGACACTTCAGTGATGACCGGGATCCGGACATAACGCCGAAATTCGTGCAGCACCAGCATCTGGGTGGCACGTACCAGTTTCAGCGCGGCAGGCCTTTCCAGGGGTTCGTTGAATACGGCATTGACGCCGTACTTGGAGAACTTCATGGCGTCATGCACGCTGCCCCCCAGTCCATAGATCACCATGCGGCTGTTGGAGGGAGACGTCCGGGCGGCATCCATGACAACCTCGGCGCCTGGCGCCAGATGCAAGACGCAAGCCTCAAATTTCTCGGATTTCAGGCGCTCTGCCATTCCGCCGGTCATGACGACTGTCTCAATCCCAAACTGGCGAAAGCATTCCGACAAAACCGTTCTGGCGTTCTCTTTGAGATCAACCAGGGCTGCCCGTGCGGCAACTTTTCTGGAAGGAGGAAGGGGCGCGAGTACCGAGCCAAGAGCTTTGTCCATGAGCGGGGCCGTTTCTGCCTTGAAACTCTATTCTGGCCCGCTTCCGCCCGCTTGGCAAAGGTGCAGAAGTGCAATAACGGAGTACAGAAGTACCATTACCCGGAATGCACCGGAGATTGCCCGCAACTACTTGCAAATATATGGTGATTGGGAGACTTACTCGGTCCAGCGGCGGAACAGCAGGGCGCCGTTGGTCCCGCCAAAGCCGAAGGAATTCGACATGGCGTAGTCCAAACTCGGCTTTGCGGGCCTGATTGGGCACGAAGTCCATCCCGGCGGTTTCGGGATCCTGATTCTCTAGATTAATGGTCGGCGGAAGGATCTGATCGCGCAAGCGCCAGCACGGTGATGCCTGCTTCCAGACCACCCGCGCCGCCCAGCAGGTGTCCGGTCATCGATTTGGTGGAACTTACAGGAACTGTCTGGCCTCGAAGAAATTTCGGATGGCATGAGCTTCTAGAGCATCGCCGATCGGCGTCGAAGTGCCATGTGCATTCACATAGCCCACCTCTGCCGGCTTGAGCTTCGCGTCGCGCAATGCATTGTGCATGACGCGGAACCCACCTTCATGCTCGGGAGCCGGCTGCGTGATGTGATAGGCGTCGCCGCACATGCCATAGCCAACAATTTCGCCGACGATTGGCGCACCACGCTTGCGGGCGTGCTCCAGTTCTTCCAGCACCAGGATGCCCGCGCCTTCGCCCATGACGAAGCCGTCGCGATCTTTGTCCCATGGCCGGCTGGCTTTTTCTGGATCGTCGTTGCGCGTGGAAAGCGCTCGCATGGCGGCGAATCCGCCGACTCCCATCGGAGTGATGGCGGCTTCCGTGCCTCCGGCAATCATGACGTCCGCGTCGCCGTGCTGAATGATGCGGAAGGAATCGCCGATGGAGTGGGCGCTGGTCGTGCAGGCGGTGGCCGTGGCTTCGTTCGGCCCCTTGGCTCCGAAGCGCATGGAGACATGCCCGGCAGCGAGGTTGACGATGGCTGCCGGGAATAAAGAAAGGAGAGATTTTGCGCGGGCCGCCTTCGAGCAAGTTGCGAGTGCTCGCGCTCGATGACGTCGAATCCGCCAATGCCGGAGCCGATGTGGACGCCGACGCGCTCGGCAATTTCTGGCGTGATTTGCAGGCCGCGACATCTTCATCGCTTCATCGACTGGCCGCGATGGCGAGGTGAATGAAGCGGCCCATCTTCTTCACTTCTTTTTTTTCGATGAAATTCAGCGGGTCGAAATTCTTGACTTCGGCAGCGATCTGGCAGGCAGAACTGGGTCGGTGTCGAAATGCGGTGATGCGGCCCACTCCGCTCTTGCCTGCGAGCAGCGTCTGCCAGACTTCTTCGGTGGTATTGCCGACTCCGCAGATCAGGCCGATGCCAGTGATCACGACCCTACGTCCCAACTACTTCCCGCCTTTCGAGTGCTTCCCGATGTAGTCAATGGCATCCTGCACGGTGCGAATCTTTTCGGCGTCCTCGTCGGGAATCTCGATTTCGAAAGCTTCCTCGAAGGCCATGACCAGTTCCACGGTGTCCAGCGAGTCCGCGCCCAAGTCGTCCACGAACGATGCATTCGACGTCACTTCACCCTCGTCGACGCCAAGTTGCTCCACGATGATCTGCTTTACTTTTTCGTCAACAGCTGCCATTTCTTCACCTCGTTCGCCCCAACCGAGGCGGATTGTCCCCAATGCGGAGAGAAGCTGATATTTATTTGCTGACTTTGGCGTGCTTGTCGATGTAATCGATGGCGTCTTGCACGGTGCGGATTTTTTCCGCGTCTTCGTCGGGAATCTCGATGTCAAAGGCCTCTTCGAGCGCCATCACGAGTTCCACTGTGTCCAGCGAATCGGCGCCCAGATCGTCCACGAATGATGCGCTGGGCGTTACTTCGCCCTCGTCAACACCCAGTTGTTCCGCGACGATCTGCTTTACTTTTTCGGTAGTCTCTTTCATCTTGTCTCCTGTGGCCATACACCTGCCTCCCCCAACGGTTAAATGGGAACAGGTAGTGTAATGGCTCAAACGAATTGGTGTAAAGGAACGTCTAGTCTTGTTCGCGCACGCTCATGCTGCCGGCTGATGAGATCGCCTTAAGATCCTAATCGTCCCGCGGAGATCGGTCAAACGCATCGCCGCTTCGCCGAGGCGCACCTTGAGAGCCGGTTCACCTATTTGACTGTATTGGTCTCGCAGCCGCGTCTGCCGGCTGGTCATCGGAATCGCGCGTCCCTCAATGAAGACCTGCTTCACGTCGGTCTTGACGTCGAGCGGATCGCCGTTCGCGACGACCACGTTCGCGGTCTTCCCGACGTCGAGCGAGCCGAGCTTGTCGGCGACTCCCCAGATCTCGGCCGCATTGATAGTGATGGCTTTCAAGCGCTTCCTCGTAAGGAAGGCCGAAGGCGGTCGCGAATCCCGCCGCGTCCGGCAGGTTGCGAACGTTGTGCGCGTCGTACGAAGCAAAGGCTATCTTCACCCCGCGCTTGTGAAGCTCGGCAGGCAGGCTGTAGACGGCGTCGTAGCGCTCGTCTTCCTTCGGAGCTTCATAGATCGGGCCAACGATCACCGGCACCTTCAGGCTGGCCACATAATCGAGCACGGGCTGCGAATGGCTGATGTGGTTGAGGACGAATTTCAGGTTGAATTCATTGGCCAGGCCGCACAGCAGTTTCCAGATCGCTGGGACTTTCTGCCGCCAGCACGATCGGTCTTCTTGCCTTGCAAGATAAGGCAGCAGAGCCTCCGAGCTTCAAGTCGCGCTTTGGAGGAGATGGCGGCTTCTTGTCTTGGTGCTCTGCCTTGTCGCGGAGTCGGCAGTCGCGACTTTCTTCTTCTCGTAGTCCGTCAGCTTCTGCTTGTAGTCCTGCGCATCAAGAAATGCCTGGCGCAGTTGCGCAGCCAGGCCCATGCGAGTCGAAGGGAATTTGCGCTTTTCGAATCGACTTTGTTGCGTCGCTCCTCGCCGGTGAAGTTCAGCGGCATGGCGATGTCGCGGATCAGCAGCATCTCCGGCGCGATCGCGCCCGTCGAGCTGAATGAACGAATCCTGCCCGGGCAGAGTGTCCCGGCTCTCGGGAGCGACGATCGGCGTTGGTGATTCCATTCAATCGCGCCACCGGAATCAACTCCGACTCCGCATGAAAAGCGTCGTAGACATGCATGTGCGGCATGATCTCGTCGCTGATTTCGATCATGTCGTTGGTGCTTTGCTCGGCAGAAATTTCGGTCAAGCCCAAGTGGGTTTCAGAATCGATCAGGCCCGGGATAAACCGTCATGCCGGTGACATCGATAACTCTGCGCGTCCGTCGGGAACGTTGACCGACTGCGCCGCCCCGACCGCGGTAATCTTTCCGTCCTGCATCACGAGCACGCCGTTTTCGATTGTGCCATGCGTGATGGTCAGCAGCTTGCCGCCCTTAAGGACGATGGCTTTTCCTGCGCAGAGAGCGTGACAGAGCGCAAGACAGGAGCAGTAACCACGTAGCTGAGGAATCGACTCCATGCGAGACGAAAGAGATGGTTAACGTGCTGCATTACTCTCCCTCCTTGTAGTGCGGCATTCCGAAGCCCGGGCAGCGAGCGATCGAAGTAAACATCGCCATCGATCAAAACTTTTTCGGGCACGCCGTAGCTCGAAAGCGGATAGCCGTCCCAGATCACGAGGTCGGCATCTTTGCCGACGTCGATGGAGCCGACGCGATCGTCGACGCCCATGATCCATGCCGGCATTCAGAGTGATCATCTTCAGCGCTTCGTCTTCGGTTGCGCCGCCGTATCGCATGGTCTTGGCGGCTTCCTGGTTCAGGCGGCGGGTGAAATCTTCGGAGTCGCTCTTGATCGCGACCCGCACTCCCTTGCGCATGGACATGACGGCGTTCCACGGAATCGCGTCCCAAGCTTCCTGCTTGAATCCCCACCAGTCGGCGAAGGTCGCGATGCCGACATTGTTTGCCGCGAGCTTGATCGGCGACTTTGTAGGCTTCGAGCGCGTGATGGAAGGCGCGCAGCTTGTAGCCAAATTCCTTCGCCATCGCCATCTCGGTCAGCATTTCGTCGGCGCGATAGCAGTGGATCTGCACCATGAGCTTGCCGCGCAGGACGTCGGCCAGCGCTTCCAGCTTCAGATCGCGCTTTGGAGGCTTGGCGTCCTTGTCGCCGTTCTTCACCTTGGCGTTGTAGTGCGTCCCAGTCGCGCATGTATTCCTGCGCCTGGACCAGGGCTTCGCGCTGCACGTCGAAGTTGCCCATGCGGGTCGAAGGAAGCTGGTCGCGGCCTCCGTAAACGCGCTTCGGATTTTCTCCGCTGGCGAACTTGATGGATCGCGGCGCGTTCGGGAAGAGCATCGCGTCGCGGTTAGCGCCGTACTTGTGCTTGATCACGACCGCCTGGCCGCCAATCATGTTGGCCGAGCCATGCAGCAGCAGCGAGGTGGTCACGCCTCCGGCCAGCGCGCGATAGATGGCCTTGTCCTGGTAATCGAAGGCGTCAATCATCATCATCTGCGGGGTGACCGGGCTGGTGGCTTCGTTCACATCGTCATCGAGCGCGATGTGCGAGTGCGAGTCGATGATGCCGGGAGTGAGATATTTCCCTCCCGCATCGATGACCGTCGCGCTGGCAGGCGCATTTACGTTCTCACCGACCGCGGCGATCTTGCCGTCTTTGATGTAGACGACTGCCATTCTTGATGTTGCCGTGCGTCACGGTCATGACGATGGCGTTCTTGATGACGACATCGTTGTGCGGTGCCGGTGGGGCAGGAGGCTGTTGCTGGGCAAAGGCCAGGCAAGACAGCAAAACTGCGAGCAGGAGCAGGACACGTATCGCGGAACGATTCATTTCGCTGGATCCCTTCTGAAAACTCAGGACTGGGGATTTTAGGTGCGATCAAACTCCGCCGTCAACGAAACACTGCGGGCTCACGACAGAGTATGATGTGTTCGAAAAATCGGCCAAAGGATTCTGACGTGAAACCACTGTTATTGTTAGCGATATTTTTATGGTGCCCGCTCGTCTGGGCTTTCGACTGTCCCTCCAATCAAACCAAGGACGCCGATACCCTGCTCCAGATCGAGCAGACCTGGGCGAAGGCCTTGCAGCAGAAAAATGCCGACGCCGTGGCCTGCATCATTGCAGACGGCTTCGAGGACGCGAGTACGGACGGCCAAGTCTACAATCGAGACACGGTCCTGGCTCACATTCCGCAGCGGCACGCCGGCAGCAACACTCTAAGCGACATGAAAGCTCACATTTACGGCGACGCCGCCTACGTTCGCGGCCTTAACACGGTAAAAGACGCCGAGGGCAAGACACTGGCCCAGGTCCGGTTCACCGATATCTTCATCTACCAGAACGGCGTCTGGAAGGCTGTGGCCGGCCAGGAGACGCTGCTTAGCACGTCCACCAAGTAGAGCGGGAGATCCACTATCCGTGCCGTTGTTCAACGCGTAAGCCGCGCTCGAGTCTCGGTTGGGGGCACGACCGTGGGAGAAATCTCGAACGGCTTGCTGGTCCTGCTGGGCGTGAGTCAGACCGACGCGGAACCCGATGCCGACCATCTCGCCGAGAAAATCATTGGCCTCCGCATCTTCGAAGATGAACACGGCAAGATGAATTTAGACGTTCGCCAGACCGGGGGCTCCTTGCTGGTGGTTTCTCAGTTCACTCTGTACGGGGATGTGCGCCGGGGCAAGAGGCCATCCTTCGACGCCGCCGCGCCACCGGAGCGGGCCCGGGACCTCTACGAATATTTCGTGACACGCGTGCGCGCCTCGGGCGTTCGGTGCGAAACTGGGCGGTTCCAGGAGACCATGCAAGTCGAACTAGCGAACGAAGGCCCGGTTACCATCCTGCTCGACTCACAAAAGACATTTTGATCAAAACATCTTGGGCTGCGTCTGCTGCTCGATATATTTCTTGGCGTCGAACTTCTTTGCCGCGCTCGTGCCTGACATGTAGCGGATCTGTCCGAAAATTGGCCGCTCGAACCAGGGCCGGTCGAACTTGCCAACGATTGACCAAGCCACACCGGCGTAACCGTTGGGGTCGCGTCCATCGAGAAAGTAGCGATCGTTCATCTCGATGGTTATTCGATAGGCCTCGCTGGGAGTGCGGGCCCACTCCAGAATCTTCTTCGCCCAATACATTCGCATGTAGTTGTGCATCCAGCCATCGTTCACCATCTGCATCTGGGCGGCGTTCCAGAGATCGTCATAGGTCTCGGCCGATTCTAGTTGTTTCTTGGTATAGATCACGGGCCGCTTATCGTGCGCATGCTTCGCCAGGGATCGATGCGCCCAGTTCTCTCCGCACTCGAAGGAATCATAGGTGGGGTTGAAGGTGACAAGATTGATCGCCAGCTCGCGCCAA
This sequence comes from Terriglobia bacterium, assembly GCA_963797845.1. Classification (GTDB taxonomy): domain Bacteria; phylum Acidobacteriota; class Terriglobia; order Terriglobales; family Acidobacteriaceae; genus DASREM01. Next base: position 120,807 of record CAWCRE010000006.1, read on the forward strand.
ACCAGCAGTTCGTTAATGAACGATTCTTTTTCCGCTTTCGGCGCCTCCGCCTTTTCTACGGCCAGAGCGACCGTGATCGGCGAGATGTGGCCGAAATGCAGATACGGCGACAGGCGGCTGGTGCCGTCGAGTTCCGGATGGTTGCGGCGCTTGTCGTAGTTCGGCAGCTTGTCCTCGGTGAACTGCCGCAACAAGCGCACGGCTTCTTTCTGTCCGCCTTTGAAGCTGCTGACCGGGCCCAGAGATCGGTCCAGCTCCCAATCCTTGAGGATATCGAACCCGGCCTGCAGACTCTGCAGCTTCGCTGGCCGCTTCCACTTCACTTTCGCGTGTAGATTTTTCGGAGGCACCAGAAACTCGTCGAGCTTTGCCTGGAGTCTTCTTCGCGCATGAAACGCCGCATATTGCTCCTTCTCCAGCAATTTCGACGGGACAATCACGTCGGAGTCGACCGTCCACAATGGTACCCGCAGCTGCTTAGCCGCAATCTGGCGCCAGTGTTCCGGCTCGCGCATGGGATTTTCGTCCCCAACCACCAGCGCCGGACGAACCTCATCGCAAAATCTCAAAAGACTGTGGTCGGGATGGCGGCGCAGGACGAATCCGATGCCTTTTTTCTCCAAGGCCTCCGCGATGTCGGGAATTCCTTCCACCAAGAATGCGTAGTGCCGCAGGTTCGCGTGAGGATAAAACGGAACGGGAGCGAAGAAGACGACGCAGGGCTTTTCCAGCGCATTGGCGACTTCCACCGCCGCGTCGAGCGCGGGGTTATCCTGTCCGCGCTGCGAGCGCTGCATCCAGTAAACAACGCAGGCGCCATCGGGGTCAGGCTCGCCAGGGCGGCGGATCCGGACGCGCGCGCTTTGTGCCAGCCGAGTTAAGGTATCCATTCTGTCTTGGATGAGGCGAAGTTGAGTGGGTTAGCTGACTGCGATATCAGCAATCCGGACCGCATCCGCACAAGCCTTCACGTCATGCGTGCGGATAATGTGTGCACCCTTCAGTACCGCCGCTGTCTCTGCGGCCAGCGTCCCATAAAGACGTTCGCTGACGTCCACATCTTTCCCGTTCTTCGCCAGCGCACGCCCTATGAACGATTTTCTCGAAACTCCGACCAGAAGCGGGCAGCGTAGTTGGTGTAATTCTTCAAATCTTTTCAGCAGAGGATAATTTTGCTCGAAACTTTTTCCAAATCCGAATCCCGGGTCGAGCACGATGCGTTCCCGCTTCATCCCGGCCATCAGCGCGTCATCCAGCCACTCGCGCAATTCTCGTTTCACCAGCATCGCTGGATCAGCCAGCGGAGGCAGGTTGCGCCACTCGTCGGGTTTGCCACGCATGTGCATCAGAATCGCGCCGCATTTCAGTTCCGCCAGCAGCTTCCTCATCTTCGGGTCCCAGCGGAAGCCGCTTACGTCATTTACGATCTCCGCCCCCGCCGCAATCGCCTCGCGCGCCACATTCGCCTTGTAAGTATCGACTGAGATTGTGACCGCCGGGTTTTTCTTCTTCAACTCGGTAATCACTGGCAGGACGCGTCGCAACTCTTCTTGCTCGTCCACCGGCGTCTTCGCATTCGCAGCATTTTCCGCAGACATCACTTTCGCGCCCGGCCGCGTGGATTCGCCTCCAATGTCGATAATGTCTGCGCCCATCGGCGATCAGCTTCAATGCATGCTCAACCGCTTTATCTTTCTCGAAGTAGAGCTCACCGTCAGAAAACGAGTCGGGCGTCACATTGACCACGCCCATGATCAGCGTGCGCTTACCCAGTTGAATCGAACGACTTCCCAGATTCCAGTCAAACACCGGTCGCATGCGGGGATTCTAAACCACCCCCCGCGAGCGGCGGGTGATTGCGATCACTGCGTGCGTAGGCGCCGGTGATAAAATGAGCTACATTCATGCAGCGAAGGCGTGTGCAGTTCGCTCTCCTGATGTGCCTGCTCCTGGTTGGCCAGCTTCATGCCGCCAAGCTCAAACCGCTGGAGAATCGTATCGCCTCGATTCTTGGCGCAGCCCGATCTCAACCGCGGATTTTGGGGCATCGAGGTTGTCTCGCTCACCACCGGGAAAGTCCTTTACGCGCAAAACGGCGACAAGCTGTTTACCCCGGCCTCCAACACAAAACTTTTCACGACCGCCGCTGCACTCGCTTTAGTGGGGCCGGATTACACCTTTCGCACCACCGTCGAAACCAGCGGGACGCTCGACAAATATGGACGACTGAACGGCGATCTGGTGCTAGTCGGCCGCGGCGATCCTAACCTTTCCGGCCGCGAACTGCCTTATGCACTTCGCACTGAGCGCAACGATCACCCCATCCAGGTGCTCGAACAGCTTGCCGACAGTCTGGTGCAGAAGGGACTCAAGTACGTCGATGGGGATGTGGTAGCCGACGATTCCTATTTCGCTTTCGAGCGTTACGGCGAAGGCTGGAGCCAGGACGACCTAGTTTGGGCTGATGGCGCCCCGGTTTCCGCGCTTACCATTAACGACAACGTCGTCTTCGTTAAAGTTCTACCCGGCGATCGGGCGGGTGAGCGCGCCTTCATCAACATCACGCCGTTCGCGTCGTATCACCAGGTAGACAACCGCATCATCACCACGCCCAGCGGTACCGCGCGCGACATTCACATCAATCGTGAGCCCGGCTCCACGCTGCTCACTTTGTGGGGCAGTCTGCCGGTGGACGACCCCGGCGCGACTGAGGCGCTGGCCATCGAAGATCCTGCGCAATTTGCAGCCGCGTTGTTTTCGCAATTGCTGGAAAATCGCGGCATCGAAGTTTACGGAAAAGAACGTGCCCGCCACACCGAACTGGCAAGTCTCTCCACTTTCAGTGTGACCGCCAGTGCCGCCGCCCGGGGTGGGGACGACACACAGCATCCCGTGACCGCTCAGAATCTCGTACTCGCCAGCTACCAATCCAAGCCGCTGCTCGAAGACCTGACCGTCATCAACAAAGTCAGCCAGAATCTGCACGCTGAAATTGTGTTGCGTCTGCTGGGTCGCGAGAAGGGAAGTGCTGGCACGGTCGAAGGCGGACTGGAAGTGCTTCGCGGATTCCTGAACAAGGCTGGGGTGCCCAGCGAGCAGTACGTTTTTTATGATGGTTCGGGTTTGTCCCGGCAAAATCTGGTGACGCCGCACGCGATTGTGCAATTGCTTCAGTACGCGGCCTCGCAGCCCTGGGGAAAGAGTTTGCGCGACACCTTGCCGCAGGCCGGAATCGATGGATCGCTTGCGGATCGTTTCAAGAACACCCCCGCGCTGGGCAAGGTCTGGGGCAAAACCGGGGCGCTGGGAGGCGTCAAGACGCTCTCCGGCTATGCGACTACGCTCAAAGGCGAACAGGTTGCTTTCTCCATCCTGTCGAACAACTCCAACGTACTGCCCAAGCGCGTTAACGAGACCATCGATAGCATCGTCGAAGCTATCGTTGAAGATGTTCCTGCCCGGAAATAATTAAGCCAGCAGAATTGGAACTGTGGTTGAACTATCGGAGGAGCCGAATTTTCGCGCGGTTACTCCCAGGCTCGCGCCATTCGGAAAAATGCTGGGAACGGTACGGTAGAGACCGTTGTCGTAGTGAGCTCGAATTGTCTGCCCGTGGAATTCCTGCGGGAACTCGACTTCTTCGCGCGAGCCGCAGCACAAGTACAACGAAAGCAGATCGCAAAACTGAAGCGCATCCACCAGCAGTCTAATTCCGGCTCCATCGCGCTTCTGGCCTGACATCAGGCGCGCTTCACGCTCTCGTTCGTCCGCCAGAAACTTGGCCATCAGGTGACCGTCGTCCGCAGAATCAGATGCTAGCTGTTGACGAAATTCCGCCAGCCGTCTGAAGTGCCAGCTCACCAGCAAGCCTCCGATCACGCTGCTCTCCTCGGCGCGAGTGATGGATCCTTTCCATGCCTTCAGAAAATCCCGAGGCTCGATATCCAGAAATGAGAGTGGTCGTCCATCCCGCGCTGCCGGGATGAAATCGAATTCCGCCCAACCTTCGTCGTGAAGGCGAATAGCTTCCAGAACCTCGGCATCCAAGACTGGAAAACGCTGCCACTGAATGCGCTCTGCCAGATCTCCCGCCAAGTCCGCATGATCGGGTTGCGCAATCAGCCACCACGCACTGCTCGGTTGCTTTTGCGCACGGGCGACTGCATCCCAGGCAGGAATGCAGCCCGTACCCTTCTCTGACGGATCCAGTGGGCGCAGCACCATTTATCGCCTACCCAGAATGGAGCGGACTTTTCGCTGCCGTACCGCACCCGCTGCGGCGGGGCCCGTGCCGGTCGGAGGCTTGCGCATTCCATCCAGCAGCTCCTTCAGCACGACGGCATTGTTGCGTTCCGTGTTGGTTGAGGCAAATACCAAGGTCAGGCGCTTGCGCGAGTTCGCCAGCCGGTACAGTTGATCCAGATCCTCAGCGGCTGAGGGTTGTGAAAGCTCTTTGAGATACTTCTTTCGGAACGCCTGCCACGCCTCTGGACGCGCATGAAACCACTTTCGCAGTTCATCCGAGGGTGCCAGATTTTTCAACCATGCGTCCAGCGCGGCCGCGGTCTTGGTCAAACCTCGTGGCCATAGACGATCCACGAGCACCCGCGCGCCGTCCGTGCGGGCAGGCTTTTCGTAGACTCGTTTCACTGAGACAGGCATGGGATGCTCTATTATTGTACTTCCGGCGGCACCGGCCTCACTATTCATGGCAAGTCGTAAGCGATCCAAGGTTGGGATCCACTCGCAAGGGCGCGTAACGTTCCTGCTCTTCGTCGTCTGCATGGTTGTTCTTTTGTGCGCTTGCGATGTCCAACGCAGAAAAAGCGACTCTGAACTGCAACTGAACCCACAACAAGCCGCCGGTCGCAAAATCTATGACTCTTACTGCGACCGCTGCCACGAGCCGTATCGGAACAAATCCAAAGAAGGGCCCAGCCTGCAGGGGATTTTCAAACGCGAGTATCTCCGCGAAAGTGGGTTGCCGGCCAACGACGAGCGCGTCGGCGAGATCATCAAGTTCGGACGGGCCAAAATGTCAGGATATGGGCAAGTTCTTTCGGAGCAGCAGGTGCAAGACCTTTTAGCTTACCTGCACACACTTTGAACTACATATCTTCCGGGTCTCGCACCTGTCCATAATTCAGCACACTGACGATTACCACGCCTCCAACGATATTGCCGGCGGTTGCAAAGAACAGCCAGTGAAGATAGGTCGCCAACGAAACCTGGCCTGACACCACCGCCGAAAAAATCTCTCCACTACCCGCGATGCAGTGTGACAAGCGGCCGATACCCACCACGAAGGTTAAAATCCAGACCATCACCAATTGACCGATGGTCCAATGGCTGGCCGTCACTTCCCACGCAACCATGGCGATGAGCCAACCTCCGATGATCCCGCTCCAGAAGAAATGAGCACCTGTCCCGTTTACCGACTCCGTGCCGAGCTTGACCAGTTGCTGAGCGATCTCTGGCCGCAGCGCGCCGGTGCGTATCGCCAACACCGAGAACAGAAAGGCTCCCACCACGTTCGCGGTGAATACCACCAGCCACAAACGCAGCGTCTCAAGGACGTACTTACGTTCGTCAAGGACCAACACCACGGGGTACAAGGTGTTTTCCGTGAACAGCTGAGCGCGCCCAATGATCACGGCGATGAATCCGACCGGATATAACGTCAATGCGACCAGTTGTGCCGAGGGGCTGTCGCCCAGGTATGCGCGAACGGCAGCGACCGCCAGGCCAGTCAGGCCCATGGTCAAGCCACCAAGAGTTCCCGAAAACGCCAGCGTTCGCGGTGAGCGCTTGATCTCCTCGCGGGCGTTGAGAACCGCGGCATCGAAAATTTCGGTTGCGGTCAGTCGCCGCGCTTCTTCGGAAGGTCCACTTTTGCGATTGGCCACGGGCGCTTTGGATTCGGAATAGCTGCCCGGGGTTGTTGCCGCGTCTACGACGGTACAATGAGCGCGTGAGCACGACTACCACTCCAGACACAGTCCCGACCAGCGCTCCTCCGCCGGTGTTCACGGTGAAGCAACGGATCGGGCTATGGCTGATCACCTGGAGTGTTTATCTCATCGTGCGCGCGATCGGGCCGACGCTGCGATTTGCCATCTCGCGGGAAGAGGGAGCTCCCGAGCCGGACGATTCCGGACCCTTCGTTTACTCCTTCTGGCATTCCTGCATGCTTCCGGCGATGTACGTGTACCGCGACCTGAAGGTCCGGGTGATGAGCAGCGACAGTTTCGACGGCGAGTACACCGGCCGCATCATCCGCAAATTTGGCTTCGTCAAGGTGCGCGGCTCGAGTTCTCGAGGCGCAGTGCGAGCGCTGATCGGCATGAAGCGGGAACTTGATCGCGGCTGGACGGCAGCCTTTACCATTGATGGTCCGCGGGGGCCGAAGTACGTAGTCAAGCCCGGGCCGGTAGCGCTCTCGAAGATGACGGGAGCGCCGATGATGGCGTTTCATATTGCCCTGGATCGTGCATGGACTCTGCGGACTTGGGACGCCTTGATGATTCCGAAACCGTTCTCGAGAGCCCTCATTCGCGTAAGCGCCAAGATGCCAGTGCCGCCCGATGCGAAAGAAGCAGAGATGGAGCGATGGCAAGCGGAACTGCAGTCTGCCCTGGATCGCGCGCGGGAATTCAGCGAAGCGAATGTTCAGAAAGCAGGAAGTCCTGAGTTTCCTTTTCTGGATAAGCGGCTGGGGACAAATTCGCAAACCAGGTAAGCGAGCGCTGGTAGTTTGTACATATAATAACATCTTAAAGATATATAACGCGTTTGTGGGCGATTAGAGACCTGGCAAAAAGCCCGCCTAGCCCAAAGTGCCACCCGGACCCCGTCGGCGCAGCCACGGGCCTCTAAACGCCCGGAAACGGCATCCTACGCGAGCCTCCAACCCGCTTTTTGCGACGCGGAGAGCGTCTAACGAATTTTCAACAACTTAGCGTAAAGCGAAGGCGCGGCGAGCGTCGCTGGGAGAATCGCACATTCTTTGCTCGACCCCCCAGAAAGGAGATGGTGGCGATTGGTACCGGACAAGGGGCGGAAAGTACGTATTCATATCGATGCCTTAGTCCCCTCCCCCAGATTGATTCCCATGAACACCGGTTTGACAACCGTTCCTCTCCGGCTTACATTCATCCGGCATCCCAGTTCTTTCCCAATCTTTGGTTCGCGCAACCTCGCCGTTTGTGACGAGGTGGGAAGCGGGTGCAAAACCCGCGCTGCCGCGCAACTGTTAACGAGGACACTGCCGCCGGTCACTGGAGATTCCGGGAAGGCCGACGGTGTTGGATGGACGCTCCCGCGTCCTTACTCGTAAGCCAGGAGACCGGCGCGAACCGCCAACTCAACCCTTTTCGCGTGTAAAAGGAGGAGTCCATGCGGTTGTCTCAAATTTGTGTTTGTATATTTCTGATTTCTTCAGCCTTCGCCAAAGATCTGCAAATCAGAGTTCTCGATCCACAATCCCATCCCGTCTCCCAGGCCCAGGTTCAATTGCTCGCCGGAACGGTGGTGAAGGAAATACAAACTACCTCTGCAGAGGGCAATGTCATTCTGCGCAATGCCGGGGTCGGAGACAAGGTCGAGGTGCTGGCTCCCGGATTCGCTCCGCTTTCAATGGATGTTTCTACTCAGGAAGCCGCGGTGCTCCGCCTAAGTATTGCGCCCGCCACCGAAACCGTCGTCGTCAGCGCGACGCGAAATCCCGTCCCCAGTGACACCACGGCCACCAGCGTCGACAGTCTTGGCGCGGCGCAGTTGCAGGTGATGAATCCGGTATCGGCTGCCGACGCTCTACAATTTCTGCCGGGCGCCATCATCAACAACTCGGGCCGGCGGGGCTCTTTGTCCTCTCTGTTCGTTCGCGGCGGCGAATCGCGCTACAACAAAGTTCTGGTGGATGGCGTTCCGATCAACGAAACCGGAGGCACTTTCGATTTCGGTGTGGTTCCTCTCACGGAAGCCGATCACCTGGAGTTCCTTCGCGGCGCGCAGAGCACCCTTTACGGTTCCGACGCTATGACGAGCGTGGTGCAGTTCTGGACGCGCAACGGAAGCACGCGCGTTCCGGAATTTCGCTTTGGAGCCGATGGCGGAAACTTTGGCACTGCGCATGGCTACGCCTCTCTGACCGGCGCGCGCGGCCTTTTGGACTACAGTGCCTTCGGGGAACAGTTCAACACCAACGGGCAAGGACTGAACGACGATTATTCCAATTCTCTTCAAGGGGCAAACGTTGGTTTCGCGTTGAGCGACAAAGTTGCCCTGCGAATTCGCGCCCGTCACTCCAACAATCGAACCGGGGTTGCTGGATCGTGGGATTTCAATGGCGCTCGCCTGGAACCTCCGGACAGCGACGGCTGGCAGAGGCAGAATAATCTTCTGGGAAGCATAGAATTGGTGGTCTCCGCGCCGTCTGGTTGGCAGCATCGCTTTACCGGTTTCGAATACCGGCACCTGCGCAGGAACGTAGATGATTTTGCCGACCCAGGTAGAACGGCGGACTTCCAATCCAATTCCGTGGCCGACTTTAATCGCGCTGGGTTCGATTATCAGGGCGATTACCAGGAGCGCACGTGGGCCCGAACGACCGTTGGTTATGAGTTTGAGGACGAGAACGGCTTTACCGGGGATCTCAATTTCCCTCCACTCATTCACGGCCTTTACTTGAATCATGCCGCCTACGTGCAGCAGTCACTCACGCTGGGCCGCCTGACGGCGATCGCGGGCGCGCGATTCGTGCACAACGGAGGCTTTGGCAACACCGGGGTCCCTCGCGTCGCGCTCACCCTGCAAGCGTTGCGTGGCGGACAGATTTTCTCCGGCACCAACCTTCGGTTCACCTATGCAACCGGATTCAAAGAGCCGCGCTTTGACGAGTCGTTTGCCGGGCCGCCATTCAGCATCCCGAACCCAGGGCTGAAACCAGAGCGTAATCGCAGCTTCGAAGCCGGCGTGCAGCAGAACTTGTTCGGCGGGAAATATTCAGTGACAGCGACTTACTTCCATAATCTCTTTACCGACCGCGTGGATTACAACGAGAACCTGACCACGTTTGTCGGCCAATACGTGAACGTGGACAAGTCGTTCGCTCAGGGTGCTGAACTGGAGCTGAATGGCAAGATTTCGTCCCGTATCCTGTTGAACGCCGGATACACCTACACTTCCACCGAAAACCTGGAGGCGCCGTTCTGCACTCCGCAGTTTTTCTGCGATCCGCTGCTGGCGAAGGGAACGCCACTCCTGCGACGTCCCAAGCACGCAGGCACGATTCTCTTGAACTATCTCGGAAACAAATGGGGAGGAAATCTGGGCGGGAGTTTTGTGGGACGCCGCCCCGATTCGGACTTTTCTGGATTCAACATCAATCATGCAGCCGGTTACGCCCGCGTTGATCTTGGAGCTTGGTACGCCCTCAATTCCCGGGTGACTGCCTATGTCAACGCGGAAAATGTTTTGAACGCACATTACAACGAGGTAGTCGGCTATCCAGGGTTGACGGCAAATTTTCGGGCAGGTTTCCGGTTTCGTATCGGGGGAGAGTAGATTACCGCTGGCGGGTCAGGCTGCGTCGAGGCTTGGATTCTGATTCCGCGGATTTCATCCCAGAACTGTGATCGCCGCACGATTGCCGGTACGACATTTCGAGCGGCAAGGATGTTGCCTTCAGTCCTTCGTACTTATTTCGCGCCTCCAGCAGCTTCTCGAGTTCTTCTCCGGCGAGAGGTTGCTGTTGGCCAATGACATGCGTCACCAGGGCGATCTTGGCAAAGTGTTCGACGGTTTCCATCTTCATGTAGGCGTGTTCCAGCGAATCTCCGTACGTAACCACGCCATGGTTCGACATCAGGATGGCGTCGTAATCCGGAATGAGCGGCTCCAGGGCTCCCGCGAGTTCCGAAGTGCCAGGAGTTCCATATTTCGCCAACGGGATCGAGCCCAGCCCGATGACTACCTCGCAAACCAGCGGTTTGTTCAAGGGCATTCCCGCGGCGGCGAAGCCGGTTGCGGTAGGAGGGTGGGCGTGAACCACGCTATGAATATCGGGACGCAGCCGGTAAATCAGGAGGTGCATTCCGATTTCACTGGAGACATGCCGGCGGCCCGTCAGTTGATTGCCATCGTAGTCCACGATGACCAAGTCCGAGCTCCGCATCATGCCTTTGCACATGGCGGTCGGGGTGGCCAGCACACGTCGCTCGTCCAGGCGCACCGACAGATTCCCGTCCATGGCCGCCACATAGCCTCGTTCGTGCAGCATCTTGCCGAAGGCTACAATTCCTTTCCGTAATTTGTGCTCGGTTGCCATAGGCTTAGGGAGGCGGCGAGGTCTGGGCCGACTCGGCTCGCGTATGGTATCGCACGTTTGCGGGTCCACACAATCCGGTTATTGCCTCACCCGCCCGGAGCGCTCCGGTTTTTGAGAAAATTAATTTCACACTCGTGCTGCTCTCTGACTTTCATTACGATTTGCCGGAAGAATCCATAGCCCAACAGCCGTTGAGCGACCGTTCTTCTTCGAGAATGCTGCGCTTCGACCGCCGCACAGGACAGTCCAAGGACAGCAGCTTCGCCGAATTTCCCGATACCCTTAGGCCGGACGACCTCGTCGTTTTCAATAACACCCGGGTGTTTCCGGCGCGGCTTTATGGCCGGCGAAGCGGATCGAGAGCGCAGCGCCTCAGCCACAGCAATCCTGCAACTCGCGATTTCCTGAGCGGGGAGATTGAAGTCCTGTTGACTCACCAACTTTCTTCTCAGCCCAATGAATGGGAATGCCTGGTGCGTCCCGGGCGCAAGATTGGTATTGGCGAGCGTTTGTACTTTGGGGACCGGGAACTTGAGGCGGAGGTGGTCGCACGCGGCAGCTATGGGGAGCGTCGTATCCGCTTCCTCCCGGTCGCAGATTTCCAAGGCGTGGTGGAGCGTCTGGGACACGTACCCCTGCCGCCATACATCCATCGCGATGACAGCCGGGCTGATCTGGAGCGCTATCAGACCGTCTATGCCCGCGAGCGCGGATCGGTAGCGGCTCCGACAGCCGGGCTACATTTCACTTTCGAGATTCTCGAGCGAATGCGCCGTCGCGGGATCGAAATTGCGGAAGTCACCTTGCACGTGGGCCTGGGAACTTTTCAGCCACTGCGAGCCAGCCGTGTTGAGGAAAACCGGTTGCATCGCGAGTCGTATCACATCGATCCGCATACAGCCTCGGCTATCAATTCTGCGCTGGACGCCAAACGCCGCATCGTCGCTGTCGGCACCACGACGGTTCGCACTCTGGAGTTTGCCGCCCGCGAGTCCGGCCGAATCCAGGCCGCGGAAGGAGAGGCGGACCTGTTCATTTATCCGGGATACGAATTCCGGGTCGTGCGGGCCATGCTGACCAACTTCCATCTGCCGGAGTCGTCCTTGTTGATGCTGGTGTGTGCCTTCGGAGGCAGAGAACCGGTGTTGGCCGCTTATAAGCATGCCGTCGAGCATAGATACCGCTTCTACTCGTACGGCGATTGCATGTTCCTGGAGTAAGAGGCCGCTGACTACGTACTCCTGACTACTGACTCCGAATTTCGTATACTTTTGCGGGGACAAAAATGAGCACACAGGCATTGTCGAAGCCGATTCCGATCCAGGATTTCGTCGCTGAACTGCGCAAATTTCCGGAAGCTGCATTTGAAACCACCGGCCAGATTCTCGAATTCTTGCGCGGTACCACGGTTTCCGCGGAAACCTTGACGCCCTATCTCTCTTGGGATCGTCAGCACTACACGCGCAACCTGATCGACAAGACCCCGCTCTACGAACTGATCGCGATCTGTTGGGAAGTTGGTCAGGGTAGTTCGGTGCACAACCACCAGGATCAGAATTGCTGGATGAGTGTCCCTATCGGTCGCCTGCTAGTTGAAAACTTCCACCTGGTCGAACAGAAGCTTGATCGCGGCACCTGCTGCCTGGAAACTTCTGACACGATCGAGATGAACTCAACCCATCCTTGCGCCGTCAACCCTCAAGACCCGGTGCACCGTGTCTACAATCCGCCGCAGTTCAACGATCGCGCAGTAAGTTTGCATGTGTACTCCCGGCCGTTCGATTCCTGCATTGTCTATTCTCCAGAGCAGGGTACGTGCGGAGAGATCAAGCTGCATTACACGACAGAGTACGGCAAACGCAATTAGCGGAATTGCCTGTAATCACGAAAGTCTGTTGGCAATTCGGACTCGTGGACTCTTCCGGGATTTAAACTCAAAGGGGGACAGGTCTTGACCGCGCTGCTCCCTCAGGGCTGCGGCTGTTCCTGATAAAATTAGGACTTGCCCGCAAAGAAAAAATCCCCCAAAACGACTGAGAGCGTCCCCGCCGGCGCAGCACCGCAGCGTGCCGTTTCCAAGCCAAACGGCAAGTACCGGGAACCCGAGCGCATCTACCTGATGGACGCGATGTCGTTCATCTTTCGCGCCTACCACGCCATGGCGCGGCAGCGCGGGATGTCGACCAAGACCGGGCTTCCCACGGCGGCAACTTACGTCTTCGTCAACATGCTGCGAAAGTTGCGGGACGATTTCTCGCCGCAATACCTGGCGGCGGTTTTCGATGTAGCGGCGCCCACGTTCCGGGATCAGCAAGCCGCCGGGATGGCCAATGTTCGTAAGTGGGATCTCAAGACCCAATCGTTTCAGGAAATCGAATACGGCGGGTACAAAGCGAATCGTTCAGAAATGCCGGGAGAACTCGCGCAGCAGATCCCTTACATTCGGCGCGCACTGGAAGCCTATCGCATTCCGATTCTCGAGTTGGCCGGGTACGAAGCTGACGACGTGATCGGAACTCTCGCCCGCCAGGCGGTTGAGATAGGCCGGCCCGTGTTCGTGGTTTCCAGTGACAAAGATATGCTGCAGCTGGTGAACGAGCATGTCTGTGTGCTGAATCCGCCGAAAGACAACCTGATTTGTGACGCTCCGAAAGTGGAAGAAATCTTCGGGGTGCCTCCGGAGCGCGTCGTCGATGTCATGGCGCTCCGCGGCGACAGCATCGACAACATTCCCGGTGCTCCCGGTATCGGAGACAAAGGGTCGGTCGAGCTGATTCGGCGCTTCGGCAGCTTGGAATCGGCGCTCGATCGTGCCAGCGAAGTCGAAAAGAAAACGTACCGCGAGTCTCTGCTCAACAACCGCGAGAATATCCTTCTGAGCAAAAAGCTGGTCACGATTGATACCGCCGTGCCGGTGACCCTGGATGTGGACTCGATGAAAGTGGGCGAGCCCGACGTGGATTCCTTGCGCGCGCTGTTCACGGAACTTGAATTCACCTCGCTGCTGAAAGAATTGTTGCCGGTGGTCGAAATTACCAACGCGAAATATCGCGACGCCGCCAACGTCTCCGACGTTCAGCAGGTTCTCTCATCCATTCCCTGGGGCGGTTCGCTTGCGGTGGCAATTGATATCCCGGCTTCACAAGGGCAGCCCGAAGGCGAAGAAAAAGATGAGCAGCAAGGAGCGATGTTGCCGCTGATGGCCGCACCCGCTCCGAGTATCCAGAGCTTACGCAGCGTCGCCGTTTCGGTCGTTCCCAACGAGGCAGTTACCGTTTCGCTCGAAAACGAAGCCGCTCGGTCGTCGGTTCTTTCCGCTCTTGCCGATCCGAACCTGCGCAAGTCGGTGCACGACTACAAAGCGATGTTGCGTGCGCTGCACGAGCAGGGAATTACGCTCAACGGTGTCCAGCACGACTCGATGTTGTACTCCTATCTGCTCGATCCCACGTATTCGTCTCACACATTGCCCGATGTCGCTTTGCGTCGATTCAATCTCAACCTGAGTGGGAGCCTGGCGGAATCTGCCGACGTCACAGGCCGGCTTGCTTCCAGCCTGCGTCGTGAAGTCGAACAGTCGGAATTGCTGAAGCTTTACGACGAGATCGATTTGCCCCTGGTACCGGTTCTCGCGCGTATGGAAATTGCTGGCGTGGAGATTGATCGTCGAGTGCTGGGCGAAATGTCGTCGCGACTGGAATCGGACATCCAGAAAATGTGTCGCGAAATATGGGGGCTCGCCGGCTGCGAATTCAACATCGGCTCTCCCAAGCAACTCAGCGACGTGCTCTTCAATAAGATGAACCTGCCTCGGCCGGTGAAATACGGCAAGGGCAAGGTCACATCCACGGCGGTGGATGTGCTGGAGGGCCTGGCAGAGCAGCACGCCATTGCGCGCCAGGTGCTGGAGTATCGTCAGCTCACCAAGCTTAAGTCGACTTACATCGATACGCTCCCTGATTTGCTCAACCCAGCTACCGGGCGGCTGCACACAACCTTCAGTCAGACCGGAACCTCCACCGGGAGGCTTTCGTCCGCGAATCCGAACCTTCAGAACATTCCAATCCGAACCGAGTTGGGGCGTGAAATTCGCGCGGCGTTCACGGCGCGACCCGGCAACGTTATTCTCGCAGCCGACTACTCGCAGATCGAGTTGCGCCTGCTGGCGCATTTCTCGCAGGACGAATTGCTGGTCGAAGCCTATCGCCGGGGAGACGACATTCACACCCTGACTGCGTCGCAGGTCTTTGGGGTCCCGCCCTCTGCTGGTTACCGCAGATCATCGCCGCCAGGCGAAGGTCGTCAACTTCGGCATCGTTTACGGATTATCTCCCTTCGGTCTTTCGCAAAATCTCGGCATCGACACCAGCGAGGCCAAGCGCTTCATTGACGCTTACTTCGAAAAGTACAGCGGCGTGCGGAAGTTTCATCGACGAGACTCTCGAGCAAGCGCGGCGCGAGCAGAAGGTGCAAACGCTTTTTGGCCGCGTGCGGCCGATTCCCGGACATCAACAGCAAGAACTTTCAGTTGCGCGGATTCGCCGAGCGTACGGCTGTGAATACGCCTTTGCAGGGAACTGCCGCGGATTTGATCAAGCTGGCGATGATCCGCATTGATGCCGCGATCATCGAACGCGAAATGAAGTCGCGCATGACGCTGCAGGTGCACGACGAACTCGTCTTCGAAGTGCCCGAAGGCGAGGTGGACATCATGAAGTCATTGGTGCGCGAGCACATGGAGCAGGTGCACCCGTTGTCGGTTCCTTTGCTGGTTGAGATGGGTATCGGGCCCAAACTGGCGGGACTCTGAAAGACGACTCGGAAGAATAAGTATAATGGCAGCGGCCTCAGGTCTATATTGGTGGCAATCATGGCGACCACCCAACCGGTAACAGCGTCGTTTCCTTCGGAAAACTTAGCGAAGCCGAGCGGGCGACTGATCTCGCTCGATATCTACCGCGGGCTGGTGGTCGCGGGCATGATCCTGGTGGACAATCCTGGGAGCGATGAAGGCGCGTACTGGCCTATCAAGCACGCGCAATGGAACGGATGGACTCCGGCGGATCTGATTTTTCCGTCGTTCTTATTCCTGGTGGGCGTCTCGATTGTTTTTGCATTCTCCTCCCGGCTCAAGCGCGGAGAGTCTCGCGGGCACATTCTGTATCACGCCTTCAAGAGAAGCCTGCATGCTGATTGCGATCGGATTATTTGTAAACGGATTCCCCTTTGTCGGGTTCGATCCGCACACCTACCGTATTGAAGGTGTCACACAGCGCATCGCGCTCTGCTACTTCTTCGCGACTATCCTGGAGCTGTGGTCGAACCGCCGCGGGCAGGTGCTTGCCCTCGTCGCTTGTTTGGTCGGATATTGGGCAATCTTACGCTTCGTGCCGGTACCCGGTTTCGGCTTGCCCGGACGCGACATTCCGTTCATGGATCCCGAACGCAACCTGGTTGCGTGGCTGGATCGCACGCTCTTCGCAGGAAGGCTGTACAACGGCGTCCGCGATCCCGAGGGCATCATCAGCACCATACCCGCGCTAGGAACAACTTTGATCGGCGTGCTGACCGGACATTGGCTGCGCTCGGCGAACAGTCACGCGACGAAGATCTATCGCATGCTGTTGTTCGGGGTGCTCGGGCTCGATTGCGGGCTTGTTGTGGAACCAATCGTTTCCCATTAACAAGAATCTTTGGACCAGCTCCTTCGTGCTCTTCACCGGCGGATTTCGCGCTGGTCTTTCTTTCCTTCCTTTACTGGATGACCGAGGTGAAGCGCTGGCGCGGCGCGTGGACCATGCCGATTCTGGTTTTCGGAATGAATGCCATTGTTGCCTACATAGCCGATGCACTGGTGTACGGGCCAGGGTACTCGTTTACGGCGCAGCGCCGAACGGGACCGTGTTGAACTGGCACGAAGCGGCGCAGGCACATCTTGAGGCCGCGGGGTTCAGCGTGCCGAATGCTTCGTTGATTTATTCGATTGCGGCAGTGTTGTTCTGCTGGATGCTGCTGTGGATGCTGTGGCGGAAGAAGGTCTTTCTAAAAATCTGAGTTGTTCCTTGGAAGTGCCGTTCGAGAGCCGGGTGGAACTAGTCAGATCGTGAATTTCCTTCCCGCTCGGCCGCCTCTCTGAGCAGGCGCCGGTCCCGCGCGTTGGCGATACGGCGCACTCGCACCATCCTGCGGATCACCAACGTGTAGACGAAGCCGCCGAGAGTCGCGAACACGGCAATCAGCAACAGCAGGTTCCAGAACGCGGCGAGATGGTTGATGAAATTCACCGGGGTTTCACGACTTCAAACAGCGTTGGCAAAAGCTCTCCTGAGTTCCCGATGCAAACCTCGGTGAACGAACGGCGGTTTGCAGGTTCTTCGGGCCCTGCATACACAGTACGCGTCCGACCGCTTACTCGTCTCACGAAACTCGCAGCCGGTTCCACCACGCCCGAAGTGCCAATGGCCATGAACAACGTGCACTCTTCGAGCGCTGCAAGAATTCGATCCATGTCATAGGGCATCTCGCCGAACCAGCAGATGTGCGGGCGGATGCTTCCTCCGCAGCTACAACGAGGCAGCGCAGCCGGAGGTTCGTAGGTGGACAGGTCGGCGAACGGCGTCCGCGCACAGGAATCGCATCGGCTACGAAACAGCTCGCCATGCATGTGCAACACGTGCTTCGACCCCGCCTGTTCGTGCAGGTTGTCCACATTCTGGGTGCAGAGGTAGAGCCGATCACCGAATTCTTTCTCAAGCTGTGCGAGCGCGAAGTGCCCGGGATTCGGCTTCGCTTCGGCAGCCACGCGACGGCGCATGGAGTAGAACTCCCAAACCAATCCCGGATCGCGCGCCCATGCGGATGGTGAGGCCACTTCCTCTATGCGATGGTTGCGCCAAAGCCCGCCGACACCGCGGAACGTCGGGATGCCACTTTCCGCGCTGATCCCTGCGCCGGTAAGTATAAAGACTCGATCCGATGGGGTGATGGCAACCATCACACACCCAAAGCAGACTGAATCGCGCCCGCCACGTTATCGGCCAGCGCTTTCATCTTCTCTTCCGATTCGGCCTCGATCATGACGCGTGCCAGAGCCTCAGTGCCCGAGTAGCGCACCACCACGCGCCCATTACCATCGAGTTCGCGAGTTGCGGAATCGATCGCGTTCTGGATCTCGGGAACCTTGGCGAAGGGAATCTTCTCCCGCACGCGAACATTTTTGATGGTCTGCGGGAAAACTTTCAGGTCAGAGACTAAATCCGCGAGAGTCTGTCGCGACCGGCACATCACATCCATCAATTTCAGCGCGGTCAGCAATCCGTCACCCGTGGTCGCATCGCCATCGCGGAAAATGATGTGCCCGGATTGCTCTCCGCCCAGAACCGCGCCTGTCTTCCGCATTTCCTCGAGCACATACTTGTCGCCCACGTTCGCCCGCAACATCTTGATCCCGGAGTTCCGGAAGGCGATCTCCAGGCCCATGTTCGACATGGTGGTTGCCACCACGGTCGAACCCGCGAGCAGTCCGCGCGACTGCATATCTCGGGCTGCGACCAGTAACACCGCATCACCATTCACCACGCGGCCTTCCGCGTCGCTGAACAATGCCCGATCCGCATCTCCGTCAAACGTGACGCCAAGATCAAATTGACCTTTCTGCTCTGCCATCTGCCTGGCGACAGTTTCCGGATGTAGTGCGCCGCAACCCTCGTTGATGTTCTTACCGTCCGGCGCCGCACTCAGGAACGTCGCTCTTACTCCGCATGCTTTGAAAAGCTCCGGGGCTTCCGCCGTGGCCGCGCCATTGGCGCAATCCACCAGCACTCGCAAACGGCTCAAGTCAGCGCTTGCCGACTGCGCCAGCCAGTGAATGTAGGCATGGCGAAGTTCCGCTCGTCCCGGCAGACTGGCAGCAGGCTTGGTGGCTGGCTCTGCATGGGCTTGCGGGTTCTCCAGCAAACCGAAAATTTCATGTTCAATCGCGAGTTCGTGCGAGTCAGGCAATTTGTAACCGTCCCCGGAAAATACCTTGATACCGTTGTCGGTCCAGGGATTGTGCGACGCCGAGATCACCACCCCAGCGTCGAATTTGCGCGATCGGGCAAGGAAAGCCACTCCGGGTGTCGTTATCACGCCGGCACTCTCGACTGCCACGCCCACCGAAGCCAGACCTAACGCCACGCGATCGGCGATCCATCCACTGGACTGGCGTGTGTCTTGGCCGATCACCACGCGAGCTTGTCGATTCGAGCGCACCAGATCGTGGCCAAGGGCCCGGCCAATCAGAAACGTGCTTTCCACGGTTAGGGGAAATTCGCCCGCGACACCGCGAATCCCATCGGTTCCGAACAGCTGCCTTGCCTGAGTTGTCATGTGCTGTAAGAGTTTAATGTGCGCCGTCGGCGGCCTTCTCCATGTTAACCGTAACTCGCACCGGTTCGGGGCGTACCACTTGGACCAGCGGGTCCGAAACATACGCATGGGTGACAAAGCTCCCTCGCAACACAGTTCCGGTCACATCCACGGGATCGGTGATAGCGCCCTCGACCGCATCCACGTGCTTCTTGGGACCGCTGATAAGAATCTTGGAGGGCACAACTTCGATATTTCCAATTTGCCATCCCGCGGCAAACGTCCCCACCACGCGGGGCTTGATCTCCACTTCGCGGCTCTCGCGCTGGTCAAACTCGAGTTGAAATTGGCTGGGAATGACTTGTACCACTTCCAAGTCGTTCGGCTTCTGGATCTGATGGGAACTCAAATCGAAAGTGCGCTCACCAACCGTGTTCACGTGACCGAGATCAATTTCGGCGTGCACGTCGGTCGGCTGCAGTCGATGGATCAGCCGCTCGGGACCACGCAACAAAATCTGCGCTTTGGGAATGTTCTCGGAGCTGATTTCCAGATTGTCAGGCATGCGATGAAACTCGATAGGGATTTCCAGCGGGACTTCGTCCACCGGATCTCGCGCTACCGCGAGCCAGAGCCCGACCGCCATGGCAAGCGAAATCAACTTGAGGCCGATGTTGTGAAACACGTGACGCCGCAAGAAGTCAGTCATGGTCAGTCATCCGCTCCCGAGTCGCGGTGTCCGCTGTTTCGCGGGCAGGGCGAGGCTCGGCCTCTTCGTCGTTGTCCAGTGATTCCGCCTCCTTGACAATCGGCGTCGGCAAAGTGGACGGCGGGACGTAACGCCGCAACAAACCGCCCAGTCGTTCGCGCGTCTCGTCCACGGTCAGGTCACGCTCGATCTTTCCGGCGGAGGCAATGCTGATGGCGCCAGTTTCCTCGGAGACGATCACGGCAATGGCATCGGTCTCTTCGGTTACGCCGATACCCGCACGGTGCCTGGTTCCAAGTTGCGTGGACAAAATCGGATTCATCGAGAGCGGCAGGAAACATGCTGCGGCAGCGATGCGGTCCCCCTGGATAATAACCGCGCCATCATGCAAGGGCGCGCTGGGCCGGAAAATCGTGGCCAGCAAGTCGTACGAAAGCTGCGCATCGAGGGGAACCCCGCTCTCGATGTAAGTACGCAAGCCGATTTCGCGTTCAATCACGATCAGTGCGCCAGTTTGATTCTGAGAAAAAAGATTGGCGGCCAGAACGATGTCGTCGTATGCGTCAGCTTCGGCGGCCGAGCTCCGGCTCAAAGTCATGCGCCGGCCAAGTCGCGCCAGACCTTGGCGAATCTCCGCCGCGAATACCACGATCAAGGCGAAGACTGTGTAGGGAAGAAGAGTGCTGATCAGCCAGTTCAGCGTGGTAAGTTCGCCCAGCCGTGAGAAGTAGTAAATCAGCGCCAGCGCCGCGACGCCTACCAGCATGAGCGCTGCGCGGGTTCCCTTGATCAGCGCCAGGAACTCGTAAATGACGATCGCCACCAGAATGATGTCGAGAATCGACTTCATCGTCAGGGGTGGCGCCAGCGCTAGCATCAGAAAACACCTTTCCGGCTCAAGCAGAAACACCTAAGACATGCCATTGTAATCCACGGTTCTGCGCCTTCTACGATGCTTTTAAGCTGCGAGCTGTTAGCGGAAGAGAACTTAGAGCAGAAACATCTCAGACGATAGTTTTTTTGACGGTTGCGATGAATCGTCCGCGTGCCACCTGGGCCGTGACGTCGTTTCCGGCTTGCAATTGGGCCGCATCCTTGACCAATTGCCCGTGGGAATCGAAGACCAGCGCATAACCCCTATCCAGAACGGCCAGGGGAGAAAGCGCCTCCATCTGGCCTTCCAAGCGCTGTAAGCGGATTCGTTGCTCTAGGAGCCGCGTTCGAGCCGCCGACACCATGGACCCCACTCGCGCGTCAAGCTCCTTGCGGATCCCCGACAGAATGCGCCGCACATCGTAATGCCTTACTGCTGCTGATGCACTTTCCCATCGCCGGCGCTGCTGCTCAATCGTCTGCCGTTCCGCCTTCTCCAGCCGGTACACGAGTTCGTCTACGCGTTGCTGTCGCTGGTTGATCAGGTTGGTCATGCGACGAAACGCGCCATGCTGTGCCAATTCCGTCAGGTGCTGCTTGCCGATCAGCAAGCGGTACCGCATCGCACGTTCCAGCCTTTGCCGCAGGCTTTCGGAAAGCTCTTCGATATCCTGCCGCGAACGGATGACCATCTCCGCCGCCGCCGAGGGCGTGGCCGCTCTAAGATCGGCAACGAAGTCGACGATGGTGAAGTCGGTTTCATGACCCACCGCCGAGATCACCGGAATCTTCGAAGCGGCAATCGCTCTCGCCAGCCCTTCGTGATTGAAGGCAGCTAGATCCTCGGCCGACCCTCCACCGCGGGCAACGATGATTACCTCGACGGTCCCGGTTTTGTTGAAGTGGCGAATCCCCGCGCTGACTTCGAGCGCGGCCATCTCGCCTTGCACCTGGGCGGGAAAGATGAGGACATTCACCGTGTGATGGCGGCGATGCAGAATCTGCAGAATGTCGCGCAACGCGGCGGCTTGCGGGGAAGTTACGATCCCAATCCGCTGTGGCAGAGTCGGGTATCGCCTTCTTGCGTTCTGCGTCGAACAAACCTTCCGCTTGAAGCTTCGCCTTGAGTTGTTCGAAAGCGACTTGCAGCGCGCCGGCGCCTTTGGGCTCAAGATATTCCGCAGCGATCTGCAAGTTCCCGCGCTCTTCGTAGATGGTGACGCGTCCACGAGCGACCACCTGCATGCCGTCCTCGGGACGAAAACGCAACAGCCGCGCCTGCGAGCGAAACATCACCGCACTGATCTGAGAATTCCCGTCTTTCAGGGTGAAGTACAGATGGCCGGACCCGGGAGAGCGGAAGTTGGAGATTTCTCCTTCGACCCAAACGTCTCCATATTCGCGCTCGACGTGGGTGCGGACCGCCGCGACCAGGTCGCGCACGCTCCATACCCGGCGTTCGGCGGGACGGAAGCTGAATCCAAGTTGATCGGCGGCACCCATGGAAACCGCAGTTTACAGGAAAGAGGTACGGCCGCCGTCCCGGCGGCACTGCGCCGGCGGGATACGTTGGACGTGGCTGAGTGCCGAACGCGTTAACGCCTCAGTCTGCCCACCACCCACAACACCAGGGTGAGTACCACGCTCAGCAGGATCGAAGTGACCAGCGGAAAATAAAAAGTCGTGTTCTTGCCGCGGTAGACGATGTCGCCGGGCAGGCGTCCAAGGGGGAAGTTCGCTCGACCGAGGACCATGACCAGCAGGCCGACAACGATCAGCAGTACTCCTCCAAACACCAGCAGCTTGCCCAGATCGCCCATGGCTGAAGTCTAAAACAAGGCCGAATAGCACGTTACTTTGTAACGAAAAGTACTTGGAGAATCGGGTCGTTAGCGGCTATTCTAGAAGAATGCAGGAACGTCCGCATCGCATTCGCCCATCGCATCGGCGCGGTCGACCATTGCCTAAGCCAGCGGTCGAAGATCTCCGTTTCATTCGCGAGACGATGCAGCGCTCGTCCTCGTTTACCGCGGTACCAGGATGGGGACAGGTCGGCATGGGCGCAACGGCACTAATCGCGGCAGGAATCGCGGCGCGGCAGGTTTCGGGTGAGGCGTGGCTTCGCGTGTGGCTGACCGAGGCCATGGTTGCGATCGCGATCGCCGTCCTCACTCTTCGTCTCAAGGCGCAGCATTCGGGATCCGCGCTCACCAGTGGTCCGGCGCGCAAGTTCTTCCTGGCCTTCTTACCTCCAGCAATCTCGGCTGCGCTGCTTACCCTGGCCCTATATCGATTGGGAATTACGGCTGCAATTCCCGGCATGTGGCTCCTGCTTTACGGCGCCGGAGTGACCACCGCAGGAGCTTTCTCGGTGGCGATTGTCCCGGCGATGGGTGTTAGTTTCATGGGGACTGGGCTGGCTGCGCTCTTCGCGCCCGCCGCGTATGGCAACTTTATGATGGCCTTCGGCTTCGGTCTCCTGCACATCGTCTTCGGGATTTTGATTGCAAGGAGGCATGGTGGCTAGGCCAGCGCGAAAAGAGCGAATCTCGCGTCCCGCGGCGGAGCCAGTTCGCGCCGAGCGTTCGCGTGAGACCACCGAATTGCCGGAACTCGATCGCCTGATTCACGAGCGCTTGCGCCTGGGAATCGTGAGCGCGCTGGCGATGAACGACTCGCTGACATTCAATGATCTGAAGCGCCTGCTGAAGTGCACCGACGGCAACTTGAGCGTCCACGCGCGCAAGCTGGAGGACGCAAAGTACATTTCGTGCGACAAGTCATTTGAAGGCCGCATGCCACGAAGCGATTACCGGCTCACTTCGTTAGGACGGAAGGCGCTGGAAGAATACCTCGACGATATGGAAGAGCTAATTCGGGTGACTAGACAGTAGGGCCAGAGTCATTGGTCGGGAGTCTATACGCGGTGCTTACCAAGAACAGTGCTCTTAGTTACGATTTCTTCCTCGTTTGCGCAGAACCGGCAAATCGAAATGGGCTGGACGGGCGAGAACGGGTATGTGGTCATGAAGTTCCGGTTCGACGGTGAACAGGCGGTTCCTGTCGCAATATCATTTCAGTCATACGCTGAGTGAACGCCGCGAAATGAGTCGTTAGAACTAAAAAATCAGGTCCCTCGCTGTTTGAACCTAAGGCCCTTGCGATACAAACCATCGCTCCCGACGTCGAACACACGGTTGTTTCGCGCTCGGAAGTTTTCAAGAGCCGCGGTGGCCGCGAACTCGATCAGTTGCTCCTCCGAAAAATGCCGGCGTAACTCTTGAAAGAGCTCATCGCTGATGTTCGATGGCGTGTCGGCCATAGCGTCGGCCATCCGCAGCAACGCGAGGTCCGGTGGCGCAAAAGTATCGAACTGTCCCTCGCGAATGGCGGTAATTTCGTCGTCGCTTAATCCGTACATTCTGCCTCCGGCAGAATTGGCGTCAATTCAAAACGGGCAGCCGACCCGCGTCGCGGTGCGGATCGTCAGCAGCATCCGTTGCCGTTGCGGGACTGCCGCTTTCTGTCCCAGCAACCATTCTGCGAGCACACCCAGCCAGAACACGCGCGGCACGCGGGCGGCGATCTTCTGCGGCGTGAGATCCCGGCCCAACATCTTGCGAATTTTCCCGAAGACTTGCCGCATCGGGAAGGGCGCCTGTTGCGGGTCGATTCCTTCTATTCGAGTCATATTTCCCTCCTCAGCGCATTGGATGATTCGATCTCGCGGAATGGAGCATCTTCAGGTGTGAAGGGCTCTCAACCGCGATTCATCTTGTCCCGAGAAGTGATCGAGAAAAGAGTTGGCGCATGCTCGAAAGATGATCTGTGCTGTACAATCCGCTGCCATGAGATCCGCTGCGAAATTGGCAATTCTCGTCCTGGCGACCCTTGCCTTCGCTCAAAACGAAGTCGAGATCACTGCTGAGCCCCATC
>CAWCRE010000006.1:150000-207596 GCA_963797845.1 Terriglobia bacterium
TCACTTAACTGTGGTGCGTGGTAGGAGAGCATTCTCAACAGTTTGAAGCTAGACCGAAAGGACTGGTGGACGGTTGAGAAGAGACCCTGCCGGCATAAGTAGCGATAACGGAGGTGGGAACCCTCCGCGCCGAAAGTCTAAGGTTTCCTGAGAAAGGTTAATCCGCTCAGGGTCAGCCGGTCCCTAAGGTGAGGCCGAAAGGCGTAACTGATGGACATCCGGTTAATATTCCGGAGCTCCCTTGTGTTCGTTATCACGATGGGGTGACGCAGAAGGATAAGCAGGCCGTCCTATGGCTATGACGGTCGATGCGTGTAAGGTGTCTTCGATAGGAAAATCCGTCGGAGAGTTATCACTGAGACGCAAAGCAGTAACCCGTATGGGTGAAAGCTGCCGATTCCACACTGCCGAGAAAAACCTCTAAGGAGAACATAAGGGAACCGTACCTCAAACCGACACAGGTAGACGAGGAGAATATCCAAAGGCGCTCGTGAGAACACTTGTTAAGGAACTCGGCAAATTAACCCCGTAACTTCGGGAGAAGGGGTGCCTCACTAGGGTGCAAAGCCCGAAGAGGCCGCAGAGAAATGCGCACTGCGACTGTTTAACAAAAACACAGGTCTCTGCTAAGTCGAAAACGACGTATAGGGGCTGACGCCTGCCCGGTGCTGGAAGGTTAAAGGGAGAGGTTAACCGCAAGGTGAAGCTTCGAACTGAAGCCCCAGTGAACGGCGGCCGTAACTATAACGGTCCTAAGGTAGCGAAATTCCTTGTCGGGTAAGTTCCGACCTGCACGAATGGCGTAACGAAAGTGCGACTGTCTTAATGAGTGACACGGCGAACTTGTAGTGCCGGTGAAGATGCCGGTTGCCCGCAACTAGACGGAAAGACCCCGTGCACCTTTACTACACCTTTACTATGAACTATGGCACTTGCTGCGCAGGATAGGTGGGAGGCTTTGATTCCAGGCTCTCGGGCTTGGAGGAGCCACCGGTGAGATACCACCCTGCGAGTTCTGTGGTTCTAACCTATTCCCGTTAACCGGGAGAGGGACATAGTAAGGCGGGTAGTTTGACTGGGGCGGTCGCCTCCTAAATTGTAACGGAGGCGCGCGAAGCTACGCTCAGGCTGTTTGGAAATCAGCCGACGAGTGCAAACGCATAAGCGTGGTTGACTGCGAGACCTACAAGTCGAGCAGGTACGAAAGTAGGCGTTAGTGATCCGGTGGTTCTGTATGGAAGGGCCATCGCTCAACGGATAAAAGGTACGCCGGGGATAACAGGCTGATCGGAGCCAAGAGTTCATATCGACGCTCCGGTTTGGCACCTCGATGTCGGCTCATCGCATCCTGGAGCTGTAGAAGGTTCCAAGGGTTAGGCTGTTCGCCTATTAAAGCGGTACGTGAGCTGGGTTCAGAACGTCGCGAGACAGTTCGGTCCCTATCTGTTGTGGGCGCAGGAGATTTGAGAGGGCCTGTCCTTAGTACGAGAGGACCGGGATGGACGAACCTCTTGTGTTCCAGCTGTCATGCCAATGGCATAGCTGGGTAGCGAAGTTCGGTTGTGATAACCGCTGAATGCATATAAGCGGGAAGCACTCCTCAAGATGAGATCTCCCAACCCATAAGGGTAAAGAAGGGCCCAGGAAGACTACCTGGTTGATAGGCAGGAAGTGGAAGCGCAGTAATGCGTGTAGCTTACCTGTACTAATCGCCCGTTCGGCTTGACCATAAAATTTACTCGG
Source organism: Terriglobia bacterium (assembly GCA_963797845.1). Classification (GTDB taxonomy): domain Bacteria; phylum Acidobacteriota; class Terriglobia; order Terriglobales; family Acidobacteriaceae; genus DASREM01. Next base: position 151,744 of record CAWCRE010000006.1, read on the forward strand.
TGCAGTAACAGTTGTCAGTTCTCAGTTGCCAGTTCTCAGTTAGAACCTGAACTGGAACCAGCAATGTTGTTTGGATGTCGTTCGAACCTGGATGACTGAGAAGCAATGACTGATGACTGTGCGCCGACGAATTTATCGAGTCTTGTCGATTGACATGCAGTACCCAATCTATTCAGTTGTGAGGCATCGTCCTCACGATCTTTGAGAATTTGCAGCTCAGCTCTCAGCATTCGGCTCTTCGCTCATGTCCCGAGGCTGAAGTTACGGCAACAAGTTGGCTAGAGCCTCACGTAGAGCGCTAGGATTTCGGCGCGCGGCTCAGACGCCGCGCAATCGCCTCAAGTTGTCGGTGATCTTACCGCGGGGGATCCACCCGTTCCCATCCCGAACACGGAAGTTAAGCCCCGCAGGGCCGATGGTACTGCACGCGAAAGTGTGTGGGAGAGTAGGTCGTTGCCGGCATAAATAAAGGCCAGTCATGGAAACAGATTGGCCTTTTCCTTTTTGGACTGGAAATCTGCAATAAACCTGTTCTGACTCTCGTTGGAGACTCCAGAAGACCCCTCTTCGCGCCTCGACGAATCATCGCACCGCAATCTTTCTCCTCTCCTGACGGTTTTCTCCCCGCTTTCGCGCAATGTGAGGTAAGGCCTTCCCATGCAGCACCGTCTCTGCAATTCGCCGATCGGTGGCGAGATTGGCCTGGTCACTTGTCGCGCAGGGGTTCGCGGCACCCAAAAATCACGAGTCATTAGGAGAATGAGAATGTCGAACCTACGTGCCAAAGCGCAGCGAGCTTGTCTGATCGCTTTCTCCGTCGCCGTAATTTTTGCCCTGCCGCGCACTACGCAGGCCCAGACGTTTTCCCAGATTCCTGCCCTGGCCTTCACCAAGGTGTTCGGCGGTGCGAATCCTCTGCCCCAGATCATCACGGCGGTAAGCACGGGCGCCGATTTCACCTTTTCCGCGTCTGCTACCACAACCACCGGCGGTGCCTGGCTCACCATCTCCAAGTCAGGAACCAATTGCTGCGTAACTCCCGAAGTGATCACGCTCACGGTGAGCCCAAGCGTGTCTCTCGCGGTCGGAACTTACCAGGGACAAGTTTTCCTGACCTCCACCGCGAACGGGAATCTCACCATACCAGTAACCTTGACCATCGCAGCGACGAATACCCCGTACTTCGACAACGAGGCCGGACAGCTGACCTTCTCTTTGCAAACATCGGCGGCAAGCGTTCCTCCACAATCGATCCAGATCTTGAACGGTGGCTCGGGGACCCTCAGTTGGACGGCCAACGCGAGCACCGCGGATGGCGGCGGATGGCTTAAACTGTCCGCGCTGAGCGGAACTTCACCTTCCAGCGTGACCGTCTCGATCGAACTTGCCAGTCTTCCCGGTGGAGGCTCGACTCCGGGCACTTTCATCGGGCTGCTTGCTTTTCAAGCCACGGGAGGCAGCGTGACGATCCCGGTCAGTGTCACCGTGGGACCTGCGGTTTTCCGGCAAATCAATCCCGTCAATTTCACCATGTCGTTTGGGGGGGCAAACCCATTGCCCCAAATCGTTTCGGTGATCAGCACCGGAGAAAGCCAGAGCACGAATTACAACTTCGATTCTATTGCCGTCACCGGAAAGGGTGGCGCGTGGCTAACGGTAAGCAAATCCGGCGTCGATTGTTGCACTTCTCCCGAAGCTCTGACCGTCAGCGTGAATGCCACTACCCTGGCCGCGGGCACTTACACCGGTCAGATCAGTATCACGGAATATTCCAATCACGAGATGGCTATGAATATTCCGGTCACGCTCACTATCGCAGCCTCGGGGACTGCCTTCTTCGATACGGAACCGGGTCAAATGACGTTTTCCATGCTTACCGGCGCGCTGAACGTGACCCCGCAGACTTTGACCGTGCGAAATGGCGGATCTTCGACGCTGCAATGGACGGGGTCGGCAAGCACAGCGGATGGCGGGAGTTGGTTGAGCGTTTCTGCCTCGAGCGGAACTGCGCCGACGTCGCTTATTGTAAGCGTCAATCCAGTGAACCTGCCCGGGGGCGGCCAGATTGCGGGCACCTTCATCGGCCAGCTTTCATTCCAAACTACGGGCAGCAGTTTCACCGTGCCGGTCAGTGTCACGGTAGGAGCCGCCGTGTTCCGGCAAGTGAACCCGCTCAGCTTCACGATGCCATTCGGAGGAGCGAATCCCCTGCCGCAAGTGATCGTCATCGGCAGCACCGGGGAAAGCTCGAGCACGAACTTCAACTTCGATGCGGTAGCGATCACTAGCAAGGGCGGAGCCTGGCTCACGGTCAGTAAATCCGGCGTGGACTGCTGCACAACACCAGAAGCACTGACAGTCAGCGTAAGTGCCAACACGCTGGCGGCGGGAACCTACACCGGCGAGATCACCATCACTGAATATTCCAATCACGACATGGCCATCACCATCCCGGTGACGCTGACCATCGCACCCACCACAACCAAGTACTTCGACAGCATGCCGGGCGAGATCAGCTTTTCGCTGCAGACGGGTGCGGCGAGCGTTCCGGCGCAGACACTGCAAGTCCGCAACGGAGGTACGGGGAGTTTCACCTGGACTGGCAGCACCAGCACATCCGATGGCGGGAATTGGCTGGCTATGACTCCGCAAACTGGTACAACGCCGACGACGGTATCAGTCAGCATCACCCCCAGCAATTTGCCCGGAGCAGGCCAGATTGCGGGCACCTTCATCGGCCAGCTTTCATTCCAGACTACGGGCAGCAGTTTCACCGTGCCGGTCAGTGTCACGGTAGGAGCCGCAGTGTTCCGGCAAGTGAACCCGCTCAGCTTCACGATGCCATTCGGAGGAGCGAATCCTCTACCGCAAGTGGTCGTCATCGGCAGCACCGGGGAGAGTTCGAGCACGAACTTCAACTTCGATGCGGTAGCGATCACTAGCAAGGGCGGAGCCTGGCTCACGGTCAGTAAATCCGGCGTGGACTGCTGCACAACACCAGAAGCATTGACAGTCAGCGTAAGTGCCAACACGCTGGCGGCGGGAACCTACACCGGCGAGATCACCATCACTGAATATTCCAATCACGACATGGCCATCACCATCCCAGTGACGCTGACCATCGCGCCCACCACAACCAAGTACTTCGACAGCATGCCGGGCGAGATCAGTTTCTCGCTGCAGACGGGTGCGGCGAGCGTTCCGGCGCAGACACTGCAAGTCCGCAACGGAGGTACGGGGAGTTTCACCTGGACTGGCAGCACCAGCACATCCGATGGCGGGAATTGGCTGGCTATGACTCCGCAAACTGGTACAACGCCGACGACGGTATCAGTCAGCATCACCCCCAGCAATTTGCCCGGAGCAGGCCAGATTGCGGGCACCTTCATCGGCCAGCTTTCATTCCAGACTACGGGCAGCAGTTTCACCGTGCCGGTCAGTGTCACGGTAGGAGCCGCAGTGTTCCGGCAAGTGAACCCGCTCAGCTTCACGATGCCATTCGGAGGAGCGAATCCTCTACCGCAAGTGGTCGTCATCGGCAGCACCGGGGAGAGTTCGAGCACGAACTTCAACTTCGATGCGGTAGCGATCACTAGCAAGGGCGGAGCCTGGCTCACGGTGAGTAAATCCGGCGTGGACTGCTGCACAACACCAGAAGCACTCACAGTCAGCGTAAGTGCCAACACGCTGGCAGCGGGAACCTACACTGGCGAGATCACCATCACTGAATATTCCAATCATGACATGGCTATCATCATCCCGGTGACGCTGACCATCTCGTCCACAGCGGTGCCATTCTTCGACAATATCCCGGGTCAGGCTAGCTTCTCCTTCAAACCGAGCCAGAGCAATCCGCCGTCGCAGTCTGTGACCATTCTCAATGCTGGAGCGGGTACTCTGAATTGGACTGCCGCCGTCAGCACGTCAGACGGCGGAGCTTGGCTCACTGCGACTCCGCGCAACGGGGTTGCACCCGGGGCTGTGACCATTAAAGTGACGAGCACCAAGCTGCCCGGACAGGGACTGATCGGCGGAACCTACATCGGGCAGGTTCTGCTTCAGGGTAAAGGCAATGCTGTGACCATTCCCGTTAGCGTGAATGTCGGAGACCCGGTGTTTGTCCAATTGCCTGCGCTCTCGTTTACGACTCTGCCGGGAATCAGTCCCAATCCGCAGATGATCACGGTCTCCAGCACTAGCACCGCATTCAACTTCGATGCAGCAGCCGTAAGCGCTAAGGGCGGAAGTTGGTTGACCGTCTCTCCGAGCGGGGTTGATTGTTGTGTAACGCCGAAAGTGATCACCGTAACAGTGGACGGTACCAACCTGACCGCGGGTACCTACATAGGACAACTCAACCTCACGCAGTATTCAAATCACGATAAAGAATCGACAATTCCTGTAATCGTTACCGTGTCGGGAGCAGGAGCGACTCCCGAAGCTTCACCCAAGGCTACACAGCTGCTGGATGAAACTGAACAGGAGGCTCCGAACAATTAAATTCAGGTGGCCGCCTGCAACCGATGCCAGTCTCAGTCGCGGAAGAAGGGCAATGAGAGATACTAAGCCGAAGTTTGCCCTTCCATCGCAGCAAGCTGCTTGCGCAGTTCGCTTAGGAGCGGATGAAAGGGCCCAGATTCAGAGTCGCTTAACCGTTGCATGCGCCGTTCAATATCAACAACTATCCTGGCCGCGTCCTGCAGCACGCGTACGCTCAATTCCGGGTGGCCCGAGGCAAGAAAGGCCATCGCCTCGTCGAGCAACCCAAAGCCAATGTCCACATCGGCTTCAATGAACTGAACCAGAACCTTGTCTGCGAGCTTGCCGCGAACCGGGTGGGGCAAAGTGAGCTCCAGTCTGCTGAGTCTCAGCGCACGCACTTGAGAAAACGGGTGAAGGTGCACGCGAGCATCACAAAGCATGCACCTTCGATTTACCTAATTGACAGCTTTCCTTTCCGCATCGGGCAGATCAAAGCGATCCAGGTTCATTACCTTGTGCCACGCCGCCACGAAGTCCTTCACGAACGCTTCTTTCGAATCGCTGCAGGCATAGACTTCCGCGATGGCGCGAAGCTGAGAGTTCGAACCGAAAAGCAAATCCACGCGCGTGGCGGTCCACTTGAGTTCTCCGGTCTTGCGGTCGCGTCCATCGTACACGGCCCCCGAGCCATTGGACTCGTTGGACGGCTCCCATTTCACATTCATGTCGAGCAGGTTGACGAAGAAATCATTGGTCAACGTCCCGGGTCGCGAAGTGAAGACGCCGTGCTTCGACTGCCCGACGTTCACATTCAAAGCGCGCAGGCCGCCCATGAGAACCGTCAATTCAGGAGCCGTCAATGTCAGCAGCTGGGCCCGATCTAGCAGCAGTTCCTCTGGCGATCTTGGCTCGCCCTTACGACGATAGTTGCGGAACGCGTCCGCCGATGGCTCCATTATTGAGAAGGAGTGCACGTCAGTCTGTTCCTGCGAAGCATCCGTGCGCCCCGGCGAGAACGGAACCTTTACGCTGTAACCGCCTTTTTTAGCCCCTTCCTCAATAGCTGCGTCGCCAGCGAGCACGATCAAGTCCGCCAGAGAGATTTTCTTGCCTTTGCTGCCGTTGGTCTGCGAACTGTTGAACTCTTTTTGGATCGCTTCCAGCTTTCGCAACACTTTGGCCAGTTGTTCGGGCTGATTCACTTCCCAATCTTTTTGCGGAGCCAGGCGAATGCGCGCTCCATTCGCGCCACCGCGCTTGTCGGATCCGCGGAAGCTCGACGCTGATGCCCAGGCCGTCGTCGCGAGTTCCGAGATGGACAGCCCGCTGGCGAGGATTTTGGCTTTCAGCGCAGCAGCATCTTTCTCGTCGATCAACGTGTGGTCCACTGGAGGAAGCGGGTCTTGCCATACCTGTTGCTCCGCGGGAACGAGCGGACCCAGGTAGCGCGAGAGCGGCCCCATGTCGCGGTGCGTCAGTTTGAACCACGCCTTGGCGAAAGCATCGGCGAACTGATCCGGATGCTCGAAAAATCGTCGTGAGATTTTTTCGTAAGCCGGGTCAAACCGCAGGGCCAGATCGGTGGTCAGCATGGCGGGCGCGTGATGCTTTGACGAATCGTGCGCATCCGGCACCAGTCCTGCGCCTGCTCCGTTCTTCGGTGTCCACTGATGCGCCCCCGCCGGGCTCTTGGTCAATTCCCATTCGTAGCTGAACAGGTTCTGGAAGAAGTTATTGCTCCACTTGGTCGGCGTGGTGGTCCAGGTAACTTCGAGACCGCTGCCGATGGTGTCGGCGCCAGAACCTTTGCCAAATTTGTTTTTCCACCCGAAACCCTGGTCTTCCACATCGGCGCCCTCGGGTTCAGGGCCGACATATTGGGATGGAACTGCCGCTCCGTGGGTTTTGCCGAAGGTGTGACCGCCGGCGATCAGGGCGACTGTCTCCTCGTCATTCATCGCCATGCGGGCGAAGGTCTCGCGGATATCACGGGCAGCCGCCAGCGGATCCGGCTTGCCATTCGGCCCTTCCGGATTCACGTAGATCAGGCCCATCTGCACCGCCGCCAGAGGGTTCTGCAGATCACGATCGCCACTGTAGCGCTCGTCTTCCAGCCATTTGCCTTCAGGACCCCAGTAAATGTCCTCTTCTGGCTCCCACACGTCCGGGCGCCCGCCACCAAAACCGAAAGTCTTGAAACCCATCGATTCGAGCGCGACGTTACCGGCGAGAATCATAAGGTCCGCCCATGAAATTTTCCGTCCATATTTCTGCTTGATCGGCCACAGCAAACGCCGCGCTTTGTCCAGGTTTACGTTGTCAGGCCAGCTGTTGAGCGGAGCGAAGCGCTGCTGGCCGGCTCCGGCGCCGCCGCGACCGTCGCCAATCCGGTAGGTGCCTGCACTATGCCATGCCATGCGTATGAACAACGGTCCGTAGTGGCCAAAGTCCGCCGGCCACCATTCCTGCGAATCCGTCATTAAGGCGTGCAGGTCTTTGATCACCGCATTCAGATCGAGGGTCTTGAATTCTTCCGCGTAATTGAACTCTTTGCCCATGGGGTCCGACAAGGGAGAGTGCTGGTGTAGAACTTGGAGATTGAGCTGGTTCGGCCACCATTCGGCGTTGGCACGGGCCCGGCGAGCTCCGTGCGCCACGGGGCATTTTCCTTCAGTGGATGCGGTTTGCCCCTGAGCTGGCGAGCCAGCGGTGGCTTCGGTTGCAAGTTGTTTTTCCATGCTTGCCATGTTCAGCTCAGAACAGCCAGAGGTAAAATATATCTTTCCTATGAGTGCCATAGGATTCACGTCTCAGTCATTGAGGGCCGAATGGAAGTCCATCAGCTTCGCTATTTCTGCGCGGTCGCCCGTCATGGCACCTTTACGCGCGCTTCGGAAGTCGAACACGTCGCCCAGCCCTCTCTTTCCCAACAGATCCTGAAGCTGGAGGCGGAACTGGGCGCCCGGCTTTTCGATCGTCTGCCCCGCTCTGCCCGGCTTACCGTGTTCGGCAAGGCATTCCTGCCCAACGCGGAACGCATTCTCCGCGAATTGGCGGAGGCCAAAACCGAGCTGCGCGAGATGTCTGGAAACGAAAAGGGCGAGGTCGTCGTGGGCATTATTCCTACCATCGCGGCCTATCTGCTCCCCACCTTGCTGAATGACTTCACCGTGCGGCACCCACTCGTAGCGATCAAAGTTGTCGAAGACATCACGCCAACATTGCTGCAGAGGCTGCACGAGGGAACAATTGACCTTGCAGTGGTCGCGCTTCCGATTCCCGGAAGTGAGCTCGTCCGCGTGGAGCTATTCCACGAAAAGTTTTATGCAGTGCTTCCGGAAACGCATCGCCTGGCCTCGCGCTCTTCCATCAGTCTGGCGGAGCTGAACCGAGAACCGTTTCTGCTGTTAAAAGAGGGCCACTGTTTTCGCGACAGCCTTATCACCGCCTGTCGCAAACTGAACATGTCGCCGAGTATCGTCTTCGAAAGCGGACAATTTGCCACGATCCTTGCGATGGTCTCAGCCGGGATGGGAGTATCGGCTGTACCAGCCATGGCGGTGCAGCCTCAACCGGGATGCAAATTTATTCCCATCTCCGGCAAGCACAATACTCGGCTGGTTGGCATTGTTGCCTCGCGCCACCGTTACCAGGGCCGCGGTCAGCGCTTACTCATGAAGCAGATGCAGGAGGCCTGTCGTCACCTGGCGCATCCTTCCTTATCTCAGATACAACGGGCGGGTTGAGTTGTTCCCGGCGCGTCTCTTTCCAAGACGTTGTAGTATGGACCGAATTTGCTCGTCCAAAGGACTGCCATGTCTCGACTCGTACGCTGTGGATTGATTCAGGCCAGCAATGCCCTGGGCGTGGATCACTCGCTCCCTGAGATCAGAGAAGCCATGATCGAGAAACACCTTGCCTTGATCGAGCAAGCTGCCCAACAAGGCGTCAAGATTTTGTGCCTGCAGGAACTTTTCTATGGTCCATATTTCTGCGCCGAACAGGATCCGCGCTGGTACGACCTGACGGAAGGCGTCCCTGACGGGCCTACCACGGAACTGATGCGGAAGATCGCCGCAAAGCACGGGATGGTTATCGTAGTTCCCGTGTATGAGGAGCAGATGCCGGGCGTCTATTTCAATACGGCTGCGGTCATCGACGCGGATGGCACTTACCTCGGCAAATATCGCAAGCACCATATTCCCCATTGCCACCCAGGATTTTGGGAGAAGTTTTACTTCACTCCCGGCGACCTGGGTTACCCGGTGTTCCAGACCAAGTACGCGAGAGTCGGGGTTTACATCTGCTACGACCGGCACTTCCCGGAAGGCGCTCGCATCCTGGGGCTGAACGGGGCAGAGGTCGTATTCAATCCTTCCGCAACCGTCGCAGGGCTTTCCGAATATCTTTGGGAACTCGAGCAGCCTGCTCATGCCGTCGCTAACGGATATTTCGTGGGTGCGATCAACCGCGTCGGTACCGAAAAGCCGTGGAGCATCGGCGAGTTTTACGGCAAGAGCTATTTCTGCAATCCAAGAGGAAAGATCATCGCTCAAGCCAGCCGAGATAAAGACGAAGTGGTCGTCGCCGATCTCGACTTCGACATGATTGCCGAGGTGCGGAAAGTCTGGCAGTTCTTCCGGGACCGTCGACCTGAGACGTATTCTCCGCTGACCACCCAGACTGGGCATGCTGCCGCTGCCGATTGAGGACAAAGAACAACAACGAATCCGAATGAGCGCACCTCCACTTTCAAATACCGCCCGTATCGAATCGAGTCCGCTCTATAACCCCGACCTGGCTCCAGCCGACAAAACCCGACGCACCTGGAGCACCTACAACTTTGCAGCGTTGTGGGTTTCCATGTCGGTCAACATTCTCACTTACATGTTGGCGGCAGGGCTTATTCAGGGCGGTATGAATTGGAAGCAGGCGGTCGCTACCGTTTTTCTCGGCAATTCGATCGTGCTCGTACCCATGTTGTTGAACTCCCATCCCGGAACGGAATACGGCATTCCTTTCCCGGTGCTTGCACGCGCATCATTCGGCGTGCTGGGCGCCAATGTGGCTGCGATGTTACGCGCCCTGGTCGCCTGCGGATGGTTCGGCATTCAAACCTGGATCGGTGGCGAAGCGGTCAATTCCTTAATCGCGACGCTCGCGCCGAGCTGGGCCCACATCCCTCACGGAGCCGCAATTTGCTTCCTGCTTTTCTGGCTGATCAACCTCGCAGTCATTCTGAAGGGGATCGAGTACATCCGTGTACTGCAGGGAATCAGCGCCCCCGTACTGCTGATCGTTGGTTTGCTGCTCCTGGGTTGGGCCTACCGCGCTGCGGGAGGATTTGGGCCGATGTTGTCAGCGCCGTCCCGCTTCAGCAATTTTGCTGACTTCCTGAAATTTCTGATTCCCGCACTCAATGGCACCGTCGGCTTCTGGGCAACCGTGTCGCTGAATATCCCCGACTTCAGCCGGTTTGCCCGCAGTCAGAAGGATCAGGTCATCGGTCAGGCGCTCGCGCTCCCAGCCACGATGACTCTTTATTCGCTGATTGGGATCCTGGTAACATCGGCCACCGTAGTGATCTATGGGACTGCGATCTGGGATCCGGTGCAATTACTCGCACGTTTCCATTCTCCGATCGCGGTAGTCATCTCGCTCGCTGCTATCCTTTTGGCGACGCTCAATGTGAACATCGGCGCGAACGTTGTTTCGCCTGCAAACGATTTCTCGAACCTGTGGCCGCGAAAAATCAGTTTCCGGACCGGCGGAGTCATCACCTGCCTGATGGGGATTGTTCTAATGCCCTGGAAGCTGCTCGCCAATTACCGGACTTTCATCCTGGGATGGCTGGGCGGCTACGCCGCCTTCCTCGGACCGGTCGCAGGAATCATGATTTGCGACTATTACGTAATCCGAAGACGAAAGCTGCTGGTGGAAGACTTGTACCTTCGCGGGCGTTCCTACGAATACACCAACGGGTTCAACTGGAGTGCCATAGCTGCGCTCTGCGCTGGCGCTGGCACGGCCTTGATTGGTCTGGAGATTCCCGCACTCCGTGTGCTTTACGATTACTCGTGGTTTATCGGATTCATCGTCGCCTTCGTCGTCTACTACGGGCTGATGACGCTTGTCGCAAGTAGAGAAAGCGCGAAGCAAAACACCGTGGCAGACATTTCTTAGGGGTGTTTCTACGCTTTCGCCGTGGAATTGAAGGCGGAGATCACCCCATTGCGGTAGGCCTCCAGCGTAGCCTCTTCTTCTCCGCTCATCAGGTAGAGATTGAACTGCGTAACTCCCACTTCCGATAAAGCGCGGAGCTTTTCCAGGTGGGTCTCAGCTGGCCCAATCAGACAGAAGCGGTCGGTTACTTCATCCGAAACGAAGTTCGCGTTATCGCTGCCAACTTCACAGTGATGCAAGTAGTCGTAGCTGTCGCGATTACGCACGTAGGACGTAAGCGCGGGCGGAAGTTCCTCTGGCTTATACCGGGAAACCAAATCCACTACATGGTTCGAGACCAGCGCCGGAAACCAGCGCACGTGCTCTCGCGCTTCATTCAAATTATCGGACACCCATGCCGGGGCCGCGGCCATGACTTCAATTGTCCTTGGGTCTCGGCCCATCTCGGCCGCTCCCTTGCGCACAAAACCCAGGCACCACGAGATGAGATCAGGATCGGCAAATTGCAATATCACGCCGTCAGCAATCCGTCCTGCGAGTTCCAAAACCTTGGGCCCATATCCGGCAATCCATACTGGAGGAGATCCTTTCGCCCATGAAAGACGCGTAGTCTTCCCCTCGTATTCGACCGGTTCGCCGCTAGTGAGTTTTCGAAAAACGTGGATCGATTCCGCTAAAGCGTGTGACGTGACCGGCTTCTTGCCCAGCACACGCCGCGAGCTGTCTCCGCGACCAATGCCCAACTGCATGCGGCCTCCAGAAATCAAGTTGAGGGTCGCAAACAGGCTGGAGGTTACGGTGATGTCGCGCACTGCAGGATTGGTAACGCAGGTGCCGAGGCGCATGGCCTTGGTGTTCGTTGCCATCAGCGTCAGGAGTGGGTAGGGCTCGAGCCAAAGGACATGAGAGTCAAAAATCCAACCGTACTCGAAACCCGCCGACTCCGCTTGCCGGGTGAGAGCGACGATGCGCTCCACCGCCATGTCTGGCTTAATAGTGATGCCAAACTTCATGTCTGCTCCCTCTCACGCTGGTAGGTCAGGGCGGGGAGTTTAGCATAGAATCCTGTCCTGCCGCCGGAGGAGAGAACCGACATGGGGTTTGACACGATCATTGCAGGTGGACGAGTGGTGACGGCCACCGATACGTATGCGGCGGACCTCGCCATCACTCGCGGACAAATCGCAGCCATCGGCCAGAACCTTCCTCGCGAGAATGCCGGCAAAATCATCGAGGCCTCGAACCGGTTCGTATTGCCCGGCGGAATCGACGTGCACACCCATCTCGATATGCCTTTCGGCGGCACTACCAGTTCCGATGATTTCGAAACCGGGACCCGCGCCGCGGCTTTCGGAGGCACCACCACCCTCATCGACTTTGCTATTCAGTACAAGGGGCAGACTCTGCGCACCGCTTTCGATACCTGGATGAAGAAAGCCGATGGCAAAGCAGTTTGTGACTATTCGTTTCACTGCATCATCACGGATATCGCCGGCGCTCAGCTCGAGGAAATGAATGCGCTGGTGCGCGAAGGCATTACCAGCTTCAAACTGTTCATGGCGTATCCCGGTGTCTTCATGCTCGACGATGCCAGCATCTTCAAAGCATTTCGAGCGGCTGGACAAAATGGCGGGCTCATCTGCATGCACGCCGAGAACGGCGGCGCGATCGACGTCATCGTGCAACAGGCGCTGGCGGAAGGAAAGAAATCGCCGAAATACCACGCCTTGACTCGTCCGACGACGGCCGAAGCTGAAGCCACCGCCCGCGCCATTGCCTTGGCCGAAATGGCGGGGGCCCCGGTGTACATCGTTCACATGAGTTGCAACGACTCGCTGGAGAAAGTCCGCGAGGCGCGGGATCGCGGCCTGCCCGTTTACGGGGAGACCTGCCCCCAGTACCTTTATCTTTCGCTGGAGAACTTCGACGCCCCTGGGTTTGAGGGCGCGAAATACGTGTTCACTCCTCCACTACGCGAAAAATGGCACCAGGAAAAACTTTGGAATGGCTTGAAGCAGGATCACCTGCAAGTCGTATCCACCGATCATTGTCCATTCTGCTTCAAAGAGCAGAAAGAACTCGGCCGGGATGATTTCACCAAGATCCCGAACGGTGGTCCAGGAGTAGAACACCGGCTCAGCCTGATTTACTCTGGCGGAGTCGCAGGCGGGCGCTTCAGCATCAACCGTTTTGTCGAATTGGTCTCGACCACGCCGGCCAAGCTGTTCGGACTTTATCCGAAAAAAGGCACGATCGCGGTCGGAAGCGACGCGGACCTGGTAATTTTCAATCCCGAACGCAAACATGTAATCAGCGCTGCCACTCATCACATGCGCGTCGATTATTCGATGTTCGAAGGTATCGAAGTGACCGGTATGCCGGAAGTCGTTCTCTCCCACGGTGAAGTAGTGATCGAGAACAATCAATTTGTCGGTCGTAAGGGAGCAGGGAGGTTCGTAAAGAGGGCAAACTATTCGCAACCTTGAAAGAATGGGACAGATCCAAACCTGGGGTGTCGCGCTGCAAATAGATACAAGACAATATGGGCGGCTCGGGAACAGGGAAATGTACAAGGATTTTTCGCTCATACGTGCACAAAAAAGCCTCTCCCACTTTGGGGAGAGGCTCGGTTGTAAGCGAAACGTGCTTAGTCGTCCAAATCCTCGGTGCGAGGAGCCGAGCGCTTAAAGTCGCTAGGCGGGCGAACCTTGCTTTCGCCGGGATAAGGACGCGTAAATCCAGTGGACATGTACCAGTTGAAATGGTTGACGGTGTCAGGATCTTCAGCATCGGGCTTAGTCATTTTTCCCGCGAAGATCTGTTGCTTTTTCTGGAGCCAAGCAGCCTTCAGCGCCTTGGCCTTCGGGGTGTTCGGTTCGGGCGCTGCATTCGCCCCAACTCCCTGATCCAGCGGAACCAGGTTCGGTACGTGGCTCCAGGGTAGGAAGTTCGTCTGCGGCGGATTGTCGGTGAAGTCCGGTCTCATCGGTGAGGCCACCAGGTCGAACTGGTTCATGGGCGGCAGACCGAGAATCTGTTCAATCGTCCGCGTCATGTTGACCTGCGTGTAGTAAGTGTGGTCGGTTGGTCCACCCTGTACTGCGTACGGGCTGACGACATAACCCGGGCTACGGTGGCCGTCGACGTGGTCAACGCCGTTCTGCGCGTCGTCCTCCTCGATAAAGATTGCCGAGCTGGACCACACGTTGCTGTGGCTGATGTAGTCGATCATGCGCCCGATAGCCAAATCGTTATCAGCCTGTTCGGCGTCCGGAGTCGGCGGGCCACCAGTATGATCATCCATGACCCAGAGAATGCTCAACGCAGGCACCGTACCCGCAGCGACATCCTTATTGAAGTCCTGAAGCCACAGATCAACGCGGAACTGATCGGGGATGTTGAGATCGAACTGCGGGAAGTTCGTGATGAGGTGGTTAGAGACCGCCGGTACAGACGAGTGAGCCTGAACCGTATTCTGGTAGTAGAGCGTCGGCTCTTTGCCTGCCTCGAAGTTGAGAGAATCGTTGTAAAAATCAGTCCAACTTGGCTCCAGTGTCGAGCCGTTCGGCTGCAGGAACGTATCGAACTCGACGTATTCGCCGTAGATCTTTACCGGCAAGCCAGCAGCTGACGCCTCCGAGAACAGGAACCCTTTGTTGTGATAGGCGAGCGCATCACCGGCGTTTCCGCCAGGATAGCTGCGAATCCAATCCGGCGACTGAATGTCGTCGGCGTAAGGCGCGAGGCCCTCGGTGATCCACTGGTGACCATCCGCTGACTGGCGGCTGGGGTCGTAAAAGTTGTCCAACAGCGGGAACCGTGTAAGCAGCGCGTGTACATTCGGAGTGTCTTGTCCGCCGAACACTGCCAGCGAAGCGTCGCCGTTGCCGGCGGTGACATCTCCCAAGACCTGATCGTAGGTGCGATTTTCACGAATGATCAGGAACACGTGTTTGATCAGCGACGGATCGCCGATTCTGGCGGGGATGGCGACCGGCTTGGTCTTCGGATTGCCGCCGCTCGCAGATTGGATGTTCTGCGTGAGATTCCAGTGATTGTACTGGAACACCTCTTGGGTCATTGTCTGCAATGTCGGGTCATCGGGAATCGTGACAATGCTGACGGTGCCATTATCCTGGTGAGTGTTGTAGTCGCACACTCCGTAATCGCACTCGAACGAGTAACGCGTACCGATTCCTTTGTCGTTGGCGACCAGAAGGGCATTCTGAGCTGTGTCGAGTACGACGGAGCTCGGTGCATACGCGACTGGGATCAGGCCCAGGACGGGCTTCTTCGTGGGATCGCTAAGGTTCACCTTCGCGACCGCGTTAGCGTTATAGAGGGCCACGTAGGCGACCCCATTTTTGGCGTCGACCGCGATCGAGTTCGGCGCGGCGCCATACGCTGCTTGGCGTGCCCCGGGTATTCCGATCGGCAACCCTAGATTGATCGTGCGCACCACCACATTGTTGGTCGTGTCGATCACCGAGAGCGTGTCGCTATAGGCATTCGCGACCAACAGGTACTTGCCGAAGAAAGCCATTCCCGTCGGGTGAAGGCCAGTTGGAATGTTCGCGGTAACCGTCATTGTGGGCAGATCAACCACAGAGACAGTCCCTGTGATAGCGGCGCCCACCACCGGATCGGCGACGATTTCCGTGCCCGCGGAGTAGATCTGGAAGTCCGAGGCGGTAGCGGCGCGGCCGCCTTCATTGCTGACGTAGGCAGTCGTGCCGTTGCTGTTGATCACAATGCTGTGTGGCGCGTTGCCGACGCGAATCTGCGTGCCTTGAGTCTTGGCAACCAGGTTGATTTGGGTGAGCGTGTCGTTTTGGTTCAGCAGGGCATAGGCCGTATTGCCGTCCTGTGAGAGGGCGACGCCACCAGGATACGAAGTGCTGGGAGTGTAAAAGGTGGCGCAAGGTCTGTCGTATGGGCCCGGAGGGCTGTTCGGAAAGCAGCTGATGAAAGAACTGTTGGGCGGAACGCTGATCTGGCCGTTGTCTTCCAGCAAGCCCTCTGCATTTACGTTGGCGATGGTGATGTTGCTGCTGTCCTGGCTGAATACCAGCTTCGTGCCGTCGGCTGAGTAAGTGATACCGCTGTAGCTCCCGCTCGAATCGACTCCGAGAGTGATGTAGTTCTGGAGGACGACGCCGTTGTTCGTGTCAAAAATCTCAACCGCTTCTGCCGCGCCCTCGGTGAGGACCGCCGCGGTGTGACTTTTCTTGTTTGGATTCAGCGCAATGGCCTTCGCGCGAACCTGGATGCCGAGGTCGACTTGGATACCGGCCGGATTTACGATCTGGCCAGAGCTGACTACCCACGAGCCGTTCGGCTGTGGGCCGGTGGAGTACGTCGGATAATACGGGTTGCCTTGAGCAGCGGCGAGCCCGGGCAGGCCGAGCCCCGCCGCCAGCACGCTGGCGAGGGGACGCAGGCTATTGATTCGGGATTTATTCCGATACTTCCGTGGAGAAGCTTTTCGGGGCATGTACGGTTCTCCTGCTCCTCTGGTCTCTTGCTGAACCAGGGGGCCAGTTTAGAAATCTGAGACTGACGCCAGCATTACGTCCACATTACAGTTTTGTAAGCTGAAACCAGTGGCGAGAGGTGTGGTGGTCCAGATCACTGCGGCGTCGGAGAAAACGGATCGTCGATGAGTTCGCGCAAGGGGCCCAGCCAAGGTTCGAAGCGGCGCCAACGCTCGATCGAAGTGCGATAGATCGGCTGCCGGGTTTGCCACTTGCTGGGAGTCTTCACAGCACGCGGATTGGATTCAGGGCGGAGACACGCGTCATTCCAGGCAAGGCCGCAGGCCGCAATAATGCGCCGGATGACGGGTTCGGGTGTGGTGGTCAGTGCCGCATAGTCGATTTCGATGCAGCGATCCGGCGGAAGCGACATTGCGCCAATGCCGCATTAGCCGCTCGTAAGTGTGGAAATACTCAACCAGTTCGGTGCCCCCGGTCGGAAACGCCAGCGTTGGATGGAAAAAGGTTTGATGGATCGAGAGCGCCGTGTCCACTGCAGAGCGGCGGCAATGAATGATAGTGGCCCGCGGAAATGCCAGGTGGATCAACCCAGCCCAGAGGAAATTGAAAGGCATCTTATCGGTCACTCGCGCCGCCTGCGGCGCAATCATGTGCAGCACGCGAAGGTAATCTGCCCCTGTTTTCGCCAGAAAATGCCTCTCGTCCTCGTCCGCGACCGACCGATGCCACACCGCTCCGCGCTCGTTCCAGAAATTCAACTCGCCGCCGGCGCCGACCTCCGGATGCATCGAGATGATCTGCTCGACCAGAGTTGTGCCGGAGCGCGGCATACCCATGATTATCAGCGGTGTCGCATCGGGGCTGCCGAGCTCATGCGCTTGCGCGATTACCTCGGGGGTGCAGCGGGCGATCAGCCGGTCGACCTCGAGGTTGAACGCGGAGGAGTCGAAAGAACGAGCGCCGCGGCGCACCGAATCGGCCAAGTCGAAATGCTGCATCGCCAAGCCATAATCACCAAGATCCTCGGCTGCTTTGCCAATTGCAAGGTGCAGCCGCAGACGTTGCCCCGGGTCCAGCCCCGGCGTGTGCAGGGCGGCTTGCATGTCTTGCAATAAACCGGCATCACTCTTTTTGACTGGTCGACACCGGACCAGATCGTAGTAGCTTCCCGCGAGCATCGGCGCGAGTGTCACGGTGCGTTCGAAACATGCCCGTGCCTCGTCGAAGCGCCCGATTTCAGAGAGCACGCTGCCTAGCAGATCATAGGCCATGACGTTCCGTGGGTCGGCCACCAACATCTCTCGCAGCACTTTTTCGGCTTCCTGATTTCGATCCTCGATTACCAGCGCCCGGGCCTTACCAAGCCGGCCGAAGCTGCTCCTTCCTCCGGTTACGGCCGCTCGCCGGAAACATGCGATGGCCTCGTCACGATAACCCAGTGTGTAAACCAGAGCACCCGCACGGAACCACGCCTCGGTCAGGGAGGGAAGCAGTCTTGTGGCGCGATCGTAGGCGGCGATTGCCGCGCGCGTGTCGCCGAGTTTCTCCAAAGCTACTCCGAGCCGGAACTGAGCATCGGTGTAGCGCGGGTTAGTGGTGACGGCTTGTTGCAATGCCGCGATAGCATCCGGGATGAGGCCCACCTCGAGGCAGGCAAGACCGAGGTCGTGGTGAATGATCGCGTTCGAGGGATCGATCAGCGCTGCGGCCCGAAGCGGCGCGATCGCGTCTGCCGGTTGGTTAGCCTTCAGAAGCTTCGTAGCCAGCGCAAGCAGGGGCGCAACTTGCTGCGACGTTATGGAGTTTGCAGACTGAGACATAGGGCGAACCCGCCGGAATGGCGAATCTCCTGCATCCTTAAAGATTTAATTCCCGCCCACGGCGCTTGCGCTTGGGCTTGGGCTGGGGATTTTGACCGGACGATCAAAGACAATTTTCATTTGCGTGTACTTCGGCAGAACCACGTCGCGACCGTGGCGGGTTAGCATGAAAATTGCCGAGACACACGTTGAAGCAATTTTGGCTGTTCCTGCGGTAGAAGCGTCGGTCGCGGTTGAGACCAGAGCCTCGAGAATCAGTTGAGTGCCGTCATCGGCGGCTTTGGCGATACCGCCTGTAGTCCCGAGGTTGAGCAGCATCCACGCCTTGCCGGGACGTTCTCCGTGCATCTGTCCCTCCGGATCGATCATCGTGTGGGAGCGTTCATCGATCTGCGCTCCGGCTACAGATGCCGCGATAGAACCGCCTACTCCGATGGGTGTGGTCATGCTCGTGAACGTCAGAGAGAGAGAACCCGAGCGGCTGAGGATCCGAGGCGGCTGAGTCTTCAGCACCGTACCGTCAAACAATGTGCCTTCCGGCAAAAGAATTTTTGAGTCCAGAACGACAGGTTCGACGAGACGTGCGTGAAAGCCGTCGCTGGCGTGGTTCTTGGAGGCGCTGATGTCGTCTAGGAGAATCACCTTGGCCTGGGTTCCGGCAGGAATGCTCACGGACTCAGGTAGTGATCGTGAATCTGAGCCAGGTTGCGCACTCGCGAGGAGCGTCACAAGGGGACCGAGTTCTCGGCGCCCGTTTTTGGACGAAGCGGGTTTTCGAACTGCGACATGGGGCTTTTTCTTTGACTCTGGTTCAACTTCAACTTCCTTGCCCAGCGACACCAAAGAGACGTTAAGGGGAACCTGGTCACCATCAGGGCTCGTAACGCTGGCAAGATGGAACACAGGCCACTTCTCATGTCGCGGAGTGAAGGCCCGAAGCACCCACGGCCAATGATCGTTTGGGGTTCGACGATGACGGTCGAGCCGGTCCACAGTTAGATGAACTTTGCTAAGCGTGGGAAAGATCTTGGCATCGCCTGAATAGACGTCCTGAAACAGACTGCCCGATACTTCATCACCTGGCTTCAGTTTGGAAACTTTGAATGGCGAATCAAGACCAATCTTCAGATACAAGCCAGAACTGTTCGCAGCCCGCTCAGAATGTGCGTCCCCTAAGACAGGAGTTGCAGTCTGGGCCGCAGCGTGAACACATGACAGCAGCAGGACCGCCAAAGATGACCGCACATTTCGAATCATGATCTCGTGGGTTCCTTTTCGGAGTGATCAGCGGATGATCCACCGGTTTGATGAATGAAGGATGAATAACAGATAAATTGTGGATGAAACAAGTAGAAACCAGACAAAGCGATTGCTGTTCGGCCTCGCGCGAACGATTCGTCCTGCGGCAACGAACTGTGCATGATGCTCCGGCGTAAGGGCACGATGACAATCAGCGACTTCGATTCGCCAATCTTCCCCTGAGGCGCACTCGTTTGCGGGTCGTGAGAATAGCTGCCGAGCTACAGATTCGTAAAGTTATGCACGGTCCATTACGCTTCTTTCAAGCACAAGCGAATAGTCAGTGAATGACCGTGCGTGTCAGCACGAGGATTTGCACAGACGGGAAATAAAACTGCCATCAGACTATTTTCATTGATCGTTCACATTTGCTTCATCTGCGTTTAACAACGGATCACTATCTTCACGACCACGAACCGCACCGTTTGATTCAATGGACCACTCAACCTCATTTGATTTGAGTGTGAGTGGTAGTGCGCTGATCTCGATTCCAGGTTCTGTTAGCAGACGCCACACAGTTGGAGCAAGCTGCGAATGCGAGTGCTGGTCGTTGAAGACGAAATCAAGACTGCCAAGTTCCTGAAAAAAGGACTGACCGAAGCGGGTTTCGTTGTAGCTTTGGCAAGCGATGGTCTTCAGGGCTTGCATCTCGCGCTGGAGATCGAATTTGAGCTCATCATCCTTGACGTGATGCTTCCCGGCATGGATGGATGGGAAGTTCTCAGCTCGCTTACGCCAGGCCGGACGCAGCGCCCTCGTGCTGTTTCTCACAGCTCGCGACGCGATCCATGAGAGGGTGCGTGGATTTGAGCTAGGGGCGGACGACTACCTTATCAAGCCATTCGCCTTTTCCGAGTTGCTGGCGCGAGTTCGTTCGCTTTTGCGCCGCGGCCCCGTACGTCCGCAAGAGAACATTCACCTGGCGGATTTGGAGATCGACCTGTTGCGTCAGCGAGTTACACGCGGCGGCCAGCGGCTCGATCTGACCTCGAAAGAGTTTTTGCTCCTGTCACTGCTGGCGCGACGGGCAGGGGAAGTACTCTCCCGTACCCTGATCGCCGAAGCCGTCTGGGATATGAATTTCGACAGCGATACCAATGTCGTTGACGTTAACGTCCGGCGGCTGCGCAGCAAGGTCGATGATCCTTTTCCTCTAAAGCTGATCCACACGGTGCGAGGGGCCGGCTATGTCCTGGAACTTCAGGGATAGGCTCGAACCGCTCCTGCGCTTTGGAGAGACTCTCGCTTTCCGGCTGACTGCGTGGTATGTGCTGGCAGGCCTGGGTCTTGTGGTTTTCGCCAGCGCGAGCCTCTATTTCGTATTAGTGGCTGAGCTGGAGAAAAGCACCGACCTGTTTCTCGCCGACAAGTTACACGTCATCGGTACGATACTGCGTGAGCGTCCGGAGGACTGGGACGCTCTGCGCGAGGAAATTGAACTCGAGTCGGCTGCCCGACGATACCAGCAATTCTATATTCGCTTGCTGGATGAGCGCTTTACCCCGCTGCTCACGACTCCAGACATGGCAGAGCAATTGGATCTGGCGCAGCTTTCCGCTCGAACGCAAGTTCACCCCGATCGCACGATTCGGATACAAGGCCGCACCGGACGGCTGTTTTCCGTCACCAGCGCCCTCCTGCCGGTGGGTACGAATGGTGAAAAAAATGACAACGTCCAGATCGCGATCGACATCTCGCACCAGGAAGAATTACTCGCGTTGTATCGCCGCCGGTTTGCAGGAATCCTGCTCGGGATGTTCGCGATCTTCCCGTTGGCTGGCTATCAAATCGCACGCCATGTAATCCGTCCTGTACAGGAAATGGGAACAACGGCGCGCCATATCAGTTCGACAAACTTGCAAGAACGGATTTCGGCGGAAGGATATCCCGTCGAACTGGCGTCGCTGGCTGCCACTTTCAACAACATGCTCGATCGTCTGGAAAATTCTTTCGAGCGAATTTCCAGATTCTCCGCCGACATCGCCCACGAATTGCGAACCCCGGTGAACAATATCCGGGGCGAAGCCGAAGTAGCTCTCGCGCGTGCACGCACCGTGCCCGAATACCGTGAGGTACTGGAGTCCTGCCTGGAAGAAGCAGTTCGCTTGTCGGAGTTGATCGGCGATCTCCTTTTTCTCGCGCGGGCGGAGAGTCCGCTGATGCACTTGCGCCGTGAACCCGTGGACGTCACCGAACTGCTGGCTGGTGTGCAGGAATATTACGAGGCATCGGCCTCCGGTGCGGGCATCTCGCTCACCACGATCTGTGTGGGCGAACCCGTAGTAGCGGACTTGGATCGCGCCTTAGTGCAGAGGGCGGTCAGCAACCTGGTTTCAAATGCGGTGGCCTACACCCCCTCGGGTGGGTTGGTTGTGCTGGAGGCGAATTCTGACAGCACAATGATTCGGATCGAGGTCTCCGACACCGGCATCGGAATTCCGCCCGAAGCGCTGCCTCGGGTGTTCGATCGCTTCTTTCGGGTGGACTCGTCACGTGCGCAAGCTTCGGGCGGCACTGGTCTTGGTCTAGCGATCGTGCAGAGCATCATGCTGCTCCACGGTGGCGACGTGCGTATCGGCAGTGAATTGGGAAAGGGCACGCGCGTTACCCTGCACATGCCAGTGTCGGTCCCAAAATGAGTTCGAACTTCCGGTGCAGCTGCGAACCTGAGGCGTGCCGATTTGTTCGCATGTGACTGCGTGCTTAGTCCAAGAGCGCAAAATCTCTTCAGAATCTACTCAGACAAGGATGGACTTGGGGTTTCGTACAAAGCCTTGTCCATGGTTCAGCTTTGGTCTTCCCTGACCAGGGAGTGAACCGGCAGGCCACGTGTTTATAGGTTGTTCGCTTCTGAACAACCAAGTCCGGAAACGAACATCGGGCAGGCCTGCTTGTTCGCATCAACGAGACCTTACTTCCCGCTTTTCAATGAATTGTGAACTCCGCTGTTCCGGCGGGAGAATTGCATTCAGCCACTGGAACAGCTTATGACCGCCTCGCTGCAGGATGTCCGTTACGCTTTGCGCATGCTGCGCAATAACCCGGGTTTCACTGCAGTTGCGGTGCTTACACTCGCGCTCGGCATCGGCGCCAACACTGCCATCTTTCAGTTGCTGGATTCGATCCGCCTGACCGCACTTCCGCTGAAGAATCCGGACCAACTGGCCCAGGTTCGCATCATTCAGCCGCATGGCCGTACCGGTAATTTCACGTCGTCGAACCCTGATCTGACCTACCCTCTGTGGGAGCAGATTCGCGCCCTGCAGCAGGGGTTTTCGGGCATGTTTGCCTGGAGCGACAGTCGTTTCAACATCTCCCCGAGTGGCGAGACGCACTACGTGAACGGCCTTTACGTGAGCGGAGACTTCTTCCGCGTACTCGGCGTGCAACCACGCTTGGGACGGCTGCTCACCGTGGAGGACGATCAGCGCGGGTGTGGCTCGCCCGGCGCTGTGCTCAGTGAAGCATTCTGGAAGCGGGAATACGGTGGAGAGGCCTCGGCGCTTGGGCGCAAGATCACAATCGAGCATCATCTCTTTGAAATCGTCGGCGTCACTCCCGCCAGCTTTTATGGACTGGAGGTCGGCAGGCAGTTCGATGTGGCGGTTCCTGTTTGCGCGGACCCATTAATCCGGGGCGAAGATTCGCGTTTGAATGAAACTCACGACTGGTGGCTTTCTGTCATGGGGCGCCTCAAGCCGGGCTGGACCAGCGAGAGAGCTTCGGCGCAGCTGGCGGCAGTGTCTCCGCAAATATTCGAGGCAACCGTCATGACGAAGTTCGGGGCGGAGGAAGCGAAGCACTACCTCACTTTCCATCTCGGGGTGCTCCCGGCGGGCACCGGCGTTTCCGAGATCCGCAAGGACTACGAGACGCCGCTCAACCTGCTGCTGGCCATCGCCGGATTTGTGCTGTTGATTGCCTGCACCAACCTCGCTAGCCTGATGTTGGCGCGAGCCAACGCCCGCGAACGCGAAATCGCGATTCGGCTGGCCTTGGGAGCTTCGCGTGGACGCCTAATCCGGCAGTTGATGGTCGAGAGTTTCCTTCTAGCGGCAGGCGGAGCTGGTCTTGGTCTTTTGCTTTCTCAGTCCGTGGGCAAGTTTCTGGTTGCATTGATCAGCACTCAGCAGAATCAGGTTTTCGTTAATCTCGCGCCCGATTGGCGCGTCCTGGGTTTCACGTTGGGCCTCGCCGTCTTGACCTGCTTTCTGTTCGGACTCGCCCCCGCCCTACGCGCCACTCGCAACGGCTCCGCCGAAGTGCTGAAGACCGGAGCACGCGGTAACACCACCGGCCGCGAGCGCTTTGGCTTGCGGCGTGGACTAGTAACGGTTCAGGTCGCGCTCTCGCTCGTGTTGCTGGTGGGCGCCTTTCTGTTTTCCCGCAGTTTGGGAATGCTGTTGAGTGTCGACCCCGGCTTCCGCGCCAACGGCATTCTCATCACGGATTTGGATCTTACGGAACTAAAGCTCGCCGCCGACCACCGTCAACCGTTCAAGCGGGACCTGCTCGAGCAGGTGCGCGCGATTCCGGGCGTGGACGCGGCCGCGGAGACCGAAGTGGTTCCTCTGAGCAGGAACATGTCCAACAATGAGGTGTGGATGGACGGCCAGGATCCCAGACAAAGGAAAACGGTGAACAGGAGTTGGGTGAGCCCGGGGTATTTCCACACCATGGACACTCCACTTCTGGCTGGCCGGGATTTTGACGAACGCGACACTGCGAATTCTCCCAAGGTGGCTATCGTCAATCAATCTTTTGCGCGTGCCCTGGCCCACGGGGCTAATCCGATAGGCATGAGCTTCCACACACCTGTGGGACCGCATTTTCCCGAATTCATCGTTCAAATCGTCGGAGTGGTTAAGGACACCAAGTACAGCGATCTCCGGGATGAAAACGTCGCTATTGCTTTCGCCCCTGTCGCGCAGGACCCGGACCCAGACGATTTTGATACCCTCATGATTCGCTCCCACGTCCCTCCGGGGGAAACCATTTCGGCCGTGAAACGCCGGCTGGCTGACGCCTATCCAGAAATCCGCCTCACCTTTCACCTTTTCGAATCCGACATCCGCGACACTCTCGTCCGCGAACGCCTGATGGCCACACTTTCCGGCTTCTTCGGTTTTCTTGCGGCCGTGCTGGCGGTGATCGGTTTATATGGTGTGATGTCTTACGTGGTGCAGAGACGAACGAATGAAATCGGCATCCGCATGGCCCTCGGCGCCGGACGTGTGAGCATCCTGAGTATGATCCTGCGCGACGCCTTCGTGCTCCTGGCTATCGGCATTGTGATCGGACTCGGGCTCTCCGTTGCGCTCGGGAGGACAACCAGTTCTCTTCTGTTCGGAGTGAAGCCTGCCGATCCAATCACGCTCGGGATGGCGGCGGCCCTGTTGGCTGCCGTGGCTGCAGCGGCCAGTTACATTCCAGCGCGCCGCGCCTCGAAGCTCGATCCAATGGTAGCGTTACGCTACGAATAATTCTCCGCCAATCAGATCGCAGCGTCACATAGCTTCCCATTCCTTTGCAGTCCAGACTACGTGGCGGGGGCAGTCTGGAACCCTTGGCGGCAACTCTTCGAGATGATGGATAGATCGCTAACGACTGGAAGACGTGAAACAATCAGTGAGGTCCACAGATGAACTCCCGCTGAAAGCGGATGACCTACGGTCTTTTCATCCGCGCTCATCGGTGCACCCACTGGATTCATCCTGGAAAGACTACGAATGCGAAAAGGATTTACGAGAAAACCTCAACCGGACGCCCCCGCGACGCATGTCAAGAACTACATCACGCCAAGCGGGCTTGAGCGCCTCAAAGAGGAGCACCGGTTTCTGCTCACCAGGGAACGCCCGGCCGTAACGGAGGTGGTGGCGTGGGCTGCCGGCAACGGCGATCGCAGTGAAAACGCCGACTACCAGTATGGCAAGCGGCGGCTGCGGCAGATCGATGGGCGGATTCGCTTTCTCACCAAGCGAATCGAAGCCGCGGAAGTAGTGGACCCGGAAGCTCCGAGATCGGGGCAGGCGGCGACCAGGGCATTTTTCGGGGCGACCGTGCGCTATGCCAATGCTGCGGGAGCGGAGCGAGTGGTGAGCATCGTGGGCACCGACGAGGTCGATCTCAACCGCAACCAGGTCAGTTGGGTGTCACCTCTGGGCCGCGCGCTGATGAAGTCGTCAGCGGGTGACAGCGTAGTCCTTCAATTGCCTGGCGGTTCCGAATATCTGACCGTGCTGGAAGTCTGTTACAAACGCATTGCTGTGGAACCATTCCGTGAACCACCTGGATCCGAGGCCTCGTCAAAGCGACTTCCTCGCCAACGCTAGTCCTCCCTGCAGTCCAGACTGTCTGGAGGAGCACGCCGTCTCGAGCTAACCTCTCTCCCGTTTAACAAGGGAGATTTACAGGGAATTCCGCCAGAATTGAGTGCGAATTGGGACGTGAATGTCCGCAAAACCTAGTCCTGGATGGGGATAGTGCGAAAAAATCGGCCAAACGTAACAGGGGATGATCAGGGAATAATCAGGAATGCGGTTCCCTGATGGGAGCCAGCTCAGAAAGCGCGGGGAAGCCTTAAGACGGCTCGCTGCTCGGCCCAACCCATAGGAAGATTGCGGCACAGCTTTTCACAGATGAGGTCTGGAGGTCGACTTCCCTCGACTATTGCCTCGACGATGTCAGGAGCCAACAAGGCACATTGGAAGACCTGGGTAACGTAACGCTCACTCAGCCCAGCTAGACGTTGAGAATGGCAGAATTGTGAGAAGGGCACTCAAACATTTTGTTCCGCCTCACTCCCATCAGAGTGATGCGAACAATCGTCGGATACGGCCGAGCAAACCGCGACGGACTGCCTAGCCTACTCAGGCATAAAATGTCACCCAATGCGTTCTGTCACAATTCAGGAAGCTTGTTATCTTAATCTTCGAGTCTGGCGATGAACAATGTCCGCGACCAAAAACTCCAGAGCAGTTACTGTTTGGGCGGCGATTGCGTTTTTGCCCATCGGAGTAGTCACGGTCCTGCTCGGGCCGATTCTGCCGACGCTCTCTGCGAGTTGGTCGCTCAACTACTCGCAAGCCGGGTCTCTCTTTACCGTCCAGTTCGCGGCATCGACGCTGGGAGCGCTGCTTTCGGGTCTTTGGTCAAGCCGATTCGGATATCGCGTGTCCATCTCCGTCGGACTTGCGGGAATGATCGCGGGTGTTCTGGGGCTAACTGGGCCTTCATGGACGTGGGGAGTGGCCGGTGTTGCTGTGTATGGATGGGGTCTAGGAGTGGCGATTCCAGCCTGCAATCTCATGGTGGCAGAAGCAAACCCGGGAAGCCGCAGTGCCGCCCTGAACCGGTTGAATTTCGCATGGAGCGCAGGCGCGGTTCTGTGTCCTTTTTTGATCGCACGGGCTCTGCAGTCCAATCGACTGCGAATTTTCTTCTACCTGTTGGCGGCGGTGCTGTTCCTTGTAGCAGTGGGCACTCTGCAGTGCACGACATCGAATGCAGAGCGCGGTGCTGGTTCCGCGAATCCGAAAAAGCCTAAGGACATTGAATGGGGTACCCTCTCGATAGTAACTTTTTCGTTACTATTCTTCCTTTACGTAGGCATCGAGAATGCCATCGGCGGGTGGGCTGCCTCCTACGCGAAACACATTGACGGCAATTTGAGCACCATTGCAGTCGCCAGTCCCTCTCTTTATTACGGAGCCTTGATGGTGGGGCGATGGATGGCACCGTTCGGATTACGCAAAGTTTCAGAAATCTTCATGGCGCGATCCGGACTTCTCCTCGCATGTCTGGGGATGGCGGGACTGGTGGTGGCGGGATCGCTCCCTGTCATGATTGGTTCCCTCGCCGCGATAGGCCTGGGCCTGGCGGCGGTTTACCCCATCACAATTTCGCTCCTGTCTCAAAGATTCGGCACCGACTCCTCGAGAATTGGATCAATCATGTTCACGGTTGCTAACTTCGGAGGCGCGAGCCTTCCCTGGCTAGTCGGATTCTGTTCTGTAATGGCGAAGAGTTTAAGAGTCGGATTGTTAGCTCCCTTAGTTGCCGGGGTTTTGATGCTCGCGCTCTATCCGAGATACCTAGTCGAACCGAAGTAATTCCAACCCACGCAAACCAGATTCGAATAGACCGAGTGCCGAGGGTTCGTCACGTCGACCCACTTGTTCCTCGAGACTCAGCCAGGTTTAGAGTCCACGCGGTTTAGATGAGTTTGCGGGCGAAATGTCAAATTTGCAGAAAAGCCCCAACAATAACGTTTTTTTCTTGACAAAGATGGAGCTATACCTCTAAATGGGAACCCGTCGTCGTAGTGTAAAAACACTAGGACCGTGGGCGATCTTGGGGTCGGAATCCTCTTGGGAGGAATGTGTCATGCGTGCTCGTCTCGCCGTTGCCATATCCCTGTCTCTCGTTTTACTGACACCGCTGGTTTCTGCGCAAAAATTTACTGCCACGGTGCGTGGCGTCGTAACCGATAAGTCGGGAGCATTGGTCCCGAATGCCAACGTTGAAATCGTTAACAACGGCACCCGGGAAAGCCGGTCGGTCGCGACAAACTCCCAAGGCGAATATGTCGCTCTGGAATTGAATCCCGGGACCTACACGGTTACGGTCAAGCAACCAGGTTTCAAAGAGTTCGTGGGCAAAGACGTGGTGCTCAACGTTTCGAGCGTTACCGTAGTGAACGCCCAACTCGAGCCGGGGCAGGTGACTGAGCAGGTGACGGTCGAGGCAAGTTCCGTGCAAGTGGAGACGGCGAGCGGAGCAGTCGGAAATATCATCGAAGGAAATGAAGTTCAGCAATTGCCGCTCAACGGGCGCAGCTTTGTGCAGTTGACGCAGCTGATGCCGGGCGTTTCACCGGCTTCAAACTTCGATACCAAAAATAAGGGGCTGCAGGCTGGTGTTGACTTTTCAGTCAACGGAAACAACACCACCGGCAATATCTTCCTGGTCGATGGAGTCAACAACAACGACATAGGTTCGAACCGCACCATCCTGGTATACCCATCCATCGACGCCATCCAGGAATTCAAGATTCTTCGCAACAGCTACGGTCCGGAGTACGGTCAGGCGATGGGCGCGATCGTCAGCATTCTGACCAAGAGTGGCACCAACGCGTTCCATGGGACAGTTTTTTACGACGGGCGCAATGACCTCTTGAATGCCGCGGATTATTTCAACAATTTGAACGGCATCAACAAAGACGTCCTGCGACGAAACGACTGGGGTTACACGATCGGTGGCCCGATCAAGAAGGACAAGCTGTTCTTCTTCTTCTCCCAGGAATGGAACCATGAGCAGCGCGGCGCAGCGCGTAGCGGGGACGTTCCCACAGCGGCTGAGAAGCAAGGTGATTTCAGCGTAGGTCGCCCCGGTCAGGTCGATAACTTTGGAAATCCTTGCGATCCTGCCCCCAGCCTGAATGGAACGACTTTCACGAATATAAGCCAGGTTCCGACGGGGGGGTTGTCAGCTGGCGGCCAAGCTTACCTTTCACAGCTTCCTGATCCGAACGTTGCTAACCCGGTGAACTGCAAGAATTGGGCTCTCTCGTTAGCCGCACCCATTCGGTGGCGAGAAGAAAGCGTGAGGGTAGACTACAAAATCGGCAGCACCTGGAGTTTGCTGGGCCGTTACACGCAGGATCATTGGGCGCAGCCGTTTCCGAGCACGCTCGGATTCTGGGGTGAAGATCAATATCCCTCAATCGAGAGCAACTGGGCACAGCCGGGATATCAGGCAACCGTCAAACTTACCAAACTATTTGGAAGCACCGCGGTCAACGACTTCCAGGTGTCCTACTCGGCCAACCGAATTAGTGTCACGCGGGGCGGTCTGGATCCCAAGCTGAACGACACCATCATCCAGTTGAACCCGACGTACTACCCGCTATCGCAGAAACGCCAAGGCAGCCAAATCGGCTACCCGGGGTTCTGGGGAGGCTGCGGTCCTGACTGCGCGACCGGCGACAATTTGTGGACCCAGGCACCATGGCACAACAACGAGCAACTTTACGTGGTCAAAGACGACTTCCAAAAAGTCGTCGGCACCCATACCTTCAAAGTGGGGTTCCTGGTAAGCGCAAATCAGAAAAATGAGCTGGTGAACAACGAATCCCAGGAAAACGCATTTTATTGGGGCGTCGCCAGCAACAATACTGGCAACGGCGCATTTAATCTCTTGTGGGACCAGGTGCAATGGGGCGGCGGCGAGTCGCAAACCAATCCGTTCTCGCAGATTCGTTGGCACGATGTAGAGCCATACTTTGGAGACACTTGGAAGGTGCGACGCAACGTAACGTTAGAGTACGGCATTCGTTGGTCGTTCCTCAGAGAGCCCTACAGCGGACCAGACAAGATCGCGAATTTCGATCCGCGCTTTTACAACCCCGCTTTAGGGAGTGATCCTTGCAATGGTCTTGTTTTGCCTCCCGGCGCAGACTTCTGCTCTCAGGCCGGCTTTTCGGCAGGCACTCCGGGCCAGAACCGGGCCCTCAAAGAGCAGAACAATCACGCAATTGCTCCGCGAATTGGCGTGGCTTGGGATCCCAAAGGCGACGGAAAGATGTCGATTCGTGCGGGCGTCGGTCAATTCTTCCAGCGCGAGCGGCTGAACAATACATTGCAATTGGCCACCAATCCTCCGTTCTCGCTCGCTGCGAGTTATTCCCGAGCTTTCGCTACTCCGCCGACACCAGGTACCTTGTCGGCATCGGGAACCCCAACGTTCAGTCAGGACCCGGGCAGCAATCTTCCCAACACCTGGCAGTGGAATTTAACTGTGGAGCGGGAACTCTACCGAAACACGAAATTTGAACTGGCATACGTCGGCAACCGCGGAATTCATCTGCTCAACTACACAGACGCAAACCTGGTGCCTGCTGCGGATCGTCTGGCTTTTGCCCTGACTAATGCGAACAACCTTCGCCCCTTTGGAGCTGGGAACTGGAGCACCATCAATGAGGCCTTCTGGGGTGGGGATTCCAACTACCACGCCTTGCAGGCCCTGTTCAGGACTAGGGTGAAAGCGGTCGACGCCCAGTTTGCCTATACCTGGGGCAAGTCTCTCTCGGACACCGACGTCACGAACAGCGGAAACGTTAACCAAGGCAGTTTGTTAGTGGATCCGTCGAATCCGCGCTTGAACTATGGACCGAGTTCGATTAACCGGCCCCACATTTTCACGGGCAACATCATCTACGATCTGCCTTCTCTGCGCGGTCAGAACAGCATTTTGCGGACGATTGCCGGGTCATGGGAAACCACCACAATTCTCAGTTACGCGAGCGGTCCGTCGATCACAACCTACGGGGCGCGTGCAGCTACGAACGCACCCGGTGGGATTAACGGCATCGGAGGTAGCCAGGACAACCTCCGGCCCAACCTTGTGGCCGGCCAACCCTGTCGAGCGCACGGAGCCAACCTTCCAAAGGATCAAATTCTAAATCCCAACCGCTACACCCTGATCGGGTACGTCGCGGGTACGCCAACCGGGACGGCAAGCGTAGGGGATTGTTCTGGTCCGCCGATCGCGAACACGGATTTGGGCGTCTACAAGAATTTCAAGGCGGGAGAGCGCGTCACGGTGCAATTCCGCATGGATTTCTTCAACGTCTTCAACCATGTGCAGTTCCTCGGCAATGCCCAAGGAGCTACCTACATCAACAACGTCATCGACTCGAATCCCGGAGCAACGCTTACGGGGAACGTGGTTAGCTCGTACGTGGCCAATCCAAATTACGGAGTGGCGACCAAGGATAAGGGTCCGCGCGAAATTCAGTATGGTCTGAAGGTTACATTCTGATCGTTCCTCCCTCCAGGGTGAGGCCTGACTTGGTTCAGGTCTCACCCGTTTAGTATTGTTAAGCCATGGGTTCCTCCCGCAGTCTTGGTCTACACCGCAGCGCCTTATTCCTGAACATTGCGGGCCACTTCTGCCTAGCTGTTTGCTTGTCAGCCGTCTTATCCCTGTCGACAGGTGCTTTGGCGGATCAGAGCTCTGCCAAACGCCATGCCGCTAAGGCTCCGGACAATTTTCAGCAGCACTATGACGCAGCTCGCACGTTTCAACTGAGCGGAGATCAGGAGCATGCAGCCGCGGAGTACAAGATTTTCCTGGCGACGGCTTTGCGACTGATTGCTGACGCGAATCTCGGGCTGGGCAGACTCGAGGAATCCGACAGGCTTTTTGCAGAAGCTCTGACGCTTGCACCAGACGCCCCTGAAGTGAATCTCGATTACGCAGCTCTACGCCTGGAGCAGGGTAAGTTTCAGGAAGCCAGGCCCTTGGCCGAGAAGGCCCTCCGGTTGGCTCCAGATAGTGCGCGAGCGCAATCCATGCTGGGCAGTGTTCTTTTTCAGGAGCAGGACTTTAAGGGTGCGAAGGAGCATCTGGAGAAAGCTGTCGTCGCGAACCCCAATCTCGAGACGGGATACCTGCTGGGTGTGACCTACATCAAGCTGAACGATCTGACGCGCGCCACGCTGTTATTTAACGAGATGGTGGTGGGTTTGGGAGATACGCCGCAGATCCACGTCCTTTTCGGACGCGCGTACCGAGAGGGCGACTACCTCGATCAAACCATCGGAGAGATGAAGAAGGCGATTGCCAAGGACAGCAAAATCAAGCTGGCACACTATCTGATGGCGATGGCTTATCTGGAGCGCGACGGAGACTCTGGATTTGCGGAGGCCGTGCCGGAACTAGAGACAGAGTTGAAGGCGAGTCCCAACGACGCGCGCACTCACTACATGTTGGGCTACATCGCGCTGAAGCGCCATGACTCCAAGCTGGCGGAGCAGGAATTGACGCGAGCTTCGCAGCTCGATTCCGAGAATCCTGACCCTCTCGTCAGCTTGGGGCAGCTTTATTTCGACGCTGGCCGCCTGCCGGAGGCGGAGAAAACGTTCCGGCGTGCGATCGCCCTGACGAAAGATCCGGCCCGGAATGGATATCAGATCAATCGTGCGCACTACGCTTTAGGACGTATCCTTCTGCAAACCGGGCGTGAAGATGAAGGACGCAACGAACTTCAGCTTTCGGCCGAGCTGCGGGACAAGCCGCATCCGGAACGCCACGGAAAAGGAGAGCTTCCCGAGAGTGCGGCGACCGACAAAGAAAAGTCCAGCGATCCTGGGTCGGGGCAGGGTTCTCGCGAGGAGTCCAAAGAAATGAAAGAACTGACGGACGCGCTCACCCCGGCGATCGCGGACAGCTACAACAATCTCGGAGTGATTGCAGCCAGCAATAAAGACTTCCAGGCGGCCATGAATTCTTTTGCAAAGGCGGGTACCTGGAGTCCTTCGCTGCAGGCGGTGGATCGAAATTACGGGATGGCTGCGTTCTACGCCAATCAGTATGCTCGCGCGGTTCCCCCCTTGGCCAAACATTTGCAACAGCAACCTGACGATCTGAGGGTCCGCGCGGCGCTAGGCCTGTCGCTGTTCGGAACCCAGAGCTACGGCAAGGTAATGGAAATATTGCAGCCGATTCAGGAGGCCGTGGACCAGGATCCGGGTCTTTCGTATGCGTACGCCGTCTCGCAGGTGAAAACCGGCGGATACACAGAGGGCATCGCGCGATTGAGAAAACTGGAAGCCGCGAACCCGAATTCGGCCGACATTCACACCCTGCTGGGAGAAGCTTTTGTTGATCAAGGGCAGTATGCGGAAGCGCTTGATGAGTACCATAGCGCGTTAAAACTCGACCCCAAGCTCGAACGCACGCACTATCTGGCCGGACTGGTACTGATTCGGCAAGGCAATCCGGGAGAAGCGGCCGAGGAATTACGAGAGGCGCTGAAACTGGATCCCTCGGATGTAAACAGCAAGTACCACCTGGCCTATTCGTTAATCGAGACGCAGCAGCAAAAAGAAGCGCTGCCGTTGCTGCAAGAGGTATTGAAGCAGAACCCTAAACATGCGGACGCCTACTACCAGATAGGAAAAATGCAGTTGGAGCAAGGGGACGCGCACGCGGCGATTTCGAATTTGGAGGTTGCGACCCGGCTGAATCCGGACAGCGACTACATGCATTATCAACTGGCGCTGGCTTACCGCAGGGAATCCCGCTCCGACGATGCGGAGCGCGAGATGAGGACCTACCAGGCACTGAAGAAAGTGCACCGAGGGGGCGATGCAGCGCAACCGAACTAGGCGGATTGCTTTCTGTCTAGTCTGGTGCATTTGTGCCGGCAGTCTGGGGTGGGCGACATCCTCGTCGAAAACTCCGTCATCGATTGCCAGGGCCCAAGCACAAATCTCTCGAGGAGAAATGAACAATGCAGAAGCAACGTTGTGGACCGTGCTGTCCGGCAATCAGAATGACTCAGAAGCACTCACTCTGCTCGCGATAGTGCGGGGCCGACAAAAACGGTATGCCGAGGCCGAAGCGCTGCTGCGCAGGGTGCTGCAAATCGATCCTCAATCCTTGGTAGCACATCGGAACCTTGCCAGTGCGCTGATTGCTCAGAATCGGCCGGACGCGGCAATCCCAGAATACAAAGAGGTTGTTCGGATATTTCCTGACGACACCGCCTCGAAGATAGAGCTAGCGCGCTTGTACCTAGGCGGTGGAAAGTTTGCGGAAGCTGCGTCTACGCTCGAGACAATTCCAGCCCAGCGCTTGCCAATAGAAGCGATTCCGGTTAAAGCAGCGA
This sequence comes from Terriglobia bacterium, assembly GCA_963797845.1. Taxonomy (GTDB): domain Bacteria; phylum Acidobacteriota; class Terriglobia; order Terriglobales; family Acidobacteriaceae; genus DASREM01. The sequence goes on from CAWCRE010000006.1 coordinate 185,697, forward strand.
GTTTGCTGGGAGTCGGTAAGAAACAGGAAGCGTGTGCTCTGATCCCCAAGGTCAAGCGGTCGCCTGCGTTAGCTTCCGAATTGGCGGCCGTGTTTCTTGAGGGAAATGCGCCGGAATTTGCCCTCAGCACCGTAGATATGGTGCTGGCAGGATCACCGCACGCTCCGGCCAGCCTCTACTACTTGAAGGGGCGAGCACTCCAGGCCATGGGGAATGGCTCCGGTGCGTGGAGCGCGCTGCATGAGGCGCTTGCGCGCGATCCTGACTCGGTGAATACCCTGCTGGCAATGGCGGCAATCCTGGCGTCCCAGGGAAAGCATGCCGAATCCCTGACTTTCGTTCAGCGCGCTTATGCACTAAAGCCGGAGTCGGTGGAAGTTCTCCGACCTCTTGTGGTCGAGAGTACGGAGGCGGGGGAGCGCAAGATTGCTTTACGGGCGGCGCACGCTCTGACGGAGCGAAGTCCGGACAATCTCGAGGACCTTTATTTGGCAGCCGCTGCCATGCTCGAGGGAAGGGAATTCGACGAAGCCGGATCTCTCTTTCAGAAATACGTTACCCAAAAACCTTCCGACAGCAAGGGCTTGCTGGGACTTGGGATCGCGGAGAATGCGCAGCAGCATTATCCGCAAGCCAAAAAAGCGCTGGAGCAAGCCCTGCAAATTGACCCCAATCTTGCGGATGCCGATTATCAGCTGGGCACGGTAGCAGATCAGCAAGGAGCGACGTCTGAGGCTTTGCAGTACTACGAACGCGCGATTCAAATTCAGCCACAGCATGCGAAAGCGTTGGCTAGCCTTGGCGGACATTATCTTCAGGCGGGAGAAATCGACAAGGCTCAATCCTTCTTGTCTCGTTCTCTCGCGGCTGCTCCTGATAATTACAAGGCCGAATACGATCTGGCGCTGGCGCTTGCGAAGTTAGGACAAACCAAGGAAGCGAAATTGCATATGGAACGCTCGCAGCGACTGAAGGTTGCCGACGACGCGGGGAAGAAGTCCGACGCCGCGGAGGTTCGAAGGTAATCTCTACACGCCCCTACGGGTACTTCGAAAAAGCTACCTTCTTCTGAATCGTACCGTCTTCCGAAATTGTGTAGATGAAGTCCGAAGGCAGGCTGCGGAAGGTGTCTTTCTTACCACTGGGCCAGGAAACCTCCACGGAATCGACCACCGTCCGTGGGCCGATTCCGAAGTGGAGGCGAAGGTCATTTTGCGAGAGGTAACTCGAGCCTCCCCGCACTTCGTTGAATTGAACCAGATCGCCGGCAGTCACTGTTGCGCGCGCGCCAATGGCGGACTTGTTGCTCTTGGTCGCGATCAGCTTGATCAGAATCGCGTGGTTCGTGCCTTCGGTGCGGTTGATCAGAAGGTGGGGCGGCTCTCCGACATTTAGCACCAGGACGTCAACTTTCCCGTCGTTATTCACATCACCAAATGCGGCCCCGCGGCGGGGCGCGTTCGGAAGGCTGTTCAACCCCGAAATGGCAGTGACATCTTCGAAGGTTCGGTCGCGGTTGTTCCGGAACAGCAGGAAAGGCTGTCGGTAAGGCGCGCCCCCTTTGACTAAATCCATCTGCGGGTACACGTGTCCGTTCGCGACGAAGAGATCGAGCCAGCCATCGTTATCCATATCGAAAAACGACGTACCCCATCCCACCAACGGATAGCTGGGCTGGCCGATGCGAGAGGAGGAGCTGATGTCGTTGAATCCCTGGTTGCCGCGATTCCAATAAAGGGTGTCCGGCTCCTCAGTGAAGTTGGTGACGATGATGTCAAATAAGCCGTCGTGATCGATGTCACCGAAATCGACCCCCATCGAGCCCTGTTCGCGGCCGTCGCCGCTAAGCGAAGCTCCCGAAAGCAGGCCCACGTCTTCAAAGGTTCCATTGTGATTATTGTGATAGAGGTAATTCGGTCCAGCGTCGTCCGCCACGTAAAGGTCGGGCCATCCATCGTTATCGTAGTCGGCCCAGACGCCCTGCATACCGAAGTAGTGTTTGGGGTCGTCCACGCCAGCAGCTTTCGACACATCTTCGAAAGTTCCGTCTCCTCGGTTACGGAACAAGAAATCTGATTCGCCGGGCAGACCCCACGGGCCGCATTGCACCATAACTCCCCTAAAGCGGCAAAACTTGTCGTTACTTCCAAAATCGGGCAATTTGTTGATATCGATGAACACATATCGGGGGACGAACAAGTCCACCTTGCCGTCGCGATCGAAGTCCCCCCAGGAAGCGCCGGTGCTAAAGCCGCCCAGACGCAGGCCTGCCTTGTCAGTTACATCTTCAAATTTGCAGGATCCAAGATTCCGATACAAGACGTTCCCGCCATAGCCTGTAACGTAGATATCGTCCCACCCGTCATTATCGAAGTCGGCAACGGCGACGCCCATGCCCCACCCAGCGCGGGCCAGGCCTGCTTCTTTGGTTATGTTCTTGAACTTGAGATCGCCTTCCTGATGATAGAGCGTCACCATGGGATCGCCACCAGACTTGTAGCGATCGACCGTGGACCCATTGATAGTGATGATGTCCAGCTTGCCATCGTTGTCGCAGTCAATGAAGCCAACGCCACCACTCATCGATTCGATGATGTATCGTTTTTCCGGGGAGGAGATGTGCGGCACGGTGAGGCCTGCCGCTTTACCCACGTCTTCAAAGCGAGGCACTGGCGGGGCAGCCTTAGGACCTTGACCCCACGCTACGACGCCCAGAAGCAAGATCCCGAACCAGCCCCACTTCAACATAGAAGATCGAATGTTAGCACAGCAGAATGGGGCTCAGACCGCTGTAAAAATCACGAATTTCGGGAACTTGCGGCGTTGACTTTCGCATTCTACGAGGATAGAAAAGTCACTGGCCCTTGATGCTGGCGCTTCCCGAATCCTGGAGCTTCGCGTACGGCTTTGCATGGCCTTCTATCCTTCTCCTGTGCTGCCTGGTTGAATTCGCTCCTGCTCAAACAACGCCGAAGTCTGATATGCCTCTGATTCGTTTCGAAGATGTGACGGCCTCGAGCCGTATCACCTTTGAGCATGCGGTTTCGGAGGAGAAGAAGTACCTGGCAGAATCCATGTCGGGTGGCGTTCTGTTGTTGGATTACGATCAGGACGGTTGGCTTGACATCTACTTCACCAATGCCCAAACCGTGGACATGACCTTACGCGGACAGAAAGCGAAGGGAGCGCTTTACCGCAACAATCACGATGGCACTTTTGCCGACGTTACAGACAAGGCAGGCGTAGGGTATCCCTGCTCGGCGATGGGTGGTGCGGTTGGAGACTACAACAACGACGGCTGGGCCGACATGGTACTAACTTGCCAGGAAGGTCTGGTTCTGCTCCGCAATAATGGAGACGGCACCTTCACCGATGTAGCCAAACAAGCTCACCTTACTGATCCACGTTGGACAGCCGGGGCAGCATTTGGCGATTACGATGGCGATGGATTTGTCGATTTGATGGTCACTCGCTACGTGGAGTTTGATCCCAAGAGCCCGCCGCAGTTTGGGGTTGGGCCGACTTGTCATTATCGCGGCATCCCGGTGCAATGCGGTCCGCGCGGAATGAAAGGTATGAGCGACAGCCTTTACCACAATAACGGGGACGGGACCTTTACCGAGGTTTCGACGAGCGCCGGGGTGGGGGATGCTTCCAAGTACTACGGCCTGGGTGTTATCTGGAGCGATTTGAATGACGATGGTCGTCCTGATTTATTCATCGCCGATGACTCGACGCCGAACTACCTGTATCGCAATGACGGCAAGGGATTCTTCACCGACGCGAGTTTCATCTCCGGAACGGCGGTGAATGGCGAGGGTTCGGAAACCGCGGGAATGGGTGTCGCCGTTTGTGACTATAACCATTCCGGACGTTTCTCCATTGTTCTAACCACCTTTGAAGATCAATCTGCCACCCTGTTCAAGAACGATGGGGCGCTGAATTTCACCGATGTCTCGTTGGCCTCCGGTGTTTCCCTGCCGAGTTTGAAATTTCTGAAGTGGGGGGTCGGGTGCGAAGACTTCGACAATGATGCCTGGACCGACATCTTTATTGTGAACGGGCACGTGTACCCGCAAGTGGATTCACTCGAGGCCGGCGCAAAATATCGCGAGAGAAAAATTGTGTTTCACAATAATTCGAAAGGACAGTTTCAGGATGTGACCGACCAGGCTGGTCCGGCTCTCATGCTCCCACAACCCAGCCGGGGAGCGGCCTTTGGCGATCTGGATAATGACGGAAAAATCGACGTCGTGATTGAAAACATTGATGGAAGGCCCATGGTTCTCAAAAATGTCAGTACCGGGGGAAAGCACTGGGTTACTTTGCTCCTTCGGGGCAAGCGCAGCAATAGGCTGGCCATCGGCGCAAAGGTTAAAGTTACCGCCGGGGAAGTAGCGCAGATCGGAGAGGTTCGGTCCGGCGGAAGTTATCTATCGCAAAACGACCTTCGTGTGCATTTTGGCCTTGGCGACAGAATGAAAGTTGACAAGATCGAGATACGCTGGCCGTCAGGGGAGACGTCACGCTTTGACGATCTCAACGCAGACCACTTCTATCGAATTACCGAAGGGGAAAACGCGCTGGCTTTGGAGCGTTAAGCGCAGTCTTACTCCGGAAAAGCGTCGTCAGCTTTTACGATCCGGATCCGGTGGTCGGTGTATTTGTAATGCATATCGGGGACTTCATACTTGGGCATGTGGCAAGTGACACAATCCTGCTTTGCGACAGGGCATCCGGATAAAGGATGTTCGGCAGTCGGCTTCGTTCCTGGCGCGACGTGGCAACTCAGACAATGGGTGTCGTAGGCTCTCGCCTCACGCACTAGAGGTTGGTGCGGGTTGTGGCATCCCACGCAGGTGAGGCGCGCATCTTCCTTCTTCCAGCAGCGACTTCCCTCTAACCGGTACGGTTGAAAACGCACATTCGCGACACCGGTTGCCCCAATGCGTTTTGCGTCCCACCAAGTGGTGTGACAGGCGCCGCAAAAATCGACCAACTCCACCGGCTTAAGTTCTCGAGGATTTACGATAGTGGCTAAGCCCGCATCGAGATCCCCTGCTTTCATCGCCAACACATGCTTGGCTCCGGGCCCGTGACAGCCTTCGCAAGTTACCCCGGAGAGCGCGTTTGCCGGTTCAAAATGATTGCGGACTTTAGAAGCTGTCGTATGGCAACCGAAGCACCTTTCCACTTCTTCCCCGGAAAGAATTCGTCCCGTGGCTTTGCGAATTGAGGTCGCCGACTGCGGAGATTGGTTCGGAGTTACTCCAAAGGAATGTAGCGTTTCAAAATAGCTGAAACGAACCTCGTGAAAATTGCCGCCCTGTTCAGAGAGGTAGCTTTGTCCCACTTTGCCGGCCCCAAAGGCCCACGTGATAGGCTCCGTCATCATTTTGGAAGGATCCGCTAATGTCGAATCGGAGACAGTGTAACTGAATGCTCCGTTTAGGGCGGGAACGATCTTGTAATCGTAGATATCCACGCGAAAGACTTGCCCGGTGTGGTCACGCAGGATATCCGATTTAGGCGCGGGAACAGATGTTTTTGCCATCGAGTGCTGCGCCTGACTTTTCACGATCGCGAAATGACATTCTTGGCACGCGCCAAGCCCCGCGTAATCCGACCGAGGCGCCTTACCATCGGTCGGCCACCATTTGGATTTTGCGATTCGCTCGGGAGTGGTCAACTGGTCGGCAATGGTGGAGGGAGTCTGGCTCCAACCTGCGAGAGTCAGAAAAGCTACGAACAGTGGCACAGCGGCCAGCCAGCGGTTCTTTGTTCCTCGAAAGTGCCGTTCCATCGCCATTTCGCTGGTGAACGATTATGGCAGATCAGGTACTCACCCTCAATCGACTAAATCTTCGGACTGGAGCGGGACCTCCTTCTTTGCATTTGCCCGGCCGTGTAATAAGATTTTGCATGCTAGGTACTCTTCTGGTGGAGGAACCCGGCGATGAACAGATCGGTTTGCGCATCTTCGTGGCTGCTCGTTCTCTTGGTCGCAGTGTCTGCCGCAGGTTCAGACGATCAACAAAAAGCGCAAAAAATCCTCAATAAAATTACGGCGATGGCAACGGACGCTACCGGTAGACGGGCGGTGAGCGAAGCTGTGTCGTTTACCGTCTCCGCACCGCGCCAAGAGATCGCGATGCGACGCCACGCCATGGACCTGAATTACGGAGAAATCTTTCTGGCGTACCAACTGGCGAAGTCTGGCATAGATATGGACGAAATCTCAGCCCAGTTGAAGAGCGGGAAGAACATCTGGCAGATCGCGAATGAACACCAGGCAAACTGGAAACAGGTAGCGAGTGAAGCTAAGAAGGCAAATAGCAGGATCGATACCAACCTCCTCAAACATTTTTCGAAGAGTAAAGCGGAAGCGGAGCGACAAGCCGCAGACGGGTACGATCCATTTCTCGACAGCGTGAAAGCGGACAGCAAAATCAGTCCGCAGGAAATTGCTGATGCACAGGACCGGTACTCTTTTCTGCACGATCACGCGGGAGTGGTCTCGGGTGAAAGCCTGGACTTGGCTGAGGAGAAGGCGGTACGCGGCGTGCGTCCAGATCCTGTGAGAGAAGGCGGACCTAACGCCCAGGGTGTGAATACCAACCCGGGGCCGAAGTAAAGGTCCAACCTAAACTAGCCCAAACTAGGGGCGCCCCTGGGACTGGCTTTTCTCAGTGACAGCTTGCTGAGATCGAGTCGCCGTCATCTCCATTGCCCATATCGCCGCAGGACGCATGTACATCGAGGCGCGATAGTTTCCAGTCCCGTCCCAAGCTTCCGGTGTTCGAAACCAGTAACCCTTTTTCTCGTAGGTTACGTTGTAAATTCCCCATGCGGTCCGATAGGCTTCATCCTTCATCCCGTCCTCGAGCATGAGTGCCGCAAGTCCGAACGTCGTTCCTCCCCAAACTTCCTGGACCTGCTGGTTTCCAACAGTCTGGATAGTGGTGCCGTCTGCGGCCATGCCATTGACTGCACCCATCTCTCCGTTGTGAAACCTCATAACGTTGAAGTCGAAGAGCTTTCGAAGGGCTTTCAGTTGCACGTCATGCGGAACCAGGTCTCCGAGTCCGGTCGCGCCCGCGTACCACTGGCCGGCTAACTGATCGGATTGAATGTCGTCCTTGTAGTCGCTAGCAGTGTCGTACCGGAAGTATTCTCCGTTCCACAGCTTGCTCATATAACTGGCTTGCCCTTTCAGGAACACAGCATGATAGCTGGCAGCAGCAGACTCCTGCCCCATAGCGTGCGCCAACTCCTCCGCCGCCCGAAGTGAAGCCAGCCAAAGACCGCCGCAGTAGGCGCTCTCTCCGCGTACCACCCACTCGTCGTAGGTCTGATCCGGATAGCCGTCGTTCTCCGGAATGCCGTCTCCGTTCCGATCGTAGCGCTGCAGATAGCTCATGGCTTCCTGGACCGCAGGCCAGGTGTATTTCAGAAATGAACGGTCCTTTTTTCCGGTAAGCGCATAATCACGCCATACCATCAGGACGAACTTGCTGTTCAGGTCTTTCCAGTCGTTGGTATTTTGCCAGCTGAACTGGTTGGGAATCATCAAGGCGTCTTCCTGCGGAACGCCCAAATCATGCGGTACTGCGCCTTTCGCCTTTCGAATGCGAAACTCTGTCTGGCCGGTCTGCAGAGATTTCCATATCCAGGCGTACTTGCCGGACAGATTCTGCGGCACGGTGTCGGCGAATTGGCGTAACGTCTGCTTGTCGAGATCTGGCCAGAACTTGATGACCGGCATTGACCCGTAGAACAGGACATCCAACGTTGCGTAATAGGGATAGTCGTAACACTCCATGAATGCAAATGTGGCTGGGGTTTTCGCGGGAGTTCCGAGTCGGCGTCCCCAGAACGAACCACCATCCGCCACAATATACATTTCGTTGAACAGCATTCCGCGATACCAGAGAGGCTTGCTTTGGTCGTTTACATACGGGGCCTGCCAGGCGTCGATTGCATCGCTCCATAGGGATGCTGCGGCAAGAGCATCCTGCGCGATTTTCCATGCGTTGTTTCCACTCGTTCCATAAAAGTCCGTGTAATGTCGGTACCATCGGCGGCCGGAGCCGAATTCCACCATCGGCAGGTCCCACGCAACGACCATGGGGATGACTTTTTTCTCGCCCGGCTCCAGCGTGAAGCGTACCGCGATTGCCCCGGCGAGATCTTCATCGCTGCTGGTCCAGCTTTCATCGCTGTTGGACAGCCGACCGTCCTTGGCGAATGGTGCCCAAACCACATTTCCGTCCCCGCCCGGATCGAAAGTCGTCTGGTGAGTGACCTCGACCCCCGCCGCTTCTTCTGTTGCTATCGCAAACTGGCCATCCCATTCGTCCTCCACCTCGCCGGTGCGATTGCGCTGGAATACGATCCCCTCGGTGGCCCCTCCGTTGTGTTCCTGGGCTACGAAGTGGTTGTAGTCTCCGGCGCTCAAATGGCCTCGGAAATCGCGGGAAAAGGTCCGCAACCATCCAACCATGTTGGTCCACGACAGCATGATCGAGATCGTGACCCTCTGCTGGGTGGGGTTCTCTGCATGCCAGCGATACAGCGCGACGGGGTAGCTCGTCTCACGATAGTTGTCGGGGAGGATGGGAGAGAACTGCTCTAACACAACATGGGCGGGAAACTTGTCCCATTGATAGTCGAACCAGGATTTGGGATAGAGAGCACGGTAGTCTCCCGCGCCTACCGGGTAGTCCCATTTCCAGCTGCGGAGCGAGTTGTTGGAAGGATGGTCAGTCGTCAGAACCTGCGCGACACCCTCGGCAGCGGTCTCCGACTTCTGGTACATGGCAAATTGATTGGCGTAGATGGTCTCGTACTTGTGTACCCCCGCCTTCATATGCCATCGGGAAAAGTTACCGCGGTAGTCGCGGGAAAAAGTTCCAGCCCCGAAACCCCCCACAGGAGAACCCTGCCAGTATCCGTCGTCAATATGGGTCGGCTCCAGGGTGGGCTTCTTCGTTCCGGCGTTGTTAAGCGGGGCTCCAAGGGGGCGCTTCCACGCTGCGTCGGGAATGCGATCTCCTGCCCAGGCAGAACCGGGAGCGACAAGGATCGAGCAGAGCAGCAACTTCGCCAACCACGTGGTAGGACGCTGCATGTTGACACTCCTGGCTGCAGAATTCAGTGCGGGCGCGACATTCTAAATGGCCTACAAAATCGTTATTGTACGCGCAAAGTCCAGTGGTCACGAAAGTTTAATTTGGCCAGCGAGGTCAACATAGATTACACTCCGATGTTCGCTGCACGATATGGCAAAAGCACGTTCCTCCGCCGCTGGAGTCGTCACTCTACAACAGGTTGCTCAACGTGTTGGATTGAGTACGGGAACCGTTTCCGCCGTTCTAAATGACTCGCCCAGTGCCGCCGCGATTCCGAAAAGCACAAAGGACAGGATTCTGGCGGCAGCCAAGGAGCTGAATTATCGGCCTAACTTCTTCGCACGAAGTCTGCGCAAAAAGCGAACTTTTACTATCGGGGTTATCACCGAGGAGATCGGCGACTCTTATGGCGCTATGGTGATAAGCGGAATCGAAGCCTTTCTAAGCAACAACAAGTACTTCTTCTTGACCGTCGTACACCGCCACAATCCCGAGCTGCTCCAGCAATATACGGGAATCTTGCTGGCTCGCGGCGTTGAAGGTTTCATCATGGTCGATACGAGCGTGATCCACCCACCCCCGCTGCCCACCGTTGCCGTCGCAGGGCATCGCGCCGTGAAGAACGTTACCAACATCGTCCTGGATCACGTGGAGGCCGCGCAGAGTGTCATCAAACACCTCGTGTCCCTGGGGCATCGCAATATCGCCTTTATCAAAGGACAACCTTTCAGTTCCGATTCCGCCGATCGGTGGCACGCAATTTGCGATGCCTGCTCGGATGTGGGAGTTCGGATGCGGAAGGAACTGACCGTAGAACTGCAAGGCGACGACCCGTCCCCAAATCCCGGCTATCAGGCCGTGAAAGATCTGTTGACACGCAAGGTCCCCTTTACCGCGCTGTTTGCTTATAACGACATTTCGGCGGTCGGGGCGATCCGCGCCATTCGGGAGAGCGGATTGTCCGTACCCAAAGACGTTTCGGTCGTGGGATTTGATGACATTCGCGAGGCCGCTTATCACCTGCCCAGCTTGACGACTGTACGCCAGCCCTTGCGTGAGATGGGAGAAATCGCAGCTCGAACTCTGGTAGATCGAATCGAAGGCACTAAAGAGTATCCCACCGAGATCGCCGTTAAGCCGGAGTTAGTTATCCGGGAATCGTCCGGTCAGGCCCCTGAGTAGCGAATGGCTCCCTCCAAAACGGATAACAGCGCAGGAATGTTTCGAACCCTCGGTACGGTTTTGTTCGTCTAAGCCCTAGCGTGTTCGTAAGTTGCAGATCGCAAAGCTACAGCAGAGAAATCTACGCCGAAATGGGCCTTGGCGTCTCGCGACCAGTACGGTTTCCTTTCGCTTTTCCATCGCGTAAAAAGGCGAACGACTGGCGATTCCATGACCGGAATTTGGTACTTGGCGGGTCCCCCGGACCTGTGATGAGTTCGCGGGTGACTGCGTACCTAGCGGGCAGTCCAAGAACGCAAAACTCTCCGCAGAATATACTCAGACGAGGGTGGAGTATTTCGAGGACTTTTTACAAAGCTTGTCCATGCTTCGCGCGAAAACTTTCGGCCTGTCCAATACGGGGGAGGAACTAGACTTTGCGACCCTCGTTATTACGAGGCGTTAGCGGCGCCGACTTTGGACAACTCGAGAAGGGCAGAGTTTTTCGAGTAACCGTCGATCCAACAGAGATCCTGTGTGACTGCCGTCGAGATGCCGAGTTCGGCCAATTCTAGGAACTGCGCCCAGGTAAGAGATGATCCTTCCCTCCGATGCTAAACTTGCCATCGATTGCATCATCTTCCCTGGAGAGTCGCGTGATCGACCCCTCATCCAACTCAACCCCGCACGGCTCAGGCGGGGATCCCGAACCCACTCTCGACTCTGCTGCTGATCCTGTGGGTGTACCTGCACCCGATCTAGGTTCGGTTGGCCCCTATCGCCTGATTAGAAAACTCGGGGAAGGCGGGATGGGGCAAGTGTGGCTGGCGGAACAATCCGCGCCCGTCAAACGGAAGGTGGCGCTGAAAATCATCAAAGCAGGGCGCTATGACGCCTCTGCTTTGCTGCGCTTCGACTTGGAACGGCAAACACTCGCGATCATGGATCATCCTGCCATCGCAAAGGTTTTCGATGCGGGTTCGACTGCCGAAGGTCAACCCTACTTTGTAATGGAGTATGTGCCGGGCCTTCCCATCACTACATACTGCGACCAAAAGCATTTTTCTGTACCAGGCCGTTTAGAGCTGTTGATGAAGGTGTGTGAAGGCGTGCAACATGCGCACCAGAAAGCGATCATGCATCGCGACTTGAAGCCTTCCAACATTTTGGTCGTTGAAGTCGACGGCAAGCCGATGCCCCGCATTATCGATTTCGGCATAGCCAAAGCCATCTCGGAGCAAGCTCAGGACGAAACACTAGTGACTCGTGTCGGAGGAATGGTGGGCACACCGGGATATATGAGCCCGGAGCAAGCGGATCCCACGGTGCGAGATGTTGATACTCGTACTGACGTTTATTCGATCGGCGTGCTGCTTTATGAGCTTTTGACAGGCGTACTGCCCTTTGACGCGGGACAGTGGAAAACCAAACCCTTCCACGAAGTTTTGCGCGAGCTGCAAGAAGAGGATCCGCCGAGTCCGAGCACCAGAATCAGCGGAAACTCTAACTCGACCACTGCTGCGCAACGCCGGAACACGGATCCAAGACAATTGACAAGCCTGCTACGCGGAGACCTTGACTGGATTGCATTGAAGAGTTTGGAAAAAGACCGCGGCCGCCGGTATGGCACCCCGTCGGAATTGGCCGCCGATCTCGGCCGCTATCTGCGGAACGAGCCTGTGGTCGCGCGCCCGGCAAGCACGGCATACCGGACGAAAAAGTACATTCAGCGTCACAAATTTGGAGTCGCGGCGGCAACGGCTATGGCGCTCCTGGTGGTCGGGTTCGCTGTGATGCAAACGATCCAGTTACGGCGGACTACGCGGGAGAGGGATCGCGCTGATCGCGTGACCAAATTTATGACTGGCATGTTCAAGGTTTCAAATCCGAGTGAAGCACGTGGCAACGACATCCGAGCCCGCGAAATTCTGGATAAGGCCGCGAAAGACATCGACACCGGTCTGGCGAACGACCCGGAACTGCAGGCGCAGATGATGAACGTCATGGGCAACGTGTATCAAAGCCTGGGGCTCATCTCAACATCAGAGCCTCTCCTGCGGCGCACATGGGAAATTCGACAACGTGTGCTCGGTCCCAGGAACCCGGATACGCTGAAATCGCAAAGTGATCTGGCCATTGCTGTGCTGGCGCAAAGTCACTATCCAGAGGCGGAGAAGTTATGCAGGCAGGCGATGGAGACTCGCCGCCAGGTACTTGGCCCCGAGCACCATGACACGCTGGATTCCGCGGTGCTGTTGGCAACGATTCTTGGATATGAAGGACGATACCCGGAAGCGGAAGAGTTGGATCGCAATGCGCTCGACGTCTTGAGGCGAAAATTTGGGCCGCAAGACAGTTTGACGGCGACAGCTCTGTCCCTTCAGGCGGACACCCTCACCCATGAAGAGAAGTACCCAGAAGCGGAAAAGTCAGCTAGAGAGGCGCTCGAAACCGATCGGCGCATGCTGGGCGCTGATCATCCGTCAGTGTTGAGAGATATGTTCAATCTCGGCGGTATTCTGACCGAGGAGAAGCATTACACTGAGGCAGAAGAAGTATCTAAAGAATTGATCGAGTCTGCCCGGCGAGTGCTTGGGCCGCAACATCCCGGCACCCTGACGGCTATGGTGAATCTGGCGGAACTTCTGGGTGAGGAGAAGCGATACGGCGAAGCGGAGAAGTTGGATCGCGACGTCCTCGGAATCGAACAGAAGACACTGGGCCCGAAACATGCGCGAACTTTGTACACAATGGGGAATTTGGGTTTCGTCCTGATCGAAGAAAAGAAGTATTCCGAGGCGGAAGAGATTTTGCGGAGAGCACTGGATGATATGCGCCGTGTTCTAGGTCCGTCGCATGACGTCACAACGGGCGCAACCTACAAGTTGGCCCGTGTCCTTGCTCTAGAAGGCAAGCGGGATGAGGCTTTCGTCACCTTGCGGGCCTACGCGGACAGCTTCGTGGCGGTTGACGATATTGATCACCTGGAAAAAGACGAGCATTTCCTAACCCTGCATGGAGACCCACGCTTCAATGCGCTCCTTGCCGCCTCACGCCAACGCATCGCTGCGACGCAAAAGCCGCCGACAACATAGATTAGGCGTGCGCCTTTCATCACCGGCGTGCCGCAAAACGTCACACAACCTCGAATAAACCAAGTAATAAGTAAACCCCAGACTGCTGCAAGATTGCGGCGGTAGTGAGACATCCCGAGCCTTCAGGCCAAAGTCAAGCCCGTTTGGCCACGTGATCGGTTTGTGATCGCATTGCGTTCGCCCCTGGTCCCGGTCGAAACCGGACTGGGTTTGTGGTGTCCAGAGAAAAAGGCGTCCAAAGTCGCTCCGCTCTGTCTGGCAGGTCGCTTTCTCTGGTCCGGTTTTTGGATGAAAAGCGCGGAATTGCGGCGATTTCTCGCGATCTGCCGAGCTAGATCCCGGAGTTTCTCTGCAGTCCAGACTGCGTGGCGGAGGGGGCAGTCTGGAGCTAACTATTCCCCGGGAAATTCCCGTAAACAGGGAAATTTACAGGGATTTGTCGCAATTCTGCCCTGGTATTTCTGGCCGCAAAGGCTCTATTCAGCAGAATTCACGGCAGTTCTGGAGATAATGCTTCGAAACGGAACAGGGAATTGTTGGGTGGGAACAGGGAATTGAGGTTCCCTGTTTCAGTACCGCTCGCGAATTTCTTCAGTAGCGTTCCACTGCAAAGCTTTAGCTGGGAATCCGAAGCGTTTACGCTGCTCGGCCCAACTCAGAGGAATATTTCGTGCCATCTTCGCGAAACTCAAGTCTGGCGGCTGGGTCCCGTCCAGGATCGACTCGACGATATCGGGTTCTAGTGCGGCAAAACGAAGAACTCCCCTGAGGTATGAGCTTTGCACGCCGAGCTTCGCCGCCAATTCCTCGGAGTTTCTTACTCGTCCGGCAACTATCGATTCGTACCAGGTATGCGCACGAACGACTGCTTTAACCAGCGAAGGAACGGGCCGGCGCAAAATTTTTCGATCGCCCTCGCGATCTTGGAATGAGCAAGCAAGTTTCGCGGCCGCAGCGCCGCCATTTCATCTCCGCACGCAAGCTTATCGACCATGCGAACCCTCGATGACGGCGGGAGGAGCGGTGACTCGCAGTAGGGAGGCGGCAAGCGCTTCCTTATGAAGCGTGATCTGCAGAGCATTTTCTTCGATCACAACCCGCCGAAGGCACCGGTCCAACAAGATTCGGAGGTCCTGGCCGGACAGGTTCGGCCAGTGCTTCGCAACCCACTGGGCACTCGATATCAATTGCTGTGGATTCTTGCCGAAAGCACCCTAAGGGTATTCGTCGAGATTGCCAAATTAGAGTTAAGAAAAGCTCTGATCCGATCCGTTACGATTGTTTCGAGATCTTTGGCCGGAAGCCGTGTGGGTACCTGACTGGCGGATGTTAGACAGTTTTGCCCCTCATCCTCGCTGTCCACTCGGCGGACATAATAACGATAGCGCCTTTTATTTTTAACCGTGAATTTCCGCGCAATTTCTACCAGGGGTGCCTTCGCCATGGAAAGCGCGGCTCAAGGCGGCATCGCCCGATCGCTCTAAAAAAATCGCGCCGTCCTGCGCAGGAAGAAGGCATCCTTTGGCGGTGCCTTGTTCCTTGCACGACGGCGCGATTTTCGCCGGAGGCAGCGGGTTTGAAGCCCCTTCAGGCCCTTAGGTCAAGCTCGTTGGCCCAATTTCTGGCTTATTGCACGGTCAGCTTGACCGTTGTGGTCTTTGTGATAGCGCTGGTGCCGGAGCCCGAGACTGCGGTCACAGTGATGTTATAGGTGCCCGCGGGAGTTCCCGGGGTGACTGGTTGAACTGGTTGTGTAGTACTACTACCTCCTCCGCAAGCCAGCATGAATATCAAGCCCAAGACCAGCAGTCCCGATAATAAGACCCCGAGCCTCTGTTTAGAGCGACTTGACCCGAAGCCGCACATCATGACCAGCGAGAGGGGAAGCAGCAATACATACAGCGGCGCTGTCTTCTGGCGGAGATTGGAGTGCAGTGACGCACTCGACGTTGTCGTGCTGATCGTCAGCGTAGAAGTTGCGCCGCTGGATGTTGGTGTCACGGTGGCTGGATTGAAAGTGCACGCGGACTTGCTGGGCATGCCTGCCGAGCAACTGAACGTGACTGCTGCATTGAATCCATTCGCAGGCGTGACGGTGATCGTTGTGGTAGCCGATTGCCCTGCCTTTATCGGTCCAGCAAAGTCAGAGGCCGATACTGCGAAATCACTCACGATTACGGTTACATTAACGTCGGGGGAACTGCTGCTCGAGAAATTGGAATCTCCCGCATAAGCCGCGTGGATGTTGTGCGCAGCAACAGTGAGGTTCGAGGTGGTGAATGCGGCCACTCCACTGGCGAGGGTGCCAGTCCCGATCTGCGTCGCTCCGTCAAAGAAGGCCACAGTTCCCGTGGGACTTCCCGAGATTTCCGGAAGAACCGTAGCGGTAAAGGTTACGGGCTGGCCCGATCCGGAGGTAGCAGTCGATGAAGCCAGTGAGGTGGTGCTTGTGGCAATGCTCACATTCTGCACAATGGCCGAACCAGTGTGGGGTTGGAAGGTGGCATCGCCAGAATAGGCGGCCACCAGGTTGTGTTTGCCTGTGGGCAAACTCGGAGTGGCAAAGCTTGCAGTCCCGCCACTTAGAGTCCCGGTTCCGAGCAGGTTATTTCCATCGAGAAAACTAATGGTCCCGCTTGGTGTCTTCGGATTCCACGAGATGCTGGGAATAATGCTCGCAGTCAGGTTCACGTTTTCGCCATAAGTTGGATTTGGTATCGACGACGTGAGGTTGATGAACGTACCTCCGGCGTTCATGATCACGCTGACTGATCTGACACCGGCATTCGCCGAAACGACATCCAAGGTCCCATCAAGATCCAGGTCAGCCGCAGTGAGGGCAAGAGGCTGCCATCCTGTCCCATAAGCCACTGGGGTGGTAAGCGTGCCATCGCCATTGCCAAGGAAAAGACTGGCATTGTTCGCATACTGACTGGAAACTAGAAGGTCTAGTTTGGAGTCGCCATTGAAATTGCCAAGCACTACGGACGTAGGGGCAGAGGGAGTAATGTACGGTACTTGCGGCTTCAAGGTGCCGTCTCCATTGCCCATGAGTATTCCCAGCGTCGCATCCTTATTGTTGACTACAGCCACATCGATTTTGCCGTCGCTGTTAAGATCACCAACCGCCACCGACATCGGTGCGGATCCGGTCGCGAATTGGACCGGAGTTTTGTAGGTTCCGTCACCTTTACCGAGAAGCGTGGCCACTCGATTGGCTTTGGACAAGAGTGCCACGAGATCCGGGTGCCCATCACCATTGAGGTCGGCCACGGCCATGGAGGTTACTATGCCGCCCAAGGTGCTTGTCTTTTGCCCCTGGAAGGTGCCATCACCGTTACCCAGCAGGACACCGGCAGTGGGAGTAGTGTCGCCGCTATTGCTGACAATGAGGTCTAAGTTGCCGTCACCGTTCACATCTGCCGCGGTGATGGCAAGCGGGTTATTGCCCACTGGATACAGGACCTGCGACTGGAATGTGCCGTCCCCGTTGCCAACCAGCACGCTGACCGTGTTGTCAGGCGTTGTCGCGGTACCGTCGTTGGCGACGGCTACATCCATGTGGCCGTCTTTATTGAAATCGCCAACCGCGACGGATGCAGGCAAGTTCCCCGTGGCGTAAGAGGTATGGGGATCGTACCCCCCGTTCACGTTGCTAAGGAGCACATCGATCCGGCCGTTCGAGGGATCCGTTGCGCTTGGATCCCAACCGACGACCAAGTCCAGTTTTCCGTCCTCATTGAAATCTGCGGTCGCAACCGCACCCGGTGTAACTGAAGTTTCATAGAGCACGTGCGATCGAAAGGTGCCGTCGCCGTTTCCCATCAAAATTGTGGTTGTTTGATCCGGGCGGTTGGACCAGCCCAGGTCGGGTACCGCCAGGTCAATGTACGTGTCGCCGTTGAAATCGCCTGACGCGGCGATGCCAGCGCCGTTTCCGGCCCAATAATCCTGATGAGCCTGGAATGTACCGTCACCCTTACCCGGTAAAATGCTGACTGCTGTCGAGCCACTGGTACTGACTGCCAAGTCCACCTTGCCATCATGGTTAAAATCGGCAGCTACGATTCCATAAGGCTCCCAAATGGCGGTCGGGTATTGGACCTGAGTATTGAAGGAACCGTTGCCTTGTCCCATCAAGATGCTGACGTTATTACCGTTGAAATTACCGATCGCGAGATCAAGCTTCTTGTCCCCGTTAAAGTCAGCTGCGACGATCGCGTCAGGCCTGTAGCCTACCTGGAAAGAAGTCTGATTCTGGAAAGTCCCATTGCCATTTCCCATTAGGACTGAGACAGTGCCGCCGCTCGAAGCCGCGCAGGTCAGATCAAGGCCGCATCCGTTTGCCACAGCCAAATCCATCTTGTGATCGCCATTGAAGTCAGCGATCGTGACGGCGAGAGGAGCGAAGCCAGTGGTGTATTCGACGTGAGTGGGAAATCCACCACTCCCGTTGTTGATCAGTACACTGATAGTGCTTCCCGGAGCCAGGTCCGGTCCCGTGTTAGTAACCACCAAGTCGGGCTTGCCGTCGCCATTAAGGTCCCCTACCGCGACGGACTGGGGAGCCATCGCGGATAAAGTGTTGTACAGCACGTAGTGCTGGAATGTACCGTCGCCACGGCCCAGAAGAACCGAGACGTGGCTGCCAGGACTCTCATTCAAGACCGGTAGTACAACCACAACATCCAAGTAGCCGTCTGCGTTCAGATCGGCAACAGCAACTGCCGCGGGCACGTCGCCAACGTCGACAACAGCTTGGGGCTTGAAGGTGCCGTCTCCCTTGTTAATGAGGACACTGATGGTCTCGTCGACCTTATTAGTGACAACCACATCTAACTTGCCGTCACCGTTTAAGTCACCAACTGCAGCTGCTAGCGGGGATATCCCGACTGGATACTGCGGCGCTTCCATAAATTGACCAGTCTGTGCTGCTGAACTGCCGCACAGAATCATGATGACAAATAACAGATGTAATGACGTTCGCCGAGCCATACGGCCTCCTTAGTTAACGAGTGGCAATCGATAGCTTCTCTAACAAATCAGAGCCCAGCTCGCACTTGCAAACTGAACGTTGAATATAGAACGACGCGGGATTCTCGTAACTTGCTCGAAGGTAGGTAACAAGCCACTTTACATAGATTCTGCTGACAACACTTGGGCCATTAAGCCAGAACGTAGAACGGACCTTGAATCGGGTGTTCAATTGGTGCAACTACTTGAATAGATGTTTCCTGATGGCGCTCTGGGCGGAGGCGATGGTGCTGACCATTGCGGGTCGAAGATCGTCACGAGCGAAAAGCGCACCGTCCGCACCGGCCCAGGATCGTACCCATGAAAGAGGGGACTGACGACTTTCTCGTGGGGTTCCGAGGTAGGCTTTCAGATCGTTGCAAAGCAGAACACAGCGCCGACCTATCTGATACCCGCGAATCGCCTTGACGGGCAGGCCTAAGGCGTCCAAGTAGGCGAGGTGACAGAGATCCATTCCGCAGCGTGCGGCGAATTCCACATACCACCACGGCCGCGCGTTGATCTCCAGTATTTTGAAATGGCCATCCCGGCTGTCGTATTTGAATTCGGCACTGAAGATTCCACGGTAGGACACCGAGCGAATCAGATCCTCGATCGATTTCACAGCTTCCGCTACGTGGCTGAGTGGTACGGTTGTTGAGAAAGTACTATTCCCCAAATTGGGCGGATACATGCGTAAACGTTGCCGTGCGAGGAGTGCGCAAATACGACTATTCCGGTCAACGAAACCCTCGACAAAGACATTGGCGGTGGGCGGCCCGGGAATAAACTCCTGTAGCAAAATGGGGAAGTCGATATTTGCGGAGAGAGCCAAGGCTTGCGCCCGGTTGCTGACCAGGTACCCTTTGACACTATGTTTCCGGGCAAACTCCACCGATGACACCGGTTTCAAGATTTTCGTGGTGAAACAGCTGTCATCGAGGCTTTCGAGGTGGTCGCGGGAAGAAACGACGAGCGTTTCTGGGTGCGGGGTGCCGATGATTTCGAGTAACTGCGCGAATCTCCTCTTGTCCACCATGGTTTGGATCACGTCCGCATGTGCGATGCAGGCAGGGAATCGACTGGCCAACGGGTCAGGAAGGGAACTCACTGCTCGCAACCAGTCATCGGTGCAGGGCATGAGGACAGCGCGTTCCAACGGCAAAGAACGCAAGAAGATTGGAAGTTCATCCGGCCTGAGATTCTCCGCGTGAACTGGCGGGTCGCGGTGCCATCTCGAGGCTCTGACGAAGTCAGTTTTGTTGCAAATGGCATAGAACGGAATCTTGTCTCTCCCCAGAATTCGGGTTACTCCGACAAGGGTTAATTCGCAACCGAATGCAAGCACCGGCACGGTCCGCGGTGCCGCGGAGGCCGCAGTTGTTGCAGAGTGAAAGTAAGGGCTGATTGTTGCCACCAAGGCCTCCGCGGGAATGCAGAATCCATCAATGAAATGAGTGCCCCGGAAATAGATTCGCTCAGCGGCCGCCGTAGATGGCGACGCCGCTCACGGTCTGTAGCACAAGCTCAAGCGTACGACGTGCAGCCGCCTTACCGGCGCTGCGCGGAACAAAGACAATGTCGTCTGCCTGAAGGTTGATGTCGGGAGATTTCGCTGCCATGATTTTGCTCAGTGTGATAGGGATTTGCTCCGGCTCTCCGCTGCTTCGGCGAATCAAAATTGTATTGTCGAGCTTTGCGGTAAGATTTGTACCTTGCGCCATGGCCACGGCCTGGAGCACGGTCATTTGCGCGTTGTCGAGCACGAAACCGCCTGGCAGTTTTACATCTCCAACTACGTAGACGATGCCTGCCTTTGAAACCACGACAGTATCACCGGGGAAGACGTCGATGTTGCTCTCAGGCGGGAAGGTCTTATTAGGAGCCATGACTACGTTGCGACTCTCCTCCGACTTACCTCGGTGAGTCACGGTGATCGTATTACTGGCCTTTGGGGTAACTCCGCCGGCGGCGGAGATAGCGTCCCATAACCTGCGCGAGCCAAGAAGCGGGTAGATGCCGGGCTTTTGCACCTCGCCCAGAACTGAAATACCCTGACTCGCGTACTCTTTCTCGAAGATCGACACTTGGGGATCGGTGAAGAAGCCGCCGTCGGACAGGCGTTGCTGGATCGCCAATTCGCCCTGTCGCAATGTAAGCCCCCCGACGGGAACGGCGCCCAGCAGTGGCAAGGAAATCTCTCCGGTGTCGGCTACGCGCACCTGCTTTGTGAATTCGGGAGCGCCGTACACACTCACCTCGAGAAGGTCGCCGCTGCCGATAATGATTTCCGCTGGCGTTCCTGCCCCGGGCCTTGGCTGCTCTGGAAGTACCTGCTGCAGTGGCTGTACAGTGGTGGCGGGCGTTAAAGGAGCAATGGTTTGCGCGGCCTGGCCCCACGCAGGGATAACAAGAAAGCACAAAATTAGAACCGTTAGAGCAACTTTACTGATCAGATGCACGTGGCAGACCTCCCGGAAGCAGCTAGCAGCGGACAACATTGGACGCAATGATGCCCCGGGTGGCATTACGAGTATGGATGACTAGGCGAGCTTCACGTACAATGCGGGGATAGTCGTAATCGGAATGGTCGGCGAGGATGACTACGCAGTCGTAGCGATCAAGGTCGTCCAGAACAGCCGGATTCATGCCGAGATCGTACTTGCGGCCACGTCCGATATGAGGGATGTAAGGATCGTTATAGCTTACGAAAGCGCCTTCGCGACGCAGAACTTCGATAACGGTCAAAGCCGGTGATTCGCGAAGATCATCTACATCTTTCTTGTACGCAACACCCAGGAGCAGAACGCGGGCACCGCAAAGGGTCCGGCTGTGATGATTCAGAGCGGAAGAAATCGAATCCACTACGTGGTACGGCATCGACATATTGATCTCGCCGGCCAATTCAATGAATCTTGTGTGGAAATCCCACTCTTTTGCTTTCCAGGAGAGATAGAAAGGGTCAACCGGAATGCAGTGCCCGCCAAGACCTGGCCCGGGATAGAACGGTTGGAATCCAAGGGCTTAGTCGCGCCGCCGCGATAACCTCCCAAATGTCAATCCCCATTCGCAGGCAGAGCAGTTTGAGTTCGTTAACCATGGCGATATTTACGCACCGGTAGATGTTCTCAAGCAGCTTTCTCATCTCCGCGCAGCCGGTGCTCGAGACCGGAATAGTGCGCCGAAAGATGGTTCGTAAAGTGCGGTCTGAGCTCGGTCGCATAGCGATCGACACCGCCGACAACCTTGGGAATTGCGCTACGTGGACGTATTGTTCCCGGGGTCTTCCCGCTCGGGAGAAAATGCAACATAGAAGATATTGGCGCCGTCTTCGTGATAACGCTCTGCTTTGAGCTTATGGGTGTTATTGCACTCGAGAATCGGCACCACGAGTTCCTGGGTGGTTCCCGGGTATGTCGTACTCTCCAGCACGATCAGTTGACCCGCCCTCAAATGGGAAGCGATGGCATGAACCGTTGAGACAATGAACGACAGGTCGG
>CAWCRE010000007.1:0-120342 GCA_963797845.1 Terriglobia bacterium
ACGCACCGAGGTGGAACTCCGGAAAGCATCGATTGTCGAAGAGCCGGCGATCGAAACTGAGGCGATCGCTGCTGACGCGTCCAAGGTTGAAGCCGCAGCAAAAGTTGAGCAGGACTTGCCTTGGCCAGCGGAGAAGGTCGAGTCGAGGGCTGAGACTGCGGTTCCAGTCACCGAAGCTGCGAGTTCCGAGACGAGTGTGGAACGGTCGGAAGCTTTTGACGACGACGAGCCCGGCTTTGCCACTGCGTCGATTGAGTTGGGGAAGATCAGCAAGTGCACCGCGTGCGGGTTTCCCGTATCCGAGGGCAGAACCTTATGCCTGGACTGTGAGGCCAATCAGGACGGGGCAAAAGCTTCCGGCGGCGATGCGGATTTTCTTGCGAATTTCGGCGAGTCAGAGAAGAGCTGGTTCGCTACTCATAAATACTTGGCAGTGGTTGCAATCCTGGTGGTGATCCTGCTGCTCTCGCTCCTCAGGTTTCGCTAGTTCGACTCACTGTGGCGCGGTCCCTTTGAGCACCAGCGCTATGGGAAGGGGATCCGCACCTTCCAGTTTTAAGCCCACCGAAAACATCCAGAGGTCTTCTTCTTTGGCGAAAGCCGCAGTGATGCCATGATCCGCTTGCGCCAAGCTGAGAGGCGCTGGGTGGTGCGTGGTGGTCGCGGTTCGGCTCAAGTTCACGAGCTCATCGAACTTGTAACTGCGAGTTGGATCGGGATCTGCACTGGCCGGGATCAGCAGCAAGAAATCGCGATTGCGCGCGACCCCGAGATGATTGCCATCGTTCGGCAATAATGCGTAGCGAAGTGTATAGGCTCCCGCCTTGATGGATTGTCCGCGGTAATCGGTGGTCGCTTGAGGGAAGGATACCAAGCCGACGAGAACCGAATCCGGGAGCTGGGAGTAGAGTGCTCCCGGGACGTCTCGCTTGGGCTGAGCGGGAATATTTGTGCGAAGCCAGAGATCGCATACGACGGTGCCGTCATCGAGCGCGAGCCGGTAGCCCTTCGGGTCGAGCGCCTTTTTCATTTCCGCCGGAGCGCCAGAGTCGCCAAAGTCTTTGAGATTTTCGACTTTGCCAGTCTGCGCCATGACGAGGGCTGCGCAAAAGATCATCAGGAAAACTGCGACTAACTTTGAAAAATGGGACATGGGGATCCCCCCGATTGAAAGTAGCAAAGGTAGAATCAGATCATTATGCGTTATTTGGTGCGAGCACGGGTGAAGGATGGTTGCGAGCAGCGTCTATTGCAGGCGATCGAGGATGAAACACTCGGTCAGGGGTCGGTGGCGGAAGGCGAGTACCTGAGAAATATGCAAGACGCTCGTGTCTATCCCGACGGTACCGCGAGGTGGGTGG
Organism: Terriglobia bacterium; assembly: GCA_963797845.1. Lineage (GTDB taxonomy): Bacteria > Acidobacteriota > Terriglobia > Terriglobales > Acidobacteriaceae > DASREM01. The sequence goes on from CAWCRE010000007.1 coordinate 1,362, forward strand.
AAGTGTGTTATTGCCCAACGCCTTTGCTGGAAGAACGGCCCTATTGGGAGAAATATTTTGAGCTCAGCAAGGTGCAGGACGCCCATGATCGCCGCAAATGCCGCGACGAGAACGGGTCGGAGTCGTGGGCGTGTGGAGATTGCGATTGCACGAAGAAGCTGGAGCAGAGGTTGACGGAGCGGGGCGAGAGCTTCTTAAAGATTCTGCGAAAATCATGATGTGGACGTCACTGCCACGCAGGGCCACTTGAATTAGCGAACTGTTACTTGCGTCGCTTGGGAACGTCTCCCTTGAATGGCCAAATGCTTGTGAGTTCATCCAACTGGGCACGATCGGAATCGCGCATCGCGTTGAGTAAGGGTTCGGAAAACCACTTCGCCATAGTGGCATCGTCAAGTTGCTCGTCGGTTACGATTTTTTGCGCAGACTCCAGATATTCCTTGGATTTTTTCAAATCGTGGTCCGCAAAGAAGTAGTAAACCCCAAGGTCCATGAGCATATAGAACCTGTCGTAATCGTTATCAGGCCGGGTTCCGGCGAGGGACAGTTCATACATGGCGCGAGCGTCAGGCGGAACATGCAATGGAGTTTGCGGATCGCCTCGGAAGTGTTCGTCCAGACTTGAGTACAGCAGGATATTGCCAACGTTGCTGTAGACGACTGGTTCGTGAAACTGGAGGAATTTGGAAGGATCGCTCCTCAGCTCCTTGACGACTTCTAATCCGCGCGCGTAGTCGCCGGTCTGATCAAGACAGTAGAGTAGGGCGGCGGTGACCTGTTCGTCGTAGTGGTTTCTGGCAAATGCGGGAGTGAGGTACATGAGTGCAGCGCTGTGACGCTTTGTGTCCGACAAGACCAGGCCTTTGGCCATTTCAAACGTCTGGTCGGAAACAGTCTGGAGCCGGCTGTCAGCGCTCTTCTTGATGTCGTCCCACCCTCTGTATCCGAGAAAGCCGAAAACCGCGATTAGTAAAGAGAGGAGCCCAAGTCCAAACTTAGCGTAGAGGATGTAAGGTCTGGTTTCATCGCGGAATGCCCCAAACTCTGTTTTCAAGCTGGCCAGTTCGGCTTTGAGGGCAGATCCATCAGCCGCGGAATACGCCTGCGCACGCTCGCTCAGTTTCGCGATCTCGAGTCTGAGCGCTTCGAATTGTTGCGCTTCGTTATCTGTCATTCGACCTCCATACCAGCAAATCTCATACACAATCGGCACGGCCCGTTGCGAGGGCCGGACATTGGCTCGATTTCTTTTGGGGTCGCACTCTATCGTGTGGTACCGGGAAATTCCAGTGAAAAGATTCTGGCGGGAGCTGGCGCCGGCAGAACGAGCCTGGGGCGGCTCTCCGACCTCAGACATACCAGTTTCAGAGCTCTTAGCGCGCGAAGGTTCCTACGAACGCGCTGCGCTTGCCGTGCGATTCCCAATCCACGCCTAAGCCGGGACCGCGATAGGCGTCGGTCAGGGCTACGGCGGGCATGGAGTGAGTCAGGTCGGTGAGCGGCGGGTAGAAGGTGACTTCATTTCCGCACAGGTGATCCTGCGATCCGATGGAGCGCGTCTGTATGGTCGCGAATCGGCCGGCGCGCAGCATCGCGACTCCGTGGTGTTCGTGATTGACGGCAAGTTCCATGGGGACGGGCAACACGCTCTTCACGTTGCTCAGCAATTCGCCTCCCATGTGGTGGGCGAATGCGAGCAAAGCAGCTTGCTGTTGCGGGTTCGCCTGGTCGTCCATCAGGATTACGGATTGCGCAGGATAGGGATTTTCGTAAGGATCGCCGAGAGTGCCCTGGGCTTTCACTGCCGCCGCTACCGTAAGGCCTTCCAGCGAGACTCCATCCCAAGAGCCTTCAGCCACGTGCCAGGCCAGGATGGCTTCATTGCCGACGAGATTCACTTCGCCATTGGCGAAACACTGGCCGGTGTAGACGTCGGCGCTGCGGGTTTCAACGTAGTCGCCGTGGATCGTGGATTGTGCGAAAGCACTGGCTGAAAGAGCCAGCAGCAGAATCAGAGAAAGCTTCATGGGACACCTCACCCGCCGATAGTCCTATTTTCTACCAAACTGGGACGGGTGGGAAGGGACTGACAGCGAATGACTGTCTTGTTGTGGCTGATGACTGGAACCGATTGCCGGGCGGGACCGTACCATGGGAAGGTCTGCGTCGTGCAGCGCTGCTGAATTGACGAACCGGAAAACGCAGCCTACGATCAATAGTTCCCAGGAGTGTACCGAGATCATGGTCGGCGAGAGCATTTCTCACTATCACATTCTGCGCCAGCTTGGCGGCGGCGGCATGGGGGTAGTGTACGAAGCGGAAGACATCAATCTCGGCCGCCACGTCGCGTTGAAGTTTCTGCCCAGAGAATTGGAGCGCGATCCCGCCACGTTAGAGCGTTTTCAGCGCGAAGCGCGGGCTGCCTCCGCCCTCAACCACTCCAACATCTGCACCATTTATGAGATCGGGCAGGACGAGGGGCGCTACTTCATCGCCATGGAGTTGTTGGAAGGCGAGACGCTGAAGCAGAAGATTGGCGCGCGCCCCATGGAACTGAGCCTGGTGCTTGATCTCGGGATCCAGATTGCGGATGCCCTGGACGCCGCGCATGCCAAGGGAATTATTCATCGCGACATCAAGCCCGCGAACATTTTCGTGACCAACCGGAACCAGGCGAAGGTTCTTGATTTTGGATTGGCGAAGCTGACGCACCGATCCGAATCGATTCTGGGCGGACCCACCCCGGATCGCAGGTAACAGTTGACGAGAACATGCTGACAAGTCCTGGATCCACGGTGGGGACTGTCGCATACATGTCACCTGAGCAGGCTCGAGGAAAAGATTTGGATGCCCGCACCGATCTGTTTTCGTTCGGCGCGGTTCTGTACGAGATGACGACCGGCTCACTGCCGTTCCGCGGAGAGACTTCGGCGGTGATGTTCGAAGCGATCTTGAACCGGCCTCCCGTCGCTCCCGTACGGTTGAACCCGGAGATCCCGGCGCAACTCGAGGAGATCATCAACAAGCTGCTGGAAAAAGATCGCGAAATGCGCTGCCAGAGTGCCGCCGAGGTGCGTGCGGAGTTGAGGCGTCTGAAACGCGACAGCGATTCTGGAGTGATGACGGCAGCCAGTTCCTCCTCCGCCAGGATTGTCGCGGCGCCCTGCCATGCGCGAGCACAAGAGTGGGCGTTGGCTGTGGGCGGGGATCGTTGTCTTAGTGCTCGCGGTTGCGGGCGGCTCCTATTCGTTCCTGAGCCATCGTTCTCGGACGGTGATGGGCTCGAAAGACGCGATCCTGGTCACAGATTTTGTGAATACGACCGCGGATCCGGTTTTTGATGGCACGCTGAAGAAAGCACTGGCGGTCGACCTTGAGCAGTCGCCTTACCTGAATGTGTTTCCCGAGCAGAAAGTGCGTCAGACGCTGCAATTCATGGGACGCGGGCCGGATGAGCGGGTCAATGCCGAAGTCGGCAAGGAAATCTGCATGCGCGATGGAATCAAGGCGATGCTGACGGGGTCTATCGCGAATGTGGGAAGCCAGTACGTGATTTCGCTGGATGCGATTAACCCTTCAAGCGGAGAGTCGCTGGCTCGCGAAGAGTCCCAGGCGAACAGCAAAGAGGAAGTGCTGAACGCACTTCACAAATCCGGATCGCAGTTGCGGCAGAAGTTGGGAGAATCGCTGGCCTCGGTGCAGAAGTACGATAAACCATTGTCGGAGGCAACTACTTCTTCCCTGGAAGCGCTTAAGGCGCTGAGCCTGGGTGATGCGAAACATGAGGGGGGCAACGAATTCGAGGCGCTTCCGCTCTATCAACGTGCCGTGGAACTGGATCCGAATTTTGCCATGGGTTATGCGCGCCTGGGCTCCGTCTACAGCAACATGGGCCAGACACAGCTTTCGGAGGAGAATCGTCAAAAGGCGTTTGAGCTTCGGGACCGTGCGAGCGAACACGAGAAGCTGTACATCATGTCGCACTATTACGCGGATTCGGGACAGCTTGATAAGGGGATCACCGCGTACGAGTTGTACAAGCAGACCTACCCTCGGGATTCGATTCCGTTCACGAATCTGGCAGCCATCTACAACCAGTTGGGACAATTCGAGAACGCCTTGGAGAATGCAAAGCAAGCGGTCGAATTGGATCCTGACGGGATCAGCGGCTACTCGAATTTGGCTCAAGCCTATGCCGGACTCGGACGCGTCGAGGAAGCGAAGGCGACCATCAACGTGGCGATCCAGAGGAAAGTTGGCGGCGCGTCTGACCATTTGATCCTGGCCAACATGGCATGGGCCCAGAACGATACGGCAACCATGGAAAAGGAGTTGCAGTTGGCGGCAGTGGGTCCGGACGGCGAACTGAATGTGGCCGCCAATCGCGCCGGCCTGGCCGCGAGCCGAGGGCAAGCTTCCCTGGCTCGAGAGTTGACCAAAAAAGCGCGCGATGCGGCAACGCGTCTGAAATTGACGGAGGTGGTCGCCAATTTGTACATCGGCGAAGCGGGCAACGAATACTTCTTCGGAGATAAACAGAAACTTCTCGCGGATGCACACGAGGCTTTGAAGTTGTCCAAATCGCCGAACCTGGTTAGCTCTGCAGCGCAAATGCTGATTCTGGGTGGCGAAGACCAGGGGCTGAAAATGGGCGAAGACGCTGCCAAGTCGCGTCCCTACGACACGATTGTGCAGTTCGTGGCAACCCCCATGGTGCGTGCGATTTATGATCTGAAGCACGACCAACCTTCAAAAGCGATCGACGAGACGGATGGAATTCTGGTCTACTCTCGTGCGAACGTTGGTGTGTTTTATGTGCGTGGGCTTGCCTATTTGAAGATGGGGCGAGCTGGTGATGCCGTCCAGGCCTTCCAGAAAATTCTAGACTTACGCCCTGTGGCAAGTTTCGACGTCATTAGCTCTGTGGCGCACCTAGGGCTGGCGCGAGCTTACGCGATGCAAGACGATAAGGTCCACAGCCGAATGGCTTATCAGGATTTCCTCGCGCTGATGAAAGATGCCGATGCGGACCTGCCCATGGTGAAAGAAGCGAAGGCGGAATACGCGAAAGTGCAGTAGCTTCTCTACTGCAGCATCACCACCAGAATTCTTCCGTCGGAATGATAGCCGCCGCCGGTGGCGTTGCGCGCGTCCTGCACCGGGTTTGGAGGCAGGTAGTAGTACATGGACTTCACCTTGCCGCCCTTGTCGAGGCTGGCGCCGATATTCTCCCGTTCCCCATCCACCGCGGGATCGATCTTGTGCGTGACTTTTCCGTTGCGTTGATCTTTTTCGAATCCGATATCGTGAGTGCCCGCACCTGCCCAAACGGTTTCGCCATTCCAGGTGAATGGAGCTTTCCAGAGCCGGAAATGATGCCGGCTGGCGACTACGGAGTAGGCTTGCGCCTGTTCGTAGCCATAGTCCTGCACGCGGCCGAAGAGGCGAAGCTGACTCATGGGCATGGCGAGATAGTCTTTCTTCTCGTAGGTCTCGAGGACGGCTTTCATCGCGGCTTCGGTGTTGTTGGTGTCGGCGACGTGCCAGTCAGCGGCGGTGAGAGCGGCTTGCACCTGCTCCAGCGAGCCCACCAGCACGAAGTTGACCATGTCGCCCTGATTATTGAATTCATCATTCACGCGGCGAGGAAGGCCGTCGATGTCTTTGGTGAGAGCGGAATCGAGCGGAGTTTTGGAAATCGGCAGAGTGGTTGCCGCTGGTGCCGCCGTGGTGGTTACGGTATTGGTCACACCGGATCCGGCGATGGCCGGAGAAGAAGTCACAGAGTTGGCAGGAGTGGCCCCGTTTCCAAATTGTCCCCCCAACCACACCTGAGCAGCGGCGGAGAGTTTCTGCTTGATGTCGGGATTGGCCGCGGGTGCGCTCTGCGCCAGCGCGGAGCCGGCAGGCGCCACAGTGACGGTCACGGCCAGCACACCTTTGCATGGCGGATTCCCGGAGGAGTTGGCTGCTAAAAAGAGTTTTCCCGGCGCATCGACCTTGAGCTGCTTGCTCCCGGCAATCAGGAACGCAGCACCGTCGGCCTGAAGCTTACCGATCAGGGCTCCGGCGGGTGCGGAATTGAGCGGCAGTTTTTCTGAGTTCGTATTGGCTGCGCCTGCCGGGTCGCAGGTGGAGTTGGCTTGGCCATCGCGCACGAATCCGGATTTCGTCGGGGCAGCGCTGGTGATGACGACCTGATCGTTAGCATGCACCTCGATGCCGGTGTCGGTCCACGGCTTGGTGGTATCGATGCTGAAGGTGTGATCATTCGCTGTGGTTGGCGCAGTGGTTGGCGCGGGCGCGGCTGGGGCGGCGGTTTGCGCAGTGAGAGCGAACTCAAACACGAGCAGGCAAATTACTAAGAGGAACGCGCGAGACCTGAAAATCATTGCTCCAAACCCCGCTTTATCTTACCCGCATTTGCCGGTGCCGTGGCAAGGGCGGTTCGCAGAGTGACAATTGCCAGGCTCCGCAAGCCCGCCATCCGGCCCGATGCAGGTTTGCGTGTGCATGCACCAGAACAGGCCGTCATTCGACCGCTGCACGGTGGGATCGTGCTCCGAGGAAATAAATTGCCCTTTCCAGCGCAGGCCGGAGCAGAGATCGGGATGGTTGGTATTGAAGCGATCGGATTCCGAAATCATGCGGCACCTCCTGCGGCCTTCAGCAACGCGCGTTTGACGGCGATTTCCGCGAGCCGGATTTTGTGGCCATTGTTTTTGAGCGCTTTCGAACCTTCCAAGGATCTTTGCGCCGCGGCCCAAGCAGTCTCTTCCTTCACTTCTTTGCCGACCAGGAAGGCCGCAGCATTGGCGGGAAGCCACGGGGTAGGGGCGACTGCGCCCATTACGATGCGGGCACTCTTCACGGTGCTTCCATCCATGTCGAGAGCGACCGCGGCAACCGCGAGCGGCCAATCGAAAGCTTTCTTCTGGCGTACTTCGTAGTAGCCGAATTTCATCGAGGCGGTTGGCTTCGGCAAGAGCACGTCGGTGACGATTTCGTTGGCCTTGAGATCGTGCTCGCGTTCGTTCTCGGTCTTGGGAGTGACGTAGAATTTCTCGAGCGGGAGCTGCGCGCGGTGAACCTTGGGACCCGAGATGCGAACCTGTGCGCCATAGGCAATCAGCGCAGGCACAATGGTGGAAGGGCTGACGAACTTCGCCGGACCATCGTTGCCGAGCACTCGCGTGGTAGCGGTTGTCGCCCTGTTCGACCAGATCCTTGCCCGACTTCATCTTTCGGCATGAGGCCAAAGCCGTTGCGAAAATACCAGCAGCGGGGACGCTGGCAAAGATTTCCGCCGAGCGTGGCCATGTTGCGAATCTGCGGGCTGGCGGCTTCGTTCACCGCTTCGGCCAACGCGGGGTAGTTCTGCACGACGTCCGCATTGTCGGCGATGTCGGCCAGGGTGGTGAGTGCGCCGATGCGCAATCCGTTTCGCGCGCGCTGGTAGCTTGATGCCGCGAAGATCCTCGATCTCCTTGATGTTGACCAGGCGCTTGGGACGGACCACATCGTCTTTCATCAGCGCGAGCAGATCGGTGCCGCCGGCGAGGATTTCGCGTATTGCCCCAAGTCGTGCTCAGCAACGGCGCCGCTTGCCGAGTGCTCTGTGGGACTTGCGTATTCGAAGGGTCGCATCATGCTACCTGCCTTCTGATCGTTCAGCGCAGCCAGCACGCGATCGGGAGTCAGAGGAATGAAGGAACGCGCACGCCGATGGCGTTGGCGACGGCGTTGGAGATGCGCGGCGCCGGGGAGATCACCGGAGGCTCGCCAAGTCCGATGACGCCGCGCTCGTCATAGCCCTTGCCGGTCATCATGTGGACGACGAGTTCGGGAATGTCGTGAGAGCCGGCCAGGCGGTAGAACTCCATGTCTGGATTCAGCATGCGGCCGGTGAGCGGGATCCATGATCTTCTCTTCAAACAGCGAGTAGCTGATGCCCATGATCAGCGCGCCGAGGCACTGCGTCTCAGCCGTTTTCAGATCGATGACGAGGCCGCAATCCTGAACCGCGACCATCTTTTTGACGGTGACAATGCCGGTTTCGGTGTCGACCTCAACTTCGGCCATCTGCACGCCGCCGACGCCGCTGTTGGTGAGGTCGGGCGGCTTGCGCACTTGATCGGGATTATTGCCGTGGCAGGTAATGGGCGTGCGCTCCGATCTTGGAGCAAGCCTGTTTCCAAGTGAGGGAGCGGCTCGTGTCGCTTTTCACGCGAACGGTGCCGTTCACGCGCTTCCAGATCGTCCGGCTTGCGCGTTGAGTGCGGGAGCGACTTTTGCGAACAGCGCGTCGCGCGCATCAACGGCTGCGCGCCGCGTGGAGGAACTGACGCCGCCGATCGTAGTCGAGCCTCCGGAACCGCCCGAGGGCGGATAGCACGTGTCGCCGATATAGAGCTTGATCGTTTCCATGCGGAGACCCGAGCGTGTCGGCGGCGACGATCATGATGCAGGTGCGCGTGCCGGTGCCGAGATCCTGCGTGCCCATCTTGATGTCGACGGAGCCATCGGGATGGATGGAGAGATCGCAATCGCTGGCGTGGCCGCGCCCGCCCCAGGTGTGAAGCGAGAGGCCCAGTCCGCGCGCGATGTTGCCGGAAATGTTCTGTCCGCGAGGACGCCACTTCTCCTTCCAGCCCATCAATTCGGCGGCGATGCCGAACTCTTCGCGATAGATATCTTCGCGAGGCGGTGAGATCGAGGTTCTTCAGGAAGAAGTCGAGCGGATCCATGTTGAGCTTGGCGGCGGGATCGTCGATGGCGGCCATGGTGATGCACGCCGCCTGGGGATGGTTGGGCGCGCGCCAGGCACGCGCCGGGCCGATGTTGGTGCGGATCGCGGTGTGTTCCTTGCGCTGGTTGGGAATATTGAAGACATAAGGAATAGGAGGCATGCCTCCACCGCCAGGCCCGCCGGTTCCCCAGGAGTGCGGATTGCCAGCGGTGACAGCGTGCCGTCTTTTTTCGCGGCGACTTTCACGCGGGCGAATGCGGAGGGACGCGCGCCGGCGACTTCGAGTTCCGAATCGCGCTCCAGCATCATGCGCACCGGCTTCCCGCCGGCTTTCGGGAAAGTTGCGCGGTCAGCAATGCCCCAGCGATCGGGACGAACTTGCTGCCGAAACCGCCGCCGACGTGATCCTGGTGCACGCGGATGTTGGCGGCCGGCAATTTCCAGAGGCTCGGCCATCTGCCCGGGAATTCCGGAAACATTCTGCGTGGACATGTGCACGAACAGGTGATCGTGGTCGGTCCACTCGGAAATCGATCCGTGCGGCTCCAGGCAGCAATGCGTGATCACGGGGGATGCCGTAGAGGCCTTCGGACAACGGCTTCGGCTTCGGCGAATGCCTGATCGGGATCACCCTGCGTTGGGGCGGCGGTCTTCTGGTAATTGCGATTTCGGTTTGTTAGCGGCCTCGGGATGTACCGTGGCCTGGCGCATGGCATCGAGGACGCCGTCGGGGGCGCCATCCGCCTTTAGTTCCTTGAGATGTTCTTCGTCGGCTTGAAAGCTGATGCCGTACTGCTGGATCATGGCGACGATCTGTGCGTCTGGGACCTGGTTGTCGAGCATGTCGCAGAAACATCGTCCGGGCTGAGCGGACCCTGTTCCTCGGCGGCATTCTCGCGGACGGCTCGGCGTCGCTCACCAGATGCGGAAGTTGCTGATACTTCACCTTAATGGCGCGGGCGGCATCTTCGGCGGTGGGTTCGTCAACTGCGGCGACGCCACCACTTCGTCGCCGGCCCAATGAATGGTGGCGCCCGGTCTTCTGAATGATGTCGACCGCTTTCACGCCCGGCATCTTCTCCGCGGCGCTGGCGTCGATGCTGACGATTTTGGCGTGCGCGTAAGGCGAGCGCAAATCTTTGCCGAAAAGCATGCCGGGGCGCTTCACGTCGTAGGTGTACTTCGCCTGTCCTGAAACTTTGCCGGGAGCATCGACCCGAGTGACGCGTTTGCCGATCAGGGTACGTTGATCCGCTGCAGGCCAACTGATAGTCCGGCATGGTTCAGGCTCCCTTCTGCGCAACTGCGCGAGTGCGCTGCTGGATTCCGTCATAGGTGCCGCAGCGGCAAAGATTGCCGCTGAGTCCGCGGCGAATGTCTTCGGTGCGTGGCATCGGGGTGCTTGTCAAGAAACGACTTGGTAGGCGACCACGAACCCGGGAGTGCAGAAGCCGCATTGAGAAGCATCGTTCTCGACGAAAGCCTGTTGCACGGGATGCAGTTTGCCGTCCTGCATAAGCGCTTCGACGGTGGTGATCTTTTTGCCTTGAGCCTCGATGGCGAGAACGGAGCAGGCATAGACGGCTTTATTGTCGAGCAGGACCGTGCAGGCGCCGCATTCGCCGCGATCGCAGACACGCTTGGCGCCCGTGATATCGAGATTGTCGCGCAAGGCGTCGAGCAGGGTTACCCGGGGCTCGATCTGGAGGCTTTGCGCTTTGCCGTTGACATTGAGGGTGATGGGAACCTTTCCCGGCCCATATACCTTGACCTCTTCGCCAGCAGCCTCCACTACGCGGGTTCCGGCGACCAGCGGAACCGCCACGGTAATGCTTCCGATCTTGAGAAACTGCCGGCGCGAAACGCCGGAACTCGATTCTCCTGAATTTTTGGGGTCGTCACTGTCAGGCATGCAAGGCCTCCTATCTGCGGTAGTAAAACGACGGATCTACCCAGATGCTTGGACCAACGGGGAAGAATCCGGTTAGCACCTTACGGAGTTGTTGTGGTCAGAAGTGAACCCAGCAGTATACCGCGTGAGGATCGGAGGCGCGACGGGGTAAGCACGTCTCGGGGTTGCAGCATTATTGAGGTGACACGGGCGAGGACGCCCGTGTCGCATTCGAGTGTTCGGCAAATTACTTTTTGAGTGTACGAATGTACTGCACAACGGAATCAATCTGCTCTTTGGTCAGCTTGCCGTCATATTTCGGCATTTTGCCTTTGCCATTGGTGATGATGCCGGTCAGATCGGCGTCGGATTGTTTCTGGACATCGGCGGATCCCAGATCCTTGAGGCCCATTGCTTTGCCCATCCCGGTATCGCCTGCCCCGCTCGCACCATGACACGCAGCGCATTTTGCCTTGAATACGTCGCCGCCACCCTCAGCTAATGAAAAAGTGGAAAAGATCAAAGCCACAGTCAAACTGCCCAGCACAATTTTCAAAACAGTTTTCATTTTTCTCTCCTGAAAAATGGCAGAGAAATCCTTCCGCCTTCGCGAAAGAAATGCACGCTTCCTGCCAATTAAGATCGCTGACTCCATGCGGAAAAGCCCTGGAGTAGTGTGCTGAATCACTTAGGGCCGAAAAATCGTATTTACAGTAGTCCCTTTGCTGTCACAAAACAAGACGCCTCGGAAGCCAGCATGGGGCATTTGACTCGGACTCTGTGCTATATCCCACAAAGTTGTGGTCCCTACAGCGTTCCCCCAGGTCTTAGCGGACAATCTGGGTCCTGGTATGAGCGACAGGTACCTTGAAAATTTCGAGGTACATACGTTTAACGCCAACAGTTGCCCGGCGGGCGGCATCCTATCTGTCCCTGGAAAATCGTGACGCGAGGACTTCCGTCCAGGGCATGGAACATGACAGAAGTGCAGAACTTTCGAGAGGCGACTTTGGACACCCGCATTCTGATTGTCGATGACAGTCCGCTGGTTCGGCTCAGGCTGCGGGACCTGCTCCAGAAGCACGTCAACTGGACGGTCTGCGGAGAAGCTGCCAACGGACTGGATGCTTGAAGAAAGTTCAAGACCTGCACCCGGACCTCATCGTGATGGATTTCCTGATGCCAGGAATGAACGGGGTTCAGGCGGCGAAAGAGATCGCCAAACTGCTGCCGGATATTCCGATTTTCATGCTAACCATGCATATGTCACGGCAGTTGGAAGAAGAAGCCCGCCGCGCTGGAATCCAGGGCGCGTTGGCAAAGACCCAGGTGAATCGCGTGGTCGAGGGCCTGGAGGCCGTGTTGCGACACGAACCCTACTTCGGCCGGGATTGAAGGCGGAAAAACACGCGCTGCCGCGTTATATGCCGCAGCTTCGGCCTCTTCGGAAATCTGTGGCCCCTGGCCTTTCTAGCTGCAATTAACTACAAACAAGCAACTTAGCCGATGACGGCGGAGTTCCGCCTATTTGGCATCCGGGGTGCGATTAGGACTTCCGAGGTTGGGAGGTGGTCGTGGACCCGTCCCTGATGGTCATCGGCCTGAACCACCGCACGGCGCCGGTCGCCGTGCGCGAACGGTTCTGGATCAGCGAACCGAAACGATACGAAGCATTGGTTCGGCTGGCGCAGGCCGAGGGCGTCGAGGAAGTGATGGTCCTGGCGACCTGCAATCGTACCGAGTTCCTGATGTGGACGAGCGACGCCACCCTGGCGGCGAACTCCGTGCAGCGGTTCTTGTCGGCGGAATACGGATTTGAAACTCTGCGAATGGCGGCATTTTTACCGTCTGCTTGACGATGCAGCTTTGCTGCACATTTTCAATGTCGCCTCCGGCCTGGACTCGATGGTGATTGGCGAACCGCAGATCGTTTCTCAATTGAAGGGCGCATGGTCAGCAGGCGCAGAAGATCGGCAGCACCGGGCGTTTCCTGGACGCAGTGATCCAGAAAGCGCTGACGGTTTCGAAACGCGTGCGCAATGAGACCGCGATCGGGAATTCAGCGGTATCGGTTCCTTATGCGGCGGTGCAACTGGCGAAACAGATTCTCGGTTCGCTGCGAGACCGGAAAGTGTTGTTGCTGGGCGCGGGCAAGATGGGTGAACTTTCTGCGCGCTACCTGCTGAACTCGGCGCGCAGCGAAGTCGTGGTAGTGAACCGCACCTACGATCACGCAGTCGAGCTGGCACAGCATCTGGGAGGCAAGGCGGTGCGTTTCGAAGACCGCTGGCAACACCTGGTGGAAGCGGATGTGGTGATCAGTTCGACTTCCTGTCCGCACGCCATCTTGGGCCGGCAAGAAGCGGAGATCATTGTTCGCGAGCGAGGGGTACGGCCGCTGGTGTTGATCGATATCGCGTTGCCGCGGGACATTGACCCCAACGTGCGCGCGCGTTCCAGGCGTTTTTCTTTACGACATGGACGACCTGGAGAACGTGGTTCAGCACAATGCGGGCGAGCGCGAGAGCGCGGCGGAGCAGGCCCGCAAGCTCGTGGCAGGCGGAAGCGCAGGGTTTTCGCAGCAAGTTGCTGGCGGAGCGCGTGGTCCCAACGATTATGGCGCTGCGCCGGCGATTAGACGAGATTTGCCGGCAAGAACTGGAGTCCTTCAAGCACGAGACCGGGCCCTATCCCCAAAGACCAGGACCAGATTCTGGATGCGATGGCATCCCGGATCACGCAAAGAATTGCGGGATCACTGGCCCGGGAACTCAAGGGACTTCCGGAAAAGATGGAACAGGAGCAGCTGACGTCGGCAGTGGAGAAACTGTTTCATCTGGAAATGCCTGACGCGGCACTTGCCGGCACCAGAATGTGAAGGAGATGAGTATGGCTAACAAGGCAATAGCAGTTCCGTTGCAAAAAGAGCGGCAGGCCAACTGGACCGCCACCCAGGCCTATGTGCTGGCGGTGTTCTGCCTGCTGCTGGGCGTGACGCTCGGGTACCTGTTCCGCGGATCGGCCTCTCCGGCGGTTGAGAACAGCGCAGCAACCCAGCAAAATTTCAATGTCCCACAGCAAATGGGGAACCAGCCGAGCCCAGAGCAGCAAAAGGCGATGTTCGAGAAGGCGGCGGCCCCGCTACAGGACGCGGTCAACAAGAATCCCAATGACTTCGGCTGCGATCGTGAAGTTAGGGAATCTGTATTACGACTCGCGGCAATATCCGCAAGCCATCGAACTGTATGAGCGGGCGCTGAAGATCCATCCCGATACAGCCGATGTGCGCACGGACCTGGGAACGGCGTTCTGGTACACGGGAGATGCGGACAAAGCGCTCGCGGAATTCCAGAAATCGTTGAAGATCAACCCCAACCATCCGGGAACTCTCTTCAACATGGGCATCGTGAAGTGGCAGGGAAAGATGGATCCCTCGGGCGCAGTGCAGGCCTGGGAAGACTTGCTGAAGAGAAATCCAAATTATCCGCAGAAGCAGCAGATTGAGGAGTTGATCGCAAAAGCAAAGCAGCATTCTGAGGCATAGGGCGCCGATCATACAACTCATCTCCGAATACGGCGCTGAAGAGGGACAGTCTTGAGGCTGTCCCTTTTTCTTGCACTGGAAGGTCTGCCCCGGACCTCCGGCTGATTTCGGCTGCATATTACGCGCTTCTCCGCATTGCACGGGTCGGCATTAGAATGCGTGGGTGCGTCCGGACCAGGACATCAGCGGCATGGCTTCTTTTCCCACCACACGATGGTCACTGATCGTGTCGGCGCGCAGTGACCAGTTGAATGAGCGGCAGCGCGCCCTCGACGTCCTGATTGCGGCGTACTGGAAACCGGTTTACAAGCACATACGACTGAAGTGGAAAAAAGAGATCGAGGACGCGCGCGACCTGACCCAGGAGTTTTTCTCACGGGTGCTGGAGCGCGATTTTTTTGCCAGCTTCGATCCCGGACGGGCGCGGCTGCGTACGTTTCTCCGGGTCTGCGTGGATCGCTTTGTAGCCAACGAAAATCAGGCGGCGCAGCGACTGAAACGAGGCGGAGATTTCCAATTTGTGGCGCTCGACTTCCCCAGCGCAGAAGGAGAGTTGCAGGTTGCGGAGCCGGCGGCGTCGGAATCGGGAGAAGATTTTTTTGCCCGCGAGTGGATTCGCAGTCTGTTCGAACTGGCGGTCGAACAACTCCGCCGGGAATGCGAGCAAAACGGCAAGACGATCCACTTCCAGTTGCTGGAGAACTATGACATTGAAGAAGGCGGGAAGGACTTAACCTATGAAGATGTTGCCAGGTTGTACGGGCTAAAGCCCAGCGACGTCACGAATTATCTTGCCTACGCCCGACGGGAATTCCGGCGTATTGTGCTTGAGCAACTCCGGCTGAGCACCGCCAGCGAAGAAGAATTCCGCAACGAAGCGCGCGCGCTGCTGGGAGTGCAAATACGGTGATGCGGATCTCCGATGGCGCGATCGAACGGCTCCGGGTTGCGGCAGAAAATCCGGACCTGGGCGGTACTCGATACCGGTTGATGCACAAGCTCGGACAAGGAGGGATGGGCACAGTTTACGCGGTTGAAGACAGCGTGCTGGCACGCCAGGTCGCACTCAAGGTCATCAACCTTCTCGACACTAAGGGCGAGTTGGCGGAACGCCTGTTACAGGAAGCGCGCGTGATCGCCCGCCTCGAACATCCCGGGATCGTTCCGGTGCACGATGTGGGCACGTTGCCGGACGGCAGGGTGTTCTACACCATGAAGCTGGTGCAAGGCCGTCGCCTCGACGATCCTGAAACCAATTTGGGTTTACAGAACGAATGTTTGCGAACGTTTCTGAAGATTTGCGAGGCGGTTGCCTTCGCGCATTCCCACACCATCGTTCACCGCGATCTGAAACCCTCCAACATCATGATCGGCCCATTCGGAGAGGTGCTGGTAATGGACTGGGGTTTGGCAAAGGTGATCGGCTCCGCAACCAGCACTCCGAGCGGAGTTCATTCTGGCGGAGCGGTCGTGGGAACGCCGGGATTCATGGCTCCGGAGCAGGCACGCGGCGAGGGAGTCTCCGGCCCTGCAGCCGACATTTATTCGTTGGGAATGATTCTCAACTTCCTGCTAAGAAGTGGTTCATCGGCGCAGCTGTCCCGTCGTCTGAACGCGGTAATCCGCAAGGCGACAGAGGTTGATCCGGCTGCCCGCTACGCGTCGGTCGAAGAACTTGCTTTCGATGTGAGCCAATATTTGCAGGGTGGAACGCTGTTAGCTTACCCGGAGGGCATAACAGCCCGCGCCTGGAGGTGGGTGGTTCGGAACCGGGCGTGGATCCTGCTGATCATCGCCTACCTGGCGATGCGGATTCTGTTCATTTTGTGGCGCAAATTTTCTTGAGAAAGTTTTAAAGGATTTCTCGCGTTCGTGGAATAGAAGAGTAGCGGGCATCCAGCCTGCGGAGAGAGCTCATGAATAAAGTATGGTTGGGGCTGGTGTTGGGAGGGATTCTGGGGATATTCGATGGCTTGACGTCGTGGTTTACACCTGAAGTTCGCGCTCAACTTCTGGGAATTGTAATTGGCTCGACGGTGAAGGGGCTGATCGCGGGAGTGCTCATCGGCTATTTTGCGCGGAAGGTGAACTCGTTACCGCTGGGCATTCTGTTTGGTCTATCGGTGGGGCTGCTTCTGGCTTACGCGGTGGCTGCTATGCCGAATCCCGCCGGGAAACACTACTACTTCGAGATCATGCTTCCGGGTGGAATCGTGGGCACGATTGTTGGCTACGCGACCCAGCGTTTCGGATCCGGCATCGACCTGGCCACACGATGAACGATTAAGGGCAGGGCTTCTTGGCCGGGCCGACGACGCCGAGCTTCAGCTCAACGCAGTGTTGCCAGTGCTCGCATTCGCGGCAACTGGGCCGCGAGGCTCGCCGAATCAAGCCGACGCCGAAAAGGGTGTAAAAGAGGCCCAGCATGGAAGCAGCGACGATGGACAGATTGGTCATAAAGAACTCTCCTCGACCCGGGGTCCATAATCTTTCCTGGTAGACACCGGGGTCTGTGACGGTTGTCACATTTCGATGTGAGGGGAGAACAGCGGGGGTTCAGGCGGATTTTTTCTGGTGCTTTTTCAGGATGGCGTCGGTGGCGTCTTCGATTTGCGAGAGGACGCCTGCGGATCGTGCCTGCTCGCTCCGGTCTTGGCTGTTGGAACGGGCCGGGTCCTTGCGGATCGTGCGGTTTACTCCAAACGGGCGCGCTTGCCATGTCGTGATTTTCTCCAGAGAGTTGACGACTACAGCAATCAAAAGCGTCGCTCATTATCCACATGGAAGCGGCAGCAGGAGAATTGCACGGCTTGGTTCCCCCTATCCGGGCCGCTTTTCGCTCGGCAAGATAGCGTCCGACCGCATCTTGCCAGCCCGGCATGGTGATCCCGTAAGCGTCCAGGCTGGTGGGAGAGAGCACTGAGTAAGCAGGGCGGGGCGCGGGGCGAGGAAACTTATCGGTGGTGGTGGGATGGATCGCGGTGGAAAGTCCGGCTGCGCGCGCGACTTCTTTCGCCAGGTCGTACCAGGTGCAATCACCGCGGTTGGTGACGTGCACGATTCCGCTTGCGTTGTTATGACAGAGTTGAATGATGGCGCGAGCCAGGTCCACCGCGTAGGTGGGGCTTCCGCGCTGATCGTCGACAACGTTCAGTTCGGGGCGCGTCGCCGCCAGTTTCAGGATGGTGTCAGGAAAGCATTTGCCGCCGGTCCCGAACAGCCACGAGGTACGGGCGATGCAGGAGCCGGGGAGGATATCTGAAATTTGAACCTCAGCCTCTGCTTTCGATTGGCCGTACACGCTCGTCGGATTTCGCGGATCGGTGGTCTCGTAAGGCTGAGTCTTGCGGCCGTCGAAGACATAGTCCGTGCTGACGAACAGTAACCGGCTACCGTTCTTTTTTGCGGCTTCAGCGACATTTACAGCGCCCCGCGCATTCACGGCGAAGGCGAGATCACGATTAGTCTCGCAACCATCGACGTCGGTATAGGCTGCGGCGAGAACGATCCAGTGAGGGCGAGTTTCGCTGACCACTCGATTCACTTGATCCGGGTTGCGGATGTCGGCGTCCTGGGAGCCAAGGGGGACGACGTCGTCGTCTTGCCATTCCCGCACCAGTGCTTTCCCCAACAGACCGGTAGCGCCGAAAAGTGTGATTCGCATTGAAGGGTCTAGGCGTACACTTCCGCGTGTTTGAGGGGAACTCCGAGCTTGTCTTTCGCGGATACGATGGGTTCTTCTGTTAACTGCCAGTCGATCTTCAGGTCGGGATCGTTCCAGGCAATGGTCTTCTCAAAGTTCGGGAAATAAAAATCCGTCGTTTTATAGAGAACGTTCGCGCCGTCGGAGAGGACGCGGAAGCCGTGAGCGAAGCCGGCCGGCACCCAGATCATCTTATGATTTTGTTCGGAAAGGGTGACGGCTTCCCAAGCGCCGAAAGTGGAGGAACTGCGGCGAAGATCGACCACGACATCCAGTATTTCTCCGGTGATGACACGAACCAGCTTGCCTTGCGAACGCTGCACCTGGTAGTGCATACCGCGCAGTACATTGCGCCGGGAGAAAGAGTGGTTATCCTGAACGAATTCCTCATCAATGCCGAGTTCACGCATGACGCGCTGGTTAAAGCCTTCAAGAAAGAATCCGCGTTCGTCGCTGAAGACGCGAGGCTCAAGCACCAGAATTCCCTCGAGGGATCCGCGAGTTACTTTCATCACCGTACCGCCTGCCTGTCCAGCTGCCATTTCAAAAAACCTTCTCTCGCAATAATTGGAGTAAGTACGCCCCGTAGCCATTGTTCTTCATAGTATGGCCAATCTTCTCCAATTCAGCCGCGCTGATGTAGCCGTTACGGTAGGCGATTTCCTCCGGACACGCAACCATCAGCCCCTGGCGGCGTCTCAATGGTCTGGATGAAAAGGGAAGCTTCCATCATGGCTTCGTGGGTGCCGGTGTCAAGCCACGCCATGCCGCGCCCCATGACGCAAACGTCGAGTTGGCCGCGCTCGAGGTATGCCTTGTTCACATCGGTAATTTCGAGTTCTCCGCGCGCGGAAGGCTTCAACGACTTCGCGATATCTGACCACTTGATTATCGTAAAAGTAGAGCCCGGTAACCGCGTAACGGGACTTGGGCTTCTGCGGCTTCTCTTCCAGACTGAGTGCCTTGCCCTGGTCATCGAATTCCACGACGCCATAGCGCTCGGGATCATTGACCGGATAGGCAAAGATTCGCGCTCCGTTCATCTTGTCGGCAGCCTCGCTGCACATCTTTCGCCAAGTCATGGCCGTAAAAAATGTTGTCGCCGAGGACCAGCGCGCAGCAACTGCCACCGATGAAGTCCTCGCCGACGATAAAAGCTTGCGCAATTCCTTCCGGCTTTGGTTGAACGACATATTGGAAATTGATTCCGAAGCGCGATCCATCGCCCAGCAGGTGCTCGAAACGAGGCAGTGTCTTCGGGAGTGGAGATGATCAGGATGTCGCGAATGCCCGCCAGCATCAGCGTCGAAAGCGGGTAGTAGATCATGGGCTTGTCGTAGATGGGCAGCAGGCTCTTGCCCACCGCGTGGGTCGCGGGATAGAGACGGGTGCCGGAGCCGCCCGCCAGAATGATGCCTTTGTAGCTCCGCCGATTTAATTGCCGCCATTGTCTATCTCCTAGGAG
This sequence comes from Terriglobia bacterium, assembly GCA_963797845.1. Lineage (GTDB taxonomy): Bacteria > Acidobacteriota > Terriglobia > Terriglobales > Acidobacteriaceae > DASREM01. The sequence continues at coordinate 20,714 of CAWCRE010000007.1, forward strand.
TACTGGGTGGCAATCCACTGGCGATAACTGCCGCTAGTCACTTCTTTGACCCATGCATCGTGCTGCAAGATACCACTGAATGGTCTTGCGGATTCCGGTCTCGAATGTTTCTCGAGGCCTCCATCCGAGTTCGCTTTCGATTTTGCGTGCGTCCATGGCATAGCGGCGATCGTGTCCCGGGCGGTCGTGACAAAGGTGATCAGTTTTTTGTGGGGGACGATGGGATCGCCGGGCGGAGTTCGTCGAGAATTGAGCAGATCGATGTTAACAATATCCAGATTCTGGCTTCTCATTACTGCCGCCAATGTTGTAGCGACTCGCCAACGCGGCCTTTGGCGAGAACTGTGCGAATGGCTTCGCAGTGATCTTCGACATAGAGCCAGTCGCGCACATTCTTCCCATCGCCATAAACCGGAAGCGGCTTTCCCTTCAGCGCATTCAGGATCATCAGCGGAATCAATTTCTCAGGAAACTGAAACGGGCCATAGTTGTTGGAGCAATTTGTGGTCAAAGTCGGCAACCCGTAGGTGTGATGATAGGCGCGCACCAGATGATCGGAAGCCGCTTTCGACGCGGAGTACGGGCTGTTCGGAGCGTAAGGCGTGGTTTCGGTAAAGGCCGGATCTTGGGCCCAAGAGATCCATAAACTTCATCGGTCGAGACATGCAGGAAACGAAATTGCGTGCGCTCCGGTTCAGCCAGAGCATGCCAATAGGCCCGTGCCTCCTCCAACAAGGAGAAGGTGCCATTGACATTGGTGCGAACGAAATCGTCGGGCCCAAGATCGAACGATCCACGTGGCTCTCGGCGGCAAAGTGAACGATGGCTCGCGGGCGGTGCTTCTGAAGCAAGCTGCGCACGAGGGCGCGGTCGCAGATATCGCCATGAACGAAGATGTATCCCGAATTATCGCTGACGGACTCAAGATTTCGCAGATTGCCGGCGTAGGTCAGCTTGTCGAGATTGACCAGGGGCGAGGGCTCTTGCTCCATCCATTGCAGGACGAAGTTGGACCCGATGAAACCAGCGCCTCCAGTGACCAGGATGGGATCTGCCATGTACTGCGATTGTAAATAAAAAAGGCGGGAAGTTAACTCCCGCCTTTGGAAAATAAGCGAAGCGCTCAGACAGTTACGGGCTGGCTGGGAACGGCCTTCTCGGCATCAAGAACCGCGGCCAAGCCATGAACGACCGACGCGATACGGACGGCGGCAAGCACGGTTTCTTCGGTCATACCTTTTTCGCGAACGACTTTTTCGTGGGAGTCGACGCAAGCGCCACAGGCATTGATTGCTGAAACTGCTACGCACCACAGTTCAAAGTCGGCCTGATCCACGCCATGCGAGCGGATGATCTGCATGCGCAAGCGGGCCGGAATGGTGCCATAGGTTTCATTCTTGGTGAGGTGCAGGAAGCGGTAATAGACATTGTTCATGCCCATAATCGCGGCTGCGCCTTTGGCCGCTTCCAGCGCCTGAGGCGAAAGATGATGGGCGGCTTCGGCGAGGGCGGCCTGGGTCAAGGCCTCATTGCGGGAAGCGATGGCCGTGGCTGCGACCGTGCCCCACGTCTGCTGTTCGGTCAACTCCGCCTGCTTGGTCAAGTTGCCAAAATTCAGTTTCAGGTCCCGCGCGTAGCGGAGGAATGGTTTCCATCAATTCGTTCAAAGTCATTGCATTTGCCTTTCAGCTGGGCATGTGGAGCGGCGTGCGGTGCACGCGGCTTCGCCCGCGGCTCAGGATGACGCCATCAAGATGGTGCAAGGTCGGCTCAGGCGGACATGTGCAACACAAAGGACGCGTTCGGAGTTGCTAACGCAACTCCCGATGTCTTCGTGTTACGCGACCGTCAGAGTTTCTTCACCCTTCTGCCAGTTGCACGGGCAGAGTTCGTCGGTCTGCAGTGCATCAAGAACACGCAAAACTTCTTCAGGGCTGCGTCCCACCGAGAGATCGGTGACATAGACGAAGCGGATGACGCCTTCGGGATCGACCAGGAAAGCTGCGCGCTGGGCGACGCCTTCTTTCGGATCGAGAATGCCCAACTGCTCGGCGAGTTCGCGCTTGACGTCAGCGAGCATGGGGAAGGGCAGATTCTTCAGGTCAGCGTGTGGCTGTTGCGCCATGCGTGATGCACCCACTCGGAGTCGATGCTGGCGCCCAGAATCTGCGTGTCGCGTTCCTGGAATTCCTTGTTCAGCTTGGCGAATCCGGCGATTTCCGTGGGGCAGACGAAGGTGAAATCCTTCGGCCAGAAAAAATACAGCTTCCACTTGCCGGCGAAATCGAGGTCGGTGAGGGTCTTGAATGCTTTCTTGGGGTCCTTTTCAGTGCTGACCGTAGCAGTCATTGAAAACGAGGGAAACTTTTCTCCAATACCTAACATTGCTCTTCTCCTATAAATAAAAAGTTTGAAATCAAAATCGGGAACTTCTTTGTGGTCTGGTGGAGCACTTCGAACAGGTGCCAAGCACATCGACCGCGATGCGGCGCACCTGAAATCCCGGAGGAAGTTTTTGGCGCAGGCGCACCGGGTCAATACCGGCTTCGTTCAGGTCAGTGATCGATTTGCATTCCACGCAAACCAGGTGGTGATGCATTTTCTGATTGGATTCAACACGCAGCGAACCGTGATGCAGACCGGCTTCCCGCAGCATGCCGCTGTCAATAAAAGTGCGGAGGTTCTTGTAAACCGTGGCTAAGGAAATAGAAGGAACTTTCTTTCGCACCTTGGCATAGATCAGTTCCGGAGACGGATGCCCGTGTAGCGAAAGCACTGTCTCATAAATGACCTGCCGCTGATGGGTTGCCGCCAGGTTGCAGCGGTGGCAAAGGTCGCGAAAATTCACTTCAGGGCTCATGCGTCAGAATTCTACAGAATGATAATCATTATCATCTAACAACTAGTTTGATTCGACCGCAAGCCTTGGGGATGCAGATTTTTCGCGAATCGTTCCGATTTGGGAAGCCGGGAGAGCCTGCAATCAGGCCGCAGGTTCACTTTCGGGAACTGGCCGTACTGACACGGGTTCGCATTGCGCGGCGGGCTTCTGGCTCCAGCCCAGCAAATCCAAATAGTCCAGTTCGATCCGCTTGGCGATATCGGCCCAGAGATAGTGTTTCTGGATTCGCTCGCTGGCTTTGATAGCGGCTTTTACCCGGGCACCAGGATCCTGCACTAGCAGGCGCAGCATGCGCTCGAGGTCGTCAATATTGCCGTGCTGGAAGGTGTATCCGGCGTCATGGATCAGTTCGACGTTCTCGGGAATGTCGCTGGCCAGGACGCACACGCCCGCGGCCATCGCGTCCAGCAGGGCGAGCGAGAGTCCCTCCAGATCGGACGGCAGGACGAAGAGCATGGTATTGGTGAGGAGCTCCCGAAGAGCGTCTCCTGCAACATAGTTCAGCAGGCGGACACGGTCGCTCTCGTGTTTTCGAAGTTTATCGACATACTTATCGGAGTAGCTCGAGCCGCCGGCCAACACGAGCTTGGCAGAGACCTGGGAGCGCTCGAACGCTTCGATCAGGAGATGGCAGTTCTTCTCGGGTGAAAATCTCCCGAGAAAGAGAATGTAGTTGTCCGGTTCCAGACCCCATTCGGAAAGTTTGCCGTTGGCGATGCGCTTTCGCAATTCTGTGCCGTTCGGAATACAGGTAGTGTTGGTACGATGAACGGTTTGAAAGTAATTCTCGAGAGTTCGCGAAACGACGATGGTCCTGTCGGGGAAGAGCATGGCGGCCTTCTCGCCTAACCGAAGAGCAGCGCTGGCGATCCGTCCCCACTTTTTCCGCTGCCAATCGAGACCTTGGACGGTCACAACAGTTTTTTTGCCGGCCAGGCGAGGGATCCAGGAAAACAGGGCAGGACCGAGCGCATGGTAATGCACGATGTCGGCACGGGTGAAGAGCACGTGAATGCTGCTGAGAAACGTGTGCACCAGCGTGTCGAGATGTTTGCTGCGCACGGTAGGCAGGCGCAGCAGTCGCATGCCCTGATGGGACCCGACATCCGGCGTGAAGTAGGTTCTGCAATAGACGGTGACGTCATGGCCCATCCCGGCGAGTCGTTTGCCCACTTCTTCGTAATAAGCTTCGATTCCGCTGTAGCGGGAAATTACGCCCCTCCCGCCGATGAAGGCGACATGTAACGGTCGTCCTTCGTTTTCGCTGGCTCGAGAGTGCACCAGTTCCTGATACAAAGCGATCATGCGCTCGTAATGGCGTTGTGGGGAATGGCGTTCGCGAACCAACCTATACCCGGCTCGGCCCATTTCCCGCGCTAACTCTGGACGGTGGTGAAGCAAATCGATCGCGGCTGCGAGCTGGTCAACGTCGCGCGGCCGAAACAACAGGCCAGTCTTGCCGTCCTCGACCAGTTCGCGGCGTGAACCGAGATCGGAGGCAATCACGGCCCGCTGCTGCGCATAGGACTCCAGAATCGTCTTTCCCAGCGTTTCGTAAGCCCGGGTAGGCAGCACCGTGAAAGCAGACTTTGCGATCAAGCTGGGAAGTTCCTGGGCGTTGACTTGTCCCAGAAAGCAGACGTTGGTAAGTGCTAATTGCTGCGCGAGGGATTCCAACTCGGCACGCTGAGGTCCCTCGCCGGCAATATCGAGGTGAATATGCGGCAAGCGTTGCATGGCCAGCAGAAGCTCCGGCAAACCTTTTTCTGGAGAGAGACGGCCGAAATAGAGGATGGAACGTTCCGGGGCGGGTTCGGGCAATGGGCATTCCGGGACAGTTTGGAAGTGAGGGAGAACCTGGATTTGATCTCCGTCCCACCCGTTTTCCATCAGCTTGAATTTCACGAATTGACTGGGCGCGAGGAATTTCGTCACACAGTGTTCGTAAGTTTTCAGCCACTTGTGAACGTAGGCTTCCGCAGCCAGAGCGACCGCCTGCACCGAGTTGTCGTAGCAGTGCTGGCTGACCACGTTGAAGAACCGCCCGTTGTGGCAGGCGTCGCAAGCGTGTCCCTGGCAGACCAGGTTGTAGCTCGGGCAGAGGAGCTTGAAGTCGTTGAGGTGATAAAGAACGGGTATTTTCTGCGCTCTCAATTCCCAGAATATGGAAGGAGAGAGATGGTGATAGATGTTGCGCACATGGGCGACGTCGGGTTTGAAATCGGCGATCATGCGGCGCAAGCGGCGTCGCGCGTCGCGCGAGTAGATGGCGTGAGCGGCTAGCCGAGTTCGGGTGAGAATTCCCTTTGCTTTCTTGAATTCGACGTGGGGAACGAAGTGATGGTCGTAGGGCGTCGGCTCTCCGCGCCAGTCCTGCATAGAAAACAGCGCCACTTCATGGCCGTGATCGCGAAGGAGTTGCATCAACGAGAACATGTAAGCTTCGGTACCGCTGAAGCGAAAGTTGTATTTATTGCAAAACAGAATGCGCATGAGGGCGACTCTCCGTGGAGGCGGGTACAAAAGATATAAAAGTATTTCGGAACTGTTCGAGATTCTTGACGCGATCGAAGTGCTGCGACACATGATGCCGGGCTTCGCGGCGAATTGGTTCCAGCGTTGCCACTGATTCCAGGATGGATTCAAGTTTTGAAACAAAGTCGTCGAGCGAACCTGGGCGATACAGAAATCCGGTTTGGCCGTCGACGACCAGCTCAGGAATGCCCGTGATGGCGGGCGCAAGCACCACCTTGCCTTGTGCCATGGCTTCCATCAGGGCGACCGGGATTCCTTCGCTACGGCTGGTGAGGACGACGACATCTGCCATCCCGTAGTACCTGGGCAAGTCTGCTTGCGATACATGGCCGAGCAGGCAAACCTGTTGTTCGAGATGCAGAGAGTGGATGAGCCCTTCGAGAGAGCTACGTTCCGGACCCTCCCCGGCGATCAAACAGAGAAACTGGTTTCCGCGATCGCGGAACTCGCGGCAAGCCCGGATGAGGAAGGCCTGATCTTTGACCGAGTGCAAACGTCCGACGGACAAGATTAAAAACGGGTTTTTGTTCGAAGACAGCTCGGGATCAATCCAGGATTTCAGGCGGACACCGAGCCGCTGCACCACAATCTTCTGCAGATCAATCAGCGGATAAGCGTGTCGGATGTATTGCCGGTTGAACTCCGAAATGGTGAAGCAGAACTGGCACGCCTGCAGCTTGGATTCCATGTAGGTGGCGTGTAAAAGCAAGTCCGAGCCATGAAGCGTCATGCTGAAGCCGATACCCAGGGACTGGGCAGCGACCATGCCGATCCACGAAGAAAAATATCCGTGGTGAACGTGGATATGGTGCACGTCTCGTTCTTTGAGGAGTGCTGCGTAATAAAGGCCAAGAAACGTGTGAGCGAGGGCGCGGACGCGAGTGGAAACTGACTCATTGCCTTGACGAAGAATCCGCCGCATCAGACGCCGGAGAAGAGGCAGGCGATGAAGTCCGAGCCACACTGCGCGTGGGAGTGCGAACAAGCGGACGGGCAGGAGCGCGAGGATGGGACCGCCATCCCATAGACGTGCGACTTCGGATGGATTGGTTTTTCGCGCCGTACAAGGAATGACCTGCAGCCCGTTGCGGCGAAGTTCGAGAATTTCCTCCGCGACGTAAGGCTCGACCGCGCTGGGAAACTGATTGGCGAGATACGCGACTCGCGGCATCAGGCAATCTCCCATAACTTGACCCATGCCGCGCCTAAAAGCGGAGCAAAAAGCAGGCCGGTGAATGCCCCCAGAAGCGGCACAAGTTTGCGGTAGGAAATCCTGGTCTGCTCCGCGGGATTTCTTTGCAGGAGCAAATACGCGAAACAGGCGAGTAATTCAGCCCAGCCGTATCCGATGATTCCCACGCGAGGGACCAGAGCGCGGGTGGCGACGGCGAGCAGGGTGACATGGACTCCGTAGACCTGAAAGACGCGCCATTGTCGCCCCATGATGAAGAGAGCAGAGGCTTGCAGGTTGTAAACGGAATTCACCAGCACCCCGGCAGCGATGAACGGGTACACGGCGAGGCTCGGCATCCAACGCACGCCCAAAACATGTCGTGCCAGGAAGGGTCCGAGCAGAGCGACAGCGCACAACAGAGGACCGAGCGTTACCAGCTGCAGTTGCAGGCCGCGCTGCAGCATTCCGCGAAATTCCTGCGTGCTCTGCTGCAAGCGCGAGAGCGATGCGATGGCGACGCGCCCGGCGGCCAGCCGCACCGAACCCAGCGACTCGGCAATGCGAATGGCGAAGGCAACAAAGGCAACGGCTTCTGGCCCGGCGATCCGCCCGACGATAAGGGGATTGACCAGCGTCCGCAACTGCCAGACCCGCATAGAGGCGGTGAGGCCGAACCCGTATGACATCATTTCGCGGGCTTCAGCCTTGTCAAAGCAGAAACGAGGCTCGAACTTCGCACAGAAACATGCACCTGCGAAAGCGGACCACTGCCATGCGAGCTGCCCTGCGACTGGCGCCCAGACTCCCGCACCCCGCCACGCCATCGTCGCCGAAACGATCAGACCCAAGACCTGCCCACAGAGCTCAAGGCTGGCAACGGTGCGGAAGTTCAGTTCCCGCTCCAGTTTCGCGGTCGGGATTCCGGAAAGTCCTGCGGCGGGGATGCACCACAGCAACACCAGATAAGGAAGAAGAAATTCACGGCTCTGCAACCAGCGGGTGAGCAACGGGGAAATCATTGCCCCACCGGCCACCAGCATCAGCGAAACTGCCGCCGTCAATGTGCCGGCGATCTGGAAAGTTCGTGCCGAGGGAGGCGATAACGAACAAACCAGATAGGTGTCGATGCCGAGGCGAGCCAGACTGGCGAGAAATGCTGCAATCGCCACGGCAGTGGCGAATGTCCCGTAAGCATGTGGGCCAATCCACCAGGTGAGCACCAGCATGTTTCCCAGACTCACAAGAGTGCCAAGGCCATAGCGAGCGGCAAGAAAGCTGCCGTTGCGAAGGCTCTGGTCTGTCTCCTTAACGGGCATGGACGGCTTCATCCTCGATGCGATTTTGGGCGGCGAGTATTCCCGCAAGGGTGAACAGGAGGACGTTCACGAACTGATAATTCATGCCGACGAAGCTTGCATTGATGAAATAGACAGCGAGCATGAGCGGCCAAATTGCGCGGAATGGTTGATCGGGAAAACCCTTCCAAGGAAGTTTGAGGCGTTTGCGGCCGAGGCGGAACAGATCGAAGACCATCCAGAGGTACAGGAACAATCCAAGCAGTCCGTGTTCGACGAGCACCTCCAGGTAAGTGTTGTGAAAGTAGAAAGCTTCCTGGTGGAAGTCGCTGATGCGCCTTCCCAGTTCCTCGCGCATGCGCTCATATCCCCAGCCCAGCAGTGGTTTCTCGCTGAACATTTCCAGCCCGGCTTGATACATCGAGAGGCGAAATTCGACCGGGCTGCGATCTTCGAGGCGCTCCGCGATTGCGTTTTCGGACCAACAGGCGAAGCCGACTACACCGATCAGGGCAGCGATGAGTAGACCCAGACTGGCTCGCCGGATTTCCCTCGATTCCGAAAAGAGCAGAAGCAACAAAACTCCCGCGAAGGAGAGCCAGACCGAGCGCGTCTTTGTAGCGAGGACGGCTACAGGAAGCGCAGCCAGCAGCGGTAAGAGCAAGGGCCGAGGCAGACGGCGATTGCGAAGCGTGTCAATCGCGATCAAACCCAGTAAAGTCAGAGTCACTCCATTTGCGACCGCTTGCAGGAACGGGCCTCGGGCGCGATCGGCGTGAATACCCAAATTTTCGTCGAGGATGTACGCGGGCAGGATCGCCCAATTGGCTCCAACCAGGAAGGCGATGGAAGTTAGAGTGAGATATCCCAGGACAATCAGAGCGAAGATTTCGAATGCCCTGAGAGCTTTTTGCGATGGAAGAATCACAGCCGCCATTTGGTAAATTACAAACGGAACGAGCCACTTCGCGGCAAACATGCTCCAACTTTCTGCGTTGTAGCCGTGGCAAAAAACATTGCAAGAGGACAGGACAAGCAGGCCAGCCATTGGTCGAGTGACCGGACTAAGCAGATGAAAGGGTTGATGCGTGGTCGCAAGATGGATTGCTACTGTGACGCAAACAACCAGGAACGCGACACGATCGAATGGAAACGAGTCGAGTCCTGGAGGCCGGAACAGCATCAAGGACAGCATCAGAAGAAATAGCAGCCAGCGGGCATCGATGAGCGCCTGCAGAGCCCGCAGCCAGACCGTCGCGGCATGGCACAAAACTTCAGCCGGCGCGTCGAACGGCCTGCGGGTGCTCAGTTCCATCTACTGAGACTCCGGCAGTCCGGCGGCTCTAGCCAGGATCGTGTGAATGCGGCGGATGATCGCATTTCGCATGCGAACGAAGATCGCGAGATATAGGCATGATGGTTGAGACATCGGTCCTCCTAAGCTCCCGTGCCCTGAATGACGACGGACAGGGTTTTCCACAGAATTTTCAGATCCAGTAACAAGCTCCATTCTTCGATGTACTGAAGATCGAGCGCCATGTTGCGTTGAAACGAGGGATCGCGCCGCGCAGTAACTTGCCACAAGCCAGTGATGCCGGGTGTGACATCGAGCCGTCGAAAATCTTCCAGACGGTAGCGGCGGAAGTCATCGAGCGGGTGCGGGCGTGGTCCAACCAGGCTCATGTCTCCGCGAAAGACATTCCAGAGCTGAGGAAGTTCATCGAGACTGTATCGCCGGAGAAACCGGCCGAGACCAGTCAGGCGGGGATCGTCGGCAATCTTGAAAAATGGGCCTTCCCGCTGATTACCGGCGCGGAGTTCCTCTTTTCTCTGCTCGGCGTTCGCAGCCATGGTGCGGAACTTGTGGCAGAGGAACTGCTGCCCTTTTTTTCCCATGCGCGGCGCGCGATAGAGGATCGGGCCGGCAGAATCGAGTTTGATCGCCAAGGCAATTGTGAGCATGAGCGGTGAACACAGTAGAAGTGCAACTCCGGACAGAAGACAATCAATGGAGCGTTTCAGAAATAGTTGGATCGAGGGTGCGGTCTCCGAATGGAGAGTGACCACCGGCACGACGCCAAAGCTTTCGAGTGAATCTCCGAGGGGCGAAAACCCCATCAGATCGGGGACAACCTTGATGTCCAGATGATTCTTGCGAGCCTCGCGAATGACTTGTTGGGAGAGGTCCCGCTGGTGCGGAATAGCCAGGACGATTTCGTCCACGAACTGGGCGCGCGCAATCCTGGTGAGATCGGAGATTTTGCCTCGGACGTCGGGGACCTCAGGGGCGAAGTCGTCCAGGAAACCGCGGAAAAAACGGCCGCCAGGATGGTGTTCATCGATATATCGGGCAATCTGGATGCCCAAGGTACCGGCGCCCAGGATCAGCACATTGCGGACAGCTCCTGTTTGCGCCAGGCCGCGGCGCCGAACGGCCTTCCTCCATGCAAGCATGCCGAAGTAGTTCAACGGTGCACTTGCCAGAAGCAATTCCGCGGGAAGGGCCTGCCACCCGGTGAGGCGAACGAACAAGACAAAGACCGCGGTGGCCCAGGCGACCGTTTTGCCGAGAATGGCTTCCTCGAATTCTTCGCTTTTAAGACGAACTCGATAGAGGCCTTCGGAGTGCCCGAGCAGGGTGAGCAATGACCCGTAGATCAGAAGAATTCCTGCCAGCGACGAACCCAGAGCTCGTTGTGCGAAAAGGTTGAGAACGCCGATCGAGATCGTCAGCAGCATCAAGTCGGCGGCTATGTACCCGACGACCTGGGAGCGTTCCGAATCGCTAGAAGGACGGGGCAAAACGCTGTCCGCGAGAAGCCGGATGACTGTCGTTTTAGCGGGAGCAGGTTCCGGTTCGCTGCTATTGCCGGCCCAATAGCGTCCGTCGAGGGAGACGGATTGCGATTTGCGCAGCGGCGGAATTCCTGCTGATTGCTTACCAGGAATTAGCCTGCTTTCCGGCGGGACCCGCAAACTATAGTTCTTGTGTTCAACCACCCCAAGCGAAGACATCTCACGTTGCCCCACTCAGTTCCTTACGGGTTTGCGCGAAACAAACTCAAAGTTTTCGATACAGCCGCTCGGGAATGGGGAAGGTCCTCTCGCAAAGGATTGCTCCGAGCAGCCTGGCGTTCGCCTGACGGAGGGTGAACTGGCTTTTTCGCGCCGCAGCGCGACGGGTGGCGTTTGCGGCGATGGTCAGGATGACTCCATCCGTCAACGAACCAAGCAGAGCTGCCTCGCTCGAACCATTGACCGGAGGAGCGTTGATGAGCACATAGTCAAACTCGAGCCTCAACTCACTTAGCCGCCCACGCAGCCACCAAGCGGAAAGGCCTTCGGTATGGCCAGCAAGGAAGACGTAGCCGGGAACGAGCCATAAGTTCGAGAGAATCTGGCGGGAGGACCTTCGCAACACAGCAGGCCTATTATCAGAATCGGTCTGCTCCGGCTGGTTCCTCCCAAAACTAGTTTCTGCGATGCTGCCGAGAGGGGAAACTTCCACGACCGCAACGTTGCCGGGGATCTCCGCCGCCATCATCTTGCCGATGCGAACTGCGGTGGAAGCAACATCGATCCCCTCATCGATGGTGCTTAAGACAACCTGCCGTGCGGGGCGCGGCCATCCAGGCAGGAAGATCTGCCGCACTAAACCTCGAAGCTGCTCTTGCTCGAAACGATCCGAGTTCCATAAAGCCGGCAAGGTGTCGGGAAGGGTTTGGACCTCGCTTTCGAGAAGATCCGGAGGTCTGAGCAACCCTTGCAGGATTTCGGCGTGGGTACTCATGACTGCACCTCGCAATGGGAGGGGAGAGAAGCCAGCACGGGCACCGCCAGATATGCTGTGACTTCTTCGGGAGTGCGAAAAGCCGGGCTGGTATAGTCCGCGAAAAGCGCGACGCCGCTACCAGACGCGCCTGCGACGAAGAAGCCAACAAATAAAAAGAAAGACAGGGAATGCGCTGGGAGGGCTGGCACCGTAGGCGGTGCTGCAATGGTCACATCGAGAATGCCGCCGGAGTCCATCGCGTCCCCGATTCGAGCTTCTTCGCGTTTGTTTGCGTACAGAAGATATTTTTGCTCAGCGGTTTTCAGATTTCGCAGCAAGGCGTCCTGCTCAATGGCGCGATCTCCCAAACGCTGGGCTGTCTGCTGGTAGGCGGCGAGCACTGAGTCGATCGCTTGCGCGCGGGAGTGGAGCGAGTTGAGATCTACCTGGGTTTTGAGCAGTTCCGCGCGCGCCCACTCATGGATAGGATCCTGATCGGTAGTCTCATCCCGGAGCGGAGTCAATTCTTCTGTGGTGATGGCTTGCTTAGCCTCGGCGATCTGCTCATCCACTTCCTGAACCAGGCGGTAGGAAGGTTGAAATTTGGTGAGCAGTTCGGTGCGCTTGAGTTGCAGCTCCAGCAGGCGCGATTTAAGTTTCTCGAGTAGTTGCGGATTATCGGAAATGCGCACTTGCGTGGTCATGCGCGCCGCCGAGGTGTCGATCTTGGCCTGCAATTCGCGCTCTCTTTGCGTGCTCTCCTGGATCTGGATGGCGGTCTGGCCTGACGAAGCCTGCAATTCTGTCAACTTCTGGAGAGTCGCGTCGCGTTGCAAAGGCGCGTCTACGACCGAGTTGCGATGAGTGAACTCCATCACCGCGAGTTCTGCGTGTTCGAGCGTAACGCGAGCCTGATCCGCCTGCTGTTCGAAAAAGTTGAATTCGCCGGAAGGCCTTTGGAGGTGCTGGTGACGCTCAAGGTATGCGTTGGACAATGCGCGAAGAATGGCAGCTGCCTCTGCCGGGTTCGATGATGGATAGCTCACGGTGATCAGATTGGCTTTACGCACTCCGGTGACTTTGAGTCGGTTTGCGAGATGGCGGACGGCCTTTTCCTCACGTTGTTCGCGGGTGCCGAAATCCCACCATGATTTGTTCAGTGAAGACAAATTTGCGATCTGCACCACGCGCCGAAGCAAATCGTCGTCGCGCAGCAGTTCCACCTCCGAGTTCAAGTCTTCTTCACTGATTTCGCGACGCTCGAAGGCCAGGTTCGTGGGGGCAGCACTGGCAAGGGGATCGATACGCCCACGGCGAACTAATACCTTCATCTCCGCCTGGTACGAAGGCATCAGAATGCCGTAGAGCAATATTCCGAGAAAGACAACGCTGAACGAGACCAGGAACAAGGTGCGTTGCCGGAAGAGGATGGCTGCTAGATCGCGAAGCGTGGGGGAAGCCGACGCGTGCGACCGAGGCACGAGACTCAATTCTTCTGGCATGCGGTCAGACCACTGCTACCGCGGCAGGGAGCGTTCCCAGCCACTCGAACTCACGTTGTCATCTGTCAGAACTGTGTCGGGTTTAAATACATACTGAGGTTCGAACCCGGCAGGAACTTGCGCAATTTTGAGATCGTATTTTGAGGTACAAATAACAGGTCGCCCGGTTTCAGGTGGAGGTCTTCATTCAGGTTTCGGGCGCTCATCATCCGCTTTACATCAATCAAGCGCGTCTCAACCATTTCGTCCGACATTCGCCGAAACAGAACGACCTGAGAATGCCTGGCCTGAGAATTGAATCCTCCGGCCATAGCAACTGCTTCCGTTACAGTCGTGTCACCGCGCAAATCGTACTTCCCCGGCCGCGTCACCTCGCCGGCAGCGATAAAGTACGGTTTGTCAAAATCCTTGAGGACGATTGTCACTTGGGGATTGTTCAACAGCTGCGAATAGGCGGTTCGAATCGCCTCTTGCAGTTGAGGGAGGGTTGTTCCTTCCGCGTACATCGTCCCAAGGTCTTTCAGGACTACAAAGCCATCGGGCTGCACCGTAATGGTCTGGTTATATTCGGGGGAAAAGGTGAAGCTGAGTTCGAGCACATCGCTAGAGGTCACCCGGTACAGCGGACGGCGTTCCCCCGTCAGGGCTGGACTCCTTACGCCACCCGCTGTTCCGGATTTCGTGGTTTCCATCGTCCCAGCGTTCCCTATGGCTACCCTTGGCCGTTCTGTCTGGGCGACAGTTACCACCCACGCCTGCTGCAACGCGCAGCAGGCAAGAGCAAGGACCGTGAAGGAAAGGCCGCGTCTGATCCGTTTTGTACCCGGATCCATTCGCCACCGCGCCGCGCTTCCAAAATTGATTGACATTTCATTCACGAGCCTGCGCAAAGTTAGCCGAATGCCTGAAACCCAACAAGACATACAAAGTGCTACCCACAAAGGTGGACAGTTGGAATTCCCAAGCCTGTCATTGCGAATTTCGGGTTGACTACGCCAGAACATAATCAGGTCGCGGAGTCTGATGAGAAACGCGCGAGGAATCGAAAGTAGCTATGGCCCGTTCGTGGTGTCTACCATGGTGGTGTCCACTTTGGAGCACTTGCGTCGAGTTTCCCACAACCTGGCTGTTCATCAGTCACTCTAAATTGTGACTCTTGCCATTTGGAAATCGCTGTCGGCTGAATACGATCAAACCTGTTCCATCTCCCCCAATGAGGCCTCATGGATGCAGCAGGATTCCCGTCTTCAACGGTGATTGGCGTTTTAGTTGCCGATTCCAGTCAGATGGAAATGCAACTACTGGTCAGCGCATTGCGCAGACGGCCGGAGTTTCGTGTCCTCTCATGCCCAATGGATCTCGATTCAGTACTCGAGGCTGCGCAAGGGGGACAGATTCATGTCGCGCTGCTTGCGACCCCGGATGCGCAGGGAAACGGCAGTGATATGGGAATCATCCGGCGGCTTCATCTCAGTCATCCCGAGATCGCCAAAGTAGTGTTGATTGATGATGGAGACCGGGGCGCGGTGACCAATGCGTTCCGCTCCGGAGCGCGGGGAGTGTTTTGTTTCTCCGAGTATCCGTTCCGTCTGCTCTGCAAGTGCATTCATTGTGTCCATCGAGGCCAGATATGGGCGAACTCGGCACAACTGGAGTACCTGTTGGAGATGGTGAACCAGGTTCCGGCGCTGCGAGTGGTGGGAGCGGACGGGCGTAAATTGCTCACCGCGCGCGAGGAACAGGTAGTGGCTCTGGTGGCGGATGGATTAAGCAACCGAGAGATCGCCAGCGAACTGAACCTGAGCGAGCACACGATCAAGAAATATATGTTTCGCATCTTCGATAAGCTCGGCATTTCGAGCCGGGTCGAGCTCGTGCTTTACGCCGTGAGCAATAGCGATCATCGCGATGCGGAATGGATGGCCGGCGTGGACGCGAGTTGATCTCGAGGCACCGGATTGCATTTCTGAGCGCAAAAAGTTCGGCCGCGGATCCCGATGTTTTGCACCGAGAGACGCGGCCGAATCCATTCTCCAGCGACTTCGCCTCAGGTTCGCCAGAGACAATCGGCGAGTGCCTTACGCGTTACTTCGACTATGACAGGAAAAACTCTTTGGCCAGCACAGCCCAGTCCTGATCCGGCAGGTGCGCGCTAAGGTCGTCCATGGCCACGCCGCCATCCTGTGCGAGCGCACCCAGCATCATGGGCATCTTCTTCTGCAAACGGCCGGCGGATTCTTCGGTCCACCAGCGGGCGAGCGCTCCCCCGAGCAGGTTGCGGAAATTGGTCTTCGCGTCGGG
Organism: Terriglobia bacterium; assembly: GCA_963797845.1. GTDB lineage: Bacteria > Acidobacteriota > Terriglobia > Terriglobales > Acidobacteriaceae > DASREM01. The sequence continues at coordinate 36,195 of CAWCRE010000007.1, forward strand.
AGACTGAACCGTCAGCAGCCAGCCCTGCCCGTAAGGATCTTTGTGGGCGAGCTCGGGATTGCGGACGAGTTCGTCGTTGATATCGGCAACGCTGCCTTCGATCGGCGACACCATATCGACGGTGGTTCCGTCGCGATGAATGGTGCACACCTTCTGGCCCTGGCGAATCCACTGTCCACGTTGCGGCAAAGTAATGTTCTCCAGCTTACCAATCAGCTTGGAGGCAAAGTCGTCCATGCCGATGCGAACCAGGCTCGGACTCTCGCTCAACGCCCAAGTATGTCCCGGGTGATAGCGAAGATTTTCAGGAACATGGAAACCACCGATCATGTTGGGCGCGACCTTCGCCGGTGCCGGCGGCTTCGCTAACTGCACAGCGGGCTGTACGACGCGGTTGCGGCTATAAAAATGATCGATCAGTAAGAAAGTTGCGAATGTTAAGAGAACCAGAATTACTGTCATAAGTCACCTCGCCGGAGGCCTCTTTTTCGGGCCACTCACCCTTCAGTACGGCAATCCCGCTGCCGTAGCGCGCGTGCGGCGAAGATTTCTTTCTGAGGGCGGCGATGTGGTTATGAACGTGGAAGATAGAGTTCGAGAAGAATGTTTGCAGATCTCGGAGAGCGGAAATGTTCAACTCCTCAGCGATGAACATCGCCACAGCCGCAAGCTAGCAATTTCAGTGTTTTGCAATGAGACAGGAGCGATGTAGTTCATCAATAAGAACTTAGAGAAATGGTGACAGTTGATGCGAGATACAACATGGCTTGAGATAAAACGCAACGCCATTTCGAGGCAATTTGTACGGATTCTGGACCACAGCAGCCTCCGGCGGAGAAGGGGACCAAAACATTCGACACAGCTGGGGTGAAACGTTTGTTGACTGTCCCCTTCAACGATTGAGGACTAATGGAATCTTGAGCTTCGGCGGAGAGTCAGGGAGCCGAGTACACAACTGTTGATCTTACAAATCCTTGACAAATCTTTCCTTGGCTCATAGAGTTCGTTCAATTGCCTCAATCCCAAACAGTTTCAGACAGGTGCCACGTATGAAGAATGTCTACGAGGTTCTGCGGCAGAAAGAACTCGAACTCGCCAGACTGGAAAAGGAAGTGGAAGCGCTGCGAGTGGCCGCTCCTTTGTTATCAGACGACAAGGAGGCGGTTGCCGAAGCTACGAACAATAAGCCGGCTCTGGCGGCGAACTCGGGGCCGCAAGCACCCCTTCGGATCCCACAACCTGCAATCACGCCGACGCCACAGCCTGCCCGAGCGGCGGGTTGGGAAGATACGGCCAAACGCTGGCCTTAAGATTCTCGCTCTCCCCCGCGAGACCTTTACAATAGACATGCACAGAGAGCCCGAGCGGCTACGCCGGGCTAGGTTTTTGCCTGTTGGATTTTTCTGCAACAGTGCTATACTCCGCTCAATTCACCTCACCATGCGCCACATTCGCGGGTCTACCGTTTGAGACCCAAGGCGAAGTGTATCTATAGGATAGGAAACGTCGCTGATGAGTGCAGCGGGTCTTTCAACTACAAGTTCTGATCGCGCAGCCCGGCGTACTCACCGCTACAACTTGGCCGTTCCCATTGACGTCACCGTATTGCGTTCCGGGGTGCCGGACTGTATTCCCGGTCGGGCGGTGAACGTGTGCGAGGGAGGGCTGGGGGCGGTGGTCGCGGGCGAGTTGCATTCGGGCGACTCGGTTGGCGTCGAATTTCGCCTGCCTGCGACTGGTTCGCAGTTCCATGCCAAAGCTGTTGTGCGTTACGAGTCACGGCTGCAGTTCGGGCTGGAATTCCAGAGCTTGAGCCAGCAGCAGCGGGACATGATCCGCTACTGGGGATTGAGAAACGAGGATGCTTCCCACACCGGGGAAGCCGCGACCCGTTCTGCACTACAGCCGGGGAAAAACGAGAAACGCCGTCGGCCGCGTTATCGAATATTCTGGATTGCCCTGGTCGCGTTCACCCTGGTGGGCGGGCTGGGATGGTGGCAATGGTATACCGCATGGAATCAACTGGAGGCAGGCCTTCCGGGAAGGCAGTTCGTTGCCGATAAAGAAATTCCTAAGGTGCCGGCTTCTCAGATGGAGCAACTGGTCACACACAAAGTAGATCCCGTCTACCCTGATGCCGCACGGCAGTCAAAACTGCAGGGTATTGTGTTGATCGACATGTTGGTCGGGCCGGATGGAACGGTAGTCGATTTGCACCCGGTGAGTGGTCCGGCCGTACTCACCGCGGCCGCAGCGGATGCTGTTCGGTGGTGGCGGTTCCAACCTTATCGGGTCAATGGGCAGGCGGTGGCGGTGGAAACCACGCTCGCAGTCGATTTTCGGCCGTAACGACCGTCCCAGTCTTCTCATTCTCCTGCTCCTGCATCAGCCAATTTTTGAATGGCAACTCCATTTGGTTCCCAGCAGCTTCGCAGATTTACACGCCTTCGCCCTCAATTTAGACTTTTGGTACATGCGCACGTGGCAGACAATCCGCGCGAGTTCGCTGGCTCGGCACAGCCATAATTCTTCGTATGTGGCGTTGGTGCTTTCCGGGAGTTACGAAGAAGCTGGAGATCTTGGGCGATTTCAGGTTCGGGCCGGGGACGTGCTGTTGCACGATCGCTTCGAAGCTCACATCGACCGCTTTGCAGCGACAGGAGCGACGGTGCTCAACCTTTCTCTGCGTTCCGGGCAAGCATTCACTCCGGGCCATGGAGCAGTTTCTGACCCTGATCTGATTGCTCGCGAGGCGGAGCAGAGCCGCACTGCAGCGACAGAATTACTTCTTTCCCTCGTTCAGCGATGTGGCACAACCATCGCCGACTGGCCCGACAAACTGGCGGCGGACTTGATTCACGATCCCTCGCTCAGGCTGTCGGCGTGGGCCGCAGAAGAGGGACTTGCGCCGTGGACGGTTTCGCGAGGATTTGCGCAGGTGTTTGGTATCAGCCCTGAGGTGTTCCGGGCTCGCGTGCGTTCGCGGCAGGCGTGGAACGCCATCCAAAGGACGGAGCGGCCATTGGCGGAGATCGCGTTGCAATCCGGTTTTGCCGATCAGGCCCACATGACCCGCAGTGTGAAACAGGTTACGGGAATGTCGCCGCGAGCGTGGCGGGTTGCAAATAGATTCAAGACCGCAAGTATCCGCCAACCGTAAAACATAAGCATGCGGGACTTTGCCTGTTTGCTTCTCTTCCTTGCGCTTGCAGCGGTGGTTTCGCCGGCGCGATCGGAAAAGCTTCATACCAGCACGGACTGGGAACTGAAGCCATCCCTGAAGTACGACGTTCTCTGCCTTCTGAACGTATTAAGCGGAGATCCCTACTATCTGCACTATTACCAGGCCGAGTACGACCACTTCCATCCTCTATTCACGCCCGAGGAGAATGCGGCCTTTGTGAAGTTGAAGCGGGTCATCAAGGATGACGGCGGCGGCATCGTCTCGGCCCGGCTCGCCCTCTACTATTCGGTGGTGCAGGACGAAACCCTGCCACAGATGATCGCCACAGCGCATGACAGCAGTCTCATGAAAGCCGAGCTCAAGAAGACGCCGTACTGGGACGAAGGGGAATGGAACAACTATGACCAGGCGCGTGCTGCGCTGGAGATTGCATTGCGTGCATTGGATCGCGTCGGGTTTCCGGCCTATTGGAAGCGGTCGGCAGTGCCTGGCATCGAAAAAAGAATTGCGGAACTTTCGCCGGATCTTTCGAAGTACGACATCATTCCCGTCATCGAGCGATACCTCGGTTTTTCCTTGCCGTCTCGAACCATCACCGTTTACCTGCTGGCATACTCGGAACCGCACGGAATCCGAATCACCGGATTGCGGTTTCTTACCCATGAGTCGTATCCGTTTCGGATCGTGCTGCACAATGCAATTCATGAGCCCATGCATCCGCCATACGACGCGAGCGATCCAAAAGTCCGCAACGCCATTGATTTGCTGAGTAGAGATCCGTTAATTGTCGACAACGTGACGCATCATGATCCTTCGTTCGGCTACAACACGGCCGCAGGGTATATCGACGAAGACTCAGTGCAGGCGTTGGAGCAGATCGTCGCGGAGCAGTTCGGCGTGGCAAGGGATGCGCAGCAGTATTGGGAAGAGCAGGACGGAGGTATTCACGTGCTTGCTGCTGCGATCTACGTGGGCTACAAGGCCGCCCTTCAGCATTCTTCGATGACCTACTCAGAGTGGTTTGTCCACGCCGTGGAAGACGGTGAATTGCGAGGAGACAAGCTTAAGAGCACAATCGAGCAGTTCCGTTCGCAAAGACCTGCAGAAAAATGAAGTCAACTACGGATCTCACCGGGATGGAGAGTGCCGCAGCTTGAACCGTTGCAGCTTTCCGGTCGCAGTTTTGGGCAATTCTTGGAAGAACTCCACCCAGCGAGGGCGTTTGTAGACCGTCAACCGGCTGACTACGAATTCCTGCAGTTCTTTTGCTAATTCTACGGAGCCTGCGCCCCCATCTTTCAGGACGACGCATGCCACCGGCTTGAGCAGTTGATCACGGTCCTCGCGACCGACTACAGCAACTTCCTGGACTGCGGAGTGTTCCATGAGCACACTCTCGATCTCCACCGGGCTGACCCACACTCCGCTGCACTTCAGCATGTCGTCGGAACGTCCGGCGTACCAGAAATATCCGTCTTCATCTTTGTAATATTTATCTCCCGTGCGGATCCAGTGCCCGACCAGGGTGTCCTTCGATTTTTCGTGCTGATTCCAATAAGCGGAACAAGTCGAGTCGGCTTTCACGATCAGATTGCCGATCTCGCCAGCGGGAACTTCTTCGTCGCTCTCGTTCACGATCCTGGCTTCATAACCTGGAATAATCTGTCCGCTGGATCCGGGTCGCGCGGCTCCGGGACGATTGGCGACGAACATATGCAGCACTTCGGTGGATCCGATCGCATCGAGAATTTCCACGCCAAACCGCTGGCGGAATCGTTGAAAGATGACCGCAGGCAGAGATTCGCCGGCCGAAATTCCATGACGCACCGACGAGAGATCGAAATCGTTTTCTTGTTCTCTTACGTAGGACAGCAGGGACGCGTAGTTGGACGGCACTGAGAAAAACAAAGTTGGCCGGTGTCGCTCAATGGCCGCGAACACGTCGTGAGGATAGGGCTTGCCGGGCAGGAGGATGCTGGTGGCTCCGACGGAAAGCGGAAAGTAGAGGCCGTTGCCGAGGCCGTAGGCGAAGAACAGCTTGGCTACGCTGAAGCAGCGATCGTGCTCGGTGATTCCGAGAATCCCTTTCGCATATCGTTCCGCGGCGACGACCATGTCGTGCTGCAAGTGAACGCATGCTTTGGGAAATCCGGTAGAGCCGGAGGAGAAGAGCCAAAACGCGGCGTCGTCCTTGCTGGTGGGCTCCGGATCGAGTTCGGAAGCACTCTCGCCCATCAGAGTTTGAAACGAGAGAGTGCTTGCGGGTGCGCTTCCCACAACGACTACGTGCTCGAGGTAGCGCAAGCGATCACGCGGGATCTCCGCAAGCATGGAATACAGCACTTCGCTGACGATCGCCACGCGGGCGCGAGTCGTGTTGAGCAGATACTCGTAGTCCGCAGGCTTGAGCAACGTGTTGAGCGGAACCGCGACGGCGCCGATTTTAATCGCCCCGAAGAAAGTCATGGCGAACTCGGGAGTGTCGTGGAGCAGCAGCGCGACTCGTTCCTCAATGCGTACCCCAAGGCGGCGAAGAAAATTTCCGACCTGGTTCACTCCTGCAAGCAGGTCAGCGTAGGTGATCTCTCGATCGCCGCATTCGATGGCAATTTTGTTGGCACGCTCCGGCAGATGGCGATCAACGAAATACGCGGCAGCGTTGAAGATCTCGGGCAATGCAATGGGCTTGCCCGGGTTCATTTCGATGCGATACGTTGTTTGCGGACTGCGTGAAGGATCACGGCGCCACTGATGCCAAAGACACCGACCGCGCCCAGGGCCATGATCTGGGCCACTTCGGGGCCAAGATGCAGGAAGTCGGCGAAGGCCGCGCCCAAAGCCAGAGCGATTCCGATAATGGTCAGCCAGGTGGGGGGATGAATGTCGCCGCTACCTCCACGGGCGCGTAGTTGCAGCAGCACTGCCGCCAGCCCAATGGCAGCGACCACGACCACAGCAAGAGGACTGAAAAAAGCGTACCGGTTGGTATAGATCACCACCAACGCGAGCGCGCAACAGAGCAGACCGGAACCGATTACTGTCCAGCGGCGAGAGAGTGGCGCAGAGTCCGTCATGCGGTTTAAGCGAAGCAAAATCTTACTCGTTTTCCGGAATTCCGCAACCTTGCGCCAATGAAAAAGCCCGCTTCCCAGGAAGCGGGCCGAGAAAGGGTAACGGAGTCTATTGTCCGAACTGACAGACGCTGGTAATCGGGTAGTTCTGGAATGACCACCAATCGTTGACCGAGGTGGAAGGCGTCTGGCCAAAGTATTTCAGGAATATGAGGTCCTGAATGTGGTAGTCGTAGCCGCTTACGGTTTGGATGAAATCACCGTAAGCTGCAGTGTTTTCGAGCGGGTCCCCGTTTTCAAGAATGCCGCCACAAGCTCCCTGAGTGTTGTTGATGTAGGGATCATCCATCCATTCGCCGACTTCGTGCGAGAGCGCTGAAACGTCGGAGGAGAAAACCTGGTTGGTGGTGGACTGGTCCATGAAAGCGAAGTGGGCGTAGGTCTGCGGAGTGGAAGCGCTGCCGTAGGCGTAGTGATATCCGCCGATGCAGCAGCCACCGAAGTTCGTGGTTTGCGACAGATACGTGTTGTAGGTGACAAAGATCGGCAGAGCCGAAGGAGTGATAGTGGGGTTGGCGGCGATCCAGTTCGGAACCTGCTGCATGAACCAACTGATGCTGATGATACCCAGCAACTCCGGCGGGCCGAACGCCGACTTGCCGACGGTGCCCTGACTGGCAGGTACGTTCACGGTGATGGTGGGTGCGATGGTCGGTTTCCCGAGAACCACGTGATAGTTGGTGTTGGTCATCACGTCGGTCCAGAAGTTTCCGCGCTGGTACGCATCAATGTACTGGGTTTGGCCCAGGTCGGTGCCGCCCTGCACCCAGTCCACATTGCTTTGGAACATAGGGGACGATGTCGTTTGCTGGAGAACGGTTTTCCCGCTCGGCAGCTTGTGTGCAGGATCGAACGTCTTCGTAGTCGTTCCCTTAGTGAACACAACTTTCAGTGGAATGATGAACACAGGAATGGTGGTCTTCACGTTAGTCGATGAAGGATCGGTGCCCACCATCGTGAAAGCGTTCTTCTTGTTCTGATAGGTGAAGGTGCCGTTCCATGTCTGCAATGCCGTGGCTGCGGCGGCACTGTTATCGAAGGTTGGGATGGGGTGCGCAAACATGGGGCGTTGCGTCTGCTGAGTATCCTGGGCCATGGCAGAGGTGATTGTGAGGGCAAGCAGAAGGCTGAAGGCACACACGTATCTCTTCCGCAAAATCGAACTAACCATAGATTTTCCTCATTTCGATCGGGGTGCGAAGTGTGTTGTTTCGATCGGATGAATCGCGAGGATGCTGGCCTGATACGCGATTACATAACAGAGCGACAGTCTGTGTTGTAAAGCGCAGTATCGCACTCCGCGCATCTGATCCGGCAGCTAGGACGTGCGTGGAGAAAAATCTACTAACAGCAGAGGCGACTATCTACGCCGAAGTCGTAGGTGGCACAGCTGGACGATCGGCTGATGGCCCGAGGAGTTGGTCAATTACCTGGAGCAATTCCGTGGGTTCAATCTCAGCTTTAACCAGCCACACGTCTGCCTTGCCGAGCGCTTCATCGGGCAGGGGGCGAAAGGCGGAGAAGATGACGACAGGAATCAAAGGACGAAGACGCTTCATTTCTGAAGCGACTGCCGTGCCTTTCAGATCGCCCATCCAGTAATCGATGATCACAGCATCGACTGCTTGGGAACGAAATACCTGAAGACCTTCCTTGCCGGAATGAGCGGTGAGGACACGGTGACCTGCCGTTTCGAGCAGCATCTTCCGCAACATGAGCTGCTCTTTCTCGTCGTCGATGATCAGGACTGTCGCGTTCCGGGCCATTTTCCCTATTGTAGCGGTTTGCGATCAAGTCGGGGCGGAGAAGCGCGGGCCTGCTTACGATTTCGCTCTGCTGGAAAGAGAAAGCCCGCACTCATTTCCGAGTTTCAGATCTTAATTCAGACAAGAAGGTCTTGTATTCAGGATCGTTCTGCAGATTCTGCAGATTGCGGTTCTGTTGATACGCCTCGGGGTTGTTTAAGCCCAGTTTCGCCGTCTGCCGCAGACGGGAAATTGCCTGCTTGCGGTTTCCCCGGGCCGCGCTGGTTTCTGCCAGCAGAAGCACCGGCCAGATTTCTTCGGGAGACACATCGGAAACGATCTGGAAATAAAATTCCGCGAGATCATAATGCTTCTGTTCGAACTGGGCCTGCCCGCTCTCGATATAACTCGCCTGCACGGAACTGAACGCACGCACCAGTGGCAGGCGCTTGTCATCAGATTTCGCGCGGGCGGCATCGTGCTTCAGTCGCACCATTTGGTCCACGACGAGACTGCGCAGTTGGTCCCGGTCTTCTGAAGAAGAGGTCTCGAGCTGGCCCAGTTCGCTGAAAAGCACGGAAGAGGAGGCTTGCTGCGAGTTGATGGCAGAGTCTTCCTGCTTGAGCGCGCGACTGAGCGCGGGTGAGACCTTCAGATCCGTAAGTTTCTGGCGAAAACTGGAAACCTCTTTCAGCCCTTCGAAATCGGACACCAGCGATTGCAAAGCGCCGAGCTGAGCAAGCGTTTCCCCGCGATCGACAGCATCGCTGAGAGCAGCTTGTGTCTTCGTGAATTGAGTGTCGATGAACTCGTTATTCCTGGGTTGCACGCCGGACTGCATAGACTTTAGTTGTATCCAGACCACTGCATCTTCGAAAACTGATGTGGGAGCCCATTGATGTGGCCCATGAAAGACTTCTGCGCGATAGGGTAGTCCGGACTGCTCTCTCGCACGACGGACCTGCACGACTTCAGGCCAGTTGAAATCCTCATCGCCGACAGCAAGGAAATAAATCGGAGAGTTCTTGGCCGTAGGCTGTTCGCCGAGTGGATAACCGGCGCCGTGAGCAATCACACCGGCGATGCGGCATGGGGCGCAGCGAAACGCAATGATGCCGGCCATCCTAGCTCCACCCGAAAATCCAGTGGTGTAGGCGCGCCGGGAATCGAGCGCAAGACGCAGGTGGGTATCGTCCCAAATTGCCGAGGCGGCTTTAGACGATTCCTGCAGGGAGAAATTTCTGGAATTATTGGAACCCGCGAGAATAAATTCGTATTTTTCGGCGATATCTTTGTACCGCCGTACCGGGACCACTCCGCGAGCCAAGGGGTCGAAAGCATAAATAATCGGCCAGGGACGATCGGGAGTGTAATTCAAAGGAAGATACAAGGCATAGGTCTCGGCGGGATCATCGACGCTTGCGACGCTCTCAATGACTTGCCCGCGGGGCAGCGGCGGGGCAGGCGAAACAGCCACGGCCTGCGCGAACGAGGAAGAAGCCAGCAGCAGGAGGAAGATGGGCGTGAGCAGAGCGCGCATGGGACTGGGACAATCTTACGGCCATCCGAAATAAAGCTGGCGCGGAATGTCTTCGGTTGCACGGTGGCGGGACGAACGGCAGTGGGAGCGATACCGGACGAAGCATCGCGAGCGGATCGTCCGCTCATTTTGCCGGCGTGCGCTCTACGATTTTTGACTTCATTTCTTTTCCGTCTGGGGTACGGATGATCAGCTTGTTGCCATCGACTCGCGCCGGGATGCTGTCGCCGGCGCCGTAATCGGAGATCTTGAAGTGCTGCGTGACAGGGAAAACGGCGCTGTATTTCGCGTGTTCAATCTCAACCGTCAGATAGCAGCGAAATACCATGGCGGGAACATCTTTGGCGTAAGGTCCAACGGTACTGGTGTTGCTCACTTCTGCCGTTCCGACCTGGGTAGCGTCGCGGAGTTCAACGACAGTTGCGTCCTTGAAGTCGGCCGCGAAGCTCAGGGTCGAAAGAAGGAAGATGAATAAGAGTCTTTTCACGCTGAAGATATTAAGAGGAGTTGGTGGAATTCGCATGATCATTTACGAAACTTTACAGCGCTACGAGGATGACACAAAGTGCCACTCGCGAGGCATAGCAGGCGCGAAAGTTTCTCATGCAGGCATGGAAGTGCAAGGTTTTTCCCACGGGAAGAAGCGTAAATGCTTGTGAACGCAATCAGGGAGTTGGCGCGAAAAATGCATTGAGAAGTTGTTCAGCATGCTCTTCAGCATAGGTTACGGAAGTAACCCATTGCTGCAAATCTCCCCCGGTAGGCAGTGGTTCCGCAGGCAAAGACAGCGAAGAGGAAAGAACTTCTTGGGGGCGCGTATGGGATGCAGACGTCAATCACGCACAGCGACAACTTTAAGAGTGAATCTTTGTGGAACCGATGCAAAGGGTCGCGCGTTCATCGAACGGGTGAACACCGCAAACATCTCGCGGGATGGGGCATCCGTCGAAGGGGTGAAATGCAATTTGCAACCCGGCGATATCGTGGTTCTTCGTTGTGAAGATAACACCGGCCGGTTCCGCGTAGTGTGGGAGCACGCGACACCCGAGCAAGGCAAGAAGATGGGACTGTCGCGAATTGCGAGCGCCAGCTATAGCGAGGAAGCGGTGGGAGTTCTCGAAGAGTTGGACGAGTTCAAACGGCCGCGGGTGCGAGCTCGCCGCAAAGCCCAGCGCTATGAATGCGAAGTCGCGGCGGAATTGCACGTCAAGAACATCAAGATTCCGATGTGGGTCACCACCATGAACCTGGGCGAAGGCGGTTGCGGCGTGCAGACCGTGGTTTCCGTTCCGGAGAACACGGAAGTCAACGCGGCCTTCTGGCTGGAAGATGCAAAGATCTGGGTGCCGGGCGTCGTGGTCAGTAGCCTCTACGGGTTGGGCACGGGAATCCGCTTCACGGGTCTGTCGAAAGCGGCACGTGAGCAGTTGCAGGAATTTCTCAACCGCAAGGGGGTTGTACCCGCCGATCGCCGGCAATCCCCCGAATCCTCAGAAGAACAACGAAGCGTGGACAATGACGACAATATCCTGGAACTGATTTTGCCCCAAAGTCCCTTATATCGATAGACGAAGCTGGGCGCTGGTTGGTCTGATCCCACGATCTACGTCCCTGTCCGCCGTGCGCTTGCATCGCTTTGGCGTCATTCATGTATGTCCCGCCGGTATTCCCGTCAATTGGAAGCGGCTCGCGGAACATCTCAAGATCCTGCAATAACTTAGCATTGTGACGCACGTCACAATTGCTTGTGCTAAGGGTCACGGCTGGAAACCCCTTAGGGACTGACACTGACTGTAGAGGAAAGCAGGAGGTGCGGTCATGATGCTCGCCTACCGACTCGTTCGCCTGATCGAGACTCATTCCGACGCGCTGGCGGCAGGGTTGCTGCATCGTGTGCAGAATTCTGAGTTTACCCGTGCCTACCACAACGTTCCCCCCGAAGAGTTGAAGCAACGGGTTTCCGAGATCTACCGGCACCTGGGCGATTGGCTGCTGGGTAAGAGCGCGTTTGACATCGAGGCGCGTTACGTCGAAATCGGCGCCCGGCGCGCCCATCAGAAAGTGCCATCCAGCCAGGTGACCATGACCATCATCCTGACCAAGGAAAATTTGTGGGACTACTTGAAGCAAGCGTCGGCGCTGGAGCGCCCGGCCGAGGTTTTTGGGGAACTTGAGTTCTTGCAATTGCTGGAACAGTTTTTTGATCGGGCGATTTACTACGCGGCAGTAGGATATGAGCGAGCGACGGCGGATGCTGCACTTCCAGCCGTAGCGAGTCAGAAATAAGTTTCGGAGATGATGCAGATGTCGTGGGAAACGGAATACAAAAAGAAGCTAAGAACACCGGAAGAGGGGTTGCGCTGCGTACAGTCGGGCATGAGGGTCTATATCCAGCCCGGCTGCGCTGAGCCGGAGACACTGGTGGAGGCGCTCATGAAGCGCGCTCCGTTCGTGCATGACGTAGAGATCGTGCACATGATGACCATGGGCGCTGCCCCGTACGTCGCGCCCGAAATGGCCGGGCACTTTCGCCACAATGCCGTATTCATCGGCGCCAATGTGCGGGACGCAATCAATGACGGCCGCGCCGACTATACCCCGGTGTACCTCAGCGAGATCGAGGAGTTGTTTGAGAGTGCGATGCCGCTCGACGTGGCATTGATCGAAGTGTCTCCACCGGATGCGCACGGCTTTTGCAGCTTCGGCGTGGGCGTGGATACGACCCTGACTGCGGCGCGCCTGGCTCACTTCGTTGTCGCGCAAGTGAACGATCAGATGCCGCGAACCTACGGCGACAGTTTTGTTCATGTCTCCGAACTGGATGCGATCGTGGAGTCTTCTCGTCCCCTTTGTGCGTTGAAGAAGCCGAGATCACGGACCTGCACGTAGCGATCGCGCGGAACGTGGCGAACCTGATCGAAGATGGCGCGGTTCTGCAGACCGGGATCGGGGGCATTCCGGATGCCGTGCTCCCGTTCTTAGCCGATCGCAAGGACCTTGGCGTGCACAGCGAACTGGTTTCCGATGGCGTGATGCCGTTGATCGAAGCAGGAGTGATCACGGGGGCGAGAAAGAATTTCAAGCCCCGCAAAATCATCCTTGGATTCGCCCTGGGGACCAAGCGTCTGTTTGATTTCGTGGACGACAATCCGATATTCGAATTCCATCCCACCGCTTACACCAACGATCCTGCGCTGATCGCACGGAACGACAACATGGTGGCAATCAATTCCGCATTGCAGATCGATTTGACCGGACAAGTCTGCTCTGACTCGATTGGCAACCAGTTCTACAGCGGCATTGGCGGGCAAGTGGATTTCTTGCGCGGCGCTTCGCGCTCAAAGGGTGGCAAGCCCATCATCGCCATCTCGTCCACTGCAAAGGACGGGGCCATTTCGCGCATCGTTCCCATGTTGAGTCCTGGTGCGGGAGTGGTGACCTCGCGCGGCCTGATTCGCTATGTAGTGACGGAGTACGGAGTCGCGTACCTGCATGGCAAGTCGATTCGCGAGCGGGCGAAAGCACTGATTGATATATCGCATCCGAAATTCCGTGAAGAGCTTTACGAGTACTGCGAGAAAACCAAGTGGTTGCAGCGTCCGGTAGGAACACAAGCTCAACTGGCGAGGTGATTATGACGGGGCAAGCGCGCGGCAAAGTGACGATCGATGCGAACGAGTGCAAGGGGTGCGGGTTGTGCGTTGAATCGTGTCCCCCAAAATGCCTCGAACTGCTTCCGGGATTGAATTCCTACGGCGTGCATCCCGCGCGATACATGGGGCACGACTGCACCGGTTGCGGAATTTGTTTCTACTGCTGTCCCGAGCCGGGCGCGATCACCGTATACCGGGCCAAGCGCGCCTTGAAGCTGGTCGATAAGGCAGCGGAAGGAGATCAAAATGCGCCAGCTCTGTAAAGGAAATGTGGCTGTGGTCAAAGGCGCAATTGTTGCCGGCTGCAAGGCGTATTACGGGTATCCGATTACTCCAGCCAGCGAGATCGCCGAGTCTGCGGCTTTGTACATTCCGCAGGTCGGTGGAACTTTTCTCCAGGCGGAGAGCGAAGTCGCCGCCATCAACATGGTGTACGGCGCTGCTGCGGCCGGGGCCCGCGTCATGACCGCATCCTCTGGCCCCGGCCTCAGCTTAATGCAGGAAGGCATCTCGTATCTGGCTGGTTCCGAATTGCCGTGCGTGATCGTCGATGTGGTTCGGGGTGGCCCTGGTTTGGGGAATATCGCTCCGGAGCAAAGCGACTACTTTGCGGTCGTCAAGGGCGGAGGTCACGGAAATTATCGCAATATCGTGCTCGCGCCAGCCTCGGTGCAGGAGATGGCGGACCTCACCATCCTGGCCTTCGAACTCGCGGACAGGTATCGGAATCCCGCGGTGGTCATGGCGGACGGTTTCATCGGGCAAATGATGGAACCGTTGGACCTGGAGTACCGCGAAATCGTTCTGCCTGAAAAGCTCTGGGCGGTGAAGGGAACTGCGGAGACGCGCGCCAACCTGATCAGCTCCATCTATCTTGAGCCGGATCAACTCGAAGAGCACCAGCGACGGTTGGAGGCGAAATACATTCGCGCGCGGGTCGAAGCGCGTCACGAAACTTACAAAGCCGAAGACGCGGAGATTTTGCTGGTCGGTTATGGCATCGTCTCGCGGGTGTTGCGCTCGGCGGTGACAATTACTGCGCAAGAGGGATGCAAAGCGGGACTGTTCCGTCCCATCACCCTGTGGCCATTCCCCTCGCAAGAGTTGGTGAAAGCGACCAAGCGGGCGCAGAAGGTCTTAGTCGTCGAGTTGAGCAATGGGCAAATGCTCGAAGACGTTCGCCTTGCCGTCAACGGAAAGCTTCCCGTGGAGTTTTATGGCCGCGTGGAGGAAACGTTCCTTCGGTGGAAGAGCTACAAGAGCAAATCCTGGAGCGAATGGTTGCGCTGGTGTGAGGACGAAGATCGGCGAGAGTCAAGGGGCACAATATGACAGAGGAAAGCAAAGCCGCAGTGCAGGATCCCGAAGTCAAGATTGACGCGGATGATGGTTACGACGTGCTTCATACCAAGTCAGAGTTGTTTTATGACTTGTATGACCGCAAATCGGAATTGAAGCAGCAGACCCACTATTGCCCGGGCTGCGGCCACGGCGTCGCCCACAAGTTGATCGCTGAGGCGTTGCAGGAGCTTGGCGTGCAAGACAACACTATCTTTGTCAGCCCCGTCGGATGTTCTGTGTTCGCCTATTACTACTTCGATGTGGGCAACGTGCAGGTGCCGCATGGACGTGCTCCGGCCGCGGCAACGGCGATCAAGCGTGCATGTCCGGGGAAGATCGTGATCTCGTATCAGGGAGATGGAGATTTGGCGGCGATTGGCACCGCGGAGATTGTTCACGCCGCGAATCGCGGTGAGAAGATCAGCGTGTTCTTCGTGAACAATGCGATCTATGGCATGACGGGCGGGCAAATGGCGCCGACGACGCTGGTGGGCGAGAAAAGCACGACGTCCCCGTGGGGCCGCCGTCCGGCAAATGAAGGTTTCCCGCTGCACATGTCGGAGTTGCTCGCGACTTTAGAAGCGCCGGTATACATCGAACGAGTGGCGCTTTGCGACAACAAGAACGTGATGAAGGCGCGCCGCGCGGTTAAAAAAGCTCTGGAGCTTCAGCGCGATGGAGCAGGCTTTACGTTTGTGGAGATCCTGTCGCCTTGTCCCACCATCTGGGGGAAAGATCCAGTCGAGGCGCGGCGCTGGATCAGCGAAGCCATGGTACCCACGTTTCCCACTGAACGTGTTCCGCGATCGCAAGCCGGTAATGCCGGTCAAACAACGCGCCGCCGCAGCGTTCTATACCTGAGGTACTGGAGATCGGGGAAGCAGCGGTCGGCGAACAGGGAACCGTCAACCATGCCCATCGCTTCAAGAACTTCTCCGTAAAAATTGCAGGATTTGGTGGCCAGGGCGTGCTGCTACTCGGCCAGTTGCTCACCGAAATGGGTATGCGTGAAGGCCTGGAGGTGAGTTGGCTGCCCTCCTATGGGCCGGAAATGCGATCGGGCAGCGCGCATTGTCACGTGTGCCTGTCGAAAGAACGGATTGGAACGCCCCTTATCTCGCATCCCGATGCGTTGGTTGCAATGAATGAAATCTCGCTGCGAAAGTTTGCCTCGCAAGTGAAAAGTGGCGGCCTAATTCTTTATAACCAGGAATCTCTTCCTTCTGATTTCGTGGTGCCGGCCGGGGTTCGCGTGATATGCATTCCGGCTTCGCAAATGGCGGACAAACTAGGGTCGACCAAGGTCACCAACATCATCCTGATGGGCGCATTGCTCGAAGAGACCGAATGCCTTGCGCCGGGGACTGCGATGGGCGTGATTCAGGACAAAGTCAAGAAGGTAGCCCTGCTGGAAACCAATCGCAAAGCGCTCGCGGCGGGGCGGCATTTCATCGATGAGCATTCTCACGAGGAGGCGCTTAGTCAGCCGGACGGATTTGCCGAGTAGTATTGATCTTCCCTTCAGCCCGCCATTCAAGGCGGGCTTTTTATTTGCATAACCAGGAAGAGCGACCGTTCTCGCGCTTCGGCCTCAATGAGGCTAACTGTCTTCCGATCGACACCTGTCCATTGGCGATGTCCGTTTTCGCAATGCGTATCGGAAACGGTGTTCAAATACGGACAGCGGAATATGTTTTTTAATTGTGCCCAGATTGTGAACTGGATTTTACAAAAACAATTCTTACCTTTCCCTTTCCGTTGCGTCTAACGATGCAGAGTTCCGATGTGCGAATCCCCGATATGGAATAGCTGAGTTCGAATTTGTGGAACCGGGCGCAGGCCGCATACGTAACACATGCTGGGCAAGTGTGTGAGCCGCTATCGGGTGGGGTCGCGGGATTCGGAGGAATTATGGAAAACGGTAAGGGTGGCAGTAACGGAGTTGCGGTCAAGGCCGCCACACCGACGAATGATCCGCATGTTCACCAGGTGATTCGTGCGGCTCATGATGAGCTTCGACAGTTGCTGCGGCAGCGCGCCGAAGTCATGAAGCGCATTGGCACGGTCAAGCAGACGATTGTGGGTCTCGCCAATCTTTTCGGAGACGAGATCCTGGATGAAGAGTTGCTGGAACTGGTGGATCGCAAGAACAGTGGCCGGCAGCCGGGATTTACCAAAGCATGCCGGATGGTGCTGATGGAGGCAGATCAGCCGCTTGGTGCGCGAGAGGTTTGTGAGCAGATCCAGCGCCGGATGCCTCCGGTCTTGTTGCGGCATAAGGATCCGCTGGCATCGGTCACTACGGTGCTCAATCGTCTGGTGGACTATGGCGAGGCCAGAACAGTGGTTCGGGAAAATGGCCGGCGCGCCTGGCAGTGGGTCGCGGACCCGGGAACGGCGCAGCCCCACCGCAACCACGTCCTTAACGAGATGAGTTCAGAGATTTAGCGGTTCCTTCCACAAGCTCCCGAGCCGGCCCAGAAGTTATCAGGCTCGGGAGCCCCTTCCTTTATGCTTCAGGCATTCGCGGGAAGCAGCATTCCTTTTTCCAGGTGCCGAGTCACGTGCGCGTACGAAGCCGCGTGCGGATCGTGCGTCACCATGACCACGGTCTTGTGAAAGTCTTCATTCAGGCGTTTGAGAATCTCAAGGATTTCGGTGGCCGAGTGGCTGTCGAGATCGCCGGTGGGCTCGTCCGCGAGGATCAAGGTGGGGTCGCTGACGATGGCGCGGGCAATGGCGACGCGCTGCTCCTGTCCGCCGGAGAGTTGTTTCGGCAGGTGATTCACGCGCTCCTCCAGTCCGACCAGCTTGAGCGCCGTCATCACGTGATCACGCCGTTGCTGAGCGTTCAGTTTCGTCAGCAGTAGCGGCAGTTCGACGTTTTCGAAAGCCGTCAGCACCGGGATCAGGTTGAAGGTCTGGAAGACGTAGCCGATGTGCTCGTTGCGCCAGCGCGCCGATTGCGCCGTCGCTGAAGCGAAAGATGTTCTCGCCCAGCACCAGCAACTCGCCCGCGGTTGGGCGGTCAATCGCCGCAATCATATTCAGCAGCGTGGTTTTGCCCGGAACCGGAAGGCCCCATGAGCGCCAGGAATTCTCCCCCGGCGATCTCGATGGAGACTTCTTCGAGCGCTTTTACTTCGAAAGCGTCGCGCTTGAAAATTTTGCTTACGTTCCGTGCTTGAACGACTTTTGTCTGGGTAGCGGTATTCGGCAGCAGTAGTAGTGCTCATGACTGTCCTTTGATCTTGATCTTGTCGCCATCTTTCAAAGTTTGAGGGCCTGAGGTGATGACGTCCTCGCCGCCGTTCAGACCGGAAACCAGCAGGCCACCGCTTCGCTGCGAGACGACTTGCACTTCGCGCGCCAGGGCCTTGCCGTTGAATGCGAGGAGCACGTATTTTCTTGCCATCGCGATCGCGCACAGCGGTGGTGGGAACGAACACCCCCGTCGGGACGCGACTCGGTACTCTTGTTCTCGTTCGCGAGAAACTTGACGGTGGCGTTCATGTCGGGGCGCAGATACGAGTCGGGATTCAGGATCTGCACCTTGACTTGCACGGTGGCCTTCTGGCGGTCGGCTTCCGGAGAAATCTCGGCGATCTGGCCATCGTATTTGCGATCCGGAAAAGCGTCGGTGGTCACGACGCCTTTCTGGTGGGCGTCGAGCTTGCGAAATCGTCCTGGGCAATGTCGAGTTCGACTTGCAGATCGTTCAGGTCGGCCAAGGCCACCACCTGTCCCTGAGGTCCTCCGGCGGCGCCGCTGGCAAACTGAGCGGTAACCAGTTCGCCTTTCTCCGCCGTGCGTTCCAGGATCGTGCCGGTCACGGGCGCGCGAATCAGGGTGGCGTCCAGCAGCGACTTTGCGTAGGCCTCAGCACCTTCCGCTTGCAGCAGCGCGCCCTTGCGCGCGAGCAATTTCTTCGGCCCGCGGGCCGAGCTTGCGCGAGCGTGAACGACTGGCTCAGCGAATGCACTCTCTGCTGATCCGCCTCGAACTTCGCGGTCGCATCATCAAGCGCCTGTTTCGAGAGGACGCCCTGCGTCGTTAAATCTTTGCGTGCGGTCCAGCGTGATTTTGTCGTTCGCGAGCGTGGCCCGAGCTTCATCCAGATTATGCTGCGCCTGTTGCATTTCTTCCGGACGTGAGCCGTTCTGCAGTTCTTGCAGATATGCGCGTGCATTTTCCGTTGCGCCGCGGGCCTGGTCGTATTGCGCACGGAATTCGTCATCTTCCAGGCGAACCAGGACTTGGCCTTCTTTGACCTTGTCGCCCTTCTCGACGCCAATCCACTTCACGCGGCCGGTCACTTTCGAGTTCACATTGATTTTGTGGTGGGCGACGATGTAGCCGCTGGCTGAAAGCACGACGCCTCCCACTTCGCTGCTGGGAGCCGCGGCGCGTACCGTTTCGACTTCGGGCGTATCGCGAAGAGAAAAGACGATAGGCGAGTGCTGCCATGCCAAGCAGGACGACAAGCGCGATTCCGCCAACGATATAGCGCCGCGCCCAGGTAGGCGCTCCACCCTCGGCCGCGCTGCGTGCGGTCGATGCGCAGGCTCTGAAGATCTTATGTTTAGTGTCGATAGGCATGGTTCACTCATCAAGTGTCCGCTCAATTCCGTCGCAAATTCTAGCCGCGCAAGCGCTCCCAGAATGTCTCGCCGTGACGCGTGCCATGCCGGAGCGAAACCGCCAAGCAATCCCATGGCAACGGCGAAGAGCACCGCCGTGAGTACTACGCCAGTGGTGATTTGCAGACTGAACACCACTTCACTGAATGTGACCTGGTTCGAGGTTCCCGTGGTCATGCCGTTGAACGGGAAGCATCAGAATAATTCCGACCAGGGCACCCAGCAACGACAGCAACAACGACTCGAGGACAAACGAAGTCATAATGCTGGGTCGCGAGAATCCAATCACGCGAAGAGTGGCAATCTCTCGGCCTCGATAGGCAACCGCCGCGTACATCGTATTCATCGCGGCGAAGCAGGAGCCGATCGCCATGATGATCGCGACGATAAATGCCCACGAACTTGATCGGGACCGCCGGATTTGGTCTGCGATGCGTAATATTCAGGCTCGATCATGCCAGCCAGCTTCAGACGCTGGTCATCGCTCACCCGGTTCTTCAAAGCCTCAGCCGCGACCGGATCGGTAGCGCGCAACAGCACCGACGAATAGACCGTGCGCTCAAAGTCAGTGGTGAGCTGGTTGATGTCGCCCCAGATCTCAGAGTCGTGCGCCGTGCCGGAGCCGTCGAAAATCCCGACGACGTTCCAGAAGCCACTTCCGATCTGCATGGTGTCGCCGATGTTGGTTTTGGCGAAGCGTCTTGTTGATCGACTGGCTGACCACGACTTCATGTTGGCCGGGATTGAACCAGCGTCCCGAGACGAGCTTGATCTTGGGGCGCATCTCGATGCCGAGCGGAGTCAGAAACCTCGTGGTGACGTTCACTTCGCCGGTACCGTCCTGCCGTGGAAGCACGATGACCAGAATGTCTTCGCCCGAGGCCAGCGCTTCGCCCTTGCTGTTCTTCGCTACACCGGGAAGCTCTTTCAGCGTCTGCATGGCATCGCGATCGACACCGCCTGCCGCCAGTTCCGAGGTCGACCCTTCGCAGCACCAGGACGTTAGCGGATCTCCGGTGCTGCCAAAGGCGCGATTCAGTCCAGCCAGCAGAGCCATGATGAAGATCGCGGTGGCCACGGTCAGCGCGATCCCCAGCGCGGTCATGATCGTGAGGCCCTTCCGCAACTTCAGATTGCGGACGTTGTAGCTGATCGGAATTGCCATCGCTTTAAATTTCTCCGCTAACCGATATGCCGCAAGCCGTCCACGATGTTGATCTGCGATGCGTGATAGGAAGGAACCAGAGCGCTCAAGAACCCGACCAGGGCCGCGACGAACAGGGCCACGGCAATGGTGACAGGGGTGACGGCGAGCCCAGTCATGAAGCCACCCTGCTTCTGCATGCCCGACACCACGCAGAAATGCGACGCAGCGACCCGAGCAGACCGCCCATAAGCGAGAGTGAAACCGCTTCTCCGACAAACAGTCCAAGAATGCTGCGGCGAGTGAATCCGAGGGTTTTGAGCACGGCGACTTCGCGCGTACGCTCACGAATCGACATCGCCATGGTATTCGCCGAAACCAGCAGGATCGCGAACACCACCGCCAGGCAGATGCTCAGCAGGAAAGCTTTGACATTGCCCAGCATCTGCACGAAGTCGAGTTGAAATGCTTTCTCGGTTTCGCTCTTGGTGGGACGAGTGGAGTTCCGGAATTCCTCGTCAATGGTCTTCGCAACCCGGGTGATGTTGTCGGGCGAATCCACCAGCACCGCGAAAATTCCCTCGCTGCCCTTGGCTGGAGCGTACCCCTCGTCAAGGTAAGTCTTATTGAAATACAACGCCTGCGTCGTTTGCGGAGCCGTGAAGATTCCGCGAATCGTCAATTCAAGGTTTAAAGGAAAGATCGTACCCTTTATGTTCAGTCGGTCGCCGATCTTCCAGCCATATTTTTTCGCCAGCTCGGAGTCAACAATTGCTCCGGCACGATCCTTTTTCCAGGCCTCAAGCTGGTCGTCGGGCATCTGAAACTCTCGATATACCTTGAACAGTTCTTCGGGGTCGGTGCCGAACTGCGCAAAGAAATTCTCCGGCTTGTCATCTTTGTATTGTCCGCCGAACCATTGCTGGTTTACGACTTGCGTGACACCCGGAATGGCGCGAATCTTCTCCCGGTAGAACGTTGGCAGGTTGAATACGAGTGAAACCTTATGCCGCACGATCAACCGTTGCGCCGAAAGCACGCTGCCCTGATCGATATAAAACGACTTCCAGATGGTCATCATGAGCGTGAGCAGCAGCAGCGAGAAACCGATACTGAGCACGGTCAGCACACTGCGACGCCGGTTGCGAAACGCGTTCTTAGTTACGAAACGGGTCAGGGTCATAAGTCAGCCGATGTGTCTCAATCCGTCCACGATATTGGTTTGCGAGGCGTGCCAAGCGGGAATGAAGGCGCTCACAAACCCAACTGCTGCCGCAACGGTGAGCGCGATCGCCATGGTAACTCCCGATATGCTCATGCCATTCAAGAACAATCCTCCCTGGGGAGAGTGTTTCATCATGAAGACCAGCGCGGAAGCCGCCAAGACCCCAACCACTCCCCCTGCTAAAGCAAGGGCCACTGCCTCACTGACAAAAAGTCCCAGAACCCCATTCCGCGTGAATCCGAGAGTCTTCAGGACGGCGACTTCGCGGGTACGCTCGCGAATCGACATCGCCATGGTATTTGCAGAAACCAGCAAAGTGGCGAAGACAACAGCCGCGCAGATGCTCAGGATAAAGGCCTTCACGTTGCCGAGCGTGGCAATCCAACTCAACTGAAAGGCGCGTTCGCTCTCGCTCTTGGTTGGACGAGGCGCGTTGCGAAAAGTCTCGTCAATCTCTTTCGCAACTTTGGGGACACTCTGCGGAGAATCCGCCATCACTCCGAAAAAGCCAACGTGTCCTTTCACGTCGGGGTACCCTTCGTCCAGATACGTGTTGTTGAAATACATTGAAGCCGTTGGCGCAGGAGCGCTGAATATTCCGCGAATCGTGAGTTCAAGATTCAGAGGAAAAATCGTTCCCTTTACATTCAGCTTGTCGCCGATCTGCCAGTTGTGACGTTTGGCGAGGTCGCTATCCACAATGCAGCCGGCGCGATCTTTTTGCCATGCCGCAAGCTGATCCGGCGGCATTTGAAACTCGGGATAGACTTCCAGCAACTCATTGGGATCGGTGCCGAACTGGGCGAAGAAATTTTCCGGTTTCTGGTCCTTATAAATCCCTCCGAACCAGGTCTGGTTGACGACGTGCGTGACGCCCGGCATGCTGCGGATTTTGTCGCGATAAAAGCCGGGCAGGAAAAAGATCAACGAGACCTTGTGGCGCACAATCAGTCGCTGCGCGGACTGGGCGCTTCCCTGATCGGAGTAGAAGGCATGCCAAATCGTCATCATCAGCGTAAGCAGCAGCAGGGAGAAACCAATGCTCAGTATGGTGAGCACAGTTCGCCGTTTGTTTCGAAAAGCGTTCTTGCTGACGAATCGAGTCAGGGTCATGACGGTACTCTTGAATACCTAAGAGGGGCCCCCACACGGGACAGGTATGCGAACCCCATCAGAATAGACGATGGTGTTGTTCACGACAACCAAGTCCGGCTGCAGCCTGTCTCTCCTCATGCGACCGCCACTGCGAGTCACTTGTCATTCCGACTGGAAGGAGGAATCTGCTCATCGTCGATAAGCCCCGGCGCCGCACCCCCGAGCAGATTCCTCGCCCACGGCTCGGAATGGCAAAAACTGTCCGCAATCGATAATCGCGGTCGCCGAATGCCGAATACCGAATACGAACTGCCAACTGCCAATTCCAATTCCTTCCAATTCCAATCCTGCCCGTCGCCACGGCTCCTCGCCAGTGGCCATCGTCATCTGCCTGGAATGACAAATGTCATAGGCCCTGAGACATCCATAAAGATTAACGGTAGAATCGGTCGCAAGGTTACGGCGTTTCATTTCGTAGAGCGGGAGGAGCATTGGTCCCCACTGCCGCGCATCTTACCCACAAAGCCCTCACGGGAATTGATATTGCGATCATCGCCGTTTACTTCATCATCATCTTTGCGATCGGCTTTTACTTCGCACGCAAGGAGCGCACGTCCACCGACTATTTCCTGGCTAGCCGCAATGTGGGGTGGTTCGCGATCGGGGCTTCGCTATTTGTCTCGAACATTTCCACCGAGCATTTCATAGGACTTGCCGGTTCGGGGGCAACTTCCGGGCTCGCGGTCGGCCATTTCGAATGGCTGGCTTGCATGATTTTGCTGATCCTGGGATGGGTGTTCGTTCCGTTTTATCTGCGATCCAACGTTTTTACCATGCCGGAATTTCTGGAGCGCCGTTTCAGCCGCTCCTGCGCTGTGTACCTTGCCAGCATTTCGATTCTGGCTTACGTGTTTACGAAGATTTCGGTTCATCTGTATGCGGCGGCCGTTGTCCTCGAGCGTGTCGTGGGATGGAGTCCTCTGACGGCAGCGGTCATTCTGGTGGTGGCGACAGGGATTTACACGATTGCCGGAGGACTGGCAGCAGTCATCTACACCGACCTGGTGCAAACGCTGATCCTGATTGTGGGTGCTGTGATCCTGACGGCCATTGGACTCCACCGGGTTGGAGGTTTCGAAGGTCTGCGAGCGGCGGTGCCCGCAAATTACTTCCATATGATCAAGCCCGCATCCGACCCAGAATTTCCCTGGACTGGAATCTTCTTCGGCGCTCCTATCTTGGGCATCTGGTATTGGTGTACGGACCAGGTGATTGTGCAGCGCGTTTTATCCGCGAAAGATGAAGGCCATGCGAAGGCGCCACGATCTTTGCCGGTTTTCTGAAAATACTTCCGGTGTTCATGCTGGTGTTGCCGGGATTGATCGCCTTCGCCCTTTATCGCGACATGTTTCATGTCTCAGCGGAGGGACAAGTACTGAACGGCGACATCGCCTATCCGACGCTCATCATCAATCTGTTGCCCACCGGGCTGGTGGGACTGATGATTGCTGCTCTGTTAGCCGCACTCATGGGAGCCATGAGTTCCGTGTTTAACTCGGCTTCGACGCTGGTGACGCTGGACTTCTATAAAAAGATCAAGCCCGATGCGTCAGAGCGCCAACTGGTGACCTTCGGCAGGATCATGACCGGCGTGATGGTGGTGCTGGGATTGGCTTGGGTTCCGTTCATCCACCTGATCAGCAGCCAACTCTACATTTATCTTCAGAGCGTGCAGGCGTACATCAGCCCGCCGATCGCCTCCTGCTTCATACTCGGAATCCTTTGGCCGCGGCTGAATGCCCAGGGCGCGATCAGTTCGTTGCTGACGGGATTTGTGCTGGGCTCGGTGCGTTTTATTTTCGAGATCATGGACCGGGCGGGAGGCGGGCATCGCTTCGACAATCCCGCCATCCGCTGGCTGATCGACATCAACTTTCTCCATTACGCGATTCTGATGTTTGTGATTTGCTCCGCCGTGCTCATTGCGGTCAGTCTGATGGGACCAGCACCAGCTAGGCAAAAACTCGCAGGGCTCACTTTCGCAACCGTCGACGAAAAAATGGACGTCGTTCCAGTTCAGCCAACCTCGCGTAAGCCTGCGGCGGAAACAGCGGCGGAACACAGGGTCAACCTGGTTTTCAGCGTCGCCCTGGTGCTCACGGTCGTGAGCTTGTGGGTCTACTTCCGATAGCGCTTTATGCCCAGGATTCGAAGCTTGCGGGCCAACGTGACTCGCGAAGAAGCGATGACGCAATTTTCGAGTCCGGGAGTCGGCACCTCTCTGCGTAATGCCGTGTACGGCCCCCTGCGTTCGGTTGCCGATTTCTATATTCCCTTTTTGCTGTTTCAAGTCGAGATAGAGAACCGAGGTCAATCCATCAGCCGCATCTACGGATTGGACGCGATTAACGGTTCGCTCGACCCTTACGAGTTCGAAGATTTCCCGGGGCCTTCCGACATCCTCTATCTGGAGACGCGGAATTGTGCGAAACCTCTTCTCGATGAGGCTGACGCGAAGGAGTTGCTGATTGCGAAGATTCGCAAACTCCACTTCTCAACCGGTTTTTTTCGCATGTGGAATTTCCGCATCCATGCCCAGCCTGTGCCCGGCGAAATACATATACCCTACTGGATCGGATTTCGCGGACGCGGCCCCAAGGCGCGAGTCGCGATCATCGACGCGATGCGTCGCACTGTGGAAGGGGCGAAAGTGCGTCATCTGCTCCAGGAATGGCTCACCTCGATCACCGTTAACTCCTGATTTCTCAATCCTCTACGAAGCTTCATTCCGAGTACTTTCGTAATGCATGAGCCGGTGCCGAGGCGGGATATTCTAGTCGTACTTCCCCGATGCCAGCCGAAAAGCATCGTCGTCTCTGACGAGAGGGCGAGAGATTGTGTTGTCCGAATTGAGGGTCAGGCCGAAATGTCGAACAAGATTGGACGATTTGAAATCCTCAGTGAGATTGCCTCTTCCGTCAACGGTTCCGTCTACAAAGCCACGGACGAAGAAAGCAATCAGACCGTCGCCCTGAAGACGTTGAAGCTGGAAGTGCTCGGCGTGCAAGCCGACGCCGTGGTGCAAAGCGTCTTGGAAGAGGCGGAAATCAGCAAGGCTCTCAACAGTCCCAACATCGCATTGCTCTATGGCGCGGGCGAAATCGATTCCATGCTCTGCGCGGCAATGGAGTATGTCCAGGGCAACAGCATCGCCACCATGCTCGCGCGCAAAGAAGGCTTCTCGGTGTGGGACCTCATGGATATCTCGCGCCAGACTTGCCAGGGCCTCGATCACGCACTGGTGCACAAAGTCGTGCATTACAGCCTGGAGCCGGCAAAGATCATGGTGCAGTGGGACGGGACGGTGAAGATCCTGAGCTTCGGCACCTCCATGATGGGGGCGCATGCAGCCCAAGCCCAAGGTGCGGCCCCGGAAGTCCTGCACTACATGTCTCCGGAACAGTTACGCGCCGACCCACTCGATTCTCGTTCCAATTTCTTCAGTCTGGCCGCGATTCTCTACGAGATGGTGACCGAGCGTAAAGCTTTCCAGGGGGACGATGCGGAACAGGTTCGTCAGTCCATCTTGGAGATGACACCGGTCGCTCCGGACCACGTCAATCCCAAGATCCATCCAGCGTTGAGCGAAGTTATCATGAAAGCGCTCGCGAAGGATCCCGACCAGCGTTATCAATGCGGGCAGGATCTGATCAATGATTTAGAGAGGTGCAAGGAAAGCGCAACCAAGACCAGCGCCGCCAAGAAAGCAGCGCCGGCCCCGCAAGCCAACAATGCACCCAATAAGATCGCTCCTCCCGCACCTGCCAAGCCGAAAGAAACGGTGGTGGTTGCTGCTCCGCCGAAACCGGCGATGGAGAAGCCACGGCCAGAGTTCGCCGCAAAGCCCGAAGCGCCCGCGGTCGTAGCTCAGAACGAGTTCGAAGTGAAGACTCGCGCGCCCGAGCCAGAAAAACCTGCTTCCGATTGGAAAGCGGCCGCAGCGGCTGCGGGATGGGGTGGGGGCAGCACCAGCGTTGAACCTACTGCGCGACGAACGTCTCAGGTCGAGTCTCAAGCGAAATTCGGCTCAACCCTCGGCGGTCATACCAAAGAAGAAGCCACCATGTCGGCAGCCACGGCGGAGCCGGAAGTTGAGACTCCCGCTATCCATGTGGATCCGACGATGGTTGAAACCAAGAAAGCTCCTGCCAGCAGCGGGCCCAGCTTCTCGGAAATCAGCGAACTTCCGCCGCTGAAAGAAGTCTATGTTGCGCCTGCTCCGCCCCCGCCGCCAACCGAAGCGGTGCAGGAGGTAGAGCATCCGGTTTTTAAAGCGCCGGTTCCCGAAAAAGTGAAGATTCAGCCGCGCGAAGTGGCCCGGAAAGCGGTTACCGAAATCAAAAAGACTCCGCCCAAGCTGGTCATGTATTCCGTGGCAGCGGCCATTGCCATCGTGCTACTGGTGATTCTGGGAATCGCGTTCCATATACACAACGAAAATTCTGACGACGATAGCGCCTCGGCACAGACAGCGCGGGCTCCCATCCAGGCCGCTCCGGCGCCGGTTCAGCCAGCGGCTGCTCCGGCAGCTGCGCCCCAACAAGTCGTGACCACTCCGGTGGAGGCGATTCCGGCGGAGCCGGCCAGCGTTTCGGTCACCCCGAAACATAATGCCAAGCAGAAGAAGCAAGGCAAGGTTGCTCCGGCGCCTGCGCCCGCTCTAGTTCCCGGCCAGCTTACGGTGAACTCCACGCCCGAGGGAGCAGCCATCGCCATGGACGGACACAGCGACGCGGGATGGGTCACCCCCTATAACCTCACTGGCCTCGCACCCGGTCAACACACGATTACGGTCAGCCGCCCCGGATTCGGTTCCGAGACTCGCACCATCGAAGTCGGTTCGGGCAGCAAGTCATTTCTGTCGGTGCAGCTGGCACAGTTGAGCGCGAGCCTTTCTGTCACCAGCGATCCGGTGGGAGCCGCCATCTTCCTTGACGGCAAAGATAGCGGCCACGTCACTCCCACGCAGATTTCGGTAGACAAGTCGGGGAGCCACACAATTCTAGTCAAGAAGCAGGGATATCTGGACGAGACCACGACGGCCAATCTTCAGGCGGGCCAGACATTCCACTACGCGGCGACCCTTCGTCCCTTGGGATCGACGGATGAAATCAAGACAGTCAGCAAATTAAAGAAAGTCTTCGGCGGCAGCGATGCGGCGGGAATGGGAACTGTCAGCATTAAGACGAATCCCAAGGGAGCGCAAATCGCCGTGAATCGCCGCGTGCTCGACAAAGTGTCGCCCGTGGATTTCTACCTGAATCCCGGCACTTACGTGATCGACATTACTTTGTCTGGTTTCCAACCAGTGCAGAAAGTGGTGACGGTCGACAAAGGCGGCAAAGTCGCGGTCGACGAGGTCCTACAGCGCCAATAAAAGTCGCTTTAAACTTCGACATTTACCGGCCCGCCGACCACGGTGGGCCGTTTGTTTTTGGAGTGAAGGCTTCGGCTGCCTCTCATCGCGCCAGTAGCCTCGAGAGTGGCTCCAAATCTGTCACTCAACTGGGTGATGAATGTCACATATGGTTCGTGCGTCCCTGCGATAGAAAAAAGCTGGAAGTGGGGAAACTTGGAAAGTCTGTCGGCCAACCGGCGCGCCCTCGACCTGTGGGACCAATTGCGAGCGCTCAAAATGTCTCGCAAGTATGGCGCTGGAGATGTGGCTTTCAAGTACGGCCAGCCAGCCTCCGGGATTTACCTGATCGAAAGCGGGCAACTGCGATTATCCATGCCCCGCCAATCCGGAAGAGATCGCATCTTTGACGTGGTCGGTCCGGGATGTGTGCTGGGACTAAGTGAAGTGCTGAGCGGAGAGCCGCATAAACTCACAGCGCAAGCGGTGGTGGAATGCGACTTGTCTTTTGTGGATCGCGAGAAGTTTATGCACGTTTTGAAGATTCATCCCGACCTGTGCATACACATCGTACGCCAGCTCAGCGAAGACCTGCACGGTCTGTATTATCGATATCGCACGACTCAGGATCGTCCAGGAAAGCCTCGCAAGAAGAATTTTCCGCCGCACGTGAATTAGGACGCGGAAAACAAGAGAGCCGCCGGCGATGACCGGCGGCCCTTGTCTACGAGGTGAGAGACTGACTCATTACCAACGGCGGCGTCCGCCTCCCATGGTTTCCTCGTACCCCTGGCGATAAGCGTCGCGATACTCGGCTTTGTATTGGTTCTTATCTCCGTATCGCGAACTGTACCCACGATCAGAGTTATTGCCGCTGCGCGGGTTCGGATTGTATGGCTTACCGTGTTGCTCATCGGAGCGCGCTACTGTGACTCCGTCCTGGTAGCCATAGTCGCGAGCGGGACTGCGTCCCCAGCTGCCGCCGCGCCCGGGCCAATCCGCAGGCTGGTACACACGATCGTCGCGGTCGCGGTCGCGATCGCGATCGCCCCACCCTCCACGGTTGCTCTGGTAAAAAGCTTCCTGGTATCCCCGCTGGTAGCCCTCACGATATCCGTCGCGAAATCGGTCTTTGGACCCCATCCACCCTTGATACCCATTAGTGGCACGGTCATAGTCGCGAGTGCGGAAATCGTTAGGGTCATTTTCCCGCGCTTCTTCCCGCCCATGCCGAAGACCGTCGCGGTAGCCATTGTCAAAACCGTACTGCTGCGCCTGGGCGGAACTGCCTCCGCGGTAGTAGTCGTCATCGTCGCGTGCCAGCGCTAAGCCGCTCAGGACCATCGTAATTGCCATGGCGTACGCCGCCATCTTCATTTGTCGTCTCATGGATTCCTCCCACCGCGCTCTTTATCCGGCTTCGGAGGGCTTTCCGATTTCTGGATCGCCCTCCGACCCGGTGAGTGGCCTCGGTATCTACATCAGTCCGATGCGGCGCGGGGCGAATTTTGCTGCCTAAGTCTTACCTAAATTCTTTGCTTTGTTAACCTTAAGCGAATCTTAACGAAACTTTTCGCCGCAACTTTCCAGACGATGAAGGGTTGAACGCCGCCCGGTTGCCGGGGTGTTAGACTTTCCAGTTTTCTTTTCTTACCAGGAGCACTTATGAGCGAGATTCGTCGTGTCGGGGTAATTGGCGCGGGAACCATGGGGAACGGAATTGCCCATGTCTTCGCGCGTCGTGGATTTCACGTGATTCTCTGCGATGTGGAACAGAGATTCCTCGATCGCGGCCTCGCCACCATCGACAAGAACCTGGAACGCGAAGTATTGAAAAACAAGATCACGGCCGACGATCGCGCGTCGGCCATGAAAAATATCGAGACCGTGCTCGATCGCGCCAAATTAGCGGATTGTGATTTCATCATCGAAGCCGCGACTGAGAAATTTGAAATCAAAGCCGAAATATTTCGTGATCTCGATCGCGTCTGCCGTCCGGAGGTGATTCTTGCTTCCAATACTTCGTCCATTTCGATTACGAAAATTGCCGCGCTCACCAAGCGCCCTGAGAATGTGATTGGGATGCACTTCTTCAATCCAGTGCCGGTGATGAAACTGGTGGAAGTGATTCGCGGCCTCGCCACCGCCAGCGAAACCTTTCAGACAGTTCGCGATCTGGCAGTGAAACTGGAGAAGACGCCGGTTGAAGTCAACGATGCTCCCGGTTTTGTCTCCAATCGAGTATTGATGCCATTGCTGAACGAGGCCATGTACTCGGTGATGGAAGGAGTGGCAACGGCGGAAGCCGTGGACGAAGTATTCAAGCTGGGTATGGCGCATCCCATGGGTCCGTTAACGCTCGCGGATTTTATCGGCCTGGACGTCTGCCTCGACATCATGCGGGTTCTGCAAGATGGACTGGGCGATCCGAAATACCGCCCTTGCCCCCTGCTCATCAAAATGGTCGACGCGGGATGGCTGGGCAGGAAGAGCGGGAGAGGGTTTTACAAATACTGAAGTTTCAAGGTTTCAAGTTTCAGAGTTTCACGGACGGATGCCGCAAACCCGATTCGCATCGGGCAAGGCTACCATCAGGTCTCTGGACCTTGAACCTTTGAACCTTTGAAACCTTTACCATGAGATCCGCTCCCATCTACGCGCTCGCTGTCGTCCTCGGCATCGCGGCTGGCGTACTCGACGTGATGATAGGCGACTTGCTGTTAACTGCGCTTTTCGTGCTGGCTTCGACTATGCTGCTGGGCATCTTGCGTCCGGAAAGGCCGTGGCGCTGGACGCTGCTGGTCGCGGTTTTTGTTCCGCTGTTACAAGTGCTCGCCTATTTGTTCCTCACAGAAAAGCCATATCGCGCGCAGATCTATGAAGCGTTCTTAGGATTCTTGACCGGAACCGCTGGAGCATATTCGGGCGCAGCGGGAAGAAGGGCGCTGCAGGCTTTGAGGAAGTAAGTAATCAGCATTCAGTAGTCGACACTCAGCATTCAGCATTCAGCATTCAGCCACAAAGACCTGTGCTAGTACGCAGCCGCTAAACCGATTGTCATTCCGAGCCAACGGCGAGGAATCTGCTTTCGCTTGCTGCTCCGCCGCGCCAGGCCCGGCTGAATGCTGAACGCTGTGTGCTGCCTTCCCCCAAAAGTTACTCCCGCTTCCACAGAGGAAGCGCGTATCCTGCGGCATATGGGAGTTTCTGTCTCGGTGCTGGCCAGTGGCAGCCGTGGAAACAGCGCCATGGTGTGCAGCGCGACCACCAGGATTTTGGTGGATGCCGGGATCTCGTGTCGCGAGACTTTCAAGCGTATGAAGGCCGCGGGTGAAGACCCGAGCCATCTTTCGGCCATTGTGATTACGCACGAGCACTCCGACCACGTCTACGGGCTGGCCACGCTGGCGAAGAAGCTCAGCATTCCCATCTTCATGACCGGGCGCGACCCACCATTGTTGGTCACGTTCGATTCGCAATGCGACCGGGGAGCCGCCGCAAGTCTCAAAGCTGGAAGTCTTCTCCGCGGGACGTCGCTTCGTGGTGGGCGATATTGAAGTGATGCCCTTTACCATTCCGCATGATGCCGCCGACCCGGTAGGATTCACCTTCCACTCGGAAGGCGTGAAGATCGGGTTCGCCACCGATTTGGGGTATGTGCCGGTGAGCGTGCGCGATCATCTAAGAGGATGTGACGTGCTGCTGATGGAATCGAATCATGATGTTGAGATGTTGCGGATCGGCCCTTACCCCTGGTCCGTTAAACAGCGTGTAATGAGTCGAGTAGGCCATCTCTCCAATGACGCCCTCGCGGAATTCTTTTGCAGCGACTATGATGGAGGAGCAACTTACGTCATCTTGGCGCATCTATCTGAGCAGAACAATCATCCAGAATTGGCGCGCAAGGCGGCGGAGAAGGCATTGGGCCCTCGCGCGAACTTATTGCATAACCGCGTGTTGTTGGCGGAGCAGTCGGAGCCGCTGGAAGCGATCCGGCTGTAGTACAGCATGAGTCAGTGTGTAGATCCTATCGTGGGCAAAATCCTCGCGGGCTGGCGTTACGACATCTCCAGCCTGGCACCAGAGATGCGTGGCGATTACGAGGACCACTTTCTAAGCTGCGAACATTGCCGTTCGCGGCAGCATCTTCATCGCACGATAGACGTGGGCTTGATTACGCTGGCTTCGGTTTCAGCGGCGGTCTTCTTGTTAGCCTTTGGCGTGATCCGCCACTTTGGTCCGCGGCACGCTTTCTGGCTTGAGATCGCGGCTCTGGCGGGCTTCGCGCTTTCCGCTTTGATCTGGCTGATCGTCGCCGTCGCGACTCCGGCGCCCATGGCCGTGGTGGACGCCGCGAAAATTGGTGCCCGCCATGTGCATGACCGTTTGCCGGCGGAAATTCGCGAGCGCCTTCCCGAAGATTTGCGAGTCAAGTTAACCGGGTCGTAAAGTGGCTTCTGCGAAACCATTCATTCGTCGTCGCATCACACTTTTGAAATGACCGTGTTCAGCAAAATACTGATTCTGTTCTCGCTGTTCGCGATCCTGGTCGCAACCGCGGCCGCTCAGGTTTCGTTTGTTCCCGCGTCACCTGGCCCGCAACCTGCCGGATGTCATCAGCCAGCTTCCAAGACCCCCGCGCCAGTGACTTACACTTGCTGCCAGGCCGGACATGATTCTTTGTTGCTGCTGAACTCCGACTTCGTTCACGCATCCGCGCAAGTCGCAACCCATGTCCCGCCGGTAACTCCGATCTTTGTCGATCACCTACTTGTCGCGTCCCCTAGTTACTCTGCGTCCCCTCCTGGCCATTCCTCTCTAATCTTATCCATTCGCGTCTAGCCCTCACCCCAATTTCTGCGGAATGTGCTGCTGCAGAGTTGTCTGACTTTCGGATTGAGGTGAGCCTTGCGTGTGTCTGTCGTAATCACTGTTCTATGGCTGTCTATGTGCTTCTCGGCTTCGGCCCAGGAAGACAGCCACGCTATGCACGACATGTCCGGAATGCACATGGACATGAGCGCGCTGACATTCATGCCCTCGCCGCATGCCGGGTCCGGCACCGGCTGGCAGCCAGCATCGGTTCCGGCGCGAATCTGGATGAAAAAGTGGGGAAGCTGGGATGTGATGGCGCACGGCGCGTTGTTTCTCACCTACAACCAGCAAGGCGGCCCTCGCGGAGAAGGCAAGGCCGAGTCGGTGAATTACCTGATGTTCATGGAACAGCATTCCTTAGGCAAAGGGACGATTTTATTCCGCGAGATGTTCTCCGCGGAGTCGCTGACTTCGCCGCATCCCGGATTTCCGCTTTTGTTCCAGACCGGCGAGACTTATCGCGGGCATGCGCTGGTTGATCACCAGCATCCGCACAATGTTTTTGCCGAATTGGCGTTGCTCTACACCAGGCCGCTGACCGAAAAAATTTCCTGGGAATTCTACGGCGGTCCTGTCGGAGAACCTGCGCTCGGCCCAGTTACTTACATCCATCGCGAGTCGGCTTCGGAAAATCCAGCCGCACCGCTCAGCCATCACTTGCAGGATTCCACCCACACCAGCTTTGGCGTGGTTACCACGGGAATCATTATCGATCGCTTCCGCCTGGAAGCTTCTGCGTTCAATGGTCGCGAACCCGGAGAAAAGCGTTACGAGATCATGCCGGCGGCGCTCGATTCCTGGTCGGGCCGCTTGACCGTCGTGCCCTCGCGAAACTGGACTGCGCAGTACAGTTTCGGACGACTCGAACATCCTGAGGCGCTGGAACCAGGGAGCGAGTTCCGCCAGACCGCATCGGTCGAGTACAACCGCCCGATCACGTCGGGAAACTGGGCCACATCGGTCATCTGGGGCCGCAAACGCAAACTGGCCGATGACACGGTGCAGAACAGCTATCTGCTCGAGTCCACCATGAATTTCTGGCAGAAGGACTATGCCTATACCCGACTTGAGTTGGTGGACAAGGACGAGTTATTCCCCGCGTCTCCGACTCATCCCTCGTATCGCATCGGCGCGTACACCTTGGGCGGGGTGCGCGACTTGATCCAGGACTCCAATTGGCAGATCGGTCTGGGGGCTGACGTGACGTTTTATTCAAAGCCCGCCGTTCTGGACTCGTTCTACGGAGACAATCCGGTGTCCTTCCACGTGTTTCTAAGAATTCGTCCGGGAGGCGCCGGTCATCACCACTGATGCAAATCGCACGAAATATACGCAAGCGGCACGCAGTGCTAAACTAAGCCAACTTTATGGCAGAAAACGGACGTTCGCGCACACTGCTCTGGGTGGTGATCGGAGGAGGAGCGTTCTTCCTCTTTGTGTTGGCCGTGTTCACGCTGGTGTATCTGACGCTGCATGCCGGCGGACGAGAGCCTCGTCTTGCACGGCTTTGGCGACAGCATCGGCGTCGTCGATCTGGAAGGCGTCATTCTTTCGCCGAAACCAGTGGTCGACCAGCTCAAGAAGTTCAATGATGACGATTCCATCAAGGCCATCATCATTCATGTGAATTCGCCCGGCGGTGGCGTGGCCGCCTCAGAAGAGATTTATCGCGAGGTCAAACGCATTCGCGATCAGAAGAAGAAACCGATCGTGGCTTCGATCGAGACCGTGGGTGCGAGCGGCGCATATTACGTTTCGTCCGCGACCAACAAAATTTACGCCGACAATGGCAGCGTCGTGGGATCGATCGGCGTGATTTCCGAGTGGGTGAACTACGGCGACCTGCTGCACTGGGCGAAGCTGAAAGAGGAGATTCTGAAAGTTGGCGAATTCAAAGATACCGGCGATCCCACTCGCGAACTGACCCCCGCCGAGCGTGCCTACATGCAAGGCCTGATCGATAACATGTACTTCCAGTTTGTGCAGGCGGTGGCCGATGGCCGGGGCAGGAAGTTCGACGAGATCAAGCCGATCGCCGATGGCAGGGTCTGGACCGGCGAGCAGGCGCTCTCGATGAAGATGGTGGATCAGATTGCCGATTTCCAGGCAGCGGTTGAAGATACCGCTAAGTCGGTGGGGATAAAAGGCGAACCGACCCTGGTGCGCCCGGAGAAGGACCACAAGAGCGTTACTGGACTTGCTGTTTGGGGACGTTTCGCAGTGGATCCCCAGCAATGGAAACGCGTTGGAGCATCACATGGGGTTTTATTATCTGTGGAAGTGAGGGCGGTCG
Source organism: Terriglobia bacterium (assembly GCA_963797845.1). GTDB lineage: Bacteria > Acidobacteriota > Terriglobia > Terriglobales > Acidobacteriaceae > DASREM01. Next base: position 71,477 of record CAWCRE010000007.1, read on the forward strand.
CTCCACCGGCAAACTTGCGGAGCCACGACTTGCACTTGCGCAGAACCCCTGAAATTTGAGAAGTTTATGCAGGCCCATTCAGTGGCGGAGGGGCCAGCTACCACAAAACGCCACCCAGTTCAGGCAGACGGAGCGATGGGGCATGACAAAAGCGGATCTGATCGACGAGGTATCGCGGCTGGCAGAGCTTACGCGCAAAGACAGCGAAGTGATTGTAGAGACGATCTTTGATAGCGTCGTGCGCTCGCTGCGCGTGGGAGACAAGATCGAGATTCGCGGCTTTGGCAGTTTCCGCACCCGCCAGCGCAAGCCCCGCGTGGGACGCAATCCCAAGACCGGCGACCGCGTCGAAGTTCCAGCGAAGAAGATTCCATTCTTCAAGCCCAGTAAAGAATTGAAAGACCTGGTGAATAGCGGAGTCGCGGAGAGTGCACCGAGCGCACCTCCAGCACCAGCGGCGCCCCCCGCGTCATCAGCGCCACAAGGCTAGAGTTTCCTTTCGAAATTTTAACTAGTGGAGAGACGCAGTTCGCTGCGTCTTTCGTTTTTAGCGCCTAAGCCGAAGCAAGTAATCCCCAACGATAGATTCCTGTTCGCCACCTGAACGAGGGCCTGTTCCCATCCTCGCCCCTTCTCTGAGAAACTACTTACGAGATGGCCAAAGTTTATTTCTCCCCTGAGCTTTTTCGCTTCCTGCAACAACTGAAGCGCAACAACCGCCGCGAATGGTTCTTGAAGAACAAGCCCCGTTACGAAGAACTCCTACGGCAGCCCAGTCTTCAGTTCATCACGGACTTCAGCTTGCGGGCACGAGAGATCAGTCCGTGGCTGGTGGCGAGCCCGAAACCAATGGGCGGATCTCTGATGCGAATCTACCGCGACATCCGTTTTTCGAAAGATAAAACTCCATACAAGACGAATGTCGGCATGCACTTTGGCAACGCCGGTTCGAAGGACGGCATTCATGGCGCGAGTCTTTATCTCCATCTCGCGCCTGGAGAAAGCTTTCTGGCGGGAGGGTGCTGGCATCCGGATGCGAAATCGCTGGCGCGCATTCGCGATGCGATTGCATGGAAGAGCGACGAGTGGAAGGCGGCGACCCGACGGTTAACTTTAGGCGGCGATGGCTTGACCCGGCCTCCGCGAGGGTACAGGGCCGACCATCCGATGATTGAAGATTTGAAGCGGACCGACTTCGTGGCGTCGATCGAGTTTTCCGATACCGAGGTGTGTGGAACCCGCTTTATGAGCGAGGTGGTGGCCGCAGGAAAGAAGATGAGTCCGATGCTGAAATTTCTGTCGCAGGCGGTGGGGCTGCAGGTTTTGAATGCGAACGTCTATCGCTGTGAAAGGGGGTTTCCCAGCGCGTCGGTTTCGAGGCGAAGCCGTGACTTCGGGCGGAGTTGGCGAGATCAGTTCGGTGGTATTTGAGGACTCGATGGTGTCGACCATGGAATCCGCAGGTGTCACAACCACACCTCGATGCAGTTGTCCGCCTGTTCGATCAAGAGCTGACTCTTCAAGCTGAACTCGCACTGGTTAAGTACCACCGACGGAAGCGTAGCGCGGTAGGGAACTCAGGTCAATGATCCGAAATGCTCTAGTTCGAACGTCGGTTAGCAGGTAGATACAGCTCTGCGACCTTCAATGCCAGCACGCCGGGCTCAGTATCTGCGCGGTTGGATAGTACGATGACGGTGAGATGGTCGTCCGGAAAGCGCTGGATATTGTTGCGGAAGCCTTGGGTTTCGCCGTAATGCCACATGCGGCGATGGCCGTGGTAAGGGTCGACATACCATCCGAAACCGTAGGCTGCGGGTTTGTTGTCAGGGCCTTTTACGGAATCGTCAGGGACTTCTACCGGAGTCAGCGCCGGGCGCCATCTCTGCTTCGCTGAGCAGCGTGTGATTGCGGAGCGCGGCCTCCCATTTCTCGAGATCATGCAGCGAGGTGTAGACGCCGCCGTCGCCGAGCGTGGCCGAAGTCGAGCTCTGGTCGGTCTGCTGCCAATGGCCGCTGACGAGAGAGTGCCCGTAGGCGCGATTTGTGACCTCGTTCTTGCCTTTCTGGTAGGCGATGGTGTGATCCATGTGCAGCGGAGTGAAAATTCTGTCTTGCAGAAATTGTCCGAAGGGCTTGCCTGAAATCTTTTCTACCACCAGGCCGAGCAATACGTAGCCCGAGTTGCTGTAGTCCCAATGCGTGCCGGGCGCGAACTTGCCTGAGTTCTGTTTCTCTAGCAATGCTAGAACGCCGTCGTCCTGAATCTGGTCCAGCTTTTCTTCCGGAACGTTGTCCTGCGAGGGCATCAGGTCCTCATAGTCTTTGAGGCCGGAAGTGTGGTTCAGAAGATGTCTGATGGTGATCTTTTTGCCGTACGGCGGGAAGTCAGGGAAGACGTCGGTGAGGTGGTCTTCATAGTGCAGCTTGCCATCGTGGACCAGCAGCATGATTGCTGTCGCCGTGAATTGCTTGGTTAATGACGCAAGGCGGAAGTTGGTGTCGGCGTCAATTTTGTGGCGTGTTCGAAGATCGGTAACGCCGTATCCGCGCTCAAATTGGACTTTTCCGTCTTTTATCACTAGCACCGCTAGACCTGGAGCCGCTTCGGAATGATAGGTTGCAAAGATGGAATCGATTTGCGCGGGAGTCTGGGCGGTTAGGGGAATTGCGAGCGCAGCGATGAAAATTAAGCGATTCAGCACGCCGTATCTTAGAACAAAATCTTAAAACGCAGAGAACGCTGAGAATGACCGCAGAGAACGCAGAGAAAAACAGGGTCAACCACAAAGGACACTAAGGATTACGAAGGAACGCACGGTTCCCCCGACTTCGCTCGGGGCGTCATTCAACTGTTACTTTCGAATTCCGGCCACTCCCATCAGGCGTCCGGTTTTGCCTTTTTCAGCGCGGAACGAGAACAGCTTGTCGGTGTGGCACGAAGTGCAAAGCGCTTCGGCCCAATGTTCTTCGCCGGTACGCCGGCATCCACAAGTTGACGACGATTGGCTTCCACAAGGTCCAGCCAGATCTTTTTCGGCAACTCGCTGTGACCCGGGGCGCGCGCGGTCAGGAACAGCAATGGATAACGCTCGTGAATCTCGTCGGATTCTTTGGTTTCGTGAAACAGTTTGTCGGCATAAGCGAATTGTGAGTGGAATTGGTCCCGGACTTCCTCGCCCACCTGGTAGCAGCAGTTGTGCACGCCGGGTCCGATCGCCGCGTGGATGTCCCGCGCTCGACTTCCGAAGTAGCGCCGCATTTCGCCAACGCCCTTCTCGACGATGCGCTTGACCGTGCCTCGCCAGCCCGCGTGGAAGACCCCAATAGCGTGCGCCCGAATATCGACCAGAATTACAGGAATGCAGTCCGCGGTCTGCACCGCCAGCAGCAGCCCCGGAGTCGCGGAGATCAGACCGTCGCCAGCCAGGTGGTTCTCGGGAACCGAGTCCACGGCGTGAATGAGATCGGAGTGCACCTGTCGCAGGGTGATCAGAGGCCAACCTTCGGCCCGCAGAGTTTTCAAAAGCAGCGCGCGGTTCCGTTCGACGGCGGTGCGGGAATCGTCCTTGGTGAATCCGAGATTGAGGTCGGACTTGCCATAAGCCCTCGAATATCCGCCCTGGCGAGTGCTGAAGGCGTGGATCAGCCAGGGGATTTTCTTAAGACTACCGTCGTAGAGCAGGGATGGTTTGGTTTTCTTTGCGACCGAGGCTGGCACATGTCCATATTAGCTGATGCAGCGTCGATGCGATTGGGACAACGCGGAAGTAGGAAGTCAGAATGCAGGTTTCAGGTGTCGGTTGGTTCCGGCTTTACTTCCGCACTCTTCCTTCAACCTTCCGCATTGCCTTATTCGCGGCGTTATAATCATGGACTGCCAAACGCGGCACTCCATCGTGATTCGATATTCTACTGAAAGGTCCACTATGCGTTCGCGTCTTCTCCTCTCGACGGCTTTCTTCGTGCTGGCTGCTTTGGCCTCTGCTCAGCAGAGTTCTCAAACCACTCAGCCAAAGGCGAAACATCCCAATATCGAGGCGCAGGCGCAAACCAAGGCCCAGGAAGCACAACCCGAGAAGCCGACCCCGTCTCCGACGGCAAATCCTCCGGAGAAGATGGCCAATGCTCCCGATGAAACCAAAGCCGTGGCGGCTGGTGATAAAGATAAAGAGGAGCGGTTCGACGTCAGTGAAGTTCCCCCGGTCGTGACCCACCATCAAGTCACGGTGGATGGCAAATTGTTGCGTTACACGGCAACAACCGGACGGTTGCCGATCAAGCGCGGCGACGGCAAGATCGACGCCGAGATGTTTTTTGTCGCTTACTCGTTAGATGGACAGGACAACGCGCACCGGCCACTGACTTTCGCCTTCAATGGCGGCCCAGGGTCGGCTTCGATCTGGCTGCACATGGGCGCGCTGGGCCCGAAGCGAGTCGTACTTCAACCCGATGGATTCATGCCGCCAGCGCCCTACCGCATGGAAGACAATCCTTACGCTTTGCTCGATAAGAGCGACTTGGTCATGGTGGACGCGATCGGCACCGGATTCAGTCGGGCCGCGACGATCGAGATTTCGAAAAAATATTGGGGCGTCAAGGGCGACATCGAATCGTTTGGAGAATTCATTCGCCTCTATCTGACACGCTACGAGCGCTGGAATTCTCCGCTGTTCCTGTTCGGAGAGAGTTACGGAACAACGCGATCTGCCGGAGTCGCAGGCTACCTCGCCGATCACGGAATTTCGTTCAACGGAATCACCTTGCTATCGATGGTGCTGGATTTCGAAACCCTGATCACCAACAAGACCAATGACTTGGCGTATCCGATGTTGTTGCCAAGCTTCACCATGATCGCCGGCTATCATCACAAGCTTCCGCCCGACCTGCAGCAGGACCTGAACAAGGCGCGAGAAGAATCGGTGCAATGGGCGTCGGGGGAATACACGCAGGCGTTAGCGAAAGGGGATGGGCTGTCGCAGGACGAAAGGCAGAAGGTGATCGATCAACTGGCACGCTTTACCGGTCTGGACAAAGCGGTGATCGACCAGGCGAACTTGCGGGTCAACGTGCAGAAGTTCACGCATTACCTGATGATCGACCAGAAGCTCCGGGTGGGAAGATTGGATGGCCGGTTCACAGGTCCCGACCCGGAAGGATTGCTGGACACGCGTTTCTATGATCCCACAGGCGCGCAGACTTTACCGCCATTCACTTCCGTGTTCAACAATTACCTGCGAACGGAGCTCGGGTACAAAACCGATATGCCGTACTACGTTTTCGCGCAGCAAGCCGGGTTTGATCAATGGGATTGGGGAAAGGGAATCGAAGGTTTCCCCGACACAGCTTCGGCCTTGCGCGAGGCGATTGTAAAGAATCCGTATTTGAAGATTTTGGTGATGGAAGGCTATTACGATCTAGCCACGCCGTTTATGGCCGCGAATTACACGGTCGATCATTTGGATGTTCCCTCCAAATATCATCAGAACATCTCGTTCGCGACGTATGATGCCGGGCACATGGTCTATCTTCCGATGGACGGACTCAAGAAGATGAAGGCCGACCAGGCAAACTTCATGGCCCATTCGATGGGCCAGTAAACCCAAGTACTGCGGTGCGCACCAATCCCAAGCTGCCCTTGCGCCATGGGAATGCTTAGGATACAAACACCTTCATGCGTCGTTTCGTTGCTCTGATTCCATTGCTGCTGGCCTCTTTTGCTGTCCTCGTCGCCGCCCAGCAGAAGCCAGCCTCTGCTTCGCCTGCGACGGAGAAACCATCCGCTTCGCCCGATTACTCCCAGGAAGCTTACGTTGTCGAGAGCTACCGGACGTCTTATCGCTTTGAAAACGACGGAACCGGGGTGCGCGAGTTGCGCGCGCGAATCAAAGTGCAGAGTGAGGCGGGGCTTGAGCAGTGGGGGCAACTTATATTTGGCTACAACTCGGCCAACGAGAAAGTGGAGATTCCTTACGTTCGAGTGCTGAAGGCCGACGGCAGTATCGTCACCGCTCCTGCGGATTCGGTGCAGGATCTGAGTGCTCCCATCGAACGCGAAGCTCCGGTTTACACCGACTACCGACAGAAGCACATCACGGTACCAGGCCTGCGACCGGGCGAAGTTCTGGAATATGACATCGTGAGCACGATTCACACCCCTTTGGCCCCGGGACAATTCTGGATGGAGCACAGCTTCCTGAAAGACGAGATCGTTCTTGACGAACAGCTGGAACTGAACGTGCCAAAAGAACGGCGGCTCGAAGTCAAGAACCAGCCTGGAATTCAGCCGAAAATCACGGAGGAGAATGGCCGCAAGATTTATCGGTGGAGCAGTTCCCACCGCGTTCGCGAAGACGAAGCAGCCGAGAAGAAGAAGGCGAAAAAAGAGCCGGAATCTCCTGCGGTTCAGATGACGACTTTTGCCAATTGGGAAGATCTGGGGCGTTGGTACGCAAGCCTGGAAAAAGATCGCCGGCAGCCTTCCGACGAAATCAAGAAGAAGGCGGCTGAACTGACGGCAGGGAAGACATCAGACCTCGAAAAAATTTCGGCGCTGTACGATTTTGTGGCGACGAATTTTCGTTACATCAGCCTGTCCTTCGGAGTAGGTCGGTACCAGCCTCATTCCGCGAGTGACGTTCTGCACAACCAGTACGGGGACTGCAAAGACAAGCACACACTGCTGGCGTCGTTGCTGGAAGCATCGGGATACCACGCCTCGTCGGTGCTCATCAATTCAAATCGCAAGCTGGATCCGGATGTTCCTTCGCCATCGCAGTTTGATCACGTAATCAGCCTGGTGCCGCTTCCCACAGAAGAAGTTTGGATGGATACGACCACCGAAGTGGCTCCGTTCCGTCTGCTTTCTCCGAGCCTGCGCAAGAAAGAAGCGCTGGTGGTTCCGGCGAGCGGAGCCCCGCACCTGGAAGAAACTCCTGCCGATCCTCCGATGCACAACGTGCAAGTGCAGGAACTGGACGGCAAAGTGAACGAACTGGGGAAGCTCGACATGCACGTGAAAGTCACGGTACGTGGCGACATGGAATTGTTCATGCGGCTTCTGTTCCGACGAATTCCGAATTCGGAATGGCAGCATTTGCTGAAACGCAGCAGCTCCCTGGGCGGTCTTGACGGGGAAGTCAGCAATTTGAAAGTGGGCGATCCGGCCGCCACCAAGCAGCCGTTCGTGATTGAGTACGACATTGCTGCTCCGAATTTTCTGGATTGGGCCAAGAAAAAATCGGATGTCTCGTTGCCGCTCTCGACCATCACTTTGACCGAAGTGGACGAGAGCGAGGTAGTCGGCGATCCCATTCAGTTAGGATCTCCCGCGGAATACTCGTATCACGTTCGTTTGCAATTTCCGGCGAAGTACAGCGAGCGAGTGCCGCTGCCCTTTTCGATGAAGCGGGACTACGCGGAGTACGAAGCCAGCTACAAGGCCGAAGGTAGCGTGTTTACGGGGGAGCGGCGGCTGCTTACGACTATGCGGGAATTGCCTCCGACCCGGAACAGCGATTACCTCGCGTTCCGGCGCGCGGTGCTTGCCGACGTCGCCCAGCGTCTCGTCATCGACAGCTCGGCGGCTGGAACGCCCGCCGCAGCGGCAGACCTGAAAGGCGACGACCTGAATGACGCCGCCAAGGCCGCGCTCGAGCGCGGAGATTTCCAAAATGCGATTGACCTGCTGAAGCGGCTTCTGGAGACCGATCCTAAGCACAAGGACGCTTGGATCAACCTGGGACGTGCTTATATGGGGCAGCACAAGACGGATCAGGCAGTCGAAGCATTCCGCAAGCAGGCGGATCTCGATCCTTACAACGAGTACGCCTACGGGAACCTGGGATGGGCGTACAGCACGGCGCGAAATTATCCCGACGCCGAAGCGGCCTACAAAAAAGCGCTCGAAATTAATCCCTTGAGCAACTACGCGCACGGCGCGCTGGCCGGCATGTACGCGGAGCAGAAGAAATATGACGCCGCGGTTCCGGAATTTGAGAAGGCAGCCTCGCTTACGCCGGAGAATCCGGTCATCCAGGTCAATCTCGGGCAGGCGTACCTCAACCTCGGTCAAGACGACAAAGCACTCGCAGCATTCGATCGGGCCGTCGATTTGTCAGCCACCCCAGTGGTGTGGAACGACATTGCCTACGATCTGACGCTGAAGAACTCGCATCTGGATCGCGCACAGCAGTATGCCGAATCGGCGGTGGCGGCCACGGTTGCGGCTTCTCGCAACATCGGCCTGGACCAGTTGAATCCTCGCGACCTCGCCACCACCAGTTCTCTTGCGGCTTACTGGGACACGCTGGGCTGGGTGTATTTCTCCAAAGCGGACCTGCCGAAGGCAGAGAAATTTCTGACCGCCGCCTGGGAACTCGACCAGCACAGCGACATCGGGGATCATCTCGGCCAACTCTACGAGAAGCAGGGCCGGCGAGATGACGCGATTCGCCTTTACGCGATGGCGCTGGCGGCCATGCGTCCGGAGCCTGAGGCGCGAACCCACTTGGCGGCGCTGGTCGGGGACGCAAAAGTCAACCCGACTGTGGACCGCTATCGGGACGAGTTACAGAAGATGCGAACGATAGCGATCGGAAAAGTAGCCAAGCAGACCGCCAGCGCCGACTTCTTTGTCCTTCTCTCCAATGCCGGGACCACGACGAATGTGCAGGGAGTCAAGTTCATCAGCGGAGAAGACAAGCTGAAGATCTTCAGCGAAGCCTTGCGAACTGCAAAGTACAAGCAGACCTTCCCGGATGATTCGCCAGCGCAAATCGTCCGTCGCGGAGTACTCTCCTGCTCCCAGACCAGTGGAGAGTGTGGATTCGTACTTCTCCAACCTAGCGACGTTACTTCCGTGAATTGAGAATGGCCGGACTGCGCTTATGCCACGCGGTAGCTTGCTCGTAAGCATGAGCGATCTGCAAGACTCGAGATTCCTGCCAGTGTGGCCCGATGATCTGCAATCCGATCGGCAGTCCCGCTTCTGTGAACCCAGAGGGGAGGGAGAGTGCCGGCAATCCCCACACATTGAACGGACGTGTGTTGCGCAATAACGCCAACTCCCGCGGGCGGAGTTGCTCGGGATGTTGTTCCAGTTCCTTCACACTCGGGGTGGCAGTCGGAACCGTTGGCGTGATCAGGATATCGATTTTCTCAAACACAGACCCGATCTGCTGTCGCGCTTGAAGAAGTTCACGGCGCGCTTTCTCGATCTGTTCTGCTGTGAAGTTTTCGCCGCTGCGGATACGCCGCAATGTCTCTGGCTCATATAAAGCCGGGGAACTGTTAATCATGTCGCGATGATAGGCGTACGATTCCGCAGCTTGTAGGGTGCGATCCGTCGGAACTTCCAGTTTGATTTCGCACAGTTCGGCGTGCATTGCCGTGAAAACATCCAGCGCATTCTTCGTGGCGCTTGCAATCTCGGGATGGAGATCGTCAAAGAAGAAGTCGCGAGGAATTCCTATGCGCAAGCGGCCAAGCGGTTCATGGAGGCCAGCCAAGTAGTCTGGAACAGGAACGTCGACGCTGGCAGGATCGTGAGCGTCGTATCCTGCAAGCACCTGGAGAATCGCCGCAGTGTCTGCGACCGTTCTGGCCAAGGGGCCAAGGTGGTCGAGGGACTGCGAAAGGGGAATCACGCCTCGGGCACTGACTCGGCCATACGTGGGCTTGATCCCGACAATTCCACACAACGAAGCAGGATCGCGAATCGAACCTGCGGTGTCGCTGCCCACTGTCCCGTAACCGAGCCCGGCGGCGACGGCGGTCGCGGACCCTCCGGAAGAACCGCCGGCAATGTAGGCAGGATCCCAGGCATTTCTCACCGCTCCGAAATGACTGACCACCGAGCTCCCGCCGTAGGCGAATTCATGCAGGTTCTGCTTCCCTAAAATGATTGCGCCTGCTTCACGAAGGCGAGAAACGATGGGGGCATCTTCGGTCGGGACCCGGTTTTCGAAGAGCGCGCTACCGGCTGTGGTCCGAACTCCAGCAGTATCGATGAGATCCTTGAGGCCGAGAGGAACACCGTGGAGCGGTCCGCGCCGTTGGCCTGCCATCATCTCCGCTTCCGCCGATCGTGCTTGCTCGAGAGCGGCCTCCGCCATCACGGTAATGAACGCCTTCAGCGTAGGGTTCAGGTGCTCAATCTGAGAGAGGCAATCCTTCGTGATCTCAACCGGAGAGACTGAGCCGTTACGGAAGAGCTGGCTTAATTCAAGAATGCTGTACAAGTCTGATTAGTCCTCGGTGCCGAGTCGTTGGCGCGCCCCATTATCCATCACAATGAGAATCGCGAAAACCCGGCCCTGAATCGAATATGACGTTGGGGGCTTGCCGAACGGCCTATAATCTTTCGGGCGAACCCCAGGTACAGGAGACCCCACATGGCGATGACAGCGACTCCCGTCAATACGCAAGGCTTTTTGGTCGATGGCAAGTGGCTTGAAAGCGGAGATGTCGTCGAGGTGCATTCTCCCTATGATCATTCCGTTGTCGGGACCGTGTTCCAGGGACGACGTGAGCACGCAGAAGCTGCCATTGCCGCTGCAGTGAAGGCCTTCGGTACCACTCGGAGATTGCCTGCATTCGAGCGGCAACGAGTCTTGAAGCGCGTGGCCCAGGGGATCGCAGAACGTAAAGAGGAGTTCGCGCGAACCGTAGCCCAGGAAGCAGGCAAGCCGATCAAGGCAGCGCGGACTGAGGTCGAGCGCGCCATTTTCACTTTCACGGTGGCCGCGGAAGAGAGTACGCGAGGCTATGGAGAGTATCTCCCCTTGGACTGGCAGGAATTTACGGCTGGCCGCTGGGGAATCGTGCGGCGCTTTCCGCTGGGGCCGATCGCGGGAATTACCCCATTTAACTTCCCAGTAAACCTGGTGGCCCACAAATTGGCGCCCGCCATTGCGGTTGGCTGCCCGATGGTGCTGAAGCCTGCCCCCCAAACTCCATTGTCGGCGCTGCTGCTTGCCCAGACGGTGCAGCAGGCGGGATGGCCCGACGGCGCCTTGAATGTGCTGCCACTCTCAAATGAAGATGCGAGCCTGCTGGTTTCTGACGATCGCCTGAAGCTGATCAGCTTCACGGGCAGCGCGAGCGTGGGCTGGGACATCAAACGGCGCGCAGGGAAGAAAAAGGTCATCCTCGAACTGGGCGGAAACGCCGGCGTTATCGTGCACAGTGACGCCGATCTTAACTACGCGGCGGAGCGTTGCGCTGCCGGTGGGTTCGCCTACGCAGGCCAAACTTGCATTTCCGTGCAGCGCATTCTGGTGGAACGAACGGTATTCGGGAAGTTCACCGAGTTGCTGCTCGCCGCGGTCAAGAAGCTCAAGACCGGCGACCCGTTGGAGGAAACCACGGATTTGGGTCCTATGATCCGTGAGAGCGACGCAGTGCGAACAGTCGATTGGGTGCAGGAAGCGGTTCGCGCCGGCGCCCGGTTACTCGCTGGGGGCCAGAGGAAAGGTTCCGTGGTGGAACCGACCGTGCTGACCAACACTCGCTCCGAGATGAAAGTGAATTGCCAGGAAATATTTGGTCCGGTAGTGACTGTCGAAGCTTACGACGATTTTGGGGAAGCGCTGAAGCAAGTCAACAATTCTGCTTACGGTTTGCAAGCGGGCATCTTCACCCGCGACGTCAAATTGCTTTTCAATGCCTATGAAGAATTGGAAGTGGGCGGTGTGATTGCGGGAGATGTGCCGACATTCCGCATCGATCACATGCCTTACGGCGGCATTAAGGACTCCGGCTTGGGTCGTGAAGGATTGCGTTACGCCATGGAAGAGATGTCGGAGCCTAAATTGCTGGTCATGAATTTAAGATAGCGGCGCGAAAGCGTCGTGAAGCGAGAGAGTTCGTTGTGCTCGCGATGTTAATTTTCACAACATTTTTTCCTGCGGCTCGTTCGCAGAAAATTTTTTTGCGAAACCGGCGCGCGTTGTACCACGCGATCCATTCCTGCTGCTATAATCACAAGTTTTCGTGTTCAGGATCACAAGGCTTAGTGAGGGCCTAGCCCGCGGTATCGAAGTTCTGGTGCTCGATATTTTTCCCGCTGCACTGAAAGTTTTCATAGATGCAAATCTTTCATCGCAGTACTAACACAATTTCTCGGGCCACGATATTTGGCGCAGTGTTTGTGGCCGCGGTCGCGCTTTGGGCCTGCATCCAGCTGCAGCGTTCTCCGTACGTAACCTACGCGGAGGTCGCCAAACCCCAGCCCGTGCCCTTCAGCCATCAGCACCATGTTGCGGGCCTGGGCATTGATTGCCGCTACTGCCACACTTCGGTCGAGGTTTCCAGTTTCGCCGGAATCCCTCCCACCAAGACCTGCATAAATTGCCACCAGCAGATCTGGACTGCGGCGCCGCTGCTGGAACCCGTGCGCGAAAGCTTCCGCAGTGGCAAGTCACTGGTGTGGACGCGGGTGAATGATCTGCCGGATTTTGTCTATTTCAATCACAGCATTCACATTAATAAGGGAGTCGGTTGCAACACCTGCCACGGTCCGGTGGATCGAATGCCGTTGATGTACAACTACGCATCGCTGCAAATGGAATGGTGTTTGGATTGTCACCGCGCGCCCGAGAAATACCTGCGGCCGCGCGACCAGGTGTTCAACATGCGCTATGAGCAGCCCTCGGGAGTGAAGCCGGTGACGGTTGGAGGCAAGGAATATACCGACCAGCTCTCCCTGGGAGCAGATCTTGCCAAGCAGTACAAGCTTCGGACCGTCAGCGACATCACCAGTTGTTCAACTTGTCACCGGTAAACTTTGGAGTGGATAGAAAGTCTGCGATGAAGATGGACAGCGAAAACACGAACCAGCATCACGAGGCAGTATGCCCCGGAAAGAAAGACAAGCTGGTTCAATTGCAAGCGGCCAAGCCCCCGCTCGATATGGAGACGGTGCGCACCCGGATTGCCGAAACCAAGGGGCCTGAATTCTGGCGGAGCCTGGAAGAGCTCGCGGGAAGCACCGAGTTCCAGGAAATGATGCACCGCGAATTTCCCAAGGGCGCGTCGGAATGGCTGGATGGTGTTTCGCGTCGTGGATTCCTGAAGTTGATGAGCGCCTCGCTGGCGTTGGCGGGAATGACGGCTTGCACCAAGCAGCCGCTGGAGCCGATCGTCCCCTACGTACGGCAGCCCGAAGAGGTCATCCCCGGACGTCCCCTGTTCTATGCGACGGCGTTTGAGTTGAGTGGTTACGCGACGCCAGTCCTGGTGGAGAGTCACCTTTTCCGCCCGACCAAAATTTCAGGAAACCCTCAGCACGCCGTAAGCATGGGCGGAACGGATATTTACGCGCAAGCCTCGATCCTGGAAATGTACGATCCCGATCGCTCGCAAACGGTCACGTATTTGGGCGAAACTCGCACCTGGGGCGCATTTCTCGAGGCATTTCGTGGACCCCTGACGATCCAGAAGGGGCTGGGCGGAGCTGGGGTGCGCATCCTGACGCAGACCATCTCTTCGCCAACGCTCGCCGATCAGATGCGATCGGTGATGAAGCTTTTCCCTCAGGCGAAGTGGCATATCTACGACACGGGCAGCCGGGACAATGTGCAGGCCGGCGCACAGATGGCGTTTGGGCAGCCGGTAGAAACTCAGTACAAGCTAGAAGCGGCTGACATCATTGTTTCTCTTGACGCTGACTTTTTGAGCAGCGGGTTCCCAGGCATGACGCGCTATGCGCGCGACTTCGCAGCACGACGCAATCCCGATGGTGGAACCATGAACAGGCTTTACGTCGTGGAGAGCACGCCAGCTCCGACGGGCGCAAAAGCCGATCACCATCTGCCGATGCGAGCCGTGGACATTGAGGGATTTGCGCGAGCCTTGGCGACTTCGCTCGGAATCAATGCCGGGGGTGGCACGCTCGAAGGCGACGCGCAGAAATATCTGCAGGCGATCACAAAGGAGTTGCAGGCTCATCGGGGATCAAGCGTAGTCATCCCCGGAGATCATCAGCCTCCGGCAGTGCATGCGCTCGCACACGCGATGAATCAGGCGCTGGGGAACGTTGGTAAAACGGTGCTCTATACCGATCCCGTGGACGCGAATCCCATCAACCAGGCAGATTCTCTGAAAGACCTGGTCGCGGATATGCGTGGCGGGAAGGTAGATATTCTGATCATCCTGGGAGGGAATCCCGCGTACGAGTCTCCCGCCGACCTTGGATTCGCCGACGCGCTGAAGAATACCAACATCCCCATGCGCGTTCACGTCGGCTTGTACCACGACGAGACGGCCGAGCTTTGCCAATGGCATATCAACGAGACGCATTACCTGGAACAGTGGGGCGACACGCGCGCATACGATGGCACGGTCAGTATCGTGCAGCCCTTGATTGCGCCTCTCTACAGCGGCAAAAGCAAGTACGAGTTCCTGGCTTACCTGGCCGGTCAGAATGACGCCACCGGACACGCCATCGTACAGAGTTACTGGCAGAAGCAGCATGCGGGACAGGACTTCGATACCTTTTGGAAGCGTGCGCTTCATGACGGATGGATTCAGGGAACTGCATTTGCCCCGAAGCAGGTAACGCCGAAGCAGGATTTCGGAGCTCCGGCCACAGCGGATGCGAACGCGATCGAGATCATTTACCGGCGTGATCCGTCCGTGTTTGATGGCCGCTTCGCGAATAACGGCTGGCTTCAGGAATTGCCCAAGCCCATGACCAAGCTGACTTGGGACAATCCGGTCATGATGGGTCCCGCTATGGCGGAGCGCATGGGCATCAAGACCGAAGACGTCATCAAGATTGAGTTGAACGGCAAGACGATCTCCGCTCCCGTGTGGATCCAGGCAGGGCATCCCGACAAGTCGATCACGGTTTTTGTGGGCTACGGACGAACCCGCGCCGGCCGCGTCGGAACGGGCGCAGGATACAACGCCTACGACATTCGCTACAGCGCCATGCCGTGGGTGGCTACCGGCGTCGCGATTACGAAGACGAGCGCGACTTACAAGCTGGCTTCGACGCAGGGCTACCAGACAATGGAAACGCCGGTAGGTGCGCGGCCGCTGGTGCGCACGACCAGCCTCGACGATTACAAGAAAGATCCGGAGTTTGCGCGCGACGAAGAGCCCGGCGCCGATGAGACTCTCTATCCTCACGGCGATGGCCACATCGAGCCCGAAGGATGGGACTATACCAAAGAGCCGTATGCCTGGGGCATGGCCATCGATCTGAACAAGTGTGTGGGATGCAACAACTGCATCGTGGCTTGTCAGTCGGAGAACAACATTCCTGTCGTTGGTAAAGAGCAGGTGAACAAGGGCCGGCATATGCACTGGCTGCGCGTTGACGCCTATTATCAGGGGGATCGTAATCACCCCAGCGCGCATTTCCAGCCTGTTCCTTGTATGCAATGCGAGGCTGCTCCTTGCGAACTGGTTTGTCCTGTCGGGGCCACGGTTCACAGCACCGAAGGCCTGAACGACATGGTTTACAACCGCTGCGTCGGCACTCGTTATTGCTCGAACAACTGCCCTTACAAAGTGCGCCGTTTCAATTTCCTCCTGTTCCAGGATTGGGAGACGCCGCAGTACAAGATGATGCGCAATCCGGACGTAACCGTGCGCAGCCGCGGCGTGATGGAGAAGTGCACCTATTGCGTGCAGCGCATTAACCAGCACCGCATCGATTCCGAAAGGGAAGACCGGAAGATTGCGGATGGGGAATTGCAAACCGCATGCCAGGAGTCATGCCCGGCAAACGCGATCACGTTCGGAAATATCAACGATCCCAACAGCCAGGTCTCGAAGTGGAAGGCGCAATCGCGAAATTACAGCCTGCTGGCGGATTTGAATACCCGCCCGCGAACCACATACCTGGCGGAGATTAAGAACCCGAATCCCGAGTTGCAGGCGTAAGCGGAGAGTTGCAAAGCATGGATGATCCGAAACAGACAACGGTGACGGTCACGAACCGGCAAGCTCCCGTCATCCAGCCGGGATACACCTTCGGAAGTGTCACCGACAAAATCAGTTCCATCGTGCTGACTCGGCCGACCTCGAACGGGTGGTATATCGGGTTTGGTATCTCGTTTCTTCTGCTGATGGGCATGTTGTACGCCGTGGGGTATTTGTTTCTTAAAGGGGTTGGGATTTGGGGTGTCAACATCCCTATTGGTTGGGGATTCGCCATCGTCAATTTCGTGTGGTGGATCGGAATTGGTCACGCTGGCACGTTGATTTCCGCCATCCTTCTGTTGTTGCGGCAATCCTGGCGCAATTCGATCAACCGCTTCGCCGAGGCAATGACACTATTTGCCGTGGCCTCGGCGGGCATGTTCCCGTTGCTGCACCTAGGGCGCCCGTGGCTGTTTTTCTGGTTGTTCCCGTATCCCAACACCATGAATTACTGGCCGCAGTTCCGCAGCCCGTTGGTATGGGATGTATTTGCAGTCTCGACGTACTTCACAATTTCTCTGTTGTTCTGGTTCATTGGCCTGGTTCCGGATTTGGCCACCCTGCGCGACCGGTCGGAGAACCGCTGGGCCAGGATGATTTACGGCATGCTGGCCCTGGGGTGGCGAGGCTCCGCGCGGCACTGGGCGCGATATGAAACCGCGTACCTGTTGCTGGCTGGACTGGCAACGCCCCTGGTGCTTTCGGTGCACACGGTGGTGAGCTTCGATTTCGCCATCGGCATCGTCCCGGGATGGCACACCACGATCTTCCCGCCTTACTTCGTTGCCGGGGCCATTTATTCCGGATTTGCCATGGTGTTGATGCTGGCGATTCCCATCCGCAAGTTCTACGGACTGGAAGATTTCATTACCGACCGCCATCTGCAGAATTCCGCAAAGGTGATGCTGGCAACAGGACTGATCGTCGCCTACGGCTACGGGATCGAAGCGTTTATGGGCTGGTACAGCGGGAACCGCTATGACGCCTACACGTTGTGGAACCGGCTGCATGGGCCGTACGCGTTCTTCTATTACATGCTGTTGATCTGCAACATTTTCATTCCCCAGGTGCTTTGGATCCGGAAACTGCGCAAGAGCCCGCTGGCGTTGTTCTTGATCTCCGGTGTGGTCCTGATCGGCATGTGGCTGGAACGGTTCATCATCGTGGTCGTAAGTTTGCAGCGCGACTTCGTGAATTCGTCGTGGGGCATGTACTACCCCACGCGATGGGATTGGATGACCTATGTGGGGACGATCGGCATGTTCTTGTGTGCCATGTTCCTGTTCGTCCGCATTCTGCCCATGATCTCGATCTTTGAAATGCGCACTCTGCTGCCGCAGGCGGAGGTGAAGGAATGAAGCGCACGCTGATTTACGGCATGATGGCGGAGTTCGACAATCCTACGGACCTGGTCGCCGCCGCCCGCAAAACCTACGAGGCGGGATACAAAAAAATCGATGCGTACAGCCCCTTTCCGATCGAAGAATTAGGTGACGCGATTGGATTTCATAAAAACGCCGTGCCCCTGGTCGTGCTGATCGGAGGTATTCTCGGCGGACTGTCCGGCTACATGATGCAGTACTGGATCGCAACCGTCAGCTATCCGATCAATATCGCGGGGCGGCCGCTGCATTCCTGGCCATCGTTCATCGTGGTGACGTTCGAAATGACGATTCTGTTCGCTGGCATCGCGGCTGTGTTCGGGATGCTGGCACTGAATGGATTGCCCATGCCGTATCACCCGGTATTCAACGTGCCGCGATTCGCTTTTGCGACCAAGGACAGGTTTTTCCTGATCGTGTTTTCTTCTGATCCCAAGTACGACACTGCTTCCACTCGGGCCTTTCTGGAAGGACTGCGGCCACGTTCGCTTTCGGAGGTTCCCGGTTAAGCCGATGTTAAGCCGAAATAAATTCGCATCACTCGGATTGCTCGCGCTGCTGGCGCTTGCCGGATGTCGCCAGGATATGCACGATCAGCCCCGGTTCAAGCCGCTGGCCATGAGCGATTTTTACTCCGATTTGCGTTCGGCGCGAGATCCGGTCGAAGGGACTGTTGCGCGCGGACAGCTTCACGAGGACACATATTTTTATAGCGGGATGGTGGGCCAGAATCCCGGAGATTACATGCCCTTCCCGGTTACAGAAGACGTGTTGGCGCGCGGGCAGCAGCGTTTCAATATCTACTGCGCCCCATGTCACTCGCGAGTCGGGGATGGCAACGGAGTCATCGTCCAACGCGGCTACCGCAAGCCTCCTTCGTATCACACGGAGCGCTTGCAGAAAGCGCCCTAGGATACTTTTTCGATGTGATGACCCACGGCTTTGGGGCCATGCCGGACTACGCAGCGCAGATTCCGCCGCGGGATCGCTGGTGCATCGTGGCCTATATTCGCGCGCTACAGTTGAGCCAGGGCGCGACCCAAGCCGATGTGCCCCAGGGCAGCAGTTCCCGTCTGTGCCGCCGGTGTTCCGTGGGGACCCGGGATCCGGAGCGACCCAACCCGAACTGGTCAGCCCGGCTGAGAAAAACGAAAAAGGAGAACAGCCGAAATGAGCACGGCGCGCTTGAATACATCGGAGCTGATGGCGCCGCCCGTGACTCGGGTCGATTCAGTCGCGTTCCCTCATCGTAGGCGGAGTGTTTTCCGTCATTGCGGTGATTGGCGGATTCTTGCAGCCGCAGGTTTTCTTTCGCGGATATCTCACCAGCTACATGGCCTGGCTTGGGGTAACGCTGGGTTCGATGGCGATCCTCATGTTGCGTCACCTGACCGGGGGCGGTTGGGGCATGGTGATCCGCCGCATTATGGGTGCGGCCATGCGCTGCATATCGCTGATGGCCGCGCTGTTTATCCCGATTGCCTGGCTTGGCGTGCCGCGGTTATATATCTGGGCGCAGCCGTTAGAGAACATTCAAGATAAGAAATTGCGAGAGCACCTGGTTTGGATCTCGCATAGCTATCTGAACTGGTCCGGCTTCGTCATTCGCGCGGCCATCTATCTCGCGATCTGGAACCTGCTCTCGTATTTGCTGACCAAGTGGTCGAGCGAGACTGACCGCGGTCCGGTGCGACAACGTTACAAAATTCAAAGCGCTCAGCGGCCCGGGGCTTATTCTTTACGGCTTCACGATCTCCTTTGCCGCGATTGACTGGGTCATGTCGTTGGATCCCACTTGGATCTCCACCATTTACGGCCTGCTATTCCTGGCGGGACAGGGCCTTTCAGCAGTCTGCTTTGCCGTCGTGATCGAACGCATGCTGGTGCGATACAAGCCGATGTCTCAATGGCTGAAGCCGAGTTTTGTGCACGATCACGGCAAACTGATGCTGACATTCATCATGCTGTGGGCCTACTTCTCATTCTCGCAATGGCTGATCATCTGGGCGGGAGATCTGCCCGAGGAAATCAGCTGGTATTTGAAGCGGCTGAATGGCGGGTGGGGCTTCTTTGGATTGTTCCTGGTCATATTCCATTTTGCCGTGCCATTTGCGATTTTGCTGTCGCGCCCTTTCAAGCGCGATGTCACCCGTTTGGTATGGCTCGCGATCTGGTTGATGCTGATGCGTTATGTCGATTTGATGTGGCTGGTGGAACCGAATTTCTCGCGAACGATCACGTGACGTGGGCAGACATTGTGCTTCCGATCGCGATGGGAGGCTTGTGGCTGGCGTTTTTCTTCCGCAACTTGAATTCGATGCCGCTGCTGCCGATTTACGACCCGGATGCACACGAAGTACTGGAACCGGCACATGAGTGAAGACCGCAAAATTTATCATCAGGGACACGTGGACTCGGAGTACGAACGCGAAGACATGAGTCCAGGAGCCGTTTTTGCGTTCCTGGCGGGCCTCGCAATCGCCGGCGTGCTGATCTACTTCATCGTGGACGGGATGTACAAGTTCCTCGATGCCTACTGGAGATCGAATCAGCCGACGCAGAATCCGCTTGTGGTTCCGACCAATCCCAACAGCCGCGATATTGGATTGGCCGACATTCAGCAATTTCCGCAACCGCGGCTTGAAACCAATGAGCGCGTCGAGTTGAACGGGTTCCGGCTCGCGGAAGAGCAGAAGTTGCACAGCTACGGATGGATCGATAAGGATGCCGGAATCGTCCACATTCCGATTGAGGCGGCGATGCAGATGCTTGTGCAGCGCGGGCTGCCGACCACACCGAGGGTCGGCACGGCGCCTGCCTCGACAGTTCAAATGACAGAACAGGCAGCGGCCAAGTCCGATACCAGCCAGAAGACTCCGGCCAAGCCGCCACAGACTACGCTCCAAAGAAAGAAGTAGAAGTGAAAAGCAGCAAGCGACAATTCGGATGGTTGTTCGTGCTCTCGGTGCTGTGCATCAGCGCCGCGGCGCAGAACATGAGTACCGGCATGCTTTCGCCGCCGGCCAATGTTCGTCCGCCGGGATTGAAGGATGTTGGTATTCAGCAAAATTTGAATCAGCAGATTCCTCCCAACCTGGAATTTCGCGACGAAAGCGGCAAATCGGTTCGCTTGAGCGATTACTTTGGCAAAAAGCCGATGATCCTCAACCTGGTCTACTACAACTGTCCCATGCTCTGCAGCGAAGTGCTAAGTGGGCTAGAGACCGCATTGAAGCCGCTGAAGTTCGATGTGGGGAAAGAATTCGACATCCTCACCATCAGCTTCGATCCCCGCGAAACTCCAGAGATAGCGGCGAAAAAGAAAGCCGAATACCTGAAGCGCTATGGCCGCGCAGGAGCCTCCGATGGCTGGCATTTCCTAACCGGCCCGAAGGACTCCATCGACGCTCTCACCAAAGCTGCGGGATTTCAGTACGAGTACGATCCGAAAACCGGGCAGTTTGCGCATACCACCGCGATCATGATCTTGACCCCTGCCGGAAAGATCTCGCAGTACTACTACGGCGTAGAGTTTGCGCCCAAGGATTTGCGCCTCGGACTGGTACAGGCTTCGAACGAGAAGATTGGCAACGTTGTGGATGAAGTCCTTCTTTATTGCTATCACTACGATCCGCAGGCTGGGAAATATAGCGCGACGATTTTCCGGATCATGCGTCTGGCGGCAGCCGCAACCATGCTCGCAGTGGGGACGCTGATGGTTGTGCTGTTGCGGCGAGGCAACGGACCGAATCCACGGGGAGCAGAACGAGCTACGTAAAATATGTTCGACAATTTTCCACTTTGGCCGGCACGGGCCTCGACGTTACGCCGGGAACGTTGACGCCCTTTTCATCTTCCTGGTCGTGCTCTCGGGCCTGATGAGCATCGCGATCTTCGTCATGATCACGGTGTTCGCCATCCGCTACCGCAAGCAACGCAATGTCACGGCCGAGCAAGTCGAAGGGTCGACAATTTTAGAGGTCACCTGGAGCGTCGTGCCCCTGGGCGTCTTTCTGATGATCTTCGCCTGGGGTGCCATCATTTACTTCCAGGAGCGCACTCCTCCCCGGGACTCGGCGGAAATTTACGTGGTGGGCAAGCAATGGATGTGGAAGCTGCAACATGTGGAGGGGCAGCGCGAGATCAACGAACTGCACATCCCGGTCAGCCGCGACATCAAGATGATCATGACGTCGCAGGACGTGATCCATAGCTTCTACATCCCTGCATTTCGCATCAAACAGGACGTTTTACCCGGACGGTATACCTATGCCTGGTTCCACGCGACCAAGCCGGGAACCTACCACCTCTTCTGTGCCGAGTATTGCGGCACTATGCACTCGGGCATGATTGGCAGCGTCATGGTGATGGAGCCGGCGCAATATGCGGCCTGGTTGAGTGGAGGCGGGGCTTCGGGCTCTTTGGCGCAAACGGGCAAACGCTTTTCCAGCAGTTGGGATGCGGGACGTGCCACCGCTTTGACGTGCAGGGACGCGGTCCGAATCTGACGGAATTTATGGAAAGCCGGTAACGCTTGAAGATGGGCGAACCGTGATTGCGGATGACAACTACATTCGTGAGTCAATCTTATCGCCGTCCGTAAAGTAGTCTCAGGATTCAAGCCGATCATGCCTGTCTTTCAAGGCTTGGTCACCGAGGAACAATTGAACTCGCTGGTGGCGTATGTGAAGTCGCTCAGCCAGCCTCCGTCGGGCATCGGCGGGAACTCCGCAATTGAAGTCCGCCCGGTACGAAACAGTTGCACTTAAGGGAATCGCAAATGGCAACCGCAGTAATTCCAGTTCGAGAGCGCGAGAATTACCTGAACAAGGAGTACGGCATCCGTTCGTGGCTGCTCACCACCGATCACAAGCGGATTGCTTTGCTGTATCTCATCACCATCACATTCTTCTTCTTTATTGGAGGCATTTTCGCGCTGCTGATCCGGCTGGAGCTGCTAACCCCGGCCGGCGATCTGGTGCAGGCCGATACTTACAACAAGCTGTTCACCATGCACGGGCAGGTCATGATCTTTTTCTTCCTGATCCCGTCCATTCCGGCCGTGCTGGGGAACTTTCTGGTGCCGATGATGATCGGCGCCAAGGATCTCGCGTTTCCGCGACATGAATTTGCTGAGCTGGTATCTCTACATGATCGCGCGGCGTCCTGATGCTGCATGCCATCATCACTGGCGGCGTGGATACAGGTTGGACGTTCTACACGCCGTTTAGCACGGCGTTCAGCAATACCAAGGTCATTGAGGCCGGACTGGCGATCTTTGTCGCCGGATTTTCCTCGATCCTTACCGGCTTGAATTTCGTCGTGACCATCCATCGCATGCGCGCCCCGGGCTGACCTGGTCACGGCTGCCGCTGTTCATCTGGGCCCACTATGCGACCAGCATCATTCAGTTGCTGGGTACGCCGGTTCTGGCCATCACGCTGGTGCTGGTGGTGTTGGAACGCGCCTTCAACCTGGGCATCTTCGATCCCGACCGCGGCGGAGATCCGCTTCTTTTCCAGCACCTGTTCTGGTTCTACTCGCATCCCGCGGTTTACATCATGATCTTGCCCGCGATGGGTGTGATCACCGAGATCATTCCTTGCTTCTCGCGCAAGCGCTCTTCGGATACAACGTTCATCGCCATGGCGAGCATCGCGATTGCGGTCTTTGGATTCCTGGTATGGGCGCACCACATGTTCGTCGCCGGAATGTCGCTGTATGCGGCGATGATTTTTTCGCTGTTGAGTTACGTCGTTGCCGTGCCTTCGGCAATCAAGGTTTTCAACTGGACCGCGACCATGTACAAGGGTCGATCCGTTTCAACACTCCGATGCTGTATGCCTTCGGTTTCATCGGACTGTTTACCATGGGCGGCTTGACGGGACTTGTTCCTCGCGGCGCTGGGGATCGACGTCCACGTCACCGACACTTATTTTGTCGTCGCCCACTTCCACTACATCATGGTGGGTGGCGCGGTCATGGGCTACCTGGGCGGCATGCATTTCTGGTGGCCCAAGATTTCCGGCCGAATGTATCCCGAAGCCTGGGGCAGCTTGCGGCGCTGATCGTGTTCATTGGATTCAACCTCACGTTCTTCCCGCAATTCATTCTGGGCTATGTGGGAATGCCGCGCCGCTATTGGCAGTATCCGCCGGAATTCCAGGTGTTGAACGTGCTTTCGACGGCGGGCTCCACCATTCTGGCCGTGGGATATCTGCTGCCGATGATTTACTTCCTGTGGTCGATGCGATACGGAAAGCCCGCGCCGGACAATCCGTGGGGTGCGGCTGGACTGGAATGGATGACGCCATCGCCGCCGCCCACTTACAACTTCGATGAAACTCCGGTAGTGACTTGGGAAGCCTACAACTACGAAGAGATTCCGGCTCCGGAGGAGGTGCCGGTTGAGCGATAGTCCGGCCACGCTCGAGACCCACAATCCGGCACTGCAACACCACTTCGCCGACATGGAGCAGCAGCGGAATGCTGCCTCGTTCGGTATGTGGCTGTTCCTCGCCACTGAAATCATGTTCTTCGGCGGCATGTTCTGCGCGTACCTGATCTACCGCTACTGGTACTTCAATGAATTTGCCGTCAGCAGTCGGACATTGAACCTGCCGCTCGGGACTGTGAACACGGCCGTCCTGATTTGCAGCAGCTTGACCGTAGCCCTTTCCGTCCGTGCCGCGCAAATGGGCAAGCGCATCTTGCTGGTCACATTGCTGGTGGCGACGCTGCTGTTGGGCCTTGCATTTTTGGGAATCAAAGGCGTTGAGTGGAAAGAGAAGTTCGACGAGCATCACGTGCCCGGTTATTCCTTCGACGTATCAAAGCTGGCGAAGGAATCTCCAATTCCCATCGATGCGCAACGGGCGCAGCTTTTCTTCTCGCTGTATTTTGCGATGACCGGAATGCACGCGTTGCACATGATTGTGGGCGTGGGGCTGTTCACATGGCTTACCTACAAGGCGTGGAAGGGAGCGTTCGGGCCGCAGTACTACACGCCGGTGGAGAACCTGGGGTTGTATTGGCACTTCGTGGACATCATCTGGATTTATCTGTTCCCCTTGCTATACCTAATCGACAGAAAGCCGCTGCATTGACCTATGTCTGAACACACGATATCGAGCAAAACCTATTACGGCATCTGGATTCTGCTGCTGATCCTTACCGGTCTCACCGCTTGGATTGCTACCGTCGATCTGGGGCCGTTGAACACGATCGTGGCGATCGCCATCGCGACGGTGAAGGCCACGGTGGTCGTGTTGTTTTTTATGCATGTGAAGTACGCGAGCGACAAGATGACGAAAGTGGTCATCGTGTCCGCGATATTCTGGATGATGTTGCTCCTGCTGCTCAGTCTCACCGATTACACCTGGCGGCTGGCTCCAGGGATACACTGATCCCGCCGCTGTTCACCGACACATCCCTTTCATTTGCGATATACTCCGCCCATTCCTGCGATTAGAGGTGAACTATGGCCTTCTGTAACTCTTGCGGAGCGACACTGGACCCGGCGGCGAAGTTTTGCGCAAAATGCGGCGCAGTCATCGCGGGCGCGCCAGTCACTTCTCCAGTTGCGACTGCTCCTGCCCCTCCTCAAGGCAACAACGCGGTCAAGATCATCCTGATTGTCGTGGCGGTGATCGTAGGATTAGGCATTATCGGCAGTGTCACGGCCACCTTCATCGGGCTCAGAATTGCCAGGCATACGCATGTCACGCAAGACGGAAAGCACGTGAAAGTCGAAACTCCGATGGGAACGGTGGAAAGTTCCGAAAATGCGGACGACGCGGTTAAGAACATTGGGATGGATGTGTATCCGGGCGCACAGGTCATGCAGAATAATGCGGCAAACGTGAATGTTGCGGGCATGCACACCGTTACGGTGAATTTACAAACTGACGATCCGCCCGAAAAAGTCGCGGAGTTCTACAAGTCTCAGCTTCCCCATGCCAATGTCAACGTTTCTGACGATAAGCACTACACCATCGTATCCACGCATAACAAGAATCTCATCACCGTGAACATAGGGCCGGAAGATGGGAAGACCGTGATCAATATCGCGAGTGTGAGTGGAAATGCAGCGGCGGGCGCGGAATCGAACTAGGCGCCAGCCATGTCCGATCCTTTCGCTCAACTCGCACACGCCGCCAAGTCTGCCACAGTAAATGCCGAGAACCTTTGTGCTGCGCTGCTGCGCCATGTCAGCGGAGAAGTCCGCTTCGATAACGGCAGTCGTGCCCTCTACGCGACCGATGGATCCAGCTACCGCCAGGTTCCCATCGGCATCGTGATTCCGCGAAGTGTGGACGATGTGGTCGCGACCATTGCCATCGCGCGCGAGCATGGTGCGCCTATCCTGTGCCGTGGCGGCGGAACTTCCCTGGCAGGGCAGTGCTGCAACGTTGCCGTTGTGCTCGATTTTTCGAAGTACATGGCGGGGATTCTGGAAGTGGATCCTGCCCAACGCCTGGCGCGAGTCCAGCCCGGAGTCATTCTCGATCACCTGCGTGCCGCCGCTGAAAAGCATCAACTTACTTTCGGCCCTGATCCTGCAAGCCACGATCGCTGCACGCTGGGTGGGATGATCGGCAACAACTCCTGCGGCGTGCACTCGGTGATGGCCGGTAAGACGGACGAGAACATCGAGTCCCTGGAAATACTCACTTACGATGGCGTGCGAATGAGGGTCGGCGCAACCAGCGACTCGAGAACTCGAGCAAAT
Organism: Terriglobia bacterium; assembly: GCA_963797845.1. Lineage (GTDB taxonomy): Bacteria > Acidobacteriota > Terriglobia > Terriglobales > Acidobacteriaceae > DASREM01. The sequence goes on from CAWCRE010000007.1 coordinate 97,523, forward strand.
CATTCGCGAAGGCGGGCGGCGCGGGCAGATCTACGCAGGCTTGAAAACTCTCCGCGACAAATACGCCGGCCTGGTGCGCAGCGCGTTATCCAAACATTCCGCGGCGTGTCTCTGGATACAACCTGAATTACCTGCTGCCGGAAAACGGATTCAATGTAGCCCGGGCGCTGGTGGGCAGTGAAGGTACGTGCGTCACGGTATTGGAGGCGACCTGCCGTCTTATAAAAAGTCCGCAGCAGCGCGTGTTGCTGGCGATCGCGTATCCCGACATCTATCAATGTGCGGATCATGTGCCCGAGGTGATGCAGCATAAGCCAATCGGACTCGAAGGCGTCGACGACCTGCTGGTCGAGTACACGCGACGAAAAGGAATTAATTCCGAAGGGCTCGCGTTGTTTCCTCCCGGCGGCGGGTGGCTGCTGGCGGAATTCGGAGCAGATAACGCGGCCCAATCCGAGGCGCAGGCTCGCGGATTGATGGAGGCGCTCGGCCGAAATTTGACTCCGCCGCAAATGCGCCTGTTTACCGACAAACAGCAAATCAAACGCGTGTGGGAGGTCCGCGAATCCAGTCTGGGCGCAATCTCGCATGTGCCGGGCGAGCCCCTCAGTTGGGAAGGTTGGGAAGATTCGGCGGTCTCACCGGACAAACTCGGCGCTTACCTTCGCGATCTGCGAAAGCTGATGGATACGTTCAAGTATCGCGGAGTGCTGTACGGCCACTTCGGCCATGGCTGTGTGCACAGTCGCATGAGCTACGACATGGAGAGCCGAGAGGGCATCGGGCAATTTCGCAAGTTCATGGAGGAAGCAGCAGACCTCGTCGTCAGTTATGGAGGTTCGCTCTCGGGCGAGCATGGCGACGGGCAGTCTCGCGCGGAACTGCTTCCGAAAATGTTCGGCCCGGAACTGGTGCAGGCGTTTCGCGAGTTCAAAGCGTTGTGGGACCCGGATTGGAAGATGAATCCCGGCAAGGTGGTCGAGCCCTACCGCTTGGACGAAAACCTGCGGCTTGGCGCTGACTACCAGCCGTGGGAGCCGGAGACACACTTCAAGTATGTGGACGATCACGGCAGCCTGGCTCACGCAACTTTGCGTTGTGTGGGAGTAGGCAAGTGCCGGCGTTACGAAGGTGGAGTGATGTGTCCGAGTTTTCGGGTAACCCGGGAAGAAGAGCACTCGACTCGCGGTCGGGCGCACTTGCTCTGGGAAATGACACAGCGCGAAGTCATCCGAGACGGCTGGCAGGATGAAAGTGTCAAAGAGTCGCTGGATCTTTGCCTCTCCTGCAAGGGATGCAAGAGCGATTGCCCGGTGGGCGTGGATGTGGCCACGTACAAGGCAGAGTTCCTGTCGCACTATTACGAAGGGCGGCCTCGCCCCCTCTCGGCGTACGCGTTCGGCAACATCGACATCTGGGCGCGCCTGGCCTCGAATGCGCCCGGACTTGCCAATCTGGCTACGCAGCTTCCGTTTCTGCGGGACATTGCCAAGCTGGTTGCAGGAATTCCGCAGCAGCGCAAGATTCCCGCGTTTGCTCCGCAAACATTTCGATCCTGGTTCCAAAAGCGACAGGCGCACGTCATCGGCGAAACTCCGGTTGTTCTCTGGCCCGACACCTTCAATAATTTCTTCTTGCCCGACACCGCGAAGGCTGCGGTCGAGGTGCTGGAGGCGGCGGGATTCCGCGTGCTCTTACCGGGTGCGAGTTTGTGTTGTGGCCGTCCGCTTTACGACTTCGGAATGCTCGACCGTGCCAAGCGCCTTTTGTTGCAGATCCTGGATGCGCTCGCCGAAGAGATTGAGGCTGGAATTCCCATCGTGGTTCTGGAGCCAAGCTGCGCGGCCGTCTTCCGCGACGAGTTGCTGAATCTGTTCCCCAGGGATGACCGGGCACACAAGCTGTCGAAGCAGACATTTCTGCTTAGTGAATTCCTGGAGAAGAATGCGCCTGACTTCGATCTTCCGCGTGTCGAGCGTAAAGCGCTGGTCCACGGCCATTGTCATCACAAGGCGACGGCGAAGATGACGGATGAAGAATCCGTGCTAAGGCGGTTGGGAATCGACTTCTACTCACCGGCTCCGGGTTGCTGCGGCATGGCGGGGTCGTTCGGTTTCGAAGCCGACAAGTATGCCGCCTCTCTGGCCGTAGGTGAGCTGGAATTGTTGCCGGCGGTGAGGGAAGCCGCACCGGATACGTTGATCATCGCTGATGGCTTCAGCTGCCGCGAGCAAATTGCGCAGTGTACAGACCGGCAAGCCTTTCACTTAGCCGAAGTGATTCACATGACGCTGAACGGAGAGCTGGACAACCAGCTTGCGGGCTTACCCGAGACCGCTTCGGTCCGAAAACGACAATCCGAGGTGCGGAGATCGATGAGGCGGACCGGTTTCGCGGTAGCCGGCATCGCCGTCCTTGCTGCCGCGTTGTGGGCTCTGAGGCGCAGGTAAGTAGTTGCAAGTAAGTCACTTATGTCCTCTACTCGCCAGCCAGCCCTGGTTCTGGGACAATAGCAAGGATTCAGACAGCATCCAAAGCTGGCTGAGGGGAACCGCCCATGGCTCGCGACATCGATACTTCTCTCACCCTTACCGAAACGAAGCCTGTGGCCCTCCCGCAGCCTCCTTCGGAAGTCGCGATTCGGGGATCGGTGCTGGTGCTGCTCCAGTTCGATGTGTGCGAGGAGATCAAGCTCGATAAGCTCCGCGAGATTTTCAGCGCCCGGACGGTTGAGCAACCCAACTTCAAGCACCCCGCGCCAGGCTATGTCCGCTACCAGCGTCCTCCGGTGGTTGAGTCCATCGAGCCTCTGGTGCTCGACAGCGGCGAGCGACTGGACGGGCAGATCAAGTACTACGACTACGGCGTGTTGAGTGTGGTCCTGGAGCTTCCATTTTCGGGCGACTGGGACACGATGGTCCGGCTCGGTAGCCGCTGGGTCTGGGACGTGGATTTCGCCGGGCATGCCTCGCGCATCGTGCGCGAGAAACTCAAGCGCGCGGCCCCGGCACTGGTCAAGCCGTACAAAGAGTGGCTCAGCGAAGATTACTTCATATTTCACGTTCGCGAGATGAGCGGCGCGCCAGGCGCGGCCGAAGTGGTCGCGAACCATGGGCAGCGCATCGCGCAGATTGTTCGCGGCGAGACCTTGCAGCTATCGGAAGGCGAGCGCAACGAAATCCTGCATTCGAAAATTTCATACTACCTGAATGATCTGGCGGTGATCGGATACAACGCCGCGTTCTTGTATGACAGCGCCTCAGGCGCCGAGACTGCCATTCAGTTGCTGGAATATGCGAACTCGCAGTTACTTGAATTCCGCCACTACGACGAATTGCTCACCCGTGAATTGGAGAGCGTGTATGCGTTCTTCGACAAAGGCACGGGACTGGCTGCACGTTGGAGCATGGCCAAGGCCGCGACCCGGCTTCACACCGTGCTGCTCGAGGTAACCGAACTCACCGAACACGCGGATAACGCCATCAAGTTCTTGAGCGACATGTTTTCGGCGCGGCTGTACAAGCTTGCCGCCGCCAAGGTCGGCGTGCCCGACTACAAAGACCTGGTCACGCAAAAACTGAACACCGCCGAGGAGCTGTATCGCTTCATGGTGGACCAGTTCAATCAGAGCCGTGCCTTCGTGCTGGAATTGATGGTGGTCGTCATCCTGATCATCGAACTGGTCTACGCGTTCAAGGGTAAGCTGTTCTAAGAAACCTCTGCCGAGAGACGTAGTCGCTACCTTGCGGCAACCCCGCGAATTCCTGCTCACCCAGACGCAGCAAGCCGCGTCTCTACGCAACCAGCGCTGCTTTGCCCTTCAATGGCGTAGAATGTCGCCCTCAGAGGAATCATGCGAGGACTAGCGAGCAAACGTGTGCTCATCACCGGCGGAGCCAGCGGCATCGGCGCGGCGACCGCGGCCCGATTTCTGGAAGAAGGTGCAGCAGTGGTCGTTCTCGACCGCGATACGAAGGCGCGAACCGGATACAGCAACAATTGCCGGATCTCGCCGGGACCGTCGATGCCGACGTCTCGAACCTGAAACAAGTGGAGGCCGCGTTTAACGATGCGGTCCGCCTGATGGGCGGGGTCGACGTGCTGGTGAATAATGCCGGCATCAGCATTCGCCACAAATTTCTCGACATCACGCCGCAGGAGTGGGACAAGATCATCGCCGTCAACCTGACCGGCGTTTTCTACATGGCGCAGACCGCGGCGCGCCACATGTGGGAGAAAGACGGCGGAGTGATTCTGCAAACTGCGTCCACCAACGGCATCGTGGGCCAGCCGTTCTATGCGGACTACAACGCGACCAAAGCGGGCGTGATCGAGCTGACCAAGACCATGGCTCTGGAACTGGCGCCCAAGATTCGCGTCTGCGCCGTCGCGCCAGGATACGTGCTCACGCCGATGCAGCGTGCGGAGTACACCGATGAAATGCTAGAGGAAGTGAATCGAAAAGTTCCGCTGCGCCGTCACGCCAAGCCGGAGGAGATCGCCGCCCTGTTTGCATTCCTGGCTTCCGACGATGCGGCTTATATCACCGGGCACGTGTACACCTGCGACGGGGCAGAGATCGCCGGGAGGGCTGGCCAGCCGGTAGGAAACACCAGGCACTGAGTGTTCAGCACTCAGCATTCGGGCCGAACAAGTCTCACCGACGCGGATGAATCTGACTTAGAACAATCCATCGCATGATATTGCACAACAAAATCGCAGTGATCACCGGCGGCGCGTCTGGCATCGGGCGCGCCACAGCCTTATTGTTCGCGCGTGAAGGAGCAGCAGTTGTTATCGCGGATCTCAATGACGGGGCGGCAAACACCGTTGTCGAAGAGATTGCGCGCAGCGGAGGCCGCGCATCTTTCAGCACACGGATGTAACCCATGTCGCCGATTGCCAGAAACTGGTTGCGCGAACCATTGCAGAGTTCGGAAAAATCGACATCCTCTTCAACAATGCCGGAATCATTCGCCGCGCAGCCATCACCGAACTCAGCGAAGACGACTGGGATCGCGTCATGGACGTGAACGTAAAATCGATCTACCTGCTTTCGCGGGAAGTCATCCCCATCATGGCCAAGAGCAGGCGGCGGTTCGATCATCAATACGGCTTCCGGTTGGGGCATTTCCGGCGGACCAAAGGCTGCGGTGTACTGCGCGTCGAAAGGCGCCGTAGTGCTGCTGACCAAGGCCATGGCGATTGATCACGGACCGCAGAACATCCGTGTAAACTGCATCTGCCCGGGCGACACCGACACGGCGATGCTGCGAAACGAAGCACAGCAACTAGGCGAGGCCGCCGACAAGTTTCTCGCGAGCGCCGCTCAGCGTCCTTTAGGCAGGATGGGAAAGCCGGAAGAAATCGCGCAAGCGGTTCTGTACCTGGCGAGCGAAGCTTCCTCGTTTGTCACCGGAACAGCGCTGGTTGTTGACGGCGGAGGTTTGGCGGGAAGTATTTAGCACTCAGCATTCAGCCAGTCTGGAGTTGTGCTGAGACTTGCTCCTTAGACGTTAAGGGAACTTTGCTGGCTGAATGCTGAATGCCGAATGCTGTTCTTATGCGTCTCCAAGACAAAGTCGCCCTCATCACTGGAGGAACGTCGGGCATCGGAGAAGCTACAGCTCTCCTCTTCTCCCGCGAAGGCGCGCGCGTGGCCATCACTGGGCGTAATGAAACCCGGGGACATGAAATTACCGCCAAGATTCTCGATTCAGGTGGCCAGGCCATCTTTATCCGCACCGACGTCCGCAAAGCTGCCGAATGCCAACGCGCCGTTGAGGAGACGATCAGCGCGATTGGGCGGTCTCGACATCCTGTTCAACAATGCCGGAATCTACTATCCGCAAACTACCCTCGAATGCAGCGAAGAAGAATGGGACCTTCAGATCGACATTAACCTGAAGGGGACCTTCCTGATGTCGAAGTACGCCCTGCCCCACATGATCGCAAGACACAGCGGCGTGATCATCAACAATAGCTCCGGCTGGGGAATCGTTGGCGGTGACAAGGCCGTTGCTTACTGCGCTTCGAAAGGCGGAGTGGTGCTGCTGACCAAGGCGATGGCCATCGATCACGGAAGGCAGGGAATTCGCGTGAACTGCATCTGCCCGGGCGATGTGGAAACGCCGATGCTTCCCGAAGACGCCCGCATGCGGGGCATGAAGTGGGAAGATTACTTGCCGGATGCAACAACCGGCCCATGGGGCGGATCGGAACCGCCGACGGAGATTGCCAAGGCCGTCCTGTTTCTCGCGTCGGATGATTCGTCCTTCATGACCGGCGCCTCGCTCGTCGTGGATGGCGGAGGGACGGCGGATTGACCAAATGATTTCAAATGACGAATATCCCCCACAGCCGGTCGCAGCGAATTGTTTGCCTGGGCGCCAGAAATTCCTGGTGGAGGGCGTGAACTCGCCCTCGCGCGGCGCAGCGGTGTATTCCAGCGGCCCGATCTTCCTCGAACGCGGCCACGGATCGCAGGTGTGGGACGCTGATGGCAACGCCTATACGGATTTCATGATGTCGTTCGGTGCGCTGATTCAGGGGCATGCGCACCCGCGCATTGTTCAAGTCGTTTCGAAACGATTGCACAAGGCTCCCATTTTGCGGCAGCGACTTCCGCCGAGATCGAAGCCGCAGAGCGTTTCTGTCAGATGGTGCCGAGCGCCGAAGCGGTGCGTTTCACCAATACCGGCAGTGAAGCGACGATGTTGGCCCTGCGCCTCGCTCGCGCGCATACTGGGCGGAGCAAGTTCCTCAAGTTCGAGGGTCACTATCACGGCTGGTACGATCCGTTCCTCTTAAACGCACACAGCCATCCGGTGGAGGAACTTGGTTCGAAGGAGAGTCCATCACGAATTCCTGATTCGGACGGCATTCCGCCCACTACCTTTGACGATGTCGTTGTCGCTCCGTGGAACGACGTTGATGCGCTGCGACGAGTAATGCAGCGGCATGGCGACGAACTGGCCGCCGTGATCACCGAGCCCATCATGGCGAACATGGGCTGCATTCCGCCGCGTGACGGTATCTGCAGGAGATGCGCGAACTGGCCCATGAGCACGGCGCGCTGTTCATCATGGATGAAGTGGTCACGGGTTTCCGCTACGCTCCCGGCGGATGCCAGGAATACTACGGCGTCGAATCCGACCTGAGCACGTTCGGCAAAGCCCTGGGCGCGGGCTTTCCCATCGGTGCGGTTGCGGGCCCGCGAAGGATTTTAGATCGCATGCAGTGGAGCGACCATATGGTTCTGCACTACGGAACCTTCAACGGTCATCGTTTAACGATGAGAGTCGTTGCTGCAAACCTCGACTTGCTGATGCAGGAGGGAACCTACCGAAAATTGCACTCTATGGGAGACGCCGCCATTGCCGGTCTGCGCGACGTTTTTCGCCGCCACAACATTGCTGCCGTGGTACAGGGCTTCGGCCCGATGTTTCAAATCTATTTCACCGATCACGACGCCATTCACGATTACCGGGATTATTGCGCTTACGCCGACACGAAGAAGTATTCGCGCTTCATTCATCTGCTGCTGGACTGCGGTATTTACATGACGCCTTCCAACGGCTTGCACTGGATTATTTCCACGGCGCACACCGAGGCTGATGTTGAGGCGCTGATCCAGGCCGCAGATCGAGCCTGCGCGGAACTCACGTGAGCGCGACGGTCTTTCTCGGGGGCGGACGCATCACCAGCGCGCTGATCGCTGGACTGCGATTGGCTGGATACGATCGACCTCTGGTGGTGCACGACCGCAATCCTCACAAGTTGCGCGATCTGAAGCGGCGCTACGGAGTTGAAGTGCGAGGCCGGGATCGACAAGGCCGTGGCTGAGGCAGACCGGCTCATCATCGCTGTGCGGCCCGATTCTGTTCGCGCGTTGCTGGGTGAATTGCAGAACCTTCCACTCCCATCGATCGGCATTAGCCTTGCGGCCGGGATCCCACTCTCACCGCTCAAACGTCTGGCCCCTTCCATGCGTTGGGCGCGGGCGATGCCAAGCCCGGTGTGCCGCAGTGGCCACGGACTCACTGGCCTCGTTTTCGAACCGGCATTTCCACAGCGACAACGGCGAGCGATCAAACAGTTCTTCGGCAAGACCGGGACTGTGGTGGAAGTCCCCGAAAACCAGTTTGATGTTTTCACGGTCACCTATTCTTCCAGTCACGGCTACCACGCTTTGGCCGCTCTGGCGCGAGCTGCGCAGGATCTAGGATTGGATCGGAACATTGCAATGACTGCCGCGGCTCACGCCCTTGCCGACGGAATCCAGTATTTTCGCGATAGTAAAAGTAGCCTGCCCGAGTTGCTTCAGGAAGCGACCACTCCGGGTGGAATTGCTGGCACGGTGATGGCGACCATGGAGTCCGGAGGCTACGGCAAGGCCGTGAAGCGCGGGTTGCAGGCAGGTCTAGCGCGCGCCCGCAAAAATTCCCGCTGACTTTTCCCGAATCTCCAAACATCCTGTTCACATCTACTGATTTCTACAGCACTGACGACTCCTGGGTTCGACTCAACACAATTCATCCGAAAGAAGGAAAAACTTATGGCACGTATGAAAGCAGTTCAAGTGAGCAAGGCTCACGGAGACTGGGAACTCGTAGAGCGTGAAATTCCGCAGCCCGGCCCACGGCAGGTGCGGGTGAAGGTGGAAGCCTGCGGAGTCTGTCACAGCGATGTGCTGGTGAAGGAAGGCGCCTGGCCGGGGTTGCAATTCCCGCGCATTCCCGGACACGAAATTTCCGGCCGTATCGATGCGGTCGGCGCAGATGTCACCAACTGGAAAGTTGGTCAGAGAGTCGGCGTGGGCTGGCATGGCGGGCACTGCTTCGTGTGCGATCCTTGCCGGCGTGGGCAGTTCATCCTGTGCGTGAACGGAAAAATTACAGGGATCTCGCACGACGGTGGCTATGCCGAATACATGATCTCTCCCGCGGAAGCCGTCGCCGCCATGCCGGACGACCTTAAAAATGATGAAGCGGCGCCTTTGCTGTGCGCGGGAATTACAGTGTTCAACGCACTGAGAAATTCCATCGCCCGCGCGCGGGGACACCGTCGCTGTGCAGGGTATCGGCGGATTGGGCCATCTCGGAATTGAGTATGCCCGCCAGATGGGTTTTGACACGATTGCCATTGGGCGCGGAGCGGACAAAGCAGATTTCGTGAAAAAGCTCGGCGCGCCGGCATTACATTGACAGCGACGCCGGCGATCCCGTTGAGCAGCTCAAAAAGATGGGGGGCGCCAAGGTGATTCTGTCCACCGCTCCGGACGCGAAAGCTATGTCTGCGCTGCCGGCGGCTTTGAAACCAGCAGGAGAATTGCTGGTGATAGGCGCACCTTCGGAGCCACTTTCCATCAATGTCGCCGACATTCTTACGGGACAGAAAACCATCCAGGGATGGCCTTCCGGCACCGCAAAAGATTCCGAAGATACGCTGCGGTTCAGCGTGCAAACTGGGGTGCGGCCCGATGATCGAGAAATATCCGCTGGAGAAAATCAACGATGCCTGGGCGCAGATGACGAGCGGGAAGGCCAGATTCCGCGTGGTGTTGACTATCGGTTCGTAACGAATCTTTTCGCGAGGCGGTACACCCGTACCGCCCCGTAGAGAGGAAACATTTGCGCGGGGAGGCGAATGGCGGACCATTCGCCCACGCTCGACGTGGTCGCCAGCCGCCACACGAAGCGCAGGCGGTCGCTGCGCCGTTCTCGCACCTGGACCATACGCCGGAAGTAAGCTATCGACTCGGCATCGAGTTCTTCTCCCGCAGCCAGCAATTCCAGGTGCTCTCGAAGTATTGGTTCGTGGAGTTCCTCCGCGTCGACAACCCCCCGGATCCTTTCCTTCCACAAACGCTCACAAAGAGAGAATGTGACCGCCACAATCCTTGCAATGCCCAGGCTGGATGTTGTCCGACTCACCAAATCCCAGTCCACTGGTTGCGTCTGGGCCAGTTTCCCTATGTCGCTCAGCCATGAGAGTTGAGCCCAAGCATGTTTCGCCGCGTGCAGGCAGAGCACGATCAACAAATCTTCCGAAGACAAAGTGTGGATTGTCTGGCCACCGAAGGTGACAACCCGGCTCCGTTCAAACAGGCCCTCCGTCGTGAGATCGACCGAATAGAATTTCGGTAGCACGTTCCATTGCAGTTCCACCAGGTTGCGTCCGTTTTCCCTGTCAAACGTGTATTCATATCCCGAACGAAGATAGGCGCGCTCTTGGCGAGGAGTGAGTTCGATCCCCGGCTCGTACCCGAGTTCATGAAGCGCAGCTACGGCGATGGGCAGGTCTCGTTCAGCAATCAGGATGTCGACATCGCTGAATTGACGCGCGGCCACATTGCCATAGAGCAGTTCCCCCAGCACGGGGCCTTTGTACGGGAGTGCGTCTACATTCCGAGCCTTGAGTTGCGCCAGAATCCGAAACAATTCTCGAGTCAGCCAAAGCGCCTGGCGAGTATTTTTCAGGCTTTCTTCCCGGAGCTTTTGCAGAAACGCGGCCGGCACGTCCGGCGCGGCCTGTTCCATGGCGTCGCTCAGTTGCGGGATCACGCCATGGTGTTGCGCGAGAAGCAGAATTCGGTCGTAATCGAGCCGATGCAACGGCAGTTCTCGCGCAGCGCAAGGCTGAAATGGCGAAGTGCAGGCGACCAATACTTCAAATTCGAGGTTGCTTTCCGCCGCATGGGGGCTCGCTCGAACTACACTCTCGAATGGTGAGGCTGAGGCGGAGGACATGGAAAGCAATTACCAGCACGAATTGCGGACACTATAATACAGACACTTTTCCGTAACTGGCTCTGGGCAATTCCTTCTTGCGATGGACGCCATCGTACTTGAATCCGTCAGCAAGGCCTTCCGGCACCGGCCGGCGCTATTCAACTGGTTCGGCCAGGAGCGTTGCGGCAGAACTCAGGCTCTGGATCGTGTCACATTCAGCGTCTCTAAGGGAAGTACGCTGGTTCTGCTCGGCCCCAATGGCAGCGGCAAGACAACCACGCTGAAACTGATCTCTACCATGTTGCTGCCCGACTCCGGCAATGTGAGAGTCGCGGGTCTCGACACGCTGCGCGACGGCAAGCATGTTCGCCGGCAGGTAGGGTTCGCGGTGGCGAACGAGCGCTCTTTCTTCCCGCGACTCACGTGTCGGGAAAATCTTGATTTTTTCGCTGCGCTCAACGAGGTTCCTCGACCGGAACGTAAAGACCGCATCGATAGCATGCTGGAGCAGTCCGGTCTGGCCGATGCAGCGAACACGCTGGTGATGAAGTTTTCCAGCGGAATGTATCAGAGGTTGGGCATCGCCCGTGCGTTGATGGCACAACCCTCGGTCATCTTGCTCGATGAGCCCACTCGCAGCCTCGACCCTGCCTCGGCCGCGCATTTCTGGCGATTGGTTTGGAATCTCGGAGCTCGCGGCGCAACCGTCATTCTCGCAACCCACAGTTTCAACGAAGCTGTAGCCGTGGGAGACTCCGTAGCTGTTCTCCATAACGGAGTTCTAGTCGGCCGGCGGAAACTTGAGGGCGCGGATGTCGACGAGCTGCGAGATTTCTATTTCAGAGAACGGGCGAGCAAGACGAATCCCTCACCATAGCGGTAGCTCTGTGATGTCCTCGCTCATCGATAAAGCCGTGGCCATCATGCGTCGCGACTTGCTGATTGCGATCCGTTACCGGGCGGGTTTTCTGATCACGCTGGGCGGGGCTGCAGCCGAGCTTGCCGCTTTTTACTACCTGTCGCGGGCGATCGGACCCTCGTTCCGTCCGGAAGGCGTCGAGTATTTTCCGTTCGTTCTGGTGGGAACCGGTTTCTACACATTTCTGGTGATGGGCGTCAACTCTTTCCTCACATCCGTGCAGGAGGCGCAACAGACGGGAACTTTAGAAGTGCTGATGACTTCGGCCACTCCACCCGCGGTACTGGTATTTCTCAGCGCCCTCTCGGCTTTCGCCGCCAACGCGCTACAGCTTGTTTTCTATTTGGGAGGCGGGATGCTGTTCTCTCGTGCGGAGTGGATGCATGCCAACATTGCCGGATGCGTCGTTGTGGTTGTGCTCTCCCTCGCGATCGCGATGGCCATCGGGTTGTTTGCCGCCTCAGTCCAGTTGCTGGTCCAGAAAGGTTCGGCGGTGGTCTGGATCTTGGGTTCAGGTCTCTGGTTTTTGACCGGAACGCTCTTTCCTACCGGCAGCCTGCCACGGCCACTGCAGGTCGTTTCATCACTGCTGCCGGTGACTCACGCCCTCACCGCGCTCAGGCAAGCTTTGCTTCAAGGATGGAGCTTTGCCGAGTTACGGCCCGAGATTGTGATTCTCCTGATCTTTGCAGCTTGTCTGCTTCCGCTTTCCCTGCTCACTTTCTCCTTCAGCTTGTCGCGCGCCAGGCGGGAAGGGACACTCTCGTTCTACTAGTCACTCCCGGTGACTGGTGCAAGGTTTGGCACCCCCGGGGCCTATTAAGCGTCGCATTTCCGGCGAAGTGTGTTGTAAACTGCCCTATCCTGGAAAGCTCGGAGTAGCGGCGGTGACCATCGTCTGTTGGAGACGTGTGAACCTATGACCCAAAGGAACGACACCTCTGCGGATGTCCAGGGTCCACCGCGCGACGGTGTTGTCAAAAAGCCGTACACCAAGCCTGATTTCCGTTACGAGCGCGTCTTTGAGACGCTGGCGTTGGCCTGCGGCAAACTGCAGGGTAGCCAGGGCCAATGTCGTTTCAACCGAAAGAGGTCGTAGCCTTTTTCATGAGTATCCGCACCCGGGACGAATGTGGTTGCAGTCTCGCCGCTGAAGTGCTCGAGCAAAACGGAACCGTTCGTCTTCGTGTTTCCGGCCAAAGCATGTTGCCCACCCTATGGCCAGGCGATGTACTCACGATTCAATCCAGCCAACTCCATGAAGTGGAACCCGGTGAATTGGTTCTCTACGAGCGGGGAAAAAGGTTCTTCGTGCACCGCTTGATTTCGAAGTTGGGGGGCAGCGAATTACTTCGTTACTCGCGGGGATTGCATGGCGGAGAGCGATTCGCCGCTGTCGCGCGAACAATTTCTTGGCGTCGTCACCATGATACGTCGGGGAGAAACGGTCATCGTGCCCTCGCGAACCCGTTCGCGGTCGAATCGCCTGCTCGCCATGTTGCTGAGTGAGGTCGCTCCCCTGCAACGGCTTGTCCTCCGCTGTTGCAATACCCATTCGAGCAAGAAAGTCGCACTGCCCAGATTGCGGGCACTTCGGGATGGGGTGGAATGAGCCGCCACGAGCTTGCGGTTGAGATCGGCAATTTGCCCGTGCTCTTGCGTACCCACGACGTGTCCTTTCGCGATCTCCTCGCACGGCGTTATGAAGGCTTTCTATCCTCCGCCAAGCCGAAATTCACCTTCGATGTTGAACTTGTTTCTCCCGATGCCGACATGGAATCCGACGCCGATGTTGAGGTCACCATGCAACAAGGCACATGGTACCTGCGTCGAGGCGACTTTCGTGCCGAATGGGACCCGGGGTTAGGCCACGGAAAGATCCGGCAAACGGCGAATCCTTATTCGGTGGATTCGGTGCTGCGGATCATCCATACCCTGCTGCTCGCAAAAAACGGCGGCTTCCTTCTGCATGCGGCCAGTGCGATTCGGAACGGCAAAGCTTTCCTCTTCTCCGGAGTTTCCGGCGCCGGTAAGACCACAATCTCGCGTCTTGCTCCGAGCGACGCAATTCTGCTCACCGATGAGATCTCCTACGTTTCGCGGGACGGCGAGACCTATCGTGGTTGTGGAACCCCTTTCGCCGGCGAACTAGCGCGGTCGGGCGAGAATTCATCCGCTGCGATTGCCGCGTTGTACTTCCTCGAGAAAGGTGACTCGAACCGAATCGAGCCTCTCGACAGTACGGAATCGGTTCGCCGTCTCATGCGCAACATACTTTTCTTTGCGGAAGATCAGGAACTGGTCAAAGCAGTTTTCCGATCTGCCTGCGAGTTCGTGGAGCGCGTTCCGGTGCGGCGATTGATCTTTGTGCCTACCGAACAAGTTTGGGACTTGGTCGCATGAATGATCGCTACATTGCGAGAAGCACCGCGATTGCCGCGCGCATGCTCGGTGGCGAGATGATGGTGATGTCGGCGGTGGACTCCACTTTTTTCACGCTCAATGAGGTGGCGACCTCCATCTGGCAGGCAGCCGACGGCCGCACCCCACTTTCTGAAATCGTCAATCGTGTTGTGTGCGCCCAGTTTGAAGTGGACCCGGAACTCGCCCGCGCCGATGCCGAGCATTTCGTCGAAGAACTATCGAAGCACGGCATCCTGCTGGTCTCGGACTCTCCCATCGAGGAGGCAGCATGAGCCTGCTGCAACAGATGAACGAGCGTGCCCTCGATCTCGGCGTTCCCCTCGGAGTTCATCTCGATATCACCTATCGCTGCAACGAGCGATGCGTGCACTGCTACCTCGACCACGACGATCATGGAGAGATGACCACCGGGGAAATCAGGAATGTGCTGGACCAACTCGCCGAAGCCGGAACGTTCTTCCTTACCTTGAGCGGCGGCGAAGTCCTTATGCGGATGGATTTTTTCGAAATACTTGAGTATGCGCGGAAGCTGCAGTTCAATGTGCGTCTAAAGACCAACGGCGTCATGATCGGGGCGAACGAGGCTCGACGTATTCGCGAGTTGGGAGTCGAGCAGATTCAAGTCAGCGTCTACTCGCATCGACCCGCTGTGCACGATGCGATTACCAAGTTACCGGGATCGCTCAAGCGCAGCATCAAGGCGATCCGCTTTCTGCAACAACAGGGACTGAAAGTCACGATTGCGAACGTTTTGATGAGCGTCAATAGCGGAGATCACGCTGGGGTGCAGGCTCTCGCCAGAGAGCTGGGCGTAGAGTACGCGCTCGACCCGACCATTACGCCCAAGATGGATGGCGACACCTCCGTCCTTGATCTGCGAATTTCCGGGTCGGAGCTGAACGCGGTATTTCATAACCGCGATCTGGTCGGCAACGTGGAAGAATTCTGTGCGCCTCCACCACCTGCCGGAGACGACGTGATGGAAGGGCTTCCCTGCAGCGCCGGCCACACCGCCGCATATATCACTCCGTACGGCGATGTATTTCCCTGTGTGCAATTTCCCTTGCCCAGCGGGAATGTGCGAAGCCGAAAATTCATCGACATCTGGCAGAACTCACCGGAACTCCACCGCGTACGTTCTATCCGAGCCAAAGATTTGCCTGTGTGTTCAAGCTGTAGCCATGTCGGGACCTGCACCCGTTGTCCGGGGCTGGCCTACATGGAGGGAAGTATGCTCGGACCCTCCTCCGCCGACTGCGAGAAGTCATTTCACCGTACCGGAATTCCTTCGGCGAATATGCTGAGAAAGTCCCGGTTGGGGAATGCTGGTCCTCTGGTCCAGATTCAAGTCTCTGCCGGGTGCAACTAGCGGTTACCTTGGTTTCGCGTCCCGCCTCTACGACCCGTCCATCTGCTGGATTACGACGTAAAATTTAGGTAAGACTATGGACGCAACCAACACTTCTTCCGGACCGGCTCGCCGTAGTACCAGGATTCGTGCCCAAATTCCCATTCGTTTAACCAGCCTGGATCCGGCGATTCAGTTCTCAGAGCCGTGCCATACGCTCATTGTCAATACGCAGGGCTGCGGAGTGCGCGTGACACGGCCTTTTGAACCGGGCACACTGGTGGAGTTGGGCGATCTGCCCGCGGGCAAAGCCACTGCGACCGTTGCCAATTGCGTCCCGCTCGGTACTGGCGCCAAGTTCTGGCTGGTGGGATTAGCGCTTCATGAGCCTGGAAATGTTTGGGGAGTCCGGCCCGCTCCGGCGGATTGGGGCACCGAACCGCTCGCCATGGCCGCTGCGGCAAGCGCTTCAAAATCGGCAAGCAAGAGCGGGGAATGGCCTTACACGCAGTTTTCTCCCCGCGGCGAATTTCATCCTGGCCGCAAGTAAATCCCAATTCTATTTCGATGCCGCTCGTGCAGCGAAATTGGGCACCACCGGCAGCGCGCGGATCAATTGCCGCGTGTAAGGGTGTTGCGGAGTCCGAAAGATTTCCGCCGTGCTCCTGCATTCCACGATCTCGCCTTGATGCATAACCGCCATCCGGCTGCTGATCGTCGCGACCGATAATAAATCGTGTGAGATGTAAAGCACGCTCATTCCGAATTTCACGCTCAGATTTGCGAAAAGTTCCAGAACTTCGGACTGCGTGATGATATCGAGCGCGCTCGTGGGTTCGTCGGCGATCAAAAGAGCGGGCCGGTGAAGAATCGCCATCGCGATGAGAACTCTTTGCGCCTGTCCGACGCTGAGCTCCGAGGGACGGCGCTTGAGGAAGTCCAGATCGGCGGGCAGCGCGACGTCGGCGAAAGCCTGCAGTACTTCCTGAACGGCACTCGTCACGCGGACCCTTGCCGGTGAACTCTCCACGCTTCTTCCATCTGCGTGCCAATGCGCAGAGCCGGATTCAAGGAAGACATCGGGCTCTGAAGCACCAGTGCGATTTCTTTGCCGCGCAGGCTGCGCATTTCTCGTTCATTCAGTTGCAGAATGTCTCGCCCGTTAAGCTCGATCGACCCTTCCATCTTCCCGTTCTTAAGATGCAGCAGCCTCATCACAGCAAGCGACAGCGTACTCTTCCCGCAACCGCTCTGACCGACCAGGCCCAGAATCTCACCTTTGCCGATGTCGAGCGAAAGATTGCAAAGCACTCCCGGCTTACCGGGATAACTTGCCGATATCCGCATTGAAAGCACGCGCGAAGTCATTAGCGGTTCCGGGCGATCTCACTTCCTAAAGAAAGTTGATCGATGTTCCAGTACACCTGCGGGTTCAAGACCACGGGATGAGCGTTGCGCAGAGAAGGCGATATCGCCGAGAGCGCGTTCTTGTTCACCAGGTAGATGAAAGGCTCTTGTTGCCACGCGATTTCCTGGAGCCGATCGATCAATTGCTTACGAGTTTTCAGGTCCAGAGAGGACGCCTGTGCATGCATGATTTTGTCGATCTCCGCTTCCCATGCCGTCGCTGGAGTCTTCTGGCTTGGGTTCCATTGGTGGTTGTCCGAGGAGCTCAGCCACACATTCATTTGTGAATTCGGGTCTAGATCGTTGTTCATCAGGCCCAGCATGCAGGCCTCATAGTCGAAGGTGCGCGTAATCCGTTCAATCAGGGATGGGAAGTCGAGAGTCACGACATTGACCTTGATCCCGATGCCCGACAGATCCTGCTGGATCATGGTGGCCATGCGCTCGCGATATTTGTTGCCCGCATTGGTGATAATCGAGAACTCGACTGCGTGGCCGTCGCGGTCGCGAAGCACGCCGTCATTGAATCGAAACCCGTCCTGCGAGAGCCTCTGAAGCGCCGATTTCTGATCAAAAGGATGAGGCTGCAAGCTGGAATTGAACCAAAACTTATTTCCGGGCGAAATAGGACCCACCGCCGGCCTGGCATGTCCACGGAAAGCAATGCGGCTCAGATCGGCGCGGTTGATGGATTCCGAGATAGCCCGTCGAAAATTCGTCGACGTGAACCATGCTTTTTTGTAGCCGGGCAGCGGAGATCCGGACACCTGGTTGAACCACATCTGTTCCGAGTCGAGTGAAACGCCGGCATCATTCGCCATCGCGGAATTTGTGGAAGAGACCTTGTCGTAATACTCGGGATCGATGGAGTTGATGAAGTCGATTTCGCCGCGCGTCAAGCGCAGCATCTCGATATCCCGATTCTGCTGGATATCGATGTGCACGGTTTCGACGTAAGGCAGTTGCCTGCCACTGTCGTCGTGCTTCCAGTAATTCGGGTTGCGTTTCAGAAGCAGATAAGCGCCGGCTTTATTGTCGGCCACGTAGTAGGGTCCCAAAACCGCCATCTCTTTCTTCGGCGATTGAGCGGAGAGGATCGCAACCTGGTCGAAAAGTTTGTCCATTCCGGAGACCGGCGCGGGAAAAGTAATGCTGACCTGATCTTTCTTGATCACTCGCGTCTGTACCGCTCCGGTTCCCGCGCGAAACTCATCGCCGACCGGCGAGTGTAGGGCAGGATCCATTAATTGCTTCACGGTGTAGGCGACGTCTTCCGCGGTGAAAGCAGTGCCATCAGAAAAATGCAGATTGCTGCGCAGGTGGAAGGTGATGGTCTTGCCCTGGTCGCTGATCTTCCACGCTGTCGCTAACTCCGGTTCGAGTTGCTGGGTCTGCCGGTTCAGGCGCACCAGAACCCCGCCAGTCAAATATCGAATCGCTTCCGATGAATCGTCTTCTGCCATCAGAGGATTGAACGTTTTTGGCTCCGAATGCAGGCAAAAGCGCAGTTCGCCTCCAGCCTGCGCCATCGCGGAACGCATGCTGAATGCTGTGAGAAGAATGAATAAAGCCAAACGCGTTTTCATGCCGGCAACTCCTCCGAGGTGAGAACAAGATGAAAGCTACTTACAACTAAGACGAAGAGCAGCAATGGAGCGAACTGCCAAACCGGCGCCGAAATCCCATTGAAGGTGCCAAGGTCTTTTAGCAGGCTTCCCCACGAGGGCAACGGTTCCGACACTCCCAATCCAAGTACGCCAAGATTGGCTTCGGTCAGGATGAATGCGGGGACCGAAAGCCAGAACTGTGCCAGGACAATCGGCCTTAGATTTGGCAAAACATGCCGCCACAGAAGTCGGAAGCCACCATCCCCCGAGGCTCGGGCCAGCAGAATAAAATCTGCACCGGCGATAGACCTTGTGGCTGAGCAAATCACGCGCGCGGCTCCCGCCCATCCCAGGCAGCCGAGCAGCGCGAAGGTGATCATCACCGAAGTGCCCGGAGAGACGTTCAACGGCATCGCAGCACGAACCGTAATCAGCAGGAAGAGCCACGGAAGCGAGAGAAAGAGATCAGTGGCTCCCATGACTGCTTTTTCTGTGCGGCCGCCCTCAAAGCCTGCGATACCGCCGATCAACGCTGCAAGCAACGTTGCCAACAGCGCTGCGGCCGGGGCCAGAAGCAGAGACACCCGTGTTCCATACAGCAGACGCGAGAGGCGGTCGCGGCCCAGATCGTCCGTGCCCAGCCAATGTTGGCGGCTGGGAGGGCTGTCGGGCAATTCGCGAAACTGTCTGGCATAGGAGGCTCCCGTAATCAGTTGCGGGACAAGAGAAGCCGCTGCGACGATCATTAGCATCGCCACTGCCACAGCCCGCAAGAGCTTCATGCAACCTCCAGCGAAGGCGAACGCTTGAGCAAGTCCGAAGCAGAATTGCCAACCACGGTAATGAGTGTGACCAGCAGCGTCAGGTTGATAAGTAACGAGACATCTCGGCCTAAGGCTGCTTTCCACGCCAATTGGCCGATCCCCGGGATGTCACAAAGGGCCTCGACCGGGATCGCGGCGGTGAAGGCGATGCTGACGCACACCCCAGCCAGGGCAACAAATTGCGGCAGGACGGTCGGGAAAATGTGCCAGAAAAGAACTCGCCATTCCCCGAGTCCCTTCGCGCGCGCCGTCAACACATGGGGGAGCGTAGCGCTACTCGTAAGCAAGTTGCGCGAATAGCGATAAACCTTGGGAAGAATCACGACCGCCAACAATAGCTGCGCAGGCAAGCGTGCCAGCACAAAAAGCAAGGCAAGCACGGAAGCTGGAAGGCAGAGGAGAACTCCGACTAACAAGCCGGTGACCACATCCAGATACGCCGCTCGCGCCATGATGGTAGCGACCGCGAAAGAGACGCCAAGGAACCATCCCAGGCCCAGACCAAGTGCAACCAGTTTGAGAGTCGCCGGAAACCGCTCCCGGAGTAATTGCGCAACCGGCTGCTGCAAGGTTCTGGATTGTCCCAGATCCCCGCGCACGATATTGCCCAGGTAACGGAAATAGAAGGTCGCAAAAGCGGCTTGGTCCTGATTCGCGCGGCGGATCGATTGAATGCTCTGCGAACTCAGCCGCGAGTCCAATTCCGCGTCATCCGTTCCAAAGCCGGGGGCGAAGCGGACCAGCAGGGCGCCGGCAAATCCGCCCAGAAGAACCAGAACCATGATCTTGGCCGCGAGTTTTGCGATGCGTGACAAGCCGGAGCCCCCCGACAGATCAGCGGTTCAACAGCTTTTTAAAGTAGTTGTTGTCGTAGAACGTGGAGGTGTTCTGTACGTACTCCAGAATGCGGTACATGCTTTCGCGTCCTTCGCGGTTCATTTCGTCGAATTGAATCGCGATGCCGGATCCGGGCTCGATTCGAGCCACCACGCCTTCGGCTTGCAGCTTGCCGTCATCGATCGAGAACACGATTTTTACGCCGCTGCCGGGGGGCAGGATGGCGCTGGTTTCCACGTAGCAGCCACCCAGGCTGAGGTCGGTCAAATTACCCAGGATCGGCGCGTCTCCGGCTTTTGGCTGCAATTCGATCGTGATCCGGCACTTCATGCGCGGATGCATGCGGCGGTTCTTGCGCGACGGCTGCTCCTGTTTCTCCTGATACATGCGGCGATCGGCTTCGGCAAGCAGTTCTTCGGCATCGTCGCCATCGTCGGGATACACAGCCTGGCCAACGCTGAGCGACAATAAATCTTCGCGGCACACCTCCTTGCCCGCATGCTTGGCAAGTTCCCGCAAATTGTCGGCCTTGGTCGTCGAAGCGTGCGGCGGCAATCCTGGTGCTACAAGCACGAATTCGTCGCCACCCATACGCGCCACGTAGTCGTACTCGCGCGAGCTTTCTTTCAATGACTGCGCGAACAGGCGAAGTACACGATTGCCTTCCAGGTGGCCGAAGCGGTCGTTGATCTGTTTGAAACCATCCATATCGCACACCATCACGGTGAGCGAGGACTTGTCTCGTTTGCAGCGCGCCAGTTCGCGATCCAACTGGAGAAACAGTGAACGTGCGTTGGGAAGCCCGGTCAGATAATCCGTGGTTGCCGAGCTTTCCGCCTGCTCATACTTGAGCGCATTCTCAATCGCCAAAGCCATCTTCGAGCAGATCGCCAGCAAGATGCGCAGGTGGTCCGAGGTGAACGCGTCGCGCTCGGCATGATAAAGAGCGAGCACGGCAACTACCCCGGCCAGGCCTTCCAACGGAATGGCCAGAGCCGATCGCAGCGTGCTGAACTTGCTCGGATCGTTTAAGTATCCCGGTTCCACCGAGGGGTTGCCGTTAATAATCGGTTTGCGATTGTGCGCAACCCATCCCGACAATCCTTGGCCCATCGGAATACGCAGGGAAGCGAACAGCCGGAAGTTGTCGCCGCTCACATACTCGGGCACCAGCTCGTTGCCGCGACGAACGTAAATGGCGATCGCGTCGTAGGGGACCAGGCGCCGAAGTTTTACGGAGAAAACCGACAGCGTTTCGCCCAGACTGAGCGAGGCGCCCAGGTCCTGGCTGAGTTCGAAAAGTGTTTGCGCTTCCTGGCGTGCCGCGGCGATGGAAGACAAGAAGGTCGCTTCCTGGCCGGGGACATCCTTGTTGGTGATGTCTTCAAACCCCGCGTCCGGTGCGCTGCCGCGCTCCACTTTTATTTCGGTCGAGAGCTTCAACTCTTCGCTGGGCGCGAATTGAGCCTGAACAATTTTCTCCAGTTCCCGATAACGCTTCTGAAGAATGGATACGACCTTGGGATCAAACGAGCGTCCAGATTCTTCCGCCAGTCGCTTCATGACTTCGTCGATCGGCAGAGCGCGGCGGTATTGGCGGTCCGAGGCCAGCGCGTCGAGATAGTCAACCGCCGAGAGAATGCGTGCGCCAATGGGAATTTCGTTGCCGCGCAAGCCGAATGGATAACCCGTGCCGTCCCAGCGCTCGTGATGGGCGCGCACGATCGGAACCACCGGGTAAGGGAAGCGAACCCGTTCCAGGATCTCGGCTCCCACCACCGGGTGGATCTTCATCTTCTCGAATTCTTCGGGAGTCAGGCGGCCGGGCTTCGAAATAATGTGTTCGGGTACCGCGAGTTTGCCGATGTCGTGCAGCAGAGCGCCGGCATGCAACGCTTCCATCTCCGCTTGGCTGACGCCGATCTCTTTTGCCACTTCGATCGCATACACCCGCACCCGCTGCAAGTGATCGTGCGTCGTGTGATCTTTGGCTTCGATGGCCAGAGCCAGCGCCTCGATCGTGCGAAGATGCAGGTCCGCCATCTCTTCTACGTGCCGCTTTTCGTCTTCCAGTTTGCCCAGGTAAAGCCGGTACGACCGGTAAATCAGGTAAACCATGGGCACGATCAGAAGCGAAGTTTCCCATTCAAACTTGCTGTTAAACCAGTTGATTCCGCCGGCCACGCCAGCGCCGACCAGGTAATAAGGGAAGGACCAGAAGTAGCATTCGACCCAGATCTTGCGGATAGGTTTGTGTTCCGTCAGTGAAATGACAATCGCAATCGAACCGGTGTTCGCAACAAAGTAGGTGATCGCCGCCACGATTAACAGCAGGCGATGATTGTCGATGCCCCAATGAAACAGCGTGAGGTGATAAACAAAATACGCGGCCGCAATGGAAAGCGCGCTGGCGCAAATGTTGAAAGTCACCTGCATCGCGCTGGGCCGATCGCGATAAACGCACTGCACCAGGATGGCGGCGGTTCCCAACACCAGGGTTTCGGAAAAACTAAGCTCTAGAAGTCCAAGCAGAATGAAAAGGAAGTTGACCGACATCGTGCCCGTGATCCCGGGCAAATTCACTTTCAAGCGCGACGCGAGTACAGCGACCAACAGGTAGCAGATGAATTTTGCGATGTTGTTACTGGTTGGCTGTAGCGCCCCTTGCAACAAGACACACGTGCCCGAGACGACGACAAGGCTGATGAAGACCTTGGCGCC
>CAWCRE010000008.1:0-979055 GCA_963797845.1 Terriglobia bacterium
GGACGCGTAATCGCCTTTGCCGTCAACCCAAAGAATAAGTACGAGTACTATGTCGGCGTGGCTTCTGGCGGCGTGTGGAAGACGGTCAACGACGGCACTACGTGGACCCCGGTCTTCGATGGCGAAGGCTCCTATTCAATCGGGTGGGTGACGCTTGATCCCAACGACCCCTCGGTCGTCTGGGTCGGTACCGGCGAGAGCAACAGCCAGCGCAGCGTGGGCTACGGCGATGGAATTTACCGTTCCGAAGATGGCGGAAAGAGCTGGAAAAATCTCGGGCTGAAGAAGTCCGAGCACATCGGCCGCATCGTGGTCGATCCGCGTGACAGCAAAGTCGTTTACGTTGCTGCCGAAGGGCCGCTCTGGGGACCGGGCGGCGATCGCGGACTGTACAAGACGACCGACGCGGGCAAGACGTGGAAGGCAGTGCTCACCATCAGCGAGAACACCGGCGTCGCGGATGTCGCTGATCGATCCCTCGAATCCCGATATTCTTTATGCCACGGCTTACCAGCGTCGCCGCCACGTGTTCACGCTTATCGATGGCGGTCCGGAGAGCGCCATCTACAAGTCCACAGATGCTGGAGCGACCTGGAACAAGCTCAAGTCCGGGCTTGCCCTCAGAAGATATGGGACGCATCGGTGTTATCGTCTCTCCGGCCGACCCGAATGTCGTCTACGCCACTATCGAAGCTGCCAATGGCAAAGGCGGAGTCTTCCGCTCCAACGGACAAGGGTGCGACTTGGGAGAAGCGCAATGACTTTGAGGCTGGCTCGATGTATTACGGGCAGATCGTCGCCGATCCGAAAAGTGTTGATCACGTTTTCGTAATGAATGTCTCCGTGCGCGAATCGAACGACGGTGGCAAGACGCTCCACAAGATCAACGAAGCCAATCATCATGGCGATAACCACGCGCTATGGATCGACCCAGACAACACCCGGCATGCTCTGCTCGGAAGCGACGGCGGCGTTGCTGAGACCTTCGATGGATTCGCCGCCTGGCAATTCAAAGCCAACCTGCCCACGGTCCAGTTCTACGATGTGGCCGTCGACAACTCGCCCGAGTTCTACAACGTCTGCGGCGGGACACAGGACAATTTTTCCTGGTGTGGTCCTTCGCAGAACGAAAGCCATCAACGGCATCATGAACTCCGACTGGTTTGTGACTACTGGCGGAGACGGCTTCCGCTCGCAGGTGGATCCGGAAGATGCGAATACGATTTATGCTGAATCACAATATGGCGTGCTGGTGCGGCATGATCGCCGTACGGGGAAGCAGATCCTGATTCAGCCGGCAGAAGGCAAAGGTGAGCCGCCGCTGCGCTGGAACTGGGATTCTCCACTCATCATCAGCCCACATTCCCATACGAGGCTGTATTTCGGGGCGAACAAGCTCTTCCGCAGCGACGATCGCGGACAAAGCTGGAAACCACTCGGCGGCGATCTGACCCGCCAGATCGACCGCAACAAGCTCCCGGTGATGGGCAAGGTCTGGGGACCGGATGCGGTCGCAAAAAACCAGTCAACTTCTTTTTACGGGAACATCGTTTCATTGGCTGAGTCACCAAAGCAGGAGAACCTGGTCTACGTCGGCACCGATGACGGATTGATTCAGGTCACCGAAGACGGTGTCAACCTGGACGAAATACGAAAAGTTTGCCGGCGTTCCCGAAAACACGTACGTCAGCCGGCTGGCTGCGTCGCATTACAACGCGGGCACGGTGTACGCCGCCTTTGACAACCATAAAAATGAAGACTTCAAACCCTATCTGCTGAAGTCGACCGACAAAGGCAAGACCTGGACTTCCATTGCTGGCGATTTACCAGAGAACGGCCCGGTGCTTGCGTTTGCCGAAGATCCAGTGAACCCGAATCTGCTCTTCGCGGGAACCGAATTCGGCGCCTTCTTGACCATGGATGGTGGTCAGAAATGGATTCAAATGAAAGGCGGCCTGCCGACGATCGCTGTGCGCGATATCGTGGTTCATCCCAAAGCAAACGATTTGATCCTGGCGACGTTCGGGCGCGGTTTCTACGTTCTCGACGACATCACCCCGCTCCGTCAAGTCAAAGCAGAGACTTTGCAGCAGGACGTTACGGTTTTTCCGGTGAAGGACCCATTGATGTATATCGAGCAATTGCCGCTGGGTATCCCGAAGAAGGGATTTCAAGGCGATGCTCTTTATACGGCCGATAACCCGACGTTCGGAGCGACCTTCACCTACTTCCTGAAAGACAAGCTCAAAACCAAGAAAGAACTTCGCCAGGAAGCTGAAAAAGAGGCGGCGAAGAAGAACGAGACATCTCCCTACCCCAGCAACGACGAACTTCGCGCCGAAGGGGAACAGGCAAAGCCGGAGGTCTATTTCATGGTGTACGACGATTCGGGTGCCCCCATTCGCCGCGTGAATGCCGACGTCGGCGAAGGATTTCACCGCGCTTCTTGGGATTTGCGTTACTTCGCCCCGGTGGTCAGCGACGAAGATGCTTCCAGCGGTGACGATGACTTTCCAAGCGCCGGCAACCAGGGCCCGCTGGTGTTGGCCGGGAAGTATTCCGTGAAACTCTTCAAGCGGGTGGACGGCACGGTCACGCAATTCGGTGCCCCGCAAACCTTCACCGTGGTTGCGGACGGAACTTCCGGCGTGAGCGCCGAGGATCGCGCGGCCCAGGAAGATTTTAACCGCAAGGTCTCGCGGCTCTACCGCGCTGTTTCGGGCGCTACCAAAACCTCCGACGATGTCGCCAATCGGCTCAAGAGTATTCGTCGCGCTTTGCACGATACGCCCAACGCCGATCCATTGCTCGCTCAAGCGGACGCCATCGAGCAGCATAATCGCGAGATCCAACGTGCTCTGAGCGGCGATTCCGTGCTGGCGGCGCGCAGCGAGAATGTTCCCACCTCCATCAACGACCGGCTTACCGGAATTATGGAGGGCGAGCGTTTCTCGATTTACCGGCCCACCCAAACCCACGTGGACGCTTTCAACGTTGCGTCTCAGGAATTCGCGGATCAGTTGCCCAAATTACGTAACTTGATACAGGTCGATCTGATGAATCTCGAGAAAGCCATGGAAGCCGCCGGAGCACCGTGGACTCCCGGCCGCCTTCCGGAGTGGCAGCAGTAGGAAAGTACCGCAGGCGTCCCGCCGACGGGGCCAGTTCGGTCATCATTGCGTGTCCTTGGTGGTAAGAAAACTCGAATCCACCAAGGGCACCAAGTGGGGCGCCGGACATTTCCCTCTGGAAGACCTTTGTCACCACAACAAGTGCTTGCCATCACCTATAGCTGTGATAGACTTCCGGGCCATCCGCAGTTCTGCTTCTTTTGCATCGGACTGCGCGGGGGCAAACTCGTAATGCGGGAGACTCGTTGAATGGGCCTCGCTCTTCTGGCGGTCATCTGGCTGATTACCTTGGCCAGCACCTACTTTTTCATTGCGAAAACCTGGTGGTTGCCTGCCGGCTTTTCTACGGCGGCAGCGGGTATCGATCACCAATTTACTGTCACCTTCATCGCCATGGGCGCGGTGTTCGTGGCGGCCCAGTTCGCGCTCGGATACCTGGTCTGGAAATATCGTGACCGTGGCGCAGGCTCCTCGCCGGTCGAGTATTCCCATGGAAACATCAAGTTGGAGATTCTCTGGACGACTCTAACCGCGATTCTTTTCGTGGGCCTGAATTTGATGGGCAGCCCGATCTGGGCGGCGGAGCGTTTCGAACCCGCGAAACCTGGGGCGCTTCCGGTTGAAGTGACGGGCATGCAATTCGCCTGGTACTTCCGCTATCCGGGCGCGGACGGGAAGTACGGGCGCACCGATCCCAAGCTGATGGATCCATCGTCGGGCAACGAGGCCGCCATCGGACTCGATACGGCCGATCCCGCGGCTAAAGACGATGTGGTCACCGGGACGATGTACATTCCGGAGAACCGCGAGGTGGATCTCACCCTGCGAGCGGTCGACGTGATTCACAGCTTCTTTGTTCCCAATATGCGGTTTAAACAGGACGCGGTTCCCGGCCTCGCGATCCACATGCACTTCACCCCGACCAAGATCGGCGATTATGAAATCGCCTGCGCCGAATTATGCGGCCTTGGCCACTACAAAATGCACGGCATGGTGAAAGTCGTCAGTCAGGCAGATTTCGACAAATGGCTGGCTGAACGGGAGGCGGCGAAATAGTTCATGGCGACCACGGCTCCGATCCACGCGCACGCGGCTCCGCAAGGGTTCATCCGCAGATACATTTTCAGTCTCGACCACAAGGTCATCGGTATCCAGTATTACTTTCTGGCGCTTACAGCAGTGTTTGTTGGCATGTTCCTGTCGCTGCTAATGCGAATTCACCTGATCTGGCCGAGCGCGGTTCTACCACTCGTCGGCGAAATCAAGCCTGAAACTTACCTCAGCCTGCTGACCATGCACGGCACCATCATGGTGTTCTTCGTGCTCACCACTGCGCCGCAAGGTGGATTTGGCAATTACTTCTTGCCTATCCAGATTGGCGCGCCCGATATGGCGTTCCCCGTCTTGAACATGCTGTCGTTCTGGACGACCTTCGTTGGCTTCGTGGTGATCATCGCCGCGTTCTTTGTGACGGGCGGCGCTCCGCTTCATGGTTGGACCGGCTACGCGCCGCTAAGCGCTTTGCAGACTGCGGGCCCGGGTGAACAACTAGGCGCGGACCTGTGGATCATCAGCATCGCGATTTTCTGTCTGGCCTCGCTGATGGGTGCCCTGAATTTCATCACCACGGTTCTCGACCTTCGCGCCAAGGGCATGACCCTGATGCGCATGCCTCTGACAGTCTGGTCCTGGTTCATCACGGCGATTCTCGGATTGCTTGCCTTCGGCGTTTTGCTCTCCGCAGGCATTCTCTTACTGCTTGATCGCAACCTTGGGACCAGTTTCTACGTTCCGCTAGTGGTCGTGAACGGCCAGATCATGGGTCACAAGGGCGGATCCCCGCTTCTCTGGCAGCACCTGTTCTGGTTCTTCGGACACCCGGAGGTTTACATCGCGATTCTCCCGGGCATGGGCGTTGCATCGCAGATCTTGTCAACCTTCTCTCGCAAGCCGATCTTCGGGTACAAAGCCATGGTTTACGCAATCATGGCAATCGGTGTCCTCGGATTCATGGTTTGGGGCCATCACATGTTCATGAGCGGAATGAGCCCTTGGTCGGCCTTCTCCTTCTCGTTGATGACGATGGCGATCGGGGTTCCGTCCGCGATCAAAACCTTCAACTGGTTGGGAACGATCCACGGCGGCCGGGTACGCTTCTACACGCCCATGCTGTTTGCCATTGGTTTTGTTTCCCTCTTTGTTTCCGGTGGTCTTAGCGGACCTTTCCTGGCCCAGCCGGTGCTGGACATTCCGCTGCATGACACGTACTTCGTCGTCGGTCACTTCCACCTGATTATGGGTGTCGCGGCGATCTTCGGCATCTTTGCGGCGACCTACTACTGGTTCCCGAAAATGTTCGGGCGCATGATGAGCGAGGGTCTGGGCAAGATCCATTTCTGGATAACCCTCGTCGGCACCTACGCCATCTTTATGCCAATGCACTACCTGGGTTTGGCCGGACATCCGCGCCGATACTCCCAGCTCACGGAAGTCGCGTATCTGCACGACCTGATTCCGTTGCAGACTTTCATGACTTACGCGGCCTTTGTCACCATCGCAGTTCAGTTTGTGTTTCTCTTCAACCTGTTCTGGAGCATGTTCAAAGGCCCGAAGGCGAGCGACAATCCATGGGAGTCCACGACGCTGGAATGGAGCACGGCCACTCCGCCACCGCACGACAATTTCGGCGGACATACCCCGGTAGTCAATCACGGTCCGTACGAGTACAGCGTGCCGGGAGCTCCGCGTGATTACGTCATGCAGACCGATCCAGCTACGATTGCGACTCGAGCGCACTAGAAACAGGGTATGTCGACTTTGTCTCCCACAATTACCGATTTCAAGACTGGCCAGGGTGGCCGCGGATCCGCCCCGCCAGCTTCCTTTGGCGGCGGCGATGATGGTCAAGGTAGCACTGGGCCGAATTATGGCGAGCGCCTTCGCCGTGCCAGGCTGGGCTTAGCGGTCGCGATCACCCCGATCGTCATGCTGTTCGTTTCTTTCACCAGCGCATTGATCGTTCGCAAGGGACTTCCTACGCTCGACGAGACCACCGGGAATTATGTTCGGGACTGGCTCTCGGTCAACATGCCGTGGACACTTTTGGGCGTCAACACCGTCATTTTGCTCGTGAGCAGCGTAACTATGGAGCTCGCCCGGCGTCAGATTACGCGGCAGGCAGCACTGGCTCCGGTGCGCTCGATTCCAGGCGTTTCGGTTGGCGAAGAGCGAAGCTTTCCGTGGCTGAACCTAACGACCATTCTCGGATTGAGTTTTCTCGTCGGTCAATGGCTTGCCTGGAGAGAGTTGCAGAACCGCGGCTTCTACATGGCAACCAATGCGAGCAGTTCGTTTGTTTACTTGCTGACCGGCATGCACGCCCTGCACCTGATCGGTGGGATCGTCGCTTTGATGTACGCGGCCGTGATCTCCTGGTTGCATCGTGCGGTGGAGGCTCGCCGCATCGTCGTGGACATCAGCGCGTGGTACTGGCATTTCATGGCCGTGCTTTGGATTTACATATTCGTGTTGCTGGGATTTGCACGGTAAGTTTCTAGCTCTTCACAAGGAGACCGGGAAACATGGCTGACCTTGCGGTGCAACATAGCGTGGCGGAGGTTTACGAACCGTCACTGTTTGGCACCTATTCGAAGAAGATCGGAATGTGGCTGTTCCTGCTCTCCGATTCTCTGACCTTTGGAGCGCTGCTCTGGGCCTATACTTACGGCCGTATTTCGACGCCGAACTGGCCGACTCCGTTTCATTCCGAGAGCATCCGGAACGCAACGCTCATGACGGCGTTCCTGTTGACCAGTTCTTTGACGATGGTGCTCGCGGTGCGCGCTTCGGTAGATAGGAAACCGAAACAGCAACTCTGGTACCTGCTCGCCACCATGGCTTGTGGACTGGGATTCGTGATCCTTCACGGCCGCGAGTGGTCGAACCTGATCGCTGAAGGCCTGACGCTGCCAGTCTTTCCGGCGGTACCGGGACAAGCGACGACCTCCGAGTTCAGCGATGTATCCAGAACCGTTCCTCAATTCGCTGCAACGTTCTTTGGCCTGACCGGAATGCACATGCTGCACGTGACCCTTGGGGTGGTTTACCTTGGCGTCGTGGCGTTGCGGAAAAAGTTCATTCCCATCCTGCTTGGATTGTGGCTGATCGCCTGGCTGGCCACCCCGGCCTACAGTCCTTTTCATTATGGCGCTCACGTGCTTTTAATTGCGGCGATCGTCTGTAGCGTGATCCTGTGGCTCAAGCCGAAAGTTTATGACTCAGCCGACGTCGAAGTAGCCGGACTGTACTGGCACTTCGTCGATCTGGTCTGGATGTTTATCTTCCCGCTGGTGTACCTGATGTCCACAAAAATCATTTAGGAGCAGAGAGGAACATGGAAGATATCCAGGTTGCACTTGCAGAGCGGGTAGCAGAACAGCACAGGCATCATCCCAAGGCGCAGTTTTTCTGGGTCTGGGCGGCGTTGCTGGTCATGACTGGGATCGAGGTTTATCTCGGATACCAGAACATGGAACCGGTGCGCATGCTCTCGATGCTGATGGGCCTTTCGCTCGTCAAAGCCGGCTTGATCATCGGCTATTTCATGCACATGAAGTTTGAGATCTCTACCATGAAATGGCTGACGATGAGTTCTCTCGTATTCTGCCTGGCCATGATGCTGGTGTTCCTGCCCGACGCGTTCCGCTTGCTTCACCTCGGCGTAGGTGCGCGATGAAGCTGCGTCTTGCGGCCGCTTCCCTGCTGGTTGCACTCTGGGCCGCCCCAGCCTTGGCGCAGGGATGCGCCATGTGTTACAGCAATGCCACAGGCACGACAAAAGACGGGCAGCGCGCGATTAGCCGGGGTGTTCTGGTTCTGCTGATCCCGCCAGTCGGATTTATGACAGCGGGAATTGGTTTCGCCTTTCGTTATGGTAAGCGGCGGGACCAGGAACATTCCTGAACTCTCCTTTCCCAAGCCACGCTTTTTGGAAGAACTCATCCCGTAGCGCAAGCCATCTTTTTCGCGTGAAACCGCCATCTGATCTCTGCTTTATAATAGAAAGATTCCCTAGCTGCTTCGGAGGCTTCTGTGTGCTCTGGATGACGGATTGGCTGGGGCAGTCTGACAGATGTCCACGGAATCCATAGTTGTTCGCGGGGCGCGGGTCCATAACCTCAAGAACATCGATTTTGAAATCCCGCACAACTCGCTGACGGTGGTGACCGGTGTGTCCGGATCCGGCAAGTCATCCTCGCTTTCGACACCATCTATGCCGAGGGCCAGCGCCGTTATGTCGAGTCGCTGTCAGCTTATGCGCGGCAATTCCTGGAGCGAATTGAAAAACCGGATGTGGATGTAATCGACGGCATCGCCCCGGCGGTGGCCATCCGGCAGAAGAACAGCACGCGCAATCCTCGTTCTACCGTCGCGACCGCGACCGAAATCTACGATTATCTGCGGCTGCTGTTTGCCCGGGTGGGGCGTACATACTGCGTTCAGTGCGGGGCAGAAGTTCAGCAGCGACACCGTGGATCGAAGTCAGCGGACGCGCTCTCTGTGACTTCCGGAAGGCACCCGGCTGAACGTGTTCTTCCCTCTGCAATCGGCCACGATCTGCAGAAGAAGCCTGAAGAAGAAAGAAGGCAGTTCGCGGGAAGAAAGCGAACCGGCCCAGGCTAGGTCCCGTTTCCGATGAACTCAAGGCCCGGCTTTTCGACTTGCGCACGAAGGGATTCAACCGGCTTTATCAGAAGCGGGCAGATTTTTGAGTTCTCCACGCCCGAGTCTCTTCTGGAAATTAATTTCGCCGAGCCGGTGTTTCTTCTGGTCGATCGACTGGCGTATCTCGCCGGACGGCCGCGCTCGCATCGTAGACGCGATTGAGAGCGGTTATCGCGAGTCGGGCGAAGTGATTTTTGAAACTGTGCCTCGGGACGATCGAAGCCGCACAACGATTGCGGTTTTCCCAACGCTTCGAATGCAAGAATTGCAACATCCGCTATGAAGAACCGGAGCCGCGACTGTTCTCTTTCAACAATCCTTCGGCGCGTGCCCGCGATGCCAGGGATTCGGCAATACGATCGATTTCGATCTCGACCTGGTGATTCCGGATCGATCGAAGACTCTGAACCAGGGCGCAATCGAACCCTGGACCAAGCCCAAGTACCGCACGCTGTTCACCGAAATGAAGCGTTATGCGAGGCAGGCGGAAATTCCGCTTGACGTCCCGTGGGCAGAACTGGAACCGGAACAGCAGCGCTTGGTGATCGAGGGCGAAGGCAAGTTTCCGGGGAGTTCGTGGCTTCTTCAATCACCTGGAACGGAAGAAGTACAAGCTGCACGTTCGCGTATTTCTCAGCCGCTATCGAGGATATTCGCTCTGCTCAAACTGCGACGGAGCGCGCCTGCGCACAGAAGCGCGGCAGGTTCAAGATCAACGGCAAGAATATCTGTGAAGTCTGCTGCATGACGGTAGAGGGCGCGTCGGCAGTTCTTCGATAGCGTGAAGCTGACGCGAGCAGGAGGCTGGCATTGCGGAGAAGCTTGTTGCAGGAGATTCGAGAGCGGTTGCGCTTTCTGAACGAAGTTGGGCTTGGAGTATCTGACACTCGATCGGCCTGTCATCGACGCTATCGGGAGGCGAAGCGCAGCGAATTCAGCTGGCGACCTCGCTGGGTTCGCGTCTGGTGGGACGCTTGTATGTGCTGGACGAGCCTTCCATCGGGTTGCACACGCCGCGATACTCACCGGCTGATCAAAATTCTGCAAGACCTGCGCGATCTGGGAAACACTATCCTCGTCGTCGAACATGATCCCGACGTGATGCGCGCCGCTGACCACGATTTTGGATCTCGGCCCGGGTGCGGGAGAGAATGGCGGCAAAGTCATCGCGGCAGGAACGTACGACGAGATTCAAGCATATGCCGGCTTCGCTCACCGGGCGCTATCTTGTCGGAAGAACTGCGCATTCAGATTCCGAATGCCCGGCGTCAAGCCCGGACGAGCAGCAGATCAAAATTTACGGTGCCCGCGCCCACAACCTTAAAAGCATCGATCTTGACATTCCCGCTGGGAATGATCGTTGCGATCACCGGAGTCTCGGGCTCCGGTAAATCGACGTCTGCTGCATGACGTCTGTATCAGGCATTGACCGCGGCCAAGAGACAGCCCAATGGACCCACGCCAACTGCGGCATCATGGGACGGTATCGAAGGAGAGGACTATCTCGACGAAGTGGTGCTGGTCGACCAATCTCCAATCGGCCGTACTCCCCGTTCGAATCCCGGTCACCTACATCAAGGCATTTGACGGCATTCGCGATCTGTTTGCGTCGATTCCGGAGTCGCAAAAACGCGGCTTCACTGCCGGGCATTTTTCTTTCAACATCCCAGGAGGACGCTGCGAAAATTGCCAGGGCGATGGAACGGTCACGGTTGAAATGCAGTTCCTCGCGGACGTTGAACTGATTTGCGAAGAGTGCAAAGGCACCCGTTACAAGCCGCAAGTTCTCGAGGTGCGCTACAAGGGCAAAAATATTCACGAAGTGCTGAACCTTACAGTGAAAGAAGCCCTGCAGTTCTTCTCCGGCGCGCCTAAAATCGTGGAGAAGATGCGCGTGCTGGAGGAAGTCGGCCTGGGATATCTTGCGACTTGGCCAGTCGGCCACGACGCTGTCGGGCGGCGAGGCCCAGCGCATGAAACTGGCTGCCCACCTGCAACCCGCCAACGCGCGAGCTCGGCAGGCCTACAGGCGAACGCGGCGCCCGTCGGAAAATTCGCACGCTTTACATTTTCGACGAACCCACGACCGGGCTGCATTTTGACGATGTAAGCAAGTTGCTGGCGGCATTTCGCCGTCTGATCGATGTCGGGGGCTCGATTCTGGTGATCGAGCATAATCTGGAAGTAATCAAGACTGCGGATTGGGTCATCGATCTGGGTCCCGAAGGCGGTGACCGAGGCGGGTACATTGTGGGGGCCGGGCCGCCAGAGGCGATAGCCGAGCTGCCAAATTCATATACGGGAAAATTTCTGGCGCCGCTTCTCAATGGAAATGGAACAGCGCGCAAGAATGGCGACCACTCATAAGCTAGGATTCCTGCTGGTTGTTGCTGCTCTCGCTACCCCGTGTCTCGCGCAATCCACCGGGAAAACCGTCCGCCATCATGCTGTGGCGACTGCGGACAACTCTCAGTCTCCTGACCTCGCCCAGGCGGAATCGCTGCTGGAGAAAAAAGACTTTTCTGGCGCTGAGGCGCTTCTCCAGAAAGTGACCACTGCGGAACCCTCCAACTATGTGGCCTGGTTTGACCTGGGTTTCGCGCAGAACGGCCTCGGCAAGACCTCAGATTCCATTGCTTCCTATAAAAAATCCGTAGAGCTGAAGCCCGACGTTTTCGAGTCGAATTTGAACCTGGGCCTGACGATGGCTAAAGCCGAACTGCCGGAAGCAGAGAAATATCTGTCCGCAGCGACCAGTCTGAAACCTACGGCTCACGTCGAAGAAGGCCAAGCTCGAGCCTGGTTATCCCTGGGGCACGTTCTAGAGAAGTCAGATCCTGATCGCGCACTACTAGCCTTTCGCGAGGCCTCGAAACTGCAGCCCGGCGACGCTGAGCCTCACCTTTCGGCTGGCGAGATCCTGGAATCCACGAATCACTTTGCCGACGCCGAACAAGAGTACGAACAGGTGCTCGTGATTCAGCCGGATTCCAGCGACGCGCTTGCCGGGATCGCGAACATCTACATGCGGGCGAAGAGATTTTCCGATGCACAGGAGATCCTGCAGAAATTCGTGGCCTTGCACCCGCAGGACTCAACCGCGCGCCTGCAATTGGCTCGGGTTCTGGTTGCATCCGCGAAGTATGGCGACGCCATCAATGAATTTCAGGCTGTGCTGAAACTCAGACCAGACGATGGCGACGCGCAACGTGATCTTGCCGACGCCTATGCGAGTGCTGGAAAATACGATGCTGCGGTGCTGCAATATCAAAGTCTGCTCGGAAGCCGGCCTAACGATGCCGAACTTCATCACAGCCTGGGTCAGGCATTTCTGAAACAGTCCAAGTTCCCGGAAGCACAACAGGAGTTTCTGACCGCCGTAAAACTGAAACCCGATTTCGGGGCGGCCTATGGAGATGTGGCCATTACGGCCGACAAAAACAAGAACTATGAACTGGTCATCAAGGCGTTGGACGTACGGGCAAAACTCTTGCCGGAAATTCCGGTAGGGTACTTTCTACGTGCGACCGCTTATGATCACTTGCGGGACTACAAAGATGCGTCCGAGAATTATCATAAGTTCCTGGACGTGGCCGACGGCAAATATCCCGACCAGGAATGGCAGGCGCGCCATCGCCTGATCGCGATCGAGAGAAAAAAGTGAACTGGCGACAAAATCTTGCGGCGCTTTGCCTGATGTTGGCGATTGGTGCTCCCTTCGCAGTCGCGAAGGACGAGACTGTCCAGCAGTTGATTCAACGGGCGAACACGGCTCGAATTGAGGATCAGCCTCCGCTTTACTCTGCCGCAGCCGAAAAGCAATTGAAAGCGGCCGATGAACTCTACACCGCCGGCAAGGTGAGCGAGGCCCGCGAGGCGGTGACGGATGTAGTTACCTACTCTGATAAGGCGTCCAGCGCCGCCATTCAGAGCGGCAAAAAGCTGAAGAACACGGAGATCGCGGTCCGGAGAATGGCGGCAAAACTACGAGACATCAAGCGCAGCCTGGCTTTCGAGGATCAATCCCCGGTTCAGGGAGCCATTGATCGCCTGGAGACCCTGCGAACTCAGTTGCTGACCAAGATGTTCGGGAAGGGCACGAAATGAAACGGCTGGCATTGGCCTTGATTCTCGCGTCGTGCCTGGCATCTGCTCAGCGCCACGGCGATCCTTTGACCCCACCGGAAATTGACCAGCTGCGCGATACCGCACAAGATCCCGAGATGCGGTTGAAATTGTTTGTGCAGTTCACCCGAGCTCGGCTGGAGGCCGTTACACAAGCGCAAAGCGATCCCAAAGTGACGGATCGGCCCCAGGCAATTCATGACAGGCTCCAGGATTTCCTGGATATTTACGACGAACTGGGCGACAACGTGGACATGTTCGCCGATCGCAGAAACGATATCCGTAAGCCGCTCAAGCTGGTGATTGGGGCCGACACTGAATTCCAGGCGAAGTTGCGAGCCTTCAAAGACGCGGCCTCCAACAAAGGCGAGATGAAAGAGTACGAATTCCTTCTCAGCAACGCTCTCGATGCTGTCAATAACGGACTACAGGACCATCGCCAGTTGCTCACCGAGCAGGACGAAGCGGCGAAGAACAAGAAACTTATTAAGCCGCAATGAGCGCACCCGGTCGCAATGTGAGAGAGAAGCTGTTGCGTATTTTCCAGGAAACTTATCGCGAGCTGCGTCCGCGTGCTCCTATTCCTGATTTAACCATCGAATTTTTCGCTTTCGCGAACATCAACAACACCATCCGGCTGCGTGAAGGAAGGCTTTTGGTGCGGCTTTCCGACCTGTTGGAGGGAGCTCCGGAGACCGTTATTCGCGCTATAGCGCATATTCTTCTGGCCAAGATGTACCGCAAGCCCATCGATGCGGCTCACTCCGGACGCTATCGCCGTTACATCTCCAGCCACGACATGGTGGCAAAGGCACACTTAGTGCGCCAGATGCGCGGCCGCAAGCAGATCGAAAGTGCGCAGGGCCGGGCCTATAACCTGGACGATATCTTTGAGGATTTGAACCAGCGATTTTTCTATGGCCTTCTGGCGCGCCCGCAGATGACCTGGAGCCGGGATCATGCCCGCAACCTCCTCGGTCATTACGATCCCGCTCACAACGCGATCGTGGTAAGCCGCATTTTCGACCATCCTCGGGTTCCTCGCTATGCGGTCGAGTACATCGTCTACCATGAGATGTTGCACCTGAAGCATCCGGTCAAACTTCGCGGGAGCCGGCGATGTGTCCATGCCGCGGCGTTTCAGGCCGAGGAAAAGCTCTTCCCCGAACTGGAGCAGGCGCGGCCTTCCTGAAACAGCTTTAGCGAAGCGCTTCGCTGCAAACCTTTGACAGTTCAATGCCAATGCTCGCCAAGTGATGCAAATCACACGCAGTTGTGACCCCGCGCGTTGACCGGTTCGGGCCGGAAGACTATCCTAGTAATTGAAATTGAAATTCATTTTCAAAATGGTACGGGACTGAAACTTTCATGTTACAGGCTTTCATCATAACTCTGCGGGAAGGGGTCGAAGCCGCACTGATCGTGGGCATCACCCTGGCCTACCTGGCGAAGATCAACCGCCCGGAGTTGAGGAAATCGGTTTATGCGGCGCTGATCTCGGCCTTCGTCGGCAGCATTGCGGTCGCGGTTTTGCTCTCCCGCACCCATTGGAATCAGGATATCTTCGAAGGCTGGGTCATGCTGGCCGCTGCCTTCTTCGTGGTCACCATGATCATCTTCATATGCGGACCGGTCGCAAGCTGAAAGGCGAGATCGAGGGCAAGGTCGGCCTGCTGGCTGGCGAGAATGCTAGCTTCGGCCTGTTTCTATTCGTTTTCCTGATGGTTTTGCGCGAGGGCGTAGAAACTGTCCTGATCCTTGGCGCGGTTTCCCTGAACTCCACCGAATTGTTGAGCTTCCTGGGCACGCTGCTCGGGCGTCATCGTCGCCATCCTGTTCGGGGTGATGTTCGTGAAGGGCAGCGGTCCGGGTCAACCTGCAGAAATTCTTCCGCGTCACCACCGTGATCCTGTTCTTTGTGGCGGCGCAGCTTGATCGTTTCCGGGCTTCATGAGCTTTCCGAGAACGGGGTGCTTCCCTCCTCCAAGCAGGAAATGGCGATCATCGGTCCGATCGTGCGCAACGAAATGTTCTTTCTTCGTGACCATCCTGGCGCTGGCGGCATTCATGGTGCTGTTCGAGGTCAAGCGGCGGCAGCCGGTCGATCTGCCCGACCTCCGGCGCCGCCCGGCGGAAAGCGCTCTGGAGCGCCCGCCGCGAGCGACTATGGATGGCTTCGGTCTATGCCAGTTCGTTTCTGTTCATCGTGCTGGTGACTGCGGAGTTCATTTACGCGAAGAGCGTAAGCAGCTCTCCCCGGCCACGGAGTTAGCATTCACCAACGGGCAGCTCAGCATTCCCCTGTCCCAGGTTCCGACGGCGACCTGCACCGCTTTGCCGTGAAGGAGAACGGCACCGAAGTGCGCTTCTGGCTCTATCAGAAGCCCGACGGCAAGATGGCCACTGTTTTCGACGCCTGCGAGATCTGCGGCGCAGTTGGCTTCTACAAAGGCCCGAACGGGGTGGTCTGCAAGAACTGCGCTGCTCCGATCAATCCGCAATCAGTCGGCATGCCGGGCGGCTGCAATCCGATTCCGCTGAAGGCGCAGGTCACTTCCGACGCGGTCATCATCCAGGAGGCGGACATCGCGGCGCACGCCGACATGTTCCAGCAATAGTCGATGTTCGTTCGCCTGGTTTACGAATCATTCCGCCGGCAGAAACGGCGTAAGGCTCTGGCCGGCGTCGCCATCACACTGGGCGTAGGCGTGGCCACCGCAATGATTGCCGTTGCAACCGACATCGGCGACAAAATCAATCGCGAACTGCGCACCTATCGGCGCGAATCTGGTCGTCACTCCGCAGGAAGACACCCTCGATCTCGACATTGCCGGGGTCAACCTGAAGCCGCCGAGCGATGGCGCATATCTGAACGAAGCTGATCTTGCCCAAGATCAGAGGAACTTTCTGGCATCACAATATCGTGGGTTTCTCTCCCATGCTGCCCGTGCCGTCGTGCGGTGCAATGGACAGAGTCGTCACTCTGCTCGGAACCTACTTCCTGAAGCCGTTGCACTTCGGCAAAGAAAATTTCGCGACCGGCGTGCGCATCACGCATCCGTGGTGGAAGGTGCAAGGCGCGTGGCCAGACGACGCATTCGTCCGACGTCTTGCTCGGCGAACGCCTCGCCGCAAAACTCGGTTTGAAGACGGAGGTCCAGATCGACCTTGCTGGTCAAGGCTCATCGCGTGTCTGGCATTCTCTCTACGGGCGGCGCGGAAGACGATCAAATCGTAGCTCCGCTCGCGGTGGCCCAGCAAATTCTGGGAAAGCCCGGAGCGGTGCGGCGCGTTTACGTAAGCGCGCTTGACCAAGCCGGAAGACGCGTCTGGCGCGTCGCGATCCCAAGACCATGACCCCGGAAATGTACGATCGCTGGTATTGCTCGCCGTACGTGCAGTCGATCGCCTACCAGTTGCAGGAGGCGATTCCGCATTCGCATGCCGAACAGATTCGCCAGGTCGCACAGAACGAAGGCACGGTGCTGTCGCGCATCAAGGGACTGATGCTGCTGATCACACTTCGCCGCGCTGCTCGCCTCCGCTCTCGCGGTCTCGGCAGCCATGGCCACAGCGATCTTTGAGCGCCGCAATGAAGTTGGATTGATGAAGGCGCTAGGCGCCGGAAGCCTTTCCATCGCGGCGATATTCTTTGCGGAAGCCATGCTGCTGGCACTGATTGGCGGCACGATCGGTTTCACCGGCGGGGCGCTTGCTGGCGCAGCAGATTGGCCGCTCCATCTTCGGTTCCGCAAATCGCCATCCAGCCCGTGCTCTTCCCCGTGATTCTCGCCATCGCGGTGATCGTAACTTTTGCGGGCAGCGCCGCGGCGATTCGTCGCGCCGTGAAGTTTGATCCCGTTTACGCGCTGCGAGGTGAGGCATGAGCGCGAATTCTGTTCTGGTCAATCGCCGCCAGCAGGCGCCGCACACCTCGATGTTCCTGCGCATGCTGTTGCGTGCTGCCGTGCTACGCCGCGGCGCGCGCTC
Organism: Terriglobia bacterium; assembly: GCA_963797845.1. Taxonomy (GTDB): domain Bacteria; phylum Acidobacteriota; class Terriglobia; order Terriglobales; family Acidobacteriaceae; genus DASREM01. The sequence goes on from CAWCRE010000008.1 coordinate 16,971, forward strand.
TCGGCTCTGCTGGCCATGATCGTCGCCGCCGCGGTCGCCACCGCCATGCTGAATCTTATATGTGGATGTGCAAGCCAAGCTGCGCAAGGAATTCCGCAACTACGGCGCCAACGTGGTGGTGATCGCCAAAGATGGCCAAAGCCTACCTGCGGGTGCGTTGAATCGCGTAAACGAGGCCATTGCAGGAAAGGGCATGGCCGTTCCCTTCGCCTACGTCGTTGCTCGCACTTCAGATGGCCAGTCTGTCGTCGTGGCTGGAACCGACTTCGAGCAGGTAAGGAAGCTCGACCAATGGTGGTCGGTCAGCCGATGGCCGCAAGCGTCGAACGAGGCGCTGGTTGGACGGCGCGCCGCTGACATTTCTAGGCGGCAAGGCCTTCGATCTCAGCTTTCAAGGGAACCGCTGCATTTGACCTCGGCTGGCACTTTGCAGACGGGATCGCCGGAAGACAGCCGAGTCTACGTTTCCATGACCGACTTCGAGAACTGGAGTCACGTGCAGCCTTCCACCATCGAAATCGCGGCCTCGGGTACTCCGGACGAAGTGGCCGCAGTGATCGAAAAGTTGCGGCAGACACTCCCGGGAGCTGAGGTCCGTCCGGTTCGCCAGATTATGGAAGGCGAAGCCCGCGTCCTGGGAAAGACTCGCGCAACGTTACTGGCAGCAGCGATTCTGATCATTCTGACCGCCGCTCTGTGTGTGTTGTCAACACTGATGGGCTGGGTTTTCGATCGCCGCCGCGATTTCGCCATCATGAAGGCTCTAGGGGCGTCTGAAAGATTGATCGGGAGCTTTTTCGCCGCCGAAGCCGCCGCTCTGGGCGCGGTTGGAGCCGTGCTCGGTTTCGTCATCGGTGTCGGCATCGCCGCCTGGATCGGCCGGCTCAATTTCAATGCGCCCGTGATCCCGCGTTTCAGTATCCTTCCGGTAATTTTCATGGGAAGCGTTGCCGTGGCGCTACTGGCTTCGGTTGTACCGATTTCGCTGCTGCGCCGCGTCGAACCCGCTATGATCTTGAGAGGGGAGTGAGATGATCAAGCTCAAACAGGTCAGCCGCTTGTATCCGGCGAAAGCTGAACAGAATGGCGGTGTCATCCGCGCCCTTGACAATTTCTCGCTGACTGTCGATCCCGGCGAATGGATCGCGATCATGGGCCCATCCGGCTCCGGCAAGTCCACGCTGGTGAATTTGATTGGCTGTCTTGATCGCCCTAGCACCGGTGAGATATGGCTGGACGATGAGAATGTGGCCAATATCTCAGCGTCCGAACTGAATCGCGTTCGCGCAGAAAAAATCGGATTCGTTTTCCAGCAGTTTCACCTCATTCCCTATCTGACCTCGGTCGAAAACGTAATGCTGGCGCAATACTTTCACAGCATGACCGACGAGCAGGAAGCGCTCGATGCGCTCGAACGTGTCGGTTTGAAAGAGCGGGCGCATCACCTGCCCTCGCAATTTTCGGGGGGCGAACAGCAGCGAGTTTGCATCGCACGCGCGCTGATCAACGATCCTAAGATCGTCCTCGCGGACGAGCCAACGGGCAACCTTGATGCCCAGAACGAAGAAATCGTTCTGCGCCTGCTGCGCGAGTTGCACCAGCAGGGACGCACCATCGTGATGGTCACCCATGATCCGGTTGTGGCTCGTTTGGCCGACCGCCGCATCGAACTGCATCATGGCAAAATCGCGGCTCAGGAAGTCTTCTCCATGGCGGACGAAGAGCAGTTCGACGAAGTTCTTGAGGAGCTTTGGGCGTTGGAGGAGCACGGAGAAACCGCCGAAATCGGACGCATGGAAGTGCATGGCGCTCTTCCGGTTAGCATCGCGGTCGAAAAAATGATCGACCTCGGCTTGGTGACGACCGAGCCGCATCCTCCCGAGGTCCACGATCACAAGCCGTTCGTGAATCCCTGCCACGATGCTCTTAAGCCCGACGGAGTTTCGGTCGGCGACGGCAGGACGGTCGTCTTGTTCACTCCACGTGGGCGGCAAAGAGCGGCGGATATCATTCGCCGCCATCGCTTGGCCGAACGTCTGTTTACCGATAGCCTGGCTCTTGACAGCGAAACCGAAATCGAGCAGCAGGCCTGCAAATTCGAGCACATCCTTTCGCATGGGGCCACGGAGAAGATCTGCACGTTCCTGGGACACCCGCGCACTTGCCCACATGGCGCGCCGATTCCTCCGGGCCCTTGCTGCGGAAACGTGTCGAAGAGCGAAGTTTCAGTCACCGCCGCCTCCCGCCTATCATAGAGCTGAGAGCTCAAAGCTCTACCGCGATCGAATGCAAAACATGCCTTCCGGTATGATGGACACTATCCTGAATGATGCCTGCACAACGTCCTGTCATTGGAGTGTTTGATTCCGGCTTTGGGGGACTGACCGTCCTCAAGGAACTGGTCAATCTCATCCCGGACGCCGACTATCTCTACTTTGGCGATACCGCACGCCTTCCCTACGGATCCAAATCCGCGGAGACGGTCAGTCGCTATGCCGTGGGCGCGACTCAGTATCTGGAGCAGCATGGTGCTGAAATGCTGGTGGTGGCGTGCAACACCGCCACCGCACTTGCCTTGAACAATGTCCGGAACGCTTCAAGGGTTCCGGTCGTCGGCGTTGTGGAACCCGGAGCCGAACGCGCAGCCGTCGCCAGCAAGAATGGCAAAGTGGTGGTGATTGGAACCGAGGCGACGATCAGCAGCCATGCCTACCTGAAAGCTCTGCACGCGCGCAAGATTGAAGCGCACGAGAAAGCCTGTCCTCTGCTTGTGCCGCTGGTTGAGGAGGGATGGGTCGAACACCCGGTCACCGAGCAGGTTGCCCGAATTTACCTGGAGGAAGCGTTTGGCGGCGGCTTCAAGAATGCCGATGTGCTCGTGCTGGGATGCACGCATTATCCGTTAATCAAGCCAGTTCTGCGGCGCGTCGCCCCTGATCATGTCACCATCGTGGACTCTGCCGAATCCACGGCGCATATGGTTTGGCGAAAACTAAAAATAGAGCCTCTCAAAACACCCGAGTCTCCCGAACGGCGCCTGCTCCCCCGGATCAGGTTCTTCGCCACGGACTCGGTAGAGAAGTTCAAGCGCTTAGGCCCGCATTTTCTGGGGCATGCGATCGAGAATGTCGAGCACGTGGATTTAAAAGAATGAAGTAGGGCGCACAAAACAAAAGCGGCCGCACAGGGCGGCCGCTTCAAATTCAACTCAGCAAACCTAGTACAGCCGGAAGCTCACTTCCACGTTGATGGCTACCGCGACTGGCTTTCCATCTTTCATTGCCGGATCGAAGCGCCAGTTCTTCACGGCTTCAATCGCCTTCTCATCCAAGCCCATTCCAAGCTGACGGGCAACGCGGATGTCGCGCGGCTTGCCATCGGGACCGACCACCAGCATCAGGACGCAAACGCCCTGGTACTTGGCCTTGCGAGCTTCTTCCGAATATTCCGGATCCGGAGTCGCGATGGCGCGCGGGGCAGAAACTCCACCGCCAACGCGGAACACGCCGCCGCCGATACCTCCTCCACGACCGGGGCCGACGCCCGGGCCTTCCCCGCTGCCCACGCCGCCGCCGTTACCGGAGCCAATACCGCCGCCGGAACCAGTGCCATTGGAAGGCGGTCCGGAGGGCAAGTGCGACATCGGGTCGCCCAGGTTTGGGAGATTGTTCGAAGCCATCTTGATTTGGGGCGGCACAACCACGGTTGGCTCAACCGCCAATTTCGGATTGTCGTTGCGAACCACCATCGCCGGAGGCGTGATCTGCTCCATCGACAACTTGGGCAACTTGCCCTTCGGAGCCTGCAACTTGTCGCGATCACCGCCGCCACCACCGCCGCCTACCTGCGTCTTCGATGGAGGCAGAGGAGGAACGTCCTCGGACGGCGCAATCAATGTGACCGTCTCATGGGGCTTGGTGACCTGCTGCACTACGCGTCCAGCTAAAATCGTTCCCCCGATGATCAGGCCCAGCAGGATCACGTGGACGACGGTCGATCCGACTACGCCGTTCTTCTTGTAGTCGTAAAAACCCCAAATATCTTTGACCGGAACCGGTTTCGAAGTGAGCACCAGCGGTGGCTGCTTCTTCGGAAAGAAGAAGTCGTCCACATTGCGGAACAGAGACTTGAACAACCCCTCGTCGAAAGTCTCTTTAGGCAGTAGAAGGTGCAATTCGGGTTCGGGTGCAGTGTCGGCGCGCGGTGTGGTGTCAAGCATTGCCATATGTTCAACCCGAGGCGTTTCCTTGGTGGAGCTCGGCAAAAGTAAACCCTTCCCTAGACTGATGAGCATCTATCGTGCCAAGTTGCTTATCAGCACGAGCACGGTCTTGATTTCCCCACTACCAACCTGCTGGGAATGAGCAAGTTGAGCTATTCAGTTCTCCCCGTTAGATGCTTACACTCAGAAAACGTAAGCTTTGCAAAAATTGTACACGTTTTTTGCGCACTTCCAACAGTAGCTTCGGGGTAACAGCTACCACCTTCGTGCTATCAGCCAAGCAATGGACGTTCCATTCCGCTCTCCCTATAATGTAAATAAATCAACATTTTGGGAGAACCAACCGAGTGCCGTTCGAGCTGAAATCCACGATCAATCTGCCGAAAAGCGACTTCCCCATGAAGGCCAATTTGCCGCAGAACGAGCCCAAAACATTGGCTAAATGGGAGCAGATGGGGATTTACGAGCGTATTCGCCAGTCTCGTGCCAGCCACCCCACTTGGATTTTGCACGATGGGCCCCCGTATGCGAACGGGCCAATTCATCTCGGCCACGCACTGAACAAGAGCCTGAAAGATTTCATCGTCAAGTCGAAAACCATGTCGGGCTTCGACTCACCATACGTGCCGGGATGGGATTGCCACGGCTTGCCCATCGAGATCAAAGTCGACCAGATGCTAGGCGGCAAGAAGTTGCAGATGCAGCCCATGGATGTGCGTCGCGAATGCCGCAAGTACGCCGAGAAATTCCTGAACTTGCAGCGCGAGCAGTTCAAACGAATTGGTGTATTCGGAAGGTTCGACAATCCGTATTCGACGATGACTCCGCAGTACGAGTCCGTCGTGCTGGAGATTTTTTACGCGTTCCTGGAGAAAAATTTCGTCTACAAAGGCCTGCGTTCCGTTTACTGGTGTATCCACGACCGGACGGCCTTGGCGGAAGCGGAAGTCGAATACGAGATGCACACCAGCCCCACGGTCTGGGTGAAGTATTCGCTCGCCGACGATCCGTCCAAGTTGGATTCTGCACTTACGGGTAGGCAGGTTTCGACGGTGATCTGGACCACGACTCCCTGGACTTTGCCAGCCTCCATGGCCGTCGCTTTCCATCCGGAAGCGGAATACGTTGCGCTCGACAGCGGGAGTGATGTCTACATCGTGGCCGAAAAGCTGGCCGCCGACTTCTCGTCGAGAGCAGGCCTCAACTCACCTCCGGTGCTGGCGCGTTTCCCCGGGAGCAAGCTGGAAAATCTGCACTTCAAGCATCCCTTTCTGGATCGGACCGTGCTCGGCGTCCTTGCCGATTACGTCACCATGGACCAGGGCACTGGCGTCGTTCACACGGCGCCGGCGCATGGCGCCGAGGATTTCATCACCGGCGTGAAATACAAGCTGGATGTCAATTGCAACGTCGATGCCGCCGGCCGCCTGCAGAACGGCTTGCCGGAATACAACGGCCTGAAAGTGTTCGAGGCGAACGGGCCAATTGTCGAATTGCTGAAGCAGCGCGGGGTTCTGCTGCACTCGGAAAAAGTGCAGCATTCTTACCCGCATTGCTGGCGTTGCCACAACCCGGTCATTTTTCGCGCGACCGAGCAATGGTTCATCTCGATGGAAACGCCCATGCAGGGCGGAACGCTGCGCAGCCGCACCCTCGAAGAAATCAAGAAAGTCAAATGGGATCCGGCCTGGGGCGAAGAGCGAATCTCCAACATGATCGCCACCCGGCCCGACTGGTGCATCTCGCGCCAACGTCTCTGGGGAGTGCCGATCGCCGTTTTTCTCTGCGACGGCTGCAATAAACCGCTGAACGATCCGAAAGTGAACCGCGCGGTGATCGACTTGTTCGCCCGCTCCGGAGCGGACGCGTGGTACTCGCCCGACGCGGACAAGTTGCTCCCAGCAGGCACGAAATGCCCGGATTGCAGCGGAACAAGCTTCCGCAAAGAAACGGATATCATCGACGTCTGGTTTGAATCGGGTTCCAGTCACGCGGCCGTACTCGGCCACGAGCCGAACCTGCCATGGCCCGCCGATCTCTACCTGGAGGGCGGGGACCAATACCGGGGCTGGTTCCACTCTTCCCTGTTGTGTGCGATGGGTTCGAAAGGCGCTGCGCCTTATCGAATGGTGTCCACGAACGGCTGGACCCTTGACGAGCAAGGCCGCGCGCAATCCAAGTCTCTCGGCAATGTTGTCGATCCAGTAGATATCGCCAACCGGCTTGGCGGAGAGATCGTCCGCCTGTGGGTCGCTTCTGTGGACTTCCGCGAGGATGTCACCTGCTCCGAGCACCTGATGCAGCGGGTCGCGGACAACTACAAAAAAATCCGTAATACGTTTCGCTACATCCTGGGAAACCTAAACGATTTCGATCCCGGTCGCGATGCGGTGTCGTTCGACGAACTGTTGCAGATCGATCAGTACATGCTTCGCCAGACGGTAGAGATGGCAGCCGATGTTGTGCGCTGGTACGACGAACTCGAGTTCCACAAGATCTACCATCGCATCAACCATTTCACGATCGTCGAGCTCAGCGCCTTCTACTTCGACGTGCTGAAGGATCGGCTTTACACCTCGGCAAAGCGTTCGATCCCGCGCCGTTCCGCCCAAACCGCTATCTGGCGCATCGGAGAAGCCCTGGTGCGCCTGCTGGCTCCCATCATGAGTTTCACTACGGAAGAGGTTTGGAGCTATCTGCCGCCGGTTCCCGGGCGACCCGAGAGCGTACACATCGCCAATTTCCCCGGCACGGTCGATGTCCTTGGCGAAGATGTTCCGCTCGTCAACACCATCCAGGGAGAAGATTGGGCGGCCATGCGGGCCGTTCGCGAAGAGGTGCTCAAAGCTCTCGAAGAAGCACGCAACCAGAAACTGATCGGCACCGGACTGGAGGCCAAGGTAACCATCAAAGCCTCCGAAGCGATGTACTCAGTCCTGGAGCGTTATCACGATCAACTTCGCTACCTGTTCATCGTGTCGGCGGTCGAACTCGAAAAGAATGGCGCCGGTAACGGGAGCGGGCCGCTCAGCGTCCAAGTAAGCAGGGCTCCCGGCCAGAAGTGCGAGCGCTGCTGGAATTACTCGACTCGGGTCGGAGAAGATCCCAAATATCCTACCGTCTGCGAGCGTTGCAGCGCCGTTTTACAGGAACTCGAAGCCGAACCAGCTCAAGAGGAATCTAAGTAACCGTAGCAATGAGCAACCTTCACGCCATGCGGAAATACCACTTCCTGATTGCGCTCACCGTGGTCGTCTTGGACCGCGTCGCGAAGTGGGCTGTGGCGCAGAATATTCCACTGCACGACAGCTTTCAGGTCATTCCTGACTTCTTCCGCATCACCCACGTGGAGAATCGTGGGGCAGCTTTCGGCCTGTTCGCTGATTCCCCCTCGGAGTGGAAGATCGCTGTACTGGTGCTGTTTTCGGTGGTAGCGCTGGTGATCGTTTCGGCCCTGCTTTGGCGTAACAGCCATTCCATGAACACCACGGGAATTGGCCTGTCTCTGATCTTGGGAGGCGCAATCGGAAATCTTTGGGATCGCCTGCTCAGCGGTCGAGTGGTGGATTTTCTGCTTTTCTATGTGGGACAGTATCAATGGCCCGCCTTCAACGTCGCCGACAGCGCCATTGTGGTGGGAGCCGGCCTGCTGGTTTTTGAGATTCTCTTCGCCAAACCGCCGGCCCAGGAAAAATCAGCCTGAAGAAAAAAGGCACAAGGGTCGAGCCCCTGTGCCGTTGCAAATGTGGGTTTGAAATCAAGCAGTCTTTCTCTGCGCCTGCTGCTCCATCTGCGCGAAAAATTCTCTTCCGCGCTTCTCCATATCGGCGGGCGAGACATCTTCTTTGTGAGTCGCAATGCCCCACTGGTGTCCGAAGGGATCGGTGAAGGTTCCATAACGATCGCCCCAGAACATATCGTCCACCGGCATGTTTACTTTTCCGCCGGCATCAATTGCTTTCTTGTACAAGCTATCCACATCTTCCACGTAAAGGTTCAGTGTGCCGGTAGTTCCACCCAGGGTCTGCGGAGCTCGTGACATGCCGCGCTCCGGAAATTCGTCCGCCAAAAATATGATGGAATCGCCAATCTTCAACTCAGCATGCATGATCTTTCCGTCGGGGCTGGGCATGCGCACCAACTCTGTAGCTCCTAAAGCATTCTTGTAGTACTCGATGGCCTGGGCCGCCCCTTTCACTGTCAGACTTGGAGTAACGGTTCGAAATCCCTCAGGAACCGGTTTCACGGTAGCTGTCATAACAATTCTCCTTCGGCTGGATTAATCGCGGTTCAAATACGTAGAATGCCATTCTAAGCACGGCTTGCCAGTGGGAAAGTTAAAAGATGTAAAAAGATAGCGAAGAAGACGTGGAAGTAGCGATTACAACATAACAATCAGTTCTATGATTAGAGAGGCGCGCCGTAGAGCTGGCGATAGACATATGCATTGCGCATAATCGCCTGTACGTACTCTCGGGTCTCGGTGAACGGAATGGATTCGACGAATTCCTGCGCGTCGCGATACTTGGCCTGCCCCAGCCAGTCTTCCACGCGGTCCGAGCCGGCATTGTAAGCGGCCAGCGCGTACTCGAACGCTCCAAATTTATCCACCATGCTCCGAAAGTAGCGAGTCCCAAGTTGAAGATTGATGCCCGGCATGAACAGCTGGGTCGCAGAAAAATGCTTCAGCTTCTCCTGTTTGGCGACCCCTTTACCTACCTTCGGCAGCAACTGCATCAGGCCAACTGCGTTCGCGCGCGAGACTGCATTGGGATTGAACTCGGATTCCTGGCGGATCAGCGACGCCACAAGATACGGATCCAGCGCGTTGTCGGACGAGTATCGTTTCAGGTCGGTCCAATACGGCTTTGGAAATAAAGCTTCCCAGTAAGAACGGGGCAAACTGGGAATGTCGAGCGCGAAATAATTCGGGACGGCGCGTTTCAGGGTTTCTACCGCCATGTCGTAGCGGCCGGCTTCCTGATACATACGCGCAGTCTCTGCAGGAAGCCAACTGCCTTTTTCCTCTTCAGCTGCGGCGCGCAACTCCTTCCCCGCAAAATCCAGAAGCGCACCATTTTCCAGCAGCCTCGCCTTTTGCACGCGCAAATTGTCGGCGGGTGCAGCGTCTTCGCTGAACCTGTTGATGCTGTTGAAGGGTGGCAAACGGTCCAGCAATGCGTAATGCGCCGGCTCGGAAGCCGAGTCCACGTTCAGCTTGGTCAAACGCTGGCGCGCCAATTCACCGTAATAATAGTTCCGGAATCTCTCCGACAGCTTTGCGTAGTAGGCTCGCGCCATGGCCAGGTCGTTGTCTTCTTCTGCCAGCCGGGCGCGCCAGTAAACCGCGGCAGGAATTTCAGCAGAGGAAGGATAGAGTGCGATCTGCTGCTCAAAGGAGGTCTTGGCCGCTTGATTTCGCCCTTGGCGAAGGCTCAACCACGCCACTTTCCAGTGCGCATACGACGCCCGAGCTCCGGTTGGGAACCGCTCCTGCAGTTCGCGATAGGCATCGATCGCGTGGTCGTAATCTTTCCGCAACAGGTAAATATTTCCGGCCGCCAACAATTCTTGTTCCAGGAAGGAACTGGTAGGCGCGGTCTCGCGCAACTGCCCCATGATCTGGAGAAAACCATCGTCGTCGTTCGCGGCTCGGGCGATCTCGCCCAGGTTGAACAACCGTTCCGCATTGACTTCCGGAGTCGATGCGGGAATCGACTCGACTACTTGCTTCGCGTCTTTATTTTTCCCGGACTTTCGCAGCGCCGAGGCCAATGCTAACTGCACGTTGAGCCGTTCCGCGGGAGTCGCGCGATCGAGAAGATCGCGATACTCATTCGCCGCGTCGCTGTAGCGCTTGCCTTTCATTAACAGGTCTGCGCGGCTACGGCGTTGATCGGTACTGGCCTGTGCTAAACCTGAAACCTTGTTCAGTTCGGATTCCGCCTGCGTAGCCTCGCCGCTCAAGGGCATGGTGAAATAAAGATTGCGATAGATTTCGTTCGCCTTTGCCGGTTGCCCTGCCGCGGAGTAGGCCCGGGCTAATGCCAATTCGAGATCAGAACGAATCGGCTGGCGGTCTTTCTCAAGAATTGGAATTGCCTCCGCTGGCCTCGCCTCCGCCAAAAGAGCATTCGCGTACAGAACATGGGAATCGCGAACAAGCAGCGATTCCGGATAGTTCTTGTCGAACTCGCTCAGCTCCGCAATCGCCTCGGCCGTGCGCCCGGTCTGGAAATATGAATTCGCAAGGTAGTAGTTGACGTAATCCCCAAGATCACCCGCCAGCGGTTTCGCATGGTTCAGCGGATCAATGGCCTTCGCAAAATCGCGGTCCACAACGTGTCCATAACCAACCACCAGCCAGGCAAGCGCACCAGCGTCTTCCTTGGCATGGCGACGCGCGTACGCCTCTACGCCTGCATAAGCCGCGGGAGTGCGATCCTGCAGGAGTTGGCGCGCCATCGGTTTGAGCGCGGTTGAAGCCACGAAGGCCTGATGCATGCGCCGCAAGCGAGGCGAAGATCTCTTAGTTCTCTTCTTGGTGGATTTTGTAGCCGTGCTTTTCTTTGAGGCCGTTTTCTTTGTGGTCGTAGAGGAAGAACTCTGACCGGAGAGAGGAGGCGCAAAAAACCCAATGGCTCCGCAACCGAATGCGAGCCATAACACCAGAGCTGAAGTCCGACGCTGAAATACCACTCTGCTCATTATCGTCGAAAATTCGCGCCCATGATTGAAGTATCGTCTTCCGCCAGGCTGCGAACGACTTCGTGGGTGAAGTAGTCGGCGGCGCCTGCAACGGTATTCCCGTATCGCTTCTGGTAGGTGGCGCGACTCTTATCGATGTCTTCCTTGAGGCGATCGTACAAATCCTTGTTCTTCCTGCCTTCGCTGACCTTGACCTGGTTGTAGAGCTTGATCTCGTCGACCAGCAGTCTTGCGAACCGCTGCGCCTTGCGGTGAGTGTCCGCATCCTCAGCGGACATTTGTGGCGCTACGGTTGCCGCCGCTGCGGCGCCCTCCGCGCTCGCCACAATCGGAATCGATTCAGCAGCCGGTGCCGGTTCTGGGACCGCCGGCTCAGGGGGCGCTGCATGACTGGGAGCGTGCCCGGCAAAAGGATCCGAAAACGAGCTAACGCTCTGCACCGGGGGCGACGGTTCGGTTCGTTCCGGCCCCGCTTCGGAAGTTGCTTCCTTCAGCGCTGACTTGCGCAGCGAAGCGACTTCAAGCCACGCTCCGGCGACAGCGACCAGTAACTCTAAGGCGGCCGCATCCGGCGGTGAAGCCTCTGCCCCCGAATCGGCGTAAACCAGGGCCGCAACTTTATCCTTTAGCAACAGAGGAATAACCAGAACTTGATCGTCAGCGGGAGCACCGTAACGGGAGATGAACTTTGCATCCATCTCCTCCGCCTTGCCGTTGAACGCCATGCGGGACTGTAAGGCTCGGGCGGCAACACCGCTATGCACATCCAGTGGGAAATCTTTCACATCATCGTTTCCAAAGGCCCGCGATTGCCATCCGGTGGCCGCCCCCGCCTTGATCACAAACAGGGCTGCGCGTCCGCTGTAGCGAACCGTGTTGTCGAGCAGCGCTCTAAGGATTTCACGCTGAGTGCTCCCGCCGTGAATCGCGGAAATGGCCTTGAGTAGATCGGCGGAGGCGCCCGTCTCGGAAGTCTTCCCCGCGGATAAAGGACCGGGAAGTTGCCGCTCCAACTCTCCAGTAAGTCGTCGCACGATACTTTCGCGCAATTGCGGAATCTGGGTTTCCAGCGCCTCGGAAACCAATCTCTCGACGATTTGCTCAATTCCGGTTCTCTCTGCCATGCTCACCCGATTACACGGCCGCCCCAACCCTCGTGGGATGCGCCTTGATGTACTCGTAAGCTCTGATTATATGGCACTTGTTGCCGTTTGCGGGTCACGATAGGACGTGTTCTACTGAGGCACGTCGTCAACTTGCGAATGTAACGCAAACCAGACAAGGCGGGATACGTCAAAACAGTTACGCTTCGGGCGGGTTACCAAGTAAAATAACAGTTTCGCCCAATGCGAATCCTGAAAATTGTTGCATCTGGAGGGAAATGAGTCCCATCCAACAGAGAGTAGGTGAGCCGGTCAGTGACGAACTGGCGCTGGTTCAGGCGGCCAAAGGCGGCGATGTCTCGGCGTTTGAGGAACTGGTCAAGCGCTATGACAGAAACGTGTTTCGCATCGCACAGCACATCACGCAGAATCGTGAGGATGCCGAAGATGTGGTGCAGGACGCGTTCCTCAAAGCCTACGGCAATCTGCATCAGTTCCAGGGTCAGTCAAAGTTTTATACCTGGCTAGTGCGCATTGCGGTCAACGAAGCGCTCATGAAGTTGCGCCGTCGTCGGCCCGAGCGCATGGTTTCACTCGACGAAGATGTAAAGACGGAAGAAGATTCGCTTCCGCGAGAAGTAGCGGACTGGTCTCCGAACCCGGAACAGCAGTATAACCAGGCCGAGTTACGAGAGATCTTGACTCGCACGATCCAGGGCCTTCCCCCGAGCTTTCGGACGGTGTTTGTCCTGCGAGATGTGGAAGGGCTTTCGACCGAAGAAACCGCTGATGCGTTGGAACTCAGCATCCCGGCGGTTAAGTCGCGGCTTTTGCGAGCGCGCCTGCAGTTGCGAGAACGGCTGAGCCGTTACTTTCAGAAACGTGAGAGCGGAGATGGCAAACAGTGAAATGCTCTGAATTCCTGCAAGAGCTAACCAATTACCTGGACGGCGTCATCGACGCTCGCACAAAGGCCGAACTAGAAGACCATTTGGCTTGGTGCCACAACTGCTACGTGGTCTGCGACACAACCAAGAAAACCATCGAAATTTATCGCGATTCGCAATTGTACGAGCTCCCGGACGATCTCCGAACCCGTCTCCGCAGTGCCATCGTTTCGAAGTGCCAGACCCGCAAGAAACCAGGGCCGGAGAGCGTCTAGTACCACTTCTGCGCAGACTTTTACCTCATCCGGGCGGGTCACGATGGAACCCTTGGCGTGACCTGCCGAACCCCTTCCCGCTCCAGCAACTCTCAACATCCTGATAAGAATCAGCTTATTTCGTGAGCCAATCTCGCACGTGTTGACGCGTGTACAGGTGTCGAACCTTTTTAACCGGAGTGGAATCTAAGTAGATGGATTCGGTTACGAAGGTTCCATTCAAAAGCCCAGGCAAGAGCCGATTAGAGCTGGCTGTACGCGGAGGTGGGTATGCTGGCGAAGTTGTTTAATACGTTTTTCGGGTGTTGGCACCAACACTATAGTTTTCCCATCACAGTTCGGCCCGGTTCGCGACGTAACGCCGCGGCTTCCCTCACCGGCACCTACGTCGTCTGCCTGGATTGTGGCAAAGAGATGCCCTACGACTGGAAGCAGATGAGAATTGCATCGGAGATCTCGGCCAAGGCCAGTGTTCGCTCCCTCGCCACCAAAGAGGCCGCCTAACTCTTCGAAACACTCGCACTGCGGGGCCGCGATTTCGCGGCCCTTTTCATTTGAGATCCAAAAGAAAACCGGCGGCCGAAGCCGCCGGTGTTCATGCATTCGATCTTGGGTTAGTTGCTGTTGTCGTCGGGACGGCGCTTCAGGGTTGGATGATCGTCATCGCTTCCTTTGCCCGAATCCTGGGTTTTGTCCGTGGTGGAGGTGCGCCGCAACGTAGGCTTGTTCTTGTCCTTCTGATCGATAATCTTGTGTCGGTTCTCGATCTGCGCCAGCCGCGATTTCACATCGTCGAACTCTGAAGTGGATACCAAGTACTGGGCTCGCGCCGGAAGGACCTGGTTGATCTCTTCTTCCGACTTGGTGATGCGATCAGGAGTTTGCGGATGCGAGGAGAAGGCTTTTGCCAACGTTCCCGGCTTTTTCTTCTCCTGGGCTTGGACTTTCTCGAAGAAACTCACGAAAGCCTGCGGATCGTATCCGGTCTTGTACATGTATTGCAGGCCCAGATAATCGGCTTCGGATTCGAAGTTGCGCGAAAACTTCATGAAAGTCATAGGGAGCGCCAAACCCGCCGCTTCGTATCCGGCATAGCCGATGCCGCCGCCCACGAAGATCAGTGGAATCGAAGCCATGTTCATCAGATTTCCACGGGTATTCTCACGAGCGGCGTGGCACGCCGCGACGTGAGCGATTTCGTGCGCCATGACGCCGGCCAGTTCCGCTTCCTCGTCGGCGGCCAGAATTAAGCCCGAGTTTACATAGAAGAAGCCGCCAGGGAGCGCGAATGCATTAATCTCATCGGAGTCGATCACCTTGATCGTGAACGGAACCTGCGAGTCGGAGTTGCGCACCAGGTTCTGGCCGACGCGGTTCACGTATTCAGTGATAACCGGGTCCTGCACCAATTTGACGGTGGATTCGACCTGCTGGGCATAGGACTTGCCCATAGCAATCTGCTTTTCGACGCTGTACCAGTTACCCAGTCCTCGGTTGCAGCCGACGTTGCGGTTTCCCACCGCCTCGACGTCTTGCTTTCCGCCGTTATGCTTTACGCTGTCGGGATCAGCTTCCTGAACCTGCGGGATCTTGTTTGACCCTGCCTGATCGGTCGGAGCGGTGCTCGTGGCATTCGGATCGGTGGGGCTCGTACCCGGGCTCTGCGAAAAGGCAGAGGGGATCAAGTACCCCAACATCAGCAACATAGCGGCAAACGCGAGCAGTGTACGTTTCATGACCAACTCCCTCTCCCTGCCAACCGAGCGGTTTCATTCGTGATTATACGCGCCATACGAGGCGGCGCCGGGCTTTCTCTTTTGTGTTGGACGCCTTGATTTTAAATATGGTTACCCCCCGCAACGTTCTCTCTTCAGTATATTTTCATGGCCGCCGCACGCCATGCCCCGAATCAGACCATGCCAAGGGTGGCCAGGGGGGAGTTCGGGATTTGTACTTGAGGAACACCGCGCAGGGTCGTAACATGGCGCGTTCCAGCTTTGGAGGACTCCCTTTGCTCGACCGCAGGCGTTTCCTGGCAACCACCGCCGGTGTGGCTGCTGCCTTCGCCGTTCCCGATGCGCTCCTCGCGCAGCTCGAAACTATCCCGTCTTCCCTGCCCGACCCGCCCGCACAAAAAAAGGATATCGACAAATACTGGGCTGAAATTCGCAAGCAATTTCTTATTCCGGAAGATATGGTCTACCTCAACAATGGTACCGTGGGGTCGAGTCCAGCTCCGGTTTTGCGCGCGGTGTTCGAGAGCTATACCAAGAGCGAGAAACTCGACGAGCAGGATCCCGAAGACTACCCCATCTGGGGATACGCGGCATGGAATGAATTTCGCGATCCCCTCGCCACCTTTATTGGCTGCAAGCGGGACGAGTTGGCGCTCCTGAGAAATGCGACGGAAGCCAACAGCTATATCGCCAACGGCATTGATATGAACGCCGGCGACGAGGTCCTCATGACGGACCAGGAACATCCTGGAGGCGAGGAGCCTTGGCAAGTCAAGGCCAAGCGTTACGGCGTGGTGGTGAAGAAGGTTTCTCTGCCTAAGCCCGTCGCCAATGCCAATCAGGTGTTGAACCTGTTCCAAGATGCAATCACACCGAAAACGCGCGTGATTTTTTTCAGTCACATCACCACGGTCACAGGAGTGGTTTTACCAGCGAAAGAAATTTGTGCGCTGGCGCGCTCCAAGGGCATTCTCTCGGCCGTGGACGGCGCTCACGTTCCGGGGATGATGCGACTCAACCTCACCGATCTCGGTTGCGACCTGTACTCCGCCAGCCCGCACAAATGGCTCCAGGCTCCTAAAGGATCAGGGTTTCTCTACGTGCGCGACGAAGTCATTGATCGGCTCTGGAATACGATTGCCACCGAGGGCTGGGATGACAAAAAGATTCGAGCCGAACGCTTTCAGCGGATTGGCTCCTCCAATGTGCCCGCGCTGGCAGGCTTACGCGCAGCCATTCAGATGGCCAACCAGATCGGCATCGATCGGATTGAAAAGCGCCATCGGGAAAGCGCAAACTTTCTGCTTAGCGAAATGATCAAGCGAGGCGCGGAGTCATGGACGTCTCCCGATCCGGATTTGCGGTGCGCGATCGTAACCGTCAACGTTCCTCCAATTCAGCGAGCCGACTTGGAGAACTGGCTTTGGAAGACTCACAAAATTCGTATTCGCGGCGGAGAGCCTTCCAAGCTTCGGCTTTCCACGCCCTATTACTTACAGAAAAGTGATATGGTTCGCTTTCTCGATCGATTTGATGATTACAAAAAAGAAAAGAAATTGTCCTAGTTAAGATCACTCCGGGGGAGAGTCATGCGCCGATTATTCGTCTTGATCCTGTTCTTGTCGGAAATTGTCCTTTGTCGCCCGGTGGCCTTTGCGCAGGAGTCGGACGCTTTATCGCAGGCTGCTGTCTGCACGTTTTCTGATGACAAGCAGATGACTATCCGCTACACCCCGGCTACATTCGACAAGAAGAATCCGCCGCCGCTAGGAAAAGTGTGGTCCCCCGGCGGAACGCCGATGGCTTTGTTCACCGAGGCGACGCTGACGGTGAATAACAAGGACATCCCTACGGGCGCCTACAACGTCTACTTGATTCCCGAAAAGAACAACTGGACCCTGATCGTGA
Source organism: Terriglobia bacterium (assembly GCA_963797845.1). Taxonomy (GTDB): domain Bacteria; phylum Acidobacteriota; class Terriglobia; order Terriglobales; family Acidobacteriaceae; genus DASREM01. The sequence continues at coordinate 33,810 of CAWCRE010000008.1, forward strand.
GCAAGAACGTCACCGCGGGCGCGGCCTACGACGAAGCCCAGGATCTAGTGCGCGCTCCCATGGAGATTGAGAAGCTTCCGGAAATGCAGAAAAGTCTTTCCATCTATTTCGGGCACGTAGCCCCGAAAAAGTGCTCGATCCGCCTGGACTTTGGCATGATTCGCACTACCATGGAGTTCGACGAGAAGTAGTACCGCCGGCATTCGGCCAGCCGTGCCGCCGCCGTACGTGATGCGAGCTACAGGCGCCTCGCCAGTCGGCTCAATCGAATGCAGGAATCAGTCGTAGTACTCCAGACCCAAATGGGTGATCAACTCTTCGCCCTTCAGGTGCCGTAGTGTGTTCTTCAACTTCATCGATTGAATAAAGAGATCGTGCTCGGGATAGAGCCCGGGAGGCGTCATCGGAGACTTGAAATAAAAGCTCAGCCACTCCTGAATCCCGATACCCTGAAGTTCCTTGCTGCGCTGCGCCAGATCCAAAAACAGAATCAGATCCAAAACGATCGGCGCCGCAAGGATCGAGTCGCGGCACAGGAAGTCGACTTTGATCTGCATCGGATAGCCGAGCCATCCGAAAATATCGATGTTGTCCCAACCCTCTTTGTTATCGCCGCGCGGCGGATAATAGTTGATGCGAACTTTGTGGGTAAATTTTCCATACAGCTCAGGATAGAGCTCAGGCTGCAGGATGTGCTCCAACACCGATAGCTTGGACTCTTCCTTGGTCTTGAACGATCCTGGATCTTCGAGTACTTCCCCGTCACGATTGCCCAGAATGTTGGTCGAGAACCAGCCATTGAGTCCGATCATGCGCGCCTTGAATCCCGGGGCAAGAATCGTCTTGATCAGGGTTTGCCCGGTTTTGAAATCCTTGCCGCAGATCGGGGCATGATTTCGCTTCGACAATTCATGCATCACGGGGATGTCGACGGTCAGGTTTGGTGCCCCATTGGCAAACGGCACGCCTTCCATGAGCGACGCATAGGCGTAGACCATTGAGGGGGCAATGTTCTCGTCATTCTGCGTAAGTGCCTTCTCGAACGACTTCAGATTCTGATGCGCTTCGCTCTGGGTAATGAACGACTCAGTAGATCCGCACCAGATCGTCACCAACCGGCTTGCCCCAGAACTCTTCTTGAATTGGCGGATGTCGTCCCGAACCTGCTCCGCCAGATCCATCTTGTTTTTGCCCTTCTTCACGTTGGGTCCGTCGATCTTTTTGACGTAGTTGTGATCGAACACGGCTTTCTGGGGCTTGATGGTGCCCAGAAAAGGCTTCACCTGGTCGAGCAACTCTTTTTCAAGCACACCAGCCTTCCGCGCAGCCGTGTACATGTCGTCTTCGAAAATGTCCCATCCCGTGAATACCAGGTCGTTGAGCGCAGCCAGGGGAACGAACTCCTTGATGCGCGGCGAACGACTGTCCGTGCGTTTTCCGAGCCGTATGGTTCCCATCTGGGTCAGCGATCCGATCGGTTTCGCCAAGCCCTTACGGATGGCTTCGACGCCGGCGACGAACGTCGTCGCAACCGCTCCCATTCCGGGGATCATCACGCCCAGTTTGCCCTTGGGGCTTTGCCCCTCTTTGTCGTCGCTTCTTACTGGTTTCGGTTCAGACTTCGACACTTGCCGCTTCGCCATGATTAGGCTGCTTCCTTATGAGAATTGGAGATGTAAGGCAAACAAATATGTTCTCGTATTGAGAGATGATTTGCAACCAAAGGGGTTCAAACGGAGAGCACAGCGACGGAAACGCAGCTAGAGAGCATTAATCGGATGCCGATCAAATTCGGACGCGGTCGCCCACATCCGCGTCGCCGCCTCCCAAAAGGTCCCTCCAACGCTGCATTCCGGGCATCGCTCCAACGAACATTCTTACCGCAGCACGAGCATTCCAATCACAAGAGCCACCGCACCGGCCAACACCAGCGTTGCAAACAGGGCATACACTTCCAGCGAGGGGTGGGGCTGGAAATAGGTGGTTCGACGGTTGGCAAGTTTAGAGAATGGTCCCATCGTGACCTCCCCGCGGGCGACGGTAGTTTCGCTCACCGTCTCCGTGCTATTAACATTCTATTTTCGATGAGAGCCTATGAGCGAAAAAATTGCAGTGATCACCGGCACGTCGAGCGGGATTGGGCTGTTGTCCGCTATTGAGCTCGCCAAGCAGGGCTTCCGAGTGGTGGCGACCATGCGCGACCTGGGGCGTCGGGCCCGACTGGACGAAGCGGTTCAGGCCGCTGGTGTTGCTTCGCAGCTGGATATCCGGCGCACGGACGTCACTGAATTCGATTCCCTGCCGGGACTCGTCGCGGAGATTGTGCACGACTACGGCCGCGTCGACGTCCTCGTCAACAACGCAGGCTTCGCCGTCGCGGGCTTCGCCGAAGACATGAGCCTTGATGAAATCCGCTTTCAGTTCGAAACCAATTTCTTCGGCAATGTCGCCCTCACCCAGGCGGTGCTGCCGGTCATGCGCAAGCAGCGCTCCGGCCACATCCTGATGATGTCTTCGATCGGAGGACTTCACGGAGCGCTCAGCATCAGCAGCTATTCGGCGTCGAAGTTCGCGCTGGAGGGCTGGGCCGAGTCCTTGCGCCTTGAGGTGAACTCTTTAGGCATCAAGGTAGTGCTGATCGAGCCCGGCTCTTACCAGACGGATATTTGGACACGCAACGCCGTGCTCGGCAAGAAGACGCTCGACGGGTCGTCCCCCAATCGCGAACGCGGAGAGCGCATGCGCAATGAAGTCCAGAAACTCAAAAAGAAAGACCCCATCGAAGTGGCGAACGTTGTCGCCCGAATTGCGCAGGACCCGAATCCGCGCCTGCGCTACCTCGTTGGGAGCGACGCCCGCATGCAGCTATGGTTCAAGCGCGCGCTCCCCTGGAAGTGGCACGAGAAGCTGGTGGCGAAAGCGCTAAAAATCGACTAGACGGTTCTTCCTGGTACCGGCGTGCTAGCTACTACTTATCCAGTTCAACGGCCTTGATCGGCAAATCCCAATGCGCATCCAGAATCTCAAACCTTCGTTGCTCTTCTTTCTGATAAGTTGCCTGGTCGGGCCATAACTGTTTCTTTAGCGCGTCCTCGTCGAATGGCTCGTTGGCTACAGTGGCATTTGCAAAGACGATCGTTACCCGATAATCCCAGCGCCCGTCTTCGGTGGTATGGAACCGTGGTTGATCCATCCACACTTTCAACATACGACCCATTTCTACCTGTTTGCGAAGAAGCGGGTAATGGTTCTTCTTGAACAACGCGAGGAACTCGTCGGCATGTCCCCACTTGGTTTTGTAGTAATACTCGATCACAAACGGCTGCCCCTTCCCCAAGGACGGTTGAGCGGTCGCCATCGGGCATGCCGACAGGGCCAAAAGCAACAGCATTAAAGACTTTTTCAAATCGCCTCCTCTTCAGCAGCGGACAGCTCCAACAGCACAATTATTCGTTGTTGAGAAACCTGAAAATTTGTTTGTCCATGGAACTTCTCACCCCTTGTGGAATCGAACGGCCTTGATAGACTGCCCGTTTCACAAGGAGAAAGAACAAGAAATGTTACAGAACCACCGCATTCGATCCTGGCATGTGACAGTGTTAGCAGTCCTGTTCGTGCTCGCGACTACTATCCTCTCATCCGCCGCCAACCCGGGCACGACCACTTGGACCAAGATCTCGCCAACCCAGGCGCTCCCGGCGCGCGCAGGCTTCGCGACGGCTTACGATCCTATCAGTAAACAGGTGGTCGTCTTTGGAGGCGCAAACGCGACCGCCCAGTTGAATGAAACCTGGACTTTCGACGGCCAAACGTGGACCCAGCAGCACCCCGCGGTTTCGCCCGGTCCGCGCTCAGCCGCAGCCATGGCCTATGATCGCAACATCCAAAAAGTTGTGCTGTTTGGTGGCTTCGTCGGCTTCACGTTTTTGAACGACACCTGGTTATGGGACGGCGCGACCTCCACTTGGACTCAGGCATCGCCCCAAACCGTTCCGAAAGGCGCAACCAATCCCATGCTGTTCGTGGATCCCGCCAACGGACACGTGGATATGTTTGGTGGATACCAGGGACAGTTCTTTTCTCGCAGCATGTATCAGTGGACGGGAACGGATTGGAATTTACTGAACCCGGTTACAACTCCTTATCCAAGGAGCGGCGCGGTCACGGTGTTTGATCCCCTCCACCACAACGTCGTGCTGTTCGGTGGAATCTCCGATATCTGGGTGGTGCAGAACACCTGGTCATGGGACGGTTCCGACTGGACGCAACGTAATCCGGCAACCACGCCACCCCCGCTTTACTTCACCACCGGCGCTTTCGATCCTCAACTGAACGAGGTGGTGGTTTTTGGTGGCGGCAGCGTGGGTGTGGATCAGAACACGACGTGGGCATGGGACGGCTTGAACTGGACTCTGCTCTCCCCAACGGCCAGCCCTTCGCGTCGTGAAGGCTTCGGCACGGTGTGGGACCCAGCCCACCACGAATTTCTGATCTTTGATGGAGATATTTTCAACACCACGAAGATCTTCGCCGATATGTGGAAGCTTGCGGTGAACTGAAATTTATTAAGTAGATGTCATCCCGAAGCCCGGCGCATTCAGCCGGGCGAGGGACCTTGCGTGCAGCAAGAAGATCCCACCACAACGGCCATCTATTCCGCGGCCTGCATCCGGTTCTGCCAATGCGACCAGATGAACCAGGCGATTGCCGCCACCAACGCGATTCCAATCACGAAATCGAATTGATGGAAGTATTTCCCCAGCGAGCGCCAGTTCTCTCCCAGCTTCATGCCGAAATAAGCCAAAGCCAGGCACCATGGCCAGGAACCGAGGAATGTGTAGATATGAAAACGGCCGCGCGGCATGCGCGCAACTCCGGCAGGCAATGCAATAAAGGTTCGAATCACCGGGAGTAAGCGGCCGACGAAGACTGCCAAATATCCCCAGCGCCCAAAGAAGCGCTCTGCCCATTCCAGTTCCCTCTTGCCCATCAGGATCCAACGTCCGTATCGCTCCACCAGCGGACGTCCGCCGTAGTATCCGATTTCGTAAGCCACGAGTGATCCGAGGTTGCAACCGATCGCACCCGCCGTTGCGACCCACCACAAGTTGAGCTGCCCTTCATAAACCAGGTATCCGGCGAAGGGCATGATCAATTCCGAAGGTAGAGGAATGCACGCAGACTCGATCGCCATGAGGAGGGTGATCCCGCCATATCCGGCAGCGCCGATCAGAGATTTGATAAAGACGAACAGGACTGCAAGGATTTTCTCGGTCATCCTGACCAGAATACAGGAGGGCAGGAATCGAGAAAACTGCGCTAGAAGGAGCCTTCCTGCGTAAAGGTGTAGCCCGGGAGCCCTGCTCCGGTAGCGTTCTTGGCCACTTTTACCCGCACCGTGTTGGCATCGGGAGCGGACAAACCCGCAGGACGCAGCATCGCGTATTGCGCAAACACTTCGCTATATAGCTTGGTCACCAGGTAATCCTGGCCGTCGGCATCGCTGCGCCAGACCTGTCCGAGTTGGATCGACTTCACTGCCATTTTCTTTTCCTGTTGTAAAGGTTGGGTTCAGAGTACCGGGAGCCATAGAGCGAGTCAATGAGGTTAGGGTTACCGAAGTGCAGCCCCGGCGCGAAGCAAAAGTCAGTGTGACGCTTTGATAAGATGGACGCCGAGGCAGTCATGACACGCGGCGTAGTTCCCCGCCAACCCGCAAAAACCGGACGCCAGGAAGGCACACGCAGCGTTCCTCGTGGACAACAAACTCGCGGGATTCCCCGGCAGCCGAAACCGGTCCAGAAATCTCCGCAAAAGCCTACAAAAAAAGCTGCGGCCTCCACATCGTCAGAACGCGTGCAGGAAATCCTGAAGCGTCTGGAGCAGACCTATCCTGACGTTACCTGCGCCCTGACTCACAATGATGCCTGGGAGCTCCTGGTCGCGACCATCCTCTCGGCCCAGTCCACCGACGTGAATGTGAACAAAGTCACTCCCGTAATCTTCAAGAAATATCCGACGGTGCAGGATTTCGCTGCCTTGCAGCCTGAAGAACTGGAACCCGACGTCCGTTCCACGGGATTTTTTCGCAATAAGTCCAAGTCCGTCGTGGGCGCTGCGAAGATGATTGTCAGCGATTTTGGCGGCAAGGTCCCCGACAACATGGACGACCTCCTCACCCTTCCGGGAGTCGCACGCAAGACCGCCAACGTGGTCCTCGGCACCTGGTTCAAGAGAAATGACGGAGTCGTGGTCGATACGCACGTGCAGCGCTTATCGCGCCGCCTTGAACTCACGAAGCAGGAAGACCCGAAGAAGATCGAACAGGACCTGATGGCGATCATCCCGCGCGAAAGGTGGACTCTGTTTTCACACCAGCTGATCTGGCACGGACGCAAGCTTTGCGTCGCGCGATCACCGAAGTGCGCACAGTGTCCGCTGGAAAATATCTGCCATGCCGCTGACAAAACGTGGAGCACGGTCGAAATTCACAAGAACGCACGTCCTTAGCTACGCTTTGTTCCAGCGCGCGAGGGTCGGAATGTCCTTGGTGAAACCCTTCGCCAGGAATCCCGGTATGTGCATCTGGCGCATCTTGTCCCGCACCTTGACGACCATCTGACCGGCCGTCAGGTTCGGCTCGGTAAAGCGACCGTCTGCGTAGCAATGACTACAGTAGGTTGTCGATTTGCTGCCATCAGCTTCGCTTCCGCCGCCTTTTTCATCCTTTGACAAAGGCATCCCGCAGCTCTGGCAGTATGGGCCCTTAGGCTTGAACATGTTGCGCCTCCCGGCTGTGCATTTTACGCCAGACTTAAACGAACGCGGCCTCTGCTACACTTTTTCCCTGCCCCACAACATCACTATGCGCCCACTATTTGCTATCGTCATTTTCATGAGCACGATCTCCCTGGCCCAGACTTTGCCGGTTCCAGAGGCAATCACCGACCCAAAGCAGGTGCAGAGCAAGACCAGCGCCGAGGTCGAACAAAAGCAGCAGAGCCTGTCGATCGAGCGCCTCTACATGACGCGCTTGGTGGGTGCCACGTCCTGGTCGCCGGATGGAAAGAACATAGTCTTCGTGTCCAACATCAGCGGCCGGAATAATCTCTGGCTTGTTCCCAGCGCTGGAGGTTGGCCGACACAGCTCACGATCAGCGATCAGCGCCAGACTTCCCCTAGTTGGTCGCCGGACGGCAAGTGGATCGCCTACATGTCCGACTACGACGGCGACGAGCAGTGGGACATCTTCTTCGTCTCGCCAAAAACCGGCCAAGTTGTGAACATAACCAACACCCGCGAAATCGCCGAGGAAAATCCGACGTGGTCCGCGGACGGCCGCTACCTGGCCTACATGGTGAAGCCCAAGACGTCGTCGGTATTCGAAATCGACATCTTCGACACGCTCATGCGCGACACCAAGCACCTGACTTCGAATACGCCGAAAGACAAGCTGAACGTCGGTCCCATCTGGTCGAAAGACGGCAAGTTCATCGTCTATACCCAGCAGCAGGCAAAAGGAACAGATTCGAACATATTTATCGCCGACGTCGCCACCGGGACCAGCACTTTGCTGACGCCGCATGAGGGCGAGAAACCTCTATAGCGCGAATGACATCTCTCCCGACGGCAAATCGGTCCTGCTCACATCGAATGCCGCGAATGGCTACGACAACGTCGGCGTGCTCGACGTTACCTCGAAGAAGATTACTTGGCTTACGCAAGACAAATGGGAGATCAACGGCGGAAACTTCTCTCCCGATGGTAAGTCCGTAACCTGGTCGGCAAACGTGGACGGGAATACGGACATCTATGTCCACCACTTCGCTACCGGCAAGACTTCCGCCTTGCCCTTACCCAAGGGCGTGAACTCGCTGGGCGGTTCGGAATCGGCTTTTACTCGCGATGGTGCGCATCTGCTCTACTACCACAATGGCCCCACCGCTCCGAACGATGCCTGGATTCATACCTTGGCGAGCGGCCAGTCGCATCAAGTCACGCACTCGCTTGATCGGCAGGCACGCCGCTCCGAGGACATGGTCGAGCCTTATCTGGTCCACTATCCCAGCAAGGACGACAAGTGGCAGATCTCCGCCTTCCTGTACGTTCCCTACAATATGCAGCGCAATGGCCAGAATGCGGCGATCGTTTACGTTCATGGTGGCCCCACGGCGCAGACCATGAACTCATTTAATCGTTTCGTCCAGCACATGGTGAATCGCGGCTACATGGTAATCGCGCCCAACTATCGCGGGTCCACAGGCTACGGAAAGGAATTTCAGCAGGCGAATCTCTTCGACATGGGCGGAGGAGATTTATCCGATGTCGTCGCTGCTGCCGACTGGATTAAGCAAACTGGATTTCTCGATCCCAAAAAGATCGTGCTGATGGGCGGAAGCTACGGCGGCTATCTCACCATGATGGGGGTCACGAAAGCTCCCGAGGTCTGGGCCGCGGGCGTGCCGATCGTTCCTTTCGTGAATTACTTCACGGAGATCGAAAATGAAGATCCCGTGCTGCGCGAGATGGATCTCGCCACCATGGGAGACCCCGTCACCAACAAAGATCTGTTCCATGATCGCTCGCCTATTTTTTTTGTCGACAAAATCAAGGCTCCTCTGCTGCTGCTGGCCGGAGGCAACGATCCGCGATGCCCGAAATCAGAAACCATCCAGGTGGTGGACGCAGTCAAAAAACAGGGTGGCACCGCGGAATACAAGATCTACGAAAACGAAGGCCATGGGTTCGCCCGGGTCGAGAACCAGATCGACGCCTACAACCGAGTGGCGAGTTTCCTGAGCGCGCACGTCCCACCGGCCGATTGCGGTTGCAAGCTGACGGAGTAAGCTCCCAGCGTGATGTCACCGGAGCCGTTAGCCGAAGGTCCTGCATGCGATACCCAGACCGCACCTTTACCGGCCTAGCAGAATGCGCCGCCGGATGCTGTGACCTCGGACATTTACCTTGACTCGGTCCGCCTGTTACCATTTCAGGTTACCCCAAACGCTCCTGAATTCATCTGTCTCTAATCTCGCGGAGGCGACATGGCAATCAAAGTAGGCATTAACGGTTTTGGACGTATCGGGCGCAATGTATTGCGCGCGTCCTTGAAGGATTCCAATCTGGATTTCGTGGCTGTCAACGATCTGACCGATCCTAAAACCCTGGCCCATCTTCTTAAGTACGATTCGATTCTCGGCAATCTTTCCATTGAAATCAGCGCCGGGCAGGACTCGATCAAGGTCGGTGACAAGACCATCAAGGTGTTCGCTGAAAAAGACCCAGCTAAACTTCCTTGGGAATCGGTGGGCGCTCAAGTCGTCATCGAATCCACCGGGCGCTTTACTAATGCCGAGGACGCGAAGAAACATCTGCGTGGCACGGTGAAGAAGGTCATCATCTCCGCGCCTGCAAAGAACGAAGACGTCACCCTGGTGCTCGGCGTGAACGAGGAAAAATACGATCCCGCCAAGCACAACATCATTTCGAATGCATCCTGCACCACCAACTGTCTGGCGCCGATTGCGAAGGTCATCAACGACAACTTCAAGATTCAGAGCGGCACCATGACCACCATCCACTCGTATACGAATGATCAGGTCATTCTCGACTTTCCGCACAAAGACCTGCGTCGCGCTCGCGCTGCGGCATTGTCAATGATTCCCACCTCGACCGGAGCGGCCAAGGCATTAAAGCTGGTCATTCCCGACCTCGCCGGTAAACTTGACGGCTTTGCCATGCGGGTTCCCACGCCCAACGTCTCGGTGGTGGACCTGGTTGCATACGTCGAGAAGAAGACAAGCAAAGAAGAAGTAAATGCGGCATTGAAGAAAGCGTCTGAGTCCGGGCCGTTGAAGGGTTATCTCGGTTACGAAGAGAACGAACTGGTCTCCGCTGACTTCAAGGGTGACTCCCGTTCTTCCATTGTGGACGCGCCCATGACGTTGGTCGTCGCTGGTAACTTGGTCAAGGTGATCTCCTGGTACGACAACGAGTGGGGATACTCCTGCCGAGTGCGCGACCTGATCAATTACATCGGAAGCAAAGGGCTCTGAGCACCTCTCATGACGCGGGCACCCTTGCCCGCGTCATGATTACGAACTTCTCAAGGACAACCAGCTATGTCCAAGCTTTCCATTCGCGATCTACCTCTCAATGACCGCCGCGTCTTCATGCGCGTCGATTTCAACGTCCCGCTCGATGACGGCCGGGTCATGGACGACACTCGCATCCGCGAAACCCTTCCCAGCATCGAGTACGCGCTGCGTCACGGCGCGCGGCTCATTGTCGCTTCCCACCTGGGCCGCCCCAAGGGGAAGCCCAATCCGAAGATGAGCCTGAAGCCGGTGGCCGAGCGCTTGCGCATGCTGCTCGACAAGGAACTGGCTCGCGGTGAAAACGTGGGCTTCTGTCCTGACTGCGTCGGTGTCGAAGCCGAAGAGATGGCCAGCAAACTGGAAAAAGGCCAGACCCTGCTGCTGGAGAATCTCCGCTTTCACCCCGAGGAAGAAGCGAACGACGAAAAGTTCTCAAAGCAGCTTGGCTCTCTCGCTGACTTTTACGTGAACGATGCGTTCGGAGCCGCACATCGAGCCCATGCCTCGACCGTCGGGATCACCAAGTTCGTCCAGAAATCCGCGGCCGGACTGCTCATGCAGAAAGAGTTGGAGTATCTCGGCAAAGCCATGCAGCACCCCGAGCATCCTTTTGTCGCGATTCTCGGCGGGGCCAAAGTCAGCGACAAGATCGAAGTCATCCGAAGCTTGATGTCGAAAGTGGATACCCTCATCGTCGGCGGCGGCATGGCGTACACCTTTCTCAAAGCTCATGGCGATCAGGTCGGCAAATCGCTGGTGGAAGAAGATAAGGTCGAGCTGGCGCGGCAGCTTTTGCAGGAAGCCAAGACTCATAAGCTCAAGTTCCTGCTTCCCGTGGACCACATCATCGCTGACCGAATCGACGCCAACGCGATCACCCACACCGTTAATGGCGGCAGCCCGATTCCGCCCAACATGATGGCGCTCGACATCGGCCCGCAGACCATCGAGGCCTTCAGCGAAGAGATCTCGCGCGCCCGCACCATCGTCTGGAATGGGCCTATGGGCGTCTTCGAAGTGCAGCCCTTCTCCAAGGGAACGTTCAAGATTGCGCGCGCGATTGCCGACAATCCAGGGGCGACTTCGATCGTCGGTGGCGGAGATTCGGTGGCGGCGATTAAGGCCTCCGGCGTGGCAGACCAAGTTACGCACATCTCGACCGGGGGCGGGGCGTCGCTCGAATTTCTTGAAGGCAAGAAGTTGCCGGGAGTGGAAGCACTCACAGATAAGAAGTGAGCCGTAATGCTTGAATCTTGTCATTCTGAGCGAAGCGAAGAACCTGCTGTCTAGCGGTTACAGCGACACAAAATTGTCATCCTGAGCGTAGCGAAGGACCTGCTTTGTTCGACATCCCAGCTGATTTGCGGGGCAAAGATTATCACGCAGATCTGCACGTGAATTCACCCGACATGATTCGCTTCGTCCGCGGCAACATCGTGGATTGCCATCCGGGCGACGCCATTGTCAACGCCGCCAATTCTGACCTGCTTCCCGGCGCCGGAGTATGTGGTGCGATCCATCGTGCAGGCGGCCCTGCGATCGCTGAGGAGTGTAGGCGGATTCGAGCAGAGCGCGGGTTGATTCCACCGGGACAGGCGGTTGCCACCACCGCAGGTCGCCTTCCAGCCAAATACGTGATCCACACTGTTGGCCCGATCTGGAATGGTGGTGATTCTGGCGAAGCCGAAATCCTTGCCAACTGCTATCGCAACTCGATGCGCCTCGCCGATGAGCTAGGCGTGCACACCATCTCCTTCCCCGCCATCTCAACCGGTATTTATGGATATCCAGTTGAGAAAGCCGCTTGGGTCGCCATCCCAACCCTGATCGAGTGCCTTCGCGCAGCCAAGAAGGTGGTCGTCGTCGTGGTGGTCTTGTTCGATCAGCCCACCCTGGACATCTTTGTGAGTGTCGCCATGGCGCAACGGAAGCCCGCGTCAGGGAATCCCTATGAAGTCGCGATTGGAGTCATAAATGCCTAGAAAAAAGCTGATGGCCGCGAACTGGAAGATGTACAAAACTCCCGATCAAACTCGCGACTTCTTTCGCGACTTCCTCCCCATGATTCATGATCATGATCGCGACGAGATCGCGGTCTGTCCGCCGTTCGTGAACATCCACGCCGCAGTGGAAGCTACGAAGGGGGCCAAGGTGGCCATCGGCGGCCAGAATATGTTCTGGGAAAAAGAAGGCGCCTACACCGGAGAAATCTCCACCGCCATGTTGCTTGCGGCTGGATGTTCTCACGTCATCATCGGCCACTCCGAACGTCGCCAGTATTTCGGCGAGACCGACGACACAGTGAACATGAAACTAAAAGCAGCTCTCGAGGCCGGTCTGGTCCCGATTGTCTGCGTCGGCGAAGTACTCGAGGAACGAGAGTCTGGATTAACCGAAGACGTCCTGCGCCGGCAATGCCTGCGAGCCTTTCACGCCATCTCGGGCAAGAAGGCGTCGAAGCTCGTGGTCGCCTACGAACCGGTGTGGGCCATCGGCACGGGGAAAACTGCGACTCCGCAGCTTGCCTCCGAAGCGCATGCCCTGATTCGTGGTGAAGCCGCCAAGGCCTTCGGTGACGACTTCGCCGCAAGCCTGCGCATCCTGTACGGCGGATCGGTCAAGCCCGAAAATGCCAAGGCGTTAATGGCTGAAGAAGAAATCGACGGCGCGCTGGTCGGCGGCGCCAGCCTGGACCCGAAATCGTTTGCCGCGATCGTGAAGTACTGAATTATTGCGCGCTTCGCTTCGACTGCTCCGTGATCCAGCGCCCGACGTCGCTGTCGAGCACATCCAGCGGCAGCGGTCCGCTGTCTAAGACTTCGTCGTGAAACGCCTTCACGTCGAACTTCGCGCCCAGTTTCTGCTTAGCCTGCTCGCGCAGTTTCAATATTTCCAACTGCCCGAGTTTGTAAGCCAGTGCCTGCCCCGGCCACGCGATATAGCGATCAACCTCGGTCTGAATATTGGGCTCGTCCATCGCGGTGTACTTGTGGAAGTATTCCACCATCTGATCGCGCGACCAGTGCTTGGCATGCACACCGGTATCGATCACAAGCCGGATGTCGCGCCACATCTCGTTTTCCAGCCGCCCGTAATTGCTGTATGGGTCCTGGTAGAACCCAATCTCTTTTCCCAGCCGCTCTGAATACAACGCCCAGCCTTCTGTAAAGGCTGTGTAGTCTCCATTCTTCCGAAAGGCGGGGACATCACGCAGTTCCTGTGAAATAGAAAACTGCAAGTGATGTCCGGGAACGCCTTCGTGATAGGCGATGGCTTCGAGATTCAGGAGCAGACGCTGCGAAGGATTCCATTCATTCACATTAATGCGTCCGGGGCGCGAACCATCCGATGCCCCGGGGTGTAATCCGCTGGCGGAGCGTCCTTCGCGCGAAACTCGTCCATGGGAACCACGATCAGCTTGTTCTTCGGGAGCGTTCCGAACAGCTCCGGAAGCCGCGCCTCCATCTGCCGCGCATACTTCGTGTACAGATCGAACAGTTGCTGACCGGAACTTGCGTACATGCTTCGATCGCTCCGGATGTGCTCATTCAAACTTGCCAGGTCCTTGAATCCGAGTTGATGAGCCAGCGCCAGCATTTCGCCCTCGGTTTCGGCAAGTTGCTTGAGCCCGATCTCGTGAATCTGTTCCGGGGTGAGATTGGTCGTGGTCATCTTCCGCACCGCGAAACGATAACGCGCGTCGCCATCTGGCAAGGCCCAGACCCCTGGCTCGATGCGGCCCTTCGGCGCATAGTCGTGTTGCATGAAGTCCGCGAGCTTACGGTAGGCGGGAATGACGTCCGATTGGATCGCGGAAACTACGGCGAGCCGCAGCCGCTCTTGATCAGCGGCGGGATACGCTGGCTGGAAATTTCTCCACCGGTTTGCGGAACGGGCTTGCGTCGACATCTGACCTTGGCGATTGCTTCGGTCTGCGCTGCCGCCTTCTCCAGCAGGATAGCGTGGCAGGCATGAGCCGATCCTCATTCCCTGCCGCATGTTCGCCGTGATCTGCTCAAAAACCCGCGGGATTTGGTGCAGACGCGAGATGTAATTTTCATAATCCTGCACGCTTTCGAACGGAGTCAGCGTCACCAGGTCAATGATGTAAGTATGCGGGCCGCCGAATTGTGAGATCGGCAGCTCCCACGGTTTGAACGGGGCCTCTTCGAGGTCCTGGCGCAGATTACGAACCATCAGCTTCAGGCTGAGCGCATCCTGCTCCGGCAGTCCTGTGGGCTCGATGGCTTCGAATTGCGCCAGAAATTTCTTTCGCTGCTCCATATCCGCTTGCTGTGCTGCGGCCGAATAGTCCGACAGGCGATCGTTGTAGCGCTTGTCACCGTAGGCGGTAGCCATCTCGGGACTGGTGCGCAGCTCGTATTGCCACTCTTCGTCAAACATCTTCGCGAGCTTTTGCTGCCGCTCAGCCAGATCGGTGGTGGGTTTGCTCGAAGTCATTTGCGCTGAGGTGAAGAGAGTTGAGAAACACAGGACAAAGAAGAAGCAGCTGGTCATCCTCATAGGAAGGGACCATTCTGTCTCAGCAGCGCACGAATGGCAAGACGCGGGCAAAGCGCTTTGATCCGCGTTCTCTGCGAATCTGCGATTTAAGATTTTGGGTGTCGGCCGTGTCCACTTCAACCCTTTACGTTGCAGGACTTGGCCGGACACGATAACATTGCAAGCAGGAATACTGCGCCTGATGGGCGCACTGCGGAAGTGGTGGAACTGGCAGACACACCATCTTGAGGGGGTGGCGCCGAAAGGCGTGGGGGTTCAAATCCCCCCTTCCGCACCAAGACTTTCAGCCTTCGAAAAGGAAAATTGAGCTGGGCTTGATTGCTAACGGCCTTTTGAATTCACATGATTATTCTGATCACTCTCGTCCACATCATCGTCTGTTTCTTCCTGATCATCGTTGTGCTGCTGCAAAGCGGCAAGAGCGGTGATATCGCCGCCGCATTCGGCGGTATGGGTAGCCAAACCGCATTCGGTCCTCGCGGAGCTGCCACGGCGCTCTCCAAGGCCACTACGTGGTCCGCCATTATCTTCATGGTGACGTCGATTACGCTATCAGTCTATGCCTCGCGAAAGGCAGGCCCGAACTCGGTTCTTCAAGGGATCAAGCCGGCTACGACGAATTCGAAACCGGCAACTCCGTCCGCTCCAGCAACACCTCCGCCAGCACAGCCGAATCAGAAATAGTCTTCGGTCGTTGGTCCTGAGCCAACGACCAAAGGCCGAGGACCAACGACCGCTCTCATGATTCACGAAATCCTTCCCGTCGGCCCTCTCCAGTGCAACTGCTCCGTTGTGGGAGATGAGACCACGCACGAAGCGATGGTCATCGATCCCGGCGACGACATCGAAGACGTTCTCGCCCTGATTCGTAAGCACAACTTGCAAGTCAAGCAGATCGTCATCACACACGCCCACATCGATCATGTTGGCGGAGCGATGAAGCTCAAAGCCATCACTGGCGCCCCGATTCTCCTCAACGAAAACGATTACGAATTGCTCAAGATGCTCGACACCCAGGCTGCCTGGATCGGGATGCGTTCTCCCGGCCAGGTCACAATCGATCAAAGCGTGAAGCAGGCAGACACAGTGCAAGCCGGATCGCTTTCGGCCGACGTACTGCATACTCCCGGTCACACCGAAGGAAGCATCTGCTTATATTTTTCAGCGGAGAAGAAGCTGATTGCCGGAGATACTTTGTTTGCCGGAAGCATTGGCCGCACCGATCTTCCCGGCGGCTCCATGAAGAAAATCATCAACTCGCTTCACGGAAAGCTCTTGGCGTTGCCGGACGAAACTGTCGTTGTCCCCGGGCACGGTCCGCTGACCACCATCGGGGAAGAGCGCCAGAGCAATCCCTTCCTGATCAAGCCGTAATCACTTCTTCAATCGCGAAGCCAGGCCGCGCAGGACGGACTGCGTCTCCTCGTTCCACCACTGTTCCGCCACCACATCGACTTCGTGAGCCATTCCCTTTTCACACGATTCGATCAGATCAGCGCGCGCTTTCTTGCGCGTAGTCTCCATGGCGAAGCGCGGCAATTTCAAGAGTCCTTCGCACCACGCCACCGCGCGGGGCACGACTAATTCCTGGGGCACGACTTCGTCC
Organism: Terriglobia bacterium; assembly: GCA_963797845.1. Classification (GTDB taxonomy): domain Bacteria; phylum Acidobacteriota; class Terriglobia; order Terriglobales; family Acidobacteriaceae; genus DASREM01. The sequence goes on from CAWCRE010000008.1 coordinate 50,037, forward strand.
ACCATTCCTAAGTTCAGCGCTTCGATGGGCGACAAGATTCGCCCGCTCACCGCCAGGTGTTCCGCGTTACGCGTGCCCACAAGTCGCCGCAAAGCCGAGTAGATCACCGGTGGCAGCGGCAATCCGACTTGGACTTCGTTCAATCCCAACTTCCAGTCCCCTTCCGCGCAGACGCGCCAGTCGCAGAAGATTGCCAGAACCATTCCTCCGGCGGGCGAGTGCCCAGTCATGGCGGCAGCAATCGGAATCGGAGATGACGCCATAATGCCCAACAAAGCATAAAACTCGCGCCACACCGCATTCATCGCCGCACGGTCGAGAGTCAGAAGGTGCGGGACATCCAGGCCCGCCGAAAACATTCCGGGCGAACCTGAGAGCACCACGGCCCTTACTCCATCGTGGACCGCCGCGCCCAATGCGCGGAGCAACGTGGTGATCAGCTCGCCCGATAATGCATTGGCCGGGGGACGATTCAACCGCAACTCGCGCACCGGCCCGTGATCGACGATGGAAATCATGATTTGCGTGCGGTCTGGAACAGTGCAAACACGGAGTGCTGCGGATCGGCGACTACCGACATAGTTCCAACATTCTCCATGAACATCGGCTCCATGTAGAGGGTGGCGCCCAACTGCTTCGCCTTGGCCGCGCTTGCCTTGCAGTCGGAAACCTGGAAGTAGGCTAACCAGTGCGGAGGTGCATTCGGATTCTGATGCTCCGCTGGCATAATTCCTCCAATGAAGTCTTCGCCGTTCTTGATGTGCAGATAACCGGAAGGGTCGTTCTTCTCGGCGGCAATTTCCCATCCGAACAGTTCAGAATAGAATTTGCGAGCGCGATCCCGGTCTTTGGTATTGAGGTCTGCCCAGCACAGCGTGCCATCCACGCCGCTGATCTGGATTCCAATTCCCTCCTTGGGCTGCCAGATCGAAAACATGGCACCGGTCGGATCCTGAATCACTGCCATCCTTCCAAAAGTTCCCACATCGAACGGAGGCTCGATAACATTGCCGCCCAATTCCGCACCTCGTTTTGCAGTCGCGTCTGCATCGTCGACCGAGATGTAAATCATCCAGTGCGGAAGCAGGCCCTGAGCGAGCTCCTCGGCTCGGATCGTGTAACCCGCCGCTGCGTCTCTACCTTGCAGTTGAAATAAGGTGTAAATGAAATCCGGCCCCATGGGCATATCTTTGGGAGCCCATCCGAATAGGCCGCTATAAAACGTCTTCGCGGCTGTCTGATCGGTGGTCGCGAGCTCAATCCAGCAAAAAGATCCAGGACGATGTTTTTCGATGTTTGCCATAAGCCAAGAAGTATAAGCGAAGATCCCGTGGGTACAGGTGTCTCACCTGTCGCCGGGCGCAGCCACGTGAGACGTGATCCCGGGCGGGGCGAGGGAGCCCGCATGCACCTAGACAAAGCTGTCCAGCACCCGCGTAATCCCCTCTCGGAATCGAGCCGTCGGCGTGATCAGGCTCACCACCAAATATCCATCCGAAGAAAAATCGTAGAAGTGCCCGGGATGCACCAGCACCGACTGATTCTTTAAAAGTGCAATCGCCAGTTCCTCATCCGACTGCGTAACCGGAACCCGCAACACCGCATACCATCCACCTTCCACATCGAGTCGTCGTGCAGACCTTCTGCTTTCCCAGTTGCCGATCCAGGTCCTCCAGGTTCATGCGCACCCGGTCCAGCAGAAGAGGCTGCACCTGCTTGCGCTGCTCCAGCAGCGTAGGCGCCGCTAGTTGAATCGGCGCATTCACCGACAAATAGGTGTCGGCGATCACTTCCAGCCTTTCCATGGCTTGGTTCCGCGAAGGCCCGCTGGTGACAACCCACGACAGCTTCATCTGCGGCAGGCATGAAATCTTCGACAGCCCGCTCAAGGTGAACGTCAGCGCCTCCTCATTCCGCGTGAACGTCGCGCGGCGCGTGCCGTCCAGTGCGTAGTCCAGGAACACCTCATCGACAATCAGCGCCAAATCGTACTCCCGGCAAAATGCGTTCAAAGCCGCTCTCTCAGCTTCACTGGCATACGAGCCGGTCGGATTGTTCGGGTGCACGATCACAACGCCTCGCGTGCGATGGTTTACTGTCTTGTACAGCGACGGAAAATCCATCTGCCAGCCGTGGTCGTAAATCAGCGGATACGGCACCAGCTTCACATCCTGTAAATCCGCCAGAAATTCAAACAACGGGTAGCTGGGCTTGGGCACCAGCAGTTCGTCGCCCGGATTGCATAGCAGACGTAACACATACGAATATCCCTCGCTGGTGCTGGTGGTGAGAACGATGGCTTCCGGATCGAGATCGAAGACTTCATGTTCTTCGCGGTAGTACGAAGAAACGGCCTCCCGCGCGCTTAGCAAGCCCTTCGGCTGCGGATCGTAGTCCATCGCCTGCGGCGACGCGAGCGATCCCAGGATCGTCTCCGAGTCGAAATAAAGTTCGGCTCGCGTGGGATTCGAGACCGTCAGGTCGAGCACCCCGGCCCCGCTCGCCGCTACTTCCCTCTGCGCCTGCGTAAACGGGTTCAGGGCCAGCTTCCACTCGGTACGATGAGAGAACATGCCGGATCATGATAATGGACAGAACCCCAAACCACCTTCAAGGTCACACCCGCGTGTGACCTGTCTCTTAGACATCCGGCAAGCGAAGGGGAAAAATGGCATTGCTGGGTTCAATTTGTGAACCTTCCTCTCTTTGAGTGGTAAGGTCTTAGGCTCTCAGCCCTACAGAACACGAAGCCTCACGAAGGAGCACTTGCGACCAACTTGGGGGTATAATGACCACCTTTGCGCCTATGGAACCCGTTACGACACAATACGAACTCCGCCTTGCTGAGCGCATGTCGCGCCTCGGCACCGAAACCGCTTTCGAGGTCCTGAACAAGGCGCGCGCTCTCGAGCGCCAGGGAAAAAGCATCATTCACCTCGAGATCGGCGAGCCTGACTTCGACACGCCGAAGAACATCGTCGAATCCGCCGTCAATGCCCTGCACAAGGGTTGGACCCACTACGGTCCCTCCGCCGGACTTCCCGACTTGCGCCAGGCGATCGCGGAGGAAGTCAGCGCCAGCCGCGGGGTCGAAGGTTACTGCGGACGAAGTGGTTGTTGTTCCTGGCGGCAAGCCGATCATTTTCTTCACGATTCTGGCATTGATGTGATGAAGGGGACGAGGTCATCTATCCCAATCCCGGCTTCCCGATTTACGAGTCAATGATCAACTACGTCGGCGGCCACGCCGTTCCCATCCGGCTGCACGAGGAGAAAGATTTCTGGCCTCGACGTGGACGAACTTGCTTCGCTGATCACCGATCGCACTAAGCTGATCATCATCAATTCGCCGCAGAATCCCACCGGCGGCGTGCTCAACAAGCAGCAGATTCGCGACATCGCGGAGGCCATCGGCGACCGCAACATCATGGTGCTCTCCGACGAAATTTATAGCCGCCTGCTTTTTGAAGGCGAGCACTACTCGATCATGTCGGTGCCGGGATTCAAAGACCGCACGATCCTGCTCGACGGCTTCTCCAAGACCTACGCCATGACGGGATGGCGCATGGGCTACGGCGTGATGCGTCCTGACCTTGCCGCGCATATCACGCGCCTGATGACCAACTCCAATTCCTGCACCGCCAGCTTTACCCAGGTGGCGGGGATTGAAGCCATCAAGGGCGACCAGTCTTCCGTCGATCACATGCGCGACGAGTTTCAGCGGCGCCGCGACGTCTTCGTTGCCGGGTTGAACAAGATCAAAGGATTCTCCTGCCGCATGCCCAAAGGCGCGTTCTACGTTTTCCCCAACATCACGAAGACAGGCTGGAAGTCGAAAAAGCTGGCCGACGCGCTGCTCGAAGATGCCGGGGTGGCGTGCCTGTCGGGCACGGCGTTCGGCGATTTCGGAGAAGGCTACCTGCGCTTCAGCGTGGCCAATTCGCTCGAAAATCTGAACGAGGCGCTCAAGCGCATTGACGACTGGACCAAGAAGAACCTGTAGTAATCTTTCGCGTTTTCTTCGGTGTTATCTTCGTGTCCTTGGTGGTTAGAAGTATCTTGAACGACTAAGGACACGGATTACACAAATGATATCCATTCTTAAACCCATGCCCACGCGCAAAGCTTCCCAACGCAAGCCAGCCGCCCGTCATGCCCGGCTACGGCTTCCCGAAAGCCACGAAAGGTCTTCTGCCCTGGCGTTGGGCCGAGCAGCGCTTGAAAAAATCTCACAACTACTGGATCTCCACCGGCCGGCCTGACGGATAGACCGCACGCCATGGTCGTTTGGGGCCTCTGGCTCGACGGCGCTTTTTACTTCAGCACCGGCGCGCAGACGCGTTAAAGGACGCAATCTCGCTCACACTCCCGTACTCCGTCATCGGCACCGAGAACGCTGCCGAAGCCGTCGTCGTCGAAGGAACTGCAACCGAGGTTCTCGACGACTCCTGCCAGTCCTGAAGCCGTTTCGCCGCGCTGTACAAGAAGAAAGTATAGTGGGATATTCGATCAAACGAGCCGGTATACGTCATGCGCCCCGAGATTGCCTTCGGCCTTTACGAGAAGAAGTTCGCGTCCACCGCCACCCGCTGGAAGTTCGGCAAGTAAAGCCGTTCAACCGTCACCTCCGCCTGTGATCTCACTCACTGCCCGGTGAGTCATTCCGGCGCTAAGGCTCAGCCCGAGGCACGTGCTCTGTTCAGCGCAGGGCGGAGGCTTAGCCATGGCACTCAAGAATTCCGCGACCGGCACCACGGTCCGCGAGTACTCGATCGCCGAGCTCAAGGAGACAGCCAATCTCATGCGCGGCTACGACCTGGTCGCGCTGTGCGCCGCAGGCTCGGGACATGCCGGCGGCACGCTCTCCATCATGGACATCACCGCCGCGCTCTATCTGAAGTCGCCGATCATGATCCCAAGAATCCCAACTGGGCCGATCGCGACCGCATCATCTGGTCCACCGGCCACAAGGCGCCAAGCCTGTATCTTGGGCCTCGCCTTCGCTGGATTCTGTCCGCTCGAGGATGTGGTCACGCTGCGCAAGCTCGGCTCGCCCTATCAGGGACATCCGCACTGGCTGAAGCTGCCCGGCGTCGAAGTCTCGACCGGATCGCTCGGCCAGGGTCTCAGCATCGCTGTCGGCATCGCGCTGGCGGGCAAACTAAACACCAGAATTACAAGACGTTCTGCATCATGGGCGACGGCGAGCAGCAGGAAGGCCAGATCTGGGAAGCGGTCATGGAGGCATCTCACCACGAGCTCGACAACCTGATCGCCATCGTGGACGTGCAACCGGCTGCAGATCGATGGCAAAGTTGCAGACGTCATGAATGTCGAGCCGCTGGAAGAAAAATACCGCAGCTTCGGATGGGAAGTGATCCGCATCGACGGCCACGACATGCAGCAGATTGTTCGATGCGTTCGAAAAAGCCAGCGATTGGCTTCGGCAAGCCCGTGGTGATTCTGGCGGACACCGTCAAGGGCAAGGGGGTCAGCTTCATGGAGAACATTGCCGGATGGCACGGCAAGTCTCCCACTCAAGAAGAACTGGTCAAGGGACTGGTCGAACTGGACTGAACGGCCGCATCCCGGTCCAAGAATTGCTCGAGAAAGCCCAGCGAATACCAGAAAGAAGTCGATCGCCCGCTTGAACTCGCAGCATGCCGAAGTTCCACGGCGATTACTGGTGGAACTCGCGCGACAACATGAAGGTGAAAATGGAGCCGACCCGCAAGGGCTTCGGCCAATCGCTCGCTGGAGAACGGCGACGACGAGCGCGTGGTCTGCCTGGGTCTCGACATTTCCGGATCGATCACCATCAGCGACTTCTACGCTTCCAATCCCGAGCGCAAGAAACGCTGGATCAGCATGGGCATCGCCGAGCAGTCGGCGACCTCAGCCGCAGCTGGATTAGCCAAAGAGGGCAAGCTCCCGGTTCTCGGTACCTACGCAACTTTTGCTGCGGCCCGAAACCTCGATCAGATTCGTACCTCGGTCTGCTATGGAAATTTCAACGTCCTGATCGCTGGCGCTCACGGCGGCGTGTCGGTCGGCCCGGATGGCGCAACTCATCAGGCGTTGGAAGATCTTTTCGCTATGACCGGACTGCCCAACATGTCGGTCGTGGTTCCCTGCGATTCGGTCGAAACTCGCAAGGCGACCGACTTCCTGCTGCTGAAGCACGAGGGGCCCAAGTATATCCGTTTCGCTCGCGAGGCCACCCCGGTCGTGACCGACGACAGAACTCCGTTCATTTTCGGAAAAGCCAATGTGATTCGCTTCCGCACGTGAGTCTGCAAGTTTCGCGGACGGCTTCGAAACCATGCTGGCCTCGGACTTCGAAAATGAAAACGAAGACCTTAGCATCATCGCCTGCGGTCCGATGGTTCCCGAAGCCATGCGCGCGGCCTGGATTCTGAAAAAAGACTTCGGATATGAAACCCGTGTCATCAACCTGCACACGCTCAAACCCATCGATGAAGCCGCGATTCTGCACGCTGCCCGCGAGACTGGTGTGATTATCACGGCCGAGGAACATCAGATCGGTGCCCTCGCCTGGCGCGTCAGTGGCGTTATCACTGAGGCGGCGTCGCTCTACGGCGTGCCGGTGATCACCGGGGCCATCGGTGTTAAAGATCGCTTTGGGGATTCCGGGGCGCCCTGGGAGCTGATCAAGGAATTCGAGGTCAGCGGCGAGCACATTGCGCGCAAGGCAATCGAGCTCATGGACGTGAAGCACACCAGGGCCGCGCAGCCCGAGCGCCATTTCGAATGCACGCCTTCGAAGTAGCGCTATTCGACAGCAACCACTAGGAGAGTGGTATCGTCGTGCGAATGTCCGCGGCAATGATTCATCACGGTCGTTAGAACTGCTTTTTTCATTTGTTCGGCATCGTCGGCTCGATGATCGGCGGTTAGTTTACGGGCTGCTTCGCGATTCGGCGCCTCCCGCGACTTAATCATTCCCGGTGCGCGCGCGCCTCTGCCCTCTCTACCAAATAATCTTTCCAGCTCCGCGGAAGTGCGGGCACCGAGACCGCACGCTGCAGCAATTCGGCATCCGGCTGCGGGTTGATGTACAAGCGCGTGATGTCGGAAATCGAGACTTTGTTTTCATCCCGACTCACGAACTCGATCCGGGAGTCCACATTCACGTCCCCTTCTTCGACGACCGAAAAATAAAACCCGCTCTTTCCGCTCTTGAGAAAGCGCTTGATCATGTCATCCCGCCCAAACCGCAATGCCAGCTTGTAACAGGGCATGCGAGGCTGCGTGACTTCGAGTACGGCATTCCCCATCCGCAACCGATCGCCAATGAAGAGCGAGTCTTCAAACAGCCCTTCTGTCGTCAAGTTCTCGCCGAACATTGCCGGCTCGATGGTTGTCTGTGGCAGTTGATCGCGCCAGTACGGGTAGTATTCCGCCGGGTAGGCATACACCGCCTTTTCAGGACCGCCATGCACCGTGAGATCGGCCTGCCGGTCGCCATCGAGATTCAACGTTCTGATCATGACCGGCCCCGCCACCGGCTGTTTAAATATTCCAGTTGTGACTGGGCCCATTTTCGTCATGATTTCTCGCGGAAGTCCGACGTTCACCGAAACCACTTTCATCGTGCGCTCTCCTCACTGCCCTGCCGCCCGCTGCCTTATCAGATCACGGGCGCGGAGAAAGAGATTCATGCCTGCTATTGGGGTGGATTGTTCCCGTCGGATGACAGATTTGCGAGTGGGATCGATCCGCCGCGAGTGCGCCGGGAAGGGAGCCTACTCGCTGACCGAGTGCTCTTCGTTCTGCGAGCGCAGAACCCGATCCACCGAATACGGCGCGCGACGGCTGGGCTCGTGATAATGCCGGACCTGCATCTCGCCTAACAAGCCGATGGCCAGCATGTTAAATCCCGCCAGCAGCAGGACGGCCGCAAAGATCATCATGGGGCCGTGCTTGGTCATGACGTCCGCATGATTCAGAAATTTCTCGGCAAACAGCCACAAGGTGACGCCCGATCCCGAGAAGATGCTTAACATACCCAGCGTGCCAAAGAAGTGCAGAGGGCGCGAGAGGTAGCGAAGCAGGAAACGGATGGTAATCAGGTCAAAGAACACGCGGAACGTCCGCGAGATGCCGTAATGCGAAACCCCGCGCTCCCGGTTCACGTTGCGGATGGGAACTTCCACAATCGACGCGCCATGCCACGACGCCAAAGCCGGGATGAAGCGGTGCAATTCCCCATAAAGCGGGACCTGTTCCAGAATTTCCCGTCGGTAGGCCTTGAAGGTCGTTCCGAAGTCGTGAATATCGACGCCGCTGAGCTTGGCCATCAGCCAATTGGCGCACTTTGAGGGAATCCGCCGGAGCCACAGGTTATCGATCCGCTCCTTGCGCCATCCGCTGACAATGTCGTACCCCTCGGCGATCTTCTCCAGGAAGATGCGGAATATCTGCCGGATCATGCTGCAGGTCGCCATCCATGGCGATGATGTACTCACCCCGAGCATGATCGAAGCCGGCCGCCAAGCCTGCCGTCTGGCCAAAGTTCCGGCGCAATTTCACCACCGTCACACGGCTGTCCACGGCCGCAATTTCCCGCAGCATATGGAAGGTGCGATCGCGCGAGCCATCGTCCACCAGCACGATCTCAAAGCTCTCGCCGTTGACCTCCATCACCGCCTTCAAGCGGTCATAAAGGTCAGTCACGTTCTCCTGCTCGTTATGCAGGGGGACAACAATGGAATACTTTGGCATGAAGGTCTATTATACCGACGAATTCCAGTTTTGCTTCGACACGTTAGGCCAGGGGTTGTTCCAGAACCAGAACAGCAACCCCAAAAGGCTGCCATTCTCTGGATTGGATGGATACAATCACTCGGCAGTTGCGTCAAATTTCTAGCAGTCGGCAGGGACCGGGTAGGGAGCCCGAGCTATGGATATCCTGATGATGATGTTCTTCGCGCTAATCTCCACGATGACAGCCCTGACCTTTGTGGAGACGCGACGCATCCGCAAACGCCTGGAGCGAACGTCTTCTGAGTCTCCAAAAAGTTCAGCCGCCAAGGTTTGATCCCGGCGGCTGATTTCATAGCTTATTTCGGTTGCTACATCCCCGGCCCTTCCGGATACGCCGGCAAATCCGGAGGCTTTGGTGCGAGCTTCTTCGGATGCTCCTGCATATCCTTCAGCACCATCTCAATGGCTTTCTCCAGTTGCGTGTCCTTCCCTTTCACCACATCCTCCGGCCGGTTCTCCACCACGACGTCAGGCTGCACGCCTTTGTTCTCGACCACCCACTTGCTGTTTAGATCGTAGCGGCCGAATTCAGGCCGAGTGATGTAACCGCCGTCCATCAGCGGGAAGTTGCCGCGGATGCCTCGTACCCCGCCCCACGTCCGTTCTCCGATGAGCGGCCCCAGTTTGTAGTACTTGAAGAAGTAGCTGAAGATATCGCCGTCGGACGCGGCGTAGTGATTGGTGATGCCAGCATGGAACCATGAAACACGTTTGGCGGCACCGTTCCCGGCTCCCAAGTTTCGGGCAGTATCCATTCCGGCCAGGATGCGCCGCAACCGCTCGAAGATCAGTTGATCAACGAATCCGCCTCCGTTATAGCGAACGTCGATAATCATGCCTTCTTTGCGGATTTGCGGGAAATACTGTTTCACGAACGCATTCAGTCCCGGAGCCCCCATGTCAGGGATGTAGATGTACCCGACCCGGCCGTTGGTCGCCGCATCTACCTTCTTGCGGTTGCTCTCGATCCAGTAGTTCTCCTGCAACTCGCCTTCATCCCCGATCGGCTTCACTTTGACATTGCGAGCGCCATCCTCGGAAGGCTTGGAGTTAACGGTGAGAGTGACAGTGTCGTCCGCCGTGTTCACCAACAACTCGTAGGGGTTCTGCGGAGCCTTCAACGGCCGCCCGTTGACCGCGATCAGGTAGTCGCCTTCGTTGTACATTCACGCCTGGTTCGGTCAGTGGAGATCGCAGCTTGTCATGCCAGTTTTCTCCGCTGTAGATCTTTTTGAAGCGATAAATGCCGGTAGCCTTGTCAGCTTCGTAATCAGCCGCCAGCAACCCCACGTTAGTGTGCGGAAGATCGGGATAGTCTCCCCCGCCCACATACGTGTGCGAGTTCGACAGCTCTCCGATCATGTCGCCCATGATGTAGGTCAGTGTGTAGCGATCGGCGAACATACGGCAGCAGCTGCCGCATACTTGTCGCGAATCTTTCCCAATCGTTGCCGTTCATCGAGTTTCGAAGAAGTAGTCGCGCTCCTGCCGCTACACTTCGTTGAAAACGTTCTTCCATTCCGCGGACCGGATCGACTTCCATCTTCATGTTCGACAGGCTCAAGCGACCATCCCCGACTTTCTTCGGGCCTGTCCCGGTTTGGCATCGATAATGCCGTAAGACTGCGCACCCGGGCCGCCTTCGCCTTGATACAGCAATTTGGTCCCGTCAAACGAAACCGTAAAGCGGCTCAACACTCTCGAGAAGACTTTCGCCTTGTGTTCCTTAAAGTCGTAGACGTGCACGCCGAAGTTTCTCCCGGCATCGGACCTGAGAGTCCCTGAATCGGCATCGTCGAATAGTAGATGTATCCCTTGGCCGCCGAAAAGCTGCGAATGATCGACGGATCCATGGGCAGCGCGACGACGCGATCCTGGATTCCGTCCAGGTCAATGCGAAACTCCGGCGGTTCTTCTCCTGTCTCTTTGTCATTCGGCTTCCTTCGGTTTGTCGGAATCCTTGCTTTTCCTGCTTGGAGTGGTCTTGCGGCTGCTTGTTCACTTCCGGAGTCGGGCTGGCGCCGCCGGCGGCTTCTGTCTTCGGTTCGTCTCGTCGCTCAGCGCCGGAAACGGCGACGGTTCATCCTTCTTCAGAGTGTGCAATGTAAACCCGCGTGGTCTTCGGATTGGCAAACTCGAAATCGATGTTACCCAGCACCTCGTTGTAAGTCGCGGTCGGACAGGAAGTACAGATACTTCCCATCTGGATCGAACATTGGCCGATAGCTGTTGGTCATGCTGGTCGTCACGGCGAGATCTTTCCGTCGGCCAGCGAGTACAGGTAAACGACTGAATAGCCGGTGTCCAGGGGCTTGTCGTAGATGAGCCATTTGCTGTCCGGCGACCACGCATAATTCGTGATCTCGCCATACTTGGCCTTATCCACTTGCACTGGCTTCTTGTCATTGATGTCCACATACCACAGCGTCATATCCTTATCTGCCCACGCCAGTTTCTTGCTGTCGGGCGACCACGACGGCGCGAATTTGAAGCCTTTGTATCCGCTGGTGATCTGCTGTTCCTTTCCCAACCCATCCTGCGGAATGATGTAGAACTCGTCTTCGCCCGTACGGTCGGAAACATAGGCGATCCAGCGTCCGTCCGGCGACCACGCCACCTGTTTCTCGCGAATGCCCGGCGTGTGCGTCAGGTTGCGAATGCTGCCTTCCTTAGCGGGAACGGTAAACACATCGCCGCGCGCTGCAAATACAGCGCGCTTCCCTTCCGGAGAGATATCGAAATCCGTGATGTTCTTGCTGGCGCTGGCCCAACGCTTCATGCGCCTGGTCGCGTTCACCTGGCGACATAGAACGTCAGTTTCTTCGGCTGCTTCGATCTGCAAGTCGAAGCGTATAGAGATAGCCGCCGTTCTCGAAAATGATCGAGTCCGGCCCCAGGCTCGGCCACATCACGTCGAAATCGGTGAAGTGCGTGAGCTGCTCGACTTGCTTCGAGCCCATGTCATAGCTGTAAATATTCAGATGATGATCCTGGCCGCGATCGGAGCTGAAGTAAATCGTATTCCCATGCCACATGGGAAACGTGTCGGTCCACTCGGTGTGCGGCAAGTCTTCGCTAGTATTGTTTTTCAGATCGTAGATGGAGATGGTCTTGCGCCATTCCACCGGTGTAGCGTTTCCAGGTGCGGAAGTTCCGAAAGATCGGGTTGTAGGCGATCTTGCTGCCATCGGCGGAGAACGATGCGGTGCCACCTTGATCCATCGGCAATGGCTCCGGCAATCCCCCGTCGATGCTGACGGTGTATTGCCGCTTGATCCAGCCATTGGTCGCATCGCGCCGCGATAGAAAGACAATGCGTTTGCTGTCCGGCGTCCACGCCACCACTTCGTTGTGCATCCCATACGATCGCTGAGCGGCTGCGCACTGCCCTGATAGAACGTCAATTGCTTCGGTTGCCCGCCCTCTGCCGGCATTACATAGACATTGAAGTTGCCGTCATACTGCCCGGTGAAGGCGATCCATTTTCCGTCCGGCGAGAACTTGGGGAACAGTTCCCGACCGGGATGAGATGGTAATCCGGCGCGCGACGCCGCCACTTGTCGCCGCCAGCCATAGATCGCCGCCATAGTAGAACGCAATCTTGTCTTTGGAGATGTCGGGAAACCGCATCATGCGACCTTCCGGCATCTCCTGCGACCAGGCCGCGAACGAAAACAGAATGGCGCACACTACCACCCACTTCTTGCAATCAAACATGAGGGCTCCTCCGGAAAAGGTCTTTCGAACAGAAACCTGGAATTGATTCATGAAGAAAACTGGAGATTGTATCAGGTTCTTCTCCGTGTACTCCGCGGCATTTCTCCGCGTTCTTGCGTTTTAAGACTTATAAGGTGGCACCAATCTGCAGTGGACACCGCCTATAACATACCCAACCACTGCCGTCCGAGCCGTGACACACAGCACAGCCCGAAGTGTTATAGACGTGCGTGCGCAGCAGAGGAGAGCTTCCCTCCCCTATAATCCTCTCCATTCCGGGAGGCTGTCTTGAACTCGAAAGCAGACCCTGCAGTCCAGAATGAAACCTCGTCCCGCCGATCCTTCCTCCAGACCACAGCCCTGGGCGCAATTGGCACGGTCGTCGCCCCAACGATCGGCCGTCGCGGGACAATCGGCTCTGCCGCTCTTCCTCAGTCTTCATCTTTTGAATTTGGCGAGGCGACGGTCGATCAACTTCAGCAATCTCTTTCGCAAGGCTCGCTCACTTCTCGCGCCCTCACGGAGAAGTACCTGGCGCGTATCGCCGCCATGGACAAGCAGGGCCCGGCCGTCAATGCCATCATCGAACTCAATCCCGATGCCCTTGCCATAGCCGACCAGCTCGACAAAGATCGCAAAGCAAAAGGGCCGCGCGAGGCCCTCTTCATGGCATTCCCGTCCTGATCAAAGACAACATCGATACCGCCGACAAAATGATGACCACTGCCGGATCGCTCGCGCTCGTCGGCCAGCATGCGCCCAAAGACTCCTCCGTCGCGCAAAAGCTTCGCGCCGCCGGCGCGGTCATACTGGGAAAGACCAATCTCAGCGAGTGGGCCAACATTCGCTCCAGTCATTCCGCCAGCGGATGGAGCGGCCGCGGCGGCCTTACCAGAAATCCCTACGCTCTCGACCGCAATCCCTGCGGCTCCAGCTCGGGCACCGGTGCCGCCGTGTCCGCCAACTTTTGTGTTGTGGGTGTCGGTACCGAAACCGATGGCTCGATCGTATGCCCATCGTCGTCGAACGGCCTGGTCGGTATTAAGCCCACACTCGGGCTGATCAGCCGCTCCGGAATCATTCCCATCTCGCACAGTCAGGACACCGCAGGGCCCATGGCTCGCACCGTACGGGATGCAGCGATTCTGCTGGGAGCGCTCGCCGGCCTCGATCCGACCGACGCAGCCACCGCCGAGAGCGCTGGGCACATTCAGCCCGACTACACCATGTTTCTCGACCCTAATGGTCTGCGCGGTGCGCGCATCGGCGTCGCCAGAAAATACTTCGGCTTCAACGACGAGGTGGATCGTCTCTTCAACGATGTTCTGAAAGAAATGCAAAAAGCAGGCGCAGTCCTGGTCGACCCCGCCGATCTCGAAACTCATGGCAAGTTCGATGACTCCGAACTGACAGTTCTGCTTTACGAACTCAAAGCCGACCTGAATGCCTACCTGAAAGCCCGCGGACCAGACGCGCCCGTCCACAACCTGAAAGAAATTATCGATTTCAACGAAGCCAATAGCGCCAAAGAAATGCCGTACTTCGGGCAGGATCTATTCGTAAAGGCAGAAGAAAAAGGGCCGCTGACCACGAAGGAATACACCGACGCTCTCGCCGCCAATCGTCGCTTGTCGCGCGCCGAAGGCATCGACGCCCTAATGGATAAGCACAAACTGGACGCGATCCTCGCCCCCACCGGCGGCCCTGCGTGGCTCACAGACTTGGCCAATGGCGACCACTCCGGCGGCGGCAGCTCCAACGCTGCAGCCGTGGCCGGTTATCCCGACATTACCGTACCCGCAGGATTTGTTTTCGGACTCCCAGTCGGAATTTCGTTCTTTGGAAGGGCGTGGAGCGAACCTGCTTTATTGAAGATCGCGTACGGCTTCGAGCAGACCTTCAAAGCCAGAAAGCCACCGGAATTCATAGCCAGCATGAAAATGTAATGCGCCTCGGCGAAATTCATCAGCCCAATTGTCATTCCGAGCCGAAGCGAAGCGATAGGAGAGGAATCCGCATCTCCGATGCAGCACCCAACATCCGAATGGCTGAATGCCGAGTGCTGACTGCTGAATGCTCTTCTACTCGTACCGCAGCGCCTCAATCGGATCCAGATTCGCCGCCCGCACCGCGGGAAACATCCCGCTCACCACTCCCACAACCCCAGAATAGTCGTAGCAATCAGCACAATCTTTGGCGCCACGATCAGCCGGATATCTCCCGCTTCGGCGTGCTGTCGCCATCGCACTATAAAGCGTCAGCCTTCCCACCGAAAGCGAAACCACATACGACAGCACAATCCCCAGCAATCCGCCGACCGCCGTGATCACCATGGCTTCGGCCAGGAACTGAAACAGAATATCTTTCTTCCGCGCGCCCAGCGCCTTCTCCACTCCAATCTCCCGCGTGCGCTGCGTCACCGACACCAGCATGATATTCATCAAGCCCACGCCGCCAATCCCCAGCGTAATCGTTCCGATAAACGCCAGCAGAATCTTCAGGCCGAGCGTGATGATGCTGAACTGTTCAAGCTGCTTTTGCGCGTCGAAGACGAACACCGCCCGCTGATCGTCAGGCTTAAAGCTGTGCGCGATCGCCAGCGCATCTCTCGATCGTCTTCGTAAGCTTGTCGTGGTCAGGCCTTCAAAGTCGAGCCAGATGCCGCCCAGGTAATGCGTGTCCTGCAGCACATCCATGGTGTTGTACGGAATATAGATCTGGCGATTGATGTCGCTGTCGCTTTCCTGCATGCGGGGTTGCAGGACGCCAATGACTTCGAAACTGAACCCATTCACCCGAATGTATTCGCCCAGCGCATCCATCCCCGAGAACAATTTGTCCTTGGCCTCGGAGCCCGATCACTGCCACGCGTGCCTTGCTCAAATTGTCTTCGTCGTTAAGAAAGCGCCCGTCCGCCAGATCGAGATTCCAGATGTCGTAGACCGGGGGATCCACCCCGGTGATTTGCAACGAAAAGGAGCGCGTATCGTTTGCCACTGTGCACGACTTGTCACCTTCGCGCGAGATATGCCGAATCAGCGGGGCCACGTTGCGCAACAGGTCGATGTCATCATCGGTAAAGCGAATCTGCACCCCGGCCTTGTTTCCCCCCGCCTGCTGCGAAGTCCGTCCCGGAAACACCCCGACCGCCTTGGCGCCAAAGCTTTCGAAGATATTCTGGATGGCCGTCCCGAAGCCCTCTCCGTAGGCCAGCAGCAGCACGACGGTAGCGATTCCCCACGCCATACCCAGCATGGTCAGAATCGTTTTGTGCAGGTCGTGGCGCATGGCGCCGTAAGCCTGCTGCATCAAGTCGCGTTTCATACTTATTCTTTGCGCAGCGCCTCCACGGGCTGCAGCAACGCCGCCTTGCGCGCCGGATACAGTCCTGCCGCAATTCCCGCCAACGCCAAAGACCCGATCGCCAGCACCGCCGTTGATGGCACCAGCTTCGGAGTATCAAACCCTGGGGGCTGCGGCAGCATGGCCAGCCCCGCCATAAGCGCCGCCGCTCCTGCCATCCCGAGTCCACCGCTCATCAATGTCAGGAACGCGCCTTCCACGAAAAATTGGAACATGATGCTCCGCCGTTGGTCGCGCCCAGAGCTTTGCGTAATCCAATCTCCCGCGTGCGATCGGCAACCGCCACCAGCATGATGTTGATAATCCCGATCGCGCCCAGGCCCAGCGTGACCAGCCCGACGCTGCCCAGGAACAAATTCATGGCGTCGAAAATCTTGCCCACCTGGTCCGCCGTCTGCACCGTATCCCATTCGTCAAACGAATCCGGGTTCCGGTAGTCGAAGCCGTGATTTCTGGCGATGATTTTATGAACTTCGAGCTTGGCTGCGTCGTGCAGCGATCGCGTCCCGCGGCTGGTAGTTGATGAACGAGATCGCATCGCTCAATTCCCCGACATTCAGCGGCGGAAAATTCTGCCGCATGGTGTTGAAGGGAATAAAAATCCGCAGGTTGAGATTGTTGTTATCGCCGTGGCCGATGCGCTGCAGAGTTCCAACCACCTCGAATCGTATTCCATTCAACAGGATCGTACTTCCCACCGACGGACGTCCCGGAAACAGCAACCGTCGCGCTTCGTCTCCCAGCACAATCACCGCGCGCTTCTGTGTATCGTCCAGATCGTTCAGCCACGCCCCTCTGCAATTGGGAGGTAACGAATTTGATTAAGGTCCGCCGAACAGCCCAGCAACTGGCCGCTGGTCTGAAAGAAGTCGCTGACCGCGCGAATGTCGTTACGAGAAAGGACGGCATCCGCTTGCTTCACGTCTGTCGCTTCGGCCCGGATATCCAGAAGGTCGCGGTAGGTGAGGTAGTACTGCCGCAACCCGGTAAAACTTCCTTCCTTTACTGGCGCCCGGCCCGACCAGATGAACATCACGTTTTCGCCGAATGAATCGAATTGCTTGCGATTTCCCGAGCGAAATCCTTCGCCCAGACCCACCAGCAGCAACAAGGAACCCACGCCCCAAGCGATGCCGAACATGGTGAGAAATGAGCGCAGCTTGTGCGCCCATAAATTCCTGAGTGTCTGCCCGAAGATATCGAAGAGTAACCGCATGCATGCAAACAATTGCAGTTGGTCTTGCCAGATTGCAGGGTTTCAGAGGCTGGCGAGCCGCAAACTATTTCACTTCGAGCATCTCATGATTCTCAAAGAAAAGAAACGAATCGTGTCACCTTTCCGTTTTCCGCACATCCTTACCGTAGACACCAACTCTGAGGGGGCGTTGATGTTGTTTCTGAAAATGTTTCTGTTGATGTGGTTCGTTGCCGGTGTGGGTACTGCCATCGGTGGCTTGGCTTGGACGTGCTGGAAGAGTTCCGAAATGCTCAAAGATTCTCCAGCGCCTTCCCGCGCCTTCGGCGACTAAACGCCAGGCTCGCGGATATCCCCCCATCCTCATCTTCTTGACTGCAATCCGCTGCACTTATTCTGCAATTTTTTCGTCCGTACACCGAAGATCTTCACAGAAATCAGAGGCCCAACGCACGCATTCGGCGCAGGGCTAGTTCTTTTTGTCTCTTCTTATGAGCGGTTGCGGTACAGCGACGGGTCCACCTGCTCCGCCATCTTCTCCACATCCAGTTCCAGACCAAGAAACTGCTTCAACTCCTTGGCGCTACCTCGCGGATCGTCGAGCACGCGCCGGTACGGTATGCGGAGGATCTCGATATCCGGACGCGTCTTCAACCAAGCTTCCACCTTCCGCAAATGTCCTTCAAACGCAGGAGTCATCACGTCGTGGCTCACGAAATCGGAAGTGCCGCGCCGCCGCAGCATTTCGTCTTGTGAGGTTAAAACTTCCGACAAGGGCCGCTGCATAAAGACGACTTTGTACTGCCGCCCTTCCGGAATCGACATCAGCAACTGCGAAATGACTTTCACTACCTTTCCTTCCGCCTCATCGATGCGGTCCGGTTGCTTGGGCAGAAGTTTCGCCGGCTCCCATTCGCAATACCCCTTGGGATTGTCAGTGTCCGGTTTGCGTTCGTAGTCGGTGAGCATGTCCATGCCGCCCGCATTCAGCATCTGCATCATCAACGATGTACCTGATCGGGGCAGTCCCGACACTATAGTGATCACGGTCCCTAGTCGCCTTTCTCGGCAATAATTTTCAGCTCTGGAATTCTATTCGACGCGAACTCCACCGACAATGCACTAGTCATTGCACTCCTGACACTTTTTTTACAGACCTGCGACAAATTTCTGCACAGAGCTCGTTACTGTTGTGCCGCCGCGAGATGCGGTCACGAGGGTCGGTCAACTTCCTCGGCTCCGGAGAAGAACTTCTCTACACTTTTCGCGAAAGTTAGCAACTATGCCTTGTAGTACGGTTCGCAATTCACTAACCTCCGCGCACGGTCCTGTACGGACATTCTGCGGTGAAATCAGCTCGGGAAGCTCACGCACGTTTCACTGCCTACTCAAACTTCCGCGAGGTACTCTTCCCTCTTTCACGTGGCAGGGAATCTTGCGGCAGCCGCTCTACCGTTTTGTACTCGAAAAAGGAGACTCACCCGAATGACTCGACGTACCTATGCTTTGCTTGCTGCATTGACACTGGCCTGCCTGGCCAGTCTTGCCCTGGCGCAGAACGCGCCATCTCCACGTCCCATGTTTGCCACCATTCCTCCGCACTCGTATTACGCGGTGAAACCGCCGGCCACCAATCTGGCGCAGTGGAATGGTAGCTACAAAATCAAGACCACCACGGTGCACTTCACCATGGTAGGCGGCGACCCTCGCAAAACCAATTCCACCACCACCATTCCGGTCTTCATCATTCCGGTAAAGATGGTCTACGGATCGAGCAACGGCAACATGACCTTCGATCCCACGCTGACCTCCAACTTCGGAACGATGAGCGCGCAACAGGTCTTGACCACTTCACCGCTTCTCACTTCCAGCGTGGACTTCGTGCAGGGCGGCGTCGACATAGGCCAAACCCAATACATCGATGCCTATCAACGCGCGAATTTCTGGAAGTTCGTAAAGGTCAACACCAACCATCACGACGTTCTGGGAACTCCCACGATCCTTCCCACTCAGACCATCACCGTGACGGCGTCGCAGGGTTCGGTCATCACTAACCCGTTCCTGCCGGGCAAAAAAGTCGGCACCATGGACATCAACGCATTCGATTCCAAGCTGCAGGGCTTCCTCGCCGCGCTTACACAGATCACTCCCAACAGCCTTCCCATCTTCATCAACTATGACGTCTACCTGACTTCCGGTGGATGCTGCATCGGTGGCTACCACAGCGCCAACGCTTCCCAGCCTTCCGGGCAGACTTACGCCTACACCACCTTGGTTGATCAGGGTAGCGGCGTGTTCGCGCAAGACACCGCAGCCGCGGCGCACGAAATTGGCGAATGGATGGATGATCCGTTCGTCGACAATAGCGTGCCTTGCCTGGATAACAGCATCATGGAAAACGGCGATCCGCTGGTTCTCGACGACCACGCCTATCCCGTCGGTTCCTTCACCTATCACCTCCAGGACTTGGTCTTCATCGACTACTTCGGCGGACCCAAAACTCTTCCGGTCAACAACTGGTTGAGCTTCCAAAACGACGAAAAGAGCACCTGCCCTGGATTGCCGTAAACCTGTCCCGCACGCAAGAAGCCCGCTCGCGAGAGCGGGCTTTTTTATTTGCGGAGATTGGCTGCGAGAGTTATAGGCTGGCGGAATCAGTTTGGGGTTCAAGCAGAATCCGGGCACTCAGGCGCTCGGCATAGCCCTTCACCAGCAGTTCGCGTCAGCCGTGGGTAGCGTCGAACTAGGCAATCAACCGCAGGCCCTCATGCACCGGGCGCTGGCGGTGGCTCAACTCGATCTCCCGGCTTGGCGGGACGAACATATCGGCTGCAGGATGGCTCACGCAGGATTTCTCGAGTTTGGAGATGGTGCTCATAAGTTCCGCAACCGTGCTTCGCTGCTTGGCGCGAAGTTGAGAGAGCCTTTCGCGTAGCACCCGGGACTGCTCAATGCTCTCGCGCAAATCTCCCTTGCAAAACAGTTGTTCCGCCATAGCTGGAGTAACCAGTCCGCCGTTCCTCGCCTGTTGCATCCAGCAATCAATCTCCCTGCTGTTGGCGATCACTGGCGCTCGCGAACCGTTGCCGATTCGACGCACCGGAAGCCCCATCTTCTCCCACCGCTGCACCGTTCTCACCCCGCGTCCCAGATAAGTGGCAACTTCTTTCCAGGAATTCAGTAAACCGCTTTTATCACTCATCGCCTGCCTCAAATCTCACCGGACTTCAACACCTAGGACGCAATCCAACTTCTCGAGTTGCGCACCTCGTTCACTTGCCGTTTTGCCGTACACAATACTATATTCTCCGCAGGGAGCTACGACTAAAGTTTGACAGTTCGATATTGGTTGTTCCCGGTAACTGTCATGAAAAAGACTCCAGCAACAAAGAACTCCCAGAAAACCACTCGTCGCTCCGGGCCAGAACTGGTTACCCTTCAACCCCAGACGGTTTCCAAACCGCCCGGGCAGGCTGACCGTTCTCAGACCAAAAACCAGCCCCTGTTCCCGGTTGTAGGCGTTGGAGCTTCCGCGGGTGGCCTTCAGGCTTTCACGGAATTGCTAAAGGCGTTGCCTGAGAAACCGGGAATGGCCTTCGTGCTGGTGGCTCATCTGGATCCGACCCACGAAAGCGCGATGACGGAGCTGCTGTCCCGCGCAACCAGCATGCGCGTGCTCCAAGTCTACGATCGTGTCCCGCTCAAAGTGAATCAAGTCTATGTCATTCCTCCGGGTAAGGACATGACTATCTCGGACGGACTGCTTCGCCTGGTGAAGCGAGAGCGACAAGGTACCGTCCATTTGCCGATTGACCGCTTCTTTCGCTCCCTTGCCATGGAGATGGGCAATCGAGCCATCGGCGTGGTCCTGTCCGGCACCGCATCGGACGGAACTTTGGGCGTCGCCGCCATCAAAGGCGAGGGCGGCTTCACCATCGCCCAGGACACTGCTTCTGCGAAATGGAGCGGAATGCCCAGCAGCGCCATTTCCTCGGGCTGTATCGACCTGGTCCTGTCGCCGAAAAAATCGCCGGGGAACTAACCAAGATTCGCGAGCACCCCTACGTAGCCAAACCCAGAGTGGAAGAGCCAGAACCTGTAAGCACAGACAAGACCGCCAATATGGTGCAGCTATTCCGCATCATGAAACGGGTCTGCCATGCCGACTTCTCTGACTATAAGCCAGCCACGATCCGGCGCCGCATCCTCCGGCGCATGGCGTTGCGTCACGTCGAGAACCTCACCGATTACGTCAGGATACTTCAGGAGAATCTTAAGGAAGTGGAGTCGCTCTACCAGGATATTTTGATCAACGTCACCAATTTCTTTCGTGACCCCGACGCCTTCCAATCCTTGCGCGAACTGGTGTATCCGTCCATGCTTAAGGATCGCTCTCCCTCCGACACGATCCGCATCTGGGTTCCCGGCTGCTCCACCGGAGAAGAAGCCTACTCTCACGCCATTTCGCTGTTAGAGTACCTCGCCGAGGTTCGCGCCGACGTTTCAGTGCAGATCTTCGCCAGCGATCTTTCCGTGCCCGCAGTCCGCAAAGCACGCCTCGGCCTGTACAAGGACAACATCCTCGCCGATGTCACTCCAGACCGTATCAAACGCTTCTTCACCAAAGTGGAGGGTGGATATCAGATCAGCAAGTCGGTGCGCGACATGTGCGTTTTCGCAAACCAGAACGTCTTCAGCGATCCCCCCTTTTCCCATGTAGACCTGCTGAGTTGTCGCAATGTCCTGATCTACCTCAGCCAGATTCTCCAGAAGAGAGTGGTTCCGATTTTCCATTACGCGCTTCGCCCCAACGGCTTCCTCATGGTGGGAAATACGGAAGGCCTAATGGGGACCGGGGCAGACCTCTTCGAACTGGTTCACAAGAAACATAAGATCTATCGCAAGCGGGCTGTTCCTTCGCCGGTCGCCTTCGGAATTTCTCCCGAACGCTTCGACGGGCGTGTCCCGGTATCCGAACCCGCGCCTTCTGCGGCTACCCCGGAAGAGCCGGTCCGGTCCCCGATGGAATTACAGCGCGAGGCCGACCGCCTCCTTCTGGCCCGCTACGTTCCTGCCGCCGTGGTCGTCAGCGCCGATCTTGAGGTGCTCCAGACCCGCGGCCAGGCGAGTCGCTACCTGGAACTGCCATCCGGCAAGGCCAGTCTCAACCTTCTGAAAATGGTGAAGCCAGGTTTGTTATTTGAGTTGCAGAGCGCCCTCGACGAAGCTCGCACCACTGGGCAATCGGTTCGGAAAGAGAACCTGCAGGCGGAATTCGACGGAAATTTCACCAGCCTGAACCTTGAGGTTCTGCCCCTGCTTACACCTTCCAGCCGGGTTCACAGCTTCCTCGTTATGTTCGATGAGGACTCCGGCCGCAAGAATCCCATTTCACGCTCCGAACTCTCCAACCCCGAACTGGAAGATGCCAAGGGCAAACTGGTTGCCCAGCTCAAGCATGAACTGGTCGCGACCAAGGAATATCAGCAATCCATCATCGAAGCCTTGGAAGCCAGCAACGAAGAGCTGCAGTCCGCGAACGAAGAAATTCAGTCCGGCAATGAAGAGCTGCAAAGCACCAACGAAGAATTGCAGACTTCCAAGGAGGAACTCGAATCCGCCAACGAAGAACTCAATACCGTCAACGAAGAGATGCAGCACCGCAATTACCAACTGGCCCAAGCCAATAACGATCTGATCAACCTGTTAGTCAGCGTCAATATCCCGATCATCATGCTCGGCCCGGATTTGAGTATCCGCCGCTTTACTCCGAAAGCCGAAGAAGTGCTCGGCTTGAGAGCGTCCGATGTCGGGCGTCCGCTGCTCCACGTGCGTTTCAAACTCAATGTGCCGGACTTCGAGTCTCTGATGCTCGAAGTCATGCGCGATGGAACTGCGCGCCAACGCGAGTTCGCCTCTGGCAAAACCTGGTACCGAATGCGCATCACAGCGTACCGCGTGGAGGAGGGCACGGTGGAAGGGGCGGTGGCCGCCCTCTTCGACATCACGGATCTTAAACGTCGCCCGGCCAATCGCGCCAAGCGCAACAAACCTCATTGACCTCCGGCGGGGCCCGGAGCTCAGGAGCTCCAGTCCATGCCGACAAACAACACGGCTCCTCCGAACGTTGTCGTAATCGGCGGTTCGCAGGGTGCTGTGAAGGGCCTGTTGAAGCTGGTTCCCAAGCTGCCCGCCAATCTCCCGAGCGCTATCGGAATCGTGGTTCATATTTCCCCCGACGCCGACGGCGCTTTTCCGGCGATCCTGAGGCGCCATAGCAAGCTTCCGGTCGATCACGCTACAAACGGCGAAGCTCTTCGTCCGGGACGGATTTACGTCGCTCCCCCCGATCATCATTTCACGCTGGAAGGTCAGAGCGTGCGCGTCCGCAAGGGACCGCGCGAAAACCGTCACCGTCCTGCCATCGATCCACTGTTTCGCAGTGCGGCCCGTTCTTATGGTCCCGCGGTAATTGCGGTGCTGCTCAGCGGCTACCTGGATGACGGGGCGGCGGGCTTGTTCGCCGTGCGTACGCGAGGTGGGATAGCCATTGTGCAAGACCCCGACGATGCCCAGGTCCGCGAGATGCCACAACGGGCCCTCGACTATGCCGGCGCCGATTACGTTCTCCCCTTAAACCAGATCGCATCCAAAGTCGTCGAACTCGCCGACTCGGGGAAACTTGTCATGAAACCTGGCAGGCGCGGTGCTTCTGCACGTGATGAAGTCCGATCCAACGAAGAAGTCTCCTACATCGACGAAAGCAACGGAAAACCATCGGTGTTTGCCTGCCCCGAATGTCATGGCGTGCTATGGGCCGTGAAGGATGGAAAGCTGGTGCGGTACCGCTGTCGCGTCGGGCACGGATACACCGAGTCCTCGCTCAGAGGAGAACTGGATTACGCTTCCGAACGAGCCTTGTGGGCCGCCACGCGTGCCCTGGAAGAAAAAGCGGCCATGACCCGGCGCATGATTGATCGCAAACAGGGACCCAAGAACTTGATCGAACGCCTTAAAGACCAGGCGCAAGCCCATACTGAGAACGCTCACCTCATCCGCAAAATGATTTTCACCGAGAAGTAGACTCGCCGCTCCACTTCTCGCTTTTGCCATTTCCTGCAATCTACTCCCGTGAACCTGCATGACGTTTCTTGGCGCATCCGACTTCCCTGAAAGTCCTTTAAGTTGATAGCGAATCACACCCTAGAGAGGGATGGCATGCCAGAAGAGGTTTCGCTGCTCGCTCAGTTTCCGCCGCCGCGAGAAATCCCTCAAGGACGCATACTGCGCTCCTGGAAAGAAATTGCGCGTTACATGAATCGCGGCATACGCACGGTTCAGAGATGGGAAAAATGTCTCAGCCTCCCCGTCTATCGCATCGGACCCAACGCAGAGGTATTCGCCTTCAGCACCGAAGTGGACGCGTGGTTCCAGTCTTTTGCCCAAGACTCTCACGCACCCGGCGATGGCGGTGCCCAGCATTGGAGAGAAATTGCGGAGCAGGCTTCACGCGAAGAAGACCCTAAAAAATTGATGCAGCTCATCAACGAATTGAACCATCTGCTGGGCGACGGCTCCCAGGCCGGCAAAAATAAAGGCAGGCACCCCACTCCCGGACCCCCCAAAGGCGCCGCCTGATTGTTCGCGCGTGATTTGTTCGCGCACGGTTCCTGCCCGTCTTGATGCTCAGGGCTACCCGCGGAAGTGGTAGCCCCGGGGTGACTCGAACACCCGACCAACGGTTTAGGAAACCGCTGCTCTATCCATCTGAGCTACGGGGCCACTGCGACGCAACCCCATTATGCCACGTCAGTTTACAGAACTAGGTGTTGGTAATCTTGAACACACAGCTCGGTGTTTCACCAGCGAGAACATTCCATGAAAGTAACGCCTTTTTTGCGAATAGCGTTTTTTGGCGCTTGGATTGCCTCCGCCCTGAATCGTAATCTCTCATCTGCCTAGGCGGCCAAAATAGCCCCGCGACTCGCTTTGCCCATGGCAACGAACGTCTCGCGGGGTCTTAACTTTTGCATCTTGTCTCGCTTTTCTCCCAAAATAACTCTCAGGTATTTCCCCTTCTCGCGAGATTCTGTTGTTCCCGTCGTAATCTCCGAATGCCATGGCCTTGGTGAGTTTTGATATCAGAGGCCACATCTGTCGCATGTATACTTCCGCATTCTTAAGGGAGCACTCCGAATGCGAAAGGTTCTGGCCGCCACCGTCTTCAACGTCATCCTCTTTTCGACCTATCTATTCTCGCAAGCGCCCGCAATTCAGCCGCAATATAAACCGCAAGCGTTTGTTCGCCAGGAAGTCATGATTCCCATGCGCGATGGAGTTCACCTTCAGACGGTGATCTTCACGCCTAAAGAATCGAAAGGTCCTCTGCCCTTCCTGATCGCGCGCAGCCCTTATGGCGTCCCAGAGAACGAAGGGGCTCTGACTGCCGGCAACTTCGACGAACTAATCGCCGACAGCTACATCTTCGTCTTCCAGAACATCCGCGGACGCTTCAAATCCGAGGGCGAGTTCCGCATGCAACGCCCGGTTCGCGACAAGCGCAACGCCAACTCGATCGACGAAGGCACCGATGCCTACGACACCATCGACTGGTTGCTGAAGAATGTCCCCAACAACAACGGCAAGGCGGGGATGTGGGGCATATCGTATCCGGGATGGCTCGTCACCCAGGCGCTGCTTGAGCCTCATCCTGCGCTGAAGGCGGCGAGCGAACAAGCCTCTCCCGACGACATGTTCATCAACGACGACTTCCATCACAACGGTGCCTTTCGCCTGAGTTACGGCTTCGAATACTCCGCGCTGCTGGAAACTTCGAAGGAAGAGAACACGAACTTCGCGTTCGACAAGTACGACACCTACGATTGGTATCTGGCTCTGGGTGCGCTGTCGAATGCCGATAAGAATTACTTCCACGGCAAGATTCCGACCTGGAACGATTTCGTCGAACATCCCAACCACGATTTCTGGAAGCAGCGCGCCGTGACCACCGACCTTCGGCACACGACCGTCCCCAATCTGAACGTTGCGGGATGGTACGACCAGGAAGATTTCATCGGACCCACGCGCATCTACGCTGCTCTCGAGCAGACCGATGACAAGCACCTCAATTACTTTGTCGCTGGACCATGGAACCACGGCGGCTGGATGCGAACTTCCGGGCACACACTCGGCGACATCGATTTCGGCAGCGACACTCCCAAGTATTATCGCGCCCACATCTTCGCGCCCTGGTTTGCCTACTGGCTGCACGGGAAAGGTCCTCTGGAGGAACCGGAGGCCTGGACCTTCCAGACCGGCTCCAACATATGGAAGAAGTACGACCAGTGGCCGCCGCGACAAGGAATCACGGACAAGAAACTCTATTTTCGCTCAGCGGCACAATTATCCTTCGATCCCCCGTCCGAAGATGGGTTTGATACCTACATCTCCGATCCTGCCAATCCGGTTCCCTACCGCCCTCGCCCGGTAACGCCAACCTATCCCGGCAAGGAGTGGCCTGTCTGGCTGTTGCAGGATCAGCGCTTCGTCGATCACCGCCCCGACGTTCTCACCTGGGAGACCGAGCCGCTGAAAGACGACGTTGTGGTCACTGGCGACATCGTCGCCGACTTGTTTGCTTCCACCAGCGGAAGCGACAGCGACTGGGTAGTGAAGCTGATCGACGTCTTCCCCGAGGATTATCAGCGAGTCAGCGACGAACAAGCCGAAAAAGGCGCAGGCCCGGTGCTTAACGGCTACCAGTTGATCGTGGCCGACGACATTCTTCGCGGACGTTACCGTAACAGTCTCGATCACCCGGAACCGTTCACGCCCAATAAAGTCACCGAGCTCAAGATAGACATGCACCCCAACGATCACGCCTTCCTGAAAGGCCATCGCATTATGGTGCAAGTGCAGAGCACGTGGTTTCCGCTCTACGATCGCAATCCGCAGAAGTTTGTCGAGAACATTTACAAGGCGGGCGACGCCGACTATATCAAGGCGACGCAGAAGATCTATCGGTCGAGAGATGCTGCTTCCAGCATCATCCTGCCCGTCGTGAGTCGCTGATTCACCGCTTCCCATTCTCTTCCTCGGAATCTCAAGCGCGCCAACTACGCGCGGAACGATCCAATCGCCGGCATGGTCTGGGAAGCGCCTGCTGGCCAGGCCAGTTCGATATGGGAGTCATCGTGCGTGCCACCCAAGTGTTTTCAGAAATGAATCTGTAGTCAGATTGATCTTTCCGTGATAGCTTTCAAACTACCACCCAGGCCCAACTTAAGTTCGCCACTTCCCAGGTGAACAACATGGCTCCAGATCATCGTAAGGCCGTAGGGCAGCCCGCTAGCCTCAACTGCTCGCTTCTTTCTCTTGTCACGTTATGTTCCTTAGTCTTGTGTCTTTCTTCTGGGACTTTTAGCCAAAGCTCGCCGACGACCGACAAGCCTAAGGCACAGGAACAACCCGCTTCAGCGTCTGATTATGTCGGCGCGGACGTCTGTAAAACGTGCCACGAAGACCTCGCCAAGCATTTTGAGCAGACCGCGCATTTCGCGACGGTCCTGAAGAAGAACGCGTCCGCCGCCCATCAAGGATGCGAAGCCTGTCACGGTCCCGGCAAGGCGCACGTCGAGGGTGGTGGCGACGTTTCGAAGATCATCAGTTTCAAGAATCTCAGTAGCGAGGAATCATCGAAGCGTTGCCTGGAGTGCCACTCCTCGGAACACGAGCAGGGTAATTTCCTTCGCTCTGAACACGCCAGCGCGGACGTCGGCTGCGTCAGTTGCCACTCTCCTCACAAAGGCTGGAAGGAGAAAGCGCTGCTGATCCAGAAGCAACCTCAATTGTGCTATCAGTGCCACACCGAGACTCAGGCCGAATTCGATCGTCCCTTCCGTCACCGAGTGAATCAAGGCCTGATCGAATGCGCTGATTGCCATAACCCGCACGGTGGAACCCGCAGCACCCAGCTACGGGCCTCGGCCGATGAGGATCAGGTTTGCTACAAGTGTCATCGCGAGAAGAAGGGTCCATTCGTTTTCGAGCATCTGCCCGTAAAGACTGAGGGTTGTTCCAGTTGTCACTTCCCTCATGGCTCGACGAATCCGCGCCTTCTCAAGGTGAGCCAGGTCAACCAATTGTGTCTGCAATGTCACACGCTGGCGATGAGTAACGTTCCTTCACAGCCTCCCATCGGACCCGCGCACAACCAGTCGCAAAAGTACCAGGCCTGCACCATGTGCCACGCCTTTATTCACGGCTCGAACTTCAGTGAGGTCTTCTTCAAGCCGTAGGTCCGGAAGCAGGAATCCGAGGGGATACACTTATGAACCTCAACGTCTCCTATCCGCTCATCGCGATCATTCTTTCCACTGCGGTCATGGCCCAAACCTCGTCCAGCAGCAAGCCAGCGAATGTTTCAGCCGATCAGGAAGGCAAACAGCTAGGCGGCTACGAGGTGCAGCAGAGTATAGAGCTCGGTTACCGCTTCACCGATGTCGCCGGCAGCCAGGAGGTTTACAACACTTTCATCAACCAGAGCCAGGGACCGCGCTTGCTTGAGCAGACACTCAATCTGCGCGCGTTGAATCACGCTGGCGTTCTGTTCGACCGCCTGAGCGCCAGTTCCTTCGGATGGGGTGGCGATGCAGAAAATGCGGCCCGCCTCTCGGTTTCCAAAGATGTCTGGTACGACTTCAATTTATCGTTCCGCCGCGACCAGAACTTCTTCGATTACGACCTGCTGGCCAATCCCTTGAATCCGTCTACTTCCAATCCGAACATTCCGGTTGGTTTCTCGCCTCACCTTACGGCATTCAAGCGGCGCATGTACGACGCGAATCTCACCATCTTGCCGCAATCGAAATTCAGCGTGCGCCTGGGTTTCTCGCGCAACCGCTCCGAAGGACCTTCATTCTCCAGTTTCCACGAAGGCACCGAGCCGTTGCTGAACCAGATCTGGAATGTCACTTCCAATGACTATTTCGTTGGATTCGATCTAAAGCTTCTTCCCCAAACCACCATCAGCTACGATCAGGCAGTCTCATACGACAAAAATGATACCGACTACAGCCTGGCCCCGTATGCCGAGTTCCTGCTTCCTAACGGCGCTCCCGTCAGCCTGGGATTGCCTTTCAATACGCTAGCCAGTCAGCCCTGCAAGACTCCCTTGATCGGCGGCTTCGCCAATCCTACCTGCAATCTTTATACTCAATATCTCCGCAATCAGCGCGTCCGCACCACAACCCCAACCGAGAAATTGAGCCTGCGCTCGAATTACTTCCGCCGCGTGAATATCGTTGCCGAAGCTTCCTATAGCTCGGCCAGTCTCAATAGCCCTTACTTTGAATTGTTCGACGGACTAGTGAGCCGAACCGGAGACCGCCAGTTCACGTTCACTGGACCCGCTTCGAACCAGCGAGTGGCGTTTAATTCTTACGCAGGAGTGACTGTCAATCTCACCAAAACACTGAACCTGGAGGACAGCTTTCGCTACGACAACTTCCGCATCCCCGGCCAGTGGAACTCTACAGAGACCGACATTGCAGGCGCCCCGGTGGGAACCCCGCCGGCCGTGAACGTGCTGCTCAGTCCGCTATTAGCCTCCGACTGTGACCAACGCCCTGATCCTCAACTTTCTCGGTCAAAAGTCTTTCTTCAACGAGATTGGACTGGCGTACTCGCCGTCAAAGAGAGTCGGAGTTCGTGCGGGCTTTCGTTTCCGTCATCGCCGAGTATTCAAACAGGAACCCGAAATACTCGCGGATCCGGAATCGGGACTGGGCGAGTTTGAAGGGGACACGATTGAGGTCAATGACTACACACCGTTCATTGCCGTTTGGCTGCGCCCGATCGATTCGCTGCGAATCAATGTCGAGGCAGAGGAAACTGCCTCGGATAACTTCATCACCCGCATCAGTCCACGGCAGAAGCAACATTACCGCGCGCGGGTGAATTACCGTCCCAAACACTGGGCTAGCGTCGGTGCAAGCACCGACATTACGGAAAGTGGCAACGGTCAAATCGACACCCAGTTCGAGCAGCACTATCGCAACGCGGGTTTCCTGGCTTCCCTGTTCCCCAACAATCGGATCGGGTTCGACCTCGCTTACAACTACACCAATGCCTTGCAGTCATCACTGGTTTGTTTCAACGGAACCTTCACTCCTCCAGGAACTGTCGTCAACGGATGTCCCACGTTCGATCCCACTCTGAACAACAACCCCAACCAGATCCAGTTTCAGTACGCCAATCAAGTCCAGTACCTTAACTTCAATCTTCGGTTCCAGCCGGTGAAGCGGGTGACCTTGCTGGCGGGATACGGCCTCACCCACAGCGACGGCAATCAGACTGTCCTTAATCCCCTCCAGCCCGAGGGGTCGCTCCAGTTCAACTTTCACCGGCCCTTGGCCGGCGTGGAGATTGAACTCGTGCCCAACCTAAGCGTGAATGCGCACTGGAACTACGACCAGTACGCGGAAGACTCGTTTACCGGTCCGACTGCTCCGCGCAATTTCCACGACAATCGGACGGCTCTCTCGCTTCGATACGCGTTCTGACCTGACGAACCGTGCATCAGCCGAATATATTTCGGCAGCGGCTTCTTCATTTGAATGTTTCCAGGACACTCCAGAGCGAACCCTTCGGCCGCGGTGTCGGGCCGTGCTCGCTCGCAACCCATGCGCCAACGCGATTCGCAGCGTGATTCATGGTTTGCAGATCGGCTCCACGAAGATAGTCATGTACCAACGCTGCCGTGAAAGCGTCTCCTGAGCCAACCGTATCGGCAACCTTCACTGCAATCCCCGCCTGCTCGTGGAATTCATCTTTGGTCACCAGCAGGCTGCCGCGAGCGCCTCGGGTAACACATACCAACTTCAGCTGGTAATGCTGGATCAACTGCCGCGCCGAAGACTTCTCATCCGAATGAACGAGCCCAATCAGGTTCGTCACTTGGGGAACTTCTTCATCATTCAGCTTCACGATCTCTGCGAGTTTCATCGATTCGCCAATCACTCCGGCAGAATAGAACGGCGCTCGCAGGTTCACATCGAAAATCCGAATTGCCTTTTTGGGGACCGCGCCAAGAAATTTCTGGATTGTCTCCCGGCTCTGTGGCGACCGCTGCGCCAGCGATCCGAAACAAACTGCATCCGCGGAGCGCGCCAGCGCTTCCCATTCAGGAGTCCACTCGAGAAAGTCCCACGCCGACGGATGTTCGATCTCGAAACGCGCGCAGCCCTTCGCGTCTACTTCCACCTTCACCACGCCGGTCGCATGACGTTCATCTTGCTGAACTGCCGCGGTAGAAAGTCCCAAACTCCGGATCTCTCCAAGGGCCTCCTCGCCCAGAGTGTCGCGACCGACCCGGCTCGCCACCACCCCCTCGTCGCCTAACAGCGCGGTGATATACGCGAAGTTTGCAGGAGCGCCGCCTAGGTGCCTTCCCCCGGGCAACATGTCCCACAACACTTCGCCTAACCCAACCACCAGCTTCTTCATTATTTTCAAATGTCTAGGACTGATGTTTTCTAAGGATTAACAGACGTCATTTCGAACCGGCGGAAGCCGGTGAGGAATCTCGCGTGCACAACCTGCGAAGTGTGTGCACGATCCTTCTCATTTCTTCAATTCCACCAGAATGACTTCCAGATCGTCGAGCGCCTCGTCCGAGTGCGTGACCGGCGCGCGCAGTTGTGTCTCGCCAGTTTTCAATTCCACCACGCTCGAGCTCCCATCCGGCAGCGTCAGGCGGATCTTCCCACCCTTGACCACGTACACGACCGTCTTCGGATGAGAATGCATCGGCGTGCTTTCGCCCTTCTTCGGAGCGAAGCGCAGCACGCGCACCTGGCTGTCCTCGGCCAACACTTTCAGTTGTCTGGGGTGAGACTGCATGACGTCCTGCGCGAAGGACGCCGAGAGTAGTAATAGGAACGCGGTTGCTGCGGCAAGTGTTTTCATGGGAATTCGCTGCGAATCGTATCACGCGCGGGAACTCAAACACTTCGACGCCGAGTTTAGGATAAAGTACTTCCTTCAATGACTCTTTCAAGGAGAGCTTCTTGCCAGCTGTCAAATCCCGCTGCCTGGGCTCCTCGATTTTCTCGGTTCCACGATAATGGCGGTGCCGCTTGAATCGCGTCCTGCTACGCAGCACCGTGGTGGCCGCTCTCGGCGGCCTGCTCTTCGGGTTCGATACCGCGGTCATTTCCGGAGCCACTCACGCCCTCACTGAGCTCTACCACCTTACTCCGGGATACCTAGGGTTTACGGTGCTGATCGCGCTCGTCGGCACCACGGTAGGTGCCTTCGGAGCCAGCATGCCCAGTGAAA
The DNA here is from genome assembly GCA_963797845.1 of Terriglobia bacterium. Lineage (GTDB taxonomy): Bacteria > Acidobacteriota > Terriglobia > Terriglobales > Acidobacteriaceae > DASREM01. The sequence continues at coordinate 82,438 of CAWCRE010000008.1, forward strand.
TCTTTGGGCGACGCGATTCCCTGCGCGGGGTCGCCATCCTTTACATGATTTCAGCGTTAGGTTCCGCGCTGGCTTGGAATTGGTACGCGCTGCTGTTCTTCCGTTTCCTCGGTGGGATCGCGATTGGCTCGTCCTCGGTTCTCGGCCCCATGTATATCGCCGAAATCGCACCCGCCCGCCTGCGTGGGCGCCTGGTCGGAATTTTCCAATTTAATGTCGTACTTGGAATTTTGCTCGCCTACTTCTCCAACTACCTCATCGGCCTCGCCGGCTTTGGCGCAAACGAATGGAGATGGAAACTTGGCGTCTGCGCCATTCCCTCCGCCCTGTTTTTTATGATGCTCTTCGGCATTCCGCGAAGCCCGCGCTGGCTTGCGGAAAAAGGGCACGTTCCCGAAGCGCGGTTGGTGCTGCAACAGATTGGAGAACTCGAGCCGGAAAAGCAGTTGCAGGAAATCGTAGCTTCCCTCAGTTTCGAGCATTCCGAAAAAAACGAACCTCTGTTCCAGAAGCGCTACGCACTCCCAATTTTTCTGGCTTTCTCCATCGGGATGTTCAACCAGCTCTCGGGAATTAACGCCATTCTGTACTATCTGAACGACATCTTTGCTCACGCCGGATTTAGCAAAATCTCCAGCGATCTGCAATCTGTGGCCGTGGGCGCGACCAACCTGCTATTTACGATTGTGGGAATGTCCATCATCGACAAGGCAGGACGCCGCGTCTTACTCCTGACCGGCGCCCTGGGGACGGCGGCCGCCTTGGCCGGCGTGGCGTACATCTTTGCGACCCAACGAAACCAGGCCCTTCTCGTCTGGTTGCTGATCGGCTATATCGCCTTTTTCGCGCTCTCGCAGGGCGCGGTGATCTGGGTCTACATCAGCGAGGTCTTTCCCACTCGCGTTCGCGCCAAGGGACAGAGCTTGGGCAGTTTCACTCACTGGGCCATGAATGCCGCTATCTCTGGAACCTTCCCCCTGGTGGCCGCCTCTTCGGGTTCCGCCCCGTTCGTATTCTTCTCCGCCATGATGGTGCTGCAATTCTTTGTTGTGTTTTTCTTCTATCCCGAAACCAAGGGAGTGTCGCTGGAACAGATGCAGAACAAACTCCAGATCGGTACCTAGAAGGATATTCAAATCTCTGTGCCCTTGGGTTAGGGCCGGTTTTGCAGTCGAACTTTGTCGTCACGAAACCTGCTTCTACAGGGAACACTGTATTGTCCGGCTTCGGTCTCCTAAATTACATTCTGCCGTTGTCCGTGACCGGCGCTGGATGACATCCTCGATCCATGTGAGGTTCAATGGCTGGCGTTTCGACAATCCCCTCGACCGACAACTCTCTGCAAAAAACGCGACTCAATTCCTGGAAAGAGATCGCTGTCTATCTCGACCGTGGGGTTCGCACGGTACAGCGCTGGGAACAGGAACTGGGCTTGCCGGTACACCGCATCTCTAAGAACGATCGCGGACCCGTCTTTGCCTACCGGCATGATATCGATCGCTGGCTTCTGGCCTGCGCCCGGAACCCTCAGTTCTCTGCGCAGATAGCGCCGCCTGCGGCGCCGGAACCCCGACGCGGCATTCCCAAGCACGATCCTGAAGTCTGGAATCAGATTCGGGTGTCCACGGAATCCATTCGCAGCGGGACCGAGCAATTGCAAAAGCTCATTGTAAAGTTACAGTCCCTTATGCGGCAGAATTCCCCGACTTCGCTCGAAGGTGGCGGGACGGATCGGCATTCGGCATAACGGCTAGTCGGCCCAAGTCTCGGCCATGCCTCGGATCGCATCCTTCTTTTCCGGACGGGCATACAGCCGCAGGTACACCATGTAACCCACAACCAGAATATTGATCAGTAGAATTCCGCCTCGAATCAGCGTCGGCTTGTTGAGAAGGTCGAAAACTTCAAACGGCACATACACTCCGCCAGAGATCATTGCCAGCCACTCTGCCCAGGGCCGCGCCCGCCACAACCCATATGCCTCGACGAACCGCAGGATCGAATACAAAAAGGCCAAACCGGCGATCACCATCAGTTTGGTATCGGTAACGTCGTCGGCCCAGTTAAGAAACATCTGCGCATAACGGTGATCTGGACTGATATGCAGAAATCCCAACAAGCTATCCGCAACCCCCCAGACATCCCGGTGCACCAGCGACAACACGCCGCATCCGGCCAGAAGCACCACCACTCCCTTGGTGAATTCGAGCGAAGCCACGGCTTGCAGCGCCTTGAGTTGTGCCTTGTGTTCGTTTTGGTGGATCGTGGAGGTCATTTTCTTCCGGGTTGAAGCAAAAGTTGATCCGCCGCCGTAAATACCTGCGACGGGATCATAAATGTGCTGGCCAGCGAAGTCAGCCCTGACGCCGCAAAGATCATTGCCAGTACTACAAACTGGTAAATAGCGGCATAGATCGGCCGCGCTCCCGACAGCAGCATTCCTGCCATCAGGCCCGGGATCCATACGATGCCGAGCGAGCGCAACGAGTCGATCGCCGGAATCAAGCTGGCCTCAAACGACGCCTGCACATAAGGCGCAACACTTATTTTCGCATCCGCGCCCAGCGCCAGCGCCGTCTCGATCTCGCCCACGTGGGCCAGCACGTCGGAGCGGAACCGATTCAGAGCCAAGCCATTGGTGTTCATAGCGTTTGCGATCAACATACTTCCCACCGGAACCAGCGCCGTAATCGCCGTATCAATCACGCCCAGTGCCGTCATGACGGCAATCACCGATCCCGCTCCCATCGCGATCGACCAAGCCGATACCCTAAAAGCACCGGGCACGTTTTTTGCGCGTTTCGCCGAAGTCGCTCCCGCGGCCACGATCATCGCCAGCAATAAAAATATGCTGGCCCAGCGTGGCGCCCGCAACAGCAGGAGCAGCACGGATCCCACGGCGACGATCTGTACTAACCCGCGGACCATGGCGAGCAAAACTTCGCTCTCCAGGTGAATGGCCCTACGTCGGGCTAGGACCACTACCAGCATCGCGGCCATCGCTGCAGCCACGGATTGCGCGAGTCCCAGTTGCAACTGGTCGTGAAAGATCCGGTTAAGCACGCAACACCTCAGCCGCGGCCCCTTCCCGAATGATTCGACCGGTTTCCATGACCAGGACCCGGTTTGCCATTCTCGCCGCCTGGGCCCGGTCATGGGTCACCAGCACGCAACTCAAGTGGGTGGTCCGCACGATCTCCAGGATCACTCGTTCGACCTCTGCCTTGGATGCTTCGTCGAGAGCAGAGGTCGGCTCATCCAGCAGCAGTACCGAAGGAGTGTTGGCCAGTGTGCGCGCGAATGACACCCGTTGTGCTTCTCCGCCAGAAAGATTCGCCACATCGCGCGCTCCGTAGCCCGGTAGCCCGACGCGCAGCAGCAAACCTTCCATCTCCTCGCCAGAAAGCGTCTGCCCACGCTGCTTCGGGCCAAATTGCAGATTTTCCTCCACCGTCCCGGGAAACAGAAAAGGCCTTTGCATCACCATACCCAGCTTACGGCGGAGGTCGCGGGGTGCGATTTCCCGGTAATCCTGTTCTTCAAAGTAAACAACGCCACTCGTCGGTTCATCCAACCGGTTCAGAAGCCGCAGCAATGAACTTTTCCCGGCGCCACTCGGCCCCACAACCGCGAGAATCTCCCCGCCATGCACCTGAAATGTCGCTTCGTTGACCAGGATTTTCGCTTCCACGGCGCGCGTCAGTTTCTGCGCGCGCAACACAGGGTTGACCGGACTCTCAGAAGCGTTCACGTTGTGGTACTCTTACGACTGTGCGCGCACCGCGGCCTGCAGCTCTTCCACGATTTCCGCCGACGCTTTCTGCGCCTCTTGCGTCTGCGTCACGTCGAAAGAAATCGCGCCCACGCGTGCATGCCCGCCGCCTCCATACCGTTCGCAAACTTTCGCCAGGTTGACGGTGGGTTCCTGCGGCGCCCATGGATTCGATCCCACGGAAACCTTTACTCTGAAACTGCTCTTGCTTAGGCCCACGCTGTAGATACTCTGCGGATGCAGGTAGTAGGGCACGAACTTGTTGTAACCCTCGAGGTCGTAGCCGGTCACATCGAAGTAAATCGTCCCATCTTTCATGTGACTTTTTTCTTTGAGGATGTCGATCGATCCCCGGTGTCTTTCCAGTAGCGGCGGCAGCAACGGCTTCACGAACGGTACTTCCAGGATCTCCCCCAGGGGCATGCTGGCCAGCAAGGGAATCAATTTAGGCAGGAATGCCGGGTCCTGTGTGGATTCGATCACCATGGTCAGCTTCATCGCCGGAGCCTGCATCTCCACCGCATTCTTCGCGTCGGGATACATGGCGCCATCAATGACGTCGGTCCAGTGCACGAGGTCTGCCACGGATGCCGGATTGAATCCGAACCGCCGCTCCGCGATCATGGCGATGAAACTGGTGCATGACTTGAAATCCGGATCGTAAAACTTCCGGTTGCTCTGGTCCTGCTCGAAGTGTGCGGCGTCGGCCGGGGTTAAGAATGCGCTTTCATGATGGTCGAACCACCAGGTGATCTTCGGTGAACTGGAGTACTTGAAGTCCACGATCGCATTCTCGTCGCCATCGAAATCGTTCTCGTTGAACAACGCCCCCGCGCGATGCAGCAAACCTGAAAACGTGAACTCCACGTCGCCGCGTATGCGTTCGCGATAGAAACGCGAAAACAATGCGGCTGAAGATGCTCCATCGAAACATTTGTCGTGATAGAAGACCCGAACTCTCAAGCGCACACCCCTTCGCTTCCATTTGCCCGCCGGGACGCTCAGGCATGAAAACCAAAAGTATCTAGGAATGACATCTTGAGGAAATTATGTCAAGCGGGATGAAAGGAGACGAAGAAGGAGTGGGACCAATGCCTCTCTCCAAGAGACGTCATCCTGAAGGGACTGAAAGTCCCTAAAGGATCTCGCGCGCACGACTTTGAATTCCTTCGTGCAACTTCGTGCCCTTGGTAGTGAAAGCATTGCAAACCACAAAGGACACAAAGCCTCACAAGGGGAATCACCCCCAGTGATACTCAGTGTCCTCTCTCGTAAAGCTCTAGGCCTGCTTCGCCGCGAAATCGCCGATCACCGGCGCCTTGAACATCTGCCCCTGGTAGGCCTTGATCACCAGCACGATCCACAGCACAAAAAACGCCAGGCTGATGATCGGATACAGCATCAGGCGGATGAACCCTGAGAAATGGCATTCCCAGCACGAACAGCATGGCAAACCAGATGACCATCCAGGCCACGGCAAAGAAAATTGACTGGAACGCGTGAAAGCGGATGAACTTGTTCTTGTTATAGGGTTCCAGTACCAGGAAGACGATCGCCGGAATGATGGTTACATACGCCAGTGCTCCCGCGACGTTGTCCGTCAATCCACTGGCCGAAACCGCCGGCGCCGGCGCTGCCGCCGCGCCCGTCGCACTCGCCCCGGCAGCCGATCGCCCGCAGGCCGCGCAAAAAGTTGCGCCATCCGGTAATGTCGCACCGCATCCGCTACAGAAAGCCATCACTGCCTCCCCTTCAAAACCGCTAAAGTCCCTACATCGCGTATTCGGGCGCAAGGTAACAGAATTATGACCGCAAGGCAAACGGATTGTGCCAGTACACGCCCGGATTCGCCTGCTCTCAAGTTCATTGACGGAAACGCCCGTGGGCACTACCGTGAAACCATCTTCCCCAGAAATTGGTTTAAGCGCGCATCGGCGGGGCGTTTCTAAAGCTCTGCAGGCCAGGAGACCGAACTTGTTCTGTCCACAATGCGGTTCACAAAATGTCGACGACGCCACTTTCTGCGTGCGCTGTGGACGAGACCTGCGTCCGGGCGCGCCCGCCATCACACCGTCCGCCGTCATTCCTCCGGGAGGCGTTCCATCCGTCTCCAACTACCTTGTTCCCGCGATCCTGGTCACTGTGCTCTGTTGCCTGCCCCCTGGCATTGTGGCTATTGTTTACGCCGCCCAGGTGAATACAAAGCTAGCAGGCGGTGACGTCGCCGGAGCTCAGGAGTCGGCCCGCAAAGCGAAGATGTGGTGTTGGATCTCCGCTGGCGCCGGCATCGCGGTCATGATCATTTACGGCATCATTACCATTCTTGCCATTTCCATGCGGCGACACTGAGCCTGGGAGAAGTTGTTCCTTCAGACTCGCGTCGAGCACGGCATTGCAGAACTGAGTTTGAGAATTGGCTTTGCAACCCTGGCTTTGAAGGGGCGGCGCTTTAGGCACGCCGTACAGGTTCCAAACCAGACTCGCTGTAGCGACTGGGATAAATTGAAACCCAACTCAGATCGCACGACTTTGCTACTGCTCGCGAGCGCCGCCCTGATAGCGCTGCTCATGCTGCGCGTGTTCGATCCCGCCACGTCGGGCGTCTTTCCCCCATGCCCGTTCCGCGCGCTCACCGGGTGGCTCTGCCCGGGCTGCGGGTCGCTGCGCGCCATACATCAACTACTATTGGGAAACTTCCGCAAGGCTTTCGCCCTGAACCCATTCGCGGTGATCAGCCTTCCCTTCCTGGCCTACGGCACTGCTTCGTACACACGCTTCGTCCTGCGCGGCAAATACCTGCCGCGCATATTTGTGCCCGGCGCGTGGATCAACGCTCTCGCGGCTTCGATTGTGTTATTTGGGATAATTCGGAATTTCTAGACGACTCGCCGGCCGCGCTTTTTCTGACAATCTTCACACACCCCGTAAATCTGGAACGTGTGCCGGGTGGCGCGATAGTTGTGCTGCCGTCCGATCTTCTGTTCCAGTTCCCCGACCTCGGGAGAGAAAAACTCCACCGAACTGCCGCACTCAGTGCACACCATGTGATGGTGGCTGCGCCGGTTGTACTGATGTTCGTAACGGGCGATGCCGTCGTGGAACGCGACTTCGCTGGCCAATCCGCATTCCGACAGTAATTTCAGAGTGCGATAGACCGTCGTGAAGCCGATTCGCGGATCTTTCTTTTTGACCAGCCGGTGCAGTTCGTCAGTCGAAAGGTGTTCGCGCGTATCCAGAAACGTCCGCAAGATCGTATTCCGTTGTTCCGTCTGCTTCAGGCCGACCCGCTTCAGATGTTGGCGGAGAATCTCCTCCGCTTCGCGCACATTCTCTCGCGAGATGCTGGGCTGATCGTCGATGCGCTTCTGCAGCATGCGTTGAGTAACGTCCCCTAGATCATACTGTCCTTTGCCATGACCGCCAACCTGCCTGTTATTTCGCGGGCCAACTCTCCTCTGCAACCGACCCAAGCCGTTGTCATCTGCCTGACTCTTCCCTAAAATCAAGCTTCCGACATGGGCACGTCTTCTATTTCTGTGGTTCCCGTCCGCCGTTCTCGTATCCGACTTATTCTGACCTGGTTTGCCATTCTGATCTTGCTCGCGTTCCTTGCCGCGCTGGGGTCGATCTACTTCATGGCTCGCGGTGCTCTGCCCCAGATCGATGGCACCCTGACGGTCAAAGGTCTTTCGGCTCCAGTCACCGTAATTCGCGATGCGCACGGTGTGCCAACCATTGACGCTGCGAATCTCCCTGACCTCTTCTTCGCTCAAGGGTTCGTCACCGCTCAGGATCGCCTCTGGCAGATGGATGTTCTCCGCCGCGTTGCCTCCGGACAGCTCTCCGACATCCTTGGTCCTGAGCTTCTGGAACTCGATAAAGAACAGCGCATTCTTGGCCTGCGCATCGCTGCCCGAAAGGCGCTAGAGGCGGCTACACCTGAGACTCGCGCCCAGTTCGACGCCTATGCCGCTGGCGTGAATGCTTTCATCAATGCTCACGGCGATCGCCTGCCCATCGAATTTCGCATCCTGAACTACTCGCCTCGTCCCTGGACCTCGGTCGACTCTGCGCTGGTCTCGATGCAGATGGTCAAAGACCTCAATCACGATCCCCATCAACTCGCCCATGAAAAAATTCTGGCCAAGCTGGGGCCTGAACTCACCGCCGACCTCTACGTGAACACCTCGTGGCACGACCGCCCGCCCACCGTCCCGCGTCCCTCTCTGCGCGACGAAGAAAACAAAGACGGCGATCAGGACGAAGAAGAAGAGGAAGCGCCCGACAGCTCAGTCACAAGCAACCAGGGCGCAGCAGGTGCCCCATGGGTTTCGTGGGGTGCCCCATTTCTCGCGCCTTTTGCGAAAAGTGGGGCCTTTCTTGAAAGTGCCCCTGAAGCTGGTGATCCTTTCCCTGTCGGTTCCAATGACTGGGTCATCTCCGGCTCGCACACCGTCTCCGGCAAGCCTTTGCTGTGCGACGACATGCATCTCGGCCACCAGATGCCGAACCTCTGGTACCAGGCACACCTGCACAGTGGCAACTTCGATGTCGCCGGCCTCACTCTTCCCGGCATGCCCTATGTCATCGTCGGACACAACCAGCGCATCGCCTGGGGATTTACCAACGTAGGCCCGACCGTCGAAGACATCTACATCGAACATTTCAACGCCGCGGGCGAATATCAAACCCCCAGCGGATGGGTCAAGCCCGAGCACCGCAACGAAGTGATCCACGTGAAAGGCCAACCCGACGTCACCGTGGATGTCGTCACCACGCGTCATGGCCCCATCGTGACCGACTTGCTTCCCGGCGAGACTCGCAAGCTCGCACTCCGTTGGACGGCCTACGACGGTGTTCGCATCCCGCTTTTCGAGATCGATTCCGCGCAGAATTGGCAGCAGTTTCGCGATGCTTTCTCACACTTCGACGCCCCGGGGCAGAATGTCGTTTATGCCGATGTAGACGGCAATATCGGCTACCAGGCCACCGGTAAAGTCCCCATTCGGGCAACTGGCGACGGCAGCCTGCCCGAAGATGGCTCGAATGATGCCCACGAATGGACCAGCTATATTCCATTCGAGAAGCTCCCCAGCGTTTTTAATCCGGCGTGGGGAATCATCGCTACCGCCAACGGCCGCATCACGCCGGATGATTATCCCTACTCGATCAGTTCGCAATGGGAAGCGCCTTGGCGTACGGCTCGCATTTATCGCGTACTCGAGTCGGGGAAGAAATTCGCTGCCGCCGACATGTTGTCGTTGCAGACCGATACCTATTCGGACTTCGATCGCTTTGTCGCCGAACATCTGGTCTACGCTGTCGACCACGGTAAGAACCCATCGGCAAAGGCCAGGCAGGCTGCGGAACTTCTTCGAGGATGGGACGGCCGCATGTCCGCCGATTCTGCCGCGCCTGTCGTCGAGACTCGCGCGCGCATGGAGTTGATGCGGCTGATCCTGGAGCCGAAGCTGGGACCTGTTCCCAAGAATCCGAAACAGTCTGAAGGCGCATTGAGTTGGAAAACCTATCGCTGGGGCATGCAGTCGGTCTGGCTGGAGAACGTCCTGCTCCATCAGCCGCAACGTTGGCTGCCGCAGAATTATTCAAGCTACGACGAGTTGCTGGCTGCCGCTGTCGAGTCCTCGTTGAACAGTCCAGAGGTCCCGAAAGATCTCGCATCCGGGAAATGGGGAGATTACAATCCGGCGGAAATTCAGCATCCGATCCTGGGCAAGATCCCGTTGCTCGATCATTGGACCGGGCCCGGCACAAAGCCGCAATCGGGCAGCGGATACACGGTTAAAGCAGTCAGCCGGCATCACGGGCCCTCCGAACGCATGACCGTCGATCTCGCGGATCTCGATCGATCTACGCTGAACCTTGTGACCGGAGAATCCGGAGTCTTTCTCAGTCCCTACTACATGGATCAGTGGAAGGCGTGGTACGAAGGGTTCACGTTTAGTTGGCCGTTCTCAAAACCAGCCGCGGAAAAATCCAAGCAGCACCAACTAACTCTGCAACCGTAAATATTAGTGGAGAGACAGCCGCCATGCCTGTGAGCGGAAGCGGTGAGCAGAGAAGGTTAGTCTCTGCGTTTTCTGCGGCGGTTCTCTGCGCTCTCTGCGTTTTGAGATTCTGAATTGTGCCGATGTTAATCCACCAACTTCACATCAATCGGCTGCCCAATCACGTCCACCTGCGTGGCTTGCAGCATGTCGGTGGTGGTGTCGTAGATAAACATTGCGCCGTTCTGGCAAACGTACACAACATTGCGGTTGGTGATGGTCGTAATCCCGGTCACATCTCCGATGTGGGGCGTAACGTTCACGCTCCCGGTGCCAACGTTGTAAATCGACAGGCAGCCGCGCACTTCGCCGCCCGTGATGTTGATATTGGTGCAATTGGTGGCGCCGATAAACAACTGTCCGTTCGACGTCATCTCGATGTGATTGTGATATCCGTCGCTGATGATTGCGGGAGGTGAAGCGACCAAGGTGCCGGTATCTACCGCCGTCAGGGTTCCGCACCGGGTCGCCGCCGTGCCCGATCCGCAGGCTTGCGAAGTGGGCGTTCCCGCCACGTACAGCGTCGTACCACTCACGAATCCGGTCGTTGCAGCCGCAACCGGAATCGTACTCGTCACAGTATTGGTGTTCAGGTCGAGTACCGAGATGCTCGCCGTGGTGCCGCCGCATTCCGGTCCGCAATTGAACACGTATGCGGTAGTGTCATCGCTGCTGAAAATTGCCCACACCGGATGATCGAAACCGGAAATGAACGTTCGAGGATCGCTCGTGCCGATGAGCGAAGGAGCAATCACCGCGATCTGATTGGTATTGGTGACCGGATCCACGCTGTTCCCTAGCACCAGAATCCGATCGCCATTGTGGCCGCCAAACACGAAGCGAGCGTCCGGCACTGGCACCACCGCCGCAGTCGTGCCCGTGCCGAGCGAAAGCACCTGCACAATTCCCGGAGCCTGCCCCGTCACCGTAACGCTTGGGATTGCGGCAAAACCCAGAGCATTGTCCGCATTCACCAAAATGCTTTGGCTCGGCCCTTGAAGGGCCACGGCCGGGATGGCATTTTGCCCATTTGCTGCAACCGACTCCGCCTGGTTGTCGAGGCTGATCACAGAATTGCTGGAAGTGATGTAGACGAGGGTAAAGCGCTTATTGGGATACTCCACCATCATTCCGGGCGTGCCATAAGCCGCCAGGCTGATTGAGAACGGGGACAGCACGTCGTGCAGGGCGTCCACAATATTGACGACGGGAGTTCCGCCGCCAGTGGTGACCGGCGACAACGGATTGCTCACGAACACTCGGAAACTAAACCCGCTGTTGGTCGCGGTGGTGGTGGAGTTCGAGGAGTTTCCGCAGGAGACGGTCCCCATGCACACGGCGGCGATCACAAGAATGGCTACGACGGTTTTCTTCAACCCGCCCTCTGCAAAATCATGAAAGATATAAGCTTGGATGCGAAAAACGGGATTATAACAGAGGAATTCTTACCCCACAGGGTGGTGGTCGTTTCCCCCCTGACCTCAAGGCCCTCTTAGTGCTTCTTTTCTCTGCGTTCTCGCCGGCAGTTCTCCGCGCTCTCAGCGTTTTAAGATTTTGCTCATCAGTTTTTCCCCTTGATATTTGCGAAGCGTCAGTGCACTCGCAGCGTCCCCGGTGGTGAAAGCGCGCCTTTTTCCTGTATCCTCAGGGAAATGCCTTTGGATTTTCTGGAGAAAATTAAGAAGTCGCCCATCCTGTGCGATGGTGCGATGGGCACCTTGCTCTACGCCAAGGGAATCTTCATCAACCGTTCGTACGACGAGTTGAATCTCTCCCAGCCCGACCTGATCCGCGGCGTCCATCACGAATACCTGCAAGCCGGAGCCGAAGTCGTAGAAACCAATACCTTCGGCGGAAACTCTTTCCGACTCGCCCGCCACAGTATGGCGGACCGGGTTCATGACATCAATCTCGCGGGCGCGCGCCTGGCTCGCGAGGCCGCAAAGAGTTTTGACGCCTGGGTTGCCGGTTCTGTTGGACCGCTCGGCGTGCGCATCGAACCCCTCGGCAAAACCTCATTTGGCGAAGCACGCACCGCGTTTCGCGATCAGATTGCCGCGCTGGTCGAGGGCGGCGTCGATTTGCTGATCCTAGAAACGTTCGGCTACCTCGAAGAACTTCATCAGGCCTATCTTGCCGCGCGCGAAGTCGATCCCAAGCTGCCGGTCGTCGCCCAAGTCACCATCGACGAAGACGGCAACTGCCTGGACGGTTCAACTCCCGAAAATTTCGCGCCTCGCCTGGAAGAATGGGGCGTCGATGTGATTGGCTGCAACTGCAGCGTCGGCCCAGTCGCCATGCTCGATGCCATGGAGCGGGTGCGCGAGGCGACTTCCCTGCCGCTCGCAGCCCAACCCAACGCCGGCATCCCGCGCTCGGTCGAGGGCCGCAATATTTATCTCTGCTCGCCGGAATACATGGCGAGTTACGCGCGCAAATTCGTGGCCGCAGGCGTACGGCTCGTCGGCGGCTGTTGCGGAACGACGCCCGATCACACGCGGGTGATGAAGCAAGCTCTCCGCGTCGGCGAGGCTCGGTCCAAATCTTCTTCCGTCACAGTCCATGCCGACGCGAAAAGTGCAGCGCCCTCGCCCGCCGTGCCGCTTGCGCAGCGCTCCCGGCTGGGCAGCAAGATCGCCTCCGGCGAGTTCCTTACCATGGTCGAGATCGTTCCTCCCAAGGGCATCGACATCCGCAAGGAGATCGAGGGGGCGCGGTTCCTCAAATCCGTCGGCGTGGACGCCATCAATATTCCCGATAGCCCCCGCGCGTCGGCCCGCATGAGCAACCAGGCTCTGTCGCTTCTGATTCAGCGCGAAGTCGGCATCGAGGCGATTCTCCACTACACCTGCCGCGACCGGAATGTTCTGTGTATTCAGTCGGACCTGCTGGGCGCTGCCGCCACCGGCATCCGCAACCTGATCTGCATAACCGGCGATCCGCCGAAGATGGGAAACTACCCTGACGCCACGGCCGTCTTCGATGTGGACTCGATCGGGCTCGTCAACATTGTCCATAACCTTAATCGAGGCATGGACATCGGAGCGAATCCTCTAGGAACAGGTACAGCTTTTGTCGTGGGCGTCGGAGCCAATCCGGGAATCAACAACCTCGACGAGGAGATTCGCCGCTTCGAATACAAAGTCGAAGCCGGAGCCGAGTATGCGGTGACCCAGCCCGTGTTCGATCTCAGCGCTGCTGGAGACGTTTCTGCGCCGAATTGAGCATTGCCGCATTCCCGTCGTCGCCGGAATCTGGCCTCTCGTCAGCGTACGTAATGCCGAATTCATGAAGAACGAATTGCGCGTCTCGGTCCCGGATTCAATCCTCGATCGCATCGCTGCCACCAAATCACCCGAGGCCGCGCGCGAGGAAGGCATCGCGATCGCCCGCGAGATGCTCATTGCTGTCCGCGAGATGGTGCAGGGAGCCCAGATCAGCGCGCCCCTGGGTCGCTACACTTCCGCCGTGGATGTACTCGAAGCTCTCGGCAGCTCCCGTTCAGCCACCGTGTAGCAGTACTGCAAAAGAGGACTAGACAACTCCCCCACCGCGGGAGTTTAAATAGATATAGGAGAGTCCGTTGGCCAAGTTTGAAGACTGCCTTCAGCGACTGGAAAAAATCGTCCAGGAACTGGAGAAAGGCGATGTACCCCTCGAACAATCGCTGACCCTGTTTGAAGAGGGCATGCAGCTTTCAGGCGCCTGCCGCAAAGAGTTGGAAGAAGCGGAAGGCAAGGTCGAGATCCTGCTCAAGCAGAACGGAAAACTCCAGCCCGAAGCGTTTGAGACCAGCCACGAGAAGGCGCCCGCTAAGCGCTGACTCGCGACGGGCACTCGGTAGTTAAGCTGTCTGCGCATGTCGTCCCGGCATGATCTGGCGCAGCCTTTTCGCCGCTTATCGCGGTGAGAGCCAGAGGTAGTTTATGCAAGCTTTGAGTGTTGTCCTCCTCCAGGGCGATTCCCGAATCGCTCAATCTCTTGCCGCTTCCATGTCCAGTTCGTTTCACTCGGTCCATGCTGTGCAATCTCTCGCCGAACTCCGCGCGCGCATGGTGCGTTATCGCGCGGAGGTAGTCGTAGTGGACCTGGAAGTCATTTCGGTCTCCGATCTTCAAACACTTTGTAAAGAATTCCCCGGCATCACCATCGTCTGCACCCACCGCTTGGCGGACGAGGAGATGTGGGCGCCAACTTTGAACGCAGGCGCAGCCGATATCTGCCCCGCCTCCGATACTCTCGCTATTACCGCCGCAGCGTTACGCAACGTGAGCGGCCGTTCCGCCGCTGCTCGAGCCTAGTTTCGAGTTTGAAAAAAGCGCCCGCCACGGGCGCTTTTTTTGTTTCAATGCCTGTCCCGGGTAAGTCCGTTTTCTTGATGGTCATCGATTTTCGCAACGCCACGAAGCTGGGCGTGAACTGGTCTTGTTATACTCACCCGTCATGCTCAAGGACGTGCTGAAAGAGGGGCAGGCAGCGGCCGATGCCGCGCTGGAACGCCTGCTTCCCGCCGAAACGCAGCATCCGGTTTCGATCCACAAGGCCATGCGGCACAGCGTGTTTGCTGGAGGCAAGCGGCTCCGCCCCATCCTTGCCATGGAAGCCGGGCGCATGATCGCTGGTTCCCTTCCCGCTGGAATCGAGGAGGTCGGCGCGGCGCTGGAGATGCTGCACACCTATTCCCTCATCCACGACGATCTTCCAGCACTCGACAATGACGACCTGCGCCGCGGCCGTGCTACCTGCCACGTAGTATTCGGGGAAGCCATCGCCATCCTCGCGGGGGACGCGTTGCAAACGCAGGCCTACGAAGTTTTATCGCGGCTGCAATGCGCTCCAGAGGCGCGCGTGCGCATTATCGAAGAGATCTCGCGCGGCACCGGCACCGTGGACGGCATGATTGGTGGCCAGGTCGCCGACCTCGAGGCCGAGCACAAAAAACCGGATCTCGCCATGCTGGAATATATTCATCGCGCCAAGACGGCTGCGCTGATTACCGCTAGCGTAGTGAGTGGAGGAATTTACGCGGGCGCGGATGCCGAGTCAGTCGAGAAATTGCGTATCTTCGGTCGCTCCATCGGCCTCGCATTCCAGATCGTGGACGATGTGCTCGACGTCACCCAAACCTCCGAGCAACTGGGCAAAACCGCCGGCAAGGATACGGCTGCGGAAAAAGTTACCTATCCGGCGCTGTTCGGCATCGAGGAATCCCTGAAAAAAGCCGACGCCCTGGTTGATTCTGCTTCGGAATCCCTGGCGAGCTTCGGCAGTCGCGCGGAAACTCTCGAGAGCCTTGCCCACTACTTGGTGGAACGCAAGAAGTGAAATCTGTCTCAAATTGATTCCCTAAAAGCTAAGTTATTGAAAAGCCGTTAACCGGGAAATCGAGCCCCAATCTGCGTTTAGAGCGTCGCGTACGATGGCCTTTCCGGAGCAATAGAGGCCCGCTGCTGCGTTTCTGGATTCCGACCGAACCCAGAGTCTATCCGGCCTTCTCCGGCCCCCCTGGAGGGCTGCTAGCGAAGTATTAGCTTTTAGATATGCTTGTATGGACAATACTCTGGTAACTTTGAGCCGGAAACCGACTTTGTGATAAAAAATGAGCACGGCGATGGAGTTCGCCATAACCGCCTGCCCCGCAGGCTGATAACTCCTACCACTTAGGAGAACTCCATCGTGAACGACTATCTCATCGTTTCGCTGGGCGCCATAGTCGGAGCCTGCTCCCGTTTCTACATCAGCCGCTTGTCGGCCAAGCTTCTGGGCGCCGTCTTTCCCTACGGCACCCTCATCATCAACGTCACCGGTAGCGCGCTTGTAGGCTTCTTCATGATCTATGCCACCGAACGCGTGTTGATCGACCCGCGCTGGCGATTGCTCGTCGTGGTGGGCTTCTGCGGAGCTTTCACGACTTTCTCCAGCTACGCCTTCGAAAGCATGGCTTACTTCGAGCACGGGCAGTGGCACCTGATGCTCACCAACATTTTGACCAACAATCTGCTGTGCCTGGCTGGCGCTCTTGGCGGTATGGCCCTGGCGAGGGTGCTATAGAATGGCAAACGAAATGGCAGTGCAAGTGACAATCTACCTGACCGAGGGTGACCGCTGGCATAATCGTCCGCTGCATATGGAAATCCTCAACTACCTGCACCAGGAGAATGTCTATGCCGCAGTCACGTTGCACGGGGTCGCAGGTTTCCTGGGCCGGCAGCGGGTCAAATCGAGTCATCTGGTCGATGCGGGCGGCAAATTGCCGATTATCATCACCTTCGTCGATCAAGATGAGCATGTGGAACGTGTTCTTCCGAAGTTGAAAGAGATGGCGGCGCATCGGCTGATCGTGCGCGAGAATGTGGTGATCGAGCAGGGGAACTTGGAGTGAGCATCTTCTGAAGATCGTCGGCACGACGCTAATGCGCCGTGCCGTTCTGATCGGATCGCAGTCGATTTTCTACCCGTTCGTCGCCCCGTCCTCTCTCCTCCAAATGGCTAAACCAGGAGTGCCTAGCGCGAGTACGCCTACCGTGGCTACCCCTCGAGTCTGAAGGTCGATTTGGCTGCCTTCGGTAGTGCTGGAGGTCTTGCCGGTTGTGATCGGGCGGTCGGCGACAGTCTCGTACGCGTACCCGGTCAGCACCGCGTGCACTCCGGTGGTTTCAGCTTTGCGAATCTGCACCGTCATTCGCGCCCATCCAAAGTGAACTTGTCCATTGATCAGAAACTTGAATCCGAGAAAATGATTCTTGACGGTCTGCCCGTCGGGTGCCCAAGGCCCTCCGTAGCTGGTGGGCCCACCCGAGAACTTACTTTCGAAGCCCATGATGTTGTTGGCATTGCCAAACGGTGCGCCAGTACCGACCTTGACCCCTGCCGCCAGCGCGGACGCAAATGGAGCGTTGCCCCAAATCTGATTTCCCGAGCCCACGCCATAGAGCTTGATCACCGCTGAGGAACGCGTGCCTTGGGTGTCGTGGAGGTTTAAATCGGAACTGACGGGAATGATCTTGAAATCGTTTACCCCGTCATTATTGAGATCGATGTAGGTGAATTGATCGAGTGGGAGTTTTAGTTGTACGGGTGTGAATACAACCTTGGCTTCGGAAGGTTGCGCCAGTGCAAGTAAAGCAACTCCCGCAGCGCTGGCGGCAGTCGCGTAGGTGAATAGTTTTCTTTCGGTCACTGCGCCAAGTTTTGCGATACTTCTCCGTGACCCTGATTTTCGTTGATTGGAACGGGGAGCAAACATGATTCATCCTTTTCCGGGGAAGTCTCGAGAGGGATTCTGAGTATGCGGCGCTCTATGCTCACAGTCAACGTAAAACGAATTTCTATAGGCGATAACAAACACCATGCAGAACTGTGAAGGTATGGGCTCACCCTGCTATGATCCTGACCATCGATGACGGACTCGCTCGACATTCTCGCCATTGCCGCGCATCGTGACGACGTCGAGCAGACTTGCGGCGGCACGCTGCTGAAGATGGCGCAGCGCGGATATCGCTGCGGCATCCTCGACCTTACCCAGGGCGAGATGGGAACGCGCGGCAGCGCTGAAGATCGCGCTCGCGAGGCGGCCGAAGCTGCGAAGATTTTGAAAGCAGTTTGGCGGAGCGCGCTCGATATTCCCGATGGCCGAGTCGAAAACACGTGGGAAAACAAATTGAAAGTGGCACGCGTGATTCGTGAGCAGCGCCCGCATACCGTCATCCTGCCTTATTGGAAGGGGCGCCATCCCGACCACTACAAGGCTTCGACCCTGGGATACGAAGCGTGCTTCCTGGCGGGACTGAACAAGCTTAAGGATGCCGGCGGTGCCGCCCATCGTCCGTTCAAGATTGTCTATGCGACGCTCTACTACGATGTGCGACCTACGTTCGTGGTGGATATCACTGAGCAGTTCGAGGCGCGGTTCCAGTCGTTGATGGCGTACAAGACGCAGTACAGCGATCAGGAAGCCGGTAAAGACCTATTCCCGGCCGCAAAAGAAATTCGCGCGCGGGTCGAAGCTATGGCCCGTTATTACGGCATGCTGGGCGGCGTCGATTTCGCCGAGCCGTTTTTGCAAAAAGAAGTCGGGCTGGTGGACGATCTGCTTGCGATCCCCGTGAAGTCGATCTGACTCGATCCTCTCACGACCGCAGCGACGTGACTCTCATCACCGCAACAGACTTATCCTGCTGTCATTCTGAGCGAAGTGTGTCGCGCCTGAGGCGCGACGCACGCGCGAGTCGATCTAAGAATCCTTACCGTGAGTCGATCTAAAGGTGCGAAGAAGTTATTGCACGTATATCACCGGCAGCCTGTCGGGCACCTTGTACATCGCCATGACGAGAAACCTGCACAAGCGGGTCTTCGAACACAAGTTTCACCGCGTGGAAGGATTCACCGATCGTTACGACATAGGGCGCCTGGTCTATTGGGAATCCTTCGATGACGTCCACAAAGCGCTTGCCAGGGGAAACAACTGAAAGGCTGGCGGCGCGAAGAAAAGATCGTCCTGATCCGTTCCATCAATCCTCATTGGCAGGACCTCGCTCGCGAATGGTATCCGCGGATGAAGGAGTCACCTTCGGGTAGGGATGCTTCGACTCCGCAGTAACCCTCTGCCGAGCGTTACTGCTCCGCTCAGCAAGACAATGAAGGCCGTATTCTCAAACGAGCCCACGACGTATTCTCATGACTTTATTGCCCGCTTCCCTTCAAGTATTTATCCAGCCAATCAATGGTGCGCTGAATCGAGTCGATCTGATTCTCGCGCTTGTAGAATCCGTGGCCCTCGTTCGGATAGTAATGAACGTCCACCGTCTTGCCGTCTTTCTTCAGCGTTTCGACAATCTGCTCGGCTTCTTCTTTCGGAACCCGCGGATCGTTCTCGCCCTGTAACACCAGCAGCGGCGCTTTGATCTGGTGGATGAACTTGATGGGCGAATCGTTCTCGTATACGGCGCGATCTTTTTCCGGATCGCCCAGCAGGCCTTTCTCATATTCCTGCAACAGAGCGTCTTCATGCTGAAGCATGGTGTACCAGTCAATGATGCCGAACAGTTCCACTCCTGCGGCCCAGATGTCCGGTGTTTTTCCCAGCGCCATCAGCGTCATGTAGCCGCCGTACGATCCACCGGTGACGCCGATCTTTTTTGCATCCACATAGCCGGTGTCTTGCAGGAATTTGGTGGCATAGACTTCGTCCTGCAGATCACCGCCACCGAGATCCTGATAATTGGCGCGCTGGAATTCCATGCCATATCCGGTGGAACCGCGCACGTTAGGCGCGATGCAAATGTATCCGCGGGAGATGAACGCCGCGATGCGCGGACTCCAGCGATCTTCGGTCTGCCCGGTTGGGCCTCCGTGCGGCAGCACCAGCGCCGGGTTCTTGCCGTCGCGTTGCAGGTTGAACGGAACCCACAGCAGCGCGCTGATCATTTTTCCGTCAAAACTCTTGTAGTGCACGACCTGCGCCGCAGGCAGCGGAGCCGATGCCAGGCTCGCAATCGCCGAATAGGTCAGCTGCGCCGTGGTCTTACCCTTAATGTTGTAGGTCCACACGTCAGTCGGTTTGGTTGAACTCTGATGCTGCAGCAAAAGGCGGTCGCTTTGCGGAGAGAATGTATGGGGATTCCCGCCATACTCGTTCGCGCCTTCCGGAACATTCAACTTTTCCGAGCGGCCGGTCGCCATGTCGCCGAGGTAAATGTCGGTGCGCCCATCCTGGTTGATGTTGTAGGCAAACCATTTTCCGTCCGGAGAAATGTCATCTGCGCGCGCCTCCCATTGCGTGTCGGTTACCCATTGCAACTGGTGACTGCTCACCGCGAGGCGCGCCACGTTGGAATATCCGCCCTTTTGGGTGGAAGTAATCAGCAGCGTTTTTCCATCTGGAGAGAGCGCCGAGGCGACGTTGATGACCTTGCCTTCGTGCGCAGTAAGATTCTGCGTCCTGCCGGACGCCACGTCGATCAAGTAGACATCACCATCCGTGAAAGTCACGTCCGTACGGTTGGCGTAGATTGTCTTGCCGTCAGAACTCCAGGCGACGGCTCCCCAGGAATGATCTTTCGTGGACTCGTTCGTCAGCTTTCGTACCTTGCGCGTCGCCCAGTCCATGATGGCGATGTCGTACACGGTGGAAGCCTGCGGTTTGTACTGGATGGCAACGCTGCGTCCGTCGGGTGAAAAGCGCGGCGACTCTTCGCGAATGTCCGGCGTGTTGGTCAGATTCACGGCTTCGCCACCATCGCTCGGAATGGCATAGAGATCCCAAAGTTCGTTGCCACCTTTGTCCTGCTGGTAAACGATCCACTTGCCGTCGGGAGACCAGGTCGGCGAAAACTGCCGGTCATCGGATTGGGTCAGCTGCAACGGCCAGCCGCCACCCGCATTCACCTTCCATAAATTGTTCCGTCCGGTCAGATCGGTTTCGAAGACGACCTGCTTGCCATCGGGAGACCACGCCGGGCCTCCAACGCTGCGGGTGAAGTAAAGGTCGGCAATCGGAATTGGATGGCTCGCAGCGTTGGTAGCCGAAGTAACGGACTTGGGATCGGTCGCCTGCCGGTCGGAAGGAGAGGAAGCGGCGAGAGCGATGGTCGAAACCAGAATCACACCGCACGCGAGCAGCAGTGACTTCAGGATCTGTTGCATGAGGGCTCCAATATTGGAAATGGTCGGGCGGCGAACCGACTACTGCAAGGCGATATTGCCAACGACCAAAGATCAAAGGCCAGCGACGCGATCTATGTCTTCAGCGCCACCGCGACCCCGTCGCGAATCGGCAAGATCGTCGTAAAGAATTCTGGCGAGTTGTAGAGCAAGGTATTGAAATCCTGAATCGCCTTGGTGTGCTTGTCCGGAGTCTTCTGCGTCGCCACCCGGCCGCTCCACAAGACATTGTCCGTGATAAACAAGCCGCCCTTGCGAATGCTCGGCGGTACCAGACGGAAGACACGCGGGTAATCTTCTTTGTCGACGTCGTTGAAAACGATGTCGAACTGCTGCTTCTGTTCGGAGAGCAACTCCAGCGCATCACCGGTGAGGATCTTTATCTTCTTGCTGACCCCGGCTCTCTCAAAATACTTGCGCGCCTTCTCGGCGTTTTTTGGATCGCCGTCGGTGTAGATGACTTTGCCGTCGGCCGGCAACGCCCGCGCCCACCAGATCGTTGAGTATCCGATCGCCGAACCCATCTCGAAGACGGTTTTCGCGTTGATCATCTTGGCGAGCTGGTACAGAATTCGCCCGACCGCAGGCCCGACGATGGGAACTTTGTTCTTCGCCGCTTCTTTCTCCATCTCGGCGAGAACCGCGTCGCGCGCCGGAAGCGAGTTGTAAACGTAGTCTTCAACCGCTTCCACGGTAATTCCGCCCATGCGCCAGTGAGAAACATCGACCGCATTTGCCAAGGGAAGGTCCTCTCCAACAATTGTTCGGATTGATGATTTTAGAATTGTCGAATCTACTGCTGCCCGAAATCCGTCAATTCAACAATTCTTCAATTCCACAATTAGATCGTTTGTCCCGGTTGCATTTCCAGCACTTCCATGCCGGTGACCAGCTTCTTCAACTCGGCTGGAGATCCCGTTAAGACCGGGAACGTTCCGAAGTGCATCGGGATCACAGTTTTCGGCTGGAGCAGTTTACACGCATAGGCGGCTTCGCGGGGAGACATGGTGTAGTGATCGCCGATCGGGATCATGGCGATGTCGGGCGCGTAGAGCTCGCGAATGATGTGCATGTCTCCGAAGACGTTGGTGTCGCCCGCGTGATAGATCTTCACGCCGTTGGAAAATTCGACGACATAACCGCAGGCCTCGCCACCATAGACGAGTTCATCGCCGTCCTGGATTCCGCAGGAGTGGTCGGCGTGCACCATGGTGATTTTCACGCCGTCGATGTTCTGCGTGCCGCCTTTGTTCATCTCGAAAATCTGCTCCACGCCTTTTTTCTTAAGCCAGCCGCAGAGTTCGGGAATGCCGACCACTTTCGGTTTGTGCTTTTTCGCAATCTCCACCGCGTCGCCGATGTGGTCGCCATGCCCGTGGGTGATCAGCATGAGATCGACTTTCTTCACCTGCTTCTCGCTGGCGGGAGCCTTGGGATTGTTCATCACCCAGGGATCGATATAGAGAGTCTTGCCTTCAGGGGTTTCGACGCGAAAGGTGGCGTGTCCCACCCAGGTAAGTTTGAGGCCGTTGAGATCCATGAGGGTAATTGCTCCTTGCTAAATCGCATCTCTGACAATGTCGGCGGTGTCAAGCGCTTTTCGAGCACACTGCCGCGTGCACTCGGAGAAGAGCGCCATTTCGGTCTAGTTGATGGTTTGCCTTGTCCAACCACGGCTCGCTCGTAATCGTTTTCAGGTCAGGAACTCGGTCCGACCCATGCATCTCTTCGGTCGCAACTGCGATCATGATTACTACTTCGAACTCCTCTTCATTTAAGAGGAGCGGGACGCCCAATCAATTTCTCGGTGTTCTACTGCACACCATCGCGATTTCCGGGCTGTCCCGCGTGCGAACCGAACTTTTTCACCTGCTCGTAATCCCATTCCTTGCGCATCATCCAGTACAAACGAACCGCCAGCCTTCGCGCCATCGCGACCTTGGCAGTTTTCCTTCCGCGTCGCATCATCAGATGGAGATACTTGTTGCGCCACTCCGGTAGACTGCGCACTGTAACTTGCGCCGCTTCCACCAACAAGAAACGCATCATCGAGCTGCCTTGCTTGGTGATGTGCCCCAGGCGGCGGCGATTTCCGCTCGACTCTTCCAGTGGCACCAGTCCCAGATAGCTGGCCACCTGCTTGCCGCACTGGAAGCGCTCGGCTTGGCCAATGATCAGCACGAAGCCTAGGGCGGTGAGTGGACCGACTCCGGGATGGGTCATCAGTCGTCTCGCCTCCGGACACTTCTCCACTTCCCGCTCGATCTCCTGGCTTAGTTCCGCTATGGTCGGATTCAGTCGATCCAGCAACTCCAGCAGATCGCGCCGCCGCCGGCTCGCCCACGGCGCCAGCCGGAACGATTCCAGTTGCTCGCGCCCGCGCTCTCTCCACAACCTCTTCTTACAGCGCAGTCCTTCGTTCAGAGCCACCGCTTGCAGTTGATTCATGATCCGGGTGCGTGCCTGCACCATGCGATGCCGATGCCACAGCAGTTGCCGCAGATCGCGGTTCTCCCAACTCGGTACCCAGATCTGGGGGAAACGATCTTCCAGCAACAAGCGCAGAATCAGTTGCGCATCCTGACGATCTGTTTTCTGCTTGCGTACTCGTTTGGTCCGGATCTCGGCTGCGTCTCCGATCCGCAGCTCAAACTGCAACTCGGCCACCAGGCGCTCGAACCAGCGTGCGTGGCCGCTCGCTTCCATTCCCACGCACACCTTCTGCCCCGCCAGAGCACGGTAGAACTTCTCCGCCTCCTCGGGATGCCCCAGCCGTCTTTCCTGGAACTCTCCGGTGTCGGTATCTACCAAAGCAATTTGTTGGAACTCGGGATGGAAATCTACTCCTATAATGATCATCGTTCGGCTCCTTTCTCCCGAGCCGGTTGGTTGGTTTTGGCACCACCAACTTTACTCGGGCCGAGGAGCCGACATTGTCATGGAATCAATTGCGTTTGGCACCTAGCATCTGGCCGTTACGGCATTATGCGGGCCCTGGACGGCGCAGTTCTAAGTGCTAACTGAACGCCTTTCTTCCGAACACGGGCATCGGCATAGCGGGGCAGCTCAGTGGAAACCATTCAATTTTAGTGAGGCCGGGAGATGCATGCAACGCGGCCAGGTGTTGCTCTGGAAGACTGGGAGCACCGATGGTGCACGCGAGATCCTTCAGGGACTGACGTCCCTTCGGGATGACGTCCGTTTTTTTTAAATGCTATGCAGACGGCGACGTCATCCTGAGCGCAGCGAAGAATCCCGCGCCCGCACGACTGGCTGACCTGCGCGCCAGGGAGATGGACACGGTGTTCTTACACGTTATTTTTTGCCTTTGCGAGTCTCGCAGGTACAATCATGCCCCATGGTTGAACCGAAGATCCTGATTGGACGGGAGCAGATCGCCGCGCGCGTGGCTGAGATGGGAGCGCAGATCACGCACGACTTTGCCGGGCAATCCATCATTTTCGTTGCCGTGCTCAAAGGCGCGGCAATTTTTCTGAGCGACCTGGCGCGGCACGTCCAACTCGACTCGACTTTCGATTTCATCGGCGTCTCCAGCTACGGCAACCGGCCCAGCCCCAAGGAAGAACTGAAAAGTGGCTGGGATTCGACTGGCGAGGTTCGCCTGACCAAGGACGTCGATCAGTCCATGAGGGGCAAAAACGTGATCCTGGTCGAAGACATTCTCGACACCGGTCTGACGCTGACCTATCTGAAAAAGCTTTTGCTTGCCCATCAGCCGGCGGCATTCAAGATTGCGGCCCTGCTCGACAAGCCTTCACGGCGCAAGATGCCAATTCAAGGCGATTATGTCGGCTTCACCATTCCGGATGAATTCGTCGTCGGTTACGGCCTGGACTATGCGGAGCGCTACCGCAATTTGCCCGATGTTTGCGTGCTGCCGCGCGAGGGGTAGCGGATTCGGAACTCCCTTCGGGAACTCACGATTGCGGCTGTTATCATAGAGAGCGTGGAGATGGCAGCGTTTCAGTCCGAATTACGCTCGCGCGTGGAACCGCTTCTGCTGGAAGTGGCGGACGTGGTCAACACCACGCTGGACCTGGACACCACCCTGAAGCGAGTGGCGGAACTGGTCCGCAAAGTCATTGATTACGAGATATTTCGCGATCCTGCTGCTCAACGAAAAGACGCAGGAACTGTACATCCGCTTTCAGGTCGGACATCCGCGAGAGGTAGCCGAGCGCATTCGAATCAAGGTCGGCGAAGGCGTAACCGGAGTCGCGGCGCAGACGGCGGGAAGCCATCCTGGTGGACGATGTCACCAAGGATCCCCGCTACATATCTGCGGTGCCCAACGTGCGCTCGGAGCTGGCGGTGCCGCTGATCGTCAAGAACCGGGTGATCGGCGTGATCGACATCGAGTCCCCTCAGCCGAACCACTTCACTGAAGAACACAAGCGGCTGCTGACGCTGATCGCGTCGCGCATGGCGGTGGGGATCGAGAATGCGCGGCTGTACACGCGCACCACGCGCCAGGCGCGAACGCTGCTGCTGCTCAATGAAATTGCGCGCGAGCTGACGTCGATTCTGAATGTCGACGAACTGCTGAAGCGCATTGCCGAGCTGCTGAGCCGGATGATCGATTACCAGATGTTCAGCATCCTGCTGCTCGACGACAGCGGAGAGAAATCTGCAGCACCGGTTTTCGCTGCGCTTCCAGGAAAATATTCAGCTCAAGCACGACATTCCGCTCGGCACGAGGCGTGGTGGGCTATGCGGCGCAGCAGAAGCAGGCCGTGCTGGTTCCGGACGTCAGCAAAGATCCGCGCTACATTGCCGTGAATCCCGAAACCAGGTCGGAGCTGGCGGTGCCGCTGATCTACAAAGACAAGGTCATCGGCGTGCTGGACCTGGAGCACACCCGGCGCGGGTTCTTCACCGAAGATCACAAGCGCACGATCACGACGCTGGCGGCGCAGATTGCGATTGCGATCGAGAACGCGCAGCTTGTACGAGCAGATCGCGCGGCAGGAGAAGCGGCTGGAGCGCGATCTGGCGCTGGCGCGCGAACTGCAATTCCGCTTGCTGCCGCAGTCGCTGCCCAAGCTGGCGAACCTGGAAGTCGCGGCGAAGTTCGCTCCCGCGCGCGCCATCGGCGGAGATCTCTATGACTTCGTGAATTACTCGCATGTCGCGTACGGCGCTGGTGATCGGCGACGTCAGCGGCAAGGGGGCGCCGGCAGCGATTTATGCGGCGCTGGTCAGCGGAATTCTGCGCTCGCATGCGCCCATCGAGCCGGGTCCGGCGGAGATGCTGTCGGCCGTGAACTTTTCGCTCGGCGAGCGGCGCATCGATGGGCAGTTCGTCTCCCTCATTTATGCGGTATGGGACGATCCCGCCAAGCACCTTGCAGGTGGCAAACTCCGGCCTGCCGCGCCCTATTTACTGTCACGATGGGAAGATTGAAATCATCGAGGCCACCGGGCTTCCGCTCGGCCTGTTCGACGAAGCCGAGTACGACGAATTCACTTTCCAGGCCAAGCCTGGAGACATGTTCGTCTTCTTCAGCGACGGAATTCTCGACGCCAGCAATGGAGCAGGCGACATGTTTGGCCGCAAGCGGGCGGAGCAGGTCGGTGCTGGGTTGCGCCGAGCAAAGCGCGGACTGCGTAGTGAAGTCGCTGTTTGCGGCGGTCGCCGAACATTCCGCCGGCGAGGAAACGTTCGACGATCAGACTGTGGTCGCAATCAAGGTGAAGGGCGGCCCCGGAAAAAGAAGTGAGCGCCGGGCGTCCTCCAGCGTTTACCTATCGCAAGCTGCGTCGCGGAGTGTTTGCGGCGCTCGCGATTCCATCCTGCACTGCGATCAACGTTCCACTGCAAAGCTGGCACGGCAGTTCGGAACGCCGCTTTACGTGTACTCGGCGTCGGCGATTCGCCAGCGCGTGCGGGACTTTCAAAACGCCTTCGACGACGTTCCGCACACCGTGTGCTACTCCGTCAAAGCAAATTCCAATCTCAGCATCCTGCGCCTGCTCGACGATGAAGGGTTGCGGATTTGACGTGGTTTCCGGCGGCGAACTGGCGCGGGTGCTGAACGTGAACGTCGGGCGGCGAAGAGCGTCGTGTTTTCCGGCGTGGGCAAGACCTCGAGGAGATGGGCGAGGCGCTGCGCGCGGGAATTCTGCTGTTCAATGTGGAAAGCGAATCGGAGATGTCGGCGCTCGCGCAATGTGCCGCGCGCGCGAAGAAAAAGGCTCCAGTGGCGTTGCGCGTGAATCCGGATGTGCGGCGCGAACACGCATCCCTATATTTCGACCGGACTGCAGCAGCACAAATTCGGCGTGCCCATTGGCGAAGCGCGCGGACTTTACGCGCGCGCGGGCGGAAGCAAGCACTTGAAGATGCGCGGGCGTGAGCGTGCATATCGGGTCGCAGATCACCGAGCTTGAGCCCTTTCGGCTGGCAATGGAGCGGGTGGCGGAACTGGTGCGGCAATTGCGGGCCGATGGACACGCGATCGAATACGTCGACTGCGGGGGCGGCCTGGGAATCGCGTATGAGATCGGCGGCGCCGGATTTCGCGGCGCAGGTTGCGAAGTACGCCGAGGCGGTGCTGACGCCGTTGCGCGGCCTGGAGGTTCATCTGCTGCTGGAGCCCGGGCGATCGATCGTCGGGCCGGCTGGGGCGCTGCTGAGCACGTGTGCTTTATCGCAAGAGCAACGACGGGAAGAAATTTCTGATCGTGGATGCCGCGCATGAACGATCTGCTGCGGCCTTCGCTCTACAACGCGTATCACGAGATTGTGCCGGTGCGCAGCAGGAATGGCGCGATGCGAACGTCACCGATGTCGTGGGGCCGGTCTGCGAGACCGGCGATTCTTTTGCGCACGATCGCGAGTTGCCAGTCGATGCGATGAAGGCGATCTGCTGGCGATCCTCGATGCGGGCGCTTATGGCATGTCGCTGGCGTCGAACTACAACAGCCGTCCGCGAGCGGCGGAGGTGTTGGTGGATGGAAAGCGGTCGCGAGTGATTCGCAAGCGCGAAAGCGTGCAGGATTTGATGCGTTGCGAGAAATAATCACGTGGCGACGGACGCATTCAGCCTGCACTGAGCGCAGGCGAAGGGCCGGTTCGCCGGAGCAAGGTTCAGGCAGACTTAGTCCGACTCGCTAGGCTGTCCGGACGAATGCGTCCGGCCTACCTGAAATCATGTGGTCTTCAGCTTCAATCTCGATTTGTTCTCTTCCAGAAATTCCCGGAGCTTGTCGGCGGAGTCGAGCAGGCGGATCCACTGTTCGTAATACAGCGTCACTGGAAAACGGCCCAGACCATAAACGCTGACCCCGCCCTTTTCTCCCACGCGGAATTCCATGCTGCCGGTGCGCTTGCCTCCCTGCTGCTTCTCTAGTTCGGCAAGCTTCGCTTTCAGCTCTTCATAGGTAGGTTCGGACATGAATAGACCTCGATGATGGCGTTCTCCATCCATCTTACGGGCGTTAAGCGAAATCCGTCGAGTTCACACGTCACACGGGCGGAGTGTGTTCGAAGGGCAACTTGGAGTAACGGGCTTTGTCGACTTCGATTACCAGCGTGACGCGCCCTTCCGGCGTGCGAAATGGAAAAGGCTTACCGGTGTATTTAATCGAAATCGGATCCATGAACTTCAAATTTGGATCGGGACGGCGTTCGACAATCTCGACCGCGGAGCTGTGCCTCTTCGTAGGGATTCTTGAAATCTACCACCGAGATCGCAACCCGCGGATCGCGTGCGGTATTACGTCCTTTGAGTGAGCCGTCCCCGGTACAGATGAGAATGAAGTCTCCCTCGCGGCCCGCCCATACCGGAACACTCTGCGGCGATCCGTCGGGCATCAGAGTGGAAAGATGAACAAAATTCGGGCGATCGAGAAGTTGCTTGATTTCACTTTGAAGAGCGATGCCCACGGGAATTTCTCCTACGGAAAAGATGCGAATACGTCCACGAAGACTCAGAGCTTGGCGCGAAGCAGGCTGATGATGTCGTCGGAGGTGATCACGCCCGTCAGCCTCATTGCATCATCGACGACAGGCAAGGTCATTAAATTGTATTTGTCAAACAGCTCAGCGACCTTTTTCTCTTCGGCCCCGGCGTGAGTGGAGATCAGCGGCTCTTGAGTCAAAGAAAGCATGGGGGTGGTGGGCTGCGCCAGCACGATCTTGGACAAGGGCACAGCTCCGGCGAGCGTTCCGCGCGAGTCCACAAGGTAAATTGTACTGACGGTCTCGACGCCGCCTTCGAAGTTGCGGAGAGCTTCCACCGCGTCGTGAGCGGTCGACTGCACGGGAACCGCAAGGTACTCGGTGTTCATGCGGCCGGCGGCAGTATTCTCTTTGAACTCGAGGAGTTCGACCATTTCCTTGCGTCCCTCGGGTTCCATTTCGAGCAGGATTTCCGAGGTACGCTCTTCTTCCAGGTCGGCGAGCAGATCGGCAGCCGCGTCCGGTTCCATCTCTTCGACAATTTCCGCGGCGCGCTCGGAGTCGAGCGACTCGACGATCGCCTTCTGGACCCTGGGTTCGACTTCTTCCAAAGCTTCGGCGGCAACGCCTTCGTCAAGTGTTTCGAAGACTGCTTCCCGCTCATCTGGGGCCAGGTCTTCGATAATGTCGGCAATGTCAGCGGGATGGAGTTTGGCCAGGCGCTCGTTCGAGATCTTCAGCTTCACGCGCCGTGCGGGATCGGTTTCGATGATGTCGACAAAGTCCCAAGGAATGGTGCGCGGAGGAATCTTCTTCAGCAGTGCCCTCAAGGCAGGGCCTGGAACAACTCCGCGTAGCAGGCGCCTTACCGCGCCCCGCGGCCCTACATCGACCGAACCTACTCGGAGGATCGGCTTGTGATTCGTGGCATCGTGCTGGAGGTCAACGTCGTTGACTCGCACTACCTTGCGACCAAACACGTCGATGACTTGCTGGTCAAGCAGATCGCGCTCTAGCAGCAGCAAGCCTTCGCCACCGTCCTTTGGGATCCACTCGGCATAAGGAGTGCAGGCGCGCACGCCACCGTTTAAGGCAGTGACGGCGCTTAATGGGAGCATGCGATCGCCGGTCTTGGTGCGCACGATCATGCCGGAGATGCGCGCCCGATCTTCCTGGGGAGCCAAGGCGAGTTCGCGAACTCGTCCGCAGAGGCCGGCAGGATCATACACCTGGGCGCCCAGCAGCTCCGTCAGTGCGATCGTTGACATCGTTTCTGAGAATACCCAAGTAGTTGCAAGGAATCCACAGGTTTGCAAGGACATGAAGGAAAGAATTCAGTGAATGCTCAAAACGGCACCCTCGAGGCTGCCGGCTCGCGTCACCAAATTGAGACAGCACCGACTCTTCCCTGCACGTTGACTTTTCCACAACAACACTTCAAACTACCGAATTCGCTATTCCGGTCGGATTTTCGATCGCGGCTGGGTCAAGGTACTCGCGGCAAGAACTGGGAAAGCGGTTTCCGCAGACGCATTCATAGATTTGCAAACATGACCGAACAAAGGGTCTCCTACACGTTGGATTCGACGCTGGAGACTGTCGACAGTGCCGAGCAGACCGCCAGCCGCCTAGCGGCCGATGCCGGTTTTGACGACGAAGACGTCATGAAGATTTCCATGGCGGTACGCGAGGCTGCGGTAAATGCGGTCCTGCATGGCAATGCGTATGACCCGGCGAAGAAAGTAGTGGTAGATTTTCAACAGACCCGCGAGAGACCTGGTGATTACCATTCGTGACCAGGGCAAGGGCCTGGATCCCGACAAGATTCCCGACCCGTTAGCGCCCGAGAATCTGCTGAAGACGTCGGGACGCGGAATTTTTCTTATCCGCTCGTTTATGGACGAGGTGCAGATTCACCCGTCGCAAACGGGCACCGAAATCAAACTCGTTAAGCACGTCCACGGAACAGCCGCGGACGGTAAGGAGGCTTCCCAGTGAGCATGAAGATCAGTACGCGCCAGGTGGATGGAGTCACCATTGTGGATTCCAGCGGTCGAATCACCCTGGGCGAAGGCAGCGTTATCATTGCGAGACACAGTGCGCGATCTGCTGGCCAAAGGCCAGAAAAAGATCCTGCTCAACCTTGGCGACGTGAACTACATCGACAGCTCGGGCATCGGCGAGCTGGTGAGCGCTTTCACCACTGTGCCGCAACCAGGGCGGCGAACTCAAGCTGCTCAACCTGACCAAGAAAGTTCACGACCTGCTGCAGATCACCAAGCTGTACACCGTCTTCGACGTGAAAGACGACGAAGCAGCCGCCGTGAAATCCTTCGGCAAGTAAGCAACGTTCGACGAAGCGGGCCGGCCTGCCGGTCCGCTCGTAGTGCCCTGCCTATCACATCAGGCCTATCCGCTGGTCACAGCCTTGCTCGGTCTTCCCCAGTCACAATGACAGAATGCGTATTTTTCTTTTCTT
The DNA here is from genome assembly GCA_963797845.1 of Terriglobia bacterium. Lineage (GTDB taxonomy): Bacteria > Acidobacteriota > Terriglobia > Terriglobales > Acidobacteriaceae > DASREM01. The sequence continues at coordinate 113,343 of CAWCRE010000008.1, forward strand.
GCTCGTCGCGGTGTCGGCGAGCGCTGAGTGCATTCCTTTTCGCGAGGCCGCAAAGCACGTCGGCGAAACTAAATGCGTGAGCGGGAAAGTGCTGCATGTAAAGCAAGGCAACGGCGGAACGCACTTCTTCGATTTCTGTGAAGACTACCGCATGTGTCCGTTCACCGTCGTCGTCTTCCCTTCCAATCTAAAGCACGTGGGCGACGTGCGGCAGCTTGAGGGCAAAGAAATCGAGATTCACGGGCCCATCAAGGAATATGACGGGCGAGCGGAAATTGTTCTGGAACGCACTTCTCAACTGGACGGAGAAGCAGCCAAGATTCCCGCGTTGCCCAAAGGCTACGACGTCGAGCAGAAAGGGAGATATAGCGCGGGAACATTCTCTCATCCTCAATCCTCGCGCAAGGCGCGCAGAAAAAAACAACAACCGCCCATCATGACCGAGGAACCAGAGCCTGATTGATGATCCGCAGGTTTGTCCCGAAAGAATCGGGGCGAATCGCAGCCTCAAGTAGCGCGGCGATTCGCCCGGGAAATCCCTCAGGTTATGCCGCCGCCGTTTCCTTCCAGGGATCAAGCACTACCTTGATGCAGGCCTGTTCCTTGTCGCGAAACATCTTGTAGGCATGCGGCGCTTCGTCCAGGCTCAAGCGGTGGGTGATGACGAACGACGGATCGATTTCGCCTCGCTGCACGCGCTCCAGCAGAGGTTGCATGTAGCGCATCATGTGGGTCTGCCCCATGCGCATGATCAGCCCTTTGTTCATAGCCGCGCCGAAGGGAATTTTATCGAGAAACCCCCCGTACACCCCGGGAATGGAGACTGTTCCGCCTTTGCGGCATGCCTGGATGGCCTGACGAAGAACCAGAGGACGATCAAACGAGATCTTCATTGCCTGCTTCGTCGAGTCATAAATCGCCGGAATGCCGTGACCGTGTGCTTCCATGCCGACCGCGTCAATGCAAGCGTCCGGACCGCGCCCACCCGTCATCCATTTCAGTTCTTCGATCACATCGTCCACTTCGTCGTAGTTGATGATGTCGGCCTTGGCGGCGCGGGCCAGTTTCAGGCGCTCAGGGAAGCGGTCGATGGCGATGACCTTCTCGGCGCCGAGCATAAAGGCGCTGCGGATCGCGAACTGCCCGACCGGACCGCAACCCCAGATGGCAACCACCTGGCCGGCCTGGATATTGCAGTTCTCTGCCCCCATGTAGCCCGTTGGGAAGATGTCAGAGAGAAACAAGACTTGCTCATCACTCAGGCCCTCAGGAACCTTGAGAGCGCCGACATCGACAAACGGGACGCGCGCGTACTGCGCCTGCCCTCCAGCATACCCGCCGAGCATGTGGGAATAGCCGAACAGCCCGGAGGGACTGTAGCCGAAAAACTTTTCCGCCAGCCATGCATTGGGATTGGTGTTGTCGCAGAGCGACCACAGCTGGTTTTTGCAGAAATAGCATTGTCCGCAGGCTATCGTGAACGGAACCACAACCCGGTCGCCCGCTTTGACTTTCTTCACATCACGGCCGACCTCCATCACTTCGCCCATGAACTCGTGCCCCAGGATGTCGCCCGGTTCCATGGTTGGGATATAACCATCGTACAAATGCAGATCGGACCCACAGATCGCCGTTCGCGTGATACGTATGACCGCGTCGCGCGAATTCAGGATCTTGGGGTCGTCCACCGTTTCGACGCGAACTTTTTCTTTCCCTTGCCAGCACAGTGCCTTCACAAAGCCTCCATAAAAATTTGGTTAGTCGCCCGCCAGTCGGATAGGTTCTCCAGGGATTTCTCCCGGCTGTTCACGGAATACGAATCGCAGAGCCGTACCCTTTGCGCCGCGACTTCCGGACGGTTGGCCCGCAGTGGTCGGAATTTCGCCCGCCTCGAGTAGTTGCTTGAAGTGGCGCAGAGTCTCGCGCACCAACTGCTCCGGATCATGCCCGCTGAAGGACAGAAACGCTCGCGCTGCCTGTCCCGCCGGAAGGTTGAACTCCATTGCCACGGAAAGTTCGGTGCCGCGATTGCCTGCGGCGGGACGCACCCGCAAAACTCCGCGATGTTCGATCGCCCCGGGTAACGAACTCCAGGCCACAAATTTTCCTTCCGTGCGGTCGGTAATTTCCGCGTCCGACTCGATCGTGAGGCCGTGCGCGTGGAGCTTGATGCGAGCCACTTCCCCGCTTGAATCGATGGTGAATTCGGGCAGGACTTGTTTCCAGTTATTTGGTTCAGAAATGAATTGGAAAACTTCTTCCGGAGACTTCTCGATGGTGAACGACACGCGGACTGTGCCGGTTTCCGGCCGCTGGCCTTCTTTCACGCCGCGGTAAGCCAGGTACCCGCTTCCCAGCACGAGAGCCCACCGCGACCAGCCCCGTCTCGATTTCGCTACAGCCGCTAAAGTTGCTGCTCCGAGCAAGGAGGCTGCTGTGGTAACTCGTGAAGATTTGCTGCCGAATTGATGGTTGTCGCCTAAAGCAGTTTTGATTGTCATTGATTATTCCACCTGATGGTTTAAGCCACTTCGTTGTTGTTGAGAGCCGCGCGCCGGGTAAGCAAAGTTACCCATGAATTCGTAACTCGGCTCGAGCTTTCTTTGCCCTTATATTTCCTTTTTCCGTTTGCCCCCGGTCCAGGCAGGAGGCGAGCCGCAGTTCCGAATACGTCAGACGAAAGCTCCGGAAACAGCTGTTTGAAAAGCACCGCCGCTTTCGCAGCCGCGGAGACAATCAGTTCTGCCTGACCGCTTTCGCAAGCGTTCAGGATCTCGCGGGCGGCCTTTTCCGCACTCACAGTCAAGCCGGGAAGCGAGCCGCTCACGCTGAACCACGCATGTTCGGCACGATGCTTGCCTTTGAAATCTGCGTTGCGCGGGCTACCGGTCCGCATCAATCCGGGATAAACGCTGGTGACGTAGACCCGGTCCTTGAGCAGTTCCGCACGCAGTCCCTCCGAAAAGCCTGCGAGGGCGAATTTCCCGACTGAGTACGGCAGCAGGTGCGGCACGCTGATCTTTCCCCCGATGGAAGAAATGTTGACAATGCGGCCTTCACGGCGCTTCCGCATCTCCGGCAAGACTGCCAGGCAGGCATAGATCGGCGCCCAGAAATGGATTTCGAGAGACTCCCGATAATCGTCCAGCGTCATCGCGTCCATCGGACCGACCTGGATGAGTCCGGCATTATTGATGAGCACGTGAATCGGCCCTAGTTCTTCGGTGATTTCGGAGATGGCACGAGCTACCTGCGAGCGGTCGGTCACGTCGCAAGGCATCGCGAGCACCTTTTGGCCGCGCCGGCTCAACTCAGAGTGAGCGCGGCTCAGTTCGACTTTGTCGCGAGCCAGAATCGCCACGCTGGCGCCGCGGCGCAAACATTCGCGCGCCAGCACTAATCCCAAACCGCGCGATCCGCCGGTAATGACCACGTTCTTGCCGGCGAGGGAATAATGTCTCCGCCGCTTGAGGACCGTGCTCAGCAATGCTGCGCCCGCAACTACCGCGAAAGCAGACTTCCCGAAAATCACACTACTTTTCACTGATGGCGCACCTCGTGTTTTTTCCCCTAAAGGTCTGATAGATGGGATTGCCGCGAGTCCGGTTGGACAGAAATGCAGAGCTGAAGCGGACAGACAAAAATCGATGGGCGCCGCACCGTTTCCGGCACGACGCCCATCTTCGGGTCACAAGGAGGATTCAGATACTTGAATACGCCCAGCTCCGCGCAAAGCAAATCGAGATTGTTCTGTAGCTCGGTGGAGACATTCCTGTAAGGGCGTCCAGAGCTGCCGGATCAGGCAGCCTTCGAGGCTTTGGCCAAGGCTTTCGCCGCGACTTGAAGATCGTGCACAAACATCTTCATCTGTTCGCTGCGAGACTCAGAATCCTGGGCCCGCAAAATTGACGAAGGATGAACGGTGGCCATGACGTGCGGAGCGAGCGGAGAATCGATCCATTTCGCCCTCTGACGCATGACGCTGAAATTTTTCCCCAACAGGGCTTGAGCGGCCGTAGCTCCCAGACACACCAGAACTTTGGGACGCACCAGCGCAATTTCCGCTTCCAGCCAAGGATGGCAAGCCTGGATTTCAGAGTATCGCGGCTTCTTATGAATTCTCCTCTTGCCGCGTGCGTCTGGAGCCCACTTGAAATGTTTGACGGCATTGGTCACGTATATGCTCTTGCGCGGGATTCCCGCTTCTTCAAGGGCTTTGTCAAGTAAATTGCCTGCGGGACCGACGAAGGGCTTGCCTTCGACATCCTCACGATCCCCCGGCTGTTCGCCGACGAACATAAGCTGCGCGCCCGCGGGCCCTTCGCCAAACACGGTCTGGGTTCCGAGCTTCCACAGATCGCAGGCTTTGCAGGATGCCGCCGCCTCGCGAGTTCCCTCCAGATCGAAATGCCGGGGAACAACGGGGAGACTAATGCTCGGAGTCAATTTGTTAGCAGGTGCCAAGGCAGTTGTCCTTGCCGACGTGAATAGGCCGACCTGCATAAGATGAGAGTGTCGGCGGGCCCGTTGGGCGCGCCGCATCAAGCAAAGCGGGGTCACAGACCGTAATGCCTTGTATTTCCATTGCGAACTACAGTGAAGACTGTATTGGAATCTCAGGGTGGTGGGGGTACCTTACGCCCGTTCAGAGAATTGCATAAAGTTTCACATGCTGGGCGGGACCTCGGCCGCTGGAAGGAGACGCTATGTTCATCCGCTGCGCCAACCCGAACTGCCACGTACCGCGAAAGACATACTGCGAGGGAAGGCTCTTCCAGTTCGAAATTGTATCCATCTCGGTCGCTGCCAGCGATGAGCGATCCGAACCCTTCGATGAAAAGCCTGAACGAAAAATTGCGCATTTCTGGCTGTGCGACAAGTGTGCGTTCGGAATGAGCCTGGAACTTGATCCCCGGAAAGGATTGCGGCTGGTGCCAGTAAAAGATCCTGAGCCCCGATCGCTTCCGGACTTCCGAGCGACCAATGCGCAAGCACGAAAGCATTGTTGAAGTGGATAACGATCGAAGTTTTTGATCCAGAGAAGCGACCCTAATGTGTTCTAAAGCATCTGAGACAAAGAACTACGGGATCATCCAGGGGCGGATGAGATAATTCCCCTAAGGGGCCACGGTAAGAATTACCCGGTAGAGTTCGCGGGTCGTGTGATTCGGCTCTGTTTTCGGAGTTCCAGTTTGGCAACATCTTTGCAGAGCTTTAAGACTGGTAAAGGCATCGGGTTCATGGAGGTGATCCTTGGCATTTAGAATTTTCATTGCAGACGATCACGAGGTGGTGCGCAAAGGCCTTTGTGCCTTACTGCAAGCACAACCGGACTGGGAAGTGTGCGGAGAAGCTGCGGACGGACGCGAGGCGGTCGAGAAAGCCCAGCAGATGAAACCGGACGTGGTCATTCTCGACATCGGGATGCCAAGTTTGAATGGTCTGGAAGCGACGCGCCAGATCCTGAAGACGAATCCGCAGGCGCGCGTCCTGATTCTCACGCTCCACGATTCGGATCAGGTTGTCCGGGAGGTTCTTAACGCCGGCGCTCGCGGCTTTCTGTTGAAATCCGACGCCGCCCGTGACCTGGTAGCGGCGGTCGAGGCGCTCCGGCGGGATAAGACTTATTTCACTTCCAAGGTTGCGGCGATGGTCCTGGAAGGTTATTTGAAGGGCGGCGCCGCTCCGACTCCCGCGCAGGTTGGCCGTAACCGCCTGACTCCACGCGAGCGTGAAATCGTGCAGTTGCTGGCGGAGGGCAAGAGCACCAAGGAAGTCGCGGTTGCCCTTGGGTTGAGCGTGAAGACGGCGGAAACCCATCGTTCGAACATCATGCGTAAGTTACAGTTACACTCGGTCAGCGACTTGGTCCTGTACGCCGTGCGCAACAATATCGTGCACGTGGTGCAGGCCGGACTCGAATAAACTTTGAAGCAATAAAGAAGGCGGAGAGAAGCTCTCCGCCTTCCTCATTTCCGCCTGTATCTTGCTAAGCGACGCGCTTCCCCTTCTTTCCGGTGCTCTTGGTAGCCCGACGCGGCTTCTCACTTTCCTCGGCCTCCACATCGGTCTCGGCTTCCGCTTCCTCACCTTCGTCCTCTTCTTCGCCTTCTTCAGCCTCTACGTTGATCTCTTCGGCGAGGCCGCTTAACTTCTCGTCCGCCTCTTTTTCTTCGTCAAGGGTCTGCTGAAGCAGGTCAACAGCTTCTTCTTCGCCAAGCAGTTCGGCATAAGTCCGAACCGTCCCGTAACCGGCGATTTCGTAATGCTCCACCCGTTGGGCGGACGCGATAATGGCAGCATCTTTCACGTTTTCCGTCATATCCTCCTTGATCACCTCGCTGCCTTCCTTGATGATGCCTTCCATTCCCTTGCATTTCTCGCCCTTCGGGTTTTCACCCAGGCCTTTGAAGATGGTTTCCAGCCGCTGTGCCTGTTGTCGCGTCACTTCCAGGTGCTCTTCAAGCGCGCTGCTCAATTCTTCCGATTCAGTGGATTCGATCATTTTTGGCAAGGCCTTGATGATCTGGTTCTCACCGTCATACAAGTCCCGAAGCTGTTCGATGTATAGGTCACGTAACGAAGCGATTTTCATAATGAGCCTCCGCAAAACTTCTGGTTTTTGGAATGCGAACTAAAGACTGCAATGATGAGCCGGTACCCAGTCATCCGACTCTAAAGACTTTTGTTTGATCTTGGACCGCGCAGGCGGGTTTTCTCGCGCTTCAAACATGCATTTACACTAGGGCCGCGGGCCCTCCATCAACAATCCCTATCCGGCTGTAGTTCGCAAAGCGAATTTCTGTAGCGCCGTAAATTGCGACCGGATAATTAGCTCGATTTCCAGATCCGCTCGGTCGTAAGGGAATTTGGCGACACGACTACGGGCATCCCTGTAGCACTTCCCATTTCGCCAACCGACCATCGGAAACAACCGTGTAATGGCCGATCTCGCCACTCACTGCAGCGCAGCGATGTGGTTTTTTTTCAACGTTGAGTTTGTCTTTTTCGGTACAGCAACTCCTACAAGTGCATACAGAGTGCACCGGATGGTGGGAACCGCGCATTCGCCCTAACCTCAACCATGCCACTCGAGATCGTTGGGGAATTTACTGAGCCAGCCCGGAACCAAAAGGAGAAGCAAGTGACTGAACCGACAACCACCGTACGCTTTGATTCCGACCTCGACCTAGTCCGCAGCGCCCAGCAAGGCGATCCTGATGCCTTTGCGACACTTTTCTACAACCATAAACCGCGAATCTATTCGGTCTGCCTGCGCATGACCAACAACACCGCCGAAGCGGAAGATCTGACCCAGGACGCTTTCCTGCAAGTGTTCCGCAAGCTGGCAACGTTCCGTGGCGACTCCGCACTCTCCACTTGGCTTTACCGGATCGCGGTCAACACCGTTCTGATGCATTTCCGGAAAAAGGCTCTGCGCCAGGTTTCGCTCGACGAGACCTATAACCAGGATGCCCGCATGGTGCGCCGTGAATACGGAAGTAAAGATCAACGCCTCAGCGGATCGGTGGACCGTATCGCTCTGACGCGCGCGATCAAGGAACTTCCCGCGGGCTATCGCACCATCTTCCTTCTTCATGAAGTGGAAGGTTATGAGCATCAGGAAATCGCGCAGTTGCTGGACTGCTCGGTAGGAAATTCGAAGTCGCAGCTGCACAAGGCGAAGCTGCGTATTCGCGAACTGCTCGGCTATCCGCGGCAGGAAGTGCAGGACGACACGCTCGAAACGGCGATCTCGCAGGTTGTTGCGGCGAATTCCCGCCGCAAGGGCTCTCGTCCCGGAGCGATTCCCGAAGAGTGGCTCAACAACAATGAAGAGGAAGTTCCAGCGGAACTGGTGCCCGGGATGGGCAACGAAAGCTCGCTTCTCGAGAGCCGGCTTTAGGCCTCTGGAAAACCTCGACGTTCAGCCACTTGTCGCAGAAGGGGAGTCCGTGAACATCGGCGCAATCATTACTGTCGCTGGCCCGTCTCAGGACGAAGCGGGGAAAACGCTTCGTCCGGCCAGTGCCATCCTCAATCGCAAGCTTTCGGGAACCCCCCTCGCATACTGGCCGTTGCTGGGGAAATCGATCCTGGAGAGAACGGTCGAGAACCTTTGCTTGTCCAGCGTTCAGCATATCTCTGTGATCTCCGAGAACGAGGCGCCTCACTCAGCCTCCAAAATCGAGCCCATCACCCATCCAGCGAGTAGCTTCTGGACTTCGTGGGAAGCGGCGGTCTCGAATTACCTGCGGCAGGGAGTCGAAACTCTGCTGCTGGTTCGGCTTGGCCATTACGCCGAGATCGACGTCGCAGATTTCCTGAGCGCCCATCGAAGGAGCGGTAGCTCGCTGACGCAGGCTTGCAGCGATCGCAACCCGCTTGATTACGTTGCGGTGGACGCCAGCGAACTGCAACGCGGCGACCATCTCCGGTTTCGCCTTAGCCAGCTGATTCACTCGCGCAAGCGTTATCAGTTTCGCGGATATTGCCAGGAACTGAGCCGCCCCGATCAGTACCGGCAGCTTGTGACCGACGCCCTCTCCGGCATATGCGCTTTGCGACCGGTGGGACGCGAAGTGGAGCCTGGTTTTTGGCTCGGTGAAGGCGCGCGCGTGGACGGATCATCTTGCGTGGTCGGCCCCACCTACGTCGGTGCGGGTGTTCGCGTGCGGAATGCATGCACTATCAGCGGCTACAGTTCGATCGAGCAGCAATGCGAAATTGACTGTGGCACCAACGTCGATAGCTGTTCAATCTTCCCCGCGACTTATATTGGAATGGGATTGAATCTGAAGAATGCGATCGTTTCTGGTTCGCACTTATTTCATCTTCAACGAAAGGTAGAGGTAGAAATTCAGGATCGCCGCCTCATTGGCACCCGGTTCGCCCCGCAGCGCCTGATGAAATCCGCCAAAACTTACCTGGGAGGCAAGGCCCGCAAGTTATCCGCGACTGTCTTGTCAACCCGCTCTTCGCGCCTGGCATCTTTACTGACCAGTAGAGATTCTGAAAACAGCAGCATTGAACATTTTGGTGATTGCCAAAATACCCGCCGCGCCAGGGTTGAGGAAAAGTCACCGGTAATCCTGGGGGAGGTGGAGTAACAATGGATACGAGAACGGTAGTCATGAAACTGCCACATCGCGTTGATGCCCGAGAAGCTCGCAATCTTCTGCGCGAGCTGAAGGAACTTCCAATTGAAGAACCCTGCGTCGTCGTCGATCTTTCCGCGGTCCGGCATATGGACTCAGCTGCACTGGATGTACTGTTGGGCTGCATGGTCGAAGTCGCCCGTCGCGACGGAGCTATGCGCTTGGGAGGAATTTCTCCCGAAGCCGCAACCGTGCTGGAACTGACGCGCATGGACCAGGTGTTCGCAATGTTTCCGACCGCCGCAGACGCGGTGTGGAATTGCAACCAGATCGACGAGAAAGCCCCGCAAGCAGCGGCGCAGATTCAACCCCAACCGGTCGCCGCCTAAAAGCGCGAGCAAGTTTTGGGTCGCCTAGAGGAGAAACTATGAACCGGTTCACGAATCGTGTTCTGGGGATCATTCTTGCGTTCATCCTGAGCTGGATGGAGCCGTTGGCCGCATTCGCGCAGCAGCCTGCGGATGCAAGCCAGCAGCAGCCCGCTGGCAGTTCGCAGCCTGCTCCGAACGCTCAGCAGAGTGCGCCGAGCAACACCACGCCAGATTCGCAGAACACTTCTCCGACTCGTGAAGAACAGGAAAATAAAGCTACTCAGGAGCAGATTAACGGACAGCGACTGCCGGAGAGCCCAAGTTCGGTCAGGAATAATCCCACTGAGCAGCCGTCCACGACAACGCAGGCGCCTTCGCAAGCTACGCCCATAGAGCCGACTGGAACGGCGGCGGCACAAACCGGACGTATCAGCGGAAATGCGGCCTCGCGTCCGGCGGGCGCTGCAATCGCTCCCGCAAAACAGCACCAGGCGCGCTCCTTGCTGATCAAACTGGGTGTAATCGCGGGGGCTGGGGTAGCGTTGGGAACGGTCTACGGCTTGTCGCGCGCGAGCGGGCCCAAGCCCCCGGGCGCGAAATAGTCTTACTGGAGTTCAGACGCAAATGGCAGAGAGTTCATTCGTAGGAGTCGGCGGCCGGCACAAACGGGGTTCCCATCCTGATCAGTTTCTCTGGCATGGATGGTGCGGGCAAGAGTACCCAAATCCAGATGCTGTGCGATCAACTCTCCGCCGAGGGGAATTCCCTTCTCCAACTTGCGTTCTGGGATAACGTGGTAGCGTTTCCGAAATGGAGGGCTGGATTCAGCCATAAATTTCTGAAGAGCGATGGTCGCGTTGGCACCCCGGAGCGGCCCGCGAATCGCAATGACAAAAATAATCGCGCCTGGTACCTGATCGCCGGACGCAGCGGGCTATTTTTGTTCGACGCCTGGAACCTTCGCAAAATCGTTCGCCGCGCCAGGCGCAAGAAAGTGGACTTCATCATCTTCGATCGTTACATTTACGATCAGCTTGCAACCTTGCCTCTGGAATCCGCGTGGGCAAGGGCTTATGCGCGCTTCATCCTCAAGCTGACGCCAAAACCCGATGTGGCTTATGTGCTTGATGCCGAACCGGAGGAAGCCCGCAAACGAAAGCCTGAATATCCTCTGGATTTCCTTCACAAGTACCGGCGCTCCTACCATGAACTTGCCCGGCTCGGCGGTCTGGCGCTGATTCCTCCCATGTCTCAGGAAGAAGTGCGCCAAGCGATCGCGCGCCGCCTGCAAAACGTCTCCGTTTCGCCAGCCACTCCTGTCATTGCGCCAGCATAAGCTTCTACTCTGTTCTGCGCAGAACTAAGGTAAACCTGACAATTTACCCCATTTCATTTCCAGCAATTTAGGAACCAACACTTACCGCCTGCGCTTCATCCAAGAGCACGCAAGTTCTGGGGAGAACACTACTTATATGAAGACGGCCAGTTCTGGAAAGTTTGCCCTCGTCATTCCTACCCTGAACGAGGTGGGGAACATCCGTACTTTGATTGATCGCGTCCAGACTTCCCTCTCCCACAGCGACATCGATTACGAACTGATCATCGTGGACGACAACAGCCAGGACGGCACCGCGGAGCTGGTGCGCCGTTATGCCGAGCACGATTCCCGCATCAAGATCCTGGTGCGCGTGGGTGAGCGCGGCCTGGCGGGTGCTGTTATTCACGGCTGGAAGAATACCGACGCCGATTGGCTCGGAGTCATGGATGCGGACCTCCAGCATCCTCCGGAACTGCTGCCCGAACTCCTCAACGCCATGAGCCGCGGCAATGACATCGTCATCGCCAGTCGCTATGCCGGCAACGGCACTGTCGGGAACTGGAATGCGTTACGCCATTTCATCTCTCGCGCCAGTACGCTGGCGACGCTTCCCCTGCAGCGGCCGGGTCTGCGGATTAAAGATCCCATGTCCGGGTTCTTCATCGTGCGGCGGGACGCGATTGATGGCATCGACCTTCAACCGCAGGGTTTCAAAATCCTTTTAGAAATTCTGGTTCGGGGACGGGTGCGCCGCGCAGAAGAAGTTCCCTTCACCTTTGCAACGCGGCACGCCGGTGAGAGCAAGGCCAGCTTGAAAGTCGCTATTCAGTACTTTTCCTTGCTGGGCAAGCTCTCGCGCTACGCACTGTTCCGGGCTGGACAGCAATAATGAAAATCTGTTTGGTTACCGCCTTCCCGCCTAGCCGGGAGGCGCTCAACGAATACGGGTTCCACATTGCTCGCGAGTTGAAGGATACCGAAGGCCTCGAAGTCACCGTTCTCGGGGATGACTTCTATCCGCCTCAGCCCGAACTCGACGGTTACAACGTCGTGCGTTGTTGGGCATTCAACGGGCTCTCCAATCCCTGGCGCCTGATTCGTGAAATCCGCCGCCAGAAGCCGGACGTGGTCTGGTTTAACCTTGGCTTTGCCAGCTTTGGCGGCAAGCCTCTGCCCGCTTTCATTGGCATCGCGATCCCGGCGATCGCCCGCATGTCAGGCGTCTACACTCACGTCACGCTTCATCAACTGATGGAGACCGTGGACCTGAAAGACGCGGGAATTCGCTTCAAATCTGCGTACCGCGCGGCGGGCTTCGTGGCCACGCAGTTACTGCTGTTCTCGAACTCAGTTTCGGTTCTGCTGCCCGCGTATCGCAGCTTGATTCGCGAAAAATATCGCCGTGGGTCCGTGCATGTCCGGCGTCACGGGATACTCTCCGGACGGCCGGAATATCCGGACTTTTCGCAGCGCGGCAATCCCTATCATCGGGTTCTGGCGTTCGGCAAGTGGGGCACCTACAAGCGTCTGGAACCGATCATCGACGCTTTCGTCAGTATTGCGCCGCAATTTCCCCAGGCAAAACTGGTCATCGCCGGGACCGACCATCCCAAGGCCCACGGCTATGTGGATAGCATGATGCGGAAGTGGCGACATCATCCACAGATCGAGTTCGTTGGTTATGTCGCCGAGGAAGAAATCCCCGCGCTCTTCCAAAGCACGACCGTTGCGGTCATGCCGTATTCGTCTTCCGCGGGCTCCAGCGGAGTGGCGCACCTCGCGTGCGCCTATGGCGTACCCATCCTCGCCTCCGATATCGCGGATTTCCGCCAGCTGGTCGAAGACGAAGGTCTAGCGATGGATTTAGTGGAACACGACAACACGGAAAGTTTGGGAAAAGCTTTGGCCGCTTTGCTGGCGGATCCCGATCGCCAGACGGAAATGGCAATCCAGAATTTTTCCGCCGCCCTGCGCATGAGCATGCCAGAAATTATCCGGCAATACCTGCGCACCTTCGATCTGCAAAAGTGCCTGGAAGCCCTGACCTCGGTGGCGCGTTTACGGAAAATGCCTCGCTGGGTACCATTTCGTCCACTGCTCGTCCGCATGGCGGGAAGGAGAATGCTGAAACGAATTGCAGCATCCTCCAAACTTAACCGTAATCCTTCAATTCACTGTAACGGAAACAGTGACGGAGCTATGCGTATTCCCGGAATCGCCGTTGACAGTGATGCTGAAGCTGTCGCTAGTTGGAGTGGCAGCAACGACGGACTTGGTGTTCGTCGTAGCTCCTCCGCCACATCCGGTCAGGATGGACACGCTCCCAAGTACGGCAAGCATGCACAGAGCCTGGATCCAACGGCGCCGCCGGATACCGCTGCCGGCGATAGCGACGCCGGCGATCCCGAAGCCAGTCCAGAGAACACCGCTTCCCGGCTTGTGGCCAGCCCTCGGGGCATCGTCGTGCAAGCCCGCGAACACCGGGGAGAGCGCGACGGTCAGCGTGGAACTGACGGCAGTGCTCCCTGGAAGGAGCGAAGCGGGAGAGAATGAGCAGGTCGCTCCTGCCGGCAATCCCGAGCAAGACAGCATGACCGCACTCTGCACCAAACCGGCGACTGGAGTCACGGTTAACTTCGTGGTCCCCGATTTCCCGACTGCAATCGTGAGCTGAGCCGGCGCCGCTCCCAGGCTGATCTGAGGATTAGTTCCGCCGCCAGAACCGCCGCCGCTGGCCGCAGCCGGCACCGTGTACTTCACGCCTGCAGAGATGTGATTGATGAAAGTGGGTTTGCCCACCGCCTGCACCAACATGGTGTAGGTGCCACTGGCCAGCGAGTAGGTGGAAAGATCAAGCGAGCGTGAGCCGACCGCCATGGAGTTCAACGGCATCAGGTTCTGGCCATCGGTGCTGACATAAACCTCGTAGTGGTCAATGGTGTTTTCATTTCCAGTGACTGACCACTGCAGGCTGCTCCCCTTTAGGCTTGAAGAAATCGAAAAACAATTATCGATTCCGGTTTCGATCTCCGTTCCCTCTTCGTAATCGTTCCAGGTAACAAGCTGGATGGCATCGAGTTGATTGCCAGAGTTGTAGTAGCTGTTCGCCTTGCTGAAAGTCTGCAGCCAGGTCTGCCCGCATTGCTGACCCATGATGCGGTTCTGGCCCCAGGAGGCGAGCGTGTCGTTAAAGCCTTTGTACGCTGCCCCGATGGCGTATTCCGTCGGTGCCGCAAGTCCGCCTTTGTAGAACTTGTCGAGATACGACATGCCGTAATCGGTCACGTTCACGATGACCCACGAGTAGCTGCCTCCGCTCACCGCGTGGGTGAATCCACCCGAATGCTGAAAGATGAAGTCAGGGTTGGTGCTGGTGGCTGCGGCGACGGCGTTCCAGTCAATCGTGTAATGGAGGTCGATGTCGAAATTGGTAATCACCGGACGGCCGTTCACGCGCATATAAGCCGTCGAGGGCACGTAGGTCTGCTCAACGTACTGGACCTGAGCGATCAAGGTTTGCTGCGCATTGCAGCCGCTGCATGGACTGAGTGAGATCGCGCCCTTGTCCACCATGATGGCGAACGTGAATCCGGGATGCTGTTCGGCCTCGGCCATAACCAGTTTCGCCGTCTGGTCGGAATAATCCTGATTGCCATACCAGTCGATGATGACGCCGTCGATGCCGCGGCTGATCATGTCGGTGATTTGCGCGTGAATCTGCGCGGGATCGTGAGAACTGTACCCGACATTGATGTGCACCGGATTACCCCACCACGGCATGAAGTGGGCGATCACCTTGGTGTTGTTTCCGGAATACAGCAGGCTATGGATATCCACTTTGCTGACATTGCCTGCGCCGATGTTGCCGTCGGTTTGGGTGGTAAAGCTGTTGGCGGCGCTGGTGTTGTTTGAGGATTGTGCCGTGAGTGTAGTGGTGGGGACGATTTTCAGATTCGCGGCCCATCCGGTTGCAGCGAATACCATGAAGATGGCGAGTACAAATTCCTTCCGCATCTCTCCTCCTGAGCGTTGGGTGGGGAGAGCTGGAATAAGGAACTCCAGCTCTGTCCGCACTCAGAGCAAACGTTCAGACGAGCGCCTACGGGCGCGTCCGTGTGTTTCACGAACCCGGGAATTTATCTTCGGCTGGAAACGCGGAGCCCCAACGCGACTTGGAAGCAACGCTTTTGCAGGCCGTACTACCACCAACAAGACATCAAATTAAAAGCACTGAAAATTGGGAGTGGCAGTGCCAGATTTAAGCGTGTTGAACACGCTTTTCTGTTGCTGATCGTAGCTGCCATTCACCAATGTGTAATGAATCCACTGCACCAGGCCATAGCGCTGCTGCAGGTAATACTCTTCCTTGTCGCCACAATTGCTGTAGCTGCTGTCGCAGTTGTAGCGATAGCTCACCACCAGGGTGGGCGTGTTTTTCGGCAATACACCGCCGAGCGAAAGGTTATAGGGGCCCCACACCTGGTTCACTGCCTGCTTCAGATCATGGGTAGTGGAATTAGTGCAACTGGTATAGATCTCGTAGGACGTATTGGGCACCGTGATGGTGGAACCCGGAAAGCCGCCCTTGGCGCACCGGTTGGCCAGTGGCATGTTGTAGTTATTGGTGAATTTCTTATACGACTTGGGATCGTTCCACGAGTATTCGGTGATCCAAAGATAGATGTAGTTGCTGTCGTAGAGTTGAACGTCCCAGGGATATCCGTTGCCACCTTTCACCCAATAAAACTTATCGGTTTCCATGGTGTCGTAGAGCGGGTTGGCGGTTCCGGTCATGTGTTGGGTCGCGCGCAAGTCAGAGTCGAGAGTCATCCAGTCCAACATGTCGTACTGCCCGGAAGGGCAGCTTATGGTTGACTCCGCGTGTATAAAATTGGTTTGTGGAATCAGCCCCAGGCAAGAGCCAAGGACCGCTGCTAGCAAAACAGTTCTCAAGGTCATCGAATCCTCACAGAATGGAAGGGACCCAGCGTCCAAAAGAATCGAACCTGGCTCTTGGGGAATTCACACTTTCCCTCTCGTTTCTGCCCAGGCAGATCCGCTAGCAAGACTTTGGGGCTCTCTGGAATTTCACGGTGAGAGTAGCTGCCTTCTCCAACCTCAGCAATAAGACGAATGCCTTAGCGATGTGGAAATAGGTACATACACTTGCGATAGTGGGTAACAAATTACGCGGAAGGAAGACATCGCGTTCCGTTAACAACAGGAAGTCGTGATGAATGACATGCGCTACACCAGCATGAATACTGGCCATTTCTAAGTTGGAGTGCAAACTCCGCGATCGCGAGAAAAGTCTGTGATCAGGATCACAGAAGGTAAGTACACACAAAGGTGCTAAGACTCATGGAACCATATCCAGCATTATTTCTTAGCGGATTTGGGGCTGGACCGGTTCCGTGACCGGCGCTTGTGGAGAAGAATTTCCGTTGGGAGCCGAATTCGATTGCGGCGGCTCCGTCTCTGGCGTCACCGTGCCTTGCGGCGGCGGAGTCGAATCGGCTGGGGGCTTTGCCGGCTCAACGACGGGAGTGTTATCGCGTCGTTTCAGTTGAATCGGACCACCTTGGCGCACTTTTTCTTCACGCTTCGTTTCGAGATTTGCCTGGCTGCCTTCATCGTTGCTGGCCGCCACTTGGGCAAGAGGCAGGCCCTGCATCTCGTGACGGTTCGCCACCGACACTCGAGCCGCCGATCCGGAAGCCGCGCGTGCGCGAGCATAGAAATCCTCGGCCGTCTCCTGATCGCCGTTCAATTCCGAAACAAATCCCATATTATTCAGGGAAAACGCGTTGTAGCCATCGAGCTTGTAAGCCTCAAGAAAGAACTGGCGCGCACTCGCAACGTCGTTGCGGTTCAGAGCGGAGACACCGCGCAAGTTCAGTCGCGCTACCTGCGCCGGAACACTTTGCTCGGTTTCGATCCGGCGGCGCACAGCCTTGGCATTGGTCTCTGCCACTTCGCTAATGGACTTCCCTCTCCAGTGCGGATCCAGCGCCACTACGATTTTTTCGTTGGAGTGAAGGTTCGCCGCTTCATCGTAGAATTTCAACGCCGCTTCAAGTTCGCCTTCGGCTTCCATGGTGTAACCGAGATTGTTCAAGGTGAATGGGCTGCTGGGATTTACCTTCAACGTTTTCTGCAGCAGCACATCCGCCTCTTGAGTCCGGCCCTGCGTCAACAGGCTCATCGCCTGCACGTTTCCACGATTGACCCGCAGGTCGCGATTCCCGAACGCGGTGGTGATTTCAGTGAGAGGTTTCCCCTTGAGTTCGGGAATGCTGGCCTGGTCGATGGTAGTGTCAGATTCCTGGCGCGATGCTAATTCGTAATAGCGCTGCGCACGTTCTACTTTTCCTTGCAGTTCAGAGATGAATCCGAGGTTGTTCAACGTGAAAGGATCGTCCGGATCGATCAGGTAAGCTTTGTAGAACAGTTTCTGCGCCTTCTCCAGTTGATGCTTTTCAACCGCTTTCACTCCTTCGCGATTCAGAGCCTGTACCGGAGTCGGCTTGGAACGTTTGGGGATGGTAATGCGCAAGTCGCCCGCCCAAAGATTGAGCGTGGTCGCTACCATTGCGCCTGCCAGCATCGAACGTAGGACGAGGTTCCTCATAGTTCAAGTATGATTCGCGCTTAAGATGCCTATTCAGCAGTTCGCGTTGGTTCTGCTTTTATGCCTATTCCCTGCGGTTTCAGCGACTTTGGCCACCCTTCCAGCCCTGCCCGCATCCAAGAACTCCGAATCTCTATGTCGCACCTACTTCGAATCTCAGCCGTTTTGGCGCTGGCTGGAGCTTTGCAAGCGCAAACTCCGCAGGTTGTTGCCCCGACCGAAAAGACCGGATGCTCAACCCCCCTCCGCCGCTCCCGCTCCGTCCGGATCGCAGGAACGCGACCCCCTTGAGCTGCCTCCTTTGCCGAACAAGAAGGTTTCCCTGATCGGGGGCACGATCGTAAAGCTCGATCCTGTCTTGAGCCGCTTCACTGTGCAGGCCTTCGGGGGGCAAAAGCTGGGGGTTTCGTTTGATCCTCGCACAAAGGTGTTTCAAGACGGCAAGCCTGTGCGCGACCTGGATCTAATGAAGGGACAGCGCGTCTATCTCGACACGATGCTCGACGGCAGCAAAGTCTTCGCCAAACGAATCTGGATTCAGACCGCGGCTCCTACCGGCAGCGGACGCGGACAGGTAATGTCCTATGATTCCGGTACCGGCGAGCTGACCTTGCGTGACGAGCTTTCTGCCCGACCTGCAAAGTTCCACCTCGACCCCTCCACCATCATTCAGAGTCAGAATCAGAAGGCTTCGGTGGCCGATCTGCAACCGGGATCGCTCGTCACCCTGAATTTCGGACCGCAGCAAGGCAAGCTCGATACGGTGCGCGAGGTCGATATTCTGGCCAAGCCGGGCGCCACCTTTTCCTTTTTCGGCCGCATCACCTACCTTGATCTTTCACGGCGCGTGATTGCCATAGACAATCGCCCCGACAATAAGAACTACGAGATTTATCTGGAAACAATTCCGACCGGCGAAATGCGCAAGCTTCACGAAGGTTCGGTCGTCGGGGTGACTGCAGTGTTCGATGGCAAGAATTATGTCGCCCACGAGGTGAAGTTCGCCGCCGCGGATCAGGATGCCGATGCAGAACCGCAGTGAGGAGCTTAAACGCCGGGCGTGGTCGGCGGAGAGTATTCCAGACGGCTGCGCAAAGCCCGCTCGATGATGACATCGGGAGGTTCTTCCAGCCAGTAGGTCACAAAGTTGCGCGCATAGCGCAGAAGCGTCGACAAGTCGGTCTGATACCAGCAGCACTCGGTCATGCGGGGCGAGAAGCCCACCAAATAACGAAACCTGCGGTGCATTTCTTCGGGAAAGATCAGGCTGGCTGCAGCCATGCGATGATTGCCTTCGATGATAGTCAGGGGACTGGTCTCGTCGATTCCGATCAGCAGCACTGCATTCGCGTCCAGGCCATTCGGCAGCTGGTTGCTTAACGACCGTAATTTGGTGACAAAGTTGTCGTTGGTATTCGATCCCACGCGCTCGCGAATCCGGTCGCTCATATCTGCGAGATAGAAACTTCTGTCGGCCAATCGCCGCCAGTGATTGCGTGGAAACACGCGCAGCCTCTGCACATCGTCATTTTGCAACTCGACTTCCCACCAGTCCGTGTCGACGGGCAGCTCGCGCCACAAGCGTCCTCGCCGGCGGAACAGAAGCGCGCGCCGAATCTTGTTTTCCCCGGCATTGTTGAGATCCGGGTTGGTGACAATCTTCTGGAAGCGTTCGCGGTAGGGATTGAATTCCGGCTGGTAAAACTCGCTGCGCAGAAACTCGGCAATCACTTCCGGCTCAGAAACACGATGCAGCTTGCGGAGCTGCGGGTAGGCGATCTCGTCGGTCAACGCCGACTTGCGCCCGCGAGCACGCAGGAACGGGATAGAAACCGTTACCAGCAATGCCAGCATGATCACCAACTGCACCACAATGACCTGGCTAAGATTTCGGTGGATCAGATAAATGCCGGCAATGATCGCACCACTGAATCCCAGTTGGAGCCAGCTCACGTTGCCGATCTTTCGAGAAATTTCGTAGCTCATCAGCACCACGCTCAGCGAATACAAGCCGGTGGTGGCGGCGTAGAGAACCAGCAGCGAAGAATAGGAGTGATGAACTCCCAGAGCGAAACCCGAACCCAGCACCATCTGCCAGAGGCGCGCCGGGGCCAGCCATACTCCGAGGGTGAACAGCGAGGTAATCAGTACTACCAGCAGAATCGCGGTGCTCAGAACTGCGCGCCCGTCACGCTCAGCCGAACGGGCTCCCGCCGAGAACGGGAACATGCTGCTGACCACCGACCACGACAGCATGTACACGACACGTCCTACCAAAGCCACCGCTGCATAAAGTCCGGCTTCGCTGGCGGAGAAGAAATGCTTCACCAGCACAATATCGAGATTGTTGATGATGACTTGGCCCACGAAGAAAACGGTCGCCTGTACGCCTTCGCCGAGCGCCTTTGGCAAGCCAGCCTCGGCATCGGTATTCAGGTCACTCCGCGGACGCCCGAAGAAGTACGCGACCACGATCGATGCCACCATGGCCCCGATCACGCCTCCGACACCGTACCCTAACCGGATCAGGATGATTGCTCCCGCCAGCTTCACCACCACTTCAAGAACGAAGTTGCTGGCCAAGTGGGGGAAGTCATACATCCCCTGCATCAGGCCGCGACGTGCGCCGAGCGGAATATAAAAAATCGTGCCCACCGCCAGCAGCAGAATGTAACTGCTGGTAGGCAGGTTCAAATATTGCGAGATCGCCGCACTGGCATAGACCAGCAGGCAGGTGACGGCGACGCCGACCAGCCAGGCTCGACGATGCAGGAAGCGGTAGATTCCTACTTTCGCCGGGATGAAATCATTTTTGGCGACGAACTTCGAGCATAGGAGTTGGAACGACAGGGTGATCGACGACAACAGCATCAGCACCGTGTAGACGGCGCTGGCGTGTCCGAAGCCCTCCGCTCCCAAGCTGTGGGCCACCACCAGGTTGTAGATCAGGTTCATGGCGCCGACCACGCCGGAACTCACCAGCATGATCATGCTTCCACTCAGCAGCCGGGTGCGCAGCGAGCCTCCACTGCCGCTGTCACGGCGCCAAAACCTCACCGCCCGGGACCGCAGGATTTCTGTAGCTGCAGTCAGTGGGGTATCAGATTCCATAGCACCTGTTTCGGACGAAGCTCCCGGCGTTTGACGACATCTCTAACCATTCTGTGGATCTCTGATTTGGTTGCGTGGGGGTGGGAACTGAGATGCCATTTCCGGGGGAAACTGTTTGCGAGAAAGACATGGTCTTCAAAATAAAGTGAAGCGCACGACCGGCCGCACCTGGGTCTGCACTTGGCCGACAAAGTCATAGAAAGTCTGCTGCTCCAGGCCTAACGAGAATCGGAGCGGATAAGTGACGGGCACACCGTCGCTTAACGGCCGTTCCACGGTCCGCACGTAAGATACCAGGAAGGAGTTGGTCACGTTATCGTAAGCGTGATAGCCCTCCCCTCGCGACCAGACCCCGGTGGCCGAGAAGGTCCAGCGCATATTCGGCTTGACCTCGAGATTGAAGGCCGGACGAATGGCTTGGGCGATCGCGTATTGCTGATCCTGCACCCGCCAAGAGCGCAAGTATTCGCCAAAAACCGAAGCCTTGATGTGCTCGCCGAACTTGCGCTGCACCCCGACATAGGTGCTGGTGCTGTAGTACTCGCGGATCAGAGGTCGGAACAGCAGGTCCCGCACTTCGTAACCCGTGATTAGCGAGGTCTTGCCCCAAGGCCGGCCCACCACGAAATCAAGTTTTCCGATCAAGTCGCGCGAGTGCAGATTCTCTTCGGTAAATGGGCCCGATTCGTGGATCCCGGTCGCCGAAAATGACAGCCAGTTGTAAAACGGACTGCTGTAGATATAGAGATACTGGCGGAAAAGGTTCTGGTTCAGATCGTGGGGATCGGATGTATCGCGGCGAACCGTGAACTGCAATCCCGGTGTGAAGGCGATGCGGTTGTCGCCAAACTTCAAGACCGGATTGATCGCGCCATTGAAAATGGTGTCATAGGTATTGCGGTTCTGCACCAGGAAGCTGCTGGGGATCACGACCGTGCCGCGGGCGTTGCGCTCCTCCACCAGTCCGCTAATGACCGGCAGTCCATTCACGTGCACGCGATAGCGAGCGTCCGCCAAGCTTTCGTATGAAACGCGTGGAGGCGGAAGCAGAGTCGAAGTCGGCCCCAAACCGCGCAGCTTGGCATCGAGGGTATAGATGTTGATATCTTCGAAGATCGGGCTGAACGACGCGTCGGAGGTGATGCTCAGCGTGTCGTTGATCTGGCGGCCTTCAGCTCCCGCCAAATCGACTTCGGTCCTTTCCGCATAATCATTGCCTGTCACCAGGCGATTGGCTCGGGCATAGTAGCTGAGAGCCTGTACCGTGTCCTGCTGCTGCTGGTACACGTTCGCCATGGCAATCAGGTATTCGTAGTCTTCGCTGGTATCGGCGCCATTATTGCGGAGCGATGCAAGCAGGTCATGCGCGCTTTGGGTTTCGCCCAAGGCCAGATAGGCGTTGGCCAGTCCTACATCAACGGCCTGCGGGTCGGCTCCCGCCGATTGAGCGCGCTCAAAATATTTCTTCGCAAGATCGAAGTCTTTCACTTCCATCAGGACGTAAGCCGCCTCGAGCATGTTCTCGGCGGTGACCGGATTCGCCTCTCCTACCCGAGCCTCGGCAAAACCCAGGCTAATCTGCTGCTCCGCCTCGGCGGCTTTGTCGTCATGAGCGAAGAAACGGGCTAACGCCAGCCGAGTCTCGACGCGATCGGCATCAGGAGAAGTCAAGGCTCGCGAGTAGTGCTCCATGGCGGCCTGCCGATCGCCCAATGTCAGAAGCGCCTCGCCGGTCGCCAGCAGAACCTTGCTGTCATGCGGCGCTTTCTGCTCGGCGGCTTCCACCGCCTTGAGCGTG
This sequence comes from Terriglobia bacterium, assembly GCA_963797845.1. Taxonomy (GTDB): domain Bacteria; phylum Acidobacteriota; class Terriglobia; order Terriglobales; family Acidobacteriaceae; genus DASREM01. The sequence continues at coordinate 135,670 of CAWCRE010000008.1, forward strand.
TTGTCTCGATCATGAAGTTCGGCATAAGCTCGCGCCATCTGCGCATAAACCGTGCCATCGTCGGTCGGAGAAACCCCAACCGCGTCTTTCAATGTCTGAATACTTTCGTCGTAGCGATGCTGCCGGAACAGCACATCCGCGAGAGAAATTCGCGTCTGCACGTTATTCGGCTGAATCTTCAGCGCCGCCCTGTACTCGGCTTCCGCCTTTTTCAACTGCACTTGCTGCCGGTACGCTTCGGCTCTTGCCAAGTGGGTGGCATTTGATTCGCCCAGAAGTTTGGCCGCGGTGTCCGCTTCCTTGATTGCGGCCTTCGATCGCCGCAGGCGTAAATTCGCGTAAGCCAAGCCCAGGTGAGCCTCTCCATAATCGGGGCGCAACTTCAGGGCAGTCTCGAAATCCTGGGAAGCCCGCGTGGCTTCTTTCAAATCGTTCAACACAAAGCCGCGGTTCACATACGAAGTAGGAACGTTCGGAGCCAAGTCGATGGCCTTGTTGAAGTCTGCAACCGCCTCCGGCAACTGACTGTAGTGGGTATGAACGTAGCCTGCGATCAGCCGCAGGTCTTTGTCGTTCGGCAGGATTGACTCATATTTCACGACGATTGCATAAGCTTCCTCGTACTTATTGAGGAAGAGCAGATCGTAAGCGAGGTAGACAGGCGCTTCGGGATCACGCGGCAACTTTTCCAGTACCTTGTAGCCCAGTTCGGCCGATTCGGCATATTTTCCGTTCAGGGTCAGGTAGCGTTCGTGCTCGCGCATCACTTGCGGACTCTGGCTGAGCGCGGGACTTGCGATCGCCCGGTCTACCCAGGTGGTCGCGATCGGCATTTGATGACTCTCAAGGGCCGAGTTGATTCCACCCGCCACGACCAGAGGATTGCTGGGGGCAATTTTGTGTGCCCGTTCGTAATTTGCCTGCGCTTTCGGGTAGTCCTTATCCGCCGTGTACAGGTCTCCGAGCGCGAGATATGGAACGTAATCCTCGGGATACAGGCTCGCGAGCTTCGTGAAGTACTTCTCCGCGGCTTTAGGATCACCCAGGTCGCGCGCCAGGTATCCGATCCCGGTCAGCCCGGCCTGGTTTGCCGGGTCCATTTCCAGCGCCTTGGCATAGAGCTGATACGCGTCCTGTTTGCGGTCCATTTTCTGCAGCAGGTTGGCGTAGTTCAGAGTGATGTTGACGTTGTTGGGATCAAGCGACTGTGCCTGCTTAATGTCTTTCTCTGCGGAAGCGTAATCCCGGTAGTCCGCTTCCACCAGCGAGCGCAGCCTCAGAAATTCAGGCTGGTTCGCCTCATCCAGGCCGGTGATCTGACCTAGTGCGTTCTTCGCTGCCGCCAATTCATTGTCTGCAGGCTGCGGCTGATTGGTCTGCGTAAACAACTCATAAAGACTTAGGTGAAGTTGAATCGGATAGAGCGGTCCTTCCGGCACTCCCTCGGCAGGCAAATGGCTGACCGCGAACTGATACTCGCGGATGGCATCATCCGAGCGGTTTTCGACACTGGCGATCTGCCCGCGAATCGCATGCAGACGGTAGCTGTCAGGGCTCAGGCTTTCTGCGCGCTGCAGAAATTTGTTCGCCCGCTCGTTATCGCGAACGTTGACTAAAGCCTGCGCTGCGCTGAGTTGGAGCCCGGCATCTCCGGTTGCCCGCGTCGCCGCTTCCGTGTAGGTCTCCGCCGCTTCCTTCTTCTTGCCTGCCAGCTGATAGGTGTAAGCCAGTTCTGAAAGCGTTGCGGTCGACTTCCCTGCTTTCTTCAAATTTGCGATTGCCTGGTCATATTGCTTGGCGTCGCGATAAAAAGCAGCCACCGCCCGCAGCACATTGGGATCGTTCGGGTCGCGGCTCTGGGCCTTATCCAGATACGCTTTCATCTGGTCCGGCTGATTCAACCGCTGGTACGCTCGAGCAATCAGCAGCTCCGCGCGCGACGAGGGTTCAATCGCCTCACCACGCTTCAGCAATCCGACGGCGGTGCTGGGATCCTGGGAAAGCGCCAGCTCCCCGGCGAGCAATAGATCGGTAACACTCTTTGGGTTCGCGGCTAGGACCTGCTTGAGGATGTCCTGGGCTTTATCGACCTGGCCCATGCGCGCGTAGGTCTGCGCCAGGCCGGAGAGTCCCTGGATGGAGTTCGGCTGGTTTTGCAACCCGCGCTGATAGGCGTCCACCGAAACCTGGTACTTCCCGGCCAGCCTCGCTGAGTATCCGAGCAAGAACCATATATTGGTGTCGCCGGGTGCCGATTTTGCCGCGCGCTGCGCGAATTCCACCGCTTTGGCGTAATCGCCCTGATTCAATGCCTGCTGGGCGGCACGCGCTTCACGAGCTACTTCAATGCCCGATCCCCAGCCAATACCACCCGTCGGAGCTTCCGCGGGCGCGGCCTGCGTTTCGCGGCGACGGCTTCGATTTCTTGCCCGAAGATTTTTTGCCCGAGGGCTGTGAAGGGGGATTGGGCTGCTGGTTGATTTCGAACGTCTGCGCGGCCAGCCCAACGCTGGCCAGCAACACGAAACCAAAGAAGGCTAAAGTTGGCAGCTTCCTTGTCATGGGTGCGGTGCGGGCGCCTATGACTTACAGCAAGTCCTGCGCTAGCGGAGACTTGGATGGCAGACCACCTGCTGCGGTTGGTTCGAGAGTGCCACACCAGCTCTGAATTTCTGTGGATTTGGCCGCCCACGTGCGCCTCCCTCGCAAACCCTCTTTCCAGTCAACCTTAGCTCGACGAACGGAATCAAACCGGCTGCTCACAAATCTGGGGAGGATTCATCCATCGTGGACAATGGTTATCTCCGGCGCCCGATCCCGTTAGGGGCGATCGTGCTGTTGGCACTAGCGGTCTACGGCCCGCTACTGTTCATGCAGTTGCCCTTGACCACTTCATACGACGCCAACTTTCACGTCTTCTTTGCTTCTCACTACGCCCAGCATTGGTTCGATCCCTGGAATGAGAAGTGGTTTGCAGGCTTTTCCCAGACCACCTATCCTCCGCTGGGACATCAGTGGATCGCGCTCTTCTCCTATGTCATCGGCTTACGCGAAGGCTTGATGCTGACGCAGCTCATCGCTGTGCTCCTGGTCCCGGTGGGTGTTTACCGCTTCGCCCGGCTGTGGGTCGACGAACGAGCCAGCAGCTACGCGGCCTTCTTCAGCGTATTTCTGGGAGTGCTGGCTTTCCTGGTTTTCTCGGCGGGACAGCTCTCGACTACCCTTTCCGCTCCGATCTATCTTTTGGCGATTCCCTACTTCTATCACTGGAGCCGGTCGGCCGATTGGCGCGCGCTGCTGAAGGGCGTGGTGGTGATTCTTGCCGCGGCTTGCGTGCACCACGTGACCTTGATCTTCGGATCGTTCCTGTTCGCACTGCCCGTGATCTGGCTCGCGGTGATCGATCGAGAAGAGGAAAGCTCGAGCATCTCTGTGCTGGCTCGTGCCGGGGTGTTTGCAGTGATCTCCGGAATCGGCGTGGCCATCGTGCTGCTGCCTTACTGGATTGCCATCATCAAGCACCCGATCGAGCAGATTCCAATTCCCCACGCCAGCCGGTCCAACCTGCTGCTGAACATCAACTACCTGATTAACTATTTCATTGTTCCCTATGGAGCGCTGCTACTTGCGCTGCCATTCATTGTCTGGATCGGCGCCTCGAACCGGCGCCTGCGGCCTTTGCTGTTTGGTTTCTGGGCGGCGTTCATTTTTGGCTTGGGCGGTACCACTCCGATTCCAAAATTGCTCTTACGGCGCGCGTTCGACGTTCTGACCTTTGAGCGTTTCACCTTGCTCGCCGCGCTGCTCGCTTTGCCGCTCGTCGGACTTCTGGCAGAACGGCTCATCGACCGCTTCCGTGTGAAGGCGGCGGTGGGCATGGCAATCGCTTCGGTGGCTACCGTAGCTCTCGCCATGGCCTGGCTCACCTGGAGTCCGTTCCACACCAGCGGCGGCCTTAACGTGGATGCGGTCGTCAATTTCCTGAATCACGATGGCCATGATCGCTACCGTTACATCACGCTAGGATTCGGCAACGCTCTTCCCAAGGTTTCCACCTACACGGACGCGAGCAGCGTGGACGGCGAGTACAACTCAGCTCGTCTGCTTCCGGAAATGACTCATTACGGCTCGGCGCAATTCACCAGCGCGAAGTATTTCGGCACGGCCGGCATGGAATCGTTGCGCGCGATTCTGAAGCATGCGAATCACTACGGGCTGAAGTTCATCTTCGTCCACGATCCGTATTACGAACCTCTGTTGGCCTTTGCCGGGTGGAGGAAGATCGAGATCTATGACTCGGGTTCGATCAGCGTGTGGTCAAAAGATGACGTTCCCCCGGCTCATACCATCTCTTCTGACGCGATTCCGGCGCCATGGGAAGGAATGATGTGGGGCACTCTGCCCATGGCCAGCAGCATTCTGGCAATCTTCCTGCTGTTATTCCTTCCTGACCGCGTCAGAGCCGCGGAGCCTGTCGTCGAAGTCCCCGCCCGCACCGGCGAAAGGGTGTACGTGACTCAGGAGGTGCGCCCGTGAACAGGCTGATCGCTGTCGGCATTGTCGCCGCAACCCTGCTCTTCGTTGGATTGGCCTGGATTCAGTCCGGCGGGCTTGAACGCCACCGCATGAGCGAGGCACAGACCCCGGAAGAAGCCGTCCGTTTGATGCTCACCGACGTACAGAACCACAACTGGAAAAACGCGCACGCTCGTCTGGCCAATGCCAGCGATATCGAAGAGCTCGCTTTGATCCACGATCTGGCCGGCAGCAACGGCAGCTTGCGCACCTACGCATCGCTAGAAAGCTTCGACGTGTGGGGTCTCCACAAGGACGAACGCACTGCCTCGGTTCGCGCCAAGCTTCACTACTCCACCGCAGTCGGTGCGCTTGATGATGTGCGCGACATGAAAGTTGAGCGCACTGGTGACGCCTGGAAAGTGGTCTGGCCGACGAATACATTGCCTAAGCTCGCGCCCCAGGTGATCCCAGTGAATTACCTGCGCTGGGACATCATCAATCGCGGCGCCGGCGATGATTGGGGCGTGCAGAACGTCGATTCCCCCCAGGTTCGCATCGTGTCCATGAATGCGCTGGAGCGGCCCGATCGCATTGTGCTGGTCGGCGAAATCGTAAATGAAGATACCGTTCCCGCTTATGTGAACGTCGGGGCCACGCTCATCGCCCCCGATGGAAGCGACATGACGGAAGAGACGAGCTTCGACAAGATCTCGCACACTCTTCTTCCCAAGCAGGTTTCGCCGTATCGTATCGACTTCCCCGGTTACAAGCTGAAGCAGATAAAGAGCGTTCGCATGGATGCAAAGGCCATGCTGGTTCCGGCGAGCGCCGATCCAGTCATTGCAGTCGGGCAGCAGCGGATTGAGACCGATCCTCTGGGAAAGAAAGTTCTCCGCGGAGACTTGGTCAACCAGAGCGGCCAGGTGGTGAACATCCCGCACGTCGTTGCAGCCTATTACGACGCAAACGGCAAAGTGATCTGGGTGTCTGACGGCTATGTCGACCAGGAATTGATGCCGCAGATTCCGGTTAGCTTCGCGGTCGATATTCCCGACGACGTCGCTTCAAAAGTGCAGAGCTATCGCGTGGTGGTGAATTACTACGACAACGACAATGCGGGGAGCATGCCTACCAGACTTGTGATCGCTCACATCTCGCTCGCATTGCTCGTCGTCTCTGGCGCAGCCAGCGGCAACAATTGCGCGCCCCTGCGCAGATCACCGCGGGGACTGATTTTTCCGTCAGCACTAGCGGCAGCGGCGATGGCCTCTTTTACCTGCTCGGTCCGGCTCAGGCCGTCAAGCGGAGGTGAATTTGGGCAACGAGGTCCAGGTTCACGGCGATGAGATTGAAAAGGCAGGACGATACACCGCCATTGCTTGTGTTGGACCAGTGCGATTCCGCCAACTTCGACGTGCGCCCGGCCCCCGCATCACGGGTCAGCCTGATTGTGCATCCTTCGCGCGTGCGTGTTGCCGACCCCAATGCGATCAGCGCGGTGGCTTTCGTTTTTGACCGAGTTCACAACCTGATTCTCTCGTCGCAGCCATTAAGTTTGAAGTAACTCCCGCGGATGGAGCATCGTGTCAAGGCCGTCCGACCAAGTCCAACGGCGTCTCATGGGTGCGGCTGACCTCTGCCACCAAGGAAGGGCCCAGCGAAGATCGGCGCTAAGGTCGGCAACAACAGGAGGTCCGGGTCGTGCGGCAGGTCGCTTCCGACGCCTGCAATCTGAGAATCAGCGCGCAACTGCGGCGAAAAAACTAGTGGTCGAAACCGATCCGGTCCGCGACTGCAGCGGCAATGCCGTGCCAGATGGAACCGTGGTGAGCTTCACGCAAGTCGGTCCGAGCGGCAAAACGACAGTCGACGCTCCCGTGAAAAAAGGCATCGCGCGAGTTGAGATCCCGGTCACCGGCCCGTCGCGAATCACTGTAGCGTCTGGCGTTGTGACCGGAAACGAATTCAGCGTCGGGAGGACGATAAACCGTGACCCGCAGATTGATCCTGGTGTTCGCCATCGCACTCTTCGTCTGCCCCGTTGCTGCACGTCGCCGCCGATGACGGCATGCCGAAGGTCGAGTTGAACGCCAGCAATCTTCAACCGCGCCCGATCGAAGACCTCACCAGTAAGTCAGTTCCGCGCGACTATGCGCCGCCTGGCAGACCATGGCGCAGGCGCTCGACAGCAACAACGTCGATTTGGTGAACGGCTACTTCACCGGCTTCGCGAAAGAAGATTTGACCCAGCGTATCGAGGAACAGAAGAAAGCAAATCTTCACGTCCGCTACAACGATCGCGGACACAAGCTGGAAGCCCTGTTCTACTCTCCCGCGGGCGATGCCATGCTGCTGCGCGATCACGCGCAATTGGAGATGCAGATTTTGGACGGCGATAAAGTCATCCATCGCGAGCAAATGAATGTTCAGTACATGGTGATGATGACGCCTGGCGCGGACCGCTGGCTGGTGCGCGACCTGCGGGCGACTCCGGAGGAACACCGGTAAATTTCCGCGACACTGTAGCATCACATCCTTCCCGCTGTCGTGGCGCATCGTAACTATTTTGAGGAAATCTGAACCGAGAAGCATGGAAACCGCTCTGGGCATGAAACACAAGTCAGCTATTCTGGTCGTGATCGCTGGATTATTCATCCTGACCAGCGGCTGCGCGACTCACACGCCCAGCGTGCGTCGCTCCATTGACCAGAGCGTCCGCACCGCCGACTCCGCGCCCAAGGTTGTGGCCGATTACCAGCCCTGGTTCGGCGATCGCAATCACATCAATGTCGGGTATTCCACGCAGGATCCTGCGGTGCTCCGCAAGCAGATTCAGCAAGCCAGGGAAATGGGCATTTACGCCTTCGCCGCGGACTGGTATGGCGATCGCCAGCCCTATCTGGATCGCAGCTATGCGCTGCTGCAACAGGTCGCCAGCGAAACCGGATTTCACGTCGCTTGATGTATGACGAAACCGAGGAAGACAACGGTCACGCCACCGATGACGCGCTTGAGGCCATGGACAAGGCTTACAAATCGTATATCGGGCCCGAAGCTCCCGGACGCGAAGCCTATCTCACCTACAACGGCCGCCCGGTTATTTTCATATTCCCCAAGCGCGGCCACACAAATTGGGACCAGGTTCGCCAGCAGGTGAACACATGGGAAGCACCTCCCGTTTTCATTTACAAAGACAATCCGCCTGCGCAATACGCGAACGATTTCGACGGCTACTATGCCTGGGTTCATCCCGGGCCCAAAGGCTGGGCGCCGACGGCAGCGAATGGGGAGAGCATATCTGGACACGTTCTATAAGCGCATGAACAGCCGCTTCCCCGACAAAATCATGGTCGGTAGGGTGTGGCCTGGGTTCGACGACACGAAAGCCTCGTGGAGCTTGAACCGCCACATGGATCGCCGTTGCGGAAAAACATTCGAAGATACCTTGCACATGTTTCGCGAGCACAACGACCCCAACCGTCCCATGCCCTTCATGATGATCGCCACGTGGAACGACTACGAGGAAGGTACGCAGATCGAGAACGGCATTGCGCAATGCAAGCACTCGCAGGCGGACTCCTTCCCGGGCGGCCGGTGAGCGACCAACATCCTGCTCTCGATTGCCATCCAAACCTGGTTGGCTTGAAGACGGTTCAGTTGGAGGAGTTTACCGATGCCTAGCAGCCAGACCGGAGCTCGCCACGTTGAAGTGCAGGCGCGTCTGATTTTTCGTGGCTATTCTGGAAATTTCGAAACTCAGGCCGCTGACCTCGGCTCTGTCTCCCCTGAGCTCGAATATGTAGCGAAGCTCGATGAATCTGGGCGCGAGGAATTTCTTCGCTACGCCGACATGCATCATGTGAGCGTGCGGGTATTGCGGGTCCTGCGCAGCGCCGCAGAAGGTCGCATCGAACTTCGACCTCCGCGACTGGTGCGATCAGGCGCTCAAAAGCGAAACGCTCCGCATCGAGCGTGCGCTTTCGTTTCTGTTGCCTATTTGCGCAGGTCTCGATCGCGCGGGCTGCAAGACCACGGTGATCAAGTCTCTCGACCACTGGCCGGATTTGGGTTCTGACCTCGATCTTTACACCAGCGGCGCTCAGCAAAGCGTGGTTCGGGTCATGACTTCCGAATTCAAAGCGGAGATGGAATCAAGAAGCTGGGGCGACCGTCTGGCCAACAAATGGAATTTCGCAGTTCCTGGACTGCCAGAACTGATCGAGATTCACGTGCAGTACCTGGGACAGACTGGCGAACAGAGGGCAATGGCGAGACGAGTCGTCGAACGTAGCGTGATGAGAACTCTCGACGGCAACGCATTCCGGGTTCCGGCGCCGGAAGAGCGCGTCGTCATTTCCACACTGCAGCGCATGTACAGGCACTTCTACTTCCGTCTATGCGACATGGCCGATTTTGCCGCGTTACTGCAGGCAGGCGCTATCAACTTCACTGAGCTTCGTCGCGCTGCCGCGGAAGGTGGAATTTGGCCTGGAGTCGCCACATTTTTGTTCCTGGTTTCCAAATTCGTCGAGCAGCATGGCGGTCACGCCCCGTTGCCCGAGGACATCTCTCGAGCGGCCTACTCTCCCGAGATTCGCGTATCCTTCAAGGATAATTTTCTGCGCGTCCCGAAACTTCCGGCCGCCCGGCTTTATGGCTCGCAATTGCTCTGCGCAGGACTTCATCGCGACTTGCGCGCCATGGTGCGTTTGCCACTGCTCCCGCCGCTGGCCATGAGCGCACTCGTGGCCTATCGCTTAACCGGCAGCGATAAAGGCGTCTGGTGACTCTGCTTCTAGGGATTTACGCAATCCCTCGCTACAGCATGTCCCCGATGGTCTATCCCCGCACCTACACGCTAGACTGGAACAGTGCCCTATCGTTCCCAGTTGTCCTCGGAAGTTGATGACCCGTATGGATAGCTCTGTTCCGGCTGTATTCGCTCGTTAACTGTTCCAAAGGAAATTACTTCCACGTCGCAGCCGTGTGTCCACATCGCCCAGCGTGTTTATCGAAGGAGCAGAAACATGAGAATTGCCCAAGTCGCGCCACTTTATGAGAGCGTTCCCCCCAAACTATATGGCGGAACCGAGCGTGTTGTCTCATTCCTTACAGAAGAGCTGGTCCGGCTCGGTCACGAAGTGACTCTGTTCGCCAGCGGCGATTCCATGACCAGTGCACGCCTGGTTTCCGTCTGTCCGCAGGCACTCCGACTAGACCCACGCTGCAAGGATCAACTGGCACAACACATCCTGCTGTTGCAAAGAGTGTTTGACATGAAGGACGAGTTCGACCTCGTGCATTTTCATCTGGACTACATGCATTTTCCTTTGTCTCGCAGAGAACAGTTGGTGAACCTCACCACCCTGCACGGCAGGCTCGACATTCCAGATCTGGTTCCCATGTATCAGGAATTTAACGAAATGCCGGTCGTCTCCATTTCTGATTCGCAGCGCAAGCCGCTGCTGCCCTGGCCAAATTGGCAAGGCACCGTCTATCACGGTATGCCGCTTGACCACTACGACCTTCAGCCGGAAAAGGGAAAATATCTCGCTTTTCTGGGCCGCACTTCGCCCGAGAAAGGTCTCGATCAGGCCATCGCGATTGCTAAACTCGCCGGCATGCCACTGAAGATTGCAGCCAAGGTGGATCCTGCCGATCACGAATACTTCGAGACCGAGATCAAGCCCCTGCTCAAGGACACCAATGTTGAGTTCATCGGCGAAATTGGATACCCGGCGAAGAACGAGTTCCTGGGAAATGCCGCCGCCGTACTATTCCCTATCAACTGGCCAGAACCATTTGGGCTGGTTATGATCGAAGCCATGGCATGCGGTACGCCGGTGATCGCTTATCCCGGCGGGTCGGTGAAGGAAGTCATGAAGGACGGCGTCACCGGCTTCGTGGTACGCGATGCACGCAGTGCCACCGATGCGTTGCAGCGCATCGACCAAATCGATCGCCGCAAGTGCCGCCAGTATTTTGAAAATCGCTTCAGCGTGGAGCGCATGGCGCAAGACTACGTTGCTATTTACGAACGCCTGGTGAAGCGCGCTCCCGCGACCGTCACCCTTACCGATGGAGTACTCGATTGGATGAAATTGGAATCGCCCAGCAGTACTACATAGCGACCCGTTCGTCGCCATCCGACGACCGCAGCCGCGTTCTGAAATACGGGAAGATGTTTGCCGTTTTTGATCGTTACGGCGACATCGAACCTCTCGGGCTCGGCGAACAGGGAATCTTTTACCAAGGCACGCGTTACCTGTCTGAGCTGGCGGTTTATCTGTGGAATGCGCGCCCACTGCTGCTGAGTTCGACGATCAAGGCCGATAATTTCCTGTTCACCGCCGATTTGGCAAACGTGGACGTGTCTCATGGCGACGAGGTGGCAATTCATCGTGGTGCCTTGCACCTGTTGCGTTCGAAGTTTCTTTGGCAGGGTTCGTGTTACGAACAGTTCAAGCTTTCCAACTTTGGTCTGGAAAAAGTTGATGTTCCCTTTCGCATCGCTATTGGAACCGACTTCGCTGACATCTTCGAAGTTCGCGGCATGCGCCGCGAGCGGCGCGGCAAGCGTTTGCCGGACGTGGTTGACGCCGACACAGTAGAGATCAGTTACCAGGGACTGGACAATATCACCCGCCGGACCCGGATTCACTGCGACATCACGCCGCATCGCATCACTTCCACGGAACTGGAGTTCGATTTCTCGCTTGCTCCCAAGGAGTCCATCGTCTTCCATCTGACCGCCAGCTGCGACGCCCTCAGTCGCGATCACTCCCTCTCTTACGCCAGCGCCATGTCGGCGGCGAGCAGCGAGATGAAAGCAGCGTCCGCCAGCACATGCCGCATTAAGAGCTCCAACAATCGCTTCAACGATTGGGTGCGGCGCAGCCAGTCCGATGTCGAGATGATGACTATGGGCAATCCCGAGGCGGATTATCCCTATGCCGGCGTCCCCTGGTTCAGCACCGTCTTTGGCCGCGATGGCATCTTTACGGCGTTGCAGATGCTGATGGTCAGCCCGTGGATTGCGAAGGGCGTTCTGAAATTCCTCGCGGCCACACAATCGCAGGAGCTAAATCCGGAAATTGAAGCCGAACCCGGCAAAATCCTGCATGAAATGCGCAACGGCGAAATGGCCAACCTGTTCGAGGTGCCCTTTGGCCGGTATTACGGCACTGTCGATGCAACTCCCCTCTACGTGGTCTTGGCGAATGCTTATTACGAACGCACCGGCGACCGCGAATTGATCGAAACGCTATGGCCCAACATCCAGGCCGCTCTTGATTGGATCGACCTCTACGGCGACGTGGATGGAGACGGCTTCGTCGAGTACGTCCGGCACGGCAGTAAGGGACTGGTGCAACAAGGATGGAAAGATTCCAACGACTCCATCTTCCATGCTGACGGACAAATCGCCAATCCGCCAATCGCTTTGTGCGAAGTGCAAGGCTATGTGTACGCGGCAAAGATGGCCGGCGCCCGGCTGGCGGTGCTCATGAACGACGCCGAAAAATCGCGGGTGCTTCAGGCACAGGCCCATGATCTCCGCATTAAGTTCGAGGACGCTTTCTGGTGTCCCGAGATCTCCACCTACGCGCTGGCGCTGGACGGGCACAAGCAACCGTGCCGGGTTCGCGCGTCCAATGCGGGACACTGCCTCTACTCCGGCATTGCTTCCCGCGGTCATGCTGCGCTGGTGGCGCAAACTTTGTTGAGCAAGGATTTCTTCACCGGCTGGGGCGTGCGGACTCTGGCCCAGGGCGAATCGCGATACAACCCGCTCTCTTATCACAACGGCTCGGTCTGGCCGCACGACAATGGCATCGTGGTAAGTGGCCTGGCGAGATACGGTTTCAAGCAGCTGGCCGGGCAGATTCTGCTGGGCCTGCTCGATACCAGCAGCCAGGTTGATCTGCATCGGCTTCCCGAACTGTTCTGTGGCCTCGAACGCCGCCACGGCGAAGGCCCGACCCTGTATCCGGTCGCCTGTTCTCCGCAAGCGTGGGCCGCCGGGGCGGTGTTCATGGTGATCGAAGGCTGCCTTGGAATCACTGTGGACGGGGTCAATCGCCGCGTCATTTTCGACCACCCGTGTCTTCCGCAGGGCATCCCGCAACTGTGGATTCGCGGCTTGACGATTGGCAATTCCAGTGTTGATTTTCTCTTCAAACGCCGCGGTCACACCGTCGGCGTCCAGGTGCTGGAAAAGAACGACGACATCGAGGTCATCGTGAAATAGCAATCCACCTATCTGTACAGCTCTGTTACATGAAGCTCCTTACCCGACTACGTGCTCTACCGGATGGTTCGCACTGATCTCCGGGACTAGTTATTGAACTGAGTGGTTTCTCGGAGGCTTGGGTAATGACAAGGGCAGTAGCGTTTTTGGCGGCGGCGCTACTTGCGGCCACGCTCGGGGCGGCTCAAAACTCCCCCACTGGCGCCGCAGCAGGTAGCCAGTCTTCTAGTGATGTTAGCGGACAGTCCAAGAGCGTCACGGGATGCCTGAGTTCCTCTTCTCTTGGCGACAATCATTTCAAACTCACAGACGAAAAAGGTAACGTGTACATCCTGGCCGGTTTGACCGATCAACTCACTTCCCATGCGGGCCAGGAGGTTCGCATCACCGGTATTGATAATTCCAAAGGGGAGTCCAGTTCGAACGCGTACGACTCTCCAAACCCCAGCGCCGGATCCTCCCACAATGATGGCTCCGGGGCCGAGGGCAGCTCTGGCGCAGCGGCTTCTGCGAGCTCTTCGGGCCGCAAGAGTCTCCAAGTCACGGCAGTTCAGAAATTGGCGGACCACTGTTCTGGCGCCAACAAGCCGGAAGGCGCAGGCGCGCAAATCTCGGAACGGCCCTCAGCCCAGATAAAATTGATTTCTTACCGGAATGTTGAAGCGACGGACGACGACGGGACTCTGGCCGGTTCGGACGGAGGACAGAGCTCAACTCAAACCGACACTTCCGGGGCAAGCACTACGCCGGATGCGGCGGGCAGCAATGATCTGCCACGCACGGCAACCGCTTTACCGCTTTTGGGGATTCTTGGTCTCGGCTCCCTGGTAGCAGGATTCATCGTTCGACGATAGAAACGGCATTGCGCGCCACTTCGAGCTTTCTGCGCGCACTTCGTGGCTTTCGATATGAGCGTTGCGCAGTGGTTGAAACCGCAGTACCTCCCTCTCAAATCTACAATCCACCTCAGAGGTAAGCTGCTTTCCAATATTTTGATCGGAGTGGGCGCGGCTCTGCTGCTGTTGGTTGCCGGAAACTACACCTGGAGCTTCGAGCAACAGCGCTCCTTGATGCGCGCCTGGCAGTTACAAAACGATGGGCTTCATGGCATTTCCACCAACGACATTGGTCTGACTCGTCTCACCATCCCACGTATTCATCTGGATGTCGTAATCTCGGAAGGGACTTCACAGCGATCGCTTTCCCTGGCTCCCGGCCATCTCACCAACACCGCCATCCCGGGGGAACCTGGCAATGCGGTAATCGCAGCGCACCGCGATACCTTCTTCCGCCGCATTGCGGATCTCAAGATTGGCGACGCTATTTACGTCCAGAGAAACGGGCGCCGATATCGTTACTCTGTCACGGGAAGAAAGATCGTTTCGCCCGAGGACATTTCCGTCCTTGCAAGCTCTTCTGGAAGCCGGCTCACGCTGATTACCTGTTACCCGATGCACTTTATAGGGCCCGCGCCCAAGCGTTTGGTCATTTTCGCCAAACAAATGCAAAGTATCTAAGTCTCCGCCTTAAAGCCCGACCACGACCAAACTACAGCCAATACCGGATAGTACCTAGACCGTCCAGCATCTACGATTCTAGGTGTAGGGTCTCATACATCTCGTGCCTGTGTGCGCACACCAGAAGAGGTTCACAAATCATGAAAAATCGCTCCAAAGCTTCGAAGTGTCTTTTCACCATCGGCGCTTTGCTGTTCGCGTTCTCCAGCGTCACCTGGGGTGCGGCACAGACCAGCAAAGATTCGAACAATGCAGATTCCGACATAGTCAAACGCATTAACAACTCCTCCACTGTGCTGAACGAAATCATGGGTACCCCTGACAAAGCCATCCCAGACAATGTGTTTGCCGATGCGCGTTGCGTCGCGGTGATTCCTTCCATGATCAAGATTGCCATCGGGTTCGGTGGGAACCACGGCAAAGGCGTAGCCACTTGCCGCACTCCCAACGGCTGGAGCGCTCCCGCCCCAATCACCATTACCGGTGGAAGCTTCGGCTTTCAACTGGGTGGCCAGGCAGTCGATCTCGTCCTGCTCGTGATGAACCAGCAAGGCATGGATCACCTGCTGTCCAGCAAGTTTAAGCTCGGTGCGGACGCTTCAGCCTCGGCCGGCCCGGTCGGACGTCACGCCGAAGCCGATACCGACTGGAAGATGAAAGCAGAAGTATTGAGCTATTCGCGCTCGCGTGGCGCGTTTGCCGGCGTTGACCTGAGTGGAGCCGCAATCACCCAGGACAAAGACGAAACCCGCATTCTCTATGGCAAGATGGTTCCCTTTAGCGAGCTCCTGGCGGGAAAGGTTCCTGTTCCAAGTAGCGCTCATGAGTTCCTGTCGACCGTGCGCAAGTACGCCGCCGAGAGCAAAGAGAAGAAGGAAAGCGGAAGCCTGAACACGCCCTCTGAAACTACCACCGCTTCTGCCGCGCACAACTAGCGCGACGCACGACTTGGTGAAAATCGGCCCGGAGCGAACCTGCTCCGGGCCGTTAATTTTTGCTCGGACATTTAGGCGGGTACAGGCGAGCTTTGTGGCGACGGCGCCTTTACTGCTTGGCCAAAACTGGCCCAGTTCCGACCCGGCTTACATACTCTTCAAATTGTTGTGCTCGCCGTTGCGAGGTGTGCTCCGACATCACGCGCTCCTGGGCCGCAAGCCCGATTTTCCGTATCTCCGCTTCATCCGTCTCATCTAGGTACCGCACCACGTCCTCCCAGGTGCTGGGGATCAGAATCTCTTTTCCCAGCTCAAAGAAAGTTCCTAATCCCGGCCACGAATCGGAAAGGATGGCGGTCCCGCATCCAGCGGCCTCAAACAGCCGTACCGATGGCGAATATCCAGCCTGCACCATCTCGGCGCGAGTCAAATTCAATGTCATGCGCGACGAACAATAGAACGGCGGATGAAACTTGGGCTCGAGATGCACGATGCGCTTCACATTGGCGGGCCATCGGAGAGACGCTGGATACTGCGGCCCGGCGACGATGAATTTACGTTCTGGTAATTGTCGCGCCGGAATGCACAACAACTCCTCCAGTTTGCCCTGGCGATCAGGAGCGTACGTTCCCATGTAACTCAGATCGCATTGGTACTCATGTTGAGTAGGACAAAAACGGTAACGATCCGGATCGAATGAACAATATAGTGGGACGGCCTGCTTCGCGCCGAACCGCGACTCCAATTCACGCAACAAGGGTCCGCCAGTAAAGCTGAAGTAGAGATCAAAGCCAACGACCTGTTCAGGCTTCAGATACTCGGCGCCGCCCTTGCGCAAAGCCGCAACCGTGATTGGAGTATCAATATCGTAAAACGCTTTCACCGGAACGGCCGAGTCGAGCAGTTCATCGATCGCCTTCATGGCGTCAGGAAAATACGAACCCACCATGACCACGTCGCTATCAGCCATTTCCCGCCGCAGCAAGGGCCGCGCTTCCTCCCATCGGTCGTAAATGTGAACCGGGCAAAACGGAGGCTCGGGCATGTCACGGTTGGAGGCGTACCACTCTTGGTCCCGCTCAAAGAACACCACTCGGTGCCCGCGCGCATTCAACGCCCGCGCTAGCGCGCGATACGTGGTTGCGTGGCCATTCCCCCACGACGACGTCACCGACAATGCCAGGATCGTGATTTTCACAAGCTCAACTCAGGCGTACAGCTCGGCATGCAAGCTCGACAGTGCATCCTGAAACTGCATCCCGCGCAGCTGATAGGTATGCTGGCGCAGGGCCCGCCGTCGCATTGCCGAACCTATTTCGTGCGCTTGCTGCGGAGAAATATCTCGCAGATAGCGGACGACATCGTCGGCGGTGCGCGCCACCAGGATTTCCCGCCCCGGTTCAAAAAAGCGGTCAATGCCCGTCCACTCATCGGTGATAAGGCAAGCGCCCGCCCCCGCCGCTTCGAACACGCGCGTGGGAGGCGAGAATCCAACCGCTGCCATGGAGTCGCGATTGATATTCAAAACCATGCGCGCCGAGCAGTTGATTCGGTTGTGGTCCGCGCTGCCCACATGCCCGATCCAGCAGACGTTCTTTGGCAGAGTTCGCCCGCCCCACCCTTCGCCGCCGAGTACAAAGGAAAATTGCGGCGCCAGTTCCGCTGCGGCGAAAAAGAAATCGTCGACGCGCTTTTCACGGTCCGGAAGCCGATGTCCGACGAACACCAAGTCGCATTGCACCTCGGGATCGGCCTCACCGGGAAATGGGTATCCGGATCGAGCCCGTTATAAATCGGGATGCAACTTCTTGCGCCCAGCCGTTTGTAGTGTTCAATCACCGGCGCGCCGCCGCCGTAGGTCAAAATGAAATCGTATTGCGGGATCAGTTCCCGGAAGGCGTCCGCGTGAATCAGCTTCCACTCGCGCCAAGGTTGCAGGAGCATCTACGTCCCAGAATGCACTTTGCGGTCGTGAGTCTTGCAATCCAGAACTCAGCTTCGAGAAATTCGTCATCCGCTCCTACGCCGCTGTGCTTGATGATTAGATCGGCGTCGCAAGCCTCGGCCAGCACCATGTTCAGATCATACGGGGTCTGGTAAACCCGCACCGTCGCATAATCGATATCGCCGGAGTCGCGATTCTGCTGCCGTCCGTAAATATCAGGTTCAGCGAACGTGATCTGATGCCCAGTCGGTGAAGTTCTTGTAAATGCCGCGATAGTAGGTGGCGGCCCCGTTCCAATAAGACGACGTCAGGCTGGAGCCAAAAACAAATATGTTTCATCTTCTCGAATTCCTCGCAGATCTGCAACAACTTGCTGGGCACGATGCGCGCATGTGTGCCTGTTCTCGAATCGTTTCCAGACCGTTCCTCGCAATTTGCCGCCGGGCAGCCTCATCTCCGAGAAGGATACCGGATCTCTGCTCCATGTGCCGGCCATCTTCGACACACACATAGTCCTCGCCCGGGCGAAACAACCCCTCACTGTCCGTCCATGGAGAGCAAACCAGCGGAATTCCACAAGCCAGAACCTCAAACATGCGGATAGTCGGCATTCCGCTCAATCCGTTCGCGTAGAACTTGCGCGGAACATGCAACGACAGCACGCTGCGCGCATAAGTCTTCGGGCGCTCCAGATTCGGCAAATATCCCCGGTACTCGATGCCGGCCGCCGACAATTGCTTTTTGAGCATGCTCCGGATATCGCACGCCGTGCACGGCGACCGTCCGGTCACGCAACGCGGCCGCCGGCTTGATCAGAAATTCCTGGAGCTCGCGCGTGCGCTCTTCGTCGCCCCAGTTCCCTACCCACACTACATCGGTATCCTTTCTCAGCCTGCAAGGGACGAAAATGAGCGGTATCCGCGGCCTCCTGAAAATTCCATGCTTCGTTTACGCCGAACCGTTCGGAATAGATCTGCGGATGGCTTCACCAAACGCCAGCACCCCATCGAACTGATGCAAGCGGAAATCGCAGAATCTCCTGCGGGCTGGTGTAAGCGCGGTGATGGGTATCGTGAAACAGTACCCGAAACTTGAATTCAGGCCGCGACCCAGGATCGTCATCTACCACCGCTGGTTATTCCATTCATGAACAATGACCAGGTCCGCGTCACGCAACTCGTCTTCGGCAAAGCCGGGAGAAGCTCTCGTCCGTTTCGTAGAAGCGAATATCCAAGGCCGGAAATGCTCGCCGAAATTGGCCGAAGGCTTCTGCCGCACGATCCGTTCCTTCCTGGCCAAATTTGTCGCCGACCAGGAGTTCGTCGGCTTCGTAGCAGCGAACTTCATGCCCAAGCGCACCAGTTCGTTGGCAAGCCCACGCAGAAAGTGGGCGTTGCCGTGATTCCAGTCAGAAATCCAGGAATGGGCAAAGATCCGGAACTTGAATGGCCGTCACGCGACTCTCTCCCCCGCGGCTGACATTGTGATAGAGGGCTTCGTATTGGTTGACCATCTTCTCCGCCGTGTACTGTTTGCGTGCACGTGCCAGGCTCGGTCCGGCAAATTCGCGACGCAAATCCGAATCTTTACTCAGTCTCAAGAATGCGCCGCGCTAGATCGTCAGGGTCATTGCGTTGGAAGTAATCCGCGCGCATCCCCCCACAATCTCATGAAACGCGGGCAGATCGTTCATGCCACCAGCGCGCAGTTCGAGAAAAGCAGCTTCCAGCGGGGCCAGGCCGAACGGTTCGTAGCAAGAAGTCGCCGCATAAATCCCTGCTCGGGAAAACAATTGCTGCAGTTGCTCCTGCGACTGCTCGCCCACAGAATGAACTCGCCGCGACGGAGCTTCATGTCTTGAATCCGCTCGGTGTCCGGGTTCCTGCTGGGATCCAGCGATCCACACCGGCACATCGTGCTCGCGCTTCAGCAGAATCGAAGACCTGTTGGCCCGATCCCAAAACCGGCCCACTGTCAAGTACAAATTGTTCTTTCTCGACATCAGCATCGAAGATCGAAGGGTCGCGTCCGTTATAAATAACCATGCGCAACGCGGGCTCGATGTAGTAGCCTGCGAACTTGTGTTGAGCATCCACTGCGAGGGCGCAACCACGACATCAGCATGATCAAGCCCGCGAGTCACAGTTTCCCGATACCAGCGAATCCACGGACTCTCTTCTGGCTCGTGTCCATGCACTGCGACCCACCAACTCACAACATCGCTATGGGCCACCACAATGCGCGGCATTCCACGGCGCGACATTGCTATAGCAATATTGATTCAAATGCAGAAGATCGGGACGAACTTCGCGGACAACCAGCTCCAGATAGATCGCAGGATTCCTCGATATCGCGTTGCGCGACTTCCATCCACTCGAGACGATAATGCGGTCGGACGATAATCCAGATCGTGGAAAGCCTTCGGCCCACGCAATTTGCTCCGGCTTCGGCAGTCGCCCAAAGCTGACCAAGGTGACGCGAATATCCCGCGTACCAGTAGAGCTTACCAATTCTTGCGTGTACGTCCAAACACCACCAACCGTATCGGCCGTGATCAGTACGTGCATTCCAATTCCTCAATTGGGGTAGGTTGTGGCTCCTGGATATCGCTAAATCCTTTTTGGCGAAAATAATCCGGTGTAGTATTCGTGCGCCCGCTCCCATGCCCGATCA
The DNA here is from genome assembly GCA_963797845.1 of Terriglobia bacterium. Lineage (GTDB taxonomy): Bacteria > Acidobacteriota > Terriglobia > Terriglobales > Acidobacteriaceae > DASREM01. The sequence continues at coordinate 155,506 of CAWCRE010000008.1, forward strand.
TCAGGCGTGCCAAACATCTGCTGGTAAAAAGGAGTTCCGGGATACGGGAACATCGGCACAGGCTCGCTCACCCACACGCCATGCGTCTTGAGATTGTCTTGCCAAGCGCTGAATGTCGTCCGCGCTCGTCATGTTCGGTCAGGATCAGATTCGCCTGCACCCACGGAATCCGTTGCCTCGCATAAATGAGAAGATCGGAAATCCGTTCGGTTGAAATCCGGCAGTTCTTGTTCAGCTCATCTCGTCCTTCATCCGTGATCGACTCGATTCCGCACTCCATCGAGATGCAACGTGCGCCTGCCCAACAAGATCGAGCGTTTCCTCGTTCCACAGATCAATGCGTGTTTGCAGTCCGATCGACACAGGACGCTCGCTCAAGCTCTTCCAGCAACGCTGCGAACGTTCTTCCCGACTCCAAAAATCTCGTCGATCCAATAGATGTAATTCACCCCGCGTGCAATCACGCGATCCACTTCGGCGAGCACATCGTCCACATCGCGCTCGCGGAATTTATTGCGAAACAGAGTTTTATTGCAGAACTGAACATGACCACGGACATCCCCGCGCAAATTCGAGCTCCGCGCCGCGGCCCGAACACTGAAAACACATGATGCCGATGCTCGTGCGCTTCGACGTTGTAGTTGTCGAAACGCAGAGGCCCAACTTCTTCATATCCGTTACGCCCAGGGAGGCACTCGATGTGCTGCCACGCTCATCACGCCAGCAGCAGCCATCGATCTCGGCCCACGGACGCGATAGCGAGCTGCGGCAGAGTTTCATCAGGCTCGCCGCGCAATCGCGACATCACACTTCAATTTCCGCAAGCGTTGCCGCGGGGGTCGCCGAAGAATGCGGCCCAATCGCCACCTTCACGGCGCCGCAATCCAACTCCGCAAACCATTGCTGCGGAATTCGTAACTCCGGCGGCGGACAGCGCCAAAACAAATAAGAAGGAGCCGTCGGGATCACGAGAAAGTCGGGATCGAAAGCACTCAAGCTGCTTTTTACTTCGCGACAGTATCAAGCTTCTCGCAGCTGCGCATCCACCAATAGCGACTCATGCCCGCAGCTGCGAATCTGATCAAAGGCAAACAGCAACTCCAGCGGATAGTGCGGCTCCTGGCATCCGAAGTAAGTCGAACCCTCAAAACTCCATGCCGGATTAACCAGGGCAAACTTCATGAAGCGGCTCCTGGCAAGCGGCTCCAACACTGGGCGCGCGCATGCGCGACTCGACGCTGCACTGGACGTCACGATTTCCCTGGTTCGCTGTCCACCACTCATAAATACTTTCCATAGTCTCCCGCACATTCCATGCGCGGCTCCCATCCCGTATGCTCGCGCAGCTTGCTGAGATGTCCGTGACATAATAACAGCTGATCGCCGGGCCGGGCCTTTCCGTGTTGCAAACCGCAGTCGTCTTCCCGGTAAGCCCTCTATCTCGTCGATGACCTCCAGCAATGAAACTGAGTTCTGCCGATCCGCCGCCGACGTTGTAGATCTGCCCGGCGGTCTTTGTGAGTGTGTCGCTCGCACCACCTCAAACGCCCGCACCAAATCGTCCACGCAGAGCACGTCCCGTACCTGCCGCCCATCTCCATAAATCGTTATCGGCCGGTCTTGCAGTGCTGAATAAAGAAAGTGCGCAACCCATCCCTGATCTTCGTTGCCAAATTGCCGGCGCCCGCAATGCACGACATGCGAAACACAACCGTGGGCAAGCCAAACATGCGGCTGTAATCATGCACATATTGATCGGCTGCGCCTTTGGAACAACCATAGGGAGAATAAAAATCCAGCGGCTGCGATTCGTTCATACCAGCCTTCGTCGCCACACTCATAGCGCGTTGGCGTTCCAAGCACAGGCCTCGAGACTCAAGATGTCCATAGACTTTGTTGGTGGACGTAAACAGCACGAAGCGGCTGCCGTCCGCTCTTGCGCGCGGCTTCCAGAATATTCAGTGTTCCGCCGACATTCACTTCGAAATCAAACCTCGGATCTTCGAGCGAACTGAAGTCACCGCGACCTGCGCCGCGAAATGATAGATCTCGGACGCACTGACTGCACGCGCTTTTGCACCATCGCAGCATCACGAACATCGCCAATCGTGATCTTCAGGCGGTCGGAGTCCCTCGCTTCCTTTTTGCAACCAGCTTAGGTTCTGGTGAACTCCGCGGCGCGACAAGTTGTCGAAAATATGAATCTTCGCGTCCGTATTCTTCAGAAGGCGATAGGCCCAATTGGAGCCAATAAATCCTGCACCTCCGAAGATCAAGACGGAACGAAATGGCACTAATTTATTCATGAGCTCTCTACGTCACCGTCGGACTGTTTTAATAATTTCCCGTTCATGAACCAGGCAACCAACCCATGCACACTCAACCGCTCCACTGGCTTCCTGCACATGATCATCTGCCTGCTGTGATTTCAACCATTCCACTAACTTCTTCGATGCCCTGCTTCAGTCGAATGTGCGGCTTGTAGCCCAGCAGTGATCGAAATGGCCGAAATGTCTGCCAAAACAATGCCGGATATCTCCCGCGCGATATTTTCCCGTAATTTCTAGCTTGGCATCGACACGCCCAGCGCGCGCCCCAGCTCGCCCGCAACATCGCGGATCGTGACCGGCTCTCCGGAGCCCACATTCAGCGCTCTTCCATCGCCGCCGAACTTTCCATTGCCAGAAGATTCGCCTGCACGATGTCATGCACGCTGACAAAGTCGCGCATCTGATATCCATCTTCAAAGAACATTGGTGAGTTCCCGTTCATCAGCCGCGAAGCGAAAATGGCAGCAACTCCCGTGTAAGGATTCGACAGCGATTGCCGTGTCCCATAAATATTGAAGTAGCGCAATGCCACCACGGGAATCCATAGGTGCGTCCGAACAGCAGCATCATTTCTTCCTGATCTTTTTTCGAAAGCGCGTAGATCGAAGTGCATTGCAGCGGCTTGTCTTCTCCGTGGTCGGGACTGGCGGCCGGGCTTCATTGCAGTCGGGCACATCGTTTCCCAGCGTTTATTCTTCAATTGCTCTACCGCTCGGGCCGCGGCGCGACCTCCCCGCACTTGCGGACACGTGATATCGCCTTCTCCGTAAATCGACATCGAGGAAGCCACAACAATCTTCTCCGGACGGGAACGGGTATCCAGAATCGCCTGCAGCAGATTAGCGGTACCCTGATTGTTGACTGCCGTGTAGTCCGCGATCCGATACATCGACTGGCCTACGCCGACCGCTGCCGCCAAGTGATAGATCACATCCACGCCGCGAACCGCTTTGGCCAGCGATCCAGGTCGCGAACATCTCCCGCAAGAACTCCGACGTCTGACGAGAGATAGTCGGAAGGCCGCCTGGATGCACTTGTGCGCTCAGGTTGTCGAAGATGCGGACTTCGATGGCCTTGCGCTGCAACAGAGCATCCGCTGTATGCGACCCCACAAAACCAGCGCCGCCCGTAATCAGGATCTTCTTTACTATTCACTGAGTAATCGCTCCCATACAGTTCTCAAAGCCTCTCGAAATCGGCTGCGAGGTTCAAGGCAACTGCTGCTCGATGCTCTATCCGGACATTCCGGAGGTTGGTTCTTGGATGAAAGTATTTGCACGTAAGGATGTCTACCGAATGGTTAGACCCGGTGATCATGGGTTTTTGAAGTGCGCCACAGCGATGCGATTCCCGGTAGCATTGGCCGACATTCGCCGGAGCGTCCAGCCTTTTAATCTTCGGTACTGGAACGAAGTATTCCCACCGGTGTGAGATTGGCAGCGTTGAGCTCGGCCTGCTATCAGAATTCTTGACCGGGAGACGCATAGCGCGTCACCGCCCATTGCGCGAAATCCGCGAAATCTGCTGGCGCGTATCGGCGGACTGGTGTAATGCGGCGCCATTGCCCAGGTGCTCCGGCGTAAAACACAGCGTCATAGTGGTCTCGAATTCTTGAAGGCGCTCATCTGGCGGTCAAACCATGCTCCGCATTGGGCCGGAACGAGTCTGCCCAACTCAGGCCGGTGCGCAAATATCGCACGCTTCAGCTTCCGCAGCCACTCGACGCCCAGTTCCAGCCGATGATCTTCGAAATGAAACCACTGGCAAATCCCCAAACCCTGCGGGAAAGCGTTGGCTGCGCCAGCCTTCGGGTGCCGTCCTCCCGTAGAAGCCCCATGTAGTAATGCCGGTAATAAGCGCTGCCCTCGGCTTCCTTGTGCCGCGTGGTGGCGGTCCACGTTGCAGGCAAATCGAACAGGCTATACCAGTGCACCCGCTCCACCATCGGCAGCAGCAATTCGGCGGTACGCTGAATCCCGAACACCTGAACTTCTTCTGCACCGAACGAAGACGCGCCCGCCTCCGAGACCCAGACCGGCTTACTCGGTGACCTGCCGAATCTCGTCGATCTTCTGCGGCCAGTCGTGAATGCTCCAGTGATTCCAATCCAGCGGGAAATCCATGGACGGCGACCACATCGACTTCGTCGATCACGCCATGGCCGGTCAAGCAGCCGGACAAAATTGGGATCGATCGGCGAAATTCCGCCCAGCACGATCTTCAGCTCCGGATTCACCTCGCGAATCGCTCGCGCCGCGGCGATCACCATCTCCGCGAACATCTTCCAATCCGGATCGATCTGTGAAATCCCAATGCGAAAGATTGTTCGGTTCGTTCCACAGCATGACTGCTTCAACCATGTGCCATCTTCGCTTCCTCTTGGATTCCACCACGTTCAAAGAGATTTACAGTGTGCCGTCCAATTCCATGATCCAGAATGTAGCGCTTATTCGCGGCTACGTTGCGCGGAGCACAGATCCAGGTCTCCGCTTCTGGATGAGTCGAGCAATTCCAGCCCTGAGCTGCGCAACATGCCCTCCACCGCAGCCCGATTCGGAATCCACCAATTCGTGTAGTCGTTCGAATAGCTTTTTTCGATGAAATACATCGCGGGAAAATCCGGCTCGCGAAAAATCTCCTTGTTCCAGAACGGAGTAATCTGCTCTCAACTTGCGTGCGCTTCCTGCGAACCCCGAATCATGGTCTGGAAAACCAGGCGTCTTCGTTACTTTCTTGATCACTTTATCCAGCGCGAACAGCGGATACCGCAGGTGATAGAACACGCCCATGAAGAACACGTAGTCGAACTGGCCTCGATCATCGTCCACGTCGTACACGGAACGCTTTTCGAATTCGATGTCCAGGTCCAGCGTCTCGGCGGCAAAGCGCGCCTGGTTCAGGTAACGGTCGTCGACATCGATTCCCAGCACTCGCTCCGCGCCACGCTGCTTCATCTGGATCGAATAGAAGCCGCCATTGCAGCCAATATCGAGCACGGTTGCGCCGGTAAGATCCTGCGGAATCGAGTGCTCGATGTATTTCCACTTAATATTGGGGAAATCGCCGAGAAAATGATTCGGCGCGGTGCTGCACGCCGTGCAGATCGAGATTATGGAACCATTCGCCTAACTCGGCCACGCGTTGAGCGAGGGCCGCGTGATGGGAAGAGTCAAGCTTGTCTGTAAGAGGTCCGGTTAAGGAAGACATGGCTGTGCGCCTTAAGGATAGCGAAACTGCACGAAGCAGTTGTGTAATCCCTGAACTCTGGATCGAGCTTCTTCTTCCGCTGCGCAACCTGCTCAGAGAAAAGCACATCCAAGGCCTTTGTGCCTGAAGAAGCTAACCACCCGTCGCCGAGTCCTGTGCAGACTTCCTCCGAGCCTGCCGCTGATTGCGAAGGAACAGGAAAGTCTGTATCGCGAGGTATCTGGAAGTCCTCAACGAGAAACAGGTTCCCTACGCGGTGTCGGGCGCTTTCGCCTTGCGCGAGCATACGGGCATCTGCCGCTACACGAAAGACCTTGATGTCTTCTTGAGAGCGGAGGACGTGCCGGTTGCACTCAGCGGTCTGAAGGAGCACGGCTTTGAAACCGAGATCACCGATCCCGTATGGCTGGCCAAGGCGCGCCGCGACGATTATTTCGTGGACCTCATAACGGGCATGAGCAATGCGGTGATCCTGGTGGACCAGTCCTGGATCGATCGGGCTATTCCGGCGGAGATCATGGGAGTTCCGACGAAGGTGCTCGCGCCGGAAGAAGTTGGTCGCTTCCAAGCTGTTCGTCACTCGTCGTGAGCGTTTCGACGGTGCCGACATCGCCCATGTCATCTTCGGTACCCAAGGTCAGATTGATTGGCAGCGGGTACTGACCTTGGTCGGCGAACACTGGGAAGTTCTGCTCTGGGCGTTGATGTTGTTTCGTTATGTGTATCCCGCCCAGACCGGTTACGTGCCCTTATGGCTGTGGAACGATCTGTTGAACCGTTTCGCCTGGAACTGGAAAATCCCAAGCCCGAGGCCCGTTTCCGGGGCAGCCTTATTGACGAAAACATGTTCTCCATCGACATGAATGAGTGGGGAATGGATAACGTTCTCGACGAGTACCGCCGCCAACGGATGCAAACTGGGAAAATTGAGCAGGAGCGCAAGGCCAGTTAATATGAGAATTGCAGCCACAGCCGATCTGCATTTCATGCCTGCGCAGGGACGCCCGCATTGCAGGAGCAACTCGAACGGGTGCGCGACGCAGGCCGACGTCCTGGTACTGGCAGGCGATCTGACAAACTACGGCAAGCCTGAGCGAAATGGAGCCGCTACTGAACGCTTTGGTACGCTGCGCGTGCCCATCATCGCGGTACTGGGCAATCATGACTACGAGAGCGGATAGCGAAGTCGATCTGATGAAGATGATGAGTAGCGAGGGCATCAAAGTTCTCGACGGCAACGTCTACGAGCGCGATGGCGTGGGATTCGCCGGAACCAAGGGTTTCGTGGGCGGCTTCGGCCGCGGCGTGCTGACCGCCTTCGGCGAACCGGAAATCAAGACGTTTCGTGCGCGCATCGATCGACGAGGCCCTGAAGCTGGAGCGCGCCATGTCGCAACTCGCGACGCAGAAGCGCGTGGTGGTGCTCCATTATTCGCCCATCGCCGGGACTGTGCAGGGAGAGGCGCCCGGAGATCTTCTCTTTCCTCGGGCACCTCGCGGCTGGCGGAAGTCGTCGACCGTCACGGCGCTGACCTGGTCGTCCATGGTCATGCCCATCACGGAACGCTGGACGGGAAAACTACCGGGGGAATCCCGGTTCACAACGTTGCAATCACTTTGCTGCAGGCCCAGACTCCTCCGGCGGACTTCCGGATCTTCGATATATAGCTGCGAGCTTATTTTGCCCCGGAATCGTTTTTAAGGGCCTCGGGAGGGTGTGGGCAAGGTTTCGGGCTGTCCCGGGTCCTCGGATCGCGTTCTTGGGGTCGGCAAACGCCGGGAAACGGCATCGTAGCGATCGGCCAGATATGAATTCTGGGTCGGAAACGAGTTCAGCCCCAACCTATTATCAATAACTTACAGATAAGTCGTTGATTCCAATGACTCTCACTTCTTATTTTCGGCCGCGCTGCGTGGGGCTGATTCAGGCGCCTTGTCCGCCGGGAAGTTTGTGCTCAGGTATTCGATGAAGCTGTCCCGATCTGCGGGATCCACGATTGCTCCCCATTTCACCATCTTGTCGACTTCTTTCGTCCAGGCGCCTTTGCTGAGGCGTTGTTGCACGATGATGTTGGCTTCGTGGCACTCCGTGCAAGCCGTCGCGAACTTTCTGTCTGCATGGGGCCGGCGGGCAATTCAACCGAGGAAAAAGGCTTTGTGCTCATGCCCAAGAACGACAGAAGCAGCAGAGGACTAGATTTCGACATGGATCTTCACCTGGTCGATGGAGTTGTTCAGATAACCGCTAGGATTCCAAGCTGGAGTCTGTGGCTGAGTGCGGCCTTGCTATCGGTAGCGCGTGCCAGGATGATGTAGTCGCCGGATTTTGGCGCTTTGAATTTGTGGGACCACAATGCGCCAGGCGTAGCGTGCATGATCTTTGCCGAGTTCCGCGGCTTGCCAGCTTTCGCCGCCATCGGTGAGACCTCGACGCGGGTCACGTCGGCCTCCCCTGCCCATGCCACACCTTGAACGTGCATGATGGGCGATCTCAAGTGGCGCCATCACGCGGACGAGGCGATCAGCGACTTCACAGTGAGTGTAGTCACCACATGCGTGTCTTCGGGTTTGACCGCCTCGCCGGGCTTCACCGGTTGGTTCGGCATACGATAGCCCGGGTTCATGAAGTTCCCCTCGAATTCCTGATCGAGCACTTTGATTTCGGTGAGCCATTTACAGGAGGCTGCGCCGATCCATCCTGGCACTACCGCGCGCGCCGGGAAACCGTGGTGTTTCGGTAACGTTGAGCCGTTCATTGAGTCGCCACCAGGGTGTCGGAGTCCATCGCTTTTTCGATTGGAACGCTGCGGATAAATGGGCGGCACCTTTCCCGGCACTTCATCAAGGCCGAAGAAGGCCACATGTTTCGCAGTCGGCTTCACCCCCGCTCGAGACAAAAGCTCGTGCAGCGGCGGACCGGCAAACTTGGCATTGCCCACCGCGCCTTTTTGCCATTGAATTCCGGGAACGTGCGGAGCCTGCAATCCTCTGCCGTTGCCAGCACACTCCAGCGTGTTGATCACGGAATGTGAATCGAGTTTGTGCAGATCGGCAAGGGTCAGCGTGAGCGGCTTTTCGACTTCTCCGCTGATGGTCAGCTTCCAGGTGGATTCGTCCAGTGTGCTCGGCGGGTGCATGTGGTTGCGCACGAAGAAATGCGGCACTGGCGTGATGAACGAATTGGCGTACTCAACCGGCATCTCGAGATCGAGAAAGCGATATGAGCGGACGATCATGCCGTCCTTGCCCGGAATGGCCAGAGGCGCGTCGTCGGCCCATGACACCAGCGGCCGGATGCTCGCCGCAGCTAGCGCCGCGGTGGATACGCCCTTCATGAAGTCTCGTCGAGAGATCATTCGTTGCTCCTGAAATGAATAAACATTTACGCGGTGATGGCTTCGGTGTCTTCAAATCCGTTTCGCGACGGCGAGTTATGCCCCTGGCTCCATGCCGACAAGTGCCGAGCCAGTTCCGCGACTTGAACCCGGATTTCGGGAACCGCCGTGGCTTCCCAGTCGCGTCCTTTTCGCGGCGGACCCACAGTGAAGAGCCACGCCGAGGGCTGATCACGCTGGTCCACTAGCGCGCCGTTCGCGGCAACGTCGAGGCCGAGAAACAAAGGATCGGGTCGCGCCAGTCCCTGCGCGAGCAGGTCGGCGATCAAGGGGTCGTCGAGGCTGCGGCAGTCGGTTTCGGGTCCGGTACAGTTGATGACGCGGTTGACAAGAAGAACTTCTTCCCTGCCGCTGCGGCGGTCACGGTAGGTGACTTCGACGCGGTCGCCGACTTCCTGAAAGCGCACTACCCTGCCGGTGTGAATCTCCATGTCATCGTTCAGCACCTGGTACATCATCAAGCCGCCGATCTTGGGCGAGACCCGGTGGCGTTGCACTTCCCAGTAGGGCCGCACATGCCGCAGAAACCGCTTTTTCTCCGCGTGAGGCAAAGCTTGCCAAATCTTCGGGGTAAGCGGACGCAAGGCGTCGATGACGGCGCTCGAGTGGATGCCCTTTTTGGCTGCGGCTTCCACCTGTTGACGCACCCAACGCACCAGTCCCCGAACGGTGCGCGGCGACTGCTCATTCCAATGAAGCGGCCAGGGCTGCGCGTCATGATGCCACTCGGGAATGACGCCGCGCCGGGAAAGAATGTGAAGCGAGCCGCGAAATTCACGCGCCCGCAAGGCGAGCGCGAGGTCGATGCTGGTCAGCCCGGAACCGATCAGCAAAATGCTTTCCTCCTGCTCGACGCCCTGCAAGGCATCATGCGACCAGGCAAAAGGAATGTACCGCCGGTTGCGCTGGTCTCGGCCAGGCAAGGGCGGATCGCTGGGACGAAAATTTCCCACTGCCAGCACGACGCGGTCGGCAACGACTTTGGGACCGCTGCGAAAGCGGATCTCCGCCTTGCCGTCGACCACATGGATGGCAAGCGCTTCATCCTGCCGCCATTCCAGCCGTCCTTCTTCGAGAGCCGTCGCGTCGCGGAGAATGGATTCGACATACTGGCCATAAATCCGGCGGGGCAGAAAATCGTCGGGCTCGGTGCCGGCGTCGTAGTTATCGCGAGCCCAGTTTAGAAAGTGATTGGGGTCGTCCTCGAGCGCGCTCATGTTTTTCGCCGGCACATTCAGCAGGTGCAGGCCGAACTGAGTGCCGTAGGCGATGCCGCGTCCCGGCAAATGAAAACGTTCAATGACCACGACGTTTAGGTTGGGATCGAGGCGGAGAAGTTGCGCGGCCAGCGTGGTACCGCTGAAGCCGCCGCCGATAATGGCGATGGTGTGGGGATCTGAATTCTTTTCTTCCAACTGACTCACGGGAACGTCCTCAGGCCGCTTGCCAAGAAGCGGGGGAAAAAGGCCGGCTGCTCACGGAACTTTTGGAACAGCCGGCATCCAGGAGTGGAACATTCGTCAGAATGTGTAGATCAGGTCAAATTGCAAGCGGTTCAGGTAGGACTCTTCCTGCCCTGCCTTGGTGATGGTTTTGTTCAGGCTTGCAGCGTTGTTTTGCAGGTTAGTGTTCAGCGTACGGCCATGCCACCAGGTGAAGCCCGCCACGGTATTGGCGCGCAGTTTCCAGAGGGCATAGATGCGGTTCTGAACAATGTTGGTAGGCGCGCGCTGATCGCTTTCTGAGAAGGCGGCCAGCACGGCGTCCTGTTCCTGCCGCAAGAAGGCATATCCAAACTGGACATCGTTCTTGTTCTTGACCTGGCCCAGACTGATGTCAGCCTGGTAGGCCTTGTCTTGCGGACCCAGTGAGTTGATCAGTTTGCCCGAGGTGTCGAACGGGTGGTTCGCCGCGGAAAGGTTCTGCTCGAACTCCAACAGCAGGTTCAAGGGCAAACGGCTCAAGCCGGTTTTGACCTGGTTATTGAGAATGAAATCGGAGTAGAGAAAGCCGGAAGCGAAATGCGGCTTTCCATCGTTGCCGATGAATACGCCGTTGGTTTCTCCATTGGGCGCAAAGGCGCAGAGAGGAAGAGTGGGAAACGTTCCACCCGACGCGCTGCCCTTCGCACAGCCCGGACCTTCACCGGTGGCGGGGATGGTGGTGGTCGTGGTCCCGCTGGTGAAACCGATGCTGGTGGCCTGCACCGCAAAGCCGCTGGCTTGCAGCAACGAGCTGGTGCCGTTCCAGCGCTCTCCCATATAGGACGCGGTCGCGGTCCACGGCCCGGCTTGGAGCTTGGCCGCGATCTGGGCGCCGAGAGAATAGGAGTCGGGGCCGGAGGTGACTTCGTTGAACAGAGTATTGAACGCTTGCACCGTCAGGTTCTTCACCAGGGGTATGTGGGTGTCGAACGAAGCTTTGACGTCAAACCCTTCGGGATTCAGGTCAGGATCGCCAGTGATCTGGGTGCGCTGCCACAGATAAGGGAACTTTCCGCCAGTCGCAGAGAACCAGTTATGAGCGACCGGATTGTAGGTGATGTATGCCTTGTCAAGGCCAATGGTTTTACGATCGAAGAAGTTCGTAAAGGTTTCGTTGGTGGTCGTCGGATCGCCCAGCGAACCGGTGGCGAGTGCGACGCTGCCCACGAAATCTTCGTTCAGCTTGCCATCGAAGCCGAAGCGGACGCGGACGCGGGCCCGGTTGCGGTTCTGGAAACCAGGGTAGTCCTGGAAGAAGCTCTCACCCCGGATACGGATATCGCCGTTGAGGCGGAAGCGTCCCACCAGTCCTTCAAGGGCGGAGACGCGCTTCTGCTCGTCCTGCGCCGTGGTGGCCGTGCCGGTTAGAGAGGTTTTCACATCGGCCAGCGTGCTATTGATCTTGTCGAGATCGGCCTTCTGCTGGTCAGCCGTAGTCTGCGCGGCCAGGGCTTTTTGCTGCGCGTCGGCGGCGGTGGACTGCGCCTGTTGCAGTTGCTGCTGGGCTTGCTGCGACTGCTGGCGTGCATCCTGTAAAGCTGCGTCTTTGCCTTGCATTTCCTGGCGCAGTTGCTGGATCTGTTGTTGTTGGGCAGCCAGGGCGTCACGCAATTCCTGGATGTCTTTGAGAGTGATGGTTCCGCTCCGGGGAGAGGCTTTCTTCGTCTTGGCCGGCGCGGGCTGTGACGATTGAGCGAAGAGGGCCGCCGCCATGGTGAGTCCCATCACGGTAGCAATAAACTTCTGGTTAGCTTGCATGAAAATGCTGCTCCTTTGTGGTTTAACAACCGGCAGACTGCGTTACCGCTACTTCCGCACTTCACACTTCGGCAAAAGCTGGGGAAAGCTTAGTGGTGCAATCACCATTATGTCGATCATTTCACTTGTGATTACAGACGCAGGCCGGAACCGCCTGGGGGTCAGATCCGGCTGCAAACTACAAGAAAGCACGCCTCAACTAGCGGCGATCAATCCCCACTTATGCTGCAAACGCCGCTCGATCGTCTTGAATACCAAACCGTCGACTACGTACCCAAGTGCGATGATCAGGATCATCACCGCCAACACCTGGCTCATGTCATTCAGATCGCGTCCCATCATGAGGACCTGTCCGAGACCGAGGCTGAGGTAAAGCATTTCTGCGGTGATCAAGGAGCGCCACGCGAAGGCCCATCCCTGCTTCAACCCGGAGACGATAAAAGGCAGGCTCGCGGGCACCAGCACATACCAGAACAGATTAAAGCCGCGCGCCCCGAGGTTGCGTCCCGCCATGCCGTAGATCTTGGGCATCTGTTTGCGCCCGTCTTCCATGGCCAGCGTTACGGAGAGTAACGATCCCATCACCACAACAAAGAGAATTGCATTCTGGTTAAGGCCGAACCACAACAGGGCCAGGGGCCACCAGCAAATGCTGGGAAGGCTTTGCAGGCTGACCAGCAAACCACCCATGGTTTCTTCCAGAAACTTGTTGCTGGCGACGCCGAGGCCCAGCACCATGCCGAGGACAACGGAAATCAGATAGCCGATCACGCACCCGGCGCATGCTTACGTTGATCGCGATCAGGAAGCTGTGGTCGGCGAAGCCGGCCCACAACGCCTGCGCGACTCCCCATGGCGTGGGGAATAAGTAGGGCGGCCAGATCTTGAGCTCCGCCAGCAAGGTCCACAACCCGAACAAGGCGGCGTAGAAAATGACGAAGCGCGCGGCGCGTTTCATTGTTGTGCTCCCGGTTCCACGTGCGGTTTCACACCTTCCTGGTATTCCTCGGCAAGGGAGCGATTGATTTCTTCACGCAGGTCGCCGAGGATCTCGCGCGCCGAAGCAGCGACGTCGAAATCTTCCAGGTGACGCGGGCGTGGCAGGTCGATTTTGTATTCGCGTTTGACGCGGCCGGGACGAAAACTGAGCAGCGCCACGCGATCGCCAAGACGGACCGCTTCGCGCACGTTATGGGTGACGAAAATGATGGTGCGTCCGGTCTCAGCCCAAAGTCGTTCGAGCTCATCATGCAGCAGGTCGCGAGTTTGCGCGTCGAGCGCCGCGAAAGGCTCGTCCATAAGCAGGACGTCAGGTTCGGTAGCGAGTGCGCGAGCCAAGGCAACGCGTTGCCGCATGCCTCCGGAGAGCTGGTGGGTGTAGCTGTCTTTAAATTGCGACAGGTGCACCAGGCGCAGGTAATAGTCGATCTGCTCGTTCGCGCTGGGCTTTGGGGATTCCCTTCATCTTCATGCCGAACTCGATGTTTTCCTTGACCGTGAGCCAGGGAAACAGGCCGAGTTCCTGGAAGATGAGGATACGATCGGTGCCGGTGCCAGCGATCGGTTTGTCGTCGACCAACACCTGGCCGGAGGTGGGATTATGCAATCCCGCGATGAGATGGAGCAGCGTGGACTTGCCGCATCCGGAAGGGCCGACGATGCAGAGAAACTCCCCGGGCTGAACTTGCAGGCTAATCTTGTCAAGCGCGAGCAGACGCTTGCCGTTCGAAGCCTTGTAGCTTAGGGAAATCTCCTGTAGCGAAACCTTCGGTGTGGTGATAGGACGAGGCTCCCGCAAAGGCAGAGTTGCCACTCCACCATTCTTGGAACGCGCGAGCCGGCCCGCGCCGGGATCGCCATGAAAAAACGTTTGCGGAGATGCGGTCATTGAATCGCCTTCTTTCCCTTTTCCGCCAGAACCTGGTTGAGAAGCGTCAAGTCGTACAGTTTTGAGAGGTCGGGCATCTCGTGCCCGAGGAACCCGGCATCGAAGGCGGACTTAGCCGACGTGAGCAGCGAGTTGCGCAAAGGATCGTAAGTCACTTCAAAGCGGGTAAAAGATTGATCGATCAGTTCCTGCGGAATCGGCTTGCCGGTCTCGGCCTGAATCTGCTGATTGATGAGCTTCTTGGCTTCGGGAATGTGGTCGTTGATCCAGTCGGTGATTTCGACGTTGGCGCGAATCCAGTTTTTGACCACGTCGGGATGCTCGTGGAGAAACTTGGTGCTGACGATCAGGTTGGTCACGATGAACTGCTTGTTGGGCCAAAGGTCGCGCTCGTCAAGGAACAACCGGCCGTTGCCTTCGCGGATGAGTCGCGTGGCCCAAGGTTCGGGCGCCCAGGCTGCGTCGAGTTCCTTTTTCTGAAACAGCGTGAGCTGATCGGGATTCGCCATGGGCATGATCTGCACGTCGCCACCCTTGTCGTTCGGTTTCATGCCATGCGACTTGAGCCAGGCGCGGAGGGCAACATCTTGTGTATTGCCGAGTTGCGGGGACGCGACTTTCTTGCCGTGGAAATCTTCCGGCTTGTTGATACCGGCATCGTTACGGACGATGAGCGAGGCTCCGCCGCTGGCAGCGCCCGCGACTACCCTCAACGCTTCGCCCTGCGACCTCACATAACCGGTGATGGTTGGGTTTGGGCCGATGTAAGTCATGTCGATCGCGCCTGCGAACAGGGCTTCGATGGCCGACGGTCCGGCATTAAAACTCTTCCACTCGACTTTCACGTTCGGGCCCAGCGCCTTTTGAAAGTATCCGTTGGCCTTTCCCACCATCGCTTGTGGATGGGTGATATTCGGAAACGCGCCGACACGAATAGTAGTTTGTGCAAACCCGAGCACTGCGAACAACACCATGAAAAGCAAAGTCCCCAAGACTTTCTTATTCATCTTTTCCCCTGTTTGGATTGCCATGGACGACCATGGGCAGAACTCCGCCCTGCTCGCCCTTCTTGCGAGATTTCTTGCCCGGCTTGCGTCCGCTCTGACCCACGATGTCGGCCAGCGTGGTGTTTTCCAGGATGCGAGCCGCAGCGTTGCGAACGTCGAGAAACACCTGGTAGAGCGCGCGATGCTCGGCATCGCGGTCGATCAGGCTGCGCAGTTGATCGGCATCCCCGAACGGTGCGAGGGCGCCGTCAATCAGACGAATAATTTCACTGAGGTGGATTTCGGACGGTGGACGCCGGAGCTGGTAGCCGCCCTTGGCGCCGCGCACGCTTTCGACCATGCGAGCGTTCTTCATCTCCAGAAGAATCAACTCCAGAAATTTCTCGGGCAGATCCTCTTCGTAGGCGATATCGCGGATGCGAATCGCGCCCTGGTTATAGTGGCGCGCCAGCATCATCATGGCCTGGAGGGCGTACAAACCTTTTTGTGAAATCTTCATCGCGTGAATATTGCCATAAAGTCTATTGAAATAATAGACTTAATTTACATAGTCGTGTTAGCAAGTGAAATGCCAGATTTGCCAATTTCCGGAAGTTGCTCAATTTGAGAGAGTTGCCGATCCGCGAAAGGCGCCGCTCGGACTGAGGTGTGCAGTTCGTTTCAGCTTTTGACCATTAAAGCTGCGCTACTGGGTGATTTCTATGAGCTGGACGGTGATGTTGTCGGGGCCGCCGTGTTGCCGGGCAAGATCGACGAGGGTACGGCAGGCCTTTTCGAGTGGACGCAAGGCGAGCGTCTCCTGAATTTCGCGATCATTGACCAATCCCCACATCCCATCGGAGCAGAGAACCAGAATGTCGTCCTTTTGCAGGGCAACTGGAAGCTGCGGTGAGTCGAGGGAAATCTCGAGGCCAGCGCCGAGAGCCGAAGTCAGGATATGGCGTTGCGGATGGAACTCGGCTTCCTCGGAGCGAATCACGCCAGTCTCGACCAGCCGTCCGACGTAGGAATGATCGTGAGTGAGGCGAGACAGAACTGAACCGCGCAGCAGGTAGAGACGGCTGTCGCCGACGTGCGCGAAGTAGAGCTGGTGCTGGCGAAGGGAAATCGCGGTGCACGTGGTGCCCATGCCGGATAACTCCGGACGGCGAAACGCATATTCCTGGATGTTGCGATGGGCGGCGTGGAAGGCGTTCACCAGCAAGGCCTGCGCATCCGCGCCTGGGCCATTGGCATAGGTCTGCTGCACGGTATCGACGGCGATGCGGCTGGCTTCCTGTCCACCCTCGTGGCCGCCCATGCCGTCTGCCACGATAGCGAGCCTTCCCTTTTGTGCGAACTGCGCGTCACTTTCCGGTTCCCAGTAGGAATAATTGTCTTCGTTGTTTTCTCTCTGGCAGCCCACATCGGTGAGGCTGGCGAGTTCAATCCCGGGCCGGATTTTCAATTCAACCTCATGCGATGTAGGCAGTTATGCGGCAGAACACCAGCCGACTGAGGATTATACCGAAGTAAATTACTTCGGCCAGCGTGGCAGTGACAAATGTCATGCCAAGATCGTGATCTTGTCCACTACCCGAAACTTGCACGGTGCGCGATTCTACGATCGTTCCATGAGGGAGAGGCGAATGATCGCTGCAATTTCTGAAATCCGAACAAACCTGGCGGTGGCCGGGGAAAACGTGGCCGTGCTGGACCGTGTGGAAAAGAGCTATGGACCCGTACGCGCACTGAGCAATCTGCGGCTATCGGTGGGGGCGGGAGAACTGGTGGCGCTGCTCGGCCCCAATGGCGCGGGCAAAACCACGGCGGTGAAGTTGTTGCTGGGATTGCTGGCGCCCGATCGCGGCACGGTACGCATCTTCGGCGGCGACCCACGCGATTACCGGGTGCGGGTGCGAACCGGGGCCATGCTCCAGGTGGCGCGGGTGCCGGAAACTCTGCGGGTGCGCGAGCACATCGATCTATTTTCGAGCTACTACCCGAGCTCGTTGCCGCAAGCGGAGGTCCTGGCCATTGCCGGACTAGAGTCCCTGAAGGAGCGCTTGTTTGGCGAGCTTTCGGGAGGACAGCGCCAGCGTGTTCTGTTTGCTCTAGCCATCTGCGGAGATCCGGATCTTCTATTTCTCGACGAGCCGACGGTGGGGCTGGATGTAGAGGCTCGCCGGCTGATGTGGAAACAGATTCGCAGCCTGGTCGACCGCGGGAAAAGCGTACTGCTGACGACCCATTACCTGGAGGAAGCCGACGCGCTCGCGGATCGCGTAGTGGTGCTGAACCGGGGCGAGATCATCGCTGAAGGCACGCCGGCGGAGATCAAGTCGCGCAGTGGCGGCAAACGTATTCGCTGCCAGACTTCGCTTTCACTCGCCACCGTACGCAACCTGTCTGGGGTGATGGAAGTGCAGGAGGGCCGCGGGTGGTTCGAGATCCGCACGGCGAATCCGGAACCGGTGCTGCGCGAGATCCTGAGTCGCGATTCGCAGGTTTCGGGACTGGAAGTGACGAGCGCGGGTTTAGAGGAGGCATTCCTCTCGCTGACCCGGGAAGACAACGAAGTTTCTCACACGTAATTCAAGCGAGGAAATCATGGCCAGTGCCGTAAATACAGTAATGAAGATCTCCCCTAGAAATCAGCGCAGCATAGCGTTCGTGTATTGGAAGGAAGTGAAGTACGAATTCCTGAAAAACCTGCGGCTGCGCGCATATTCGTTTTCGACGATCGGATTCCCAACCATGTTTTACATCCTGTTCGGTTTGATATTGGGATCGGCAACTATCCAGGGAGTACGCACTCCGGCATACATGATTGCGACTTATGGTGCATTCGGAGTGATGGGAACGTCCTTGTTCGGAACCGCCGCCGGACTCGCGGCGGAACGCGGGCTGGGATGGTTGCAGGTGAAGCGTGCCAGTCCGATGCCGCCGGCGGCGTACTTCGTTGGCAAGGTCGTGATGAGCATGATCTTCAGCGCGGCGGTGGTGTCGGTTCTCTTGTTGCTGGGGATCACCTTTGGCAAAGTGACCATGGCTCCTTTTCAAGTCCTGCGACTGTTCGCCTTGCTCATTGCCGGATCGCTTCCCTTCTGTGCCATGGGGCTGGCGCTGGGATATTTCATGGGGCCGAATTCCGCGCCGGCGACCATCAACATGATTTATCTGCCCATGTCGTTTTGTTCGGGATTGTGGGTCCCGATTATGTTCCTGCCGAAATTCCTGCGGCAGGCGGCGCATGTGCTGCCACCGTATCATCTGGCACAGCTTGCGCT
The DNA here is from genome assembly GCA_963797845.1 of Terriglobia bacterium. Lineage (GTDB taxonomy): Bacteria > Acidobacteriota > Terriglobia > Terriglobales > Acidobacteriaceae > DASREM01. The sequence goes on from CAWCRE010000008.1 coordinate 173,844, forward strand.
GCGGCTGGTGGGAGGCGGCGACGACACTTCCGGCTGGCAACACTGGGAATTCCTGATTGGGTTCACGCTGGTATGCCTGGCTGTCGCGTATTACGGGTTCCGCCGCGACGAAGGAAAGATGTATGGATGAGCATCGCTACTGGGCTAAGCTAGGCGGGACACCATGAATTACCCCGAGTGCGATCGAGAACGCAGCTGGGCCCCGTTTGTGTGGCTCTTCTATCTCGTGTTCTTCTTCCTGAGCCCGTTCTATTCGCACGCAAACTGGAGAATCTGGACGATCACGGTGCTGGGCGCGGTCGTGTTCGTCTTCCTTTTTGTCGGACTGTTCCGGCTTGTCCAGCCATGGAAGTATGTGGCGCTAGCGGCAATCGTCGCGTTGGGGGTCGGGTTCACTCCTTTCAACCCCGGCTCTTCGGTATTTTTCATCTACGCCGCTTCGTCACTTCCCTTCCTGTTTCCCAAACCATGGCAAACGATCTCCCTGCTGGCAGGGCTGCTCGTTTTGGCGGCGGGCGAGTCCTACGCCTTCCACGTGCCTTCGTCGTTTCTGTTCACGGTTTACATCATTTCGATCCCGGTCTGCGTGGCGAACATCTTTGTAGCGCAGCGCGATCGGGCCACAGCCAAGCTGCGCGTGGCGAACGAGGAAATTGAGTTGCTGGCAAAGGTTGCGGAACGCGAGCGCATTGCGCGCGATCTGCACGATGTGCTGGGCCACACCTTGTCGGTCATCATCTTGAAATCGGAGCTGGCGCAGAAGCTGATCGACTGGGATCCTGCACGAGCCAAGGCGGAGATCGGAGATGTGGAACAGACATCGCGCGAGGCCCTGGCAGAAGTTCGCAATACCATTCGCGGATATCGCGTGAACAGCATCGAGACGGAATTCAGCCGAGCCAAAGCGACACTGCAGACGGCCGGGGTTACGGTGAGCGCGGAAACGACCAAGCTGAATCTTAATCCGGCGCAGGAGAGCGTGATCGCGCTGGTGGTGCGCGAAGCCGTGACGAATGTCGTGCGCCATGCCCGAGCGCAGAATTGCCGGCTGCACCTGGCCGCGAACAATGGACATTGCCTGCTGGAGATTCAGGACGATGGCCGCGGAGGCGAGCCTGTCGAGGGCAACGGCATGCGAGGGATGCGCGAGCGTGTGGAGGCGCTGGGGGGAAGCATCGAGCGCGACAACACGCATGGAACCCGGCTCACCATTCGCATTCCCATCAGCAGCAGCGGAGATCCAGTGCGATGATTGCGAGCAAAGAGGGAAGGAAAACAATTCGAGTGGTCATCGCAGAAGATCAGGGCATGGTGCTGGGAGCCTTGGCCGCGCTGCTGGAAATCCAGGGCGACATTTCGGTTGTAGCGCAGGCGCGTAACGGCAAAGAAGCGTTGCAGGCCGTGCTCTCGCATAAACCCGACGTGTTCCTGACAGATATCGAAATGCCGGAGATGACCGGACTTGATGTCGCGGGCGAATTGAAGCGTAATCGCTCGACGACGCGAGTCATCATCCTGACAACGTTTGCGCGTGCTGGATACTTGCGGCGCGCCCTCGATGCCGGGGCGTCGGGCTATCTGCTCAAAGACATGCCTGCGGAAGAACTCGCGGATGCCGTACGCCGCGTGCATTGCGGATTGCGGGTCGTCGATCCGGAGCTCGCCGCGGAAGCGTGGGGAGAGCCGGATCCGTTGACGGATCGCGAGCGCCAGGTCTTACGCCTGGCTGGAGACGGGATGGCGAGCGGCGATATCGCCGCCCATTTGAACCTTTCGGAAGGCACCATTCGCAACTACCTTTCCGAAGCGATCAGCAAACTGGGCGCGTCGAATCGAGTGGAAGCGGCACGGATTGCGCGGGTGAAAGGTTGGCTCTGACGCGGAAGGCGTGAGAGGTTCAGTGTCGGTTAAGAATGATCGAACGCGGCCTGAGCGCCGCGTTCTTTTTTGAGGTCTTTTTCGCGCTCGTCAAGAGTGCGATTGAGTTCTTCAACCAGCGCGAGAAGCTTTTGCGGATCGGTTTCTCGCATGATGGCTTCACACAGTTCTTTCCACCTGTTATCAAGCATGCTATCGATGTTGATCCTCGAATCTAAAATTCCCTCTCATTGGGCTCACTACCGAAGTAGCACTTCGACTGCCAACACGTGGTTCGTTGCATTTAGCGGGAATTTAAAACCGCAGGCGGGAATAATTCCAGAATGTGTGAGCAGTTTATTCATACAGCGGAACGTGTAGTCAGAAGTTCCGCTGCACGGCTAAGATCTGTTGAAAACTTATTCTTTACATAACTATTTGGGCGCGGCCTCATCCACCGAGGCGGGGTGAGGCCGAACCACAGGTAAGGGATCTGCCGACGCTATCCGCACGGAAATTGCGGGGGCGCTGCGGCTCCGGGCTTCAGCTTGCTATAGATCGTGAATTTGTCGACCTTGTATTTACCGCCAGAAAACTTTCCGTGGTCCCAGCGCACCAATCCGTAACGCTGCGTCAGAAAATATTCCTCCCGGTCCTCGCAATTTCCGTACCCGGGGTCACAGTTGTACTTATAAGCGACGATGAGGGTATCGGTGAAAATCTATACAGCCGCAGCCCGCTGCTCGTTGTGCTGAATGAGCATCACGCCTGCGCCGATGTACCAGATAGCTTGTCCGAAAACGACGGCGCCGAAATGATGCGCATCCAGCGGAAGGTAGCCAGAGAACATCGCCGCGAGACTCGCCACGCCCAGGATGCAGCCATAGATGCTGAGGGGGCGCGAGAGTTCCCTCTTAGCCCAGGCGGCCAGAGACCAGAGCATCAGCGCTATCGAGGATCCGGCGACGAAAACCTGCGCGAACCCCTGATTCACATAGAAGTTGTAGTGCGCGATCGCAGGCCAGATATCGGCAGCAGGATGCGTAGTGCCGGACTCGACAATCTGCCGCAGAACGTTGGGCGTAACCAAACCGTCCGCGACCGCGGCGTTGAGTGTGGCAATCAAGGCTAAGGTGTAGACGACCAATCCGGTCATCGCAAGGCGATGGCTGGAGCGCAGGCGTCGAGTGAGGCCGAGCGTTCCCAGGAACAGGGCCGGGAGGCAGGCCAGCGCCAGGGCATGGACGCCAATCAGCATGCGAATCATGGATTCCATCTGCGCCGCAGCTACGCGCCCGGTCGGGTGCAGGCTCATGGTTATAATCGTGCCGCCGGTTCCGGCAATCAGAGCCCAACCACTTAATTGATCGTCGCTCATGGACGGACTGTAGCGACGGTTCCTGGACGGGTCAATGCCGTTTGCGAGTTGTCGAACAAAGAGGGGGTGTATGTCCGAAAAATCTGTCGCGGCAAAGCCGACGAAGGTGGACCGGCGAGTCCGGCGCACTCGGAATGCGCTGGGCGATGCACTGCTGGAGCTGATTCAAGAGGAAAAATTCGAAGACATCACCGTGCAACAGGTGCTGGACCGAGCGGGCGTGGCGCGCGCCACTTTTTACAAGCATTACCAGGACAAGGACGACCTGTTCCTCAGCGACATGGAAGAGTTTTTTGAAATGTTTTCAACAGTGCTGATCCGCCGGAAGGAGGCGTCGAAGCGGGTGGCGCCGGTGAGCGAGTTTTTTGCCCATGTCGGCGAGATGAGGCACCTGTATTCGGCGCTCACGGAGGCTGATAAGTTGCGGGACTTCCTCGAGATGGGGCAGGAATATTTCGCGCGTGCGATCCGAAAACGCCTGCAGCAATTGTCGAGCCCGCCGATCTCTTCCGCTCAGAGCGCGGCTAACGCGCAAGCGTTGGCAGGAGCGCTATTATCGTTGATGTCCTGGTGGCTACAAAGCGGAACGCAAGCTTCTCCGCAAGAAATGGACGAACTGTTTCACCGCATGGTGTGGGCCGGGGTGTCAAGCCCGTCGCCGGAAATGAAGAAAGGGGAAATTCCTCTTCGCGCTACGCGCCAGCCGCGGCTGACGCTACGGAATCGAAAAAGTGGAAGAAAGAGTCCACGTGGGTGACCTTGAGCGCATTGCGTACGCGGTCAGTTACGCCGACCAAAGCCAAGCTGCGGCCATCCTTCTGATGATTCACATAGGCACCGACCAGCGCGCCGATGCCGGCGGAGTCGATGTAAGGGACTTCGGTCAGGTCGAGGATGAGCGAGCGGGTGGTATTACCGCGAACCTTGGTCTGGAACTCGAAGAGATTCGAAATCAGGATCGGTCCCTTGAGGTGAAGAATGCGGTGGCCATGAGTAGCATCGTCGACATCACGGATTGAGAGCGGTTCTTGTGGCATTAACTGGATATTAACGAGGGACAAGGCCCGCAATTGTTAATAGAAGATTAATTTTGACGAACTCCGAACGAAGTATGCTGACGAGGATGCACATGACATGTTGGCGATGGGGCTGGGTTTGCAGCCTGCTTATCGTGATCGCGTGCGGGTCCGCCATGGGGCAAAGCCCGCAGAGGACATTCGGTTTGAAAGCCGAGTCACCGAAATTCTGGAAACTGGTCGACCAGGGGGCGAAGCTCGAGACGGTAGCTATCGGTTTCGGATTTACCGAGGGCCCGGTCTGGGATCCGTCGGGCTTCCTGTATGTGAGTGACGAGACGCTCAACAAAATCTTTCGCGTATTTCCGGATGGTAAGAAGGAAGAGGTGATCGCGTTGGGCGATCCCGACGGGAACACGTTTGACCGGCAGCATCGCTTGATCGATTGCGCGAGCGTGCTGCGAGGAATTATCGAGATCACTCCGGATGGGAAATACAAAATGCTTGCCGGCAAGTACGAGGGCAAGAGGTTCAACAGTCCGAATGACGTGATAGTTGGTCCCGATGGCGCACTCTATTTCACCGATCCGACGCTCGACCTGGTTGCGGGAGAGAAACAGGAGATTCCGTTCCAAGGCGTATACCGGCTAGGGGAAAAGGGAGACGTCAGATTGTTAACGAAGGATCTTACGCAGCCGAATGGGTTGGCGTTCTCCCCCGACGGAAAGCGCTTTTACGTGGATGACAGTGAGAAGAGGAATATCCGCGTGTACGACGTTGCAGCAGATGGGACTTTGAAGAATGGCAAAGTTTTCGGCGAAGAGCCCGGCAGCAAAGATGATGGCGTACCAGATGGCATTAAGGTGGACAAAGACGGAAATCTTTTTGTTACAGGACCGGGAGGAATCTGGGTTTGGGACGCGCAGGGATATCATCTGGGAACGATCCTCATGCCGGAACAGCCCGCCAACCTGACCTGGGGCGATGCCGATCATCGGACGCTTTACATAACCGCGACTACTTCGGTATACCGGTTGCGGACCACCACCGAGGGATTTCTGCCTTACTGAGTCGGCAGTTTCTACGGATGAATGCCCCGAACCCGCAAATGTACTTCTCCTGCACAGCCTTTCCTCGGATGATGTTGAGGCACCGGCATCGCCCATTACCAACACATGCCTGGCAACCCGGAGTTCATTCCCGATAGGAGAGCTTACTTGCGCCATAAGGTGCATACGCCGGCATTCGCCAGCTTCGATGGCGTCACCGGAGGCATGATTCTTGACCTGAGCGATCAGGGAATGTCCATGCAGACGGAGTTGCCGGTCGAGCCGCGGCGGTCAGTTTTTTTGCAGTTCAGTTTGCACGATCCGGACCTTTACGTGGAAACGACGGGATACGTGGCTTGGGCGGATGCGCTGGGACGAGCGGGTGTGCGGTTTTCCGATCTGCCAGGAGAGGCGCGGCAACGGCTGCAAGAATGGTTGACGCTGAACGAAGCAGCCCCCAGCCGCAAGGCTCCAAAGCTGAACATGGCCGGCACGCCGCGACAGGGATTGCATAGAGAACGCGAGGCCTTGGAATTGAGCCTGGAAAATATCGGCAGTCTGCAAAATGACGGAAACGAGTGCTCCACCACCACGCAATACGAGTTCAACGCGCTGGGATCGAATCTCGATGCAGCGCTGCATTTGATTTGCGAACGGGCTCGATCACTGACACGAGGAATGGGTGCAGCCATCGCTGTGATGCAGAACGGTTTGATGATTTGCCGCGCCCGAGTTGGCACCCATGCTCCGGAGTTGAATAGCCAGCTGGAAGTGAATTCCAATTTTTCGCTGGAGTGCATCCAGAGTGGCCGGGCCCTGCGTTGCGACGATTCGGAAACCGATGGTCGGGTGAATGCTGAGAGCTGCCGGGCGCTCGGGGTGAGATCGATCCTGGCGGCGCCGACTCTCTACGAGCGCGACGTGCTGGCGCTGCTGGAGGTGTTTTCGGGGAATTCGTTCGCTTTCGATGAGGGTGACGTCGCGGTCGTCGAAAGGCTGGCCCAGACTGTGCTATTGGCCATGCGTCAGGCAGCGCATGCGCGTTCCCGCCGGACCGCAGACGGAGAGGTCCGTCCCGTGATGACGCTTTAGAATAAATCTTCCCCGAATTTCCGGTAACATAGAAGGCGAGCGAGTAGCCTGCCCCGAGTTGGCCCTCACCGGAATTCCCTGCCCGTTTAGCTGAGGATCAAGCTGCCCGTACGATCAGTTGACGTCTAGCCAGCGGCACCGGAAGGTACACGCCAGAAGTTTAGCCCAGGGCAGAGGCTTTCGACTCGGCACGAATTTCGCGTCGATTTCCTTGCGCGTCAAACGTCGTTATTCGTGGTGCAGTTTTGCGGGATATTTCGTCTAAGACCATGATTCGTAACGATTCCGGATTATGAATAATGGTGAAGCTCTGAATCCTTTTGGTTGCGCAACAAATCTGATATTGGAAGCCTGTTCAACGGGTTGTCTGCATTTTTAATGGCTTTCTTGTTTGTGGGTGTTCAGGAGTAAGGCGACTTATGGCAAAACGGATGCTCTTGATGTTGACGGTGGTGATCATCGTTCTGGGAAGCCTCGGGTTTGTGAAGTTCCGCCAAATCCAGACGGCGATTGCGCAGGGCGCGAGCTTTCAGCCGCCTCCGTCCGCCGTTACGACGGTGGTGGCGAAGCGGGAGACTTGGCCTTCGTCGTTGGACGTAATCGGAACGGCTGCAGCGATCCAGGGCGTAACGGTGAGCGCGGATCTGCCGGGGACGGTGGACAAAATTCTTTTCGATTCGGGCAGATGGGTGAAAGAAGGCGATGTACTGGTGGAACTCGACACTCGCCAGGAACGTGCCCAGCTCGCGGCCATGGAAGCGCAGCGCGATCTGGCGAAAATCAACTACGGCCGCATGCAGCAACTGGTGAAAGAAGGAGTGGTTGCGCGCTCCGAATATGACAACGCGCTGGCGCAGCAAAAAGCGACGGATGCGAACGTCGGAGAAATCAAGGCGGCCATTGCGCGGAAGACGATCAAAGCGCCGTTCTCGGGCGTGCTCGGCATCCGTCAGATCAACCTGGGGCAATATCTGGCCGCGGGCCAGGCGATTGTGTCGTTGCAGTCCCTGAATCCTATTTATGTGAATTTTGGCGTACCGCAGCAGCAGTCACCCCAGATGCAGATTGGGCGGAAGCTAGCGGTGACTAGTGACAACGCGCCTGGAGCTGCGTTCCCGGGCCGCGTGACGGCGTTGGATTCAGTGGTGAACGAGACCACGCGAAATATCCAAGTGCAGGCGATCGTGAACAATCCCCAAGGCAAGCTGCGGCCGGGCATGTTCGTCAACGTTGCGGTAGGCGTGGGGACGCCGCGGCAGGTGGTACCGCTGCCGGCTTCGGCGATCAACTACGCGCCTTACGGGGATTCGGTATTTGTTGTGTCCGACATTAAAGATGAGAAGTCGGGCAAGACTTTTCGCGGAGTGCGACAGCAATTCGTGAAAATCGAAGGCTCGCGCGGCGACCAGGTGGCGATTGTTTCCGGCGTCAATCCCGGAGACGAGGTCGTAAGTTCTGGTGTATTCAAGCTGCGCAATGGCGCGCCGGTGCAAGTCAACAATAAGGTTCAACCTGGCAACAACCCGAACCCAAACCCGGAAGAGAGTTAATCGAGGAATCGAATGAAGCTCACCGATTTATTTATTAAGCGGCCGGTGTTAGCGGTCGTGGTGAACCTCGTGATCCTGATCGCGGGTTTGCAGGCCATTCGTTCGTTGAGTGTGCGGCAGTACCCACGCAGCGATATCGCGGTGGTGCAGGTTTCGACGGTTTATGTAGGCGCGAACGCCGACCTGGTGCGCGGATTCATCACCACCCCGCTGGAACGCGTTATTGCCAGCGCCGACGGCATCGACTATATGGAGTCGAACAGCGCGCAGGGCTTAAGCACGATCCAGGTGCACCTGAAGCTGAACTATGACACCAATGCGGCACTCACGCAGATCCAGGCCAAAGTAGCGCAGGTGCGAAACGATTTGCCGCCGGAAGCGGAAGCTCCGGTCATTGACCTGCAAACTGCGGATACGCAATTTGCGGCCATGTATATCGGGTTCTCCTCCGCAGACCTCGATCAGAACCAGATTACCGATTACCTGACTCGCGTGGTGCAGCCGAAGCTGAGCGCAGTCAGTGGCGTACAGCGGGCCGACATTCTGGGCAATCGAACTTTCGCCATGCGCATCTGGCTGAAGCCGGAACAGATGGCGGCGCGGAATGTTTCTCCATCCGACGTGCACGATGCGTTAGCAAAGAACAACTATTTGTCCGCGCTCGGCGCCACTAAGGGTTCGATGGTTTCGGTGAATCTGGTTGCCAACACCGATCTGCGTACCCCAGATGAGTTCAAGCAGTTGGTAGTGAAGCAAGAGAATGGCGTCGTAGTGCGCCTGGGCGAAATCGCCGACGTCTCACTGGGCGCCGAGAATTACGACCAGGACGTTCGTTTCAATGGTGAAACGGCGACCTTCATGGGAATCTGGGTGCTTCCCACTGCGAACTCGCTGTCGGTGATCAAAGATGTTCGAGCTCAGTTGCCGGCGCTCCGGGCACAGTTGCCGACGGGAATGAAGCTGGGAGTGCCTTACGACTCCACCGCGTACATCCAGGACGCAATCGACGAAGTACTGCACACGCTGGTGGAAACGCTGATCATCGTGATCGTCGTAATTTTCCTGTTCCTGGGATCGTTCCGTTCGGTTCTGATCCCGGTAGTGGCGATTCCGATTTCGCTGATCGGCGCAGTGTTCCTGATGCTGATTGCCGGATTCACCATTAATCTTCTGACTTTGCTGGCGATCGTGCTTTCGGTGGGACTGGTGGTGGACGACGCCATCGTCATGGTGGAGAACGTCGAGCGCCATATCCAGATGGGTAAGACGCCGTTCCGCGCAGCTCTTGACGCGGCGCGCGAACTGGTCGGTCCGATCATCGCCATGACCATTACTCTGGCCGCGGTGTATGCCCCGATTGGAATTCAAGGCGGGCTTACCGGAGCATTGTTCCGCGAGTTTGCTTTCACCCTGGCGGGCGCAGTCGTGGTCTCGGGCATCGTGGCCTTGACGCTATCCCCGATGATGGGATCGAAGTTGCTACGGGCGGGCGACGCGGAGAAGGGTTTCGCGGGCATCGTGAACCGGCGCTTTGAAGCTGTGCGCACTTGGTATTCGCGAGCGCTGGCGGGCACATTGCGTTATCGACCGGTGGTGTTGACGCTGTGGGTGATCGTGGCGGCGCTGATGATCCCGTTCTATATGTTCTCGCAACATGAATTGGCGCCCGCGGAGGACCAGGGAGTCGTATTCGGCGTAATTCAGTCGTCAGCGAATTCGACGCTCGACCAGACGAACTTGTTCACCCAAGAGGTGTACGACGTTTACCACTCGTTCCCTGAGAACGAGAGTATTTTCCAGATTACGAATCCGAACGGCGGTTTCGGCGGCATGGTGACCAAGCCGTGGAGCCAGCGCAAAAAGACGGCGCAGCAATTGTTGGTGGAGTCTACTGGGCCTCTGTCAAAGATTTCGGGCGTCCGGGTGATTCCGTTGACTCCTCCCCCGCTGCCAGGCGGCGGAAACTTCCCGGTGGACTTCGTCATCGCTTCGGCGGCCGAGCCGGAACAACTTAGCGAGTTCGGCAACAAGCTAGTCGCGAAAGCGATGCAGAGCGGCTTGTTCATTTACGCCGACGTGGACATGAAATTTGACCAGCCGCAGACCGAAGTAGTTTTCGATCGCGACAAGCTGCGTTCGCAGGGCGTCGACCTGAGCCAGGCCGGGCAGGATCTTTCCACTATGCTGGGCGGAAATTACGTGAACCGCTTTAGTATTCAGGGACGAAGCTACAAGGTGATTCCCCAGATCCAGCGCATGGATCGCCTGACCCCCGACCAACTGTCGCAGATCTACGTCAAAGGATCGAATGACAAGCTGGTGCCGCTTTCGACTTTTGCCACGCTGAAGACCACGACGGAGCCGCGGTCGCTGAACAAGTTTCAGCAGCTCAACGCAATTCGAATCCAAGGCGTCATTCCTCCGAACGTCCCGCTGGATAAAGCGTTGACGTTCCTGGAAGACCAGGCAAAGCAGATTCTGCCCCAAGGATTCGGTGTGGATTACGCAGGTGAATCGCGCCAACTACGTGTGGAAGGCAGCAAATTCCTGGGAACATTTCTGCTGTCCGCCATCCTGATTTACCTGGTGCTGGCGGCGCAGTTCGAGAGCTTCCGCGATCCGTTCATCATTCTGGCCGGATCCGTTCCGCTGGCCATTGCCGGCGCGCTGACGTTCTCGTTCCTTGGGTTCACGACCCTGAACATTTACAGCGAGGTCGGATTGATCACGCTGGTGGGCCTGATCGCCAAGAACGGAATTCTGATTGTGGAGTTCGCCAACCATTTACAGGAGTCCGGAAAGCAGAAGATTGACGCTATCGTGGAAGCTGCAAGTACCCGTTTGCGTCCGATTCTGATGACCACGGCTGCCACCGTGTTCGGGCACTTCCCTCTTGTGCTCGCTAACGGACCGGGTGCCGGAGCGCGAAACAGCATCGGTATTATGCTGGTCAGCGGCATGATCATCGGAACGATCTTCACGCTGTTTGTGGTGCCTTCGATTTATATGCTGGTGGCGAAGCGGCACTCGGCGGAACATTTCGAGTCCGACGAGGCGGAAAGCGAGTTCAAGGAACCGGTGGAAGCTGCGGTATAGTTGCGAGCCTTGAGCCTTTTGCTGAGACGGGCAGAATGCCCGTCTTTGCGTTTCCCAGCTAGACTTAGCGAGATCCGGCAGCTTGGGCGGACGCTTTGGTTGAGGTACGCTCAATGGCGAGCGCAATCTCCGGAGCGAGGACCAGCACGGCCTCAAGATCGTCTTTGGAAAAATTGTCTGCTTGCCCGCGATAGAGCGCCAGCACCGCGCCCACCCGCGAAGATGTCTCCAACGGAACAGCCAAAGCCGATCGAAGAGTTGTGAACTTGGTGGGATCGTTTAAATATCCCGGTTCGACCGATGGGTTTCCGTTGAGTATTGGCTTACGGTTCTCCGCCACCCAGCCCGAAAGTCCTTCACCCACTGGAATGCGCAAGGAACGGAAGATGCGCGAATTCTCTCCGCTCACGAACTCCGGAATCAAAACCTCATCTCTGATTAGATAGACCGCCATTGCATCGTAAGGCACCAGACTCTTCAACCGGGTGCAAAGGATGGAGAGGAGATCGCTTAAATTCAGCCGCAGTGTGTTGCTGAGTTCGAGAATTTCTTGGGCTTGCTGACGCGCATCGTTGAGGTTCAGCTCGGGGCCCTTTGAGGAGGGCTGCTCGGGAATGCAGGGCGGTCCTGCTTCCGCAAATCCAGCAGCGGGCGCCAGGCCACGCTCCACCTTGATGTCGGTGGAAAGCTTTGCGGGCGCATGCACGGGCGTCTCCTTTGCCATACGCTCCAGTTCCACGTAGCGTCGGGCAAGGATTTGCACCACCCGAGGGTCAAACGCCTTCCCGGCTTCGTCCGATACGCGCTTGATGGCTTCATCGAGCGGCAAGGCCCGGCGATATTGACGGTCTGAAGCCAGAGCGTCCAGGCAATCCACCGCGGCAAGAATGCGGGCGCCGATGGGAATGGCTTGTCCCACCAGGCCATCGGGATATCCGCTGCCGTCCCATTTTTCGTGGTGCGCGCGCACGATGGGCACCACGGGATAGGGAAAGTCCACCTGTTCCAGGATTTCGGCTCCGACGATGGGATGAATCTTCATCTTCTCGAATTCTTCGGGCGTCAGCTTGCCCGGCTTCGAAATAATGCTTTCCGGGACCGCGAGCTTGCCGATGTCGTGCAGAACAGAAGCGGCTTGAAGGGCTTCTTTTTCGCCCTCGGTCAGGCCCAATTCCTTGGCCAGTTCCATGGCGTAAACGCGCACCCGCTGAAGGTGATCGTGAGTCGTCTGATCCTTGGCTTCAATGGCGAGGGCCAGAGCTTCGATGGTGCGAAGGTGAACTCGTGAAACCTGCTCCGCATGCCGCTTTTGATCTTCCAACTTTCCCAGGTACAGACGATACGACCTGTACATCAGATATATCGGCGGAAAGACCAGGAGCGAGGATTGCCATCCGATGTGCTGGTTCAGGTACGACATCAATCCGGTCAGCGCCGCTCCGGCGAGGTAGTAAGGAAAAGACCAGAAGTAGGATTCGGACCACGTCCGCAGGACGGGCTTGCCTTCTGACAGGCGCACTACTGCAGCAACGGACAGCGTGTTGAATGCGAAGTAGGTGATGGCAACAATGATCAGGGCCACCGGTCCGGTACCGTGGAGTACGTAATGGGTGACTAGCTTATAGACGCCATACGCGGCCGCCGTTCCCACGGAAAATTGCGAGGCGTTGAACACCACGTGAATCGGCTTCAGATTCTTGGAGGATCTCCATCGCGATTGAACGAAGACTTCGGCAATTCCCAATAGAAGCGTTTCCCCGAAGCTGAGCTCTAAGACTCCGAGCAGGATGAAGATGAAGTTCACCGACAAGGTGCCGTTCACGCCCGGCAACTTGATTTTCAGGAACGACGCGGCGATGGCGAGCGCCAGATAGCAGACAAACTTAACCGGGTCGTGGCAATACCACTGCGAAAAAGCTAGGGCAAAGCAGCCGAATGCGAGTAACGACATTCCGGCCACAAACACCTGTGCGGCGATTTGGCTCCCACGCGCCATTGGCACAATTGTTGCCGAAGGACAGTCCGGCCGTCGTTCCAAAACGGAATTGGCCGGTTACCAACGTGTCTAGCACTCCTAACTGCTTGCTCAGAACGGAGTTCTATTCCGGGCCAAGTTGACGCCACGGGTCAGGGCATTGCGGACAATCTGTCCGCTTTTTCGAACCCGGATTTCCTGTTGCCTCGATTTTTCAGTGCTTTACGTTAGTGGCAGTCCCGTTGCATTTCTCATCGCTGCGGTTGCCTTCGATTTTGAAAGGGAGTACGGGCGATGAAGAAAGTTTTGACCATCTTTTTGCTGGTCGCGGTGAGTGTGGCGTGCGCAGACGACTCAAAGTTATCGCCGGACCTCAAGAAATATTCCGGTTCCACGGCGAGAGTGGTCGTGCAGTACAAGACTCCACCAAGCCTCCTGGACCTGAAATCGTTGACTGGGCTGTTGGGCTCGATTGTGAGTGCGCTCCCGTTGGTCAATGCGGTGGTAGCCGACTTGCCGGTATCGAACCTGCTCTCGCTTTCGAACCAGAGCAACGTCGCTTACATCAGCCTTGATCGCGCCATGAAGCCGACGCTCAGCAACGCAGCGCCGGCAATCAATGCCTTCACCGCCTGGCAGAGCGGATACACCGGAGCTGGGGTGGGCGTGGTGGTGATCGACAGCGGCATTTCCAGCCATCCCGATCTGAATGGCGGGTTCCTGGGATTGTCTCGGGTCATTTTCAGCCAGAGCTTTGTGCCCGGAACCTTGAGCGCTGCCGATCAGTACGGACACGGCACGCATATCGCTGGGCTGATCGCCGGTAACGGGGCGAGTTCCACGGGCTCGAAATATTCCAAGACTTTCATGGGCATCGCGCCCGGCGCGAACCTGATCAACTTTCGCGTGCTGGACCAGAACGGCTCGGGAAGCGACAGTGCGGTGATCGCGGCGATTACCGAAGCCATTCTCCTGAAGCCGATCTTCAACATTCGTGTAATCAATTTATCGCTGGGCCGTCCGGTGTATGAAAGCTACACATCAGATCCAGTTTGCAAGGCAGTGGAGCAAGCGTGGAAGGCGGGCATCGTGGTAGTGGTTGCGGCCGGCAATAACGGGCGCTACCAGGCCACGAACGGATACGCGACGATCACCTCGCCGGCCAACGACCCCTATGTGATCACGGTCGGCGCAATGAAGCCTGAGGGAACTCCAACCCGTACTGACGATTTGATCGCGAGCTACAGTTCCAAGGGCCCGACCGGGATCGATCACATTGTGAAGCCAGACCTGGTTGCACCGGGAAACCTGCTGGTATCGCTGGAGGCGCCCGGCAGCACGTTGTTCAGCCAATATCCGGCGAACGGCATTCCCAACAGTTATTACATGAATGGCGGAAACAGTTCGCCGTCGACGAGTTACTTCTCGTTGAGCGGAACCAGTATGGCGGCGGGGGTGGTGAGCGGGGCGGTGGCTGATCTGCTGCAGAAAAGTCCCTCGCTGACTCCCGACCAGGTGAAAGCGCGGTTGATGAAGACAGCGTGGAAGTCGCTTCCCGCGAGCAGCAGCGTGATCGACCCGGCGACGGGAATCACCTACACCTCGCAGTACGACATGTTCACCGTCGGTGCCGGTTACCTGGACCTTGAAGGCGCCCTGAACAGCACGGATGTGGCGAAGGGCAGTGCGATGTCGCCGGTCGCGACCTACGATCCCCAGACTGGGAACGTATTCGTGTCGAGCGACCCCTCGGCGGTGTGGAACACATCGTCGATGTGGTCGACGTCGGCGGTTTGGGGCAACTCGCAATTCCTGCCGACCGCCAGCAACTCGGGCACGAACGCGATGTGGGGCAGCAATGCCATGTGGGGATCGGACACGTCGTCGGGCTTCAGCACCATCTGGGCGGGCAACGCCATGTGGGGAACGAATGCTATGTGGGGAAGCAACGCGATGTGGGGCAGCAGCGTGGACGGCGGCGAGAAATAAACTGTATCAACATCGTGCCTGGGCCTTGTACCCCCGCACGATTTCGTTTGGAACCCTTGGGCTTGTATTACCATCTAAGGCGTTATGGAGCGATGTGAGATCGTCCTGAGCCGAAACGTGGGAGATGCGGAAGGCGAGGAGTGCAGCCGAAACGCGAGTACCTTCTGCTCCGATTGCGGTAGCGAACTGTGCGAACTGCACTCCGAAGAGTGCGAGTTGTGCGGCCAGGAATTCTGCTCGATGTGCCTGATCATTCACTCCAGAGAACCCCACGCCAAACGCCCTGCCGCGGAAGTTGAGCCAGGCGGCGCACACAAAAAGCGATTTGCGTAGCTAAGAAAGTTTCCGACCTGAAGCTTGTCGTACCTGGATTCACTCTCTTCCTGATTCGCCCGTCACCTCGCTCCTCAGCCCGAGACTAGAGCGTCCGGAAACGTCCGATCGCCTGGCATCTATGTCGGAGTGTGGGGACTTGCTGTTGCTCTCGTGCTTCATCGCTTGAGCGAGGTACGCGAGCGACAGTCCATTCGTTGTGCCAAGACAAAGAACAAACAATCAGGAGGCAACATGCAATCCAGAGTTCTCCGGTGGGTGGCGACGATCACTCTCTTTTTCTCAGCGACATCAGCGCTGACAGCGCAGACCGGCTCCGCTAGTTCTCAGCAACCTGCGAAGTATTACGTTTTTAATCTCGGAGCGCCGGGCGGCGGCACGGCTGCCATGGCAGCGACCTTGAATAACAGTGGATGGATTTCCGGCGACGCATATCAGGCCGGAAATACCAGCGAGCACGCGGAACTTTGGCTGGGCGTTCCCATGGATTTGGGAACCTTAGGCGGACCGAATAGTGCGATCGCATGGCCAAACAAGAACGACCGAGGCGAACTCGCCGGAATCTCGGAGACTGGGCAACCGAATCCATTAGCGAGGACTGGAGCTGCGCCCTGGCGAATTTTCCGACCATCACCAACCAGATCTGCCTGGCATTCGTGTGGCAGGCGGGTGTGATGTCTGCGCTGCCGCCACTTCCGGGTGGTTACAACAGCTATGGCTCGGGCATAAATAATCGCGGTCAAGTGGTGGGATGGGCCGAGAATGGAACGCACGATTCGACATGCGTATCGCCACAGGTCCTGCAGTTTGAAGCCGTGATCTGGGGACCAAGATTGGGCGAGATCACGCAACTTTCCCCGTTGTCGCCAGACATCGATGGCGCTGCCACTGCGATCAACGACCACGGGCAAGTCGTGGGCATTTCGGGGATCTGCGACCAGGCAGTGGGAAGGTTCACCGCCAAACATGCGGTGATGTGGGAGAACGGAGTTGCCTCGGACCTTGGCAACTTCGATGGCGGCGTCGCCTGGAACACGCCGACGGCCATCAACAATCGCGGCCAGGTTGCCGGATTCGCTAATCTCCCGGGAGACGGAAGCGGCAAGTTCGATCCGGTAGGATTTTTCTGGACGAAGGAGAAACTCATTCAGGAAGTTCCGCCGGTTGGAACCGACGGGATCAACCTGGCGTGGGGATTGAATGGATCCGGACAAGTGGTTGGTCAATCCTGCGCCGATACCAGCTTCAGCAACTGCCGTGCATTCCTGTGGCAAAACGGGGTGACCACGGATCTGAATTCCCTGCTTGCCTCGAACTCTTCGCTGTACTTGTTGTTGGCGAATGACATCAACGATCGGGGAGAGATTGCCGGCTACGCGGTAGATAGCACGACTGGGAATACGGTTGCGTTCCTGGCCGTTCCGGCGCTCGCGACAAGCAATGGCGCAAAAAAGGCGTCGGCTGCGAGCCACTCGCAATTTGTAGCGGTACCAGAAGCTCTGCGCCAGCGAATGCGGCAACGAGTTTTAGGACAACTGGCAAAGTAACAATCGTCGTGATGGAGAGGGTAGGACTATTCCTATCCTCTTCCCGCGACCATGTGGTCCGATAATGTCCAGTTGCATGCGGAGCAACTGGCTATGATGGGTTGGCGAGCTTTATGACTTTGGACCTACAGGTTTGTTCGCGGGCGCGGTTGACTCGCGATGCGCGCTTCGATGGAAAGTTCTTTATTGGCGTGCTCAGTACCGGAATCTATTGCCGCCCCATCTGTCCCTCTCGCAGTTCAAAAGAAATCAATGTTCGCTACTACCCGACGGCTGCAGCGGCGGCTGAGGCGGGCTTTCGTCCCTGCCTGCGTTGCCGTCCAGAATGCTCGCCGGGTACTCCGGCGTGGCTGGGAACTCCGAGTACGGTGTCGCGGGCTTTGCGGCTGATCGGAGAAGGCGGGCTGGAAGAAGGTGGAGTGGAACTGCTGGCGGAACGGCTGGGCGTGGGCTCTCGTCATTTGCGCCGACTGTTTGTCCGCCATCTGGGAGCAACACCCAACGCGGTGGCACAAACTCGAAGGCTCCATTTCGCCAAGAAGTTACTCGATGAGACGCGGCTGCCGATGAGCGAGGTGGCGATCGCATCCGGGTTTGGCAGCGTGCGCAGGTTTAATGCGGCCATTCGCAAGGTCTACCATCGCTCGCCAACTGAGCTGCGGCATCTGGCAAAGCACACCGGCACGCTTCCTGAAAATCAATACCACTTCCATTTAGGATTTCGTCCTCCCTACGACTGGAAAGGGATGCTTAAGTTTCTGGGGACACATGTGACCCCGGGCGTAGAGACGGTGGACTCGCAACGTTACCGGCGCTCAATTTGTTTGAACGGCGAGAACGGGTTTCTTGAGGTTGACTTGGATAAGGGCGACAACGGTCTCAACCTGCGAGTCTGGTTCCCAGATCCACGTTCCTTGTATCTCATCACGGAACGAATACGAATTATGTTCGATCTGAGCGCGGATTGGTCGGCGATTGTTCGCAGCTTGAAGAACGATCCGTTTCTGGGGGAACGCGTTCAAGCCGGTCCGGGGCTGAGAATTCCGGGGTGCTGGGACGGATTTGAAGTTGCTGTTTGCGCGGTTCTCGGCCAGGGCATGGGCGGAGCGAGCGCAAACGTACTGCAGCGCCGCTTGGTAGAGCGCTTTGGGAAATGGTTTTCGCCTGCGGATGGCTTGACTCACTTGTTCCCTGCGCCCGATGCACTCGCGAAGGCGGATCTGACCGGCTTGAGTATTGCGAAAGCACAAGCCGCCACGGTTCGTGCGCTCGCCCGCGCAGTCTGCGAAGGTAGGATCCGCTTCGATGGCACCATGAGTACGGAGGCTTTCCTGACGCGTTTGGCGGAGGCGGGGATCGACGAAGCAAACCGCGCACTATATCGCCATGCGGGCGCTGGGTGAGACCGATGCGTTTCCAGCGTCAGACCCTGAACTGTTAGGCAACGGTGTGCTTTCGAACTTCGCCGAGTTGGAAAGACGAGCGGAAAGCTGGCGGCCGTGGCGAGCGTACGCCGCCATGTATCTGCGCAACCCAGCCGAAAGCTGAGCTGTTCAACGATTACATTGCAGATGTTCTTTCGTCACTCCGATCGTGTTCAGCTTTCACTCACTTCCACATACTACCGGCGATAGTCTTCCTTCAATATCAGATGCGCGCTGGCATTTGTTCTGCCGTGTCGCGATCTGACGGTTCCCTTCTACCCTTCGCGCCACGCTTAGTCTGACCGTTCGGATTTTCCGCGCGCGTCAATTCATGCGAAGGAGACGATCGATGAAGAAGTGGATTTTCATGCTGGCATCAGTGTGTCTGTACACATCGAGTGCCTGGGCAACCTGCAACCTGACAGTACGAAACAGCTTGCAGAGTTGTTACATCGGAACACGTTTATACGAAGTGCTGGTGCCGACCCTCTACGCCAGCAGCGGTGCGATGCTGATCGCATATCACGGCAAGGGCGATACGGCAGCGAACTTTTCTTCCAGCTCCGGCCTTATCACCACGGCAAAAAAATATGGATATGTGATCGTGTTTCCGCAGGGTGAGATCTCCGACGATGGAACCCGAACCTGGAACGGGTACTGGAACCCCTTCTTTATCAAGACACCACCGCCGGACGACGTAACGTTCACTGCTTCGATCATTTCGACTCTGGAATCCGCACTGGCAGTCAGCCCTAAAAAAATATTTCTTACCGGTTTTTCCAATGGCGGATGGATCGAACACAGGATCGCGATCGAACTGGGGACGGATATTGCGGCTATCTCGACGATGGGCTCTGGTCCATGGATCGAGCCTTACAACCAGCATGACACCATGCCGGCGGCATTGACGCCAGTATCGGTGCTGATCTTCTTCGATGACGCGGGCGTCGCTAATGGAGGATCACTCTATTGCGGCGGACTCTACTCCAGCGATAACACCACCCGCGCCGGCGCAGATGACAGCTTCAATTTCTGGACGACTGCGGACAAGGCAACTCCGAATACCAGCACTCAACTGTGTACGAGCGAAGGCGGCAGTCCGACCAGCCTGAATATCAAAAGCGCCACCGGAGGACTCTCGAATACCGTGGTCCAGTTTTACCGGCTGATCGGCGGCATTCATAAATGGTATGCGGCAACCGCTCTGAATATTTCCCCGGGAACGAAGACGTATCCGTATAACCCAAACCTGAATTCGACGACCGGAACGACAATGGTAGACATTGTCAGCAAGTTTGTTTTGGCGCATCCGAAGCCTTAAGGCTCCGGAGGCGACCCGGATCAACGGCTTTTCGAGGTAAGAAGGACTTATTCACGGGGACGGCCAACTGCCTGTCCCCGTTTCGTATGTGGTCTTGACACAGCTCTGGAGCGGGTGAAGAATGGGCGCTCGTTTCGAAAATTCTTTCTTTCACCTGTCATCGTGGTTCGTGGGGAACTGCGTCCATCAGAGCGATTTGAACCAGGAGGAAATCATGGCAACGGTCCTGAGCAGTGTTCGCATGGAAGATAAAGTCACCAGTTTCGTGTCGCAGAAAAGGCTGATGCTGATCAACGGAAAATGGAGCGAAGCGGCATCGGGCAAGACTTTTCCAACCTATAATCCGGCGACGGGCGACGTCCTGGCTCAAGTAGCCGAAGGAGATCGCGAAGACATCGATCGGGCGGTCAAGGCGGCACGCGCTGCATTTGAAGCTGGCCCGTGGCGCAAGATGACCTCTTCGGAACGAGGGCGCGCCATCTGGAGACTGGGGGATCTGATCGAGAAGAACCTCGATGAGCTTGCCGAACTGGAGATGCTTGATAACGGCAAGCCGCTAAAAATTGCGCGCATCGCCGACGTACCGCTGACGGCAGATATCTTCCGCTACATGGCAGGTTGGGCGACCAAGATTGAAGGCAACACGATTCCGATTTCCATGCCAGGAAAATATCTGGCTTACACGCTAAGAGAACCTGTAGGAGTGATTGGTCAGATCATTCCCTGGAATTTCCCGTTGCTCATGGCGGCGTGGAAACTGGCTCCAGCTTTGGCGGCGGGCTGTACGGTGGTGCTGAAACCGGCGGAGCAGACTCCTCTTTCGGCGCTGCGGCTGGGTGAACTGATTCAGGAAGCGGGCATTCCGGACGGCGTGGTCAACATCGTCACGGGATATGGGGAGACTGCGGGAGCAGCCCTGGCAGCGCATCCCGACGTGGACAAGATTGCCTTCACCGGATCGACGGAAGTCGGCAAGCTGATCGTGCAAGCGGCGGCCGGAAATTTGAAGAAGGTCTCGCTCGAACTGGGCGGCAAGTCGCCGAACGTGGTTTATGCCGATGGGGACGTGGACGCCGCGATTGCTGGGGCGTCGATGGCAATCTTCTTCAATCATGGTCAATGCTGCTGCGCAGGCTCACGGCTGTATGTGGAAGAGCCGATCTTCGACAAGGTTGTAGAAGGCGTCTCAGCAAAAGCAGAAAAGATCAAGGTCGGCCCCGGTTGGGAGCAGTCTACCGACATGGGTCCGCTAGTTTCGGAAGAGCAGATGAACCGGGTTTGCGGCTACCTGGAATCAGGATTCTCCGAGGGCGCGAAGGCGACCGTGGGAGGTGAACGCCACGGCGACAAGGGATACTTCGTCAAACCTACCGTGTTGGTGAACACTCACGACGATATGAAGGTGATGCGCGAAGAGATTTTCGGGCCGGTGGTGGCGGCGATTCCATTTAAAGATGCCAGCGATCTGGTGAAACGCGCCAACGATACTGTTTATGGTTTGGCGGCGGGCATCTGGACGCGTGATATCGGCAAAGCGCACCGCACCGCGGCTGAGCTGCGCGCGGGAACCGTATGGATTAACTGCTACAACGTATTCGACGCGGCCATGCCCTTCGGCGGTTACAAGCAGTCGGGATGGGGTCGCGAAATGGGCCACGATGCGCTGGAACTCTATACCGAAGTGAAAGCGGTGTGCGCGGCGCTGTAAGGTTCTTAATTTGGAATGGCATGGGGGAGCTGTCGAGCTCCCCCATTTTTTCAGCCCACCCCTACTGATGGAGCTTTTAAGTAAAGTCCTGGGGAACAGTGACCAACCCGGCCTCTCCATGCGCCGCTCCGCTAATCAGCATGACGAACTGGCGCAACGAGCTTCTGTGGGCTGCCCGCGTCCATCGAGGATATCGCGTACTCGATTCATCAGAGCGTTGATGCTGAAAGGTTTTTGCAGGAGTTCAGAGCCGGTCTCGAGAATTCCTTCTTGCGTGACCAGGTCGTGCGTGTAACCGGACATGTAGAGGATTTTCACGTTGGGCCGGGAATGCCTGAGTTCGTCGGCCAGTTCGCGCCCGCTCATGCCAGGCATGATGACGTCGGTAAGCAGCAGATGAATGGTTCCCTCACATTGCTCGGCAATCTTGAGCGCCTCTTCGCCGTTGGGCGCGCCGAGAATGGTATAGCCGCGGCGTTGCAAACATCCTTGCGCGAGATCGCGTAAAGAGTTCTCGTCTTCGACCAGCAGGATGGTCTCCGTTCCGGTGGGAAATGCCCTGGGCTCTGCCTCGGAGGGCAAAGCGGCGCAAGCCGCTTCGACTTGAGGCAGGTAGATGCTGAAGCTGGTGCCCACTCCGGGCTCGCTGTCGACCAGCAGGTAGCCATCGCTCTGCTTCACGATGCCATACACAGTGGACAATCCCAGCCCTGTGCCCTTATCGGGTTCCTTCGTCGTAAAGAATGGTTCGAAGATATGGGATTGAACTTCGTCGCTCATGCCACAGCCATTGTCGGTTACGCGCAACTTCACGTAATCGCCGGGCTTGAGAAAGACATGCAGCGAACCGTGTTCGAGCACTTGCAGGCGAGAGGTCTCAATAGTGAGTTTGCCGCCGCGGGGCATGGCATCGCGCGCATTCACCGCCAGGTTCATAAGAATCTGCTCGATCTGACCTTTGTCGGCGCGCACGCGTTTCTGCTCCGGCCCGCGCATCAACGCCAGTTCGATATTCTCTCCGATCAGCCGGCGCAGCATTTTTTCGGTGTCGGCGACGATCAGGTCGAAGTCGAGGACTACCGGCTGAATCACCTGCTTACGGCTGAAAGCCAGCAACTGGCGCGTGAGCGAGGCAGCGCGGCGTCCGGCTTTGAGGATCTCTTCCATTTTGCCGTGGATGGGATTCTGGGATTCGAACTCCAGCTGCACGAGCTCGCCGTAGCCCATCATGACGCCAAGAGCGTTGTTGAAATCGTGTGCGACACCGCCCGCGAGACGGCCGACCGCCTCCATTTTTTGTGCCTGCTGCAGTTGCGCTTCCAGCAACTTACGTTGCGAGATGTCGTGTACGGCACCTTCGATAAATAACGTCCGGCCGTCGGGCCCGTGCACCTCGCGGGCGTTTTCGAGGAGCCACATGTCCTCGCCGTTGGCCCGGCGGGCTTCGTATTCCAGATCGCGGACCAAACCTTTCGCGGATAGCAGGAAACGAAAGGTGTCCTGCTGAAGATGATCGCCCTTGATCTTGCGTGGCATTTCGCTGACCTGATTAAGCATTTCCGCGGGAGAAGAGTATCCGAACATTGCTGCCAGAGCCCGGTTGACAGTCAGTAATCTTCCTTCCGGATCGCTCTGATACATGCCCACCACGGCGTCTTCAAACATGCCGCGGTATTTTTCCTCCGCTTGCCGTAAAGCTTCCTGGGTGCGTCTGCGCTCGGTCACGTCCTGCACGGTCCCGATGGCGACCAGGTGTTTGCTTTCGCGGTCGTGCTCGAGTTCAGCGCGGCCTCGCAGCCACTTGGTTTGCCGCTCCACCTGGAAGCGGTGCACGAAGTCGTACTTTCCCGACGCTTTAGCGATGTCCCAGTGTTCGCGAAAAGCATCGCGATCGTCGGGATGAAGCATGCTCTCCAGCATGGCGAAGGTCACCGGCGTTCCAGGGACGATCTTAAAGATGCGATAAGTTTCGTTCGACCATTCCAGTACGCCGGTCGCGACATCGAGAGTCCAACTCCCGATTTTGGCGACCGACTGGGCGCGACTGAGGCTGAATTCACTGCGCTCTAAAGCCATCTCGGCACGGCGCCGTTCGGTCACGATGGCGCCTACACACAGTCCGGTCACGGCCAGGGTCATCATCGCCAGCTGTAACGTCGGGAGACTGGTGGGGTCCGAGTGACCGTGGTCCGCAATGAACATGGCGCCGCAATTGACAGCAAAGGTAGCGAGACTTGCTCCGGGTAACCCGTGGCGAACCGCGATCCAGACGACCGGGATAAAGAGCGCGTAAAGAGGCTGGTACGGAACGGCCGGGGGATAATCGAAGACCAGCCACAAGGTTGCGGCAATCGAAGCTGCCTGGACAGTTCGCTCCACGATTTGCCGCCGGGTAAGGCGTAGTTGCGCAACTCGAGTATCGCGGGGCGCGGATGTGCCGTCGATCCACAGAGTCATCCGGGGTGCGAGATACAAGAGCAGCATCGGGGTAAAGGTCACGATGGCGATGACATCGCTCTCCCACCAGTTAATGGCGGTTTTGGCAAAGGCAGCCCGGGAAATCAAGCCGTCGCCGAGGAGTGAAAGGGTGCCTACGAAGGCGGTCGGTATGGCCGAAACGGAGAAGGCGACGGCCATGTGCCCGACATCTTTTACCGTGGTGAGCCGGGCATCCAGTCCCCACCAGCGTCGCACCCAATAAAAACCCGCCGAATAAAAACCATAGATAGCAAAAACGCCGGGGACGCCACACCAGGAAATCAGCGGGCGATGGTAACAAAAAATGGCGCCCGCCAGTTCGCAGATCAGAACCAGGCACCAGTAGCGCGGTCCTCCCCACAGCACCAGGGCAATTGCAAGCCCAAGCGGAAGATAGAAGGCCGGGGCAGCCGCAGACCTCTGGGCGGCGGCGGTGGCAAAATCCACCAACTGAAAGACGGCGGAGAAGATAAGAATGATGACGAGGTGCCGGTCGAGTCTACCGCCTGGGTGGGCGAAACTCGGGCCGGCCGCTGGTGGGCGCGCATCCGGTACAGATTCCAGCGACTTCCAACGCATGCAAATTCCTCGCTCACGACTTGCTGCCAGCGCGCACACGAAGACGTAACGGCCGCCGTAAAGACGGCCCTCTAGAATCCTTTCGGCATATTTCTTCGCGTGTGGAGAGCGATTGCACGGCGGGAAGTTACTTCAGTGTGGGCGCCGGCTGCGGGGAGAAAGAAGCGCGGGACTGGAAGACACTCTATTCCTTGATCAGTTTCGCAATTCTCAGCATCTTCAGTCCGAGCCGTGGCATAGCAACCGGCGAGGAATCTGCTGCCGCAAGCAGCAGATTCGCTGCATCGGAGAGCAGATCCCTCACTTTATTCGGAATACCAAGGTTGGTTACACAGCGTCGGCACTTTGCGGCGAGCTGTGCAACGCGTTCATCGAGCGTTGCGGTTTATTGCGCATCATAAAACTTCAACGCCATCGCGCCGTGAGTGGCTGCGCCCCCGGCGCGCAAGGCTGCGGCGATGAGGGAACTCTCGGTGATCTCCTCGCGCGACGCCCCTGCCGCCTTCGCATTTTTCACGTGCACCTCGATGCAATAAGGGCATTGGGTGGTGAAAGCCACGCCCAAAGCGATGAGTTCACGATACTTTCTGGGAATAGCTCCATCTTCACGGCCAACGATCTTGTCGAGGTTGAGCCAGGCATTGAATTCGGTGGGCGCGAGTTTGCCCATTTCCTTCAAGAACCGCAGATCGCCCACATCATGATAGTGCTCACTCATGTTGCGCTCCATTCCATCTAAGTAGATTCCATAACCAGGTGCATCTTCGAAGAGAGTAGCCTGTGCAGGTGTTTTGAAACAAGATGGCGCGGCACGAACCTTGCTTACGCGGGAAGTTCAGAACCAGGGATGGTGAGCGCGGAAGGACTCGAACCTTCGACCCATGCCTTAAAAGGGCATTGCTCTACCAACTGAGCTACGCGCCCACGCACATCCAATTTAACATAGAGAATCGCGTTCTGGCCGAGCGTGGTCCGGCGTGGTACTTCGCATCGGTCGGAGTGATCAATCAAGTGCACGGTACCTTTCTGTGCGTTGACAATCGCCACGAGTCCAGAAATACTCCTCTCACTACCACTGATGCCAAGCCAGCATAGGCCATTTCCGTCAGGTAGAGCCTTATTCGCGAAATCGAAGATGACCGAACCCGGAGGAGATCTATGAGGCCAATCCAGGCCCGTCTCAGCTTCAATTCTTTCCCCAAGTTTGCGTTTGCGTTTCTCGCCCTGGCGATTTTCGCAGGTGGATTTCTCACCTATGCGAAGCGCAGCGGCAATTTCAATTCGAAGGCAAACGTTATCAGCAAGTCGCAACCCGATCGCAGCGCGAACAGCAAGCGGCAGGTGCTGAGCGAGTACGGGAAACTACCGCTCGCCTTTGAACCCAACCGTGGCCAGAGCGATCCAGCGGTGAAGTACATGGCGCGCGGCAGCGGCTACACGCTATTCCTGACCTCGAATGAAGCAGTGCTGTCGATGAGTCAGCCGGTCCCGCGCGGCAAACAGGCTTCATCCGCTGTTGTGCGCATGCAGGTTGCTGGAGCGCGAACCCCTTTGCAGATCACGCCCCTTGAGCAAGAATCTGGAATCAGCAACTACTTCCTTGGGAAAGATCCTGCGAAATGGCAGACCAATGTGCCGCAGTATGCGCGAGTGAACTATCAAGAAGTTTATCCAGGAGTGGATCTGGCGTTTCACGGCGCGCAGCGGCAAATGGAATTTGATTTCGTGGTGCGGCCGCATGCCGATGCCAGACAGATTGCGCTGAAATTTTCTGGAACCCGCCATCTGCGAGCCGACGAGAACGGCGATCTGATCCTCTCTACCACGGCAGCGGACGTCCGCCTGCACAAGCCCGTGGCCTACCAGGAGATGGCGGGCACGCGCGAACCCGTGGAAGCCCGCTTTGCGCTCTCGGGAACAGACGAAGTGAAATTCGCGGTTGGAAGGTATGACAAGAGCCGCGAACTGGTGATCGATCCCACGGTAAGCTACGCGACCTACATCGGCGGCAGCGGAGAAGATCAGGCCACATCCGTTGCGGTGGATAGCAGCGGGAATGCATACATCACGGGCGAGGCAGGAGATACGACCTTCCCTCATTCCGCTGGAACTTTTGGTGGCGGACTGCATGACGCATACATCTTCAAACTGGACCCAACCGGCACGACGCAGGTCTACTCAACGCTATTCGGGGGATCGGGCGACGATAGCGGCAACGGCATCGCCATCGACGCGTCCGGGAATGCGTACGTCACTGGAGGTACGGGTTCGTCGAATTTCCCGGTCACCGGAGGCGTATTCCAGAGCACCTTGGGCGGAACGGCCGACGCATTCGTGGCCAAGTTCGATACCACCGGCGCGCTTTCCTACGCCACCTACCTGGGTGGAAGCGCGGGAGATTTCGGACTTGGGATCGCAATCGATTCGTCTTTCAACACGTACGTGACAGGCGAGGCGGACTCCAGCGATTTCCCGACTCACAACGGGTTTCAGTCCGCACTTGGTGGGCCGGCGGATGCTTTCGTTGCGGAATTGAATCCGACGGCTACGGCACTGGTGTATTCCTCCTATCTGGGTGGGACAGGAGTCGATAACGCAACTGGGATCGCCATTACGGGCGGAAAGATTTACGTTACCGGCAACACGATTCCATCCGGGGGACGGCGTTCCCCGTGACCTCGGGCGCATTTCAGACGACTGCCGCCGGAGGCACGGATGCTTTCGTGGCCAAATTTGATCCCGCACAAACTGGCAACGCTTCGCTGGTCTACTCGACTCTGCTTGGCGGGTCGCTGGAGGACAATGCGAACGCGATCACCGTGGATGGCTCGGGAATTACTTATGTGACGGGATCGACGACCTCCTCCGATTTCCCGCTATCCAGCGCTGCGCAGGGAACGCTGAGCGGAACTCAAGATGCATTTCTGACCAAGTTGAATGCCACCGGCACGGCGCTTAACTTTTCCACCTACCTGGGTGGGACGGGAGCAGACATCGGGGTTGGAGTCGCGCTCGATGGAGCAAATAATATTTATGTCACTGGACAAACCAGTTCGAGTGACTTCCCCACTGTCAGTCCAACGCAGTCAGTTTTTGGCGGTGGCCTGAACGATGCTTTCGTCAGTGAATATGTCAGTTCGACTCTGACATTTTCGACATATCTCGGAGGCAGCGGGCAGGAAGACGTCACCAGTACAGGCCTGTCGGGCGCCGTGGTGGTGGATGCATCGAACAACATCTATGTAGTTGGCGATACCTCGTCTACGGATTTCCCGAAAAGCGTTGGAGCATTTCAAACTACGTTTGGCGGCGGAGTGGCGGATGCATTCATCGCCAAGCTCGCACCGAGTGTGGGCGTTCCCGACTTCTCTGTTGCTGCTACAGCGTTGGCTCCAGCCTCGGTTGCCGCGGGAAGTTCCGCAACTTCGACGGTGACGGTGGGCGCGTTGTCGGGTTTACCGGTACCGTGGCGTTGGCCTGCAGCAACGTGAGTCCGGCCGTCACTAATGGGCCAAGTTGTTCGTTCAACCCAAGTTCGGTGACGGAGTGCGGGCACATCCGCACTGACGGTTTCGACAACCGGCACCCCGTCGAACACGTATACGTTCACAGTCACGGGAACCTCAGGAGCGTTAGGGCATAGCACGACTGTGACTTTGGCGGTCACTGGTTCGGCGACGCCAGACTTCACCGTTTCGGCGACAGCATTGTCGCCCGCATCCATTTCGGCAGGGGCGTCGGCGACGTCGACAGTGACGGTTACTCCGACAAACGGATTCACGGGCGCAGTTACCTTCACTTGCGGGATAGTGCCAGCGGTTACCAGCCCGCCGGCTTGTTCGTTCAATCCGGCCTCGGTCAACGGAAGCGGGACGTCTGCCTTGACGGTCAGCACGACTTCGAGCACGCCGCGCGCCGCATTGCAGCGTTCCCTGCCGTTATACGCGGCATGGTTACCGATCTGCGGAGTGGCTTTGCTAGGCATACGAAACCGGAAGGCACTCACAGTTCTGCTTGGCGTGATCGCAATCTGCGGGCTGCTGTTTCTGGGCGCGTGCGGGGGCGGAAGCGGAAACGGTGGTGGGGGCGGAGGCGGTGGTGGAACCTCGACGACCTACACCATTACCGTGACTGGAACGTCCGGCGGACTGTCGCACAGCCAGGCGCTGACGCTGACGGTCAACTAACCAATCTCGCGTGGGAGGTATGACCTCCCACGCGTATTTTTGTGTTCTCCGAGAGGATTACCAGCGGTTCACCTACCCATCTTTTCATTTGATCCTCGACCCGCGACTGGGTACGCTAGGGCAAAGCTCATGGGAAAGTCTGGTGTCTTTTTCGGATTGGTGTTGTTCGCCGCCTTGCTAGTTCTAGCAGCGGCTCCGGTTTCGTTTGCGAAAAAGAAAGAGGGTGCGCCCACCACCCGCTGGGAAGAAGGCACTCCGGGGTGTACCTTCAGCCGCGATGACGATGGGCGCTATCGTTACGGGATCTGGAGCGACGACCTGGGTGTGACGGTGGCGGTGGATTCACAGGAACTGCAGCATCTCCGCGAGCGGCTGATGCCGATTTTTGGCGTGATACTGACCGCCAAGTATCGCGGCAGTGGTTCGGTCCTGTTGCGCACGGATCAGGTGTCGCTGGAATTTCTCAGCCACTCCCACATTCTGCACTCGTCTCTCGATCCAACTGGCACTGCGGCCCGGCTTCAGGCGGACAGCGAGACCTTGCAGGACAATGCCGCGCGAACTATTCAGAAGCATCCGGAAAAAAAAGAGGAAGAGGAGGCCACGCTCCAGCACTACCTGAAGAGCCAGGCCGAGCTCCAGGAATTTCTTCAGACCAAGAGCCTGAACACGGAGAAGCTTGGACCTGACAAGCGCGAAGTAAGCGGCTGGGTATTTTTCAACGCGCGTGACAAATGGATTGGATCGTGGCGGCCGCAGGAGCAATTCCTGTTACGAGTTCCCTTCCAGGATCGCGTCTTCGAATTTCCGTTTACGCTGCCCCCGAAAGAAGGCGACTTCATCCTCCGTAAGCGACCGGAAAACTAACTTATACCGCCATGCGTTCCGCCCCGCCCTCTTTTTCAGCGGCGTAGGCAAGCAAGATGTCGCGTAGTGAGAGCAGCCCCTTCAATTCCTTGCCATCGGTAATCAGCAGATGGCGGAAACCAAATTCCCGCAGCAGAAACATGCAGTCTTCGACGGTCTCATTAGGATCGACCGACTTGGGGTTCGGAGTCATCACTTCGGCGAGACGGGTAGTTCCCGGTGCACGGCCGGCACCGACGACGCGGGTCATGATGTCGCGCTCCGAGAAAATTCCCGCAAGCTGGCCATTCTTCAAAATGGGCAAAGCTCCGATGTTATGTTCAGTCATGAAGCGGGCGGCTTCGAGCACGGTGCGATCCGATTCCATGGAGTGGATCTTGCGGTTCTTGACGATGTCGTAAGCGAGCGTCATCGCGACCTCCGGGAAAGATTTGGACGAACTCGATGTTACCGGAACATCAAGGTGGCGGCAGTCCGAACAATGTATCACGACTTACGAATCGGTGGGGGTTAGGGGTAAAGGGCTGAAATCAAGAAAAACGGCAGCCCGCTGAGGCTGCCGTTGTTTTTTGGAGTGCAGTTCTTCAGAAGCGGAAATGCGGACCGAAGGTGACCTTGAGGTTGTTCTGCGCACCGTTGTCGAAGTAGATTTCGTCGCCCGCTTCGAGACGAAGCCCAATAGGACCCCAGAAGGCTTCCACACCACCGCCGGGGTAAAGGGCGAACTTGGTGTTGCCTTGGGTGACCGCGCCAAACGAACCAACAAAGCCAGATGCAGCATTTTCAGTGGTAGAACTGAAGCTCACGAAACCAACTTTTCCGGTGACAAAAGCACGGAACGGGCCACTGGTACCCGCCTGGAACTTCGGTCCAAACAGAGCCGTCAAGGGGCGCACGCGCGTGGTAACAAACTGCGTGCTGAAGCCGTTATTGAACGTGCTGCTGAAGTTGCGCTTGAAATCGTAGGACATCTCTGCTTCCAGCGCAATGTTCGGGTGCACGTTGAAACCAACCCGGCCTCCGATTCCCACGAAGTTGATAGCAGGGTCGGTTTGACTCAGCCGAAAATAGTCGGCAAAGACGCCAACCTCTCCGTGATCGTAGGTATTCTGCGCCATCACTACGGATGGAACAGTCATACAGAACCCCAGGACGGCAAATAGAGCAATGCGTTTCATTGTTAACCTTCTCCTCTGAAATCGACTTTCAGCAATCCGCTTCCCGCCGCAACAACCGCGGCGACTAGACGAGGTGTGTAAATCGGTTCGGTTATTAGAGAGTTTGGATGCAGCGCTCTGAGCGAGGGTTGGGTTCGGTATTCCGGCGGGAAACACTGTAGGCACGTGAGATTTCTCATTCAGGAATTAACAATCGGGTGTCAGGAGGTCAATCCCGAAAGCCGAGTGTCGACTTCCGACTACTGAATACCGCCTCCTGCTCCTGTGCTATCTTTCTGCTTCGCACGAAACTGAGTTTCTAAGGATATCTGATGGCTGATGCCACGCTTCTGGTACGCCCGCGACCCTCGGCGTTTTATCGCTGGATGGTGCTGATCTTCATCAGCGTTGCGATGGGCGGCAACTACTACATCTACGACAGCATTAATCCGCTGGAACGAATTTTCATCGATCGGCTCGGCTTCTCGGCGACGCAGTTTGGATGGCTGAACGCCAGTTACAGCGTGGCCGCAGTCGCGACATTGCTGATCGGCGGGATCGTCATCGACCGCATCGGCACGAAAAAAGCCATGACGTTTTTCGCCGGCTTATGTCTTGGCGGGGCGTTGATTACGGCGATGCGCGGGAATCCGGTCACCATGATCGCAGGTCGTACGGTACTGGGTCTGGGCGCGGAATCGATGATCGTCGCGGTGACTACGGCGCTCGCGAAATGGTTCAAGGGCAAAGAACTGAGTTTCGCATTCGGCATCAATCTCTGATTGCGCGGCTGGCGTCGGTCGCCGCGGACAATTCGCCCACATGGGCGCATGGAGTGTTCTTTCCGCAGGGAGAGAGCGGCGCTCCGAGCTGGCATGGGCCGTTGTTGATTGCGGTCGGAGCTGGCGTCCTCAGCGTCGTGACCTCGATCATCTATTGGTTTCTCGAAAGCAATGCGGAGGGCCGTTACGAACTCGGCAGGGCCGGAGAGGTCGATAAACTCGAGTTCAGCCAGATGTTCCGCTTCAACATCTCGTACTGGTACGTGGTGGGTCTGTGCTTCACTTTCTATTCGGCAATATTCCCATTTCGAACTTTCGCCATCGATTTGTTGAGCAACAAGCTCACGTATGCCTTGGGAGGAGCAGGCGCGACCGAGGGAGTGAAAGCGACCGCGTTGAGACAGCGGGATTCCTGAACAGCCTGCTACCCTTCGCCGCCATGATCGCAACGCCGTTGTTCGGTTTGCTCGTGGATCGCGTCGGCAAGAGAGCCCTGTTCATGGTGTCTGGGTTCAATCCTGCTGATGCCGGTCTACCTGATCCTGGCGTATGCGCCCTTCACCCAGACCGTTGCTCTCCACGTTCCGTTTCACGGGATGTGGAACTTGCCGGTTTATCCTCTGCTTTCCACGTCGTTGATGGGGATTGCGTTCTCGCTGATTCCGGCGGTGATGTGGCCCTCGGTAGCCTATATCGTCGACCAATCGCGCTTGGGGACGGCTTACGCGCTGATGACCCTGATCCAGCAGATCGGATTCTTCATCCTGAACCTGCTAGTTGGCGAGGCGAACGATATTCAGCAAAGCCGGACCCACCAACCCGGGAGGATATGCCTTGGGGATGTGGATATTCTCGGTTTTGGGATTCGTTGGCTTGGCTTTCGCCATCCTGCTGCGACTGCGGGAGACCGGGCCCCACGGGCATGGGCTGGAGACCATTACTACGGCTTCGACTGCGGCGTAGTATGCTAAGCTGATGATTTTACGAGCTATTTACAATTCTGTGGGAATCCGGACCTTGAGCGCGTGGATCTGTGTCTGAATTCGGGGCGAAGGCCAGTTTATGGCAATATCATAAACAGCGGTTACTTAAGTCTGGTTTAGGGAGAGAACTGCCTGCAAGCAGTACAACGAAAAGACATTTACGCCGCATCCCACCAAGTGCGGCCGGAAAAGGCAAGTTGACGGACGCACGAAAATCCAAGAAGGCGGGTTAAGGAAGCTGAGGCCATCGAACGAGCCAAGCAAGGAGACGCGGAAGCTTTCGAAGCTCTGTACAACCTGCACAAGCGGCGGGTGTATTCGCTCTGTTTGCGCATGACCGCAAACACGGCGGAAGCCGAAGACCTCACGCAGGAAGCGTTTCTTGCAGTTGTTCCGCAAAGATTGGCACGTTCCGGGGCGAATCCGCATTCTCCACCTGGTTGCACCGCATGTCGGTGAACGTGGTGCTGATGCGGTTGCGGAAAAAGGGTTTGCCCATGGTCCCGATCGAAGATCCGATGGAAACCGAGGAAGAGACTCCGAAGAAGGAACTGGGCGCTGCCGATGCAGCGTTGGCAGGCTCGATCGACCGGATGAAACTGGAGCGTGCGATTCAGGCCTTCCTCCGGGTTACCGATCGATTTTTGTGCTGCACGATGTGGAGGGTTACGAGCACAATGAGATTGCCGATATGGTCGGGTGTTCGATCGGCAACAGCAAGTCACAATTACATAAAGCGCGAATGAAACTTCGCGAGCTTCTGAAAACGAGCAGAGCTGAAAAAGCCGTCAAGCCGTGAGAGGAAGCGAGGACAGCGGTATCGGGGAGAGAGGAAGTCATGACCTGTGCAGAGTTGCAGCATGTTCTGCCAGAGATCGTAGACCGGGACTGGAGCGTGGAGCAGGAAAAGCATTTGCAAACCTGCACCGAGTGCGCCGGTGTCGTTTCCGATTTACAACTCATTGCTAAAGAATCGCGCTCGCTGCAGGGCTCGGAAGAGCCGAGTGGCCGAGTGTGGCAATTGATTCAATCTGAACTAAATCAAGAACAGGAAGAGTTGGAGTCGATCGCGCAGCAGGCGAAATTGCTGCGCGAGTCTGACGAACCCAGTGAGAGAGTGTGGAATTCGATTGCTTCGGTGCTGAACGAGTACGAATCCGATAGCGAAGCGATCGCGCTGGCGGCCCGGCAGTTGCAGGCCTCGGATGAACCGAGTCCTCGAGTATGGAATTCTATCGAGATCGCTTTGCGAGAAGAGGGGCTGATCCGCAAGCGCCCTCCGGAACGCTCACTACTGGCAGCATTTCCGCGCTGGCGTTGGCAGACCGCGTGGCTGTTGCCAGTTGCCGCGGCGCTGGTCGTCGGCGTGAGTTTCCGTATCCATCGCGATAGTGCCGAACCCAGACACTTTGCGGTCAGTAAGCCGGTAGTTCCCCTCCCGGACGATTTCGTTCCCAAGGGGGACTTGGAGAATGCAGACCTTGACCGTCAGATGTTGGACGAAGTGGCATCGCGGGCACCTGGTCTGCGGCAGCGCTACGAGAACGATCTTCACAACGTGAACTCGTACATCCAGGATGCGGAGCAATCGCTGCGGGCGAATCCGAACGATGAAGAAGCGCAGCAATCGCTGATCAACGCTGTGGAACAGAGGTCGATGCTTTACCAATTAGCGGCAGATCATTCACTGCCGTAGAGATTTTGAAACTGGGTATCGGGTCGTTGGGGGAAGTCACATGCGCAGCAGGCAGTACGAAACGAAACTGGCCCTTGTGGTTCTTCTTGTAACCGCTACCGTTGCCATGGCCGAAACTCGAAAAGAGTTTCGATTTCCGGTTTCGGGCAAGGCAAGTATTTCCGTCACCAACGTGTATGGACCGATTTCGGTGAAATCGGCTCCGGGCGGACAGGTATTCGTCGTCGCCATTCTGCACTCCGATAAAGTTGAAATCGATCAGAGCCAAAGCGGCGATCGCATTGACATCGTTTCGCACCTGTTGGCGGGC
Organism: Terriglobia bacterium; assembly: GCA_963797845.1. Classification (GTDB taxonomy): domain Bacteria; phylum Acidobacteriota; class Terriglobia; order Terriglobales; family Acidobacteriaceae; genus DASREM01. The sequence goes on from CAWCRE010000008.1 coordinate 208,218, forward strand.
GCCGATATGCAGAGCGGCCAGGTCGAATACGACATCCAGGTTCCGATCGAGACCGCAGTCACCCTTCACACTACAACCGGGGCGCTAACTGCTGAGAAATTGCAGGGGGACATTACGGTAGAAGGAGCAGCGGCGAATGTCAGCTTGCGGGACATCGCCAACGCGCATGTCCACGTTAAGACTCTCGATGGTCCAATCACGCTGGCAAACATCAACAACGGTCACGTCGAAGTGACCTCCATCAGCGGAAATGTAGTCATGACCTCGGTGAACGGGCCGCTGGTGCAGGTCAATTCCGCCAGCGGACAGATTCGCTATGACGGAGATTTCGGCTATGCCGGGGTTTACATGCTCAGCAGCCATACCGGCGACATCGAAGCTACGGCTCCGTCTTACGCTTCGTTCGACGTAAGCGCCCGTTCGGAAAAGGGCAAGGTCGAAAACGATTTCACTCTCGAACCGCGACACACCTCCTTTGTAGTTAAGGCGGGGAGTGCCTTCGCAGGCACCATGAACAAAGCCGCCTCTTCGGTTAAGTTGTTCTCCATGAGTGGTAAAATCCACCTCAAGAAACGCTGAAAATCTGATTCGAGCACGCTCAGCAATGAGGCCTACCCAGGAGCCTGAGTGCGGAAAGTATGCAGGGGATGGGTCTGCTTCAGGGCTCGTGTTTCTAGTCGGATTCATGGGCGCAGGAAAGACCAGCGTGGGGCGGGCTTTGAGCTTTTCCATGGGATGGGACTTTGCCGATCTCGACGACCAGGTGGTCGCCCGCGCAGGCCGCAGTATCGAGCAGATTTTCGATGAATCCGGCGAGCCCGCATTTCGTCGCGCCGAAGTGGAAGTGTTACGTGAGCTACTGGCCCGAACCCGTTCCCGGGCGTGCATCGTTGCCCTCGGAGGCGGTGCTTTCATCGAGCCCGAAGTCGTGAGGCTGATCGAACAGTCAGGCTCCATCGTCATCTTTCTGGACGCGCCGGTGGATGATTTACTGAGACGCTGCGAGACGCAGTCGGTGGTTCGGCCTTTGCGCCGGGATGCGGAACAGTTTCGAAAGCTGTATGAGGCGCGACGCCCGCACTACCTGAAAGCTTCCTTCCGGGTTGAGACCGGCGGAAAAGACATCGAGTGTGTAAGCCGTGAGATCGCTAGCAAGCTGCAGTCAAGGTCATTCTGATTGACGAGGAGTCCTGCGTGAAGTGGAGAAGCCTGCTGTTGCTGGGAGCGTTGGCCGCCGGCTTGGGCCCGATGAGGCTGGTGGCGAAAGACTCTGGACAAGGAATCGACTCCGGCTCGTTCGGGGTATTTGTCAACGGTCACCGGGTGGCGACCGAGACTTTCAATATTAAGCAGGGGGCCGGCGGAAACAGCACCGTCTCCTCCCAGGTAAGACAGGAAGGCAGTGACGCTCCAGGGCAGAATTCGGAACTGCAAATCTCCGCTGGCGGGGACCTGATTCATTATGAGTGGCACGACGCGGGCTCCAAGTCTCAATTGGTAGTCGCGCCGAATGACCAGTTTTTGCTGGAGCGAATCACGACCGCTCCCGGGGAGAAACCCGCCGAGCATCCTTTCCTGATGCCGGTTTCTACCATGGTCCTGGACAACAACTTCTTCGTACAACGCGAGTTGCTGGTCTGGCGGTACCTGGGCTCGACTTGCAAGCAGGAAAGCGGCAGAACCCAGTGTCCGATGACGCCGGCGGAGTTCGGGGTGATCGTGCCGCAGGAACGCTCGTCGATGCGAGTGAGCCTGCAATTGATGGGCAAAGAGAAGGTAAAAATCGGAAATACTGATCGCGACCTGCTGCGCGTGAATCTGAAGGACGACTCAGGCGAGTGGGCCATGTGGGTAGACGATCAGAACACGTTTAAGCTGGTTCGCATCCTAGTGGCGAGCAATAACACGGAAGTGCTCCGAGACTGAACTGCTTCCGGCGTGAGCTCCGCGCTTGAATCGCGAAAGCGAGGCGCAAGAGAGGACCCGTCCCAGATGGCGCTCTTCGATAACCGCACTGCCCGTGTGCTGATCACCGCCTTGGCGTTCGCGATTGCACTCGGCTTTCTGTACGCTGCCCGACGCACTCTGATCGCGTTCGTGTTTGCGGTTTTCTTCGCCTACCTGGTCGAGCCCGCAGTTTCCTGGCTGGACAAATTAGTGCATGGACGGGGACGCGCGATTGCCGCCATGTACGTCATTTTGGTTCTGCTATTGGCTACGTTCTTCTTCTTCGTGGGACCTCACATCGCTCATCAGGCGCAGAAACTCAGCCAGTCCGTGCCCGAATTGCTGGACAAAGTAACTTCCGGAGACATTGCCCGCCAGATTGGCGAACAGCATGGCTGGAGCATCAGCACCACTCGCCAACTGGCGGAGTTCCTTCGCACTCACCGGGACGACATCGCGCAGGTCGCGCAAAGGGCCGGGATCAAAGTGGCTGAAGTGGCGCAGCAGAGCTGGCTACTGATCGTTGTGCCGATTCTTGCGGCCTTCTTCCTGAAAGATGGCCGGACTTTCAGCGAAACCTTGCTGTCATTCGTAAACACGCGTCCGCAGCGAGAATTCATGGAAGGCGTGTTCGGGGATCTGAACCAGATGCTGGCCCATTTCATTCGCGCCCAACTCACTTTGGCCGCACTTTCGCTGGTCGCCTACATGTCGTTTATGGGGATTATGCGAGTTCCCTACGCGCTCGTCCTGGGCACCGCCGGTGGCATCATGGAATTCATTCCGGTGGTCGGTCCCTTGGTGGCTGCAGTCGTGATTATGGGTGTGGCTCTGCTGATGAGTTATCCGCATTGGGCGGGATTGCTGTTGTTCTTGGCCGCGTGGCGACTGATCCAGGATTACGTGGTCTCCCCGCGAATCATGGGTAGGAGTATGGAACTTCATCCCCTGGCTGCGATCTTCGGCGTGCTGGCGGGCGGAGAGATCGCCGGCGTACTCGGCGTTTATCTTTCCATCCCAGTCATGGCGAGCCTGAGAATTGTCTTCCGTCGCTGGCGGCTTTATGCCGAGAAGCGCCGCTTCGGTCCGCTGAACGAATATTCGTTTGGCACTGAGATCGCACCACGCCAGTGATCACACTCCGGCGGCGGATGCGTTTTCCAACTTAACCGACCGCAAAAATTCCGCCGCAGCTTCGGGAAGCACGCTGTTGATGAACATTCCCGATCCCAACTCAAACCCTGCGACACGCGTGAGCCGCGGAATGATGCTCACATACCAGTGAAAGTACTTCACGCCAACTGCATCGGCGGGCGCGCTGCGCACTGTGTAATTGAAATCGGGATTATCCAGGCCGTGATACAGCTTGGCGAGAACGGTGCGGAGTATGTGGGACAAATCCGTAATCTCCGCTGCGCTGATATCACCGAAACTGGCCATGTGCCGCTTGGGATAGATGTGAGTGCAGAACGGCGTCGCCGAGGCGAACAACTCCATGGCGACGAAGTGTTCGGTCGTCATTACGATGCGAACTTCTTCATGCATTTCTTCGGCAATCATCTGGCAGAACATGCACTCGCCGTACTCATCGTAATGAGACAAAGCATGCTGGAAGCGCTCGCGCACCTGGTGCGAGATGACCGGGGTGGCAATTAGCTGGGAATGAGGGTGCTCAAGACTGGTGCCGGCATCGCGACCATGGTTTTTGAACATGGTGATGTGCGCGATGCGCGGATCATGGCTCAGTTCGATATAGCGGGTCTTGTAAATTCGCAGGATATCGGCCACGCGTGCATCGGTCATCAGCGGCATGAACTGGGAATGGTCAGGGGTTTCCACGATCACGTCATGGACACCGAAGCCGTTGATGGTTCGCCGGGAACGATGGATGGTGCGGGTCGGCTCGACGTCCTTGTTCAGGGCGGCGAAACGGTTTGGAATCACGCGAACCTGCCACGCGCCATTTCCGGTGGGAGTGCGCAACACCTCGGGCGGGGTCTGATCTTCGTTGCCCGGGCAGAACGGACAAGTCTTCACAAATGGTTCGACTTGTTTGGCCGGACGGTGAGCGACGAGATCCTCAGGGCGCTTGGCGCGTTCGGTTGCGATAATGACCCACTCTTTGGTCAGGAAATTCTGGCGTAGTTCTGGCATGTTCGCTCCTTGCAAACAACTGGTCGGACTTCGCTGATATAAAATTCAGACTTACTCGTCATGGAAAAAATCCCTGTTGGCATCCTTGGCGCGACCGGCATCGTGGGCCAGCGCTTTGTCCAGATGCTCGAGCACCATCCCTGGTTCGAGATCGGATGGCTGGCGGCTTCGGACCGCTCCGAAGGTAAGCCGTACGCGGAAGCGGCACGCTGGAAATTAAAGACCGCCATTCCCACCGATGTGGCCAGGATGGCGGTATCGTCGGCAACTCCGGCGGGCGCGCCGAAAGTAATTTTTGCAGCACTTGATGCGGGGATTGCGGCGGAGCTGGAGCCTCGTTTCGCCGAGGCAGGTTGCGCCGTGGTGACCAACTCGAGCGCAATGCGCATGAAGACGGACGTCCCTCTCGTCATTCCCGAGGTCAACCCCGACCACATCCAACTGGTGGAGTGCCAGAGCTGGCGGCGCAACTCGGGAGGATTCGTGGTTACCAATCCAAACTGCTCCGCGATCGGGTTGGTGATGGCACTGGCGCCATTGGAACAGCGTTTTGGTCTGGCGACCGTGATGGCGGTCACGATGCAAGCGGTCAGTGGAGCAGGTTATCCCGGAGTGGCCTCGCTGGACATTCTGGGAAATGTCATTCCCTACATCGCTAAAGAAGAAGAAAAAATGGAAGAGGAAACACGGAAGCTGCTGGGGCGGTTGAATGGATCGGGCATCGTTCCGGGGTCTTTTCGCATGAGCGCACAATGCAACCGTGTGCCTGTTGAGGATGGGCACACCGAGTCAGTCTCGGTGAAGCTGAATAGGCCCGCCAAAGCCGAAGAGATCATTCAGGCCTGGAATGAGTACAGGAGCGTGCCCCAGGAACTTAAATTGCCCAGCGCACCCGAGCATCCACTACTTTATTTAAATTCAGCCGACCGCCCTCAGCCACGATTGGACGTAGACCTTGGTGCAGGAATGACAACCGCAGTGGGGCGGCTTCGTCCCTGCGGCGTGCTGGACTGGAAATTTACCGTACTCTCTCACAACACCATTCGCGGCGCGGCTGGCGCGGCGTTGCTCAACGCCGAATTACTGAAAGCTCAGGGCTACCTGGAATGATCCAGCTCGTGAGGAAGCGCACCCGATGATCGTTATGAAATTTGGCGGGACCTCGGTGGAGAACGCCAAGGCGATTGAGCGCGCTTACAGCATCGTAAAAGGACGGCTTGACCAGAAGCCGGTCGTAGTAGTCAGCGCGATGTCCAAGGTCACCGATCAACTGCTCGCCATGTCACGTGCTGCGGGAGCCGGGGACCGGGATACCGCGCTCAAGCTGTCGCGGGAACTGCGCGAGCGGCACTACACCACGGCAGGCGAACTGCTGGGGACCGGTGTTTTCACGGAATTTCATAGCGAACTTGAAGCAGATTTCGACAGCCTGGACGAACTGTTGCGGGGCATCGCCGCGGTGGGTGAACTGACACCTCGTACCTCCGACAACGTTGCCGCATATGGCGAGTTGTTGTCGAGCAAGATCGTGACTTCTGCTTTCTCGGCTCGGGGGATGAACGCAACTTTGGTGGACTCGCGAGAATGCATTGTCACGGACACAACACATATGCGCGCCGCACCGCTATTTTCCGAAACCAATGCACGCGTGAAGACCAGGATTGCGCCTTTGCTGGAACATGCGCGGGTTCCCGTGATGGGAGGCTTCATCGGGGCGACCAAGGCGGGCGTGACGACCACGATCGGGCGCGGCGGCTCAGACTTTTCGGCCGCGATCGTGGGTGCGGCGCTGGCGGCCCAACGAATCGAGATATGGACGGACGTCGACGGCATGATGACCACCGACCCCAATGTCTGTCCGGAAGCGAAGCGGATTAAGGTGATCAGTTTCGATGAGGCGGCGGAGTTGGCCTATTTCGGAGCGAAAGTCCTGCACCCCGCGACGGTGCTGCCGGCCATTCAGCAGAACATTCCGGTTTACATTCTGAACTCGCGGAACCCGGAGTGCGAAGGGACACGCATTGCCACTCGGGCGCCGCATTGCAAAAACTACTTCAAGGCGATTGCGGCCAAGAAGCGCATTACGATCGTCGATGTTGCAGCTCCGCGCATGCTGCTTGCGCATGGATTTCTAAAGGCCATTTTCGAAGCCTTCGATCGGCATCGGGTACCCGTGGATGTGGTTTCCACCTCGGAAGTCAGCGTGTCGCTTACTGTCGATTCGAATGAGTCGATCCCCGCGCTCGCAGCCGACCTGGCCAAGCTGGCGGACGTAAAATACGAGGGTCGCAAGGCCATCGTTTGCCTCGTGGGTGAGAACCTGCGCGAGATCCCCGGGATTGCAGCGAAGGTATTTGGCGAGTTGTCGGATGTGAAGATTCGCATGATTTCGCAGGGGGCTTCAGAGATTAACCTGACGTTTGTGGTCGAAGAGGACGCGGTGCCGCAGATCATTCGCCGGCTGCACAAGGCTTTCTTTTCTGAGCTCGATCCGGAAGTGTTCGCCTAGAAAGGTTTTTATGCACATCGTGGTGGTCGGCTGCGGGAAAACGGGATCGCTGGTGGCCGCGGTGGCGCGCGAACGCCGGCATCAGGTCGCGGTGCTGGACTCGAAATCGAATCGCGGCGGAGCAGGACTCACTCCTGAAAAGTTGAAGAACATAGGGGTGGTGATCGACTTTACTACTCCGGAAGCGGTGGCGGCACATATTGACGCCTGTGCGCATGCCCGCAAGAACATGGTGGTGGGCACGACCGGATGGTACGGCGAACTCCCTCGAGTGAAGCGGCTCATTGAAGAGGCGGGAACCGGAATGGTTTACGGCAGCAATTTCTCAATTGGCGTGAACCTGTTTTTCGACATCGCCCGCGCCTCCGCACCCGCATTGCAGTACGACTATCACGGACAGATCTTCGAGCGGCATCATGCGCAAAAGAAAGATGCCCCCTCGGGAACGGCTGCGACTATTCAGAAACTTATGAAGGCAGCCTCGGGGCCGGAACTGGAAATTACTTCGTTCCGCGAGGGTGAAGTAGTGGGTATGCACGAGATCATCCTGGAATCGCAGAACGACCGTATTTATCTTTGCCACGACAGCAAATCGCGGCGCGGCTTCGCCGAAGGCGCAGTACGAGCGGCGGAATGGGTGGCAGGTCAGAAGGGCCTGTTCGACTTCAAAGACATCTGGCGGGAGTTATAAGCGCGTTTCCTTGTAAGTAAGCCTCCCTTTTGCGTTATCTTTATCGCTATGCAACCACTTCGCGGATGCGGTACAGCGCTGGTTACTCCTTTTCATCAAGACGGATCGATTGACGAATCCGCCCTGCGCAACCTGGTGGCGTGGCAAGTGGAGTCTGGGATCGACTTCCTGGTTCCCTGCGGCACGACGGGCGAAACGCCGACACTGTCCCATGACGAGTGGCGGCGCGTGATCGAAATCACGATTGAGGTGGTGGCGGGACGCGTTCCCATTCTGGCAGGAGCGACCTCGAACTCCACCCATGAAGCGGTCGAGAAGGCGAAAGAAGTGGCTGCGATTCCCGGCGTCGATGCGATTCTGACCGCATCTCCGTATTACAACAAGCCAACGCAGGAAGGCCAATACCGCCATTTTCGCGCGATCGCCGAAGCCGTGGACAAGCCGATCATTCTCTATAACGTTCCCGGACGCACAGCGGCGAACATCGAACCGGCGACGCTGGCACGACTCGCCGAGGTTCCCAACATCGCGGGAGTAAAAGAAGCCAGCGGAAACATGACGCAGATCGCCGAGGTTTGTAACGCCGTGCCGCCGCACTTTCTCGTCTTCTCGGGCGACGATGCGATCACGCTTCCTGTGATTGCACTGGGAGGCGTGGGAATTATTTCTGTGGCCTCGAACGAGATTCCACAGGAAATGGCTTCGATGACTCGTGCCGCGCTGAACAATCAGTGGGATGAGGCGCGCCAGATTCATCGGAAATATCTGGCATTGATGCAAGCCAACTTTATCGAGTCGAATCCCCTGCCCGTGAAGGCCCTGCTGGCAATGATGGGAAAGATCGAAGAAGTGTACAGACTGCCGCTGCTGCCCATGCGGCGCGACACGCGATCGAAACTGCAGAAGATTGCGACCGAAGCAGGAGTGATTACGAAACCGGCTGCGGCCGCTGCTTCCGACGTAGTGGATTTCTACATCTACGAGAACTGGCTGGCTGGACCGCACAAAATCGTTCTCCATCGTTCGAGCTGTGGACAATGCAATCACGGCAAAGGACGGCCTTCTGGCCATGATGCCAATCATGCGAAATGGCATGGCCCCTACGCGACTCTGGCGGAAGCGCGCGATATTTCGCACAACATGCCGGGAGTGTTGATCCGGTCGGAGTGCAAGTGCATTTGAGCGCGGGTGCTCTGTAAGCCACTAATTCCCTTCCCGACGTCATTCTGAGCGAGCGAAGAATCTCGCGTGCACCACAGCAACTTTTGCGCACGCGAGATCCCTCGCTCTGCTCGGGATGACGTCTTCTAATTTTGATCCGCTACTCAGGTGACATGGCTCCGAGGCGAGCGGGATGCAGAGGACGATGCTGAGTTGACAATCCTTACACAACCATCTTCAATCTCCTTCCATGCATCCCCTACAGCCGGCAATCGAACGACTCGCGACCCTGGGCGAAGTGGAGCAGAGCCCCCAGGCGCGCAAGACTTTTCTGGAATTTCGCGAGGAGTTGACGCAGGGAAACATCCGCGCTGCGGAAAAGGTCAACGGCGATTGGGTAACCAATGCTTGGGTGAAACAAGGGATCCTGCTCGGCTTTCGCATCGGGGCACTCCGTCCCATGGAGGCGGGCGTGCTTTCATTTGTGGACAAGGACACCTTCCCTGCCCGCCATTTTGCGGTCGAAGATCACGTGCGAGTGGTGCCGGGAGGGTCGTCGGTGCGCGAAGGAGCTTACGTTGCTCCCTCTGTGATTTGCATGCCGCCGATGTTCATCAACGTCGGCGCTTACGTGGATGAAGGCACGATGGTGGACTCGCATGCGCTAGTCGGTTCCTGCGCACAAGTCGGTAAGAGAGTGCACCTGAGCGCCGCAGCGCAGATCGGAGGAGTGCTGGAACCGATCAACGCCGCTCCAGTCGTCATCGAAGATGACGTTCTGGTTGGAGGTAATTGCGGCGTATACGAAGGCACGCTGGTTCGGGCGAGGGCCGTGCTCGGGGCCGGCACGATTCTGACCCGTTCAACTCCGCTTTACGACCTGGTTCGTGGCGAGGTCTATCGCGCTCGCGATAACCGTCCGCTGGAGGTTCCGGAAAGTGCAGTGGTAGTGCCGGGATCGCGCGCTGTCCGCAAAGGCAAGGGCGTGGAATGGGACCTGTCACTGTATGCGCCGGTAATCGTAAAGTACCGCGATGAAAAGACGGAGCGCGCCGTCGAGTTAGAAGACTGGTTGCGATGAGTTCGCAGCGTGTTTGGCGAATCATGTGCGGACAGTCTGTCCCTGGCAGGACATATCCGGCCTAAGCTCAGCATTTCCCAATGTTTAACCCTGGTTCTGGCGTAGTGGTGGCCATGCCGAGCGGACAAGTTGTCCATTTTCCTGTCTTGAAACTTATCTAAGTTCAAATAAAACAACAACATAGACACTACTGCGGTGGTGCGTGAACTGCTTCTGAGCAAGTGGGAAAACTTGAAGTCTGTTGCAGGCAAGGCAACAAAAATGACCAATAGAGAACCGGACCAGGATCCAAGGAGAGAAATGCCATTACGGCGGAAGTCTCAGACTCAGGGGGCGGCGTGGGGTCGAATGCTCTGCCTCCTGTTACTCCTGAGCCTAGCTGTGCCGGGCTTTGCGGCCGGACCACAGCAGTTCAGGGACGACAACCAATCCATCGTGGGCGCGAAGAGGATGTCTTCCGACCTGCGAACACTGGGCGCGGCCAATCCGCGAGGGCTCGTGACTGTAATCGTGCAGTTCAAGGGTACGCCGGATTCGGCGACGATTGCCGGGATGCGCGCGAATGGGCGCATCTTGCAAAGACAGTTTTCAACGATTCGCGCAGTCACGATGCGTCTGCCAGCGAGCATGGTCGAGCAGTTGGCGAACGATCCTCGAATCAGCTATATCACTCCTGACCGCCAAGTGAAGCTCACCGCCGACGAAGATTACACCGAGGCGGTGGAAAGCGATCTGGCGGCGGCACAATTTGCAATGGACGGCACCAGCGTCGGCGTGGCCGTGATCGATAGCGGCATTTCGGATCACCTGGATCTGCACAAAGCCACGGCACGTCTCGGGTGGTTTACAGCGAGAGCTTTGTTCCGTTAGACACAACGACTGCAGATGCCTACGGACACGGAACCCACGTTGCCGGCCTGATCGGCGGCAACGGCGCCAGCTCCGCACTGGGCAAGGGCTATCCCCGCCAATACTCCGGCATGGCCCCTGGGGTGAACCTGATCAACCTGCGAGTGCTGGATGCCAACGGCAACGGTACCGATAGTCAGGTGATCGCCGCCCTTCAACGCGCCATTGCGTTGAAGGCGACTTACAACATTCGCGTCATCAATCTCTCCTTGGGACGCCGCGTGTTTGAAAGCTACACGCTCGATCCGCTCTGCCTGGCTGTGGAATCGGCCTGGAAGGCGGGAATCGTGGTGGTGACTGCGGCCGGCAACTCGGGCCGCGACAACTCCATGCACACCCATGGATTTGCCACCATCGGCGCACCCGGAAACGATCCAGTCGTCATTACGGTGGGTGCGACCCGTACCCGCGGTACGGACGGTCGCAGCGACGACATTATCGCCAGCTACAGTTCCAAGGGCCCAACCCTGCTTGACCACGTGGTTAAGCCGGACCTGGTTTCGCCGGGCAACCGCATGGTTTCTTTGCGCGCAGCAAACAGCACGTTGGACAAAAGCTACCCTTCGTACCAGGTTAAAAATAATAGCGGCAACTCAGCCTATTACCGCCTGAGCGGAACCAGCATGGCGACTCCGTTGGTTTCCGGCGCCGTAGCCCTGATGCTTCAGCAGGATTCCACCTTAACTCCCGACCAGATTAAAGCTCGTCTGATGAAGACGGCATGGAAGGGATTCAGCCCGTACAGTTCAGCCGTCGATGAATTTGGGAAACACCTACAACGATCAGTACGACATCTTCACTTACGGCGCAGGCTACCTTGACGTGGATAACGTGCTCAGCAACACGGACAAGTCTGCTGGCGTCGCTCTTTCACCCAGCGCGAGGTATGATTCGGCCAGCGGAAACGTCTACATTGTCCAGACCAATTCCGTGGTGTGGGGCAATTCGGTAGTGTGGGGAAATTCAGTAGTGTGGGGCAACTCAGTCGTGTGGGGTAGTTCCGTGGTCTGGGGCAACTCCGTCGTCTGGGGTAATAGTGTCGTGTGGGGCAATTCGACAGTCGATGGCTTCAGCGTGGTTTGGGGCAACAGCTTGTCGTCAACCACCAACGCCATGATGGCACTCAGCAACGGGGAGGACGGAGAAGACTAATCGGAGAAGGCTGGAATAGTCACCGGAGACCATCATGACTAAGAACCTCTCAATGCAAGCGAAGCTGATGATCGGGGCAGTATCCTGCGGCAGCCTGGTAGCGTTCGGTCTGGGCGCGCGTCAGATGCAGGATCTGGCCACACCGCAAATGTTCTTACTACTGGCGGCGGGCGCAGTCGCCTCCCGCTTCAAAGTGAAGTTGCCCGGAGTACTAGGCAATATGTCAGGAAACGTACCGATCCTGCTGCTGGCAATTCTGCGGCTGCACCTGGTCGGAAGCCTGATCGTTGCCGCAGCGGCGGCGATCTCGCAATCGTATGCGTCGGGCGCGAAGCGGCCACAACCGGTTCAATTCCTGTTCAACGCATGCACGCTGGTCAATGCGTCGGCGCTCGCTTTCCTTACGTTCCATTCCGCGATCGCTGATCAGAGTCCGGCGAGCCGCATGCTGATGCTGGTAGCTTCAGCGGCGGTTTATTTCCTGGCGAATACCCTACCGGTGGCGGGCATCATTGCCATCACCGAACACGAAAACCCACTGACGCTCTGGCGCCAGGTGTTTCTCTGGTCCTTCCCGAATTACGGGATTGGCGCTGGAATGGCGGCAATCATGTCAGCCTTGGGAAACACAGCAGGATGGCTGGCTTTAGCCACGCTGATGGCAGCGCTGTTCGCCGTTTATCAGTGCTACAAGGTGTACGTCAGTCACTCGCAGTTTCAGCCGCAACAAATGGCTGCGGCTGCTGCGGGCGGACGCTAGGTCGCAGTTACATCAAACCAACCCGGCCCGGAAGATTCGTTTGGATCTTCCGGGCCTTTTTTGCGGTGGCTACTCGCGCTTCTAAAACAGCTGTAATCAACTCTTCCATCCCTTCGGAACATTCACGTAGGAACAATCCAATTCCGCGACTGAGGGGCATCCGAGCAAGCGCAGGGTGCGTTCCAGATCAACGCGCAAGATCTCAATTGCGCGGTCGACTCCGGCTTCTCCCGCGGCGGCCAAGCCATAGGCATAGGCACGTCCGCATAAGACCGCGCGTGCTCCCATGCAAATAGCTTTTGCGATGTCGGTTCCCCGGCGAATGCCTCCGTCCATCACTACTTCAATCCGACCCTGTATAGCTTCCACTACCTCGGGCAAGGCGCGCAGAGAGGCGGGAACGCCGTCGAGTTGGCGTCCACCATGGTTGGAAACCGAAATGATTACGGCGCCCTCGTCCATCGCGCGCAGAGCATCGTCGCCGGTCAGCACTCCCTTCACCATGATCGGCCCTCGCCAAAGTTCTCGGATCCATCGCAGGTCCGCCCAGGTCACCGCGGATTCCGCCAGGGCAGCATTGATGTCCATCAGTGGAAGCGGCCCCTTGCCTGGAACCACGACATTCGGCAGCCCCGGCATTCCACCATCCAGCAGGAAGCTGGTGAGCCATCCGGGACGTGAGAGCACCTGGGGAAGAAATCGAATTTTCTCCAGCGCTCCGCCGCTGATCAGTTCCTTCATGCCGTTGCGGTAGTCGCGCTCGCGGATTCCTGAGACCGGAGTATCGATAGTGACCACGAGTGCGGAAAATCCGGCAGTGCGCGCCCGCTCAATGGCGGCTTCGGCGGCCCCGCGGCCACCCATCAGGTAGAGCTGATAGAACACGGGCCCAGACGATGCGGCTCTCACATCTTCCAACTTGTGCCCAGAAATGGTCGAGAGAATATACCCGATGCCGGCTTTGCCAGCAGCTCGTGCGGCCGCCACTTCGCCTCCGGGATGCATGAGGCGACTGTATCCGACTGGGGCAAGCAGAACCGGAAGAGAGAGATCGAAACCCAGAACGCGGGCGCGCAGATCGCAACCCGGATGCGAGACTGCATGCCGCGGCCGAAACGTCACATCGTTAAATACCCGGCAATTCTCCCGCAGCGTGACTTCGCCCTCAGCCCCGCCATCGAGATAATCAAAAACGGCCTTCGGTACCCTTCGGCGCGCGATGGGGCGGAAGTCTTCAACACTCACAACCCGGGGAGACGCCACAGCTCGCGAGGATCTGGTCATTGCAATTCCAATTTTCCGAACCCTACTCCACCCGAACGGCAAGCCGCAAGTGGGGATCAAGACGGACCTCGAGCTGGGAGAAGTTCAGGATGACTGCATCTGCGTCCTGCAGTTCTTGCGGTGGGTAGGTGCTGGCAAGCGCGATCACTTTCATTCCGCCAGCATGGGCGGACCCAATTCCCGCCGGAGCATCTTCGATCACCAGACACTCGCACGGATCCACTCCTAATAACTGGGCGCCTTTGAGATAGGGCTCGGGATGGGGCTTGCCGTTGAATACCTCATCTCCACAGACGAGAACTTTGGGAATCGGAAGCTGGGCGAGTCGCAGACGCGAAGTTGCCAGATGTCTTGTACCCGAAGTCACGATGGCCCAGCGCTCGGCCGGGATCGAAGCAAGCAGTTCAGCCGCGCCGGGCATGACTGCGACACCGTCGGTGTCCTCGGCCTCGCGAGCTTCCAGGCGAATGACTTCGGATTGGGCATCGAGATTCGGTTTCAGCAGTTGCACAACTTCGAGGGTCCGACGCCCGTGTGCAATTTCGAGAACCTGTTCCGCGTCCACTCCGATTTCCGCGGCCCACATCCTCCATTGGCGCTCGACCGAATGAGTGGAGTTCACGAGCACGCCGTCCAGATCGAACAGGACAGCCGCACAGGAGAAGTTCTGCATGGCTGGAATTTTACAGAACTCGGAACGGTCAGCCTTGCGCCGCGTTGGGCTCGACGATGGCGAGATGGGAGGACTCGAGCGCCAGACGCTTTCTCGCTTCCAGATGACGCTGGCGGAAGTGACTCTGCGCGCGCTCGCCCCAGGCGCGGACGAAGTAGTAGTTCAGTCCAGCACCGATCAGCGAACTGGCAATCGGGATCAGGCGGCCTGACCATTTCTCCACGACTTCGGCGCTGGCTTGGGCTGCGATGCGTTGGATCACGCGCGGAACAAAGCGGTTGACGACTTCCTTTTCCAGCAATTCCCTGCTGATATCCACGCCCGCGGCGCTAGCGGCGGCAATCCAGAGTTCCGCAGTCTCTTCTTCGGAGTTGTATTCGAATCCGTACAGCAGGCTTAGCTTCTGGATGGTGCGCAGCGTGATGCCCGCTAGGATGGACAAGTCGGGCACGATCGTGACCAGCCCGCCTAAACCAAATCCTGCACCTTCGGCGGCTGCCATCTTCATGCTGCCGCGGATGACGCGGCCCGCCAAGTCATCCAACGTGCCGATTTCTACGGAATAGACGCCGTGGAATGTGGTGATGGGAAGGCCGTACGCGGCTCGCATCTGCAACAGGAACTTGGGAGGGTCGACCTTGACGGTCTCGTAGGCGTGCTGAAAGCCGCGCCGCAAGGCTTCTTCAAGGCGCCGGCGAAGCCAGGATTTACGAATCGCCTCGATCACTCCCCCTTGGATGCAGGCTGCGAATTAGGGTTCGCAGCGCTGGAGCAGATTATCTCATTTCCGGGAAGCGGCTGTGACGAGGCGAGTAGCTGCCCGCGGCATGGCAAGCAGGCTGGTGTGCTAGCATCAAGGCTTGGCGATGCCCTCCGGAAAACTTCAGATCGTTCCTCTCGGCGGCCTCGGCGAATTCGGCATGAATTGCATGGCCGTGCGCTGGGGCGACGACATTATTGTGATTGACGCCGGCCTGATGTTCCCCGAAGCTGAGTTGCTGGGCGTGGACATCGTTGTTCCCGACATTTCCTATCTGATTGAAAATCGCGAGCGGGTGAAAGGGATCCTGCTCACGCATGGTCACGAAGACCACATCGGTGCGATTCCCTGGGTCTTGTCGGAACTCAAGGTACCGGTGTGGGCGACGGAGTTCACGCTCGCCTATGTCGAAGACAAACTGGACGAGCACGGACTGTTAGAGGATGCCGACCTGCGCGAGATGCGTGCCGGGCAGAGCTTCAAGGTCGGGCCCTTCACCATCCATCCCATCCAGGTTACGCACAGCCTGGTGGATTGCGTCGCGCTGGCCATCCATACGCCTCTGGGTATTTTGATTCACACCGGCGACTTCAAAGTCGATCCGACTCCGACCGATAACCGCTTGTTCGATCTGCACGCTTTTGCGGAGTACGGAAAAGAAGGTGTGCTGGCGCTCATGCAGGATTCCACCAACGTGGAGCGCAAGGGATACACGCCCAGCGAACGTGCAGTGCGTCGCAAATTCGATGAAGTGTTTGCGCGGACGCAACGGCGGCTTTTCATTTCCTGTTTTTCCTCTTCCATTCATCGCATCAAGCTTGCGGTCGAACTGGCGTGGGAACACGGCCGTAAGGTTTCGTTCATTGGTCGATCGATGAACAGTTCCGCGGAGATCGCGGAAGACCTCGGCTATGTCGAGATTCCGGAAGGGCTGCTGATTCATCCCGGACAGATTAAAGATTTTCCGCCGGAAAAAGTTTGCGTGCTGATCAGCGGGACCCAGGGCGAGCCCATGTCGGCGCTCTCGCGTGCCGCGGTGGACAACCATAAGCACGCCAAGATCGAGAAAGACGACACGGTGGTGCTGTCGTCGCGCATCATCCCCGGCAACGAGAAAGCCATTTACCGGATGATCGACCACCTGTTCCGTCGCGAGGCGCACGTCATCTATGAAGATGGATCGTCCCCGCCCATCCACGTCAGCGGGCACGCCAGCCAGGAAGAGTTAAAGCTGATCATCAACCTGGTCAAGCCGAAGTATTTCATCCCGGTCCACGGGGAATACCGGCAGCTGAAATTGCACGCGGAACTTGCGGGAAGCATGCGCGGCTCGGTTGGTAATGTGATGCTGATCGAGAGCGGCGACATTCTGGAGATCGACGAACTGGGTGCCCGCAAGGCGGGACGGGTCACTGTAGGACGCGTCTGCATTGATTCCGGTTCGCGCACCGATGTGGTGGAAGACCTGATTATCAAAGATCGGCGTCACATCAGCGAAGACGGCATTGTCCTTCCCATCATCGCCATCAACAAACTGTCGGGCCGGGTTGAAACCCCGCCGGAGATCGTCACCCGCGGGTTCAACATCGGGGAAAACGGGTTGATGGACGGGGCGCGCCAGATCGTGATCCAAACCCTGGATCAATCCAGCGAGGAAGAGAAAGCGGATTACGGTGTGATCAAAGAGAAAATCCGCGCCGATCTGAAGCGCTACATTTCGAAGCAAACCCAGAAACGGCCGCTCATCATGCCCGTGATCCTGGAAATCTAGAGTCGGAGATACTGCCATCGTTACTCTGCAAGACATTCGCGACGCCCAGGCTCGTCTGCAAGGCGTGACCGTACGGACGGAATTGATTCCTTTCTTTGCCGGTGAGCGCCAACTATTTCTGAAGCCTGAGAACCTGCAGCCCATCGGGGCATTCAAGCTGCGCGGCGCGTACAACAAAGTCGCGGCCCTCAGCGCAGAAGAACGCAAGCGCGGAGTCATCTCCTATTCCAGCGGGAATCATGCGCAAGGAGTGGCGTACGCCGCACGCGCACTCGGCGTGAAGGCGGTGATTGTCATGCCGAAAAATGCTCCCGCGATCAAGCGAGAAGCTACGGCAGCGATGGGCGCAGAGATTATTCTGGTGGGACCCGGCAGTGAAGAACGCAAGAACAAGGCGGAAGAGTTGGCGGCGAAGAACGGATACGTGGTCGTGCCTCCTTATAACGACGAACACATCATCGCCGGGCAAGGCACCATGGCGCTGGAAATTCTGGAAGAGTTTCCGCAAGTAGAGACGGTGCTGGCGCCGGTCGGCGGTGGAGGGATGATCAGCGGAATCGCCACTGCGATGAAACTCAGCAAGCCCTCGATCAAAGTGATTGGAGCGGAACCAGAAGTCGCCGCCGACGCGAGGGCCAGCCTGAAAGCCGGGAAGATCGTGGAGTTACCGGCCGAGGAGGTTACGCGCACGCTGGCGGATGGACTCCGAACGCAGAGCATTGGACCCATCAACTTCGAGCACATTCGACGTTACGTCGATGACATCGTGCCGGTGAGTGAGTCTGAGATTCGTGAAACCATGCAGTTGCTTTCACAAAATCCGAAAACCGTGGCGGAGCCCAGTGGCGCGGTCGCCGTGGCCGCGTTCCTGTTTCATGAAAGCGAATTGCCGAAGACGCAGAAAAACGTGGCCGTCATCAGCGGCGGAAACATCGAGCCCCAGATGCTCGCTGAACTACACCGGGCGTAGGATGGCGGGCGCATAAGAACTGCCAATTTGGGCAATTTCGTCAAGATTAACGCCTGCGTCGCAGGCCCGGTCCCTTCCCACGTTGTAGAATTTTCAGTTCGCAATACTTTGAGGTGCAATCCTATGTTCTCCCGATGGCGCCGATTCATTGGCGCAATTCTGGCTGCCTTCCTGATGGTTTCAGTGGTCGCGGCACAAAAGCAGACTTCCAAGTCCACCAACTTCTTTCCTTACGAGGTGAAGACCAAAACTCTTGCCAACGGCCTGACCATCGTGGTCATTCCGACTCCCGAATTCAAGGACATGGTCACGTATTCGACTGCCGTGTTTGCCGGGTCGCGCAATGAAACCGAGAAGGGCAAGACCGGCCTGGCCCATCTGTTCGAGCACATCATGTTCCGTCACGAGTTCGGCGGAAAGCCGAACGGATACGACGATGCGATTCGCGCCATGGGTGCACATAACAATGCATGGACCGACTACGACATGACGTTCTTTCACCCGACGACTTTTACCCAGAACCTGATCGGGCCGATTCAGCGGCCCGATGGCCCGGTTCCGGGATTGATGGAACTGGAAGCGTCCCGATTTAAGGGCTTGACGCTCGACCGCAAGACCTTCGAAGTCGAAGCGGGCGCGGTGCTGGGCGAGTATCGGCGAGTGTTCTCCGATCCCGGAGAAAAGATGGTGGAAGATTTCTCGCCGGTCGCCTTCCCACATCATCCTTATGGGCACACGGTGATCGGCTACCGCGATGACGTGGAAAATATGCCAAACGCCTGGGACGCGGCGTGGCAGTTCTATCACAATTACTACGCACCGAACGGAGTCGCGATCATCGCGGTCGGGGATGTGGATCCGGCGAAGATCTTCGCCGAGGCGGAAAAGCGTTATTCCGACTGGAAGCCGACGCATCCACCGCGAAATTCCCGCCGAGCAGGCGCCCGATGGTCCCAAGCAAGTGCACGTGAACTGGGAAGCCGATGTAGCGCCGCACTGTGGCGATTGCCTACCATATTCCGGCCATAAAGCCTGGCACGAGAGAAACATCGGTAACGGAGATTCTTTCGGAATTGCTTACCTCGCGCTCGGCGCCGCTGTTTCAAAAACTTCGCTATCAGAAACAGACAGTGACAGATTTTTCCATCCTTGGCGGCAATGAATTACTGGAGGGAACCGATCCTCACCTATTGGTCCTGGATTCGCAATTGATTCTCGACCGCTTCCGCAAAGACGGGGATGCCTATATTTCAGACGTTGAGAACGATGTGGTTCCCGGAGTCGAAAGCCTGAAAACGTTCTCCAAGCAACCGAAAGCGGCGGAGACCTTGCGGGTCATCAAGAGCAAGGTCCGCAATGATTTCCTTGGAGGCTTGAAGTCGACCGGGAGCATCGCCCAGGTGTTTGCCTGGTACTACCGCTATAACCGCGATCCTCATGCGCTGGATTCGCTGATGGCTGGCATCGATTCCCTGACGCCGCAAGACATCGATTCCTACGCGACGAAGTACTTCACTCCCCAGGGCCGCGTGGTTACCACGCTATGGCACGAACAGAATGCCAGCAACGGTCAGGAGGCGAAGTAATGAAAACGCGAATCGTAATACTCGTCGCACTGCTTTCGCTCTCTCTTGCGGTCATGGGGCAGTCACGTAAAGTGAAAGACGGTCACAAGGCCAACGACGTCCAGGTGTTTGGACAGAACCTGGTGACGCTTCCCTCTTCATCGGCTCTTTACCAGGTGCAGATCATGGTTCGTGCCGGTTCCGCCGATGATCCACAAGGCAAGGAAGGCACCGCGAACCTGGCCGCGAAGGCGTTGATTGAAGGCGGATTTGGTAATGCTAGCGATCCGACAACAAAAGAGAAGCTGGCCGAAATCACGCGTCCATGGGGCGACGCCGCGCTGCCCCAAGTCAGAGTGGATAAGCAGGCGACTGTCTTCTCCATGAGCGTGCCGCGCGATGCTTTTCCGCAATTCATCAAACAAGTTTTGCAACCGATGTTCACCGAGCCGCTTTGGACGCAGTCGGAAATCGACCGCTTGCGGCGAGAGGCATTGACCGGGATCCAGTCCAACTTACGGTTTGAAGATGAAGAGTCGTTGGGCTTGGCAGCACTCGACAACTGGGTAATTCCGGGCATGGGCTTAGACCATCTCACGCTGGGAACCGTGAAAGGCTTGGGAGCCATTACTCCCGAGGACCTATCCGCGTTTTATAAAAAGTTCTACCAACGCGAGAACATGTTTATAGCCACCAGCATTAACGATCCGCAGGAACTCGCAACCCTGATGAACGCTTTGCCGAAGGGTGAATCGATGTACGCGCGGGCGGAAAAACTAGTGCGGGTCACTCCGGAAGCAGGACGGCATTTGCTGATTATCACGCAGCCGAATGCTATTGCCACCGGGCTGCACCTGGGCTTTCCGATTCCGGTGACTCGCACCAGCGACGATTACTGGCCGCTGTTCGTAGGCACAACGTATTTCGGCCTCGCACCGCGATAGTTTCGGACGGCTGTATAAGGACATCCGCGAAGACCGCGGCTACAACTACGGCGATTACGCCTATACCGAATTCATGGCGGGACGGCCGTTCTTTCTCTTTCCGCCGCCAGGAACGCCAAGGACGCAGCAATACTTCAGCATGTGGATGCGGCCGGTCGGTCATCCCTATACGCATTTCATTCTGAAAGCCATGACGGCGGAACTGGACCGCTTCGTTAAGGAAGGCCTCACCCCTCAGCAGGTGGCCGAGGCGAAAATCCGGGCGCGCACGCTGTACTTGAACTACGCTGAGAGCCTTCGACAGGCAGCTAGGCTACCGCCTGGACGACATGTTCTATGGGATGAAAGACAACGGCTACATTTCCACTATGCTGGCCAAAATTGATGCGGTGACTCCGGAGCAGGTGAACGCATCTATCAAGAAGTACTTGCAGGTGGAGAACCTGAAATACATTGTCGTGACCAACGAGAGCGAAGGCTCGAAGTTGGCCGACGATGTAGCGAATGGGACCAATGTCGTCACCAAGACCCTGGCCGAATACCACATTTCTGAACCGGTACCCGACGAGAAAAAGAAAATGCTGGCGCAGGACGAAGAGTGGAAAGCCTACTCTCTCAATATCTCGCGCTCGAACATCGAGGTCGTAAAAGCGGCCGACATGTTTGAGTCCGCACCGACAGGAGCCAAATAGGATGTTTCGATCTTCGAGAGCATTGCTGTTCGTCACCCTGGCAGTGCTCTCGGTTCCTCTCGTCTACGGTGTCGACTACGAACATGCGGCGCCCGTGCGGCTCTCGGGCATTTATCTCACCCCCGATACCGGTTCGGCGAAACTGGGAGAGGCGGATGCGGGACACGAGTTGGTGGTCCTGGAGACCACCCCGAACTGGTTGCACGTGGAAGTAAAGATCAGCGAAGAGAAGGTCGTCACGGGCTGGGTCCCAGACAAAGCGGTGGTGCGCGCATCAACTCCGCAGGGAGACCAGATTTTATTCGGTGAGGCCGAGGATGCCGAAGAGCAGGCGAGCCAGCGCCACGGAAGACGCGGCGCGGCGCAGGATGCGCTTTTCCTGTACTACAGTGTCTACCAGGTCTTTCCGAATTCACCCCTGGCCGGCGAAGGCGCATACCGCGCGGCTGACATTCGCTGGCAACTGGAGAAAGTGGACGTAATGTCTCGTCCCTCTGCAAAAGAGCAGGAAGCATACCTGCGCGAGGGGATGGACGAGCAGTACATGAAAGAAGTCATGAAGAAGTTTCCCGGGACCAAGTGGGCCGATCTGGCTGCGTTTCACCTGATCGATAACAAGCTGTGCGGGGAATGGCTGGCAGCGTCGAAATGTCCAACCAAAGAAGCCGACATTTACGAGAAGTATGCGAAAGATCGCCCGCAGTCGCCCACCGCGCCCGAGGCGCTCTATCGCGCTGCGTGGCGGCAATCGGCGCTGATCGAAATCTATAAAACTGAGACGCAGCCCAAGAAATCTGCCGAAGCCAAGGCGAAAGCCGTCGCCGATGCGCAGTTGATCATTGCGCAATACCCGCAGAGCACTTGGGTCGCGCGGGCCCGCGATCTGCTGTTCCTGATCCAGCAAGGAATTCCGACTTATGGAGTCGGCGATACTGGCCCCAGCGGCGGCAACGGCATCACCGCAAAGCTAGGCTGAGGTCATCCGGAGCGCAGTGAAGATCTCGCGCGCACAACCGCGTACTTGGGGCACGCGAAATCCTTCCGGCCTTTGGCCCTCACGATGACGGCTTATAAAGGGCAGCGTCTTATATCCGCACCTACGTTCTCAATCTCCGTTCAACATTTTTCTGCGATACTCTTCCTTCGCCGTTGGAGGAAGCTTGAACGACTATCTGCTCTCAGTGATTTTGGGTGTGGTGGAAGGCTTGACGGAGTTCCTGCCCGTCAGTTCGACCGCGCATTTGCGAATTTCCGAGGCGCTGCTTCATATCAGCCTGAGCGATGGCTACTGGAAGATGTACACCATCGTGATCCAGCTGGGCGCGATTCTGTGCCTGCCCATCTATTTCCGTCATCGCATCGCGAAATTCCTGTCCACGTTCCCCAAGGGCGAGAACGGGGACCGCACGGCGCTGACCCATCCTCTCGGACTGACGCTTGTCGCGTTCCTGGTGACGGCAATCCCAGCTTTCCTGCTCACCAAAATCATTGGCAAGCATCTGGAAAGCCTCCACATCATGGGAATGTCGCTGCTGGTAGGCGGCGTGGTGATGTGGATCGTGGATGCCATGAACGCAAAGGCCGAGGCGGCGGGGCCTGGCGCTCCGAACAGCCGCATCCATACATGGAAGATGGAAGCCATGAGCCTGGGACAGGCGATCTGGATCGGCGCTTGCCAGATTCTCTCTGCGGTCTTTCCTGGAACTTCACGCTCGATGTCAACAATTGCAGCAGGGCAGCTGGCGGGAATGTCGCGGGCCTCGGCACTGGAATTTTCTTTTTTCTTGTCGATTCCTACCATGGTCGCAGCCACCGGTTATGACTTGCTGAAATCGCTACGCGGCAAAGGAATGGAAAATCCGATCGGCGTTTCCCAGATCGATGCCCACGGGTGGATCGTGCTGGCCATCGGCTTCGTCATCTCGTTTGTAGTGGCTTACGGTTCAGTGGCTTGGTTTATGGCCTGGGTGCGCCGGCGCGGGTTCGCACCGTTCGCGGTATATCGAATTATTGTCGGAGCATTAGTGCTCGTCTTCGCCGGCCGGCTTGCTGGATAGTGTTGGCGGCCGAGGCGGTTGCTCATCATGAACCCAACTCGACAACCTGAGTTTACTAAAGTGTCATCTCTCGCATTGTCGCCGCGCCCGCGGTTTGGCATAATCGTCTGGCTCTGGCGTTGTCTGGCACCGCAGGCAGGGGTGTCGGTTCCTGCGTGGTGCGAATGCGCCGAATGAGGTACTTCTCGCAGATCTTTGCCCCGACCGGCAATCGACGGCTCAATGAGCTGATCGGTTTCCTGCTGTGCGTCTCCGCGCTCCTCCTTTTTCTCGCACTGGCTTCTTATTCGCCGCTCGACCCGTCACTGAACAGCGCCTCGGTGCTGACCTCCACGCGCGCCGCCCGCAACTGGATTGGCGTAGTCGGCGCGATGATTTCAGACCTGATGTTCCAGGGTTTCGGCATCGGAGCATTCCTGCTGCCGGTGTTCCCGGCAATGCTCGGCGCGCGCTGGTTCCGCTCGCGCAAAGTCGTTTCGCCCGATCGCCAAGACTCTCGGATGCCTGTGGCTGCTGGTGTTTCCTTCCGGCGCTGCTGTCGCTCTTCCCGGGACCAACGCGCTGGCAAGGCGCCATTCCGATTGAAGGATTGATCGGCCGCATCGTCGGCGACGTCTTGATCCACTACTTCAACCTCGCCGGCGCTTACATCGTTTGCGCTTCGGTACTGGCGGTCGCGCTTTATCTGACGACGGCTTTCTCGTTCTCGTCGCTGCAAGCTGTGGGCTCCGACACGTTTCGCCTTCGTAGTTGCATTGTGGGAACGCTACCAGGATTGGCGAAGCGCCCGTGCCAAGCAGCAAATGCAGAAGGATCTGGAGAAGCGCCGCGCCTCCAAGCCGGTCATTGCAACCCAACTGGTTCCGGCCCGGCCCGCTCCACCTCCGCCGCGGGTGGCAGAACCGGTGCGTACCGGGATCGATCGCATGGAGGAAGACAAAGAAGAGCTGCCGCCTCCCCCATTGGAAAAGCCCCGACCAGTGGCACACGTGGCTGAGCCCGAGGTCACCGAACGCGCCGACACCGATTCGAAGCCGAAGACCACTCTCCCCAAGTTGGCTGGCGGATTCAAATTGCCGCCCAGCAGCCTGTTGCATCGTGCCGATGAGCAACAAGCCGTCGATGCCGACGAACTGAAGCTCTTGGCCCAGGTTCTGACCGAGAAGTACGCCGAGTTCGACGTTCGTGGACAGATTACTCAGATCAATCCCGGTCCCGTAGTCACGACTTTTGAGTTCAAACCGGAAGCCGGAATCAAATACAGCCGCATCACTGGGTTGACGGATGACTTGTGCCTGGCGCTCAAGGCGGAGAGCATCCTGATCGAGCGCATGGCCGGGAAATCGACCGTCGGTATCCAGGTGCCGAATCACAGGCGCGAAATTATCTGGCTGCGCGAAAACATTGAGTCGAGCGAGTTCATTGGATCGAAATCGAAGCTGACCCTGGCGCTGGGCAAAGACATCAACGGGCGCATCGTGACGGCCGATCTCGCAGGCATGCCGCATCTACTGATCGCCGGTTCGACCGGAGCGGGCAAGAGCGTGGCCATCAATGCCATGATCATGTCCATCCTTTACAAGTGCACGCCGGACCAGGTGCGGTTGATTCTGGTCGATCCGAAGCGGCTTGAGTTGGGGAATTACGAAGGTGTGCCGCATCTTTTCACCCCAATCATCACCGAGCCCAAGCTTGCTGCCAACGCGCTGCGCAATGCCGTGCGCGAGATGGAGAGGCGCCTGAAGCTGCTGGCAGAAAAGGGTGTTCGCAATATCGATCAGTTCAACAAATTGTTCGATGAAACTCCAAGCCTCTTTGGCGCCGACGGGACAGAAGAAGGCCCGATTCCCTATATCGTGATCATCATCGACGAATTGGCCGACCTGATGATGTTAGATTCCGGGAATGTGGAAGAATCGGTGACGCGCCTCGCGCAGATGGCCCGCGCTGTCGGCATACATTTAGTCCTCGCAACGCAGCGTCCATCCGTAGACGTAATTACCGGGCTTATCAAGGCAAACTTCCCGGCCCGCATCTCTTTCCGCGTCGCCACCAAGGTCGACTCTCGGACAATTCTCGACGCCAACGGCGCTGAGGCGCTGCTGGGTAAAGGCGACATGCTCTATCTGCCCTCGGGCTCGGCGCGGGTTCATCGTTTGCACGCTCCGTTTGTCACCGAGAAAGAAATCGCTGCGGTGGTCGAGTTCTGGCGCTCGCAAGGCACGGCCCAGTACGAAGAGAAATTCCTGCAAGCTCCGAAAGAGGAGCGAGCCCCGGGTGAAGTGGGATCGGACGACGATGGCGGCGAGGACGAGCACGATCCTATGTATGAAGACGCGGTGCGGTTGGTGCTCGAATTCGGTAAAGCCTCGACTTCCCTGTTGCAACGGCGCCTGCGCATTGGCTACGGCCGCGCCGCACATCTTATCGACCTGATGGAACGCGACGGCATCGTCGGTGCCGCGGACGGTCCCAAACCCCGCGAAGTTCTCAAACGTCCCGACTGGATCACCGAAGTCGAACAGTCGATGCGCTAGGTTCCGGGTCAGACTGCAGCTTTTCTGCATCGCAAGGCGACATTTTCCCGCAATCGGCATCCAACTCCCGACTTTGAAAACGAAACTCGGGGTTACAACTTGTTCATAAATGAACGCTTCGTTAGCAAGCTGACCGGCACCAGTCTTTTAGTTGTTATTTCTGCTGTGTGCGGATTCGCGCAGGCGAATCCATCTTTTCCTGATGCTCCAACCGCAGGAAGTCCCACCGTCTTTCTCGCCGCCGATCCCGCTGCGGACTCTGAATCCAGCGATCCCCCGCCGAGCACTCCTAGCGAGCATAAGCACGGCCTCATCGTGCGCAGTGCGGGAAGACTTCTCAAAGATCAGGAAACGCTATACCTGGCCCCGTTCAAGCCCGGAGCTTACAAGTGGGACTTGCTATTCCTCGCAAGCACGGGCGCGCTGATCGCGACTGACCGCCAGACCAGCAGAGCCCTTCCGACAAACCATCTCGACTTTTGGCGCAACATGTCCAATGTCAGCCTCATTGGAACCGGAGCGACCCTAGGATCGCTTTGGCTGTATGGGATCAAGACGGACAACGCACATGCGAAAGAAACCGGCGAATTGGAACTGGAATCGCTATCGAACACCTTTCTCGTCTACGCGCCCATGCAGTTTATCTTCGGTCGCGAGCGACCCGAGGAAGGAACGGGGAATGGACGCTTCTTCGTCAATCGGGGATTTAACACTTCGTTTCCCGCTGGTCACCCCATGTTCACGTGGGCGATGGCCAGTGTTGCTGCGCATGAGTATCCGAAGCCCTGGGTGCAAGTGTTGGCATACGGGGCAGCCACGTCCGTATCACTCGCCCGTTTTATGGGCCGGGAACACTTTGCTGGGGACGTTTTGGTAGGCTCGACCCTGGGTTTCGTAATTGGCACCCACATCTTTCATTCGCACTGCGACCCGGATCTAAGTTCTTCCTGTCATCGCAAGAAGTGAGAAAGGTCCGCTACGAAAGAGAAAGGCGGCCCGCAGGCCGCCTTCCTTACGTGCGAGAAATACTAGAAGCGGAACAGGGCTCCCGTCGAGATACGGATGTTGCTCTTGTCCGAGATACCGTTGAAGCGGGTGATCTCCCAATCGGCCTGGAACATGCGGAAGGCGAACTTCTTGTTGCCTGCATCTACGCCGCCGCCGAACAGCATGGCGAAGCCGCTGTCACCAAATCCACTTTGCGAGGCATGCGCGCCCCCGAACAAGCCGTGGACGAAGGGGCTGAAATTTCCCTTGTGCGTGGAGACGGTTGGGCCAAAGGTGTAGGTGTGGAAGCTACCGCCTGTTTTATAAGCGCCGCTGAAGTCACCGGTCACTCCCAGCCAGTGGTTGATGTACATGGTCGCCGCACCATTCCACCCGCTGGCATTCCACGAAGGATCCAGGTGGGTGAATTGATAGCCGCCAAACACTTCCGGTTTTGGGGTCTCCTGCGCGAATCCCGCCAACGCTACCAGGCAAACAAAGATTGCAACGCCAATCAACTTACGCATTGTTTCCAACTCCTGTAGGCAAATTGCACCCTTCTCCGGTACGTGCAGTGGAACGGAATGCGTTTGGACAAGCTTAGTTGTCAGCATTCCGCAAGGAGATCAGTGGTGCTCAGCGACTATTCAATGGCATGGAGGCTTATCGAGCAAGTAACTGAAGCTCGCCTCGCGGTTTGCCCTTTCGTAATCATTGTCAGCGTAAGTTCCAGTATCACAGACATTTACGGGTAACTGCAGAATTGCAATCCCGAGTATAGAATCGCGTCGAGTTTCTTGATGCTTCGGCTCGCAAACCTTTGTTCGGTAACTTTCTGAGCACTATGGAGAAGTTCAGCGGGCCAGACCAAGTCTCACGTTTTCAGTAAACCTCCGTCGTCTCACTACTTTGCCGTACCCCGGTCACGATTTCGAGTGACCCGCATCACAGCACCCGCGCCCCCAATAGATGAGACTTGCCTCAGCAAGAGCCAGACCTGCTGCAAATTGTTACGGGCTGCTCCTGCAAGGAGTCCTCTCGGTGACCAATTTCGCAACAACGAAATCGACCGAGCCGACCCGGCAGATACTTCAAACGGAGAGGATAGCAATCATGAAGATGACCAAGCTGGCGCTGTTGATACTGACCATCGCGGTGGCACTATTCGTACTTATTCCCAGCCTGTCCTGGGCGGGTGATGACGGAGCGACTCTCTACAAAGCGAAATGCGCAGCCTGCCATGGAGCGGATGCCATGGGCAAGCCAGCGGCCAAGATTCCGGCGCTGGTTGGCGACGACATGAAGAAAGCGTCGGAAGATGAGATTGCGAAGAACATCACCGAGAAACCGAAGCACGCTGGCATCGTGAAGACCTTGACTCCTGACCAGGTGAAAATGCTGGCGAGCTACATCAAGAGCATGCAGAAATAAGTCCGGCTGTTCCCTTGTGCGTGCGTTGTTGCCGTGAGGCTCAGGTCCGGCAGCGGCGAGAGAGCGTGAGGGTCAAAGTGAGAGAAATCCGGCGAAATTCGGTTGATCCGGCGGAGAACCAGCCGCGTGATCGCCAATCCGGAAAAGCCCTCCGCGAGCAGGAACAGCCCCACCCGGGTCCTTGTGGAAAATTCCCCGGACCCGGGTATTTTTGTCCGCGAAAACCGGCTGTACGAAGGCAAGTCGGGGATCATCTTGCAATCTTGTTCGGATTCATATTTCGTTTTTCAAACCCCGCCGATGCCGCAGCCAGGAGAAACTCTCCATGAGCAAGGCACTGCTGTATGACGCAACGGTTTGCATCGGCTGCAAGCAATGCGAAGCGGCCTGCGCGGAAAAGAACAAACTTCGTTACGACGACACGGTCGCGGCAGAAAGCCAGCAGTCCGATCATAAGTTCACCGTAGTCCTCACCAAGGGCGACAAGTTCATGCGCCGGCTTGTGCATGAACTGCCAGGATCCTGCGTGCGCGTCGGTATGTCCCGGTGGGCGCGTTGCGAAAGACTGCAGCCGGACCGGTCACCTACGACGCAGATCGCTGCATGGGATGCCGCTACTGCATGGTGGCCTGCCCGTTCAGCGTTCCCAAATACGAGTGGAGCAAGGTTCTGCCGAAGGTGCAGAAGTGCACGATGTGTCCAGACCGAGTAGCGGCGGGACAGCCGACTGCGTGCGCGGAGATCTGCCCGACAGGCGCGACCAAGTTCGGCGAGCGCGATGACCTGATCGCTGGAAGCGCAGCAGCGCATTCGCGACAATCCCGGCACGTACGTCAATCACATTTACGGCCTGAACGAAGTCGGCGGCACTTCGGTGCTGCTGCTCTCAAGTGTGCCCTTCGAGGAGTTCGGATATCGTGCCGACCTGTCGAAGGACGCCGCTGCCCAGTCCTCACCTACCGCGTACTGTCGCGCATTCCAGACTTTGTTCCGCTAGGCGGCATGCTGCTTGGCGGCGTCTGGTGGATTACTCATCGCCGTGAAGAGGTGGCGGCTGCCGAGGGTGAGCACCAAGTGACCAGAAAGCGAGGAAGCAATGAAGATGAAATTCACTTTCTGGAAGCTGGTGTTTCTGGCGCTGATGGCGGCGTGGCTTTTACGCCACGATCATCCGCTTTACCCAGGGCCTTGGGCGTTCCACGAACCTGAGCGATCAGTTTCCCTGGGGCATCTGGGTCGAGCTTCGACGTTCTCTGCGGGGTAATGCTCGCGGCCGGCGGATTTACGCTCACAGCTGCTGTCCACATCTTCAACATCAAGCGCCTGCAGCCGATCGTCCGTCCTACCGATGCTGACCGCCTTTCTGGGGTACGTGCTGGTGTGCGTGGCCTTGATGTACGACCTTGGACGGCCTTACCGCATCTGGCACCCGCTCATCATGCGCAATCCGCATTCGGTAATGTTCGAAGTCGCTTATTGCGTGATGCTGTACACCACCGTCCTTTCCCTGGAATTCGCTCCTATCGTTCTGGAGCGATTCAACCTGCAAAAGCCGCTGAAGATCATTCGTGGCATTCTGATCCCGCTGGTGATTGGCGGCGTGATTCTTTCCACCTTGCACCAGTCATCACTGGGCACGGTTTACCTGATCATGCCGGAAAAGCTGCACCCGTTCTGGTACACCCCGCTGCTGCCTGTGTTCTTCTTCATCTCGGCGATTGCTGTTGGACTCGCGATGACCATCTTCGAGTCGTCATTGAGCGCGAAGCATTTCGGACGGCAATTGGAACTGCCCATCCTTCAGGAGCTGGGGCGAGTGCTGGTGGTTGTGCTTTCGGTCTACGGCATTCTTCGCTTCGAAGATCTGCTGCATCGCGGTGTGCTCTGGATGACGATTCGTCCTTCCTACGAGACTTACCTGTTCTGGGTGGAAATTTTGCTGGCGATCGTACTTCCCCTCGCACTTTTGGTGCAGAAGAAGGTGCGCTCGAGTGCTGGAGGTCTTTACGTTGCGGCCGTGCTGGTAGTGCTCGGGTTTATTACCAACCGGCTGAACGTGAGCATCACGGGAATGGAATCCTCTGCGGGGTTGCACTACATCCCCAAGTGGACCGAGATCGCGGTGACGGGGGCGATCATCGCCGCCGGTTTCGCTTTATTCGGGCTGGCGGTGAAATACCTGCCCATCTTCCCCGCTCATCAGCATTTAGTAGCTGAGAGAGCCGAACCGATCACGTTCTCAACGGTGTTGGAACATGCCGGAGACTGAACCTAGCTCGCGGCCGCTGGGGCAAAGTGACGCGAAGCATCAGCGCCAAGCTGATCTTCATGCTTGTAGGCGCGATGCTGGTCATTTTCGCGATTCTGGGATATCTGAATATTCGTGTGCACCGTCAGCGACCTGGAAGGCGCTGCCCTCCTCAGCGCGGAACGGGTGAGTGACGTGATCAAGCGCAGCACCACCTACTTCATGCTGCGCAATGATCGCGAAGGCCTGTACCACTTCATGCAAACTATCGCCGACGAACCCGGCATGGTTAAGGTTCGAGTTTTCGATAAAGAAGGACGAATCAGCTATTCCACCGACAACACGGAAGTGTCTCACGTTGTAGATAAGAGTGCGGAAGCCTGTTACGCGTGCCATGCGCAATCGCAACCGCTGACGCGGCTGAATCGTCCGGACCGTTTTCGGATTTACCGCAACGGCAGCGGACAGCGGGTTCTGGGCATCATTACACCGATTGAGAACCAGCCGTCGTGCAGCAATGCCGAGTGCCATGCCCATCCTGCCTCGCAGCAAATTCTTGGCGTACTTGATACCAACATCTCGCTGGCCAAGGCCGACGCGCAACTGGCTTCGGGAACGCGGGTCATGGTCGCCTACACATTCCTGGCGCTACTGGTCGTGGCCATTCTCAGCTGGTTGTTCGTCTGGCGCGTGGTGGGCGAGCCTATCCACGCCTTGAAAGATGGGACCGAGCGTCTGGCGGAAGGCGATTTGGGATATCAACTCGACATTCGCTCCAACAACGAAGTCGGCGATCTTGCCCGCTCCTTCAACGGGATGAGTTTGCAGCTACGTTCCGCGAACGAGGAAATCGTCGCTTGGGCCAAGACGCTGGAAGATCGCGTCGAGGATAAAACTCGCGAGTTGAAGCGCGCGCACGATCACGTGCTGCACGTGGAAAAGATGGCGTCGATCGGCAAAATGGCAGCGGTGGTAGCCCACGAAATCAACAATCCTTTATCAGGCATTCTGACGTACGCCAAGCTGCTTCATAAATGGCTGGACCGCGGCGATACCCAGGGAGAAAAGCGGCAAGAAGCGCTGGAATGCCTGGACTTGATCGCGGGTGAAAGCCGCCGCTGCGGAGATCTGGTTAAGAATCTGCTGACCTTCTCGCGGACGGCGCCGATCAATCTGCAATCTTCCGACCTGAATGCAGTTGTGGACCGCTCGGTACGCTTGGTCCGGCATCAGCTTGAGATGAATGGCGTGCAGTTGCAGCTCGACCTGGCATCGGACCTTCCGATGGTGCAATGCGATCAGGCCCAGATCGAGCAGGTCCTGCTGGCGCTGGTGATGAATGCCATTGATGCGATGCCGCGAGGTGGAAATTTGTGGCTCACCACGCGAGCGGCAGACCAGGCGGATGAAGTCGAGATTCGGGTCCGCGATGATGGCGCGGGTATTCCGCCCGACATCCTGCCCAACATCTTCGAGCCGTTCCTAACCACGAAGGAATCCGGCCACGGCGTTGGCCTGGGCCTCGCGATCAGCCACAGCATTATCGAGCGGCATGGCGGACGTATCGAGGTGCAGTCGCGAAGTACGGCAAAGGCACGGAATTTCTGATTCATCTGCCATTAGCTGCGGTTGTCGTAAACCCGCATTTAGCGGGTCAACAAGCGGCAACCGCGAAAGCGAGGTGAATAATTTGAACACCCACAGCACGGCTTCTGATCGTGGACGATGAGCTGAGCGTGCGCGACTCGCTTGGTAAATGGTTTCGCGAAGAGGGCTACGAAATTGGCACAGCGGAAAATGCAAGTCAGGCTCTGACGCAGCTCGCCGAGCAGCGCTGGGATGCGGCCCTGGTGGACATCAAGATGCGCGGCACCGACGGCATCGAACTGCAACGCCGCATGCATGAGATCGATCCCGAACTCACCGTAATCATGATGACCGGGTATGCCTCCGTGGAAACCGCTGTTTCGGCATTGAAGAACGGGGCTTATGACTACGTAACCAAGCCGCTCGATCCGGATGAAATTGCGCACCTGGTCAAGAAAGCGCTGGCGCATAAGCAGACCGAGAAGGAGAATGTCCGCCTGCGTGAGACTGTGGCTGAGGTTGCCCGGCCTGAGGACATCGTCGGCCAAAGCGCCGCCATGCAGAAAGTCTTCAACGCGATTGAGACGGTTGGGCCGACCGATGCCACCGTGCTGATCACGGGCGAGAGTGGGACGGGCAAGGAATTGGTGGCGCGAGCCATTCATAACGCGAGCCCGCGTAAGTTCCATCCGCTGGTAGTCATTCATTGCGGCGCATTGACTGAGACGCTGCTGGAAAGCGAGCTCTTCGGCCACGAGAAAGGCGCGTTCACCGGCGCGCAATATCGCAAGAAGGGTAAGTTCGAAATCGCCGAGGGGGGAACCGTGTTTCTCGACGAGATCGGCGACATCAGCCTGAAGACGCAGACCGACCTGCTGCGGGTGCTGCAGGAACACGAGATCGTGCGCGTCGGCAGCAACGCAGCCGATCAAGGTGGACTTTCGCTGCGTGGCGGCTACGAACAAGAATCTCGAACTGCTGATCGAAGAAGGCAAGTTTCGCCCCGATCTCTTCTACCGTTTGAATGTGTTCCGTATCGAGTTGCCTCCACTGCGCGATCGCCAGGATGACATTCCCCTGCTGGTGAATCACTTCGTTCGCAAATTCTCGTTGCAGATGAACAAGAAGATCAACCGGGTCGCTCCGGAGGCGATGGACCTGCTGCAACAGCAGCCCTGGGCCGGCAACATTCGAGAACTGGAGAATGCTGTCGAACGCGCCATGGTAGTGGCGCAGGAGCCGGAAATCCGCGAGCAGGATTTTGTTTTCAAAGCAGCCCATCACAAAACGGCACATCACGAAGCCTGGAAGAGATCGAGAAGGCGCACATCATGCGGGTCCTGGAATCCTGCAGTTGGAACCAGACCCGGGCAGCAGAAATTCTCGACATCGACCGCGTCACTCTGCATCACAAGATCAAGAAATATGGCTGGAGCCGGCCTGTCGAAACTCGATGAAGGTTCTGCAACTGCTGCCGATCGGGAATCTGGATGGCGGGCTGCTGATGGATCTGAGACCCGCCCTCGCAGATGCATTCCATGTACCGTGCGAGGTGCTGCCGCGCCCCCTCGATCCTGAGGCCACGTTCCACGGGGAACGGCAGCAGTATCATTCTTCTGAACTCCTGCAACGAATGCAGGGTTACGTCACGCGATGATTCCTGGCGCCTGCTGGGGGTCACGGCGTGCGATCTCTACATTCCGATATTGACCTTCGTCTTCGGAGAGGCGCAAATGGGCGGCCCGTGCGCCCTGGTCTCGCTGCACCGCCTGCGTCAGGAGTTCTACGGTCTGCCTTCAGACCGGAGGATGCTCCGCGGGCGCCTGGTCAAAGAAGCGGTCCACGAGATTGGGCACACCCTGAACCTTACCCACTGCGAAGATTACTCGTGCGCCATGGCTCCCTCGCATGCCGTGGAGTGGATTGACTTGAAAGAAAGCAGCCTGTGTTCGAGCTGCCGTTCGCGGATATTTCAGGAAGTCTAGGCCATCGCTGCGAACGCCAGATCCTTCACTGCGCTCAAGATGACGTGGTTGGGGAGATTCCCGAGGTTTCCTTCGTGAATCTTCGTGTCTTCAGTGGTTCATGATTTGCTACTCGATAAACGTCTTCATGCAAAACACGCTGCCGCCAGATTTCTCGAATTCCGAAGTATCCACCAGCACGGGTGTGAGATTTTCCTTCGCAAGAATTGTGCGGAGATTTTCGGTCAATCGTGGGGTGATGTAGTTTCCATTGGCTACGATACCGTTGCCAATAAATTGCAACGCCTCCTCGCGGGTGAGCTCGTGCACTCGCTTCCAGCCTTCGTGAATCGCGGCCAGCGCCTCGGGCGCATACGCTCCCGGATAGATCAGCACCGCATCTTTGTTTAGCGGGCAAAAACAAGTGTCCAGGTGATAGCAATGATCATCCACCAAATGAAGCGGGATCACCGGAAAGCCCAGCTCTTTCATCGCCATTGAAAATTTGTCGATCGCTCCCCGGGTGGAGCGAAAGCCATAGCCTGCCCAGATTTTCGAGCGATCCGGATGCCAGAGTAGATCGCCATGACCCTCCAGGCATTCTCCCTTCAAGTCGAGCGCGATGATTTTGTAGCCGCGGTTCTGGAACCACTCCACGTAAAACGGCACTTCTCGTTGACGGATCAGGTAACGCATTTCACTGGGCACGATGAATTTGCCGATCTTTTCGCTGAAGCCTACGAACACCTGGTTCGCCGCGAACACCATGTCTTCGAGATCCTTCACCGGCGTGATCGTCTCGACTTGAACCCCGGAATGTTCCAGAGTCTGGCGCAACTGGTCCCATTGCTGCTCGGCGCGCACACGGTCGATGGGCATGTGCATGTAAGGGTTCTTCACTTCGCGGACATCGAAGTAGGTCGGAGGACACATTAACGCGGTTTTTGGCATCGCGAGGATGATAAATGGAAGGGAGGAATTGCTCCAGCGACAGGCGGGAAGCGCTAGCGCCAATTAAACGATTCCCCCAAAGAGAAGTCATCCCGAAGCGCAGCGAGAGATCTCGCTTGCAGGGCAATTGCGCCGTGCACGCGAGATTCTTCCCTGCGGCTCAGAATGACGTCAGCATAGGATTGCCCGGAACAGCGTCGCTAGTGCAATAAGGCGGGCGCGGACGCCCGCCTCCACATCAATTAACGTTTCTCGATTACTTTGCGAATCCGCTCAAACGCCCAATCAATCTCTTCGCGCTTGATGACCAACGGCGGCGCGATTCGGATCACGTGATCGTGCGTCTCTTTGCACAGGATGCCTTCCGCTTTCAGCGCTTCGCAATACGGCCGGGCTGCACTGTGTAGTTCGATCCCGATCCACAGGCCGACGCCGCGAACTTCTTTCAGATCCGGGCTGCGCAAGGTTTGCAGTTTCTGAAGAAAGTACTGGCCCATTTCTGCCGAGCGCTCAACCATCTTCTCTTCAGTCAGAACCCGCAGCGCAGTTCGCGCAACCGCGCATCCGAGCGGGTTGCCACCAAAGGTGCTGCCATGATCGCCGGGCTTGTAGACCCCGAGGATTTCCTTCGATGAAAGCACCGCCGATACCGGATAGAAACCACCGGCCAGAGCTTTGCCGACGATCAGCAGATCGGGAGTGATGCCTTCATGCATGTAGGCGAACAACTTCCCGGTGCGGCCCAGTCCTGATTGAATCTCGTCGGTCATTAACAGTACGCGGTTCTCCCGGCAGATCTTTGCCGCTTCGGCAAGAAATCCTTTCGGCGGAATGACAATGCCAGCCTCCCCCTGGATAGGCTCGACCAGGAACGCGCATGTGTTGGGGGTGATCGCAGCGCGCAGCGCCTTCGCATCTCCGAACGGGATCACCTTGAATCCCGGGGTAAAAGGACCAAAGCCATCGCGATACTGCTCGTCGGTCGAGAAGCTCACGATGGTCACGGTGCGGCCGTGGAAATTGTTAGCGCAGACGATGATCTCCGCCTTGCCTTCCGGAATGCCTTTGACCTTGTAGCCCCACTTGCGGGCGGTTTTGACGGCCGTCTCTACCGCTTCGGCGCCTGAGTTCATCGGGAGCGCCATGTCGAATCCAGTCATCTCATGCAGCTCTTTGTAGAGCAGCGGCAACTGATCATTGCGGAAGGCGCGCGAGGTCAGCGTGACTTTGTGGGCCTGCTCGGTCAGGGTTCTCAGAATCTGAGGATGGCAGTGCCCCTGGTTCACGGCGGAGTAGGCGGCGAGGCAATCGAGATAGCGATTCCCTTCCACGTCGTAGACCCAAACTCCCTCCGCACGCTCAATCACGACGTCCAGCGGATGATAATTGTGAGCACCATACTGGTTTTCCAGACCGACAAAATCTTTCGTGCTAAGCGAATCTTCTATGACGGGCATAAGTTCCTTTCAGAAATAGTTGTGTTTCCACTTCGGTCAGAGAACCGCGGGCGTTACCGATAAAGTGGTGGAACTCCTTCCGCGAAGTTCTTCCGTGCCCTTCGGCGAGATTGCTCGGGATCGAGACAGCGGCGCGGCGCAACTGGGAGGATAAGCCGTAAAGCTCATCCTTCGGAAAATCGCGAGTGACACGATAAATGTCAGTGACCAATGTCATCGCCTTTTGCCACACACTCAAATCGCGATGTCCCCTCATAGAAACTCATCACTCCTGACTACTGACGCCCGACTACCGACTCCTCAATCCAAAAGCATTGTCAACAACGCCATCCGAACATACAACCCGTTCACTGCCTGCCGGAAATAATGCGCCCGGGGATCATCGTCCACGGTCTTATCCAATTCTACCGTTCGCGGCAGCGGATGGAGGATCATGGCGTCGGGTTTCATCCGGCGCAGCACGGCCGAATCGATCGCGTACGGCTTGAGCACAGTCGTCCCACCCAGACGCTCCGGCCGTATTCGCGTCTGGTAAACAACATCCACCTCGCCAATCACCCGATCCATGTCAGACTCGAGTTCGTACCGCACCCCATGTTCTTCGAGATAGTCGAGGATGTCCGGCTTCATCTGCAGTTCGGGAGGGCTGACAAAGAAGATCTTGACCCGTTCAAACTTGGCCAGCAGGTAGGCCAGCGAGCGAGCGCTTCGGCCGCGATCGAGTTCCCCGATAATGGCCACGCTGAGTCCATCGAGCGGCCGCTCGCGGTAAATCGTGTACAGGTCGAGCAGAGCCTGGGTGGGATGCTGGCCTCCGTTCCCGTCGCCTGCATTGATCACTGGAACGGGAGAGACCTGCGAAGCGCGTTTCGCCCCTCCTTCTTCGTGGTGGCGGATCACGATGACATCGCTGTAACTGCCGATGATGCGAATCGAATCCTCGACGCATTCGCCTTCAATCTCGGAAGAAAACGTCCGTGCGTGTTCGGTGGAGAGGACGCGCCCGCCAAGCCGGTGCATGGCCGCCTCAAACGAAAACCGCGTTCGCGTCGAGGGCTCGTAGAACAAGCTGGCCATAATCTTGTTGTGATAATCCAGCGTACCCCCGCGAGCGGCCACACGCTCCATTCCTCGAGAGCGGTTGAACAGGTCCATCAGCAGAGGCACCGTGAATTGCTGGGACTCTACGACATGCGTCAACTTCATGTCGCCGACGAGGTCTTTCGTCATGAAAGGCAGAGTTGCGGGAGACATGCTACCGGCCTCCTACTGGATATTTCGAGACGCCTGCGTTGCCATTCGGGAACCAGAGGTTCTGGGACCACATGAGTTCCGGCGTCGCCTTTCAGCGCCTGTTCAAGGTATTCATACGAGGTGATGATCGCCTCTTTGCCGCCGGTGTGCAGGAAGCGCAGCACCGATTCGATCTTCGGCCCCATATTTCCCGGGGGAAAGTGCCCTGCCGCAAGATGCCGTTCGAGTTCGGCCACAGTAACCGATCTGAGCGCAGTTTGCGACGGCTTCTTGTAGTCGAGATAAACGTAGTCGGTATCGGTTGAGATGACAAAGGCGTCCACTCCCAACTGCGAGGCCAGCAGGGCCGACGCACGGTCTTTGTCGATCACCGCCTCCACTCCTTCCAAAGACCCTGCCTTGGCAGTGACGGGAATTCCACCTCCACCCGCCGCGATCACGAGCACCCCGTGGTCCACCAGATCGCGAATGACTTCCAGTTCCACAATCTCCGTGGGATCGGGGGAGGGCACGATGCGGCGATATCCCCGTGCCGCATCTTCGACGATTTGCCAGCCAAACAGCCGCCTGCGCTCCTCGGCATCGGAGCGCGAATAGAAAGGTCCAATCGGTTTGCTGGGATGGCTCATCGCCGGGTCATTTGCGGAAACCACGCACTGGGTCAGCACCGTCACAACGGGCGTGTCCAACCCGCGCGCGTGCAATTCATTTCGCAAACATTGCTGCAACAAATAGCCGATCTCGCCCTGGGTGACCGCGTCGCAGACGTCCAGGGGTTGACTGGGAACCAGGCTGGCAGCCCTTTCTGAGCGCAGCAGGGCTGCGCCCACCTGGGGGCCGTTTCCGTGAGTGATCACGATGTGATAACCCGATCGAATCAAGTTGACGATTGCGGCTGCGGTGCGGCGGGCGTTGACCAGTTGCTCCTGAACAGTTCCTTTCTCACCCGCACGGATAAGAGAGTTGCCGCCCACCGCAATCAGCAGTCGCTTCATCGTTTCCACCCGCGCGGTACGGAACTACTCCGCGTAAACCAGTTCGTCCGCTCCCAATGTCGGCTGCACCTCGAAGCTCATTTCCTTCATGAGTTCGAGCATGATCGCCTTTTGCGCGTGCAGCCGGTTCTCCGCTTCCGGAAACACAGCCGAGCGCGGTGAATCGATGACCTCATCGGTAACTTCGTCTCCGCGATGCGCCGGTAAACAATGCAGGAAGTTCGCATCCGGCTTGGCCTGTCGGAACAGGCTTCCGTTCACTTGATAGGGGAGGAATATTGTTCGACGGGCATCGGCCTCTTTTTCCTGGCCCATGCTCGCCCATATGTCGGTGTAGACGACGTCCGCCTTGGTTACAGCCTCCGCAGCATCGTTGGTGATCGAACAACTCCCGCCGGTCTCCTGCGCACGCTGTTTGGCCCATGCCAGCGCATCTGCCTTTGGCTCGTAGCCCGCCGGGGTGGCAATCCATACGTTTGCTCCCAATTGAGCTCCGGCAAACATCAGCGAGTGAGCCACATTGTTTCCGTCTCCGACAAACGCAACCTTCAGGCCCGCTACACGACCTTTCAGTTCCCAAATCGTGAGGTAGTCGGCCATCGCCTGGCAGGGATGGCTGTAATCGGTCAAGCCATTGATAACTGGAATACTGGCG
Source organism: Terriglobia bacterium (assembly GCA_963797845.1). Taxonomy (GTDB): domain Bacteria; phylum Acidobacteriota; class Terriglobia; order Terriglobales; family Acidobacteriaceae; genus DASREM01. Next base: position 247,364 of record CAWCRE010000008.1, read on the forward strand.
AATGCAGCCAGTTCTTCGACGATCTGGTGCGCGAACGTGCGGATCATAATTCCCTGCACCATGCGCTCCAGGTTCTTGGCGACGTCATAGACGGATTCGCGCTTACCGAGGTTGATTTCCGCCGGCGATAGGTAGACGGGATGTCCGCCGAGCTGATAAATGCCAACATCAAAAGTCACCCGGGTGCGTAGGGAGGGCTTCTCGAAGATCAGCGCCAACGTCTTCCCTTTCAAGGCTTCCCGATAAAGCTCCGGGTTCAGCTTGATATGCCGCGCCTGGGCCAGCAGAAAGCGCACTTGAAACGGACTTAAGTCTTTGATCGACAGAAAATCGGAGATATTCATTTGCTCACCCCCGCAGGAACCAGACGGTGTTCCTGACTGAACTTCACCAACATCTCCACTAAACCCGGGCTGCTGAGTTCTTCTACTTCATAGGTGACGCGCAGGCTCGGCTTCTCCAGCTTGATGACCCGCGCCAGGTCAATAGGAGTGGCGACCAAAACTAGATCGCAGGGAACTCGTTCAATCGTGGTTTCCAGTTCATGCCGCTGCATGGAGCTATAGCCCATCGCGGGCAGCAGGCAGGTCATGTGCGGATATTTCTCGTAGGTGCCTCGAATGGAGCCGATCGCGAAGGGACGAGGATCGACCAGCTCTTTGGCTTCACATTGCCGTGCCGCGACCACGCCGGCTCCGTAGGGCATCTCGCCATGAGTGAGAGTCGGGCCGTCTTCCACCACCAGGACCCGTTTTCCTTTGATCGCTTCCGGATTTGGAACGGAGACACGGCATGCCATCTCGACAATCGTAGCTTTGGGATTGTTCACGCTTACGTTGTGCCGTACGGTCTCGACATCACGAGCCGCAGCTGTGTCGACCTTGTTGATGACGACCACTTGCGCGCGGCGCATATTGACCTCTCCCGGGAAATAGGAGAGCTCGTGCCCGGGGCGATGGGGATCGGCAACCACAATTTCAAGGTCTGCCGCGTAGAAAGGAGTGTCATTATTGCCGCCATCCCACAAGATGATGTCGGATTCCTTCTCGGCCTGGCGCAGGATCTTTTCGTAATCCACTCCTGCGTACACCACCGTTCCCTGGCGCAGGTGGGGCTCGTACTCTTCGCGTTCTTCGATGGTGCACTGATGGCGATCCAGGTCCTCGAGAGTCTTAAACCGCTGCACCGCTTGCGCCACGAGGTCACCGTAGGGCATGGGATGACGGATGACTGCGGGCGTCCATCCCAGATGCTTAAGTTGCGCAGCGACCATGCGAGAGAGGGGGCTCTTGCCGCACCCAGTACGAACCGCGCAAATGGAAACAATCGGAACTGTGGATTTGATCTGGGTATGTTCAGTTCCCAGCATCCAGAAGTCCGCACCAGCAGCCACAGCCCGGGATGCTAAATGCATCAGGTTGGCGTGAGAAATGTCGCTGTACGAGAAAACCACAGCGTCGATGTGGTGCTCGGCGATGAGCCGCTCCATGTTTTTTTCTTCGAAAATCGGGATCCCATTTGGATAAAGGGGACCAGCCAGTTCCGGCGGGTAGCTTCGATTGGCGATATCAGGTATCTGCGTTGCCGTGAAGGCGACGACTTGGAAATCCTTGTTGTTGCGAAAGACAACGTTAAAGTTATGAAAGTCTCTTCCCGCCGCACCTAAGATCAGTAGCTTTTTCATGGTTTCGCTCCAGGCACACATGGTCACAGGGAATCATCCGTCCAACGTAGGCATGGGGGCTGTGCCGCTTATCACAAAAGGGTGTGATCGATAAACCCGACTGGCATGTCCACGTATCCAGCTCTTGGGTTTGGGGCAGGCACGTTGTATGACGACCTTTCGTCATCTCTTACTTCAATTTCGGCAGCGTGAAGTTTAATCCGCAGTTTGCCCTAAAGATGCTCGCGCTGAGACTCAACACTGGCTTGCATCTTCGACGGTCAACGCTCAGAGCAAGTGGTGGAGACCAACGTGCAACACTGCGCCTTCATCCGAAAGCTCCATCCAGGAGTACCTATGCTGCACAAATGCGCCAACGTCGCTTGTTCCGTCCCGTTTCGCAGAATGAGTGAAGGAAAACTCTTCCAGGTAGAGACCGCACTGCCCGAAAGCCATCCTTTACAGAGGGGGGGAAGTAACCGCAAGGCAAGGAAGGTCGAACATTTCTGGCTCTGCAACGATTGCTGCACTCATCTCACGCTGGTTTTTGAGAAGAACCACGGCATCGTTACCGTTCCGATTCCCCTTCAGCCCCCGAAACGTGCCCCGGTATCCGTGGATGCCCGGGTTGGGAACCACTTCCCGTGGAATCAAATTCACGCAGTTCGATAGACGGAGGGACATTCGTGAAGAACGTGAACCGATTTTTCTGCGGAATTTGCGGGGCGGAGAAGGTCGCTTTTCATGACGAGTGGTTCTTGCTGAGTGAAAGCCGATGGCAAGACCGGCTTAAGATCCTGCGCTGGCACGATCAGGTCGCCGTTCAGGACGGACTGCACTTCGCCTGTGGCACCACCCACGTCCAGGAATTGGTGATTCATTGGATGATTACCGGCAGCCTGGATTATCCATTCGCGCGCACTTCGCGCTCAGATCCCCGCGGCAAGGGCAGGGTCTCCGCGGACTACGAGCACGCCGATATTGACACCGGTGCAGCCCAACAGATCGGCGAGTTGTCGGTGCATCGCGAGAGCATCCGTCGGGTGCTGGCGGAGAGCCCGCATTCCTTAACCACCATTCTGGACGCCTTGTTGGCGGCGCTCGACCGCAGGACTCAATCAACGCGGGGCGAATTGGAGCCGGAGAACGACGTTATGTGCCTGGCGGGAAGAGAAATCTGAGACGGAACTTTTTCAAACCGGTCGTGATGGAGTCTCAGTAGCTTCACACCAGGCGCGCCAGTCTTCATTGACGGAGTGGGCCATTTTCTTGGCAGCATTCGTGAGCCACTGTGCTTTCTGCGAGCTGAGATGTTTCCGAATCTTCTTCACAGCTTCCCGGCTGCCCAGGTGAATATTGCCGGTTTCCCATCCCATCGCAAAAAGCAGCCGCAGTTCATCACGTTCCCTGCCCAATACCGACAGTTCGATGCGCGAGCAGTGGGGTGAAAGCCGGCGGATGATCCAGGGCCGTGTGAACCTCACGAAAGGGTCCGGACATCGCACCCCTTCTCTCATCACGATTTCGCACAGAAGCGGTTCCGTTTTTTTTGCGGACGCGGCCCAACGGACCGCGGAAGGAACCAGCGCCTTTGCTTCGCGAGCGATCTTCGCCCCGTAATAATCGGCAACCGCCACGATGCGAACCCGGCCCAGGCTTCCCAGCCCGGCAATCCTGTGAAAGAGGCGATAACTGAGCCCCGGTTCGGGCATGGCTCCTTCCAGGAGCTTGCGAATGCTTTTGGAAACCTCCGAACGGATGGCGGGCAAGCTTTCCATTTTCTTCCAAAAGCGAACCGGGTCTCGAAGCTCGCCAGTGGCAAGTTCGCGCAGCCACCCGTGCTCTTCCTCCAGCACGTACGGACGACCGCCTTCCAGAAGGCTCTGGTTATAACCGTCCAGGATTGCCGTACACGCATCACTCCCGCCGATGGATAGGTGCCCTTCCCGAATCGCCAATATGGCGCTGACGGCCAGGCGAACCAGATCGATGGTGTACCCAAGCGGGGCAGCCTCGTCGAAATCGTTGACGCCCCAGATCAGGCGTCCTTCCACATCCCGCCAGGTTCCGAAATTTTCGACGTGAAGATCTCCCACGGCCAACACCCGGGGAGCATGGGCGAGCTCTGGACAAATATCCTGCCAGAGCTGGATCCAACGGTAAAATGTTGCCCGAAAGAATGAGAACTCGCTGCGGGACATCGCCTGATGTTTCAGGCGTATGTCGCTCTTGATAACGGTGGTCTGTTCACCCAGCCAGGCTTCGTACTTCCGCGTTGCCTTGACGATATTCATGCACTCGGTCCGCAACGATAGTGCGGCCGAGTGCTGATGTCAAACAACGGAAATGCGCCCTAGTTAGTGAAGAAGGCGGCGTTGGCGTTGATGAAAGGCCGCAACTCTTCTGGCAAATCGTCGGCTGGTTGGATGGAGTCCACAGTGCAGACCGGAACGCATGCGCCGCAATCGATGCAACCCGCCGGATCCACGTACAACTGCTGCACTGTTTCAAACGACGGTTCGTCTTTTTTAGGATGGATGCAATCGGTGGGACACACATCCACGCAAAGTAAGTCCTTGATGCAGGCGCTGGTAATCACGTAAGCCATGGCGACGGCTCCTCGCAAAGAAGTTGTCACGATCAGCCTACGGAATGCGAAACCTGTGGGGCGGTGATTTGGATCACGAAGCATAGTTACAAATGTCTCAATTTGCGCGCGCAACGTGGTCTCTATGCATCAGCAGCTCTGCTGAGCCATTCCCCTTGCCATATTCAGCAGCTCGCGAAAAATCGGATGCGACGGGCGTCCCCAAATCAACTTTCCGCACCTAAGAGGGTTGTCAGCGCTGATGACTTAGGCGCATGTCAAAGGAGCCATCCATGGCGAATGAAAACCAGAAGGACCCTCGGCAGTCTAGCGACCGGAACCCAAACGACCCGCAACAGAAGAACACGCCGAATGATCCGCAGCAGACGGATATCCGTCGTCCTGAAGATGTAAACCAGGACCCGTCCAAGAAAGCTCCCGGACAAGATGTCGATCGCAAGGATCGTGAAGGATCCGAGGATATCGAGAAGCGACGCGCCTCTTAATTGCTCATAACTCGTCAAATCGAAGGGCCCGTCTTCAGTTTTGAAGACGGACCCTTCTTGTCTTTTACGCTTAATTTCTTTACAAGACTTTACGATCCATCACCGTATCAATACGGTCTTCCCTGGCGCCCCGGAATCCAATCCTTCAGAAGTAAGGATCGGAGGATGATATGAAACGCTGGAAATCAGTAGTGGCGACCGGGGCTTTGATGCTGGCAATCACGGGTGGGGCATTTGCCGAATCTCACGATCGGGACGATCGCCGGGACCGGGATGATCGCGGCCAGTATGCGCAACGCTACGATCATGACCGTGACGACCGCAGCTGGTACGCTCGCCGGGACGATCGTGAGTTCTGGAATCGTGAGCACCGTGATCGTGACCACAACCGCGATCACCGGCGCGCAGATCGCGATGATTATTATTACGGCCGGCGCTAATCCGAAGCTGGCGCTTCTCGGCGCTTTAGCAGCCGGAGATTCGGGGCTAGGCTGTACCCACTAAAGAGGTGGAGTACAAAGCGGTGAGACGGTAGGCCAGCAAGTTGAGCCGACCGCGTCACCGCTTTCAATTTCACTCCGCATTCCGTCTTCGGCGTTTCTGCTGAATCACTTCCACCCCTTGCGACATCGAAGTTCCATGGACCTGCAACTGACAAGCAAAACTGCCTTGGTGACGGGCTCGACGGCGGGTATAGGATTCGCGATCGCGCACAGCCTGGCGCGCGAGGGCGCCACGGTTATTGTGAACGGCCGAACTGAGCAGCGGGTGAAGGCGGCCATCGAACAGCTTGGAAATCAATCCAAGTCATGGAAGATCGATGGCGTTGCCGCAGACGTTGGAACCGCGGGAGGCGTAAAGAAGATCGTCGAGCGCTTTCCGAAAGTCGACATCCTGGTCAACAATGCTGGCATCTTCGAGCCGAAAGCTTTTGAACAGATCGCCGACCAGGATTGGCTCCGCCTTTTCGAAGTCAACGTGATGAGTGGTATACGCCTGAGTCGCCATTACTTCCCCCTGATGAAGCAGCAGAACTGGGGCCGTATCGTTTTTATCTCGAGTGAATCGGCCCTGCAAATTCCCGCTGAAATGATCCACTATGGAATGACCAAAACCGCACAACTTGCTGTTTCACGCGGCTTGGCCGAGAGCACCGCCGGAACCAATGTCACCGTAAACAGCGTCCTGCCTGGTCCGACCTCGTCCGAAGGCGTCGTCGAATTCGTGAACCGGTTGTCGAGTGATAGCAACATAGACCGGCAAGCCTTCGAAAAGGAATTCTTTCGCAGCATGCGACCTACTTCGCTTCTCAAGCGATTCGAGACTCCGGAAGAAATCGCGGAAGTGGTAACGTTTGTTTGCAGCCCGCTTTCGTCTGCGATTAACGGAGCCGCTGTGCGAGCCGATGGCGGCGTGATCAGGGCCATCGCCTGATTTACGATATCCACTCAGGAGAGCGACCGCGCATGGGCATGTGCCCGAAACGAATCCTTTTTACCATCGGACTGCTGGGGCTGGCATTGGCAACGGCCTGCTCTTCGAAGCCGGAGATGAAACGCTACGCCTTGACGGGTGCCGTAGTTGCCGTACACGCCGAAGCAAAAACGCTCACCGTTCATAACGACGACATGCCCGGCTTCATGCCGCCAATGAATATGGACTACACAGTCAACGATGCGAAGCTTGTGAAGCGCGTAAAAGCGGGCGATAAAATTAAAGCTACTCTCGTTATCGAGGACCATCATCCCGCGCAACTCGAGGACATAGCAGTTCTTGGGAACTAACCCCGCCTCTGGCACTTTCGCGCTCAAAACCGATTTTACAAAGCCATGACGTTGCAACGACAATACCCCGCCTTCTCCTGCCTAACATCAGCGCTGGGTGGCCCAAACGCCCTGGGCAAGCCCCAAGCTAAAGGAGAAGTGTTATGCAACGTGTCATCGCTCGATTTTCCTCGCTGTTCGCTTTCGCCGCCGTCACCATCTTCCTGTATGGCTCTGCGCTGGCTCAATACAAATTAACCAATCTGGTATCGAACACCTCCGGCAAGGCGAGTCACACCGACGCCAATCTGATCAACGCCTGGGGCATTGCGCGCGGCGCGAGCGGCCCGTTCTGGATTAGCGACAACGGAACCGGCCTCTCAACGCTCTATGATGGATCCGGCACTCCGCAATCGCTGATCGTGACCATACCCTCGGCCACCGGCAGCGGAGTTGGCTTTCCCACCGGCATCGTGATCAACGGTTCCACCGATTTCGTGGTGTCAGAAAACCAACTCTCGGGTTCGGCGATCTTCATCTTCGCCACGCTCGACGGCACGATCAGTGGATGGAGCCCTTCGGTTAACCTCAACAACGCTGTGATCGGCGCCAACAAATCGCAGGACGGCGCGGTCTATACCGGCCTCGCCATCAGCAGCGGGAACAATGGGAACTTTATTTACGCCGCCAACGCTGGTCAAAATCGGGTCGACGTCTTCAATGGCAGCTTCAAGCTGATCAAGAGCTTCACCGACACCAGCGTTCCGGCAACCTTTGCTCCCTACGGCATCCAGGACATCAATGGAGAAGTCTACGTGACCTTCGCCAGCACTGGCACTGTGCCGGGCGGCGTGATTGATGTATTCACCGAGCAAGGGGCTTTTGTGAAGCGGTTCAGCAGCGACAGCCACTTGAACCAGCCTTGGGGTCTGGCATTGGCGCCGAAGAACTTTGGACCGTTCAGCACTGCCCTTCTGGTCAGCAACAACCTTCCGGATGGGGTCGTCAACGCGTTTAACGCGACCACTGGAAAGTTTCTCGGGACTCTGAGCGACACCAGCGGAAAAGCCTTGAAGATCGAACAAATCTGGGGACTCGAATTCGGCGGAGGAACAACCGCGAATGGAGCCGTCAACCAGCTATTCTTCAGCGCAGGACCTGCCAATTACAGCAATGGCCTTTTCGGCGTGATCGACTTCGTCGGAAAGTAGTTTTTCGCTGCGGTGCTAGTGAGCAGGATGGCGGATGAAAAACTTCCACTTGTCCACGCTTGCTGGCACCGCCACATCAAAAAAGCCCACCATCATTTCGTTGTAGGTCTGATCGCCCCAATTCACGGGATTATCCGGGTCGGGATTGTGCAGGTTGTGGCGAGAATTGTCGTACCAGGCGATGGCCTCCAGATAGCTTCCCGCCGGAAGTTCGCGTGGCTCGGCAAGTTTGTAGCTCATCTGCCAATAAAAATCGTAATTCACTCGCAATAATGTTTCCTTCGTTCCGTCGGGATGCACCAGGTTGTACTCAAACCGCTTCCCTCGCAAGTGCATGTGCGGGAAAAAGCTAAGCAAAAGCGCATCGTTGGGCAGAGTTCCGTGAACTTCCACTTTATAATTTTCCGCTCCTGCCGGAATCGGGATCTGATCGTGATCGTTCGCGAGTTGCAGCGTGATCACTCGCTTCGCGGGTGGCCGCTCGGAAAAGACCATGCCGACGCTGGTCTCATCCGAACTGGCTTTGCCGTTCGTGGTGTAGTGCATTTGAAAAACCAGATCGGAATGCGCAGGAACAAACTTCGCCATCCCATCCGGCCAGTGATCCGGAGAACTGCCGGGCGCATACACCAGCAGCATGTCGCTGGTGGTGGCGTGCGAATCATGACGCAGCTTTTCCGTGGCAAGGCTTGACGAGGTAAACGGTACGCCCACGGGAGCACCCTTCAGCCAATCAGAGTCCGGTGGACGAATGTAGACCACCGCATGATGCACATGAGCCCGGCTTGATGGCCGCACCTCCGACATCTGAACCCACCGATCCTCGGGGAAGTTGGTCGGGACAATCTCATAGGTATACTGCACGTCGCCATTTGCTGGAATGTCCACAGCCTTGGGCATGGAAATCACTGCGCCAGGCGCGGGAATGTTCCAGCCCTGCGCCCACTGCGGCGGAGGTGGAGCATCCTTGGGATCGCCGGCAGGCGCTCCTGCGTCGACCCAGGAAACAATCTTCTGAAACTCTTCCGGACTTAAAGAGGGATTGTTGGAAAAGTGCCCGCAACATGGATCGGCGAACCATGGCGGCATGCTCTGGGATTGAACCGCATCGCGAATCGCGGCGGCGCGCGGCTTTACCTGCTGGTAAGTCTCAAATGGCATGGGCGCGATCTCTCCCGCCCGATGACAGACCTGGCAATGCTGCTCGATTATGGGGAGCACGTCTTTGTAGAAAGTGGCGGATTGGGAACTTGGCGCGGTAGTTCCTCCGGCAAGGCAGAGAAACCCGCAACAACTCACGAAGATGGCTGGTACTCGAAACTTCATAGCGGATCGACCCAAAAGCTGACGCAACTCAGGTCTGTATACAGCATTCACCCTATACTTCTTGAACACCTGCGTAATTACTATGCTAATACACCAAGCCCCGAAAGACGGGGCCCCGTTGGCGAAATCTGAAACTTCTTGTTGCATTCATGACAGCACCACTCGGTCCCACCTTACCCGCTGACTCGCGCTGCGCGACTCCTCGCATGAGGATCCTGATCGCCGACGATCATGAGATCATCCGGCGCGGCGTTCGCTCGCTTCTGGAGTCGCGGCCCAACTACGACATCTGCGGCGAGGCTGTGGATGGCAAGGACGCGGTCGATAAAGCGTCAAAGCTCAAGCCCGACCTGGTCATCATGGATGTAAGCATGCCGGGGCTGAATGGCCTGGAGGCGACGCGCATTATCCGCCGCGATGTTCCTGGCCCGGAAGTCATCATCCTCACTCAGCACGAATCCGAAGAGATGATGCGGCAAGCAGCCCATGCCGGCGCCCACGGCTATGTGGTCAAGTCCTCGATTGCCAGGGACCTGATCTCGGCTATGGAATCCATCCATGGCAGCGAGTTCTTCATCCATCGGAACGCTTCCCCTGCCGGGAAAGCCACTTCGCATATCGATCCTCAGGAAATTCTGCGTCGGGGTGCGGCGCTCGAACAGCAATTGCGGGACAGCGAAGAGCGTTATCGTGCCCTGGTCATGGCCAGCGCCCGGTCGGTATGGCGTTGCGATGCCGAAGGCAAGAACATCGAACATTCGGAAAAGTGGACCCGCCTCGACGACTCGGAAGCTGAGGTCGCCGAGGGCGAAGACTGGATTCAGAGAATTCATCCGGAGGACCAGGAAAGGGTCCTTCGCGCCTGGCAGGAATCGTTAAGAACCGGACAGCCCTATTTCGAGGAATGCCGCCGCTTGCATAAGGACGGCACTTATCGGTACCAGGAGACGCGGGCGGTTCCCATCCGAAGGCCGGATGGCCGCATTCGTGAATGGATCGGCGCCAGTGTGGACATCAGTAAACGCAAGCGGGCGGAAGCTGAGCTTCGCGCCAGCCAGGAACGCATCGCGCTCGCGCACAGCGCGGCAGGCATTGGAACCTGGCAGTACGACCGGAAGAATCGGTCTTATAACTGGTCTTCGGAAACCTTCGACATTTTCGGAATCGAGCGCTCGGATCCAAACTATTTCGATTCTTGGCTCTCCCGCATTGCTGCGGAAGACCTGCCCGCCGTCGAGGCGATGATGGAACACGGGCTCAACCAGGAAAGCGCCGAGGTGGAATATCGCTACCATCATCCCAACGGTGAGACTCGATGGATCTTCAGCAAGGGGCGAGTCCTTCCCTCCGCCACCGGAGACTCCTGCATGTTCGGAGTTTCTGTGGACAACACTCGCCGCAAGCAGATTGCGGAGGACTTGCGGAATGCGCACGCGGAACTCGAGAAACGAGTGGAAGATCGAACCCGCGAGTTGATCACCGCCATGACCGAGCTTCGAGCTGAAATACAGATGCGCACCCAGACCGAAGCCGTGATGCGGGAATTGTCCGCGAAACTGTTGCGGCTGCAGGACGAAGAACGACGGCGGATCGCCCGCGAGTTGCACGACAGCACCGGACAAACTCTCACCGCGCTCAAAATGAATCTTGCGGTTCTGCAATCAACCCTCGGCAGCGGCGCCAATTGGGAGCGGCTGATTCTCGACACTGAGGCCTTGGCCGATCAGGCACTCAACGAGATCCGGACGACGTCGTACTTGCTGCATCCGCCTCTGTTAGACGAATCGGGCTTTGCTTCCGCTGCCAGATGGTTCGTGGAGGGATTGAGCGCAAGAAGCCAGTTGAAGGTGAACCTCGATATCCCACCACACTTCGAGCGTTTGCCTTCCGACGTGGAACTCACCCTTTTTCGCGTCCTCCAGGAAGCGTTGACGAATATCCTCAGGCATTCTGGAAGTGAGACGGCTGACGTGAAAGTGCAGAGATCCGACGGATATGTGGTACTCACAATCCAGGACTACGGAACCGGGATTCCAGCCGACGCTCTCAAACAACGACGGATCGGAAGCGGCGTGGGGCTGGCGGGCATGCGGGAGCGGGTTTCCGAACTCGGCGGCCACTTCACCATCTCGTCGAACTCCGGAACCATGGTGATGGTTTCCATTCCGATCCGCGGCGGAGTTCCTACGGCAAACAGCCTGCGCCCTGATTCGGCGGTTATGAAATCTGAGGCGGGCGCGGCCTGCGCCCGCCTTCCTGCCTCTACCAGTAACTGAAGTTCAAATTGTCGAGCCAGATGGAATACGGCTGCTGCGAGCCATTTCCGTCCATCTGGTAGTTGATGGTTACTCCATACCAACCAGTGGAAGTCGGCGGCTCTTTGTAGTTCAGAGTCGCGGTTTTTCCATTGAGCGTGATGGTCTGGAACAACAGCTGATCGTCGGAAGTGCGCTGCACCTGAATGGTGAGGTGGTTCCAGGCATTGTTCTTCGGATTGCAGGCGACTCCGGTCGGATGCCACGCCATCGCTTTGTCATCCCAGATGTCCCATTGGTTTCCGCCGGCCACGCGGCATTCATGGCCCCAGATGAAGGATTTGCCATTCACAAACTGGTTGATGTCAAACTCCAGCGCCTGAGAAAGCGGAAGATTGTCGACGTAAAAGTAGACGTCATAAACGAAATTGTGGAGCGATGGAACCAGCGACTTCCCGCTGTCGGGTAGTCCCTGCGACGAGAAATCTCCGATCAGGTGATTGTTCCAGAGAGCGTCGGAATATGGAGTCGCTCCTCCAACATCGAATTGCATCGAACTTCCGCTCTGCGAGGGGTTGCTGACTCCCTGTTGGGAGCCCCATGTCACCTTCGGGCCGCTGGCCTTACACGAGGAACAGATGCTGTAAGACGGCGCTAGCAGGCCATACCCGGTCCAGCCCTGATCCTTTTGCAGGTTGGCAAACGTCTTGGCATTCGATGGCACTGGCGACGGAACCGGAGAAGACGACGTCGCGCCTTGCACTGTGATCGTGACCGGAGTCGACGAGGAACCGCCGCAATTATCCCACTCCTGGACCGTGGTGTTGTAAGTTCCGGAACTGAAATTCAGGGTCGCGTCGAGGCTGGAGCCATTCGCCGTGTACGCCAACTGCCCGGGCGCAGAATAGACTCCAACACTCCCGACGCCTGCCGAGCAAGTGGAGCTCGCGGATGCCACGTAGTGCACCTGCGAAGAAACCGTGCTGTTGTCGGCGGGAGATACGACCTGAACTCCTGGCTGCGCCGCCGCCGTGCTTACCGTGATATTGACCGGCGTAGTCGCGGTTCCGCCACAATTGTCGCTAGCTTGAACCGAAGTCTTATAAGGGCCTGGGGAAAGGGTGATTGTGGCGTCAAGGTTGGCCCCGGCCGACGAATGGGCAAGTACGCCGGGAGCGGAGTAAACATCTACGCTTGCAATTCCCTTGGCACAATTTGTGGTGGCGTTCGCCACGTAGTGAACCTGCGATCCAACCGTGCTGTTATCCGAGGGGGACAGCACCTGGACCGCTGAATCCGCTGATCCGGTCGTCGTTGGTTGCGTCTGATTCTTAAGGGCGCCTCCGCCGCACCCGCATAGTATTGCGGAAAAGAAGATAGGCAGGCAAAACTTCTTCATTCGTGACTTTCTCCAAGTTTTTCTAAACGCGTGGCGCACGCGATACCGGCATGCCCGTAGCTTCGGGCTTTCACCATGTAGTTTTTCGGGATTTGTGGATTCTATGGAAGGATCAACTCACGCTCAAGCTTATAAGCCCTGAAAACAGTGTTTTTGGCAAACAAATCTCGGTTTTTTGCATTCGCTTCCGCTTTTCTAGGACGAACCCCTTAGTTTTCTCGCCAAACCTGCGAACCATCGCCATCCAGCTTCCCTGCATCCAAGCAGGCTTTGGAGGAAGGAGCGTTCTCATGGCGACCCGGGTCCCTCTCACCAAAGAAGCAAATGCAACCAATGGCAACATTCCACAACTTGTCACCCCCATCGAGTCTTACCGACAGGATCAAACGGGGCACGACGTTCATAACCGTATTCTGCTGGACATTCCCGGCGAGGAATACGCGGCCCTGGCCCCTCATCTGGAATTTGTGGAGTTGCCTCTCCATCGCACCCTGCTGGATCCGACGGAAGGATTCGCCTGCGGGTATTTCCCCGACTCGGGCCTGATCTCTCTCGTCGTGTTTGTCAGCGACGGCAGGAGTGTAGAAGTAGGAATTGTAGGGAGAGAGGGATTTGTCGGCGCGCCACTTGCCGCGAACATCACTGAGACTCCATACCGCGCCGTGGTCCAGGCTCCTCTTCGCGGGTTCCGTGTGAAGGCGGACATATTGCAGGTATTACTACCGGATGCTCCGGTTTTGCGCGACAAGCTGGTGCGCTATTCCGTGATGCAGGGAATGCAGCTCTCGCAACTCGCCGCATGCAATCGCCTGCACGAGATCGATCAGCGACTGGCACGGTGGATTCTTATGTGCCAGGACCGTCTTGGATCCAATCTGTTGCCCATGACGCATGAGTTTTTTGCCGAGATGCTGGGTACCGGAAGGCCGACCGTAAGCGTCGCTGCCGCGGTTCTGCAACGGGCCGGCTTTATCGAATACTCGCGCGGCACCGTGAAGATCGTGAATCGCGAAGGACTCGAAGGCGCTGCTTGTGAATGCTACAAAGTTGTCCAGCAATTTCCGTTCTAGCCTTGTCTCGGGCGACGGTCATGACAGCCCTCCCCCGCGAATGAATCCTAAGTGGCGGGGGAGCGCACTTGTCCAACTCTGATCTGACATCCGTTCTGCTGATCCTTCTGCTCTTGGTGGGGCTGGCGCAGCTGTTGGGTTACTTCGCAGTCAAGTTGCGGCAACCCAAGGTAGTCGGAGAGATTTTTGCTGGCGTCGTTCTTGGTCCTGCCTTGCTCGGCCGGCTTCCCCTGGCTGCGGGATTTATGAAGGCGGCACAGCAACAAGCAGACATCCTGAATTTCCTCTATTGGCTTGGGCTTTTGCTGCTGATGTTTTTGTCCGGCGCGGAGACCCGTCAGCTATTTACCCGCGAGGAGCGTAAAGAAGTTGGCTGGCTTACAGTCGTCGGCACAGGAATTCCCTTTGTGCTCGGCCTGGTCTTTGGCCCTTGGCTGATCCGCCCGTCGCTTTTCGGTCCCAGCAGCAGCCGAGTCTCTCTCACCATCGTGCTGGCGGTGGGCGTTGCCGTGACCTCGGTTCCTGTCGTCTCCAAGATATTTGCCGATTTGAAAATACTGCACACTCGCTTCGCACGCCTGGTGCTGGGTGTGGCTGTCCTCGAAGACATCGTGCTCTGGCTGGCGCTTGCCGTGGCTACCGCGATGGCCGGCAAACAGGTACTCGATCCCAGACACATTTCGTATCACCTGCTGGCCACTGTCGGGTTCTTTGTCCTCGGCCTGACCATTGTTCCGCGTGCCGTAAAACGGATCAATAAGTCCAGATTCAACGTTCTGGCCAGGCACTCCCCTGTCGGCTACGCGCTGGCGGTGCTGTTCGGATACTGCGTGGTCGCGGGAGCGCTCGATGTGAGCCTGGTCTTTGCCGCATTTCTCGCGGGATTTGCGGTCGTGCACAAGAAACGACGCCTGTTTGCCGACGCGCTTGACGCGATCGGCAAAGTTTCATTCGCGTTCTTCATCCCTCTTTACTTCGCCATCGTGGGATTGAAACTGGACCTGGTTCGTGGTTTCTCGCTGACCATGCTGGCTGCATTTCTGATCGGAAGTTGTGTGGTGAAGATTCTGTCGGTTTGTCTTGCGGGACGTTTTGCGGGGTTTCGAGGCTTGGACCTGGTGAACCTGGCGATCACCACCAATGCTCGCGGCGGTCCGGGAATTGTGCTGGCCAGCGTCGCGTTCGATGCCGGAATCATCAGCGCGACGTTCTACACCACGTTGGTGCTGGCCGCGGTCCTCACCTCGCAGTTCGCAGGCGCGTGGCTCGACTATGTACTGCGCCGTGGATGGCCGCTGCTTTCGCCGGGAGCAGCCACGGGAACCGTGCTGGATGTTGCCGAGGAAAATACTTCTCCTGCTTAGGATTCAATCACGCTTTAGGAGAAGCGCTCTGCCGCGCCCGGAGCTGGCTGGGAATCTCTTTCAAGGCAAACCCGGTCAGGGCCGAAATAATGGATCCCGCCGCAGTAAGAAATAGCGAGCTGGCGTATTTCGAGTACCAACTCGAACCCGAATCTGGCTCCGGCAGCGAGCTTGCCGATCCTTGCCAACTCAGCGACAGATCGCTGCGCCGCGCGTTCACCGACAATGTTCTCTGCGAGTTGTGCGCGAACTCACCGGTGATCTTGTCTTCCTGCACGGTTCCATCTTCGGCGCTGGCACGCACGGTCAATCGATGGGACCCCGATGGAATTTGCAGAGTCTCGGACAAGCTCCCTTGAATAGAATCCGGGATGAGCCCGAACTTCTTCTTCATCGTCCCGTTCAACTTTCCGGAATAAGCCAAATCGTCGTCGACCCATACCCATAGCTGGCCGGAACGAAAGCTGTGCTGCACCTTGATTCGCAGGGTCACATCTTTAGAAACCATGGTCTGATGAACCGCGATGAGGCCCGCAAACACGACCAGCAACCCGATCGCGATGCGCCCGGCAACCGGTATCTTTCTGAACAGACTTAAACCCTTGCTGGCAAAAGACTTCAGCTTAGGCAAGAGTGCATTGGAATCAGCTTGGTCCATGCGACTCTGCCATTTTCTCGCGAGCGCAAAATCCCATCCAGTTACGAAGGTTGGAAGAATACCGGATCAAAGGTCAGCGACTACCTGCTGTGTCGGTAAGCAGAACCACGTCGCGGCTGGTGCGTCCGCGGGAAACGGCAAGTTGCTTGCCATCTGGAGACCACGCGAAATCGAAAATGATGTCAGATTTGAAATCAGTGATCTGTTTTGGAGGGCCGCCTTGCAGCGACTGCGCCCAGATATTGGCCACGCCCTGATCATCCACAGCGGCGTAGGCCACGGACTTCCCGTCCGGCGTGAACCGCAGCTTGCTATTCCGGGTAGGCAGCATCTCGAATTCGTGAATCGCCGCTCCCCCAGATGCCGGCATCACGATCAACTTCACCTTGTAGGAAGTGGCGGCGCCCTCTCCCTGCATCGCAGCAATCAGGGTTCCGTCGTGCGAGATGGCCGGAATGTAGGTTGGCTCCTTGGTGAGTTGTTGGGGAGTTCCTCCCTCGACGGAAGCACGCCAGGCCGTCATCTTCCCGCCTTCCGACGAGGTGTACACAAACCATTTTCCATCGGGCGAACAGTTCGGAATCTGGTCCAGAGTTCCGTGAGTGAGCTGGGTTAGGCTTCCACCCTTGCCATCAATGGACCAGATGTTCATCGCCTTCCCCGAATGCAGGGACATAAAGAGAATGTGCTTGCCGTCCCCGCAAACTGACGGAAAATTGGCCGGCCATTCATCTTCGAACAAAGTGGATCTGCCGCCGCCGTCACGGTCGTATAAGTCCAGTTCGAAGCCGGCGCTGTGCGGCTCAGTCACTATCTTTCCGTCTGGTGTCCAATCGAGTTCGAACGCTTCCGCCTCCCCCGACGTAACTTGCTTGGCATCGACCCCGTTGCTGTTGGCCGGCATCATCCAGACATTGTTGTTGGAATCAGCGGCGACTGTCACCAGCGACTTGCCGTCGCGGGTCGCGCTAAAGAAGTCGGAATAGTGATTCAGATCGTTAGTGACTCGCTTCAGCTGGCCCGAGGGATAAGAGATAAATCCGATCTGCCGATCCCACCGGGTGCTCTGATTAGCATAGGAGATCAGCAATCCCGAGCCATCAGGAAGCCACGCCGAATCCATCACCGAGCCGATTTTAGAAGCCGGAACGATCGGCGTAGTCTTGCCGGTTTTTGCATCCACGGCAACAAAAGATCCCAGGCCTTCCTTGCCCAGAACTTCCATCGCCGTGATGACCTTTCCGTCCGGCGACCAGGCTGGCGCTCCCTGCAACAACGCGGGCTGGGTCACCGCGAGAAGGTTCTGCTCGTTCGTACCATCGGCATTAGCCACGATCAAGCTGCTAAGCCCATGCGATGAGTCGTTCCGCAGAAAGACAAAGTGGCTTCCATCCGGCGAGAAGCTCACGTGAGAATCCACGTCGGTTGAAATCAGCTTTGGAGTTCCGCCCAGGACCGGAATCTGATAAAGCTGGCCGATCGATGGCCGGTCATGCTCAATGCGATCGAAGTAGATGTAATTGCCGTCCGGCGCGAACGTCATGCCAACATAGTTTGCATCAATCCCGGGCACGATCTGGGTATTGCTTCCCGTGGCGATATGCCGAATCCAGAGGCTTTGCTTTCCTTGCTCCTGCGCAACGTGCACCACATACTTCCCGTCCGGCGAAATCGCTGCCATGAAAGCTTTGCCGGTATCGGTCAGCTTGTTGATGTTCATGCTCTGGAATGGCGCAGCCTGCGGACGATGCAGAAAGGCATAAATTCCGTACGCTGCTGCGCCTAGCACTGCCAGCACAAGCAACGCAATCACCCCGGTACTCACCTTGTTGCTGCTAGCCAGTTCCACTGCGCGGGATGAGGAATCTCGCTTGACCGTCTCCACTGCGGCCGTGGCTTGCTGTGGCGACGAGATCACGGTCCGGTTGGAATCCGTATCGCGCTTGAGACGCTTCAAGTCGCCGCGCACCTCGGCGGCGGATTGATAGCGAAGGTCGCGCTCCTTCTCCAGCAACTTCACCACGATGCGCTGAAAATCGGGCGGCAGGTCGGGATTCAACTGCACCGGTGGAATCGGCGGCTTGTTAAGGATTGCATCAAATAGCGCCGCAGATGTGTTCCCCTTGAACGGCAGAACTCCCGAAGCACACTCGTAGAGTACGGTGCCAAACGAAAACAAATCGCTGCGCGCATCCAGGGGCTCGCCCAACGCCTGCTCGGGTGACATGTACGCCACAGTGCCGACGGCCACGCCGGGACTGGTCAGGTGCTGCGTCGCCAGCGTCGCCGAATCGCCCATGGTCTCGCGATTATCGTCGGCCGTCGCCTTCGCCAATCCAAAATCGAGGATCTTGGCCTGGCCGCGATCGGTCACGAAGATATTCGCCGGCTTAATATCCCGATGCAGAATACGCTTGGAATGAGCGGCGTCGAGCGCATCGGCAATTTGAATCCCGAACTCCAGCATTTGCGGGATCGGAAGCGGTCGCCCAGCAATCTTCTGATCCAGTGGCTGACCGCTCAGCAACTCCATGGTGATGAAGTGCTGCCCCTGGTATTCGTCAATCTCGTAAATCGTGCAGATGTTGGGATGGTTCAACGACGAGGCGGAGCGCGCCTCACGCTGCAGCCGTTCCAGAGCTTGATGATCTTTCTCTAATTCCTGCGGAAGGAACTTGATGGCCACATGTCGGCCGAGTTTCAGGTCCTCAGCTTCGTAAACGACACCCATCCCGCCGCTTCCGAGCTTGCCGACAATTTTGTAATGGGAAACCGTCTGGCCGATCATGCTTGTGAGCATCGTATGATCCGCGCCATGCAGTGTCAATGCAAAGCCGAGTCACTCGAATTTGATCCTTAGCTTTGAAAGAACGCAGCTTCAGCTGTGCCGCCCGCACTCTAGACATTCTCCGGCGCGGAAGCATCTTTGCACGCCTTGCTCTAGTTCCACCCTCAATACCCTCGACCCTTGTCCACCACGGCCATCAGAGGCCGCCTCTCCAGATAACGCCGCAGGTTTTCAGAGATGAGGGCATAGTGCCGCTCCCACAACTTCTCGGTGAGCCCAGCACTGTGCGGCGTAATCAGCAGATTCTCCAGGTCCCACAGAGGAGACTCCGCAGGAAGCGGCTCTTTTTCGAACACATCCAGCGCTGCCCCGCCGATCTGACGCGCTAGTAGTGCTTCGAACAACGCCTGCTGCTCGATCAGCGGACCGCGGCCGACGTTGATCAAGCAGGCGTCCGGCCTCATCTTCGCCAACCTCGCAGCGTTCATCAGTCCCCGCGTTTCCTTGGTGAGAGGTGCCGCCAGAACCACGTAATCGGATTGACGCAACAGGAGCTCGATCTCTTCCGCGGGCACAACTTCATCGACGCTCGCAGGCTTTGGCTTCTCCGGGTGCTCGCGCGCCGCGATAACGCGCATTCCCAGAGCCGATGCCCGTTTCGCCACTTCCCTGCCAATCGATCCGAGCCCAATCAGTCCCAGAGTCGCGCCCGCAATTTCGCGAGGACGGGGCCGCATGTTCCACAACGACTCCTGCCCCCATTGATGTTGCTGCTGAAAGCGAACTGCCTGCGGGATCTGCTTCGCGAGCGCAAAGATCAGAGCCAGCACATGCTCGGCGACCACTGGCCCGTGAACCTGGCGCGCATTGGTGAGAATGACGTCACTAGTGACCAACTCGGGAAACATGAGTTGGTGAACGGCCGCCGCAGGAGAATGAATCCAACGCAGCTTCCGGGCTTGCACGAATTGCTCGGGACGCAAAGACCAGGTGATCGCAACTTCAGCCTGTCGCAGATCCGCTTCCATCCCCTCGTAGCGCGTGAGGTGCACGACCTCGATATCCGGAAACTCTTGGCGCAATCGCTGTGACACCCAAGCGGGAGCGTTCCAGAGCTCGAAGCGATGCGAGAGCACGATCAGAAGCTTCATGCGAAGAACAGGTTAAACACAGAGATGCCCTGAGGATTTTTGCCAGCGCGCTCGGCGAACTCGGCATTCTCTGCGGTTAGTCTTTTTTCACCCGCAGGTCCTTCCCCGTCATCTCCTTGGGTTCGGGCAGTCCGAGCATCGCCAGCATCGTCGGCGAGATATCCCGCAGCGAGCCGTCGTTTCGCAGTCCGATCTGCTTGCTGTTTTCAGAGACCACGATGAACGGTACCGGATTCGTGGTGTGCGCCGTGTGTGGCCCGCCGGTGGCCGGATCGATCATCATCTCCGCATTCCCGTGATCGGCCGTGATCAGCATTGCTCCGCCCTTTGGCGCGAATCGCGGATTCGATCCGCCCCAGGCAGGCGTCCACGGTTTCGACTGCTTTCACCGTCGGTTCGATTTTGCCGGAGTGTCCCACCATATCGGCATTGGCAAAGTTTGCGATAACCACATCGAAGGTTCCATCTTCGATTGCCTTCACAACCGCATCGGCGATTCCGGCCGCGCTCATCTCAGGCTTCAGATCGTAGGTCGCAACTTTCGGCGACGGCACCAGCAACCGGTCTTCGCCCGGAAAGGGCTGCTCGACACCTCCGTTGAAGAAGTACGTCACATGCGCATACTTTTCGGTCTCGGCCACGCGCAGGTTGCGCAGGTTCGCCTGTCCCATCACATTGGCCAGGATGTTGTCCATCGACTCCGGCGGAATCACCACCGGCAGCCGGAAATTCTTGTCGTACTGCGTCATGCAGACATAATGCAGATTCTTGGGCACGCGATCGCGAGGAATGGTCGCGTCCAGGTCGTCCGCCCCTGGCAGGTCTCGTCCTTCTTTTTCGTTCAAGCCGCTATTGCGGGTGAGAGCCCGCGTGATCTGGCGAACCCGGTCGGCACGGAAATTGAAACAGATGCAGGAGTCCTCGTCGCGAATCGTCGCCACCGGCTCGCCCTTGTTGTCCACGCAAACAAAGGGCACAATGAACTCATCGGTCACATCTTTGTTGTAAGACTCCTTTACCCCTTGCACCGGATCGAGTATTTCCCCCCTTCGCCCATCCCCATACACCATGGCGTTGAATGCCTTGGCAATGCGCTCCCAGCGTCGGTCGCGGTCCATGGCGTAGTAGCGCCCGTTGACCGATGGCGATTTTGCCGCTGTTGTACTCGCGCATCTTCTGTTGCAGCTGATCGAGATATCCCGCGCCGTTGGTCGGCAGGGTGTCGCGGCCATCCATGAAGGCATGCACGAACACGCGATCCACGCCATTCTGCTTGGCCATCTTCAGCAGCGCGTACAGATGCGTCTGGTAAGAATGCACGCCACCATCCGAGACCAACCCGAACAGATGCAGCCGCCGCCCTCCGCCGCGCGCATTCTTCATCGCCGCGACGAGTACAGGGTCGGAGAAGAAATCGCCGTTCTGGATCATCAACTCGATGCGCGTGCTGTCCATATGCACGATGCGCCCCGCGCCAATGTTGAGGTGGCCGACTTCGCTGTTGCCCATCTGCCCGTCGGGCAGGCCGACGAACTTACCGCTGGTGTGAATCAGCGTGTTGGGATATTCGCGCAGCAGGCGGTCATAGGTAGGCTTGCGCGCCAGCGCGATAGCGTTGGCCTTGGTTTCAGCACGATATCCCCAGCCATCGAGAATGACGAGAACGAGAGGTTTAGGACGAGTCATAGATTAGCTTCCAGTTCCTGGTGATTCAGTGCAACGGATCGGGAAGGGCACGTCTTCAGACGTGCCGCCCGCCGCCCAGTGAGTGCGGCTTTAGCCCCTGAGGTAGGCCCCTTCAGCTGAAGAGCCCGGTTGATTACGGTTGGTTCGCCAAAGGATGCTCATCCTTTGTAGTTCAGCGCCTTCAGCCCCAGGAACCTCGCCGCCATCCCCCAGCTCCTCTTCGATCCGCAGCAACTGGTTGTACTTCGCAATGCGATCAGTGCGCGATGCCGATCCGGTCTTAATCTGTCCTGCTCCGGTCGCCACCGCCAGATCCGCGATGAACGTATCTTCGGTTTCACCCGAGCGATGCGAAATGACCGACGTGTATCCATTGCGCCGCGCCAGGTCGATCGCATCCAGCGTCTCGCTCACCGTGCCAATCTGGTTGACCTTGATCAGAATCGAGTTGGCCACATCTTTATCGATTCCCTTCTTGCAGGAACTCGACATTGGTCACGAACAGATCGTCTCCAACTAGCTGAATCTTTCCGCCAATCTCTTTTGTCAGGTTCGCCCAGCCTTCCCAATCGTCCTCGGCCAGGCCGTCTTCCAGCGACACGATCGGATAATCCTTCACCCACTTCGCCCAGTAGCGCACCATGTCTTCGGAACTCTTCGCCGACTTGTCTGATTTCTTGAATACGTACTTCCCATCCTGATAGAACTCGCTGGCAGCAGGATCGAGAGCGATCGCAATTTCCTCTCCCGGCTTGTATCCAGCCTGCTGAATGGCCTCGAGCACCACTTCGATCGCCTCGACGTTCGACTTCACCGATGGCGCGAATCCGCCTTCATCTCCGACGGCAGTGTTATAGCCGCGCTTTTTCAGCACGCCTTTCAGCGTGTGGAACACTTCCACACCCCAGCGCAGCGCCTCAGAAAACGACTCCGCGCCTACCGGCATGACCATGAATTCCTGGAAGTCCACGTTGTTGTCGGCATGCGCGCCGCCGTTCAGGATATTCATCATGGGCAACGGAAGCACGTTCGCACCAGCCCCACCCAGGTAGCGATAAAGAGGCATTCCGTACTCCGCGGCCGCCGCCCGCGCCGCAGCCATGGAAACCGCAAGCAGCGCATTCGCGCCCAGACGCCCCTTATTCGCGGTTCCATCGAGATCGATCATTTTCTGATCAATCGCGCGCTGGTCAGCGGCATCCATATTTGCCAGTGCGTTGGCAATCTCGCCGTTCACATTTTCCACGGCATTCAGCACGCCTTTCCCTAGAAAGCGGTTGCTTATCGCCATCGCGAAGTTCGACAGCTTCGTGTTCGCCGGTAGAGGCCCCGCTCGGAACGATCGCCCGGCCAACTGTGCCGCTGCCCAGTTGCACTTCCGCTTCAACCGTAGGATTGCCGCGCGAATCAAGCACCTCGCGCGCGTAGATATCTGCGATATTCGTCATAGGAAAGCCGTCCTTCTCAGAAAAAGATAAAAACTTGGTGTCGTCGTCCACCCGGATGCGAGGGGAGTCGGGATCGAAAGTAAGCTTGCTTCCGGTCAGGTACACCGATGCCTTTGTAGAGTTTTCCCATTGCACTCTCGAAACTGGGGATTATATCGGACGGGCCATCGCCCGTCAGTGCCCGGCGGCCCGCGGCAATGAAGCCAACGCCTTGCCTGTGCAAAAACCCTTGTCTCTGCTGGTTCCCGCGTACTCCCTCTGCTATTGTTCCGGACTTTTGTGTGACATAGATTCGAGTTCAGATGTTGGATCACACGGAAAACCTGAAAGTCGGAGACCGCGCGCCTGAATTCCTCTTACCGGCAGCAAACCGCGAGGGAATCACGTCCCTTTCGGGCGCCCTCACACGAGGACCAGTGGTTGTCGAATTTTTGCGGGGAACCTGGTGACCCAACTGCGTCAAGCGCATGGCTCAGTTGGAGCCAGTGAAATCGGAGATCGATCGCGCAGGCGGCCAATTGTTCTACATCGCAGCAGAAAAAGGAGAAGGCATCTGGAAGCCGCAGAAGTTCCTGCTCAAGCATCCGATTTCGTTTCCCTTTCTGCTGGACGAAGATCGCGCGATTACCAAGGCGTACGGGCTTTATCACCGGTTCGCCAAAGATGCGATCAACATCGCGCATCCCGCCACTTTGGTGGTGGAACGCAGTCGCAAATTAGTCTACGTCTATCGCGGTGACAATCAGACCGACCGGGCTCCAGTCGAGCAGGTGGTTCAGGCTCTCAAAAGATTGTCGGGGTTGGATTCGAATTCGGGGAGGCAAGAATGAAGAAGTGGGTTGGAGTCGTCTGCACAGCGTTGTTGGCAGTGGGGGCGCATGGCACAGGACGCGTCGGTCCCGGCCGGCACCGCACTTAAAGTAAAACTTGAAACTACGCTTTCCACGTTTTCCAACAAGAACGGCGACCCGTTTTCGGGAAGAGTCACCGAACCGGTGGTGATCGCTGGAAAACCGTGATCCCGGTCGGCGCTACGGTCCAGGGACGCGTCACAAAAGTTAATGAACCGAGACGCATCGCCGGCAAACCGACGATCGGAATTTTCCCGGAGACGCTGGTCATGCCGAACGGCGAACGCTTCATGCTGAATGCTCCCCTCGTGGATACGAGTCTGCGCTCCGGCACCGATGTCAACACCGAAGGCCAATTCAAAGGCTCAGGGCATGATGGCAAGGACCTGACCGAAATTGGTATGGGCACCGGCGGCGGCATGCTGGTTGGCGGACTGATCGGCGGCGGCAAAGGCATTGCTGATCGGCGGCACTATCGGCGCTACGGCAACCGTAACTCACTGGCTGGGAAAACATCGCTCAGCGACTTTGCCGTCAGGAACCGAACTGACACTGGAACTCAGCCGTCCGATGGAGTCTGACGTCCGGAAGTCGCGGGTGGGCAATAGAAACTGGTGAGAGAAGAGACGCGGCTCGCCGCGTCTCTGAGCTTATTCAATACGCCGCGACTCTAATTCTTCTTCGCTCACCAGGTGCAACTCGATCCATCCTTCCACCGGAAGCGCGTCCACCGGCAGCCGGTTCTGCCATAAGCTGAATCTTAACCGCAAGCGAGTCGCACCGGATCTTGCGGTCTTGCGTCCGTCCTTCTTCGCTGAAACCGGCGCTGCCAGCAGCCAACTCAGCGGCAGGCTGAATTCGAAATTCCGCCCCAACGCAACCGCAGCACCCTGCGGGTTTGTCCCTGACGACGCGAGCGTCCTCCACTTCCTGCCCTTGCGTGACTTTCCAGCCTGTCATTTTCTGACCACGTAACGGTCACGTCCAGCCGCAGCGCGCGACGCGCTCGTCGAAGCCTCCGCCGCCCACGATTCCACATTCACCACGAGTTCGAAGTCCTCTCCGGAACACTCGCCGACGAAATCCAGCCGCCCATAAACGATTCGCTCATCGATTCCCGCATAGACCGAATCGAGCAAAAACTGCTTGCCATGCATCGACGCCGGAGCGGCGGTCGGCGGTATAATCGGCGGCGCCCATCCACTCGAAGTAGCGGACCATCTCTCCTGTGACATGCGGATGGATGTACGCCGTCTGCGGCACAAACGAAGGCCGCGTCGTCCCCGCCAATAATGGGTTGCGCCAGGTAATCGGGAGGCGTCGCTCCCAGGGCCTGGTAAACATTCGACAGGTGCTTGCGATATAGCTCGTCGAATTCGCGATCGTTCGCCGAATGATGCTCAGGCCCATACCACCAGTTCCAATCGCTGCCTTCCGCGATCAAGATTTCCTCAAAGGCCAGCTTGCGCTGCGCTTCGCTCGCGGCCGGCGCTGCCTGCTCGTAGAAATTGCGCGCGTGATACAGATAATCCCAGGCGCGATTGTCTTCCGGCGCGCCGATCCAGACATTGAAGTTGGCGTTGATCCACGAACCCGGCACCAACGACGTCAAGACGCCGAACTTCTTATGCCGCGCGATCGCTTCCGAAACCGTGACCGCCTCCATCCTGGTCTCGCGCTCCAGCGCGTCGTAGAAGCGCCGCAGGAATTCGCGCCCGGATTGCGGGTAATATTCCCACGCATTCTCGCCATCGAGAATGATCGGAACGACCGCATCTCGGCCCTTATCCAGAACAGGTTGCGCGGCAGCTTCCTTAATGTTTTGCATGAGGTGCCGCGCCGCCTGGTCCGCGCGGCATCCCGGAGTACACAAACCCGATCAGGTCCGAGATCGTGTGGTCGCGAAAGATCAAGTGCATCTCGGTCGTGTCCGCTCTCGTAGCGGTGGATGGTATAGAGCTTTTTCGCCAAGATCGGCCGGGAAGACGTCCGTTGCCGTCGCGCGCGAAAAACACGCCAAGGCTGCGCCCGAGCACGCCTTCGTCGGTCGCCATCCACTTCACACCCAGCTTCTGCGCAATAGAAAAGACTTCTTCCGAAACGCTGCCTTCCGAAGGCCACACGCCCTGTCGGACGCACGCCGAAAACTTCTCGTGCAGATCCAGACCGCGCACGCAATTGCTCGCGCGCGTCTTCCGGATGCCGAAAACGGTTCTGCGGCAGTGGCAGGCCGGGCGTCGAAACCGCGCCCATGTTGGTGTCGCAAACCAGCGGCAAGAATCGGATGATAAAACGGCGAAGTGGAAATCTCGATTCAGCCCCGCTCGCGCCGCGTCGGCATGTGCCGGCAAAACCTTCGCCAGCAATTCGCGCTCGCGCGCGAATCACGAAATCTCTGATCCTCCAGCAGAGAACGTGATGTCCTTTTTGCACAGGTCCGCGATATCGGGATCTTCCAGAAAGAATTCGTCGAACCACGCGATCTGCGAGAGCACCTGCAGATCGGTGAAATCCTGCGGCTGAAAATATCGCTCCGCCCGATCCGGGGAGTCGCCCGCGCTTGCGAAACCGCTCCCACAACTCCTGATAGCGCGGATAGCGGCCGATCAGATTCGACCGGGTTCGCCTGAAACAGATATTGCAGAGCGAAGCGCCGCTCTTCGGGACTCAGGTCCGTGGCAGGCTTGGCGGCCACTTGCAGGAACGGATCCTGCGCGGTTCCGGCGACGTAATCCTGAATTTGCGCGATCAGCGATGGAACCAGGTTGAAAGTCTGATGAACATTGGGGAACTCGTCCAGCAGTTTCACCATCCCGTAATAATCTTTCAGCGCGTGCAGACGAACCCAGGGCAGGCGGTATTCGCCCGTGACCAGGTCCTTATAAAACGGCTGATGCTGGTGCCAAAGAACGATGACGCGCAGAACGGGCATGCTGATAAGAATTAGAGCGTAGGTAAAAGTCTAGCACGCAAGTTGCTGAATCGAGTCGCACAAATGGTCACCTCACACTCAAACGCGAATGAAGCCGTTTTCTGCTGAACATATTACGGGATCACGCCAGGTCAGCTCTCGATTCTTTGTTCCCGTAAACCAGCATCCACGCCCTCCGGTACACTAACGGAAGTACAACATGACGAGATCTCTGACCACTTCCCCAGCTCCACCCGCCCAGCCGCACCAGCCTGCTCACCGAGCAGGATCTCTATCTCTTCAACGAAGGCACGCACTACCGCATGTACGACAAGCTGGGCGCGCACTGATCCGGGCAGGTGAGGAGCGTGGCACTGCCTTCGGCGTCTGGGCCCCCAATGCGCGGGAGGTCTCGGTCATGGGAAGCTTCAATCGCTGGGATCCCCAAGCCACGCCCCTTCGGGCGCGGAAAACTCCGGCATCTGGGAAGGCTTCGTTCCGGGCGTTGACAGAGGGACAGCTCTACAAATTTCACATCGATTCGCAACACCACGGCCACCTCGTGGATAAGGCCGACCCGTTCGGTTTTTGTCACGAGAAACCGCCGCGCACCGCGTCGGTTGTCTGGGATCTGGATTACCAGTGGAGCGACACGGAATGGATGAAGACTCGCGGAGCGAAGGATTCGCTCTGCGCGCTCCAATTTCGATCTACGAAGTGCATCTCGGCTCCTGGATGCGCGTCCCGGAGGAGCACAATCGGCCTCTCACCTATCGCGAAATGGCGCCACGCCTGGCCGACTACGTCAAGCGCATGGACTTCACCCACGTCGAATTCCTGCCCATCATGGAGCATCCGTTCTACGGCTCGTGGGGATATCAGACGACCGGGTACTTCGCGCCAACCTCGCGCTACGGCACGCCGCAGGATTTCATGTACCTGGTGGACTACCTTCACCAGCATGGGATCGGCGTGATTCTCGATTGGGTGCCGTCGCACTTCCCTTCCGACGCGCACGGCCTTGCCTACTTCGACGGCACACATCTTTTCGAGCACGCCGACTCGCGGCAGGGGTTTCATCCCGACTGGAAGACTCACATCTTCAACTACGGACGCAACGAAGTCCGCAGCTTCCTGATGTCGAGCGCCATGTTCTGGCTCGACAAGTACCACGCCGACGGCCTGCGCGTGGATGCGGTCGCCTCGATGCTGTACCTCGACTACTCGCGCAAACAAGGCGAATGGATTCCCAACAAATTTGGCGGACGCGAGAATCTCGAAGCCATTCGAATTCCTGCGCCAGTTCAATCAGGAAGCCTACAAAGAACATCCCGACATTCAGACTTACGCGGAAGAATCCACGTCGTGGCCGATGGTTTCAAAGCCGGTTTATCTGGGCGGCCTGGGCTTCGGCATGAAGTGGGACATGGGCTGGATGCACGACACGCTTTCCTACTTCGAGCACGATCCCATCCACCGCAAGTATCACCACAACCAGCTCACCTTCCGCATGCTTTACGGATTCACCGAAAATTTCGTGCTGCCGCTCTCGCACGATGAAGTCGTTCACGGCAAAGGTTCGCTCATCGGCAAAATGCCGGGGGACGAGTGGCAGAAGATTCGCCAACCTGCGTTTGCTGTTCGGCTACATGTATGCGCAGCCAGGAAGAAAGCTTCTGTTCATGGGCGGAGAATTCGGACAGTTTCGTGAGTGGGCGCACGACAGCAGCCTGGAGTGGCACGTGCTGGCAATCCGGTTGCATCGCGGCGTGCAGAACTGGGTGGAGCAGTTGAATCGTACTTATCGCAGTGAACCCGGCCTGCACGAACTGGACACACGAACCGCGCGGCTTCGAGTGGGTGGACTGCAATGACAGCGCGACCAGCACGATTTCGTTGCTGCGCAAGGGAAGGAATCCGAAAGACACGATGCTGGTAGTTTGCAATTTCACGCCGGTGCCGCGCGTCGGATATCGAGTCGGAGTTCCCAGCGGCGGCTACTGGCGGGAATTGCTGAATAGCGACGCCAAGGAATACGGCGGCAGCGGTATGGGCAACATGGGCGGTGTTCGCGCCGAAGAACGTCCCAGTTCACGGACGTCCGTTCGCTTTGAACCTAACCCTGCCACCTCTGGCGGCGCTGTTCTTGAAGCCGGAATGAGTTAGTTTGAGATCTTCCCAAGCAGCAGAGCGCCGATTGCGACCGTGGCCAGAGCGGAACCCAGCGGCACGAACCGCGTAACTCCCAGCCTTGTCTCCGGTTGCATTCGCTGTCGCAAGAGCAATTTTACGCGCCCGAGGAGCTCGTGAATGGGCGCGCCTTTCTCCATGGCCCCGTCTACGAAATGCGGAGCTTCCTCCAGCACCGATTGTGACCGAGAGACAATCAGAACCGGCATCTCAGGCCGAAGCAGCTTAACTTGGGCTGCCAGTTCCGGCCCGGTCATGCCAGGCATGTCATAGTCGCTGATTACGGCATCGATTTGAAAGGGATGGGAGCGCAGGACGGATAAAGCCTCGCGACCGCTGGCAACCGGAACTACTTCATAGTTATGGCTGGCAAACAGGTTTCCGTAAAATTCACGGACACCGGGGTCGTCGTCCACACAAAGCAATTTCGCACGTCGCATGGGGGAGTAGCCTTGTGCAAAAAATTTACTTCGTCGTACGTCGAAAGCACAACAATGTAATGAAACGAACGTTGCAATCTGCGGGCCAGTCCAGCCTTCGGCGTTTCACGTGCTTTGCAAGCCGCGGCGACTTCTTCCACAAGGTATCTTCTACCTCGGGCATGAACTATCTTCCAACCCGGTGATCGTCATTGTACACATGTTAGACTCAGTTTTGCCGTTTACTCATGCGGATACTCACCCGCTATCTTCTCCGCGAAGTCGCGGCGGCCGGTCTGATCGGCGCAGCGGTATTCACCTTTGTCCTTTTTACTCGCGACCTGGGACGAATACTGGAATTGGTTGTCCGCAATTCAGCACCTCTGCCCAGCGTTGCTGAAATTTTCTTCTTCACCGTTCCGGTTGCGTTGACCTACACCATTCCCATGGGTGTGCTGATCGGCATCCTGATCGGACTGAGCCGCTTGGCCGCCGACAGCGAAATTACTGCCATGCGCGCCAGCGGCATGGGGGTTTGGACGTTCCTCCGGATACTCTCGATTTTTGTTCTGATCGGTTGGGGGATCGCTCTGTTAACAGCGTTTACCTCGCGCCAAAATCCCAGGCCGCGCTAGGGCGCCTTCAGGATCGCCTCAAATCTTCGCAGGCCTCGTTCGAAGTGCAGCCGCGCGTCTTCTACGAAGGTTTTCCCAACTCGTGCTCTACGTGCAGGATGTGAAAAGCGCCCAGGGCGCGGCCATCTGGAAAGGGGTTTTCATCGCCGATGTCACCACCCCGTCGGCGCCGCGAATCACCATGGCGCAACAAGGAATTCTGATCAGTGAGGGCCCGGACACGTTTGCACCTGCACTTGACGAATGGCGCAACCCACGAAACCGATCCTAAAGATCCGCAGCACTACCAGATCTCGACATTTCGAGCAGACCGATATTCCGATCCAGGTCCCGCAGGCGGATAACAGCAAGGAGCAGGAACCAGCTCCCGTTTCCGAGTTGGCGACTGGCGACCTTGCTGCGAGCAGCTTGAAGACCGATCCGCATCACGCGCCGCTGGTACTACATCGAATATCACCGGCGTTTCGCGCTGCCCACCGCCTGCCTGGTTTTGGCCCTGGTGGGCATTCCCCTCGGGCTTTCGTCGAAAAAGGGCGGCAAATCCACCGGATTCGTGCTGACCATCCTGCTGGTTTTTGCGTATTACTCAGTGTCTTTGATCGGCGTGTCGCTGGCCCGGCAAGGAAAGGTCTCCCCAGCCCTCGGCGTCTGGCTGGCCGACATCGTGTTCCTCGTCGGCGGCGCACTGTTGCTGTGGCGGGCGGAGCACAAGCCTTTCGAGATTTCCTCGCTGCCGATCTGGAATCCGTTTAAGTCGGGCTGAAAGAAGGTGGGGCGTTGCTCCTGCCCTCGCCGCAGCGAAGATGCTTTCGAACGCGCATCCAGCCGCAGGCGCGTGTCTTCAGCGCGCGCTTCCCCATGATTCTGGATGACTATGTCATTGCGCGACTTTTCGTCTATCTGCGATGATGCTCGCGCGTTCATCATGTTGCTGCTGGTCTTTACCCTTTTCGAGTTGCTGGGCGACATCCTGCGCAACCAGATTTCGCCATTGATCGTCGGCGAATACCTGGTGAATGTCGCGCCATACTTTCTCTACAACGTCGACGCCGCTCAGCATTCTGCTCGCAGTCCTGATCACGTTCGGGCTGATGGAGCGATCGAACGAAATCACCGCCATGAAGGCGACCGGAATCAGCATTTACCGCATCATCGTTCCCGTTCTGGTCATCGTGCACGATTCTGGCGGGAGGGCTATTTTTCTTCGACCAGTTTTATCTTCCCTACGCGAACAAGCGGCAGGACGCGTTGCGCAACCAGATTAAGGGCAAGCCGGCGCAGACCTATCTGAATCCTGACCGCAAGTGGATCTTCGGCCAGCACTCCAATATTTACTACTACCAGTTTTTCGACTCCGATCGCGACCAGTTTGGCAACCTCTCGGTATTCCAGTTCGATCCCGCAACTTTCCAGCTGACGCGCCGCGTCTATGCCGATCGCGCGCATTGGGACGAGCGACTGGAACGCTGGGTCTGCACCCAGGGATGGGAGCGCGATGTTCGCGGTGCTGCGATCGCAGAACTACCGCACCTTCGATGTCTCCACCTTCTCGATGGTCAGCGAGCCGCCGTCGTACTTCAAGAAAGAAGTGAAGCAATCTTCGGAGATGAATTACGAAGAACTGCGCCGCTACATTCACGACCTTCAGCAGAGCGGCTTCGACGTAGTGCGGTTGCGAGTGCAGTTGCAAAAGAAGTTCGCGTATCCCCATCATCACGCTGGTCATGGCGATTCTGGCCGTTCCGTTTGCGCTGTCTGCCGGCAAGCGCGGTGCGATCGCCGGAGTAGCGACTGCGGTCGGAATTGCCGTCGTTTATTGGACCGTGTCCGGCCTGTTCGAAGCGATGGGAAACATCAGCCAGCTTCCGCCCGTATTGGCCGCGTGGTCCCCCGACCTGATATTCGCGTTTATTGGCGGGTACTTGATTCTCCGAGTTCCCACCTAGAATCTCGAACTACTTCGCAGCGACCGCCGAAGGCAGAGCTGGCGTCGTCAACGTCATCTGCACAGGACCCAAAACTCCGGTCGCGGGCGCAATGTGGAAAGCGGAGAACGTGGACGCTCCCTGGTTCGGCACGTACACATAAGACCCATCGGCCGTGATGCCGATCCCCGCCGGGTTCACTCCAGTGGATACCGAAGCAGGCGCCAACGCCGTCAACACTCCGGTTCCGGCCGCAATCTTGTACTCAGAAACCTGGTTCGAGGATCGAGCGACCACGTATAGATAGTCGGTAGCGGTAGTCGGGTCGTTGGTGACCGCATCCACGGTGGTCACGACCGCTGCCGTCGGTCCCAGACCCGAGGAGATCGGCGCTCCCACCGAAACCAGGCTTCCATCGGCCGCCAGGCAAACCGCCGACGCAGTCACGCAAGTTACAAAGCCAGAGACATTGTTTGAAGCGAAGTTGGTGACGTAAAGAAACGTCATCCCTTGCGCATTTCCATTCTGCGGGGTGGCAAATGCCAGCGCCGAAGGAGTCGCACCTACCGTGTAAGGAGAGCCGGGCACCATCCCCGTGATGGCTCCGGAGGTTGCATCGAACGTGTAACCAGAAACCGTTCCGTTGACATCGTTCGTGACGTAAACGAAGTTGCTGTTCGGCGCCACCGCAACCCCAGTCGGATTGGCCCCGGTCGGAAAGGGCGAGCCCGCGACTTCCGTCAAACTCGTGCCTGAAATCCCAAAAACCGAAATCGTGTCAGAACTCTGGTTGGCTACAAACAGAAACTTCCCGCCGGAATCCGTAGCCATGCTGATCGGAGCGATGGCCGAGGCCGGGGCATTCGAACTGGTCGGCTGATTAGGAGCCACCGCGCTGAACGTTCCGTCCGAATTCACCGTGAAACGGGCGATGTCATTGGTTTGACGGTTCGCCACGAACGCCGCATTCCCGGATGGCGTCAGCAGAACGACTACCGGCATACTCCCGGTGCCGGTTGTAACTTCCCCACCCTGTTGCGTCAAAAGCCCGGTGTTCAGATTGATCTGGTAAGACGCGATCGATGAGTCGCCCTGGCTGGTCACAAGAAGAAATCCCGTACCCGAGTTCGTGGTGCTGCTATTGCTGCTGCAACCCACCAGGACCGCCAACAAACCAAGCACAAACGCGCGCACGACTCCACCAGACCTTGTCCGCATTGCTTCTCCCTGTGTCCTCCATCGCTCCGGAACGCAAACTCCCCTGCGAATCCGGGATAAGAGGCTGTTCGGTGTATCCACTTGTGTATCAGGAAAGTGACGGAAAGAGCAAACGTCCGGCCGCCCTTGGCGTTCCTCAGCCATCGATGGACGCCGGGCTGGAATGCGGCGCAGTCCGCAGGCTTACATCCTCTTGCGGACCGGCAGGGCTGAACAGCGCAGCGTTATCCATTGGAAGACGAATCTCAATCTGCAGTCCACCTTCAGGCCGGTTGGTGGCGCGCACCGCTCCCCCATGCAGACGAACGGCGCGTTCGGTAATCGAGAGACCCAAACCTACGCCCCCGGTCTGGCGGCCGCGGGCATCGTCAATGCGATAAAACGGACGAAAGAGTTTATCGAGCGCTTCTTCTGGAACTCCGGGACCGCTGTCGCTGACCAGGACCACGGCTTGCCGCTCGCCGGAATTTTGGTCGCACCGCAAGCGCACCTGCACCTCGGTTCCCGGTGTCGTATAGCGCATCGCGTTACGCACGACATTCTCAATCGCGCTGTGCAGCAAGGCCAGGTCGCCCATCACCACGCATTCGTCTTCGACCACCGAGGCGACATGTGAGTCGTGGCTTTGCGCCTCATAGTCCGCATCGGCGGCAATGGCCGCGACCAGATCCGCAAGCTGAATCGGCACTTTCTCCATGGTCACGCCGCTCTCCAGCCGCGCAATCGTCAGCAAACGGCCAATCATTTCGTTCAGCCGGTCGGCTTCCAGGTCAATGCGCTCGAGCGCCGGTTGCGCCAGCTCCCCGGCACGCTGCCTTGCCAAGCCCAGCGCAACATTCAGCCGCGCGAGCGGCGATCGCAATTCATGCGAGATGTCGTTCAGCAAGCGGCTCTGCGCGTTCATGACATTTTCCAGCCGCTCGGCCATCGCGTCGAAGTCGCGCACCAGTTGCGATACTTCGTCATTCCCTCGCACCGGAGGAACGCCCGCACGCGCGCTCAAGTCGCCGGCTGCCAGCTTTCGCGTCGCCGCCCGCAAACGCGACACTGGCTTGGTCAGATAGCCCGCCAGGAAATAACACACCAATCCCGAAGAAATGACGGCGATCGCAATGCCCATGCCGGGAACCCCGTGCATGCCGAACTTGCCATGAAGCTCGGGAGGCAGCTCGATGACCATGGTGAACCGCTTCCCATCGGCGGTGGTCATCGTGGGTCTCAGGAATTGGCCGGGACCGATTCGTCCCCAGAAGCTGTCAATGGTATGTTCCTGCCCTTTGTAAACCCGATCGATCCAGGGCGGCGCGGTACGGCCGGTCAGTTCCTTGCCATTCCCGTCGAACAGGTACAAGCGCAGATGCTGGCTGTCGTGAATCCCCCGCAGGTACTTGCGCGTGCCTTCTTCCCCGCCTTGCTGGTAGGCGTCCACGGCCTCGCTCAAAAATTTCGATTGCAGCGCTTCCACGCCCGAACTCTCTCGCGGTGGGTGCAGCGCAATCGTGGCGAGGATGGCAAGCACCAGGAAGAGCGCCTGGGCAACCCAGAACGACAAAAAGATTTTGACAAAGAGGCTTCTCATTGTTCGTTTGTGCTCACTTTGTCACGCGGCCGAGCGAAAATGTAGCCGACTCCGCGAACGGTCTTGATGTGATCGCTGCCCCCTTCGGAGTCTCCAATCTTTTTGCGAATCTTGCTGACGTGCATGTCAATGCTGCGATCGAACGGTGAAAACTTGCGGCTGAGGACTGAATCCACCAGGCGCTCGCGCGTCACCACTCGTCCCGCTTCGCGCAGCAAAACATGCAGCAGATTGAATTCGACCGAAGTCAGTTCCACGGCTTTGCCATTTTGTCGCACCGCGCGGGTCCCTGGGTCGAGTTCGATGTCGCCGACCGTCAGCAGTTCGTTCTCCTCTTCGCTGGCGCTTTTCTCCGGTCCCGTGCGGCGGAGTACGGCGCGAATCCTGGCCACCAGTTCGCGTGGATTGAACGGCTTTGGAAGATAATCGTCCGCCCCGATTTCCAGGCCCACGATCCGGTCTACATCTTCTCCGCGGGCCGTGAGTAGCAACACCGGGATCTTGGAAGTACTGCGGATCTTGCGCAATACCTCAAAGCCGTTCATACCCGGCAACATCACATCCAGCACTACCAGCACGTACTCGCCCTTCAGCGCCTTTTCCAGGCCGCGAGTGCCATCATGTACCGATTCCACGCGAAACCCTTCCGCGTCCAGGTACTCACTTACCAGGCTGCACAATTCAACGTCGTCGTCGATGACAAGGATTGGATCCACGTTGGCCTCTACTCTTTCTTTTACAACAGCAAGCAGCTGTTCGGCGTAAAGAAATGTCAACCCTTTGATGAAAGGTATTTACAAAACTTTACTGCGGTTGACCGACTCTTTACCCCCTTTTGCACGGCAAAATGTTCTGATCATGGAGTCAGGTTTCAGTTTCGAAGTTAGGAATTGGGGGACCATGAAATCAAGAACGGCAAAAATCCTCATCGGCGTGCTCGCAATCGCCTTACTTGGGGCACTCGCAGTTTCTCAGACGCTTAAACGCGTCCAGATGCACCACCACGGCATGTCCGAAGAGCACATGCTCGGATTCATGACCGACTACCTCGGCCTGAGTGCCGACCAGCAAGCCCAAGTCAAGCAGATCATGGCGAAGGAAAAAACCGCGATGCAGCCGCTGTTTCCGCAGATGGAACAAAGTCATCAAGCCATGCGGCAGCTGATCGAAAGCGGCAATTTCGATGAAGGCAAAGCGCGCGAAATCGCTTCCCAACAATCGCAAAACATGATCGAGATGGAAGTTCAGAAGGCCCGCATGTTCTCTGAAATCTACCAGGTGCTGACGCCGGATCAACGCACCAAGGCGCACGACTTCCTGGACCGCCATGAGCAGCGCATGAAACAACACTTTGAAGAAAAGTCTGGCTCTTGATTCAGTCCCAAGGAGGTCGCGATGTCGGCTGCTGCAATTCCCAGCCATGCATTCGTCGAAGTTATAGCTGCTGAACTCGCTTGCGGGGTAGATCGTGCGGTCGAGTCCTGGTTGGCTGAGATCGAAGCCGCACTCACCGACCGCCATCTGACCACCTTGGGCCGGATGTACGCGGTGCAGGCGATCATTGCCCGCTACAAGCAAACCGCCGGGAAAGATCATCTGGAACGCCGGCGCTCCAATCTCCGAGAGGTGTCATGAATTTCGATTTCATCAACGCTTGTCTGCTGGATGCCACCCAGGTACTTCTGATGGCGTGGACGGGAGTTTTGGTCGCAGCTACGATTGTTGCCTTCAGAGAGGCTCCTGCTCCGGTCCCCGTCGCCTCTCGCAAGCCGAGATAAACGGCCGAAAGCGCCGGACTTGAGGGCATTGACCTCTCAGGTCCGGCCTGCAGCCCTCAAGCCCCCCTGAGTTTCTGAAGCGAAGCCTGCTAAAATCTCATCTATTGCAACCGATGGTGCTCAAGAACCTGGGACCGCTGTTCCCTTATCTTAAAAAGTACCGCCGCAGCTACGTGTTGGGTACGATCTGCGTGCTGCTCACCAATGGCATCTGGATCCTCTTTCCCCAGGTCATCCGCCGCGCCGTCGACGATCTCAACCAAGGCGTCACCCGTCACAAGCTGGTCACCTATTCCCTGCTGATTCTCGCCGTGGCCGGCGCCAAGGGATTTTTCAGTTTCTGACCCGCTGGATCGTGATCGGCGTTTCGCGCGAGATCGAATTCGATCTGCGCAACGATCTGTTTCAGCATCTCGAAAAGCTCTCGTATTCCTACTACCAGCGCACGCGCACCGGCGACATCATGGCGCGGGCCACCAACGATCTGAACGCGGTCCGCATGCTGCTGGGGCCGGCGATCATGTACTCGGCCAACACGATCGTGTTTACCGCCGGCGCGCTGGCGTTCATGCTGGCGATCAGTCCCAAGCTGACGCTGTACGCTTTCTTGCCCCTGCCCGTCGTCAGCATCGTGGTGCAGTATTTCGGCCGGCGCATTCATGAGCGCTTCGAACGCATTCAGGCGATGTTCTCCGACATCTCCGCCCGCGCCCAGGAGAATTTTTCCGGCGCGCGCGTGATTCGCGCCTACGTGCAGGAAGAAGCCGAGATCGCGGCCTTCGAGACCTCGAACAGGGAATACATCACTCGCAGTCTGAAGCTGGTTCGACTGATGGGCATGCTGTGGCCCACGCTGGAAACCATGCTCGGGCTTGGCCATCGTGATGGTGCTCTGGCTGGGCGGACGCGAAGTCCTTCAAGGCCGCATGAACGTTGGCGACTTTGTCGCCTTCAACACCTACATGGTGCAGCTGACCTGGCCGATCATCGCCCTGGGATGGGTGATCAACATCTTCCAGCGCGGCACCGCCTCCATGCAGCGCATCAACGAAATTCTGGTGGAAAAGCCGGAGATTCAGGATGCTCCCGGCGTGGTAAAGAGATCCCGAGCCGCTGCAAGGCGAGATCGAGTTCCGCAATCTGAACTTTTCCTACGGCGACACTCAGGTTTTGCACGATGTCAATCTGCGCATTCCGGCGGGCAGCAGCCTGGCCATCGTTGGGCCGACCGGATCGGGAAAGACCACGCTGGTGAACCTGATCCCGCGTATCTACGATGCGGCTCCCGGTTCCGTTCTGATCGATGGCCATCCGATTCGCGAGTACCCGCTTGCCGACTTGCGAGCCGCAATATCGGATTCGTTCCGCAGGAGACGTTTCTCTTCAGCGAAACCATGCGCGAGAATATCGCCTTCGGAAGGCCGAACGCCACCGACAAAGAAGTCAGCGCGGCCGCCGAAGCAGCCAACATCGCCGCCGATATCGAAAGCTTTCCCGAGCGCTATCGCACCATGGTCGGCGAACGCGGCATCACGCTCTCCGGCGGGCAGAAGCAGCGCACCGCGATCGCCCGGGCCCTGATTCGCAATCCGCGCATCCTGGTGCTCGATGACGCGCTTTCCAGCGTCGACACTCAGACCGAAGACAAGATCCTGAATCACCTGCGCGAAATCATGCAGGACCGCACCACCATCTTCATCTCGCATCGAGTTTCCACGGTACGAAATGCCGACCAGATCGCCGTGCTCCACGGCGGACGCATCGTAGAGCTGGGCACTCACGAGCAGTTGCTGTCGCGCAATGGGTATTACACCGACCTCTACAACAAGCAGTTGCTGGAAGAGGAATTAGCGGAAGTCTGATTTTTGACCCGCGGTTGACAACTCGGAATTTCCCACTGGAATAGGATCGAACTCAATGCAACGAGTGGTTATTCCGGAATTGCTCGACACCGACGCCGGGTCTCCGGAAGAAGTAGCAGACTCGCTGGCCGACCTGCGATGGGTGAATCGCTGGTTTGGTGGTGTGGCCACCACTTGCTCCATGATCGAGCGAGTTTCGCATGGAGGAAACGGGAATCAGCGGCTTTCGTTTCTGGAGGTCGCAGCCGGCACCGGAGACACCCCGGCAGCCACCCGCGAACGCATGCGCCGCCAAGGCGTGCAGTTGGATATCACTCTGCTCGACCGCGCCAAAACTCATCTGAATCACGGCAACCGCTCGGTCGTGGGCGACGCGCTGGCTTTGCCGTTCGCCGACAATTCTTACGACCTGGTCAGTTGCGGGCTCTTCGCCCACCATCTTTCGCCGGGGGAAATCGTTCAGTTCGTCAGCGAAGGACTGCGCATCTGCCGCAAGGCGGTGTTGATCAACGATCTGGTGCGCGATCCCATGCACCTGGCGCTGGCGTATGCCGGAAGAATTTTCTACAAGAGCCGGCTCAGCAAACACGATGGTCCGGCTTCGGTGCGACGGTCGTACACTTTGGCGGAGATGAGAGAGTTGCTGGCCAAAACTCCAGCCGCAAAAGTAGAAGTGCGAAGGCACTACATGTATCGCATGGCTGCGATTGTATGGAAAAATGCCGCTAGCTAGCGCACCACCAGCACTTCCCTGACATTATCCCGTGCCAGAAAGAATTTGATCGAACCGAAATCGCGGAACAGGGTTTCGATGTGCCGGTTATTAAATACCCGCTGCAAACGAAAGCCTCCGCCGATTGCCGTGTGCACCGCGCCGCTCGGTCCTTTGCGAATTTCGCGGGACTCAATGGGCTGCATCTCCAGCATGTCGTTCCCAAGAATGTGGAAGCGATAGCAGGGCGCGTCGGGCCCCGCCTCTTTGGTATGGAAGAAAGCCAGCAGCATCCCACCTGGCTTCAGTGTCGACCATAACCGCCCCACTACCGGCTTCACCAGCGACTCTTCCATGTAGTCGGCAAGATTCCAGCACAGGACTATATCGAAGTGAGCGTTGGGATAAACCAGGTTGTCGGCCAGAAACTGTTTGCTGTCAAGCGTCGGATTGCCCTGCTCGTCTTTGATCGCCAGCGCCGGATCGGTCGAGGCAATCAACAGATCTTCGCTGTAGATTTTGTGCCCGCGCTCGGTCATGTAACGGATGTTATTGGGGGAGGTGGAACCCAGGTCGAGAACACATAACGGTGTGTCGGAGGCGAAGCTGCGCGCGATCTCCCCCATACCGCTGGAACGGCGCGTCAGCCGTTGCCCCTTCGCGCCGGCTGCATCCGGCTTTGCGCTGGACGATGATTTGAAGAATCGCATGAGACTGTCTGATACGGATGCCATCGAATCTTCCCGGCGTCCGAGCCTGCTAAGTGCCGCAATCTACTATATCGCGGCGCTGCAGCGGAGCCCGGCTAATTCCTTTTCGGTTCGGTTACCGGAGTTTGGCTCTGGGAACTGGTCGTGGGAGTCGCCGGGGCCGAGACCGCAGGGGTTGGCGCGGGCGGGGCTGGCTTGGTTTCGATTTTGCCCACCGGTTCCGATTTGACGCCCTCTTTCTGCACGTCAATCTTCCCCTTTAAATAAGCTCCATCTTCAATCGAAAGCCTCTGCGAAGTGATGTCTCCAACCGCCACGGCGGAACTTCGCAGCTGAGCATACTCGCTGGCACGGATATTGCCATCCAACTTGCCCTGCACCGTGACGCTTTTCGCGTTCACGTTGGCGCGGACTTGCCCATTGGGCCCGATCGTCAGGTTGTTCCCCTTCAACTCGATGGAACCTTCCACCTTGCCATCGATGTAAAGATCTTCGCTTCCCGAGAGTTCGCCCTTGATGGTGACTGACTTTCCGATATGAGCGAAATCGCCCGTCTTCGGTGCATCCATGATTGCATCTCCTTCGACGTACAACGTGCGAATGGTGGGAAAGCTGGATTATAAACGAATCGCAGAAGAGCTACGGAAAGCCCGCGAAAAACGACTGGCGATGACCTGAGACTTCCGGTGAACCATTCTACGACTGGCTCTCCGAGCACACACGATGGTCTAATGCTTTCACGAAAATGCACTCGATGCTTCACATATTGCGCGTGGCCCTGCCGATCATCTTCATCATCTGGCTGTTCCAGCAGGTGCGCAAGCCAAGCGGGTGGCTCGGGCGTCTGCTGGTGCAAGCGATGAACTTGGGTCATGCGGCGATGACCGCATGGGCGTTGCAACAGGTCGCGATCCCGAGCCACGCCGCAATCCTGGACATCGGTTGTGGCGGCGGAGAAACGGTACGCAGTCTTGCGGTGCGGGCGCCCGATGCCAAAGTGGTTGGAGTCGACTACTCGAAGGCCAGCGTAGCCGTGTCGCGAGCCACGAATGCCCGTGAGATCGAGGCCGGACGAGTCCAGATTGAACTGGGTTCGGTGGCGGCACTGCCGTTTCCGGATCGCTCGTTCGACCTGGTGACGGCTATTGAGACTCACTACTACTGGCCCGACCTTCCTGCGAATGTGCGCGAGGTCCTCAGAACCCTCAAGCCCGGCGGCCAGTTCGTCTTAATTGCCGAAACCTATCGCGGCGGTCCGTTCCGCTTGCTCTATGCCCTGGTTATGCCACTGCTTCGGGCCGCCTACTTAAGCGACGAGGAGCATCGAGAACTCCTGATCCAAGCAGGGTTCACCGAGGTCGAAACCAGGCACCGGCCCCGAACAAACTGGATTCTCGCCACCGGCCGCAGACCCTCCTGAGGTCTGTTACCATCGCCGCATGTTCAACTTTGGCAAACCGAAAACTGCCGGCGACTGGATCGTTCACATCGCTGGCGCAATCGTCGCAATCTTCCTGATCTGGTGGATGTTTCGGATGTACGTACTGTGAAGGCACTTAAAAATCTCGGACGTGAACGCACGAGCACTCCCGGTCAGTAGTCGTGCCGTGACGCCTATCTTGATGGCCTTTAGTTCCCCACTGCAATCGACCGATGGTGAACTGCCGCCGGGCGTGGTATGCTTCTCGCCGCTTCTGTGTCCGAACATGCCCGACGCTCCGCAACGGTCGGATTCCCCTAGGAGCAGAAACGCATCCGCCCAGCATTCGCGTCATCTTCCGGAGTGGACCTCATGCCGAAACACGTCCCAGCTGCTGTTGCATTATTTTTGTTC
The DNA here is from genome assembly GCA_963797845.1 of Terriglobia bacterium. GTDB lineage: Bacteria > Acidobacteriota > Terriglobia > Terriglobales > Acidobacteriaceae > DASREM01. Next base: position 288,863 of record CAWCRE010000008.1, read on the forward strand.
GCCGGAATACTCATGGCGCACGCCAGAGAATTTCAAACGCACGTGGACTACGCAACAGGCTATCTGCCCTATTCGGTCGCAATCGGGGATTTCAACGGCGATCATAAGTTGGATTTAGTGGTGGCGAATTCCGACAACCATGCCAAGGTCCACCGCACCGTGAGCGTACTCCTCGGTAATGGGGACGGCACCTTTCAGCCGCAGGTGCAATACGGGACAGGGAACGGCGCCGTTTCCGTAGCGGTGGGCGACTTTAATGGCGACGGCAAACTCGATATCGTAACGGCGAACCTGCACGACTCCGCGGTGAACGTATTGTTGGGCAACGGCGATGGCTCCTTCCAACCGAGCGTGGAGTACGGAACTTTGCAGCGACCGTGGTCCGTCGCGATTGGAGACTTCAATGGCGATGGCAAGCTGGACCTGGCTGTGGCCTGTGGAAACAGCGACGGGCGCGTGAGCGTGCTGCTGGGAAACGGTGATGGCAGCTTCCAGGCCAGTGTGAATTACGCAATAGGGACGAGCCCGCATTCGATCGCAGTGGGAGACTTCAACGGGGACGGCAGGCCAGACCTGGTCGTGGCGAACCCACGCAGCGACACCGTTAGCGTGCTGATTGGCAAAGGCGACGGCACGTTCTCAGCGCATGTGGACTACGGGACAGACGGCACTCCCTATTCAGTGGCGGTGGCCGACTTCAACCACGACGGGAAACTGGACTTGGCAACCGCGAATTATGGGTATTTCGGCGGTGGCAAGTCGGTGAGCGTACTGCTGGGTAACGGCGACGGCACGTTCCAAGCCCATGCCGACTATCCGACAAATGGCGATTCACAGGGGGTTGCAGTGGGCGACTTCAACAACGACGGCAATCCTGATCTGGTTGCGGCGAATTACGCGTTGGGTGGGGATACGGTTAGCGTACTTTTGGGCAATGGCGATGGCACTTTCCAAGCGCACGCTGATTATCGGACAGGCAGTAACCGGTTGCAGTGGCGGTGGCAGATTTCAACGGTGATCGTGCGCCGGATCTGGCGGTGGCCGATTACGGAGGCCCATCGGTGAGTGTGTTGCTGAACACAGGTGGAACAATCCCCGAATTTTCCGCGAATGAGCCCCCGGTAAGCCAGAGATCACACTGATGTACGTACACTATATCAATTAGATATACAAAGCTCTAGAACTTGATTAGACGGTCGATTGAGAGCCCGCCCAGCCCAACATGCCTCCCGGCTACCGGAAACGCCTCTACGGGCTCCTAAACGCAAAGGCGGGGCATCCTACGCGACGAGCAAACCCCCGATTTCGCTCCGACGAACGCGCCGACGAATTTTCAACAACTTAGCGAAAAGCGAATCGCCGAGAGAGGTCGCCGGCCGCCCGCGCGGCATGAAATCCTGGGCTTCCGCGGTGGTCGGCGCAAGTTTCATGCTGGGCGAGGGCATACATCCGGGTTGATCGCACCAGAACGATCGCAGCAGAACGAATCGGAACATGATGGAGGTTCCGCTCCGTGATACTCTTCGGCCTCGCGCGTTCCGTTTTCTACAGACTCGATTTATGGAGGACAATCTCGTGAAAACTTCCGCCTGCGCCCTGGTGGTCTTGCTTCTCTGCCTCTCTTCTGCGCTCGCCCAAACCGAATCCGAAATTCGCAAGAAGATCGTGGGCACGTGGACTCTGGTTTCCACGGAACAGATCATGAAGGACGGCACGACCCGCCCCGACCCGGCGTTCGGTCCGCATAGTAAAGGCTTTCTGATGTACCAAGCCGACGGTTACATGTGCGCGGACTTGGTGAACCCGGATCGTCCCAAGTGGGCTGATCCCATGCATCCCAGCGCCGAGGAGAGTGTTGCTGCGGGCAATGGTGCGTTCGCGTATTGCGGGCGCTACGAGATCGACGTCAAACAAAAGCAGATTGTGCATTTGCCGCAGGTGGCGACCGATCCCGGATATGTCGGCTCGCGGCAGATCCGGCCCTACACATTTCAGGACGGCCACCTGGTGCTGGGTGACGTCGAGAAAGACGATCCTGCGGTGGCGCGCTGGAAGATCGTATGGGAAAGAGCGAGATGACCGACGCAATGGACGTGGTGGAAAATGCTGCTATGCCCGCTCCGTCCGATCGTAGAATCGTTAAGGGCAACGGTGATCCCTTTTAAGGGATGTACGGTATTGCGCGTGATCTAGTTGCCGGACAACATGAGGCTAGGCATTCTCGTCTAACAGAGAAGAGGCCGAAGATGAGTATTGCGACTTGCCGGACAGCCGTCACGATCTGCTTGATTGCCCTGGCATCTTCTCTGCCTGTACTAGCCGCGCAGGAGCCTCACCCGTCGCCTGTCGAGATTGTTCGTCGCACCGTCAACAACGAATGTGCCCGGAACGATAGCGCAAATTTCATGTTCCGCGACTTCAAGCAGACCTCCAAGGGCTCCCAGACCAAGTTGATCGTCGAAACCAAGGATGCCACCGCCGGCATGCTGGTCGAGGTGAATGGAAAGCCGCTCACGCCCGACCAATTGAACGCGGAGAACGATCGCCTCAATTACCTGATTCACGATCCCGAGGCACTGCAGAAGAAGCGTAAAGACGAGAAAGAGGATGAAGAACGCACCGTTCGCATCATGAAAGCTCTGCCCGACGCCTTCCTGTATGAATCAGAGGGAACGCAGGCGGGCTCGGCCGACACCGGCGGCGAAGGCCATCAACTTTTGCGCTTGAAATTTCGGCCTAACCCTCGCTACTCGCCACCGAGCCATACCGAGCAAGTTCTGACTGGCATGCAAGGTTATCTTCTGATTGATGAAGGAGAACATCGCATCGCGAAGATTGACGGCACTCTGTTTAAAGAAGTCGGCTTTGGATGGGGGATTCTCGGCCACTTGGACAAAGGCGGAAAATTTCTGGTGCAGCAGGCCGATGTAGGAGAACATCATTGGGAAGTGACCCGCATGAACCTCGCCTTCACCGGGAAGGTGCTGCTGTTCAAGAGTCTGAATATAAAGTCGAACGAGACGTTCACCGACTTCCGTCCGGCGCCGACCAATCTGACATTTAAAGAAGGCGTGCAGCTACTCCGTAAGCAGCACGAGGAAATGGCCAACAACCATGCCGCCAAGCAGTCGGGCAGACGCAGCGAGGCCCAGCTTGAGAAGCCGGGCCTTCAGTAGTTTCTACTCTCCAGACTCTCAGACCGCCATTCCATACAGGAACTCGACATACGAGCGGACGGCTCCGTCCATTCCCTGTACTTTCGGATTCGTGGATTCGATCAGGTAGTACTCATTGGGAGCGTGCGCACCATCGCCATGGCCGAGTCCGAAGCCGCCCGCTGGCAAGTGCAGGGGGTCGCCGGTGAAGACATATCCCGGCCACGAACCCGGACTCCGCGGCAAAACAATCGGATCGATGCCGGCGCTTTTGTAAATGTCGATTTGTTTTTTGATGAAAGGCGAATCCCCCGCCGTGCTGTTCGGATCGTACCCGCCCGTCATATTGACCTCGATGTCGCCATAACCTTCTTTGGCGAGATGAGCCTTCAGCGCAGCCAGCGCACCCTCAGCCGTCATATCGGGCACAAGGCGAAGATCGATCTTGGCGACGGCGCGATGGGGAAGGATCGTCTTGCCTCCCTGCCCGGTGTACCCGCCAACCAAGCCTTCAATATTTACCGTGGGGCGTGACATGAGCAATTCCATCGATTCCTGCCAGCCCACGTCATGCACCCAGTGCTGCACGCCGAACTGCTGCTTGGCGATTTCTTCACTCATGCGGCTGGCGGCGACTTGGATCATCTTCTTCTCCGCCGGAGACAACGGCCGCGCCTTGTCGGCGAAGCCAGGAATGGCTGGCGTGTTTCCGTCCGCCGATACCAGTGTGGCTAACGCGTGCACCAGGTGCCAAGCTGGACTATCAACACGCGCCTTCTCGCTGGAGTGGATGTCGTGCGTCGGGCCGCGCCCCCACTTCTCGCCGCTCGAAACCAGTTCAAGTTCGACGACGCCCTTCGCGCCCAGCTCCATGATGATGCTGCCGTCGAGATCCTGCGACGCGCTGGGCAGGAACATGCCATCGGCTTTCTTCAACGCGGCAAGGACTTCCGGCTTGCGCACGATCTGCGGAATGTGGGGCGATCCAATTTCCTCTTCCCCTTCGGCCACCAGCACCAGGTTCACTGGCAGCTTGCGGCCTGCGCCTCTGATTGCGTGCAGCGCGGCAAGAAACGTGGCCTCGGGGCCTTTCTGATTCACCGCGCCGCGTCCGACTACAACCTTGCCCAGCCCGGCCTTGTCCACCAGCGCGGCATCGAATGGCGGGGACGACCACTCGGCCGGATTCACCTGCTTCACGTCATACATGAAATACACGCCCATGGTGCGCGGAGCACCGGCATCCAGCGTAGCGAAGATTCCCGGCTGGTAGTCGGTTGGCATCTTAGTGACAGAGTGGAAGCCTGCATCGCGCAGCATCTTCATGGTGAGTTCGCAGCCTTCATTCACTTCACGGTTCTCGGCCGCGATCGAAGGCTGGCGAATCCACGCCTGCAAGCGCTGCACCGATTCGTCGTGCCGCTTCTCAATCTCTTTCCAGATCGGTTGCAAGTCGGCTTGGTCGGCGTATGAAAGACGCGGCGCGGAGAACGCGGCCGCTGCGGCTGCTGTTCCTACAAGGAAGTCTCGACGGTTCATGGCATGGCAGATTACTGGCCTGCGGAAGGAATGTCCAGAGATGTTAGACCGTGGAGCTCTCTACTCCGTTCGCAAGGCCTGCATCGGTTCCAGAGAGGACGCCCAGCGCGCCGGCACGACCGCGGCAACAAACGTAGTGGCTCCAAGCGCCGCAGTGGTCAAAAACAAGATATTGGGGTCGTATGGCTTCACGCCGAATAACTGAGTGGCCATGGCACGCCCGCCAAGGATCACAGCGGGAATGCCGATTAACAGCCCGATGCCAACTTGCAGAAAGGCTCCGCGAAGCACCAACCCGAAAACATTAGCGCGGTCGGCTCCCAGCGCCATGCGAATGCCGATCTCGTTGGTGCGACGCTCCACCGAGTACGCCGTCACACCATACAAACCAACCGAAGCTAGCGCCAATGCCAGAAATCCAAATAGCGATGTCAGCTTGGCGATCATATTCTGCTGGTCGAAATTACCTTTTACCTGGTCCGCAAAACTCATGAAGTCAATCACGGCCAGATCGGAATTCACCTGAGCCAATGCGCGCCGAACCTGCGGCTCAAGATCCTGCACGCTGCCCTGGGTCTGCAATTCCACGGAGCTCAAGTAGTGCGAACTGCTTTCGAAGCTGGCAAATCGTGAGTCGTCGTAGGCTGCGTGCTGATCGCTGGGCAAAAAGAACATTGGACCGATCGGTCGCGTCGGCTCGCGATATTGGGCATTCTCTGTGACTCCGACAATCTCGAAGGTACCTGCATTCTTGGGATCGAAGATGCCAAAATGCTGTCCGATAGCGCTCTCGTTCAAAAAAAACTTTTTGGCAAATGCCTGATTCACCACCGCGATGGTTCGTGTGGAGGGAGTATCCTCCTGCGTGACCGGGCGGCCTTGCAGCACTTTCGTTCCCACCACATCGAAGTAATCATCGGTCACGCGGACCCACGAAGCCGAATTCTGACTGCTGTCGGGCGGTGGCGGAGCCTGTCCGGCAATGTATACGGTCTCCTGATAGTTATTGCCCTCCATAGGGCTGTAGAGAGAAGCTGACCTTCTGGACGCCCGGGATTCTTGTCAGTGATTCGCGAAGCTGGCGATACAACGCGGAGAGTTGCGGGGCTTTGTAACCCGCCATTTGCGCATCCATGTGAAGGATGTAGCGGCCCGTTGTGTCAATCCCAAACTGCTGGTGCTGCATGTTCCTCAAACTTTGGGTGAGCAATCCCGCTGCGCACAGCAAAACCAGCGACAACGCCGCCTGCGCGATCACCAGGGTTTTTTGCACCCAGGTGCCGCTGCCCGCCGTTGATCGGTTGGCGCCATGCAGGGCATCGGACGGATCGGCCGTGGCAGTGCTCCAGGCAGGAGCCACGCCAAACAAGACTCCAGTCAGCAAAGTCACGGTAAACGTGAAAGCCAACACCGGCACGGATGGTGTTGCAGCGATGGCAACCTCGACGGTATGAAACGCGAGATGCAGGATGAGCCTGGTTCCGGCAAACGCCAGCGCGATACCCAGAACTCCGCCCAGAAATGCCAGCACCGAGCTTTCCGTGAGAGCCATCGCAATCTGCCGTGTCCGGCTTGCACCCAATGCTGCCCGAATGGCGGTCTGCTGTTTCCGGGTTGCCGCCCTCACGAGCATTAGATTCGCGACGTTGGCACAGGCAATAATCAAGACAAATGCGGACACGGCCATCAGCAATCGCAGGCCATTCTGATATTCGTCGCGCATCGCTTGCACCCCAGCACCGCCGGGAGAAAAGTGAACGGTCTGCTTGGGAACCAGCGCCCGAGAGCCAGCGTCCAGCTTACTGAGTGGACTCAATAGCCATTGCTGCAACTCCACCTGCATTCGGGCTTCGATGGGTCTCGGATCGACTCCCGGAGCAATTCTTCCAATCACGTCCAGCCAGTCTGATTCGGGCATATCAAGAAAGGAGCCGGCGCGGTTTACGATGGGTTCGTCCGCAAGCGGGATCCAGAACCCGGGCGGATTCTGTAAACGATCGCCGAAGAACCCCGCAGGAGCGATTCCGACGACCGTAAACGGCTGGCCATTGATGGCAAGAGAGGCGCCCACGATGGAGGGATCTTCCCCATACTTCTGCTGCCAGGTGCGATAGCTCATCACCACGACCGGGGCTGCGCCTTTGACATCGTCTTTGGGGGTCAGGGCACGGCCGGCGTAGGCTCCGATGCCGAACATGGCGAAGTAATTTCCAGAAACGTATTCGCTCCTTTGGGACCGGGCCGGCTGATTGCTGCCGACCCGTCGTACTCCAACCAGGCCGCCTCCTGCCTGAAATGCCGCCAGCTCTACGAAGCCCGGTGTATTGTCCCGGAACATCTTGTACTTGTCGTAGGAGAAGAGAGACCACTCGTCTTGCAGGCCGCCGTTGACGCAGCAGTTTTCGTTGTTGCCAATGCGGTAGAGCTCGCTGGGCTTGGCAACGGGAAGCGAATTCAACAGCACAGCATGGACCAGGGTGAAGATGGCGGTAGTCGCGCCGATTCCCAAGGCAAGGGTCAGAACCGCCGTAGTGGTGAATCCTGGGGCATTTGCAAACTGCCGGAATGCGTAGCGGATATCTTCGACAAGATGCATAGCTCACCCCTCGCTGTTTCTGTTTCGACGCTGTCCGCCAAAGTTCGTGAGCAAGAACATCAAGTCGCGGGGCATGGAGTATACTGCGACTCCTCATGCCGGTCATGATCTCGATGCTCCGCGGCGTGAATGTAGGCGGACACAATAAGATCTCGATGGAGACCCTGCGCGGGATTTGTGCGTCCCTGAAACTACAGGATGCCCGCACCTACGTGCAGAGCGGGAATGTGGTCTTCCGGACAGATCAGCGGAGTGAGGCCCGCGTGGCGGCGAGCCTGGAGAACGCCGTCGAGAAGAAACTTGGCTTCCGTCCGGCGGTCGTCATACGCACCACTCCCGAGTTTCGAGCCGTGATCGCGGCAAATCCTTTCGCCGGGCGCAAGGACATTCATCCCGGCAAACTGCTGGTGAGCTTCCTTGCCGCGAAGCCGACAGCTGGAGCATGGGCTGAACTGCGAAAGATCAAGGCTGACCCTGAAGAGTTAAGAATCGCGGACCGGGAACTCTACATCTACTTTCCCGACGGCATGGGCCGTTCGAAATTCCCCTGGGCCAAGCTAGACAAGATTTTGGGCACACCCGCGACCGGACGAAACTGGAACACCGTATTGAAGCTGCTCGAGATGGCGGAAGACATGGAAAAACCCGCATGATCCGAATCTTGCTTACCGTCGCTGTGCTGAGCGCAATCGCTTTCGCGCAGGCGCCTTCAAAAACCGAGACCGCAAAGGACAAAATTGTGAGCCACCACGCCGCCGGCCCGTTCGAAGTGAAACTCGCCCCGCAGACCACCACGGACCCAAGCAATGCCAATTTCGCGCGCATGTCTATCGACAAGCAGTTTCACGGAGACCTGGAAGCAGCCAGCAAGGGGGAGATGCTGAGCGCAATGACGGCAACCAAAGGTTCAGCCGGCTACGTTGCGATGGAGAAAGTGACCGGAACTTTGAATGGCCGCAGCGGAACCTTCACTCTCCAGCACAGCGCCACGATGAATCGCGGAACACCGCAGTTGTCGATTACGGTCGTGCCGGATTCCGGGACAGGTGAACTCGAAGGAATCAGCGGCAAGATGGACATCAAGATTGCGCCCGACGGAAAGCATACCTACGAATTCGACTACACTCTTCCGCAGTAGCTTTAACGCCGGAACGTTTCTTTCTTGACGGTCAGCTTCTCGATCAGGTCTTCACGAAGTTGATAACCGGTTCCGGGCTCGTCCTTCACAGCGATGAGCCCATCCTTGCTGACTTCTACTTCGGGTTCGATGATGTCCTCTTTCCAATAACGCTTGGAGGCAGAAACATCCCCCGGCAAGCGGAAATTCTCCAAGGTGGAAAGCGCGATGTTGTGCGCGCGTCCGATGCCTGACTCCAGCATGCCTCCGCACCACACGGGCACGGTGTGTGACATCGCGATGTCGTGGATTCTTTTTGCTTCGGTGAAACCTCCGACCCGGCCGACTTTAATGTTGATGATCCGGCATGCCCCCGTATCCAAGGCCGCAGCGGCGTCTCGCGCATTGCGAATGGATTCATCCAGGCAAATGCTGGTTTTTAACTCTTTTTGCAGGCGCGCATGATTGAAGATGTCGTCATTCCACAAAGGCTGTTCAATCATCAGCAGGTTGAATTGATCGAGCTTGCGAAGATGCTCCACTTCATCCAGGGTGTAGGCCGAGTTGGCGTCACAACTGAGAACAATGTCAGACCAGCGGGATCGGATTTTCTCCAGAACTTTTGTATCCCATCCATGTTTGATTTTGACCTTGATCCGGCGATACCCCGCTGTCAGCTCAGTCTCGATCTTTTCCAGTAACTGCTCCACGCTGTCCTGAATGCCGATCGAAACCCCGCAGGGAATCTCACGCCGCGTCCCGCCCAGCATCTTCCAGAGAGGCTGTTTTTTCTGCTTGGCCTCGGCGTCCCAGAGCGCATTTTCGAGAGCCGCCTTGGCCATGCGATGCCCGCGCACTTGCGCCATCTTGGGTACAAGCTCCCGGGCAGTCGCGAGTTCTCCATTGAGCACAGCCGGGGCTAAGTAATGCTTGATAGTCGGCCAGGTGCTCTCAATCCATTCACTGCTGTAGAAGGGATCTTCTCCCGATACGCATTCCGCCCATCCATTCACCCCTTCGCAATGCATGGTGACCAGCAGGATGCGGCGGCTGTAAGTGCGGCCAAAGCTCGTCTCAAAAAAGTGGACGAGCGGCATTTGAATTTCACGCAGAGTGATAGCTTCAACCTTCATCGCGGTTTTGTCACTTTAAGTTGGTGCTAGATTGTGGTTTGTGCAGCGCAAAAGATACTAGTTCAAGCGGGGCTCAAACCCAAAACTTAATAGCTCCACTCTTCGTCCCAGTTCCCAATCAGGAATTTGCCGTTTCCTTCGGCATCGCGTTCGTACCCTAGAACTGCCAGCTTGTGTGCGAAGGCTTCCTGAAACCGGGGCCGGTTCTGCTCCTGCAACTGAAGCGCCCGGTCCCGGGTTGCAGAAGAGGCCTTCCACTCATAAATCTGCGCCGGAACCGAGATGGTGGTACTGATCTCCGTTTCGGCCCGCTTCCCTTTGGTCAGCACCGCCTCGACGCGCTTCGATTTCAGCCACCACTCCGCGACGAGCCTGTCGGTCGGCAAGCCACCCTGCAGGGGTGACGAGGTGATGCCGTACTGATTCACGTTGTAGCGGCGGGCAATGGCTCCCAGCTTTTCGATATTCAGGTAGGCGTTCTTGATCTCCAGTGGGTCGAAGGTCCACTCCATCAGCTCGAACCCGCGCGCGATGGCGTCATCACGCTGGAACAACTTCATCGCCGCCCCAAGCCGGAATTCCGGTGGTCCTTCCTTACGGCCAGCATGTGAGAGTAGAGGAAGGCATGGCGGTTGCGAAATCCCGGAACGGCGAAGGCGAACCCGACCAGATCGTTTCCTTCGAACGCTCCCATCACTTGTCCGCCGATCTTTTCGGCCACGACGAAGAGCCGCAACGGGACCAGTTCGATGTCAGTGAAGCCCCACACCTCTTTTTGTAAGGCCACGCAGGCGTGCATGTCGGACAATGCTTCGCATTTTCGCAGCATGATTTGGCCGGTGGTCAGACTTGCTGACGTTCCTGCTGTCTTGGCCTGTTGCCATAGGCTTTCCAGTTCTTCCGCGGTCGCCTGATCCGGCGTGCGACCAGACTGCCGTAGCTGCTCTTCCATCCATTGGAAGCGGCGCTTGAACTTACGATTGGTTTTCTTAAGAGCGGATTCGGGGTCGAGCGAGAGATAGCGCGCAATGTTGACCAGCACAAAGAAGAGATCGCCCACTTCGTCTTCCAGCCGTGAGCGCAATGCGTCGGCGAATCTTTGGCTGCCCGGCCCCTGCGATTCCGCCGCCAGGACGTGAAATTTCACCAGGGATCTTCCCCAACTCCTCGCGTAATTCTGAAGTTTCTTCATCGAGCTTGTCGAACAGCCCGTCGATATGCGGCCAGTCAAAGCCGACGCGTGCGGCGCGAGAACTAAGCTTATGAGCTTCGAGCAGGGCCGGCATCGCGCCCGAAATCCCCGCTAATACCGACTGCGAATCTTGTTCCGGCTTGGCCGATTTTCCACCGCCCGCCGCAAGGCTTTTCTTCTTCTCTTCCGCCTTCAGCATCTCCCAGTTGCGCAGAACTTCTGACGAGGTTTCCGCTTTCACCTCGCCAAAGACATGCGGATGCCGGTTCACCAACTTATCCGAAAGGCGGTCCAGCACGTCATCAATCGAAAAGGTGCCCTCTTCCTTCGCCATCTGCGAGTAGAAAAGCACCTGCAAAAGCAGGTCGCCTAGCTCGCCGGTCAACTCGTGCCAGTCGCGATTGTCGATCGCTTCCAGAACTTCGTAGGTTTCTTCCAGCGTGTAGGGCTTGATAGTGTCGAAGGTTTGTTCGCGATCCCAGGGGCAGCCCCCCGGCCCGCGCAAGCGGCTCATGATAGAAACCGCGCGCTCGAAACGTTCCCCGGTCGTAGACATCGGCCCCATCACTTTAAATGACGGTGCCAATCGCAGCAATACAACGCCCCCTGCTGGCTGCCGCCACGCGCGGTCGTGCACGCGCGATCCCTCGGGGACTTCCAGTCCCTTGAGGATGACTATAGCAACTGATTGCAGCGCAATGATTTACCGTGACGACCCCGATCCAACCTGATTACCATGCTGGACTTCGGTCATCTACCAAGGGCAACAAGAACGGTGCAAACTAGAAAGTAAGCAGCCGGCCTGGGCGTTCTCCAGCCGCATCCAAATTGTAGATGAACTTTCCCGTGCCAATACGGCGGCCCCTCGGTGACGAGCGCTATCACGCGATCGTGATCGGAGGTGGCATTAACGGCGTCGCCATCGCGCGCGCCTGCGCATTGGCGGGAAAACGCACGCTGCTGCTGGAACAGCACGATTTTGCTTCTGGGACCACCAGCCGCTCCACGCGCATTATCCATGGCGGGCTGCGCTACCTGGAGCACAAGGAAATTGGGCTGGTTCGCGAATCGCTGCGGGAACGGGAGCGCTTGCTCAGGCAGCGTCCTCACCTGGTGCATCCCATCAACTTCTTGCTGGCGCTGAATCAGAACAGCCGTCGGAGTGCCCTCAGCGTGCGCACCGGATTGTGGCTTTACTCGCGCATGGGTGGCAGCCTGGGCACGCAGCTTGGGAAAGTAGATCAGCAGAAACTGGAACGCGCGCTCGATGCAGGGCGGCGCTGGTCCGTGTTCAATTTTGAAGACGCGCAATGCGAGTTTCCGGAACGGCTGGTCGCGGAGTGGCTGGTCGAAGCCATCGAAGCCGGAGCGGTCGCGCGAAATCACGCGCAGGTTCTGGCAATCGATGTCCGCCACGGTCGCGCGCAAGGGGTGTTAGTGCGCGACGAATTCACTGGAAAAGAGGAACGCGTCGAAGGCACATGGATCATCAACGCCTCGGGTCCCTGGGTTGACCGGCTCTGCCATCGCTCGCGCGTGAACGCCAATGCCCGGCTGATCGGCGGGGTTCGCGGCTCTCACATCGTGTTGCCGCGCTTTGCCGGAGTTTCGGAAGCGGCGGTCTATGCCGAAGCCATGGACGGGCGTCCCATGTTTGTAGTGCCTTGGAATGATCAGGTCTTGGTCGGCACTACCGAAGTCTCCGATAACGGAGATCCGTCGCGCACGCAGGCGACGCCGGAAGAAGTCGAATACCTGCTGCGTTCCCTGCAACAGCTTTTTCCAAAGACCAAATTCTCGCCGCATGACATCGCTTACACCTTCGCCGGGGTGCGCCCGCTTCCGTATTCTCCGAACCAGTCTCCCGCGGCGGTAACACGCAAACATTTCCTACACGACCACAAGAGCGACGGCGCAGCCAACATGATCTCGGTGATCGGCGGCAAACTGACGACGGCCGCGCAACTGGCTAGGGAATGCGTCGGCAAAATCGGGGCAAGAAGCCGTTCGCCGGAGCTGTCCTTCGCGGTTGCAGACGGGAATCTGGATTCGCTTTTGCAAGAGTGGACTCAATCCATTATTGAAGAGGGATCCATCCCGGAAACCACCGCGCAAGCGATCGTCGAGTGGCACGGAAAGCGGGCTGGCGCGATTGCTCGCCGTACTCGTGAATCTGCTCAGATGCGCGCGCCATTGTGCTCGCACACGGAACACATCGTGGCAGAAGCAGTCGATGCTTTCTCGCACCAATGTGCCGCAACTTTGGGCGACGTCCTGCTGCGCCGCGTGCCGGTCGCGCTGGGCGCATGCTGGTCGGATACCTGCAGCCGCTCGGCCGCCATGCGCATTGCTACGGTCATGCGCTGGAGCGACATTCAGACCGCCGCTGAACTGGAAGCCTTCGAAAATGAGCGCGCCGAATTCCTGCGCAAGCCTGCCCGCAGCAATGTCCTGCTACAAACGGCCGCCGATTAACACCTGTTCGTCATACCGACGCGCGATCAGCGAATAAAGTATCCCGACACCCGCCAAGCCCCATCTTTGTCACGCATGGGAGTGACGGTTTCCACTGCCGATTGCTTGTGCTCGAAAACGGTTTCGTACTGGATCACAACGTATTCGCCGTCTGGCGCGCCGGGAAGCGTTTTCGTGTAAGTGGCGCTCTTCAGGTTTCTGGAAACCACTTTGCCGAACGGCTCCCGCACGCCACGGATTTTGCTCGTCCATTGCTCCTTGGTCACGGCGGATCGGAAAGCCTGCGATGCCTCATCCCAGCTCTCGGCGTAGTGACCCGAGTCGACCAGTGTCAGCCAGAAGTCGGCAGCCTTTTGAGCGGCCTGTTCGGGTTTGACCTGAGCTGCAGCGGCGAGACAGAGAACTAAGATTGCGGACAGGCAGAAAATCTTGGTTGGCATGGTTCACCTCGCGTCGGAGTCAGCGGCATTGAGTTGACAGTTGATTTGTGCCCTTCCTCACACGGAGAAGCAGATTCCTCCCTCCGGTCGGAATGACAATTGCGGGTGAAGCGGCAGCTACGTTCCCGCCCTCCGCGTTTTCAGCTCTGACAACAGCTGCTCAATGCGATCTTCTTTCTCGAGCGCGGCGAAGCGATCGTCGATATTGTCGCCGGCGATCTCCGACTTCGCCTGGCTCATCGCCTCGGAGTGTGCGACCTTGCGTTTCATGCGATCGAAGGTCGTAGCTTTGGAATCATCGTTCATGGCAAGCTTCGCGTCGCTCGCCTTGCTGACTGCGCGCGCGCGCCGCTGCTGCGCCACCAGCAGGTCGGCCTTCCCTTCTGCCTCGGTTAACTTCTGCTCCAAGCTTCGCAGCGCAGACTTCAGGTTCTCGACCTGCGCCTTCTGATCGACGACTTGCTGCTTGAAGTTGTCGCTCAGTTCACGGTAGCTCTCCACTCGCTGAAGCGCTGCGCGGGCCAGATCGTCTTGCTTTTTATCGACCGCGAGCTCCGCCTTCCGCATCCACTCGCCGGTCTTCTCTTCGTGGTCTTGCTGTTTTTTCTCCAGCAGGTGCTGATCGGCGATGGCAATAGCCACCTGGGTCTTCACCTGTAGCAGTTGATTTCTCATATCGAGGATCACCTGCTTGATCATCTTTTCCGGGTCTTCTGCCTTGTCGATAAGGTCATTCAGATTGGCCCGAACCAGTGTCGAAACTCTCTCCAGCAGTGCCATAACGACTCCTTTACTGATAATTCTTCTTGGATTCCTGTCGCGGCGGCCTGATACATGCGCCGTTTCTGCGATCGCGAATGGCAACGGCAATCGCCAAGCCGATTCCTGTGCCTAATGCCAGCCAAACTCCCATCTGCTGGGTAGCGGAACCGATCGCCGCTCCGATTCCGGCTCCCATACCGAGTCCAAGGCCGATTAGATTCTGTGACTTCATTTCTCTCTCCTGAATCAAGTACCGCCGCCGTCTCGGCGGCTCCGGGCCGGCAAGATGCCGGCGCTACGAAGGACGAGCGAGCCTGCCCGTCCTCCTCACGCGATTGCCTTACTTCCCTGCACCAGCCGCGCCGGCCTTTCCGTCATCTGCTGGCGGCAGAATATCGGGCTTGGGCGACTTGTCCCCGATGGTGCGCACTTTCCCCAGCAACTCGCTCATGCTCATGCCCGAGAGCGTCTCGAACAGGGCTGGGACTTGGGCCGCCATCTTCGCAATGTCGCCGGTGATCTTGTTCATTCCGGCAGCGTCGCCGTTACCTGTGGAAACGATGGTGATCTTGTCCACGTTCGCCAGGGGGCTCGCCAGCGCTCGCACCACATCCGGCATGCTGGTGAACAGCTTGTCGATGACGGCTGCCTGGTTGTATTCCTGGTAAGCTTCGGCCTTCACGTTCATTGCCTTCGCTTCCGCTTCACCTTTTTTGAAGATGATTTCGGCTTCGGCTTCGCCTTGCGCGCGAATCGACGCGGCATGGCCATCGGCTTCCGACATCAGGCGTTGCTTTTCAGCCATAGCCAGGGTTTCGATCCGTTGACGTTCGATTTCGGCGCCCTTGAGGACCGTGGCGATCAACTCTTTCTCGCGACGGTTGATCTCAGCCTCCTGCACCTTGACCTGCTGTTCTTTCTCGACCTGCTGCACCTTCACCTGCTCGGCGATGACCTGCTGTTGCATGATGTTGGTCTGGATGTCGTATGCCTTGTCGGCCTGGGCCTGCTGCTTCTTGGTGACTTCGAGGAACTGCGCTTTCTTCACCTCGAGGTCGCGTTGCGACTCAGCCTGCTTGGCCAGGGAAAGCGTTTCCGCCAGCACACGTTCCTGGTCGGCCTGCGCCTTGGCGACAGCGGCCTCGCGTTGCGCAACTGCGCGCTTGATTGCTGTGTCTCGATCGGCTTCGGCTGTGGCGACATCTGCGTCTCGTTTAATGCGCGCGACATCGGGCTTGCCCATGTTGGTGATGTATTCGTTCTTGTCGCGAACTTCCTTGATCGTGAACGAAATGACTTCAAGCCCCATCTTGTTCATGTCGTCGGCGCAGGTAGAGCGCATGCGGTCGGAAACCATCTCGGGCTGCTTGACGATTTCTTCGACCGTGAGCTGGCCGATGATGCCGCGGAGATGGCCTTCCATAACCAACCGGATCAGGCTCTCGCGATCCTGATCGCTCTTGGTGAGGAACTGTTCCGACGCCGTGAGAACTGACTCGGTGTCGGACTTGACCTTGATTTGCGCCACGGCCTCCACGGTGACGGCGACGCCCTGTTTGGTGTAAAGATCCTGCTGCGGCGCCACGTCGAATGACATCAGTTCGAGCGATAGTCCACGACAGTTCTCGATCATGGGGAAGATCACCGTGCCATGGCCTTTAATGACACGGGTTCCCCGAAATCCATAGACGACGAGCGCCTCATGCGGACCGGCCTTACGGTACAGCCGCGCAAGCAGGCTCATAAGAAACATGAGCACCAGGACGCAAAGTCCAACGATGATCCAAATTTCCACTGCGATACCGAACATAACCCATCCTCCCAAGCGAACTCTTAGTGCGCTACGTGCTTGATGCGATCCAGGTCGCGCACAATGCGGGCTGGATCGCTGTGGCCCAAAATCACGTCTCCGTCATTGGTGTGGATACGCACCACATGATTGCCCCACACGTACGCACGCGAACGGCCAATGCCGCGAATGCCATACCCGCGCAGCGCATTCCAGGCTTCCGGCTGATAGCTCACAATCTCGTGCAACGGGATCGAACGCAGGCGATAGCCGAGCGTATGCACCTCCACTCCGAACGGAGTGAAGAAATATTGGAACCCGCTCCAGGCGGCGGCCGCAATCACGAAGAAGAGCGCACACATCAGCAGGCTCATGATCCGCAAGCCCGCGACGGGCAATACCGCCAGCGATGCTACGAATGCGACCGTAGCCACGAGGAACACAAATCCAAACAGGGTGGACGAATGCGTCTCCTCGGCAATGGGATTGGCTGGAGGCAACGGCTCTCCGCGTCGAGCGCGCAGGTAGAGCACCATGAATGCGATGACCGCCAACGGCACCAAGCCCATCAGCCAATCGGCGTGGATCGGTTCACCATTGACGTTATATTGCAGGACCTTGTCATTAATCCCGAACAAGAAAGCGATGATTGCGTAGAACAATCCCAGCAACACCCAGGAGACAGCGCTGCTGTCGTTTCGGCGGCGGGAGACGTATGCCACTACGGTAAAGACCGCCAGCATGAACAACGTAATTCCGAGCGCAAAATAGAGTGCGGCTTCGCGCGGCATCCAGCCATTGGCGTGCCAGTTCGCGTCGAAGTGAGTCGCCATGCGTTGCGGCAGGCGATCCCAGGCGAGCCAGTAACGTAATGCGGTGAGCGGCAGAGCGATCCACATCAGCCATATTGCGAATTGGAAAGTCTTGCGGTTCATGGTTCCTTGTCCTCGCTGCTGCTTGGCCTGCGAGACGCCAGCGGTACGACCGCTACTCCTCTCCAGACATTTCTGACCACAATCGAACGTAAGCGATTCCTTTTTCGTAGCGGGTCACCACAACTTCGGTGCCCTTGGCGATCGCCGCGCCGCCTTCGGAACGCGCACCGCACACCCGGCGCGTGCCAGCTTGCGAGTAAATCAATTCCCCGGTGCCGCCTTCGCGAATCGACACACACAACTTTCCCAACACTCCGACCATGTCGAAATCGGCAGGGTCAAGGTTTTCTTCACCCGACATCAGGACCCGGCTTAGAAACAGGTAGATCACCGAAGCGCCACCGATGCCACTGAGCAGCGCGATCAACAGTCCCATCGCAAACCACATGCGCGAAAAGCGCGTCAGCAAGTAACCGATCCCGCCAAACCAGGCCAGGAAAGCAGTAAACGTTACAAAGTTGAAGGGCGAGACATGCGTTTGCAGGGCGGCTTTCGGCGCTCCCGCCGCCGGCGCTGCGGGCCCATGGGGCGCGGAAACATGAACCACATGTCCGTGCGGCAGATGCGGCATATGAACATGCCAGCGCAATCCTCCGCTAAGGAACGACACGAAGCTGAATGCGAATCCGACCGCGAAACAAATGAGATAAAGATTCTCCCAAGTCATCGCGATGTCCTCCCTTCCGCGCTGCTCCCCGGCTTCAGGGCTTCCAGCAGACGCTCCGCCAAGCCCGGGGTATCAAGGATCGCACCCAGCAGAATCAGGCAACGCCTGGTATCTTTCTGCCGCGCCGCCTTGATGAGCACCTCGCACACCTCGGGGTCACTGGCGAAGCGCTCGGACCCTTGCAGCAGCCAAACGTCCAGCTGCCCTTCGGTGGTGCGCAGATCCGACACCAGTTCGGTGTGATATCCCTCCGGATCGTCCACCAGAAAACCGGGATGCACCTTGAAAAACTTCGCCAGCAAAGTACGGGTGGCCTGCGTCATGTGCTTGCGCGTGCCGCTCTCCATCTGCGACATGTACGACTGGCTGATGGCTTTGCCCTGCTGCTTGCGGATGGCGCGCACGACCTCAAGCTGGGTCATAGGGCGGCCCAGATTGCGCAGCGTGCCTTCGACCTCCCGCAAGTACCGTAATTTCTCGCCAAGCGTCATATTGCAGATCGCAATATTAATATCGCTATTGGCAATGTTCGTCAAGACCTAGATCTCTCGATTTTTCAGAGCCTTGCCGCTGGGTACAGAGGGCCACTCTGTGCCGCTTTCGTTTTAGTGAGTCGGTAGGCAACGGACAGACTCTCAATCGCCGGCGCATTTCGCTCCGCTTGGCGGACAACGACAATGCGAAAAAAGGCGCTTCGGTTTGTTGAGAATGCAATGGCTTGAGTGACGATTGGCCTCCTGTTTTGGGGAGGCATTCAGAAAGGCGGAAAGGTTTCGCGGGGGGAACTCGTTGGCGCTCGGAGCTATTCCATCACTTCGTAATGCTTCACGTAGGGGTCCAGTTCGAGGAGGTATTTCTTGTCTTCCGAGTAGTATTTCGCTTTTTCGTAGTCCTTCCCCGCGAAAGCTCGAATCGAGTCGTAAGAATCCCAAAGTGTAATCAAAGTGAATTCGCACTTGCAGTCATGCACGCGGCGCAGCACCTGGATTCCTCGATTACCAGGAACTGAAGCGTAGTCACCCAGTCCAGTTTGCTTGAGGTACTCGAAATAAGAGTCTTTATCGGATTCCCGTACGATGCCTGTCCAAATGCGTGCGATCATCCTGTCTCCTTCCGCGGACCTTCGGCCCCACAGTGCGGCCCAAGAATAAAGGATCCTACACAACTTCTCCTAGGATGAGTGCGGGCAGTGCTCGCCACCAACAACAAAAACGCCTCCGTTGTCCGGAGGCGTTTCGCGATCTGACTTACACACTACTGACGGCGATTGTTGTGCTTCGCGCGATAGATAGCGTGAGACTGGCGATTTTCCTGACCTTTCACCTGCTGCCGCTCTTGCGAAGTCAGGCTGCCACCGTTGGCGGCGCGGTCCTTGGCAACTTCGTTGTCGATACGGCTCTGGTTGCGCTCCAGATGGGACGCTTCGCCAGGTGTGAGGGAGCCGTTGGCAACGCCGCGGCCGATGCGATCCTGCTCATTGTCTTCGCGCCGGTTGACGGGATTGGTCGGATTCTGGTTGGCCACGGTCTGCGCGTCGTGCTTCTGGTTGTAGATCTGCTTCGACAGCTTAGACTGCTGGGCATCAAGCTTGGCGCGATCGGCAGCGGTCAAATGTCCGTCATCCGCCTTGCGCATGTTGTGCTCTTCACGGTTGATCTTCGATTCTTTATGTTCCAATCGCGTCGCTTCTTCAGGAGTAAGAGAACCGTTCTCAATTCCCTGTCCGATGCGATCCTGCTGGTTGTCTTTGCGGCCACTAATGCTGGAGTTCTGCTGCGGCGGCTCAGGCGCCGGGGTGGTCTGCGCAAAGGCCGGCAACATCAAGGCTGCCAGCGCGGTACCGAAAAACGCTGCTTTCACTGTGTTCTTCATAAGTCTTTATCGCTCCTGCGAAATTTTTGGTAACTTCGTATTTCGCGCTGGAACCTTGTTCCGCGCTGTTCAGTAAATTCAAACACTGGGGTTTGGAAAATGTTGCGGCGGACTTTGTGGATTGTTTCTTAAGTCCTTTGGCAGCACCGGTGCCTAAAGTACATGTCCGATTTCCTGCCTATGCATGTAAGTGCTTGCCGACGAAGTAACTGATCAGGTTACAGACCAACTTCGATTCGCGAGCGCGGATCGAGAAAGTCACGCAGTGCATCGCCAATGAAGTTGAAAGCGAGGACGGCGAGCATCACCGCGAATGCGGGGAAGATAACCAGGTGAGGAGCGTCAAACAGGTGCGAGCGAGCATCGTTGAGCATGGCGCCCCAGCTTGCGGTGGGTGGCGGAACGCCTAGTCCCAGAAAGCTCATGGTTGCTTCCGCCAGAATGGCACCTGCCATGCCAATCGCCGCCTGCACAATGATCGGCTGAATAATATTAGGAAGAATGTGGCGGACGATGATACGAAGATCTCTCGCACCTAGGGCGCGCGCCGCCTCGACAAATTCTCGCTCCCGAGCCGCCAGCACCTGGGCTCGAACCAGGCGGGCGTAGCCCACCCACCCGCCGAGAGCAAGCGCAAAGATCAGATTGAAGATGCCCGGCCCGCGAAAGGCGACGAAGGCAATTGCTAACAAGATTCCCGGAAAAGATAGAAATGCGTTCATCACCACCACGTTCACAAAGCGGTCGATGCGGCCGCCATAATATCCGGCGATGGATCCGACGATGAGGCCGATAGCAAGCGAAGCGGCGACTACGCAGCTTCCCACCAGCATCGAAATCCGAGAACCATAGATGAGGCGCGACAGGATGTCGCGGCCGAGTTCGTCGGTTCCACACCAATGCATGAGCGAAGGAGGACTCAGGCGGGCCGGCAGGTTGATGAATGCAGGATCCTGGGGCGCAATCCAGGGGGCAAACACCGCGAATAGAGTGAAGATGGCAACCAGGATCACGCCCACCGCTGCCAGCGGGTTGCGGCGTGCGGTTTGACGAAACGAGATGGTGGCGGTGGACATTAGTCTCAGTATTCTCAGAAAATCCCAAATCGCGGAGAACGCTGAGAACGGCCGTAGAGAACGCAGAGTAATGCTCTGGCCATAAGATATATCTTCATTGCCGGATCCTCGGGTTCGCCAGCGAGTACACGAAATCGGTCAGGAAATTTACCGCAACATAGGTCAAGCCGATGGCGAGAATACATCCTTGCACAAGATAGTAGTCACGGTTGCTGATGGCTTGGATTGTCAGCCGTCCGATGCCGGGCCAGGAAAAGATAGTTTCCGTCACAATGGCTCCGGCCAATAAGGCGCCGAATTGCAATCCCAATACCGTGACTACCGGGATGAGCGCATTGCGCAGCGCATGACGATAAACCACAGTGTTCTCTGACAGTCCCTTGGCACGCGCGGTGCGGATGTAATCCTGGCTCAGCTCTTCGAGCATGGACGTCCGAACCATTCGCGTCAGGATTGCGGCCAGCGCTCCGCCCATGGTGATCGCCGGCAAAACCAAATGTGCGAATGTTCCAGAGCCGGATACCGGAAGCAGGCCCAGCTTGATGGCGAAGAACAAAATGAGGATAGGACCCAGAGCAAAGTTTGGAAAAGACAATCCAAACAGGCTGACCACGCTGAGTACGCGATCGTCCCAGAGATTTCGCCTTCGGGCCGAACGAGCTCCGGCGGGAACGGCCAGCAGAATCGCCACCACGAGGGCTGCGATCGTCAACTGCAATGTATATGGATAGCGTTGAAGGATGAGGGTGCTGACACTCTGGTTGAAGCGGATGGAGGGGCCGAGGTTCCCGTGAAGCACTCCTTTCCAATATTGCAAGTATTGCGTTGAGAGCGGTTGATCGAGGCCGTATGCGTGACGGGCGGCGGCTACATCGGTTCTTGGAGCACCTTCGCCGAGCATCTGCAGAACTGGATCGCCCGGCACGAGATGGATTAATAGGAAGACGACCGAAACGACGAGCCAGACCACGGGCAAGGTGTAGAGCAGGCGATTGGCGAGGTAGCGGATCATCAGACAGGTCGTTGGCTCTTAGTCGTTCATCCTTGGGACATCAGTCTCCCGCGTGTTGCATGGCGGTGGTCTCCAATTTTTCGATCTTTACCCTCGCAATACGATGCCCGTCCATTTCTTCCACCGTGTAGCGGTGGGCCTCGTAGGCAAAGCTATCTCCGACCTTTGGAATACGCTGCAAGCGCGCCAGCACAAACCCTGCCAGCGTTTCGAAGCCCGCATCGCGAGGCAGCAACAGATCGTACTGCGACTCCAGGTCGCGAATATTCACCGCGCCGTCGAATAAGCCCGAGGTCTCTCCTTCCGGCATGGCCGGCGAAGCCGAGGCAATATCGAATTCGTCTTCGATTTCGCCCACAAGCTGCTCCAGGATATCCTCGGCGGTAACCACGCCTGCGGTCGAGCCAAACTCGTCAACCACGACCGCCAGGTGACGCTTGCGCTGCTTGAACTCCTGTAACAATTCCATCAGAACTTTGGTTTCCGGAACCACCAGCACATCGCGCATGATCTGGCTGACTCGCATATTGCTGACGCGAGCCGCCGTCGGTTGATTGGGCGCGAGGCGAAGGCGGGTCCAGCGCATCAGATCCTTCGAAAAAAGTACCCCGATAATGTGCTCCGGGCCGCGTTGCGGATCATAGATGGGAATACGGGAGTGTTGATCTTCGACCACCCGCGCCAGAGCTTCTTCCAGGGTCAAGTCGCCCGGAAGCGAGAAGATGTCAGGCCGTGGAACCATCACCTCGCGCACACTGATATTTTCCAGCTCCAGCGCGTTGTGAATGACCTCCTCCTGGAATGGAGGAATCTGCCCGAACTGCCGGCTGGCGGTGACGATGAGTTTGAGTTCGTCGGGAGAGTGGACGGAGCCTTGGCGAACACGACGCGAGCCGAAAAGACGCAAGACCGTCCCCGCCGCGCGACTCATCGCGTAGAGCGCCGGGCGGGTAATGGTAAGGAACACATCCATGGGCGCGGCGACGGCAAGAGCCACCTGCTCTCCGCGCTGCAAGGCGAGCGATTTCGGAACCAACTCGCCCAGGATTACGTGCAGGCACGTGATCAGAAAGAACGCAAAGACAATCGCAATGCCGTGGGCATAAAGACCGGCATGAGGGATTTGTCCAATGGAACCTTCGACCATGCTAGCGAGGACGGGTTCGCCCACCCAGCCCAGACTCAAACTGGTAAGCGTGATCCCAAGCTGAACACCATTGACGACCTCATCCAGGTTGCGGTGAAGTTTCAGAACGGTCCGAGCGCCGATACGGCGGCCTTCAATCAGCTGCTGAATGCGAGTATCGCGCAGGCTGACCAGTGCGAATTCCGCGGCAGCGAAGAAGGCGTTCGCCGCTACCAGAAGCAGGATGACGAACACCCGAAGCAACACGAATGCAGTCATGAATAAGTGCTAATACTAACATTTCAAAGGACGTACTGCACCTCTTGTATGTTCCTGGTGTTGTACAATAGAAGGTACTCAGCCCATGCATCTAGTTCTTGTTCGCGCCCGGTCAGAGGCGCGCACAGGGCAAAGTTCCCAATTTTTGCAGGTAACCCAGGCAAGATTTCCTGCTTTCATTTCCCGGTACGAGCGGTCTAACGCAACGGTGCGACCCCGTTACGTTCTACGCTGGGTCAACAAATCTCGGGAACTACGGACGCATGATCTTCGTACCAACGATTGAAAGCGGAATGGGTTCAGGAGGAAGCTGTGAACGGTAACGGCAACGGCAAGAAGAAGCGTCGTAAGCGGATTATCTACGGCGTCGTGGCTATTGTGGTGCTCCTGGTAGTGGTGGGCGGTCTGATTGCCGCGACTACTGGAGGGACGAAAATCGATCCCACCAAGCTTGCGAAAGTGGAAAAAGGCGACTTGGCAAAGAGCGTCGTTGCCACCGGTAAAGTTACGCCCATCACCAAGGTCGAAGTGAAGTCCAAAGCCAGCGGAATTGTGAAGAAGCTTCTGGTTGATGCCGGCGATCGCGTGAAGAAGGGTCAACTCCTGGCCCAGTTGGATAAGGACGAAATCACCGCGCAGGTCGAGCAGTCTCGCGCCGCGTTGGAGGCCGCCGAGGCGAGCGCCACCAGCTCTCAAGCCGACTACGAACGCGCCAAGGTGGATGCTGAAGGTGTCGACATCCCCATGCTGAAGCGCGCTTATGACCGGGCGCAGGGTATGGCGAAGGACGGCGTGGTTTCCGCTTCCGCTTTGGACGATGCGCAAAAGAATTATGAACTCGCGCTGAACAAGCAAAACGTGGCCAAGGCGCAAGTCAACGTCTTGCGGGCGAAGATTGCACAGGCCAAGGCTGAAGTGGCGCGTGACGGAGCAAACTTAAGACAGCTCGAGGAACAGCTCAGTTATACCGACGTGCTCTCTCCGATTGATGGGATCGTGCTCTCGCGCGACGTCGAAATGGGGGATGCGGTCAGCTCGATCCTGGTGTTGGGATCGTCGGCCACCCTGGTCATGACGCTCGGCGATACCAGCGAAGTCTACGTAAAAGGCAAGGTGGACGAGAGCGATATCGGAAAGGTTTATCTCGGCCAACCGGCGCGCATCAAGGTGGAGTCCTTCAAGGATAAGACCTTCAACGGGCGAGGTGACCAAGATCTCTCCCATGGGTGTTGAGAAAGATAACGTGACCACGTTCGAAGTGCGGGTATCGATCAACAATCCGGGCGGCGAGTTGAAGGCCGAGATGACCGCGAACGCGGAAATCATCCTGGAAGAACACAAGAACGTGCTACAGATTCCGGAAGGCGCGATTCTGTACGACAAGGACAAGAAGGCTTCGGTAGAGATTCCCGACACCAAGGCCAAAGACGGCAAGAAGAAGTTGGCTGTGAATATCGGAATCTCGAACGGAGCCAAGACCGAATTGCTGAGCGGCCTGAAGGAAGGCGATCAAGTGGTCTTGCAGTAGTGAGCTTGTGAAGTCCGCCTCCGAGGCTCGGACCCGGCGGCCAAAGGGGCACGGTGCGGACCGTGCCCCTTTTTTGCGAGAACCCAGGAGAACTCCGGATGAAAAAGTTAACTCTGTCCGTCCTAGTCTTGATGTCCCTTGCCCTGACTTCCCTGCCCGCACTGGCCGGGATCGAAGGTTCTTTCGACCGAACTCTCAACGTCAGTGGTCCTGCAACGCTTGAAATCTACACTCGATCCGGCGATGTGAGCGTGAAGTCCGGAAATTCCGGCAGCATCTCCATCAGCGGGAAGATCTGGGTCAACGATCACTGGTGGAATTCCGGAAGCCATCGCGTCGATGTCAGCGATGTGGAGAAAAATCCCCCCATTCAGCAGAACGGCAACATGGTTCGTATCGATTATCCGAACTCCCACGATATTTCCATCAATTTCGAGATCTCCGTTCCCCCGGATACTATCGTCCGCACTCACACTGGATCCGGCGATCAGCGCATGGAAGGCCTGAAGGCCACGGTTGATCTGGAGAGCGGATCGGGCGACGTGCAATTACGGGATTTGCGCGGAGGAGTGCGGCTGCACAGCGGTTCGGGTGATGTGGAAGCGCGGGATATGGCTGGCGCATTCACCGCCCAAACTGGAAGCGGGGACATTGACTGCGAGCAAAATGGGGCGGGCGACGTAGAAGTACACACTGGATCGGGCAATATCGAGATCCACACCATGCAGGGCGCGCTTCACGCCGAAGCCGGAAGCGGCGACTTGTCGATTGATGGAAAACAAACCGGGCCGTGGGAAGTGCGCACAGGTTCGGGAAACGTCGAACTGCGGTTGCCCAGTGATTCCGCTTTCGATCTCGAGGCCACCACCAGCTCCGGCTCGTTGACTGTAGACCATCCCGTCACTATGACGGTTCAGGGAGATGTGGAGCGTTCCCGCCGTTCGGTCAAGGGTCACGTGCGCGGAGGAGGATCGCCCCTTACGGTTCATACCAGTTCCGGCGACATTCGCATTTACTGAGGAGGAGCCCATGCGCGTTTCGGTTAAAAATGCTCTGCGTTTTATCGGTGTGCTGTTCGTGCTGTACGCTCTGCCCTTATTCGCCGCGGAAGGAGATTTCCAACGCACGCTCTCGGTGAACGGATCTGTGAGCATCGATCTCAGCACCGGTTCAGGAAGTATCCAGGTGCATACTGGTGGTTCGAATCAGGTGCAGGTCACTGGGCACATCAAGGCCACGGACTGGTTCAGCAGCGGCTCTGAAGAACGGATTAAGCGCATCGAGTCCAATCCGCCGATCCAGCAGAGCGGTAACAGTATCCGTATTGGACACATTGACGATCCCGATCTTCGACATAACATTTCGATCAGCTACGAACTCACTGTTCCCTCGCAAACGCAGTTGCGATCGGAGACCGGCTCGGGGAATCAGACCATCGACGGCATTAAGGGAATACTGGAGACGCAGGCCGGGTCGGGAGGCCTGCGGATTTCGAATATCGGAAATGCAGTGAGAGCGAGTACGGGGTCCGGCGACATTGATATCGATCGCGTGCAAGGCTCGGTCCAGGCCAAAACCGGCAGCGGTTCAATTCATGCTATCGAGATTGCCGGAGGCTTTGAGGCAGAGACGGGGAGCGGACGAGTAACACTCGAACAAACCGCCCCTGGCACAGTCCGTGTCGGAACCGGATCGGGCGGCATGGAGCTTCATGGAGTTCACGGATCCCTGGAAGCTCACGCCGGGAGCGGTGGCATTCGCGCCGACGGTGATCCGACCGGAGCATGGCTGCTGCGCACCGGCTCCGGCACGGTGGAACTGAAGGTGCCATCGAGTGCAGCTTTCGATCTGAATGCGCATACGAGTTCAGGATCGATTTCGGTGAACCATCCCGTGACAGTGGAGGGTTCAATGGGAAGGAAAGAGATTCGCGGGAAGGTCCGCGGTGGCGGAGTGCCGGTCGAGGTCACTACGGGATCAGGAAATATTGAGATCGAATGAAAGGTTTCAGGGTCTCAAGGTTTAGAGGTTTCAAAGTTCTAAGGTTTCAGTTTCAAGATTCTCGATTTGGGCTACAAGGCTGGGCTGTGCACGCGAGATCCCTCGCAAGCTCGAGATGACTTCTTCTGATTACGGGAACTTCAGTTAATTGAGACTTTGGAAACTCTGAAACTTGAAATATTGAAACTGCTGTTGCATCAATGCAGACCTTCGACCATGTAGAGATCGGATAGGTCGCGCACGTAGCTGTAGGCGTACCAGCGGCCGTCGGGAGTGATATCAAACACGTTGGCAATGAAAACGCCGACGCGATCGGGTGGCACGAATTCCTTCCAGGGCTGTTTTTCACCAGTGACAGTGTCGTAGCGGTACAACTTCATCGGAACTCCCAACTGCTCGGCTCCGATGACATAGCGGCCGGTGTTCCCACTCTGCGGGAAAGAAATAATAGGGATTTTGGCTTTTTCGGTTCGCGGCTGCCCTCCCGCGATTGGGTAGAAGGTCAACACATCTCCCTGTCGGGAGACGAACTCCTTCCCATCCTCGGTAGGAAATCCCTGCACGCCCTCCGGCGTTACAGGGGTAAGCGTCTTACAGTCCATGTCGCAAATGTAGGAGCGCGTTTGTTTGCCCGACTCCCGCCCGGTGATCATCAAATGTTGGCCATCGGGAAGCCAGGCAGCGAAGTCATAGTCGAAGCCATGCTGTGAAAGGTTTCTCGCCTCGCCTGCATGGGTCGGAAGCAACCACAGTTGCTGTGGCTGTCCGGGAATTATCGAAGCCACCCATTTGAGATCGGGAGACAAACCCCACGGGCTGCCGTCACCGAGGCGAATCGCGGGTGAACCGTCGGTGGCTCGCATGTAGGCGGAGTACTTCTGTCCCCCGCCGTCGCCTTCTTCAGAGAAGAATATCCATTTGCCATCGGGAGAGATTCGAGTGATCAGGGACCAATCCTGCCAGCTCAAATCGGTTTCCGCAGTCTGGCCAGGAAAAAGACCTGCAATCCCGCGCCGACGGTTTTCGCGGATGAAGAGCACGCGGCCATCGGGAAAAACATCCTGCAAAACCGCGCCGCCGGCCCCAGCCCAAACCAGGCGCTGGTGAGCCTTAAGATCGACAGCGTACAGATTTCCCGACAGATGGACCGAGGAGCCGGTGAACCAGATCTCCGTGCCCGATGGTCCCCAAGCCAGGCCGCGAACGTCGGAGAAAGGCCCGGTCAGTTGCTGGCGCTTGCCCTGGCGATCGACGACCATGACGGTGCCCAGACTGTCCCAGCGAATGGGATGATCGATGAATGCGACTCGATTGCCGTCTGGTGAAATTCGTAAATCGTCTACCCAGCCCTGGGTTTCGTAAAGCGTCTTGCCTTGAGGGTATTCCAGCACGACCTGATTGTTACTCAGCCGCGCAAGAGCGAGGGATTGGCCGTCGGGAGCCCAATCAGCAGTGCCCACATTGTCATTCAGCTCGCGCGGCGATCCGCCGGTGAGCGGGAGGCGAGCCAAGGTCCCACCGCTGGCATTGGCTTGTATGTAGGTATGGTTGAGAGTGATGGCGAGTTCGTCCTGCTTCGAAACGGCAAGGATGGTGCTGTTCTTCAGGCCAAGTTCACGAGACTGCGGCGCATCAGGGCGAGTGGTGTAGATCTGAAGCGGCTCGTCACCAAAGGCCGCGCTGTAGACAATGGTGTGACCATCCGGCGAGAAGCGCGCTGCGCCCACATGCCCGCCGCGAAAAGTGAGCCGGGTAAAGAGCGGAGCTGAAGATTTTACGGTTGCGTGTCCCGCCCAAAATGCCGCCGCAGCCACCAACAGCAACGCGGGAATTGCCGCCAGTAACGGAGTGCGGTAACCGGCAACACTGGATACACGCGATCCGATCACCGGTTTCGTGGAACTGCTCAGCGACGACAGGCTCTCGAGATCAAAGGCTAGGTCGCGCGCCGATTGGAAGCGCATCGCCGGCTCTTTCTCGAGGCAATGGTGGATGATGCGATCCAGTCCTGGCGTTACATTCAGCCCGCTGTCGCTAAGCTCGGGAGGATCTTCCTTCAAGATGGCATTCATGGTCTCGATGCTGCTATCGCCTTTGAATGGGCGCTTGCCGGAAACCATTTCGTAGAGAATCGCGCCGAAACTGAAGAGATCGGAGCGGGAGTCGAGCGCCTTCCCGCGGACCTGCTCGGGAGACATATAGCCCACCGTTCCCATGACCGTGCCCGGCTGGGTAGGCTCTGGGCCGACAACGGTCGCCGTGTATCCAGAAGCAGCGGCTTCCGACATTGCCTGCTTGGCCAATCCGAAGTCGAGGATTTTGACACGACCGTCTTTGGTGATGAAGACGTTGTCGGGCTTGAAGTCGCGATGGACGATTCCCTTTTCGTGCGCTGCCGCCAGTCCGCGAGCCATTTCAATCGCGTACTCGGTGACACGCCGTTGTGAGAGCGGTCCCGCGTTCATTTTCTCGCGAAGGGTCTGCCCCTCCAGCAACTCCGAAACCAGGTAATGGATCTCGCCCTGCGCGCCGACATCATGGATGGCGAGAATATTGGGATGGTTGACCGTGCTCAACACGCGCGCTTCATGCTCGAAACGCTGCAAGCGGTCGGAATCACGAGCGAAGGCTTCAGGCAAAACCTTGATGGCAACCTCGCGAGACAGACGCGTGTCGCGGGCGCGATAGACTTCGCCCATGCCGCCAGCGCCGAGCGACGCCAGGATTTCATAAGGGCCAAGCTTCGTGCCAGAGGTGAGGGACATGATCGCGGGCCATTATAGCGCTCACTAGCAGATTCTCCGTGCATTGAGTATGAGAGAGAGGTCCCGAGAGTGGCTGATTATTATTATGCCGCGAGCGATCGCATTTCCGATATACTCCGCCAACTCCCCACTCGGTCCGCTGGAGACATTTAGCCGTGACGACGTCAACCGCAGTCGCGTTGTCACCCAAGAAAGCCGACCATACCCGGCATCAGATCGCTCTGCGGCTGTTGCCGTTTCTTTTCATTCTTTACGTCACAAACTACATGGACCGTACCAGCGTGGCCTATGCCGCGATTGGAATGAGTCGCGAACTTGGCTTCAGCGACAAGGTTTTCGGCCTGGGAGCGGGCATTTTCTTTGTCAGTTATGTAGCCCTTCAGATTCCCGGCGCCTTGCTGGTGGAGCGCTGGAGCGCGCGCCGCATGATCTCGGCCACGATGATTTTGTGGGGAACCCTGACCGCGCTGACCGCCCTGGTACACACCCCAACTCAACTTTATATAGCGCGCTTTGTGCTGGGAGCGGCCGAGGCCGGTTTCTTTCCTGGCGTCATCGTTTACCTGAGTCACTGGTTCATCCAAGAGGACCGCGCGAAGGCGACCGGCAACTTCATGGCGGCAATTCCGCTTTCATTCATCATCGGGTCCCCTGTCGCCGGCTGGATTCTCGGACACATGTGGTTCAACATTCAGGGCTGGCGCTGGCTGTTCTTGTTAGAAGGCATGCCGGCCGTGGTGCTAGGTGTTATCGCGTTTTTTGTTCTATCGGACTGGCCTAAGGAAGCAAACTGGCTCGCCCCCGATCAGCAGCAATGGATCACGCAGAAGCTGAAGGAAGAAAAACCAACCAACCGGCAGTCCATCGGCGTGGGTCAGGCCTTGCGCTCTCGCGCCGTGATTCTGCTGGCCGTCGTCGCCTTTCTCGATTACATGATGGCTTACACGGTGGTCTTCTGGCTTCCAACCGTTCTCAAACGGCAATCGGGATTTTCAGATGTGCGGGTCGGCCTGCTGGGTGCAATCCCTTATCTCGTCGCGTTCGCGGCGATGTTGATCATCGGATGGAATTCCGATCGCGTTCGTGAGCGGCACTGGCACTCTGCGGTTGCACTCTTCACGGCAGCTGCCGGACTTTTAGGGTTCATTATGATTCCGGGTTCCACAGCGATGATGATTGCCTGGTTCAGCATGGCGTGCGTGTTTATGGCGTTTCTGCCACCATTCTGGGCAATCCCCACCGAAATTCTGAGCGACTCGACCGCAGCGGTTGCGGTGGGGATGATCAACGCCATCGCCAGCGTCGCAGGCTTCGCCGGACCCTACGCATTCGGATACTTGTACTCGCGAACCGGGTCCTTCACGCTCGGCTTTACACTGCTGATGATTTCAGGCTTCCTGGCTGGGGCCCTCATCCTCTTCACCCCGAGACAGCCTGATATCTCCCCCGACCTTGTTCTTGACGCCATCGTGGATCCGATTCCACTCACGCTGTCTGACTGAAGCGCCCATGCAGGCCGCAAGGGCTGACCCGCATTATCACCACCGGGGCGTCGGCTTCCGTTGAGACTGCATCGGCCACGATGCCAATGGCGACTATTCCCGCTTCTTGGCCTCCTTGCGAAGATAGGCCTCAATCTCGGTCCAGCCAGCTTGTTTTGCCCAATCGGCTGGAGTCGCCTGCCACAGGATGTCTTTCAGATCCAATCTCGCACCGCTCTCCACCAGCAGCCGCACCACTTCCTTGTGGCCAGCAGCGGCAGCCTGGTGCAGCGGGGTGGTGTGGGAATGTCCACCCACGGGGTTGTAGCGATTGGGATCTTCACCCGAATCCAGAAGCAAGCGAACGATCTCAGCCTGACCGAAGTCTGACGCCATGCTGAGCGCGAGATGGCGATCCTCGCCAATGGCACCGGGAAGCAGCTGGCGAAACTCCTCGAGGCGCCCCAGTGCGGCGGCAAGCGGAAGATCCATGTGGGCGCCGCAGCTGAGCAGCGTCGTCACAGACTCAAACTCGCCGTGCAGGGCTGCAGCGCGGATCGCAGCGTCAGAATGCACTCCACGATTGCACAGCAAGCACAGGAGTGGAACTTGCACGCCACACTCCCGCGTTACGCTGCCGGTCGCAACCAGCATCAGAGTTTCGTCGAGAGCGGATTGAGCCGGACCGGCGTTGAGAATGACTCCAGTCACCTCGAGGATGTTGGCCGGCAATTTGCCGCGACGCACCGGATTCTCAGCAACAAACTCGAGCAGAGTTGGATTGCGAAAATAATTGCCGCCTTCAAAGACCACGTGCTGATGGACCAGCCTCGGGTGGTTTTCTAAATGGGCTTGCAGACCTTCGACGTCGCCATCGTCAAGAAGGTTCACGGCGCGACGAAAAGAGACATCTCGAATTCGCTCGTGGTGCGGAAGATCTAAACGATCCGAAACCGTCGGTTGTTCCACATGCTTTTTCAATCGCGTCCAACTCGGGAATCCATATTCCCGGGCGATCGCGAGTTGCGCATCGCTAAGACTCAATGGCGCGGCAGAAATTACGGCGTCGGACGCTCCGTGGAAGCGTGGGTGGAATTCCCTGAGCCGCTGCGCCGCGGACAGATCGCAGGCTGCATGGGCCTTGCGCAAATCCTTAGCTTGATATTTGAGGTGCTCGAGGCTGGGATTCGGGGGAAGCTTTTTTACCGGCATAACGAACTTCCTTTCCTGAGCCCGAGGTCCGCATTGTTACGGGCAGAAAGTCAGTTCGTGAAACGAGATTTATCGAGCAGGTGGACTTCTGTCCTTTCCGCGGACCGGGTGCGCCCTTTTTGCGCGAAGTGCATTTTACACCAGGGCGCGAGGGCGGGACTCATGGGACGAGTTGCCGGCAGCTTTTGCTCATTACCCTCGATACCTTGACGGTGTTCTGATCTCGGATTAATGTCGAAATTTGCGGGGAGAATTTCGTCTTTTAGAGAGGGGACTTTGGCTCATCGCCCGATCGTTACGTTAACTACCGATTTCGGCACCAGCGACCACTTTGTGGGCACCATGAAGGGGGTCATTCTGGAGATTGTTCCCGAAGCAGAGATCGTTGATATTTCCCATGCGGTGCAGGCTTTTGACGTGCTCGACGGCGCACTCACCATCTCCCAGGCTTATTCGTACTTCCCGACCCGCACGGTGCACATGGTTGTAGTGGATCCTGGAGTGGGTACGGCGCGACGCCCCATCATTGCCAGCACCGACCAGTATCATTTCGTAGCTCCCGACAATGGCGTGCTTTCCCTCATCTACCAACGCGAGGAACGCCTGCGCGTGCGCAACGTGAGTTCTCAACATTATTTTCGTGAGCCGATCAGCAACACGTTTCATGCCCGCGATATTTTTGCGCCGGTGGCGGCTTACCTTGCCAAAGGGGTAGACAGCGAAAAATTCGGCGAGGAGATCGACGACTTCGTCCGTTTCAGTTCTCCTAAACCGAAAGCGGTGAATGCTGAAACTCTGCGCGGTGTGGTCCTGAAAGTGGACCGCTTCGGGAACCTGATCACCAACATCACCCCGCAGGACGCGCCCATGCTTTTCGTGGAGCAGCCTCCGGCATTTCGGATCCTGATCGGCAAGCAGGAAATCACCGAAATGAAAACTTCTTACGCAGAAGGAGCTCCCAACGAGATTTTCGGGATTCTTGGCAGCATGGGCTATCTGGAGATCGCCACGAATCGTGGGCCGGCGGCGCAAATTCTCGGAGTGGGCAAGGGTTCCGACGTTAATATAGTTTTGGGAGCAACATCGGCCGCGCATAATGGCAATTAATCCAGAGCCGAATCCAGAGTAGTAGCTCCAGTTTTGGCATCTTGTTTGACATTTCAATGCCAACATATTTGCGACTAATATGTTTCAATATTCGTGCACTCGCACAACGGGCGCGCGATTATTACCATCTGACGTTAGCTAAGGAGTAAACCTGTTGCCGCGCGGTGCCTACAAGCCCAGCGTTCTGCTCGTCGAGGACGAACCGGGGATTCTGACAACCTTCCGAGCGATTCTGGATCAGGAGGGTTTCGAAGTCACTGCTGTGGCTACTTACCAGTCCGCTTCCGATCTCATTCAGCAACAATCCTTCGAGGCAGTCATCACCGAGTTGAACCTGGAGGGTCAAGACCTTGGCCTTCGTCTTGCAGCCGAACTCAAGCTTCAGAAAAGACCGCCTGCCATTGTTATTTACACGGGTTATCCAACCATCCAACAATTGCGGCAAGCCCTGAAGATCCGCGTCGATTACGTGGCGTTGAAGCCGGTGGATCTAAACGAAATCAGGGCAGCACTACGAAGGCTGATTGCCCGCCGCTCCGCGACTCCGGTACTTTCCTACTGACGAGAGTCTGCCCGCTGACCTTTTGGGTGCTAAAATGGTGAAAGTCCAGCTCGGAAACCGATCATCATGCCCGTCAAGCGCTCAGTCCTGCTTTTAGTGGACGATGAAACCAGCATCTTACAAACTATGCGCCGTCTTTTTGAAGACGAAGGGTACGAGGTTGCGACTGCGGAAGGCTCCTCCGAAGCTCTCGACTACCTGAAAACCAACACCAAGGTGGATGCAGTCATCACCGACTTGAATATGGAAGCCGAGGACATCGGCCTGGAAGTGGCACGAGCCGCCCAAAAATTGAAGCCTAAGCCGGCGGTTGTGATCTGCACCGGCTATGCGAACTTGAGGAATTCACGTTCCGCCCTCGATATGGGCGTGGACTACCTCGCTCTGAAACCCGTAGAGCCCACGGAGTTGATTGGAGCGATCAACCGCCTGGTTTTGCGCCGCCGCGACCCAAGGACCAAACCATGAGCAGCAAAGCAAATGCGCAGAATCCGGCCAAAATGGCCCTCGTGGTGCATTCCGACATGGGTCTGCTTTCAGGGTTCCAGTCCGCTTTGTCGGAAAATGGTTTTGTGACCATCGTGGCCAGAGACTTACCCACGGCGCTGCTGGCGATCACTCACCATTTTTTTGATGTCGCAATTGTTTCGTCCAGGTTGGGAGAAGGCGGAGACGGCTGGCCTTTGGCAGGAGTGCTCCACCTGGTATTCCCGCGCGCCTTCGTAGCCGTGCTGTCGCCAAGCGAGCCCGACGTCCTGACTCTGCAGTCCGCCATCAACTACGGCGTGCGCGAGGTGTTCCTTCAGAATCACCCGCCTCAGGAAGTGGTAGGAACCGTCCTTGCCCAGATGAGCGGGGCCGGTGAGAAAACGCGGGGCCGGCGAGTTCAGTAGTCAGTGACTCTTGATCTTGGGATGCGCGTAGCGTTCCATCTCTGCTGTCCACTTGAGAAAACGCCACAGGCTTGAGCGTTCGCGCCAGACGAACTCCCAGAACTCCAGAAAGCCGATCTGCTGCATTTTCACGCCGCAATATGTTTCCACTCTCCAAAGAAGATAGGGACTCCTCCAGGGAGCCAGGCGATGGCCACGGGTGGAATGCCACAAAAATCGAACCATCTGACGCATGCAGCTCCAGTATAGCGGCGTTCCCCAAACCGGCTGCGCTCATTTGTTAGAATCCGAGTGCCGCTTGCGGTTCGCCGAATGACCAACTCAGCCCCGAATGCACGCCAGCTAGCCGAGGATCATTACTACGCCGCGCTCGACCTGTTTGCAGAAGGAAAACACGAGGAAGCGCTTGCCGAGTACCAGAAGTCCGTCGAGTCCGATCCCACTTTCACAGAAGCTTTGCATGGCATGAGCCGCACCCTGCAGGATCTGGGCCGCCTGGATGAAGCGATTGCGGTGGCAAAAAAGATCAACGAGATCGATCCCGACGATGTTCTTGCCCATACCAGCCTGTCGGTGCTGTATCAGAAAAAAGGCATGATTCCCGAAGCCGAAGACGAAGGCAACAAGGCGCGAATCCTGGGCTGGAAGCAGCAGCTGAAGAAAAGCGGGTCTTGATCGCTACAGATCGTATTTTTTCATCAGGTGGCGGAAGGAGCGGTAAGAAATTTTCAGCAAGTCCGCCGCCCGGGTTTGCACGCCGTTCGATTGCGATAAAGCGCTGAGCAGCAACGAGCGTTCAATATCGGCGACGTACTTTTCCATATCCACGCCATCCGGCAGCACCGAACCCGGTGAGATTGCGCCACCTCCCGCACTGGCCGCTGCCGCTCTCGCTTTCGGGCGCTCGGCCGGTAGATCCGCGCGAAGTTCTTCGCCCGTTTCCAAGGCCACCGAGCGCTCGATCGTGTTCTCCAACTGGCGTACGTTTCCCGGCCATTCGTACCCGCAGAGTAACTCGAGCGACTGGGTGTTCACCCGGCTGATACTTTTCCCCGCCGCGGGCGCATACTTCTTCAAAAAGTGATTCACCAGCAGAGGAATGTCTTCCCGCCGCTCGCGCAACGGCGGCACCCGCACCGGGATCACGCTCAGGCGATAGTAGAGATCTTCGCGAAAACGCCCTTCGCTGACTTCTTTATCGAGATCGCGATTGGTGGCGGCAATGACACGCACATCGATGGGGATTTCGTTGGTACCCCCCACGGGGCGCACGCTCCGCTCTTGCAGAACGCGAAGCAGTTTGACCTGCATGGTAAGGGTCATCTCGCTGATTTCGTCGAGGAAAATCGTACCCTGGTCAGCCACTTCGAACAGCCCGCGCTTGTTCTGGTTGGCTCCAGTGAACGCGCCTTTTACGTACCCGAACAATTCGCTCTCGAGGAGGGTTTCCGGGAATGCGCCGCAGTTGATGGAAACAAAGGGCTCGGCAGCGCGAGGCGAGCAAATATGCACGGCGCGCGCGACCAGTTCCTTGCCAGTACCGCTCTCGCCATGAATCAGGATCGTGCTTTGGGTTGAAGCGACGGTGCGAATCGTTTGCTTCAGTTTATCCATGGGCACGCTGACCCCGACAATGTTGTCGAGAGAATTGCGGGTTGCCGCGTCACGCTTGAAAGCAAAATTCTGACGGCTCAACGCCATCTTTTCCAGAGCCCGGTTGATCGCCAGCTTGATTTCATCTACCAGGCCGGGCGACTTACGGATGTAGTCCGTCGCACCGCCCGCTTTGACGGCTTGCACCGCCGCTTCGTAATCATCCACCGCCGTAATCAGAATGACCGCCGACTCCCGCGATACCTGATGCGCGAACCGCAGCACCTCAATGCCATTGATGTTGGGCATGCGGATGTCGGTAACTACGACGTCATAAATCGCGCTCTCGAGCTTGCGTTTCGCCAACTCCCCGGAATTCACTGTCTCGACTTTGTGGCCTTCGCGACGCAAAGCAATATCGAGCATTTCACAGATGGAACGCTCGTCGTCGCAAACCAGGATGTTACCCATGCACGCCCCCTGACACTGCCGCGGCCCTTGCCGTCATTGCCCTGCTTTCGCTTTGAGCAGCAGGCTTCGGTTCCTCCGCCTTATCGGACACCCACTGGCGCTTTAGGCGCATTACAAACGAGCTGCCTTGTCCCATTTTTGAGCGTGCCCAGACCTTTCCTTCATGCCCTTGCACAATCTGGTAAACGATGGCCAGCCCCAGCCCGGTGCCACCTTCGAAGTTCGACTGAAATGGCTCGAAGATTTTCTCGATCAACTGCGGGTTGATGCCGGGCCCGGTATCCTCGAAACTGATTTGCCAATCGTCCCCCGCGGCTTCCACGTTGATGGTGAGCGTTCCTCCGCCCCGCATGGCGCGCACCGCGTTCTCGCAAAAATTCCAGAAAACCTGCTTCAGCTTGTCTCCGTCCGCCAAGGCGATGGCTTCTTTCACCGCAAAGCGCCGCCGGATCTCGATGCCGGTATTTTGGGCGACCAGGCGATGGCTCAACAGGGTCAAAGTGTCTTCGAGCAGCGCAATCAGGTCGACTTGCGCGAATTGATACTGCTTGCCGCGGGAATAGGCCAGGAAGTCGGTGATGATGTCGTTCAGGCGGTCGGATTCGCGAGTCACGATCTGGAGCAGTTGTCGCTGCTCGTCGTTCAAATTGGGCACTTCGCAAAGCATGCTCACCGAGCCCGCAATCGAAGTCAGGGGATTGCGTATTTCATGCGCGATGGCCGCCGCCAGCCGTCCTACGGCAGCCAGACGATCCTGCATGCGCACTTCCCTCTCCAGGCGGCGAATTTCGGTCAGATCATCCAACGTGTATACGAAGCCGAGCATACCCCGGTCCGGAACCGTCAGTGCCGAAGCGATCACACGAAATGTTTTGCGATACGAATTGGGAGCGGTGAAACGAACTTCGCCATGTGCCGGACCGGAGCTCACATGCGGTAGAGGATCCAAAAACAGCTGATGCACCGGCTGCCCCACCAGTTCGGCCTCGCTGCGCTGCAGTAACTTCTGCGCTCCGGCATTGGCCACCGTAATATGCCCATCCAGCCCGGTTGTAATCAGGCCGTTGCTGATGGACTGGATAATGTTCTCGTGCAGCGCCTGCAGGTTCTCCAGCTCTCCGCTGGTGTGCTTGAGCTTCACATCCACCTGGCGCAGCTTGTTAGCCAGCAGACCCGCCAGGTAAGCGACCGCGAAGTAAGCGAAGAAGTTGATCAGGATGATGGCTTGCAAGGCCCCCATCGCCGGGTGCGTATTCGAGTACGACGGCACCATCCCGAAGTACGTCAGCTCCAGCACCGTCCCGTAGAGGATGAAGGCCAGCGCTGCCGTCAGATACACCCAGGCCCGCGGCAACAGAATGCAGGCCACGATAATGACGAGCGGATAGAGAAAGTTGAGTGAACTGTCCACCCCGCCGGTGATGTAAACCGCGAGCGTGATCAGACAGAGATCGGTGAGCACCTGGAGCAGGCACTGAATGCGGTGCTCTTTCCAGAACGAAAGCAACAGCAGGAAGAAAACCGAAATCGCATACCACAGCAGGATCGCATTCACGAACAGGCGAACCGGCATCTGCGTGGTGGTGAGCCGGGCGATCGCCAGCTCGATGCCCAGTAAGAATGTCAGGATGATGATGCGGATCTTCGCCAGCCAGGCTAGCCATTGCCGCTCATCGAACATGGATTGCATCGGTATCCGTTGTGCCGCCCAGGATC
This sequence comes from Terriglobia bacterium, assembly GCA_963797845.1. Taxonomy (GTDB): domain Bacteria; phylum Acidobacteriota; class Terriglobia; order Terriglobales; family Acidobacteriaceae; genus DASREM01. The sequence continues at coordinate 327,357 of CAWCRE010000008.1, forward strand.
GGCCCCAATCATGCCTGGCTGAAGTTTTTGCCAGCTACCGCAGTGTTGAAACCGGGTAGCTGGCGATTTGCGAAAACTACCCGGCCAGCTTGGCGATCATCGAGAACAAAGGCATGTATAACGAAATGACGATGCCGCCAATCATCACGCCCAACAAGCCAATGATGATGGGCTCCAGCATAGCCAGCATGTCTTTGGTGGCCGCGTCCACTTCGTCCTCGTAGAAGTCGGCGATTTTCTGCAGCATCGAATCCATGGCGCCCGTCGCTTCGCCGACGCCGATCATCTGCGTCACCATGTTGGGGAACACGCCGGATTCACGCAGCGGATCGACGATGGTGCGTCCTTCTTCGATTGCTTTGCGCACGTTCATCAGCGCTTCTTCCAACACGGAGTTGCCGGAAGTCTTTGCCGTAACCGTCAATGCTTCCAGAATGGGCACGCCGGAGGTGATCAGGGTTCCCAAGGTTCGGGTGAATCGTGCGACGGCAATCTTGCGCAGCAGAAGACCGATTACGGGCATCTTCAGCATTCCCCAATCCATCCAGTACTTGCCGCGGCGGTCCTTGCGGATCTGCTTGATGCCGAAGACCAGGCCAACCACGCCGACAATAAAGAACCACCAGAAGTGTCCGACAAATGCACTGAGCCCCATGACGATGCGGGTGGGTAGCGGAAGCGCCACGCCCAGTCCAGCGAAGAGGTTGGCGAAAATCGGGACTACCCATTTCAACAGGGCGCCGACGATGAGGAATGCCAGCGAGACCACAGAAACGGGATAAATTAGTGCGGATTTAACCGCCGCGCGCAGTTTGACGGCTTTTTCTACATAGGCCGCCAAGCGCTGCAAAATTGTGTCCAAAATACCGCCCATTTCGCCGGCTTCCATCATGTTCGTGGTGAGGTCGTCGAACACTTTCGGATATAGGCGCATGGCGTTAGCAAGGGTTGCCCCGCCTTCGACGGTGGTCCGCACGCCGGTCAGAGTTTTCTGAAACGCCACATTTTCCTGGTTGGCCGCGAGAATTTCGAGACATTGCACCAGCGGCAACCCGGCATCGATCATGACCGAGAACTGGCGGAAGAAGATGGCTATTTCCTTGGTCTTCACCTTGCCAGACCCGAAGGTTGGCATTACGAACTCCTTCCCTTTTTGCCGGATGGAGCCCGGGGTGATGCGCTCGCGCCTCAACTGGCTCGTCAAGACATCCTTGTTGGCCGCGCTGCGCTCGCCGGTAACCTTCTCGCCTGATGCGTTCTTGCCTGAAAACGTAAACACTGGCATGGGAACAGTCTCCTCGCGTATCTGCTTTGCCTACCGGGATCAGTTGCGCTTCCCGGGTCTCATCTCTACATCCCGCTTACCGCGGGGAACGGACTAGCGCTTGGTCGGCGCCGCGCCTTTAGCCATGGTGCCGCCCGCCTGGTTCTTGTTCAGCAGGCCGGCGCCTCGCGCGATCATTTCCTGCAACTCATCCGGGTTGCTGGACCGCGCTGTGGCCACTTCCATAGTGATCTGTTTCTGGAAGTAGGCCGTCGCCAGCGCCTGGTTGAACGTCTGCATTCCGTATTTCTCCTGTCCGGACTGCATGGCGGAATAAATCTGGTGAATCTTGTCTTCGCGGATCAGGTTGCGGATGGCAGCGTTCGGCACCATGATCTCCATGCACATCGCCCGCCCCTTGTTGTCGGCCTTGGGCAGCAGGCTTTGGCACATGATCCCTTCCAGCACCAGAGACAGCTGCGCGCGAATCTGTGGCTGCTGGTGCGCGGGGAACACGTCGATAATTCGGTTGATGGTGGAGGAAGCGTTATTGGTGTGCAACGTGCCGAAGGTGAGGTGGCCGGTTTCCGCGATTCGCAGAGCCGACTCGATGGTTTCCAGATCTCGCATTTCGCCGATCAGCACCACGTCGGGATCTTCTCGGAGCGCGGCCCGCAAGGCGTCGGTGAAGCTCTTTGTGTCGGCGTGCAACTCGCGCTGGTTCACGACGCAGTTCTTGTTCATGTGCACGAATTCGATCGGGTCCTCGATGGTGAGGATGTGGTCGTGGCGCTCGCTGTTGATCTTGTCGATCATAGCCGCAAGCGTCGTGGACTTACCCGAACCAGTCGGTCCCGTGACCAGCACCAGGCCGCGCGGCTTGTCGCACAATTTGCTGACTACCGCCGGCAGTCCCAGTTGGTTGAACGACTTGATCTCGAAAGGAATCAAGCGGAATACGGCCGCGGTCGCGCCGCGCTGGTTGAAGACGTTGGCACGGAAACGGGCGAGGCCTTTCAATCCGAACGAGAAATCCAGTTCGAAGTTCTCTTCAAAGCGATGCTTCTGGGAATCCGTCATCACGCTGTAGGCCAATTGCTTGGTCTCGGCGGGCGTCAACTGCGGAAGGTCCAGCGGGACCAGGTGGCCGTGCACGCGAATCTGCGGCGGGGAGTTGGTGGTGATGTGCAAGTCGCTACCCGACATCTCCAGCATGCGTTTGAGCAAATCACTTAACGAAAGCGCCATAAACTTTGTTTCCTTCCCCTCTATCTCTAGTGAATAGTTTCGCGGGCCACTTCTTCGAGAGTGGTGATGCCTTGCGCGACCTTGATCAATCCACTGCGGCGTAGCGTGATCATGCCGCGCTCGATCGCCTTTTTCTTCATCTCGACGGCGGAAGCGCCGACCAGAACCAGTTCTTTGATCTCGTCATCCACTTCCATGACTTCGTACAATCCGCAGCGCCCTTTGTAGCCCGTGTTGTTGCAGGTGCCGCATCCCTTGCCCTTCATGATCTTCACCGTCTTCGCTTCTTCCGGCGTAAAGCCTTCCTCAATAAGCGCCTGCACCGGGACTTCAACCGGCTCCCCACAGTCTTTGCAGATTCGCCGGATCAGCCGCTGCGCGCAGATCAGGTGTACCGAGGTCGCAACCAGGAAGGGCTCAATACCCATGTTCATCAAGCGGGTAATGGTTTCCGGAGCGCCGTTGGTGTGCAGCGTCGAAAGGACCAAGTGACCGGTAAGAGCGGCTTTAATGGCGATTTCTGCGGTTTCAAAGTCTCGGATTTCGCCGACCAGAATGATGTTGGGATCCTGACGAAGGAAAGCTCGCAGCGCAGCGGCGAAGTTCAGTCCAATTTGTTCCTTCATCTGCACCTGGTTGACGCCCTGCAACTGGAACTCGACCGGGTCTTCGGCGGTCATGATGTTGGTATCAGGCTGGTTCAGGCGCGAGATCGAGGAGTAGAGAGTGTTGGTCTTGCCCGAACCCGTAGGCCCGGTGACCAGAACCATTCCGTAAGGCTTCAAAATCGCCTTCTCGAATTTCACCAGCGATTCGGCTTCGAAACCGAGCTTGGTCATATCCAGGCGAAGGTTCTCTTTGTCGAGCAACCGGAGCACGATCTTCTCTCCCCACAATGTGGGCAGCGTGCTGACACGGAAATCGAGCTGCTTCTTGCGCCCGCCAATCTGCATCTTCAGCATGATGCGGCCGTCCTGCGGAAGCCGCTTCTCGCTGATATCCAGCTTCGACATGATCTTCACGCGCGAGGTGATCGCATCCTTCAACTTAAGCGGCGGCGACATGATCGACTGCAGCACGCCGTCAATACGAAAGCGCACGCGGAATTCTTTTTCGTAGGGCTCCATGTGAATGTCGCTGGCTCCGCGCTTCACTGCGTCGGTAAGCACCAGGTTCACCAGCTTCACAATGGGAGCTTCGTCGGCCGCCTTTTCCAGGTCGGCCAGTTCCATTTCCTGTTCTTCGGATTGCAGCTCGACGTCGGTATCCGCGATATCCGTCATCGACTGCATGACCTGCTCCAGGTCTTCCTGGTTGCTGGTTCCGTAGGCCTTCTCGATGCCCGCCAGAATCGAGCTCTCTGACGCCACGACCGGCTCGATGTTGAAGCCGGTCATGAACTTGATATCGTCCATGGCGAAGACATTGGTGGGATCCACCATGGCGATGGTGAGCGACGCCCCCACCCGGCTCAAAGGCAGAATCTGGTAGCGCTTTGCCGTCTCGAAGGGAATCAGTTTGACGACAGAGGCTTCAATTTCGAAATATGAGAGATTGATGGCTGGAACGCCGTATTGCCGGGAGAGGAAATTGGTGACGTCCTCATCGCTGAGGAAGCCCAATTTGACGAGCGCCGATCCCAGGCGACAGTTCGTCTCCTTCTGAACCTTAGTCGCCTGTGCCAACTGCTCTGGGGTGATTACCTTCTCTTTGACGAGAAGATCGCCCAGCCGTTGAGACATACTTACGATCTCCTATTCGACGGCAGAAAAATAGCGTTGCAGTTCCACGTTCACGCGAATGTGCTGCGATGGATAGGGGAGAGATTGCAGCCTATCGCGTTGACATAAATTGTCAACGCAAGTCCATTACTTCACCAGTAACTTAAGTACCTGACCGAAGCGGAGCGAGTCCGCGGCTTTGCGCTCCCACATCGGCAACCGCTCCAATGGCGGCTTTTCGCATCAAGGTGAGGGGCCTAATTTCTGAGGGACATGGACCGAAGTAAGCGCGCGATGTCGCCGGAACGCCGCTTCCAAGCATCCTGAAGTGGCGCTCGCAAAAATGCGCCTCGCTTGAGCCAGCCTCCGCACAACAGCGCGACGGCTTATAATTGTGAGACACGGCCGATGAAGACTGCATTCATCGGCATACCCGTTTTCTGTGGCAAGTTCATATACAAAGCGGCCTGAGGAGATCACCTCCAGTCGCCGACGTAAAGCAATCCCGTTGCTTGCGGCTGGCGTCGTCATCCTCTTCGTTGTCATTCTCTGGCAGGCGTCGTTCAATCTGACGCTGACTCCCGATAGCAACCAGCAACTTATCTTTTTCGCAGCGCTCTCCGGGCTTATCTTTTTTCTGTTTGTGGCGCTCACCTTCGTGTTGGCGCGAAACCTTCTCAAGCTGTTCGCCGAGCGCAGGCTGGGGGTGCTGGGCTCAAAGTTCAGAACCCGCCTGGTAGTTGCCGGTTTGCTGCTGTCATTCATTCCGGTCATCGCCATGTTTTGGTTCGCCTACGGGCTGATGAACCGCTCGGTGGACAAGTGGTTTTCGCAACCGGTCGAGGAGGTCCGTCAAGACACGGCGGCGCTTACCAACCTGATCACAAACTATGCGGCGCAAAACGCTCACTCCGAGGCGCTGTCCATTGCCTCCTCGCCCGAAACGCAGCGAGCCTTCGCGGGGCACAGCTTTTCTCCGGTGGTGGAAGAATTCCGTCGGCACGAATTGACGCTGCAAGGCGGATTCGCGGTGGCGATCGAAAACGAGAACGCGGAAGCAAGCTTCGGGGCGCCCGCCTCGTGGCTGCAGATGAAGCCTCACCTTCCGCTGAGTGCGCTGAATGGGAACTCTCCCCTGCGGCTGACGTGGCAGAACACGGAATACATGGTTAGCTCTGCTCCGGTTGGAGAGCACGGGATGATTCTGATTGGGATGCCACTGCCTTCGCGCTTTTCCGAAATGGTCAGGCAAGTCGAGAACAGCCAGCACCGTTACCTGGAGCTGGCCGCAAACCGCAAGTTGGTACGGCGCACCTATATGGACTTTCTGCTCCTGCTGACGGTGGGAGTGCTGTTTGCAACCACCTGGCTGGCGCTTTTCCTTTCCAAGCTGGTAACAAGGCCAGTGGTCGCACTGGCAGAAGCCACCCAGGAGATTTCTCGAGGGCGTCTGGATTACCGGGTGGAGATCGCTGCCGCCGATGAAATTGGCGAACTGGTTCATTCCTTTAACCGCATGGCGGAAGAGTTGGAAAGTAGCCGCAAACAAATCGACACCTCCAGCCGCGAGTTGTCAGCCGCCAACGTAGAACTCGAGCAGAGACGCCGCCACATCGAGACCATTCTCGAAAGCATTCCCACGGGTGTGCTTTCCCTGAATGCCGAGCGCCGCATTACACACCTGAACTACGCACTGCTGCGAATCCTGCATCCCGCGGGGCGGGACGCAATTTTGCCCGCCACCCTGATCGGGTCGGAACTGCGCGACGTTTTTCCCGTGGAAGTCATGGAAGATCTCGATCCCCTTCTGCGTCGCGCCGACCGCATGGGGACTACCACCACGCAGATGGAAGTGGTGCTTCCCCGCGGCAAGGTCAATGCCGCCGTGACGGTTGCAACTCTGCAGCACGCGGAACAGAGACTCGGCTATGTCATCATTTTTGAGGACCTGTCGGATCTGCTGAAAGCGCAAAAACAGGCAGCGTGGCGCGAAGTTGCGCGGCGGGTTGCCCACGAAATCAAGAATCCGCTTACTCCGATCGCACTTTCCGCGGAGCGCATTACGCGCCATCTCGAGCGGAGTAGCAAGCCCGACGAAGCTTCTCTCCAGGTCATCCAAAGCTGCGCAAAAACCATCGAGGGTGCGGTCGAAACTGTTCGCACCCTGGTGGACGAATTTGCCACGCTGGCGCGATTCCCAACCGCGCATCCACAGCCGTACAGCATTAATTCAATCGTGGAGAGCACGCTGGCCATGTTCAATGGGCGGCTGGACGGCATCCGCGTCCAGACCGATCTTAGTCGCGAGTTGCCGAAAGTGATGGCCGATCCGGAAGCTATCAAACGCGCGCTGGCCAACCTGGTGGACAATGCGGCCGAAGCCATTCAGGGCTCGATGCTGCGCGAAATCCAGATTTCCACGGCGCTGGTGACCAGCCGCGAAGCCGTAGAAATCACCGTGGCGGACACCGGGCATGGCGTAACGCAGGAACTCAAGGAGCGGCTTTTCCTGCCGTACTTCTCCACCAAGAAAAGAGGCACAGGTCTGGGTCTTGCTATCGTGAGCCGCATCATTGAGGATCATCGTGGATCCATTCGTGTGGAGGAGAACAAGCCGGTCGGCACTCGATTCGTGGTAGAACTGCCGGTTGCCCCGGAAGCTGTTCCCACTCCGGCCAACGTTCAGCATGTCTAACATTCTGGTTGTGGATGACGAATCCGGGATCCGCTCTTCGCTCAAAGGAGTGCTTGAAGACGAGGGCCATGAAACCGCGCTCGCCTCCAGCGGCGAGGAGTGCCTCAATGTTCTCGACAAACACGATTTCGACGTAGTTCTGCTCGACATCTGGCTTCCCGGAATCGACGGGCTCGAAACCTTGGAGAAGATTCGCGAACGCGACAATCCCCCCGAAGTCATTATGATCTCGGGCCACGGGACGATCGAAACGGCGGTTCGCGCCACCAAGCTGGGCGCCTACGACTTCCTGGAGAAGCCGCTCTCACTCGAAAAGACTCTCATCCTGGTCAAGAACGCCACCGAGGCCAAGAAGTTGCGCCTGGAGAACCGGGATCTCAAGAAACAACTCGCCCCGAAGAGCGTCATCGTCGGGGACAGTATTCCCATGAAGGCCTTGCGCCAGCAAATTCAGCTGATGGCTCCTACCAACGGCCGGGTGCTGATCTTCGGTGAATCGGGGACGGGGAAAGAATTGATGGCGCATGCGATCCACGCCGAGAGCTTGCGCAAAGACGAAACCTTTGTCGAAGTCAATTGCGCGGCGATACCCGAAGATCTGATCGAGAGCGAATTGTTCGGTCACCGCAAGGGTTCTTTCGCCGGAGCTACCACCGACAAGGAAGGGAAATTTCAAAAAGCCCATGGCGGCACGCTGTTCCTCGATGAAATTGGGGATATGAGTTTGAAGACGCAATCCAAGGTTCTGCGAACCCTGGACGAACAACGGTTCACGCCGGTTGGCAGCGATGAACCCATCACCGTCGATGCCCGCGTGATCGCCTCCACCAACAAGGATTTGGACGACGAAATCTCGCGCGGGAACTTTCGTGAAGACCTGTTTTACCGGTTAAACGTGATTCCCTTCTCGGTCCCGCCGCTGCGTGAGCGAAAAGAAGATGTTCCGCTGCTTGCCCGTCACTTCCTCAAGGAATTCTCGGCCACCTACGGACGTCGTAACAGCGAAATCACCGAGGACGCGGTCGAGACTCTGATGCACTACGCCTGGCCTGGCAACGTTCGCGAGCTGCGTAATGTCATCGAGCGGATCGTGATCATGAACCCGAGGGCAACCAGGCTGGATCGAAAGCATTTACCACCTCTTGTCCATCGCGACGGCAGCCGCCGTAGCACCGGAGGCGAATTTACGACCCTGCACCAGGCGCGCTCTGCCTACGAGCGCGACTACATTCTCAAGAAATTAGACGAGAATCACGGCAACGTCAGCCGCACGGCGGAGGGCTTAGGACTCGAACGCAGTCATCTTTATCGCAAGATGAAGACTTTGGGAATCGCGGTGAAGGAATGATTCTATGTGCGGCGCTTGAGCATGTGGATTTCCGTGCCGTTGTTGGCGAATTTCACTTCATCCATCAGCTGGTTGATCAGGTAAATCCCGCGGCCGTGGGTGGAATAGATGTTTTCCCCGCGCACCGGGTCGGGGATGCTATTGGGGTCGAACCCCTTTCCCGGATCGCGCACGACGATCAGCATGCCGCGCTGCTCGTCACAGGCTACGTCACACTCGATGACCTTGGACGGATCTGATTTGCAGCCGTGAATCACGGCATTGGCGAGCGCCTCGGCCAGCGCCAGTTCAATGGCATCTTCTTTGCCGTCGATGCATTGCATTTGGCGCACCACGCCCATGATGCCCTGCACCACCTGGTCGACTGCGGCTTTATCCGCGGCAAGCGTGACCTTCAGCTTGAACATCAGCTGGTCAGCCTCAAATTGGCAGTGGCGCGTGATATCGGCGGACATTTGACTACGGTCTGGACCCAGATTTGCCACCCGGATGGCGATTGTACAAAGATCAGTAAGATCGGGCAATGGAACAATTAGGGTACTAAGGTTTTTCCGCGCGTTGCTCCAATTGACGACGCCAGTCCAGTTCCTCGACAAATTGATGGGAATCGCGCCAATTGGCCTTCACTTTGACGAAAAGTTCGAGGAAGACTTTCGTCCCTACCATTTTCTCGATCTGCAAGCGCGCTGTAGTGCCAATCTTCTTGAGCATTCCGCCGCCCTTACCCACCAGAATGCCCTTCTGCCCTTCGCGTTCGCAATAGATAGTGGCTGCGATGCGAGTCAGCTTTTTGCCCTCTTCAAACTGATCGATCCCGACTGTCACCGCGTGTGGCACTTCCTCACTGGTCTCAAATAACACTTGTTCGCGTATGGCTTCGGCCACCATGAAACGTATGGGCTGATCGGTTATCTGGTCGTCGGCGAAGTAATGTGGACCAGCGGGAAGAGCTTTGACCAGTTCACTCAAGAGAAAGCCGAGGCCCTCTTTTTTCCGGGCAGACAGCGGAATGACTTCTTTAAAGTCGTGCAGTCCACGATATTGCTCGATCATCGGCAGCAGCTTGTGCTTTTCTTTCACCAGGTCGATCTTATTAAGGAGCAGCAGCGCCGGGGTGCCCGACTTCTTGACCATGTCGAGCGCAAATTTGTCGATGGGCTCGAAGCGCTTTGATGCATCCACGATCAGCAGAATGAGGTCAGATCCGTCGAGCGCGGCACGGACTTCGCGCATCATCTGGCGTCCCAGAGAAGTGTCCGGCTTGTGAATGCCGGGCGTATCCAGCAAAATCACCTGGCTCGCCGGCGTGCCCTTGGATTTCGGAACATGCACTACGCCGAGAATGCGGTTACGGGTAGTCTGAGGCTTGGGACTGATTATGGCGAGTTTCTCGCCCACTAGCGCGTTCAGCAACGTAGACTTGCCCGCGTTGGGGCGGCCAAGAATGCAGACGAAACCAGATTTAAAAGCCATAGGATTTTTCGCGCGCTACTCGATCAGTTTCATCTGCCTGGGCTCGACCGCGGAAACTCGCACCCGCTCGACGCGCCGCGAGGTCGATTGCAGAACTTCAAAGCGCAGACCGTCTTCTTCGATCACTTCTCCGCGTTGCGGGATTCGCCCAGCCATTTCGCTAACCAACCCGGCGATGGTAGAAGATTCTTTGCCTTCGGGACGCATCCCGAATAACTCATCAAGCCGGTCGACATCCATGTTGCCCGGCACCACGTAGGAGTGATCGCTCTCACGAACGACCTCGCCTTTTTCATGTTCGTCGCCAATCTCGCCGACGATCTCTTCGATCAAGTCTTCGATGGTGACCAGGCCTGCCACGCCGCCATATTCATCCACCACCATCGCCATTCTGATGTTGTTGCGCTGCATTTCGCGGAGCAGATCGGCTCCGGACTTGCTCTCCGGAACGAAATACACATCCTTGCGCATCAGCGTGTCCACGGTGCGCGAGCGGGCCTCGGAATCGGGAACTTGCAGGACGTCCTGGGCGTGCAGAATGCCCTTTATGTTGTGAATCGTGCCTTCGTACACCGGAACTCGCGAGTAAGGGCGGTTCTTCAGCAACTCGATGAATTTTTCCACCGTCGTCGTGGTCGGCACCGCGACAATATCGGGGCGCGCCTTCATGGCATCACGAACGGTTTTGTCGCTGAACTCAACCACGGACTGAATCAGGTCGCGATTGCTTTCGTCGAGAATGCCCTCTTCCTGTCCCGCTTCAATCAGGGCATCGACAGCTTCGGCCTGAGTCTCAGGCTTTTCGTCGGAATGTTCTTTGGTGAGCGCGGCGACCGATTGCAGAAAGCCAAGCACCAGCGTCACCGGAAGCACCAGGTAAATCAGGATCTTCAGCAATAACGTCCAATTCTTTACCCATCGCCCCTTGGTCCGGGAGAAAAACACAAAGGGAAGAAAGCGTTGGAAAACGATGATGATCAGAATCAGCGTAAGCGCCGCTTGCAGGATCTCATGGATGGTCCACGCCCGATCGCGAAATACGCTGAACCCGACCAGCATGGCAATCGTGGCGGTACACAATTGAGTCAGGACCGCCATGGAGAGCGCCGCCCGATCGCGACCCATGGCGAGACGAGGTTCTACTTCATGCTCGAAAGTATCAATGTTGTCCTGGAATTCGCGTGAAAGAAATTTTCCGATCTCTGCGTACAGACGATCTACATAAGACACAAGCGTCAGTAGCCCAAGCAGCAGCATGACCGCGACTGCAATGGCGTAGTTCATCGTAGTCAGCTTACCTGACTTTCCTGCGACTCGCTTCCCGTGGCCTTCGGGTTCGTGGTTGCTGCGCGCCCCCGTTGCGCTCGATCAGACCGCCCGGCAAACGCAGATCCCGGCGCAGGCGCTGCTCGGTGCGAGCCATCTGGCCTCGGTCTTGTTCATGGTCGTAGCCCGCAAGATGAAGCAGGCCATGCAAGGCGAGAATCTTGATTTCATTCGCCGTCGAGTGGCCCAGTTCCCGCGCATTTCGCGAGGCAATGTCCACCGAAATAGCAAGATCCCCCGCAAACTTTTCCTGCAGCTCAGGCATGGCCGGAAACGAGAGCACGTCGGTAGCTTTGTCTTTCTTTCGAAAGCGGCTGTTCAGAGAACGCAATTCGTGGCTGCTGGTCAGCAGCACGTTCACGCTGCCTGCCAGTCCCGCTTCTTTGCCGGCTCGCCGTACAAAGCGGGAAAGGGACGCGTCACTGAGTCCGGGAACGCGCTTACGAACAATGATCAATCGTTCTCTGTCTCCATCCAAAGCAAAGGCGTGAACCCGCTTCCGAATCACTTTTTATTCTTCTACGTCTTCGTCGACCGGAGCCCCTCCCGGCTGATTCGGCGGGGGAGGAGCGGCAGCTTTTCCATTTCCCGGCCTTCGTGATTCCAGCAGCGAGAGTTGGCCCTCTGCTCGATTCTTATGCTCATCGTAAGCGCGAATGATCCGTTGCACCAAGGCGTGACGCACCACATCCGACTGATCGAAGTAGACGAAGGTAAGCCCTTCCACCGTCTTCAAAATGTCGACGGCCTCCAGCAGACCGCTGCGGCGGGCACTGGGCAGGTCGATCTGCGTCACGTCGCCGGTGATCACCGCCTTGGAGTTGAAGCCAAGCCGGGTCACAAACATCTTCATCTGCTCGGAAGTCGTGTTCTGCGCTTCATCGAGAATCACGAACGAATCGTTCAGCGTGCGTCCGCGCATAAAGGCGATCGGCGCTATTTCGATCACGTTCTTTTCCAGGTAGCGATCCACCTTTTCGGGGTCGAGCATGTCGTAGAGTGCGTCATACAGAGGGCGCAGGTACGGGTCGATCTTATCCTGCAAGGTTCCGGGCAGAAATCCCAGCCGTTCGCCGGCTTCCACCGCGGGCCGGGCTAGGATGATGCGGTTAACGCGCTTTGAAATTAGCGCGGAGATCGCCATGGCCACGGCGAGATAGGTCTTGCCGGTTCCGGCCGGACCAATCCCAAATACCATGTCATGACTCTCAATGGCATCCAAATAACGGCGCTGGTTGGCGCTCTTGGGCTGAACCGTGCGCCGTCCGAACGAGCGCTGCCGTCCCGCCTCGGCCAGACCTCTCAACGTGGTCTTGGGATCGCTCATCACCACCCGCAACATACTGTTCAAGTCACCGTTGTTGAAGGTGAATCCGGAACGTTGCAGGTATTCGTAGTCGGCAAAGACTTGCTCCGCGCGGGCCACGTCCTGGGGCGCGCCTTCCACATCGATCGAATTCGACCGCAGATCGATGGTGACATTCAGACCGTCTTCCAGCACGTGCAGGTTTTCGTCGCGCGTGCCGAACAGAGTTTCGATGTTCGAACTAATCTCGATGCTCTTCTTCATTCACTCCTGTGGGGAGGCTTCGGCCTCTTGTCGGTAAATAGAACTCGGCATGCGGGTTACGCCAAGTAACACGCGCGTCAGTGGCGTTGCGCAGGAACAATGTTTCTGGATGGAGGTGGAACCAGCCGAGGTGCTCGTCACCGAGGTGCAAGCAACTACCATTGAGGTAAGCCTAACCCGCCCTTAGATGGGAGTCAATGCCGCGTCCGATGCCCGTCCCAGTTCCCTACTAGCGGAAAGGCGAGGCCTGCAGACAGCCTCGCCTCGGTCCGGATCTCAGGCAGACTACTGAACCGTCACAGTGACGGTCGCGGTCGTGCGACCGTATTGATTCGTGGCGTACAGGGTGTAGGTAGTGGTTTTGGATGGGGTGACTACGGCACTGGTTCCACGTACTGCACCAATCGCCGGAGACACAATGGAATAGAGAGTTCCGGTGCTTGTCCAGCTCAAGGTGACCGGAGTGCCTGGAGAAACCACCGGTGGGTTCGCAGTAAAGCTGGTGATGCTCGGGTTCTGCCCCTGCGGCACGTTGCTTTGGGTATAGAGAGGGCTGATCAGAATCACTTCGAAGGCCGAGGCGGGAACCTGTTTGAGCGCGCCGAGGTCGTCGTTGTTCCAGCGATTGTCGGGATCGCCGCTGATGTACATCGAGCTGCCATTGTCAGCCATGATCATTCCGTACTTCTGCAAAGCTGTCAGAATCACCTTGGACTGCGGCGGATAGCTCGAAATATCAAAGCTCGACTTCAGGCGCAACCGCATTCCCATGGGAGCCGCCAGCGTGCTGGTCGAAGTGGACGCCCAGTGCGACGCAGGAGGCGTGAATGCGGCCTGGCTGTCTTGCAGGGTGTAGCGCAATGCATGATTGATCGCGCCGCTCGCGACCTCATCGTATCGAGCCAGGCCGGGAAAGATCGGCAGGCCCGCGGCATCGGCGGAGGTCCAGGTGTACGGACGCTGATCGTCGGCCAGAAGATCCCAGACTGCGGCGGAGGCGACGTTCCAGTTCCCATTCTTCAGCGGGTACGACGAGTACAGCTCATAGAGCCAGCAGTTGTCGCGGTCGAGCACCAGCACGTGGCGATCTCCGCTGCCAGGCTTGGGATAGCCTTCGATGGGAGCATTTTTCGGAACCGGCATGGGGCCGGGATCACTCTCGTCGCCGTAGGCGGTGAAGTTGATATTCACGAAGGGCGATCCACTGACGACGACATAGGGAATGCCGATGGTCGAGCCTGCGTAGAGACCGGCTCCGAAGTCAGGATGCAAAGGCGTGGTGGATCCGATGAAGTTGATGATGGCCTCGGAGTTGGGATCGACGGGTGAGTTGCTGATGTCTTGGTTCCAGGCATTGTCCGTAGGGAACGGGATGAATCCATTCAGACTGGCGCCGCGACCAAGGCTCATGCTGCTGCAGGTTTGGGCGGATAATGCTGCGGTTAGCAGAAATACAGAGAGGAACGCGGAAACGCTGCGCATGGGGGACCTCCAGGGGAGTTGACGGCGTGGCGTGAGGGCAGCCTAGCACACTAAGCCTGAAAGAGCCCTAAGCAATGCACTTCCCAGTACGCAGGAGTCAGAGAGTCAGCAACGCATGCAGGCCACCGACTCCTGACTACCGATTCTCAATCAGGCGCTCTCGGCTTGGGCGTTGGCCGACGCCGGGACGGCGCGGGTACGAGCCCAGTCGCGCAAGGTTTCGATCTCCTCGGCACGGGTGGTGGAGAGTGGGACTGTGGTCTTCAAGGCATCGATTAGCGCCTGAGTCGTCAAGTCTTGCTTCTTGGCGAAAGACGCGTAGAGCGCACCCTGCACCGCCGCGTCAATCTCGGCGCCGGAGAATCCATTCGCCGCTGAGGCAATGCGATTCAAGTCGAACTGAGTTGCGTTTCTTTTTCGCTTGGCGAGTTGTATTGCAAAGATCTGCTTGCGCTCCGCCTGATTGGGCAGGTCTACGAAAAATAATTCGTCGAAGCGGCCTTTGCGGATTAGTTCCGGCGGCAACGCATTCACGTTGTTGCAGGTGGCCGCGACGAAGACTGGAGCTTTGCGGTCCTGCATCCACGATAAGAACGACGCCAGCAATCTGGACGAAACTCCGGCATCCACCGATGCGGAGTCGGGTCCGCTCCCGGCGAAGACTTTCTCCAGTTCATCAATCCACAGGATGCAAGGCGCAAGTCCTTCCGCTACTTCGAACACTTTCTGGATACGCTTTTCGGTTTCGCCGATGTACTTGTCGTAGATTGCGGCGGTATCGAATTTCACCAGCGGAAGTTTCCATTCCCCGGCGATGGCACGCGCACACATACTCTTGCCGCAACCCTGCACTCCGAGGATGATCACGCCTTTGGGGGCGTCCAGTCCGAACTCGCGGGCTGAGTCTTCCCAGGTTCCGCGCCGCTGGCTGAGCCAGCGCTTCAGATTGTCGAGTCCGCCAACTTCGCCGAGAGTCTCTGAAGCGGAGATGAAGTCGAGCATCTCCGAACGCCTGAGCAGAACTTTCTTGGCATCCTGCACGTCAGTGATGGTCTCAGGACAAAGCGCGTAGCGATGAACCAGCGCTTGCGAGATGGTTCGTTCGGCAGCCTCTTCGGTCAAGCCGCGCAAGCTGTCTGCAAGCGCATCCATGCCGGCGGGATCGAGTTTGCGCTGTAGCGTATGCGTCTTTGAAACTCGGACGAGGACTTCGTCAATGATCTGCCGCAGGCGCTGCTTATCAGGCAACGGCAGTTCGAGAAATTCGACCAGGCTGGCGAGTTCCGGCGGAATGGCAATCTTGGGAGCGGTTAGGACCAGAGTCCGCCGGTTGGTCGCAAAAGTCTGTCCGACATCCCGCAGTCGGCGCACGACCACCGGGTCCTCCATGTGGCGATGCAAGTCCTTCAAGATGAATGCCGCCTCGACCGAAATGCCTTCCAGGTTCGCCAGCATCTGCGCCGGCTCGCGGCTGTTGTAGAGGGCCTTGGCGTTGTCTTCAATTACGTGAGCGTCCGCTGCGTATCCGCCCGGGGGAAACGCGCCGTTGACCAGCGAATCGAGGGCCGTGGTTCCGCAGCGGGTCAGGCCGGTCGCGATCGACCATTCAAAGGCGGCGATATTCAGTCGCGGCACAGGCCACGCGCACCAGGCGGGTGGCGCGCGACTCCTCGACCGTTTCCATCACTACGATGGGCGTGGAGGAATCGAGCAGGACCTTCAGGCGATCGAGGGTGTTGTCCATATCCGTTTGACCTGCCGCTACTTACTCCCGTAAAATAGACCATTCCGTACCTACCGGAAATCTCTTTCTAGAGAACACCAGGAAACGAAGGTAACAGAGCAGACATGGCGAATCATTTTTCGGCGCTCAAACGCGCCCGTCAGACCGAAACACGCACCGCCCGCAACCGGGCCAATACCTCCCGTTTACGCAGCGCCCTGCGCGACTTGCGCGAGAGCCTTGCCAAGGGCGACAAGAACGCCGCCCAGACCACCTTCCGGGAGACCGTTTCGGCCCTCGATAAGGCGATTCAGAAGGGCGTGATTCACGAGAATACCGCTTCGCGGTACAAGTCCCGCCTGAACGCGAGATTGAACGCGTTGAAGTAGTCGGTTTTCGGGCATCCTTTGAATGGCAGGCCGTTACGGTCTGCCATTTCTATTTTGTGGGAAGCACGACACCGAATTTGTTCTGCAAAAGCTCCCGCCATTCGCTTTCAGTTTTGACCTCTCGCTCTTCCCTGTTTCCGTTGCGTGGTGACGATCAGTTTGTCTTGCGTGAGCGTGATGCGACCGTCCGGAGCTGCCAGCGTGCAGACTTTGTTCTGGGTGAAGTGGGAGTCAGGCGAGGTCTGGTGGTAGTGGCACATCTCGCTGAAGTCTTCCAAGCGGCGCGGAAGCATAGTGAAGGCATATTCGGTTTTCCAGTCTGGATGCGGACCCTTTCGCTCGACCATCCAGCTTGTGTCCATTTCGATGATTCGGAACGTGCCATTGTCCTGAGGCTGCTCGATTCCGGGTTTGAGCCTTAGCGGGTCGAGGAAGGACTCTCCGAAGCCGACGTCGGCGAGCCAGGGTTCGTCGAGATCAACTCGGAGTGTCAAATGGTCAAACTCCGGACCCACGCTTCCATCGGCACGGCCGACTCTCGCGGATAAAAGCGTGACCTTGAATCCGAGTTCCGTCAGGAGCCAGGCGAAGGCTCCATTCATCTCGTAGCAGAAGCCGCCGCGCTTCTCTTCGACGATCTTGTGTACGAAGCGGGACTGGTCGCAGACGATAGGGCGATTCAGTCCAATGTCGAGATTTTCGAAGGGGACGTGGAACAGGTGGGCGCGGTGTAATTGCCTTAACGTTTCGGAAGACGGGTCTGTGGCGCCGGAGTAGGCGATGCGGGCGAGATAGGAAGAGACGCTGGGCATTTGCGTTGAATGATGCACTTCGGGGCGACACGGCTCAAATCTTCGCGCGAATTTCATTCAAGCCAGTTTTACGTCTGCCGCCACGTCTTGGTCATACGTGTCCCGGGACATCCTCCTCGGTCTTCAACTCTCTTGATTTCCGCAGATGTTTTCTGGCGGTGAAATCTCCGGAAGTTTCATGAGCAGACGCACTAGTTGCGCTTGACGAGACGTTCCAGTCTTCGCGTAGATGGTCGAGACCTGCGACTTCACCGTGTTGGCGCTGACCGCCAGAAGATGCGAGATCTCACGCGGAGTTTTTCCGTCACCGAGGAGTAAGGCCACTCGGCATTCGGCTGGGGTCAGACCGAAGATGGCACGGAGAATTTCCTGGGCGGGCCGCGCCTTTTGTTCTGGATCGCTGATAAAAACGATGGCTCGAATTGGGTGCGCCAAGTCCACCTGAAAATCTCGCGCGGAGCTGATCAGTACGTACAGAGCGGAGCCCTTTTTGCGCGAGATTGAAAGACCGCCACCTGCGGCGAGTCCCTTTCCCTCCGCGGTGCTGACCACCTCCCGAATAAGCCTCTCGAGTTCGACGGACTCCGCAGCGCATGCGGCATGTAAGCCGTGAGCGGTCGCGAGCAGACCGTCGTTTTGCATCAGGATGGCATGAGCGGCCCGATTCATTAGCAGTATTTCGCCCTTCGCACCAAGCACGATCACACCACTAGGTAACGCATTGAGCGCTGCACTGAAGCCCACTGCTTGAGCCTTTAACTCGGAGAACTGGAAATGCAGTGTGAAGGCGCGCCGGATGTGCGGAACCAGGAAGTTAAGAATATCGCCCTCCGATTCCCGAAACTGGGGCGACGAACGGCTTCGAAACAGACTTGTGCTGGCCCAGCGAGTCGCACTGTTCTCGATGACTCCGAAGATGCCATGCTCAATCCTGTAGGGCACCATGAAATCGTTATAGATCTCTGATCCCACGATCTCAGCAGTCGAACAAAGGGCCTGAGAGGCGGAGACGAATCCTGCTGGTTTCGACCGTCCTCGCATCGCCCAAAGGTCGAGCGAACCGTAATGAGATTGATAAAGCCGTGAAGCCTCGGGATCAAATTCCCACGAAGCAGCGATGGTATGCACCTCTCGGCCTAACTGGTGCATCACCAGCGCGGCCGAGTCGGCACGGGAGATCTGTGCAAGTTCCCTTAGAAATCTCTCCCAGAGGCTCGCCTCCGAGGCGGCGTCGTAGATACAGCCTACGAGTTTGGAAAGAGTTTGCTTGTTCGGAAGCATGTCACGCCTCAGGGGGGGAAAACTTTCGGGACCCCAACAGCGGATGGTTCGAGCGCAAAATCGCCGAACCCGCCGACCGCTCTCGTAATTCACCCTGGCGTTGAAGGTCGCGAAATGCTAGCGCAGGCCGAATCGACCATGCAACATCTTTCTCACCCCGCCGGGTGATGACCGTCAGCCGACACTCGCTTAGACTCCAGATTCGTATTTTGCTGCCCTTACGAAAGCCGCGCAGGAAAAAGAGCCCGAAGGTGCGATGAAGAAAGATAAAGGAGTATTCACAATGACTTGCAGAAGGCTAATGAAATTGCTGGGATTCACCCTGCTGAGTCTGGTTGCCGCAACCATCTGCCAAGCCCAGACGTTTTCGGTGCTCTACAACTTTGGCACGCTGGCGCATGATCCCAACCAGCCGTTTTACTCGGGGATCATTGCTCAGGGAAGAGACGGCAATCTGTACAGCGGGGCAAATGGGGGGTTGCTTGGACCGGGCGATCTGTTCCAGTTGACTCCAGTTGGAACGCTGACAACGTTGTATGACTTTGCCAATAGTGGGGATGGCGCATCTCCCTACGGCGGACTGACTTTAGGTACTGACGGCAACTTCTACGGCACCAGTTATAGCGGCGGCTTCGGAGGCGCACCCTACGGGACAATCTTCCGAATGACGCCTCAAGGGGGATTCACAGTCCTTTACACGTTTACCGATACCAGTGACGGGGCACTTCCCCTCGCACCACCAATTCAGGGTACGGATGGCAACTTCTACGGGACGACTTGCGAAACGTGCAACGGAACGATAGCAAGCGGCTACGGTACCGTCTATAAGCTCACCCCCTCAGGTAATTTCACACTTCTACATCAGTTTGACGTTACGGATGGCTACGCCCCGACTGGACCCCTCGTTCAAGGGACGGACGGGAACTTCTACGGGACGACATCCGGAGGAGGCGCGAACGGCCAGGGTGAGGTCTTCAAAATCACGCCGACAGGTAACCTGACGGTTCTATATAGCTTCGATAGCACGCACGGCCGAATTCCAGAGGCACCTTTGATGCAGGGCACTGATGGAAATTTCTATGGTACTGCCTTAAGCGGTGGCTCCCACAACTGTGGTGTTGTTTTCAAGATTACGCCGGCTGGCAAGTTATCGGTTCTTCACAACATGAACGGAAGCAGCGATGGATGCAGCCCCTTTGCAGGATTGGTACAGGCAACGGATGGCAACTTCTACGGAGCAAACTCTCAAAGCGGCGCTTCCAGCAGCGGCTGCCCAAGTGGATGCGGCACACTCTTTAGAATGACATCTCAGGCAACTTTCTCGGTCGTATACAACTTCGATTCAGTAACCGGAAAGGTCCCTTATTCGACCCTTTTCCAGCACACTAATGGACTGCTCTACGGAATGACACAGCAGGGCGGTACAGGGAGCGTCAGCCCTTGTTCACCCGGTGTATGCGGCGTGATTTATAGCCTGAACATCGGGGCTGCCCCTTTTGTCAGTTCCCTCTCAGCCACCGCAAAAGTCGGTAAGACGATCGAGATATTGGGACAGGGTTTTACTGGAACAACTGGTGTTTCCTTTGGAAATGTGGGCGCGACATTCAATGTGGCGTCCGACACCTACCTCACCGCCATCGTGCCCGGCGGCGCACTCACGGGCGCGATTAACGTGACGACTCCCGGGGGGACACTGACCAGCAATAAGACGTTCCGGGTTATGCCTCAGCTCAAAACCTTCACCCCGCCCAGCGGAGCTGTGGGCACGGCCGTGACCATCACTGGAGTGAGCCTTGCCCAGACAACGAAGGTGACGTTTGGCGGCGTGGCTGCGACGAACTTCGCGGTGAACTCGGATACGCAGGTAACGGCGACGGTACCCACCGGTGCGAAGACCGGAAAGATCGTCATCACGACGGCTGGTGGAACGGCAACCAGCGCTACCAGTTTCACGGTCACACCGTAAAGGACCAAGGTGAAAGCTGCCCCGCTCAAGCCAACCGGGCTTGAGTGGGCCACCGCGAATTAGACCGGCAGTTCGTCCTGTGCCCAGCCTTGCATCTCGGGTTTGGGTTCGGCGGTGAGTTCGAGAATCAGCTTTTCCAGAATGAGGCGTTTGCTTGGCGGGCTGGAACGTAGCGCTAAGTCTGTCTTGGCGACTAAGCGAATCGCTCGGGTCAGTTCCCTCTTTGACTTATAACGCCGCGCTTGCTTGATGATGTCGTCGGCGGCAAAGGGCGGCACGCGGAATCCTTGCCACAACGCGGCCCACAGCATCCGCTGATCGCGCACGTTTCTTTCTAAGATCACCAGCATCTGGCGAAACGTCTTCGCCAACATGTAGAGGTGGCCGATTGCGGCTTCGTCTCCGTCGCCCGTGGTCAGGATCGCGTCCAGCATTTCCAGAGCGCGCACCCGGTCTTTCGCGGAGATCGCATCGGTCAATTCATAAAGCGATCGCTGCTTGGCGGCGAGCACCATGGTTTCCACATCGCCCAGGGTGATGCGCTTCTTCTCCGAGACATAGAGCATCAGCTTCTCGAGCTCATTCGAGATCATCATCATGTCGCCGCCAAGCGCGTCCACCAGCTCGCGCGCGGCGTCGGGATCGATCTTCATCTCGCGGGTGGCGCAGTATTCGCCGATCCAGCGAACCGCTTCGCTTTCTTCAACCCGCGACAGCTCGACGATCGCGCAATACTCGCCCAGCGTGTCGCGAATGCGCTCGTAGCGGTCTTTATCCTGCATGTCCATGCGGCGGGCATCGGCGGGGATGCTGATGTGATCGGCGACAAAGATCAGGCACGCGTCCGGATTCGGATCCTTGCAGTAGGCTTCAATCGCGGCCAGCTTCTCTTCGTTAGAGCCGCGCCCAAAAAGATTCTTCACGCCCCGCACAAAAAAGACCTGAAATGGAGCCATCAAGGAAGGCGTTCGCGCCCGGTCGAGGACTTCGGCAAGATCGGTTTCGCCGAGGTCGAATTCAAACAAGCTGAAATCGCGCAGGTCCGACGGAACCAGGTGACTGACAATGGCCTCGCGGCAGCGCTTGCGGAAGAATGTTTCGTCGCCCACGAAAACATAGGCCGGACGCAGCTTGCGCTCCTTCACGTCGGAGACGAAGCGGTCCGCCTGCGCAAACGCGCGCATCAGAAGCCCTCCAGGATGTTGGAGACGAGCGTGCGTGCGAACTCGTCGGACAGGCGTCGCAGGGCCGGAGAATCTTCCTCGAAGAAGCTCTGCACTTCGCGCGAGACCTGGTACTGCTCGCGAAAAACGTACGACGGGTTCTCGAACAATACTTTGCCCTGCCGATCTGTGAGTGAAACTTTCATACTGACCACCACCAGCACGCTGGCGGCGCGTCCGGTTCGCGAATCATAGGTTGCAGGCGAAGCGTAGCTGGAAAGAACGGTGCCGCGCAAGGTGGCATCGGCAGAGTTGCTCTGTTCGTTAACTACACGGTAGTTGGTACGGGTGGTCCACTCTCGCACGACTGCAGCGGTCAGCAGTTGTTCGATCTTGAAGGTGTCCGTCTGATTGGTAAACGATGGAATCGCAACCGTTTTGATGCCCTCGGGCAAAACGCTCGAATGCCCGGCGGTATGGTATCCGCAGCTGCAAGCGAGCAGGCATGCGAGCGCGACAGCCACGCCCGCGAGTCGCCTCACTGGATCTTGCCTTTCGGACGGGTAACCGCCATGGTCTCGGCGCACTCGACCGCGGTAGCCGCGGCCACGCGAAGATTGTCCGACGCTGCCCACATCCAGAAGCTGTTGCTGTCGTTGAGATCGGAGGTCACAGAAACCATGACGTCGCCTTGTCCGGCGGCGTTCACATTGCTGGGAGCGTCTTCCGCCTGGCGCGTGGCCGTGACGTGCTCGCCTGCCAAACTTTCCAGGATCTGTGCGAGATCGGTCACTCTCTCGAGTTCGATGTGAATCGAAAACGCGTGACCATGGAAGATAGGAGCTTGTACCAGCGAGAGCGACGGCATCGGCGCCTGATCTCCGGCAATCTTCCGATAATGTTTCAGAATGCGGCTTTCGACGCTGGCCAGTGGCGGGCTGGCCTGCGGTCCGTAACGCGAAACCAGATTGAAGGCGACTTGCGTGTCAAAGATATTTTTCGGCAACTGCTGGAATGAGAGCAGGTTGACGGTCTGTTCGTGCAGTTCGTCCATGCCCTTCTGTCCGTGTTCGCTGGCCGGCTCGAGCACAGTAGCCACGACTTTTCGGATCGCAGCCGCCTTCTGCACACGAAGCAGCAACAGAGCCAGCACCACGGCCGCGGGATGCGCGATTACCGCCGGCCCCGGCTGCAAATCGGGACGCAGTCCTTGCCCAAGTTGCCGCTCGACCCAAGGTGATCGCACCACGGCGCCGGGTTCCTCTTCGAGGGCGTAGGAAAGGTCGACGATCGCACTTCCGGCTTTGCGGGCGGTATTCCAAGTTTTACGGGTGGATTGCTGGTCCGAAGCGAAGAACGTGAAATCGATATTGTCGAACTGCTCGGCACGAACATTCTGCACAAAGGTGACTTCGTCACGTAAGGTTTCGAGTTGCCCGATGGCTTCGTCGTCGTCGAGCAACTTAACGTCAACCGCGGGAAAGTTGCGATCGCCCAGCACCTCGGCGACTTCTTTTCCCTTCAGGGATCCGGCTCCAACGATGGCCACGCGATACAGCGCGCGATCGGCTTCGCTGTGAGAAATAACAGGCGTTTTCGTATTCGAACTCATGAAACTTCTGATGCCTCTTTGTACGGCGGTGAGGGATTTCCGCGGCGCCGGAAGATCCACTGCAACCGCCACAGAATTCCCGAGAACATGTAGAACATTGCAATTGCAAACAGCAGCGGGCCGGAGAAATACCAGATTCCGGCGAATAACAAACCAAAGAGCACAATCAACCGGAACGGCTGCCGCGAGCCGAAATGAATTTCTTTGAAACTGTAAAACCTCCAGGTGCTCACCATCAGGTAAGCCACCAGCACCATGCAGAGTGTCCACAGAACTGTGGTGTACCACGAGACGATGGGTTCTCCAGCGGCGAAGTGGACGACGGCTGCCACCACTCCAGCTCCGGCTGGAATGGGCATGCCGACGAAGTATTTCTCGATCCGGCCTACCGGGATTGGAAGGCTGCGGATTCGAGGTAATGTTGAAGCGCGCCAGGCGACTGGCGCCTGCGATCAAGAATAGAAAGCTGGCAATGGCTCCCAATTGAATCAGCTTGCCGGTCATCTGGGTGGGAGGATTGACGATGGACAGCTGGCGAAACCCCCACATCCATCCGAGAAGAGCGGGGGCAACGCCAAAGGTGATCACGTCAGCCAAGGAGTCCAGTTCACGGCCGAAAGCGCTGCTGGTTTTGGTCATGCGTGCAATGCGGCCGTCAAGGCCATCGAACAACACGGCGAATCCGATGGCTTTGGCTGCGAAATCAAAGTGCCATGGTTCGGCTGCCGTGGCATGAGTCACCTGAAGAATGGCGTAGTACCCAAAAGCGATGTTCGCTGTGGTAAACAGCGAGGGCAGGATATACAAGCCCTTGCGAAGGCGCCGGGAAGGCTGATCTTCTTTTCGTCGCTTTGGAGTCTGCGGGACCTCTGGTTCCATCAGAGAACTCCTTGAAGAGTCTGTTCCTCTGCGATCCCCACCAAGTTCTTGTTGCCGTGAAAATATGCCAGAACGGTGGAACCACCCTTAACGCGATCCCCGATTTTGATCTGAACATCCGCTGACGCGTCGAGCAGGACGTCGGTGCGCGAACCGAATTTGATCAGGCCAACGCGCTCTCCGCGTGCCACAAGATCGCCCACTTTCTTCGTGAATACAATCCGGCGGGCAAGCAGGCCAGCGATCTGTTTGAAGATGAGTATCTGACCTTCGCCTTCGACCGTGACGGAATTCTGTTCATTTTTTTCCGCACAGGCCGGGTTCATCGCATTCATGAACTTGCCGCGCTGGTAGCGAATATCCCGGATCACGCCCGAGATCGGAGAACGGTTCACGTGCACATCGAAGACGTTCAGAAAGATGCTGATCCGCGTCCAGCACACTCCATTGACTGTTGCCGGAGAAACGTCGGTGACTTTGCCGTCCGCCGGCGACACGACGGCACCTTGGGCTGGAGGAATAACGCGTTCGGGGTCGCGGAAGAACCAGAGAAAAAAGACGGCTAGCGCGATGGGGATCAGCGCCCAGAGCCAACCTGCCAGCCACCCGAGCAGAACAGCGGCAACTGCGAGACCGAGAGCGTAATAGTAGCCATCACGAACCATGGGAGATTCTTTTCATTATAGCCGTATAGCCCCGTCCCAAGCAGAAGGCATAACTCAAATAAAAAAAGGCGCTTAGCAGCGCCTTCGATGAGGACAAATTAATCCTTTTGCGGCGTAGGCCGCGCCACGTGGGGCGGGGTTTACGCTACCTGATGTTGTGTCTGAGTACGGAACTCGCGCTCGATGGACTCCATTTGGTCCTTCAGGCGCAGTTTTAACTTCTTCAAACGCACTTCTTCCAGCTTTTCTTCCTCAGTGAGAAAACGCTTTTGGGTGAGAGAATCCAGACGTTGTGCGTGTTGTGTGTGCTCATGAGCTAAGCGGCGGAATTCATCGTGATTAGCCATGAGCGCATCCCGAGAAGTAAGCATCCAGCCAACCTCCTAACCGGGTGTTTTCGAGCTAAACGTACCACACGACCTACCCTGCTTCAATTGAAATTAATGGCGTGTGAACAGCGTTTGCACCAAGAGGGAGGCAATTATCTGCATCTCAAAACGATAAACGATTGCATCTTCTACAGGATGAGAGTAATAGCGAGGCCGCTGTGCAATTTGTCTAAAGCCTGTATTCAAGTAGAGTTGCCGGGCCGAAGCATTCGACTCCCGGACTTCGAGCAAGACCGAGTTCGCGTTTTCTTTTCGCGCGCGGGCCAGAACCTCGAGAACGAGCGCACGCCCCAGGCCTCCGCGTCGAGCCTTCTCCTGAATCACTACATTCTCGATCTCCCAATCCGCGCCTGCCGCCGCGGCAACGATAAATCCGGCGAGGCCTGGTTCTTCCACAACCAGAGCAAGCCGGCGCGGAGCGGAGTCGCTGAACAGATCACGATAGCGCTGCTCGTTCCAATGCGCAGCGCTGCCGGAGCTTTGTTCGATCTGCATGATGCTGGGAATGTCCTCGGGAGTAGCGGGGCGGATGTTCACGTTACGATTTGTTCTGGGAGAAGATTTCGGCGTCGGAGCGGCGGATGTAGTTAGCGTCGAGCGCCTCGGGAGAAGTTGTCTCGCCGGCAAGGATCTTCTTCCAGCCAATGCTCGCGATCACGCCTGCGCGATGAGGGGACAAAATACGGTCAACGCGGTAGTGCCTTCCAGTGAAAGTATCGGCAAGTTTCGGATCGGTCGTAGCGATTGCCTCCCCGGGTTGAACGTCAATCTCCGATTGCTTGACCAGCTTTTCTTCGATCATGTCTGCCCTTGATGCGCTGACGCGATATCGGCCCAAATACGCTTCATTTCGGCCCGCATCCAGTATGGCGACTACATTTCCTTGCGCCATCCCCTCGACCGCAATCGCTTCCAGAATTGAGACCGCTGCAATTGGCTTGTGCAGCACCTCAGCCAGGGCTTTGATCGCGGCCAGTCCAACTCGCAGACCGGTGAACGAACCCGGGCCAGAGGCCACTGCGAAACCTTCCAGATCTTCTTTCTTTAAGTGGTGAGCTTTCAGAAGGGCCATCAGCTGCGGAATGAGCTCGGCCGAGAATGTGCCTCCCTGCAGGGGTACTACTTCGAGCACCTCGCAGGCGCCGTCCGGAGTGCCCCGAGCGAGAGCAATGCTGCCATTCTTTCCGGAGGTATCGGCCGCCAGCAGCAACATGGATCAGTGCTTGCCCTCGACTAACTCCAGCAGAACGCCACCGGTGCTGGCGGGATGCACAAAGATGTAGCGATGCCCGCCCGCGCCGGTTCTGATTTCGTCCGAGACCAGCCGCACGCCGCTCTGCTTCAGATTGATCACCGTTTGCGGAAGATCAGGCACGCGCATGCAGACGTGATGCAGTCCTTCGCCGCGCTTTGCAATGAATTTCGCAATGGTCGAATCTTCGGAGGTCGCTTCCAACAATTCCAGCCGGCTTTCGCCCGCAGGAATCATGACCACGCGAACTTTTTCCTGTTCAACGGTCTCTTCCGGAGAGACCGACATCCCAAGTTTTTCGTACAAGCTTTTTGCGGACGATAACGATTTGACCGCGATTCCCAGATGATCGATGGATAACATATGAATGGACTCCGTGCTTCTACTTCCCAATCGCGTTCATGATTTCTTCTACCAACGTGTACGGATCTTTTTTGTGCTCGGCCACCTGCTCGGCATAGCGGCTCAGTTCTCCATTACCCATCTGCCGGCGCGCCCGTTCCATCAATGAATCGCGAAGCATTTCCATGAGCCGCTGCTCCCAGTTGTGGACGCTTCGCTTCACGTCGAGATTGTCTTTCTTCAGATGCGCCTCGTACTGGCTGACTGCTTTTGCCAGATCGGTAATTCCCTGCCCTTCGCTGGCCACAGTTTTCACGATGGGAGGAGTCCAGTGATCTTTGCGAACCGCCAACGATTGCATGGCGCGGATTTCGCGCTCGACTCGCTCCGCACCATCGCGATCACTCTTGTTGATCACGAAGATGTCGGCGATTTCCATGATGCCGGCCTTGATGGTTTGCACGTCGTCGCCCATGCCCGGAACCAGGATGACGACGGTGACGTCGGCGAGGCGAACGATATCGACTTCGTCCTGTCCGACGCCCACGGTTTCGATCATAACAAGGTCACGCCCGGAGGCATCAAGGACCGTCGTCACATCGGCTGTGGCTCGTGCCAGTCCGCCGAGCGATCCACGAGTGGCCATGCTGCGAATGTAAATACCCGGATCGGCGAAATGATCCTGCATGCGGATGCGGTCGCCGAGAATCGCGCCACCGCTGTACGGGCTGGTGGGATCGACGGCGATGATGCCGACAGTCTTGTCCTGCTTGCGGTAATGCTTTGCCAGCTGATCGACCAGCGTGCTCTTGCCCGCACCGGGAGCGCCTGTGAGACCCAAAATCCGGGCATGCCCCGTGTGCATAAAAAGAGACTTCAGCAGTTCGGCCGAGTTGGGCGAGCGATTTTCAACGGTGCTGATGGCGCGCGCAAGCGCCCGAGGATCGCCAGCGCGAACCTTGTCTATCAAAGCAGTGAGATCGGAGTTCAAACTATTTAGTGTAAAGCAGCGTGGGATGAAGAGGAAACCAAACAGCGGAAAACGTGCACTGCCTCAGATTTCATGACTCCTGGATGCATGACCGATGTCAAACTGGTACCCCGTTCGGTCCCAGTTTTAAAATCCTCCGAGCTACGCGACCGAGCAGCGGGTACTCAGCCCACTCGCCCTTCCCCGCCTTGATCGAATAGAGGATTGCAAACGTGATTGAAACGACCCAGAACCCCATCATGCCCAACCAGACTAGCGGGAAAAAGATGAAAAGCGCCGGTGGCGGACCGGAGTGAGAAGCAGGCGCCGAAGGTTGCTGCGCAATAGTCGCGAAAGCGAAGATCATGAAACACACGATCATAACGAATATGGCAGCCACGTAAATCAACTGGAACAGCAATGCTTGCAGCGCATGAAAGGAAACAAAACGCGACTCCCGCTTGGTTAAAAATATTATTAGTGGTGCTATGAACATGCCCACAATCTGAAGAGCGTGAGCCAAAATGGCCATGGTGCGTTCATCCTGGGTGGGCGTTGATATTTCGACTGGTTCTGCTTGCATAGGTTCCCGCCAGAGAGAAACCTATCACAGCCAAGTTCGCGCTAGAGCGAAATCCCTCCGCCAGTTGCCGAGTCCGATGACGTCGCGGACCCAATTGGAATATCGTTGGCGAAACGTTATCCTGACCGCCACCAGCGATGCCTCCCCCTCACATCATTTCGGCGATGTTCGTGGAGCTTGGCGCTGCCATTCTCGGACTTGCGATCGTCGCCCGCGTGGCTAAGCGCTTCGGCATCTCGGCCGTTCCGCTATACCTGCTGGCTGGGTTGGCATTTGGAAAGGGCGGCCTGGCGCCGCTCGATCTAAGCGAAAGTTTCATCCACACTGGCGCTGAGATCGGAGTCCTCCTGCTCCTGTTCATGCTGGGATTGGAATATACCGGCGGCGAACTGCGACACAGCTTGAGGAAGGGATTACCGTCGGCAATTGTGGATTTCCTGCTCAACTTTCCGGCCGGACTGATCGCCGGACTGCTCATGGGATGGCATGTACTGGCGGCGGTCTTGCTGGGTGGCGTCACTTACATTTCGTCCTCGGGCATTATCGCGCGAACGCTGGAGGAACTGCGGCGCATCAACAACCCGGAAACTCCGGCAATTCTCTCCATTCTGGTGCTCGAGGACCTTGCGATGGCGGTGTACTTACCCCTCATCGGGGTCTTGCTCGCGGGAGGGCCGGTCAGCAAGATTCTCGTGTCCGTCTCGATTGCCGTCGGTGCAGTCATGCTGGTGCTGCTCGTGGCGGTTAGGTATGGAGACGCGATCAGCCACCTGCTGGCCAGCGACTCCGACGAGATTGTATTGCTGTCCACCATCGGCGCGGTGCTGCTGGTTGGGGGACTGGCGCAGCACTTCGGAGTCTCGGCAGCGATCGGAGCTTTCCTGGTTGGCATCGCAGTATCAACTCCTATTGCGGAACAATCGGAGCGCATGGTGCGGCCGCTGCGAGATTTGTTTGCGGCGATCTTCTTTTTCTTCTTTGGGCTGGAGATCGATCCGCACAGCCTGCCGAAAGTGCTCCCCATCGCATTAGCGCTGGCGGTGGTTACTGCTTTAACCAAAATCGCGACGGGGTATTGGGCCGCGCACAAGGCCGGCGTGGACAGGCGCGCAAGCATACGGGCAGGAATGACTCTGGTGGCTCGAGGGGAGTTTTCCATCGTGATCGCCGGACTTAGGAGCAGCCATCGAACCAGAACTTGGACCCGTTGCTGGAGCTTACGTTCTGCTGCTCGCCATCGCCGGACCCATTCTGGCGCGAGCATTTTCCTAGTCCTTCAGCAACTGGCGCGCGATGACTAGGCGCTGGATTTCGCTGGTACCTTCGCCAATGGTGCACAGCTTCACGTCGCGATAGAACTTTTCCGCCGGATAGTCTTTGATAAATCCGTAACCGCCGTGAATCTGTACACCTTCGTTGGCGCAACGCACGGCGACTTCACTGGCATAGAGTTTCGCCATGGACGACTCCAGCGTAGTCTTCATCCCGCATCTTTCATCGCGGCAGCGCGCAAGGTCAGCAGCTTGGCGGCTTCGATTTCGGTGGCCATGTCGGCGAGCTTCCATTGAATTGCCTGGAAGTCGCTGATGGCTTTGCCAAATTGCTTGCGCTGTTTTGAATATTTCAGCGCAGCCTCGTAGGCGCCTTCGGCCATTCCGAGCGATAACGCCGCAATCGAGATGCGGCCGCCGTCGAGAACGCGCATGGCATCAACGAAGCCTTGGCCTTCGGTGCCCAAGCAGATTTTCGGCGGGAATGACGCAGTCTTCAAAAATCAACTCAGCGGTATCACTGGCGCGCAGCCCGAGCTTGTTTTCTTTTTTCCCCGGACGAAATCCCTTGGTTCCCTTCTCCACAACGAACGCGGAGAGACCATGTGTATGCGCCGCGCGATCGGTCACGGCGATCACCACCAGCACGTCGGCATAGTGGCCGTTGGTGCAGAAAGTCTTGGTTCCATTCAGCACCCAATTGTTGCCTTTGCGGACGGCGGTCATGCGCGCGCTGCCGGCGTCAGAACCCGAAGACGGTTCGGTCAGTCCCCAGGCGCCGATGAATTCGCCCTTGGCCAGCTTGGGAGTATTTCTTTTTTTGCTCTTCGTTCCGGCCAGGAAAATGTGGTTCGAGCACAGCGAAGTGTGGGCCGCGACGATGATGCCGACCGATCCGTCCACTTTCGAAAGCTCTTCGATCGCGGTGACGTACTCGACGTAGCCCATGCCCGCGCCGCCGTATTCGGCGGGAAAGATGATCCCCATCAGGCCCAGCTTGCCCAATTCTTTGATGGTGGCGAGGGGGAACTCGCCGGCTTCGTCCCACTTCATGACGTTGGGAGCAATCTCGTGCTCGGCAAATTCGCCGACATTTTTCTTAAGTTGAAGTTGTTCGTCGTTGAGCTGGAAATCCAAACTGCCCTCCGTCGCAACCGGCAAAGTGATGTGTTCACGCACGCGCCGGGATACTTGGATTAGATCACAGCGAAAAAAAACCTTCAGACCGACCGGTTGGTCTGAGGAGCTAGAACTCAGGTGTGGACATCACAGCAGGAATGGCGATCAGGCGTTCGAAGACTTCGTTCGAGAGCAATCGGCCCCGGTCGGAGAGTCGAACCGTGCCCCCATTGCGGTCGATCAACCCCAGTCCTTCAAGGTCAGCCAGGATCGGATCAAGTGGAGAAACGGCCGGTCCGAATTGTCCTCGCAGCTGTTCGAGACTCACGCCCTGATTCAAACGCAGGCCGAGAAACATGCTTTCTTCCAGGCCGCGCGGCCATCCACGACAGTTTTGACTAACGGTTTCGCCGACATGAAATCTTCCAGGGAATCGGGCGTGGAAAAACGGACAGCGTCACTGTCACAGGCGTAGAGTGCGCAGCATGGAATGCGCGTCGACGCCGAAACCGAGATAGAGGCTGTCGGGTCCAGTACTTCAGGTTGTGGCGCGATTCGAAGCCGGCTGCGAGAAAGTTAGAAATTTCGTACTGGCGATTCCAGCGGCGTTCAGCGTCTCGCTGGCAATTGCGTATAGGTCGGCGGTCAGAGTCATCGTCGGGCACAAAGTGCGCGTGGTACTTGGTTCCGCCTGCAATCAACTCGCGACCCAGGCGTGAATCTTCATCGACCTCGAGCATATAGACGCTCACGTGAGGCACGCCTGTCGCAATAACCTCTTGCAGCGAAAAGTGCCAGCTGTCCAGTGTTTGGTGTGGCAGGCCGGCGATCAGGTCGAGATTGATATTTAGAATTCCGGCAGCGCGCAGGCTCGCGATATCGGCGAGCACCGTTTCACGCTTGTGCAGGCGTCCGACCGATGCGGCTTCTTTGTCGACAAACGATTGCAAGCCGAGACTGACGCGGTTGACGCCGCAGATTACGAGACTGCCGATGACTGCGGGAGTCAGAGTTCCCGGGGCGCACTCGACTGTAATCTCGGCGCCGGGCTGAACGCCGAAGTGATTTCGTACGCGTGCGAACACTCGCTCTAGCTCAGAGGGATCCAGCACGGTAGGCGTTCCTCCGCCCAAATAGATGGTATCGACCGCGCGATCAAACACTCCCCGCATGGCTTCGGCCGTCAAGCTGGCATTTTCGATGTCGGAGCAGACCCGGTCCACGTACCTGCCGAAGACCGCCTTGGAGAACACGTCCGAAGCGAAGTTGCAGTAAGTGCACTTGGTGCGGCAGAAGGGGACGGAAATATAGAGGCCCAGAGGCACAGGCTATTATCGCCCGTAGATGAGTCGGGAAGGCGGACAAAAGCTTTTTCATCCTTTTACCTCCACTTCCATCAAATTGGGGTACTCTTTAGCTAACAGATGGCCGCTCAGCAGGAAGAAGAAGTACTAGGAAAAGCGTACGACAGCCGCCTGATGAGGCGGCTGCTGAGCTATTTGCGTCCCTACAAGTGGCAGGTCGCCATCGCGCTGGGCGCCATCGTGCTCAAGGCGGGCGCCGACGTCCTCGGTCCCTATCTCACCAAAATTGCCATCGATCGCTACCTGGCTGAAGGTACCGGGAACGCATTCTCCGATTCGACTCCTGGCTCAGCAACGAGCCGCTGGTCGGCATCGCCCAGATCGGCGGCCCTGTACATGGGCGCGATGCTGTTCAGCTTCCTGCTGGAATTCCTGCAAACCTACTTCATGCAGTGGACCGGGCAGAAGGTGATGTTCGATCTGCGCAGCCAGATCTTCCGCCATCTGCAGCGCATGCACATCGGCTTCTACGACAAGAATCCCGTCGGCCGCCTGGTCACCCGCGTCACCACCGACGTCGACGCGCTGAACGAAATGTTCACCGCCGGCGTGGTCTCGATCTTCGAAGACATCTTCGTGCTCGCCGGCATCATCGGCATCATGCTGAAGATGAACTGGAGGCTGGCGCTGATCACCTTCGCCGTGCTGCCCGCTCATCGTCTGTGCGACCAAGATCTTCCGCGACAAGGTGCGCGACTCCTACCGGCGCATTCGCAGTCGCCATCGCGCGCATCAATGCCTACCTGCAGGAGCACGTCAGCGGCATGGTGGTGCTGCAGCTGTTCAATCGCGAGAAGCGCGCGTATCGAGGAATTCTCCAGAAGTCAACGCAGTCGCACATGGACGCGTTCAAAGACGCCATCATGGCGCACGCGGTCTACTACCCGGTCGTCGAAGTTCTGTCGGCGATCGCCATCGCCTGCGTGATCTGGTTTGGCGGCAACGATGTGATCCGCAGCACCGCGACGCTGGGCGTGCTGGTCGCGTTCATGCAATACGCGCAGCGCTTCTTCCGGCCTATCCAGGACCTGAGCGAGAAGTACAACATCCTGCAGTCGGCGATGGCCTCGAGCGAACGCGTGTTCAAACTGCTCGACACGCCCGTCGAAATCACTTCACCCGCTGTGACCAAGAAAGCCGCAGGGCCCGGGCCGAATCGAGTTCGATCACGTCTGGTTCGCCTATCGCAGCGTGCCAGGCCGCGGAAGAACAGCGACAAGCCGAGCACGCAACGGTCTCGCCGAAGGATCCGCAGGCGGACATCGGACTGGGTGTTGCGCGACTGTCAGTTTACCATCGAACCGGCGAAACGGTCGCCATCGTCGGACACACCGGCGCCGGCAAGACCACGATCATCTCGCTGCTGATGCGCTTCTACGACGTGCAGAAGGGCGCCATCCGCATCGATGGCGTCGATATTCGAGAAATGGATCTGGACGATCTGCGCCGCCGCTTTGGCGTCGTGCTGCAGGATCCGTTCCTGTTCACCGGAACGGTGGAGGGCAACATTCGCCTGGGCACGGAGCTGGATCACCGACGAGGACGTCGAGACAGGCCGCCGAAGAGGTGAATCTGGCCGACTTCATCCGCACCTGCCCGACGGCTTCAAGGAAGAAGTGCGCGAGCGCGGCAGCACGCTTTCGACCGGGCAGAAGCAGCTGATCTCATTCGCCCGCGCACTGGCGCACAATCCCAAGATCCTGATCCTCGACGAAGCCACCTCCAGCGTCGACACCGAGACCGAGTTCCGCGTGCGCGACGCGCTCAGCCGCATGGTCGAAGGCCGCACCTCGCTGATCATCGCGCACCGCCTCTCGACCATTCAGCGCGCCGACAAGATCATCGTGATGCACAAAGGCAGAGTCCGCGAGATGGGCACGCACCAGCAATTGCTGGCCAACGCGGCATTTACTACAAGCTTTATCAGTTGCAGTACAAAGATCAGGAAATTCCGGCGATGCAGGCTCGCCACAGTCACCGCGAACGCGGACGACTAGTTCAGGCTTGCTCTGATCGCTGTTTCCCAACTGCCCACGCGTTAGAATATGCCGTGCGAATTCTGATCTCAGCCGGCGAAGCTTCCGGCGAAATGTACGGCGCGCAGCTGATCGCGGCGCTGCGAAGCAGTGATCCTGTCGCTCGAGTTCTTCGGCGTGGGCGGCGAGCGCATGCGCGAGGCCGGCTGCGACACCGTCGTCGACGCCAAAGATCTTGCGGTCGTCGGCATCACCGAAATTCTCAGCCATCTGCCAAAAATCTAGGGCTGCTTCCGACAAGCTGATCGCCGAGGCCGACCGGCGGAGACCCGATCTCGCCGTCGTCATCGATTCGCCGGCCTTCAATTGGCGGGTAGCGCGGCAGATGCACAAGCGCGGGATTCCCGTCGTCTATTACGTTTGCCCGCAATTCTGGGCCTGGCGGCAGGGCCGGGTCAGACTGCTGCAGAAAGTACGTCAGCAAGGCGCTGGTGATTTTTCCTTTCGAAGAGAAGTTCTATCGCGATCGTGGAGTCGACGCGACGTTCGTGGGCCATCCGCTGGCCGACTCTGCCCTCGCCCGCCATCCCGCGGGACGACGTACGCCGCGCAGAACAAGCTCGACCCCAGATAAGCATGGATCACGCTCATGCCCGGCAGCCGCGTGAAAGAAGTGCGGATGAACCTGCCCACGATCCTCGATGCCGCGAAGCGGGCTGGGCTGGAGCTACGAATTCCTGCTGCCGGTGGCGCCGCACCCTGGAACGCAGACTTCGTGCAGAATCGTTGATTGACGCGTCCATTGCCGATCCGCCTGGTTTCCGAAGCGCTGCCCGCGCTGGCTCATTCGCGTGCCGGCATCATCGCCAGCGGCACGGCCACGGTCGAAGCCGCGATGATGGGCACGCCTTTCGTGATGGTGTACCGGGTTTCGCCGCTGACCTATCTGCTGGGCAAGCCTCGATCAAGGTTCCGCACTTCGCCATGGTGAACCTGATCGCGGGAGAGGAATCGTTCCCGAACTGGTGCAGCACGACTTCACCGCCGAGAAAGTAGTGGCGCGCCTGCACGAGATCCTTCCCGATGGCCCGGCACGCACAAGATGATCGAAGGCTTGGCGCAGGTGAAGAACCTGCTGCGTGGCACCGATCCCAGGCCCGGATTCACCCTGCGGATCGGGCAGCAGAGGATGATTTTGCAGCATGCTTCTGACAAAGCGAGCCCGGTCCGCGTAGCCTGGCGAAATGTCTCGAAATTGCTAACCCTTGTCGTACCAGCATCTTTTGCGTCACAATCTTCATCATAGAGATTAGCCGGAAGTCCAGGAGATCGTCCTTAATGGCTTTTCACACTCGGCGATGCGTCGGGCCCTGACTGTCTGCTTCGCCTTCGCGTTCTTTTTGACGTCCTTGCCGGGCATGGGCTGCAGAGAAAGCTGCGCCTGCGCGTCGACGACTACCAGATCGACGCCGAACTGAGCCCCCACACCCACAAGCTCACCGCCGCGCCAAGGTGAAGTTCACCGCCCTCGACGACCTGAATGTGGCGACTTTTGAGCTGACACAACGGGCTGCGGGTCACCAAAGTTGACCGATGCGCGAACAAACCTCTTACCGCTGAGCGCGTCACCCAGGATTCCACGGTCCGCGTGCCCTTCCCAACGGCGCTGACCAAGGACGCCTCCACCACCCTGACTTTCGACTACGAAGGCGTGCTCGACTCCGCCGACGACAGTCCGGTGCAAGGATTGAAGCTGGCCTCCATCAACGACGACACCAGTTATCTGCTTTACGCCGGGCGCTGGTTTCCGGTGAACGCCTATGGCATCAACCGCTTCACTGCCACCATCAACATCACCGTGCCGGCACACATGGTGGTGATCGGCAGCGGCGCGGAAACCAGCCTGCATGCCGCCGGCGACGCAAAAAAGGCGCGGCGGGCGGACTGCCCTTAAAAGACCTTTACCGTTCACCTGGGACAAGCCAAGTTTTCCCGGAACCATCATTGCCGGGCAATTTCAGGAATTCAAAAGTGACGAAGCCGGCATCGACCTGCACGTATTCTTCAAGCCCACCCATCAGACGCTGGGCGCGGACATACGCCGAGACGGCGGTCAAGGAAGTTCACCTACTACGTCACCCTGTACGGCCCTGTGCCTTCGAACAACACTGAACGTGGTCGAGATTCCCGACGACACAGTGCCCTCGGCCTGGGCGCCGGAGATCGCCGCGCTCGCCAGCCGGGCGATCACCGACAAGATCAACTATCGTCTGCTGGCCAATACGATCGCTCACCAGTGGTGGGGCGATTCAGTGAGTCCGGCGTCGAAAGACGACTGGTGGCTCAGTGACGGCTTCGCCCGTTACTCCGAGGCGCTCTACGTCGAGCACGCCGCGGGCACGGCCGGACTTGAAGAAGCGGTAAAAGAATGTCGGTCGGCGCGCTGGCCTACGACACTGTGCCGCTTCGAGTGCCGGCAAGCTGGATATCTTCTCGCCCGAATTTCAGTCGCTGGTGACCGACAAGGGCGCGATGATCCTGCACATGCTGCGCTGGGTGATTGGCGACCAGAAATACGACCAGACCATGCGCACTTTCGCCAGCAAGTACGCGGGCAAGACGGCATCCGTCGATGACTTTCAAGGCCATCGCCGAGCAGATCTACGGCGACAAGCTGACCTGGTTCTTCACCCAGTGGCTCGACTCCACCGGAGCGCCGGAGTTCAAGACCAAGTACACCGTCTACCGCTTGGGCAACAACAAAGGCTTCCGCGTGGTCGGCGAGATCACTCAGGACCTCGACCTGTTCCGCATGCCGGTCGAGCTGAAGATCGATACCGACGGCAAGACCGAAGAACAAGCGCATCGAAGTGGTCGGCACCGACTCGCCGTTCAGCGTCGAAACCTTCGGCAAGCCGCGCCGCATCTCGTCGATCCCGACGACCGCGTGCTCAAGAACTCCACCGACATCAGGCTGCGCGCCTCCATCCTGCGCGGACAGGCATGGTGCAGCAGGGCGATCTGGCCGGGCGCTCTAAGCGAATTCAACAAGGCGCTGGAGATCAACAAGAACAGTTCGCTGGCGCACTACCGCATCGCCGAAGTGTTCTTCCTGCAGCACAACTATCAGGCCGCGGCCAACGCCTATCGCGAATCGCTGAACGGCGACGGCGAGCCGCGCTGGACCGAGGTCTGGAGCCACATCCAGCTGGGCAAGATCTTCGACATCACCGGCCAGCGCGAGCGCGCCACCAACGAATATCGCCAGGCGCTGCAGACCAACGACAACACGCAGGGCGCGCTCGACGAGGCGCGGAAGTATCTGCAGAAGGCTTACGAGCAGCCGAAGGTAAACGGGATGTAGATGTGCTTGTCGAGTGGATTCCTCACCAATCGCTGGGCTTGGGGTCGGAATGACAAAGCAGCAGCAGTAGGCCTACATCTCACGCACGGCCAGGGTCACCGTCGCCTTCGAGACCAACTTTTCCTGCCCGTCTTTTTCGGCAAAGATTTCGGATTCGGCTACGACAATGCTTCTACCCCCGCGGAGTACTTTGCCGACACAGCGGAGGCGATCGGCGATGGCCGGGCGCAGGAAGTTGATCTTGAATTCGATGCTGAGGACGTCGCCCTTCCCTTTCAGAATACTTCCCGCGGCTCCGCCCGCAGTGTGATCGGCCATGGTGGCGAGCACTCCAGCGTGAATCAGGCCATGTTGCTGGCGGTGGCGCTCCGATGGAATCAAAACCGTCTCGCATACTCCATCGTCGACTCTTTTCAATTCAATGCCAAGATCGCGAATGAAATTGGCGCGATTGAAAATCTCGCGGACGCGGCTCTCACGTGCAGAATCCATGCCGTTAAAAGGCCCAGCGCAGCAGCGACGCTCCAACCGTGAAGCCCGCGCCCACCGAAGCCAGCAGCACCAGATCGCCTTTCTTGAGCTTGCCTTCCTGGCGCGCCGTATCCATCGCCAGCGGAATGGTTCCGGCGGTGGTGTTGCCGTAGCGGTCGATGTTGATGATCACGCTTTCCGGGCCTTAGCCCAAGCGATCTGCCGTCGCCTTGATGATGCGCAGGTTGGCCTGGTGCGGGATGAAGCATCAATATCGGACGCCTTTCAGGCCGTTGCGTTCCAGCAACTTCTCGCAGAGTTCGGCCATCTTGCGCACCGCAAATTTGAAGACTGCCTGCCCGTCCTGATGAACATAGTGCATTTTCTTGTCGACGGTCTCGTGGGTCGAAGGATTCAGGCTGCCGCCGCCCGGGCATGTAGAGCGAGCATCCGCCGGAGCCATCGACTCGTGCAGATAATCGATCAGGCCGACGGAATCGTCTTCGGCGGGTTCGAGGATCACCGCTCCCGCGCCGTCGCCAAAAATCACGCAGGTGGCGCGGTCGGTGTAATCGATGATCGAGGACATCACGTCCGCGCCGATCACCATGACCTTCTTGTGAGCGCCGGTGGCGATGAACTGCGCTCCCGTCTGCAAGCGCGTACACAAACGCCGAGCAAGCCGCGGAAAGATCGAATCCCCAGACTCCTTTGGCGCCCAGTTTGTGCTGCACCAGGCAAGCCGTGGAAGGAAAAAACATGTCAGGCGTGACGGTCGCGACGATGATCACTTCGACATCGGTGGGGACCAGGCCGCGCTCCTGCAAGGCTTTCTTGGCGGCTTCGGTGGCGAGATCGCTGGTAGCAACGCCTTTATCGACGAGGTGGCGTTCGCGGATCCCGGTGCGTTCCATGATCCATTGGTCGTTGGTTTCGACCATTTTTTCCAGATCGGCATTGGTCAGAAGCCGAGGCGGGACATAAGTTCCGAGGGCGCTGATTTTTGCGCGGATGAGCTTGCTCAATGATGTCTCCTGGAATGAAACCCAGTATTCTGAAGGAAGCGCAGCAGAATGTCTAACC
Source organism: Terriglobia bacterium (assembly GCA_963797845.1). Lineage (GTDB taxonomy): Bacteria > Acidobacteriota > Terriglobia > Terriglobales > Acidobacteriaceae > DASREM01. The sequence continues at coordinate 366,158 of CAWCRE010000008.1, forward strand.
TATACCGCTAATGGGAGCTTTACGGAAACTAATCTGACCTGGCGACGGGTTGGATGGTAAAAAGCCAGACACCGGGAACCCACTGCACACGCAAGAGCCCGTTACCGTTGCTTCCTTCCGGACCTGGCGGGGTTGGCGGGAATGCGTCGCGCGGGACCGATGCCTGACCCAAATCATTCTACCATCCGTCTACCCCGCGCAACAGGGAGCGAGCCTCATGTTCCGCGCGGGTGACCTTCGATTTTCGGTTTTCCGATTCCGCTCTTCCCTTTCATGCGGGATTCGCGAAGCAATATAACGATCCATGGCCGATGTTGCCGAAGCGCGAACGAGAACATTTCCCTGCCGCTGGCCATTCAGCGTTACTTGGAGGTGGCGCTCTATCTGCTGGTGCTTACCGGGATTCGGAACCCTGGCTTCGACCGGCGGGTTGGATCTCCACGGTGCTCGTGGTGGGCGCGCGCGATCCTGTTTCGCGGCTACCTGCTGGTCACCCGGCGAAATTGGCTCATTCCCGAACGCTGGACGTCGATTCTGACGCTCCTCTACGTCGCGTTTTATGTGGCAGATTATTTTTTGATCTCGGGCGCTTTCCTCAGCGCCACCATTCATCTTGTACTTTTTGTCATGGTAGTGCGGCTGTTTTCCGCACATCGTGACCGGGATCATATTTCCTGGCGGTGCTGGCGTTCCTGATGGTGCTGGCCGCCGCGGTGCTGACCGTCGACAGCGTATTTCTGTTTGCATTTGCCGCCTTCATCCTGGTGCGTGCTCACGTTCATGCTGATGGAGATGCGCCACGCTTCCAGCAAAGCCACGGTTCAGTCGCGCGAATCGTGCACGCGCGACTACCGCCACATGGCGTTCGCGCTTTCAGGCGTCGCACCGGTACTGCTTTTGCTCATCGTCGGCAGGAGCGGCTGCGATCTTCTTTGTGCTGCCGCGCATTTCGGCGGGCTACTTGAGCGCATACTCGCCGGGACAGGGAACTGAGCACCGGCTTCAGCGACCGGGTTCAACTGGGAAGCATCGGGCAGATCCAGCAATCGACCTCCGTAGTGATGCACATTCAGATCGATGGCAGCACGAGCGGCAATATCAACTTGAAGTGGCGCGGCATCACTCTAAACAATTTTGACGGTTTCACTGGTCGAACACCCACGAAAAATACATTCTTCCGCGCCGAGCGGACGGAACCTTCCCTCTTCCGCAAAACGCCGCGGAAGATTACCGGCGGCAGGCGGTGCTCCCGATTCATTACCGGGTGCTGATGGAACCGGTGGGAACCAACGTTTTCTTCCTGGCGGCGACGCCGCGGGTCTTGGAGGGTAACTATCGCGAGATCTCGGTGGATCGCGGCGGAGGAGTGTTCGATCTGGATTTTCAACATCCCGTGGTGGCGTACCAGGCGTCGTCGATTCTGCGCGAGCCCGGCGCCGCCAACCTGAGAGAGGCTTCGGGAAACTATCCGCCGGAAGTATTGCTCGATTATCTCCAGTTGCCGGTGATTGATTCACGTATACCGCGACTGGCCGAGCAGATCACCGCGTCTTCGTCCAGCAACTATGACAAAGCCGTGGCGATCGAAACCTATTTGCGCACGCATTTCGGGTACACGCTGCAATTGCCGCGCGTGCTTCCCCACGACCCCCTCGGCAACTTTTTATTCGAGCGCAAGCAGGGCCACTGCGAATATTTTTCTTCCGCGATGGCGGTCATGCTGCGAACCTTGCGCATTCCTTCGCGGGTGGTGAACGGCTTTCAGACCGGCGAATATAACGACCTGACTTCGCAGTACGTGATTCGTGCAAGCAATGCCCATTCCTGGGTTGAGGCGTACTTCCCGGGTTATGGGTGGGTGCTTTCGATCCCACTCCAGCGTCACTACCTGAGGCCAGCACCGGATGGAGTCGCGCGCTGCTCTATCTGGACGCGATGTCGTCGTTCTGGCGGGAATGGGTCGTGAACTATGACTCCGGGCATCAGCAACAACTGGGGCAGAGCGCCACGCAAGGAAGCCGGCGAATGCTTGACAACATGCGGACCTGGGCCCGACTCCACTATGTGGAGCTGTTGAATGCGGCACGGCGCGCGCAAGGCACGGTTTCCGACTCGCCGGGGAGTTGGGCGCTGGGCGCAGTACTGGCATCGTTGTTGATCATGCTTGCGGCCAATGCGCGAAGGCTGTGGAATTTGTATCGTATGCGTCATGTCGCCACACATCCTGAGAACTGCACCGCCAGACAGCGGCCACTATCTGGTACCGCCGTGCGGCTGAAGGTCCTGGCGAAACGGGGATGGAAGAAATCAGAGATGCAGACAGCGTCGGAGTTTCTGGGATATATTGACGATGTCGGCCATGCGGGATCGAGTGGCCCGCTTCACCCGCCACTATGAGCATGCGCGTTTTGGGAACTCGGTTGAGGATGCTAAACAGTTGCCGGAGTTATTCGAAGAAATCGTTGCCGGCGATCGCCGCAACTAGAAGTTGAAGACGATTCCTACGCCCACGTACAAATTTCTCTGTCGCGTCTTCCCAGTGTCGACGTTGAGCTGCGGCACCCCGGAATTGAAGTCGCGAATCTCTCCGCGCAGTTTCCAGGAGTGCGAAATTTTCACATCGAGCCCCCCGCCGAACTGATAAACGCCGGTGGTCGTGCCTGTTTTTCCAGGGTTGGCGCCCCCAAAGAGCAGCTCCGAACTTTCAGAGAAATGGCCAAATCCTCCGCCGAAACTCCCCCACAAGGACACCGCATCGTCGGCGAAGATCTTGAGACGCACGCCTGGCGTGATGAAATATGAGCTGTATTCCTTGGGAATCACATTGATTCCGTAATTCAGATCTTCATCAGGATTGAAGATCGCGGGCACTTCCAGGCTCAAGGTGGCAAAGCCTCCATTGCCCAGCAGGTGACGGGCGTAGGTAACTTCAAAGGACGACCCCTCGCCGGAGTGGATGGTATTGTCGAAGAAATTCGTATTGGGCGGCGTCACGTCCGGGATGAAAGTACGCCCAAAACTTCCCGCCAGCTCGTTCTTGGTTTGAGCCGCTGCGACTCCTGTCAGGATCGTGACTACCACGAACAGGGCTACAGCCATGCGATTGGCGGGCATCAGTCCTCCTGCGAACGGCGTAAGTTGTGAGTTCCTGCCTAGCGTAGCACGCGAATTTTGAGACGTAGACGCGGGTGGTTATCTGATTTGGTGCGCGTCATGGCTGCGGAGATTGGGGGCTTTAAGGTAAGACTCGCCAGCGGCATTGTAAATAGCGAGAATCAGCGCTATTCAATGCTAAAATAGTAGGATTGCATGCAGGAAAAAACGCTCACTGTAGCCCCTCCGGATCAGCCCACAAATCAGGCATCAGGAACCGAACTGAAGGTCGGATTCGTGAGCCTTGGTTGCCCGAAGAATCTCGTCGATAGCGAAGTGATGATGGGGATGTTGTCGCAGGCTGGCGCGCGGCTGATTTCTCGCGCCGAGGATGCCGACGTCATCGTGGTCAATACCTGCTCGTTTATCGAAAGCGCGCAGCAGGAATCGGTGAACACCATTCTCGAAATGGCTCGCCAGAAGACTGCGGGTAAGGCACAAAAGCTAGTTGTAGCGGGCTGCCTGGTCGAACGCTTTCGCGAGGAGATCCGGAAGAACATTCCGGAAGTAGACGCGGTAGTCGGAACCGGAGAGTTGGAGAAAATTCTTTCTGCGTCGGGCATTTCGCAAGGGCCGGCGAATTCCCCATTTCGTATTTTGCAGTCACGCCCGGAAGGCGATGCTCGCGCTGCCGCGGGCCGTTTCTCCCGGGAAACCTGGGACGGCGCGATTTCTGATCTGCCGAATTATTTGTACGACGAAGCCACACCGCGAGTGCTGGCGACCCCCGGTTACACCGCTTACATCAAGATTGCCGAAGGTTGTGATCATCCTTGCAGCTTTTGCATCATCCCCCAATTGCGTGGCAAATTTCGCTCCCGGCGTTTCGAGTCGGTGATCGCCGAGGCTGAACGACTTGCCCACTCGGGCGTGAAGGAAATTACTCTCATTGGGCAGGATACGACCTGCTACGGCGAGGATTTCGGCTTGAAGGATGGGTTGGCGCTGCTGCTCGAGAAACTCGCGGCGATTGATGGACTGCGTTGGATCAGATTCCTGTACGCGTATCCCAACAAAATCACCGGTAAGTTGCTGGAGACCATCGCTGCCCACGAGAAGATCTGCTCCTACATTGACGTCCCCTTGCAGCACGCCTCAGCCACAGCATTGAAGCGCATGAAGCGTGGCGGAGGCGCCGATCTCTTCCTCCGTTCTATCGAAAAAATGCGGAAGACGATTCCCAATGTCATCGTTCGTTCGTCTTTTATCGTGGGATTTCCGGGAGAAACTGAAGCGGAATTCGAAGAGCTTTGCGAGTTCGTGCGGCACGCCGAGTTGGACTGGGTCGGTGCATTCTCTTACTCCGACCAGGAAGGCGCAACCGCGTTCGCACTGGGAGATAAGCTGCCCGCCCGCGAAATTGAACGCCGTCGCAAGCACCTGATGCAGCTCCAGCGGAAGATCAGCAAGCGTAAGAAGAAGGCATTGGTTGGTAAAGAATACGACCTGTTACTCGAAGGCCCGTCAGAGGAAAGCGAACTTCTTCTGGAAGGTCGCACTACGATGCATGCTCCAGAAATCGACGGCAAGCTGTTCGTGAATGAGGTTCCCGAAGGATTGGTGCCCGAAGCCGGCCAGTTCTATCGCTGCGAAATCGTGGAATCCCACGACTACGACCTGGTCGCCCGAATCGTCTGAGGCGATAAAGTTGAACCGGAAAGCTTGCCATTCCATCTAAAATACTGACTATGGCCCGCAAGCGCTCGGTGAAACTCGGCTGCCCTACCTGCAAACAAGCAGTGAAAAGCACGGACCCCGAGTTTCCTTTTTGCAGCGACCGCTGCCGCCTGATTGACTTGGGAAAGTGGGCCAGCGGTCATTACGTGATTTCCTCCCCTATGCACGACTCCTCGGAAAGCGAGGCCCCGCCGGCTTCGAAACAACTCGATGAAGACTGAGGGAGGCATGGGAGAGGAAGCATCATGCGCCATCGCCAACGAAGCACGGCGGCGCACCTGCTCGCGGGCTCCTCTGTGGTCAAAGTTAGTAGCAACTTTCTTTTGCACCGGTCTGATGAAGCCCGGACCAGGAACCTGGGGATCAGCCGCCGCCGTGGTACTTTGGTTTCTCGTCACACGCGTAGTTCATGGTGCCATGCAACCGGTAGCGGCCGTTGCCCTTGCCGGGTTCGCGGTGGCGATTGGAATTCCAGCCGCGACTCTGGTGGCACGCGCTTCCGGGCTGAAAGATCCTGGTTTCGTTGTCATCGATGAAGTGGCAGGACAGCTGATCACGTTCATCGCGGTGCCCGTCTCGTGGCAATCTCTGCTGCTGGGCTTTATACTTTTTCGTGGGTTCGACATCGTGAAACCACCTCCGGTGCGCATGCTGGAGCGTCTGCCCGAGGGCGTCGGTATCGTAATTGACGATGTAGGAGCCGGAATTTACGCCCTGCTTGTAATGCACTTGGCTTTGCACTTCGGTTTGTTGCCGCGATAAGCGGAACTGGTGAAGGACGTCGTTCGATGGGAATCTCCGATCGCTTGTTGGGCAAGAAGAACGTGAACGGAAAGCCGCATATTGAATCGGTGTATCCGGGCGCTGCTCTGCCCGGTGGAGAGGTGCGGATTATCGGCAGCGGCTTGCGTCCTATGGAACTAAGACGTCCTCGGGTCTTGTTTGGGGAGGTAGATGGGGCCGTGGTGGTCAGCTCCGATGATTTCTGCGTGGCTCGTGTGCCGCAAGGAGCCTCCTCTGGTCCAGTCACAATCGCCACGGACGGTCACTCCAGCAATCCTCACCAGCTGTACGTCTCTGTTCCGATTGCAGAAAACCTGCATCCCGTGACCAGTCCCGCGCTCGATCCTGAAGGCAACATCTATGCCACATTTTCCGGATCCCGCGGACAGAAAGTCCCGGTTTCGATTTATCGCATCGACACGAATTACAACGTTAAACCTTTTCTCTCCGAGATGATGAATCCTACTGCCATCGCTTTCGATCGCGAAGGGCAGATGTATGTCTCGTCGCGATTCGATGGAACGGTTTACCGGGTTGCCGGTAACGGAACAGTGAATTCGTACGCCGAAGGAATGGGCATTGCGACCGGGATAGCATTCGATAAGAACGAAAATCTCTACGTGGGCGACCGGAGCGGCACCATTTTCAAGATTGCGCGGGATCGCCAAATCTTCGTCTTTGCGACTCTGGAGCCGAGCGTTTCTGCCTATCACCTCGCTTTCGGTCCTGAGGGAGCCCTATTCGTGACCGGTCCCACGACATCCAGCTTCGATTGCGTCCACAAAATTGACCCGCAGGGAAATGTCTCGACGTTCTATCGCGGATTGGGACGGCCCCAGGGTCTCGCCTTCGACAGCACCGGAAATCTGTATGTCGCGGCTTCCCTTTCCGGAAAGCGCGGGATCGTAAGGATCACTCCGGACGGCAAGGCCGCCTTGGTCGTCGCCGGCTCAGGATTGGTCGGCATCGCCTTTGCGCCCGGACGGTCGGCCGTACTTGCAACCACGAGCGGAATCCACAATCTTTCCTGGGACGTGCAAGGCCGTTCGTTGCTCTCCGAGTAGCCCTCTCATTTACACTTTCAGCGTGAATGCCGAGATCATTGCGATCGGTTCTGAACTGCTGAGTCCTTTCCGACAGGACACGAATTCTCTCTACCTGACCGAGAAATTGAACCAGCTGGGCGTGGAAGTTGCGTTCAAAACGGTGGTTGGCGATAACCGCAAGAACCTGGCCGATACGGCTCGGCTCGCAGTCTCCCGCTCCGACATCGTGATCTTCATGGGCGGCTTGGGACCAACGGAAGATGATCTGACTCGAGAGGCCGTGGCCGAAGCGCTCGAGGTGCCACTCCGTCGCGATCCGGAGATCGTGAAATGGCTGGAACAGCGGTTCGCTTCCCGAGGCTGGAAGATGGCTGCGAATAACGCGAAGCAGGCGGACGTGATCACCGGCGCAACGGTGCTTCCTAACCCTAACGGCACAGCACCCGGCCAATGGATTAGCGGAAGATACGATGGACATGAAAAGATCATCATTCTTTTGCCCGGGCCGCCGCACGAATTGAAGGCCCTGTTTGACCAGCAATGTGTGGAGCGTCTGCACGCTAAGCTTCCCGCGCAATTCATCGCCACCCGTTTGCTGAAAATTGCGATGATGGGCGAGTCACAATGCGATGCCCGCGTGGCGCCGATTTACACCACGTACAAAGACGTAGAGACCACCATCCTGGCCGGCGCGGGAGAGATTCAGCTTCATCTGCGCTGTCGCAAAGACACCCTCGAGACTGCCCAGGCGCGCGTAGACGAACTGGTGGATAAGGTCGAGGAGGAACTGGGGGACTTCGTGTTCTCGGATAACGGTGATTCGCTGGAGCAGATCGTCAGTAACTATCTGCAGATGAGGAGCGCGACCCTGGCCGTAGCGGAGTCCTGCACCGGGGGCCTGCTCGCGGAGCGGCTGACCTCGATCGGAGGCAGTTCGCGATACTTCCTGGGCGGCGCGGTTGTTTACTCGAACGATCTGAAGACCATCTTTACCGACGTTCCGAAGGAAATGATCGAAGGTCACGGCGCCGTCAGTCGAGAAGTTGCCGCCGCGCTGGCAGAAGGAATCCGCCAGCGCGCCAATGCGACCTTTGGAATCGGCATCACCGGGGTTGCCGGGCCTACGGGGGGAACTCCTCAGAAACCGGTCGGGCTGGTCTTCATTGGATTGGCGTCGGAAAGCGGGACCGAGGTCGTAGAAAAGAATTTTCCCGGAGATCGCAAGCGAGTGCGATGGTTTGCGACGCAACAGGCGCTCGATTTGGTCCGGCGCAAGCTGATGTAGGGCACCGCTCTGAGAATCACAAGCATGCGGATCTTTGTCGCTATCGATATCGAGGCGTCCATTCGAGCGCGGATTGCGACTTTCATGGAAGGGGTTGCGGGCTTTGCACCCGACGCGCGCTGGGTGAGGCCGGAGTCGCTGCATGTCACGTTAAAATTTATCGGTGAGAAATCGGAAGCCGAAGTTGGAGCCATCAAAAAAGCTCTTGCCGACGTGCGCGAAGAAAGCATGGAGATCTCCATGCGTGGTCACGGCTTCTTTCCGACGGCCCGCTCGGCCAGAGTCTTCTGGATTGGCATAGAAGCGGGGCCGGCACTTGAAGCGCTTGCGAAGGCCGTAGATGACGTGACCGCATCCCTCGGCATCCCCAGGGAGGATCGGCAGTTCAGTCCGCATCTGACACTCGCGCGAGGGGGTGGCGGCTCAGGAAATCCGCGGCGGCAGAAGAATGACAAGCCGAATGGCAGCTTCCAACGTTTGCAAGAGAAACTGGCGGCGATGCCCGCCCTCGATTTTGGTACGATGACGCCCCGTGACTTTTCGCTTTATCAAAGTCATCTGGGCCGCGGGGGCGCCAGATATGAGAAGCTGGCAAGCATCGCATTGAACTAACGAAAGCCGTTCCGCTTTTCATCAGTGATGGATTTCTTAATCACCGCCGCGTTAAGTTACCTGCTGGGATCCATTCCCTGCGGGTACCTGCTAGTCCGAATCTTTCGTGGTGAGGATGTGCGGGAGACGGGGAGCGGAAATATCGGCGCGACCAACGTGTCTCGGACTTCACCGATCCTCGGTGTCTCGACCCTTTTACTCGATGCCTTGAAAGGTGCGGCCGCGGTCATGCTTGCGCTAAGGATGGGTCATGCGGAGTCCTGGTCCGAGCCAACGGCCCACGCCGCTTTGATGGGAACCGTTGCGGCCTTCTTCGTGGTCATCGGCCATATGTTTCCGGTGTGGCTGAGATTCCGAGGGGGCAAAGGCGTGGCCACTGGACTCGGCTCTTTCATCATCCTCGTTCCCAAGGCTGTGCTCTGCGTGGTCGGTGTGTTTCTCGCTGTCGTACTCCTGTTCCGCTACGTTTCGCTAGGATCGATTGTGGCGGTCGCATCGTTTCCGCTAGCGGCATGGATCCTTCATGCTTACTCGGGGCATCTGTTCAATCTGGCGCTCATGAGTGCAGCGTCTCTACTGATCATCTTCAAACACCGCGACAACATCCGTCGTCTGCTGAGCGGCACCGAACCAAAAATTCTTGTGAGGCGCGGATGAGCCGCATTGCCGTGATCGGCGCAGGAGCTTGGGGGACAGCCCTCTCGATCGTCCTGGGACGCAAGGGCAGCCATAAGGTAACGCTCTGGGCTCGCGAAAAAGAGGTCTGCGATGCGATCAGCGCGCGCCACGAGAACGAGATGTTTCTTCCCGGCCACCGCATCCCCGACTCGGTGAGCGCAACCCAGAGTCTGGAAGAAGCGTTGGCCCAGGCCGAAATTGTAGTCAGCGTCATGCCCTCGCAGCATTGCCGAAGACTCTTCGAGCAGATGCGCCCGCACATTCGTCCGGCCATGTTGTTTGTGAGCGCCACGAAAGGCCTGGAGGAGTCCACTTTATTACGCATGACGGAAGTGATCTCTTCTGTACTGGGACCGCAATTCAAGGTTGCGGCGCTGAGCGGGCCCAGTTTTGCCAAGGAAGCGGCACGCGGAGATCCTACGGCCGTGGCAGTGGCATCCGGCGACAGCAACATCTGCGAGGTGGTGCAGCGCGAGTTCAGCGATCCCGGCCTTCGCGTTTATACCAACGACGATGTGGTTGGAGTTGAGCTGGGCGGAGCGCTGAAAAATACCATCGCGATCGCGGCGGGCATATGCGACGGTCTGGGGCTCGGCCACAATTCGGTCGCGGCGCTGATTACCAGGGGCTTGGCGGAAATTACGAGGCTGGTCATTGCCTGCGGCGGAAAGCAGGAAACCATGTCAGGACTCGCTGGCCTGGGAGATTTGGTCTTAACTTGCACCGGCGGGTTATCGCGAAACCGCAGCGTCGGCGTCGAACTTGGACGCGGGCGCAGACTTCCGGAAATCATCGCCGGAATGCGCGGCATGGTCGCCGAAGGTGTGTTCACCACGCAAGCAGCGGTCGGGCTGGCGAAAGAAAAAGGCATCGAGATGCCCATCACCGAGCAGATGCACGCTATCCTGAACCAGGGTAAGTCTCCTCGTGACGCCATTCACGATCTGATGACTCGTAGCGCAAAGAGCGAAACCAGCTTGTATACGAAGATCTCCTAACTGTTCGCAGCCGCGAACTCGTCGCGTTCGAACCGGCCAATCTCCACTTCAGTTTCGGTCATGGCTTCGCAACGCGCATCGATAGCCTTATACTCTGCCGCGTGCAGATCCCGGAAATGGTCGTAAGCAGCGCGAGAGGTCCAGTAATCCAAAGTCCGAAAGAGCAGAGGGTCGGCGGGATCACGCACCAGCTCGGTTCGGACAAAATTGTGGCTCTGGGCGAACAAGGCAGCCCATTCGCCGCGTGGACCGTAAACCATCTCGAACCGCTCTTTGGCGTCAGGGCGCACCCGGAATTCCCAAATCACTACGAATTCCCATTCCCGGGCCATTCACCCTCACATTTGGTCGACTTTTGATACCAACCTTCGCACTGTGGTTCCGGAAATACCCATTCTATGCGGTACTTCGGTAACGGTATTGTCCGTCCGTGTCAAGGGCTTCGCGTTCTTATTCAAAGTAAACTTTTAAGGATTGCAGAAGCGCTGCCGTAATTAAGACGGTGGCGGTCAGAGCGCACTTTGTCTTTTAAACTGCCGATTCCATCGCGCATTCCGATTTTGTACGTGATCCTCAGCGTGCTGGTGCTGATCAGCGTGGTGCCGATGTATTTCTACTCCGCGCAGGTGGAGTCAATCAACCGGGACCGGCTGATCACCAACGAGCGCCTGCTGCAGAATACGGTGACTCGCTCGCTGGCCGACGACATTTCGCAACACCAGGAATCGCTGCGGATGATGCTGGCGAACTTGTCGTCGGCGCTTCAGGTCGCCAGCGGCGGAGACATTACCACCGAGCACGTGGAGGCTCCGGAACTGCGCGCACTGCTGGAAAATTTCGTTTCCTCTTCCGAAGATCTGGCTTACGCCACGCTGCTGAACTCCGAGGCTAAGGGCATTTCTGCCGGACGAATTGCACCTGACGCTTTCTTGCAACGTGAACTGGAGCGTGCCTACGCCGCTGCGCGGGAAGGTCGTGCGTACAACGGGCAGGCCTTGGTCGTGGGCAGCGGCAAATCGGCGCGCACCGTGATGCTGGTCAGCACGCCCGTCATGTACTGGCGGACGTTTTCTGGGAATGATTGCCGCGGTCGAGGACATGCGGTTCCTGATCCGTCGCCTGCAGGAAGTCAATCGCGGTGGCTTGACGCCCTACGTAGTGGATAGCCAGGGACGTTTGGTGGCCGGGCTACGCCTGAATATGCCACCGGCCAGGACATGACCAATCTTGAGATCGTCCACAATTTCGTGGAGCAGGGCAGCAAGGCGCAGATGGTCGCGGCAACCCGCGAATTCAACGTGAGCGCGGGCAAAAGTTCCACAAAAATGCTGGGAACCTACAGTCCGGTGACCAACCTGGATTGGGCCGTGGTAGTGCAAAAGCCTCGGGATGAAGCCTACAGCAGGCGTGTTATGAAATGCAGCGCACGGCGCGGATGCTGGCCATCCTGGCGGTCTTTCTGAGCATCGGCATCAGCATCTATGCTGCGCGGCGAATCACGAATCCTCTGGAAGTGCTGACGGAATCCAGCCATGCCATTGCTCGCGGCGACTTTTCTCAGCGGGTGAAGATCAAGACCCGCACCGAAATCGGGGAGCTGGCCGACAACCTTCAACATCATGTCGGAGGAACTTGAGCATTTCGTTCTCGACCTGAAGCGCGCCGCCGCCGAAAACCGCGAGCTGTTCATGGCCTCGATTCAGATGCTCGCCGGCGCGGTCGACGAAAAGGATCCCTACACTCGCGGCCACTCTGACCGCGTCACCAAGTATTCCGTGCTGATCGCGCAGAGAGATGGGGCTGGCCGAAGAGTTCATCGAGATTCTGCGCGTTTCGGCGCAGCTTCATGACGTGGGCAAAATCGGAATCGAAGACCGCATTCTGAAAAAGCCCGGCGCGCTCACCCCAGAAGAATTCGAGATCATGAAGACGCATACCACCAAGGGCGCCAACATTCTGCGCCCGGTGGCGCAGCTCAAGGAAATGATTCCCGGAATCGAACTTCACCACGAATCGCTCGATGGTCGCGGTTATCCTCACGGATTCAAAGGCGACCAGATTCCGCTGCTGCCGCGAATCATTGCGGTGGCGGACACCTTCGATGCGCTTGACCACGAATCGTCCCTACCAGCAGGCGCACGACAGCGAAGAAGCGCTGAAGATCATTCATTCCCTCTCCGGAAAGCGGCTTGACCAGAATGCCGTGTTGCGCTCTGGACGCAGTCTACCATCGTGGCGAGATTCGTGTTCACCGCCTCTCGCCATGGGGCCGCCGCCAGTTTCGGCGCAAGTGCAGAAGACCACGATCTCAGCCACGCTTCACAAGACCGCCGCGGCCTCCAGCACCGCCGAATAGCTCCAGCTTCCTGACCGTTCGCCTGCTCCCCGTTTCTGCTGCCTCCGCCGCTATAATTGAATCAGAGCTAACATATGATTCAGACCCTTTTTGGCAGTCTGGACGAGAAACGAAAACCGGCCTATTCGACCGCATGAAAGAGGCGGTGACCCGCACTCGGGAGAACCTCAGCGAGCGCATCGAGAAGTGTTGCATTCAACAAGGAAATTGACCGCACTACGCTCGACGATCTTGAAGCCACTCTGATCGGCGCGGATCTGGGCACGACCACGACTCAGGAGGTACTGGCAAAATTGCGGGAGAAGGCCGACCGGAAGCAGATCAAAGACGTGCGCAGAGCTAAAGCGCCTGCTGAAAGAAGAGCTGCTGGCTATCCTGAATGCCGCCAATACGCCTCCGGTCAAAGTCCGTTGATGGCATCTCCTGAAGTGATCGTGGTGGTTGGCGTGAACGGAACCGGCAAGACCACCACCATCGGCAAGCTCGCGCAAGTCTTCCGCTCCAGCGGAAAGACAGTTCTGCTTTGCGCTGCCGACACATTTCGCGCCGCCGCGATCGAGCAGCTGGAAATCTGGGGCCAGCGAACCGGGACCGAAGTGATCTCGCACCAAAGCCGGTGGCGATCCGTCGGCTGTGCTCTTTGACGCACTGCAAGCCGCCACTGCACGCCACACCGACTACGTGATCGTGGACACAGCGGGACGCCTGCACACCAAAACGAACCTGATGGCGGAACTGGAGAAGATGCGCCGCACCGCGCAACGCATCATTCCCGGCGCTCCGCATGAAACCTTGCTGGTGATGGACGCCACCACCGGGCAGAATGGACTGCAGCAAGCTCGACTGTTCACCAGAGCGCAGGCGTCACTGGAATCGTGCTCACCAAACTCGACGGCACCGCAAAAGGCGGAGTGGTCGTCGCCATCTCGCGCGAGCTGGGTCTGCCCGTTCGCTACGTGGGCGTCGGCGAGAAAGTTGGCGACCTGCTGCCGTTCAATCCCAAGGAATTCGTCGAGTCTCTCTTTTCGTGATATGTTCAAGTAATACTTGAATACTTGGAACTGCTCTATTGGCACCGTCGACTGAAGAATTCTTTCTTCGTTACGCATTGACCTTGCCCGGCAAGGTGTTGGGCTGACCTCGCCCAATCCCAACGTCGGCGCGGTTCTGGTGGACGACGACGGAAACGTCGTGGGCGAAGGCATCCCATACCTACGAAGGCGGAAGCACGCCGAGGTTCTTGGCCATGGAGCAGGCGGGCGATAAGGCCCGTGGACGCAACTCTCTACATCAATCTGGAGCCCTGTTCCCACCAGGGCCGCACCGCTCCTTGCGCCGATGCAGTAATTGCACGCCGGCATCCGCCGGGTAGTCGCGTGCATGCCGGATCCGAATCCAGCCGTCAGTGGACGCGGATTCCAGCTATTGCGGGCTGCAGGAATCTGCAGTTGCCACCGGCATTCTGGAAGAGGAAGCCCGCAAGCTCAACGAGGCCTTCGCCAAGTACATTCGACTGGCACTCCGCTGGTCACGTTGAAAGCCGCAATGACGTTGGACGGCAAAGATCGCTCCGCCGCCGGCCGATCCCAGTTCACCGAGGCCTGCTGGTGCAGGAGGCACACCGGGGGCTGGATCACCAGCGAAGCCGCCCGCGCCCATGTACAGCAGCTCCGCCACGAGAACGATGCGATCATGGTCGGCGTGGGAACCGTCACTCGCCGACGATCCGCTACTCACAGATCGCAGCGGGTTGCCGCGGCGCCGTCCTCTGTTGCGCGTCATCGTAGATTCGCACTTCGATTGCCTCTGGAATCGCGGCTAGTGAAGACCGCGAACAACGATGTGCTGGTGCTCTGCTCTTTCGCCGAGGAGAGCAAGAAGAAAAAGCTGATCGAGCACGGGATTCGGGTTGAGCAGGTTGCCTATGCCGGCACCGATGGGCGTCCTGATATGCGTGGAGTCGCCAAGCGACTCGGCGAGCTCGAAATCACCAGCGTGATCGATCGAAGGCGGAGCCATGGTGAACTGGGCCGCGCTGGCTTCGGGACGTAGTGGACAAAGTATTTCTCTATTACTCGCCGAAAATTCTCGCGCGGCACGGGCTCGGTTCCCTTTGCCGCGGGACCTGGGTTCCAAACGGGTCAGCGATGCCGCTTACGTGAAGTCAGTTCAAGCATTCACCGCTTCGGAGAAGATTTTGCGGTGGAAGGATATCTGCGGGATCCTTATGGCAACAGCTGATCTTCACGTAGTGAGGTGGGTCACAGCCCGGGTCGCCCTGATATTTATCATGGAAGGTTCTCATCCGTGGAGGTCTCATGTTTACCGGAATCGTGGAAGAAGTCGGCCGCGTTCACCAGCATCGTGCAGAACGGCGAGAACCGCCGCATCACCATTGAAGCGAAGAATGCCCCAGCGGAACTGGGCACCGGACACAGTATTGCGGTCAGTGGAGTCTGCCTGACCGCGCTCGACATCAAGCCAGGATCGTTCTGCGCCGATCTTGCGCCGGAAACATGGGAGCGCACTTCTTTCTCTCGCATCAAGAAGGGCGCGCTGGTGAATCTCGAATTGCCGATGAAGGCCGACGGCCGCTTCGGCGGCCACATCGTCCAGGGCCACGTGGACGGGGTAGGCAGGCTGATCGAACTGGAGCGCATCGCGGATTCCGGAGAACTGGTGGCTGCACATCGAAATTCCGCGAGAGATCGAGAAGTACACCGTGTACAAAGGCTCGATTTCCATCGAGGGCATCAGCCTGACGGTCGCCAAGCTCGAAGGCAGCCGCTGCACCATCGCCATCATTCCGCACACTGTGGAGATGACGAACCTGCAACTCATTGAAGCCCGGCGACCCGGTCAATCTGGAAGCGGATTTGATCGCGAAGTATGTGGAGAAGATGATGCATGCGGAAGGCACACCGAGTGCGGTGACGCTGGAGAAGTTGGTGGCACAGGGGTTCTAAAGGATGCCCCGTCCAAGGTGTGTTTCTCGGCGTTCTCTGTGGATTTTCTCGGCGTTCTCTGCGTTTTAGGATTTTGTATTCAGCCGCTTGCACGCCTTGGCGATCGCCCAATCTTCCTGAGCTCGAATGATCAGAACCGTGACTGTGGAGTCGGCGGTGGAGATGGCCCGATCCGCAGGCGACTGAGCATTCACGTCACCGTCCAATTCAATTCCCAGGAACCGAAGCTGCTCACATGCCGCTGCTCGCACTTCAGTCGAGTGCTCACCGATTCCCGCGGTGAATACCAGCACATCCATTCCACCGAGCGATGCAGCCATCGCGGCAATCTCCGATTGCAAGCGATGCACGAAAATGTCGAAGGCAAGTTTCGCGCGCGGGTCTCCTGTCCTTCGCCGACGCCAGGATCTCGCGCATGTCGCTCCCCACTCCGGAGATTCCTAGAAGCCCGGACTTCTTGTTAAGCAGATCATCCAGACTCCTGTCCGCTCAATCGCGCTCTGCCGCATCAGGTAAGTCAGAATGCTGGGATCGACCGATCCTGAGCGAGTGCCCATCATCAGGCCGTCGAGCGGAGTGAAGCCCATCGTCGTGTCAACACTGCGGCCGCCATCGATGGCCGCCAGTGAACATCCATTCCCCAGGTGACAGCTCACCAACTTCATCGAACCAAGATCACGCTTCAGCAATTGCGCGGCCCGCTCGGCACAGTACTGTGGTTGATCCCATGAAACCCGTAGCGGCGGATTCCCTGCTCGAACCATTCGTACGGCCCCGGATAAACCGCAGCGGATAACGGCAGAGTGTGGTGAAATCCAGTATCAAACACCGCGACCTGCTTCACCGCTCCAATGATGCGCTCGACAATTTCGATGCCCTCGAGTTCGGCACGATTGTGCAATGGCGCGAATGCCGCAACGCTGGCAATCACGCTCTTCACTTCCGGGGTGACTACGCGTTGCATCGTCGAGCTTGTGCCCGCCGTGAACAACGCGGTGCCCTACGGCATCGATACTCTTCGCGTTCGGAATCACCGCAGTCGGTCCGCTCCAAAGCGTCTGAAGCATGCGCTCGATCGCGGCCTGGCGGTCGGTCACTGAGACCACCTGCTCGAGGGTGGCCCCATTGGGGTGTTTACCTGAAGCTTCGCGCGGTCAGCCGACCACTCGATCTCCGCCCGCCAAAGCGGCGGTGGCGGATCTTCCGGCAGCGTATCCCCAAGTTCGTAGAGAGCGCTCTTCTGGCTGCTGGAGCCGGAGTTCAGGACCAGGATCAGCATCAATAGTGCCAGGTCCAGTTGCGGATCTCCGGCATGTCGTCGCCGTGCTCGTGGATGTACTGCTTGTGCTCGACCAGCTTGTTGCGAAGCATCTGCTTGAAGTGTGCCGCCGGTCCGCTGCAGGCGCGGGACACGGTCCACCACGTCTCCCGCCAGGTGAAGCGGTCGAGATCGTTCAGCACCGTCATGTCGAACGGCGTGGTCGTGGTGCCCTCTTCCTTGTAACCGCGCACGTGCATATTGTCATGATTGTGCCGGCGATAAGTGAGCCGGTGAATCAGCCAGGGATAGCCGTGATAGGCGAAGATGACCGGCTTGTCCACGGTGAACAGCGAATCGAAGTCGTGGTCGGTGAGCCCATGCGGATGTTCGGTCGATGGCTGAATGCGTCATCAGATCGACCACGTTCATGACCCGGATCTTGATGTCCGGAAAATGTCTGCCGCAGCAAATCGACCGCGGCCAGACGTCTCCAGCGTCGGAACGTCTCCGGCGCATGCCATCACCACGTCGGGCTCGGCATCCTTGTCGGTGCTGGCCCACTCCCAGATGCCGATGCCGTTGGTGCAGTGCTCGATCGCGGCGTCCATGTCGAGACACTGCAGCGCAGGCTGCTTGCCCGCCACGATCACGTTCACGTAATGCCGGCTGCGCAGGCAATGGTCGGCCACCGAAAGCAGGCAATTCGCGTCCGGCGGCAGATAGACGCGCACTACGTCCGCCTTCTTGTTCACCACGTGATCGATGAAGCCGGGATCCTGGTGGCTGAACCCGTTGTGGTCCTGCCGCCACACGTGCGAAGTCAGCAGGTAGTTCAGCGAAGCGATCGGACGCCGCCATTCGAATGTTGCGCGTCACCTTCAGCCACTTGGCATGCTGGTTGAACATCGAGTCGATGATGTGGATGAAAGCCTCGTAGCAGGAAAAGAATCCGTGGCGCCCGGTCAGCAGATATCCTTCCAGCCATCCCTGGCACATGTGCTCGCTCAGCATCTCGACCACGCGGCCGTCTTTGCGACAGGTGTTCGTCCACCTTCAGCATCGGTTCCATCCACTCCTTGTCGGTGACCTCGTAACAGAGCTTCCAGCCGGTTCGAGGCGGTTTCATCTGGCCCAAACACGCGGAAGTTCTTGGACTCGCAGATTCAGTCTTCATCACGTCGCGGAGAAAGTCGCCCAGCACGCGCGTCGCTTCGGCGAACTCGGTACCCGGCTTGTGCACCTCGACGGCGTAATCGCGGAAGTCCGGCATCACCAGGTCGCGCAGCAGCATGCCGCCATTGGCGTGTGGATTGGCGCCCATCCGGCGGTTCGCCTTTCGGCGCGAGTTCCGCAAGCTCCGGGATCAGTTGCCGTTCTCAGTCGAACAACTCCTCCGGCCGGTAGCTCTGCATCCAGTCTTCCAGAATCTTCAGGTGCTCCGGCTTGGTCTGCAGATCGGCGACAGGAACCTGGTGGGCTCGCCACGTTCCCTCCACCTGCTTGCCATCCACCATCTTCGGCCCCGTCCAGCCCTTGGGACTGCGCAGAACAATCATCGGCCACGTTGGCAGCGCGCATGCTCTTTCGCGCTGCTTTGTTCTGAATCCGTGGATCTCTTCCACGATCGTGTCCAGGGTTGCCGCCATCAGCTGATGCATCGCATCGGGATCGTCGCCTTCCACGAAATACGGCTTCCATCCGTAGCCCTGAAAAGCTGCATCAGCTTCTCGTCGCTCATGCGGCCAAGACAGTCGGATTCGCGATCTTGTATCCGTTCAAATGCAGGATCGGCAGCACGACGCCGTCGCGCACGGGGTTCAGAAACTTGTTGAGTGCCAGCTGGTCGCCAGCGGACCCGTCTCGGCTTCGCCATCTCCGACGACGCAGCAGACCAGCAGGTCAGGATTGTCGAAGGCTGCGCCGCATGCGTGCGACAAGGCGTATCCCAGTTCGCCGCCTTCGTGAATCGACCCCGGCGTTTCCGGCGCGACGTGGCTGGGAATGCCGCCAGGAAACGAAAACTGCTTGAACAGCTTCTGCATCCCCTCTTCGTTCTGCGTGATGTTCGGGATAGAGTTCGGTGTACGTGCCTTCCAGATAAGTATTCGCAACCATGCCCGGGCCGCCATGTCCCGGGCCGCAGATGTAGATCGCGTTCAGGTCGTACTTCTTGATCATGCGGTTGAAATGCACATAAATGAAATTCAACCCCGGCGTGGTTCCCCAATGTCCCAGCAGCCGCGGCTTGATGTGCTCGAGCTTCAGCGGCTCACGCAGCAGCGGATTCTTGTAGAGATAGATCTGTCCGACGGAAAGATAGTTCGCGGCGCGCCAGTAAGCATGGATCTTGCGCAGTTCCTCTGCGCCAAGAGGGGAATGTGGTGCTGCGACGCCGGGGAGGGTATCAGAATGCGTCATCATGAACTCCGTTCGGGCTGATTTCGATGGTTGTTTATTCGGTCAGCGTGAGCTGATCGAGTTCCAGAAATTCCTGCACAATCGGCTCTTCGCATTTTTCCATCTGCGAGTACGGGCCGAAAAACAAAACACGTCCCTGATGCAGGAAGATGATGCGGTCGGCCAATTTCTTGGCCAAGCGCATGTCGTGGGTTACCACAATGCTGGTGAGGTGTAGTTGGATTTTGAGCCGCTTGATCAAGTCTCCCAGAAGCTGGGCCATCAGGGGATCCACCATGGTGGTGGGTTCGTCGTACAAAACGCATTCCGGTTGCGCAGACAGCGCGCGCGCAATAGCCACCGAGCGTTTCATCCCGGTTGAAAGGTCAGAGGGCAGCAGGTCGCGCATTTCTTTCACGCCCACCATGTCCAGCAGTCCATCGATAATCTGGAAGATCTGCTCTTCGGTTAGGTCGCGGCGTTCTCGTAGCGGAAAAGCTACATTCTCTCCCACCGTAAGCGAATCGAAGAGCGCCCCGTTCTGAAATACCATGGTGACTTTTTTACGGATGCGCTCCATCTCGATTTCAGGATAGTCAGTGATGTCTTCGCCCGCCACAAAGACCCGGCCGGCATCCGGCTTGAGAAATCCCATGATGTGGTGCAGCGATACCGATTTGCCGACGCCGCTGCGCCCCAGAATGCAAACCGTTTCGCCGGGCAGCACGTCAAAGCTCACGTGATCGAGAACGTGGTTGTCGCCGAACGACTTGCACACGTCCTTGAATTCGATATAGGGGCCCGGGTTAGGAGCGGCTGACAAGCAGTGAGACCTCTCAACTATGATACATGTGGTTCATTGAGCTTTGCCTTGCGACGAATTAAGCAATTGCAGTTCCTGCCAGTCCTGCGGGGTGTTCACATTGCGAAACAGCGAGGGTGAAAATCCGTTCTGCAAAAGTTCTTCTTCCTCGATGATTTGTGTCGGAGACTTCCGTGAAAAGGGCATCGATTTTATTGCGGTTCGCCTCCAGCGAACTCTTGGCGATGGCAACAAATTCCTTGCGATACGTTGCACACAGGGGGTGCAAGCGCCCCCCGGTACGAGGCACGCTGACCACGGCCGGGTTTTCGATTGCTTTGTGAATCAGGAACTCCAGGAACCGTGCATCCAGCAGCGGCATATCGACAGGAAGCACAAGGTTGAGGTCACTCCGCGTGCCAGCGAGCGCAGCGTGAATTCCACCGAGCGGACCGTGTTCGGGATAAATGTCTTCCACGACGTCGCCCCACGGCGCGAACTTCTTGGCGTCGCCGATGATCCGGACCTCTGGAGTCACCGACCGGGCCAACTTAACGGCATGCGTGAGCAGGGTCTCGCCCTGGAACTCCAGAAGAGCTTTGTCCCGACCCATGCGGGTGCTCTTACCTCCGGCAAGAACGAACGCGGTGAGGTTCATGAGCGCTTACTTTCATAGCAAGGTGTACGGCGATTTATCAATGAACTCTCATTCAGTCGCTACTGGGATGATTTTACTGTGCGTCATGCTGCTTCGCCTTGCGGCAGAGAACATTGCATATAATTCGATTCAACGGGTGCACGATTGCCACTTGGCTTCATCTCCGGTTGGATGAAAGGCCTTCCTGATCGACTCATTCCGCGTTGGCTATTTTTGCGCGCGCTCGGACTCATTTACTTCTCTGCCTTCTACTCTTTGGCCTTTCAGATCAAGGGACTGATTGGCCCCGAAGGCATTCTGCCCGCAAAGGGATACTTGCAGGCCATCGCTGGCTCGACCGGAATTCTCAGGTTCTGGTTGGCTCCTACCCTGCTCTGGATCGCCAGCGGTCCTCACATGCTGACGGGAGTCTGCGTCGCCGGAATGATTGCGTCGGTTCTGCTGGTCTTCAACATCTGGCCGCGCGGGATGCTGGTGATCTGCTTCGTGTGCTTTCTTTCGTTCGTCAGCGCGGCGCAGGATTTTTCGGGCTATCAATCCGATGGCATGCTGCTCGAGGCTGGCTTTATCTCGATTTTCTTAGCTCCCTCGGGTCTCAGGCCAAGATGGGGCGAACACTCGCCACCTCCTCGCCTGAGTTATTTTCTGCTGCAATGGGAGTGGTTTCGAATCTACTTTGAGTCGGGACTGGTGAAGTTGCTCAGCGGCGATCCCGAATGGCGGCATCTGACTGCAATGGACGAGTACTACCAGAACGGCCCACTACCTACGTGGATTGGCTGGTACCTGCAGCATCTTCCACACTGGTTCCACTGGCTGACTGCGCTAGGAACGCTGGTGATGGAATTGGCGCTGGTGTGGATGATGTTTCTGCCGCGCCGCTTTCGGATCATCTGCTTCTTCCTGGTGACGGCATGGCAAATCGGAGTGATCGTCAGTGCGAATTACACATTTCTGAATTACCTTGTGCTCGCTCTCGGATTTTTGCTGCTGGATGATCAGTTCCTTGCCCCTTGGTTGAGAAAGAGATTCCAGCCCAAGATGGCAAATGCTGCGACTCCGCTCGAGGAATTACCTGCCGGAATGCCCCTCGTCTGGAAGCGAACCTGCCAGCTCACAAGTGGCTGCCAATGCGTTTCTGCTGGCATGGATTTTCTACGCGACTTCGGCACAACTGATCTGGTTGCTCTGGCCCCGGGCCCCCCTGCCGAAGGCTCCCGTAGTGGCGTTGGAGCCACTTCGCATCGCGAACAGTTACGGCTTGTTCGCCGTCATGACCCGGGCGCGATACGAAATCGAATTTCAGGGTTCGAACGACGGACAGAACTGGATTCCCTACATTTTCCGCTATAAGCCGCAGGCACTGAATGAGCCCCCGGGAGTTTATGCTCCCTATCAGCCTCGCTTCGACTGGAATCTCTGGTTCGCTTCGCTCGGAGCCTGGCGCCAGAACATGTTTGTGGTCAGTACCGAAGAACGACTACTGTCGAATGATCGCGACGTACTCAGCCTGTTCCGGTCTGACCCGTTCGCCGATGCGCCTCCGAAGCAGATACGCGCGGTTCTGTGGCAGTATTGGTTCACCTCCATGGCAGACAAACACGCGACGGGAAACTGGTGGAGGCGGGAATATCTGGGGACGTATGCGCCTACGCTGACACAAGACGAGGCCGGAAAACTAAGCGTCGTGGCGTGGCCGACCATGGCAGGTGCACGGGAATGAAGAAGGGACGCGCGAACGTCGTCGGAGCTGGCCCCAATGGGCTTGCTGCCGCCATCGTACTGGCGCAAGCCGGATTCGAAGTGCAAGTGTTCGAGGCGGAGCCTGAACCGGGCGGCGCGGCGCGAACCTTGCCGCTCACTTTGCCGGGATTTCTTCACGACTTTGGCTCGGCCGTTCACCCCATGGCAGTGGCTTCGCCGTTCTTCAGTTCTCTACCGCTGGCCGATTTCGGATTGGACTGGATTCACCCGCCCTCCCCCCTCGCCCATCCGCTCGATGACGGCACCGCAGTCACTCTCGACCGAAGCCTTGACACGACGCGCCAGAGTCTCGGCGAAGACGGAACAGCTTGGCAAAAACTGTTTCGTCCTCTTGTTGATCACTGGCATGAACTCGCCCCGGAGTTACTGGGCCCGGTGTCGCCGTTAACCCGACATCCGTGGCTGATGGCGCAATTCGGTCTGCGCGCCTTCCAGCCTTCGACCTGGCTCATGAATCATGAATTTCGCCTGTCCCGAACCAAAGCCTTGTTCGCGGGACTTGCGGCTCACTCATTTCTCAGTCTCGACGAACCCCTCAGTTCCGCCTTCGCTCTGATCCTGGGTGCGACGGCCCATGTCGTGGGCTGGCCCATTCCGCGACGTGGAGCGCAGTCCATTACCGATGCGCTTTGCGGGTATCTGAAAGGTCTCGGAGGTGAGATCAAGACTGGCAGTCGAGTTGAAAATCTCGACGACCTGCCCAAGGCGGATCTGACGATGTGCGATGTAAGTCCTGGACAGCTTTTGCAAATGGCAGGACACCGCTTAAGCCGCGGCTACAAGTATCGGCTGAAAAGTTGGACCTACGGCGCCGGCGTCTTCAAAGTCGATTACGCGATGCGAGAACCGATTCCCTGGATCGCAACGGATTGCGCTCGCGCAGGGACGGTTCACCTGGGAGGAACCTGGGAAGAGATTATGAAAGAGGAAAAAACAGTCCGCCAAGGCGAGCACCCGGAACGCCCGTTCGTTCTGCTCTCCCAGCCATCTTTGTTCGATCCCTCCCGCGCGCCGCAGGGAAAGCACGTTGTCTGGGCCTACTGCCATGTGCCGAACGGATCGGCGTTCGACATGCTGCCGCGCATGGAAGCCCAAATCGAGCGCTTCGCTCCTGGTTTTCGCGATTGCGTCCTGGCCAGAAAGATTTTTTCCCCGGCTGCGTTGCAGTCCATGGACGCAAATCTTCTTGGTGGCAACATTACCGGCGGGGTGCCGACGATCTCGCAGTTGCTGTTCCGCCCGACCTCACGCCTTTATGCGACTTCGGCGCGCGACATTTATCTCTGCTCGGCGTCAACTCCTCCCGGAGCAGGGGTCCACGGCATGTGCGGATTTCATGCCGCCAAGCGGGCGTTGGCGGCGCGACCGCGCTAGCCTGCTCGCTTCGCGCGGAAAATTTTCCTGGAAGAAAACCGCGACAATCGAACCAGTGTTTCGGTTCGCCTGATCAACTCATAGCTGTCGGAAATCAGGTCTTCTGCGTGCTTCAGTTGGGCACTGCTGAAAGAAGGTCTCGTGGCGTCGTGATCGTTAAGTGAATCCCGTTAAGTGGACGTTCGAGCAGAACTTCAGCGAGTGAAAGCCAACTCTCCTTCTGAACTGTCTCTGCGCTCTTGAGGCAATGCACTCCCAGTAGACCAGTAGACTCCGGATCCAAAGAAGAATTTTTTGTCGCTGCTCCCAATCTGCGGCCACTGCCTTTCGAACAGTTCCTTCCCCCGAAACATTAACCAATGACGCGAATTACACGTTACAGGGCGCCATTGTTCCACTCCTCCACTTGCTTGTCGATCAAGGGTTGGCCGTATTCCTCGAGGTTTAGCAAGGCGAGCGCGGTCTTTTTTCGTGAAATCGGGCTCTAGCTGATGGGTCCGAACACGAAAGTAACCTAGCAAAGTGTCGGCGGTCGGTACATGATGTGGGTATCCCGGAGTCTTACCGGGCGTATTTCCATGGCTCAGAAAATATTGGATGTTCTTATGTTAGGCCGCTGCTCCCACGAGTTCTCCTGGCCACGACGCGCCTCCGACGGCGATTATTACCAGGTTTGTCTGTTATGCGCTGCGGAATACCGGTACGACTGGCAGACGATGCGTCGCACCGAGCGGGTCGATCGTAATGGGTCAGAAAGTGCCACTTTGACTCGCCGCCGTAGCGGTCACAAGAAACCGACCTGGGTTCCGCGCGCGCGGCGTCTCAAACTCGACGCCCCATTGCGCTATCGGGTAAAGAGCCTGGGAAGTTGGGTGGAGGGCACGATCGAGAATCTCAGCCAGTCGGGTGTGTTGTTGCTCGGCAGCAGCCAGTTCCCGGAAAATACCCTGATCGAAATGGTTTTTGAGATGCCGGAGGAAATCTCTGGGCAGAAAAACAGCTCGGTGCTGTGCCAGGGCAGAGTGATCCGCTGCAAGGAAGCCCCCAAGACCGAAGCCACGTTCTCGTTGGCAGTGTCGATCTTGGACTACAAGTTTTTGCACCAGAATTAAGCCAACCGCAGCGTTGACCACTGATTCTGAAGTCGTCTTCGCCGACGTGTAAAGCCTTTGTAAACTGGGTTTCCCGCGAAAGTACAAACCTCGGTGCATCCCAAATTTTGCCGGGAAATTCAGCAACAATCTCGCATCTAACGTATTAGAATCGGGTTTACTCACTACAGGAGTGATTCCATGAAGACGAGAGCATCTCTCTACGTCCTGGGGCTTGTGTTTCTGCTGGTATTGGGGCTCGCGGTGGGTTGCAGCAAGGCTCCCAACGACGCGCAGATCAGCAAAGACATTCAAACCAAGCTGGGGGCAGATTCGGGTCTGGCTGGGAAACAGATCAACGTGCAAGCCGAGAATGGAACGGTCACTCTCGGGGGCACGGTGGAAAACGACGCGCAGCGGGATGCGGCCGCTCGTTACGCTTCCTCCGAGGCAGGAGTTAAGCAGGTTGTGAATAACCTGCAAGTCGCTCCGCCGGCACCAGTCGTGCCACCGGAGACCGCGCAGACACCTCCGCCCGCGCCAGTCGAAGAACCCAAACCGGTCAAGCCGCGGGCCAGCCGGCCAAAGCACACTCATACTACGCCCAGCGAACCCGCCCCGGTCGATACCACAGGGCCAGCCGCCATAGCGACCAATACCCCGCCTCCGGCGCCGACTACCCCACCGCCTCCGCCACCTCCACAGAAGGTGACGATTCCTTCAGGAACGACCTTAGCCGTGCGCCTAGTGGACACGATTGATTCCGAAACCAGTCAGGCTGGGCAGACTTTCCACGCCACGCTGGATTCGCCTCTCGCCGTCGACGGGGAGGTCGCCATTCCCGCAGGATATGACGTTGAAGGCCACATCGTGGATGTGAAGAGCGCGGGCAAGTTCGCAGGCCAGTCGCTGCTAACGCTGCAACTGGACCGCATCTCCGCGGGCGGGAAGTTCTACAACATTCAAACCGACCAGTACAAGCGCTCCGGTACTTCGCGGGGCAAGAACACGGCTGAGAAAGTCGGTGCGGGTGCGGGCATTGGAGCCATCATCGGCGCCATCGCTGGAGGCGGCAAAGGAGCCGCAATCGGAGCCGCCGCTGGCGGCGGGTTAGGCGGCGGTGTGCAGGCGGCCACCAAGGGCCAGCAGATCAAGCTCGCCAGCGAGACTGTACTGAACTTCACGCTTCAGGGCCCGCTGACCGTGGTTCCGGCGAAAGGTCCGAACGAGGGCCGGCATAAGCTCGACACCAACGATCCTAACAATCAGTAAACACAGTCATCCGGCATTCCAGGCGCGGCGCAAAAGCCGCGCCTTTCTTTTGGGAATGTCGACCAGTCACTCCAAATTGTGATGAACATCACCGTCAAGCGTTTACTGCGCCCCTACACTGGTGCGTTAAGAGTTGTGCCAGCAATCTTTTCGCGGCGGTAAAGGAGAAAAATTATGTCCCCAAGGAGCATTACCTGGATTTTGATCGCAATGGTGGTTTTCGCGGTATGCGCGTCGGCCCAGAATCAGCCGAAGGTCATTAAGCACGTCCCGATGAAAGAGACCTCGCCCGCTTCCGGCCAGGATATGTACACCAACTACTGCGCCGTTTGCCACGGTAAGGACGGCAAGGGCGGAGGCCCGGCAGCGGAAGCTCTGAAAGTGCCTCCCACCGATCTCACGCTGCTCAGCAAAAACAATGGCGGAAAATATCCCGACATGAAAGTGGCCAGCGCGATTCGTGGCGATGCGAATCTTCCCGCTCACGGATCGAAAGACATGCCGGTCTGGGGCAAGTTGTTCTGGGGTATGAGCCATGGCCACGAGGCAGAAGTGCAGCAACGGGTGGCCAACCTCAATCAGTACGTCGAAGGCCTGCAAGCGAAGTAACCAATCCGGACGGAGGCCCGGGATCCGAGTTCTCGGGCCAGTCCCTTCCTACCTCCTGGTAAGAGGGCGAAACCCCGGTGGGAGCCCCGCTCGTCCACCGGTACAGTACCTTTGGTACCTGCCGAGGCACTGCGTAATCCCCGTATAATCGAAGCAATCACCGCAGAAAACTGCAGATTGGGCAAAGGCACGGTGGATCCTGCTTTGGCAATGGCGATTTTTGTGACCGGGCTGGCATTCGGCAGCTTTCTGAATGTGTGTGTCTATCGTCTTCCAAAAGGCTTGTCAGTGGTTACGCCGCGGTCGGCATGCCCGAAGTGCGGCAAGATGATCGCCTTTTATGACAACCTCCCGGTCATCAGCTGGCTGGTTTTGCGCGGCCGCTGCCGGCACTGCAAGAATCGAATTGCCGTACGCTACCTTCTCGTCGAACTGCTTACCGGATGCGTGTTTCTGGCCTGCTACGCGTTTTTCGGCTGGACCCTGGCCACCATAAAGTTTTGCGCCTTCGGCTTCCTGATCATCGGTCTTATCTTCACTGACGCTGAGACTCACCTGCTGCCTGACACCTTGACGTTGCCCGGACTTTTTCTTGGACTGGTATGCAGCCTTCTGGTTCCGGTCAATGATTTCGCTTCGCAGCTGTTGCCCGGCGTCGTTTCAATGCCTCTGAGCTCGGATATCAGCTCGCGTCTGCTCTCCTTTGGAGATGCTTTGCTCGGCGCCGCCGTAGGAGCGGCTTTTATTTACGGAGCTGGCGCGATTTACCTTCGTGCGCGCGGCGTCGAAGGCATGGGCTTTGGCGACGTAAAGCTGATGGCAATGGTCGGCGCGTTCCTCGGCGTGAAGCTGACCATCCTCACCATCTTCGCAGCATCGATCGCAGGATCCTTGTTCGGGCTCTGGACCGTTCTCGTGGTCTGGGTCAAGCGCACGCGCCGGCGGATGGCGCGGCATCAAGAATCGCCTCGCGAGGCGCGCCAGCGCGCATGGGAATCGGCTCAGATTGCTCTTCGCCGTCACCAGATGCCGTTCGGAGTATTTCTTGGCGGAATGGCAATGGTTGCGGCATTTTATGGAGATCGGCTGCTGCACTGGTATTGGGGGCTGCTCTGAGAATATTGGCCAATCCAATTGTGATCCGGATGGCCGTGGTGCTGGTCGCGGCCGCGTTCGCGTTTTTCCTTGGTTTGACAGCCATTCGCAAGATCCGGCAAAGCCTGGTCGAAAACGCGTCCACCGGCCCGGATCATCCCTCCCAGGAGGGTCTGCCGCTCCATACCTATCACGCCGTGATTCAGCAACTGAAGCAGCAGAAGCATGAATTGCTCACCGCACATCAGGCCGAACGGCGACGCGCCAAGACTTCAGAGAACGTGAGTGCGGCAGTGCTGGCTCATCTTTCCAGTGGAGTCTTGTTTTTTACTAGCAGCGGGCTGGTGCGGCAGGCGAACAACGCTGCGCGGCAAATCCTGGGCTTCGCCTCTCCGATGGGACTGAATGCGGCCGAGGTTTTTCGCTCCGCTACCGTGATTTCGCCAGCGGCGCTCGGACAGGAAATCGCGGCCCTTGCCGAGGCGAGCGTCCGCGGGAAGTCGCCACTGGAAAAGGTTGGAGTTGAGTACCGCACCCCTTCAGGTGAAGACCGCACACTCGAAATCAGCCTGACGCCTATTCCGGCAGGGGACGGGGAGATTCTCGGAACCGCCTGTCTGATCAGCGATCAGACACCCATGGCAGAAATTCGGAAACAGCTGGAACTTCGTGGCGAGATGTCGTCGGAAATGGCGCTCGAGCTGAGGAATTCACTGGCGACTATCTCCGGATATGCGCAACAACTCGCTGCAAGCCGCGATCCAGAACTGGCGCGGCAATTAAGTTCGGACATCGCCGCGGAAGCCGCGCACTTGGATCGCACGATTGGCGGATTTCTGGCCGGAT
The DNA here is from genome assembly GCA_963797845.1 of Terriglobia bacterium. Classification (GTDB taxonomy): domain Bacteria; phylum Acidobacteriota; class Terriglobia; order Terriglobales; family Acidobacteriaceae; genus DASREM01. The sequence continues at coordinate 394,881 of CAWCRE010000008.1, forward strand.
CACAATTGGCCCGCGCCGCCTCGCAAGCTTAGTTTCACCGCCGCTTCCATGAAGGAAACCGGCGCACGCAGTACTGGGGAGAGCTATGAAGCATAAAAGTGTTCTTTATCTCGCGATGTTGGCGTTGGTTTGTACCTGCGGAACGGTCGCATGGTCGCAGTCTGATTCGCTAGCCGATTATGCTCGCACTACGCGAAAAGATAAGAAGTCTACGGCGAAGCAGTACGACAACGACAACTTGCCGCGACAGGACAAGTTGAGCGTGGTCGGCAACGCGCCGACGGATAGCGACGCGCAACCTGCGGATAAGCTCGCCGATGCGAACTCCGACAACCAGACCGCCCAGGCCGAAAACAATCAGGGTGCCCAGCCGAATCCTGATACGGTGAAGAATCCTGAGAGCAACTCTGGTTCCGACGCGGAACAACGTCAAAAAGAAATGGACCAATGGAAAAAGAAGATCGACGCGCAGAAAGAACAAGTCGATCTGCTTACCCGCGAACTGGATGTCATGCAGCGGGAATATAAGCTGCGTGCGGCTGCGTTCTACGCCGATGCCGGCAATCGCTTGCGCAACGCCGGTTCTTGGGACAAGGAAGACGCACAATACAAGCAGCAAATCGCCGATAAACAAAAGACTGTAGACGAAGCCAAGCAGTCACTCGAAGACCTGCAGGAAAAAGCTCGCAAAGCCGGCGTTCCCGCGAAAACTCGCGAATAAGCAGTTACCCTTGCTTTCAGCCCTCGGCTCTGGTCGAGGGCTTTGTTTTTGCGTCGTATTTTTCTTTCAGCTTTGCAACCTGCCGCAGATGATGCCGAGCATGCAGCCAATGCAGCTTTCGCCACTGCGCTGCCGTAAGTGGGCCAAGCAGTGGATGATCAAGCACAGGCCCTCGCCCAAACTGCGACTCACATTCAGTGATTACCGCATCCATCTTCTCGATCTCGTGGCCGATCTGACGCATCACGGTGTGGGGATCGACTCCGCGCGGTTGTGCTTGCTTCGGAGACTTCCGTCCGCTAGGAAAATAGCCAATTCTCGTGATCAGAAATGTTGCTGCCCGCTGCTTCACTGTAGAGGAGGTAACAATCGGTTTTCCCAGCTGCAGACATTTGCCGAAACCTTTCACGGTCCCGGTGTAACTTAGATACAGGTGCTCGAGAATCTGCGCAATGCTCCACTTCCCCTCTGCTTGGTAAGCCAGTTCTTCGAAGGTCGTGTCGCGCACTGCGGCGGTAATCACCTCGTGCAACCGAAACAGGTAGGATTCCATCCTGAGTCTCTTCCTCCATTTAGTAGAATGTAACGCGAGCCATCAGGGCTCAATAAATTCGTCGAGGAAAAAGGGGTGGCTATGAAAAAGCTGCTGCTGTCGGTGTTTTGCTTGGCAATCTTGGCAGGCTGCAACTCCGAACCCGCGAAGCCCGCGGAGAAGCCGCAGCCTAAGCCTCCCGAGTACCTCACCGGACGAAGCGCTTTCCAGAAGATGTTCATCTCTGCCCGAGGATGGGCGCGCGATGCGCAGCCATTCCGCCTGGAGTCGCAACCCACCTCGGACGCAAAGGGCGCGGACGGGAAGTCCGCCGTGTGGCGGGCATCATTCGCTTCGGCCGCGCAGCGCGGCGTGAAACCATGGACGTGGTCGGGAACCGATGTTTCGGATGCTCCCTCCCGTGGTGTGAATCCGGGTAGCGAAGATAGTTACAACCCCGACAACGCCTCCACCAGCATCTTCGATATGCAGTTCCTGAAAGTTGACTCGGATAAAGCATTCGAGGTTGCGCAGAAACATGGCGGAGACAAAATTCTGGAGAAGGCTGCCGATACTCCTGTGATCTACATGCTCGATTGGAGCCGTCCCACCAATGAACTGATCTGGCACGTGTATTACGGGGCCAGCCGCGACCAGGCAAAATTAAGGGCAGAAGTGAACGCCAGCACGGGAGAGTTCATCCGTCTCGAGAAATAGCCCTACTTCTTCGAGGTCTGTTTCGGTTCGCCGTTCAGACGGTCGATTGCCTTGTGCGCATCCTCGGCAAATGGGCCGTGAGGCAGAATCCTGAGGTATTCCTCGTAATGGGCGCGTGCTTCGTCGGGCTGGCTTAGCTTTTCCAGGCACTGGGCCATGCGGAAGTTCGCCATGGCGTCGTTGTTCTTGTAGTAGAGGGCTTCCTTGTAACGATCGAGCGCGGCCCGATAATTCTTCTTCTTGAAGTAGAAATCACCGACCTCAATGTCCTTCAGAGCCTTGTGCGGATCCCAAGGCTTGAACTCCTGCACATCGCTTCCGTTGTCGGCTGGTTCCTCGTCTCCACCTACAGTGCTGAAGGGGTGCTCCTTGGCGTCGTTCTCGGGCGGACGAATATCGATTCGGGTATCGCGGCTGGAACTCTCCTCATTGCCCCGCGGCGTGTCGGAACGCGGGGGAGCCTCGGTTTTCCCCGGTCCCTTGTCGGAGGAAGGCACAGTCTCGACCTGCGCCGATCCCCATGCTGCTAACAGAAGAACCACAAACCAGAGCACAACGGCTGCCCGCATATTTGTTTATTGTAGCGCCGATGAAGGGCAAATACAGGCTTAGCGGGCAGAGAGAACGGCGTGGCTCAAATAGCCACAGAGGAACGCAAACAGCAGGGTTGCCACCCAGAAGTAAATTGAAATTCCGCGGTTCTCGGCCTGCTGCGGAACAGCAACCAGTGGAGCGATAAACCGGTACCCGCGCTTGGGAATGGTTTCCACGTACTTGGGTGCGTTGGCACAGTCACCCAGAGCGCCTCGAATCTTCTTCACAGCCGTATTCAAGCCATCATCGAATTCCACGAACGTGTTCTCGGGCCAAATCGTACGGCGGAGTCGTTCTCGAGTAACCAACTCCCCCGGCGCCTGCAGCAGGATCAACAAGACTTGCAAGGGTTGTTGCTGTAAAGGAATTCGTCTGCCTTGATTCCGTAATTCACCCAGATGTTCGTCCACTTCAAAAGGGCCGAAGCGATACGTACCGGATCCCGGTGCAGACATCATGAGCTTTGGACGAAACTCAACGGAGGTGGTGAGACCCCTTGGGATGAACGGCCGCTTCGAGGTTTCAGAACGAGCGGCGAGTACATGCGAAATACAGAAGAAGTTCAGGTGCCAATTGCCTTGGATCCACGTCTCTTGCGCTAACGAGGTGGGGAAGTATGAAATCCAAAGTGCTCGGCATTGTTTTCCTGTACGCCTCTTTGCCATCGGTTGCCTGGACTCAACAAAACGCGTCGCTACAATCGTGGGAGATTCCCTTCAGCCTGCACAAGAATTTCATGATCGTAGTCCAGGGTTCGATCGGAGACCTGGGCCCGCTCAACTTCTTAATTGATACGGGCACGAACCCGAGTGTGATTGAAAAGAGAATCGCCAAAAAGCTGCACATCAGTGGATACAAAACCAGTCTGCCGGTGGTAAGCGGCGAAGTTGCCACCTCCGAGGTAGTGATTCCGAGTGTCAGTGTTGGACCGGTCACGCAGAACGCAGTACGAGTGGCTGTGCAAGATCTCGCCACGCTGGAACATGACCTGGGAGTTCGCATCGACGCCCTGATAGGACTGGACGTTCTGGGGACCAGGAACTTCCGAATCGATTACGAAACCGGCAGCATCCTCTTCGGCCCAACGGCTTTGCCTCCCGCCGGAGGAGCTAGCTTTCAGAGTGAACCGCCATTTGTCACGGTAGAAGTGAAGACGAACCAGCAGCCGCTTCATTTACTCGTTGATACCGGCTCGTCTGAACTGGTCTTGTTCGAGAGCCATCTTGCTTCTCGCCTGCGCGGACTTGCCGGGGTGCTCCGAACCTCGCGGAACCTGAAGGGGGAGCTTGCGTTGCGCGAGGTACAACTCTCCGACGTGCAACTGGGCAATTCGAGCTTGGGCGCGCGCCGCGCCTATATCGCGACCGACCATAACAATAGCTTGTCGTTCGATGGCCTGCTGGGCGTTTCCGCGCTACACGTTCGCCAGGTTTCCTTCGACTTCGAGCACCGTCGATTCACCTGGCAATCGCAGAACACATGGATTCCCACTTTGGCGGGGGAGGTTCCGGACAATTGCACCGTGGCGGAGGACCGGGCAGCGATGTCGCAAAGTATTCTGCGACCAAAGCCCAGTTGTATGGGAAAGGGCCCCCAGCGCATGTCGGCACAGTGATAAAAAAATAGGCCGCCTCTTGGGGGAGAGGCAGCCTGAGTTGGCGAAGTCCTCCGGGGAGGAGGGAAAACTTGTTTACATCGAGGGCGGATTTGCTCCCGACGGCGGAGTTGTCTGTTGCTGCTGCGCCGGAGCGTTGTTGTCGCCCTGCACGTTGGTCATCAGGTGGACATCCACCCGACGATTCTTCGCGCGTCCTTCTGAGTCTTGTTGGTTTCCACCGGCTTATCCTTGCCAAGACCGATCAAATAGATCTTGTGCGCCGGGATGTTGTGCTGTGACGCCAGGTACTGGATCACCGCGTCGGCGCGGCGCTCGCTCAGGTTGTAGTTGTAATCGGCATTTCCGACCGAGTCGGTGCCGCCCTCAACCGTGATGATGTAGCCCTTGGTATTCGGGACATCCGTCGCAAGCTGGTCCAATGCTTCCTTGGCGTTTTTGGTCAAATTGTCTTTGTTGAAACCGAAATGAACGGAGGTCTCGGTCACCACACGATAATTGTCGAGGTTGGCGACGGTGCTGCTCAGCGAATCGACGCGATGCACGGCGTTGTCAGCCAGGGTCTGCGCCTGCGAGGCCTGCTGTCCGGCAGCCTGGGCTTTCTGCTCGACTTCCGCAGTCTTCTGGTTCACCTGCTGGATTCCAGCCTGCGCGCGTGAGTCTACGTCTTTGATGTCTTTGGAATTCTTTGCGGTCAGGTCGTCCAGCTCATTGGTCTTGTTGATCAGCGGCGTCGTTTCTTGCCTCACGTAGTTCTTGCTGGCGCAACCTACCGTCGCCGCCATGCTCCCTGCCAGCAGAATAATTAACGAAGTGCGATTCATCTTTTAAGGGCTCCTTCCCTCGTTGCAGCTTCTTGAAACCCAGTTTGAGTTCGTGGCTGCTACTTCGGCAGCCGCATTGTACCTGAGCACGACTGCTGCCAATCGAACCTTCGTGCCGGACGCTGTAAGCTGCTGAATTTCATGGATTTATGGAGGTTGCGATCAGAGAGAGGAGGTAACTTACTTGAGAAAAGGGACACAGACCAAGGAATTTTTATATGGTGAAACTTTGGCATCACAGATCTTCAAACCAAGGCAACCTGGGCCGCTGCGTCCGAAACGGGTGTCATCGCGTCTACTAGAATAGAAGAACCTATCCTTGGATCTACAAGCAAAATTCGCACTCTGCCGACCTCCCCGGGCGTGTACCTCTACAAGAACGCCGAGGGAGAGATCATCTACGTCGGCAAGGCCAAAAATCTGCGCAACCGGGTTAGTTCGTACTTCCACCAGGGCGCGCTGAAGACGCGAAAACCGGCACGCTGGTGCGTGAGGCCATCGATGTCGATTACATCGTCGTCGCCAACAACAAAGAGGCTCTGGCGCTAGAGAACCACCTGATCAAGCAGAAGAAGCCGCGCTTCAACATTCTGCTGCGCGACGACAAGACTTATCCTTACATGAAGCTGACCTTGGGCGAGCGCTTTCCCCGGGTCTATGTGACCCGCCGTTTGCGAAAGGATGGCAGCGCTTACTACGGGCCTTACTTCCCTGCCAACCTCGCGTATCGCATCGTCGATCTGATTCATCGCCATTTCCTGATTCCGTCTTGCAAGGTGGACCTGAACCGCTTTCATCCGCGTCCCTGCTTGCAGTACTACATCGGGCGATGTCTGGGGCCTTGCGTCGAAGGACTCACCACGCCCGAGGCGTATCAGGAGGCGGTGCGCGACGTGAAGCTGTTTCTCGAAGGCCGGCCGACGGATCTGTCGCGGTCCTTGCGCGAGCGCATGGAGCAAGCGCTGCCGAAGCGGAGGAATATGAGCGCGCGGCCAAGTATCGGGACTTGATCTCGACGGTCGAGCAGTTGCAGGAAAAGCAGCGCATCGCCGCGGTCGAAGGCGACGACGCCGACGTCTTCGGCTATCACTACGAAAACGGAATGCTGGCAGTGAATCTGTTTCACATGCGCGGTGGCAAGAGTGCTCGATCGCCGGGAATTCTTCTGGGAAGATCTGCCGGACTACGGAGCAATTCGCGAGCAGAACCCGAGCCCGGCTGTGCCGTCTGAGCCGAAGTCTGCGGGATTCAATCCTGGCGATTCTTCTCCGCGTTCCTCAACCAGCTTTATATCGGACAGCCATACGTTCCGCGCAATATCTACGTTCCGGTGGACTTCGAAGATCGCGAGGACGCTGGAGGAACTGCTTTCCGAACAGATTGCCGACAGTCCGCGGCAGCGCGCGTTCACATCCTGGTGCCGCAGCGCGGCGATAAGCGCTCGCTGCTCGATCTTGCCGGCAACAACGCCAAGCAGTCTTACGATCAGCGCTTCCGGGTGATGAAGCCGAATACCAAGGCGATTCAGGAAGCGTTGCAGGATGCTCTGGGCATGCCGGAAGCTGCCCCGCCGCATCGAGTGCTTCGACATCTCGCATATCCAGGGAGCGGAGACCGTCGCTTCCATGGTGGTATGGGAAGACGGGCGAATGAAGAAGTCCGATTACCGGAAGTTCATCATTCGCACCGTGGAAGGAGTGGACGATTTCGCCTCCATGCGCGAGGTGGTCACCCGCCGCTACAAGCGCCTTCAGGAAGAAAAGAAGACCATGCCGAGCCTGGTGCTGATCGACGGCGGACTCGGGCAATTGCATGCCGCAGCCGAAGCGCTGGAGTCAGCTGCGAGATCATCAACCAGCCGCTGGCCGCGATTGCCAAGCGGGAAGAGATCATCTACGTGTTCGGGCAGGAAGACGAGCCGGTGGTGCTCGACCATCATTCCCCGGTGCTGCACCTGGTGCAGTTGATTCGCGACGAGGCTCATCGCTTCGCCGTGACTTTCCATCGCAAGCGCCGGCAGATGCGCGACCGCGCCACCGAATTGCTGGAGATTCCCGGAGTCGGCGAGCGAACCACGCGCCGGCTGCTGGAGCATTTCGGAAGCGTGCAGGCGGTGAAACAAGCCGACTCCGCTGCTCTTGCTGCAGTCGTGCCTCGCAGTCAGGCCGATGCGATTCTGAATCACTTTCGAAAGTAGCGCCGCCAAGATATGCTTTCGACGACCCTTGAACACTCTGCCTGAACAAAAAGTTGTCGCCCCGAAGTCGTCTCTGTTCCCAGGTCCTTTCCTTTGGACCCTCGCGGTCGCGCTTGTGGTCACTGCACCGTTCCTCTTTTTCGGAATTCCCTCGGGCCACGACTTCGAATTCCATATGAACTCGTGGATGGAAGTCGTGAACCAGTGGCATCAGGGAGTCCCGTATCCACATTGGGCTGCTCTGGCCCACTACGGCTATGGCGAAGCCAGGTTTCTCTTCTATCCGCCCGGATCGTGGCTTTTGGGGCGTTCCTGGGCGTCGTGTTGCCCTGGAGCCTCGTTCCCGCCGCCTACATCGTCGTGGTACTCACGCTCTGCGGCGGTTCGATGTTCTTACTTGCGCGAGGATGGATGTCGCGGCGTGATGCCATCTTCGCCGCCGCCTTCTACGCCGCGAATCCCTACCACCTGGTGATCGTGTATTGGCGAAGCGCCTATGCCGAACTGCTTGCGGCTGCCGTCTTGCCTTTGCTCCTGCTATTCACCCTGAAAGCGGACGAAGAGGGTTCGGCGGCTGTGATCCCTCTCAGCCTGGTAGTTGCGGCGGCGTGGCTCACCAATGCGCCGGCCGCTGTGATGGTCAATTATTCCCTGGTGCTTATTGCGCTTGTGCTCGTGGCTTACCGGCGTAATTGGAGAACACTCGGAATCGCCGCTGTCGCGGTCGTTCTCGGCGCAGCACTGGCTGCGTTCTACATCTTCCCAGCCGCCTACGAACAGAAATGGGTCAACATCGCCGAGGTCCTTGCGCCCGGGGTACGACCCGCTGACAACTTTTTATTCACGACCATTGCTGACCCGGATCACAACCGGTTTAACCTTCTCGTTTCTGTCGTCGCGATTATCGAGATAGGAATTTTGCTGGTGCTGTCAGTTTCTTCCCGGAAGCGCTTTGGCTCAAAGCGAAATCGTTGGTCGATGCTCGTGGGTTGGGGCGCCGCCGCCTCCCTGCTGATGTTCTCCATTACGATTCCGGGCTGGGACTACCTGCCCAAGCTCAGGTTCATCCAGCTTCCGTGGCGATGGCTCTTGTGTCTGAACGTTGTCTTGACTCTGCAGCTCGTGCTCGCATGGCCGAAATGGATCGCCCGCGCTGGAATCTGCCTGCTGATGCTGATAGCTTTGCTGTTTGTGGGTCATCGCATGCAGCCTCCCTGGTGGGATCAGGCCAACGATATTCACCTGCTTGAACAAGCTCAAAGAGAGCGGAAAGGGCTACGAAGGGACCGACGAGTACGTTCCGAATGGCGCGGATGCCTATGATGTCGATCCCCAGGCTCGCAAGGCGACCTACGAAAGTTCGGGCCAGGCGGGCATCCACATCTACCAATGGGACGGGCAATCAAAACTCCTGAGCGCCGCCGTCACCGCTCCAGGGAAGTTAGCGATCAAGCTGTTCACTTTCCCTGCCTGGCACGTTCAGGTCAACTCGATTTCCGTCACTCCTGAAACCAGAGAAGATACCGGGCAGATGTTGATCCCGCTGCAACCGGGACAGAACATCATCCAGATCACGTTTAAGCGAACCTGGGACCGCACAGCGGGCGGTGTTGTTTCCGTCGCGGCACTGCTACTCACCCTCTTGCTGTGGTGGAGACAAAGTCGTTCCAGAAGATCTATCCTCGAATCTCTGCCGTCATGAAAAGAGTCCTGATCGCGACGTCTAATCCCGGCAAGCTGCGCGATTTCGCTGGCGCCGCCAGTCATCATGGAATCGAAATCGCCTCGCTGCCAAACTTTGCGTCGCTACCCACCCCCGTGGAAGACGGCGAAACTTTTGAAGCCAACGCGCGCAAGAAGGCCGAAGAATATAGCCAGTACGCGCCGGGAGAAATCGTCTTAGCCGACGACTCCGGACTTGTGGTTGACGCACTGGGCGGCGCTCCCGGTGTTCATTCTGCTCGGTACGCCGCCGACGAACCTCACCGGGCGGAGTCTAATACCGGTGACGATGCCAACAATGCACGCCTGCTGCGGGAGTTAACAGACTTTCCCATCGAGAGGCGCACCGGAAGATTTATCTGCGTGATCGCTGCGGCAAGAGATGGCAAGACCTTGGCGGTGTTCGAAGGGAAAGCAGAGGGCTTTGTCCTGGATGACTTTCGTGGGTCCCACGGCTTTGGCTATGATCCCTTGTTTTACTTTCCTGCCATAAAAAAGACTTTTGCCGAACTCACCGCTGAAGAGAAAGCCCATTACAGCCACCGCGGCACAGCTTTCCGAAAATTTCTGTCGTGGTGCGACAAGGATAGCTGAACCGAGGGCCGAACCTTGAAGACGTCATTTCGACCGGCGAGTCGGTGAGAATTTCGCGCGCACCACGTAAGACTTTCCGCTCTTTTCTTGACTCCTAACTCCACCAACGCCGATAATAAAAGGTTATTTTGTCGATCTGAAGTCATAAGGAGTTTTCGTGGCCAACAGCCAGTCCTGCACCTCCGACCGGCTTACGGGCGGGGTTGCGCCTCTGCGGGCTGGACAAGGGACATTCGTTTTTCTGGCGCCGGTTGCACTCGCTGACCGGCATCATCCCGATTGGCGCATTTCTCGTCGAGCATTTTATTTCTAATATTGAAGCAGTCAAGGGTCCGGCCGCCTATACCCGGCAAGTACGCTTTCTGGCCGGCTTGCCGTTCGTCTTCTTCCTGGAGTGGGGTCGGATCTGGATTCCGATCCTCTATCACGCGCTGTATGGGTTTTACATCTGGTATCGCGGCGAATTGAACGTGGGGGATTATCCGTGGACGGGAAACTGGCTGTACACCTCGCAGCGCTGGACGGGTGCGATCGCGTTTTTCTACATGGTTTATCACACCTATCACTTGCGATTCAGCGGTGAGCACCTCGCCTGCGCAATCCGGATGCCGCGTTTCGGAAAGGTGCAGATGGAATTTCAGAATCCCTGGATCCTGGCGTTCTATGCCGTTGGAGATCGTGGCGGCGTCGTGGCACTTCGCGTACGGCATTTGGCTGTTTGCCGCGAAGTGGGGCATGGTCAGCGGCGAGAGCGGGCGCAGCGGCTTCGGTTATGTATGCCTGGCGATCGGAGTGCTTATTCATCGGGTGGGCGGCGCAACCATGTACACATTCCTCGTTACTCCGTTGCAGCCGTCGGGCGACAGGGCGCACGAACTTCGTTGATGCGGAGCTCCGGCGGCGAACGTCGACCGGAGCTGATGCATAAATGGCATCAAATCCTAGAATTATCGTAATCGGCGGCGGGCTGGCAGGATTGGCCACCGTCATCAAGATCGCCGAGATGGGCGCGGACGTGGACCTGTTCTCGATCGTCCCGGTCAAGCGTTCGCACTCGGTTTGCGCACAGGGTGGCATCAATGCTGCCAAGAACCTGAAGGGCGAAGGCGACTCCCCCTGGCAACACTTTGACGACACCATTTACGGCGGCGACTTCCTGGCCAATCAGCCTCCGGTGAAGGGGATGTGCGACGCGGCGCCGGGAATTATCGATCTGCTGGATCGCATGGGCGTTCCGTTCAATCGCACGCCAGAAGGGTTGCTCGATTTCCGCCGCTTCGGCGGCACGCTTTACAACCGCACGGCATTCGCCGGCGCGACGACCGGGCAGCAACTTCTGTATGCGCTCGACGAGCAGGTGCGGCGCTACGAGTCGGAAGGGAAGGTCAACAAGTTCGAGCACTGGGAATTTCTGTCCGCCGTGCTGGACTCTGCTGGAGTGTGCCGCGGAATCTGCGCCATGGATTTGCGCATCCATGGAAGTGCGGACATTCCCTTCGGACGCGGTGATTGTCTGCACGGGCGGAATTGGAGCGATCTTCGGCAAGTCGACGAATTCAGTGGTGTGCACCGGGTCGGCGCAGTCGGCGCTGTACCAGCAAGGCTGCTATTACGCGAACGGCGAATTCATCCAGGTGCATCCGACGTCGATTCCGGGCGAAGACAAGCTGCGACTGATGTCGGAGTCGGCGCGCGGTGAAGGCGGCCGGGTGTGGGTTCCGAAGACGCCGGGGGACAAGCGAGATGCGCAAGCATCCCGCAAAGCGAGCGCTGGTACTTCCTCGAGGAGTGGTATCCGAAGTACGGGAACCTGGTGCCACGCGACGTGGCGACGCGGGCGATCCACAAGGTCGTGTACGAACACAATCTCGGCATCGACGGCAAGCCGATGGTGTATCTCGACCTGACGCACATCGATCGCAAGATACTGGATCGCAAACTCGAAGGCATTCTCGAAATCTACGAGAAGTTTGTGGGAGACGATCCGCGCGATGTCGCCGATGAAGATTTTCCCCGGCATGCACTACACCATGGGCGGCATGTGGGTGGATAACACGCAGGCCACCAACATCCCGGGCCTTTACGCCGCGGGCGAATGCGAATACCAGTATCACGGCGCGAACCGACTGGGCGCGAATTCGCTGGTGTCGTGCATCTACGGCGGATTTGTGGCCGGGCCGACGGCGATGCGGTATGCGCGCAACCTGCAGGCTGCTCCGACGAACGGACACTTCGAAGCAGAACGCAAGCGGCAGGAAGAGATCAACGCCGGCTTGATGAGGGCCGACGGATCGAGAATCCATTCCTGCTGTGGCGGGAACTGGGCGACGAGATGACCAAGAACTGACGGTCATCCGCTACAACAAGAATCAAGCAACGGACGCGAAGCTGGTGGAGTTGCTGGAGCGGTTCCGGAACATCAACCTGAGCGACCGCTCACAGTGGGCGAATACTACGATTGCGTTTGCGCGGCAGCTTTACAACATGCTGCAACTGGCGCGAGTGATCGCCCAGGGCGCCGCCATGCGCGACGAGTCGCGCGGCGCGCACTACAAGCCGGACTTCCCCGAACGAGATGATGCTAACTGGCTGAAGACGACGAAGGCGAGTTTCGCGCCGGATGCGGACGAGCCGCGTTTCGAATTCGAACCGGTGGATGTGTCGCTGATTCCGCCACGTCCACGGCGGTACGACGCGGTGAAGTAGTCAGAGGAAATGGATTTCATGCCAGCTGATGCCGGAACTGCCATTCGCCGAAGGGCAGACGCACCGATGCAGTGCTCCGACGCGGCAGCGCATGGTGCTGTTACCTCTTTGAGGTAGAGACAGCGGGGGGGATGTCCCGTTTAGTGAGGATGTACGAACAGCCAGTTCACGGTGTTGCTGGCGACCGACGCGGCCAGTGCAACGACGATGAGGCCCATGAACGCCGTCAAGCCCAGCTTGATCCAATTCTTCTTCTTAGCGGGAGCATTGGGTTCGGGATAGCTCTGAAATCCAAGACCAGACATAAATCACTCCTTGGGAGGCAACAGCTTCGAAGTATTGTCGATGTGTGCCGCCAGAGTGTCAAGATGCATGATTTTGCATGCGTGAGTAAAGTTCTTCCATTTCAGTTATTTACACGGTAAGTTGTTAAGGGGAAGACTCGATTCGTATATGGCCAATCAAAAATCCGTCATCTTCAAAATCAAACGCCAAGCCACTCCCGACCAAAAAGCCCACTGGGAGGAGTTCGAACTGCCCTGGAAGCCGGGCATGAACGTGATTTCGTCGCTGATGGAGATCGCGGCGAATCCGGTGACCCGCGACGGCAAGAAGACCACTCCTATCACCTACGACTCGAACTGCCTGGAAGAGGTGTGCGGCTCGTGCGCCATGCTGATCAATGGCAAGGCGCGCATGGCCTGCTCGGCGCTGGTCGACAAGCTGGATCAGCCGATCAAGCTGGAGCCATTCTCCAAGTTCCCGGTGATTCGCGATCTCGCGGTCGACCGCAGCGTGCTGTTCGAGAACCTGAAAGCGCGTGAAGGCGTGGGTACCCATAGACGGCACTTACGATCTCGGGTCGGGCCCGCGCGTATCGATGGAGGAGCAGGAACAGGCCTATCCGCTGTCGCGATGCATTTCCTGCTGCTGCTGCATGGAAGCGTGTCCACAGTTCAATGAGAGCACCGGCTTCGTAGGGGCGGCGACGATCTCGCAGGTGCGGCTGTTCAATACCCATCCTACAGGCGCGGCGTTGAAGCGGGAACGGCTGGCGGCATTGATGGGAGACGGCGGAATCCAGGAATGCGGCTACGCGCAGAACTGCGTGGAAGTGTGTCCCAAGGATATTCCGTTGACGCGCTCGATCTCGCAGGTGGGCGGCGAAGTGATGAAGCAGGCATCTGGTCGATATATTCCGCAAGTAGCTCAGTCACGCCTGCAAGCCATGATGGGCGCGGGTTTGCACGAGAAACCCGGTTGTCAGCAGCTGCATCTTAGAGTAATATTTCTGCAGGTAATGGCACTGGGTACTCACGAGTAACCAGGTAATAGGCTTCTTCACAGCTCTGGTAACATCGTTTCGACCCCAACGTAACGAGAATAAGTTTGTGAATTGCCAGGCCCTATGACTCTGGTCCGTGAGTTACAATCATTGGACCTCAAGCAGAGATACGGTTTTCAGTCGAGTTTTCCACTTCGTGAGTTCGAAGCTAAAACGCGCGTCTGACAGCCATGCTTTTGCTGATTGTGCAGTCAGCAGCCCGGCATGGGCGATGCGGCGCACGGTACCTCGTCACGCGCACAGTGTAGGTACACGCGTCGCAGCCGTTTTCGCCGTCTCTACTGGAACCCGCTGTTCCGTCCTTCGCACGATTCCCTGCTGCGACAAAACGTGGAGGTGGACCGGCTGGAACTGCCTCGCATCCAGGACGACGAGGAACTGGAACAGTCTGAAGGCGAGTGAGGCACTGGTGCCGATTAGTCCCAGCCAGACTCTGCGCATCGATCCGCGGCTCGATCCCGATCGCCGCTATTGCCGTCCGTGGACGCGGGATTTTTGTCAAGACCTGAGCGCAGGACTATTACAAGCAGTTCATGATCAGATCCAGGTGAACTCCGCGGTGCGAACCGTGCTGGTGCAGAAAAAGCTACGACGCCATAACCGCAATGCGGCGCCGGAGAGCGGCGAGACGGCTTCGTCCCACCTGGCGGGCATCACCGTGGATATTCAGCGGCGCGGCATGACTCGCGACCAGGTGAAATGGGTCGAGCAGTACATGGTTCCGCTGCAAGAGCATGGGATTGATCGAGCCTGAAGAAGAGCGGCATCAATGGGTGTTCCACGTCATGGTCTCTGACCGCTACAGCGAACTGGCGCGAAGGGCATCGGGGGCTGAGGCGGCAGCAACGATCGTGACTCCGATGCTTCCTTCCTCGCTGGTCGATGATGTTAGCCGCGTCACAGCAGTAGTCCTGATTCACATCCTTAAAGCATGATTGTTCTAATGGCCGGGCTACCGGGGCCTGGAAAGACGACCCTCGGCCCGCGAATTCGCTTCCCGGACCGGCGGCCTCGTTCTGAACAAAGACGAAGTGCGTGCGGCACTGTTCCCTGCCGCGGAGATTGAGTATTCGACGGAGCAGGACGATTTTTGTGATGACGGTCATGCTTGAGGTGCCGGGTCCTTGTTGCGGAAGACGGCCCTCGCGAATGGTGTTTCTGGATGGTCGTCCTTTCTCGCGGCGGTACCAGATCGAACAGGTCGTCCAAGCGGCTGCAGGCGATGAAGCAGCCATGGCGCATCTTGCATTGCGTTTGCTCCGAGGAAACGGCCGCGCAAGCGGCTCGCGCAAGACGAGGCACCCGGCAGGCAATCGCGATTTCGATCTGTATCTGCAGGATCAAAGAGGGATTCGAAGCGATCGACGCGCCTCAGATCGTGATCGATACCGACCAGCCGCTCAGGAATGCCGTGGCAAGCCATGGCTCTCGAAGGCCTGCGCTAGCAGTCCGCCGAGCTCGTGTATACAATCTTCTGACTTGCAAGCCACTGAACAATTCAATGAAATCGACTGCTGATGAAATGCGCAGCGTCGTCTTATTCATTTGTTGTTTGGCCAGTATTGCCTTCGCGCAAGAAGTGGTGGTCACGCCTCGCGCCAAGGCGATCCATCAGACCGCCATCGTGGTGGATACGCATGCCGACACTCCGCAGCGCTTCCTCGACGAAAACTACGACATCGGCAATACCGACCCGAAAGATATCGGCCACATCAGTCTGGACAAGGCACGCGCCGGCAATCTTGGCGCGGAGTTCTTTTCCATCTGGGTCGACCCGAGCACGACCGGCGGCCAATACGCGCAGCACACGCTGGACTTGATCGACTCGGTCTATGAGCAGGCGGCGCGGCATCCGGATCGCATGATGATGGCCTTCAGCGTGGCGGATATCGAACGCGCCCACAAGGAAAAGAAGCTGGCCGCGCTGATGGGCATTGAAGGCGGGCACTCGATTCGAGAACGACATCCACCTGCTGCGCGATTTTTACCGGCTGGGCGTGCGCTACATGACCCTGAGCTGGTCGAACACCAACGAGTGGGCGGACTCCTCGGGCGACATAGACGATGCCGAAGGTCCAGCATCACAACGGGCTTGACCGACTTCGGCAAGCAGGTAGTGACTGGAGATGAACCGGCTGGGGATGATGGTGGACATCTCGCACGTGGCCGACAAGACGTTTTATGACGCGGTTGCGGTCAGCAAGGCGCCAGTGATCGCTTCGCATTCGTCAGCACGGGCGTTGACCAATCGCCCCGCGCAACATGACGGATGACATGCTGCGGGCAGTCGCGAAAAACGGCGGCGTGGTGCAGGTAAACTTCTTCAACGGCTTTCATCGACCAGGAGTATCTCGACAGCCATGCAAAGCGCCAGAGTCAAAGACGCGAAGCCGAAGTGACCAGGCCTATATAGACCAGCAGAAGGCGGCCGGGGAAACCTGTTACCTACATTGAGATGGACCGAATTGAGCGGGAATGGTACAGCCAAGATTCCGCGGCCACCGTTGAAGCGTCCTGATTGATCACATCGATCACATCGCGAAAGTCGCCGGCATTGACCACGTGGGCTTGGGATCGGACTTCGACGGGGTGAGCGGGGCGACTCCGCAGGGGATGGATTCGGCAGCCGACCTGCCTAAGATTACCCAGGCCTTGCTGGATCGCGGTTACAAGCGCCGAGGACATCCACAAGATCCTGGGCGGCAACATGCTTGCGTGTGTTCGGCGAAGTCGGAGAGCGTCAGCCGCGAGATGCAAGCGCAAGCCAGCCTGCAACTCAGCGATCCCTGCTGAACGTACAGGGTCTGTCGTACAATTCTTAGTTCTTCGGAGCAACGAAGTACACGCCACCGAATCTGTTGAAAATGCCTTCAGCTGATGCTGAAATTCTATCAAGGAGCTATTCATGCGCAAATTTGCTTCTATGCACTGTATGCGTCGCAGACAAAGCTGCTCGCTGCATGCCATCGTGGTCGCCAACTGCCATCATCGATACGACGGCGGGAAAGATGACCTGCAAGCTTTTCCCAGACAAGGCGCCGATCGGCGTTGCCAACTTTATTGGCTGGCGAAGGCACGAAGGATTGGACGAACCCCGTCACCCATGCCAAGAAGCACGGTGTTCCTCTGTACGACGGAACGATCTTCCATCGCGTAATTCCGAACTTCATGATTCAGTGCGGCGATCCGGCGGGGACGGGAGCGGGCGACCCGGGCTTCCAGTTTAAGAACGAGACATCGCCGGACCTGAAGTTCGATCGTCCCGGACGGCTGGCGTATGCCAATGCGGGGCCGGATACCAACGGCTCGCAATTTTTCATCACGGAAGTTCCCTACCCCAGCCTGAATGGCGGCTACACGATCTTCGGGCAATGCGACGACGCCAGCGTGGCGTTGGTGAAGGAGATCGCGCGCATGGGGCGCGACTCCAACGACCGTCCCTACAAGCCGGTAAAAATCAATCACATCACCATTGAAAAAGGCGGCGCCTCGGCTATGCCGGCAAAGAAACCGGCCGCTGCCCAGCCGCGAAGTAGACGCATCGCAATCATAAGCCGCCGGTTGTGATCCGCCCGGCGGCTGCAACCCACTTTATTCAGGAAAGGAATTCATGGCTCGTCAACCCGGCACTTATGCCAGTTCAATACATCGGAAGGAACGATCGTCTGCAGGCTGTTTGAGAAGGAAGCGCCCAAGACGGTGCAGAATTTCATCGACCTGGCCGAAGGCAAGCGAGAGTGGACGCATCCCATCAGCGCAAGAAGAGCAAGGATCGCCTTGTACAACAGCACGATTTTCCATCGCGTGATTCCCGAATTTCATGATCCAGGGTGGGGATCCTGCCGGGCACCGGCTACGGGGCCCGGGCTATCAGTTCGAAGATGAGACCAAGAAGTCGCCGCACAAGTTCGACAAAAGGGCAAACTCGCGATGGCGAATTCCGGGCCGAATACCAATGGATCGCAATTCTTCATCACGGTCGCGCCCACAACGTGGCTGACCGGCAAACATACCATCTTCGGCGAAGTCGTCGAGGGGCAGGAGTGGTCGATAAGATCTCCAATGTGCCCACGGAATCGCCAGGACAAGCCCAATAAAGACATAGTCATGCAATCGGTAACCATCGAGCGCGTATGATCTCGAGCCACGTAGGCCCGGAGGCATTCCTCCGGGCCGCGCGCGAAGCGAGCCTGCAACGCTGCTTGTAAATAATCGTCATTGACAGCGCTCCAGACCGGTACTACGATTGCTTGTGGTTGAACGCCCGAGCGCATTGCGCCCGGGCTTTTCTTTTGCCCAAAATCATGCCCGCCCACGAGGCGGGCATTTTCTTTGAAAGGAGAAAATTCCGTGAACCTGTCTCTATTTCTGCTCGCGCCCGGCTGTCTAATGGCTTTGGCCCTGCAAACTCACTCTGTTCAGGCTTTCCAATCGCATTCCATAAAACGTAACGGTTCCTTCCGCATTGATGCTTCGCTCGATGTGGCATTCCCACTCTTCACGCCCGAAGGGGAGAAAGCCTGGGCGGCCGGGTGGAGTCCCGAATACGTCTTCCCTGCCGACGGAAAGACCACCCAAGGGATGGTTTTCCGCACCCAGCATAGCGGTCCCAAGACCTGGCTGATGACGCTTTACGACCCGGAACACCACCGCGCTGAGTATGCGAATTTCAGCGCCGACCTGGTCATTCAGATTTCAGTCTATTGCAGCAGCGAAGGCAAGAGCACCGTTGTCGAAGTCAGCTACGTGCATACAGCCCTAACTGAGAACGGAAACAAACTCGTCGACGAGTACACGCAGGAACGCCACGATCAGCAAATGCAGCACTGGAAGCAATTCATTGACGAAGCGCTGAGAAGCGGAAACGTGCGGAAGTAAAACACTGCGAGGGACTCCCGAGAATGGAATCCCTCGCGAAAATTTAAACGCCGATGACCGCGACCAACTCTTTAACGGCGCTCGAACTGCGATCCAGCGCGGCCTTCTCATCGGCGGTGAGCTTGATCTCAATAATTTTCTCAATTCCCTTGGCTCCCAGTTTTACCGGAACCCCGACAAACAATCCCTTCACGCCATACTCGCCTTCCAAATACGCAGCGCAGGGCAAAATCTTCTTTTTGTCTTTCAGGATTGCCTCCACCATCTCGGTGACAGCCGCCGATGGCGCGTAATAGGCGCTTCCGGTTTTCAGATACTTCACGATCTCAGCTCCGCCATCACGCGTACGCTGCACCAATCGTTCGACAGTCGCCGCATCCATGAGTTCGGTAATCGGAATGCCCGCCACCGTCGAATAGCGCGCGAGGGGCACCATGGTGTCGCCATGGCCTCCGAGTACAAACGCGGTCACATTTTCGACGCTGACCTTCAACTCTTCGGCGATAAACGTCCGAAAACGCGCCGAGTCCAGCACGCCAGCCATGCCGATTACACGCTCGCGCGGAAATCCGCTCATCTTGTAGGCAGCTTGCGCCATCGCATCCAAGGGGTTCGAAACAATGATCAGGATGCAATTCGGCGAATGCTTCACCACGTTGCTGACCACATCCTTCATGATCTTGTGGTTGGTATTGAGCAAGTCATCGCGGCTCATGCCCGGTTTCCGCGGAATACCGGCGGTAATCACCACGATGTCGGAATTCGCGGTATCGGCGTAATCATTGGTTCCGATCACGTGCGAGTCACGCTTCTCGATCGGCATCGCTTCCAGCAAATCCAGAGCCTTGCCTTGTGGCACTCCCTCAATAATGTCGATCAGCACGACGTCCGCGAGTTCCTTGGAGGCCATCCAGTGGGCCGCGGTCGCTCCCACATTCCCGGAGCCCACAATCGTTACCTTGTTTCGCATGTAAGTCCTCTCTGATGAGTTCAAGAACGGCTTGGAAAACCTTCAATTCTAAACCACAAAGGACACAAAGAACCACGTGCTGGTTCCCTGTGTCCTTGGGCAATGAGACCGATCTTATACCGCCGCCAGAACTCCGGCTTCCATGTTCTCGATGATGTAGCCTGCGAACTCGCTGGTCTTCACTTTCTTTGCACCTTCCATCAAGCGCTCGAAGTCATAGGTGACTTTCTTCTGCTCGATGGTGCGCTCCAAGCCGCGCTCAATCAGGTCGGCAGCTTCGTTCCAGCCCAGGAACCGGAACATCATCACGCCCGAAAGAATCACCGAACCGGGATTGATGACATCTTTGTCCGCATATTTCGGTGCGGTTCCATGGGTCGCTTCGAAGCAGGCATAGCCGTCGCCAATGTTTGCGCCGGGAGCGATCCCCAAGCCGCCAACCTGCGCGGCGCAAGCGTCAGAGATGTAGTCGCCATTCAGGTTCGGCGTGGCGAGAACCGAATATTCGTCGGCCCGCGTCACCACCTGCTGGAAGATCGAATCTGCAATGCGATCGTTGACCATCAGCTTCGATTTCCAGGCGCCCTTGCCATGCGTGGCGTAAATCTTATCCAGCACGTCTTTCACTTCCTCGTAAACCGACTGGCGGAACTCGGCCGTTGCGAACTCCAGGCCAGGCTCGACCAGGTTTGCGTTTTGCTCGATGCTGATTGACGGATTCTTGTCCTTGTTGTCGACGATCCAACTCTCGCGTTCAGTCACAACCTTGTCGCGGAACTCTTCCGTCGCCAGTTCATATCCCCACTTGCGGAACGCGCCCTCGGTGAATTTCTGAATATTGCCTTTGTGCACGAGGGTGACGCTCTTTCGCCCTGAGCTCAGCGCAAACTGGATCGCCATGCGCACCAGGCGTTTGGTGCCAGTCACCGAGATCGGCTTGATGCCCACGCCCGAGTCCAGTCGAATCTGCTTCTTGCCGCCCTTGAGCATCTCCTTGTTGAGGAACTCGATCAGCTTTGCCGCGTCCGCTGTTCCCTGCTCCCATTCAATTCCGGCATAAACATCTTCGGTATTTTCGCGATAGATGACGATGTCCATGCGTTCCGGATGCTTCACCGGAGAGGGAGTGCCCTTGTAGTACTTCACCGGGCGAACGCAGGCATACAGATCCATGATCTGTCGTAGCGCGACATTCAAGGAACGGATCCCGCCGCCCACCGGAGTGGTCAAAGGTCCCTTGATGGCGACGCGAAATTCGCGAATGGCATTGACGCTGTCGTCAGGCAGCCAGCTATTGAACTTGGCCATCGCCTTTTCGCCGGCGAACACTTCATACCACGCAACCCGGCGCTTGCCCTTGTAGGCTTTTTCTACCGCAGCGTCGAACACGCGCACCGACGCCTTCCAGATGTCGCGTCCCGTCCCGTCGCCTTCGATGAAAGGGATGATCGGGTTATCGGGCACCGTGTAGCGGCCGTTGCTGTAGTGGATCCGGGCGCCGTTCGATGGCACCGGCAGACCGTTGTATGAATCCGGCATAATTCCTCCCTCGGTCGAATAAACCGCTCAATTATAAGGCCGCACAATGACCAACGAGAAATGATGAAGATCACAGGCTACTGTGACGCCGTCACATGATGCGCGGTGCTCGGCAATTGCGCGCTCTCCCGCTACAATCGATGGATGAATCGCCAGAGCCGTCGTGCAGTCATGATCGCTGCCTGCATCTTTTTCTTGTCCTGTGCGTCAGCGTGGCTGCAGGCGCAGACTCTGCCCGCGGCTCCATCGCCGGCCTCGGAAAACCCTGCCGTCCATCATTTTTGGGACCGCGAGAACATCCTGCTCTTCTCCGGCGTAGCCGTTTTTAGAGGACTGGACTATGCCTCCACCCGCAACTTCATGGCCCGCGGTCGCGAAGAGGTCCTCATTCCGGACGACGTGGTCAACAATTCCGCTGGATTTGCCAGCCTGGAGGCCGCCGCAACCATGACATCGGTCGGGTTGTCTTACTTAATGCATCGCACCGGGCATCACAAACTGGAGCGCTGGGTCTCAATTACGCACATCGGCGTGACCGGATTCGGGGTGGTTCGCAACTACTCTCTAAAGTCCAAGCACCCGGCTCCTTAGCTCAGTTGCTGGAGACCTCGCGTTCGAAAATCTCACGAACCTTGGCGCTCGTCCGCTCATAACGCTGCTGAAGTCCCTCGGGGAATTCTTCCCCCAGACTGGCGGCAGTCAGTTTTTCGGCCACCTGTAGCGCGTGCTCCGTGGCGGGCAATACCTTCAGACCCCTCCCAGTAATCAAGCGCGTCACATGTTCCACTGTGCGCAAGAACTCGGCAGCATGATCCAGCGCGGCGGCATTCACCTTATCTAGTGCCCCGGCACTCGCCAGGCGCCATAACCGGTCCCGCAGAGCGCCATTTTTGTTCGGAATTGCATGCCGGATCATTAGGAAGCTGACCAAAAAATCAATGTCATAGATTCCCCCCGGGCGGGTCTTGAAGCCCTCGGGATCCGACACCTCGAGCCGCTTCCGCATATCTTGAACCGCATCGGAGAAATCCGGCACTTGGGCAAATCTTTCAAATAGCCGTTGCACCGCCCAGCCAGCTTGCTCGGCGATCGTGCGAGACCCGGCCACGAAGCGCAACTTGGAATAGACCAGCGCCTCCCACGAATGGGCTTCCCCCTCACAATAACTTTCCAATTGCGACGGCGAAACCAGGATGTCGCCCGCGTTGCCCCGTGGGCGCAACCGTGTGTCTACCGGAAACACCGAACCGTCGCGCGTATACGCGGAAAGGATATGGACGATCTGCTCAGCCGCTTTCCGCAATTTCGCGGAATCACCGTTGCCGACAAAGATCAGATCGGCATCGGAAAGCACATCGAATTCCCCACTGCCGAGCCGCCCCAACGCTAGCACGGCAAATTCCGACGGCGCTCCCGCTATCGAGAATGCGGTGCGGATCGCTTCTTCCGCTGCACCTGTATTGTCGGCAAGCGAGTCGTACACCGCACGAGCCTCAATGATGTCGCGTGCTCCCGAAATCAGACTTCTTTGCCAGCAATGACGTCGCAGCATGGCAAGCTTCTCGCCATACACCAGGTTCGAACTTGCCACGTAAGAGAAGACCGGATCCTGCGGGTTGGAAGTCAGCAGGCCGACGTTTTCAAACAGGTAATCAGAAACCGGAGGTCGCGATCCGGCTTCCAGTCCGGCAATGATGGCAACCTGCTCGGGATGGCGTATCAGAGCCTCAGTCAAGTATTCGCTGCTCTCGAAGATCGGCAATACCTTTGCGAATCCCGAAGCCTCGCGCAGGAGTGTGCCATACCGATCCGACGACGACATCGCCGAATTCAGGAAAAGAAAAAGATTCTTGCGCGCATACGCGCTCAGATCGCTGTGCCTGGCGATTTCATAAATTTCCGGAGCATCGCGCGACAGCCGCTTCAGGATTTCCTCCTCAGAGGCACTCCAACTTCGAGTGGGTGGGCTGCTCAGCTCGAATCCACTCGCGTCACGGTGGCGGGATACCTGCTGCCGGGCGAGAACCTTCTCGCAGATCCCGGATACCGACGCCATTCTTCGGCGAACAAGCGATTCGATATTTTCAGCGTCCTCCGCCGGGCCCAGATAAGGCTTTATCGCTCGCCCCAGGACTTGCATCTCCGCCTCGGATTCCGGCAGCTGATGGGTCTGCTGTCCGTATCGTAGTTGCAGCCGGTGCTCGATATGTCTGAACAATTCGTAGGCGCTACTCAGTTCTCCGAACTCCCCACCGCTCAAATGTTGCTTGTCGGAGAGTTTCTGCAGACATGACATAGTGCCCGCCGAACGCAACCACGGCTCGGTTCCGCCATAGACCCGCTGCAAGCACTGCACCAGGAACTCGATATCGCGAATGCCTCCTCGACCCAGTTTGACGTCGATCGTCCGCGCGGAGGGTTGTGCGAGCGAGCGATGTATATGCATTTTGTGCAGCGATTCCTGAGCGGTCTGTATGGCGTCGAAGTTCGCGTGCGAGGTGTAAACAAACGGCTGTACCCCGCGAATAAATTCTCGAGCTAACCCGGGATCCCCGGCCGCGAACCGGGCTTTGGTCAGCGCTTGCAGCTCCCAGTCCGCTGCTCCGCTCGAGTAGTAGCGCAACGCCTGGCTCGCGCTGATCACCAACTCCCCTTCATGACCCTGCGGCCGGAGCCGTAGATCCGGTCGAAACACCGGCCCTTCCGCAGTAATTTGCGAGAGTATTCCGGTTAACTCCTGCGCGAGCCGTACAAAATATTCGGGGCCTCCGAGCGGCGCGTCGTTCACGTCGCGCCCGTCCCCGTATATGTAAATCAAGTCCACATCCGAGCTGTAATTGAGCTCCCCGCCGCCTAACTTGCCCAGCGCCAGCACCGCAAACGGGGTATCTGCCATTCGGCCTTGATCATTCGCATGCTGGGGCAAGCCAAATCTTCGATGCAAGCGCCGTCCCGCCTCGCGCAACGCAGTCGCGATCAGCACATCGGAGAGCGCCGAGATCTCGGCCGTGGTCTCTGCCAGCGGGGCAACCTTAAGCACGTCCCGAAGCATAATGCGGAAATACTCGCGGCGCTTGAACCTGGCAAGCAGTAACGAAAGATCCGACTGATTCGAGCGGGCGAGAAATCGCGCCAGCCGCTGATGAGCCTCCTCAGCCGAATCGCTGCGATCCAGACCCGGACGGCGAAGCAAAGCTGGTAGGAGGTCGGAGTTTTGAATCAGAGTTTCCGAAAGAAACCGGCTATGCCCGAAGGTAAGAATCGCATAGTGAACGAACGAAGGATGAACCGCGAACTCCCGGAGCGTGTCCCCGGGGTACTCAACCAACAGGCGCTCCAGGAGCGTAACGCAGGATTCCGGGTCAGGCGACTCCCGCAACAATGAGGGAATCAGGCTGCTGATCGAAGGCGAAACTTTCGCTGCAAAGTCCCGCAGAAGTTGCTCGAACCGGCTCGAACTACCAACAACTTCTTCCAAGCTCCGAGCTTCCTCATTCCTCGCGCCGGAGCGCGGCGAAGCAGATGGCTTTGAACCTGGCAAGATAAACAAAATGTAGCACGAAGCGCAGTTGTAATTTCAGAGATAGGCGCGCTCACTCGAACCCAGCAATCCCATCAAACAAGCGGCAAGTGAATCCGCGCCTCGCATCCCATGCGATCCTGCCGGTTCACCAAAGTTAAACTTCCACCATGGGCTTCGGCGATTTGACGGCTGAGCGCCAGCCCAATTCCGGTTCCGCCTGGCTTGGTCGTGAAAAATGGTACAAACAGGTTCGCAGGATTCGCAATCCCCGGCCCTTCGTCGCGAACATACACGTTCAGCGAACTCCCGTTCTTCGACCACCCGACCTGCACGCTTCCATGAGTCTCGAGCGATGCGTCCACCGCGTTTCGGATCAAATTGATCAGCACCTGCTGTAACTGATCGGGATCCGCTTTCACCGTAGTTACCGGGCCTGCCTCTACTTGCACTTGAAGTCGGGTCTCCAGTCCCGCCGCGGTGCGCACCTGCGCGCCTAAATCAATGCTCTGTGGTTGCGGTTTCGGCAATTTCGCCAGCCGCGAATAGTCCCGCATGAAGCGGCTCAACGCGTCAGACCGCTCGGCGATCACGCGTAGTCCTCTGCGCAAGTCATCTTCCCAATCCGAGGGACGAATTTCACGTTTGACCATATCTTCGAGGCTGCCGGCAATCGAGCAAATAGGAGCCAGGGAATTGTTCAGTTCATGTCCGAGGACGCGCACCAACCGCTGCCACGCCTGTCGCTCCTCCTCGCGTAGAGCCCGGCTCAGATCCGTCAGCACCACCAGCGAGTGCGGAACCCCTCCCTGCCGGAAAATGGATCGGCGCACGCTCCATCGGCCCGCCTGGCCGGGGAAGCTCCTTTCCAAAGTTCGCGCGGACTCGCCTTGCAGGCAATCGGAGAGCTCTAACTCCTCCGCGGTCTTCCCCATGAGTCGTTCATAGTTCTGGGCCAGCAGCTTTTCCCCGGCGCGGTTCACCAGTCGCAGCCGGCGTTCCGCATCGAAAGCAAAGACCGCGACATCGATTTCCGTCATCACCGAACTCAGCAGCGCGCTGGCTTCCATCGCTCCCAGGCGCTGTTCCCGCAGCATGTCAGAAAGAGTGTTCACCTCCAGCATCAACTCGCCAAGCGCGTCGCCGCGGCGCGCTCCGCGCACACGAAAGGAAAAATCTCCTTCCCGCAATGCCGATTGCATATTCGAAAGGGTCTGCAACGGATGAACCACGGAAGAGCGGACAGCAAAGGCGAATCCCAGCCAGCAAATCACGATCACCAGCGCAACCGTCCATCGCGTGCTGCTGTCGTGATTGCCCAGCCATAGGAGCAGGACCGACGCGATCACTCCTGCTGCTCCAGCGCCCAGGGCAAGCAGCAGGACTCGGTTTTCGAATCCTAGACTCTGTTTCCGTTTTGGCTGAAATGGGCGCGGTGTCGCCGAGGCGAAGGTTGAGGCTACGTTTTTAGGGACTTCCGATGCCATATTTCTGGAGCCGCCGATACAACGCGCTGCGGCTCAATCCTAGTGCATCTGCGGCCTGGCTGATGTTACCGCTATAACGATCCAGCGCTTTCTTGATCAGGAAAGACTCTACCTCTTCCAGGCTCAGATCTTCCAGCTTTTGTGCTCCCTCGCGAGCCGCTTTCAGACTCAAGTCGCTCACGCGAATTAACTCTCCCCCAGAAAGCAGGACCGCGCGCTCCACCGCATGGTCCAGTTCTCGAACATTTCCCGGCCATGAATATTCCAACATGGCCTGGATCGCCGCGGGATCGAAACTTTTTGCGGGTTTTCGATAGCGTTGTGAATAGCGACTTAGGAAATACGTCGCCAGTTGTGGCACGTCCTGCCGCCTCTCGCGCAGCGGAGGAACCTGGATCTCCACCGTATTCAAGCGAAACAGCAGGTCCTGCCGGAACCGTCCAGCGCTGACTTCCTGGTTCAGATCGGCGTTGGTGGCAGAGATGATCCTTACGTCCACGCGCTTGGTTTGCGAGGACCCGACGCGCTCCATTTCTCCGCTCTCCAGAACCCGCAACAGCTTCGCCTGCTGCGACAAGGGCACGTTCGCGATTTCATCGAGGAATAACGTTCCGCCGTGCGCCAGTTCGAAGCGCCCAATACGGTCGGTTCGGGCATCGGTGAAGGCGCCCTTCACATGACCGAACAACTCGCTTTCGAAAATACCTTCCGGCAGGCCGCCAGTGTTGACGGAAACCAGAGGACGGTTGGCCCGGTTCGACAGCGCGTGGAGCGTGCGCGCGACGACCTCTTTGCCACTTCCGTGTTCGCCGGTGACCAACACGTTCGCATCGGAAGGGCCAACGCTCGCGATCAGCCGCAACACCGGTTGCATGGAGTCTGCCTGGGCGATGAAAGTGGGCAACCCTTCCGCTCGCAGCAACCGGTTTTCGGCTTCCAGTCGCTGGCTGCGCCGCAGGGCCCGGCTGAGCTCGACTTGCGTTTTCAACACCGACAGCAGCCGCGCATTTTCCCAGGGCTTTTGCACGAAGTCCCGAGCCCCTCGCCGCATCGCCTCCACGGCGACCTCAACGCTTCCCCACGCCGTCATCACGATGACCGGCAAGGTGCTGTCGAGCGATTGAATCTGGTTGAGAAGATCGAGTCCCTCCTGTCCGGAGGTCGTATCCCGCGCATAGTTCAGGTCCATCAGCAGCGCGTCATACTCTCGCGATTGCAGCGCGTCCATTACTGCTGCGGGCGAAGACGCGGTTTCAATCGAGTAGGCTTCCGCTTTCAACAGTAGCCGCAAAGCTTCCAGTACATCGCGTTGATCGTCCGCGATCAGCAAACGAGGCGGCGAATTGGAGGAAGTAGAAGACATTGCGCGGGATTGGGAAGATTCTATCTTCACGGACGGCAAATCCTGCAAAGCGTTCCTGGCGATCTCGGGTGCCATGGCTATTTCAGTTCCGGTTCGTTGGGCGATGACAGATCTTTTCGCGGAGCCACACCGTCAAAATGCGGCATCTCGCGAACCTGTCCAATCTCCGCGTCTTCAATTTGAATCCCGGTCGAGGTCAGGGTCAAACCCGTCGCTCGCTCCAGTTCGACTCGCGATTTTTCATAAGTAGACATGGCAGAAACCAGGTTCGACTCCGCCTGAGCCAAGTCCCGCTGAGTTTGCAGAACGGCGTTGCTGGTGGAAGCTCCCAGCCCGTATTTCTTCTGTTCGATCTCGAAAGTCTGCCGCGCCAGGTCCCTCGCCTTGGTTGCTGTATCCACTCGCGCCCGGTTCTGCAGCAGAGCGAACTGTGCGTTCCGAACCTCAATCCCGATTTCATTCTGAAGCTGTTGCAATCGCAACTGTGCCTGCCGGTACTCCAACTGGGAGCGGATCTGGTCGGCTTGTGCGGCGCGGTTCCGCAAAGGGATCGTAAGACTCAGGCCTACACCATAGTCCGGCGAGTTGTTGCGGAACAACGAGGAAAATGCATTCGAGAAACCGGTGCTTGGAATGGGCGTCGTGATGAACGGGTTGTTCGGATTCTGTACTCCGGCCAGCGCCGAGGCCCCGTACCAGGAAACGAAATCCACCGCCGGCAGCAACGCGTTCGCTGCCGACTTGCGGCTGATGTCGCGATTGTTCAAGTCCATGCGCGCTTCCGCCAACTCCGGACGATGATTCTGTGCATCTCCAATCAAATCTTGAATTGGGACCACCGGCTCTTTCTCTGGAATGCTCATGGTGTCGGTCGGCACGACCGAAGCCGACGCCAGCAGCGGATCGCTCAAGTCCCGAGTAACAGCATTCTTGATCAGCAATTCCTGCAACTGGAGCTCGTTTTGCGAGAGCAGCAAATCCTGGTTGCGGGTCGCCACTTCGCTTTCCGCGCGGGTGACTTCAATCGGAGCCATTGCGCCCAGGTTCACCTGCTCTCGGTCGTCATTAAGTGTTTTCTCAGCCAGAGTCAGCGAGCGTTCCTTCACCTTGACGTCTTCATAAGCGTTCACCAAATCCCAATAGATATTCTGAATTTGCGAAACCGTCGCAATCACCTGGTTGCGGAAGGCGACGTCGGAAATCTCGCGGTTGTTACGGGCGATCCGAATGAAGCGCAGGTTTGGCGCCACGCCAAACCCCGAAAGCAGACGTTGTCGGAGGGTGAAACGAAATCCGGAATTGATCAGCGGCACCAGCGTGCTGTTGGTGGTGTTGTCGGTGGTTCGCAGATTATCGAAATCCACCTGCATGCTGGTTCCGGACGGGAACGCCTGAAAATAACTGAAGTTTGCCAGCCCGGTATTTTGTTTCAAATCGGAGACGCCGCTGACCACGGTATTCGAAAGAGGCTCCGTCAAGTGCTCGATATTCAGGCTTGAGATCACTTGCGGGTCGTACGATTGCAGCGGTGGCCCCGTTCCTAACGTAGATTCGACTAATCCTGATGCGCCAGTGCCTGCTCCGCCCGCGCCGCCCGAGGTCCCACCCGCACCCGCGCCCGGCGCTCCTGTTCCGAAACCACCAACGCCTCCGCCGGGAGTTCCCTCCACGAGGCCGGTCGCGACACCACGCACCGCAGCGCCACTGCTGGCGCGCAACACATCGGTTTCGGCTATCGGCAGGTTGTAGCGAGCGATCGCCAGATCAAGATTATTTTCCAGGGCCAAGGTAACAGCATCGCCAAGCGACAGAAGAAGCTTGTCCCCTTTAAGCAAGCCTTCGATCCGCGACGTGTTTCCAAAATTCGGCGCGGGTACCTGGTGCGCAGCATACGGGCCGATCAAGTTTGGAAAATGCGAAGCCGACCGGACTTTGTAGGTCTGCGCACTGCAAACAATGCATAGCAACGCACTCACTGCCACTCGATGAAGCAAAGCCACTCTCCCGTGTGTCATCATTCGCATCGCAAAGCCACCACTGGATCGAGCCGTACCGCACGGCGTGCCGGTATATAGCTCGCACAAAGAGCCGCGCTCAGGAGCACGCCGCCAACTAACATGAATGTCGGCCCGTCAGTAGGGCGGACCGCAAACAGTAGGCTCGCGATCGCCCGCGCTGCGACCAGGGCTAAGACCAGACCTACACCTGTCCCGAGGATCGCCAATCGCAAGCCGTTACTCAAAATCAGGCGAAGCACATCTCTGGGCTGAGCTCCTAGCGCCATGCGGACCCCCAGTTCACGGGTTCGCTGTGCCACCGAGTACGCCAGCAATCCGTAGATGCCCAGGACCGACAACATCAACGCTAGCGCCGCGAACGTACCTAAGAGATAGGCCGGGTAGCCGTGCAGCATCATGGTTGGGCTCTGCGCGATCAACGAATCCATGCTGGCGACTTCGTACACGGGTACGCTGGCGTCCAGGCCATGGATCGTGCGGCGAATTGGATCGACAAGTCTGTCCGGCTTCCCGGTTGTTCGAATCGCCAGGCTGAAATATCGGCTCGGATCCTGCTCGAACTTGTCGTAGAAAATCGGCTTGGGCTCCACGTCGATTCGATCGATACGCTCATCGCCAACCACGCCCACGATCTCCCAAAGGTTCGGCTCCTTTGTGTAGGTCAGGTTGATGGACTTGCCGATAGGATCTTGCCCCGGGAAAGCCTGGCTCGCCAGCGCCTGGTTCACGATCACTACGTGCTTTGACGTTGCGTTGTCCTCATCGTTGAAGAAACGTCCGGCGCGCAATGGAATTCCCATCACTCGAAAATAATCCGCGCTGACGGTCGGCGAACTGGCTTCGAATTCCTGGCCTCCGCTTGCTTTCGGATGCCCTTCCACATCGAACCGGGACGTGTTGCCGCTGCCAGAAAGAGGAACAATCGTCACTGCTGCCGATCCGCGCACTCCCGGAAGTGCGTTCAGCCGCTCCATCACCTCTCGTTGGAATTGAACCTGCCGCCCGGGCTCGTGATACGACTGCGACGGCAATGCCACCGACAGTGTCAGAAGATCGCTGGTTTGAAATCCAGGATTAGTTGCCAGCACATTGCGCAAGCTCTTCAACATGAGACCAGCGCCTACAAGTAGCACGACCGCCAGTGCGATTTCAGCCGTGACCAGAATATTTCGCAGACGATTGTGTTCGCGTCCCTCTCCCATCCGGCTACCTTGCTGCAATCCCTGTACCAGGGCTGGCCGGAATGCCTGAAGAGCAGGCAGCAGTCCGAAGATGATTCCCGTCACCAACGATAATCCCAAGCTGAACAGCAGCACCGGCAAATCAATATTCAGGCCTTGAAGGGTGGGCATATTCATCAATTGCTGTTGCGGAACCAACGCAATCACCAAGGGGATGGTCCAGTAAGCAGCGAGAATGCCAACTATCCCGCCAATCAATGCCAGCAGCAGGCTCTCGGTAAGCAACTGCCGTACGATTCTCATGCGCCCCGCACCCAGCGCCACTCGCACGTTGATCTCTTTTTGCCGCTGTACCGAGCGGGCCAGCAGCAGCCCGGCAACGTTCGCCGAAGTAATCAACAACAGAAATCCCACAGTCGCCATCAACATTTGCAAAACCGGACGAACCGATCCACTGATGACCTGTTCCAACGGAACCAGATTGAGACTTAGGCCGGCATCGTCGGTGGGAAATTGTTTTTCCAGCTGTTGGGAGAGGGTTGAGATTTCCGCTTGCGCCCGTTCTCGCGTGAACCCCGGCTTCAACCGCCCCACTGGATGCAGCCAGAAGGCATTTCTCCGCAACTTCCAGCCGCGGACTCTGAGGCTTTCCCAGATCTCTCCCGACTGGCTGGGTCCAAAGTGAAATGAGGTGGGGAGCACGCCCACGATGGTGCACAGTGCGCCATCCAGGTTGATGCTCTTGCCGACGATTGCCGGATCGGCCCCATATCTCCGCCGCCATCCACCGTAGGTCAGCATCACTGACGGCGTCCCCTCGGGGTGTTCATCGGCAAGTTCGAACGTCCGTCCCAGAAGCGGCTTCACACCCAGCGTTTCAAAAAATCCTGCGCTGGCAAGCGGAACGATGATCTGTTCCGCGCCATCAGGTCCCGTCAGAGTAGCGGTTGTGCCTGAGTACGCAGCCGTCGAGGAGAAAGCGTTATTATGTTCCCGGAGATCGGAAAAATTCGGGTAGGAAACCGGCATCTCTGGCACCGAACCGTCGGTGCGATATCCCACCATCTCCACCAGTCGATCCGGTTGCTGATACGGCAAGCTCTGCAACAGACTGGCGCGAAAGATGGTGAATACTGCCGTGTTCGCGCCAATCCCGAGGGCAAGCGTCAGCACCGTAACCAAAGTGAAACCTGGCGCCTTCAGCATCATGCGCCACGCGTAGCGGAGATCCTGGGATAAAGTGTTCACGCTTTTACTCGTAACGAAGCGCAACCATGGGATCAACCTCGATCGCACGCCGCGCCGGAATGTAATTCGCCAGCATCGCCACCACAGCCAGAAGTACGGCCACCACTAAAAACGTCTCGGGATCACTGGCCGTCACCGCAAACAGCAGACTCGACAACACACGCATGGCGCCCAAGGAACCAATCAGGCCGAGCGCGACGCCCGCCATTGCCAGCCACATCCCCTGCCCGACAACAAGTTTCAAGACGTGGATGGTCTGCGCGCCCAGTGCCAGGCGAATCCCGATCTCTCGCGTCCTCTGCGCTACGCTGTAGGCCATCACTCCATAAAGACCGATTGCCGCCAGGATCGCTGAAATGATTCCCAGCCCCACCGAAAGACTTGTCACCATGCGCACGGGAAACATCGAATCGTCCACTTGCTCACTCAGAGTCTTAATCTCCGCAATGGGCAGGTTCGGATCCAATTGCGCGACCGCCTTGCGCACCTCGTCGGTCATACTGCGAGGGTCCTGCCGGGTGCGCACGTAGAAGGTCGCCCGGGTCAGATCTTTCTTCTGCGCCACGGGAAAGAACGCGAAAGGCACGATCGGACTTCGGGAGTCGTCATGCTTACTGTCCATGACAACGCCAATAATCTGGATGTCCGGAGTTATCTTTTTGCCGGCGCCAAAAGCGAAATGCATCCCGATCGGATCACGACCGCGGAAAAATTTTTGCGCCATGGCCTGATTGATCACGGCGACTTTTTGGGTTGAGTCAGTGTCGGATTCGGAGATCTCCCGACCTTGGATCAGAGGCGTGCCCATGGCGGCCAGGTAATGGGGTGTCGTCCAGTTGCGAAAGATGTGAGTGTCCTCGTCGGGAGCCGGAGTGTAACCCTCGACGGTGACGTTTCCACCGGAATCGTCGTCACTGAAAACCGGTATCGTCGCGGCTCCCACCACCTCAACTCCGGGAAGCGCACTTAATGCCTGACGCGCTTGTTCCACCCAATCCCGGCTCCGCTCCGCGGAATAGCCATTCAGGCCGGGAGCCACGGTAAACTGGACTACGTGATCTGGCTTGATCCCGATATCGACGTTGCGCAGGTTATGCAGGCTGCGCACAAACAGCCCGGCGCCCACCAGCAGGACGGTCGTCAACATCACCTGCGCGACTATCAGCATCCGCCGCAGCCGCGTAGTTGAGGTACTTCCGGAACCACGCGAGCCTTGTTCCTTGAGCGCTTCATGTAAATCGACTTTCGCCGCGCCCATTGCGGGCGCCAGTCCGAAAATGGCGGCCGCCAGCAGCGACAGGCCTACGGCAAAGGCCATCACCCGCAAGTCCAGGTTCGGATCCAGCCCTTCGATTCCCGCCCCTCGCGAGATGGCTCCCACCATAATCCGCAAGATCCAGGCCCCCAGCACCAGGCCTACGGCGCCGCTCAACAGCGAGAGCATCACCGATTCGGTAAGTAATTGGCGAACGATCTGCGCGGTACGCGCTCCCATCGCAAGCCTCACCGCGACTTCCTTCTGCCGGACCACTCCGCGCGCCACCATCAGGCTCGCGACGTTTGCACAGGTAATCAAAAGCAGCAATCCCACCATTCCGAGTAGGACCAGCAATGGCGTTTTCGCGTCGTTTTGCAGAACTGGCCTGCCCCGCGCAGCATCTTGCAGTAGAAGACGTCGTGCCAGATATTGCTTCAGTTCGTCACTCGGCATTCCCATGGCAGGTGCTTCGGCTTCGAGAATGGAGTGGTACACGCCCTGAATCGCCGATTCGGTTTGCGCGGGAGTCACTCCAGGTTTCAGCCGGCCCAGGATCGCGATCCAATGATCCTTGCGATCGTTCATACCATCCCAGTTCGGCGTCATCTGTGCCTTCATGCTGATGGGAATGAACATGTCGGGCGTCTGCCCGACCTGCACTCCGGTAAACCCTCCACGCGTAACACCCACGATGGTCAGCGGGGTTCCATTAACGGTCAGCACTTGATTCAGCGCCGCCGGGCTGCCTCCGAACTGGCGCATCCAGTAGCCATAGCTCAAGACCACAACCGGGTTCGCTCCCGGCGCAGTCTCATCCTGCATCGAAAAGATTCTTCCCAACGCCGGCGTCACCCCGAGCACTTGAAAATAGTTACCCGAAACTAGTTCACCTTCGGCCGTCGCGCTTTGACCGCTGCCCGCAACATTCAATGAAATCGCATAACGAGCCAGCAAACCGCTAAACGCGATAGATTGGTCCCGCAGATCTTTGTAGGTGGGATAGGAAAAGGACGCCGCTTCATCGCCATCTGTCGAGACGTGTCCGGGACCTCGTCCCGGAGATCGCAGCAGCACCAACTCCTCGGGGTGCACAATGGGAAGTGTGCGCAGCAGAATCTGATCGGTCAGCGAAAAGATCGCAGTGTTGGCCCCGATGCCCAGCGCCAATGTCAGCACAGCAATCAGCGTGAACCCCGGGCTCTTCGCCAGCATTCGCCATCCGTATTTAACGTCTTGCATCACACTTTCCATTTCTTCACTCCCCTTATTCGTGTCGCAGCGCCAGCATCGGGTCAGCTTGCGCCGCGCGTCGCGCAGGCAAGTAGCTGGCGAGCGCTGCGGTTAACATCAGCAGAACGGCGCCCCAAACCAGTGCCTGCGGATCTGACGGACGCACACGAAAGAGCAAGCCTGACAGCGCTTGGCCAGCACCCATTCCGATCACCACGCCAAGCATTAGACCCATCAGCGCCAGTTTCATCCCCTGCCGCAAAACCATCTGCAAAATGTCTTCTGGCCGTGCGCCGAGAGCCATCCGAACTCCAATTTCTTGTCCGCGCAACGAAACTACATAGCTGATCAACCCATAAATGCCGACCGCCGCCAGCAAGAGGGCGAGACCGGCAAATCCCCCCAGCAGGCCCAGGGTAAAGGTGCGTTGTGCGAGTGAAGCGATCAGCACCTGATCCATCGGAGCAATTTTGGAAAGCGGCTGATTACGATCGATCTGCGCCACCACTTGCCGGACCCCGCCCGCCAATTCCGCAGGCGGTCCCGCTGTGCGAACTACGAGGACAACCCCCGAATCGGTAAATTGCGTTTCAGGAAGGTAAATCTGGTTGCTGCGCGAAGCATCGAGCCCTGCGTGCAGAACGTCCCCAACAACTCCCACGACGGTTCGCCATGGGCCATCCATGCCGCCGACTTTCACTCGCTTGCCAAGTGGATCCTCATCGTGCCACATACGCTTCGCGAGCGTCTGATTCACCAGAACGACGGGCTGAGTTTCCGCCCGATCCGACTCCGTAAAGGCGCGCCCCCGGACGACCGGAATGCGCATCGTGCGCAGGTAATCTGGGCTGATGCTGTACCGATCCGCGCTGGGGTCGTTCTGTGGGTTTGGCGAAAGCTTCCCTTCGACGTGTACTCCGTAGCCATCCACGTTGCCACCCAATGGAAGTTGGCTCGTCATTCCTGCGCTCTGCACACCGGGAAGAGCGCCCACATTCTCGATGATTGTCTGGTAAAGCGCGACGAACTGCGGATCCTTCTTATAATTGGGGCCAGCCACATCCAGATTTGCCGTCAACATATTTCGGCTATCGAATCCCGGGTCCACCCGTAACAACTCTCCCAGGCTCCGCAGCAATAGTCCTGCACTGAGAAGCAGGACCAACGCGATCGCTACATTGGCGACCACCAACCCGTTGCGAAGTTTTCGTGTCCCCATGCTCACCGAGGACCTGCTGCTCTGCTTCAGTGTTTCATTCAATGAAACCTGGCCCAGGTGCAGGGCTGGGACGATCCCGAAGAACAGCCCGCTGAACACCGATAGCACAAGCGTAAACACCAGCACGTGCCAGTCGAGAGATACCCGATCTATCAGCGGAATCTTGGCTGCAGGCAGTGCAGGCAGAACTCGCGTGCCGAAGTACCCCAGGACGAGAGCGACTCCTCCGCCGAGCGCGCACAGCACCATGCCTTCGGCCAGCAACTGCCGGATGAGTCTTCCTCGTGTAGCGCCTAACGCCGTCCGCACTGCGATCTCACGGCTGCGCTCGGTCATGCGACTTAACAGCAAGCCAGTCACGTTCGCGCAAGCGATCAGCAGCACCATCAGCACTGCGCCCAGTAGCGCATACAATGGCGTTCGAGTGTTGCCCACCGCGTTCTCTTGCAGCGGAATCAGGATGACGCCCGGCTGTGAATACTCTTTTGGATACGCGCGAAACAGGTCCTGCGAAATGCTCTGCAGATCGGCCTTTGCTTGGTTGAGAGAAACGCCATTCCGAAGCCGTCCGATTGCCTGCAAGTGTCGGCAGTCGCGACACGCATATGGCAAACTCAAGTCGTATCCCAACGGAGACCAAATAGCAGCGTTGTCCCCGTTGCTGTCGAACACTGGATCAAAATTCGCAGGAAGAACTCCCACCACTGTGTAGGGACGGCCACTGAGTTGAATCTTTTGGCCGACGATTGCGCGATCGCCCCCGAAGCGGCGTTGCCACAGGGCATATCCAAGAATCACTGATTGGTTTGCGCCAGGCCGATCTTCCTCCGACGTGAAATCACGTCCATAGAGAGGCTTCACTCGCAACGTAGCGAAAAAATCTCTCGAGACACGGCGTCCGGACAAGCGCTCGGCATCTCCATCCCCTTCCAGGATTGGGACCCATAGGGAACTCACGGCCATGCGCTCGAAAGAGTGGTTGAACTTTTGAAAATCCAGGAATGTCGCGTAACCAGTATTGCTCTGTCCGTCGGCTTTGTCGTTCTCCCAAATCGTAATTAGCCGCGCCGGCTCGGCGAATCCAAGCGGCTTCAGCAGCACCGCATTGACGATGCTGAAGATTGCCGTGTTCGCGCCGATGCCGAGCGCCAGCGTAAGCACGGCAATAAGGCTGAAACCCGGATTCTTTGCCAGCATCCGAACCGCAAAGCGAAAATCCTTGAACAAGGTATCCATTCGCTACCTGCGCTCCTGCGTGACGCCTCTCGTGTCATCCGGGACCGATTGCGGCTGATTGGGATCGTTCACCACCCATCCGTCCAGCAACTGAATGGTGCGATTTCCATACTCCGCATTCGCCTCCGAGTGCGTCACCTGAATGATCGTCGTGCCCTGCTCATTCAGTTTTTTGAAGAGCTCCATGATTTCTTTGGCTTGGCTGGAGTGCAGGTTGCCTGTCGGCTCGTCGGCAAGGATCAATTTCGGATTTCCCACCACCGCGCGTGCCACTCCCACCAGTTGCTGTTGGCCGCCCGAGAGCTGGCTCGGATATAGATCCTTTTTCCCGACAATCTGAAATCGGTCAAGCGCCTCCGCCACCATGCTGGCGCGTTGCGCTCGACCGATGTTGCGATACGAAAGCGGGACATCTAGATTCTCGTAAACCGTGAGATTGTCCAGCAGGTGATAGCTCTGAAAAACAAATCCCACATACTGCCGGTTCAGGTCGGCGCGTTTTTTGCGATCCAGCCGGTGAACGGCATGATCGAGCAGGTGATATTCGCCAGTCCATGCGTCATCCAGCATCCCAACAATGCTGAGCAGGGTTGACTTCCCTGCTCCCGACGGCCCCATGACCGTAACGAAATCGCCTTCGGCGATATCCAAATTGACCCGCCGCAGCACGTAGGTCGCCGCAGGTCCGGTCTTGTATAGCCGTTCGATGTTGCGAAGCTGAATCATGCAATCTCCTCGGAACAGATCAGTCGTAGCGAAGCGCAACCATCGGATCCACCCTGGTCGCTCGTCTCGCCGGCACGTAACATGACAGGCACGCAACCACCAGCAGCACTCCTACAATTGAGGCGTACACCGCTGGATCCGTGGCGCTCACACCGAACAACAAATTGGCGGCAATGCGGGTAAGGAGCGCGGAAGCGACCAGGCCGTTGAGAATTCCGATCCCGGCCAGAAGCAACCCCTCCGCCAGGATCATGCGCAACACTCTGGCCGGCAATGCTCCGAGCGCCATGCGAATTCCGATTTCCTGGGTTCTCCGGCTTACCGCGTGGGCAAGAAGGCCAAACAATCCAAGCGCAGCGAGAAACAACGCCATTCCTGCATAACATACGGTGAGAGTCGTAACCGCACGGCTGGCCTGGTCTTGATCCTTCAGTCGGTCTTCGAGCAGAGAAATTTCATAAACCGGTAGGGTCGCATCAAGCGTGTTCAACTTCGCACGCATTCCTTGAACCACCGCTTCCGGGCGATCGGTGCGCACCGCGAGAACCAGCGCGCGGTTCGGACGCTGTGGATAGGGCAGATAGACATTCCGCTGCGGCCCCAACCCTGAAGGCGGGATTCCGATCGCCGCATCGGAAAGCTCAAAGCGCTGCGCCAGGCGCGCATCTGCAGCGAGACCCACCACGGTGATCCAATCTTGAGACGAGTTCGGGCGGAATCGCTTCCCAATCGGATCCTGTCCGGGCCACGAAGCCTTCGCGGTACTTTCACTGACAATGGCTACCAATTGCGAGTTTGAAGTGTCCTGAGAGTTGAAGTCTCGGCCGCGCAGGATCGGGATGCCGAGATTCGCCAATGCGCCCGGATTCACGCTGTGGCGATTCGACATGACGATGCTCTTCGAATCATTCGGATCATGCCCTTCCGGAATTGCCTCAATCACCCAGGTTGCGCGGCCCGGCATGCCCGGCCCCGTCAAAGTGACCGACTTCACGGCAGGCAGACTTTGCATTTCGGACACTAACTGTCGGGAAAAGGCGACCCGAGCATCCGCCGAAGCGTAACGCTCCGAATTCAGGTCCACCCGCATTGTCAACAAGTTTTTGGTGTCGAACCCGAGATCCAGGGTCGTCAGCCGATGCAAACTCTTCAGCAGAAGCCCGGCTCCGACGAGTAGGACGATCGCCAGTGCAACCTCGGAAATTACGAGCAGTTTGGCGCCGCCCCGGCGTCCCAAACTCGCCCCCTGCCGGCCGCTCTGACCTAACGCATCCTGAAGATCGGCACGCGATCCCACCAACGCCGGTCCCAAACCAAACAGCAGACCGCTTGTGACTGCGACCGCCAGCGAAGCCAGTAGCATCCAGCCATCCACGTGGAACCGCAATAAACGCGGTAGATTGGCATGCCCCCACCAGCCCAGGCCCCGGACTCCGGCGACTGCGAGAAACGCTCCCACCACGCCAGCTAGTGCGACAAGGATGGAACTCTCCACCAACAACTGCCGGATCAAACGGGTCCGTGTCCCTCCCAACGCCAGGCGCACAGCAATCTCACGCTGGCGCCCATTGAGGCGTGCCAGCAGGAGACTGGCAACATTTGCGCACCCGATGAGAAGAATGAACGCCGAGCCTACGATCAACAGCCACACCGGACTGTAGAACTGGCCCACCAGCTGATCTTTTAACGGTCGCACTACCAGGTTGAATCCGCGATCAGTTTGCGGGTACGACTGCTCTAGCCGCTTCGCGATTTCCAGGAACTCCGCGTGTGCACGCTCAGGTGTGACTCCAGCCTTGAGTTTTCCGACTCCCCACAAAATCGCCGCGTTTCGGTCCGTGGTGCCTGAGTAGCCGGTGAATTTGTGCGCGAGCCCGAGCGGAATCCAAACATCTACGGCTTCGCCGCTGTCCATCTCTCCGGGAGCATCCACAAATGACTCTGCGGCCACCCCGACAACGCTCAGCGCCTGCTCATTCAGATGGATCGTCTTGCCTACGATCGAGCGATCTCCGCCAAACTGTCGCATCCACATCCCATGGCTGAGAATTACAACTGCATCGCCATCTCCAAATCGATCTTCGTCGTCGCGAAATCTACGTCCCAACGCAGTAGGGGTTCCGAGAAGCTCGAGATACGAAGGCGTGACGTAATTCACATTCACCCGAATTGGATTCGGACCGTCCGTCAGCGCTAAGGCACCAAAGGATTGAAACGCCGCCAAGGTTTCGAAGCTTGTGTTTTGCTGGAGCATGTCGCGGTAAGCGGGATAAGTGAAGTTTCCCCCACCCTGCGGAAAGCCGGGATACCCGCGAGAAACAAACATCAGCCGATCACTCTCGGGATACCGCACCGCGCGAAAGAAAACCGCGTGCGCGACGCTGAAGATGGCCGTGCTCGCGCCAATTCCCAAGGCCAGCGTTAATACCACTACCGACGAAAATCCGGGCGCATGACGTAACATGCGCAGTCCAGAACGGATGTCGTGTCGCAGACTCTCCATCACTCGTTCCTCAAGGCCCGCATGGGATCAATACGAATCGCCCTTAACGCGGGTACCAGGGTTGCCGCCAAGGCGGTTAGCAGCAGTACCGCAATGGCCGTTGCGAAGACAGTTGCATCCGTGGGCGCCACGCCGAACAGTAAGCTGCGCAACCCCTGCGTTGCCGCAACCGCGCCTAATGTTCCGATTAGCACGCCAGCACCGGTCAGCTTGAACGACGACCCCAGGAACAAGCGCAGAATATTTCTGCGCGGGGCTCCCAATGCCATGCGGATCCCCATTTCCCGTGTACGCCGCGCCACCAGAAAGGACATCACTCCGTAGAGTCCAATCGCGGCCAGCAACAAACCCAGCCCAGCCAGAGCTACGAGCAAGCGGGTGATGGTCCGCTGATCAGATAACGCTTCCTCAATCTGGTCATACCAGGTAAGCATTGCCAGAATCGTCATAAAGCGCGCCGCTCCAGCGCCGCTACACCGGAAAGCGTCGTGGTGTTGTTTCTCAGATCCAGAAAGTCCGGAAAAGAGCTCGACCCCCGTTCGATTTCCCCCGCGCTGCTGGGATTGCTGGTGAAAATGCGGATCAACCGCTCCGCATGGGGCACCGGCATCGAACGCAACCAGAGCTCATCCACAAAGCTGAATATGGCAACGTTGGCGCCAATGCCGAGAGCGAGCGTAAGAATCGCCATCGTGGCGAACCCGGGGAATTTTCGCAGCGCCCGCCATCCGTAGCGCACATCTCGCAGTAGAGTTTCCATCACTTGCACCTAAACGTCGAAGGCCAGCCTGTCGCCAGCTAACCAACCTCAACGCTCTCCTCAACTACGCGGCCATCGAATAGGTGAATACGGCGCTCCGCGTGAGACGCGAACCGGGGGTCGTGCGTCACCATGCAGATCGTCGCACCCTCGCGATGCAGGTCTCGCAGCAGATCCATTACCGCTTCCGCATTGCGGGAGTCGAGGTTTCCAGTGGGCTCATCGGCGAGCAGGATGGATGGCGAGCCTGCCAAAGCACGGGCAACCGCTACTCTCTGCTGCTGACCTCCGGAGAGCTGCGAAGGATAATGCCGCGTGCGGTGGTTCATCCCCACGCGCTCCAGCGCCTGGTGCACTCTCTGCTTCCGCTCAGTTGCCGACATGCCGCGATAGGTCAGCGGCAACTCCACGTTCTCGTACACGTTCAGATCGCCGATCAGGTTGAAGCTTTGAAAGATGAACCCAATTTCGCGATTGCGAATCCGCGAGCGCTGGCTCACATCCAAGTTCGCGACCGAGTTTCCGTTGAGCATGTACTCTCCGTCCGAGGGAGAATCCAGCAGTCCAATCAAGGCCAGCAATGTCGATTTGCCCGAGCCCGAAGGACCCGCGATGGACACGTACTCCCCCTTGCGAATTTCCATGTGGACGCCCGCAAGCGCATGCGTCTCCACCTCATCGGTGTAGAAGACCTTGCTGATGTTCTCCATGCGAATCAGCGTTCCCGCGTCTGTCATCCGCTTCCCCTTCGTCTGTGATTGCTTTCGGAAGTTTCGAGCTTTGCTATTCCAACTTGATCCGGTCGTAAGTATCCATGCGCGACATATCGGAGAGGATGACCTGATCGCCCTCCTTGAGCCCCTGCAAAATCTCGACCGTATTCACCGAACTCCGCCCCAGCTTCACCTGCGCGCGTACCGCTGTCTTGTCATCGGGCTCCAGCTTGAACATTCCCACCGTGCTTTGCTCCTGCCCGAACGCCGGACGCCCCACGTACAGCACGTTTTCCATCTTTTCCAGGTCGATGGTTCCATCCACACTCAAATCCGGACGCGCCCCTTGTGGTAGTTCCCCTTCGAGAGATACGTCCACGGTGACCGTTCCGTTCACCACCGAGGGATCAATCCGCATCACGTGCCCGGAGATCATTCCGTTATGCGTGTCCACCGAAGCCGGTTGTCCGAGTTGGATATCCTTTGCCTGCGTCTCGGCGACTTTCAGTTCCGCCTTCAAGTGTTGCGGCTGCACCACCTTCGCCAAGGTCGTGCCCGGCGTCACCCATTGCCCTACGCGCAGCGTCTGTTCCTGAAGTACACCGGTGATTCCCGCGCGCACCCGCAACCCTTCAATTTGCGACCTCTTCAAATTGGCGAGCGCTCGAAATTGTTCCACGTCGGCCTGCTTCGCCTGAAGCTGCGCCTCCAGCACCTGCCCGCTGTTCACCAGCCGTTGCTTCTCGATCTGGTCGCGCGTCCCCAGCTCCTGGGCCTTCTGTGAGGAGAATTTCTTGGTCATCTCCGAGATCACGCCCAGTTTCGCCAGCTCAGAGTCGGTATCCGCCTGGATCTTCGCCTGGCTGTATTCCGACGAC
The DNA here is from genome assembly GCA_963797845.1 of Terriglobia bacterium. Lineage (GTDB taxonomy): Bacteria > Acidobacteriota > Terriglobia > Terriglobales > Acidobacteriaceae > DASREM01. The sequence continues at coordinate 437,175 of CAWCRE010000008.1, forward strand.
GCCCGCGCCGACTCCGACTTCTGCGCCAGCACTTGGCTGGCAAGCTGCATCTCGAGATTCTTGTAGTCAGCCTCGGCCGCCTTCAGCTTCCACTCCGCATCCAAGCCTTCCTGCTGCAGCTGCGGATTGCTGAGTTCCAACAGGACTGTGTCGGATTTGACCGCAGTGCCCGGCAATACCAGGATCTTGTCCACGCGTCCTTCGGTCACTGCCGGAATCCATTGAATCTCCACTGGGATCAGAGTTCCCAGTCCGCGCACCTGGCGCAACACCGACCCGCGCTTCACCGTGTCGATCCAGACCGTCGATCGCTCCACGCTGGGCGCGGCCGGCTTTAACCGGGACAGTCCCATCGTCGCCAAGGCGACGACAGCCACCCCTGCTACTGCATAGACGATCCTGCGGCGACGACGTTGGCGAGCGATATTGGGCCGGGCGATATCCATTTCGATCACCCAAATAGAGGCAAGCGCTCCTCCACAACAATTTGTCGCCATCACTTGAATACAAAGATGTTAAGGGCGTAAAGGAGAAGCTTGTGTGAAAGTTCCTGTTCGCTGGTGGGAAGATGTGTCCGAATATGAACAGCTAAGTTTTCCCAAGGCCGCGGGCTGGTGAGCTAACTGGCCCGCTTTCGCCTCGCTGGGTTTAACTTGGGCTTCGACTTCGGCTTGCTTTTGCTCTCAAGGTTAAGTGTCACGGCGGCGCGGATAAGATCCTTCAATCCCCTCTCATCGATCTTGTCGCCTTCGTGAATGTCAATGGCACGCCTGACATTCCCCTCGAGACTGGAATTGAACAGATGTGAAGGGTCCTTCAAGGCCGCTCCCTTGGCGAAGGTCATCTTCACGACATTTTTGTAAGTTTCACCGGTGCAGACGATGCCGCCGTGGGAAAACACGGGAACCCCGGGCGAGGTCGCTTTTGCCCACTTCCACTCTTCGACCATTTCCGGGTCTGCCTGTTGAATGAGCTCGCGCACCCTTGCAAGCGTCTTCCCACGCCAGTCGCCAAGTTCCTTGATCTTTTTGTCCATTAATGCAGAGGCAGATAGCATATGTTCTTCCTTGGGCAACTCCAACTCTCGCAGCTCATTTAGCCGATGGTCATGGTGGCGTGCAAGCTCCGCACGCCACCGCATACGGCTTGATCACTTCCTGAATCTTGTGCCGGATCAGCGATCCCGGATCGGCCGAGATCGATCCAGTTCGTACCGCAGTGGCTTGATCAGGCAGATATTGACTCAGCAGGGAAAGTGGAGGCGGATCTGAACCCAGATTTCCCAGCAACCGCTTCAGAGCTTCTTCCACGCGGGGATTGGGCCAATAGTAGCGCACCCGATCACTGAGACTGTACTTGCGAGCGAAACGAAGCTCGGCATCATTGCCGCGATAATAGTTTTTCCAATATTTGGAATCAGCAAGCATGGCTTGTTCCAGGGTCTCGCGGACTCGCGACGTCGTCACTCCCTTGCGATCTCCGAGCCATTCTTCTTCGACGCTCGCCAGCGCGAAAACCGCCTCGCGCATTGCGAATGTCAGCCAAGGCCCGACTTTCAGAATCGCAAAATGGTCTCTCACCATTTGGCGAAGCCCGTGAAGAGTTTGGTAGTCGGTCGAATGCGCCTCAAAAACGCCATGCCATGATCTCTCGATAAATTGCGAAAGCGCGCGGGTCTTTGCCGGCTCGTAATCGAACACGACTGCATCGCCAAACTCCACGCCGGGCTGAACGACCACCGCAATGACTCGCTCCCACGCCGCATCAAGGCCATTGATCGGCAAAACATCGCCTCATCAAATCCAACGTGCGTCGCAGGTCCTCGACCTTGGTTGTTTCCGGAGCGTGTGCGCCCTTGAGTTCTCCGCCGGGCACCGGCACTTCCGTTCCGATAACATAGAGCGGTGCAGGGGAACCTGCCGGGAGCGTCGCATACGCCTGCTCCGCTACTTTGCAGAGCGCAGTTGCCCGCTGGCTGATTACCGCATCCGGCGGCAGCCCATTTCGGCTGTCATCTCCGAGCGCCATGCTCGCGTCAAGATGAATTTTGCTGTAGCCGGCAAGAACGCACGCTCGTACCAACTCCTCTGCTTTCGCCATGGCGGAAGCGACTGGCTCACCCGCCCACACATACGGTCCCAAATGATCTCCACCAAAAACGATGCGCTCGGCTGGAAAGTTCATGCCACGCGCAAGGCCATTGACGCTCTCCACAAACTGGCTGGGAGTGTGTCCGGTGTACCCGCCAAACTGGTTTACTTGGCTCGAAGTTGACTCCAGCAACAAGATGCTGTCGTCCGCCTGCGCCTGAAGCATGGCGGCTTCCAAAACAAAACGATTGGCCGAGCAGATGGAATAAACGCCGACGCTTTGGTTCTTCCGGTTGGCCTCGACAACTCTTAAGAGCCGCTCTGTCGCGGATTCCGCCGCCTTTTCGCCCAGTGCATCGTTCATAACGCAAGCATATCCTCCAAATACGAGGCGTGTCTCGCCTTCGCGGTTCTCGAAAAGGGAGAATGGCACGACTTCGACTGAATTCCCGCCTATTGCGCCTTGCCCGCAACGATGGCCGCTGCCATTGCGACCCTGTGATCCTTGTCCCAGGGCGACCCAATCGACCTCCTCAGTTCGAGGAGATGGGCGTCCATGTCCTCGATGCGCAACATTTTGCCCGCTTCATCCAACACCTTTTTTGCGTCGTACCAGTGAACCCTCCAACCCCTCGCCTCGGCTGCGCTGGCAAGCGCCCTGCGGTACATCACCCAGTCGGCGTTATTCTGCGCCCAGTAGTCTTTGATTCGCTCAGCGATGGTGGGTGGCAGGGTTGGGCACTGGCGCAAGGCGACGCCGAGAATGCGTCCGGGCACCGCCATCGCGACCGCGTCCAGAACGACCTTGGAATGCCGTTCCGCCGAAGCCCGCACTCGCTCCACCAACGCCACTGCCTCATCGAGCGGGAGCCTCTGCGCTTCACTGTGGTGCGGAATCTTCGGCAGGTCTTCGTCCACCAACTCGACGCGGCGACGGTCGAGCAGCGTCCCATCGGCCGCCACCGTCACCAATACCGCCCAACCGCCGTGATCCGATACCCCGATGATCCCGTCGCTGGGCAAGCTTTTTCTTCCAACTCGTTTCACATTAATTCCCGTTTACGGCAGCACCGTGCTGGCTCCCTCTCTTCGAAACTAGTTGTCGCAGCACGTGGCCTTTCCACATCCACAATCCCGAAAGCACCATCACGGGAAGGAAGACAAACCGAGTTGCGGGCGCATAGTCGGGCAGTCTTTCAAACGGACTATAAACATATCCAAGTATCGGAATGGCGAGCACGATGTGAATCCAGCGGAAGATCGTGCGTTGCGTGGCAGTACTCATAGGCTACTCCGTGAATTGATGCGTTGCTTGTGGTTTCTTACACTTTCAGTGAGCCCCGAAAACCCCTGGCGGCATAGTAGGATTCCGCTCCGTTGTGATACAGGAAAACAGTGTCGAAGCGGCGGTCACAAAAAAGCGCGCCGCCGAGTTTCCGGATATGAGCAGGTGTTCTCACCCAGCTCGAGGTTTTGGTATCGAACTCTCCGAGTTTCTGCAGCTCGCGATACTGTTCTTCCGTGAGAAGCTCGATGCCCATGGCAGCTGCCATGTCCACCGCGCTGCTTTTCGGCTTGTGTTCCTTCCGCGAATCCAGCGCCTCGCGGTCGTAGCATAGGCTTCTGCGGCCAGTCGGACTTTCCGCCGCGCAATCATAAAAAATGTATTCGCCATCGGCCTGGCCGACAACGTCCGGCTCGCCGCCAGTGCTTTCCATTTCATGCAGGGCCAGGAGCTTGTCGCGGTTGGCTTCTAGTCTTGCTTGCACTTTGGCCCATGCAAGACCTTTGTGACGACTCATGTTCCTCTCGAAACGGCCTTTCAGAATCTGGAGGAGTTCGTCGCGCTGTTCTGGTGAGAAACCCCTTTGCTGGCTCCTGGATCGTTGCTTCATGATCAAATTCCTTCGCTTACGACTTCTGCGTCGACCAGCTAGGCATTTCGACGCCGAACTGCTTCGCGTACTCAGCGTGCAATCGCTGCCAGCCGCCGAACTTCATGGCCTCAGGGCCGGAGAGGCGTGGCATGGGATTACCGCCGAGAAACCGATCCAACACATCGAAGCCGATGTGCCACCCAGCGGCGCCCATCGCGATGAAGCGGCGGTCGATTTTGTGCCACAGTGTCAGGCGCGTGCCGTCGCCTGAGGGTTCGAGCTGCCAGCGGATGTCGTTGTACTCAAGCAGCCTGGGGGCATCGGCCCGCAGGACTTTTGTTGGCAGGGCCTGCGTTGTTCCCACCCAGGTGAGATTCACCGTGCTGCCAACCCTGTCCAAGCATCCATCGACATCGAATGGCGCCCACTCGCGCAAATGCGCAGGATCGGTGATTGCCTGCCACACTTTTTCGGGCGAGTGTCGCAGCTCTTTGACCAGAACCAGCGTCCACTTCTCTCCGTCTTTCTCTACGTGCGCCACGTTCGCGGGACTTGGTGTGTACTGCGTGTGATCGATCATTTACTTCTCCTCGTCTTCTGTCTCTTTGCTGTTGCTGGATCCGTGCGATCGAGGTGGCGTTCGAGCGCGTCTACGTGAGCCGCCCAGAAGCGGCGGAACTGGGCCAGCCAGTCATCGAATTTCTGAAATGGTTCCGGTTTCAGCCGGTAGAGGCGGCGCTGTGCGTCCACCGTGGATTCAACGAAGCCAGCCTCCCGCAGTACTCGCAGGTGCTTGGACACGGTCGGCTGCGACATGCGAAGCTGGCGTTCGATCTCTCCCACAGACTGTTCGGACGAGACCAGCAGGCTCAATATGGCGCGGCGGTTCGGCTCGGCAATGATTTCGAAAACAGATTCCACTCTCTGTATATACGTGTAAGTGCATATACATGTCAAGGCATATTAATCGTGCGATTCGATCAGGATTGATGCAGACGGATATCTGAGAACTTCGCTGTGCGCAGCGGAAGGCGGCTGTAGCGGACTTTGGTTTGCCCTTCCCCGATCGCCGGGCGCGTGCGGACGTTGCCCTAAATGTCGTAATACAGCGCAAACTCATACGGATGTGGGCGCAATCTCACCGCATCTACTTCCTTCATGCGCTTGTAGTGGATATAGGCCTCCAGCAGCGGTTCGGTGAACACGTCTCCCTTCAACAAGAACAGATGATCGTGCGCAAGCGCGCTCAAGGCGTCTTCGAGCGATCCCGGCATCGAAGGGACTTCCGCTAATTCCTCTGGTCCCAGATCGTAGATGTCTTTATCGAGCGGCTGCCCGGGGTCAATCTTGTTCTCGATTCCATCCAACCCCGCCATCATCATCGCTGCAAACGCCATATATGGATTGCAGCTCGGGTCCGGCGGCCGAAATTCGACCCGCTTGGCCTTGGCCGACGCCGAATACATCGGGATCCGGCACGCCGCCGAGCGGTTGCGTCGCGAGTACGCAAGATTCACCGGCGCCTCAAATCCCGGCACCAGCCGCTTATATGAGTTTGTAGTCGGCGCAATGATCGCAGACAGGGCTGGCCCATGTTTAATCAGCCCACCGATGTACCACAAAGCCATCGGCGACAATCCTGCATACCCATCGCCGGCAAACAGCGGCTTGCCGCCCTTCCACAAGGATTGGTGGGTATGCATGCCGCTGCCATTGTCCTGAAAAATCGGCTTGGGCATGAATGTCACGGTCTTGCCATATTGGTTCGCCACATTCTTCACGATGTACTTGAACAGCATCATGTGATCGGCGGAACGTATGAGCGAATCGAATTTCACATCGATCTCGGTTTGCCCGCCGGTCGCCACTTCGTGGTGGTGACACTCAACCTCCAGACCGCACTCCTGCATGGTCATCACCATCTCGCTGCGCAAGTCCTGATAGTGATCGGTTGGGGGCACCGGAAAGTAGCCCTCCTTAAACCGAGGACGGTAGCCCAAATTATTGTCACGCCGGCCCGAATTCCATCGCCCTTCTTCGGCGTCGATAAAATAAAAGCCATGCTGCTCGCGTTGGTCGAAGCGCACGTTGTCGAAGATGAAGAACTCCGCTTCCGCTCCGAAGTATGCCGTGTCTGCAAGTCCCGTGGAAGCGAGATACATCTCGGCCTTGTGCGCTATGTAGCGCGGATCGCGGTCGTAACGCTGCTTGGTCACGGGATCGATCACATCGCAGGTCATCACCAGGGTTGGTACCTCGGTGAATGGATCCAGTATGTAGGTATTAGGGTCGGGAACCAGCAGCATGTCGCTTTCGTGAATCGCGGCCCATCCCCGGATGGAGGAACCGTCCATGCCGAATCCGTCTTCGAACGAAGCTTCCGATAATTGCTCGATAGGATAAGAAATGTGATGCCACAGGCCAGGCAAATCGGTGAAGCGCAAGTCCAACATCTTTACCCCGCTATTTTTTACGAACTCCAGCACGGCCTTAGGATCAGTCATGATTGCCTCCAGGATGCAGGTTCTCGCAGAGAAATCGGCGGGAGCGTGCGAACACACGGGTGCGTGAGAACTCACAAATCTATGCTTCGAAACCCGGATTGTGAAATTGATTGTTTTTATGGGAACAATAATAGGAAGTTATTCGCGCCACCCTGTCCGCCAATAATCCAATTCGCGCCGGCTCTCGTTTATGATGACTTCATCCGCCGGTTGAAGCGAATCTATGGACTTTGACCAACTCGAAACTTTCCAGGAAGTCGCTCGCTTGAGTTCGTTTTCTCGTGCCGCCGAGAAACGCTTTCGCACGCAGCCGGCTATTTCCTCGCAGATTCGCGCCCTCGAAGAAGAAGTTGGCGCCAAGACTGCTCGATCGTTCTGGAGGAAAGGTTTCTCTCACCGCACCCGGTAAGATTTTTCTGAAGTACGTCGAAGAAACCCTCGATGCCCGCAAGGCGATCTTCACCGCCATCGCCGAAACGGAACGCGTCCCTCGCGGAGAAATCATCGTGGGAGCCAATGAAGGAACCTGTCTCCACATTCTGCCCGAGGTCTTTGCCCAGTTTAAGAAGCAATATCCCGACGTCGCCGTGAACATCAAGCGCGCCGATTACGCAAAGATCCTCGAATCCGTCATCGATAACTCCGTAGACTTCGGAGTCGTTTCGCTTCCCGTCACCGATAACCGGTTAACGGTCGTCCTGATTCATCGCGATGAATTGATCGCGATTGCTCCCCCCTCGCATCCCCTGGCCAAGCTGAAATCGACAACGGTAGCTGAAGCCGCCAAGTATCCTCTCGTTCTACCGAAGGCAGGCCACACGCGCGACGCTCTGGAAGACCTTTTCCACGAGCGCAAACTTAAGCCCAACTACGCCATGGAACTCGACTCCAGCGAGTTGCTCAAGCGCTTCGTCGCCGCCGACGTCGGCATCGGATTTATCGCGCGCTCCAACGTGCTGGAAGACGTTCGCGCCGACGTTCTGGTCGCGGTCGCCATCTCCGATGCACAAGTACGGCGCGACCTCGCACTCGTCTTTCGCAAAGACAAGGCTCTCAGCCGCGCCGCGCTGGCCTTCATTGATGCCACCGTAAAGCTTAAGACTTCCAGCCTGGTTTCGGCCGGAAAATCCTGAGCTAGTTCCACCGCCGGCTGAGAACTGCCGACACATACGACATCACGTGATCCAATTCCATCCCGTCATGCAGCAACTCCACCAGATCCTCGGCCGACAACCCGGCTTGGGCCACGGTATCTGCCAACCGCTCCATCGCCGCGTCAATCGGCATCGTTTCGCTATCGCATAGGTAGTTCATACCCAGATCTCCTGTTCAAAATAAAGACGAAATTAAAAAGAGGCAGCACAGTCCCGGGTCCTTCCCCAAGTAGCCCGGATAATCCCGAGCTGCCCCCTCGCTCCAAACTGCGGAGCGAACTTGAGCGAATTCGGAGACGACCGGCTAACAGAGCAAACAGCGATACAAAATCGGGAGGAAGTTGTTTTCGGTGCGGACCACCAGCTTCAGCTGCGGACGGCGCGGTTCCCATGGCAACAGAAACAAGGAAAGGATAAGGGTTGCAACCCAGACCAGGGGCGCGCGCGACGGGCTAGTTCTCGCATGAAGCACTACCGGCGCAGTGTTGGTGTAGAACGCCGTGTCGGGCAGGTCTACCTCAGGCAGCGCCAGGATCACCACCATGGAGGCCATCAACAGGAGTAACAGCACCCACGATCCCGGCTTGGACTTCAGGTGGCGCATAGCTTCAACGAAATTAAGAGTTGAGGGATGCGCGTGTCAATTACCCGAAAGTGCCAGCCCAGCAAGGTTTCTCAACGCTCCTGCGTTTCGCCCCGGAAGCAAAGCACCAGCTTCGGTTAAAATACGCCCGTGTCCCCCCACAACCAGCGCCTGTGTGTACTGTTTGTGCTCGTAGTGTCCGCGGCTTGGGCTCAATCCCCGCGGAAACTCGCGCCCAAAGACCTTCCTGCCTCCGCTTTCAAATTGATCGCCGTCAACGTAAGCGGAACTAAACGCTACTCTCCCGCCGAAATTACCGACGCCACCGGGTTGAAAATCGGAGAACGAGCCAGCGATGCGGATTTCAAAGTTGCCGCCCAGCATCTGGGCGATACCGGCGTGTTCAGCAACGTTGCTTATAGCTTCCAATACTCCACCGCGGGAACCAAGCTCGACTTCCAATTGACCGACAACGACAAACTAGTGCCCGTCGACTTCGAGAATTTTGTGTGGTTCACCGATCAGGAACTCATGAACCAGCTTCACGCACGGGTTCCGCTGTTTCAGGGCATGCTTCCGCTCTCGGGTAGTCTTGCCGACCAGGTCTCCGAGGCGCTTCAGGCGCTCCTGATCGAGCACGACGTCTCGGGCCGAGCGGACTACCTGCGCGCAGGGGGTCATGATGGAGGGCCTATTGACGCCTTTCAATTCAGCGTGACCGGCATGAGTATCCAGATCCGCAACTGTTCTTTTCCCGGTGCCGCAGCCGCCGAGCAGCCTTTGCTCGAAAGCGCAGCCAAACGCGTGCAGAACACCGATTACAGCCGCACCGCACTTCGTATCCAGGAAGAAAAAACATTTCTTCCCATCTATCTCTCTCGCGGACATCTCAAGGCCAGTTTCGGCCCGCCCCAGACCAAAGTAGCGGAATCCACCCCTCAACTCACACTGGTCGATCTTTCCATCCCAGTCGAACGCGGCTCGCAGTACAAGCTGGATTCCATCGAGCTTTCCGGCAACAAAGCGCTGCCGATCGACCAACTCCATAACCTTCTGCACTTACAGGTCGGACAGCCCGTGGACGCCGTGCAGCTGGGCCAAGACTTGGACCAGATCAAGAAACTGTTCGGCACCAAGGGTTACATGGCGGCCACCGTCGCGGCCGACCCGATCTTCGACGAATCTCAATCCACCGTGAAATACAAGCTGCGCATTACCGAGAACGACGTCTACAAGATGGGCGATCTGGATATCCAGGGCCTCGACAAGAGAACTACGGTGAAGCTTTTCGACTCGTGGAAACTGCTGGGCGGAGACGTATACGACTCCAGTTACACTCAGAAATTCTTGCACGGCTCCGCCGACCAGATCATTGAAGTCGCGCGCTGGAAAGTCGGCATCTACGAATCCCTCAATCCGAAAGATAAGACCGTGGATGTGACGTTGCGCTTCGATCCCAAGGAGCAGTGACCCGAAACCCGCCACCGACGCCATTCCGGGGGTTTCGGCTTGCCCTATTGTGTTTTTTTCGGAACCTTATTCCTCCGTGAAGAATCCATTCCCTGTAGAATGGCCGCTCGAAGGTCCAACACAGGAGAGCCGTCCAGATCATGACTCTGAAGAAGTGCAGCATTTCGCTAGCAACATTGTGTCTTGGCGCGGGTTTGACGGTAGCAACCGCTTTCGCTGCCAAGGGCCAGACCTACACCGGCGAGGTCAGCGACGCGGTTTGCGGAGCCAAGCACATGATGGCGGGTGATGCCGCCGGATGCACCCGGGAATGCGTCAGCAAAGGTTCCAAGTATGCCCTGATCGTGGGCAGCAAGGTCTACACGCTCGATGCGAGCGACAAAGCTTCGCTCGACGAACTCGATAAATTGGCCGGGCAAAAGGCCAAAATTAGCGGAACCGCTACTGGAGACACCATCGCCGTCAGTTCGGTAGCTCCGGCAAAATAGAGTTTGCAGGTTTCCGGCGCCCTCCCCTAATTAACGCCGGATTGAAAGCGGGAACTCAACCCCGGGTTCCCGCCTTTTTTCTTTCTCAACACACTTTTCACATTCTTGTCACATTTCACTATGTTAGATTTGACGACTATCCATCGAACAGCCGGAGGAACAAGCATTGTCCAAAGACATGGTCCCCAAAAAGATTTTTTTCACCAAGGGGGTCGGGAAACATCGGGAACGTCTCACGTCTTTTGAATTGGCGCTTCGTGACGCCGGAATCGCAGCCCAGAATCTGGTTCGTGTCTCGTCTATCTTCCCGCCACAGTGCAAGCTGATTGCGCGCTCGCAGGGACTGAAATATCTCAGCCCGGGGGAAGTCGTATTTGCCGTGGTCGCCGAGAACTCGACCCGCGAACCTCATCGCCTGCTCGCAGCTAGCATCGGGGTGGCAATTCCCGCCGACCGCAATACGTATGGGTATCTCAGCGAACATCACTCCTTCGGCGAAACCGAAGATGCGGCCGGAGACTACGCCGAAGAACTCGCCGCTGAAATGCTGGCCACCACACTGAACGTGGAATTCGATTCCGACCGTTCCTGGGACGAGAAGAAAGAAATCTATCGCATCTCCAATAAAATCGTTCGCACGGCCAACGTTACCCAGTCGGCTGTGGGCGACAAACGTGGCTTGTGGACGACCGTAATCGCAGCTGCAATTTTCATCTTCGACTAGTCCTGGTTTCGTATTGGGCCGGACTCTGAATTCCGGCCCAAGTCATCCCTTTCGTAACCTCCGCTTTCAACTTCTCTTCATCCAATCCTCTTAGAATTAAGTCTGAGGTGTGAAGTGGATTCCGAGACTCGCCGCCGCAAGCAACAGAAGCTGATGCTGGAGCTGCTGGAAAATCGCATACGCAACCGTGCGCAACAGCTTTTCGACGAACGCAGCCACGACGACGGTACCGCCTTAGAAGATTGGGTTAACGCTGAGCGTGAAGTCCTGAAGAAGAACGCCCTCGCACCCCTTTACCGGCGCTCACGAGGCGAGAGCGAAGCAGTCGAATAACTGGAGTACTCGGGCCGGGCAACCCTGAATTCCAAAACCCCATCTGCAGATTCGCTATGATCCGAAAACTGAAATCCGGAGAGTTCCGCCTCTACTCCCGCAAAAAAGACGCAAAAACCGGGAAGCGCCGCAACCTGGGAACCTTCTCTACACGCGCTAAAGCAGAAGCGCACGAGAAGGCAGTGCAATACTTCAAGCGAGCAGGATGAGAATGTAAAAAAATAAGAACGTCATCCCGAAAGGCGGCGTTTTTCAGCCGCCTGAGAGCCTGCCCTGAGCGAACGCCGAGTTGAAAACGAGGCGGAGTCGAATGGGGATCTGGCGCGCACCACGTGAGAACCTAGCTCACGCTGGAACTTACTTCTTCCCCGCCTTCTCCTTCTTCCCTTTCGCAGCCTTCGGAGGCCCCAACCTTTCAAACACAGCAGCCACGATCAGCGGCAGCCCCACGGTCGCGTCCACGAAAACTTCGCCGAACTTTCCGCCCTCGGCCGGAGGCACAAATTTCCCCCATGAAACCGCTTCGCTGTAGGGACTGCCTGATAAGCCTCCCCAGTACACCGGCTCGGGACAAATTCTCACCCCATAGTGATACCGTTTCAGCGGCACATTCTCGCCCAATCGCCGGTGCCGCAACTCGATGAACGGACCAAATTGCTGCGACCAGTTGCGCGGCACGCCACCCCCAATAGTCAAAATGCCAAGTCGCTTTTGTCGCAACAGCGTCGCCGCGAAATGCTCGAGATCCTCAAAGGGATCAAACCGCAGCTTGTGCCGCCCGGTCGATTCCCGTAGCCGGTTGTTCAACGCGACGTCGAGGCCCAACTCAGAGTCAGTGAATGCAGGCACAAATACCGGGACGCCTTTCTCATACGCGGACCGCAGAATCCCCCGCTGATCCTCCGCCCGCTTTGCCAGATGATTTCCGATGACGTTATTCAACTTGTACGAGCAGACGATCTCGTTGTGGTCCCAGTTCTCCAGAATTTCCGACATGACTTCTTCTACGTCATCAAGGTTCTGCTCGGGCTCCAGCGTGTCGTACACGCGGTTGTAGCCCTGCTCATAAAGCTCTTCATCGGAAACCTCTGGATTGTGCCGGAAATGCGACCGCCCGGTGGCCTCCACTAATCCATGGGCCATGAGCGCCCCCGTAGAGACGATCGCGTTCACGATTCCGCGATCGATCAAATCGGCGACGATCAAGCCCTGCTTGGCCACGGTCATCGCCCCTGCCAGCGTCATTACGACAAAACAATCTTCATCACGAGCCATGGCCTCCAGTACATCCGCAGCTTCGCCGACCTGGCGTCCCGTAAACGCCGTCTTCGACATCGCCCGGACCAAATCATCGATCGACTTCACTTTACCCAGATCGAGCGGCTCCAAAGGCGTGAGCCGGTCTTCAATCGGATTGTGCAGCTTGCGGTCGATTCCCGACCCGTCTTTATGATTGCCGTGCTTCAATCGTTCACCTCCAGAATGTGTGCGAAGCAATACTTTACTAGAGGCCGCAGATTCGTGCAGTGCACATCGCCGGCATCCACTCTCTGCTATCCTATTTTCTCGATCCCACGCAGGAGCCAAGGCATTGCCAGACAAGTTTCGCGTCGGGCTGATTCAGATGTCAGCCACGCCCGATCCCGACAAGAATTTGCAACGCGCGATCGATCGCATCCATCAAGCCTCGGCCCGAGGTGCACAGGTCGTTTGCCTGCCGGAGCTCTTTCAGACCCAGTATTTCTGCCAGCGCGAAGACCACGCGCTGTTCGATCTCGCAGAGCCGATTCCGGGCCGAACCACCAATCAGCTCGCAGCGGTTGCCAAGCAGCTTCGCATCGTGCTCATCGCTTCCCTGTTTGAGAAGCGCGCCCCCGGCGTCTATCACAACACCGCGGTCGTCTTCGACGCGGATGGCACTCTGCGCGGGATGTATCGCAAGATGCACATCCCCGACGATCCGCTTTACTACGAAAAGTTTTATTTCACGCCCGGGGACCTCGGCTTTCGCACGTTCGATACCGGCTACGGCAAAGTCGGCACGCTAGTCTGCTGGGACCAGTGGTATCCCGAGGGCGCGCGCATCACGGCACTTCAGGGCGCAAACATTCTTTTTTATCCGACGGCAATCGGATGGCATCCCGCTGAAAAAGAACAATGGGGTGCCGCCCAGCATGATGCATGGAAAACGATCCAGCGCGCGCACGCGATCGCAAACGGAGTATTCGTCGCAGTTGTGAATCGTGTCGGATTCGAGGATGGCGATATCCGCGGCAACAAGGCTCCGGGAGCGGGGCTCGAGTTCTGGGGACAGTCTTTCCTGTGCGACCCGTTCGGTCGCATGATCGCCGAGGGATCTCCGGACAAAGAAGAGATCCTGGTGGGCGAGGTTGACTTGAAGGCGATGGAAGAAATCCGCCGCAACTGGCCCTTCCTGCGCGACCGCCGTATCGAAAGCTACGCCCCCATCACCAGCAGAATGATCGACTGAACAAACTCAGCCAAATGAAATTGGACAAACTGAAAACGCTGGGGATGTTCTCACTAGATGTCTTGGTAGTAACGATCGGCACGGCCGTCGTAGAAAGCCCAATCACGAGGTTAATCAAGACGCATTCTATCGCTCAGGTTCTCTGCAAAGAGTCCATTCTTAGCGTTCTCATCGCCACCCTGCTTGGTTTTGGCATGTATCGAACGTGGAGGTCGAGGACAGCGAAGTACGTCTGGGTTGTGACAACGGCATGGTTCTTGCTAGGGACAGCCTTATACTTCGGCTCGTTGCATGGTCAGGTTCGGGTGTTCGCGCAACCAACCTTCTGGCTGCAGTTCTCCGGCGCGGCGTGCGACACTGACAGCTTCAGTTGTGTTTCTTTCTTTGTATTCACCATTCCTCTGATTCGCAGCATCGGATATTCAGCAGGGGCAGTTTTGTCTTCGCGTTTATATGGCAATCCTCCAGTTCACGTTGAATCGATCAAACCAGCGTTCGAAAACCTAAACCGAGAGAACCATGCGTAAGTTCGTACGTTTCCCTGCCGAATGGGAACCTCACGCCTCCACCTGGCTCGCCTGGCCTCACTTCAAAGACGACTGGCCGGGAAAGTTCGAACCCATTCCATGGGTCTACGCGGAAATCATTCGCAACCTGGCAAGGCACGAGCGAGTCGACCTCATCGTCAACGACGCGGTTTCCGAGAAACGCGCCCGCAAGGTTCTCGATCGCGCCAACGCCCTCAGCGACAACGTCGTCTTCCATCACTGGCCCACCGACCGGGTCTGGACCCGCGACTCCGGCTGCACGTTCGTCTTCAATGAATTGTCATCCCGAGCGCAGTCGAGGGACCTTGCGTTAAGCTCCGCCGAGCTGAATGCCGTCACTTGGCGCTTCAATGCCTGGGCAAAATATCCGAATTACAAAAACGATCAGAAAATCGGCACCAAACATGGCCGACGCTGCAAACGCGAAATCGCTGGCTCCCACTATCGGGAAAACCCGCGTCGTCCTCGAAGGCGGCTCCATCGACTCGAACGGACTCGGCACCCTGCTCACCACCGAAGAATGCCTGCTCAGCACCACCCAGCAGCGCAATCCGGCAATGAAGAAAAAAGATTACGAAAAAGTGTTTCGCGAGTATCTCGGCATCACCAACGTGATCTGGCTCGGCAACGGCATCGCAGGAGATGACACCCACGGCCACGTCGACGACATCACCCGCTTCGTCTCACCCGACACGGTCGTCACCGCAGTCGAATCGCGAACCCAGCGATCCAAATTACGAACCGCTGCGGGAAAACATACGGCGTCTCCGGGCAGCCACCGATCAGGACGGACATCCGCTCGCCATCGTCGAACTTCCCATGCCCGGCCCCGTGATTTTCGAAGGCCGCCGCCTTCCGGCCAGCTATGCGAATTTCTACATTGCCAACGGCGTGGTACTCGTCCCCGTCTTCAATGATCCCAATGACCGCGTCGCGCTCGACATCCTCGCCGACCTATTCCCCGATCGCGATATCGTCGGCATCTACTCCGGCGACCTGATCTGGGGCTTTGGCGCCATGCACTGCATGACCCAGCAGCAGCCCGCAATCCCCTAGCAACTCTGCCCACACAAACCCCCGCCCGTAACTCGCATCCCATATTTTTTGAGGAGACATCATGGCTAATGCTCTGAACCAGAAACTCCGCCCGTCGCCGGAACTCGCAACCATCATGGGGAGTTCTCAACCTGTGACTCGCGCCGAAGCAGTTAAAAAATTGTGGGATTACGTGAAGAAGAACGACCTGCAAAATCCCGAGAACAAGCGCGAAATCCTGGCGGACGAGAAGCTGAAGCCCTTGTTCGGCAAAGACAAGATCACCATGTTCGAGGTAGGAAAGATAATCAACTCCCATCTGCTCGCAGACAAGGCAGGAAGTCCGAAAAAGAAAGCGGCTTGATTTATTTCCGGTATTGCGTGGGCTGCGGACCTTTTTCCAACATCTCGCGATTCCAGATCATGCCCTCGCGAGTGTAGTTGGCGAGTTCAAAATCCTGGGTAAGTTCCAGCGCGTCGGTGGGACAGGCGTCTTCGCAAAGCCCGCAGAACATGCAGCGGCTCAGATCGTAAGTGAAGGTCGTGAGTTCCTTGCGCCGCGTTTTTTCGTTGCGCTCGGCCGACACTACGATCAGGTGCTCAGGGCACGCCAGCGCACACAGGTCGCACGCGATGCACATGGTTTCGTTGGTATCGGGATTCACATTCAGACGCGGCGCTCCACGGTAGCGCTCGGCCACTTGCGGCCGCTCCAGCGGATACTGCTCGGTGTAGATCTCCTTCGGATGCTGGTAGCGAAACGTGACACTCAGACCCTTGAGCAGGTCCACCATGAACACTTTGCGCAGAATGTTGGGAATCCCCATAACTGCGTAGAGAATATCACGAGAGCCCGATAGCGACAGACACCGCGGCTGTCCGCCTCGCAGAAATGCGCACCCTCAGCGCCCTGACTTAGAATGAATCGGTGCTCAACTCTGACGAACTCTGGATGGAAGAGGCTTTACGCGAGGCCCAGCGCGCGCTTGAAGCAGGAGAAGTGCCGATCGGCGCCGTCGTGGTTCTCGATCAGAAGATCATTGGCCGGGGCTCGAACCGCAACATCACCGGCGCGGACCCGACAGCGCATGCCGAAATCGTCGCGTTGCGCGAGGCTGGCGCGCACGTAGCCAATCATCGCCTGGAAGGCTGCGAACTGTTTGCTACAATTGAACCGTGTCCGATGTGCGCCGGAGCCATGGTGCACGCGCGGCTCAAACGTCTGGTGTACGGAGCAGACGACCCGAAAGCCGGCGCGGTGCATTCGGTGATAGAGGTGCTGAATCATCCAAAACTGAACCATCGGATGGAAGTCAGAGCAGGAGTCCTGGCCGGCCGCAGCGCAGAATTGTTGCAGCAGTTCTTCAGAAGTCGCCGTTGAAATACCGCCGGGATGCTGCCGGCTAAACTCTACCGTGGGTTACCATGAATCGAGCATGGTTGAATGCTGACTGCTAGGTGCTGTTAACAACTGATCTGCTTCGGAGAGGTGCGTGAGCGGTTGAAACGATCCGCCTCGAAAGCGGACATACCTTAACGGGTATCGTGGGTTCAAATCCCACCCTCTCCGCCATTCCTTCCCGTAAGTGCCTCTGGCTCTATTGTTGACTTTCCACTCCACCAATAGCACACTGTGTTCCCCCGGCAACCAGAGTTCCTCTTTACTTTAGTCGCGGGAGGCTACGCTTTGCCCCTTCACCGACTGCTGAAATCCGTGGACGGATTCTACAAGTCGTACGCACTGGAGTCGCCCTACCGCCCGGCCAGCAATGCCATTGTGTTTGTCCACGGTTTTGCGGGATCGCCGACTGGAACCTGGTCCCACTTCCATTCCATGTGCGAGGAGTACGTCCCTGACTATCCCTGGTGGAAGGACGCGGACCTGTTCTTCTACAAGTACGACAGCATCCGCAAGGCGATTCTCTACAATGCCTCTCTTTTTCGGACCTTCCTCATGCGGACCCTTCCCGCCGTTCCCATCGCTGCGCCTGAGTTTCAACCGGACACGCGCTGGAAATACCAGAAGCTGTTGCTGGTAGGCCATTCAGAAGGAGGGGTCGTCATTCGGCAGATGGTGCTGGACCGCTTCAAAGCCCTGCAGAAATACGCGGAGAAAACCGGTCAAGCCTCAGCGAACGCCGTGATCCGCCGTGAAGCCCCTCGCGACCTGATCCTGAATGCCGAATTATTTCTGTTCGCGCCCGCTATCGGAGGAACCAATTTCGCTGGCCTGCTGGGATTTGCACACGGTGTGTCAAGCCTGATCGCTGCCATCGCCGCCTCCTCAACTGCTCGCAATGATCTCCGGTCTGGTTCGGAGACACTGAAAGACCTTAAGTTGGGGACAGAAGGTGCGCGCAAGAATCATCCCGAAGTCCCGGCATTGACAGCACAGCTATTGTTCGGCACGGACGATCATGTGGTCACCACCAGCAAGTACGAGGAAGATGAAATCGTAGAACCCTATGCGGAGGGTCACACCCACACCAGTGTCTGTAAGCCGACCTACGTCTACAAGCGTCCTCTTGAGTTCGTAAAACCATGAGCGATGATGATCGCTTCAAGCTCGGCAACCTCGCTTTCTTCGAGCGAGAACTGTGGAATTCCACGTTGGCTGGAGAGTGGGTTTACCAAAGGCTGCACAATTATCATTTCTCTACTACTCTAAGCCTGTACCCTTTCGAACTGGCCCGCTGGCTTCATATTGGCAGCCGCATCGGTTTTTTTGATTCACTTCAGGCTGCCACTTTTCTTTCGCATCAGGACTCGGCTTTGCAGAAAAGTTGGGACGTTCTGCTCAAACACGGCGGTTCGCCGCTCCCGGAGCTACCCGCCTTCATCATCAACGATCGCAGTTTGCTGAAGACTAATATCAAGGCATTCCTGGAAGGCATTTCCGAGTCGAACTCCCATGGACAAGGACTCTTCCAAACACATTTTCTGATGAACTCCGAACTGATGGGCGATTCCGACGCTATATTTTTCCTTGAAGCTCTAAATTGGGCGCCCGAAGAGGTGTGGTCGAGCATTATCAATCGTGAGTTGTGGCTTGGTTCACTGGCAGCTCTTGCCCGCGGCTTGTCCGTCGTCTTTACTTTTTTGGAGGCTAACGAATTTGCATTTGCGAATATCCTAGACTCCCCAGAGGTCAAGATTTCGCCGGATACGTTCCTGCTTCATAAGGAGCTTCGCGACTTACAACGCGCGCGACTCGGCTTGGAACAGGTTTATACCGCGAAGAGATATTTCCAGCTCGCCGGAACGTTGATGGCCGATTCCACTATCGCTACAACCCAAGAGGAACTTGATCCCTCTCGTGTCGCTTTCGGTCAGATCGAATCTCTCTTAGGATGGTGGATCAACCTCGCCCCAAGCGACAAAGAAGCGTGCTGGGACGCATTTTCCACCGAGACATCGAGCGCTGCAGGCCGGAGACGATCGCCAATTGGGTCAGCAGCCACGTTTCAACGCCGAAGTCCAGCTGCCATATTTCGTTCACTCCGCCCGACCGTGGATGACCAGCGAATGGCGAGATTTCTGCGCCAGCTGCATTTTACTGCGATTGCCATCCACTGGGTGATCGTTTCAAGCGGCGGGCAGCGAAAAATAGAACAGCGATCCGCGCCCGAGCTGGGTGGTGACCCCGATCGATCCCCCATGCAGCTCGATGATGGCCTTGGCGATGGCCAATCCCATGCCCGTGCCTTGAATTCTGGCACGCTGGTTTCGTCCGCGAAAGAATTTCTCGAACACCATTTCCTGATCCACTTCGTCAATTCCCGGCCCGTGATCCGCGACGCTGGTCACGATGTTGCCGTTGCGCTGTTCCGCGGTAATCTGAATCACGGTGCCCGGCGGCGAGTACTTCGCAGCATTGTCGAGAAGATGCACCAGCACTTCGGCAATTCGGTCCAGGTCCATGCGGATGCGAGGCAAGCCTTCTGGAATCTCGCACGTGCACCGTATGGTGTTGCAAAGTCTGGCGCAGCTTGGCGAGCGCCGCATCGATCGGTTCCTTAATGTCGTGTAACTCGAAATGCAGTTCCAGCTGATGCGCATCCAACTGTGCAACTTCCGACGCTTCCCCGATCAGCCGGTTCAGCCGATCGCTTTCTTCATTGATGACCGTCAGCAGGTCTTTGTGTTCCGGAGCGCCCAGCGCAACGCCTGAGAGCAGCGTTTCCGCCGACGCCTTGATCGCGGTCAGCGGCGTGCGAAATTCATGGGTGACCGAGTCGAGCAGAACCGAGCGCAGCCGGTCGCTTTCGCGCGCCGCTTCTGCCTTGGTCAGCTTCTCGACGGTAGCGGCGCGTTCAATGGCGATGGCGGTCAAGCTTCCCACCGCTTCCAGGCTTTCCAGTGAAAGATCACACCCCGAGAGCCCGATACTTCCGACTGACCGAACGCCCATCCGGAGGGGCATGAAGCAAAGGCCATGTTCGCGATCGAGCACCGGCTCGCCTCGCTCGCTGATAGCTCGCAGGCGCTCGTTGGAAAATAATGCCTGGCTCGCGGGATCGAAATAATAGGTCTCGCGTTTCGCGTCCAGAAACATGCCCGCGCCGGTGACACCGAACGATTCGACAATGTACCGCGGGATGACGTTGAGCAGCTCGAAAACGTTTTCGGTCACCAGCAACTGCTGGCTGAAAGCATAAAGCCGCTCGACTTCGCTGCGCCGCCGGTTCGACTCGACTGCCTCCCTGCGCGCGCGCTCCGACAGTTGGCTGGCAATGATCGCCGTCATCAGAAATGTGAACAAGGCGATCCAGTTTTGCGGGTCCGCGATGGTGAAGTGCAACACCGGTGGCAGAAAAAAATAGTTGTAGGCGGCCGATGCCAGGATCGACATCGCAACCGCGTATCGCAGTCCCCACGCCGCAGATACCACGAGAATAGCCAGTAACAACGTGAATCCTACCGTCGTGGGATTTACATGTAACCAGCGAAAATAGAGTGCCACGATCCCGCAGACAATTGCTCCGGCGACGACGAAGCGTAATATCGGATTGTCAGCTACCCGCTTCACGTGGCAGATTGTAGCTGATCCGGCAACGCGCGCAACGCGGGAGAATCCTGGGCATGCCCAAAACACCCGAGCAGTGGCTCGAGGAAACCGAGAAGCAGAAGAAGCAAGGAATCTTCAAACTCTTTCTCGGCTACGCGCCCGGCGTGGGCAAGACCTTCAACATGCTGAGCGAGGGAATCCGCCGCAGCAGCCGTGGCGAAGACGTGGTCATTGGGTTTGTCGAGACCCACGGCCGCAAAGGGGTCGCAGAGCTCGCTTCGAAGCTCGATAGCATTCCTCGCCGCACCATGAACTACAAAGGGGCCTCGTTTGAAGAGATGGACGTGGACGCGATCCTCGCGCGCAAGCCACAGGTCATCCTGGTCGATGAGCTGGCGCATACCAATATCGAAGGCTCCAAACATCCGAAGCGTTATCAGGATGTGATGGACCTGCTCGATGCCAACATCGATGTGCTTTCCACCATGAACGTGCAGCACGTGGAAAGCCTGATGCCCATGGTTTACCGCATCACCGGAGTGCAAGTGCGCGAGACCGTTCCCGATTGGGTGTTGCAGCGGGTGACGGAAATTGTGCTGGTCGATCTGACTCCGGAAGCTCTTCAGACTCGCATGCGGCGCGGCGATATCTACCCTCTGGATCGAGCCGAGCGTGCCCTGGGACATTTCTTCCGTCCCGGTAACCTGCTGGCTCTTCGCGAACTGGCTTTGCAGCAAGTCACCAGCGCCGTGGATCGCAGCTTGGAATCGTATCTGGAAAAGGAAGAAGGCGGCCGGCCGGTTGGAGTTCGCGAACGTATCGCGGTGTGTGTAAGTTCGAGCCCAGCGGCCCAGTACCTAATCGCGCGTGCCGCCAGAATGGCGCAGCGTATCGATGCCGAGCTGTTCGTGATCTATGTCGATATTGGCATGGATGAAGACCCGGCCGATCAAAGATCGCTGGAGCAGAACGTGAAGTTCGCCCAGGATGTAGGCGCACAGATCGTGCGCACCAAGGGTAGCAACGTTGCAGAAGCAGTCGCGAAACTTGTTCACGAGAAGCACATCACCCAGGTCGTGTTTGGGCGATCGGCCCAGACCGGCTGGAGAAAATATTTTTATCTTTCCGCCATTCACAAGTTTCTTCGCGACGCACCCGCGGTGGATGTTCACATCGTTACTCAGGAAGTGAAATAAGCAATGGCATCGGCAAACGGTAAAGGAAACATTCTGGTGGTGGACGACGAGCAGCAGATTAGCCGCGTGCTGAAGACCACTCTGTCGAGCCATGGCTATGGCGTACGCATCGCCGGCGACGGCGACGAAGCGTTGCAGGTGATGAAGGACTGGAGTCCCGACCTCATCATCACCGATCTGCGCATGCCCAACATGGACGGCCTGCAACTCTGTCAGCATGTCCGCGAAACCTCGCAGGTACCCATCATCGTGCTCTCGGTGCGGGGCGAAGAGAGAATAAAAGTCAACGCGCTCGATGCCGGAGCCGACGATTATGTGACCAAGCCCTTCAATGTGAATGAACTTCTTGCCCGCGTGCGAGCCTCGCTTCGACGCTCTGCCGTGAAGGACGCTCCGGAAGCACAATCGATAGAGGTTGGCGACTTTCATATCGACTTCCAGACTCGGACGGTGATGGTGAAGCAGCGGAGCATTCACCTGACTCCCAAGGAATTCGATCTACTGGCATACCTGGCGCGCCATCCCGGAAAAGTTCTTACCCACCGCGTTCTGCTGTCGGCCATCTGGGGACCGAACAGCACCGAGCAACCGGAGTACCTGCGTGTCTTCGTCGGTCACTTGCGAAAAAAGCTCGAGCCCAACGAAAGCGGGCCTCGCTACATCGTCACCGAGCCCTGGGTCGGATATCGCTTCGAGCCGGGAGACTGATCTGCTGTTTCCTAATAGCTAAGTTGTTGATTCCTCGTGAAGCGCCACGCCGGTAGAAATTGCGGGTCCGGGCGTTGCCTACGATGCCGTTTCTTGGCGTTTGCAGGCCCGTGTAGCGCATTTGGAGTGGTGATACAGGTTTTTCCCTGCCAGCTCATTTACTCGCGCCCCTAGGGCCCTCGCTGCGAAACATTTGCTTGTAGTTATAGCGTTTAGCTGCGTGTTCTTCGAATAATTTCCTGTTCCGGAACCTACTGGCAAAAGCGCCACTTCTCCCGAAAGACGCACGAACGCGCGAAGCTCTTTGGAATTGGGCCACTTCGTCTTTACGAACAATTTACGGATCTTTTATTCGAAGTTTATGGGCGCAAGTATCCAATGAAGTCGAGACGGTTGGAGACAACTGCGGCAAGCAAGATACGAAAAGGAGTTTTGAACATGCTTGTGACGGCGATCATGACCACGTTCGGCATGGCAACCCTCGGATTCTACGTGCGATTTCTGGTCGCGCTCTGCAAGGAGCGCAAAACGAAATTGACCGGGTATTGGGTTCGCTTGCGCCTTGACTCAGACGAAGAAGGGCAGAGCGAGAACGAAATCAAAACTATGAAGCGCGCTGCATGACCGGCCCGAGTGCTTTACCCGGCTTTGAGGAATGATTCAGAAAGGACAATTTGATGTCGATTCAGGAAGTAGCCCCGGAACAATTAGCAGAACTTTTTCATCACTATCACCACGCGTTGGCGCCCGACTTTGGCTCGCAGAGCGATCCTCACGAGGCATGGGAACAGGTACCGCGGCAAGAGAAAACGCGATTGGTGGAGGCCGCTCGCCTGGCCTTACTTGAACTGAGTGCGGCGAGTAAGAACGATTCGCGACGCTACTTCGCCAAGCCGGGAAGCGCCGAATGGGGCTGCTGATCCCGGTCTTGGGATTCTGCAACGAGGGGATGGAAATGAGCACAGGAAGCGTGAGGCGGACGTTTGCCAACATCTGGAAAGAAAGACCGGAGCAGCATAGCGCGGAGCAGGCTGGCGTTAATGCCCAGGAAACCATTCAGTCCGGCGACTTCACGATCGATGTTGCGAGGCGAAACGTTAGCCTGGGCGGTCAGGAACTACGACTGACATCGGAGGAGTTTGATGTCTTGTTGTTCCTGGCCGGCCATCCCCAACGCCTGGTCACCCCACGCACAATGCTGGCAACAAGTTGGAACCCGAACTGTCTTCGCCAAACCGAGTTCCTGAAAGTTTTATTGTCTCTCCGGGCAAAACTCGACGCGGTGGGTCCCGGGAAACATTACCTCCGCACCGAACCGTGGGTCTTCTACCGATTCAATCCCACATCCTCAACCGCATAGGCGGGTCAAAGAGTGTTCCATTGCGAAACTCGGGTTAACTTTTACGAATTTTTTATGGGGCGTTTATAGCTTTTTTATGACTTGCCGGTTTCAATGGCAAAAGCTGACAGAGAAGCTCAAGGACAATATGCGAACGAAATCATCCCTGGCAGTGCGGGCGTGTGTTTTAGTTGTCATTTCAACGCTACTAACAACCTCAACCGTGGCAGCGGAGGAGCCGGTCACTCCGCAGTCGAGTGGTTCCACCGCCGATCAGACCAACGCGCAAATCTTGCAGGAACTCCAAGCCATGCGTGCCCGGATCGCCGATCTCGAGGCACAACTGAAACAGCGATCCGGCGCACAAACGGCACCCGGTAGCAGTCCCGCGCCAACGGAGAGCATGATGAATTCCGGGAGTCCAGGGAATGGAGAGCAGGCCGCGACAGAAAGCAAGGCTAGACCGGCGGAGACTCCTCAGAAGACTGAGCCTTTCGCTTTCGCCGACTGGACCTGGATGAATGGCAACCCTCGGACCAAAGAACTACCTTTTGACTCCAAATTCTTTACGCCCGAAATTCGCGCCGACGTTGCCTACCACTACGATTTCAACCACCCTAAGGACGACACCATCGGCGGGTCGAGCGAGGTATTCCGTTCCAATGAAATCAGCCTGACTCACCTAGGAGTCGGTGGAGACTTTCACTACGACAACGTTCGCGCTCGTATCTTCAGCCAATTAGGTTTGTATTCAACCGCCACCCCGCGCAATGATGCCAGCCCGGCGCGCGGCCAATGGCAACTCGATAATGCCTACCGCTACCTGAACGAAGCGTATGGCGGCTATCACTTTGACGCGCTTCACGGCGTGAATGTTGACGCCGGAATCTTCCTCTCCTATGTGGGCCTGTTCAGCTTTTATCAATTCGACAACTGGGCGTATCAGCCGTCCTTCGTCTCCTCCAACACCCCATGGTTCTTCACCGGCTTGCGCGTCCAGATCTTTCCCACGGATAAGCTGAAAATCGAGCCCTGGTTTATCAATGGCTGGCAATCCTACGGCCGACCCAATGGCCGGCCCGGCTTCGGCGGCCAGATCGCGTGGCGGCCAGCGCCGTGGGTATCGATTATCGCGAACAATTACGGGGCGGGTGCTGATGCCGTTGGGATTCCCAACCGCACGCGGTATCACACCGACGACAGCATCGAAATCAAATACTACGATCATCCCGATCGCGTTCTGGACAAGATGGCGTTCAGCCTCACCGGAGACGCGGGCTGTGAATCCGGCGGCGGCGTGAACTGCACCACAAATAAGAAAGACGCTGCTGGCAACATCATCGCCTTCAAGCAGAGTTTCCTGGGTTTCATGCTCTACAACCGGTTCTGGTTTCACAAGGACTTGTTTGGGTTAACCGTGGGCGGCGGCAAGATCAACAATCCCGGCCGCTACCTGGTGTTGCTGCCTCCAATCAACGGAGCCACGGCAGCTTCGGGCACGCCGTACTTTACCGAGAATCCCGGCGATCCGTTCAAGGCATGGGACATGTCCGGAACCTTCGACTACATGCCGAGCCAGTACATCACGTTTCGTTGGGAGTTCAATCATCGTCACGCCAATGTGCCCTACTGGAGCGGCCCTGGCGGGGTAACGCCTCCGGGAGGAAACCAAGGAGCACCGGGGTCGTTAGTCTCGGGATTTACGCCGGATCTTCGCCATACCGAGGATCGCGCCACTATGGCAATTCTGGTGAAGTTCTAGGAGAACCACGATGCAAGACATTCTTTGGATCGCAGTCACGGTCGCATTTTTCGCGCTGTCGATTGCGTACGTACATTTTTGCGAACGCGTGAAGTGAGGAACGTATGAGTCTGGAGTCTCTCATCATGCTCGTAGTGAGCGCACTGACTATCGTGTACCTGGGTTACGCGCTGCTGCGTCCGGAGAAGTTCTGAGTAAACGGTCATGACGATCAACGGGTGGTTTCAAATCGCGCTGTTTCTGTTTCTGATCTTCCTGGTCACCAAGCCGCTGGGCATCTTCATGGCGCGGGTGTTCAACCGCGAAAAGACGTTCATGGACCCGGTGCTTCGGCCGATCGAAAGAGTGCTGTATCGCGTTACCGCAGTCGACGAGAACCATGAGATGCGCTGGACCGAGTACGCGATTGCCATGCTGCTGTTCAGTGCGGTTTCAATGGTGATTTTGTACGCAATGCAGCGCTTGCAGGGATACCTGCCATTCAATCCGCAGAAATTTGGCGCTGTGAGCCCGGCGCATGTTGCGTTCAACACCGCGGCCTCGTTCACCACCAATACGAACTGGCAAGCCTACTCGGGCGAGTCCACCATGAGCTATTTCACGCAGATGGCCGGGCTTGCCTATCACAACTTTGTTTCCGCGGCGGTAGGCATTGCGCTTGCGATTGCCTTCATTCGCGGGATCGCTCGCCGCCAGATGCAGACCATCGGGAATTTCTGGGTAGACCTGGTCCGCGGGTCTCTCTGGGTATTGCTCCCGTTTTGCATCGTGGGCGCGCTCGCGTTGGTCTCGCAGGGCGTCGTCCAGAACCTGAAGCCTTACGACACGGTCAAACTGGTTGAGCCGATGCAGGTGCAGCACGTCGATCAGGACGGTAAACCCGTCGACCGCAGATGGTCACGGAACAGACCATCGCGCAGGGTCCGGTGGCCTCGCAGGAGATCATCAAGGAATGGGGCACCAACGGCGGGGGCTTCTTCAATGCCAACAGCTCCCATCCTTTTGAAAATCCGACACCGCTGTCCAATTTCATCGAATTGTTTGCCATCTTTGCCATCTCATCGGGCCTGACCTACACCCTGGGATTGATGACCGGATCGCGCGCCCATGGCTGGGCGGTATGGTCGGCGATGGCGATTCTGTTCCTGTGCGGCGTTTCGGTCGCGTATTGGGCCGAGGCGCGCGGAAATCCTCTTCTCGCGAACACCGATCAGCGAGTAAGCGCTCTGCAATCTGGCGGAAACATGGAAGGCAAAGAGGTTCGCTTCGGCATCGCCGATTCCGCTCTTTTTGCGACCGTGACCACCGATGCGAGTTGCGGCGCGATCAATGGCTGGCACGATTCCTTCACCCCACTCGGCGGAATGGTGCCGCTGGTCAACATCATGCTGAGTGAAGTGATTTTCGGCGGAGTCGGCGCGGGCATGTATGGCATGTTGATTTACATCGTGCTTGCCGTCTTCATTGCGGGATTGATGGTGGGCCGCACGCCTGAGTATCTGGGAAAGAAAATCGAAGCTTACGACGTGAAGATGGCGATGCTGGTCGTGCTGGTCTTCCCTCTCGTGATCCTCGTCTTTACCGGCATTTCCGTGGTGCATGGATTTGGCACATCGAGCATCGCCAATCCTGGGCCTCATGGCTTGAGCGAGATGCTTTATGCCTTCACCTCCGGCGCAGGCAACAACGGCTCGGCATTTGGCGGATTGACCGCAAACACGCCGTGGTATGACACCACGATCGGACTAACGATGCTGGCGGGGCGGTTTCTGATGATCATCCCCATGCTGGCGATTGCGGGAAATCTCGCGGGCAAAAAATACGTTCCCCCGTCCCTCGGCACCTTTCCGGTCACCACGCCGCTGTTCACCGTGCTGCTGATCGGTGTGATCCTGATCGTCGGCGCGCTGACATTTTTTCCGGCACTCAGCCTGGGGCCAATACTCGAGCACCTGCTCATGGTGACGGGTAAGACTTTCTAGAGGACTCTGCATGTCAACCACCACCCAAATACCATCGCTACCCAAAGTTGAAATGGTCCGCCTCGGGCATTCGCCGATGAAGCCGCGGCGGAAGGCCATCTGGGAATGGAAGATCGTGCGGCGTGCGCTGCTCGATGCTCTCTTGAAACTGAACCCGCGCAAGATGATGGGCAATCCCGTCATGTTTGTGGTCGAGCTCGGCAGCGTGATCACCACGGTGCTTCTGTTCAAGGGCGGCGCGGCATTCAAATTCAATCTGCAGATTACCCTGTGGCTCTGGTTCACGGTGTTGTTCGCGAACTTTGCCGAAGCCATGGCGGAAGGCCGAGGCAAAGCGCAGGCCGACACGCTGCGTAAGGCCCGCTCGGAGACGATTGCCAATCGCCTGACCGGCAACAACGATGAGGTGGAGAAGGTTCCGAGTTCGAAGCTGCGGGCAGGCGACTTAGTGATTGTCACAGCAGGTGAATTCGTTCCCTCGGACGGCGAGATCATTGAAGGCGTCGCTTCGGTGGACGAATCCGCGATCACCGGAGAATCGGCTCCCGTGATTCGTGAATGCGGCGGCGACCGCTCCGCGGTGACAGGCGGCACACGTGTATTGTCGGACCGCATCAAGGTCAAAATCACCTCCAACCCCGGAGAGACTTTCATTGATCGCATGATTGCGCTGGTAGAAGGCGCGGAGCGGCAGAAGACTCCGAACGAGATTGCACTCAACATTCTTCTGGCAGGGTTGACGATTATTTTCCTATTGGCGGTGGTCACGCTGCAGCCGTTCGCAATCTATTCGGGCTCACCGCAAACCGTATTCGTGCTGGTGTCTTTGCTGGTTTGCCTGATTCCCACCACGATTGGTGGATTGCTTTCCGCCATCGGAATCGCGGGCATGGATCGATTGGTTCAGCATAATGTGCTCGCGATGTCAGGGCGCGCCGTTGAAGCCGCTGGAGATGTGAACACGCTGCTGCTCGACAAAACCGGGACGATCACCCTGGGCAACCGGCAGGCGTCGCGCTTTATTCCTGCCCCGGGAGTAACCGAGCAGGAAATCGCCGACGCAGCGCAACTCTCATCGCTCGCCGACGAAACGCCCGAGGGACGTTCGATTGTGATTCTCGCCAAGGAGAAATATGGATTGCGCGGACGTGACCTGGCGTCGCACGCCGCGCGATTTGTGCCGTTTTCCGCGCAGACGCGAATGTCCGGAGTAGATCTGAATGGGTATGAGATCCGCAAAGGCGCTACGGATGCGATCGCCACGTATATTTCGCAAAGCGGACACAAAATGCCAGCCGAAGTCGTCGTGTCAGTAGAAGCGATTGCGCGTTCCGGCGGTACGCCCCTGGTAGTTGCTGAGAAGGGTCGCGGCGCGCTGGGCGTGATCGAACTGAAAGATGTCGTAAAGGGCGGGATGAAGGAACGCTTTGATCATCTGCGGGCGATCGGCATCCGCACCGTCATGATTACCGGCGACAATCCGCTCACCGCGGCCTCCATCGCCCACGAAGCCGGAGTTGATGACTTCCTTGCCCAGGCCACTCCCAAAGACAAAATGGACCTGATCAAGAAAGAACAGGCCGAAGGCAAGCTTGTCGCCATGACCGGAGACGGCACGAACGATGCTCCCGCACTCGCTCAGGCGGATGTAGGCGTCGCCATGAACACCGGCACCCAGGCCGCAAAGGAGGCCGGGAATATGGTGGATCTCGATTCCAATCCCACCAAGCTGATTGAGATCGTGCAAATCGGGAAGCAGCTCTTAATGACCCGCGGCGCGCTGACCACATTTTCCATTGCCAACGACGTTGCCAAATATTTCGCGATCATCCCGGCAATGTTTGCGG
The DNA here is from genome assembly GCA_963797845.1 of Terriglobia bacterium. Lineage (GTDB taxonomy): Bacteria > Acidobacteriota > Terriglobia > Terriglobales > Acidobacteriaceae > DASREM01. The sequence continues at coordinate 466,314 of CAWCRE010000008.1, forward strand.
GTACTTTCCCGGTATTGAATGCGTTGAACATCATGCATCTTCGGACACCGCAGTCGGCAATCTTGTCGGCGGTGATCTTCAATGCCTTGATCATCGTTGCTTTGATCCCGCTCGCCCTGCGCGGAGTGAAGTACCGTCCCATGGCGGCCGCCGCTCTACTGCGCAACAATCTCTGGATTTACGGCGCCGGGGGCATCATCGTTCCCTTCATCGGGATCAAGCTCATTGATGTGCTGATTACAAACATAGGGCTGGCATAAAAGGTAGAGCCATGAAAAAACATCTGATTACATCGATACTGATGACGATTGCGACCACGATATTGCTGGGAATTGTCTATCCCTTGCTGGTCACGGGGTTGGCGCAACTGATCTTTCCACGCCAGGCCAATGGGCAATTGATCGCTGTGAACGGACAGAGCGTAGGTTCCAGAATCATCGGGCAGAGTTTCAATTCGCCCGGGTACTTTCATTCTCGCCCTTCGTTTGCCGGAGATGGATACGATGCGGCGAATTCAAATGGCTCGCAACTGGGACCAACGAACCAGAAACTCATCGATCGCGTGAAGAGCAATGTCGCTGCCACCCAGGCGGAGAATCCGCATTCGCCGGTACCGATTGATTTGGTGACGGGGTCGGCTTCGGGGCTCGATCCCGACATAACTCCAGCCGCCGCATTATTCCAGATGGGGCGAGTGGCGTCCGCGCGGAACCTGAGTCAGACGCAGGTCCGGATCCTTGTCGCGCAGCACACGCAGGGCCGGCAGTTGGGATTTCTCGGCGAGCCTCGCGTGAATGTACTGGAACTGAATTTGGATCTTGACCAGCAGTTTCCGATGACCAAGCAGGCGGCGGTAAGATAATCTGAAGAACGACTTCCCGTCGCTTGGCCCCCATGTGCCTTGCAACCAATTCACCGACAGCTACTTACCTTTGTCAGTTTTGAGTCTCTCGCTGCATTCTTAATCCAACCTGGGAACTCGCGTTGCCATCTCTGCTTCCCGCAACCAGCACCTCACTGCTTGGGAGGCCGTTCATGCTGCGCGTATCCGTCTGCGTGCGTTCTTGTCTGCTTTTCGCTCTCACCTCTTCCCTGTTCTCAACGATAGCGTTAGCTCAATACGGCGCCGGGGTCCAAGGGACGGTGACTGATAAATCAGGCGCGGTCGTATCCGGGGCAAAGGTCAGCGCCACCAATCAGGCGACTGGCGTCACCCGCGACACCACCACCGGCAACTCTGGCTTCTATCGCGTCAGCGGGTTGACTCCCGGCAGTTATTCGGTCACGGTCGAGGCCGCCAGCTTTCCCAAGAAAACCGTGCCCGACGTCATTGTGAATGCAGAAGCTGTCCAAGGTTTGGACGTGGAACTCACATCGGCCTCCGAACAACAAACAGTAACAGTTACAGCCGCTGGCGAGGGACTGGAGACCGAATCGGCTACCGTTTCCGACACCTTGACTTCGCGCCAGGTCGTGGATTTGCCCGAGTTCGGACGCGATCCCTACGAACTGATTCGCCTGACGCCGGGAATTTTCGGCGACGGTTCGCGGCAAGGGAATGGGAATTCGTCGCCTCTGCCGCAGCAACTCGGTCCGGGCGGCTCGAACAACCAGATCTTCCAAACCGAAAACCAGGTGCAGGCACTGGCCAACGGGCAACGTGTCACGGCGAACAATTTTCTGCTGGATGGTGTCAGCGTAAACAGCCTGGATTGGGGCGGCGCGGCCGTGATCACTCCCAACCAGGAGTCGGTGCAGGAGGTGGTCATCGCCTCCAGCAGCTACTCTGCCCAGGACGGACGAAACTCGGGCGCGCAAGTGAAGACCATCTCCAAGAACGGCACCAACAGCCTCCACGGCAGCGCGTTCTTCAAGCTCAACGACAAAGGTCTCAACGCCTTCAACAAGTTCTACGGACCTACCAACGTGGCGCTGAATCCGATTACCTGCGAGGCTGGGACACCGAGCCAATTCACAATCACTGCCAGTCATTGTCCTACGCGAGTGGACCAGAAATATCGCGACTACGCGGGCAGCATTGGTGGGCCGATTTTGAAAGACCGCTTATTCTTCTTCTTTTCCTACGAAGGGGTGCGGCTCAACAATAGCGTTCCCGTGCGTAGCGTGACGCTCGAAACCCCGCAGTTCGATCAATACGTGATTCAAAACAACCCGGGCAGTCTTGCGGCGCAAATTTTCAGTACTCCGGGAACCCAAGCACGAATCTCGACCACTTTATCCACGACTGATTGCTGTTCGCTGATTCCCGGCTACGGGCTGGGTCGCTGGTATGCGCCCGGGAACGCGATCGGTCAGGCGATTGGGAACGGTCCAGATGGAATTCCCGACTGGGGCATCTTCGATTTGACCGTTCCGAATTCGAGTACCGGCAACCAGTACAACGGGCGAGTCGATTACACGCAGGGCAAGAACCAGTTCTTTGCCAGCACCTACATTGTGCGTCTGAACAATGTGAACGGAGGCCAGCGGCCCATCCAGGATCTGACCCTGAAGCCCAGCAATTATGTCGGCACCGTGGGCTGGACTCGCACTCTCACCTCTACGATCCTGAACGAATTTCGGGCCAACTACACTCGCTTCAGCTTTGACCAGAGGCAGCCGGCAGGACTCACGGATTTCGGCATTCCGGCGATTTCGTTGTTCGATTTCGATATCGGGGGCCTCAATGATATCGGCACGTTTCTGGGCATCGCCCGTTCCGCCACGACGCCGCAATTAGCTTCGCAAAATACCTACGCTTTGGCGGAAACGTTAAGCTGGATCCACAACAATCACGCATTTAAGTTCGGGGGCGAAGCGCGGCGGGAACAGAACAACAATGACCAACCCGGCGGAGAGAGGCCACTTTACCAATTTCGCGGGCTTCTGAATTTCGCCAATGACGCGTGCTGCTTTGACGAACAAGTTTCGGTGGACCCGGTTACCGGCCTGCCACCGAATGCCCTGCGTCACTTCCGCACCAACGACTACGCCATCTTTGCGCAAGATGACTGGAAAATTCGCCCCAACCTGACCATCAACCTCGGTCTGCGCTGGGAGTACTTCACACCGGTCACCGAAACCGACAATCTGTTGAGTAACTATTTCGCAGGCAGCCAGGGGTTCATCAACGGGGCGGTTCGAACGGTGAAGCAGCTTTATAACCCGGATCGCAACAACTTCGGGCCCAGGATCGGCTTCGCCTGGAGTCCAAAGCAGTCGAATAATCTGGTTCTGCGAGGCGGCTTTGGCCTGGTCTTCAACCGGTTTTACGGAGTTCTGTTCGACAACGTGCGGCAGAACACCCCATTCACCGCCGAAGTGAACACCTGCTGCTTCTTTGACAACGGCACCAACGTCGGTCCGCCGCCGGGATCGAACATTCAATATTTTTTGGGCACGAACAAGCAGGCCAACAGCTTCCCTGCAAATCCCGTCTTTGCCAACGGCGTTGCATCAGACGGAGCGCTCTGTGCCGATCCCACCTGCGCCACCGTAACCAAAGTGGATTTGTTCGGCGCCCTGCCCCAGGAGCCCAATCCATACGTCTACATCTATTCGCTCGAGGTTGAGCAGCAGCCGACTAAGGATTTGACAGTAAAGATCGGATACCAGGGAAGCCGCAGTCGCAAGCTGGTTCGCACCATCGATGTGAACCGCCTGATCCCCGGCGATACTTTTGACGGCTTACAGGATAAATTCCAGAATGACGGCTCTAACGGACTCCCTTGCGGGCCGACAAATCCGACCTGCTTCGCTCCGCATGCCACTGGAAATAATCGCTTCAACCGCATCTTCCTTCCGTTGCCCGATGGGAATGCGAGCTACGATGCGGCGATTTTTCACGTGAGCCGCCGTTTCACCCACGGATTCCAACTTGACGGAACCTATACCTGGTCGCATGCCATTGACACCACATCCTACGAAGTTGGATTTCAGCAGACAGATCCAAGCAATCAGGCCATCGATCGCGCTAATTCGGACTACGACGTACGGCAGAATTTTGTTCTCTCTGCAATCTGGGAGCTTCCGTTCCTGCGTAACCAGCACGGGTTCCTGGGATCGGTACTGGGCGGTTGGCAGATCAGCGGTATCATGAGCAAGCACACCGGCTTCCCGTTCTCCGCTCTAATTGGGAGTTGCGATACAAACAACGATCGCAACGGGGACGGATACTGCCCTGATCTGCCGTCTGCTTATTTCGGAGGAGCGATTGCTTCGCCGGACAAGCAGCAATGGATCAATGGCATCTTCCCGAATCCCACGGCGGAGTTCGATACCACCACGCGCGGCCCGGGCTGCCGATGCCGCAACATTTTCAACGGCCCGGGTTACACATCTGTTGATCTCGCGTTCGGTAAAGATTTTGCGCTGCCCAAAGTTGCATTCCTCGGCGAGGGGTCGAAGCTGGCGATACGTGCAAACTTCTTTAATGCCTTCAACGTCCTGAACCTGACGCCGTTGGTACCCGCGACGGCTCAGACCGACATTCTCAACACCAGCAGTTTCGGTAAGCCCTCAGACGGCTTGGCAGGGAGAGTCATTGAGTTCCAAGCGAGGCTTAGCTTCTGAGGATTGAAAGCACTCGGCACTCAGTCGTCATGCGTTGCGCAAACAATCCTTCCAACGGGCTTACGCCCCGCGTCAGGATGAGGTCTTGTACCTTGACTGAGTGCTGAATGCTGAGTGCTGATTATTGCCGGACTTTGTCTTCGAACTTCTTTTCGAACTTTTCGACTTTCGGCGCGACTACGAACATGCAATAGGGCTGGCGGCGGTTGTTGTCGAAGTAATCCTGATGGTAATCCTCGGCCACGTAGAACTTCTGAGCCGGCTCGATTGCAGTCACGATGGGATCGTGCCACTGCTTGCTGGCGGTGAGTTCGGCAATCTTCGCTTCCGCGTCCCGCTTCTGTTCTTCGTTTTCGTAGAAGATTACGGATCGGTACTGCTCGCCGGCATCGTTGCCCTGCCGGTTCAGCGTAGTCGGATCGTGCACCGTGAAGAACACATCAAGAAGCTCCCGGTAGCTGGTCTCGTCGGGATCGAACGTGACGCGCACGACTTCGACGTGACCGGTATCGCCTCCGCATACCTGGCGGTAGGTGGGATTGTCGATCTGACCTCCCATGTAACCGGATTCAGCCTTTTTAACACCAGCCATGCGCTTGTAAACCGCTTCGATACACCAGAAGCAGCCTCCACCAAACACTGCTGTCTCTTCTTTAGCCATGCTCATTAGATACCGGCCGGGGCTCCAAGTTTCAAAGTTGGGTGTCGGGACGGCGGACGATCCGGGCGGTGGTGATTACCTGGCCCACGTGGCGTTGGGTGTGATCGGCGATATGGACCAGCAGACCGCCCAGGGAAGCCGGTAGTTGCCATCTGCCCACCGTCCGTGGCTGCTCAAGATTGGCTTGGTTGAAAGCAAAAAGCCGCACGCGACTTCGCTCAACCGCTGCATCGAATCGCTGCAGTAGCGCTTTTGGGCTTTGAAAATCGACCTCCCGCTCCACTTCATGCAACTGTTCCGGACTAAGCGCACGGTTCTCGGCGTAGGTGAGCAGCCGGTCCAGGCTTCCGGCGATGTGATTCACGTGGAAGGCGATCGAAGCCAGGCCCGCTGGGCGGGAATTCAGTTCATCCTCGGTCAGGGCATCGCACCAGCGATGCACGTCCTCCTGCGCCAGTTCCAAAGCGTGCAGCACCGCCCGCACCACCGCCGGCACTTCCCCGAGAGTTCCGCGCAGCCAAGGCTCCGGTTGAGAGGTCAAATATTGATGCGCTCCTCGGCATGCCTGCGCGTGTACCAGCACGCAGGCGCGCCCAAATGTGGGAATAAAGAATTTACGCAGGGCTGGTCGCGGGCGCTGTCGAAAGTGTATTCGACCTTGTTCGCTTTCTTCTCGACGGCATAATAGCGACGCACCGTAACCGTGCTGAACTGGGAGCGACTCAGCTTCAATCTTGCATAGTCGCCAACCCAAAGCAGTGCGGCAGCCGCCAGTACAGCCAGGCACGCTTTTAACACCATGCGCTTCATGCTGCGATCATCCTGCCCGTTTCCCGCAATACGTGCAACTTGGACGATACCAGCAGCCGGGGAAAGATATGCCGTCCATCGCGGCGTTTGCAACGCCATCGCTGTGTCCCGGATTTGTTCCATTACAATGGCCGCAATGGAAATCCGGCTGCTCAGCGAAACGGATGCAGCAGCTCTCTGGCAATTACGGCTAGAGGCGCTCGAAACCGTCCCCGAGGCATTTACCGAATCCGCTGACGACCATCGCAAAACTTCCGTGAACCAATTTGCCGAGAATCTTCGGGCCACGGCGCCGGACCGTTTCGTCGTTGGAGCCTTTGCCGAGAGCGCCCTGGTCGGAATGGCAGGATTTTTTCGTCACCATGGCGACAAAGTCCGCCACAAAGGCCATATCTGGGGCGTCTACGTGAAGGTGGAAGCGCACGGACAAGGCATCGGCCGCGCCCTGCTCGACGAAGTGCTTCGCCGCGTTCAGACTCTCCATGATCTTGAACAAGTCACCCTGGCGGTCGGGCACACGCAAACCGCCGCGCGGGAACTCTACGAATCGCTCGGCTTCGTTTTCTACGGCCGCGAATCTCATGCTCTCAAAATTGACGGCTCCTACATCGACGAGAACTGGATGCAGCTACGATTAAAGTCCAAGCGCTCGTGAGAAGGCGACAACCCGATGCTCTGGCTCTTCTTGCTAAATTCCACAGTCCAAATAACGCTGCTAGACTACGAGATATGTCAGCTCTAGCCAGCAAAACCTGCGTGCCCTGCCGCGGAGGCGTTCCCCCTCTCAAGGGCAAAGAACTTGCCGACCTTCATAAGCAACTACCGGAATGGGCGCACTGGAAGGTGGTCAACGAGCATCACATCAGCCGGACCTACACCTTTCCGGACTTCAAGAGCGCGCTGAATTTTGTGAACCAGGCCGGAGCCATTGCCGAGGAGCAAGGACATCATCCCGACATTTTTCTTGCCTGGGGCAAGGTTGAGATCACGCTCTGGACCCACAAAGTGGACGGGCTCACCGAGAGCGACTTCATCATGGCGGCGAAGTACGACCAACTACTGCGTCGTTAGTAGCCCCACGTCTATGGACCAGTGATAGGCGGCGACTGGTTGATTTCATCCTCAGCGAAAGCAGAAACTCCCCGGTCGGTCCTCCAAACCCAACCCGCCCAAATCGCGGCGGGAAGCAGCATGGACAAACCCGCTGCGCTGGCTAGAGTTCTGGCGGAAATTCCGTGGTCGAGGAATGTGCCTGCAAGAAATGCTCCCACGGCAATAGTGAACATGGAAATGGCGTTATCCGCCGCGAAGACTCGACCGCGATACTGATCCTTGCTGCTCAATTGCAACAGAGTTGTCGAGAAAACCCATACGATCGAGCCTCCACAATGTGCCAGTACAATCCAGGAACACGCAGTAAAGACCGATCGCGAAATTCCCAAACCGAAGTAGCCAATCGCATCCGCGATATAGCCGACCAGAATCCAGAGACGCAGGCGTTGCTCACGATCCCCAGCAGAGGGCGAGGCTGCCAGCGGCCCCAGCATGGCGCCCACGCCGCGCGCCGCCATCAGCATGCTCATGCCCAACATCGCTCCCCGCTGCGGATTCAGGCCGTGCCAGTGCACGGGAAAATAGCGCTCTCCCATGATGGTGTACAAAACCCAACTGGGCCCGATAACGAACAATCCCGCTTTGGCAAAGATGGTGGCGCGAATATGAGAGTGCTTTCGGACATAGCGAAAGCCTTCAATCATCTGCGAATAGTCGAACAAGTCCCGCAATCGCAGCGGGCCACCAGCTTCAGCGTGTGGCTCAGAGAAATGCATCCCGCGGATGAAATAGGCCGAGGCCAGGAAGGACAGACCATTGATGACAAATACTGCGTCACGCCCGAGCAGCGCAGCCACGAACCCACCTAGCGCCGCTCCCAGCACCAGATTGACCGACCAGGTCGTAGAGGATAGGGTGTTCGCGACGATCACGTCCTCTCGCGACGTGATGTTGGGGATCACGGAATTGCGGGCGGGCTCGAAGAAAGCCACCATCATGGTTTCCATGAGCAGCAGCGGATATATCAGCCATACCATCGAGGCGGAGCGGACCAGCAGCATGGAGATCACAATCACGAAGCGGGTCAGATCGGCGACGATCATGACTCGCTTGCGGCTGATACGATCGTTGACGACCCCGGCAGAAGGAGCGATGAACGTGATCGGTAGCACCTGCAGCATAAGGGCTAAGCCAACAGAACTGGCACGCCCGGTGAGTTGCAACAGCAAGGTGTAGATTGCGAGGGTGTAAAACCAATCTCCGATCTCGCTGACAATTTGCGCCATCCACAAGTGGCGAAAATTGCGGTTTTCACGCAGCAGGCGAAGATAGGCCCCAAGCGAAATGGAGTTGCGTTGCATGACGGCTGTTTGTCATTGTCTCAGAAAGAATACGGACCCCGGGGTCAGTGATAAGCGCTGAGGTGTATCCTATGCAGCGCTCGACTTTCATAGCACCCACAGGAGCACTATGATGACTCGCTGGCTGCGCTCACTTGCCATCTTTTCGATATTGATTTCAGCTGCCCTGGCCCAGAACGAGATCTCCGCAAGCGACAATCTGGTGGTAGAGGGCGTGCCGAAGATTCCTTCGTCGCTGGTTGACAGCGTCGAGCGCTACACCAATTTCCGAAGCGCAGTGTTCGAGAGCTGGGATCCGATGAAGCGCGAGATGCTGATCTCCACCCGGTTCGGGGACACGAACCAGGTGCACCGCGTGGCCATGCCGGGCGGCGCGCGTACCCAGTTGACGTTTTATCCGGATTCCGTCTCCGGCGCGGCATTCCCGCCTACGCGCGACAATTCGTTCTTGTTTTCCAAGGACGTAGGCGGCGGAGAGTTCTTTCAACTCTACCGCTACGACAACGCCTCGGGCGACGTGACGCTGCTCACCGACGGCAAGTCTCGCAATACTGACTCCGTGTTCAACTACCAAGGGGACAGGATTGTTTACGGTTCCACCCGGCGCACGGGAAACGATGTTGATCTGTACGTGATGAATCCCGAAGATCCGAAATCCGATCACATGCTGGCGCAACTGCAGGGTGGAGGCTGGGCCGCGCAGGATTGGTCTCCGGATGGCGCCAGGATTCTGGTAACCGAGGAAATCTCCGCGAACGAGAGCAATCTCTGGCTGGTCGACACGAGGACCGGCGAGAAGACGCTACTCACGCCGAAAGGTTCCGAACAGGTTTCCTACGAAGGTGGCCAGTTCAGTAAAGATGGCAAAGGCGTGTACACCAACACCGACAAGGATTCAGAGTTCCATCGTTTGGCGTATGTCGACCTGGCGAGCAAAAAGCATACTTATCTGACCAGCCAGATTCCCTGGGACGTCGAGGAGTTCGATCTATCGTATGACGGCAAGGCGATTGCGTTCGTAACCAACGAAGATGGCTACGGGGTGCTGCACTTACTGGATACAAAATCGGGGAAGGAGAAACCGGTCGCACCCCTGCCGAAGGGAATTGTTTCCGGCGTGAAGTGGGCCAAAAATAATCGCGAACTTGGATTCAATCTGGTTTCTGCCAGATCCACTTCCGATGTGTATTCACTGGATACCCAGACCGGAAAGCTGGAGCGCTGGACCTACAGCGAGACCGGGGGATTGACTCCGGCCAACTTCTCCGAGCCGCAGCTCATTCACTGGAAGAGCTGGGATGGTAAGAGCATTAGCGGATTTCTCTATCGGCCTGCGGGAAAGTTCAGCGGCAAGCACCCCGTCATTATCAACATTCACGGTGGTCCTGAAGGCCAGTACCGCCCCGGCTTTCTCGCGCGCAACAACTACTACATGAACGAACTGGGAATCGCGATGATTTTCCCTAACGTCCGGGGATCGACCGGATATGGCAAGAGCTTTCTGGCGGCGGATAACGGATTCAAGCGCGAGGGTTCGTACAAAGACATCAATTCCCTGCTCGACTGGATCGCCACTCAGCCTGACCTTGATTCCGGGCGCGTGCTGATCACGGGAGGCAGCTATGGCGGGTTCATGACGCTGGCGGTGGCAACCAACTACAACGACCGGATCTGCTGCTCGGTCGACATTGTTGGACCCTCGAACCTGGTAACCTTCCTGCAAAATACTTCCGGCTATCGGCAGGATCTGCGGCGGGTCGAGTATGGCGATGAGCGCGATCCCAAGATGCACGATTTCCTGGAGCAGATTGCACCCGCCAACAAGGCCAAGAACATTACCAAGCCGCTGTTCGTGATAGCCGGAAAGAACGATCCGCGAGTGCCGGCGAGCGAATCGCAGCAGATGGTGAACGTAGTTCGCCAGAACGGAACGCCGGTATGGTGGCTAATGGCGAAGGATGAAGGCCATGGCTTCCGCAAAAAGAAAAATCAGGACTACCAGTTCTACGCGACGGTGATGTTCATCAAGGAATATTTATTGAAGTAGTCGCTGGTCGTGGCGCGTTGGTGTTTGGCCCTATAATTCCAGCATGCTTGATGAAAACATCTATCGGAAACATGCGGAACCCGCGATTGAGTCGTTGAAGAAGGCGCTGATGGCGGCCGAGGACTCCGCAGACATCGAAGTGGAGGACCAGGCGGGAGCGCTGCACATTTCCTTCGACGATGGCTCCCGGTTTGTGATTTCGTCGAATCCACCTGCGCGGCAGATCTGGATTTCCGCTCTTTCTACCAGCTTCAAGCTGGACTGGTCAGATGCGGAGAACGATTTCGTGCTCACCAAATCCGGGGAACGATTGAAGCCACTGGTGGCTCGGTTAATCAATCAGCAACTGGGGGAAGAGTTGGTTAGCTTGTAGCGTTTCTCTATTTGCCTGAAGAGAGTTTCTGCCTCAGGTCCGCGGCGATCTGCTTGCCATGGAAACGCCCATTCTCGATGAAGATCTCGTTGGTGCGCGATCCCGCAACGATCACTCCCGCCACATAAATTCCCGGCACGTTGCTTTCGAGTGTCTCCGGATCGCAAACTGGACGGCATTGCTCGGTCGATAACTCGATTCCGAGCGAGCGCAAAAAGTCGTAGTCTGGGTGGTACCCGGTGAGCGCAAACACAAAATCATTTTTCAAGCGGATCACGCCGTCGGGCGCGTTGATCACCACGTAGTCACGGCCAATCTCGCTAACTGTGCTGTTAAAGTACGCATCGATCTCGCCATTGCGGATACGATTCTCAATGTCAGGGCGCACCCAATATTTGATGTGATCGTGCAGCGTGGGCCGGCGGTGAACCAGGGTGACGCGCGCTCCGTGGCGCCACAGATCCAGCGCGGAGATCGCGGCCGAGTTTTTGCCGCCGATGATCAGCACATCGCTGTCGTAGTAAGGGTGAGGCTCGTGATAGTAGTGGAAAACCTTCGGTAGGTCCTCGCCCGGAATGCGCAGCATGTTGGCCAGGTCGTAGTATCCGGTGGAAACGATAATTTTCTTGGCGTTGAAGTCGTGAATCCCGCCCAAGCGGTCGGTTGCGGTCACGCGGAACTTTCCGTCATCGCCGGTTACGGTCTTCACCCAATGATATTGCAGCACTTTCAACTGGTAGTGATCCGCGACCTTGCGATAGTACTCAAGCGCCTCCTGGCGGTTGGGCTTCATGTTCGCCGTGGCGAAGGGAATGTCTCCGATCTCGAGCAACTCTGGTGTGGTGAAAAACACCATGTTTGCTGGATAATGGAACAGCGAATTCACCAGGCATCCTTTATCGATAACCAGAACCTTCAGTCCCAACTTTTGTGCTTCAATCGCGCACGCAAGGCCGGTCGGCCCCGCCCCGATAACCATGACGTCGGCATTTCGATCGACACGGGAATGGGCTTTTTGGCGCGGTAAAGTATCGGGAATGGTATGTGTGGTTGCCAAAGACAGGTTCCTGGTGAGAACTCGCTGCGAGATTCCCACGATCGCGTCGATTTTAACACGCAACTTCGCAGGCGAATTTGAGGGTCACAGACGCTTGTGTCTCAACGCACAATGGGATGGAATAGCAGCAGTATAATCTTCGGTTACTCTTATCCTCTGATTCGCACTGATCAGGAGCACTGTCATGGCTGCCGTCACCGAAACCACCACTTCCATGCGCATTGAGTCCGACAGCATGGGAAAAATCGAAGTGCCGTCGAACGTGTATTGGGGCGCGCAGACGCAGCGCTCGCTGCTTCATTTCAATATCGGGCGCGACACCATGCCACCGGAGTTGATTCGCGCCTTCGGCACTCTGAAAAAAGCTTGCGCGCTGGTGAACCAGGACTTGGGCAAGCTTCCTCCCGACAAAGCCAAGTTGATTGTGCAGGCTGCCGACGAGGTGATTTCCGGCAAATTGAACGACCAGTTTCCACTGCGCATCTGGCAGACCGGCAGCGGAACCCAGACCAACATGAACGTGAACGAAGTGATTTCGAACCGCGCCATCGAACTTGCGGGCGGCGAGATGGGATCGAAGAAGCCGATCCATCCCAACGATCACGTAAATATGTCTCAGTCATCGAACGACACGTTCCCGACCGCCATGCACATTGCGGCTGCTGATCGAGTGAAGAACGCTCTGATTCCGGCGATCAAGAGTATTCGCGACGCGATCGCAGCCAAGGCCAAGGCTTTTAAAGATGTGGTGAAAATCGGGCGCACCCATTTGCAGGATGCGGTTCCGCTGACCATCGGGCAGGAATTCGGAGGCTGGGCAAGTTTGCTCGACCGCGATATTAAACGGCTGGAACTGACCTTGGACGGTCTCTACGATCTTGCGATCGGCGGGACGGCCGTGGGCACGGGCCTGAATACGCACCGCGAGTTTGCCGAGCGAGCGGCCAAGAAGATTGCGGAACTAACCGGTCTTCCCTTTCGCTCCCATCCCGACAAGTTTGCGGCTCTCTCCGCTCACGATGAAATTGTTTTTGCCCAAGGAGCTCTGGAGACGACAGCTGCTTCGCTGATGAAGATATCGAACGACATCCGCTGGCTGGCTTCGGGACCGCGCTGCGGACTGGGGGAGCTGACGATTCCGGAGAACGAGCCGGGATCATCCATCATGCCGGGCAAGGTGAATCCCACGCAGGCCGAAGCGATGACCATGGTCTGCGCGCAGGTTCATGGCGCAACGGCTGCCGTGGGATTCGCCGGGTCTCAGGGGAATTTCGAACTAAACGTCTTCAAGCCAGTCATCATTTATAACTTCCTGCATTCGGTTACGCTACTCACGGACGCCGCGCATGGCTACGTCGAGTACATGGTGAATGGCATTGAAGTGGACAAGGCAAAAGTGGACTGGTATGTCAAGAATTCGCTGATGCTGGTGACGGCGCTCGCGCCCAAAGTCGGATACGACAATGCGGCGAAGATCGCGCACACCGCTCACGTTGAGCACACCAGTCTGAAGGAAGCCGCGGTGAAATTGAAACATCTTACCGGCGAGGAATTCGATCATTTGGTGAAGCCGGAGAAGATGACAAAGCCGGAGTAGATTCTCTGTGTGCTGGAGGAATATCTTGCTTCTCAAAATCAGTCTTGCCGCCGCACTGTTGATAGCGGGATTGTGCTGGGGGCAGGATCAGTACTGTCCGAAGGCGATCCATACTAAACAAGCTCTAGATGGCGCTGCGGCAGGTTGGACGGTAAGCGTGCGCAAGACGGATCACGTTCTGGCCGGCATCACCTTCTTCGACGGTCCTCCAGAGCAGGAGGCGTCTCTGGTCTACGACTCGTATTCCAAGGGCAAAGTAACAGACCTCGCGGTCTGGCATTTTGACCGCAGTCTGCATATCTGGATCTCATGTGTCTACCAGGGAACCGTAGTCGCGCTGTCCAATGCTCTGCCCGAGAACACCACGGAATGCAAGGTGACCTACGCACCCGGCGTTCACGTTGACGGCTATCCGGAGATCAAACAGGTGGTCTGCAAGTAGCTCGTCTCTATTTGCCGAAGCTGAGGCCGCTCAGCGAATCCACGCCTGTTACGCCCTTGCTCGCAACCAGGACTCGAAACGTCTCGCCCATTCCTTCAGGATTAATCAAATGCTTGAGCTGAAGTGCGCGTTTGGCGCGCTCCTGCGGAAGGCGAGTGTCTTCGAAGACATCGGCAAACTGAGTGGACTCTCCGATTCCCAGCAGCAATTGCGATTGCGTAACCAGCGGCTCGACGTGCATCCCGTTCTGTTCCGCGGCGGCGGCGAGGGCGGTGAAGTTCGCGTGGGTGGTTATGTCCCGTTCACCTGGAGCATCGTAAGGATCGTCCGCCGCGGAGTGCTGGCGAAACGTCATCAGTGTTCCACGATGAAGCCCGGACAGCTGCTCCTGTCGCGTATAGCCGTAGTCGATGATCACAAACACAGCTTTCCTGGCTGAGGCCGCGAGCTGATTCATGTAGCGCTGCGCAGCGAGCGGGACCTCGATTCGCTCGCCGGGTTCAGGATGAACTCCGTAGCGGTCGAGGAATTCCAACTCTGCTTCGGATGAAGGCGCCCAGATCTCCTTGAGCTGCCCATCTTCAGAAGCGATCCGCAATGACCCTTGATCGCTCACGATTTCGACCGGGAACGCGTCGAAGAATTCGTTGGCGAAGAGGATGAGTGAGACGCTCACCACAGCGGCTGAAGTCGCACGATCATCAAAACTTTGCGGCACGACTGAAGTCGTGCCCTTCCCCATCTCTATTTCTGCATTCGATGAACCTGGGGAAGACCTCCGTCGCTCCCCTTCCAGAGAAGCTTTGCCGCTTTCAAAATGCCGGACCAGCGTGGACTGAATCTTCTGGCGTAATGAGGGCGAGCTCTCCACCAGCGAGTAATGCAGTGCCCGGAAGAACTCAGGGAATTTCCGGATACTCCAGTCCAGAACGTCTTGCGCAAACAAACCGCGGCCCGCGCCTAACTCGCGGACTTCCACTTTTGCCGGAGCTCCCATACGCCGCCATATCTCTTCAAACTGCCGCGCCAGCAGGCGTCCGAAAACCGCGTGGACGTCGCTGGAAGTATAAAAATCGCCGCCTTCCCGAACTGTTCCGCGTTGCGCGAGTAGTAGCCCAGTTCCGGGTCATACAGACACATCTCCATGTAACGGGAAAAAGGAATGGGCCCACGCTCGCGAATTTCTTGCTCGATTTTTTCGCGGAGCGTCACAGGCCTTTTTGCCGGCGATCGGCCTGGTCCTGCGGAGTGCGGATAAACATCTCGACATGTAGTCGTGCAGGCAATCGTAAAGCTGGCGCTGAAACGTCCATTCAAATTGCGGATGGTCGAGGTCGCGCGGGTGCAGATCGAAAAGATACGTATGCACCGGGATGGCAGGATTCTTGAACTTGATGATGACCTCGACGCTCCTCGCCTTGGCGCGTGCGCTCGAAGTCCAGCAGCGGATGTTCGTAGAGACGCAATTGGTCGAGGACGCGATCGAGGCGAGGGTTCGGTTCAGGCACGAAGAGATTGTAAGTCCTTATCCGGCAGCGGCCCCTGGTTCGTCACAGACGCGATGAAGCACCCGGAGAGCTTACTCGTACCGCAGCGCCTCGATGGGATCGAGCCTCGCCGCTTTGATAGCCGGCAGCATGCCACTGACGATTCCCACAAAGCTCAGAATCACGTGGACCAGATCAGCGTGTCCCGATCGATGATCAGGTGAATGTCGCCTTCGTCGGCATCTTCGATGAAGGCGCTCCACAGCGGTAAGGATCCCACGGACCATGAGATCAGATATGCCAGCACCACTCCAGCGAGCCCGCCAATAAACGTGATTACCAAGCGCCTCGGCCAGAAATTGAAACAGAATGTGCCAGCGGCGTGCGCCCAGAGCTTTCTCGACGCCGATCTCGCGGGTGCGCTGGGTCACGGAAACCAGCATGATGTTCATCAGGCCGACGCCGCCAATGCCGAGCGTCAGCATGCCGATGAAGCCCAGCAGAATCTTGATGCCAACAGTAATCACGGTCAGGTCGGCGAGATCTTTTACCGCATCGAAAACAAAGATTGCGCGTTTCATCTTTGGGATCGAAGCCGTGATGAAAGGCGATCGAGCGACCGCACCGCCTGCACAACTTTGACGTGATCGCCCTCATAATCCAGGGCGATGCGAATCGAGGTAATACGTGTTCTTCAGATCGCTCATCGCGCTGAAAGGCACGTAGACCATGCCATTCATGTTGTCGTCGCCATCCTGGAATCATGTGCTTCAGGACGCCAATCACCTGGTAGGAAATGCCATCGACGCGAACGCTTTCGCCGATGGCATTCTGCCCGGAAAACAGCTTCTTCTTCACGTCATATCCGAGAACAGCGACGCGGCTATGGGTGAAGTCTTCCTGCTCGCCAAAGAAACTTCCTTCGCCCACTTCCACGCTGCGAATCTTCTGGTAGCTGGAGTAGGTTCCGCGGATGTTGTAGTTGTTGCTGCGCGTGCCGTAAGCCACGCTGCATTGCTTGTCCACCTCCGGGGACATGCGCTTCAACGTCGGCACTTCCGCGCGCACATAGTCGAGATCGTCGTGCGTCAAGCTTGATCTGCGTTCCGGCCTTGCTGCCGCCGGCTTGCAGCGAAGTTCGGCCAGGGAACAGAGCGACCAGATTTCCGCCAAAGGTGCGAAAGGCGACCATCAGCCCGCTCTGAAAACCGGCGCCGTAGGCGAGCAGCAGCACCACGGTGGCGATCCCCCACGCCATGCCCAGCATGGTGAGCAGCGAGCGCCGGCGGTTGTGGCGCAGCGCGTTGTAAGCTTGCTGTCCAGATCGCCGAATCATGGCTACTCCTGCCTCAGAGCTTCCACCGGCGGAAGCAGCGCGGCTTTGCGCGCCGGATACATTCCGGCCACGATCCCTGCGATTGCCAGCGACAGAATCGCGGCGATCGCAGAGGACGGAACGATGCGCGGGGTGTCGAAACCTTCCGGTGCCGGCAACTGTGCCAGCAGAGTCACGAACGCCATCGAGATCGCCAGGCCAATGCCTCCGCTGAATGCGGTCAGGAAAGCACCTTCCACGAAAAATTGCGTCATGATGTTGCGGTGCGTGGCGCCCAGCGCCTTTCGCAAACCAATCTCCCGGGTGCGCTCGGTGACCGAAACCAGCATGATGTTGATGATCCCGATCGCGCCCAACCCGAGCGTCACCACTCCGACCACGCCCGAGGAACCAATCCATCGCGTCAAAGATTCTTGCCACCTGCTGTGAGTTCTCGATCGTGTCCCAATCCTCGAAAGCGTCGTCCAGCTTAGGATCAAATCCGTGCCGCCGGGCAATGATGCGATGCACTTCCTGCTTCGCCTCGCAGATGCTGCTCTTTGTCAGCGGCCGGTAGTTGATGAAGGAGATCGCGTTCTCGGAATTGTCGGTCTTGATGCGGAAACAGCATGCGCATGGTTTCGACCGGAATAAAAATGCGCCCGTTGGTGCCGTTGTTCCCTTCCTTGCCGATCTTCTGGCACCACGCCGATGATGTCGAAATTGATGCCGTTCAGCAGGATCGTGCTGCCCACCGCGGGGCGTCCGGGAAAGATGTTCTTCAGCAACTCCCAACCCACGACCGCGACCCGACGATGCTCGTTGTTGTCTTCGTCATTGAACCAGCGCCCGGGACTCATCGGCACGTTGCGAATCTGGTTATAGCTAGGGGCGACCCCGAACACCTGGCCGTTGGTGCTCCCGAATTCGCTGACCGCGCGAATGTCTTCGCGGTTCAGGACCGGCGAAACGGCGCGGAGGAACTTGGCCTCATCGCGGATGGCAATATAGTCGTCGTAGGTGAAATGGTATTGCTGGCCGGACTGCAGGCTGCCTTCGACCGCGGGAATGCGACCCGAGAAAGGTGAACATGATGTCCTGGCCGAGCTCAGCCAGGTTCTTCTCCTGGCCGCTGCGGAAGCCTTCGCCGAGTCCCACCAGCAGCAGCAGCGAGCCCACGCCCCAGGCGATCCCGAACATGGTGAGAAACGAGCGCAGCTTGTGCGCCCACAGCGTGGCCAGGGATTGGCGGACGATATCGAGCAGAGCGCTCTCACGTTTCCTCTCAGAGGTCGGACAGATGCCGGGGTGCCCCTCCCCGGCTATTTAGTTGTACGAAGGATGACTCGGGATCGTTCCCTAAACTTTGAACCGGTTGGAGCGCGGAAAGGATGCCCGGCGGGCTGGCGTGTAGTCAAGGGATTAAACCAAACGGCCTGCAGCAACCCCGCCGTCCACATCGAGTGACACTGCTAACCGGAGCGACCCGATCCAGTCTAATCGCCTGTTTCTTGAACCGGTGTTGTCTGGACCTCGGGGCAATTCAAAGCAATCACGGAGGATGTTCCGTGCTCAAACGATTGCACATTGACGATGTTATTGGCCGCTGGATTATGTCTCGGAGAAGGCACTGCGGTAGCGCAATCGGTTACGTTGAACCTGCCGCGGGCCAGCCAGCATGCGGTTCTGACGCAGCGCATCGGTATCACCGATATCACCATGAACTACCACCGCCCGCTGGTTGGCGGACGCAAGATCTGGGGCAAAGTGGTGCCTTATGGGCAGGTCTGGCGCGCCGGAGCGAACGAAAACACCACGATTGAGTTCACCGATCCCGGTCAGCATCGAAGGTAAGCCGCTTGCCGCCGGAACCTACGGCCTGCACATGATCCCCAACCAGAATTCCTGGACAGTGATTTTCTCGAAGAGCCAAGCTTCCTGGGGAAGCTTCACCTACGACCAGGAAGAAGATGCCCTGCGCGTCAACGTGAAACCCCAGACCGCCGATATCCACGAAGCTCTCACCTACGACTTCGACGACGTGAAGCCCGACGCCACCGTGGTCACGCTGCGCTGGGAAAAGGTCGCCGTTCCCTTCAAGATCGACGTGGATACCAACGACATCGTGGAGGCGAGCCTGCATAACCAGCTTCGCGGGCTGTCGCAATACACGTGGGATGGCTGGGACGATGCCGCAAATTATCCTGCTCGCGCAGAAAGTGGATCTGCGATGAGGCGCTGCAATTCTGCGATCGGTCAATCCAGAACGAAGAGCGTTACGACAACCTGATGACCAAGTCGCAAGTCCTAACGCTCTGGACCGCAAGGATGAAGCACCAGGCCTGCGAGCGACAAGCGCTGGAGACAGGCCAACGTCATCCAACTCCATACCTACGCGCGGCAGTTGCAGGCCAGGAAGGAAAGCAGGACGAAGCATACGAAGTCTTCCAGCAGAATGCGCAAAAGCATCCGCAACGATTGGGTCGTGCACGTCGGCCTGTCGCGGATGTATTCCGCGCAAGGGCGACTTTCCCAATGCCAGCAAGGAAATCGCAACTGCTCTGGCCAGCGCTCCGGATAATCAGAAACTGCCCTTGCAGGGATTGCAGAAGCGACTGGAAGCCAAGGAGGACATCAACAAGTAAAGTGCACGAGGGGGACAGTGCAAGGGGCTGTCCCCTGCACCATCTATTTCGCGGGATACTCGTACACTCCGCGTCCCGCTTTGCGTCCCAACCGTCCGGCTTTGACGTACTGCACCAGCAGCGGCGCGGGCGATACTTTTCGCCCAGGCTCTTGTGCAGATATTCGAGGATGTGCAGCCGAGTATCGAGTCCGACCAGATCCACCAACTCGAACGGTCCCATGGGATGGTTCAGTCCCAACTTCAGCGCCTTATCGATGTCTTCGGGCTGAGCGATGCCCTCCTGCAGCATATAGAACGCTTCGTTGCCGATCATGGCGTTGATGCGGCTGGTGATGAAGCCCGGCGCTTCTTTGATCACCACCACTTCCTTGCCCATGCGCTTTCCGACTTCCACGGCGGTGGCCAGCGTCTCGTCGTCGGTCTCAAGCGCGCGCACGACCTCCAGCAGCTTCATCTTGTGCACAGGATTGAAAAAGTGCATGCCGACGCATTTCTTCGCGCGATAGGTGACACTGGCAATCTCGGTGATGCTGAGCGAGGAAGTGTTGGAAGCCAGGATGGTTCCGGGACGGCAGATTTTGTCGAGCAGGGTGAAGATCTCGATCTTCGATTCCATCTCCTCCGGCACGGCTTCGATGACGAGATCGGCTTCGCGGGCAGCTTCTTCCACGCTGCCCGCGTACTCGAGGCGCTTGAAAGCCGCGTCGGCATCGGGCGCGGTAACCTTTCCCAATTCCACAGCCTTGTCGAGATTGGCGCGAATTTCGCTCTCGGCCTTGCGCAGCGCGTTCGGCAACAAGGTCTTCAAGAATGGTGCGATAGCCGCCCAGCGCCGCCACATGCGCGATGCCCCGGCCCATAATGCCGGCGCCGATGACCGCGATTGTCTTGACCTCGCGCCACTACTGACCTCCCTTTTCCAGGTGGATCAAGACATTGTTCATGTTGGTGGCCGCGGTCTTCATATTCTCAGCCAGGCGCTTGCGTTCGTCGGCTTCCATCATCGGAATGGAGGCGCTGATACGGCGGAGGGTGGTGTTGATGTCGTCAACGTAATTAATGAGGCGAATGAGTTCCCCAGTGGCTGCCATGATTGCTCCTGTCTCCTGCCGCGATCGCGAAGCGCTCATGCACCTCTGCGAACCGCACGCGACAAGCGAACCGTTTATTGTCAATGGATCAGCGATATTAGTAAAGGACGTCGCCCAGCAGCTCACCCGCCTGAGAGACATTAGCTCGGACATTTCGCTACGAACAGGAAGACTGCGCCGTTGTACGCTTCGCAATCGGAAACGGTGATTCACCGCGCATCGCACTCGCCGGTGTTTGTATAATCGAGACATGCGAGAGTGGCGGAATTGGCAGACGCACCAGACTTAGGATCTGGCGGGGAAACCCATGGGGGTTCGAGTCCCCCCTTTCGCACCAACTAGTTGCAACTTCTCTGGCACTTTTCATCCTTCCTGATCCTTGTGTGCGCCCCCGCTGGCTTGCACCGCTTTGAGCGGTCGCTGCAATGTGGCCACAGGACGAAACCGGTTTCATTGAGTGTTTCGGAGAAGAACTTATTTCCGCCGTCCCAGTCTTTGATTTGCTGGCGGCCCATCTTGCAGACCGCCAGCATTCGCTTCACTGTTACGGGATGACTCGGAAAACGGTGCCGCAGCCTGTCGTTCCACACGCGCTGCCGAAATTGCCAGCAGCATATGTGACCCCGTACATCTCGTTATGTGGTCCGAGCAGGAGTTCCGCATATGGATTGGCTCCATCGGTGCCGCCGGTGAAGCTATGTAGCACTCTGAAGCGGGTACCTGCGATCTTAAACACAACTCCGAATCCGAAGGCGCCGCCATTGACGGTTGTTCCATAGAGGCCATCCGGCCCCCAAATTAGAGTCGCATACGGATTCGCTCCATCCGCTCCGGTAAAGGTATGCAGAAGAGTGAGGTGACCGGTGGTATCCAGCTTGTAGATGACACCCTGCCCGTATAAACCACCGAAAAAGGTTACGCCATATAGATTCCCCGCTGAATCCCGCGCAACTCCGCCATGAGGACCTTCGCCATCGACTCCTCCGGTAAAGCTGTAGAGCACGGACAACCGTCCTGCTTGGTCCAGCTTGAAAACGGTGCCGCAACTCGCACAGCTTCCCGCCCAAGATGTCGTGCCATATATGTTGCCGGCTCGATCAACTTTGACGTTGTGAGGATTTGCGCCATCCGTTTCTCCGGCGAAGCTGTATAGCAAGGTTTCCTGGCCCAACAGGTCCATCCTGAAAATGGCGCCGCAACCGTAGTTTGGGCAATTCCCCCAACTTGCGCTGCCACCGATCTCCGCCGCCCCATACAGGTAGCCGTCATGGCCAAATACCAAGTGGTCTGGGCCGCCCCCGGTTTCATCAGGCTTCATAATGACCAATACGGTGTGCTGTCCGGTTTTGTTGAGCTCGAAGATGGTGCCGAAACCGAGATCTAGTCCCCCAGCTCCCGTCGTGCCATACATTGTTCCTTCCGCTAAAGTCATGGCCGCACTGGGTAGGTTTCCATCTGGAGGGTTATTGAAGTTATCAACTACAGTTTCCTTAACAAGGCCCGAATCGCTTAGCTGCAGTTTAAATATTGTTCCAACGTCACTGCTTCCGCCCAGAACGGTGGTGCCGTATAGTGTGTGATCATTGGTTTGGATGAGACCACCCTGTGGCTTGGCACCGTCCGGACTGCCAAGGAACCGATAAAGGGTAGAGAACTGAGAGTGCGGGGTCGCTTGTGCACTAACTCCGACTGACGCGAGTGCAATCAGGATCGCCGCGCCCAAGGCCAGAACGGTGAGTTTCAGAACGTATTTTTTCGGCATAAGACATATTCCTCCGATCTGAGACCCGATGCCGCCCCACGCCAAAGTATCCAGATCAGGGGCGGGACAGAGCGGGCAATGTTAGCTCCGAAACACACGCTGATTGTACGGGGATGTCCACGGAGCGAACTGCAGGAACTACTTAACGGCGAAAAAATTTGAGTTTCTATCGTTCCGAAATGGCAGGCTCAAGGAGTACGGCGCACCTTTACTCAACTGGTCCGGTCCATACAGGTTCCTAGGTTGCCTATCAGAAGCGATCCTTAAAGCTGACAATCCCACCCGCTAGATCCGTTTGGAGTTAATGCATGAACGGTGTCGCAAGCTGTGGCTCCGCCGGATCTGGTCATTCGAAGAAATGCCCTCGCCTATCAAACACGACCCCAGCAAACGGATAGGAACCATCACCTCCGCTGCTCGTGCTCATCCAGCTTAGGGATTTCAGCTATTTGCCTGGTCTTTGAGTCCTGCCAGTGTCCCTTGTGTCCTACCTGTATTCCCGCAACCCACCAAAAGCCCAAGATGGGTTATCCTTGTTTCATGGATCATCTAGAAGTGCTTCGGGAAAAGATTGGGCGTCTTCGTGCCGAGATCGCTGAGATCAAGCTACTGAACGAGCAGTATCGCCGCGAAGGCTGGAATGGAACGGAAGCTCAACTCGCCCACGGCCAGAGACACGAGCGCCTGCAGACAATTCAGCAGGAACTCGCTCGCATCGCGGGCCTGGGACGCAAAGTGCAATCGGTCGAGGAGATGAAAGAAGAGCACCGCTCCCGAATGCACCTGGTCAAAAAGGCTTCGTAATCGCCGAAGCGATTCGTCACCCTACATTTTCTTGGTCGGGGCCGGCAGGACTTCTGCCGGTTCGATCGCGGGCGCCTCGCTGGCAACGACTTTCAACTTCGGATCATGCTTGGTGGCGTCTAACAACTCCCGCGCAATGCGGTCGTCAATCTCAGCGGATTTATCCAATTCCACCGGATACCGGATCACCACCTCTAAACCTGATTGGGTCAAGCGCAACCGGCTCTCCGGCCCCATAGGATGAACCGATAGCGGGCTCAGCGAGCGCTCCATGGTGCGGCGCTGCCTTTCCATATCGTCGCGATACTCGGCATAAACCTTGTTTACCACCCCTAATATGCGGTCCTCCACCTGGTGATAATCGCTGTCCGACGGCAGCGTGAGAGTGATTTCACGCCACACAAATTTGGTGCCCGGGATTTGTTTGAACAACCCGGCATTGGCCTGGAACACCACGGCGTTGGAAAATACGACGACGCGTCCAGTGGGTCGCGCGCTCGAGCCGCTTCCGCCGACTTCCATCAAATGCAGACGGACCAGTCCAATATCGATCACGTCGCCAGTGACTCCCGCCACCTGGACGCGATCGCCGACGCGCACGCCGTATTTCCCAATCAGGAAGAAATAACCGGCCACGGACAGGATCACGTTCTGCAAGGCAACCGCCACGCCTGCCGTCAGCAGGCCGGCGAAAGTAGCCAGCGATCCCAACTCACTGGCAAACGCGACCGCAATAATGATGGCGACCAGGAACCACACCACGATCCGTCGCAACAGCAGGAACTGGTAGCGACGGCGCACGTCCTGCACGTAACGAAACGTGGCTCGGCGCCAGATCTCGGAGATGACAAAGACCATGATCAGAACCGCGCCGAGAACCGCCAGCCGCAGAATCAGGCTTCGCAAC
The DNA here is from genome assembly GCA_963797845.1 of Terriglobia bacterium. Classification (GTDB taxonomy): domain Bacteria; phylum Acidobacteriota; class Terriglobia; order Terriglobales; family Acidobacteriaceae; genus DASREM01. The sequence goes on from CAWCRE010000008.1 coordinate 490,300, forward strand.
TCCGCGGAATATTCGTTGTCGACTGCATTCCGCCAGTTCCCCAGGCTGCGTTTGTAAAGGTCAAGCAGCACCGACTGTTTTCCCAGCGGCAGCACACTGGCGGAAAGCTGCTTGTACTGCGCCGTCATGGCGTCCAATTCTTTTTTTTGTTGCGCGAGCACCGAGGGATCGGTCGAATCCGGCGCGGAAGAAATGTCGTTACCCCGTTTTGCCAGATCCTTAATGCTGGCGATCATCGGCGCCATCATGGTGCGCGACGTTTTTGCCAGGGCATCGGTAGAGCGCGCCGCTTCATCCAGGGCGCGAATCTTACGATGCATGGTGATCAGGTCGCTGCTCAGTCCCAAAATTCCCGAGGGTTCGGGCTTTTGATTGTTGGCGACCGTCACTTGCTGGCCTGCCGTATTCGCTGTTGTTTGCGAAGCCTTGTTGTTGGCATTGGCCGCGGGCACCGTCCGCGCCAGTTCCTCGATCTGCGCCAACAGCCCTCCCCCGCCGGCCCCGCTCGCGCTAGCGCCGCTGACAAACTGGATCATGCTGCGCAGGGTGTCGCGCCGTACCTGGATCAATTCCAACTCGCTCTGGGTCTCGGCAATCGTGGATTCCAGCGTCTTCCTTTTCTTGCCCACGGCCTGCGCCAGTTGTTCTTTTTGTGAGTCCAGTTCCGCCTGAACCTGCTTCACCTGGTTGTCGGCCTGGGCAGCCAGAGTTGCGAGGTTTTGATATCGCGAGGAAGAAGCTGCGTCGGAATCCTGCGCGGCAGTTCCAGTCGATTGCGTCAGGATGGCCTGGGCCCGCGCCCGAGCAAAATCAAAGGAAAGGGCCACGATCTGATCGCCCAACTGGCGATTGTCATTCAGGAACAGCACATCGCTGGGCTCGGTCGCTAGCTGCTGCTGCAGCGTAAGCTGCCGGTACCAGACAACACTCTGGTTGAGAAACGAGATCAGTTGTTGCGCGGGGCTTTGTGTGTCCTCCGCCATCCCCAGAGCGATTGCGAAAAGCAGGGTCACAATGACCCATCCCGTTCCGTGCTATAGGTTTCCGGAAGATCATTCGCGATTCAACTCCCCTTCAGTTCCAGCCCAGAGCGTTATCTATGCAGTCTATCAATGATGCAGCCTCCGGCTTCTCAGTTCCAAGTGCATCCGCAAAATGCAGTTTCCGCATCCCAAGTGCGAAGCAAAGTTTAGCGACTATGCTGCCTTTGTCTGAAACAGCGAATGAGAGGAATTACATGAACGTCTATCACAAATGGATGGCCGTATGCGTCGTGATGATGGTAGCGGTTGCCGGAGCTTCGGCGCAGGATGTCAAAACCGACTACGATCATCATGCCGACTTCTCCCAGTACCACACCTACTCCTGGCACAAGGTTCACACCGACGACCCGCTCTGGCAATCTCGCGTCACCGACGCTGTCGATCACGCGCTGCAAGCCAAGGGACTGCAAAGGGTGGACGACAACGGAGATTTATCGGTCGCCGCTATCGGAGCTTCCCACAACCAGCGCGAGTATGAAACTTTCTACAACGGGTTTGGTCCGGGATGGCGTTGGGGCGGCTTCGGTCCCGCCGCGACTACCAGAGCTTACAACTACCAGGTCGGCACCCTCGTCCTTGACCTCTATGACACCAAGAATAAACAGTTGGTATGGCGTGGGATGGCGCGCGACACGCTTTCCGACAAGCCGGAAAAAAACGAAAAGAAACTCCACAAAGCGCTCGAGAAGATGCTGAAAGATTTCCCTCCAAAGGACAAGGGTTAGGCCGAGGTCAGTGTAGCGTTGTGTCCACAGCGCGGATGCCGCTACACTGATCCACCTATGGCGAATCCAACTCAGCCGAACGTCAAGCTCGTCAACACTCCCGAGTACCGCGAAAATTACGCCAACAGCGTGCAGATGCGGGTCAATGTATGGGATTTCTTTCTTGCTTTCGGCACCTTGCAGCAACAAAGCGAGACCCAGGTGGAAATCAATAATTTCCAGGGAATCTATTTGAGCCCGCAACAGGCTAAGGCCCTGCTCAACGTGCTCCAGCAAAACGTCGTCAGTTATGAAGGCGCCTTCGGGGAAATCAAACTCGATCCGCGCATGACCACGGGAGGCCCGGTACATTAAGGTGCCGGGAACTCCGCGAACTCGCATCGAACCGCATCCTCTGCTGCTGTTTTCGGTACTGCTGCTCGCGGTATTCGCTCTGCATCTTCCGCTCCTCCATCTTCCCTACTTCTGGGATGAAGCCGGTTACTACATCCCCGCTGTCCGCGACCTGATGGGCGGAAGCCTGATTCCGCATTCCACGCCCAGCAACGCACATCCGCCGCTGGTCATGGCTTACGTAGCGCTGTGGTGCAAAGCCCTCGGATACACTCCCCCGATCGTTCGCACTGCGATGGTCACTGTCGCGGCGTTTACCCTTCTCGGTTTATTCCGCCTGGCGGCCGAGGTTGCGAGCGTTGAAGTGGCCTTTGCCTCGACGCTTTGTACCGCTCTGTATCCAGTATTTTTCACGCAGAGTTCCCTGGCACAGGTGGACCTCGCCGCGGCCGGATTCACCTTCTGGGGCCTGCGCTCCTACTTGAAAGACCAACGGAGCTGCGCGCTATGGTTTTCGCTGGCGGTCCTCGCCAAAGAAACTGCGATTCTTGCTCCGGCGGCGCTCTTTGCTTGGGAAGTGCTTCGTCCTCTGGTGCGCAAGCATCTCGCAATCGATCCGAAAAAAACTTTGCACGCGTTGTGGTTGCTGGTGCCGTCTCTACCACTCGGGGCCTGGTATGCGTATCACTATGCTAAGACCGGCTTCGTCCTGGGCAACCCGGAATTCTTTCGTTACAACGTGCAGACCACGCTACAACCGTTGCGCATCGTACTTGCCCTGCTGCTGCGCCTTTGGCAATTGTTCGGGTATCTCAACCTCTACGTGCTGACCGCATTGACAGCGCTCGCTATGAGCTTTCGGCCGGTGCGCGACGGAGAGACCGAACGGCAGGCAATCAGCATTGAAGCGCAATTCGCTTTCTATGTAGTAGTCGCGGCCTACGGGATCTTCATGGCTTTCGTCGGAGGCGCGGTGCTGGCTCGCTATCTTTTGCCGGCGGTCCCGCTTCTCATCGTTGTCTTCGTCTCTACGTTGCGCCGCAGGTTTCGGTTTTGGCATTGGGCCGTTGCGTTCACGGCGGTCGCATTCATTGCCGGTTTATTTATCAATCCTCCTTATGGATTCTCGCTCGAGGACAATCTCGCGTATCGCGACTACATTGTGCTCCACCAGCACGCGGAAGATTTTCTGGAAGCCCGCTATCCCATGTCGCGCGTGCTGACGGCGTGGCCCGGCAGCGATGAACTCACCCATCCTTACCTGGGATATGTAACCCGCCCCGTGCAGGTGGTTCGCATCGAGAACTTCACCGCCGAGCAGCTAATGTCGGCTGCCGACGCGCGTTCCGGATACGACGTCGCCTTTGTCTTCTCCACCAAATACCAGCCGCGAAGGTCGCTGTTCGATGGCTGGCGACGCTGGCAGCAATGGAAAGCGCGATTTTTCGATTATCATCGCGACCTGCCGCCGCAAGCCGCCGCCGAGATTCTCGGTGGACAGCTTGTGTATTCGGAAAATCGGCAGGGCCAATGGGTCGGCGTAATTGAGATTCAACGCAACTACGAAGCGGCTTTGCCCGCCGCTCAAGGCCTGAGCAGATGACAGGAATGAGTTTTAATCACAAGCCAAACTTCGCGGCCGGGTTGCAGCGCCAGCGCATCCCGAGCGGCCAGCGTCAAGTGAACTTCGAATTCCACGCCACAGTTCACGGTTGCCGAGACCATCACGTCGCGCTGCGCTAGCGAGACAATCTTGCCTCGAATTACGTTGCGCGCACTCAGGCCGACAGGAAGACTGGTGCCCAGCAGGATGTCCCCAGCGCCTATGCCAACCCGCAAACTGGCGTCGACGTCCGCCTTTACCAACGGCGTTTCGAGTTGCACCTGGCTGTCGGCGATTGCGCAGGTCATGGTGCCCCGATCCTCGTGAACCGAGGCGACGCGCACGTCGAACACATTTTCAAATCCCGAAAGGCTGGCAATCGTTTCCTGCAGCGGTGCGGTGAGCACCTGGTGCGGGCTGCCATCGCCAATGATCTTCCCGCGATTGAGGACCAGGATGCGTTCTCCCAGTGCGAGCGCCTCTTCCCGGCTGTGCGTGACGTAAAGGATCGGAATACGATGCGATTCGTTCCAGGTGCGCAGGTCTTCGATGATCTTCGACTTGGTCGCGACGTCCAGTGCAGTCAAAGGCTCGTCCAGCAGCAACACGCATGGATTCGTGACCAGAGATCGCGCCAGCGCGGTTCTTTGGCGCTCTCCTCCCGAGATTTCGGAAGGCTTTCTCGTCCGCAGATGAGAGATGCGAAACGACTTCATGATCGCCTCGCAGCGCAATTGCCTCGCCGCCACGTTCATGTGCTTCAATCCGTACGCAATGTTGTCTTCCACGCTGAGGTGCGGAAACAGAGCCAGCTCCTGGAAAACGTACCCTGAATTGCGTTCTCGAACCGACAGGTTGATTCCCTGTTCGCTATCGAACATGTCGCGAACCGCGGTAATTCGGCCGGCATCGGGCTTGACCAGCCCGGCAACGCAATCGAGCAGAGTCGTTTTCCCCGCTCCCGAGGCGCCAAACAAAATCGTGATACCCGGAGAAACAGAGAAATCAACTTCCAGCGCGAAACTTTCCTCGTTCCTGAGGACCTTACGAACTTTTACACTGAGTCCTGCCTCGGCCCACGCGGTCATTTCCAAGGACCCACCGCCCGAAATCTTCGATTCAATCCGTAGACCAGCGAGAGGATCGCAAATGAGATGAGTAACAGAACCAACGCCGTGTAGTTCGCGCCTGCATAGTTCAAGGCTTGGACCTTGTCATAAATATCAATCGACACGGTCCTGGTCAGCCCCGGAATGTTTCCGCCCACCATCAACACCACTCCGAACTCGCCCATGGTATGAGCAAAGCTGAGCGCGACCCCGGTTGCAATCCCCGGCAACGACAACGGCAGAACGATTCGCAGAAACGTCTGCAACCGGGAAGCGCCCAACACAGCGGAAGCGGACAGAAGCTTTCGATCGATCGCAGCAAACGATGCCGCGAATGGCTGCACCGCAAATGGCAAGCTATAGATGATCGATCCAATTACCAGCCCTTCAAAGGTAAATGCCAAAGTGTGCCCGGTCAGACTCTGCCAAAACCTTCCCAATGGACTTCGCGGGCCGAGTGCGACCAGCACATAGAATCCCAGAACTGTCGGCGGCAGCACGATCGGCAACGCCACCACGGCCTCGACCAGGAATTTCCAGCGCCAGCGTGAATAGGCGATCCAGTACGCAATGGGCAAACCGAAGGCGGCCAGCAGCAGCGCCACCAGCGATGCCAATCGAATGGTCAACCAGAATGCCTGCGCATCCATCAGTGATGTCCCGAACTGCTTGAGCCTCGCTTCAGACTTCGAGCTTCGCGTGTAATTGTACGTAAACTTGGGTCAACCTCCGGTAAAACCAGCATCTCCGGCGCAAACTGTACATCATTAGGGATAGGGTTGAGAATTGGATAGTGACCCCTGAGACGGGGCAACAATCGAGGAACCTACGTGAAGCTGTTAAAACGTCACTGGCTGATTGCGGTAGTAGTGGTCGCGGCCATCGCGCTGTTCGCCGCATTCCAGTTCAAGAGCAGCGACAAGCCGCAATACTTCACCTCCAAGGTGGACCGCGGCGATATTCGCCAGGTCGTTGAAGCCACCGGAACCATCAACGCGGTGATCACGGTACAGGTCGGCTCGCAGGTCTCGGGCACCATCTCTCACTTGTTCGTCGATTTCAATTCCCGGGTCAAGAAGGGCGAGGTGATTGCCCAAATCGATCCCCAGCTTTTTCAGGGCGCGGTGCTGCAGGCAAAGGCCGACCTGGCGAATGCAAAAGCCAATCTGGTATCAGCACAGGCCAACGTGGAAAAAGCAAAAGCGACGGCGGTGCAGGCAAAGGCTGATTTCGAACGGATCAGCGGACTTGCCAAGGAAGGCGTGATGAGCCCGCAGCAACTGGATCAGGCCAAGGCCAACCTCGACACCTCCGATGCCGCTGTCTCCGCCGCCGTGGCCGGAGTCACGCAGGCCGCCGCGCAAATCCAGCAAAAGGACGCAGCCGTCAAAGTTGCGGAGACCAACCTCGACTACACCACCATTCACGCTCCCATCGACGGCACGGTGATTGCCCGCAGCGTGGACGTAGGCCAGACCGTCGCCGCTTCCCTGCAGGCCCCCACGCTTTTCACCATCGCACAGGATCTGACCAAGATGCAGGTCTATGCCAGTACCGACGAGTCCGATGTGGGCATGATTCGGCCCGGACAGGTGGTCACGTTCAAAGTAGATGCGTATCCGAAAGACACATTCAGCGGTACCGTGTCGCAGGTGCGCATGAACGCGACCACGGTGCAAAACGTAGTCACCTACAACACCATCATCGATTTCAACAATCCGGAACTGAAGCTTTTCCCCGGCATGACTGCATACATCACGTTGCCGGTGGCGAGCGCGAAGGATGTGACTCGGGTTCCGAACGGAGCCTTGCGCTACAAACCCGATCTGAAAGCCGACGAAATTCGCGCGCTCTACCAGAAGTATGGGCTTAGCACGCAAGAGCAGGCTTCGAGCAGCGAGGCGCCGAATTCCGGTGGAGCAACCGGCAAGCAGTATCGCGCTCGTGCTCAGGGATCCGAAGGTGGAGGCGCAAGCAATGCCGCACCAACGCACACCCCGCGCGTAGATGTTTCCGTCGTCTGGAAACTGCTGCCCGATAAGAGCCTGGAACCCGTTCGCATTCGCACCGGCATCACCGACCACACCCTGACCGAGGTAGCGCAGGTTCTGAAAGGCGAACTGAACGACGGAGATCAATTGGTGACCGGCAGCATCGCCGCCGCTGGCAGCACGGCAACCCGGCCGCCGGGTATGGGAGGCGCGCCTCCGCGGCGGTAATGGCAACTACATCCCAACCGGAACTCCGGAATACCGCCATCGACGCGGGCGCTCTGATCCACGCCGATGACATTCACAAGTACTACGATCTCGGTGAAACCCGCGTGCATGCGCTGCGTGGCGTAAGCCTGACCATTGGAAAAGGTGAGTTCGTCGCCGTGATGGGCGCAAGTGGCAGCGGCAAATCGACCTTCATGAATATTCTGGGCTGCCTTGATAAGCCGACCACCGGCAAATACGAATTGGAACAGATTGATACTTCGCAGCTCGGCAAGAAAGAGCTGGCGGCAATCCGCAATCGCAAGATCGGCTTCGTGTTTCAAGGCTTCAATCTGCTCTCTCGCACTACAGCACTGGAGAATGTGGAGTTGCCAACGCTCTACGCCCACATCAGCAAGGAAGAGGGGCAGAAGCGTGCGCACGATGCGCTGAAACTGGTTGGCCTCGGTGACCGCATGGAACACTATCCCTCGCAGCTCTCGGGAGGTCAGCAGCAACGGGTGGCGATCGCTCGCGCGCTGGTGAACCGGCCCTCGATTTTGCTGGCGGACGAACCCACGGGCAACCTCGATAGCAGGACCTCGGTCGAGATCATGGAAGTTTTCCAAAAGCTCAACGAGGGCGGCCTTACTATCGTCTTGGTCACGCATGAGCCTGATGTCGCGCAGTTCGCGAAGCGCGCCATTCACTTCCGCGATGGAAAGATCCGCCGCGATGAACCCATTCAGAATCGCCCCATCGCTTCCGAAGTTCTGAAGAATATGCCGGCGCTGGAGGACTGACGGTGCACCTGCTTTTCCCAAACCGGCCCGACGAACCGACGCTTGGTTCAGTCGTCACCATCGATTCCTCGCCCCGGTCGCTACGATCTGGCCGAGGAGGTTGTGCCATGGAAATTCAGGAAGCATTAAAGATCATGCGGGCCTTGGCCAACGGAACCGATCCCGAAACCGGACAGCCGTTGCCTGAGGACTCAATTTGCAGAAACCAGCAAACCGTAAGAGCTCTGAACCGCGCGGTCAGCGCGTTGGTCATAGTTGAAGAGCGGGAGAAGAATCGTCCCGCCAACGCGTTTCGCTACTGGTCGCGCAGCGAAGAAGAAAAAGTTTGTGAAGAATTGAAGCAAGGTTTGGATTTTCAGCAAATCGCCAAGGCCCATGATCGCACGGTCGGTTCGATTGTGGCGCGGCTGGTGAAACTGGGAAAAATTGCACCCAAGGGTTCGCCGACTAAGGCTGCTTGATATGGATTTACTTGCCATTATTCGCATTGCGATGCGCGCCCTGGCGCGAAACAAGCTGCGCTCTACGCTGACCATGCTGGGCATCATCATCGGCGTGGGCGCGGTCATCGCCATGGTGAGCGTGGGGCAAGGCGCCCAACAGCAGGCGCAGGATCAGATTGCCGCGATGGGCTCGAATCTGTTGTTTGTCGGCGCCGGTACGGTCAATCGCGGCGGCATGCACATGGGCTGGGGCGCGACCAAATCCCTGGTGTACGACGACATGACCGCGATCCTGCGCGAGTGTCCTTCGGTGAAGGCTGCGGCGCCCGGAAGCCAGAGTTCCGCCCAGGTGGTTTTCGGCAACGACAACTGGGCCACCACCGTGAACGGCAGCGAGCCGCAATATTTCGACATTCGTAGCTGGCCTTTCCAGGAAGGCGGATCATTCACGCAGAACGACGTCGAAATGGCTGCCAATGTCGCGGTGATCGGCGAAACTGTGCGCAAGAATCTGTTCGGCGCAACCGACCCCATCGGGCAAACCGTTCGCATCAACAATCTTCCCTTTACCGTCGTGGGTGTCCTCATTCCGAAGGGAAGCTCGGCCGCCATGGGGCAGGATCAGGACGACCTCATCGTCATCCCGATCACCACCTTGCAGAAGAAAATCACCGGACAGGATTGGCTGCGTTGGATTATGGTTCCGCCGTCTCGCGGCAAGCCAGTTACACGGCGCAACAACAGATTACTTCCCTGCTGCGCGACCGGCATCGCATTCGCACCAGTCAGGACGACGATTTCTTCGTTCGCAATCTCGCTGACATGGCGGATCTCGCCGATCAGCAGGCGAAGTTGTTTACCATCCTTTTGGCATCAATTGCCAGCATTTCACTCCTGGTCGGCGGCATCGGAATTATGAACATCATGCTGGTGTCGGTGACCGAGCGCACCCGCGAAATTGGCATTCGGATGGCCATCGGCGCCACCGAGGGCGACGTGCAACAGCAATTTCTGGTGGAGGCCATCGTGCTCAGCCTCGCCGGAGGTGCCATCGGAATCTGTTTCGGCCTCAGCGCTTCTTATGTCATCACCCAGACACTGGAGTGGCCGGTGCTGGTCTCTCCCCTGGCGATTGTGTCGGCGGTGATCTTTTCCATGGCCGTGGGCATTTTCTTTGGTTTTTATCCGGCTCGAAAAGCCGCGCGGCTCGATCCCATCGAAGCCCTCCGTTACGAGTGACTTTCGCCGGGAAGGCGCTTACCCCGCAAGTACATGAAGAACTGTTCACCTGGGCGTGTGTCGTAAGTACACCCGTCGGGTGTATTCGTCATTGACAACGATCTACTCACCTTCAGATACTTAGCTTCATTGGCCGCTCCATTCCCTATAGCCTTTGAAACCCTATGAATATTGGTGTGCGCACCTGGATTCGTCGCATTGTTTGTGTCGGCTTCGTCGCCCTGACCAGCACGCTGACGTTGGCGCAGGGCTCGAAAATGATTTCGCCCTACGATCCCATTCGCGAGGAAGATACGGATCGCCCGATCCAGCGCGAACAATGGTTCGCTCGTGGACGCACCATTCCTGGTCAGGCTGCAGCCTCCCTGCGCTATCGCGCTCACTTGCAGAAAATGCAGATGCGCGCCGCCCAGCAGGCACTGTTTCGCGCGAGGAATGCAGCCGGCAGTAACCCTCTCGCAGGTCCCGGCGGACTGTGGGTTCCGCTCGGTCCCGCGCCGTTAGCGTCGGACGCCAGTGGGTCGGGCACCCAGGATTACAACTGGGTTTCCGGACGCGCGACTTCGGTTGCTATCGATCCGGCAGACGCCACGGGCAACACGGTCTACGTCGGCGGCGCTTATGGCGGAGTCTGGAAATCCACCAACGCGGGACCGCTTAGCGTCAGTCCTTCCAACGTTACATGGACGCCGGTGCTCGATAATCAGGCGACTCTCGCCGTCGGAGCCATCGCCATTCAGCCGGGCAATAGAAATACCGCTAATAGTGTCGTCCTGGTTGGCACTGGAGAAGCAAACAGCTCTGCCGACTCTTACTACGGAATCGGCATCCTGCGTTCCACCGACGGCGGCAGTTCCTGGACGACTATCACTCAATCGTCCGACATTCCTGCCCGCCCATTTGCCGGAATGGCAGTCAGCAAGGTCGCCTACAGCACCGCGAACCCCAGTCTCGCCGTTGCGGCGTTCGCCGGATCTGCTTTAGGCGACACCACGGGGCTCGAAAATCCCATCACGCTGAACCGAGGTTTGTATTATTCGCAGGATGGCGGCGCGAGTTGGCACTACGCGACGGTCACCGACGGGAGCACGGTTGTGGCTCCGGGTTCGGCGACGTCCGTCATGTACAACGCCGGCGCTGGTTTGTTTTTCGCCGCGCTGCGCTTTCATGGAATTTATTCGTCGAGTGATGGCGTTCACTGGTCACGGCTGGCGACGCAGCCCAGCAGTGTCCTGACGCAAGTCGCCTGCCCCACCAACCCTTCGTCGACCGCATGCCCGATTTATCGTGGTGAATTTACCTCTGTACCGGGCCGCAACGAAATGTATCTGTGGTTCGTGGATTCCAGCGAAAACGACATGGGCATCTGGCGAACTACAAACGGCGGCGGATCCTGGACAAGCCTCGACGACACCGGAATTAAAGACTGCGGAGATCCCGGAATTAACAATGGCTGCGGAACTTCCCAAGGCACGTACAACCTGGAACTCAACGCCGTCCCGAACGGCAGCGCCACCGATCTCTATGCCGGCGCCATCAATCTTTACAAGTGCACGTTCAACACGACCAGTTCTACGACATGCAGTCAGGGCTCATGGTTGAACCTGACGCATGTTTACGGATGCAGCTCGATTGCGAAGGTTCACCCCGACCAGCATGACGTCGATTCCATCGTATCGAATGGCAAGGCCATTCTGTATTTTGCCAATGACGGCGGAATTTACCGCGCGCTGGACGGCTACCTTGGCCTGACCACGCAACATGCGGCGCCACTAATCAGTTCGATAGCCTGAACCAGACGCTGGGATCGATGACGCAGTTCGTTTCGTTTTCGCAACACCCCACCGACCCCAATACGCTCCTCGGCGGGACCCAGGACAACGGCTCACCAGCCACGGCTTCTTCGCAAAGCAGTAGCAGCTGGCTGAACGTGAATGCAGGAGACGGCGGATTCAACGAAATCAATCCCGCCAATCACGACCGAGTGGTTCACCGCCAACACGGATGTCACCATCCAGCGATGTACGACTGGAATTTCCTGCCTGTCACAGACGTTCCCGTATGTGGTCCAGTCGAGCAATCTGGCCGGCGACCATGGCGAATTCTATACGCCCTACATCCTCGATCCGGCGTCCGCAACTAGCGAACTCATCATCGGCACCTGTCGCGTGTGGCGCGGGCCTGGCGCGGGGGGAGCTGAAACCGCTCTCTCCGGTGACTTCGAGCCCGGTGGTTCGCTGCCCTGCTCCGGCGGCGAAGTAAACCTGGTGCGTTCACTCGCTGCCGGAGGTGCGAAGGACAGCAGCGGCTTTTCGAAAGTGATCTACGCGGGAACCGATGGCTTCGGCCCAAGCACAACGCTTGCTCCCGGCGGACATGTGTGGGTCACAACCAATGCCGCGGGCGGTACCTCAACCTGGTCCGACCGCACCGGCAGCATCAACCCCAGCACGTTCCCGATTTCGAGCGTCGCCATCGACAACTCCGACGCGACTGGCAACACGGCTTATGTCGGGATCATGGGCTTCCACGTTTCCCACGTGTGGAAAACCACCAATGCGGGCGTGAGTTGGAGCGATTACTCGGGATCGGGAGCAGGGCTGCTGCCCGATTCTCCGGTCAATGCACTCCTGGTCGACCCAGCAGGCACGGTTTATGCCGGAACCGATGTGGGGGTTTTTTCGAGCAGCACCGCATCACCCAACTGGACCGAAGTCGGCCCCGCTCCAAATAGCGGCCAATCCGGATTTCTACCCAACGTCGCCGTCACCGCGCTGCGGCTATTCAGTTCAGGCGGAGCGAAGAAGCTGCGGGCTTCTACCTACGGGCGTGGAATCTGGGAATTTAACCTGATCACAACGCCGGACTTCCAGATCGCAGTCCCCACTCCGTCGCAGATCATCTTCCCAACGCAAACCGCGACCTATAACGGAACGATCACTGCTTTAAATGGATACAATAGTCAAGTTTCGCTCACGTGCACCGGAACTGTGCCACCCACCTGCACCCTGAATCCGACCCAGCTCACCCCGACGCCCACTGGAGTCAGTTTTTCAACGACAGCCTCCGGCGCAATCGGCGACTACACCTTCAATGTGCATGGAGTCGGATCGGACATGAACACAGTCACCCATGACTTTCCCCTGACGCTGCACGTCGTGGATTTCGGCGTCGGTTCATTCTCGTCCACAGTTCTCAACGCCAACGAGCCGAACAGTTCCAATGCGATTACTTTTCAAGTCACGGGCTCAGGATCGTTTGGCGGGGCGGTGACGCTCTCTTGCGGCGGATTACCAGCCGGTGCGAGCTGTAATTTCACGCCTTCGAGCACCGTGAATCCCACTTCCAGCGCTCCGGTGACGGTTACGCTGAATGTGGGGACGACCACCTCCACTCCGGCCGGCAGCAGCGCCATCACTCTGACGGCGAGCACTTCCGGTGCTCCTGCAGCCAAGACGCAGAGCCTGTCACTCAATGTGACCGCGAACCCCGATTACACGCTGACGTTGGCAACTTCTTCCGCATCGGCTGCCGCGGGATCCACCACGAATCTTGGCGGCACCATCACTGCCTTCAACGGTTACACCAGTTCGGTGAACCTGAGTTGCGTGGCCGGACCTCCGACTTGCACACTCGCGCCCACTTCAGTTGTGCCCAGCACGAGCGGCACTCCCTTCAGCGTCACGGTCGGCAGCAGCGCGGTGCAGAACTACAGCTTCAGTGTCGCGGGGCAAGGTACCGATCCGTCGGCCATCTCGCACAGCGCAGCGGCCACATTTAACTCGACATTCGACTTCTCCATGACCGCGCAGACGCTTCGCAGACGGTCAAGGCTGGAGCCTCGGCGGTCTACATGCTTAATCTTGACCCCGACCGGGAGCGGCAACACGTTTCCCACCAACGTCGCGTTCACCTGCACTGGCCTGCCTTTGCGAAGCGCATGTACCTTTACCCCAATCAGCACCGGAAGCGGAGCCGCCACGAGCTACACTCACCATCTCGACAACCGCGCCTAGCGCTGCTTTTCATTCCGGACGGCGTACCTGTTTTACGCCATGCTGCTACCCTTCCCAGGCATCGTATTTGCCTTCGCGGGACTGCGCAGGCACAAGCTGCTTCGTTCTCGAATCTCCTGCTACTCACGACACTGATGCTCGGATCATTCATTGCTTGCGGCGGCGGAAGCAGCACCGGTGGAGGTGGTGGCGGAAGCCAACCCGGAACCCCCGTGGGCACTTACACCGTGATGGTTTCGGCCACGTCTGGATCGGCGACGGCGCAACCGCTCTCGTTGACGTTGACGGTCCAGTAGCGGAGTGTGGCGATGACATTTCACAGCTAACGACAGTCGTCGTGTTGGCACAACATGCCGGACCAACGTTTTGATATCGCCATCATCGGAGCGGGCATCGTCGGCCTCTCGACTGCGATGCATGCGGTTCGCGCTTACCCCAAGCTTCGCATTGCGGTACTTGAGAAAGAATCCGGCGTCGCTCGCCATCAAAGCGGCCACAACAGCGGCGTCATTCATTCCGGCATTTATTACAAGCCCGGTTCGCTGAAAGCTCGGCTGTGCGTGGAAGGCGCGGCCGCCATGGTCTCGTTCTGCCGCGAGCATGGCATTCCCCACGAGGTTTGCGGAAAGGCGATCGTCGCCACTCGTGAAGAGGAACTCGCGTACCTGGAAACGCTCCTGCAGCGCAGCCAGCAAAATGGGCTCACCGGCGTGCGCGCGCTCAGCCGCGAAGAACTTCGAGAGATCGAACCACATGCCGGGGGAATTCGCGCGCTGCACGTGCCTTCCACCGGCATCACCGACTACGCCCTGGTCAGCCAGAAATACGGAGAAATCGTGCAGAGCCTGGGCGGGGCGGTTCTGACTTGCTCGAAAGTGCTGGCCATTGTTGCCAGACCGTCCGAGACTGTTCTCGAAACTACTCGCGGCAGCGTGCAAGCCCGCTGCGTAATCAACTGCGCGGGGCTGTACAGCGACGCCATTGGAAAAATGGCCGGAGATCATCCGCAAGTGATCATTCTTCCTTTTCGCGGCGAGTACTACGACTTGGTTCCAGAAAAACGCACCCTGATACGCGCGCTGATCTACCCGGTTCCCAATCCGCAGTTTCCTTTTCTCGGCGTGCATTTCACGCGACGCGTGCATGGCGGAGTCGATGCCGGGCCCAACGCGGTCCTTGCCTTCAAACGAGAAGGCTACCGGCATAACGACTTCGACCTGGGGGATACTGCAACCGCCTTGAGTTTCCCGGGCTTCTGGCACATGGGAATGAAGCACTGGCGCTTCGGTCTAAACGAATTTCGCCGGTCGTTGAGCAAACCGGCATTTGTCCGCGCTCTTCGACCACTTCTACCGGAGATCACCGACGCCGACCTGGTTCCGGGCGGTTCCGGGGTGCGGGCGCAAGCCTTGCGGCCCGACGGTTCCATGGTCGACGATTTCGAATTCGTCGCTTCGGGAAACATCCTGCATGTGTACAACGTTCCCTCTCCCGCAGCCACGGCGTCGTTGCCGATTGGACGAGAAATCGTCGCCATGGCGAGCCGAGCTTTCGGCTTATCGCAGAGTGTCGTCTCAATTTGATTCACTCACAGCTAAGTTGTTGAAAATCGGCCGCGGCGGTTTGTTACGGAGATCTGCTGTGGCACCATCGCCTAGGATGCCCTTTGCTGGCGTTTGCATCCCCGTAGAAGCGCGCCGAGGCTCCGGGCTGACACTCAGGGCCAGCAGCTGACCAACGGCTCGTCCTGGAGGCTCCTGGAGCTTTTAATATCTTTTAGCTAATATGCGCTCGATCGCCCTGGTCAAAACTGCCCCTTCTCCCTCCGACTCATTCAGCCGTGTCATCCTTCATGACGATCCAATGTGTTACCTTTTGTCGTGTCGCAAAGTGAGAAGCACGGGGGGACTATGAGTTCGGACTTGTCGGGCAAGCGGGTAGCAGTTCTGGGTGCGGGAAAGATGGGCGGGATTCTGCTCAAGGCCCTTTTACAAAAGAAGCTGTTGAGTCCGCAATTGTCGTGCGCCACCGTGGCTCATGAAGATCGAGCTCGCGCGCTTGCAGAAAAATTGGGCGTGCCGGTTGGCACCGACAATGTCGCTGCCGTCCGCAACGCCGACATCATCTTCGTTTGCGTCAAGCCGCAAGTGGTGCAGGAGGTGATGGAGCAGGTGCGGGCAGTAGCGAATCCGAATCAACTTTTTATTTCGGTGGCCGCGTCAGTACCGACGAGTTCCATGGAGAAGGCGCTCCGCGCCGATATTCCGGTGATTCGCGCCATGCCCAACACCCCGTGCCTGCTGAGCTGCGGCATGACCGCCTTATCGAAGGGCAAGTTCGCCAGCCCGCAGCATCTGGAAATGGCGAGCGCCATGTTCCAGGTGGTGGGCCGTACAGTTGTCGTGGATGAAAAGCACATGGACGCAGTTACCGGTCTGTCGGCGAGCGGACCCGCGTACATCTACATCATTCTCGAATCTCTTGCCGAAGCCGGCGTCAAGGTCGGATTGCCACGCGACATCGCTACCCTGCTGGCAGCGCAAACGACGCTTGGCGCAGCCACCGTCGTACTTGAGACAGGAGACCATCCGGCGTTGCTCAAAGACTCCGTCACGACTCCAGCAGGCTGCACCATCGACGGCATTATGGAGCTCGAAGAAGGAAAATTGCGGGTCACGCTGATCAAAGCCGTGGTAAAGGCCGCGCAGCGGGCGAAGGAATTGGCGTACTCATAAAAAAAGCTTGATTTGTTAGTAAACCGATTACCTGGAACGTCTTGCTCAATTGCCCATAAAGTACTTCTCGAAGCCCACCTTGAAACTGCCCGCTGGGAGCCGATTCTCCTCGGTGGAATAGCACATTAGTGCTATTTACACCCTGGAACCATGAGAATAAAGTCCCGGAGAACAGACGCTCGGGGTGAGTGACTGTTAGGGTGGATATCACCAGCAAGGTTGCAAGCCGTCTCGCCGCAATACTGCGGCGTCAATAAGTTAGTCTAATACCGATCCTGGCGTTCGATGACCAGCTTCCCCTCGGTGAAAGGATTCAGGTGTAGGCACACGCGCCTCCGGGCGAGCGTGTCTGGGACCCTAGGTTCTCGTTATGGCTCACGCGATTTCGCTTCCCGAAACCTCCGAAACAATTCACGTAATGGCAGCGGACAGCACGCGTATGAACAGCCAGTTGCTGGCTGCGGCTCTGGAGCGTGACAAACGCTTTCGTGTTCTCGAACCGGTGTCGGATGCTAAGGGCATTGTGGCGGCCGTGCTCCGCGATAAGCCCGCGGTCATTGTCATCAGCGCCGAGCTCGACGACGATGCGAAAAAAGGTTTTGACGTGGCGCGCGAGATTCATAATCTCCGCACCGATACGCGCGTGGTGATGCTGATCGATTCTTCCGAGCGCAGCCAAGTGGTGGAAGCATTTCGCGCGGGAGCTCGCGGCGTGTTCTGCCGCAGCGAGTCTCTGAAATCGTTGGCCAAATGCATTCACTGCGTCAACCTGGGACAGGTCTGGGCCAACAGCAAGGAACTGCGTTACCTGCTGGAAGCTTTGGGAGAAGCGCTGCCGATGCGGGTCATCGATGCGCGTGGCGCCGCCCTGCTTTCACGACGGGAGCAGGAAGTGGTGCGTTGCGTTGCCGAAGGATTGTCGAACCGCGAGATTGCGCAGCGCCTGGGATTGACCGAGCATACAGTGAAAAATTACCTGTTCCGGATTTTCGACAAGCTTGGAGTTTCAAAGCGAGTCGAAGTCGTGCTCTACGCCTACAGCCTGGGAAACAACTTGCCGGAAGAGCCCAAGAAGGCGCCGGTGAGCGGCGTTAACAAGCCCAATGGGAGTGGCAGGCCGCTTCCTTCCTCGATTTCGTAATTGACGGCCTAAAAAAGTTTGTACAGGGCTTGAGGAATCGGAAACTTGCGCTGGTTAAGCACCGCTCCCAGCACCTTCGCCTTGCCACCCTGCAATTCCTGAATCGCCTGCCGTGCTCCCTGCTTGCGAGATGTATTCGCCTTGAGCACCATCACCACGCCATCCGACATGCTTCCCAAACCAATGGCTTCGTTCGCCAGGTTCATGGCAGCGGCATCGATCAACACAAAATCGAACTCCGAGCGAAGTTCGGTGATGCGTAGGCGCATACGATCGGAAGTGAGCAAAGCCTGTGCTGTCTGGGTGGCCAGGCCGGCCGTAATCACGAATAGATTGGGTAGGGCGAGCGGACGCGCGAAGGCGCGAATGGGATCCAGTTGAAGCAGGGCATCGGACAGCCCAGGACCATTCTCCACGCCGAATTGCGAAGCGATCCCCGGGCGTCGCAGATTCGCGTCGAGCACGCAGACAGTTCCGGCAATGCGGCTGGCGAACATCTCGGCGGTCTGCGCGCAAACCCAGGTGCATCCGGCGCCGGATTCGGTGCTGGTGAACACGACGCTACGTGGAGCATCGGCGCCAGCACTCAGGAAAAGCTGTTGCACCAGGTTGCTGATTTCTTCCGCGTCCGCTTTAATGGGCGGAACCACTGCGGGCGCGGCGAGAGCGGCGGGAACGGCTTGCGGAGTTGCCCCTGCCTCCGCGGGAACGGGCGCCACTTCTACCGGGCCTGAGACAACAATCTCCTGCTCTTTGCCGAGTTTCTGTAACAGCTCAAAATTTCTGCTCATGAAGATCCTTTGGATCCTTAAATTTTATCTATTCTGAATTTGACGGTTCTGTCTCTGTCTTCGCCGGCAACGAAACCGAGTTGCGCTGCCTGCTTTTCAACTTCAATACTACTTCCTGCATATAAGACCGGGCATCGGCATGGGTGAGCATGTCGGGCTTTTTCACCGGGACTGGACCAGGCTTGGGGAGATTGGGCAAGGCAAGTTTCGGTGCCGCCGGCGGCTCAGTCTTGACGGGGGCAGGCGGGACTACCGGCATCGGAGCGGCCACTGGGGCCACATCATCCATCGACGGCATGGATACCAACTTCGAGATGTCGAGGTCGGAAATCACTTCCTGCACAACGGGCAGGTCGACAACTTTTTGCTTCAGGGCGCACGCCAGCGAGAGCGCGTTGAAGCAAAAATTATTGATGTTGCGGGGAATTCCCTCGGTGAATGTCGCAATCGTGTCGAAGGCTTCCGGAGCGAACAATGTCGGGCCCTCGTAACCCGCCACCTTGAGGCGATGTTCGATGTATTCCTTGATTTCCCACGATGGCAGGGGTTCCAGGCGGTTCACGATGGAAACGCGTTGGCGAAGTTGCGCGAGCGCGGGGCTGGCCAGTTTATCGGCAAGCTCGGGCTGTCCGGCCAGGATGATTTGCAACAGCTTGGCGCGAGGAGTTTCGAAGTCGGAAAGCAACCGCACGGTCTCAAGCACCGACGGCTCGAGATTCTGCGCTTCGTCAATCACAACAATGAAGCGGTTTCCGGCGCGAGCTTCCTGCAACAGGCGCTTATTGAATTCTTCGTGCATGCGCACGAAATCCTGCGTATCGCCTTCGTAGCCAAGTTCAGAAAGCAGGAAGCGCATGAACTCGCGCGACGTGCATTGCGTCTGGAAGATAAAAGCGGTGCGTGCCGTGCTGCGGAATTTCTCCAGCAGATGAAACAGGATGGTGGTCTTGCCCATGCCCGGCTTGGCGATCAGGCCCAGAAATCCGCGGCTGGCTTCGATTCCGTAGTAGAGCGACGCCAGCGCCTCGCGGTGGGCCGCCGACAAATACAGAAAACGAGGGTCCGGTGTAACCCCGAAAGGCTGTTCGCGCAGACCGAAATACTTCAGAAACATGGATCGCTTTCCGCGACCTTCCGGATGCTGCTCGTCAGGCCCAAGGTGGAAGTGAATTTCACAGTTGAAGAAGTCGAAAAGCCCGCTAACCCGCCGTAAGCAAAGGATTTCAACAAGAGAATGTCAGTCGTGCCAGGACTCGACCGATTTCCTGCCTGTCTCAATCTGCCCGAGGGATTCGGTATTCACAAGAGGATGAAAGTGTTGCATACCAAAGTCCCCATCCAGCCGAGATCCTCGCCAAGCATTGATTTTACGACACGCTAAATCAGTGCTGCTAGTAAAACTATTTGCACGTCATTCGACCAAGAGCACGAGGACTCCTTGTGCATCCTCAGGCATTCCTCGTACAATTTTGCGGCTCGTCACCCTGTTCGATTTTGTGTTCACTGTTGGCATCACTTCCAAATTCCGAGCCTAAAGTTCGCGTCCTGGTTGCGGACGCGCTTGCCATGAGCTGCCATCTGTTGGCGGACGCGCTGGAGCGCAGCAAGCACTATCACGCCGATCCCGCCATGACGGTGAAGGACATTTACAAAGCGCTGGAAAAGAACTCGTACCAGGTGCTGCTCATCAGTACGAATTTTCCCGAACAGCCGGTCGGGGGACTGGCGCTGATCCGCGACATTCAGGGCCGCAACCCTCTTCTGAACATCGTCGTGCTCGTGGATACCCCGGAGCGTAGCACGGTGGTGGAAGCGTTTCGCGCGGGCGCGCGAGGAATTTTCTGCCGCTCCGATTCGTTTCAGACCTTGTGCAAGTGCATCGGCTGTGTTCACGAAGGACAGGTCTGGGCAAATTCCGTTGAACTCTATTATGTGCTCGACGCTCTGGCGGAAGGTACCGCCGCCGAACCCAAAATGCCCGCCGGTACTCGCCCTCTCAGCAAGCGGGAAGAAGAAATCGCGCGACTGGTAGCGGAAGGATTGAGCAACCGCCAGATTTCTGAGCGGCTCTCGTTGAGCGAGCACACTATCAAAAATTACCTGTTCCGGGTGTTTGAGAAGCTGGGAGTGGGCACGCGCGTGGAATTAGCGCTTTACGCCTTGAACCGCGGGCCTTCCCGCAAGAACCTGCAACCCATCCGCCGACCTACGGATTCCTAACCTCGCCCTCTTTTCCAGAAAGGCTGAACTTCACTGTCACGCCGGTGCGAAAAGGCGTGGGTTGTCCTTGCGGGGCGTAAGGACGGAATCTCCACTGACGTACCGCGGCCACCGCAGCCGTGGCGAGCAACGGGTCGCCGCTTGCGACGGTCACGTTTTGAACCACTCCTGTTTCGCCTACCGTGATCTCGAGATTCACCGGCCCTTCAATCTGCTGCTGCTGGGCTTGCTCGGGATAGTCTGGACCGATCTTGGAGACGACGAGACCTCCGGCAATGGCAGAGGAGATTTTCGGAATGGCCGGAAGCGATTTTTTCTGCGCCGACGCCTGGTAGATGACTTTCCCTTTGTCGTACACGACCAGGCCGGGAGTGGGAGGCGTTTCCGAAGTTCTGGATGCCAGTTTCTTGTCTGGCGGCTTGACTGGCGGCCCAGCGTTCTCGGCGGGCACCGTTTGGGACGGAAGATCAGTTTGCGGAGACCGCGCAGTCGATGCGGGTTGCTCGGCTAGTGGTGCTGAGGCTTGCCAACGTGGACGTCCGTACATCCAACCCAGCAATAGCGATGCTCCGATGACGAGAACGGTGAGAATGAACGTGAGGTAATCACGGCGCGGGTGCGCGATTTGCGCAACTGCCGGAAGGGGAGTCTGATTCGCGACGGGTTCCGCCGTTGCCGAGACGGGTGTTTCAATCGGAATTTCTTGAGCCACTTCGTCTGCCGTAGGAATAGTCCGCTCCTCCTGCGTCGCGGAACTTCGCAGGGTGTTTACGATTCGCAGCGAGAGCGCCTGTAGCGTTTGTTCATCGCGATCGCCGAAGGCGTGGGGACGACTGGAAAAAATTTCCAGAATGCCCAATACCTCGTACTCGTGGGTCACAGGGACGGCGAGAATGGATTGAATGCGAAGTTCCTCGCAGGTGGCAGGATCCACCCGGGGATCGGCCTGGGTGTCTTCGCAGAGTTGTACGTTCCCGGTCTGGACGCAAGCTCCCGATAATCCGGCGCGCAGCGAGAGCCGGACTCCAAGTTCGGGAGCGTTTACTCCGGTGGTGGCGCGAACGATGAGTTCCCCGTCGTCGATAAGCGCTACGGCCGCTCCAGTCGCAGTGGTCGCCAGGCAGGCTTGCTGCACAATTTCATTCAGCACCAGATCGACTGCGAGATTCGCCGAAGAGTTTCCCCCGCCGTGCTGGGCTAGAGTGCGGGCTAACTCCGCCAGCACGCGGCTGGGATCCTGCGTCTCAGGATCACTACTCTCGACGGCATTCCGAGGCTCATCAGGAGGGTCGTACGAAGAAGGATCGGGCCGAATCGCCGGTTGGTGAGCCATACCATCACTCGGGCGAGAACACGTTTAAGTTTGCCCGTTTGAATCGGAGTTTCCTCCGAAATAACTCTTCTGTCAACTTCAAATCGGGTACACCATTAGCGCGAATGTTAACGTTCGTCGACAGACTGCCCCAAAGCGGGGTTATTTCGCGCTCGCCATCTTCTTCTGGGGCGGGCCGACGTTCGCCGGCATTTCTCCGGTCAGCGAATTCAGGAACGCCAGCAGATCGGCGCGCTCGGCCCCGGTCAGAAAATCCAGAGCATGGATCTCTTTGTCGAGGTTGGGATTCGAATTCCCTGCCCCGATGTAGAAATCCATCACCTGCTTCAAGTCCGGAAGAGTCCCGTCGTGCAAATACGGCGCGGTCAGAGCTATGTTGCGCAGCGAAGGAGTCTTGAACAAGCCGCGATCCGATTCCTGGTGAGTTACGGCGAACAGACCGGGATCAGTGATCTTCCCCATATCGACGCCAACCCCGATGTCATGAAACTTGTTGTCGGTGAACAATGCATCCTTCTCGCCGATCAGGTGGCAGGCGGTGCAATTCCCTTTGTTCTTCGCAGAGAAAACCACGAAGCCGCGTTTCGCCGAAGCGCTCATGGCTTTTTCGTCGTGCCCGTATTTCCATTTGTCGAACGGAGAATTTGCGCTGATCACGGTACGCTCGAATGAAGCGATGCTCTTTTCAACTTTTTCGTAGGTGATCGGCCCCGGTCCCCACGCCTTTTCGAATTGTTCTTTGTACGCGGGGTCGGCATTCAGACGCTGCTCGACTGCGGCCAACGTATTCGCCATCTCCACCGGATTTGCGACCGGGCCTTCTGCCTGGTGCTCGAGATCAGGGGCGCGGCCATCCCAGAACTGCACTTTGAAATAGGCGGAGTTAAATACGGTGGGCGAGTTTCGGGTTCCAGCTTTGCCTCCCACACCCACCGAAACCGGCTTAGGATCGGCGAAGCCATGTTCCGGGTCATGGCAGGTAGCGCACGAGACTGAACCGTCGGAGGAAAGAATCGGGTCGTAGTACAGACGGCGGCCCAGTTCGATGGTGTCCGCAGTCGGAGGATTGTCGGCCGGTACGGGCACGGGAGGCAATCCCAAAGGCGCTTTGATCTGGACTGGAGTTCCGATCGGCATGGCTCCGCCAGCCGCCGAAACGGTGGAAACAGTCATGGAGTTATGCGCGTGGTAGAGCACGAGCGATGCGATAACTGCAACCGCAAGGAACAAGACGGAAAGAATCTTGCGCGAGTTCATGGTTCACCCCGAAGAGACGTGCTCAAGCAAGCTGGATCACTGGAAAGTACAGTTTTCCGCGTTTTCGCGACAAACTCGGTGACCGGCCTCACTCTCAGACGTGACCAATCCCCGGCGCTTGCTATCCATTGCCGATCATGTTTTCATGACGAACCGGTCGCTATGAGCCTTGGTTCTACTACCCAACGGGTTCCGCTTTCGCGTTCTGATCAATGGCATGCGGTCGCGGCGAGCTTTCTGGGCTGGACCCTGGATGCCTTCGACTTCTTCGTTCTGGTGTTCATGATGGACGCGCTGGCGGCGCAGTTTCACGTGGACAAGAGCAAGATCGTCGACACCATCACCTACACGTTGGCTATGCGTCCGATAGGCGCGGTAGTGTTTGGTATCCTGGCCGACCGTTACGGGCGCCGTCGTCCGCTGATGGCGAACGTAGTTTTCTTCTCGCTCATCGAACTGTTCTGCGGTTTCGCTCCCAACTATGCCGTGTTCTTATTTCTGAGAACGATCTATGGGATCGGCATGGGCGGGGAGTGGGGTGTGGGCGCTTCGCTGGCCATGGAAAGCGCTCCCAAAAAGTGGCGCGGCATTCTCTCAGGAATCGTTCAGAGCGGATACTCGGTTGGTTACCTGCTGGCAGCAGTGGCCGCGCGCTTTGTCCTGCCTCACCTGGGCTGGCGGGCCATGTTCTGGGTCGGTGGCGCCCCTGCCCTGTTGGCTTTCTACATTCGTACAAAAGTGCGCGAACCCGAGGCCTGGACGCAGCATCACGCATCCACAGTGAAGGAAATTCTACGAAGCGCGGGTGAGCATTGGAAGCTGTTCCTGTACCTGATCCTGCTAATGACCTTGATGATGTTCCTTTCGCACGGCACGCAGGATCTGTATCCCGACTTTTTGAAATCGGCGAAAGCGATTACGCCCTCGTTTGTCGCGTATGTCGCGATCCTCTACAACATCGGCGCGGTGCTGGGAGCAATTGTGTTTGGTCACCTCTCGGAAAGGCTTGGCCGAAGGCGCAGCATGATCGCGTCACTCGTGCTTTCTCTGCTGGTGATTCCCGCGTGGGCTTTCGGAGGCTCGCTGGCGGTTCTGGCAATCGGCGCTTTCCTGATGCAGGCGGGCGTACAGGGCGCTTGGGGCATCATTCCCGCCCACCTGAACGAACTTTCTCCGGATCGCACCCGTGGCCTGGTGCCGGGGTTCGCGTACCAGATGGGCATCCTGCTGGCTGCAGGCGTGAACAAGATCGAATATTCCTTGCGGGGCAAATTCGGCTATAGCTGGGCGCTGGCGGGATTTGAAATTTCAAACATCCTGCTGCTGATGATCGTGATTGCGTTGGGATCGGAAAAAAAGGGGAAAAGCTTCGAACTGGAAGCTTGAGGATCTCGTCCCGCGCGCCAGCATGAAGTCGGGTTGAGGTACTTTTCGCGGTTTACGGTGTTGAGCCGGTTGGGGCGGCATGCTCACGGCGAAGTTTTTCTTCGGTCCGCACTTCGAGCATGGATGCGGTAAACAGCAGAATTCCGATCACTCCGAAAACCGCGAGTGCGATCAGCGCCATGATGAGGATAGGCATGACGAACCTCCACCAATGTACTCATAGTGACCCGGTCTATCGCAGGCGTCCGTGATAATGCTCACCGCTGCAAGTGACGAGCGAACCGAGGGTTGTCCTGTTTGGGTCCGACCTCGCTTAGTGTTCAGGCAGCACAATTCGAGGCGCGGAAAACTGCTAGAGTAGTGCTTTCCCTTGGCCCGAACGATGCATCTCAGGGAGCACGTATGCACATTGCCATTGTAGGTTCGGGTTATGTCGGCCTGGTTGCGGGAGCCTGTCTTGCCGATCTCGGCCACGATGTAGTTCTGGTGGACAACGACGAGCAGAAAATCGCGGCGCTGCAGGCGGGTGAAGTGCCGATCCACGAAAACTTTCTTCCCGAATTGCTGGCTCGCTACGGCGGCAAAAAACTCAAATTTACCCAGAATTTGCAGCAGGCGGTGCGCGATTCCGCGGTGATCTTTATTGCCGTGGGCACTCCTCCAACGGAGCAGGGGGAAGCCGATCTATCGTATGTGGAATCGGTGGCCCGAGAAATTTCGGGTGCGCTGAATGGCTATAAAGTGATCGTCGAGAAGAGTACGGTTCCGGTGTACACCAGCGATTGGATCCGGAAAATCATCCTTCGCAACGGGTCGCTGGCCGATACGTTCGATGTGGTGTCCAATCCTGAATTCTTGCGCGAAGGAACGGGCGTCACCGATTTTCTTTATCCCGACCGCATCGTCGTCGGGGCGGATTCCGAGCGCGCGGCAACGGTGCTCCGAGGGCTGTACTCGTCGTTAGCCGATGGCAGCTATTACCGCCGGGCGGATGCAATTCCGCGGCCCGACCGCGCCACCATTCCTCCGGCGATGATCATCACCACTGCGAAGAGCGCGGAACTGATCAAGCACGCGTCGAATGCGTTCCTCGCGATGAAGATTTCTTTCATCAATGCCGTTGCGTCGATCTGTGAAGCCGTGGGAGCGGACGTGCAGCAGGTGTGCAAAGGCATTGGCACTGACAGCCGCATCGGGCCGCGCTTTCTGAATCCTGGGATCGGCTATGGCGGCTCGTGCTTCCCCAAAGACCTCATGGCATTTCGGGCCGTGGCCCGGGAATGCGGCTACGATTTTCATCTGCTCGACGAAGTGATGCGCATTAACGAAGAGCAGCGGCAACGTTTTCTGCGCAAGGTGCGCAGCGCGTTGTGGACGCTGCGCGGGAAGAAGCTTGGCGTGCTGGGCCTCGCGTTCAAAGGCGGCACTGATGACATCCGAGAGTCGCCCGCGATTCTGCTGGTGAATTCGCTGTTGCAGGAAGGCTGCCGGATTTCCGCCTACGATCCTGCGGCGACCAAGAGCGCCCGCAAAGTTCTGAACGATAGCGTCGAATTTGTGAGCAGTCCGTATGAAACCGCAAAAGATGCGGACGCGCTGTTGATTCTTACCGAGTGGGAAGAATTTGCCACGCTCGACCTGAGACGTTTGCACACGGAGATGAAGTACCCCATTGTGATCGATGGCCGCAACTTGTATGATCCTGAGGCAATGGCCGCGCAGGGCTTTGCGTATTACAGCGTTGGCCGACTGCCCGCAATGCCGGAATCCCAGGCAACTGGGGCAGGCATTCCTAGGAAATCCAAAACTTCATGAGCAAACAACGCGCCCTGGTTACCGGCGGAGCCGGATTTCTGGGTTCCCATCTGTGTGATGCCCTGCTAGGCGAAGGTTATTCGGTGGTAGTCGCCGACAACCTTCTCACCGGACGGAAATCCAATCTCGAGCACTTGCGAAACGATTCGCGTTTCGAATTTCAACAAATTGACATCAATCAGCCATTCGATTGCGGGCACGTTGACTACGTGTTTCATCTGGCGTGTCCGGCGAGCCCCGTGGATTACACCGTGCATGGAATCGAAACTTTGCAGGTAGGGTCCATCGGGACCTTCCACGCGCTGGATGTGGCGCGAAAGTACAACGCGAAATATTTCATCTCGTCGACCTCGGAGTGTTACGGCGACCCGCTGGAGCATCCGCAGAAAGAAACGTACTGGGGACACGTCAATCCCATCGGCCCGCGCTCGGTGTACGACGAAGCCAAACGCTTCGGCGAGGCCGTGACCATGGCCTACCATCGCTATTACAAAGTAGACACGCGCATCGTACGCATCTTCAACACGTATGGTCCGCGCATGCAGTTGAACGACGGGCGGGTGGTGCCGAACTTCATGAAGCAGGCATTTCGCGGCGAGGATCTGACCGTGTACGGCGATGGTAATCAGACGCGCAGCTTTTGCTTTGTCAGTGATGAGATCGACGGTTTCATTCGTCTTTCGAAGTCAGACGAGCATCTTCCGGTGAATATCGGAAACCCCGCGGAGTTCACAATCCTGGAATGCGCGAAGATGGTGTTGAAAGTGACGGGATCGAAGAGCCAGATCCGTTACGAACCTTTGCCGCAGGACGATCCCAAGCAGCGCCGCCCCGATATCACCAAGGCGCGCACGCTGCTGGGCTGGGAACCCAAGATCGATCTCGAGACTGGCCTGAACATGTCGCTGGAGTATTTCAAGAAAGCGGCATTGGAAGAGAAAACAGTCAAAGCTTGATTTGTTGCCGCGAGATCAACATTTGGCATCTTCGGGACTCTTGCCCCGTTGATTACAATGCTCTCTGACTATATGTGCCGTTTACCAAGGTTCGTATTGCTCGTCCTCCCTTTGCTCTTCCTTGCCGCGTGTGGCGGCGGTTCTAACTCGCAATCTTCCACTACGACTCCGCCCCCCGTGATGGTTCAGACAGTTCCCACTACCCAGATCAGCACGGATACATTCACTAACTCCGGCAGCCAGCATGCTACCGAAGTGGAGACCCATGCTCTGGGCGTCGGCAACACCATCGTCAGCACGTTCCAGGTCGCACGTATCTTCTCCGGCGGAGGCGCGGACATCGGCTGGGCTACTTCAACGGACGCCGGTACCACCTGGACCAATGGCTTCCTTCCCGGCATTACCACCTTTGACGGCGGCAACTTCAGCGCGGCCAGCGACCCCGTCGTGGCCTACGACGCCGCCCACGCAGTCTGGATGATCAGCACTCTGCCTATCGGTCCCGACACAGTTGCCGTCAGCCGCTCGTCGGACGGGCTCAACTGGGGCAATCCCATCGTGGTCAGCAACACTTCGGACAGCGATAAGAATTGGATCGTCTGCGACAACACCGCCGCCAGCCCTTTCTACGGACACTGCTACATGGAGTGGGACGATCCCAACCAGGGTGGTTTGGTCTGGATGACGACTTCCACCGACGGCGGCCTAACCTGGTCGGCCGCGCAGAACACGGCCGATCTACTCTCCGGCATTGGCGGACAACCCGTCGTGCAACCAAACGGCAACGTGGTCGTTCCCATCGAAAGCGTCAGCGGCACAAACATGGTGTCGTTTTCTTCCACCAACGGCGGCGCCAGCTGGAATGCATCGCTGGTCATCGCTAGCATCACCGATCATCTGGTCGCAGGAAGCCTGCGCACCAGCGCGCTGCCTTCCGCCATAGCCGACGCCGGCGGCACAGTCTACGTGGTGTGGCAGGATTGCCGCTTCCGCAACGGTTGCACCTCAAACGACATCGTTCTCAGCACTTCGACTGACGGGAATACATGGCTTCCGCCAGCTCGCATTCCGATCGACGCCAGCACCAGTACCGCCGACCACTTCATCGGCTCGCTCGGCATCGATCCTGCCACCTCAGGCGGCAGCGCGCACCTTGGACTGACTTATTACTACTATCCAGTCGCCAACTGCACCTCGAGCACATGCCAGCTGATTGCTTCCTTCGTGTCGTCCACTGACGGCGGCATTACCTGGAGCACGCCCTCCGCGCTGGCCGGCCCCATGCTCCCAAGCTGGCTGCCCAATACCTTTGCCGGATTGATGGTCGGCGATTATGTTTCCACGCCATTCGCGGCGGGCAAGGCCTTTCCTATCATCGCGGCTGCCACGGCGAACTCCGGAGCGCTCTTCGACGAACCCATCTTCACCGTCAGCACCGGCTTCGCCATGAATCGAAGTGTTTCCACGTTCAATTCGGTCAGCGAGCGGCCCGTAGCGAACGCACATTCCGATCATCCGCCGCATGCGTTCTACGATCAGGAACATCGTCATCCCAGACCTCCTGAAGAGAATTAATCGCGCCTGCCCTGTCGGGTAGGAAGAGCCGCCGGCTCTGATGCGGAGCCGAGCTTGTGAGCAAAACAGCACGCAACACAACATTCATTGACAATTTGTTAGGGCACGCGTACCGTTGCGCTGATTTCGGCACAATCTTTTCGCGTGCGCGGCCCAACTCCCTCTGGCCGCTCTCTCAAAATTCAAGGAGAATCAATGCGCAAATTCGCAGTACTGGTTACCCTGCTGTTTCTGTCCATTTCAGGTCTGGCCCAGTCCTCACCTCAAGTGGTTTCCGAAGTAAACATCACGATCCCCAAGCCCGGAATGACCTCCCAGTTTGAAGCGGGCCGCAAAGCACACTCCGCATTTCACGGCACCCAGAAGGATACCTGGAGCATCCTCGTATGGGAGATCACCACCGGCGAGCGCAGCGGTTCTTACATGAGTTCTTCCCCTGGCCATAGCTGGAAGGACTTCGACGCCCGCGAGGCCTTCAATAAACTTGATGGCGTGGATGTGGCCAAGAATATGGGTCCATCGACCGCCAGCGGCGAGACGCAATACTACGTGTATCGCGACGACCTAAGCCTGACCAAGCCCCCCGCGACGCCTGCCAAGATGCGGACCACCGCCAGCTACTCAGTGATCCCCGAACGCCTGAATGACTTCACTGACGCAATTAAGAAAATCAACGCCGCCATTCAGAAGACAAACTATCCGGTGAAGCCGTCCCGCTGGTATGCCCTTGCCACTGGCGGCGCTTCGCCGACATTCGTTCTGGTGACCGACCGGGCATCCTGGGCAGACATGGAACCTGCGGAAAAGAAACTCGAGGATGCTCTCAAGGAAGCGTACGGCGATGCTAGCGCGCTGGACCAACTTCGCCACAGCTGCAGTCATATCGTCACCGAAATGTCGGTGTTTCGTCCTGACCTGAGTTACATCCCGAAATAAGTACGTCTCGCGCTGGGCGGACGCTTGCGTCCGCCCTATCGCACCCATCTCGGCCAAAGCCCGGATGCCAGCGGTACGCCCCTCCGTTACAATCGCTCCTTACCTATGAAACTTGCACATATTGCTTCCAAGCTCGGAGTCCGTCTGGCGAACGGCTCACCCGAAACGGAAATCAACGGCGTTGCCGGCATCGAAGAAGCCGGCGCCGGGCACCTCACTTTTGTCGCCAATCCCAAGTACTCGGGTGCGGCCAAGAGCACCAGAGCCTCGGCCATCATCGTCGCTGAAGACTTTCCCGAGGTCACGACGCCCACCTTGCGCAGCAAGAATCCCTATCTGACGTTTGCCCGCGCGCTGGAGCTCTTTTACCAGCCGCCCAGCTATGCTCCCGGAGTGCACCCGACCGCGGTGGTCCACCCTTCCGCACAGATCGGCGAGGGCGCGCATATCGGACCGTACGCGGTGATCGACGAAAATGTGACCATCGGAACCAACGCGGTGCTCCTCGCGCACGTCGTTGTGTATCGTGGCGTAGCGATTGGCAACAATTTCTTCGCGCACGCTCATGCCGTCGTTCGCGAGCATTGCCGACTCGGCGACAACGTGATTCTTCAGAACGGAGCCGTAATCGGCGCCGATGGCTTCGGCTTCGCCAAAGACGATTCCGGCAACTGGCACAAGATCGTGCAGTCCGGCCCAGCAATTCTCGGCGATGATGTCGAAGTGCAGGCCAATGCCTGCGTCGACCGTGCCAGCGTGGGCAAGACCTTCATCGCGCGCGGCGCCAAGATCGACAACCTTGTCCAGGTCGGCCACGGCTCGCAGGTCGGAGAGAATTCCCTGCTCTGCGCGCAGGTTGGATTGGCCGGATCGACCGAGATTGGCAAGAACGTGATTCTCGCCGGACAAGTCGGCGTCGCCGGTCACTGCAAAGTTGGAGATGGTGCCATCGCCACAGCTCAAACCGGGATTCCCAGCGATGTGGAAGCAGGAAAAATTGTCAGCGGCTATCCGGCGATTGATAACAAGCTGTGGCTGCGCTGCTCAGCGACGTTCAGCAAGCTTCCGGAAATCGCCAAAGCAGTGAGAAAGAACGTGTAGGGACAGCCGCCTCGGCTGTCCAGCATGTTCACGCCGTCAGACTTCCTTCGTGCCCCTTCGTGTCCTTGGTGGTTAAAACCGGTTCTTGGCTTTGAGCCGGCAGCGAACTGTTAATCGCAATCCGAACTTTCTCCATCAGGCACTCGCGGCTTCCGAAATTCTCCGGCTCAATCGGATCGTGGAAGATGATCGTCGCCTTTCCCGGCCGAATCGCGAACCGCCCTTTGGGCATTAAATAATGTGTCCCCAGAATCGTAACGGGCACGACCGCAACATGACATTCTTCCGCCAGGTAGAACGGGCCTTTCTTAAACGGCAGCAGTTTCCCATCAAACGACCGCTTGCCTTCGATATAGATCGTCATGTTAACGCCGGAGCGAATCACCTCCGCAGCCGCACGCACCGCGGAGATTCCCGCATCGCGATTCCCGCGATCCACCGGCACCAGCGAGCCGATCCGCATCGACTTCCCCAGCAGCGGATACCCGAACAGTTCTTTCTTCGCCATCACCGACGTTCGTATCGGAATCAGCGGCAATAGCAGCGGCGGATCAATATTGGAAACATGATTCGACATGAAGATGTAGGTGCGCGCCGGGTTGATCTTTTCCAGTCCGACGGTTTCCACCCGCACTCCGGCGATGCGCACGCCGGTCGATCGCGCCCCACATGCGAAACTTTGTAGATGGCCGTGATATCTCCGGTGATGAAGGTCCAGGGAAACAGGATCAGCGCGGAGAGCGGCAGCAGGATTGCCCAGAACGCCAGCATCGCCACGGTTCGAATCACTTACTCTCCTTCGTCTTCGCTGGCCAGCCAGGCCGCGCGGCGGGCTTTTTGCTGAGGCGTGATATTGTCCACATCCCGCAGCTCAAACTCAACTTCTTCCCGCGAAGCTAGCTTCCACTGCAGATCGCGCTCGCCTCGCCGATTCTTCACGTGCAGGTGAATGATATCTCCCGGCATCAGGTTCGACAGTTGCTGCTGGAAATCGGAACTCGCGTCGCGTCCGTTGATCTTCAGAATGCTGTCACCCGCCACAAGCCCAGCGTGTTCCGCCGCGCCGCCTGGATTCACGGCGGCGACTGACGGTGGCGCTCCGAAATTGCGCGTCGCCGAAAATCCGAGGTCCGCCACCGCTCCCGGACGCTTCACCAGATGCAGCCCGACACTCTTAAGGAAATCATCCCACGGAATCTCGTCGATCCCGGCAACGTATTTTTCGAAGAAGCTCTCGAAATCCGCATGGGTAACCGCCTCGGCCGCTTGTCGGATCCCGGCAGAATCGGGGAAGAACGTTGCCCTTCTGCGCGTAGTTCTGGTTCATCCACAGGAGCAAGTCGCGCAGCGACGCCTTCCCGTGGCTGGCTTCGCGCATCGCCAGGTCAAGAGCGATCCCGATCAGGTCTCCCTTGTTGTAGTAGGAAATGCTGCGCTCCGGCTGGCGATAGTACGGATATTTCTCCAGCCACGCGTCGCAGGCTTGAGGCTTCCGCCGACTGTGTCCGGTGCGCCGGCCTGCGCTCCAGCGCGCCAATCTCATTCGCAATGCGCCGCAAATATGTCGGTTCATCCACGAAGCCCGGCTCGCGCCTGGATCAGATTCTTCGACCGTGTCTGGTCACGCCTTCGCTGAACCACAACGCGGAGCAGTATTTCTCTCGGGTAAAATCGACGGGCTCGAGCGATTGCGGCCGAATGCGTTTCACGTTCCACAGATGGAAGAATTCATGTGCCGTGACATCCGGCAGCGACAGCGGATTATCCGCCAGCATCTCCGCGCTCAGATCGATGGCAGTGGAGTAGGCATGTTCCATGCCACCTCCGCCCGGTCCGTGGGGAAAGTGATAAATGAACAAGATAGCTTTCAAAGGGACGATCGTTCATCCACTCGGTCGCCGCGGACGCAACCCGGCGCACGGTTGAGACCACGCGCTTCGCGTCGTAGTCGCTCTTTTCCGCATCGACTACCACGCGGTAATGCGCCGCCACCCTCGATCGAAGTCTGTTTCGCGAAACGTTCCGATCTCCACCGGCGAATCCACCAGGCGGTCATAGTTGACTCGGCCTGAAG
This sequence comes from Terriglobia bacterium, assembly GCA_963797845.1. GTDB lineage: Bacteria > Acidobacteriota > Terriglobia > Terriglobales > Acidobacteriaceae > DASREM01. The sequence goes on from CAWCRE010000008.1 coordinate 523,132, forward strand.
ACCTGCTTCATCTTTGTGCTGCAGGGCGCAGGCGATCTTCCACCCTGCGGCGACATCGGCGAATGACACTGTCAAAGGCGCGCTCGTCTGGTCGACCGGATACATCAGGATTTCAGCGAAATTGAAGAATCCATGCTGGTCGTTCAGTTGCGCCCTGTACGGTCCCGCCTCGATCGGCGAAGATTTCGTACTCGACGATCGCGCCTTTGGCGTGCCCTCGATTCGCCAAAGGCTCTTGTCTTCATTTGTAACCGGAAGCGGATTCCCTGCGGCGTCACTGGCCTTCACCCAATTCACATACTGCGAGAAGTCGCTGACCTGGTAGACCGCATTCCAAACCGGCATCTGCACCGAGCGTGCAGGCTCGCCTGGCGGGCAACTGCATTTCAACATGCACAGAAGGTGGTTGCGAATCAGCCAGGGAGACGGTGTAGCGGACTCTGTCGCGCTGCGGGGCTGAATTTGCTGCGCTGGAAACAGGGCGAACAACAGACACGACAAGCCCAGGACGCTGAGTGGACATCAGAGGGAATCGAATCATGCTTTGGCCGAAGCCTCCGTGGATGTATCGCTGTTCGCACGCCGGGCTGCTTCAAGCGCTGCCGGCAGTTTTTCGTAAATTCCGCCGAAGCCGCCATTGGAAAGAATCGCGACCACATCGCCGGAGCGCATTTCGGGCGCGACCAGCTGCACGATGCCGTCGACTCCGGAGACGATGCGCGCCCGGCTTGCCGTGCTGCTGATATCTGCGCCGCTACGGCCGATGAGATCCAGGCGCTCCGCTTCAGGGATCGCGTCCGGACTTGAACACATTCGCCACGACGACTTCATCCGCCAGTCGCCAGGCTCTTCGGCCAGTTCGTTCTGAAAACATTTCGCCGCAGCGTGTTCGAGCGGGGCTCCAGAATCGCCCAGAGCCGCGCTCCCGGATAGCGCGACCGCAGCGCGGTCAAGGTGCCCGCGATCGCTGTCGGATGGTGCGCGAAATCATCGATGATCGTGATGCCGTTGACCTCGGCCTCGCACTTCAAGGCGCCGCTTCACGCTCTTGAAAGTCTTCAGGCGGCCGCGAATTTCTTTCGTTCGAAATTCCACAGTGCGCAGCCAGTGCCGCCGCCGCCGTCGCGTTCCACACGTTGTACTCGCCGCCAAGCGCAAACTCGAAGTCGGCCCACGGCTCACCGTCTCGTAACAACCGACCAGGTGGTGCGCGCGGGTTCCAAGCGCAGGTCGGTGATCTGCCAGTTCGCGATCCGTGCCGCGAACCGTAGCGCTCCACCGGGCAGAACGCCTTCGCGAGACAACGCTCCACGCTCTCGCCCGTATCAAAGGCGACAATTGTCCGCGCCGCGGCACCAGGTTCACCAGGCGTTTGAACGCCGTCTCGACTGCATCGAGATCCTTGTAGATATCGGCATGATCGAACTCGACCGAGGTGAGAATGACGGAGTCGGGAAAGTAATGCAGGAACTTCGGACCTTTATCGAAGAATGCGGTGTCGTACTCGTCGCCTTCGAGGATGAAGTGCTTGCCCTGCCCCAGCGCGAAAGCTGCTGCCAAAATTCTCCGCGATGCCGCCGATCAGAAAAGAGGGCTGCAGCCCCGCCGATGTGAAAAATCCACGACAGCATGGAAGTCGTCGTCGTCTTGCCATGCGTGCCCGCGACCACCAGCACTTCTTTCCCTCGCAGAAACTCATCGTGCAGCAATTGCGGCAGCGAACAGAAACGGGATGCGCTGGTCGAGGACATACTCCAGCTCCACATTCCCGCGCGAGATCGCATTGCCGACCACCACCAGGTCCGGCGTGCGGCTCGAGATTCTTCGCATCGAAAATGGCTGCGCCACCGGAATGCCCAGCGACGCCAGAAAATCCGACATCGGCGGATAGGCCGCCGCGTCCGAACCCGGTCACGCGAAAGCCGCGCTCGTTTCAGCATGCCCGCAAGCGACGCCATCGCCGTCCCGCAGATTCCAATCAGATGAATGTGCTTCTTGTCGCAGTCATCAATCTTGTAACGCCTGCGTCTGGCATCGAGCGAAGTCGACCGGTCTTGCCGCCGTCCCGCGACGCTGTCGCCGACTGACTCTTCCACCATTTCTAAGGATGTCACTGCTCACTGCTGCGCCCCGCTGCACACCGTCAAACTCCGCGCGCACTCCGATCGGCAAGGTAATGTTCTGTCCGCGACACATGCCCGGAGCGCAATCCATAGGCGACCGGAATCTCCAGAGTCACCGACGACCGAAGAATGACTTCCTGCAAGAGTGTAGCCCTGATTCTTTGGTCTGCACGCAGTCGAGCATCTCGCCGAAGACAATGCCGCGCACCCATCGAATTTGCCGGCCAGCTTCAACTGCATCAGCATGCGATCGATCTGATACGGCTTGGCCGCAATGTCCTCGATAAAAGGATCGTGCCCGCCGTTCGAATCTCGTACGGAGTGCCGAGCGAGGCCACCAGCATGCGAAAGGCAGCCGCCATACAGAATTCCTTCGCCAGACGCCCTCCGACGAGGCGCCTCGGCCTGCGAATCGCCGTGCCGCCGTCTCCCACTCCGCGCACGCCGCTCAGGGCCGCCTCCCACGAAGCCAGATCGACTCCATCCGCATGCGCAAAATCCTTCGTGACCATCGGCCCGTGAAAGGTCACAAAGCCTGCTGGAGTCGGCGAAGCAGGTCAGCAACGTCGTGATGTCGCTGTAGCCCACAAAAATTTTCGGATTCGCGGCAATTTTCTACGGTCGAGAGCTTCGCAGCAGATAGTTCGCTCCATATCCGCCGCGGGCGCAGACGATGGCGCGCACCTCGGGCACTGGTAAACATCTCTTCCAATTCGCGCTCGCGCGCGCTCGACCGACCCCGCAAAGTACAGATCCTGCTCGAGAATCGAATCGAAATAGAAAGGCTTGTACCCCAACTCGCGCAGCGCGTGGCATCCCGCATCCAGCAAGTCGCGCTTGATATTGCTGGCCGGGGCGACGATGCCAACCGTGTCACCGGCCCTTAGCGCAGTGGGCTTGATGCGAACTCTGGGTGAAGAAAGCATGAAAAAAGTATCGTAACAGCACTACCAGAAGCCCCAGCAGTTACCGCCGTCACTCGAAAATTTAGTCGTCGAAACGGCGGCAGTACAGCGGCAACCGGGCCCGGTTCTATCCGAAAAACTCTCCTCGGGCCACCAGACTTGTTGGGCCCCTAAGGAACACTTCATCCACCCAGCGCACTACCTGCATTCCACCCGGCGTGTGCACGCGCACCGGAGACTCGGCCCGGCCCGTGGCAATCGCCGCCACGGCCGAAGCGCACGATCCTGTCCCTGACGACTGCGTTTCTCCGACGCCGCGCTCAAAGAAGCGAGCCTCGATATTCGCCCTATCTCTAGTCTTTACCAGCTCAATATTAACCCCTTGCTTGAACTCAAGCTGCCGCCCGATTTCCGCTGCCTGGGGCTGCCATTCGTCGGAAAATTCGTCCACGAAAACCACGTAATGTGGATTTCCCATCGAGACCGGAATTCCCCGCACCTCTCCAGAGGAGACGCTGAGAGAAAGTTCGTCTCCAACTTGCGGCTGACCCATAGCAATTTCGAACTCATAATGCGCGCCGTTCACGCTGATCAACGAGCAGGTTTTTAGCCCAGCCCCCGTCCGAATCACCACTTTTTCCCGAGGCTCATCCGCACAAAGATACGCCGCAACACAACGCGTCCCGTTGCCAGAGATCTCCGCCTCCGAACCATCGGCGTTGAACAATCGTGCCTGCACGTCAGCATCCGGCACCGGAAAAAGCCACTCCACTCCATCGGCCCCTACGCCTTCGTGTCGATCGCAAATACGCCGGCTGAACTCCGCGAGATCCGCCGGAGCATTCATTCCGTCGATGATGAGGAAATCATTGCCGCAGGCGCTGGCCTTGGTAAAGGGCACGCCGCTGAGGGGAAGGGTCATTCGACGGTCGCGCTTCCCAACACCCTGATGGAGGAGAACTGCCGGTTCTGGTGCAGGCGCACCAAGAGCGCATCGTGCTCGGTCCGTGAGGCTTCCACTCCGAACACTACGCGGGAAGTGCCTTCGAAAGAGGCCGCATGCACATCGCGCATGGAGAGCTGTTCCGCCTCAAGGATCGTATCGAGCTCTTCCAGCGCCACATCCACACCCTTGGCATTCACTTCATAAGTGTGCACGATGGCTTTCAGGGCAAAGCGTGTTTCCATCTTCCCCAGCAGCGCCAGCGCAATCAGGATCACCGCGGTGGCGAACACTGCAGTGATGTACAGACCTCCGCCGGCCGCCATGCCGATCGATGCCACCACGAAGATCGTTGCCGCCGTCGTCAGGCCTGTGACCGAGCCCCGCGCGTGCAGAATCGATCCCGCGCCGATGAATCCGATTCCGGGAATGATCTGTGCCGCAACCCGCGTGTGATCTCCGCCGAAACCGCCCGCGAGCTGGTCCGACATGACGGTAAACATCGCGCATCCGAAACAGATGAACATGTTGGTGCGCAACCCGGCTGGCTTGTGACGGAACTCCCGCTCCAGGCCAATGGCGCCGCCCAAGACCGCAGCCAGAATCAGGCGCAGGATCGTCGTTGACAGCACGAACCGCATCTCCTGTCGAAGCATCTCCACGCTATGCGGAAAGGCGACCATGATGTTTGCTGGATTCTACCCCGCGCGCGGCGGCGCGACGATTGACCGGCCTGATTACCGTACCGGACGGGCGCGGTAGATCGTTGCCTCGGGCTGCCCGGTAGTGTGAATCACCATGACACTTTGCAGGTTCTCGTCGCGGATCGCCCTGGCGACCGGATCGTCATCAAACGCGACCACAATGTCCGCATACTTCGACGGATCGGCAAGCGCCCGCTCCCACAAACCTTCGGGGTCGCTCGGCCGCTGCCAGGGATGGTGGTTGCCCTCATTGATGACATGGGCCAAAGGAATCCCGGCACGCTGCATGATCCCAACGTGATCCCCTAGGTACATCAGGTAGGTTATGTTGTCGGGTAGCCGCATCAGTTCGCGAGCCACCCCGGTCTCCAGCGCAATGCGGCCGTGCGAATTGATCGACGCCTCGCGGTAGGTAATCGGCTGCGTGCGCCAGACCGAGGCATAGCTCGCACCGACCAGCACCAGCGTCGAGATCGACACCGCCGTCCGGCTATACGGTTTGCGCCAGAAGCGCGCGACCAGGTAGCTCGTCAGCCCAACCGATGTCGCAAACGCGGGCACCAGTTCCGCCCCGAAGCGCACGTTGTAGTAAGAAAACGGCCACCACACCGGGAGATAGATCGGCACATCTCCGTAGGCGAGCGAAAGCGTGTAGAACGGAAGCGGGATCCACAGCAGCAAGAGCGGCCATAAGCGGCGCTCGCACCCGATGGCCCCGAGGACTGCGAAGGCGAATACCCACCACAGCTTCTGCCACGGCCCATCGGCGAGATTCATCTTCGCGGCCTTCAGGAAAAACATCGCCGCGACACGCAGATCGTGGTCCGCAGGATTGATTGCGCCGGCATGCGCGGTGCGAGCTTCGATTGCCTTGGCGGAGTAAGGGCCGTTCGCGAATTCCAGAGGGTTCTGGTATACGGCCCAGTTGTAGCCCAGCCAGAGCAGCGGGCCCAGAGCCGCCAGGAGGACGAAGCGCAAGAAAGGCCGAAGCGGCCGGTGAGATTTTAAAACCACGATCAGCGCAACCACACACAAGATGGCGGCCAGGAACCAACCGTCGTAGCGCGTCAGACACGCCCCCGCAACGCACAGGCCCGACTTGGTCAAAGAGCGCTCGGATCCTTTGCGAGCAAACTCGCTGAAGTACACGAGCGACCAGATGAAGAACGCGATGCACAGCGGTTCGGTCATCGCAGTGGACTGCAAATAGATCAGGTTCGGGTTAGCCGCAAAGGAAAACGCGGCGACCCAGCCTGCTGCGCGCGCCGCGTAATCTTCTTTGACGTCGGTGCGCAAGGTGTCCCGAACCAGCCGGAAGATGCCCACCGTCGAGAGAACGTAGGCAATCATCGAAGGCAACGAACCGCCCACGCCGGTCTGCCACATCCATTTCGAAGCCACAAACGGGATCATCAGCAAGTGCGGCAGGGGCAGCCAGACTGTTCCCAACTGCAAAGGGCCAGGCGTCATCGAGTCGATTACGCGCCGCGCAATATTCATATGCGCGACGGCATCGCCGTAGAGCAAGGTCGCGTTATTTCGCAGGCAATAGAGAAACGACAGAATGGAAATGCATGCCGCAGCCTGCCCGACCAACAGAGATTCGTGGTCGTACTCGCCGCTTTCGCGCTGGTCGCGCCGCTTCATCCCAGATGCGTGAGTTCGCGGAAGACCTGAAATCGCGCTTCGATTTCTTCCCGGGTAAGCGACTGCAGGCGCTCGGTTCCGAACTGCTCTACCGCGAACGATCCCATCACTCCGCCGTAAAAAAGCGCGCGCTTCAGGACTTCACGATTCACCTCGCCCTGCGAGGCGATATATCCCATGAATCCGCCGGCGAAGGAATCGCCGGCTCCGGTCGGGTCTTTCACTTCTTCGATGGGCAATGCCGGAGCGCGAAACGGGTGCGAGCCCACTCCGAATGCGCCCTCGCGAAAGAAAATCGTTGCGCCATATTCGCCATGTTTCACCACCAGCGCTTGCGGGCCCATGGCCAACACTTTGCGCGCGCCGCGCGGCAGGCTCTTCTCGCCCGACAGCATTCTGACTTCATTGTCATTGATGAGCAGCACGTTCACCAGCTTGAGCGTCTCCAGTAACTCGGGACGCGTGCCGCTGATCCAGAAGTTCATGGTGTCGCCGCCGGTGAGCCGCACGTCTTTCATTTCCAACCGTACCGCAGCCTGTAGCGTGGGATGAATGTTGGCCAGGAAGAGGAACTCCGAGTCCATGTACTCCTGCGGAATCTGCGGCTGAAATTTCTCGAAGACGTTCAGCTCGGTGAAATCTGTCTTCGCCTCGTTGAGGTTGTCGAGATACTGGCCGCCCCAGCGAAAGGTCTTACCCTTCGCATGTTCGATGCCGCGTATATCAACCTTGCGCTTGGTGAGCACCGCTTCGTGCTCGGCAGTGAAATCTTCGCCTACTACGGCGACTATGCGCACTTGCGTGAAGTAGCTGGCGGCAAGGGCGAAGTAAGTAGCCGCACCACCCAGCACGTCGTTCACGCGGCCCGAAGGTGTGGCAATGGAATCGAATGCAACAGAACCGACTGCAACAATGCTCATTAGGATTTCTTTTCCAGGTATTTATCGAGAATCAGACTTAGTTTTTTCCGGGTTGCCGTAGGAATCGTATCGCGCTCAGTGAGGATGGCATGCCCTAGCGCCGATCCACATGTGCAACTGCGCTGTTTCGGCATGCGCGCAACCGTCTCGCGAACCACCTTGCAGGCGTTCTCCGCGTTCTTGGTCAGCACCCCGATGATCTGCTCCACCGTGACCGAATCATGATGCGGATGCCAGCAGTCGTAATCGGTGACCATCGCAACCGTCACATAGCAAATCTCGGCCTCACGCGCGAGCTTCGCTTCCTGGAGATTGGTCATGCCGATCACGTCCATACCCCAGCTGCGATAGATGTTCGACTCCGCCTTGGTTGAAAACTGCGGGCCTTCCATGCACAAGTAAGTGCCGCCACGCTTGGCATTGACCCCGACCTTGCCGCACGCGCCCTCGACCACCGTGGCCAGTTCAGCACACACCGGATCGGCGAATGAAATGTGCGCAACGATCCCATCTCCAAAGAATGTATCCACGCGATGCCGCGTACGATCGAAAAATTGGTCGGGAATCACGAAGTCGAGCGGCTTGTGCTCTTCTTTGAGCGATCCGACGGCGGAAAGCGAAACGATGCGATCGATGCCAAGCTGTTTGAAGCCGTAAATATTGGCGCGAAAATTCAACTCGCCCGGCAGCAGGCGGTGCCCGCGCCCGTGCCGCGCCAGAAACGCAAGCTTGCGTCCCTCAAGGTTTCCGAGAATGTAAGCATCCGACGGATCACCGAACGGAGTCTCCTGCCGCACTTCCTGAATGTCTGACAGCCCAGGCATGTTATACAGCCCGCTTCCGCCGATGATGCCAATCTCCGCCTGCGCCAATCGCCCTCCTGACAGTCTGTGTTTGTGAAAGTGAACTGGTGATTATACAGGGTGCATTCCTTCGTGAAGGTTTTGCCAAAGACCGACAACCAAAGACCAACGACGAAGTAGAATTCACTCATGAAACTCGCCGCCGCCCTGCTCGCACTCGTGATCTCCAGCTTCGCGCAAACAACTGCCACCGTGCCTATCACGCTCGACCACAATCGCGTGGTGATCGATGTGCGCTTCCCTCTCGCTGACGGCACCACTAAGCGCGTCCGCGGCTGGGTGGACAATGGCGATCCCGAGATGTGGATCACCGAGGATCTGGCGAAAAAATTGGGGCTGGAGATTTCCGGCGACATCAAAGAAGAGGGTTCTCAGAAAGTTCGTACCGCTCCACCGCCGCCAACTCTGATAGTCGGTGGCATGCAGCTACATCCCAGCGACATCAAGCAAATCAAAGTACTGCTGGGCCGCGACGCCATCGCGCCGGGCATGAGCGCGGAAATCAACCTTCCCTCCACCTTGCTCCGCCATTATGACCTGCAGGTTGACTATCCCAATCGCGAATTCACCATCGCCGCTCCGGAAACAATTAAGTTCCAGGGCATGGCCGCGAAGGTCCTGGTCAACGAACAGAACGGATTGATCCAGGTGCCGTCCAAGCTTGATGGTGAAGATCACAATCTCGCGCTCGACATCGGCGCCTCCTACAGCTTCTTCTCTGCCACCATGATTTCGAAACTGCTCAAGGCGCATCCGGACTGGCCACACATGAAGGGTGCGGTTGGCGGAGCGAACATGTGGGGAGCGGACGACGAGCCGCAGTTTGAACTGGTTCGCGTACCGTCGGTCGAGTACGGCGGCATTACTCTTACCGACATCGGCATCGCGTCATTCAAAGACGAAGTCATCGACTTTTTTCAGAAGCGTGCGGGAGTTCCCACCGCCGGCCTGCTAGGAGCAAATGCCTTTCTCGGCGACCGCGTCGGCATTGACTACGCACACGCGACGATCTATCTCGACAAAGTCTTCAAAAAGATTTCACCCGAGATGGACGTGATTGGCCTGACTCTGCGCCCCGAACCCGATGGTCGCTACACCGTGGCTGGAGTGGCGGAATACGACGGCAAGGCCACGGTTCCCGAGGTGAAGGCAGGAGACGTCCTGCTCACCATCGATGACACCCCCGCCAAAGGCGGAACCATGGGCCAGGTCTGGTCGCTACTGGGAGGAGCCCCCGGCGACACGCGCACCTTGGTCTTCGAGCGCGATGGCAAACCGTTCACGGTGAAAGCGACGGTGCGTGCATTCCTAGCGAAGACAACGGAGAAGAAGTAGGAAGCTGTTGGTCTTTGGCTGTTGGTCTTTGGCTCAACGGCTTATTCAATCTTGCCATTCCGAGTCAAAGCGTAAGCGATAGGGGTGGAGTCTGCTTACGTCTGCACAATCGACGCGGCGAAGTGGATTCCTGCCTTCGATCGGACAGACGGTTCAACAAGACCAACGACCGAAGACCAAAGACCAACGACTACTTCCCCCACGCATCCGCTTCCACCTTCTCGGTCGTCGCCTGATCCAGGCTCTCGCTCACGAACACCAAGCCGTCTTTCACCTCGATCACCAGCGGCCCGTCTTCGGTATCGAAAGTGTGCTTTCCCGTCAGCGATTCCAGGTTCGCAATGTCGGCCACAGCCAGGTTGCTGTTCCCGTGCACATGCTGGTAGCGCTTGAGCATGCCTTTGGCGTAAACCGCGGCAAACTGCGCAGCCCACTCCGGATTCGCCCACTTCGAAACATAAACCAGACCCAGCGGTCCATTGAGATCGCTCTTCAAATGCCCGGCGTAATAATAGCCGCCCCGCCATTTCGGATACATCTCGCGCGACTTTTCCACCCCGGCATACTGATCGATCAGCACCGCGACATCGAACTCTCCGACCGCCCCCAGATCGAAGCGCTCGTAATCTTTGAAGTCCTGGTCAAAGTCTGGAATCTTCATCGGCGCGAGCTTTTCGCCGGCAAGATAAGTTTTCGGCTCCATGATCTCGCGCGTGGTGCGCGGCGGGTCCGAGAACGCCCCAGCAAACGCCTTCTGCTTCCCTCCGGCGTCCAGCAAGTCAGCCACGAATTCCACCCCGTACCGGTACGGGAAGGTCATGGCTTCTTTCAAATAGAGGGGAGCATTCTGAAATTGCGGCGACTCCGCGGTACCCACCACCATTCCCTCTTCCAGCGCCTTCATCACCTCGCGCGAATTCTGGATCGTCTGCCCACTCGGCCGCAGTTCGTAATCCACCAGCACCGCCATAGCCTGGCCTTCGATTACCGCCTGGCGTGCGGTGTTTTCCTCGTCCTTGTTCATTTCCTCGGCCGTAGGATGCTTCTTGCTGTCGAGATCGATATCTCCGGCCTTCATCCATTTCTCTAAACCGAAATTCTGGTCCTGAAGCGCGTGCGTGAGCTCGTGGGCCATGACCGGCTTCTGCTGCTCGGCATCCACCCAGTCGAGCATGTTCACGGTTTTGGTTTTGAAATCGTAATATCCCGCAACCTGCTCGCGCAAAAGCGCGACCAGGAAGGTTTGCAGGTTGAAATCTTTCGGCAGCAGGCCAAACTTCTTCAGCACCAGCTCAGAGCGGCGCAAGCGCTGCGCATCTTTGTCTTCCGCCATGTTCTTTTCCAGATACGCGACCACTTCCTCGCGGCTGGTGAGCTTGCGCTTGACTTCTTTCTTGATCGGCAACCCGGTGTCGTTGCTGGCGAATTTAAGGATCTCGTCAATCGAACGGAAGAGTTCCTCCGCTTGCTTAGGAGAAATTTTCGTGCCACCAGCGTCCTGGGTCGTACCGCCGGCTTCCCCGCCGGAAGGTTGCGGAGGACTCGGTGTTTTGGTGGGAGCGCTGGGAGCCTGCGCGGGCGTTTGCGCGAAAGCCTGCGCCCACAGCGCCCCCGCCAGCAGAAGAACCAGGAAAAGAGCCCACAACTTCCGGTAGAATTTTTTAGTCATTGAGTTCGTCTATGCCCGATTCCGATCCTCGCGAAATGGCCGCCGAGTTGTTCCGCCTCGCCTACGAAAAGCAGGCTGCTGGAGAATATCAGCAGGCGCTCGATCTCTACACCCGCTCCATCGAGGCCTTTCCCAGCGCCGAGGCCTATACCTTCCGCGGCTGGACCTACTCGTTTATGCAAGATTATGACCGCGCCATAGCCGACTGCATGGAAGCGATCAAAGTGGACCCCGAGTTCGGCAATCCCTATAACGATATCGGCGCCTACATGATTGAACAAGGGAAATGGGACGACGCCATCCCGTGGTTTGAAAAAGCGATCAAGTCCCTGCGCTACGATGCACGCTGCTATCCGCATTTCAACCTGGGACGCGTCTACGAGCACCGCCATCAATGGGAGAAAGCCCGCGAGTGTTATGCAAACGCATTAGCACTCGATCGCCGCTACACCGCCGCCCTAGCCGGAGTGCGAAGGTTAAGAGCAATGTTTAACTGACAGACTAGCCTCTCATTTCCTTTTGTCATTCCGAGCCGAAGCGTAGCGATAGGGGCGGAATCTGCTCTCGCTGGCGTTAGCGGTGCTGCCGGCAAAAGCAGATTCCTCCCTTCGGTCGGCATGACAACGATGGTTGAAGTGCGAAGGCCTCCGTTGAGAAAACGACAAGCCAACAGCCAACGACCTCCCTACCGTCGCAGCCGCTCCCTCACCCATTCCCCGGCTTCTTGCGTTCCGAGTTTCCCGCCGATGTCCACCGTGGTTTTCTTCTCCCGCACGGCGTCAAGAACGGCACTTTCGATCTTCTCTGCCTCGACCGTGAGCCCAAGATGATTCAGCATCATGGCCGCAGTAAGAATCGCGCCGAACGGGTTCGCAATGTTCTTCCCCGCAATCGGAGGCGCCGATCCATGGACCGGTTCGAACATCGAGGTCTTTCCCGGATGGATGTTTCCGCTCGCCGCCATGCCCAGCCCGCCCTGAATGCCCGCTGCAAGATCAGTGATGATGTCCCCGAACATGTTGTTGGTGACGATCACATCGAACTGCCGCGGATCGCGCACCATCTGCATGCAGAGCGCGTCCACGTACATGTGCTCGGGCTTGATCTGCGGGTACTCGCGTGCAACTTCCTTGAAAGTGCGCTGCCACAAGCCGCCGGCGTGCGTCATGGCATTCGACTTGTCGCACATCAGAACTTTCGATCGTACCGAGCCATCGAGTTTCTTATGCCGCTCGCAGTATTCAAACGCAAAGCGGATGATCCGCTCTACGCCCTTGCGCGTGTTGATGTCTTCCTGGGTTGCGATCTCGTCAGCAGTTCCCTGCTTGAAGACGCCGCCAAGGTCCCCATAAACGCCCTCGGTGTTTTCGCGAATCACCACGAAGTCGATGTCTTTGGGTTCGACTCCCTTCAGTGGGCAGAGCGCTGCGTCCATCAGGCGCACCGGGCGCACGTTGGCAAACAAATCCATCTTGAAGCGCATGCCCAGGAGAATTTCCTTGGCATGGATGTTGGTCTTGACCCGAGGATCACCGAAGGCACCCACCAGGATCGCGTCGAAATCTCTCCCCAGCATAGAGAAGCCGTCTTGAGGAACAGTCACCCCGTCGCCCAGGTAACGGTCGGCCCCCCAGTCGAATTCTGAAAACTCGACCGGCGCCCCGCTTGCCTGGATCACCTGAACCGCCTGCGGTATGACTTCCCGTCCAATCCCGTCGCCGGGAATGACTGCAATACGTTTTTTCTGGCTCACGGATGGGAAAATAACACAGGCAACACAGAATCAGGAACTTAGCCGTCGTATTTCTTTTAGCTAATAAGACACGGACGCGAGACGGATTGCGGAATGCTGAAAGTCGAGTGTGATCCTCTTCTAGGATGCCCCGTAATTGCGTTTAGAAGCGTTCTGGCAGCGTTTCTCTCTCACGCCTGGCCCAAAGTATGCCCGAAGGCTCAAAAGCGCTCCTGGGGGCTTCAACACGCGAGATGGTTAACTGCTGGCTAATAGCCCGTTGCGTTATGCAACATCCTCGCCGCACGTGTCCCCAGTTCCGCAGAGCCCTTTTGCCTTCGCTATAATCGAATATTCAGTTATGTCCATCATTTCTACCGACAACCCGCCGGTTCGATCGAGTTCCGTTAAGGGCGAGTTTCAGGCCCTGCTCTCGAGCACGGGAATCTTCGCCCTCGCATCCCGGGCCAAACTGGCCTTAACCGGAAGTGACCGCGTGCGTTGGCTCAATGGCATGCTCACCAACAACGTTCGAGACCTCGCCCAGGGACACGGCGTTTACGGATTGCTGCTCAACCCGCAGGGCAAGATCCTTGGCGACCTGTACGCCTACCAGCGCGGTGATTCGCTCCTGCTCGACACCGAGCAGGCCCAGGTGACCAAGATGCTCGAGCTCTTCGACCACTACATCATCATGGACGATGTGGAAGTTGCCAATATCACAGACCAGATGGTCTCTTACGGAATATACGGGCCGGGATCGCGCGAAGTTTTACGGGTTGCGGGAATCGATGTGCCGGAGCTGCAACCCCTACAGTTTGTGGACCTGGCATCGCATGCCGGAACTACTCTGGTGCGCGGGGACAATCCGCTGATCGAGAGCTATGAAGTCTGGGCCCAGAGGTCCCCTCTGGAGGAACTCGCGCCCCGCCTCATGGCGGCCGGTGCCACTCCGGTTACTTCGGACACGATGGAGTTACTGCGCATCGCCTCCGGCGTCCCAAAATATGGAACGGACATTCGCGAAAAAGATCTCCCGCAGGAGACCGAGCAGGCTCGCGCCTTGAATTTCAACAAAGGCTGCTATATCGGGCAGGAGATTGTCGAACGTATTCGTTCGCGGGGCAGTGTGCACCGCAAGTTCACCGGCTTCACCGTGCAGGGAGTACTGCCTGCGCCCGGAACCAGAATCGAACTCGATGGAAAAGAAGTCGGAGAGGTTACAAGTTCAGCGCTATTCCCGGCTAGCGACCGCGAGCATGGAGTGGTACTCGGATACGTCCGGCGCGAACACTCAGCTCCGGGAAAAACTTTGCGAGCGGGTGAAGCGAGCCTGAGCGTCACCGATCTGCCGTTCCGCACACTTTTGAAGAACTGAGGAAAGAAATCATGCCCGAGAAGAAGCAAGAGTCGTTCACCGTGACTGACCGGCGGCTGTTTACCCCCGAGGGAGAGTTGCGCACCGAGGTACCCACGCCGGAACCGGAGCCCGAGCGGCCGAAACTCGTGCCCGCCGCCGAGGCCAAGCCGCAGGAATCGCCGTCAACTGCGGTTGCGGAACATGTTTCCGAACATGCTGGCGAAGATCAGGAAGCTCCGCCGCCTCCCACTGCGGAAGAGCAGAAGGAACAGCACGATGCCTATCGCAAGTCAGCGAAGGAACTGGACACGCGCGTCGAATTGAGCGGGCACTCCTCCAAAGAACTTGAGATGACCTTCGAGCGCTTCATGGCGTCGCTGTATATGACGGCCATGCTGCAGCTCGGGATGATGCGAGAAGAAGGCGGGCAGCCGCGAATTGACATCATCGGCGCACGGCAGACGATCGACACGCTGGGATTGCTCCAGGAAAAGACCAAAGGCAATCTGAGCAGCTCGGAAGAAAACTTCCTGCAAAACTGTCTTTACGAGCTTCGCATGGCCTATGTGGAAGTGACCAACGCGCTGGCTCGGCCTCCAGCCAATCCACCCAAAGGTACGGGAACCAGCGGACGATGAAGGCGCGCCTGACGGTGCTGGGCAGCGGGACATCGATGGGTGTGCCGACGATCGGCTGCGACTGCGCCGTGTGTCATTCGGATGATCCGAAGGACCGGCGTACTCGTCCATCGATCATGCTTGAATACAACGGCAAGGTTGTACTGATTGATACCACGCCGGATTTTCGCGAGCAGGCTATCCGCGAGCAGATCAAAAGCCTGGACGCGGTTCTCTACACGCATACCCATGCCGACCACATCCTGGGCATCGACGACCTGCGGCCTTTGAGTTTTCATCGCGAAGAGAGGATTCAGCTTTTCGCGCGCCCCGAGTCGGCGCAGTTCCTGCGCAATATGTTCAAGTACATCTTCGACGCGGATTACAAGTACGGCGGCCTGGCCCAGGTGGACCTGAACGAGATCGAGGGGCCGGTGGAACTCTACGGCGCACGCTTTGAGCCGGTAAAGGTGATGCATGGTGACGCCGAAATTTGGGGTTTTCGTTTTGGATCGGCGGCGTACCTGACCGACTTCAGCGAAATTCCAGAAACCTCCTTCCAGCAGTTGCAGGATCTGGATATTTTGTTTCTGGATGCGCTGCGCCATCGCCCGCACCCCACGCACTCCACCATCGAGAACTCGTTGCGCATCGTGGATCGGCTGAAACCCAAACGCGCGTTCTTCACCCATATCTGTCACGACCTGCCGCATGAGGCGACGAACGCAACCCTGCCCGAGAATGCGAAGCTGTCGTACGACGGAATGAAGCTGGAGTTCGAGATTTAGATTTTCAATTGCAAATCGTTAATCGGATGCAGGTTTTTCACAAACTCGAGGAGGTGCCGCCAGATTTCGGCCCGACGCTGCTGAGCGTCGGAAACTTCGATGGCGTGCATCGCGCGCACCAGAGCGTGCTGAAAGAGATCGTTGAGCGCGCCCGCGCAGACGGAGCCAAGTCCCTGGCGGTGACGTTTGAGCCGCATCCCATTCGCATTCTGCGGCCCGGATGCAGGGCTGAAGCTGCTAACGCCCACCTCCGGAGAAAGTTCGGCTGCTGGCAGACACGGGACTCGATGCCGTGCTGCTGCTTCCCTTCACTCGCGATCTGTCGCTGATGACGCCGCAACACTTTGCCCATGACGTTCTGAAGAAGCGCCTGCACGCCAAGGAAGTTCACGAAGGTTACAACTTCCACTTCGGACACAAGGCCCAGGGCACCGTGGAAATGCTGGCTCAGTTCGGACGCGAGTTGGGATTTTCGGTGAAGGAATATCCGGAGATGCGGCTGCGCGGAGAACCAGTCTCGAGCAGTCATATTCGCAAGCTGATGCAGGAAGGCCGGGTGAACCGAGCGCGCCATCTGCTGGGACGGCCGTTTGCGATTCTATCGACGCCAGGGCGCGGGCGCGGCTATGGATCGAAGTACACCGTGCCTACGATCAACCTGAGCCGCTACGAAGAAATGGTCCCGCGCGACGGCGTGTACATTACCCGTACCCGCGTCGGCAACGAGTGTTTTGATTCCGTAACCAATGTCGGTAAGCGACCCACGTTCGGCGACGAATTGTTTGCGATAGAAACGCACCTGCTGAATTTCCATCCCATCGAGCTCAAGCCCGAGACCGAGGTGGAGTTGTCGTTTCTTCAGCGCTTGCGTGACGAAATCAAGTTCCCTTCGGTCGAAGCTTTAAAAGAACAGATTGGCAAAGACGTAAAGAAAGCCAACCGTTATTTCGCGCTCGCGAAGTAACAGCATTCCGAATGCCTAAACATTGTCATTCCGAGCCAAAGGCGAGGAATCTGCTCTCGCCGGCAGCGGACCCACTTCATGCGAGAGCAGATTCCTCTCTTTGTTCGGAATGACAAGGGTGATCTATGTGCAGTTGTTTTCAATTGCCAATCGGCAATTGACAATCGACAATGTCCCGCCATGGCTTCTGGCGCGGGACTGACATTTTCCGACATCACGACCGCGCAACGACGCACGCTCCTGGCCGCCTCCCTGGGCTGGATGCTCGACGCTTTCGACGCCATGCTCTACGCGCTGGTGCTGGCATATGTCATGCGCGACCTGGGCATGAGCAAGGGCACGGCGGGCCTGCTAAACAGCCTGACGCTCCTGGCGTCCGGCATCGGCGGCGTCGGCTTTGGATTCATCGCGGATCGCATTGGACGCAAGCGCGCGCTCATGCTGAGCATCCTCACGTATTCCGTCTGTTCTTTCGCTTCGGGCCTTTCCACTTCCGTGCTGATGCTGGCCACGTTTCGCTTCATTCTAGGACTCGGCATGGGCGGAGAGTGGAATACGGGAGCGACTCTGGTCGCGGAAACCTGGCCCACGGAGTTGAGAGCGAAGGCACTCGCGATTGTGCAGAGTTCCTTTGCGATCGGCTATGCGTTTGCCGCGCTGGTGGCGGGAATCATGTTGCGGTTCGCAAACTGGCGCATGGTGTTCTTTGTCGGAATTCTTCCGGCTGCGATTACATTTTGGATTCAGAAGAGCGTGCCGGAATCCCGCATGTGGGAGGAACATCGAGACTCAGCAAGCCGCGTCACGACGGAAGGGTTCGCGCAGATATTTGGTGGGCCCTATGCGAAGAAAACCTTCGCGTTGTTATTCGTCAATTTCTTCGGGATGTTCGGATGGTGGGGCCTGTTTACCTGGATTCCCCCGTATCTTTCGCTGCCGGTTGAGCAGGGTGGTCGCGGCTTTGGCGTGATGGGAACCACTACGCTGCTGCTGGTGCTGAACCTTGCGGGAATGTTTCCCGGCTATGCCAGCTTTGGCTGGATCGCCGATCGTGTGGGGCGGCGCAGAGCCTTCATCCTATTCCTGGTAATGGCTGCGGTCCTGATTCCCGTTTACGCCATCGCGCGGAATCCCTGGATGCTGATGATTGCGGGAACTGTAGTGGCATTTTTCGGAACCGGATTTTTTTCCGGATCAAGCATCATCGGCAGCGAAATCTTTCCCACGCACGTCCGCGCACGCGCGCTGGGCTTCACCTACAACGGAGCGCGAGCAATGAGTTCGGTGGCGCCCTTTGTGATTGGACGCGTGGGACAGGCGCGAGGTTTGAGCTCGGCGTTCTACTTATGCGGAGCGTCGTTTCTGCTGGCCGCGCTGGTGGCGACGCAATTGCCGGAGACGAAGGGGAAAGCATTGCAGTGATGCGCGCCATTTTCCCCCGTCCGCCCCATACCGTTTGTGCTACAAAAGCCCATGCTCCGAGCACTCATCGCGTTATTCATTGCTGTCACTCCCGCGCTCGCCCAAACTGCTGATCCGGCATTTCGCCATAAAGTAGATACCATCGTCCAGAATGCGCTGACCTACACCGGCGTCCCCAGCGCTTCGGTTGCGATCATCCAGAACGACCAGATCACTTACCAGCATGCCTACGGACAGGCGCGCCTTGATCCTCCTTTAGCCGCCACTCCCGAGATGTCTTACAGCATCGGCTCCATCAGCAAACAGTTCACGGCCACCGCCATCCTTTTGCTTGCAGAAGACGGCAAGCTGTCGCTCGACGATCCCGTGTCGCGCTACATCCCTGACCTCACCCGCGCCAACCAGATCACCATCCGCCAGCTGCTTTCTCATACCTCGGGTTACCAGGACTACTGGCCACAGGATTACGTGCCACCCTTCATGCTGCAACCAACCACCGCCGACAGGATTCTTGATCTCTGGGCGCGCAAGCCCCTCGATTTCGAACCCGGAACCGAATGGCAATACAGCAATACAAACTTCGTCGCCGCCGGCCTGATCGTGGAAAAAGCCAGCGGCATGCCTCTGATGGAATTTCTTTCCAAGCGCGTATTCACACCGCTCGATATGAAGAGCGTGATGAACATCGATCAGGACCATCTCCCCAACACGGATCCCACCGGGTACCTGCGTTATGCGCTAGGTCCGCCTCGCCCTGCACCCAAGGAAGGCAAAGGATGGCTCTTCGCCGCCGGGGAACTCGCCATGCCTGTGAATGATTTAGCAAAGTGGGACATCGGCATGATGGACCAGAAGCTGCTGAAACCGGCTTCATACAAGGAAATGGAAACCGAAGTTCTCCTGAAAAACGGCGTCGGCACACGCTATGGCCTGGGCATCATGGTTCGAGAGGAGTTTGGCCGCCGCGTCCTGGTGCACGATGGTGAGGTATCGGGATTTACCGCAGAGAATCTCGTTTTCCCCGACGACCATGCCGCTGTGATCGTCTTCGTCAATCAGGACTCTTCATCGGCGTCCAGCGATATCGCACGCGTGATCGCTCGGCTGCTCTTGGCGGGCGCGAACAAAGAGCAGAGCGAAGAGCAAGCGTTAAGTGTCCTGGTATCGCTGCAGCAGGGCAAAATTGATCGCAGTCTCTTTACGCAAAACTGCAACAGCTACTTCACCGACAAGGCTGTGAAAGACTTCTCTTCCAGTCTTGAACCACTCGGCGTGCCGAAGTCATTTACTCACACCGATCAAACCGAGCGCGGCGGAATGACTTTCCATGAATTCGAAGTCAGGTTCCTGCTGAAGACGATCAACATCTGGGAGCGAGTCATGCCCGACGGAAAAATCGAACAGTTCCAAATCAGCGCCAAAGATTGAGCAATCGTGTGGTAGCGACAGCCACCATGCGGTAGCGACCGGCACCCTGGTTTTCCTCCGCGTTCTCTGTGGCGGTTCTCTGCGTACTCTGCGTTTTAAGATTTGCTTCTGTCTCAATACCCGGAACAAAACTGGAAATGCATCGGATCCCGGCCCCGCCCCAACCAATCGCCGCCCCAGGTAAATCCGCACTCGCGAAACACCGCGATCACACTCGCGTCCATGTTCCCCACGGTTCCCAACCCGTTCGTCTCCGGATTCACATCAATCGCAATCCCCCAGCAATGTGTCGACAGCTTGTGCCCGGTCCTTTGCGGACGAAACGAAAAGCATCCGCCAAAACTCCAAACCTTTGACTGCAACCCGCGTGCCTGAATCTTCGCGAATACATCCTCGAAAATACTCACCATCTTTTTGTGGCAAGCGAACCGCGAAATCGCCTTCGAGTGATCCCAACTCAACTCCAACGGAAAGGAAATCTCCGCCTCGCCCATGAACTCAGCCTGCCAATGCGGATCCAGTTCCCCGTTTGGTCCGACGTACTTATTGATCTCGCCAAACTCCGCGACGATTTCCCCTATTCCGCGCGGTACGTGAATCCGAATCTCGGCGGTCGCAACTTCAACCGTACTCTCCATACTGCTTCTCCTTGTAAACAAAAAAAAGGGAAGGTGTTTTCACCATCCCTTGAGCATCGATTTCTTTCACGGCATCGGATCGACGACGCCCATCAGGCCAGTTGCGGCCTACCTTCCCAGTTCGTCCTCTCCACGATCGCCGGAGGCTCGTAGGTCGCGCCGGCCGCGAGCCTGCGCTGTTCGCGTCGCGTCGTCCACAGTAGTGCCGGACCCAGCGTATTGGCCACCACGCGCGATGCCATTCCGAACTCTTTCTCCACCTCGCGGCGCAATCCATGGATGTCGCGGCTTACCTTCATGTTGACCTTCGCGAACTCTCTCTCCATTACCCAAAGCGCCGCGTTGTAGGCGCTTCCCAGCTTTTTCATCTCCCTATGAAATCGTTCTCGCACTCGCGCATCGGGATAGTCTTTGTAACGTTTCCAGCCTTGCAGCATAGTCCGGCAAATGCGATACACGCTCGGACCGTTTGCCTCGAAGTCCCTCCAGAAGGCCCAATCCAGAAAACGCTTCGAGTCCTCTCGTGAAATACGCGCATGCTGGAAATTGAACTTGAACTGTCCGTGAACATCCGCCAGGTCCACTCCGTCGAGCATCCGGCCCTGCTCCTGCATCTGCTGGTACAACGGCGTTCCCGGCACCGGTGTATACAACATGAACTGGTGGAAGTCCGTGCCATGCGCCACCGCATGCTCGATCTCGCCCACTACGTTATCTGGAGTGTGATGTTCCAGACCCACAATCGTCGATCCGAGGACGCGAATCCCATGCTCCCGCAGTTCGCGCGTCAAGTTTTGGGTGTCGGCGCCCTGCAATTTGGCGTATCTCGATTGCGGCGATTCCAAACCCATCCACAACCACGACACCCCCAGTTCCACCAACTCCTGCATGGTGTATTTACGAATCGCGTTGGCCGATGCAAAAACAGATAGAGCCCAACTCTTCCCGGCCGCCTTCATTCGCTCCAACAGCCGCATGGCTCGCTCGCGATGCAGCAGGAAATTTTCGTCCATCATGAAAAATGCCTTTGCCTGAAGTTCCTTCTCCACCTTGCACATCACCTCGAACAATTCATCGCCGGTTTCATAAAAGTTCACGAACTTGCCCTTGCCGCCGAAAAACGCCGATGTGGTGCAAAAGTTGCATCCCATCGGACAGCCCACCGAGGGAATAATCGTCGCTGCCGTCGTGCCCGGCCCTTCCGGCAGCTTCACACCCATCATGCGCGAACCTAAGGCCGACACAATCGCCGGATGCCGGATCGGCGCTGTTTCATCTTCTCCCAAGTAACTTCGCATCCATGCGATCCCCTCGCCGCGCACAATGTGGTCGGCGTCAATCATCGCTCTCGATGCCCGGGAATCGCAGCCACATGTCCGCCTACCACGATCGCCGATCCAGGGGAAAGCTCCCGCACCATGCGACACATCTCGCGTACCTTTCCCACGTTCACAATGATCGACGAGATTCCCACCACGTCGTATTCCTGTGACTGCAACTCGCGCGCAAAATCCTCGTTGCGTGGGAAAGTCCAGCAGCGTGCAGGGCGCGGAGATATTCGCCTGGATCATCATGATCCCCCACGAGCGATGAAACATGCGCAGCGAAAACGCTCCCTGCGCCCGCGTGACCTGGTTCTGATACAGCTCCATGGGATTGATCGCCCGGCTACCGAATTCATCATCCTGTGCATAAGGCCCAAACACCGACGTCAACAAAACTCGCGCCCGCTTCCCTTTCGGATGTCTCTGCATGATGCCTCCCTCAAAATCGTAGGCATCCCGCAAATACCGTTCTGTGACAAATGTCGTTATTACAGAAACATTACAAACGATCTCGCACCAGTCGGGGCGCCCCATTTCTCGCGTTTTCTGCGAGAAGTGGGGCCTTCCCCTCCTCGGCTGGTAAGGCTGTTTATAATCATCAGTTCCCTAGGAGACTGCATTGGCCTACGACGACCTGCGCGCCTGGATCGCCGCTCTCGACCGCGCCGGAGAACTGAAACGCATTCGCACCGAAGCCGATCCCATCCTCGAAGTTGCAGAGATCACCGATCGTGTCAGCAAGTCCCACGAGCGCAGCTCGGCAAACTCCGCGCTCCTGTTTCAAAACCTCAAAGGCCATCCCGGCTCGCAGATCCTGATCAACCAGTTCGGCTCGGCTCGCCGCATGAACCTGGCGCTCGAAGTCAATTCTCTCGACGAAGTCGCCGACCGCATCCGCGCGTTCATGGATGTGAAATCCCCGCAGGGCTTTCTCGACAAGGTCAAAATGCTTGCCCATGCTCGCCGAGATGGGCAAGTTCTTTCCGAAGGCTGTGTCCACCGGTCCGTGCAAGGAAGTCATTCGCCGTGACAATTTCTCGCTGAACGAGTTCCCGATTCTCCAATGCTGGCCCAAGGACGCCGGCCGCTTCATCACTCTGCCCTGCGTTGTCACTCGCGACCCAAACACCGGCAAGCGCAACGTGGGAATGTATCGCATGCAGGTGTATGACGAGCAGACTACCGGCATGCACTGGCAGCGACAGAAAGTCGCCGCCGAGCACTATCGCGAGCGCATGCGAATGGCCACAAATCACGTAGGGACGGACGCATTCGTCCGTCCCGCTGGGCAAAATCCGCCAGCGCGTTCAGCAGCAGTCGACATCATGGCCCGCAGCGGTGGCGGTTCTCACCACGCCGACAACCTGCCTTCCGGGAGAATGGAAGTCGCCGTTGCCATCGGCACCGACCCCGCGATTACTTTCTCCGCTATCGTTCCCGCACCGCCCGATGTCGAGGAATACCTGATCGCCGGATTTCTCCGTCAGAAGCCGGTCGAGCTGGTGAAGTGCGAAACCGTCGATCTCGAAGTTCCCGCCGACTTCTGAAATCGTTCTCGAAGGCTACGTGAATCTCGACGAACTTCGCACCGAAGGACCTTTCGGCGATCACACCGGCTTCTACTCGCTCGAGGATCTCTATCCCGTCTTCCACCTCACCTGCGTCACACATCGTAAAGATCCAATTTATGCCACGACCATCGTCGGCAAGCCTCCGCATGGAAGATGCCTGGATGGGCAAAGCAGTCGAGCGCATCTTCCTGCCGCTGATGAAGCTCACCATCCCCGAACTCGTAGACATCAACCTTCCCGTGGAAGGCGTGTTCCACAACCTGATGATCGTCTCCATCCGCAAGTCGTATCCCGGGCAAGCACGCAAAGTGATGAACGCAATCTGGTCTTTCGGCCAGGCGATGTTCACCAAGTGCATTGTCGTGGTGGACGAAGACGTCGACGTGCAGGACATCGGCGACGTCACGCTTAAGGTTCTCAACCACATCGACCCCGAGCGCGATATCCAGTTCACGCTCGGCCCCGTCGATTCTCTCGATCACGCCTCGCGGCTCGCGAATTACGGCTCGAAGATGGGCATCGACGCCACCCGCAAGTGGCCCACCGAGGGATTCACCCGTCCGTGGCCCGACGAGATCGTGATGGATGCCAAAACCAGGGCCCTAGTGGACAGCAAGTGGAAAGCCTTGGCCAAGGAACTTGGCGTCGAATAGTCCCGCCTTCCCGCAAAAGAAAAGGCGCAGCCGCGGCTGCGCCTCCTGTTTCATACTATCTAGTTATATTCTACCACGTCGAGTATAGCCACTATGCCAACTTTCCGAACTTTCTTTCTCATTCATCTTGAGCAGCTTAGCTGATTTTTCCCCGATTCGTGCTCTTGACAAGTTTTTGAAAAAGCCGCGGAGAGGCGGAGGCACCTCTCCGTGGCGACCGTGGGGTCACAAAGCGTTCAAAAAAGTCAGCAGTTGGTTCTTCTGGGTTGACGACAAAAACGGGTAAGCCTTGGTCACATTGCTGGCCTCGCCTCCGTGACGAAGAATGGCTTCTTCCCGCGAGGCGGACAGACCGTCGTGCATCAGGCGATCGTGCGTGCGCAGACCCCAAAGCGGTGCGGTACGCAGTTTGTAGGCGGTATCCGACGGCCCGTTTTGCACGACGCCATCGCCGGTGTTGATGTTGTGCAGCAGGAAATCGCTGTAGGGATGAATGATCTTGTTGCCGAGGGCATCGGGCACCGCAAATGTGCCGCCGTTGATCAGCGTGCCCGCAGCCGCTGTCGTGATCGAAGTCACGTGACAGATGGAGCAGCCAATCTGCGTGAACAGCGCTTGCCCAGCTTGCGCATCCGAAGTCGCCAGCAGTGTGGAGTCAACCGGCGGAGCCAGCGTTCCGCGAATGAACGCAGCAAAGTGATCCAGATCGGCGAGCCCGATGGAATCAGGATTGTCCTCGGGATCGGTGGTGGTTTTACAGACCGAGGTGGTATCCACGAGATTCAAGCGGTTCGTGATTCCCTGTTCGTTGATGTAAGCGTCGCTCGAGAACGAGAGCAGGCTGGCGTGCTGGTTCTTCCATCCAAAACGCCCGCCGCGAGTTTGTCCCGCGGCTTCAAGGACGGGAACGGTAATGAACTGGCCGGCGATTTTGCCTTTACTTTGACCGGGCTGTGCACTGGCGATCGCCTGCAGTGTGGAGTCATCGATCGCCTCGACGAAACCATCTCCCAGCAGGTTCAGCGACATCCTGAGCGCACGAATATATTCGGTAAGAGGAACGCGTTCCGACGACTCGGGACAGATCGCTCGATCGTTGATGAGTGAGCGGTTGGGAACGTTGTTCAATCCGTCGTTGATGGTAATCGTCGGATTGGCAAATTTTCCCGTGGAATCGAAATGCCCGGCGCGAAATTCGGTGACCTGACTGCCGCCTCCAGTGACCGGGTTCTGATGACAGTCGGCGCAGGAGCGCGCGTTATAGAGAGGCCCCAGGCCCTTGTCAACGCCGTCTTCCTCTTCGAACACGGATTGATCGAGGGCAAACGTGTCGCCCGGAGCTTCGACGATGCCATTGCTCACACTCTGCGAGCCCGGATTGGTGGAAAGAGTCGGCGTCGAAAATCCCGTGGGAGCTTCGGTGGCCGTGGTGTTCTTGGTACCGGCATCCAGAGCGAGCACCAGAACTGCGAGGGACAGAACTACTCCGACTGACTTGGGGGAGTTCATTGGAATCCTCCATGCCCGGAGCCAGACACACTCCGGCGGAAACAGGATTAGGCTTGGGAACGGGCGCGGTCCCAGTTCAGCCCGTCGGACTTCGGAGACGGGAGTCGCGAAGGTGCGAGCACACTATGCCCGTTGGCTGATCCCTGGATGGGCCGAATTTCCGCTGCACCGCGAAAGATTGGTGGGACTGTAAGCTGGATTGAAATGTGCGTCAAGATGTCCGGAAGTACATGGCGCAGGCGGCCAAACGGCTTGCCGGGAGCGGGTTCTACACGGGAACTCTGTTCTCCGCCAGACACTTTGACGCGCAGCGTTGCAGCGCCGAATGGCGGATGTGGTTCCCGTTAGACGGAGTTTAAAAATTCTTGCATGGCACGCAATACCGGTTCCGCCTGTTGTATGTACAGAGCATGGCCGAGCGTGGGAAAGCGCACCACTTTCGACTTGGCAAGCAGCGTCACAGCCCGGCTCACGTCTTCATTCGACATCAGTCCGCCAAGGTCGGGGTTCGCTTGCAAAAGCAGAGTGGGACATCCAATTTTTTTGAGCAGCGATTCCCCCTCCCAGCCTTCCAGTGAACTGCCATCGGTGGACATCAGATAGGTATCCGGATCGGCATGACGGACACATTCCGCCCAGCGCAACAGATAGGCTGCATCGTTTCCCGGAAGATCGCCAATGCGCACCAGTTCATCAAGTCCGGGAAGCGGAAGTTCGATATCAGCCAGGCCGCGCGCCACAACCTCGGCGGATCCGCCTTTGCGTGCGAGGTCGGCGAGCGAATTGAAAAGCTTGGGATAGAAGCTGCTATTCAGATGAGCGGGATCGATCATGCTGTCGCCCACCATCAGCGCCCGCACCAGCGTGGGTTCATGCGCGGCAATGTACATGCCGATCATGCCACCCAACGAGTGGCCGAAAATGATGACTGGTTCGTCAACCACCTGGTGAAGAAATTTAGAAATGTCAGACGAATATTGCACTCCGCGATAGCCGCGAGCCACACGGCCCGATTTGCCGTGGCCGCGAAGATCCGGAGCAAAGATATGATACGTCGGGGAGAGCGCCGCGATCAGCGTTTGCAGGATCTGCCAACGCCGACCCAGGCCATGGATCAACACCAGCGTGGGCCCATTCGCAGGGCCTTCGGCGTAATTCAGGGTAACTTCGCCAGCGTCGAATTGCTTTTCGACGAGCGGAAGCGCGGCGGGCTGTGCCGTCACTTCCCCGCTCCGGCTTGGTAAATGATTTTCCCGCCCAGAATTGTCTTCACGACTGTGACGTCGCGGATCTTCGTCGGATCGATCGAGAAAAGGTCATCGCTCAGAATCACCATGTCGGCCAGCTTGCCGGGGGTGATCGATCCCTTATCCTTTTCCTGAAACTCCGCATACGCAGAACCCATGGTGTAGGCCTCAATCGCTTCTTTCAGGTTGATCTTCTGCTCGGGAAACCAGCCGTTGGGATTTTTCCCGTCGAGAGTGGCGCGAGTGACCGCCGCGTACAGGCCCAGCATGGGATTCAAGGGCGCCACGTTCCAATCGGTGCCGAAAGCGAGGCGCACGCCATGATCCAGGAAAGTACGAAACGCGTAGGTGCGGCTGGCGCGGTCGTGCCCGATGCGGCTTTCCGCCCAGCGCCCATCATCAATTGCGTGATACGGCTGCATGGATGCAATCACGTGAAGCTGGGCGAAGCGATCGAAATCCTTGGCCGCCATGTGTTGCGCATGCTCGATGCGGAAGCGGCGGTCGGCTTCGCCATGCGCTTTCACGATGTCAGAGTAGAGATCGAGAATGATGGAGATACCTTCGTCGCCAATGGCGTGCGTACAAAGTTGAAGTCCGGCATCGTCGGCCCGCATCATGCGATCCCGCATCAGCGAGAGCGGCTGCATGGTGTCGCTGAGCAATCCGCGGTTATTGGGTGTGTTGAGGTAGGGCTCGTAGAAGTAGGCTGTGCCGGATCCGAGAGATCCGTCGGCATAAGACTTGAGAGCTCCGAGACGAAGATAAGAGTCGCCGAACGCGTGCCGGATGCCAATCTTGACCTGATCGTCCACTTGCGGAATTAGCGGAGCGGCGTAGATGCGAGTGATCAGTTCACCGCGCTGGTGCAGTTCCGAATACACCGCGATATCCGCGTAATCGGGATTCATGTGCTGCACGCTGGTAACTCCCACCGAAGCCGCATGCGCCATGCGCTCGCTTGATAATGCGGACCCGCTGCTCGTGCGTAAGTGGAGGAACTACTTTGAAGACGAGGTCCTGGGCCGCGTCTTTCACCACGCCTGTCGGATTGCCTTGCGCATCGCGAACGATCACCCCTCCAGGCGGATCGGGGGTCTTGCGCCGTAATGCCGGCAAGCTTCAGAACTAGCGAATTGGCCAGCGATTCATGTCCCGTCATATCGCGTGACAAGAACCGGTGTAGTCGGGCGTAAGCGGGTCGATCAAATCCTTGGTGGGAAGGTTGGCGGGGCTCCACTTGGTTTCGTCCCAATCGCCACTCAGCACCCATTCGCCCTTCCCCATTTTCTTCGCTTGCTCTCCGATGCGGCGCGCGAACTCCTGCGCGCTGGTCGCGTCATTCAATTGAACGGCGTCAAGGCTCACGCCTCCATCGACGAAATGCACATGAGCGTCGTTGAAGCCGGGCAGAAGAAGCTTGCCTCCGGCGTCGATCACCTGCGTGTGAGGGCCGCGCCATGCGTTGACATCGTGGTCGGATCCTACGGCAACGATGCGCTCGCCGAGGACCGCGACCGCCTCAGCGGCGGGATGCGAAGCATCGACGGTCCAGATTTTGGCGTGGGTAATAACCAGGTCAGCGGACGGCTGTACTTGACCAAAGGCGACGGCCAGCAGGAAGAAAAGAGCAACCATGATCTTCATTGTCGGTGCGAGTGTAATGCATCGAGAGGAGCAGCGACAAACCTTCATTGCGAAAAAGGGACAGCCGCATGGGCTGTCCCTTGATATTTTCTTGCTCAACGAACAGCCGAGGCCGTCGCTGCACAGCTGATCAGGCCGTCTTGCGCGGTTTCACCGCCCGATTCTCAGAGGCTTCGTGCTTGCCAGGCTTGCTGCCATGGCCGTTTCCCATCTCCTGGAGTTGCGGGGCTTCGATCAATTTCCAGTCTCCACCTTCGTTCCATGGGCCCCGAGACTCTGACTCTCCTTGCGGGCCGGTTCCAGTTGAATCCTTGAAGTACTCGTCGACCAGACCTGGCGTTGGCGGGATCTTTCCAATCGAGAAACGATCTTTGCCCAGGCTCTCGAGCGCCGCGGTAAAAGCTTTCATGTGCGTGATCTCGCGGGTCATCAGGAATTGCAGCGCATCTTTCGATCCCGGATCGTCGCACAGATTGAGCAGGCGTTCGTAAACGATCTTCGCGCGGGCTTCGGCGGCGATGTTGCTACGCAGATCAACGTCGAGTTCTCCGCTAATCTTCAGGTAATCGGCGGTCCACGGGTCGCCCATAGAATTGAACAGGCTCACGCCTCCGCCGCCGGCGATGGCGACGAGGGGATCTTCTTCCACGCCCTCGAATTTCTTCTTCATCGGTTTCAAATGTTCGCGAGCCAGAGTTCCGACGATCTCAAGATGGCTCAACTCTTCCGTTCCGATATCGAGTAGCAAATCTTTGCGAGCTGGATCGTCGCAGTTCCAACCCTGGATGGTGTACTGCATCGCGGCGGCTAATTCACCATTGGCGCCGCCAAACTGCTCCAGCAACATGTTGCCGAAGCGCGGGTCGGGAGTTCCGACGTTAACGGTGTACATCAGATTCTTAAAATGGTGATACATGTTTTACGCTCCAATCGAGGGATGAAGGTTCTTAGGATTCAGGTTTTAAGTCGGTGTGTCAGTCTTTGGCTTAGTTGCGAAATTAGACGACGGGGATGGTCAAAGATGAGGCTTCGCAAAATAAAGACAGAGCTGCTGAGCGGAAAACACGACGTTCTGTTCATCAGCGGACAATTACGTACAGGAAAATCTTCATTCGCGGCGAGCAAGGCAGGATCACTGAATTCGTGGATCGCAGAGGAGGAAACGACCTGGTTTGGAAAAAAGTGAGTTGACGAGCTAGCGGATTCCCCACTTCAGCTTGGCCCGCAGGACATCGAAAAAAGTCTTTCGGGTACGCAGCAGGGTCACCTCGCTCTCCGACTTACGGCAGACCAGGCGGTCTCCGTCGTAGATCGGCATGCCAACCTGGCCGTCGATGCTGAGATAAGCCTCTTCATCTCCAGTTTTCACCACGATCTCGATCTCGGACGTGTCACGGACCACCAGCGCGCGATGGGTCAAGGAGTGTGCGGATACTGGAGTAATCACGAAGGCTTCCACCGACGGCATCAGAATCGGCCCACCCGCCGCTAGCGAGTAAGCAGTCGATCCAGTCGGCGAAGACACAATCAGGCTGTCGGCTTTATAGGCGGAGACGAACATCTTGTCCACGTACACATCGCAATGATTGAGACGGGCGATTGTGCTTTTGCCAACCACAACGTCATTCAGAGCGTCGTAGCGGGCGACGCAGGCGTCTGCGCGATAGACTTCGCAACGCACCATGGAACGCTGCTCGGTGCCGCACCTGCCCTGATCCACAGCATCGAGAGTGGAATAGAGCTCCTCGACCGGAATCTCGGTAAGAAAGCCCAGCGATCCCAGATTGATGCCGAGCACCGGTACTCCAGTTTTCGCGACCGCCCGGGCGGCAGCCAGGAGCGTGCCGTCCCCGCCCAACACGATCACGAAGTTCAGCCCCATCGAGCCGAGTTGCTTGCGGTCAACAAGCTCGATTCCGGAGATGTAGCCCACCGTCTCACGATCAGCGACCACCCTGTAATCGTGAGCGCGAAACCATGTCACAAGTTCGGGGACGATGGCAACCAGTTCTGGTTTGCCCGGCTTCGACACGATAGCGACAGACTTGCTGGAATTGCTCGGCATTCGGAAAGTGCATTGTACAGAAAAGCGGTGCAGCGGTGCTTTCGGGGAAGATGGATGCACCCCTTCATGGATGGCCACGGGCTGAAAATCGACGAGTTCGTTAGAACACAGCGTGCAACAGGAATTCGCGATTGCCCTCGGCGCCGAGAATCGGAGACTCGATGACATCTATGGACTGAGGATGGAGTTGCTCGACGGCGGCGCGAACTCGGGCGACTGCGGCTTGCTGGGCGGCAGGATCTTTCACGATGCCTCCCTTCCCCACCTGCTGGCGTCCCACCTCGAATTGCGGTTTGACCAGAACAATCAGGTGCCGGGGCTGACTGCTTTGCGCGAATGCGGAAGCCACCACAGGCGGAATCACCAGGGTCGCGGAAATAAACGAAACATCCATGGCGATGAGGTCCGCAGACTCCCCGAGTTGTTCACGGGTGAGATAGCGCGCGTTGGTGTTTTCGAACAGACGGACACGCGCATCCTGGCGCAGGCGATTGTGAATTTGACCAGCACCGGTATCAATGGCGACTACGCGAGCTGCGCCTCGTTGCAGCAAGCAGTCGGTAAAACCCCCCGTAGAAGTGCCGACATCGAGACAAATCTTGCCGTTGACATCAATGTTCCAATACTCAAGAGCTCTCTCAAGTTTGAGTCCTCCGCGCGACACATACTTCAGGTCGCTGTCCAGCAAACGGATGGTGGAATCGGCATCAACGCTGGCGCCGGATTTCTCGATCTTCTGCTCGTTCACTAACACTTTTCCAGCCAGAATGAGCGCCTGTGCGCGTTCGCGCGAAGAAACCAGGCCGCGCTCCAAAAGCAATTTGTCGAGACGAGTTTTAGAGACTTTGTGCAACGCAGCTTGGAAATTTACTACTACCACAAAAGTGCCAGCACTCTGCCGTGTGCAAGTAGTACAAAGGTAACTTGCAGAGCTACTTATACGAATAATTTCCGCCTTTTCCACAGAATTTTCCACCGCGGTGTTGAAAAGTCGTACTCAGATCACGAATCAAGACTCAAACCCATGACATGACGGATCATTGAGGAGAAACCTCAGCGCTCAGGACGAACGCAGACACGCAGCGGCTCGAGTTGGTGCGACCGTGAAAGGCTGGTAAAATCGTGAAGCACCTTCCACGACAAGTGGGGCTATAGCTCAGCCTGGGAGAGCGCCTCGTTCGCAACGAGGAGGTCGTCGGTTCGAGCCCGACTAGCTCCACCAACAAATATTTGAAGCTTGGGAATTTCAGAGAGAAGGAACCGGCGAACGCTTTCGCCCGCCGGCTTTCGCAGAATTAGGATCAGGCCGCGGGAATGATCAATTGCTGTCCCGGCCTGATTTTGTCGGGGTTTTCCAACTGGTTGGCCTTCACAATGGCCTGATACTTGTTAGGGTCTCCATAAAACTGCTTGCTGATCTTCGACAGGTTGTCGCCAGCCTGCACCGTGTAGGTCTGACCTGATTGACTCGATGAAGACTGTCCCGCCTGGGCGCCTTCCCGGACTTCGATATCGTGCTTCAAATCAGCGAAGTTCGGGTCGGCGGCTTTAATCGCATCCCAGACGTGATTCTTGGCCTGCTCGGAAGGCATCGTCGCTTTGACGAACAGCTGATCGCCGTCCATGTTCACGTTTTGAAGTTGTCCGCCTTCTTTCTGTATGGCGTCCAGCACCGGCTGATATTTCTGCTTCAATTGATCCAAGTTCGGCATTCGATTTTCTCCTTCATAGCTTGTTGGGACGTAATCGACACACGTTGAAGACAAACACGTGGTCATTCACCTTGCCATTCCCCGAATTACGAGAGATCTGTTTTTGCTTACACCTTTGCCGAAAACAGATTCCTCGCGCTGGCCGGAATGCAATAACGGAGGAAGGGGCTTTAGGCGACGGATCGCAGCGTGTTGTTGCTGGCGTCCGAACCGTGCTGCTTGACCATCTTGTTGTAATTCCCCATGATCAGGAACGGCGCCGCCCACTGTCCGATGAAGAGCGCCCAATTATCTTTCCCTGAAATCTTCAGAACAGCTGAGGCAACCATCGATCCAACTGCAAGCCCCAGAAAGACGCTCGACGGGACGTTCGCCGTCTGGCGCTCGATTGAACCGGTAAAGCGATCTTCGCTTGCCTGACCTCGTTCCACTCTTGTATCCATATAAGCCGAATTCTCCTTTAATTTTGTTTTGCAGTAGGATGCGAAGACGCCGTGTGTGACAGCTTGCGTGCCAAGGAAATCGCAAGCTGCCGTACTCTCACACGGCTGTGCGCAAGAATGTTTCCTGCGGTGACAACCTTTTCTAAAAAACGCTCCGCTTACGCAGCGCGGCGGTACTCGTTGTGGACTACGGTCGAGACTGGCTTGAACAGCAGGGTCAAGCAATAGAGACCCGCGATACCAACCAGCACGTACACAATTCGAGCCAACAGTGTCATATTGCCGAAGATGGCGGCCACGAGATCGAAGTGGAAAAGCCCAACCAGCAGCCAATTCAGAGCACCCACAATCACGAGGGTTAAAGCAGTTTTTGCAACGGCGTTCATGAAGTCTCCTTTTGGGAGAATGGAAGGAGCAGCATTGTGGCGAGGAGAAAATACACTACCGGAGGAACACTCTCGCCCAACGCATTCACTTCATTTCCCACCAGTTAAGATGTGGCAACAGGAGGGAAGATCGAAGTTTGCAGACAGGCAAGAGGTGCAGGTCGCAATATCAGACCAAAATCGAGCGCGGTTTTTCTTCTCTGTTAAAACAAGCAGAACTCCACGCGAATTGGCTCAGGCCGCATCCGCAGTACTGTGGGGTGTAGTCAAGTTAGCGATCGTTGGCTTCACCAGAGCCACGTAGTCTTTCCATGCCATGCGGATTATCTCTCGATGAGATCCGGCGTTGAAAGCAATCTCCTTGTCTAGTGTGAGACGGATATCCGCAAATACTTTCATGGCATACAAGTTCCCGAATGGCGGCATAGCGCCAGTTTCGCAGTCGGGAAAGCTGCCTTTGAATTCAGCTTCGGACTCGAGCTCTGCATTTTTTGCATTTGCAATTTCCCGGAGCGAGCGTAGATCCACGTGCGATTGAGCCGGTATTACGGCCATGACCGGCATGCCAGCCAGATTCACGATCACGGTTTTGGCAAGTTCTTTGCCGGGGATGTGAGTCACGGCGGCAACACCTTGTGCGGTGTAGGCCACGGAATGGAATATCGAGATATAGGCGACATGCTGGCTGTCCAAGTAGTCGCGCAAGCGATTGACGGGCATACAACCTCCTTTCTGCTGGTTCGTGGAACTAACGGCTGCCAGCGGACAGTTGTGCACTGACATCGGCGTGGCAAGCCTCGCACATGAGCTGACCTTCGATCTGGTTGAGGTGATGCTGCACTTGCAGCGCAGCGGGGCTTTTGCCGCGGTCGGACTCCTGAAGTTCCGCAAAATCGATCAGTTGATACAGGAGTTGCAGCTGCTTCGAAAGCTGTTCGCGCACCAGCGCGTCGCGGGTGCTCAGTTTCATCGCTTCGGTTTCGGCAAGCGCAACCTGGTTGCGCAACGAGTCAAGAGTGGCACGATTATGGGAGACGAGATCGAGCGGCATGACTCGAATCGCCGCCGTTCGCCACATGTGAATTCCATCGCCACTGCGCGGGAACGTTTGATATTGAGGAAGGGTCTCGGGAACCGAAAGAGGCTTGGGCGGCGATCCTGTTTGTGCCAATGCGAGAATCGTCACCAGCAAAGTCGCTAAGAAGGAGAAGATCATGATCCGCATAGTTCCTCCTTTGCGGGCAGTTTGATTGTCCCCCAGCCCTCGGGCAGCGAAAGTGCATGGAACACAGGTCCGAGTGACAACGAAATCGGCTTTCTACCGGGCGAAGTGTTCGAATGCGAACGCCCAAGCCGAAAACGAACACCTCATCGCGAGTGCCTGGCGGTGGGAATCCCTTAAGACCTGCAAATCCGGGGAGCCATAGTTCTGGTTCTGGCATGCTGGTTGCATATTCGCAGTCGACGAGGGGTGTCAGAGCGCATGTTCACAGTATTTTCAGACTTCAAGTATGCGTTTCGGGTTCTGCGCAAAAAGCCTGGTTTCCTGGCCGTTGCCACCCTGGTGCTGGGACTTGGCATCGGCGCGAATACCGCCATGTTCAGCGTGGTGAACGCAGTGTTGCTGCGTCCGCTTCCCTTCCGCGACCCGGACCGCCTCGTCCACGTCTGGCATGTGCCGCCGCCGGAGAGCTTCCCCGGGATGACCCGGTTTGCCGCGTCGGCGGCGAATTACCTGGACTGGAAAGAACGCAACCATGTCTTTGAGAACCTCGCTATTTACAGTCTTCGTTCTTTCAATGTAACGGGGGCCGACCGCCCAGAAGCCGTTATGTCGGCGGCGGTTTCGCAGAATTTCTTCGCCACCTTGGGCGTACACCCGATGTTGGGGCGCACGTTTGCCGCCGAAGAGGATAAACCCGGCCATGGCAACGTCGTGGTATTGAGTCATGCCTACTGGCAGAATCACCTGGGTTCTGATCCGCAAGCGGTGGGGCGCGAGCTCAACTTGAACGGGACAAAATATTCCGTGGTGGGAGTAATGGACGCGGGCATCCACTATCCGGACTGGGCGGAAATGTGGACACCGAACGCATGGGATGCGCAAACCCGCGCGGTTCGTGGTGAGCATCATTACATGGTAGTGGGCAGATTGCGCTCTGGAGTCGACCTACTACAGGCGCGAGCCGAGATGAATACCATCTCAACCAATCTGGAGCGGCAATATCCAGAGGATGACAAGGGCTGGGGTGCGACGGTACTTCCATTGCACGATGACCTGGTGGGGGAAGTCCGCTCTTCGCTCATGATCCTGCTAGGCGCGGTGGCATTTGTTCTTCTCATCGCTTGCGCCAACGTTGCCAACCTGGTGCTTACCAAGAATCTCGCCCGCCGAAAAGAAATTGCCATTCGCGCCTCGCTCGGAGCGAGCCGCCAGCGCCTGATTCAACAATTTCTGGCCGAATCGGTTGTGGTGGCTCTCGCTGGTGGTGTCCTAGGTTTGTTGCTGGCACGTTTCGGAATTCAGCTGATCACGGCATTCTTAGGCGATAAACTGCCGCGGTTTGTCGAGATCACCATCAACTCATGGGTGCTGCTGTTTGCGCTGGGCATTTCTTTTCTGACAGGAATTCTTGCCGGCCTGATTCCGGCTTGGCGTTCCAGCCGCTCGAATCTCAATGACACCCTGAAGCAGGGTCTGGGGCGGACCGACAGCGATTCCAGCGGAAGCCGCACGCGCAGCGCCCTCGTCGTCTCGGAAGTTGCGCTGTCACTGATGCTGCTCATCGGAGCGGGACTGCTGATGCGGAGCCTGTGGATGCTGCGGAACGTGGACCCGGGATTCGATTCTCATCATCTGTTGACCATGACCGTACGCGCAGCGGGCACTCGCTTCGATCAAGCAGGCGCAGTGGCGAATTATTTCGACCAGGTCAGGCAGCAGGTGCGCCAACTCCCGGATGTCGAGTCCGTCGGCATCATTGACACCCTTCCAGTCGCCAATGACGGGTCAAGCCAGCCGATTGTGATTGAGGGTCGTCCCGCCGGGCCCATGGCCGAACAACCGGAAGTCTCGGTGAGGGAGATCAGTCCGGGCTACTTTCACACGATGCGCATCCCGCTAGTGAGGGGCCGTGACTTTACCGAAGAAGATCGGAACGGACGGGCCGAAGTGGTGGTCATCAGCCAGGCCTTGGCGCAGCGATTCTGGCCGCACGAGGATCCGATCGGAAAACGCCTCACGATGTCTTTCTATCCCGGGGTTTCCCGTGAGGTGGTCGGTGTCGTTGGGGACGTGAAGATCAGTGGACTGAACGACACCGGAGCGGAAGCCACCTTGTATGCTCCGTTCAATCAGCTGGAGCCCTCATCGCTGGCGGGCGGAAAGGCGCTAACGATGTCTTTGGCTGCGCGGACCCGGATGGATCCGGCAGATGCCGCCTCGGCAATTATCAACGCGGTAGAGCAGGCGGACCGTTCGCAGCCGATCGCGGATGTGCTGACAATGGACGATCTGCTTTACGCGTCCATCTCTTCGGAGCGCTTCAACATGCTGCTGCTCGCGGCCTTCGCAGGACTAGCCTTGGTTTTGGCTGGCGTGGGTATTTATAGCGTTCTCGCGTACGGAGTGCGTCGCCGGATGCGCGAGATTGGAATTCGCATGGCCTTGGGGGCGCAGGTGCCGGACGTAGTGAAAATGGTGCTCGCCGACGCCATGGGGCCGACCGTGATCGGATTGGGGATCGGGCTGACAGGCGCGTTGCTGCTGGGACGAGTCATGGCGAATCTGGTTTTTGGAGTCCGCACCAGTGATCCCCTTACCTTTGCTGCGGTCTCGCTTCTTCTCGGGTTGGTCGCGTTGATGGCGAGCGTCATCCCTGCCTACCGCGCGACCAGGGTGGACCCGATAATAGCCTTACGGGACGAATAAGAGCGCGCGACTTGTCCTACACTATCGTTATGACCCTGGAAGAGACGCTGCTCGCGATCTGGGAGCAAGCGATGGTGAAGAATGCGAAGGCAGTCGAACTCGAGGGAAAGAGTTTTCCAGTCAAGAAAACTTCGCAACACCGCTTGCGGCAAGTCGATTTCTCTTATGATGGGGAGGATTTACGTGGCTTGGAGCAGAACCCGGAAACCGGGTCGCGATGGGCGCAAATGGCGCGCGCCGGCAAGAAGGTCATGCAATTTTTGAGGGGCCGCACTTACATTGCTGTCGTGGTCGATGGAAAAGTGAAGGTGTACGGAAAACTCTCAAAATCAGTCAAGCGCGACTAATTTTTACTCCTGAGCGAAGCCGTTGGATCAGGAGCTCGGGTTCCACCGGTTTGGCAAGGATCTCAAATTCGTGGCCCTCGGAACGCGCTTTGTCGAGCATGTCGGAAGTTGCCGCCTGCCCTGAAATCAACAAAACCTTACAATCCGGAAGAAACCGGCAAATCTCCACAGCGGCTTCAATTCCGTTGATTCCCGGAAGAATTACATCGCTGACGATGAAATCGGGCCGTAGCTCGCGGGCGCGAACGAGGGCATCGGCGCTGGAATAAACGGCATGAGCCTCAAATCCTTCCTCGGCAAAAATCATACACAGCGTGTCGGCGATCACCTGCTCATCGTCCACCACCAGCACCTTATGCATCTGCTTCAAAAGGCCTTTCCAGTCAGTTGAGCTTCATAAAATCAGATGCGCGAACCTGCTTCGGGGTTCAACAGGCTGCGCGCAGCGCCAAAGGAGAGTCTCTCTACAGTAACTACAGTATAGCGGCGAGGCGGTTCGGTGCCTCATGTTTCTGTAAACTGCCGTCTCGTCGACCATACGCTGGCATTGCTGTACACACCACACTGTGAGAAAGGCATGATGCAACTTTACAAGGACACTCCTGAGCAGACATCTCGGCAGGATTTTCTAACCGGTGGAGGCGAAGTGGGGACGATTCTGCGCGCCATGGACTGGTCCAAAACGAAGTTAGGACCGATGGCAGACTGGCCGCAGAGTTTGAAAACTGCACTGAGCCTGGTTTTGAGTTCCCGGTTCGAACTCTTCATCTGGTGGGGTCCGGACTTGATCATGCTGTACAACGACGCCTATCGCCAGACGTTGGCGGCGAAACATCCCTGGGCCCTGGGAAAGCCGGGATCCGAGGTCTGGAGTGAGATCTGGGATGTAATCGGACCGATGCTAAAGCGGGTGCTGAATACGGGCGAAGCCACATGGTCTGACGATCTGCTGCTATTTCTGGAGCGCCACGGCTACACTGAAGAAACCTATCACACGTTTTCGTATAGTCCGATTCGCGGAGAATCGGGGCAGGTTGCAGGAGTATTCACGGCGGTTACCCAGACCACCGAGCGCGTGATTGGCGAGCGGCGCCTGCGCACGCTTCGCGATCTGGCGGCGCGCGGGACGGATGCAAAAAGCGAAGCGGAAGCCTGGACTAGAGCGGCCGAGGTGTTGCTCGAAAACCCTTTCGATGTTCCATTCGCCGCGTTGTATCGCTTATCGGACGAGGGCACAGTGGCCAAGGCGGCAGCTTACGCCGGCATTACCGCAGAACATCCATTTACCCCAGCAGAAGTTGACTTCTCGGACGGACAGTCTGAAATCAGCCGCTCGCTGGGTCAGGTAATCGAGTCAGGACAGCTGTTGGAATCATCCAAAGTCGATCAACTGGGCTTTGCATTTCCGGGGGGCGCATGGGAGCAGGGTCCGTGCGAAATGTTGATTGTGCCGCTGGTTCAAGGGAGCCAGGCGCGCCCCTTGGGAGTCTTGGTTGCCGCGGTCAGCAGTCGCAAACGCCTGGACGATAATTATCGAACTTTCTTCAACCTGTTGGCGGGACAGATCGGCAAAAGCGTCGCCGATGCCCAGGCCTACGAACTTCAGAAAAAGCGGGCCGAAGCGCTGGCGGAATTGGATCGTGCGAAAACCGCATTCTTTAGCAATGTAAGTCACGAGTTCCGTACGCCGTTGACCTTGATGCTGGGGCCGGTCGAAGACGCGCTGACCGATGCCGCCAGCCCGCTTCCGGCAAAGCAGAAAGAGCGCATGGAGACGCTGCAGCGCAATGCCTTGCGCCTGCTGAAGCTGGTGAATACCCTTCTGGATTTTTCGCGGATCGAGGCGGGAAGAATTCAGGCGGTGTACGAACCCACGGATTTGTCCGCGTTCACGGCGGATCTGGCCAGCGTCTTCCGTTCCGCGACCGAGCGTGCGGGAATCAAGCTGGTGATTGACTGCGCTCCGTTGCCCGAGCCAGCTTTCATAGATCGGGAGATGTGGGAGAAGATCGTCCTCAACCTGATTTCCAACGCATTCAAGTTCACTTTCCAGGGCGAGATCGAAGTCCGCATGGTAGCGAAAGAAGGCCATGCGGAATTGTCGGTTCGCGATACCGGTACCGGTATTGCGGAGCATGAAATTGCCCACGTGTTTGAAAGGTTTCGCCGGGTGCAAGGGGCTCGAGGCCGAACTCACGAAGGGACCGGCATCGGCTTGGCCTTGGTGGATGAATTAGTTCGCCTCCACGGAGGCACGGTGGGGGCCGAAAGCAAGGAGGGGCAAGGCAGTACCTTCCGCGTGCGAATTCCGCTCGGTAGTCAACATCTGCCAAGCGATCGCGTCATGGCGTCGAGAAGTATGCCTTCCACCGCCGTGGGCGCTGCGCCTTACCTGCATGAAGCCCTGCGCTGGCTTCCCAACGCCGATGAGACGGGAGTGTTCATCAAGGAATCCGGCAATGAAGACCTAACCGCGCTTTTCCCGGAGGAAGCGGAAGCCGGAAATCTCTCAGCGCAAATCCTGCTGGCAGACGATAACCGTGACATGCGCGAGTACGTCACCCGGTTATTGCGATCCAAATTCCAAGTGACTGCGGTGGAAAACGGAGAACTCGCCCTCGAATGGGCAAAGCGCATTGCTCCCGACCTCGTCCTGACCGATGTCATGATGCCGGGCCTGGATGGATTTGGCTTGCTGAAAGCATTGCGCGACGACCCCAAGACTGCGTCAATTCCCGTGGTGATGTTATCTGCCCGGGCAGGGGAAGAAGCTCGCTCCGAAGGAATGGAAGCGGGGGCGGACGATTATCTGGTGAAGCCATTCACCGCCCGTGAATTGCTGGCGCGCGTCAGTTCCCATGTGTCGATGCATCGCTTTCGCCGGGAACTGATGTCGCATGAGCACGATTTACGTTTGAAAGCGGAATCAGCCGAGCAGCAGTACCGGCAAATCCTCGAAAGCATTTCGGAAGGCTTTTTGTTCGTGTCTACGGATTGGACCATTCGGTATGTGAACCACCACGGAGCTCAGATTGCGCACAGGACACCCGAAGAGTTGGTCGAGAGGAATTATTGGGAAGCGTTCCCCGAAACCTTAGGGACCAAGATCGAAGCGGCTTTTCGTGAGGCGTTGTCGGAAAACCGGGTGGTCCGGTTTGAGGAATTCTATTCGCCGCTCGCGATTTGGGTCGCTTTCAATGTGTATCCCAGTGCTGAGGGACTGTCCGTTTTCTTCCGCGACGTCACGGAAAACAAGAAACAGGCTCAAGCGCTGCTGTTGTCCGAAAAACTTGCCGCCACGGGCCGGCTGGCGGCCACTATCGCGCACGAGATCAACAATCCGCTGGAAGCCGTGGTAAACCTGCTCTTTCTGGCGCGCCGGGCGCCGAACAGCGACCCGAAAGTTCAGAAATACCTGGAAACCGCGGAAAAGGAGATGAATCGCGTTGCCCACATCGCACGTCAAACTCTTGGCTTTTATCGTGACACCTCGACTCCGGTCACGGTGGACGTGCCGGAGCTGCTGGATGACGTGATCTCGGTCTACCAGTCCCGGCTGCGGTCCCGGAATATTTCGGTTCAGAAGGCTTACCAGTCCACTTCGCCAATCACGGGTATGAAGGGTGAGATCCATCAGGTTTTTTCGAATTTGGTATCCAATGCGATTGACGCCATGGAAGCCGGTGGTGTACTTACTCTTTCGGTAAGCCAAGATGGGCATCTAGGACAGCCAGGGGTGAAGATCGCAGTAGAAGACAACGGCAAGGGAATTCGAGAAAAGGATCTGCCCCGTCTGTTTGAACCCTTCTTCACCACGAAAGCGAGTGTGGGAACGGGTCTGGGACTCTGGGTAGTGAAGCAGTTTGTCGAAAGCCATCGCGGCTACGTGGCCGCCGAGCGCTTGGGGAGCAGCGCCAGTCACGGAACACGCTTTACTGTTTTCTTGCCATCGGTGTTTTCGCGGAGCTGATTATAAAATGAGGTTGATAAATCAATGGGGATGATGACTCCGGGTTTGCATGCAGGG
The DNA here is from genome assembly GCA_963797845.1 of Terriglobia bacterium. Taxonomy (GTDB): domain Bacteria; phylum Acidobacteriota; class Terriglobia; order Terriglobales; family Acidobacteriaceae; genus DASREM01. Next base: position 564,053 of record CAWCRE010000008.1, read on the forward strand.
GAACAGAGTTTCTCGAATCTGCCGTTTTCAGACGGAGAAGGGCGAGCTTCGTCCGACAGGACGAAAGGAAAAAAGCGGGTGCTGGTTGTCGATGACGAAACTCTGATCGCGGATACGCTCACGGAAATCCTGAATGATAGCGGCTTTGAGGCCATCACCGCGTACACCGCCGAAGCCGCCATGCAACTTGCCCAGGCGTTTGAACCTGACATTCTCATGAGCGATGTGTTGATGCCCCGGACCAACGGCGTCGACTTGGCAATTGCGATCCAAGCGGAACATCCGGCAACCAAGATTTTGTTGTTCTCAGGGCAGCCCGCAACAGGAGCGATCGTGCAGAACGCGCGAAAGCAGGGCTATCAGTTCGAAGTGCTGGCCAAACCCGTGCTGCCAGAACATCTGATCGCGAAATTGAAAGCCATGTAATCCGAATTCATGGCACAAAAAACCCGCTCACGTGGAGCGGGTTTTTCTATGCAAACTATTTCTTACTAAATTACTGACCGTTGGAACAAACCGACAGGTTTGCGTTCTGGAAGCTCCACCAGCCGTTGACGGAAGTGGAAGGCGTCTGACCGAAGTACTGCAGGAAAACCAGATCCTGCAAGTTGTAGGTGAAGCCACCCACTGTGTACGGGAAGCCGCCGTAGTTGGGCTCGCCCTCGAGAGGATCGCCGTTTTCCAGGATGCCACCGCATGCGCCCTGGGTGTTGTTGACGTACGGATCATCCATCCACTCGCCCACTTCGTGCGACAGAGCAGAAACGTCTTGCGAGAAGACGCCGGTGTGATCGATATAGGTGAAGTGAGCGTAGGTCTGCGGTGTGCTCGCGCTGCCCGTCGCGTTGTGGTAGCCGCCGATGCAGCATCCACCTTCGGTGAGGTAGGAGTCGTAGGTCACGAAGATCGGCAGAGCGTTGGGCTGAATCTGCGTCAGCTTGGTGATGATCTTGTTCAGCTGCGATCGAACCAGTTGATGTCCGCGGTTCCAACCTGAACCCCGAACTCGGTGGTGACGGTACCCTTGGAGGCCGGGACTACCAGAGTCTGCGGAGGCAACACGGTGGGTGTGCCGAGCAGGACATGGTAGTTGGTATTGGTCATCACGTTGGTCCAGAAGTTTCCGCGCTGGTAGGCATCGATGTACTGCGTGGTGCCCAGGTCGGTCCCACCCTGAACGAAGTCCACACTCGAAGTGAAGATCGGCGAAGCCACGACGTTCTGAATTACTGTCTGGCCATTGGAGAGCTTATGGTTCGGATCGAAAATCTTGTTTCCGGTCGAGAGCTTGTAGCCCAAACGAATCGGAATGATGAACACCGGAATCGTGGTGGTCACATTCGTGGAGGAAGGATCGGTTCCTACCATCGTGAAGGCATTGCCCTTGCCTTTGTAGGTGAAAGATCCATTCCAGGTTTGCAACGCGCTTGCCGCGGCAGCGGCGGTGCTGTTGTAGTGAGGCGTCATCACTTTGTACATCGGCTTGGAAGCCGTTGCATTTTCATTCTGGGCAAGGGCCGAGCCGGCGAAGCAAAATGCCGCCAGCAAAAGTGCAGCAAACACACTGAAAGCAGAGAAACGCTTAATCATTAGGTGTGGCTCTCCTTAAGGGGTCTTTTGAATAGACAGGTTTGTTTTTCTTTCTGCAGCTATCTGAGTAGCAGATTCAGAATTAAGACGAGTCTCTGGCTGTCCTAACTAACATCTCAACATTACAAATTCGAAAGTTTCGTGGGGTAGGCAAAACTTTGCATGTGGTCGTTGAAACTCTGAACAAACAGTGCAACAGAATTGCCGAAATTGACGTCGAAGATCATGACACAGCTGTCATGTCAGAGATTTTTGGCGAGAGGATCTGAAATGTTTCTGCCCGGCGGAGCCAGTTGTCGCTCGACATGGATTTGCGTCGCCGTCGGAGTGTTGCTGGTGAGCCTGGCGTTCATCCTGTATCAGTCACGGCACCTGCAAGCAGAGCCGACGCCGCCTAAGACTGCTCCTATGCACGATCCCCGGTAGTAGATCCACAACTCACACTCAGGCACACGCCGGGAAGCGTACGCTGAAGCCGAGAATCGGCAGTTCTGGCTATAATTGCAATGTGAGCAAGAATGTTCAGCAGTTGGCGTCCGCCGACTTCCCTACCCGATGGGGAAAGTTCCGAATTTACGGCTTTGAGGGCGATTTCGGCGCAGAGCACCGAAAAGAAAGGCCGTCGCGTTGGTGATGGGCGACATGCAATCCTCCCCGCCGCTGGTGCGAATCCATTCCCAATGCCTGACCGGCGACGTTTTCGGCTCGCTGCGTTGCGACTGCCGCCAGCAACTAGAGATGGCCTTGTCCATGATTGCCGAAGCCGGCGCCGGAGTGCTGGTCTACGAACAGCAGGAAGGCCGCGGCATCGGCCTAATGGCGAAACTGCAGGCTTACGAACTGCAGGACGCCGGCCTCGACACGGTGGAGGCCAACGAGCGCCTCGGGTTCAAGGCCGATCAGCGCGGCTTTCGCTTCCCGGCGAAGTCTTGAAAGCTCTCGGCGTGAAACAAGCTCCGGTTGCTTTCCAACAATCCTGATAAGGTTGCCGCGGTGGAGACGAGCCGGAATCGAAGTGACCGAGCGCGTGCCCTGCGAAGTGGCCGCCAGCGCCTACGCGGAAGAATATCTGAAGACGAAGAAAGAAAAGATGGGCCACTGTTCACGCGGTGATAGTTCTAGGCCGGCCAGATGGTGAGAGCAGTCTTGCTGAGAATCTGCTGTTGCATTTCGGCTCTGGCAATGGCAGCGCCCGGAAATCATCCAGGTTCTTCTTGATGTCGGGCACGCCCGGTCCCGGCCAATCCGTCCCAAACAGAGTCTTGTTCGCGATCTCCTCCAGCCGCGGGAAATACTTCAGCAGAGTCTTCGGAGGAATGCCGCTGATATCCAGATACACATTGGGATGCCGCCGCACCAGGAAGAAAGCCGTATCCATCCACAACGGACGCCCGCCATGGGCGAGCAGGATCTTCAGCTTGGGAAAGTCCACGGCAACATCGTCGATATAGATCGGATCTCCGTACTTGTTGCGCGCTCCGGGAAAGACCGACGTGCCGGTGTGAAACATGACCGGAATGCCATTGGCCTCAGCCGCCCGGTAGATGATCTCCAGTTCTTTCACCCCGTTCAGATAGTCATTGGGAAACAGCAACTGGTGCGGCGGATGAATCTTGATCATGCGAATGCCCAGCCGCAGCAACTGCTCGATATCCGCCATGACATTGGTAGTATGCCGCGGATGCAGGCTTCCGCAGGAAATCAGGCGCTTGGGATCTTCGCTGGTGTAGTCGGCAATGAACTGGTTCACGCCGGAGGTGAATCCGATGACTTCCGGCGCAACATAATTGATGAGCACGGCGCGATCGATGCCCGCATGCATCCAGATGCCTAAGAAAAGCTTTCGGCGAGCGGCAGAATTCGGCAATCTGGTCGAAGTTCGGCGCGCTTCTTCTTCATCAGCTCCAGCGCATGCGGCTTGAACATCTCAAGCGGCTGGATATGAATGTGGCAGTCAGTGATCAAGTAGTCCTGTTCTCGGTCGTATTCGTTGCGTTAGTTGGAACCTGCGGCCAGTACGGCCCGTTTGGTGAACACCCGAATCATCTCGCGCCGGTATTCGGGAGTCAGGGCGGAAGTGGTCAAGCGGCTTGGCGGTACGTGCGGCCAGATCGCCAACCGCTTCGGCCAACTTCGTTCACTGATCACCTTGCCGTTGAGCAATGCGGTCGCGCCTTTCACCAGCACCGGCGCGGGATTTACCGCAGTCAGAGCGACTGTGGCATCTTCAATGTGTCCGTTCGAGCGCTTCATGGCAACCGCGACTCCGGCCAGCGGATAGTCGATCGATCCGCGAATGCGCAGCTTGCGATAGACACCGCGATATCCAGCAGAGCTCTGCGGGCAGGAAGACGCGGGTGACGATTTCGTTCGCTCTGCAAGCTTGCGATAGTCGTCGCCTAGTCCGGTATAGAACTCGCGTAGCGGAAGGCGACGAGCGCCCGATAGGACCGGCGATTTCGATCTCGGCATCGCAAGCACAGCAGCGCCGGAGGCGTGTCGCCTGAAAAGGCCGCCCAGCATTTGCTTCCACCGGGCGCAACGTGGCACAGGTCGCCATCTTTCTTGATGCAGAAGCCGCATCCTTTGCGCCATGTGAGCGACTGGTTGTACCAGAGGCATCGCGTGTCGAGACAGATATTGCCGCCGATCGTGCCCATATTGCGCAGCACGGGAGAGGCCACGGTCGCCGCGGCTTCCGGTCAGCACCGGATAATTCTGTTTCAGGAATGGCAGAATGCTCGATCTCGCGTCAGCGTGAGTCAGCGCGCCAATCGTCGACACCGTTCTCAGTCTGGGACGGATGCCTTTCAGATCCGCAATGTGGCGGATGTCGAGCACGTACTCCGGTTCGAACAGCTTCTGCCGCATGGAAGGAATGAGGTCGGTGCCTCCCGCGAGCACGCGCAGGTTGCTGGCATGCTTGGCGAGAAACTCGAAGGCTTCGTCGACAGTGCGCGGCCGCAGCAGTTTGAACTGAGTGAGACTCAATCGTCACCTCCAACCGCTGCGGCGAGACTCTCTCGCCGCGAGGGATCGAGTGCGATGCCGCACCGGTCCCTTGCCCCGGAACCAGAGCGATCCGCCGTGTTCGCGGAAGCGCGCTGGGATCGGTTGGATCGATGCCTTCGGTCAAGTTGATTGCCTTCGCGATTCTTCTTGGCGCGCAGCGCCGACAGCACACGCTCGGGAGTGAAAGGAGACTCATGCAAGCGAACTCCCACTGCGTCGTAAATGGCATTCGCAATCGCAGGGATCGTCGCCGCCAGCGAGCCTTCGCTGCATTCCTTCGCTCCAAACGGACCTTCCGGATCGACGCTCTCGACGATGATGGGCTCGATCTCAGGCGACTCCACCGACGACGGGCTGCGATATTCGAGCATGCCCGGATTCATCAGCATGCCATCTTTCCACACCATCTCTTCGGTAAGCGCCTGGCCCATGCCCATCCACACCGAGCCGATGATCTGCCCTTCGACCGACACTGGATTCAAGCGCACGACCGCAATCGTGCGATGCCCAGACTTTATGAACCGTGACTTCGCCGGTCTCTTCATCCACGCTGACTTCCGCCACCTGCGCGGAGTAGGAGTAGGCGGGAGAAGGCCCAACTCCAGCGCCTTTGTGCTTCCCGCCGCGAGCCTCAAGCGGGGGGGCGTAAGAACCTGTCCCACTCAACGCGCCGTGGAAATCGATGGCAGCGACAACTGCCTCTTCAAAAGTCATCTGATCTCTTCGGACCTTCATCTTTGCGCTTCTGCTGCAGCGACCCGCGAAGAATCTGCCCTTCGACGCGGCCCGAGACCGACGCTTCCGCGTGTGCTCGGCGCAACCGTGATTCTGCTCGGCAAATCTTTGGGACAACCTTGTCCTCGCGGAAGACGAGATCTTCGGGCTCGCAATTCATCTTCTTCGCCGCGGCCGAGCGCGATCTGCTTCTTCACATCCTGAGCCGCGCGTAGCGTCGCGTTGCCATTCATGAACGTCACGCGGCTGGAGTAGGAGCCAATATCAATCGGCGTAAGGTCGGTGTCGGCGGCAATCACTTTCACCCGCGCCATCGAGCACCCGAGCACTTCGCTGGCGATCTGCGCCACCATGGTGTCGGAACCCTGGCCGATGTCGGACGCTCCGGTGTAGACAACGACTCCGCCATCGCGATCGATCTTGATGTTGACCGTCGAGTGCGGCATGTCGGAGCGAATGATCGAATTGGCTGCGCCGCTCACGTAGTGGCTGCAGGCAATGCCGAGGCCGCGCGCCTTGCGGCAGCTTGCCTTTGCGCTCGCGCCACTTCGAACGATCGACCACCTGGTCGATGCACTCCGGCAAGCCATAACTCTGCACGCGCAATCCATTCACCGTGATGCAAGGCGGCTTCAGCAGATTGCGACGCCGAATCTCGGCCGGGTCCATATCCAACTTCAGCGCGAGCTCATCCAGTTGCGACTCGAAAGCAAAGCGAACATTCACGGTCCCATGTCCGCGCATGGCGCCGCAGACGGGCTTATTGGTGAGCACGCGATATCCGTCGTATTGAATATTGGGGATGTCGTACAGCGCGCCCAGCAGCGCACCCGAATAGAGAATGGTGACCACGCCATAGGAGCAGTAAGCGCCGCCATCCTGCACGACGCGTGCTTTCACGGCGGTGATGTGGCCATCTTTGTCGACGCCGAGTTTTCAGATCGACGATAGTTCGCGGGCGTCCACGATGGGCCCAGAAAACTTCTTCGCGCGTGTAGGTAATCTTCACCGGAGCTTTTGCCTTTCGCGCCGCCACAGCCGCAGTGATTTCCAGGGGAATCACTTCACTCTTGCCGCCGAAGCCGCCGCCCACCAGCGGCTTGATGACGCGGATCTGCGACATCGGCATTTCGAGCACCAGGGACAGTTTGTGCTGCAAGTAGTACGGCACCTGCGTGGACGACCACACCGTCAATCGCCCGGGATTGCCGGTATGCGGATCAATTTCAAACGAGGCCAGCGTGGAATGCGGCTCCATGGCCCCGTGCGTGACTTCATTCGCGATGAAGCGCGCCTCAGCCACGTAGGCGGCTTCGGCAAGAGCTTTGTCGGGATCGCCGAAGACGTGGTGATAGTCTTTCTCGAGATTGTGCGGCTTGTTTTCGTGGATGAAGTCCGACTCGCGCCTTCATCGACTCTTCCGGATCGAAGTAGGCCGGCAGCACTTCGTACTCGACGTCGATCAGTTCCAGCGCTTTTTCAGCAGTGGCTTCATCCACCGCAATCACACAGGCGACGTTGTCTCCAACATAGCGAACCTTATCGGTCGCCAGGGCATGCTCGTCGTGTCCGACGGGAAGAATGCCGTAAGCATTGGGCGCGTCTTTCCCCGATGACGACCGCAACCACGCCTTCGAGCTTCTCGGCGCGAGTGGTATCGATCGCTTCATCAGCGGGCGTGCGGATAGGGCGAATGCAGAATTCTTGCCGATCAGCATGCCCGGCAGACTGAGATCGTCTGCGTACTTTCCTGCGCCGGTGGTCTTGCCTGCGGCATCCACCATCGCGGTGGGTTTTCCGATGATGGAGAAACCGTTGGTCGTTGTACATTGATCGTTCGCCATATTAATTCCTCGCTTCAGTCGTGAACGCACGTTAATGATCCATCATTCGCGGCTGCCATCCCTTTTTGTTCCGCTTCAATCGCCGCTTGATGGCCTGATACATCTGGCGTATAGCCGGTACAGCGGCAGAGATTGCTGCTCAGTGCGCTGCGGATTTCGTCTTCATTCGGATCAGGATTTTCCGACAGCAGATGTTTAACGGTCATCATGAATCCCGGAGTGCAGATATCCGCACTGCGCGCCGCCCCAATCGCCATAAGCTTTCTGAATGGCGGCCAGGCTGCCGTGTTCGCTGACGCCTTCGACCGTCGTGATTTCCTGGCCTTCGCAACTCGCCGCCAGCAGGTTGCAGGAGAGCATGGGAAGTGCCGTCGACCAGCACCGTACACGCGCCACACGAAGAATCGTCACATCCGCGCTTCGATCCGGTGAGCTGGAGATCCTGGCGCAGAGCATCGAGCAGAAGCTTGCTGGGTTCGATGGCAAGTTCCTGCGAGCGCCCGTTGACTTTGAGTTCGATCAGTTCTTTTTTCATAAAAACAGCAGTTAGCGTTTAGCACTTGGCATTTGGCCGACCGCGGCCGTCAATACAGTGGAATTTTCGGATCGACTGTCCTCGCCCAGCCGTCGATGCCGCCGCGCATGGATTGCGCTTTTTCGAATCCTTGTTGCCGCAGCCACTTGGTTACCGTCAAAGAACGCACGCCGTGATGGCACATGACGACGATGTGTTCCTCGGGATCGAGTTCCTGATGGGCGCGGCTGGGCATGTCTCCCATGGGAATGTGCTTGCTGCCTTCGAGACTCGCCTTAGCCTCGAACTCCCACGGCTCACGCACGTCGAGCAGGGTGAACTTCTCTCTGCTGCTTCGCGCAGGCGTTTCACTTGTCTCGGGCTGATTTCGAAGTCCATAATTGGCAATCAGCATTCATTAGCGTTAGCTACTCAATCAATATCCGAAGTCCGCTTGCGCCGCATAGGCGTGCTGCTTCACGCCCAGGGCTCTCGACCCGGCACGCGCCGAACTGGTTCATGTAGGCGCGGCGATCATTGACGCCATACACCCAGCGATTGCAGCCAGGCCTGCGTGTCGTCTTTCGTTTTCGTTTGCTCGTGATACTGCCGGAAGAAGGCGTCGTCGCGCTTGTAATAGCCTTGCACCGGTGACGGATGCGCCCCATGAGCGGACACTCGACAACGGCATTAACCAGAAAGCCGGGAATCACCGTGCGATTCGGATCGCTGGCAATCACCTCGGGCTCGACGATCTCTTCAGCAACCACGATGACACTTTTGGCGGCACGAACGCCTTCGATCATGACGCCGAAGTTTCCCCAGCAATGCGCGTTGCCCTCGCGATCCGCGCGCTGCACGTGCACGATGGTGACGTCAGGCATCAGCGCGCGCACCGAGCACCAACGGGAGTTTCCTTTCGGTTCGAATGGCGAGAATACCTGGTAGAAGAAATGATTGCCTTTCGGACACATCGCTGCCCAGTGCAGTCCTGCGTAGGCAGGAAAGGAACTCCCATGGCGCCGGCTTGCAATGCCAGCGCGACGCTGAAGTTGGTCATGTTGAAGACCTTCATCCCGTCCTGCTCGACTGCCCGGCGGAAGTTGTAAGCCGAGCCCATCATCACATTGCCAACCCAAGCCGCAATCACCTGCTCGACGCACACCCGCGCCGATCAGCTGATCGAAGAGGATGTCGGAAATCGGCCCGATCAGCGTAAGACCGCGCTTCTTCTGCCGGATGATCTCGTGACCGGCGGCGAACGGTATCATCTGCTCCAATTGCAAGCCAAGCGCGACAGAGGCGCCGTCGGGAATAAATTCGGCAACGGCTTCGCGCAGGGAGAGAAGCTTAGGCATGTTTCGGCTCCCCTCCCGCAAAAATGATTACCCCGCTCACCAGCGCAGCCAGCGCCCAGGTCCATACCGAAGTCACGCGCAGGTCGCGAACCCGCTGGTAGGGAGCGTTAGCCCACACGGCAAGTACGAAACCGAGCGCGAAGTTGGCCAGCACCAGTAGGAAGAACACTCGTTCGAGCCAACACGACGTTTCGCTGGTCAGGGCGGCCATTAACAAGACCCAGACCGCGTACGCGAGAATCGATCCCCAGTCGTGCGGCCACTCAAACTCGGCTCGACGCACGTGCGAGTACGAGAGGTAGGCGAAATACGAGCAGCAGGCAAGCCCGGCGATTCCCCAAAGCGGTTTGCCGCACATCAGGTGCGCCGGCTTTTCGCGATGATTTTTGCCTGGCGCTACTTGCCCTTCCAAGTGGCCTCCCGCTTTTCCAGAAAGGAGTTGATGCCTTCCTGCATGTCTTCCAGTTTGCTCAAGTCTTCCAGGTAAACCTTTTCGGCCCGCGCCAGACCTTTGTCAAAGTGAATCGAGTCCCACGCGTAGATTGCTTTCTTGGTGACCGCGAGCGCGGATGGACTCAGCTTCGCAAGCTGGTCAATCGATTCCTGAACGGCCGCGTCGAGACTGCCTTCGGGAACCGCTCGATTGGCAAGGCCAAGCGCGGCCGCTTCCTCTCCGGTGATGGTTCGACCCGTCAGAATGAGATCGCTCGCCTGCTTCTGGCCGATCAGAGCCGCCAGCGCGGTGGCTGCGACTGGAGGAAAGCAGGCAAGCTTGATCTCGGGAAATCCCCACTGCGCGGTGTCGGTTGTGAATACCAAGTCGCAAACCATCGCAAGTTCCGCGCCGCCACCCAGGCAATGGCCGCGAACGCACGCGATCGTCACTTTCTTCATGCCGACAAGCTTCATGATGCTGGCGTGAAACTTGTGCAGCATGTCTTCCATCTTGTCCGGTGTATGCGCCGCCACATCGACGCCCGCGGAGAATGCCTTTTCGGAGCCTTGCAGCACGACCATCGAAACATCCGCCCGGCTCTCGATCTGCACCAGCGCGGCGGAGAGTTCGTCCATCATCTGGAGATCGATCACGTTCAAAGGCGGATGCTGCAAGGTGAGGCTCGCAATCGGTGGCGCGATTTCCAGACTCAAGCGCGACGCGGGCGCGGCGGATTCGGGCTCACTAATTTTCTCGGCCACTGGAGCCATCGGGCGAACCGTACGGAATCCTAGCTTGTCCAAAAGCCCTCCTTGTCGTATTCGCGGATGGCTTTCAATTCTTCTCGGGTTGGGGATGATGTGGAAGTGACATCATTGGCTACTCTCAAATTCCAGCCAGTGTTGGCCAGCACGTCTTCCATTTCAATACCGGGATGGGTCGAGGCAAGGTACGCCTCGCCTGTGTCGTCGAAGCGCAGAACCGCTTTGTTCGTGATCACGGCGGCGGGCCCTCCGCGAGCCAGGCCAACCTGCTTGCGCCAACCGGCGCCCATGCCATTTCCGGGGCTCGTGATATAGGAAACGCACTCTGGCAGACGTTCCTTCGAATGTTCGAGCAAAGCCACAAACCGGTGTGCCAACGACGCGATATCACAGGCGCCGCCGGAACCCGGCAGGCGGGTCAATCCCTTCGCGCCCCGAACCTCGGTCGAGTTCAGATTGCCGAAGCGATCGACCTCAGCAGCGCCGAGAAATCCCAGCTGCACGCGCCCAGATTGCAGCAGGCTCATCACGCTGAGCATATCCAGGCACTGCGTCGCACCCCGGATGTTCGGCGGATCAGCCATGGTATAGATCAGCTCTGGTGCCGGTGTCGAGCGAATCACTCCATTCTCGAACAAGCCGATCGCATTGGGAGCATGCGTCTTCTTCGCGACGACAAAAGCGATCAACGGCAATCGCATTCCAACGAAGACAACTTCGCCGTCACCAATTTCACGTGCGGCGGCCGTAACCATCAACTCGCCCAACGTGAATTCGGCCTTCTTCGAGATGTCGATCGCCGACGTCGTCATTTTCTTATTGCATGTTCAGCCACACGGTTTTCAGCTCCGTGTAATGCTCGATGGCATGCATGCCCAGCTCGCGCCCGAAGCCGGAGCTCTTGTATCCGCCGAAAGGCATGGATGCGTCCATCAGTCCGTAGGTGTTGATCCACACCAGTCCCGCGCGCAAGCGCCGCGAAACCTGGTTCGCCTTGTTGATGTCGCGCGCCCACACCGCAGCCGCAAGTCCATATGGACTGTTGTTGGCGAGCTCCACTACCTCGTCGACATTATCGAACCCGAGCGTGGCCAGCACCGGACCGAAGATCTCTTCCTGCGCGATCTTCATCTCGTTCTTCACGCCGGTGAAAATCGTCGGCTCGATGAAGAAGCCTTTGTCTCCGCCGACCATGGCGCGATTTCCTCCGGCGACGACCTGCGCGCCTTCCTTCTTGCCTGCCTCGATATAGCCTAGAACATTCTGCATCTGCTCCTGGCTGACGATCGCGCCGAGGCGAGTCTTCGGGTCGAGCGGATCGGCGGGCTGCATCTTCTTCGCGCGGCCAATCAGCTTTTCGACGAATTCATCTTTCACTTTGTTTTCGACAAAGAGTCTGGAACCTGCATTGCAGCATTCGCCCTTGCCATAGAAGATTCCGTTGATCGCGCCTTTGACCGCACTGTCGAGATCGGAATCGGCGAAGACGATGTTGGGCGATTTGCCTCCGAGTTCGAGGGTGATGCGCTTCACGGTGTCAGCAGCGCCGCGCATGATTTCTTTGCCGACGGATGTCGAACCGGTGAAGGCAATCTTGTCGATGCCGGGATGGCGAACGATGGCTTTGCCGACTTCCGGTCCGCCGGTAAGGATGTTGATCACCCCGGCCGGAATGCCCGATTCGATAGCGAGTTGACCAAAACGCAGCGCTGTCAGCGGCGTCTGCTCGGCTGGCTTCAAGATAATCGTATTTCCACAGGCAAGCGCCGGCCCCAGTTTCCACGAGGCAATCAGCAGCGGGAAGTTCCAGGGCACGATCAGGCCAACCACGCCCACCGGTTCGCGCAATGTGTAGGTGAAAGCGTTCTCAAAGGTATTGATGGTCTCGCCGTGGATCTTGGTCGCCCAACCCGCGTAGTAGCGCAGGACATCGATGACCATGGGCATGTCGACGTAACGCGATTCGAAGATCGGCTTGCCATTGTCGAGGGTTTCCAGTTCGGCAAGCTCCTCCAGGTTCTTCTCGATCAGGTCGGCGAGCTTCCAGATGAGGCGGCCCCGCTCGCTGGCTGACATCTTGCGCCAGGGACCGGAGCGATCCTCAAACGCCTTGCGAGCCGCGCTAACGGCGCGGTCGACATCAGTCGCGGAAGCCTCGGCCACCTGTGTCAGCACTTCCCCGGTCGCAGGGTTGGTGGTTGCGAACGTCTTCGCGGGCTCGGCCCATTGCCCATCAATCAGGAGCTTGCCGGGTTCGATCTTTACCTTGGTTGCTGCGATCATCGTTCTCCTTGAAATACCGCCGGCATCGTGCCGGCCGGTCTTACTTCCCGCTGAACTTCGCTGGACGCTTCTCCACGTAGGCCGCCAACCCTTCTTTGGCGTCCGCGCTCTCGAAAAGAAGCTGCTGGTTTTCGCGTTCGAGTGCAAGGCCGGCCTCGAGTGGAATCTCCCAGCCTGTCTGCACAGCGCGCTTGATGCGTCCCACCGCCTTGGCCGCCTTGTTGGGGGGGCAGAACTGGCGGGCATACTCCATCACCTTGTCCATGAAACCGTCCCGCTCGTAAATCTCGTTGATGATGCCGTACTGAAGCGCCTGGTCGAAGGCGAATGTCTTCCCCGTGATCATCAACTCAATCGCACGGCTCTTTCCTACCAGTCGCGATAGACGCTGGGTGCCGCCGGTCCCGGGAAGAACACCCAGGCTGACTTCAGGTAAGCCAATCTTTCCAGAATCTTTGCGCGCGATGCGGATGTCGGCGGCCATGGCGACCTCAAGTCCTCCGCCCACGCAATGGCCGTTCAGCGCCGCGATCACCAGCTTGGGCGTATTCTCCAATCGCAACAAAGTCTCGTTCGCGTGCAGGCAGAAATAGTACTTGTAGGTCGGATCGGCGCCGGTAAGCATGTTGATGTTGGCGCCCGCGCAAAAGAACTTGTCGCCCGCCCCAGTCAGCACGATCACGTGAACGTTCGCATCCATGCGGGCTTGCAGAATGGCGTCGTCGAGTTGACGGTTCATCTCGTATGAATAGGTGTTCGCCGGAGGATCGTTAAGTTCGATTACGGCAATCCCGCCGTCCACCCGGTAGTTGATCAGCTGCTTGGTGGCTTCGCTGGTGGTTGGATGGGTGATAGTCGCCATCAGTGCATTCCCTTTCCGTTGCTTGCTGCTTTCTTTTTGCTCCCGGCCTTGTTCGCTGCAACCCCGCGCAGAAAAATGTCAGCCATTTGCGAAGCGAGGTGAGTGGCGTCGGCGTCGGTCCGGGAATTGTGCCAGGTGTAGATCCAGTTCATCATGCCAAAAAGGCTGAGCAGGGCAATGCGGCTGTTGAAATCGAGGCCCGCATGCCGCCGGTATTCTTCCAGCACTCGCAAGCCAATGCGGTAGTACTCGCGTTTGATGGAAGCGATCTCCGCCCCAAACCCGTTCTTGAGCGCGTCGTCTTCGTGCGAGAGCACTTTCATGGACTTGGGATTGGCAAGGAAATAGTCGAGATGATTGTGGATCAGCAGCCGGATTCGGTGTTCGGGATCCGAAACCCCTTCCAGCTTCTGGCGCAACCGCGCAACGATGGTGCTGAAGGTGTGCTTCTGAATCAGGTAAAGCAGGCGTTCTTTGGTATCAAAATAATAGTAAAGACCGGCCAGGGACATGCCACTGGCGCGGGAAAGATCGCGGATGGACGCCCCCTCGTAGCCCTTTTCGTAGAACACGTCAGTCGCGTGGATAAGAATTTTGGCCAGCGTGCGGTTAAAACGAGTCTCAGGCGACACTTGTCTGCGAATGCGGCTTGTGGTGGGAGAGGAGGCCATGGTTCGAACGTTCGTTCTAATTCTAGCGGAAGCATGGGCGGCTCACAAGTTTCGGCCTGAGGAAAAGTCAGGGTTGAAACCGGCCTTATGGAATCTTCACGCCAGATCCTTCGCTGCGCTCAGAATGACGTCCGGAACTTCTTAGTTTCGGATGTTCGCGAGTAACTGCTCGATCTCCAATTTCAGATCTGCCGTCAATGGCAGCAGGGGCAACCGCACCGGCCCCCCGAAGTAGCCGTTGAAATCCATCGCGTACTTGACGCCCGGGATACTGATCTCACCCACGATACGTTGGGCAGCCTTGGCGATGCGTTCCTGCTTCAGCCGGGCGAGATCGTGATCTCCTTCTTTCCACGCAGCATAGATTTCGTAGCAGGCGGTAGGAGCAGCGTCGGCGAACGCAAGAATGGCGCCCGCAGCTCCGACCTGCAAGGAAGGCTCAAGCTTCTGTGCAGCCCCCACCAGCACCTGAAAACCAACCTCTTTTTGGCGCGTTTTCAAATTGCCGACTACGCTCACCGACGACGAAGATGGCTTCGATCCCGCTGCAGCAGCGATGGTGACCAGTTCCCCGCCCCCGTTCCCCCGGCGGCTTTCAGCGTGCGCGGCGTGACCGCATCGAATGTCTCGGTAACGGTCGCGCTGCGTTTTATGTGGCGCGTGCCATCGACCATCTTGCGAACTTTTTCTACGTCTCCGCTCGATTCCTTGATGCCGATCAGGTTTCTATGTTCGGCTAGTTCAATTACGAGCTCGGCGGGAATGTCGTAGCCGGTGGCTTGGGGAAAGTTGTAGATGATGACCGGCAGCGGCGAACGGTCGCACACGAAGCGGTAAAACGCCAGCATATTTGCCGGCTTCATCTGTCCCTTGTAGTAATGGGGCGTGCGCACCATGGCGACGTCGTAGCCAAGTTCAGCCGCGTACTCGGTCAAGCGAAGCGTCTCGGAGGCCGATTCGATCCCGGTTCCGGCAATCAGGACTTTATGGTTGGCCGCGACCTCACGAGTGGTCTTGAGCACCTGGCGACGCTCTTCGTCAGAAAGAAGAATGGCCTCGCCAGTCGAACCCAGCGCCACAATGCCCGCGACTGGAGTCTTCGAGTAGCGCTCGACGTTCGACTCAAGCTTTTTGTAATAAACGTTGCCTTCGGGATAGAACGGAGTCGAGATGGGAGGGAAAATTCCGGAAAGAAGCATGGGAGCCCCCAGTTATTCGTTTTCAGCCTTCAGCTTACCAGCTTACGTCTTGACCTCAACTACAATGGCGACCCCACACAATCCTATTTTCTGCCGAAGACTTCCCTCAGCAACGCGGTGGTCTGGGCCGCGGGATTCTTTCGAATCTGCTTCTCTTCCTGGCCCAACTCATAAAAGAGGCCATCGAGTGCCTTGCCCACGACGTACTTATCGAGGTCGAACTGGCCGGCGAGAGCGCTGCCTCCTGGGGCGCTGTTGATGAGCTGCTCATACTGCTGCACCACTCCGACATTTTCCATGGAACGATGCACGATCGGGGAGAAAGCCGTAGTGAGGTCGCCGGAACTGGTGCGCTTGAAATACTCCGTCGCTGCCGTATCGCTCCCGCTTAGGATGTGGCGGGCATCAGCGAAGGTCATCTTCTGCAGCGCGTCGAGAAAAATCTGCTTGGCTTTCGGAGCCGCCTGCTCGGCGGCCCGGTTCATACCCACTTCGAGTTCGTCCACCTTCGAGCCCATGCCCATCATGCGCATCCCCTTCCCCACCGTCTCCAGCTTCGGAGGCAAGAGAATTTTGATGGCTTCGTTCTTTAAGAATCCGTCGGGCTTGCCGGTCAGAGCTACTGCCTTACCGGTGCTGACCTGAAGCGCCTGCTTCAACCCAGCAACAATCTTGTCGTTGCTCAGTCCTGAAGTGTCCCGGTTGCCGAGTGTGGCTTCCGCTTTTTTGAGTACGTCGTCGAGTTGAGCCGGGGCACAGGTGCAAAAACAAAGCGCAACCAGAATGCCGACCAGATAAGCGCGCATGAGATCTCCTTCAGAAAAGGAAGCTGCGCGCTGATTCTAATTGCGGAGCGGCAAAAGGTCTTGGTTATTCCAAAAATGACAAGGATGGTCCAGCGCAATGCCTGATTGCAGATACGCATCGTAGGAATCGGGGGATTGTAGCGCCGGAGCTCCCTGGATATTTTGTACCCAGGCTATCGCCCTAACCGCCGGCGAGAACCTGGGGCGCTGAGCCAGACTAGGGATGCTGCCCCAGGGTACAATCCGGATTCACATTCTGAATGTAAATCGCGTTGTTGCCGATGCGGCTGTCGGCCCAAGGCAGGGCTGCGACATTTGCGTCGATTGATCGCCGGCGACCAAGCCAAACGGAGTCACCGGAGTCGTGGACACCGGGAACTGCGCGCACACCGTCGCGCCTGGCCATTCAACCTTATCGCTTGAATCGTAGAAGAGGTGAAGCTTGGCTGATCGACCCAGAAGACCAGCGCTCCACTGCCGATCTGCACGTTCTCGACGAAGATCTGCGAAGCCGAACCGAGCGGAACGATGGTCTTTCCGGTTGAACCCCATTTGCTGGTGCCAGTGCTATCGAATTTCTGTCCGGAGACGCCATTGGTGAACTGGTTGGAATCTTCTTCCGTCCAGAAGACAAACGTCTCGTCAGTGCTGGCGCGGTAGGAGACCGATGGCGATCACGCGCACGTTCGAGGTGTTGGTCGAGACCGGCCGATCCATTGTGCGGGAAGGCTTCACTGCCGTCTGCGCGAATGTGCTGCGCGAAGCACTGCAGAGATGGACTGCTGGTGTACCAGCCAAACACCGCGCCACCGCTGCCGTCCGGAACGAAGTAGGGGAAGTTTCCGAACTGGAGCGATCCCGCGTCAAAGATAGCAAAGATTCGAGCATCCCCAGAGCAGGGCGCCGGTGGTATCGAATTTATTCGCGCGAAGCTGGTGATTGCTGCCGAAACCCGTATCTCTCACCCAGGACAGAATCACCGATCCGTTGTCGGCCGCGTGCAAATCGGCGACCGAGTAATTCGCGCCCGACTCGCTGAGCACAATTCCTGCGCCCCAAAGCGGGTTACCACTGGGATCAAGCTTTGCAGAACGACATTGCTGTCGCTGGTCCAGGCGACGACCACATCGCCGTCTGTGGTTCCGGCGATTTTCGGGACGGCGTGGAAACTGGAGTCGCTGGTGAGCTGCACACCGTTGTGTCC
This sequence comes from Terriglobia bacterium, assembly GCA_963797845.1. Classification (GTDB taxonomy): domain Bacteria; phylum Acidobacteriota; class Terriglobia; order Terriglobales; family Acidobacteriaceae; genus DASREM01. Next base: position 581,331 of record CAWCRE010000008.1, read on the forward strand.
CCAGAGTTGCTTGCCCCCCGGTTTACCTTGGTCGCGGTGATCTGTTGATTCGAGCCTTCGCGGGTATCAAGAAAAGCGAGCAGCGCGTTCCCCGAGGTGTCGATATCGAGCCCATAATCTTCCGTGGAGCTGTTGCTCTCGGTGGCAACCAGCGCGCCATCATGCGGCAGGAGTTCGACTCCGCCGGGACTGAGCCGTTGAATGCGAACGTCGTAACCCACTCGAGGCGGTATGTTCGGATCGGAGTCGAACCAGCTCACGTACCATCCATTGCCCGGAAGCGGCTTCAGCTTGGGCTGCACCTGGTCATTGCCGTTGGTCTTGTCGGCGAGCGGGAGATTGACGGCAGGGTCCGAGGACCATTGTCCCCATGCGACTGAGGTGAGCGTAAGACAGAGCAGCAAAGTGGCTGCGTAGACCAATCTGGTTTTCATCGAATTCTCCTGGGCCGGTTGGTGGGCGAAACCCGCGTGGAAAGCCGGGACTGCGCAATGTACTACGAGGAAGTAGCGCGGTCAATTGTGGTGTGACCACGGGGCAGAATGATCGTAAGACGATGAGTCCCAATTCTCTGAGAAGATCAGCGCCGGCTCTTGGCCGCGCGCTCCGCATGCAGGTGCTGTAAGGCCTGCACGCGAATCTCTCCGCGCTGCAGAGCGGCGATTCCTTCCGCGGCGGCTCGCGCCGCGGAGAGCGTGGTGATCGTGGGGATGCGCGCGGTGACTGCGGCGCGGCGAATCGCCTTCTCATCGAACCAGGGATCGAGGCCCGTGCGGCGTGTTGATGATCAACTGAATGCGTTCGCCCTTGATCAGATCGACCACGTTCGGGCGGCCTTCTTTCACTTTGTAGACGCGCTCGCACGTGCAAGCCCGGCGTCTTCGAGGACGTCGGCGGTGCCAGCGTGGCGACCAGTTTGAATCCCATGTCGACGAAGCGTTGCGCGCAACTTCGGCCACGTGCGGCTTGTCATGATCGGTGACGCTGATGAAGACCGTGCCCTGAGTCGGCAGCTTCTGTCCGGCGGCGATTTGCGCTTTGGCAAAGGCTTCGCCGAAGTTGTCGGCGACGCCCATGACTTCGCCGGTGGATTTCATCTCCGGACCAAGCACCGTATCCACGCCGGGGAATTTGTTCCACGGGAAGACCGGGCGACTTCACGTAGTAGCAGCGGCCGGTGTCGAGATCGGCGCTGCGCTCGATGTACTCCGGCAGAAATTCGCGCAGCTTGCGGCCGGTCATCAGGCGCGCGGCAATCTTCGCCATCGGCACGCCGGTGGCTTTCGAGACATACGGCACGGTGCGCGAGGCGCGCGGATTCACTTCGAGCACGTACACTTTGCCGCCGTCGCGCCATTGCCTTCGTGTGGCCGTTGCTGCGCGGAATGGCGAACTGAATATTCATCAGCCCGACGACTTTCAGCGCGCGCGCCAGCTTGAAGGTGTACTCGCGCATGCGCTCAAGCAAGTGCTGCAGGGATATCGACCGCCGGCAGCACGCACGACGAATCGCCGGAGTGAATGCCGGCTTCCTCGATGTGCTGCATGATGCCGCCGATCACCACGTCTTCGCCGTCGGAGAGCGCGTCCACGTCGACTTCGATTGCGTCTTCCAGGAAGTGGTCGATCAGCACCGGACGGTCCTGCGAGTACTCGACCGCCTCCTTCATGTAGCGGACGACGGTCTCTTCGTCGTAGGCGATGACCATGGCGCGTCCGCCGAGCACGTACGAAGGCCGCACCAGCACGGGATAGCCGACTCGCTTGCGCGCCTGCGACCGCTTCTTCGACCGAGGCCGCCATCGCGCCCGGCGCCTGCGGAATGTCGAGTTCTTCGAGCAGCTTGCCGAAGCGCTTGCGATCTTCGGCGAGGTCGATGCGACTCGGGCGAGGTGCCGATGATGTTGACGCCCGCAGCCTTCAGCGGCAAGCGAGAGATTCAGCGGAGTCTGTCCGCCGAACTGCACGATCACGCCAACCGGCGCCTCCGACAGCGGCTTCGTGCTCGTACACGGCCAACACATCTTCGAGCGTCAGCGGCTCGAAGTAGAGGCGATCGCTGGTGTCGTAGTCGGTCGAGACCGTCTCAGGATTGCAGTTGACCATGATGGTCTCGTAACCATCGTCGCGCAGCGCGAACGCCGCGTGGCAGCAGCAGTAATCGAATTCAATTCCCTGCCCGATGCGGTTGGGCCCGCTGCCCAGGATGATGACTTTCTTCTTCGTCGGTCGGCGTGGCCTCGTCTTCTTCTTCGTAGGTCGAGTAGAGATACGGCGTGAAGCTCTCGAATTCCGCGGCGCAGGTATCCACGCGCTTGTAGACCGGCTTGATGCCGTGCTTCTTGCGCAGGTGGCGAACTTTTTCCTGCGTCGCCTTTGCCGTTCAGACGCCAAGTTCCGGCGAGCCGCCCGTCGGAGAATCCCATGCGCTTGGCCTCGCGCAGCACTTCGGTCGGAATCGACTCCATCGGATGCTTCTCCAGCTCCAGCTGCATGTCGTTAATTTCTTTGAGCTGGTACAGGAACCAGGGATCGATCGAAGTCATCTTCGCGAGCTGCTTGACGGTGTGTCCCTGGCGCAGCGCGTAGCGAACGTAGGACAGCCGCTCGGGATGCGGCGTGACCAGGCGCTGCGTCAGAATCTTGGGCTCGATCTTTTCGCCGCCGACTTCGCTTGCCGGTGTCGAGCGCGCGCACGCCTTTCAGCAGCGCTTCTTTGAAGGTGCGGCCGATGGCCATCACTTCGCCGACCGACTTCATCTGCGGGCCGAGATTCTCGTCGGCGCCGGGAAATTTCTCGAACTGCCACTTGGGAATCTTGACGACCACGTAATCGAGCGTCGGCTCGAAGCAGGCCGGAGTCTTGCGCGTGATGTCGTTGGGAATTTCGTCGAGCGTGTAGCCGACCGCGAGCTTGGCGGCGATCTTCGCAATCGGGAAACCCGGTGGCTTTCGAAGCCAGCGCCGACGAGCGCGACACGCGCGGGTTCATCTCGATGACGACCATGCGCCCGGTGCTGGGATGGACGCCGAACTGAATGTTCGATCCGCCGGTCTCGACGCCGATCTCGCGAATCACGGCAATGGCCGCATCGCGCATCGTCTGGTATTCGCGATCGGTGAGCGTCTGCGCCGGAGCGACGGTGATCGAATCGCCGGTGTGCACGCCCATGGGATCGAAGTTCTCGATCGAGCAGATGATGATGACGTTGTCTTTCGTGTCGCGCATCACCTCAAGCTCGTATTCTTTCCAGCCGAGCACCGATTCTTCGATCAGCGCTTCGTGCACCGGAGAGAAATCGAGGCCGCGAGCCAGAACTTCCAGCAACTCTTCGCGGTTGTAGGCGATGCCGCCGCCGCGTGCCGCCGAGCGTGAACGACGGGCGAATGATGACCGGGAAGCCGATCTTGCCGGCGAACTCGAGGCCATCTTTCAGATTGTTGACCAGCGCCGATTTCGGAACGTCGAGGCCGATCTTCTGCATCGCGTCTTTGAAGAAGAGACGGTCTTCGGCTTTCTTGATGGCGCTGATCTGCGCGCCGATCAGCTGCACGTTGTATTTTTCGAGCATGCCGCTGTCGGCAAGTTCGATGGCGAGGTTCAGCGCGGTCTGTCCGCCGACCGTGGGCAGAACGGCGAAGCCGGCGCTGGGCGACATCTCGCGCTCGACGCGAATGATTTCTTCCAGATACTCGCGGGTGAGCGGCTCGATGTAAGTGCGGTCGGCGATCTCGGGATCGGTCATGATGGTGGCCGGATTCGAGTTGGCCAGCACCACTTCGTAGCCTTCGGCCTTGAGCGCCTTGCAAGCCTGCGTGCCGGAGTAGTCAAACTCCGCCGACTGGCCAATGATGATGGGCCCAGAGCCGATGATCAGGATTTTCGAGATGTCAGTGCGTTTGGGCATTTAGATTCGTCGTTGTGTCGTCTTCGCGTCGTCTACTTGTTTCGCTTCTGCACAGGCGCTGCTCACGAGCACGCGTCCATTGCATCTAGCCATGTCGACATCTGCCTCTGTTCGTCCTGCCGCCGTGACAGCCGTCACGTTTCTCAGCTAAACTCGCTCTCTGACCGCTTGAAGCGCCCTTTCAAACTCGCGCTTTGCTCACGCACTGTTGTGATCTCACACCGTGTGATCAAATCATGGATGAATCACGTAATCGTTTGGCATCAAATCTCTCGCGTACGAGAACTCGTACTGCGAGATACTAACGGTCACTCTCCCCTTCCACTCCTCCATCATCTTCACAAAATCCTTGAACAGATAATGCGAGTCGTGCGGGCCGGGCGATGGCTTCCGGGTGATACTGCACGCTGAACAGCGGCAGATTCCTGTGCCGCAAGCCTTCCAGCGTGTTGTCGTTCAGATCCATGTGCGTCAGTTCGACTTCGCTCTGCGGCAGCGAATCCGGATCGACGGCGAAGTTGTGGTTATGCGCCGTGATCTCGATTTTGCCGGTGTGCAGCTGCTTCACCGGATGATTGCCGCCGTGATGTCCGAATTTCAGCTTGAAAGTTTTCCCGCCCAAGCGCGATTCCGGTCAGCTGATGTCCCAGGCAGATGCCGAAGATCGGCTGCCGTCCCATCAGGCGGCGAATGTTGTCGACCGCGTAGGTGCAAGGCTCGGGATCGCCCGGGCCATTCGACAGAAACACGCCGTCCGGCTTCAGCGCGAGCACATCTTCGGCCTGGGTCTGCGCGGGAACGACCGTCACCTTGCAGCCTTCGCCGCGCAGCTTGCGCAGGATGTTGTGCTTGATGCCGAAGTCGTAGGCGACCACGTGAAAGCGTTCGCGGCTCGTCTTTCACCCCGACCACTTCGTCGGGCAGATGCGAACGCTCGCCCGTCTCCCACACGTAGGTGTGCTTGGTGCGTGACTACTTTCGCCAGGTCGGTGCCATCCATCTTCGGAATCGACGCGCGCCTTCGCGACCAGCTTGTCGGTGTCGGTCTCGAGCGTCGAGATCACGCCGCGCATCACGCCGTTGTCGCGCAGATGGCGCACCAGCGCGCGGGTGTCGATATCGGCCGAGCACCGGAATCTTGAACTGCTCGAGATACTCTTCGGCCACCTGCTGCGAGCGCCAGTTGGAGCTGACGCGCGAGAACTCGCGCACGATCAAGCCCTTCGATATAGGGACGCGTGGCTTCGTTGTCTTCGGAGTTGGTGCCGTAATTGCCGATTTCAGGATTGGTGAGAACTACGATCTGGCCAGCGTAGGAAGGGTCGGTGAAAATTTCCTGATAGCCGGTGATGGAAGTATTAAAAACTACTTCCCCGTAACATTCGCCTTTTGCGCCGTAGCCTTTGCCTCGGAAGATCCGTCCGTCTTCCAGCGCAAGGATAGCTTGCATTCGATTCTCCAGGGAGTGGATTTTATAGATTTTAGCAGGATGCGGGAGTCGGAAAGACGTGAGTTGATGCGACATAAGTGGAAATACTCGCCAGAAGAGGTCAGCGCTAACGCAGCTGCCCATCTTGTCCAACGGCCAGTACCCAAAGACGGCTTTGCCGTAAATGAAGCTCTGGTCCACCGGACCGAAATCGCGGCTGTCGTTCGACATGCTGCGGTGATCGCCCAGCACAAAATAGCTGTTCGGCGGGCACGATCATCTCCGGATACGAACGCTCGTCCTCGTAAGCACTCGGGAACGTAATCTTCATCCAGACGGCTTGCCGTTCACATAAACTTGGCCATCATCGATGCGAATATGGTCGCCGGCGACGCCGATCACGCGCTTGATAAAGCTCTTCGAAGGATCGCGCGGATAGCGAAAGACCACGATGTCGCCGCGCTGGATCGGCTCGAGCCGGTACACGAACTTGTTGACGAAGATGCGCTCCTGATCGTCGAGCGAGGGCATCATGCTGGTGCCTTCGACTTTCACCGGCTGGTACAGGAAGATGATGATGAAGGCGGAAATCGCGAGCGAGATGATCAGATCCCGCAGCCAGACCGAAATGAGCAGGGACACTCGAGCGGAAGCTAGGAGACGCTCGGGTTCGCCACGTTCGCAGACGGCGTGGAGTGACTCTGCTCGTCACGCTGTTCTGCATTATACGGTTCAATTCTATACGGATTGCGCTTCCGGTAAGGCCGATGATCGCTTCAGCGGCAGGCAGCTCCGCTGCCTGGCGTACTTCGGCTGACGTATTCGGGTTACAATAGTGCCGATGCGAGGACTTGCTCATGCTGAAACGCGGATTGACGCTGGCTGTTCTATTTCTGGTACACTCTGACTGTCTCCGCTCCTTGGGCTACTTCCCAGCAGGAGGCGAACCGGTTCCCGCATTCAATGCGGGCCCGCCGGCGAAGGGCACGAAGCTGCCCGCCGATCCTCGACCAAGGACCAGCTGTGGGGAGACAATGCTCAATATCCCGTATCAGACGCACGCCTACGAACTGGCGGCCAAGATCCCAGCCGTGCTGCACCAGCAGCCGTGCTACTGCTACTGCGACCGCATGGGCCACAACAGCCTGCATAGCTGCTTTGAAAGCACTCACGGAGCGCAGTGTGCGCATTTGCCTGAAAGAGCTGTATTACTCCTATCCGCAACACCAGAAGGGCAAGACCGCGGCCCAGATCCGCAAAGGCATCATCGCCGGCGAATGGAAACAGGTCGACCTGCAGACCGCCGCGTCGATCAATTAGCGACTCTGCCGCGTGCTGAGTTGACGGTCCAGCAGGCCGCGTATAACCTGCGGCCCCGCACTGGATGTTTTCCACAGGCTCGAATCGAAGCTCCGAACTGGCTCGCAGGAACGTCAGCCGGATGACGAAAACAGCTGGCAGTAAAGTTAAACAGTTCGTTCATCTAAGCTAAGAAAAAGGCGTACTTACGAAGAGCACAGGAAGAATTCTACAGATGGCTCAGAAGACCACACCCAAGAAATCGGTCGGCGACGATCCCCGTTTTGCACAGGCTGTGCAAAACTATGAGGCCGGCTTGCGCGCCATGCAGGAGCACAAGTTCGACAAGGCCAAGACCCACCTGCAGAAGGTCTCGGCCGGACGCCAGCAAGGAACTGGCGGATCGCGCCATCGGTTCACCTCAACACCTGCAACCAGCACGCGGAGCGCGCGGCAACTCAGTTCAAGACCCCCGAAGAGCACTACGACTACGCGGTTTCGCTGATGAATGTGGGCGACTACGTCAGCGCCCGCGAGCATTTGGACAAAACTTTCCAAGCAGTCGCCGAAGGCCGACTACGTTGCCTACGGATGGCGGCGCTCGATTGCCTCACCGGCCACGTCGAAGATTCATTGCGCCATCTGGATGAGGCCATCCGCCTGAACCCGGCGCTGCGTTTCCAGGCACGAAACGATTCCGACTTCCAGAACCTGGTCGAAGATCCGCGCTTTACCGAATTGCTGTATCCCGATCCCGGAGCGGAATTGCTCCTACACCGGCGATCCCGACGAGGATCGTAGGCAGCCCTATGAGCGACGCCGGCACGCCCGGACGACCTTGCAGGACCAGCTGTGCCGCTATCAAGCCGGGTCTGCGCGTGGTTGCCATTGGCGGCGGGACCGGCCTCTCCACCCTGCTCAAAGGACTGAAGCGCTACGTCAGCCCGTCCGTGACCCGATTCCCTGCAGAACCCGGCGAGCCAGTGATCTGCGAACTTTGCGCCGTGGTCACGGTCAGCGACGACGGCGGCTCCAGCGGACGGCTGCGCAAAGAATTCAACATGCTGCCGCCGGGCGACATTCGCAACTGCATCGTCGCGCTCTCCGAAGACGAAGCACTGCTCTCCCGACTGTTCCAGCATCGCTTTCGAAAAGGGCTCCGGACTCGAGGGCCACAGCTTCGGCAATCTTTTTCTGGCTGCGCTGACTTCCATCACCAGCGATTTCAGCGAAGCGGTACGCCTGTCTTCCGAGATTCTGCTCACGCGCGGGCACATCTATCCCGGCCACCACCTCCAACGTCGAACTCGAAGCTCTGATGGAGGATGGCACCCGCGTCCGCGGGGAAACCAAAATTACCGCCAGCAAGGGCCGCATCAAGGAACTGTTTCTGGTTCCGCCTGATGTCGAACCGCTGCCGCAGACCTTGGAAGCGATCGCTCGCGCCGACCTGATCACCATCGGTCCCGGATCGCTGTTCACCAGCCTCATTCCCAATTTGCTGGTGCGCGGCATCGCGCAGGCGATCGTCAATTCCGCGGCAGTCAAGGTTTACGTCTGCAACCTGATGACCCAGGCCAACGAGAGCCTGGGACTGACTGCTGCCGACCACATTCGCGCGCTCAACCGTCATGCCCAGGCGAACGCCTCTTCGACTATGCCCTGATCAATCGGCACGCCGGTCCTCCGAGCATGAAAGCCAAGTATGCGCTGGAAGGCGCCGACGCAGATCGTGGCCGACCTCGAGCGATCGAAGAGCTGGGAGTCATCCCGGTACTCGGCGATTATCTCGACGAGGCCGGCGTTGCCCGCCACGCCACTGCTCGAGTCGCCCACGACCTGATGCAACTGGCTGCTCAAGCGACCCTCCGAGCTTGAACTGAAGCGCGAGCCAACCGTCAAGCACTGCAGTTCCCTAATGAGCAGTCGTCAGAGAGTACATCGTCCGCTCGCAGTCGATCCATGGCTACTCGCGGTATATTGGATCGAATGCCAAAAGAAAAATCTCAGCCATGCTCCGCGCGTCGCCATCGCAATCATGGCCGCCGGCAAAGGCACGCGCCTGAAATCCAAACATCCCAAGGTGCTGCACGAAGTCGGCGGCAAAGCCGCTGCTGGCCCACGTGATCGCTGCGGCAACCAAGGTAGTTCCTGCCGAAGGATGTTTACGCCATCATCGGCCACGAGGCGGAGCGCGTCCGTGAAGCGGTCGCAGATACCGGCATCAATTTCGTCCTGCAGAAAGAGCAGCGCGGCACCGGCCACGCCTTGATGGTCGCGCGCGAGGCCTTGGCATCCTATGACCAGGTGATCGTGCTGTCCGGCGACGCTCCGCTGATCACGCCGCAAACCATCGAGAAGCTGCGCGATTTTCATACTGGCGAAGAAGCCGGCGATGACGCTGCTGACGGCGCAACTCGACGAATCCCACCGGCTACGGACGAGTGATTCGCAAGGGCGCGAAGAGCGACGACGTGAAGGCCATCGTCGAAGAGAAATCGCCACGCTCGCGCAGCAACAGAAGATTCGCGAGATCAATTCCGGCTTCTATGCTTTCGATGCGAAGCCTCTGTTCCAGCATATCGACAAGCTTGAGCACCGACAATCCTCACGGCGAGTATTATCTGACCGACATGGCCGCGATCTTGGGAAAGCCAAAGCAGCGTGGTGGTTGCGGTCGAAGCCGAGCGATCCTCACGAAGTTCTCGGCGGCAACACCCGCGCCGAACTGGTGGACATCGACGCACGGATGCGCGCTGGCAAAGTGCCGCCAGCTGATGCCGAAGGAGTCACCATTCTTTATCCCGCAAACCTGTGTGATTGATAGCGACGTCGAGATCGGCCCCGACACGGTCATCGAGCCATTCGTGCAGATTCTTGGCAACACCCGCATCGGCACCGATTGCCGCATTCGTTCTTACACCGTGATTCAAGAATTCGGAGATCGGCGACGAGGTACTGGTACGCCGGCATGCATGCTGGACGACGCGCGTGTCGCGAACGGCGCGATCCTGGGCCCCTACTCGCATCTGCGCCCGGAAGCGAAATCGGCGAGGGCGCGCACGTCGGAAATTTTGTCGAGACCAAGAAGATCACGCCTGGGCAAAGGATCCAAGGCCAATCACCTGACCTACCTTGGCGACGCGGAGATCGGCGAGGGAGTAAACATTGGCGCCGGCACCATCACCTGCAACTACGACGGAGTGCAACAAGCACACGACCATAATCGAAGACGGCGTATTCATCGGCAGCGATTCGACACTGGTTGCGCCGGTGAAGGTCGGCAAAGGCGCATATGTCGGCGCGGCGTCCTGCATCACCGAGGATGTCCCGCAGGATTCGCTGGCCATCGGGCGCGGCCGCCAGATCGTGAAGGAAGGCTGGGCCAAGAGAAGCGCGAAGCGGCGAAGCAAGAAGCGAAGTTCAGCGTCAGTTTCAATCTCGAATAACGCCGCAGTCTGCCGAGCACCGGCAGAGTCAAAGACATAGAGCTCGCAGCAGCTCTCAGGCTTCGCGAACCGCCTGTGCCTCACGATGCGAACCGTTGCTCGTCGAAACCTGAAACTTGAAGCTCTATTTCGATACTGCCGCAAACAGATCCGAATGCATCAGCGACTGGAACTGCTTGTCGTCGCTCTTGAAGTGCATCTGCAGATTTGAGCTGTCGGAATCCACTTTTACACTTTCGAGCGCAAGCTTCTCGGTCGGCGTCGCCGTCATCTTCCTGTAGAGCACTCCGGCCTTCACCAGCGCGAAAGCGTCGCAGCCGTGACCGAGTCCGAGGTCAATACATCCAGGTCAAAGTTGACGCCGTTCGCGAAGTTCATGGTGTAGCGCGAACCCAGCAGCCGTTTCTTGACGGTCTCGTAATCGGCGAGCTTGCGCGGCATCGCCCAGCGCCGAGCGCATCATGTTCTGCGTTCCCTGCTGGTCGAGAACGCTCCACACCGTGCCGGAATCGACCGAGCCGATCATGTCCGCCATCTGGTTGTTCGAATCGAGCGTTGAGTATAACCATCGCGTGCATCCAGCGCGCTCTGAATCGCGTCGCTATCGCCAAACAACAGCGTACTTGTCGTCGAGGAAGGTCATGTCCATGCCGCCCGACATGGGCCAGATATCGCGTGTTGCGAACCTTGACGGGCTTCACTTTCTGCAGCCTCATTTTCTTCAGGAAAGTCTTCATGGAGAAGGTGCCTTGCGCCACGCCAACAACGTGAACATCCGTTCTTCGGCGTGCGAAAGGAGGCGAAGGTCAGCTGATCAACATCTTTGTCGGGATCGATGCCAACGCCCTTAAGCGCGCCTTCGAACTGCTTGAAATTCTCGGGCAAGCACCTGCTGTTTCAGTGCCTGGCGGTGTCGGAATTCTGCAGCGCGCGGTAATCCACGGAAATAATCTGCTGCACATCGGAGGGGATCACCGACCGCGCCGAACTGCCCAGGGGCAGCGCCCACGCCGCCACGCTAGAGAGGATCAGAACACACACACAGGCTTTCAAGAATTCATCAAACTGCCTCTTAGGGATATACTTACTTGGATGCAGAGCACACTTACCCGTCACCTGCACCTAAGCTCATTGTATGCCAATGCGTTGGCCAGATCGCAACGAAAGTGCAATCGGCTCGTAACCAGAACGATGCGGAAAGCGTTCTTGCATCCGTTAGGGCTAGGTTTTAAAACACCACCCACTCCGACTGGCTTGGGCGATTTCCCCGGATGAATCACGATCTCAGATCTCGCCCTCGGCAGACTGCCAGCGTGGCGTGACTGTCGTCGGGAACCAGCACTTGATCGAGCGAATTAGTAGATCTCCGCCTGCGTGGGACAACTGTCGCGCCGGACTCATCCCGCGCACGAAACCGATCTTGCCTCCTCGAACTCCACCGGAGCGCCTTCCGCAGGCCTCGGCGTCGTTAAGACAACTTGAATTCAAGCTTGTGGTGCCGTGATGCCAGCGCCATTCGAACGCGAAGATGATCAACGCGATGAGAAACATCACCGCTGAGAACCAATTTCCCGATGGATTGGCGATGACGCTCTAATCGTGGATCGCTCATGAGATCGAGGCTCTCAGCTTCGCAGCAAGTCGGCCTTCTTGCGAACGTCGGAACGAAAGCTTCGTCTTTGAGAGATTCCAGGTTGATCTCGACATTCGCCAGCGCACCCGTGAGCGCGCACGCGCCAGGGCAATCGCGGTGGTGAGGTCGGACTTCATGTTGGGATTGGTGATCGGCCCCAGTATCTCGGCGATGGTCACCACTTCCCTGGCCCGCTCGGCGACACTCAACGGCACGCTGGTGGCTTGTTTAAGCGCGGCATCGATGATGCCGTCTCGCGTCCGCCGATTCTTTGGCCTGTTTGTAGGCTTTCATCACCGCGTTGTAGGACTCGGCATCGGCATCGATCGATGCCTTCAGCTCTTCCCGCAATCCGGCAAGCCGGGCAATCGCTTCGCTCAACTCCCGTCTCATACTGCACGTAAGCCTTCTTGCCACGCGACATGGACGCCACCATGGTGGCGAGGCCGGCGGCCATGGCTCCACTCGCCGCGGCCGCGCTGCCGCCGCCCGGCGTCGCCGTCGGCGCGGCCAGTTGTTCGACGAAGGGCTCGACTCCGGCGCGCAGTCCACCGACCGCCATCTTCCCGCCCATGACCGCCGCCAAGCGATTTTCCAGGATCAGCGAGGAGTCGAAGTTCTCGACTTGCAGAAACCACTCCGCCGCCTGCTCCAGCGCCTTCTTCGGAATCAAGCCCGACGATTTCGCTGCTGACCGGCACCACGCCGTAGCGCTCGGCCTCGCGCTTCACCATTTCAAACACGCGATGAATCGGCGTCTGCTCGAAATCGGTCAGGTTCATCGAGACTTGCGCCTGCCCACGCACCAGAAATCCGGCGCCTTTCACAAAGCGCAAGCCGCCGGTGGAGAAGCGAACCGCCTTGGCGATCTTCTTGGCGATGTCAACATCGGGCGTGTTCAGAAAACGTTGTAGGCGATCAGGGCTTTGCGCGCCCCCACGACCGTGGCGCCCGCAGTCGGATGAACGCGGGGGTCCCCGAAATCCGGCTTGCGCGCCGGGTTGGTGGCGATGTCGGCGCGAATGCCTTCAAACTGCCCGCGCCGGATGTTCTCCAGATTCTGCCGCTCGGGCGAAGTTGCGGCCGCCTCGTAGAGATAAACCGGAATCTGGTAGCGCTTCCAGATCTGCTCGCCTACGTGGCGCGCCATGGTCACGCAATCTTCAATCGTAACGCCTTCAATGGGGATGAACGGCACCACGTCGGCCGCCCCCATGCGAGGATGCGCGCCTTGGTGAACATTCAGATCGATCAACTCGGACGCCTTGCCCACGCCGCGAATGGCGGCTTCCTGAATCGCTTCGCGTTCGCCGACCAGGGTGATCACGCAGCGGTTATGGTCGGAATCCATCTCGCGGTCGAGCAGGTAAACGCCGTCCATCTTCATGGCGTCGACGATGGCATCGACTTTGGCTTTGTCGCGGCCTTCAGAAAAATTGGGAACACATTCAACCAGGGTGGTGGGCATGACGGAGAAGAATATCCGGCGGAGTTGACGAGGCGCAACTCAGGTGATGGCAAAGCTTTAAAAGGGGAGGCTGGGAGAGGGCAAAGTTTCGGGCTCGTCAGGTCTGCTCCGGACCCCCCGGTCAGGGAACAATTCCATTCTCAGCAAACAGCTAAGGAGGCAGGACACGTTGCGCGACGTATCCGGGTGCTGCTCTGAGAGTGTAAGCCTAACGAGCCCACACCACTCAAGATGCGCAGTGCGGGGCAAAGTTACACCTGGCAAACAGATTTTTTCGTGATCGAGATCACATACCATTTTCAAAGCAGCCGCTAACCTGCTGAGAGAAAATGGTTTATGGCGAGGACAATTATTTCGGGAAGAATCGGCCAATCCCTAGTCGGATCTGAAAGGTATTGATCCCAGGGTTGGGTACGCTGAGGCCAGCATTGGAAATATGCATGTAGCGCGCTTCGATGCTCCAGTTGTACTTCTCTCCCAGAACATGGGTTCCCAGGGCCAGACTGGTAGTGAAGTTGATAGTTGAGGTGAACGCGGGCACGTCGTGGTTGGTAAACAGAGTGCCGCCGTCAAGTTCCATATACGGCGCCAGGCGTCCCCGGGTCGCGAAATCCCACTTTAAATTCACCGGATTCACCCCAGCGCCGTAGGCCGTGTTCGCGGGCTGAAAGACCAGAAACACCGGAACGGCGTCGAGCGCGTACTCAAAACGTCCTTTGAGGAAGCCCGGACCGTGTGGGCGAGTGAGAATCCAGCCGTATCGCAAGCCGACGTTCCATACTCCGGTGTCACCCCTGCCGCCGGAGACTGAGTGGCCGCCGCCCGTCCAAATCTGCCACTCGTGTCCTCCGTCTTCAGGCCGTACCTGCGCCATCGCGAAGGCAGTAAAGAAAAGAAAGGAAATAATCAGTAGAGGTTTCATCGCGCCGGAAACTCGAAACCATACAGGAAAGCTCGAATCCTGACAAATCTTGCCATCACAATCCCAGGCCGCCATCCACCGCGAGGATCTGCCCGGTAATGAAATGCGGCGCCGTGGCAAAGAACAATACCGCCTGCGCAATTTCCTCCCCGGTGCCATTCCGTTTCATCGGAGTCTGTCTGGCCATCTTCTTCATGAACGCCGCGGCGGCTTTCTCGCCGAGATCAATCATGCCAGGCGCTACGCAGTTCACCGCGATCTGCGGAGCCAGCGCCTTGGCCATGACTTTGGTGAGCATGTGTACGGCGGCCTTCGATGAACAGTAGTGGGCGTGTGTCGCCCAAGGGCGAAGTCCGCCCAGCGAACCCATGTTGATGATCTTGCCCTTGCGCTCGCGTAAAGCTGGCAACGCCTCCTGCGAAACCAGGAATGGTCCGCGGGTATTCGAGGCGAAGATCGCGTCCCACTGCTTCAAGGTAAGCTGGTCAAATTCCGCCGTCTCGTAATTGGCAGCGTTGTTGACGAGGATGTCGATCCCGCCAAGCTCTTTCGCGGTTTCTTTCACGGCGGCGCGCACGCTCTTTTGATCGGTTACATCGCAACGCAGCGCTACAGCACGAACTCCAAGGCTGCTGATATCGATGACGGTGTGCTGGGCTTCGCGGGCGGAAGCATTGAAAGTGATGGCCACGTCCGCACCCGCTTGCGCCATGGCGAGCGCGGAAGCGCGTCCCAGGCGCTTGGCTGCACCCGTGATCAGAACTGTTTTTCCACGCAGCGGTTTGCTTTCCCCTGGCTTCATGAAGCGAATTCTACATTCCGCTGCGACTCATCGAGTGGCGAAGGTGGAAAACCTTAACGCTTTAGCGCCGAGCACCCCAGAGACCCCGCCGGGCGAATGACGAAAGCAGAGTAGAACCCTCTTTCGCAATTGCACCTTCCTTGCTACACTGCGCCGCATGAACCCTGGCCGCGAGGTCGTGGTGTACTCCCGGAAAGGCTGCCATCTTTGCGAAATCGTGAAGGAGAGTTTGTCGAAGCTGCAGAAACGGGGTGGCTTTACCTGGCGTGAGGTGGACGTGGACGCCGACGACTCCCTGCGTCGCCAGTACAGCGATGAAGTTCCCGTGGTCTTCATTGATGGGCGCAAAGCCTTCAAATATCGCATGGACGAGCGTGAATTTCTGCGCAAGCTAGCCAGTTAGCCGCGTCGGCCATTCCCTCAATCCATCCCAATCTGGACTTCGCCTCCCCTGAATACTTTGTTTGACGCAAGCCTACGGCCGAAGCAGCCCTTATAATCGTGCCGCAATGTTGCGCAGCCAACTTTTCGCCGATCCTCACGGCCGCTTCCTGCACGACGTCGTACTCGGAAGCTGCGAGCAGTACCCATACAAGACCGCCATCATTGACCCTTCCTGCAGTCGTCGAATCACCTATGGCGAATATGGAGACTTGATTCGCACCATCGCAAGCGGCCTGGTTGCCGTGGGACTGAAGCCGGGTGAAGTAGTGGCGATCTATTTGCCGAACTGTTGGGAGTTCTGCGCGGTTTACCACGCGGCCACACTCGCCGGCGGAATTCCAACCCTGCTCAATCCCACCTACCGGGATCGCGAAGTGCGCTATCAACTGGAAAATTCCGGCGCAGTGTTCTTGATCAGCGATGGACCGTTGCTCGCGACAGTCCAACTCCAAGACCTGCGGAGCCTGCGGCACGTTTACGCCATCCGCCAGCAACACACGGGTGTCGAGGACCTTCAGCACCTTCTGCAAACCTCCAGCCTGCGTCTTCCCGAAGCTGCGACCGATTCGCAGGAAACGTTGGCCGCGCTTCCCTACTCGAGCGGGACCACGGGTTTGCCCAAGGGCGTGATGCTATCGCATTTCAACCTGGTGGCGAACGTCTTTCAGAC
Source organism: Terriglobia bacterium (assembly GCA_963797845.1). GTDB lineage: Bacteria > Acidobacteriota > Terriglobia > Terriglobales > Acidobacteriaceae > DASREM01. The sequence goes on from CAWCRE010000008.1 coordinate 597,355, forward strand.
CATCGGGCCACACGCCGCCGAAATGTCGCATGACGACGTCATGTTGTGCTTTCTGCCGCTGTATCACATTTATGGACTGAACGTGGCCCTGAATCCCATAATGACTCTGGGGGCGACGCTTGTACTGATGCCGCGTTTCAATGTTCCGCAACTGCTCGAACTGCTGGTGAAAGAGAGTGTCACTATGATGCCGGTGGTGCCTCCGGCGATGAACGCACTGAATCAGGCGGCGGAAGCCGGACACTTCCCTGCGGATCACTGCGTGCGTTGGGTGAAATCCGGGGCCGCGCCACTCGCGCCCGAACTGGCGCGCAAATTCACGGAGCACACCGGGATTCTCGTATGTCAGGGCTACGGGATGACCGAAGCCTCGCCAGTCACCCATATCGGGTACCTTGAGCCCGAACTTTATCGCCCGGAATCGATCGGTCAGCCTTTGTGCCAAACCGATTGCCGCGTGGTGACCGAATCAGGAGAGGACGTGGGGCCTGACGAAACCGGCGAACTGGTGATGCGCGGCCCCCAGTTCATGAAGGGTTATTGGAAGGAACCACAAGCGACGGCGGCGGTACTTCGCGATGGCTGGTACTGGTCCGGCGATATCGTTCGCCGCGACCAGGACGATTTCTTTTTTGTCGTCGACCGGCGCAAGGAAATGATCAAGTACAAAGGATTCCCCGTGGCTCCGGCGGAAGTGGAGGCGGTGCTGCTGGAACATCCGATTGTGCGTGATTGTGGCGTGATTGGCCGGCCGGATGTGGCAGCTGGAGAAATCCCGGTGGCTTTTGTGGTGTTGCGCGAGGGCTGCACGGCATCCAGCAGCCTGCAGGCGGAGCTGTGTGGTTTTGTCGCCGATCGCCTGACCCACTACAAGCAACCGCGTGAAGTACGCTTCGTGGACGCTGTACCCAAGACACTCTCGGGAAAAATTTTGCGCCGCGAGCTGAGAAAAATTGTTGATTCTTGACTTTTGATTATTGATTTAAAGGCGGGCGGTTTTCCAATCAACAATCAAGAATCGACAATCGACAATGTAGTGCTATCCTCTCTCCCTGAATGCGCTCAGACATCCTGCCGCTCTGTGACCAGCACTTTCGCACTATGGAGCCGTGTCTCGCGCCCCATAACGCCGACTACTCGATCGACTACTTTCGCTGTACTGAGAAATTCTGCGGACGCTGTTTCGGCGAGCGAACCGGATATGTTGTTCCCAAGCGAGACCAGCCGCCGGTGATCGCTCCCAACCAGCCGCGTTGCGATATGCATGGCCGCCCCATGTTCATTACCAGTCTCGATCGCCAGCGCAACACGGTCCGCTACGCGTGTCCGGAACCGGGGTGCGGCGCCACCATGGTCAAACCGTAAGCCAGCCCGAACAGCACCCAAACCACATTCGGCATCTATTGAGCTGCGAATAAGGAGGTGCTATGGCCGACGATCTCAGAATCACAGTCGACGAAGTTCGCCAACGTATGCAGAACGGGGAACAATTCGTTTTTGTGGACACGCGCAATCCTCATGCCTGGGCGCAGTCGGACGTCACGCTGCCGGGTGCGGTCCGCGTTCCGGCCGATGAGCTGGACAAACATCTCTCAGAACTGCCCATGAACAAGCCCATCGTCACTTACTGCACTTGACCCAACGAAGGCTCAAGCGCCAGTCTGGCGCAACGACTCAGGCAACAGGGATACAGCAACGTTCGCGCACTCCAGGGTGGATTGGACGCCTGGCAGAAGGCAGGCCTGCCAACTACGCCGAAAACGCAGGCCGCCTAAATCTGGATTTCTGAGCGGGAACCAATTTCCGCCAAACAACGTATTTACCTCGGGGGGTGGAACTTTGCTCAAACAAATATTATGGGTGTTTCTGTTGTCCGGACTGGTGGCCGTTCAGGTCCGAGCTGGCGAGAATCAACAGCCGGAACGGAAGGTAAACGGCCACGCCATCACCTCGGATCGCGACCCGAAAGTCACCATCGAACTGCCTGGATCGGTCCAGTATGTCGGCGCCAGCCGATGGAACTTGTATGACGTAGCCGATTGTGAGCTACACGCCTTCGTAGACGCCGACAAACAGAAGCAAGTGCAGCGGCTGTATTGGATTCAGTTCGAGGGTTATCTACCAAGCAAGCCCACCCTGGCCCACGACTATGACTCGCCGCGTCACGCTACGATCGGCGGACTGGATTTTTACGTGGACACATGGGTCCGGCAGGGAGATGCCGAGGTTCGGCCGGGGTCCGATCGTGAGCACATCGAAGCGCTCGTTCGGGAAAAGGGATATAGCGAGCCCTCGGGCATGATGTTTGTGCGGTTGGTGCATCTGCTCGACCCGCAGAAACGCAAAGAGTTAATGATCATCTATGGAGAAGACCTCGCTTCTACGGGCTTCACCGCAGCTGAGCTTGATGAGAAAGGGAAGGACCATGACAAATGGCCTGGAATTGAGAGCGGTTTGATTGAGAGGGCCAAACAGAAAATCGGGATTCAGCAATAGACGTACGTGAAATAAATCAAACAGGGAAATTGACGTCCGGCAGCCGGTAGGGCTGGCCGTGGAAAATAATGAACAGGCCGCCTGAAGCGGGTACAAACACCTCAACCTTTGCGCCGCGCTCGGACGCGGCGCAACACCCACCCGCTGACGCAAGCCTTCCTTGACATTCGCCCACATCGCCTGAGAAATTGTGATCAACAAGCTACTCTCTTGCTGTGTTCGCAGGCGAACAATCCATGGGCCTTGGCAGAATCCTATGTGTGGATGATGAAGAAACCGGCCTGTTGGTCAGGAAGATGATGCTGGAATCGGAGGGCTTCCAGGTGTCCGTCGCAAGTGACGGAATAAGCGGCCTGGAACTCTTCGGCAACTCAGTTTTCGACGTTGTCGTGCTTGATCATTCCATGCCAGGAATGAATGGCGGCGAAGTTGCGCGCTACATGCGCGACAAAAATCCTGCCATCCCGATCATCCTTCTTTCCGCTTACGTGACACTTCCGGAGGAGCACGTCGCCTTGGTTGACGCTTACCTGACCAAGGGAGACTCTACCGAGAACCTGCTGGCGATGATTCGCAAACTTCTCCCGGGCAGGAATCTGGAGGCGACGGAATGACCACCAGCCAGCGAGTGTTCCGCCGCCAGCTCGGAAGACTCATCCTGGTTCCGCTGGCGATTTCCATCCTGATCGGAGCGGTACTGGAAACCCAGGTCCGGAGGCTCACTGCCGCCCAGGAGTGGGTCGATCACACCGATGTAGTTCTAAGCCAGTCCCGGCTTTTGCTGCGCTCCATCGTAGATCAGGAAACTGGACTTCGCGGTTACATCCTGACTCGCGATGAGCAGTTCTTGCAGCCTTACCATGCCGCCGACTCCGTTCTGCAAAGCTTGTTCGACCAGATTCGGGCGACGGTTGCCGACAATCCTGCACAGCAGTCGCGCTTGGAGGAGACTCGGAAAAGCTACGCGCAGTGGCACGCGTATGCCGAGGATGCGATCTCCCGTGTTCAAAGAAGAGATTCCACTGCAAACTCGGTGGCGTTTAACCTGGCCGGAAAACAGATCATGGATGACGTGCGCCGACGTCAGCAGGAACTCGCGGACGTGGAGGAGGCCCTGAGGGTAGAGCGAACTCACCGCTCCGAAGGATTGGACGTCGCCTTGCGCTGGACGCTTCTTGGCCTGATCGCCCTGTTCGGCATCATTCTTTTTTACGAGACCCGGAACAACATTCAAATCGTCGACGAAGAATACGGAGCGATTCTCGAGGACCTGCGACGGCGCACCACCGAAGCGAGCGAAAGCCGGGAACGGCTTGAAGTCACGCTGAAAAGTATCGGGGACGCGGTGATTGCGACCGATGCACAGGGAACGATCACGTTTCTTAATCCCCTGGCGCAGCAACTTACGCAGCATTCGCAGGAGCAAGCGGCAGGCAAACATCTGGATGAGGTCTTCCGCATCTACTCGGAAGAAACCCGGCTGAAATCGGAAAGCCCGTTCGCAAAGGTCATGCGCCTCGGAACGGTCGTCGGTCTGGCCAACCACACTTACCTGGTCCGCCCGGACAACACCGAAATCGCCATCGATGACAGTGGCGCGCCCATTCGCGATCAGGAAGGCAAGATCATCGGCGTGGTCCTCGTGTTCCGTGATGTGACTGAGCAGAAGGAGATGCTCAACATCCTGCGGACCAACGAAAAGCTGGCAGCCGCCGGCAAACTATCGGCGAGCATCGCGCATGAGATTCATAATCCTTTGGAAACCGTGGGAAACTTGCTTTATCTGGTGCGAAAGAAGTCTACCGGCCAACAGGAAAAGCTGATCACCATGGCGGAGCAGGAACTCTCGCGCCTGGTGCAGATCACCAAAAACATGCTGAGCCTGTACCGCGAGTCGAAGACTGTGGTGCCGACCAAACTTTCGGAAGTGGTGGAAAGCGTGGCCATCTTGCTGCAGCGCCCTCTGCGTGATAAGAAAGTCGAGTTCTCCACCCGAATACAAACTGAAGCCAGTATCTCGGCCTTTCCCGCAGAAATGCGACAGTTGGTTTCTAACCTGGTCTCGAATGCTATCGATGCCTCGGAACCCGGAGGAAAAATCGAAGTCCTCGTCGAGGAGGCGGTCCTGAAAGATGCCAAGGAGGGGGTTGCCCTGCTGGTTCGCGACAACGGATCTGGCATCGCAAAAGAAAACTTGGCTCGCTTGTTCCGGCCTTTCTTCACCACGAAAGGAGAAAATGGGACCGGTCTGGGGCTTTGGATTTCACACGGAATCGTCTCGAAACACAGCGGGTACATCGAAGTCGAGAGCGATCACTCCCCTGAGAAGCACGGGACCACCTTCAAAGTGATCTTTCCCAAACTTGCCGATGCTCACGCAGCCCGGGGCTGAGACAAAACTTCAAATATCCCAGAGACACTCGCCCTTTTGGAAGAAGGAAATCATTCCGTCTTCGCTGATCTTCAGGACGTTTCCGAAGCGCGAGGCGGAGATCGCTGCCGTGGTGCGCCCTCCTTCGATATTCTCTGGATGCATATCGGTCATATCGGGATGGCGCAGGATGGCGCCGAAGGCAAGAAGATTCGACTCCGCGTCGACGACGATGCCCCCATCAATACGCGCCAACGTCTCTAGAACGGCTTCCGGCACATCGAGCACACTCTTTCGGTGTAACAAGTAATGAAGTTGGTCTTTCGTTCCTGCAGCGTCCAATTCACGATGAGAAGGTGCCGTCGTAAGCAAGTCGTTTCTGGATACGAGCTTTCCGGCTGTGGCAGGATTATCCAGAACCACCAGCAGGCCGCCGCGCCGGTCTTCGGCCAGGTTGACCGCAGTCGCAAACAGGCGCTCGGCCAGCTCGAAGTTGCCAACCGCCGCCGTCCACAAATCATATTTGCGTTGCGCGTCGGTGACTCTCCAGCGGCCATTCCAGAAGTGAAAGACTTGAACGCCTTCGGAGATAATTTTCATTTCGCCATTGGGCGTCAGGATCATGCAAATGTGCCCGCCGCATAGCGTCGCACGGCTGTGAGTTTGATAACGCTTCGCCGATGGAACCGGAAGGCTTGTATCTGCGAAAGGTTGCGCCCACTGCTCGACGTCGACAATTTCAACCAGGCGTCCGTTCTGGTCGACCAGCGCGAGCGTCCGTAATCCATCGCAAAGCCGGGAAAAGCTGCGAATCGAAGTGAGAGCGGAAGAGTAGCGCAAAGACCCATCGGGCGTGATCGGCAACTCATGGCAGGGGTCGGGATGATTTCCAAACAGCAGCGCGCCAGTAGAGATGCGCCGGTTCTCGTAGGTACTGAGGGAACTGGTTCGAAGGACATCGATAGCATCCTGCAGTCGGTCCGCACCCTGCCAGTCCGGGTCCGCATAGGGGCCGACATCCAGGCTTGCCGAGATGTATCGATCTTCCACCGGACCGCGGAAAAGTTCGAAGCGCTGCTCCACCAGCGTGGCATCGACGACCATGCGATAGCGAGTATCGAGCACCACGCCAATGCCAGTCAGAAGCTTCAGTTCCGCAGCCGAAAACGGTTCCTTGCGGGAAAGTGAATACCGGGATCCCAGCCAATTCAAGGTCAGGGTATTTTCTGAATCCTGAACCAGGCCATGAATCGCACGATCGGGTTGAGGGTCGAGCAACTCGACCTTGGCGGACGGGAAGAAGTAACCGATTCCGCCCTCCACCAGCTTGCCATACAGTCCATTGATGAAAGAAGGCGAGTACGCCTGTTCAGCCATAGAATCTCAAGTCCGTCAGGATCCCTACTTCAGATGATGGGGGCGCCACCAGGGGCTCACGAAGGTTTGGCAGCCCGGCAGGGATTCGAACCCCAATACTCTGCTCCAGAGGCAGATGTCCTACCGTTGAACGACCGGGCTGCAGAAGGACGATGCTGCTCAATTTTATGGGCTTCGTGGATTGGGGTCAACCGGACCTGCGCACATGGCGGTGCCCGTGCCTTAAGAAAGTCAGTCCACGATGAACAGCTTCGCGCCGCTCACGGTTCGTGAACGATGGGGCGGATCTCCGTCCCCCACGTGATAGCTTTGGCCCTTGTCTAACCGCAGGCGTTTGCCGTCTTTAATCTCGATGTCGAGCGAACCATCCAGGCAAAGAATCACATGGCCCTTGGGACACCAGTGGTCGGCGATGTAGCCGGGAGAGTACTCCACCATTCGGACGCGTATGTCGCCGAAATTCTCCGTGCGCCAGGTTGCCATTCCCTGCTCACCGGGATGTTCAGTGGGTGCCACCGCGGTCCAATCTGTGATTGACATCGGCATTGAAGGCATCTTCATGCAAGCCAGTGTAGCCTGTGGCATCGCCCTCGTCCTCACGGAGAAGCGCTAGAATCATTGGGCAAGAGGAGCCAGTATATGAGCACTGCTTTCGACAACATTTCTACTGAGACCGACTCTACCGAGATGGCGCGCCGCCCCCTAGAAGCCGAGCAGTGCGCATTGATCGTGGTCGATATCCAGGAAAAGCTGCTTACCCCGATTTTCGAAAAAGAGCGCCTGGTGAAGAATTCGCAGTTGCTGATCCGGCTGGCAGGTATCCTGAAAATTCCGACCTTGGTCTCTACTCAATATGCCAAGGGCCTGGGCAATACGGTTCCTGAGATCGCCTCCCTGCTGCCCGAACATCAGCCGGTCGACAAACACATGTTCTCCTGCTTCGGAAGCGACGTCTTCTGCTCTCTGCTGAAGCGCTTGCCCGGCAATCGCACAACGCTTTTGCTCTGTGGAATGGAGAGCCATATCTGCGTTATGCAGACTGCCCTGGGCGCGCTGCGCGAGGGATATCTCGTCCACGTCGCCTCTGACGCCGTCAGCTCCCGCACCGAATGGAACTGGAAGATCGGGCTGGACCGCATGCGGGCGGCCGGAGCCATCATCTCCTCGGCCGAGATGATGATGTACGAACTCCTTCGTTCTTCTGGGGTTCCGGCTTTCAAGGAACTGCTGCCCTACCTGAAATAGGTTGGCTTCCGTTTTGGAACTCCGGTAACCAAGAAAGGGCTCCGGGGTACCCTAACCCCGCAAAACTTCAGCAAAATCGCGGGGTTTTCATGAGTGGAAGTGAAAGTCCCGCATCTAACGGGACAGGTAATTGGGTCACCAGCGCCGTCCCTCAGACGTGAGGACCCAGTGAGCAGTTGAAGGCAGTCTCTGAAGGAGGCACGCCATGAAGCTTCTCAGGCGCGTTTGGTTTGGGGCAGTTTTAGCAACACTCTTTGCGACGACTTTGGCCGCGGCCGAGGTCGATCCGCCGGGCCGCGTAGCCCGTCTCCAGTACATGAACGGTTCGGTTTCCGTCCAGCCTCGCGGCGTCGAGGATTGGGTGGCGGCCAACCTGAATCGTCCGCTGACCACTTCCGACAACATCTGGACTGACAGAGAGTCGCGCGCCGAGCTGAATGTCGGCACGGGAGTCCTGCGTCTCGATAGCGAGACCAGCCTCACTCTCACCAATGTCGGCGACAACACGGTGCAGGTGCAACTGCACCAGGGCGTGCTGAACCTTCGGGTGCGGAAGCTTTATCGCGGAGAGATCTACGAAGTGGATACGCCGAATATTGCGTTCACGGTGCAGAAGTCAGGACGCTATCGCTTCGACGTTGGCCCGAGTGGTGAAGTCACGTTGGTGACCGTCTCGAAAGGTGAAGGAGACGCCACCGGCGACGGTCCTGCCGTTCGCGTACGTGCTCACGAACGCGCTCGCTTCACCAATGGCACTTCCTTGGCGCATGAGATTTATTCTGCGCCGCCGAACGATGGCTTCGACGATTGGTGCCTGGTGCGCGATCGCCGCGAAGACAATTCCGTGAGCGCGCAGTACGTCGCCCCAGGGGTCATTGGCTATCAGGACCTCGACGACTACGGTGCATGGCAAACGGTTCCGGCTTATGGTCCGGTGTGGGTGCCGGCTCACGTAAGTTATGGGTGGGCTCCTTATCGCTACGGCCACTGGGCATGGATCAGCCCCTGGGGCTGGACCTGGGTTGACGACGCGTCATGGGGCTTCGCGCCCTATCACTACGGCCGCTGGGTCTATGTGGGTTACTGGGCCTGGGTTCCCGGACCGGTGTACGTACGCCCGGTGTACGCTCCAGCGCTCGTGGCGTGGTTTGGCGGAGAGCACTTTGGCAGTCGGCCTCTCCTTCGGCGGCGGATATGGCTGGTGCCCGCTTGGGTACGGCGAGCCGTACATTCCGTGGTACGGAGGAAGCCGCGGCTACTTCCAGCGAGTCAACGTCACCAATACGCACATTACGAATATTACGTACATCACCAACAACTATTACAACGAAGTAGGCCGTCGTCCGGAGCGTCCGTGGAATTATGCGAACTTGAGAACTCCGGGAGCAGTCACCGCGGTTCCGCACGATGTAGTTGAGCACTCCTTGCCAGTCGCCAGGGCTGCACTTCCGGTTTCGCGCCGCGAAGTAAAAGATTGGGGTAAGGCCTCTTTGGCTGGAGATCTTCAGGTTGCGCCCAGCCGCGAAGCTCGCATGGGGAATAATTCGGAACGGCCCGCCGCCCGGCCGGATGATCAGGTGATTGCACGTCCCGTGGTTTCGAAGGCGACGCCACCTGTGGCGCCGGCCCGCGAGAGATTCAGTACCGGTCCCATGGACAGCCGAGTCGATCGCACGCCGCCAACTCGTGTGGCAGAAAACGAGCCGGTGCCCAACCCCGCGCGGCGAGTGCCACGTCCGCCGCAGGCGTCTGACAATGCTCGTACACCGATCTCAACGCCTCGGGCTTCGCAGCCTCCGGCAGCGGGCGTTTCGGAAGCGCGAGCCATTCAGCCTTCGGTCGGCAGAATTGTTCCGCGGCCTCCGTCTGCCAGCGACGGTGGACAGCCACAACATCGCGATACGCTACCCGCGGTTCGCCCGGTGCCACAGCCACCGAAAATGGCCACCAGCGGTCGCCCGACGCCGAGTGTGCCGGACAACAACGTTCGCGATCACAACGTGCCTCGGCCACCGTCCTCGACGAGCCCGAAGGGCGCTGGTCCGGACGAGCATGTCTATCGTGGGCCGGCGACGGAAGGCGTGCCTCAGGCAGGTGCACCTTCCCGAAACGTGCCACGTCCCTCGGGACCGGTAGCGCAAGCACCGCGATCGAGCGGACCAGATGAGCATGTGTATCGTGGCCCGAGTTCTTCGGCTCCGACGATGCGCAGCGAACCTTCCGCACCGCGGTCGCAAGCGCCGCGCTCCGAAGCGCCGAGAATGAGCGCACCGGCACCGAGTCACAACGCACCGTCAGCTCCGCGCAGTGCACCCAGCTCAGCCCCCCACAGTTCCGGGCCGAGCGGTGAAGGAGGCCATTCGCACTCGCGATAGTTGGGATTAACCAAAGAGCCGCTCCGACGAGCGGCTCTTTTTATGCTGCTTTGTGGGATTGCGGAGAACGGAACGCGACAGCCGAAAAATCGTTTCTTAGACTTGGGAGGGATTTGCGGCTCTGAATCGCCCCGCTACTCGGACTCAAAATCGAGCGCGTAGACCTCTTGTGTGCCCGATGTCCCGCAACATCAATGGGGAACCATCGGGTGTGATCCCACTCCATGGGGACGCGGCGAAGAAAACTACTCGCCGGAAGTTCTTCAAGCTCGCTATGCGTTCCAGCTTGTGATCCGAGAGACGCCAGCGCGAGATGTTCGGGTCAATGCTCTCTCCGGAGTCGACGTACAAATACTCACTGTCCCGGCTCCAATTCAACGAGCCCACATCGGTTTTGAAACTTCCGTCCATTGTTTGCTGGTGACATCGAATAGCATCAGCTTCTGCCGGTCGGCGGCGACTCGAAGGTCGCTGTCGTTAAATCGACTTAACACTCGTAACAAACGTTTGCAAACGTAATGCCCTGATTACAACAGCTATCGCCCAGTCCCGGTTGCAAGGGTCACCAAGAAAATCCCCGGCCCGGAACTGGGGAAGCAAATACGAGCTTTAGATTGCCGGAACATCGAACGCACACTTACTTCAGAACCGTCGCAATACCGACGGGCGCCGCACCCTGAGGGACGGGAAGGGTGATCGGATTGCCGGGCTCCAGCAGTGTGCCGTCCGCCAGGACTTGAAGCACGTGCATTTGTTTGTTATCCAAAATATCCAAAACGTAAAGGAAGTTGCCGGTTGGGTCCAGGGCCATATTGAGCGCTCGCACGGCATTCTTGAGCGCAAGTGTTTGCAATAGAACCGGAGATGTTCCGACCGTGGTGTCGTAAACCGAGACTGACGCCACTCCGGAATCCGCGACGTAGAGACGATTCCCAGAAGCATTCATCGCCATCCAGCAATTCCCTCCGACCGCCGGGATGGTTTGCACGAAGGTCAACGCACCCGACGCATCGTAAGTGTAGACACCAATGAGCGCCGCAACCGGAAAACTCACGTAAAACACCCGTTGACTCGGATTTAAGGCCGCACCTAAAGGCTGCGCACCGGCAACTGGCGGGCCCAATTTCGTAACCGTGGTAAGGACTCCCGTCGCGCCGACCTGATAGGAAACGATATTGGCAGTTTCATACTGCACTCCAAACATCACGTTGTCTGCTTGGTCCATCACCGCTTGCTCTGGGCGGGAGAGCGCAACCAAGGACAAGGAATTGTGCGTGGGAGAGAGCGCACCATTTCCGCCGACAATAAAAGAAGTGTAATTGGGAACCGTGCCACGCATCGGCTGAGTTGGATCGCCATCACGATTCACAACTACCAAAAGGCCGCGGTTTAGGTCGATACCAAGGCTTACCGGGTCTAGGCCTCCGGATGGAAATGGCGAACCGGGAACGGAAGTGAGTGCGCCATTGGAGCGAATCGAAAATACCGCGATCGAATTGGAATGGCTGTTCACGGCATACAGAAAAGTCCCTTGCGAATCGACAATCACCTGCTGATCGGCATCGGTCGGATTGAGAGTTCCGTGGGGATCGAACACTCCAGTCCCCTGGGTAAGGAAAGGAGATCCCGGAACTGCGGACAAATTCCCGAAACCATCGTTTTTGAACGCCAAGACGCTATTCATTCCAGCCGTCCGTCCGAAATTGCTGTTGACGTAAACAAAACTTCCCTGCGCTGTCGCCGACTGAAGGCAGCCCGCGACCAGCAACGACAAAAGTGTTAACAACAGAATGCGGCTCTTCATACGCAGTCCTTTCAAATTCGGCCAGTGTTTGATTCTTGCTAACCAACCCGGACACCACAAACACCGTTATCTAACGATTAGGCAAGTAGCTCGCTTAAAATTCTGTGCCTCCAAACAAATGTCAAGCATTACTAAATTTCGATCAAGGAACCTTCACTCGCTTGCACCGAGCCAGGGTGACCGGTTCACGGGAATCGAGATTGTCTGCGGAAAAGATAGAGGGAACCGTTATGAGGTCAAAAGGGGGCGCCTCAAAACCCCGAACGATCCCCAATACCCAGATGCCAACGGTGGAGCAAATGAGCGGCTTTCAAAATACGCTTCGTAACCTTAACGGAAGCTTAAATATTCCGTTGAATATGCGGGTGATCTCTGTTGCCGAATAGGGACAGAAGGCTCCAGAGCGGGAGTGTGAGTGCAATGGCCTGATAGCGTCAATTGACCCGACCTTGATGGCAAGTCTTCTAGTTTCTCGTTTATGCTTTCCGCGAGGACTTCGGTTTCACATGGCAAGTATCGAATCTCTAATTGCTGGAAGCGAAAAGCTGACCAACATTTTTGGGTATTGGCCGTCGTTCCACGACGCAGAGGTTCTGGACCTTCATTTCGCTCGGGGGAACGTTGAACCGGAGAAGGGTGTCTACTATTTCCACTTCTGACTCTCAGAATCCACGTTTGGCAGGTGACAAAAAACGTAGATTCGGAAGGGTACTTGATTCTCCTGCACCACACACTCACGACGCTGCAGTTTCGGGATGTCTCCGACTTCCAGATGCAAGGATTCAATCATCAAAACGCCATGATGGAACTCGCCTTGACGAGTCAGGAGCGTACGGAAGGTCCATCGCCCTACCTTTCAGTTGAAATGGTGCCAGCGTTCGGCATGGGAGCTTCGTTCAACTGCCTAGGGATAGAGGTGGTCGATGCGGTGTCGTGCACGCCGGATGGAATCCCCGTCGTTCTTGACAGTCAATGAGCGAAATCGCCTGGTTGGCGGAATCGTTCCAGCGAGACTGGATCTGTGGATACATCCTCAGGAAGAAACTTATGGGCCACGAAACGCCCTAGTTCGATGTCCTCTGCTTTGTAAACCACTCCCATGCCGCCGCCTCCCAGAGCTCAAGGATGCGGTAGTGCGAGATGGTTTGCCCGATCATTGGCGCGAATGTTACGTCGCAGCAAGAGGCAAGTCAATGAAAGCGGTGTAGTTGGGCGAGCCTTGAACAAATTGTTGACGTTAACTCGCGATTTCACAAGCAATCCCCTGGAAGAAGGCAAACATACGGCGCACACCTACGCTATCGCCGAATAGCGCACACTGATTCAACTTCGCCCCGCGTAAAATGTTGAGCAAAAGCGGTATCGCTAACTTCACGGAAAAAGTTTGCTACAGACCCTCTCGTCGCGAGGAAGCACTATGGATGCTGCTGTTCTGCATGCTCTCGGAAAGGCCCCTCGGTGCGAACAGTTCCCTGAGCCAATCGCCGGGGACGACGAAGTGATCGTGCATGTGCACGCCGCCTCGCTGAAGCCGATCGACAAACAATTAGTTGCCGGCTCACACTATGCCAGTCCGCACGAATTCCCCGTCGTCTGCGGCACGGATGGGGTTGGCCATCTCAGCGATGGCCAAAGGGTGTTCTTCGGCGGAGCCCGAGCTCCTTACGGCGCGATGGCACAGCGCACGGTTGTGCGCCGGGCATTTTCCTTTCCCGTTCCTCCAGAAGTAGATGACGAGACCGCTGCTGCCTTGCCCAATCCCGGCATCTCTGCCTGGCTCACACTTGCTTTCCGCGCCAAACTGGTGCCGGGTGAAAACGTGCTCATTCTCGGGGCGACCGGAGTGACCGGTAAGTTGGCCGTACAGATTGCAAGACTTCTTGGTGCAGGCCGCGTTGTCGCTGCGGGACGCAACCAACAAGCGCTGAACGCGTTGCCTCTGCGTGGCGCTGACGCCGTCATTCGCCTCGATGAGTCTGCGAAGAAACTCGGCGAGGCTTTTGCGCGTGAAGCTGGTGAGGCAGGCTTCCAGGTCGTGGTTGACTATGTGTGGGGCAATCCTGCAGAAGCATTTCTGGCTGCGATAACACGCAAAGAGTTTGCCGCCATCACATCCGAGATTCGCTTCGTGCAAGTCGGGGAAAGCGCTGGGCCGACTATCTCCCTTCCCGCGGCTGTGCTACGTAGCACGGCGCTGACCATTCTCGGGACTGCCGGAACTCCGCCTCGCAGTGTTCTCGTCGATGCTTTTCAAAAAGTCATGGCCCATGCTCGCAGCGGAGAGCTTCGCATAGAAACGGAGCGCGTCCCCCTCGGAGATATTGAGAACGTTTGGAAACGTCAGGAGCAACGTCGCAGGCTGGTAGTCATCCCGTAGTAGCCAATCGGAGCCAAGCTCGGATAGGGTTTTTTGCCGTCCTGCGCCTGGGTTTGCGAGGCTGTGGCGAGGATGAGAATGAGCGCTAAACCTAAAGAGGCAATTTCCTGACATCTCTTTCGGTTCACCATTTCCTCCTGTGCCGGCTGAATCTGACCGAGCGGTTATTCCGAAAGACGATATGTGATCCCCGGCGTCAATCCGGAAATCCGTGGAATCGCCCGGCTTTATCGATTGCGTACGATACATTCCGCTATGCACTATCCAGCGTATCCATGTGAGCAGTGACGGTTTGCGCCAAAGCCGACGGATCGAAGGTGAACTTTCGTCTGGCGGAGAGCGGTATCTCCTGAAGCAATTCCTCATAGGAAGTTACATTGGCGCGACGCGATGCGTGAAAACCCAAAGTGTCGGCAATGCGGCAACTGTAGTGAACGATGGAAAGTACGTCGAACTCACTGCGTTCTCTGGGATCGTGATGATGCTGCGATGTGATGATCTGCAATTCCTGCGGCAACCGCCAGGCCGCGACCAGGCGCCGTCCGGCTTCGCAGTGATCAACGCCGAACGAGTCGCGCTCCTGCTCAAGTAGGGTGGCGGAGTCTTCGACGTTTTCCAACAAACTGGCGTACGGTCCGGGAAGAATCGCCGCCAAGGCAATCCTCCCGATGTCGTGCAGAATGCCTGCCGTATAGGCATCGTCGCTGCCGGCCTGGTGGGCGGTTGCCTGCTCCGCTATCAACGCGCAGGCCAAACTGTGCCGCCAGCAGGCGCGGAGAACCGGCACATGAAGAAGATCGGTCAAGTACGAGCGAACCCCGAGCGCGACCACAATCCCCTTCAGACGCTCAAAACCGAGGAGCATCGATGCCTGGGTCAGGCTCTTGACCTGACTGGCGACCGGGTAGAGAGGAGAGTTTGCGATGCGCAGGATTTCGCTTGAAAACGAGGGGTCGGCCGACAACGCCGAGTGTAGTTCCAGAAGTCGTGTATCCCTGTTCGAAAGCAGCCGAAGTGCTTTCGCAGAGACCGAAGGAAATGCAGGCAGAGTCAGCAGTTCCAAAGGTACGTTCGCAAAGGTGGCTCTTGCCGATGCCGTCATCGCCGATCACTCCCAAGCGCCCGAGCCATGCCTGAACCGGCTGCGATCCGGGGGCTTTCAATGTTGCAATCGGCAGTCTCGTCGGTTTTGAACAGTTACCGCAGGGCTTGGTCCTTGAGCGCAGGTTGCGCGCAGCCTCCAGCAGCACCTTACCGTCCTGTGGCGCGTCCCCGCGAACTCCAGCACTGGCAGGAAGGGCCAGCCGATCTTCGAACCGTACGTGCTATTCACAGGCCAGGGACAGTAAGGGGAAGGTCACGCGCTTTGGGACAACGCAGCGTTCGGTGCGACAGTGCAGGAAGTAAAATAGACGGCATGTCCGAAGATATTCTGAAACAACCTCCTCCGCCAGCCGACGCGCGCCTGGCCTATGGAAACGATCCCAACCAGTTTGGTGAACTACGCCTGCCCAAGAGTAAAGGCCCCTTCCCCGTGGTGATGAATATTCACGGGGGCTTCTGGCGTGCCAAATACGACCTTGCCCACACCGGACATCTTTGCGCAGCTCTGACCTCTCAGGGACTGGCGACCTGGAACGTCGAATATCGTCGCGTGGGGAATCCCGGCGGCGGTTGGCCGCACACGTTCGAAGACATTGCCGCAGCCTGGCGTTACCTGCCCCAGATCGCGAAACGATATAACCTCGACAGCGGCAAAAGCCTGGTCATGGGTCATTCCGCGGGAGGTCAGCTCGCGCTATGCCTCGCGGGACACGAACCCAGCGTCAAGCAGGCGGTATCGCTGGCCGGGGTCGTGGATCTTCAGGAAGCCTTTGAAGAACACTTGAGCAACGATGCGGTTGTGGAATTCCTGGGAGGGAAACCGAAAGATGATCACGGACCACTATCGGGAAGCCGATCCCATGCAGCTTTCCATCAAGAACTGCACCCAGTGGCTGATTCACGGGCTTACCGATGACACTGTGCCCGCAAACTTCAGCCGTAATTACGCGCAGGCCAAAAAACAGAAGGGCGAAGATGTTCACCTGCTGGAAATCTCAACCGCCGGCCACTTCGACCTGATCGATCCTCACTCCAACGCGTGGCCCAAGGTAGAAGGGACCGTGCTGCACTTGCTGGCGGCCTGAAGACTTCACTCGATAGGTTCGACCAGCAACGTTTCTTTCGATTTCGGATCGGGCAACTGGACGACGACCGTCGCCGCGAGCACCAGCAGAATTCCCAGGGTTTGCACCGGACGCAGGATCTCGCCAAGGGCGATCGCGGCGATCAGGATGGAAAAAACCGGCTCGAGGCAACTGACTACAACTGCGCGCGTCGGTTCCAGATGCTGCAGGCCGGCAAAGTAGAGACGAAAACGGCGCGAGCACCGACACCAAGCGCAAAGACCAGCAGAAAAAGCCACTGCATCCCCGAATAGTGCGCGGCGACGATCTTCCATGGAGGATTGATGAACAGCCAGAACAGGCCCGCGCTCATGGTGGTGTAGAGGAGCACGATCCAGCGATCGTATCGCGCGAGAACGCTGTGGCCCCCAATGTTGTAGAAGGAAAATGAAAATGCGGCCAGCATGGCGGCGGCGAGTCCGATCGGGTCGATGCGGAAACCGCTGCTGCCGACAATTCCGATCACCAGCGCGATGCCCAGCAAAGCCAGCAGCACCGCGGCCACGCGAGGAAGCGTGGCACGCTGCAATCCGCGCATCACCATGTAGAGCAGCACCCAAACTGGCGCTGTGTATTGCAGAATGATTGCGGTCGCGACGTTGGTCCGCTGAATCGCGAGATAGTAGAAGTAATTCGAAGCCGCGACGCCGAGAATTCCCAGCAGAAAAATCTTCGTAACTACGGATCGTGGCAGTTTCAGATCACTCCATCCGCGAGACCACACCAGCGCCGGAAGCAAAACCAGAAACGAGAAGCTGGTGCGGCACTGCGACAGAATGAGCGGATCGATTGGCTTGAGCGCTTCTCCTCCGGGAAGCAGTCGGCCTGTAAAGGCCGCGCGCCCAAGGCTCGCGGCAACGCCCCAGAGCAGGGTCGCGATGGCGATGTAGAGATAACCGCGGATCGGGTGCGATTTGATGGACAAGGAGCGTGAAATTGTCGATTGCTAATTTTTGATTGTTGAATGGCCCCGGATCTTCACGGCTCTCATCCAACTATCAACAATCAAAGTTCAACAATTATTCCACATACTCGATTTCGTAGCTGATCTTCGCGGTTTGGCGAAGCATGGCAGCGACAGAGCAGTACTTCTCTTCCGAAAGCTTCACTGCGTCTTCCACGGCTTTGTGGGAGACTTTCCCGCCCACGCGGTAAACTAGCCTGATTTCCGTGTAGACGGTCGGCGGCTCGGGCGCGCGTTCGGCTTTGGCGAGTACTTCGACGGACGTGAAGGGCTCCCGCTTCTTGCGCAGGATGCTGACTACATCGTAGCCAGTGCATCCGCAGAGGCCGATGAGCACCAGTTCGATGGGGCTGTTGGCGGTTTTCTTATCTCCGTCCATCACGATGGCATGGCCGGAACTACTTTCGGCAATGAAACGCTGATTGTCGGTATGAAGAGCGCGGGCTTCGATCATTCCCTATTGTCGATTTTCAATTGCCAATTGTCGATTTATTTTTCTTGCCGTGCGTCGTTAGGCCACGAAAATAGCCGTCAACTGGCGACTTTCTGAATCAGATCGCTCAAGCGTTCCCGTCGGACCACGTCGGCATCCGCAAGGAATTCCAGCCAGAACACTGTTTCATCTGCCTCCTCTTCGACGATTCCAAGCTTTGCCAGAAACTCTGCTTTTGATCGTCCACGGCAGGCTGCGCGGTAGTTGGCCGCGACAGAGGTTCCAGAACGAAGGAGTTGATGGCCAATGATTCGAGCCTCGGGGCAACTCGGCAACGAGCGGAACAGCTTGAGAATTCTCAGCGCGTACGCCGTTGTGCGTTTCTGGAGATCCTGCGCCCGGTCGGACATGAGGGCTTCAATTGGCAATTGGAAATCGAAAATCGAAAATCGGCAGTGATGGCCGTCACGACCTACCGCCGATTGTCGGTGACCGGCTCGGGGTGGATGAGCACGCGGAACAGTTCCGGTGCTTCTTGTTTGAAGCGGATCTCGATTTCGGTTTGGATGTCGTGTACGCGGGAGAGCGGGAGATCGTCGCGCATGGTGCAATGGCAGGAAACATACAGCCGTCCGCGCACGCGCTTGAAATGAAACTCGTGGACGTCGATGACTTCCGGAAATTCGGTAGCGACCTTCTTCAGACGCTTTTCGAGTTCCGGGTGGAGAACGATTTCGTCGCCAGGTTCAATGGTTGCGGGCTCGCTCTCGATGTGGGTCAGGATGGAATTAATCTCCGGCACATCGCGGCGCATTTCCGTCTCGAGCACCGTGACCCGGTCATGCGCTTCCTTCAGGCTCAACCGCTCATCGAGTTCGAGATGCTGCTCGACGTGCAGGTCTCCCTTCAGATCCTGGACGCTCACATCATGCACGTTGAAGTTGTGGCGAGTTGCGACAGCACGGACGCGATCAAAAATATTTTCCATGCTCTGCGCGCGCGGAACCGAGTGGACCATGACGTCAGCGTTAGGCAACACGTCGTGAACTGCGGAGGTGACTGCCCCCGCAATCTGCTCGGAGCGCTGAAAGGTGACATTGCGGTCGAGGCCGATGGAGAGATCGGCGAAGTAGCGATTGCCCGCGCGCCGAATTCGCACGCGATCGACTTCGAGCAAGCCGTCCACGTCGGAGAGAGCGGCGATGATCTTCTTCCGGGCTCCGGCGGGAGCGGCATCGAGCAGCGCGTCGATGGTCTTGCGAGCCAGACGTGAACTCACCCAGATGACGATGCTGGCGACCGTCAGGGCCGCGACCGGGTCGGCGTCGCGAAGCCATGCGATACCGTTACGGCGGCCCAACAGCACCAGCGACAATCCCAATACCACCACGCCGCTTGACCAAATGTCGGTTGAAAAATGGAGGGCATCCGCCTCGAGGGCCTGGCTGTCGTACTTGGCGGCGATGCGACCGAGTGCTCGCGAGCGCCAGAAATCGACGGCCATGGAAAAAAACATGACCAGGAATGCAGCGATGCTGGGCTCGATCTCCACATGATGGAAGAAGAGTCTCTTGATGGCTTCGTAGACGATCCACACGCAGGTGAGCAACAGGAGGCCGGTTTCAATGAAGGCCGAAAAGTTTTCCACTTTGCCGTGGCCGTACTGATGGTCGACATCGGCGGGCTTGTCGGAAACGCGAACAGAAAGGAAAGTGACGATGGCCGCAACCAGATCAAGGCCGGAATGGGCCGCCTCGGAGAGAATTCCCAAGCTGCCCGTAGTGAAGCCGACGATGATTTTCAGAGTGGTAATCGCGATCGCGGCGAGAACGGAATTCCCAGCTACGCCACGCTTTTCAGAGCGCATGGATTCAGAGCTGTAATTGGCCGCATTCGACGACATAAGGGCATTATCGCTGGCGGGGGGAAAGCGCCAAGTAGCGCAAAGCGGTTGTTTGCATTCGTGCCTGCCGATTACCTTGACCGAAAGCACAGGGTTAAGACCAATGAGGGGGTTGCCTACTAACAAACAATGGCCAGAGACCAACCACGAGGGCCAACAGCGTTCCAAACAGTGACTCTGTGCTAGGATTTCTGGGTACGACTTTTCGATCTCACCTGGAGGACTCCTTACAATGACCCATCGTGGGTTAGTCTGTCTGCTGCTTGGGGGCATGGCCTGGGGCCAGGCGGCCCAACCGGCAGCCACACCGGCAGCAGCACCGCAGTCTTCGGCCGCTCCCATGAGCGCGCCGGCAGAAACCAAGGCACCCGATCCATCCAAAGTACCCGCGGATGCCCCGGTTATCACCATTGCCGGGATGTGCAAGAACGCCCCAAGCGACAAAGCTTCTTCCGACCCGAATTGCAAAACCGTAATTACCAAGTCGGAATTTGAGTCGCTGCTGGATGCAGTTGCGCCAAACCTGCCTCCACAATCGCGGCGGCAGCTGGCCACTCGCTACGCGACCGGCCTGATCATGGCGACCGAAGCCGAGAAGATGGGGCTCGACAAGGGCCCGCATTATGAAGAGATGCTGAAGATTTCGCGCATGCAGGTGCTGGCCGGCGAGTTGCAGAAGTCGATGCAGGAGAAAGCCGGCAATGTTCCTGACGCCGACATCCAGAAATACTACGACGACAACAAATCCGCTTACGAACAAGTCGACCTGAAGCGCATCTTCGTTCCCAAGAACAAGCAGATGGATCCGCCGAAGGTGAAGTTGACCGAAGCGCAGGAGAAGCAACGCCAGACCGACGGCGAAGCAGCAATGAAGGCAGAGGCTGACAAATTGCATGCGCGAGCAGTTGCCGGAGAAGATTGGAACAAGCTTCAGGAAGAGGCTTTCCAGGCAGCAGGCTACAAGGCGAAAGCTCCGACCACCGACATGGGCAAAGTTCGTCGTAGCGGGCTGCCGCCTACCCAGGCGTCGCAGATCTTTGACTTAGCGACGGGAAAAGTTTCGCCTGTCATATCGGACACCTCGGGCTATTTCATCTATAAGGTCGGTGAGAAAGACACTGAGCCGCTCGACAAGGTGAAGGAAGAAATCCACAATACCCTGCGAGCACAGCGTATGCAGGATTCGATGCAGCAGATGCAGCAGTCGGCAACTCCGACCATGAACGAAGAGTATTTCGGACCCGAAGCCGCTCCGGGCGCCGAGATGATGGGGCCTGGTCCCCACGCGCCGATGAAAGCCCCTCCGGGAGCCGGACCCAAATAGATGGCTGGGGAAAAACCCATGGTGGTGGTGACCGGCGTTGCCGGGAACCTGGGACAACGTCTGCTTCCTCAACTGGCGGATTTCGAGGTCATCGGGATCGACCTGAAACCGCCGGTGGGGAGCGGGGTGAAGCGTTTCGTCCAAATGGACCTGGGCCAGGAAGATTCCTGTCGTGATTTGACTTTGCTGTTGCGCGAGACCCGGGCGACGGCGGTAGTGCATCTCGCGTTCGTACTCGATCCTGTACGCACAGGCGTTCTGGACGTAGACCGCATGTGGCACATCAACGTGGCCGGGACGGCGCGAGTGATGGAGGCCATCACCGAAGCCAATCGCGACGACGCGGTGGTGCAGAAATTCGTATTTCCGAGCAGTGTCGCGGTTTATGGGCCTGACCTGGCAAAGCCCGCAACCGAAGATACCCCGCTTAATGCGCAAACACTTCCCTACGCGGTCCATAAGATGGAGTGCGACCGCGTGGTGCAGCAGCGAGCGCCGTCGCTGCGCGGGTGCAGCGCTTATATGCTGCGGCCTCACTTAATCGCTGGCGCCACCATGGATAACTACATGGTCGGCGCGTTTCGTGGAACTCCCAACGGACGCAGCAAACGTGCTGAACAGATGCGCAAGGAAGGCAAGCGCCTGCCATGCATGCTGCCATATGGGCAGAAGTATCTCTCCAACAAACTGCAATTCGTCCACGTGGATGATATGGCGCGCCTCATCGCATTTCTGGTGCGCAAAAGCGAACCAGAGTCGCAGCGCTTAACGATTTTGAACGTCGCGGGGCGAGGCGAGCCGCTGACCTTCGAAGGTTGCATCGCGATGGCACGGTCCAAACTGGTGCGAGTACCTTCCAAGTGGGTCATGGAAATGGTCCTCCGCTATTACTGGAAGTCCGGGATCTCGGCGATTCCGCCCGAGGCGCTTCCCTACATGACCAGCGAATACACGATGAACACAGATCGCCTGCGCAAATTTTTAGGATCCGAGTACGAACGAGTGATTCAGTTCAGTATCGTCGATGCCTTCGCGGATTGCTTCCGAAACGAGACAGGAGCGGCACAACACGCGGCCGCCGCGATTCCAAAGTCCTGACCTTCGGTCTGCGCGGCACCGTTCGTCGGACTCACGCCCTCAGAATGACAATCGAGCTGCAGACCGACTCATTTAGCACCACTTCCTCCATATACTGCCGGTTCGCCAAGGCTTCCTTTCGCGGGCAGGTGGCGCACATAGACCACGATCTGCCAAATTTCATCGTCGTTGAGAATTCCTTTCGAACCAGGCATTCCTGAAGGAAAGATTCCGTTGTCGATGATCCATTTCAATTGTCCGTCGCTGTAACCCTGCACCGCTGGTGAGTTCAGCGGCGGCACTGGCGGCGACATGCGATCGGCAAACGGCACGCCGGTATTCTGACCATCCAGACCGTGGCACACCATGCAGTAGTTCGAGAAATTAACCTTGCCGGCGTGGATGTTGTCTTCCGTGGCGGGAAACGGGTTGCGGTCGGCACGGCCTCCGACCGTGATCTTCTGTTTGACGTTATTTGCGAGCGCGGTTTCGATGGTGCCAGGTTGCCGGGCCTGGCATCCGGCAAGCGCCAGAAGCAGGACAGCTTCCGCCCCTCTGACCAGGATCTGGACTTGCCGGAACTTTTTCATGGCTCACTCCACCACGATCTTCATGTTCATGTTGCCGTGGTTGGCGCCACAGAAGTGATCGCAGATGGTGGTGAAAGTTCCCGCCGTCTGCGGCGTGATGGTGATGTCGGTAGGCTTGCCGGGCTCGACGACCTCATCAATTTTAAGAGCGCGCATGAAGAAGCCGTGGGTAACATCTTCGCTGGTAAGGCGGAGCGTGACGGTTTCGCCCTTCTTTAACGTGATCTGGTTAGGGCTAAAACCGAAGCGTTTGGCGGTGATCTCCACCACTCGCGGCGTTGCTGCCCGGCTGGGCGTATTCGCCGCGACGGCGGATGCCAGCACGATGGCCATGATTAATTTGCGATACAACATGGAATATCTCTCCTTATATTTTTGGATTTCGTAATAGTTGTTGAACACCGTTGATCCCGGTAAACTCGCGCGCCGTAAGCTCCACATCTTCGAGGGCGATGGAGTTGGTTTGCGGCTTGCCGGAAAAACTCTCGTGGACCAGGCGAATACCCAGATTCTTGAAAGGCGCATCTTTGTCGAAAGGCAAAGGCTTTTTGTCCGGCACCTTCTCAGGATCGGGAAACGCGAATATCAGCGATTTGGCGGCGTAGTGGTGCGAGTGGCCGATTTCATGCGCGTCGTCGCGGTGAATGTGCCCGTAGAGAACGGTGACGTTCTGGTAAGGCGCGAGCAGGTTCATGACATCGTCGCCGTCACTGGTGAACCACTCCCATTCTGGTTTCAGGTCGAACAGCGGGCGATGCGTGAAGACCACGATAGGCGCGGTGTTCGGGAAGCGCGCCAAGTCTTTCTTGAGCCATGCCAGCTGTTCCGGGCCGACCTCCGGCTTCGCCCGCGAGACGTTGTCGAGCGCGATGAAGTGAATGCCACGATGATCGAAAGAGTAGTAGCTGTCGCCGAGGAAATCGTGGTACATCGAGCCCTTGTCGAGTCCGGCATCGTGCTCGCCCGGAACGCACTTGATCAGGGGCACATTGATACGCTTCGAAATTTCCAGGAACTGCTTCATGCGTTGAGCGTGAACGTCCTTCTCTTCTGTGTCGTGAGTGAGGTCCCCGGTAAACAAGATCAGGTCGGGCCGTTGGGGAAGTGCGTTGATCATGTCCACGGCCCGTTCGAAGGCCTTCGTGCCAAGTGGATCGGGAGGTCCATTGAAGCCCACATGGGCATCGCTGAGTTGAACGAAGGAGAACGGCGTGACGGCTTCCCCGTTCTGCTTTCCAAGGAAGCGCATAACATCACGATCCTCGGCCGAGACTATCTTGGGCACCGCGCTGTACAGGACACCGATACCCAGGGCGGTTCCGGATATCTTCAAAAACGATCTGCGGTCGACATCTTTCATTTGGGTTTCCTCCGTGTGCTATTGGGAAAACGCAGAAAGGGCGTGATTATTCCATACAACTTTTTTCTTTTTGTCGGGAATAAAACGCGGGTTGTCTGGTTTACTCTACTGAGGCTGTGAATGAGCGCGCGACATTTGACGAGTTAGCTCTGCCTCTATTCGATCAGCTCTACAATTTCGCGCACTGGTTGACGCAAGAACGCGCGGAAGCGGAAGACCTGGTGCAGGAGACTTACGTCAAAGCACTGCGGGGTTTCTCGTCATTCCAGCCGGGCACCAATTTCCGGGCATGGATGTATCGAATTTTGCGCAACACGTTTCTGACATCGCGTACGGGGTTGAAGCAGACTGTGACGCTCGATGACGACGTTCCTGAACCGGCGATCCCGGATACCCCGGAGAGCATCCTGATTGGCCACGCGGAGCGCGAACTTCTGCAAACGGCACTGGAAGAGCTCGCGCTACCTTTTCGAGAAATTATTTTGTTGAGTGATGTGGAAGAGATGTCGTACCAGGAAATTGCCGAAACGCTCGGCGTGCCGATCGGGACGGTGATGTCCCGGTTATCAAGGGCACGGAAAACGCTACGTGATTTAGTGCGAAAGAAGCTGGCATTTCATGACCGACCTGTGGACCGCAAAACTCGAACCGTATCTTGACGGAGAACTTTCCGCGCAAGAGACGCAGGAGATGGACGCGCACCTGCGGGATTGCCCGGCCTGCGCGGCCCATGTGCTGCGCCACGTGCAGATGAAACGTACAGTGCAGGCCGCGGGGCGGCGATTCACTCCGAGTCTTGAGTTCAAACGCAAGATGCAGCAACGCATCGCGCCTCGGCGGAAAGCGCTGGGAATATGGAGTTGGGCAGTTCCGGTGCTGGCAATCGTGCTGGTGGGGTTGGGGCTAACTTTGAACCGCGAGCGCTTCCAAGCCCAGCATGCTGCCAGTGAACTAGCGGATCTGCATGTATCGACATTGGCCAGTGGTACGCCGGTGGATGTGGTTTCCACCGACCGGCACACGGTGAAGCCGTGGTTCCAGGGAAAGATTCCGTTCGCCTTCAATTTGCCAGAGCTGCAGAATTCGGACTTCACCTTAATTGGCGGACGAATGGCCTATATGAACCAGGCTCCGGGCGCGCACCTGATTTATCAGATTCGTAAGCACGAGATTTCGGTATTCATCTTTCAGGATCGCGATTTCCATGCGGCGAGCGGGAGCAAAACTGTTTCGTTCAGCAGCGAAAGCTGGAGCGAAGGCGGATTGAGCTACTTTGTGATCGGGGACGCCAGTTCCGACGACATTCACAAGCTCTCGCAGTTATTGAAGAGCGCGGCGAAAAGCTAGTCCCTATTTCCGGCCGCGGTACAAGCCAGCAATGCCGAATGTATAAGGACTCCATGTGGTGTGGGAGAATCCTGCACGGCGCATGCGCTGCAACATTTCAGCGGGTTCGGGAAAACGCTCCACCGAAGCGGGAAGATATTTGTACGGCCCTTCCACTCCCGAGATCAGGGTGCCAACCCGGGGTAGAACCTGCTTGAAGTAGAAGCGATAGAACTTTCCGATCAAACCGTGGGGCTCGCCGAAATCGAGAATGCCACACTCTCCGGACGGCTTGAGGACACGCGCGATCTCTCGCAGTCCGGCGTCGTAATCCGCCAGATTGCGAAAGCCGAAGGCGGCGGTGATCAGGTCGAAACTCTGGCTTTTAAAGGGAAGCGAGAGGGCGTCGGCTTCAACCCAGCGCAGCGAGGTACCGGAGCCTTTGATGGTCGCACGTTGCAACATGGCGTGAGAAAAATCAGCGCCGATGATCTTCGTAGCTTGATTGGCACGACGGCGAAGCGCGTGCGTCATGTCACCCGTGCCGCAGCACAGATCGAGGACCTTGGCCTCTGGATTACTCAGAATGGCCGCAAATGTCCGCGCGGCGCGACTCCACCATAGCCGGTCGACATTGAACGAGAGAACGTGGTTCAGCAGATCGTAGCGAGGAGCGATGGAAGTGAACATCTCACGCACCGCTCGGCCGGCGGACACGGGATCAGTGGCTCCTTGGGGAGTGGCGCCGATGACGGGCTTTTTCTGGGTCGTGGGCATTTTCTGGGGGGCAATCCTCAGGCACGAAGGCGCGAAGCATTGTCGGTCTTGAGGGACCACGCGCGCAGAAAGGCCAATATTGCGCACGCAAGATCCCTCACTACGTTTCAGGATGACATCAGTTGTTAAGTCTCATCCTATACCCTTAGCTTTTCCTTTCGCTGAGAGCTTTCGCAGTTGCTCGACGGCATCGAGAATCGAGTCTTCGGGAACGTCGTTCACAATATCTACTTTACCGATTTCGCATGGCAGAACGAAGTGCACCGCACCTTGAATTGTTTTTTTGTCGGATTGCAACCGTCGGAGAATGTTTTTGGAACTCACCTGAACGGCCGGCAGCGGTCCGAGTTTCCGGACGGCTTCCGTGATGCGGGCTTCCGAAACGCGATCGAGATTTCCATTGGCGGCGGCGATGTGCGTGGCGGCGATCATGCCCCAGGCTACGGCCTCGCCGTGGAGGAAATGTTTGTAAGCGGTTTCGGCTTCGAGCGCATGGCCGATCGTATGTCCGAAGTTGAGGATGCGACGCAGACCGTGCTCCCGCTCATCGGCGGAGACGACGCTGGCTTTCAATTTCACGGATTCGGCAACGATCCATTGCAAGCTTTCGGGATCCTTCCTCAGATCGCGGAGCGAACTGGCTTCCATACGCAGGAACAACTCAGGTTTTCCAATCACACCGCATTTGAGCGATTCGTACAGACCCGCGCGGAACTCACGGTCGGGCAACGAAGAGAGCACGTCGGGATCGATAAGGACAATTTTGGGCTGGTGAAACGTCCCTAGTAGATTCTTGCCGGCGCGAAGGTTCACTCCAGTCTTGCCACCGATGGAAGCGTCCACCTGGGCAAGAACGGTGGTGGGAACATGCACCACATCGATGCCGCGCATGTAGAGGGAGGCGAGGAGCCCGGCGACGTCGCCGACGACGCCGCCCCCAACGGCTACGACGACGGAGCTACGATCGGCGCCGGCGGCAGATAGTTTTTCCGCCAGCATCTCGACCGTGGACAGTTTCTTGTGGCGCTCACCGTCCGGCATTTCAATCAACTGCACACCGAAGCCCGCCTGCTTCAATGAGGCCACGAGTTTTTTGCTCCACTTGCGGACCGGCGGGACGGAAATGACAAACAGCTGCGCGCCTTCCTGCAGGACGGAGCGCAGCAGTGTGCCGGCGCGGGGCAAAGCACCGCTTTCAATGATGGCGCGGTAAGGGCGTGGCGCGACCGCAATCTCGACTCGCGTCATGGAGAGTCATCATAACTTACGGGCGAGTACCCTTAAAACCGTCAGAGCGATTGTTGGAACGACGGTCCGGTTCCCCCGCCCTTATGAGCCTTTGGCTTGACTGGAGGCACTGGTCGCGATACTCTCCGCGCGACCCGTAAGACAGGTTCCTGCTTGGGGATTGGGC
Source organism: Terriglobia bacterium (assembly GCA_963797845.1). Classification (GTDB taxonomy): domain Bacteria; phylum Acidobacteriota; class Terriglobia; order Terriglobales; family Acidobacteriaceae; genus DASREM01. The sequence continues at coordinate 624,796 of CAWCRE010000008.1, forward strand.
CACCTTCCGAAGCTATTAAATCGTCCGGTACAAACAGGAGGTTATATGAGAAGACTGGCAGGTATTCTGCTGAGTATTTGTGTGGTGTGGGGATGGGCAAGCATAGCGAACGGACAGGAGAAATCAGGCGCGATGACTCCTCCTAAAGTTCTGGTGGTTGCTAGAGAATTTATGAAGCCCGGAAGAGCCGGTACGGCGCACGAGAAGTCCGAATCCGCCTTCGTGCAAGCGATGATGCATGCCCATTGGCCGACGCACTACCTTGCCGTGGACGCGGTCAGCGGCAAGCCCCGGTCGCTGTTCTTGACCGGCTATGACTCTTTCGAGGCCTGGGAAAAGGACGCGAATGCCGAGCAGAAGAATGCCGCCCTTTCCGCGGCGATCGATCGAGCGAGCCTTGCGGACGGAGATTTGCAGAGCGACGCAGATTCCAGCGTGCTGGTCTACCGCGAAGACCTCAGCCTTCGTCCCAATGTCGACATAGCGCACATGCGTTCGTTCGACATCACCTTGATCCATGTGAAGCCCGGGCATTCCAAAGATTTCGAAGCCATCGCGAAAATGTACATGACAGGATGGGAGGGAACTCCTGACGTCCACTGGGCCCTGTACGAGGCGACTTACGGACAAGTGAATGACACCTATGTCGTTTTTAGTCCGCTCAAATCGGCGTCGGAAATCGATCACAATATTGCGAGCGGTAAAGACTTTGAATCCAAACTGGGCGAAGACGGCATGAAAAAAATGTCCGAGTTGGAGTCGGCTGCCATCGAATCGACGCAAAGCAACCTGTTCTTGTTTAATCCCAGGATGAGTTACGTATCGCCGGACTGGGTGAAAGCCGATCCGGAATTTTGGACAGTAAAATCCGGTACCGGGATGGCCGCCGCGCCAAAGAAGATGGAGAAGAAAGCGCCAAGTGGAGCGAACTAAATTTTTACAAATGGTAAGTTCACGACTCGGGGCCGCCAGAACTGGCGGCCTCTTTCTTTGGAAATGCCAATGATGCTCCCACCGACACCAGCAGCAATCCGCCTACAACCGCGAGGGATAAAGGAGTGGATATCTGGTAGTAGTGCGAGACCAGCATCTTGCCGCCGATGAAGATCAAGACCAGTGACAAGCCGTAATGCAAATAATGGAAAATTTCCATCATGCCGGCGAGAGCGAAGTACATGGAACGCAGGCCGAGGATGGCAAAAATGTTCGAGGTGTAGACGATGAAAGCATTGAGGGTGATGGCCAGCACGGCTGGAATTGAGTCGGTGGCAAAAATCAGGTCGGTGGTCTCGATCACGATGAGCACTACCAGCAAAGGCGTGGCGTACAAATTCGGGCGGCGGATGAAGAACTTCCCTTCTTCATAGGTATCGGTCACGGGAATGAAGCGTCGCAGCAACCGCAACAACGGGTTCTTGTCGGGCTTAATTTCTTTTTCTTCTTCGCTGATCAGCTTGATGCCGCTGTAAACCAGGAATGCGCCGAAAATGTAAATGATCCAGTGGAAACGCTGGATCAAAGTCACTCCGAGCAGGATGAAGAGAGCGCGCATGATCAACGCGCCCACGATTCCCCAGAACAGTACCTTGTGCTGATCAGTCGGAGGCACGCGGAAATAGCGGAAGATGAGGAGGAAGACGAAGAGATTGTCCACACTGAGCGAGAGTTCGATCACATAGCCGGTGACGAATTCCATGCTCTCGGTGCGGCCATGCCAGAAAAAGACAATGACGGCGAAAATGAGAGCGAGTGCGATCCAGACGAGCGACCAGATTACTGCCTCACGAAACTTGACCGTGTGGGCGCGACGCTGGAATACGCCGAGATCAAGCGCCAGCATGGCGAGCACGAAGAGGTTGAACAGAATCCAGAAAAGAAGCAAGAACGATTCCTATGAATTACGTGTTACGTTGAGCACGCGAGACCCCTCGCTGCAATCGGGAAATTGGGATCATTGCGCCCGTCCGCGCTTTCCACTCTCCCAGTCAGCCCAGCCGCCGGTGGATTTCAGAGATTCGTCGAGGTGGGTTTCACGCAACAGCTTTTCGACCTGTGCCCGGCTCTGTCGTGGCCCAAGTCGTTCGGGGTCGCTTGCCAGAGCGTAGGTGACATCGGCCGCAATCGCCACGTGCTTCTTCAGATCGCCGATATCCACCTTGTCGAAAGTGTCGGACATGGCGTGATAATTGATGAGATAGTTGGCTTCGTCCTGGTCCCCGACAAGCGTAGGGACGCCTTCAAGAAAGAAGTCGTAGTTATCCGTATCGGCGCTGGCATCGTTTGTGATTTTCTCAACTTGATCGTGTTTCAGAGGTGCAATCAGGCGCGCGACGGCAGGGACGAGGTCCTTCCGGCCACTCAGAGAAAAACCGGTAATGCGGCCATTTCCGTCGTCGAAGACAACCGCCGCAATGGCGCTATCGAGCTCGTCTCGATGCGCGCGGACGTAGGCCCAGGAGCCGAGCAGGCCCTCTTCTTCTCCCGAAAACAGGATGAAACGAATGCTGCGGCGAAGAGGCACTTTGGAGTCCTTGATCGCGCGGAGTGCGTCGACTACCAGCGCGGCGTTGCACCCGTTATCGAGAGCCCCGGTGCCGAGGTCCCAGGAATCGAGATGGGCCCCGAGAACCACGAACTCGTCCGGCTTCTCGCTTCCCTTCAGTTCCGCAACCACGTTGGCAGTTTGGATCGGGCCCCCGATGTGATTTGGAATATCGATGTCAGCGAAAAGCTTCTCGCCAGATTTCTGGAGCCGCTCGATGCGCGCAGCATCTTCCCGGGCCATCATCAACATAGGAATGGCTAGGATCTCGCCGGTGACGGTGTCGGTGTGGCGATAAAGCAAGTCATGCGGACGGGTAGATTGAAAAGCCACCGCGAGGGCCTTGGCTTCGAGTGCGCGCTTGGCGACGCCGGGAGCATTATCGTATTCGGCATCGAGATCGGCCCATTTGTGCATCTCGTCTTGATGCACGACGAGGATGGCGCCGGCGATGTTTCCCGCTTTCGCGAAGTCTTTTTCACCCCCGCGGCCAAGATCGATGATGGGTACGTGCTGGTGCGCTTCGAGGCCAGGGGCCCAGGCGACGGAAACCGCTCTGGTGACAAACTGCTGCGGCGTCACCACAGTCAGCCGGGTCTCGCCTTCGGACCATGACGCAGGGATGGTGAAAGTCTCGGTATGCACGCTGTCCGCGCCGGCGGCTTTGAACGCCGCAACACCCCACTCCACCGCATTCTGCATGGCAGGCGTACCGGGAACGCGGCCTCCGACCTCGTCTGTAAGCTTTTCAAGGTTGGCGGCGAGCGGCGAGGGTTTCAGGGCTTCGGCGTAAACTCGTTCGCGGTTCTTGGATTCCTGGGCCAAGACGGAGCCGAACATCAGGAGAGGGACAACCAAAGCTTTCCAGCTTGGCATAGAAGGAAATTAGAAACGAAAAGAGAAAAAAGAGCAAAAATCGAAATTAACCACAGAGAACATAGAATGCGCTGAGAAAAGAGCAAACACCAAGAACTCGAGTGATACCTGGCAAGCTATTTCATCTTGTCCAGAATCTGCACGGTTTCCAGAATCACGTCGCCAACGATTTGCAGGCTCTTGGGGCTGAGCTTATCGACGGTGTCCTGAGGCGTGTGGTGGAACACATTCCCGTACCCGTAGTCGAGGTCGATGAGATCGAGGCACGGCACACCACGTTGGACGAAGGGGAGATGATCGTCCTCAATTGCGATGGTGCGGGCGAAGAAGTGCGATTGATATCCGAGTCGGGTTGCGGCCTGGTAGACAACACTCGCGAGCCACGGCGTCGAGTTGGTATCACGGTCGATGTTCAAGTCAGCGTCGCCGATCATGTCAGCAAGCAGGAACGCTTTGATGTTCTTGAGGGTGCCGTCTTTCTCCCACTTTTCCGCCAGATGCTTGGTTCCGTAGAGACTGTCGCCGGCGGTCCAGGATTTGAGCGCTTCTTCGCCGTCGGTCCAGACAAGGTAGACGCTGTATCCGTCGCGCTTTTTGCCGCGAAGCTGGTTCGCGATTTCAAGAAGAATGGCGGTCGACGATCCCCCATCGTTTGCGCCGACGTAGGCCGTGTTGCGCAAAGGATAATTCGTGTCGTAGTGCCCCGCGATCACGACGATGCCGTCTCGGGTCCCGGGAAATTTCGCGATGATGTTGCGAACCGGGAACTTCCCTTCCGGCGTATCGGCGGTGAACGCGTCGTCTTCAACCTGATCGGCCTTGAGGTGCGCGTAGATGTAGTCTTCGAGCTTTTTGTGATTTGCGCTGCCAATAGGACGTGGGCCGAAAGCGACGATTTCCTTTACGTACTGCATGGTGCGGTTCGCGTCAATCGACGGCAGCGGGCCGGCGTCGGCGGGGACAGGCTGTTCGTCCAACGAAGTCGGGAGATAGGTGGTCGATGTCGCCTTGGGCTGGTCGTCAGTTTTTGCCGCTTTCTCGCGTGAGCACGCAGCCATGCCGAGCAGCATACAACCGCCGACGGCCAAGGCCGTTAGTTTCGCGATGGAGGATTGCATTGGCTAGTTCTGTTCCCGGCGTTTCCGGCGCTGCTTGGGATGCACGAAGTAAGCCACTCCGATGCTCAGGATATAGAGCACCACCATGGGCGCGGCAAACAGGCACATATTCAGGATGTCAGTGGTCGGCGTCAGGACCGCGGCGATAACGAAGATGGCAAGAATTGCGTAGCGTACATTGCGCCACATCCAGCCCGCGGTGACGATACCCATCAGAGCAAGAAAGAAAACCAGGATCGGCATCTCGAAAACAACGCCGAGACCAATGATGATGGTGAGGAAAAGATCGATGTACTCGTTGATGGTGATCATGGGCTGGAACTGCTTTCCGTAGTCGATCAGGAAAGTCAGTGCCGCCGGGAAGACCATCTTGTAGCCGAACAGGCCTCCGGCCATAAAAAGCCCGACCGTAGAAACCATGAACGGCACCAGGTACTTCTTCTCGTTGCGGTAGAGCCCGGGGGAGATGAACAGCCAGACCTGGTATAGAACGAAGGGCGAGGCGACAAACAGGCCCGCCATAAACGCAATCTTCAAGTAAAGGTTGAAGGGTTCCGTGGGGTTCAGGAAAACCAGCTTAGGAGCGGCGCCGTTTTTGGTCAGGGCCTCGCTGATGGGGGCTTGCATGATGCTGAATATCTTTTCTGCATATCCCCAGCAGACAAAGAAACCCGCGGCGATGGCGATCATGGAATACACCAGACGTCGCCGGAGTTCCTCGAGGTGATCGAGGAAGCTCATGGCCGGCATAGTGTCCTGCGGTGAATCAGCAGGAGGTAATTCGGCGACAATCTCAGGCATCAGGAGCCTTAACTACGGGATTCGACTCAGGAGGAGGGACGGCCAAGCCCGGTCACGGGAGAGACATCACCGCTAGCGACTGTTCCGTGAGGAGCTTCCGCCGGCGGGTGAATCTGCCGCTTGCTGGTATCTACATCCAATTGCGAAATTTCGGACTCGATCTGGGCTTTAAACTCGTTGCTGGCGCGCTTGAACTCGTTGAGCGCCTTGCCCACCTGCCGCCCAATCTCCGGCAGCTTCTTCGGCCCGAAGATGATCAGGGCGATCACGAAGATGAACATCATCTCTGGCAGGCCGAGATTCATGCCTACATCATACTTCGGAGGCGGACGGTCAGCAACGAGCAGCATGCCCGGCCAGTAAACATTTTCGGGGATGGGGCGAAGTGCGAGCCCGGGAGGCAGAGTCGCGCATCTTAGGTACTAAAGGCGCGCCAGTTTGATTACCGGAATGGTTACTTTAGGAAGTGCGGAAGCATTTTGGGGGCCATTTTGGACATGCTATACTGCGCTCAAACACTCCCGGCAAGGTTCGATCCAAGTCCAAGCCGAAGGAAACTAAAAAGATGGTTGGTAGTGCTCGTCGTTCTCTCTTCCTCGTAGTGTTCATCCTGATCACGTGCGGTTTTCTGGGCATGCTTTTCGGCCAGAAGATCAGTCCGGCGGCTGCCAGCAACGGCGACTCGGATGTCCGTGACAGTTTGCGGCAATTCAGCGACGTTTACGCCATGGTCGAGCAGAATTACGCGGAACCCGTAAACGCCGACAAAGCGATCTACAACGGCGCCATTCCCGGCATGCTGCACGTGCTGGATCCGCACTCCAACTTCTTTGATCCCAAGTCGTATTCCCTGCTGCGCGAAGATCAGCGCGGCAAGTACTACGGCGTGGGTATGACGGTTGGTCCGCGCAACAACAAAGTCATCGTCATTGCGCCGTTTGCCGGCACCCCGGCGTACCGCGCGGGCATTCGACCTGGCGACATCATTATCGCGGTGGACGGCAAGGCGACCGACAACATGAGCACCTCAGATGTTGCGGACCTGCTGAAGGGCCCCAAGGGGACCACGGTCCACATCACCGTGCTGCGCGAGGGCAACGACAAGCCAATCGATTTCGCGGTGATTCGCGACGAGATTCCACGCTACAGTGTGGACCTTCACTTCCTGATTCGTCCCGGCATCGGGTACATGCACGTCTCGGGATTCAACGAGACGACCGAGCATGAGGTTTCCGATGCGCTCGATCAGATGGGCGATCTGAAGGGATTGATCCTCGACCTACGGCAGAATCCTGGCGGCCTGCTGAGCGAAGGTGTAGGCGTGGCGGACAAGTTCTTGAAGAAGGGCCAGCTGATCGTTTCGCACCACGGGCGTTCCTCCCCGGAGAAGCGTTACGTGGCAAGCCATGGCAACGGCGGCAAGGAATATCCGCTGGTCGTGCTGGTGAATCGGGGGACGGCTTCGGCAGCAGAGATTGTTTCGGGCGCGATCCAGGATCATGATCGCGGGCTGATCGTCGGCGAGACCACGTTCGGCAAGGGCTTGGTGCAGACCGTGTATCCCCTTTCCGAGAACACCGGCCTGGCGCTGACCACGGCAAAGTACTACACGCCAAGCGGACGATTGATTCAGCGCGACTACTCGAATGTTTCGCTCTACGACTACTACTTTAACCGCGAGGGCGCGGAAGAGCCGGGCGCGAACAACAAAGACGTCAAGCTGACCGATAGCGGCAGAATGGTCTACGGCGGCGGTGGCATCACGCCAGATGTCAAGATCGCTCCGATCAAGAGTAATCACTTCCAGGACACGCTGCTGCAACACTATGCGTTCTTCAATTTCGCGAAGCACTACGTGACAACGCATCATCCGACGGAAAAATTTGAAACCGACGATGCGACACTGCAGGACTTCCGCAAGTTCCTCGACGAGGAAAAAATTCCTTACAACGAGGCCGACTTCGTGGAGAACAATGACTGGCTGCGTTCCAGCATCAAGAGCGAGATCTTCATCGATGCTTTTGGGCAGGAGCGAGGTCTTCAGGTGCGAGCCGAGACCGACCCCGAGGTGACCAAGGCGCTCGATCTGCTGCCGCAGGCGAAAGCGCTGGCGGATAACGCGAGGAAGATTGTGGCGGAGCGGACTTCGCCGCATTCTGTGAATCGGTAGAGAGTTAGTTCTGACGAAGGCCCGGAGCGATCCGGGCCTTTTTGTTTTGTCAGCACGGCGGCAACCGTCCGGGCCAGAAGCTTCTCTGGTCAGCCCGCTGAGCTCTCTTTTGATTTTTTCGTGCACCCGATTGCTAGCGTTCACACTCTAAATATTCATCCATGAGGTTTTCGACCACGTGTACGAATTGGCTTTGCGGCTTGGCAATGATCCTTTGTTGTGAGATTGTCATGGCTCAAAGTCCGCCGCCGACGCAGACCGGAAGGGGCGGACAGCATCGCGTCTCGCAGGTTCCCGCAAAACCAGGGAGTGTCCTAGGGACTGTCTTGGATTCGAATGGCTCCCCGGCTTCGAAGGTCGTCGTACAGCTCACGAACGAAGACCAGCGATTCTCACAGGAAAGTTCAACTGGGGACAACGGCCAGTTCTCTTTTGCAAACGTTCCGCCCGGTCGGTTCAAGCTTTCGGTGAGCGCGGCTGGGTTCAGCAAGCAGGAAATTTCTGGAGAGGTGGCGTCTGGGCAGGTGAACCTGCTGCGACCGATCGTGATCGCAATCGCAACCGTGGTGACCAATGTGAAAGTCACCGTCGATCCGGTGGAGGCAGCGACGGAAGAAGTGCATGAGGAAGAGCATCAGCGTGTGCTTCGAGTTTTTCCTAATTTTTACGTTACTTACCGTCAGGATGCGGCTCCGCTGACCTCGAAGTTGAAATATCAACTCGCCTGGAAATCAACTACGGACCCGGTGACGCTTGCCGGAGTCGCCTTTCTGTCTGGGATTCAGCAAGCCGGAGATGAGTACTCGGATTTCGGGCAAGGCGCGGAAGGCTACGGGAAGCGCTTCGGCGCGAACTACGCGGATGCGTTTGCATCGACATTTCTGTCAGGGGCGGTGTTGCCGTCGTTGCTGAAGCAAGACCCTCGTTATTACTACCAGGGCACCGGCAGTGCACGTTCGCGTCTTCTGCATGCAATGGAAAATGCGGTGAAGTGCAAGGGCGACAACGGACAATGGCAGGTCAATTACTCGAACCTTGCCGGAAGTTTCGGGGGAGCCGCTCTGGCTTCCAGCTATTACCCTACCGACAATCGGGGACTATTCGTCCTGTCGAACGGCTTTATCCGGCTGGGAGAAAGTTCTTTGACGGGCGTGGTTCAGGAGTTCGTGCTTCACAAGCTCACGAAGAAGAAGTAGTGCGGAGCGTAATGGATATCAGGCGGTGATAGAGTTTTACAATTGGCGGAAAGGCCCGGAGCGATCCGGGCCTTTTTGATTCTGCTTGCACATGGCGAGGTCTCGAAAAACGGTGGTAGTGTTTCTTTGGAGACATTGTGCCGGAACTGCCTGACATCGTCGTTTACATCGAAGCGCTGGAGAAGCGCATTCTTGGACGCGTGCTGCGGCGAGCCTTGATCTCCGCGCCTCATCTTTTACGGACGGCAGTGCCGCCAATCGCCAGTGTTGAAGGAAAGAAGGTCGTCCGCTTGCGGCGTATGGGCAAGCGCATTTGCATCGGCTTTGAAGGCGATCTGTGGCTGGTATTGCATCTGATGATTGCGGGGCGTCTGCATTGGACCGATGCCGGGAAGAAAGTTTCGAAGGCGCGGACCTCGGCATTTTTCGAATTCGACAACGGCGTGCTGAGCTGGACCGAAGCCGGGACCCAAAAGCGCGCGTCGCTGCATGTTGTCGCTGGTGAAGCGAGTCTGAACGCGCTCGATCCCGGAGGCCTGGAAGTTCTGGATGCATCGCTCGAGCAATTCACTCAAGTCCTGCAATCGGCGAATCACACTCTGAAGCGGGCGCTGACTGATCCCCATTTGTTCAGTGGCATTGGCAACGCCTACTCGGATGAAATCCTATTCGACGCTCAGCTCTCTCCGATTACGCTGACAAAGAGAATGACTTCTGACCAGATCGATCGTTTGTATCACGCCGCACGCAACAGCCTGACGACGTGGACAGAGTTGCTGCGGGCGCAGGCGGGAAATAAATTTCCCGAGAAGGTTACGGCGTTCCGTCCGGAGATGGCGGTGCACGGGCGGTACAAGGAAACCTGTCCGCGTTGTCATGGAAAAGTTCAGCGTATCCGTTACGCATCGAACGAAACCAACTACTGCCCGACGTGCCAGACCGGAGGAAAGTTGCTGGCGGACCGATCGCTGTCGCGACTCTTGCGCGAGGATTGGCCGAAGACTCCCGAAGAACTCGAAATGCGCGCTATGCAGAAATCCGGGAAGTAGCTCGCTTTCTCTCACACGCATCGATGGCGCGGGCCAGACACGGCCAAACTGGATCCCGCCGGGAATCGCCACTTGCGCGATGACCGAAGCAACAGTTCGGCCACTCTCAACGTCTTATGCCCTGCAATCAGCATGGCCACCGAATCCACTCCGACGCAGGACCTCGCCGCGAAGCTGGCAAGAACCGAGACCCCGGAAGAAACAACAACAGCACCTCAGCCCCAACCCGAGGTGGTGGAAATCCCGCAGGCAGCGAGCGAAGAAGCTGAAGTTTTGCAAGCTTCCATCAAGGCGGGCACGGTCGCGCAAATCGTAATGGCAGTCATTGCGGTCCTTGGCCTGGTCTACCTGCTCAAGGTAGTCATGGTGACGACACTGGCGTCGATCTTGCTGGCATTCGTGCTGGAGCCTATGGTTGCGCTGCTTGCCCGCATCCGCATTCCTCGCTCGGTCGGGGCGTTGTTCGCCGTGATTTCGTTACTGGCCTTATCGCTAGCACTTATTTATTTCTTCTACAGCCGCGCAGTGGACTTCGCGACCGAGCTGCCAAAGTATTCCACCAAAATTCGCAGCACCTTGAGCGAGTTCCGCAGGCAAACCAACCAGATTGAAGAGAGCACACGCTCGGTGATGGCGCCGCCGAAATCGGGCCGGCAACCGGTTCCGGTCGAAGTGCAGGAAGCGCCCGGGTTGTCGCGCGTGCTTTCAGCGGGGAGTTCCTGGGGAGAGAGCCTGCTGGCGATCACGTTTGTTCCGTTCCTCGTGTACTTCATGCTGACCTGGAAGGCGCATGCTCACCGAGCCACGGTGCAATTGTTCCCCAAGGATCATCGCATGGTGGCCTACCGCACAGTGGCGCGAATCTCGGAGATGATCAAGAGCTTCATCCTGGGCAATGTGGCGGTGGGGCTGGTCAGTTCCGTCATCAGCATTGCCGTGTTCGGATCGTTGCATATCCCTTATTTCTATTTCTTGGGTGTGCTCAGTGGATTCATTAGCCTCATCCCGTATCTTGGCGTGTTTCTGGCGCTGTTGCCTCCGATTGCGGGTGGGGTTGGAGTTCTGAACAAATCCGGGCTGTTCCTCATTGTCGGAACCGTGGTGGCGCTGCACCTGATTACGGTGAATGTGCTATATCCGAAGATCGTGGGAAAGCGGCTGCGGCTGAACCCGCTGGCGATCACCTTGGCGCTGCTTTTCTGGGCGTGGATCTGGGGTGGTATGGGGCTGATTCTGGCGGTGCCAATCATCGGAGCGACCAAGATTGTGTGTGACTACATTGATCCTTTGCGGGGATTTGGGGCTTGGTTGGGGGAATAGACATTCTTAACCGCCGAGCCCGCAAAGTACGCTCGATAATAGCGACAGCAAATCCGTAAACAGCTTGCACTTCCCTTCATGCATTGCTTCGCGTTATATTCACAAGCCGGTTTGATCGGAGGCACTTATGGCTACTGAAACTAAGGCGGAATGCCGGGCACGAAGCTTCGGGGAGAATATCGAGAGCGATTTGGCGCTCGAGTTCATGCGGGTAGTGGAGAATGCGGCCATCGCATCGGCGCGAACCATGGGCCAAGGCGAACGAAAGCTGTCCGACGAAGTGGCGACTGAGACCATGCGCCAGACCATGGACACGATCCCCATGCGGGGCACAATCGTGATCGGCGAAGGCGAACGGGATGAGGCGCCGATGCTCTATATCGGAGAGAAGGTGGGGGCGGAGTTTCCCGACGGGCGCGACGTTCCTGAAGTGGATATTGCCGTGGACCCGCTGGAAGGCACAAACCTCTGCGCAACGGGCGCGCCGGGATCGATCACGGTGCTGGCGGCTTCGGAACGCGGCGGATTGCTGAACGCTCCGGATTGCTACATGGACAAGATCGTCGTCGGCCCGTCCTGCAAGGGCGCAGTTGAGATGGATGCGCCGGTAGCGGACAACTTGAAGAATATTGCCAAACGGCTGGACCGCGATGTCGAAGACCTGGTGGTGATCGTGCTCGATCGTCCGCGGCACGAGAAATTGATTGCTGATATACGCGCAGCCGGGGCTCGCATTCGGTTGATTGGCGATGGAGATTTATCGGCGGGCATTGCGGCTGCGGTTATTGGCACGGGCGTGCACGCGGTTATGGGATCGGGTGGGGCTCCGGAGGGCGTAATCACGGCCGCAGCCATTCGCTGCCTGAATGGTTACATGCTGGGAAGGCTCGTAATCAACAAGCCGGAGCTGGAAGAACGCATTGCGCGCATGGGTATCAAGGACAAGAATAAGATTTATGAAGCCGAAGATCTGGCGCCCGGGAAACAAGTGATCTTTGCTGCGACTGGAGTGACTGAAGGTGCGTTAATGAAGGGCGTGCGTTTCTTCGGCGAGGGCACGCGGACTTCATCCGTCATCATGACGCTACGCACCGGTAAGGTGCGATTTGTAGAGAGCATTCATCTGGATAAGGGTCCCGATGTGAAGGTACGGTTCGCGTAGGAACGCGATTTTGGGAAAGCAGGGCCTCCTGTGGGAGGCCTTTCTTATTGGTTGTCGAGATTCCCTCGACGGACAGCCCAAGGCGACTGTCGCTACACGGTGGACGGACGAATGCGCCCGTCAGGTGAGCATTCTCGATGCTAATCTTTCTTTCATGAACACTGAACGGAAAGAGCCCACCTACACTTTTACCGAGGCCCAGGTCGCGGAAAAGAGCGAACTGGCAAGACGGTTTATCGAAACGCGGTCCCGGCTTAACACGACCGTCGATAAAGCTGACAACTACCTGGTCAAGCGCTTCTACAATATCGACCACAATACGTATCTGGAAGGCGCGATTCCGGCGAAGTACAAGGAACTGATGGGACTGGTGGTGTCAGCCGGACTGCGATGTGATGATTGCATCCACTATCACATCATCCAGTCCTACCGGCTGAGGGGCAAATCGTGGCGAGCAGGAAGAGGCGCTGAATGTGGCGCTGGTCGTGGGCGGGAGCATCGTGATTCCTCACCTGCGGCGGGCTTATGCGATGTTGGAGGAGTTGTACTGAGTCGGTGGGCGGAGTCAGTGGGCGGGAGTCAGCGTTTCCGAACGTGAGACGGGCGCGGACGCCCGCCTCCGGGTTCGATTATTGAAAAGGCGTAGCCGGCGGTACGAGGTGATAGTCCTGTTTCACTTTAAATACTCCGAGTCTTTCGATAGATCGGGTGGGGATTGTGGGGAACGGCGGGAATTCCTCCGAATAGCCTTTCAGCAGGCTGACGCTGCTTTCTTTTCTTAGCGTTCCATCGTGCACTCCGCATGTATGGGGATGACCCGCGGAGTAGCCCTCCCAGAGCGAGACGCAGGCATAGGCGCCGTCCTTGCGCAGAATGTAATAGGTCATGTCGACGTAACGAAGCTTGCTCATGTCGTTGTTGTAATTACGAATGATGCGCTTCAATGTTTCCATGCCAGCTTCCTGCGGGCTCATACCGTGGCGCATGTTCTCGACGATGGTATGAGCACCGGCGACCTTGATGTTCTCTTCCCCGCTGCCGGTCGCGCCCGCAGAACCGATGTCCTGATCGGTGTAACAACCAGCGCCGATGATGGGCGAATCGCCTACGCGGCCAGGAAGTTTGAAGGCGAGACCACTGGTCGTCGTGCAGCCGGAAATTTCGCCTTTGTCATTCAGGGCCGAGCAGTGGATGGTGCCGGTCGGCGGGAACAGAACTTTTCGGATGGCCGCGTGGCGGAGTTCAGGTTCAATGCCTATGCCGGCTGCCAGCTCGTCGAGCTTCTTGAACCGTTCCGGCCACAGCTCGGAGTGTGGTTTGGTGTCGGGAGCCGTCCAGTGCGGATCGGCAAGCCCGGGGCCCCACCAGTCGTCGGTGGAATGAAATTGTTTCCACAGCATCCAGATCTTGCGGGAGTTTTCGGTGAGAAGATTTTCGCGCGGAAAGCCCATGGCGACCGCGAAGCGCTCGGCGCCTTCGCCCACGAGCATGACGTGTCCGGTGTGATCCATCACAGCCTTTGAGACCAGCGAAACGTTCTTAATATTGCGCACGCTGCCAACGGATCCGGCGCGACGAGTGGGACCGTGCATGCAGCAGGCATCGAGTTCGACCACGCCCTCCTCGTTGGGAATACCGCCGAGTCCCACGCTGTCATCTTTGGGATCGTCCTCGGGACCGCGAATGACGCGCAGAGCTGAATCCAGCGTGTCGGCGCCGCCTTTCAGCATGGAGAAAGCTTCGTCAAGGTAGTTGTAGCCATTTCCAGCGCAGAGAATGATCGGGCGCTTGCCTCCGACGCTGGTGGTAGTGGCTTTCTTGGAGTCTTTTTCGTTGGTTTCCTGGCCCTCAAGGCCGAGGGCAACAGATCCGATGAGCGTGGTGGTAGAAGAAAGTCGCGGCGCGACCAAGTCATGAATGCCTCCGGGAAAATGTTAGGAGCGAGCGAAAGGATAGCACGGGCGAGACTTCGGGCCTTACTGGGATTGTCGAGGATAGAAAAGATTGCACGAGTGGAGACTCCCGTCTCCACTCGTCGATGCCTCAGGCAACGGCCATCACACCTTTGCGTTGGTCGGCGCGGAAGCGCAGCAAGGCTGCGATATTGCCGACCTGGTCGAATTGCGGTTCATCTCTCACGTACAGCAATTCGATATCGCGGACGATGGCATTGCGAATGATCGGGTCGCAGACGTCTTCGATTTCCCGGGTGGCATGTCCACACGCCGGACAGTGGCTGACCAGGTGAGAGTCGAGATGTCCACAACTCGTGCACTCTACGGCGCGGGACTTGTAATTGTCGCCAAGGAGCAGAGTTTGCACCTCGCCTAGCTCCAGCGAGCGCAGCACCCGGCGAAGGCCAGTGACTCCACGACTGTTACTCTTTGCTTCGTTAATGACGTTCTCGACGAGGGTATGGCGACGCGAATCCAGCGAATCTTTGAAGATGCGCGAGGCCTCGGCACGAATTTGCTCGTTGGTGGCCGTCGCTGCATCGGCTGAGAATCGGCCTAAAAGCCGCTGTTTCACGTAAGGGTGCAGATGCGGTTCGAGCTCGGACCAATGATTTTCCTGGCAACCGATAATGATCTTGTCCCAGGCATTCGCTTCTGCTTCGGCCTTCAGGCGCTCGCCGACATCCTTGAAGTGGTGCATGGCATCATCGGCAACCCGGCGCTCGATATGACCGGCATCGTATCCGGCGAATCCGTCGCTTTTGGCTCGGCGGGGCGCGGGGCGGCTGATGTCCTGCTTCTCAATCAATTCATCGAGGCGGAAATCAAAGAGGCCGAGCGCGTTGCCGATTCAGGAGCGCGACGAGAATTCTTGGCTGAGCGCCCAGCAGGCTGGCGAGGGGTTTCAGATGAAAACGCTGGTTCACGAACAGCTGGGTTGAAGGAAGCAGCGGAGGCAGATCGAATTCGCGCCAGAAGTTCTGCGCACTGCAGGCGAACACTGCCTTGGCGTGACCGCCGGAGAGGCCTGTGGCCATCTCCAGAATTCTTTCGAGATCGGCTCGCGTGCATCCGTTCTTGCCGTGTTTCTCGGCTTCGCGTTGAGCATTACGAACCAGGTCCTTGACCAGGATGGTTTCTGCGCGGTGAGCACGATTCTGCGGGGGGGTTGGCTGGTAGTAAAAGCTTAGAGTGCAACTCTCCTGCGCTTGTGGTTGGAATGATGCCAGCTCACGGATATCTTCGCGTGTAATCATCACGAGTTCTCCTGAGTGCTTAAGATTCGGGTTAATCGGTTCCGGATGCGTGAAACATCTTTTCTTTGAAGCGATTGGCTATCGGCGGGGAGCGACGGAGATGCTCGCGCGCCCGGGCAATCGAAGCGGCCACGTCGTCTACCTTGCGATCGGTGATGGCGCAGATTTCTTCCACGGCAAAGCCTTCGATTCCGTGAAGAATGAAGGCCTCGCGGTCCGTGCTGTCGAGACCTTCCAGCGCAAATTGCACCAGACTGACCATCTCGTCGGAGCTGGCGATGTCTTCGGGCGTGGCTGCACCCCGGTTCGGGATGACGTTTTCTTCGGTCAGCATTTCATCGGGCTGATGAAATTGCAGTTGCGGTTCGTCGCTGCCTCGAACATTCTGGGTGCGCGCGGAATCTTCCAGATGAACCGAGGTGAGTTCCTCGGTGGGTGCGGGAGCCAAGGTCGTTCAGCGAGCGAATCGCGAGCCGATAAAGCCAGGGCTCAAGAGCGAGGCGCTCGGGCTTTTCGCCGCCGTCTCCAAGAGCACGAGCAATGGCTTCTCCGATCACTTCTTCCTTGCTGATGGAGTCCTGGGGAATCTGGTCGCTGGACTCACGATAAATAATTTCACGCTCGACAAACAGCTCAAGGCGCGCGAGGTTCGCATTCACATAGGAGCGGATGTCTTCCTGGGAAATGGTTTGCGGCTGAACCGCGGCAATCGTTTCTTCGAAAGGAACCTGGGCTTGGGGCCGAGTTTCCGTTCCTCGACGCCAACGGGGCCAGCGATGAGAATTGCGCAACTGCGCCTTGTGTTTATTGAGCTGCTGCGAAAGATCGTCAAAGGCGCCTTTGATGGCGGCTGAAGCTGCGGAGGCTCTCTGCTGAGCGGCCATCTGCCCCGAGGGAAGGCGCAGGTTCAAAGAGACAACGAATCCTTCCCGGGGGGAATTCTGCTCGACACTGCCTCGTAAGTGCACCAGTTCGGGACGAAACACCTGAAGGCGTTTGCGAAGTTTTTCCGTTTGTTGGTTTATTTCTCTTTCGATGTCGGGAGTTTTCGAAACTTTGTAGCTGACGTGAACGTTCATGCAGGCCTCGAAGACGGGAAGCAGATCCCGTGAAGCTTTCTTCCGCTACAAAAAGATTCTACACCCGCTGCCAACAAGTAAAGCGAAATTAGAGGAGCTCTGCACGTGATGAATGCACTTGCGCGAGCGTGGACTTAGGTGTCCGTTTTTCTCAGGTGATCGTGCCGTTGCTTCAAGCTTCGATCGGCCAGACGAAGGTGTCCGAGGCTAAATGATTCGTGCCTAGACGGCTACCGTCACTGAGGTTTCGGTTCGGGTTACTGGGCGGTAGAGGGTGTCGCGCTCGATGGGTTCGCGGCCGGATTCGCGAATGAGGCGTACCAGTTCCTCACGTCGCATTCCCTGCGGAGTCGTTGCCCCTGCATCGTGATAGATCTTTTCCTCGACTACCGTACCGTCAATGTCGTCAGCTCCGAAACGCAGTGAAATCTGGGCGATCTTGGCAGTCATCATTTGCCAGTACGCTTTGATGTGCGGGAAGTTATCGAGCACCAGGCGGCTCACCGCAATCTGCTTGATATCGAGCATGCCAGTAGTTTTCGGCAAATGCTGAAGCGGCGTGTTGTCGGGATGAAAGGCCAGCGGAATGAAGGTTTGAAACCCGCCGGTTTCATCTTGTAAGGCGCGAAGTTTCAGCAGGTGATCGACGCGGTCCTCGTCGTTCTCGACATGGCCATAAAGCATGGTAGCGTTCGATTTCAGTCCGATCTGGTGAGCGATCCTGGCGGTATCGAGCCACTGATCGCCGTCGATCTTGTGGTCGCAGATAATGTGGCGAATGCGATCGGCGAAAATTTCAGCGCCTCCGCCAGGCAACGAATCGACCCCAGCAGCTTTCATCTGCTCCAGAGTTTCGCGAATGGAAAGCTTCGCCCGCTTCGCGAGATACGCCACCTCAACCATGGTGAAGGCCTTCAGGTGCACCTGCGGGAAGCGCCGCTTAAGGCCCGACGTGAGATCCAGAAAATACTGGAACGGCAGGTCAGGATGCAAGCCACCGACGATATGGAACTCGGTGACCGCTTCCGTGTACCCGGATGCCGCGGTCTGGAACGCTTCTTCCAGGGCCATCGTGTAAGCGCCGGAAGTGTCTTTTTTGCGCCCAAAAGCACAAAGACGACAGGCCGCGACACAAACATTCGTGGGATTGATATGGCGATTGACGTTGAAGTAGGTCTTGTCCCCGTGCAGGCGCTCGCGGACGTGATTCGCGAGCCAGCCGACCGCGAGGATATCCCCGGTCTGATAAAGAGTGAGCGCGTCGTTTTCTGCGAGTCGCTCTCCGGACAGCACTTTACTGGCTATGGGTTCAAGACGCGGGTCATCGGTCTGAAATGGATGCACGTTCGCCATTACTTTGATGATACCGCAGATAAACCGGCGAAGTCACAGAAGCTGGAGCGTTCTCAATCAAGGACAAGATCGCCTCTTTGTACGAGGCGCTCTCCGCAAAGAGGAAAAGACTAGCCACGCATTACACGGATTTCCACTGATTTACTTGAGGAAACGAACTATCCGTGAAGATCCGTGGAATCCGTGGCGCTTTTCCACATTGCGTCTAGTGGCGGGTGGAAGAACTGACCGAAAGGTTGTTTGCCTGAAGGTAAACACCCGAAGACTTCTCCGCATCGTGCATGGAACCTTTCTCGGCAGAAGACTCCTGGGCGGCATACCGGCTTGCAGGCTGCACCGTTCCGGAAACGGTGACGACATCACCCTTCTTCACATGCAAGGCCTTCATGTTGGCGTCGCCATCGCCTTTCACAACTAGCAAACGGTGGCCGCCATCCTGGCCAACCCAGAAATTCCCGCTGTTATTCGTGTCCTGCACCATGACATTCTGCAGCGTAACGTTCTTTCCTACCCAATTTCCGGGATTCTTGTCGTTATAGATCTTTCCCGGGTCCACTAGAACCTCTGGTTCCATAGTTCCGGCTTGCGCCGCAGTTGAACTGCTTTGGCTATTGTCCTGGCCCATCTGAGCAAAGGCGCCGCCAACCAGCAACAAACCCGTCGCAATCAGCAAATAAAAGAATTTTTTCATGCTGTACCCTCCTATTGTTCGAAGGTAAGACGGCATAAGGGCGAGGTTAGTTGCTCACAAAGCAGAATCTCTGGACTCTGAAAGACGATTTCTCAACGGCGGAGCAGCACGTCGGCAGCAACAAAGGCAAAGAACACGACGGAAATCACGCCGTTCATCGTGAAAAAGGCGGCATTCAGCTTACTCAGATCGTCGCTTGAGACCAGCGAGTGCTCGTAGCCAAGCAAGAAAGCCACGACAGCAACTCCGATCAACGCTATCTTTCCCAATCCGAAGGAAAGCACTGCGGCTGTCAAAAGCAGCAGCATGACCAAATGAAAGGTGCGTGCGATCCAGAGCGACCTGGCAAGCCCGCAATAACGCGGAATGGAATGCAGTCCGGCTTGGGTATCGAATTCTAAATCCTGGCACGCATACAGAACATCGAATCCGCCCACCCAGAACACCACTGCCGCGGTGAGCAGCAGGATGCGAGGATCTAGCGAGGCTCGAATCGCGATCCACGCAGCAGCGGGTGCAATTCCGAGCGCAAATCCAAGAACAAGATGCGACCAGCGGGTAAATCGTTTCGTGTAGGAATAGAGCAGCAGGATTCCGAGCGCAACTGGGCTGAGAACAAACGTGAGATGGTTCAGTTGCCAGGCGGCGAAAACGAAAATCGCGCTGGAGACAATGACAAACGTACTCACGAAGGTGGTGGTCAGGGTTCCGGCGGGAAGCGCCCGGGCCTGCGTACGCGGGTTTGCTGCATCAATCGTGGCATCGGCCAAGCGATTAAAGGCCATCGCTGCGGATCGTGCGGACACCATGGCGACGATGATCCACGCCAACGGATGAAGGCCTGGGATGCCCCCGGCCGCGAGTACCGCGCCGCAGAGAGCGAAGGGGAGCGCGAAAATGGAATGCTCCCACTTGATCATCTCCAGAGTGACGCGCAGGTTGTGAAAAGTCCCCACCGGATGATTTTAGAACAGGCGTGGCTAGATTGGCGTTGTGCGCGCCAGTTCCCTCACGCTTCTGAACTGCGCTGGTTCGGGACGTCATTTCTGCCTGAACGGCAATCGCCTTGCTGAAAACCTTATTTCACTTTTTGGTTCGCAATCAAGAGGTGATCGTCGACGCTGAAAACGTTGGGGACAGTTTTCGCTCGGGTGACGGCGACCTGCTTGTCGAGTTTGCTGTCGACTACCCCATACAACGAGACGTGGCCTTTATCTACGATAATTCGGATCGGTTTCTGCGGATCCGCCGCGTATTTTCGCAGGACGGGATCGCCGTAGATCGCGCGCGCGACGCGCACTCGCAAGTCGTCATCGAAGGAAGAGGTTGGCAGGACATTGATGTCGTCGATTACATCTTTCACTCCGGGCGTGGTTTCGGCAATGGCTAGCGCTGAGTCGCGGCTGGGATAGTCGCGGACATCGCCACCCACGGTCACTACTCCATTTTGCACGCCGAGAGTCAGCGCATTAAAGACGATTCCATAACCCACTCGGTCGTAACGCAGTTTGTCGGCCAGCTTGGCCTGAAGTTCAGCGTCGGGAACGTTGCCCTCCACCTCGATGTGATTTCGAACGCTCTCGACATGATCGATTTTGTGGATTTTCTTTTCCGCGTCGGCTTTGTCTATGTAGAGTTTTACCGAACCCTGGAGCGTCACAACACTGTCTTCCGTCGAGGCGGTGATGCCTTTCCACTTGTCTTTCGAGTTCAGGGTTTTGGTCGCCTGCTCCTGAATCTGCTGATCGTAACGGCCGGCACCCTGCTGGGCAGAGAGGGGGATCGAGAACGCGGTCGCGCACAGGACGAAGGTGAGGGGGAGTATGCGAGCGAGCTTCATAGCGTTCCTCCGAGTAGGTCGCTGAGTGAGGAAGGAATGATACCAAGGAGAAACAAACCTCACCAACCGGTGGGGTACGCTTCTTTTCCGATCATGGGCACGAAGCGGCAACCTTCAAGTGTGGTGACGGTCGACTCGCCGCCGTGTTTTGACACCAGTTCCAACCGCTGCCCGGCCGAAGGACCGACTGGAATGACCATGCGGCCTTGGTCGGCGAGTTGATGGATGAGAGACTCGGGAATTTTCGGAGCCGCCGCTGAAACGACAATTACATTGAACGGCGCATAGTCAGGGAGGCCCTGGCTGCCGTCGCCAACGACGACGGTCACATTGTTGTATTCGACCAGGCGGGCGCGAGCTTCGTCGACGAGTAAGGGGTAGCGCTCGACTGAATAAACCTCCTGGGCAATCTCAGCAAGCAGAGCTGTCTGATATCCCGAGCCAGTGCCGATTTCGAGGACGCGATCGCCACGTTGGATGCCTAGGGCCTCCAGCATTACGGCGACAATGTAGGGTTGGGACACAGTCTGTCCTTCAGAAATCGCAAGCGGCCGGTCTTCATAGGCTTCCGGCTGCTGGTCCTGGGAGACGAAAAGGTGCCGGGGGACCCGGGCCATGACGGCGAGAACGCGCTCATCGCGAATACCGCGAGAGCGGAGTTGCGAGTCGACCATCTTCTTGCGGAGAGACTCGAAATGATCAGCTTGGATGCTGAGATCCATTCAATTAACGATACGCTGATTGGATGGCGATTTCTGTAATGGCGGACGGGCTTTTCGGCATGCGATGAGACCCTGGGTCGTTGGTTTCGTTGCAGCTCAGGATAAAGTCGCCGCCACAGAGGGTCTCACTTTTTTCGTTGACGAATTCTCACGTCAAAGCTGACCACGCCGTTCTGGTCGCGAATGCCAACGATTGAGACATTGCGGCTCACGTTGTACTCAACTTGGATAATCTGCTGCGAAGCCTGCGAGACGTTGGTGCTGTAGGTAAGGGTCAGATTGTTCGCGACTTGCTGCTCGATGGTGACTTGGGGACCGCGGATGGGAGTGGTTTCGGTGCTCAGTCCCTGGGGATCGATTTTGATTCGGCTCACTCCGAACAGCCTCTGCGCGCGATTGCTGATGGTGGCGTTCAGCGCTTCGGTCAGGATCAAGCTGGAAGCTTCCGAGTTGAAATTGGTCTGGCCCGACGCCTGAATCTGCGCCGATTCCTCCTGCGTGCGGCCCAAAGCCAGGAGCGCGATTACATCGGATTCGGGCAGCGGCGGCTCGGACCGATAAATGACGTGGAGCTTGTCGGGCTCTCCGTTTACGTTAATCGTAATGTCGTAATCGCGGACGCGGGTAGCCGCCTGAAGGTCGAGCACAGGGGTAGTGGTTACCGGATTAGAAAAATTGATTTCTCCGCGTTCGAGACGGTATTTCGCGCCGTTGAAATAGGCTTCTCCCTCCAGAATGTCGGCGCGGCCAAGGAGCACAGGCTTGGCGGCGGTGCCTCGCAGACGGAGGTCGGCGTCGCCGGAAAGGCGAACCACCGCGGTTTGCATCTGGAGCTCCGGCGCAGTCACGATATGCACGTCCATGCGAATGCGATTCAGCAGCGGATTGGTCTGCGGTAGAGCCGACTGCTGCGCGGTGCGCTGAAGGTAGGCCCCGAAGTCAAACCCAGGGGTGAAAGCCAGCTTGTTTACGACGATGTCGCCGGAGAGCGTGGATTCCGCGTTGGTGCCGACGAAATGAAGATCTGCATCGGCCGTGGAACTAACTCCTGGCGGGTAGCGCAGACGCACGCCCTGCCCAGTTACATTCAGGTCGAAACTCAATAGATGGTTGTAAGTGGTGGCGTATCCGCTAAAGGTAACCGCCCCGCCTCCGGTACGAGCTGTGAGAGTTTCGATTTGCAACCGGTTCTGATTGAAAACCAGGGCGCCGTTAATCTCGCTCAGGCCGCTGGGTAATTCTGCGTAAGCGATAGCGCCGTGCACAATCTGCACGCGCCCCTGCATGACCGGACGAGTAAGACTACCGTTGACCGATACGTCCACCGAGACTACTCCGGATGAGGTAAAGTCCGGATTGAAAGTCTCAATAAGCTGAAGATTGACGCTTCCCTGCGCGCGCAGGTCGATCGCTCGGTCACCGGTGAGTTGCAGGGAGCCATTTGCGGAGAGATCGGTTCCCTCCCCAATCAATCGCAACTGGTCAATGTGCAGCAATTCGTTGTTCACGGAAAAACGTACCGGGCCGTTATTGCGAACTTTGATGTTCTCGATATCCGCGTAGAAGTCGCTCAAGTCGCCTTTCACGCTGAGTTCGCGAGGACGGCGCATGGGACCCTGAAGTTCGACTTGACCGGCGACGGCAGAATGACCGGTAACTCGTCCCTTGAAGTACGTCCGGAGCAGCGAGTCTACATCGAGGTGAGTTGCATCAAGCCTGATTTGGGAAGGCCAATCTCCCCGCAGGTGGATGTTCCCATCCATGCTCAACTCGGCATGTTCGAACTCGGAATGTCCGACCAGGTGAAGGTCGGCACCCTGGGTCGTGGCGTCAAAAACAAAATTTCCTGAGCGCTCCCCATCCAGCGTGAGATCGCGCAAGCGGATAGCCGCAGTGATGGCGGGGGCCTCCATAGTTCCAGAACCGTTCGCGGTGAAGTCCATTCGCCCTTCTACTTTCACCTTGGATTGCTGGAGTGACGGGATGCGCAGGAGATCGAAATCTTTTCCGGTGAGATTGAAATGGTAGTTGTGAGCCTCGGCATTGTAGGTCACGCCGCCGGTGACGGTAGCTTCGTAGTGGGTGGCCAGGATGTTGTTCAGTTCGGCGTCACCATTCGCGTAACGCAAGTCGGCGCTGAAATGCTGCACGGGCTCGCCATAAATTACGGTATCGCGAATCTGAACCCGGCCCTCCGCATGCGGATTGGCCTTGGTTCCTGCGGAGAGCAGATGCAAATTCATCTTGCCTGAGATTGGATAATCGTAGCCTGCTAGCGCAAGAATCTCAGAGGCATCAGCCTGACGCATGTTGACGCGGGCGGTGAACTGGCTGGAAGGCGTGAACTCACCGTGATCGAGATTGGCAGTCACATCGAAACGAATCGATGTATCCCCGTGATGAAGGGTTCCATTGCGCGCGGAGAAAGCCTGCCGCGATGCTTGTACGTCGGTGGTGAGCGAATCCCAATGAATCTGGCGTTCGGGCGAACGCTCGGTCGCAGGCACAATGGAATCGAAATTCTGGACCTGGAGATTTCCCGCGAGCGCAGGATTTGTCACTTTTCCCGAAGCAGAGCCGTTGAAGGTAGCATGCCCGTGCAAAATGACAGGAAGACGCTCAGGGTGTCCGAGAAGCGCGAGCGCATTTTGCCACTCGGAAAGATCAGTCGTCGTCACCCCAAGCCGCAATGAAGCGGTAGAAGATAGAGTGCCGCTGGCGCGAATCTGCGTCGCGCGCGTGCTTAAGGCGAGTTCAGAAATCGCAAGCTCCCCGGGGCCGGGCCGGTAGGAACCGCGGGCACGACCGCTCAGGGGCAACTGTCCATTTCCCAGACGAGAGGGCGGCGTCAGATCGAGAGCGAACACCGGTTCAATATTCTGCGGCTTGCCGATCCACCGGCCTTCGACTGTGCCACTCGCAAGTCCTGCCAGATTGAGACGATTGAACGGGCGCGCTCGGGTGGAAAACACCGAGGCGATGACAGCGGTTGAAAAGTCCTTGAAACGCAGGCGAACGCTTCCCTTCTGTTCCTCCGGGCGCAGTCCCTTCACTGCCTTGGTGGATCTCACAACCGGGGAGGTCAACCAGTTCACGACATCGACATCGCCGGCAACACTGCCGCCAAGCACGCGACCATTGATTTGCGAAACCGTGAGACGTTGCGGAGTAACGGAGTAGTTCGCGTCGACTGCGGCGTCGCGCAAGTTCACCGGATCGTCGTTGTATTGCAGTTCTTTCAGCAGCAGTTTGCCTTCGGACTTGAAGTCGACGGCAGACCATTTGCCTTCCCCGGCAGCTTGGAGTGTGCCCCGGCGCAGTGCCGGGTAGTGGGCTATGGCGCCGGCCTCCTGAAGATCGAGCGTAACGTCATATTTGCCTTGTAATAGCAGATCGCGGAAATGCTCAATTTTGCCGCTGGCCGTCAGCTTCGAGTGCCCAGAGGTCGCATTCACCGAGCGAATGTCGACAGAATCGCTGTACAGGTAAAAATGGGCCTCGCAGGTCCATGTCGTGGGACGGAAATCCTGGTAGCGCGTACTGGCTTTGCCCAGCAAGAGGTTGGTGTCGTAGCGGCGATGCAGCAGCGAGTAGCTCATGTCTGCCGAGACATCGTTGACATCGAAGTCGAGCGGAATCTTTTTGTCGTTCCAGATCGCCATCCCCTGGCGGAATTCAAGGCGTCCGATGGAAAGGGCGAAAAGCTGCTCGACCGGAGTTTCTCTGGACGCTCGCTCGATCTTGGGCACCGGCTGATTCGTGGTTCCGTCTGGGTAGGTAATGATGTGAATGACGGGATGCTCGAGCACCAGCGAATCGAATCCGACTTCAGCGCCCAGAACGGAGATGATCTTCACCTTTGCGAGAAGCCGATCAAAGTGTGCATAGGGAATTTCGGAAGGCGCCTCTTTTCCGTGGATAGTCAGGTTGCGTATTTCGACGCGAAAGCGAAACGGGATGGTGTGAAAGCCCCCAAGTTCCACCTTTCCGCCGGTGACACGTTCGATTTCGTCAACTACGCGACGTCGCACCCGTGCCTGAAAAGCGTCGGTGGTGGCATACCAGGAGAAGCCAGCGAGACTCAGGAGGATGATACCCAGCAGGAGAAGACAATAGCGCCAAAACTTGCGAGGCCGCGGCGGTGCGGCTTCCGCCGTCATTGGGCTAAATTTTCTGCCGCGCTGCCCGCGCCCTCAATGTGAATGGAGCTACCCGAGCGCAGGTTCTGAAGCCACGCGACCAGCAACTCATTCACCTTCTGCTGGGTGAGCAGTTCTTTAATTTTCGGGGTGACATCCGATAAGGCGACGGATTGTCCGCCAGCCTGGCGTAATTGCGGCAGAAGTTCGCGATTGTAGTAACTCTCGATGCTCTTGGAATCGATCTGCACTGAGGGGCGAAGTCGGGCATCCACCAGGCGCATCAATTGAAGCTGCCGGCCGACTCGGGTTTCCAGATTCTGCGGAGTCAGGTCGTAACGGCTGAGCAGGGTAGTCCATGCCTCGTCAGAGCTGGCCTGGGGATACAGTTTCCGGATCTCGGCAACGCGGCTCGCGACTTCCGATTGCGGAGGCTGTGGAAGATCAGCGCCATGCACCTGCTCGCGCAGGAGTTCCTGATCGATCAGGTGATCGAGGGCAGCTTTGCGGTCGAAGGTGGCCATCTGATCGAGCGGCCGACCTGCACTGAACGCTTCAAAGCAAACCTCATCATCCCAATCGCTTTGCAGGATGATGTGGCCGTTCACGCTGGCTACAATCCGGTCGATGACTTCAGCCGCGCAGTACGAGACCGACGTCAAGAGAACGATTGCCAGCAAGAGCGAGTTGATCCGAGACCGCATCATCAAAAAGTCTGTCCGATACTAAAGAAAACGTTGAAATGGCTCAATTGTTGCGGAAGAAAATATGGAGATGAACTCGGACAACTACTCGTCGGCAACGGATTCCGCGAATTGGGTACAGTCTGGCAAGTCGGGAACGCCGGCGGATTCAAATTGTACCCGAAATCGAAACGAACGGGACCGATAGGTGTCTTATAACGCAACCCCACGCCAATGGCCTGGGAAATATAGTTGTAGCTGCAAGCTGCCCGTGTGGCAGCCATCTTGCACAATTCCGGAGTCGGCTGATGCCAATGCGCCAAGCTGTGCAGCATGTCAGTGTTGCTGGTAAATACGTTGCCTACGTCGTGAAAAATAGCGAAGCTCAAGTTGTCCTGAAAGAACGGCAAAGTCGTGGGGGGCAGGCGCAGTTCAATATTGTTCAGGAAAAGCGCGGCCCCGCCCAGGGGAAATCCAGTCGTGGGGTCACGAGGGCCTGCCTGATTTAACCCGAATCCGCGATGAGAGTTTCCGCCGCCCATAAAAAATCTCTCTGGAAGAGGGATGACGGTTGGGGTCTCGCAAGTTGTAACCCCCGGAGTGGGACAAGGCTGACCGGGAGGCAGAATCAGGGTATTGCCGAAGACCGTTTCCAGCCCCAGACGCGTCGAGCGGGCGATGACGAACTTGCGATTGCTGGGACGGTTCTTTCCCACCTGGTGGTAAGTGGAATTCTGAAGCAAGATCCGGCTGAAATCAGCTTCCGACCCGAAGTAGCTGGAGGCTACCCCGCCATCGATCGTGTTGTAACTGCCCCGGGTTGATTCCAACGGATTGTCACGCTTATCGCGGATGTAGCTAAAGCCGGGAATCCCTACGCGAACCGGACGAGACAAGAGTGGCACCTGGTCGGGACTGATCTCGATATTGCTGGCCTTTACCTTGCGGTAAGTAAACCGGTAATCCATGATCGACCCTCGGCCGATAGTTTGCTCCGCCTGCACCGATCCTTCCAGCCGCTGCGATGTGAACGTGGTGACGTCGAGGGTGTTGTCATAGAAGGAGGTAATTGAGAGGCGCCAGTTCTTGCTGTTGAACCAGGCGGGAGCGTCGTAGCTGATCAAGGCGCGCTGTTGCAGGCGTCCAACGTGGCTCTTAAAAGTTACGGTATGGTCGCGGCCGCGAAAATTGAGGCGAGTGACGTCGAAAGAAACCCTGGGGCTCACCCCGGTTTCGCCTTGCGGCTGGTTAGTCCCCACGGCTGGCTGCCCGGTTTGAAATTCCAGGCCGACGCCGTATTTGAAGGTGTAGCGCTTGGCTTCCTGCACTCGCACAAGTACATCTTTCTGAGGCTCCACGCCGTCGGGATTTTGCGTGGCCGTGTCCACCTGGCTGAAGATGCCGAGGTCGTACAAGTTCTGCTGCGTCTTGAGTAGGTCGATTTGGCTTAGCGGGTCGCCAGCCTTGACCCGTATTTCGCGATCTACCACGAAGGGCTGGGTGTGCTCCATGCCCGACACCAGGAGCTGGTCTACGAAGAATTGCTCGCCTTCCCGCAAGGTAAATGTCACATCAACCCGGTCTGGCTGATCCGGGGTGGGTGCAGCGGAAGCTTCAAACGCGGCATTGGGAAATCCTCGATTGAAGTAAAACTGGAGCAGGATGTCGCGATCCTGGGCGATATTGGTCTGCGAAAATGGCTGGCCCACTTCGGTGTTCAAGGCCGGAAACTGCTCGCGCGGAATCTTGATGTTGCCAACGATGTGCAGAGCGCCAACCAGGTTCTGGACCCCCTCGTCAATTTTCAAATCAACTGCCAATGAATTCTCCGCACCTCCGTAGTTGTCGATCACATTGCTGGTGATCTTGACCTGTTGGAAGCCATTGGCGCGATAGAGATCTTCAAGCCCCCTCACGTCCTGGTTCAGCAGGGCTTGATTGTATCGGCCATGTGAGAAAAGCCTTCCCGCCGACTGCACCTGCATGCGGGAGCGCAGCAATTCGTCGGGAAAATATTTATTGCCGGAAATTTGTATCTTCACCAACTTGTGTCGCGGTCCGGGATCGATAACGTAGACCACATGGAACTCTTCGTCGCCATTGATCTCGCGCTTAATGATCCCAACCTTGGCCTCAAAAAATCCCAAGCCCTGCATGTAGTTCAGGAGGTTCCGGCGGCCTTCGTTGAGTAGATCATCGTCTACCGCATTCTCCTCATAGACCGGCACGTTTCTTTTCAATGAGGATCGCCTGATCTTGTAGCCCTCGGTAAGGATTTGAACTTTCGGTCCGGGTTCAAAATTAAAGGTGAAATCAACAGTGTTTTTGGCAGGTTGGTAGGTTCGCTTGGCGATTGAAACTTGCGCCAGAAGGCGATCCTGCTTCACGAATTTCTTGCGCAGACGATCGAGCGCATTGCTGATTCGCACCACCGTGACCAGGTCTCCGCGATGCATTTTCGCGATGTCTTCCACCTGCCCGACCGAATACCCAGCCTTTCCTGTGACACTGATTACGCCGACCTCCGCTTGATCTCCGGAATGTATGACGAAGGTGAGAAAGGCTTGTTGGGTTTCCGAATCTAGAGTTTGCCGAACGCTAACGGTGGACTTATAGAAACCGTTCTCCTGCATGATCTGCTTAATGTTTTGTAAAGCGCGGTCCAACTTGTCGGAGGTGAACAACTCGCCCAGTTGAAGCTTCGAGGCATTGGTGATCTGGTTGGCGTTTGGGCGGTTGGGATTGCCTTCCACATTCACGCCACCTACGAAGAAGTTGGGACTGGTCACAAAAGCTAATGCCACACTGCCAGCGCCGGTGCGTTCCGCTTGGGCGCTGATGTCGGCAAAGCGGCGGGTAGCGTAGAGGGCTTCCATGCTCTGGCGGACCGCGTCACGGTCCAGCGAGGCTCCCGGCTTTACGGGGACAAGTGCCCGCAGACGTTCTTGCTCTTTCGGAGGAACATCCGGGAAGCGGACCTCTTGAATGGTCAGACCCTGGAGTGATGACATGCTGGGAAGAGTGGCTGAGGCTTGATTAGGACTGGCCGCATCTTGCTGGGCTTTCGCAGGCGGGTTCCCACACACGGCAAAGGGCGCCGCGAGCGTCAGCGCAATGAACGCCGTGAACAACGCCCCATGGAATCGCAACCCAACTCCTCAACGCGGATCTAGCAGATAAGTGGTTCGATGAACGCGAGTTGGGCAGTGTTGTCTTGCCCGCCCAGATCAGGTTCCGACCTATAATACTGGTTTTAGCATTGGAACATTGATGACGCCTTTGGAACTCGACGAGCGATATTCGCGGCAAATTTTGTTTGGGCCCATCGGCGCCGAAGGGCAACGTAAACTTTTGTCATCGCGGGTGGCTGTAGTGGGATGCGGGGCTACCGGATCCGCCATTGCTTCCCTGCTGGCACGAGCCGGCGTTGGATGTTTGAAGATCATCGATCGGGACTACGTCGAGCCCAGCAATCTGCAGCGGCAAACTCTGTTTGACGAGACCGATGCGGCCGAATCGCTTCCTAAGGCGATCGCGGCAGCGCGCAGGATTGCGGCTTTCAATTCGCAGATCGTCGTCGAGGCGCAGGTCGCGGACCTCACCCCAGCCAACGTTGAAGGTCTGTTGATCGAACTCCGATCTCATCCTGGACGGGACCGATAACTTCGAAACCCGGTACCTGCTGAACGACTACGCCGTGAGCCGCCGGCTTCCTTGGATCTACACGGCGGCGGTTGGAAGCTATGGAGTGACATTAAATGTCATTCCGGGCGTGACTGCGTGTCTGGCCTGTGTGTTTCCGGACGCACCGCGAGGGGCGGTCGAGACCTGCGAAACCTCGGGAATCTTGAATTCGGCAGTGAATCTGGCAGCGTCGGTCGCGGCTACGGAGGCGATGAAAATCCTGATCGGGGCTGAGGATCGCCTCCGCCGGACTTTGCTTTCGTTCGACGTCTGGTGGAATGAGCGCGCGGAAATTGCGGCGGATAAGCCACGCATTGGCTGTCGCGCCTGCGGTGAAAAAGATTTCATCCACTTGGCTGGCGAAGGACGGCCCCACATCACGTTGTGTGGAAGGAACTCCGTGCAGATCCATGAACGCGAACGCCCTCTTGATCTGCTGCAAATGTCAGAACGGCTGAAGCCTCACGGGAGGGTGCGGCATAACGACTTCGTGCTGAAGTTCTGGCACGAGCCTTATGAGATGACTCTTTTCCCCGACGGCCGGGCCATTATTAAGGGAACCACCGATACCGCGGTAGCCAGAAGTCTCTATGCCCGCTACGTTGGCAGCTGAAAAGCCGCGCCCAGCAAGGCTTTTCAGGTGTATGATGCCTCCAAGGTAAGTACCTTTCGCAGCCCCGCGGTTGCGAGTTGCGTTCTTCCAGCCGACTCTGAGGAGGTTGTATGCGTTCTGCAATCGTGTTCTGTGCGGTTCTTCTGCTCTGTGGATTTGCGGTTGGCCAAGCGACAGTGATCGCTGGCACAGCGAGCAGTTGGGTTCCTTCTTACAGCGTGTATGCCGCACCATTCGTGCCATTGGTGACGACTCCATCGGTTTCCTTGGCCACCGTTTCGCCGGATCCTGTCGGCGCGAGCAATGCAACGTGGGGCAACGTGGCGGGCGCGACGAACGCGACTCTGTCGATCGTGAATCAACCGACCTCGAGTGTGTACACGCAGCCGGTGTGGTATGGTCCGTCAGAACCCGCGGCGCCTATTGTAGAGACGCCGACGCCGTTTCATCATGAGACGGAAATGCACCCCGAAAATCACAAAGGGGAAATGCATGGCGGACATCACATGGAGCATCGCAGCTTCGACTACGTCGCGGGATACCAGAGTGACGGGATTGCGGCGATGGCAAAGGGATCCTCTGCGAAAAAGGCGGGCAAGACTTACACCAACGACGACATCGATCGAATGAATCAGTCCACCGGCCAGGTCAAGTACAACGGGAAGACTGAAGAGATGCACTGAGTCGTTGACCACTGATTTTCAGTGAATATCTGCGGGAGACGGACGAACGCGTCCGTCTCCACGTGGGCTCAGTTGGTCAAAGAGTGTAGCGTTTGAAAGAATTCTGGGTAGGAGACTGCTGCCGCCTCTGCCTCCTCGATAGTCGTTTCGCCTTCCGCGCGCAGAGCGGCAATGGCGAACGCCATCGCGATGCGGTGATCACCGTGAGAATTAATCTGCGCGCCGTGAAGTTTTTGTTCTCCGGGAATTCTGAGTCCGTCTTCCCTTTCCTCTACTTCCGCGCCCATCGCGCGAAGATTGGCTGCGACCGCGGCGATTCGATCGGATTCCTTGACGCGCAACTCAGCGGCATCGCGAATCTGCACTCCATTTTTCGTGTAGGGAGCAATTGCAGCCAGCACCGGGATCTCGTCGATTAGAGCGGCGGTCTCGGGCCCGGCGATCGTGGCTCCCCTGAGTTCATTTCCTTCCGCCTGAATCGTGCCGCGCGGTTCGCCATGCTGATCTTCCAGAGAGAGCACGGAGATTTTCACTCCCATAGCGATCAGCAGGTCGAGCAGACGGGAGCGCGTCGGATTCATCAGAAGATCGGACATAGTCAGGTGCGAGCCGGGAAATAACGCCGCGCCGCAAAGAAAAAATGCCGCGCTCGACGTGTCGCCGGGAACGTTCGCTTCGATGGCTTTCAATTTTTGCCAACCCGCGATGGAAACTTTGTTGCGATCACGGCGGACCTCGGCGCCAAAAGCCCTCAAGGCGATTTCTCCGTGGTCGCGGGTGCGCACGGACTCTTCCACGCTGGTGATGCCATCGGCATAGAGGCCAGCGAAAAGTAGCGACGACTTCACCTGCGCGCTCGCAACGGGCATGGTGTACTGGATCGCACGCAGATGTCCGCCAACTATTCTCAGCGGCGGCTTCCCTTCTCTCGAGTCAACCTTTGCTCCCATCATCTGCAGAGGCTTGATGATCCGCGCCATGGGGCGACCGGAGAGCGACTCGTCTCCGGTTAGTTCAGAAGAGAACTCCTGTCCGGCAAGAATTCCGCTCAGCATGCGCATGGTGGAACCGGAGTTGCCGCAGTCAAGCGCTGAGTAAGGAGCAGACAATTGTGGTCCGAGACCATGGATTACGACTTCAGTCTCAGTGCGCTCGCATTCGACTCCGAGTCCCTTGAGGCAGGACAAGGTGCTCGTGCAGTCAGCTCCGGTAGAAAAATTGGTGAGATGCGACGTGCCTTCGGCAATTGCGCCGAGCATGGCATAGCGGTGCGAGATGGATTTATCTCCCGGAAGGCGGACCGTTCCCTCCAGATGTGTTGCGGGCTTAATCACCACCGAAGAACTGGGAGTCATGCACGATCAATATAAATCGTGGAGACACGGCAGAGCACGAGCAGACGCCCCGCACGCACGGAATGACCATGAAAGACGCTTAGCCGACGAGCGCCTTGGAACGGGTGGTGGCTTCGCTGAGCACTTCTGCGGGTACTTCCTTCGCGCTCACGTAAAATTCGAAGTGCGGGGTTTCGGTGCCGCGGCCCCAGCGGTTGACGTCCCAATGCGCGCGCAGAAATTTCACATCGGCATGATCGGAGAGATTCAACAAAGCCGGATGATCTCCCTGGTAGAACTTCTGGGGAAATTTCACTAGGGGCTTCGCGGGCCAAGTGCTGCCGTCCGATGAGCCATAAACACTCACGTCAATCGATTCCTGTTCGATGATGCCGGTGATCTGCAAGGTAAGCAGGAGGGTGCGATTGCCGGCACTGCTGACGTCAAGGGGAGCGCCGTCGCCCTTGGCGGTGACTACCGTCTTTTCCGGAACCAGGAAGGTATCAATCATGACGAGAGGATTGTAGCAAAGGGGCATCGTCGGTCCGGCGATTATTCGTCCCCCCGTTGGGTCGAGAGATCTTGCGGGGCGCGACCCTGATGGCCCAAGGCGGATCGCTCACCCGGCTGAAAGGCGCCGGGTTTCGGGACGAGTTCCCCCTTTCATCGAACAACCGTTCACAGGCGGCCACTCACGCTATAATTGCGGCCCATCCATGGCCCTTACAGCTGGAATCATGCTCGGTCCGTACGAGATCTTGTCCCCGCTAGGTGCCGGCGGTATGGGTGAGGTATACCGTGCGCGCGACACTCGACTGGATCGCGTGGTTGCGATCAAAGTATTGCCGTCGCAGCTTTCGTCCGACGTCAACCTGCGGCAGCGTTTCGATCGCGAAGCGCGGACGATCTCCAGCCTCAACCATCCCAACATTTGCCACCTGTATGACGTCGGCTCGCAGACCGGGACCAGCTTCCTGGTCATGGAGTGTCTGGAGGGCGAGACGCTGGCCGATCGTTTACGCAAAGGTCCGATGCCGCTGGATCAGGTTCTAAGGTTCGGCATCGAAATTTGCGAAGGGCTGGAAACTGCGCACCGCAGTGGAGTGGTTCATCGCGACCTGAAGCCGGGAAACATCATGCTCACGAAAGCGGGCGCGAAGCTGATGGACTTCGGCTTGGCAAAGCCGCTCATTCCGGCAACGGCCGCGAGTTCCGGGCTCAGCCAAACCCTGGCCACGCAGAACCCGTTGACGACCGAGGGGACGATCGTAGGCACGGTGCAATACATGGCGCCCGAACAACTGGAAGGCAAAGAGGCAGACGCGCGTGGCGATATCTTTGCACTCGGCGCTGTGTTGTACGAGATGGTCACCGGCAAACGCGCATTCGAAGGCAGGACTTCAGCTTCAACGATTGCAGCGATCATGGCTGCCGAGCCTCCTCCGATCTCGAGTGTGCAGCCGCTATCGCCTCTGCCCCTGGAAGCCACGATAAAGAATTGCCTGGCGAAGGACCCTGACGAACGCCTGCAAACTGTGCACGATGTGAAGTTGCAGCTCAAGTGGATCCAGGGAAGTTCTTCTTCCGCGCAGCTGCCGCTGGCTTACAAACCTCCACGCCGGTCTTCGGAGCGCATGGCTTGGCTGGCAGCGGCGTTTCTCCTGCTGCTTCTGCTTGCCGGTGGATCGCTGTGGTGGCTCCACGGCACCGGGAAACCGCCAACGATGTACTTCAACAGCATTGCGCCGTTTCCAGTGGCGGCGACTGCGCTGGCGCCCGACGGAAAAACCCTGGCGTTGGTTGCTTACTCCGATAACGCGAACAAGAATGTAATCTGGCTGCACAATATCGGAAGTCGAATTTCCAATGTGCTGCCGGGTACCGAGGGTGCGACATATCCCTTCTGGTCACCGGATGGACGTTCTCTGGGTTTCTTCGCTGAAGGTAAGCTGAAAACAGTGGACGTGACCGCAGGAAGATCGGCACAGGTTTTAGCCGACGCGCCCTTTGGACGGGGTGGTGCGTGGAGCAAAGATGGCGTAATTCTTTTTACACCGGACGCGTGGACAGGATTGTTCCGAGTGCCGTCCTCGGGCGGGACGCCAGTTAGAGTGACCACTCCGGACAAGGAACAATATCAGGTAAGCCATCGCTGGCCGGTGTTCTTGCCAGATGGGAAACATTACTTGTTTCTGGCGTGCAATTTTTCCGGCAGACTCGACAAGAATGAGATTCTGCTGGGCGCGCTAGACTCCAAGGAACAGCGCACCATCATCAATGCCAGTTCCAACGTTGCATATGCCGATCCTGGGTACCTTGTTTATTGGCGGGACAATGCCTTGGTCGCTCAGCGCTTCGACCTGCGCACCGACTCGCTGACGGGAGAACCGCGCGTGATCAGCGACGCTGCGCAATATTTTCCGCAGACCAACTTTGCCATTTTCTCGGTCGCAGGCGAAACGCTGGTGGCACAGAATGGGGCAGGCCGGGGAGCGGGCAAATCGCAGCTCGCATGGTTTGATCGCCGCGGGAAACAAATCGGTACGGTCGGACCTCCGGATCTGGTCGCCAATCCAAAGCTCTCGCCGGACGGACGGCGCGTCGCCATCGATCAAACGGACACCGATGGCCGGCACGTCAACGTCTGGATCCGCGATCTCACCAATGATGCCGTATCGCGAATCGGTTTTGGTCCGTGGCTCGAACAGGTCACGGTGTGGAGCCCGGACGGTAAGCATGTCATGTACACGTCGAATGAAAAGCTGTACTTCAGTATCTACGAAAAGAACGCCGACGGGTCGGGAGCAGCGGAGAGCGTTCTGGACTTCGTGGTTCCGTTCCAGGGGCCTTGGGATTGGTCTCGCGACGGCAAATACGTGCTGGTGCGGAAGGGCAGCGAACTCTGGTACATGACGATGCCCGGACGGCAGACGCAACCACTCTTGCAAACCTCGTACCTGATCCGTAACGCGCAGTTCTCTCCAGACGGGAAATCAGTCGCCTACGCTTCGAGTGAAACCGGCACCTGGGAGGTGTACGTGTCGCCCTTTCCAGGCTTCGGCAGCAAATGGCAGGTTTCGCGAGGTGGAGGAGAAGAACCACGGTGGCGCGGCGATGGCAAAGAGTTGTACTACCTGGCTCTCGACGGGAAGATGATGGCCGTGGACGTGAAACCAGGCGATGGATTTGAGGCAGGCGCGCCGGGATCGCTGTTTCAGACCCATCCGCGGCAGCCGATTTCAGCAATGGACTTTTTCTCTTACGATGTTACCCCGGACGGTCAAAAATTCCTGGTCAACACCAAGGTGGACCCAACGAACGCCGCACCGCTGTCGGTCATTCTGAACTGGTCTTCGGAGATGGAAAACAAGTAGCCGCGAACTTACCCGAGGCTCTCCAGGAATTGCCGCACCAGACGGCCCACTTCTTCCGGTTGTTCCCAAGGGGAGTAATGACCGGCTTTCGCAACTACTTTCAACTGGCTGCCGGGAATTTCCTTGTGCATGAGTTGGGCTTCGGCCACGCCGGTCATCTGATCTTCCTCGCCGGTGACAATCAGCGTTGGAACGTTGATGCTTTTCAGAGTTGCGGTTGAGTCGGGGCGTTCAGCCATTCCACGCTGCACCATCGCGACATCTTGAGGCGACATTTCCCTCATCATGCGGAGCGCGCCGTCGACCAGGTCAGGCCGAGACTCCAACGTCGTTTTTCCCAGAAGTTTCTTTACCATGCCTTCAAAGAATTGTTCGGTGCCGCGCTCCAGAACATCCTGTGCCGCTTTCAAGCGCGTGGCTCTGCCTTCCGCATTGTCGGCGCCAGCTTTCGTGTTGCAGAGCATAAGTCCGGCAACACGACCGCGGAAGCGGCGCCAGAATTCGAATAGGGCGTAGCCGCCGATGGAAACTCCCACGAAAGGGGCGCGACCGATATCGGCGTCATCGAGCACGCGTGCGAGATCGAGGGCGTGCCTCTCCATGGTGGCGGGGCCTTCGCCGACGTCGGAATCCCCGTGACCTCGCAAGTCAGGAAGGATGACGCGATACTTGGTGATCAGGGTTTGAGCCGCAGGCTTCCAGAGTTCATGGTTGGCAGGGAAAGGGTGGAGGAGGACGACAGGAGCACCGTCGCCCAGCTCTTCATAGCAGATCTCGGCATCACCGCTGCGGACACGGTTCATGGGTCTAGGGAATGGTTACCGGCGTTCCGCTCGGCGCCGGTAGCAGTCGAGGCTCCTCCGGAATTACGATCCAGGCGATGGGATACGAAAGCACGCCGATCACGGTCATCACCGAAGCGAGCAGCCAGACCAGGCGAACCAGATTGACGTCAAGATCGAAGTACTGCGCGAAGCCCAGGCACACTCCGGCGATCTTCCGGCCCTCACGCGGACGTACCAGGCGTTTGCGCGCCACGGCGCCAGGAGTGACCTGCTTCCCGCAATAGGCGCAATGATTGGCGTCGTCCTGAATCACTTTCCCGCAATAGCAGCAGTACATAGGCACCTCTGGGATGATTCTAATCCTCTCTGTAGGGTTCTTTCAGACACTTGCGCGCAAGGTCTGCGTTGTCGTTGTCGGACTTGCTGGCGATCACGGCTTGATATTTCTTCAGGGCGAGATCCCGCTTCTGCAGCAAGTCGTACATCTCTCCGGCGCTCAGGTCGGCGCGCTGGACGACCTCGGGATCCGGGTTTTCGGCGTGGCTCACATCGTCAAAGGCGGACGCCGCGCCGGCATAGTCCTTTTGAGCTCGCAAGGTATCGCCGAGACTCAACGCGGCGAATTCATAATGTAGACCGGGATATTTGCCTTCGCGTCCGGCCTGCCATATGCGCCGATAGACCGCCGTGGCTTCATTCAGTTTGCCATCCGCCCGCAGCAGATTCCCCTCTTCAAGGGTCAGTAGGACATTGCGCGGGTACGTGGGAATAAGGCTGCGTGTGTAACCGAGGGCCTCTGCGAATTGGTGTTCCCGGCGATCAAAGAGGGCAAGTAGGATCTTGGCATCAACACTGGTCTCACCATTGCCGTTAGCGGCGTCCTTCAGGTAGTCGAGCCCGACTTGCTTACTGCCGCTAAGCCGGACCACAGACACGGCGACCTTCACTCCCCAGGGCAGACTCCCCATCACATAGTTGTGGGCGCCGACGATCAGTTTGGCATCCGTGTAGCCGGGCGAGAGTTCGAGGACGCGCTCGTGATCGCGACGTGCGCCGACCGCGTTGCGCAAGGCAGAGAACCACGCCCGTTCAATCAAGGCGGTGTAGGTCGAGAATTGGGCGCGGGTCACGCCGCGAGCGTACAGGGCATCCACGTCTTTCGAATTCTGGCCAAGGCGGTCCTCTTCGAGTTTCGTAGCGTGATCCACCAGTTCACGGATGTGTTGCGAGACCTTAGGATCCGCTGGACGGTGAGGCTTGCCGACGAAGCTGTCATTGGCGTAATCGCCGGTGTTGAGGGCGCCCATCCGATACAACTCCTGAAACAAGACACCGGTCAGCAGGTGGTTTACAGCGAAAGGGTCGTTGGGGTGGCGGTCGACAATCTGCTGGAATTCGCGGATGGCGGCGTCGAATTCAAGATTGTAAAAGTGATCGAAGGCGACAGCATTCTGCGGGTCCGCAGGATGAAACACCATGCTCCTGGTCGGTTGCGCCGGCGAATAAGCGGCAGTCAGGAGAAGCGCGAGTACCGCGGCGGTGTAAATGGCGATGGCCCGGCAGCTGACGATAAGAGCTTTCACGTGTCTTGAAGGGTGCGAACAGTGTAACCGAACCCGGGCTAGCGGAACCACGAACGGCACTTCTAGTTCAGCAGCTCAGGTAACCGGACAAGCTATAATTCGCGCAGCCCTCCCCAATCTTTCACTGAGGATAGAGTAAAAGTTTCCGGGTTCTTCGCTCGGCTCCCCCCGGCATCTATCTACAGTGTTCGCGGTATCAACAATTTACGTTTTCCCGTGCTTTGGTCGCTGGCTTGCCAATCAAGGGGAGGTAGGTTTCTATGGCTGAACTGGCTCATAACCCTCAACAGGAATTCTGGCGGCCGCCGCTTTCGGCAGCGGAGCTGGCCGGACCTGCCGAAGTTTGTGACGGATGCGGCACGGAATTCATGGTGGGCTCGCGATTTTGTCATTCTTGCGGTACGGCCCGGGCGACTCTGGGCCAGCAGGAGACTTCAAGCTGGGACTTCCTGAGCGCGCTCGAGTTTCATAACATCCGCGATGGTTTGGAATTGTCTACTGCGTCGCTGATCGCGTTTCTGGTCGGCTTTGGGTGCGCCTTATTTGCACTCCTGGCCGGAGTGATCTACAGCGAAAAAACCTTGCTGGATTGGCAGGCAGTGCAGATGTTCCGGATTCAGTGGTTGCTGGGTTCAATCTCAGCTTTTGTGGCTGGCGTTCTGCTGAAAAAGAAAGTTGAAGTGAAGGATTAAGCTTCTCGGTTTTGGAGACCTTCCCCGGTCTCCACCCTCCCCCTTCCTCCTCCGATTCGCCATCTCGCACAACCCCTCAACGCCTAATAGAACGGAAAGGTTCTCGCAAGGGGCCTTGTGATTCTTTTATGGCGGGCTCGGCGTCTCCGGGTCAGTGGACTGGTTCCGGGTCTTGCGCTGCTGGGATACGTCTTTGCTGATTCATGCGATAGAGGTGATGAACCGGGCCTGTGCCGCGTCCCATGGGATGCGCATTCGAAATGGCGGCCGTGACGTAGGCTTTCGCCAACAGCACCGCCTCCGGCAGTCCTCGACCTAGCGCCAGGTGGCAGGCCATCGCAGTGGCGAAGGCGCAGCCCGTTCCATGGGTGGATTTCGAGCGCTGCCGCTCCGACTTGAATATCTCCTGCTCAATGCCACCCTTGGTGGTGAAGCTCAGCAGATCGATGGCTTTTTCCAGGTGACCTCCAGTGACGACCACTCCGGCGGCTCCCAGTTCGTGAAGCTTGTTGGCGGCGGCCCTCATTTGGTCTTCGGTCTTCACGGCCAATCCGGTCAGGGCTGAAGCTTCATCCACATTAGGGGTAACAACGACCGAGAGCGGGACCAGCCGTTCCAGGAGCAGCTTCGCCCCGCTTATATCCACCAGGTCGGCTCCGGACGAAGACTTCAGAATGGGATCGAGGACAACATTCGCCACTTTTTCTTTAGCCAGGAAGTCAGCAACCGCCCGCACGATCTTGGCATTGCCAAGCATTCCCACATGTACGGCGGCAATGTCCACGTCGGAAGCCAGTTCGAGAAGCGTCTCGGTAACCAGGCCGGCATCGACAGGCTCAACCCGGCGTACCCCTGCGGTGGACTGCACGGTTAAAGCACTGATGCAAGCCACTCCGTAACAATTGTGGGCGGCGATCGTCTTGATGTCGGCGGTAACGCCGGCGCCGGAAGAAGGATCGAATCCGGCGATGGTCAGTACAACGGGCGGAGATGAAGCCATAGGCGCAATGTACCAAACCTGGACATCGAACCCCCGCTTCAAAGCGAACCCGAGGTTACCACTGGGTGCGATGGCGGAATGAAGGAAGTGCCCTATTCCCGCGTCCCGGGATTTTAGATTCGGCTATCTCGCTTCGCAAGTTCCTGAAAACAAAACGCGCCATCAAAATTCGCGTATTCCAAAGAAAACAATGCACTTGTAATTAGTTCACGATTTTCAACCTTAGATTATTTACTAAAATATAAACAGTTAAGTTGCTGAATCTTAGTGTTCTCCAGCGTGTTACTCAGGAATTACCTGAGGTTACGTAGCCCATGTATTACTAAATGGTAATCTTGCTACAGTGTTTTCTGGGTTGACATGGGCTGTAAGGCCCCGGTAGCATCTTCAAATCCCAAGGAGGGGACGGCGCACCAATAGCGGCAAGCATGAATGACTTTGAACCGGAGGTGACTTGAATGAGACGTAGCATTGTTCACGGACTGGCGATAGTACTTTCGGTCGTCAGCCTGGGAGCGGCTCAGGGGCCAACCAGCTCAGAGTCGGTCCACCAGAAAACAGGTGGGACCCAGCATATAACCGCAGTGGCAGCCAAAAGAAAGCCCAAGCCATATCAGGTGGGCACGGCGTCGTGGTACGGAAGCGACTTCGATGGTCGCCCCACCGCCAGCGGCGAGCCATATAACATGTACGATCTGACAGCGGCGCATCCTACCCTGCCCTTGGGCTCTTGGGTGCGGGTGACGAATCTTCACAACGGCAAAGCCGTGGTGGTAAAGGTCAACGACCGCGGGCCAATTGTTCCGGGCCGAATTATCGACGTGTCGTACGGGGCCGCTCGGGCTCTGAACTTCAAGAACCAGGGTTTGCAACGCGTCCGACTGGACGTCGTCCCTCAACCCGAAGCCATGGCCATGCTGCGGCCAGTGGCTTACTAGCCGAAAATCTTTTAGACTTCAGGGGTGCACGATCCGCGCCAGCGTTTGATCGTCGCCTTAGATGTTCCGTCCGCAGCCGCCGCGCAAAAGATCGTGGCGGCTGTGGGCGACTCGGCCTTTTTCTACAAGGTTGGGATGCAGCTCTACACCGCGGAAGGACCTTCCGTGGTACGCGATTTGGTCGCCTCGGGCCGCAACGTTTTTCTTGACTTGAAATACCACGACATACCAAACACGGTGGCCTCTGCGGTAACCGAAGCCGCCCAGCTCGGGGTCAGCATGCTGACCGTACACGCCTCGGGAGGCGGCAAAATGCTTCAGGCCGCAGTGGACGCCGCACGAGGCATGAATCCCCGGCTTGTGATTCTGGCGGTCACGGTTTTGACCAGCATGAGTGACAGTGACCTGGACAAGGTGGGCGTGCATGGGCAGGTCGTGGATCAGGTACTGCGCCTTGCGGCACTGGCCTTAGCGGACGGTTGCCAGGGAGTGGTGGCGTCGGCACGTGAAGCCACTGCGCTGCGTAAGAGACTGGGGCACGACTTCGCAATCGTCACGCCTGGAGTAAGGCCCGCTGGGGTCGACCATGGAGATCAAGCCCGAGTGGTCACTCCCGATGAGGCAATCTCAGCGGGAGCAACCCATATCGTGGTGGGACGTCCGATTACCGCTGCCGCCGACCCAGGATCGGAAGCACGAGAAATCCTCTCGCAAATTGCGGCTGCCGCGGCGGTACGCAGCTCGGCATAGTTTCGGTTGCCAACTCGGCTTGCCGAATTGCCAGCGATCCCGTTGGCACACACAATCGCAAATTGGAGTTGGTTAAAGCTTCTCTGCGAATTCGCAGCCTGAGCAGGAGATAAAAATCCCGCCCGGAATGCCACGCTCACGGTCTTTCACGCGCTTTACGATGCGCGTGGGCTTGCCGCATTTCGGGCAGTCCGTGCTCTTGCTGGTATCCATCACTTTCTTACGGTCAGCTGTTTTTGCGATTTTGGCCATGGTTTCTCTCCCGATCCCGTTTCGCGCACAATCTCGCCTCGCATCTCGACCTTCCTGACAATGTTTGGAGGCGGCGCTCGAGACCGCTTAGGAATTAACTTGGAAGACGATGAGCAGAATAATTCTGCCTTTCAGGATTTTACAGGAAGGGTGGATTGTTGTCTTGCCGGTTATCCTGCGCGGTTTGCCTGAGTCGCCTTGCATTCGAGCGCATCTAGTAAAATTCGCGGCTGACTACTCTCGAGGTTATTTGATTGAGCGATGAAGTGCGTTATGCCCCTGGGTGGCCCGGAATCGAACCGCGTTGGACTTCGAGTGCAAAGAGCGGCATTGGCACAGCGCTCAACCAGCACAGCCGTGTCTGGTTCACACTCAGTCATGGCATCCTGAACGAGATCTATTTCCCGCGCGTGGACCAGGCGTGTACCCGCGATCAGGAATTCATCGTCACCGACGGACAGAGCTACTTCTCGGAAGAGAAGCGCCATTGCACATTCGAAGCGCATGCGCTCGAACCCGGCGTGCCCGCTTTCAGCCTGGCCAACACCGAAATACAGGGCCGCTATCGAATTCACAAAGAAGTGATCACTGATCCCTATCGCAATGTAGTGCTTCAGAAAATCCGCTTCGAACCGCTGCAGGGATCCTTGGCGGACTATCGCCTGTATGCGCTGTTGGCGCCCCACTTGGCAAATTTCGGCATGGGAAATACAGGTTGGGTTGGCGACTACAAGGGTGTGCCCATGTTTTTCGCACAGCGTAACGATTGCGCGCTTGCCTTCGGATCGTCGGCGGGATGGAAGAAGATGTCGGTGGGTTTTGCCGGCATCTCAGATGGCTGGCAGGATCTGTCGAAAAACTTTCAGATGACCTGGGATTATTCCCGAGCTGAGAACGGGAACATTGCATTTACCGGAGAGATCGATCTGCAAGCTTGCGGTGGAGAGTTCGTCCTCGCGTTGGGCTTCGGCGCAATCTGGGCGGAAGCCGGTCAGCAGAGCCGGTCGAGTCTCCTGGAAAACTACACCGATCTTTGCGAGCACTACATGTACCACTGGCGTAATTGGCAGAGCCAACTGCTGTCGCTCGACGATAAGCCACGCAAGATGGACCTGTATCGATCAAGTGCGTCCGTGCTACGAAGCCATGAGTCGAAGGATTTTCTTGGTGGGGTCATTGCAAGCCTCTCCATTCCCGTGGGGCTTCAACAAGGGCGATGAAGATCTCGGCGGATATCACTTGGTGTGGCCGCGCGACCTGGTAGAGAGCGCATTCGGTTTTCTGGCCGCCGGCGCGGAGCCCGATGCCCTTCGCGTACTCCGCTACCTCGAGTCCACGCAGGAGGCTGAAGGACACTGGTGCCAGAATCTGTGGCTGGACGGGCGTCCTTACTGGAGCGGACTGCAGATGGATGAAGCGGCCTTTCCTATTCTGCTGATTGACGTGCTGCGCCGGGAGGCGCCATTCACGCTAGGCGATCCCAAGCGTTGGTGGACGGTGGCCAAAAAAGCTGCCGGGTTTCTGGTTCGCAACGGGCCAGTCACCCAGCAGGATCGCTGGGAAGAGGATGCCGGATTTTCTCCATTCACGCTAGCGGTAGAGATTTCCGCGCTGCTGGCCGCTGCGGATCTCGCCGATGCGGTGGGCGAGCCCGCATGTTGGTAACTACCTGCGGGAAACAGCCGACGCGTGGAATGGTTGCGTCGAGCGCTGGACCTATGTCGAGGGCACAGACCTTGGCAGGCAAATCGGAGTGGATGGCTATTATGTACGCATTGCCCCGCCCGAGACAGATGGAGCGTCATCCCCCGCGGAAGGTTTTGTGCCAATCAAGAATCGTCCTCCCGGAGAGAGTTCCGCGCCTGCGGCGCACCTGATCAGTCCCGATGCGCTGGCGCTGGTGCGGTTCGGGCTGCGGGCGCCGGACGATCCGAGAATATTGAATACCGTCAGAGTGATCGACGCCCTGCTGCGAATCAATCTGCCGGCAGGGACCGTGCTGGTATCGCTATAACGGCGATGGATATGGAGAGCATCGCGACGGCTCGCCCTTCGATGGCACTGGAATCGGCCGTCCTTGGCCTCTGCTTGGCAGGCGAGCGGGCACATTATGAAATCGCCGCCGGACGACCGGATAT
This sequence comes from Terriglobia bacterium, assembly GCA_963797845.1. Lineage (GTDB taxonomy): Bacteria > Acidobacteriota > Terriglobia > Terriglobales > Acidobacteriaceae > DASREM01. Next base: position 668,574 of record CAWCRE010000008.1, read on the forward strand.
CGCCGAAGCCTTGCTGGAGGTGATGGAGTCTTCAGTTCAAGGCGGTCATTTGATTCCGGAACAGGTGTGGGACGCTGAGGAGATTCCGGAGCGCGAATTGTTTCTTGGAAAAGCCAGCGGCTCGGCGTGTCCTCTGGTGTGGGCGCATTCGGAGTACATCAAGTTGCGCCGCTCCCTGAGGGATGGAAAAATCTTCGATCAACCGCCTCAGACCTACCAGCGCTACGTCGTGGAGAAGCGCAAGGCTGCCTTCTTCGGCTGGCGCTTCAATAACAAGTCTCGCTCCATGCCTCGAGGACACAAGCTCAGGCTTGCCCTGCTTTCTCCCGCCATGGTGCATTGGAGCTTCGATGGCTGGAAGACGACGCAGGACACCAGCACTTACGACAGCGGGATCGGCATGTACGCGGTTGACCTTCCCAGCGAACAACTCGCTTCGGGCAGCGAAATCGCTTTCACCTTCTACTGGACGCTGGAGCAACGATGGGAGGACGTGAACTACACCGTAACAGTCGGATAACAACTCAATCGCCAAAGCTTGTTGGAACCGAGGAAACCAGCGCTGACGGCTCCTCTTTCCACTCGCTCTTTGAGATTTTGTTGTAGAGAAGCACGCCGCAGACGGCTGATCCGAACAACAATACCAGCCCCTCCCATAGCGGTCCGATCAGTAAATGCCCCAGTCCAAACAATGCCAGGTACACCATGGCGCAGCCTAAAATCCAGGAGAGCAAGTTTTGGCCTAAATCGGTGGTGTGGGGAATTTCGGGGGCGAGGCGCGCAATCGGACGCCAGCCGGTGATCTGGGGACGCACTTCGCGATAAAACTTCAGTAAAACGGCTTGCGGTTCAGGACGCGTGACGAAGGTGACGATAAGCCAGACCAAGGTCGTGACCAGGGACGTTGTGAGCGCAGTTTTCGCGAAAACCACGGCGCTCGATCCGGAAAAAGGCGAAGCCACTCGAAGGAAAATGGTCATCACCAGCGCGGTGGCCATAGCAGAGATTTCGCTCCACGCATTGATGCGCCACCAATACCAGCGCAGCAGGTAAACCGCGCCGGTTCCGGCGCCGACTTCGAGCACCGCCTGCCAACCCGACTTGATATCCGCAAGAACCCAGGAGACTGCCGCGGAAGCGATCACCAGGAGCACGGTCGCCACGCGAGACATGCGGACATAGTGCTGGTCGGTCGCATCGCGACGGATAAATCGACGATAGAAATCAGAGACCAGATACGACGCTCCCCAATTCAGCTGCGTGGCAATAGTGGACATGAACGCGGCCATGAATCCCGCGATCACGATGCCGCGCAGCGCTGCGGGCACATGCTGGCTCACGATCAGCATGTAGCCGGTTTCCGGATGCTCAAGATGGGGATACAGAACAACCGCCGCCAGTGCAGTCAGGATCCACGGCCATGGCCGCAACGCATAGTGCGCGATATTGAACCACAGAACCGAAAGCAGTCCGTTGCGCTCGTCTTTGCGCGCTGAAAATGCGTTGCGCGATGTAGCCGCCGCCGCCGGGCTCTGCACCCGGATACCAGAACGCCCACCACTGCACGCCGATGTTCACCAGGAACGTCAGCACCGGCAGCGTCCACAGCGGCTCTTCGGTGATGGGTCGCGAGAAGTCAGGGAAAAAGGCCGTAGCGTCGCCGGCGCTGGGACCGGCAGATGCGCGCATCGCGGCTAATTTGGCCAGCAGCGCGGTCATGCCGCCGCACGCAGCCACCGCGTACCACGCCACGCCGATCACGATCGCCATCTTCAAGGCGAACTGAAAAAGATCAGTCCAGAGCACGCCCCACAGACCGCCCAGCGCAACATACAGTCCGGTGAATGGAATCAGGAAGAATACGCAAATCGCCAGAGCGTTGCGATCGCTCACCCCCAGCGTGGTGGCCACGATGCTGGTCATGGCTTTGGTGACCCAGCCCAGGATCAGGCAATTCATCAGCAGCCCAAGATAGACCGCGCGGAATCCGCGCAGGAACGCGGCGGGTTTTCCCGAGTAGCGCATCTCGGCGAACTGCACGTCGGTGAGCAGTCCCGAGCGCCGCCACAGGCGCGCGAAAAGGAACACTGTCATCATTCCTGACAGCAGAAAGGCCCACCACAGCCAGTTCCCGGCTACGCCCTGCGTGTAGACAAGTCCGGTAACCACCAGCGGCGTGTCGGCCGCGAACGTGGTCGCGACCATCGAAGTGCCGGCAAGCCACCAGGAGACGTTACGGCCAGAGACGAAGTAGTCGTCCACGCTCTTGCCGGAGCGGCTGCGGAAGTACAGGCCAAGGGCTAGAGTAATTCCCAAATAGCCGACGATCGCCGACCAGTCGAGCACGGTGAAATGCATGGGTAACGATACAACGAGGCTGGGTTAAGCAAAAGTGGGATACATCAGCCGGTGTAACTTAATTCGACAACCGTGCAGTCGTCGCTGAGCGGAGTACCGGCGCAGAACGCGGAAATCGCGCCAAATATTTCGTCGAGCGAGCCCTTGCCCGCCACCGCCTCAAGACGGAAATCTTCGAAGAAGTCGCCTTGCGCGTTTTCCGCTTCGGTAACACCGTCGGTGACCAGGACCAGCTTGTCACCCGGCTTTAGCAAGCAAAGATCGCCTTCGTAGGTGGCGTCTTTCAGCAGCCCAACGGGAAGGTTACCGTGTGCCGGACGGGTGACCTGTTGGCCCGAAACCAATAGTGGAGGAACGTGTCCACAATTTACGTATTCCAGTTCCCCGTTTGGACGGATACGGGCGATGATGCAGGTGGCGTATTTCTCTCCGATATGTTTCTGGGTGAAGAAACGATTTACGGCTGCCACAATTTCCGGCAAGGGCATGCGTGCCGTCAGCTGCGAATAGATCATGCCTTGGAGAGTAGAGGCCAATAGCGCAGCAGAGACTCCCTTCCCGCTGACGTCGGCGAGCACGACTGCCAAGCCATCCTCGGTGTTTACCGCATCGAAGAAATCTCCCCCGATTTCTTTGCAAGAGAGATTCCGTCCGCAAAGGCGTGCGAATGGAACTTCAGGAATCGTTACCGCCATCAGGCGTTGCTGAATCGACGCCGCAATGGAAAGTTCCTGCTGGTAGCGGCGTGCAGCTTCCTCTGCTTGCACCAGGCGGGCGTTTTCAATCAGCGACGCTGCTTCGTGCGCGATGGCTCGCAAGATGTCGTTACTGACGCTCGAGATGTCACGCGAAGCGAAGCGGGAATCCACGTAAAGCGCTCCCATGACTTCGGCCGAAGATTCGTCAGTCGGGTTGGCGCCAGGTTCGCGCGTGGCCTGCACCTGGGGCTTGCGCAAGGGGATACAGATTACGGTACGCAGATCGTAAGCGACGATACTCTGACGCCCGGCCAGATCCAGCGACTGGCTGGTGTCGGTAATCACGAACTCGGAATTCGATTTAAGCGCATCTTCCAGGATGGAATGCGAGATGGTCTTGTCGTCGAGCATGGGCTCGCCGCGCGCACTGCGCCCGGCAGCCAGGCGAAGTTCGCCGGTGTCGGTTTTCAAAAACACGAATCCGCGCTCGGCGCGGGTGAGCTTCAAGGTCGCATCCAGCAACGTGACCAGGATTTCGTCCAGCACTCCCGTGGTATTCAGTTTGCGCGCGGCTTCCAGGAAGAGCGTCAGCTTTTCCAGGTCGGTGGTCTCGGTGGAGATGTGCATTCCCGAGATCTGGCTGAGAAATTCGCGGGCGGTATTCGAGGTCGCATGCTGCGGATTGAAGATCACGTACGCGATGTCGCGCACGCCGAACTCAAGACGATCGTTCTTCTCGAGCGCCTGGCGCTGAATCCGTTCCCCGTTGACGAATGTACCGTGCTTGCTGCCTTGGTCTACAACGTGGAAGCGCCCGTTCTCTGTGATGATGATGGCGTGATCGCGTGAGACGCGAGGGTCGGCTATGACGAGGTCTTTGTCCACCTTCCTGCCTACAGTGAAAGGACTGTGGTCAAGGTTGATGGTTCTTTGCTCGTTGCCCTGAACGAAAACGAGAGTTGGAAAAAGTCCGGAACCTGACTCGGACGACGAACCCGTAATGGTCTGAAAGGCCATATGCCGAAAAATTCTCTTACGAAATCATGACAGGAAACAAGGCCGCGACAGGAGGAAGAAAGCTGGCTCCGCGCCCGCACTCGGGCTTCACGCTTTCTTGAAGGCGGCAATTGCCTGCTGCTCAGTATCGTACACTTCGAACACGGTAACCAGCTTGGTGATCTGGAGCACGTCGCGCAGCCTTTGGCCGAGCCCGGTCAACTTGATATCGGCGCCAGAGGCGCGGGCGGAAGAATAAACGCCCACCAGCGTTCCCAGGCCGCCGCTATCGATGTAGCTCACGCCGGATAAATTCAGAATCAACTTGCGCGTGGACGCGAGCAGCTTCTTCAAAGTCTCGCGCAACTCGGTGGCTTCTTCTCCAAATACGATTCGACCTTGGCAGGTCACGATCGTCACACCGTCCGTGGTGTGCGAATCCATTTTTAAATTCATTCGCGCCTCATGGGGAACAAAGGTTCGAGAAGCCTAAATAAAGCGCTCGGACAATGCAAGCTAAGCAGTTTAAAAGGAATGGTTCGCGGTATCGCTGACGGTCACTCCAAATTCACCGCGCAGCACTTTGCGAAGCAAAACTACCTGAAGCGGAAGAACCACCACGGGGAGGGCGATGCTGGCCCAGAGGGGGACAGCCCAAGCGCCCTGAACGGTGCTCGGAGGAAGAACGAAAGAGGCCAGCAGCAGCCCGATCGAGGCCAGCCATTGCCAAAACACGACGACTGCTGCCAGGAAAAAGACGAGCCGTCCGAGACCGCGATTTCCGATGAACTCCCTCCAGTTGCGGATAATCAGGAAAATCGCGGGCAGGAGCAAGACTTGGTTGTAGGGCGCGATCATCGGCACCACCAGAACCGTGACCAGCAACACCAGCGCGGTCGTGGCCACGAAGATCTGCGAATCGACACCGGCTCTTTTGGCCCGCCAGCAGACAATAGCTGTTCCGAGCACGATAAAACCGTTCAGGATGGTGCCACCGAGAGGGGTTGCAAGCAGATCGAGCGTTGGCACACCTTGCGTGTAGCGAGTGTAGGCTTTAAGCCCATCCATGAACTTGGCGATCCAGCCGGGCAACAGAAATTGCCCGCCAACTACGAGCACTGCTAGCGTGACGAGAAAGGCGATGGCGAAGTTTTTTCGTTCACGCCAGCGCGAGGCCGACCACAAACAAAGCCATGCTGCCGGAAGTGCAACGAGTTGAGGCTTGATGGAGGCAATCCCCAGGCAGACTCCGGCAAGCAATAATTGACCGGAAGCGAGTAACGATGCACAGATGGCGAGAAGTCCTCCGACCAGCAGGCTGAGTTGTTGCAACTTGATTCCCTGCACCGCGGCGTAGGTGCTGATTGCGAAGATGGTCAACGAGATGGTTGCGATCCAGGAGATTTCCCAGCGCACGAACTTCAGCCAGAGCGGAATCGACACGGCTGTCAGAATGAGCAGCAACCAGGTGAAGCCGGTGCGAACGATTCCGAATGGTATTTTTACGGTCGGAGCCAGCAAGAAGGCCACATAAACCGGATAGGCGAAGCGTTGCTCATCTTTCGGATCGTCGGGGCGAGTGGGATCGAGAACTCTTCCGTAGTAGCCGAGTTGAATTTCGCGGGTAACCTCGTCGCTGTACGGGTCCTGATGCTCTGAGCACCAGATCGCGCACGCCGACCCATCGCGGATAAAGATCCGACAGCGTGCCGCGAGGGCGTTGGTGCGCCTGGGCGTCAGCAACCTGGTACGGGATCAGGATTTTCTGAACATAGAAAAGCATGCTGCCCGCCATGAGCAACGCAAGCAGCAGAAGGTAGAAGCCGCGGTGTTTTTGAGGCTCGTGGCCGGGCACAGGGGCCATGTTACAACTGAACCGGCAAAATCGTGCGAACCAGGATTCTAGTTTCGGCTGCGATCGGTTTGTTTGCCGGGATCTATTGCTGGCTCATGCTGCATCATTTCCACCAGGGGGCAGGCGATTTTACCTGGGCAATATGGCTGGTGCGCGATTTGATTTCGCACCAGAATCCCTATGATCGCGTAACGCAGCTGTACCCGCTTCCCGCAGCCCTGTTTGCGTTGCCTTTTGCATGGCTGCCGTTGCCGGTTGCGGGCGGACTTTTTTATGGCGCAAGTTCAGCGTTGCTAGCGTTTGGGCTGGCGCGTCATGGCTATCAGAAACTGTTCGTCTTTCTCGCCTATCCGTTCTGGGCAGGAACGCTGACCGCGCAATGGACACCACTGTTGTTCGCCAGCGCACTGTTCCCACTTCTTTTGCCAGCCACCATGGCCAAGCCTCAAATCGGGTTTCCGATTGCGGTTACCCGTTTGAACAAGATCGGGCTTTTCGCTTGCGCAGTCGTGCTGACCCTGAGTTTTGCCCTGCTGCCACGCTGGCCGTGGCTCTGGATTGCACATTTCGGGGAATATCAGCGGTTCATCCCACTGCTTGTGTTCCCAGGCCCCCTGCTGTTGCTGGCGCTCCTGCGCTACCGGGATAAAGACGCAATTTTCCTTCTGCTCGCAGCGGCGATGCCGCAACGCTGGTTTTACGACACTTTCATTCTCTGGCTGATTCCACAAACCAGGCGACAGATCCTATGGACGGCGCTGATCAGCTGGGCGGCAGGGATCTGGCGCTGGTATCACATTCCACACACATTCAATGAGGTCGGGCGGGTGAGCGTGATCTGCATGTATCTGCCGATGCTCGCAGTGATACTGAGCCGCTGGGTTCATGCAAAGAAGCAGCAGACTTCAGGTCGTCTCCGCAATAGTGCGACCTGAAGCGATCTGGGACGCGATGCCAAAGAACAAAAACAGGAGGACAAGAGCCATTAGGGCAAAATCTTTGTACCGCAACGAGAGCAATAGCTGCAGAGGAGAAAAAAACAGGATCCCTACCGCAACCATCAGGCTCTTTCTGGAAAACGAGGGATGGGTCATACGCAAAAGCTGATCCGAGATCAGGGCCATGGGGATCAGGAGCATGCTCAGGTCATAGCTCACTACGTGATATCCAACCAGTGCTGACGCAATCAGGGCCAATGAGAATACGAAGTCGAATTGATTTTCGGATCTCGCTCGGGAAGTTCTCCACGCCGTGAACGCTAATAGAGCAACGCACAGCATCAGTAGCAGTGGCCGGGTGTTCCAACCGGGGGGCGATATCAGGTAGAGCAAGCCACGCAGGCTGGGCATGCCCGCGGGAATTTTTTCGCTTCCCGACATCTTAGTTTCAAGCGCCAGAACAAAACGGGGATAATTGAAGATGCCCTGAGTGCCTACCATCGCAAGCGAAACAACTCCGAGCGCAAAACTCGCCAGAACGAATCCGTACCAGAGTTTTCGTTCCCGCCAAAAAAGGGCGAGCAGAACAAACGGAGCAATCAAATGAAATTTAAAAAGTCCCAACGCCAGAACAATGCCGGCGGGCAGGTAACGTTGGTGTCTTAAAAGGACGTAGGCGCAGGCATAGACAAAGAAGATCAGGATCGCGTCCTGACCTTGCAAGAGGCAGAAAAATATTGGAAAGAACGCGAGGCTGACCAGCACGCCTTTCAGAATCGAAAACTTCGCAAAATACCTCAGATATGGACGCATCAGCCAGACGCCTATGGCCAATAAAAAGAGGTTCACGACGTCCCACAAAATGTAAGCAGTTAGAAACGAGAAGTTCGAAAATGGCGCAAAGTACCAGGCTTCAAACGGCGGATGCGTGAAAGGCAGCGGATCACGAAACTGTTTTACTCTGCTTGCGAATGGTTGCTGTACCTCGAAACGGGTGGTGTCATCGTAGAACTGATGACTGAGGCCATGCCGCGCTACCCATCCCGCGCTGTAGTAAATCGAAAAATCGGGAAAACCTTCGCGAATCAGCTGACGCGATTGCCAGAAGATGAATCCGTGGATGGCCAGTATGCAACCGATGTACACCCAGAACAGCGAACTCCATCGCAGCTTCATTGCTCAGACGACCTCGGGTGTCACGCTAGCTTCCGCGCGCCGAACCGAGGCGCGCCACAGTGCGACCGCCCAAACTAAGAGCACGAGCGCAACCAGGGAGAAGCGTCCAGCGCGAAACCAGAGCACCATTTGAAGAGGGCCCATCAGGGTGAAGAAAATCACGGGCATCAGCAACAGGGCTTGTAGATTTCTTTGCATCCGTCGGTGCTGAACGAAGTCGAGTGTCAGGTACACCGGGATCAACAACAGCGATAGATCGTGGGCAAGTGCGTGATACGCGACGAGGAGGGTCACCACCACGGTTAACGCGAATCCCGCGTCGAAGTCGAGGTCACCCAATGCTGGGTTCCAACGGCTGGCGGCAAGCCCGAACATTACCAACGATGTGGCTGCCACCGCGAGGAATGCGAGCGGCCCCGAAGAGAAAAGGCTTGCCAACCCACGCAAGTTCGGCATATCGCCAACGATATGAGTGCCTTCTGACAGGCTGCGCTCCACGTCAAGTACAAACGCGGGATATTTCATCAAGCCATCCCATCCCATCATGGCAAGCGAGAGCAGGGTCAAGACCGTCCCAACGGACGCGAAGCCCATCGCGACCTTCCAATTTTTGCGAACCAGCAAGAGCAGCAGAATAGGAATCACCAAGTGAAAACGAAACAGGCCTGCTCCCAGCCAAACGCCCGCCCACAGGTCATGCCTTTGTTTCAATGTGACGAAAACCAGTGAGAACAACAGCAGAAGAAGAATACTGTCCTGCCCCTGCAGGAGCGCTATAAAGATGGGGAAAAATGCAAGCGTGCTCAATAACCAAAAGGCCACAGGCGCCGATCGCAATAACGAAACATGTTGACGAAGAATAAATACGGTTGCCAAGAGCATGCACAAATTGACAGCATCCCAAAGCAGGTACGCATCCTGATATGACAAATAGCTCAGGGGAACGAAAATAAGCGCTTCGAATGGAGGGTGGTTGTAGGGCAACGCCGCCTTGCGGATCGTTACATCCTTGGTGAACTCCCGTTGCACCTCAAACTGAAGGTCCTTGTCATAAAGACGGTGCGCCATGCCGCGTGCCACGATCTTTCCGGCGCTGTAGAAAATGGTGAAGTCTGGATAACCATTGCGGATTTGTTGACGAAGATTCCAAAACAGCAAGGCGTGGATCAAAACCAGCCCACCTAACAGGATCACGATCAGCCGTTTTGAAGATGGGGCGAGAGGTGCAATCATCGGTCTTCGGATTTTGCCAGCCGATTCTACAACTCTCGTTGATTCGGTATGATCCCTTTTCCTGGTGAAAACGCTTCTCGGCACAAAACGCCTGTTGGAGACGATCATCGTTCTCGGCCTGTTCGCAATGGCGATGCGGCCCGTGACCGACCCGGACGTCTGGTGGCATTTGAAGACGGGCGAACTGATCGCAACTACGCATCAGGTTCCACACACCGACCCGTTCTCGTACACCCGGGCGGGACAGCCCTGGGTCAATCATGAGTGGCTGTCGGACTGGCTGATTTTTTCGATCTATAAGAACACTGGCTTGGCCGGACTGGACGCGGTTTTTGCTGTTGTGGTTGTCGCGGCACTATTTCTGGCCTTCGTGCGATCTCGCGGGCGGCCCTATCTTGCCGGTCTTATCACCATTTGCGGGGCTGTGGCATCTGCTCCGAGCTGGGGAGTGCGTCCGCAAATGCTCTCCCTCTTGCTGGCCAGCATCTTTCTCTGGATTCTGGAGCGCACAGAAATCCGCCCTCAAACCGCCTGGTGGCTGGTCCCGCTGATGCTGCTGTGGGTCAACCTCCATGCCGGATACGTACTAGGAATTCTGCTGATCGTGGTTGTAATGGGCGGAAACATCATCGAGGTAATTCTTGGCCAACGCCGGTGGAAAGAAGTCCAAAGCCAGGTTCGAACGCTGGGGCTGGTTGTGATCGCCTGCATCGCCGTGGTTCCCTTGAATCCGAATGGCACGAAGCTTTATTCGTACCCGTTCATCACTCTGCATTCGTACGCGATGCAGACCTATATTTCGGAATGGTTCTCGCCGAACTTTCATCAAGCCAAGTTCGCGGCTTTTCTCTTCATGCTGCTGGCGACACTTGTATTCACGGCGGTTTCTCCGCGCCGGTTGCGGGTACATCAACTATTCCTGCTTCTAATTACAATTTGGATGGCGCTGGACGCGGCACGCCACATCCCGATCTTTGCGCTGGTAGCGATCCCGATCTTGTCAGAACTGGCAGAACCGATTTTCGTTTCGCGCGGGACGCGAAAAAGAACAGATCAGTTTTCGTTTCACCGGCTCAACTACGCCGTACTGACCGCATTCCTCGTCTTCACCATTGTGCGAGTTCGAACCGTAGCCAAAATGATTCCCGAGGCAGAAAGCAAAAACTTCCCCGCGGGCGCCACCCGTTTTCTCGCAGAGCATGCTTTGCCCGGCCCGCTGCTGAATCACTACAACTGGGGAGGATATGTGATCTGGAAACTTTATCCGAAGTATCGGGTGTTCATTGATGGGCGGGCCGACCTGTATGGGGACGACTTCATGAACCGATTCGCCGACCTCTACTATCTGAAAAAGTCTGACTGGTATGTCGCCTTTGAGACATACGGAATACAGACTGTGATGATGCCGCCGGACGCTCCGCTGGTGGAGGGCTTGCGACTCAAAAGCGAATGGAAGCAGCAATATGCGGATGCGCAGGTGGTGGTGTTGTCGAAGAAGCCATCAGCGCTGCCTTGACTTTCAATGTGGTGCCGTAACGCCATGTATCGGCGTCGGTTAGCCCGCAAAAACAATATTGGCTTTGACCTGGGTTTGGTTTAACATAACCAGAGTTCCCCCAGACTGCAGCACCGGGGTCTCGTATGCGTTTTGCGAGATCGCCGGAGATTTGTGCGCGAATCTATTAGCGAAGAGACTCAGCCCTCTCATTAGCTCGGTTGCTCATTGAGGGTCCAAATATGAAGATTCTGAGGCAGCTTTGGGAGAATGAACAGGGACAGGATATTGCTGAATACGCGATCATGCTGGCCGTCATCCTAGCAGTGGTAGTGGGGACGATTCAGTTGATCGGCAAAAGCGCGAACACAGTATTTTCGTCGGTCGCAAGCTCGATCCAATAAGGTAAAGGCCCCATTTACCTGGTTGGCGCATCAAGAATTTTCTCCTTAAAGCATCTAAAGCTCTTGACCAGAACCCCGTGGTATCTGAGAAACTACTCTGCATTGTAAGGGCAGACTCCCAGACAATTTGCGCAATAATTGTCGTTCGTGACCTCGCGAAAGGGTATGATGAGCGGGGGAATCGAGGAACTCTTCTCGCCCTTCACAACTCGTTGAACAGCAAACTAGAGAAAGTTCGTACAAAAACGCGCGAAGGCGCACAGACTTGCACAAGCACAGGCGGACAGCTTTCCGACCTGAGGCTGGAGGACGAAAATGCTTGATACTCTCCTACGGTTTTGGCGCGATGACGAAGGGCAAGATATCGCGGAATACGCCGTGATGCTGGCCGTGATCCTGGTGATTGTGGTTGGCACGATTCGCCTTATCGGCACCAATGCCAATAACGTGTTCTCCTCAGTTGCGAGCTCGGTTCAATAGCAAGAAGGCGATCGGCGATTTACACCCATAATCAGCCGGGAAACGTCAGAGTGCGTGGCGTCGGAACGGGAAAGCTTGCGGACCGTGATTTAGTTCCGCAGAGCGCCCACTTGGCTCCTCGAGCGATCGGTTCCGCGGGAATCGGGCGCTGGCTCGTGCTCGGACGGTGTTTTGCTAAAGCTTGGCAATCTACGAATATGGTTCCCGGGGTTGAGGAGAAGGAATGAATCGCAATCGGTTCGTCATCATCGGGCTCGTGGCGTTGGCGCTGGGAGCCCTGGTCGCCACGGCGGTATACCGCACGCTCCAAGTTCGAGCCACTGCGGATAATCGTCCGGGAGCCGACGTGGTAATTGCGGTGAATGACCTTCCAGTCGGGGCCAAGATCTCGGAAAACGATGTGAAGGTGGTGCGCATGCCAGCTCCCGATCTGCCACCCAACTGTTATCACCAGACTGCAGCGGTCGTCGATCGAGGGGTTGTGCTTCCTATCCAAAAGGGCGAGTTCGTCCTGCCCAGCAAGCTCTCAGGCAAGAACGTGAGCGGACTCCCCTCGTTGATTCCTCCGGGAATGCGTGCCGTTTCGGTGCGCGTGAACGAAGTGGTTTCCGTCGCTGGATTCGTGCAGCCGGGAACGCGCGTGGATGTGCTGCTGACCGGAAATCCAAGTGGCGGCACCGAGCAGCAGACGACGACGGTGCTGGAAAATGTTTCCGTGATCGCCAGTGGGTCCCGGCTGGAGCGCAACGCAAATGGCGAAACGTCTTCCGCGCCGGTAATCACGTTGCTGGTGTCGCCAGAAGACGCGCAACGCTTGACCCTGGCAAGTAAGCAGGGAGCAATCCAGCTGGCACTGCGTAACCCCCTCGATACAAAAGAAACCGATCTGGCGGCCGCCCGCTCGGGCGGGCTGTACAAGATCCCGGAACCGTTGCCGGTTTCGACCGCGCCGAAGACTCACGTCAAGACCATGAAGATTCAAGCGCCTCCGACTCCGCAGAAATACTCGGTCGAGATCTACAAGGGCGACAAGAAAGACGTACAGAATTTCGATGAAGGGCAACCGCAATAGGCACGAGGTCTGAGCGCATGAGGATCTACTCCCGCACTGGGGAGAGGAATCAATTGAAAATTGGTCAACTCGCGCAGGTAGTGTTGTCCGGCTTAGTACTTACTTGCTCGGCAGCCGCAATCGGAGCGCAGGAAAACCCGGCACCCGCACCAGCAGTGCAGGCAGCGCCGGCACAACCCGAAGCACAAGCCCCGTCCGCTTCTTCGTCACAACCCGCTGCATCGGAAGGCGCAGCTCCTTTGCGTGTGCTGGTGGGCAAGTCACTTCTGATCAACACCACCGAACGTCTGAAGCGAGTATCGGTCACCGACCCCGGCATTGCAGATCCGATCATCGTCACCCCTACCCAGATATTGGTCCATGGAAGGTCTGCGGGCGAGGTTTCGCTGCTGATTTGGGACGAACTGGATCGTTCTCGAAGCTTTGATCTCCGTGTGGATGTTGACGTCAGCGCCGCAGCCGAGGAAGAGAAACGAGTTTTCCCCGACGAGCAAATCACGGTCACGCCATCGCGTTCGGCAATTGTGCTTTCCGGACACGTTTCTGACGAAGAGGTCTCGAAGCGTGCAGAATTGATCGCAGGAGCCTACTCGAAGAATGTGGTGAACGTGCTGACGTTCGGTCCGGTCGGCGCGCAAGAAATTCTGCTGGAAGTGAAGTTTGCCGAAGTAGACCGGTCGGCCGTGCTGCAATTGGGAGTCAACCTGTTTGCGCCCGGGCTTGGCAATACCGTCGCTCTCACGCAGACGGGCCAGTTTGGCGGGCTTACCGTGCACAACACAGCTACAACGACTACAACAAACGGCACCACTTCAACCACAACCACTACCGCGACTCCGCCCACGGTTAATATTTCGGACTTCCTGAACGTCTTTCTTACTCGAACTGACGTAAATATCGGTGCGGTCATCAAAGCGCTCCAACAAAAAAACGTTCTGCAAATCCTGGCAGAGCCGAATCTGATCGCAGTCAACGGCAAGGAAGCGAGCTTTCTCGCGGGCGGAGAATTTCCTTTCCCCATCGTGCAACCCGGTCAGGGATTTACCGCAGTGACAATTTCGTTCAAGGAATTCGGGGTGAAGCTCAAGTTCACTCCCGTCATTATGCCGAACGGAAATATTCACCTGAAGGTTGTGCCCGAAGTCAGTACCCTCGACTTCGCCAATGCCCTGACGATTTCCGGATTCACCATTCCGGCGTTAAGCACCCGGCGTGCGGATACCGAATTCGAATTACAGGATGGACAGAGCTTCGTCATTGCCGGCCTGATGGATAATCGGGTTACCAATCTCACCAGCAAGATTCCAGGGCTGGGCGACATTCCGATTCTCGGCAATTTTTTCAAAAGCAAAAGCGCGCAAAAGAGCAATGCAGAGTTGATGGTCTTGTGTACGGTAAGGCGGGTTGCACCCAGCCTGCAAACACCGCCGGGGCCGACGTTCCCTTCTCCGTTCCTGGACCAGAAGCAGTTTGACGGATCGAAACCGAAACCCAAACCCTCGGACAAATAAATTGAGCAGCATGAAGACAATCCGGGCGTTGCATCCAAACCATCGGCGAGTAAGCAGGGGGCCAGCAGGGCGATGCCCGAATTATCTGTAGTCATTGTGGCCGACGACGCCGAACAGCGCGCCGTTTTGCAGGTACTGGTAGATGGAACCAGCGTAGCGAGAGTGGTCCATACCTGTGCCAGTTTTCCGGTAACCGCAACCGATCCCGTAATGCGGCGGGTGCAGAGCGCTCGTCCGGATGTTGTGCTGATCGACATCTCTGCCGCCAGCGCACAATTTTCCCTTCGTGCCATTGAACTCCTGCACCAGGAACTTCCCGATTCCGCTATCTTCGCGATCGGCAGCATGTCCCAGCCGCACGTCATCGTGAACGCCATGCGTTCCGGCGCGCGGGAATTCATCGAGCGGCCCACCACCACCACGGATCTTCTTGAAGCTTTCGTTCGCCTCACCACCGCGCAACGCAAGGGTCACAAAGAGGGCAGCCGCGGAAAAGTCTTTACCGTGGTGAATGCAAAGGGAGGCAGCGGCGCTACCACCATCGCGGTGAACCTGGCGCTCGCCTTGCAGGCTGCCCACGGGCAGACTGCACTCGTCGATCTGGCCCCTCTAGGGCACGCAGCCCTGCACATGAACCTTAAGCCGTTGTTCAGTGTCGCCGACGCATTGCGCAACCTGCACCGGTTGGATAGTTCGCTGCTCGAGAGCTTCATGACGCGGCATCGCGATGGATTGCAACTCTTGGCTGGCACGAGCGCTCCGGTTCCCGTCGAGCCCTCCACGGCAGAGTTTGCGCGGCTCTTCGACATGCTGGTGGGTCATTTCCGTTTCGTGGTTGTGGATGCCTCGTCCCGTCTGGATGCGACCACTCGGCTGGTTTGCAATTTGTCAGAAACGGTGTTGCTGGCGGCGTGTGCGGATGTCGCATCTTTGTGGAGCGCATCGCGCGTGCAACAGTATCTCGGCGAGACCGGCGGGCGCGAGCGGGTAAAACTGGTATTGAATCGCTTCCGCAAAATCCCCGGTTTCAGCGAGGCTGACGCGGAAGCTGCCGCCGGGGTGAAGTTGCTTTGGAAGGTTCCGAACCAGTATTTCGCGGTATCAGCCGCCATCGATCGGGGCATACCCTTGATGCAGCAAAGCCACACCGAAATTGCCCGCTCCATCACCGGACTGGCAACGTTATTGACAGAGAATGATGAGGAAGTGAAGCGAACGGCCTGGTCGCTGTTCAAAACGGTTTAACTGAGCGATGCCCGCGAATCTACAGAGTTTCGAAAGAACCGAGTACCAGCAGGTCAAAGCCGACCTGCACCGGAAGATCCTCGATCGATTGGATCTGGAAAAGCTGGGCCGGACCGCGAACGATGCGGCTCGCGAAGAAGTACTGGTCCTGATCCGCAATACGGTCAACAGCGAGGCCGTACCCCTCAGCTTCGCCGAGCGCGAACGACTGGCGCGGGAAATTCTCGATGAGATCTTTGGCCTTGGTCCGCTCGAGCCATTACTGAAAGACCCTTCCATCTCCGACATCTTGGTCAACCGTTTCGATCGGGTGTATGTGGAACGCGCGGGAAAGCTTGAGCCCACCGGCCTCAGCTTCAAAGACGACGCTCATCTGATGCAGATTATCGATCGCATCGTGTCCCGGGTAGGACGGCGAGTGGACGAATCTTCTCCCATGGTCGACGCCCGCCTGGCGGATGGATCCCGTGTGAACGCCATCATTCCTCCTTTAGCGATTGATGGCCCCTGCCTGTCAATCCGCCGTTTCGGACGCGATCCCATTACCGCGCGCAACATGATCGAGAACAAGACTCTTACCGAGCCGATGCTGGAACTGCTTTCGGCCATGGTCAAGGGCCGATTGAATCTGCTGATCTCGGGCGGAACCGGCGCCGGCAAAACAACGTTGCTCAACGTGCTGTCGGGATACATTCCGAACTCGGAACGGATCGTTACCATCGAGGATGCCGCCGAACTGCAGATGAAACAGGAGCACGTAGTGCGACTGGAAACGCGGCCACCCAACATCGAAGGTAAGGGCGCGGTACGCCAGCGACAACTTGTGATCAACAGTCTGCGTATGCGTCCCGATCGCATTGTGGTGGGCGAGGTGCGTGGCGAGGAAGCTTTCGACATGTTGCAGGCCATGAATACTGGTCATGAAGGCTCCCTGACCACAGTCCACGCAAACTCACAGCGAGACGCACTGGCCCGCGTGGAAAGCATGTTCTCGATGGCCAACCTGAATATCCCGGAGCGCGCAGTACGCCAACAGATTGCCTCTGGAATCCATGCCGTGGTGCAGATCGCGCGTCTTGCCGACGGCACAAGAAAAGTCATCACAATCTCTGAAGTGACCGGCGTGGAAGGAGAGGTGATCTCCATGCAGGACATTTTTGTCTTTGAACGCACTGGGCTGGATGAAACCGGGAAAGTAAAAGGCATGTTCCGGGCTACCGGAATTCGACCCCGGTTTGCAGAACGTCTTGCGGTGTCTGGTGCGCGCCTACGACCAGCATTGTTCGAGTCGCGGATGGAAGTTTAGCATCGCACAAACATCATGATCGGCCTCATCGCACTTCTCGTCTTCATCGTGGTCGCGTTGCTGGTGTTCGCCGCCGGTTCGCTGCTCGACCAACGCAGTGCTCGCGCTCGACTGCTTCGAGAACGCCTGGCCACCGTCCAAAAAGCAGCCGAACGCGCTCCTAGCGAAGAACTGGCTTTGCTGCGCGACGAAATGCTCAGCGAGATTCCTGCACTGGATAATCTGCTGCGGCGTTCTTCGGCGGCGGTCAACCTGCAAGTAATGCTGGCGCAAGCCAATCTGGACATGCGCGCCGGCAACATCGTGATCTTCTGCGCCATCAGCGGAGTTGCGCTGGGCATCCTGGTCTACTTCCTGAGCGGGTCCTCGGTGTGGGCGCCAGCGTTTGCCTGGGCTGGGGTGATGCTCGGGGCGCTGATTCCCTACTCCTATGCCTCGTACCGGAGGGCTCGGCGATTCCAGAAGTTCGAAGAGTTGTTTCCCGAAGCGATCGACACGCTGGCACGCGCCGTTCGCGCCGGACATGCTTTCACCACCGCGCTGGAAATGATCGGCAACGAATTGAACGAGCCGGTTGCGGGAGAATTCCGCAAACTCTATGAAGAACAGAAATTCG
Organism: Terriglobia bacterium; assembly: GCA_963797845.1. Lineage (GTDB taxonomy): Bacteria > Acidobacteriota > Terriglobia > Terriglobales > Acidobacteriaceae > DASREM01. Next base: position 685,957 of record CAWCRE010000008.1, read on the forward strand.
GTCTTCCGGTGCGGGACGCGCTGCTGAATTTGACCGAACGCATTCCTCTGGTCGATGTGAAGTTCTTCGTTACGGCGGTCATGTTGCAGCGTGAAACCGGCGGCAACCTGGCGGAAATTCTGGATAATCTTTCCTATGTGATTCGCGAGCGGTTCAAAATCCAACGGCAGGTGAAGGTGTATACCGCCCAGGGACGGCTGACCATGATGCTGCTGATGGGCCTCCCTCCGGTGATCGTGGTGGGCATGTTGATGCTGAATCCCAGCTTCATTCGCCCGCTGTTCACCGATCCCTTGGGGCACACGCTGGTGGTGACCGGAATTACGTTGCAAACGATTGGCTATTTCGTGATTCGCAGGATTATCCGGATTCAGGTTTAAGGCATGCTGATCGCTCTCATTGTCGTGATCTTTCTGACTGTCGCGCTGGTGGTGTTCTTTTTCGGCGCAGCGGCTTACGCGCCGACTTCGGTGATCGGCACACGACTGCGTGCCCTGGGATTCCAGCCTCGTCAGAAAGAAGAAAAGCCGGCGTTCAAGGAGCGCATCGAACAGGCGCTCGATCCGCTCAGTAAAGCGATCCCACTTTCGCCTTCCGAAGTTTCACGCACACGAGCCTGGTTGATCCAGGCAGGATATCGCGAACCGCGGCACCTGACCGTGTATGTCGGGAGCCGGGTTGCGCTGGCCGCGTTAGGGTTCCTTACTGCCGTGGCGGCAGGACTTGATTTCACCTGGATGGTGGGCCTGGCAGGAGTGGGATTTTTCATCCCCCGCTTCGTGCTCAAGCGGATGATTCGCGATCGGCAACAGCGCATTCGTTTGGGCTTACCCGATGCGCTGGATCTGACTGTCATCTGCGTTGAGGCTGGGCTTGCGCTGGACCAGGCCCTCATGCGGGTGGGTGAAGATCTGTATCATGCGCATCCGGAGTTGAGCTCGGAATTCCATTTGGTGAACCTGGAAATGCGCGCCGGCAAGCCCCGCGCCGAAGCCCTCCGCAATTTGACCGAACGGACCGGCGTGGACGACATCCGCGCCCTGGTTGCGACTTTGATTCAAACCGATCGCTTCGGAACCAGCGTGGCGCAGGCATTGCGCGTGCATTCCGATTCGCTCCGTACCGAGCGCCGGCAACGCGCGGAAGAACAAGCCGCGAAAACCACCATTAAGATGGTGATCCCCCTCGTCCTATTTATTCTCCCCTCGATTATTTTCGTAACCCTCGGGCCGGCAATCATTCAGCTGTATCGCACATTGCTGCCCGGATCAGGGCGGTGATGTTACAGTAACCGAACCCAGGAGTGGTATGCCCGCAGTTCCCACAGGTTATGCCTTCAACCGATCCCGTAATGCATATCTCGCCACCGAAGTCGCGGTTGCGGATACGCATTGGACCCGGTTGCGCGGATTGATGGGAACTTCAGCCGCGAGTTTCCGCTCCGGACAGGGGCTCTGGATTGTTCCCTGCCACGGGGTTCACACCTTCGCCATGCGATTCCCGATCGACGTGGTTTACCTGGACCGCACAAAAAAGGTCGTCCATTTAGAAAAGAGCTTGCGGCCCTGGCGGATTGCTCCGGTGCGCAGGAAAGCGGTTTCGGTTCTCGAACTTCCCTTTGACACATTGATCGCCACGGGAACCGCCATTGGCGATGAATTGGAAATCGCTTTGGGCGGGCGGAACGGGAGCACGTTTTGAACGACGCGCCCAAACTTCTCGTGGAATGGTCTTCTCCCTGGGAGGAGTTCGTTACCGCGATTCGCCCGGCGTTGGCAAAATCTCCGAAGCGGCTTGCAGGAGAGGCACGAGCCGGGCTCTTTCCCTATCGCGGGATGCTGGCTTCATGGCTTTGCGAGATCGCTTTGCTGATTGCAGCCATCGTGATTCCAGCCAGGCTGGCGATGATGCGCCCTTATGCGCCACCTCCGATGCCCAAGTACGACGTGATTTATTACTCTGGCGACGAACTCCCGCGAACTGAAGATCTGGGGGGAGCCCAAACCGGCAACTCCGGTCGCGGCGGCGGAAAAGAAGCACACCACCGCAGCCAGACCATTCGCGTGGCCCGGGGAAACTCCTTGCGCGAAAAGATTGTTGACGCGCCACGAGTCAATTTGCCGCGTTCCGACTCTGAAGTTGCGAACCTGCTCGCTTACAAACCGATTCCCGGACCGGCTCCCGCAGAAGGCTTGAGGTCGTCCATGCGAGCGCCCTCGCTCGGCGAGACTGCCATCGCCCCTACTCCGCAAGTGAAGCGCGACGCCTTTCAACCGGCGCCATCGCTGGTGGCGGGAATCGTTCCACCAACACCTCCTGCGCTGCAACGCGATCTATCGTCGATGCGCCTGCCGGGCAACAACCCGGTGCAGATTGTTCCGCCGCCAGTTTCAGCACCAGAGCAACTCACCAACTCCAATCCCAAGCTCACCCTTCCCGCGCCCACTGTGATTGCTCCCCCTCCGCAAGTCGGTCGCGAGGTTGCCAGATCAGGACCGGGATTCGGTCCCGAAATCCACAATCAGATCGTTCCGCCTCCGGTCCAGGTCGGTAGTGCGACTGGAGATCGTAGATCGTTTGGGGGAATCGGAAACGCGTCGGTTGTTCCTCCACCGGTGCAAGTCGGCGGTACTGTGCGTCGCAATGCAACTGGAATAGAGATAGGGGGTGCTCCCACCGTCGTGGCTCCTCCAGTGCAAGTCAGTGGAACCTCTCGACAAGGAGTGCCGGGCCTTGACGGCGGTGCTTCGGTCGTTCCACCTCCGGTCACGATTTCAGGTTCTACCGGCGCGGGTGGCCAGGGCCGCGGCAATCGAGGTGCCGGGCGCGGTGGACCGCTGGACGTCGGAGAGATTGCGGTAGCTCCGTCCAACGGCGGTGGAGGGAGTACCGCCGGAACTGGAGTGATCGTCTCAAGCCAGCCCGGTTCAAAACCAGGAGTGCCGGGCAACGGAAGTCCGGGGGCGATTGCCATGTCTCCAGCCGGAGGATCGCAACCAGGGCTGGGGGGCTCTGGCGGCGGCAGCGGGATTGGTCGCGGAACCGGCCCAGGTAGCGGGTTTTCGGGGGAGGGGCCCGGAGCCGGCAAATCAGGCGAGGGGAAAGGATCTGACACGCTGGCTAAGGGCGGGATCTCTCCCTACCCCGGCCCAGGGGGAGCGGGCAGCGCCACCACAGGTAAGCCTGCTGTGCCCGGCGTTTCCGTGCGCGGCGGAAGCAGTAATATCATTACGCTGCCGAGCTTTGGATCAGACAGCAATCAGCCCAGCGATCCTGCTCACGCTTCATCGATCAAAGATCGGCACGGGCCCGGCATCACGGTGGTTGCCACAGCGCGCTCGGGTGGAGCTTTCAACTTCTACGGCAGCGCTCTGAAAGGGATGGTCTACACCACCTATCTCGACACCAAGCTGGGCCGGGCGGCCCTCGAATTTGCGGACGGCAGTTCGGGCGCATTCGCCGGTGATCTGACCGCTCCCGAGCCGATGCGTATGGATTTGCCGGACAATCTGCGACCCTCTCGCTTGATCATTGCATTCGTTCTGGATCGCTCAGGACAAATCAAGGATCCGAAAGTTCTGGAAGGCGGAAACGCCGATTGCACTCCGAAAGTACTAGCTTCCCTTTCCAGCTGGAAATTTCGGCCGGTGCTGCGCGGAGATCAGCCTATCGAAGTGAATGCGATTCTTGGGTTCAGCATCGATACCCGGTGAAAAATCAGTTCTGAGTGCTCGCCTGCTCTGAGTTCCTCCTGAATACGACTGCCGTCTGATCCTCGTACTCGACTCGCCATTGGTGAGTCTCTTTCAAAATATTGGTCAACGACGATTCGGTAGGGGAGACGATGAGATTTACCTTCATGTCGTCCAGAACTTTGTTCCAGCCCGGTACGACGTGAATCACTCCTAAATACCTTTTCAGAAAGGCATCCCCGTAAAGATCGTGGCGATCATCCACGAAGACTTTGTTTTGCGGGAAAAGCCGGTAAATAAAATATCCGCCCCAGTAGTCGGGAGCGAAGATGGGCTCGCCGGGATCGTGTTGCTGGAGGTAGTTGACTGCCTGCACCGGGAATCGCTTGCTGCTGAATTGCGCTTCCATAATTCGCCGCGATCCCGCTTGTCCGCGCTGGAAACAGATCCAGCAACAAGGCAGCCGTCCCGATTACCGGCCAGAGATGACCCCGCAGCCGGGACTCCGTCGCGGTCATACGAGCGGAGAAATTCTGGAGTCGATTCCAGGGTCGTGACAGAACCGCGCAAACTTCCGTGTCGGTGAGCCAGTTTGAAAGCAGCGGGGCGATGATGAACAGCAGCAGAATCGAAGACGCGGGAAGATTGCGTGTAGCGTACATGCCGCTATAAACGGCAAACACCAGGATCAGCAGGTGCGAAGCTTGCGGTTTACGGCGGCCCAGCGCCAGCGTCGCGATGGCAATCAGCACCAGAAGCGCAAAACACCGTTGCGCCACCCCGTGGAAATTCGGTGACTGAAATTCCTCGACATGGTTCATCAGAAAACGGTCGGTCAGGTAACGATAAATGTGCAGGTGCAATTTGTAGCCGTAGGGATTGATGAATGTGACCAAAAAAGAAACTGCAGTAACGAGCCCAAGTGAGTTGATCCAGGGTTTAAAAACCACGCGTTGCTCGGGCATGCGCCAATAGTCGAAGCCTTTTCCTCCGAGAAAAATTACTGCCAAAACGAATCCCAACAAAAAACCGCCGTGAACGTTTACCCACAACAACATGATGGGCGGGAGCCACCACAACAGACGAGCACTGTTCCTGCTTGCCGATCCATCAAGCAACTCGAACCAGATCACGAGCAACAGCCAGCTGAAAACATGGGGGCGGGCCAGAAAGTGGATCGTCGAAGCGCCTGCCGCAAGCAGAGCCAGAAAGACAGCTACAGGCAGAGTCGCTCCGCGGCGCAGGGTCAGGCGCAGGCTCAGAGCAAATGTAAGTGCAATCACGAAAGCGGTGACCAGCACGACCCCATTCAGGCCCAGTAACTGATGAACCAGCGCGATGCTCGCGTCGTACAACCACTCCCAGGCAAACCAGGGTTTGTTCGCTGTCGAAATTGAGAAGCTATCAGTTCGAGGAATCGAGTGCGTCGCAAGGATCTGTTCTCCCGCGCGAATGTGCCATCCCGTACCGGCGTCGCCGAGCAACTTTTGCGAAAGCACTCCGGTGGAAAAGGAAAACAAAATGGCCAGGAAGAAGAGGTCGCTGACCGAGGGAAAGAGAAATGATAGCCAGCGTGGGAGTGCGGAAGCGGCGATCGAGCCACGCGACTCAGTGTGCGTCTGGTTGGAGTGCAATCCCTGCTTACCCCCGGCCCATGTTACCCGAACGGGAGCTTAACGAAGATGAAAGGTGAGGTAACCGATGCCCACGCGCATATGGTGCAGCCATCGGTCAGAAAAGCTTGTGGCGATCGTCAGTCCGAGCAGGGCGTGAACGATGCCAATTGGATAAATGTTACGGAATCGCCGGAAAATTTCGCAGAATACCAACCCTCCTACCAAACTCAGCACCGTCAGGATGGGGCTGGGGATGTGGGCAAGGGAAAATAGCGCGGCGGCCCAAACCACGGCCCACCGGCTTCGCAGCAGGCTCTCCAGGCGCAGGAACAAAAACGATTGCAGGATGAATTCCTGTTCCAGCGACCAGATCGCGTAGCGCCAAGATTGCGACAACGACAAAGCACGGAATGGCGCTACATTGAGTCCAAACCCCTTCGCCACCAGCGGCACCGACACAGCCAACAAAATTCCCGCCGCCAAGCAGGCCAGCCAAGCGCGTGCAGATGGCCATCCCAGGCCCATTTCGCGCCACGAGTAACTGCCGTCGCTAGCAAAGATCAGCAGTGCAACCGCTGCCCCCAACATCAATATCACTTTCGCGACTCCCTGCGGAGTCCAGATAGAGGCAAGAATGAGGCCGTAGACGATCAGGCCTTGCAGAAACAGCCGCCGAGCAGACATCTCGGATTCAACCGCAGTTGAGGGTAGAGAAAGAGACAGAAAAGATTTCGACTCGGAGGCCATGACGGGAATCTAAAAACTTGGATACTTGATTAGCTAAGATGCAGGAACCTTATCCAAGGTTCCGTGAGCGAGAATGCGAATGACCGACCGTAACATTCCGAGAATCGTCATCATCGGCGCCGGCTTCGGCGGCCTACTTGCCGCGCGTCATCTGTCCCATCAACCGGTGCGCATCACGTTGATCGATCGCCACAACCATCATACTTTTCAGCCTTTGCTCTACCAGGTCGCAACCGCCGGCCTCTCCCCAGGTGAGATTGCGTCGCCGATCCGCTGGATTCTGCGCCACGATAAGAACATAGAGGTCTTGCTCGGCGAAGTCATCGGCTTCGACCTGGAGCGGCGCATAGTTTTTCTTACCGACGAGCACGTTTCGTACGACTACCTGATCATTGCGGCAGGGGCGAGCCACGCGTACTTCGGACACGATGAATGGGAGTGGCTGGCGCCCGGCCTGAAGACGATAGAAGATGCGTTGGAGATCCGTCGTCGGGTCCTGCTGGCCTTTGAACTGGCCGAGCGAACCGTGGCAGCTGGCGAGTCGCATCCGCCGTTGAATTTCGTCGTCGTGGGAGGCGGGCCCACTGGCGTCGAATTGGCAGGTACGCTCGCGGAGATTGCCCGGAAAGCATTGGAAAACCAATTCCGGTCCATTGATCCCAAACGCACCCGCATCATCCTGTTGGAAGGCGGACCGCGTCTGCTCCCTACATATACAGAGGATCTATCGCTAAGCGCCGAGACTCAGCTGCGACACCTGGGAGTGGAAGTGCAGACCTCAGCGATGGTGACCAACATCGAACCGGGCGCGGTATACATCGGCCAAACTCCGTTGCCCGCGGCCGTCACGCTGTGGGCAGCCGGAGTCGCCGCCTCCCCACTCGGCAAGGAACTTGGCGTGGCGACGGACCGCGCTGGCCGGGTGATGATCAACCCCGATCTCAGCATCCCTGGGCACCCAGAAGTTTTTGTGGTCGGGGATCTCGCTTCCCTGAAAGACGAGGCGGGCAAATTGCTGCCGGGGGTGGCCCCGGTCGCGATGCAGCAAGGGACGTGGGCGGCAAAGAACATCATGCGTGATATTCACCACGAAAGCCGCGAGAATTTTCACTATCACGACAAAGGCAGTCTGGCGACCATCGGCCGCGCCGCCGCGATTGCGCAGTTCGGAAAGATTCACATTTCGGGCTTCATTGCTTGGCTGGCGTGGCTGTTCATTCACATCACGTTCCTGATCGGCTTCCGCAATCGCATCCTGGTCCTGATCCAATGGGCGTGGTCCTATCTCACCTACGAGCGAAGTGCGCGGCTGATTACCGGGAGCACCGATTTGCCGGGCTGGAATGAGATGATGGGTCGCAACCAGTCCGGGGCGGACCAGAGCGAGATCGCTAATCGTCCAAAGGTGCGCGAAACCGCTTAATCAAGCCGCTATAATTGAGCTACTTTGAAATATTTGTGGCTAACGTTCGTTCTGGTCATTTCTTCTGGCCTGTCTGGTGTCGCGTCCGCGCAATCTCAATCTGTACCCGGTCCCACCTTGCTCGTCATTCCTTTCGAGAACCGATCCAACGCCCCGGGCCTGGAATGGATTGGCGAATCCTTTCCTGAGCTTCTGGAAGAACGGCTGTCTTCGCCGACGATGTACGTGATGAACCGCGAAGACCGCCAACGAGCTTACGACCGCACCGGAGTTCCAAGCAGAGTTCGTCTTTCCCGCGCCACCACCTACCGAATCGCCGAGCAGATGGATGTCGATTACGTCGTGCTAGGTAGCTTCAGTTTTGATGGCCGGACATTCTCAACCACGGCGCAGTTGCTCGACATGCACCGCCAGCATCTGTTACCCGAAGTCACCGAGACTGGACCTTTGCCGGAGCTCATCAATATCGAGACAGCCTTGGCGTGGGATCTAGTTCATGCTTTACGGCCCGATCTTTCAAGCAGTAAACAGGCATATGTCTCCGCCGCCGCGCCGATCCGTCTGGACGCTTTTGAGAACTACATCCACGGCCTGACCGATCCAACTCCCGCGGAGCAGATTGGGCACTTGCGGGAAGCGATTCGCTTGAACCCGGCTTACTCTCTGGCGCTTTTGCAGCTGGGCAAAACTTATTACCGCGAGCGCCAATACGAACCGGCCGTCAGCATCTTGAACCGGATTCCGCAGAACGACGCGGCAGCCCGCGAAGCGAATTTCTATCTCGGCCTTGCTGCTTACAACGCGGGCCAATTCGACAAGGCCGAAACCGCCTTCGCCTTTGTGGCCTCGCGCCTTCCGCTGACCGAGGTTTACAACAACCTGGGAGTGGTACAGGAGCGGCGCGGGAAAAAGACCGCGATCGAGTATTTCCAAAAAGCGGTAGATGCGGACTCGGCCGAGCCTGACTATCACTTCAATCTTGCGGTTGCGTTGTACAAAGCCGGCGACGCGAGCGCAGCTTCGCGCCAGCTGAAAGAAACATTGGCTCTACGTCCCACCGACGGAGAGGCCAAAGCTTTCTACGATACGATCTCCGCGGACGCCACCGCTCGCCTTTCCCAATCTCCGGCAAACAATCGCGTTCCCTCGGAACGAATTCGCAAAAACTACGACGAAAGCACCTTCCGGTTGCTGGCGCTGAAGATTGAGGCTACAGCAGAGCAACGCCTCAGCAAGGCAGACCCGCGCACACACGCGCGTTATCACACCGATCGTGGCAACCAACTACTGACGCGAGGATTTGTGAACGAGGCCGAAAAGGAGTTTCGCGAAGCCCAATCCCTGGATAGTGCCAATGCCGAGGCCCATTGCGGGCTCGCGAAAGTCTACGAAGCCGGAGATAACCCGATCCTGGCCCGGTCGGAAGCGGAAGCTGCGTTGCGCCTGAGGCCCTCCGCCGACGCTTACCTGGTTCTCGCCCGCATCGATTTGCGAGACAATAGATCTGAGGCGGCGGTCCATAACGTGGACCAGGCGCTGCGGTTGGAGCCTACCAATGCTTCCGCCCAGTCGCTGAAGCGCGCCGTTGCAGCCAAGCTCGCGGAGAAAGCGCCGCCACTGCAAAATCAATGAAATGTCTCGCGCGTACTTTGCTTGTCGTAATTGCGACGATTGCTGTTTGCCTCCCCGCCTTCGCTGAGATTCTGAAGATCGATGTCAATGACACCATCCAGCCGGTCACCGAGGAGTACATTGCCCGGGCAATTGCCGAAGCCGAACGCACCAAAGATCAGGCGCTGCTCATCGAGTTGAATACGCCTGGGGGCTTGCTCGATTCCACCCGCGACATCATCGAAAAAATTCTCGCTTCCAAGGTTCCGGTCATCATCTACGTCGCACCCAGCGGACGGCGCGCAGCCTCGGCAGGATTTTTCATCCTGGAAAGTGCCGACGTAGCGGCCATGGCTCCGGGTACGAATACTGGAGCGGCTCATCCAGTTACGCTTGGCGGCGGCAAGGTCGATGACGTGATGAAGCAAAAAATGGAGAACGATGCCGCGGCACTAATGCGGTCGGTAGTCGCCAAGCGCGGGCGGAACATCGAAATCGCCGAAAGCACGGTTCGCGAGTCGAAGTCATTCACTGAGCAGGAAGCGCTGAAAGATCATTTGATCGACTATGTCGCGTCGAGCCAGGATGACCTGTTCAAGCAACTCCAGGGCAAGCCCATCAAGCGTTTCGATGGCCAGTCAGTAACCCTGGACCTGGTCGGGCAACCCGTGCGCGACTACGAAATGACGCTGAAACAAAAGATCCTGACCTTCATCATGGATCCCAATGTCGCCTTCATTCTCCTGGCCATTGGCGCTTTCGCACTCTATGCAGAATTCAACCATCCGGGCGCAGTGCTGCCGGGAACCGTCGGCGTCGTCTTCATTCTGCTCGCCATCTTTGCGCTGAACTTGCTTCCTACCCGCTTTGCCGCGGTGGTTCTGATCCTCGCCTCGTTCGTGCTGTTCGCCCTGGAGGCCAAATTCGCCTCACACGGCGTTCTGGGAATCGGTGGCATTGTCACCATGACGATCGGGGCCCTGCTGCTGGTGGATGCCCCTATCCCCGAAATGCGCGTGCATTTGCTGACCGCGCTCGCGGTGGCCATTCCGCTGGGTCTCATTACGGTCTTTCTGATGAACATCGCACTCAGAGCCCGGCGAAACAAGATCGTCACGGGTGTTCAAGGCCTGATCGGCGAAACTGGCGTCGCGCAGTCTGTTCTGTCTCCCGAAGGCAAGGTGTTTGTTCATGGAGAGCTTTGGGATGCGATCTCCTCAACTCCTGTCGCGGCCGGACAGGTGATCGTTGTCCGCAAAATGGATGGGTTTGTGTTACAGGTCGACCCTGTTTCTGTGCCTGAGCCAACTTCGGCAACACACGCGGTGTAAGCGGATTCGGCGTATCTGGGCAGGCACTCCCGTGGCGGCTGGAAGTCACAATCCATGTCCGCCGTTTGCGATACAATCCGCCTCAGGACTGATCCCTTTCAATTGGACGTGAGGAAATGATGGAACTCGGTTTTGGTTTCACAAGCATCGTCATCGCCATCGTAATTCTGTATCTGATGAGTTCGATCAAGATTCTGGCCGAGTACGAGCGCGGCGTGATCTTCCGTCTTGGCCGCCTGCTTCCCGAAGCCAAAGGACCGGGCGTAGTCTTCGTCTTCGCGCCTATCGACCGCATGGTGCGAGTCTCGCTGCGACAGGAAGCGCTGGAAGTTCCTCCGCAAGACATCATCACCCGCGACAACGTGACCTTGAAGGTCAATGCCGTCATTTTTCTGCGCGTGATCGAGCCGCGGAAGGCCGTGGTGGAAGTTTCGAATTACGTCTACCAGACTTCGCAATTCGCGCAGACTACCTTGCGCTCGGTGCTGGGCGAGCAGGAACTGGACGAACTCCTGGCCCATCGCGAGAAAATCAACTTACGCCTGCAAAGCATTCTCGATACCCACACTGCCCCGTGGGGCGTGAAGGTCGCCAACGTCGAAGTGAAACAAGTCGACATGCCGGAATCGATGCTGCGCGCCATGGCGAAGCAGGCCGAAGCGGAACGCGAGAAGCGGTCGAAGATCATCCATGCGGAAGGCGAATTTTCGGCAGCCCAAAGACTGGTCGACGCGGCGCGCCTGCTGGCCACCGAACCCGTCAGCATTCAGCTTCGCTATCTTGCAGACCTTGACTGAAATCGGCGTAGAGAAAAACACGACCGTGGTGTTCCCGGTGCCGGTTGATTTCTTCTCCGGAATGCAAAAGATGCTCCAGTCCGCGATGCCGCAACCGGAACCGGCAAAACCTTAACCATCGAGCGAGGACAGAATGGCGAAGTCGGAAGATACAGAAATCACACTGGGCACGGGCAAGATGCTGGCCTTGTTTTTCGGGCTGGTGGTGCTGTGCGCCATTTTCTTCGGCATGGGTTTTTCTCTGGGCAAGAGCACAGCGAAACCCATGATGGCCGATGCCACACCGACGACGTCAATTTCGAACGGCCAGCGCCCTACTGCGATCAAGCCGGCAACCGCCACTTCTAATGACACAGCCTTTTATAAGCCGGCCACGCAGAAAAATTCCGATTCCGCGCCTGCGACTGCAGCCAGCGACGCCGCGCAACCCACACCTAATGCTGCCGATACCAAGGCTCCCGATCCGATGGCTCCGGTAGCGACCAACGGATACTTTGTGCAGGTAGCGGCTGTAACCAAGCAGGAAGACGCGCAGGCTCTGGTGGAGGCACTCAAGAGCAAGCAGTACCCAGCCTTTGTCGCTGCAAACTCAGGCGCCGACAAACTCTTCCACGTCCAAGTCGGACCTTACGCGGAAGTGAAAGAAGCCGAAGGCAATGCGCGCCAAGCTGGTGGCCGACGGCTACAACCCGATCCTGAAGAAGTAGGTTGCTTTGAACGGGCGCCGGCTTTAGCCCCGGCGTCACCGGCTGAAGCGCTGCTCTTTCCAGGGATCGCCGTACATGTGATAGCCGTTCTGCTCCCAGAATCCTGCCTGATCGTGATCAAGCAGTTCCAAGCCTCTCACCCACTTCACCGATTTCCATGCATAGAGTTGCGGCACGATCAGCCGCAGGGGATAACCATGATCCAAGGGCAGCGGCTCGCCATCATGGTGAGTCGCCAGTAGAACATTGTCGTGAAGCAAATCGGCAAGTGGCAGGTTGGCAGTGTATCCCTGCTCTGCATGTACCAGGACGTAGGCGGCGCCGGGCTTCGGCTGCGCGCGATTGAGAAGTTCGCGAACCGCGAGTCCGCTCCAGCGATTGTCGAAGCGGCTCCAGCGAGTAACGCAATGGAAATCGCTGGTCGTTTCAATCTTCGGCAGTTTGTTGAACTCGTCCCAACTGAGTTTGATGGGATTCGCAACCAATCCAGTAACGTGGAAGTCCCAGGTGGCCGGATCGAATCGCGGAACCGAGCCATAGTGCAGGACCGGCCACTTCAGGGTCAGCGATTGCCCCGGCGGCAGACGTCCCTCGGCCTTCATGTGCTTCTCGCGCTCGCGCCGTTCATTGCCTTCGAAGAGCATGGAACCCTCCACAGGATCAGACGCAGATGAAGACAGGAAAGTTTCGAATTTCCAAAGTGGGTCGATTTTCTCCTGACCTGAATCAAGAAATAGTCTGTCATGCTGAGCGCAGGAATGACGCTCGTTCGAGCGTTATTGCGGAGTCGAAGCATCCCAACTCCCGAGTTCATTCACTGGGTAGGCATCCCTCGCTCCGCTCGGGATGACCGCATAGCTCCATTTGGTCGCACATATTGACATCCGTCGATCTGCACTTCATTCTGAGGCAATGATTTCCGACCAGATCCTGGATCGTAATCTTCATGCCATCGCCGACCCGGCACGCCGAAGGATTCTCGAGGCACTCAAAGAACGCGGAGCCTGTTCGATCGACAAAGAAGTCGGCCTGTGCGCCTCCGACATCGAGGCGCGGCTGAACCTGTCGCAGCCGACGATCTCGCATCACATGGCGATCCTAACCAAGGCTGGGCTAGTCGAAGCGCGGAAAATCGGTCAATGGAAGTGGTATCGCAGGAACGAGGGTGCGCTGGAGAATCTGATCAAGTCTCTAAAAGCTACGCTTTAAGCCAACTCCACGAAGTCGATGACTTCCGCCTAATCGGCTCCCGCCGCTTTTGCTTTCTGTAATAACTTGCGCGCTTGCGCAATCAGATCAGCGACCTCGAACGGTTTCGCCAGGCTGGGAACATTGTTTTCTTGCAGAAAAGTTCTCGTCTCCGGTTCCGCGACGCTGGAGAATGTGATCATCAAGTGACGCTCAAGACCTGGACGATTTTCCGTGAGCCAGCGATAAATTTCTGGCGCAGTCCATCCTCCGGGCATTTTGCCGTCGGCGATCACCGCATCGAATTCTTCGCTGCGCAGTCGGGCCTCGGCATCGGCGCGTTTTGTAACCGCAGTTACTTGCGCCCCCGCCCCGGTCAACACGTCACGCTCAAACTCCAGCACTGCCTCTTCCTCTTCCACCAGCAACACGCGGCCTTCCAGAGCAAACTCACGTTTCGGAGGTGCCGAGGCTTCTTCGATCACTGGAACGCGTTCCGCGGCGGGAAGTTTCACATCCACAACTGCCCCGCCCTCAGGCCGGTTGCGGGCTGCGATATCTCCACCATGCTCTTTGATAATTCCGTAACAGATGCTCAGGCCAAGGCCAGTTCCCTTGCCCACCGTCTTGGTGGTGTAGAAGGGATCGAAAATGCGATTAGGCTCCTTGATGCCGGGCCCAGAGTCTTCAAACACCGCGTGTACGTTGCTGCCTTCGGCGAGCACGCGCACCGTCAAGGTTCCGCCGTTGCCCTGCTCCAGAATCGCGTCCACGGCGTTGTTGATAACGTTCAGAAAGACTTGTTCTAACTGGTGCGGGTCGGCAGTTACTCCTTTCACGTTAGGGTCATAGTCTTTCACCAGGTCAATGTCATTCACCTTCAAGTCATAATCGCGCAGGGTCAGGGTTTCATCGAGCACCTTGCGCAGATCCACTTGCTGTTTCTGCGGCTTGCGTTGGCGGGCAAACGAAAGCAGATTTTGCACCACGCGATGCGTGCGTTGCGCCTGTTTGAATAATTTGCCCACGAAGTCCGCGGCGCGTTCCTGCAATCCTTCACTCTCGAGCAGCTGGGCATAGCCGAGAATTGCTGTCAGCGGATTATTCAGTTCATGCGCAACCCCCGCGATCAACTGGCCCACAGCTGACATCTTCTCGCTCTGCAGCAGTTGTTCCTGGGTGCGGCGCAGGTCTTCGTAGGCGCGGCAGGTTTCTTCGTAGAGGCGAACTTTCTCGACCGTCGTCGCAAGCTGGCGGCCGATGGCCACCAGAAGACTCTCGTCGTTGCTCGAGTACTCGCGCGACACGCCACTGCCGATACCCATGATGCCGATCGGCTTCTCTTTGCCCCACAGGAGCACCCATATCCAGGATTGGAAGCCATCGGCGCGAATAAACTCCGAAAGTGTTTCCGGCAAGTGCGGCAGGAAGTCGGGCGTGATGACCTCAGTGCGCGAGCGCATCACCAGGTCGCCGAAGTCAGGCAGCGTGACCTCGGAGAATTTCGCGCGATCCGCGGTGCGCTGGCCCCAGCCCGCACGACGGCGGAATGTGGCTTCGTCCTGGCTCGCCAGGTAGATGGAACCGGTTTCCGCGCCCAGCAGCGTCACCACCTGGCGCAGGGTGAGGTTCAGGATTTCGTCCAGATCGAAAGACTGGGTTGCGATCACCGCCATCGCGTTCAGGGCATTCAATTCGCGGTTGCGCCGGCGAATCTCATCTTCGGCGCGCTTCTTCTCCGTCATATCGAGCAAGAAGCCCTGGTAGCGTTCGATGCGTCCAGTCGCGTCGCGAGAGGCAAAGCTATTCTCCATCGCGGTCAGCAGCGAACCATCGCGACGGCGTAACACGACTTCGAAATTCCTTACATAATTGTGCTGTTCGACCTCACGGCGGAACTCATCGCGTTTTTCCACCGAAGCATAGAGTTGGGAGTCCACATTCAACGACATCAGTTCGTCGCGATTGGAATAGCCCAACATCCGCATGAAAGCGTCATTGCAATCGAGAAGCTTGCCCTCGGTGGTGGCGACAAAGACGCCCTCTTGCATCTGCTCGAACAGGAGACGGTATTTCTCTTCCGCTACGTGGCGCTCGGTCGCGTCGCGAACCACGTGAATGGTTCCCTTCTGAGTGCCGTTCTGTTCGGTATAAGTCGAGGTCGAAACCAGCACAAAACCGCCAAAGCACGGATCGGGCCCTTCGTAGAACGGAATTTCCGAGCCTTTGCAGTAGGGGCAGCCATTCCAGTTGCCACGTTCGTGAGGCAGGACGGTTTCGCAAGTGTTGCCCACGATGTCCCCCGAAGACTGGTTCAATCGCTGCAAGAGCGCGCGGTTGGCCTTCATGACTTTGAACTCGGCATCGTGCAACAGCACCACATCGTGGATCGAATCAAACGTGTTGCTCCACTGGCGATGGGACCGAACGATCTGCTCGACCAGGCGGAGATTCTCCACTGCCAGACCCAGTTGATGGGCGCTGGTCGCCAGGAATTCTATGTCGTCCGGCGCGTACGACAGCCGTCGGCGGCTGCCCAGGGTCAGCATTCCAATCGGCGCTTTCTTGCCCAGCACCGGAATCATCACGATATGGTGAAATTTTTCCTGCTGAAGATAAGGGCGAGCGCTATCCGCAACCTGCGAAACCTTCAATACCGCCGGAACTCCGTCTCGCAACACATCCCGCTGCGTGTCATCGAGCGGCATCGTCGTGCGGTCGCGCAGAAAATTCTGGGAAAGCCCGATCTGCTGGGCAATCACCATGTTTCCATCCTCGAGCAGGCGGAACCAGGCGGCACGTGCTCCCATCAGCCCCTGGAGTTCTTCGAGCGCCGTCACCATCATCGGGCCATACTGCTGCGCTCGGGTGATGGTGGTAGTCAGAGCGTTGATGACGGAGAGCCGTCGGGTTCGCATCCTGGAGTCATCGAAGACGATGAGCAGCATGCTCACTCCGAGCATCAGGTCGATGACCAGGTCCAGCCCGGGAGGAATGATGGCGTTGATCGGTGCCCATTCCAGATGCAGCGACAGCAGCGTGAGGCTGAGAATCCAGGGTCCAATTTCAGAGCGCGCCCAGCGAAACCGGATCAACTCGAAGGCGGCAATCAGCGCCACCAGGCGATAAGCGGTTTCCAGTCCGACTCGCAAGGCAAAGATGTTAGGCCAGTAAATGGCGCGCGCGGCAGCATAGGCAACCAGTACGAGAGAAATGATGGATAGCGGAAGCATCAGCCGCTTGGAGTGCGTGTAGACCAGCACGGCCGCCGCGAACAGGCAAATGGCGAGTACGAATTCGGCTTGCGAAATGGCGTTGAGATATGGCGTCAGCGGCCCTAAGCCGCCGCTGCGCAGCGTCCAATGCGAGACAAAGTATGCGAGCCAACCGAGAATCCAGACCAGAAGATACCGGCCGCGGAAGGTCCGAAATACCAGCAGGGCCGCCGCCAGCAGGATCAAAGCAGCCGATTCCTGTGCCGAGAGCTTAGGGACACCAAGTTCCCCGACTCCGTACCAGCTTGCCCAAAGGTATATGCTCATTGCGATTGGCGGAACGTGCGCTCTTCCTTGATAGCACTTTCGGCAGGTGATTCGATCTACTTTCCCTTGTGGAATGATTACTTTCGGAACCTTAAGTCTGGGGTAGAATTGACGATAGACTTACCTTTACATGCCTACCGATCGCATTCTGGTTGTTGACGACGAAGAGCCCATTCGCGAAATCGTCTCCTCAATGCTGACCCTGGCGAACTACAAGTGCAAACAGGCCGGTTCTGGCCTGGAGGCGTTGGCCATGCTGGAGTCAGGCGAGGAATTCGAGCTTATGCTCTCCGACCTGATGATGGCGGATCTCGATGGGATTGGACTGCTGGAACGCACCAAGGAGAAATTTCCCGATATGCCCGTGGTGATGGTGACCGCGGTGCACGACATTTCGGTGGCGCTGGCTGCCATTCGCAACGGCGCCTACGACTATTTGTTAAAGCCGTTCGAGCGCGAGCAATTGCTGGCGACGGTTCGCCGGGCCCTGGAAAATCGCCGCTTGAAATTGGAGAACCGCGCTTACCAGACGAACCTGGAAGCTTTGGTCGCCGCCAAGACCGACCAAGTTCGCCGCGCCATGAGTACGCTGGAGCGCTCCTACGACATCACACTCGAAGCTCTGGGCGACGCGCTCGACTTGAAAGACGCCGAGACCGAGGGCCACTCCAAACGTGTCACCGCCTTTACGATTGCGATTGCGCGTGCCATGGGAATTCCCAAAGATCAGATCGCCATCATCGCCCGCGGCGCTTTTCTGCATGACATTGGCAAGATGGCCATTCCCGACGCCATCCTGCGGAAACCAGGAGCGCTTACTCCCGACGAAGTTACCATCATGCGCGAGCATTGCTATCGCGGTTACCAGATGTTGAAGAAAATTCCTTTCCTGGCGGAAGCTTCCGAGATCGTTTACTCGCACCAGGAACGTTGGGACGGCACCGGCTATCCGCGCGGATTGAAGGGCGAAGAGATTCCTTTGGGCGCGCGCATGTTCTCCATTGCCGACACCCTGGACGCCATCACTTCAGACCGCCCCTATCGCCCCGCACAGTCGCTTACCGCCGCTCGCGAAGAAATCGAACGCTGGGCGGGACGGCAGTTCGATCCCAATATCGTCAAGGTCTTCATGGACATGCCGCCCAACATCTGGGATGACCTGCGCAAGGAAATCAACTCGCAGATTTATCGTTTCACCCTGGCCAGTTCGGCCAAGACTACGTAGTAAATCTGGTGTGTTCCTCCTGAGCACGACCGCGGGCGCGTTCGTCGGGCCTAACCTTCACAATCCAATCGTCAAATCGCGGGCAGCATTTCCCTGCCGCTTCACATCCAACTTGCATAGCTTCTTCGCTTAATTTCAGAGGGGTACGCACATGAGCCGTCTCCGGTCTCGTTGGATTTGGTGTCTCGCGATTCTGTTTGCCGGGATACCCGTTTTCGCACAAAGCGATGTTCGCGATGTCAATGGCCCCGCTCCACCCCACAGCATTCCCGAGGGAACAACTTTCCTGATCCGACTTGACGACAAACTCGATACTGCAAAAGTGAAGCAAGGAAAACATTTCAAGGCAAAGCTCTCGGAAGATCTGGTTGGGCCCGATGGCACGTTGATCCCACGCGGACAGCGCGTGACCGGCCACATCAGTTCGGTAGAACAAGGCCTTCATGCCCGCATGCTGATCAGCTTTGACGAGATTGATACCGGCCACGGCAAGATGCCGTTGATCGCGACGCTTACCGGACTACCCAGCGAGCATGGCGTCAAGCAGCCCGACTCCGAAGGCGAGATCGAACGCAAAGGCATGAGCAACCGTCACATGATCGAAACCGTTGCGGTGGGAGCGGGAATCGGCGCAGCGGGCGGGGCAGCCGCAGGTGGCGGCAAAGGCGCTGGCATCGGCGCGGGAGTCGGTGCGGGAGCTGGAGCACTTGCCGGTTATCTCACTGACCGCGATCTGAAACTCGACAAGGGCACCATCATGGAAGTGCGGCTCGACCATCCGCTACAAGTTCCCTACCACTGATTTTGATAGCCGGCTCGGTCGTCGCAGAGCCGGTTCGACGAGAGAAAAGGCACGGACTCAACTCCGTGCCTTTTCTTTTGCTGATTCGCCGGCGGGGGGACACATCAGCGCGGAAGATGGCAAGTTTTCGCTCCCCGCGCGTTCTTGGTACGATCCTTGTTTCCCAGGAGACCAGCAATGAAAAGCTTTTTGGTACTCGCTGTTTGTTGTCTCGCCGTTCCTCTTGCCATCGCCCAGGAACATCCGGCCGTCACCGCCCAGCCCAATTCCGTCTTTGTGGGGGCGGACGGGAAGTTCGAGGCCAATCCCGACACCGCGCTGCTGCAATTCAACATTTCCGCCCAGGATGACACCGCCCGAGGCGCTTATGACAAGGCATCCAAGTCCGCGGAGCAGATACGCCAGATTCTTCGTTCCAACGGAATCGAGCCCAAGGCGGCAGAGATCGGGTACTTCTCGCTTCAACCGGTCTATGACTACAAGAATCCCAAACGCAAGCTCGTCGCCTACCGCGTCAACGCGAACGTCTCGCTCAAGCTGAGGGATTTCGCAAAGGTAGCGCCCATTCTTCAACAACTGGCGGATGCAGACGTTACTGAAAACCAATCCATCAATTACACGCTGGAAGATATGGACGCAGCGAAATCGCACGCCGTGCAGGATGCATACCGGCGAGCGCGGGAATCCGCCAATGCGATCGCAAGCGCCAGCGGGCGAGCGGTTGGCGAGCTCTCCTATGCTTCCGTCGATACTTTCGAGAATGTTGCGGGTATTTCAGCCGATGATGAAACGGGCCATGGGAATGGCCGCGGCCGAAGCGGCTCCTGCGCCCACAGAAGAATTCACGCCGCAAAGCGTGTCGGTCACGGCGCACGTGAACGCGATGTTCACCCTCCGCTAGTTCTTGGCTGAGGTGGCGCCGGGGATACGGCTGCCGTCGAGAGCGACTTCCCGCTGGATGACCATCTCGACGGTCGTGCCTGATTCAAGTTTCACGTCGTTTCCACGAGTGAGCAGTGCGATGGCAGTGCCGACGGCGCCGCCAATACCGCCGCCGACCAGAGCGCCCTTGCCACCGCGGCTCAGGCCTCCGATCACCGCGCCGGTGCCGGCTGTGCTGGCGACGGTGCCGATCTTCTCGCCCGTCTGGCCGTCCTGCTGAATGGTTCCCTCTTCGCCTTTCATTTTTGTCTTGTCGGCGCCGGGAACGTTCTCAAGCGAACCCGGCAGCATCACGGTGTACCCGCTGGGGTAGATCAAAGTCGTGAAGTGCATCTGCACCTCGGCCCGGCCTTTGATTCGTCCGGCGCGCTGCACATGGGTGATCTTGCCCTGCACATAAGTCCCCGCGGGAATCAGAACGTGATCGTTGAGCACCACTGGGAAATTGGTTTCCGCGTACACCGGATCCCCTTCCTGCGCGCCCTTAGTCGAAATCGCATGTTTCAGTACCAGAGGAACCTTGGTTCCCGCAGGAATCATCACCTGTTTTCCTGCAGGAATGGGCGTCGTGGTTGGCGTATTCACAGCAGAGTTCGTCTGTGCCGCGGCCAGCGCAGCAAACAACAGGAACATCATCCCCAAGCGCATAAGTTCTCCCTCACCCGAGTATACGGGCCGAAGCAAGTGATGTTTTGTAAGTGGGATGCGGCTACGCCCGCGAAAAGATGGTTGCCACTATTTGGCGCGAAGGTTTTGCAGAATGTTGCCCATGAACTGAGATTGCAACCGCTGGGCACACATTTCACCACAGACGTGAAGCGTTCCTTCTTTTTCCGCGATTTTTTCGTCCCAGGGAGCGAGATAAAGCACCGGCTGTTGGAATTCGTCGAACGAAGTCCACATCAGCCACCAACGGTCGCTCGAGCGCTTCAACAAACCGCAATTGGGCCCAGCGCAGCGGTAGAAACTTACGATCGGGGACGAGTTCGGGGTACCGAGATTGCTCAAACCTGGTCTCCTCCGTCAGGAATGCGCTTATTCTAACGGAGCCCGACGTGGTTGGTCACGAATCACTTGTAGAGAAGATATTTCTTGCGCACTTCGAGAAATTTGTTCAGGGGCTCGCGCCAGCCTTCGGCGATATTGCGCGGATCTTCCCCCTTCTGAATCGCATCGTAAACCGATTGGCTGAGGAGGATATCGGTCATCTTTTCCAGGCGGAACTGGTCGGGATAAAGCTTGTGCAGGGCGGAGGCGAGTTCGATTCCCAGCTCAGGCGCATCGAAAGCGTTGCGCTCGATTACGACCAGGTTGATGCCTCCGCATTTCTGGCCTTTGTAGTTGGAATCGCTGGGCGTGAAGTCCATCGGCACGAAACGTACGCCGGAAATATTACGAGCATTCAAATATTCGGCAAGCTGCCGGCCGTTGATCCAGGGTGCGCCCAGCAACTCGAATGGCGTATCCGTTCCGCGGCCCACGGAAACATTGGTGCCTTCGACCAGACCCACTCCCGGATACAGCGTTGCTTGATTCAGACTGCGCAGATTGGGCGAGGGATTGATCCATGCCACCCGGTAGAATCGAGCCAATCGCCGCGCATCCAGCCTTCCATAGGAATCACGGTGAGCTTGGCATTGATGTGGCGCTCGACATTATACATCCGCGCCAACTCGCCCATGGTCATGCCATGACGGACCGGGACCGAACTGTAAGTGACATAGCTCTCGTGCCCAGGATCGGCGATCGGGCCCTGCACGATCGATCCAGTAATCGGATCGGGGCGATCGAGAACGAACATCTCGATGCCAGCCTTGGTTGCGCCCTCCAGGAAATATCCCATCGCCGTTTCATAGGTGTAATAACGAGTGCCGACATTCTGGATGTCAATCACCACGGCATCAAGATTGCGCAGCACATCCAAAGACGGGCGTCGGGCTGCGTCGGTTCCACCATAGACGCTATAAACCGGAACGCCCGTGGCGGCATCTTTCGTGTTCCCAACATGCGTAGTGTCGAGAGCGCCAGTGACTCCGTGTTCGGGACTGAAGATCGCATCCAGCGAAATTCCAGGTGCTTGTGCCAGCACATCGATCGTGCGATTTCCTTGCGAGTCAACGCCTGTCTGATTCGTGAGAACACCAATTCTTTTCTTTTCCGCGGAGCCGCGTAGCTGGCTGAAGTTGTTCGCTTCGAGCACATCGATTCCCAGCCGCACCGACCCGTTCCGCGACGAAATGCGATGCGCGGCAGTTTGCGCTTCGTTATAACCGGTAATGTTCTTCCAGCGCAGTTCCTCTTTCTCCGCTACCGTAAGCGGCAATGCCGCGGCCACCGCGGTGGCAATCTTTGAGCGCAACGCGATCGCGCTTCCCTTCCCGCGAGGATGAACTGCGTTGCTTAAAATGATGATGTAGGTCCGCGTCGTGGGATCAATCCACAGCGACGTGCCAGTAAAGCCGGTATGTCCAAACGATCCAACGGGCAGCAGATCGCCGCGATTGGTCGAGAACGGACTGTCGATGTCCCAGCCGAAGCCACGCAGCGCTGCTGAATTCGGAGGCTGCTGCGGCGTGGTCATTTTCTCGACCATCTCTTGCGGCAACACGGTGCTGCCGTTCAGAAGAGCCTGAGCAAATTTCGAGAGATCGTCAACCGTCGAGAACAGTCCTGCATGTCCTGCAACTCCCCCCATCCGGCGGGCGGTAGGATCATGCACGACTCCTCGCAGCATCACTTCACGCTCGTCATATTGCGTGGGTGCGATCTTCGCACGCCACGCGGACGGCGGCATAAAGCGCGTGTGCGTCATCTGCAGCGGCTTGAAAATGCTCTTCTCGCAATAAGCATCCAGCGTTGTCCCCGAAACCCGCTCCACGAGAGCACCCAGCACGATGAAGTTGATGTCGCTGTACTTGAATTGCGAACCTGGAGTCAAGATTGGTGTCTCGGCGTAAGCCAGCTTCAGACCGGCCTCTTTTCCTTGCCAGGGCTGGACCAGGTCGACATCCTCGCGCAGTCCGGAGTAGTGCGTCAGCAATTCGCGAATGGTGACCTCGCCCTTCGTCATTCTGCGCAAATTCCGGAATGTACTTCGCCACCGGTTCGTTCACGCGAATTTTGCCCGCATCCACCAGTTGCATCACCGCCGTGGTAGTGGCGATCACTTTCGTGAGCGAGGCGAGATCAAAAATGGTATCAAGCGTCATCGGTTCGCGACGCGGCTCCAGCGCGCGATTCCCTATGGCCTTCCGATACATCACTTGCCCGTCATGCCACACCAGCACCACGGCTCCGGGGATTTGTCCATCGCGGATCGCATCCTGAACGATGGGATCGATGACATTCAGCCGCGAAACCGAGTCGGGCGACTTCACGGCAAGGGCAAAGGTGGAAAGGCATCCCACCAGGCACACGACGGCGATGAACTGGAAGCGTGAAACTGCGCTCACTGGAATGATTCTAAGGATGTCTTGAATCTACACAAGCACGATGCAGCGAACAAGGATGGGGAACCCAGGAAGAAACTTCTGTAATCGGGGTTTAGGCTTGGCGCGCCTGCTGCACCATCTCCACCAGAACTTTCCGAGTTGAGGTTGGGTCCGAAACCTCTCGCACAAAGGGAATGCGAATTCCGCGCATGCCTTCCTTTGTCTTCAGCCGCACCTGAAAACCCAGGCGATCCACCGACATCATGGTAGCCTCTTCGGCCTCTGTGCCGCCAAAAGCGCGCGCCAGCAGAATCAGCGCGTCTTTATGATCGGCGTTCATGTGCGCAAGGATGGCAGCAGCATCGTTCGCGAGCGGATCGGGCTTCGCCTGAACGTAGTCCGAGGAAGCCACCCACCCCATCACGCCAAATCCTCCGACGTAGTACACGTCGACGACATCCATGCGGTAAAACGCAAAATCTTCGAAGTCTACCCAATACTTGCTGTTTTCGTAGCTCGCCAGGTAGAGCTTGCGCGCGGCTGCCACATCCGACGCATCCGAGATGGGCAGAACATTTCCGAGCACCGTCACTCGGGACGCGCCTAATGGATCTCCACTCGGGTCGGGCTGCGAGACCAGCAGACTCGCGCGAGGATCACCCTTCAGATTCTGCGTATGCATGGCCATGCTGGAGATTAGGAAAATCGGGCGTCCCTCCTCGTCCAGCGCGTAAGGCATGATCGAACCGAAAGGAAAACCCGGCTGCTTGCGCGACAGCGTGGAAAGACTTCCGATTCGTTCGAGATAGAGTAAGGTTCGCGCACGCTCCGCATAAGAGGGTTCGGGAATCGCAATCTGGTTGGCAGCTGGACCGGGCCCTGCGTGTTTACCGGGTGAGGAAGACATACCGCATTCTAATCGACCGGAGATGCACCGTTATGGCGCTTCCCAGTCGAGCGCATAAATTTCCTGGCTGCTCATGTCGCGAGTCAGGAGAGGCGTATCGTCAGGCGCGAGACCCATCCAGGGACCGAAATCCCCGCGAAACCGGCGTACAGTCTTCAAGGTGCAAAGCTTCTCGATCTTCTTGTCGGACATACGCGCCCGGTAGAGCCCGGGATCACCGGTCAGGGTCGTGTCGTAATACAGATACTCCGAATCATGGGACCAGCTTGGATATCCGATCGGCCCGTTCGTGGCCAGTTCGGACCAACGCTGAGTCGCAGTCTCGAACAACACCACCTTGGATGAATCCAATGTGATCGCTGTAATGTACTTGCCGTCCGGCGACCAGCGGGGCGAGAAATAGTTCTTGCTGTCGGGAAGCAGCGTGACTCTTCTAGAGAATAAGTCGACGATGGAGATTCCTGAACCAACACTATCGCTGGGAACGCCGAGCGTGACCACAATCGATTTTCCATCAGGGGACCATCCCGGGTCAGCGCCGCCGTCTGTCCCCGGCACGAGCGGCTGCGGGGTGCCTCCGTTGCTGGCGATCACGTAGGCGTGATAGCTGCCGTTAGACGGTCGTCCCATGAACGCGATGCGGGTGCCATCCGGCGACCAGCGGGGCAGCGCAACGTAGGTGGAAGAGGATGTAAGCTGCAACGGCTCTGAACCATCCACGCGGCTCCGCCACAACGTGTGCTCTGGGACGACAACATAGGCGACCCACTTCCCGTCCGCAGAAAACGCAAGATCCACTGCTGAACGGCTCGCGGCGTAGGGCGCCAGGCTGCCGTCACGTTTCACCTGCAGCAATTCGACACGTGGCTGAACCCCGAACGAGAATATTTTCTTGCCGTCCTTGCTCGGTAGTGGATAGCCGAACTCCAAGGGCCCGTTGGTGAGTTGGATAGGTTTCGGTCTGCGGGAGTACCAGTGCGATTGGCCCGGAAGCAGCCACAGGTTATTAGCACCGTCTCGGAGGCTCTCGAAGAGATAGTACTTTCCATCGGGAGTCCAGTTTCCGCAACATTCCACGGCGTCACCCCAGTTAACGAGAAGCTGGTGAATATCGTGACCATCGCTTTTCATTTCCCACAAGTCATTCGCGCCCGTCTTGGGGTCGTTGACGTCAAAGCGAATTGTTCGACCGTCGGGAGAGAACCGGAAGTTCTGCGGTGTACCATTGACCGCGCCCAGTTTCACCGCACCACTGCCATCACTTTTGGCAACATAAATTGCCGAATCGCGCGTAAAAACTAGCTGATGCCCGTCGGGAGACCAGGAAGCAGCCGCCTGTCCGCTGAGATCTCCAACTCTACGCGGAGCCCCTGCCGGCAGAGGTAGAGTCCATGCTCCCGATTCCACACCGTTGTAGGTTCCACCTTTGAAACTTGAGATGAGCAGCGCCGATCCATCCGGGGCAAGATCGGTAAGGCCTACATTGTCAAAAGGAATCGGCAGAATCGCCGTTTCGCCGCCATTCGCAGAAACCTCCGCCACCACAAAGTGGTCGCCGTCGAGTTCCGTGAAATAGAGCCGCCCGCCATCGGTCACGATCCCACCTTTGGGACGTCCGTCATGGGTGATCTGCGTATAACCCAAAACCCGGGGCTTCTGATTGGGAACGAGGAGCCAGACGACTATCCCGGCAAGGAGCAAAGCCATGGAAGCCAATAGCGAAGTCTTTCGGTAGGAAATGCGTGGCGCGGGTTTGCGCTGCTGGACTTCCGGCTCAGCGACCTCGACCAACTCTGGTTTTGCCGAGCCAGCCATTGGACCGATAAAGCGGTAACCACGGCGGTACAACGTCTCAACAAATCGAGGGCTGCCAGAGTCATCGTTCAGTGCCTGCCGTAGCTTCTTGACGGCGCTGTTCAGACTCAGATCGAAATCAACGAACGTGTCCGCTGGCCAGAGGCGTTTCTGAAGCTCTTCCCGGGTAACGATTTCCCCGGGACGATCCAGCAACACGGAAAGGATTTCGAAGGGTTGGTCCTGGAGCTTGATCTTGACACCCGCTTTGCGGAGCTCACGGGCTTGCCGGTCAAGCTCGAAAACTCCGAAACGAACAACGTCGCGATTTAAGGCAGGATCAACCATCGGCGGCAACTCAGATTGCGGAGAGTTTAGCATCAAGCGCTTCCCATGGCGCTGCGCTCTTCAAGTCACAATTCAGTGTGACTTCAACAATTTCAATCGGTTAGCTAGCCATATTTCCATCCCAGTCGAATCATAGGCGAACAATTGTCATGTTCCGACGATCGGGCGGACTGTCAACCTCGTTGCAATCGAAGAGGAGGATGACAATGAAAAAACTACTGAAGGTGATCTGTCTGACGCTGGGATTCCTGAACGCCTCGGCATTTGGGCAAACCGGTACGGTGAAGGTGAACGTACCGTTTGAATTTTTCATGGGCCAGAAAATTTACGAGCCGGGCGTATACGGATTCCTAGCCACCAAAGACACTGTCTCTATCGAAGACAATCAGGGCAACCGCATGGCGATGGCTCTGACCAACCATATTAGCGGGCCGTCTCGTGGAAAAACCGGGCAAGTTGTGTTTGAGTGCTACGCGAAACAGTGCTTTTTATCCCAGCTCTGGAGCCCGATTCGAGAGGACGGCCAACAACTGTTGCGATCAAGGCTGCAATCCGAACTGGCGGCTAAGAAGTCAGGAACCTACATGGCGCTCGCCGGAAGTGAGTAGGAGGACGTGGCTGAAGGGCGCGAGCAGAACTGCTCGCGTCTACTGGCTGTGGGTGGCTGCCTGGCGCTCATCGGGCGTCATCTGCCGCCACAAAATTTCCAGATCGCTTTGAATGCGGCTGTTGTTCGGGTCCAGATGAAGCGCTTTGGCGAAAAACCGATACGCATTCGGCAGGTCCCGGTCCGCGCAGTGCCCAGTCGCGTACATCGTACCCAGCATGCTCAAGGCCCGAGAATTGCCGTGGCCCGCGGCGATGCGCAAATTCTTCTGCGCGCGGTCGCAATTCGCGGGAACACCATTGCCGTAAAGATACATCTCCCCATCCGCGACTAGTTGATCGTCGCCGGAGACTGGAGCTGTGGATGTGGGCGCGGGCTTCGTGACCACACTACGAGCCGGCTTCGTCGGGGCCACTGGTTTTGGGGCAGACGTTTCTGGCGTTGCATCTGCATCGTCTGCTCCCGCGGTGGTGTCATTCGATGCCGCCGTGGTGTCATTCGCGGGAGGTGGGGACGGCTTTGGGGCCTCCGGTACAGCCGCAGCTAAACTCTGCTCGGTGCTGTCGGTCGAAGGTTTCACCGTTGCGGGCGTCGCTGACTCTTTCGGAGCTACATCGTCCGACTTGGTCATGTGGGCCTCGTCGGCCGAAGGCACCGCTGGAGGTGAATCCGGATGTGCTGCCTGATTGGAAGGCGGAGGCATGGGCTCGGCCGGCGCGGGGGCGTTCGAGGCGCCGCTAAAAACCGGCGCTTGCGCCTGGTGAGAAGAACCCGCACCGCTCCACGGGAAACCGTTGCGGCTCCAATGCCAGTACAGAAGTCCCCCGGCCACAACCAGCAAAAGGAATGCAATCAGCATGCGCTTCCCCCCGCTGTGCGATTCTTCGTCCTCGAGCAAATATCGAACATCGTTGCGGGCGGGCGCATCCGCCAGACCCAAAAATGACGGACCGCTTACAGGAGCTGTTTCTTCCGGCGGAGAAGTCTCCCGCGGAACCAGGTTGCGGGATGGCGGAGGAGGTTCGGTAGCGACGGTTGCCTGATCCCGGAAACCAGCCTTGCGCTGCGGTGCCGGGGCGGAGCGCAATGAGGCGCCACACATCCCGCAGAAGCGGTAGTTGTCGCGATTGTCGTAACCGCACTCTGGACAACGAACTGGCATGGATTCCGGCATTTACTATACTGTTTTAGATGATGGATTGCCCGTTACTGTTGGCGTGAGACACTGGACAGCAGCTTTACACCTTCGCGTTCAACGTGTTACCTTAATTGACGTTACTAAGAAAATTGAAAATTGACGACAGGAGTGCACCAGGTTAGTGCTAGCCAGAGAGCAAAAACAATCCCTCATTGACCAGTACCGCACCCATCCCACTGACACGGGAAGTCCGGAGGTCCAAATCGCGCTGTTAAGCGAACGCATTGGTCAACTGACGGAACACTTCAAAACGCACCAGAAGGATCACGGTTCGCGCCGCGGGCTTCTCATGTTGGTCAGCAAGCGGCGTCGCCTGCTCGACTACCTGAAGCAATACGATTCCGAGCGCTATAAAGGCGTGGTTCAGAAACTCGGCCTGCGCAAGTAGGTTCGTCGATCTGTCCCCTGTATTTTGCGAGTTATCGGAAGCTGGCTTTGCCGCGACTGCAGCCCGATAAGGAATCGCCGAAAGGTGCGTTTCCGGCCATCAGTCCACGAACTACTGGCATCGCTCTGCGTTACGTGCATTCTGCTTCCACCCGGCACGCGTGTGCCCTCCTGCCTAGAAGGAAAATATCATGAAACAAGAAGTTATCGTCGAACTCACCGGCGGCAAACGCCTCTCTTTTGAAACCGGAAAACTAGCCAAGCAGGCCCATGGATCGACCGTAGTCCGCATGGGCGACAACGTGGTCCTGGCCACCGCCGTTGCCAATGCCCGATCCCCGCGAAGGAATCGATTTTTTCCCCCTGACCGTCGACTACCGCGAATACACCTATGCCGGCGGACGTATTCCCGGCGGATTCATCAAGCGCGAAGGGCGTCCCAGCGAGCGCGAAATTCTGACCAGCCGGCAGATTGACCGTCCCATCCGCCCGCTGTTCCCCGAAGGCTTCCGCTGCGAAACCCAGGTGATTGCGTTTGTACTGTCCGCGGACACGGAAAATGATCCGGATGTTGCGGCATCAATGGCGCGTCGGCTGCGCTGGCCATCTCCGACATCCCGTTCTATGGGTCCGATCGGCGCAGTGCGCGTCGGACTGGTGGATGGGCGGTTCATCGTCAATCCCACCTACAGCGAGATGCGCGAGAGCCTCGCTGAACATCATGGTGGTCGGCACGGCTGACGGGATCGTGATGATCGAGTCCGGCGCGAAGGAAGTGAAAGAAGAGACGGTGGTGGACGCCATCGAGTTCGCCCACGCCGAGATCAAGAAGATCTGCGCCGCGATCAACGAACTCCGCGACAAGGCCGGCAAGCCGAAGCGCGAGGTCACGCCTCCGGAGTTCGACGAGGAGTATTACGACGATTTGAAGAAGCGAAGTTGGCGAGGACCTTGCGGACCGCCTGGATACCGAGAAGCATCCGAAGGCCGAAAGCTACGCGCTGGTGCAAAGAGCTGAAGAAAGAGCTGTGGCCGCCATTCCGGAAGACGATGAGGAGGCGCAAGCCAAGCTGAAGACCTACTACGAGACTCTGCGCGAGCGAATTTTCCGCGAGGAAGTGATCGAGCAAGAAACGCCGTCCCGATGGCCGCGCGTTCGATCAGATTCGCGACATCTGGATCGAAGTCGGCGTGCTGCCGCGCACGCACGGATCCGCGATCTTCACTCGCGGCGAAACCCAGGCTCTGGTGACGACGACCTTGGGCACCAGCGACGACATGCAGCGCCTCGAAGTCTTCGAAGGCGAAGCCAAGAAGCGCTTCATGCTGCATTACAATTTCCCGCCATTCTCGGTGGGCGAAGTTGCAGTTCTTGCGCGGCGCGGGCCGGCGCGAAATCGGACACGGCGCGCTGGCGGAGCGCGCGATTTCCGCGATGCTCCCGACGAAGAAAACTGGCCTTACGCGATGCGCGTGGTCTCCGACATCCTGGAGTCGAACGGATCGTCCTCGATGGCCACGGTTTGCGGCGCGTCGCTTTCGTTGATGGATGCAGGCGTACCGCTGAAGTCTCCGGTAGCTGGAGTTGCGATGGGACTGGTGAAAGAAGGCGACGATTACGCCATCCTGACCGACATCGCCGGCGCGGAAGATCACTACGGCGATATGGATTTCAAAGTCGCCGGAACGCGAGACGGCATCACGGCGCTGCAGATGGACATCAAGGTCGGCGGCATCACCGCGCAGATCATGCGGGAAGCGCTTGGCGCAGGCGCAGCGCGGACGCCTGTTCATCCTCGACAAGATGAGCGAGGCGATCACCGGAGCAGCGCGACAAAGGTTTCGGCGTTACGCTCCGCGAATCTACACCCTGCAGATTCCGGTGGACAAGATTCGCGACGTGATTGGGCCCGGCGGCAAGATGATCCGCAGCATCATCGAGCAGACCGGAGTGAAGATCGACGTCGAAGACACGGGCAAGGTGAACGTGGCTTCGAACGACGAAGCTTCCGCCAACAAGGCGCTGCAGATCATTCGCGACCTGACGGCGACGGCGGAGGTTGGGAAGACTTATCTCGGCAACGGTCACGCGGCTGGCGGATTTCGGCGCGTTCGTCGAGATCATTCCCGGCACCGACGGCCTGCTGCACATCAGCGAAGTCGCCGAGCATCGCATCAAGGATGTTCGCGACGAACTGAAAGAAGGCGACCAGGTGCTGGTGAAAGTGCTGGCGGTCGAAGGCAATCGCATCCGGCTTTCGCGCAAGGCGATTCTGAAAGAGCAGCGCGCCAAGATGGGTGGTGGCGAGCCGCTCCCGAAGGCGAGGAGCGAGAGGAGAAGCCAAGCTCCGGCGCAGGAGCCGGCGCTGACCATCGAAGGCGGCGCGGATTTCGCCGATGACGAACCAAACTTCAATCGCGATCAACAAGAAGGCGCTCCGGTTGGCGAACGCGGCCCTGACCGGGAGTGACCGTGGGCCGGGTGGTGATCGCGGTGGTAGAGGCGGGCGTCCGGGTGGCGGAGGCGGCGGTGGTGGACGTCGTCGTCGCGGACCGGGCGGTCGTGGCGGACATGGTGGTGGTCACGGAGGCCATGGCGGCGGTCGTCACTAAACTAGTCCCAGAAAGGGCAAAGGCCGCGATTCCTCGCGGCCTTTAATTTTTGATTGAATTAGTGTTTTCTCTCACCAGCATGTTCGCGGTAATACTTTATCCCCTCTTCCACTTGAGCCCTGGCTTGGCGTGTCAGCTCCAGTGCTTTCTCGCGATGGCCACCTTTGTTCGGAGTCGCTTTCTCTAGAGCCTCTTCAGCCTCCTGTAAATGTCGGAGCGCCGAGGCCATATTGGGCTCCGCATTCGCGTTGTTAGCGGCAATCTGATCAGCTCGACGATCGCCAGCTCCCTCCTGAGAAAGCAAGTGAACCGGGTGCATGGATAGTCCCAAACCTAGAAGTCCTGCAGCGACTGCAAACCCAAATTTCGATTTCATGAATTCTCTCCTGTCTTAATCTGTGTGGGCGTGGCGCAAATCAAGATACAACTTCGGCCTGGTGAGTTGCCTACTCAACTGCTTTGATGCAAAAGGCCGCAACCAAAGTTGCGGAGTTGCGGCCTCTCACAATTACACCGATTCCACCCGTTCTGCAATGGTGACGACCCAGCCCTCGGGATCCTCAAAGGCAAATTCCCGCATGCCGTAAAACTGCGTCTTCAAAGGCATCACGATCCGGGCGCTGCTTTTCTCCACACGACTCAGCACTTCATCAATACCCTTCACTTCCAGGAAAAGAGTGAGCGTTCCGCCAATCGGGCGCGCGACCAGTGGTGGATAATCTTCCCCCACCATCTTTTTGTCATTGAAGAAAATCTCGACCGAGTCGCTGGTCACCGATCCGAAAACATACGGAGCTTGTTCGGGCACGGTCATGCCCCGTTCAAAGCCGAGCACGGTTTGGTAAAAGTTGAGGCTTGCCTCGACGTCGTTGACAACGAGGTTTGGGGTCAGTTTCTGGTATTTCATGTTGATCTCCTCGATTTGCGAGGCTGCGTGACCTGATTATGAGAAGCGCACGCACACCTCAAGTGTGCTCGCAACTCCTCCATCCGCGATCCTTGCGAGGAGGAACGCAGGTAAGGCTCCCTCATTTTTCGTGGCGCCGGGCGGCGCACGGGAACCTGCGAGGTACGGCCAGAGCATAGCACGAATTTGGGAAGGCGGACCCGCTCGACAACCCGGTCGCCCTATTTTTAGCACCGTAAGGCACAGCAACTTACGGTGATCAGCATCACTGCGCAATTTTCTTCAGACCCCTAAGCTGCGGTCAGGTGAAGGTTGTCATGAGCGCATCCGCACATCGCGCCATCACTCTGGGAACCGGAACCGCGGTTTGGGGCACCGCCCTCTATACACTGTGGCGTAACCTTCCGGCGCGAGAAAAAGCCGCCACAAAATCATGGACGGATCTTTCCTGCTGGGATTGTTCTTGTTTCCGCTGGCGATGGATCGCTTCGGCCACATGCCGCGGTAGCCGAACTCTACGCTCGTACCGCCGTGGGCACGCCTTCTTAGGAAAAATTTCGCCGATCCCGCGGATCTGCGCGCCTACCCCGCGCAGCTTCTCTTCGATGTGCTCGTACCCGCGATCAATGTGGTAAACGCGATCGATAATGGTCTCGCCGTCCGCGACCAGGGCCGCGAGCACCAACGACGCTGAAGCGCGCAAGTCGAAGCAAGCACCGCCGCGGCACTCAGCGGGGTCTTCCTCTCACGATCGGCACGGCGACCTTCGATCTTGATGTTCGCGCCCATGCGGACCAGTTCCTGTGCATGCATGAAGCGGTTCTCGAAAATGTTCTCCGTCACCAGCGAAGCGCCTTCGGCCTGGGTTGCCAATGCCATGTACTGCGCCTGCATGTCGGTGGGAAAGCCGGGATATTCTTCGGTATCAACATCGGCGGCTTTCAAAGCACCGTCGCCGATGACCCTCACCGAGTCGCCGCTGATGCGGTTCTTCACGCCAACTTCCTCCAGCTTCTGCAGACGACAGTCAGATGAGGGGATCGCAGCCGACGACGTTGAGATCTCCGCCGGTCAAGGCTCCCGCGATGACGAATGTTCCCGCTTCAATGCGATCGGGAATGATGCGATGCTTGGCGCCGTGCAAGCTCGAGACCCCTTTGATCCGAATCGTGGAAGTTCCTGCGCCCTCGATACGTGCTCCCATTTTGTTCAGCAGGTCGGCGAGATCGGCCACTTCGGGTTCGCGAGCGCAGTTTTGCATCACAGTCTCGCCTTCGGCGAGTGTCGCAGCCATCAGCAGGTCTTCGGTTCCAGTGACGGTAATTTTGTCGAAGACAATTTCCGCGCCGCGCAGGCGATCGGCGATGGCCTCAACATAGCCATGCTCCTGGGTGATGGTCGCGCCCAGACGTTCGAGTCCTTTAATGTGAAGATCGATGGGGCGCGCTCCGATCGCACAGCCGCCGGGCAAAGAAACTCTCGCCCGTCCGCAGCGGGCTACCAGCGGCCCCAGCACCAGAGACGAGGCGCGCATCGTCTTCACCAGTTCGTAGGAAGCCTCAGGTGAAGCCAGTTGCGGCAGCAGATCGTGGTGCGATGCTGCGCGCGTCCATAACCGAGTTCGACTTCGGCGCCCATCGCGGCCAGAAGCTTGCGCGTGGTCTCGATGTCGCGAACCTGCGGAATGTTTTCCAGAATGACCGGTTCGTCGGTGAGAAGGGCCGCCGCCATGGCGGGGAGAGCGGCATTCTTGGCGCCGCTGACGCGAATCGTGCCGAGCAGCGGATTGCCGCCGCGAATTACAAATTTGTCCATATCAAGATATTGCCTTAAATATGCCCCAAGACCAATCCTATCTGCGGCGCCCGCCTATTGTAACGAGGAACCGATCGCGACGTGCTTGCCGCAGCTAACTCGGAAGTTCAGGGCCATACGTGCCATCCCGGTGCGAGCACTCCGCTAGAACGGCCTCAATGGCTTGGCGCACATGCCCGCGGCTGGATTTCAGCGCCTGCTGCGCCACGGGCCGATCGGTTCCGGTCGCGATCATGACCAGCGCTACCGGTACACTGTTCCCCGCTTTTTTCAACGCTTTCTCCGCCGCCGGGCGGGTAAGCTTCGCCGCCCGCTCCAGAATCGTGATGCCCCGATCCATCAACTTGCTGTTCTTTCGATGCAGGTTGACCATTTCGTTCCCGTATACATATCCCAGGCGCGTCATGGCGCCGCTGGATAACATGTTCAGCACCATTTTCTGCGCGGTTCCGGCCTTCATCCGACTGGATCCCGCGATAACCTCCGGACCAACCTCCACCAGGATCGTCAAGTCAGCAACCTTTTCGACGGGCGACCGGCGATTCGACGTGAGAGCGACGGTCCTTGCACCGTGGCGATGCGCGTATTCCAGCGCCGCGATCGTGAACGGGGTACGGCCGCTGGCCGCAATCCCAACCACAACATCATTCTTCCCGATCTTGCGCTTCGCCATCTCCCGTGAACCCAGGCTGCGCGAATCTTCGCTCGCTTCCACGGCCGAGTGCAACGCGCGCGCCCCTCCGGCGATCACAAATTGCACGACCCTAGGATCAACTCCGAACGTCGGAGGACACTCTGAGGCATCGAGCGCTCCCAGCCGGCCGCTGGTCCCGGTACCGACATAAATCAGCCGCCCGCGTTTGCGAATCCCCTCGGCAATCCAGTCCATCGCCTGTGCAACCTGGGGCAATGCTTTGCGGACCGCCTTGGCCACCTTGGCGTCCTCCGCGTTGATGATTCGAGCGATCTCCAGCGCAGACTTGCGATCCAGATCGGCAGAAGACAAGTTGGCCCCTTCGGTCGCCAACCGCTCCAGGTGCTCTCTCCGCGGCGGCTTCACTCGTGCTCCCCCAAGGCTTCGATGATTGCGTCGTGAACTCGAGGGCGAACCTGCTTGATGGCCTGATTCGTACAGTCGGGCCAGGTTCGATTGGTAAGCAGGGTGATCGAAAACTGTCGTTCCGGATCAATCCACAATGATGTGCCTGTGTACCCAAGGTGCCCAAAAGAGGACGGCGAAAAGTATCGTCCGGATTGCGACGGCGACGAGGGAGTATCCCATCCCAGGGCCCGAGAGGTTCCCACTGGAGCTGTTTCGCGTTGGGTGAACCGGGCAATCGTCTCTGGACGAAGAATCGGCTTTCCGCCGTTCAGCATGCAATGCGCAAACGTCGACATATCGTCGGCATTCGCAAAAATGCCGGCCTGTCCGGCGACGCCTTCCAGCACACTCGCGTTTTCGTCCTGCACTTCACCCTGAATCACGCGATGCCTGAACGCTTGATCATTCGCGGTGGGGACAATCGCGTCACGCCATGACGCTGGAGGGTTATACATCGTACGAGTCATGCCCAGCGGACCGAATACTTCCCTCTGACAAAACTCGTCAAGTGATTCGTCGGCCAAACGCTCCAGCACGATTCCCAGAATGATGAACCCGATGTCACTGTAGACGGCTTCCGTTCCGGGATCCGCACAGAGCGGAGTCGAAAACGCAGCCGCGAGCAGTCCCGCCTTACTTTTCTCGCGCAGAAATAGCTTCTCGTACGCCGGCAGCCCCGACGAATGCGCCAGCAGCATACCCAGGGTGATCTCATTCCGCCGCCCGCCTTCATCCGCAAACTCTGGCACGATCGATGACACCGGCATGTCCAGATCCAGCAATCCGCGTTCATAGAGGATCATGGCCATCATCGTCGTGCCGACAACCTTCGACACCGACGCCAGATCGAAAATGTTTGCCGCGGTCACTCGCGGGGAATCGACATCGTAGGTAAACGAGCCGAATCCTTTCAGAGCAACCAGCTTGCCTTGATCGGTAACGGCCAGCGCGGCCGCCGGAAATGCCCGTTCCTCTATCGAGCTCCGGAGCAAGGTGAACGCTTTAGCGAAGACTGAATCCTGTTGTTCTAACGCAGTGACGGGAAAGGTCGAAGAGGTCACGAGTGGCGGATGCGAGTCTCGGCTCAAGTCCGGTTTATAGCAAAGTCGGATCGGAATGACAATGTAGCCATGCAACGTGATTTCCGAAACCCGAATTGTCACCAGACCGTCAATCTACTTACCCACTTGGCTACGTAATAAATGACAAACGCCGTTGCAACTTACGGGTAGGAACGGTGTCTAACCAGGTAAGCAGGGGAGGTGGCGGGATGGATGCGAATTACATTTTCATGTGTGGGATGGTCTGGTCGCAGTTCGGCGAACAGGAAGCCGGGCGAGAATTGATTTCCGCTCTTCAATCGAGCGATCCGGCTGTGCGTATTCTGGCGCGCACCATGCTGGACCAGGCGCAAGGCTCAAAAGAGCTGATTGGCCAGGCTCTTGCCGATCGCACCATCTCTCCCGAAGACGCCGAGCTTTGTTCTTTCAGCAAATTCGGTGGCGTTCCCATCGAAAGTTTCACTGGCGGAGTGTGGTTTCCTCCAGCCTTTTCCTAGGCGTTGCGTTGTTCGCAGCCGAGCGGAGAAAAAAATACCCTGCGGCTCAAACCAGGGCCGCAGGGCCGCCACGGCCTCTTTGCCGCAGCGAAAATTCCTTACTCAACTTGTCGTGCTTAGCCTGTTATTGATATCGTTCTCACTCTGCTGCTGAGTTGTATACGCGGCCGCCGGGAAAACGGATTGCCTCCCGTGCAATCCGTACCTCCAGCTGATTCGTACTCAGAAAGGAAGCGGGTTCGATTGTCGAGTGCACTGCCAACCGGAGCGGCCAGTGATCAAGGCTTGGTGTCGGCCATACGTGCTGGCGACCCCGGGGCCATGACTTCACTCTATGACCGGTACTCGTCGATCGTGTATGCGGTGGCCCTGCGCGTGTTACGCGATACCGGCGCCGCCGAAGACATTCTCCAGGAAGTGTTCATGCAGCTATGGCGCAACCCGGGCGTGTTTGATGCGAGCCGGGGAAATCTCGGCGGATGGCTGGCGGTAATCGCTCGCAATCGCTCCATTGATGCGTTGCGCAAACGGCACCCGGAAAGCGACCTGGAAGATTGTGTTCTATCAGTCGAACCCGACCTCGCCAGCGAGGCTGCACGTTCGGTGGCCATGGAGAAAGTACGCGGCGCTCTGGGCGAAATGCCTTCCCCGCAACGTGCCGCGCTTGAGATGGCTTACTTCGAAGGCATGAGCCATAGCGAAATCGCGCAAAAAACCGGTGAGCCTCTGGGCACCGTAAAAACCAGGATTCGGGCCGGACTGTCGGCATTACGCAAGGTTTTCGCATGAGCGCACACGAACAATTCACCGACGATCTCGCTCTCTACGCACTCGGCGTGCTGGAGGGGGCAGACCGTAGCGCGCTCGAACAACACTTACAGGGCTGCAACGAATGCAGCACCGAACTCCAGCGGCTGCGCGGAGACATGGCTCTGCTGGCGCTCTCCGCCGCCGGTCCCAAGCCGCCACAACGCAGCCGGCAGCGCCTGATCGATGCCATCGGCCGCGAGCCTCGGCAAACGCCCGCTTCTCAGAAAGCGCGCCCGCGCTGGACCTGGGTCCCTTGGCTTGCTGCGGCTGCACTTGCACTAGGGATTGCCGTGCTTTGGGTGAACAATCACGACTTGCACGAGACCATCGCGCGACTTGAGAACGAATCCACGCGGCAGCAAGCGCAACTGGAAAAGGCGCGCGAAGTTGTCGAAACTCTCACTTCTTCCGACGCGCTGCGCATCACCGTGGTGGCCGCGAAGGTTCCACCGCAGCCGCAAGGCAAGGCCATTTACGTTCGCGACCGCTCCAGCTTGATCTTCCTGGCCAGCAACATGCCCAAGTTGCCGCCGCAAAAAGCCTACGAGCTCTGGCTGATCCCCACCAGCGGAGCGCCGATCCCTGCCGGAGTCTTCAAGCCCGACGCAAGAGGCAGCGCGCAGATTATTCAACCGCCGCTCCCTGCTGGAGTCGAAGCCAAGACTTTCGCTATCACGGTGGAACCAGAAACTGGATCCTCCGCTCCAACTTCAGCGGTTGTTATGGTGGGAGCGGGTCTGTAAGATCGTCCCGCCCTCGCATCCATTTTTGATTGGAGACCGCCCGTTATGACAGCGCGAACGAAAGCTGTGCTGCAGGCAGTTTTGTGGTTTGTACTGGGACACCTGAGCTGCGCCGTGATGCATCACCTGCACCACGTCCAATGGCGGTAGTGACCGCTAGCCTTCCATAGTGGAAACGTCGCCGGTATCGGCTCCCGTCTCTTTCGCTTTCAGGAACCGGCGCAGAATCTTCCCCGATCGCGTCTTTGGCAATGCCGTCACAAACTCCAGCGCTGACGGAGTTGCGATGGGACCCAGTTCCCTTCTGACATGCTCGATCAAGGCTGCGGAAAGCGCCTCTGAGGGCGCATGGTCGGCCCGCGTTTGTATGAACACTTTGATCGTCTCGCCCTTCAACGGCATCCGGTATGCCGATCGCTGCGGCTTCCGCAACCGCGGGATGCGACACCAGCGCGCTCTCGACCTCGGCGGTTCCAATGCGGTGTCCGGCGACATTCAGCACGTCGTCAGCGCGGCCGATCACGGCGATGTATCCGTCTTTGTCCTTCACCGCGACATCGCCGGTCACGTAACAGCCAGGGATCTGCTGCCAATCCCGCTCATAGCGCCTCGGATTGCGCCAGACCGTGCGCAACATGTGCGGGAACGGACGCTTCAGCATCAGCCTGCCCGCCGACTCCGGCCGGCGTGGACTTACCTTCTTCATCCACAACATCGGCTTCGCATCCCGGCAAGGCAGACGCCGGCTTTCCCCGGACGCATGGCCATGGAGGGCGGCGTACCCAGCGCCGGGCCTCCCAGTTCGGTCTGCCACCAGTTGTCGACCACGTAGCCCCACTTGCCGTCGCCAGCGAGGTAGGTCTGCGCCCAGCGCCAAGCTTCGGGATTTAGCGGCTCGCCCGCGCAGGCGATAACGCGCAGCGTGGTGAGGTCATGGAGCGGGGAAGTGTCGCCGAAGCGCATGAACATGCGCAAACGCGGTGGGTGCGGTAAACATCTTGGTCACGCCATAGCGCTCGATGATCTGCCAGGCTGTGGCGGGATCCGGATAGTCGATGGCGCCCTCGCGCAACAACGTGGTCACTCCTGCGCAAAGCGGGTGCGTAGACAATGTAGGAATGCCCGACGATCCATCCCATATCGGAGGTGCTCCAGAAGATGTCCTGTTCGTTGACGTCGAAGAAGGTCTCAAGGTGATAGGTGGTCGCCACCATGAATCCGCCATGAACGTGGACCACGCCTTTGGGCTTGCCGGTCGTGCCCGAGGTATACAAGGATGAA
Organism: Terriglobia bacterium; assembly: GCA_963797845.1. Lineage (GTDB taxonomy): Bacteria > Acidobacteriota > Terriglobia > Terriglobales > Acidobacteriaceae > DASREM01. The sequence goes on from CAWCRE010000008.1 coordinate 725,081, forward strand.
CAGCGGATCTTCGGCATCCATCTCTTCTGCCGGACACTCGGCAGGAAATTTCATCAGAATCGGCGAAATCGACTTCGCGTGCTGGCTGGCTCGAATTGCCCTTGCGCGCGCGAATAGACGACTACATTCTCGACGAACTCGAGCCCATCGATGGCTTCATCGACGATCGGCTTCAAGCGCAACAGTTTTGCCCCGACGAAAGTGCACGTCGCCGGCGATCACGACTTTCGCCTGCGCATCTTCTATGCGATCGCGCAGCGCGGTGTGTCCTAATCCTGCATAGACCACGGAATGAATCGCGCCGATACGAGCGCATGCCAGCATCGCGACGATGCATTCGATAGTGAGCGGCATGTAGATGACGACGCGGTCACCCTTCTTCACTCGAAGCGAATTCAGACCATTGGCGAATCGGCAAACCATGCGATAGAGCTGTCCATAGGTGACGATGCGCTCGGAGCCGTCTTCGCCGAGCCAGATGTAAGCCACGCGATTGCGGCGTTCTGAATTGGCGTGGCGATCCAGCGCATTCAGCGTGATGTTGGTCTTGGCTCCGACAAACCATTGGTGATGCACGCCGTCGAATTCGAGCACTTTCTCCCAGGGCCGCGACCATTGAAAATTCCTGGCGTACTCGCCCCAGAAAACTCCAGGGCTCTCGATGGAACGGCGATAGTCCTCGGCGAATTGTTGCTGGCGGCAATTGTTAGAGACAATGCTCGGAGCAGCGTATTCGCTGTCCTCGGCAAGAAGGTTGGAGATATTGCTGGCGGATGCAGCGGTGCTCATGGACGGCCTCCTGGAAGCGCGGACCGGCCCGATAACGGGTTGAGCGATTTTCTGCCGGGATCGCACCTCGAGCAGTGATGTGCGTCACAGGGTTAGGTTCGCGCCGCTGACAGCTAACGTCGTCTTCTCAGCAGAAGCACGCCCAACGCCGCGCCCAGAAGCAACGTCCCAAGTTGTTTTTTCCGGTCGTGCACCGCGACGAATCGAGTTCCCTGGGGTCCGACCTCGAAAACTCCAACCGGACGCGCGCGCACCCCGCCGCCTCCTCCGCCGCCTTCCCCTTTTGCGCGAGTGTCGCCAACGCCTCCCGTGCCAGCGCCCGCGCCAAAGCCATAGGCGATCTTCGCTACAGGAATGATAGTTCTGTCGCCCGCAGTCACGGGCTCCCCGAACACGCTTTTCACTTGCGCCCGGCTCGAAAGATTCTCATGTAAGGTCTGCATCAGCGCGAGGCTGCTCATGGCTTACTCCGTTTTCATCATCTCGGCATACATGCGGTGAAAAGCATGCACGCCGGTCTCCTGCTTGACGCTGTAACGCCCGCGTTGGTAACTCCGCGAGCGCAGGTTTTTCTGCACGATCTCGCAAATCGAAACATCTTCCACCTGGATTTGGTGGCTGAACTCGACCGAAGCCTTGGCCGCCGGACCTCCTAAATCTTTCTCCGGCAGATACCATTCGAAAATTGCCAGCGAGCGCTCCGTCTCCAGCGGCACCACGAGGTTCAAAGACACATTGTCGGGATAGCAGTTCAACATCCAGTTGGGAAACGCCCAGAAGTAGTCCGTTGTCAGATCCTCCCGGCTTTCCTGGTAGCGGCGAGGCGCGGCATCGCCGGCCTGTGCGCCACGGATCGGACTGAATTGCCGCACGTATCCGGGGTGCGTCTCGACGGTGTAGGCGTTGTAATCCAACTCGCGATTCAATCCGGGATGAACGCTGGGCAGATGATAGCCCTCCAGATAGTTATCCACATACGTCTTCCAGTTGCACTTCATGTCGTAGGTCCGGCGCTCGAACAGATTCATATTGCGGAAGTCGAAATGTTCCGCCTGGCGCGGCATCTCGCCCAAAGTGGAAAGCAACGGAGGCGCTTGCGAATTCAGATTGACGAAGATCAGGTTGAACCACTCCTCGACCCGGACCGGCGCGAGCGCAAACGCGGAAGGATCGAAATCCTGCACGCCCTCCACCTCAGGAGCGCTGATCAGCGATCCATCCAGTGCATAGGTCCACCCGTGATAACCGCAGCGAAATACTTTTCTCGATCCGCATCCTTCCGCGGGAGGGCCTGCACGATGGCGACAGACGTTGTAAAACCCCCGCAACTCACCTTGCGAGTCTCGAACCAGCAGCAGCGGCTCGCCGCAAAGTTCGGCGGTGAAAAAGTCGCCGGGCCTGGCTATTTGACTCGCATGTCCGATCACCTGCCAGGTTCGACGAAAGATCTTTTCTTGTTCGATGGAGAACACTGGCGAGTCCGTATAAAACCGGGCGGGAACCGACCAGGCACGGGAAATGTCAGGGTTTATTTCGAGAGTCTCAAGCGAAATTTTCATGAGAGTCTAAATGCGCAAACGAGAATGCCTTGACGCAACGTGCCATCGCAATACCGTAATTTGTCATTGAAAAATTAAACAACACCTTCCATACGTCCATTGGTTCCACATTCGCGCGAGCGCTAAAAACGTAGGCCATTGAGTCGACGCAGCTTAATCAAAGGTAACCATTTCGCCGTTCGGCAGCGGTTATGGCCCGACACCTGTTCTATACCCAGCCAGCAAGGCGGTCAAAACATTCGAGAGACGAGGAAAATTAGAAATGCGGAAACAGAAGGGTTTTTCATTAATCGAGTTGCTGATTGTGGTCGCGATCATTTTGATTATCGCCGCCATCGCCATTCCGAACCTGCTGCGTGCGCGTATTGCTGCCAATGAATCGTCCGCGGTAAGCTCGATCCGTACCATCAACACTGCCGAAGTGACCTATCAGTCGGCTTATCCGACATGGGGCTACGCTGACACCATGGCGAAGCTCGGTCCTGGAGCTGCTGGAACCGTTTGCGGCGTTCCCACCCAGACCAACTCTTGCTTGATCGATAGCGTTCTGTCCAATGCCATCACTGCCGGTACCGCGAAGAGCGGCTACTTCTACGGCTTGGGCGCGACCCAGGGCGCAGGCGGCACGCTCTATCTGAGCTACACCGTCGGCACCTCTGCCGCAGTGTTCAACCAGACCGGTGTGCGTAACTTCTGCTCGACCGAAGATGGCGTTCTGCACTTCCAGGTGCCGACCGGCCAGTCCGCCCCGATCACGGTCAATGCGACTTGCAACCCATTGTCGATTCTGCAGTAAGCAGCGCCAAGGACGTGGTTCGAAAACACCAGGCTCCGGCCTGGTGTTTTTGTTTTTATCCCTGCAAGGAAGCGCAAGTTCCTCGTTCCCAGAAAGAGATTAAGCTCCGCGTGCGGGCTCAAGTTGACACATCTTGTCATCCCCTGAGACAAAAGCTGGCGGAAAACCCCTTCCTGTGGCCCTTTGGGCAGGTAACGAGTGTGCTCGGTATGGCTGAAAACAAAGCGGCTAGTGATTTCTGGTCCACTCCCCTTGGTAACTTCGGGAGTTGGCCGATAAAATGCGAACATAATCGGCAATTGGGTCCACAGAGACCACATAACGTACAAATGGAGAAGAGGGAAAACGAGATGCGGAAACAGAAGGGTTTTTCACTAATCGAGTTGCTGATCGTGGTCGCGATCATTTTGATCATCGCTGCGATCGCCATTCCGAACCTGCTGCGTGCACGTATTGCTGCCAATGAATCGTCCGCGGTGAGCTCGATCCGTACCATCAACACTGCCGAAGTGACCTATCAGTCGGCTTATCCGACATGGGGCTACGCTGACACCATGGCGAAGCTCGGCCCGGGCGCTGCCGGAACCGTTTGCGGCGTTCCCACTCAGACCAACGCTTGCTTGATCGATAGCGTTCTGTCCAATGCCATCACTGCTGGTACCGCCAAGAGCGGCTACTTCTACGGTTTGGCTGCGACCCAAGGCGCTGGCGGCACGCTCTATCTGAGCTACACCGTTGGAACCTCTGCTGCAGTGTTTAACCAGACCGGTGTGCGCGATTTCTGCTCGACTGAAGACGGCGTTCTGCACTTCCAGGTGCCGACCGGCCAGTCTACCCCTGTGACCGTCAATGCGACTTGCAATCCGTGGTCGGTGTTGCAATAACGTTGGCTACGTACCTCGGGGAAGGTACAAGCTTGAAGCGCCGGACCAAAATCCGGCGCTTTTCTTTTTTTTCGCGGCCCTAAAACCACTGGGATGGAGTCATCGTGAGCCTGAACCAACCGGCGGCAAGCCAGCGACCCGCGTTTCGTTTCGGGAGCAACCCGTCCCGAATCGGGATCCTGCTGCTCCTGGCGGCCACTTACTTCGTGTACGCTCCCGTCACCGCGTTCAGTTTCGTTTACGACGACATCTTCCAGATTGTCCAAAACCCTCGAATTGACTCCTGGGGCCTGCTCCCCGGCTACTTTACCCAACACTTTTGGGCACATGTGCCCGGCACTCCGGCAAATCTCTATCGTCCGCTGGTGTTAGTCTGGTTCCTGATCAATAACTCTATCTTTTCCCACGAACCTTCGGGATGGCACCTGACGACGCTGCTGGTTCACTTAACCGCGACCGCTCTCGTTTTCCTGATCGCTCGCAAGTTGCTTCGACAACCTCTCTCGGCCTTCGGAGTCACCGCGCTCTTTGCCCTGCACCCCATTCACGTCGAGTCCGTGGCTTGGGTCTCGGCAGTCACGGAACCGCTGTGCGCCGTCTGGTTCCTGGCCTCCTTCCTCGGCTATATGAAATTCCGCGAGAAGGATGGTTCGATCAAGTGGCTCTTAGCCTCGCTAGGTTGCTATGGCGCCGCCTTGCTCACCAAAGAAACTGCCGTCGGGCTGCCCGTGTTGCTGATTGCCTACGAATTGATGAATCAGGGTTGGACCGAGATCGGCGTCTCATTGCGATCCAGCGCTCGCCGCCTATGGCCATACTTCGTGGTTCTGGCCGCTTATCTCGCAGCGCGATTCGAGATTCTTCATGGCCTGGCGCATCGAGCCTCAACCGTGCCCTTACACGATGCATTTCTGACCTTGCCGTGGGCATTCTGGTTCTATGTGCGCAAGTGTGTGTGGCCAGGCGCAATGAGCCCACTGTACGACATCCACTACGTAACCGCGATTCGTTCTTTCGATTTCCTGGCCCCTGCGCTCCTCACCGCGTTCGCGAGCGTCGCTCTGATATGCGCCTATTCACGCCGTGGATTCGACAAGTTGGCTTTGGCGCTCACCTGGTTTGTGCTCACCCTTGCCCCAGCCCTGGCCGCGTTTGTGGCGGCGCCCAAGTATGAGGGGTTGACCGATCGCTATCTTTACCTGCCTTCGGTCGCAGTTTGCCTTCTCGCTGGACTCGCTCTCGACGCTTCCGCCAGTCGCCCCTGGATCCAGCGCACTGCATGGGCGTGCCTTGCGCTTGCCCTGTTCGCATCTCCGTTTGCGATCCGCAGCCAGGCCCGTGTCTGGGAAAGTAATTACTCCCTGTTCCAGCGGGCAGTCGAGCTCGCTCCCGGCAATGTCACCGCCGCGATCAACTTTGGCGTCGAGCTGCAACGGCGAGAGCGCTACCAGGAAGCGCTGGCCCTCGCCCAGAACTCCTTAACATCGGAGCCCGATTCGGTGAATCTGTTGTCCCTCGCCGGTGCAGCAGCCTTTCAACTGCACCGTTTCGACCTTGCCGAGCGCTACTACAAAGACGCAACTCGAACCCATCCCATGCGCGGGGATTTGTACCAATGCCTGGCAATGACCGAGATCCAACTCGCGCGTTACCGCGATGCCGAGAGTTCTCTGCGGCAAGGCATTGCCGCAAGCCCGGACCGCGCGGGCCTGCACTACACTTTAGGCAAGGTCCTTTCGTGGAATCAGGACTGGCCTGCCGCATTTGATCAGTTCAGCATCGAGCTCGCTCTCGATCCTCAAAATGTCGCTGCGAAAGTCGCTCTCGAACAGGCGCAAGCCCACTTAACCTCCGTAAGTGTTCGTAAGCGGTAGTCTGAGAACTGGACAATCCCGTCTCAATTTCGATTTCCGGTTGCCAATTTATGTCGAAGTCAAACGACAAAACCTGTCGGAATGGACTGGCACTTTCTGGTGGGCTCCTGCAGCCTGCGACAAACGTTGTGATTTCAAATACATACAGAAGACGTACCCGCGGAACCGGCACCCTCAGACTGGCCAACCAGTTGCTAACACAATCATGACCGAATGAAGGGTCTAACCATGAAGCGCCCAAAAGGATTTTCCTTAATAGAACTGCTGATTGTGGTGGCGATCATATTGATCATTGCCGCCATGGCGATCCCGAATCTACTTCGGGCGCGGATCGCCGCCAATGAAGCTTCGGCAGCCGATTCAGTGCGAAAGATCGCAACCGCAGAAGTAGCCTATGCTTCGGCATATCCCACGCAAGGGTATGCAGACCAATTATCTAACTTGGGCGGCCCGGCCAGCGGCTGCGTTCCGAGCACTACCACAGCTTGCATTCTTGATAGCGTCCTTTCCGGTGGAACCAAAAGCGGCTATACCTTTGTTGCATTCGGCTTCACCGGCGCCGGTGGCTCGACCAACTCGGCCTTTGTTGCCGGGAGCGGGGCACAAATGTTTAACCTGAGCGGGGTAAGAAACTTCTGTACCATTTCTGATGGCGTGCTTCGCAGCTTGACCCCATCGGCTGCCACTCCGCCACCCGCAACGGTTGCTGCCTGCTTGGCCTATCCGACTTCTCAATAACTTTTTCAGTTTTGGCGAGTGCCTCGGGGGAGGGTCACAAGCCGAATGGGGTCGGAACGCAAGTTCCGGCCCTTTTACTTTAGTAATGCTGCGTATCGCGCCAGCCAATTCATTCCCACTCCCCAGCCGCTTATAATCATTCAAGATTCAGATCCCGAAAACTGTGTTTCTCCCATGCCAGCGATTGAAATCCTAGGTCTGGAAAAGACCTATATGACGGGCTTTTGGCGCAAGCGCCCAAAGTGTGCGTTGCGTCCGCTGCATCTCATGGTGGAAGAGGGAGAAATTTTCGGTTTCCTGGGGCCGAATGGTGCCGGCAAAACCACCACGTTAAAGATGCTGATGGGCCTGGTATTTCCGACCGGAGGCAGCGCCCGCATCCTCGGCATGGACGTGAACGACCCACGCGTCAAAGCGCAGATCGGCTTCTTGCCCGAGCAGCCTTACTTCTACGATTACCTGACCGCGCGCGAATTGCTGCACTATTACGCTCGCCTGTCCGGGATGCCGGCCAAAGACATTCCCGCCAAAGTCACAGAGGTGTTGGAACGGGTCGCGCTGCCGGGCGGCGCTGAAGTGCAGCTACGCAAATTTTCGAAAGGCATGCTGCAGCGGGTGGGCATCGCTCAAGCTATCATCCACAACCCTCGCATCGTGTTTTTTGATGAACCAATGTCTGGGCTTGATCCCATGGGGAGGCGCGAAGTCCGCGACCTCATGGATCAGTTGCGGCAAGAGGGAAAAACAGTTTTCTTTTCCACTCACATCCTCTCCGATGCCGAGGCGCTCTGTGATCGCGTCGCAATCATCAACAAAGGCGAGCTTCGCGGTGTGGGAGCCGTTGCAGATCTGACTTCCAGCGTCCATGGAAAAGTTGAACTGATCTGGCAGGGCCATTCCATTCCCCCCGGGTTGCGCGATCTCGGCGAGCACTCCCGCATCACCGGCGACACCGTAAGCATGGTCGTGGCGGAAGAAAAACAGGATCTCGCGCTCGAGGTGTTGCGTCGCGAACGCCTGCACCTCATCTCGCTGAACCCGGTCCGCGCGTCGCTGGAAGACTATTTTCTGCAGAAGCTGCAGCCGACTCCACAAGAAGTGGCGGAGATGCGGCAATGATCGCGCGGATTTCCAACATTGCCTCCAATACCTTCCGCGAAGCGGTGCGCGATCGCGTGCTCTACAACCTGATCGCGTTTGCACTGTTGCTGTCGGGGGCCGCGATCCTCGTAGGACAGATTTCCATCGACATTGAACGCCTGGTCGTCATCAACCTGGGCCTGACTGCGGTCTCGCTCTTCGGTGTCGTCATCGCCATCTTTATCGGTATCGGCCTGGTGTCCAAGGAGATTGAGAAGCGCACCCTCTACACCATGCTCTCTCGTCCAGTACGCCGCTGGGAGTTCATCGTCGGCAAGTTCTTCGGCCTGGCCGGCACGCTGATGGTGAACACGTTCTTCATGGCCATCGGAGTGTTCGGCGCGCTGCTCTATGTGTCTCACCATTTTCAGCCCGGCGATGCCTGGGTGCTGGTCGCGCTTTACTTCATCGTCCTGCAATTTGTGATTGTTACTGCCCTGGCTTTGTTGTTCTCGTCGTTTTCGTCTCCGTTGCTCTCGGCCGTTTTTGCGTTTTCGCTGTTCATCATTGGAAGTTTTGCCGAAGATCTTCGCGGCTTCGCGAACCTGACCCAGGGAGTTCTCCACTGGCTCGCGGTAGGCGCGGCTTATCTGGTACCGAACTTCTCAGCGCTCAACGTGATCAGTTCCGTGGCCCACGCGCAACCGGTCTCAGGGCAGTTGGTGCTCTACAACACCCTCTATGCTGCGATCTACGCGGCCGCCGCGGTTTCGGGTGCGGTGCTGGTATTTGAGCGCCGGAACTTGAAATGAGCGCGTCGCGGCGAGTCACGGTTATAGCCAGCCTCATCCTGGTCGCTTGTCTGGGTGGTGCAATGGCGACGCTGCACGCCGTGGACGAGATCCGTCCCGCTGCCACACTGGAAGAGTCTCTCTATGTAACCTCGCCGAAAGTCCTCAAGCGCCTGAGTCTCGGATACGACGGTCTGCTCGCAGACATTTACTGGACGCGAGCGGTCCAGTACTTTGGCGATCGCCACCACCGGCACGAGACTACCTACGCACTTCTGGCTCCGCTTTTGCAGATCACAACGGCTCTCGATCCGCACTTGGTCGTCGCCTACCAGTTCGGCTCCAATTTCCTGGCGCCAGCGCCGCCCGACGGCGCCGGCATGCCGCACGCTGCCATTGATCTCGCGGAGTTCGGAATCCGTAACAATCCTGACGAATGGCGCCTCTACTACGAACTCGGATTCATCTACTACATGGATCTGAAGGACTATCCGAAAGCGGCCGAAGCCTTCTCGCGGGGAGCGCAAGCCCCCAATGCACATCCCTTCTTGCGGGTGATGGCAGCATCCATGGCCGAGCACGCCGGCGACATCGAAACCGCTCGCATGATGTGGACTACCACCTACGAGAGCGCACAAGAGCAATCCATCCGCAATAACGCAGCCGCTCACCTGCGTGCTTTGCAGGTCGATCAGGACATTACGAAGTTGGAGGAATTGGTGCAGCATTACCGCGAGCGGACCGGACGTCCACCGCAAAACTTCGCAGAACTTAATGCCGCCGGAATGCTGCGTGGCACGCCTCGCGATCCTCTGGATCATGCCTACATCCTCATGCCGGACGGGCGCGTGCAACTCGAGGATCCCGACAGCCTGCCCTTCGTCACCAAGGGCCTGCCGCCCGGGTACAAACCGCCCGAGACCCCGAAGATTCCAGACAAATAGCCGGCTCGCACCGTGGTTTATCCTCATAACGTGAAGCTTCGGATCTCGAACGTTTACGTGTTCCTCGTCCTTGCCTGCTTGCTTATTCCCCGTGCTGGGCAAGCGCAGACTCAAACTCAAGCCAACACCCAGGCTGCCAATCAGGAATCCGCATCCCATCCACTGTCCGCTGAGCAGTATGCCAAAGCGAAGAATTATTCCCGCACCCGGTACACGCAATATTTCGTCGGCCAGGCCTACGGATTCGTAATTTTCCTTTTGCTGCTGCTCAAAGGCTTAGGATCGCGTTTGCAGAGATTTGCCGAGAGGGTCACGTCTCGCCGCGTGCTGCAGGTGCTGGTATTTGCGCCGCTGTTCATTCTGACGCTCTCCGTACTTCTGCTGCCGATCGATCTTTGGGATCACTCTGTCGGGCGTCAGTACGGCTTATCGGTGCAAAGCTGGGGTTCATGGTTTTCCGATTGGCTCAAAGCGGGAGTGCTCTCGCTGCTACTGGGAACTTTGCTCATCTGGATTCTCTACGCCGTGATCCGCCGCAGTCCGCGGCGCTGGTGGTTTTATTTCTGGGTCGCTTCCCTTCCGGTACTCCTGGTGGTGCTGTTCATTTCTCCGGTCGTCATCGATCCCTTATTCTTCAAATTCGAACCACTCCAGCCCAAGAACCCTGAACTTGTCAATGAAATCGAGCGCGTGGTGCAGCGCGCCGGGCTCAACATCCCCACAGATCGCATGTTCGTGATGAACGCGAGTTCGAAATACACCGGACTGAACGCCTTCGTCGAAGGCTTTGGTTCGACCAAGCGGGTTGTGGTGTGGGACACCATGCTGCAGAAATCCAGCATTGCTGAAACCGTCGTCGTGTTCGGCCATGAAATGGGACACTATGTTCTGCATCACATTCCCAAGCAGACAGCCATCGATTCCGCGATCGTGCTGATTTTGCTCTATGCCGGTTTTCGAATCGTCAAGTCGCAAGTGAAATCTAGCCGGTGGGGAATTTCAAGTGAAGGCGAATTGGCCTCGCTGCCCTTGCTTTTACTCGTCTTCAGTATTCTCGCCTTCCTGGCGACTCCTGTTTTCTCCGGCATCAGCCGGCATTTTGAGCATGAAGCCGATCGCTACGCGCTCGAAGTCACCCACGGAATCGTGCCCGACGCGAGCCAAGCCGGAGTTCGTTTCTTCGAAATCAGCGGTGTGACCAATCTCTCCGATCCCGATCCGAATCCATTCATCATCTTCTGGATGTTCGATCACCCATCGGACCCCGATCGCATCCAGTTCATGAAGAACTACGATCCCTGGGAGAACGGGCGCTCGCCCAGGTACGTGAAATAATTTAACTCGAATGTCCGGCCAGCCAGCGCTTTCTCTCACCAAAACGATTGCCCAATGGTGGAGAGAAGCTCGCGTCCAGAAATCGTTCACTCAAACCGCGCTCCAGCTCGCTTCGAAGCTGATCGAATTTCTGCGCGACTCCACCCCCGCCCGCAAAAAGCAACGCTATGGAGACGCCGACTACGATTGGGAGCAGCGCGTGAACACCACTGCAGCGACCGTAAGCTGGCGCGATCGGCTGCTCGGTCAATTTCTTTCGCCTTACCAGCCCACCGAGCCATCTCTGTTCCACGAAATGTTGGCCGCTCTCGCGGTTGACTTCCGTCAATTCACGTTCATTGATGTCGGCTCAGGGAAAGGCCGGACATTGCTGATGGCGGCAGACTATCCCTTCCAGCGTGTGATCGGCGTCGAAGTCATTCCTGAGCTGCACGCCGCCGCGGTCCGAAATATCGCCGCCTACAAATCGGATTCTCAGCGATGTTTTGCCATCGAGTCCCGCTGCGAAGACGCGCGAACGTTCACCTTTCCCTCGGGATCGCTCCTGCTCTACTTCTTCAATCCCCTGCCCGAAGCCGGCTTGATGACGCTGCTCAGCCGCCTCGAACATGCGCTTGCCAGGCAGGCGCAGCAGGTCTTTGTCCTGTACCACAACCCTGAGCTGGAACGTCTCTTTGCACCCTCGCGCTGGAAAAAGCTCGGCAGCACTCACCAATACTCGATCTTCACTTGTCTTCCGCTAAAATAGGGGAGGAGCTGCTCCGCCTTCCGATGGTGTCTATGCAAAAGCAGGCCTGAATCCTCTGTGAACATACCTTCCACTCTGCTGAAGCTACTTTCGCCGGTCGTAGTGATTGCGCTCGCCGTGGCCGCGCCCGCCATCGATCTCAACCAGGTAATCCAAAAAGTCGACCAGAAGTACAACCGGCTTCACACCCTGGAAACCCAGTTCACCGAGATCTACCAGGGCGGAGGGATGGACCGCACCGAATCTGGCACTTTATTGCTAAAAAAACCTGGCAAGATGCGTTGGGAATACCGTTCTCCAAGGGAGAAGCTGTTTCTGAGCGACGGGAAAGATGCGTGGTTTTACCTTCCCGGCGAGCGTCAGGTCAGGAAGTCGCCGATGAGCAAACTGGACGATTTGCGCTCTCCGCTGGCCTTCCTGCTGGGTAAGACTCGACTGGAAAAGGAATTGCAGGGATTGTCCTTTGCGCCGGATGTCTCTCCACTCAATCGGGGTGACTTCGTGCTGAGGGGAGTTCCCAAGGGGATGGCAGACCGGGTATCGCAAGTTTTGCTGGAAGTGACCCCGGACGGGCAGATCGATCGCATCACATTAGTGCAGGTCGATGGGTCGGTGACCGAATACCGCTTCAGCGGTCAAAAGGAAAATGCACCCGTCGCCGAGTCGGCGTTTCACTTCACCCCGCCAGCAGGTACGGAAGTGGTTGAAGGCGAGTTAGGCCAATAGCGGCAAGTTGCTGTTCTTCAATGAGTTAGGTTAACTCATAGACGAACACAAAGTGTTACCCTGGTTCGGTTTTTACCGGGATTTGACCCGGTTTTCTGGATTGCAAGTGCTAGACTTTTTGGGGGCGTTGCCGGACGGCGCTGGTCGGAAACATGGCTGAATTCCTGGTAAAAATCGCGGACGAGCGCGGACGGCTCGCGCAGCAGGTCGAGAACGGATATTCCGCGTCGGAAGTTCGCGAACGCTTCGTGCAACAAGGATTTCTAGTCTACTGGGTCAAGCCGCGAGGCCTGTTTTCGGCGGGAGAAATCCGTCTTCCCACCCGGCGTACGGTCAAGCCAACCCAGTTCCTGATCTTCAACCAGCAGTTTCTGACCCTGATCAAAGCCGGCTTGCCGATCCTGAACTCGCTCGACCTGCTGATTCGGCGGCAGAAAGATCGACGACTTCAGGGTCTGCTCGAGAACGTTCGCGACCGGGTCAAGAGCGGCGAATTGCTCTCCGACGCCTTTTCGCGCACAAGGAGCCTTTCCGAAGATCTATACGACGACGCTGATGGCTGGCGAGAAAAGCGGCAACATGGAAGAAGTTCTGGGCCGCTACATTGCCTTCCAACGCCTCGCGCTGACCTTCAAGAAGAAGCTCGCCGTATCGCTGGTCTACCCGACCTTCTGGTGACGGTTGTCTTATTCATGGTGATTTTCCTGGTCACCTACGTAGTGCCTGAGTTCGCCAAGCTTTTCGAGAACCTGAACGCCAAGTTGCCCGACATCACCGTCTTCATGCTGGCGGTCGGGAACCAACGCCCAGAAGTATGCTCCGTACTTGGGTATCGGGTTCGTGCTCGCGGTCGTCGGGCTATGGCGCTGGAAGTCGACCGACACGGGGGCTGACCGCATCGATGGCGTAATCCTGGCGCTGCCCCTGCTGGGTGGCATTTGGCTGAAGTATCAGGTCGCGAGTTTCTCGCGCATGCTCTCGACTCTGCTTTCCGGCGGCATGCCGCTGGTGCCTTCGCTCGAAACTGCCGCCGCTTCCATGAGCAGCCGCCGCATCTTGAACGGCGTTCTGGTCGCAGCGATGCGGGTGCGGGAAGGCCGTTCGCTGGCCAAGAGCATCGAAGATCAGAACATTATTCCCGGATCTCTCGGTAGAGATGATCGAAGTGGGAGAATCGACCGGCGCTTTGCCCGCCATGTTGAATTCGGTAGCGGAATTTTACGAAGAAGACGTACAGACGGCATTAGGCGCGGCCATGGCGCTGATTGAACCGGTGATTCTGATCGTAATGGCGGTTTTCGTTGGCGGTGTACTGATTTCGCTGTACCTGCCGATCTTTACCCTCGGATCGGGCGGGGCGATTCACTAAAGCGAGAAATTGGGCTAAGGGCTCTGGGTAGGTAGAACGGAATGGCACAACCGATGGTGGAAAAGAAATCAGTGTTCGTGGGCGGCGGCAATGGCGGCAACTTCGGCGCTACGGCCCACGCGGAGGACCTGGAAAAAGCACAGGACATCGCGCGCCGCTATCGCTGCGAGTTTGTCGACCTGCACAATTTCCAGCTGCATCACGATCTTGTTCAACAAGATCCCGGTCGAACTGATGTTCCGCTACAACTTCGTGCCCCTGGAAGAAACGCCGGACGGCAAGCTTGTCCATCGCTATCGCCGACCCCAGCAAGCTGATGATGATCGACGAAATCAGCCTGCTGCTTGGGCAAGCGCATCTTGACCAAGGTGTGCGACGCTGGCGCAGATCAGCGAGATTCTGAAGAAGACCGAGCAGTCCAAGCGCGTGCTGGAAGACGCCAGCGAAGGCTTCACGCTCGATGTCGTTACCGAAGACGACGGCGTCGGCGACGAAAGCATCTCGATCGACCGGCTTACCGCGCAGGGCGACATCAGCCCGATCATTCGCCTGGTCGATACCACGATCTTCACCGCTTTACAGCGCCGAGCAAGCGACATTCATATCGAAACCCGGGACGATTCCGTGTGCATCAAGTTCCGCATTGACGGCGTGCTCACGCAGGCCATGCCGCCGATCGCCAAGGAGCATCACTCGACCATCATTTCGCGTATCAAGGTCATGAGCGAGCTGGATATCTCCGAGCGCCGCGTGCCGCAGGACGGCCGTTTCCGCGTGAAGTATGGCCAGCCTGAGCGCCCCATCGACTTCCGCGTCTCGATCATGCCCTCGATTCACGGCGAAGATGCTGTGCTCCGCGTACTCGACAAAGAATCGATGAGCGAGAAGTTCCACAAGCTCACGCTCGACGTGGTCGGATTCGATCGAAGAGGACCTGCGCAAGTTCCGCCGCTACATCAACGAACCGTACGGCATGGTGCTGGTCACGGGGCCAACCGGTAGCGGAAAGACGACAACCCTCTACGCCGGCGTCAACGAGATCAAGACCGACGAAGACAAGATCATCACCATTGAAGATCCGGTCGAATACCAGATCCGCGGCATCACGCAGATTCCGGTCAACGAAAAGAAGGGCCTGACCTTCGCCCGCGGATTGCGATCGATTCTGCGTCACGATCCCGACAAGATCATGGTCGGCGAAATCCGTGACACGGAAACTGCGCAGATCGCCATCCAGTCCGCGCTCACCGGTCACTTGGTGTTCACCACCGTCCACGCCAACAACGTGGTCGACGTGATCGGGCCGCTTCCTGAACATGGGTGTCGAGCCGTACAACTTCGTCTCCGCCTTGAACTGCATTCTGGCGCAGCGACTGGTGCGTTTGATTTGCGAATCGTGCCGTACCGTAGTGCACTATGCGCCCGACATTTTGGAAACCAGCGGGCTTGATCCGCAGCAGTGGGCTGAGGTCCCTTTCTACGAAGGACAGGGATGCATCGAGTGTGCAGGCACCGGATTCCGCGGACGAACCGCGATCCACGAATTGCTGGATTTGAGCGACCGCATTCGCGAAATGATTCTGGCGAAGAAGCCGACTTCGGAAATTCGCCGCGCCGCCCGCGAAGAGGGCATGCGTTTCCTGCGTGAGTCGGCCTTGGACAAAGTCCGCGCCGGGCTTGACCACGCTGAAAGAGATCAACAAAGTTACGTTCATCGAGAGCATGCGATAAGCCTGGGCCAGCGCTGTCAGCAGGGCTTTGGAGTTCCTGTCAGGCTATTGCATTTTTCGTGTCCTCCTGAAGTGTGATTCAAATAGAGAGCAGCGCTGTGGTGCTGCATTAAAGAATGAGTCAAAGTTCCAAATCACTCGAAACCGAAGCTGGCGTGCGAGATTTCCGCCGATCGCGTCCTCGCCGGACGATCTCGGATACCGGCGAGATGGTCGAGATCTGCGCGCTCAACGAATTGTCTCCCGGCAGCGTCGTTCCCGATTTGATCGAGAACAATCTGCGGATCGCGAAACGGTTTACCAGTCCATCCGGGACACGCTGGGCAGCGTTGGCGGCGCATCCCGCGACGTCATCGCGGTCTTCCCGATGCAGCCGTGCGTGTCGCATTGCTCGATTTCGACACGCTTCCCGGCGAAGCCGCGACGAGGCCGAAGGCGTCGTGCGCTTCCGCCTGAAGAAATCATTGCCGTTCGATGTGGATAAAGCGAAAGTTTCTTACCATGCGCAGACCTCGACGACGGAGTGCGAGTAGTGGCTGCGGTGTCGCTCAGCAGCGTGATCGAAGATTACGAGTCGGCATTTCGCGACAGCCGGCTACAGCCCGGGAGTCGTGTTGCCCTCCATGCTGGCGGCTCTGGGCGCGGCCGATGCGGATCGTCCGACCCTGGTCGTCAAGGTAGACGCCCGCACCACCAGCATCGCCATCCTGGACAAGCATGCAACTGCTGCTGTTCCGCACGCTCGAAAATACTCGCGGCGTCACCATCTCCGGCGAGCAGCTGGCCGAAGAAGTCTATCCCTCAGTCGTCTTCTTCCAGGACACTTATCAACTCAATATCGACGAATTTTCGTGGCGGGCTTCCGGAATCTGGCGGCGCAGGTCCCGCGCTGGGCGCTCAAACCGGCGCCGAAGTGAGGAACTGGTAGCAAATTCACAGTTGGGCTGGAGCTGGAATTCGGTTCCCACGATGGAGAATGGCGGGGGTCGTGGGGGCGTTGCTTTCCTGACATGCGTGTTGGACATCAATCTCGCGACTCATCCTTATGAAGATCAGCGGCGGTTCTGGATGCGCTGGGGCTCGCGCCTCTGGCGTTTTCGGCTTGATGACGCTGGTGCTGCTGTACGCGGTGATCTCGGGATTGGTCGATGCCCGCCGAAGGATCGCGACCTGATCAACCAGGCGCGAACAGCAGATTGCCGCGCGCGATCAGGAGAAAGCACAAGCCGAAGCCACACTCAACATGCCAGAGAATCGCAACACCCGCGACTGATCGAAATTCCTCAACGATCTGTTTCAGCGCAAGTCTTTTTCGTGGACTCGCGTGTTTGAAGATCTGGAAAAGGTGATGCCGCCGCGATTGCACGTAGTCTCGATTCGCCGGCGAATGGCCGAAGACAATCAGCTGCAATCAAAATGGTGGTAGCCGGAGAGTCCCGCGAAAGGCGATCGAGTCTGGTCAGGAAGATGGAAACTCCGTCGTTTCCAGGAGACTCATATCGAGCGCGAGAATGCGCAGTCGGGCACAACGGCGCCGGCGAAACGTCGTCAATTCGATATCAGCGCGAAGTACGTCCCAGACGTCCAGCGACAGCAGACCGTCGGCCGCCACTGATGCCAAGGAGTGGACAATAAATGCCGGATTTTCGCGATACGCGGCAGAAAGTCAAGATCGCGCAGTGATCTCATGGTGGTCGTGGATATGGTTGCGCCGCGCTTCTGTTCTCGCCATGGGTGGGTTCCGGCCGGTCGCGTACCGAACAACTGCCGGCTCTGGAACGAGATGCGTCTGAAAACCAGGCGGTGGAACCGCTGCGCGGCTTGCCGACAAGATCGTCCTGGCGGCCAGCAGATTGACAAGTTTTACAAAGAGCGACTTCCCGGACAGGAGTCCGCGATATTTGAAACCATGGGGAAGTTGGCGAGCGAGAGTGGAGTCAAGATCGGGCAGGTGCGCTAGTACAAGTTGCCGACGACCGAGCAGGCGGGATTGAAGCCCCTGCACATCGAAGCCGACTTTCCGGCGGATACTTGCAACTGGTCCGCTTCATCAACGCCCTCGAGCGGGACAAGCTCTTCTTCCTGATCGAAGCGTCGATTGGGCGGCGAGCAGAGCGGCGTCGTCAAATTGCAGATGCGGCTGGAACATATTTGAAAGCGAGCGCGTAAGTGAAAGCTGGAACCGAAGAATCGGAAGAAAATGATTTTCGCAGTCGCACTGCTGGTGTCGGCGGTCGTTCTATTGGCATGCCGTTTCTTGGCGGAGTTCGGCACTGTTCGGCCGCAGCGCCCGCGGCGGTTACGACCGCCGCGGCACACCAGTGCCGCAGCACATCGCGGCACCTATTGGAAAGAACGGCAAGAAAGTGAAATCGCGCCGCGCAGTCTGGATCCGACTCTGCGTTACGACTGGCTGCAGGGCAAGCGAAGACAAGAAGTACGAAGGCGACGGGCAGAAACATTTTCCGGGTGAAGTCGGAAATACCGCAACCGGTGGCGCCGGTCACGCAACAGCCAGCAGTCGCCCAAGCACCGCCGCCTCCGCCGCCCCGCCGCCCATCAACCTGAAGTTTTTTGGCTTTGCCAACAACGCCGGGGGAGCCGCAAGAAGATTTTCTTGTCGCAGGGAGAAGACGTGTTTATCGCCTCGAAGGCGACATCGTGAATCGCCGTTACCGAGTCGTGCGCATTTCCCCGACATCGGTGGAAATCGAAGACGTACTGAACAACAACCGCCAGAGTATTCCACTGAGCAGAGGATGAAGAAGAATTGGGTATGTAATTGGTAATTTACAGCGCGCGTTGCAATTACCGGTCTACCAGCACCAAATCAACAAGGCTCCATGCTCTTGACTCGACTGAGCTGTTCCTCTACGCTGATGTTGTCGTCATTGCTCGCGGCGGCTCTTGTTCCCCGGTTGCATTCCAGACTCGGCGGGACCGCGAAGAGGAGATGATTCATCGTGGGGTGCAGTATTCGCGCGCCATACGAGAATTACTACAAGAAATTCGGACGTTATCCCACCCGCCTCGAAGATCTGGAGAACACCAACAACCAGCGTTACCTGCGCAAGCGCTACAAAGATCCGATCACCGGTAAGGATTTCAGCTGCTGCATACTCGGAGAAGTTCAGATGGCTTGGTGGGCTTTGCCGAGTCGCCGCGCGGCGCGCCGGAGGTCAGTGGCGCCATGGCGCGGTTAACGTCAACTCTTTAGCGGCGGCACGGTCGCAGCCTGCAACGCGCAGGCCCAGCAGCAACAACAGCAAGCCCAGGCATCCCAGATCAATCTCGGAACGGAGAGCAGCAGCCCGGACAACCCGGCCAGGACGATGCATCGGCCAAAATAAGTCCAACCCAGCCCGGCTCTCTCCGGCTACTCAGAATCCGAGTCTTTGGCGGCGGCCCGATCCTGGGAGTCACCAGCACCAGCAAAGACAAAACCATTCGCGAGTTCAACAAGAAGAACCACTACAACGAGTGGCAATTCATTTACGATCCCAGCTCCGACCGCGGCGGCCTGCTCTCAACGCCGTATCAACCTGCCGCTCCAGCAGGGCTTGAACCAACAGGACGTGAAGCAGCAACGGTTCGGAGGCTGCGACCGACAACATCAAGAACTGGTCTTCGGCAACCTGCCAACCCGGACACGACCCGGCTCCGACCACAATCAACTTGCCCCGGCAAATAAAAAACCCCACCGCGAGCGGCGAGGCTTTCTGAAACCTGATCCTCGATCGACTTACACGCTGAACGAAGATCCGCAGCCGCAAGTGCTCTTCACATTCGGATTCTCGAATTTGAAGCCCGCGCCTTCCAGCGTCTCCACGTAATCCACGACACAGCCATTCAGATACATGACCGAAGTCGCGTCCACGTAAACTTTCAGTCCGTCCATATTGAAAACCTTGTCCATCATGCCCGCGCCGTTTTCAAACGACATGGAGTAGGAAAAGCCGGAGCATCCGCCACCGACGACGCCCACGCGCAGTCCGGCAGGAACCGGGTTCTGTTGGGCCATAATCTCTTTGACCTTGGAAATGGCATTGGAAGTCAGAGTGATTGGCGAGGTTTTGGGCTTAACTTCAGGTGTGGTTGTC
This sequence comes from Terriglobia bacterium, assembly GCA_963797845.1. GTDB lineage: Bacteria > Acidobacteriota > Terriglobia > Terriglobales > Acidobacteriaceae > DASREM01. The sequence goes on from CAWCRE010000008.1 coordinate 744,544, forward strand.
GTGTGCCATCGTATCTCCTTGAATCTACTAGTAATGCAGATTATAGCAAAGTGACGTGCAGAACCAAGGAATTTCCCTGGTTCCTGCCCGGGCGTTCCACCCAATTAGATGACGAAGCCGTCCTAAAGTCGCTTGCAGAAACATTCACTTTCCGAGGCCAAAGCGGGTCTATAATCCCCGTGGGGCCCTGGTTCTGGATGGGGTTGTGGGCGCCTACACAACTGCTGGCTGGGACTCTGGTCCGAAATCGGTGCCGAGGTGGCTTATGTCTCCTTTGGTCTGGATGCTGACAGTGTGGGGAGTTCTGACCACCATTCTGGTGATCCTCCTGATCTACCGCAGCACTCTCACCATGCACGAAGACGATCAACTTTTCCTGGATGAATCGGAATCGCACATGGAAAAGGAACAGGTCCAACTCATGCAAAAGGTGAACCGGATCAATCCGTTCGTAAAGTGGTTGGGTGCTGCCTCCGGTTTGCTGATTTTGGTGATCGCGGGAGTGGCTCTCTACCAGCAACTGACGGTGATTCAGTAATCGCTTCTGAGCAAGTCTCACCGAAGTACTCTGCCGCGCAGCTGAATTCGTGTGTTCACTTGAATCAAGAACAGCAAAACTAAGAAATCCTTTTCCCGTTTCCCGGGCAAGTCCCATCCTCGCCTGCTTCCGCTGGTATAATTCCGCGCTTCCCTAGCAATTTCATCTGAGGTTTTTCGAAAATGCATTTTCGGCCCACGCTTTGTGTTGTTGCCGCTGTTTGTGGCTGCCTGCTGCAAGCGGGTCGCGCGCAAGCCCCGAACTCCATCATGGGATTTTCATCCGCAGATGTTGCCCGCGAGCGCAAGATTGAAGACTCCTACAAGGCAATTCCTTCGCCGGACGAAGAAAAGCGCCAGCATCGCATCTTTACCGCGGAACCTCACGTCGCAGGATCAAAGCGCAACAATGAACTCGCCCGTTATGTCGCCGACCAGTGGCGTAAGCAAGGACTGGAAGATGTCGTGATTCACCGTTATGACGTTTACAGCACGGCTCCGAAAAGCGCGTCGCTCGAGATGGTCGCGCCCGTCCACTATCGCGCCACCCTGCGGGAGCAAGCTTACGACGTTGATCCTGACACCAGGAACCGCCACGTGGATGGAGCCTGGACTGGCATGTCCATTTCCGGCGACATCACCGCCCCGGTTATTTATGCGCATAGCGGAAATCCCGAAGACTACGACCTGCTCCGCAAGCAAGGTATCGACGTAAAAGGCAAGATCGTCCTGGTCCGCTACTCGAATCCCTACAGTTATCGCGGATTCAAGGCGCTCACGGCGCAACGGGAAGGCGCCGCGGCGATGCTGGTCTACAGCGATCCGCTGGAAGACGGATACAAAAAAGGCAAAGTGTTTCCCGATGGGCCCTGGGGTCCGGAGAGCCACATCCAGCGCGGGGCCATTACCTATGACTTCATGGTACCTGGCGATCCCCTGACTCCCGGCTGGGCTTCCGTTCCCGGCGCCAAGCGAATTCCCGTGGACGAGGCTGTATCACTGCCGAAGATCATGGCGCTTCCGCTCTCCTGGAGCGACGCCAAGCCGCTGCTTGAAAATATGGATGGCCCGGTTGCCCCCGATGACTGGCAAGGCGGATTGCCGATCCAATATCACCTCGGCGGAGATAAGGTCCGAGTTCACCTGAAAATTGACATGGACAACTCGATCAAGCCTTACTACGTGGTCGAGTCTCGCATTCGCGGGTCGGAGTTGCCCGACGAGTGGGTGGTCCTGGGCAATCATCGTGATGCATGGGTTTATGGCGGTGTCGATCCCAGCAGCGGCACCGCATCGATGATGGAGATGACTCGCGCGCTCGGACAGATGCTGAAGCAAGGAATGCGTCCACGGCGCACGCTCGTGATCTGCAGCTGGGACGGCGAAGAAGTCGGATTAACCGGCTCTACCGAATGGGGCGAGCAGTTTGCCGACGAGCTACGCAAAAAAGCTGTTGCCTACATCAACGTCGATTCATCCACCTCGGGCCCAAATTTCGAAGGCAGTGCCGTAGCATCGCTGGCGCCGATGCTGGTCGAGACCAGCCGTTCGTTGAATGATCCGTCCGGCAAGTCTCTATACGACGCTTGGAAAGCTTCGACGGCAGGCAAGAAGAAAGAAGTCACGGACGATGACTTGGCCGACACCCGCATTGGCAGCGGCTCCGATCACACGGTGTTTCTCAATTTCGTGGGCATGCCGGTGATGGGATTGGATTTCGATGGGCCTTACGGCGTCTATCACTCGATGTACGACGATTTCTACTGGATGAATCACTTTGGCGATCCCGGCTATCGCTATCACACCTTGATGTCGCAACTATGGGGAGTTCTCGCCTTCCGACTCGCAAACGCCGACCTGCTGCCCTTTGATTTTGCAGTCTATGGCAGCAACCTGCGGCAATTTGTGCAAGAGATGGCAAAGGGCAAAGATCTGGCTTCGCTCGATCTGCAACCCATCTACAAGGGCGTTGATGAGTTTGAAGCCGCAGGCAAGCGGCTTGACGCATCTTTGGATGCAGCGCTTTCTTCCGGCTCTCTGGATCCGCAGACCCTCGAAGCCGTCAACCTGGGCATGATGCAGGTGGAGCGCAACTGGCTAAACCCCGATGGCATTCCCGGCCGACCCTGGTTCAAGCACATGCTCTACGGCGCACGGTTTACTTATGCGCACCTGGAACTGCCGGGCCTGACCGAAGCAGTCGAGAAGCAGGATTGGACAACCGCTTCGCAACAGGCCGTCCTTCTTCAAAACGCGTTGCGCAAGAACACGCAGCTCCTCGATGAACTAAACCGGAAGTTAGGAGGCAGTGGAGCGCGGCCCCTTAGCGGACTGCAACAACAACTCGAGTCGATCAAGCAGCAGTTCCCCGGCGACATGTCGATCTACATGAAGAATCTCGCGACTGGAGACCAGATCGCGCTCGATTCTGACAGGGTGATGGAAACCTTCAGCGTGATCAAGCTCGGAATCGCGTCTGAGCTCATGCATCAGGTAGAAAACGGCAGGCTTTCCTTGGCCGATCGAGTCACCACCAAGCCCGAGGACGAGCGCCTTCCTTCCGGCGTGCTGTACACGCTTGATCCGGCACTGAATCCCACGCTGAAAGACCTGCTCACTCTCATGATCATCATCAGCGACAACGAAGCCACCGACCTGCTGGGAGACACCGTCGGACGCAGGAACGTCACCGACTACATGCACAGCTTGGGGCTGGCAAACACCTCGATTCAGTTCTCCGATCTGGATTGGGATCGCACCTGGCTGGGATCGCTTGATCCCGCGTACAAGAGCGCGCGGGGCGACCAGACCGTGAACTTCCCCTTCGAAAAATACTCCGGTGATCAGGTGGAACAGGCGTTTGGCCACACCATCTACGACGCAGGAATTTATTTCGGCCACAGCACCGCCGCCGATATCGGCCATTTGCTCGAGATGATGGCCACCGGCAAGCTTGTCTCGAAGCAGGCGAGCGACACGATCCTCGGCATCATGGAGAAACAGCAGGTCAACGATCGCTTCCCCAAATATCTGAAAGACGTTCGCATCGCGCACAAGACCGGAGACGGGCAGCCCTTCATTGCCAACGATGCGGGGGTGCTGTGGATTCAAAACCAACCAGTGGTCCTGGTTGTCTTCACCGGGCATCATCGCGGAACTACGCCCGGCCTTCACGACGCCATCGCCCGGGTTGCGGCGCTGGTGGTGAAGCACTACGGCGGCGAGTTGTCACCGGATTTTAAGTAGGCTACTTGGCTTGGTAAACCGTCTGCCCGCCGACGACGGTTTCCAGCACTTTTACGTTTGCGATGTCTTCTGCCGGAATCTTCAACGGATTGCGATCCAACACGATGAAGTCGGCAAATTTGCCGACTTTCAAAGATCCGGTCACGTTCTCCTGGTGCAATTCGTACGCGGCATTGATGGTCGCCGCGCGCAGAACAGCTTCCCGCGACAGCCCGGGGTCTTCGCCTAGCTTGCCATGAAATTCCGGGGCGGCATCCGGCTTATTGGTGCGGGTCACGCCGACTTTGAGAGCAAACCATTCGTCCAATGCATCCACCGGCCAGTCGCTGCCAAACACGATCCGCGCACCCGCAGCGGCGAGCAGACCAGCGGGTTCAAGGATCTTCATTCTCGCCGGTCCAAAATAGTTGGTCAGACCCATCGTGTCACCTGCCGGCTTCTCCCATTGGAACGAAAGCACCGGCATCGTTCGAGCGATTTATAATCGCGGGAAATCGTCTGGGACTCACGATCTCGTCGTGCGCGATCGCAGGACGAATGTCCGCTCCCCCGATTTCTTTGCGCATGACCTCGACGGCATCGAGTCCGGCGCGCACCGCGCCATCGCCGTCAGCGTGCATGTGGGGATCGATACCCGCTCGGCCGAGTCGGGTAAGGATTTCCGCCAACGGCTTCGGCGGAAAATATACCGCCGGCCCTCGGCTATCGCCCTCCACCCAGTGAGGCTGTTGCGGCGTACCAATGTTTTTCCGGTACGGCTCCAGCATGGTGCCGGTCAGCGCCGGAGCCGCGATCACGCCATCGAGAAACAGCTTTGCGTTCCGCACGGTGATCCCGGGTTTCGCCTGGATCGCTCCCTGGTCGTACTGCTTCTGGTACGCGACCACCTTCGCGACCGCTTTGGCCGGATCGCTGCCCTCCTCCGCCTCGATCACAGGCGCGAAATGGCCGCGTGCGGTGAGTTCTCCCGCAGCTTGCACCGCGGAGAACGCTGCCATGTCCACAGAATCCGCAGCCGCGTCGAGGAACGACGTCACACCCTGCGCGTTCATGGCCTTCAGCGCGGCTTTTGCGCCCACAACGTTCTCCTCGGCAGTCGGCTTGGGAATGAGGTCCGAATACACCGCGTGGGCTGAATCTTCGAGCAACCCGGTAGGATTTCCATCCGCATCACGCCAGATTTTTCCTCCGAGCGGCTCTGGAGAAGCTTTTGTGATCTTGGCCATCGCCAGCGCGCGCGAGTTGGCCAGCACTGTGTGTCCGAAAGAGGAGCGCACGATGATCGGCCGCGATGTTTTCAGTACATCTAGGGTCGCGCGAGTCGTCTTCACCCCGGCGGGACGCATGCTCTCCTGGAACCAGCTGACCACTTCCAGCCAACCATCGGGCTCCTGATCCTTCGTCTTATCGAGGCAAGCCTGCACCCGCTGCTGAAGTTCGGTAACGGTGAGCGACTCGTAGTTGAGGCTGCATTTCTGAAGCTTCAGCCCAGCTTCGAGAGGATGCATATGGCCATCGATGAGCCCCGGCATCAGAAAGCGGCCCCGAAGATCGGTGAGTTTTGTAGACGGCCCGATCATCGGCGCTACACCTTCATTGCTACCGACGTAAACGATGCGCCCATCGCGGATCGCAACCGCCTGGGCAAGAGAGTCGCCGTCTTCCGCCGTAAATACCACACCATTCCGGTACACCTGGTCGGCGATTTGGTTTTGCGCGAAGCAGCAGGGAAACAACAGGAGACAGGAAAGTAGAGAGAAAGCAAGAAGTCGAGTCATGGTAGTTGATTGGGCGGCGCAAGCATAAACTATCGCTCTGGCTCAGTAAATTAAACAATCTCGCGGCGGCGCCCTACTCTTGTGGCTTCGCCTCCAATTTCGATCCAGCAGGCTGCGGCGAGCGTTCATGCAGCCACTGCATTACCGCGCTCTCCAACGCGATGCGATGATCTGAAAATGGATGATCGGTGTCCATCTGAATCGTCGTTGTTTTGACCGCGTGTGCTGCTTTCAAAACGGAAATCAATTCTTTGGCTTGATCGTCGGCGGAATCGTACTTCGCGACCACGATCAGCAGCGGCAGATTCTTGATCGCAGAGGCGCTGCTTTCGAGTCGCCAATCATGGCCCGGAGCAAGGACCTCCTTGGCAAGATCGATATCAGTGGCCTCGCCGAGCCGGCCCTCGACGTCATCGAATGCCTTGTGTGCGGCGGCGGCGAAATCGGATGGAGGAACCGAAAGCGAGGCAACATCCTGCGCCGGGCTCCACGGAGCAATAAGCACGAGGCCCGCGGCATCCGCATGATTGGCAGCAACCCTGGCCGCGACAAAGCCTCCATAACTGTGGCCGATAATCACCAGTCGCTTCGGGTCAATGTGAAATTTCGCCACGACGGCAGCGTCGTGCAGGAAAGCCATCGCGGCCTCACCATCGTCGACTCCACCGGCCAGGGTGAACCGGCCCGGGCTGCCCCATGAGCCGCGATAATGGAAGGTCAGCACGTTGTAACCGGCGCGCCGCAGAACCTGCGCGAGATCAAGATTCTGTTCGTTCCCCGGTAAACCGTGAAGCAGCAGCACCGTGGGATGCGGTTGAACGCCGGCGGCCACAAACATTACGCCGTTCATCTTCACGCCAGCGCTGGGAATCCAGACCGCCTCGTTGCGCATGGGATGGGCCGCATCGCGCGGTGGATCGGCAACAACTGGGTTGGTTTGCGTGGCTGCGAAACCAATGAGACCGAAAACAACAAAAGTAGAGAGAAGAATCTTCCCGGTACCAGCGATCGGTGTTTTCATAAGTTTAGATGGAGGTCCATGCTACCGCGCCAAAGGCGCGGTTGCGCGGAAAAGGGGCGATCGCCTTCTGGCCCCACGCTGAATCACTCCGGCTCTCGGCACCATGCTCCCTTAATTCCCTTCATTCGCACTCCGAATTTTGTTCGGAACCCGCTTGACATATTCCCATATCGGAATATATATTCCAACCCATGGCACGAGCAGCAACCACTTCGGACGCGTTCAACGCTGTGGCTGAACCGCGGCGGCGGGAGATCCTGGACTACCTGGCAAACGGCGAGTCGCCGGTTGGCGAGTTGGTCGTGAAGCTCAGGATGGAGCAGCCGTCGGTTTCGAAGCACCTGAAGGTTCTGCGGAAGGTAGGGCTGGTCCGGGTGCGGCGGCATGGGAGGCAAATGTTCTACCAGGCAAATCCCGATGGAATCCGTCCTCTCTACGAGTGGACGAAGACGTTTGAACGGCTGTGGACTCATCAACTGCTTCGCGTCAAGGAACGCGCGGAGCAAAAGGCAAAAGAGAAATAGTTTTCCAAGGAGGGACCGCAACCTTAAACGGGCGAGAACTTCGACAACCGAAAACATTCACAACAGAACACATACTGAGGAGGACTTCATGAGCATGACCCCGACCATACCCGGAATTGAGAGTTTGAGTTTGCTGATCACCCAGGAAATTCAGGTGCAGGCGCCAATCGAAACGACGTTCGAAACCTTGCTGGAGCAACTGGGCCCGGAAAACGAAACGCCCGAGCACAAGATGCCGATGAAACTGGAAGCGTGGCCGGGTGGGAGATGGTTTCGCGACCTGGGCGAGGGCAACGGACATTTATGGGCTCATGTGCAGTCCATCAAGCGGCCCACGCTGCTGGAGTTCACCGGCCCGCTGTTCATGTCATATGGAGTTGTTTCGAACCTGCAGTACCGCCTCAGCGAGTCCAATGGTGGGACGCTCATCAAGTTTCATCACAAGGCGTTTGGCTTAATTCAGGACGAACACCGCAAGGGTGTGAATCAGGGATGGACCCAGATCAACCAGCGGATCAAGGCCAAGACCGAAGCGAAGACCCGCTAAGGAGGAGTCATGTGTCCAGCGTGCCTGGCGACGGCAGGAGTGGTGGTGAGCAGCGTCGTTTCCACCGGAGGATTGACGGCGCTGGTCGTGAAAGTTCTTCGTAAGAAGAAAGGCGAGCAAAACGATTCAAAGAGAAAAGGAGCGGTGAGTATGACGACGGCAACAGCACAACAAACGCACGCGAAAGTGGTGTCGCATGCCGAGTGGGTAGCGGCGCGCAAGGAATTCCTGGCAAAAGAGAAAGAGTTTACACGCTTACGAGACGAGTTGAGCCGGCAGCGGCGACAGATGCCGTGGGAACGCGTGGAGAAGAAGTACGTCTTCGAAGGCGCCAACGGCAAAGAAGCGCTGCCGGACCTATTTGGGGGATGCGGCCAGCTCGTGGTCTATCACTTCATGTTCGGTCCAGGCTGGAAAGAAGGCTGTCCCAGCTGCTCGTTCATCGCCGATCAGTTCGACGGGATGGCGGTTCACTTGAAGCACCGGGATACGGCGCTGGTCGCAGTGTCGCGGGCCACTTGGCCGGAGATTGCAGGGTTCCAAAAGCGTATGGGATGGAAGTTCAAATGGGTATCTTCGTTCGGGAGCGATTTTAATTACGACTACCAGGCATCGGCGATAAAGGACGCGAACGGGAAGCTGTACTACAACTACACTGCGCAGGAGTTTCCCTCGGAAGAGTTGCCGGGCGCCAGCGTCTTCTACCGGCGCGACGGAGAGATCTTTCATACCTACTCCTCATACGCCCGCGGGCTCGACATGATGCTGAATGCATACAACTTCCTGGATCTGACGCCGAAGGGGCGCGACGAAGAGGGATTGCCCTGGCCGATGGCGTGGGTGCGTCATCACGACAAGTATGGAGATCCGAAAGCCCTGGATGCCATCATGCTGCTCGCGGAGTCTGGCAAGAAGAGTTGTTGCCAGGAGAAGTAAGTTGGAAGTGTGTCGGTCTATTTCCAGGTTTGCGCTCGCAGTGGCGCAGCCTGGGAGCGCCGACAGAGCTTTCACTGGCGGGCGAAATATCCAGTCTTGCTGCGCACTTTCAGGTCTGGCTGTTTCAGCCGAATCGAAATCTTCCGGAAGGTGTCATCCTTGATCGGGTTCGTCGGGTAGTAGGCGAGTTCATAGGAAGTCCGCAGTTCTTCCGCGATCTGCCGGAAGTAGGTATGCGGATCGGTGGCTTCGGCGTCAATATGAATGCCGCCCGTTTCTTTCGCGATTCGATCCATCACACGAATTCCATATTGGTTCCGGGCCGTCAGGCGCCCGTGTTCTTTTTGGGTGTAGCGGATGGTGTAGACGAGAACATTCGCCTCCTGGGCCGCTTCAATGGTGCTCATCATGTCGTGCGAGCTGGAGTTATCTTCTCCATCGCTGAAAACCAGTAAAGCCCGGCGGCCGGATTCGGTCGCCAGCTTTTGGACGACAGGGTAGTAGATCGAATCGTAGAAGCCGGTGCCCAAGTCTCGCTTTTCGGGCGCGAGTTCGGGAAAATTCTCTTTGCCCTTCTCGAATTCGTTGTAGCGGTCGATCAGGTCTTTCCCCGATTGGGTGAAATCGCTGACCAAACGAAGATGATTTCCGAAACAGATCAGGAAAGCTTTGTCTTTCGGACCAAGAATCTCGTTGAGGAAGACCTCCAGATCGTGTTGATGCTGCTTCTCGAAATGGTTTTGGCTGTCGCTCGCGTCCACGATAAGGCCCAACGTTAATGGCACATCATTGCTGCGAGCAAAAAACGAGATTTTCTGGGGAACGGCGTCTTCGAAGATCTCCAAGTCATCGCGGGTAAGATCGTCGACCAGGGCGCCCCGTTGGTCGCGTACCGAGAAGGCGACGTTCACCAGTTTCACATTTACTCGAATAGGCTGCTGGCAAACAGCGAGGCCGGACAGCATTAGCACAGTAAGTAAGAGCCTGGGCATGGTTCTCCCTTTGCGGCAGTGATTCAGAATACGTGGATCTCTTCAAGAAAGTTCCCCAACCGCATGGCTCGTGGTCCTGGTTTGAGGAATAATGCTTCTATGCTCCGCGACAAAAGCCTGGTTCCCCTTTCCCGACAACATCAGCATGCGCTGGCGTTATGTGTGCGGATTGATCGCGCGCTGCAGGCGGGCGAAGTCGATCTGGAAGCATGGCAGGCCGAGATCCAGGTAATTGTCGAACAGGAAATTGCGATCCATTTTGCGGCGGAGGAGAAAGAAGTGTTTCCGCTTGGCGAGAAATTTCCCGACCTGCGTTCGCTCATCGCAGAATTGAGGGCGGAGCACGACGAGTTGCGCTGCTATTTCACGAAAGCATGCGACCGAAAGTTCGATGGCGAAGACCTACGGACCTTCGGCGAGACTCTGTCGCGACATATCCGCAAAGAGGAGCGGCAACTCTTCGAGGCTATGCAGGCCCGGATGAGTGCCGAAGCCATGAGCAAGATGGGAGAAGCTCTGGATCGAGCGCTCGCAGACGCGGCGAATGCCTGCCTGCTTCCGAACGAGAAGACCAAACTGCACGGGAAATGATGGAGGACGGCCCTACCAGCCCACCCAATCGCCTGGATTAAACGTCGCAATAAAATCCAGACCGCAGTGTTTAAAAACTAATCATCTGTATGTACATTCTTGCCAATCTTTTCTATGCTATAAGCTAATATAACCCTTAAAGGCGATTTAAGCCCTGCCGGTTTACCCGGATGACGTTTCCCTTGACCGCCCTCCCGGAACGCGCCCCAGGGCCAGCGGAACGCAAGCACGGGGCATCGTAGGCGAGCGTTGAATTGTCAACCTCGAGCTATTCATGCCCGTGTTCACGACCGCCCTATAAAAACCCGGCTGCCTCAGGCGGTGCCGTCCCTTGCGGGACTCTTGTCTGGTTGACCGCTTACCTCGCACTCCCGTGCCGGGCTTTCGTATGGCGTGCCCTCGGCACTGGGCTCACGGCAGTTGCGTTCTTCCTCTCCAGAAGCAGATGTGAGGCCCCCCGAGAAACAAAGCGATTACGCAGATTGGGCCCGATTAGAAACGGTTGCAACCACGTTCCACGAAGACAGTGTCAAGAATCGCTGGAACATCAGCCGCGGAGCGGCGGCACGGGAAAGCCCGGCACGGCAGTGCCGGGTAGGATTTGGAAAGCGAGCGAGTCCTGCAGGGACGACACCGACTCTCGGCCAGATGCTCCCTGCATCCGCGAGGGCCAGGTCTTCATCTATCCACTGTGACTTCGGACAAGAATTTCTTTTCCCCTTTGGCCGACTCGTCTTCCCTTCTGTCTCAGGCTCCGACGGCGGGAGCGGTCGACGATTCGGTTCTCCTCGACGCCTACTCCAATGCTGTTGTGACTGCCTCAGAGAAGGTCAGCCCCTCGGTGGTCAAGATCGACGTGGTGCAGGTCTCTCCGCGCACTCGTTCCGGTGAGCCGGGCGAGCGTCAGGGTGGCGGCTCCGGCTTTGTGTTTACCCCCGATGGCCTGATCCTTACCAACAGCCACGTGGTGCACGATGCCAAGCGGATCGCGGTGGCGCTGGCCGATGGGCGGCACTTCCCTGCCACCATCATTGGCGACGATCCCGCCACCGACCTGGCGGTGATTCGAATCGAAGGCCCCGGACTTGTTGCTGTGCCCCTGGGCGACTCCCAGAGGTTGCGCGTAGGACAGCTTGCGATCGCCATCGGCAATCCGTACGGCTTTCAGTACACGGTCACGGCGGGAGTGGTCAGCGCGCTGGGACGGTCGTTGCGCTCGTACTCGGGACGTTTGATCGATGACGTCATTCAAACCGACGCTTCTTTGAACCCGGGCAACTCTGGCGGGCCGCTGGTGACCTCCGACGGCACCGTGGTCGGCGTAAACACCGCGACCATCATGGGAGCGCAAGGTCTCTGCTTTGCGATCGGGATCAATACCGCGAAATTTGTCGCCAGCCGGTTGCTGACGGAAGGGCGAATTCGCCGGAGCTATATCGGAGTTTCGGCGCAGACAGTGCCACTGCACCGGCGAGTGGTGCGCTTTTACGATTTGCCGCAGGAGAGCGGGATCGTGGTCGTCGCTGTCGAGGAAAACAGCCCGGGCAAGAAAGCCGGGATTCGCGAAGGCGACGTCATCATCAGTCTTGATGGCAAGCCCGTCGGCGGCGTGGATGACCTGCATCGCTTGTTGACGGATGCGAGGGTAGGAGTGAAGACTCCGCTGACCGTGTTGCGTTGGACCGAAAAGCTCGATCTGAATGTGGTGCTGGAAGAGTTGAGAGAACGCTGAGTTCGATGACTAGAACATGCCTGCCGATCATGCTTCTGTTTCTGACGTTGTGCGTCGCCTGCAATCGCAATCAGCGGAGCGATGAGGCCAGAGTGTCCATATCGCCGACTCAACCGATCAAGACGACTCCTGCTCCAGTGACCGACCAGTGGCTTGGGCGTTGGCCCGGGGTAGAAGGGACCTATCTGGAGCTTGCCAGGCACCAAGACGGGTACGCGATAACGATTCGAAATCTCGATGGGCCGAGCACGTATCAGGGACGAGTTGCCGGAGATCACCTTGAATTCACGCGCGACGGCAAGACTGAGACGATTCGTTCCGGCAATGGGCAGGACACCGGGATGAAGTGGCTGCTGGAAAAGAAGAATTGTCTCGTGATCCAAAAGGGCTCGGAGGGATTTTGTCGGGATTAGCCAGTCTCGTGACAGCCGCCTCGGCTGCCAGGCGGCAGATAGTCTTATAGAAAAAGCAGATTCCTCGGTCGCCGTCGCGTTGGCTCCGGCTTGGTCGGAATGACAACTACTTCATTGAACAGGGTACCCGTGCTCACAATTTTTTGCCTCTCACGCCGTCATTGCAAGCACCCCTTTCCCTGTGTTAGCTTCAACAAGCAGAAGAGGTTAGCTTGCAGGGGACAATTCCTGCCGGGCTGGATCGCAAGGAAGCGGAAGTTTACCGAGGCTCGATCCGGCGCGGCTCCCAAAACACATCGCCATCATCATGGACGGCAACGGACGCTGGGCGCAAACGGCGGCATTTGCCGCGCGTCGCCGGGCATCGCGCCGGAGTTGCATCGGTGCGCTCGACGGTGGAAACCGCGGCGCGCATCGGCATTCCATGCGCTCACGCTTTATGCATTCTCCGAAGAGAATTGGAAGAAGCGCCCCAAGAGCGAAGTCGATTTCCTGATGAGCCTGCTCAGCCGCTACCTGAAGCAGGAAGTGCCCACGCTGAACAAAAACAATATCCGCCTGCAATACATCGGCCGCCAGCACGAATTGCCCAAGGCTGTGCAGGACAAGATGGAGTGGGCGCAGGATGCGACGGCAAACAACACCGGCATGGTGCTGACTCTCGCGCTGAACTACAGCGCGCGCTCGGAGCTGGTGGACGCGTTCCGGTCGATCGTGGATGCGGCAATGAGCAATGGCGGCATCGATCATATGCAGATCGATGAAGACGCGGTCTCGCGAAATCTCTATACCCGGCACCTGCCCGATCCCGATCTGGTGATTCGCACCAGCGGCGAGATGCGGCTGAGCAATTTCCTGCTGTGGCAACTGGCTTACGCAGAAATTTATGTGACCCCAACCTTGTGGCCGGAGTTTCGCGGCGTGCATCTGCTCGAAGGCATCGCCGAATATCAGAAGCGCGAGCGGCGCTATGGCGGCCTCGCCGACGCTCCTTCCGATCACCACTCCACCGCGGCCGGCACGGAGCTGACGCCGCTTGCACCTGCTCAAACGAGTCCTCACCGCGGTTGTCCTGATTCCGATCGTTCTGGTGCTGATTTTGCGAGCGCCGGTGCCGGTGCTGGCGTTCGTGGCGGCGCTGGTCGCGCTGCTGGCCGTTCACGAATTGCTGAAGCTCGTCGGAAGCTTACGGCGTCCGTCCGTTTCGGCGTCCCACGTACATTTTTGTCGCTTTGTTTTTCGTTCTGCTGGCGATCGATCCCGGCAACCAAAAGCCGCTGCTCTCGACGGCAATCTTCATTTACACCGTAGCGTTCGCGGCCGCCATCGCGCCATTTGTATTTCTTGTCGATCGGGATGAGCGCGACGACTTGGCGCAATCTTATCCGGCAGCTTCCGACTTCGGCATTCGCTTTCGCCTACGTCGCGTTGCCCATGGGATTTCTGGTGCAGATGCGCGAGCAGTGGTCGGGAGCATTTCTGCTGCTCTATCTGCTGCTGGTGGTTTGGGCGGGAGACATCTTCGCCTACTTCGTCGGGAAGTCCCTGGGACGGCATCTGATGTCGCCGCGGATCAGTCCGAAGAAAACCTGGGAAGGCGCGTTGGCTTCGCTGATCGCGAGCCTGGTGGTGGGAATGTTGCTTTACAACTATGCGCTGCCGATCAGCACGGCTTTGCTGAATGCGCATCTGATCGAGCGGCGAGACGGATATTTCGCCCTGCAGAAGCCGCCGTTGCTGGCCAGGCTCTGCTGCTTATCTGCGGCGATCAACATCGCGGCGCAGTTGGGAGATCTGGTGGAGTCGCTGATCAAGCGCGGCGCGGAGTAAAGGATTCCGGAGCGATTCTGCCCGGACACGGTGGGCATGCTCGACCGTATCGATGCCCTGCTCTTTGCCGCTCCGGTGCTGTGGTACTACGCGGCTGTGGCGGGTGATGCAATGATACAAGACGGGTTAACCACTCAGAGCACTCAGGACCGCGCGAGGCTTTACAATGGGTATCGCCTCCCTGCGCCTCAATGCTCTCAGTGGTTTCTTTCTTGCTCATGAAACACATCGCCATCCTGGGTTCGACCGGCTCGATCGGCCGCAGCACGCTGAGCGTGGTCGAATCCTATCCTGAGCGTTTCACATTGTCTCCCTGGCTGCCGGCTCGCAATCTCGATGGCCTTCGAGCAGGCGCAGCGCTGGAGACCCAGGTGCTCTCCGCTCGCGGATGAAAAAGATGCCGATATCGTCCGCGGACGGCTCAAGTCTGCCGGGCATCACGGCATCGAAGTGGTCCACGGGGCTGCTGGCACGGTTCGAGTCGCGACCCATCCTGAGTCGGATTTCGTGGTGAGCGCCATCGTCGGCGTCGCCGGACTGGAAGCGACCTACGAAGCGGTCCGTGCCGGAAAGACGTCGGCTTGGCCAACAAAGAATGCCTGGTTGCCGCGGGAGAACTGATCACCGCCGAAGCGCGCCGACAAGGCAAGCCGCTGCTTCCCATCGATAGCGAACACAACGCGGTCCATCAGTGCCTGCGCGGCGGCCGCATGGAAGAAGTGCGGAGCATCTGGCTGACCGCTTCGGGCGGGCCGTTCCTGAACACGCCGAAGGCACAATTTTCCTCCATCACGCGTGGAGCAGGCGCTCGAATCATCCGACCTGGAAGATGGGGCGGCGCATCACCATCGATTCCGCGACGCTGATGAACAAGGGATTCGAAGTCATCGAGGCCTGCCGTTTGTTCAACTTGCCGGCCGGGCAGGTGAAGGTCATGGTGCATCCGCAATCCACAATTCACTCCATGGTGGAGTTCGTGGATGGCAGCATACTTGCTCAATTTTCGGTGACCGACATGCGTCTGCCGATCCTGTATGCGTTGACGTATCCGGAGCGCATTGCATCGGATATGCGCTTCCCGGTCATGGACTTACGACACCTCGATTTCGCTCCGCCGGATATGGAAAAATTTCCTTGCCTGCGTCTCGCCTATGAAGCGGCGGAGGCAGGAGGTGCGAAAACTGTTGCACTCAATGCCGCGGACGAAGTCGCGGTGGCGGCGTTCCTGGAGCGGTCGAATCGGCTTCGACGAGATTCCCGCAAGTGATTGAAGAGGTTCTTGATGAAACGAAAGCCGACGAAATTGGAATCTATAAGAAGGTGCTTGAGGCGGACGCCGAAGGCCCGGCAGCTGGCCCGGGAGAAAGTGGAGCAGCTGGGTGGCAGTACCGCGTTGTCACGACCAGTCTCGGCCGTAGTCCGAGGGGAATAGTAAAGAATCTATGTCGGGATTTTTTATCGCTGTCGTCGCGGTCGCCGTGGTTCTGGGATTCATGATCCTGATCCACGAATTCGGCCACTATGCCGCCGCCAAGCTGCTTGGGCGTGCGGGTCGAGGTATTCTCCATCGGCTTCGGCAAGCGCTTGCTGCGGCTTCCGCCGCGGCGAGACCGATTACCGCATCAGCGCCATCCCGCTCGGCGGCTACGTCAAGATGAGCGGCGAGAATCCCATGGATGAGCGCACCGGCGATCCCGCCGAGTTCCTCTCGCATCCGCGCTGGCACCGTTTCATCATCGCCATCGCCGGCCCGGCCATGAACATCCTGCTCGCCATCGGCCTGCTGACCGGCGTTTACATGGTGCACTACGAGTATCCGGCTGTGCTCGATCAGCCCGCCGTCATGGGCTGGGTCGAGCAGACTCCCGGCAGCGAAAGCTGGCATTCAAGCTGGCGACCGCATCGTTCGCATTGAGGACGTCGAGAATCCCACATGGGAGCAAGTTGATCCCGAAGAGTCTGCTGAGTCCGAACCAGCCTCTGAACATCGCCGTTGAGCGCGGCGAAAGACTCTTGACAAGACCATTGTTCCGGAAGCCCTTGGCGTTTCGCAGATGGGATCCGCCGGATGGGTTCCCAGAACGAGCCGATACATCGTGACTGATCTCGAACCGGGCATGCCCGCGGAAAAGGCCGGCATCAAAGACGGCGACGAGATCGTCGCGTTGACGGCCAGCCGGTCCCGGCGATCGACGCGATGATCGAGACCCTGAAGCGACACCAAGGACAAGCCGATCGAGCTGACCGTGCTGCGCGACGGCAAGCAGATGAACTTCACCGTGCAGCCCGTGCTCGCCGATGTCGAAGGGCAGAGGAAAAGCGCTACCGCATCGGCATCCAGCAGCATTCCGACGAAAGTCGGGAGCCTTGCCGTTCGCCGCGGCGTTCCAGCGATCGCTGGAAGAGAACAAGAAGACTTCCCTGCTGATTCTGGAACTGGTGCAGAAGATGGTTCAGCGCAAGGTTTCCATGCGCACCATCGAAGGCCCGATCGGCATCGGACGCGCCGCCGGCCAAGCCGCCAGCGAAAAAGGCTGGACGCCGCTGATGGCGCTGACCGCCGCGATCAGCCTGAACCTCGGCATCTTCAACCTGCTGCCGATTCCCATCCTCGACGGCGGCGTGATCCTGTTGCTGTTCGTCGAAAGCCTGATGCGGCGGGATATCAGCCTGCAGATCAAGGAACGCATCTACCAGGCTGCATTCGTGTTCCTGGTGCTGTTCGCGGTGATGGTGATCTACAACGACCTGGTCAAGACCATTCCGGGCTTGACTCAGCATTTGCCTTAGAAAGCTCAACCACAGAGGACACCGAGGCTCACTGAGGGATTTCCCTCGTGAGACTTCGTGTCCTTTTGGTTTGCTACTGACTTTCTTACCACCAATTGCACGAAGGTTCACGAAGTAAGGGTTCGGAGATTTTCGTGCCGCCAGTTTTCCTATGAAGCTGGCACAGATTATTGTCCTCTTATCTTTTTCACTGCCCTGCCTGGCGCAGGAACCCTCGCACAAATTCTTTGATCGCAAAAATGTCTTTCTCTTTAGCGAAAACGCTGCGGCGCAGACCGGGGCTCTGCTGGCAATTCAATCCCACGGACGCTGGTTGGAGAGCCGGGGGCGCACCCTTGACGGCTTCGAAAAACACTTCGAGTCCTATGGCTATGGCTGGGGCTCGGTCTACCGCTACGGTGGAGGACTGGGGCTGAATACGGCCGTGGCCTACATGTTTCACGCCACCGGGCACCATAAGCTGGAGCGGTGGGTTCCTGTCATTGCCATAGGACATGCCACGGCTTCAACAGCTTACGCGCTAAGCGGTTCCCGGCAAGGTTCTGGAGGCTGGTAGCGCAGGGGCGACCGCGGAAAGGCAGGTTTTTGCATGCTAAACTGAAGATTCCGCATGGCAAATATTCAGCGCAGAAAAACCGTGACCGCCTTGATCGGCGGGGTTCGCGTCGGCAGTGATGCACCGGTTGTGGTGCAGTCGATGACCAACACCGATACCGCCGACATCGCTTCCACCGTCAAGCAGGTGGCGGCGCTGGCTCGCGCCGGGTCGGAACTGGTCCGGGTGACCGTCAACAACGAAGAGGCCGCGGCGGCGGTGCCGCACATTGTGGAGGAACTCGACAAGCAGGGCGTCCATGTTCCCATCATCGGCGACTTCCATTACAACGGACACATCCTGCTGAAGAAATATCCCGAGTGCGCGCGGGCGCTGGCCAAGTACCGCATCAATCCGGGCAACGTCGGCATCGGCCGCAAGGACGATGCCAACTTCCGCACCATGATCGAAGTTGCGGTCGAGAACCAGAAGCCGGTGCGCATCGGCGTGAACTGGGGATCGCTCGATCAGGCGCTGCTCACCCGCATGATGGACGAAAACTCGCGGCTCGCCGAGCCCAAAGACGCCCGCGAAGTCACCATGGAAGCCATGGTGGTGAGCGCGTTGAATTCCGCCGCAGCTGGCGGAGAAATACGGATTGCGGCCCGATCAGATTATTCTGAGCGCGAAAGTCAGCGGCGTGCAGGATCTGATTGATGTCTATCGCTCGCTGGCGGCGCGCTGCAATTATCCGCTGCATCTGGGATTGACCGAAGCTGGCATGGGAGCAAAGGGCATTGTCGCATCGAGCGCCGCGCTCGGCGTTCTGTTGCAGGAAGGCATCGGCGATACGATTCGTGTTTCGCTTACTCCCGCGCCCGGCGGCGATCGCACCGAAGAAGTTCGCGTGGCGCAGCAGATTCTGCAGTCCCTCGGAATTCGCAGCTTCACTCCGCAAGTTACGGCCTGTCCCGGATGCGGCCGCACCACCAGCACCTTCTTCCAGGAAATGGCGGAGCAGATCCAGACCTACCTGCGCGAGCAGATGCCGGTATGGAAGGAGCGCTACACCGGCGTGGAAGAGATGAAAGTCGCGGTCATGGGATGCGTGGTCAACGGCCCCGGCGAATCCAAGCACGCCAGCCTCGGCATTTCACTTCCCGGAACATTCGAGGAGCCCAAGGCCCCGTCTACGTGGATGGCCGCCTGTTCACCACGCTGAAAGGCGACAAAATCGTCGCGGAGTTCATCAAGATTCTCGACGATTACGTCGACTCGCACTACGCGGCGAAAGAAGAGCTGGCAGCGAAGTAGCGGGTCGGCTCCGCTCTCGGACAGCTCTCCGGTGTGCACGCAAGATCTCTGCCCTTCGACTTCGCTCAGGACCGGGATGACGTCGGACGAGTGGTCCTAGGCGGCGATTTCGCTAAGGACGGCCGAGGCGGCTGTCGCTACACGAATTGCCAAATCTCTGCTAATTTAATCGAACTCACTCCATGGACCTCGTCATCCGATCCTCCAAAATCCACGTTTATGGTTGTTACACCAAGAAGCCGATTCGCCGAAAAACCAGGGTTATCGAATACACCGGGCCTCGCATCACTGTTAAACAAGCTGATGCGCTGTACGACAACAAACCCGAGACTTATCTTTTCGGCCTGAGCAGCAGCAAATTGGTGATCGACGGCACTGGGTCGCCGCCTTCATCAATCACTCCTGCGATCCGAACTGCGAGATCGACGAGATCCGGGGGCGGATTTACATCTACGCGTTGCGGGACATCAAGGCCGGCGAAGAACTCACCTACGATTACAACCTTTACGACGGCGACGACGATGCGCCGTGCTATTGCGGTTCTGCAATTGCCGGGGAACGCTCTACACCAAGGAAGAGCTAGCTAAGAAGAAACGGCGGGAAGCGCGGAAGAAATCTGGATCGAAGAAGAAGCGATCGCGCTGATCAGGCCAGGAGCGGCAAATCGGCGGTGGCGGAATTGTCGGGGAGTGGGTCGGCGAATTCCTTGAGCTCAGGATAGCGCTGTAACAGCGTACTGGTTGCCTTCACCCGCTGGCCCGTCACCATGTGCTTCAACTGCAAAGCGTTCACGCCGGCCTTGGCCTCAAAGTGGTTGTTGGTGACGACGTAGGTGACTTCCGCTTTTCCCGCAATGCGCGCAATTTTCTCTTTCCAACCCTGAAGCTCGGCTTCCGAATAGAGGTAGTTGTAGCGATCGTCGCGGCTGTCGGATTCAAACCATTGATCGTAGTTGCGTCCGTGCAGGCGTACATAGCCGACGGGCGCTGTGACGTGCTCGGTTGGCGCGAGCGAATATCCGATCTGGGGCTGATCGATATTGCAGAACGAAACATTCTTCTGCTCGAAATAGTGCATGGTGTCGGCATTATCCCAGGTCGAATGCCGCACTTCGATCACACGCGGATATTCGATGAACTGGCGGATCAGCACCTCGATGTATTCGCGGTTCAGGCTGGTGTTCTTGAAAGAGGCGGGAAATTGAATCAGAAGCGCTCCAAACTTCCCTGTCTGCGCTAAGGCGTCGAGGCCGTCCCGCGCTAACTGCTCGTCTTGCTCGTTGGGGCGGATGGTGGCGGCGGAGGTGGGTTCCATTACTGCGATTGGCGAATGCGTAAACGAGCGGTGCAGCTTGGCGGTAAAACGAAAATCGGGGTTCCCCGCTACCTTGCGCCCCCAGATCTTCGCCAGTTCCGGACGGATGTGCCCGTAGAAGGAAGTATTCACTTCCACCATGTCGAAGCACCGCGAAATGTACTCGAGCGGATGCTCTTTGCGGCGTGACATGCCGGGGGGGTAAAAGACTCCCTCCCAGTCTTTGTAGGACCAACCAGCCGTGCCGAAACGAATTGGTGGGGATGCTTCCATGGCGAGGGGAAGGACGGGTGGCTAAATGAAGGGTAGCACAGACCAGGGGGTCGCTCGGCCTCCACGAAATGCTTAACCACGGAGGACACTGAGGCACAGAGAAACTCTTGCGGATGTACCAATCACAGCGTTCCTCAGTGTCCTCTGTGGTTAATCTGGGTCTTGTGACAAACATCACAAACGGGCGTGACTCTGCGCACATCGGGCTAGTGATCTCAAACGGTACTCTGGATTCATCAGTTGGGGTGAAACGCCGTTATGACAGAGAAGAAGAAACGAGAGAAAGTCACCGCAGAGATCACGCTGGCCCATTTGGTCGAGTTCGCCCAGGAATCCGGGATGCACCTGAGCCGCGAGGAGGCGGTGGCATTTTTCAACCAGAACGGGCGCGCCTATGCCATGTGGAAAGAGATGATGCAGGCGGCCGAGCAGTACATCAAAAGCACCCTCAAGCAGTGCGGCCCGGTGGCTGTAGAACGTTCTTCTGAGCGACGACGGATGGTGGTTTAATAGAGCAGCAAAGCGACCCAGTAGGCGCCATTCGGGTACGTAGGGGTCTTCGCATAGCAACTTCCCACCGAGAACGCGCGCAACTCCCGATTCCCTAAAATCTTTTCCGCACCCGCAGGCAAGCGGGCGGGCTCCATGGTCGTGTAACGGAGAATGTAGTGGGCCTGTCGCGGCAAGTTGCCCAGGCCGTCAGCTTTGGCCATGGTACATGCCAGAGACTGCGCGGCACTTCCGTCAGCCTGAGTGAGTGCGACCAAATGACTCTGCTCGCGCAAACGTTGCAGCCCGTTGGCGATCTGCTGGTTTGCGATCTCAGGAGTCACCGTGGCTAGCTCCCGACCAAAATCCTGCACCACATAAAGCCGTTCGCCGCTTCGGAGCACCGCGAATCCGGCCACATTGTAGTCGGGGTTGAGGAGGTTTTCGCGATGGGGCGGCGAATGCATCAGAACGTTCTGTACCCCGTCCACGGTCTCCGCCAAGGCCACGTTTTCACCTGCCCGGTCCAGATGCAGGGTAGTTGATTGCGCCAAACGTTGTGACAGGGAGGGTTCGCCGGGAAACTGATGCGAGAGTTGCTGCTCCGATACCATGGCTTGCGCATGTGCGCGGGCCGCATCGGCCAGCCCTTCATCGCGGCTGAGAGGGGGAACTCCAGCTTGAGCCCGGGCCTGGTTGGCGAGATCAAGCAGCTGCTGCTCTGCCTCGAGGGTCTCACTAGGAGAGGGCTGATACGAGCCAGTCACTGCCGGCGCACTCGCCACCTGCGAACTTGCTTTCGCAGGCGGTGCGCCGGACTTTAACAGCAGCGCCAAGGACGCGATGAGGGCCCAGTACATAAGTAGTGCACCGGTAATTAGGTGCAGAACAAAACTTCCGCTTTGCTTCCCTCACGCTAGACTCTAAAATCCGAGGCAGCACCTTACTATGGGGACATTCCTGTTGGTCGTAGTCGTCGTTCTGAACCTAGCCCTTTTGTGCGGGCTCGCAGTGCTGTTTAGGCACTTCAAATCTTATCGGCAAACTACTGATTTAAAGGTACTTTTAGATGCGACCACGAAGGTACATGACTCCCTCTGCCAGAGGTTCAGCGCCGCCACTGCCGATATGGCCAGCCGTCTGGAAGGGACCAAGGGGGACCTACGCCAGGAAGTAACCGACCGGTTGAGTACCGGATTTAACCAGATCCGAGGTTCAGTCGAAGATCAGCTCACTATAGGGCGTCGTGAGCAGGCTGAGCGCTTGCTGGAAGTGCGCGGAGAACTGACCCAATCCTTGGCTCTGACGACAGGGCAGCTCAAGAAAGAGTTCGAAACGCTGAACCGGCAAACTGCGGAGAGGCTGGAGTCGATCCGCAGCCGAGTGGACGAAAAGCTTTTGGCGATTACGGACCAGGTGCAGAAGAAACTGGACGAGAACATCAAAGAGGGATTTGCGCAGTTCGAGAAAGTGCAGCAGCATCTGAAAGCTGCCGAAGAACAGTTGCGCGAAGTGGGCGCGATCGGGCACTCCATCAACGATCTGAACAACCTGCTCAAGCTGCCTCACTTGCGAGGAAAATTCGGAGAAGCCGGACTGGAGAGACTACTCTCCGACTTCCTGCCCGCGCACATGTTCGAAATTCAGCCGACGTTGCCGGGAGGAGGAAGAGTGGATGCGGTCATTCACTTCCCCGACAAGCGGCTGCCGATTGACGCGAAATTTCCTCGCGAACAGGTTCGGGCTTTGTTTGAGAGCAATGACGAGAAAGAGATTGAAGCGGCACGAACCGAATTCGTTCGCGTCATGAAAGCAGAAGCGAAGCGGATCAAGGCTTACATTCAGCCGGAGCACGGAACCACGGAGATTGCCTTGATGTATCTGCCCAGCGAAACCCTGTACCTGGAAGCGGTACGGAATCGCGATCTGGCAGACTGGCTTAACCTGCAGCACGTGTTTCCAGTTTCGCCGAACACGCTCTTGATGACGCTGCAGACGATTGCCCTGGTCCACAAATGGTATGAGGTCGCAAGCCGCTTCGAAAAGAGCCGCCTGGAGATCGCCAAGGCCCAAAAGTCGTTTGATCACTTCCAAAACCAGTTCGATAACGTCGGGAAGAGTTTGACCAAGGCCCAGGATGCTTTCGATACGGCGGCCAAGCACCTGAAGACGTACCGCGGGAAAGTAACGGTGCTGAGCGGACAGGAACAGCTGGAATTGGATGTGCCGAAGGGTGAGGAAGAGGGCCCGCCCCTTTCGGAGAAGGCGAGCGCCTGAATCTAGCAGTCGGTC
The DNA here is from genome assembly GCA_963797845.1 of Terriglobia bacterium. Taxonomy (GTDB): domain Bacteria; phylum Acidobacteriota; class Terriglobia; order Terriglobales; family Acidobacteriaceae; genus DASREM01. Next base: position 767,698 of record CAWCRE010000008.1, read on the forward strand.
TTTTCAACTTCCCTATTGCGAATTGTTTTGACCAGCAAAGCCGGGTAATCCGAGATGATTCCGTCGACACCCCATTCCGCGAAACGGCGCATGCGAGTGGGAGTGTTTACTGTCCACGTAAATACTTTGCGACGGGCGGCATGCAGTTCGTCGATCAATTGCTGGGTCAGCAACTTCTGCTCGACAATGACGTATTCGGTTGGCAGTCTTGACCACTTCGCCAGCTGAGTTTTGCGGTCACAAATCATGCCCGTAGTCGCGCTGCTGCGAGCCTTCATTTCCCACAAGACATCCGTACGGAACGAAGAGACAACGTAATCGCGCGCAGGGGCGACTCCGCGCAACGCCTCCAGAACAGTAGTTTCCAGCCCGGGCACTTTGAGCTCAATATCAAGGAAAGTGCGCCGATGATAACGCGCGATCACCTGCTCCACGGAAACCAGTTCGCGTCCTTCATACAAAATGTTCCTTTGGCGGGAAAAGCGCGGTTTGCTCCCTCGCTGCAGCTGCGCGAAGGTAGTTGAGGCGATGGTGAGTCCGTGCCGGCGAGAGCCATGAATCACGACTGGGCGTTTGTCCCCGCTCAGACGCACGTCAAATTCGAAGCCGTCGCAACCCGCTTCCAGAGCGGCGTCAAACGAGCGAAAAGTATTCTCCGGTATGGAGCGGATGCCTCGGGCTCCACGATGGCCGATCAGGAGTGGTGGAGCAGCCATGTTTGCCGACATTTTAGGTGGCCCGGTACGAAGGGGATGTGATGCTAGAAAAATTTACGGAGAATCAGTCCGAAATCAAAATCCCGAATTGGTTTGCCCGTGTCAGGACTCTCTTTGGCTTTTTTTACTGCTTCCTGAAATTTTTTTTCTAGAAGGTCAGAGGCGTGCTTCTGCGCTTCGACGGATTGGCGGAAAATCGATTCACGACGGCTGTCCTGCTCTTTCATGGCTTTTGCGGCTTCCTCGATGTCATTGAACATCTTGGGACGAACCGCCGGTGTATGAGCGATCACAGCCTTTTCAACTGTATCCACTTTGAGCACGGCGCTACAGCAAGGACAGGTTACTTCGAACGCGGTTGCGTTCTTTGACATGACAAAATCATACAGCAAACGGCAGATTAGCGGGGTTCAAGCTTGATGGGCAAAATGTGGAATACGTAGAGCATTTCCCAACTCAGCAGAACGATGGACACGATCACGACCAGGATGGCCATCATCTCTCCCAGGTTCAGTCGGGAACGCGTCGGCTCAAAGCGGCGGCCCACCAGGCTCAGAATGTTCAATGTCGCGAAGCCAAACACCAGGATCCAGAGGATGTTGTAAATGTTTGCGCGCTTTCCCTCGCTGAACTGGAAAGCGATTACGAGGAGCGGTAGTAGTCGGGGCAGACGAGGAACATTCCATGCCAGAGTTGCTGCCCGCGCGACGATTGGTGTGCGAATCATAGCCGGATTTCGTCTGGGGTAAGCCTGAATGGATGATAGTACCGTGTTTTCGCAGTCAAAGTCAGCCCCGCCTTCCTGCCAAGTTTACTTTCTTGATGAAGGATGTGGTTCCAACCTGTGCGGTAGAATGTCGCCCTCATGAAACGTGTCGGATTGGTGGTTGCCTGCTGTGCTCTATTGGTTTCTGGCGCTTTCGGACAAGAAACAAACTCCCCGGTTCGAGCACAGACCCTGAAGTCTTTGTCGCGAATTTCCGGTGAGGTGCGGATGCAGCAATCTGCACCATGCGGTGCGGGTTCTGCGCGACAAGTGGGGAGTGGCTCACATTTACGCCGAGGATTCCCATGATCTTTTTATGGCGCAAGGATTTGTCGCGGCCCAAGACCGGCTGTTCCAGATGGAGTTGTGGAAGCGCGCTGGACAAGGACGCTTGGCCGAAGTCTTAGGCCCGATGGCGTTGCTGCGAGACGTGAACGCGCGGTTGCTGCGCTATCGCGGCGATATGAAGGCGGAGTACGAAAGCTACTCTCCCGACACCCGCGAAATTCTGGAGGCTTTTACTGCGGGCATCAACGCCTACATTGACAGCGTAGCAGGCAAGCTGCCGGTTGAGTTCGAGATTGCTGGATTCAAGCCAGAACCGTGGAAGCCCGAGGATTGCCTGAACCGTATGGCGGCGTTCTCCATGACCGGAAATTCCTTCAGCGAATTGGAACATGCGCAGATAGTGGCGGCATTGGGAGCGCAGAAAGCCTCGCAGCTTTTCGAATTTGATCCAGAGGTTGAACTGGATCCGGCTGCCGGAATTGATTTGAACGGACTCTCGCCGAGGTTGTTGCGCAATTTGATTGGCAGCGACTCGAGGATCGAATTTCCCACCTATGCCATGGAAGGAAGCAACAATTGGACGGTTGCGGGCAAGCTTACGAAAAGCGGCAAACCGCTGTTGGCCAATGATCCGCACCGGGTAATCGCGGAGCCCTCACTGCGGTACATGGTGCATCTGGTCGCGCCGGGGTGGGACGTGATCGGTGCGGGCGAGCCAGGACTGCCTGGCGTAGCGCTAGGACATAACCAACACATCGCGTGGGGATTCACCATTTTCGGGCTGGATCAGCAAGATTTGTACTTGGAAGAACTCAATCCAGCAGACTCGCTGCAATACAAAACCGAAAATGGCTGGGAGAAGATGCGGGTCGAGAAAGAGACTTTTGGAATTCGGGGCGGGCCGGCCGCGACCGTGGATTTGAAATGGACCCGGCATGGCCCAGTGCTTTGGGAGGATGGGAAGCGCGCCCTGGCACTGCGCTGGGTTGGCGCCGAACCCGGTACGGCTGGTTATCTTGGGTCGCTGGCCGTGGATCGGGCGCAGAACTGGAATGATTTCGAGGCGGCGATGCAGCGCTGGAAAGTGCCGTCCGAGAACATTGTTTACGCCGACAAAGATGGAAATATCGGCGAGCATTCAACTGGCCTCGCGCCTTTGCGAAAGAACTGGACTGGACTACTGCCGGTTCCGGGCACTGGCGGTTATGAGTGGTCAGGATTCATTCCGAATTCTGAGCTGCCGCATTCCTTTAATCCAGCGGTGGGATTCGTCGCTACCGCGAATCATAAGATGATCCCAGAGAATTATCCGTACAAAGTGGGATATGAGTGGGCGCCGGGATTTCGCATCGGACGAATTAAGAACGTATTGAGCTCGGGTGAAAGTTTTACCGTCGAAGACATGGAAAGGCTCCAGACGGATGTGCTGTCACTGCCTGCACAGCAATTCACCGCGCTGTTGAAGAACGCGCATGTATCGTCTCCGGAATCCGAACTCTTGCTGAAGTGGAATTGCGTGGTCGATCGGGACTCCGCGGCGGCCGCGCTTTATGAGATTTGGCTGGGAGAACTGACCGTTGCCGTCATGCATAAGGCTGCGCCTGAATCGGTCTGGAATGCGCTTTCGCCGTGGGAACCGTCTCAGGTGCTAAAGGCTTTGAGTCATCCCAATGCGGATGTATTCGGCGCTGATGCTGTAGCGGCGCGGGATCAGGTATTGCGGGAAACTCTGATCACCGCGACCGAAAAGATGGTCCTGCTGCAAGGGCCAGATCGGGCGAAGTGGAATTGGGGGAAGTTGCACGTGGTGCGCTTCCGGCATGCGCTGGACCAGGCAGCTGGGGTAAGCAGCTTGCTCGACTTGGGACCTTTGCCGCGTCCGGGGGATGAGTACACCGTCAACGCCACCGGATATTTTGGCGGCTCGCTGGAACAAGTGTCGGGCGCGAGTTATCGCGAGATTCTCGACACCAGCGATTGGGATCAGTCCGTGGCGGTGAATACTCCAGGACAGAGCGGCCAGCCTGTAAGTTCGCATTATTCGGATTTGCTGCCCTTGTGGGATCAAGGGAAGTACTTCCCTCTCGCGTACTCGAAAGAGGCGGTTGAGAGAGCGACAAGCGATCGCTTGACGCTGAGTCCGAACTAGTCCGGTTTTGCTTACAATTCAGCTATGACGAACGTGGATACCGTTTTCTTCGATGTCGGCAATACTCTTTTGTTTCCCAACCGAGAGTTGATTCTCGCTCCGCTGCGCGAGCAGGGCGAAGATCCTTCGCTGGAATTGTGGCACGCAATCGAACGGCGCACCAAGAAAGAATTCGACACCGAGATGAAGGAAGGCCGCGCCGATCACAGCTTCTGGTATCTGTTCTACGGACACCTGCTGGATGATTTAAAAATCGACGACGCGGAGTTGCATGAAAAGCTGGTTGCGGCGACTCGTATTTCGGCCAACTGGGGAAACATCGTGCCGGGCACGCGTGACATTCTTGACCGCATTGGCGCACGTTACAGGATTGGCGTGATCTCGAATGCCGACGGGAAGATCGAAGATCTGCTGTCGGTGAACGGAATCGCCGATTGCTTCCGAACCATCACCGACTCCGGCCTGGTTGGGTATGAAAAGCCGCATCCCGCGATCTTTGAAGCGGCGTTGCAACAGATGAAAGCGACGCCGGAGCGCTGCCTGTATGTGGGAGATCTTTATTCCGTCGATTACGCAGGCGCCACGCAGGCTGGAATGCAGGGGACGATGCTCGATGTAGCCGGGGCGTACCGGGAGAACGGCGTGCCACGGGTGCAATCGCTGGCGGAACTGGAACGAGTTCTTCTCGACTAAGTGAGCTAAAATCTTTGCCTATGGTGGATGGCGCTCGCTTTCTTCTCTTTCTCTCGGCTGCTGTATTGCTCGCAGTTGCACCTGGACCAGGGATGCTTTACGTTCTGGCACGCAGCCTGGCTGGAGGACGGCGAGAAGGCGTTCTCTCGGCAATCGGAACTTTCTTTGGTGGCATGGTCCACGTGCTGGCGGCGGCGATTGGAGTTTCCGTAATCCTGGCAAAATCCGCCGTGGCCTTCTCAACGGTGAAGTACGCCGGCGCCGGATATCTTTGTTTCCTCGGCGTGCGGATGATCAGGGACGCATTCCATGACCGCGAAGTGGAAGAAGTCGAGGTCGCAAAGGCGCGTAATCCGTTGTGGCAGGGCGTAGCGACTGAGGTGTTGAATCCGAAGACTGCCCTGTTCTTCCTGTCATTTATTCCGCAATTCGTGAACCGCTCGGCTGGGCACGTCTTCCTGCAGTTCATCGTGCTGGGAAGCATTTCTGTGTGCTTGAACACCTCGGCGGACCTGGTGGTTACGTTTCTGGCAGGCCCTCTAGGAGCGCGAATCCGGTCATCATCGACCTTCCGCCGGCGACAACGCACTGTGACCGGACTGATAATGATTGGGTTGGGCACGTACCTGGCGACCAGCGAAGCGAAGTAGATCAGATCTCGATCAACTGGTGATCGAGACAGTCGGGACGAATTTCCCGATAGACTTGCCGAAGGAAATCGTTGCCATAACGAGACAAGAAATAGATGCCTCCAACTTGGCGCTCCTGCAGAGTTTTGCCAGGATAAAGCGCGTTGCTAAGCAGGGCTGCGTGGCGTCCTAAGACTTCTACACGGCGAAGTTCAGCGCGCGCCGCGCGGGCGCGCAGGCGATTGATCTGGTAGTCCATTTTCGACGCCGCGCGGGTGGCGGCTTCAACCAGCGTAGGATCGAGTCGCGCCAGAGATTGCTTCACACTCTCCATGGAAACCTGCAAGCCTTTTTCGGCCTGATCAAAAGCGGAGTGCACATCCTGCGGCAGAGCACGAGTTGCCAGCTGTTCGCGCAGGATTTCCGGACCTTGCATCGCGTCCTGAAAGGTCAGGCCATAACGTTGCAGGAGGCTCGCGGGTTTGGGTTCGATAACGGTCGCTGAGAAACGGGGAACGATGGGTGTCACGCGGCCCAGTAGCGCCTGGTAGACGACGGCAGATTGGGCGAAATAGGCGACCTCGGCGGCGCCCCCCACGTAAGCGATTGTCGGTAATAGATAGTCCTGCATTACCGGCCGCAGCAAGGCGTTTGCGCTGAACTCTTCGGGCGCATCTGAAATTGCCCGGAGCAGCTCTGCTGTCTTGAGCCGCCTGGAACCAATCTGAAAATCCGGAGACCCGTGATTTGCCTTGCGATGAATCACCGTGCGGCTGCCGTTTTCGACGGCAAACAGCAGAGTGGAAGATTCGGTGACCTTGACCTGCTGGTGGTAGCCGGCGCGTTCCAAATCTTTGCCGCGAGCGAGCAGGGCATCGTCGAGCTCCGTTGCACGCTCGATGGAGCTGCGCAAGATGGGATCCGCGATGCGGTGCAGTTCCGAATCCGAGGGTTCGAGCAAAATCAGCCCGAAGTCCGCGAAGATTTTCGCGAACAGACGAGCGAACGCATCCCCGAAGTTGCTACCAGGAAGATAGCTCTGCCGGAGAGTGGCCAAGATATCGGTCTCACCCAGGATCTCCGAGGTGCGATCGATCACCGCGCTGATTTCGTCGGCGAAGCGGATACGACCGACCGGAGAATTTGGTTTTCCGGAAGCTTCGGTTCGCACCTCCCGCAGCGAGAAGTCTGGCGCGGGAATCGACACGTGGTTGATTTCAACGAGATCGTGATCTTCGGTCGCGAGCCAGAAAATGGGAACAGCATTCACTCCTCGCGCCGTCGCTTCTTCCGCAAGCTTGATCGCGGTAAGCGCTTTGTAGAGTGCAAAGACCGGGCCGCCGAAAAGGCCTACCTGCTGTCCGGTCACTACGGCGGAAGCACCCGCCCGCAGACGCGAGATATTTTCCAGGGCTTTAGCAGACGCATTCCAGCTGCGATTCTGGCGTTCAAGAACGGACGCGACCAGCTCGCGTCGTTTGGAGTCGTAATCGGGACGCGAGAGACTTTCGAGGTTTCGAAGAACGTAGGGGGACGAGGAGTAGAACTTCTGGACTTTCGAATAATCGTAAAGGTAATCAGAAAACAGCCGCGTGGTGTGCGGCACTTCATGGAAAGACAGGCACTGTGCCTTCACCGACAACTTCTCCGGCAATTTTGCGTGCCCGAATTCATGATGCGCGAGGCCTTATTCTACAGGCAACCGTACTTCTGATGTGCAATAGAGGCTAAAGATGCAGGTTTGTTGTTGCCCGAGCCTTGCCCATGCACCTTAGACGAAAACCAGAATATTCGGTCACTTGAAATGGGGGCGACACGCCAGAACACATGTGCTTAGGCCCCATCGTGCCTCTCTGCCGTTCGCCAAAATCTCAGTCAGAACTGCTGCTTACCCGGCCGTTTCGCATCCAAGAAAAATCGGCGCCGGCCTGCTTCGCATTGCAGGCGGCTTGCAGGTGACTCGGTATTCAGAGGTGAATGTGCGGAAAGGTACTTTGGCCGTCGTAGTCTTTGTCGCAGCATTTTTCTCCATCGCAGTTCTGAGAGCTCAGAATCAGACCTTTCATAACGCTCCCCCATCCGCGAAAAAGCTTCAAAACCCTTGGGAGAACCGCAACGACGCAATTACCGAGGGAAGATCTTTATATCTGCAGCATTGCGCATCCTGTCATGGTAAAAACGGAGAGGGCTCAGGCAACGCCCCAGGACTGGTGGACGGAAACATCGAAGCGGTGACACCGGGAGAAGTATTTTGGTTCGTGACTCACGGTGATCCCAAGAACGGCATGCCTTCCTGGGCGCAATTACCCAAACAAGATCGCTGGAAAATCGTCTCCTACGTAAAATCGCTTGGCCTTTCCCAAACGGAATCGGCCGCGCCTGCGCCTTCCAGCGACAACACAACTCCGATCAAAGCTCCGCCGCCATCTGCGCCGTTCACCGACTTTCGTTACGAGCAGCCGGGTAAAATTCACAAGATTACTGGGAAAGACTTGCCTCCCCCGATGGCTACGAAGTCCGCTGATAATGGTCCTGACATTGTTTCTCGTCCAGCCAATGTGTGGCCCAAAGCGCCAGCGGGTTTTAAAGTGGAGCTCTACACCACGGGGCTCGATGAACCCCGCCTGATTCGCACCGCTCCGAATGGAGATATTTTTCTGGCCGAGAGCCGCGCCGGCCGCATCCGCGTTTTTCGCGGCATCACATCCGACGGCAAACCGGAACAGATGCAGATCTTCGCCACCGGACTGAAAGAACCATACGGCATCGCCTTCTATCCACCGGGCCCCAACCCGCAATACGTGTACATCGGCCAGCCCGGCGTCGTCGTGAGGTTCCCCTATCGTCCGGCAGATGCAAAGGCGACGGGGCGCGCGGAACACATCGCCGATCTGCCCGATGGATCGGGACACTCGACCCGCGACATTCAATTTTCCGCTGATGGCAGGAAAATGTACGTCAGTGTCGGATCGCGCTCCAACGTGGACGATGATCCCGGAGAAAAGAATCGCGCCGATATTCTCGAATTCAATCCCGATGGTTCTGGAATGCGGATCTACGCGTCCGGTATCCGCAACGCTGGCGGAGGTTTGGCCATTCAGCCCGGCACCGGCCAGTTGTGGTGTTCAGTCAATGAGCGCGACGCGATTGGCGATAATCTGGTTCCCGACTACATCACCCATGTGCAAGACGGAGGCTTCTATGGCTGGCCTTGGTGGTACATCGGAGGGCACCAGGATCCGCGCCACCAGGGTGCGCACCCTGAATTAAAGGATAAAGCCATCGTACCGGACGTTCTTTTGCAGGCTCATCACGCCTCTCTCGAAATGACATTCTACGAGGGCAAGCAATTTCCCGCGGAATACCATGGCGACATCTTCGCCGCGCAGCATGGCTCCTGGAATCGCAGTGTGCGCGCCGGCTATGAGGTCATTCGAGTTCCGCTTCATCAAACCGGCAAAGCCGGCGGAGAATACGAGGATTTCCTCACGGGCTTTGTGCTCAACAACGGCCAGGTTTGGGGCAGACCTGTGGGAGTGACCATCGCACCCGACGGATCGCTGCTAGTCACTGACGACGGATCGAATTCGATCTGGCGCGTGAGCTACATTGGAAAATAGGCGCTGGTACTAAGGGGAAGCCACTCTCGCCAGCTAAAATCGAACTGCATGGCCAAGGTCTACACTCTGAGCCGCGAGCAGTGGCTTCCCAAACCAATCGAACGAGTCTTCGAGTTTTTCTCGCGACCCGAAAATCTTCAATCCATCACGCCGCCGTGGCTGGACTTCCGCATGGTCGAAGCTCCACCTGAGCTCCAGGCCGGATCGCTGATCCACTATTCGCTGCGCTGGCGTTTTGTTCCTTTCCGTTGGACTACGAAGATCACGGCATGGATCCGCCCCATCGCTTCGTGGATGCAGAACTTTCAGGGCCTTACACGCTTTGGGAGCATGAACATCGTTTCGTCGCAGAGAATGAAGGCACCCGCATGTATGATAGCGTCCGCTATGCACTCCCATATGGATTTCTCGGAGCCCTCGCGCATCGAGGCTGGGTGCAATCCGACCTCGACAAGATCTTCGATTTTCGGCGAGTGAAGATGGAAGAATTGTTGGGTAGGCGAATCTGAGCAGCTTACCGCAGCTTGAAATTCGGATCAGGAGGCAGAATCTCCGGCTCGCTCGAACGCACGCGCTCAGCCGTCACATAGAGCAGCGCGGCCGTCCAGGTCGGAAACAAATCGAGTCCGGGCACGAGTTCCGCCATCAGCGACGGCAGAAAAGCCCAGTGCCAACCGAGCAGTCGAATCAGGATGAACGCCACGATCAAATCCAGGCCCACATCTGCCGGAGAAATTCCTCCCGCCACAAACAACGGCATCGCCGCCAGCTGGATCGTGTCCGCGACGACGGCCACCGCCCATGCAGTCCGCAACTCCGGAGATTTCAGCGATCGAAAGTAGTCCAGAAACTTCATCGGCAACTCCCTTGAGATTGGATGCAAATTGGTTCAGGAACGCGGTAAAAAGTTAGCGGGCTGCTGAAGCAAGCCGGGAACTCACAATCGTGTTCCTGTCACAACAAAAGCTGCCAGTAGGCGACATCCACCCAGCGATTTTGTTTGAAGCCTACCTGGCGAAAAGTTGCGACTCGCTCGAAGCCAAGCTTCTCATGCAGCGCCACGCTGGCTTCGTTCGGAAGAGCCGCGCCTCCGATCGCAACGTGGATACCTTGGGCGCGTAACCGCGACAGAAGCTCCGAGTACAACCGCTTTCCAATGCCTCGGCCTTCGTGCCCACGCTCGAGATAGATTGTGGTTTCGACAGAATGGCGATAGGCGCTCCGAGACTTCCATCTGCTCGCATAGGCATATCCAACGAGCGTACCCTCGAGTTCTGCCACCAGCCAGGGCAAGGATGCGTTCTGAATCTCGGCGATCCGCGTCGCCATCGTCTGTGCCGAGACAGGTTCTTCTTCGAAGGTGATGACCGTGTTGTGGACGTAGTAGTTGTAGATACGGGCGATGGCTTCGGCATCGGCCGGCAACGCGGATCGCACGCCAATGTTCGCTGGCATCATCGTCTCTCAGCCTTGCCTACGCGGGCCTTGTACTTACACGAAGCTGGGATCATACCATTTCGTGACAGCGCTCTTAGGCCGTGGTGCCTGGCTGGGCGCGGGCCTTGAGATGAAAATGTTCCGACGGGAAACACATCGTCATGACGCGGGGAGCTATACAATTGTGTCATGACAGCTAAACGCAGAAAGATAAAGGCTAAGAAGGCCGGTCCACGGGTGGGGAAGATTGCGCGGCTGCGCGCGTCGGCGGCGGATGAGGATGAACTGTTAGGGCTCATGGAGAAAGATGCCGAGGCGGAGTCGCGATGGAACCGTCCGCGCAAGCAGAGGCTATCGCTGCGGGTGGATCGCGAGGTGGTGGACTGGTTCAAGTCCAAGGGCCCAGGCTACCAGACGCGAATCAACCGGATCCTGCGGAGAGTGATGGTCGAGGGGAAGAAGAGGGCGGGAGAGAAGTAGGGGGCTAGGGGCTTACCCTGGGCGCGGTCGAAGGGCCAACGCCAAGGACGAACACGAAGCAGGGCAGGGCTGAGGCACGAGGAAATTGGTCAACGTCCCGTCTGCTCCTTGATTTCCCAAAGCCTTCCGCCAAGGTGTCGAACGGCGATAAAGTGAATGACGCCCGCCCGATTGCCAGTGCGGGCATGACCGCATCGAGAAGTTAGAAACGGGTATACAATTCTCCCGGTCCGGTACCGGAAGGGAGTTACTAAGTATGAGCCATGGGCAATCAGGATCGATACTTGCCCCGCTGATCTTTGTCATCTGTCTGGCCATCTGCCCGGCCCCGCCGGTTTCTTCCTGGCGATATTTGTGCTTATTGTGATAGGCGCGGTGATGGCCGAGCGCCGCCGACGGGAAGATGCCTCGCCAATGCCCGACCTCAGAGTGCTTGGCCTTCCCGATCCGCGGCCACATGCACAGGAAAAGACCGCAACCCTCACGCCGGTAGATGACGCTTACGGCGACGAGGTCTTCAGACGCAGCCGGCACGCCAGAGCGATGCCATTGACTATCTTGGCAAACAAGGACGCCACCCTTCCTTTGATCTTGGCGAGCAGCCTGTGGGTCGCCTCCGCAAGCGAAATCTAACGATGTTCATCCAAACGCAAAATTCGGAACCAGTGATGAATTTTCGGCAATACTAAGCGCTGGCTTCCTGCCCTGGGTCGCGCCCGTCGCCATCCTTGTCTTCCTTATCGCACTGGCGGAATCGCCGACGCTGTTCTATGCATTTGCAACGCTATTCTGGGTCACGATAATTCTCGGAATATTGATGCTCATAGTGCTGGGGCTCGGGGGCTGGTCAGGCCTATCCATCGGTGCTGCGGGGGTAGCGCTCTCCTCACGGGATCATTGATTTTCACGCATCAGCCGGGTGCGGAGTGGGTTCTGGCCACTTCCCTGGCATGGCTTGCGACATGCCTGCTGATGCGGCTTTTCTTCAAGCGCAGGAAGAAGACCGAAAGCCTGCTGTTTCTGCTAGCGAAGAATGCCACTGGCTTTTTTGTGGTATTTTCCGTCGCCGCCGCAGTCGCGCTCCTGCTGCCAGCCCTGTTTGGTTATGTGCCTCTTTCGCGGGTGCTGGAGTGGAGGGAGCATCTTGAACGGGCGAAGGATCTCATGGAAAAGGTTCAGCTGAATTCGGCGGCCACGCTCGCTCTGGTGATTGCCCTTATGGTTGCTAGGAACCTGTTTCCTCACTCAAAGGTCAGCGCGAAGCTGGAGCCATTGTGGAAAGGATGGGACAAGGGGAGCGACTGGCTGAAGCGCCTTGGATTTGTGATAACAGCGGTGTTCTGCTTCAGTTTCACCGGGGCGATGGCCGGTAATGTTGTGGACACCCTGCAGAAAGAGATAAGGGAGTCTGACAAGATTTATGGCGGGCTCGTGTGGAAGGTCTATCTTGACCTCTCGGCGCAACTCAATATCCATGCCTATGAATCGGCATGGGAAGAAATCCCGCCCGATGCCAGGCAAATTGCCCAGAGAGAGCTCAACCTCAACACAGCCGCCGAAAGCGTCCAGCATGTTGTTTAGAATCTGAAGGCCCCCGGCCCACTCAACGGACAATGTTCTTTTTCCATCCGGAGCAGCAAATTAAGCAGCAGAAGGAATCAATAGAAAGTGACAGGGCAGCTGGCTTCCAGAGATTCTCCGCCCGAGATGCCGGACTCATTTTCAAAAATCCACGCACCCGCCGAAGCCACGAGCGAGGCCATTGAGAAGGTTGGCAAGGAAGAGGAGGTGCTGATGTCCGCGAATCGCGCCTGCCTGGAGGCAAGGGCTGGGGCGCGAATCGGCAAGCCACAAATTCCTGGGGTTTATTTTAGGACTGGGACCATCTGGAGTTACTAAGGGTGTTGAAGAAAAAATATCCGGTAACGGGTGAATTGCTGGATGTTGTAAGCAAGTCCGTTCAGGAAAAGATCTCGGGCAGACTCGAGGAGGAAAGCGCCGAAAGAATTACGGCGAAGCGCATTAAGAATCCGGACCTTAGAGCTTCAGTTTTGATAGGGGAGAAGATTCGTTTCGGTACAAGCGGTGATGTCACCTCAGTCGGCCCCAGGATGAAGGAAAAAGAGTCCGAAACGAGGAACAGGAAAAGGAAATAGAAGCAGCCGATAGACGCTATAAGGAGGACCTGGCGGCGGAGGTAAACAGTGAAAAGGCGATGCTGCAGGGCGGTCGAGACCCGACTCACAAGAGTTCGCAAAATTGTGGGCTCACCAGAGGGCGACGAAGTGCAGCCTAAGTACTGGCAGGTAAACCTGAAATCGTTGGAGACGGAGCGTGAGCTTTCCAGTTATAACGAGCTGAAGGGGATTGTGAGCTGCGGCAGACGTTTCAGTGCAGGCAAAGATAGTCGAGGTCGTGGGACCGTCTGCCTACCCAGAAAATGACAGCGTCCTCCGATTCGGGCAGAACCTGACTTTCATCCCCACGCGCCACCTCCAAAAATCCCGCCTCATGTTCCGGCTTATGAACCGCCCATTGAGCATACGGAGCCCCCGCACGAAGCCCCTCATTTCGAGGGACCCGCTTTAAGCACTAGCAGCGTACTTAAAGAGCACACCACGGCAAAGACGTTGAGAGGGCACCTGAAAACCGGGGACAGACGGAACGTTCCCTAAATTATCGACGGATGGAAATTGCCGAACTTTCGCCTCTGTCCCTAGGTGCCCAGACGCGAATCAACCGGATCTTGCGGAGAGTGATGGTCGAGGGGAAGAAGCGGGCGGCGAAGTAGCGGGGCTAGGGCCTGCCCCGCAGGCGGAAATTGAGACGCGAGGAGCTTGGTGAACGTCCCGTCTGTTCCTAAATTTTCCTGTTCCTAATCTTCCGCTTTGGCTTTTGCGACTAGTGGAAGCTCAGCCTTCGTTTTGCGTTCAATGCGATCTATCGGATTTTCGATGTCGTTCAGTACTTTGTCTTTATCAACATGGCGCAAGAAAAAGTAGAATGTTGAATCAACCACGCGCATTGTCCGCGTATTTTGGTCATAGTCGAAGATCGGGGGTACGATTCCTTTCTCTTGCTGCAGCTCGGCGAAGTTATGCAGAAGGTTGCTCATATCGCTTGGCCGTACGTCTTTTGCGCGGTGATGGTCTTTTTTGATCTGTTCTTCAAGTTGCTCGCGGCGAATGCCCTTCACAACCTGCTGAAAGCAGAACTGGAGCCACGCTTTGACCGTATAATACGGGAGATAAAGCGGAATCGATTCTTCAGTCGCCTTCTTCGTCTTTCTGCCTTCTGCGATATTTTCAGTGCCCGCTGGTGTCGACCCGCATAATCTTCTGTCTTCTGTCCGATCGCGGTCTGCAGTAAGGACATATCCTCGATTTTCTTCAGATTACTTTCCGTTTTATCAACTCCGGCGCCGGTGCAAACTCCCTTCGTTAACTCCTGGACTACTCCGATGCTGTCGAAGGCGCTTTCGATGAGATTGTCCTGTATTTTGTCCGAAATCTGTATGTTAAGCATTTCGGAGCCGATTCGGATGACCTCCTTGAATTCCTGCTTTGACCACGGTTCCACCGGCACTTCGATGATGCGGTCCTGAAGGTCCCCGTTAAACTGAGTGAGGCGGTTCTTCTCGCGCCACACGCCAAGGATGACGAATCGAATTCCTAATTCTTGAAAACTGCGGAAATCGAATGCCAGTGCCTTTTGCACTTCAAGGCTGAGGTAGTGAAAATTTTCGAGGATGACGATCTTCCTGAACTTCACCTTTTGAAGGAGGTGGGCGATTTCCTGTGGGAGAGCCAGATTCACCTCTATCGTTTCAAATGTATTCTTTCACCGGAATTTGCTCCGGTTTCACCGTCCACGCTTGCCTCCCCTGAGCCAAAGAACGGCACCATTGCCTTGAATTTCGTACCGATCGACAGCTTTGATGCTGTTCCGCTCGATTTCTCCGAACCTCCCTCAAGCTGGATGTTTTCGGCGCGGAGGATTGCTTTATAAATGTCGGTCGCCTCGTACTTGGGTGTGCAACTCACAGGAACATTCGATTCATATGGCAAGTGTTTGTCGACGAGCGATGTTTTGCCTTGCTTGGAGGATCCGTAAACGATGATCTGCTTGTCGGAGGCGAGCGCCTTCACCGAAAAAACCGTCGACCGCCTCGCGTTCCAGGTAGCTTAGGACGCGCTGCTTACTGACGCCAAAGACCTCTTGGAGCTTCACTGCCATGCTGAAATTCCTCTTTTTCAGGGGGAGATGTGAGCATTGTACGCCAGCAAGAAACCACCAACCAAACCACCGGCGGATGGCCACTCATTCGCGCAGTTTGCGAATGAGTGGGGCTCGATCCTTTCTCAGAGTTGATCGAACGTGCTAACACTTCCGACATACCTTACACATCACCCAAGACGCGATGGGTGGGCCAGCGGCTATTAGTGGAAACAGGGGAACCCTCACCCGCCAGTTTCGAATTGGGAGACAACGAACATTTCCTTGCCTTGGGGTGGGCCACCACCCCGGCCCGTTACAAGCGCGACCGGCAGCAGATTCCTGGCTGTTATGTGTTGAACGTCGTATGCCAGGCCGAGTCGTTTGAACCTACCAGGCTGCTGAAAAAGCTTTCAAGCGAGAAAAGCAAACCTCAGGCGCTAAAGCGCCAGCGTATTTCAACAGCTTGCGGCACGAGTAAACTCGTGCCCTTCCCGATTACTGTGTTGGTTCCTTTTTCAGCAGCCTGCTTAGTCGAATCCCTGTCTTAATCTATTCCGGTTCACCGCTCGGCTCACAACTTGCGCTCTGGAACGTCCATTCTGTGCTGGCGGGTGGGCCACATTAACGAGGAGAATAACGCGGTCTGCCGTGCGACGTTAGCGAAAAGAATTGTGGGTGCGCCACTTCTCGCGCTTTTCGAGAAGTGGCCTGGCAAACCGCCAGCAGTCTCAGACTTCGCGGCCACATGGCCGACAGTCGCATCCTCAACTGGAGCACTTTCCATCGGTTCACGCCGATCAATCCAGTTTCGCAAAGAAAGTTGGCGCGTAAGCTACGCCAACACCACTGTTCCGGCGACGACACTAAGCCCCGCTGCACCCGCAAACGCATCGAGAAACTCTGCTACTTGCGGAACAATCCCCCGGCGATGAAGAAGCGGGGAGGCCACTTCTCGACAAGCGCCAGACGTGGCGCACCCCCGGTTTGTTGCCTGAAACGATTCTAGAAAAAAACTCGGGTTATACTCCGGGTTGATGTCGCCCACCCGCCATGTATGGCATGGTTGCGGTGAAAGGAACGATCGCTCGGACCATTGTTCCATGCCCATCCGATTCCAGTTCAAGGTTGCCTTTCAGTTCGTTCAACCGCTCGCGCATTCCAGCTAGGCCGACTCCCGTTTCCCCATTTACTTCTCGCAGTCCGGTCAATCGCTCGGCGGGTATCCCGCAACCGAAATCCCGGATTTCGAGGATGGTGGACCCACCATGGCGCTGGTAACGGACGAACGCCTGCTTGGCTTTGGAGTGCCGATACACATTTGTCAAGCTCTCTTGCAATATCCGGAAGAGAGCTGTTTCGATCGCGATGGGGAGGCGCGTATGCTCGGCCGCGACATCGAATGTGACGTCGATCCCGCTACGTCTGGAGAAACCTTCGACATACCATTCTGCGGCGCAGCGAAAGCCCGCCTCATCCAGCAGGGGTGGATGCAAAAGATAGGACATGGTGCGGATTTCATTAATCGCCTGGTCAGCGAGCGCCAAAAGGTCAGCCACTGAGCGTAGTGCAGAGGGATATTGCCTGCACTCATTCTCCAGCAACGAAGCGCTTATTTTCAACGCGGCCAGCGTTTGCCCGGTAGTATCGTGTAAGTCACGAGCTAACCTTCGTCTCTCCTCGTCCTGCAGTTTCAAGAGACGTTGCGAGAGATTCTGCACTTCCGCTGTGCGTTCACAATCGCCTCCTCCAGTTCGGCCGGTGAAAGAGACGTGTGTCGAGAGCGTTTTGAAAAGGTCCACATAAGTCCTCCTGAGAGCGGCGGGGAGACTTCATAATCTTCGCTTGGAAGTTGAATTCTGTCATTTGGTTCCCATCGGAGTCTGTTCAGAATTGCTCAGGAGGTCAGGAGTGTTGGTAGGCGAGGTGGGCCACATCAGCGCGGAGAGTAATGCGGTCTGCGGTGGGACGTTAGCGAAAGAATGGGGGTGCGCCACTTATCGCGCTTTTCGAGAAGTGGCCTGCTAGACCGCCAGCAGTCTCAGACTTCGCGGCCAGATGGCCGACAGTCGCATCCTCAGCTGGAGCACTTCCCATCGGTTCACTCCGATCAATCCAGCTTCGCCAAGAAAGTAGGCGCGTAAGCTACGCCAACACCACTGTTCCGGCGACGACACCAAGCCGCGCTGCACCCGCAAACGCATCGAGAAACTCTGCTACTTGCGGAACAATCCCCCGGCGATGAAGAAGCGCGGGAGGCCACTTCTCGACAAGCGCCAGACGTGGCGCACCCCCGGTTTCTTTCTCTGAAACGATTCTAGAGAAAAACTCGGGTTATACTCCGGGTTGATGTCGCCCACCCGCCATGTATGGCATGGTTGCGGTGAAAGGAACGACCGCTCGGACACTGGTTCCATCGCCGTCCGACTCCAGTTCAAGCTTGCCGTTCAGTTCCTTCAAGCGCTCGCGCATTCCTGCTAGTCCGACGCCCGTTTCACTATTTACTTCTCGCAATCCGGTCAAACGCTCCTTGGGTATCCCGCAACCGAAATCCCGAATTTCAAGGATGGTGGATCCACCAGGACGCAGGTAACGGACTAACGCCTGCTTGGCTTTGGAGTGCCGATACACGTTTGTCAAGCTCTCCTGCAATATCCGGAAGAGAGCGGTTTCGATCGCGATAGGGAGGCGCGGATGCTGGTCGGCGAAATCGACTGTGACGTCGATCCCGCTCCGTTTGGAGAAACCTTCGACATACCATTCTGCGGCGCAGCAAAAGCCCACCTCATCCAGGAGAGGCGGATGTAGAAGATAGGACAGGGTGCGGATTTCATTAATCGCCTGGTCAGCGAGCGCCATTAGGTCAGCAACCGACCGCAGGGCAGAGGGATATTGACTGCACTCATTCTCCAGCAAGGTAGCACTTAACTTCAACGCGGCCAAAGTTTGCCCGGTAGTATCGTGCAAGTCACGAGCCAACCTTCGCCTCTCCTCATCCTGCAGTTTCAAAAGACGTTGCGAAAGATTCTGCACTTCCGCTGTGCGATCCACAATCGCCTCCTCCATTTCGGCAGGTGAAAGAGACATCTGTCGAGAGCGTTTTGAAAAGACCCACATAAGTCCTCCTGGGAGCGGGGGGAGACTTCGAAACACTCCTATCGAAGTTGAATTCTGCCATTTGGCTGCGATCGGGTCTGTTCAGAATTGCTCATGGAGGTTAGGAGTCTTGGTCAGGCGGGTGGGGCAAGAAACGGACGGTTGGCCCACTCCTTCGCGCAGTTTGCGAATGAGTGGGGGTTCGATACTGTCTCAGAGTTGATCGAACTTGGCCCAAACATTCCGACATACCCCACACATCGCACAGAACGCGATTTGTCGTCCGAGACGTCTAAAATCTAGTCAAATCGCTGTCGTGTCTATTCCTGTTCACCGCTCGGCTCACAACTTGCGCTCTGGAACGTCCATTCTGTGCTGCTTGTAATACCTCCCAATATCGGTCGGGTAGACTACGTGTTTTCGCGGAGCGTACAACCATGAAATGGACGTTTGCGGTGGTTCAGCTTCTCCTCATCTGCAGTGCAGCCTTCGGGCAGGACGCGTCGCATACTGGCTTCGATGTGTCGCAGATGGATCGCTCGGTCGATCCCTGCGTTGACTTTTATCAGTACGCCTGTGGCGGATGGCGGGCCAAGAATCCACTTCCTCCCGATCGCCCGCGATACAACCGCTACGAAGAGATGAACGAAGTGAATCTGCGAAAACTGCGCACGGTGCTGGAAGCCGCGGCCCAGCCCGATGCCAAGGAAGAACCACGGGAACGGCAGGCTGGCAACTATTACGCCGCCTGCATGGACGAGAGCGCGGTCGAGAGCAAGAAGGGCACGCCTATCGCTCCGTACCTTGCGCGCATCGATGGGCTCAAGGACAAACGCGGCATGCTGGCACTGGCCGCCGAGTTGGACGATCAGGGGATGCCGATGATGTTTGCCTTTGGCTCGGGCACCGACCAGCACAATTCGTCGATGTCGATCGCTGAGTTTGACCAGGGTGGGATCAGCCTGCCGGATCGCGATTACTACTTGAAAACTGATGCCAAGGCGATCGAGCAGCGGCAAGAGTATGTGAAACATGTTGCAAAAATGCTGATGCCTGACCGGCGAACCGCAAGCGCAGGCATCGGCCGATGGCGAAACCATTCTCAAGCTGGAGACTAAATTCGCGGAAGCGTCCCTCGACCGCACTGCGCGGCGGGACCCGACCAACCTTGACCACAAGATGACGCTGGCCGAGTTCAACGCCATCGTCCCTAATTTGTATCTCTCCGACTTTCTCAAGGCCGCAAGCGCGCCGTCGTTTGCTTCGCTCAATGTAGATACGCCGGATTTCTACCGCAGCGTCAACGCGGCGATCTCCACGGTACCGCTCGAGGATTGGAAGGTCTATCTGCGCTGGCGCGTGGTTCACGCGATGGCGCCTGTGCTTTCTTCCGAGTTCGTCAACGAAAACTTCCGCTTCAATAGCCAGTACTTGCGCGGCACCAAGGTGCTTGCGGATCGCTGGAAGCGCTGCGTCAACCTCGTCGACGAGCAGCTGGGCGAAGCCTCCGGGGAGATGTTCGTGGACAAGTACTTCGGAGCTGAAGGGCGGCAGAAAGTCCACACGATTGTGAACAACGTGATTGAGCAGCTGTCGTTGAGCATCAGTTCGTCCGAGTGGATGTCGGAGCAAACCAAACAGAAGGCCCTGGTCAAGCTGAAGAAGATCCAGAGCTCTAAAGTCGGCTTCCCCGATCACTATCGCGACTACTCGAGCATCGAGATCAAGCGCGACGATTTGGCCGGCAATTACATGCGGGCCAGCCAGTTCGAATCGAGGCGGCAGATCAACAAGATTGACAAGCCCGTCGACAAGACGGAATGGGACATGACGCCGCCAACGGTCAACGCCTACTACTCGCCGGAGGTGAATGAGATCGTGCTGCCTGCGGGTATTCTCCAGCCGCCGATGTTCGATCTGAACGCCGACGACGCCTACAGCTACGGCGCGATCGGGCGCGTCATCGGGCACGAACTTACGCACGGCTTTGACGATGAAGGGCGTAAGTTCGACGCTGACGGGAATCTGACCGACTGGTGGACCGCCGCGGATGCCAAAGCGTTCGATGAGCGGGCTGCGTGCATTGCCGACCAGTATTCGCACTATTCACCGGTCGACGATGGAAACGGAAAGCCGCTCTACTTGAACGGTAAGCTCACGCTCGGCGAAAACGTCGCCGACAACGGCGGCTTGCGGATGACCTATCGCGCCTACATGAAGGCGCACGAAGGCGAAGAGCCGAAGGTCATTGACGGCTTCACCCCGGCGCAACGCGTGTTCTTAGGCTATGCCATCAGCCGCTGCGAGAACGTCGCTCCCGAGCAGTCCCGTGTGCTGGTGCGGGTCGATCCACACTCGCCGGCAAAATTCCGCCTGATCGGGCCGATCTCCAACATGCAGGAATTCCAGGATGCCTTCAGCTGCAAGGCAGGCCAGCCCATGGTACCGCAGAATCGGTGCAGGGTGTGGTGAGGGGTTGGGAAACGGGGACAGACGGAACGTTCCCCAAAAGATCGTGATCGTCTCTAGGTAGAGGATCAAAACGTCCGGAGTACCTTGGCACGAAGAGAATTGTGGAACGGGAAGGAAAGTATGGTGGAGGCGGCGGGAGTCGAACCCGCGTCCGAAAATGTTACTGGTCAAGAGACTACATGCTTATTCGCGTTCATGCCCCAGGCATTACCCTGGGACGTTCGCGGCCTCCGCTCAGAACGGACAAGAAACGGGTGCCGCTAGCCTGTGATCTTAGCTTCTCTGCCCAGACGTAGCAGAGAAGAGCAGCCCTCTGTGTGACGCTCGCTCACCGCCCAAGGGCGAAGCGGTGGAGAGCGGCTGCCTAACTAATTAGGCTGCGTATGCCATCTGTTGATTGGCAATTATCATTTTGCACTCGATTACGGGTGTGTGCACCCCGGCATGCCTCTTGGCCGCAAGCATCTCCGTCGAAGCCGTGACGCCCCCACTGGTGGGATTGGCCTTAAAGAACTACTTCCAATCTAGGGGTCCCCAGAATGGAAGTCAAACACTTCATTGGATGCTCCAGGGTTACTGTTGGAACCATCGCGAGAGGCCGCTTTTCCGGCCCACCTCCCCTCCCCATTCACCCATCTAAAGCTCTTTTATGACCGACAAAATCAACCTCAACACCGCCAATACCAAGGAACTCACGCAGCTCCCCGGAGTCGCCAAAAATATCGCTTACCGCATCGTGCGCCACCGCAGCCGCCATGGGCTGTTTACCCAGTGGGAGGAGTTGCTGGAAGTGAAAGAATTCCCCGCCGCCGCTCTCGACCGCGTTAAGCAGCGCGCCACGCTGGCTCCTCCTCCCGATATCAAGCCAGTGGATTTCGTCGGTCCCCGCCGCATCAAGCCCAGCCACATCGCCGCAGTCACCAAGGAAACCGCGGCCTATACCAAGCGTGCCCGTAGCTCCAAGCGGCAGGAGCGGCTCCGCCCATCGTCGTAAGAGTAAACCGAGAGCCAAAGACCTGTGCGGCGTGCTGCCTGGCTTGCGGTGCTCGTTGCGCACCTCGCAACGGATACAATAGGCAGAGTTTCCGAAAGGGTCTTCATGTCATCCACCCGTACTGCGCGTCCTGAAACTGCCTCGGCTGAGGCGCCGGCGGTTCCATTAACGATCGAGGGCTACAGCGTTCTGCATCAGATGATGCGGGTACGCTGGCCGGAATGGCGGAAACTGCAACCGGCGCAGAAGTCCGAGATCGTAGCCGAGGCGACCGGCGTGTTGTCGGGGATGGAGGCGAATTCCGCTGGGCAGTCTGGGATCTATTCTTTGATCGGGCACAAGGGCGATCTGATGATCGTGCACTTCCGGCAATCGTTTGATGAACTGAATCAGGCCGAACTGGATCTGGCACGAACGCGATTCGGCGATTTTCTGGAGCCCACGACTTCTTACCTGTCCATCATCGAGCTGGGACTTTATGAGTCGACTACGAAGACGTACAAAGCGCTGGTAGATCAGGGGATCGAGCCGCATTCTGAGGAATGGAAGCGAGGCATCGCTGACACGCTGGCGCGGCAGAAAGAAGCCATGCATCCGCGCCTGTTTCCGGAGCTGCCCAAGAACCGTTACCTCTGCTTCTATCCGATGGACCGCCGGCGGGGCGAAGACAAAAACTGGTACAGCTTGCCGATTGAGGAGCGGGCGCGGCAGATGAATGAACACGGACTGGTGGGACGCCGCTACGCGGGCGAGGTGAAGCAGATTATTACCGGTTCGATTGGCTTCGACGATTGGGAGTGGGGCGTCGATTTGTTCGCGGACGATCCCCTGGTGTTCAAGAAATTAATTTACGAGATGCGCTTCGACCACGTCAGCGCGGTGTACGCACTGTTTGGTCATTTTTATGTCGGATTACGATGCCCAGCGGCCAAGTTGGGAGCGCTGCTAAACGGAGAGTTGCCGAAGGGCTAATACGTGGACGAGGCTCCGACGACGTGCGTACCGGGTGGAAATTCCGATTTCGATGATGGTGCGATCGCCGCACGGCATGGACGTGAATGCCCTGGCGAAGGCCGTCCACCTCTTTCATTAAGTTTCTGCCCGGTTTCTGCTGCCAGTCCGGCAACTCACGCTGATAGAACTCCCAGACAATCTGCTCTGGAGTTGACGTCCAATATCGCGCGGTAATCTCTCTGATCTCGCGGTTGGGCAGATGAAGTTCGGCTTCGTACGATGAAGCACCGGACTCGACCGGAGCAGCCCCGGGATACATCATGATTTTCGCGAGACGCGGATCCAGGCTGCCAGCGGCGTGGACATCGAGGCTGCCCCAAGGACTGTGCAGATGCATTTCCTTGCCATTGATAGCGCCGGTGAGACTATCGCGCATTTTGCGCACGACGGAGTACACGCCGAGAAAAGCGAGGCAAAACACGGCGGCAAAAACCAGGAACGGCGCGAGGACGAATAACCATTGCGTGGCGTTATTCATGATCTCAGCAAAGTATAGGTGGGGAGGGCAGAGATGCGATTGCACCAAAGTTCAGGCACTCACAGATTGGCCTTAAGTCTATTTGCTGGTATGGTTTTCTGCTGCTTTATTCACGGAGGAGTCATGGCGATTTTCGGACTGATCGAGTACAAGGATGCGAGTGCCGAAGTGCGCGCGGTTTATGACGACATCATGCAGACGCGCAAGACGGACTGGGTTAATAATTTCTGGAAAGCGCTGGCGCACGATCCGGTGGCGTTGAAACGCACGTGGGAAGACATCAAGCAGATCATGGCGCCGGGGGCGCTGGACCCGCTCACCAAGGAACTGATTTACGTCGCGATCAGCGTCAGCAACCAGTGCGACTATTGCATTGCGTCGCATTCAGCGTCGGCGAAAAAGAAGGGCATGACTCCGGAAATGTTCAAGGAATTGATGTCGGTGGTAGGGATGGCGAATGAAACCAACCGGGTCGTGGCTGGGTACCAGGTGGAGATCGACGAGCAGTTCAAGGGTGGGCTATAGGAAAGCAGCCTTTAGCAGTTAGCCTTTGGCGTCTGTCATTAGCTTTTAGCGTTTCCGAACCGGTTTTTGACGCTTGCCGTCCGCTGCTCTGGCTTTTGATTTGGAAATCGCAAATCGAAATTCATGCAGCCGCATGTTGACCTTGCGTCCACGGAAGCCGACCCCTTCAGCTTCGAGACGCAGGCGCTGTTCGATAGCGGAGTCGCCGCGGAGTTTGATTTCGCCGCCGGAACCGAGAACGCGCTGCCAAGGCAAACCGTAAGAACGGCGCAGGACCTGGGCAACCTGGCGCGCTGCGCCGGGGTATCCCGCGGCTTGGGCGATCGCCCCGTAGGTTGAAACTTTGCCGCGCGGAATCGTGCGAATGGTGGCGGCAATCTTCTGATGCGCACTCAGGCGGGCGTTGTCTGGATTTTTTCTATTCACCGGGCCGCGAAGAAGTCACGCAGGGTTCAAAGGCGCGGACGCAATCTCAGGCGGCTGCGCCTTTGCGGAAAGACTCGACGGCTTCCTCTTCGTTGCTGAAAACTTCAAACACGGTTACGAGCTTGGTGACTTGAAGCAGATCGCCGACTCGCTGTGTGAGATTAGCAAGTTTGATGGAGCCGCCGGCGGTGTGCGCCGTGGTGAAAAGCGAAACCAATGTTCCCAGCCCGCCGGAATCGATGTAATTTACTCCGCCGAGATTGAGCACGATGCGGTTATTTTCGGTGATCAGCTTTCTGACCGTGTCGCGGAGCACGGCCGATTCCTCGCCAAACACAATGCGCCCGTGGCAGTCCACGATCAACACGCTGTCCACGGTCCGAGTACTGATTCTGAGTTGCACAGGAGCCTCCCCAGGCGGGCCAAAGCCAACACCTTGCGGCCAAAGAGTATCGCGGGAACACGCATTGCGCAAGGATTTCGTAGACCCGACTCAGGGCTGGCGGAAGCCGCCTGCTGGCCAGCGGCATCACGTATAATCTTCTTTCCGAATCATGAGCTACCAGGTTCTGGCGCGCAAATACCGCCCACAGAAGTTCTCCGAAGTCATCGGGCAGGATCACGTTACCCGCACCCTGAAAAACGCCCTGGAACAGGGCCGGACGGCCCACGGATACATTTTCAGCGGGCACCGCGGGATCGGCAAAACCACGATCGCGCGCATCCTGGCGATGGCTCTGAACTGCCGGGCGTCCGACCAGCCCGCCCTTGAACCTTGCGGGGTGTGCGAGTCCTGCACCGAGATTCGGGCTGGCAATTCTGTGGATGTGATCGAGATTGATGCCGCAACAAACCGTGGAATCGACGAGATCCGAGAATTGCGCGAGGCGGCGCGATACCGTCCAGCGCGGGACCGTTTCAAGATTTACATTCTCGACGAAGCCCACCAGATTACCGATGCAGCCTTTAATGCGCTTCTGAAGACGCTGGAAGAGCCTCCCGGGCATGTGGTGTTCATGATGGCCACCACCCAGCCCGAGGACATTCCGCAGACGATCCGTTCGCGTTGCCAACACTTCAGTTTCCGGGCGGTCCGTTTTGAGGAGATCCTGGGACAGCTTCGCGACCTGGCGAATCGTGAAAAGGTCGAGGCCGATGAAGATGCGTTAGCCCTGCTGGCGGAGGCGGGCGATGGTTCCATGCGGGACGCACTCTCGATTCTCGATCAGGCGATTGCCTCCTGCGACGGCCGGCTGACGGCGGAGTCGATACGGCAATTGGTGGGTGCGGCTCCGGCGGGAGTGATGGAAGAAGTGATGGCAGCGGTCGCACAAGGATCCAGCGAACAGGTACTGCGGCTCATCGATCGCCTGATTAGCGAAGGCCACAGTCCGACGCATTTTGCGCGTCAACTGGTGCGCTTTTTGAGAAATACGATTGTGGCGAAAGTAGCGGGTGAAGATTCGGCGCTGTTGCAGATTTCGAGTGACGAAAAGAAACGAGTAGGACGGGTCGCGGCACAGTTCAGCGAAGAGGATTTGGCGCGGCATCTGCAAATCATGCTGCGAACCCATGGAGAATTGGGATATCGCCAGGAGCAGCGTTTCCATCTTGAGTTGGGCCTGCTGAAGATGACGCACGCGCAACGGCTGCTTCCGATTGAACAGATTCTGAGCGGGGCGGCACTTCCCTCTCCTACCGCGAATCCGAAACCGGTCGCTGTTCCAGAAGTGCGGAGGAGCGAACCCTCAACCCCTCGCGCCAACGTTGTGTCTCCGTTTGCGGCGGATTCAGCGCGAAAGACGGGTTCGAAGCCGGAGATGTCGGCTGCTGAGAACGCGCCCGTCATGGGGCCGCGAGCAGTGCCGAACTCCTCTCCGAATCCAGGCGTGGTGATGGGAGCGGCGGCTCCGGCAACGGCACTCGAGCCCACAGCTGCACCGGAAAATAGTAATGCTCCTGCGGCAGATTTAGACCGGGTCCGCGGAGCCGTGCTCGACTGCCTGGGTTCCCATCAGATGTGCGCAGCGATGCTCGAGAGTGGCGAGTGGAGCGTGGTAGGCAACGAGTTGGTGATCAAAGTTGCAGCCTCAGACGCGATCATCGATATGACCGTGGGCGCCGACGCGAAACGATTGGTAATGGCAACGGCTAGTGGCGCGTTGGGACGGCCGGTCAAGTTGAAGGTAGTTTCGGGCGGGGCGGCGCAACCGGCATCGAATAACCAGCGAACCTTCTCGAACGGAGGAAGCCGCGGGCGGGCGGAACAGGATCCGGTGGTGCGGCGTATGAAAGAAAAATTCGGCGCGGAGATCAGAACCGTAATCGACTATCGGCAGAAAAGATAGAGGCAAAGGATAGCTATGGGCGGCGGGTTCAACATTCAGGAATTGATGTCGCAGGCGAAGAAGCAGTACGAGACCCTGCAAAAGAAAATGGAAGAAACGGTGGTGGAAGCCACTTCCGGCGGCGGCAGCGTTACGGTGAAGATGGATGGACGCAAGCAGGTGCTGGGGATCAAGATCGATCCGGAAATCGTGAAAGATGGCGACATCGAAATGCTTCAGGACCTGGTAACCGCGGCTGTCAACGGCGCCGGCAAGAAGGTCGATGACGCGATGCAGTCCACCATGGGCGGAATGCTGGGGGGAATGGGCATTCCGGGATTGTGAATCATTCTGTAGTCTTCCCTGTCCTATCCATTCGGATTTTTTTCTATGGCAAAGTTTGCAGAGCCGATGACCCGGCTGATCGACGAATTGAAAAAGCTGCCCGGCGTCGGCAGCAAGAGCGCGCAGAGGCTCGCGTTCTACATCCTGCGATCGAGCGATGAAGACGCGCACGGACTAGCTGCGGCCATTCACGATGTCAAAGCCAACCTTCGGCTGTGCTCCACGTGCAATAACATCACCGATGTGGACCCGTGTGTCTATTGCTCCAGTCCAACCCGCAACCAGCGCCTGGTTTGCGTCGTGGAAGAGCCGACCAACATCGCGTCGATCGAAAAGACCAAGCACTTCAACGGCGCTTACCATGTGCTGCACGGTTCCATTTCGCCGCTACACGGAGTCGGCCCAGAGCAGTTGCGGATCAACAATCTTCTGCGCCGGGTCGAACACGGAGAGGTAGACGAGGTCATTATCGCGACGAATCCGACGGTGGAAGGCGAGGCAACGGCGGTTTACCTGTCACAGCAACTGCGCCGGCCAGGGTTGAAAGTCACTCGCATTGCCATGGGGATCCCTGTGGGTAGCGACATTGAGTACACCGACGAGATCACCATGCTGAAGGCCATGGAAGGCCGCCGCGAGCTGTAAACCGGAGCATTGTGTTTTCCAACATGTGCAAGGGTTTGCCGCCAGGGGTTTATAAACTCGCAAGGTCATCCTTTATTCCTCTTGTAAATCAGCCACTTACAAAGTCTTCCTCGATCATTGAATGAACTCCATTGTGGTACGGCGGTTGCAACGACTAGGAGCGTGTTTCCTCGCTCTCCTGTTTTGATGGCGCGAGGACGTGCCGAACGGGCAACCGATTGGCCACAAACTGCGACCAGTCAGCACCTCCGCGCCGATTGCGCCGAGCTGCGATGTAACCGCATCTCAACCCGACGCCATAAGAAACCGGGCGAACCAGCCCGGTTTTCTTTCTTACTGGAGAGGTTCAGGGTCAAGGAAGAGATTCGCTTCTTCATCCACGGGCTGGATGCCTTCTGGCATGGCTCCACGGTTGTAATCTGCCATGCGATTCTTCCATTTGAGAAAGTCGGTGATGGTCTGCGGCTCGATGCGGATCTCAACCCGGCGCAGGCTGGCGAGGAGCAGGTTCATCTCGTACCGGAACCCAGTCGGGGAGCGAAGATCTTTCGCCGACGATTGAACGATCGAAACTTGCCGGTGATGAATCTCAAGCAAGCCCCAGCGCTCGGGTAATTCCGTGCGGGCAATCATTCCTTTGGGAGCCAGGTAGAAACGTTCACAGCCGACCGCAATGGATTGTTTTTGACGGAACGGTTTGCCACGATCCGCCAGAAAGTCGCCGCGGGAAACCTTGCATTCCACAACCACGGAGTGGCAGGCGCGCTTCCATCCAACGGCGTCGGGCATTTCTCCGCTGGCACAGGCTTGTTCAGACAGAATGACGCCGCACCCATACGAACGCAGCCAGTGGATTGCCTTGAGCACAAGTTGGGCGTGGGTCATACAAAGAAAGCTACACAAGGCGTGAGGAAGGGCAAAGTGGCGGACTAGTTTCTGGTGGATGGCGCGACCAATGCGAGGCGACGATGGCGCGGTGGCATACGTTTCACCAGAACAGGGCAGCGGGACACGAGTTCGAGCAGATGGCGCGCGCTTGCGACGGTAGCGCCGAGGGAGGTATGGGGCGAGTAGCCGGCGGCATGGACGACGAGATGGCCGTCTTTCTTGTGGACGCGAACGCGCTGAATATGGCCATCATGTTCCGCGTCGAGCGCGTCCGCCAAGCGAAGCACCGCGGAGAGTCGAACGACAAGTTGGCGCTGCGGCAGGGCAATTTCAGCCATGGATTTTTGTCCGGACCGAGGCAGAGCGCCACGATGATAGCGCGCGACTGCGGCAACCAGTCGCAACTCGTCCCGGCGCCAACCGAGTGGCGGCGCAAGGTTCCGAATCAGACGATAACTTTGCTTGTGATGATTGTTGTCGTGACGAGAACGGCCGACGTCGTGCAGCAGAGCCGCCATTTCCAGCACGGATCGTCGTGGTTGATCCTTCGCCCAGATGTTTTGCACTTCCACCAGACCATCAAAGAGCTGTGTGGCCAGCGAGGCCACATGGCCTGAGTGTTTGAAATCGGGATCAAGCGCGGAAGCCCAGACGCGCAATCTCTGCGATGCGATTTTTCTGATTTCAGGACCTTGCGGCAAGGCACTTCGCCAGGCGGCCCACAGCGTCTCCTCGCCCGTCATTTTTCGCTGGTACTGCTGCACTCGCCGTGAACGCTGTTCCACGATTTTGTCGCGCCATCGCGTGCGCGACGCTGCGTCGGAAAAGGCCTGGATCCGGATGCCGGTGGTCCACAGAACATCCAGATCGTGCACTTCCCCAAGCAGATCCTGAAGCTCTTTCAAATCAGATTTCCACGCCGCGTGCTGCTCGGGAAGAAAATTCTCGACGATGTATCGGAAACGCTTGATCCCAATACGCAGATTGTGCAGCGCGACCTGGGAACCGGTGCGGAGGGCGCGACGGTGAAGCTGGTGTGCCGCCGTCCATCGCTCCAGAGCGAGGTGTTGAAACAAAACGCTACCGTCGCGAAAGCGGCGAGCGCGGGCAGGAAGAGTTCCAGCCCATTTCGTCCACTGCTTGCGATCGAAACTTTGAAGAGAGGCTGCGGCCTGAGTTTTGAGCTGCGCCTCGCGCTGGGACAGATAATGTTGAAAGGCGTGGGAAACCGGGTCAGTCGGATCCCCCAGCTTGGAGACCCACTCCATCATGACCTGAACGTCGCGGAGTTCTCCCAGGCTGCGGAAAAGCCGGCGGCCAGCCTTCTTCATCTGCTTCCAGCGTTTGTCCGGATCGAGGGCCATGAGTCCGTCCGTCATCGAACGGCAGCGACGGAGTGCGACGCGCAGGTCGTGGACCGGGTCTGACGCGAAGCTTTCAGAAGCGCGGTCACACTCTTCCAGGACGCGCTCCATCCAGAACGCGAGGCCGCTGTCGCGTTGGTTGCCGGTAAGGCGCGGAGTTGCGGTGGTGGCCACTCGGGTCGTTCGAGTCCTAGAAGTAACAGTCATTTTCCCTGTTTCAGACGACGACGTCCAGTTTTCAGGAATCGCTTACGGAAAAAAGGGTGGTGCGTGCCGGAGGACCATGAGCGACTGGGCGCGCAGCCATTACCTCCGTAACGTGCAAGTCCTTACTGGTTCGCATTACGCTTACCTCTGAGCACCAGCACAGGAGCAGGCTATTTCCACGATCGACACAACCAAGGAAAGCCGTAATGCTTCAGCACGGGCTTTCGTGCACAGCCTCAACATTCTGGTGAAGTACGTCCGCCTGTATGGATTCGAACATAAACGGACGGAAGGCCAGTTTGAGACCACGTGGGCCGAGTTGCAGAACGGATTGCCCAAAGGTGAGGAAGGCAATTTCCTGCTGGGCGTTTCCGGCAACAAACTACTGCTGGACGGCACGCCCCTCGAAACCGGGCAAGCCGAGCGCAGCTTCGCACAGCTTTTGACAACGGCCGGTCTGGCCAGCATTCATTTTTCCAACAGAGTTACGATTGATGAGTTTGCGCGCCTGGTGCGGGCGTTCGCCGTGGGCGGATCCGAGCCCAGGATGTTGCCAAGCAGATCAAGGAAGTTTTTGGCGAAAGCAAAGCGGCCAGCATTCGCATCAACGAAGTGAAATTTGTGGCTGCGGATCCGGCGACGGGCGAAGTCACTTTTGCCGCACAAATTGCGGCGCAGAGCCTGGGCCCGGAATTCAAGCAGTGGCTGAATGACCCGCAGAAACTTCTGCAGTTGATCGCAGCTGCGGAAGGCGCACAAAACGGTGGCGGTACTGGCGGCGGGGCGCCGATCGGAAGCGTGCCGACGATCAGAATGAGCGGCGGCGGGGCTCAGGGACGGGGTCCGGGAACGGTTCGGGAGACGGATCAGGAACGCGGCGGGGGCGGCAACTGGACGGGCGGAGTGGTTCCGCTGCAGGAAGAAGAAGTCATGCAGGCGATCCGGCTGCTGACGCAAATTTGGCGAGGTCGGTGCTGATCCCAGCGTCAAGCCGGAGACTGCTGCAAAAAGAATCAGGCGAGGTTGATCCGAATACCCGGATCAACCTGCAACAGTTACTGGAAAGTCTGGCGGCGAAAGCGACCGCCGACAGAACTGACACGCCTCTGCTGATGAAAGCGGCCGAGCACATGGCCATCCGCTTCGCCATGGAGCGATTCCAGAAGGGCGAAGTGAAGGTCAATGCTGTGCACCAGATGCTGGAGCACATGAGCCGGCAGATGGACACGCTGCGGCAGATCTTGAGGATGCAGGAAGACAAGATGAGCAAGGCGGGGATTCTGGTGGAATCCCACGCCGACATCCTGGATCGCATGTTCTGGGCGGAAGTCCCGGAAGCGGGAAAGAAAAGCGTTCTGCTTTCCAATGAAGCGCCCTGCGTGCCGCCGCGCAATATTCGCCAGTTCGTGGAAGTACTGCTGGAGCGGGGAGACAAGGAAACTGTCAGCTGCGATTCTGAAAAATTACTACGAGTGTCTGGATGCGAAAGACGCGGAACCGCGCCGCAAGACCGCCATCGGGATCAGCCAGTTGGCCGACCTGTTTGCCGCGCCGGGCAACGAACGTTGGGTCGGCGCGTCGTTCACAAGTTGGCGAGGCTCTGTATCGAAAGAAGCTGATCCTGAGATGCAGAGCTTGCTGAGTGCGGCCTTTGTACGCCTGAGCGGCTGAGGCGGGCAACTCGCAAGCAGTACAAAGCGATTGGCCGAAGTCTGCGACGCCATGGAAGTCGTGGCGAAACAGCGTCCGGCGCTGGCGCAGCGAACTGCGCCCGCGCATTGGCGTGGAAAATCGCCTGCCCGAGTTCATTGAAGAAGCATTGCGGCTGCCGCAGGTTCCTCAGGATCTTTTGCTGGTCTTGCGGCGCACTTCACAGGCGGCGGTGGAACATCTGGCAGACCGATTCTTCCGCTGCATGCGGCGCGAAGAATGCGACCGCATGGTGGAAATGGTTCAGCGAACTGGGCTCCGATGCGACTGGCGCAACTGCGCGAAATGTTGCGAACCGGGCAGCCGCGGCAAGCGGCGTCCGCAGTGGTCGGCCTTCTGAGCCGACTTGGATGTGCCGACCCTGCTGGAGCTGTCTGCCTGTGCGGCTGCCCGAGTGGAACCGGTTTTATCACGATATGGTGGTCCGCCAGATCGCTTATGGAGCGGCACACGACCGTGGACGTACGTTGCTGGAAGTTCTGGAAATCCTGGATCCGTTGGTGCTGCCGCAGGCGATCGACGAAATTGGCATGAGCGGCGACCGTACGGCGGTGCCGCCGCTGATGGTCATGGCCGAAGCTGGCGAAGCGCACGGGCGTTCTCCGCTGCTCCAGATGAAGGCAGTGGAGTCGCTGGGCCGGCTGCGCGAAGCCGAAGCGGTTCCTGTGCTGCGAAGTTTGCTGGAAGCCAAGAAAATGTGGAAGTGGGCGAATCATCGCGAGCTGCGGATTGCGGCGGCGCAAGCTTTGGCCAAGATCGATCCGCGCTACGGCAGCCAGGTGCTGGCCGACAGCGGCCTGGAGCCGGGCGAACTGGCGATTGCGCCACTGGATGCGGCTCCGGCTTGCCCGTGGGTGCGACAGCGGCGTTACGAGCGCATTGTTCTGCGAAAAACATTGTCTGCCACCATCAGCAGTTCATGGGGAAAGTCGGCATTACTGATCCGCGAACTGAGTCTGGGCGGCGGCATGGGAACGAAAGAGGACAATCTTCGCGTGGGTCGGAAGCGAACCTCGATATTTCGTCCGGAGTGCGGCATATTCGCGCGCAAGTGCTGCTGCGCCGCGCCCGGGTCAACGAAGTCGGATTTGAAATTGTGAATACTGACCTGGAAAGCCGATACCGCCTGCGCGAAGATCCTGATGGAAGTCGGTAGAATCGCGCACCGGAAACTAGAGGCAGCGAGTGGGACGGAGAACCGTAAAGCTTGAGACGATCTGAGTGCCTCCTAATTAAAAAGCCTCTGCCGCCACCGGCAGAGGCTTTTTCTACTTGCTCGAAACTGCTACTTCTACTTTGGCGAAAATGATCACCAGCGTGTACAGCGCCAGAGACTCGATCAGCGCCAGGCCAAGAATCAGCGCGAGCTGAATTCCGGGACGGGCTGCGGGATTGCGCGCCAAGCCTTCAGCGGCTGCGGCGGTGGCCTTTGCCCTGCGCCATGCCGCAAACCGCCGGAAGCGATGGCCATGGAAAATCCGGCGGCGATGGCGACCCAGTTGGTGCCGCCGCGCATTGCGCCGCCCTGCGCAAACGCCGGCACGGCAAAGCACATCGCTGACAGTGCCATGAACAGATATGTTCAATTTACGCATTGTGTTTCTCCTCTTCGCTATGAATTGCCGCCAGTGGGTGGTTGACGTCATACCTCGTGCAGACGCCCTCACGCTGAACGGCGAAAACTCAGTTCTGCAGGTTCCCTAACTTTACTTCGTCGTGAACCCGCAACTCGAGAACCGGTCTAGTGCTCTTCGGCCACCGCTCCTGCCAGATACACCGTAGTCAGAAGAACGAAAATGTAAGTCTGCAAGAACGAGACGCCGATATGAAGCCCCAGAAAAACGACCGGGACCCCGATCGGAATCAGCGAAAAGAAGACCAGCGTGACCATGTCGCCGGCAAACATGTTGGCGTAAAGACGGATGGTCAGCGACAGCACGCGCGCCAGATGGCTGATGATTTCGATCGGAACCATCAGCGGCGCCAGCATCGGCATGGGGCCGGCGAAAGTGCTTGAGGTACCTGGGCCCGGCGTGCTTGAATCCTGCGCCTGGTAGTAGACGAAGGCGCAGATCGCGCAACCCAGCGGGAACTACTGGCACCGCTGTCGGAGATT
Organism: Terriglobia bacterium; assembly: GCA_963797845.1. Lineage (GTDB taxonomy): Bacteria > Acidobacteriota > Terriglobia > Terriglobales > Acidobacteriaceae > DASREM01. The sequence continues at coordinate 801,298 of CAWCRE010000008.1, forward strand.
CGAAGCCGGGAATCAAGCCGATCAGGTTGCAGATCAGGATGAAAAAACCCAAGCGCCATCAGAAAGGGCGTGTAAGCCTTCGCTGTGATGGCCGATGATTTCGTGGCTTTGGCCTTCGATGAATCCGTGAGCTCCTTCGAAGATGTGCTGCAATGCGCCTGGCTTGTCGACCGAGAGCCTGGAGCGCACCAGCACAAAAACAGATATCAGGAAAATGCCAAAACCAGAACTTCCATCGCCACGGCATTGGTGATGGGCCTGCGGGATACTCCGGCTCGATATGCAGCGCGCGCAGCAGCGCCGTCACCGGGCCGGCGAAGGCGTGGTTCAGGAATCTCGGTAAACCAGAGTTGTTCAGGCATAAATCAGTCTTGGCTAGCAGCTCCTGGCTCTCAGCTATTCAGGACTCGATCACAACCCGCGTACTAATGCGGCATAAACCTCGTAGGCGGCTTCGCACACGATCGCCGCTACAGGCAAAAACAGGCCCGCAAAAAGCCCATAAAGACTCGCGCGGGAAACACTAAATATAACATAGGCGGCAATCGGCCATCAAAACGTAGCGCAGCAGGAAGCGAAGAACGATTCCGCTGCTCGATTGCTGTCGCCGGTCTGGGTGATGCGGTCGGCGAGGCGCGGACATACCCGCTTCAGCCAGACAAAATTCAGGTAGGCGATGGCGCAGCCAACAGCAAAACCCAGGCACATGGCGAAACCATAGCGAATCCAAATGGGAATGGTCGCAAGGAGCGCCAGGACCAGCATGAAGCGGGAGATGCGGTGAGGGCGCCGGAATAGAACGATTCGGTGCCCGGACTGACGGAAGTATCGGGATCGTTGGGATCAGTCAAGGGTCTCGCCACCGACAAAATCTTGCGCCCCGATTCCATACTTTTCGCGCAAGAAATCCTGGAGCTTGCATGGCAGTGCTTCTGATGCTTCCTGCCAGGTGATCATCTTGCAGCGGGTACGAAGTTCTGCCGATTTCACGCAGCGCATAACCGCATACCAGGCTTCGCGCAGGTCGGGGCGGCGCGCATCCGCCATAACGCAGAACGAGCACTGGTTCGCGTAAGCCCCCAAAACGTTGCGGATGAGTTGATAACTGAGGTAGCTGTCGCCGCGGCGGGGCAGATTTCTTCGATCGAAAACTTTGGCAAAATCCCGGTAGGCGTTGAGGATGTCTTTTTGTTTGGTCTGAAAATCGGTTTCAGTGAGCTTGGCTTCGATGAGCAAGTCTCCGATGCGAAGATCCACTTCGGTGCGATCGAACTTGCCATTGGCCAGCGGCACGCGCGCTTTGAACCCAAATTGCAATGGCGGATCGCCTACCACTCCCAGCAGATCCAGTAAACGACGATCGGTCGGCGAACCGGGAAAGCAGAAGACATTCATGAGCAGCGCGTCGGAACTAGTGCAGGAATCCAGTTCGCGCCAGCGCCGGTCTGCGCGGGGCAGAGCGGTCCGTGCCTGGGAGTGGACTTTATCCAGGCGGCGACGCCAGTCAGGATTTTGGGCGATCGCGCGATAGGTTTCAGGAAGGAAGTTGCCGTGTTCGGACTCGTTTTCGGACGGAAGGTAGCAGGCAATGGGAAGCTCCCCGTAACTGTTCTGATAAGCGAGGTTCCGCCGCTTCGCGAAGATTTGATTGCGCTGGCTGAGTTCGCGGCGCAGGTTTTGCGCGTAGGAGAACGATCCGAAATAAGCCGGTTCCGACATTTCCAAGTGGGGCGAATACTATACGAAAGGTTACTTCGAACCGGACGAACTGACAAGCCGAATCAACTCCACAAACCCGGCCATGCTGCCGAGGATCAGGCCGGGAATGTAGATCCAGTGAGTGTGCAGCCAATGGTCGAGAGCGGTGCCAATGAGCCAACCGATGAACGTGGCAGCGGGAAATATGAACGCGAGCTGGCTGTAGCTGGCGAGCTGCACCAGGATGTTCTTCTTGCCTGAATCGTCGCTGGGAGGCTGATCGGGGCTCACGGCAGCGTTAGCGTATCAAAGAAGCGGTGTTCGGGTTCTGGAAGAATCCCAAAGACCAGTAAGTCGCGTGATTGACGATCTCGATGAAGGAGTTGGGGAAAATTCCGATCAGGACAGTTCCTAGCGCCGTCACCGCCAAGGCGGCACGAATGCCGAAACTGAGCGGCAGGCGGCCGGGTTCGGCGGCGTCACGCATGAACATGGCGTTGGCGATGCGTATGTAGTAGTAGAAACCGAATAGCGCGTACAAAACCGCCAGCGAGGCAAGCACGTAATGTCCGGTTTCGATGAGGCTGAGGAAGATGAAGTACTTTCCATAGAAACCAGCCAGGGGAGGAATTCCGGCCAGGGAGAGCAGAAACACGAGCATCAGGACAGCTTCCACGGGCGATCGGAAATACAGCCCGGCAATATCGTCAATCGTGTCGCCGATCACTTCACGCTGGCGCAACGATGTAATCACTGCGAACGCGCCCAGATTCATGAAGGTGTAGACGAGCAGGTAAAGCAAAATCCCCTTGAAGCCGTCAAAGAATCCGGGCGAGCCAAAGTCGGCCGATCCCAGGGCAATAAGACCGAGCAACATATATCCGACGTGCGCAATGGAGGAGTAAGCGAGCAGGCGCTTGAGATTGTCCTGGGTCAGAGCAGCAAGGTTCGCGCCGGTCATTGTGGCGATGGAAACGAAAACAAGAAACGGAACCCACACTGAACGTAGAGGCGGCAATCCCCAGAGCATCACGCGCAGGAGCATGGCCCAGGCGGCGGCTTTTACGGCAACGGACATGAAGCCGGTGACGCTGGTGGGGGCGCCTTCATAGGCGTCCGGCGCCCATTGATGAAATGGGACGGCGGCGACCTTGAAGAGAAGCCCAGTCATCGTGGTCAGCATGGCGAGGACCGCGATGGGCTCGACGTGGCCCTGATTCATCATCATTCGCCGCGCCAGCATTTGGGCGATGAAGCTAAGATTGGTGCTGCCGCTCAGTCCGTAGAGCAGCGACAGGCCGTAGGCGAAGATGCCGGAGGAGAAAGCGCCCAGCAGAAGGTATTTCAACGCGGCTTCGTTGGAACGGCGATCGCGGCGCAGGAAGCCGACCAGAACGTAGGTAGAGATCGCCATCAATTCCAGGCCGATGAACAACAGCACCACGTCCATCGCCGCCGCCATGCACATCATGCCAACCACGGAGAACAACATCAGCGAATAGAATTCGCCATGATTCTCGTGCTCGATCTCGAGGTAATGGACAGAAACCAGAATGGAAAGAGCGGCGCCCGTCAGAAACAAATACCAAAAGTAGAGAGCGAAGTGGTCCACCAGTAGCGAGCCCGACAACCCGGCCTGACTAGGTAGGTTTGCGAGAGCCAACTGATACTGGATTTTGTAGACTCCGCCCGCAGAAAAGAGAATCCCGACGAAAGCAGTTACAGCGTTGGCCCACTTCCACTCAGGGGGGACCATAAGGTCGATCAGGAGGATGCCAAGGGCGAACAGAGTCAGCAGGATCATCGGCAGCGTGAGCAGATAGTCCGTGCCGCTGAAAAACTGTGACATGCTGGCTGGCACTATCGCGTCTCCTTCGCCATGGTGTTCTGGTCAGGCTTTGCGGAGGCGTTCACGGGAGCGGCCGATGTCGGATAGCCGGGGCGAACCGTTTGCACGATCTGGTTTACTGGCTGCTCAAGGATTTCGAAGAACGGCTTGGGATAGAGGCCAATCCACAAAGCCATGATGATGAGGGGCACGAAAGTGAAGACCTCGCGCGCAGTCAGGTCATGCAACTTTTCGTTCTTGGGATTGGTGACCGTGCCGAAGAATACCCGCTGATAGAGCCACAGCAGGTAGGCAGCCGCAAGAATGACGCCGGGAACGGCCCAGGCGGCCCATTTCCAGTTCTCCATGAACGCGCCCTGAAGAATGGTGAACTCGCCGACGAATCCATTCAGCAGCGGCAATCCCATCGAAGACAGGAACATGATCAGGGTGATGGTGGCGTAAATGGGCATGACGTTCGCGATGCCGCCGTACTCCGCGATCTCACGCGTGTGGCGTCGCTCATAAAGAATGCCGACGATCAAGAACAGTGCGCCGGTCGAGATACCGTGATTGATCTGTTGCAGGACCGAGCCGCTAATCCCCAACGGGCTGAGCGCGAAAATTCCCAAGGTACAGAAGCCGAGGTGGCTGACGGAGGAATACGCTACCAGCTTCTTCATGTCCTTCTGCATCAGGGAAACAAGAGCGCCGTAGATGATTCCGATGATGGAGAGGAAGATCATCCAACCGCGCGCCGTCATTCCGAGGAACGTTTGGGAACTCATCAGAACCTGAGGGAAGAATGGCAAGGAGAAGCGAAGAAATCCATACGTTCCCATCTTCAACAGAACGCCAGCCAGGATGACTGAGCCTGCAGTCGGCGCTTCCACGTGTGCATCGGGGAGCCATGTGTGGAAGGGGAACATCGGGACTTTGATGGCGAACCCGAAAAAGAATCCAAGGAACAACCAAGCCGCGTAATGCAAGGGGATTTGCGGCGCTGTCTTGTACAGCTCAGGAATGGAGAATGTGTAAAGTCCGGTTACGTTGTGGTGGTTGAAGTAGAGGAACAGGATGCTCAACAGCATCAGCACCGAACCGAACAAGGTGTACAGGAAGAATTTGATGGCCGCGTAGAGTTTGCGCGGGCCTCCCCAGATGCCGATGAGCAGGTACATCGGAACCAGCATGGCTTCCCAGAAAACGAAGAAGAGGAAGAAGTCGAGCGACATGAAAACGCCCAACATGCCGGTCTGAAGAACTAAGAACCAGATGTAATATTCCTTGACGCGAACTTCGATGGCGTTCCATGAGGACAAGATCGAGATGAAGCCGAGAAGCGTGGTGAGCATGATGAGCAGGAAGGAAATGCCATCAATGCCCATGTAGTAGCCAGCGCCGATCGTGGGGATCCACTGGTTGGGGACGCCTTCAATGAACTTAAATCCCGGCAAGGCGCGCTGCGCCCAGAACATAGGCACCAGCGGCAGCGAGACCAGGAAGCCCCCGAGGCTGAAGATGTTCGCGATCCAGCGGATCGCGTCCTTGTTCTCCTTCGGCACAAACATGAGAAGGAACGCGCCCAGGAGCGGCGTGAACAAGATGATCGAAAGAATGTGACTTTGCATAAGAGCAGTTCTCAGTTCTCAGCCGATCGTCGGCAACCTGAAATTACCGCCATGCGTAATACGCTATAAATCCTGCCAAGCCGGCAACCATGACCAGCGCATACCACTGAACCAGGCCCCACTGCGCCAGGCGCGCGGGATACGACATCATGCGCGCGAGGGTTGCTGCGCCGTTCACCAGCAGGCCATCGATGATCCACTTATCCCACCAACTGGAAAGTGTGCCAGCAAAGCGTGTGGACCAACCTGCGCCATTTACGGTGCCGTCGATCACGTGGGAGTCGAACCACCAGGAAGCTTCGCCGAGACCCATCGCGCCGAGACGGGTGTTGCCGATCTTCTTCCGTCCGGTAAAGAGGTAATCGTAGCCTTCGTCGACGTAATACTTGTTGAGCAAAGTTGTATAGACGGGCGAGCCGCGACGGCGATCGGCTCGGGATAACCTTTGTCAGCGTGGCGATAGTACTTCCACGCCAAGCCCCATCCCGCAACGCCGGCGCCAACCGAGAGGAACATCAAAAGATATTCCGTGCCGGAAGTATGCTCCGCTTCTTTCTCGCCCGCCGCCAACTGGCCGGGCTTGCCTTCTTCCTGAAGCACACTGGCTTCGCGCGCAAATACCGGTTCCAGGAATTTACCGAAGCGATTGGAGCCGCCCAGGCTATGCGGAAAGCCCAGGAACCCGGAGAAAATCGCGCAGAACGCCAGGATTATGAGTGGCACGGTCATGGACTTCGGCGACTCATGGATGTGGTGCTCCACTTCGTGACTCATGCGCGGCTTGCCATGAAAGGTCAGATACATCAGCCGGAACATGTAGAACGCCGTCATCAGCGCGGTGCCGTAACCGATGACCCACAGCCAGATGTAGGCGCCGTGCTCGGAACTCCACGTCTGCCACAGGATTTCGTCTTTCGAGAAGAATCCGGCGAAGGGAGGAATGCCGGCAATCGCCAGACGTCGCGATGAACATGGTCCAGTGCGTCATGGGGATGCGCTTTTCCAGATTGCCCATGTTGCGCATGTCCTGCTCGCCGCTCATGGCGTGAATCACCGAGCCGGAACCGAGGAACAGCAGCGCTTTGAAAAATGCGTGGGTAAAGACGTGGAACACGCCGGCGGAGAAAGCGCCAACGCCGAGCGCGAGGAACATGTATCCGAGTTGAGAGACGGTGGAATAGGCGAGGACGCGCTTGATGTCGTTCTGCACCAGGCCGATCGAAGCGGCGAAGATCGCGGTGAGCGCGCCGACGATGGCGACGGTCTTCATCGAAGTTGGCGCAAGAACGAAGAGAGCGTTCGAGCGGGCCACCATGTACACGCCGGCGGTCACCATGGTAGCCGCGTGGATCAGCGCGGAAACCGGCGTCGGGCCTTCCATGGCGTCGGGCAGCCAGACGTAGAGCGGAAGCTGCGCCGACTTGCCGCAAGCTCCGACAAAGAGAAGCAGCGTCGCGGCAGTCAAGATGGGATCGCCGATGGCAAAGTGGCCGCTGCGCGCGAGGTGGTTGACGTCGATAAATCGCAGCGAACCGAAATACCAGGCGATGGTAAACATGCCCAGCAGGAAACCGGCGTCGCCAATGCGGTTGACGATGAATGCTTTATTCGCCGCGGTGCTGGCGGAGTGGCGATGGAAATAAAAGCCGATCAGCAGGTACGAGCACAGGCCCACGCCCTCCCAGCCCACGAACATGAGCACATAGTTGTTCGCCGAGAATCAGCGTGAGCATGGAGAACATGAACAGGTTTAGGTATCCGAAGAACCGGTAGTACCCGCCTTCATGCGCCATGTACCCGGTCGAATAGATGTGGATCAGCATTCCGACGCCGGTAACAAACAGCAACCAGATGGCGGACAGCGGATCGAGCAGGAATCCGGCATCGGCGTGGAATGGGGCCGGAGTTCCGTCGTGCGTGAGGTAGGTCAGATGGCCGGTGTCGGTGCCCAGCCAGGTGTAGAGAATTTTTTCGTAAGGCTTGCCGGGCTTGTCGGCGGCATAGCCACTGTATTGCCAAACCGCTCCGACACGCCATGAGAAATGCCAGGACGACCACGCCGACGCAGACCGCATTCACGGCGTGACTTCTGCAGCTTACGTCCGAAGAAAAACATGGTCGCCGCGCCGAGCGCGGGCAGCAGCGGGATGAGCCAGATGTGGTCGAGGAAGAACATGTTAAAAGTCAGCCATTAGCACTTAGCAATTGGCACTCGGCCCCTGAACTCTGATATCGCAACGAACTGAATCTCACCACTTCATCAAGTCGACTTCGTCCACGTTTACTGTTTCTTTGTTGCGGAAGAAGGCGATCAGAATTCCCAACCCCACGGCGGCTTCCGCGGCGGCGTCGGTGATCACGAAAATTGAAAACACCTGGCCCTGCAATCCCCACAACCGCGAAAATGCCACCAGGTTCAAATTGACCGCGTTCAGGATCAGTTCGATCGACATCAACACGATGACAACGTTGCGGCGCGTCAGTACTCCGATCACGCCCAGGATGAACAGGGCGGCAGCGACAACGAGATAGTGAACCGTGTTATTGGAGCCATAAAAGCTCTAGCATTCTGGCCGTTAGCATTTAGCACTTAGCCGTTTTGCTTACGGCAACACTTCTAAATCCTTTTCTTTGCCATCACTACCGCTCCGATGATCGCGACCAGCAGCAACAACGATGCAATTTCGAAGGCGAACATGTAGTTTCCGTACAGCAAAACCGCGACTTCCTGGGTATTGGACTGCTCGGGAAGCTTCGCCTCCTGGATCGGAAACAGGTACTTCCCTTTCACGTAAACCGCCATGAACAACGCCAAGCAGCGCGGCGGCGGCTACCATGCCCACTAGCCATTGCTTATTGAATTGTTCTTCTTTTGCTGCCTTATCCAGGTTCACCAGCATGATCACGAACAGGAACAGCACCATGATGCCGCCGGCATACAAGAATGATCTGCACGCCAGCGACAAACGGCGCGTAGAGCATCAGGTACAGGCCCGGCGACGGCGAGCAGGTCAAGATCAATGCCAGCGCGGAATGCACCGGGTTCTTGCGGGTGATGACCAGAATTCCACCGAGCACCGCGAGGCCCGACAAGAAATAAAAGAAGAACGTGGTGGCTACCGGGTTGCACATTAGAAGACCACCCCCGCAACGGCCGTCAGGATCAGCACGCCGACCCGATCGGCAGCAGAACCTTCCATCCCACTTTCATCAGCTGATCGAAGCGATAGCGCGGGAAGGTTGCGCGGTACCAGATATAGAGATACATGAACCCCGCAACCTTGGCGCAGAACCAGATAAATATCCTGAAGATGCGATCGCGCACCGGAGGCGCGAACAGGATCAGGCCGATCAAGCGCCAGCACGGCGCCGAACCCGGCGAGGCCGATGGTCTGCACGCGGAAATAAGGATGCTTCGGCATGCGCGACAACGCCGATGAAGCGAAGACGGCGAGCGCCAGGAAGGTGAAACCCGGGAAACAACGAGAACACCAAATCCCAGGTTTCGCCCGCGTCAGGGCGTTGGGAAACGGCCGCATCCATCCGCCGAGCCAGAGAGTCACGGCGATCGATGAGACTGCGATCATGGCGGCGTACTCGCCCAGCATGAATAAAGACCAGCGCAGGCCGCTGTACTCGGTGTGGAAGCCGGCCGTTAGTTCCGATTCGGCTTCTGGCAGATCGAAGGGAGCGCGATTGGTCTCCGCGACCATGGCGATGGCGAAGATTCCGAATGCGATGAAGCCGAGCGGGAAAGAATTTGAACAGGAACCAGATTTGCTGCTCCTGCTGCGCCTGCACGATGCCGATCATGCTCAGCGTGTTCCCGAGTTGCCGACGCCTATGGTCCGAGCCGTGCAGACTGGTCATCAGGATGGCTGAGACTACGGCCAGTCCCATGGCGACTTCGTAGGAGACCATTTGCGCGCTGGAACGCAGCGCGCCGATGAGCGGGATAATGCGAGTTCGAAGCCCAGCCCGCCATCACCACGCCCAGACACGCTCAGCGACGAAACTCCGAGCATAAAGAGGATCCCGATATTCAGATCGGTGATCGCGTGCGTCGGACCGAACGGAATCGACAATGTAAACGGTGAACGACGCGCACAGGATGATCAGCGGCGCGATCCAGAAGACGAACTTGTCGGCTTCGGACGGGAATGATGTCTTCTTTGGTCAGCAGCTTGATGCGCGTCGGCGATGGGCTGCAGCAGGCCGTGCGGGCCTACGCGCATGGGGCCGAGGCGGATCTGAAAATGCGCCAGAGCTTTGCGCTCCAGCCAGTTCATCGCCATCACGGCGACCGAGACTCCGCCAAAAACCACCAAGATGTAAACCAGCGCCCAGAAGACGTTGCCGGCCTGCCCGGGCGTGGCATTCTGTCGAGATAGGAGGTGATGTAGTCGAGCATCAGCGATCCACCTCGCCCAGCACGATGTCGAGCGTGCCGATCACGGCGATGACGTCGGCGACGAGCTGCTCCGCGGACCATGAGTCGAGCGCTTGCAGGTTCACGAATGACGGCGGCCGCACGCGCACGCGATAAGGCTGCGTGGACCCGTCGCTGACGATGAAGTATCCCAGTTCGCCTTTCGGCGCTTCGATCGAGTGATAGATTTCGCCGACCGGAGGCTTGATCACCTTGGGAACCTTGGCCATGATCGGGCCTTCGGGGATGCGCTCGACGGCCTGCCGGATGATGCGCAGCGACTGCCGCATCTCCTCCATGCGCACGATGTACCGGTCGTAGGTGTCGCCGTTCTGGCCGATGGGAATTTCGAAATCGAAGTCGGAATAAGCCGCGTAGGGCTGGGCTTTGCGGAGGTCCCATTTCACTCCGCTGGCGCGCAGCACCGGGCCGGTCACGCCGAGCGCGATGCAGTCTGTCTCCGGAGATGTACGCCGACATTCTTGGTGCGCTCCACCCAGATGCGATTGGTGGTGAGAAGTTCTTCGTATTCGTCGATCTTGGGCGGCACGAAATCGAGGAACTTTTTGACATCGTCCTCGAAGCCTTCGTAGGTTTCGTACTGGCAACCGCCGATGCGGAAGGCGTGGGTGGTCAGCCGGGCGCCGCAATATTTTTCGAAGATCTTGAGAATCTCTTCCCGGTCGCGGAAGGTGTAGAAAAGCGGCGTCATGGCGCCGATATCGAGCGCATGCGTGCCCAGCCAGAGCATGTGACTGGCGAGGCGATTCAGTTCCGTGAGGATGACGCGAATGTAATTCGCGCGCGGCGGGGCCTGCGACGTTCAGGAGCTTTCTCGACCGCTTCGCAGTAGCCCAAGCCCGTTCGAGACCGCCGCGACATAATCCATGCGGTCCACGTACGGATTGAACATCGTGTAGGTGCGGTGTCTCGGCAATTTTTTCGACGCCGCGATGCAGGTAGCCGATCACGCACTCGGTGCCCAGAACTTTTTCGCCATCGAGCTTGAGAATGACGCGCAACACGCCGTGGGTGGCGGGATGCTGCGGCCCCATGTTGATGATGAGTTCGTTGGTATCGAGAAAGGTTTTGTCGGGCTGTCCGAGTTCGAGGTGCGAGAGGTAGCGTTTGGCTCGGCTTGATCTCGGTCATGCGATTATTGGCCGCTCTCGATTCCCAGGTTGATCTGCACCCACTCTTTATCCTGCTGAATGATGCCGTAATCCTTGCGCAGCGGATGTCCCTTCCAGCCATCGGGCAAGAAGAATGCGCTTCAGATCGGGATGCCCGTCGAACTGATGCCGAACATGTCGAAGACTTCCCGCTCCAGCCAGTTGGCAGTTGGCCAGATGGGAGGCTGACTGGGAACGGATTCGCCGTCGGCGATCATGAGTTTTCACCCGAATGCGTTCGTTCCTGGCGAAAGAATACAGAATCCAGATCAGGTCGAATTGTTTTTCACGCTGCGGATAGTGGAGCGCGGTGATGTCGACGCAGTAATCGAATTCTTCCTCGTCGCGTAAGGATCTGCAGCAACGTCGGCAATCAGGCGGCCGAATCTGACAATCATGTAGTTCTGCCCGAGGTAGGTGCTTGCTTCGCGAATACCGGAGCCGTAGGTCCGCTTTAAGCTGACGCAACCATCGGAGAATCCCAGGGAACGGGCACCGGCCCGGCAGGTTTCGCGGGAGCAGCAGGAGCGGCCGGTTTCGCGGCAGCAGCGGGGCGGAGATGCGGGCTTTGGAACGGCGGAGGGCGAGGCCTGATTGCCGGGGGAACCGGTTCCACGGAACCCGACGGCTTACCCGCCGCCGGGTCGGCGGTGGTGCAGGCGATTTTGTTTCCTCAGGCATAGGTGCGCAGTTAAGATTCGGCGCCGCAAGAAGTCTCGGGAGAACGTTAACTTCTAGCAGCTTGTTAATACTCGTGTCAACGAAACGAGTCACGATCAGCTGTGACTTTTCTCACTCACTTGCGGCTCGATTGCAACTGTTCGATCAGGTCGCGAATCGCTGGGCGTCCGCTTGCGATGCCCGTGGCTGGTGATCGGATTCGGTGCCGCCGCGCCGAGTCGATGCGAATGTCGGACCAGAAAATTCCTGTCGAAATCTGCACCGAGGCCACTGCCGCAATCGCGATGCTTTCCTCGTTGCTGCCGAAAAAGCGTGGCTTCACTCGCGGACATGCCGAGGGTTGACCACGATCCGCGTGGGAAACAAAAGATTGCCCTTAGTCCAGCGGCTGGCGACAAAGGTTTCGGGCTGCGTTCGTCAGGCTAGGCGGGCGCATCTGCTGCTCTACACCCACTCCAGAGCGCCTTTTTTCCAGATCCAGATGTAGCCGACGATCAGGATGCAGGAGAAAAACGAGCATCTCAATCAGTCCGAAGATGCCCAGCGCCTTGAACTTCACCGCCCAGGGAAACAGGAAGATAGTTTCCACGTCGAAGACCACAAACAGGATGGCGACAATGTAATAGCGAACGGTGTAGCGGCCTCGCGCGTTGTCGATGGGATCGATGCCGCACTCGTAGGGCATCAACTTGGCGCGATTCGGATTGTCTGGCCGAACCAGTTTGGCCAGCAGCAGCGTGATGGGATCAGAATTCCCACGACGGCGATGAAGATAAAGATCGGGACGTAGTTCTGCGGCATTCAACCGTCCTGAATTCCTAGAAAAGTGGAGCCGGTAATAGTAACGCCGAGTGCGACGAGCTTCAAGAAGATACAGCAGATTTGACAACCCGCTTCTTCCCGAGGAATGTTCCGGGCACTTGTTTATAATCACTGGTTTCCACCAATCAACTCAGGACCAAAGGAAGACTTTGGCACTCGACGAGAAGATCTACGAACTGCGGCGCGAGAAGCTGAAGCAGATCGAAGCGCTGGGGCAGGAAGCCTATCCCAGGAAGTACGAATTCACGCACATATTCCCCGCATTCTGGCGGAATACAGCTCGAAAAGCGGCGAGGAGCTTGAAGCGAATCCGGGTCAACGTCCGGGTTGCGGGGCGCATCATGGCGATCCGGCTGATGGGCAAAGCGGGATTCGCCCATCTGCAGCAAGGCGGCCAGCGGCTGCAGATTTATGTGAAGAAAGATGCAGTCGGCGAAAAGGGATTCGAACTTTACAAGTTGCTGGACCTCGGCGACCACATTGGCGTCAGCGGATACTTGTTCCGCACTCGCACGGGCGAACTGTCGATTCACGTTGAGGAGATGACGTTTCTATCGAAAGACCTGCTGCCGCTTCCGGAGAAGTGGCACGGGCTGACGGATGTGGAACTGCGCTACCGGCAGCGTTATGTCGATCTGGTGATGAATCCCGGAGGTGCGGGAAGTCTTCCTCAAGCGCAGCAAGCTGGTGCAGTCGATGCGCCGCTTCATGGAGTCGCACGGATTCATGGAAGTCGAGACGCCCATGATGCAGCCGATCGCCGGCGGGCGCGGTCGCGCAAGCCGTTTGTCACGCACCACAACACGCTGGACATGGATCTGTATCTGCGCATCGCGCCGGAGCTTTATTTGAAGCGGCTGACGGTGGGCGGGCTCGATCGGGTTTATGAAATCAATCGCAACTTCCGCAACGAGGGAATCTCGACTCGGCGCTGAATCCCGAGTTCACCATGCTGGAGTTCTACCAGGCCTACGCCGAATTATCGCGACGTCATGGAACTTACCCAGGCGCTGATCGATGCAGGCCGCGAAAGATGTGACCGGCGGAACGAAGACGAAGTGGGGGGAGCCAGGAGATCGACTGGGGATCGAACTGGCGGCGCATGACCATGCGCGAGGCCATCATTCAATACTGGCCGGAAGCGGCGGGAGCGAAGCCGGAGATGTCGGAGTTCGCTTCGCAAGAATCGGTTAAGGAGCTGGTCGCGCGGTTCAACAAGGGCCATGCGCACGTGGCTTACGATCCCGAGTGAGCCGGCCGGGAAGACCATCGCGAATTTGTTTGAAGCGGTGGCCGAAGAGCACCTGATGCAGCCGACTATCATTTATGAGTTCCCCACTGCCGTTTCGCCGCTTTCCAAGCAAAAAGCCGGACGAGCCGGAATGGACGGAGCGCTTCGAGATTTATATCGGCCAGATGGAAATCTCGAACGGGTTCAGCGAACTCAATGATCCGGAAGATCAGCGGCGGCGCTTCGAACAGCAACTTGCAGAGCGCGAGCGCGGAGACGAAGAGGCGCACCAGATGGACGAAGATTACATCCGCGCGCTGTCGTACGGCATGCCTCCGGCGGGAGGAGTCGGCGTAGGCGTGGACCGGCTGGCCATGCTGTTGACCGATTCGCACACGATTCGCGACGTGATTCTGTTTCCGCTGCTTCGTCCGGAAGCAAAGTCGGGGCCTGAACAAGGCTAGCGCGACATCGGAGTGTCTAGTTAGACCGCAAGTTTCGGATAGACCATGTCGCGTCTTTTCCGCCAGACTTTAATCCAAGTCTTATGCCTTTCGAACTCGACTCGAAGACGCGCCGTGAACTGGGTTATCGCCTGATCGATCAGGTCGATGAGTATTACTCTTCTTTACCTGACCGCTCCGGTGCAAGTTCCCTCCGAGCAGCGAACCTATGGGCCGCTGCACGATGCGATGCCGGAGTTGGGTGACGACCCCGAGAAAGTTCTTGACGACCTTTGCCGTGAGATGGTGGACAAGGGATTCCATGTTCCGAGTGCAAACTACTTCGGCTTGATGAACCCGACTCCCACCTACATGGGATTCCTGGCGGAGGCGCTCGTGGCGGCATTGAATCCTCAGCTGGCAACCCTGGCGCGTTCGCAATTGGCGTCGAAGATTGAACTGGAGACACTGCGCTGGATCGGAGAGCGAGTCGGGTGGTCCGAGTGATTTCAGCGGAACGTTTACGTCTGGCGGCAATGAAGCCAATTTCAGCGGAATGGCGCTGGCGCTGGCGGCGAAATTTCCGAATTCCATTGAGGATGGCGTAGGGACAATCAAGGGAAGAGCGCTGGCATACGCTTCGGTGGAGTCGCATCATTCGCTGGACAAGTCGGCGGGACTGCTGGGCATCGGAAGGAAAGCGCTGCGAAGGATTGCGGTGAATCGAACTCTGCAGCTTGACCCGGAAAAGCTTGAGGCGACAATTCAGAGCGATCAGGCGAAGGGGGACAAACCTTTTCTGGTAGTGGCGACGGCCGGAACCACAAATTGCGGGACTGTGGATGACCTGCCGGCTATCGCGGAGGTCTGCCGGCGGCACAATCTTTGGCTGCACGTGGATGGAGCGTACGGAGCGTCCGCCATCTTCTCGGATCGTCACCGTTACGTTGTGAGCGGATTAGAACTGGCGGATTCGATCACCGTCGATCCGCACAAGTGGCTGGCGATGCCATTTGCGGCGGGCGTGATCCTAACCCGGCATCCGAAAGCTTTGGAGCAGGCGTTTTCCGTTGCGGCTCCTTACATGCCGAAAGCTGCCGGAGTCGAACTTCCCGACAACTCCCGTATCAGTACGCAATGGTCGCGCCGGATGAACTCGCTCAAATTGTGGCTGACCTTGCGAGTGCATGGAAGGCAGGCTTACGAAGAGCATATTGATCGACAGATGAAACTGGCGCTGGGTTTCGCGAACTGGATCAGGGCATCGGAAATGTTCGAATTGGCGGCGCCGCAGACTTTGCCCATCGTAGCGTTTCGGCTAAAGGGTAGTGATCCAGCGAAGATCGCAGCAGCCCATGCTGAGATCGTCGATCAGGTCACACGCGACGGGCGACGCTGGATCTCCGACACCATCGTCAATGGAGAAAGCGCGATGCGCATGATGGTGATCAGCTATCTGACCGAGCAGAAGCATCTCGATCAACTGCAGCAAGCGCTGCTCGCGGCGGCGCGGAATTTGCAGTTGCAAACGACAGCGCGTTAGTCCACGTGCTCGCCTTCGCCGTAGAATCCGAGTTCCGGAGGCGGCAGCTTGTCATTCGGCCTCGCCCAGAACACATAGAGCGAAGGCAGCAGAATGACGCTGATCAGCAACTCCAGTATTAGGCCTCCCACGATGACGATGGCAAATGGGCGCTGCGAGTCGGAGCCGATGTCATGCGACATAGCTGCCGGCAGCAGGCCGAGGATGGCAACCAGCATAGTCATCATGATGGGACGCAATCTGAGGACCGCGCCTTCCTTGGCTGCTTCTGGCGGGCTCAGTCCGCGGGTGCGCAGCTGGTTGATGTACTCCACCATGATGACGCCGATTTCTACAGAGACGCCCATCAGCGCCAGAAATCCTAATCCTGACGAAACGCTGAAATGGGTGCCAGTCACCAGCAGGCTGATGAAGCCGCCGAGCGGCGATAGTAAAACGACGGCGAGGATCAAGCCGACCCACTTCCAGGAACTGAAGGCTGAGTAGAGCACCAGCGCCATCAATAAAAGCGTGATCGGCACAATGACGGACAGTCGGCGATTCGCGCGCTGCTGGCTCTCGTACTCGCCGGTCCAATCAAGGTGATAGCCCTCGGGCAACTTCACTTTTTGATGAACCTGATCGATAGCATCACGCACCGTGCTGCCCAGATCGCGCCCGCGCACGCTGTACTTGATGGCAATGTAACGAGAGTTTCCTTCCCGGTAGATCGTGGAAGCGCCATCTTCCAGGTTGACGTGACAGAGTTGGGCGAGGGAAACCCGCTCGCCCGAAGGCGCCACGATGCGAATATTGGAAATGTCATCCACGGTCTTGCGGTAGGCTTGCTGGTAGCGGACGGTCAAGTCGTAGCGCTGTTCGCCCACAAGGATCTGGCCGACTCCTTTGCCGCCGACGGCGGTTTCGACCGCATCCTGAACATCGCTAACGTTAATGCCGAAACGATCGGCCGCTGCACGATCGATCACGAGGTTCACGTTTGGTTGACCACGCACCTGGAAAGTTCCGAGATCGGCGACGCCGGGAATTTTCCCCATAACATCCTGGATCTCGTCCGCTTTCTGTTCGAGCAGTTTCAAATCTGAACCGAAGAGTTTTACGGCCAGCTCACCTTTGACGCCGCTGACGGCTTCTTCCACGTTGTCGGATATTGGCTGGGAAAAATTCCAGTCAACACCGGGAATCTGGTTAAGTTCCTTGTCCATGGCGGCGATCAACTCTTCTTTGGTTTGAAACTGATGACGCCAACGGGAGCGTGGAAGCAGATCGACGAAGAATTCCGTGTTGTAGAAACCGCTGGCATCGGTACCGTCGTCCGGCCGGCCGACTTGGCTGATCACCTGCTTGGCTTCGGGGAAGTTGGCCAGGATGCGGCGGGCGTGGTTCGAAACCGCAATTCCCGTGGAGAAACCGGCGCTGGGCGCCAGCGTGCCGCGCACCCAGATGGCCCCTTCATCGAGATGAGGCAGAAATTCGGAACCAATGATTCCACTGAAACCGAGAAATAGCATGGCCGCAAGCATGACCACGGCCAGTTCCGAGAACGATTTTCAGATGATCGAAGCACCACTCCAGATGAGAGCGATAGGTGCGGGTCAAAAACTCAAGCACCGGATTTTTCCACTCCGACATCTTGCCGCGGAACAGGTAGCTGCAAAGAACGGGAGCAATGAGCAGGGCGAAGAGCAATGCGCCTACCAGAGCGAAGGCCACAGTCCACGCCATGGGGCGAAACAGCCGGCCTTCCACGCGTTGGAGAGTAAAAATCGGCAGATACGAAATGATGATGATGATGCGCGCGAAGAACACAGGACGCTGCACCTCATGCGCAGCGACGGCGAGAATATCGAGAATGCTCTTCTTCCCTCCTTCATCGCGGGTTTCCATGTGGCGGAGAATGTTCTCCACCATAACCACCGAGCCGTCGACGACCATGCCGAAATCGAGCGCTCCCAGCGACAACAGGTTTGCAGGAATGTGATTGAGGTCCAGCAAAATGGCTGCAAATAGCAGAGAAAAGGGAATGGTTATGGTGACAATCAGGGCGCTGCGGACGTTTCCCAGGAAGAGAAACAGGATCAGCGTGACCAGCAGAACGCCGTCGGTCAGGTTTCGTAGGACGGTATGCGTGGTGTAGTGCACCAGATCGCTGCGATCCAGGTGAGGAACGATTTTAACTCCCGGGGGCAGGACGTGGTCGTTGAGTTCCGCGATTTTGGCGTGCAGCGCGTCCAGCGTCGCGTCGGCTTCGGCGCCTTTCCGCAGTAGAACAATGCCTTCCACCACGTCATCGTCGTTGATGACAGTGCCGTCTTCACGGCGAATGGTTTTTCCCAGCTGCCCCAAACGCACTTTGGGGGCTTGCACGATATTGCCGAGATCGCGGACCCTCACCGGAGTTCCGTTCGAAACTTTCACCACGGTGTCGCCGATGTCGTCGGTGTTGGACATCAAGCCGACGGCGCGCACATTCAGGGCTTGTTGGCCGCGTTCAATGAATCCGCCACCCGCGTTGATGTTGTTGTTGGTGAGCGACTGTTCCACCTGCGACAACGAGAGTCCGTACGAGACAAGCTTTCCGGGATCGAGTTGGACCTGGTATTCGCGCGTAGGTCCGCCGAAGATGTTGACGTCCACCACGTTTGGAACAGACTTCAGCTGATTCAAGACAAACCAATCCTGAAGCGTTTTCAGGTCCATCACGTCATACTTGGGATTGGTGCTCTGAAGTGTGTAGAACATGATCTGCCCGGTCGGACTGTAGTCAGGGCCAATCCCTGTATTCACTCCCTGGGGCAGAATCACATTCTGAAGACGATCCAATACTTCCTGGCGGGCATTGAAGGTGGTGGTTTCGTCGTCGTAGATGATGGTGATGACCGACAGGCCGGAGAGGGAGACGGAGCGCAGGTGGGTCATGTGCGCCACGCCATTCAGTTCTACTTCGAGGGGAACGGTGATCTGCTGCTCCAGCTCTTCGGCAGCATGTCCAGGCCACTGCGTGATGACTTGCACGTAGGTGTCTGCGACATCGGGATACGCTTCAATTGGCAAATTGTGAAACGAAACGGCACCCCAGACAAATAACAGCACCGTGAGACTGAGAATCATGATGCGGTTACGAAGGGCGAAATCGACCAGATAACGGATCATTACCTGATCTCCGCCACTTCGGTCGAGAACTGCAACGCGTCAGCTACCACCGACTGTCCAGCACTAAGCCCGCTCTGCAACTGGCTGAAGTCGCCTGAGCTTCCTGGCTCGACGTGGACTTCCGTTTTCCGAAATTGCCCGGGACCTTCCTGCACGAAAACCCAGTCCTTGTCATGCAAGCGCATAATCGCCGTCGCAGGAACGACCAGATGGGGCCGCAACGTGCGCGAACGCAGCGTAGCGGTGGCGAACATTCCGGGACGTAAGGATCCGTCCTGGTTCGACATTACGATGCGCACCTTTGCGGATCGGGTCGAAGGATCGAGAACGCGGGAAATATCCGCGACTTTGCCGTGGAACATGCGGTCGGGGAATGCATTCAGCCGGATCTCGGCGGTGTCTCCAAGATGGACCTCGCCGAGATCGTTTTCGAATACATCGCAGAGGACCCAGACCTGTGACAGGTCGGCTATGGTGAATAAATTCGGGGTGTTATCGAGGCTCTTCACGCCTTCGAAACCGGCAACGTTCTGCTCGACGATGGTGCCGGCAACGGGCGCACGAAGATTGAGAGTGGCGTCGGGATGTGCGGGATCCCCGCCAATCACTCTGACCTTCTGCTCGGCCGTGGACACGTCGACTTTGGCCTTCTCTTCTGCATCCTGGGCAAGTTGCAAATCTTTCTCGGCGAGAGCGCCGCGGGAGTAGAGCAGCTGCGCGCGATCCAGAGCCTTGCGGGAAAGATCTTCGTCGGCACGTGCTTTCTGATAGTCCGCGTTTGCGGAAGCCAGATCTGGACTCGAGATCACGAGTAAAGTCTGACCTTTGCGCACTGAGTCCCCGAGCCGGACCTTCAAATCAAGCACGCGGCCACTTCCCATCGAGGTCACGTGGATGGTGCGATTTACATCCGGAGTAACCGTACCGTTTGCCGTAACCTGGGTGGGGAGTTGACGGGTCTCGGCCTGGACCAGTTTGAAAGACTTCTGATCTTCCACGCGAAACAGGTTGGGATCGAGTGTGATCTCCGTCTTAGTAGGAGCGGCCTGGGTTTCATTACCGCAAGAAACAGTGGCGAAAATCGCCACAAGCAGAATTGAGAGCACTGATACACGGTTCGAAATTGCAAAATTCATGGGATTACCTCCTGCCCCACGCTGAAATTCAGCTGGTTCACAGCGTTTAAGTAGCTGGCGATCAAGTTTCGGTAGTTGAGTTGGGTGTCGCGATACTCGCGCTGGGCATCAAGAAAATCGAGAAGCGAAGCGCCCCCATGCGAGTAGGAGAACGAGATGGTGTCACGAACCTCGGTGGACTCGGGAATGTAGTGATCGCGGTACGGCTTGAGCAGTTCGATGACGCTCACCAGAGAGTTTCGTGCGGAGTCAACGTCGCGCAGTATGCCGAGAACCACTGCTTGTTTGAGGTTCCGAGTTCGATCAATCTCGACCGCGGTGCGCTGCTTCTCTCCCTGGTTGCGGTCGAAGATCCGCACGGGAACTGCGAAGTCGAGACCTAGGGTGTTGAAAGGACCGTTGCGCTGATATTCGAGGCCCACGGTCGGATCGGTGGACCCATTCGCCCAGGCAAGCTTGTGGTCGACTTGAGCTTTCTCCACCGAAGTAGTGGCGGATTGCAGGTCGGGCCGGTTTACGAGGGCAGCCTGCCGAATGGTGGATTCGTCAGGAAGAGCATCCTGAAATTCGAAGTTGCCGACGATATCGAACTGATCAACCGAAGTTTTGTCGTTGGTGAGCGCCAACAGGTCCAGCTTGGCTTGGCGCAGACTAACCTCGGCGGTCTGGTAATCACTTTCGAATTGGGCGCGCTGGAGTTCGACGCGCTCAAGGTCGATCTTGGAGATATCCCCGGCTTTGAATCTTTCCCGGTTCACCTCAATCACCTTGTCGTAATACTGAAGGTTGTCGGTCGCCAGTTGAAGAATGGACTTGGCTGCCAGCAGGCGATTGAAGGCGTCGCGGACGCTGAAAATGAGCGTACGCTCCAGATCTTTCACGTCGGCTTGAGTGCCGAGGGTGGCAAGTTGCGCACTTTGATAACGGAGGTGGCGCTTCCCCTGGCGCTCGATGAGTTGAGTGACCGAAGGAGTCCACTGCGCGTTATTTGCCGAGAGTACGCTGGGATTGAAAACAGTGAACTCATCGAGCACAACGCTTAGCTGTGGGTTGGGGCGAAGGTTGGCGGTGATTTCGTTGGCCTTGGCTTCGTCAACCGTGAGATGTCCGGCCACGAAGGCTTGGGTTATTAGCTTCAAAACGCTGCCGTACTTGCTCCCATGTCAGGGGCAACGACTGCGCGGAGGCGGTCGCCGCAACCAGAAGGATTCCATACCAGCAGAAAACTAACCGGCTCGAACGCATGTAGAAAGTCTCTCGCCGCCGCCGCGATCGGGTTGACCGCGACAGCGATGTCGGGAAAAGTGACTTGGAAAGGACCGCGGCCCCACTCGGGCGCGGACCTTTCGAAAGTCTGGATGATCAAGGCCAGAAATGGCCAGTCGGACTAGCTGAGAGACAAGGCGGGAGGGGCACGACCAGGAGAAATTGCCAGCGACACTTGTTGCAGGAGAGAAATGCTGGCGGCCGAAGCAAATCCTACGACTTCAGGGGAGAAGCTGAACGCGAAGGTGGAGACTAGACCTTCCGGAGACCCGCCGCCGTTTCCTTGCGGACTGGTACCGCTCTCACCTGTGAAATACCGCAGGTTTCGCTTGTGAGGGGATGACTCGCAAAGCTCCGCAATCGAATGGAGATCATCGGTGGCGGAAATGACTGGAAACAGAAAAGCTAAGGCGCCGACCAACGCCACAAAACGCAGCGACGATCGCGACCGGAACCGTTGCCGAAACCAGCAATAGAAAGCTGGCGGAATCAGCAAAACCCACAAAAGGTTAAGTAACAGTTCCATGATTTCCAGGTGCTACTGACCGGAGTACAACCCGATCATTCTAGCAAGAGAGCATGCACTGTGGAGTGCACCAAAGTAATAAGCACGCCGGGTTCCACCGCGGCGTGTGTTCTCGAGATGTCGGCGCTGACGCAAATCCGACTACTTCGACACAGCTTTGCCGGCCAGTTTCCCGTTTACAAAGCGCTCAATGTCGGCAATGGTATGAAAATTATCAGGGACAATTTCCTCATCGGAGATGCGCACCCCGAAAGAATCCTCGAGAAACGAGACCAACCGGAAAATACCTAGCGAGTCGACTACGCCGATTTCGGTCAGAGAGTCGGTGTCGGAGACCGTGGTCACGCCTTTACTCTGGGCGTTTTCCAAAACAAACTGGTGTATCTGAGACTTGATCGAACTTGGATCCAAAGTATCCCCCTCTGTGGCCATGGCCAGATGCTGAAGAATTTCCTTACAACTGCTCTGGTTAATTAATCGGCTGCGTGTGCCGAAGCCTGCGCTAATCGTACACGATCGATTTTTCCTGTCGAGGTTTTTGGCAAAACGTCGCGCAATTCAATCGTTTCCGGAATCATGTACTTGGGAACCTGCGTGGCGCAGTGCTGTTGTAGCTCCACGGCAGTCAGAGTTCCGGATTCATGCGGATAGACAAAAGCGCGGATACGATTGCCTATTTCCTCATCCGGAACCGCGATCACCGCGGCCTCGCAAACTCCAGGATGGCTGAGCAGCGCTGCTTCGATTTCTCCTAATTCGATGCGGTAACCTCGACTCTTGATCTGGTTATCGCGCCGCCCGAGGAAATAATAATCGCCGTTCTCGTCGGGCGAAACCAGGTCGCCCGTGCGGTACATCTTCTCCTCGAAGTTGCGCTGGAATTTATTGGGGACGCACATTTTCTGGGTTTTTTCGACGTCGCCCCAATAGCCCGGGGTGACCGACGGCCCGCGCACAAACAACTCGCCAACACCGCCGACGCCGATGATTCGCTCCTGGTCATCCACTGCGAAAACCTCGGTGTTCGCACAGGCATGGCCGATAGGAAGTTTGTCCATTCGACGGCAGCTTGGTGCGATCCACCTGATAATAGGTGCAAACGTTGGTTTCCGTCGGCCCGTAGAGGTTGTAGAGATCGACATTGCGGAATCATCTCTGCCAGCTGCTTCAGGTATTTCTGTGGGAAGACTTCTCCGGCAAACAGAATGGTTCGCAGGTGGCGAAATTTTTCGGAACTGATTCGGCCATGCAGCACCAGGTACACCAGCGCGGAAGGAACCGAGTACCACACCGTGATCTGTTGCTGCTCAATCCAGTTCGCCAGACTTGCGGGGAAGACGGCGGTTTCGTCCGGCACCATGTAGACCGTGGCGCCAGCCTTGATACTGTTGTAAACGTCGAAGACGGAAAGATCGAAATGCAGCGGCGCATGGTTGGACATGCGATCTTCACTGCTGATGTGAAAACGTGTCGGCGCACCATTCCGTAAAAGTCAGCGCATTCTGGTGCGACAGCATCACGCCCTTGGGACGGCCCGTGGATCCGGAGGTATACAGGATATAAGCCAAATCCGTCGTGGTGGACTGCAAGTCGGGAGACGAATGTGACGAGTAGTGATCGAGTTCACTCCAAGCAACAGCATTTTCTCTCGAAGAACCGTTGGAGATTTCGTGCGTGAGCACGGCAAACTCAACCGAGGGAATCGTTTCAGGCGCAAGCAACTTCAGGCGCTCGTCGGTGGTAATCAGCCCGCGAATGCCGCAGTTTCCGATGATGTAGCTGATCCGGTCAGCCGGTTGGTTTGGATCCAGCGGCACATAGACCGCGCCGGCCTTGAGCGCGCCGAACATGGCGACCAGCGACTCCACGGCCTTCGGAAAAAAGATGCCGACGCGATCGCCCTTTTTGATTCCCCGTCCCTGCAGGAAATTCGCAAGCTGGTTGGAGCGCTGATCAAGTTCGCGATAGCTGAGCGTGCGGCCACGCGCCCAGACAGCGGGATGATTCGCACGAGTCTTGGCGCTTTCAGTCAGATATTGCTGCAGTATGTAAGGCACGTTGGTCCCCTCAATTACAGGCCGTGAAAACCAGCAATAATCTTCTTTTGGATTTCGGTGGTGCCAGAATAGATCTTGCCGGAAATCGCGTCCCTCAGTTCCCTTTCGATCTGATACTCAGTCATGTAGCCGTAACCGCCGTGAATCTGAATGGCATCGAGCGCAGTCTTGATGCACGCGTCGGCCACATACGCTTTGGCGATCGAGGCTTCGCGAAGCGGATGTTTGCCCTGACTTTTCAACCACGCTGCCTTGTAGAGAACCAGGCGAGACGTTTCAAGGCGAATGTCCATCTCGGCGATCTTGTCGGAAATGGGCGGAAATTGCCCGATCGGTTGTCCGAACTGATGACGTTCCTTGGCATACTTCACCGACGTCTCCAGCATGCGCTGCATGGCTCCCAGATGGCTGGCAAGAATGCAGATGCGTTCCCATTCCATCGAGGCAGTGAAGATTGCCGGGCCGCCCCCTTCTTTTCCCAAAAGATTTTCCAGCGGCACTTCGCAGTCGACGAAGGCAAGCTCCGCCATGGGAGAGGTTCGCAAGCCCATCTTGTGCAGCTTCTTGCTGATGGTAAAACCGGGAGTGCCTTTGTCAACGATGAAGCCGGTTACGCCGCCAGTGCTTTCGGGAGAATCGAGTTTCGCGAAAACAATCACGAATTCTGCGTTTTGCGCGTTGGTGATGAACGTCTTCGATCCATTGATGACGTAACAATCGCCTTTACGTTGGGCGCGGCTGCGCATGCTGTACGCGTCGGAGCCGGACATGGGCTCGGTCATGGCATGGACCCCGACCCATTCCCCGTTTACGAGGTTCGGCAGATATTTCTTTTTTTGCGCTTCCGTGCCGAAGGCGGAGATCGGGATTTCGGAACTCCACATATGCGCGTTGATGGAGAAAATCAGACCATTGTCACGGCAACCGTACCCCAGCGCCTCGAGGGCGCAAACGGTAGTCAGCGTATCGGCCTGGCTGCCTCCATATTCGGGCGAGATGGGAAGTCCCTGGATACCGAACTTCGCGCACTTCTTCCAAAGATCCCAGGAGAATTCTTCATTCAAATCGCGATCGATAACGTTGTCGGTTAACTCTTCTTTCGCAAAGCGAATGACTTCCTG
Source organism: Terriglobia bacterium (assembly GCA_963797845.1). Classification (GTDB taxonomy): domain Bacteria; phylum Acidobacteriota; class Terriglobia; order Terriglobales; family Acidobacteriaceae; genus DASREM01. The sequence continues at coordinate 826,035 of CAWCRE010000008.1, forward strand.
GCGAAACTGACGCTGTTCCTCACTCCATGCAAAGTCCAAGAGCGACTCTCTCTCCAGGCCCTCTAAATTGGCCGTGATTTCGAAGTTCTAATTCGGTGTTGCGACTTTTTGAAAACGGCGCGGCTGTCCACCGGGGAGGCGAATGCGTGCCGGAACTCCAACAATGGTCGTGTTGTCCGGAACGTCGGACAGCACTAGACTGTTGGCCACAATGACTACGTTGTTACCGATCCGGGTATCGGCGATGACTTTTGCGCCGGGACCAAAATAAACATTGTCGCCGACTCCGCGCGACCCGCCCGCGATCAAGACTCCAGTGCCCACCGTACAGTTGCTGCCGATCTTCGTGGGTCCTATGCAGATGCCATAAGGAGTGTGGACTAGGAAACCCGGACCGATGTCAGCTTCCTTCGAAATGTAGACAGCGGTCCATAACTCAACCCAACGCTGAAAAACTACGGCCACTACACTCAGCAACTGCCGAATGACGGGAATCCGCAACTTGAAAACCCAGCGCGAAAAGCGATACGAGATCACACACCAAGTGGTCAGCGCCAAGGTGATGCGCACCGTTTCCAGGAAGCCGGAACGCTTCCATCCTCCGTTGCGCAGTGTGCGGCTGCGATCGACTTTTACCCTCGCATAATCCGCACGCAGGTTTTCAAACATGGCAGACCTTTTTGTCCAAAGGATTGGAAGCAGATAGCAGGCCAGATCAAGAAAACGGCGAGCACCTGAAAACTCCGCCGCAAGGGGAGTTTGACAATGCAGGATATTGTTCGGCCAGCTCACCTATCCTGTCAAGAGTCAATAATTTGCACTTAATAAGGAAAAGATTTGGATATGCCGGGACCTGAGCTTGGTGAAGCAGGAACACCCGAACCAGACGCCCCGCACATTCCGAGGAACACTATTTGCAGAAGGTGACAAGATCGTTGACGATCTTGTCAGCTCCATCGGCTACGTCGCCGATGCGATGAGGGGCATCCTGGACACAATCCACGACGGGGGCGCCGCCGCCCTTCACGGTGATCTTCTTCCAATATTCGGTTCCCTGGGCAACGCCGGAAGTAGGATCCTGACCTCCAAAGACGAAGTGGATGTCGACATTCGGATAATCCAATTTGGCATCGGAGGCAAGGATGCTGTCGTTCAGGAATGTCGCGGCGTTGGCCGTGCCATGTGTGCTCTCGACGCTCGAGCACTCCTGGGTCAAGGGGTTGTAGGCGGGGTCGAGGAACATGTTGCCATCGATTCCGTAACATTCCGAGATGGGTTGAGTAATGCTGGTACACCCGGAGTTCTGCACCGCGGTGGCAGGGCAGATACAGCCGTTATCCACGCGGCTGAACGGTGGCCCGCTGGTTTCCTCCAGCATATTGAACATATTGTCTTCGCCATAAAAGGAGATGGCGTAAGCGGCCACACCGGATCCTGCGCTATTTCCGGTCGCGCAGAATGGGGCCGTCGAGGACGTAATCTGCGGATTGTCGTGGACCCATTTCGCCACAGTGGCCCAACGGCACGCCAGCTGCCTGGGACCGCCGGGTCCGGTCAACCAACCAGCGAAGGTTCCGCCGCCCGGGAAGCCAATAGGTCGGTATCCCCAGGCAAATTGCACAGCCGCATAGTTGGCGGCGTTCAGACGGTTGATGATCTGGGTTCCGAACACAAAATGCTGGTCATAATAATCCAGACCAGATCCGCCGGTAGTGAATAGGATCGTGCCTACCGAAGTGCCGGCCGGAGCACTGACCTTCACTCCAACATCCTGATCCGCCACGTTAGGGCAGCTCACGGTCACCTGATAGCAGTTGGCACCTTGCACGCCCTGATCGCCGCTCAACACCTGAGAGCAGCTTTCCGGACCTCCCTTCACCGTCACGGAACCAAGAGTCCCCGTATTAAAAGGGGTAGAGGGGGTGCCGGGGTTGGTCGTACTGCTTCCGCCGCCACAAGCAAGTGAAAGCAACAGAAGAGACAAGATAGCGACTAACGAAGAAACCAGAAAAATAGAAGAGGGCCCGCGTTTCAAATGAAATCCTTTTTTACTCAAAACCTGCCAACGGTTCTTTGAAGCAAACCCGGGGCCAACAGTTTTGTCGCGCTGATTGCCTGTGAATGAAGATTCGAATGTAGTGCACAGATGGTTATTCGCAAAACTTTCTTCTCAGGGCAGCAGCACACACTTTCTTCCACGCTAGACGCGAGGGATGAACGGGGTTAAGCTTTCAACCTCCAAGTGGATGGCTGGATTTCGTCTCGAGGTTTTCCGTGGTTCAGACTTGCCTCTGCGGCGCTTAAGGGATTAGAGCCAAAACAATGGTTTCCAAGTTATGCAAAACTTTGATCATTGTTTCCCTTGATTCCCTAGAGTGTGGACTTCCGAAGGAGCTTGAAACCGGTCAAGTACCAATAGCAGCAACGACTTGGGATTCTTTTTGAAAGAGTTCCAGCTTACACTCGGATGGCAAGGCGGTTGCTTTAATTGTTAGTTGTCAAGAACCTACGGGCGTGGAGGGGGACTATCGCTCAGGGTTCGTCCGAAGAACTGGCAAGGAAAGCCAGTCTAAGGATTCACTGAATCTTCAGGCAAGTCCGGATCCAGGGCGCTCCGGATAGTGGGTTCAATACTCGAGACATGGGACAGACCATTCGCAAAGCGAATTGGCTTGGAATGGGCAGGCGTCCACACCAAAGTGGAGCCTAAGAACGAAGTATTTTGGAGAACGATGTGATGAATAAGCTGTTGGCTCTTCTGATATCGGCATTGGTTGTTCTCGGAGTGGGCGCATTCGCACAAGACGCTGCTCAAAAACCCGATCAGCCGCAGCCCACGACTGTCGCGGCCGACACCACCGCTACGCAACCGTCGTCTGACGTCCCGAGTTTGAAACAGCGGGATCCGCGCTACCGGCTGACGAAGAACGACGTGCTGATTATCGAGTTCCCGTTCACTACGGAATACAACGAGACGGTGACGGTGCAACCCGACGGCTTCATCAACTTGCGGCAGCTACCGGACCTTCACGTCGAGGGCATGACCACGCCGGAACTGACCGAGGCGCTCAAAAAGGACTACTCCAAACTGCTTCACGACCCGACGATCACAGTGGTGCTGCAGAATTTCCTGAATCCGTACTTCATTGCGTACGGCGAAGTCAACAGCCCCGGCAAATTCACGCTGTACGGTGACATTACCGTCGCGCAGGCGATTGGTATTGCCGGCGGGTTTACCGCTCATGCCAAACACTCCGAGGTGTACTTGTTCCGACGCGTTTCCGATCAGTGGGTTTCCTCCCAGAAAGTCGACGTCAAACACATGCTGAAGTCAGGAAACCTGGCCGAAGATCTCCACTTGCAACCGGGAGACATGTTATGGGTCCCGAAGAGCGCGGTGGCGAAATTGATCTCGATCCAACCCATCATTCCATGGAACGAATTCCGGGTTAACTTCGGCCCCTACTAGAACACACGCAACCTGACCAGACGCGCATAGGAGATGCATGATGGAAAAGAACAGTAAACGCAACGGATTCGACGGATCGAAAACGATTTCGTCCACCATTAAGCAATTTCTCGCGATCGGGTTCCGTCATCGCGAACTGGTGCGCGCAGCATTTCTGTGGAGCACACTCGCCGCGCTGGTAGTGATTTATCTGTTCGGGCTTACGTGGGAATCGGACTTCGAAGTGTTGGTTCGTCACGACCGCGTGAACCCGGCGGTCACTCCGGATGACAATCCGCGGCCACAACTGCCGACGGATTCCACCGCAACCACCATCGATATTACGAACGAATCCGAATTGCTGCAGAGCACAGACCTTCTGCGCAAGGTGGTGGACAACTGCCCGATGCTGCTTTGGGGCGAGCCGAAGTGGTACTCCCCGTACATCAAGAAAGCGACCGGACTCATCCCGGGTTATAACGAGTCTCGTTACCCCAAGGCTCTGCAGAAATTAGCGTCGGCCATCAGCCCCAACGTGGTGAGCAGCACCGGCCTGATGCAGATTCAGTACACCTCGAACGACCCGGTGCAGTCGCAGTGCGTGACGAATAATCTGACCAAGTTCTACATGGAAAAGCACCTCGAGGTGAACCGCATGCCTCGAGTATTCGATTTCTTCGCGCAGCAGACGGAAAACGCCCACAAGAAACTGGCCGATTCCGAAGCCGCGCTGTTGAATTTCGCCAAGAACCAGGATGCAGTTTCTGCCACCACGCAGGTAAATATCGCCGTGGATAAGGGCAGCCAGTTCGAATCCGATCTGCACACAGTGCAGAAAGGGATCGAGTCGACGAACAAGCGCCTGACAGAACTCAATGAACTCATGGCGCAGGTTCCGGAACGTGAACACACGCAAATTCGCAAATTCGATAACGGCAATCTGATTGCGACTTTGAAGCAGACCTTGAACACTCTGCAACTCGATCGCGTCAATCTGATTGCGAAGTACGATCCAAGCTACCGACTGGTGCAGGAAATCGATCAAAAGATTGCCGAGACCAAACTGGCCCTGGAAAACGAAAAGAACAAACCTCTTACTGAGGACACCACCGACCAGAACCAGGTTCATGAGTGGGTAGAGAGCCAGATTGCGCAGGCGCGTGCCGATCTTGCGAGTTATCAAGCGCAGGCTGCCGCCGACCGTAACATCGTCAAGGCCTATCACGATGCTGCTGTTTCCTACGATCAGAAAGGGATGACGCAGGATGATCTGACCCGCGAAGTGAAAGCGGCCGAGGCCAATTATCTGCTCTACCTCGGCAAGCGTGAACAGGCGCGCATCCAGGACATGCTGGATGAACGCCGGGTCTTGAACGTCGTAGTTGCGGAGCCCCCGACCAATCCGGAACAAACTCTGTATTCGCCGCTGTTGTTGATTGCACTCGCCTTGATTTTTGGGGCATTCATCGCTGCCGGCGCCGCTCTTATTGCCGACTACCTGGATCCATCGTTCCGTACGCCCGACGAGGTCAGAGATTACCTCGATGTTCCGGTATTCGCGTCCATTCCGGAAAACGGATTTGAGGTTCCAGTGAGTTCGGCGCCTAGAAACGGCCACTAAGTCAAGGTGGCTCTGCTGCAAGAGGAAGCGAGGACAAGAACTTGAGTAGAACTTTCGAGGCTCTTCAACGTTTGGAAAAAGAACAGCAGGTCACTTCACGTCCTGTCGAAGTGACCCCTATCGTCCATCCCGGCAACGGGGCGGGGTCGAACGGAACTTCTTCGAACGCATCCATGAACGGCGCCAAGTCGGTCAAGGTCGGCGAAGAGGAAGTGCTCAAGCTGGTACAACGGGTCTTTCGATCCACGAACCCAGACGCTCCTCGCACGGTCGCGTTTTCAGGAGTTGATCATGGCGATGGCTGTAGCTGGATCACTGCCAACGCAGCGCTTACCCTGGCAGCGCAGACCTCAAGCTCGATTTGTGTGGTAGATGCAAATTTCCGGACCCCCTCGCTTCATCGTTTTTTTGACATCGAAAACCGATTTGGACTTGTCGATGCTATCGCGCAATCCGCACCGATTCGGGATTTTGCGCAACAGCTATCCGGCAGCAATCTCTGGGTTTTGACCTGCGGGTCGACCTCGGGAAAGATGGCGGCCAATGCACTCAGTTCGGAAGCCCTGCGCGCGCGGATGACTGAACTGCGTTCTGAATTCGACTACGTCTTGATTGATACGCCCCCGGCTAATCTCTACGCGGACTGTCTGACGCTTGGTCGGTTGGCGGACGGCACGATATTGGTGTTGCAGTCGAACGCTTCCCGGCGGGAATCCGCCCTGAAGGCGAAGGAGAGTTTCGAGAATGCGCATGTGCGGCTTTTGGGCGCTGTCTTGAACAAGCGCACATTCCCGATCCCTCAAAACCTCTACAACTGGCTGTAGAGATTTTCAACTAAGTTTGTTTATTTGCGGGCGGTTGGTACGTTCAACTCGCCCTTCCCTATCTCTCCCGTCAGTGTTGTTGGAGGGGTTGGTTCGATGAGTTGTCAGTGCTTTCATATTTAAAGGTCCTACGATCAGAGTGGGACTGACGGGGCGGAGCTATGTCCTCTTTTAGCCAAATACAGGAGGAAGTCGGAGGAGAAGCTGCCTGGTACGCCGTGCAAACACGCTCCCGGCACGAGAAAAGGGTTGCGGAGGACATCGAGGAGAAAGGGATTCCGTCGTTTCTGCCTCTCGTGACCCGGCTCCACAAGTGGAGCGACCGTCAGAAGCAAGTGCAACTGCCGTTGTTTCCCGGTTATGTCTTTGTGCGCGCCACGGCTGCCGCATCGGAGCGGATCTCAGTGCTAAGAACGCCCGGAGTTGCAGGTTTCGTCGGTAGCAGTGGAAAAGGTACGCCGATTCCAGAAAAGCAGATCGAAGACATCCGATTGATTCTCGATTGCAACGTGCCCTTTGAAGATTATCCGTTCTTAGAAGTAAGCCAGCGGGTGCGCATCCGGGGAGGTTCGCTGGACGGCGTACAAGGAACGCTGGTCGCCAAGAACTCCGACCAGAGCCTGGTAGTTTCCATCGATCTGATCAAGCGCTCGATCTTAGTGCGCGTGAGCGGTTACGAACTGGAACGAGTTTGATGTTCAACCTAGCTGCAAAGTCGTATCACCACTAACCGTTTCTGAAATTCTCCTGGAGGAGTCTGCGAATGGGTGACCTTGGTCGGATAACGAAGACGAGCGTCGAAAAAACAAAAATCGCAGTTTTAGGCATGGGGCATGTGGGACTGCCCACAGCGCTGGGACTTGCGGAACTGGGCTGGGAAGTGATCGGGGCTGACTCGAATGCCGAGACCATCGCCACCCTCAAATCAGGCAAATCGTGGTTTTACGAACCGGACCTTGAACCGCTTTTGAAGAAGCATTTAAGTTCCGGGCTTTTTCAGCCCACCGAAGATCTGGACGGTGCTGTCACCGCAGCTACCGTGCTTTTTGTTTGCGTGGGGACGCCACAAGGGGATGACGGCAAAGCGGACCTGACCCAGGTGGAAAGCATCGCCCGACTGGTGGCGCGCAACCTGAATGGCTACAAACTGATCGTTGAGAAGAGTACGGTTCCGGCGATCACCGCCCAGTGGGTTAAAAAGACGGTGGCGCGGTATGCCCGAGTCGAAGGCCGTCCGAATGGAAACGGGAAGAACGGAAAACGCAAAACCGCTCAAACCGTAATGCCGCATTTCGACGTGGCTTCCAATCCGGAATTCCTGCAGGAAGGTCGCGCCGTCGAGAATTTCTTCAAGCCCGACCGGATCGTGATCGGCGTGGAATCGGAACGCGCACGGGAACTGCTGGAATCGATTTATCGCCCGTTACAGTGCCCGATCGTAGTCACCAACCTGACAACCTCGGAACTAATCAAGCACGCTGCCAACGCATTTCTGTCGACCAAGATTTCTTTCATCAACATGGTTTCAGACATGTGTGAGTCCGTGGGCGCGGACGTAGTGAAAGTGGCCAAAGGCATTGGCCTCGATCCTCGCATTGGCACTGGTTTCCTGAGTGCCGGAATCGGATTCGGCGGATATTGTTTCCCGAAAGACTTGCGCGCTTTCGCCTATCTCGGCGAGGAGCACGGGGTGGATTGCGGCTTGTTGCGGGAAGTCGAGCGAATCAACGTTCGCCGCATCGAGATCTTCCTGAAGAAGGTTCGCAAAGCTTTGTGGGTGGTGCAGGGAAAAACGATTGGTGTTCTGGGACTGGCTTTCAAGCCCCGAACCGATGACATTCGGGAAGCTCCAGCTCTAAAGGTGATCGAAGCTCTGCTTCGTGAAGGCGCTTCGGTTCGCCTGTTCGATCCCGAGGGAATGCCCAACGCACAGAAGGTTCTGCCTCCGCAGGATGGGCGGGTCACGTACTGCCGCACGTCCTACGAAGCTGCGACCGGAGCCCACGCCTTGCTTTGCCTGACGGAGTGGAACGAGTTCAAGGAACTCGATCTGCGACGGGTTCACGAACTCATGGAAGTGCCGGTGCTCATCGACGGACGGAATATCTATGATCCCGCGGATGCTCGCCGGGCAGGATTCGAATATCACTCCATGGGACGCGAAAGCGTCGTACATCATTTCCCCGTTGTGACGAGCGTCAGCGAGGCTCCGCGACGAAAGGCTGTACCGCCGGTTACCAAAGCACAGAAGGCCGGCACCAAAATTCGCGCGGTTGTGAATTAGTTCTCAAGCCATGGAAACGGCGGTTGCACACTCGACTTCGAAAGCGATTCCGATGCGGCCCACGACCTGGTCGTGGGCCCGCAAAGGTGCACTCGCTATCGCAGATCAAGGAGTGATTACAGCGTCGAATTTCCTGGTCGCACTGATGCTGGCGCGCCAAGTTTCCTCTGCGGAATACGGCGCGTATGCGGTCGCATTCGAAGTGTTTCTGCTTTTAGCGGCAGTCTATCTGGCTTTTATTTTGGAACCCATCAGCATCTTCGGCGCTTCGACGTATAAGGATTGCCTGCCAGATTATCTGGGCAAGATGCTCACGATTCAGATTTGGGTCACGATAACGACTGTGATTCTGGTAGGTGGCGCGGCGCTGGCGGTCTATTTCACGCATGCATCGGAAACTCTGGCTTCTGCGTTGGCTGCAGTCGCCATTGCTTCTCCCTGCGTGTTGCTGTTCTGGATCGCCCGCCGCGCTTTCTATATCAACCTGGCTCCCGGGGCAGCATTGGTGGGAGCACTCTTGTACAGCTTTATTCTTCTTACTGGACTTTGGGTGGCTTACTCGACACATCGTCTGTCGCCCTGGTTTGTGTTTGCGCTCATGGCGGTCGGAGCTCTCACCACGGGCTTGGTCTTACTGCGAAAGCTAAGACCTACGCTGGGGGGAGCGGTGGCATCACCTTCGGTCGGAGAAGTTTGTCGGCGGCACTGGAATTACGGCCGGTGGGCGCTGGCCAGCGCTGGCGCCAGTTGGGCGATGAGTGCCGTCTTTTACTTCGCGCTATCGGGGTTTCATGGCCTGGCAGCCAGCGGTGAAATGAAGGCATTGGTCAATCTGTCCGCTCCGGCCGCTCAAGGTTTCACAGCGGTCTCACTGTTATCACTCCCCTATGCTTCACGCATCTACGACACCCAAAGCGCCACGGAAATACGCAAGCTCTCGAGCAGACTAACCGCGTTGTATGCGGGAGGAACGGCCGCCTACTTCGCGTTGGTGATCGGTTTCGGCCCATCCCTGTTGCACATGCTCTACAAGGGCAAGTACATGAGCGTGGCTGGACTGGTTCCCTGGCTAGGGTTGGCGATGGTACTCCGGATTGGTGCGACCGCACAGGCACTGCTGCTGCGCGCGGTGCAATCGCCGTCACTGGTGTTCGTAGCGTACGGAGCATCCACGCTGGTTGCCGTTTTCGTCGGGATCCCAGCAACCAAGCTGTTTGGTCTGCAAGGCGCAATCGTGACCACCGTTGCTGTGGGTGCGACCGCCTTGTCGGTCTCACTGCTGCTGCTGCGAAATCGTCTGCGTGCGATCGAACCCAGGGGAGAGTTACAGGCGGCATGACCTTCACACTGAAACAGTTCAACCTTGCGAAAGAAAACGTCGCCGCGGCCCTGGATGTCAGTCCGCGACACATTGAAGTTCACCGCTACGAATGGAGCCCGGAGAAACGATCGACCCGTGTATGGGGCAACGCCTTAGGCAAAAGCTTTTTCGCTAAGACCCTGATCACCGAGCCTTACCAGGTAACGCCGCGAATTTCAGTGCCTTGGGATGACGCGAACACGAACATCCCGATCTTGCGGCCGATCGTAGAACAAATCGAAGTGGAGTGGAACACCACGCACCAGTTGCGTCGACTGCTGAATGTGGCAACGCTTCCCCAACCGATTGGCCGTTCCATTTCTACGAACACCATCGTATGGGGCGACGTCCGCGGCGCTTCATTCAACGAGTTTGTGAAACGCCCGCGTTTGTGGGGCTCCGCGACCCCGGAATTCGCCAAGAGATTTTCCGCTGCGGGCACATGGCTACGCTCGCTGCACGAACGATCGGTTACAGGACGAAGCGTGATCGTTGACCTGGGCGAGATCCGGCAGGGATTGCAGGCGCGGATGCGCCAGAACGGACTGATGTCCTTTCCGTATGCAAAGCGTGCGTTGCAGGCACTGGAGTCGGCAATCTCGGAGATCGGCAGAACGGTCTTTGAAGCTCCCGCAGTGTTGAGCCACGGCGACTTCATGATGACGAATTTGTTGTGGAACGCAGACGCGGCGCAATTGTTCGTGGTGGACTTCGAGAATTTCGCACCGGCAAGCGTCTGCCAAGATTTGCTCAGCATCATTTTTGATTTCCGGGCGCAGCTTTTGAATCCATTCATTCCGCGACGCCTGATCGTTGGCCTGGAGAGGGCGTTCTGGGACGGCTATGGCCCGGTCGCAAAAGAAGTTCGCGCCTTCGTGAACGGCGTGGCGTCTTCAAGAGTCTTCTATTACCACCTGCCACGGGTGCTATCAACCCGGAAGGGGCAGGGCGGATTTGGGGCGGCAGCGGTGTCTGTTTACGAAACCTTTTTTCAATCGTCGATGATGGCGCGCTGTTTGCAAATTTGAGAGTTTCAACGACAGGAAGATGGCTATGGAAAATTCACCTAAAACGGAGTCGTCGTTTCGTGTGCCACGGCCAAAAGCCGGATTACAAATTCAAAATCCGGGGCTACTGCGTCGCCTGCGACGATCAATCGGTGGCACCGTCGCATATCTCGCCAGCTGGTGGCGATACTAATGGGGATCGGGATTGATCAGCGCTAAACGAGTCTGGTATCAAATGGCGAAATCTGGGCTGCGAGCACCGCTAACCCGGATGCGGCACTGGGGCTTGGACAGGAACGACGCCTTTATCGCCTCCTATCCAAGATCCGGGAATACCTGGTTACGATTCGTATTGTTCGACATTCTGGTAAGCGGTCAAAGTTCGGGCTTCGATGAAGTCAATCACATTATTCCCGACGTTGGTCTGCACAAACCAGCGATTCCACTGCTTCCGGGCGCGGGGCGATTGATCAAGACGCATGAACCGTTCCAGAAGGAATATCGCAAAGCGATTTACCTGGTTCGGGATGTCCGCGATGTCGCACTTTCGGAGTTCGCCTACCAGAAGGCTTTAGGTTGGATTTCGGACGACTTCGATTCCTTCCTACAGCAGTTCGTTCGTGGAGAGGTAAATCCTTTCTCGGCCTGGCACCAACATGTGCCGGACTGGATGGATTCAGAGCTCGCGCGCTCCCCGCACTTTCTCCTGATCAAGTTCGAGGAAATGCGGAGGAACACCGAAGACACGGTCGTGCGGATACTCGATTTCCTGGGGGTTGACGTCGATCGGCGAGTTGTTGCCGAAGCGATCGCCAACAACACCTTGAAGAAGATGCAGGAAAAAGAGCAGAAGTCGCCGCAGCTCTCCAACACTGCGCCCAATCCGAATGCTTCGGAAGAGAGCAGATTTATTCGTAGCGGTTCGATTGCAGGATGGCGTAATCGGCTGACCGACGATCAAGTCGGATTGATTGAAGACAAGGCAGGGGCGGTACTGGAACGAATGGGATATCCGATTGGTGAAGCCGCGAGACAGAGGCAAGTAGTCGCGGCGCCTCTCCCCTCTGCCGTGAACATGTAAGTGGTACCCGGAGTAAGAAGTGAATTTTAGCAACCGAAAATTCGGAGACGACTCAGGACGCGTGGGAACTACCCCGGCGTGGCAAGCAATTCTGTTTGCCATCGTGGGCTCGGTAGGATTTCTTATCATCCTGAGCCTCGCGGACTTTGTCACCAAGCACAACCAAAGTCATCGTGATTACACGGAGTACATCGTCTTTGCCCTGCTGGGCTTGGGGCTTGCGGGAAGCTTCTATTTCCTCAACACCTTCCGCCAGTTCTATCCCGGCGTTCTCTCGATGTTCAAACGGCTGGAATGGTACCACTGGCTCTGGTTCGTGATCTTCGTGAGCGGCCTGGTATTCCGAAAGCGTACTGCTTCGGAGGGCATGGAGGCTCCAGTCGACTCAGCCGCTATGTTCCGTATCGCTGCCGTAGGAGCGGTCGGTGCCACCTTGCTGGTCAAGCTTTTCATGAAGAAGCTGAACTGGCTTGGATCGGCCTTCACTGGAATCGTGGGCCTGCTGGTGTGGTTCGACTTGATGACACTGCTCTCAACCATCTGGTCGGTGTATTGGCAGTGGACCTTTTACAAGTCGATCGAATACGGCGTAGACGTATGCATGCTGGCGGTGATCCTCTACGTCATAAAAAAGACCGATGAGTGTTTGCTGTTTATGAACTGGACCTGGGTTCTCTACAGCGTAATGCTGCTGAACATCTGGTTCGGATGCGTCTGGGATCCCAAGGACGCACTGCTCAAAGGCGGCATTTACGGAGTCCAGGGCATTGGCGGGTTGGGTCTGTGGCTTCAGGGCGTGTTTCCCGACGTTTCATCGAACCAGATCGCGGAATACGCTGCCTGCATCGCCGTGATTGCGTTGTGTCGGCTGCTTCCGATGAATCGACAGCGGAAGAACGCTTCCCTGTACTCGGTGATCTTTATATTTGGTTTTGTCACGATGATTTTCGCCCAGACGCGGTCCGCGGTCGCGGGCTTCTGCGTTGCGGTCTTCCTGATCTACCTTTTGTCCAGCCGAGTCGGACAGGGCGCGACCATCGTGATTTCGGGCTTGTTGCTGACGATCATTTCGGGTTTCGGCCAATACATTTTCGATTACCTGAAGCGCGGCCAAAGTGCGAACCAGCTTGAGTCCTTCAGCAGCCGCCTCGAGTGGTGGGAAGTCGCGCTCGAGAAATTTGCGATGTATCCGTTCACCGGGTTGGGCATGTGGGCCGCCGCACGTTTTGGCGTCTTGGCGAAAATCGGCTTCACGCAGACGGCTACCATTCATAGCGACTGGGTGGAAATTATCGTGGGTACTGGCGCCTGGGGCATGATTCCAGTGCTGCTCCTGATGGGAACCGCATGGTACGTGCTGATTAAGTGCACCATCAATTCGCGCCTGAACCTCAGGGATCGGCAGTTGGCTTACGAAGGCATGGCAGTGCTGGCCGTGGTAACGGCTCGTATGTTCTTCATGACCGACTTGAGCTTGCATCCCCCTTGTCACTTCTTTGCCGCATTAGGCTGCGCTGAGTTTCTACGCAGAAAAATTAAGCGGGAAAACGGAATGGAAGACGATGCAACTCCAGCAGAGCTTTCCGTAGCGGCGGGGGCATAGACGTGACTTTACGATACGGCTTGGCCTTGGTGCTGTGCATGGCGATCAGTATTCCGGCAATCTCCGCGGAGAAGAAGACTTCAGGCGGGGATACGTTCCGCCATTACGCGGACCAATTGAACTTCCACATCGGCTCGGGAATTCGACCTAAAACCTGGGGTGATAGCAAGAAAGGGCAGGAAGTTCTGGCGCGTGAATTCAACTCCACGATCACCATGGGGATGATGGGCATCAATGAGCCGGAGCAGGGGCACTTCGATTTTTCGCGAATGGATACGCTGATCCGGTTCGCGAAGGATCACCAGATGAAAATCTGGGGTTCGGCTCTCATCTACCGCGCCGATTCCCTTCCCCAATGGATGCAGGACAAGATGCATTCGGGTCCGCCACGCCGGTCATTCAGCGAGTCCGACCTTGAGCAAATGATGCGGACTTACATCCAGACCGTGGTCCGGCATGGAGGAGATAATTTCTATGCCTGGGGCGTGGTCAACGAGCCGCTCTCCGGACACAACCAGCCATGGCAACTGATTCTGGGAGAAGAAGACTACATCGCGAAAGCTTTCCAGTTCGCGCATGAGGCGACGAATCTTCCCCTGGTGCTTAACGAAACGTTCGGTCACAAAGGCATCGATAAAGATCGTGCCGACGAATTTTTCGCCCTGGTGAAGCGGCTGAAGTCGAAAAACGTACCGATCGATGGTGTCGGCACCGAGATGCACCTGGAAATGCAGCAACTCGATCCGGATTACCTCGACCAGTTCAAGGATTTTCTGCGACGCTCGCGCGAGCTGGGCGTAACCGTCTACATCACGGAAATGGACGTCTATCAAGGGCCGGCTGGGGCTGTGGCGAATGCCTTCGATGTTCAGAAGAAGATCTACCACGATGTAGCGGCTGCGTGCCTCGCCGATTCCAATTGCAAAGGGATGACGATCTGGGATCTGTCGGACAAAGATACCTGGCTGAGCCGTAAGCAGAAAAATGCGCTGAGCGATCCCAAGCCCGATCTCTTTGATGAAAATTTCGAAAAGAAACCTGCTTATTACGGAGTGCTCGAAGCTTTTCAAGAGCGCGCCGCCAGGAACTAAGTTGGCTGAGAAGCTCAAAATCGTCACCACCAGCTGGGATGACGGCGACGTGCGCGATCTAAGGATTGCGGAGATGCTTGCGGCCCGCGGAATGTCTGGAACATTTTATGTTCCGATTGAGCCATTCAACGGAAATCCGTCACTCAGTGTCAGCCAGATGCGTTCGATGATGGCAGCAGGATTCGAAATCGGCGGGCATACGATCAATCACGAAATCCTTACTGAAGTCCCGGTGAAGGATCTGGATTACATCGTCACCACCTGCAAGAAGATTCATGAGGACAACCTCGGCGAGCGCCTGCGAATGTTCTGCTATCCACGTGGGCGTTACACACCGCATGCTGTGACAGCGCTGGAGAAAGCCGGGTACGAGGGAGCGCGAACCGTGCGATTACTGGCCACCGAGACCACCTACGGACTTTACGATCTTCCTACCAGCATCCAGGTGTATCGCCACACAAGAACGGAATATTTGCGCAATATCGGTCGAGCCCGCGCTCTGGGACGGTTGTTCGACTATGTCGGGCCGCTCGGCTTCGGCGATGATTGGATCGCGCTGGGCAAGAAGCTGTTTGACCGCGTGCTGGAGAACGGGGGCATCTGGCATCTCTGGGGACATTCCTGGGAAATTGATGAGATGGGTCTTTGGGATGAGATGCGCGACGATGCTCGAGTACGTCAGCGGGCGGGATGATGTGATCTATGTGAATAACGGTGGCATGGTGCAGCGGCTTACCCGTTCTGCGAGCCTTGCGGTCGCGTAATGAAGATCCTCCTCGTCCATAATCGCTACCAAATTCCGGGCGGCGAAGATGTGGTGTTCGATCAGGAACGTCAGATGCTCGAAGAGGCTGGGCATGAAGTTGTCACGTACATGCGCAGCAATTTCGAAGGGGACAGCTGGACCGGTTTCAGACGACTGGCCCTGGTCAAAAACATCGCGTGGTCGAGCGAGACAAAAAGTCAGCTTGCTCAGTTATTGCAAGAGACGAAGCCCGACATCGTTCACGTGCACAACACGTTCATGATGATGTCGAGCTCGGTGTTCGCGGCCTGCAAGGAGGCTGGCGTTCCCGTCGTTCAGACTTTGCATAACTACCGCATGTTTTGCCCGGCGGCAAATTATGTCCGGGAAGGAAAGGTCTGCGAAGAGTGCCGCGAGCACAGCGTTTTGCGCGGCATCCGTTACGGGTGCTATCGAGGTTCGCGAGGCGCAACGGCATCGGTGGCATTGACGATTACGACGCAGCACCGACGCAAGTCTTACCCGGACCGGTTCATTGCGTTGACGGAATTTTCCCGGCAGAGATTCATCGCGGGCGGCATTGCAGAAGACAAGGTCTGTGTGAAGCCGAACTTCGTGGCTCCGGATCCTGGGCCCGGTCCTGGCAAGGGAGAATATGCGATTTATGCTGGGCGCCTTTCCGACGAGAAGGGTCTAGATACTCTATTGCTGGCGTGGAAGAGGTTGTCGGGCATTCCACTGGAAATCGTGGGCGATGGCCCTCTGCTTGCACCGTTACAGGCCAAAGCAGCGGCTTTGGGGCTTCCAACCGTCAGATTCCACGGGCGCCTCCCGCGCACTAAGACATTAGAAATGATGAAGTTGGCGAGGTTTTTAGTGGCACCTAGCCAGTGTTACGAAAATTTCCCCATGGGGATCGCGGAGGCATTTGCTTGCGCAGTTCCGGTGATTTGCTCGCGCCTTGGGGGAATGCAGGAAATCGTGCAGGATGGGCGTACTGGCGTGCTTTTTACTCCTGGCGATGCAACTGACCTTGCTGAAAAGGTGCAGGCGGTGTGGTCTGATCCAGTTCAAACCGCTCGCATGTCTCAGGAAACAAGGTGGGAGTACGAGACGAAGTACACGGCGGAAAAGAATTACCCACTCTTGCTAAAGATTTACCAACAGGTGATCGCTGCCAAGTCACCCATCGTCGCACCAGAGACGGAAGTGTTGAGTCTTTCGCATAACTAGCAGGTCGTAAATTCAGGGAAACGGGAAGAGCACTGACCATGAGCGTGGCAATCATTTCCGGATCGGCGGGACTGGTTGGATCGGAAACCGTCACTTACTTCGCCAACAAGGGAATGGACGTCGTCGGAATCGACAACGGTATGCGCAAGGAATTCTTCGGTGAGGAAGCGTCTACCGCCTGGGTCCGCGACCGCCTGAAGAGCGAAGTGCGCGGTTACGTTCACAACGACGTGGATATTCGCAACGAAGCGGACATCAACCGGATTTTTCAATCCTACGGCAATGAGATCAAACTGATTGTGCACACGGCCGCTCAGCCTTCCCATGACTGGGCGGCGAGAAAGCCGTTCGTTGATTTCACGGTGAATGCCAACGGAACGTTGACGCTGCTCGAAGCGACGCGCCAGTTTGCTCCCGAGGCAGTTTTCATATTCGTCTCCACCAATAAGGTGTACGGAGACACGCCGAACTTCTTGCCGCTGATCGAACAGGAAACGCGTTGGGAGATCGATCCGGCACATGCTTACGTGAATGGCATTCCGGAAACCATGTCGATCGACCACACGATGCATAGTTTGTTTGGTGCGTCGAAGGTTGCTGCGGATGTCTTGGTGCAGGAATATGGAAGGTATTTCGGAATGAAGACCGCGTGCTTCCGCGGCGGTTGCTTGACCGGGTCCCAACCATTCAGGAACGCAGCTGCACGGATTTCTGGCTTACCTGATGAAGTGCGCGGTAACGGAAGCGCCGTATACGATTTTTGGCTACAAGCGCAAGCAGGTTCGCGACAACATTCACAGCAACGACCTGATCCGCGCCTTCGACGCCTTCTTCGAGAACCCCCGTTCCGGCGAGGTTTACAACATGGGCGGCGGCCGCTTCAGCAACTGCTCGATGATTGAAGCGATCGACCTATGCGAGCAGATCACCGGCAACAAGGTTCGCTGGGAATACGTGGAGCAGAACCGTCGCGGGGACCACATCTGGTGGGTCAGTGACGTAGCGCGATTCCAGGAGCACTATCCGCACTGGCAGCACCGCTACGATGTTCCCGCAATTCTGCAAGAGATCTACGCCTTGAACGTCGATCGCTGGAAGGTGGCGGCGTGATCCACGCGGGCAAGAAAAATGTAGTCGGCATCCTCGTGGATGTCATCGATTACGAAGGCGCCATCGACTACGTGATTAAGGCCGCCAAGGAGCGTCGGCCGGCTTCGGTTTCCGCGCTCGCCGTTCACGGCGTAATGACTGGCGCACTTGATCGCGAGCACAAACATCGGCTCAACAACCTGGATGTGGTTTTGCCCGATGGACAGCCGGTCCGCTGGGCGCTCAATCTGCTTTACCGTGCTCCATTAAGCGATCGCTGCTACGGTCCGAATCTCACGCTCTATCTGTGTGAACGAGCGGAGAAAGAAGGCTTGCCAGTATTTTTTTACGGAGCGACGCCGGCGATTCTCGACGGTATGCGGGCCAACCTGCTGAAGCGCTGGCCAAACCTGAAGATTGCGGGCATGGAGCCTTCGAAGTTTCGCCGTCTCACTCCGCAAGAGAAGATCGAACTTGCGGAACGGATCAAGGCGTCTGGCGCCACCATGGTTTTCGTGGGGCTGGGATGTCCGCGGCAGGAAGTATTCGTTTACGAGTTTCGCGATCTGCTGCCGATGCCCGCGCTCGCGGTCGGTGCGGCGTTCCCTTTCATTGCCGGAGAAGTCAAGCAGGCGCCGCGCTGGATCCAGGACTACGGGATGGAGTGGTTTTTCCGGCTCTGCATGGAGCCGCGACGTTTGTGGCGCCGGTATGTGTACCTGAATCCGGCGTATGTCACGTTGTTAACTCTGCAATTGCTCAGGGTGCGGGCATACGACACCAATGGCGTGTCGCCCAGCACTGAATTGCTGTACGGATAATTTTCTGCTCAACGGCAACACAGCGATTGCCGTGAAAAAACAGGAGGGGGTTCATGGGTTTACTCAATACAGCTCAGCGGCGTTTCGGGATTGCGGGAGAATTGCTCTCGTTTTTCTGGAATAACAAGCGCTGGTGGATGCTGCCAATCATCACCATCATTCTGGTTCTGGGTGTGGTGTTGGTGTTGGCGCAAAGTTCAGTGATCGCACCGTTTATTTACACGCTTTTCTAAATCAAAACCATGGCAAATCCAGTGTGGCAAGGACTCAAGAATTTCTGGGCAGCATGGACCCGCCTGGCCAAGAAAATTGGCAATTTTCAGGCGCGGGTAATCCTGACCATCATGTATGTGGTGGTCCTGCTCCCCTTCGGGCTCATGGTGCGGCTGTTCTCCGATCCTCTGCGGATCAAGAACCGCCCCACGGCATGGCTCGACCACCCCGACGAAGTAATGGACTTGCAGTGGGCCAAGAGGCAGTGAACAAGTGGATATCCTAGGAATCTCGTGTTACTACCACGATGCGGCAGCCGTGCTGCTGCGTGACGGACAACTGGTCGCAGCTTGCGAAGAAGAGCGCTTCACGCGCATCAAGCACGACTACGGCTTCCCCAAGCAGGCAATTCAGTATTGTCTGGAAGCCGGCAGACATCCACCGGGCCCGATCTCGACTATGTAGTTTTTTTCGAGAAGCCGTTCCGCAAACTCGACCGCATCCTGGCTAGCGTGCTGCGGCACCTATCCGAAGTCGTGGAAGGTTTTTCGCGAGTCCATGATCACCTGGATGATCGACAAGCTTTGGGTAGCGAGCACGCTGCAAAACGAAGCTGGGCGTCAAGAAGGACAGGGTTCTGTTCTCCGAACACCACCTTTCGCACGCAGCCAGCGCTTACCTGTGCTCGCCGTTCGAACGAGTCCGCGATTCTGACGGTGGACGGCGTCGGCGAGTGGATTACCGCTACTTATGGCATTGGCACGCGGGAACGACATCAAGCTGACCAAGCAGATGGATTTTCCGCACTCGCTTGGCCTGCTCTACAGCGCGTTCACCGCGTTCCTTGGCTTCGAAGTGAACGAAGGCGAGTACAAGGTCATGGGCATGGCTCCCTACGGGAAGCCACGCTACGTGGACAAGGTCTGGAAGGTGGTCCGCCAGAACAGCGACGGTTCGTTCGCGCTGGACATGGACTATTTCTCCTTCCATCATTCGACCGAGAAGACCTACAGCAAGAAGTTCGTAGAGCTGTTCGGCGAGCCTCGGCCGCCGAAGTTGCACTTCTTCACCGAGGGCACGGGATTCCCCAAGTACTTCGGCGAGCCGCCTTCAAACATCCACGAAATTTCGAAGCTGAACCAGCACTACGCCGACATCGCCGCCAGCATTCAGAAGGTCACAGAAGAATTGGTGCTGGGCATGGCGCGCAACCTTCAGAAAGACCACGGGCATGAAGAACCTGTGCATTGCCGGCGGCGTGGGTCTGAACAGCGTCGCGAACAGCCGGATTATTCGCGAGACGGATTTCGAACAGGTCTTTGTCCAGCCCGCGGCCGGCGACGGCGGCGGAGCGTTGGGCGCGGCACTCTGGGCATACAACACGCTGCTCGGCAAACCCCGCAGCGTTCTGCATGGATCATGCCTACTGGGGACGCCAGTACGGCGGCTCTGAGATCAGCTCGTTCCTGAAGGGCAACAACATCCCGTACACGCTGATCGAGAACGAAGACAAGATGCTCGACCAGGTGGTGGAGCGGATCAAGGGCGGCAACGTAATCGGCTGGTACCAGGGACGATTCGAGTGGGGTCCGCGAGCGCTGGGCAATCGCAGCATCATCGCCGATCCCGGCAATCCCGACATGAAGGACATCGTGAACTCGAAGATCAAGTTCCGCGAGCCCTATCGTCCATTTGCTCCTTCGGTGCTGGCGGAATGCGCGGAAAAATATTTCGAGCTGCCACATGCCACCAGCCACTATCCGGCGCGTTACATGCTGTACGTAGTTCCGGTGAGGGAATCGGCGCAGGCGTTGCTCCCGGCCATTACTCACGTGGACGGGACCGGACGCTTGCAGACGGTTTTCAAAGAGCAAAGTCCGCGCTATTACAAGTTGATCGAGCGTTTCGGGCAGGCGACCGGGGTGCCGGTACTGCTGAATACTTCTTTCAACCTAAGAGGCGAGCCGATCGTTACGACTCCAGCCAACGCTTTCAACACATTTGTGAAAAGCGAGATGGACTGCCTGGTGCTCGATAACTACGTCGTGGATAAGTCCGCGCTCGGCTAGGTTTCATGCACTCGAACCCGGGCAGAGGGATCGGTTCTCTGCCCCATTAAAACGGATGAGCACAGAGACGACATTGAAGCCTCTCGAAGTGCTGGAATCGGACCCGGGCCTTCGGACCAAGCCACCGGTTGATCCTGATGTGAGCACCTACAGCCCCCCGCTGAGCGCGGACTATGTCATCGTAGGTTCCGGGCTCACGGGTGGGACGATCGCCCGGATGTTGACCGATGCAGGCCGGGACGTGGTCGTGCTCGAGCGGCGCGCTCATTTGGGCGGAAACGTTCATGACCACAAGCATCCGAGTGGCGTTCGCATCCACACTTACGGGCCGCACTACTTCCGAACGGGATCGGATGAGATCTGGGACTTCGTCAACCGCTTCGCAGAATTTTATAAATTTGAAGCTGTCGTGAAGTCCTATGTAGACGGCGAGATCGAAAACTGGCCGATCGCCGGCAGCTACATTGCGCGAGTAATCGGAAAAGACTGGAAGCCCTCTTTCACGGGCAAAGCAGCAAACTTCGAAGAGGCATCGTTATCGATGATGCCGGAGCTGGTTTACCGGAAGTTTGTAAAAGGCTACAGCGAGAAGCAATGGGGAGTGAAAGCCAGTGAACTCTCTGCTGATCTGGCAAAGCGCTTCGACGTTCGGGAGGATGACGAGCCGCGGTTGATGCGGCATAAGTATCAAGGCATCCCTCGCGCGGGCTATGCGGAATTCACCAAGAGCATCATGGCTGGAATTCCGGTGGTCTTGGGTTTGATTACCTCAAACACAAAGAGTTGATTACAGCCAAGAAGTTGCTGATCTTCACCGGACCGATAGACGAATTTTTCAACTACGATCTCGGCCGGCTTCGCTATCGCGGCCAGCGCCGGGAACACTCTTACGTTCCAGATCGAGATTTGGTGCAGCCGTGCGGACAGGTGAATAATCCTGACCCTGAGAATGGCCCTTACATTCGTACACTCGAGTGGAAGCACATGATGCCCCCCGAAGAAATTCCTCAAATCAAGGGCACGGTTCTGACACGCGAGTACACCTATAGCCCCGAAGATCCGAATCATCAGGAGTATCCGTTCCCCGACCAGGAGAACCAGGAACTCTACAAACGGTACAGAGCGCGAGCGGAAGCGAATCCCGGGATCATGATTTGCGGCAGACTCGGCGAGTACCGGTATTACGACATGGACCAGGCGATCGGACGAGCAATGATGCTTGCGCGGCAGTTGCTCACCGAAGAAGGTGCACGAGTCGCCTGATTTGCGGCACAAGCTTTGGACCCCCCGGTGAATTACCATGCCGCTGGTTAAGGGTGTGGCGCTGAATTTCTGCTCTCTCTCATTACTCGCAAGAAAGTAACCCGTAACACGACGATACGTGGTGGTTGATAAATTACTTGTGAAGTGGGGATCAATTCCATCATGGGACTTGAACCAGTCAAGACATCGTTAGAGGGGACGCCACGGAAGCAGCGGCGATTCCAGACTACTTCTACTCGGCTGCGGCGGTGATCGAAAGTGACCGCTACCGCTGGATCATGCAGGATCTGGACCGGGTGGAAACGGAATTAAAGGCTAAGTCCGCTACTATTTCTCGACGTCTCAACCTCGCTCTCAAACGCCTGCTCGACATATTCGGCAGTTTTGCCCTGATCACTGTTCTTGCGCCCTTCCTGCTTGCCACAGCGATCGCAGTAAGACTGACTTCGGTGGGGCCAATTTTTTATAGCCATAAGCGGTGGGCGATGAACCAGGGCCACTTCATGTGCCTGAAGTTCCGCTCGATGCGGACCGATCAGGACAAGGTGGTGAACCAGGCGCAGCTAAGGGAGATTGAGAAGAGCGGAGTCCTGCTGAAGTTAAAGAAAGATCCCCGCATCACCGCTGTGGGTGGACTGATTCGCAAAACCAGCATTGACGAACTTCCCCAGCTTTGGAATGTGCTCAAAGGCGACATGAGCCTGGTGGGACCGCGTCCTCTGGTTTTGCATATGATGCAGCCCTATCCGAAAGTTCGTCGGGTACGTTGCACCATGCGGCCCGGCATTACCGGACTGTGGCAGATCCGCGATCGCGAAAACAATACCAGCGTAATCGGGATGATGCCCCACGATGTCGAGTACCTGCTGAACTTCAACGTTTGGCTGGACATCAAGATTTTGTTGGCTACATTGCCCGCGGTTTTGTGGGGCACTGGCGCTTGCTGACCAATTCCCAAGCGGGAGCCCTCGCATGAAACAGATTTCCAGCTATCGAAAAATCCGGCACAAGGCATCGAAGACGTTGCTTCGGGCTCCGATTATCTGGATGCGTCATCGCGGAATCGACCGCAACGACATCATGATCGCTTCTTATCCCCGTTCAGGAAACACGTGGTTGCGTTTCCTGCTGACGAAGGTTTTGACCGGGCGCTCCGCGGCCTTTGATGACGTGAACAACGTGATCCCGGAAATCGGAATCCATAAGGACGCGTTGCACCTTTTGCCTGGCGACGGCCGCCTGATAAAGACTCATGAAGTGTATCGCCCGACATACAAGCGTGCGGTTTACCTGATCCGCGATGTTCGCGACGTGCTCCTCTCGCAGTATTCGCGAGAGAATGAGCTCGGACTGGTCTGGTGGGGAGACTTCGACACCTATCTCGACCGTTTCCTGAACGGAACTGTGAACGGATTCGGCTCCTGGCAGGAACACATTCCGAACTGGCTGGACTCGCCTCTGGCAAAGAACGGAAACCTTCTCCCCATCATGTTTGCCGATATGCGGCGTAATACCCAAGAGACGCTGGAACGCATTGTGGATTTCCTTGGTTTCGCCGTGCAGCGGGAAGTGATTGCCGAAGCCATTGCCGACAATACTGTAGACAAAATGCGTGCCCGCGAAGCTAGCGCCCAGAAGCTCCATAAGACCAACAGTGAAGAAGGCCGGTTTGTTCGCAAAGGCTCAGTCATGGGATGGCGCGACAAGCTTACGGAAGCGCAATTGGATTTGATTGAACGGTGTGCCGGTCAGACGATGGCGCGGATGGGCTTCCCTAGTTGGAAGACCGTGGTAAAGGCCTCGACTGAGCAGGCACTCACCGGAACCAACGCTTAAGAAGAATATTTTTCCGTCATGATTGAGACCGCGCCCAAAGTTGAGTCGTCGCCGACCGAATCCAACGCAGGCAATGGATCCCGTGTCCAGTTTGTGCTGCTGATCGTGGCGATTCTGGCCGTTATCTTGAATCGTGCCTACATCCGGAACATTCGCCTCGACTGGCTCAACATCATCCCGCTGATCGCGACTCTCTACATCGGATACGCGGTGGTCGCGATAGGCAAGGTTTGCGGGCATGTTCCTTACGTCGCGCGCAGCATTTCCAATGATCTCGAGCACAAAGAAGCCGTTCGGCGCGTTTTTGTTTTCTCCGTGGTTTCGCTCCATGATGGTGCTACCAATTCTGCTGGTAGCGGGCGAGTTCGGACTTCGCTGCGCAAGCTACGATCGAGTGCTCTTGTACGAACGCCAAGGCGATTTGCTATTCACTCCCGATTCCAAATCAGGAATACGTTGAGAAGATCTCGCTGACGCACTCCACGATCAACGATCTCGGATTGCGAGGTGGGCCGGTCGATCTTACCGGAAAGCACATCATCCTTTGCCTGGGTGATTCTGTAACTTACGGTTACGGTGTAGACGATCAGCACACGCTATCCGGCGGAGTTACAACGCGCCTTGGATCGCGATTATCCCGGGCAGTTCGCAGTATTGAATGGTGGGCGTGGACGCATACCCGGTGCCATTCATGCGGCAGAAATTCCTCTATCTGTGGAATCGGGGCATTCATCCCGAGTTCGTGATCGTGGGCTATAGCTTCAACGAAGGCGGATTAGGGCATTTGGTGGACAGCGACCCGAAAACAAAAGACCAATTTGCCGCTGCGGTACGCTTCAAGAATCATGTGCGCAGCATCGCTCTCTACGACTTGATCGTGGAGAACTGGGCACGTTCGTCCTATAACCGGATGAAGAAGTACATGGTGCCGGGAACAAACTTTCGAACTCTATCCCAGGAAGATGTCGATCTGCGATACACAAAATCGCTACAAAGTTTTCACGACGATCTGGAATCACGTCAGGTGAAACCGATTTTCCTGCTGTTCACCGGATTCGACGCGCGAACGAACCAGTACGACACAAAAGGGCCGTTCCAGTTGAAGTTCGACCAGTTTGCGGTGCAGCACCAGGTTCCGCTGTTGCGTACCAATCAAGCTCTCGCGAGTAGCCAAGCTGCCGAACTTCCGAAGTATTTCATCGATCAGTGCCACATGAACGAAACTGGCACGCAGAAGGTCGGCCAGCAACTCGCAAATTTTCTCTCCCCCTGTTGGGAAGCCCGCGCCAGAGTTCAAGCAATCTGGCTCCCGACACGCATTAAGAGCAGAATATTGTCCTAAAGCCGCAAGAGACTGCACGTTCCCGCCGGACGTCGCAGCACTTCCCCTCTCTTTCTTGTGACTTGCAACGCCCGATTTCTATCTTAGTGGCAGTGAAATTGCCGCTGTTCTAAGCAATATCGGTAGCCGCGCCCAGGCTCCAACCCTGATTTTTCGAGGAAAATATGAAGATCCAGCCAGGCAATCCCGAGCCAGTGTCTGCCGGCTTATGGCCTGTCAAGGAAGGCCCCACCGTGTCCTGCCTGCGGTGCAACACAGAATTGACCGATTACCGGCCCACGCGTTTCACTTTCTTGCCGTATGGGATCAGTCGCGCCCACGCCATGTTGGTCTGCCCGAAATGCGGGCACGTCGAATTTCTCTCCAAAGAGAGTCCTCTTCTGCGCGAGTTGGAGCCCATCGCAAATAGTGGCGGCGATGACGACTAGAACTTGCGTTGGCGTTATTAAAACATTTTAACCGAGATCTCGAATGCTCATACTGGGGCTGACTTCCTTCAAACACGATACCGCGGCCGCACTCTACGAAGACGGAGTGCTGCAAGCTGCTATTGAGAACGACAAGCTAACCCGTTCGAAAGGCAGCGGCGTGCCGGAAGATGCGATCCGTTTTTGTCTCGACAAGCGAGGCGTGTCGCTAACCGAGGTGGATCTGGTAGCGGTGGCCGGCAAGCCTTTTCTCGGCTGGACGCGGCGCTCGCTTCTTCGTGCCAGGCTCTCTCCCTTCTCTCCCATATCGGCTGTCTACCATGAAGCGAACGAACTAGGAGTAATTGCGCGGGATTTGCAGACCCTGCGCAGCCTCCGCAAGAATCACGCGGTAGCCTCGAGGGTGCATAACTTCGATCATCATTTATGCCATGCCGCAAATGCATTTTTTCTATCGCCTTTCGAGCGTGCTCTGATCCTCACTCTCGATCAGGAGGGCGATGGGAATTCCGGCATGTTGGCCATGGGTGAAGGCTCGTCGCTGCGGGTACTGAGGAAAATCCCCTTCCCAAATTCGCTGGCTTGGATTTACGCCCAGGTAACCGCTCTTCTCGGGTTGGTACCGCATCATGACGAGCATAAGACGCAGTGGCTGAGCTTAAAGGGTGAACCTGTTTATAAAGATGTCTTCCTGGCCATGTTGCGGAATCCGAAGAACCATCTGCCGCGATTGAACTTCGGATACGTGAATCGCGGCTTGGCAGGACGGCTGACGTTCTCCAGCAAGTTCTACCGTGAAGTCGGCATCGACGAATCTGGCAAGGAGATTTCCGAGGAACAACGAGCCAACCTCGCCAGTTCATTACAAGCCGCGTGCACTGAACTGGTTTGCTCTCTGCTTGAATACATGCGGGACAAGACCGGGGTGCGAAATATTTGCCTTGCCGGTGGGTTGTTTCAAAATACGCTGCTGGTGGCAAATTTGGAGAAACGCCTGGGAATGGGAGAGATTTACGTTCCGCCGGCGCCGGGCAACTCAGGCAATGCAATGGGGGCAGCACTATTGGCCTGGCATCAGACGCTGGGTAAGCCGCGCGGTAATTCCCTGCTCGAACTCTATGGCGGTCCGGCGTGCAGCCGCACCGACATCAAGGACGTCCTCGATAATTGCAAAGCGCGCTATTCGCTGCAGATTACGGAAGATCGCAAACTGGATACGGCGCTCCAACTTCTTGAAGCCGGAAAAATTGTTGGCTGGTTTCAGGGTGGCGCAGAGTTTGGTCCACGCGCTCTGGGAAATCGCAGCCTTCTTGCGTCTCCTTGGGCCGAGTACGTTCGCGAAAATCTGAATGATTACATCAAGCACCGCGAGTGGTTTCGTCCGTTTGCCGTCTCAGTGCCCGAGGAAGATTGCGATCGTTATTTCGAAGCATCGCATTTATGCCGCGGCATGAATTCTCTGGGCTGGGCTAAGACAGACGTAAATGTCTTGCCGGAAGGATTTCTGCTTCCCGGAAACCTGGTTCGACTGCACATCGTGAGCAAGGCGACGAACCCTCAGTTCTGGCGCCTGCTGAAGCGTTTCGGAGAAAACGCCCCGGCACCGATTCTGGTGAACACGTCGTTCAATTTGTTTGGCGAGCCGCTCGTCGTAAAACCGCGCGACGCGGTGCGCAGCTACTTCTGTTCGGGAATTGATGCTTTGGTCATCGACAATTTCGTGCTATCGAAAACGGCCTCAAGTTACGTAGTTGCAGCAAACCGGGCATCTTGATTTCGGCCCGGTGGGGACCCGCAGTTGAAATAGCTTGTACTTCCCCTTTGCGAGTAACTTCTGCGGATGGTTGCGGCAGCCAGATAAGGGCCCGGCAAGCGTCTGCGCGTGACATTTTACGAATTTCGCTCCCAGCGTTTTCGTAGTGCGTGTCGACACATATTCATTGTGGTAGGAGAGTAAAAATGAGACTTTTTAAAAGATGCACACTTCGCGCAGTTATGAGCGGATTTTCGCTCTGCGCCTTTCTCGCGCTCGCGAGTTCCGGGATGTGGGCTCACACCTTCACGTTTGATAACGCCCTCTTTGGGACAGGAAATAACCCCCAGGGTATTGCCACTGGTGACCTGAATAATGACGGACGCCCGGATGTGGTAGTGGCCAATTTCAACGACAACACCGTGTCAGTGCTGGTAGCCAATGTCGATGGCAGTTACCAGGCACATGTCGACTATCAGGTGGGTACGGGACCGATCGCGGTCGCAGTCGGCGACATGAACAACGATGGGAAGATGGACGTAATCGTGGTGAACAACAATTGCCCCACCACACCCTGCAGCTCCGTAGGAAGCATTTCTGTGCTGCTGGGCAACGGCGACGGAACTTTGCAGACTCACGTTGACCGGAATGTCGGGAACTCTCCCAACGCGGTGGCCCTCGGAGACGTGAACAAAGACGGCAAACTGGATGTGCTGGTCACGAACGGACAGGACGGAACGATGTCGTTCGCGATCGGGATCGGCGATGGAACTCTTAAGACAGCAAAATCGCTTGCGTCTGGCACCTCTCCTCATGGCATCGTGATCGCTGATTTCAATGGCGACGGCTTTCTGGACGCAGTGGTTGCCAATACCGGCGACAGTGACATTGCGCTTTTCCGAGGTGCCGCTGCTGGATTTCATACCCCGGTAACTTTCATGACGGCGGCTAATCCGGTTTCCCTTGCCGTGGCCGACTTCAATTCGGACGGCAAGCCGGACGTGGTCACCGGGAACAACGGCGCTGCGAACGTTTCAATCATGATCGACAGTAACTTCTTCACGGGCGGATTTCTACCTCACGTTGACCTGGCAATGACAGATAAAGTGAACGCGGTCGCGGCTGGAGACTTCAACGGAGACGGGTTCGCTGATGTCGCTGCGGCGGCAACCAACAGCGATGTAGTTTCGGTGGTTTACGGACGCGGCGATGGAACCTTCCAATTTCACGTCGATGTCCCCAGCGGCTCCGATCCAGTAGGACTTGCGGCTGCAGACTTCACAGGGGACGGGCGTACCGATCTCGCTGTTCTGAACGATATTGATAACACGGTGAACATGCTGCCGAGCGTGGGCATCCTCGGGTTACAGGATCATGAGCACCATCACAGTCGGCACCATGCCGAATGGAGTGGCGATCGGGGATTTCAACAACGATGGCAAAATGGATATGGCAATCGCGGATCGCTCTGACAACAATTTGCTGATTTTGCTCGGCAATGGCGATGGAACCTTTACCGCACAACCCAGCAAGCCTGCAACCGGCAATAAGCCTTCGTCCTCATTGCATGTTGACCTGAACAACGACAACATCCGGATCTGGTTGCTACCAATGCCAGCGACAGCCAGTACCATTTCTGTTTTCCTTGGAAATGGCGATGGAACCTTTCAAAGCGCCAAGACGCTCTCGGTCGGCAAACGGCCTGTCTCTGTCGCCACGGGTGACTTCAACGGAGACGGCAAGAAGGATCTGGCGGTTGCGAATCAGAACGATCTTGATGTTTCCGTTCTGCTCGGAAACGGCGATGGCACTTTCCAGACTCAGAAGACCTACCTACCGGTCCGCTCGAGCAATCCTTTCTGGATCACCGCCGCCGATTTCGGTAACGGAAAAATCGACCTCGCTACCGCGAATAACGGCTCCGGTACCGTCGCAGTCCTGTTGGGGAACGGCGACGGTACCTTTAGCCTTCCCGTGCAATATACGGTGGGCTCGGGACCGAGTTCCATCGCATTCGGAGACTTCAACAATGATGGCAAGAACGATCTCGCCGTCACCAATCAGGTGAGCAACACCGTTTCTGTGCTGATCAGCAACGGGAACGGAACCTTCCAGGGTCATGTGGACTATCCGACGGCGAAAAGTCCCTATTTTGTGGGCGTGGCTGATCTCGATGGAGACGGTCGTCAAGACCTTGCCGTGGGTGCAAGTTCGGCAACGGCCAATCGCGTATCTACGCTGCTTGGCAACGGCAACGGAACGTTCCAGTTCCATGTGGATCACGTAACGTTAGCCTTGTCGCAAGGGCCGAGCGAGGCGCTGGGCATTGCCGACTTCAACGGGGACGGCGCGGTGGATATCGCTGCCGCCAACCAAATCGCGAACACGGTCAGCATCTTCCTCAACAATCCCGTTCCGGTTGCGGTTCCCGCGAGCTTAAACTTCGGAGCATTCAACTTAGGACAGCCCAGCTCCGCACAAACCGTGACCTTGTCCAATTCGGGTTCGGCGAGTTTGAACAGCCTGAGCGTATCGCTAACCGGTACTAACCCGGGCAGCTACTCTGAGGCTTCGACTTGCGGGACTGCTCTCGCAATCGATGCAAACTGCACAACCCAGGTGACGTTCACTCCCATCGACGTGGGGAATCAGAACGCGAACCTCAGCTTCATCGACACCGCGCCCAACACGCCTCAAAACGTGGCCCTCACCGGCCAGGGTAACGGAGCGGGAGCTAGACTCGGCGTCTCTAGCCTCACATTCCCAGTGACCCTGGTTGGCAGCAGCAGCGTCATCCAGAAGGTCAGCCTCACCAACTACGGCAACATGAACTTGACACTCACGTCATTTACGTCATCCAGCACCTCTTTCAAGGTGGCGCTAGGAAACTGCGTCTCACCTTTGTTGCCTGGACAGAACTGCTTGTTGAACGCCCAATTCATGCCAAGGGCCAGTGGGCTCCTGACTGGGACTCTCACTCTGACGGACAACGCCTTCAATAGTCCACAGACGGTTTCAGTTAGCGGAACGGGCACCTTCGGTATGCTCCAGCCGCCGAGCATTGCCTTTGCTCCACAGGCGGTGGGCACGACGAGCAATCCACAGACAATTACGCTAACCAACAAAGGAACGAAGGCAATCACGATCGTGCTTCCGATCACCGTCACTGACGCGACCAACTTTACGATTCAGTCGACTACCTGCACTTCGTCGCTGGCAGCGGGCGCAAGTTGCACGATCAACGTTGTGTTCAATCCGCAGTCAGTAGGCATCTTCAACGCCAGCGTCGTAATCAACGACGATGGCACCGGGTCACCCGAAACTGTGCCGGTAAGCGGCATGGGTCAGTAGCTGAAAAAGGCCAGGAGTTCCTCACGGAATTCCTGGCCTTTTCATTTCCTCTAAATTTTCTAGCGGGAGTGCGGCACTCCGTGCCTGCTCTGCTCCCAAGCCCACGCGGTTGAGACGATCTCTTCCAGCGAACGCTTGGCTTTCCATTGGAGCAGTTTTTGCGCACGACTCGGATCCGCAACCAATTCGGGTGGGTCCCCGGGACGTCGCGACACAATTTTCCTTGGCACTTTTTGTCCCGTAACTTTCTCGATTGTGGAGACAACTTGCTTGACCGACGCTCCCTGACCAGTCCCGAGGTTGAGCTTTGCCGATTCTCCTCCTCGCGAAAGATGTTCGATTCCCATCACGTGGGCTTCAGCCAGGTCGGTGACATGAATGTAGTCGCGCACGCAAGTGCCGTCGGGCGTGGGATAGTCGTCGCCAAAAATCTCCAGCGCCGGACGCTTTTGACTGATCGCTTCAAAGGCACAAGGAATCAAGTGAGTCTCAGGAGAATGAAGTTCTCCCACGCGTCCGTTCTCATCTGCTCCGGCGGCGTTGAAATAACGTAGCGCAACGTACCTGAGTCCATAGGCGCGATCGTAGGCTTCCAGCGCATACTCGAACGCCATTTTCGAAGCTCCGTACGGATTGACCGGGGCACGCGGAGTATCTTCCGTGATAGGCATTTTGTCCGGGGTTCCGTACACCGCACAGGTCGAGGAGAAAATAAAATGGCGGACTTTTGAGTCCAGAACCGCATTCAGAAGGACCATCGCGGACTGCACGTTATTCTGAAAATACTTTCGTGGATCCGTGACCGATTCCCCCACATAAGCAAGGGCCGCGAAGTGCATGACTGCGTCGACTCGACGGAGTGCGTTGGAAAGTTTGGCGGCGTCCGAGATGTCGCCCACGATCAGCTCAAAACCTTCCGCAAGCTCTTCGAATCCGGTGGAAAGATTGTCGTAAAGGATGACTTCGTAACCCTGGCGCCGTAGCGTATGCGCGGCGTGGCTGCCGATATACCCAGCACCTCCGACCACAAGAATTGACACGGTTTCACCTTTTCAATGGTGTTGAATTGAGATGCAGTGGGTTAGGAAGCCCGAGAACGTGAATTCTAGCAGACTCTGTGGTGGGGTAAACCCGGCAGAGCCTTTCTTCCCTAAGTAGCAGACGCCGATAGTGATCGATTTGTCCCACAATATGCAATTGATTGCGTTTTAGAGTCCCGAGCGGTCATCCTCGCCGTGCAGAAAGCTCCGCCAGCCAGCAGCTTAATTGTCGGATTTCTTTGGCCTACGAAGTGCAACTTAGGCCACAGCCATCCTTCTCCTGGGCGCGCCAGCTTGACCCTGAATTGCTTGTTGGCAAATGTCGGAAGAATAAGCATTGGACCGAGGAAGTGACTCAGGACACGGTGAAATCGTTAAGGACGGCACCACCCAGATTCGCAACACCCTAGAGAATTTTTGAAGTTTGCATTGCACAAGGAGAGAGGGTTATGCAGCGTGAGTCCGCTCTCTATTCTCGGCAGCACGGTAAGGGAATGGCTTTTCGAATCGCAATCGTTGCCGTTTGCGCGATTTATTTGGGATCGCTTTTGGGCGGAGCTGCGTGGGCACAGAAGGGTCAGAACACTACTCCCATCACTCATATCGTGTTCCTGGTGAAGGAAAACCGGTCCTTCGACAATATTTTCGGTACGTTTCCCGGGTTAGGTGCTGACGGCGCTACCTCGGGACAAATTTCCACCGGACAGGTACTCCCGCTGCAGCACGCTCCCGACGTGTATTCCAGAGACATGTGCCATACGTGGAACTGCAACGTGCTTGCGTTCGACGGCGGACGTATGGACAAGTGGGATGTCACTGTCGGTGATGCCACGTTTGCTTGCAACCTCAATGGCGACTATCTCTGCTACTCGCAATACAACATGCAGAGCCAGTCGTCCGCAGACCTGCCAAACTATTTCACTTACGCCAGCACTTTCACTCTCGCTGCTCATTATTTTTCCGGAATTCATGCCACCAGCAATCCCAATCACATGTACACGGTGGCGGCAACTTCAAATGGAGTGATCGGGCAGGCGCACCTGAATGCCAACGGCTTGACCGGCGAGTCCGGATGCAAGTCGGACCCCGGATCTTCTGTCAACGTGCTGGCGGACAACGGCGACATCCTTAATCCATTTCCTTGTTTCGATTTCACGGTACTGACCGACAGCATCGAGGCCGCAGGACTCACTTGGGCTTACTACACGCCGAGTGGCAGTTCCTACAATCCTCTGGAAGCCATCAACCACATCAGGAACAATCCGTTAGAGTGGTCGACTCACATCAAGGATGAACATCAGTTCGCGATCGATGCCGCGTCAGGAAATCTTCCCAATGTTGCGTGGCTGGTCACCGATGACAATGTGAGCGAGCATCCGCCGAACAGCATGTGTAACGGCGAAAATTGGGACACCCAGCAAATCAACGCCGTCATGTCGGGCGACTGGATGCACACCGCAGCATTCTTGTTGTGGGATGACAGCGGCGGTCTATACGACCACGTGCCTTGGCCGACTTCCGATCAATTTGGACCGGGACCACGCGTGCCCATGGTCATCATCTCTCCCTATGCGCTTCCCAGTCACATCGCTACTACCACCTATGAGCACTCGTCCCTGGTGAAGTTTGCGGAAACTATCTTCGGCTTACCGCCCATTCACACGCGGGATGCCAGCGCGAATGACATGCTCGATTCATTCGACTTCAACCAGACACCGCTGTCGGCTCTGTCGCTATCGACGCGCGCCTGCTCTCCGGCGTCGCAGACAACGGCCAGTTTTCCATCGCAGGCTGTGGGCACTTCCAGTCCGGCAAAGACGATAACGATTTCGAATTTCAGCACTGTGACTCTCACCATTAGCAAGGTGCAGATCACCGGAGCAGATTTTACTCAGACCAACACTTGCTCGGCCCCATTACCGCCTGTCGTGGGCAGCGGAAAAATTCACAGCTGCACTGTCAATGTGACTTTCAAGCCGACGGCTACCGGACCACGCACAGGAACACTCACGATTACCGACACTGACCCAGCGAGCCCGCAAACCGTCGCCCTAACCGGGACCGGGACGAACGTGAGTCTGACTCCAAGTCTCGCGAGTTTTGGCAGCGTCAGCCTGGGATCCAGCAAAACATTGACTGCGACCCTCAAGAACCTCAGCACCAGCAACTTGAGCCTTTTGGGGATTAATGCGACTGGCGACTACTCGCAGACCAACACCTGCGGTAGCAACCTGGGCGCTGGGGCATCGTGCACTATTTCGGTGACCTTCACTCCCGTCGCGACCGGCATCAGATTTGGGACTTTAAATGTCACCGATAGCGATGCCAGCAGTCCGCAAACTCAAAATCTTACGGGTTCTGGTTCTGACCTCGTTATCAGTCCCGCCAGCATAGCTTTCCCTGTCGTAAACGTTGGTTCAACCAGTGCACCGAAGACCGTGACGTTCACCAACAACAGCAACAACGCACTGGTCTTCAGCGGGATTGTTACGCAAGGCACGCTCCAGCAGACCGGCTCTGATTTCTCCATCCAGAGCACAACCTGCGGCAGCAGCCTGGCCGCACACGCGAGTTGTACCGTGAATGTGGTCCTGAGTCCCACCAATCCTGGAGTTCGTGCCGGCGATCTGGTCTTCTTCGACAATGAAGCGACAACCAGTCCGCAGAGTGTTGCGTTAACTGGAAGCGGCGCCTCGAATGCGATTCCGCTGGTTAGCGATCCGTTAGTTCCAAGCGCGGCCGCTCCCGGCGGCTCCCAGTTCACCCTAACGGTGAATGGGAGCGGATTTGTTTCGGGTTCTACCGTGAAGTGGAATGGCGCCTCACTTACCACTACCTTCGTGAGTTCTTCCCGACTGACAGCAACCGTCCCTGCGGCCAATATCGCGACCGCTGGAACGGCATTGGTGCGAGTATCAAACCCGACGCCACTCGGAGGACTCTCGAACATTGCAGTGTTCCAGGTGACCGCAGTGGGCGCGCCTCCGGTTCTTACCAAGAAAGATTTTCCGGTGGGTACTGCCCCATTAGGTCTGGCCCGTGACGACTTCAACGGAGACGGCATTCTCGACCTCGCTGTGGTCAACAGCGGCAGCAACACCGTGTCTGTAGCGTTGGGCAACGGAGTCGGCGGACTCACGCTCACCTCCACGACGGCAACCGGGATGGCTCCAACCGCCGTAGTGACGGGGGACTTCAATGGCGACGGCAAAGTTGATCTTGCCGTGACCTTCCTCGGCAACGGAACGGTGCAGCCGGGTGTCACCGTTATGCTGGGCAAAGGCGACGGCACCTTTACTACGGTTGCAGGCGCTCCGCAAACGGGAGCGGGTCCAGTAGCCGCCGTGACTGCCGATTTCGACAACGACGGCCGGCTAAATATCGTCACCGCGAACAACATCGAGAATCTGGGTTCGGTTCTCGAGGGCAATGGCGATGGTACGTTTGACACCGAGGCGACAGGACCGAATACCGGCAACGGCCCAATCTCAATTGCCACGGGCGATTTCAACGGTGACGGGTTTGTCGACCTTGCCATCGCCAACAACCTCGACAACACGTTTTCTGTGTTGCCAGGCAACGGCGACGGGTCGTTTACCTGGAGTGGAGTGACACCAACCGGAAATGGTCCATCGTCCATAGCGGCCGGCGACTTCAACGGCGACGGTGCACTTGACCTGGCGGTGGCCAACAAGACCGATAACACCATATCGGTCTTCTTGGGGAGCGGAACCGGAACATTCACGTTGCAATCCTCACCCGCAACGGGAGCGGGCCCGAACTCGGTCGCGGTCGGCGACTTCAACGGGGACGGCAAGCTCGATCTCACTACGGCCAATTCCACTGGCAACAGCGTCTCAATCCTGCTTGGAAATGGCGATGGCACTTTCCAGGCGCATGCTGATTCACCGACCAGCAGCACTCCAGTTGCAATTGTTACCGGCGACTTCGATCGTGACGGCAAGCTTGACGTTGCCGTCTCGAATTCCGGCGCCAATTCAGTGTCGTTCTTGACGCAGGCAGGATCAGGTAATGCACCCGCAGTCTCGCTTTCGCCGACGAGCTTGACCTTCCCTACCCAACTGCTCAATACCACGAGTGCAGGGATGAAGGTAACGCTCACCAATACTGGAACCGCTACCCTGACCATTTCCGGCATCACTGTCACCGGCACCAACAGCGCCGATTACAGTCAAACCAACACCTGCGGCAGTACTGTGGCTGCTCGGGGCGAACTGCGCGATCACGGTGACCTTCACTCCGAAAGCGCGTGGTACCCGGACCGCAAATATCAGCATCACGGATAACGCTGCCGGCAGTCCGCAAACCGTGCCTCTGACGGGGGCCGGAACCGTGGTTCAACTCTCACCGCCAAGCTTAACCTTCGGAACGGTGAAAGTCGGCAACAAGAGCACTCCACAGACGATCACGCTGACCAATACTGGCGGAACTTCGTTGTCGTTCACCGCAATCAGCTTTACCGGTTCGAACCCCGGCGATTTCAGCAAGACGACAACATGCAGCACGACCACGCCACTGCCCGCTGGTGGCACATGTACAATCAGCGTAACCTTCAAGCCAACAGCAACCGGATCGCGATCCGCCAACCTCAATGTGATTGACAACGGAGGCGGTAGTCCGCAGCTTGCCCCTGTATCCGGAACCGGCAATTAGGAAGGCGTGGGAGAAGAATAGATGTCGGATGTGAAGACGAGAGTAGCGAGGCGGGCGCTGCCTGCCGCGCTACTTCTCATGTTTGTTTCCGCCGTGGCCGTGTCGGCGGTTGCCCAAGAACCGTATTCGGCCGAATCGGTGACCGCCAAGGCTGATGCTTACCTGCCTCAGTCCTTGGTGGACGGTCTGAATCCAGTTGGCTCGCGATTGGTGACGACATCGAACGGCCTGCCCGTAACCGTGTGCGAGGTGTGGTGGGCGAAGAGCGTCAGCACGCAGAAGTCGTCCGACAGCTCAAAAGAGGTGCTGTACGGAAACCTGCGACCTGGCGAACTGGTCGGTGTGATCCATTTCATGGCTCAAACCAGTGAAGATTATCGCGAGGACTTTCGCGACCAGAAACTTCGCGCGGGCTATTACACGATGCGCTACGCGATCATGCCCAAGGACAGCGAGCACAAGGACGTAAATCCTTATCGTGACTTCGTTGTTCTTAGCCCCGTGAGCGTTGACCGCGATCCAAACAAAGAACTCAGCATGGAGGAACTGATGCGAAGCAGCCACTTCGCTTCGCGTTCCAAACACCCCGCTATCATGAGTCTGGTGCCAGCGGATCCGGCAAGGAAGGAAGCGGTGGCGGTTCGGACCGACGATACCGGGGGTTGCGTTCTTCAAGTTCACCTGCACACGCGGGCAGCGAAGGGTGAGATGGCTGAGCAGGCCGTTGCCATCGTACTCGTCACCCCGAGTAAGGAAAACGGGGCCTCGTAGACCTGAGGGGACGGGCATTACACGATCATGCTTGATTGCCAGTGAAGCAGACGGCATTGCATATGCAGAGGATTGCAGTTTGTTTAGGCGAGAGCTGTGAAATTCTTCGAAACCTCAGCATCATTTGAGGATCACTCTCTCTGAACTTAACTGCTCAAACAACTTAGGCCTGGTTCGATTGATCACTAAAGCGTCGCGTCTTCTCCGTGTATCGGAACTCGGATTGCTTCCGGAGAGTGATAGTTGGAGACGACTCTGAGACGAACGACTCCAGTAAAAAGGGCCACGCAGAATCGCTAAGAAAATCTTTCGTGTTGACAACGATACGCAGGTCGGAACAGACTCGACTGCGCCGTCCCGGCGGGGTAGTTTCAGAAAAAACAGCATCAATTTTCAAACGAACAGTGGCGATCCGCCACAACTGGTTCGGCTATGAGGAGACATTCCATGCTCAGTTTTTCGCTCAATCGACGGGCTGCTGTTGCCTGGACGTTGGTGCTATTCACACTGACCCTTTTAATGACTGCGGAGGCCGCGACTGCTGCGAGCTCCGATAAGAGTGCGCAAACCAATTCCAGTAGTAAGCCGAATGCTGCCGTGGTTGGCTCCTGGGGCAGCCCAATCCAGCTAGGGACAATCGCAATTCACGCTGCGCTGCTGCATACCAACCAAGTGCTGGCTTGGTGGTATCCGCTCGGGACCGCCGTGAATTCTCCTGCGAAATTGATCGACCTCGCGACTGGAAATATCACTGACGTCACGATTCCCTTCCCTGGCGACTTTTTCTGCTCGGGCGTTACTATCCTTGAGGATGGTCGCGTACTCGTGATCGGCGGACTGAACGGCAATCCTTTCCCGGGAGTTCCCGACAAAGGTATTGCGCTTACGGCCATCTTTGATCCCGTTACCAAGACATGGTCGCCGGGAGCGAACATGTTCAATGCCCGCTGGTATCCCTCGGAGGTGGAATTGAATACCGGGAAAGTTCTTGCCGTGACGGGTAAGAACGCTACGGCAACCGGCATCGTAACGCAAATGGAAGTCTATAACTACAAGACGAATACTTGGGCTACGCTCCCCGCAAGCGCCAATATCCCGACAACAAGCGATACTTATCTGAAGTTGAAGTTGTTAACTAGCGGAAAGGTTTTCATGGCTGGAGCGACCTCCAAGACCATGTTGTTCAGCCAAGCCACCAATCGCTGGGTACCGATGGGAACCCTGAACTTCGGCAACCGTTATCACGGGGCGGCGGTGTTGCTGCCGGGCTTCGGCCTGCAGCGCGTACTCACTGCCGGCGGTACGCAAACCTACCCTGGTGGCGGCGCGACAGCAACGGCGGAGGTGATTGATTTCTCCCAGTCTACCCCGGCGTGGAGCTATGTCGCTCCAATGAACATCCCGCGGTATAACTCCAACCTCGTCATTCTTGCCGATGGCACGCTGCTTGAGGTCGGTGGGGCACAGACCAAGAAGTACAGCACTCCAGTCACGATTCCCGAACTCTATGACCCGGTCGCGAACACCTGGACAGAAATGGCGACCGAGCCCAATCCGCGCACCTATCACTCGACTGCAATGCTGCTGCCGGATGGAACGGTGTTCGCGGGTGGATCTGACGATCCTGCCAACATGGTTGCGGGCATGCAGTATGAGATTTTCAGCCCGCCCTATCTTTCCAAGGGTGCGCGCCCAACCATCACCACTGCTCCAACCAGCCTTGGTTACAACCAACAATTCACAATCACAACTCCGGACGCCGCCTCAATCACCCGCGTCGCGATGATTCGTCCGTCGGCAGTAACGCACGATAACGATTTTGATCAGCGCTACGTTGATTTGACGTTCACAGTCGGCAACGGTCAGATCACGGCGACCTCGCCTCTGAACACGAACTATGCGCCTCCGGGCTATTACATGTTGGTGATCGTAAATTCCAACGGCGTCCCCTCGATCATGCCGTTCCTGCAGATTATGTAGTTTGTTTTTGCATCTATTCAAAGGACGGAGCCGAGGCTTCGTCCTTTGTTTTTTTCAGCAGCAGTGCTGATAAGAGCGCACCTAGCACGGCACTCAAAACACTTCAGGACAGTGTCCTTCCGCTCCGCCTGACTTCGCTATTTTCCACTGCGCCGAACGCCGTTCGTAATCTCACGTTAATCGAGAACCTGTACTAGCCTGAGGCTTCGACCATCAGCTCTCAGATAGTTCAGAGGTTATCGTGAATAGAATTGCGGCAGCCCTCCTCGCACTGCTCTATTCCCTCGCCCTGCTTGGGTGCGGGGGTACTCAAACCTCGGCCAGCACTGGCCCAGCAACGGCCACTAACACACCAACCGCCGGCACCGGCGGCAGCGCTGGAGGCAATGGAATCTCCGGCAGTGGCGGCGGATCGGGCTCGAGCGGCGCCGGTTGCACGGCCGGAACTGCGGACTTCTACGTTGCGACCAATGGCAACGATAACTGGAGCGGCACTCTCGATACGCCGAACAGCAATAAAAGTGATGGCCCCTTTGCCACCCTCGATCGGGCGCGGCGCGCTGTCCAGGGAATGCCGGGCGGACGCCACGTCGTCATGGTGCGTGGAGGGACTTATTTCCTGAGTGCACCGCTGTCGTTCTCCGCCGCAGACTCGGGGACATCTGCGAATCCAATCGTGTATGAAGCCTACGCTTGCGAAACCCCGATCATCAGCGGTGGCAAACAGGTAACCGGATGGACCCAGGTCTCGGGGAACGTCTGGACCGCAAAGCTCACCGGCTATCAGAACTTTGAAGGACTGTTTTACAACGGACACCGGCGCTACCGCCCCCGCACCACTGTAGGCAAATATCTTTATAACGCCGGACCGGTTTACACCTCGAGCAGCTCGGACAATTGCAGCGCCCTGGTGAACGGGCAGTACGAATGCTTTGATCGTTTTTATTTCAATGGCACTGACATCGCCTCGACCTACCACAGTCTGGCTTTGGGCGATGTGGAGGTTCTCGACTTCGAAATATGGACGATGAGCCGCATGAGGCTGCAGTCCGTCGATGCGGGTAATCACATCGCTTATCTGACTGGTCCTACCGCCCAAGACCCCGTATATAACGGGTTCATCAGCGGACACCGTTATCTATTGGAGAACGTCAAGGAAGCTCTCAGTCTGCCTGGGCAGTGGTATCTGGATCGCTGCACCAACGCTCCCGCATGCACCAGCAGTACGGGGACATGGACCTTGACATATCTTGCGCAGACCGGGGAAACACCCTCAAAAGATCAGGTCATTGTTCCCCAGCAAACGCAACTTATAGTTGCGAATGACCTGGAGAATGTTACGTTCCGCGGAATCTCTTTCGCGCATGACAACTGGCTGCCTCCCTCGACCGGTCTTGGCGACAATCAAGGCATCCCGGATGTGACCGCAGCGCTGAGTTTTGCCACATCCAACAATGTCATCTTGGACAACTGCGTCATCGCTCATACTGCAGGATGGGGGGTCGAGTTCACCGGGACGGCCGCCGTTCCCAGCACGCCTTCCAACCAGGTGATCAACAGCGCGCTCTACGACCTTGGCGCGGGTGGAGTTCGCATCGGCCTATGGCCCAAGCAGGCCAAGGACACCGATGCCAATGTCACACAACAAGTGCTGGTACAAAACAACCTGATCACCGCGGGCGGGCGCGTCCAGCCTTCTGGCATTGGCACCGGCATTTGGTTAGGCAATGCTCACCACAATACGATCACCCATAATGAAGTCAGCGATTTCTACAGCGGTGCGATCGGCGTGGGCTTTACCTTCGGAATCGTGAACGGAATCGGCTTGGCGCACGACAACGTGATTTCCTACAACCGGGTTTACAAGCTGGGACAAGGGGTCACCAGCGACATGGGAGGCATTTACCTGGCAACCTCGGCGACCACTGGAAACCAGGTGCTGAACAACGTTGTGCACGATGTCGTGCATGACTGGCAGGATGCTGACGGCTACGGCGGCCACGGGATCTATTTCGACCAGGGCACATCCAATGTCACGGCAAGAAACAACCTGGTATACAGAACCTCGTCCGCGTCTGTGTTCAACAACCTGCCGGATCACAGCAGCAATGCCTATCCGCAAAACAATCTGATCGATAACAACATATTTGCCTTTGGCACGCCGCATTTGATCCAGCGCGGCGGCGATAACCCGTCCTCATTTTCGTTCACGCACAACATTGCTTACTTCAATCCTGCTGTCAGCCAGGGAGGGCATTGGTCGTGTTACGACGTAGGAGGGACCGGCAACCCAGTGCCGTGCAACACACGGTTTTTCTTCGATAACAACGTGTACTGGAATGCGTCCGGAAAATCTCTCATTTTCCAGACCACCACACTGACCGGCGCGCAAAACCGATATGCCTTTTCTGATTGGCAGGGCTTGGGCGAAGACACCCACTCGTTGAACTCTGACCCCGAATTCACTAGCCCCGGGTACCCGGCCGATGACTACTCGTTGCTCACCGGCTCCCCCGCGCTAAAAATCGGCTTTGTGCCGTTCGATTCCAATCAGGCGGGCCGCACGAATACGCAGTTCCAGAGCTTTTCCTCGGTACCGAGCAGTATGGCCCCTGCATTTCCGCTGCAGGTGATGAGCCCAAGCAGTTTTTAGCGGAGGAACCCCGCGCCCGAAAATTCAGACCCGTCAAGAAGCCGAATGGCTCCCGTTTCTCGTCCGGCTATAGTGTGCAATCTCTTTCATCTTGACGGGTTTGCGGCTAAGTAGGACACTCCAATACAGCTCAGATCGGCATCTGGCCGGGGTTTGCGCCTTCTGCTCCTTCAGTCGGAGCAGTGAGCGCTTCGAAGGTGTTCCGTTCCCCATGCAATTCCCCAATCGCGGAAGTGAGACCAAGGACTCTCATTCGTAACTCAGGCAAGGTCCGAGGAGCAGTCATGTCGAGATATGCAGGTCTGATTCTTGTTCTTTTTGTGCTTGCAGGGTCCCTCCCAGCATGGTCGCAGCAATTTCTTGAAGCCCCCCAGTTTGCGGTGGGAACGCCGGAAGGCCCGGAGTCGGTCGCGGTCGGCGACTTTAACGGCGACGGAAAGATGGACGTAGCCGTTACCAATTCATTCAACTCCAGCGGCAACACGGTGACCATACTCCTCGGAAATGGCAACGGCACATTTCAGTCCCGAGTGGATTACCCAACTGGTACATTTCCCCAGGCTGTGGCGGTTGGAGACTTCAATGGTGATAAGAAGCAAGACCTGGCAATAGCCAACAACAGCGGTAACACGGTGAGTGTGCTGCTTGGCAACGGGGATGGAACTTTTCAGGCTCACGTGGACTACATGACTGGCGCAGGGCCGGTCGGAGTGGCGATCGGCGATTTCAACAAAGACGGCAAACAGGATCTAGCTGTCGCGGATCGGAACGCAGGACTGGTGAGTGTGCTACTCGGCAATGGTAATGGCACATTTCAAGGACATGTCGATTATGCGGCACTTACTGCGCCTGCTTCCGTTGCAACTGCCGACTTTAACGGAGATGGAAAACTCGACCTGGCGGTAGCCGCCGGATCCGCCGGCACGGTGAGTTTGTATCTCGGCAGCGGCACTGGCACATTTCAGAAAACCAGCGTGGACTATCCCATCGGCAACGATCCTAAGGGCATTATCGTCGCAGACCTCAATAAAGACGGCAAAATGGACGTCGCGGTCGCCAATAATGGCAGTGCTTCCGTGAGTGTGCTGTTGGGAAATGGGGACGGCACGCTGCAAACGCATAAGGACACCGGGATCGGAAACCATCCGAAAGGTTTGGCAGTCGCGGATCTGAACGCGGATGGGAATCTTGATCTTGTGCCCACGAATGACGGCGGCAATACCGTCAGCATTCTGCTGGGACGAGGTGACGGTACCTTCCAGACCAAGATCGTGAATTATGGAACCGGGTCGCTTCCGGTGGGCGTAGCCATTGCAGATTTCAACGGCGACGGCAAACCGGATCTCGCCGCAGGCAACAACGGGGGCACATCAATAAGTCTCCTGCTGGGAAACGGCGACGGAACGTTCGCTTCGCGAATCGATTACAACACCGCGCTGGTGCCGGTCGCGATCGCAAACGCGGACTTTAACGGGGACGGAAAACTGGATCTCGTCACCGCCAACAATAGCAGCAACACCGTCAGCGTGTTGCTTTCCAATGGCGACGGTACTTTCGGCTCGCACAAGGAGTATCCGACGGCGTCGTTTCCTTCCGGGGTAGCGGTTGCCGACCTGAATGGCGACTTGAAGCAAGACTTGGCAGTTGTGGACAAGAATGGAAATGCGGTGAGTGTCCTTCTCGGCAAAGGAGACGGCACGTTCCAGAATCACGTCGAAACCA
The DNA here is from genome assembly GCA_963797845.1 of Terriglobia bacterium. Classification (GTDB taxonomy): domain Bacteria; phylum Acidobacteriota; class Terriglobia; order Terriglobales; family Acidobacteriaceae; genus DASREM01. The sequence continues at coordinate 869,337 of CAWCRE010000008.1, forward strand.
CGACTGGAACTAATCCTGTCGGAGTCACGATCACAGACTTCAACGGGGATGGGAAGATGGATCTGGCCGTTGCCAATAACGGCGCCAACACCGTCAGCGTGCTGCTGGGAAACGGGGATGGGACGTTCCAGGCGAAAAAAGATGCGATGACCGGCTCACTTCCCATTGCAGTTGCGTTCGGCGACTTTAATCACGACGGCAAGATGGACCTGGCAGTCGTGAATAATGGAGCGGGCACCGTGAGCGTGCTGCTGGGTAGCGGCAATGGTATGTTCCACCCCAAAGTGGATTACAACGTTGGCTCCATGCCCACGTGGGTGGCAGTCGGGGACGTGAACGGCGACAGTCAACCGGACCTGGTCGTCGCCAACAACGGAGCCAACACTGTCAGCGTGCTCCTGGGTAATGCGAACGGAACGTTCCAGTCCCATGTGGACTATGCGACCGCAACGCTTCCAATCTCGGTCGTAATCGAAGACTTCAACGGCGACGGAATCAAGGATCTGGCGGTGGCCGATACGGGCAGTAACACCATCGCGGAATATACCGCGAATTCAGGCTCCGTGAGCCTGCTTCTCGGCAATGGGGACGGCTCGTTCCAGTCGCATGTCGACTATCCCACTGGCGAGGGTCCATCGTCGATTACTTCGGCTGATTTCAACGGGGACGGGCTCTTGGACGTGGCGGTCGCGAATTCCCTGCTGAATCCAAGCACGGTAAGTGTGCTGCTGAATATTGGCGAGGCCGCGGTCACTCTTTCGCCCACCAGCCTGACCTTCCCCGTACGCCTGATACACACCCCAAGTCCTACGAAACCGGTCACGTTGACCAATACGGGTACAGCGGCGCTGCAAATCTCGAGTATCACCATAACCGGCACGAATGCAGCCGACTTCACTCAGACGAACACCTGCGGGACGACGGTAGCACCGGGAGGGAGTTGCACCATCAACGTGTCATTCAATCCGGGCGCTGCGGGAACCCGGACAGCCGCGGTCAGCATTGCAGACAACGCTCCAGGAAGTCCCCAAACTGTCTCTTTGACGGGTATCGGAACCATCGTTAAGTTGAGTCCCACCGCGCTCAATTTTGGCAATCAGAAGGTCGGAACCACCAGCGCCCCGCAGACTGTCACTTTGACCAATATCGGAGCCGCGAGTCTGGGCATCACCAGCATTCAGATCACTGGAACCAATTCCGCGGACTTCGCCCAGACCAATACTTGCGGTTCCTCCGTCGGCCCGGGAGCAAGCTGTTCGATCAAGGTGACTTTTTCTCCCAAAGCCACTGGAGCCCGGTCTGCTTCGGTGAGCATCACTGATAATGGAGGCGGCAGTCCACAAAAGGTGACACTAACGGGAACGGGGACCTAGAAGAAGCCAGATGCCCGGGAAATTCGCAAGGCGCTGATCTGTTTGGGTCAGCGCCTTTAACTGTTTGGGCCGGGCTCATGCAAGGGTGTGGGGATCTAGGGGTGGGGATCTAAATGACGGAGGCGAAGGATCGCGAACACCCGATTGAGCGCCTTCTTTGGTTTGCGCCTGTCAATGTTCTACCCAGCCCACCTGGAGAGCTGCCCACTGTGTCCCCGCGAACTAAGCCGCGATCTACGAATGGGTCTGGAACAAAGAAATACGGCATCCGCGAAATTCCGCGGATGCCGCATTTTCGACCAGTTCAACTTAAACCAACTGCCCTACCTTAAAGCCGTGGCCAAACCGTAAGGGAACGTGCCCGCTGGAACGTTGAGATTGACGGGGCTAACGGTCTCAGACAAGGTGCCATCCGCGGCCACGTTAATTACGTGCAGGTACTGGTTGCTAACGGCATAAAGGAATTTGCCGGTGGGATCGAACTTAACTTCCCAAGGCGCAGGGTGGGCGTCGCCAACCGTCGACATTGTGTAGTGCTGCAACTGAACGGGCGCGGTCGGAACGGAAGTGTCGTAAACGGTGATAGTGCCTGAGCCGGTTTCTGCCGAATACAGCCTCGATCCATCCGGGCTAATTCCCAACCAGCAGGCCAGGGAGCCAGTAGTCGGGACGGTAGTAACGAATGATAGTACGCCGGTTCCGTTCACGTAAGTGTAGACACCAATCTGGTTGTCCGCCGGTAATGCAGCGTACAGCACGCTGGCAGTCGGATGTACGGCCAGTCCCAGGAACACATTCAGCCCGGTTGGCACGGGGATCGAACTATTCAGTGTCAGCAACCCGTTGGCGTGGATTCGGTACGAGGACAGCTGAGACGGCGAATGCATGAATTCGTCGACAAAGAGCAATTTCGCCTGTCCTACGGCCGCCTGCGACGGAGAGTCGCCTGAGGCCAGGTTCACTTTCAGCCCGACATTGGCGGTCATGGTACCGGTGGCGGAAACCGTAAATGTTGAGAGATTCGGGATCTTGGAATTAGTCTGGCTCGGATCGCTGCTCTTGTTGGCCACAACCAGCAGGCTGGCGCCATTGGGCAGAACGTTGTCGAAAAGTCCCAGGCTGGCTGGCTGCGTGCCCGCTGACTGGATCGGCGAACCATTCGGAGTCAAACTGCCGTCGGCGTTGATGGTGAAGGAGGCAATCGTGTTACTGTGCCCGTTGACCGCGAACAGCAGCGTTCCAGCAGCGTTTGTCACCACCTGCTGGTCGTCATCCTGCTGGATTCCCAAGGACCCGCCCCAACCGGTTCCTCCGGTCTTGTAGGGCGATCCGGGAAGGGGGGTCAAGTTCCCGCTGCCATCGTTGCTGAAGCCGATGATCGTATTGTTGTTGGTAGTGGATATATTGCTCTCCACGTAGACCGCGTTAACCTGCGCATGTGCTGCCATCGCCGTAGTCAGTACCAGCACTAACCCGGCGCCCAAAGCCCGAGCCCTACCCACAGCCTCCGAAAGACTCTTCATTTCAGCCCCCTTTTCAGGTGATAAATAAGTTTTGTTTTTCTTTCCTGGGATTCTTGTGACTGCCGGAAGAGCGAAGAGTTGAGATTGGCTGGGCGCTCCAGCCATTCCAGCCATCCGCCAACCTTAGTTTAAGGAATACAGCAGCCCCCACGAGCTGGCTGATCCCCCAGTGGAGGCCTACGTAGCACGGCAGGCTCCACTCTAGTACACGGCTGAGATGATTTGTTTTCAAGCAGGTTTGGGAATTTCAGCGGATTGCGCACAGGCGAAAACCGCAGAAATGTGCATACGAAGTGAAAGACTTATTCAATCAGTCAAACGCTTCGACATTGCCTCGAAAGACCAGAATGCTCAAGACTTAGTGGCAGTTGGCAATCAGGTCATTGGCAATGGTCATGGCCCCTGTTGGGTCATCGGCGATGGGGTGAGGTGCGCTCGCTACACAGGCCTGGGTGACCCCGCCCTTCGATGATATGGGCGGTGAAGTAAACGTACCATCCGGCGACACAGAGCCGCCATTGATCCACTCTTCGCCTTGGGGTTCGGCGGAGCCGGTATCTTGACCACCGTAAACGAAGTGGATCACCACATTCGGAAACGAATAACTGGCGTTCGGAGTGGCGATACTGTCGTCATAGAACTGCTGTTGGTAAGTGGTAGCGCCAGCCATCGAAGATGTGCATTGGTGAGTAGTAGGGCCGTAGGCAGGATCGACGAAAGAGCCCCCGTCCGCGCTGAGGTAGCACTCGTTGAGAGCACCCTGACCACACTGGGTCTGGAAGAAAGTCGCGGGCTGGCAGATACAGCCCTTATCAATACGTGTGAAAGGGGGGCCGCTAGTCAGTTCAAGGTAGTTGTAATACGCGTCAAACCCATGATACGCAAGAGAGTAGCCGGCAGCGGCCGAGCCGCCGCTATTTCCCGTATGGCAGAAAGGAGCGCCGGGTTGCCGCAGGTTGTCGTAAATCCACTTGGAAACCGTCGAAAAGCGGCAAGAAAGCGCACGAATGCCGCCCGGCCCGGTAAGCCAACCCGCCTGTGTCCCTCCGCTGGGGAACCCGGTCGGCTGAGCGGCAAAGTTGATCTGGGCGGTGGTGAAGCCGGCCTGGCTGACATTGTCGACCACATTGGTTCCGAATGCGAAGTTGGTGTCGTAGTAGTCAGGCGCGCCGCCACCACCGGTAAGAAAGGTAATCGTGCCTTTGGCAGCACCAGGATTGTTCACCTTGACCCACGCGTCCTGATCGGCAATCCCTCCTGGGCAATTGGAAACGCTCACAACGTAGCAGGTCGCTCCTGTCGTTCCGCCGCTCGCGCTCACGTTGGCACAAGAGGTGGACGCTCCCACCGCGGTACCCAGGGTCCCCATTGCCGCCTGTTGAGTGGTAATCCCCGCCCCCGACAAAGCTACAGTTTGCGGGCTTCCGGACGCATTGTCCGCAACGCTCAAGGTTGCCGTTCTCAAGCCGGTACTCGCAGGAGTGAAAGTTACAGTGATAGTGCAGCTGGCGCCCGCCGCCACGCTGGTTCCGCATGTGTTGCTCTGGGCGAACTCGCTCGCGTTGGTTCCGGCGATCGAAACACCAGTAATTGTCACCGTTTCCGTGCCGCTGTTTGAGAGTGTCACGCTGGCAGTTGGACTGGCATTGCCCGTGGCTTGTCCGGCAAAACTGACGGCCGAACCCGACAGGGCAACCAGCGTGCTTGGCGACGCGGCAGAGGACGTGCTCCCGCCACCGCATCCTATCCAGGAGAGCATGGCCAAGGCAGTTAATACGGCTAATGCGAGTATCCGCGGGGGACAGAATCTCATAGGCGCACCCTTAGCGTTGACCGCTGAATGATATAACCCCCGTGTTAGGAATTTGTTGCGTTGAGACCGGTTACTGAAGGAGTACGCGCCTCCTCAGCTGTTTCGGATTTTGGAATGTCCACTTGGGCATGGCCAGAACAACTCCTCCACTCAATAGTCCTCGGGATCCATCTTTTCCAAAGGAAACGCCGGAGGCTGCGCCGGAGGACGTGGCAGAGGCGTGGTCAGACCAGCTTCTCTGAAATCAAATGGCTGAAAACCGATCTTCTCCGCCGGAGAGCCGGGCATAAGCCGAAAATCGTCGGCCGGGTAACTGACGTTCGCCAGCTTAGGATTGGCCACAATCGAGTGCTCATCTTCTCCCATTCCCTGCCAATCTCTCATGGACTGGTCATTGGCTTCACGTGGATTCTGCGGATCTGAGATGGCAAAAACCGGCTCCTTCCCCTGAGGACTCCAATATAAGTTGGAATCGAAATGGAAACGCGAGGAGCATGGCACTGAATCACCGTTGACCGGATGTGAGCACACCCAGTAGCCAGGGACTTTCTGAACTCGTCCGCGGCCCCAGATGACAATGTTGTGAGTGAAGATGAGCGCAGGTTGATCGGGGTCAGCCTGCTCCTGCGGGCCCTGTCCGCCCTGCTGCTGCCCACCTCCGGGACCTCCTGGTCGACGGCGCTGGCCGCCTCTTCTGCCAAAAGGACCACCGCCAAAGGGTCCGCCGCCCTGCGGGCCACCAAATGGACCACCGCCGCCTTGCTGCTGGCGCTGCTGCATCATGCGGTTCCGCGCCGCCATATCGAGGCCGCCCAGTTGCACGATTCCATCATGTCCATAGGCCAGGATGTTATTGGTCCAGGTGTTGTTCGCCCCGCGATTGTTGAAGATCACCGACTGCGAAGCACGATAGACAACATTGTTGGAGACCAGGACGTTACTCGTGATGTTGTCGAGATAAATTCCGATACCGTTGTAGCCGTCCTGCTCCTGGAAGTTGTGAGTGACATCATGCACCCGGTTGTTGATTACGCGATTTCCCGTGGTCTTGTAGGTTGCAACATAGATACCGGCAAAGTCGCTGATGATGCCCTGCCCTTGCTGGTAAACGTGGTTGTAGGAAATCGTATTGTCGCGTGGGAATGGGCATCCACTCGGAGTGGGCACGCAGACCCCAATACCTCCGCCGTAGAAGTCGTAGATCTCGTTGTGAGTAACCGTGTTGCTAGGCGAGTTTCCGATCCACACGCCCATTCCGATTCCCGCTGGGAGGATGCGTCCTCCGGCAGCCATCAGGTTGTTCTGAACTACGTTATCGTGGGTTACATTGTCTTCGGTGTCGTTCTTCTGATGGTAGCGGCCAATTCGAATTCCGCCGGTGCCCAAATCGTAGAGAACATTGTTCTGTGCCAGGTTGTGGTGAGACGGCCCATCGTCTCCGGTAACGAACTCCAGCCCCCATCCGCCCGTGTGAGCAATGGTGCAGGAATCAAAGGTGATGTGATTCGAATTGCTAAAGCTCAAAGCGGCAGAGACATTAGGTTCACTCTGCAAGGATTGGTGCCCTTGCGGAGGTACGACCCAATTGTCATGAGAAAAAGTTATGCCCTTGAACGTGATGTAGCTCAGATTCTCGGCGATGATCAGTTGCGGCAACTGAGGAACAACGACGACCGCGTTCTCGGCACGCTCACCCTCGCGTGGAATGTAGGTCAGCTGGGAAGTGGGGCGATCAAAATACCACTCACCGGGGCGCTTGAGTTCTTCCTTAACATTCTCGACAAGGTAGCGATGTCCTTCAATGAAGCCGGAATTCGGGTTCGGGAAGGTAGGCCCGGTCAGGTAGGCGATGTGAGCCGAAGTATCGACTGACTTCAGCCGCATCTTCGACATCTGCCACTTCTCGAAGTCGTTGATCTCGACGTCATTCATGTTCGCGTAATCGGACCGGAGATCTGAGCCTTTGAATCGGAAACGGTCGAAGCACTCATAGGAACCCTCCCGCGGTATGAAGACGCGGCAGGCGTCAGATTGTGAGCTTACGTACACGGGCCCGTCGTTGTAGAGATATTTGTCGGTAGTGCGCGGCCGGTAGCGACGCTCGCCATTCACGAAAAGCTGCTCAAAATTCTGATAATCGTTGAGATTGACGGTCCAGCGACCGCCGCTCACTTTCCATCCGCTGACGGCGCGGCCCCCGCTGAGGACGGGCTTCTCCCCGGGATACGCCTGATAGACGATTGGGGCCTCGGGAGATCCGGAATCCTCATGATCAAACTTTAGAGAATCTTTGAGGAAATACGTGCCCTGGCGCAACATCACCGTAATCGCGTTCTTATGGGATCTTTTCAGATCCCTGACTGCACGCCGGGCCCGATCCACAGTGGCGAATGGACCATCGGTGCCCGCTCGATTGGGAGCCTCAAGAGTTCCACTCCAATTGTCATTGCCACTCGGCGCAACGAATATATTGGCTTTGGCTGCCTGCTGGCAGGTTGCGAGTTGGACAGAGCATAAGGAAAGTAGAAGAAGCGCACTGAGCAGCGGAAGGCTTAACGCCCTTTGTGTCATGGATCTCCTCGTTCGCGTCCAGCGGCACGCCCAACCGCAAAATTCTCAGTTGCACGCGAGAATAAAGTGGTGCATCCGAAAAGGTCAACTGCAACATCGCGGGAAAAATCATTGCACAACACGGGTAGCCTGTCGAACTCGGGAGGGCTTCTGGAATCGCCTTAAGCTTGACGACGTTTCGGGCCGTGCGCCAATGCGTGAAATCCCCCAAGACCGCACTGCGGTCAGAACCGACTCTCGCCAATTCAGGAAGTCGCAGGGTTTGAAAATGTGGTTTGGGACTCTACCTCGCAGGCGCCACGTCTGGCCATATATCGCAGACCCTCGCGATCGTGCATTCACGGGCTACAACTTCGACGGAGATATAACTGAAACGCTGTACATCGTCATTCTTTTGCCAGCAATTCTCTCGCGTGCTGCAATTCGGGACGATCAGATGATGATCCCGAACAGACTTTGACCAGTTGCGCATAATAGGTATTCGCCTGATCGGTCTTCCCTGCCAACTCGGCCGCGCGAGCCGCTCCCGAAAGTCCGCCGAAGCGGTTGGGGTTGAATTTCAAATCGGTTTGGTACTCGGCAAGTGCCTGTTCCGGACGCTTCATCTCCATCAGCATGTCAGCAAGCATTTCGCGCGCAGGGAGCGAGCCAGGTTCGTCGCCCGCTGCCTCTGCCTTCTCTGCGACCTGGCGCAGTGACGCGAGCGCCGCTGTGTCGTTACCTTCCGCATGGTCAATCCAGGCCTGCGCCGCTTTGCGATTCGCAGCGATGGTGTCCGCTACATCAACTTTCTTCTCGGAAGATGCTTGCTGTTCGAACGATTGAAGCTTCGCAACATCCTCGTGTGCTTGCTGAATCTTTCCGCTTCGCGCTGCGCCCAAAGCCCGGGCATAATACGTAATCGCGTTGGTGTCGTTGTTGGCGCCAGGCACTGGCTGGAGTGCTGCAGCATCGGCAAAGTGGTGCATCTCCAGGTCATAGACTGCCGGAAACTCCGCCTTCGCATAACTCGACACGTCATACCCGACGTCTGCGGAGTCTTCCATTTTCGGCATCGAACTCACTTCGTCGATCACTGTTTGCGCGTCGGCTTCACGGCCAGTTTGCAGGTAGGCATAAACAAGAAAGTCCATGGCGTGAAACTGATGCCCAGCTCCGCCCATATGCATGTCCGATGCCTTGCGCGTGATCGCGATGGAGGAAAGATTGGAATTGATGTCGTCCTGCCACAGTCCCATGCGGGCGAAGATGTGGGATGGCATGTGAACGGCGTGCGCTGAGGCAGGAGCAATCTTGGCATAGCGACGCGCGGCAGTGAGTCCCTGTTCCGCCAATTGAGGCTTGTCATAGGCGTGGATCAGGTAGTGCGCGACTCCGGGATGATCTACCTCGGAAGCAAACAGCGGCTCCAGCACAGCCGCCGCCTTCTTTCGATTGGCAAAAGTCGTGTCTCCCTCGGGCTCAGAGGCCAATAAGGAAAGCGCATAGAAAGCGGCAGCTTCCTTGTCGTCCGAGTACTGCTGGTAGACTTTCGCCATCTGCGCGGAGTAGGCGTTGGCGCGCGCCTGATAGTCGGCCTTTTCCGGAGCATAAAACGCGTGTATGGCAAGGATGTAGGCTCGCTCTCGCGCCGTTTTGGCATGCAAACCCTCGGCTTTGGTGACCTGCTCGCGTCCTGCCTTGACGGTGTCATCGCCGGGATGATTCCAGAGCTGATGCCATGAACTCATGGCGATACCCCAGTGCGCCATGGCACAGTGCGGATCCTGCTTCGCAATCGCTTCAAACTGCTTCCCAGCTTCTTCGTACCAGAAGGAATGTAAAAGCGCGACTCCACGTTCGAAGGGCTTAGCTTCCGCGGCGGCACAGGACACTGGGAAGTGCACCTTGCCGAGTTCCTCGCCGGTTATCGCAGCGTGGTCATGCATATCGTGGGCGAGAGCGGAAGCGCAGGCAAGCGCGCAGAACAGCAAAATCAACCACTTTTTCATGGAATCCTCACCGGATCGAAGTGTAGCCGGGGGCAAGAGACGAGTCAACGGGAGTGGTCGTAGAGCGAGGAATTTGGAAATGCTTGTTTAGCGGTGCCGTGTTCTAAGCGAGCTTTCCAAAAGGAAAGCTCGCTTCAGATTCAACAGAGTCGGCGAATTGCGGCGTTTTTTGCCCTCTCAACCCGCTTTATAGCGAGTTCAAAAAGCTGAGCAAATCGGCCTTATCGTCCGGCGATAGCGCATTGAAATTCTGAATCACGGTCGTCGCTTCTCCGCCATGATCCTTGATCGCCGTGGTGAGATCCGTAGTCCGCCCGTCATGCAGATATAGAGTTCGGCGCGACAGACCCCACAAAGGAGTCGTTTTCCACTGAGATCCGGTCGCCTGACCCAAGCTAACGTTATCTGCCAAGCCCGGCCCCATGTCATGCAAAAGCAAATCGGAATACAAATTCACCGTTTGCAGACTCAGGGGTTTACTGGTAATAGTGTGGCCCTTCAGGTCAAGGGGAACCACCACCTTATCAGGCGTGGAATAGCTGGTTAAATGGCAGAGCACACAGCCAACCGAGGTGAAAAGAGCTTGACCGTTGGGATTAGGAACGCCCGGTGTTACCGGCGCGAGGTACTCCACGAAATGAAATGTGGCGATGACCTGAGTTCCGTCGAAGTCATTGGGCTCAGGCGCCATACAACCTGACGGTATCGGTTGCCCCTGCGGAAGATCCTCGTTCGGCAGCAGCGGCGTGGTAATTCCGATGTCGTGAGTCATGGCTTCCGAAGTAGCCTGCAGCAGGTCGGCAAACTGCGCTTTCCTGCCGAAATGCCCGACATGCAGCATTCCGTTTTCGTCCAAAACCATGTTCGTCATGCCATGGATGCCCATCCCTTTGTCGACGGCATTCGCCGAGATCGAGTCGTCCGGGATGGAATTGATCAGGCCGGAGCCAAATGCCGCCGGAGTGACGTGCTTCGCCACGATGGTCGCGTCACTCGGGATGCGCTCTCCCGCAAGTTGACAAGTCGGTTGGAATTTTGTGATGGAGAACGGCTGCAACAGCATGCCGCCTTCGTTGGTCAGCGGGTTGAAGGAACCATCAGAGTTGAGTTTTCCGAAAAATGTCACGGATACAGGAGACGAGCCCCCGGGCGCAGCGCCTGAATGACAACTGGCACATCCATGTTCTGTGAATACCGGCCCCAGCCCATGGTCCGAGTCCCACAATTTCACAAACACATGGTGGCCAGCTGTAAACAAGGTGCTTTCAAGAGAACTGAGACCGGGCAGAGGGCCTCCGACCGATGATTGGGCATTGACGGTGCGCACGCCAATGTCACATGGAACGATCAGACAGACGACCGCCAACAAAATGACGGACACAAAGGCCAGAGCCCGGCATGGGGACCAATGCTTGCTTTTCATTTTCATTTCCTCATTGTTTACCACTTAGTTACTTACGCGTGAGGACCCACGAGCCGAGAAGATTCGTGCTGAACTGAGGTGACGCGACACCCCTAACACGACGGGCAATCAGATGCACGTCGCAGCAAAAACGAAGCCTACCAATTTCCTATCCTGTTGACCGGAGCTCTCCAATCACGCGCTTGATCGGTGCACCGGGATCAACATCATCTTTCGAGGGGGTCGCGGAACGCGATAGTATGACCGGCCAGTTTTTTTTTCAACAAGAATTTGTGCGATGAATGTCCGTAGCCATCAGCTGGGAGAAGATAGGCTACGGACTTTCGGCCTAGCAATATGATGACGAATCGGTCACTTACCTTGCGACGAATTCCTGTCGTTCTGCGACGTTTTCAATCGTGCGCGGACGAACCCCCATGAGCAGCTAACTCGTCAGCCAAGCGAGTTGCACCATAAATATTTCGCAGAGCTTCCTGGATAGCGCGTGTGTCCACACTAATAGAACGCCCTTGCTGGTCGTCGTACTCCACCGCCCATCGCAGCGACTGCAGGTTACCGTCAAAAATGATTCCAACCAGGTCGCCTTGGCGGTCCACGGTCGGACTGCCAGAGTTACCACCGATGATGTCGGGCGTGGAAACGAAATCGAGAGGTGTGGTCAATTTCACCTTGGATTTGGCTTTAACCCAACTTGAAGGCAGCTTAAAAGGCGGTTTGTTGCCGTGCGCCGCAGCGTGAGTGTAGGCCCCTGCGATCGTGGTGAAGTACGGCACGGCCTTGCCACGCTCCTCATATCCTTTCACTTGTCCGTAGCTGAGGCGGAGAGTAAAGGTCGCGTCGGGCGGCTCCGTGAAGCCAGACGAGGAAAATCGCAAGCGAACTATTTCTCCACCCTCCCGCTTCTCTACAGACTCGACTTGGTCCTCATAGCGATGCCGCACTTCGAGGGCGTCGGGCTCGATTTCTCGCATGGCGACGATGAGCGGATCTTTGGAGGCTTCAATGGCCGGTTCTCCGCCAGCCCAGAGTTGCTTGCGTACCTCGACATCGTCGAGCCGGGTCCCTTCGATTAGTTCTTTGGCCACTTCGGCTGGCTTGCGAAAATTCAGGACTTTCATCACTTCCGCTGTGTCACTACTCAGGTCTTCATCCATCTGCTGGAAAGAATCAGTTAACTTGGCAGTCTCAAGCGCCTTGTAGATAGGTGCGTTAGAAAATAAATTCTGCTCGAGCGAGGGCAACGCGGACTCGCGATACTCGCGAAGTCGCTGGCCGTTGGGAAGTGAGCGCTGAGACGCACCCCGCACCAGATCGCGCGCGAACTGCGCTAATTGCGAATCAAATCCGCGCAAGTGCTCGATGTAGGAAAGCAACAGATAGTTTTCGCGATACGTGTCTTCGGCGTGCGCAATTGCTTGCCAGGGATCGCCCCCTTCCGCCTTCAATTTCCCGTTGGATGCCGCCTCGTCTCTGGCCTTCTGTTCGGCAGCCATTTTGCGCGCCATCAACTTGGCGTCCTTCAGCGCTGCCTCGTAACCGGCGACCGCCTTCTTTGAGTTTTGATATCGGAAGAGATCGTGCTTGGCGATACGGGCATTTTCAGGGGATGCAGCGCTGAATTTTTCCAATGCAACGATGCGTCGCTGAGAGGTATCCAGCCGCGCGGGGTAATCCACATCGCGTAAGAACTGCAGCTGGGCAATGGTTTTCAAACGCTCGGTGCGGCCGGGGTTGCCGGCCACGAACACAACGTCCTTATCCTTTATCCCGGTTGGCGACCAGTGAAGATAATTGTCAAGGTGCGCGGGCTTGTCGTTCTCATAAACTCGAAAGAAGGTGACATCCAGGTCATAGCGGGGATAGGTAAAATTGTCAGGATCTCCGCCGAAGAATGCCGTGTCGAACTCCGGCGCAAAGACCAGGCGTACGTCGGTAAATTTCTTGTACTTGTAAAGCTGGTACAACTCCCCGGCGTAAAGCGTCACAACATCGCAGCGCAGGCTGCTTGTTGCGCTGCACTCCTTCTCGATGCCTGACATTGCGGCGCGCTCCGCCTGGCCTGCTTGCGCGGCCGACATGCCGGATTGCACCACATCTTTCACCTTGGCGGTTACATCTTCTATGCCGACCAGTTGATTGAGTTCGAGGTTGGGGCAACGGGCCTCCTCCGCCTGGCTGTGCGCGTAAAAGCCCAATTGCATGTAGTCCTTCCCACCACGCGAAAGCTCCTCAATGCACTTGGCAGCCACGTGATGGTTCGTGAACGTAAGCCCGTCGGACGAGACAAAAGATCCTGATCCGCCGTTGTTGAATCGAACGGACGATAGGCGAAGGTGGTCCAGCCATTCTTGAGAGACATCCACACCGTACTTGGCCTTCACTTTGTCTTTTGGGAAGTTGTTGAACAGCCACATTCCCTCATCAGCGATGGCGGCAGTGGTGAAAAGACAAAACACCAGACCACAAAGAAGAATGATGACGCGTTTCATAGGGTCAACCTCGCAAGGGTGAAAGACCAGCTCCACAGTGGCTCTGGCGGCTGAGAGAAAACCCTCCAATATACGCCTGGGATTTGGCTCGGGCAAACGGCAGGGTTGCGGTTTCGGGAATATTTGAGACGCGCTAGCTAGCCGGCCAGATGACGGGGCAAGAAGAAAGAGAAGGCGCCCTGCGATATCTCCTTTCCGCAAGGCGCCTTCGTTGATCAAGTACGCTACTGCACGGTGATGGACACCGTTGCGGTGCGCGTCAAGGTGCCGTTCGTCGCGATCAGGGTTACCGGGTAAGTGCCAGCCGGGGTTGAACTGGCAGTCTTCACCGTGAACGTGGACGTGGCCGATGGTTTGATGGAGGTTGAACTCCACGTGCCCGTCGCACCGGGAATATTTTGCATTCCGTCAGAGCTAACGGTTACGGTTCCCGTGAAATTTCCGACCGGGATCGAATACAACGTAAATGTAGCGCTGCTTCCACGGGTGATCGTCGGGTAGTACGTGAACTCATCCATGATGAACCAGTAATCCGGCGTATCTGGCGTTACTTTGCAGGCGCCCGAATTCCCAGGACTGGCCCAAGTCGAATGTGCGTCCTCCCCGGTTGCCGCCTGCCAGCCGGCGAAGTCCGTCTTCGACCAAAGCGCCGGTACCGGAATTGTGAATACTTTGGTTGCGGTGCTGTTCCACCACGTATTGAAGTCTGACGTCAACGTACTCTGAAATGCTGTCCAGTCCGAACCCCCAAGACCTCCGTCCAGGAAGAGTTGCTGCCCCGTTCCGCCCGAGATAATGCTGTTGGTAAGCGAGGTTGACGAGGTGATTAGGTTGTAGGTTTGCCCTGTCTCCCAGTTGCTTATCTGAATGCCCCCCGGCTGCCCGATGACCAGTAGTTCAGCTTGATTGTTCAGAAAGGTGTCTCCGCTGAAGATCGCGTTCGTGGAGTTACGCAGTTCAAATCCAAAGTTATTTGGTCCGGCGAACGGGGCACCGTTACAAAAATAACTGTTGGTGATGGTCAAAGGCCCTTCGCTCTTCTCCATGAATCCGCCGGGCAACTGATTTTGAGAGACGATGAGTGAATCCGCCGTGTCGTTCTGATTATCGGTGTCCCAGTGGAAACCGAAGGTCTGGTTGAAAGAGCTATCAACATTTTTGATCGTTTGATTGTGGGCTAACCCGAAATGCATGCCGCCGGTGCCTTGCGAGTAGTAGACACCCTGCGCCCCACGCCAGCCGTTGTAACGAGCTTGATTGTTCTGCCAAAGATCGTACTTGGAAGTGAATCCTTTCATTCCATCAGAGCCGTTGTGATTGGCGATACTATTCTGCACCGTGGTGGAGGTAGTGGTATTGAAAAATAAACCCGCCGCGTTGTTCCAGTAGAAGAAGTCGGTATCGAGCAGAATGTTGCTGGCATTCGATTTCACCGACACGGCGGCTTGCCCGCGGCACGCGTTGCCGTATTGGAAAGTAAGGCCGCGCAGCACAATATTTGAGTTGCCGCGAATGGTGAATAGAGTGTCACGCGAAGGCACTTCCACCGTAGCCGTAGTCATGTTGGTCCCGGTCGGAGGCCAGACGTAAATCGTGCCCTTGGTTTCATCCACGTAAAAAGTGGAGGGCTGCTTGACGGCGCTCAACGACAACACTTGGCTCAGCACAGCCCCGTTCACGACGACCATTTCCCGACGGCGGACTATGTCTTGTTCCGGCGTACTGGGATCTGTGTCAAGCAGGCACAAGCCCCATTTGTTCGGCCAAGTGTTGGTGTAGATGTTGGAGTTGCCGCTGTACACCTTCCACCCGGTCGAGATATCGGCACCCGACATAATTGCTTTGCCAGTGGTGGCTGACTGAAAAGTGATAGGCAAAGTTGTTCCGTTTGCGTTAGCCGTCAGTGTGACAGCTTCGCGGTAGGTTCCGGGATTAATGATTACTTTTGTCCCAATGCCTGCCGCATTGTTTGTTGTAGCCTTGGTCGCGGCCACACCGATCGTCTTCAGGGGCAGCTGTGCCGTTCCGGGATTGTTATCGTTTCCTTTGTTGACATCCACGTACAGCGTGGCCGTTTCGAGGTTTTCGTTTACGTTTGCCTGGCCCCACGCGATGGATGCGCAGAGTAGAGCCGGTATGATGAGAAGTCGTAGTGAGAAATTGTTTCCGATCATTGGGGGAGTTTCTCCTTCAGGATGATGGTGCTAGAGCAGGCGGCGGCCAGTTCCGCAAGCAGGTTGAAGTGGTTAGGTTTCAGAGTAGGCGCGCTACAAGGTCGGGGCAATGTCACGGAAGTTCACGCGCACAGGCATTACCGCCAAGCGGATGGCTTCAATGAATGATTAAAATTTTTGTTGCTGGTTTCCCCTCTGTCTAACCCGATACGGAGCGCCCTAGCGGACGCCAAAGTTGTTGCCAGTTTTGTGCGGGACCCTGAGTCAATTCTGCAATGTGAATATGCGAGGGTACTTCTATAGCCAGTGCAAGCAATTTCGAAATGAATCTTTAAACCGCGCAATAACACAACTTAAGAATACGCAGTGACGGTACGAGAATCTGTTCAAAGTTGTACACTGTGTCACATTTTACCGACCTGCTCTGACTTTCCTCGTTGAGTCTCTTGCGAACCCTGATGTCTAGGCTGCTCACCGGCTATTAAGTAAGCCGCCGCCTTACATACCTGACTTCAACATGCATGCGCGCCCAGGGCTAGGGCCTTCGCCTGAAACCAGCTAAGTGGAAAACTGGAGAACGTTGTACAAAATCCCCGGGCAATTTTCCGTGCGTCGCGAAACTCTTACCTGGTTCGGGTCTATAAACTTTCTTGTGATCACCGATGTTACAAGTTCTGGCGAAATAGTGATTGCTCTGGGCCTGTGTTTAGGAAGAGCTACGCTGGGCTTTTCATTGATTTTCGAAGCTCTCTCCCAAGATGGGGACATAGCTTGCCGGTCCTAATAATCCGGTTCATGGACGAGGCTCCACGGAACGAAGTCAATGATCGATTTCTGGTTCGATTGGATGGGTTGATACCACTCAGAGACAAAGTGAAATCCGTTGGCAAATCGATGTATGCAAAACTTTTGCGCAATGCTGCAAACGCCCGTAACTGCGCTACTGCAATCATTTGCATCTTGACACGGGGTGGGTTCCCGGCCAGAATCGTGCGAGCCGTTAGTTCATCGGCGAGCACCTCTCCTACGTGGTTTCTGGAGTCCCCGAAAACTCCCGAGAAGCACCCGTACGTTGCGTTCAACAACTCTGTCAAAGGGGAAGACTATGCCAAGTTCTGTGTCCACTGTATGTCGCCGACTTTTGTCCCAGCTTCGAATTCCACTCGTGGCTCTTCTGTTTGTGCTCTGCTTACTGGGTTCCTCCTTTGCGCAGATGAACCTAGTGTACGTAATGAGCAACACCGGACTGTGTCCCACTTGTGGTCCCAACCACAACTCGATTCTCGCCTTCAGCAATGATGGCACTGGCAGATTGAAAGCAGTCACCGGTTCGCCCTTCGCTACGCACGGCACCGGCTTGTATGAGCCGAACCCAACTCCAGCGAGCCTGGATCTGGATGAAGACAACGAGTTGGTGATCAGTCCGGACGGCAACTTTCTGTTCGCCGCAAACATGCATTCCAATACCATTGCGGCTTACAACATCAACTCGGATGGAACTCTGACCCCGGTCGCCGGCTCTCCCTTTGCCTCAAATGGACCACAACCAGCAAGTCTGGGACTACTTTGGGATTCTCTGCCCAATAATGCCAGCGTCCTGGTGGTAGCGAACAAGGATCAGGATCCCGGCCAGACGCAGACCGCGCCCAACTTTTCGACGTTTACTGTCTCTTCCACCGGCGTTCTGACTTTGAATGCCGCCGGTACCGTTCCACTGGCCACAGGATCAGCACCATCGAACGTTCTCGTCAACAAAAAGGGTTCGCTCATGTTCGGAGTGCAATTTCTGGGCGCCGCGAATTCTACTTCGACGCTGACCGCTTACCGCATCAAAGGCGATGGCTCCCTCTCGTTGGATAACCAGCTCACGCCGCCAGCGCCCGCTCACCTGTTTCTTGGATTAGCGCAGCATCCGATCAACTCCGCCCTGTATGTGGGAATTCCCGACGGACCCGAAATTGGCGTGTACAAGTTCGGAATTACAACTGGGCTTCTCACTTTCAACAGTACGGCTCCGAACTCGGGTGGCCTGCCTTGCTGGCTTGCGATCAATACTGCCGGCACTCGTTTGTACACAGGAGACACGGGCACCAACACCATCGGCGTGTACGACACCAGCAACAGCTTGAGCCTGGTGCAACTGCAGGAGTTCACTCCTTCAGCCGGTGGCAACTATCCCGTGACCAACGTGGCGATCGATCCTACGGGAAAGTTTTTGTATGCTCTCACCGGAAATGTCCTCCACGTGCTAACAATCTCAGCGACCGATGGAACCCTGACCGAAACGGTAACGCCGCGCACCCTGCCCTTGCGCGCCGGCACTATCGCGGTTGGTCTGGCCACCGTCACGAAATAATATTCACGGCGGCGGACGCGAAGTACCGCGCCCGCCGCTTTCCTCCCCTGCGGTTAACAAGCTTCACCAGATGTGGTCTCGTTTCCGGGGCCTTGTTTCCTTTCTCATTTACGGTTTAAATTTGCGCACCGGCGCCGGAACGGGCACAACACACGACGGTATCGGACATTCGTGCTTAAATCACCGCAGTTTGGTCCTCAGTCTCCAAGATCGAACTTTTGGGGGATAGCAATGGGTAAGAGGAGACTCACCCTAAAACTTTGCGCAGTTGCCACGTTGTTTGCTTGCCCAGCGATAGCCTTCGGTACTTCCTTCCGTACAGCGACAACCTACCCTACCGCCACCAACGCTTATTCGATTGCACTCGGGGACTTCAATGGGGACGGCATCCTGGATCAATGTGTCGTCAACTATAACGGCGGTGCCACCGGAGTCGTGAGTATGCTCTTGGGCAACGGCGATTCCACTTTTCAGCCCGCTGTCAATTACAGCGCGGGAAGCGGACCGCGGTTTATCGCCGCCGCAGACTTCAATGGAGACGGGAAACTCGATGTCGTTATAGCCAACCAGCTTTCCAACAATATCAGCGTCCTGCTGGGAAACGGCGATGGCACTTTGCAGTCACCTATAAATTATGCGGCTGGGATTCAGCCATGGAATGTGCAGCCGGGTGATTTCAATAACGATGGAATCGTAGATCTGGTCACCGCGAATAACACGGGAAACAACATCAGTATTCTGATCGGAAACGGGGACGGGACATTCAAAGCTCCCGTGAGTTACGGCACGGACCTGGGTCCGATCTTTACCCGGGTTGTGGATCTGAATAACGATGGGAAACTCGATCTCGTGGTTGCCGATTTCGCTCCGAATGCCAATGACATTACTGTGCTGCTCGGCAACGGAGACGGCACGTTTCAGGCGGGAGTGAACTACCCAACCAATAGCTTCGCCACCGTATCGATCGTCTCCTCGGATTTCAACGGGGACGGCAAAGTGGATCTTGCCGTTGCGAATGAACTCGGCGGCAACCTCACGATCTTTCTCGGAAACGGCGATGGCACCTTGCAAGCGCCTTACTCATATCCGCTTGATCCACATCCCAGGTCGGTCGCCATGGGCGACTTCAACAAAGACGGAAAGATCGATCTTGCCGCGGCAAATTCCGGCGGCGATGACGTCGACATACTTTATGGCAATGGCGACGGCACGTTTCAAGGTGCGATCCGGTACGGAGCCGGGTACCAGCCCCGCTTTCTCGCTGTGGGGGACTTCGATTCGGACGGCAACGTGGACCTGTCGGTCGCTAATTTTGCCAGCAACAATGTAACGGTGCTCAAAGGATTCGGGGACGGGACATTTCAGTCGAGTGTGGCACAAGGCACAGGGAACGCGCCGAAATCCGTTGTGATCGCAGATTTCAATGGAGACGGCAAACTCGATGCAGCCGCGGTGAACTCCGGAGACAACAATGTCACCGTGCTTTTCGGTAACGGAGATGGCACCTACGGCATCCCCGCGAACTATGGAGTCGGCACGACGCCAACCTATGCGGCCGTAGGCGATTTCAACGGAGACGCCAAAGCCGATGTGGTTACCGTCAATCAGGCAAGCAACAACGTCAGCGTTCTCATCAACAATGGGAACGGGACCTTTAAGACAGCGGCCAATTTTGCCACAGGAAGTAAGCCACAATCTGTAACCGTCGGCGATTTCAATGCTGATGGGAAACTGGATCTCGCCGTTGCGAACACGGGCGGAGTCAACGTTCTGCTCGGCAATGGCAATGGCACGTTTCAGCGCGGAGTTACATACCTGGCAGGCGCGCATCCGCAAGCCGTCGGCGTGGGAGACTTCAATAAGGACGGCAAACTCGACCTGGCAGTCGCGAACAATACGGATACGACAGTCAGCATTCTGTTAGGGAAAGGCAACGGCACGTTCCAGACTCCGCTAAATTTTACGTCCGGCTCAGGGCCCTATTCCCTGGCGCTGGGTGACTTCAATGGAGACGGCAATCTTGATGTGGCAGTGGCCAACTCCACCGGCGCAAATGTGAGTGTGCTGCTGGGAACCGGCACCGGCAGTTTGCAGACTGCGGTCAACTATCCGCTTGCTTCCAACTCGTCTCCCCAATACATCGCAACTGCGGATCTGAACGGGGACGGCAAGCTTGACCTGGTGGTCGCCGAAGAGGGTTTGGCATGCAGTACGATCCTGCTCGGCAACGGGGACGGATCATTCCAAACTCCCGTGGTCTATCAAGCTGGTACTAATCCGATCTCAATCGCGATAGCAGATGTTAATGGCGATGGAGCTTTCGACCTGACGATCGCAAACGTCGCCAGCAACACCTTGACCACGTTGCTTAACCTTGGCGGCACGCTGACAGCAACCTCCAGTTCAGCGAACCCGTCGGACCCCGGTCAGGCAGTCACATTTACCACGACCGTATTGGCGAGTTTACGTAATGCGGAGACGCCGAGCGGAGCAGTCACCTTCAAAGATGGAAGCACGGTTTTGGGCAGTTCGACCCTGAGTGCGGGAGCAGCGCTTTTCACTACATCTAGCCTGACCTCGGGGACACACGCTATCACTGCAGTCTATTCAGGTGACGCCAATTTCAACCCAAACTCTGCGTCGCCACTCAGCCAAACCGTGACGGGCGGAAGCCCAGGTGTCAGTTTGACCCCAACAAGCCTTACATTTCCGATTCGCCTGGTGGGCACCACAAGTCCGAGCAAGGCGATTACACTTACAAATACTGGAACGGCCTCTCTACTGATTACGAGCATTGCGCTTACGGGAACAAACACCAGCGATTTCAGCCAGAACAATACCTGCGCATCGAGCGTTGCGCCGGGAGCGACCTGCACCATCAATGTTTCATTCACTCCCAGTGCATCTGGGACCAGGACCGCATCGGTCATGGTTACCGATAACGCGCTGGGAAGTCCCCAGGTTGCGGCAGTTTCCGGTATGGGCTCGGTAGTAAAGCTGTTGCCGCTGAACCTGGCTTTCGGCAACGTGAGTGTAGGAACAAGCCAGCAACTGAGCTCCACTTTGACGAATGTGGGGACTTCAACCCTTAGCGTTACCAGCATTTCGATCACAGGCACAAACGCAAGTGACTTCTCCCAGACCAACACCTGCGGATCGAGTGTTGGGCCGGGTGCGAGCTGCACCATTACGGTGACATTTCTTCCGAGTGCTACAGGCGCGAGATCGGCATCTGTCAACATTAATGACAACGGAGGGGGCAGCCCACAAAAGATCTCCCTTAGTGGAAGTGGGACCTAACCGGCATCTCAGAGTAGAAGAGCTATCTGGACTGTGACCGCAGGATGTGCATTCTTTTGCGTATTCAAAAGCTGTCGGATGCACTCATGGCCTCTTGATTTGAACTTCCTTGCCGAATAAAGTGACTGTTTCTACTCGTGCCAATAAGTTTCTACTCGACTTGTCTATCTGTCCCGACGAATCCGTCTCGCACGGCAATGGCGCTGTTCCACGGCGAGGGTCGCATCGAGGCATTATCAAGGGCGATGCGAGAGAGGAAAGACTTGTGGTCGCGGGGCTTTCAGAACAGCGCGCATTACAATTTGGACATTTGGCCAAGATTTTCAAGATTCTTCATCAAGCCGCATTAAAATCAAACTGTTAACCTGCTTTCCGGACGAGGGGTAATGGTCCCGTGCCGGTCGAGCTACACAAAATGTTAGCGAATCATCTTGCGCACTCGTCTTTATATCTGCCGCCACTCAGGTATACAAAACTAGAAAATCAGGTGCCCGCAACGCGAAAGGATCTAGTTATGAACCGAATACTCTCGTTGGCTTTCGCAATTCTGTTTTCATTCGCGTGTTTTCAGAGCGCGTCGGCCCAAGGAAATTACGTATACATCAACAGCAATTTAGGGCGACCTAATGGCATGAACAGTGTCGTGGCGTTCAAGAACGACGGGTTCGGCAATCTCAGTCAAGTTCCGGGATCGCCCTTCCTGACACAAGGAAGTGGAGTGTTCGATCCCCACGGAATTCTTAACCCGACCGATGCCGACCAGCAGGTCTTGGTGAATCCGCAAGGAACTTTCCTTTACGCTGTCAACAGCCACTCCAATACCATCGCGGTTTTCTCGATTCGCTCCAATGGTGCTCTGACGCCCGTTCCGGGATCGCCATTTGCCTCTGGAGGACTCGATCCGGTGAGCATCGGTCTCGACCTAAACCGCGGCCTCATGACCGTCGTGAATCGTGACGGCGATCCCACCCAGTCGATGCGTGGCACGGTTCCCAATTACACTACCTTTATTGTTGGGGGAAATGGCGCGCTGACTCCCACGCGCAACCTCGTGCCTTTGGTTCCCCTGTCGCGTCCGGAACAAGCGGTGATGGATCAGGCAGACAACGTGATGTTTGGTGTGCAGTACGAAACCTCCGATATTGTCTCCTATCAGGTTGGCGCGACCGGAGCCCTTACGCCGGTTACCCAGTTGGGGCCGCCGGTTGCGGGTGCGCAGCCACTAGGGGCGGTCTTAAATCCCAGTCAGCGGGTTTTTTATGTGAGCTTTCCGGTTGCGGCGCTGATTGGTATCTACACTTATGACCCGTCGGGAGCCCTGACTTTCGTGCAAACAATTCCTGCGCTCGGAGGCAATTGCTGGATGGCGATTAACGGTTCTGGGACGCGCCTTTATGTGGCGGACTCTGGAATAGCCTCGGTCTCGGTTTATGACACCACAGTCGGAACATCGCCCGTTCTTTTGCAAACAGTTGCGCTCAGGAATGCCGTGCGAGCGCTCAACATGGCTTTGGACCCTACCGGGAACTTCCTTTACGTTTTGGATGTCTTGAACATCCAGCAACTACACACGCTGCAAATCCTGGCGGACGGGACTCTGCAGGAGAACGGAAATCCGGTAACCCTCCCCGTTCCGAAGGGCGCGGCACCTGTCGGCGTTGCGACGGTTTTGAAGTAAGACTCGTTTGGCGGCCTGACCAGGAACCTGGATCGTAGCCAACGTTTGAATCTAAGAAAGCGCGTCAGTCACATGCAATGTCGACTGACGCGCTTCCTTATTTTGGCTTCCGCATTGCCCGATACTCCTCACCGACTACCGAACTCCAGGATGACAGTACCAGCGATGCGGGCCTGACCGCTCCAGAATTCAGAAATCGTTCTGCTCTAGCAATTGGAGGGGAAAAGCAGCAGGGACTGGAGGGGCTTTAAGTACCGGGCGAGACCGCCCCGCCTGTTTCGGATCGAAAGGTTCAAATCCGATCTGCTTGGCCGCAGCTACGTTTCCAATGGTGAAGTCATCCTCCGGAGGGTGTGGCGCTATAAACATTGGGTTCGCGACGATCGAATGTGTATCCTCTCCCAACTTCTGCCAGGATTCGAAATCGTGCCGCTTTACGTCCTGCTGCGGATTTTCTGGCCCAGTGGTGATGAATTCTGGCTTGTTGCCCTTGGTATTCCAGTACATGTTGAAGTCGAGGAAGAAGTAATCCGGGCAGTTATTCGTGCAGGACCACTTTCCAGGTTCAGCCTGAATCTGGCCCTGGTCGTAATAAACGATATTGTGGGTAAAAGAGAAGGTATTGCGACTCTCGCCTCCGCGCTGTAGCAAGCGCTTCTTGCTAAAAGCGAAAATATTGTTGGTCACAACGTTGTTTTGAGGGGTATCTCCGTCGAAAATTTCCGCGAAGTTTACGAACAAACCGGCTCCGGACACGCGGTAAACAAGATTGTTCCTGGCCACCACGTTGCTCGATCCCTGATCGAAGTACAAGCCGCCCCCACCGTAGCCTCCCGGGCCCGGATCATGCACGACGTCGTGGATTACGTTGTTCAGAATCTGATTCCCCTTGGTATCAGAATTCGAGGTATAGATCCCGCTCATGTCGCTGGTAACGCCTTGCCCGAGGTTGTAGATCAAATTGTAGGCAGCCAAATTATCGTGCGCGTTGCCTTTGCCATTGCGGATGTTGAGCTTGAAACCGATTCGAATCGCACCGTTATAGAAATCGAAGATTTCGTTGTGCGTGACCTGGTTGTTGTGGGAGTTTCCAATCCAGACGCCGGTTCCAATTCCTGACGGAATGATGCGGCCCCCGCCCTCGATCACATCGTTATCTACCAGATTTCCGGAGGGAATGTTGTCGTCACGGTCCTCTTCCACCTTCGTCTGGCGGCCGATCCGAATCGCTCCATAACCAATGTCGTAGATGGCGCCATTGATAATCTGATTGTCGTTGCTTGCTCCGAAGAAATCGATCCCCCAGCCCTGGATGTGATCAATCACGTCTCCATCGAAGATGATGTGACTAGAGCGCCGAAAGCTCAATGCCCCCGGAACTTTTGGACCACCCTGGAAATCGCCCAGGCCCTCTGGAGCGGGAAGCCAGTTGTCGTGAGAGAAGGTCAAGCCGCGGAAGGTCACATACTGCAATTCTTCCGCGACAATCAGCTGCGCTGCTTGTGGAACGATGACGGGCATCCGATTCGGATCCTCGCCTGGTTTGGCAAGGTACGTCAAAACCCAGGTACCCTGTTCACTGCCACAATCTGAGCCGGGACAACGATCCAAGTACCATTGGCCGGGGTTTTTCAGGGCTTCCTTCACGTTCTCGATCAGGTATCTATGATTCGGGAAAAAACCGGAAATCTGCGAAGCCGGAAACGTTGGTCCGGTGAGGTAGACGATGTGATGCTCGGGATCGACCTCTCTCAGCCGCAAGCGGCTCATGGTCCACTTCTCGAAGTCGAGCACTTCGACGTCACCGAGTTCCATTCCGTGATAGTGCAACTGTACGTCGTCGCCTTTATAGCGAAATTTGTCGAAGCAAATGAAACCGCTCTCGTTGTTCTCACCACCTCGGGCCCCCCCACCCTGCCCCCTGCGGCCGCCCGGTCCGCCAGGAAATCTCCGACCGGGAAATCCCCCTCCTCCGGGAAACCCGCCGCCTCCTCCGGGCCGACGGCCTGCCGGAGGAGAACCGGGTCCTTGGTTTGCCGGTTGACTGCAATTCTGGGATCGCTCGGGGGTAACTACCGGGCGATCAATGTAAAGATAACTGTCTTCGGTCGTTCGAGGCCGGTAGCGCCGCTCGTCGTTGACGAAGAGCGCCTCGAAATTGGCGAAATCTTTCGAGTTCAGTTTGAGGTTCCAGGCATTTCCCGATGTGTTCGTCCATCCCGTCAGCACTCGCCCGCCACTGATGACCGGCTTCTCGTTCCCGAAGGCTTCATACACGATCGGAGCGTTGACAGTTCCGGAATCTCCGCGGTCGAAGTTAAGGGCGTGCGAGAGGTAATAGGTCCCGCCCCGCAGCGCGACGACGATCGGAGAGTTGCGAGAGCCCTTTTTGATATCGCGCACGACTTGGCGCGCGCGGTCCAACGACGCAAATGGGCCGTCGCTCTTGGCCGCGTTAGGAGCTGCGAGCGTCCCGCTCCACGTATCCCGGCCGTCGGGAGAAACGTAGAAATCAGTTGTGCGGTTCGCGGCCGCTGAAACCGGTCGTGCATGGAAACTCACAAGCAGAAGAAATGCCAACAGGCTGACACTCGCAAGTACGGGGCCAACACGAAGAGACCGAGACTTTCCGTTCATCGGCGGAGCATATAGGGGGAAGCAGCCTGC
Source organism: Terriglobia bacterium (assembly GCA_963797845.1). GTDB lineage: Bacteria > Acidobacteriota > Terriglobia > Terriglobales > Acidobacteriaceae > DASREM01. Next base: position 894,695 of record CAWCRE010000008.1, read on the forward strand.
AAGCAAGGCATCCGGCACCTTCGACTGAACCTTCTTTTTTGCAAAACGGGCCATCTTTTCCGTGACTTGCAGGCGGAAAGCCAGCAATCTTCAGCAGAATCTCACGATACAGAATCATTCGGAATGGGTTACAGAGTCCGCTGGATAGGAAGAGTTCAATCGGTAGCTTAGGTTCTAGATCGTGGGGAGAGATGCGCAGCATGCCCCGCCGACACAAGCTGAAGTCGCAGCCTAGGGTGCGACAACCAGCATTTCAATCTCGATTGGAGGAACGCTCATGGGAACAATTCTGATTATCATCCTGGTTTTGCTACTGCTTGGCGCGTTGCCGACTTGGCCGTACAGCAGCGGTTGGGGGTATTATCCTAGCGGCGGGCTTGGACTGGTCCTGCTTATCATCATTGTTTTGGCGTTGATGGGCCGGGTTTAGCGGTCCGAGTGCACTTTTCACAAGGAGAACGACGATGGGTTCACAAGCAAAGCAAGGGGATTTCGTGTCGGACATCGATGCGATCCGCAAACGCGCGCGTCAACATATCGAGAACGGCGCGGTCACCGATAGTTACCAGGGCAATCGCGAGACGGTCATCAAGATTCTGAACGACGCCTTGGCGACGGAGCTGGTTTGTGTGTTGCGGTACAAGCGACATTACTACATGGCTTCGGGGATCAACTCCGAGGCAGTGAAAAACGAATTTCTGGAGCACGCCGGCGAGGAACAGGAGCATGCGGACCAAATCGCCGAAAGGATCACGCAACTTGATGGTGAGCCGGACCTAAATCCTGAAGGACTGGTTGACCGGAGCCATTCAGAGTACGTTGAAGGAACAACCCTGGTGGATATGATTCGCGAAGATTTAGTAGCGGAACGGATCGCCATCGACTCGTACCGTGAGATCATCCGCTACCTGGGAGAGACGGATCCCACAACGCGCCGGATGATGGAGGAAATATTGGCAAAGGAAGAAGAGCATGCCGACGATATGAAGACTCTGCTCGAGAACCTCGGGGAGGGGCAAGCGGGAGAGTCCCAGAGCAAAAACAGCCCGAAATCGATTAAGAAAGCTTCTTGAACGCTTTGATCTAAAATGCGGCAGACTCTCCGGCTCGTCGGAGAGTCTTATTTTTTGCACTGCCGCTATCCTTCATGCCGGGGAAAATCCCCTAGAGGGTACTTAGGTAAAAGGCTAAGAATCCGGTAAGGCCTTCCGCTGAAAATGCTTACAGGGTTTTATGTATTTACCTACAGCTTCGTCCGAATTGTGGATTTGTCGAAATGCTCTTACTTTGGGAACGTGGCCAAAGTCCCAAGAAATCAGGTCTGGACGCGATCGTCGCTTGCCCACCCGAGTCAGCAGACAGCATTACCTCGAGAAGAGGGTCAGTATGCGCCGCCACTGCCTACTTTGGTCTGGATTGACGATTATGAGCCGGGTCTTGCTCTTTATCGCATGATGTTTGAAATGGCGGGGTATCGGGTATTAACTGCTTCCTCGGGAAAACGCGGCATCGAATTGGTAGCTCAAAATTTTGTGGATGCCGTGGTAGTCGATTACGAGATGCCGGAAATGAACGGTTATGAGGTGGCTTCAGCTTTGAAACGCATGAGGCCCGAGCTGCCGATCGTATTGTTTTCTGGCCTTCTTTCTGTTCCGACAAGAGTTTTGAGTGTAGTGAATGCTTCGTGCGATAAAGCAGGTTCTCGCGAAGAGCTGCAGAATACAATCGAAGCGGTGTTGTCTAAGAATCCCAAATCCCACCTGCAACCTACATCCTTGCCTCTGGCGTCTGAGCAGGCGCAGAGGACAGTCGCATAGAACTGCCTTACGGTGCCGCGAAAGCGGTTCCATTCTGACCGAATCAGGAGAGCGAAATGAAACATTTGTCTTTGGTTTTAGGTACGGCATTGCTGTTCGCAGTTACATGCATGGCACAAACCTCACCCGCAACGGATAATTCTCAGGGAACGCAAGGATCGTCCCCCGCGATGTCCGGACAGTCGGGCCAGAGCGGGAACGATTCGAGCATGGGTCAGGGATCCAATTCTGGATCCTCGATGGGACACAGCCAAGGTTCGTCAACCATGAGCTCCGACAAAGGGTCCATGAAGGGCGATAAGAAAATGAAAGGCTGCATCCGCTCTGAAGGCGGGAACTACATGCTGGAAGAGAAGGGCGGAAAGACGGTTCCCTTGGCTGGCGCAGATGTGTCTGCCCATGCGGGTCACGAAGTCATGGTTCACGGCACGTGGGAGAACGGCGGGGGCGGCGCGATGTCCGAGTCTAGCGGTGGCTCTGGCATGAGCAAGAGCTCCGGCAAGACCTTCAATGTCACCAGCGTTGACATGGTTTCCGATAGCTGCTCAATGGGCAAGAAAAGCAAGAGCGATAGCATGAGCGGATCTGCTCAACCCAAATAGCGAGAGAAACGATGTTTCTGCAAAGCCCGGGGCCTCGCTCCGGGCTTTTCTTTGGATACACCGAATAAGCGCAATTTGATTGAACCCTAGGATTGGAAAGGACTGAAGATGAAACTTCCACGATTGCGGCGGCCGGATCCCGTTCGAGGGGCTGTAGCAGGGATGATCGGAGGCTTGGCGGGCGCCTGGACGATGAATAAATTCCAAGCCTTTGTGACTAAAGCAAGTGAAAATTGTTCGGGCACATCGGGACAGTCCCAAAATTCGGAAGAGAGTGACGACGCGACCATGAAAACCGCGGCTTGGCTACTGCAATCCGTCGCCGGCATTACCCTCAGCAAAGAGCAGAAGAAGAGCGCAGGCCCGATCGTTCACTACGGGTTCGGAGCCGCCATGGGAGCACTCTACGGCACATGGGCTGAACACAAGCGGCAAGTCACTTCGGCGCATGGCGCGCTATTCGGGACTTCCCTGTTTGTCGGAGCCGACGAAATTGCCGTACCGGCCCTGAGATTGTCACAGGCCCCGACCGAATCTCCTCTGTCGGTGCATGCGACCGCGCTGGGCGCGCATCTGGTTTATGGACTGACGGCCGAGGCGGTGAGGCGGAAAGTCCGACGTGCCCTTCTGCTGGTATGAGCGGACAGTCAGAAAAAAGAACCCGGCGGGAATTCGGCGCATGGCCGCTTTTCCGCCGGGTCGATACCTCACAGAAGTTAATTCGGTCGACAGAGTTTTACACTCCGGTTCGGCCGCGTCGTCCCAGACCCATAACAAGGGTAATCAAGAAGATCACCAGGAACACGTAAAACAGAAGCTTGGCAATTCCGGCGGCCGCCGTGGCAATACCAGCAAATCCAAGCACACCGGCGATGATCGCTACGATCAGGAAGACCACAGCCCAATAAAGCATTATAGAAACCTCCTTTGAACTCGCGTGTTTCCTTCTCTACGAAGACACATTAACCCGGAGCTGCCGCTTTGTGGATCAGGCTGAATCTGTAATTGTGCATTTCAGTGTCCCTACGGATTTTGCTGAGGTTTGCCCGAAACCCCAGGTAGATGATGGAACTCGGCGTACAGTATTCCGGGTAATGTCAGGCGTCCGCTCCAATCTTGAGCCTTCCCCGCAACGCTATGGCGTCCCTGACCGCAAAACCACCCTGATCGTTATTGAAATACACGTAAACTGCCGCTAATTCTGAGCGCCAGCGTTCCATACGTTCTGCCAACTCCTCCAGATACTCCATGCTGTACCCTCCCTGATACGTTCCTTCGGGTCCATGCATGCGTACGTAGGTAAAGTCGGCAGTGATTTCGTTCGGGCCACGATTGGCGCGCCAGTCATGAATGCAGAGCGCGGCATTATGCCGGCCCAAGATCCGATACACCGCCGGAGTATTCCAACTGGCATCACGAAACTCGAACACGCAACGGCAGCTGCGGGGAAGGGCCTGAAGAAACGATTCGAGTCGCTCCACATTCACAGGCCATCGGGGAGGCAACTGAAAGAGAACGGGACCTAATTTTTCACGCAGCAATTTGGCTCTCTCGAAGAAATTTTCCAGTGAAAGCTCGGGATCTTTGAGCTTTTTCATGTGCGTAATGAAACGGCTCGCTTTCACCGCGAAAGTAAATCCCGCAGGAGCGACGGCTCTCCAATGCAGGAAAGCCTGATCGCTCGGCAGCCGGTAAAAGCTGTTGTTCAATTCCACCGTATCGAAGTGCCGGGAATACCATGCCAACATTTTTGCGGATGGCGTCTTAGCGGGATAGAAGTCGCCCAACCAATGCTTGTAGTGCCACCCGGAGGTACCTATGTGAAGCGCGGCATCCATGGATGACGTTCCAGTTCAGGCGGCTTTGCGAGGTGAACTCGACTTCCCCGACTTCGACGAGTTCGAGCTTGAACCGCGAGAACGACGGGTTCGGGCAGCCGACTTGGCCTGACGGGATAAAGCAGCGTGAGACGCACCAGACCGCCCCTCACGTTTCAGAGCCCGCGTAGTTGCTTGGGAACGCTTGCGCGAAGTTTCGCTGCTGCGCTTTCGGCCGGACTTCTTGGCCTTCTTTGCGGAGGCGGAGCCGCGGGGAGGGGGAGGGACTTTCACGCCTGCTTTGCGGGCTTTGGAGAGACCGATAGCGATGGCCTGTTTAGGATTGCGTACGCCGTGCTTCCCTTCCCGAACGTGATCAATTTCTTCTCGCACAAACTCTCCGGCCTGCGTGCTCGGAGCTTTTCCCTCGCGCGCGTCGCGACGTGCGCGCTCAATCGTTCGTTTCTCGGGCATCGTTTCCTCCGCAACTTGGAGGAGTTCGGATGCTGAAATGCCAACATGTGTTGCATTTCTTGAGGGATCCGCGTCATCTCCCGCGCAGTATGGAGAGCTACCCTCAGCAATCGATGTGAAATCCTGTGTTTCACACCCAACCTGCTGCTAGGGATGCCCATCTAAGTCGCTACTAGGTGCGGTGGAACCGTCCCCAGGCCCGCCGATCGCTCGCGAAGCTGATCGGCAGCTTGGGGACGGACGGTTTCACCTCATCGCCTGCCTTTCGTATCGTACACCGATATTTTCCTTGTACAACACACATGTGTTCGCGCATCTGACAGGTGTGGGGAATAATTTCGAGCGACAAATAAAGAACGTCGTTATCACCGGAGCTTCGGCGGGGGTAGGCCGGGCAACTGCGCGTGAGTTTGGCCGCCATGGCGCCAACGTCGTTTTAATTGCGCGTAGCAAGGAACGATTACAGTCCTGCAAGGAGGAAATCGAAAAACTTGGGGGAAAGGCGTTAGTGCTTCCGTGTGACGTGGCAGACGCAACTGCAGTACAACAGGCAGCGGATGCCACAGTCCGGGAGTTTGGGTCCATTGATGTTTGGGTCAACAACGCAATGACCTCAGTCTTTTCTCCCATTGAGGAAATGGCGGCAGAAGAATTCAAGCGCGTGACGGAAGTGACATATCTCGGGGTGGTCTACGGCACGATGGCAGCGCTGCGGCACATGCGAACTCACGACCACGGAGCGATCGTTCAAGTCGGTTCCGCTCTTGCTTATCGCAGTATTCCCCTTCAGGCTGCTTATTGCGCCGCAAAGCATGCCATTGCGGGATTTACCGATTCGCTCCGATGTGAACTGATCCACCAGAAATCAAATATCCACGTCACCATGGTGCAGATGCCGGCTCTGAACACTCCCCAGTTCGACTGGGTCAAGTCGCGACTTCCCCGCAAGGCTCAACCGGTCCCCCCTATTTTTCAGCCCGAGGTAGCGGCGCGCGCCATCTATTTTGCAGCTTGCCATCATCGCCGAGAGCTTTATGTCGGGCGTTCCACTGTAGCCGCCATCCTGGGGCAGAAGATCGCGCCCGGGATACTGGATCTCTACCTTGGCCGAACCGGCTATGACGCACAGCAGCACGACGGAGCGGAAGATCCCAATCGGCCTAATAATTTGTTCGAACCAGTCCCAGGCAACTTCGCCGCCCACGGGGCGTTCGATGACCGGGCAAGCGCTTGCAGCCCTGAATTATGGCTCAGCATGCATCGCGTGTGGGTCGGATTGGGTCTACTCGGAGCGGTCACACTGGCGTTTCGGGCAATAAGAAAACGATTTTAGAGTCTAGACACCGGAAGATGCGCGCAGAAAGTCGCAACCTCGCACGCGCCCCATGACAGCTTGTAAGATTCCTGCCCTCGTAGGAAGTCGATTCGCTTCGCGCCGTAGCGCACAGCATCTTGAATGACGCTGCCGAGAAGGAAAGTTCCAGGACTAAGTTTGCGGTACGCAGGGTCGTATCCCTGAAGGTAACAGTAGACTGCATCCATCTCGAAGAATGCATAGACCATGGCGATCACTTGATTGTTCAGCCGCAACATGTAAAGTCTGAGCACTTCAGCGTTGATCAACTGGGCCGCGACTTCCTGATGGAATTGCCGAATGTCGTCTCTACCTAGAACGCCGGGTTGCCCGGCACGCTCCCATCGATCCGAGTGTATTTGAAACAGGGTTGAAAGGGCTTCAACTCGATTCGACTGATCGGCGATGGCCACCTGAAACTCTCCCGCTTCTGCCATCCGCCGTTTTGCATTTCTAAAATTCCTGAGCTTATGGGAGGAAACGATCGAAGGCAGGTGCTCGAGTGATGAGGGTAAGTCGAGCACCACGCACGCGTCATGAGTGTCAATTTCTAATCCACAACTCCTGTTCAGCAATATCGAACTCTTTGACAGATCGGTGAGTTCGATTCGGTCGAACGAATCTTTGTGAGCTCTGACTACGTCAAACATCGCATCCAAGGTGTTCTCAGCATGCAAGGGGTCGAGCAGCACGTCCAGATAGTCGGAGACTCCTCCGCCGGCGAACGCGAGCACCGACTGTCCGTTCTGCTGGTAGATCAGAAGAGGCGCCAGTCCGACCAGCGTAGACTCATGCCAGACGGCGACCACAAACGGACAAGCGGGCTTAAAGACGTCCATCCATTTCAGCAGCCATTCCGCCCGCTGAAATGTAGTTGCTCCCGGACAGCGGGAAAACAGAGCCCGCCATTCGCTCGCTAAGGAAGAAATAGAGCTAGCTTCGGTGAAAAGCCTCGCCTGCAATGCGACTGTTGGCATCAGCAGGCCACCTCAAGGTACGCGGAGGCGGATTGGCTTACTACCGATTGATACAGACCGATATATTCTGAAACCATGCGCTCGGCTGAAAAACGAGTTGCTGCCGCAACAGTGCAGAAGTTGGAATCCAAGTTGCCGGCTTGAAGAATAGCTTCCGCCATCTCATCGACTGAGTCCACCAACAGCCCAGTACGGCCCTGCTCGATGACCTCCGGTAGCGCGCCCTTGCGAAAGGCAATCACCGGAGTACCGCAATACATGGCTTCCATCGCGACCAGCGAACTGGTCTCCTGCGCCATGGTGGGTACTAGAACGCATCGCGCTCCGGCGAGCAACTGTCTCTTGCGCGATCCCCCCACCGGGCCGAGGAACCTGTGTGGTGTGCGCAGACGAGGCCGAATTTCGTGTTCAAAGTAATCCTGGTGTTCTGGATAGTCGAACACCTGGCCCGCAACATAAAGCGCAAGTCCCGCTTTGTCTGCTGCATCGAACGCGAGGTGCAGACCTTTCTCTTGACAAATGCGGCCCAGGTACAACAGGTAATTTCCTTTCTTGTTGGACATTGGTTTGTGGACAGCAACGCCGTTCGTGACAACTCTCGCCACGCGACTGCCTCTTGGGCACGCTGCTCGTTGCGAGTCTGAAACGCACACCAAATGAACGTCAGGCCTGTTCAACCAAAAAGTCTCTGGCGGATACCAGTCTGGCGGAAGGTGAAGTGTAACCACGACAGGAATGCCTGCCGCAGGCAGGTACTCGAGGAAATCGATTCCGTGCAGATGGATGACATCGACGGGAAAAGTCTGAAGTGCGCGCTGGATCGCCTTCGCGTGCTCACGGCGCACTCGTTGCTTTACCTGCTCATCTAAACGCTTGCTCAACTGCGGTGTGGGAAGTAGCAGGCCATGGCACTTGGATCCGGAAGGAGCGATGACGATCGAACGATATCCGGCTCGAACCAACCCTTCGTCAATCGTCAGCAGCACCTGCTCCGCTCCGCCAGCCGTTGCAGAGGATACCGGGGCAAGAGGGTAGCTGACGTTGAGGACCGTCAGGCGCATCGTAGCTCCAGTTCATTGATCGCACCTGCAGCCAACGATCTCCATTCGGTCCCTGTCATGGGCCATCCCAAGCACTCATACCAAAGTTTGCCGGCATGCGGCGGTTGGGAGAAGTCATACAGGGGGGCAACGCGCAGCATCTCCGTATCAACTCCGAAATTCTGAAGTACCCTCCACTGCGATTGGTAACAACCGATCATGAGCTTCTTGCGATTCACTTCCGATGGACGGAGGTCGATCTTCAGAGGGGGCTGCGCGCTAAGCGGAAGGAACTCTCCGGTAATCAGGCGGCCATGGCGTGCGTGATAGGAGGTCATTTCCAAATGATCAGGAGCGACTGGCCCAGACCGAGTCACGAGATCGCATGCAAGCCTCGCGATCAATGCGGCGGCATCGTGATCCGGATGCCCACCCTCATACGAATGGGTGATCACGACATCAGGACAAATTTCACGAAATAGCCGCGCAAGATGATGGGATTGTGGGATAGCGTCATGGATCGCTTCTTGATCGACAACCCTAAGCCAGTGGACTCGATCGCACCCGAGATCCGCAATTTGGATCGCGGCCGTAGCTTCCAGCGAACGAAGTTTTGCGTAATCGGAACGAGAACCACTTGCATCAGGGGAGCGTAATTGGGGATCCCGGGGAGCGCCGTCCGTGAGGTAAACGATTCTGGCCTCGGGGAAACGCATCATGGCGGCAGCGGCGCCCAGCGTCTCATCATCAGGATGAGCTGCGAAGATAAGCGGCCGCACTGCCCCTGTACGTGTTTGAGAAGAGAGACCAGCGACAAGTTTGGCCCAACCACTGAGGTGAGCCTGGCGATTAACGTTCCACCTCGTCGTAATCGACACGATTCGAAGACAACAAGCGCACGGCTTCGCGGTAACCGTGCAGAGTCCCGACATCCACATATTGATCGCCACGTTTAATGCCGTGAGCACTGCCGCCGGCGGCGAGGTATGCGTTCACGAGAGTTCCGAAGTATTGATCGGATCGCCCCCGGCGTTGCCACAATTCATGCAATGACGCCAGATGCTCTCCCGTAAGTTTGAAAGCGCCCCAGACCCATTGCGACCTGGTGTTGGACTGCTTTACCTGAATTTCCTGTACTGCGCCGCTGTCGTCTGTGATCACGGCATCGAACAACTCCGGTTGCGCCACTGGGAATAACAGAAATGTGAAACGTCCATCGGGAAGGAAGGTGTAGCCTTCGGCAGGAAACCAGATGGTATCGGGAAGACCCACGAGCACCTCATCTTCCGGGGAGATGAAGGGCAGAGCTCCGAACACCGCGTCACACAACCCTGCGGGATTCTGCTGAATAGCGTAGCAGATGGACGCATTTTCCAAATGCCCGCCGAAATAGCTCATGATGTCGCTTTTGGTGGGTGAAATGACAAAGCACACATGGGTTGTGGCAGCCAAGATCATGCGTTCCAGCAGGTATTCGCAGACTGCTCGTGGGCGTTCGGTTTGCCCATCATGCCGGGTGCCAACAGGTAACAATTCTTTGGAAAAAGCGAGCGGCTGAATTCGGGTTCCCAATCCCGCGGCTGGCACAATTCCCCAACGGCGGCTCATGCGCTCGCCTCCAGCAATTGAACAAGTTCCTTGCATCTATGATCCGACGTATGCTCCGCCATAACCCGTTCCCGAGCTGCAACACCAACTCGCTGTAGCTCCTCGCTACTCTGGGCCAAGGCGGCGAGAACCTCGGATGTGGTAGATGCGACAAGGATCTCGCGTCCAGGCTCGAAGAAGTGATCTAAGCCGTCCCACCAGTCGCTCACCAAGGGGGTTTCACACGCGGCAGCTTCAAACAGCCGACCTGACGGGCAATAACCCATTTCTGCCATGGCGGCTCTCGTCACGCTAAGCGTGAGTTTGGAGGAACAATAGAATGCGGGGTGTTCCGGGGGAGGAACATGGCTGACAAACCAAATGTTTTCTGCCCAGGGAAAGTCGTCGGGATACTGAGCGCCACCAATCAGAAATCGTTTCCCTGGAGCGCGGCGGGCGGGCTCAATGAACAACTGCCGGAGCGCGGGCTGACGATCCTCGGCGTAGGTCCCCAGATAGGAAAGATCTGCGTCATATTTTGCTTTTGGCTGGACAGGTTTATGGAGATGGGGGTCGACACTTCCGTAAAGCGCGGCGACTTTCCTGGCGCCCAAACGTTTCTGCAATTCGCTCAACGCCCGGCCTCCCGTGTAACTGAGAACAAGATCGAAGGGTTCCAAGCCGCAGGACGGCACGTAATCGACGCTTCCCTGCTGCTCCAGTCGCTCCAGCGTGACCGGTGTGTCCAAGTCGTAAAAAACGCGAATCGGTACCTTCGACGCGAGCACAACTTCTGCTGCCGCACTCGAGTCGGGGCAGTAAGAAGTGATGATCGCCGCGTCGGCAACTTCCACCACCTCGCGGGCCTGTGAGGCAATCCCCGCCCAGTCCTGATAGAACACAATCTGATAACCCTCAGGGTCCGTCAGATCGCGATGATTTGCATAGTAGGCAACATCGTGCTCGAAAAACACAACCTGGTGACCGCGCCGAGCCAGAGCTCCACAAAGTCCTCGCCATATTGTGGCGTGCCCGTTTCCCCATGACGAACTAATCGTCAATCCGAAAATAACTAACCGCATCTTGCCTCGAATACGACCTTAGAATGGGCGAATCAGGCTCTCCGAGCTGCAATCATTTTGAATGTAATTGGTCGCGGCGCATTCAGGAACTCCGGAAACCGTGTAAAAAGCTGCGGAATTCCCTTTACCTCGTGTATTCGGCTCTTCGATGCGAGGTTTGAACGACAAGGCTGCATTGTGAACCCAACCAAAGCAGTGGCTGATGCGCCGGACATCTCTCAAAAATTCATGTGCATCAGAGACTTCACCGGTTTCGGTACTGGAGATTTGTGCCTGGGGCAGACCGTTGCCATCCTGTCGGGGCAAGCGGGACCACCGACTAGCCGGACCCGTCTTGACTATGCGCTGGATTGCAATTTTCTTTCTCTTTTGCCTGGCGCAGGTTGCTGCGCAAACGACAGACACAGCCCAGCCCTCGTATGAGGGCCAGACAGTTTCGGGGGTTGATCTGGTCGGAGATCCACGGCTGGATCTCGAAAACCTGCGATCATTGCTCCAGCAAAAAGCAAACGAGCCGTTCTCAAACCAAAAAGTGCAGGCCAGCACGGCGGCTCTGCAAGCTACAGGAAAATTCAAGAAAGTTGAGGTCAACGTCTCCCCGCAAGCCTCTGGGTTGCTGGTGAAATTCGTCCTTCATCCTGCCTTTTACGTGGGGATCATCGAGTTTCCTGAAGCGACGAAGCGTTTCACCTACACACGACTTTTGCAAGTCGTGAACATGCCGGACGAGCAGGCGTTCGATAAAGAACAAGTGCCGCAGTCGGAAACCGCTCTGCTTCACTACCTTCAAAATAACGGCTACTTCCAGGCTCAGGTTCATAGCGAAACGCAGCTGGACGAGAAAAACCAGCTGGCGAACGTGACTTTCCACGTGGTGTTCGGGAAGCGCGCCAAGATCGGAAAGGTTGAGATTCAAGGAACAAGCCCAGAAGAGGCCGCTAAGTTGCTGCACGCGATGCGCTCCCTGCGAGCTCGACTGACGTTTTCCACGCTGAAACCGGGCAAGACTTACACCCCTGATCGCATCAAGTCGGGCACAAGCCTACTGCAAAAGTATTTAGCAGGTCAGCACTATCTCGCAAATCAACTGCAAACCGAGCCCCCGGGATATCACCCAGACACGAATCTGGTCGACGTCATTTTCAACGTCACGGTTGGGCCAAAGGTCACGGTCAAAATCTCCGGCGCCAAACTTTCGGTGCTCCCATTTCTCGCCACGCGACGAGAGAAAAAGCTCATTCCGATTTTCGCTGAAGGAGCCATTGACCGTGAGTTGGTGGAAGAAGGGCGGCAGAACTTGAGCAATTTCTTCCAGACCAAGGGATACTTCGATGTGAAGGTCACAACCGTTTTTCAGCGTAATCCTGATCAGATTTCAGTCGTCTACCAAGTCGATAAAGGGCGACGCCACAAAGTAAATGAAGTGGCGTTCAAAGGCGATCATCACATCAGCGGAGACCAGCTGATCAAGACTGTGGCCATCAAGAAACACCACTTCCTCTCGCATGGGCAGTTCAGTGACAAGCTGCTGAAGACGAGCATCGCCAATATTCAAAATCTATATCGCGACAGGGGCTTTCAGGAGGTAAAGGTAACGCCGCAGGTTGAAGATCACGAGCCAGACATCGACGTTCTGTTCCAAATCGACGAGGGACCACAGACGCTAGTGGGGGACTTCGCGGTCGAGGGAAACAGTCACCTTGCGGTCGACCAGCTTCGCCCGGAAAAGGGCTTCGCCATTCGGACGGGGGGACCCTTCTCCGCACGCAAGCTTCAGGACGACCGGAGCCATATCCTCGCCAAATACCTTGATCTTGGATACCTGAATGCGGACATGCAGATCCAGGTTGCAAGGACACCGGATGACCCCAACCGGGTAAACGTGACCTATCGCATTGAAGAGAAGCAGCAGGTACGCGTGAGTAAAGTGGTTTTGCAGGGCCAGAAGGTGACGCGTCCATCGCTCATTCAGAAAACGGCTAATATTGGACCTGAGACTCCTTTGAGCCAAGGGAAGCTACTTGCCGGGGAGAGCAAACTCTACGACCTCGGAATCTTTGACTGGTCGAGCGTCGGACCTCGTCGCCCGATTCAGGATCAGACAGAAGAGGAAGCGGTCATCAAGGTCCATGAATCAAAGCGAAACACGATTACCTACGGGTTCGGATTCGAAGTAGCACGTCGTGGAGGAAATCTTCCCACCGGTACGGTTGCGGTGCCTGGATTGCCGGCGGTGGGGATTAACACTTCCAGCTTCGTTTCCAGTGAAAAAACGTTTGCCAGCCCACGAGGGTCCGTTGAATTCACGCGGCGAAATCTGCGTGGACTGGGTGAAACCGGCGCCGTATCTCTCTTGGTGGCACGTTTAGATCAGCGAGCGCTCGCTACGTATGCGGATCCCCATTTCCGCGGATCGAAATGGCGCTCCCTTTTCAGTGCGTCGATTGAGCACACCACAGAGAATCCCCTGTTTGCAGCAACTCTGGGCGATGGATCATTCCAACTGGAACGGACAATCGACAGCAAAGGCACCACGACAGCTCAGATCCGCTACGACTTCAACCGTACCGTACTGTCGCAAATTCTGGTGCCGGACCTGGTTCTGGCGCAGGATCGAAGGGTACGGTTGTCCACGGTTTCCGGCTCCCTGATTCAGGATACGCGTGATAAACCGCTCGACCCAAATACCGGGCACTATGCCACGCTTGACCTTGGCATAACCCCCACTGCATTGGGGTCGAGTGCAAACTTCAGCCGGCTGGTGGGGCAATATGCTTCTTATCGTCCCGTTACCCACCTGAAGATGGTGTGGGCCAATAGCATTCGACTCGGACTGGCGGTCCCTTTTGCCGGCAGTTTCGTGCCTACCAGTCAGCGGTTCTTCGCCGGCGGCGGCACGACACTCCGCGGGTTTCCCATCAACGGAGCAGGGCCGCAAAGAGCGGTTTCGGTTTGTCCGCCAGGCCAAACCACAAACTGTTCTCAAATTTCCGTGCCCTTTGGCGGAGATCAGCTTTTTATCCTCAACTCAGAGTTGCGTTATCCGATCCCGGTGATCAACAACCTTGGTGGCGTAGTTTTCTATGACGGAGGGAATGTCTACAGTCACGTCCGCTTTTCCGATTTTGTAGAGCATTACACCAGCACGGTCGGCTTAGGGCTGCGTTATTCCACACCGATCGGCCCAGTTCGAATTGATGTGGGACGCAACTTGAATCCGATACCGGGCATCAACCCTTTCCAGTTCTTCATTACGTTGGGTCAGGCGTTCTAATATTTTATGAATTGGAAACGAATTCTAGGCTGGACCGGAGCCATTCTATTTTTACTGATCGTTGTGCTGTTTGTAGGCGGGTACGCTGTGCTAAGAAGCCAGCGCTTTCACCAATACGTGCTTTCGAAAGTGACGGAGGAACTATCGCAGTCGACCGGAGGCACGGTCACCATAGAGAATTATGATTTCTATCCGACGAAATTAGCCACCGACGTTTACGGGATTGTAGTTCACGGGACTGAGCCCAGCTCTCAAGCCCCTCTAGTTGCGATCGACCGTCTCAGTCTGCGGCTCAAAATCCTCTCAGTAGTGCGTCACCAGGTTAACTTGAATGAATTGATCATTGTGCACCCGGTGGTGCATCTGCTTGCTGGCCCAGAGGGCACGCTGAACATTCCGTCTCCAAAAGCGGCGAAGGATACCAGTTCCGAAACAAATATTTTTGATCTGGCTGTTGGGCATGTTGGAATCGAGAATGGCGAAATTTTCTACAACGACGTAAAGATCCCACTCCAAGCGCGGGTGGACGATCTAACGTCCGACATAAAGTTTGGAGCTCTCAGCAAGGGATACCAAGGATCTCTCGCTTACAAGACCGGCTACTTGAAATACGGAGCTTACGAACCCCTGCCGCATGCGCTGAACGCTCGATTTCTGCTCACCCCTTCGCAGGCATCGTTGTCATCCCTTGAGCTCAAGGTCGGGAACTCGCAAGCGAGTGTGACTGCGAATCTCACGAACTACGATCACCCTAGAATCGATGGATCGTATCGTCTGTTGTTGCATCCGGAAGATTTCGCCGGGATGATTCAGAACGCCTCTGCCAGTGGAGATGTCGCGCTTGCAGGAGCGATTCATTACCAGAGCTCTGAGCAGCCGTTCTTGAAGAGCATCGTTCTCGGCGGCAACCTGGAAAGCAAAGAACTGCGTCTGTCCACAACCCAGGGCCAAGTCGCTTTGTCCTCAATCCGTGGCCGCTATCGGCTCGCAGATGGAAATCTCGCTTTGCAGCCCCTTTCTGCCAACTTGCTAGATGGGCGATTCGTAGCCGACCTGAATATGCAACATCTCGAATCAACACCGGCGGTTCGAATACGAGCTCAACTCGAACAGATTTCGCTGCAAAGCGTGAAGCAAGCGCTTAGGACAGACTCTCTTCACAAACTACCAGTGACTGGGGTGATCGCGGGTACGGCGCAGGCATCGTGGATCGGCAGCGTCGACCGCGTGAAAGCGGATTCCAACCTCATCCTTCGGGGCGCCGTCGAGAATCAGTCCGGAGCTGCTGACGTTCCTTTGCGCGCTAATCTCCGCGCCAGTTATGACGGAAACGGAAAGCGCATCACGCTACAGCACAGCTCGATCAATACGCCGGCAACGTCCATACTTGCGGACGGGCAGGTCAGCGATCGGTCCAATCTGGCGGTACACGCTCGAACGAGCGACCTTCAGGAAATCGCGCGGCTTGCCAACTCCTTACAGCCGGGCGGAAAGTCCTTCAGTGTTTCTGGTTCGGCAAATGTGGATGCAAATATCGGTGGTTCGTTGCAGCACCCAACACTGGAAGCGCAAATCTCGGGCCGAGACATTCAAGTGGAAGGGAGTTCATGGACCAGCTTGCGCGCCGGCTTACAAGCCAGCGCATCCCAGGTCTCATTACAAAATGCATCGTTGATCAGTGCGCGCCAAGGGCGCGTCAACGCGAATGCAACAATTGCTCTGAAGAACTGGTCTTGTACACCGTCCAGCGCCATCACAGCGACAGCGTCCATCCGCCAAATGCCAGTTGCGGATTTGCAGCAGCTGGCGCGACTCAATTACCCGGTGTCCGGGATATTGTCAGGCGACCTGGATCTGCATGGTTCCCAGCTCAATCCAATTGGCAACGGCACTCTACAATTATCCAGAGCGGAAGCTTACGACCAGCCCATTCAGAACTTAACCCTTAAATTTCAAGGCACCGGAGACACAGTCCATTCCACGCTTGCCCTCGCAACGGCCGCCGGGTCCGCCTCCGGAGATCTTTCGTACTCCCCCAAAACTCGCGCTTACAAAGTGAACTTCAATGCGCCGCGGGTTGCGCTCCAGCAACTTCAGGCGGTGCAAGCCAAAAACCTTGCCGTGATTGGTTTCCTTACGGCGACCGCGCGCGGGGCTGGGACTGTCGACAATCCCCAACTGATTGCAAACGTGCGGATCCCGAATTTGAAATTCAAGGAAACCACAATCCAGGGGATTCAGGCGGATCTGAATGTGGCAAATCACCTGGCAACCTTCAACATGGGCTCCGACTTGGCGAATGCTTCCGTGAAAGCACATGCCATCGTGAAGTTGACCGGAGACTATTACACCGAAGCCAATATTGATACAAGCCGGATCTCACTAGATCCGATACTGGCCGTCTATGTCTCACAGTTGCCAACCGGGGCACAGGCCCAAGTGGAGCTCCATGCATCGCTGAAGGGTCCGATCAAGGACAAATCGCGGGTTGAGGCTCATCTGCAGATCCCGACACTGTTTGCAAGCTATCAACAACTTCAACTCGAAAACGCGGCACCTATTCGCATAGATTTCGCAAATAATGAGCTCGTCATTCAACCCAGCGAACTGAAGGGTACGGAAACTTCGCTGCGTGTACAGGGACGTATTCCGGTCCAGACTACTAAAGCCATGGACCTGACAGCACAGGGCCAAATTAATCTAAAGCTGCTCGGGATCCTGGTGCCCGACGTGCAAAGCGCCGGGAAAATCAATCTGGATCTTCGGGGAACGGGAAATTTCAGCCAGCCGGGAGTTCAAGGACAGATCCGCCTCGACAATGTTGCGCTCACGACGAGCGAGGCTCCTCTAGGCGTCGAGAAATTGAATGGCGTACTCGATGTGGCAAATGGCCAGGTTCGAGTGACTCAACTCTCAGGGCAGTCTGGCGGCGGACAGATCTCGGGCCGCGGAACGATCACCTATCAACCTCAGCTGCAATTCAATCTGGCTTTGAACGCGAAAGGCGTGCGCCTACTTTACCCGACCGGAGTGCGCTCTGTATTTGACGGTGATTTGGCTTTGACGGGAAATCGCGAATCAGCCGCTGTGAATGGCCAGGTTTTGATCGACAGCTTGTCGTTCACGCCTGATTTCGATCTGGCAAGTGTCGCAGCACAGGCCAGCACCCCTTCTCTTCCCCCCGCTAATCCAGGCTTTGCCGACAACCTGAAATTGAACATCGGGGTGCAGAGCTCATCTGATTTGTCCGCGGCCAGTTCAACCGTCAGTATCGAAGGCGATGTCAACCTACGAGTCGTGGGAACAGCAGCAAACCCGGTGATCGTCGGGCGAACAGATCTCACCTCAGGCGATGTTTTCTTTGCCGGCCAGCGATACCAACTCGAGCGCGGTCTCCTCAACTTCACAAATCCATCGCGAACCGAGCCTTACCTCAACGTTCTCATCACCACCACCATCCAGCAGTACAATCTGAATCTCACGATCGTGGGTCCGGTGGAAAAGCTGGAGACAAAATACACCTCCGATCCTCCATTGCCGCCTGTTGACATCATCAACCTGATCGCCCGAGGGCAGACCACAGAGGAGTCCGTTCCGGGAAGCTTCAGCGCCAATCAGGTGTTGGCGGAAGGGTTGGCGAGCCAAGTCAGCAGCCGGATCGGGAAACTGGCTGGAATCTCAAGCCTGACGATCGATCCTCTTCTGGGTGGAAATAATCAGAACCCATCGGCACGGGTTGCAATTCAGCAGCGGTTGACACGTAATTTTATTTTTACGTTCTCTACCGACGTCACTCAACCGCAGAGCGAAATTGTTCAAGGCGAATATCAGATCAATAAGAGGTGGTCGGTCAGCGCCACTCGCGATCAGTACGGCGGCTTTGCGTTCGATGGCAGGTACCACACTAGCTTCTGAAGACTGTCGTAGCCCAGAACTCGTACAGCGATGAGGAGTGGAACTTACCTTTTTCGCCTTATGGAAAAGTCCACGGACAGCGGCCAATCTAGAGTTAACTGTTTCGCTTGATTGAATGACAAATCAATCTACACGCGTGGATCTTTGGGTTTTCCGCGATGGTAAAAAGCCTATCGCGACTTCCATGCTCATTGGGGAGCTCGCGGAAAAGCTGCTCGTACTTGAGAACGCCTCCCGAGATCGTTCAGTGCTACTCGATGCCCTGATTCGGGCGGGAGAACTCGAGTCGGCGCTTGCCGACGAAGGATCACCGCTGGTCTCGAAAATCGCAAAACTCACAGACGCTTTGGCGTGGCACCTTGTTCACGGAGCTTCCGCGGTCCGTCGTTACACAGATCTGTTGCACCCGCTTCAACGATCTGAAATCCCTGGGACGGTGCAAGCCTCTCCACCCGAGGGTTTCTCGTATTATGCACTGCACCCCGCGGACTTCATCGATCTCGCTCGCAACGTTTGTCGGGTCGGCGATCCGGTTGCTGTCATCGGAATCCGAAGCATCGGAATTACTCTGAGCGCAGTCGTGGCTGCTGCTCTCGGTTCTCATGAGCGCCAGTGGGATCGTATTGGTGTTCGGCCCTTTGGACACCCCTATGACAGGGTCGTCGATTTCAACGCCGAACAAGTCCGTTGGATTGAGGAGAAGTATGCGCGTGGTTCGAGGTTCTTGATCGTCGATGAGGGACCTGGCCGGAGCGGGTCGACCTTTCTCAGCACAGCCGAAGCTCTGGTAGCTCTGGGAATTCCTTCAGAACAGATAACGCTACTCGGTACTCGCCAGCCCGCACAAGGAGAGCTCTGTGCGAAGGACGCGGCGGCACGATGGGATTGTTTTCGATTCGCCTCCACCGACACCCGCGGTTCCCGGCGTTTTGCAGGCCACACTTATATTGGGGGAGGAGAATGGAGAAACCTCTTCATCGCTGAGGACTCGAAGCGGCCCGCGTGCTGGCCGCAGATGGAACGATCCAAGTTTCTGTCCCCTGATGGCAAGTGCCTGTTCAAGTTTGAAGGAATGGGGCGCATCGGGGAGGAAGTTCGAGCGCGGGCAGAGCTACTGGCGAAGACTGGATTCGGCGCTGAAATCCGCGGGACGATGGATGGCTATTCCGCTTATCGGGTGATTTCCGGAAGGCCGTTGGCGAGCAGTGATGTATCTCGCGAACTCCTCGAGCATTTAGCAGAATATTGCGCAATGCGCGATTCCGAATTCAAGCACGGACCAGGCCGATCGGATCCTGTGGCGAACATGGTCAGGTTCAATGTGCAGCAAGAATTCGGCCTAGAGTGTTCTTTGACTGACAGCGATTTGAGCATCGGGCATCCAGTGATTGCGGACGGACACATGCAACCGCACGAGTGGCTTCTACAAGGAGAAGGAAGCATCGTAAAGGTGGATGCCGTCAGCCATGGCGACGATCACTTCTTCCCCGGCCCGATTAGCATCGCGTGGGACCTAGCCGGAGTAATCGTCGAGTGGGACCTAGGGCGGGACTGGACAGAATTCTTTCTCAGTCGCTTCCGCCATTTTTCCGGCCGACAGTTGGAAAACAGCATCAATCCCTTTTGCCTGGCCTACTCCGTTTTTCGGATGAGTTTCTGCAAGATGGCGATACCCACAGTTGATGGCGGAGAACAAGAGCGGCTATTACGCGATTACTTCCGGTACAGACGCACGGCAGAGGCGTTTCTGCAAAATGGCAAACCGGTCGGCGCTTTGTCCGCCGGCAGGATTTCAGAGGAAGAACGCGCCGCATAAGCACGTACAGCTGATCTCACGCCCGTTTACAGCATTAGCTCGATTGCTGGATTTTCTCTTGTTTCCTATGCTCGTTCAGTGCAGGTAAACCACGACTCAATCCAGGAAGGATATGTACTATGGATCTAGATACGAAAAAGATTTTGCGCATCGCCCGGGCCATTATGTCGGGGGACGTTGATTTCGATGTGCCGGCGCGACGCAGCTCCGCCATACCGGTGTTCATCGCCGGCTTGGCTACCGGCGTGGTGTTGGGAGTTTTGTTTGCCCCCGGAGCCGGTGAGGATACGCGAAGCCAAATCGCCGACCAGGCGCGCCAGCGCTACGATTCAGCAAAGACAAAAGGTCAGGAGTTCGGACGGCGCGCACAAGAAGTCGTTGATCGCGGCAAAGATCAGGTCAGCGAAGCTGTTGACGCGGCAAAACAGAAGTATTCGGGATCGCAAACGACCGCCCGTTCGTAAAACTCACGCGGCGGACCATAGGTCCGCCGTACTACCCCATCACCGAACCCTCTTAGCACGTTGGTGCCACGGTCCTACCCGCCCGAGCCATTGTCCGAATCAGGACAGAGAATTAGCTTGTTCCTTAAAGCCAACTCCTGTATCACGTCACAACTCTGGCCGGTGTCATAGAGAAACGCTTCAGGTTTTAAAAGGAAAGATCTCCGTCAATCACGAGGCTGGAGTTTTCAGAAAACAAAATGCAACAGATGCTGAGGTCAACCCCCACGACGACAGCGCCAATTAGAATTCTTGTGGCCGACGATCACGAAGTGATGCGGCTTGGGATTCGCAACTTGGTTGAAGCTCGTTCCAATTGGTCCGTCTGCGCGGAAGCCTGCGACGGCAAGGAAGCCATCGAAAAAGCTTCGCAGTTCTCGCCCGATGTGATCATTATGGACATTGCCATGCCAGAGATGAATGGCTTGGAAGCGGCCAATCAGATTGCCCGATCACAGCCCCAAATACCGGTCATCCTGTTTTCTCTTCATCTCTCCAAAGAGCTTGTACGTCAATTTGACAACGGGGTGATCCGCGGAGCTGTTTGCAAAAGTGACGCAGCTCGCGACTTGCTGGACGCGATCGACAAAGTTCTGGCGGGGGAAACATTCTTCCCGAAGTTGACGCCAGTTTCGTTTTCTTGATCATCGCGTCAGGCTCCCTCAAGCAGCAGAAGGGCAACGGGAAAGTTCGCAAATAGTTTGGCTGCGCACATCCAATGTTGGCTCTCTTCTGTTTCCGTCTGTATCACTTCTCCGGTAAATATATTGCGGTATCGTCCAGGCGATGGCGCCTGAATGCGAGTGTCCGCCCACAGTCCAGGATCGCTGACCGATTCGTAGTCTCTTTGCAGGAGCCCTGCGGTCAGGCGGGGAACAGCAGTGATTGCAGTACCGCTTTCGTGGACACGAGCAAAAGAAATAACGTGAGGTGACTTTGTTCCTCGGGCGGACAGTGGAACGTAACTACCATTTAGGAATATTTCCTTGTGCAGTTTTCGAGCGCTGAGAGCCGTGCTGGTCAAGAACAACTTGATGCGGCCGTCCTGCATGGTTTCGGACAGCGATTTGGCCCTATCCAGGCGATCGCCTCCCTCGAGGATTTCAGAGATGATCCCTTGCCTCTGTTCGTAGTCCACGGGGCGCCGGTTGTCAGGATCCACCAGGCTGAAATCCCACAGTTCGGTGCCTTGGTAAATGTCAGGAACGCCTGGAGCGGTCAGCTTGATCAAGGTCTGCGAAAGGCTGTTGTACATTCCAATGCGGGCAACGTAACGCTCGAACACAGAGAACTCAGAGAGAAAACTGCGGCTAAGTTCTGGATTGAGTACATTGTCGACAAAATTTGTGACCGCGCTTTCGTACTCCTTGTTCTGATTGGCCCAGCTAGTCTGAGCCTTCCCCTCGCGGACGGCCTTCAACATGTAGTCACGCACGCGCGATCGAAATTGTTCGCTGACTGCCTCGCGCCCATCGAAAGGCCACACGCCAACAAGGGTTTGATAGAACAGGTACTCGTCGTTGCGGGTGGGAGCGGCTTCACCGTTTACCTGAACTTTTTGGTTGCGATTCACCTCTCGCCAACTCCGGACCCGCTTGCGCCACAACCCAGGTATCTCGGAAAGGACGTTGATTCGTGCCCGTACGTCCTCAGATCGTTTTGTGTCATGCGTGGAGGTCGTTAGCATGCCATGAGGCCAATGCTGGAGGCGGCGAATTGTTTTGCGGTGAAATTTCTCGACTGATACGCCAAACTGTCGCGGGTCACCTCCCACTTCATTGAGAGAGACGAGCCGGTTGAATCGATAGAAGCTGGTATCTTCGATACCCTTGGCCATGACGGCGCTGCTGAACTGCTGGAATTTTCGCGCGAAGCCCGCTACTCGTTCCCTATAGATCAGCCCGTGACCCGCTCCTTGCTCAGTCAGCAGGATCTGCTGGATAAAATCGAACACGCTGCCGTCAGCGACCGAGCTTCTCTGCCTGGCCAGTCCGACTGCGTAGGTAATGTATTCGCGATCTTCGGCCGACACAGCCTTATCCGTTACATAGGTTCTGTAAACAGGAAAACTGGCGACAATCTCCATGAGCGCGTCACGCAAGTTGTTTATGGTGAAGTCGCAAGTATGGCGGTCGGAAAGAGCGATGCGGCTCAGGCTGTTCGCAAGCACATTCAATTCGCTGGCCAGGGCACGCTCCATCACAAGCTTTCGACAGTCGTAAGCGAGCCAATCAAATTCAGTGTGCTGGCCAATAAATGCGCGGTAAATCCGATCCATGCGGCCGCGTGCCTCTGCGTCGACGAACAGCCCATTCACTAGATTGGCAAAGTCATATCCAGTAGTACCGTGTACCGGCCAATCTTTCGGCAGCTGCTCGTCGCTCGTGAGAATTTTTTCTATGGCCACATAGAACGATTTGGAGTTGCACTCCGGCTCCTCAGGTTCACAATTGCGCTCGCATTGCAGACGACGAAAATACTGCGCGGGATCATAGAGTCCATCAGGATGGTCAATGCGCAGTCCGTTGAGCTTCCCCTCCTGGATAAGGTCAAGAACGTACTTGTGCGTGGCGCAGAAAACTTCGAAGTTTTCCATTCTCAACGCGGCAAGGTCGTTGACATCGAAAAATCGGCGATAGTTGATGTCGTCCGCGGCAACACGCCAATACGCCAACCGGTAGGCCTGGGCTTTGATCAGTTCGTGCAGGTCGTCGAAGTTTCGGGAATCCCCCGGAGCGCCGTTGATCTGCCTTATATTCTCCTGGATGAACTCACATATCTCAATCGATCGCGAACACAAGGCTGCGAGCCTGCGCTTGTGAATCTCTTTGTCGCGGTTGCGTTCGACGCGTGCCTGACGCTCCGCATCATGCCGAGTTGGCAAATGACTGAAAGCGGCACTGAGACTTTGGAATTCCAGAAATTGCTCGTTGTCTGAACCGAGTTTCGCCTCCAGTACATCGGCACGAAGCGAGAGAATGCGAGGGTACTCCTTCGGGTTCACTGGGAACCGATGCTGAAAATAGTAAATGCTGAACTCGCCTTTTTCAGGGTCAAATATTACCTTCAGTTCGCCACGGTCAAGCACGATTCCGTACTGGTCACCGAGCACAGGGATCAGCACTTTGCCTTGCAGCTCGTCTTTCAGGGGCTCCCAATCAATGTCAAAAAAATCCGCGTACTTGGAGGCTTGGCCGTTTTCAAGGACATCGAGCCACCACGCATTGTCGCTGCCCATCACTCCCATGTGATTGGGGACAAGATCGAGAATGTGTCCCATGCCGTGTTCGTGCAGAACCTGCACGAAACGCTCGAACTCTTCGGGGCTGCCAATTTCAGGATTGATGGTGCTGTGGTCGATGATGTCGTAGCCGTGCGTGCTACCGGGCCGGGCGCGCAAATACGGCGACGCGTAACAGTGGCTGATCCCAAGTTTGGCCAGGTACGGAATCAGCTCGGTCGCCTTGGCAAACGTGAAGTCTCGATTGAACTGCAAACGGTAAGTCGACGTTGGAATTTCGGGAGTGCTCATGACTTTAAGAACCATGCAACCGACCAGGGAGGCATCTCCTTGGTTTGCTGGAACTGAGTTTTGCCAGTCGATTCGAAGATCAGCTGCCCGACCGGCATTCGTTCAAAGCCCGCAGGGTGAGACTGCAAGTTCGCAAGCAGTGTCAAACTGGCGACATTCGCCACATCCCACTGCACGAGCAAGCTGCCTTGCCCGAGGAGCTCAAACTCTCCACGAGTGTGTTTCCCCGCAGACAACCAGGGTACGATATGGTTTTTTCTGATCTCGAGAAGTTGCCGCACAAATTTCAGGTGATCGGAATGGGTCAGCGCCTGGACTTCGTTCCAATCAAGTTTAGATTGGGTGAAGGTACTCTCCGCATTCGGGTCGGGAATCTGCGCGCGAGTTTCCGGCGACTGAAAGCGAGCGAAGCGCGCGAATTCTTTCCGTCGTCCCTCGGTCACCGCGGTCGCAAGCTCGGGCCCGAAGTCGCAAAAGAATAGAAATGGAGTCGTCGCGCCATATTCTTCGCCCATGAACATCAGAGGGGGAGAAGGCGACAACAAAAGGATTGCCAGTAGCCGCCCGAATAGCGTCGGATTCCGCCAGCTGCGAGATCCGTTCTCCGTAAGCTCGGTTGCCTATTTGGTCATGGTTCTGTAGGAAATCGACGAAGCATTGAGGGGGGAGCATTCGGCTCGGCTCTCCACGGAATTCTCCATCGCGATAGGGAGAAGGGTCGCCCTGGAAAGCAAACCCTTCTGCCAGACACCGACCGAGTTGCCACATTGGGCGTTGTGCGTAATCGGAATAATAACCATCAGTTTCGCCGGTCAGCAGCACATGCAACGCATGATGGATGTCGTCATTCCATTGTGCGTTATACAGCGTCGGAGAGCCACGATCGCCGCGAACCAGGTAATGCGCGGCGTTGTCGTCGTTTTCCAGCACTAGATGAACATGCCGCGAGTTGCCAAACCTCTGCCGCACGGCTTCTGCCAATTCGGTCAGGATGTCGGGTTCAGAGTCATCTCGAATAGCGTGTACCGCGTCCAGACGCAGGCCATCGAAATGAAACTCTTCAAGCCAGTAAAGTGCATTGTGGATGAAGTACTGCGCGTACTGCGCGACTCGAACGCCCGTCGAAATTGATCGCATCTCCCCAAGGAGTCTGATGACGGCTCGGTGAAGAATTCTGGCGCATAGGCGTGAAGGTAGTTTCCCTCCGGGCCAAAGTGGTTGTAGACAACATCCAGAAAGATCATGAGTTCCCGTGCATGAGCACGCTTGGATCAAGTGCTTCAGATCTTCTGGCACTGCCATACGAGCTATCTGGCGCAAAAGGCAACACACCGTCATAGCCCCAATTGCGTTCTCCCGGAAAATCCGATAGGGGCATCAACTCGATTGCAGTCACGCCAAGTTCGGCAAGGTAGTCGAGTTTGCGTTCGACTCCGGCGAATGTACCTTCCGGCTGAATGCTCCGACATGAAGTTCATAAAGAACCACTTCTTCCCACGGTCGGCCACGCCAGTCGACATCCTTCCACTCGAATTGTCCAGGATCGACGATAGCGCTTGGACCATGTACGTCGTCAGGTTGAAAGCGCGACGCCGGATCCGGAACCTCGACTTCGCCATCAATTCGAAATTTATAACCGCCGGCCGGGGACAAATGTGGAATTACAGACTCATACCAACCCTCGGATAATCGAGCAAGAGAATGGGATTCGCCAGAGTCGAGTAGAAGCACTTCCACGGATTTTGCTGAGGGGGCCCACAATCGAAATCGCACACTGCCATCATCAGCGAAATTCCGCTCCGAAGGGCATCCCGTGGCTACGCTTCATTCCTGCGCTCCTTGCCGCGCAGCTGGCCGGAGCGACGCTCGACCAGAACTACCAAGGACCGGGCTTGTAGAGGATAAGGTTCACCAGTCGCATATTGGACGTCTGGGCTGTCGCTGGTCTGACAAGAGGTATCGACAACCGGAACCCATCCTGCCCCCGAACTGGGATCAGGAAGGTGGAATGGCATTTCTTCGTGATGCGCATTCATCAACAGCAAGAAAGTCTCATCACTGATGGGATGGCCCCGCTCGTCCTGCTCCTGCAAACCCTGTCCCGAGAGGAGCACCCCCATGGAACGAGCTGATTCTTGCTTCCATTCGTCATCGGTCATTTCCTTGCCGTCCGGCCTCAACCAAAGAATGTCTTTGATGTCAGCCCCTTTGATCGCTCGCCCTTGGAAAAAATTCCGCCGGCGAAAGACCGGATGGTTTTTTCTTAAGGCGATAATGCGTTTTGTGAAGTTGAGCAGTTCTTCGTCTTCCGGAGATAGATTCCAGTTAATCCAACTGATCTCGTTGTCCTGGCAATATGCGTTGTTATTTCCCTGCTGGGTATGTCCAATGGCGTCTCCAGCCAGCAGCATTGGAACTCCCTGCGACAAAAGAAGTGTGGCGAGGAAGTTGCGCTTCTGGCGGGCGCGTAACATTCTCACTTCCGGATCGTCAGTGGGACCTTCCACCCCGCAATTCCAGCTGCGATTGTTATCGGTACCGTCGCGGTTCTCTTCCCCATTTGCTTCGTTGTGCTTTTGGTTGTAACTCACCAAATCGTTCAGCGTGAACCCGTCGTGGGCGGTCACGAAGTTGATGCTGGCATACGGCTGTCGTCCGCTACGCGCATACAGGTCGCTCGATCCCGTTATGCGATAAGCGAGTTCGCCGATAAGACCACCGTCCCCTTTCCAATACGCGCGCACCGCATCACGATAACGGTCATTCCACTCTGCCCAACCCACGGGAAACTTGCCTACCTGGTATCCCCCCTCCCCCAAATCCCAGGGTTCGGCAATCAATTTGACCTGGGACAGCACGGGATCCTGGTGGATGATGTCGAGAAATGCGCCCAGCCGGTCGACCTCGTGTAATTCGCGGGCCAGAGTCGCGGCGAGGTCAAAACGAAACCCATCCACATGCATCTCCAGTACCCAGTAGCGCAAGCTGTCCATGATCAATTGAAGGACACGGGGATGGCGCATGTTCAGAGTGTTTCCCGTTCCCGTGTAGTCCATGTAGTAGCGAGGCTGATCGGCGAGGAGGCGGTAGTACACGGGATTGTCGATACCTCGGAAAGAAAGTGTCGGGCCCCATCTGGTTGCCTTCGGCAGTGTGGTTGTAGACCACGTCCAGAATGACCTCCATCCCCGCCGAGTGCAGGGTTTTCACCATGGTCTTGAACTCATTGATGCTTCCCGTGGCGGAGTAGTGCCTTTCGGGGGCGAAGTAGCCAATCGAGTTGTATCCCCAATAATTGCGCAATCCTTTGGCCACCAGGTGCCGGTCGTCGACGAAGCTATGGACAGGAAGCAGTTCGATCGCAGTCACGCCGAGTCGTTTCAGATAGTCGATGACGGGAGCTGTTGCCAGGCCCGCGTAAGTTCCGCGAAGAGACGGCGGCACGTCGGGATGTTGAATGGTGAATCCTTTGACGTGAACTTCGTAGATCACACTTTCATGCCAGGGAATTCGCGGTGGGCGGTCCGTTCCCCAGGTAAACGCAGGATCGATAACCGCGGCTTTCAACATTCCGGGTGCACTGTCCCGTCGATCAAACGAGAGATCCAGATTGCGATGGCCTATGCGATAGCTGAAGTGAGAGTCACTCCACTTGATGTCGTTATGTATCTGTTTCGCGTAGGGATCGAGTAGTAGTTTGTTGGGATTGAAGCGTAAGCCTTTTGCTGGCTCGTACGGACCGTGCAATCGATATCCATAAAGCCAACCCGGCCTCGCCTCTGGTAGATAGCAATGCCAAACCTGGTCAGTTTGTTCCCGCAATAGGATCCGATGGACTTCGCGACGGCCCGTCTCGTCAAACAAGCAAAGCTCAACTTTTGTGGCGTGTTCAGAGAAGATCGCGAAATTCACACCTTCCCCATCCCAATTGGCCCCCAAGGGATAAGGCCGCCCAGGCCACACGATCAGGCTATTTCGATTTGACAATGGAACTTGCCTTTCCAAGAAGCGTTCAAAATGCGGTAAAGATTGCCGTCAGCGAGAAACTACCTAATTTAAATTTCCAAGCTGGTTTTCAGTATCCAGTCCAACCCGTACTACTCCGGCGAACTCGCTGTATGCAATGGGGTCCTTGCTGGCCTCCCGGAGCTAGGGCGTCTTTCCAGCAACTCTACATGAGCTGCCCGATATGCGCTTCCCGCGCAACCTTGTAGATTCAGGATCAATCACAAGTGCGAAGGACGGAACGTATGAACCTGAATCAATTTCACTGGGCCTGGTTTATCGCGTTCTTCTTCTTGTTTGTCAGTGTTTCTATCGCTGATGATTCCGCTTCCAACCCAACGCACCGCAGCATCAAGCAGGCTAATCTTCAGTCTGAGACCTTAGCCTGGAAAATCCTGAAAAACGGGGTGTCTAACCAGCACGCCTCATGCCGACAAGCTGCTGTCCTGGCCCTTTCAACGCTCGGACAAACGAATCGAGCTATCGACCTGGTCTTCACAGTACTTCAGGATAAAGATCCCTCGGTGCGGCAAGTGGCTGCGACCGCCTTGGGCGAGATGCATTCGCAACGTGCAGTTCCGGCACTGAAACAAAGTCTCGAGGACGACAGCGCGGCGGTCCGGTTTACCGCAGCTCGAGCTCTTTGGCAGCTTGGCGATCACAGCGGGCGCTCTCTGCTTGAGGAGGTACTGTCCAAGCAGGGCTCGACGTCGGATGGCATGATGAAGCAAGGACTCAGTGACGCGAACAAAAAGCTTCATAACCCCTCAGATTTGGCACGGATTGGTTTAACCGAGGCATCAGGAGTATTTCTGGGTCCGTTTTCCTATGGCGTAGTCATGGCGGAGGAATTGACCAAAGACAAAGGGGCGCCAGCACGGGCTATATCTGCATCTCTGCTTGCCAGCGATCACGATCCCAAATCGGTTCGCGCTCTCGAAGATGCGATCCAAGACGGGAACGCTGCAGTCCGAGCAGCCGCGGCCAAAGCTATTGGCAGTCATCCGTGCAAACAATTACTCCCCGACCTCGAGTTCCTTTTCGACGATAAAGACGACGTAAAGTACATGGCGGCAGCGTCTATGATACGGATTGAAATTCGACTGAATTCCATAAAGTCCGCCGCTGAATGTAACCAGTTGAATCAAGTGGCACTGCAAGCAGTCGAGCACTAAGCCGGTTCTCCAGCAACCCACCCGCCGTCTGTTCCAACGAACCATTCTTAAGTCTTATCCGCGCGATCGGCTAAGTTCCCCTCAGAACTACGGTTTCCACAGCATTGTTGAAGCTCGTTAAGCGAGATAAAACACGTTCAAGGATGGCGCAGTATGAAATTTGGGCGTGCACCGAAGTTGGGTCTCCAGTCAGCATTGCTACTCGGCTTATCTTTCTGCTTCGTCTCGTCAGCTGTATTTGCACAGGGCCAGAGCGGTCTTGATGAAGCTCATATTTATCCGACAAAAGAACAAGCAATTCCAGCCAACCCTTTGGTGGAACAGCTTAAAACCAAGCCCATGCGGGTGTACGTAGATCTGGTTCTGGTGCCAGTTACGATTCTCGACACCATGAACCGGATCGTCAAAGGATTAGGCCAAGATAATTTCCAAGTGTTCGATGGCAAGCACGCTCAACCGATTCGCTACTTCTCGAGCGAAGATGCGCCGGCCTCAGTCGGCATCATTCTGGACTGCAGCGGAAGCATGAAAAGCAAAATGGAGCGCGCCAGGGATGCTGTCAAAGAGTTTCTAAAAACTGCAAATCCCCAGGACGAATTTTTCGTGATCAGCTTCGCGGATCGTCCCCAGCAAACGTCGGACTTCACCCAGGATTTCGACAAACTGCAAAGTTCCTTGTTTCTCCTCGATCCTAATGGACGCACGGCTCTGCTCGACGCGATCTACCTCGGATTAGACAAAATGAAAGCCGCAAAATACCAAAGGAAGGCATTGCTGATCATTTCCGATGGAGGCGACAACCACAGTCGTTACGACCAGCGGGAGGTCTTTTCGATCGCCAGAGAGTCGGATGTGATGATGTATGGAATTGGTATCTTCGATCGCCACTTCGCCACCCAGGAAGAACTCGAAGGTCCCGAGTTAATGGATAGACTCACGGCTCTCACCGGCGGAAGGGCGTTCACCGTAGACAATCCGAATGATTTGCCGCAGGTTGCGCATGCGATAGGGTTGGAACTGAGAAACCAATATGTCATTGGCTATCGTCCGCAAGATGCTCCGCATGACGGACAATGGCACAAGATCAAAGTTAAACTAAACTGGTCGAAGCGCTGGAAGCTGCCACCAATGACCGTCTATGCCAAAACCGGCTACTATGCTCCGACGGAATAAGTATTGGTCAGATGTCTAGATCGCCGGCAGTCTGTTTCACCGAAGCAGCCCCTGCCATCACCCAGCCATAGCGGGTAAAGAGCGATCCAGCCAGTCCAGAGAGAGCTGCGAGACGGCGTAGTTTGCGAGAGCGTTTGCTGCCGCTTACGGCAGCTGCAAGTCGAAGCGCCAACGGTATGGGGCCCGATAACATTCCCCCGACCCGAGTCACCCATCCGCTCCTACCGCGTTTGAGCGGTTCGAGAATGGGGTCGCGCCGGCTCTCGAGAAGGACGCCTTCGAGAGTCTCCCACGCGGCACTCCCGATCCCAAGCACGTTCAGCGGCCGACTGTCAGTGTGGCCCAAGAGCTCGAGCACCGAAACCGCGGATTGCAAACCCGACATGCCAAAGTGAATGGGCAAAGACTTCACATTGCGATTCCAAACGGGGATTGCCGTTGCGCCAATCAAGACTCCGGTGTAGTTCGAGAACGGCAGAGCAAAGAGGCTGGAAAGCGTTTTCGCAGCCCCGCCGACAAGTCGGATCGGTAGCAGGTCCACACCCTTCTCGCGAGCGAGATCCGACATTACCGCTGCGCCAGTGAAAGTGCCAAACGCCGCAAGAATCCACGCTCCCATGGACATTGGGCTTTGCGGTTTGAACACCCGCAGCATCGCCAGGAACCTTTCCGGCCGGCCCAGATCTGAAACGAGAAGTACAGACGAAATCGAAATTCCGGCGAGGGAAACCCATCGGGCATGGCGTGCCAACTGAACATCGTTGCCAGTCCATTCCGCAGCTGTTGAAATGACAGCCGCGGATCCCGCGGCCCCGCCCACAAAAAAATAGAGCGGGATTTCCCACGTCCACGCCGGTGGTTCAAGCAGTGGAATGCCGTAGTAACCCTCTTCCGGCGTTGCCTTAGGAAATGGAGCACCCGCTGCTCGCACACCGGATTCTTGCAGAGTTCCCTGTTCTGCTTTCTTCCGAATCAGGATAAGAGCTGCCTCGCGATCGTATTCCGAATCGCCGGGAACAATCTTACCGACCATTGCGACCTCCCATGAATGCAGCAAGGGTGCCGAGAAGCAGAGCGGCCGATGCAATCGCGGACGACGTCCATGCACTCTTCAGGTGAATGGTGGGCACCTCCGGTTTTGACGGAAGGTTATAGGCGCGTGGATCTCCGCGAACGATAAACATCGCATGGATGCCGCCAACGCTGGTGTCGGTGGGATCGTACATTTGCGCGTCAACCATGCCGCGATCGTGCAAGGTCTCCAACCGGTCTTTCGCCTTTTGACGAAGATCATCAAGCGTACCGAAAATAATGGATTCGGTGGGGCACGCGGTCGCGCACGCTGGTTTTAATCCGACTTTCTGCCGGTCGTAACAGAACGTGCACTTGAAGGCTCGCCCGTCGTTCGAATTCTTGGCGACGACGCCGAATGGACAGGAAACAACACAGTACCCACAGCCGTTGCAGACATCGGGTTGCACAAAGACACCGCCGAACTCCGTGCGCACGATCGATCCTGTAGGACAGGCTTCCAAACAACCCGCATTTTCGCAGTGCTTGCACACGTCCGAGGAAAAGGCCCAGGTATTCAGTTCCGCGGCGTTGCCCCCGAAACCCGGCTCGGGAGCGCTCTCGACGAACTTCACGTGTCTCCACGTCGAGGCACCCACCTTCCGAGTGTTGTCGTAGGAGTAGCCGGTCCAATTCAACCCGTCTTCGGGGACATCGTTCCATTCCTTGCATGCAACTTCACAGGCCTTGCAGCCGATACACAGCGTCGAATCGGTAAGAAACGCAGTGATACTCATGCGATTTGGTCCCTTTGCGAATGAATTTGCCGAAGAGCATCTCTGCCGCGCGCACGCTGGCCCGGCACGATGCTGCACATCAGTGCCTTCGTTTCCATGATGCGAACGTTGGGCTCCTCGCTTATAGCGAGAAGGTCGTTGGCAATGTCGCCCTTGGAGTGACCGAGATATCCCCAGTGCCACGGAAGTCCCACTTGATGAACGCGCTGGCCTTCGACCCATAACGGACGCATGCGAGGAGTGATGAGTACCCGCGCCTCCACAATTCCGCGCGGGGTGATGATCGTTGCCCATTCCCCGTGCACCAGTTCCAAATGCGCGGCCAATTCGGGAGACACCTCAGTGAACAGTTCAGGCTGAAGCTCCGCCAAATGCGAGAGCGTTCGACTCATGCCGCCAGCAGTGTGATGTTCTGTCAATCGATAGGTGCTGAGTACGTAGGGATATCGAGGATCGCCTGGCGAATTGGCGTACATGTTGTCCGGACGCACCTTGGGATCCACCGCAGGATCGGTTTCCTGATGATAAAGAGAATTCGAAACCGGAGACTCCAACGGTTCGTAGTGCGTGGGCAGTGGACCGTCCTTCAATCCACTGGCTACGAACAGCCAGGCTACTCCGTCCGGATGAAGTGTGAACGGCTTGGCACCTCCGAGTGCTTCGACTCCCGTTCCGTGATGGATATTGGACGGCGTATCCGGTGGCATCTTTTTGTCATAGTCGGCGTTATCAAGGCCTGTCCATTCCTGCTTTACTGAATCCCACCAGACAAGCTTCTTTCGTTCGCTCCAAGGCTGGCCATCGGGGCGAGCCGAAGCACGGTTATAGATGATGCGACAATCATTGGGCCACGCGAAACCCCATCCATGGCCCAGCAGGTCTTTCGAATCGCGCTCGTTGGCTCGATTTCGCTTTTCTTCGGGGAACACGCCACAGTAAATCCACGCGCCACATGCAGTAGAACCATCGTTCTTCAGGTTTTTGATGTGGGCAAGCTGCTTGCGATTGGAAACAGTGTAGCCGTTGATCTCTTTCAAAATATCTTCCGCACTGGGTTCCGCATCGCGGCCGTGGAGCGCATAGTCCCAAGCTAACGCGTTCAAACCGGCGTTGCGCGGACGCTGGTCGTTCCTTGCCTTCTGTTTGAGCCGGCGTCCCAAGTGATAAATGAACCAGGTATCGCCTCTCGCATCGCCGGGAGGGTCCGGACCTTTGTTCCTGAACTGGAGCAGGCGTTGCGTATTGGTGAAGGTGCCATCTTTTTCTGCGGTGCCTGCCGCGGGAAACAGGAACACTTCGGTAGCAATGCTCTCCGGCACCAGTTCACCACGTTCGACCTCTGGCGAGGCGTACCAGAATGCCGCAGTTTCGGTTTCAACCATGTCACGAACCACCAGCCATTTCAGATTCGCGAGAGCCTTCCTTTCAAGACGGCCGTTCGCCCCTCCGACAGCAGGATTCTGGCCCATAACGAACAGGCCATCCATTTTGCCATCGGCCATATCGAGCCAGTAACCGAAGTGAGAATGGTCGCCCGTAACCCGGGGAAGCCAGTCAAACCCGTAATCATTCTCGTACGTCGCTGCATCGCCGTAATACGCCTTCAACAGGCTGATGAGATATTTGTCGAAGCTCGACCACAAACCCGTGCGGGTCTTGTATCTATCAATGTGACTGCTCAAGCGGTTCGAACCAGCTTCGAACATCGGCATTGGTATGTAGCCGGGCAGAATGTCGTACAGAGTAGCAACGTCAGTAGACCCTTGAATCGACGCGTGTCCGCGAAGTGCCAGGATGCCGCCGCCGGGCCGGCCAATATTTCCTAACAACAATTGCAGAATCGCAGCCGTACGAATGATCTGCACGCCCTTGGAGTGTTGCGTCCATCCCAATGCATAGCAGATTGCCCCTGTCTTTTCGGGGCCGGATGCAGAGGTGAAAGCATCCGCAACTTTCAGAAAAACTTCCTTAGGAATGCCGCACGATTGCTCAACCATCTCTGGTGTGTAGCGCGAGAAATGGCGCTTTAGAACCTGAAACACGCAGCGCGGATGTTGCAGAGTTAAGTCGGAGTGATACTTGGTCGCGTCCTGAGATTCGCCTCCGCGATCCTTCGCATGCCCTCCGCCCACCTCGGCATGTCCCGGCTCAGTTCCTTCGGTCTCCTTGATTGGAGCACCTTCGTAGAACCAGGTCTCCGGATCGTATTTCTTCTCGTCGGGGTCCCACCCCGAGAAAAACCCATCCAAATCTTCAGTGTCCCGGAAGTCTTCACGCAAAATGGTAGATGCGTTGGTGTAGTTCACGACATAATCGCGGAATTCTCTGCCATTCTCCAGAAGGTAACGGACCATTCCTCCCAAAAACACAATGTCAGAACCCGCTCGCAGCGGAACCCAAATGTCCGACATCGCCGAGGTCCGTGTAAATCGCGGGTCCACATGCATTACGGTCGCACCCTTTTCGCGTGCTTCCATCACCCACTGGAATCCGACGGGGTGGTTCTCCGCCATCGACGAGCCCATGATCAGGATTGCGTCGGCATTACTCAAGTCTTGTTGTGCGGTCGTAGCTCCGCCTCTACCGAATGATGTGCCCAGACCGGGCACGGTAGAGCTATGTCATA
The DNA here is from genome assembly GCA_963797845.1 of Terriglobia bacterium. GTDB lineage: Bacteria > Acidobacteriota > Terriglobia > Terriglobales > Acidobacteriaceae > DASREM01. The sequence continues at coordinate 929,272 of CAWCRE010000008.1, forward strand.
TGCGGGCCTGATTGCTGACACAGACCATGCCCAGCCCAGCGGTAAATAACTTACGGATCACATAATTCTCTTCGATGTCGAGGGTGGCGCCCCCGAGGTGAGCCATGCGTTTGGTCTGCATCAGGGACTCGCCATCCTTGGTTTCCTCAAAACTCTGCTCGCGCGTTTCCCACACACGATCGGCCACCATGTCCATGGCGGTTTCGAGATCCAAGTCCTCCCACTCGCGCGAAAAAGGCCGGCGATATTTCACTTTTTTGAGCCTTCCGCTGTGGGTATGAAGTTCGAAGGTGTCCGATCCTTTCGGACAGAGCCGACCTCGAGAAATCGGAGAGCGAGGGTCCCCTTCGATCGAGACCAGCTTGTTACCCTGGTGAAAGACCAGTTGCCCACAGCCGACTCCACAGTAGGGGCAAATCGACCGGGCAACTTGCGCTCCATGATTCTTGGGCTTGAGATTGCGGCTACGCGCAGTCATGGCTTCAGGCCCGGTACCATCCGTGCCGGTGCGCAACTGCTCCAGGACCGGCCAGCGAGAGATAACGTCTCTAAATTTCATGATTTTCCGACCAGAACGTTCACGTTTTGAGGAAAGGTGTGGAACGGGAGTTCCGTAACGACGACCACATCCCAAGGCACAGATTGTACTGTAACGAACCCGTCAACGGCTCTCTATCGGGTTAAACGCGTAAGGTGCTGTGGTCAAAACCTGTAACGGGGGCGTAGCACACCTCGAATTCGATTGAGGACCAAGCCGGTTTACAGTATTTTCCGGATTCTCCTGGCTCGCTATGGGTGGCATTCTGACTGAATCTTCTGAGAAGAGGAATGGTCTCTCGCTGCGCAAATCCCGCTTGCTCTGCGCCACTCCGCTACTTCAGAGAGGGTCGACTGTTCCAATTTGAAGTGCGAGCCTCGAGCAGTTCGGAGTCGCCAGCCGATCACAAGGAGCCGCGCAACTCACGACACACTTACCATTTTTGGTTGTGCGGGCGTTGCTGTCCCACCCTCACTCTCTCGTTCGATCACGTGAGCGGTCTGGTAGTCGCGCCTCTGCGATCGGCACCGCCAGCGCAGAGATCAGCCTGATCAGGTAAAAAATTAGCTATAAACAAGGGGTCGCTCGATGGGTCGTCGAAGTTCCGAACGAAGGTCGCGAGTGATTGAGGGTACTGATAGGGAGGGGCAGGCACCAGTTCGAAAAGGGGAGGTAAACTGGAGCCTGCCTTCCGTCTCCTTCGCGTTGGGGTTGAATTATGAATACTGGACTTACCCGCGTCACGGCTATCGGGATAATCCTGTATTTTTGGCCGGTTTTCGCACAACCAAATGGAGGGAAGAATCGACGCGTTAGTGGCTTTGCGCATCCATTGTTCTTGAATGGATAAACCCATACTCTCCTACGGTTTTCCGGCCTCCCCCGGTCAGCACCAAGAGATAACGGTCGAACCCTCCTCCCCCGCCGGAACGCCTGGTCCAACAGACGATCGGCATCCCCGGACAACGGAGGAAGAGGACCGCCCAGTTACTCAGACCGGACCTTCTATTCGGGATTATGCCCTTCTCGGCGACTGCAGGGCAGCAGCTTTGGTTTCGAGGGAGGGGTCCCTTGATTGGCTCTGTTGGCCACGCTTTGACAAGAGTGCCATCTTTGCTGGGTTGCTGGATTCACAGCGCGGTGGATCTTGGCGAATTGCTCCGCTGGGAGGCTATAAGACGCGGCGCTCTTATCTCGAAAACTCAAATCTGCTTGCGACCACCTTCGATAGCGAAACTGGAACCGCAACTCTGACGGATCTGATGCCCGCCGCCTCCGAAGCCAACAAGCGAAACCGGCTCATTCCCGATCACGAACTCATTCGAGTAGTTGAATGCGAAAGCGGGCACATTGAGGTTCAAGTGCACTTCTGCCCTCGTCGAGAGTATGGAAAAACCGGTGTCACGATCAGGCAGGTGGGTAAGCTCGGGTTTCGAATCGAAGACGGAAAGGGAGTTTATTGGTTGCGGAGCAGCGTCCCTTTGCGAATTCATAGCGGAACAGATGGGGACTCGATCTCGACGAAGATCGCGCTTCGAGAAGGGCAGAAGATTTTCTTTTCCTTTTCCTATGCCGCGGAAGCTCCAGCTGTGATTCCTCCTCTCGGGTTGTCGCTGGAAAGCAGAATTGCTGAGTCGGTGCAGTGGTGGCAAGCCTGGGCAGGGCGAGCGAACTACGATGGACCGTACAGGGCCCACGTTCTTCGCAGTGCACTGACTCTGAAAATGCTGACATACGCTCCTTCTGGTGCGGTCATTGCGGCACCTACCACTTCCCTGCCCGAACGCCTGGGCGGCAGCCTCAATTGGGATTATCGGTACTGCTGGCTTCGCGATGCCTCGCTGACGATTCGCGCGATGCTGGCGCTCGATTACGTAGAAGAAGCTGACGACTTTATGGACTGGATGCTGCACGCTACTCATCTGACGCAGCCGGAACTGCGCATCATGTACGACGTCTACGGAGAAGTCGCGGATAAAGAGAAGATTCTGGACTATCTTTCGGGCTTTCAAGGATCGCGTCCGGTGCGAGTTGGCAACGGAGCCAGAAAACAACTGCAACTCGACGTGTACGGCGAGGTGATCGATGCCGCCGCCCAATACGCGTACCACGGCCGCCGGCTGGATCGGGAGATGCAGAAGGTGCTGATTGGTTTCGGCAATTACGTGGTCAAACATTGGCAAGAGCCCGATGAAGGAATATGGGAACCGCGAACCGGACGCCAAGAGCACACTCACTCGAAATTGCTGTGCTGGACGGCCCTCGACCGCCTTGTTGCGTTGTATAACCGCGGACTGCTCCGCGGAGCGCCAGTCGAGACCTTTCATCAGAACTGCGAGGCCATTCGGAAGCAAATCGAACAGCGAGCGTGGAACAAGGAATTGAATAGCTATGTGAGCACACTCGATGGCGATCAGCTTGATGCCAGCCTGCTTCTGATGTCCTGGTATGGCTTCGAGAAAGCAGACTCGAGCCGCATGCTGGGAACACATCGTGCTATCAGAGAGCGGCTTGGAGCCCCCAACGGATTGCTTTACCGCTATCACACCGACCCTCCCGAGGGTGCATTCGCGATTTGCTGTTTTTGGGAGGCGGAATACCTTGCTTTGGGGGGAGGCTCATTGGCAGCGGCCCGCAGCTTATTTGAACACCTGCTCACCTATTCAAACGATCTTGGACTTTATGGCGAGGAAATCGACCCAAAGAGTGGTGTGGCTTTGGGCAATTTCCCCCAGGCCTTCACCCATGTTGGTCTCATTAGTGCGGCGCTTTCAATTTTGGAACGCGAGAAGGGTGAACGGCAATTAGCTCATCGCCCGGAGAGTGCGCGTAACCACGAAACCGAGGTGGCGCGGTGAACTGGGGAAGTTGGCTCTTGTCAGCTTTCGTCGCCACTCTGGCACTCTCCATTTGGCTCACCACCAGCCAAGGACTTGGTTTTACCAGGATGAACATCCCTTTTTTGCTAGGCACGTTCGTCACTTCTGACCGCGAAAAAGCCAAGACCTACGGCTTCGTTTTGCACCTACTGAATGGATGGATGTTCTCGCTGCTTTACATTTTTATCTTCGAAGCGCGTCACTTCTCGAACTGGTGGTTCGGTGCATTGTTGGGATTTGCGCACGCGCTGCTGGTTCTTACCGTAGGAATGTCGCTCCTGCCTAGCCTCCACCCCCGAATGGCAACGGAACAGCAAGGCCCCGACAGTACGCGTAAACTCGAACCCCCGGGGTTCATGGCCTTGCATTATGGATTTCACACTCCGTTATCCGTGCTGTTGGCACACGGAGCCTATGGAGCGATTCTGGGATCGCTTTACCATCTCCGCTGAGTGCCGCATAAACCCTGTCCGGCTTTCCTGAAGGTTTTCTCCTTGCGCTTTACGGAGTAGACGGTATCCACAATGATTAGGCGTGGCGTTAATCTTTTTTCATCGGAGCGGTGGCGGCGCAGGTTTTTACCGTTTCCTCTGTTCAGGTTCAGCCGAAGCAGAACGGTGTCAGGCTGACCACGCCATTCGCTCCGCATCCAGTATCTCGGCGGAGGCGTTCTTATGATTCGGTTTAGTTGCGACTCTTGCCAGGCAATCAAGACCCCCGGATGAAATTTGGATTTTGGGCCTTGCAGCGGAGGCAGTGGGCTTCACCGCAGCCCGGCGCGAAGTAAATATCCTGAGTAGCTGGGATTACACCAACGCAGTTCACCCGCTGGCGGTGCATTTCTGTTCCGAGTCCTGCAAGGAAAACTACATCGACAAACTTTTCGGTAAAAATGAAAAGGCTGTCTCCGAAATTCGGCACGCGGGATCAAGGCCAAAAGCCGGAAGGAAAATCAAGAAGACTCGGCGTGAAGTTGCCTGAGTTTCATGCCTTGGGAGCAGAAGGCGTCGAACTTCCGCCATCTTCAACCGGGAACAATATTTCGACCACCGTACCGGAAGATCCCGACCGAATCTGCATCTGACCCCCCAGTTGACGCACCCGTTCTCTGATCCCGCTGATGCCTACGCCCGGCGCATTTCTTCTGGCGCCGGTTTCGGCGGGAAGAGGCAAAGGTATTCCGCGGCCGCTGTCCTCCACTGTCATGCGTAGCTGGCGTGAATTTCGAACCAGAGTAATCTTCGCGTTGGCACTCCCTGAGTGGCGGTGAACATTGGTCAGAGTCTCCTGCACGATACGAAACACCGCGAGTTCAAGTTCTCGACGAAAACGGCCGAGGTCTTCGGGCATTTCCAGGTTCACTTTAATTTGACTTCGCTCCGCGAATCCTGCGACATACCACCTCAGGGCTGACAACAATCCGATCTCGTCCAAAAGAGGCGGATGCAGGAGATACGAAATCGTGCGAATCTCCTTTACGCTTTGCTCCAGCAGCTTGGAAACCTCGGCAAGCAGAGCGCTAGTTTTCTGATCTTCCGCTGCGATCTGCATAGTGAGAATGGAAACGTTCATGGTCGCGCCTGCGAGCAATTGTCCGACACTGTCATGCAGGTCCCTCGCCAGGCGTCGCCGTTCTTCATCTCGCAAGGTGAGCAAGTGGCCGGAAAGTATTCTCAATTCCTCTTCTACGTGTTTGCGCCGCGTGATATCGGTATCGAGTTCAAAACGGCCTAGCACCTCACCGAGTTCGTTGTTCCAGCGGGACCAGCGCGTAGCAACGATCAGGCGGTCGCCTGCTTTGTTCTTCTGAATCAATTCGCAATCCCAATGTTCCTCATTTTGCAGGATGTTCTGAATTTGCTCGAAGGGACGCGGGAGTTCTGTCTTGAGAAGCTCCAGGGGTGAAGCGCCCAGCGCTTCGGCAGAAGTCCAGCCGTAAAGTCGCTCGGCGCCTGCACTCCAGAAAATCACCTTCTCGCTGCGGTCAACGATCAGGATGGCTTCGCGCGCTAAGTCCAGCAACTTCCCACATCTTTTTAAGAGTTCCTCGGGGATCTCTGGGGAATGCCGAGACGGAGTCTCCTTCCCGCTCGGGTTCGCTGCTGGGTTTCTATCTGCCATTTGCTCGAGATCCACGGTGAAAGCGCCCTCCGCCCTTCAGAGGGAACTGCAAATTGAGGTTTATGATGGCTTCACAGATTCGGGTGCAATATTGCCACAATTGAGGTGAGAATGCGACGCGGATTCACATGCGCTCATTTCTTTTGGACACTTCTTGAGCGGGTATAATGGCCTCCTTTGGAGCGCAGCCAGACCTACAGCGGAGCCCCATGATCGCGGAGGCACCTCGCAAGCGCATTTTGTTCGTTGACGATGAGACTAGCATTCGTCTGACCCTTCCTCCGGTTCTCGAGCAGGCAGGGTTTGAAGTGCAGGTCGCCGAAAGTGTCCCGGACGCGATGTTTGAGATCAATTCCCATCCTTTCGATGTCCTGATATCGGATCTGAACATCAGCGAAGAGGGTGACGGATTCCTGGTAACCGGTGCAATGCGCCAGATCCAACCGGAATGCATTACCTTCATTCTCACCGGCTATCCTGCTTTCGAAACCGCTCTACAGGCCATCCACAGTCATGTGGATGATTACCTGGTTAAACCCGTCGAAATTGAGGCATTGGTTCGCAAAGTTCGGGATAAACTGGCGAAACGACCGCAGGAAAACTTCAGGCCGAAAGACCTTGCTTCTCTCCTCAAAGAGTACGTAGGCACCCTCGATTCAGCAGAAGATAAAACCAAGAAACCAAGAACTCGGACTCGAGAGCCAGCGCTGCGTCAGTTCGTTGGGCGATTGATCGAAGCTTTGGAGAAAAAACGCGCAACTCTCGATCGCGCCACGCTACGCGCCGCCGTCATATTTGGCCGTATGCGCAAGCGGCAACGCTTTTCGTCAACCATGCTTGCTGCAGAATTCATCTCGCTCGAGGAAGAGATCTACAAGCTAGTTCAAGACAACCTGGAGATGATGAACACTGGATTACTGCTGTCCGACCTGCGACGACTCCATTCCGCAATGTCACAACTTTTGGTTAAGGCAACGGAAGGCTTGTGCGGCCGAGCTGAGAGGTAAATCTTCGCAGTTAACCTGAAGACCCATCGCCTGCGGCTTGGTTCGGCTCGGCTCCGGCAAGCTCCCGTTTTCGCTTTTCGATTTCCCGGAGTTCCAGAATGATTTCGCGCTCGGCCGCAACGTATTCGTCCTCGGTCAAGTCGCCGTTCTCCAGGTCCACTTGCAGTTCAAGCAATCGTGCCTTTAGAGGCCCACTGTCCGTATATTCCTGTTCCGCTACCTGCTGTAGCGTCTTGAAGATGAACTTCAGTCCGGTTGTGGGAAACAACAGGATGTCGTCAATCAAGAACATCGAAGTCTCTCTCTATACTCTGGATGATTACGACGACGAGCCGCGTTCTAGCTTGAGACGTATGTTTACGAAATTGTACGGGGGCCAAGGCCCAGTGTATTTGAACTTCAGACGCTTCCCGTACTTTCGTGCAATTTTATTGACCACGCTGTCGAATTCGGTTTCCCGACTGCGCTCCACAAGGAAAGCAGCGTTCATGATCATCTTGTCGCCAATCGGCTGATTATCCCGCGATGCCACACAGCAACTGCGAAGAGCCTCGTAAATATCGCGAACGTACTGTGTCGAGCGCTCCGCCAATGCTTTATCAATCATGCGACCTAGCTGCATGCGGGCGAAATAGGTGGATTGCAGTTGTTTGCGGATGATTTCATGGTGAAACCGGCGGATCTCTTCATCCTGTTGTTTCAATTCTTCGATGATTTGATCGCGGTCCCAATTCACCTTCAGGCCGAACTCAAGCTTGCCCGCCATCTGGTTCAGAACATCTTTCACCGAGGAGTAAATACTTTTCAGGACAGCTCGAATGTCCTCATCGGTCCGAAACACGGTTCCGAAGCTCATCGGGATGATGGTGTGGTTCTTCATCACGGTTTCGATGACGTGCTCGTGTGCCAGCGCGTTTTCGCGTGTCGGATCGAAAATTACCAAGGACGTCTTGCTGACCACCGCCGCAATGTCCATGTAATTCACGGTGTAGACTAGTTCGCCGGCGCCGCCAATCCCGATCTTGCCGAAACTCGTGTGGTCCTTTGCCTGCACGATGCCATAGACATACCGCCCACTTTCCCCTGGGGTGGCGTCCGGAACTTCCGTCCGCTCAGCAATACGCACGTGCAAATCTTCTTTGGCTCTACCCGCACTTTTGCGCGCATTCCGCACGCTGTTGGCAGCCATAGTGGTGTTCCCCTTTTTCACCAACGCAAAGTACCTCCCACAGTGCCCCGTCTACCTGGAGATCGGAACCAGAACACGGATCACGGTCCCTTTTCGCAAGGTGCTGTGCACCTTAATGCGACCGTTGTGATTCTCGACGATTCCCTTCACAATCCACAAACCCAGTCCAGTGCCCTTCTCGCCTTTTGTGGAGACAAAAGGTTCGAAAATGGTCTTTTGCAGCACCGGGTCTATTCCTGATCCGCTGTCGGCGATGCTCAGGCTGACCCACCCGTGAAGACCATCGGAACTACGCAGCTCTCGGGTCCGGATGATCAGTTTTCCCCCGTTCGGCATGCTGTCGCGCGAATTGACAACGAGATTCGAAAGCAACTGCCGGAACTGATCTGCGGAACCCTTAACCGCAGCGATATCGCCTAAACGCTTATCCACCTGGATGCCTAGTTTCGAAAGCGGACGAGCAAACAGCGTGAGCGTGTCCTCGACGACGCTGTTGAGATCAAAGCTACCCAGGTTCGCAGTATTGCGATACAAACCCAACATCTGGCGGACGATGCGATTCACGCGCTCTGTCTCGTTCTTCAGGACGTCGAAAACCGGTTGCAGGTTGGGATCGAGCTTCCCGCCGAGCAGATGAATCGCGTTCTTGATGGCTTCCAGGGGATTATTGATCTCGTGCGCAATCGTGCCCGCCAAGCGGCCCGTCGCGGCAAACTTCTCCATTTCCAGCATGCGCCGTTCGAGTTGCAATTGCTCCAGCCGTTTCCACGTGGAAAAATCCCGAAGCACCGTCACAGTGTAAGCTACCTGCCCGCGCGCGTCGTAAATCTTCCCGGAACGCGCGGCGTATTCCACGTCGCCCCCGGATCGGGAATTGAACAGGTGCAAATTCCGATTCTCTTTATCTGAAAATGAAAACGTAAACGAGGTGAGGTACGCATCCAGTTTTGCCTGATTCTTAACGACTTCTGGGTGTTTCGCGTCGGCCGCAAAACCGAAAAGCTCTTTTGCCAGGGAGTCGAGCAAAACGATCTTGGCCGAATTGTCAGCCACAATGATGGGATCGCCTACGTTCTCGACTACCAGGTTCAGACGGTCGCGATCTTGCCGGACGATTTCTTCCGCGTTCCGAAGTTTCTCCATGTTGGCGCGGACCTCTTCGTCGGCGCGTCGCAGGTCGGTAACGTCGCGCATCACCGTCACCATACCCGAGCGCACTTCGTCGGCGCTGTAGGTAGGGGCGCTGACCGCCTCGAACAGAACCTCTTCGCCTTCCATCACGTCGACCAGAGTCAAGTCGCGCGACATATCACTCGCACTCACAACCATGGAAGAGAGCGCGGCCGAGAATAAGAGATTGTTCAGTTCAACGGCTCGCTTTCCGCCTTCGCTTACCCCTTCCGGAGAACGAAAGAACCTCTCCGCGGCGCGGTTCTGCGTAATCACCCGGTGCTGATTGTCGGTAAGGATCACGGGGTCGGTCATGCTTTGCATCACCGCACGTAAACGCGAGATGGTGACGTCCATGTCGCGCATGCGGTTGTAATAATGCTCGACCTTGAATAGGCGTGCGAGATAACCGTTGGCCCGTTCGACCAGGCTCTGGAAATCTCGTATTTGCACGTCTCCGATCTGTTTGCTGAGTTGGGCCAGAACGAGGGTGACATACGCTCGCATGCCGCAAGCTGAGCACACCTGTTCTTCGAAGGGCAGCTTCTTGTGAAGTCGGAAATTCTGGATGGCAAGACAATCCTGGCGCCGCTCGCGTTCCGCTTCCCAGCAGCGCGTGCGGCTGCGGTAGACGATCGGGTACGCGTAATAGGACTTCCCGCCCGTGTACTCAGAGGGAAGAACACCAGGATTCAGACTCTGCAGCAGCGAAACCAGAGGATTTTCGCTGGCCCAAAGTGAAGTGTAGAAACGCTCGAGTTCGCGTTTGTCGCAGTTCAGCGATGCCGTGGGTTTGATTTCGCCGGTATCGAAGTCGACGTCGAGCACCAGCGCCCGAGAGAATCCCAAATTGACGATTTCCTCAAGCAGAATCGGAAATATTTCTTCGGAACGCTCCGCGGAAAGGATCCGCAGGGCAGCAAATTCCTTGCTGGCCCCGCGTGCCGGCGACGCCGAATCGGGCTTCCCATTCGCGCGCGGGCTCCCCATCTGAGATGCCCCTCTCATCGTTCCGAGAACCCGCTATCCTCGCCGAGTGGTGCGACGCGCGGGTACACGTGTCACCCTGCGCGTAGTTTCGACCGCAACCTCCGGCTCTTCCGTTTCCCCAGTAAGCTGCGGACGGGAGACCAACCCGGTCAGACCGACCGCATCCGCATATTTCAGATAGGTATCGATCGAAGCTACCACTACGCGAGCCTCGACCGTAATGAGATCGATGCCAACCAGCGAGATTCGAACCCAGGCATCGATCACGATCCCTTTGTCAAGGACCCGGTCGAGTACGTCAATCAGGCTCGAGCCACCCGATATGCGTTCGACTGCCATGAACCTTTCCTCCTATATGTCCGGTCAGGCTCTCCGCCTGGCGGCTCTTCCTCGTGTCGCTTTTGGCACTTGAGCTCTAGCAGGCCTTGCCTCGGCAAGCCGCGGGGGAGCGGCAGGAGCCTGCATAGTCAGATGAGGATCGTACTTCCACCAATTCAATCCAATCTGCTCGGCCTTATCGACTGAGCAGATCAGCAGCCGGATGCGGATCGTCAACAACTCCACGTTAGCCAGCGAAACTCTCACGTCACCGGCAATCACCAATCCTTTGTCAAGCACGCGGTCGAGGATATCGACCAGATTGGTTGTTCCTGAAACAGTGGGCACTCTTTCCATAAGCGTATGTGCGGCCTGCAAAACGCACTCTTGCCCGCACTGAGACGACGATGCTAACGGCTCAGCTTACAAAGTGTCAATCTAGTAACCTAAATCTTTTTCAGAAATACGGATCGTGGAACCGCCAGTAGATTCCGAGTTCCTGAATTCCGTTGCCCACGCCGCCAATTTATTCGAGAAGTCGACCCAAAGGCCCCAAGTCCAAGTTCAGATCCGCAGGGGTTAGGCCGAAGTCGGTTGCTAATTTGGCGACCGTCGCCTCAAGTTTCATGAGGGCCTCCCCCATTTGTTCCACCTGTTCGTCGGTCAGGGAACCACCTTCCATGCGACGAATCGCCTGCCGCTCAAGCAGTTGGCGCAGAAGTTCCACCAGACCCAAGACGAGTTTTGCCAAGCCTTGTTCAATGTTCTCTGGAGAACAGTCAAGGCGACCTCCGGGCCCGGTTGCTAAATTCGGAACATCGTCTCTCTTACTCATGGACGCCTTCGTAGGACGCCAGGAACTCTGAAACTGGCCATGGACCGGTGATTCGGACCGCTACACCATCGGGTAACACAATCGCCTTCGCCGCCTGTCGAAAGTCATTAATCGCGTTCCGATTTACCAATGCATAACCCCGTGCACGATCCACTGACTCGCGAAGACGCCATTCCTTGGTGTAAGGCGCAAGCGTGTGTCGCAAATCTGATAGCACTTTCTCGATCCTCTCAAATTGCGCCTGTTTCGCTCGCAGGTAATTCTTTCCCGATTGAAGTTGACGGGCGCCGGCACTCGTTTGCAATTGAATCAGGATCTCCATCTGAACCATAGTCCGAAAGCGCACCAAATCTGAACATAATGCCTCTTCGTGTTCACGGAGGTAACCCGAGATCTCTTGCGCGTCCGCAACTATGGTCAGAAACCGAAAGGGAATGATCGCAGCCTGCTCCAGCAAAGCTTGCAGCACTCGATTGAAGGTCAGAGCTGATTCCCGGAGCGACGTCTGTCCGGCAACCGTTGGCGAAGAGAATCGAGACACCAAGCACTGCAGCTTCGCCTCTTGATGTGAAACGATCGGCTCGGATTGGACGCCGAGGGTTGGGATTTCAACTTGCGCGTCAGCTTCGAGAGTGCAGTAGGCTAAGAGCGACATGGATTTGCTATCGCTTATGCGGCAGTTGCGCGGGAGGATTCGAAATCGGATTCATGTGACGCAATGCAGTTTCTACGGAGGTGAGGATTACATCGAGTCCCACGTACACGAGATCCACACCAGCCAAAGAGATCACCAGATTGCCCCGTATTACGACACCTTGGTTCAATACATGATCCAACACGTCCAGCAGCGAGACATCATCTTCAGCGTCGTTCCCGCCTATCAAGACTGAATTGGGAGCTGCCATCACTCTGACTTCCGGGACACGAATGAGTATGCGGGCCACGGGCCTGTGCACTCGATGAGCTTTTCGTCTTGCCACTCGGCGGAGAACCGTCCCAACAAGGCCTCGAAACGCTTGCGATCAACGCGTTTCACAAGTAGAGAGGTCTGGTATACGAGATCTCGGCGACCGGAGCCGATCTTCCCTGCCGCGGCGGTGTCCATCGCAATCGCTCGCAGTTCGGAATCGAACCGCTCGACCTCCTGATCGGCTTTTGGTGGCGCTTTCCGGCGCAGAATTTGCGATTTCGCCTGCAAGTAGCTTCTGCCCGTGCCTCCGGCAGACTTAAAGGTCTTGACCTTTGCCGGAACCGCGAACACCTTCACGCCCCATTCATCGCTACCTTCGATCCGCTCGAAGTCAGATAGGATGTCCCGCTTACGTTTCCTGATATCGGCCTGCAGAGAACCTTCGGTCAGGAACACTGTGCCGAACCTGGCCGGGAGGATGTCAGCGAGCTTTGAAATAGAGTTCACCGCAGTCTGGTGCGCCACACCTTTTTCCGAGAGCCAATCCAGGTTTTCCATGTTGCGCGCCAACTCGTCGGCAAATTCAGTTTTTGCAACCTCACTCGTCCAACAGACCAATCCGGAAATTTCATTCGGAGCCACCGACGCGGCGCTGACGCCGGGAATTCGAGGGATCCTCGACGGAGTGGACTTGGTGATCCCGTACAGGTACAAAATGTTCTCGTCTGCCTTGGAGATTAACTTGCCTGCCATAACCGCCTGGTCAGTCTTTGAAGTTCCTTCTTCCCAGCTATTTCCCCGGCGAAGTTATCCACGACGTACGGGTGCAAGTCGGGATGCCGTTCGATTAATGTTCCCAGGGTAAACATTTGCCAGCGTCGCATGCTTTCACAGCGGCTGCAATTTAACCGCCTCACTCGATTGAGTCGATTCACAATCACCGTGCCCGGATCTGCATTCAACTGCGCAAGAGATTGCATGAGACGCTCGGTTTCGCGGTCGGGTAAGGGCTCGGCGAGCATCACGACGATCACCCGAGTCTGCTTCGGATTCCGAAGCAATTCCAGCAGTTCGCGGACCTTCTGCCCAAGTTCGGCTACTCTCATGCCGGCGTCACGAGCGATGGCAAGTGTACGGTGCGCCGCCAGAGTTTTCAACAAAAGCCGGGTCCACACCAGGATCCGCTCCGGCGTGCGCAAAAGGTCCAGAGCGTGCCCTGTGGGCGCCATATCGATCACGACGCGGCCATTCTTCTTCTGCCCCACGAGCTCCATGATTTTGAACACCGCCAGGATTTCATCCAGTCCTGGAGGAACACTGTCCAGCAGGTGGAAAAACAATTGCCTTTCAAACCATAAATCGACATGCAATCCCGCTCCGGTTTGCGGTTGCTCTAGGGTCGCCTTGATTTCCGCCACCCATTGTTGAAACATGGCTGCAGCATCCATTTCGGATGCGCGGAATTTCGGATCTCCGAGAACCTCCTTCGCAACGTCGCTGATTTCTGTTTGAAAAACGTCGTCGAGCGACGGCGCTGGATCCACTGAGCAAATCTCGACGCTAAGATTCCCGTGTTCACGGGTACTAAAACCCAACCCCGCGGAGAGCGTAGTTTTTCCGACTCCTCCCTTGCCTAGGACTATCGTAAGTGGCGCATCTAGAACCGGCCATTCCACCTCTTTGAAACGAACTTCAGGTGGTCGCGGAGGCTTTGGCTTCCATTGAAGAGGCTCGCGAGAGAAAACATGGGCGCCAAAAACTCTCAATCCCTCGAACCCAACGATAGGTGCGCCAGGGTCTTCGCCGGCATAGAGATCGGCCCCTGAAAATTCTCGACTGATAAACTGCCGCGCTGTATCAGCATTCTTCGATCGCAGGGTGCAGGCTTTGCAGCCCCCGGAGCGAACCACCACCCGATTCAAAACTACGGCATCGATTTTCAGGTCAGGAGAGGTGTTTCGCAGAATGTCGCGGCAACGAACAGATTCGTTCAGCGAAAAGCGCTCCGAAGTAGTGACCAGGAATATTTTCGCTTGCTGCGAGAAGGCGCTTAAGACCTCGCCTGCTAGCTTGCGCCATTTAGAAATCAATTTCGTCCTTTGCATCTTCGGCGCGCCTCCAAAGTGCTGGGCGAGAATTTGATCGCGGCTGGATGCTAGTTCAAGGAAATCCAGAAATCGAACAAAATGCTCTGGCATCTCAAACATGCGGAGAGTATGGCCGAACGGTGCCGTGTCCACCACGATTTGCTCGAACTCCTCTGAACGGAGGGCATCGTGAACGGCAAGTAATGCTGACATTTCGGCCATGCCTGGTAGTGTGGTCTCAAGCAGTGGAGCGATGTCTTCGCGGGTAAAAATCGAGCCACCCTCCAAAATTGAGAGGATCTGCTCACTCTCGCCGGCCAGGAATTTGCGAAAGCGCGCCTCCGCATCAACCTGCCAGGCATGCAGTCGAGCGCGCGCGAGTTTTATCACGACGGGTTCGTAACCCAATTCCCGTTCGAAAATGTCCGATAGAGAATGAGCAGGGTCGGTCGAGATCAGAAGCACTCGATCTCTAGGGTGCTTCAAGGCATGATGAACCGCGAAGGCAGAAGAGATGGTAGTCTTCCCAACCCCGCCCTTCCCTACGAAGAAGCGTAGATTCGCCACGCGGTCATTCTAGCGGAATGAGGCTGGAAGCTCAGAACTGAACGCTACCTGCGTACCCCGTCATCTCAAGATAGCCAACTCCGCTGAGGGGCTGCACTCCGCGACGTCCTGCAAGGTCGATCGCCCCTTCCCAATAGCTAGGGGTTCTCTTCCTACGACTGACGATTTCTTGGGAGTGTAGCGGCGTAGTTATGTTCAGATCAATTTGCAGTTTGGGAACTGAAACCCGCCAGGAAATGGGATAGTTCGCTTTCGTTTCCGGACTGGCCCACAATTCCGTGCCCGGTTTCATCGAGAAGTCAGACTCAGTCAGGTGAACGGCCCTGCCTTGCGCATCCACGTAGGTTCCGGATGAAAACGGGTCAATACTGCCGTCCTTGTGGCGCAGCCGGTAGAGCATCAGTTCAGTGTTGTCAGAAAGCTGGAGGCTCAGCCAATCCCATCCAGCTTCGTCTGGCGAAAGCTGGTTAGTGAAGAATTCGTGATCCATCCACGAAGAGCCGTCCACGTTGAACTGAGTTCCATTGAGACTTAAGGTACCGGCCGTCAACAATCGCGTAAATGAAATGTAATGCGACGCATGACCTGGCCCCGCAGCTTTCTGGCTGATCCCGTCTAGTCCGTGGATGATCGGCTGTTTCGCGGTCCTAGTTGAAAGGCTGATTCGAAAAGCGTCGCCCACGGCGCTCAATTGCTGCCGATCTGCGTTCCACGCAACCTGCCAGTTTCCGTTCCAAATCCGGTTGTCTCGTTCACTGATGCCGGCTAGTCCAGGGCCTGCACGATTTATCCGTTCTTGCTCAAGGAACTGCTTGCCCGTGATGTCGCTCAGCGCGAAGTGAGCGATGTAAAGATCACGGATCCCCCAAGCCGATTCGTTCGTCTTTGAATTTCGATTGACGCCTTCACGAAAGAAGGTCAGTTCGAAACCAAAGCGATGACCGTCTGAGCTCCTCAGATTGCCGGTGTAGTACCACCATTCCGTCTGAAAATTTGGGTGGTCGAAATGATCGCGAGGAAATTGGAAGTGATATCCCGGCATAGCCTCCTGATACTGAGAAAATGCCGGCAAGCATAGAAACAACACAAAAAAAACGCGGATCTTACTCCTCATGCACGACCTCGATTGCACGAAGCGAGGCGGCGACTCGTGCAGGATAAATTCCGGCGAGCACCGTCGCTGCATAGACCAAAGTCAATGCGCCCACCAGAACGGCGACCGGCCAATGAAATTGAATGGTCCAGCCAAAGGACTGCTTGTTGATCACGAAGATCAGGACCAGAGAAAGGAAAAATCCGAGAACGAACCCGGCGACATTGGCGAGCAAGCCTAAAAGTCCCGCCTCAGTCAGAATCATCCTTCGAATCTGGCGAGGAGAAGCGCCAAGAAACCGCAAAAGGCCCAGTTCGCGCCGCCGATCGATGACCAACGCAATCAGTGCGCCCGCGACTCCAATCACGGCGACCAATATGGCGACCGCTTCCAGAGCATAAGTGATCGCAAAAGTTCGATCGAAGATCGCAATCGCCTGGGATCGCAATTCTCTATCAGAGAAGACAACGACGCGAAGCCCGGCCGCAGCCTTTTCAATCTCATCCCGAACTGTCGCAAGGCTGGTTCCGGGCGCTAGATATACCGCAATGTTCGACGGCGCAGGATCAGGAAGATATTTCAGCATCGTGTTTCGATCGACCAACACAGTGCCGCGCTCACTCGAATAGTCGTAAAAAACATCGACAATCCGGAATGGCGCCAACTTTGTGCCCAACGGGAGCGTGATGGAATTCCCGGGATGAACATGATGTTTATTTGAGAATGGCTCGCTTACAATTGCCGCATCGGAGCCTCGAAGTTCTGCAAACACCTCTTGATCGGATCGTCCCGATAAATAACCAGACGTGCCCGCACCAGGAGTTAAGATCAAATCCGCTGAAGCAAATTCAGCAGGCGTCCCTTCATAACTAATTTCATATCCGCGGAATCGATCCACTGCCGCCACGCCGGGCAGCGTATGCAATTTTGCTACAAATGAAGTCGCTATGGTGGGATGCCGATCCGCCGCCGCGTTGCCGGCAGGACGAAGATAGAGATCTGCGGGAAGCTGATCGTTCATCCACGTCACCACGGTCTCTCGAAAGCTACCAACCATAATTCCAACGGCAACCATCATCGCGATTGCTGTCGCGAGGGCTCCCACCAACACCGACGTTCGGCGCAACGAACCCACCAAGCTCCGGGAGGCAAGCAGGGCTTCCACGCCTAGAAGTCTGCGAAGCAGTGTGGAGGAAACCGCCGAAACGGAATCCACCAGAATGGGCACTGCGAAAACCAGGCTTGCGATGAGCAGGATGGCAGAAAAATATCCCAATAGCGGCTTCCCAGAAATAGACGGAGCGTAAGCTGCTGCCAAGCCACACGCTGCCAGAACCAAAGCCACAGCGAAATCCCTGGATTTGTGAACGCGAGCGGTGAATTCACGCCGGGCGTTAGCCATAGCGTCAATGGGAGGGACTAAGGAAGCTTCCCGAGCCGGCGAGAGTGCCGAGAAAACAGCCACGCTCAATCCGACAGAGAACGCCAACAAATAGGAGCCCGCGGTAAGTTCGATGGAGCCAGGCTGACTGGTGACATAAAGTGAGCTGACGGTGCCAGCAAGTAAACGCACCGCGCCTGAGGCCATAATGCGGCCAAGAGGAACGCCTAGGGCCGAACCGATAACGCCGAACGTAACGGCTTCGGCCAAGAACGCCCCCAGAACTGCAGTCCGGCTTGCCCCAAGAGCTCGAACGATCCCTATTTCGTGTCGGCGGCGCACCACGGAGACTGAAATCGTGTTGTAGATTAGGAACGCGCCGACGACCAGCGCGACGTAACTGAGCAACTTGAGATTCCAGCGGAACGCGGCCAGCATCTTCCGGTTTTCCTCAGTTCCGGTGCCAATCGCGGCAATTGAAACGCCTTCTGGAAGATATTGAGCTAATTTCTTCTGCCACTCTGCGACGGGAACGTTCTCCGGGACCTTTATCAGAATTTGGTCCACCCGACCTTGTCGTCCCAGCAGCTTCTGAGCGCCGCCGATGTCCATGACCAGCGCACCACTATGATCTTGCGAGTCATTGAAAACTCGTCGTACGGTAAATTGGTGAAGCTGATCGTTCACCAAAACGTTTAACTTGCTGCCCGTTTTCAAGCCGAGGCTGGAGCCAACAACGATGGTCTGTTCGTTGTCAAAGAAATTCGCAAAATCTGCACTATTTGCTCCGTCTTCAAATTCTTTATCTGGCGCATGATCATTACTCTCGGCAACCAGATCGAGGCCGAGTAAGGGAACAACTTTTCCAGAGTCTGCCAAAGTCACGTATTCTTCGATTCGGGGACGCACTCGAATTGGCTCGGGCGCAGTCGCCAGAACAGCGACGACGTGTTCGGGCAGTCCACCGGTTGCGGTTACTTCCAGATTGGAGTCTCCGGTCAGGGTTTCCAGCGAGGATCGAAATGAGCCCGCCGCGGCGTCACCCGACAAGGCAATGGCGAGCACTACCGAAACTCCCAGGGCGACTGCGAGAACAGTCAGCAGTGTCCGCACAGGTTCATGCCACAACGGCCGGAGAATCAGGCGGTAAAACAGTCGAAGGCGAGGCATTCAGCGGACCGCAGCTTCGTGAATACGACCATCACGCATGTGAAGGACTTTGTCGGCAACCGCCGCAGCCTCGGTGCTGTGAGTAGCCATCATTACTGCCGAATTCAATTCGGAGGAAATTCTGCGCAAAAGATCCAGGATCGTGTTTCCTGTGGTGCTGTCCAGGTTCCCGGTGGGCTCATCGGCGAGAATCAAACACGGAGCATGAACCAGAGCCCGCGCGATCGCGACCCTCTGCATCTGACCCCCTGAGAGCTGATGCGGAAGGCGCTTGGCTAACTCTTGAAGTTCCACCCATTCCAGCCTCTCGCGAGCCACGGCGCGAGCATTCGACTTGCCTGCCAGCAAGAGCGGCAGTTCCACATTTTCAATAACACTGAGCGTGTGTAGTAGCTGAAACGATTGGAATATGAATCCGACCTTCTGGCGTCGCAAAGCTGTGAGCGCTGCTTCGTCCAACAGAGACGTACTTTTCCCTTCAAGAATTACTTCACCGGAAGTCGGAAAATCCATCGCCCCGGCAAGGTTCAGCAATGTCGATTTGCCACAGCCGCTGCGGCCGACCAAGGCGACAAACTCTCCGCCTTCGATCTCAAGGTCCACGCCGCTTAAAGCGTGAACGATTTCCTCGTCGGCGAGATACTCTTTTGAAACATCAACAAACCGAACGACTGGGGTGTGACTCGCTGTTGAGCTGCCGGGAATGGTCGTCATGAGGGGTTCAGGCATGCAGGTTCGATTCATTTACCTTATGGATGCGGGCACCGTTTTGATTGCGAGATTCTTTCGAACCGATTGGGATTGCAAAAGCTCTGGGCGAAAAACACTTTCGTCTATTTTACCGATATGAAAAGCCCGGTCGAGCTTGGGGAACTTCCAGGGTGGCGACTACGGCAACCCATGCTCCGGCCATTACGAATCTTTACAAGGGCTTACCGTATTTTTACTGCACGCTTTCGTGAGAGATCGAATAATGTTGTTCTTGCGAGTTTTTTTTCATATTAGGCGCCGAAATCGACCCCACGGAACGTTGCACCCGTATCGCCTAGGCGCCCAAAGATTCTTGCTGCCCGCGAGCGCCCTCGCGCTACTCAGCCTACTCAGTTGTTGCGCTTGGGCGCAAACGTCTGAACCATTACTCATTCAGGGGCTGGTTAAATCCGGTCGAGTCCCGCTTCCCGGCGCCACGGTGACCGCCACAAATTCGCAGAATGGATCGAAGATCGTCGGGTGGACCGAGATTGATGGCACCTATAGCCTCCAAGTTGCGACATCTGGCACGTACACCATACAGGTCGAAATGACGGGCTTCGCGTCGCTGAAGAAGGAGGTTACGGTCAGTGGCCCCACGACTCGCGCGGATCTCGACTTGTTTTTGCAATCTCGAGTTCATCAGGCCGCCCCCACCGAAGCACGCCGCAACGGCTTCAATCGCGGATTTCAGAGTCTTGCGGTGACGCAAGGTTCCGATCTTCCCTCGAACGCCAGCGACGAGGTGGTCCCCCACGGCATGCCAGTACCGGGCATTGCTCCAAATCTGGCCTCGGAATCCGTTTCTGTGAATGGGAGTTCCAGCGGCTCGTTGATGTCTTCCATGAGCAGCGATGAGATGCAGCAGCGCATGCGCGAGTCGAGGGAACAGGATAGTCGCGGCCCGGGTCTCGGGGGTCCCTTGGGAGGCTTAGGCCCACCAGGAGGACCGCCGGCGCCAGGAGGTGGTGGTCCCGGAGCAGGCGGCCCACCGCCGGGTGGCTTTTTCGGCGGGGGCGGCGGGAGGCGAGGCGGCTTCGATATCAATCGCCCGCACGCTTCGATTTACTACTCCGTGGGCGCCTCCGCGTTGAACGCCTCTCCGTATTCGTTGACTGGAGAGCCGACGATCAAGCCCTCTTACTTGCAACAACGGTTTGGTGGGTCATTGGGTGGGCCGTTGAACATTCCCAGGATTTACCACGGCGGCAGCAAGACATTTTTCTTCGTGAATTACAACGGATCGCGCTCTGACAATCCTTTCGATGCCTTCTCGACCGTGCCCACCGCGGGCGAACGCGGCGGAGATTTTGCAACCATTTGTCAGTCGGGCTTCAGTTCTGGAGTCTGCAACGACCGCGACGCAAGCGGAAATGTCATTCACCAGCTTTATAGTCCCTTCACACAAAGCGCAATTCCGAACAACAATTTGAACGCAGCCGGGCTCACGCTTAATCCAGCAGCACTTGGCCTGCTCCCCTTTATTCCGCTTCCGAACCTTCCGGGAACGGCCCAGAATTTTCATTTCGTAACTTCTGCTGGCGACAACAGCGACGATCTGAACGTGCGGGTAATTCAATCCCTTGGCGGCGGCTCCATCAATTCGCGCAGGCGCGGCCCGCAGAACAATCTCACGATCGGATTCCATTATCACTCCGTCAACGAGACTCTCACGAATGATTATCCCAGCGTAGGCGGAACTACTTCGACTCGAAGCTTCGATGTTCCGCTCGGCTATATCCGAAGTTTCGGAAAATTCACGAACGTTGCGCGCGTGGACTTCAATCGTAGCCGCGTCTCAACACAGAATCTCTACGCCTTCTCTCAGGACATCACTGGACAACTAGGAATCGATGGCGTTTCGCAGAATCCGTTCGACTGGGGACTGCCTAATCTTTCATTCACCAACTTTGGAAGTCTTCAGGACACCAACCCGCAATTGCTGCGAAATCAAACCTGGACTTTTTCCGATTCGATGATCTGGTCTCATGGAAAGCACACCCTCCGTTGGGGCGGGGATTTTCGCCGCATCCAGCTCAATACGGAAACCGACAGCAACGCCCGGGGAAGCTTTGTATTCACGGGATTGAATACCGCCGATACCATCAACGGCGTGACGGTTGCAAATACTGGCTATGACTTTGCGGACTTCCTGCTCGGACTGCCGCAGCAAACATCTGTACAGTTTGGCGAGAACAACTATCATTTCCGTGGCAATTCGTGGGACTCGTACGCACAGGACGAGTGGAAGGTTCGCGGCAACTTGTCGCTGAATCTCGGATTGCGTTACGAGTATGTCTCACCTCTGAGCGAACTCAATGATCGAATTGTGAATTTGGATGTGTCCCCCGGCTTTACAGCAGCCGTCCCGGTTTTCCCTAACCAGGCAAGCCCTTACAGCGGAGTTTTCCCGGGCACTCTGGTTCGACCAGACCGAAACAATTTCGCGCCGCGACTGGGTCTGGCATGGAAGCCGCTTCGTAATACGGTGGTGCGCGCGGGATATGGGATCAACTACAACACCACTGCTTACAACACGATCGTGCAGAATCTCGCATTCCAACCGCCGTTTTCCATCACGCAGACCAATGTGCAGGCAGCGGTTGGACAACTGACGCTTCAGAGTGGTTTCCCTTCTCAACCGAACACTACGACCAATAACTATGGGATCGATCCGAACTATCGTCTGGGCTACGTGCAGATCTGGAATCTCGACATTCAGCAGGAGCTTCGTCCAACGCTGCTGCTGAACCTCGACTACACGGGTACCAAGGGAACCCGTCTCGACATTCTAGAAGCGCCCAATCGTGATGCCAACGGTACTCGCATACCGGGAGTGCAGCCGTTTACATGGGAAAATTCGGTGGGGGATTCTACCGCCCACGCCGCGACCGTGCGTCTGCGAAAGCGATTGCAGCGCGGGATTTCGATCGGCGGCAGCTACACCTACTCCAAGTCACTGGACAACGCGTCGACGATTGGAAGTGGAATCGCTCTCACCGGCCCGAGTCTCGGGCAAAACCTTGTGGCTCAGAATGCGTTCGATCTCGTGGCCGAGAGAGGCCTTTCCAGCTTTGATCAGCGCCATCGCTTCACTGCGGATTACTTGTGGGAATTACCATTCGGGCACGATCGGCTCTGGCTGACTCAACCCGGTGCACTGCGCGCCCTGTTCGGCGACTGGCAATGGAGCGGGGATTGGACCATCGCATCCGGTTTGCCTTTTACGCCACGTGTATTGGGGAACTTCTCGGACGTAAATCGAGGAACCAATGGCACTCTCCGTCCCGACGTAACCGGCGCACCGTTGGCGTTGCCGGACCCTTCAGTGTCGGAGTGGTTCAACACGGCCGCATTTGCTGTTCCTCCCGTCGGACAATTCGGCGACGCTCGCCGCAACAGCATTGAGGGCCCCGGCACCCACCTCTTCGACATGGCATTTACGAAGGTATTCCCGCTGAAGGAGTCGCGACTGCTTGAGGTTCGCGCCCAGTTCTCGAACATCTTCAACACGCCGCAATTCACCAGCATCGATGCTGTAGTGAATTCTCCGACCTACGGAAGGGTCATTGCAGCGGGGTCCATGCGCACGGTCCAATTCACAGTTCGGTTCCGGTATTGAGTGTGAGAAGCGACAACCATTTCGTGCGCCTCCTTCAGGTGGCGGCCTCGTGCCTGGCGGTCCTGCTATTTGTGGGCACACTGTTTTCTCAAGGCGATTCGGATCAGTACACATTCCGTGCGGAAACGGAAGTAGTGCTGGTCAATGTCACGGCAAAAGATAAAAACGGCAACTTGGTTCGCGATCTGAAACGCAAAGACTTCACTGTCACTGAGGACAACAAGCCTCAGCAAATCGAGTCGTTCGACCTGGAGAACACGGACGCTATCCCCCAATCCTCTGCTTCTGAAGCGCCGCTCTTAGCGCCGGCGGGTCCCTCGGGCAGCTCCCCAACCAGCCCTACGATCGCATTCAAAGACCGGCGACTGATTGTCCTTTTCTTCGATCTCACTTCCATGCAGCCCGAAGAAATCGAACGCGCCGCAACCGCTGCTCAGAATTACGTGGACAAGCAGATGACTCCGGCAGATATGGTTGCTGTCCTTTCGCTCGGCGGCTCGCTAGCTGTGAATCTGGATTTCAGCGCCGATCGTGCAGCTTTGAAAAAAGCCTTGCAGGCCCTAAATACTGGCGGCGGGCAAGGCTTTGAAGAAGGAAGAGGGAACGACGGAAGGAACGGCGGATACAGGTCAACCTTTCACCGTTGATGACACGGAATACAACATCTTTAATACCGACCGTCGTCTGCAAGCTCTGCGGTCGGTCGCGGAAAAGCTCTCCCACATTGATCAGAAAAAATCTCTGATTTACTTTTCCAGTGGGATGGACCGCACTGGCATAGAGAACCAGTCGGAACTGCGTGCTACCACCAATGCGGCAGTGAGAGCCAACGTCGCCATCTACACCATGGATCTCCGCGGCCTCCAGGCGCTGGTTCCGGGTGGCGAGGCCCAGAGCGCCAGCCTTCGGGGCACCTCTCCGTATTCAGGGCAATCCACTCTGGCCCAGTACAGTTCAAACTCAGAGACTCAGGAAACCCTCGTGACCCTGGCAGCAGATACAGGGGGACGTGCGTTTCTTGACACGAACGACTTCGGTCGAGTGTTTACCGGCGTCCAGCAAGATACGGCCTCGTATTACATTATTGGCTATCGCAGCAACAACCCCGCTCGAGACGGAAAATTTCGCAAGATCACGGTTCGCGTGAATCGCCCGGGCGTGAAACTCACGGCACGACGCGGCTACTACGCTCCCGCCGACTTCCAACACTCCACGAAGGATGATCGCGAGAAACAACTGGATGAGGAACTGGCTTCCGATCTCGCGACCACGGATCTGCCAGTTTACTTATCGGCGGAGTACTTCCGGTTAGCGGAAAACAAGTTCTACGTTCCGATATCGGTGGTCGTACCCGGATCGCAGATTCCATTCACGCGGGCCAAGAATAAGGACCAAGATCGGGCGACGCTCGATGTGCTCGGAGTCATCTTCGACCCGCAGAAGCGGCCCATGAGCCAGATCCGCGACACGGTCAAGCTTGCGATCGATTCCTCGCAGCTGGTCCAGCGCAAGAACGTTCAATACAACACCAGTTTCGTCTTGCCTTCAGGACAGTACCACGTGAAATTTGTTGTCCGAGAAAACGAAACCGGCAGACTGGGGTCTTTCGAGACCGACTTCACAGTTCCCGACCTAAAGAGTATTCCCGTGAAGATGAGCTCGGTGGTTCTCGCCGGACAACTGGAGGCTTCCAGCAAAAAAAGCGGAGAAAATCCACTGATCCACGACGGCTCGGAGGTTGTGCCTAGCGTTACCCACGTCTTCAGCACGAGCCAGCACCTGTATCTCTATTACGAGATCTACGATCCGGCGCGAGTATCCGTCTCTGGAGCATCAAAGGGATCGAACAACATTCGCCTCCTGAGCAACGTGTCCTTTTTTCGCGGCAAGGTCAAAGCCTACGAGACTCCTGTAGTCGAAACCGACCAGATCAACGCTCCAGACCGGCATGCGGCAGTGTTCCGCCTCGACGTGCCGCTCACGCAGCTCAAACCCGGCTTCTACACCTGCCAAATCAATGTGGTTGACGATGCTGCCGGGCAATTTCGATTCCCACGGTCCAGCCTGCTTGTCCGCCCCTAGCCCGCCCACGGTATGATCGTAACGAGGTTTGAACCGTGAGGATCCGACTATTTTGACGACGACTTCTTCCGCCGCCAGCGTGAACACGCAGGGTGTCGATGTGCCTTCTCTGCGTCAGGCGCGTCTATGGATGGCGTTTCTATTCGTGCTCCTGAGTGTGGTTTATCTCGGCTCCGCGTTTTCGCCGACCTTGCAGGATGACGCCGATTCGACACACGCGGAAGCAGCGCGGGAGATGTTCCTGAGTGGAGACTTCGTAACTCTGCACGTCAACGGCGTTCGCTACCTGGAGAAAGCACCGTTGCCGTATTGGTTGGTTGCGGCCGGTTTCCACGTATTCGGCGTTCATGAATTTTCAACGCGCCTCCCCAATGTTCTCGCAATCTTTTCCCTCGCCTGGCTTGCGGTGAGTTGGGGGAGAAAGGCGTTTGACGACAGAACCGGAATCTATGCTGGACTGTTTGTGTGCACCTCGGCCGGATTCTATCTGTTCACGAGAATTTTGATACCGGAAGCGATTCTCAGCCTGTTCATTGCTGGGTCCTTCTATTTTTTTCTCTCAGCCCTGCAGCCCAATGCGCGCGCCTGGCGCTGGTACGCGGGCTATGCATCTTTGGCTTTGGCCGTCCTCACGAAAGGACTGATACCGCTTGTTTTTGTCGGTATTACAGCGATCGCTTACGCAGTTGTCACTGGAAGCTGGCGACGATGGCGGGAGTTTCATCTGGGAAGCGGCCTGCTGTTGTTTTTTCTGATTGCAGCGCCCTGGCACATTCTCGCTGGACTTCGCAACCCGCGCTTCTTTTGGTTCTATTTCGTCAACGAACACTTTTTGCGTTTTCTGGGGAAGCGCTACCCGGTCGACTACAACAAGGTTCCGGCCCTCTTGTACTGGAGCCTCCACCTGGTCTGGCTATTTCCGTGGAGTTTGTACGTCCCGATCGCTCTTCGCGATCTGATCTTGAAACGGCGCGAAATAATCCAAGCCCAGGATTTTAGAGCCCAGACCTGCCTGCTTTGCTGGCTGTGGGCTGGAGTAATCCTGCTGTTCTTCGCCTTCTCGACAAGTCAGGAGTACTACACCTTCCCGGCTTACTTCCCGCTCACTCTCTTGCTTGCGGATGCCGTTGCCCACGAAGAGCAGCAAAATTCGCGGAACCGATGGCTGCTGGGGCTCTCCGCGATAATCGCGACTATTTGTTTGGTAGCAGCAGGAACTCTGGTTGCCGGTCTGTGGCAATCACGATCGTTGCCTTTTGTGAACGACATTGGAACTGTCTTGGCAAAGCACGATATGTCCGAAGACACGCTTTCGATGTCGCACATGCTCGACCTTACCGGGCAGTCGTTTGCGGCTTTACGGTTGCCGGCTATGCTGGCAGTGCTCGCATGGGTAATTTTCCCGATGTCCATGCTTGTGCTTCGAATTCGACGCAGGCAGGTTGCAGCCACTGTTTCCATGGCATTGAGCATGGCTCTATTCCTCGTGGCTGCGCACATCGCACTCCTGCGTTTCGCGCCATACCTCGGATCCCAGGAACTAGCGGCGGTCATTCAGAGGCAAATGAAGCCGGAAGATCGAATCATGATTTATGGCGATCAGGCGTTTGGCTCTTCCCTCCTGTTTTACACCGGCCAGCGCATTTATCTAGTGAACGGCCGGACAACTTCCATGTGGTTCGGATCCACCTATCCGGATGTCCCGCAGATTTTTCTGGAGGATTCAGACCTGCAGCGAGATTGGACTTCCTCCCCGCGGATTTTCCTGTTTGTGCCGCAGTATGAAAGAAGTCGGGTGGATTCCTTACTGCCGGACTCGAAGTTCCTGGTGGGAGAAAGCTCAGGCAAGATCGTCTACAGCAACCGTCCCTGATGTGGAGGCCGATTTTGCGGGCGCTCCATCTTTGATCATCCTACCGCCAGGCAGGAGGCGGTATCGCTGGCCGCGCCAGACAATCGTGCTGCCCAAAAAACTGGCGCACCAGAATCCAAATCCCATCAAGTCACGCACTGGGTAGAGCCAGCAGTAACGCAGCGAAAGCTGGTCGTGAACTACCATCCAGCCCGAAATCAGCGCCAGCAGCATGCGGTTCAGAATCGAGCCCGCCAGAAAAACCAAGCCGATTACCCAGTGGTGGGTGAGCAAGCCCCAAGACAACCCAATCAGACCAAAGGGAACGGCAAATGTCAGACCAGAACCAATGTGGCCCAGACGCCGCGAAAACCGTGTGCTCTTCATCCACCGCACTTGGTGAAGCATCGAAGGGCGGAAGGCTCGGCTGACTACGATATGATCGATCACGTGGTGGGAAAGAACTACGGTCTTCCCAAGCCCGTGAACCTTATCTCCCAAGACGTAGTCGTCGGCGCAATAGTCCGCCAAACTCGCGAAGCCTCCCACCGCATCCAGCACCTCCCGCCGCGTTGCCATGGTCGGTCCCAGGGCAAAACGCATGCCCTCCATCATGTTGGCAACAACAACGCCAGAAGTCATCTCCACCGACATGCCTAAGGCCTCAAGCAGCGACCAAGGTCCGCCCGACGGAACGCCACGGTACAGACAAGTCACTAATCCGACTGCCGGACAGAGCAACGGTTTCAGAACCTCACGAATGTAATGCGGCTCAACATGGACATCGCTGTCGCTGATGACGACGTACTCGGAAACTGCCACTGCGTACATCTTCTCTAGCGAACAAATCTTGGCGCTCGGCCATTGAGGAGCACCCGAACAAACGATCTGGACAGGCACTTCTGGATATCGCTTTTGAAGAGATCGCACCGTTTCAAGCGCCGGGTCGCTTGCATCGTGAGTCCCGAAAACGATTTCGTATGCCGGATAGTCCTGCTGAAAAAAACTCTCCAGGTTGGCTTCGAGGTTTGGTTCAAGACCGCAGAGGGGCTTTAGCAGACTCACCCTCGGCCAAACGTCAACTCGGGGGGGAACGGCTTGGCGCTCTCGCCGGAAGCGCACGGCAGCAATGGCCACCAGGGCCAGGAAAACGGTGGAACTAAACAGACCAATCGACGCGATTGCTAGAAGCCACATTTCGAGATTCAAGTTTAAACCGTTGTCTACGGTCAGAGAACTCCATACCTCCTCGGAGGAACCCGAAACCGTGTCGATTCCTACACAGTGTCTGTCCCGCCACACGCCGAAACCTGGAATGCACTGCTGTAAAACATTGCACATCAACACCTTAGATGTGGCTGCCGTCCTGCTTTTCTTCTTCCCGACTGGGAGAAGAAAATGGAACTCCGCTACCACACTCGATTCGGTCTTAAAGCAGGTGCAGTCGCGTTTGCGGCGATGACGGTTCTCTGCGCCAGCGTTTGCTGGGGAGAGGGCGCTTCTCAGACCATCTGGAAGCCGGTCGCGCGCCGCAAAATTCTGGTCAGCATTCCTGATCGGAAGTTGGCGGTGATTGAGCACCGAAAAGTCCTACGCATCTTCCACGTTGCAGTAGGTGCTCCGATTAGCCCGACTCCCGCGGGCGCCTTTGAAATTGTCAATCTCGTTTCTGAGCCGACCTATTTCCATTCAGGGACCGTCATTCCGCCCAGCGCAGACAATCCGGTGGGATCGCGTTGGATTGGCTTGAACCAGAAGGGCTACGGAATTCACGGCACCAACGAACCGAAATCCATCGGAAATGCTGCTTCGCACGGCTGCATCCGCCTGCGCAATCACGATGTCGAGCAACTTTTCAACATGGTGCACGTGCGAGACCGGGTTTAGATCCGTTCCGACCGAGATGAGGAAGTCGCGGTGATCTTCCAAGCCGAAGATGCCCCTGCAAAACAGATGTCCATTCACGAAGCAGACGGACAGTAGACAAAGTCACCAAAGGAGACGTTATGCAATTTGCAATTACAGCACTCGCCGTCATCGCCGGACTGATCTTCTCCCTGGCAGTCGCTCTGCTGGTCGAGGAGTTCATCTTCGGAAAAGTCTTTCGCCTGTTTCTCACACCACAAGTAGCGCTCAAACCTGAGCAGAAACGCTGAAGGGAGAACCATATGCTGTTCCTCAAACACCTGCTGATGTTCGTCGGCGTGGGCATGATCCTGGCCTCAGTCGGAATGCTGACTTATGACTGGTACCTTTTCTTCCGCCGTAAAGTCGCGCTCCAGGCAGGAGTGGAACCGATGCCGCCTCTCTCACCGATGCGATGGCGGCCCGCTTTGGCGCTCGCTTTGCTCGGCTGGGGACCGATTTTGCTGGCGCTGGCCATCGTTGTAGTTCCCAGTGGAATGGCCGGCGTCAGAGTCAGCCAAACCCAAGGAACATTGAGCGGCACGTTGTATCCAGGAGTTCATTTTGTCACTCCGCTGGCCGAAACCGTGGTCCTTTTCGACACTCGCGATCAACTGTTCACGACTGGGTCGCTGGAGCAAGGACGGCAAGACCCGAGCGAAACTGGAGCCGTTAAACGTCCAGGCTAAAGAGGGACTCACTGTCGGACTCGCGATCACGGTTCGGTACCGCATTGATCCCAAGCGCCTCGACTACATCCAGAGCAATCTGCCTCAGCCGATCGAAAAGGAGATCGTGCCTCCAGTGGTGGCCAGTGCATGGCGCGAACTGGTCCCCAACTACACCGTTCGCGACGTGTTCGCCGCCAAACGGGAAGAAGTGCGGCGACGAGCCGCCGACGTAATCACCAGCAAGCTGGCGGTCGACGGCATCGTAGTGAAAGAAGTCATGCTGCGTGACATTCAGCTCCCACCTGAATACGCCAAGGGCCTCGAGGATCTTCTACTGAAAGAGCAAGAGAGCGATCGCATGGGAGTAGAAACCGATATGCAGCAAAAACAGGTCCGCATCTCGGAATTGCAGGCAGAAGCCACCAAGGTACAGCAAGTCAAACAAGCCGAAGGCCAGGCGCAAGTGCGGGTTCTAGAGGCTAAGGGCGAGGCCGATGCTATGCAATACACATTGCCTCTGAAGCAGAAGCAGATCGAGCAGTCACGCCTGGAGGCCGAGGCCCATAAGGAAGCAACGGTGAAAAATGCCGAAGCGCTGGCGGAAGCTAAAGTGATCGACAGCAAGGCCGAACTGGAACGCAGAAAGATGCTTACCGTGGCCGAAGCCGATCGTATTCGTGTTACCGCGGCAGCTGACGCTGAACGGATGAAGAGCGAGGGCGAGATGCTCAAGCTGAATCCGTTGCTCATCAACAAGATCGTCGCCGAGCGTCTTTCCGACAAACTCCAGATCATGATGGTCCCCGCGGACGGGAAGTTCTTCTTCGCAAATGACGTAATGCGCAGCATGAACATGGCGAATCACAGCAGCCAGGCTGAAGACAGCGCGGCGCCGCCGCAGAACTGAGATCTCACTCCCGGGGCCAATGGGGGCGGCCTGTCTCACGGTAGACAGGCCGCTTCGAAGCGAAACTAATCAGTACAGACCAGGAACTAAAGCCATGAGCAGCGGGGTCTATAATTCGAGGATCCTTCAGATGCTGATTCTGTCGCCACGATTCTTCCGGCTCGTGCGTTTGTTACTCGTGTTTCTGGCCTGTTCTGCTGCATTCTCTCTTGCTGCCGATTTCAAGACTCCCGAAGAACAACTAGCTCACAAGATCGCTGGCGTTACCGGGCCCGGAGCTGTTTTTATCGACTTCAGCAACCGCGCTTCCCTTCCAAAATCTGTCTTCGACACGATTCGCCGAGAGCTTCTCACTGAGCTCGCTTCACTGGGATTACATTTCGTGCCGGCAGAGCAGGCAGCAGCGATTGTCCGCTTCTCCTTGTCTGAAGATCTTCAAAACTATGTTTGGATCGCGGAAATCAGTCAGGGGACCAGCGCCCCTGTAGTCACGATGGTGGCTTCACTCCGCAGTGACACGGCAACCGTCGCGCACTCTCTCGCTCCACTGACGATTCGGAAGACTCTGTTATGGCAACAAGATGTCCGTATGTTGGACGCCACGGTCATTGATGGAAGCCCTTCGCACCTGATTGTTCTCGACACCGAGAAAATTGTGGCATATCGCTATCAGGACAACCGCTGGCAAGCAGAGCAATCGCTGCCTATCGTTCACCCTCATTCCTGGCCTCGTGACGCTCGAGGACGGCTTGTGCTCCGCCGTGACCACCTGCTCGACGCTTATCTTCCTGGAACTCTCTGCCAAAGTTCAGGCGGTAAACCACTGACCCTTACTTGCCGGTCAAGTGATGATCCCTGGCCACTCGGTTCGGAGCAGTCAGGACTCAATGGTTTTTTTGCTTCCTCCAGGAATTACTTCACAGGCGCGCTTTCTCCCGGAATCGGAAAGCAAACGACGACTGCTCCGTTTTATTCCGCCGCGGTTCTTCCCCGGGATAAGTACACCTTGGCCTTTTTGCCGGAATCGATGGCCAAGTCCATATGCTGGATGGCATCACCGACCGCAGTGCCGGAAAACTGGGATGGGGCGGCAACTTGGCTGCGATTCGCACTCCATGCGATTCGGGATCGCAAGTGCTTGCCAGCCGCGACGGGCTTGGGTCTTCCGACACAATCACGGCGTACGAATTTCCAGATCGCGAACCGATCGCCGCCAGCTCGCCTCTGGAGTTTGGAGGTCCCCTCAGTGAATTGTGGACAGAGTCGGATGGTACCAGCGCCATCGCGATTCTACGAAATTTTGAAACGGGGCTCTATGAAGCATATCGCCTTACTATCGCTTGTAATCAGTAGCGTTGTCTTTTCGAGTGTCAGCTTTGCAGCAGCCCGGCCGCATTATGGGGGAACCCTGCGAATTGCGACGCGAAGCTCGCCGAGTTCGCTGGATCCACTCCAGCAGACAAACTCACTCACCGAAAACAACCTCACGCGACTCATCTTCGACACTCTGACCACCACCAGCGATCGCGGGACAGTGCAGCCGTGGCTCGCAACCTCGTGGGCTGCCGAACCGGGAAACCAACGTTGGCAGATCAGGCTGCGGACGGATGTGACGTTTGCCGACGGTTCCCCTCTTTCGACAGATGTGGTCGCGAGTTCGTTGCGAGCTTCTAATCCAAAATGGAAAATCTTTCCCAACTCCGATTCCATCATCATCGAAACGGATATTCCGAACCCGCAATTGCCTTCGGAGTTGGCTTTGGGGAGAAATGCAATCGTGAAGCGGAGCGGCGCTCTGCTTGGCACAGGCCCTTTTACACTGGCGCAATGGCAGCCCGGTAAGAGCCTGGTTCTGACAGCCAAAGAAAACTATTGGGGAGGCCGGCCTTTTATCGACGCCATCCAGGTCTCACTCGGACAGAATCAACGCGACCAAATCATATCGTTGAATCTGGGCAACGCCGACGTGGTGGAGATCCCTCCCGAGCAGTCGCGTCACGCAGGAATGGAGAGCGACCGCGTCAGCACGACTCAACCCGTCGAACTCCTCACGCTAGTATTCGCGCGGGATGGCCAAAGCTCCGACGAGGAGGCACTCCGGCAAGCACTCGCACTCAGTATCGATCGCTCATCCATCAATAACGTTCTACTCCAAGGTGCAGGTGTCCCCGCCGGTAGCCTGCTTCCAGACTGGATGTCGGGATATTCATTTTTGTTTCCCAGCGAACTGAACCTCGTGCAGGCTCGCCAATTGCGAAGCCAGTCCCGGCAGTCTCCAACTTGGACCTTGGGCTACGACATCAACGATCCCCTCGCGCGCGTGATTGCCGACCGGATCGCGCTGAACAGCCGGGACGCTGGAATTACGATTCAGGTGTCGTCCAACCACTCGACCGATGTTCGCCTGACGCGAATCCGGATTGATTCACTCGATCCGCGGCTGGCACTCCTGCGCGAGGCTCAGAGTTTAGGCTTGCCAGAACCGGCAATCTCCGGGAACTCCCCGGAAGATTTATTCTCAGCAGAGAGTTCGCTATTGCGATCAGGGCGGGTGATTCCGTTGCTTCACGTTCGCGACGCTTATGGCTTGGCGAATTTTATAAAAAGCTGGAATGCTGGACCGGGCGGCTCGTGGCGTCTTGAGGATGTCTGGTTGGGAGCGGGGAAGAATTGACCTTTCGCCGCAAGCTGTTGGCGATGTTTGCGCTCACCGTATTTCTGTCGGTTGCGGCGGTTACCTGGATTGTCTCCAGTCTCGCGCGGCAGGCATTCGATCGGGTTGATGAGAACCGCCGTGCCAGTCTGGTGGCTCAATTCCGTCGGGAATTTGACCGGCGTGGCCAGGATCTCGAGAAGCGGATGCAGGCGATCGCATCCAGTGACGCCGCTATCCGCATGGCCACGGCCATCAATCGAGGAGCTCCTGATTACGCTTCCTATTTGAACGACGCCAGGAATCTGGCCGAGAACCAGCAACTCGATTTCCTGGAGTTCGTAGACAAGGATGGAACGATCATCTCCTCGGCACAAGCTCCGGCGGCTTTCGGCTACAAAGAAGTTCTGGTGGGTAACACTCCGCTTCCGAAAAACACGTTCTTGCGCAAAGAAAATTTGAGTGAGGGGCCAGCTTTGGGCTTATCCGCAGCGCGGACCGTGACCGTCGGCGAAATTCCCTTGTATGTGATCGGCGGCAAGAAGTTGGACAAAGAATTCCTGGCCAGCCTTGAACTCCCTGCGGGAATGCGAGCCATTCTGTACCAGAACTTCGGCATAGATTTCGACGCTTTATCTCTGATTAATACCGACCAGAAGATCTCGCAGCCCGCTCGCCTTTCGAAACTCATTCAGAAAGTGCAGCAATCCAATCATGAGGCCAGCGAGGATATTCACTGGTCTGCGGACGCTGCTGACGACGAACTGATGCAGGCGATCCCACTCGACGGGGTGGATGGTCAACTGCTTGGCATGCTCTTGGTTGGGACCTCGCGCCAGCCTTACGTCCAGTTACGGGAGCACATCCGTTCCACCGGATTGCTGGTCGGCGGCACCGGCATTGTGCTGGCGATTCTTCTGAGCGGTTGGATCTCCGCCCGCGTCACACGACCGGTGGAACAACTCGCGGCAGCAGCAGGTGACGTTGCTGCAGGAAACTGGAATGCCCAGGTGCCCGTAATCTCCCACGACGAACTCGGCATGCTGGCAGAATCGTTCAACCGCATGACCCACGAACTCCTTGAACAGAGAGACCGCGCTTTGCAGGCTGAAAGAGTCGCGGCTTGGCGCGAACTGGCTCGTCGCCTGGCACACGAATTGAAGAACCCGCTCTTCCCACTCCAACTTACGGTGGAAAACCTGATCCGCGCCAGGGAACAGAGCTCGGAGTTGTTTGATGAAATTTTCCGTGAGAGTGCATCCACACTTTTGGCGGAGATCGCAAACCTGAAAACCGTGATTTCGCGATTCAGTGACTTTTCGAAAATGCCGGAGCCCCAGCTTCGCCCGGTGAACGTAAACGACGTGGTACGTGATGTCGCGAGGCTTTTTCAGGCTCAACTGAACTCGCCAAACCGGGTGCCCATTGAGTGCGAGCTCGATTTGGCGGGCGACCCTCTGACCGTACTTGGCCGATCCGGAGCTGCTGCATCGCGCGCTTTCAAACCTGGTTCTCAACGCGATGGACGCCATGCCGAGGCAAGGCAAGCTCACCATGCGAACGCATCCGGAGCTCGATAGCGCCAAGCTCGAAGTGAGCGATACCGGTACCGGGCTTTCTCGCGAAGAATGTGCCCGATTATTTACTCCCTATTACACGAGTAAACTTCACGGAACTGGTCTCGGCCTGGCGATCGTGCAATCCGTCATTAGCGATCACGGTGGCCACATCAGTGTCCGAAGCGAGCTAGGCAGGGGCACCACATTTACGATTGAGCTTCCTGCACACCCGGATAAGTTGAGCCTGGCTCAAAGCAATTTCAATGCTGAGTCCTAAGGAGCGATGGTGGCGCAAAAAGCCAATCTGCTGATCGTCGACGACGAAGCGAATACGCTGGCCTCCCTGTCACGCGCCTTCCGCATTGCCGGACATGAGGCGACAGTCTGCGACAGTGCCGCGAAGGCCTTGGAACTCGCTAAAACGCAGACTTTCGATTTGATCTTCTCCGACGTGATTATGCCCGGCAAGGACGGTCTCTCCTTTCTGGAAGACTTGAAGGCTCAAGGCGTTTCGTCCCCCGTCGTCATGATGTCGGGACAGGCGCACATTGATATGGCCGTGCGTGCCACTCGGCTCGGGGCATTGGATTTTCTTGAGAAGCCAATCTCGACCGACAAACTGTTACTCACCGTCGAAAATGCGCTTAAGCTACAGCGACTTGAAATCGAGAATCGCCAACTTCTCCAGCGTCTGGGCAAGCACGAGTTGATATGGACCGGCGAAGCCATGCAAAAGGTAATGGCACAAGTCCAGCGCGTCGCCAGCAGCGAAACCCGTGTCTGCATTCTTGGTGAGACCGGAACCGGCAAGGAACTCGTTGCCCGAACTCTACACGAGCGGAGTTCAAGAGCGGTCAGGGCCTTTTATCACTTTGAACTGCGCTGCGGTGCCCGCTGAGTTGATCGAGTCAGAGCTCTTCGGCCACGAAAAAGGATCTTTCACCGGAGCAGCCGGCCGTCATCTTGGTAAGTTCGAGCAAGCGAACCACGGAACCATTTTTCTCGATGAGATCGGAGACATGCCACTTCCGATGCAGGCGAAACTTCTGCGCGTACTCGAGGAAGGCGAGATTGAACGGATCGGCGGCGATCGGCCTGTTTCCGTCAACGTGAGAGTCATCGTCGCCACCCATCGCAACTTGGATGAATTGGTGAAGCAAGGCAAATTCCGCCCGGACCTTTTCCATCGGGTTTACGTTTTCCCGTTAGTACTGCCTCCGCTGCGGGAACGAAGCGACGACATTCCGAAGTTGATCGGCCACTTCGCGCAGCAGGTTTGTCGTCAGAATAGTTGGAAGTCGATCTCATTCACCGAGGAGGCCGTTGCGGCACTTCAGTCCCATTCCTGGCCCGGAAACGTTCGCGAACTCCGTAATCTTGTCGAGAGGCTGATGCTTCTGGCCGATGGCGACGAAGTCACCGTCGAACTGGTGCGTTCTGCGCTCCCTGCGGCGAGTGCTGGTTCAGCAACACCCTCGGGAACGGGAACACTCGCAGAACGCGTACAGCAGTTTGAGCGGGAGACCATGCTCGCCGAACTCAAGCACAGTAACTTCCATATCACGAATAGCGCGAAGACCCTAGGGTTAGAGAGAAGCCATTTTTATAAGAAGGCTGAGCAGCTTGGCATTGACATCCAAAAGAGCCGCCGCGACGAAGACGATAACATTAGTAAGTGATTTGTTCAAAATGGAAACACCACATTCCAATTGCGTACAGGTTTCTGAATTATTTCAGACTAGCTATGGTAGTAGCTCCTGTTTCGACCTATTCTGCACCCGTCTGTCTGCGGCTTGGCCTCCATGGACGGGCATACGCTAAAAGCCCGCTGGTCATCCAGCGGGCTTTTACCTTCAATACGCATTTTTAATCGGCTAGTGTTTCAGGAAAGTTCTGGGCCTGCGCATAGAAACTTCGCCAGCAGAACCAGACCGCCGTCCCGATCATCCCACACCAACCGACGAATCGAACTGTGCCGCCAATCGCCGTGTCATGCGACAACACGTTCAGCTTAGAAAAAATGGTGTGCCAATCGTGCTCCACGAAATCTGAATCGCCCGCTGTTACCAGCGGCAACGCCATCGCCCTTGCATCGCACATGTAAGTAGCCGAGTAGAGAAGGTTCTCGAAGAAAAGAAAGCGCAGAACGTGAATGCCGCGAGTTGCCGCTGAGTGTAGAAGTAAGTCGCAAGCAGCAAGGGAACGCTCCACTGAAATTCGTACCGCCGCAACGCTGGAGTCTCGCCAAACCATCCAAACAGCAAATGACCACCCTCGTGCACAATCAGATTTACAAAATCGATCACGAGAAACGATCCGTGCATCAGGAAGGCATAGATCAGGAAAAGCAGATAAAACAGAGTCCAAGCCCCAGCCGGCAACTGAGCGGTTGGAACCCAGCGCGACTGCTTCCCTACCGAGATCGCCATGTTGTGATTCTAAGGACGCGGCACACGTAAGCCATGTTACCTCGGTAGCGTGCACTGGCGGTTCTCTGATGCCTGCGCTTGCATCCGTATAATGAAATTCATTCCAGCCATCATCAAAATTCGGCAATGGATCACGATACTGCTCCTGTTTCTCCTGGTCCTGGCAGCATGTGTGGGCGTTTTTCTTACTCGCGGAGCAGGAAGCAGAAGTGATTCCGGAAGTGTTTCTGCGAATCAATCGTTGGTCGATCAGACTCCGTTGCTCACGGCTCGCGACGTATCTGCATTCGCAAGCACTCCGGAGCAAAAGCGGCTCGCCGACGAGACACTCCGAATCGCCGACCACGAAGTCGACCTTGCTTTTGCAGACGCCTTGCGAAACGCCACGCAGCATCCAGTCCCGCCTAGTCCCCAAACAAAGCAGCTGTCCGCTCGGTTGGATGAGTCTCGGCAGCATCTCAAGGCAGATCAGGAGCGCGCCGACCAACTCAAAAAAAAGCTGTCTGCTGCCTCGGAGCGCGATCGCGACTCGATTCAAGAACAACTGGATTTGACGCAGGCGCAACTCGAGTTAGACGAGGATGAAGTGGATGACGCACAACAGGATCTCTCGCGAGCGGGAGGCGATCCCAAGAGTCGAATCCAGCACCTTCTGGATGACCACGAGGCGGCTGAACATCAGACGGCGGCTAACAATCCTTCCGGCAGGACCGCAGAACCGAACGCCTCAGCTGGAAACCTGCTATCTCAGTTCAC
Source organism: Terriglobia bacterium (assembly GCA_963797845.1). Taxonomy (GTDB): domain Bacteria; phylum Acidobacteriota; class Terriglobia; order Terriglobales; family Acidobacteriaceae; genus DASREM01. The sequence goes on from CAWCRE010000008.1 coordinate 966,713, forward strand.
GGCGTGGCGAACTCTACGACAGAAAGAACAATTGTTGGATGCAGCGCGGGAACAATCCTTAACCGCGGCATCCGCCTTGAGCAAGGCGCACGATCAACTTGAAAGCCGTCTTGAAGGCGAGAAGGCCAGCAATCAACAACTCAGAGAGCCGGGCGCTTCACCCGATCCCAATGCACCGGTAAATACCCCGAATAAAGAACAATCGTCCGCCGTCCTCCGTTCGCTGCACCGGCTTTCCGAGGATCAGAAGAATTTGGCCGATCTCGACAAGAGGGTGGAAGATCATCAGGAGTTGGGGCAGGACTACGCAAGTTGGATTGCAATCGTGGCTGCCGACCGCGGGGTCGCAACCCACGGCATGATCCAGTCTGCACTTTGGATTCTGCTGATCGTACTACTCACCTATCTGATCAGCCGTGCAGTTGAGCAGTTCCTGGTCGACGCCACGCCGGAAAAACGCAGGCTGCGCACCGTCCGCACCATCGTTCGCTTTGCCATGCAAGCCGTGGCTTTGCTCCTCATTTTGATGGTAATTTTCGGAACGCCTAGTCAGACTCCTACCATCCTTGGCCTCGCCGGCGCCGGCCTTACCGTGGCGATGAAGGATTTCATCGTCGCATTCTTCGGCTGGTTTGTTCTGATGGGGAGAAATGGGCTTCGGGTCGGCGACTGGGTCGAAATCAACGGCGTAGTGGGCGAAGTCAGCGAAATCGGTTTACTGCGAACGGTCCTTTTTGAAACTGGGAACTGGAATGACGCCGGGCACCCTACCGGTCGCAAGGTTGCCTTCGTGAACAGCTTTGCGATTGAAGGGCATTTCTTCAACTTCTCTACGACGGGGCAATGGCTGTGGGATGAACTTCAGGTTTTGGTTCCGGCAAATGAAAATCCCTATCCGCTGATTGACGCCATTCAAAAGCTGGTAACCGACGAGACCGCTCTTAACGCGCGCGACGCAGAAGAAGAATGGCAGCGCGCCACCAACCGTCAACGTTTGGGGTCGGTATCGGCCACTCCAGCAATCAATGTTCGCCCCACCTCGTCCGGAGTGCAGGTGCTGGTGCGTTACATCACGCGCGCTCATGAACGATACGAAATGCGCTCACGGCTCTATCAGGCTGTCGTGGATTTGTTGCACCACAAGCAAGCCACTCATGTCACCGTCGGAAGTTCGGGCGGTACAAAGTCCAGCTAATCAGGAATACTAAGCTCTGCCTGCAGGTAATGTTTCGTACCGGATGGCAACTTCGACGCGTGCAGAACATCTCGCACCAGTGATGCCGGTAACTCGCGAGCAAAAGCCAGAGTTCGAGCCAACGGAGTCTTCTCGCAACCTAGCAGGGCGATACGAATCTCCTGCCTCAGGGACCATTTTCCATGACAACACACAGCCTCGACGAAAGAAGAAGTCACTCGCGGACCCTGAATAGCCTTGGTCACCAGAACTTCGGTCAACCTGGCGTTATCCAGCGCGGCGCGCATCACTCGAGAATCACTGTCCACCAACAAACTGCCCGCAACTCTCCCCGAAGCTCGCCTCGCCAGCGTCAGGCGCTCGCCTGCGGAGATGCTCTCGATCCGTTGAATCAGCCCGTCTTCTGCGGCGTGTTTGATATCTGCTGCCACCATCGGAGCCAGTGCCACCCCCATCAAATCGAACGTGAGCAACTGACGAAGTAGTGGGAGCGTAATGTGTCGAGGTGTACGGGGATGCGTTACCGTCGCAAGCCTAACTCTCCGGCTGTTCATGGCGCCGCAGTGCTTGATAAGCTGCTCGATTTCCGATGCGAGAAGATCGGCTCGCTGCAACCAAGCGAGTATTACGTCTTCTGAAGATTCCGAATCGGGTATTGCCGGCTTCGCGAGTTCAAGGGAAGAATCGTCGGGACTTCCCGGTTCGATGTCAGTCGCCATCGGGTGATCGGATGCCATGATTAAATGTGTGCGCGTTTTCGCGCCATCGCCAGCGCCCCTAAAACCGGTTCCACCACGGTCGAATTCATGATTGCTGCCGGAAAGGCCGACGCCAGATAATTGTAGAAAACCTGCCGCAGAAAAGCGCTATTCGCAAAAACACCACCGGACATGGCCACTGGGGCGCTTGCGTCTTCAAAAAGCCTCTTCAAAACAACAACGCCTAATTTTCCAAGTTCTTCACCGGCGGCGCTTAGCACTCTTTGTGCCGTTTCATCCCCTTCATCGGAAAGCTTGATCACAGCCGGTACAACAATGGCAAAATCGAGAGGAGGATTTCCGTTAGCCCTCATCACCAGGTGTTCTCGACTTTCCAGGCCGAGAACCTTCAGGATCTCAGAAAGCAGCGAGCATTCCGACTCGCCTCGCTCATCGCAAACGCGAATGGAAGATGCAATCGCTCGCCGTCCAATCCAATATCCCGAACCCTCGTCCGAAATCGCAAAGCCCCAACCCCCGGCGCGCCCCGTTCTGCCTGATAAATCTCTTCCGTACGCAATGGATCCCGAACCAGCCACGACAATCACTCCCGGCCCATCGCCGAATGCAGCGTGCAAGGCGACCATCATGTCTCCCACGACCTGCACTTCACCGTGAACCGTCTCGCTCACAAATCGGTGGAACTGGGCGCGAACGTTCTCCCGGGCAGCGCCCGCTGCACCAACGCATGTGCTTGTAATTTGCGCGGGATCGACTTGTGCGGCTGCGCAGGCCTGCAGAATGCTTACGGTCAGTGATTCTCGGGCGACAGCCTCGCCAACGCGAGTGACGTTACTGGATCCAGCGGTTCCGCGGCCAGGATCGTCCGCTCATCGCCCAGGACACAGCAGGTCTTGCTGGCCCCGCCATCGATGCCAAGAAAGTACCTCACGAGGTACTTCTATCACAGTTGGGAAATCGAAAGAAAAGACGTGACGGTCACACTCGATCAGGCGTGGAGAACTGCTGTAAGTATTGCAGAAGCTGTTTCACATCCATGGGCTTGGAGAGATATCCATCAAAGCCTGCCATGAGCGCCTTTTCTTCATCTCCGCTCATTGCGTACGCTGTGAGCGCGATCACTGGAAGTTTGCCAAACCGAGGATCTTTTCGCAATTTTGAAACCGTTTCAAATCCATCGATGAGAGGCATCTGAATGTCCATGAGCACGAGATCAGGCAACTTCTCCTCGATCTGTTCAAGGGCTTCCAGCCCGTTCGCGGCTTCCAGCACGTCGTATCCGTGAACTTCCAGGATCTCGCGAATCAGCTCGCGGTTCGCGGGATTGTCTTCTGCGACTAGAATTTTCACCCTGCACTGCCCCTCTGCTGCGGACGAGTCTGGCCCACGGCGCGGCCTACCTGACCGAGAAATCGGTCCTGCCAGTTTTCGCTCTTTCGCATCATTGTCCGAGCTTGCCGTGACAAAAGCTCGATTTGGGCGTCCGACAGCTCCTTCGCGGTAAGCACCAGCACTGGAATCTCTTTCAGCACAGGATCTTCACCGATCCTCTTGAGTACCTCAAATCCGTCCATCTCCGGCATATTCAGGTCGAGTACAATCGCATCCGTCGTGCTCCGGCCAAGAATATCCATAGCTTCTCGCCCGTTTCTTGCGGCAACAGCGCGATATCCCTCGGAGTGCAACAGCTCCGAAACAAAATCGCAGGTTTTCGAATCGTCGTCTACCACCAGGATATTCGCTTCTTTCCGACGGACCGGCACATGACGGATTATCGCTGCCAGTAAGGCTTTCTCCTCCAGCGGCTTGGTAAGGAATTCTGCTGCCCCCAAGGCAAACCCTGTTTCCTCCTGTTCCACCATCGAAAATACGATGACTGGAATGCTCGCGAGTTCCGGGGCATGTCTTAGTTCGAACAAAACCCCGAATCCGCTTCCTCCCGGCATAAGGATATCCAGCGTAATCGCATCCGGCTTTAGCTGACGCGCCTTCATCAGGGCCTGAGCACTTGAGACGGCGGTAGCCACCGCATAGCCATGTTTCTCCAGCGCCACGGCCAGCAATTCACGCACGACTAGCTCGTCATCCACTACTAAAATTAAAGGCTTATTTCGCGGAGTCTGGGTACGCTTATTTTCTTGGGCACCGCTGGCAATCGAATTCAAAGTGGGTTCTGCAATTTCCGCTTTACTCGGAAGGGTAAAGATAAACCTGCTGCCTTTGCCGAGTTGACTCTCGACCCAGATACGCCCGGCATGGTGTTCCACCAGCCGCTTGGTGATCGCCAGGCCCAGACCTGCGCCTTCCCGCACGCCTTTCGTGGTTTCGCCAACCTGGCGGAACTCGTCAAAAATAGCAGCCTGTTCTTCGGGGAGGATGCCCAACCCAGTGTCGGTCACTGATATCTGAACGAATTTTTCGCCGGGGGTTGCATCCACACTAATCCGGCCGCCGCTTCCCGTGAACTTCACTGCATTGCTCAACAGATTCACCAGGATCTGGCGAACCCGAAGACGATCTGCGTACACTTTAAGATCCGCGGGTACATTGGTATCGATCGCAAGCCGCTTCGCAGCTGCCAGCGGTCCCATCGACGACAATACTTCATTCACCACGTCGATCACGCGCAGCGACTGAAACTGCAACACCAGATGCCCAGCTTCGATTTTCGACATGTCGAGCACATCATTGATCAGGCCTAGAAGGTGGCGTCCGCTGTCCAGGATGTGCTGGGAGTACCGCTTCTGCTTATCCGTCAATGGTCCAGCCGTCTCTGCACTCAGCAGGTCGGAAAACCCCATGATCGCGGTGAGAGGGGTCCTCAACTCATGACTCATGCTGGCCAGAAATTGACTTTTTAGCTCTGTAGCTCGCTTCAGTTCGCGATTGCGGACCTCCAGTTCGAGATTGGAGACTTCAAGGTTTCTTCGCAACTCCGAAGAAGCCTTCACCGTCTGCACCAGATCGAACACTTTCGGCGTCAACGACGGCAGAGCCACTGCGGTTCCTACCGACGCGACGGCGGTGATGCCTTTTATCGTTCCAGAAACCCAGTAGGCGGGAAACCACAGGACGATCACTTCCATCAAGTGCGTAACCCCGCAGGCAGCGATAAACACCCCAAATGCGATGTATACCCAGTGAAAAGGAAGGTGCCTGCGGAACTTTCGGAGCAAATACCAGACGCTGAAAGAAATGCTGACGTAGGATAATCCGATCAGCAGGTCCGAAACCAGGTGCACAGACAGGAGTTTCCAATCCCACAAATAACAATAACCGTGGGGGAGATAATCACTCTTGACTAACGCTGCAAAAGCGGCGGGCGTCACGCCGAGGAGAGCGGTACTGGTCAGCCAGAGAGAAAATGCCCGTGTCATGTGGTTGGAAACTTTACAACGTGTCCACAATGCGAGAAGAGACGCAGCGTACGCTCTCCGCATTATCCACTCCTTGGGGGAGATGATCGCACTTCACATTACTACTTTTTCGCGAGGAACAAACGTTTCAGATGCTGATTTTTTGAAAGCCGAAACGGCTCCCGAAGTAATACCGGAGTTTCCGGTCCAATTACTGGAAAGAGCGCTTTGCGCTTGCGGGAATGGAGTGTCTTGCGCGATACCGAACGCCCGATTTTCTGATTGTGGAAGAAATTGGCAGTTAAAGTGTCCAGTAAGATTTTGATCTCAAATTGAGGAACTCTGGAATTGCGCCTCACGAGTGCGGACTTGCTGATCGTGGCCCTTTACCTTGTCGGGATCACGCTCTTCGGCATGCGTTTCCGCAAACGCCAGCGCACGTTGCGCGATTATTTTCTGGCCGACCGAAATATCCCCTGGTGGGCGATTGCGTTATCCATCGTGGCGGCAGAAACCAGCACCCTCACCATCATCAGTATTCCCGGGCTCGCCTACGACACCAACCTGACTTTTTGCAGGTCGTATTCGGATACCTTGTCGGGCGCATCGTCATCAGCTTCATGCTCCTGCCGCATTATTTTCGAGGTGACCTCTATCACCGCGTACGAGTTGATCGAGCGCCGTTTCGGACGACCGCTTGCGATCGTTGACAGCCGGGCTGTTCCTGTTACGCGCGCCGCTGGCGGAAGGTGTGCGCGTGTACGCGGTTTCGATCGTGGTCGCGAATCGCGCTAGGGACCGGTCGAGATCGCTTCCATCGCGATCATCACTGTCCTGACATTTATTTACACCTTCGAAGGCGGCTTGGCGGCGGTCATTTGGACGGATGTAGTGCAGACCGTCATCTACATCGGAGGAACGCTGGTCGGCGTCTTTACCATCCTTCACCTGGTTCCGGGCGGATGGGCCACGATTCACAGCACTGGCGGCAGAGCGCCGGGAAAGTTGCGGGTCTTCGACTTCTCCTGACTTTCTGGCACCCTTACACATTCTGGGCTGGACTCGTTGGCGGATATTTCCTGACAACTGCCAGCCATGGCACCGACCAACTCATCGTGCAGCGCTTGCTGGCCGCGCGTAACCAGCGGCAATCAGCGTCATGGCACTGCTTTCGAGCGGCATCGCGATTCTCTTTCAATTTGGCTTGTTCCTTATTGTCGGCGTGATGTTATTCGCGTTTTACCAGGTGCCATCGCAGAACTTCGGCAAGGCAGATCGCATTTATCCCACATTCATCGTCAGCCAGATGCCGCACGGCATTTCGGGATCTGCTGATCGCGGCGATTCTGGCAGCCGCCATGTCGAACCTAAGCGCAGCGCTGAACTCGCTGTCTTCCAGCTCCGTCATCGATTTTTATTTGCGGAGAGAGTCCGGCATACCTGAAGACACCCGCATAAAAATCTGTCGCGTTGGCAACGTTCTTGTGGGCGCTGGTTTTGTTTGCGCTAGCCGTGCTTGTCTCTGCATAAAGTCGGACGAGTGGTGGAAGTCGGCCTGCAGATCGCGTCCATTGCCTATGGAGCGCTGCTTGGAGTATTCCTGCTCGGCGTGCTGACCCGACGAGCCAATCAGACGCGGCGCCATGGTCGGCATGCTGGCTTGGCTTTGTAGCGAACTGTATCTCTGGCTAAGGACCCGACGTTCGCCTGGACCTGGTGGGTCGCGATCGGAACCATGATCACATTTGTCAGTCGGTTACTTCGATCAGCCTGGCGCTTCGCGCAGAGTCTCCGAAACCGTTAGGGCTGATGCTCTCGCGTCATCGCGTGTCGCGTATCCGTCTGACTCACCGTATACTCTCCTACTTGACGTCTGCCCAGGCTCACTGTCCCGATCCCGAACTGGCTCGCGATCTCGGCGTGAGCCATGCCGGCGCAGTCGTCGTTGGAACCATCATCGGCAGCGGATTTTCTGTTCCTGCTGAAATGATGCAGGCGGTCGGCTCTGCCAAACTGGTCTACCTGGCATGGATGGTCGGCGGCATGCTCTCGTTCTTTGGCGCGCTCACCTATGCGGAACTGGGCGCCATGAAGCCGCAAGCCGGCGGCGAGTACGTGTATGTCCGCGACGCCTACGGCCCGCTCGCCGGCTTTCTCTATGCGCTGGACTTGGTTCGTCATCGCCAAGCCTGCCTCGATCGCAACCATCACCACCGGACTCGTGCGGATCCTCGGAACATTTTCGGTTTTCGGTTTTTCTCTCACACGGCTCATCACATCCCCGTCTCCGATCGACTTACGGACAGCTGGTCGCCATTGCCGCCACCATCTTGATTTCCGTCTCTCAATTACGTCGGCATCAAGCAAGGCTGGAGAGTTCCAGCTGGTCTTCACTCTGTTAAAAGTCGCAATCATTCTGGGAATTGTGGCAATCGGATTCAGCTATACGCGGCGGCACCTGGAGCCATTTCGCTGGTTCGTTACGCTGGAGCTAAGGGTGGAATTGCCGGCTTCATGGCAGCGCTGGTCGCAGCGCTCTGGGCCTACGATGGGTGGAACGATCTCAACATGGTCGCCGGAGAGGTTCGCAGATCCGGAACGCAACATTCCGATTGCGCTGATCGTCGGCGTCGCTGTCGTGGGCGCTCTTGTACATGCTGGTCAATGCAGCCGTGCAGTACGTCTTCCAGCGACGCTGATCGCAACTTCGCCGCGACCCGCTTCCGATGCCATCGCGGATGGTGTCTGGGCACTCTCGGTGCGAGTATCGTTTCTGCCGGCATGGCATTCTCGATGCTCGTGACCTTGAACGGCACCATCATGAGCGGCGCTCGCGTACCCTTCGCTGTCGCGCGCGACGGCTATTTTTTCACAGACCTGCGGAGGTACATCCGCGGTTTCACACGCCATCGGTTGCGATCGTGGTGCAGGCCGCGCTTTCGATTTTCTTGCTGCTGCTCGGAGGAAACTTCCGCCAGTTCTTTTCTCTGGCGATCTTCGCCGAATGGCTTTTCTACATGATCGCGGGGAGCACGATCTTCGTATTCCGCCGGCGAGAGCCCAATGCGCCGCGTCCCTATCGGGTGTGGGGATATCCTGTTCGTGCCGACGCTTTTCGTCATCGCCTCCGCCATCCTGCTGTACTACACCTTCACCGATAACCTTCGTAACTCGGCTTTGGGTAGCTTGGTCATCCTGGCGGGCATTCCGCTGTTCTTTTACTTCGCCAAGCGACGCGCACGAAGTGCATCAGGCCGAAATAGTCACCTCCGCTTTGCACCCAAACTTGCACGTCATTCCACTGTTTTAGACTTCCGAGAGTTACCAAAGTACACGGGCAGCCGACACGTTTACCCACTCCCCTCTCTCCCTTACCGTAAGGCTTCCACCCGCAGCACTTCCCCAGGCTCGGGTTCCCGTTGGAGATATGGATGGCTATGCCTGACGACTTGAGTTGGGGTTGCTGCCCGAGCGCAAGATGGACTGGCGAACGCTGGCCACTAGCTATGGGTTCGTTGATCCTGCTGGTCATTCTCCTCATCAACATCGGTTTGATCTGCCCGAAAGCTGCAGTTGTCCAGACTTACTCACGTCACAGAATCTGATTCCGCTGCCCAAGCCTGCAGCCCAAGGCGTTGAAGGTGAAGCCGCCGAAAGTTTCGCTGCATGCGAAGTTGCTTCCTCCCGCTCCGTTTGCCAGACCCCGAAATTGACGGTGCCACGCGACATTCAGCGCGCCGAAACAGCAGCAGCTGAAATGGCTCCCCCGAAGATCGTGGTGAACAACTTCACGCCCACGGTATTGAAAGTATCTGGCGGAGCGCGTCCTGCACTCATCGTGCATACAGGTGAGTTTGGAAGTTCAGCGGCGCCGACTCTCAATGCTCCAGTCCAGAAAGTTCAGACCGGCGGATTCGGCGATCCGAACGGGATCCCGGGCGAGGCAAAGAAGGCGCAAGCTCATGATGGCGAAAACCGGATCGTTCGACCTGCCCAAGGCCCCGGCACAAGGCAACGGCTCCGGCGGCGCAAATGGCCTGAAAGGCACGGTCGCCAGCGCCGGATTTGGCAATGGCATCGCCCAACGGTGGGCAAGGCGATGGGCGTAGCAACGGCACGTGGCTCGGTGCAGACCGGCAGGCTTCGGCAGCTCAGACGGTGGCCCAGCGGAACCGGCGTCAAGCCGCATCACTCGACAGCGGGCCGCCGAGCGACTCCACGTCGAAATCACTTATCAAGCCAAATCCGGTTTACACCAAGGAGGCGCGGCAACTAAAGCTCGAAGGGGAAGTATCTGCTGGAAGTGATGTTTCGGAGCAAATGGTCAGTTGCACGTAAATCGCGTGGTTCGCGGCATGGGCCACGGCCTTGATGAGGCCGCGATTGCCGCGGCCAACAAGATGCGATTCAAGCCAGCTTTGCGTAACGGCATGCCCGTGGATTCCACGGCCATCGTGCACGTTGTTTTCCAGATGGCTTATTGAGGTAAGAAGAGAGAGGAACAGAGTCATGCGTACATTGGAAATGGATGTTCACCGCTTCCCTGCTGGTTTCGCTGAGCGCGGCCGCCCAGCAGAAAACCTTGCAGGCAAGCGCCCAGCCGGAGCCGCCGCAGCTGCAGATGCTGCCGCCTCCCGCAATGCCGCAGCTGCCGTCTGCCCCGCCGGCTCAGCCGCAGCAAGGTGACAGCTCCGCCAGCACCATGGACCAGGTCGTCGATCGCACCATCGAGCGCGAGCACGCGCTGATGGATCTGCTCAAGAACCGCACTCCGCTGGTCGAAACCTATCTGCAGAACCTGAAGCTCGATCCGCAGCTCGGCCCGGTGCCCAAGGAAGATCACTACTTCCTCGGCCGCATGGACATGGGCGAGACTGTCGATCGTCGCGACTATCTGTCCAAGGACACGAGCTTCCAGAACCGCCTGATGGGCGGCTTCACCAAGCTGTTCAAGTTCGAATACAAGCCTATGGGCTTCTCTTGGATGGTCTTCGCCGATCGCGAAGACTTTGATCGCAATCACTACGAATTCAAATATGTCCGCCGCGAATTTCTTGGCGACGTGCGTTGCATGGTGTTCGACGTCACTCCCAAGAAAGATGCCGGCAAAGGCCGCTTCCTGGGCCGCATCTGGGTCGAAGACCAGGACTACAACATCGTCCGCCTGAACGGCACGTATGCTCCGCGCCCGCGCAACGCTTACTTCTTCCACATGGATAGCTGGCGCCTGAACCTGATTCCGGGCTACTGGGTCCCGTCCTACATCTACAGCGAAGAAGGCGACTTCAGCTACGGCTCGAAAGACAAGATGGCGTTCAAGGCGCAGACCCGCATCTGGGGCTACGACCTGAAGAAGAATGGCAAGAAGACGAACTGACGCAGATCAGCGTGGATGACACGCGTGAAAGACGAAAGCGCCGCCGCGCGGATGCCTCTCCGCTGCGAAGCGCAGCGCGCAATGGCAGCAGCAGGCGGAAGACAACGTCGTCGAACGCCTGCAGAACGCCGGCTTGCTGGCTCCGGAGGGCGATGTCGACAAGATTCTGCAGACCGTCGTCAACAATCTGGAAATCACCAACAACATCGAACTGCCGCGCCCGGTGCGCACGCGCGTGCTGCTGACCTCGCCGCTCGAAACCTTCAGCGTGGGCAACACGATCATCATCAGCCGCGGGCTGATCGATACGCTTCCCGATGAGGCCAGCCTGGCGATGGTGCTGTCGCACGAACTGGCGCACATCGTTCTCGGCCACAACCTGGGCAGCAAGTTCGCTTTCAACGACCGCATGCTGTTCTCCGATGAATCCACCTATCGAACTTCGGATTCCGTCACGTTCCCGAAGAAGAAACGGCTGCGGACAAGAAGGCATTGGACATGCTGAAGAGCTCTCCCTACGCCAGAAGCTGGAGACGGCCGGCCTGTTCTTGAAGGAACTGAGCGAGCGCGGCCCCTCAACTCTCGGCGTTGCTGACAGCCCACTTGGGCAACAACTTCACTGACAACAAGGGACACCATCGAGCGGCTGTCTGCTTTGATGACGGCGGCTCCGGCGCTCGACCCAAACAAGCTCGACCAGATCGCCGCCCTGCCGCTTGGCGGACGCGTCAAGTTGAATCCGTGGGACGATCACGTGGAGATGATCAAGACCGCACCGGTCGCCATCACTTCATCTCGCGACAAGATGCCGTTCGAAGTCACACCATTTTTCCCACGCTTGAACTCGTTTCGGAACCAGCACTCCCACCGAATCCAACGGCGCGACCACCGCGTCGAACACTACTCCTGCTGACAAATAGGATTCGCGGACAAGGTGAAGTAAACACGGCCGGGACCGGAGGCAATTCCGGAATTCCCGGCCGTTGTATTTAGATCCCGAGCTACTCTGTGCCCTGAACTTTCTTCTTCCCCGGCAAGCTTGCTGGATTTTCGTGCGTGCGCTCTCGAAATTGTCCTTTCATTCCGGTGGCTAGAGACACACTGGATTCGCCGAACTTATCTCGCAGCCGGTCGGCCGCGGACAACGCCTGTTTCCATTTTTCCCGGCGTTCGCCTTCCAGAAGATCTCCCTGCGGTTCGGTCTCCTCGAAATTGGAGGCATGCACGCCCAGCAGCCGTACCTGCGCTCCCTGACGCCAGTTCCTGCGGAACAAGGCACGAATCTGCTCAAATATTTCTGTATCCAGCTGAGTAGCAGAAGACAGGCTGTGCGCGCGGGTGATCGTGGAAAAGTCTTTGTACCGCAACTTCAGCTGAATGGTTCTCGCGTGCAGGTGTGCTTCCCGCAGCCTGCGCCCTACCATTTCCGACAACCGCATCAGGGTGGATTCGATGCGCTCCGGATCCGCAGTGTCATCATTGTAGGTGTGCTCGTGACTGATCGACTTCGCGTCCGTGTCGGCGCCGACTTCACTATCGAACCATCCCCCGGCATCCTCACCGCGAGACTTGCCAGCCAACGCCAATCCCCATTTTCCGAACTTTTCGTTCAGCACAGAATCATCGAACCGCTTCAGGTCGCCCACTCTCATGATCCCGAGCGCGTTCAGATTTTTCTCCGTGACCTTGCCGACCC
>CAWCRE010000009.1:0-89983 GCA_963797845.1 Terriglobia bacterium
GCGGGAACACTTCCGTAACTTCGATACACACTTTCGGGACTGGCACTGAAGCCGCAAACGCGGGATGATTTCAGTGCCGTCCCGGTAAGACGCCGGCGGTACGTGCACGACATTCTTGAGGTGAGCTGTGGGTTCTGGTCGCAACATGCTGATGCTGGGGTGCTCGCTGCTGTTGGCGGGGACGCTGGCGTTTGCTCGCACGGCGACTGCCCCAAAAAAGACTACCGCCTCAACCCACAAGAGTACCCACACTACGAAGACCTCTTCCAAGTCCGCCTCGAAAAAAGGGAAACGATCAAAGAAGGTCAGCTGGCGCAAGCGCGGCCAGCAGAACATTGACTCGCAACGGGCGCGCGACATTCAGGGAGCGCTGATTCGGGAACATTACATGGATGGCGAGCCGTCGGGCACGTGGGACGCAACTTCGCAGAAAGCCATGGAGCGCTACCAGGCCGATAATGGCTGGCAGAGCAAATCGATTCCTGATTCCCGGGCGCTGATCAAGCTTGGCTTGGGGCCGGATCATCAGCACCTGCTGAATCCGGAGAGCGCCATGACCACACAACCGGTGACACATTCTTCAAGTAGTCCTTCGGAAGCCGGTCCCAACCAGCCGCAAAAGTAAGTTTCAAAGTTTCGGGTTTCAAGGTTTCAAAAACAAAACCTGTCCTGTTCTGGAAACTCTCGATTTTGCTTACCTTGAAGATCTGGGCCCTTCAGACTTTGAAACTTGAAACTTGTTTCTTTCACCCCTTCGTCACGGGATCAGGGAAGTAGGGCAGCCGTTCATTGCTGATTACGGCGCGAGGATTCGCGTCAACCAGCGAGTGGGCGACGTCGGCGCCTGCGATATCAGTGACCACGTCGCGCGCAGCGGAGAGGTTCGGAACCCGGTGCTTGGTATCGTGCGCGTCGCTGGCCAGGATGTGGACTGCTTCGCGCTCCAGCAGCCAGCGGGCTACGCGCCCGGCGCGCTCTCCCCATTTGCCGGTGAAGGATGAAGCCGTGACCTGCACCGCGCAGCCTTGCTCGATCCATTGCAGAACGCGTTGTGGGGTTTGCTGAAGAATGGCATTGCGTTCGGGATGCGTGATGACCGGAGTGATGCCTTTATCGCCAAGGCGGGTGAAGCACTCGTGAATCTGCGTGGGGATGCCGTAGTCGCTGAGTTCGACCAGCAAGTATTGGCTGCCTTCGATCAGGTAACGCTCGGGGCGCGCGAGGGCGTCTTCAAAATTCTCGAACGAAAGATGGAAGTCGCAACCCAGGCTGAGGCGCGGCGAGTCGCCGATCAGAGTGCGCAGGTGGTCAAGCAGGCCGGCTAAGTACGGGCGGTCGTAGTGATAGCGCTCGTTCGCGTGCGGAGTGGCAACAATGTGTTCGATACCATCGGCGGCGGCCATGCGGCACATCGCTTGCGCGGTCTCCCAATTCTTGGGCCCGTCGTCTACCTCAGGAAGGATGTGGCAATGGATATCGATCACGAGGTGATTTTAGCAGGCGATTCTTACGGCTTCGCGAAAAGGCATTCACCACAGAGGGCACGGAGGTTCACGAAGGAAAATCCTTCATGCAACGGAGTTAAGGGGCGCCCGAAAACAGTGAACTCAGCAGCGGCCTGCGTGAGTAAGTCGCTCTCGCGTTGCCTGAGGTAACGGTCAACGTCTTGCCGTCGGAAGAGGGTGTCCATTCGTCGGTTCGGTCAATTTGCGAGGATGGCGAGACTTTTGTCTGCATGGTGACCACCAGAGAGTCGCCCGCTAGAACTGCCTTGTAGTTGGTTTCGTCAGGCGTTTTCCAGTAGAGGTGTTCCTCGCCATCACAAAGCAGATTGACAGTACGAATGTCGCCAAAGTGGTAATACCTCATTTTGATTCGGTCACGCTGGCGTTGAAGAGTGATCTCGTCGGGCAGGTCAGCAATGCCGCTTGTCTTGACCCAGGTTCCATTCAGTTTGGACGCGTTGCTCGGCGAAAAATGGTTCGCAATTATGACGATGAAGGCGATTGCCAGAATGAGGTTGAGCGCCAGCCGCAATCGCTTCATGGTTTATCTCCGGAAGTCAGAGCGGTTTTCTCCGGTGCGATTGTGGATTGTACTGGCGATGAAATCAAGAGTGTTTTGCGTCCAAAGAAAAGTCTTAAAACGCAGAGATCGCAGAGAACGGCCGCAGAGAACGCGAGAGAATCTTGCGCTCAACTCGGGAAGGGCATGCCTTCAGTCGCGCCGATGGGAGTTGTCTTCGATCCCCTTTAGGGGCTGAGGCCGGGCTTCAAGGCATTTTTCGAGAACGGAATTTAACGGCCTGTCTGAACGGTGAGTGAATCTTGTATGATGCGCCCTTTTGGTAGGCCGTGCTTAACGTTGTCCTCGTACTCAGATTGAATTCGGTCGGCCACGAATCCAAAGTACGTCAACCCCATTAGGGCGAACAATACCGTCATTCCTGAAAGAAATCGCTTCATGTCTTGGGTCACCGCGAGCGGCAGCTAGGAAATCAAACCTTCTACTTCCCGTATCTCTCCCCGATCAGATCTGCGATCTTTGCGTAGGCTGCCGTCAACGTTTTCTCGTCTGGCAAAAACACGATGCGGAAGTGTTTGGTGCCGGGCTTTTGTCCGAAGCCCGAGCCGTGCACGACCAGCACATGCTTCTGCAAAAGCAATTCCTTTACGAACACGTCATCGCCTTCCGGAATTTCCAGCTTCGGGAAGGCATAAAACGCTCCGCGCGGCGAGACGCAGCTTACGTGCGGCGTCGAGTTGCACCATTGCACGGTCAGGTCGCGGCGGCTGCGCAGTTTTTTGCGGACTTCAGTCAGATGATCTTGGGGCCCTTCCAGCGCTGCTTTGATCGCATACTGCTCGGGATGATTCGCGCACAGGCGCGAGCGCAACAGCTTATTCACGCCCTCAACGTAGGGCTTCACCACCGCCGCATCGCCACTAATCACGCCCCAGCCAATGCGCCATCCGGGCGCGAGATAGTTCTTCGACAAGCCTCCGAAGGTCACCACCGGAACGTCAGGCGCGACTGCGGCGAGCGAAATGTGCTCGTCATCGTCGAGGATCAGCTTGTCGTAAATCTCGTCGGCGAAGATGACCAGGTTATGGCGGCGCGCCAGCTCGGCGATGTCTTCGAGCATGCGCCGGGTGCAAACCGATCCCGTGGGATTGTTGGGATTAATCAGCACAATGCCGCGCGTGTGCGGCGTGATCTTGCGCTTGATGTCGTCGAGATCGGGCTGCCATCCGTCTTCTTCGTTCAGATAATAAGTGTTGAGTCCGATATCAAGTTTCGCGAGCACGGCCGAATAAAGCGGGTAGTCGGGGCTCGGCGTGAGCACGTCTTCGCCGGGATTGAGCAGGGCGGTAAGGCAGATGTCGACGCTCTCGCTGACACCCGAGGTGACGAAGATCTCCTGGATATTGGTGATGCCCTTGCGCGCGGCTTCGCCCCGAATGGCCTCGAGTGCCGCAGGAACTCCTGACGATGGAGCGTAGCCGTTCTTACCTTCCCGCATGGCCTTGTGCACCGCTTCGATCAGGTGCGCCGGGGTCTCGAAATCGAAATTGATGGGGTCGCCAATGTTGAGGGGCAGGATCTTGTGTCCCTTGGCGGCGACTTCCTGGGCAACGCAGGCCAGATCACGAATGGCGTAGCGCACGTTTTCGAGGCGGGAGGCGGCAAGAATCTCGCGGGCTTGGGTCAGGGGCATGAGCGAACTCCGTTCCGCATAGATTGTACCGTAGCGGGTTGGGAGGGGATACGGCGCGGCGTCGGGATCGGCGATGTGGACGCGAGATCCTTCGTTGACTGACGTCAACCAAAAGAAAACAGGACTTCAACCCAGCGGGAGGGGTTAAGCAAAGAAAGAAGAACTTCCGAGGCGAGCTAATTCCCGCGGTTGGGATCGAATTCGACTTCGACTTGCTGGTTGGTTTCCGCGTCGGCAGGCGCGTACTTCCAGCGCCGGACTGCTTTGCTGGCGGTTTCAGCGAGGATGGGATTGCCGCCGAGGACGGTGACCCGATTGACCGCGCCGTTCGCCGCGATGACCAGGTTCAGCCGCACCAGTCCACCTATATGAGACCGGCGCAGGTCCCAGGGATAATCCGGAGTGGTCTTGACGAGGAGTTTGCGCGGAGGCTTGTCGGCTTTCTGAGCGTGCACCGCGACCGCACAAAACGAAAGAAGCAAAAACAAAACCAGCCTTCGCCGACTCGAACGGACCTGCGTGCCAAAGGCTGATTTTGTGAACATAATCTTTCCCGAGCAAACGGAGCATTGGGCCCACAAACGAAATGTTGAGTAAAGCTAGATGACGGAGGAGGTAAGGGCAAGGTTACGGGGGTAACGGGTGAATCGGCCGAGCTCAAACGGTAACGCGTTTATGCCGATATTCCCCGAGGGAGGTGATGTTCCCAAGGAGAATGGATGCTTAGGCTACTGAATGATCTGGGTTGCACCGAGGTGGCGGGGAGCGACTCAGGCCACTCCTTCCACCAAAGGCTGCTCGACAGTTTGTTTGACGGGGTTTACTTCGTCGATCACGAGCGAACGATTCGCTACTGGAACCGGGGTGCGGAACGGTTGACGGGCTATGTTTCCGACAAGGCCGTGGGACGAAGTTGTTTTCATAATTTTCTGTGTCATACGGACGAAAAGGGCGAAGCAGTTTGTCGGACCGAATGTCCGTTGACCAAAGCCATGAAGAGCGGCAACGTCGAGGAGGCGGAACTGTCGATGCGGAACAAAGCGGGAGAGCGCCTACAGGTTTGCGTACGGGTGGCGCCCATGCGCGACAGCTCCGGCCAGGTCATTGGGGCGATGGAAGTGTTCGCAGAAGCCACGGCGCGGACGCGCATCGAGAGCCGAGTGCGGCAACTGGAGAAGCTGGCATTCGTGGACGAGCTGACCAACCTGCCAAACCGGCGGTTCGTGGAAGTTCGCCTGCGGCAGACCCTGGAATTGCTGCGGGAGTTCAATCGATCTGCCGGGGCGTTGATGATCGATATTGATTTGTTCAAGCGCTTGAATGACCGTTATGGTCACGGCCACGGTGATGAGGCCCTGCGGCTGGTGGGCCGTACCCTGCATCGCGCGATCCGCGCGGTGGATATCGTGGGACGCTGGGGAGGAGAAGAGTTTGTAGTGGTGGTGCCAGACGTGGATGCGGACAAGCTCCACATGATCGCGGAGCGCTGCCGAAACTTTGTCGCCGAAACTGTTCTCTCTGCCGGAGATGAGAGATATGGGGTGACGGTCTCGATCGGGGCGACGCTGATGGCAGAGAACGATTCGGTTGAGTCGGTGATCAAGCGGGCGGATGAATTGTTGTACCAGAGCAAAGCGGCGGGAAAAAATCGGACGACCGTGGGGTAGTCCAGGATAAGAAGCGCCTCTCAGGCGCCGAAGCGCGATCGAATTCCACGATTTAGCGGCACGAGTAAACTCGTGCCCTTCCCCACCGCGCCCTTCAAAACTTTGTTATTGAATTGTTTTGCGACGAGGCCGAATCGCCCTGGCGAGCGATTCGGCTTCGCAACAGCTCAATCAACGACCAAGAGACCAAAGCCCAACGACCAGTCCTACTCGCCGGTATCGATCTGGGCGCGCTGCAGCTTGTCGGAGTAATCCACGTAGATCGACTTCCACTCGGTGTAGAAATCGATCGCGCCGATACCGCCTTCGCGGTGACCGTTGCCTGTGGCTTTCACGCCGCCGAACGGCAGATGCACTTCGGCGCCGATCGTCGGCGCGTTGATGTAGGTAATGCCGGCATACAGATCGCGCATGGCCTGGAAGGCGCGGTTCACATCTTTGGTGTAGAGCGCCGAGGACAAGCCGTACTCGATGTTGTTGGCGATGTCGATCGCGTGCTCAAGATCGTTGCACGGGATGATCGACACCACCGGCCCAAAGATTTCTTCCTGGGCGATGCGCATCTTGGGATCGACGTCGGTGAACACCGTCGGCTCCATGAACCATCCGTACTGGTAGTCGCCCTTGTCAAGGCGGTTGCCGCCGCACTTCAGCTTCGCGCCTTCGGACTTGCCGATGTCCACGTAGCTGAGATCCGTCTTCAGCTGCGCTTCGTTGACTGCTGGACCCATGTCGACGGTCTCATCGATTCCGTTGCCGACTTTGAGGGCCTTGGCGCGTTCGACATAGCGCTCAACGAATTCTCCGTAGACACCTTTCTGCACGATGATGCGGCTGGTGGCAGTGCAACGCTGTCCGGTAGTGCCGAACGCGCCCCAGAGGCCGCCTTCGATGGCGAGCTCGAGGTTGGCATCGTCGAGGACGATCATCGGGTTCTTGCCGCCGAGTTCCAGCGAGCAATGCTTGAAGGTCTTCGCCGCCGTGGTGCCCACGATGCGACCCACGTCGGTCGAACCGGTCAGCGAGATGGCGCGCACATCGGGATGCTCCATCAGCGGGCCGCCGATCTTCGAACCGAATCCCGCGACGATATTGATCACGCCCTTGGGAATGCCGGCATCGGCGAGGGTGCGAACCAGGTTGTAGGTGGAGAGCGGAGTGTCTTGTGCGGGCTTGATCACGCAGGTATTGCCGCAGACGATCGCGGGCAGCAGCTTCCATGACGGGATGGCCATGGGGAAATTCCACGGCGTGATCATGCCGCAGACGCCGAGCGGCTGGCGCACGGCCATGGCGAATTTGTTGGGAAGCTCCGACGGCGTGGTGGGGCCGAACATGCGGCGGCCTTCTCCGGCCATGTAGTAGGCGGTGTCGATGGCTTCCTGGGTATCGCCGCGGGTCTCTTTCAGAACTTTGCCCATCTCGCGCGTCATGTCGCGGGAATATTCTTCCTTGCGCTCGAGCAGCATTTCGCCGGCACGGTAGACGATTTCGGCACGCTTGGGAGCGGGCACCAGGCGCCACTTCTTGAAGGCGCGCTTGGCCGCGTCGACGGCGGCATCCACGTCAGCTTTGGCGGATTTAGGGAAGATGCCGACGACGTCGCGATGGTCGGCGGGGTTACGGTTTTCAAAAGTCTCTCCGGTCGAGGGCTCGACCCATTCACCGTCAATGAAGTTCTTGTAAACCTTGGTTCGAGTTGCGCTGCCGACCATAGTAGGGCTGGTCAGGGTATCGGTTGCCATGATGTCTCCTTAAGAATGCGGACAAAAGCCGGGAACCTACCATGCTAAATGGGCGGTGGGAGCGGGGGCAAGCGGAGGGGCGTACGGTGTACCTGGTAGCGAGTTACCCGAGTGAAAAGCCGGCCCCCGGGACACCCAACCACCCTCAAGACGAGGGGTGTTCCGCGGCTACGTCCGCTTCCGCGGAATGTTCTGTGCTACCACCCAGGCGGCTGCGGCGATGATCCAGGAGATAAAAAATGCAGTCCAGGGCAGGCGTTTGGTGGGGGCGGCAAAGATTGCTGGGAGCCACACCAGAAGCGTGAACAGGCTGATCATTGCGGCTTCCGCCATTGCGGCCAGCTTCGGGAGTATGGAGAACAGCACGCCGAGGCCGCTCGCGACCTGTCCGATGCCGGTGATGTAAACCCAGGCGATGCGCACCGGCATCCAGGCGGGGACGAGTTCGAGCGTCTCCTTCGGATAAAAAAGATGCGAGAGGCCGATGGGGATGAGAAAAATTCCAAAAAGCAGTGTCGCGATGCGAATTGCGCGCTCGCTCGCGAGAAACCTGAAAGGCGAGCTGTCCGGAGCGAGTCTTGCGTACAGGATCCAGCCGCCGGTGAGCAGAACGATGAGTTCTCCGATACCCAACCACACGGCCTCGATTTGCGGAGCGGCGAAGAGGGTGGGCACCTTCAAGAACACCCAAACAACCAGGTAAGGAAGCAGAATCGTGGCGGCCAGGGCGGCAGTCTTGCGGAAGAGCAATCCGATTCCGCAGGCGAACATGAGAACGCCGGATGCATAGGCGAGTGCGGTCCGCCCCAGAACCCAGACCGGGACGGGCTGCCAGACTAGGGCAAAGTCTGCGTATCGGATCGCAAGCACGCCAAGACCAATCATTCCGATCGCGAAAAGAGTCAGCGCGGGCTGCTGTTCGGTACACAGAATGCCGGACGCGGCACGGCGGTCTAAGGAAGTTTCTATCGCAGCCATTTTATTCATGAGAGGAAGGTTGGACGATGGGAGCCGGCGGCCTGGTAGCACCAGGCTGCAAAGAAGCTGGGACGAAGCGCGACAGCCGATTGGGATTCCACCAAAAAAGCTGCATAACTCGTCCAGCGAAACGATCTCTTGGTGAGATGAAGCTGAAAATCGTCCGCTCGCGCTTTTTATTGTGGCTCGGATGGCTGTTTGTCCAACGCAGGGCCCTTCGGTTCCACGGGACGATTCGCGATTGAATCGTCCCGCTCCGTTCAGGATGACAAGCGCTTCAGGAGCAATTACCAGCCGCCCATTGCGATGCTCAATGAGTTACCGTCCCAATCAACTTGCCCAGATGATCGCCGCAGCCGGAAACTTCGGCCATGACGCCGGGTAGATGTCCATGGGTGAGCCCATCCAGATGCTGCACCACGATCAAATTAGCAACGGTGGCACGGATCAGTTTTGCGCGGTAGTTGCCGTCCTTAAGTTGAAAGCTGGGGTTTGACTCCGAGGTATCGTATTTGCGCACATATGCGCTGTCGATGAACGACTGGAAATTGCCCCCGGGGGACGCGGTGCAGGTACCAAGGCCGGTTGCCGGTTCGACCTGCACGGTTTCCGTTTGGGGCGCAAGCACCACTGGGGAGGTCTGTAACTTGGTGATGTCATAGTTCAGCTTGATGGTGATGGTTGCCGTTCCTTTTGAGTCGGTGACGAAGCCGTTTGGATCGAGTCCGGTTCCTCCTTTGAATCCGGCATTGTCTGCGGCAGCTGGGCTTGCGGGAAACACCGGCGCCAGGGTTCCCAAGTTGTTGTCGGTGACTACTGAAAGGCCCAGTACCGGGTCGACGACAAACGGTGCGGAGGTCACGTCGAGAAGCTGCCAGACGCTATGCACGGCATTCGGAGTGAGGCCGGAGACGGTTACGGTGAGAGTGGCGCCTCCGTTAGCGGGAGTGACGACGACCGTTCCGGCAGCATTGCTGCCATCGAGGGCAGCGAGAGTAATCGTCTGCTTGGTTCCGGCGTGAGCACTTGGAACCAGGGCCATGACGGACCCCAACAGGTAAAGAGCAACAGCAAACACCCACATTTTGGCTCTCATGTAATTCTTCCTTCCTGCGCCATCCGCGCAGCCGAGTGATTTTTTGTTTGGGGCTTGGATCTTTTGCCCGTGCTGGTCAGCCCGATCGTCGAGTCGACGACTGACTACGTCCGCGAACGGTCTCGCTTCCGCGGTGACGGGTTATCGCATGAATACGCCTTCCGAGCGAATCACAAATGGGACATTGTGATATCACCGTGTAAACCATTGACAGGAATGGAGTATCCCCATCCCTGAGCTGGCTCGCAACTGCCTTGACGGGCGAGGCTAGAGACCTCACAATCATCCACTGCCGACGTGCTTCCCCCTGGAGCCCTGATGGCAACTGAAAGCAAAACGCGGAGCATCGCTCGATTCGGTCCGTACGCGCTCGACCTCTGCTCGGGCGAGTTGTGCAAGCATGGCACGAAGATGAAATTGGGCGAACAGCCATTTCAAATTCTGCTGCTGCTATTGCAGGCGCGCGGTGAGTTAGTGACGCGGGAGGAACTCCGGGCGAGGCTATGGTCTGACGACACATTTGTGGATTTTGATCGCAGCCTGAACTCCGCGGTGCAGCGCTTGCGTGACAGCTTGTCAGATACCGCGGGAAAAGCGCGTTGGATCGAGACCGTCCCGCGACGCGGATACCGCTTTGCAGGCCAGGTGGAAACTGCTGACAGGGACCTTCCCTCCAAGACCGCGACGGACATTCCCGAAGCGCAAGTTTTGCCTTCTCCCATTCCTGGAAGTGGAACCGATTCTCGCACTCGAATTGCGGTGGCAGTGAGTGTGATGGTGCTGCTGTTGGCGGGGATTGCGATGGTCAGGCGCACGCCCAGTGCAACCACGGCAAAACAAGTTCTGCCCATTCGATCGCTTGCGGTCCTGCCACTGGAGAATCTGAGCGGCGACCCGGCACAGGAATACTTCGCGGACGGGATGACGGACGAAGTGATTACCATGCTGGCAAAGAACCCGTCCTTGCGCGTGACCTCTCGAACTTCAGTGATGCAGTACAAGAAAGTGCACCGGCCCCTGCGAGAGATCGCGAAGGAACTCGGGGTCGACGGAATTCTCGAAGGTTCAGTGGGCCGGTCGGGCAACCGGGTGCACATGACGGCACAGCTGATTCATGCCGCCAGCGACACGCATGTGTGGGCAGAAAGTTTCGATCGGGATTTAGTGGATGTGAGTTCCCTTCAGAACGAACTGGCGGAAGACATAGCCAAGCAAGTTGGGGCAACAACTTCCGGCGTCGGCAAAGTCGAGAGGCACATCAATCCAGAGGCCCACGATGCCTACCTGCTGGGGCGCTATTACTGGTATGCGAGCGAATACGAGAAGGCCCGCGGATATTTCCAAAAAGCGATTGACCTCCAACCCGATTACGCCGCCGCCTGGAGCGGTTTAGCGGATTCTTACTCGCTGGCTGCGGGAGAAGAGAATTCTCCTTCCGATCTCGTCATGCCTCACGCCGAAGCAGCGGCGAAGAAGGCATTGGAATTAGATGATTCGGCCGCCGAGGCTCACAATTCCATGGCGATGATACAGCTTTTCTATCGCTGGGATTGGGCCGCCGCTGAAAGAGAATCCGCGCGAGCTATAGAGTTGAATCCGAACCTGGACGAAGCTCACTTCGTGCGTTCGTATGTGCTTCGCTCGTTAAATCGAATGGACGAAGCACTGCAAGAAGAAAAGAAGGCGATGGAGTTGGATCCGTTCTCCAACCCCGATGGTTTGGTCTGGGTCTTCATTCGTATGCGACGCTTCGACGCTGCGGTGAACGAGGCTCATGTACGAAGCGATGCCCAACCCAACAACGTCGACCTTCACGAAGTTCTTGCTGCTGCCTACTTTTCCAACAAGCAAGAGAAAGAGTGGGAGGCTGAATCGGAACGTGCCTTGCAACTTGCCGGAGACAAAGATCGGCTGGCCCAGCGAGTGCACGTCTACCAAACCGGGGGTTCGCGAGCGGTACTCGAGTGGCAGCTCAATCAATTGAAGCAGACAGCGGTGAAGCAATACGTGTCACCTGTTAGTTTTGCAGAGGCGTACGCGCAGCTCGGGCGCAAAGAAGAAACGATCCGCTTTCTGGAAAAGAGTTATCAGGAGCGGGACCCGCATCTGGTGTTCCTGCAGAGCCATCCGGATTTCGATTTTGTGCATGCTGAGCCGCGCTACCGGGCGATCGTAACAAATATGGGTCTTCCCGTGGCCCATTAGGCTGTGATAGGACGCGGAGAACGGCCGGAGCGAACGCCGAGAACCCCACCCTGCGGAACAATTTTCCCTGTATTCCGTATATACCCGTGCAGGGGCTTGCTCCCCTGATGTCTTGCGTTCAGATATAAAGAAACCCACACAGTCCGGTACGGAGATCAATCCTGATGGAATTGCGAATTGAAGGCCTATCCAAGTCTTATGCGAATGGTGTGCGCGCGTTGGACAACGTTTCTCTGACCATCCCTCCCGGGATGTATGGGCTGCTGGGCCCGAACGGGGCTGGCAAATCGACGCTGATGCGCACCATCGCGACTTTGCAGGAGCCGGATGCGGGGAAGATTCTTCTCGGCAACATCGACGTGCTGCGCCAGAAGCAGGAATTGCGCAAGACGCTGGGATACCTTCCGCAGGAATTTGGTGTGTATCCACGAACGTCCGCGCAGGACATGTTAAGTCACCTGGCGCTTCTGAAGGGCGTGGTGAATGCGAAGGAGCGGAAGGCGACGGTTGAGGCGCTTTTACAGCGCACGAATCTGTGGGAGCACCGTAAGAAGCCACTGACAGGATTTTCCGGCGGCATGCGGCAGCGCTTCGGAATCGCGCAGGCGCTGCTGGGAAATCCGCAGCTTCTGATCGTCGATGAGCCGACGGCCGGTCTCGATCCCGGCGAGCGCAACCGTTTTTACGGCCTGCTCTCCGATATTGGAGAGAACGTCATCGTGATTCTCTCCACTCATATCGTCGAAGACGTGATGGAACTGTGCACCAACATGGCGATCATTCATCAAGGCAAGGTGTTGTTTGCGGGATCGCCGGCGGACGCGGTGAAGAGTCTGGATGGACGCATCTGGCAGAGGTCGATCGCGAAAACCGAGATGAAAGATTACGAGCAGCGCTACAAAGTGATCTCGAACAAGTTGATTGCCGGGAAGCCGCTGATTCACGTGCACGCAGCGCAGAATCCGGGGGACGGGTTCTTGCCTGTAAGCCCGGATCTGGAAGACGTGTTCTTCACCCGCATCGCGGGAATTCAATAACGGAGCTCATGCATGTTTCTGCACTTTTTCAATTTTGAGCTTCGTTTCTGGCTTCGCGGATGGATGGTCTGGATTTTCTTCCTGGTCATCGGGCTGTTGTTCTTCGGCGCAGTCAGTTCTGACCACGTGACCGTGGGCCGCACCTTGGGAAATACGTACAAGAACGCGCCCTGGGTGATCGAGAATTTCTACGCCATCTGCTCGGTGCTTACGCTGCTGATGACCACGGCGTTTGTGAACGCGGCGGCCTCGCGCGAATTCGCCTGCAACATGAACCAGATCGTGTTCGCCACCCCGCTAAAGAAGTTTGATTATCTTGCGGGACGGTTCCTGGGATCGGCCTTGGTTGCGGTGATTCCGATGCTGGGCGTCTCGGCGGGAATTTTGCTGGGGAAGTACATGCCCTGGGTTGATGCCGAGCGCTGGGGATCGGTGGTGTGGATGGCCCATTTGAAAGGCATCCTCGTGTTTGCGATCCCGAACACGCTGTTCATTGCCGCGATTATCTTTGCGATTGCCGTGCTGTCGCGAAGTACCGTTGTGTCTTTTGTGGGCGGGCTGCTGCTGCTGGTCGGCTCGGCCACTTCGCAAGCGCTAACCACGGATCTGCAAAATCAAACGCTGGCGGCGCTGATTGATCCGTTTGGCACCGTGACCTTTAACGTCGCGACCAAGTACTGGACGGTCGCGGACAAGAACACGTTGACGCTGGGATTCAGCGGGCTGCTGTTGTGGAACCGACTGATCTGGATGGGCGTGGGACTGCTGGTCTTCGCGTTTGCCTACTGGCGATTCAGCTTTGCGGAAAGAACCGCGAAGGTGAAAAAGAAGCGCAAAGCGGACGAAACCGCTTTGCCGGCTGCCGTGGCGATTCCGGCCGTGACGCGTGAGTTCGGGCCGGGTGCGCAGTGGGCGCAATTTCTTGGGAGCGCGAAGCTGGAATTTCGGCGGCTGATCAAGACCATACCGTTCATCGTCATCACCGCGGCCGCACTGCTGAATTGCCTGACCTCGCTGATCTTCAATTCCACCGAGTCGTATGGCAACACCTCGTTTCCAGTGACGTACCAGATGCTGGAGTTGATTGCGGGAACGTTGTACATCTTCCTGATCGCGTTGATTACCTATCACGCCGGGGTTTTGATCTGGGAGGAGCGGGACAGCAACACCGATGAAGTGCACGACGCACTGCCGACGCCGGAGTGGCCTTCGTTCGCGGCGAAATTCCTGGCGTTGATGATCAGTATCGCGATCATTCAAGCGGTCGCCATGGGTACAGCGATCCTGGTGCAGTACTTCCATCACTATTACCGCTTCCAGCTTGGGCTGTACGTGGCGACCTTGTTTGGGATCGACTTCACGCTGTTTATTTTTCTGGCGGTGCTGGCGTTTTTCATCCACGTGCTCTCGCCTAACAAGTACGTGGGATATTTTGCGTTCATCGGTTTTGCTATCGTCAATTCGTTTGTCTGGCGGCCACTGCATGTCGCGACAAACCTCGTGCAATTCGGGCAGACGCCGAACATGGTGTATTCGGATTTCTTTGGGTATGCGCCTTTCCTGAAGGGCTGGTCGTGGTTCGCCGCCTACTGGACGGCGTTCTGCATTCTGCTGGTGGTGGCGACCCTGGTGCTGTGGCCGCGCGGGCGCGACACGCGCTGGAGCAGTCGTCTGCTGAATGCTCGCCGGCGCTTTCATGGATCTTTGCGCGCCTTGGCAGTGCTGGGTATGGTGGCCTTCGTCGCGATCGGTTCGTGGATTTTCTACAACACGAAGGTGCTGAATAAGATTCGCAGCGAGAACGATCAGGACACGATCCAGGCGGATTACGAGAAGAATTACAAGAAGTACGTGACAGAGCCCCATCCCCGAATCACGGATGTGAAGTATGCGATCGACATTTACCCGGAGACGCGGGGCATGGAGATGCGCGGGGTCGAGACCATCGTCAACAAAACTTCACAGCCGTTGAGCGATGTGCGTTTTACGCTGACGGACAACTACGACACGAAGATCGATGTCGAAAAAGGGAAGCTAACTCAGGACGACCCGCGGCTTCTGTTTCAGACTTATACGCTGGATCCTCCAATGCAGCCGGGGGAATCGCGGGCCATGCATTTCACGGTGAAGGCGCGCAATCGCGGATTCGAAAATAGCGTGACCAACCGCGAGATCGTGCAGAACGGAACGTTTTTCAATAGCAGCGCAGCTCCGATGATCGGATACCAGCCTACGAATGAGATGACCGATCGCAACAAGCGCAAGAAGTTCGGGCTCAAGGAGCAAGACCTGATGCCGGCGCTGGAGCAGAACTGCATCGACCGATTGCATGGACAGCTATCTGAGCAACAACTCGGATTGGGTGAACGTGGAAACCGTGATCAGCACCTCGCCCGATCAGATCGCGGTGGCTCCGGGCTCGCTGCAACGGGAGTGGAGCGAGAACGGCCGTCATTATTACCAGTACAAGCTCGATCACTACTCGATGAATTTCTACTCGTTCATTTCCGCGCGATATGAAGTGGCGCGCAGCGAATGGAACGGAATCAACATCGAGGTGTACTACCTGAAAGAGCATCCGTGGAACGTTCCCAAGATGCTGAACTCGGTGAAAAAGTCGTTTGCATATTACACGCAGAATTTCGGGCCGTATCCGCACAAGGAAGCGAGGATCATCGAGTTTCCGCGGGTGGCGAGATTTGCGCAGGCCTTTCCGGGAACCATGCCGTATTCCGAGTCAATCGGATTCATCGCCAACCTTGAGCATCCCGATGACATCGACTTCGTCTTCTATGTGGTTGCTCACGAGATGGGGCATCAGTGGTGGGCCCATCAGGTGGTCGGGGCCAACATGCAGGGAGCGACCCTGCTATCGGAAACTCTTGCTCAATATTCGGCTCTGATGACCATGGAGAAGGAGTATGGCCCCGACACCATGCGCAAGTTCATGCAATACGAGATGGACAACTACCTGCGCTCGCGCGGCACCGAGCTGTTGAAAGAGCGGCCGCTGTTGCGGGTGGAGGCCAGCCAGGGGTACATCCATTACCGGAAGGGAAGCGTCGTGCTTTTACTACCTTAGGGACATGATTGGGGAAGATGCGGTGAACCGGGCACTGCGCAAGGTGCTAACGGAATATGGGTACAAGGACCCACCGTATCCGACATCTTATGCGCTGATGGACGCGCTGCGAGAGCAGACTCCGCCGGACAAACAGTATCTTCTCGAAGAATTGTTCTATGACATCACGCTGTTTTCAAATCGCGGGCTAACGGCGACGGCACATAAGCGTAGCGACGGAAAATACGACGTCACGGTGAACGTGGAGACGCACAAATACAAGGCTGACGACAAGGGTAACGAGACCGAAGTTCCGGTGAATGACTGGATCGAAGTGGGTGCGCTGGCGGCTCCTGAAAAAGATAAGAAGTATGGGAAGGTGCTGCACCGTGAGCGTGTGCACATGACCACCGGCAAGGGAACGTACACCTTCACGACCGACGTGCTGCCGGAGAAGGCGGGGATCGATCCGCTGCTGCTGCTGATCGATCGGGTGCCGGATGACAACCTCGCCAAGGTAACGGTTCAATAATGACGGGCTGCAGCCTCAGAGAAGTTTGACTTGAGCTCGCAGCCTCCCCTAACATTGGGCGCGCTCCGAGGTTGCTGGTAGAGCAGCCCGGCAGCGGTTCCTCCGCTATTTTCCCCCGGGTCAAGGTCGTAAATCGCTGTCGATTCGTATGAGGTCTTTGCATGGGTGTGAGTGACCCGGAACTTCGAGAACGATTGTCCGAGCCGAGATGGCTGCAATATAAACATGAAACTGAGAAGAAGGCCTGGCCGTGGTGGAGAAGGCTTGTCCATCGCTTCCAGCGCTGCGATTATTGCAAATCGGCGACGCCTGAGGATTGAGAGTAGGAAGTCAGAAAAGCTCGTCGCGTTATGGAAACTCCACGCGAATCCTGCTCTCGTTGAATCGCTTCTAAATAAAACGTAGATGGGCAGTTGAAACATTCTGCAACAAGGCTTGATTACCCCGGTAATTCGGAAGCGCAGAATTCAGTCGAAACTAGATAGTTTCAATTGGCAAGCTAGCGCTATGGCAAGCACTGGCACCGCACCTGCACTTTCTCAAAACCGCGCGATTCTTGGACCCGCATCCACGCAAGGTGGATTTCAGTACTGGTATCTGGCCTGCCATCCCGACTCTGTGATTGCGGTGCGACAGAGCATCGGAGCGTTTTTTATCCTGGGCCTGCCCGATGCCGTGCCGCCGATATTCGGATTAGTGGGAGCCCTGCTCAGGCCCTTGCTGCAGAAACGGGTGGCTGCCTTTCGCCTGCGGAAAGAAGCGGACTTGCAGAGCGCTTCCGCCAGTCAGTTACGGGCGAAAGGGAACATTGTTCTCACGAAATCGCAATTCAAATCGATTACCTTCAAGAACAAGAGCTTCGGAACCCTGGTTCTGCCCGACCTGACGATTGAGACCATTACGGGCAAGAAGTATAAGTACGCGATGCAAGTGCTCGATTTCGAAAAAGCCTGTGCTCAGCTGAAGCAGATGTATCCGGATTTTTGCCGGTAAAAAGCGCAAGGCTGTTTCACGAATTCACTTGGCTTCCGGAACTTCCAAGTCCTGCGACGCAACCACCTGCCAGCGGCCACCACGCTTCACAAAGATGTCGGTCCAGATGTAACGGCCTGCCTTGCCGTCTTTTTGCACCCAACTTTCGCTTCCATTCACCACGGCTGTTTCTCCGTAGTAGCGGATGGTGATGTCGTCCTCATTGATGTGGCTGCTCACGAGATTGCTGGGACCTTTGACCTCGGCGACCAAATCTTTTTAGTGGCGCGGTCGGCCGTCGGGTTCGGTTCCCAGAAAGTCGTCGGCGAGAATGTGGTCAAGCGGCGCGGGATCGTTGACCAGATAAACGTGGTTCCACTCGCGTTCAAGTTGCAGGATCTGCTGGTGATCGCGGGCGTGAGGATCGGCGGCCAAGGACGAAGTGGAAAGCAGGCAGATCAAAGCAATCAAAATCAACGTGGAGAGAGTTGTTGCTTTCATAAGGCACTTCCTCCGAGCCTGGAATATAGCAGAGCAGGCGCGTCCGCCTGCTTGACAGCGGCTGCTACAACGAAGAGCATGCAAGCGATCTAGGAGGAAGCGATGGCAAGCAATGATCCGATTCTGGAGAGTGTTGGATTGGCGCACCTGGGCAGTCCGAAGGCGCTGCTGGGCAAGGGCGGCGGCATGCTGGGCGAGTTCCGCGACTTTGCGCTGCGCGGCAACATGCTGGATATGGCGGTGGGCATCATCATTGGTGCGGCTTTCGGGCGTGTGGTGAGTTCGTTGGTGAGCGACGTCATCATGCCGCCGATCGGCTTGCTGCACGGGCATTCCGACTTCACCAACCACTTCATCAATTTGTCGGGGACGACTTACGCGACGCTGGCGCAAGCCAAAGCCGCCGGTGCGGCGACGATCAATTATGGGATCTTTCTGAATTCGTTGTTTGATTTCCTGATCGTGGCGTTCGCGGTGTTCATGCTGATCCGGCAGGTGAACCGGTTGAAGAGTGCGCCGGCGCCGGTGAACCCGTCGACCAAGGAGTGTCCGTATTGCATCACCGCGATTCCGCTGCGCGCGACGAAGTGTCCGAATTGCACGTCGAGCCTGGGGGCAGCTTAGACACGGCGTCGCTGGTCCGTGTCTGCAATTCGCAATGCAGTTTCTTGCCAAACCGATGTAAGATGGCGGCAATTCTGGTGGGGAGAATTCCATGAAAGCTGCGTCTCGCCGGTCGTTTCTGCAACTCTCAACCGCAATTTCTGCAGCGGCTGCATTTCACGTCATGACGGAGCCGATGCTGGCTTACGCGGCTGCGCCCAAACACTACACAGCGGGCGCGGTGCGCATCGATTCCAATGAGAATCCGCTGGGGCCGTGTGCGTCGGCGCGCGAGGCCGCGGCGACGATGATTCCGGAAGGCGGCCGCTACAACTTTGAGATGAGCGAGGCGTTGGAGAAGCAATTCGCCGAGATGCAAGGGCTGAAGCCGGAGTATGTGAAGGTGTATCCCGGATCGAGCAGTCCTCTTTATTTCAGCGTGCGGGCTCATACCTCGCCAACCAAGAGTTACGTGACGGCAGATCCGGGTTACGAAGCGGGCATGTTCGCCGCAGAGAATGCCGGCGCGCGCGTGGTGAAGGTTCCGCTGACGAAGACTTACGCGCACGACGTGAAGGCGATGCTGACGGCGGGGCAGGATGCGGGACTGTTCTACATCTGCTCGCCTAACAATCCCACGGGAACCCTGACCAGTCACTCCGATATTGAATACCTGCTGGAGAATAAGCCCGCGGGGTCGGTGGTGATGGTGGATGAAGCTTACATTCACTTTTCGGATGCAACTTCGGCGATCGATCTGGTAAAGGCAGATAAGGATGTAATTCTGCTGCGGACGCTTTCGAAGATTTACGGCATGGCGGGCATGCGCTGCGGGTTTGCGGTCGCGCGTCCGGACTTGTTGGAGGGAGTTGAAAAGTACGGTGGCTGGACCTACATGCCAGTCACGGCGGTGGTCGCGGCCAAGGCCAGTCTGAACGACAAGGAGCTGGTGCCGGAGCGGAAGCGGATCAACGCCGTGGTGCGCCAGCAGACCTTCGAGTGGCTGGACACGAATGGCTATCCCTACATCCCTTCGGAATCGAACTGCTTCATGCTCGATACACGGCGTGACGGCAAAGATGTGATTGCGGCGATGGCCAAGCAGGGCGTGATGGTCGGCAGGATCTGGCCAGTGATGCCGCATTGCGTGCGAATCACGGTAGGAACCCGCCCGGAGATGGAACAATTCCAGGCTGCGTTTCATAAAGTGATGAGCGGCGCGGTGACGGCGAGCGTCATGCCGGCGAGGCGAGGGCGGCGCGTGCTTTTTCCCGGTTAAGCAAAATGGGAAAGGCAATGACCTTCGTAATCGGTTTGGCGGTGACCCAACTTGATTACCTCTACGCCGCCAGTTTCCCTTGTGGTACTCTCCGAATTACCCCATATTCTCTGGATTTGGCTGGACTTAGGTGGCCTCGGTGTCGAATCGCAAGCCGGGTATCCACATTGCGTGGAAGACAGTCACGTATCGCAGTGTGGCGCTCATCATCTTGGCGGTGCTGCTGGTGATGTTTGCCGGCATGCACTTTGCGTTTCCCCAGTTCACCGATACCACGGTCAAAGCCGCGAATAGTCTGGCCAGCCACATGTTGGAAGCGGTTGCCGGAGCAGCGACGCCCGGCAAGTCGGGGGTGATGAACTCCCAGCAGGCGCACATCACCGCTCTCGATGGAACGGTGCGGGTCAAGAAATCGAACAGCAACAGCTGGGTGACGGCGGATTATAACGTTCCGCTGGAAAAAGGCGATGTGGTGCAGACCGGCTCGGAAGGCATGGCCAAGATCGTCTTCAACGACGGGACTAATTACACGGTGAAGCAGGATTCTCTGATCGTGATCGAAGAAAGCTCGGCCAACGACCAGCAGCAGACCAACGTGGCGGTGGCGGTGAGCACCGGAACCGTGGACCTGGCCACCGGTACGTACATGCAGGGATCGCGATCGCAGGTGATCGTGGCGGGAGCGACGGCAAGCTTGGCGCCCGAATCGGCGGCCATGGTGCATAACGATCCCAAGGCCGATTCGCATGAAATTTTGTTGAAAAAAGGAACTGGCGACATCACGCGCAACGGAGAGACGGTACGCTTGTCGGACTGGGAGAAAGTCAGTTTCCAGCAGGAATCTCCGCGGATGGCGAAGTTGAAGGAGATTGGACCGCCAACGCCGATTTCACCGGCCAACATGATGCCGGTATTTTTGGCGGGATCGCCGAAGCCAATTGAGTTTTCCTGGACCAAGATGCCGAACGCGGTGGGATATCGGCTGAGAATCTCGCGGAACCCGTACTTCTCCTCGACCATCGTGGATCGCAAGGTGGACACGGCGGACGTCGAAGTGACCGGGTTAGCCGAGGGTGCGTATTACTGGCTGGTGCAGAGCTACGACACCGACGGGAAAGAGTCGGTGGAGAGCGAGAAGAACCGCTTCACGTTGATTCCGAAGGGAAAAGATACCGTCGCCATCAATCTCGAACTTGATCCCTTCGTGCAGCATGGTCACGTGCTCGAGTTGGTGGGCAAGACCGAAGTGGGCGCCCGGGTGATGGTGAATGGCAGGGAAGTGCCGGTGGTGGCGCAGGATGGAACTTTTCATTACTTTACGCCTCCACTACAGCAGGGCGAGAGTGTGATCACCATTACTGCGCAGAACGCCAAAGGTGGCGTAAACACGGTACAGAAGAAGGTAGTGATTCAGTAACGGGGTTGCGGCGGGGCGTCGCGACCCTCAAAAGATGTAAGTAGCGCCCCAGATGGCAGAACCGGCAGAGCCGGATTGAAATCAGGTCACTCGAGGAAGTATCGCGTATGTCACAAAACGGTTTTCACTCCAACGGATCGCGCATGCACAACATGCGGTCGCTGTTCAGCATATTTTCCAGCGACCTTGCCATTGACCTGGGCACCGCCAACACGCTGGTTTATGCGCGCGGCAAAGGCATCGTGGTGAACGAGCCTTCGATCGTGGCCATCAACAAGAACACGGGCGAAGTCGAGGCCGTCGGCAAAGAAGCGAAAGAGATGCTGGGCCGCACTCCGGGCAACATCGTCGCCATCAAGCCCATGAAAGATGGCGTCATCGCGGACTTCAAAGTCACCGAGAAGATGTTGAATTACTTCATCCAGAAGGCGCACAACCGCAAGATGCTGGTGCATCCGCGGATCGTGATCGGCGTGCCTTCGGAAATTACGCAGGTAGAAAAGCGCGCGGTCATGGACAGCGCCTATCGCGCGAAGGCCAGCGAAGTCCACCTGGTGGAGCAAGCCATGGTGGCGGCGATCGGCGCCGGGCTGCCCATTACCGAACCCAGTGGCAACATGGTGGTGGATATCGGCGGGGGCACGACCGACATCGCAGTCATTTCTCTGAGCGGCATCGTCTATTCGCGTTCCGTGCGCATGGCCGGCAACCAGATGGACGAAGCCATCATGAATTATCTGAAGCGGAAATATAACCTGCTGATCGGCGAGCGCACTGGCGAGCAAATAAAGATCGAAATCGGCAGCGCCTATCCGCTGGACAAGCCGTTGACGATGGAGATCAAGGGCCGCAACCTGATCGAGGGCGTGCCCAAGACGATCACGGTGGATGACAGCGAGGTTCGAGAAGCATTGAGCGAGTGCGTATCGACCATCATGAATGCGATCCGCGTGGCCCTGGAGCGTACGCCTCCGGAGTTGTCGGCCGACATCAGCGATCGCGGCATCGTGTTGACCGGCGGTGGGGCGCTGCTGAAGAATTTGGATAAGCGTATCCGCGAAGAAACCGGCTTGCCGGTCTCGATTGCCGACGATCCGCTATGCAGCGTAGTGCTGGGAACCGGCAAGATGCTCTCGGACTTCAAACTGCTTAGAAAGATTTCGATCGAATAACAGTTTCTGGTTTCGAGTTACAAGTTTCGGGTGCGAGCTGCCCGCGCAAACTGTGGTTCTCGAAACTTGAAACGGGAAAACTTGAAACTGCTCCCATGGAATCGGTTTTTGGACGTTATCGCAACCTGATCGTGCTGCTGGTGGTGCTGTTTGTGCAAGTGCTGGCGCTCGCGGTGCAGGTGAAGCGAAACGTGGAAAACGAGCCCACCCGCCTGATTCGCGTCTGGACCGTCAACGCGGTCTCTCCGCTGGAAAAAGGAATTCTGGGGCTGCAGCATGGCGTGTCGAATCTCTGGCACAACTACTTCTACCTGCGCGGAGTGCGGCAGGAGAACCGCGACCTGAAAGCGGAAATCGAGCGCATGCGGGTGGAACAGGTGCGCCTGAACGAAGATGCGCAGCAGGCACGGCGGCTGCAGGCTCTGCTCGGGTTCAAGGAGCAATACATTGCCAAGACGGTGGCGGCTCAGGTGATTGGATCGAGTGGTACCGAGCAGTCGCGTTCGATCACGATCGATAAAGGGAGCGAGGCCGGTGTCGCACCGGGGATGGCGGTCATCACGGGTGAGGGGATCGTAGGGAAAGTGCTTCGGGTCTATGACCGGACTACGTCACAGGTGCTTTTGATCGACGACCAGACCAGCGGAGTGGGAGCCCTTCTGGAGACTTCGCGCCTGCAAGGAATTCTGCGAGGTACCCCGGCGGGCGAAGTGGTCCTGGAAAAAGTCATGGCCGACGAAGTGGTGCAGCCGGGAGAGAGAGTGGTGACCAGCGGAGGAGACCGGATCTTTCCTAAAGGATTTAACGTTGGAACGGTGATGAAGGTTTCTCCGGGCTCGGATCTATTCCTGAATATCCGGGTAAAGCCGGCGGTGAACCTGACCCGGCTGGAAGAAGTTCTGGTGATCACGCAGGTGCAGGAGAAAGAGCCTGCGGTAGATCAGTCGGGGGTGCCGGTGCGCGCCGTGGATATTCTGGCGCAACGCTTGCCGTCGGTGCCGGACAAGCCTGCTGAGGCTGCGCCAACTGTGCCTTCCAATGCCACGAAGCCAGGGGAAGCCAAGCCGAACGCCAATCCGGTGGAGGCGCAGAAGCCGCCGGCGACTGGGAAGCCGAATAACATTCCAGCCGACGCCGAGAAGCAGCCGGCGCAACCGTGAAGCCCAACGCAGTGGCAAGTCAGCCGGTGGCGAAGCCGGCCGTCTCTTTGGTGAAGTCAACCGACCAGGCGCCGAAGGCGGTGGTCAAGGCTGCGGCGGCGCAAGGCGATTCCGTTTCGAACAAAACAGTCGCTCCCGCCACCGTCAAACCCAAACCTGCCGTCAAACCAGATTTGCCCAAACCGGATTCGCCCAAGCCGGACCAGAAGCCGGCAGAGGATCGGCCTCAATAACGTGTCCGTTTCCTACACATCGCAGGAGCAAGTCGAAGTCTACCGCTTCAGTGCGCCGGTGGCGGTGCTGATTCCGCTGGTGGCGCTGGCGTTTCAGGCCTTCGTGCCACGATGGCTGCCGTTCTTCAACATCTTCGACCTGCCTCTGCTTCTGGTGATTTTCTTTTCGGTAGCGCGGCGCAGCCAGGTGACAGGGATGCTGACCGGAGCGTTCATCGGGCTGGTGCAGGATTCGTTGACCATCCATCCCATCGGGCTTAATGGAATTGCCAAGACCGTAGTGGGATACGCGGCATCGTCGCTGGGCGTGAAAATCGACGTCGAGAATGCCGGATCTAGATTCCTGGTGGTGCTGTTCTTTTACCTGGTGCACGAGGCTGTGTATTTTTCCGTGGCGCGCTGGTTAGTGGCTCTGCCGCTGGCGTGGAGTTGGCGTCACGAACTGGGATCGGCGTTGGCCAATGCTCTGTTAGCGGTGGCATTGTTTGCCTTGTTGGACCGATTTAAGCAGCGGACGTGACACACTCCCAGCACTGACGTGCCGGGCTAATGAATTTCGTCCCTTCGCGACTCTCCTGTGCGATCTTCATTTTCGTGGTAACTGATTGCCTGTGGACCTTCGCCTTCCTGGTGGGCAGACGGGCGGACGTCCGTCTCCAAATCGAATGATTATTGCAATTCCTACTTGGCTACGGAGGCGACGAGTAGTTCTGCCCAGGGGCACGGTTCTTCTTTTAGCTTCTGTACGGCGGCAGAGTATGGGCCGAGACGGCCGTTGCTGCCGATCCACACGACCCGAAAGCGGGCGGCGGTTTCGCCATGTTGAACGCGGATCAGGTCACCACAACGCAATCTTCTGCCGAGCCCGTTCAGCAGAGCTCCGCCTACGCTGATGTTTTTCGCGAGCGCGCTCTGGGTGAACGGGCTTCCATCTTCACTCAATGCCGTAATTTTGACTTCGAGGTTGGAAAGGACGCGAGGTTCTTGTCGGCGGTCAAACATCAGGGGCCCTGGTCAGAATCTGGTTAGGTGGACGTAGGTTAAAGAGGAGCGCAGGGAACACCTCAGCCTACACGAGAGCAAGACCTTCGACAGCATTACGAAAGTGATCGCCGCCGCATTACGAGGCGTTATCCGCGCGCGGATCGCGTTACAATGCAGTTAACTCCATCAACTCTGTCCAAAGTGGAAGATTTCCGTCTCGGCAGGCTGAGCGAGTCAAACCCTTGAGAGCTGAATTCTGATGTTTGGCCGCGACGAAAAAGTCTCTGCGATCCGCCTGACCGCGGTGCAATACATCATTCTCGCAATCTTCCTGATCCTGGCCTATGGGCTGTGGCGTTTGCAGGTGATGCAGAGCGGGAAGTATGCGCTGCTGGCGGAGCAGAACCGCATCCGCAATGTGCCCATCCTGGCGCCGCGGGGAAAAATTCTCGACCGCGAAGGCCGGATGATCGTAGACAACTACCCTTCGTTTTCCGCGCTGCTTTTGCGCGATTCCTCGCGCGACCTGAACGCCGACGCCGACCTAATCGCGCAAGGCTTGCACATGGATGCAAGCGATATCCGCGATCGCATTCGTCACTATGTGGGCATGCCGCAATACCAGCCGATTGATTTGAAAGATGACATCACTCCCGATGAGCTGGCGTTTATCGAGTCGCATAAGAATGAGTTGCCCGAGCTCGACACCATCATGGCGCATCGGCGGCTGTATCCGCGCAATGGTTTTATGGCGCACTTGATTGGATACGTCGGCGAAGTCAGCGAGGACATGCTGAACCAGCCGCGCTGGGAATTGAATAATCCCGGCGACGTGGTGGGGCAGTCGGGAGTGGAGCTGCAATACAACCAGCATGCTGATGGGCATCAACGGTTCGCGGCAGGAGCTGGTGAACAGTCACGGAAAGGAAGTCGGGCAACTGGCGGAGAAGCCGGCGATTCCCGGCAAGCAGTTGAAGCTGACGGTCGATATCGATTTACAGATTGCTGCCGAGCAGGCGCTGGAGGGAAAGAACGGCGCCGTGGTGGCGATGGATCCGCGGACCGGCGAGATTCTGGCGATGGTGAGCCGTCCGACGTTTGATCCCAATGATTTCGCGGTGCACATCTCGCGCAGCGAGTGGACGAAGCTGGTGACGGATGAAAATCACCCGTTGCTGAATAAGGCAATCCAGGCACAGCTCGCGCCGGGCTCGGTGTTCAAGATCATCATGGCGACGGCAGGGTTGCAGGAAGGCGTAGCCCAGGACATGCACGTGAACTGCACCGGCGGCGCCAGTTTCTACGGGCGCTATTTCAAGTGCTGGGTGTTGGCGGAGCATCGAACGCACGGCGCGGTGGATATCAGCAAGGCGATTTACCAGTCCTGCGACGTGTTCTTTTACACCCTGGCGGAAAAGCTGGGTATCGGCAGGATCGCAAAGTACGCGACCATGTTTGGCCTGGGGCAGAAGACTGGCATCGATCTGCCGCAGGAAGTGACCGGGGTGATGCCGTCGGAAGAGTGGAAGATCCGGAACTACAAGCAGAAGTGGTATGCGGGCGAAACCATTTCGGTGGGCATTGGACAGGGCGCGGTGGCAACCACGCCGATCCAATTGGCGCGGGCCATTGGAGGAATCGCCAGCGGGGGCACATTGCACCGCCCGCATGTCGCGTTTCCGGACCAGTTTCCGGCCAACATAAAACCCGCTATCGGACAGTGACGATGTGAAGATTCCCATCGATCCGAATAACTGGGACAATCATTACCGATGCGATGGCGAACGTGGTTTCACCCCTGGGAACCGCCAACAGCGCGCACCTGGTCGGGAATTGACTTCGCGGGAAAAACTGGCAGCGCGCAGACGATCAGCAATGCGTTGAAGGCAAAGATCGCGAATGGCAAATCGAAATTTAAAGATAACGGCTGGTTCGTGGGAGTC
This sequence comes from Terriglobia bacterium, assembly GCA_963797845.1. Classification (GTDB taxonomy): domain Bacteria; phylum Acidobacteriota; class Terriglobia; order Terriglobales; family Acidobacteriaceae; genus DASREM01. The sequence goes on from CAWCRE010000009.1 coordinate 26,304, forward strand.
GAGCCGCGACGCAACCCTGAGATCGTAGTGGCCGCGCTGCTGGAAGAAGGCGAGCACGGATATCTGGCTGCGCGAGTCGCTTCGCAGGTCATCAAGGCTTACGTGGAGAAGCAACAACGGCAGCCGACGAAAGTTGCGCAGGGGAACGGAAAAGTCGAGATCGGTGCAGTGTGGAGCGAGGCCGATCCGAATGAAGGTGGGAATGACCGCACTGCGAGGCGGGCACTACCTGCTCGATGTCTCCAAAACCCATGCGCCACTGGCCGCAGCCGCTCCGGGAGTGCATTAGTACCGAGTGGCGAGTAGTCAGCAGTCAGGAGTCAGAAGAAGCCAGTGCTGACCACTGATTACCGACTAGCTGACTACTAAAAGAATATGTCCCGATACGTTTCATTCCGCGATTTCGACTGGGTGCTGCTGGGCTTCGTGCTGCTGATCTGCGGGCTAGGCGTGCTGCAGATTCACAGCGCGACCGAGCACACCAAGTTTGCCGGAGCGCACATCAAGCAGGTGTACTGGATCATCGGTGGCGTGGTGGCGATGTTCCTGATGAGCCTCATCAACTATCAGGCCATGCTCGAACAGGTGCACTGGATGTACATCGTCTCGGTCGCGTCGCTGATCTCGGTCATGATTTTCGGGCAGAAATACCTGGGAGCGCGCCGCTGGATCAAGCTGCCGGGCGGTGCGCACTTCCAGCCGTCGGAGTGGGTGAAGCTGATCCTGATTCTGGCGGTGGCAAAGTATTTTGCGGACCTGCATCAGCGGGAACTGTCTTGGCCCGACTTCTTCAAGGCCGGGGCCATCGTCGGTATTCCCATGTTGATGGTGCTCGGCGCAGCCAGACCTGGGCACGGCTCTCACCTATCTTCCCATCGCGATCATGGGACTGTTTCTCGGCGGCTTGCGATGGAAACAGGCGCTAGCGGTGCTGCTGCTGGCGGGGCATGATGATGCCGGTGGCGTGTGCATGTTCTGAAGCCGTACCAGCGCGAGCGACTGACCAGCTTCATGCAGCCGGAGGCGGATAAGCCAGGGTCCGGGTACCAAGTTAATGCAATCCCTGATTGCGGTGGGTTCCGGGGGGATTTGGGGCAGCGACAGCAGGCTCCCAGACACATTTGGCCTTCTTGCCGGTGCCGCAAACCGACTTCATTTTCGCGGCATTATGCCGAGGAACATGGATTTCGTGGGCGCTTTAGGCGTTTTGCTGCTATACTTTATCGTGCTGATGCGTTTGACGCAGAACGCGCAAACGGCGCCCGACCGCGCCGGCACGTTCGTGGTGATGGGTGTGGTGGCTGTGCTTAGCTTTCATATCCTGGTCAACGTTGGCATGGTGGTCGGCTTTATGCCGGTCACAGGAATTCCCCTGCCATTGATGAGTTACGGCGGGTCTTCGGTCCTGTTCATGTTTCTGGCGCTAGGGATTGTGATGAATGTTCGCATGCGCCGTTTCGTGAACTGAAACATGGACCGGAAGAAGCTGGCAGGGAAGGTGCCGCACTTGCCATACGCGGCTAAACCCAAGATTACGATCGCCCTCGCGTAAAGAGGGCACTCACCGGCCAGAGGCAGTCAGAGGCCGGGCAGGATTGAAGCTAAGGCGCTGCCAGGCGGGTAACGGCCCCCCACGAGTTTCTTCCGACGAAGAGACTTGCAGAGAGCGGTCACAAACCTGGTGGAGCGCGATGCGATAAGTGCGAAAGATTCTCACGTTGCGTACCGCGGACTCGGCCCCGGATCAATCTCCGAGGCCCCAGCCGTCCCTCGTCCAGGGCCGGCTATCGCAAGGCTCGATCCTCCCCGTCTCCTTCCTGCCACTGTCCGGTGATCTCCGCCGCCTGAACGGCCGCAGAACCGGAGTATCAAATGACAAGAGAATTGTTCGTTTCTTCCACCCCCCACGAAACCAAGGTGGGGGTGGTGGAAGACGATCAGCTTGCCGAAATTTACCTGGAACGCGAAAACGAATACACGTTAGCGGGTTCCATCTACAAGGGCCGAGTGACCCGGGTCCTGCCAGGAATGCAATCCGCATTCGTTGACATTGGCTTGGAACGCGATGCCTTCCTCTACGTTTCCGATTTCATGGAAGTCGAAGAGGAAGATGAAGTAGAAGATGTTCCCACCGGACGGGTTGCGGCACCCGAGCCGCGAGTGCAGTATCAGCCCCCTCCTCCGCCGCAGGTACAAACCAGTGCTTCTCAATCTCTAGTGATCGAAGGCCCGGATTTTCCGGAAGAAACCGAAGAGGCCGAGGCGAGTTCGGAGCCTGCGCGTTCGCAGGAGAGTCGCGAGACCTCGGGGCGCGATTCGAGCAATGGTGACCGCGACGAGCGTGGGAATTGGCGGAACCGCAGCCGCCGTCGTCGCGGACGTCGCGGCGAACGTTTTCCGGAATCGAAGTTTGCCGGCCCAGCGAGCCAGTTCGAGAAACACGTGATAGTCCGCGAGACCCGCGAGCCTCGCACGGAGCATGTCGAGTACGGTCCGCCGGCGGGATATCAGCCCATCATTCTGCCGGGAGAATCGATTTCCAAGTACAAGAACCAGCCCGCGCCTGCGCCAATCCAAAGGCGGGCTCCGGCGACCGCTCAGCGAGTGCAGCGCCCGAGTATGCGGCGATTGCCGCGAGCTTCCCGGAAGACGAACCGTTGTTCGCCAAGCCTGAGGTTGCGACCGGCAGCGAATGGCTGCGCTTCCAGCTATCGAAGAGCACTTCGTCGAAGAGCATGAGCGACAGTGGAAGAGGAAACTGCCTCGGAGCGGGAGCGCGATCACGAAGATGAGAAGCTGGATCGACGCAGATTTAGCGCGCCGTCGATCAGAACCGCCGCATGAGAGAACAGCGACGACGACGGCGAAAACGAAGCCTCCGCACGAAGAGCACGGCACGTCCCAGCCGGCGATCGCTACGCGCGCCTGCTGGAACTATGGAAGAAGAGGAAATCGAGGAAGAGGAAGCCGATCTCGCGCACTACGTCGAAGAACTGGAAGAAGATGCCACCTTCGAAGAGATCGAAGAAGAGACTCATGCTGCCGAAGACTATCGCGCAGAGAATGGCGAGCAGATCGCGGCTTCGGCGAGCTGGAACCAGCTTTGGATGACCGAGCGCGCGGAAGCTGCTGGCGAGAACGGCGACGCTGCGGCAGAAGAAGGCTCGGCGGAAGAAGAGGACGACGAAGAAGCGGAACTCGAAGAAGCGCAGGCGGAGGCAGAAGCTTTGCTCGATGCCGAAGCGCGCGGAAATGGAACGGTCGATGCCCGGGTTGAAGTACGGGCTCCGGCGGGAACGGCGGGCTACACGCAACGCGCGCCGCGTCCCGGGTTTGACCGTCGCAAGGCGCGACGAGGCCGCCGCGGTGGCGAAGCGCTTTCCACGCCGTCACGAACCGCAGAACAGTTGCCCCAGATCACCGACCTGCTGAAAGAAGGGCAGGAGATCCTGGTGCAGATCGCCAAGGAGCCGATCGGCAAGAAGGGCGCGCGCATCACCAGCCACATCGCGCTGCCGGGACGCTTCCTGGTGTACATGCCGACGGTGAATCACACCGGCGTGTCGCGCAAGATTGCTTCGGAAGAAGAGCGCCAGCGCCTGAAGCGCATCATCCAGAGCGAGCGCGAAAACGGCCATGGCGGATTCATCGTCCGCACTGCGGCGCAGGGAGCGAACGAAGAAGAGCTGCGCGCCGACATCCGCTTCCTGAAAGGCTTGTGGACCGAGATCAAGACTCGCGCAGAAAACAGCAAGGCGCCGGCGCTGATCTATCACGATCTGAACGTGGTCGAGCGCGTACTGCGCGATCAGGTCACCTCCGATTTCTCCGCGATCTGGGTGGATAACGAGCAGGAATACGAGCGCATTCTGCGCTTCGCCAACCGCTTCCAGCCCGGCGCTGGTGCGGCGGGTCAAGCTTTACACGAAAGAGACTCCGCTGTTCGAGCAGTTCGGACTGAAGGAAGAAATCAACAAGGCGCTGAAGTCGAAAGTCTGGCTGAAGAGCGGCGGCTACATCGTCATCAACCAGACCGAAGCGCTGGTCGCCATCGACGTCAACACCGGCAAGTATGTCGGCAAGACGGCGCGCCTGGAAGACACCATCGTGAAGACGAACGTGGATGCCATCAAGGAGATCGTTCGCCAGATTCGCCTGCGCGATCTGGGCGGCATCATCGTCATCGACTTCATCGACATGGACGAGCGCCGCAACCGGCAGAAAGTCATGCAGGCGCTGGAAGAGGCGTTGCGCAGCGATCGCGCGCCCTCGAAGGTGCTGCAGTTCAACGATTTCGGATTGGTTGCGATCACCCGCAAGCGCGTGAAGCAATCGCTCGAACGCACGATCGGATCGCCGTGTCCCTATTGCCAGTCCACGGGCTTCGTGAAATCGGTGACCACGGTGTGCAACGAGATCTACGTCGAGATGCGAAAGATTGCGAAGCACCTGGAGCATGCCGACGTCATGCTGCGGGTGAATCCGGAAGTCGCCAAGGCGCTGAAGGCCAACAATGGACGCGCGCTGAACGAGATGGAAGAGCTGACCAAGAAGACCGTCATCGTGAAGAGCGATCCCGCGCTGCACCAGGAGCAGTTCGACATCAACTAGGGTTAGTGAGATCGGAGAGACGGGCGTTCTCGCCCGTCCTTTTTTATTGGGAGCTAGGCGAAATTCGGTAATTTAGTCAGTGAAACTAAAGCAGCTTGCCGAGCTTTCGAAGATCTCGAAGGTTTGGGCATCCATGTTTGCGATTGAACTTGGAAACGGTGTGCGAGCGCCCATACCGTGACTTACGCGAATTTCGACCTTCTCGTGTGATTGACGAGCTCCGAATGGGTACGTAGCATTGCCGCTCGATGATCGGTCAAACTATTTCGCACTATCGAATTCTGGAGAAGTTGGGTGGCGGGGGGATGGGCGTCGTTTACAAGGCAGAGGACACCCGACTGAACCGCTTTGTGGCTCTGAAGTTTCTTCCAGATGATGTTGCTGAAGACCCTCATGTTCTCAGCCGATTCAGGCGCGAAGCAAAGGCCGCGTCTGCGCTGAATCACCCCAACATCTGCACAATTTATGACATTGGCGAAGAGGACGGTCGTGCTTTCATCGCGATGGAGTTTTTGGATGGGATGACCCTGAAACACAGAATAGCGGGTAGATCGTTGGACACAGCGACTGTAGTGTCACTTGGAGTTCAGATCGCCGATGCTCTCGATGCCGCTCATTGCAAGGGAATCGTTCATCGGGATATCAAACCGGCGAATATTTTCGTTACCGAGCGGGACCATGCAAAGGTGCTCGATTTCGGCTTGGCGAAGATGACATATGTGGCTACGAAAACGGGCCAGCAAATCGGAACAGTTGCTCAAACCACAGAAGACAGTGACGAGCACCTGACTGGCCCAGGAGCGACGTTGGGAACCGTGGCCTACATGTCGCCAGAGCAGGTGCGAGGAAAAGACCTGGACACACGAACTGACTTGTTTTCATTCGGTGTCGTCCTGTACGAGATGGTCACTGGGGCACTCCCATTTCGCGGCGAAACATCGGGATTGGTTCTGGATGGGATATTGAACCGGGCTCCGGTGGCTCCAGTCCGACTCAATCCCGACCTTCCGACCGAACTGGAAAGAATCATCAACAAGGCCCTGGAAAAAGATCGCGATCTTCGCTATCAGCATGCCTCGGACATTCGATCCGACCTGCAGCGGCTAAAGCGGGATATCGACACCGGCCGGATTGTCACGCTTTCATCCAGCAAAGTTGAGGGCCTCGCCTCAACCTCAAGTTCGCAGACAGATGTACTAGAGCGGGATCAATTCGGTATTGGCCATAAGGGATCGGTTTCTCGCGAGCCGTTAAGCCGGAAGAACCTCTGGTGGGGAACTGGTGTGGCAGTTGCGATTGCCGTGCTCACTGGGTTGTACTGGACTTCGCATCGAGCCGGCAAGGTTACAGACAAAGGCAGCATCGTCGTGGCTGACTTCATTAACACGACAGGCGAATCGGTTTTTGACGGGTCGTTGAGGCAGGCGCTTACAGTTCAATTGGAACAATCCCCGTTTCTCAATGTGCTCTCAGATCAAAAAATAAATGAGCAATTGACTTATATGGGACGCCAAAGAGGCGACCGTCTCACGGTGGATGCTGCACGCGAAGTCTGTCTGCGTTCGAGCAGTAAAGCCATGTTGACGGGCTCTATCTCCAGTCTGGGCTCTCACTATGCGGTGGGCCTAAACGCCGCGAACTGCCAAACGGGTGATTCACTGGGCAGCGATGAGGAGGAGGCCGTTACGCGCGCAGACATATTGCGGGCAATTGCTTCTTCGGCAAGCAAGGTACGCGAAAAGCTTGGCGAATCACTTGCATCGGTTCAAAAATACGAAACGCCTCTTGAGCAGGCCAGCACTACTTCACTGGAAGCCTTACAGGCATACAGCCTTGCAGTGCAAGCGAACGCGCGAGGAGAAGATAGCGCGTCGATCAATCTCTACAAGCGAGCAATCGAATTAGATCCGAACTTCGCTACGGCATACATTGCATTGGCGGAGGCTTATCAGAATGTCGGCGAGGGCGCCTTGGCAAGCGAAGCCGCGCGGAAAGGGTATGAACTACGCGGTCGGGGAACGGAGCGCGAAAGGCTTCGGATCGAGAGCACATATCATCAGTGCGTCACTCGCGACCTATTCAAGCAAGCCCAGGTGGACGAACTGCGAAGCCGAACTTATCCAAAGGATTCCCGTATTCACAACAGTTTGGCTTTAACATACGGGACACTCGGGCAGCCTGAGAAGGCACTTGTGGAAGGCTTAAGAGCGATCGAACTTGATGAGAATGATGAGGTTTCTCAGCTCAACTTGGGAATCGAGTACATCTTCATCGATCGTTTTGATGAGGCCGCCGCAATTGTTGAAAAGTACCGTAGTCAAAGACCCGAAAGGGACTCTGAGCAGCTAGCGGGCTATCTCTATCTACTTGCGTTCCTGAGGAACGATGCGCACGAAATGCAGCGAATCCTCGATTCAGCGTCAGGAAAACCAGGAGAGGAAGATCGCCTTTTCATCCAGTCTGACACTGAGGCCTACTTTGGACGCGTTGCCACAGCGCGCGACCTGGCCCGAAAGGCAGCGGAAGTTGCTCGCCACAATGGAGCACACGAAACCGCCGCTCTTTATCTGGTGCACGCCGCGCTTCGAGACACTGAGACAGGAGAATTCTCAAACACGCAAGAAAAAATCAATGAGGCCCTTGCGATATCTTCGTCGCGAACCGTAAGGATCCTTGGTGCCTTGTCGTTAGCGCGTTCTGGAGCCATTGCGCGAGCGTTAAAGATATCAGATGAGCTGGCGAGGGAGTTTTCTTCGGATACGATGTTGGCTGGTTACTGGTCGCCTGTAATCCGAGCATCGGTGGAACTGAAGCTAAACCAGCCGTCAAGAGCCATCGAAATTCTGAGTCCAGCGATCCCCTATGATCTAGCGATGGACCAGGGTCCCATCACAACGACGATGGATCCACCTTATGTCAGGGGCGAAGCCTACTTGATGATGGGAAAGGGCGCTGAGGCTGCAAGTGAGTTTCGGAAGATTATTGACCATCGCGGTATCGCGGGAAATATGGTTCTGGGATCCTTGGCGCGGCTTGGCCTCGCGCGCGCCATTGTCCTCTCAGGCGACGTTTCGAAGGCTCGCACTTCGTATCAAGATTTTTTTGCCATTTGGAAAAATGCCGACCCAGATGTTCCTATTCTGAAGCAAGCTAGGGCGGAATACGACAAGCTGCAGTAATTCGAATCTCGTTTCCCGGGGAGATTCCGACCAACTGCAGGCCGGTGGCACTCATCCCACCCCCGCCTATCTAACAAAATCCAGCCTCGAGCGCCTATTCTATAAGCCGGACCCTATCTGCCAGTTGAGGAACTTTCTTTCAAAACGTTGGTAAGAGAACTTCAGGAGATCTCATGGCGGGTGGCCCCGATCTGCCCGGCAGCGTAGCGTCTTTTTCTGTTTTTGTTGGCACAATCACAAGAGTGGGACGCCCCACGTCTGGCGGGTTTCCAGACGTGGGCACTACGACAGACAGCGCCATGGGATTCCAGGTCTACCGGTAAATTCCACACGCAGACTGGCCACTCGCGTGGTTGAGGCCGGCGAGGTTTATCGCTCGCTTAATCCAGAGCTCTTCTGAAAACGATCCGCCAAACCCACAAGAATTGCGCTCGGAAGCCGCAGGGTACGTGGCGCCCGATCCTTTCCGGCAGTCGCATGAACCGCGATGCAATCTCCGTCACGGAAGGGATCGGAAATTATCTCGAAGCGCTCGCCATACATTTTTATGTGCATTGACGTTCTAAAGCCAAGTTCCCTAATTCTTACGCACTTTTCGGACAATGCCCGATCGAGCTTACCGGCTTCCGAACCGTCCGCTTGAGAGTCGAATTTCGCAAGAACGTCCATTTTTGGGGTAATCACGCAACCTCCCGGTTGTCGCAGTTTGAAGACGTGGGCGAGGTTCTCTGGTCGTGGTCTTATTTGAAGGCGGGAGAATCACCGAGCCCTCGCTGCTCCCGGTGGATCTCCAATTCAGGGAAAGGAACCTCAGGACCGCCGGATTCGCTCAGGCCTTCCATTCGGCGGATAACTACCAATATGAACTCTATCGGAAGGGGGGTGAACTTTTATGTTCTGTATTGCTCACAAAGGATGCCCTGAAAGATGGGGATAGACGGGGAGTTCATCGACTATTTCGCCATAAACGGTAGACATCCATAGTGCTTCAGGGGCAGCAGACCCGGACAAAAGGATCCCGAAGGAACAGCCGAGTCCCGACGCGCCCGGAGCTCCACAAAGTTCGTGCCGGGGCTACCCGGCAGATATGGCGGCATTTCGTCATCTCCAGCCAAGCGCCGGATCCCACAGTGCTTAGGTTCACCGGCTCATCGGCAGTAACCGCAATAATGTATGTACAAAATGTTCCCGCGGGAACATTTCTAAGCGGGCACCCCGAACGATTTCTCTCGGCGCACCGTGGCCGACTGCATAGCCAACAAAATCTTTTTACACATTGTTGACATCGCACGGCTTTAATCGGAGCAAGCTATCTGGGCCCGATCCTTCCTCTTGCAAGGAGCTCTCATGCTCTCGCCCGCTGCTCTCCAGAAATATTTGCTCTTCACCGCTGCTCTGATTTTCACTTTGAACCCAGTCAGTATGCCCGCGCAGACGCTGAATGTTCTTCACAACTTTGGTATCGCAGCCGGCGATGGAGATATTCCTTACGCAAATGTAACTATGGACTCTGCCGGAAATATCTATGGGACTACGCTGACCGGGGGTGCTCACGGCTTGGGCTCCGTTTACCGGCTCGCGCCCGGAAGCAATGGACGGTGGAAGGAAACCATTCTCTACAGTTTCAAAGGTGGTTCCACCGACGGAGCTAGTCCACATGCCAAGCTGTTTCTCGACAGCCAGGGAAATCTCTTCAGTACCACGCTCGGGGGCGGCCCGCGGTCAAAGAGCTGCACGGGGTCTGCAAGCGGATGCGGAGTTGTCTTCGAGCTGGCTCCGCAATCGAACGGGCAATATAGGGAATCGGTGCTTCATTTCTTCACCGGATCGGATGGAAGCAGTCCTTATGCCGGGCTTACTCCGGATAGCGCAGGAAATTTTTACGGCGCCGCAACCGGCGGCGGAAGCAAGAACGCCGGTGTCGTGTACAAGCTCAGCTTCAACGGCACGGCATGGACTGAGACTGTGCTGCACAGCTTTGCCGGCGGATCCGATGGGAAGACGCCGTACGGTGACCTGGCGTTTGACGCGGCTGGCAATCTATATGGAACGACGTATGCGGGCGGCTCGGCCCGGCAGGGAGTCGTGTATCAACTCTCTCCGCAGAGCGACGGGACGTGGACGGAGAAAATCCTGCACACGTTTCTCGGCAACGGAGACGGAGCGGAGACTTTTGCCGGAGTGGTTCTGGATAGCAGCGGAAACGTTTTCGGTACCACGGTGAGTGGCGGCAGTTTCAACTATGGCACGGTGTTCGAACTGAAGGCCGCGAACAATTACGCTAGCAGCGTTCTTCATAGCTTCAATCTCGACCTCAGCGACGGCACGTTCCCGAACGGGCTGATCTTCGACAAGGCAGGCGATCTGTTGGGAACAACGTCGGGTGCAGGCCAGAATGACGGCAATGGCACGATCTTCGAACTGACGCCCTCTTCCAGCGGCTGGACCGAAAATGTGCTGTTCACCTTCCAGGGCGCGAAGGACGGAACTTATCCCGACACGGCGTTGCTAATGGATGGGGCCGGCAATCTGTATGGAGCAACCATTTGGGGCGGCACCGCCGGTGATACCAATGGAGGCGTCGTTTTCCAGTTCGTTCCCTGATCCGGGACGATCTAGCGTAGGCAGCATCTGCAGAGCCTCGCTCCGCCGGACAGCCGATCCGGCTGTTCCCGCAAGTTTGCACCCCGTCTAACGAAGTCAAAGCTGGCGCGTCTATCCTGAAGCCAGATTCTGTCTGCCTGTGGGGAACCAATCTTCCGAGCTGAACGTAAAATGAAACCAGGAGATCTCATGAGATCTGTGGGTGTGTTTGTTATTTGCCTTTCTCTTCTCTGCCCGATGTTTGCGGCCAATCCTCAATCGGATCTGGATAACCGCCGCAAGGCTTTGAACGATTTGCTCGCGGAACAGTGGGAATATCACCTGCGAACCAGTCCGATTTTTGCGTCGATCCTTGGCGACAAGCGCTGGAACGACCAGCTGGACGATTTCTCGCAAAAAGCGATTGACGAAGATCTGGAACAGACGCAGAAGTTTCTCACTCGCTTCGAGGCTGTGGACACCACCGGGTTCCCCGAGCAGGAGGCCCTCAACAAAACTTTGATGGTCCGCGACCTGAAGATGTCGCTGGAGGGCGCGAAGTTCAGGCCCTGGGAAATGCCCGTTTCCCAAGTCAGCGGTGTGCACATCGACCTGCCGCAATTGGTTTCGATCCTGTCATTTCAAAGCGTGAAGGATTACGAGGACTACATCTCGCGCTTGCGACAGATTCCACGGCTGATGGATGAGAACGTAATCCAGATGCGCAAGGGCATGGCGGAGAATCTTATGCCTCCGCGGTTTCTGCTGGAGAAAGTCGTCGAGCAGTCGAATGCCATCATCAGCAAGGGACCGGAAGCCACGCCGTATGCTCAGCCCTTCGCGAAGTTTCCCCAGGGAATCTCCGACGCCGACCAAAAACGTTTACACGATCAAGGGATCGCGGCGATTCGCGATTCGGTCATTCCTGCTTACACCAAGTTCAGTGCATTTGTGCGGGATGAATATGCGCCGAAAGGGCGCACCGAGCCGGGGATCTGGTCGCTGCCGGATGGTCCGGCGCGGTACGCATTTCGCGTGAAGGAAGTCACCACGACCGATCTGACGCCGGAGCAGATTCACCAGATCGGCCTCGAGCAGGTCAAGGAGATCGAAGGCCGGATGCTGCAGGTGGCGAACCAGCTCGGGTTTAAGGACGTGAAGACCTTCAATGCCTCGATCAAGACCAACCCGCAATTGAAAGTGCATTCGCGCGAAGAGATTCTCGATCTGTATCGTAAGTATCTCGATCAGATGAATACCCGAGGCTGCCAAATTGTTCGGGCGTTTGCCCAAGGCGAAGCTGGAAGTGCTGCCGATAGAGGAGTTCCGCGAGAAGGAATCGGCCACGCACTACGTCCAGCCGGCACTGGATGGGTCGCGGCCGGGACACGTCATGGTGAACACCGGGGACATCGAACATCGGACTACGATCGATATCGAGACCACGGCGTATCACGAGGGCATACCCGGTCACCACATGCAGATTGCGATCGCGCAGGAGTTGCCCGGGCTTCCGGCGTTTCGGCAGAACGACTACTACACGGCATACACCGAGGGGTGGGCGTTGTACTCGGAGCGGCTGGGGAAAGAGCTGGGATTCTTCCAGGATCCGTACAGCTATTACGGGCACTTGCAGGATGACATGCTGCGGGCGATTCGGCTGGTGGTGGATACCGGCTTTCACTACAAGCATTGGACCCGGCAGCAGGTGGTGGACTTCTTCCACGATCATTCGGCGATTGACGAGCCCGAGGTGCAGAGCGAAACCGACCGCTACATCTCTTGGCCGGGGCAGGCGTTGGGATACAAGATCGGACAGCTTGAGATCCTGAAACTGCGCCAGGATGCGAAAGACCAGCTGGGGGACAAGTTCAAGCTGAGCGATTTCCATGATCAGGTGCTGGGAGCGGGAGCCCTGCCCATGGATGTGCTCTCCGATCGCATACACGAGTGGGCCGCGGCGGAGAAAGGGACGGCGGCCGGGGCTCACTGAACTGGTTCCGTCTCGCTACGCGCTCGAATGACAGCCGGGGCGGCTGTCACTACACGGTTTGGCCAAACGCCCCACTTCTCGCAAACGGCGCGAGAAATGGGGCACCCTCCACGGTTCGTTGCTTGACCTTCGGAGTCCCGTCAAATAGAGTTCTGAGTCGCGCTTACACGCGTCTTCCCCAAATCCTGTCGAAGAGCTTGCCCATGACCAGTCGCAGTGCGGCACAGAAAAACGGCCTGAAGCAGAAATCGCAGTTGATGTCAGCGTCCGAGATTGAGCGGACGATGGTGCGGCTTGCGCACGAGATCCTGGAAAAAAACGATGGCGCGGAAAACCTGGGCCTGGTGGGCATCCGCCGGCGCGGAGTTCCGATCGCGGAGAGGCTGGGCAAGATCATTCAGCGGATCGAGAATGTGCCGATCGATGTGGGCACTCTTGACATCACGTTCTATCGCGATGATCTTTCGACTCTGGGGCCGAAGCCAGTGGTGCAGAAGTCTCCGATTGGATTTTCCATTAAAGATAAGAACATCATTCTGACGGATGACGTTCTGTTTACCGGGCGCACCACCCGGGCCGCTTTGGATGCGCTGTTTTCTCACGGGCGTCCGAAGCAGGTTCAACTGCTGGTGCTGATTGATCGTGGACATCGCGAGTTGCCGGTGGAAGCGAACTTCGTGGGACGCACGGTGCAGACCACGATGAATGAAGTGATCGAAGTGAAGCTCACCGAAGTGGATGACGTGGATAAGGTGCTGCTGATGGAGCGGGTCTAGCTCTCGTCGGTCATCAAAACCTTAAAACGCAGAGAACGCGGAGCAACGCCGCGGAGAGCGCAGAGAACTCCCGGCATGTTTCGTGACAGACTGGTTGTATGTCTCTACAAAATAAGGACTAAGCGGCTGTTAAATCCTCGTGGGATAGCACCTTCGTACCGTGTCTAGTACTTTGGTTACTGGCGCCCGATGACCGAATCCCCGCCTTCGCCAAAAGCGCAATATGTAGTGCTTTTACATCTATTTGACCGCAAGTAATAGACATAGACGCAAATTCCAAAAAATCGGTTTTCCAGAAAAACCGCAAAAAACCCAATAAAACGCGGGATTTCACCGCGAGGCCGTGTCTGGCCGGGTTGAGATATGCTCAGCACACCGAAATTCACTCGAAACGCAAATTGGGTCGAGGAATTCTCTCCCAAGTTTCGCTTGCTGCCGGAAACACCGGTGAGCGGCTCTGGTTCTGTGGAAGGGGATCGAACTATGGCCGACTCGCGAGAAGTGATGAACATTCGCCAGGCGTCGCAGTACCTGGGGGTAAGTCCGGACACGCTCTACAAGTACGTCGGCGAGCAGAAGATTCCGGCTTTCAAACTGGGCAACCGCTGGCGCTTCAAGAAATCGAAGCTGGACCAGTGGATGGAAGAGAAGTCGAGCCAGATGGAAGCCAAGAGCAAGAAGAAACCGAAGGCGGCCGCCAAGGCTGCCGGGCAACAGTAAAGGCGGGCACATGTTTGGATTCGGATCGAAGACGATTGTTGGTCTGGATGTGGGCTCCTCGAGCATCAAGGCAGTGGAGCTGAAGACGGACGGGGCGGGCATTGAAGTGGCGCACCTCGGCCTGGAGCCCCTGGCTCCGGATATCGTGGTGGACTCCATGATCGTGGATTCGGGCACGGTTTCGAGCGCGATCTCGAAGCTGTTCACCGACAACGAGATCAAGACCAAGAACGTGGCCACGGCGGTGAGCGGCCACTCGGTGATCGTGAAAAAGATCTCGCTGCCTTCGATGAGCGATCAGGAACTGGCCGAGACCATCCAGAAGGAAGCCGCGCAGCACATTCCCTTCGATCTGGCCGACGTGAACCTGGATTACCAGATCCTTTCCGAAGACGCCGGCAACCCGCAGATGGACGTGCTGCTGGTCGCGGTCAAGAAGGACAAGATTCTCAACTACACCAACGTACTCTCGATGGCGGGCAAGACCCCGGCTATTGTGGACATCGATGCTCTGGCCCTGCAGAACTGCTACGAGTACAACTACGAGCCCGCGCCGGGCCAGGTGGTGGCGCTGCTGAACCTGGGCGCCAGCGTCATGAACATCAACATCGTGAAGGGCACGACGCCGTTGTTCCCGCGCGACGTCAGCGTGGGCGGGCACCAGTACACCGACTCGCTGCAGAAGGAACTGGATTTGAGCTTCGACGATGCCGAAGTCGCTGAAGCTGGGCAAGAAAGTGGGCACGGTCAGCGAAGACGCGAAGACGCCGATCCTGCAGCAGGTGACCGAAATCATCGTGCTCGAAATTCAGAAGACGTTCGACTTCTTCCGCGCCAGCGCGGCGGGAGAGCACATCGAGAAGATTTACCTGGCGGGTGGATCGTCGAAGGTGCCCGGACTGGTGGAAGCCTTGCGCCAGGAGTTTTCGATGCCGGTGGAGATCTTCAATCCGTTCCAGAAGATCGCGCCTCCGGCGGAAGGGATGGGAGTGGAATTGATCGAGCAGAATGCCGGCCAGCTGGCGGTTGCGGTGGGTTTGGCCTTAAGGAGTTTTGAAGACCTATGATCCGAATCAACCTGCTGGGAGCACCCAAACCGAAAAACAAGCGCGGCGGCGCAGCCGTCGGCAGCCGCAGTCATGGAAGTCGGCGAAGTCGGCTCGCCCAAGCTGAAAGTCGCTGCTGGTGGTGGTGCTCGTGGCGGCGGTGTCAACTTCGTGCTACTGGTATCAGCTGGACACGCAGAAGCAAGGCGATCGCCAGAACAGATGCGGCGGCGGAGCAGAAGAACCGCGAACTGGCCGACGTGAAGGCCCGATACCTGGAGCGGCAGCGCGCAGGCCGAAAACTACAAGCGCCGCGTGGATGTGATCGATCAGCTGCGCGCCGGCCAGGCGGGCCCGGTCAATCTGCTGAACATGCTGGGCGAGACCGTCAATGGCACCGAAGCGGTCTGGCTGAACACCATGAAGGACCAGGGCGCCAGCGTGGATATCGAAGGCATGGCGCTGAGCACCGATGCGGTCGCCAACCTGATTGCGAACCTGCAGAAGACCGGATACTTCAAGCAACATCGAGATCAAGGAAACGTATCCAGGACGAACCGATGAAAGAAATGCAGGCATTTCAGTTCACGCTGACCTGCGAAAAGGCGAAGTCCTAAGAGGCAGGAAACTATGGCGAACTTCAGCGAAATGTCGGGTCTGAAGCAATGGGCGGTCCTGCTGGCTGGGCGGAGCGCTGTTGACGGCGGCGCTGTACTTCACCGTGTTCAAGAGCCAGCGCGAAGCCAACGCGACGGCGCAGCAGAACCTGGAAGCCAAGCTGCACGAGAACGCGGAACTGGAAGCTTACCGGCCCAAGCTGGCGGAGATCGAGCGGCAGCTGGCCAGCCTGAAACAGCAGCTGGAGATCGAACGCCGCATCGTTCCCGACGAGAAGGAAGTCGACGGCTTCATGAAGATGATGGACGCGGAAGCGATGAAGGCGGGCGTCGAACTGCGCCGCTACACGGCGCAAGCCCCGTCGACGCAAGGAGTTCTACACCGAGTTGCCGTTCGAGATGGAGCTGGATGGCCCTTACTACTCGATGCTGAATTTCTTTGATCGGGTGGGCAAGCTGGAGCGCATCGTGAACATGTCGGGCCTGCTGGTGGCGACCACCAAGAAGCCGACCGACGCGAAGGCCAAGCACACCTACCAGTACGCGCCCAACGAGAGCGTAGTGGCGACTTGCATGGCCACCACATTCTTCAGCCACGACATGGAACCGCCCGCCGGCCGCAAGCCGGGCCAAGCCCGGCGGTGAAGAAGTAGGGGAGCGCTATGAAGCTGACCACTGGCAATTCTTGCTATTGGGGATGGCGGCCGGCACTGCCTGGGCGCAGAACCCGGACATCATCGAGAACACGCGCAAGCACGATGAAGGCGGTGCGAGCAGAAGAAAGACGATCGACTCGAACGCGGCGCTCGCGTACGCAGCGAGCCAGAGTGCAGCCCCGCGGCGACTGAACAGCAAGCCGGCGATGGCCGCAGCGAATCCGGCAGCTGACTCGCCAAGCCGGCGGTGACTCCGGCGAAGCCTGCCAAGACGCTTACAGCGATGCGGTGGTGGCAGCGAAAGCAGCGCGCCAAGTACAAGTCGCGACCGGTGAAAGCCGTCAGCGCGAAGAAGCCTGCAGCCGCAACAAGCGGCGAAGTCGCGAAGCAGACGGTTGCGGTCGAAGCGGCGACGAATCCGGATGCGAAAGCAACGACAAGAAGGACGAAGCCAAGCCGATCAACATGACCGGCACGCGCGATCCGTTCATCAGCCCGGTGGTGAACCGCAGCATGACGGGTTCGGGCTGCAGCACGGGCAAGCGCTGCCTGGCGATCGACCAGATCGCGCTGAAAGGCGTGGTCAAGTCGGACAACGGGCATGATCGCGGTGGTGGTGAACGCGCTGAACAAGGCGTATTTCCTGCGCGAGAACGATCCGGTGTTCAACGGATACGTGGTGAAGATCACGGGCGACTCGATCGTGTTCAAGGAGACGATTCAGGACAAGTTGGGCAAAGCCGTTCACGCGCGAAGTCACGAAAAAGATCACGACTCCGGCGGTTTAATCGGCGAGCACGGAACGAGCTTTGGGGAGAAGAGTTCACGGGCGAGCCGAGCGCGAGCCCGTGGGGAGAAGCGAAATGCGAAAGCAACTGCTGAGTGTTTTCCTACCGCTGCTGGTAATGGTGCTGCTGGCAGCGGCTGAGACGCAGAACACGGGCACAGATGCCGACCAAGCACGCCGCGCTGCAGAAAGTCGACGTGGTGCGCGGCGAAGACGGAATCAGCGTGGAGATCACGGCTCGCGGGCAGGTGACTCCCAAGCTGACCGCGCTGGACCGGCCGGCGCGCGTCGTCATCGACCTGCCGAACACGGTGGCGGCTGACCGCGCAAAACCACATCGGCGTGGACAGCGACAGGCGTGAAGGGCGTGCGCATCGGCATGGATGGCCAGACGCCGCCGACCACGCGCGTCGTGGTGGATCTGCGCAAGGCCTGCAAGTTACGAGCTGGTGCCAGGCACGACAACAAGATTGTGCTGAAGCTGCATGCTGCCGGTGAGCGCGGCGAAGGCAGTCGCCAAGCCGTGCGGCAACCAAGCGCCGCGGCTCCGGTGCATCGGCTGGCGAAGAATGAAGCTCCGGTGATCAAGCCGCTGCTATGACCAGCGCCGCGCTCACCGCGACGAAGCCGGCGGAAGATGCTTCTTCGTCCGGCACCGCTTCGTGTTCGTCGAGCCTTCCTACAAGCCGAAGGACGACGCGAAGCGGCGCGAAGCCGTGTCGGATCCGCGAGCGCGCGCTCGAAGCGGCCGCCGAAGTTTGTCGACAAGCCGGAAGGCGACCTGCTGCCGACGCCCAGCGCCTCCATGCAGCGGCACAGCCGCTCCGCGCCCGGTCCAGCCTGCGGTGAACATGGCTGCCGAGCAGAAGATCGCAGATGTCGCAGGCGCCCGCGACGAGCGGCCCGAAGTACACCGGCGAGCCGATCTCGGTCAACCTGAAGGATGTCGACCTGAAAGATTTCTTCCGCCTGATCCACGAGATCAGCGGACTGAACGTGGTGCTCGATCCCAACGTGAAGGGCACGCTGACCATCGTGCTCGATGACGTGCCGTGGGATCAGGCGCTCGACATCGTTCTCAAGAACAACGACCTGGCTCGCCAGCTCGAAGGCAACGTCCTGCGCATCGCCACCGTTGACACGCTGCGGAAGGAAGCGGAAGCGACGCCGCGCCCAGCAGGAAGCCGAAGCACTGGCCGTCGACAAAGTCACGGTCACCCGCTTCCTCAGCTATGCGCACTCGAAGGACGTGGTCCCGACGGTGAAGAAGTTCCTCACCCAGCGCGGCGATGTGATCTCGGATGATCGCACCAACGCCGTGATCATCTCGGACATTCCGACGGTGATGCCGGCAGATCGACCGCCTGCTGACGCAGCTGGATCGCAAGACGCAGGAAGTCGAAATCGAAGCCCGCGTCGTGGCTGCAACCCGCAGCTTCGCTCGCGACATCGGTACTCAGTTCGGCTTCGGCTGGGGCAACGGCCACACTGCCATCGGCGGCGCACAGCGCTGTGGGCACTACTCCGACCCACGGTCGATGGCCTGAACCCCGGCTACATCCGACAGTGCGGCGGCTCCGGCGACCGACGCTCGGGAACGCAGATTCCGCTGTTCTCGAACCTGCCGGTCACCAGCCCGACCAGCGGCTTGACCTTCGTCAACGCCAGCAACAACGTGCGTATCGACGCCGTCCTGACGATGGCCGAGTCTCGCGGCTTGCTGAAGATTCTGTCTCGTCCGCGAGTCGTCACGCAGAACAACATCCAGGCTCTGGTTCGCCAGGGCGTCCGCGTGCCGATCGTGACCCAGGCGCAGTTGGGCGGACCGCCAACCGTGACCTACGTGGACGCGTTCCTGCGGTTGACGGTGATTCCGCAGATCACGTCGGAAGGCACGATCTTCCTGAACGTGGACGTGGAGAACACCACGCCTGACTTCGGCCGCACGGTGCAGGGCAACCCGACACTTGATCACGCAGCAGGCGACCACCCAGGTGCTGGTGACCGATGGTGGCACGGTGGTGATCGGCGGCGTCATCCAGACCAACAACTCGATCAACATTTCGCAGGTGCCGTTGCTGGGCAACATCCCTGCCTGGGCAACCTGTTCAAGCACACAGCCGTCAACACCTCGAACCAGGAACTGATCTTCTTCATCACGCCGCGCATCATCCAGACATAGAACGACGTTAGTAGAGGGGTAGCAACTCCGCCGGCCGCGACTTCCGTCACGGCCGGCGGTTTTGTTTTGCGGCACAGGTTCTTTTGAACTCCCCAAAGGGCAAAATCTTAAAACGCAGAGAGCGCGGAGAAATTCCGCAGAGAACGCAGAGACAGGCTGACCGATTTTTGGTTACACTTTGTGAACTCACTCGGTTGGGGAGCGATTCATGAGGATTGGTTTTGCACTGGGAAACATCGGTCCGATCGGGAGCTCGGAGTCGGTTGCGAAGATCGCGCAACGGGCTGAAGAACTGGCTTATGACAGCCTGTGGACGGTGGAGCGGCTTCTGTGGCCAGTGAACCCGCAGACGCCTTATCCCGTCACTCCAGACGGGCGGCTGCCTGAGGAATACAAGCACGTTCTCGATCCGCTCGACTCCCTCACCTATGCCGCGGCTCTCACGAAAAAAATCCATCTCGGGACCAGCGTGCTGGACATGCCTTACTACAACCCCATGGTGCTGGCGCGGCGGCTGAGCAGCATCGACATGTTGTCCAATGGGCGGTTGTGCGTTGGCCTGGGGCTGGGATGGTCCAAGGACGAGATGGATGCCGCGGGAGCGGAAATGAAGCAGCGCGGCGCAAAAGCGGACGAGTTTCTCCAGGTTTTGAAAGCGATCTGGACGACGAACCCGGTGGAATTTCACGGCAAGTTTTATCAGGTGCCGAAGTCTTACATCCTGCCCAAGCCGGTGCAGAAGCCGCATCCGCCGATTTACCTGGCGGCGTTCGCGCCTCCGGCACTGCAACGGCTGGCAACGATGGCGGATGGGTGGAACCCGGTTGCAATTCCAGTGGCTGGAATGGCGCAGATGTTTCAGGGGATTCAGCAGATGGCCAAAGCCGCCGGGCGAGATCCGTCTTCGCTGCGAATGGTGGTGCGCGCGAACCTGATCGTCAGCGAAAAGCCCTTAGGCGCGGAGCGAATGTTGTTCTCGGGAACGCTCGAACAAGTGAAAGAAGATTTGGCTGCCTGCCGCGAGATCGGCGCGCACGAAGTATTTTTCGATCCGACATTCTCGCCCGGGGCGCAAAAGCTCGATCACTGGGTGCGACTGATGGAGCAGGTAAGAAAACTGGCATAGCGTCGCGATCCGATACTTACGCACTGCCCGCTGCCTGCATCCAAGCAGGATTCTGGTGGCGATGGCATGAGCGAATTGGTCATCCGGTTCTGTGTTGGTGGGGCGATCGTATCGGCGTTCGCCCTGATCTCCGACGTACTCAAGCCTAAAACTTTTGCAGGACTGTTTGGCGCTGCTCCGTCGGTGGCGCTGGCTTCGCTGGGCCTTGTGGTCTGGAAGCAGTCGACGCTGATTGCGGCGACCGAAGCAGAATCCATGATCGTCGGAGCGATTGCGCTGATGGGTTATGCGTTGTTCGTCAGCCGTGTGGTGATGCGCCACAGAATCTCTGCTTTGAAAGTTGCTCTTCCGGCATTGCTATTGTGGTTCGGGCTGGCGGCGGGGCTCTGGTATGTGTTTATAGGTTCGTAAAAGATGATTGTTGCCGCCGACACGTCCGGCTTAAAGCGGAGTAAATGGTACGAGTTTGCGGTGCGGTTTACGTTGGGAGGCCTGGTGACGGCCGGAGCGGCGCAAATCACCGAAAAACTTGGGCCGAGCTTTGGCGGATTGTTTCTTGCATTTCCGGCGATCCTGGCTGCCAGCGTGACGCTGGTCGAAAAGCATGAGCGAGAGGGTAAACAGGAAAAGGGTCTGCACGGGACGCTTCGCGGGAAACAGGCGGCCGCTGCCGATGCGGCAGGCGCGGCGATGGGTAGCCTGGGGCTGATGAGTTTCGCTTTTTTCGTATTCGCGCTTGTGCGATTTCACAACGCGGCCTTGGTAATTGCGGCAGGAACAATAGTGTGGACACTGGTTTCGGCGACAGTCTGGTGGACCTGGAAAAGAAAATTGTGGCGGCACCTGCGGTATGCAATCCCAGGATCGTTCCGTCAGGATGGAGCGCAACGATCGCCTGATAAACTCAAAAGATGAATCATGCCGGCCGTCTGCGACGGCTTCGCAAAAAGCTCGAGCAGGATTTTGATGGGTTGCTGATTGCGCATCTGCCGAACGTGCGTTATCTCACTGGGTTCACTGGCAGTGCGGCGGCGCTGATCCTCACTCCCAACAAGTCGTTGTTATTTACTGATGGGCGGTACACGGTGCAAGCGCGCGCGGAGGTCCGGGGCGCGCGCGTCGTGATCTCGCGCAAGCCCGCGCTGGCAGCTGTGGCGGAGTGGATTCAAAACCATCGCGGCGAGCTCGGGCGCTCGCTGAAAATCGGCGTGGAGAGCGACCATATAACCGTCGAGACACGCGATCAGTTCAAGAAGCTACTGCCCAAGGGCGTGATGCTGAAGAACGCGCCCGGATTCGTGGAACAGGCGCGGCTTCTGAAAGATGAAGATGAGATCGCCTGCTTGAGAAATGCGGTGCTGATGGGCGCCGGATTGTTCGATACGGCGCTGAAAACGATTCGGCCCGGGGTGAAGGAAGTCGAAGTTGCAGCCGAGATGGAGTACGCGGCGCGGTGTGCGGGCGCGGAAGGCATGTCGTTTGAAACCATCATTGCGTCGGGAGAGCGTTCCGCACTGCCGCATGGTCGCGCTTCGCAAGCGACGATCCCGAGTGCCGGATTCGTGGTGTGCGATTTCGGTGTTATACTTTCAGGCTACTGTTCCGACATGACTCGTACTGTGCATGTGGGGCGTCCGAGCGGCGATGCGCGGGCGATGTACGAGGCGGTGCGACAAGCACAGCAAGCCGGAGTAGAGGCGGTCAGGCCGGGCACGACTGTGGGCGAAGTGGATGAAGCTACGCGAAGAGTGCTGCAGAACGCCGGTTTTGGCCGGTTTTTTACGCATTCGACAGGTCATGGCGTGGGAATCGAAATCCACGAGCCGCCGCGCGTGGCTTCGGGGAGAAACGAAGTGTTGCAGCCCGGCATGGTGATTACGATCGAGCCTGGCGCGTACATTCCTGGAAAGTGGGGTGTGCGGATCGAAGATATGGTGGTGGTAACGGAACGGGGATGTGAAGTTTTGACACCTACCGGCAAGGAGCTGATTAGCCTTTGAGCGTGCGCTCCGGCGGACATCCCAAAGTTGGTCTTGAGTTGGCGAGAAAGCAGTGCAATTAAGTCCCACCTTCTAACAATGAATCAAAAAGAGCTGAAGGAACTTATAGAGTTCTTAATCGAAAAAGATATCGCCGAGTTCGAACTCGAACGCGGAGACGTCAAGGTGCGAATCAAGCGCGGAGCGGAGGCGCATGCATCGGCAGCGGACACGCGGTTCTTCGCGGTCCACTCCGCCGGACCTCCCGTCGCAGAACTGGGAGCGAGTCCGGTGAGTGCTGCCGCCCCCCCGCAAGCTGCACCGAAAGCGGAGAAGGCTCAGCCCGAAGAGCAGCTACATACGGTGCGCTCGCCGATTGTCGGCACCTTCTACGAATCGCCTTCGCCGGGATCTCCCGCCTTCGTGAAAGTCGGCGACCAGATCGAAACCGGCCAGGTGCTCTGCATTGTCGAAGCCATGAAACTGATGAATGAGATCGAGTCGGACGTAAGCGGCGAGATCGTGAAGAAGCTGGTGAACAACGGACAGCCCATCGAGTACGGACAAGAGCTGTTCGCGGTGCGTCCGAAGAAGTGAGAGAGCTTTCATCGGCGCGGAAATTCGAAACCGGGTCCCCCATCGTCATACGATTCCAGAATGTTTAAGAAAATACTGATTGCGAACCGCGGCGAAATCGCGCTGCGTGTGATTTGTGCGTGCAAGGAACTCGGCATCCGCACGGTGGCCATTTACAGCGAGGCTGACCGCAATTCGCTGCATGTGCGTTTTGCCGACGAAGCGATCTGCATCGGGCCTCCGCAACTGGGACTGAGCTATCTGAACATTCCAGCGGTGATCAGCGCGGCGGAGATCGCGAACGTGGATGCGATCCATCCCGGCTATGGACTGCTCGCCGAAAACGCGAATTTCGCCGAGGTTGCCGAGACCTGCAATATCAAGTTCATCGGGCCGCCGCCCGAGATCACCCGCCTGATGGGAGAAAAAGAGAAAGCGCGCGCGGCGATGAAGAAAGCAGGGGTGCCGATTCTTCCCGGGTCAGATGGCATTCTTGCGACCGATGGCGAAGCCATGGAGTGGGCGCAGCAGGTAGGATTTCCGGTGATCATCAAGGCTTCGGCTGGCGGTGGCGGGCGCGGCATGCGCATTGTCCGCAGCTCCGAGGAATTGCCGGCATTGTTCCAGGCTGCGCAGTCGGAAGCCGCCGCTGCGTTTGGGAATGGCGACCTCTACATGGAAAAGTATGTGGAACGGCCTCGGCATATCGAGTTTCAGGTGCTTGCCGACCAGTACGGAAACGTCGTCAGCCTTGGCGAGCGGGAATGCTCCATTCAGAGGCGGCATCAGAAGTTGCTGGAAGAATCTCCGTCGACACAGATGACGCCGGAACTGCGCGAGCAGATTGGGAAGATACTCTCGACCACGCTGTCGAATATCGGATACGTGAATGCCGGTACCATCGAGTTCCTGATGGATCAGGACCGGAAGCTTTACTTCATCGAGATGAATACGCGCATCCAGGTGGAGCACCCGGTGACGGAGATGGTGACCGACGTGGACCTGGTGAAGAGCCAAATTTTGATTGCCGCGGGAGCGCGGATGGACGAAGTGCTGCACGGTCCAATCGTGCATCGCGGTCACGCGATTGAATGCCGCATCAATGCGGAGCATCCGGAGAAGTTCACGCCATCGGCTGGGAAGATCACGACGTTTCATCCGCCGGGCGGGACCGGGGTGAGAATCGATACGGCGGCGTATGCGGAGGGCGTGATTCCTCCGTACTACGATTCGTTGATCGCGAAACTGATCGTTCGCGGCAAAGACCGAGGGGAGGCCATCTCTCGTATGAGTCGTGCCCTGGAGATGTTTATCGTCGAGGGAATTTACACGACGATTCCGCTGCAGCGGCGAATCCTGGCGGACCCTGACTTTCGCGCGGGGGACGTGGATACTACGTTCATCGAGCGGTTCCTGGCGAAGAAGGTGGAACGGTCGGCGTAAGACAAACCTTAAATCGCAGAGAACGCTGAGAGAGGCCGCAGAGAACGCCGAGAAAACCACTTCAGAATGCACCTCTCATGATTTCCATTCCTTGTCTGTACGCCATTCTGGATTGTTCCTGTTTTTCCAATGATGAAGCGCTGTTTGCTGCTGCCGGAGAAGTGGTCGCTGGCGGTGTGAGGTTGGTGCAGTACCGGAATAAGTCCGGCAACGCACGTCAAATGCTGGAACAAGCTCTGGAGTTGAGACGCATCGTGCCCGCGAACGTCAAACTGATCATGAACGATCGCGCGGATCTGTGCCTGGCTGCGGCCTTCGATGGCGTGCATGTTGGGCAGGACGATCTCTCGCCCGAAGCGGTGCGTGGCATCATCGGGCCTGACTCCTGGCTGGGAGTATCTACTCACAATCCGGAGCAGGTTGCGGAAGCGGATGGCACTTCGGCTGACTACATTGCGATCGGTCCAGTATTCTCGACGGCGAGTAAGACAAATCCGGACCCGATAGTCGGGCTGGAAGGGGTGCGGCGGGCAAGGGAACTTACCCGTAAGCCGCTGGTCGCGATCGGCGGAATCACGCGGTTAAATTGTCGTTCTGTGATCGAGGCGGGCGCCGATTGCGTGGCCGTGATTTCTGACCTAGTCCAGGACACTCGTAAATCAGCAGAGGAATTTCTCCGGCTCTTAGGGTAAAGTCATGCCCTACAGCCGGACGGCGTGCGCGCCGTCCCCACATAGTTCAGGAGCCCTTTGAGTACTGACACGAAGCCTGCACCGATTGCGGCCAGCGAATGGGACCGCAGCACTCACCAGAATACCGAGTTGGTCAAGGGACTGGGACTGACCAGCGCGACCATGCTGGTCATGGGCTCGATGATCGGTTCGGGCATCTTTATCGTGTCCGCCGAGATTGCCCGCGAGGTGGATTCGCCTGCGCTGCTGATTGGCGCCTGGCTGGTGACCGGGTTCATGACCATCGTTGGGGCGCTCAGCTACGGCGAACTGGCGGCGATGATGCCGCGGGCCGGCGGTCAGTATGTTTATTTGCGAGAAGTCGCTGGGGCCGCTTTGGGGATTTCTATACGGCTGGACACTGTTTCTTGTCATCCAGACCGGAACCATCGCCGCGGTCGGTGTCGCGTTCGGTAAGTTCCTCGGGCATCTTTTTTCCTTCGATCTCTTCCAGCAACTGGATCTTGCATTTCTGTAAGGTTCCGCCGATTCATATTGGGCCCATGGTGCTGGGGAACATGGATGTCGGGCTCAACACGCAGAATCTCGTTGCCATCCTCGTGGTAATCGCGCTGTCGGTCATCAACATTTTCGGGGTGAGGACCGGGGCGATCATCCAGAACATTTTCACGATTTCCAAAGTGTCGGCGCTTTTCGGATTGGCGCTTCTGGGGATCTTCATCGGCCGCAACGCGCAGGCCATGGCGGCAAACTTCCACGGAAATTTCTGGCATAACGCCGGACTGGGCGCGCAGCACGCGGTTCAGGTCGGGGTCGGCGGCCCGACCGTACTGGTGGGCACGCTTACCGATTCTGGCGGTGGCGCAGGTCGGATCGTTGTTTTCGGCCGATGCTTGGAACAACGTGACCTTCACGGCCGGAGAGGTGAAGAATCCGCAGCGCAATTTGCCGCTGTCCCTGGCGCTCGGAACGGGCGTGGTGATCGCTCTCTACATCGCCTGCAACTTTATTTACCTGAATGTCTTGCCGCTGGATGGCGTCGCGAACGGCGCGACGATTCTGGAACGCGGCATCAAGTATGCCACGGAAGATCGCGTGGCACGGCGGTGATGACCCAGATGTTCGGCGCTGCGGGCGGCGCGCTGATGGCGGTCGCCATCATGCTGTCGAGTTTCGGCTGCAACAACGGCCTGATCCTGTCGGGCGCGCGCGTGTACTACGCCATGGCGAAAGATGGTTTGTTCTTCCGCAGCGTCGCCAAGCTGCATCCTAACTACAAGACTCCGGCTGTGTCCCTGATGGTGCAGATGGTCTGGACTTGCATTCTGTGCATCTCGGGGAGCTATGGCCAACTGCTCGACTACATCATTTTTGCGGTGTTGGTGTTCTACATTTTGACAATTGTGGGATTGTTCGTGCTGCGGCGGACGCATCCCGATGCGGAACGCCCCTACAGGGCGATCGGGTATCCCGTGCTGCCGGCTATTTACATTGTGATGGCATTGTTCATTGATGTCGTGCTATTGCGCTATAAGCCGCAATACACTTGGCCGGGGCTGATGATTGTGCTGCTCGGGATCCCAGTTTATTTCCTGTGGTCGCGGCGCTCGGCGCGTGACGGCCAGCAGGTCAGCGTAATTTCTCAAGGAGAGATCCAATCGGCATGGCAAATCATGTTGGCGAAGTAAATCGCTCGATATGATCGCGGCGGAAGCCAGGAGACCGGCGAGCATAGTCTGAAGCGGGCCCTGGGCCCGCTGAACCTGATTGCCCTGGGCATCGGAGCCATCATCGGCGCGGGCATCTTTGTACTTACCGGTCAGGCCGCCGCCGAATATGCGGGGCCTTCGATCGTTCTCTCCTTCGTCCTGGCGGGCGTTGCCTGCGCTTTTGCCGGACTTTGTTATGCCGAGTTCGCGTCTTTGATTCCGATCGCTGGTTCTGCCTACACCTACGGGTACGCGACCTTGGGCGAAATTTTTGCCTGGATCATCGGATGGGACCTGGTGCTGGAGTATGCATTCGGCGCCGCCACCGTGGCCTCGGGCTGGGCGGGATACTTCGTCAGTTTCTTGCAGGACTGGGGCATCCACATTCCTCCCGAGTTGATTGGGAGTTATGGCGAAAAATTTGTTCTATATAACGGGCGCTGGACTGACGTGAACACCATCATGGGCGTGGATATCTCCGGCCTGCCGGTGCATACGTCGGTCTTCAACCTGGTGGCGTTTCTCGCGATTTGCGTAGTCACCACGGTGCTGGTGATCGGCATTAAAGAATCCGCGAACCTGAACACCGCGATCGTGATCGTGAAGGTTTCGATCGTGCTGTTGTTCATTGGGATCGCCACGGCTTACGTTCTGAAGAATCCGGCCATTGCCGCGGCCAACTGGCACCCCTTCATTCCCCCCAATACCGGGACCTACGGAAATTTCGGTTGGTCAGGAATCGCAACCGGGGCAGCGGTGGTGTTCTTTGCCTATATCGGATTCGACGCGGTATCGACTGCGGCGCAGGAAGCTAAGAACCCGCAGCGCGACATGCCGATCGGTATTCTGGGGTCGCTGATCATTTGCACCGTCCTTTACATCGTCGTTTCAGGACTTCTTACCGGGGTGGTTTCCTACACCAAGCTGGGCGTGCCTGATCCGGTCGCGGTCGGAATAGACGCGACGGGCATTCGTTGGGGCAGTTTCCTGGTGAAAGTTGGTGCGATTTTTGGATTAGGCACGGTGATGCTGGTGATGTTGCTGGGCCAGTCGCGCGTGTTCTATTCGATGTCGCGCGATGGCCTGCTCTGGAAGTGGGCTTCGGCGATTCACCCGCGCTTCCGGACGCCGTGGATTTCCAATATTGTGATGGGCGTGTTCGTGGCGATCTTCGGCGCGCTGATTCCGATTGCCGACCTGAGCAAACTAGTCAGCATTGGTACGCTGCTTGCGTTTGTGATCGTCTGCGCGGGAGTGTGGATTCTGCGGGTGCGGCGTCCCGACTTGCATCGTCCCTTTAAGACACCTCTGGTCCCAATCGTACCGATCTTGGGCATGCTGATTTCCTTCGCGCTGATGGCGAGCCTGCCTCTCACGACCTGGTTGCGGCTTGTGGGATGGTTAGTTCTAGGCATGTTTATTTATTTCTTCTATGGCCGGCATCACAGCAATGTGCAGGCAGCAAACGCCGCAGGCAAGCCGAAGCCGACGCTTCCGAAGGTGATGGCCGACTGATCTGTTCACGAGTACATCGGGCCTTCCGCACATACGCGGAGGGCCTTTTGTTTTATAGTCGGTCGTTGGCCATTGGCCGAAGCTGATTTTGCCAACGACCGGCGACCAACGGCCGTATTTATGAAAGCTCTTCGCAATCTTCGTTCGATCGGGCTGGCGCTGCTGGGAGTCGTTCTCATCGGCACGGCCGGATTTCATTTCATCGAGGGCTGGCCGTGGTTTGACGGGTTCTACATGGTGGTGACCACGCTCACGACCATTGGATACCAGGAAGTGCATCCGCTGTCGCACGCGGGACGCGTGTTCAATGTATTCGTGATTTTCTCGGGCGTGTCGCTGCTTTTTCTGGGCATCGGGTCGCTGACGCAGGCCCTGCTAGAATTCGAGCTGGGTACGGTTTTCGGGAAACGCAAGATGGAACGCGACATCAGCCGGCTCAGCGATCACTACATTATTTGTGGAGCGGGACGCGTGGGCCGCAGTGCAGCTCGCGAACTGGCGCGGCGGCCGGCGCCGTTTGTCATCCTCGAGCAGAATGCCGCGAAAGCAGAACGCTTCGCTGCCAATGACTGGCTGGTGCTGGTCGGCGATGCTACACAGGAACAGACGCTGCGGGATGCGCGCATCGAGCACGCTCGCGGACTGGTGGCCGCGACGACTACTGACGCGACGAATCTCTATATCGTGCTCACTGCGCGCGGGCTCAATCCAAGTCTGAAGATCATTGCGCGGGCCAGCGAAGAGGATGCCGAAAAGCATCTGAAGACCGCAGGCGCCGATTCAGTTGTTTCGCCTTACGCATTTGCCGGGCAGAGAATCGCGCAGTCGTTTCTGCGGCCGCATGTGGTGACGTTTCTTGACACGGCAACCACACACCTGGGGATTGATCTCGAAATCGGAGAGATCGTGGTGGGCCCGAACTCGGCTTTCGCCGGCAAGACCATTGGTACTTCGCGCATTCGCCAGGATCGCGGGGTGATCATTCTCGCGATTAAGCGCGCACAGGACATGCACTTCAATCCCTCTCCGGACGACCGCATTGAGACTGGCGATTGCCTGATCGCCATGGGTGAACCGTCCGAACTACGTGAACTGGAACTGATGGCAGCGGCGCGCGTATGAAGATCGTTACCGCGGAAGAGATGCGTGAGATCGATCGCCTGAGCAACGAGCGCTACGGCGTGCCTTCGTTGACTCTGATGGAGAATGCGGGCACGCAGGTAGCTGAGTTTGTGCTGCAATCTTATCCGGCCGTCAGGCGAATCGGAGTCGTTTGCGGCAAGGGCAACAATGGCGGGGACGGGTTCGTCGCCGCGCGAAAGCTGCTGCGGGCTGAGCGGGAAGTGCGGGTCCTCTTGCTCGCGGAGCCGTCGGAGTTGCGTGGAGATGCGGCGGAGATGTTCGGCAAGCTGCCGGTGGCTCCCGTGATTGTGCGTGATGCGCAGGAACTGGACTCGGACGCCGCGCGCGCAGTCTTCGCTTCTGAGGTGCTGGTCGACGCGATTCTCGGCACCGGTTTCAAGCCTCCGGTGCGCGGGTTATATGCGGACGCGATTGCTGCGATCAATGCGAGTTCCGCGGCGGTGGTCGCGGTGGATATTCCTTCGGGGGCGGACGCGGATGCGATGACGGCTCAGTCCGCAACCATGGCACGAGCGGACGCGAATCGTGACCTTCACGGCCCCACGCCCGGCGCATCTGTTCGGTGCGCTGACATCCGGACCCATCGTCGGTGGCGCCAATTGGTTCTCCGGAAGAGGCCATCGTTTCATCCCTGAAGTTGAATGTGATCACACCGAAAGAGGTGGCGCCGTTGATCGGACCGCGTCCCGCAGACTCGAACAAGGGGAATTTCGGGCACGTGCTGGTGATTGGAGGTTCGGTCGGGAAGGCCGGGTCTGTGGCAATGGCTGGCTTCTCCGTGCTTCGCGCCGGAGCTGGGCTCTCGACGGTGGCAACGCCGAAATCAGTTTTGTCCACCGTTGCTGGATTTCATCCTGAGACCATGACCGAGCCGCTGCCGGAAACGGACGAGGGAACGATTGCACTGTCTGCTCTGGAATATGGCCGCATGGACCAGTTGGTCGAGCACAAGACGGTGCTGGCAATCGGGCCAGGAATTTCGCGTCAAGAAGAGACGTCGCAGTTCGTGCGTACGGTGGTGACGAAATACAAAGTTCCCATGGTGCTTGATGCAGACGGCTTGAATGCGTTTGAAGGACGGGCTGCGGAATTGAGAGCGGGGGACCTGGTGATCACGCCCCATCCAGGGGAAATGTCACGGCTGACGGGTCTATCTATTCCTGAAGTTCAGAGAGACCGGGTGAACGTTGCGCGGAATTTTGCCCGCGAGCATGGAGTGATTGTCGTCTTGAAGGGACATCGCACACTGGTGGCGAAGCCGGATGGAGAAGTCTGGGCGAACACGACAGGCAATGCGGGGATGGCGACGGGGGGCACGGGCGACATTCTCACCGGCATGGTTGCGGGGATGATGGCGCAGCATAAAAGTCGAATTGCGGAGGCCGTCTGCGCTGCGGTCTATCTACATGGGATGGCCGGCGATGTCGCATGTGAGAGTGTGGGAGAGCAGTCCTTAGTAGCAACCGATCTGGTACGGGCGTTGCCGGAGGCTATGCGCCGAGTGCGCGAAGCGGCGCGGGCGGACGTGGTTCGCGTTGGCGGTTAGGGGCTGCATTCGGCAATCAGCAATCAGCAATCAGCACCCAGTTATAAGCGAGCAGATTCCTTGTCTATCGCTACGCTTCGGCTCGGAATGACAATGCACACAATTACAGTGCATGGGTGGCGATTGCGACCTGCGTCGCTCCGCTCGACGGACGAATGCGTCCGTCGCCACGTGAGCCGTGCACGTGGCTAGTGCCTCTGGCCCGTTCTGGTAATGCGGGGGCGGGCTTCGTTGCTAAAAAAAACGAGGCGGTTGTTGCCACGCTAGATTTGGCGAATGTCCGCTGGGACATTGACCCTTTCGATAACATCGGCAATCCCTTGCTGCGCGTGCGGTTATGGTAACCTGAGACAGAAATTGTCATTCGAATCCGACCAACTGCTTCGGTAATCTATGTAGCGAATCGCCATGGTGTCATAGTGATCTTGCTATGACCCATTTCCCCCAACCTCATCCTAGCCGGCGCGCTCCGCGGATTCACCTGGGCGGCGCGATTGGCGCCCTGGTGCTCTCGGAAGATGGAGGGCGCGCCAAAGCAAAACTTCAAACCCTATCCACCACTGGCGGGATGTTGCGTCTCGCAAAGAGTCTCGAACAGGGAGATTTCGTGGAGATCGCTTTTCAGACGCAGTCCGGTCCGGTGCGTGGCATGGCAGAGATGCTGAATGCCGTGCGCGCGACCGACGGCGTGCTGCAACCGTTCCGCTTCATTGCTCTCGGAGACGACGATCACCGCAATCTGCGTATGGTGGTCGACGCCACGACCGACAAAAGCTTCATGGGATTGCGTTCCAATCAGTGGTCCGCTCCGAGACTTTCTTAAGAACTTTCGTGTTACCTGGTGTCCTTAGGGAGAACAGACCACTTAGGACACCAAGTTTCACGAAGTAAAGCCCGCCTCGAAGATTCCGGCATACGTTCCCCGCTATACTGATTTGTCATCACGATGATCAGGCGGGAATTCACTACTCATTCGGCGGAAGAGACTGTGGCACTCGGTCGCACCCTCCAGGAGCTTCTTGCTCCTCCAAAGATCGTTTTGCTGCGTGGCGATCTGGGAGCGGGAAAGACCACGCTGGTCAAAGGGATCGCCTCCGGGTTCGGAGCGGCTGAAGAAGAAGACGTCACGAGCCCGACTTTCACATTGATCCATGAATACCGCGGGCCTGACGCGACTCTGTATCACATCGATCTTTATCGGATTGACACTGCTCGCGAACTGGACACGCTGGCGCTGGATGACCTCATCGCCGAAAACCACGTTCTCCTGATAGAGTGGGGGGAGAAGTTTGCCCGCTTTCAGAAGGAGCGGGATGTCGAGATCGCCTTAGAAAGAGTGGGGGAAGACGAGCGGCGGATCGTGTTGCTTGGGGGATGATCCTGTTCGCGCAATTCAAGTTATGAGGATTTGTTTGCGCTGGGTTGTTCTTCTGTTGATTTTGAATTGTTCGTTTGCGGCTCGATTGAGCGCGCAGCAGACCACCACTCCGGAACCGAAGCCGGTGGCTCCCTCACAATCGAAAACCGAGCAAGAAAAAGAAATCGAGAAGAGAGAGCAGTCGCAACGGGTGCTGGGTGTGCTGCCGCAGTTTGCGGTGACCAGTCGCCAGAATGCGCCGCCGCTCACCCCGAAAGAAAAATTTCACTTGTTTGCCAAGTCTGCATTCGATCCTGTGACGCTGGGGCTTGCTGGATTTCAGGCCGGGATCAGCCAGGCGACGGATGAATTTCCGGCATACGGCCAAGGCGCGGCGGGATACGGAAAGCGTTATGGCGCGTCGCTGGCTGACGAAGTGTCGAGCGGATTTTGGGCGAACTTTGCGTACTCGGCACTCTTCAAAGAAGACCCTCGTTATTTCAGGATGGGCGAGGGAAGCGCAGCGCACCGCGCACTGTATGGAGTTTCGCAGGTGGTTCTCTGTCACACTGACAAAGGCGGGCGGTCTTTTAACTTCGCCAATGTGCTGGGAGCATTCACCACCGGCGGACTGTCAAATGCTTACTATCCGGATAATGAACGCGGAGCCGGCCTGACCGTGAGCCGCAGCGCGATCGCGCTTCTGTATGGAGGGGCAGGGAACCTGTTCGACGAGTTCTGGCCCGACATTCACAACAAGTTGTTCAAGAAGAAACCAAAGGCAGATAAGCCTTAGTCTTCAGAATCCCATGATGTTGTAGCCGCAGTCCACGTAGATCACCTCGCCGGTGATGCCGGAGCTGGCATCCGAGGCGAGGAAGACCCCGGTATCGCCGACTTCCTTCACGTCCACATTTCGTTGCAGCGGAGCGCGCTCGGCGTGGGACTTCAGCATATCGCTGAGCCCTGAGATGCCGCGAGCAGCAAGGGTTTTGATGGGTCCGGCGGAGATGGCGTTGACGCGAATTTTTCTTCTGCCGAGATCCTGGGCGAGATAACGAACCGTGCATTCCAGTGCCGCTTTCGCCACCGCCATGACGTTGTAGTGCGGGACCACTTTCTCCGCGCCGTAATAGGTCATGGTGATGATGCTGCCTCCGTCTTCCATGAGCGGAGCCGCGGCGCGCGATACCGCGATCAGCGAATAGACGCTCACGTCGTGTGCTATGCGAAAGCCTTCCCGCGTGGTGTTGACGAAATCTCCTTTGAGTTCCTCGGCGGGGGCGTAGGCGACGCTGTGCACGAGGGCGTGCAGCTTGCCGTGCTTCTCTTTGAGTTCCGCGAACAATTTGTCGATTTCTTCGTCGCGCGAGACATCGCATTGATAGGCCTCGGCGCCGGGCAGGGAAAGGATCAGGTCTTTCGCCTCTTTTTCGAGACGCTCGTTCTGATAAGTGATGGCCAGCTTCATGCCGGCTTCGTGCAATCCCTGGGCGATGGACCATGCGATGCTGCGCTTATTGGCGACTCCGAAGACGACCGCGGTGCGGCCCGCTAGGCTGGATGACATTTCGCTCTCCCTGTGAATGAACTGAGAGGATAACAGTGTCGAACGAAGGATTTCCAGACGATGGCTTAACACAAAATCTTAAAACGCGGAGCACGCTAAGAAAGGCGGCAGAGAACACAGAGAGGTGCAAGGGGGGCATCGTCAGTCGGCTGTGGTGGTCTGCTGAACGGCTTCTCGGACCGGCCAGTTCGCGCTGACGAAAGCTACCGCGTAGACCAGGCCGATGATGGCAAAGCCGGCGACCAGGTTCAGTTGCGAGACGGCTCCGACCAGCAACGCGAGCGCGATCTGCAAGGCCGTGCCGGCGAAGTAGAACGTGTTCTGAACGCGTCCCATCAGGTGTTGGGGAACCTGATCCATGAGGCTGGTGTTCATGGCGACACTGCTCAGGCCGCGAGCCGAACCCATGATGGCGTAGGCGGTGACTGCGAGCGCGAAAAAGGGGGCGATCGGAGCGGCAGTCATACAGATGGCCAGGAAGCCCATGGAGATTGCGATGGTGCGTCGCGATCCAATGCGCGCGATGAATTGTGGAGCGTAGAGCGCGCTGAGGAATGCGCCGGTTCCCCAGCCGGCATTCAGCCAGCCATATCCTTTGGCGCCCTGGTGAAAGGCGTCGCTTAGCGGCGCGGTCACGACGATCCCGGTCATCATGGCGCCGAGGAAAAGCGCCCAGCTGATCCCCAGGAAAACTACGCGGCGGTTGCTGGCGGAGAAATCCGAAGCCTTCGCGCATCTCGCGGCCAGAAGCGGGCGATCGCTGTTTCTGCCGCGACGATGTCGTGGTGCAATTCAGCTGGCCGCGGGACCACATGCCGTCCTTTGCGTACGGCGAAGTAGCACAGGAACGAGACCAGGTAAGTCGAGAAGTCGATCAGCAACACGCCGCCCAGACCGATGTGGTCGTAAACAAATCCGACGATCGATCCGGCAATCAGCCATCCGCCCTGAATTCCCGCGAGCAGGAAGGTGTTGGCGTGAACGAACTCGTCGCCGGGCGTCAGTTCCTGGATGAGCGCGGTGATGGTGGGCCAGAACATCCAGAAGCCGGCGGCTACCAGCATGTTCATGAGATACAGTTCCCAGACTTTGGTTCTGCCCATGAAAGCAAGAATGGAAACGACGAGAATGATGACGGCGCGCGCCGCGTCGAGCACCATGACCAGGCGGCGGCGATCTTCGCGATCGATGATGACGCCGGTGAAGGGCAGCATCAGCATCGCCGGAATGGTTTGCACTACGGCGAAAGTGCCCAACGCCATCTCGGAGTGAGTGGCTTGCAGAATGTACCAGGCGACGGCTGCGGAATTCATGCCGCTGCCGAGCATGGAGATTACATTCGCGGCGAAGACGAATCGCAACGGCCGCTTCTGCAAAATGGCACGCATACTTTGAATTTAAATGATGGTGAGCGGGACGCCAAACTATCGCGGCCAGCGAATTTGAATGCGGCGCGATTCGTAGAGCAGATAAACGATCAGCA
The DNA here is from genome assembly GCA_963797845.1 of Terriglobia bacterium. Lineage (GTDB taxonomy): Bacteria > Acidobacteriota > Terriglobia > Terriglobales > Acidobacteriaceae > DASREM01. The sequence goes on from CAWCRE010000009.1 coordinate 61,593, forward strand.
AGAGCATCTCGGGTTCGATGGGCGCTTTATAGCGCGGGAAGGGATTCACCAGGTAGTAGGGAATGGGATAGACGAGCAGAAAGCAGGCAAGCAAGAATCCGCCGTGAATTCTGTTGCGCAATGTCAGCCACAATCCGGCGAAGGCGAAGGCCGCGGCAAGGAAGAATGTCATATGGCGGAACACGATGAAGTCGTAGCCGTTGACGATGGTAGCCTGGGGGGTGCCGATCCAGAAATAAGCGGCGCGTTCCAGCGAGAACAGAATTAGTTCTTTGGGATGTTCGCGCTCAAAGGCGCGGAATTCCTGCTGCTTTTGCTGCATGAAGCGGAATTCGCCGAGTTGCTGAAACTCGCGCATGGCCGCGGGATCGTTTCCGGGATGCTCGTCGCGGGTCCACAGTCCGGTGAAGCGATCGTTGTTGGCCATGTGCATTTCAAGCGGAAGATTGTCGCGAATGAAAACGAAGCTGCCGAAAACACGATAATTCCGGATCAGCCACGGCGAGATCACGGCGAGGGCGACGACTCCGGCTAAAACGATCGCAGCCAGTTCGCGGGGACGATGCTTTGACTTCCAGAGCAGCCACAGGCAACAGAATGGCGCCATGCTGAGTAGCGCCGTGTTGGTGAGTGCGATGATGCCCCAGAGCAGTCCGAAGTAGATCCATGCCCTTCGCGAGACGTTGCCGTCTTCCAGGCGCAGCGTCCACAGCAAGGCGACGCAGAGAAGATACGTGCTGAGACTCGTTTCCCAGACTACGCGGACGGGCCAGTAAATCGCGTAAGGAAACACCGCCCAGGTCCAGGCAGCGGCGCGGGCCACGCCTCGCCCGTACATTCGTTCGGCAATTTCATAGAGCGGAATGCAGGTTAGCGCGGCGAAGATGCTGTTGAAGGCGAGGATGACCCATGCTGAGGCGTTGCTGTAAATCCCGAACAGCTTGAAAACGCCGGCCAGGATGTACGGATAAAGCGGAGGCGCCCAGGCGCTGGGACCGCTGGGAAGGTCGGTCGGGGAACTGAAACCCTGACCGGTGGCGATGGAGCGGGCGAGGCGTCCCATCTCCCAGCCGAACTGAAAATGATCGCGGCGCGGAGTGATTTTGTAGGTGTGCCCGATCGTGATGACCGCTAGCCGCAGTAGAAGCGCGACCAGCACAATGAACCAGATCGACTGCCGAAAAGCAGGGGCGCTGGGTTCGGTTGCTCGATCCAGATTCCTGGCGCCTTGCTGCATTCTGGCGAGAATAGCACAGGCATTTTCGCGGGCCGGCAAGTGCAAAATCTTAAAACGCAGAGAACGCAGAGAACCGCCGCAGAGACCGCAGAGAACGCAGAGACCGCAGAGACCAATCACCCACCAAGGACACGAGTTACACGAAGGGACCCCCTCCCAACTTACAGTCTCCGCTTGTGATCTGCAGCCTTGCGCGGGCTGACGTTCGGCGATAGGATTCGCGCCACACGGGGAGGTTTTATGAAGCGAGGATTTTCGCTGGCGTTAGTGTTAACGTCCTGCAGTTTGCTGTGGGCGCAGGTGGATCGCATCGTGATTCCTGCCGGAACGCCGGAAGACCAGGCGCTGCAGGAAATTTCCAAGGAACAAGATGCGCAGAAAAAGCTTTCCATGTACCAGGATTTTGTTTCCAAGTTCTCTTCGAACCCGGCGGCTGTCGCCTACGGAAACTGGCAGATTTCGCAGCAATATCAGACGTCCAACGACATGGCGAAAGCTTTGGAGTATGGCGATAAGGCGCTCGCCGGCTCTCCGCGAAATCTCGACATTCTGGTCTCCCAGGCAAACATCGCGCAGCAGATGAAGGATGGAGCGAAGACATTTCAGTACTGCGCCACCGGTGGGGAGATCTATAACTCAATTGCCAAGCAGGCAAAGCCCGCGGAGGTGAGTGATGCGGACTTTGCGGCGCGAGTGGAGGACGAAAAAAACAGCGCGAAGAGCTCGTACGAATTCATGGAAGCGGCGGCTTACAACGTCATCGCTGCGGAAAATGACGGGAAAACGCGTATGGCTTATATCGAGCGCTACACCCCGGCCTTTCCCAATTCGCGATTCGAGGAGCAGATCACGTCGTTGGCTATGATGTCGCTCAGCGATTCGAAGGACCAGTCGCGGTTGCTGGCGTTCGGCGAGAAAACCCTTACCGCGAATCCGAACAGCGTTCCGGCGTTGCTGCTGCTGGCGAATTCCTACGCGGACGACAACAAGCCCGGAAGTTTGGTGAAAGCTGCGTCTTATTCGCAGAAGGCAATCGAAATTTCCAAAGCCGATGCACCCGATGCCGATCATTCGCGAAAACTATCGGGTGGGGTTGCGCACTCAACGCTCGGCTATGTGTACATGAAGCAAGACAAAACCGCGGCTTCGATTCCGGAGCTAAAGACCGCATCTTCACTGCTGAAGGGCGAAGACGAGCAGCAGTACGCGATTGCGCTGTACCGGTTGGGATACGCCTACGGCAAGCTGAATAAGATCCCCGAAGCAAAAGAAGCGCTCATGGAGGCGGTCAAGATCACAGGCCCGGTGCAGCAGCCGGCACAGGATCTTCTGGCGAAAGTGAGCGCGGCGAAGGCCAAAGCAAAATAGCTAGTGCTTCAGCAGATCATCCGAGAGCAGGCGGGCCTTGGCGGCCAGGTTCTCTCCTCGTTGAAGATCGCCTTCCGTCAAGGCGGCCTTGGCTTGCTCCATGTAAGTGCGGATCTGTTGTACCGCCTCCTGTTGTGAGGAGTTGAGCTGGCGGGTGGAGAGCTTCTTCAAATTGTCGTCGGTGCTGGTCAGCAGATAGTTCACCTTGCCGCGCTGCCGGTTTTGCTGATCGGCGGTGGTTCCTGGGGAGAACTTGACCTCAGGCTCTGCCGGTGCTGCCATTTTTCACCACGGTTTTCTTCGGTCCATCGGCGGAAGCTGCCGGAGGCGGTGAAGTTTTCTTTTTCCGCTTCTTCTTCGTCTTCTTCTTCGTCCTCACAGGCGGATTGGTCGGAGCTGGTGGTGTCTGGGGTTGCGCCTGGGAAGGCGACGAATTCGGCGGCGGAGCGGGTGGTTTCGTCTGCTCCTGCTGGGTTGCTGCCGGCGGAGCTTCGGCGCTCGGTGGGGGAGCTTCAGGGGTGGGAGCGGTCTGATCCTGCCACGCCGTAACCTGGTTCGTTTCCAGCGCGGGCGCAGAAATCCTGAGAAAAGTAGCGGCCAACAAAAATATTCCGAGGTTCCAGGCCAGAGTCATGAGCGAATGTTCATAACCGACGATGAAAGCCGGCTGAGAAGATTTTAGTCCTCTGGATACACCAAAGCACGGAATACCCTTTGGGTTCCAAAATCAGGAGTTCAGGGGTTCGGGAATGCTTTGTTCTGGTGCAAGTTTGGAATTCTCGGCACGCGTTTCGTCCAAGGGCAAGCGCAGGCGGAAAGTCGTGCCCTGGCCCTGTACCGACTCGAAATCGACGGAGCCGTAGTGCCACTGCAGCACCTGGTAAGGTCTGTGCCAGCCCGATTCCGCTGCCCTCTTTCTTGGTGGTGAAGTAAAGTTCGAAGATTTTTTCCTGGATTTCGTGGGGAATGCCCGCGCCCTGGTCGGTGATTTCGGTTATCACGCTGTCCTGCATCCGCTTGGTCGAAATCGTCAAACGTCCGCCTTCCGGCATGGCTTGCACTCCATTGATTACGACGTTCAGGATAGCTTGCTTCATAAAGTCGGTATCCACGCGTACAGGAAGTGGAGAGTCCGGCACCTCACTTCTGATTTCGACGCCATGCTGCGCGGCGTCGGGAGTGGCCAGCATGACCACTTCATCCACCATGCGGCGCAAGTCCACATTTTCAAGGTGAAGGTCGCGTGGCCGCGTGAAGTCCACCAGGATCTGCACCACGCGGTCAAGACGATGAATCTCGTTATCAATGATGTCCATGTGACGGCGGGTGTCGGGATCGATCTGCTGCAATTTGGTCTGCAGCAGCTGCAAATGCAGCACAATGGCATTGATCGGATTTTTGACCTCGTGGGCTACGCCGCGCGTGAGCCGACCGCTGGCGGACAGGCGCCGCGAGATTTCGATTTCGTCTTCGATCTTGCGCACCGATTCGGCGTCGCGCAGGATCAGAGGGCGCCGATCTGATCTCGCCCTTGCTGGATGAAGTCGAGGGAAAGCTGCACACCGCGGCCAGTCGGGGACTCGATCTCTCGTTGCGCGATGGCGTGCCGAGAGCTGAAATGCCTCGAGGATGAGCGCACCTAGCTGCGTATCAGGGGAGAAAATCTCTTTTACCGTCTTGCCCAACAGGTCGCGTCGCGGACGGCTCAGGAAACGTTCCACGGACGCGCTCACCAGAACCACCCGCGAATCTCCGGTGAACAGCATCAGGCCGTCCTGCAGGTTGGCCATGATCTGGTCCACGTTGTCTTTCAAGGCGGAGAAGATTTCCTTGGCGTCGCGCATCTGGCGGCCGAGATGAGCGATTTTCAGGGTGACCAGGCCATATTCGTCACTGGCCGGGGTCTTCCTCGGGCGATGGCGTCGGCATCGCCGGCGGTGACGCTGTCGAGACTGCGGCTGATTTGCTCCAAAGGGCCAAGGGCGATATGCGACAATCCGGCCGCAATCAACAGAGAGACCAACATCGCCAGCGCCGAAAAGATCACCGCATGCTGCAGCCGAGGGCGTGATTTCGTTTTTCAGGAACACCGTGGAGACACCTACCCGGATGGTGCCGAAGGGTGCGCCGTTCAACTGCAGGGGCATGCTGACGTCGTAGACAGTCGGCGCGTTGTAGATCAGATGCGAGCTCGCGCTGGAACTTGGCATTCTACACGTCCTGGAAGTCGGGCCGCGTGGGGACAGACTTGCCAATCAAATCTGGATTGGTGTGGAGGATGGCCTTGCCGTCCGCGTCGACGATGGCGGCGTCGTAGATGATGGGCCAATTCGCCACGACCGAATCAAGCATGGTGTTCAGATCGACGATCGGTGCTGAGATAGTAGGCGATGGCCCGGCGCACGGATTCCGGATTGTTGGTGTTGACGCGAGTGCTGGTCAGGTCTGGGAGCGGCGTTGGTGGCAAGATATGCCAACGTGCGATGGTCAGATGGGCGGCAGTTTCGTGCGCGGTTGCGATCCTCTGACGCAGCAGTTGAGAGATGTACATGTAAGAAAACGGCAGCACCAGCACCGCCACCATGAAGGTGATGGCAAGCACGATTTTAGTTCTGCGACGCATCGGTCAGATGAAAAGTCGGGCAAAGCACTGCGAGATCCTCTTCACGCGAATGCATTATTCCGTCCTTCCCAGCGGCTGCGTCGGCGGCGGCGTTGCCATACTCCTTGAGCTTATTATGCAGGGTTTTCAGGCTGATGCCCGAGAATCTCGGCGGCCCGCGTCTTGTTATTGCTGGTCGATTCGAGGGTCTTCAGGATCAGCAGCCTCTCCGCTTCTTCCACAGTGGTGCCAACGCCAAGTCGTACTGCATCGGGATCGTCGGCGGAGGTGCGAATGGTGGTCTGGCCGAATCCGGGCGGCAGGTGCTTGGTTTCAATTACCGCTCCATCGCACACGATGACGGCACGCTCCAGCGTGTTTCGCAATTCGCGCACATTTCCCGGCCATGAATAATTCTGGAATAGGTTCAGCACGGCTTCGCTCACGGCCGCGACTTTGCGGCCGTGCTTGGCGCTCATGTCGGTCAGCAGAGATTCCACCAGGTCGGGAACATCTTCCTTGTGCTCGCGCAGGGGCGGCATATGGATATTGAAGACGTTCAGGCGGTAGTAAAGATCGTTGCGCAGTTCTCCGCGGGCCACCGCCTCTTCGGGAACTTTGTTGGTGGCGGCGAGAACGCGGACGTCCACGGTGGTTTCCACTTTGCTGCCCAGGCGGCGCAGCTTGCGGTCTTCCAGCACCCGCAAGAGCTTGGCCTGGGTTGCCGACCGGCATTTCGCCGATTTCGTCGAGCAGCAAGGTTCCGCCTTCCGCCAATTCGAAGCAGCCGGTGCGGCGTTCCAGTGCGCCGGTGAAGGCGCCTTTTTCGTGGCCGAAGATCTCGCTCTCAATCAGGGTCTCAGGAATCGCGGCGCAGTTGATGGGAACGAAAGGCTTGTTGCGACGGGGACTGAGTTCATGGATCGTGCGCGCGACCAGTTCCTTGCCGGTTCCGCTGGCGCCGGTAATCAGCACGGAGGCGGTGCTGGGCGAGACCATTTCGATCAGGCGGAAAATCTCCTGCATTTTCTTGGACGCGCCCACCAGACTGCCGAGCGATCCGGTGTCCCGCAACTTGCGGCGGGTGACTTCCAGTTCGATCCGGGTTCCCAGCAGCGCGGTTGCATTCTGCAGGATGGTGCGCAGACGGTTAGTGTCGATGGGTTTGGTGATGTAGTCATAGGCTCCCATGCGCATGGCTTGCACCGCGCTGTCGATGGTGCCTTGGGCGGTGACTACGATCACGGCGATGGTCTGCGCTGTCATCGGCAATGCGTTCCAGCAATTCGAGGCCGCCCATGCGCGGCATCTTGAGGTCGGTGACTACAATGGACGGAGACCACGACGTAACTTTTTCCAGTCCCTCGGCTCCGTCGTTGGCGGTTTCGGCCCGGTATCCCCAGGCTGAGACCAGCTCGGCAAGTCCGGTACGCTCATTTTCTTCGTCTTCGACGATCAATACTTTTTCCTGGCTCATAAGAGGGGCGACCTTCAAGTCATTATTGAGGGTTGATGCCGTTCGTCGCAAGTTGCACGTCGGTTAAAACCGATTTGTTCGAGTCCGTCTCAATGTGGGACTCGGCGGAACAGGCGCTCTAGTACAGGGTTCTCCCGATGCCTTTACGGGCACTGCTCAACAATATCGTGTGTTCGAATTTCGCCCTGTACCCTTCTTGTGCTATAAACTTAAGCGCTGCAATAACGACATTCTATTTTTCCATGCGGGCCCCAGGTTTGCTTCGAGCATGGATCCAAAACACCGTGAAGTTCCGGGAGGTTTACATGTCACTTTGTCGAAACGCAGGGCGTGTATTAACTTTTGCGTTCTCGTGCGCTCTTCTACTTTCTCTGCTCGCCGGTTCTTCACTGGCGCAGAACACATCCAAAACTAAGGCCGACGACGATTATCCGAAAGTGGATTTATTTGTCGGCTATCAGTGGCTTCACCCCGGCGGGACGATTCCCGCTCCGTTCCACAGTCCTTTTGCACCTGTGGGCATGAAGCTGCATGACATTCCGCAGGGCGTCGGCACCAGCCTGACCTACAACTTCAACCGATTTTTGGGACTTGAGGGCGACTACGGCGGGAACTGGAACAAGTACGGCAACGAGTCCACGGCGTCGCTTGGACCGCGGTTGATGCTGCGCGGCGACGGCGTGAATTTCTTCGTCCACACTTTGCTGAGCTACAACCGCCTCACCGTGAAAGGCCTCGATCCAAGCAACGGCATTGGGGCGATCCTTGGCGGCGGCATGGATATCGGCATCTGGAAGCACTTGAGCTTGCGCCTGTTTGAAGCTGACTATGTCCTGGCGCGGCACAATTTCGCTTCAGTCACCACTCCCGCGAATGAGGATCTGCGACGTCCGACCCTGCAAGGGGTTCGGCTGCGCACGGGCTTGCTGTTCAATTTTGGCTACCCGCCGACTGCGCTTCCGGCAGCAAGCTGCTCGGTTCAGCCGTCCGAAGTGATGGTTGGTGAGCCGGTCACTGCGACGGCAACGGGAACCAATTTCAATCCCAAGCACACCCCGACCTACACCTGGATGAGCAATGGTGGAAAGGTCACGAGCAAGGACAACACTGCCACGATCGACACCAATGGCGTCGCGGGCGGCAGCTACACCGTCACCGCTCACATCGCCGATCCCAAGATGAAAAAGAACGGCGAAGCGAGCTGCACGGCGAACTTCACCGTGAAGGAACCGCCGAAGAATCCTCCGACACTGTCGTGCTCGGCGAATCCGACCAACGTACAGGCGGGAACGCCTTCGACGATCACTTGCACCTGCACCAGCCCGGATAATGTTCCGGTCACGGTGAGTGGATGGACGGCAAGCGCAGGCAGCATCTCGGGCAGCGGCAACACCGCGACCCTGGATACGACCGGAGCATCCGCGGGACCGATTACGGTAACCGCGCAGTGCACGGACTCACGGGGCCTGAACGCGCAAGCGGCGAATACCGCAGTCACGGTTGAAGTTCCGCCGCCACCGCCGCCGCAAGCCAGCAAACTGAGCTCCTGCGACTTCCCGAACGAGAAGAAGCCGTGGCGAGTCGACAACACCTGCAAGGCGGTTCTGGATGACGTGGCGCAGCGTCTGCAACACGATCCGGATTCGAAACTGGTAATCGTCGGCAACTCCGATCCGAGCGAGAAACGGAAGAATCTGGCGGCAGAACGCGCCGTGGATTCGAAGTTCTATCTCTCAGGCGGTGAAGCGAAGCAAGGCATCGACGCGAGCCGTATCGAAACCAGGACCGGCTCTGGCGGAACCAAGACGGCCGACTACTGGATCGTTCCTCCGGGTGCTTCGTTCACCGGGGAAGGAACGCAACCGGTCGATGAGAACGCCGTGAAGGCGGTTCCGGATCATCCGAAGCCGGCAGCCAAGAAAAAGATGATGAAACCGAAAGCTCAGTAAAACAACAACTTGCATGATTGGGCCGGTCGAATGGCAACGCTCGACCGGCCCTTTTTCATCTTCCCTTAGGTAACTTGCAGGGGTGATGACCGGCCTGTCACTCTTGCCAACGCAGACCACATCTTTTCGCAGGGGCAAAGTCACATATGGGTTTGGGAGCGATTCACCGTAAGTTACTGATGGCACTCGCGGTCAGCCTGCTTTGCAGCGCCACCGTGTGGGCCGGCCAATGGACGGCAATGGGTCCGGACGGCGGCGACGTTCGCAGCCTGAGTTATGACCCGCAGAACCCGGATCATCTGTTCCTGGGTACCTCGACTGGCACGCTTTTCACCTCGACCGACAGCGGTCATAGCTGGACGCGCTTTGCGCATTTGGGCGGCGACGATTACGTTCTGGATCACATCGTCATCGATCCGCAGAATCCGAAAAAAATGTACGTAGCGGCCTGGAGCGTCGAAAACCAGGCGGCCGGCGACCTGTTCTATTCCAAGAACGGCGGCAAGGATTTCGAAACTCTGCCGGGCATGCACGGGAAGTCGATCCGAGCCCTGGCGATTGCACCCTCCGACTCTGACGTGCTCGTAGCCGGCGCACTGGATGGCGTGTTCCGCAGCACCGATGGTGGAAAGAACTGGCAGCGTATCTCGTCTTCAAGCCAGAACGAGATCAAGAACATCGAATCGATCGCGATTGACCCGAAAAATCCGAACACCGTGTATGCCGGAACCTGGCATCTCGCGTGGAAGACCGATGATGGCGGCGCCAACTGGCATCACATCAACAAAGGCATGATCGATGATTCCGATGTTTTTTCGATCATCGTAGATTCCACCAACCCGTCCAATGTATTTGCCAGCGCTTGCTCGGGGATTTACAAGAGCACCAGCGCCGGCGACCAGTTCCAGAAAATTCAGGGCATTCCGTTCTCAGCTCGCCGTACGCGCGTGCTGAAGCAGGATCCCAGCAATCCGAATACGGTTTACGCAGGAACCACTGAAGGCTTGTGGAAGACGATGGATGGCGGCAAGACCTGGAAACGGGTCAGCAATCCGGAAATCGTGGTCAACGACGTCATGGTCGATCCGCGAGATTCGAAACGAGTCATGCTGGCGACCGATCGCAGCGGCGTGATGTCAAGTGATGATGGAGCGACTACTTTTGTCGCTTCGAACCACGGATACACTCACCGCTATGTCAGCTCCATGGTGGCGGACAAGAACGATCCGAAAACCATCTATGTGGGTGTCGTTAACGATCGCGAATTCGGCGGCGTATTCTCTTCGCGTGACGGCGGACAGCACTGGACCCAGAAGACCTCGGGCCTGGGTGGCCGTGACGTGTTCACCTTGAAGCAGGCGGCGAACGGTTCGCTGGTTGCCGGAACCAACAAAGGCATTTTCCTGCTGGCCCGCGACGGCAGCCAGTGGCAGCCGATCAACACAGTTATCAACGAAAAGAGTTCGACTCGTACCGTGAAAAAGGGTTCGAAGCGCACGACGGTCGCCAGCAAAACCGCCGTGAAATCCACCATTGACAGCAAAGTGAACGACATCGAATTAAGTTCCAAGATGTGGTTCGCGGCTACCAACTCGGGCCTGTTTACCAGCTCGAACGACGGAAAGAGCTGGACCGGCGGTCCGGTGATGGGCAAACAGGAGTTCACCGCGGTGCAGGCGCGTGACGGCATGATCGTCGCCGCAACTCGCACCAACGTGCTGGTTTCTGAGGATAACGGCGGCACCTGGAAGCAGGGCACGCTGGCATCGTACGTCACCAGCATTCGCAATATCGCGATCACTCCCGATGCGCAGATCATTGTGGCTTCCCGTGAAGGTGCGTTCCGCAGTTCCGATGCTGGAACCACTTGGGAGCACATGGTGAATGGCCTGCCCGACAAGAACATCAGTTCGGTGAACTTCGACCCGCAGAGCAAGCATCTGCTGGCGACGAGCACTGAGACGGGCGTGGTGTTTGAGAGCAAAGACGCTGGCCGCAGCTGGAAGCGGGGACCGGACTCTGGGTACCCGATGCGCCAGATCAGCGTCGTACACGGCCGCTATATGGCCGCGACTCCGTTCGACGGCGTGATCATGCAGCCGGATAACGAGTCACAGAGTGCGTCCGCTGAGCCTGGCTCTTCGGAATAGTCGCTCTGAACTAGTCAACAGATAAAGGGGGAGCGAAACTGCTCCCCTTTTTCTTTTCTGGTGAAACACCTGAGTACGAAGGTTCTTCATCCATCAACCTCTGTGCGCTCCAGCGCCGGGTGATCGCGCTATAGTGGGTTGTTGACCTTCCCAAAACAATTTCAAGGCTGGGTGGCCGTGGCTCTGCTCTGCCTGTCACTGGCGGGATGCAAGCGCGGCGGGCGTGAGCAGGAGATCGCTTACGTGTCGGCGCCTCAGGCATTCCTGCGTGATCGCGTGGCCGCGGTCTACGACAAAGTTGGGACGGTGAAAAATGGCGACCGGGTACAGATCCTGGATCGCGACCGGCGCTTCGCCAAAGTTCGAACATCCACCGGACTGGAAGGCTGGATGGAACAGCGCAACCTGATTACGCAGCAGGTCTTCGATCGATTGCAGAAGCTCGCGCAGCAAGAGAAGGACGATCCGGTACAGGCCACTGGGGTGACGCGTAACGACACCAACCTGCACGTGGAGCCCGGGCGCGATACCGACCACCTGTACCAGATCAGCGAAGGCGCAAAGGTAGGAATGCTCAAGCGCGCCACAGTGGAGAAGGGCGGAGCAGCTCCTGCGCCCAAGCCGAATCTCAAGAAAGATTCTGACAAAGAACCTCCGAAACCAGCCATGGAAGACTGGTGGCTGGTGCGCGACCAGGACAACCACATGGGCTGGGTTCTGGGGCGGATGATCGATATCGATGTACCGCTCGAGATCGCGCAGTATGCAGAAGGGCAGCGCATTATCGCTAGCTTCGTGCTGAACGAAGTCTCCGACGGTGACAAGAAAGTTCCGGAGTACCTGGTGGTGTTGAGCGAACCGAAAGACGGACTGCCTTACGACTACGACCAGGTGCGCGTCTTTACCTGGAACGTCAAGCGGCACCGTTACGAGACCGCTTATCGCGAGCGCAATCTGAATGGCGTACTGCCCGTGACCGTGACCAGAGAAAATTTCGACAAGGAAGGAAATCTGCCGGTTTTCGTCTTGCGGGTTAAGGACGACAATGGGAACCTCTCGGAGAAGAAATACAAATTGAATACGCCGATTGTGAAACGCTTGCTAGCACCGGGAGAAGAGCCTCAGAGAACCGCGGTGCGGAAAAATCGGAAGAAGAAGTAGTCGACAGTCGCGAGTCAGCCCCGTCTCAGCGTTTCAAATGCAAGCTTCACGAATAAAATTCCGCGATTGACGCTGCCACCCAGCGCTGTTCTTCCTCGGTGAGTTCCGGGAACATGGGGAGTGCTAGCACTTCGCGGGCGGCGCGCTCGGCTTCGGGAAAGTCTCCCTCACGATAGCCAAGGTACGCGAAACAGGGTTGCATGTGCAGGGGCAGCGGGTAATAGATCTCGGTGCCAATCTTGCGCTCGGACAGAAATCTCCGCAGTTCGTCCCGACGATGCGCCCGGATCACATACTGGTGAAAGACGCAGTGCGCGCGTTGGTCGATCCAGGGCAAGGCCACAGGATTCTGCTCATCTGCCAACGTTGCAGTTGAGGACGAAACCAGGCCGGCCTCTCGGAACAGCTTGTCGTAGCGGGCAGCATGTTCGCGGCGCGCGGCATTCCATTGCTCCACGTAGGGCAGCTTCACTCGGAGCACGGCGGCCTGAATGGCATCCATGCGGGCATTCCATCCGAATTCTTCGTGAAGGTATCGCTGGGGGCTTCCGTGATTGCGCAGGCGGCGCATGTGTCCGGCAAAGTCGGCGTCGCGCGCTGTAGTCAGTCCTGCGTCGCCGTACGCGCTTAAGTTCTTTGTCGGATAGAAACTGAAAGCGGCCGCGATTGCCAGTGAGCCGGCGCGTTTTCCACGCCACTCAGATCCGATCGCCTGGGCGGCATCTTCAAGCAGAGACAGCTTGAATTCGTCCGCGAGCCGCGTGAAAGCGTCCATATCGGCGCATTGCCCGAAGAGGTGGACGGGTAAGAGCGCGCGGGTTCGATAGGAATGTCCAGCCTGAAGTTCGCCGGTTACGCGAGCCGGATCGAGATTGAGTGTCCGGGGATCGATGTCCGCGAAAACGGGCCTGCCTCCTGCGCGCACGATGGCGCTAGCAGAGGCAAAGAAGCTGAATGGCGTGGTGATGACCCCATCGCCAGGCCCCACTCCGGCCGCGGCGAGAGCGAGCCACAAGCGCGTCGGTGCCCGAGGCGCACCCCACGGCGTCGCCAGCCCCGCAGAACGAGGCTACTTCGCGCTCCAAGCCCTCGACTTCCGGTCCCAGGATGAAATGTTGAGAGGCGCAAACGCGCTCGATGGCCGCGAGGATCGGCTCACGAAGCGTGACGTACTGCCGCTGTAGATCGAGCAGCGGCACCGAATCCAGTTTCTTTGCGGATACAGGTGTCCTGCTGATGGGCGCTGTCTTCACGGATGCGGACAATTCTAGCAGGCAGCTACAGGAAGTTTCATGGGGTGCGGTCTATGGAGATTTTAAGGAGTGGCGGAGTGGCGGAATTGGTCTCGAGAGCTGCCCGCCATTGCTCGGCCGAAGATATCAGGCCCGGCAAATGAATTCCCTGGTGAAAGGCGGGGTAGGCCGACAGATTTCTGCACCCGCGAGCCAGCAGCGAACAGGCCCCTTCGGCATTGCCCCGGGAGTGGTGGACGAAGGCGACCGAGATCTGAATAAGGCCCTGGAAGAACGCTTTCTCAGGAGCTAGCGCCGCCCGCCAAACGTCTTCCAGAACTTCATGAGCGTCGAAGAACTCCCCGCGATTGAACAGGTCAATTCCCCGAAGATAGAGTTCCGAGTCCACGTTTCATTTTGACACGAATGTGAGCTGCTAGCGCCCGGCTTTATACAGGATTTCATAGGCCATCCCTACAGGACTCTCCATTTTCTAATACGCCCTGTGAATATGAACTGTAAATTGAGGGAAACACAGGGTGTTATGTTCAATTTGTTTGGAGAGTGAGTTGCTTATTCCGGTTGTACTCGCGTTGTGTGTGTTCGGGCGTTGTGCGTTGTGATGTTGTAGTCAAACTCATCCTGCTTCCCAGGATTTACAACTACTTAGGAGACAGTCAATGGAATATGCATTCCGTAACACCATGACTCGCTTCCTGCTTGTGATCACAGTGTTGGGCCTGTTAGCCGGCAACATGTGGGCACAAGGAGGAGTGGGCGAACTGACGGGTCTGGTGACAGATCCTTCAGGCGCTGTGGTCTCGAATGCGACGGTCACGTTAAACAATACGGCGACCGGCGATAAGCGGACCGCGGTGACAACGCCAGCCGGTGTCTACCGGTTCGCGGCGTTACCCGTGGTCGGTGCCTACACCTTGGAGACATCTCCCAAGGGGTTCAAGAGCGTGAAAGTAACGGACGTGATCGTGAGCGTAGGCACAGTGACCAGCCGCGACATCAAGCTGGAACTGGGCGCGTCCAGTGAGCAGGTCACGGTCGAAGCCGGCCAGCAGCTGGTGCAGACTGAAGAATCATCCGTTTCGCAGTTGGTGGATCGCCGCGTTTGGGAAAACATGCCCCTCGAAGCGCGTAACGCCAACGACTTCGTCAACTTGATCGCCGGTGCAGTTCCCGAGCAGATCGCCGGCGGCACCTTCCGCGGCGCGGCTGTGAACGGAACCCGTACCGGAACCGGCAACTTCATGGTTGAAGGCGTGGACAACAACGAACAAGGCCAGGGCGGCGTTTCGATTTGCGGAACCGCTTGCGGCCAGGGCGGCGCTAACACCTCGATTTCGCCCGACGCCATCCAGGAATACCGCGTCATCAGCCACGACTTTAACGCCGAATATGGCAAGGCGGGCGGGTTCGTGACGGATACGGTGTTAAAGGGCGGCACCAACCAGTTCCACGGATCTTTGTTCGAATACAACCGTATTCAGGCATTGACCGCGAACGATTGGTTCTCCAACAACGTCGGCGCTCGAGACCACCTGGTGCGCAACCAGTTCGGCGGCTCTATCGGCGGCCCGATCATCAAGGACAAAACCTTCTTCTTCGGCACGGTCGAGTTCCACCGGTTACGCGAATCAGCTCCGGTGAGCGCAACTAACCTGACACAGCAGTTTTACAATTTCGTGAATACAGGCGGCCTGGCAAGCTTCTACGATACGAACGTTTGCGGTGGGTCTTGCGGGTTCACGAACTCCGTCACGACCGGAGCGGCCTTCAATGCGCAGCGGGCGAAGTATCCGCTGGCATTTCCACTTGTAAATTCGAAAATCAACTGCGCTACTGACACCACTGGCGCTTGCTTTACGCAAAACTTCCCGATCACGGCCGCGCTCGGACTTAGCGAACAGTACCCAGTGCCGATCTATGACACGGCTACTGAATCACAGGTTACTCCCATCAACCAGGCGCGTTTCAGCATCAAGGTGGACCACAAGATCGGCGCCAACGATCAAATCAATGGCGTTTACCTGTTCGAGAACGTCGACTTCAACTGCAACTTCTGCGGCAGCGACACCACCTTCGGTGTACCGGAAACCAATCCAAACCGGGCGCAGACGGCCGGCATTACCTGGACTCACACCTTCTCACCGACGGTGCTGAACCAGGCTAAGCTTGGATATGTACGGCGCAAAGCTGACTTCTTTGCTCCTGGCACGGAAGGCATCCCGTCGCAGCTGGCGGCACTTGACCCGACAGCCGGCGGCTTCGGCGCTTCGACTGCATTGCCACAGTTCTTCACGGAGAACGAGTTCCAGTACAAGGACGATCTCTCAATCACCAAGGGCAAACACAGCCTGAAGTTTGGCGGCGAGTATCGTCGTACCCGTAACGGCTCCAGCTTTAATGCTGACCAATACGGACACTTCTACTCCTGGAGCGCTGAGGATCTGATTACCGACGGATTTTTCGGCGACGAATTCTGGAAGGGTATCGGCTACGGTGGTTACTATGGCGGCTGGTATCAAGCTGGCGCCGCAGTGAACCCGACCAATGGCCAGGTTCCCGACTTCTATCGTGGCTATCGCGCAAATGAAGTCGGTCTCTACGGGCAGGACGATTGGCGTGTAAATTCGCGCTTAACCGTGAACCTGGGACTGCGTTGGGATTATTTCGGCCCGCCGCACAACTTCCAGCCCAACATTGACTCGAACTTCTACTTCGGAAACCCGATCACGCCGGTGTCGACGTGCAAGGTTCCCAACTCATCGCCCTCAAGTTTCACTTTCCCGTGTCAGCAGCTCAACCCGTTCTTCCCTGGCGGCGATCCGTTTTATGCGAATGAAGCCACGGCCGTGCCTCAGGTTAAGAACAGCGACATCTGGCATAAGGACACCAATAACTTCGCTCCGCGTGTCGGTTTCGCCTGGGATACCTTGGGCAACCAGAAGTGGGTTGTGCGCGGCGGCTTCGGTATTTTCTACGATCGCCTGTACAACAACGTGTTTGAAAACATCCGGTTCAATCCGCCTTTCTACGCGGATGAAAACTTCGGAAACTTCCAGAACGGTCTCGCTGGAGGTCCGACCCTACAGCCGGGCTTGTTTAGCATTCCGTTCGGGCCGGCAAATAACGCGCAGTTCATCAGTCCTACACTGTTCCCGGCCGGACTGCCGAAGCCGGTTCCTCGGCACATCGATCAGAACCTGGTTGCGGCGTATTACGAGCAGTACAGCTTCGGTATCCAACACGAGATATCGAAAGACTTCGCGCTCGAAGCCAATTACATTGGCACCCTCGGCCGCAAGTTGATCGGCATTTTGAACCGTAACACCTATGACGGTCGAACCTCTGGGGTGCCGAATGCCTTTGGCGTATCCTCCTCGGTTCGTCCGAATCCAATATTCAACAGCGACAATGCTCGAGGGAACTTCTATTCCTCGAACTACAACGCTTTGGACCTGACTCTGCGGAAGCGGTTCTCGAACGGGCTGTCGTTCAATGCGAACTACACGTACGCGAAGTCGCTGGATCAGCTGAGCGACGTGTTCCGCAGCAGAACGGCCCAGATCTCGGCAACCGATGTCGAGAACGTCCACTACGATTACGGTCCGTCCGACTTCGATGTCCGGCACCGCGTCGTGGTCAGCTACAACTACGATTTGCCCTTCTTCAAGGCGAATCGCTGGGTGGGCGGTTGGGCGCTCAACGGCATCTTCTCCTGGAATACAGGCGCACCGGTGGCCATATTCGACAACAACAACGATGTCAACCATGATGGCGTTTTCACCGACCGACCAACCTATGCGGCTGGCACGGACGTGTTGAAGTCGATTCTTGGCAAGGAGCAGGCGGTTGCGGGCGTTGGCAATGTGTATCAGTACCTGGATCCGACGCAGTTTGCCAGCACCACTTGTCCTGCTACCGTCAATGGTGGCTTCTGGTGCAACTCGACGCTCAGCCGGAACTCGGTACCTGGCCCCAAGTTCACCAATTGGGACTTCGGTGTCAGCAAAGGGTTCAAGATCACGGAAAACACGAAGCTGCGTTTCGACGCAAACTTCTTTAACCTCTTCAACCATCCGAACTTCCAGAATCCGCAGAACAACTTCTCGGATCCGGCGTTCGGTCAGTCACAGTCGACCTACGGCGATACCGGTGGTCACCGCGTGACTCAGCTCGCGTTGCGGTTTGATTTCTAAACTGGCGCGATAGAAAATACTTTAGGCCGGCTCTTTGGAGCCGGCCTTTTGTATTGGTGCAGAGGGACCCTTTACTGCACGCAAGATGCTTCGCTAGTCAGCGTGACAGTGTCATTACAATCGCAGCGACGTGATTCTTATCACCGCAATCGAACTATTCACCTGTCATTCTGAGCGCAGTGCGTCGCGCGCTCTAAGCGCGGCGCACGCAGTCGAAGAACCCCTACCATGATAGTTCGGCCTGAACGACGTAGCTATTGCACGTACATTATGGGCAGCCTGTCAGGCACCTTGTACATCGGCATGACTGGCAATCTGCACAAGCGTGTGTTCGAGCACAAGTTTCACCGCATGGATGGCTTCACCGATCGCTATGACGTGGAGCGACTGCTGTACTGGGAATCCTTCGATGACGTCCACAAAGCGATCGCCAGAGAGAAACAGCTGAAGGGCTGGCGGCGTGAGAAGAAGATCATCCTGATCCGTTCGCTCAATCCCCATTGGCAGGATTTGGCACGGGAGTGGTATCCGTGGATGAAAGAGTTATCCTCAGGTGGGGATGCTTCGACTCCGCAGTAACGCTCTGTCGAGCGTTTACCGCTCCGCTCAGCATGACAATGCCAAAAAGAAATAAAACCTAGAGCCGAGGGATGGCTAACGAACGCTCTGTGCACGTGCTAGACTTTTTACATCCTATGTGGGTTCTCCGGCGGCTGTTGTTTCTTGTACTGCTGGCAGATTGCGCCAGCGGCGCGACTGGCACGCCAGCGAAATCTGAAGCGGCAAGCCATCCCAATATCATCCTGATCACGCTCGACACCACGCGTGCCGACCGGATGGGGTTTTTGGGCTCCGACCGTGGCCTTACGCCGAACCTCGATGCTGTCGCCAAAGACAGCGTGGTCTTTACCCGGGCGTACGCGCAGGTGCCGCTGACGACGCCTTCGCATGCGGCGCTGCTGACGGGCACTTATCCTCAGTTCAACCACATTGAAGACCTTGGCTCTCCGCTGGCAAAGGATGTCCCCTACCTGCCCGACATTTTACGGCGGCACGGATATCACACCGCGGCATTCATTGGAGCGTACATCCTTGAGCCCAAGAGCGGGGCTCCGGGTTTCGATCGCGGGTTTGACACGTACGACGCAGGATTTCACAAGCGCAATCCCGGCGAAGATCGTTACAAGAGCGTCGAACGAAGAGCTGGGGATGTGGTCGATCGCGCGTTAGCATGGCTGAGCAAGCACCCGCAAGGGCCATTCTTTATCTGGCTGCACTTCTACGACGCGCACGATCCCTATGACCCGCCTTCTCCTTTCAAGGAAAAGTATGCGTCGGCGCCGTATGACGGCGAGATCGCCTATGCAGATTCTCAGGTCGGGCGTTTTATGACGACGCTGAAGTCGCGCAATCTGTACAACGGGGCGCTGCTCGCAATCGCGGCGGATCACGGGGAGGCTTTCGGGGAGCACGGCGAAGAGAGACACGGGATGTTTCTCTACGATGAAACGGTACACGTGCCATTGCTTCTGAAGCTTTCAAAAGAGGCAGGGAAGCGCGTCGACACCCGTGTGGCTCTTGCCGATGTGGCTCCGACCCTGCTGAGCGCGGCTGGTTTCGAGGTGCCAAGTGCGATGCAAAGTCATTCGCTGTTGAAGAGTGCAGGGGAGGAGTCGAGTTCGGTCTACTCGGAAACAAACTATCCCCACAAGGCATTCGGCTGGAGTGCGCTGCGATCCTGGCGGGCGGGAAAATATCTCTACGTACAAGCTCCGAAACGTGAGTTATACGACCAGTCCGCTGATCCCGGAGCGCTGCATAACCTTGCGGAGTCGTCTTCGGCCGTGGCCGGGACGTTGCAAAGCCAGCTGGATTCTTTTCATAAGAAGACCGAGTCGGAGAAGACGGAGAACGCGAAACTGGACCCGGTGCAGGCGGAGAATCTGCGGGCGCTGGGGTACCTGGCATCGGATTCGAGCGACAACAGCACCAGTGATGCCACCAGCGGCGTCGATCCGAAGGACAAGATCCAGATCGCAAATCTGATGCACCAGGGATTAGTAGATATCGAGGACGATCGTTACGATGAGGCCATCCCGAAGTTCGAAAAAGTGGTGGCGGATGAGCCGAACTCTCCTTCGGGCCGCCTGGAGTTGGGCCGGGCGCTGGTACACGTGAAGCGCTATCAAGACGCGATCCCGGTATTGCAAGACGCGGTGGCGAAGTCTCCCGATTCTGGCATGGCACATTTCGAACTGGGATTGGCCTATGTGAAGACTGGGCAATGGGAAGCGTCGTTACCCGAATTTCAGACAGCGAATGCGAAGACGCCGAATTCCGCGCAGATGCATTTCTACGTCGGCGCCGTGTTCGCTCGCCTTAAGCAGGTTCCCGAGGCCGAGAAGGAGTTTGAGGCGGCGCTCAAGCTGGATCCGAACCATTACCTCACTAACCTGCTGTATGGAAGGCTGCTATTCCTGGAGCGGCATCCACAACAAGCGTTGCCCAAGCTGCTCCTGGCGGCCAAACTTGAGCCCGACTATCGGGAACCACACAGGTTCCTGGCAGACTATTACGAGGTGACCAACCAGCCGCAGAAGGCCGCGCGAGAAAGGGAATTGGCAGCCAAGGGTAAGGCTGGAGAATTGCCTTAAGTCTTCTGTCCGGACTTCAGCTTCTCTTTTTTAGCGTCTTCCGCTCTGCCAACTTTTTCATAAGCCTGCGCCAGCAAGGCGTGAGCCTCTGCATTCTCCGGTAGGCGCGTGGTCGCGATTTCGAGGTGGACGACGGCAGTCTTCGCGTCTCCGGACTTAAGCAGGCTCATCCCCATGTAGTAGTGCGCCCAAGCCGAATCCGGTTGTAGTTCGATTGCCTTGTGGAGGTGTTCCACTGCAGGGGCGAACTGCTGTTGCTGCGCCAGCGCCATACCCAATCCGAATTGCGCAAGGTACGTGTTGGGCTGCGAGGTGACAATGGGCTGCAGTGCGCTGGCGGCCTTTTCGCTTTCCCCGTCCGCCAGGGAAGCCATGGCGGCGAGGACTTTATTTGCGGTTGCGATCGTGTCTTTCGGGTCCGTTCCGGTCACGGCTGTTGAGCTACCAGCCGATTTCTGAAGGCCCACATAGCCCAGCGATGCGAGCTTCTGGACTTCGCTCGAACTGAGCTCGGTAGACTTACCCGAGGCCGTGAAATGACGGTCGAAAGAATCGAGTTGCGCGGCCATGGTGTCGAGCGTTGCCTTCGAGCTCTGCGCCAGGTTGTGGGAGGCAGTTGGATCTGCTGACAGATCGTAGAGCTCCGGCTTGGGCGCACGAATGTACAGATACTTTCCCGCGCGCCATGACTCGAGCGAACTCCAGCCGAAGGCGCGCTGCGGGAACTCGCTTCGGGAATAAATGGCCTGGTCTCCCCCTCCGGATTTTGCGATCCGCAACAGGGACTCGCCTTGCATCTGCGAAGGCACCGGGATTCCGGCGATTTCAAGAAGTGTGGGTGCAAGGTCAACCAGGCTCACCTTCGAGGGAATCCGTTTCGCAGCCATCTGGTTCTGGGGAAGCTTCAACAGCAGGGGAACACGAACGGTCTCGTCGTAGAGAAATACGCCGTGGGTTTCTTCTCCATGTGCGCCGAGGCTCTCGCCGTGGTCTGAGGCGACTGCGATGATGGCATCGTCGAACTGCCGAGAAGCGCGCAGCGTGGCGATCAACTTGCCGGCAGCTGCGTCGGCGCGCGATACAGCGCCGTCATAGGATGTCCCGTATGGGGCGTGGGCGTCGTTCAGTTGTACCCACAGAAAGAACGGCCCGTTGGAATTCTTAGCGAGCCAGGCAATGGCGCGTGCTGCGACCTGATCGCCTCGACGCTCGGTTGCAAGGTAACGACTTTCGCCTTTTTTCGGCTGATGGAATCCCGCGTCATACGCCGTAAAGCCTCGATCGAATCCCGGTGCAGACCCATTTCTTGGATCCAGGGCAAGGGTGCCGACAAAGGCTGCCGTATGGTATCCACGGGACCGGAATAAGTCTGGCAAATAAGGCAGCGAGCTGGGCAGCGGCGATCCGAATTCGTTGGCCTGGTTGGTTTGAGGATACGTCCCAGTAAGTATGCAGGTATGAGAAACAACCGTGAGCGGAGCCTGTGCGTAGGCGTGCTCGAAGACCAGGCTTTGCTTGGCAAGGGCGTCGAGCGCTGGCGTGGCATGCGATGTTCCCAGAAAGCCCGTGTGATCGGCACGCGCGGAATCCAGCGTGATCAGAACAACATTGGGATTAGCGGCGAAGGCCAATCCCGACCAAATCCATAGACAAAGGAAACAGAGGGAACGTCGCATGAGAGCAGTCTAAATGATCGCTAAACTCGCCAAAGTGGTAGCCGAGGGGTGTGCAAATGTTTTCACGTTGACAGGGGTCGCCGCAGAGCAGAAAATTCTAATACTTCCCCACCAGGCGAAGCCTAGACGCCTGAGCGGTTCCGTACAGCCACCTTTTTCGATGTTGAGGACTCAGATATGAAGACTCCGTTTCGTAGTTTCGTTGTGGTTACGGCCTCGGCCGTCCTTTTAACCACAGCGTTTTGGTTCTTGGCACGTGCGAACTCCCCGGTGGTTGCGGCGCAAGTGAGGCCACCAGCGACTTTTGTGATCGGAACATCGATCGCGAAGATGAGTCCGCTCGAGACCACGATGTATAACACTGGCTTTCAGCCTTTTAATAAGGTTTGGGACCCGCAGCAAGGACTAGGCCCGGTATTCACGCAGGATCAGTGCACCGTGTGCCATGCGGATCCTGGAAGCGTGGCTGGAGGCAATTCGACCCAGAAGGTTGAATTCGTCGGAAAGATCAACACTGATGGCAGCTACAACGACCTGTCCACGAATCCGAATGAGGGCGGACCGCAGATTCAGCCAATGTCGGTACAAAAATTCAAGCCGGCATGCATTTTGAAAGGCGAAGTGAAACCCGCCGATGCGACCATCGATGCATTCCACCAAGCTCCCCAGTTATTCGGGATGGGCTTGATCGATAACATCGCGGATGCGGACATTCTGGCCCAGGCGGTTGACAAAGGCATGGGCGTGCATGGGAACGCGAACATGGTTCTCGACGAGAATGGAAACCTGCGTCCTGGCCGATTTGGTTTGAAGGCGCAGGCTGCGGATCTCATTTTCATGACCGCGAATGCCGAACTGCATGAATTGGGCGTGACCAATGCGATTTTCCCCACAGAAGATAAACCGCAGGGGAAGTCGTTTCCTCCCGCCTGTTCGATCAGTACGCAGCCCAACGATGTTAATGCGACGCAGATGATCGACATGTATCACTACCTGCTCTACCTGGCGCCGAAGACACCGGGCACCGTGAACACAAACGGCCAGGCGAAGTTCACTTCGGTGGGTTGCGCGCTCTGCCACTTGCCGAGCTACAAAACCACGCCCACGGTAACCGTGCAGGTGGTTTACAAAGGCCAGGTCATCAATAGCAAGTCACTGGCGAATCAGACGGTGAACTCTGTATTCGGATCTGTTGTTGCATGATCTGGGCGGCTCGAATGGAGATGGTTTGCAGGTCGGCATCGCGACCGGAACCCAATTCCGCACTGCACCTTTGTGGGGAATGGCATCCCGTCTGTCGAGCGGGGACGGATTTATGCACGACGGAACTTCGAAGGACATTCCTACGGCACTGACAAAGCATGGCGGCGAGGCTGCAACCGTGATTTCTAACTTCAATGCTCTTACTCCATCGGATCAGGCCGATCTGATTTCGTTCGTCAGTTCGCTCTAGTTCAGGGTGATGATTTGCGAGCCGGCAGGCTAATACCTGCCGGTTTATTTTTTTGCGCGTTTGACAGTGACAAAACCCCCATAGCACAATGCCCACCTTGCCTTTGCTTGATTCTGTCAAGGAGCCGCATGCGCATTCGTTCGTCGTATCTCGCCCTTGTCCTTATCGCTTTTAATCCACTGTTGATTCAGCCGTCGCGGGCGCAGTCT
Organism: Terriglobia bacterium; assembly: GCA_963797845.1. Classification (GTDB taxonomy): domain Bacteria; phylum Acidobacteriota; class Terriglobia; order Terriglobales; family Acidobacteriaceae; genus DASREM01. The sequence continues at coordinate 84,975 of CAWCRE010000009.1, forward strand.
GCGCCGCCAGCAAAACGCGCAATTACACAGAAAGATCTTTTTGATTTCACCTGGATCGCGAACCCCCAGCTTTCGCCGGATGGGTCGCGAGTTGCATTCACTCGAGTCACGGTGGATACCAAACGTACGGGCTACGAGACTTCGATCTGGACGGCGGCCACTTCGGGTGGAGAGCAACCGGTTCGCATGACCAACGGCAAGCATGACGCGCAGCCTCGCTGGTCGCCGGACGGCAAGCGCCTTGCTTTCATCCGCGCGGGCGAAAAAGATGAGGCCGGTAAGCCACAGCCCCCGCAACTTGCCATGCTATCGCTGCAGGGCGGGGAAGCGTGGACGATCACGAACTTGCCCAAGGGTGCTGCGAATCCGCTCTGGTCACCGGATGGAAGGCGCATCGCGTTTCTGAGTTCCACTACGCAGGAAGATATTCAGAAGCAGCAGACGAAGGAAGCGGCGAAGCCGGGATCCACCGAGGTCCAGAAAAATACCGCCGTTCCCAAGAAGGTTGAACCGGCGAGCAGCATGAATCCGATGTCCACCTGATCACGCGCGCCTACTACCAGGACAACGACGAGGGATTTCTGGATCCCAAACGGCACCAGCACATCTGGATCGTTACCGTACCCACCACTTCCGAGGAGGAAACAAAGCCTCAACAACTCACCAGCGGGGACTATGACGAAGGTGAGGCTGTATGGAGCGGCGATGGAACGCGGATTTATTTTCTGACTTCCCGCATTGAAGAGCCGTATTACGAACTGCCCACGACGGATGTGTACTGGGTAGCGGCGGGCGGCGGCGAAGTGCAAAAACCGGCGGTGCCTGTCATCTACTGGCTCAGTTGCGTATTGCTAGGCGGTTGTGCGAGGCGCTCGGGCTGGGATGACGGTGCATTTCGACATTTCGCAGCTCGTGCGGGCGCCGCGGCGCACCGGCATCCAGCGCGCCGAGCGCGAGCTGATGCGCCACTGGCCGGGCCCGGCGGCGCTGGTGCCCTGCCGGTTCGACCCGGCCAGCGGCGCGATGTCACGCCCTACCGCACGACGTGCTGACCATCCTCTGCGACGTCACCCGGGCAAAACATACCTTGATGGGGATCTTCCCTCTTCGATGGGATTTTGATCGCGAGACGGAGCAAGCGACCCTTGCGAACGATTTAAAAATCGCAAAACGCTATATTGGCAGCCCCATGCTGTCGGCGCTGTACGGCGTTTGGGCGGCCGGACAGGCAACAGACGACTTTCTTGGAAATGCTGGACCGGGCTACGGTGATTTTCAGCGGAAGGTTTATGCAGACGCTAAGACCGCGAAGATGTATTTCCAGAGAAACCGCCAGCTGGACCATTTTTGCAAACCTCGGCGGCTTTTTGCTGGGGTCGATTTTAGGTTTTCCAAGGATTCAGCCGGGACCCGAAAACCCCCAGGACTGGTGCAAGGGAACGGTAATTTTGCCGGCGGGTTGGTTTTCGATCTAAGTCCATAGGATCTGGATGAGAGGCCGACCCTGGCGGCTGTCAGCCGTTCAGGGAGAGCCCCGAGCAAGGCTAAGCCGATCGGACGCACTCGATAAAAGCTCGAATATCCTATCTACCTGTTCTTCCAACGGTCGTGAGCAACGTTGCTGGGCGGCTGATAAGGAATGCCCAAGCGAATCAAGTGTTTCGCAACAAACTTCTTCTGTTTGCCCGCCCGTCTATTGGTCGAAGATCCTCGCCATCACTTTGCGTCTGCGGAAAAGAACGATGGCGAACCTGCCGACCACGACAATCGTACAAATGCCATCCTCTGTCTGCACAATTTCGGGTGGCTCGATGTTGTGAAGCTTTCATGCTGATGCCGGACCTTAGTTTGGCTGCCGTGAGACGGGCCAAACGCAATGAATTCTTTAGTGAGGATACCGGAACAAGCTCCGTTTCGGTACGTTTCACCAGATACAATGCCGCCGACAACCTGCAGCCGGGCTGATCTTTTGAGGGAGATCCGTCCGCCGGACGGAGCCCATCGCAGGTAGCCAGCTTGAGCATATCCCGCATCGCACGAGCAAACCCCTTCCGGAGCCTTGGCCCCTGCGGATCGCCTACATCATTCTTTACGTCGCGTTGTACGCCGCGTTTGGCGTAGCCTCGCCTTTCTGGCCGAAATTTTTCGAAACGAAAGCACTCGGCTCTCAGCAGATCGGCTTGATACTCGGCGCTGCAATGGTCGTGCGGCTTGCCGCTGGCCCTGTATCGGAATGCTGGCCGATTTTGGGTGCTTCGCCTTATGCTCGCATCCTGCGCTACCCTGGCAGCCGGAACGGCCGCCGTATTGTTGCCGGCAAAGACCTTTTGTTGGCTGTTCTTTATTGCTTTGGCTCAGGCTGCGGCACTTGCCCCGACAACGTCGATTGCCGACGCTTTGTCAGTCAACGCAGCAAGGCCTTTCGGGCGGGCAAGCCCTTTGGGTACGGCTGGATACGGGGCGCGGCATCCGCGGCTTTCGTGTTGGGCACCATCATCATCGGACAGCTAATCAGCCCTGATGATCTCGTCCCAATCGTCTGGATGAATGCGGCCCTGTTGCTGGCTGCGGCCTGCGCAACGGCTCTGGTGCCGGGGGCCTCTGCTCAACCTGGGCCGCGCATCGCCATCGTGCGGTGGTCTATCAAGGGCGTGACCACCTCCGTAATGCCGCTGTCAATTGTGCAGCCGCTCCACGGATTGACCTTCGCCCTGCTTCATCTCGCTTGCATGCGCATGATGGGGGCACTCGTTCCAACCAATTTGTCCGCTACGGCTCAGTCGCTTTATGCCTTTGGTTCAACCTTGACGACTGCCGCACTAACCTTGCTCTCGGGAACTCTTTACGCCAAATACGGCGGAGCGTCCTTCTTCCCGATGGCAATTCTCTGCGGTGCCGCACTGCCATTTGCTTGGTTCGGTTTGGCCGAAAAGCCTCTCCCGCGATCTCCAACTTAGCCGAGGCCAGGATAAGCGTCAGTGATGGCGCGGTGTTCACGCAACCATGGCGGCGGAGATGGTTTCGAATGTCCAGGGAACGTTTGCTGGGACGGAATTACTATCTTGACTTGCTTCCCCTTGCCTGAGGCCGTTTGCTTTCCCGATAAGTTCTGGTCGCATTTCCACGATGCCATTGTTGATTTTGCAGCTGGACTTTTTGGTCGGCATGGTCCAGCCATCTTTTGCGCATACACACTGCGCCAATGCCATCGTTTTGAGGTGGCAATAGCTCTCGCGGGGAGGCCGTGACCCTGCTGAGGGGGCAAAAGGGCGAATACCGTGCGCTCGTGACCGACATCAGCGCGGCAAGATGGAGGGTCGGGAGGTAGCCCACCTGGCCCGAGAAATCGACCCGGAATTTCCCGTCGTCTATATGAGTGGTGCGAGCGCTGCTGATTGGCCGTCCAAAGGCGTCCCCAACAGCATCATGCTGGCAAAGCCATTCGCGCCCGCTCAGCTTGTTACGGCTGTCTCCAATCTTCTCAACAGTGGCACGCCGACAACCTAGCCAGTCGTCAGAACGTAGTCTACACGAGGACAGCGATCTGCCGTGTTTCGCCGGTCCCGGCCGCGATCCGCAGCGTGGTTTCTTTCGTGCCCGCGGTCTACCGACTTTGGAGTTTGCTGCACTTCGATATCTCGGTGCTTCTGAATGGCCTCAGGCTCCTGCTCGTCGAGGCGCGCGAGTTCTGACCGGGCGCCGCTATCGACCCGCAGCAGTTCGGCTGCTTTGTTCTGTTCATCTCTTGAATCGTAAGCCTCGTTAATTCCGTTAGCCTTCCCAGTTTGCAATAAACCATTGTATTTCAATTGTTTTAACACGGCCCTCACGATAATAGACTCAACCACTACTCCGCCCTTACATTGAAGGAACCAGGATGGCTAAAACTTCTCGTGAACATTGGTTTTCAAGGGTCGCGACAGAGACAGCAAATGGCAGCGGTCGTCCGTGGGCCTTCGGCATTGCAGGTGGGTTCGTTGCAGGATGGCTTGTGACGGGGCCGCTGTTTCATTTCTCCGATACTTGGCAGTTGGTGATGAACACCATAAGCAGTATCGTCACTTTTCTGATGGTGTTTTTAATTCAGAACGAACAGACAGAGAAAGCACCGCGCTGCAATTGAAGCTAGATGAGTTGATACGCGTCACCGATGCCAGAAATAAGCTGGTCGGAATTGAACGGTTGTCAGAGCCTGAACTTAATATTATGCGTGACGAAAGCAAGCCGAAGAAGAAAAAACGGGCTCCAAACGCTGGATCCGGAAAAGAATAGCTAAACAAGCGCGGCCTGATTGTTTGGCATTTACCGGGAAAATGGAGGCGCCATGCCACTGAATGAAGGAGGGCTCGTCGCCCGGCTCGCGCGATCCGGAGCGCGGTTTCGCCTGATGCCGTTCGCACGATCCTTCGGGCGCTTTGGTCTGGCGGCGGCGGCATGGCGCAGTTTAGTCATCAAGACTTTGGCGGAATCTCTAAACTGTAATTGTCAGCCTGTGACAGAAAGTTATCGATGGCCGCCTGTTCTCCTTCGCCAGCGGTTACGGCGCAGCAGGAATGCCATCGTGACGGTACCGGGCTCCAAAAGCCGCTTCAGATAAAGCAAGCGGCGGAGGCCAGAATTCTGCCGACTTATCTGATGAGTGTTTAGAACGGGCGAAACCGGTGACGGGCGACGAATCCAGAAAACGAAGTCGGGGACCGCGTTTGCTGGAATGGCGATAGCAATGATCAGGGCACCGTCAGTGAAACGAATTGGGCTGGGTTGACGATCAAATGGGAAAATCGCAGCGAGCAGACCATTCTTAATAATGATATGGCTCTAGTTGAGCCAAGCAAGTGAGCGATCTGAGGGGCGTTTTAGCTTGAGGGGGTGGGCCTGCGGAAAAGCAAGATCACTTCGCGTAACCCTGCGAGCGCAGCCAAGTGATGCGGCGGTCGCTGGTCATCGACTCGTCGATTTGTGATTTGCTTTTGAAACCCGTGATCTGTACCGGCTCGACACCCGGATAC
>CAWCRE010000010.1:0-307500 GCA_963797845.1 Terriglobia bacterium
CGACGCGACCTGTGCAAACCGCTGCATCTTGACGGCTTCCAGCGCCGAGAAGACAATTGCAGCCGCTTGACTGGAGAGAAACATGAAGCTGCTTCGTCTTCTTGCACTGCTCGTGATTGGATTCAGCATCGGTGCATTCGCCCAATGCGCCACCTTTCCGTGCGTGGTGGCAAGTGCTACGCTGACCAATCAGACTGCGGCGATTCCAAGCACTCCGATATTTACGCCCACCTCAGACGGTATTTTTAGAGTCAGCGCTTACCTGAGTGCATCTGCCAGTACTTCCAAAAGCGCATATACTTACGTTCTGGTCGGGTGGACGGATGAGAATGGCCCTCGAAAAACAGGCTCGCAAGCATATCAAAACAATTCTAATGCCGAATTTACTAACTTCACATTGCGGGACCTCGCAGGACAACCATTGCTATACCAGACACTGTACGTCCCCAGCAAAGGGACGGGAATGACATACAACCTATACATCACGGTTGAGCAGTTGCAATAGCTGCTGGCACAGTGGCCAATCCTGCCAAAAGCCGGATTACTTGTGCTATCGCGATTTATCATCAACTGAGCCGCCCTATAGTTTTCCGATTTGCCGATGAAGTCGGGATTTGGCCTGCTGTTGGTTTGCGCTACAGTGGCAGTTTGGAAGGATTGATCTCGCTTTGAAAGATTGGCGACTCTTTCAAGTGGGCGACAACTCAGGGTATCAGCATAAATACCGTGCCCAGCCCGCTGCCTCCTCCTGCGGTGGTTGTGCCATACAGGGTGCCCTTCGCATCCCGGACAAGGCCAGCGTGAGGGTATTGGCCATCGGATAATCCGTCGAAGCTGTGCAGCACGGTTTCGTTACCTTTGCTGTCCAACTTGAAAACAGTTCCGAAGCCGTACGCGCCTCCAAAAACCGTCGTGCCATAGACATCTCCGCCGACAATCAGAAGTGTCGCAATTGGGTTTGCGCCGTCCGCCCCCCAGTAAAGTGGTAAATACCTCTCGCACTTCCATCGAGACCTACCTTGAACACAGTTCCACAGCCCAGGGAGCAATTTCGTATTCCGCCATAGGTGGTCACACCGTAGAGGTTGCCTATCGAGTCCGCGACCAACCCCGAATATGCTCCTAGTCCACTTGGCCCGAAGTTACGCAGAACAGTGAAGGCTCCAGCGGAGTTCACACCGAAAACCACGCCGTCTGTTTTGGTGCCACCCTGTGTTGCAGTACCATAGAGATTTCCTGCCGCGTCTAAAATCAGGCTTCCGTATGCGGGATCTCCTCCATCTGCTCCCCCCCTGAAACTGTAAATCGGAGCCTCTTTGCGGCCCTCGCTGATCTCATAAATGTTTCCGGCACCATACAGGCCACCTGTATAGGTCGTACCATAAATGTTTCTTGCCGTGTCCTGTACCAACCCAGAATCAGGAGAAACACCTCCAGAGCCGTCGCCGTTGAAACTGTAGATCAAATTTTCCACTCCATTGGTGTCCATCCTGAAAACGGCACCTGCATTGCCACTGCCCCCCTCGCTCGCTGTCCCGTAGAGCTCGCCTGAATGGGAAATTAGTAGGCCTGCAACAGGATATCCTCCGTCGGAGGGCCACCCTGCAAAACTGTGCAGCACTGTCTCCGCTCCGTTCGTGTCGATCTTGAACACGGTTCCGCAGTTGCACGTCTGATCGCCGCCCTGTTCCGTAGTGCCGTAGAGAACGCCACCAGCCAACAGCAATGAAGCGTACGATGAAGCTCCATCCGGATTACCGGTGAACGCATGAAGCACCGTGAACGTCTGTGCGTTGGCAGATGACAAAAAAAGCGTTGAGAAAAAGAGCAATTTCAGCATTGGCCCTGCATCCGCAAGGCGCAGACGAGATGCGGAAATCAAATCGCCTCCTAGCCTGACCATCACTTTCTACGGGAAGGATGCTATCTCTTAACGAAAAAGTGTCAACAAGATTTTCGCCTACATTTCAGAGGCCAGAGGAATCGACTTCGGTGCAACCAAGAGCCAATTTCTGTTATCAGGCCATTACACAAGCATTCGCCCCATATTCGACTTTTTCGTGGATTGCTTGTGTAAGCGATATTCCGCCATTATCAAAACAGCGACCGACTTAATCTTGTCGCAAAAAGCGCGACAAGAACGGGCCACTGAAGTCTCGCTCTCGGCAAAATCCCCACATCTCGAAAGGCGCGAGATGTGGGGCACCCCGGCAAGTCTTCATATTTTCATTTGACATTCTCGTTCGAGACCACACTAATCTCCGCTGCCTCGGGCTGCTGCTCCCCCAAGCGCCGCCTGCCTATCCCGGGGCTTTTCTGGTATCCGTCCATCCGTCATTTGTCGTGTGTCCTTCAAGAAAGAGGAGAAGCGTTCATGAAGATAATCCAACGATGCGCTTGTTTCTGGCTTGCGGTGCTTTTTCTTTTGCCGTTTTCGCAGTCCGTGGCACGGGCACAGACATTGACGGTGCTCTACAACTTCAACAGCGCGACAACGGATCCGTTTAGCTTCGTCAATCCCGGAACATTGACGCAAGCAGCGGACGGCAATATTTATACGACGAGTGCGTCAGGTGGAACCGGAACCGGCGTCGGCGTTTCAGGGAATGGGACGGTCTTCTCGATGACCACCACCGGCCAGTTGAATGAGCTGTACACCTTTAATGCTGGTATCAGTCCGGGGTATCAGCCAGAGAGCGGCATCACGTTAGGAACGGATGGGAGTCTATATGGCACGACCCTGGTCGGCGGCGCCGCGGGATGCGGTTTCGGGTGTGGCATTGTGTTCAAGTATGGTGCGGGACTGGGATCGCTCTATGCGTTCACGGGTGGCAGCGATGGCGGCAATCCCTTTGCAGCGCCGGTTGAGGGCAACGATGGAAACTATTATGGTACGACCTCTGCCGGAGGGGGAGCGAGTAACTGCGGCACGATTTACAAGATCACTCCCTCTGGAGTTCTAACTACGATTTATCAGTTCGACAGCGTGCACGGTTGTACCTCGAATTCGCCGCTCGTGCTGGGAACGGACGGAAATTTTTATGGAGTGACTATGTTCGGAGGCGCTAACGGAGACGGTGTGGTGTTCAAGATTACGCCTGCGGGAAGTCTTACGGTGCTGTTCAACTTTGATGGCGCGCATGGCCGGTTTCCCGAGAGTGTCCTGGTGCAGGGAACGGACGGCAATTTCTACGGGACCACGGAGACCGGCGGCAAGTTAGGCAGTGGAGTTGTATTTAAGATCACGAGTACGGGGAAACTTTCCGTCATTCATAGCTTCCCGTCGGGGCCGACCGATGGACAAGCGCCTACAGCCGGGGTCGTACAGGCAGGGGACGGAAATTTCTATGGTGTGACCCAAAGCGGCGGGGTGTCAGGGGCAGGCACGATCTACCGTATCAATTCGACGGGCGCTTCTTATACGGATCTGTATGACTTTGACGGGATCACGGCCTCGACACCTTACGTTGGCCTACTGCAGCACACGAGCGGCGCGTTTTTCGGGCTGACGACCCAGGGCGGCACTTTCAATGGGGGCACATTCTATAGCTTCAGCGTTCCGGGCCTGACGCCGTTTGCGAGTCTGCTGCCAACTTCGGGCAAAGTGAAAGCTTCCATCCAAATTCTAGGGCAAGGCTTCACGGGAGCTACCGGCGTATCTTTTAACGGAACCGCGGCGACTTTCACGGTGACCAACAACACGTCGATTTCGGCGACGGTTCCCAACGGCGCGACCACGGGTCCGGTGACGGTGACGACACCGTCAGGTTCGCTGACGAGTAACAAAGCATTTCGCGTAACGCCTTCGATCAAGAGTTTTACGCCGACGAGTGGGACGGTCGGAACGCCCGTTACGATTACGGGAGTCAGTCTCACTCAGAGTACCAAGGTGACATTTGGCGGAGTAGCGGCGACGACGTTCACGGTGAACTCCGACGCTCAGGTAACAGCGACAGTGCCTACCGGAGCCAGAAGCGGGAAGATTGCGATCACCACGGCGGGTGGAACGGCGACGAGTTCGGGGAGTTTTACAGTTCTGCCATAGGGTTCTAAATCCCCGCCCTGTCGCAAGAAACGCGGGAAGGGCGGAGCAGGCGCACTCGATAGGTTCTGTCGGGAACTTTGGTGGGGACGGCTTCGTATCTTCTATCGAGGGCGGGCGCTGCGGGCGCCGGAAGAGGAGCCGTTATGGATGGAAATGTAATTGGACTGGTGGCAGTGATTCTGACGTGTGGGATCCCGATTGCCGCGATGTACACCTACTACCGAGTTCGCCATCTGAGAACCGAGGAGCGGCTGGCGGCGATTGCGAGAGGGGCAGATGTGCCGATGCAGCCGGAGTTGTCGGAAGGGGCGCGCTCGCGGCGTGCGGGAATTCTATTATCGGCCGGGGCGTTAGGGTACATGGGTACGTTTGCGCTGATTGCCAGAGCGGAGCCGGATGCGTGGACGGCAGCGGCTTTTGGCATTATTCCGCTGGCGGTGGGATTGGGATTTTTTGTGGATTGGGCGCTGATTCGGAGAGATGCGCGGGTGTAAAAGTCCTGTCCGGGGGTCAGCCCAGACTGGCGCTGGCTCCCGGCCGGTTGTAAGTTGCTGCTTTCTAAACCGCTTACGTTTATCGATGTAAGGAATTATCCCCGCCAGGAAGATACAGGAAACACCTTATTGAGTACAGTTCACTTAACTGTGAGAATTCGCAGTCGGTCGGCACTGTGCACAGTTCGGTGTGGAAAGCGGGAGTTTTGGGTTCAACGGCTCGCAAGACAATTCTTTGCGTCGAGGACGAAGAGCAGCAATTGAAGCTGCGAAAGATCCTTTTCGAAGACGCGGGATTCGAAGTGTTGGTGGCGCAGACCGGGAACCAGGCGCTCGACCTTTTCCGGCAGCACGACGTAGATGGGGTCGTGCTGGACTATTGGATGTCGGGGATGAACGGGCTGGCGGTGGCTCGCGAAATGAAGCGGAACCGTCCGGGCACTCCGATCATTGTGGTTTCAGGTTTTACTTCGCTTCCTGGAGAAACCATCGGGCTGGTGGACGCATGGTTTCAGAAATCGAAGATTGAGCCTGAAGATCTGGTAAAAGAAGTGAAGGCTTTGGTGAGCTTTCCGCAACACGCATCGCGGTAATCAGCAAAACTCAGGATGACTATAACCCCGTGGTCGCTTGGTAAGCGAGCAGTGTGGGTCGCACTTCTGTATGCGGCTGTCGCCGTAATTTCCCCTGCCCACAGCTTCAGCCAGCTTGAGCCGACAAGTCCCGTCGTGCCCTCGTTGAAGGGTCTTACCCTGCAACAGCTGGGCGAAATCAAAGTCACGACGGCCACGAAAGAGCCCGAGGAAGTCTGGAAGACTCCGGCGGCGATCTTCGTCATTACCCAGGAAGACATTGAGCGTTCGGGCGCCACGAGCATCCCGGAAGCGTTGCGTCTGGCACCGGGGGTGGAAGTGGAACGCATTGACAGCGACAAGTGGGCGATCGGAATCCGCGGATTTGGGAGCCGGCTATCGCGATCGGTGCTGGTGTTGATCGATGGGCGCACGGTGTATACGACGCTGCTTGCCGGGACCTACTGGGAAGTTCAGGACACGGTGCTGGCGGACGTGGATCGGATCGAGGTGATTCGGGGGCCGGGCGGGACGATTTGGGGTCCGAATGCCGTGAACGGCGTCATCAATATTATTACGAAGAGCAGCAAGGAAACGCATGGGGCGCTGGTAAGTGCAGGTGGAGGGAATCTCGAGCAAGGGTTCTTCAACGCGCGGTATGGAGGAGGGAACACTCAGGGCCTGGATTATCGCGGGTATGTGAAGGGGTTCAACCGCGGTGCGGAGTTCCATTCGGACGGGATGAACTTCGATCGCTGGCGCTCGATTCAGGGCGGGTTTCGCATGGATTGGACCAAGAGCCAGCGCGATGAGATCACGGTGCAGGGAGATATTTACGACGAAGGAGCCGGAGAGAGTGTCGTCGCGACCAGCTACACAAAACCCTACCAAGAGACGATCGATGCTACGGCGCTGCTTTCGGGCGGGAACGTGTTGGCGCGATGGAAGCGGGTGCAGGGGGAGGGGAAGGATTTTCAACTGCAGGGGTATTACGACCGGGCGAACCGGCGGGAGCCGAACTTTGCCGACCTGCGTGACACCTTCGATGTGGATTTTCTGGACCGGTTCCGGCTGCCGTGGCGGCAGCAGATCTCTTGGGGAGCAGGAGCGCGGGCCAGCCGCGGTAACGATATTGAAGTGGTGTCAGGGCTGACGTTCCAACCGGCGAAGAGAACAGATTACCTGCTCACAGGATTTTTCCAGGACGACATTCAACTGGTGCCGAACCGGCTTGCGCTGTCGCTGGGAACGAAGCTGTTGCGTACCAATTTTTCAGATTTCGAGGCGGAGCCGAGCGCGCGGCTGATCTGGACGCCTACGAACACGCAGAGCTTATGGGTGGCGTACACGCATGCGGTGCGGACGCCGTCGGATGCGGAGCATGATTTCTTCCTGTCGGGATTCATTGGGGTGACGAACGGGTTGCCATTTTTTGCGCGCTTCAATGCGAACCGCAACTTCAGGCCGGAGCAACTGAACTCCTACGAGTTGGGGTACCGACGGTTGCTGGGGAAGAACGTCTACGTGGATCTTGCGACTTTTTATAACCACTACAGCGATCTGTTCAGCGAAGACATTACGGGCGGACCGTTCATTGAAACTGATCCGATGCCCACGCATATTTTGCTTCCGGCTCGGTTCGGCAACGGATTGCTTGGAATTACTAAAGGAGTGGAAGTGGCGCCGGAATGGCGTCCCACGAAATTCTGGCGCTTACGCGGGACTTATTCGTACCTGAATATGAGCCTGCGGAGAGCGAGCGGGTCACTGGATATTGGGACTGCGGGAATGATCGAGGGGTCGAGCCCGCAGCATGTGATATCGGCGCAGTCGGGGTTCGATCTTCCCAAGAAAGTTAACCTGGATCTGCAATACCGGTACGTGAGTTCTTTGCCGGCGAAGTTGGTTGCGTCGTACTCGACGGCAGATGCGCGGGTAGCGTGGCGGGTTCATCCGAATATAGAGCTGGCGCTGGTGGGACAAAATCTGTTGCAGCCGCAGCATGCGGAATTCCAGGACGACCCAGGGCCCCTGGTCGGTATTAAGAGGACCGTGTACGGACAGATTACGTGGACCAAGTAATCCAGAGTACGGCGGGTCCAAGCTGGGCGGCAGGTAGCAGGCGGGTAGGGCGAAGCATTGCTGTGGCAGTCCTGCTCGTGCTGGCGGCATGGCCCTGTCTCGCGCAATCCTCGCGCGCGAGTGAAACCGAAATCGAAGCTGCCTACCTTTATAACTTCGGAAAATTTGTGACTTGGCCGGCACAGCCGGAGTCCTTCGAGATATGCATTCTGGGGAAAGATCCTTTCGGACCGGTGCTGGACGCGACGGTGTCGGGCGAAAGCATCGGAACGAGCCGGGTGGCAGTGGCCCGGATTACGAACGCGCGCGAGGCGACGGCCTGCCAGGTCTTGTTTATCAGCGATCAGGAGGAGGGCCATCTTAGAGCGATTCTCACCGTGGTGAAGAATGCCGGAGTATTGACGGTGAGCGATATCCCGCACTTTGCCGAGCGGGGCGGCATGATTGAGTTCGTGCAGCGGGAGGGTCGGATCCGGTTCGAAGTGAACCTGGACGCGGCCCAGCAATCGAAATTGGCGTTGAGCTCGGAGTTGTTGAAGGTAGCGGTCAAGGTCGTCGGGAAGTCCGCGGGGGAGGACCGGCGATGAGACTGGGGCAGGGCGGCTCGATTGCGAGAAGTCTCACCATCATGAACATGCTGGTGAGCGGAGTGGCCCTGGTGCTGGCCTGTGCCTCATTTTTTGCCTATGACCAGTATTCGTTTCGCCGCAACCTGGCACACACCTTGTCGGCGCAAGCGCAAATCGTGGGGTCGAACAGCGTATCGGCGCTGACGTTTAACGACCCGCAATCGGCGGCAAATACACTCGCGGCACTGAAGAGCTCGCCAAGCATTGCGGTGGCGGCCATCATCGCGCCGAACGGACGCATCTTCGCGAAGTTTGCCAGAGATCCGAACGAGGACATTTTCGATGTCCCCGCGGTGCCGGACGGAAAGCAGGAAGAATATTGGTTCCGCCACAATCACCTGATCCTGGTACGGCAAATCGTGTTTCACAACGAAGTGCTGGGGCGGGTGTACATTCGCGCCGATTTGCAGGAGCTGGACGACCGTTTGTACCGGTATGCAGCCATTGCACTGGCGGTGCTGGTGGTGTCGCTGATCGCGGCGTTCCTGGTTTCCACCGAATATCGAAAATCGCTAGCGCAACCGATTGTGGGATTGGCGGAAGTGGCACGGACCGTGTCGCGGGAACGCGACTATTCGGTGCGGGTGGCGCCGAGCAGGGAAGGCGGCGAAGTTGCGCTGCTGGTAGGCGCGTTCAACGACATGTTGGCGCAAATCCAGGAGCGCGATACCGCGCTGCAGAAGGCGCACGATGAGCTGGAGCAGCGGGTCGAGGAGCGTACTCGCGACCTGGTGTCGTCGGTGCGGGAATTGGAAGCGTTCTCGTATTCGGTGTCGCACGATCTGCGAGGCCCGCTGGAAATCATGAGCGGGTTCAGCTACATGCTTCAGAAAAATTACGGAGCGCAGCTGGATACGAACGGAAGGGAATCGATTGACGCGATCCGGACGGCGGTGCGCCGCATGTCGGAACTGATTGACGACCTGTTGAAGCTTTCGCGGGTGAGCACGGGAGCCATGGAGCGGCAGAGCGTCGATCTGAGCGCGATCGCGCAAGGGGTGGCGGCGGAACTGCTGCGGGCGCAGCCGGAGCGCAACGTGGATTTCGTGATCGCGCCGGGAGAAAAGACGATGGGCGATCCACGGCTGCTGCAGATCGTGGTGGAGAATCTGCTGCGGAATTCGTGGAAGTACACGTCGCGGCACGCACAGGCACGGATTGAGTTTGGCCAGAAAGAAGAGGATGGACAGGTCATCTACTTCGTGCGGGACAATGGTGCGGGATTCGATCCGGAGCTCGCAGGAAGGCTGTTCAAGCCGTTTCAACGATTACACTCGTCGACGCAATTTCCGGGGAGCGGCGTGGGGTTGGCGACGGTGCAGAGGATTATCCAGCGGCATCGGGGCGAGGTTTGGGCCGAGGGCGCCATCGAGAAGGGTGCGACATTTTATTTCACGTTGGGACTGGGGCGGAAAGGGTGAGATTTGTTGTCGCCTTTATGCTCATGGCGCGCCTCTTCAAAGCACGATGAAGATATCGCTTTGCAAGGTCGTTGTGATAGTTGGTTATTGATGGCGCGGCGCGTCTGGTGTGTGGAGACGGCTGGCGGTTGATCGTGCGCGAGGAGTGTTCAGGCTTTTATGGCGCGGCTGAAGCCGTACCTTTCAAAACTGCGCCTTCCAAAAACATGGTTTGGTGGCCTAGAGCCGCGTCCCCTTATCAACTGTGATGCCGCTGGGCTGAAACCGTACCTTTCAAATCCGATCTAAGCTAGGCTACGGCGGCTGGGGGTTGGCCGCAGGGTGCGGATTCCGAAGACATCCCCATTTTGCTGTTCACGAAATTTTCCACGCTGACAATTGATTGGAAATTTTCCGGAACCATATCGGTGTCTTCGATGGTGATGGGAAAATTCTCTTCGAGGAACGAGATCATGCGAAAGACGCCGAGGGAGTCGATGATGTTGCTCTTGAGCAAAGATTCGTCGTCAGAAACTTCGGTGGTGCCGCGGCCACGAGCGTAGTCGAGAACGAATTCGCGGATCTTGGGCCTGATGTCAGCATTCACGATGTGCCTCCAAGCGATGGGGTGGATTCTATGCCGAAGCTTGCCGTCGGGCCAACGAAAAAATCAGATGAAAAGTCTTGCATCTTGACAAAGCAGGGCAGCGGGCCAATACTCGCGGCGACTGAACCGGCAGGTGTGAAGAATGAAGCGGCATGTTTGAAAATCTGCGAGCCGATTTGAATAGAACTCGCGTGGACATGGCCTTGCGGTCCCCGGAGGAAAGAGCTCCGAGACTGTGGTTCGCGCCAGTGACGTGGGTTTTGATTTGCTACCGTTTCGGGCACTGGGCCGAAACGATACACACTGTGGGTGTTCGTCAAGTGCTGCTTCTTACGTCCTTGATTTTGCAGCGCTGGGTGCAGATGTGCACCAAGTCATGTATTCACCGCGAAGCGACGATTGGCCGCGGGCTGGTGCTGCGAAATCCATACGGAGTTTTCATCGGCCCGATCAGCGTGCTGGGGGCCAACTGCACGCTGGAGACGGGAACGCTGATTGACGGGCAGGTGGGCGAGCGCGGGTATTTCGGCGCAGGGGCGAAACTGCTCTGTCATGCGGCGATCGGGGATGACGTAGTGGTGAGTGCGGGAAGCGTGGTGTTGTCGAACGTGATGAACGGGGTAACTGTTTCGGGTGTTCCGGCGCGGATGCGTATGGCGGGTATGAATAGCGAGGCGGGCGAACGCCTGGTCTCGTAGATTTATCGCTGCCGAAGCTTCCGAACCTTCAGCGCAAGTGCGTGTGAAAAACATTGCAGATTGACAAAGCTCGCCATGGGGCGAATACTCGCCGCCATCTAAGTTTTCCTGTCTGAGAAATTGGGGCATTCCGACCGAACAATCGAATAGCAGCGAGGCACACTCGTGAAGAAAAAAGTCCTGGTGACTGGGGGCGCTGGCTTCATCGGCTCGCACACGGTCGACATGCTGATCTCCCTTGGGCATGAAGTGAGTATTTATGACAACCTGAGCCCGCAGGTGCACCCGGGGGGAATGCCGGACTATGTGGCGAAAGATGCGCAGTTCCGGCGCGGAGATATGCGCGACCTGGAGGCCCTTAAAGGGGCGGTGCGTGGCGCCGAGGTCATCTATCACCTGGCCGCGGCGGTTGGCACTGGCCAGTCGATGTACCAGATCGCGGATTACATGGCGATGAACAGCCAGGGGACGGCCAACCTGCTGCAAGCGATCCTGGATACACATTCCCAGCCGGAAAGGATCATCGTGGCATCGTCGATGTCTACCTACGGAGAGGGGAAGGGCTGGTGCGAAGAATGTGGAGAGGTAGCTCCACAAGGCCGGCCGGCGGAAAATCTGAAGGCGAAACGATGGGATGCATTGTGCCCGGAGTGTGGAGCGACGGTTTCTCCATTGGCGACGGATGAGGAGAAGCCGCTGCAATGCTCGTCAGTCTACGCGTTGTCGAAGAAAACGCAGGAGGAGATGGCGCTGCTGTTCGGGCGTACCTACAACATCCCGGTGGTTTCGTTCCGCTACTTCAATGTGTATGGAACGCGGCAGGCGCTGTCGAATCCGTATACGGGCGTGGCAGCGATTTTTGCATCGCGCCTGATGAACGGAAATTCTCCGGTAATTTTCGAGGACGGGCTGCAAACGCGGGATTTCGTCAGCATTCACGATGTGGTGCAGGCCAATGTGAAGGCGATGGACAGCTCTCGCGCGGACGGGCAGGCGGTGAATGTGGGATCGGGGAGGCCGGCCAGCATCCGGGAAATTGCCGAGCAACTGGGGATGGCGCTCAAGGTGGAGGTGCCGATCGAGAGTGCTGACAAATATCGGGCAGGGGACATCCGTCACTGTTTTGCGGATATTCGCAGGGCGAAGGAATGGCTGGGATATTCGCCGCGGATTTCGTTGCGCGAAGGCTTGACCGAGTTGGTGGAGTGGTTGCAATCGCAGACGGCTAGCGATCACGTGGATGATGCGATGGCGCGCTTGCAGGTGCACGGCTTGGTGGCCTAACGGGTTTCTGGATGCAGGCAATTCAACAGAACGGCACAGGAAGTGCGCGAGACTTGCTGGAGCGGGCGCGGCCTCGCTTGCGAGAAGCCTTGTTCCAGCAAGGCTTGCTGCGCAGCTGTGAAGATCACGAAGAATTCGCGGTGTGGATGGAGCGCGCGGCGAAATTGTTGGAGAGGTTGGAGCGACATCCGTTCCGGCGGTTACGGGAACTGGCGACGATTGCCGGCTGCGATGGGCAACAATTTGTAGGGTTCATGTCGGCGTTGCTGTCAGATGAGGCAGTGCGGGCGTTTGTGGCGGAATCTGGCGATTCGGCGTATTACCGCAACACAGTTCAGCCGATTGTGGAGTCGGGAGCGTTCGATGCGGCGGTGAAGGGGAGGTATGCGTATCCGTTCACCGTGGGGATTTATCCGGCGGTGTCGTGCATGCTGTCGTGCAGCTTCTGCGGGCGCGTGCCGCATGCGGAGTACAGATGGAACGATGTGGAACGTGGGAATGAGTTGCTGCGTCGGCTTTTTGCGGAGGCGCCTACCGATGTGGCGGGCCGGTTTTACATTTCCGGAGGGCTGGAGCCGCTGACGAATCCCGGACTCGACCGGCTTGTTTCGTTTGCGGCTGGGCGCGGTTTTCGCATGCAGCTGTATACGAACGGAATGATGCTGACACGCAGCTTCCTGGAAAAGCACGAGGGGTTGTGGGACTTGGACACGATTCGTATCTCGCTCTACGGTGCGGATGATGAGATGGCGGAACGCACGACGTCGGGGAAGGGCGTGGCGTCGAGAGTGATCGCGAATGCGAAGGAGTTCTTGAGGTTGAAGAAGGAGCGAGGCGGCGCGACGCGGTTGGCGTTCAATTACGTGGTGCAAAGTGGGCAGGTGGAACACTTGCGGGAGATCCGACGCGTGGTGGCGGAGATTTCCGATGAGGGGGCGATCGCGTTCCTGAGTCTGCGGGAAAATTATGCGGCGAGCGGGGAACTGGCGATCTGCGGGGCGGAGAGAGCGCGGCTACGGGATGAGCTGTTGACGCTGGGAGAGTTCCTCGGCGCGCGTGGCTTGGAGATTGACTTCGGGTATGCGATGGAAGGGTTGATGAAGGGCCGGGAGACGGGCCCGCTGCATCGGGTAGGTTATGAAGAGATGAGCGGGCGCGGGTATCCGCAGATTTCAGTGGTGGTGGATTTGCTGGGCGACGTTTATCTGTACCGGGAAGCGGCTTTTCTGGGGCGCGCCGGGGCGAACCGGTATGTGATTGGGCGGCTGGGACGGGATGGCAACTTCGAAGGAATTCTGCGGAAGCATATCGCAGGCCACGACGAGGTGCGTCCGGCGCCGGGAGATGAACTTTTTCTGGATGCGTTCGATCATGCGGTGACGGCGTATTTGCGACAGATGAGCGATGACCTAGCATTTATAGCGGAACTGGTGGCGGCAGCTCCGGTGCGGCGCGGGAAAGTGGCGCGGATGCCGGAGCGGGGTTTGAGGTCGCTGGCGATGGGGTTGTAGCTGCGCCGCTGCAGACTCTTATCACGCAGAGAGATGGCGCCGAGAATGCGCCTCGTGGCAAATGGCTGTGGGCTGTGGCGACCCGTGTTGGGTGATATCCTACTGACCACCTATTCTTCGCGAGGCTGTAACTTTTCATGTCAGATCCAGTGATTCCACACACTCCAGAGACAACAGAAGACAACGAGTCATTTCAAGAACTTCTTTCGCAGTTCGAGCAGAGCCATGCGCGGAAGCCGGAGCAGGGGCGCGGGCAAATCGAAGGCACCGTGGTGTCGATCACGGCGGACTCGGTGCTGGTGGATATTGGATACAAGAGCGAGGGCATTCTTCCGCTAGCGATCTTTGAGAATTCGCGCGAGAAGATCCAGGTTGGCGACAAGCTGCGGGTTTCGGTGAAGGGGCGAACGCCGGAGGGCTACTACGACCTGAGCCGCGGGAAGGTTGAGCGTCCGACGGACTGGGCGGCGCTGGAAAAGGCATTCAACGAGCGGACGACGATCCTGGGAATGGTGACGGCGGTGGTGAAAGGCGGGCTCAGCGTGGATGTGGGTGTGCGGGCGTTTATGCCGGCGTCGCGGAGTGGAGCGCGGGATGCGACGGAGATGGAGAAGTTGGTGGAGCAGGAGATTCGCTGCCGCATCATCAAGCTGGATGCGACCGAAGAAGATGTGGTGGTGGATCGGCGGGCGGTGTTCGAGGAAGAAGAGAGCGCGAACAAGGAGCGTCGCTATTCGGAGATGAAGGAAGGCGACACGGTGCGCGGAACGGTGCGCACGCTGACCGATTATGGCGCGTTTGTCGATATCGGCGGCGTGGATGGGTTGCTGCACGTCAGCGACATGGCGTGGGGCCGCGTGAACAAGCCGGGCGATGTGCTGACCGTAGGGGACGAAATCGAGGCGAGGATTTTGAAGCTGGATCTAGAGAAGAAGAGGATTTCGCTCGGCATGAAACAGTTGCTGGCTGATCCGTGGGAAGCGGCGGCGAAGAAATATAACGGTTGGTGAAAAAGTGCGCGGCGTGGTTACGCGGGTGATGGATTTCGGCGCGTTTGTCGAACTGGAGCCGGGCATCGAGGGACTGGTGCATGTCTCGGAGATGTCGTGGGCGCGCAAGGTGCGCATCGCGAGCGACATTGTTAAGCCGGGCGAGTCGGTGGACGTGGTGGTGCTGGGAGTGAGTGCGGCGGAGCGGCGGATGTCGCTGGGATTGAAGCAGGCGCTGGGGAATCCGTGGAGTGACGCCGCGCAGAAGTTTGCGGTGGGCTCGACGGTGGAGGGGCCGGTCACGAGCCTCACGAAGTTTGGCGCATTCGTGCAGCTGGCGGAAGGCGTGGAGGGGATGATCCACGTGAGCGAGATCAGTGCGGAGAAACGGATCAACCATCCGCAGGACGTGTTGAAAGTCGGGCAAGTGGTGCAGGCCCTGGTGTTGGCGGTGGAGCCGGAGAAGCGGAACGTCAAGTTGAGTATGAAGCAGCTGGTGCCGACGGGGCTGGATGAATATCTGGTGGAGCACAAAGAAGGCGATGTGGTGACGGGGCGGGTGGTCGAGGTGACGGGCGAGACCGCGAAGGTGGAATTGGGCGAGGGTATCCGGGCGCAGTGCCGGATCGCGCCGGCAGCGAAGGAAGCCAGTCCAACGACGAGGAAGGCTGATTTGTCGTCGCTGACATCCATGTTACAGACGCGCTGGAAAAGTGGCGCGAGTGCGCAGGCCACAAATGCGGATGTGGTTCAAACTGGGCAGGTGCGCAAATTCCGGATCGTGAAACTTGATATCGCGGGAAAAACAATCGCACTAGAATTGAGTTGAGGCATCCATATGACTGACGAGCAGAAAAAGACCTCTCATCCTGCGGCGGAAGATGTTGCGGGCGCGCATCGGTTGTTGAAGAAGCTGGAAGAAAAGATTGGCCAGCACCCGGAATTGGCGGAAGCCATCACGCGGTTGGAGTTGGCGTTGAACAATCTGACCGTGCGGACTGGCGGGATGCTTTAGGGTTGGTCTTCCGAAATCTTCAATCGCTCGCTTTGTCTTAGGGGAGTTTTGCTTGAGCGACTTTTTAAACCTGTTGGGTGCTGCGTGAAACAATCTTAAATCGCAGAGAGCGCTGAGAACGGCCGCAGAGAACGCTGAGAAACCTGTGTTTCCTCACACCTAATTTCGTAATTCTGCTATCCGCCTGGGTCCGAAATCCGTCTGATATTCCTAATGATTTTCCCTACTGCTGCTGCTGGGGATGTTGATCGGTGTCCGAACTGTAGTTCGGATACGGAGAAACAGTCAGCAGGGACTGGAGAAGCGTATGGCCAAGCCAATGCGCAGATGTTTTTTCATCGGTATGCTCGTTTTTGCGGCTTGTTTGGCGCCGTTGATGGCGCAATCGGATACAGCTGCCGGAAAGGCAACGTCGCGAGACGGACAACATGATTTTGATTTCGAAATTGGGAGTTGGAAGATTCATCTGAAGCGGCTGTTGCACCCTTTGACTGGCTCGACGACGTGGGAGGAATTTGACGGCAGCTCGGTTACGCGAAAAGTTTGGGGTGGGCGTGCGGACCTGGAGGAATTTGAGACCAATGGATCGTCGGGCAAGGTTGAGGGGCTGACGTTGCGCTTGTACAATCCGCAATCGCACCAGTGGAGTTTGTATTGGGCGAACGGCAAGGATGGCATCCTGGGAATTCCGACCGTCGGCGAATTCAAGAATGGGCGCGGCGAGTTTTTCGATCATGAGCCGATTAATGGAAGGATGGTCCTGGTGCGATTTGTGTGGTCTCAGATCACTCCGAACTCGGCTCATTTCGAGCAATCGTTCTCTGATGATGGAGGGAAGACTTGGGAAGTGAACTGGATTACGGACCAGACGCGGGTGCAGTGATCAGCATTCAGCACTCAGCATTCAGTGCGACGAGAACCCTTTGAGGTTTATGCATGGCCGTTATTTCTGACACACGGGCGGCTACGTTCGCTCCGCCGCAACCACCTTCGGGCGGCCTGAGCAGCGCACACCTGCGTATGCCGTCCGTCGATGCGCTGCGCGGGTTGGTGATGATCATCATGGCGCTGGACCACACGCGGGAATTCTTTAATGCCAGCGCACAGGTGTTCCAGCCCGATGACCTGAGTCGCACCACGGCAGCGTTGTTCTTTACGCGATGGGTGACGCATATTTGCGCTCCGGTATTTTGCTTCACGGCGGGCTTGGGGGCATTTTTCTGGATGAGTCACGGGCGAACTCCGGGCGAGCTGTCGAAATTCCTGTTGAAGCGCGGAGTTTGGCTGGCGATCGTTGACTTGACGTTGATGCGGTTCGCTTTGACGTTCAGCTTGCTGCACGGAATCGTAATTCTGAACGTGCTGTGGATGCTGGGATTGTCGATGATCGTGCTGGCCGGACTGGTGCGGGTGCACATTCGATGGCTGGCGACCGGAAGCGTTCTGGTGATTGCCTTGCACAACCTGGCCGATTCGGTGAACGCATCGCAGTTCGGATCGTTCGCGTGGATTTGGAACATTCTGCATCAGCAGGGAGTGTTCAGGGTGGGCGGGGCGCTGGTGCTGGTGGCTTATCCCCTGGTGCCGTGGGTGGCGTTGATGGCGCTGGGATTTTGTTTTGGCGAAGTGATGATGTTGCCTGCGGAGAGGCGACGGCGGGTTCTGATGGGGATGGGGCTGGCCACGGTGGCGGCGTTTTTTGTGGTGCGAGGGGTGAATGTTTACGGAGATCCGCAGCCGTGGTCGCGGGAATTTCCGGGCATGACGGCGTTGTCGTTCTTGCGATGTACGAAGTATCCGGCGTCGCTGGATTTTCTGTTGATGACCATGGGGCCTGCGTTTCTGCTACTCGCGTGGTTTGATCGAATCAAGTTTTCGCGCACGAATCCCCTGATTGTGTTTGGGCGGGTGCCGTTTTTCTATTTCGTGGTTCACTTTTATTTGATTCATCTTCTGACCTTTCCTGTGGCGCTCTGGCATTATGGGCGGGCCGCGTTTTTGCTTCGGCCGCTGCCGTCGGTGGGTGGATCGGCCGATGTGTATCCGGCGAATTATGGGTATGGTTTATGGACCGTATATGCGGTTTGGGTGAGCGTGGTGGTGATCATGTATCCGGTGTGCCGATGGTTTGCGGAGTTGAAGCGGAGAAGGCGGGAGTGGTGGTTGGGGTATTTGTAAATTCGCACTCAGCAGTCAGCATTCAGCATTCAGCACTTGGCATTCAGCACTTGGCCATTCCAGAGCAGTGGTGGTGCATTCGGAAGCGGATTCCTCGCCTATCGCTTCGCTTCGGCTCGGAATGACAACCCTGATAGTTGTTTACGCTTTGGCTTCGGAACGCAATCACTAAAGAGTTGTGCTGCACTATACTGCATCGCGCCACGCCTCGTGTCCGTTTTGCAAGCACCCACTTCTGGTTCTCCGTGCATCATCCATTTAGGATATGCGGTATAATGCATTTACTGACTGTGGTGTGAGGAGATGCTTGTGGAGTCGACTTTAACTGCGCAACCTGCCGCCGAGATGGTGGATTACCAGACCGACCCTTCGCGATACCAGCACTGGAAGCTGAAGTTTGATGGCGAAGTGGCGACCCTGGTCATGGATACGAAAGAAGATGGCGGCATCCGCCCTGGGTACAAGCTGAAGCTGAATTCCTACGATCTGGGCGTCGATATCGAGCTGCATGACGCGCTGCAGCGGATTCGCTTTGAGCATCCGGAAGTTCGGACGGTGGTGATCACCAGCGCCAAAAGCCGGGTGTTCTGCTCGGGCGCGAATATTTACATGCTAGGGACAAGCAGCCACGCGTGGAAGGTGAACTTTTGCAAGTTCACCAACGAGACCCGCAACGGGATTGAGGATGCGAGCGAGAGTTCGGGGCTCAAATTCCTGGCGGCGTGCAACGGGACGACGGCGGGCGGCGGATATGAACTGGCGCTGGCTTGCGACGAAATCGTTTTGATCGATGATCGTTCTTCCGCGGTGAGTCTGCCGGAGTTGCCGTTGCTGGGAGTGCTTCCGGGAACTGGGGGACTTACGCGCGTTACAGACAAGCGTAAGGTGCGTCGCGACCTGGCGGATATGTTTTGCACCGTGTCGGACGGGGTGCAGGGGCAGCGCGCGAAGGACTGGAAGCTGGTGGATGAGATTGTGAAGCCGGCGCAGTGGGAAGAGGGAATTCAGAAGAAGGCGCAGGAGCTAGCGGCAAAGAGCGATCGTCCAAAGGGCGAAAAGGGGATTGCTCTGACGCCCCTGAAGCGCAGCGTCGATGAGCGCGGACTGCATTACGAGTTTGTGGATGTGGAGTTCGATCGCGCGGCGCGGACCGCGACATTTCACGCGAAGGCGCCGGACGCGGTGCAGAAGCTTTCGCTGGAACAGATTGTTGCCGCGGGCGCTGGTTGGTGGCCGCTGCAAGTGGCGCGGGAACTGGATGACGCGATCCTGAGCTCGCGCACGAACGAGCTGGAGCTGGGGTTGTGGCTGCTGAAGACGGGCGGGAATGCGGATGCGGTAGTCGAGTTTGATCGCCAGTTGCAGGAATACAAGAGCAACTGGTTTGTGCGGGAAGTGACGAATATGCTGCGGCGGACGTTGTCGCGGCTGGATGTTTCGTCGCGGTCGATGTACGCGGTGATTGAAGAAGGATCGTGCTTCGCGGGAACTTTATTTGAGTTGGCGCTGGCGGCGGATCGGGCTTACATGTTGAGCGTGGAAGACAAACCGGAGGCGACCTTCATTCAGCTTTCGGAAAACAATTTCGGTCCTTATGCAATGGCGAATGGCCTGCCACGAATCGCGGCACGATTTTACGGAGACAGCGAGCAGGTGGAGAGCGCGCGAAAGCTGGTGGGGAAGAAGTTGAATGCGGAGCAGGCCATGGAAGCTGGACTGATCACGGCGGCTCCGGATGATCTGGATTGGGCGGACGAGTTGCGGCTGGCGATCGAGTCGCGGGCAACATTATCACCGGATGCGCTGACCGGACTCGAGGCGAATTTGCGCTTCGGAGTGTCGGAAACGTTGCGCACGCGAATCTTTGGCCGGTTATCGGCGTGGCAAAACTGGATCTTTATACGTCCGAACGCAGTCGGAACGACGGGCGCGTTGAAGGTGTACGGGAGCGGTTCGAAGGCAAAATTTAATTGGGAGCGCGTATAGCGCACGGAGTCATAGATGATCGATTACACCGAGAAAATTCCGAACAACGTAGAGCTAGCGAGCGATAAGACATTGCAGCGCGCGCTGGAAAAATGGCAGCCGGCTTTCCAGGGATGGTGGTCGGACATGGGGCCGATCGGCAGCAAGGAACTGCAGGTGTATCTGCGCACCGCG
Source organism: Terriglobia bacterium (assembly GCA_963797845.1). Taxonomy (GTDB): domain Bacteria; phylum Acidobacteriota; class Terriglobia; order Terriglobales; family Acidobacteriaceae; genus DASREM01. Next base: position 19,665 of record CAWCRE010000010.1, read on the forward strand.
ATCAGCGTGGATCGGGATGGGTGGGCGAATTTTGGGTACGTGAAGATGCCGGACTATAGATGGGGGATTTTCCTGGTGCCGCGGGATGAGAACCGGAAGATTGCGTTTGGCGATCATATGGGAGAACCGGCGTGGCAGGAAGTGCCGGGCGAATATCGGTCCACGCTGCGCCGCATCATCGTGACGCAGGGCGATACGGAGCCTGCATCGGTCGAGCAGCAGAGATTGCTAGGACGGACCGCGCCGTCGCTGTACGACATGCGAAATCTGTTTCAGGTGAATGTGGAAGAGGGGCGGCACCTGTGGGCGATGGTGTACCTGTTGCAGCGATACTTCGGCCGCGATGGCCGCGAGGAAGCGGAGCGGTTGCTGGAACGGCGGTCGGGACATGCGGACAATCCGCGCATCCTGGGCGCGTTTAACGAGGAGACGCGGCACTGGCTGGCGTTCTACATGTTCACCTTCTTTACGGATCGGGACGGAAAGTTTCAGTTGGCGTCGTTGGCGGAGTCAGGATTCGACCCGCTGGCGCGGACTTGCCGCTTCATGCTAACCGAAGAGGCGCACCACATGTTTGTCGGCGAGTCGGGCGTGGCGCGGACGATCCAGCGAACCTGCGAAGTGATGAAGGAGCACGGGCTGAGCGATCCGTCCGAGGGCCGGCAATTCGGCGTGGTTCCGCTGAGTCTGCTGCAGAAATTCGTGAACTTTCATTACAGCGTGACGCTTGATCTGTATGGATCGGATGTTTCGTCGAATGCGGCGAACTATTACACGACCGGCGTGAAGGGCCGGTACGAAGAGACGAAACAAAGCGACGATCACAAACTGGTGTCGGCGGATTACCCGGTGCTGGAAGTGGAGAACGGGCAATTAGTGGAGAAGCGAGTTCCGGCGCTGAATGCGTTGAATGCAAAGTTGCGTGACGACTATATCGACGAAATCCAGGCAGGCGTGAACCGGTGGAACCGGATCCCGGAGCAGAACGGAATTGCATTTCGCCTGACCCTGCCGCACGTGGGATTTCATCGCCGGATCGGAACGCTGGCGGGGCAGTTTATCAGTCCGGATGGAAAGGTGATGAGCGAGGCGGAGTGGAACGCGCATCGCGATGAGTGGCTGCCTTCGGCGGACGATCATAAGTATGTGGAGTCGCTGATGGGACAAGTGCTGGAGCCGGGGAAATTTGCCAATTGGATTGCGCCTCCGGCGCGCGGAATCAACAGCCAGCCGATTGATTTCGAATACGTACGTTTTAACTGAGGTAAGTGCGTGACAACAAAAATGCAGGACGAGATAGTCATTGGCCGGCTCGGCGAAGTGTGTGCGTTTGCCGTGGATGCGGAGCATGCTGAGAGCTTCGGCAAATTTGCCACGCGGTTGCGAGGTCTTCCGGAGAGCGCCCGAAAGTTGTTGGCGCATATTGCTGAACTGGCTTATCGAGAGCATCACGATGGAAGGAAGCCGGGAGTGGCTTACCTTCCGGAATTGCACGAGACATGCGGGCTCGGCGTAGATGAGATGTACGCGCTACTGAAACAGCTTGAGCAGGGAGAGTTCGTTCGTGTGGAGGGAGAGTATCCGTTTCAGGACGTGGTGCCGCGAGAGATTTCGCCTGCATGGGAAGTGATGCGGGACCTGTGGCTCTTTTGCCAAGCGGAAAAGATTGCGCTGCGGGATGTGGTGGTGGATCTGAAGTTCGATCGTTTGGCGTAGTTGATATGCCTCAAACAAAGCCATTGAGCGGACGTAAGCGGAATGCTGCGTTGTCGCGGCATCCGGTTCGCGACGGTTCCAGTTACCTGGCGACGTTGGGCGAGCGCATTCGCGCGCTACGGGCGCGGCGAGGCATGACACGCAAGACGCTGGCGGAGCAATCGGGAGTGTCGGAGCGGTTTCTGGCGGAAGTCGAGACGGGAAGCGGAAATCCATCGGTGCTGACGCTGCGGCAACTGGCGAACGCACTCGACGTGAAAGTGGAAATGCTGGCGGTGGACGGATTCGATCCGAGCGTGGAGTTTGCGCATGCTTCTGAGTTGCTGCGTGGACTGGATGACGCGGAACTACGCGAAGCACAACGCTGGCTTGAGGATCGCTTTGGGCAGGACGAAGCGGGAGATCGCAAGCAGCGGATTGCGCTAGTGGGATTGCGGGGGGCAGGCAAGTCCACGATTGGAGCGTTGCTGGCGAAACAGTTGGACTGCCCGTTCATCGAGTTGGACCGGGTGATCGAAAAAAGCAGCGGCACGCCGATCAGCTCCGTTTTTGATTTGTATGGGCAGAGCGGATTCCGGCGACTGGAGCGTCGCTGCCTGGATGAGGTGCTGGCGCAAGACAAGCGTTTTGTTCTGGCGACCGGAGGAAGCCTGGTGTCGGAAGCAGGTACGTACCAGCGGCTGCTGACGTCTTGCTATACGGTGTGGCTGCAAGCTGATCCGGAAGACCATATGAAGCGTGTGCTGGCTCAGGGCGACACGCGTCCAATGGCGAACAATCCGGAAGCGATGTCGGACCTGAAGAGAATTTTGCTGGAGAGAGAGCCGCTGTACGGCAAAGCGGATCTGATTGTGAATACGAGCGAGAAGGCAGCGACAGCCGCCGTCAGCGGGATCGTGAAGAACCTGAAGTAAGTCTTCTGAAAAAAAGAAGGAGGGTGCATCTGTGGATGCACCCGTTCTTCCCTGGCGGGTCCCCCACCCGCCGAAGCGATGTCAGCTACTGAACCTGGGCGAGAACATTGACATCAAGTGCAGTGTTGCCCTTGGCCAGTTCGCGCTCGCGGGAACTTACTGGAATCTGATGTCCATCGCTGCTGCCTTCGACCCAGATTTCAGACAGGAAGTACTCGCTGCCGTAGACGTGGAAGACCAACTTGGTGGCGTTGGACCTTTCCAATTTCTGAGCGCTGTTGGAGTGGACGAGCGCGACCGTGCGCGACTCGGGGTCCCTGAACGCGAGGGTCTCTCCGTCAGCGGTCAAGGTTCTGATCGAGTACTGGCCCGCAGGCATGTTCTTGCCGGCAACCTTGAAGCTGAAGGGAACGTCGCTGCGAACGTTGATGGTTTGCGCAAATGCCGATCCGGCTACCAAAAGCAGGCTCAGCACGAGAATTGACTGAAGATTTTGTTTTTTCATATTGTCTCCTCGTTGTGTCGAGCAAAGGAAGCACCCCTCGGTACTTGCCAATCCCACACACCTGAAATCAAATTTCGAACCGTGTCGCTCTGAGATATTGCACTCCGCTAGCCAAAGTATCTGCGGGCGACAAGTGATTGATTTCACGAGTGAGGAAGGGAAAGTGGAGTTGTTGGTAAGTGATCTGATTAACCCAACGGTTAGTTTCGGCGATCCGCTCGGATAATGCAGGCGCGGGCTCTGAACAAGACACTGCTGTTAATCTGAAGCTGGAGAGTTTTCTTGGCGCCTATTATCAATGCACAGACGATCGCGAAGGCATTCGGAGCGAAACCTCTGTTTCAGAATGTTTCATTCACGGTCTCGGAGAGAGATCGAATCGGATTGATTGGTCCGAATGGATCCGGGAAGTCCACATTGCTGCGAATTCTGGGAGGCACCGTGCAACCGGATTCGGGCGAGGTGGCGATTCGGAAAAGAATTCGTCTGAGTTACGTGGAGCAGGAATCGAAGTTCGAGCCCGGAGCCTCGGTGCGGCGAGTGGTTGAAAACGCGCTGGAGCGTACGGCGGTGCTGGCGTCGGAAAGAGGAACGTTATTCGCGGAAACGCTGGGGAGGGCCGGCTTTGAAGACTTTAATGTCGAAGCTGCGACGCTCTCGGGTGGTTGGCAGAAACGCTTGGCGATTGTTGAGGCGCTGGTACAAGCTCCGGATGTGCTGCTGCTGGATGAGCCCACGAATCATCTGGATCTTGGCGGAATTGAGTGGCTGGAGTCGGTGCTGTCGCGAGGGGCGTTTGCCAGCGTGGTGGTGAGCCATGACCGGTACTTCCTGGAAAATGTGGCGACGGAAATTGCGGAATTGAATCGCACGTATCCCGATGGTGTGCTGCGGGCTCGCGGAACCTATAGCGAGTTCCTGGAGCAGAAAGAAGCGTTCCTCCACGCGCAAGCGAAGCGCGAAGAGGCGCTGGAGAACCTGGTGCATCGCGAGATCGAGTGGCTGCGCCGGGGAGCGAAGGCCCGGACTTCGAAGTCGAAAGCGCGGATCGACAAGGCGGCTGAACTGATGGGTGAGCTGGCTGAGCTGAGTTCAAGGACGCGTACGTCGACCGCGCAGATTGATTTCTCGGCAACCGATCGCCGGACGAAACGGTTGGTCGAGATGGAGAATGTGGAGTATCAAGTGGGGGACCGCACGCTGTTCGGAGGACTGGATTTTATCCTAATGGCCGAGGCGCGAGTGGGGCTGGTCGGGCCAAATGGGAGTGGAAAGTCCACTTTGCTGCGTTTGTTGCGGGGAGACATTGCGCCGACCAGTGGGGCCATCCGGCGAGCCGATCGGTTGAGAATCGTGTATTTCGATCAGAACCGGGAACTAGACCCAGACATCACTTTGCGAAGGGCCTTGGCTCCGGAAGGGGATGCGGTGATTTATCAGGATCGCCAGGTGCATGTGGCGTCGTGGGCGGCGCGATTTCTGTTTACGGGCGAGCAACTGAACCAGCCCGTGGGCAAGTTGTCGGGCGGGGAGCGCGCGCGAGTGCTGATTGCGCAACTGATGTTGCAGCCTGCGGACATACTTCTGCTGGATGAGCCTACGAATGATCTGGATATTCCGACTCTCGATATTCTGGAGGAAAGTTTGCTGGAGTTTCGGGGGTCGATGGTGTTGGTGACGCATGACCGTTACATGCTGGACCGTGTGTCTAACGTGGTGTTGGGATTGGATGGGATTGGAGGGGCAGAGAGGTTTGGGGACTACTCCCAGTGGGAAGAATGGCAGGCGGAGCGGTTGAAGTCGGTGCGGGTGAGTTCTGTGGCGCGGGCGGTTGAGCCCGGTGCGGCTGGGGCTGGGACGAGGAAAAAGCTGTCTTACCTGGACGAGCGCGAGTACGCGAGCATGGAGTCTCGCATCAGCGAAGCGGAAGAGTTGCTGGCGGTGAAGCGGGCGCAGTTTGAGGATCCGGCAATTGCGAGTGACGGGGCTCGACTTGTGGCGGCGCAGGGAGAGATGGAAGAGGCGCAGAGAGTGGTGGATGCGCTGTATGCACGGTGGGCGGAGTTGGAGGGGAAGAAGGGATCGTAGTGGTGCACGCGAGATTCTTCGCCTACGCTACGCTTCGTCTCAGAATGACGTCTTTTCTTACCATTACTTCCTTGCGATCACATTGCCGGCGGGTGTGCTTTTCTTAGGTTCCAATACAAAATGCGATGGTAGTGCTGCCATGCTTACCGGATTTCTTTTCGAATTGCTGGAGCAGCACCTCCTCCAGTTGGCCGGGATCGGGCGTCATTTCGCAGGCGGCGATTTCCTCGTTTGTCGCGCCCTGGAAGCAGAGTTCGCATACGCCGAGACCTTCCTGGTTTCGCACTGGAGGGCCGAACACGCGGCAGGTCATGGGGCGAGAGTCATAAAGATCGCAGAGGCCGGTGTCGGGGTCGAGCACTGGGCAGGGTTCGTCGTTGGCAAAATCCTCGAAGGCTGATTGAGCGGCATCTGTCTCGTACAGCAAGCCCGTCTTTGGATCGCCGGGAAAACCGGTGAAAAACGGGCTACGGAATCACGGGCGCGAGCGCGAACGCGGGCAGCGCGATCGGGATCTTTGTTTTGGAGTGCATGTAAGCCCCTTCGGAGGCGCTCGGCGTCGAGTTGATTGATGGCGAATGCGCCTATGCAGCACTGCGTGCATCCGGGACGGCAGGCGAGCCAGGCACCGCTGCGACGAGTGGTGTCGGCGAGGGCTGCGTCCACGATCTGGATGAGCTTCTGATCTCCGGTGCTGGAGTTACGCGGCACAGGATAAGAATACGCTAGGCGACGCGGGCGAAATCGATGTAGCCGCGCTGCGGGTCGGTGCGGATGAGCTTCACCTTGACGCGATCTCCGACATCCACGCCTTGAGCACCTTGCGCCAGCATTCCTTCCACTCTCGGGGCGAGCACGCGAACGAAACTTCCGTGTTCGGTGACGCCGGTGACTATGGCGTCGAAAGTCTCGCCAATTCGATTGCTCATGGCGACAGCGGCGATGCGTTTTGACATTTCACGCTCAACTTTTCGCGCGGCGTCTTCTTTCAGGGTGCAGTTTTTCGCGATCTGCTCCAGTTCATTTTCGGAGTAGGGGCCGGACTGATTCGCGAGGAGCGCCTTCAGCAGGCGCTGCGTGACGACGTCGGCAAAGCGGCGGTTGGGTGCGGTGGAATGCGTGTAGTTCTGGACGGCGAGGCCAAAGTGTCCCTGGTCGGGCTCGCCAGGTTTTTCGAGGACGTACTCGCCGGGGCCCATCAACTTGATCACGGATAAAGAGAGATCGGCGAAGTGGTCGGGGTCGGCAGCTTTCTGGCGGAGCAAGAATTCGTTGAGGGCTTTCGAGTCCGGTTGGGCGGGCAAGGAGTCGCGAAGAGTTTTCGCGAGCTGCACAATGCGATCCCAGCGCTCGGGCGTCTTCACAATGCGCCGTAGCGAAGGAACTTTCTCGAGCAGGCGGGCGACGACTCCGTTGGCGGCGATCATGAAGTCTTCGATGAGATCGGTCGCGCGATTTTTCTCCTGCCGCGCAACGTCGACAACTTTGTCATTGAGCATGACCGGACGGACTTCAATGGTCTCGATATTCAGGGCTCCACGGCTGAAGCGCTGTTGTTTGAGGGCTTGCGCGGCTTCGTCCTGAAGCTTGAGTTGCGCTTGTAGCGGGGAGGAGGCAGCGACCTTTGGTGGCGGCGTGCCGGAATCCCCAAGCCACGAGCCGACGGCGTTGTAGGCGAGTTGCGCCTGGTTGCGAACCAGTGCGGGATAAACGTTGCCGGAATCGACAGTGCCGTCCGGCAGGACGATGAATTCAGTGACTAGCGACAGGCGGTCTTGAGCCTCGAGAAGAGAACTCGCGCCGGTGGAGAGTTCTTCGGGGATCATGGGGAAGTTGCGGACGCCGGTATAAACCGTCGTGGTTTCGCGAGCGGCGTGATCGTCGATGGGAGAGCTTCGGGGGACAAAGGCATCGACGTCGGCGATGCCGATCAGGACTTTGATGCTGCCGTCGGGAAGGCGCTCGGCGACTTCGATCTGGTCGAGGTCGCGGGAGGTGTCGTTGTCGATGGAAGACCAGAGAAGGGATCTGAGATCGCGGATGCTCCCGTTCGATTCCGGCGGTTGCGACTTGATGGTGCTGAGTTGCTGCGCGACCTGGGGTGGGAAGTCCGGTTCGAAGCCGTGGTCGATCATGGTTTGCTTGGCGGCTTGCTGGAGATCGAAGGTCATAATTCAGGACTCGCGTTTAGCGTTCGGCAGTTGGCATTCGGCCCTTCTTGGGCAGTAGTGCTGCATTCAAGAACAGATTCCTCGCCTATCGCTGCGTTTCGGCTCGGAATGACAATATTAAAAGCTGCTTCGCTTCGGCTCAGGTTGGAATCAGAATACTAAAGTAACTCTTCTGCCTGGCTCGGGGCGTAGGTGATTCAAACCGTGATATTCTAAATGGAGCAACTGCGTCCCCGCCTTAGTGCAATTTTCCCGCAGTTCCCTGGAAAACATGATTTCAGTCAGTAATGTATCGATGCGCTACGGCGCTAAAGTTCTGTTTGACGAAGTATCCACGGTGTTCTCGCCGGGGAAGCGTTATGGCTTGACCGGGCCGAATGGGGCCGGCAAGTCTACGTTTATGAAGATCCTGACCGGCGAGATTGACGCACAAAAAGGGACCGTCGTGCGTCCCCGAAAACTCGGCGTGTTGAGCCAGGACCAGTTCGCATTCGACAAGTACGGCGTGCTCTCGACGGTGATCATGGGCAACAAGCGGTTGTGGGCTGCGCTCGAAGAGCGCGACGCGATCTACTCCAAGCCCGAGATGACCGACGCGGATGGAATGAAGCTGGGAGAATTGGAAGGGATTGTCGGCGAAGAGGACGGCTATACGGCCGAAACCGATGCGGCGATTCTGCTGCAGGGGTTGGATATCCCTGACGAGCTGCATGAGCGCAAGATGGGCGAGTTGCAGGGTGGACAGAAAGTGCGCGTGCTGCTGGCGCAAGCACTGTTCGGGCATCCGCCGGCGCTGCTGCTGGACGAGCCGACCAACCACCTGGACTTGGATTCGATCCATTGGCTGGAGAATTTCTTAAATAATTATGACGGCGTGGTGATCGTCATTTCCCACGATCGTCATTTCCTGAATGGCGTGTGCACGCACATTGCCGATATCGATTACCAGACCATCATCACTTATACGGGCGGTTATGACGACATGGTGGTGGCAAAGACGCAGATCCGGTCGCAAATTGAATCGCAGAATGCGCAGCGCGAGAAGAAAATCGCACAATTAAACGAATTCATTGCGCGGTTTGCGGCGGGAACCCGGTCGAGCCAGGTGCAGTCGCGGCGCAAGGAAGTAGAGCGGTTGCAGGTTACGGAACTGGCGAAGTCGAACATTCAGCGCCCGTTTCTGAAGTTTGAGCAGAAGCGGCCTTCAGGAAAGCACATTCTCGAGCTGGAACAAGTATCCAAGGCATACAACGGCGTGCCCGTGATCGAGGATTTCACGGCGAGCGTTTTGCGCGGCGAGAAGATCGCGCTGATCGGCCGCAACGGCGCGGGGAAGACTACGTTGCTGAATGCGCTGCTGGCGAATTCGCCGACCACTCCGGAAGCCGAGTTGCGGCAGACCAGTGGATATGATGGGGAGTTTCTGAGCGCAGGTAAAGTAGTGTGGGGGCACGAGGCCTCGGTCGGGTATTTTGCGCAGGATCATCGCGCGCTGATCCAGCCGGGTATGACGGTGTTTGAGTGGCTGCACCAGTGGAATCCGGCAGCAGTGCAGGAAGAGATTCGGGGATTGCTGGGGCAGATGCTGTTTCCGCGCGATGACGCGAACAAGAAGACGGATGTGCTCTCGGGTGGAGAGGCGGCGCGGCTGTTGTTCTGCAAACTGATGCTGCAAAAGCCGAATGTGCTGATCATGGATGAACCGACCAACCACTTGGACCTGGAATCCATTAACGCTCTGAACATTGCGCTGCAGCGGTATCAGGGAACGGTGCTGCTGGTGACACACGATGAAGATCTGATCGACGAGGTGGCAAGCCGTATCTGGCACCTGGAAGCGAAGCGTCCGGTGCAGGATTTCAAAGGCGTATACGAGGAGTATCAATCGGCGGTAGTGTAGGATTTCTTCCGTTCAGATTGCTGAGGAATATACGCAGGCGGAAAGTGTGAACCTCAGGGGCTCAAGCCCGGCTCTCTTCCGGAACTTACGGCGCGGCTGAAGCCGCGCCCCTTCAAAACTCAACTTCGTCAGCATTGTGAAGTGGGAGAGCTTTCTCCCGCGCTTAATGCTGCAATTACGCGAGCGGCCGACCGGCAGCTCCGGATTTTACATTCTTTCCTGTTTCCCTTCCTGCTGGCATTGCATCTTAAGGGCCTTGGCTTTCGCGAAGACATCGGGTGCTGCGTCTTTGTTTGCCAACTTCAACAACCATCACAAGGAGAATTGCTATGTCAAAGCTCGCGCTTTATGTCCGGCTGGAGGCGAAACCTGGCAAGGAGAACGAAGTTGCAGATTTTTTGCGGCAGGCTCTGCCGCTCGTGCAACAGGAGCAAGGTACCACCGCGTGGTTTGCCCTGCGAATCGGCCCGACAACGTTTGGCATTTTTGACACGTTTGAGGATGAGTCAGGTCGTGAGGCGCATTTGTCAGGGCAGGTTGCGGCAGCCTTGAAACAGAGGGCTAGCGAATTGTTTGCGCAGCCGCCCAACATCGAAAAAGTGGACGTGCTGGCAGCGAAGTTGCCAGGCTCGAAGGACTCGGTAAGGGCCGCGTAGGCCTGCGCTGTATCAAACAGAGTTACTTAACAAAGTTATACATGGAGGTGGAAAGTGGCAGATCTGAAAGGTTTGAAAGTGGCCATCCTGATAGCGGATGGTTTTGAGCAAGTGGAGATGACGAAGCCGCGGCAGGCCCTCGACGATGCCGGCGCGAAGACGAGCATTGTTTCGCCGAACGATGGACAGGTGCGCGGTTGGAACCACACGGAATGGGGCGACAAGGTGTCGGTGGATGTTCCGCTGAAGGAGGCAAAAGCAGACGACTTCGATGCGCTGCAATTGCCGGGTGGAGTGATGAATCCGGATAAGCTGCGTATGAATCCGGAAGCGGTGAAGTTTGTGAAAGCGTTTCTGGATGCCGGGAAACCGGTGGCCGTTATATGCCATGGAGCCTGGACAGTGATTGAAGCCGGGCACGCTAAGGGACGACGGATCGCGTCATGGCCATCGTTGAAGACCGACCTCGAGAACGCCGGGGCGGAATGGGTGGATGAAGCGGCGGTGACGGACGGAAACATCGTTTCCAGCCGCAATCCGGACGATATTCCGGCATTCAACAAGGCAATGATCGAGCTGTTCAGCCGGGCAAAGGGGCAGGGAAAGAAAGCGGCGTAAGCAGCAAGTAGAGTTTGAGGTCCAGTGGCAATCCCATCCAGGATTGCCACTTTTGTTTTGGGGCGATGTGCGCGAATATTCACTTTGTGAGCGGGGGTGTGATTTACTGTCAGCGGCCTGTTCATGAACAATCCCGCCCCGGCTCCTGACCTCCACGCAGCAAGCGCTCCCCGGTTAAAACGCGAACTCAGCCTGATTGGGTTGATTGCCACCGCCGTCGCGGCGATGGTGGGCGTGGGCGTGAACATCCTGCCATTCATGGTGCAGCGATCACAGCCCGGGATTGGCGCGTGGGTTCCGGTGGCGTATGTGGTTGCGGCAGTACCCGCGATTCTGGCGGCGCTGTGTTATGCAGCCTTGGTTTCGGCGATGCCGCGGGCGGGCGGGAGTTATGTCAACATCAGCCGCGCGTTGAATCCATTCGCGGGCTTCATTGCCAGCTTCTCGCAGTGGTTCGGTTTGTCGATGGCGATGGGCGTGGTGGCGTACTTTTTAGTGCCGGTACTTCGAGATCTGTTGTTTGCTGTGGGCTGGGCGCACGCTGCCGTGACGCTAGACATTCCGGGTCCTCGAATCGCGATTTCGATTCTTGCAATCTGGCTTGCGTGGCTGATGAATCTGGTCGGGATCCGTTTTTATGAGCGGAGCGTGGTGACGCTGGCGGCGATCACGATCGTGGGTCCGATCATCATGACGATTGCCGGGGCGCTGCACAGGCCGGTGAGTGTCGTTTCGACGACTACGGTTGTGACATCCGATTGGCCGCGATTTACCGTGTCGGCTTTTCTGGGAACGGCGGTGGTGCTGTTTTCGTCTTTCATCGGATTCGATGCGGTGTCGCAGGCGGCGGGAGAGGCGCGGCGGGCGATGGATCTTGCGCACGCCATCGTGATCGCGATCGTATGCGTCACCCTCTACTACGTATGCTTTACTTGGAGCGTTTATCACGCGGTCCCGTGGCAGCAAATATACGGTGAGGCGAAGATTCACGATGTATCCGCACCCGGATTGCTGGCGCCATACTTGCCGAGCTGGCTCGGAGTGGCAATCCTGGCGTCGGTTGTGGTGGCCATTCTGAAAGTGCTTCCCGCGCTGATGCTGGGGAACTCGCGCACACTGTATGCGTTCAGCAGGGACAAAGTGCTGCCGGCCAGCTTCGCGCGAGTGCATTCCAGGTTCCGAACTCCGCACGTGTCCTTGGCTGTGACTGCGGTTGCAGGTTCGTTGTGCGTGCTGGGATGCAACTGGGCTGGCGATTTCTTTCTGGGGGTGGATTTACTGGTGCTGTCGATGCTGGTGAATTTTCTGCTGATGGCAGGGGCGTTGCTGAGTTTCCCACACACCAATCCGGAGCTGTACCGGCAGATGATCTTTTTGAAATCGAGAAGGGCCCAGGTGCTGCTGGCGGGCGCGGCAGTGGTCTGCCTGGGTGGATTGCTGATCGTGCAGGTGGGGGAGGACTTGCGGTCGGCGTCGCCGTGGTATTTGAAATCGACGACCAGTTGGACGATAGCGATGCTGGGCGGTTGTTGGTTGTTTTATCGATTCTGGACGCGACTGCGAAGCGAGGGACTGGATCCGCGATCGGAAGTATTTGGGGAATTGCCGCAGGAATAGCATGCAAACAGCGGATGTGGCGATTATCGGTGGGGGAGTGATCGGATGCTCGATCGCATATCATCTTGCGCAGCTGGGTGTGACCGATGTGGTGGTGTTCGAACGCAAGCGGATCGCGAGCGGCGCCACCGGAATTTGCCCCGGCGGAATACGGCAGCAGTTCGAAGGAGAGGCGGAATGCGTCCTGGCACAACGGTCGATGCGCTTCTTTGAGAGAGTGAACGAATTTCTCGAGCCCGAGATGCCGTTTGTGTTGGAGCGCACGGGTTACCTGTTTCTTGCGGAGAACGAGGAGCGCCTGGCGCGGTTTCGGCGAAATGTGGAGATGCAAAACCGGCTGGGGATTCCGTCGCGGGTGGTGGATTCGAAGCAAATTGGAGAGATCGTTCCGGCGATGGTGCGAGAAGGGATTTTGGGCGGGGCCTTCTGTGCTGAAGACGGATTTCTGGAGGATTGCGACGGAGTTACGAACCGGCTGCTGCGGCGTGCGCGGGACCGAGGCGCGAGGCTGGAGTTTGACGCGATAACACAGATCGAAGCGAAGAACAGGACATGGGATCTGGCGACGGGAGCGCAGCGGTGGAATGTCGGCAAGGTGGTGCTAGCGGCTGGCGTCGACACCGCAGGGCTTGCGCGAACTGCCGGGCTGGAGCTTCCGATCAGGGCGGAGCGACGCCGTCTGGCATATACCGAGCCCTTTTCGGAGAAAGTGCTTCCACCCCTGGTGGTGGCGTTCGGCAGAAGCTTTGCGGGAAAGCAGCTGAGTAATGGAGTCTTTTATCTGGGATGGCTGGGCGAAACCGGCGACAGCGACGACCTGACGTTCGTTGAGCGCGCACTTAGCGGTGGTGAAACGCTGTTTCCGTTACTTGCCGAGTTGCCGGTGCGGAGGGTGATTACCGGATATTACGATCAGACTCCGGATGCGCGCCCGATCCTGGGGAGCGTGCCGGGGTTCGATGGGCTGTATGTTGCGGCGGGATTCAGCGGACACGGTTTCATGCTGGCGCCGGCGGTGGGCGAGATGTTGGCAAGACTGGTGGCGACGGATGAGGCGGACCCGCTACTGGAGCATTTTTCGTTAACCCGCTTTGCGGCCGTGGGGCGGACGGAAGGTTTGCAAATTTGAAATAAAAACGAAGGATGGAGATGCCAGTGATTCGCTGCGTTGCTTTCATGGTTCTGGTTTTGGCGGGAAGCTGCTTCGCGCAAGAAAGCAAGTCGTGGGAGCAACTGCTTGAGGTTCATCGAGAGTTTCTGGAATTGCGCGATGCGGGCATGAAGGGCAATGCTCATGATTTCTCTCCCGCGACAGTTCAGGCGAGAGAGAGCAAGCTTCGGAAATTGCAATCCGACCTGCTTACCATTTCGCCCAAGACGTGGGCGGTGCCGCGCAAGGTGGATTGGGTACTGGTGCGCACGGAGTTGAACGATCTGGATTTCGATTATCGCGTGGTGCGTCCTTGGTCGCGGGACGCGAGCTTTTACCTGGACTTTTTTTCAACGCTGGCTTATGCCGACCTTCCCCTGCAAGGCGACAAGTTGGCTTCGTTGCAAGGTGAATTGCGAGCGGTGCCGGAAATTGTGCACCAGGCCGAGCAGAACCTCACCGAAGGCGGCGGCGATTTAACCGACATCGCAATTTTTCATCTTGAGCACTATGACGGAGTCGGGCAAGGAGAGCCGGTGCGCAATCCGCAGCCGCAAGGGGTGTTGGGGTGGTATGCAGATTTTCTGGCGCGCGCACAGAAGCAGCAGCCGGAACTGGCGGGAGATGTCGAGAAGGCGCTGGATGCGGCCCGGCAGTATCACGACTGGCTGGCAGCGAACCGGGCGCGACTGAATAAGCCCAGCGCCGTCGGGTTGAAAAATTATAACTGGTACATCCGGAACGTTCGACTGATGTCTTACCAGGCAGATGACCTGCGTACGATCGGCGAAGTGGAGATGAGCCGCGCGCGAACTTTTCTGAAGATCGAGCAGAACAAGAATCGTGATTTGCCGGAATTGAAGCCAGCCGCCAGCGCCGAAGAGTACGACGCGCGAGTGCGTGAGGCGGAACAACTGATCCGGAGTTTCTTGGTGGAGAGCAAGCTGGTCACGATTCCAGATTATGTGGGGCCGCAGAAGACGGATGCATTCTGGATACAGCGGCCCAATGGCAAGCGTCACTTTTGGGAGGAAATTCAGTATCGGGATCCGCTCGTGGATCACATTCACGCCTCGATCCCCGGACACCGGTTCGACATGCTGTTGCATCAGCATGATTCGCGGCCGATCCGGGCGGATTACATGGACGGCGGACGGATCGAAGGGTGGGGATTCTATTGCGAAGAGATGATGCTGCAGGCTGGCATTCTGAAAGACCGGCCGCGGGCGCGGGAGCTTTTCTACATTGCGCAGTTGGCGCGGGCGGCACGGATTCCAGCGGAATTGAAGATCCAGGCGGGAGAGTTCTCACTGCAGCAGGCGGTGGATTACATGGTGAAAACCGTTCCGTTCATGGATGAGAATCTGGCGCGCTACGACCTGGAGATTTATTTTCGGCGGCCCGGGTACGGAATGAATTATGTCGCGGGCAAGCTACAGATTGAAGATCTGCTGGCGGCGCGAGCGGAACAGCAGGGAACAAACTTTCAGCTTGGCAAGTTCCACGATGAGTTTCTGGCAAGCGGAATGATTCCGGTGACGCTGACGCGATGGGAGATGATCGGGCCGGATCATCTGCAAGAATTCGACCTGCCTTAATTTGGTTTCGGCGTGAAGACCAAGAAGTAATCCATCTTGTCGCCCTTCACGAAATCATACTGGCCAGCCAGGCTGTAGCCGGCTTCTTCCGCTTCGTGCACGACGGTTTGGCGGTCCACGCCGTGATCTTCGCCGTTGCCATTGCGATCGATAATGCCCACCTTAGCTCCGGGCGTGAGCGACGCGCGGAGATTGCGCAACAGAGCTACTGGTTCGGCAACCTCGTGGTAGGTCTTCAACAATAGGACTGCGTCGATGGCATGGGCGGGCAGCGACGGATCGTCCGGCTTGCCGAGAACGGTTTTAATGTTGTGCAATTGCTCTTTCTGCGCGCGATTTTCGATGTAGGTGATGGCCTTGGGATTGATATCAACCGCGTACACTGTGCCCGAAGCCGTGACGCGTTTGGCGGCACGGACGGTGAACCATCCGGAACCGGCGCCGATGTCAGCGACGGTTTTGCCAGGACCTATGCTGAGGGTATCCATGACGCGATTGATCTGGAGGCGCTCGTCGCGTCCGGGAGAATCGAAGATCGAGAGGTCGCCGGTGTAGGGTTCGCTGGTTTTGCGCGCGGGTTGCGCAGTATGGGCCTGGAATGCGAGCGATCCAGCAACGCAGAGGGTGAGCAAAAACAGGGCAATGACATTTCGTCGCGGATGCATTTCAAGCCTCTAAACAATAGACTGAGATTCCGGCGGTTGGTTATCAGCGTAATCGCTCAGGTTGGCAGCGCGGGCACCAAAAGGTGACACGCGCATCTTCGCCCTGTTTTCTGAGTTGGATGGATGTTCCACAGCGGCGGCAGGGTTGGCCTGCTCTTTTGTAAACCCATAAACGTTGCGATGGATCGGCGCGGCGCGTGGTGCGACGGAAGCCGGTGTAGGTGACGATCTGGTCTCCGGAGAGATCGGTGACGTTGGCGAGCATGAATTTGCGGGAGTTCGCGATCAAGGTTTGAAGGTCGGCGTCGGTGAGAGTTGCCACCCTGGTGAAGGGATTAATTTGTGAGGCGAAACATACCTCGGATTTGAAGACATTGCCCAGACCCGCGAGAACGGATTGGGTGAGAAGGGCGACGCCGATTTCGAGTTCGGGACGAGAACGAATCGAGCGCTGCGCTTCCTGCTCGTCGAAATCGTTGGTGAGAACATCTTGTCCCAGCCTGTTGAATCCTTTGCGGCGGGCGAGAGTCGCGGCCGTGTGGAATTCAGCGATGGGGACGCGGAAGGCGACGGCGAGAATTTCATCGGTTGCAATCACAATTCGCATGTCGGCGCGCGGCCGTTTCCACGCCTCGCCGGGGCGATAAATGTGCCAACTACCACTCATCAGCATGTGGGTGAGCAGGACCAGGTCGCCGGAAAATTCCATCAACATCCACTTGCCTTGGGAGATGACTTGCGTGATGGTGCGGCCTGCGATGGGAGCGTCTTCGTCGATGCGGGAGAGTTGGGGGAGAACAGTTTCGAATCGCCTGACTTGGTGTCCGGCTAACGCACGATTCAGAGTGCGTGCGGCGCGAAAGATGGTATCGCCTTCAGGCACGTTAGACGGTCTCGCTGGCTTCCGGCTCGGATTCTTCTTCCGACTCGGGCTCCGGTTCGGCGACGGCATTCGCCACGCGACGCATGTGGTAGCCGAGGGCTGTGTTCACAAATCCAGCATCTTCGAGGAAGCGGGCCATGAAGTGATCTTTGGCGGGTTGATCGTTGATGGTGGCGATGAGCAGTCCTTGCTTCCGTCCCTGGCGGCGGATCGCGATATTGGCGACGCGGGTGGCGACTTCGCGCGCAAACTGAGTGCGCTCGGGCTCGTTCTCCGGAAGAAAGATACGGATCGCCGGATTGCGGCGACGGAGATAGGCGGCGAGTTGTCCATTGACGAGAATGACGCCGGCTCCGGCGGCGCGGGCGAGAGATTGCAGAGCATTCGGGTCCGCAGAGTTTTCTTCGAGTCGCGGCCAGGGCAGAAGGGTTCCGTAGGGGTTCGCCGGATCGGATGCGGCGAGGTAGACGGACTCGGGCGACTCGGGATTGGCACGGAAGCTGCGAAGCATGTCCACTGCCGCCGACATGGCGAATTGGGCGGCGCCCATTCCGGCGACGAACATGCCGCGGCGCACCCAGCCGCTTTCTTCCATCGTTCTTCAGAGCGGGATAGACGGTGGTGTAGCCGCCCGGAATATTTTCGGCGGCGGCGGTTTCGCGCATGACGATGCCGTTGCGGACGAGAAGTTGTTGCGCGATGTTGGCGCTCCACTCGGTGGGAGTGAGTTCAGACGGGATGCGTTGACGCAGCAACGACCAGCGGCCGTGCGCGGGAGCATGTCGCCCGATTTGGCGCGCAGGCGACGCAGGAATTCGGACGAGCCGGGCTGGCCGTCTCCGCCGGTGGTCGCGACTGCGTTTGTCGCTGGGGCGGAGGAGATCGCGGATGGGATGAGAGTGTCGTTGGTGATTATGCCGGCCCAGACGAGTTCCCAGAGGCTTCGGGAGTTCGCCGGGGTATCCGCCGCCGAGGGCGTGAATGCAACGCGGCGAAGAATGAGGCGCCTGGCTGTTGAGGACCTCGAGATTTTTGTGCGCGTTCTCGGAGAGATGCGGTGGCTCGGTTTCAAATTCAGCGGGCGGAAGAAGCGCGGGCAGAGATTCGGTGAGATAGAGCGCGACGCGGCCGTCGCGGTCGCCAACTTGTTCGAGGCCGACCCAGACGACTTCGCCGGCGGCCATGAGGGCGTCGAGATCGGCGGGCTGATAGTCGGCGACGCGCGCGGGCAGGATTTCGCGCTCGAGTTCGGAGGCGAGAAGGCGGTGCCTTGCAGATTTTCGATCGGCGTCGAGAAGCGCGTCGAGGCCGCGGCGGCGCGTGGTGACGCCTTGCCAGCGCGTGATGAAGCGCGCGAAGGTGCGCTGTTCGACGGGTTCGACTTCGCGGCGCAGGCGGGCGAGGGTCTTGCGGCGAATCTTGCTGCAGGACTTCGGGATCGCACCATTCCTGGTGCCGGCCGTCGGGGCGGAATTCGCCTTCGAGCAATTTGCCTTCGTGCGTGGAGATGCTTGAGGAGCGGCTCGACTGTGCGTTCGGGCAATGCGATAGCGCGTGGCGAGTTCGAGCGTGGTGAAAGGGCCGTGCGTGCGCGCGTAGCGGCGAAGGAGTTCGCGCAGCGGATCGGTTCGCGGGCTCGAGAAAAACTTCGGCGAGGCCGGGAGGGAGCGGCGTGCCGAGCGCGTCGCGATAGCGGCCGGCGTATTCGACGGGGATGAAGCGCGATTCGCCGGCGATTCGAACGCGGACGGCGCGGCGAGCGTTGGCGAGATCGGTGATCGTGGATGCGATCGCGGGAGTTGCCGAGCTGCGCGCGGCGATTTCGGATTCGGTGAGGTCGCCCAGGCTTAGCAGCAGGTCGTGAACGCCGTCGGCGTGGCGGGCCTGGTAGTCGGGATCGAGCGATTGCAGATGCGGCTTCGACTTCGTCGATGGCGGCTTTGTCGAGGAGTTCGCGGAGGTCGGTGTCGCCGAGGATTTCTTCGAGTTGCGACTGATCGATGGAGAGAGCCTGGGCGCGGCGTTCGGCGAGAGGGGCGTCGCCTTCGTAGATGTAGTTGGCGATGTAGGAGAAGAGCAGCGCGGAGGCGAAGGGGGACGGCTTGATCGGAATCGATGCTGGTGACGCGGATTTCGCCGCGCTGAATTGCTGAAAGAATTGCGGCGGCCGCGGGCAGATCGAAGACGTCGCGGATGCATTCGCGGTAGGTTTCGAGCAAGATCGGGAAGGAGGAGTAGCGCGCGGCGACGGCCAGCAGATCGGCGGCGCGTTTGCGCTGCTGCCAGAGCGGAGTGCGTAGTCCGGGGCGGCGCCTAGGAAGAAGAGAGCGCGCGGCGGCGGCTTCGCGAAATTTCGCGGCGAAGAGGGAGGTGCTGCCGAGCTGTTGCAGGACGAGTTGCTTAAACTCGGCTGGGATGGGAAGAAGAGCTCGGAGTCGAGAGCTTCGTCGCTTTCGGGCATGCGGAGGACGAAGCCGTCGTCGGACCACATGGATTCGACTTCGATGCCGCGCTCGGCGCGGAGCTTCGCGCTGACGGCCATGCACCATGGCGCGTGGACGCGGCTGCCGAAGGGAGTGAGGACGCAGATGCGCCGGTCGCCGAGTTCGTCGCGGCAGCGTTTCGATGACGATGTCCTGATCGTTGGGAACGCGCGCGGTGGCGACGGCCTGGTCTTCGAGATAGCGGAGAAGATTTTCGGCGGCGTTGGCGTCGAGGCTGTGATCTTTGACGAGCGTGCTGAAGGCGACGGGGCGCGGCAGTGCGAGAAGTTCGCGCGTCATCTCGCCGATCTTTCTGCCGAACTCGGCGGGGCGGCCCGCGGTGTCGCCGTGCCAGAAGGGCATTTTGCCGGGCTCGCCGGGAGCGGGCGAAACGAGGACGCGATCGTGGGAGATTTCTTCGATGCGCCAGGTGGTGGCGCCGAGGATGATGGTGTCGCCGGTGCGCGACTTCGAAGACCATTTCTTCGTCGAGTTCGCCGACGCGCGCGCCTTTTGTGGCGCCGGCAAGAAAAACTCCGTAGAGGCCGCGATCGGGGATGGTGCCGCCGTTGATGACGGCGACGCGGCGCGCGCTTTGGCGCGGCGTGAGGCGATTCGAGACGCGATCCCAGGTGATGCGCGGGCGCAGCTCGGCGAATTCGTCGCAGGGGTAGCGGCCGGAGAGCATGTCGAGCACGATTCGAAAACGGAGCGCGTGAGATCGGCGTAGGGCGCGGCGCGAGCGGACGAGTTGGAAGAGATCGTCGACGTGTCCAGTCGTCGATGGAAACGATGGCGACGATTTGTTGCGCGAGGACGTCGAGCGGATTGCGCGGATAGTGGACGGCTTTCGACTTGGCCTTGATACATCGCTTGCGTGATGGCGGCGCAGGCGACGAGGTCGGCGCGATATTTCGGATAGATGACGGCGTTGCTGATGGCGCCGACGTGATGGCTGGCGCGGCCGACGCGCTGCATGCCGCTGGCGACGGATGGCGGGCGATTCGATCTGGATGACGAGATCGATGGCGCCCATGTCGATGCCGAGTTCGAGAGAAGAGGTGGCGACGAGGCCGCGCAGAGTGCCGAGTCTTGAGGCGGTCTTCGATTTCTTTGCGCTGGGCGACGGCGACGCTGCCGTGGTGCGCGCGGACGAGGGTTTCTTGCCGCGAGATCGTTGATCGCGCCGGAGATGCGTTCGGCGAGGCGGCGGCTGTTGACGAAGATGAGCGTGGAGCGATGGGCGCGGATGAGTTCGAGGAGCTTGGGATGGATCGCGCTCCAGATGGAGGGGCGGACGGGCGCCTGCGAGGCGGGGCCGCTGGGGAGCGGGTCGATGTCGTCGAGGCGCGCCATGTCTTCGACAGGGACTTCGATGCGGAGGTCGAGGCGCTTAGGTTCGCTGGCGTCGACGATCGTGACGGGGCGGTACTTCACGCCTTCGCCGCTGGACTCGAATTCTTCGAGGACTTCTTTGGATGCTCTATGACTGGGGGATTTTTTTTGCTTCGCAGTGGAAGAAACGCCTCCCAGAAAATGTGCGACTTCCTCGAGCGGCCGCTGGGTGGCGGAGAGTCCGATACGCTGAATCGGCCGTCCAACGAGCTGTTCGAGACGCTCGAGCGAGAGCGCCAGATGCGACCCTCGCTTTGTCGGAACGAGCGCGTGGATTTCGTCTAGAACG
Source organism: Terriglobia bacterium (assembly GCA_963797845.1). GTDB lineage: Bacteria > Acidobacteriota > Terriglobia > Terriglobales > Acidobacteriaceae > DASREM01. The sequence goes on from CAWCRE010000010.1 coordinate 40,313, forward strand.
ACGGTCTCGACGGATCGCAAGGCTTCGCGCGCATTCGAGGTCAGGAGAAGGTACAGCGACTCGGGAGTGGTGATGAGGATGTCGGACGGGTGCCGCGCGAAACGAGCGCGTTCGCCAGCGGGCGTGTCGCCGGTGCGAATCGTAACCGTGGGCTGGTGAAAGGGCTCGCCGAGTTTTTGCGCCATCTGCGAGATGCCGACCAGCGGGGCTTGGAGGTTGCGTTCAACGTCCACCGCCAAGGCTTTGATCGGGGAAATGTAAAGGATGCGGCACCGCTGATCAGGAGGGGGTTCCGGAGCGAACATCAGGCGATCAATGCAGGACAGAAACGCCGCCAGAGTTTTTCCTGTACCCGTCGGGGCGAGAATCAGGGTGGAATCGCCGCGCGCGATGGCGGGCCACCCCAGCAATTGGGGTTTGGTCGGGGAAGGGAAAACGGCCTCAAACCAGGCACGGACCGGGGCATGAAAGAGGGCGAGACCTTCTTTCGCCGCAGCTTTTTCCTTTTCTTTGACCCGAGCCATCGCTTATTGGATGCAGGAGACGTGTCGAGGGCTCGACAGTTCTCTGGTGGGGAGGCCGCGAGACGCAGCTGAGCTGCGTCTCTGCAAAGGCGTCTTTTACAACTTGGTCCTGCTCTAGGAAACGGCTGGAACCAGGCTCATGCGGCCCTTGCCATTGCTCCCCGTGACGGGTTCGGCATCGCTGTCGGTCACGACAACCACGACGGAACACTTGCCCGCGCTGGTTTTGCGATAGGTGTGTGGGGTAGAGGAGTCGAAATAAATGGAGTCGCCGCTCGCCAGGGAGTGGACGTCATCGCCGATACGGACTTCGACCTCGCCGCTCATGACGAGGAGAAGCTCGTAGCCGTCGTGCTGATGAAAGCGGCTATTCGGAGTTTCGGCGATGATCTCGCCCAGGAAAACTTCGAACGGAGGTTCCGACACTCCGAAGTTCAGCGATTCGAAGGTGAAGACTTCATCGCTGCCCCCGAGCTTTTCTGGAAGGCGGATCCGTTCGGAGCGCCGGATGACGGTTGCCGAACTATTGCGTTCTTCTTCGGCGAAAAAGAAATCGAGGCCCACGTTGAAGACCATGGCCAGCCGCAGCAAGGTGGGAAGAGTCGGAATCAGCTTGCTGGATTCGAGTTTAGAAATGAGCGAGGCGGAAAGCCCGGTGTGTTGTTGAACATCCACCAGGCGCATGCGCTTGCGGCGGCGGAGTTCGCGGATTTTCGGGCCGAGATTGTACTGATGCAGATTGGGTTCGAGGGTGGGGGAAGCGCTCACTGGACATCTCCTAGGTGAAGTTGGCAACGCATCGGTCGCACACTTGATTAGATTTTTTGGGAAGGGAAGGAGCCAGGAGAAAGTTGCAGAATACGCAAGTTAGCTTTCATGTAAGTGCGGTTCGCCCAGAAACTTTTGCTTGAAAGGAAAATTGCTGAATCAGGGTACCCAGTCGGCGATAAAGACGTTGGTTTCGTGAGAAACCTTGGCGTTTCTGCCAGAAATCCAGACGAGCTGTTTGCCGTCGGGACTGAACATGGGGAAGCCGTCGAAACCCTCGAGATAGGTGATGCGTTCCAGGTTATTTCCCTCGAGGTTCACGGCATAGAGGTCGAAATTTCCAAAGCCGCCGGTGGAGCCGACGTTTGAAGAGAAAATGATGTGCTTGCCATCGGGAAAGAACGACGGTGCGAAGCTGGCAGCTCCGAGGTTGGTGATCTGCCGCTTCTGGCTGCCATCGGCCTTCATCAGCCACAGCTCGAGATAGGTAGGACGGATCAGACTTTGCTTGAGCAGATCCTGGTAGTCGGTAGTTTCCTGGCCTGGCTTGGGATGATGCGCGCGATAGACGATCCACTTGCCGTCGGGCGAGTAGAACGGACCTCCATCGTAGCCGAGCTCGTGAGTGAGCTGCTTCACGTGCTTGCCATTGGCATCCATGGTGTAGATGTCGAGATCGCCGTTGCGAATCGAAGTGAAAACGATTTTCTTGCCATTGTTGGAGAGAGTGGCTTCAGCGTCATAGCCGGGAGTGTTGGTGAGCTGCTGGAGATTGGAGCCGTCGGGGTTCGCGGTGAAGATATCGAAACTGGGATAAATTGCCCAAACGTAGCCCTGGGAATAATCCGGTTTGGGAGGACAGGCGGCATCCGCGAGATGAGTCGAGGCGTAAAGAATCTTCTTTCCGTTGGGATAGAAGTAGCTGCACGTGGTGCGGCCTTTTCCGGTCGAGACCAGATGAACGTCGGAGCCGTCGAGGTTCATGGTGAAAATCTGATCGCATTTGAAATCGCCGCGCGTGGACTGGAAGATCAGCTTTTTGCCGTCGGCGGAAAAGTAAGCCTCGGCGTTCTGGCCTCCGAAGGTGAGCTGGCGGATGTTACGGAGATGTTTTTCCTGCGGGTTCGAATCGCCGGTCTGGCAAAATGCGGCGGAGATAAGGCAAAGCGCGATCGCGGAAACGGCGGTCAATATTTTCATGTAGGAATTCCTGGGAAAAGAAGATACGCGAAAAGGGCCGCGTCTGCATGCGCGTTGTCCCGCAGACGCGACCCTTCCATGTGCGGGCCGGTTAGCCCCGCACAGTGAGTACCGGACAGGAGGCGTGACACACTACTTCGTAGGCTGCAGCCCAGGGCAAGTGCGAAGTCAGTTGTGGAGAGCGGGCGCTATGAACGCCCATCACGATAATGTTCGCATCGAGCTGCTTCGCGGTATCAAGTATTCCATCTACCGCAAAATCGAACTTGATTTGATAGTGAGGTTTGCACCAGGGAAGCGCGTCAGCAGGCACGAGGGATTCCAGCCGCTTCCGCATGCTTTCGCGAACCTGATCCTGCTGCTGCACGGGCACCAGCGGCACCATGTGCAGCAGAGTAAGTTCAGCCTGGTTCTCTTCCGCAAGCGACAGCGCGTAAGTGCAAGCTTTTCGCGAGGCCGGCGAAAAATCGGTGGCGAACAGAATGTGCTTCCAATTTTCGATACTGGCGGGACGAGGTCCGATGGCTGGCCCGACGGTCAGCACGGGACAGGCAGCCTGGCGGAATATTTGTTCGGCCCTGGAGCCGAGCACCAGCTTTTTCAAACCAGTGCGTCCGTGAGTGCCCACGACGATCATGTCGATCGAGTGAGTGCGAATTGCTCCCGAGACAACGTCCGAAAATTCGCCCTGCTCCAAAATAGTTTGGCGCTGGACGTCCAGGAAGGCGTTGGCGTCGAGAAATTCCTCCATATGCTGTTTCGCCTGACGCCAGGATGGGTTCATGGCCAGGGGCAATGGTTCCATCGGCATGGGCAGAGGAGCGTCGGCAGGAACCGCGTGCAGGAGGAAGACCTTGGCACCGTACCACTGGGCTAAGGCGAGAACGTAGGGAAGCGCCGCTCGGGAAGCTTCGGAAAAGTCAGTGGTGAACAGGAGATTGTGAAGCGCAACCCGCTGGTTGACGTCGGTGGCGTGCATAGGACACCTCCTCGTCAGGGGAAGAGAGGACCGGTCCAACGCCATCAGACTCCGAAGCAGAACAGTTTGCAGTGATAAATATCACGCGCAGCAGTGAGCAAAAGCAACGCCGGCTTTCGGCATTTTTTCATGAAGCATTAACCTGCCTTCAACACGGTTTCGATACACTTCAGCCATTACGAGGTGGAACAAGCCCATAAGGGCTTCGAGGGGCCTGCACGAGAGACGGCGTGCGGGCCTTTTGATTTTAGCTGGAGGCGACTTCTTCGGAATTGCGCTGCTTGCGCAGAGCCTGGAGAAATTCTTCCTGGTTCATGCCCTCGTGATGCAGCAGCAAGTCGAGTAGCGGATCTTCGATTTCCTCCCCTGCCGCGGGACTGCTGGTTCCTTCTACAGCGGTGAGTGAGCGCGGGGTGACGGAGAGTTCCGGGGCAACCCCGGGACGGCTGGTCAAAGCTTCGATGAACTGGCCAACGTGATCGCGCTGATCCGAAGTGCGAGAGGCGAATTCAATTCCCATGCCGTACTCGGGATGCATGATGCGCACAATTCCTTCCGCGTTTACTTCAATATCGTCCACGCGCAGCGAGAGAACGATTCCTGAGCGCTCGGGAAACGGAGATTCGGTTTTCACATAGCAGCCACCGAGACTCAAATCGGTGAGCGTGCATTGCGAAACTGGCTCCGGATCTTCCGGAGGAAGTTCCGGGGCATTGGCGGCGACCCACGCTTTGAGTGTGCTGCGAAGATTTTCAGAGAGATCAAGAAAGCGCACGCCAGACTGTCCGTTCGGGTTCGCCCATGCCACTTCGCCCTGAAGCTCAAGCGGAGCGTTTTGATCGGGAAGCGCAAAATGCGCGCTGATGGTTGCCGAAGGGCACAAAGGCTGGGCGGCCAGAACATCGAGTCCGTCTTCGCTGAGATCGAGCAAAATACCTTCCATCTCAGGACCGTTCTGTACCCGGAGTTGAACCGGAACCTGGATGGGAACACGGAAGGAGCGGCGGCGTTCGCGCTTGATCAACGCGGTAGCAGCGCGAAGGCTGGCCTGCGCCTGTTCCTGAGAAATGGGTTTGTAGAGAACGAAGTTCGCACCCGCCCCGAAAACATTACGGACCTTCTCGCGATCGCTCAAAAGGGCGACGGTCACCGCGTTCTTGCGGGGCGATGCCTGGTAGGCGTTCTGAAGAATGAGAGCCGCGCTGTGCGGGTCATCGAAGTCCACGACAATGGCGTCGAACCGCTGTTCCGACAGACGCACCATGGCTTCCGGATAGCTGCAACACTGGGCGCCGACGCCGAACCCCGAAAGGACGGGTGTCAGGACTGCGGCCACATCGTCGTCTTGGCAAACCAACAGCGCTTGAAAAGTCATGCTCAGCTTTCCGGGCTCAGGGTTACGGCCAACGTGGAGCAACTCCCCGCTTAGCGGGAGCCGCGGGTGCGGCTGGAGCGGCGGCAGAACCGGCCTTTGCGGCCATCGAATTCGGCTGCTGCATTTCTTCGTCGACTTCGACGAGAACGGCGCTGTCGTCTTCTTCGCTCTCGGCCAAAAGTGGGGCGACTTCGCGCAGCTTTTCGGCGGCCTGTTGCAGCGCCTCGATCTGCTTGGCAAGCTGTGCGTGCTTGGCTTGCTTCCGCCGCAAGACCTCGTGAATATCTTTCATAGATCCCCCTGCTTCGAAATTTACGAAGAGCGTCTGCCAGGGTCAACGCTAATCCCCGTAGGCGCGATTACGAGGGTAATGGGCGGCAGATGACGAAGCCGGGTCCATATGGGGAAGCTGTTCAGGACAAAGGGACAGGCGTGGAATGGAAGCGAGGCTTGCCCCGGGTCGCGGTGAGTTACCGGCAGTTGCCTCAATGGAAAAAGCCTCGCTCAAAGAGCGAGGCTTTGAAGAGGAAACGGTTACAAGAAACTAACCGATTTTCAGTTTGCGGCGAACCAGTCCGGCGATTCCGACCAAGCCGGTTCCGAGCAAGCCCAAGGTGCCGGGCTCGGGAACGACGACGTTGGTGTCTCCGCTGGAGATTTGGGTCGAGCCGTCAAAGAAGCCCTTGCCCGTATTGATGGTCAACTGCACGGTAACGCCGTTGCTGGTAGCTCCGAGGAGGTTTCCAGACAAGGCGCCAGTCAAGGTGTAGTTGTGGGTGCCGTTAGCCAAGGTGACCAGCTGCCAGCTAACCGGTCCGCTAAAGGTGCCACTGAAGATCACACCATTGGGGATGCCATTGGTGCCATTGCCGGTGATGGTGAACGTTCCGCCAGAGGCGAAAGTGCCGCCCATCTGCAAGGAACCGCTAGTCAGGGCACCGGTAGTAAAGTCCACCGAACCCAGAGTTCCGGTGACCAGGCCCCCGCCGTTCAGTCCGTTGACCGCGATGAGGGTCGAGCCGGACAGACTGAATCCGCTGTTTGTACCTACCAAGGTGCCACCACTGTTCGTGAAATCAACCCCACTGGAAGCAAAAGCCATCATCGGCAGAGCCAATGCCAGTAGAGCCAACAAAAGCACTCTCTTCATACAAATCCTCCTGAGCCACTTGAACCAAGGGTCGCGGCCCTATCCAAATCGGGGCCGGCTGATGTTAGGTCTGATACGTCTCTGGATAGCGAGCACTCTGAATTCCAAAGTTCCGGAGTCCGGAGTAGTTGATTACATTGCACTTCTGTCCTAAAAGAGGCCATATCGCGAATAGTTTGCGCAAGCTTTTGCACAGATTTATCACCGACTTGCGCCTTTGCCGGGGCCGAGAATACTTCGCGACAGGACCTCGAATCGGGGTGAGGCCGAGGATGTAATGCTTCGATACCCACAGCTTCGAAAACTTGAAACCCCGCTACTTTGGAATTGTTGCGGAAATAGATGGCTCGCCGGAGTTGGATGTTGCCCTTTGCATGTCACTGCAACCGAATATTCATAATAAGAAGCGCAGTGGGGAAGGTAGGCCTGGCATATAGCCGATTCGTGCCATTTGCTTAGCACGAACGTGGGATTTACGGTTTTTGGGGAGAGCGGTACCTTGTCTGTGAGCAGTTCTGGGGGAGGGCTGTTCGGGCGTCCCACGACTCGAAAGAGTCTGGGGCGCTTCTTATTTGTGTACGAAGTTTTCACGAAGACACGATCCAACTGCCGAGGCTTGGGCTACGACGTTTGCGCGTGATTGCTAAGAGCAGCAGTCGGAAACGAAGCGCTCACCACGGTGCCGGACGCTCCTGAATGAATATCGAAATTCCCACCTAGCTGACGAACCCGTTCACGCATTCCTTGAATTCCTACGCCGGTTCTGGGAGGAGCCGAAGCTCTTTTTCGTCCTTCGAAAGAGAGGCCTCGTCCCTGATCGCGGACTTCGACGCGGACTGAGCCACCACTTTGGAGAATGGAGATGGCGGCAGTCGCGCTTTCGGAGTGGCGGTGAACGTTGGTCAGCGCTTCCTGAATGATGCGGAAGATTGCGGTTTCAAGCTCTGGAGTCAGACGTCCGAGTTCGGGCGAGAGTTGGAGATCGACGGGAATCTTGCTGCGCTCGGCAAAGCCTTCGACATACCAGCGCACGGCGGAGGGAAGGCCCGCTTCATCAAGCAGCGGCGGATGGAGCAAGTGGGAAATGGTGCGCAGCTCCTTCGACATCTCCTGCACCAGCTCCCGGCTTTCCGCGCACGCCTTGGCCGCGGCTGGACTGAGGCGGGAAATTTCGCTTTCGATGACGGATAAATCGATATCGAGCGCAACCACCATTTGCCCGGCGCTGTCGTGGAGCTCACGCGCGATGCGGCGGCGCTCTTCATCTTGCATTTGCAAGAGACGCCCGGACAGGGCGCGAACGCTTTCTTCGGCACGTTTGCGGTCAGTGATGTCGGTGTTGAGTTCGAGAAATCCGAGAGGATTTCCTGCCTTGTCAGACCACAGGGTCCAGCGGCTGGCAACGATGATGCGCGAGCCGTCGCGCTTCGATTGGACCAACTCGCCTTGCCAGCTTTTTTCTTTCAAAATTTTCGCGCGAATCTTGGGGAACGGCTCGGGAAATGCGGTCTTAATGATTGGCGGGATGAGTTGACCGAGGACTTCGTGACGATTCCAACCATACAGGCGTTCTGCCCCCTGGTTCCAATAAGTGACGCGATCATCGAGGGTGCGTACCAGAATCGCTTCATCGGCGAGATCGAGGAGTTCGGCTTGGGCAAGGACTTGCGCTGTTTTGTGCTCGAGTTCGGCCGTACGCTCACGGACGCGGCGTTCCAGGTCGCTGTGCGCGGCGCGTAGAGCCTGCTCCACCGTCTTGCGTTCGCTGATGTCGAGACAGGAACCGATGTATCCGCTGAACTCGCCTTTGGCGGTATAGCGGGGAACTGCGCGATGCAGAATCCAGCGATACTCCCCGTCAGCGCGGCGCAGCCTGTATTCCATGCCAAACGGCTGGCGATGTTTAAACGCGGACTGATAAGTTTTCAGGCAGCGTTCGGCATCCTCGCGATGGATCCCTTCGGTCCAGCCGCGGCCGAATTCCTGCGCAGCCGTACGTCCCGTGAAATCGAGCCAGGGCTTGTTGAAGAAGTTGTAGGCAGCATCGGGGCCGGACATCCAGATCATGACCGGAGCAGTATCGGCCATGATGCGGAAGCGCTCTTCACTTTCTCGCAGGGCCGCCTCAACCCGCAAGCGATCGGTGACGTCGGTGATCGTTGCCAGGAACGAGGGGCGTCCCATGAATATTTCTTTGTAGCCAACCACCTGCACGTCAATGACGCTGCCATCTTTGCGTTTGTGCTTAAGATTTCCCAGTGGTATGGGTTGTGCGGCAAGTCCCTTGAGTTGCTCTTTAAAGGCTTCAAGGTCACCGTCGAGGCGAATGTCTGACACTGTCATTCGCATGAACTCGTCGCGCGAGTAGCCGTAGTGAGAAATGGCCGCTTCATTCACGTCAAGAAACTGAAGAGTTTCGAGATCGAAAAGCCACATAGGCTGAGGGTTGTGCTGGAACAGCCGCTGATACTGTTCCATGCTCTGGGAACGCGCGAGGGAAACTTCTGCGTGCACGGCGGCGCGTTGAAGATGGCCGGCGATGCAAGCCAGCAGTTCGCGGCCGCTGAACGGTTTGACCAGATAATCGTCGGCACCGCGGTCGAGACCTTCGACCCGCGATTCCTCGCCGGCGCGGGCGGAGAGCAAAATCACCGGAACCGCGCGAAGGTCGGGATCGGAACGCAGTTCCTTCAGCAAAGAGAATCCGTCCATCACCGGCATCATGACATCGGCCAGGATGAGGTCGGGACGGCGGGCGCGGGCAGCGGCGAGAGCGGCTTGGCCGTTCGAGGCTGTTTGCACTTCGTACAAATCGGATAACAGACCACCGACGTAGGTCTGAATATCGGCATTGTCGTCGGCGACCAGGATATGGGCGGAACGCTGCAACTCAGGCTGGACGTTTGTTTCCTCAGCCGGGAACAGCCAGCGCAAGGACTCTTGAACATACGGCTGCGCACCGCTCTCCGTCCGAAGCGCGGTTTCCGCGGGACCGACCATGTCGAGTGGTAAGTGCGAAGTGCCAAAGGGAATAGAGACTTTGAAAGTGGTGCCGCGATCGGGAGCGCTATTAACTGCGATCCTTCCACCATGGAGATTGACCAGCTCGTGCACCATCGCGAGTCCGATTCCACTGCCTTCGTGACTGCGTCCGCGGACGCCCTCGACGCGGTGGAAGCGTTCGAAGATGTGGGGGATCTCGCTGGCGGCGATACCGATGCCGGTGTCGGCGACGGTCAATTCGACGTGATCAGCAACCGGTTTCAGGCTGAGCCGGACTTCTCCGCGGAGCGTGAACTTGAGTGCGTTCGACAGCAGGTTGAGAACGATCTTCTCCCACATATCGGCATCGACGTAGACCGGTTCGGGCAAGGGAGAACATTCGATGATGAGCTTTATGCCGGCCTGCTGGAATGCCGAATCGAACATGCTTCCAAGGCCGGCGGTGATGGCGGCAAGATCGGTCGGGCGATAACGAGCCTGGGCCCTGCCGGATTCCAGCCGTGAGAAGTCGAGCAGCGTGTTCACCAGCTTCAGCAGGCGCAACGCATTGCGCTGCACCATGGCAAGCTGCCCGGCTTCTTCGGGGGAAAAACTGCTCGGCGCTTTTCGCAGAAGCTGCTCGAGTGGGCCTAGCATGAGCGTGAGCGGAGTGCGGAATTCGTGGCTCACGTTGCTAAAGAACAGGGTCTTGGCGCGGTCGATCTCAGCCAGGGCCTGACTGCGTTCGCGTTCCAGTTGCAGGGCGCGCGAATCGGCAAGGCTGGCGCCGATCTGTCCGGCTACCAGGGTGAAAAAGCTGTTGTATTTTTCGTCGAGTCGCTTGCGAGGATTGACGCCGCTGAGAAGAACGCCCGCCAAAGCTTCCTGCCCCGGGAGCTTGATCGGAATCGCCAGTGCGCTGACCGGCGCAGCATTCCAGACGCCTTCCGGAATGTTTTCAAAGGCGCTCATGTCTTCCAGAAGCTCAGGCACACCTTGCGAGACCACGTTCGCCAAAGTTCTAGAGAGAGCGGAGTCGTTGGCTTGAAGATCTACTGGCCGAGCCAGGGAGTGGCCATCGGGTAGTCCGGCCATTGCGGCAGGCTCGAGGGTGGTGCTGCCCGGCAGCAGTTTGTAGAGAACGGCGAAGGGCACATCGTATGGATTCTCGGCGATCGTCTGTGCCGCCACGGACCAGGTTTGCTCTTCAGAAGGGGCGTCGCTCTTGCGCGCGGCGAGATCGCGCAACGTGCGCAGACGACGTTCTCCAATGACGCGTTCGGTGGTTTCGTTGACGGGGGTAAATATGCCGCCGATGCCGCCCGATTCATCTCGAATTGGACTGTAAGAAAAAGTGAAGTAGCACTCCTCCGGATAACCGTTGCGCTCGAGCAGCAACAAGAGATCGTCGGACCAAGTCGCTTCTCCACGCTCGAGGACTCCGGCGAGCATGGGGCGAATGGTCTCCCAGATCTCAGGCCAGCAATTTTGTCCAGGCGCACCCAGCGCCGCAGGGTGTTTGGCTCCGAGGATTTGCTTGTAGCCGTCGTTGTAGAGCATCACCAATTCAGCTCCCCACCAAACCAAAATCGGAAAGCGGGAATCGAGGCAGATGCTGACGGCAGTGCGAAGGCTCTGGGGCCATAAGCGCGCCGGTCCCAGTGGAGTCTGCGACCAATCGTGGGCGCGCATGAGAGCGCCCATCTCTCCGCCTCCGATGAACTGGATTGAATCGGTGGTTTGTAAGGGAGGCCGCTTCACCAGACTTTGCCCGAGCTCCCGATTCGGTAGGGGAGTCGAGGGGCCTACGACGGGATCGCGATGTTTACCGAGAGCATGAACCGCGGCCAGCAGGTCGCGGGAAACGTCGGACTTAGCGACGTAAGCGCGAGCACCGGCGGCGAGCGCAGTCTGGCGCATTTGGGATGGGTCATGCTGGCTCAGGATAAGGATTTCTGATTCTGGAACTTCCCGGCGGATGATGTTGGCGGCTTCCAGGCCATTCAGCCGCGGCATGCTGATGTCGAGAACGATGACATCAGGGCGAAGCTCTTTGGCCTTGGCGATGGCATCCAGGCCGTCCACGGCCTCGCCACAAACCTGAAATTCGGCTTGGGACGATAGAAGAGAGCGCAGGCCGCGGCGCACCACCTCATGATCGTCGGCAATTAATATTCGCAAGTATGCTGCCCAATATCTCTCACCTTTAGCCAGCGGAGAGAGAGTCTTTCATAAAATTGGCAGAAGAAAGTTCAGAGCGGGTGAAACAAAATCGAAACCTTGTTTTAACTATTGTACAGATTCGCCTACTTAGCTTTGGATTTCTATACAGGGATTGCTGTAGAGAGCATTTGAATTTGAATTTAAATCGATTTAACTGCTTGGCGGGAACCAGCGAGAGGGAGGTTATGACATGTACAAAAGGCTCTAAGTATCTAAGTTTCAGCAGTTTCCACAGAAGAACTCTTGACACGAGACGCGCCTAAACATACGATTCCGCGCGCGAAGAAATCCCCACGGAGGCCTGCTGAATGTCAACAATCCGTATCGCTAAGTTGTTTACTGTTTTTGTCGCCCTCACCTTCTCAGCCAGTCTGTTGTATGCACAACCACCTCTCACTTTCACCACCATTAACGCGCCCGGCGCCACGGAAACCGACTGCAACAATATCAACACCGGCGGGACGATCGTCGGCTTTTTTATCGACTCTACCGGATTGGCCACTGGGTTCAGCCTGACGTCCGGCAAATTCAAGAAGATCAAGGTGCCGAACGCCACCGACACCCGCGTATACGGCATTAACGATGCGGGCACCATGGTGGGCTGGTACATCGACGCCGGCGGCATCACTCACGGATTCCAGGACGCCGCTGGGCATTTCACCAAGATCGATCCTCCCGGATCGACCATGACGAATGCATGGAGCATCAACACGGCTGGCACGATCGTCGGGACCTACACTGACAGCGCGGGCGTATTCCACGGCTTCGTGGACGCGGCCGGCGTTTACACCACCTTTGACGCGCCGAACGGAGCAATCCTGACGGAATTCACTGGGGTCAATAACAAAGGTGAGATGACTGGAATCTATGATGACTCCGCCGGCAACGAGCACGGGTTCACGCTGACGGGAACGACGTTCCGCGACGTGACTTATCCTTCGGCTACGGTCACTGCTACGGACCGCGTCAACGATAGCGGCGAAATCGTGGGACTACACGGACTCAGCACCTCAGGACCATTCAGTGGATACATGAGGCTCGGCAAAACCTACACCGATGTTGCGGCTCCGAATTCAACGGAAACGCGCGTTCGTGGACTGAATAACGCGGGTGTCCTGGTGGGTCGCTTCACCGACTCGACGGGAGTGATTCGCGGATTCTCAGCGCAGTAAAGCTCGGAAAAATTGCATGAAACTTGGGCCGGATTCTTCCGGCCCATATTTTTTGGGAAGGACAGTGAAACTCTACGGCCGGAAGATAAGGACGCGGGTTCTGGCGCAGACGTACAAATCGCCGGTGTTTGGGTCCACCGCGCTTGCGATGGGCAGAGGGCGCTCAATGCTGGAGGTGATTTGCAGCGTGGATGGATTGACGGCATGAATGGTTTGCAGAAGTCCAAAGTCCAGCACGAAGATGCCGTGGGTCTGAAGATTCACTGAAACATCATGCGGGCTGCTGAAGCCCGTAGCCGTCGCACTGACGGTGAAGGTGCGCGTGTCGATGACATCGAGGGTGTAATTGTTGTTGTCGGTGACGTAAAGGCGATGAAGGGCATGGTCCACTGCCATGCCGTTGGCAAACGCCACGCCTGCGCCGGGAAGAGTGATGGTGGTGATCATGGCATTGCTTTGTCCATCCACGACAGAGACGGTGCCGGAGAGCAGGTTGGAGACGAACACCAAGTGAGCTGTGATGTCGACGGCCACTCCTACCGGATCGTTTCCAACCGGAAGCTTGCTCACCAATGTGTTCGTCGTTCCATCGATAATTGCCAGGCTGTCGCCGGCGGAATTGACGGAAAAGATCTTGTTGAGGGTTGGGTCTACGGCGATTCCTCCGGCTCCTGCCCCTGTCGCAATGTTTGCAATGATGCTTCGCGTGCCTCCGTCGATCACCTGCACGCCACTGCTGTTGACATAGATCAGGTTTGTGATTGGATTCACGGCAACTCCAGCAGGCGGGTTGCAGGGAATCGTCGCGAGCAGGGTGTGTGCATTGGTATCGATCACTGCGATCGTTTGATCGACGTTATTGGCCGCATAAGCCAGATTTCGTGTGGGATCAATGGCGATGGACACTGGATTGGATCCTACTTCGACGTAGGCGATCTGGGTGACCGCGAATAGCGCATTGGTAGACAGGAGAAGGGAGAGCAGGGTAGCTGGGAGTAGGGTTTTTCTCAAAGCGCACCTCAGGAATGGAATCTGCTTGCCTGGGCCAAAGCGACGGGGATTGAAGCTTGGACCGGCGTGGGTGGAATGTCAAGATGCAAGAGATTGCGGGGGGAGAGCTCTATACGAGGCCGACGGCCGGTTGGCGATCAAGACTGGCGACCCCGGAGGGATTTGAACCCCCAACCCTTGGTTCCGAAGACCAATGCTCTATCCAATTGAGCTACGGGGCCGTGTAGAGCAGATTACCAGCAATGTCTTTGGGAAAAAAGCCAAAGCTGGGACGGCATTTCCAGCACCCGGGTGCGAAACGGGGAGCGGAAATCGCGCTTCTTGAATTTCTGTTCTTGCGTGAAGCCTCTGGCACGGAATATGTCAGGTGTTCAATATTGCTCAGACGTGATTTCAAGGGCAGAGTAGCTTGACATTACCGTAAAAAGGAACGGCTCCCCATGAGCCAACACCAACCTAGTGATTGGAAGTACCTCGCCGAACAAGCCAGCACTGAAATGGATCCGGCAAAGTTGATGGATCTGATTTCTAAGCTCAATCGCGCCTTAGCAGAACGCGAGCAATTGCTAAGTCCACCAAGATCTTCAGGCGACCAAGTCAAGTGCTTTCGCGCCTACGCCTAGCACGGAAGGGTGGACGCGCCAAGTGGCTACCGATTCTAAAATCCGGATACTGGTAGTCGAGGACGATGAAGCTGTACGTCAGACTATTTCGCAGTTGCTTGCCGCCGGGGGATACGAGGTTTCGACGGCAAACGACGGCTTTGACGCGCTGCTGCATTTACAGGACTCCCAGCCTCACATACTGCTCTCGGACCTCAACATGCCTCAGATGTCGGGGTTCGAGTTGCTGTCGGTCGTGCGGCGAAGATTCCCGGACATCATGGTGGTCGCTTCCAGTGGAGCCTACGATTCGAGCGGAGTACCCGATGGGGTCATCGCCGATGCTTTTTACGCCAAGGGCCAGGAAAGCGCGGCGGAACTTCTGAAGATAATCGCCAACTTGATTCAAGAGGGATCGAAGGGCCACAAAGGGGAAAATGCGCCGGTTTGGATTCCGCGAAATGGTAAAGACCATAACGGCAAGCCGTTTGTCGTTCTGACTTGTACTCGCTGCTTAAGGTCATTCCCATTCACAGTGGAGCACGAGCCCACCGCAGAGGTGCTGGAAACCCCCTGCATCTATTGTCCCCATGAAGTTAGCTACATTATTGATTTTTCGCGTTCGGTGAACTCGCCTGAAAAACGGGCGGCGTGGAAAGCTGCGTTTCTGAAGTCCAGAGCGACTCAGGCCCAGAGTAGCTGATAAGTCGGTCTTTTAGGCTCTCCCAGGACGCATTGCGGGAGGGTGTTCACCCTGTTGAAGTGGAAGGAAATGGTGGGCCCGGAGCGATTCGAACGCCCGACCCCTTCGTTCGTAGCGAAGTGCTCTATCCAACTGAGCTACGGGCCCGTATTTCTGGAGTCAAATAATAATACTACGGAATGCGAACGAGGCAGAACTCCACGTTAAAGTTAGAATTGCGAATGCAGAATTTGAAGGCAGAAGTCTGAAGTCAGAATGCAGAAGTGCGAATCCAGGAACCAAAGCGCAAAGCCAAGAGCCACATGCCAACAGCCAAGTTACCAAAACCTGCCCTCCTGTGTCGGGATTTCAACAACGGTTGGCCGTCGCTTTGCGAAGGGGTCGGGATGAACGTAAAACTTTCCGGCAGAGGGGAAAATCCTACCCCCGAGACTCGGCTAGGACTACGTATTTTCAATGTTTTGCAAATGGCACCGGGGGTGCAATAAGACCAGCAGACGAAGTGGCGCGCAACGGGGCGCTCTCGAGAATAAACTTCGGCCAGAGGTTTTCTTGAGCGCCCCTTTGCATTTCCCCCGACGAATTTCCTAGCAGTCCTACGGGAATTCAGTAGCTCAAGCCAAGACAATCATTTCCGACAGGTCCAGTCCTGCGCGGCGCAGTAGGCCCGCCACCACCGGTTCTTTCAGGCGGGAGGCGTCATATTCCACGCGCACCGTTTTCTGTTTTTCGTCCAGAACAATTTTGCGGATTCCATAGACTTCGCGGATCGCGTTGATGGCGCGCATTTCGGCGGCGGCCGGGGCGGTCTGATAACGGTAGCGGACTTCCAGTTGGGTCATTTCAGATTGCCTCACAACAGCGCATTGCTTCCATGAAGGGTGCAGCAGAATCCAATATAGAAGAACTGTCTGGCAGAGTACAGGAAGGGCGCCGACCTTGTTCATGTGGGCGCAGTACAAAATCTTGAAACGCAGAGAACGCTGAGAAATACCGCAGAGCGCGCAGAGAAATACAGACGCAACCACGGAGGACACGAAGGTACCACGAAGAAAACCAAAATCTTGAAACGCAGAGAGCACTGAGAATGCCGCAGAGCGCGGAGGAGACTGAGAACGCCTTGAGTCTTTGGCGGGTGTAAGGTTGAGTGAGTGCCCATCTCGTGATGCGCGTCATAGAGTGGGCGCGGAGGGAAGATGGAACTGAGGACGACGAATCCGGCAGCTGCTGTGGCGAAAGATCCTGTCTGCGGGATGTCGGTGGATCTCTCGAAGGCGAAGTTTCGCCACGAGTACAAGGGCCAGACGTATTACTTCTGTTGCGCAGGATGCCTGGAGAAATTCAAGGCAGCTCCTGAAAAGTATTTGCAGTCGCCGCAAGGTTCGGGGCTGGTCATGCTGGGAGCGGCTGCCCCATCAGCTGTCGATCAGAAGGATCCGGTGTGCGGGATGGATGTGAACCCCGCGACGGCCAAGCATAAGTTCGAATTTGCCGGCAAGACGTACTGCTTCTGCTGCGCGGGGTGCTTGGAGAAATTTCGCTCTGATCCAAAGAAATATTTGAAAGCATCGTTGACGACGATCGCGCCTGCTTCGGCCAAGGCGGTTGCCGCAGTCCAGACCAAGGCGCAGGCATATGTCTGCGCGATGTGTCCGGAGGTGCGGGAAGCGAAGCCGGGAGCGTGTCCGAGTTGCGGGATGGCGCTCGATCCCGAGACCCCGGTGGCCACGACGCGCGTGGAATACACGTGTCCCATGCACCCGGAGATCGTTCGCTCCGAGCCTGGGGCCTGCCCGATCTGCGGCATGGCGCTGGAACCACGCACGGTGAGCGCGGTGGAAGAAGAGAATCCCGAACTGCGCGACATGACGCGCCGCTTCTGGATCAGCGTTGCGCTGACTGCGCCGCTGTTGCTGATCGCCATGGCTGACATGCTGCCGGGAATGCCGGTGCAGCGGGCGTTGCCTTCGGGATGGTTGCCCTGGATTGAACTAGTGCTCGCGACGCCGGTCGTTTTGTGGGCGGGATGGCCCTTCTTCGAGCGCGGCTGGATCTCGATCAAAAACCGTTCGACGAACATGTTCACGTTGATCGCGATGGGGACGGGCGTTGCCTACGTGTACAGCCTGGTGGCTACGCTGTTTCCGAATATTTTTCCGGCTTCGTTTCGCGACATGAACGGCGTGCCGGCAGTTTATTTCGAAGCCGCTGCGGCGATCACGACGCTGGTCTTGCTCGGCCAGGTGCTGGAATTGAAGGCGCGCAGCCGAACCGGAGCTGCGATTCGCGCGCTGCTCGACCTGAGTCCGAAGACCGCGCGCATTCTAAGGGACGGAGAAGAGAAAGATATTCCCTTGCTGGAAGTGAAGCCGGGAGACCGTTTGCGGGTGCGGCCGGGCGAGAAGGTTCCGGTGGACGGCATCGTGCTCGAAGGAAACGGAACGGTCGACGAGTCGATGATCACCGGCGAATCTATGCCTGTTGAGAAAGAGATGGGAAGCCGGGTGGTGGGGGGCACGCTGGCGGGTGCGGGCTCCTTCGTCATGAAGGCCGAGCATGTGGGCAGCGAGACGCTGCTGGCGCAGATTGTGCAGATGGTGAGCCAGGCACAGCGCAGCCGGGCTCCGATCCAGAGATTGGCAGATCGCGTGGCAGGCTGGTTTGTTCCTGCGGTGATTGGAATCGCGGTGCTGACATTCGTGGTATGGGCAGTATGGGGACCCGAGCCGCGGCTGGCGCATGCATTGGTGAATGCGGTGGCGGTGTTGATCATTGCGTGTCCGTGCGCGCTGGGATTGGCGACTCCGATGGCGATCATGGTGGGAACCGGGCGCGGCGCTCATACGGGAGTATTGATCCGGAATGCCGAGGCGCTGGAGATCCTGGAAAAGGTGGATACGCTGGTGGTGGACAAGACCGGAACGCTTACCGAGGGCAAGCCGAGTTTGGAGGCGGTGATCCCGGTTGCGGGAATGAGCGATTCCGAGCTGGTGCGACTAGTAGCGAGCGTAGAGCAGGGAAGCGAGCATCCGCTGGGCGCAGCCATCGTGAAGGCGGCCAAGCAAAATGGATTGGCGCTAACGTCGCCGACGGAGTTCAAATCGTTTGCGGGGCGCGGCGTTTCCGGCAAGGTTGAGAACAAAATCGTGGTGATTGGCAACGACGCGCTGCTGAAAGAACAAGGAATCGCGGCCGATTCAATGCAGCAGCCAGCGGCTCAACTGCGGCAGGATGGACAGACGGCGATGTTCGTGGCAGTGGACGGCAAGGCGGCGGGAGTGGTTGGTGTGAGCGATCCGGTGAAAGAAACGACTGCCCAGGCGCTGCGCGAACTGAAAGCAGAAGGTCTTCGCATTGTGATGCTTACCGGCGACAGTCAAGTGACTGCAGCGGCGGTGGCGAGAAAACTGGGAATCGAGCAGTACGAGGCCGAAGTGCGTCCGGAACAGAAATCGGAAGTGGTGAAGCGGTTGCAGCAGCAGGGAGCGAAGGTGGCGATGGCTGGGGACGGGATCAACGATGCTCCCGCGCTGGCGCAGGCGGACGTCGGGATCGCTATGGGAACGGGAACAGACGTGGCGATGGAAAGTGGTGGCGTGACACTGGTGAAAGGCGATCTGACCGGTATTGTGCGGGCGCGAAAGTTGAGCCAAGCCACGATGCGGAATATTCGGCAGAACCTGTTTTTCGCCTTTGTGTACAACTCGGTTGGTGTACCGATCGCGGCGGGGGTGCTGTATCCGGTATTTGGGATTCTGCTGAGTCCGATTCTGGCGGCGGCTGCCATGAGCTTCAGTTCGGTTTCGGTGATTACGAATTCGCTTCGGTTGAGGAACGTGAGGCTGTGAGCATCAAGAGCAGATTCCTCGGTCGCGGTCGTGTTCGCTCCGGCTCGGGCGGAATGACAATTCAGCTTCTACTGCACGGTGGCAGGAAAGTTTCTACTGCACAACGACGGACAAGCGCTGCTTGTCGCACTTCACGGTGAGGACCTGCTCGGCGTCTTTCCTTACGACGGCATCGACTTCAGCGGATTGATCGTAGGCATTTTCCGGCGATTGCACCCGGACCCGCAACTTGTGGGCTCCGAGCGGAACGTGCAGGTCGGCGGAACTGATGCCTTGCACGCCGCGAAAGAGCACCAGCTTTTTCGTAGCTTCTCCCCGAATGTCGTGGGTGTAAAGCAGGTGGTCATCGCTCCACACCGAAACGGTTCCGGACTTGAAATGATGTTGAAGGTGCAATTGCACCAGGGAAACATCGGAAGCGCGCTTTGGCGACTTCACCGCCGCGATTTTTTTCTGCCCGTCTGAAGTTGCTGGAACCAAAACCGTCTTCGCAATGGGCACGTTCACCGCCGGCGCAGTCTCAACTGCGGGGGCGGCTGCGACCGCGACTCGTGCGGACGGAGTTTCCGGCGTCAAGTCCGGTTTCTGCCTCGCGAACCACGCGACGGACATCAGCAGCACGGCCACGGCGCTGCCGATCAGTACCGACGGGCCGGCGTTCCGAACAGCGCCCACCATGCGAAGCGGCGAAAACGATGTGAGCTTTTTTGGCGCAGGCGTTTTGCCGCCGGCGCGAATCTCCGCCATTTCCCGCGCAACTGTGGATAGAGAAGGCGGTTGGGCCGGGTCGCCGTTGGCAGGCGTGGAGTCGCCCTGACTGCGAGGAGCCTGGCCCTTTAACAGACTGCTGATGTCGAGCGCCATCTCGCGTCCGGTCTGGTAACGGCCGTCGCGATCTTTAGCCATGGCGCGAGCGATTACATAATCCAGTTCCGGCGGAAACGAATTGTCGTAGGCCGAGGCGGGCAGCGGTTCGCGGTTGGCGACCTTGAAACAGACGGTGGTGGCGCTGTTGCCTTGAAAGGGGCGATGACCGGTAATCATCGAATAAAGAATTACGCCTAGGGAAAACAGGTCAGAGCGGCCGTCGAGTTCTTGTCCTTCAAGTTGCTCGGGAGACATGTAGGCCGGAGTGCCGAGCACATGTCCCGGTACAGTCAGCAAAGCGAGATTCAGCTTAGCGATACCGAAGTCGGTGATCTTTGCGTGCCCTTCTTCGGTGACCATGATGTTGGCGGGTTTGATGTCGCGATGAACGACTCCCTGCGCATGTGCATAGTCGAGCGCCTCGGCCAGATCTTGAACTAACTGAAGCGCGGATTTGAGCGGCACCTTTCCCTGACGGTCTCCGAGAATGTTGTTGAGTGATTCTCCGGCGACGTACTCCATAACGATGTAAGGAGTTCGAGTGGCCGCGTCTTCTCCTACGTCGTAGACAGTGACGATTCCGGGATGCGAGAGCCGGCCGGCAGCGCGGGCCTCGAGAAAAAATCGTTTGCGATACTCCAGTTCTTCGTCGGAGCCCTGGTTGAGCAAAGAAATGGTTTTGATCGCGACCAGGCGGTCGATCTGAGGGTCGCGTCCTTTGTAGACGAGGCCCATGGCGCCTCGGCCAAGCTCGGCCAGCACTTCGTACCGCCCAAAATGTGTGATCTTTCGAGAGTCCATGCGCTGCTGTTTACGGGGGTTGTCTTGCTAGCGTATGCCTGAAGGCTGATTTTTCAAGCATCTGCTCAGGACGTCACAGTCACGGAAGTAATACAGGAGTTACTGGATAGTTAGTACTCCAGAGTACACAGCGACGTGGTGAGGCTTCAGGGGAGGTTGGGATTCCGGCAGACCCAGGGCGTGTTGCGGCCGGATTGACACCCTTCGCTGAATGGGTTCCAATTGAAAAGACCCTCTCCACCAAAAACTTAGACGCGGAGCGAGCGCATGGCTGATGGCGAAGAATTGTCCGAAGTCCACTCCGAGAGCAGCAGCAGTGGCAAATGGATTCTGCTGATTGTGGCTGTTCTCTATGTGGCAGGTTCTCTCTACTTTTTGTTCGATTTGCGGGGCCGGTTAGACAGGTTAGGAAAAGACCAAAGCGCGAGCCAGGCTCAGATTGCGGAGCTCACCAAGCGGATGCAGGCGGCCGAGGCCGACGATGAGACCCTTGCGCAGCAGGTGGGAATCACCAAGAAAGAGTTGACGCGACGCGCCTCGGAATTGCAGGCGCAGCAGCGCGCGGCGGAATCCCGGCTGGAAGCGGCACAGAAAGAACAGATCAGCCAGGTGAGCGGAGAAGTGGCGGGGGTGAAGACGGACGTAGGCGGAGTCAAAACCGACGTAGCGTCTACCAAGACGGAACTGGAAGCCACCCGCGCCAAGCTGGAGAGCACGATTGGCGATCTGGGCGTGCAAAGCGGATTGATTGCGCACACGCGGGACGACCTGGAAACCCTGAAGCACAAAGGCGACCGCAATTATTACGAGTTCACGCTATTGAAGGGCGCAAAACCGCAGGCCATCTCGACGGTGACTCTGCAGTTGAAGAAGGTCGACACTAAGCGCGGAAAATATACGCTCAACGTGACTGCTGACGATCGCACCATCGAGAAGAAGGATCGCAATGTGAGCGAGCCGATCCAGTTTTACACCGGGCGCGATCACTTGCTGTACGAGTTGGTGGTGTGGTCGGTGGACAAGAACAAGGCCACGGGGTATTTGAGTACGCCCAAGAACGCGCCGGTACCTGTAACGCCCTCCCAATAACGAATGCTAGGGTCCAGTAGTCACGCCCTTCTGGAAATCGCGATGCGCACGGCGGTGGTTTACGCCGTCGTGCTGCTTGGGGTTCGTCTCAGCGGAAAACGCGAAGTCGGACAGATGACGCCGTTCGACCTGACGCTGCTGCTGCTGATCAGCAACGGCGTGCAGAACGCCATGACCGGCCCCGATAACTCCCTGCTGGGTGGGATTGTGGCGGCGGCCACGTTGCTAATCCTCAACTATTTCGTGGCGGAGTTTTCCGGAGCCAACCGGCGCTTTCGCAAATTCGTTCAGGGGCAGCCCAGCCTGCTGGTGCACGATGGGAAGGTCATCGAATCGCACATGGCTAAGGAACACGTCAGCATGGATGAGCTGCAACGCGCCTTGCGTGAGCACGGCATCGCAAGCTATCACGATGTTGCACTAGCCGTGCTGGAAGTCGATGGATCGATCAGCTGTCTGAAGTACGACGAGATCAAGCCTGATGCCAGTACTCACCTGGCGCGAAGAAAAATCCTGCAAAAACATCAGTAACTATTTGCTGAGCACCAGGGGCACGGGCTGGTCGTAGGGCCAAATCGTGACCTTGAGCGATTTGCGGCTGGCGAATACGTCATTCGTGACCGGGAAACTGACGATAATGGTTCCGGTTTCCTTCCCGCCTGGGAGAATCTTGTCTTCAGGAGCGAGTGGCTTCTGAGCGTGTTCCTTGAGCGCGGGAAAAGCCTGGTAATAGCGGTCGAAGTCGGCAATGGAGGCGGCTTCGTCGCTGTAGGAGCCGGAACTGGCATCCAGGTCGGCCTTCATGGTGTGTATGTAGAAAGGCTTGTCGCCGTTGTTCTGAAAAGAAACCGTAATTGCAACCAGCACGGAACCCTGGTTGGGAATTTCGACGGCTGTGATGTCGTCCACCGAACCTGCGGCGGAAGTATGCGCCTTGTTGAAGAAGGCTAGCGCGCCGATGACCAAAAGGATGGCGGCGACACAGATCGCCAGAATCTTTGCTGGAGGCAGATTCTTCTTCGCAGTGCCGAACTCCTCGCCGATGTTGAAGGGAAGGTTTGGCGAGGGCGGCTGAGTGTCCACAACCGGCTCAGGCTGCGGCGGGGGAACGGACGGAGTTTCTTCTGGCATAAAAACCTCTAGCGAGCTCATTCTATCTTCATCCCGGCTTCGTGGCTTTTCCCTCACCAGGAATGCTTAATCGCTTGGGCGAACTTCTGTGGTGGCAAGGTATTCAGCACGTCGTCTTTGGTAAGCCATGCGCGCCGGGCCTGGAGAATTCCGTACTTGATCTTTTCCATGTGCGAGGTGTGATGAGAGTCGGTGTTGATGACGATCTTGACGCCGTACTGTTTGGCGAGCCGCAAATGCCGGTCGCAAAGGTCGAGGCGGTCGGGATACGCATTGAGCTCCATAGCCACTTTATGCTTCGCAGCCGCCTTTAGCACGGCGTCTACATCAAACTGATAAGCGTCCCGGCGGAGCAGTAAGCGCCCTGTGGGGTGGCCGATCACCGAGGTGTTGGGATTCTCGATGGCGCGAATCAGGCGCGAGGTCATTTCTACCGGGCTCTGGCTCATGTGGGAATGAACGCTGGCGATGACGATATCCATTTGCTCAAGCACCGAGTCGGAGAGGTCGAGTGCGCCGTCTGCGAGAATGTCAACCTCGATGCCGGCGAAGATTGTGATGCCCTTATTTGCATCGTTCGCGGCCCGAATCTTGTGGATGTGTTGAACGGCGCGAGCGTCATCGAGGCCATTGGCGAAGGCGAGATTTTTGGAGTGATCGGTGATCGCCATGTACTGGTAGCCGCGGGTCTGCGCGGCCTCCGCCATCTCTTCGATGGTGTTGCGGCCATCGGTCTCAACGGTGTGCATATGCACGTCGCCGCGGATGTCGTCCTGGGTGATCAGGCTGGGCAGGGAATGATTCTCAGCGGCGTCGAGTTCCCCGAGATTTTCCCGTAACTCCGGCGGAATGTAGTCGAGCTTCAGCTTGGCGTAGATCTCGGCCTCGGTCTTGCCGGCAACCGGCTTTCCGTCTTCCAGGCTCGCGAGGCTGTACTCGCTGAGCGTGTATCCCATTTTGAGGGCGCGTTGGCGAAGCGCGACGTTGTGGTTCTTGGAGCCGGTGAAGTACTGCATGGCAGCTCCGAAGGAGTCGGGGGATAGAAATCGGACGTCTACCTGCATTCCGCCGCGCATGCGAAAGCTGACTTTGTTATCGCCGCGGGCAATGATTTCCATCAACCCGGGAAGCTTGATGATGTGATCGATGCAGGCTTCGCGCTCGGCATCGGCGATACAGGCTTTGCCAGTGACCAGGATGTCGAGATCGCCGACGGTTTCGCGTCCCCGACGAAGGGAGCCGGCCGGAGTAACATTCTCGATTCCCGGGATGCTGCTCAGGTGATCGATAATTTTTGCGGCCTGGATTTCGGCCGTATCCAACAGAAAGCGGCCAGCAACCCGGCGGTAGTCCTCAATCGCTTTCAGCAGTTTTTGTTCTTGCTTTTCGCCCATGCGGGGGAGCGTTGCGGATTTTTCCTTCGCGCGCGAGTTTTTCCAGCCCTTCGACGTCAGCATACCTGGAAGGAACTCCACAGCAGAGCGATGGTTTTCGGGCCGAGTCCCTGGATCTTCAGCAGATCGAGCATGGTGGGACGATATTTCTTGAGCATCTCGGCATGCAGGCCGAGCCTGCCTTCCTTAAGCATTTCCTGAAGGTTGGCCAGCATACCTTTGCCAATGCCGGGGATGGCGAGTACCTGCTTGGGTTCGGCAATGATTTCGGAAATCTGTTGCGGCTGGGCTTCGATGGCTTCCGCAGCATTGCGGTACGAACGGATCCGGAAGGAGTCGGCTCCGTCAATTTCGAGCAGGTCGGCAGTTTCGTAAAGAATGCCGGCGATTGCCTTGTTGTCCATTGCCCTAAAGCTTAGCAAATTCGGACTAGGCAGCAGAACACGATCGTGCGCCGACAGTCTTGGCTGCGGCGCACGATCGATAGTGATGGAATTAGAAGGAAGGTTACGAGGCTTTATTTACGTTCGCTGCTTGTGGTCCTTTCTGGCCCTGGATGATCTCGAATTCGACTGGGTCCCCTTCTTGCAAGCTCTTGTAGCCGTCCGCGGTGATGGCACTGTAGTGAACGAAGACATCAGGACCACCTTCGCGACCGATGAACCCATAACCCTTGGCATTGTTAAACCACTTGACGGTACCTTTCAAACGTTCCACTTACGCCCCCTCGGCACGCCCCAGACGGAGGGTTTCGTGCCTGTCATATTTTTGACATTGTGATGCGAGTAAAGGGGGCTGTCAACAGAGACAACACTGTATCCATGCCGTTTTTTAGCTACTCTGGATTTTCAGCCAGAATACCGAGGACAGAGTCTTGGCATCGCGAATCTTTCCCGAGAGCGCCATCTCGACAGCCTGGGAGAGAGGGAAGAGTCTCTGCTCGATTTTTTCGTCGGCTTCCGGTTGAGCGATGCCGGCCCGAAGCTGGCGCGCGAAGTACACGGCCATGTATTCGTCGAGAAATCCAGGGCTGACGTAAAACTTGAGAATCCGTCGCCAACTTTTTGCGGTGTAGCCCGTTTCCTCCAGCAATTCGCGTTTAGCGGCTGCCAGTTCACTCTCTCCTTCATCGATCCGGCCTGCGGGGAGCTCCCACATATAGTCTTTGACAGCGTGGCGGTACTGGCGCTCGAGAAGAACCTGCGGCTCGGGGCCGCTCTCGTCCACGGCGAGGATGACGACTGAGCCGGTGTGATGAACAATATCGCGGCGAGCTTTTATGCCCCCGGGTTCCACCACCTGATCGGAGCTGACCCAGAACACCGGACCGCTGTACACCTTTTTGGACGAGACGAGTTTCGCAATGGGCTTTTTGGCTTTGGACGACGAACGCTTCGGCATAGATGAAACTATATACAAAATCTTGCTGAGGACGCGGCGCGCCGGAGGGACGCCAGCGGCACGAGAGAAGGACGCGGGCGCGACTCACCTGTTATTCTGCCCGCGTGAAGGGCCAACCTACCATTGCGATTGTCGGTGCGGGACGATTAGGCACCGCACTGGGATTGCAATTGAAGCAGCGCGGATATTCGATTGACGAGATTGTTGCCGGACCGAGCGGCGCTTCCCGACAGAAGGCGCGTGCTTTGGCGCGCCGGACCGGTTCTCTCGTCTCAACTTTGGACAAAGCGCGATTGCAGGCGGACGTAGTCTGGTTGTGTGTTCCGGATCGCGAGATCTCGCGAGTGGCAGCGCACCTTGCAGACAGGCAAGACTGGACCGGCAAGGTCGTTTTCCATTCCAGTGGAGCTTTACCCAGCGACGAACTGCGAAGCTTAAAGCAGGCGGGAGCCGCAGTAGCGGCGGTGCATCCGTTCATGACGTTTGTGAGCGGCGCGGTTCCGTCTCTGGGCGGGGTTGGGTTCGGAATCGAAGGAGACGCCAAGGCCCTGAAAATGGCGCAGCGCCTTGTGCGGTCCGTCGGCGCTGTGACTTTCCCCATCAAGAAAGAGAACAAGGCCGCGTACCACGCCTGGGGTGGATTCTCGTCGCCGCTGTTGGTTGCTCTGTTGATGACGGGAGAACAAGTGGCGCGCGAAGCCGGGATTTCCGCGAAGGATGCGCGAAAGAAGATAATGCCCATCGTCAGGCAGACTATGAGCAATTACGAAAAGCTCGGGCCGGAGACAGCCTTCACGGGTCCCCTGGTGCGCGGAGATGCCGAAGTGGTGCGCCGGCACCTGGACCTGCTCAAGAGAGTTCCGGCTGCCCGAGAGGTTTATCTGGCTCTGGCCCGATCGGCGTTGAAGACTCTGCCGGTACGTCATCGAAAAGACCTGGAGAGGGTTCTGCGTGGTTGATCAGACCAGGTCGGAGCAGGAAGCCACGCAGGCGTCTGCACCCAGGCGCGAGAGTTCATCCGCTTTGTAAACCCCGGTGCCGACCGCGATGATCTGGGCTCCTGCGCTGCGGGCGGCGCTGATGTCTTCCGGGGTATCGCCGATGAAGCAAACGCTTGCCTGCTGGCCCGCTCGGGATCGAGCTTCCGCCACGGCTCGTTTGAAAATGTCGGCGCGAAATTCGTCGCGATCGCTGAAACAGCCGAATTGGAAGTAGTGTCGCAAGCCTGCGGCCTCAACTTTTTTCCATCCCACGCTTTCGAGATTGCCCGAGGCGACCCCCAGCAGCTTGCCCGCTCGGTGAAGGCGGTCAAGAATTGCGGGGATCGCGCAACAGACGTCGGTAACGAGCCGTGAGGCGTTCTCGCTGACATGTTCCCTCACAACATCAAGCGCAAGGGATAACTTTTGCTCGAACGCGCCGTTGGAAACTCCTGCCCGCTCTAACGCAGCCCGAAGAATGCCCAAGTCGGTCTTGCCGTGGTAGCTGATGCCCGCAATCGTGGTATCGACCCCATACACTTCGAGCATGGCGCGATTAAGCGCGTTCCAGTGCACCAGATCGCGTGTGTTCAGAAGCGTGCCGTCGATGTCGAACAGATAGGCATCGGATTCCGTCCAGCGGAAAGGATTTGGTTGGAGGAGATTTTCTGGCATGGGGTGCTAGCGGAGCATGATGCGTTCAATGCGGGTTGCGTGGCCGGTCGCGCTGTCGCAATCGACGACGACGGCGCAGAGGCGGACATCGCCGCTGGCCGGCTCGAAACGCACTGGCATGTTGCTGAGAAATTTGTTGACCACCAGGTCGCGCTTGACGCCGATCACGCCGTCGTAGGGTCCGGTCATGCCGACGTCGGTGATGTACGCGGTGCCACCGGGCAAAACATTTTCGTCCGCCGTGGGTACATGGGTGTGTGTTCCCACGACAGCGGTGACGCGGCCGTCGAGATACCAGCCGAGAGCGACCTTCTCTGAAGTGGCTTCCGCGTGGAAGTCCACAAAAACAACCTTAGCGGAGATCTGGCTGAGCAATTGGTCGGCGCCGCGAAATGGATCGTCATTCGAGCTCATGAAGACGCGGCCTTGCAGGTTCATCACCGCATAAGGCGTGCCGTTTTTCGTTCCCTGGTAGACCCCCCAGCCCGGCATTCCGGCTGGATAATTTGCCGGTCGCAGTACTCGCCGCGCGGGACTGTGCTCGTTGCCGTCCGCCATTTCGAAGTAGTCGATGATCTCGCGCTTGTCCCAGATGTGATTGCCGGTGGTGACTACGTCAATCCCAAGGTCGAATAGTTCTTCGGCAAGAGGAGGAGTAATGCCGAAGCCAGCCGCGGAGTTCTCACCATTGGCGATGAGCAGATCGGGAGAGTACTGCCGGACCAGTTCGGGTAGTCGCTCGCGAACGATGGTGCGCCCCGGACGGCCAAAAATGTCCCCAATAAAAAGAATTCGCAATCGAGATCCTACGATCACTACGCAGCAGATAGTAGTGACCGAACTTTTGATGGTAACACGCGATACCGAGCCAACCAGAATAGCGGAAACCTAATCTCAGGACTGCTTGGGAGAGCTGTGGGATGAGCGAAAGTGTGCCCCAACGGAAATGGCTCCAACTGGTGGCCCTGATCACTGCTTTCGTCGTTGTGTTGATAGCAATCGGAATCGCCGCGCTCAACAAGTACTTCGCTCCGCTGCTGCGTAAGCAGGCAATTGCCATGCTAAGCGACCGGTTCGACAGCGAGGTAGAAATCAGAGACTTTCACGCCTCGTTGTTTCAACTCCAGGTCTGGGGCGGGGGTGTGGTTTTCCGGCATCATGGCCGGACCGATGTGCCGCCGTTGTTCACCATCGATAAATTTTTCGGTGACGTGGACATCACGGATTTGTTCGGCCGGAAGTGGCGCATCCGTAAAGTGAAACTAGATGGATTGATCATTCACGTGCCGCCGCGGGATCAGCGGCAATTCGGCAACGCGAGGATAAAGGGTCACGAGATTCCGGCGGCCGTTGACGAGTTGATCTGCGATGACGCGCAACTGGTGTTGATCCCGGGCAAGCCTGGCAAAGATCCGCATATTTTCGACATTCATCACCTCGTGATGAAAGGTGTCGGCCTCGGACGCGCCGCGAGCTTTCAAACCACGCTCACCAATCCCACTCCGCCGGGAGAGATCCATGCCGTCGGCCACTTCGGCCCCTGGCAAAAAGACCAGCCGAGCACAACTCCGGTGAATGCCAGCTATACGTTCTCGAATGCAGACCTGGGAGTCTTCAAAGGCATCTCAGGAATTCTTTCTTCGACCGGAGATTTCGGCGGGCCACTCGATGAGCTCGAGGTTCACGGGCAGACTTCGATTCCAGACTTCGAGGTGACCATCGGCGGCCACAAGATGGCGCTGACCACCAACTTCGACGCAACGGTGGACGGTTCCAATGGCGACACGCTGCTGCATCCGGTGGTCGCGAAATTTCTGAATTCGACTTTGACGGCCAGCGGCGGGATCGTCAAGCCGGAGAAGGGTAAGGGAAAGGTCATTCAACTGGAAGTGGAAGCCGTGGCGGCTAGACTAGAAGACATTCTGGCTCTCGCTGTGAAATCGGCAAAGCCTCCGATGACCGGGATGATTAACCTGAAAACCAAGTTCTTGTTGCCGCCCGGGAAAGGCGACATCAGCGACCGCCTCGCACTGGATGGACAATTCGCGATTGATCGCGGACACTTCACCGAAACCAAAGTGGACGAGAAGATCCGCGCGCTCAGCCGCCGTGCTCAAGGCAAGCTTGAAGACCAAGGGGCGGGGAGCGACGTTACCAAACTCAGTGGAAATTTCACTCTTGGGGAGGGCATTGTGCGGTTCCGTCAACTCACCTTCGAGGTCGAAGGAGCGAAAATCGATCTGCACGGAACGTTTGTGCTGACCAGCGAGACCTTCAATATGCACGGCAAAGCGCATCTGCAGGCAAAGCTGTCACAGATGACGACCGGTATGAAGTCGCTGGTGCTCAAGGCAGTGGACCCATTCTTCCGCAAAGATGGCGAAACCCAGATTCCCATCAAAGTCACGGGTACGCGAGATCATCCCAACTTCGGGCTTGACCTTTAATTCAGCAACTCTGCTGTTTTCAGGAAATCGTAATTGCCGGAGGGATTCAGCGAGATATTGCCTACTCTCCTGGTGTGCACCACGACATTATCGAAATACCACAGGTTGATGTAAGGAAGGTCGTCGGCCAGAATCTGCTGGATCTGCGCATACAGCTGCTTGCGCGTGTTCTGGTCGAGTTGCGTGCGTGCCTGGCTGATCAGGCGATCCACTTGCGGGCTGGAATAGTAGCCGCGATTAGCTCCGTGGGGAGGGAACTTGTCGGAATCGAAAACGTACTCGAAGATGTCGGGATCCTCGTTGCCGCCGATCCAGCGCAGGGAATAGAACTGAAACGCGCCGTGAGTCACGTCGGAAAAGAAAGTGGCGAACTCGAAGGTTCGGATATCGAGAATGACGCCTACCTCGCGCAACTGCTGTTGCAACACGGCTGAGAGCAGGCGCGTGCTCTCTTCGGTGGAGGTCTTCATGGTGATGTGAAAGCGGACGCCGTTGGTCAGCGGGTATCCGGCCTGATCCAGCAACTGGCGGGCACGTTCGGGATCGTGCTCGTAATGCGGAACGTTGCCGTTGTAGGCCCAGCTTTCGGGTGGGAGCACGCTATCGGCGGGACGGGCGAAGCCGCGGCCTAAGTATTCGAGAATCGGCTTGCGGTCGATGGCATACGCCAGGGCGCGTCGAACGCGCGGATCTTTCAGAATGGGATCGCGGGTATTGAAAGCCATGTAGCTAAGCACGGTGCCAGGAGCACGCTGCACGACCAGGTTCGATTTCTTCTCGAGCGCGAGGACGGTGTCGAAGGTGAGCGCGTTGCTGGCCACATCGGCACTCCCTTTGCGCAGTTCGAGGGCGCGCGTCGTGGAATCGGGAACGACTGCGAACCTTACGTTTTTCACCTTGGCCTTTTCTCCCCAGTAGTCGTCGTTGCGGGCGATCGTCACCTGCTTATCCTGTTCGGCACTGACGAAACGGAACGGCCCGGACCCGATCGGATTGCGGCTCACTTCGTCGAGGCTCCCATAGGGAACGATGCCCATAGCGCCATCCGAAAGATTCCATAAGAGGGTTACGAACGGCTCTTTGAGGTGGAAAGTGACCGTGTGATCATCGGGCGCCTCGACGCGATCCACAAAACGATACGCAGCGGCGCGCGTGCTTCGGATTTTGCCCTGCAGCAGCGAATCGAAGGTCCACTTCACGTCACGTGAGGTAAGCGGGCGTCCGTCGTGAAACTTCACCCCATGATGCAGATGAAACACGTAGGTCAGCGGGTCGGGGATGTCCCAGCTTTCGGCGAGTGCGGGCTTCACGTTGAGGTGCTCGTCGCGGTCGAGCAGGTCGTCGAACAGCAGCGAGTCGATGCGCTCGGACTGCGCGTCAATGCCGATGCGTGGGTCGAGGTTGGTGGGGCTGCTCTCGATAATCATGACCAGCGTGTCGCGATCGGGCTTGCCGCCGCAGGAAAAGAGAAATGCGCAGAACGCCAGCACGAAACAGAGGTTGGCATTCCTACACATAGGAGACCTTGCCCAGGATGACGGAGCGCTTCGCGCCTGTTGCGGAGGGAATATTCGCTGGCTGGCGGTTCCATGTCTGGTATGCCAGCAGGGCGAAGGCGACAGCCTCTTTCGCTTCAGAAGGAATGCCGAATTCATCCGACGTACGTAAGCACAAGCCCAGCGGGCTGATTTCAGAGGCCAGCATCTGCATGAGCGTCGGGTTCTTCGCGCCTCCGCCCGATACCACGAACTCGGCGTAATCCTTGCGGCGTCGAATCACGAAGCGTTGCAGCGAATCGGCGATGGAGCGAACGGTCAGGGCGGTGGCCGTCGCGACAATATCAGCTGGGCTCGCCCCGGAGCACCGCCGCAAGAACTCGGCGAGGAAGTCGGCGCCGAATTCCTCGCGTCCGGCGGTTTTGGGCGGCGCTTGATGGAAGAATGGTTCCCGCAAGATGCTGGCCAGCACATGTTCCAAAACATTTCCGGAAGCCGCTATGCGGCCATCTTTGTCGAATGGCTTACGAAACAGGCGTTCGGTCACCGCGTCGATGACCATGTTTCCCGGGCCTGTGTCGTAGGCTCGCACTTTCGAAGGCGAGGCATTGGCGGGGATCGCGGATAGATTTCCGATGCCGCCAATGTTCTGCACGATGCGCCCGACCTTCTTGTCGCGGTAGAGCAAGTAGTCGAGAAACGGTACGAGCGGTGCGCCTTTGCCGCCCGCAGCCATGTCGGCAGGGCGGAAGTCGGAGACGACGGGTACTCCTAAGCGCTGAGCCAGGACCGAGCCATCCCCGGTTTGCCAGGTGACGGCGATATTGTGATCGAGGAATGTGGATGCGGTTCCCTGATGATAGAGAGTTTGCCCGTGGCATCCGATCAGATCCAGCTTGGTGCGCAAGTGGCGGCGTGTTTTGTCTACCGCGTTGGCATAAAGTTCCGCGAGCAGGAAATTCAGACGGGCAAGGTTCGCGACGGAGACGCTGGCGGCATTCATGCAAGCCAGGACGGTGCGCCGCACCTCTGGGGGATATGCATATTCCGCGTGGCCCAAGAGCTTGAGCCTGGTTTGCCGAGAGCCGCCGGTGATCCGGACCAGCGCAACGTTGATTCCGTCAGCGGATGTGCCACTCATCACGCCGGCAACAATCATGCTCTTCCCTGGGGAACCATGGACTGAAGCCGGACCTGCTCGCTGAACTCCCACAATTGCCGGGAAAGGCGTTCAATTTTGTTTCGAGCCGGCGCAGGCAGCCGTCTTTTGAGAAAAGTTGATTTCTTCTTGAAGGCCAGGACCCGCGCCGAAGACTCCTGAACGCGCGCGGCAAACTTGCGATCCCGTTCAGCTTCCTTGATCAGTTCTTCGTAGGCGGAGTTGATGTAATCGGCGCGATGGCAGATCAGGCAAATGTCCCCGCCGGCGCGGATGTGCTCGACAGCGGCGCGCTCAATGGGCGCAGCCGCCAGGACCCCGCCCATTTCAAGATCGTCGGACAGGATCAGCCCGCGATACTGAATGTCTTTGCGCAGAACATCGGTGATCCACTTGCGCGAAAGCGAAGCGGGAAGGCGATCACGTGTGACTGACGGGTAATTGGCGTGGCCGATCAGCACCATTGGAAGCTCGCGGCGCATGGTGCGATAGGGATAGATATCCTCCGCCCACAGCTTCTTGAATGTTTTCTGGACGGACGGGAGCTCGTGATGCGTATCGAGATTGGCTTCACCCAGGCCAGGGAAGTGCTTGGCCGCGCCAATCACACCCGCTGATGCGAGTCCTGCGAGAAACTCGCGCGCGTAGGCGACCGCTTGTTTCGGATCGGCAGAGACCGCGCGGGAGCTCATCACCGTGCGCGAACTCTCAAAAGCGAGATCGACAACCGGGGCGAGATCGGTGTTGAAGCCGACCGCGCGGCAGGATTCGCCAATCAGCTTGCCATGCTTGCGATAAAGCTTGCGGTCGCCGCTGGCAAATACCTCGGCTGCCGACGGAGCGGGTGCAATCACGTTCTTGAGACGGTCGACGCGGCCGCCTTCCATGTCGACGCAGTGAAACATCGGCGTGGATACACAGCTTTGGCAGTCCTTGAGCAAGTTGTAGGTTTGCGTCGCGCTGTTGATGTTGCGCGCGAACAGAATGGTGCCCGCGGGCTGCAAACGGGAGAGCAGGTCGCCGAGTTCCGGGCTCATCTCGGTTCCGTCAAATCCGACGATCAGCAACTGCCCGACCTGCGCGGCAAAATCTTGGGATGATTTCTTAGCCATGCCCCAGCTGAATCAGTCTACCTGTTTCTTAAGTTCCGCGAGAAGGTTCAATGCCTCAAGCGGGGTGAGCCGGTTCAAGTCCACTTCACGCAGACGTTCCAGTACGGGTTGCGACAAAGGAGTAAAGATGGTCAACTGCGCCGGTTTCCTGGGTCGTGAGTCGTCAGCGGCAAGCTGGTCGGTTAAACGCTGCTCTGCGGCCTCATGCTCGGCTAGAACTTCCCGGGCGCGATGGATCACTTCGGCTGGCAATCCTGCAAGCTTGGCGACTTCAATGCCGTAGCTGCGGTCTGCCGCGCCAGACTCTACCTTCCGCAGAAAAACGATGCCTCCGCCGGTTTCTTTTACCGATACGTGATAGTTCTTGACCCCGGAAAGCCGGTCCGCAAGTTCGGTAAGTTCGAAGTAGTGCGTGGCGAAAAGAGTTTTCGCCCTGGTCCGGGCGTGAATGTATTCGACTGCCGCCCAGGCAATGGCGAGGCCATCATAGGTCGATGTGCCACGCCCGACTTCATCCAGCAGGATCAGCGACTGCGGCGTGGCGGTGTGGAGGATCGCGGCGGTCTCGGTCATTTCCACCATGAACGTGGAGCGCCCGCGAGCCACGTTGTCGCTGGCGCCAATGCGGGTGAAAACGCGGTCCACGATACCGAGCCGTGCAGAACGCGCGGGCACGAACGAGCCCATCTGCGCCATGATGACAGTGAGCGCCGCCTGACGAAGGTAGGTTGACTTGCCGCCCATGTTCGGGCCCGTGATGATCAGGACGGTGTGGGTTGTGTTGTTGAGAAAGAGATCGTTCGGAACGAAGCGATCGCCCGATGCGTCCAGTTGCTCGATCACCGGGTGACGGCCTGCAACGATTTCGATGTCTCCGGAGTCGTCGAATGTGGGACGGCAGTAATTTCTAAGCGCCGCAAGGTGAGCAAAGCAGGCGAGCGTATCGACTTCAGCCAGGGCCAGAGCCGTCTGTCGGATGCGCTTCGCTTCGCCAGCAATCGTGGAACGCAGCTCGGCGAATAGGCGGCGCTCGATCTCAACGATCTTCTCTTGGGCGTCAAGGATCTTGGATTCGTATTCCTTCAATTCCGGAGTGGTGAAACGTTCGGCCCCGACCAGGGTCTGCTTGCGTTCGTAGTCGGCGGGAACCAGATGCAGGTTGGGCTTCGAGACTTCGAGGTAGTAGCCAAATACGGAATTGAACTTGATTTTTAGCGACCCGATTTCGGTGCGCTGGCGTTCGCGTTGTTCGATACGGGCAAGGTGCTGCTTGCTGTTGCGACTCAGGTCGCGCAGTTCGTCGAGTTCCTGATTCACCCCCGCCTGGATGACTCCGCCATCATTCAGCGATATCGGAGGCTCGGGGACGACGGTTTGATCAATGCGAGAGCGGAGATCAGATAGTTCATCGATGCTGCTGTGCAGAGTTCGGGTACGCTGGGTTTCGAACTGCTCTAACGCCGCACGCGCCGCCGGGAGCTTCGACAGGGAAGATGCGAGGGCAAGAATGTCACGCGGATTGGCGGTCTCAAGCGTGACCCGGCTCAGCAATCGCTCAAGGTCTAAAATGCCCTCCAGAGCGCGGCGAAGTTCTTCGCGCGCCACCGTTTTCTGAAGCAAGGCCGCCACCGCATCCAGTCGCGCATTGATCTCCGTAGGTTCGATCGAAGGGCGCAGCATCCAAGAGCGCAGCAGGCGCTTGCCCATGGGCGTGACGGTCGCATCCATGCAGCGAAACAGAGTGACTCCGGAATCGGTGCCGGCGAAGAGAGGTTCGATCAATTCGAGATTGCGGACCGAGACGGCGTCCAGCACCAGGCAGTTTTGCCGCTCGTAGAAGCCGATGCGATCTACGTGATCCAGGGTACCGCGCTGAGTGGAGCGAACGTAATACAAGATCGCTCCGGCAGCGGAGGCAGCGGCGGGTTTTCCCGCCAATCCGAATCCTTCCAAAGACAGCACGCCAAAATGATTTTCGAGCAGCGGGATGGCGTGGTCGGGGGAGAAGATCCAGTCGTCGAGCGGAGTCTCCGCAAAACCATCCGGCCCCGTGGTCGAAGGCTTATGGGAGATGCTGGCTCGTTCGAACAACGGAGCCGATGAAGCGTAGAGCAATTCTTTCGGCCGCAATTGCTGGATCTCGTCCTGGATGCGGCGATTGGCATTTTCGCCGTGGAACTCGGTGGCGCGGAATTCCCCGGTGGAGAGATCAAGCGCCGCAAATCCGACCCGATCTCCGATCTGCGCCAGCGCGGCCAGGAAATTGTTTTCTTCGGAACTGAGCGACGAATCGGCAGCAGTTCCGGGGGTGACCACGCGCGTCACTTCGCGGCGCACCAGCTTTTTCGCCACCTGCGGATTTTCCATCTGCTCGCAGATCGCGACCTTGAATCCCTTGCGGATCAGTTTGGAGATGTAACCTTCCGCTGCGTGGTAGGGAACGCCGCACATGGGAACCGCAATGCCTTTTTCCTTGTTGCGGGAAGTAAGGGTGATTTGCAGTTCCCGCGAAGCGAGCACCGCATCGTCGAAAAAGAGTTCGTAGAAGTCCCCCAGACGAAAGAACAGCAGCGCGGTGGGATGTTCTTTCTTGATCGCGGCGTATTGCCGCATTAAAGGCGTGGACGGCTCGTTCATTTCGGGAAACTTCGTGCGCGGATTATAACAAAGGCCGACTGCGCCTTCCGCGGTGGAAATCACAGTTGACGCGCGGTCAATGCAGTGTTTACCTACGTGCATGGAACTCCGGAAAGATCCGATTACGCGGTCGTGGGTCATCACGGGAGACGATGTTCCTGAAGGTACTACGCGAGCGGGTGGACCGTGCCTGTTCTGTTCGGATACTGACGCGGGACTGCAACTGATTTCCAGCATGCCCGGAGCCGACGGTTCCGCCGCGTGGGGAGCGCGCGCAGTGGTGCATCCGGCGCCTCTGTACCACATTGAAGGCGAACCGGGGAGGCGAGCAGACGGGCTTTACGATCGCATGCAGTCGGTCGGCGCCCACGAAGTTCTGTTGGAGAATTTCCGCCACGATCGCCAGTTGTGGAAAGCAAGCGATAGCGAGATCGAACAGTTCCTGTTGCTGGCTGCGCAAAGAATCGTAGACCTGAAACGCGATTCGCGCTTCAAGTACGTCAGCATTTTCAAGAATCACGGCGTGAACGCGGGCCAGGAATTCGAGCATCCTACCTCACAGTTGACTGCGACCATTTTTGTTCCGCGCCGAGTCTTATACGAGCTCCGGGCCGGCAGGGACTATTACGCACAGAAGGAACGCTGCGTTTTCTGCGACATCATCGCGCAGGAGGAAAAACAAGGGCTGCGAGTGGTTGAGTCGCGAGGCGATCTGATCGCGCTCTGCCCCTATGCACCACGAGTGCCGTATGAAACCTGGATTCTTCCTCGTACGCATGAAGCTGCCTTCGAGCGCTTTGTTTTAGGACGCGGATCCTGGATACGGGACCTGGCTGCGTTGGTCCGGCGTACCCTGCAACGAATTCGCACCATCACCGAGGAATTTCACATGGTGTTGCATTCTTCGCCCAATACACTTCATCGTTCGGAAAGCCTCGGCTACTGGAAGACGATTGATGAGGACTATCACTGGCACATTGAAATTTTGCCGATCGTGGCGGCTAAAGCGAAGTCTTATACCTTCAAAGAGGTGTATTACTCTCCGGTGGCCTCGGAGACTGCGGTCAAACGCCTGCGCGAGGCTCGCATCGATCCATAGATTTCTTCCAAGCTTCGTCGTCATCCGCCTATAATGCTCGTCTTCCCCGGGAGGGAGCTTGCGAGTAATTTCCTGCATCATTCTTTTTGTGTCACTGGCTAGCGCGCAGCAAACCCAATCCGTCAAACAGAAAGTTCTTTGGGACAAACTGAATGCCACCGTTCAGGATGTAGATCATGGACTCGATGGGGTGATGGGCGTTGCCATTGTGGACCTCGAGAATGAGAACGCGAAAATCCTGGTGCGCGCGGACGAAGTGTTTCCCACCGCCAGTTCGATCAAAATTGCGGTTCTGGTCGAGTTGTATCGCCAAGCGCAGAACGGCAAACTGAAGTTGCAGGATATCTATACCGTGCAAAGCTCGGACCTGGTGCCCGACAGCGACATCATGAACGGGCTCACTCCGGGAGTGACCAAGATTACATTGCGTGACGTGGCGACCATGATGGTGGCGGTGAGCGACAACAGCGCGACCAATGTGCTGATCGAGCGCGTTGGCATGGAAAACGTGAATGCGATGTTGCAGTCGCTAGGGCTCACCCACACCAAACTGCAGCGCAAGATGATGGATCTGAAAGCGGCAAGCGAGGGCAGAGAAAACCTGGCCAGTCCGCGCGAGCTATTGCAGCTCTTACAGGCCGTCTACGCAGGCAAAGTTCTGAACCAGGAGATGATGACGGATTTCTTCACCATGCTCAGCACCCATAAAAGCAGCTTCATTCCGCGCGGACTTCCCGACAATCTGAAGATCGCCAATAAGCCCGGGGAGTTGGAAGGCGTGCGCAACGATTGCGGAATCGTGTTCGTTCCAAATCGTCCATACGGTATTTGCGTGATGACCAGCTACCTGCGGCGAGAGCACGATGGCGAAGACGCTATCAGCCAGATATCGGTCGCGGCCTACCAAATGTTCGACCGGCTCGCGCGAGCTTCGCAATATGGACGTGTGATTTCGCCCGGAAACAGCAGCAAGTGAATCTATGACGATCCGTCGCATGAAGACCTATACCGGAGAGCAAGGATACGTCTACCAGTATTACTTCGTGGGGAAACGGGCGGCTTCTGGAGAGGCGCCAGGCAGCGAATACATTTTCGATGTGACCTCAGATCGGAAGACGACCTACGCGGTGAGCGTGATCCTGCCCGAAAAGCTGGTTGCCGATTGGGCTGCCGTTCACGGGCGGCAACTTACTGACGCGGAGCAATATGGCGCGGTCAAGATGCGGCTCTTCCAGGGCTTCGACGAGCTCGAAGATATGATGGCGGACGGGCGCCGGCTGGTGATCGACGCAGTGATTCTGGAATCGGCGCTGACGCGGCTGGGGGTGGCGTAAGCCCTTGTTGGTGAGTCGGGTTCCGTTGTGACGTGCGTCACAATAGCCTGTGACTAGGCCCGCTGCCCGCAAAGTGCGCAGCAGTGCAGACTATAATTCAGCCGTGGGAATGGGGATACTATCCAGGCCTGCGGGGTTTCTTCTATGTACATACTCTGGTTGCGGGTAGCGCTGGGTTGTTATGCCGTGGGGCTGATTTATGCCTTGGTGGCGCTGACTCGCACCAGCGAGTTGCTGAGCAAAATCGCGCTGCATGCGGCGTACTTGGGCATGGTATTTCACCTGGTCTCGCTGACCGAAGGCGTGCTGCTATCGGGCCAGGTCACCATGGCTTCGGTGCATAATTCGATCTCGCTGCTGGCATTTCTGATCATGATGGTGTTCATGCTGGCGTACCTGGTCTATAAAACGACCTCGCCGGGGATCGTGGTGTTTCCCCTGGTGTTCTTGCTTACGTTTGTCGCGGCAACCGGAGAACAGCCTTTTCTTTTGACCTCCCCTGTACTGCACAAGGGCTGGCTGATGGCGCATATCGCGCTGATCTTTACCGGATATGCGGCTTTGTTTCTGAGCTTCGGATCGAGCCTGCTGTACCTGATTCAGGAGCGGACTTTGAAGTCCAAGAAAGGTGCGGGAATTCTGTCGCGCCTGCCGGCACTCGAAGTCATTGACGACATTTCCTATCGCTCGTTGCTGCTGGGCTTTCCCTTCATGACCCTCGGGCTGATTGCGGGGACGGTCGTCGCGCAGGCGACCTACGGAACGGTGAACCTGCTGGATCCGAAGATCCTGCTTTCGATCCTGATGTGGGCCGTGTATCTGGTCATGCTGTACACGCGCTGGAATGCGGGATGGAGAGGCCGCCGTGCGGCTTACCTGGCCACCGGGGCGTTCGTCGCCGCGGTGATTGCCTGGGCCGCGAACTACTTCAGCACCATGCACAGGTTCATCCAGTCATGAACTTCCAGCTCATCGGCGTCAACCACCAGACCGCGCCGGTGGAGGTACGCGAGCGCCTGGCCATATCCGAGTCTCGCTTGCCCGAGGCGATGAAGCAGTTTGCGCAACATCCGGGGGTGGACGAAGGGCTGATCCTGTGTACGTGCAATCGGGTTGAACTGCTAGCGCAAACCAAAAATGGGAGCGCGGACCTGCGGGGCTTCCTGCGGAATTTCTTTCAGCTTGAGCCGTCGGAACTGGATAAGCATTTGTACGAATTTCACGAGCAGGAGGCAATTCGTCATATCTTCCGGGTAACCTCCAGCCTGGATTCGATGGTGGTGGGCGAGCCGCAGATCCTGGGCCAAGTCAAAGAGGCCTATGCGACAGCGCGCGCGGTTGGAGCGGTTCATTCGCAACTCGACTTGCTGCTGACACGGGCATTTGCCGTTGCGAAACGGGTGCGTACCGAAACGGCAGTGGGTTCTTCTTCGGTCTCGATCGCCTCGGTGGCCGTGGAATTGGCAAAAAAGATTTTCGGATCGCTGACCGGGAAATCGGTTTACCTGGTGGGCGCCGGCAAGATGAGCGAACTGGCGGCCCGGCATTTGATTGCGCACGGGGCTTCATCGATTTTTGTGGCGAACCGTACCTACGACCGGGCGATTCGCCTGGCGCAGAAGTTCGACGGCCAGGCGATTGAGTTCAGCAGGCTGTACGATACCTGCGACCGCGGCGACATTGTGATTAC
Organism: Terriglobia bacterium; assembly: GCA_963797845.1. Lineage (GTDB taxonomy): Bacteria > Acidobacteriota > Terriglobia > Terriglobales > Acidobacteriaceae > DASREM01. The sequence continues at coordinate 80,162 of CAWCRE010000010.1, forward strand.
TTCCACCGGCGCTCCGCATGCGATCTTTCGCAAGGAGCATGGAGAGCTATTCCTGAGCCGGCGCAAGAACCGGCCCATGTTTTTTATCGATATCGCCGTCCCGCGCGATGTTGATCCTGACCTGAATAAGCTGGACGGCATCTTCGTCTATGACATCGACGATCTTCAGCAGGCAGTGTCGTCCCACGTAGCCGACCGAAAAAAAGAAGCTGAGCACGCGGAAGCGATCGTGAATTCCGAAGTGGACCGCTTCCAGGCGAGGCTGCAGACGCTCGACGTGGTCCCGACCATTGTTTCTTTGCAGGACCATCTCGAGACCATTCGCCAGGCGGAGATCGATCGCGTGCGCGGACGGCTGGGACCTATGTCTCCCGAGCAGGAGCTGGCGATCGAAACCCTGACTCGCGGCATCGTGAACAAGATCATGCATACGCCTATCAGTACGCTCAAAACAGCAGCGCGCGATCCGGAAGCGACTACGGTGGTGGATCTGGTGCGCCGTCTTTTTAATTTGCAGGACCGCAAAGCGGCGAAGTCCGGCGGAGACAACGGAGGCCGGAACTGATGGCCCGCCTGCGGATCGGTTCCCGAGGATCTCAACTCGCACTCTGGCAAGCCAATCACATCAGCGACTTGCTGCGGGAACGTGACCACGAAGTGGAGCTCGAGATCATCAAGACCACTGGTGACAAAATTACCGATGTCGCGCTCGCATTGGTTGGCACCAAGGGAATGTTCACCAAGGAGATCGAAGAAGCGCTGCTGGAAGGCCGCGTCGACCTGGCAGTCCATAGCTTGAAGGATCTTCCCACGGAACTTGCGCCTGAGTTTGAGATTGCTGCCATCACCAAGCGGGAGAACCCCTGCGACGTTTTGTGTTCACAAAAATATGGCAGCATCGAACAGTTGCCGCATGGAGCCATGGTCGGCACCAGCAGCCTTCGCCGCCAGGCGCAATTGAAAGCGTTACGTCCCGATCTCCAGATTCACCCCTTGCGGGGCAACGTCGATACGCGGCTGCGCAAATTGTCGGAGGGCGCGTACGACGCCATCATTCTGGCTGCGGCCGGGCTGAACCGGCTAGGCAAGACAGAACTAGTGAAGCAAGTGATCCCGGCGGAAATCATGTGTCCTGCAGCTGGACAGGGTGCGCTGGGGATTGAGATTCGCGCTGGAGACGAGGCGACCCGGGACTACCTGGCGTTTCTCGACGACGCCGATGCTCGAGCCACCACAACCTGCGAGCGTGCGCTGCTCAACAAACTCGGCGGAGGTTGCCAGGTCCCCATCGGAGCATCAGCGAAGGTCAAGGATGGACGCGTGTACCTGGAGGCGGTCGTCGCGTATCCGGACGGACGTAAGGTTTTGCGGGAGTCGCGCAACGGCGATGATCCTATCGAATTGGGCGAGGCCGTCGGCGACACCCTTCTGCGCCGCGGCGGAGCCGCCATTCTGGAAGAAGTTTACGGAAGCGGCGCAGCCCTGCCTCAACAACCCTGATGACTAAAATCACTGGACAACGTCCTCTGGCCGGGGTTTGCGTGCTGGTCGGCCGCGCGCAACATCAGGCAGGAGCTCTCAGTGAAAATCTGCGGGAACTGGGGGCTGAAGTTCTGGAAATTCCTTTTATTGAAATTCGCCAGCCCGCCTCGTATGCACCCCTGGATTCCGCTCTCAAGATCATCGACCGTTACGATTGGCTGATTTTGACCAGCGTCAACGGCGTCGAAGCGCTTTGGGAACGGTTGAAAATGACAGCACTCCCCGAAAGCGCCCTGAAGCACCTGCATGTGGCAGCGATTGGTCCGGCAACCAAGAAAGCGATTGAAGCCCGCGGGCTGACAGTCGAAGTAGTTCCCGAGGAGTACGTGGCGGAGTCGGTCGTCGAAAGCTTGAAAGATCGCATCACCGGTCGAAAAGTTTTGCTCGCGCGCGCGAAGGTGGCGCGGGATGTGATTCCTATAGAGTTACGCAAGCTGGGCGCTGAAGTGGATGTAGTCGAAGCTTACGAGACGGTCGTGCCCGAAGGCTCAAAGCTGAAATTGCAGGACGCCCTGAAAAACGAAAAAGACCGCCCGGACATCATCACCTTCACCAGCTCATCGACCGTGAAGAATTTCCTGGCGTTAGTAGAGGACAAAGCATCGCTGGGCGGGTTGCAGTTTGCGTCCATTGGTCCGGTTACGTCTGCGACGCTGCGCGAACTGGGATTGCGCGTCGATATTGAGGCCGGGCAATATACCATCCCGGGACTTATCGAGGCGATCGTCCAATGGCGCTCGCCCCATCAGGACGCTTCCAGTTCCAGGTAGACGTTGTTCTTGCTCCACAGAAACGGGATGCGAGCCATCCAGTATTTCTGGTTGATCAGCTTGCGCGCCTCCGCAAATGCCCTTTGCGGCAAAAGTTTCGCAGTCGCGTCAAATTCCGGGCCGGTGACTTTGCCGCGAATCGTGCTCGGGGCGATCTTCACTTGCGGGTTGTTGCGGATGCGCTTTACTTTTCCGGAATCCGGTCTCGACATCACGTACATCTTGCCGTCTTTTTCGCCGAACCAGACCGGAGTGGGAACTCCCACGCCGCTTTTCCGGAAGGTGACGAGGCTGATATAGCTTTGACCGCGGACTGCTTCTGGGATTGCCATAATGGAGTTGGATGAGCTCTCCTCGAGGATGGTTCCACTATCGCTCATGGTTCCTCAGATTGCCGCCGGGTACATGGGTGTGTTAAAAGCCTGAAATGCGGAAATGGACGCGCGATCGCGCAAAGCGGCGACCTAAAGCCACGGGAAAACCAGCGGAGGCCGTCTCCGCTCCCTTGCAGCCGGCATATTTCGATCAGCAGGAATCGCAGCCAAAACAGGAAGCGAGCGTTCCGGAAGTACAGTTTACAGAGCCGGAGCCACGCGAAATTCAAGAGTCAGCAGCGACCGAGGCGGCAGAATCCGCCGACAAGCCCAAGCGCCGTCGTCGTCGCGGAAGAGGTGGACGAGGGCGCGCGCGCCCGGCGGCGCCGGAAGGTCAGGCTCCCGAAGCTGCGTCCTTGTCGGAACCGGTTTCTGCACCCATGGAAACTGTACCCGGTGCGGACATGGAGCCGGTGGCTGTATCCGCCCCGCCGGCGGCTGAGCCGCGCCACGCGACACCGCGTGCTCCGAAAGGCGTTGTGGTCCTGGCGATCGGGTTGCCGGGATCGGGCAAGAGTTCGTGGTTCAAGCGTCACAACATCACCCCGCTCTCGAGCGACTTGTTGCGCAAGCTTTTGTTTGACGACGCCACCGAGCAGCGCTTCCAGGATCTGATTTTTTCCAACTTGCGCTCGATGTTGAAAGCCAGGCTGATCGCCCGGCGTCCCATGAACTACGTCGACGCCACCAATCTCACCACGCATGACCGGCATAGCTGGATCAAGCTCGCCAAAGACTTCGGATACGAAGTGCAAGCGGTGTTCTTTGATGTGCCGGTTGAGGTCTGCCTGGAAAGAAACCAGAAACGCTTGCGGGTTGTGTCCGAAGAAGTGATGCGGCGCATGGCAGGGAAAATGCGCCCGCCGGCCTTTGAGGAAGGCTTCTCGAAAATCACCGTGGTGCGGGTGAAGCAGAAAGAATAAATTTCATACCATGGTGCGAGAGGGCTCGTGTCCGTTCTCAGTACAACCGACAACTCGCATGGTCTCCCCCGAACCCGGATCGGCTGAAAGCGGCAACAAAGCCCCCAGCCGTATGGAGTTCGGCGACCCGCCGGATCTCAATGAATTGTCAGAAGGATGTGTTCTCGCGCGGGGAGTGGACTACCTCTGCTTCTGAATTTCCGCGAGGTTATTCAGAGCGTACCCCATAGCTTTTCGCTCCAGGGCTTTTTCGTGCTCTCCGAGCTGGCTCGCGCGGTTGCGAATCGCGGTCTTGGCAATTTTCAAACGCTCCGGAAGCAGCGCTTCGTCGGTTTCCAGAAGTACATCGTGGTAAAGCTGTAACCAATTGTTGCATGCCATAGTGTGAGTTTGTCCCAATCTCTTGATCATCTTTACCTACCGGAATAAGCCTGCGCGACACAAAGCCCACGGCTGGATCTGAAGGGGAAGTGCTTCATCCAGAAAAGTTTAGGAGCTTGGTACCTGGTTCACAATACAGTGCATCGGGGAGTGACTCTAAGGACAAAGGGAATGCGGGTAGATTTGACGCGAAGCCCGGGTAATCGAAGGCGGGAGTGCCATGCGTCTGGTGAGAATCTGGGGTATCTCCCGGCTTATTTACGGAATCCCCTGCATTGTGGGATAGCCGCGTCCGACGAAGAATGTGGTCTGCCACATCCTACGTCCGGAGGCACACAATGGAAGAGCGTATTCGCGATCTCGAAAGGCAGTTTGGACGAAAACTCACCGCTCGTGAAAAATTTTATGTTGCCATGGAAGAAGCGTGCCGCGATAAAAGCATCGTCCCGATGCCTCCCCCTCCGGGCTCGGACAATCTAGATAGTGGGGAACGCTGCGGACGGTAGAACTGCAGATCAATGGTTGAGCGACACCGGCCAGTGGTTAGAACCCACAATCACCGGTGCCCTTAAGCGGCGCGGCCAAACTCCAGATTGAAGTAATCCTCATCCTGCAACAGCCGATGTAGTCGAATCGTCGCCAGCTCGCGAAGAGCGGTGGCGCGCACCTCGACGGCCTCCACGTCTTTTCCGGCTAGATATCGCTGGCACTGTTCCACTAAATCCAGTTCGGGGCTTGTCACGGTCAATGTCATCCTCCCAAAGAAAACGTGTTGCTTGGATGACAAACATTTTCCAAGGTTGTACGGATCCGCACGTTGCATGGCTCGGCTGCGTCATGAGTTTGCTGTACTCGGTTGGGGGAGGAATTTTCAGCGCCCCGCCGTTGGCAGGGATCGGTCTTCTGCATTTATACTGAACAAGCATGGCCATTTTGAAAGACATTGCCGCGATCGCCAAAGGGATGAGCATCACCTTTCGGGAGATGTTCCAGCCCACGATTGTGGAGAATTATCCGGATGGACCCGGGCCGCTGAAGGGAGCTCAGTTCCAGGAGCGTTTCCGCGGGGTCCACGTACTCCAGCGCGACGAAAATGGCTTGGAGAAGTGCGTAGCTTGCTTCCTGTGTGCGGCGGCTTGTCCGTCGAACTGCATTTACATTGAGGCCGCCGATAATACGGCCGAGAAGCGGGTCAGTGGCGCCGAGCGCTATGCACGAGGTTTACAACATTGATTACAACCGTTGCATTTTTTGCGGCTATTGCGTGGAAGCCTGCCCGACCGATGCCATCACCCACGGGCACGGATTCGAATTGGCAACCTTTAACGCGAGCAGTCTGGTCTATCGCAAGGAGCAGTTGCTGGCGCCGCTGCCGGCGCATATGGGTGCGAATGCGGTGTTCAATGCTGACGAGGCTGTCGCCGGTGCTCCCGTTGTGGTGCAGCCGGGAGAATAGAATTCAACCAGGTTCCGGAAGCTAGTTCGATACATCTATGGAATAGGACGCCGGTCCCGCGTGGACCGGCGTTTGCTTTAATAGAGAGTCGTTGGTCGTCGGCCTGTGGTCGTTGGCTTGAACGATTTGGCCATTCGCTGGTGTTCCTTTGTGTCGAGAGTGTCCTTTGTGGTTAGCTTGTAAAAGCATCAACCACGAAGGTTCACCAAGGAAGACCGAGAGCGAAAAGCCAACGACCAAGGACCGACGACCAAAGACCCGAATGAAGGATTTTCTCCAAACCGTGCGCGAACGCGTCGTCATTTACGACGGCGCGATGGGGACCAATATCCAGAAGCGCAATCCCACTCTGGACGACTTCTGGGGCAAGGAAAACTGCTCCGAAGTGCTGGTCTTGAGCCGGCCCGACATCATTCGCGACATTCATGCCGACTTCTTCCGCGTCGGCTGCGACGTGGTTGAGACGGATACCTTCGGCGGAACGCGCATTGTTCTAAATGAGTTCGAGCTTGGCGATCGGACGCGCGAGATCAACATCGCTGCTGCCAGGCTTGCGCGGGAAGTAGCCCAGCAGTTCTCGACGCCCGACCGGCCGCGGTTCGTGGCGGGCTCGATGGGGCCGAGCACCAAGCTGCCTTCGCTCGCCCAAATCAGTTTCGACGACATGCTGGCTGCCTACGAAGAGCAGGCAGCTCGCGCTGATCGAGGGCGGCGTTGACGTGCTGCTGGTCGAGACTTGCCAGGACCTGTTGCAGGCCAAAATTGGCGCGATAGCCTGCATTCGAGGCGATGCAGAAAGCAGGGAAGCGGCTGCCGCTTCCAGGTGCAGGTCACGTTGCAAGACAGTCCGGGCACCATGCTGTTGGGAACGGAAATCGGCGCAGCACTCACCGCGCTCGAGCCGCTCGACATCGACATCATCGGACTGAATTGCGCGACCGGCCCGGCAGAGATGAACGACGCGGTGCGCTATCTGGGCCTCAATTCGAGCAAAGATATCTCGGTTCTGCCCAATGCCGGACTCCCGCAGAACGTCGGCGGCGCAGCCGTCTTCAAACTCAAGCCGGAAGACCTGGCGTACTATCACAAGCACTTTGTAAAGGATTACGGAGTCCGCATCGTGGGCGGATGTTGCGGCACGACTCCCGAGCATCTGAAAGCTGTCGTCGATGCCGTGGCCGGCGTTGAACCAGCCAAGCGCGAAGTGAAGCCTACCGCGGCCGCCTCGAGCGCCTACACTTCCGTGCCGCTCGACCTCGATCCCAAGCCCCTGATCGTCGCGGAGGAAATGAACACCACCACCCGCGTCGAGCATTTCCGTAACCTGGTGCGCGGCAAGAAGTACGACGACATCCTGCAGCTTGGCGAAGAAGCTGGTGAACGATGGCTCGCACATGCTCGATCTGTGCTGCGCCATCGTCGGCGAAGACGAAAAGGGCTACATCACTTCAATTCTGGAAAAGATCGCCACCCGCGTGCCCGCGCCGATCCTGGTGGATTCGACCGAAGCCGACGTGGTCGAAGAGGCGCTGAAGCGAATTCCGGGCAAAGCGATCATCAATTCCATCAACCTGGAAGACGGCGAGAAGCGAACATCCAAAGTTCTGCCCATGGCCAAGCGTTACGGCGCGGCCGTGATCGCGCTGACCATCGACGAAGATGGAATGGCGCTGACTGCCGACAAGAAAGTCGCGATCGCGCACCGCATCTTCGATCTGGCCACGAAGAAGTACGGGATTCGTCCCGTCGATCTGATCTTCGACGCGTTGACTCTGCCCATCTCCACCGGGCAGGAGGAGTACCGCACCGCAGGCATCGAGACACTGAACGCCATCGAGCGGATCAAGAAAGAGCTGCCCGAGGTGAAGACGATTCTCGGCGTCAGCAATATTTCTTTCGGTCTCGATGCTTATCCGCGGCGCGTTTTGAATTCTGTGTTCATGCACGAAGCGGTGGACCATGGCCTGGATATGGCCATCGTGAACTACACCAAAATCTATCCGCTGTACAAAATTCCTCAAGAAGAAGTTGAACTCGCGCGCAAGCTGATTTACCGCGACGAATCCGAATGGCGATCCGCTGCAGCGCTACATGCAGCACTTCGCGGGAACCAAGGGCAAGACCAGGCCGCGACCACGGCGCACGTGGAAACGCTCTCGGTCGAGGACAAGCTGAAGTTCGCCATCATCAACGGCGAGAAAGCGGTCGGCGAAGGAGCGCAGCGCAAGACCCTGGAAGACTTGCTCGAAGAAGCGCTGCAGCAGTACACGCCGCTGGAGTTGATCAACACCGTGCTGCTCGATGGCATGAAGACGGTCGGCGATTTGTTCGGCGCGCGCAAGATGCAATTGCCTTCGGTGCTCGATTCGGCAGGAGTAATGAAGCAGGCGGTCGCCTATCTTGAGCCGAAGATGGAGAAGAAGGCGGGCTCGCAGAAGGGAACCATCGTGCTCGCGACGGTGAAGGGCGATGTTCACGACATCGGCAAGAACCTGGTGGACATCATCCTGACGAATAACGGTTACCGGGTGGTGAATCTGGGGATCAAGCAGCCGGGCGACAGCATCATCCACGCCGCGCAGGAGCACAGGGCCGACGCGATCGGGCTCAGCGGGCTGCTGGTGAAGTCTACGCTGGAGATGAAGTACGTGATTCAGGACCTGGAGCGGCAGAAGCTGGAGTTTCCAGTGATCTGCGGCGGGGCCGCGCTGACGCGGAAGTATGTGGAAGACGATCTGCGCCGCGAATACTCGAACGCGGTCTTTTATGCCGACGATGCGTTTGCCGGGTTGCACATCATGGAAGATCTGGCCTCGGCAAGACGGCACGCGCAAGGCACGCCTTGAAGAAGGCCGCACGGTGAAGGAATACGCCAAGGCGGCAGCCGTGGATGAGGAAACCGGGCCGGTTTTTGCGGAGCGCAGCCCGGTCGTGGGCGATGCGCCCGAATATCCCCAGGCCGCCGTTCTGGGGCGTGCGGGTGCGCAAAGATTTCGATCTGCGCGAACTCTTTCGCTACATCAACGAAACCGCGCTGTTCAAGAACCAGTGGCAATTGAAGACGGCGTCGCAGGAAGATTATCTGCGGCTGGTCGAGCAGAAGTTCCGTCCCATCAAGAAGAAGCTGGAAGAAGAAATGATTGCCAGCGGGATGTTCGAGCCGAAGGCGGTTTAGGGATACTTCCCGGCGCAGAGCGAAGGCAATGACGTGATCGTGTACGAGCCGCCAGATCAGACCCCGAGTGCCGACTACCGCGTCCCAAGGAACTCCTGCGCTTCACCTTTCCTCGCCAGCGCGAAGGCCGCAAGCTATCGCATTGCCGACTTCTTCGCGCCGAAAAGCGTCGGGAAAGATGGATGTGATCGGGCTGTCGCTGGTCACCATGGGCGCGCAGCGCATCGTCAGGAGACCCAGCGGCTGTTCGAAGCCGGCGAGTACACGAAATATCTCTATCTGCACGGGCTCAGCGTGGAGACCGCCGAAGCCCTCGCGGAATATCTGCACAAGCTGATGCGCGAAGAGCTGGGTATTGCCGGCGAAGATTCGCCGCATATCCGCGACTTGTTCCATCAGAAATATCGAGGATCAAGATATTCGTTCGGATATCCGGCGTGCCCGAACCTGGAAGATCAGACCAAACTGTTCGCGCTGCTCAAGCCGGAAGAGAATGTCGGCGTGCGGCTGACGTCGGGGTTCCTGCTGGAGCCCGAGCAATCACGTCGGCCATCGTGGTGCACCATCCCGCAGCAAAATACTTCGTAGTCTGAATCCCGGCCAATTGCAAAAGCCGGACTTCGCAGTCCGGCTTTCGAGTCACCGCCAAGATTGTTACGGTGTCAGTTTGAAGACCGTCCCGTTCCCTGAAGTTCCACCCGAAGCCGTGGTCCCGTAAAGATCGCCAGCGGAATTGATTTTCAGAGTTCCGGCGGGTCCTCCACCGTCGGCGCCGCCTGTGAAGTCGTAGATGACTGAGAAAGTATTATCGGGCGTAATTTCGAAGACCGTCCCCCCCAGGTAGCCGGCAGGACCGCCTTGCACCGCCGTTCCAAAAAGATTCCCCGCGGAATCGTGCACGGGCGTTGACTCGGGATAGCTGCCATCGTCGCCGTTAAAGCTGTGCAGCACGGTATCATTGCCACTGGCGTCGATCTTGTAAACAGTTCCAACGTTGCTAGCGCCGCCTGAGAACGTTGTCCCGTAAAGATTGCCGCTTTTGTCGCGAAGCAATCCTGATCGCGCGTCAGATCCATCGCTTCCACCGGCGAAGCTGTGGAGCACCGTGACGGTACCATCAGGCGTCATTTTGTACACCGTGCCAAATCCAGCCGCGCCGCCACCTGAGGTCGTGCCGTAGAAATTGCCCGAGGCATCCCGAATCAGACGGCTAAACGGGAATTCCCCTTCCGGCGGACCGCTGAAATAGTGCATCACGGTCTCAATGCCGTTCTTGTCGATCTTGTACACCATGCCGTAATTGAACGTTCCACCCGTCTCGGTCGTGCCGTACAGGTTTCCGCTGGCATCCATGATCAGGCCACCAACTGGAAAGGCTCCGTCAGTGCCGGATGAGAACTGGTGAATCACCTTCTCGCGTCCGGTGAGATCGATCTCAAACACAACTCCGCAGCCCACGGAGCAGGCTTCGAGCTGGAGTCCTCCGTCGTAGGTCGTTCCGTACATGTGGCCGGCGGCGTCCCGGATCAACCCCGCGTATGGGTGCGAGCCGTCGGATCCTCCGGTAAAGCTGTGCAGAACGGTTCCGTTCCCATCCTTGTCCACCTTGAACACGGTTCCGAAATTGGAGGCGCCACCGCCATACGTAGTGCCGTAGAAGTTTCCGTGTCCGTCGCGAATGACGCCCGAGAACAGCGGCTCGGTGCCGTTCGCTCCTCCGCCGAAGCTATGAATCACACTCTCCGTGTAAGTCTGAGCGAGTGCCGAGTAGCTGAATAGGACAGTGAAGGCCAGCGCGAGGGAGCAGAGGTAAGTACAAAATGAAGTTTCGTGGAGTTTGAGGTGAGTCTCTGGACGAGGCGGGGCGGGAAGCGAAACCGACGACATGGCGAAATCCTTCAGACAAAGTGCCAGGAAAGGGCCGAGTTCCCTCAAGATCGGAAATCGGCCAGCAACTTGGCCCATCTAAGATGCGGGATGGATTGAGAGCGGAGGTATGAGGAAGAAGATGTACGACGAAGGCGGTAGAAAGGCCGATTCAGCAGCCTGGCTGGTAGGAGCCTCAGTTCAGGTGGGTCTGTTAATGCGATGGCGGCTGTCCCTACGTGGTCCCCACGAGCTAGTCACCTTTTCCATGCAGTGACCCGTGGGATCCAGCGAGACACATTCCGGCAGTACTCTTCGTAGTCCGCGCCGAACAGGCGACGCAATGTGGGTTCCTCGTAGAACACCACAAATAAATGAATTCCCAACACTACGGCTACTGCGCTCGCAATTACGGCGAAGTTCGCGCGGCCGAACACCAACCACAGTCCGATCCAACCGGCAACAAATCCGACATACATTGGATTGCGAACATAGCGGTAAAAGCCGATCAAAACCAACTTCTTCGGAGGCGCAATTGGCACGGGTGTGCCGTGGCCGGTGCGCCCGAAATCCCAGACGCAGCGCAAGGCGACTGCGAATCCCAGCACGGAGGGGAGAGCGGCAATCCATCGCCAGCCCGCTGGATTGGCGCGAAAACCTAGAGCAGGCGGGAGCAGCCAGAACCACAAGGCGAAGAATGCAGTGCCGACCATGAGCGAGGCGATCGTGGAGAGAGGGTCGTTGCGGTTTTCGTGGGCCTGGGCCGAAGCAGATTCAGGCATGGAGAGTTCCTCGTTGGAAGTATGCTCCTGCGGCGAGTGCCTGGCCAATAGGGACAGCCGTCGCGGCTGTCCCTACGCAAGTTGAACTAGAAGGGAATGTCTTCGTCGCTGATCGGAGCGCTGGCGTGCTCGGGTTCGGGAGTGCGCTGATCGAAGTTGTTGCCTCCTCCGGCGCTTGCCCCTTTGGAATAGCCGCCGCCTTCGCCGCCTGCGCCTTCGCCGCGTCCGCCGAGCAGAACCAGATCATTGGCCACGACTTCGGTCATGTATTTCTTCTGTCCGGTTTGCTTGTCGTCCCAGGAGCGGGTTTGCAGACGGCCCTCAATGTAGACCTTGCCGCCCTTTTTCAGATATTCGCCAGCGATTTCCGCTAGCCTCTGCCAGAGCACGACGTTGTGCCACTCGGTGCGGTCCTGCCACTCACCGCCTTTGTCTTTGAAACGTTCGTTGGTGGCGAGAGTGAGTTTCGCCACAGGCGTGCCTTGTGGCGTGTATTTCACTTCCGGGTCTTTGCCCAGATTGCCAATCAGAATGACTTTATTGACGCTTTTTCCTGCCATGAGTACGGCTCCTTCCACGCGGGAGGCGAAATGATTTTGCTGACGGAGGCTGGAAGAAAACTATACCAGAGTCGGAGGAGTGGGGGTGTGATCTACAGCACTCGGCATTCAGCACTCAGCATTCAGGCGACTGAGTGCTTTTGGCCCTCACCTTTTACCCGTTAGCCCAAGCATTTGATGGAGACAAACTCGGATCGGGTTAGCTTTGCTGAGTGCTGAGTGCTGAGTGCTGAGTGCTGACTGCTGACTGCTTACGGCCAAATGCCAAGTGCCAATTGCCAAGCGCTGGGTTATAATCACCACCCATGTCCACACCTGCAGTCGGGATGGTGCCCGACGAACTCAAGCACGAGCCACGGTCCCAGGGCCTGAACACTCCCCGGAAAAAGAAGCCTAAAGAGCTGGCTGTGATTACCGAGTGCTGCACGGGATGCGCCGGGTCGCCAGCCTGCGTCGAGTATTGCCCGGTCGAAGATTGCATGTTCTGGGTGCCGGATGAAGACCATCCGCCGTTCGGTCGCATTCAGGTGGACCCCATCCTCTGCATCGGCTGCAAGAAGTGCACCTCGAAGGGACCGGACGGAGCGTTTCTGGACGGCTGCCCCTGGGACGCTATCGTGATGGTGGACACGGTGGAGATCGAGAAAGAAGTCGGCGTCATGCCGTTCTAGGCTGGGCGATTGCCGCTTCTCGATTTCGTCACCTGAATCGTTTCCGCTCTTTCCTGCTTGCTTGGATTTCCAAAGTGTCGTTCCGAGCGGAAGGACGCCACGCTTTCGTCTGTCCTCTTTGAATATCTAAAAGCTAATAACCTGGACAGATGCCCTTTGCGGGCCTTCTGGCACATTCCATGACCTCCAAGGCCTAACGTGTCAGCGATCGTCGTCCTAGGGGCTCCAGAACGCGTTTAAATGGCATTCCAGGCCAAAGCTCGATGGCGAATTCAGGATGTCTCCAGCCCTCCACGAGGAATCAACAACTTAGCTGCGGGTGAAGGCATGCATGCCGGAGGACCGGCCGTTGTCCCTAATTGGGCGGCTGCCTCCGGGACCTCACCTTGGCCTTCTACTTGGATCGTTCGCGAATGGCCTTCTCGGTATCAACCGCCTGTTGACGGACGTGGTCGGGAATTTCCGGTAACTCGCGTTCGTAGGTTTGAACGATGGGCAGGTCCTCCGGTTGGCCGATCAAATACAAAGCGCGCAGGGCTTCCCAGACTTGCTCGGTGCCGGGGTCGAGCGTGGCTACTTCGGTTCCGGAGGTCACGCTTTGCCCGGTCTGGATGGTCAAGGTGCGCAGCCGACCGGTGATAGGCGAACGGATTTCCGATTTCTCGCCGTCTCGATCGATCTTAGCGATGATTCCTCCCTGATGGATCGGTGTACCGACGGTGCTGGTGTCCACGACCTTTCCGGATTGTGTCGCCGCGACCGTCGCCGGTTGCAGGAGGGCGAGGATCTGCGGACGCCCAGTGGCATCGCCAAAACGAACCAGCGAAAGCGCGGCGTTGCCACGCACCATGGGGGAGGGATCGTTCAACATTTTGAGCAGAGCTGCGTGAAAATCAGGGCCGGAAGTGTCTTGTCCCATGACCCAGGCGTCGGTGTTGCGGACTTCTTCCACGGGATACGACGAGAGCCGAACCACGTCGGGATACCAGCGGGAAACAGCAGCGTCGTGCTTGTTCATGCGCTCGCCGAGTTGGACCAGCGCGTGCTGGATGTGGCGGGGCTTTTTGTCGTCGTGCAGGTACTCTTCGAGATTCTTATCGGAAAGCTGGCGGCCAAACCAGGTGTTCCACCAGAACAGGAAAGGCATGAGCACGATCAGCCAGGCAGTCAGGAAGAACAACAGGCGCTGGCCGTTGGACATGCGGCGCTTCTTCGCAGGAGCTTCCGTAGCTGCGGCGGACATGGATGATATCGAAGCGTCTTCAGGAGGTGCGGGCATGGCTTTCGAGGTCAGAATATCAGGTGTTCCCGCGCTGACAAAACCAGGTTCCGGGTGACGGTTGAGGCCTCGCGCCGTCGAATGCAGGGAAGGAGATCGCATGCAGACAATTCGTCTCACACTGATGCTGCTGTTTTGTGCTGGAATTGCAAACGCCCAGGCTTCGGACGTGCCAGCGGTGCAACGTGTCGTTAAGGGCCAGAGCCTTGAATCTCAAGAAGCACCTCGCGCCACACTCGAGTTTGAGAAAGGGTTCAAATACCTGGGAGGGCAGCGCTTTTCTTTATACGGAGTCGCCGAGGCCGAGCAGCATCTCTTCGTCAAGCTTGCCTCGGACGGAAGTGTCGATCGATTTTACTGGGTTCAGTTTGAGCACTATCTGCCAAGCAATTCCCATACCTACAACTACAAACCGGAACGCACCACCCAGGTAGGCGACTTTCAATTCATCTATGACACCGCGGCCTACAATGACTACGCTACCGTGAACCGGAATCCTGCGTCGGATGGCGGGAAGGCAGTGGCTATGCTGGCAAAGAACGGTCTATCTTTTCCGAAGCGATTGGCGAGAGTTCGCATGTTCTACCTTCCGAATCCCGACCGGCGAAGCGAATTGATGATTATTTATGGGGAAGCCTTGGCGGCAGACGCAAAGGTTGTTACCTCCGATGATGGCACATCGCTGGATGAGCAATCTCCGGAAGTGGCGAAGACGATCCGGATGCACGCGATGGACGGGGTGAAAATTACGAAACGATGATGAAGGCTAGGAAAGCCGCTACCACTCAGCACTCATTGGGATCGGTAATTCCCGGCCCGGTGGAAATCCCAATTGGTTTTGCGGACACGAACTCAATCCACCACATCTGCGTCCAGCACGCGATCCTGTTCCAGGTAATGCGAGACGGCGTATTGAGCGAGCAGCGGCGTTTGCAGCTTGATTTCGGCGCCGATCCATTCGCCTTTGCCGTGTGGCGCGTTTAGAGGGTGGTTACAACGGCCCCCGCTGCCGAACTGCGGGCCGAAGTCGGCGCTCTGGATTTCGTCGTATTGCTTGAGCTGACGCCAAGCTTCGTCAGCGACCGTGCCGGAGACGTCGATTTTGAGTCTTACGGTTGCCATAGAATTTTGTTTCCACGGGAGGCACGGAGTCACAGAGAAAAACCTTTTGAAATTCTACTCTCCGTGCCTCGGTGTCTCCGTGGTGTTAGGCAGCAAATATCTGATACAGCATGAAATAAATCACGACCCCGGTGACTGAGACGTACAGCCACAGCGGAAAGGTCCAGCGGGCAATGCGGCGGTGCTTGTCGAAGCGGGCTCGCAGGCCTCGGCTTAGGGTGATGATCACCATGGGCACGATCACCGCGGCAAGAATTGTGTGCGTCGTCAGCAGGGTGAAATAAAACGCTCGCCAGAAGCCGTGGCCTTGAAAGTGAACCGATCCCACGTGGTAGTGGTAATAGAGATAGGAAGTCAGGAACAGGCTTGAGGAAACCAGTGCTGCGATCATGACCGCGCGGTGCGCGGCCATGCGTCCCCGGACAATGAATCCTCGCCCGACGACGAGCAGTACAGCGCTGGTGCCATTCAGCACGGCGTCAATCACCGGGTAAATCGCGTATTGAGGAGCCACCTGCATAGGGAATTATTAAATGCTGATTTTTGATTGAAAGGCTATCGGCTTCAAGTTTTTCATTCAACCATCAACAATCGAGAATCAAAAATGACGCTACGCCGCTGGCTTTGTCGTTCTCCTATTCACCATCACGAAAGCCAAGCCGAACATGAACAGGGTAAACAATACCAGCGTGGCCATGGAGGCTTGCAGGGAGAACTCTGACGGGCTTCCCGGGTAGAGCAACGTGCGCAGCGCTTCGACTCCGTAGGTCAGCGGGTTGATTTCCATCAGAATGCGAATCCAACCGGAAGCGCCCGATAGCGGGAAAAGGGATCCCGACAGCAGCCACAACGGAATCAGGAACAGATTGATGATGGCGTGGAAGGCCTGCGACGAATCCATGGGCCACGCGATGGCGAACCCGAGCGCGGTGAGCGCGAAGGAAACCAGGAAGACCACGACCACGACCAGCAGGAATTGGGTCACGTTCATATGCACGCCGACCAGCGGCGCGAAGACCAGAAAGATCAATCCCTGGATCGCAGAGAGCGTTGTGCCTCCTAGGACTTTGCCGAGCACGATCGCGGAACGCGGCACGGGCGCAACCAGCACCGAAAGCAGGAAACCTTCTTTACGATCTTCGATCACCGACATCATGGTGAAGATCGAAGTGAACAGCACGATCATGATGAGCGCGCCGGGATAGAAATAGTCGAGATAGTGTTGCTGTCCGGCAGCTTCGCCGGATTTAAACGACGTGCCGAAGCCGGATCCGATCACCACCCAGAACAGCAACGGCGATGCGATCACGCCGATTACTCGGCTGCGCTGGCGGTAGAAGCGCACGATTTCGCGCAGCCAAAGAGTGTAGGCCGGAAGCAGCAGGCCGGCGGAAACCGGGGCGGTTGCGGGGAGAGTTGCCGTGCGAGTTGCCATAATTGGTGTCGTCCCTGAAGGGACTCTGCTCTAATCTACCGGTCTGACCCGGCACTGCCGTGCCGGGCTTTCACGTCCCGCCGCTCCGCGGCTGAGTTCGTGCTCACATGGGTTGTCAGGCGCCGCACGCAAGATCCTTCGCCTTCGACTCAGGATGACGTCGTGAAATGAAAAGCAACAACTCCTCAGGAATCCTGCCGATCCTCTTCCGTCCAGAACCGATGCCCGGTACGGTGAATGAAAACATCTTCCAGGGTCGGCTTGCTCACCGAGATCGACTGAATCTGTCCGGGGAAGGCTTCGGCCAGTTCTGCGATAAAGCGATGGCCTTGTTCCTGTTCCAGGCGGATGCGCGATTGTTCGTTCTCGCCGATCGCCGTGGCTTCCACTCCGAAGCGCGCGGAGATCGCCGCTGCCAGGTCTTTCGGGTTGCGCGTCGCTTCCAGCCAGATGACATCTCCGCCGATTTCCTGACGCAGATCCGCGGGGGTGCCTAGGGCAACTAAATTTCCTTCGTTCAAGATTGCCAGCCGGTCGCAGCGCTCGGCTTCTTCCATCAAGTGCGTGGTCACGATCACCGTGACATGCTCTTCGTCGCGCAGGATGGCGAGATATTGCCAGAGATCGCGGCGCGCGCCGGGATCCAGTCCGGTTGTTGGCTCATCGAGGAGAAGCACCGTGGGGTGATGCAGCAAGCCCTTCGCGAGTTCAACCCGGCGCTGCATGCCTCCGGAAAACGTCTCGACTTTTTCTTTGGCGCGATCAGCCAAGCCCACGCGGTTGAGAATTTCCTTGATGCGCGCATCGAGAGCGGAACCGTGCAGCCCGTAGAGATGTCCTTGATGCATTAGGTTTTCGGCGGCCGTGAGTTTCACGTCGACGCTTTGGGCCTGGAATACGACGCCGATCTGGCGGCGCACTTGATTGGGCTCTTTGGCGGCATCGTAGCCCATGATGATGGCGCGGCCACCAACGGGGACCATCAAGGTCGAGAGAATGCGGAACAGCGTGGTCTTGCCGCTTCCGTTGGGCCCGAGCAAGCCGAAGAGTTCGGCGCGACGCACGTCGAAAGAAACTCCGTTCAGCGCGGTGCGATCCCCGTAGCGATGCACGAGGTTTTGCACCGAAATGACGGCGGATTGCGAGGCGGCGCGATCGGGGTCTGCCAAGGTTGCGGATGCGTTGAGGGCCACAGGGTATTTTACAGCAGCGGAGTGAAGCAAAATCTTAAAACGCAGAGAAAGGCCGTAGAGAACGCAGAGAAAGGCACTCTCATGGACAAGGCTTTGCCGATGTGGCTGCACCGTAAGCCGGCGGGACGCCGGCGGTACGACCTAAGCGGCGGCGGGCTTGGCCCCCGCTGGAACTCGCTCCTCGAAGGCGACCGGAACATGGCGCCAAACCTGGATTGCCAGGATCACGGTTGTCGCCAAAAGCAAAGCGCCTACGGCAACATGCGCGACCGTGGACATCACCATGGGCAATTCGGGCTGCACCGCGTCGCGCCCCCACTGTACTCGCGTCAGGAAAGCCAGGAATCCGAGACAGAGCTGCGTGATCAAAAGGAAAAGAATTGTCACCGCGGGACGGCGAATGGCTTCGATCTTCGAATAAACGGTTAACGCGCGAGCGGCCGTCCAAGTCAGTGCGATCGCAACCAGCGCGGCATGCACGACGTGCGGCCACCAGCTCATTCCGTGATGGCGGAACATAGCTCCCAGCACCAGTTGTACGTACAGCAGGAAAATCGACAGCAAGGTCAAGGTAAAGATTCTTGGTTTGCGATGGTCTGCTTCTACCTGAGGCACTTCTTCGACCCAGCGCGGTCCGGTAAACATGGCAATACAAACCGCGATACAGAAGAACGTCTGCGCAATGGCTGCGTGCGCGGACGACACGGCCGGCGGCAGGAAATGCAGCACAGTGATTCCGCCGAGAATGCCCTGAATGATCACGGTTCCGAGAGCACCGATCGCGAGACCTTTAAGCCAGCGGCGTTTGTCCGCGCGCCAGGTCCAGATGGCGAGGATGATGGTGCACAACCCTACCAGCTCGGCAATCATGCGATGGGTGTGCTCGAAACGCACTCCGCCCACCATGCGGGGAATCTTGTAAAGCGATCCGAAGGAAGTAGGCCAGTCGGGAACCGAAAGGCCGGCGTCGTTACTGGTGACGAGCGCGCCCGCTACGATCAGAACCAAGGTTGCGGCCGCGACGAATACGGCGAAATTATGCAGGCCTTTGTTGTACGGCAAGCGCAGAGATTTCAGCGGCGGTTCCTGGTTCGGCATGAGGCGGGTCACTTGAGAGTTGAAGAGGAGGGACGCCTTGGCCGCGTCCCTCCCGAAGTGACTGAACATTCTAGCAGAGCGAACAGCCTACATTGCTCCAGCTTTTAAGGTTTGATCAACGGTCTTGCTGTCTTTCGGAGCGACCGTGACCTGCTGCGTCTGCTCACCCAGTTTTTCCTGGACGAACGCCAGCGTGTAGGTCCCCGGAGGCAGACCTTTGATCTCGTACTTTCCGTCCTTATCGGTGACCGCATAGAACGGGTTCTTCACGACGTTGATGTACATCTTCATCCACGGATGCTGGTTACACTTCACCGGCAGCATGATTTCTTCGCGCGCGAAGCTCTTGTCGATGGGAGCCGCGGATGGCGGTTGCGACTCGTTCCACTCGCGGTTGTCTTTCGGCGTGGGGTGAATGTTGTGTGTGGTCTGATCGTCGTTCTTGATTTCGACGTTCTGTCCGGTCATGACGCCAAGGACGTGCGGATGATACTGGCAGCCCTTCTGGTCGATGGTGACGGCGTCTTTGGGGACGTCGAAGGTGCGATCGCCCAAGCCGTCTTTGACGTATACAAAAACGTTAGCCACCTTGCCGCTATCGACCACCATGGTCTCGGCCATATTGTCGCCCTTGCAAGCGGCGTCCTGGCTCATGTCAATCTTCGCCGGTTTGGGAGCGGTGCCGTCATATTTGACGGTGCCGCTGACGGTAGCGACCGTGGCGGGATCGATCGGTGTGGCTGCGGGTGCCGGGGTTGCGGCTTTCTCTTCCGAAGCGTTGGAGGATTGCTCAGTGTTTTCTTTCTTGCTGCACGCGCCCAAAAGCAGCAAGCTTGCCAGGCAGATCAGTGCGAGGACTGCCAGCCATGTCTTTCTCATCATGATGTCGCCCCTTCTTTGGAGTGATTGAATTCCGCTGGACGAATGCATTCGTCCTCACGTAGTACTTTGCGGAGGACAGCCGAGGGCGGCTGCTCCTACACATCTGTTTCTTCGACGGCAACATTCTAACGCGAACCACCCGTCATTGCGTTTTGAGATGTTGCCGCGTTGAATGCCGGTTTGGATCGGCCCGGCGGTTGGTTGGAAGCGCGCGTACGTCCCATAGCGGACGCGACGCGACGTTGCTCTTCCGGAGTCAGTTGAAAGATGTAATCCACCAGCAGCTTGGTGTGGTCTTTGTCGTAGCCCTGGAACGACGGCGGCGTCGGTCCGGCAAAGACCCACTGCGTGCCTTGCTTTCGGAACAATCCCGAAGGCATGGACGTGCCAGGGCTAACTGCCTGCGGATCGATGATCCAGCGCTCGACCCAATCCGGCTTCAGGCGCTCTTTCGCAAGAAGGAAGTTCGGAGCCGTGGCGTTCTTGTCATGAGCGGCATCGCCAGTAGCGTGGCACTTCAGACAAGGCGCCGCGGTACTCGAGAACAGGCTGCGTGCCATGTCGTCTTCCTTGGCAGTCAGTGTCGGTACGTCTTCCGGTATGTATGGGATCGGCTGCTGAGACAAGGCCTCGAAGAAGCGCACCAGTTTGCGCAGTTCGTTGTCCGAAAACGAGAACGTCGGCATGCGCACAGCTAAATATGGGCGTACGCCGTTGCGATTCGTGTCGGTTGTGCTCAGCGATGGATTGCTGAGGAAGCGGCGTAACCACTCAGGATCGACGCGCGCGCCCTCGGTCAGAAGTTTCGGCGGTAACTGCTCAGGATTGTCCTGGTAGTGCTTCATGCCCATCAGGATCGTCTTCTGCCCGGGAATGAATTGGTGACAGCCCATGCAGTTATATTTCTTGACCACCCACCAGCCTTCCTGAATGTCTTTGCGGGTGTCGCCGGGTTTGTATTGATAGCTGGCGGGCAGGGAAGTCTCCTGGCTGCCGAGCAGGAAGGTGGTGAGCGCCAGAATCTGATCTTTGCTGAGATGGACGTTGGGCATGCGGAGCGCTTCAGTCTCCGACTTGATCTTGCCCTGATCGTAAATATTGGGCTCAGCCAGTTTGTGCTCGAAGAATCCCTTGTGGTCGTACCACGGGCCCTTTGCTGGACCGTCGGGCAGGCGGGCGAGATCTTCTTTATCGCTGATCGGTTCCTTGTCGCCGCGCTGCGCCGCTTCCGTAAATAAGGCGAAGTCAAGACGCTCGATGGGCTTACTGCCTTCAAAGGTCAGCTCCGTGCCGATGCGGCCTTCATCCTCGAAGCCGGAAATTTCATGGCATCCGGCGCATCCGTAGTGACGCACCCACTTCTTGCCTTCGTCTTTCAGGTTGGGATCGTCCATGAACGAGGCATCGGCGTAGTCGGTGGGCTGCTTCTGTTTCTGCGTCATCAAGTAGGAGGCGATGTCCTGGGCGTCTTCGATGCTCAGACGCAGGCTTGGCATCACCGTCATGTTCTGCACTTGCAGTTCGTGGCCGTCATTCGGACACTTGCTGTGCTGCAAGTCGAACTGGTAGGGAAGGCCTTTCTTTGCGTAGTCCTCGGGACCGATATCTTTCTTTTCGTATGGGCAATAGGGGCGAGTGCGCTCGCGAGCGTTGTGGATCCAGCGCACGAGGTAGTCGTAGTTGGCCTTCTCGCCTACGCGGGTCAGATTCGCCGCAAAGGTGCCGCCCTGCATGTCGCTGCCTTCTCCGATGGAGTGGCAGGCGAGACAGCCGCGTGTCTCGAAGAGCTCCTTGCCGTGTTCGGCGTTTCCGGGCTTTTGTTGTTGAAGCTTGTCGGTGAAAGCAGATTGCCAGATGTACGCCGAGATCGCCTGGATCTGATGATCGGTGAGGCGGAAGTTCGGCATCTTCGTGGTGGGACGGAAGTCGGTCGGCTTCTTGAGCCAGACGGGAATCCAGTTCTTGTTGAGTTTGAGCCGGATGTCTTTCAGGTTGGGACCGATCTTCTTGGTGTCCTGCATCAGGCTGTGCGACTCGAAGTCGAGCTGCTGGAGCCGGCCATCCAATTTGCTGTTGGCTACCCGGAGCGCAACTGCTTTTTCGTTCAGCTTGTTGGCTTCGTCGTTGCTCTCGGCAGAGTCGGCCTGCTTCATCAGGTAGTCGGCCTGCTTCAGGTTTTCGACTTTCTGCCCCTCGAACTGCTTGAGTTGTTGTGCGATGTTGTTCAGCTCTTCGGGCTCGCGGTCGTAGCCTTCATAGCGATGGCACCCGTTGCAGCCCCGCTGGCGGAAGAGATCTTTGCCTTCGGAGATGGTCCATCCCACGTCCCCGCTGACCAGCATGCGATCGGCGGCGTGGCAGGTCTGGCATCCGGCTTCGGCATTTTCTTTGGGATACAGCGGCCAGAGCCAGTGCTCGTAGTTGCCGTGAGCTTTCTCGACGCTGGTGGTGGCGCGGCCGTTGCCCTGGTGGCACGGGGAACATCCGAACTTATCGGGATCGTGAACTTTGAGCAGTTCGGGTTCGGGATGGCTGACGAAGGCCTGCGCGTATTCGTCGGGCTTCTTCTGGCCCTTGGGAGTCATCACCGCCGAAGTGATCTTGAGCGGCTCGCGCGCGCCCATGTGGCAGGACTCGCAACGGTCGACGATGTTCGCGTCGGCAACGTTGATCTGAACGATCTTCGGGTCCCACTCTTCAGTTTTCTTTTTGAGCCCTTCGATCTGCGTTGGAGTGAGATCAACCAGATGATCGGAGACATACTCGCTGAGCTTGGTCTGGGCTTCGGTAACCGGCTTGATCAGGTCGCCTAGTTCTGCGTTGAGCTTGGTGCGCTCGTCTTTGAGGGAGTTGTATTTTTCTTCGAGCTGCGAAAAATTGTAGTTTTCTTTGTGGCCGTCGGGGAATTGAACCGGCCACGATTGCTTCTTGTATTCTTCAAGATCTTTCCTGCTGCTGGCCTTTCCGGACGCGCTGTCTTCGGTCTCGATGTGGTAGGTGAGATAGTTTACGTAAGCGCGTTTGTCGGTGAATACGCTCTGCACCGCGAGTACCTGAGCGCTGAGGTCGGCGATCTTGGCCTGGAGTTCGCGCTTGCGTGGCTCAGCTTGCTTTTGCGCCTGATCGGCCGCGGCGGCAAGTTGCGTGTACTCGGAATTGCTTTCGACGGCTTTCAGGTCCTTGTCAGACTTGGAGGTCGCGGTGTTCAGGAAGGCAGAGTAACGATCTTTGAAGGTGTTCTGGAAAGCCTTCCAGGGGCGTTGACCGTAAGCCTCATCCCACAGCGCCCAGAACAGGCTCGCCATGAGGATGATCATCGCGACCACGTAATGGATCGCGTACGACTTAGTTACGATCGGGTCTTGCTCGGGGACAGGTTGCTCAGGCACCGAATCCTCCAAAAATCAGCCTTTGGCCATTGGCTCTTGGCCGTTGGCTTGTTGCCTACAACTATGGAGCTCCGCTTCACCGGGATCAGGTGAGAAACCTGCCCCTAAGTGTTCAAACGTTGAACCACGGAGTAATCCACACGTACTTGATGTTCAGCGCCAGGCGCAAAAACATCTTGATGGGCAGACCGATCATGGTCAGCATGAAGAACATCATGATCGAGTACTGCAGCAAACTCATCCGACGATAATCTTTCGGGTTGTAGCGGCGGAACAAGCCGTGCACGATCAATCCGCCCAGGATGTAGTAACCCCCGACGATAATCGCGCCGAAAATCGCCTTTGCGACGTTGCTGGTGATGTTGAACAAATCCGGCAAATCACGGTTCACTTCATAAATCAGGCGATTGTGATCCCACGTCTGGCCGGGCCAGAACCATTGCCAGCCCGGGCCTCGGATGAATGTGCCGATGATGATCATCGCCACCCACAGAACGACGAAGCCGAACATGAACGTGCCAATCGAGAACTTGCGCTGCTTCCAGGTGTAGTAGCCGCTGCCCAGCGGGTTAGTGTCGATGTAGGGGATGACCATCAATCCGATGATGATCAGCGTCGGCATGACCACACCGGCGATCCATGGGTCGAAGTAGACCAGCATCTCCTGCAAGCCGAGGAAGTACCACGGCGCCTTCGCCGGGTTCATGGTGAGGTTGGGATTCGCCGGCTCTTCCAAGCGGAGCGCTCAGCGTGATCGACCAGACCATGAGAATCAGGGTGACGATGATGGCGGCGAGGAACTCGATGCGAAGCAGAAACGGCCAGACGTGGACTTCTTTCTGCCATCCGGGACGGAAGGGCCAGGTCTTGCGATGATGAGTCTTCGCCATCGCCGGATCGGCTTCGAGCTTTTCGATCAACGCGTCGTTGGCGCGCGCCTGTTTCCACGCGAGATAGCAATAGAAGATCAGCAGCGGGATGAGACCTACGATCGGAACGTTGTCAGGCGTGGATGAGATTTCCCAGAGTTGTCGCCAATCCATAGTGTCTCCCGTATCCCTACTGCGCTCAGACCGTAACTACTTCTTTTCTTTTACTTCCGCGGCCAGCATGACCGGGGCTGGGCCGGAGATGCCGCCATCTTTTCTTACCCGCCAGAAGTGCACGATCATGAAGATCGAAGCGACAATCGGAATGCCGATGCAGTGCCAGATGTAAGACCGCAGCAGGGCATTCGCGTCCACGATCGAGCCGCCCAACAATCCAAAGCGGACATCGTTATAGGGCGTCATCTTTAACAT
The DNA here is from genome assembly GCA_963797845.1 of Terriglobia bacterium. Lineage (GTDB taxonomy): Bacteria > Acidobacteriota > Terriglobia > Terriglobales > Acidobacteriaceae > DASREM01. The sequence goes on from CAWCRE010000010.1 coordinate 104,361, forward strand.
CGGGCCGAACGGGCCTTCATGTCCGAGCAGCGGCGTGGCGCGCGCCATGTTGGTTCCGACCGTGACGGCCCAGAATCCGAGCTGATCGTCGGGAAGCAGGTAGCCGGTGAACGAGAGCAGCAGGGTCAGCACCAGCAGGATGACGCCGACGTTCCAGTTGAATTCTCGCGGTTTTTTATACGAGCCGGTCAGGAACACGCGGAACATGTGCAGCCAGACCGCGATCACCATCAGGTGAGCAGCCCAGCGATGCATGTTTCGCAGAATCTTTCCGAAGGGGACGTCGTGCTCGAGGTAGAGCACGTCGCGGAATGCCTGCACCTTGGTCGGGTGGTAATAGAACATCAGCAGCACGCCGGTGAAGGTGAGCACGATGAATAAATAGAACGTAATGCCGCCCATGCCCCAGGTGTAGCTGTAACGCACCGCGTCGCGGTTAATCTTGGCGGGATGCAGGTGCAGGAAGACGTTCGACAACACACCCAGAGCGCGATTGCGCGGCGTGTCGTCGTGCTTGTGACGGAAAATTGAGGTGTAGACCTGGGTCTTGGTGGGATCCTTGAGGCCTTCGACCTGCTCTTTCGCCTTTGCCGGCATGTCGGTCTTGAGTGACTGGATGTCGTCCTTGACGCCAGCTTTGACGCGTTCGAGCAGTCCGACACGAGCGCCGTTGCCGTTGGTGCCGGGTCCGGGGCTACCGTTGCTGCCGTTCTTGTTGTCTTCAGCCATTCGATCCTCTTAATTCGTCGTACCACCGGTGTCTTGCCGGCTTCGAATCACCTTCCGCTCGGCCAGAACGGACGAATGTATTCGTTGCTAAGCGTTCAAGAAAGCTCCGTCGTCGTTGAAATGCGTGGGTTGCCCTTTGGGCCACTGGAACAGCTTCGAGACGTCGACCAGTATCTGTCCGTCGGGCGCGAGTTCTACATGGGCGCGATCCATGGGACGCGGTGCCGGTCCTTCAAAGTTAACGCCCTCACTGTCGTAGCCGCTTCCGTGGCACGGGCACTTGAATTTGTTTTCCGCGGGCTTCCAGTCGGGCGTGCAGCCGAGATGGGTGCAGCGCGCGTAGATCACGAAAATGCGGTCCGGCGTGCGATCGACCCAGATGCGGTATTTCTGCTGAAACTTGGTATCGACGCCGAGGCCGAAGTCCGAAGGATAACCGATCTTGAACGAGGTTGCCGGCTCGAATAACGTGCGCGGCAAGAAGAATCGCAGGAACGCGATGAACCACGTCGTCAGAAATGCCGCGATACAGGCCCAGGCAAGACGACGACGTCCCTGATTAATGGGTCCATCATCCGGACCGACCGAGGCCACGCCTCCGGCGGCAGCAGCTTTCGAGGTGCCGACTGCGGGAGTTCCTACGTAGGTGGTCGAAGGGCCACTGCGCGCTACCGATGTGCCGGTCGATACGGCGGCAGCTTTAGGAGGAGCCGCAGCGGCAGCCGCGGGCCGTGCAGCCGGAGTCGCAGCAGCAGCTGAAGCAGGCGCTGCTGCGGGAGCCGCGGGCTCACCCAGCAGATGCCGCGACTTCATCATCGTTGAGCGGCGGCAAGCTGTTCCGCTTGCGACGAGCCTGCTCGGCGGCAATGGAGGATTTGCTCCACTTTTTGCCGGCAGCAACTTGTTTCTGAACTTCAGGGCTGATATTGCCGCCAATTGCGGCGGGAGCAGCAGGCGCGGCGGCGACAGGCGTTGGAGCTGGTGGAGCGGCCGCCGGAGTTGGAGTTGGCGCGGTTGATGCCGCGGCGCTGGAGCCGTTGCCTCCGGCTTCCCATGACATGGGTTGGCCAGCCTTCAGCGCTTCAATGTCGGCATCCGAAAGGAGCGGCAGGCCTGAGCGCTTGCGATAAGCCTGCTCGGCCGCGATCACGGAGTTGTTGAGCGCATTGCGCGGCCATTTTGGAAGCCGCCCGAGAACGCCGGTCTCTGCCATCCGTCTCACTCCTTCTTACGTTTTAGTACCAGTGCCTGGTCAATCTCCTGCGAGTAAACAATCCTGGTCAAGTTCAACTCCGGCCGCGGTCGCCACCAGGTCGGCGAGCGCGGCAATAAATGTGGGCGAATCGTTCAACCCCGTCGTTACTTCAAATTTCTTGATCCCCAAGCCTGCAGCTTCTTCGCGGGCTTCGTGGTCGATCTCCCCCAAGGTTTCCACGTGGTCGGACACAAAAGAGATCGGGACGATGCAGACCTCCTCGATTTTTTCAGAGGACAAATCTTTGAGGGTGCGGTGCAGAGAGGGTTGTAGCCACTTGCTCGCGCCAACTTTGCTCTGGTAACACACGCGATGACGGTTGGTCCATCCACCACGACTCATCACCAGGTCAACCGTCTCTTGAATCTGCCGCTGGTACGGATCGCCCTTCTCGATCACTGCGACCGGAACGCTATGCGCGCTGAAAACCAGCTCGGGAACGGCGGGATCGGGGAAGCGGGAAAGAGCTTCTTCAATTTTCTCGACCAGCGAATCCAAATAGAGTTCGTGACGGTAAAAGGTTTCGACAGTGCGGACCGGCAGGCCGTCGCGGTACCGGCGATTCCACTCATTCAGACTGCTGCCCGTCGTGGTTGCGGAATAGTGAGGATAGAGAGGTAACAACACGACTTCATCGCAGCGTGCATCACGAAGCTGGGCAATGGCTTCTTCGGTAAAAGGATGCCAGTAACGCATAGCCACAAAGCAACGGGCGTCAAGGCCTCCATCATTCAGGCGATTCTGGAGGGCGCGGGCCTGCTGCTCGGTGAAGCGACGGATTGGAGAAGCGCCTCCCATGACCGCGTAGTGGTGCTGGACTTTCTTGGCACGCGTGGTGGAAATCAACTTCGCGAGAGGTTTGCGCCCGATGCGCGCGAAAGGGAAGTCAATGATATCGGGATCGCAAAACAAGTTATAAAGAAAAGGTTCGATCGCTTCCAGTCTGTCGGGCCCGCCCAGCTGAAACAGAACCACTCCAATGCGCCGTGTTAGGTTGACCATCCCCCTCTGTCCCCGGAAGTGGCCGAATGTTACCTCAACCGTGTCGAAGTGGTCAATGGTTTGGTCGTGCTGCGTATGAAAGCGGCAAACAACATCTTAAAGCGCAGAGAACGCTGAGAAATGCCGCAGAGAACGCGGAGGAAAGTAGGAAGCGACTTCCCCACGTCTCACGGAAAACCGCAAGACATGGGGCATGCTTTTTGAAGTCAGGCTCTTGCGGGTGCGGGCTCGGAGTCTGGAGTCTCCATGGCTTCGATGACCGAATCGGTGAACTCGCTGGTGCCGGCCTTGCCTCCGATGTCGCGAGTCAGCTTGTCGCGGGTGCGATAGACCCGTTCCAGAGCCCGTTTCACCTTGTCGGCGGCTTCATGTTCGCCGAGATGGCGGAGCATGAGCAGGCCAGAGCGAATGACGGCGGTGGGATTGGCCAGGTTTTTTCCCGCGATGTCCGGTGCGGATCCGTGTACGGCTTCGAAGATGGCGCAGTGATCTCCAAGTTGGCGCCGGGAACAAAGCCCAAACCTCCGACGAAGGCGGCGCAGAGATCGGAAAGGATGTCGCCGTAAAGATTTTCCATGAGCAGCATGTCGTACTGGTAGGGATTCATCACCAGCTGCATGCAGGTGTTGTCCACGATGTGCTCGCCGTAAGTGATCTCGGGATAGTCTTTGGAAACATTGCGCGAGCAGCGCAGGAACAGGCCGTCCGAAAGCTTCATGATGTTGGCCTTGTGGATGGCGTGGATCTTCTTGCGCTTATTCTTGCGCGCATATTCGAACGCGAATTTGGAGATGCGCGTGGAAGCTTTTTCGGTGATGATCTTCAAGCTCTCGACGACGCCGGGCACAACTTCGTGCTCGATGCCGGAGTACAAACCTTCGGTGTTCTCGCGCACGATGATGAGGTCGACATCCGGATAGCGCGTTGGGATGTGTGGCAGATTCCGGATAGGCCGGAAGTTGGCGTAGAGCTCGAACATCTTGCGGAGCTCGACATTGATGCTGGCGAACCCGCCGCCGATCGGAGTCGTCACTGGGCCCTTCAGGCCAACACGAGTGCGCTCGATGGATGCGACCAGTTCCTTGGGAATGTACTCGTGGTATTTCTCGTAAGCTTCGGCGCCGGCTTCAAAGGATTCCCACTCGAATTTAAGACCGGTCGCTTCAAGAATGCGAACTGCGGCGCTGGTGACTTCAGGTCCGATGCCATCGCCGGGGATGAGGGTAATTTGATAAGTCATAACTGATTTTATGAATTCAAGAATTCTTGGATTGACGAATTTAACTGCCGACGGGTTCGCCAAATCCGGCGATCCGAAATTCGTCAATGTTTTCAGCTCTTCGCGGCCTTTCCCTTGATCTCGGGCTCCTTGGTTTTCAGCAAATCTTTCAGCTCGGCCATGAATTCCTGCACGTCTTTGAAGTCGAGATAGACCGAGGCAAAGCGAACGTACGCGACTTTGTCGTGGCGGCGCAGGCGGTTCATGATCAACTCGCCGAGTTCGCTGGTTTTGCGCTCGCGCTCCGCCGATTCGATAACGAAGGATTCGGCCTCGTTGACGATCTGCTCCAGTTTGCTGATCGGAACCGGACGCTTTTCGCAGGCTCGCAGCAGGCCATTCAAGACTTTTTGCCGGTCGAATTTTTCGCGGCGGCCGTCCTTTTTGACCACCATGTAAGGGATTTCGTCGATCCGCTCATAGGTGGTGAAGCGCTTGCCGCATTTCAGACACTCGCGGCGGCGGCGGATGGAATCGGCTTCTTTGCTCTCGCGCGAATCCACCACTTTGTCATTTGCAAAACGCACAGAAAGGGCACTTCATGACGCTTGTGGGCTGTCTGCATTGTATCAGGCAGGCAAGAGCAGGGAGTCCGTGGTCAGTAGTCGGCCGGCGTCTCCGCGGGAGTGCCTACGGCGCGTTCTTCTTCGCTCTGACTTTCACTTGATAGTTTTCTTAGCGAAAGATGCTCGCGATGCGCGAACGCCAGCCCGACGGGTATGCAGGACATGAACGTCACCAGCCAGAGCAGGATGCCGCAACTTACGGCAAGTTCCGGAGGGATGCCGTAGACCACCTGAAGCGCACTGATTACGGCAAACTGACTGCCTCCACCGACCGCGGGCAACTGCACGATCGAGCCGATCATGCTGAAACCCATCAGCAGCAGAAGGTGCGGCACGTCCATGTTGCCGAGGTGGGGACGGTCTCCTACTTTCTTGATGTGTTTGCCACGCTGGGTCAGCCACAGCGTGCCGTGGTCGTCGCGTACGTTGTAGCCTTTGGGCTGAAGCGCGGTCTTGAGTGACGCGATGGTTTCCGCGGTCAGCGGCTGTCCGGCAAGTTCGGGCATGTCGGCCAGACGCGCGGTTTCAACATCAAGGGATGGTAATTGGTCGGCTTCGCCAGCCGGTTCAGGAGGATAGGAGTGCGCCACCTGACGATACGCCAGCGCGATCATGAACCACATCACCAGTGAGATCACGACGAGTTTAAGAAAAGCTTTTGCGCCGGAAATGGTGTTGAGCCCCTCTCCGAAGGCGCGAACTTTCTCGTCAACATGCCGGGCAAGCCGGGTGGAAACCAAAGAGGTGACGCGATGCAGAAGGCTGGCAAATTGCGGGCCGCGTTTGCGGATCAAGAGCGCGACCAGGCTCATGAAGGCCACCAGGCAACAGAGCACGACCGCCGCCAGGCGGAACCTTTGCAGGTAGGGATTTGCCCGGATGGTTGCGGAGGCAAAGACATCTACCGTCATGAGCACGGTGAAGGCGCCGATGTCGAAGATGCGCTCGATGGTCCAGACGCCGATCTGAGAAGAGACCGACACGGACTCTTTTCGAGCGATCAGATAAGGACGGATGAATTCGCCGGGACGGCCGAGCAGGGCCAATCCTGTGAAGCCGATGAAGGTAGGGGCTACGAGACGTGCGGTTTTGCTGTCGCGTACCGGTTCCAGAAAAACTTTCCAGCGCAGCGCCCGCAAAACGTAGGTGATGTAAATCAGGCCGATGGCGCTCGCAATGTAGAGCAGGTTGACATGACTGGCCGCGCGAAAGCGGGCCCAATCAAAGGAACGCCAGTGTTGCACTTGGAAATAGACCAGCACGCCCAGAACGGCAAGGACGACGGCGGTGGTCAGGATACGTTTTTTGCTCATCTGCGAGGAGTACTGAGAAGCGAGAGGTGCGACGCCCCGTGATCCAAGGTAAATGAGTGAGCGAAGGGGGTCAATGCGAGCAAGACCTTCAGACGAGTGGGTAGTTCTCCGTCGTGCACGCGAGATCCCTCGCTGCGCTCGGAATGACGTCGGCTGGAGGTGAGAAATGGTGGCTAGCGGACGGTTTGCAGTGATGGGTTGGGATCGATAGATTCACTGGTGACGGCGGCGGCACCGGGCTTTGCTACGGCTTCTTGACTGATTTGACGGCCGGAGCCTTGGCGGCTGCCGCTTTTTTCTCCGCGAGCTTTTTCTTGATTGAATTCTTTAATGATGCGGGCGATGTACGCGCGGGTCTCGTAATACGGAGGCACACCGTGATATTGCTGCACCCGTTGCGGACCGGCGTTATACGCGGCCAGGGCTTTCACGATGTCGAAGTTGTACTGTTCTAATAATTCGCGCAGATAACGGGTGCCGCCTTCGACGTTGTCTTTGGGATCGAAGGAGTTGTTCACGCCCAACTGGTTGGCCGTTTGCGGCATGAGCTGCATCAGGCCGTGGGCGCCCTTGGGCGAAACGGCGTGGGAATTGAATCCGCTTTCGGCGTGAATGACGCTATTGATCAGGTCGGGATCGATCTGGTGCCGGTCGCTGATGGAGTTGATCACTTCATTGAGCGCCTTGGCGTCAAGCGGCTTCGGTTTCGTGATGCGCAACCACTGGAGCTTTGGAACGTTCGGAGCCGGAGCGGCGATCGGCGCTGGGGCAGAGATCGCAGTAGGCGTCAGGTCATTTTCGAAGTGATCGATGTCGGAGCTTGGGATGTCCACGAAGGCGGAATTGTCGGCGGTTGTATAAAGCCGGGTGACCGAGCCGACAGTCTCCCTGTGTTCGTGGCGGATCGAAATCCGTTTTGCAGGATGGCGAGGTCGGTCGCGAAGGCGCACGAGCCGAGAAGCATGATGATCGCGAGTTTTTGCAGAAGGCTAATGCTTCAATCCAACTCGTCAGGCTAGCCGAGCCGGCTGTGGCTAAACGAGTTTTGCTCCCAGGACTTGCTCGATTGCTGCGGCTACGCCGCATTCGTCGTTCGACAAGTGACCGGCCAGCCTGGCCACTTAGCTCCTCGGAAGCATTCCCCATGATAAACGGCAGGCCAGCAAAGGCAACATCTCCATATCGTTGTAATTGTCACCGATGGCCATGACCTGTTCGCGAGGAATAGCCGCGATAATTGGCCCAACGTTCCAAGGCGTGTCCCTTGGAACAGCCACGGTTCAACACGTCCACAATGGACAGATCGCGGGCGGCGTACTCGGTTCGCAGCACCGTGGTCTCGTTCGCGATTTCACTGGCTCGAGCGAACGGCCAGGCCTGGTGCATGCGCGGAATCGGGCCGCAGAACATGGCTTGCACCGGATCGGTGGTAAGCGAATTTTCGACCGGGATGACGAAGTCGATGTAGCTGCATGTTTTTTTCCAGCCAGCGCTGGATGCTGCAGGTGAGTTCGTCCATGCGCTCAAGCACGATGGCGCCCTTCGATTCCTTGTCGAAGGTAAGAACCGTGTTGCCGCGGAAGTCGCCATACGTTGGCAAAGCTTGCGGCAGGTGGCGGCAGGCAGCATGTCGCGATGAAAAGTTTCGCCTTTGAGCGAGCGCGTGATGGCGCCGTTCGAACTGATGATCCAGAGATCGAATCCCAGTTGCTCGGCGATCGGCATGGCGAAGGTATGACGTCGGCCGGTGACAACGACAACCTCGACGCCTTCCTCATTGCAACGGCGGAGCGCGGCGAGATCGGCAGGAGAGATCTGGAATTCAGGGTTCAGCAGGGTTCCGTCAATATCGATCGCCAGCAGGCGGATGGGGTGGGTCACAGGAAATTTTAGCATTCGGCGTGGGAATCAAACGCAGAGCAGAACTATCCCGGGGTTTGGGAAATCGCGCAACGCGTGAGTTTCGCGTTTATTTATAAATAACGAAGCCGCCCGCGGGAACGGTAAGTTGCACGGCTTTTCCGTTTCGCGGCTGAATGGTCAGCTTGTTGCCAATATCGGCGCTGCTGGTGGAGTACAGACATTGCATCGAATCGCCGCCCGCGTGCAAATCGTTGTCGATGGTCGCCCAGGCTGTTGTGGGATTCGCGAAATCAGTGTTGACGGCGACCAGCAGCTCTTGCCGGTCGATGATTCGCGACCAGGGGATGATCGAACGCATGCGATCGCCCAGGAGGGACGGTATGCCGAAACTGACTCCATCGCCGGAGATTGGGCGCAAGTACTGGCGTCCCCGGCGTAGCGCGATTTCCTGGCCGCGAAGCTTGATGATCTTGGCCAGTTCTTTGTAAACGGAGCTGCTTTCCGTGAACAGGTGCCGATTCTTGCTGCGGAAGGCGCCGAAGGCGCCTCCGAACATGGCTTCGCGAATGTAACGATCGTTGCCGCCCTGGCCATCGAAAAACTGCTCGCTGCCGTAATAAACGCAAGGAATTCCCAGGGTGCACAGGTTCAAAGCAATCGCGCTGAGAATGAGTTGATCTCCATTGTCGTGAGCGCAGAAACGCGCCTTGTTGTTGCCTTTGCGGATCTGGTCATGGTCATCAATCATGGTGACCACTTTGTTGCGAAACCAGACATGCGAATCTTTTTCGACCAGCAGGGAATTGCGGAACAGGTCGAAGTAATCGTTGGGATTGCGGTAGCCCTTGATCATGTATTCGAGCTTGTCCTGCACGTCGTCGATGCCAAGCGCCGCGTCGATTCCTGTGGTCTCGACTGTGTTGAAAGCGCGCTCGCGGCCGCCGGTCACTTCGCCGAGCAGAAGGAAGTTGTTCTTGCCAAGGGTCTCAGCAAATTCGTGGACCACGGAGGCGAAGTACCGGGTAGGCCCGTCGCCCATGTGCTTGACGGTATCGACTCGATAGCCGTCGAGATCGGCAAAGGCGATCCAGAACTTGTAAACCTCGCAGAGCGCCTCCAGTCCAGGCGTCGCAGCGTAGGTGTCGGGATCGGCAAGGCCGAGATCGATGTCTTTCAGATCGTCGAAATCGCCTTCGCGGAATTCCGGATCGAAATCCCAGTTTCGAATCCCACCCTTGCGCGTGAACATGTAATCCTGTTGGAAATCGGAGGGCCAGACACCGCCGTCGGGGAATGCTGAGGGGGGCAATGGACCGAAGGGCAGCGTGGGGTTGCCGCTGGCGTCGTTGAATCCCTGCACCGGATCGACCTGCCCATTCCAGGCTGGATTTCCGTTGCTGTACGAGAAAACATCGCCCGAGTGATTCAGGATAATGTCCTGGATCACGTAGATTCCATGCGCGTGCGCCGTATCGACGAGTTTACGGAGATCGTCGCGGGTTCCAAAGTGCGGATCGACATCAAGAAAATTCTGCACCCCATATCCGTGATAGGTCTGCTGAAACGCGACTTGCTTGAAGATGGGTCCGATCCAGATCGCAGAGATGCCCATGCGTTTCAGGTAGCCGATTTTTGAAGCGATTCCGTTCAGAGTGCCGCCCACCCAGACCGCACCGGCGTCGTTCCATTTCTGCGCATCGGACGAGTTCTGAATTGCGTTGCCGTTGTCGATCGCAGGGTTGAAAAACGGCGTGGTGCCTCCAGCGGCAGGATTGCCGTTGTTATCGACATAGCCCTTCTCGTTGCCGTCGGAAAAGCGGTCGGGAAGAAAAAAATAAAGAACCTGATCTTCCCAGGCCTCGGGTGAGGGATGAAAGTTTTGGTTGCGGAGAGATTTCCAGTTGAGATCAGCTAAACGTGTTTCCACCATAGGAGTGCTCCTCCGGAAGGCTGGCGGACCGGAACATTGTGAGCCTCTGGCTGGGAGAATGTCGAGAATCGAAAACTTGTTCCGAATCCGGAACAGGGGCTGATTACTAAGGTGAACCTGACCCTAACTTATTGCATGCTATAGTTCGCAGCAGACGCGATGGGATTCTTTTCATCGATTTTTTATCCTTGGGGCATCATCTTGCAGGTGGTGGCGATTGTGCACTTCATTCGCCGCCGCCCGGATGGATATTGGTTGTGGGTGATCCTGCTTCTGGGCCCGCTGGGCGCGCTGGTTTACATCTTCGTCGAAGTTCTTCCTGATGCCGGTTTGTTGCGGCAATCGTTCAAAGTCTTTCCCCGGCGATCGCGCATTCGCGAACTGGAAGCGGCTATTCTCGACAATCCTTCGGCAGGGAACTACGAAGAGTTGGCGGACTTGTACCTGGAAGACGGCAATTTCGCCCGGGCGCGGCAGTGTTATGACAAGGCGATCTCGTCGCGCACCGATTCTCCGGACCCGTTTTATCGCCGAGGAATCGCGGAACTCGAGATGGGAGATTTTGCCGCGGCCCTGCCGGACCTGGAACGAGTGGTGGGGCAAGATCCGAAGTACGACTTCCATCGTGCCAAGGGATTGCTCGCACATGCCTATGCGGGTACGGGCAATGTCGAGCAGGCGCAAAAGTTGTTTCGCGAGGCGGTTGAGATTTCTACGTTGTCGGAGACCTATTACAACTACGCGACCTTTCTGGCTGGACAAGAACGCTATGTGGAAGCGCGGGAGTGGGCGCAGAGAATCCTCGCCAAGAAGCCAACGATGCCCGGATATCTGAAGCGGCGCGAGAGGCCGTGGTTTCGCAGGGCGAGTGGGTTGCTGAAAAAGCTGCCGCGCTAAAGCCCGTTTTTTCCATTCAACAATCAAAAATCGACAATCATCAATTTGGCGATTGGCAATCGACAGTGGAAAGTGTCTTCCTCCTGCTAAACTTTCCTCGTGGCACGAATCAGTTTTCTTGAATGCACCAAGTGCGGTGCGCAGATTCCTGCGGACCGTCCGCAGACGGTGTGTCCGAAAGACGGCGGCGTCTTGTACGCTCGCTACGATCTGCAATCGGTAAAGAAAAACTTTAAACCGGAGTCGTTGCGCGGACGTGTGGCCAGCATGTGGCGCTACGCCGAAGTTCTGCCCGACGCGCAGCCCGTCTCGCTGGGCGAAGGTTTCACTCCCATGCTGCCCAGCCGCGAGTACAAACCTGTCTACATCAAAGAAGAGGGGTTGAATCCTACGGGATCGTTCAAGGCGCGCGGCATGTCGGCGGCGGTGACCATGGCCCGAGCCTATGGACTGAAAAAGCTGGCAGCTCCATCCGCGGGGAATGCAGCGAGCGCGTTAGCGGCATACTCGGCGGCGGCGGGGATCGAAGCGCACATCTTCATGCCGAAAGATGTGCCGATGGCCAATCGCATCGAGTGTGAGAGCTACGGAGCGCACGTGACGCTGGTAGACGGCTTGATCAGCGATTGCGCCAAGATGGTGGCCGAGCGCAAAGAGAAAGAAGGATGGTTCGATGTCTCGACGTTAAAAGAGCCGTTCCGCATCGAAGGCAAGAAGACTATGGGATATGAGATCGCCGAGCAGTTGGGATGGCGGTTGCCGGAAGGCATTATTTATCCCACGGGCGGCGGGGTCGGGCTGATCGGGATGTGGAAGGCGTTTGACGAGATGGAGCAGTTGGGTTGGATCGGGTCGGAGCGTCCGCAGATGGTGGCGGTGCAGGCCAGTGGCTGCGCTCCGATTGCAAAGGCGTGGGACGAAGGCAAGCAGACCGCTGATTTCTGGAACGATGCGTCAACGCTTGCAGCCGGACTGCGCGTGCCCAAGGCCTATGGCGACTATCTCATTCTCGACATTCTGAACAAGAGTGGCGGAGTAGCAATTGCGGTGACTGACGCTGAGATCATGGATGCATTTCATCACTGGGCGAAGGTCGAGGGCGTGTTCGCTGCGCCGGAGGGCGCGGCATCGTTGGCGGCTTATCGCAAATTGCGCGAGCGCGACTTCTTCAGTGAGGACGATTCAGTAGTGCTGTTCAACACCGGATCGGGACTGAAGTACCTGGATGTAATCGAAGGACCGCAGAGGCCAAAGATTCAGGGGTCAAGAAATATTGGTGGGATTATTGGGCCGTACTGACGGCGGTCGTTGGTCGTTGGCTGGTGGTCTTTGGCCGGCGGGACCCCGGCGCTACCTATGACTGAGCATCTTTACTATCACGATTCCTTTCTGTACGAGTTCGACGCGCTGGTGTCGGAAGTCGCTTCTGCGCCGCGGGCGGCAATCATCCTGGATCGGACGGCGTTTTACCCGACCAGCGGCGGCCAGGTGTTCGATACCGGATGGATTGAATCGAACGGGCAGCGCATGCGGGTAGCGCAAGTGGAAGAACTCGATGGGAAGATCCTGCACTTTCTGGAGCAGTCGGCGCAGATCGAACCCGGCAGTCGTGTGCATGGCGTCATCGACCGCGAGCGTCGTCGCGACCACACGCAGCAGCATTCTGGGCAGCATGTGCTTTCGGCGGCGTTCGTGCGGCTGTTTAATATGCCGACGGTTTCATTTCACATGGGCGAGGAATCGTGCTCTATTGATCTGGAAACCAAATCGTTGAACGCTGATCAGGTGGAAAAAGCCGAGGCCCTTGCGAATGAAATTGTGTTGGAAGACCGACCGGTCGAGATTCGATTCGTCACCCGGGAAGAGGCGCAGGGACTGGGATTACGAAAACTGCCTCCGGTCGAGCGGGATAAGCTGCGGCTGATAGACATGAAAGATTTCGACTTAACGGCGTGCGGCGGAACGCACGTGCGATCCACCGGGCAGATTGGCGCGATCCTGCTGCGCAAGACCGAGAAGGTGAAGCAGGGATGGCGGGTCGAGTTCGTGTGCGGAAAGCGAGCGGTGAAGACGGCGCGAAACGATTACGAGGCATTGGCCGAGGCGGCGGGATTGTTCTCGAGTGCGCTGGAAGATGTTCCACAGCAGGTGAGAAAAGCTCAGGAGGAATTGCGAGCTTCGCGGAAAGGGCGCGAGCAATTGCTGGCGGAGATCGCCGAGTTGTATGCGGCAAAAACTCTTGCGGAGACGCCCACAGACGATGGCAGGAAGATTGTAGTGCGGATATTCGAGGACCGCGACCTAACCTTCATTAAGCTTCTGGCCCAAAAGATGACGCGGGCAAGTTCCGGCGTGGTGGCCCTTCTGGCTTCGACGTCACCTCCTGCGGCTTTGGTCTTTGCGGAGTCTGCGGATCAGCCGTTTGATATGGGCGCGCTGATGAAAGGGGCGTTGGCGAAACTGGGCGGGCGTGGCGGCGGCAGTCGCGACATGGCACAGGGTGGGCCGCAACAGGTGGACTCTATCGCCTCGGTACTGGCTGAAATCGAGAAGAAGGTTTTGGATTCTTCAAAATCTTAAATCACAGAGTTCGCAGAGAACTGCCGCAGAGAACGCGGAGAGGCGATCGATCTTAGCGTAATTTCGATTTCAAGCATTCTCCCAGTTACGGCACCGGCGACCACGCGGTGTCCACATCTTTCGTTCTTACTTTCCATGCGAGGGATCAGGGGAGGTTGCGGCGTCGAGGTCAATGTGCACCTTCTGTGCCACATCCATTCCCGGGGCATAGCAGTTGCCGTCGCGATTGTAGTTGGCGGGGCATTTCGCAGCTACGTCCGGACGCTTGGGAGATTGCGCGAACTGCCACACCTCGGCGAAATCGATGCCGCTCTGGCTGGGCCGAGGGGGAGAATTGGCAATCGCACACCCGGGCGACGGTGGGCAGGCATCGTTGGTCACGAAGAAAGTAATTTTGCGCGAGCCCGCGTTCTGCTTGATATCTTCCGCGGTGATCACGCTCTGGCCGGGACTTTCCTCGGCGGGAATTCCTGAACAGTACACTCCGGCGCGGAATCCAGCGCTGTTAACTGCGTCGATCCACGCGTGCAGGTAGGCGCGCTGCTCCGGAAGCATGCGGCCTCCTTGTTCCTGGTCAATAAAGATGACGGTGTGCGGAGGAAACCCTTCTTTCCTGGCTGCGTTCACCGCCTGGATGGCATCCGACTTGCCGATCGCGGCGGCATCTTTCTTCTTGAGTTCGCTATATAGGCGCCCATTGAAAAGGACAAGAAATCCGAAGCCTTGGCTTGCGAGAATTTGTCGTTTGCCAACCCAGGTATTCGACGTTTCTCCCGGAGGATTATTCAGCCAGTAGCCGGAATAGGAAAAAGTCTTGCGGAGAGCGCCGAGGTTGGCGTCCCCGGGATAGTCGTTGCGGTCAAAGCCCAGGTAAGCAGAGTGCGACGGGACGCCATCGTATGCGGACAGCGAGATCAGGAGGGCTAGCGCGGGAATGAGATGTCTCACCCCAGAATCTTAAATCGCAAAGAACGCTGAGAAAAGCCGCAGAGAACGCAGAGAGTGATAAAGTTTGCGTAGCGACTCTCGCTACGCCATGGAACCGAAAATCGTTCTTATCAACCTGATGGTCAAGCTGGGCGTTGCGGCGTCGGCCGCCAGTATTTTAGGGCGATCGGTCGAATTCAAATCGTTGCTTTTCAGAGAAGAACGCACCCTCAAGCAAAAAATCTACCTGGTACTCTGGATTGGAATTCCGCTGGCACTGGGGGTGTGGATTCGCTTCAGTTTCCACAACTTCTTCGGCAGCGATCTTTCCCTAGAGACCGCGATTCTGCTAGGAGTGGTGGTGGGACGGTTCGCCGGGGTTTCGACTGGAATCCTGCTCGGCGTGCCAGCACTTCTCCACGGCGAATGGGCGACTCTCCCATTGCTGGTGCTGGCGGGGTTTCTAGCTGGGATTTTGCGCGAGATCGCGCCGAACCGCGAAGAGATCTGGTCGTTCTCGCCATTCATCGATCTCAGTATTTATCGCTGGGTCCGCCGCAACTTGCCCAAGCCGCGTCTGTTTGACTGGCAGATCATGTTCTTTCTGACCATCATCGGGCTGCGATTTGTTCACACCGAACTGGCACGATTCCTGCCCAGTGCGACCTTCAGCCCGGAACACGAGAACCTCTGGGTGGAGGTGGCGATCTATGCCTGCTCGGTCATGGTGATTGGAACCGAGTTGAAGATCTGGAACAGCGTGCGCATTCAGATCAAACTGGAAGAGCAGGCGCGCCTGCTCTTGCACGCACGCATGGAAGCGCTGCAAAACCAGATCAATCCGCATTTTTTATTCAACACGCTGAACTCGGTTTCTTCGCTGGTGCGGTTCGATCCGGATACGGCGCGGGAGATGATCATCAAACTTGCCACCATTCTGCGCCGTCTTCTGAGCAGCGGAGATGCCTTTGTTCCCCTGCGCGAAGAAGTGGAATTTATCGACAACTATCTCGACATCGAGGTAGTTCGCTTTGGGCGCGACAAACTGCGAGTGGTCAAAGAACTCGATCCTGAGTCGCTCGACATTATGGTTCCCAGCATGTTGCTGCAGCCCCTGGTAGAGAATTCGATCAAGCATGGGCTCTCGTCGAAAGTCGAGGGGGGCAGCATTTACCTGCGCAGCCGTTTGGCGAATTCGAAGCTGGTGATCGAAGTGGAGGACGACGGGGTGGGCATGGGATCGGCCAACCTCATCGAGCGCCCCAGTGGACTGGGAGGCACCGGCATCGGTATGGCAAACGTAGCGGAACGCTTGAAAGTGCTGTACGGCGAAACTGCCCGGATGACCATTGATAGCCGCGAAGGCAAAGGGACGCTGGTGCGGTTGAGATTGCCTGTCTTGCAAACCGAAGGCGCGATTCCCGAAGCGCTTTACGAGGAACGTTCCAGCACGCGGCGGTAAAATTCCTCATACTGCGGGATGATTCGGCTGGAACAGAAGCGCGCCTGCGCTGAGGCGCGTGCCGCCTTGCTGGTCTTGCGAAGGTAATCCTCGTTGCTGAGCAGATCAATCGCATAGCGAGCCATGGCGTTTACGTCGCCCACATCGGCCATGAAACCGTTGACGCCGTGTTCGATCACTTCGGGAACCCCACCCACGCGGGTCGCGATCGGCACAACTTCGCAAGCCATGGCTTCAAGTGCGGCCAGCCCGAAGGATTCGAGTTCGCTGGGCAACGAGCATGATGTCGGCGATGGCAAGCTTGTCGCGGATGTCGTCCTGCTTGCCCAGAAACAGGACATCGTTATGCAGGCCCTTTTGTACCGCGAGCCACTCCGCGCGGGAGCGGTCGGGACCGTCGCCGATCAACACCAGCTTAGAGGGAATCTGCTTGCGAACCAGGTCGAAGATCTCAATGGTGTCGGTCACGCGTTTGACCGGGCGAAAGTTCGAAAGATGAACCAGAACACGCTCGCCGTTGGGAGCGTATTCCTTGCGGCGCTCAGCCGCTTCCGGATCCCGCACATAGAAATCGCAATTCACGAAGTTGTAGATGACCTCGATCGGGTTGCTCACATCGAACTCCCGCACGGTGCGATCGCGGAGATACTCCGAGATCGCGGTGACGCCATCGCTCTGCTCAATCGAGAAACGAGTGATTGGAAGGTAAGAGCGGTCCAGACCGACGAGCGTGATATCGGTGCCATGCAGCGTGGTTACAAAAGGAAGCGCCCGGGCGCGAGGCTTGGCGGCCAGCATCTGCCGCGCCAACAACGCGCTGACCGCGTGAGGAATTGCATAGTGCACGTGCAGCAGGTCGAGGTCGTAGAGTTCAGAGACTTCGGCCATACGGGTGGCGAGCGCCAGATCGTACGGCGGATAGTCGAAGAGGGGGTAACGGGAAACCTCGACCTCGTGATAGTGGATGTACTGATGAGGTGTTCAACCGCACCGGCTGGGCGTAGGAAATGAAATGAATTTCGTGGCCGCGCTCCGCTAATTCCAGTCCCAGTTCGGTGGCGACGACGCCGCTGCCGCCATAGGTGGGATAACACGTGATCCCAATCTTCATGCCTTGCCTTTCTCCGCTCCTGCAGATTCGATGGCACGCGCATCCCTTGGATTCATATTCTGAAGAGGTTAGACGAGGTTTTTCTGAAAGGTTTGGAGCGGCTCCCACGCCGGAAAAGGTAGTATCGAGAGACTCGAGATAACGCTGAAAACGCTCCTGGGCGGCATCATCCAGCCCGATGAATTCGATTCCCATGCCGACCCCGCCGTCGCTGGCGCGCACGATGCCGGTGGTTTCCACTTTTTCCGAGCCGATCCAGAAGACCAGACGAACCATGGTTCCAAGGGGAAGCGGAATGAGAGTTTCGACATAGCAGCCGCGACCGCCAATGTCGGTGGCGCTGGTCTGCATGTGAGCGACGCCCCCGCGTTCGTCGCGAATCTCCAGGGGAAACTTGATGCGATGGCGAACGAACTTGCGCTTGTTGCGAGGATCCGCCTTCGTCGCAGCATCGTTCGCGCCGGGTGCGGGTTCTGGTTCGGCAGCTTTGCTGAGTTCATCGTTCCAGGGACAGGGTTGTCCGACCAGCATCTGGACGCCTGCCTGGATTTTCTGCAAATGCCCGGCATCAATCACCCAGATGACGCGGAAGCGCGCTTTGACCGAGCCTAACTGAATTCCAATGGTGTCGCCGGCCGTGAGCTGATGTTCGAGGCCTGAAAGGAGCGCTCCCTCACTGCTGATGTTGCGGGCGTGAGCGTTCTGAAAAAAAGGATGCCCTCCCGCGTCCATGCCCCAAACACGGACGATGAGATCTGTCTGCTGCCGCGGTTCAGGCCTGTCTTGCATACATGCGTGGTTCGGCGATCTCTAAGGAGAATGATAACGCGCCTTTCAAGCTATCACGGATTACGAAGGTAGGTACCAGGGGATCACGCAAGTTCCCGGTACGAGATCAGCTCGATTCCACAGTGTTCAAGCAGGTCGCGGCTTCTGGGAGAGATGAGGATTTCCAGTTCCTGGACGCGGGATGCGAGCAGGCGCGTGCCGGCTTTCTGCAATTCCGCGTCGTTGTATCCGGGGTGGCAAACGAATTCCCATGTCCCTTCAGGCAAGTTGCGGATGAGCGCATCAAACAAGTCCTGATCGAGCGAACCGGTGGCGACGATGCCAATGGTGCCGTCAGTGGTGCGCAGGCCAGCATCTTGTACCTGCTGTTTGAAACGCCTGGCGAGCAGATGCAGCGTTCTCACCTGGACGTAGCGACTCCAAAGCGCACCGCGGTTTTTGAAGAAGCGAAATTTCGCAGGCTCGAAGGGATTGCGGATCTCGGCGATTCCACATGCCCTGGCGGCGCGCAAGATCGGAGCGGTCACGGTAGGAAACATGTGCGTGTGCTTGTGAGAGTCAAGATGAGTAACGGCAATGCCCGCATCTTGAATTTTTCTGATCTGCGCCGTGGCCTCGACTTCGACATCCGCAGGGTTAATCTTTCTGCGAGCGCGAGCGAACTCGCCCAGTTTTACGCGAAACCGCGCGCAGTCCCGACCGAGAAGCGAAGGGATGGTCGAGGGAGCAGACACCGGAAGGCCATCCACCAGTACGACGTGGCATCCAACAGCGAGCGTCGGAGTACTTTTTGCAAGTGTGATGGCTTCGTCGAAGGCTTGCGAATTCGCCATCAGCGTCGCGGAGGTAATAATGCCGTGCTGGTGCCCTTCGACTATGGCGCGGTTCACGCCCGAGGTCAGGCCGAAGTCGTCGGCGTTGATGATGAGTCGGCGCAGGGGGTCAGGATAGCAGGGCGCTCGCCGGCTGATAAAGATTGTCATTCCGAACGCAGTGAGGAATCGGCTCGCCTATGGGGTGCCTATGCTGTCCGCGAGAGCAGATTCCTCGCCTATCGCTACGCTTCGCCTCGGAATGACAATGCTGACGCTTAACCTGCGACTGCTCACATTGACCCTGCTTTTCCGGGCACGTATAGTGAACCTTAAGCCCTTCTCGCGAGGATTTTCTTATCAATAGCGAGCCTGCAAAGGGACAGGGGCGGTTAGCTCAGTTGGTTAGAGCGCCTCGCTTACACCGAGGAGGTCGCAGGTTCGAGTCCTGCACTGCCCACCATTTTCAATCCCCGCAGTCCCTGAAAATTTGATTGCATTGATCGAGCCAACGCCAGCCGCTAGAATTCATGCGCGTGTCATATCTACTGCACTGTTTGTCGCGCCACAGACAATACGGTTGGGGCTGCGTCATTTTTGTGGTATCGATTTTCTGCTTTTCGATGCGCACTGCGGCCCAGGAGGCACCCGGAACCGTTCGCGTCGACACTTCTCATCCCATCAACTCCTTCGATCCTGACAGCGCGCTGGGCAGTTCCATCGATGTGCTCTCGCGCATCGATATCGACAGTGTCTATCACTCCCCACATCATTCAGGAATCTCTTGTCGGCTGGCTGGGGACCCATCACCTATCGCAACAACACCGAGCTGCGCATGGCAGCCTGGCATTGGAACGAGGCAGGCACGTGGAGCGACCCTGCGCATCAGAGCGGATATTTTACCGGCAGCACCGAACTGAAAGAGCCGACACGCTACATCCTGGCGTATGCCTTGCCGCATCGCGGATTTGCCACCAGCGGCGACCGGCCGGTGCCGGGGCCGAACCTGACGTATTGGAAGAGCAATCCTTATCTGACCAGCAAGTTCACCGGAGAGAGCGACCTGCTGCATCCGCAGTGGGTCGTGGTGGATCTGCAAGATCGAGAAGCCGGTCAACGCAGTGCGTATCGACTGGGAGAATCCGTACGCCACCAGCTACCAAGTCGAATATTGGGAGGGAACCGACGCTCTCGATTTCGATCGGGGCCCGAAAGGCGAGTGGAAGAGCTTTCCATCGGGCGACGATTAAAAATGCGCAGGGTGGCAGAGTCACTCTGAAGCTAACCGATACTCCCGTGGCAACTCGATTTCGTGCGGGTCCTGATGACTGAATCGTCGAACACGTGCGACGAACACGGATCGGCTGACGTCCGCAACTGTGTCGGTTACGCCATTCAGGGCATCGACGTCGGGAACGATGGATGCTGACGGGAACGTTCGTGCGAAGCGGAGCAAGCTCGCCGCCGACGACAGACGATCACCTACTGCGCCTCCTCGATCGATCCCTGGCACTCCGCTTCCGACGTATATGCGACGGTGGCAGTACCAGCACACGGGTTTCGATCTGTTCTTCACCAGCGGAATCACCAACAATCTTCCGGCCATGATTCCGGTGACCATGCTTTACGGAACGCCGGAGGATGCGGCGGCGCAGATTGCCTACATCGAAAAGCGCGGCTATCCGATCGGCTACATCGAGATGGGCGAGGAGCCCGACGGCAAGCACGCCATGCCGGAAGATTACGCCGCGCTTTACCTGCAATGGGCGACTGCGCTGCACAAAGTGGATCCCAAGCTGAAGCTGGGCGGGCCGATTTTCGAAGGAGTGAACGAAGACATACGCCTGTGGCCCGACGCGCAAGGGCGAACTTCATGGATGGGACGTTTCGTCGATTATCTGAAGGCGCACGGCCGCTTGTCGGACCTGGCATTCGTTTCGTTCGAGCATTATCCCTTCGAGCCTTGCACGATCACCTGGAAGACTCTGTACAGCGAACCGCAGCTTGATGAAGCACATTCTCGCAAGTCTGGCGAGACGATGGCGTCCCCAAAGACGTGCCGCTGATGGTCACGGAAAACCATCTCGCCGCAGCGAGCTTACCGGGCCGATGACCACGATTTTTGCGGCGTTATGGCTTGCGGACAATGTCGGTTCTTTTTTTGAAGGCGGAGGCGCGGCCTTTTATCATTCTCCGATTCAG
This sequence comes from Terriglobia bacterium, assembly GCA_963797845.1. Classification (GTDB taxonomy): domain Bacteria; phylum Acidobacteriota; class Terriglobia; order Terriglobales; family Acidobacteriaceae; genus DASREM01. Next base: position 125,078 of record CAWCRE010000010.1, read on the forward strand.
CCGCAGCGCATTCAGAACACCTGCCTGGGCTGGGCGTCATGGTCGAACTTCGTTTCGGACGAAAATTACGACATCAAGGGATACACGTCGCCGTATTTTGCCGCTCACATGATCAACCTGGAATGGGTGCAGCATCGGGCCGGCGTGCATGCTATGTTCCCTTCCTCGACTGACATCAAGGACGCGGACGGAAATGCACTGGTGACTTCCTACGCGGTGCATCGTCCGGACGGAAACTGGTCGATCATGCTGGTGAACCGTGATGAAAACAGCGCTCATGCGGTGCGCGTGGTGTTTGAGCCAGATAAAAGCGTTCGTTCTCCGGCCCGGTTACGCTGGTGACTTTCGGTAGCGAGCAGTATGTCTGGATCAACGATGGCCCGAACAGCCATGCCGATCCGGATGGGCCGCCAGTATCGAAGTCGATCACGGCGGATGCCCAGACGGTATACACGCTACCCAAAGCTTCGGTCACGGTGCTGCGGGGAAAAGTGCACTAGGCCCAGGCCTCAGGCTCTCAGCAGGAACAAACCCGTAAAATAGAAGCATGAAACGCTCTGGAGTCGCGGACCTGCCACTTCATGGCGGACGTGTGCCGCCATGGCTGGCGGAGCGAATGACGCGACTGGGAACGGCGATCAGCGAAACCATCATCCTGCAATATGGCACTTCAGAATTGCTGACGCGATTGAGTGATCCGTTCTGGTTTCAGGCGCTCGGCTGCGTGATGGGAATGGACTGGCATTCCTCCGGCATCACGACCTCGGTTCTTGGAGCGCTCAAGCGAGGGCTAAATCCGCGCGCACATGAGCTTGGAATTTATGTTTGTGGCGGACGCGGCAAGCACTCGCGAAAGACGCCTGATGAACTGAAGGCGCTGGCGGACCAAAAAGGTTGGGATGGCGACGCGCTGGTGCGCACCAGTCGTTTGACCGCACGCATCGACAACAACGCCATTGCCGATGGTTTCCAGCTTTACTTGCACAGCTTTATCGTCAGCGAGAAAGGCGAATGGGCCGTAGTCCAGCAGGGAATGAATGATAGCAGCGCCTTGGCGCGCCGCTACCACTGGCATTCGGCGTCGGTGCGGGATTTTGTCTCGGCGCCCCATACTGGAATCGTGGGCGAACATCAAGGCGCGATCATGAACCTTGTGGATAGCGCCGCACAGCCTGCTCAGGCCGAGCTGCTGGAAATCGCGCGCGAGCACCCGGACAAAACTCTGCAGGAAGCGCGCAAGCTGGTGATGCCCGCGCATCATGATGTCCGACGATCGGATGTCAACTTGAAACGATTGGGAGCGGTGCTGACGGCTGCTTACGAGCGGAACTTGCGGGATTTCGCGAATTTACTGCTGCTGGAGAATCTTGGACCGCGCACTCTGCAATCGATGGCGCTGATCGCCGAAGTGGTGCATGGTACGCCAACGCGGTTCAGCGACCCCGCACGCTTTTCCTTTGCGCATGGGGGGAAGGATGGCCATCCATTTCCCGTGCCGCTCAAGACCTACGACCAGTCTTTGTCAGTATTGAGGAACGGGCTCCATGCGGCCAAAGTCGGTGATCCCGACAAGATCGAAGGACTGTCTCGCCTGGACAAATTCGTGAGGGCCGTGGAGAGAAGAGGCATGCCACAAGCAAATCTCGAGCAGACCATCGCACACGAAAGAAGTATTTCTAAATCCCTGGATGGACGAACCGTGTTCGATGATCGAAAGAAGGGGAGTTCCAGGTCAGACAAGCAACTGTCATTGTTCTTTCCCGAATCCAGCCCTTCCCGGACCTAACACCGCTCGCCCGGGAAAAACATTCGGCACGATCTTACCTTCGTCGACAAGCACGGTTCCTCCTACTAGCAAGAAGTGCACCCCAAAGCTAGGCTCCATAGGCTTCTGGAAAGTGGAGCGGTCCGTAATGGCCGCGGCGTCAAAAATGGTGATATCGGCGTCAGCCCCTTCCTGCACGCGGCCTTTGTTACGCGCGGCAGGAGTGGAACGCTCCAGCATTTGCGCTGGCATAAGGCTCATCTTGCGAACCGCATCCATCAAGGTTAATGAACCTTTCTCACGCACGTATTGCCGAAGTACGCGGGAGAAGGTTCCGGCATTGCGCGGGTGCCCTTCAGCGCCATCGCTCGCGATCATGACCAGAGGGTTAGGAATTACCTGGTCCACAACCTCCTGCTTGTTCGAGAAAATCAGTACTAATTGGGTGGTGTTGGAAGCATGCAACTCATCGAAGCGCTGCTTGGTGAGGTGCTCTTCGTGGTCGGGAAGCACGAGATCGTTGTAGCTGATACCCAGTTTCTCCTGCCACCCGGGGTTAAACAGTGCCGAGTTGATTACAGTCATGCCTGCAATGTAGGGATAAGCTTCGGTAGTGACGTCGAGCCCGCGCGCACGGGCGCCCGCGATCATCGAGAGACACTCTGGCGCGTCGCGCAGGCAAGAGCTATTGATGTGCACGATGTGCAGCGACGCGCCGCTGATCGCGGCGTCGCCAATCACTTCGCTCACCGATTCGACGGACGAGCCCGGCTCGACCCGCCCCGTGCTGCGCGCGTGAACATACACTGGCACCTTGCGCTCTGCGGCAAGGCGAAACATGTCGAGTACTTCCAGGCGAGTGGCGCCGGGCGTGTATTGAATGCCCATGCCCACGGCTAGCGCCCCGGCATCGAGTTCGGAACGCAGACGATTCTGGATGGCCTCAATTTGTTGTGGAGTCGCGGGCTGATCCGTCGCAGGACCGCTCTTCGGCAGAATCTCGGGAATTCCGGGCTGAGTTTTCGAAGTGGTGGTGGGAAGCGGCGAGCCGAAAACGGCCGCCCGCGCCGCCGCATGGCTGGCGGCGGTTCCGTAATGAATCAGCGAACGGCCGTCCTTCTCCTTCAGGAATTGCCCCACATCCGGTACCCCGATCTCTAACTCAAGCGCCGTGGTCACGCCGTCCAGAGCTTTAACGCTTTGACTCTGCGGATCCTGACCGTGCTGGTGGAGATCAATAAAGCCCGGGGCGACGACGAGCCCGGCTGCGTGGATCACGCGGCGACCAGTGATCGGCTCAGTGGAGATGCGAGCGATCTTGCCATCGCGGATACCGACATTTCGCACCCCGTCGAGACCGGTTTCAGGGTCCATGACCCGCCCGCCCTCCACGACGAGTTCATATTGTTGAGCTGCAACTTCGGGCACCGACAGTGCCAGCACGCAGAGAAAGAAAAGCACCTTCCGCATAGTTCTTCCTTAAAGTTGCGATGGGAATACTATCGAGCGGCAAGGCTAACACAAGGAGGAGTGCCAGGCTCAAGAATGCGGCTGCCGTGAATCCACGCCGCGAAACTTCGCTGCTTTATCGGGCTCTCCGAGAGCGTCATAGATTTGAGCCAGGTCTTTGCTGGCGTTCTGAATCCAGATCAGGTTGGGATTCGCTTTCTTCATCAGGATGTTGTAGCCGGCCAGGCTCTCTTGTTCGGCGTCGCGGAAACGGTGCTGCCCAATTAACGCCGCCCCTAAGCGAATGTGGGCAATGCCCACGTTGTAATGGTCAGGCGCAACCGATTTCGAATAGGTCTCGAGCGCATCGCGCACGAACTGCTCCGCCCGCGGGTAGTCCTTGCGCTCCAGGTAGACTCCTCCGAGATTGCATTGCGTGATGCCCACCTGGTAATGCTTGTTGTTATAGACCGTGCGGTAGATATTCAGAGCTTCCTGGAAGTCGCCTTCCGCGTCATCCAGCTTTCCCTGGCGGAGTGCTGCATTTCCCAGTTCATTGTCGGCGAAGGCGACGCGCTGGTGCACGGGGCCGTAGGTGCTCACCAGGATGGCGCGCGATTGTTTCAGCAGGTCGGCGGCTTCGTCAAAGCGTTTCTGATTCGTCAGAGCCTGCCCGACAAAAGTCATTGCGTCCGCAGTCTCTGGATGCTGGTCGCCGTACCACGCCTTCACGATTTCGAGAGCCTGGCGGTAATAGCGCTCGCTGTCGGCGTAATGGCCCAGCTGAAATTGAATGGCACCGAGATTGATGAGCGTGTCCGCGACCTGAGGATGGCGCTCGCCGAAAATCTCGCGCTGCATCTTAAGGACGCGCTGGTTCAGTGCTTCGGATGCGTCGTAGTGGCCGGCATAGAAATTTGTGTTGGCGAGTTCTGACAAGCTTGCAGCCAGGTCTGCTTGCCGCGCCGGCGACCCAGTCTGCAGTTGGACCGCACGGTCCAGTTTCTCGATCGCATCCGGGTAGTGGCCGCGTGCTTCGAGTACCTTGCCTAAAGCGAATGTGGCCTTCGCTACCTGCGGGTGGGTTGGCAGCAGGTGACGCTGGCTCATGTCCAGGCCCTGCCGCGCAAGGTTCTCGGCGTCCGCGTATTTTCCTTCATCGGCTCTCAGCAACGCGAGCAGGACCAAGGTCTCTGCCACCTGCTGACTGTCGGAGCCGAAAATTTGTTTACGCTCGTCGAGCGCGGATTGGAGCAGGGAATCGGCACGGTCGAACTTGGCCAGCTTCTGATAAATGGTGCCCAAGGTCTCGTAGAGATCGGCTTGCGCCTGGGGGTCGGCGTTCAGCAGTTGCGCCTCTTTCACGCCTCGGTCCAGTAGTGTGGCGACCCGCATTTGCTCTGAAGGACCGGCTACCTCGTCTCCTCCCTGGAACAGATCCATCGTGAAACGCTGGATACGCTGAGTTCGAGCGGCCTCGGCCAAAGCCTCATTCCGCGCGCGCGCCAGGCGTATGGTGAAAAACGTCACCACCCCGACGATGATGAGAATAGCCATGGCTGTCGCTGCCACGGCCCGCGAGTTGCGCATTGCGAACTTCCGCAAGCGGTATCGAACGGAATCGGGTCGTGCCTCCAACGGTTCGCCAGAGAGGTAGTGATCGATGTCCCGCATCAGGGCTTCGACCGATCGATAACGGCGGGCCGGATCTTTGTGCATTGCGGTCAGACAAAGGACGTCCAGATCGCTCCACAAGGCCGCGCTCATACCCTCGGTCGGGCGCGCCACCGCCGAAGGCTTCGCCGGTTCCCGCTCCAACAAAACTTTTTCGGCTTCGCTTCCAGGAAGTTTCGCGATATCGAAGGGCAGAGTGCCAGTGAGCAGTTCATACAGAATTACACCCAACGAGTAAACGTCGCTCTGTACGCCGGCGCGCTGTCCACGGATCTGTTCCGGCGCGGCGTAGGCTGGCGTCATCATGCGCAGTCCCGTCAGCGTGGGGTTCGCGGATGGCTCGAGACTCTCAACCTGCTTGGCGATTCCGAAATCCAAGAGGCGCACGCTGCCGTCACCTTTCACGAGAATGTTGGACGGCTTCAAGTCACGATGGATGACGGCCTGCCCGTGGGCATATTGCACGGCTTCGCAAACCGCACGGAACAATTGAAGGCGGCGATCAATGGAGCACGCATTCTGGCGGCAGTAGTCCGTCAGCGGCACGCCTTCCACATATTCCATGACGAAAAAGGGAGTGCCGCTTGCCAGCGCATCAGCGTCGTACAATTTCGCAATCGAGGGATGATTCAGCTGCGCCAGCAGCCGCTGCTCGCTGGCAAAGCGTTCTCGCCGGGCGGGAGACAACCAGGCATCACGCAGCAGTTTGATGGCGACTAGGTTGCCGAGGTCTTCGCGCTGTGCAAGATAGACGACCCCCATGCCGCCTTCCCCGAGAACGCTCACCACGCGGTACGGTCCCAGTTGTTCATGAATGAGGGTAGGCGCGCTTTCCACATCGAGAATCTGGTGCGCAACCTGGGCCGGATCCTGGTCGAGAAGGGAATTGGTCCGGGCGTCTTCTTTCAGCATGTTCAGGATGTCTTCTCGAAGTTGCGCGTCATCACCGCATGCATTCTTCAAGAACGAAGTTCGATCAGGCTCGGCGAGATCCGCTGCTTGATGAAAGATCGTTTGGATTCGATCCCAGCGAATGCTGTCCATAGTGCTCCTTACCGATCCTGAGCCGCTGCTGACTAGTGGGTCTCGCGCAACTGGAGCGCGAGCCAGGCCTTTGCCGCTCGCCAGTCGCGCAACACCGTGGCTTCCGACACCTCGAGCAGGGCGGCAGTTTCGGGGATATCGAGACCGCCGAAAAATCGACTCTCCACCATAAGGGCTTGCCGCGGTTGCAGGCGTGCTAAAGCTTCCAGGGCGTGATCGAGGGCGAGCAGATCGCTTCCCCACGTAGCCGGCGCGTCGATTCCGCTGTCGAGTACGAGATTGATTGCGTCTCCGCCACGTTTCTCGGCATGACGACGACGGGCCGCCTCCACTAGGACCTGACGCATGGCGCGTGCCGCAATGCGTTTGAAGTGCAGCCGGGAAGTTTCGGCAAACCGAGGCGAGCGCGCCAGCTTAATCCACGCTTCGTTTACCAGCGCAGTCGGGGTCAGGGTCGAGCTCGGATCTCCGCGACGCACGCTCGACGCCAGGCGACGGAGCTCTTCGTATGTGGCGCTGAACAGGTCGTCGAGAGCCTTTCTGTCCTCGATCGTTCTGTGCATCTCCTGCCGAATTGGTGGAGTTTCCGCCGAATGACGCAGCCGCATGACGGTTTTTCCCGAGCTTCTACGCAATGTATTAGTAAATGCCTGCGAACCGGAAGGGGAGGAGGCGGTTCTCGCTATCCGTGGGGCCCGGGGAATGCTACCACCGCATTCGCCGTGACGACAACAAATTCGTGACGATGCAGCCCTGTCCCCGGGCAGCATTTGGCTCAACGAAGCTTGCGGGGCGGAACTGAAAACAAAAAACCTGGTTGATAAGGAGAGACTTTAATGTTGGATCGCCTGATCCGGATTTGCATGGTTACACTCATTCTTGTGGTGCCACTGAGCTCTTTGCCGGCTTGGGGGCAGACCGCTTCGCAGACCACCCCGCCAAGCACGACGAACAGCACCACCAAGAGCACGACCGCCGCCAAGCCCGCGCCCAAACCGACGCCGGTGAGTGCGGCCACTAAGCCAGCGGCCGCGCCGATAGCGGCCAAGCCTGTGGTGCCAGCGACTCGCGCCACAGCGCGAACATTGCCCACGACCTCCGCGCCCGCCATCCAGACCCTGCCGGCTCGTGGAACCCTACCTGCGGGCATCGTTGCCGGGGGCAAAGGGGCAGCGATCGGAGCAGCACCTGCAAATGCCAGCAAGGTTTCAGCCGTCTCCACCGCGACGGCGGCCCCGGCTGTTCGGGGCAGGCCAGTGATTCCCACCGCGACGCCCGCCGCAGCCACGGTGTCGACGACGAACGGTCGCGCTGCGGTTCCGACCCCGGCGTCGACCAAAGTTGGATCCGTCCCCTCAACCAGCTATCTGCCGTCTTCGTCATCCTCTTCCGGCCGGTCTTCGATTCCCACCTATGGCAGTTCGAGCAGCAGTGCTGCGGCTACTTCCTCCGCCCCGGCGACGGCTGGTCCCAATGGCTCGCTCGGAACCTTTACCTACGGACAGGGCATGTTGACGGTATACGGATGCACACGACAGGGAACGCAAGTCCTGTGTGACACCGATTTTAATAATCAGAACCAGCGCACTACGCAGGTAAATACCGCGTGGTGGCGTGACGTTTACCTTGTCGACCAATACGGCGATCGGCACCAGCGCGCTTCAGCGTACTTCGTGAACGGAGCCGGCGAGCCTCGCGAGACGCTCGACATTCCATACGGTCAGAGTGCGCGTTACATCATGGTGTTTAACGATTTCAACCAGAACGTCGGCAGTGTGGGCTTCCACTCGGTCTACGGCAACATTGATATTGAAAATATGGGCCTGGATGGCAGTGGAGGAACGGCGGCCGGAGGAGATCAGCAGGCACAAGCTGGCGCGCAAGGAAATTCGGCGGTCGGAAATTCGGTGAACGGCGTGACCGACTCCCTCAAAACGGACGGAAAACAGCATGCAAGTGATGCTCGCGACAAAGCTGTGAACAAGGCGAATGACTCGATGCAAAAGCTGATGGATCGCATCCCGCACTAAGTTCGGCCAAGTCTGTCCGCTCTCGGCTAGCCGGGAGCGGACGCATTGGTGCGCCAGCAATCAGCTGGCTTTTCGCTGCTTTAAAAAATCCACCAGTTCGCCCGTCGTGCAAGTCTCGCTCATTCGGGGAAATATCTTTTCCAGACTGTGACGATGGTTGTCAGGATCGCGATCGGTGACTGCATCCGTAACAATCACCACGTTGTAGCCGTAGTCGTAAGCACTGCGCGCGGTCGATTCCACTCCGACGCTTGTCGAAATGCCCGTGATGACCACTTGAGTGACCCCGACTTCGCGCAGGATATCGTTCAAAGAAGTTCCAACGAAGGCGCCCCATCGTTGCTTGCTGATGGTGTGATCACCAGGTTGGCGCTGCAATTCGGGAACAAGTTCTGCCCAGTCGTCTTTACGTTGCAAATTCGGCGTTCCGGCGTCGGTGCGGCCGGGAGCGCCTCCGGTCACGTTCACCAGCACGACAGGCAAATGATGCTCCCGGAATGCTTGCGCCAATTGCGCCGCTCTTGCGACGATTTCCGCTGCGGGGTGCACCGTTGGCGCACTGGCGATACCTTTTTGCAAATCAATCACGATCAGGGCAGGTACGGGATCGAGTTTCGTAATGGGCATGGGCTTCCTGTTTTGTAAACGCGTTATGGTTCGTGGCGCTCTGTGACGTTGCGCAATGTTCTAAGGTTGTTTGTGATGTTCCGCGACCATCCACCCGATACAAAAGTATCGCCCATACCATGGTCTAATTGTCCCATTCCTATCGTTCTGTTTTGATAAGTGCGTGATACGGATTCACATCCGCGTCTCGGACTTAGCAGCCTTTCGGAGAGTTCTCTATGCCTGGCAAAACAGAAGTCGCGATGGATGCACGGCCGTCAAATCCTCTTGACGTCGTGCCCAACGAAATGCCGTTCGATGTGCCCTACGGGCTCCCGATTTCACTCGACCGAGCCGAGGCCGTAATTCACGCCGCTGTGACAGAGGCTAAGAAGCGGAACTGGAAGATGAACATCGCAGTAGCCGATTCCGGTGGTAACCTGGTTGCCTTCCAGAGAATGGATGGCGCGATGCTAGCGTCGATTCAGATTGCGCAACACAAGGCGCGAGCGGCCGCGACCTTCCGACGCCCCACGAAAGTCTTCGAGGATGGCATCAATCTCATGCATCTCAACTATCTCCTCGCGTTCGACGGGGTGATTGCGTCTCGAGGCGGCATTCCCTTGATCGAACAAGGAATGATTATCGGCGCCATCGGTTGCTCGGGAGGCACGGATTCCCAGGACGAAATCGTCAGCGAAGCAGGCGCAGCGGTAATCAACCAGCTTGGCGAGTAGCCGTTAAACGAGATACGAAAAGTCGTCCGGCATCCTGCTTCGCCTATCGATCAACTCCGCAATTTCACGGCAAGCCAATAGTCGTCGACACTGAACTTGCCCGGGCCAGAGCAGATCAGCCACATAAAGAAGAGTACGTACAGGACTTCCGGAAGGTAGAGAAAATTGTCGAGCCAGTTGAGCGGCGAAAGTGCTTTAGGCATGGCGGGAAGTTTGGTCGTCACGATGGCGACCAGCATATCGACCAACAAAGCCATGCACACCAGGCTCGACAGAAATCCCACGGTCAGCAAGGACCCGCCAACGAACTCGACCCCCGAAACGAAATAAGTCGTCAGTTGGGGAAACGGGACCTTGGCCGCAACCAGTGTTTTGTACATAGTTTGCGTGCTGCTAGCGACGAACAGTTTATTTGCTCCGGAGATGGCGAAGAACAGGCCCAGCGATAGGCGTATGAGGAGGATGGCATACTGTTCCAAGTTGCTGTTACCCTGTAACGCGAACTGGATTAAACGTCTCCAATCCATTTTTGGTCCCTCCGTCAATGAATGTGTTGTAGCGGTGCAGCAGCGAATCCTTGCGCCTCGAGATCATGTGTCCATCCGCTCGACCCATTGCGCGCGCCATGCGGGAGCCACGAAGGGATCGGCAAAATACTGTGTTTCCCGATTAACTTTGCCGTCCCGGAACTCCATGATGCTCACGGTGTAGGACGGTTTGCCGTCATAGGTAAGGATTAATTCGGTGACCCACAGATCACCGCCACCAATGATTCGCCGCACCTCAAACCGCTTCTTGCTTGGCTGACTGGCGCGTTGATTCTGAATATTGCGTCGTCCGCGAGTTCGCTCGCCTGATTGGGGATATTCCAGCACTGCGTCCTCGTGATAAATGCGGTGCTCCGTTTCGAAGTCGTTGGCATCGGACGCCGCCCAGTGTCGATCCAGTGCCGCACGAATCTCTTGATCGCGCTCTCCAAAACACTGCTCATGCTGTTGCTGATTGTTCATCTCGAGCCTAGCGAATCGGACTGAAAAACCCTTTCAAGGCGTACGCGTCCTCCTATGAGCTGTTGTTTCGGGGATCGTCTCCCGGGCTGAGGTATTCCAGCCCCAGCGGGCCCATCGCGCTTACTTGGGTGACGTACTCGCCGGATTTCGCACAGTGGAAATGGGACGTGTTGCCAGGGAGAACGATTACGGCGCCGGGCGGATAGGCTTGTAACTTACTTGCGTCAAACTCATCCCCCAGTCCGATATAGAAGACGCCGGAAATTACGGTATAGATTCGATCTTCGGGATGCTTGTGGGGCATCAGTTTCTCGCCGTGGGGCGCTTTCACCCTGATAGTGTAAGGGCCCGGTTTGGAGGGCTGACCGACGACGACGGCCAGCCGGACGGAAGGGGGGAATGCCGGGAACGGTTTCCATTCGAGATCTTCGGACAGGATGGCTTTGAACACCTCCTGCCCGAGTTGGTGAGGCCGTACTTCGCTTTGGGCACGCTTCAGAGCGCCGGCTTCTCGAGTCATACGAACCTCTTTCGTACCGAAAATGAGGACCTCACCAGAGAGTGTCGAAACAAGTCCCCAAGATTGGATTCCCCATCCTGAACGTCCGGAGTCGACCACCGCGTCGCGCGCCGGCCTAGCGCGCGATTTGACCCAGGTAATAACCGAGCCGATTTTCGACATCGCCCGGTTTGTGAAAGCCGCGCGCCATCAGTGCTTTGATGCCTTCTTGCGCGGCAGGTCGCCCCAGCGAAGCGATACACGCATCCCACCCCGCACCGAGCTCGACGTCCGGAGGCAGGCTGGTGTTGACGAGGCGCTTGGTCTGGGCGATTGCCCATTTGTCAAACTTGGCGATCCGTGTCGCGAGCGCCTCAACAAACCCATCGAGCTCGGCATCGGGCAGGGCGCGATTGATGTAGCCATAAGCTTCGGCCTGATCTGCTCTGATGTCTTCCGAGCTCAAGAGCACCTCGAGGGCGCGGTTTCGTCCAATGAGTTCGGGCAGCCGGGCCATGGGCCCTCCGCCTGCAACCATCCCCACACCTACCTCCCACTGCGAAATGATTGCCTTCTCGCGGCTGGCAAAACTCATATCGCAAGCCAGCGTAATCTCGCTGCCGTTGCCGGTGGCTCGGCCACGGATGAGGGCGATAGATGCGACTGGCAATCGGGTCAGACGCACGAGAAAGTCTGGCCAGGGCGGCAAGCCGGTGGGACCAGGCGGCAGTGAAGTCAGATCCTCAAGTCTGGCGTGGAAATCTGAGTGATTCAAGAAGTAGTCGTCGACCGCGCTGTCGAAGACCACGACCCTCACCTGCTCGTCGGCCTCGAGAGCGCCGATCACCTCCTGGAACTGCCTGACCATTTCCGGGCCCATCACGTTGATCGGCGGGTTGTCGAACGTGACTCTCCAATATGCGGGCGAACGCTGGGCTAGGCGAATTTGTGCGGCTTTCGCAACGTTTGTTGTGGAATTCTCCTTCGGAACGGGTTGCGTACTTGCGTATGCAGATGTCATTGGATTCTTCTCCGTGCTTACTAGTCGTGGAAACCGGTTGAGTGAAGCCACTGCAACAGTGGCCGGCCATTTTTTAGTTCGTCGAGCACATGGTTCGATTTGTATTCATTGAGCCAGAACAGAATGGATCGCACAATTGGACGATGGTATCGGCGATACCTTCGTATCACTGCAGTAGGCCAGCCAGAAAACTGCCAAATGAGGATTGCTGTTTCTCGGCATAGACACTCTTTACGGGGAAGGAACGACAAAGCTTCCGACCAGGTCGGCAATTTCATCGGCAGCTGTGTCCAGCGCGAAATGCCCGGCATTCAAGACGTGAATTTCAGCCTTTGGTACGTCCTTGCGGTAACGTTCTGGTTCGCCGAGATCAAATGAGAGGTCATACTTGCCCCATAGCACCAGAAGACGCGGCTGATTCGCCTGCATCCACGCTTGCCATTTGGGATAGGCCTCTACGTTGGTGCGATAGTCGTAGAAAAGGTCGCTTTGAATCTCAGCCTGGCCGGGTTGATTGAGAAAGTAAAACTCGTCGGTCCACAAATCTGGATCGTACCGGTCCACGTTTGGATCACTTCCAAGATGGCGGGTACGGGTGGCTGCAAGCGACAGAAGATTCGTGCGCAATGCGCCTTCATTGGAAGCACGATCTGCCCAGAACGCGCGGCGCGTCGTCCAAATCGCCCCCAAACCTTCGTTGTGAGACACCGCGTCTTGCACGATAAGAGCCTCGATCCGCTCTGGATGGGCCAAGGTCATGCGAAATCCTACGGGACCGCCGTAATCCTGCATGTACAGGGTGTAGTGCGACAGCCCGAGCGCCTCGGTGAAGTGATTCATGATCTCGGCGTAGTGGTCGAATGTATATGCGAAGTTCTTTGGGTCCGGCCAGTCACTGTGACCGAAACCGGGATAGTCCGGTGCTACGAGGTGATATCGATCGGAGAGGCGAGTGAAGAGCGGTTCGAACATGCGCGAGGAGGAGGGAAGTCCGTGAAGCAGAAGAAGCGTCGGAGCATTTTTTGCCCCAGCCTCTCGATAAAAAATCGACAGACCATCAATTTGTACGGTGCGATAGGAAGTGGGGTTGTTCATCGGAGGTGCCTTTCCTTGACTCAGAGCCAGGAGCTGAGATGATCCTGTGGCCATGATAAAAAGGCCTAGAAACCGCCGCGCATCGCCGCAGATCAACGAACTTAAAAAACCTTACGGTTTCTGCGCTCCTTGCGCGCGCAATTCACGACGCCAAAATCCGACCACGGCCGAATCGAAACCGATCCCGTGAGCAATCGAATGCTCGTTAGCGTCAGGGCCGCCCTGATGTGCCCAATCAAAACAAAAGAAGGGAAGACAGACAATTGGACGATAGTATCGGCGGTAATTTGGGACTATGCGGCTTACTCAGGGTCTTCTGACGATACTGCGCCGCATCGATCGCGCCCGCCAATTGGGCCGAGGCCGCGATCGTAACCGCACGCCAATCCCTGGCAGTCGATTTTGGCGGGATATCCAACAGCTCCGCTTCCTTGAGCCAATCTTGGGTCGAAGCCCGGGCCTGCTCCGGGCCGAACAGTTCCGTCACGCCCCGAATGAATGACGCAAGCTCGCGCTGTGCCAGATGTGTCCGTTCTTCGTACATTGAAGCCGAAAACGATGTGCTGTCGTTCATCTTCTGCTCTCCGTCAATGCTTCTCGGGCAAAGCTATATTGCAACCTCGCGGAGAACATTAAGCGATAGCTGGGGGCAGGGATATTGGACTAACGTATCAGCAATACCAAGGTGTCGATTGGACAATTCCCCTCGGCGTGGTGCATCCTTTATGCAACTGGGCGAGCCATTGGACATCCCGTGGGGGGATCCGTTATGAAGAAGACCACCGCTCCCATTCCTTTTGCTGGCTCCCAGCTTGACCAAACGCGTCATGTCTGCGCTTTCTTCAACAGCGACGAAGAAGAGTATCGGGTCTTGCTCCCTTTCATAAGGGACGGGTTCCAATGTGGCCATAAAGCGATTCACGTGGTGAATCCGAATCATCGAGCGGACCATCTACAACGCCTGACCGCCGTTGGAATCGACGCCGCCGCCGCGGAACAGAGCGGACAGCTGGAGCTACGCATCAACACGGACGTTTATCTTCCCGATGGCCGTTTCGATGCCGATCGCATGATCGCGGCCTTCGAGCAACTGGCCAGCGACAATGGCAAGGGAGCGTTTCCGTTGAGTCGGATCTGCTGTCGTATGGACTGGGCCGTCGAAGGCAGGTCGCACGTCGACGATGTGATTGAATTCGAGTCGCGCGTAAACGAAGTGTGGCGCCGCCACGACGATGCCGTCATCTGCACTTACCATGTCGGCAAGTTCGGGGGTGACGCGGTGATCGACATCCTGCGAACCCATCCCATGGTCATCATCGGCGGCATCCTTCAACAGAATCCCTTCTTTGTTCCCCCGGACGAATTTTTGCGTGAATTTCGTGAACGCCGGGCGTACCGGAGCAGTTCCTCCATCGCGGCCTGAAAATGAACGCACGAGTCGAAGATCCAGCTCAGGAGGTCAAGCGCCTTCAGCGCTGCATCAGTGATCTGATCAGTCTGCTTGCCCTGCCCGCAGTTTGGAGCGGCAACGAGCCATCGCAAATTGTCGATATGGTACTCGACGCGCTCCTCCGAATGCTCACTCTCGAGTTTGTTTATGCTCGCTTCACAGATCCCGTTATCGCGGAGCCCAGGAAGATTCTCCGTGTTGCTGATTCCTGCACACTGCCAGTTGCCCAGCAAGATGTCGCCACAATGCTAAGCAACTGGCTGGAGCGCGATGGAGTTCACTCGTTACCGCCGAGAGCGGAGCCAATTCGGAGCCGAGTACATTTCCATCGTTCCGGTGCCTTTGGGCATCCATGGCGAGACAGGCACGATCGTAGTAGGTTCTGAACGAGCGGACTTCCCCAGCCAGACCGAAAGTCTTCTTCTACGCGTAGCGGCCAATCAGGCTTCCATTGGCATGCGCGAGTCTGGATTATGGAGGGAACAGAAGCGGATCGCCGATGAACTGGATCGGCGGGTTGCTGAACGAACTGCCGAACTTGCCGCCGCCAATGCAGAGTTAAGAAGGAGTGAGGAAAGGTGGCGGTCGGTTTTTGAGAACTCCGCCGTCGGCGTAGCCCTTACTGACCTGAGTGGCCGGTTCATCGCCACCAATCTCGTCTATCAGAATATGTTGGGTTACAGCGACGAGGAATTGCAACAACTTACTTTTCTAGACATCACTCACGAAGAAAATGTGGAAGAGAATCGGTCGCTGATCGCCGAGCTGCTTGAAGGAAAGCGCCAGCAGTTTCAAATCGAAAAGCAGTACCGCCGCAAAGATGGGCAACCAGTTTGGGTACGCAACAATGTCTCAGTCGTGCCGGGGACCGAACGCGTGCCACGATTCCTGATGGCGATCTCCGAAGACGTAACGCACCCGAAAATTTCCGAGGAGGCTCTGGCGAGAGCGAGATCGGAACTCGCCAAGGTGGCTGGTATTACCAGTCTGGGTGTGCTGACCGCGTCCATCGCTCACGAAGTCAACCAGCCTCTCTCGGGGATCATCACCAATGCCAGCACTTGCCTGCGGATGCTTTCCGCTAACCCTCCCAATACCGACGGCGCCTTGGAAACCGTCCGGCGCACGATTCGTGACGGCAACCGGGTCTCTGACGTAATTACGCGATTGCGGACACTTTATAGCAAGAAGGAACCGTCCCTTGAGGCGATGGACCTGAACGAAGCCACTCGAGAGGTAGCGGCATTGTCATTGAGTGAGCTGCAGGGAAGCGGGGGTGACGCTGCGATATGAGCTTGCGGAGGACCTTCCGCCCATAGCCGGGGACCGCATTCAACTGCAGCAGGTCATCCTGAACTTACTGCGAAATGGTGCGGACGCAATGGGCTCAATCTGACGATCGCCTGAGGGAGTTGGTCATCAGAACGGAACGGGATGGAGAGGAATCAAGTTCGACTAAGCGTGAAGGATTTGGGAGTGGGTTTCACGCCCCAAATCGCGGAGAAAATCTTCGAACCGTTTTACACAACCAAAGCCGACGGCATGGGAATCGGGCTCTCCATCAGCCGCTCCATCGTGGAGGCTCATCAGGGACATCTCTGGGCGACAGCGAATGATGGGCCCGGCGCTACGTTTTCTTTTGCCATCCCTTGTACGTTCGAAGATCTGTCGGATGCCGAGGCTGATGTCGACCAGAGTGAGCCGGCGACGCGACGCTGCATAACCCAGCCCATCCCACACTCGGGATAGATGCGATACCAAAGTACAATGGACGTCTTTCAGGCGAGTGCCGCATTGTTTCGTCATGGAGTCCCCAAACGGCAGGAGCGCAGGCAACGAACGCCCGCTTCTGTCTGTGGTCGTCGATGATGATGAGTCGGTGCGCGAGTCTCTGCCTGACCTTCTTCGGGAATTCGGTTTTGTGGCTCGTGCTTTTTCGTCGGCAGAAGAATTTCTCTCATCCGATTGCCTGGGGGAGACCAGCTGCCTGATCCTCGACATTGCTATGCCAGGGATGAGTGGGCCGGATCTTCAACAGGAACTCAAGCGGCGCGGACGGGAGATCCCGATCATATTTATCACCGGTCGACGAGATGACACCGTTCGTGCTCGAGTTCTCAAGCAGGGTGCGGCTGGGTTTCTGCTAAAACCATTCAGTGACTCGGATCTTCTTGCCGCGATCAAAGATGGCGCTGCACGCCGCTTGAGATTCATTGTCAGGTTTTGAAGGAACACGATGAATACAGCACGCAGGCTAAGCGATGCCAAGCCCTTGTCAAGTGACGTTCCAGTCGTGTTCATTGTTGACGATGATGTCTCGGTTCGGGAGTCGCTCGAACTCTTGATCCGGAACGAGCACTGGAAGCCTGAAACATTCGCATCGGCGCAGGAATTTCTCGATCATCCAAGAATGCTTGTTCCTAGCTGTCTTGTCCTCGACCTTTCTCTCCCGGGGCTGAACGGTCTTGAACTGCAGAAGAGGCTTGCTGTCGAACGCAGCGACGTGCCGATTATTTTCATCACTGGGTACGGCGATATACCCAAGACGGTGCAAGCCATGAAGGCCGGCGCTGTCGAATTCTTGACCAAGCCGATCAATAACGACGCGCTGGTGAGCGCGATTGGAAAAGCGATCGAACGAAGCCGCCTTGCACTCGCTCACGATGCGGAGATGCAGGAACTCCGCGTCCGCTACGCCTCGCTTACTTCTCGGGAGCGGGAAGTGATGGCTTTGGTTGTGTCGGGCCTGTTGAATAAACAAGTCGGCGGGGAACTAGGCATTAGCGAGATTACGGTGAAAGCTCATCGAGGGCAGGTCATGCACAAGATGAAGGCGAACTCGCTGGCTGATCTGGTGAAGATGGCTGCCAAGCTGCGGCCCGCGAGCCAGCTGTCGTGAGCTGCGCTCCGTGCGCCTTAGCGGGATCGCTCCCCAAAGTCGATGTCAGATCCAAAATCGGAGGTGTCGATCCATGCGTCCTGATATTGTTCCCGGAGCCGTTTTCCCAAACTACGAACTGCCCGACCACGAAGGCAAGCAGCGCAAGCTCAGCGAGCTACAGGGCGAGGACCCGTTGATTCTCACGCTCGCCCGCGGACACTACTGCCCGAAAGAGCACCAGCAGCATCTGGAACTTGCTGCGTTCTATCCCAAGATCGCGGTGGCGTATACGCAGATTGCCACGATCGCCACCGACGAACACCATACACTCCAGGAATTCCGCGCATCAGTCGGCGCCCAATGGACCTTCCTTTCGGATCCCGCGCGAACGGTTCAGAAGGATCTCGACATCCAGGAGTACACCGACCCTGACAATAATCCGATGATTCCGCACACACTCGTGCTCAAGCCGGGCCTGGTGATTCACAGCATTTACAACGGCTATTGGTTCTGGGGACGCCCGTCGATCGTCGATCTTTGGCATGACCTGCGCGCGGTGACGAAAGAAATCCGTCCTGACTGGGACCTGAGCGCGCCCGGACTTCGCGAGGCATGGAATGCCGGAGACCTCTCGCGCTTCCACGGTTGGAATAAACGTGACAGCGCGGCCCCGGATACTGGACGGAAGAGGTAGGCTGCGGTTACAAGGCTCGTCTGCTTAGCCTGATCCTGACCGCCACACGCCAATCTAATTCTTGATCTTGAGGAGGGCGGGAGAAAAGCCTTCAAAACAGAACCTTTTTCCTTGACTTGTCTTGGTGACTGCGACACACTCCCGGCCTTGCTGAGTGCCGCCTGACCAGGCGAAGGGAACTTGTTCTATGCGCGTACGTCTCTTTTTCTTTGCCCTTCTTTTTACAGCGCCCTTGCTGGCGCAATCGCCTTTTCTGCCGCCGGTGGATTATGCCGCTGAGTTGGAGCCCGCTTTTGTTGCCATAGGGGATGTCAACAATGACGGCAATCTCGATCTCGTGACCGCGAACCAGGGCAACTTCGGTGGAGGTGGGGTAAGCGTACTCCTCGGAAACGGCGATGGAACCTTTAATACCGCACTCAATCATCCGATGGGATACGACGTGAGGTCCGTGGCACTTGCGGACTTCAATGGCGACGGCGAACTGGATCTTGCTGCAACCAATTTCAACGCTCGCGGTCGGGGTGAATTGCTGGTGGCTCTGGGAAACGGTGACGGGAGTTTTCAATCGCCCAACGTCTACTCCGCCGGACCCACGCCGCTTTCATTGGCCGTAGCTGACTTCAACCACGACCATACGCCTGACGTCGTGGTGACAGCCGACACCTCTCAACCGGGTTACGTTGTGCTGTTCTTGGGTAATGGAGACGGTACTTTCCGGGGCGCAACGAAATACGTCGCGACCCGATCCTTCCCAGTCTTTGTAGCTGTTTCCGACTTCAACGAAGATGGGAACCAGGACCTTGCAGTCGCGAGCGAGGGGGAAGCCTGAGTATTTTGCTGGGTAATGACGACGGAACTTTTCAGCATCAGTTGCATTTCTTTGGTGGTTCGATCTTGCTGTCCCTGGCCATCGCAGACCTGAACGGAGATGGCCATCAGGACATTGTCACTGCCGATACTGCGGATGCAGCAGTCGAGGTGCTCTTGGGCGGGGGCAATGCGAACTTTCAGTTTGCCAAGCAATTTGCTGTATCGGCTGATCCCGCCTCAGTTGTGGTTTCAGATTTCAACCACGATGGCAAACCTGACATCGTGACCGCCAATCCCACCAGCCAGAACCTAGCCTTGCTGTTCGGCAACGGCGACGGAACGTTTCAGGCTTCGAGGCTGTTTGGCAGCGGCCCGAGTCTCTCGGTTGCAACCGCCGACCTCAATGGCGACGGTTGGCCGGACCTAGTCATCGCGCAAGGGAGTGCGAATAAAGTATCGGTGCTTCTGAACGCCGGTGGAACTCAATAGGGACCTAGCAGTGGCATGTTCGATTGACTGCCCTCTGAATGTCATTGTGCGCCAATACCACTAACTCGCACGTTCGTTTGAAGTGAAGCGGAAATCTAGCATGTGCTTGCAGGAGGGGGCAAAACGGAGGGTTACGACACAAGCAACGACACAAACCCAGAAAAGACTGCCATTATATCTTTCGGAAGTTGCTGAGAATAATGGCGGGGACGACGGGACTCGAACCCGCGGCCTCTGCCGTGACAGGGCAGCGTTCTAACCAACTGAACTACGTCCCCACGCCTGCGAGAAAAACTTGGGGTTTGCGGGATGTTCCGGCTGAGAATTCCTGACTTGCCGGAGACTCAAACCTTCATCGTTGACTCGGGAATTATCTTAACACAGCGAGGCTGCTGATTCGCTTCCGCTTCTCTACCAAAAAGCGAAGGCAGCTCAATTGCACGCTGCCTTCCACCTTGATGGATTGTGCCTTTCAACTTTTCCTTAAATAAGCTCGCGTACCTGATCGGAGAGTACGGTCAGCGCGATCTTCTTTCGGTTTGGTTCGCCCCGTGCCAGCGACTCGGCGAAGTGAAGAGCCTGCTCGGGTTTTATTTTCGCGGGCATCGGTGGCTCAAACGGATCTACGACAGCTTGCAGAACTGCGGGTCCCGGAGCGTTGAGAAAGGCGTCGATCGATGAGCCGCAATGCGCCGGATCCTCCACGGTGAATCCGATTCCACCGCATGCTTGCGCGAAAGCAGCAAAATCGATGGGATGCAGATCGACGCCATATTCGGGGTTGCCAAGAAACACCATTTGCTCCCATTTAATTTGTCCCAATGTGTTGTTCTTGATGATTACAACCTTGATCGGCAACTTGTACTTGACCGCCGTTACGAAGTCCGCCATCAGCATAGAGAAACCGCCGTCGCCCACGAACGCGACACATTGGCGAGTCGGGATGCGCGATTTGCGCGGCAATCGTGTAGGGAAGGCCCGGCGCCATGGTGGCGAGATTTCCCGACAAGCCGAACATCTGTCCGCGCCGGGCGATAATATGCCGCGCGAACCAGGTAGTAATGGTTCCGCTGTCGCTGCTCACGATGGCGTCATCGCTGAAGGCGCTTTCCCAGCTCCCAAGCGACCACTTGCGGCTTCATCGGTTTCTCGGGGTTGGTGCCTTGCTTTTCCATCAGCTGCCACCAATCCTTCATGCCGGCTTGTGCGGCCTCCAGAAAACTTCTGTCCTCCTTGCGGCGGAGTAGCGGGATGAGTTCCGCCAAGCTTCGTCGGCTATCACCGACTAAACCAACCTCAACCGGGTACCGTAATCCAATGCGCTTGGGATCGAGTTCGATTTGCACCGCTCGCGCCTGACCTGGTTTGGGCATGAACTCGATATAGGGAAACGACGATCCGACTATGAGCAGCGTGTCGCAATCTTCCAGCGCCTCTTGCGAGGGACGCGTGCCGAGCAGGCCGATACCGCCGGTCGTGTAGGGGCTATCGTCCGGAACCGCGGCTTTTCCAAGCAGCGCCTTGACGATCGGACCGGCCAGCAGGTCTGCCGTTTGTTCCAGTTCGTCGGTAGCATTCAGAGCGCCGCGTCCGGCGAGGATCGCGACCTTCTTCCCGGTATTTAGAATTTCCGCCGCTCGCTCAAGGTCACCAGGATCGGGCAAGCGAGCGCTTCGGGCACGCACATCGGAAGTGTGATGGGGAATATTGCGCGACGAGCGCTGCCGCTTTTTCACTTCCTGCTCCTGGAAATCCACGGGAATCGTGAGATGCGCAACGCCGTGGTAGGCAAGCGCCATGCGACAGGCAAGGTCGGTAAGGTTTTCGACGTGAGCCGGTCCCATGACCCGTTCGTCGAACACGCAAACATCCACGAATAACTTGTCGAGCGCGACATCCTGTTGGGTGTAGGTGCCGATCAGATCGTGGAATTGCAAGCCGGTGATCGCCAGAACGGGTGCGCCGTCGAGTTTGGCATCGTAGAGCCCGTTCAGCAGGTGAATTCCTCCTGGGCCTGATGTCGCGAGGCACACGCCCAGTCGTCCGGTGTACTTTGCGTAGGCGCAGGCCATAAAGGCTGCCGACTCTTCATGTCGCACCTGGATGAATCGAATTTTCTCCTGGTGGGTGCGGAGTGATTCCATAATTCCGTTAATACCATCACCAGGGAGGCCGAAAACGAATTCAACTCCCCAATCGATCAGCCCTTCAACGAGCACATCCGCTGCGGTCATCAATTAACCTCACTTTGCGATTGCAACTATCTAAAGATGCGATACGAGGAAAGGCGGTATATCAACGAGCAGGAAATCTTTCTATTTATGCGCAGATGGCGGTGAAGTAGCCCACAACGTGCTGTCAGTCGATGTGCTGCTCTGGG
This sequence comes from Terriglobia bacterium, assembly GCA_963797845.1. GTDB lineage: Bacteria > Acidobacteriota > Terriglobia > Terriglobales > Acidobacteriaceae > DASREM01. Next base: position 146,715 of record CAWCRE010000010.1, read on the forward strand.
TTCAATTCTCGCCAGGATCCGAATTCACTCCGCACCATCGCTTTTGCCGAAACAGAATAGATCACTGGTTGGGGACCAGTTCATCCGGACCGGCTGCGGATGAGCAATCAGCAGGAGTAGGGCTGCAAAAGTTCTCGATCCGCATCAAGCGACCAGACCTTCCGGCCAGGAAAAAATTTGATCAGCTTGCAATTCTCTTCAGCGCTGCGAGAACGCGCCCACACCACTCCTGCGTCGTCCAAGTCCGCGCGATTCTGGACCCACTCTTCGTATAGGTCGTGATTAGGGCGGTAGTAGACGAACACGAGTTGCTTGCCAGGCAACTTTTCCAGCTTCGTTTGCATGTCGAAACGCAGTTGCGCCCACTGATCAAGCATCCCGGCGGGGCGAGCGGATTCGGCAAATGCGCTGCCGATGACCAACAGCGGCAGGAGCAGTGCAAATACTCTTCTCTGGCTGCGACGGAGCGAGTTGATCACCAGCACGATGGCCAGCGCGACGACAGGGCCTACGTAGTGAGAGTGGAAGCGCCAGTTCTCCAACAGGATCGCGCCCGCAGTCAGCAGTAATGACGCAACGGCAAGCCTCTCCCACTTACTGCGAAAAATCGCAAACAGCAGACCGAGTTGAATGATCAGCGCGAACAGCAAAACGACGATCCAGCCAACGGAAGGCGTGGGCCAAAACAGGAAGCGGAGAAGTGCCAGACTTTGAATCAGAAAGAATATCGCTGTCTGAAGCAGACGCAAGTTCAGGCTGTGATTCTCAGACCAGACCACCAGCACCAGCGCTGCCGAAAGCGCAGCGCCGAAAAGAAATTGCCAGAACTCCAGCAGCTTGCCGGTGATGAAGATCAGTCGCCCACTGCCATGTTGCCAGCGCCATGTCCAGGCCGTGTCCTGCGCCGAGGCTGCCATCGTGGCGTTGTCGAAAGCCGGCACCGGACGCAGTTGTTGGAAGACAAAACTCGGAACCGGATCGTATTGCTTCTCGTACGCCACGTAGGGAAGCGTCCATGCGTCCCCAGTGATGCGCCGGTTGTACTGCAGCATAGCTCCGCCCGCGATCACGAGGAGGAGGAGAGCCGGCAATGCTGGCACTCGCATTCGTGAGGCAAGCACCTCGCGCGGAGATCGAAACATCCAGATCGCTAGAACGATCAGTGCTGGCAGAACCGCCAGCAATCCTTCAAATGGACGGGTATTCGCAAGAAGAATGATTCCGAGTGCGAACCAGATTGCATTCCAGATTTGATTCTGATTTTCGTCAACAATCCTTCGCAGCGCCCCGTACAACAACGCTCCGCCGAGTGCCGCGACCATGCCTCCCCAGTAACTTTGCGCCCAAGCACCGAAGAACGAGAGGCGCAGTGCCGCGAGCAAGCCGCCATAAAAAGCCCATGCCGGAGTTGTCCAGGCCTGGAGCATCCAGCAGATTGCAGCGCATGCGAGCGCTGAACTAAGCCAGACTCCAAGCAGCGGAGAGCCGGTCAACCTCTGTCCCAACGCCAGAAAAAGTGCCTGCCCGGGAGGGTATTTCGATTGATAACTGGGCCGCACCAATACTTCAGGGGTTTCGAAAACTTCAGACATCGGTGGCGTTGCATTCGTGAGACGCCCGTGTGCAAATGTGTCCGCTGCCAGAAGGTAACTGAATTCATCGAACGTGCCGGGAACGGGATGCTTGTGCCAGGAAACCAGCGCGTCACCACAGAAGGCGACGAACCCAACGATCACGACCGCAACAAGTCGCCGCTGCGCAATCCGGCGAAACCAGTTGAAGAATGGCGTCCCAGGCGCGGTCCACCGCGAGGGGAGAATCCATGTTAGAAACAGCGAACCCAGTACTGCTGCGAATCCCCAGAATCGGATCGCGTCAATCGGCGATCCGATCATTGACCGGTCGACGTAGCCTGAGTCTTCGCGGATGAAGTTTCATTCCACAAAAACGCAAGCTCATCGCTGGTGTCATTCACGAGCTGCGTGATCGAAACCCCGGAGCTGTGTCCAGCCTTGATTTCGTAATGAAGCAGGATCGGGCGGTCTCCGCCGGTGTCGGCTTGCATGAGTGCAGTCATCTTCCGCGCATGCAGCGGGGCGACGCGCGTGTCGGAATCGCCGGTATTGAACATGATCGCCGGATACTTGGTGCCCGGCTTCACATTCTGGTACGGAGAATATTTGATCAGGTAAGGGAACTGCTGGGGATTTTCCGCAGACCCGTATTCCGCGGTCCACCAGCGTCCAACCAGGAAATTCTGAAAGCGCATCATGTCGAGCAGGGGATATCCACACCAGATCGCGCCGAACAGATCGGGGCGCTCGGTCATGGCTGCGCCCATCAGCAAGCCCCCATTCGACCGTCCGCGAATCGCAAGATGCGGCGTGTCGGTGTACTTGTTCGCGATCAGGTATTCGGCTGCAGCGAAGAAATCGTCAAACACGTTCTGCTTCTTTTCAAACATGCCGGCTTTGTGCCAAGCCTCGCCGTACTCGCCGCCGCCGCGCAGGTTGGGCTGCGCATAGTAGCCGCCCTGCTCCATCCACCAGGCGTATTCGGGATCCCAGTGAGGCTGAAGGCTGACATTGAAACCTCCGTACGCAAACATCAGCGTCGGGCTCTTGCCCGTCTGCTTCAGCCCTTTCTTCGATGAGATGAACATCGGAATTCGGGTTCCATCCTTGGATTCAAAAAAGACCTGCTTCACGGTGTAATCATCCGAGGCGAATGGAACCTTCGGTCGCGCAAACACGTCGGTCTTGCCCGACTGCACGTCGTAGCGGTAAATCGTCGGCGGAATATTGAAAGATTCGAAGGTGTAGAAGCCTTCTCGGGAATCTTCGCGTCCGATTACAGGCGAAGCGGCGCCGAGTGTCGGGTACGTGATCTGTCCGATCTGCTTGCCATCGAGGGAGAAAATCCGAGTCTGGGTAACGACGTCGTGCAATCCGGTCGCGAAAAGCTTACCCCCGACCAGCGTCAGGTCTGCGATTACATCCTTACCTTCGGGCACAATGGTTTGCCAGTGCTCGGGCGCGGAGTCGTTGATGCTGATCTTCACCACTCGATAATTGTCTGCCTGATTGTCGGTGAGGGCATAGATATCGTCGCCAAAATTCGTCACGTCGAAACGATTGTCGATGCCGTGGATGACCGCTTTGACGGGAGCATCGGGTACGCGTAGATCTTTGGTATAAACATCCACGCGCTTGGCCGGAACGCCGTGGCTCACGAAGATCAGCAGGTAGCGATCATTTTCGGTAACCTCCGACTGAATCAATTCCATTTGACCGAAAGTTTCGCCGTTGAAAGATTTTCCGAAGATGAGTTGATCGGAACCCGCAGGCTGCCCGAGCGCATGATAGTAGACCAGCGAGCCTTCAGGCTCGAACTTAGCGTAGTAAAGACCCTTCCTGTCCGGACTGAGATTCACCCCAAGGTACCGGGCGCGCGGCAGCGTATCGGAAAGATCCTGGCGCTGGCTTACATCCATGATGTGCACGGTCTGCTCGTCCGCACCGCCCTCGCGAACGCCGTAAACCAGGATGTTGCCGTCTTTTGAAATGTCATCGATGTGCACCGAAGTATTTTGGTCAGCGCTCAGCTTGGTAGCATCGATCAGGCGTTCGTCGTCGCCATTTAAGCCTTTCCGTAAATAGATAGAAGCCTGGTTCTCTTCCGGCAGGCGTCTGGTGAAGAAATAATTGCCGCCGCGTTCCTGCGGAATGCCGTAACTTTCGACGCGAACCAGTTCCGTAAGCCGCTTGGCAATCTCGGGACGAATCTTGACTTGCGAAAGATACTCTTGGGTGTATTGCATCTGCGACTGAATCCAAGCTCGCGTCTCCGGACTGTCGCCATTCTCCAGCCAACGGTAGGGATCGCTCATCGGCTTGCCATCGACAGTGTCGGTTACGGGCTTCACCTCCGTGGGAGGCGGCGGAGGCAGCACGATCCCGTTGCCGCCGTGAATCCCCGACGGATGGTCAGCGGCAAATGCAGTGAGGGCAGCACAAGCCAGGAACAATGCAAGAGAACGGCGAATTTGCATCCTCTTTTTTTACCACCAGGCAAGCGGTTCGGTACAGAGTGGACAGGAAAATCATCGGGCTACGAGATTTGTGCGCTCTTGATTGACGGGGCTGAAGCCGATCAATAGCATTCCATCAGGTACTCACAACATGTCTGATAAGAGATTCACAAAATCGCTCGTTGCCGTGTGTTTGTTGAGCGTTCTTTGCAGCGCGGGGTCCGCCGTTTCTCCGGTGGTCGACGATCAGCGATACCTCGACGACATCAAGGTTCTCACGCAGCCCAGCATGGAAGGCCGAGGCGATGGCACCAAGGGACTCGAGAAAGCGGCGCAATTCCTGGCGGATCATTACAAGAAATTCGGCCTGCGGCCTGCCGGAACGAACTCCTATTTTCAGCCGTTTACGGTTACGACGGGCGCTCGCCTTCAGAAAAATAATCGGCTCAACGTGACAGTCAACGGAGGCAGCAAGTCGCTGAAGCTCAATGAAGACTATGTGCCGTTGAACTTCTCCGCCATAGGCTCGGCGAATGCTCCGTTGGTGTTTGCGGGTTACGGAATCTCCTCCGACGAATTCCAATACGACGATTACGCCAACCTCGACGTGAAGGACAAGGTCGTGGTTCTGCTGCGTTATGAACCCCCGAGTTTCGCGCAGAAAAGCGGCAACCAAGGCATGACCCAGCATTCCCACCTGATCACCAAGGCGATCAATGCGCGCAATCACGGCGCGAAAGCGGTGATCCTGCTGAATGGGAAGTTGGGCGACGGCGAAGAGGACCTGCTGATGCGTTTCGGAACTGAACCCGGCCCTCAGGACGCCGGCATCCTGCTGGTGCAGGCGAAAAACGCAGCGGCCCAGGACTGGTTTCAAGCTGCCGGCAAGAATCTGGCCGACGTGCAGCAGCAAATCAACGCCGACGGCAAGCCACATTCGTTCGCTTTTCCTGGCGGCCTGCAAGCTTCGTTGACCGTGGACATTGAAAAGCTTCACGCCACGGTGAACAACGTGCTGGCTTATCTCCCCGGCCAGACCGATGAGTACGTCAGTCATCGGCGCCCACTACGATCATCTTGGCTACGGGAACGCGGACTCGCTAGCCCCATCGCAGATTGGGCAGATCCATCCCGGGGCCGATGACAACGCATCCGGTACCGCCGGCGTCATCGAGTTAGCCCGCTATTTTTCTGATCACAAAGAGAAACTCCAGCGCGGAATTCTGTTCGCCTCCTTTGCCGGAGAAGAACTGGGTCTGCTCGGTTCCGCGGAATGGGTAAAGGAGCCCACGCTTCCGCTCAACAAAGACGTTGCCATGCTGAACATGGACATGATTGGCCGTCTTAAGGATGACAAACTCTTCATCGGCGGCGTGGGAACCGGTTCCGATTTTGACGCGATCGTCAAAAAGGATGCGGCTCACTATCCTTTCAAAATCGAGTACTCCGCTGGTGGATACGCGGCCAGCGATCACACTTCCTTCGTGACCAAACAAATTCCGGTGCTGTTCTTTTTTTCCGGACTGCACTCCGACTATCACAAGCCGTCGGACACGTGGGAGAAGATCAATCCCCACGGAGCGGCCGAGTTGCTGGCCATGGTAAGTGACATCGCGACCGAACTTGCGACCGAACCAGAGCGCCCGAAATTCGTGAAGGTGGATACGCCGCCGCCGTCCTCCGGTGGAGGTGAGCGGGGCTATGGCCCATACTTCGGTTCGATTCCTGATTTCGGTGAAACCGAAAAGGGAGTGAAGTTTGCCGACGTGCGCCCGAATTCTCCGGCGGCGAAAGCTGGACTCCAGGCCGGAGATGTGCTGGTGGAGTTCGCTGCGAAGCCCATCAACAATCTTTACGATTTCACCGATGCTTTGCGGCGAAGCAAAGTCGGAGACGTAGTCGAGGTGAAGGTGATGCGCGCTGGCAAACCCATCAGCGCGCAGGTGAAACTCGAGCAGCGCCACTAGGCATGCTGTAAAGATTTGTAAAACCAGCTGTTTGCGCTCACTCGCCGGAGCGAAGAAGAAGTCACGCCTACAACCTTGGTGCTATGCACACGCATCTTTTCATGCACCGGAACAAATGCATTTTTCTAGCTTATGGAGAACACATTGAGAAAGTTGATGCTGCTCGTCGTACTGATTGGATTTAGCGGCGTCGTTGTATCGGCGCACGCGCAGGAATCGTTCGATCTCGGGTTTGCCGTCAGTGGCCTGACTGCGCCCTCGAATAACACCAGTGGTTCTCTTCTGTTTCCGACGCCGTCGATTGGCGGCGGTACTTACCTGGGTTTCAATGGCGACTATCTATTCCACAAGAATTTCGGTGTGGAGGGCGAAATCAACTGGCGTGCCCGCCAGAACATTTACGACGGATTCCAGCCCTACCGTCCGCTGTTTTGGGATTTCAATGCCATTTATGCTCCGAAGCTGGGGCCGCGCGTCACAGCTGAAATGCTGGCCGGCATCGGCGTACAGAGCGTTCGCTTCTATAACAATTTCTCCACTTGCAGCTACATCACCGGATGCACCAATTACACCAGCAGCAATCACTTTATGGGCGACTTCGGCGGTGGATTGCGTCTCTACGTGAAAGGCGGCATCTTCCTGCGACCAGAAGCCCGGTTCTACCTGGTCCGAAACAACGTGGAATTCAATTCCAACCATTCCACGCGTTATGGAGTCACGCTCGGATACAGTTTCGGCGGTCGATAATCTCGATCTTGCTTTGCCGTCCCGCAGGGATGATTGCAAGTTCCTGCGGGACATGTCCCGAGCGCCCCCCCGATGCACGCTGGTTTTTACTTTCCCCTCCACCTGAGCGAGAATTAAGTCGCTCATGAAACTCCCTGCAATCGTTGTTCTCACCATTTTGCTCGCGGTTCCTGCTTTGTCCCAGACTTCGAGTTCGAGTGACGACTCTTGGAAAAAAACATCTAACCAGCAGGATACGACTGGCACGGTGAACACTTCCCGCGCGACTGAGTCCTGGTCAAAGAAAGGCAATCGCACCACTGACAGGAAGAGTCTGGAGACGATCGGCCCCGATGGACGCTTTGTTCCTTACACCGACACCGAGACGCAAACCATCCAGGTCAATGCGGATACGGTGCGGACCGTTCAGCGTTCCTACGCGCGCGATGTGAACGGGAACCGCAGCCTGGTGCAGGTCACAGAAGAAGATAAAAAGACGTCAGCCGACGGGGCGCAACAGATCTCGCGCACCACTTCCAATCCCGACTTGAATGGGCGTCTCCAGGTGATTCAGAAAGAAGTTCAGCAGATCAAGAAAGTCAGTCCGACCGTGCAGGAGTCAACCACGACGGTCTTGATGCCGGACGCCAACGGCGCGCTTTCCCCCTCCATGCGAGTGCAACAGCGGGAAACCAAGACGGGAGAGCATTCGACAGCATTCCGTAAATCCACCATGCTGCCCGATGGAAATGGAAACTGGCAGACTGCTGAAGTTCGCGAGGGAACGACGAAAGAGAGTAACCAGGGTGCGACGAAGGAAGAGCGAGTGCTCCAGCCGGGATCAGACGGGCAGCTTGCGACGGTTCAAAAAACTGTCACTCACGACAGCAAGGGAGCGGCGGAAAATAAATCCACGGTCGAGACGTACTCCAATAGCGTTCCCGGAATGACGTCTGACAGCGGACTTCACCTGGTCGAGAAATCCACGGTGCGACGCAGTAACGCGTCCGGCCGAGAAAAGACAGAGCAGAAGGTCGAGCATCCAAGCGCGGGAAATCCTTCAGATGGGCTGCGAGTGACCGATCAGGTCATTGATATCGTTCATTACAGCGGGACTTCGAAGCAGGAAAAAGTAACAACGCTTTCCCGGGATGCCAATGGAAATATGAATGTCGTCAGCGTGGATACTGGGAAGCAGGACAGCTCAAAGCCGCTGCTGGTGGATACGAAGCCGTCCGCGAAGACTGCCCCGCCGAAGCCACAAAAGTAGTTACCAGGCTCCGAAGATCGAACCGCCAAGATAAACAATTTCAGCCAGTGCTACTGCGATCAAAGCGAACTCGCGAATGCGCGAGCGCGAAAGCCGGCCTTGAATGCGACTTGCCTCCACGTGAAGAGGGTTGATGGCGGGCGCGCCGGATGCAGACGCCGGAACCGGTCGCTGTAGCACAAAGGCCGGTGCTGTCCCTTTTGGCTTGTCCGGCAAAAAAACTTTGGGTGTACTGATGACCGACGACCAGCGCACAATCTGAACGTTGCCCGCATCCACCGTCGCATCCATCGGAGCCGAAGTCAGCTCCAGCCGCGGAAGTCTCTCGGGCGAAATCGAATCCGCCAGGCTGCGAATCAGCGACTGCCACCACGGATGGCTCATCTGATCGCTGACCAGTTCACCCACGTCGATGGGCCGCGACTCTAATTCCAGCGGTGGGAGCACTTCAGGATTGATCACGTTCCCAAGATTGGTAAACACCGTCCGATACCACGGCAGGCTCACCGCATCCCCTAACAGCATCCCCACGTTCATGGGACGCGAAGTGAGTTGCAAGGGCGGAAATTTCTCCGGTGCGACTTGGTGACGAATGTTCGCTGCCAGCGATTTCCAGAGCGGCTGCGTCAAACTCTCCGGCGGCAGCAAGTCGATGTCGTACTCGTAGTGAGTACTCGTGTCAATGTGAAGGGGATCTTGTCCTTCTGGAGTGAGATTGAAATTTAGCGCTGCCATCCGACTGTGTTAAGGATATCAGAACTGCATTGCATTATTCCGCCATAATGACGGGCAGCTCGGTGCGCCGTGCGACAAAATTTGTCAATCTTCCGGCGGGGTGAGCAGGGAACTGGCAGCGCCCACGCCGGTGGCAAGTGCCGGCAGGATCCCCAGTTCCGCATAGATCGGACGTACCGCTTTGCGAATTGTGGGAAGCGAAAGTATGAACCATGCCGCTCCCACCAGGCAAAGTACGCCGCTGAGAATCACGGTCCGCGGAGCGCCGATCCGGTTCGCAAGCCACCCGGCAAAGAGGCTGCCAAACGGAGCCATGCCCATAAAAGACATGGAGTAAAGACTCATCACGCGGCCGCGCTTGTCGTCCTCCACAATGGTTTGTAGGACCGTATTGCTCGCTGCCATCTGCTGCATCATAGCGCCCCCCGTAAAGAGCATCAGGAACAGCGAGAGCCACAGTTGCCGCGACAGCCCAAACCCGATCAACCCTGCACCGAAGATCGCAGCCGAAGCCGCAATCACTCGACCCAGGCCAAGAACGCTGCGCCGGGCGGCCAGCGAAATCGCACCGGCGAGCGCGCCGATCCCCGACGCCCCCATAAGAAATCCCAGCGTGTGCGGTCCACCATGCAGAACTTGTCCCGCGAAGATCGGCATCAACACCGTGTAGGGCATTCCCACAAGGCTGATCAGCGCCAGCAACATCAGGATCGAACGGATCGCAACCGAGCGCGTCGCGTACTCCCATCCCTCTTTGATCTCCACCAGTATCGCGCCCTTGCGGGCAGGGAGCGTTCGTGGTTCCACCTGCATGGCCAGCAGCGAAATGATCACGGCGATATAGCTGAGGCCGTCGATCAGAAAGCAGTAACCCTCGCCCACTGCAGCGATCACCACCCCGGCGATGGAAGGCCCAATCAGTCTGGCCGCATTCACCATCGAGGAGTTCAGCGCGATCGCGTTGCCCAGGTCCTCACGGTTTTCCACCATCTCGACAACAAACGACTGGCGCGCAGGCATGTCGAATGCGTTGATCAGACCCTGCGCAATGCTCAACAGAATCACGTGTCGAATCGTGATCACGTGACTCAACGCCAGCGCCGCCAGCGCTAGCGACTGCAACATCGAAAGCACCTGTGTCACCACCAGCGTGCGATGCCGGTTCCAACGGTCCACCCACGCACCGGCGAACGGCCCCAGCAGAAATGTTGGGATTTGTCCGGCGAATCCCACCATGCCCAGCAACAGGGCGGACCCGGTCAGCCGGTACACCAGCCAACTGGTGGCGATTCGCGTCATCCAGGTTCCGATCAGCGAAATGCTTTGGCCGCTGAAGAACAATCGATAATTCCTGTATCGAAGCGCCCTGAGGGCAAAGCGCCAGGTGGATGTTTTGCTTTTTTCGTCCTCAGTTTGTGTGCTACCGGATTTCGGCATCTGGATTCTGAATCTAAATCATAGTTGCGAAATGCGCAGTTCGGGTTTCCCGCTCAAGCAACCTTCCTGCTTCTCCCGCTGTCGAAGCACGGTCTCTTAAAGTGAACTGATGCCTCCAACGCAAGCGGAACACGCCGACATCAATCCCTGGCTTGTGGCAATCGCAGTGATGTCGAGCACCTTCATGGAAGTGCTCGACACGACGGTGGTCAATGTCTCGCTGCCGCACATCGCCGGCAGCTTGTCGTCCAGCACCGATGAGGCGACCTGGACGCTCACTTCTTATTTGGTCGCCAACGCAATCATTCTGCCGATGACCGGATGGCTCGCGGGACGATTCGGGCGCAAGCGTCTGCTTCTGACCTCGGTCATCGGTTTCACGGTCGCGTCTTTCCTGTGCGGGCTTGCCCCTTCCCTGAGCTTTCTCATCGCTTGCCGTGTGGTGCAAGGGGCTTGCGGTGGCGGTTTGCAGCCCCTGTCGCAGGCGATTCTCCTAGAGGCGTTTCCTCCGGAAAAACGCGGGCAGGCCATGGCTTTCTGGGCTCTTGGTATCGTGGTGGCTCCCATGTTGGGGCCGGTAGCCGGCGGATGGCTCACGGATAACTACAGTTGGCGGTGGGTCTTCTATATCAACATTCCCATCGGAGTGCTGGCTGTAATTCTTACCCAAGCGTTCATCTTCGATCCACCTTACCTTCGTCGCGAGCGGACGGGCATTGATTACTGGGGAATCGGACTGCTGGTGGTCGGCATGGGATCGTTGCAGATCATGCTAGACAAAGGACAGGAGGAGGATTGGTTCTCTTCGCACTTCATCATGACCTTGGCAGTGATGGCCGTCGTTGGTCTCGGCGGTCTGATTGTTCGTGAGCTCAAGGCGAAATATCCCGTCATTGACCTCAGCATCTTCAAGTTCCGCACTTACGCCATCGGAACTTTCCTGATGACTGGAGTTGGCTTCGTGCTCTACGGCAGTACGGTGTTGCTGCCGCTGCTCATGCAGGAGTTGCTCGGTTATACCGCCACCCACGCCGGAGTTACCAATCTACCCCGAGGTCTGGCTTCGTTCCTCGCGATGCCCTTGGTCGGATACTTGACCGGCAAGGTGGATGCCCGAAAACTATTGGGCCTTGGGCTGCTGGGGTCGGCGTTCGCCATGTTTCAACTCTCGCGCCTGAGCCTGGACGCCGGCTTCTGGAATTTTTGGTGGCCTCTCATGTTGCAGGGAGCGGCGCTGGGCCTTGTATTTGTCCCCCTGACCACAGTGACCAACGACCCCATTCCCAAGGAGCGCATGGGCAACGCCACCAGCTTGTTCAACCTGATGCGAAATATCGGAGCTAGCATCGGAATTTCCATGGTTCAGACCATCCAATTCCGTAAGCAGCAAGTTCACATTCACAATCTGGGCAAGTATGTGAACCCCGGAAATGCGAGTGCGAATTCCATGATTCAGAATCTGACCGCGTTCTTCATTTCGCAAGGGAAAGATGCCGCAACCGCCAGCCAGCAAGCTTATGCGGCAGTGTGGGGCATGGTGCAGCGCCAAGCTGCGATGCTGTCCTACGATGACGTCTTTCTGCTGCTCGCGATCATGTTCCTGGTGATGTTCCCGTTCATCTTCATCATGAAACGCCCCAAGCAAGGCGGCGGCCCGGTCATGGCCCACTGACGTGTCATGTCTGATGGAGGAACGGTGATCAGGGTAAGTAATCGGGTATCTCCTGTATTGATCTGCGGCGAAAGCGATGTCATAAAGGTGCCAACACCGTCACGCCTGTCCGCCAACACCGTCAGAGAGGCTGAAGCTGATTTCGCCTCAGGAGTAGTCGATATGCCGGTCCGCATCCTGGTTGCTGACGACGATTCTTCCATTCGCATGCTTTTGCGCAGGCTTCTGGAAGATCACCGCGAATGGCAAGTTTGTGGAGAAGCCACAAGCGGCTCCGACGCCGTTGGCAAGGTGTCACAGCTCACTCCGGATTTAGTGGTGCTCGACCTCGCCATGCCGGGCATGAATGGTTTCCAGGCCGCCCGCGAAATTGGAAAGCACAAACCGCAAGTTCCCATGCTTTTGCTCACCGTGCAGGAAATTTCGGGCGAATTACTCGACGAAGCTCGACGCTGCGGCTTTCGGGGAGCCGTTTCCAAACAAACCGGAGTCGAAGTGATCAAGGGCGTCGAGGCGCTTCTGCGCAACGAGACCTATTTCAAGGCGGAAAACCCAATACAAGTCGCACACCTTTGAGCCGGTCATAGCCGGAAGCTGCCGGTTCGCGTATATTAGGTCCACTCTGCTGCCCAGCTCATGGCTCTCGAAAAACCAAAAACTCATCCCTCCATATCAATCCGCGAACTGGAGAGTCTCGACGATCTGCTTAAGGTAGGTCCGCTCGAGAAAGAGGTGTGGGGCCTGGAGAGCGAAGATGTGCTGCCGCTTACCATGATCATCGCCACCAAGGCGGCAGGCAGCCTGTGGATCGGAGCGTTCGACGGCGACGAGCTCGTGGGATTTGCCTTCGGCTTCCCGGGAATCGAGCACGGCCGGCTGATGATCCATTCCCATATGCTGGCGGTGCGTAGCCAGTATCGCGATCTCGCTCTCGGATACAAGTTGAAATTGGCGCAGCGAGAAAAAGCGCTGGCCATGAAGATTCGCGAGATGACTTGGACCTTCGATCCTCTGCAAAGCAAGAACGCGCATTTAAATTTCGCGAAACTCGGGGTGATTTCGCAATCCTATCGCACCGATTTTTATGGCCCCTCCACCTCGAGTGTTCTGCACCAGAACAGCACCGACCGGCTCTGGGTGCGATGGCCCATGGCGAGCCGAAGGGTGCAACAGCGCTTGCGAGGTGAGGACAACCGCGCAGAAACTCTAGACACGCTCTCGCGCCTCACTCCGTTGATACGTTTTAATGGCGAAGGCAAGCCCCAGCGTACAGACCTGGCGGCTGCGCTTTCACGGCAAAGAATTGCGATCGAAGTTCCGAGCGATATTGGGAACATTGAAGAGAAAGACATCACGCTCGCTCGGTCCTGGCGAAGCGAAACTCGCTGGGCGTTTACGGAAGCTCTCAAGGGCGGTTTTTTTGTGGCGGAGTTTTCCCGCGTGGTGCGCGGGAATCAGGGCCCGGGGGTGTATCTCCTGGAAAAAGGTGATCCCGCCGAATACGTGCCTGAACTGGCGGATGCCTAGCAAAGCACAAAAGAAAAATTCTCGTGCGACTCTCAGTCGCCGGTCATCATCCGCCAAGCTTCCCGGCTGGTAACCATCACGTGCTGCACGCTCTTCACCGCGCGCATGTATTGTGCCCGCTCGAACGATCCCGGGTCAGAGCAGCGCAACTGGCTCATGCTGCCCTTCATTTGCTCAACCGATTCGTATTCGTGCTTGTCCATCCATTCCAGAATGCCTTGCTCAATGTAACGAAGATGGCTGATCCCGTTGCGCAGCAGCGTCGAACAAAGCATGGTCACATCGGCGCCCACCATCAGCAGCTTGATCACATCCTCGGCGCCGTGCACGCCGCTGGTCGCGGCCAAGTTCGCGGTAATCTGGCCATAGAGAATGCCAATCCACGTCAATGGCAACCTCAAAGCTTGAGGTGTGCTCAGCAGAACGTGGGGCGCGATCTCGAGTTGCTCAAGGTCGATGTCTGGCTGATAAAAGCGATTGAACAAGACCAAGCCATTGGCGCCAGCGTCGTCGAGTTGCTTCGCCATGTTGGCCATGTTGCTGAAAAACGGACTGAGCTTCACCGCAACTGGAATGGACACCGATGCACGTACTGACTTCAGGATTTCAATATAGGTTCTCTCGATTTCGATTCCCGGGGTGTCCATATCCGTGGGCAGGAAGTAGATGTTGCACTCCAGCGCGTCCGCCCCGGCCTCCTCGATTTGTTTCGCGTACTGGGTCCAGCCGCCGACCGTCGATCCATTCAAGCTGGCAATGATTGGAATAACGACCGCCTCTTTGGCGCGGCGAATGTGGTTGAGATAGCCCTCTGGTCCCAGGCGGAATTCTCCGGCTTGCGGGAAAAACGTCTGACCCTCTGAAAAACTTTCCGTGCCCGCGGTGAGATGGTGTTCCAGTTCGAACATTTCCTGTCGAAGTTGCTCCTCGAAGAGCGAATAAAGGACCACGCCAGATGCGCCCGCATCTTCCAGGCGCCGGATGTTGTCGATTTCCTGGGACAGCGGCGATGCCGAAGCCACCAGCGGAGTTCGGAGCTTTAAACCGAGATAACGAGTGCTCAGGTCAATCATGATGTGTCCTCCCCGTTACTTCACTTCGAGTGGCAATACCGGTTGCGGCGCGTCAGCCGGCTTGGCCGGAATTGCATTCTTCGGTTCAGGCTTTTTGTCGAATTTTCGCTGTGACAGGTACTCGTAGAAGTGGAACCGCGTGTCGGCATCCTGCTGCGCTTGCTTCCACAGACGATCGGCATCGGCAGGTTTGCTCTTGGAGAGCATCTTGAACCGTGTTTCCATCAACATAAAGTCCTGAATCTTCTTGGTGGGAGTTCGGGAATCCAGAATTAGCGGGTTCTCCCCTTGTTCCACCCGCTCCGGATTGTAGCGATACAGCAGCCATTGGCCTGTATCAACCGCCGCTTTCTGATCTGACATGCCGGTGGTCATGTTGATGCCATGCGCGATGCAGTGTGAGTACGCGATGATCAAGCTGGGGCCGTTATAGGCTTCGGCTTCGAGGAACGCCTTCAGCGTGTGTTCGTCTTTTGCGCCCATGGCGACACTGGCCACGTAGACGTTCCCATATGTCATCGCCATCATGCCTAGATCTTTCTTCGGACCGGGTTTCCCCGCAGCGGCGAATTTCGCGACTGCGGCGCGGGGCGTTGACTTCGAGGCTTGCCCTCCAGTATTCGAATAGACCTCGGTGTCAAGCACCAGCAGGTTGATGTTGCGTCCGCTCGACATGACATGGTCGAGACCGCCATATCCAATGTCATAGGCCCAGCCATCGCCGCCGACGATCCACACGCTCTTCTTCACCAGCATGTCCGCCAGGGCGAGCAGTTGGCGCGAGTCGCTATCACTTCTATGGGCCAGCTTTTCTTTGAGAATCGCCACTCGCTCACGCTGCTCGAAGATGTCGGCTTCGTCTTTCTGTGGAGAACTCACCAGCGCGGTGACAAGTTGCTCGCCAATCACTGCGCCCAGTCGGCGCGTGAGCTCTTGCGCAAACTCGGTTTGCTTGTCGATGGAAAGCCGAAATCCCAGTCCAAACTCGGCATTGTCTTCAAACAGCGAATTCGACCAGGCTGGACCCCGGCCTTGGCTGTTCTTGGCCCATGGTGTCGTCGGCAAGTTTCCGCCGTAGATGGAAGAGCAGCCCGTGGCATTGGCAATCACGGCACGATCGCCGAACAGTTGCGAGAGCAGTTTCAGGTACGGAGTTTCACCACAACCCGAGCATGCGCCCGAGAACTCGAACAGCGGTTCCTGGATCTGTTGCTGGCGGATGTTGCTGTTCTTGATCTTTCGACGGTCGAGCTCCGGAAGCTTCAGGAAGAATTCCCAGTTCTCGCTCTCGCTGGCCCGCAGCGGCGGTTGCGGAACCATGTTGATGGCTTTGAGCCGCGTTTCTGTTTTGTTCTTGGCGGGACAGATGTCCACACAAATTCCGCAGCCAGTGCAATCTTCAGGAGAGACCTGGATCGTATATTTCAGTCCCTGAAATTCCTTGTCGCGGGCCTCTGCCGACTTGAAGGTCGCAGGCGCAAGCTTCAGTTCCTCGCTGTCATACACCTTGATGCGAATCACGGCATGCGGACAGACCATCGCACATTTGCCGCACTGGATGCACGTCTTGGTATCCCATGCGGGAACTTCGAGCGCGAGATTCCGCTTCTCCCATTTCGCCGTGCCGGTAGGGAACGTCCCATCCACCGGAAATGCGCTGACCGGAAGTTCGTCGCCACGTCCCGCGTAGATCACTCCCAGCACATCGCGCTCGAAGGCCGGAGCGTTGTTGGAGAAGGGCGGCGGCATTTCAATCGTGCTGCTGGCTCGTTCAGGAATCTTCACTTCAAAAAGATGCGCCAGCGTGTCATCCACCGCGCGCATGTTTTTCTGCACAATCTCTTCGCCCTTCTTGCCATAGGTGTCGCGGATCGACTCGCGAATCGCTTCGATCGCCTCTTCCCGCGGAAGCACCTTGGATATCGCGAAAAAGCAGACCTGCAGAATGGTATTCATGCGACTGCCCATGCCGGCTTCGCGTGCCACCTTGTAGGCGTCGATTACGTAAAACCGGGCTTTCTTGGCGATCAGTTGCTCCTGGACTGGGCGGGGAAGGTGATCCCAAACTTCTTCTGCCGAGAAAGGGCTGTTCAGCAGGAAGGTACCGCCTTCGACCAGCGGCCCCACCATGTCGTAGCGCTCCAGGAAGATCCACTGGTGGCAAGCTACGAAGTTGGCTTTCGAAACCAGGTAACTCGATCGAATCGGCTGCGGTCCGAAACGCAAATGCGAAACCGTCATCGCCCCCGACTTTTTCGAGTCGTACACGAAATATCCCTGCGCGTAGTTTGGAGTGTTCTCCCCGATGATCTTGATGGAGTTTTTGTTGGCGCCCACCGTCCCGTCAGCGCCCAGCCCATAGAACATGGCTCGCACGACGCTGACCGGTTCGGTCGAGAAGTTAGCATCGTAATCGAGGCTGGTCTGGCTCACATCGTCGCGAATGCCGACCGTGAAATGTTCTTTCGGTTTGGGAAGTTCCAGGTTGTCGTACACCGCTCTGGCCATGGCCGGCGTGAATTCTTTTGAGGACAATCCGTAACGTCCGCCGACCACCGTGGGCAGTGTCTTTAACTTGCCATGCTGAAAGGCTTCATGAAACGCGTTCACCACGTCGAGATATAAGGGCTCTCCCACCGCGCCCGCTTCCTTGGTGCGGTCGAGAACCGCAATGTGTTGGGCCGTGGAAGGGATTGCTGCCAGGAAGTGCTTGACGGAGAATGGCCGAAACAGCCGTACCGTCAGCAGACCGACTTTTTCGCCGGCGGCATTCAGGAAGTCCACCGCCTCATGGGCCGCCTCTGCGCCGGAACCCATCATCACGATGACGCGATCAGCATCCGGGGCGCCCACGTAATCGAACAGCTTGTATTTCCGGCCGACCAGCGCCGTGAACTTCTCCATGGCCTCTTCTACGATCGCCGGGCAGGCTTCGTAGTAGGGATTGATGGTCTCGCGAATCTGGAAAAACACGTCGGGATTCTGCGCCGTGCCGCGCAGCACCGGACGGTCCGGGGACAGCGCCCGCTGGCGGTGTTCGAAAACGCGATCCATATCGATCATGGCGCGAAGATCGTCTTCCCCGAGCATCTCGATCTTATTGACTTCGTGCGACGTCCGAAATCCGTCGAAGAAGTGGAGGAAAGGAACTCGCGACTCGAGCGTTGCCGAATGCGCGATCAGCGCGAAGTCCATTGCTTCCTGGACCGAGTTCGAACACAGCATCGCCCAGCCTGTCGAACGGCAAGCCATCACATCACTGTGATCGCCGAAAATCGAAAGCGCGTGGGTCGCGAGGGTGCGCGCGGAAACGTGAAAAGCCGCCGCCGTCAGCTCCCCGGCGATCTTGTTCATGTTGGGAATCATCAGCAGCAGGCCTTGCGATGCGGTAAACGTGGTCGCCAACGACCCGGTCTGAAGGGCTCCATGAACCGCGCCGGCAGCCCCGCCTTCACTTTGCATTTCCATGACATGGGGAACCGTGCCCCAAATGTTAGGGACGGCTTCCGAGGCCCACTGGTCGGCCCATTCCCCCATCGTCGAGGACGGCGTAATCGGATAAATGGCGATGACTTCGTTCAAGCGATACGCGACGTGGGCAACTGCCTCGTTGCCATCCATGGTCTTGCATTTACGTTTCATGGGATGTCCTTAGGCGAGGCAGCGGCGGGCATGTTCAGGTGAAGCTCTCCCGCAAGACCGGCGACTCACCCTCGCCAACGAGTTTCTACCCTGAGAGGTCTCCTCGTCCGCAATGGGGGTCACAGAAGCCTGTGACTAGTATCACAGGGGGAAATCGAGCAGTAATCACCGGGATGCAGCAGATTAACGGAGCCAAACGTACGACTGCCCGGAACGGCATTCATCCGTCCCGGGCAGGTTTGGTGGTTGAGTTAGCGGTCTAGTACGGGGTGAAATCCTGGCGATAGCTCACGTTGTCTACGTCCTGGAACTGCGGAGTTCCGGGAGGCAGGTTGCTGGGGTTCAGGAACAACGTATCGAACGAATAGTTACGTGTCGGAGCGCCGTACACCACCGTGCAGCATTTGAACACGCCGGTTGCGTACTGAGAGTAAAAGAGGCTGACCAGCGAGCCTTCGTAGTTCAGGGTCTGGCCGCTCCAATCCTCGAGGTAGCGCAGGAAGTTATGGACTCCACCATCGGTGCCGTAGTCAGCCGCAGCGGACCAGTTGGTGGGTTGCTTGAAGTTGATGTTCTTACCTGCGGCAATGGCCAGGCGGTACCAAGTGGTAGTCGCGGGACGAGCGCTCAACGTAAACGGATTGGTAAGGCTCCTGATGTCGGTCCAACTGGTGGAAAGCAATGTCACCGAGTCGGCAATCACGGCCGCAGCCGCCTGGCCACCGCCAAATCCCGCAGCGCTGGCGTTGTAGTTTCCGAATACATAGACCGGGTTCTCGGATGCGACGGTGAATCCGCCAGCGCCGCCGGGCCGCGTTGGAAGCGAACCAAGGGCGCCGTCCACCAGTTTCAGAACGTGGCGTGCAGCCGTCACCTGGTTCTTACGTCCAACTGTCAGGCATGTGACACGGTGCGCCAGAACATACGGGTCAGGGGGATTCACGTTCGTAAATGCCCCGACTCCAAAAGCGTCCCCGACATGGGCTGCGCCCCAGTTGTCATCTTTCAGGTTTGCGTCCACATCTTCCGGCGATTGATTGCTTCCACTCGGAGCCGGGTCGAGTACACCGTCCGGCGTTCCGTTCGCAGAGGCAGCATTAATGCTGTCTTCCCAGCCGTATTCACCGGTTGTCGCAGCCGGGGTGACATTGGGATCAGCGACCATGCCGCGGCGGTCCGAGTAAAACAAAACGTATCCGTTCTGCGTCTGATTATCTACGGCGGCGCCGTTGGCTCCGATGGCGCCGGTTAGCCAGCGTCGAAGGTTGTTTACGTCGAGTTCGACGACGTTCATGATGCCGTTCGGCGCGCACGTGCCCGCCGTCTTGCCGGTGGTGACGTCGCGAATTTCTCCTTCGCGCGCATCATACATGTTGATGGGATACCAGTTGTAACGCGATATCGTCGCAGACGTGCTCTCGTTGCCGGAGTTGGCAACGGTGCCGTCGTTATTGCGGTCGGCCAGCATCTGGAACATCAAGATCGCATTCGGGTGCGGGCCTCCCGCTGCAGGAGGAAACAGTCCGCGAGCAAAGCCTAATTGCAGCCATTCACGAGTGGCGCCGTGCCAGGTGCCATTAATATCTTTGTATTCCACACGCAGCCAGCCATCTACCAATGGCCATTGAGTCCGCACGCCGTAGGCAGGGGGTGTGATCTGATCGGTCGCGTCGTAATAAGCACCATTCGCGCCCGACTTGCTGGCATAGGCGAACTGCGTATTTCCCACGCCTGTCACCGGCACGCCGGTATTCGGGTTGCCGTTGGAAACGTAGTACGCCCCCGGCTCATGGTTCAGTTGCACGTCATCCGCATCCAGGGCAGCTAAACTGCGCTCGGGATGCAAGTCAGAAACCGTGCTGGCGAACAGTACGCGAATCGAAGCCTTGTTGTACAAACGCGAGACCGAAAGCGTCGAACCGAAAACTTCGCCTTGCGGGGGCTTCCGGATAATCTGGATCGGTCCTACGCCGTTTCCGACGAAGGGCAAGGCCAGCGTCTTCGCGCCCGTGGTCCCGTCCAGCACCCATCCCTGGAACGTTCCAGTCGAGATACCCACCCAGGTGGAAGTGTTGGCCGAACCGGTCGGAGGCACTCCAAAATAGCTGCCCTGGTTGATCGCGAGGTTCAGGCAGTGGGTTGAAGGATGACCGTTGGGACTATCGCATCCACCGGTAGCATTCGGAATGTAAACCGGACCGCCGTGCGAACTGCTGGCGCCGTTCACGCCATTGGCCAGCGTATCGCGAACCACTTCTCCGACGGCGGTGACCTTGGAATGCAGAATCAGGTTTCCACCCGGGGTCAGAAACAGGTTGCCATTGGTATGGACACGGCCGGCAAAATCAAAATCCGGGCCGGGGAAGTAAGCAAGATCGCTATCCGAGAACACGCCGAACTGGAACACCGGGATCAGCGCCACTTCCACCGTGCGCTGCATGCGGACCTGTGCACCGCTCGGCCGCTGCGCGGTCACGGAAAGCGTCATCGGCACGATTTCCGCAACCAGCCCCTGGTTGGGGCCGGATTTCACGTTATCCGTGGTGGCCAGCGGGTTTCCCAACGCATCCACCGGAACGTTGATCGCATATTCCGTGTAGGTGATGTTCGGAATTCCCGTCGGAGGAGATGAGGCCAGCGCCTGGATGTTGAGCACAGTCGGGGCCTGGTTTCCGGTGTACAGGTTGCCCAGGTCGGAAGTCATGCGTTCCATGCCGGCTTCTGCGCCGTAGAACGCAAGATTGTTCTCCCGGTCGTTGCCCCCAACCCGAACTTCGGTGTTGGTCATGTACATCAGGCCAACCGCGATTCCTGACATCAGCAGCAACATCAGCAGCGCTGCGATGAGAGTGAATCCCTTCGTGTTTGACTGTTTGACGCGCATAGCTTTCTCCTGAATTCTCCCTTTACTCCTGCACCCTTGTTGCCTCGTTCCTAGTTGTAACGATCCTTAAAGCTCATGTCTCGCGCACTGATCGAGGTCGCCAGATCGAGTGTCTGAAAACCGCCCCCCATCATGCCTTGCAGGGGAGTCCGGCTGGACACACTCAAATTCACCTTGCGGATCTG
The DNA here is from genome assembly GCA_963797845.1 of Terriglobia bacterium. Lineage (GTDB taxonomy): Bacteria > Acidobacteriota > Terriglobia > Terriglobales > Acidobacteriaceae > DASREM01. The sequence goes on from CAWCRE010000010.1 coordinate 167,863, forward strand.
GTTCGGAGATTTGCCGGCCGACATGCCCGCATCTTTCAGGTTGGAAGTCGCGGTACCGGAAACGTCATCGAAAATGTCGTACGTGACTTGCAACCCGGCGACGTTTTCGGCGACGGGCACTGGAGTCTGCCCGTTCATCTGGCGCATCAGCCGTGGCGGGCCGTCATCGGCGGTGTAACGCACACCGTCGAGGCCCGGAGGAGTATCGATGTAATAGGTGATCATCAGCAGACGGTACGCAATGGTCTTGGTGCCCGCGAGGATGGCGGCAATGTTTCCGTTTGAGGCTGTCGTAGAGTTGATGTTCAGCGCATCGCCGTTCTGGAACCACACCACCCCACCCGGATCGACGCGTGTCACTTCCCCGATGGCCGATCCCACATTGTTGGTGAACAGGACCAGGTCGCCAATCTTCAGTCCCACGGCCGGATCGTTAATCGCCGGCAGAGGCCACGGATTGGGCAGCGGATTCGGCGTGGTGGTGGGAGGAGTAAAGGTCGCCTGTGCGCCACTCAATGCGAAACTCACCGTGTAGTACTGCAACGGATAGGTTGCGTCCGTGTAGGCAACGGAAAGCACATCGTTCGCCGGCCCCAGTACGCCAGCGGTCGTTCTCACCGACTGTCCGGCGCCAGGGTTCGGAATCGCGCCGTAGAAATAGTTTCCGTTTGGATACAGATAGTTGTTGATATAGCACTGCGTCTGATCGCAGCCAAAGCGCGAAGACGTAGCTCCATTTCCCGTGGGCAACTGCACTCCGCCTGTGGGAAGTCCCGCGCCCGCCAGGCTGATATCTTTCGCCATCAAGTCGACCGCCGCGCGGCCGTTCTGCTGCATTTCAGACCGTTGTGTAACGATGTAGCTGGCATTCAGCGCCTTGCTGAAAAGATTCACCGCCGTGCCCAGCACGATCACGCCGAGTCCCATGGCGATCACCATTTCCATTAACGTGAATCCGCGAATTTTTTTAAGACTTATACGTCGCATATCTGATCCTCACCGGTATTCGGAAACGTAAGCGCCTACCGAATACGTCTTCTGAGTGGCCTTGAATTGCGTGCTGTAATAAGTCACCGTCACCGTGATCTGGCGCAGCGACAGATCGGGCGCTCCGCTGGGAAGGTTGACGTTGGTAATGGCAATTGTCCGGGTGTAATTGTTCAGCGGCAAATAGGAATCATCAGCCGTCCCCAACACTCCATCCTGTCCCGCTAGGACCAGGCATTGCGAAGGTCCAGCACAATAGGGGTTGGCGTTCAGATCGTCCGCGGTTCCGTCTACGCCATCCGGCCCAGGATCGAGAATGGGTTGGGGTCCATCCAGGAAGATTCCGCCGTTGGAAACGTTCTGAATGGAGGTGAAAGTAATCTGCGAAGTGTTGCGCGCGGTGTAAATGCTTTCCAGCGCCTCTTCCGCCTCTTGCTTGGCGATCATGTCTTCCTGGCTGTTATTCACCGCCGCGATGGCGACGGTAAACATCGCGAGAAGACTGACCAGGCCGATGGTGAGCACCACGACCGAGATCAGTACTTCGATCATGGTGAAACCGCGTTCGCCACGGCGGCTGGAACTATGCTCTGCTCTCATCATTGCTGGCTCCAGTGTGCTGCTCCGGCGGTGGGCTTCATCAAGCGCCAGCCGCGGACCCTGCCCGAGACACCGAACAAGGTGATGGCGCGCATGGTGTACAGATCGCCCTGCCGCCCCATGTAGACGATTCCGTTGTTGATGTTGTTGTTGATGTCCTTCGCCGAGCCGTCGGGAAAGAAGTAAACCTGATTGGCTTGTCCGCCGTTCACGCCGATATCGAACTGGATCGCCTGCGAACCGCTGCCCAGTGAGTCGGGAGCCGCGGCATTCGTGTTCGGGGTTCCGGGGATGATGGTGAATTGAACTTCCTGCGGCAGCACCATGGTGGAAAGAACTCCCGACAACACCCCGGCATCAATTCTCTGGACCGTCACCTGGTTGGTACCGACAGGTGTCCCGCCCGGATTGAAAGTCAGCAGATAAGTTTTGCGGTTCACGATCGCCGCTTCGCGCGTTTGCCGCATCAGCATCAGCACCGAGTCGTAGGCGCCGACCAGCCGCGCATCACGAAACGCCGGGAGTAAAGCCATGAATGTAACGGAGCTGGCCATGACAAAGATCGTCATACCGACCAGCAGTTCCAGAATGGTTGCGCCTCGCGCTTTGCGTGACATGGAACCTTTCTTAACGGGCAACTGTGCTCCGTGTTTGTGGTGCAATGAAGTCATCATTTGCTATGACCTCGGCCATGCGTCGGGGATAGGGGCTTTCCGCAGAACAGTGGGAGGGTTGGGCCCCAAAACAGCTACACGGCAGGCCCGGATGAGTTCATCGTACGAAGGGGGTCTGGGAGCGTCAAAGTACTAAAGACGCAGATGGTGAGAATGGACTTCTGTAACGTAATCAGAGCAGGTGACTCTGGTCATTTTGGCAGGGCAGCGTGCTTGGGATCAGGCGCCGTGCGCCCTGGCCATGGACTTACTCGCCGGTCTGCGGGTGCTCGGCGTGTAAGCGCAGGAGCGGTAGTCGTAATGTTCGCCCAGGCACGCAGCGCACAAATGCAACTGATGCACCCTGCATTGAATAATGGGCACATCTCCGTGGCAAAGATCGCATCCGCCTTTTATCTTTTTCGGCGATGGGGCTTGGGGCGCGGGAACCAGGCCGGCCTGCAGCATGCGGGCTTTCACGTAGATTCCAGTCGCAACCATCAGGGTGCCCAAGGAAAAAGCGCAGGCTCCCAAAGCCAGCAGGCTGGTATCGGAACGGTCCATTACTACCGCCGGTATAAAACACAGGCCCAGCAGCATTCCCGCCGTGCCCATGCCGATCATCCAGTTACCGGCTTGCAGATTCATGGTTCGATCCTTTTCGCGGATGCTTTCTGCTCCGCCCTTAGCCAGTCTCACTTCCGAGGGATGCGTCCAAGATAATCGCCCAACGGTGCGCGCTCCAGATTACGAAGGTCATGAAGGGCAAAAAGGCCGCGGCAAAATGACCCAGGTAACTTGTTGCTGTCCGTGCCAGACCACTAGATTTCAAGAAGTATGGGCCTCTCATGTCTCGTGGTCTGCGCCAACCCGCAGGCCGTCCAGGTGCTCGATCGCATCCTGCGCGATCTCGGTATTCAAATGGAGCACTGCGGTGAATTTACCCAGGCTGAGCCGCGCTTGCAGAGCAGCCGGTTCGACGCCATCATTCTTGACTGCCATGATGAAGCCACCGCCGGGCAATTGATCAGCAATCTCCGGAAAACCGCCACTAACCGGACCGCCCTGATCGTGGCCATGGTGGACTCGCAAAACAACGTCCGCGAAGTGTTTGCCCGCGGCGCGAACTTCGTCCTTTATAAACCGATTATTCCTGAGCGGGCGGCCACCAGCTTGCGCGCGGCCCGTGGCTTGATGCGTCATGAGCGCCGTCGCAACCAGCGCATCCCGGTAAACGGATCAGCGGCCATCACGTTTTCCAACATCGAAGATACGAAGGCGGCCCTGACTGACGTGAGTGAAGAAGGAATCTCGATTCACTCCGAGCGCCCGGTTCCGCCCAGTTGCAAAGTCTATTTTCAATTCTCGTTGCCGGGGCAGGTTTCCACGGTGAGATTGTCGGGGGACGTGATGTGGCAGGATGCGGCTGGCCGCGTCGGCCTTCGCTTCGCCGACGTCCCGCAAACTTCGCGTCGGGCGCTCAGCGACTGGTTGCGCGCGAATGCCTCACGTGTGCCGGAGCCCAGTTCTTCAGCCGAAGCCTCAATTATGCAAGACAAGCTTGATCTAGCGGGAGGTCTGGGTTTGCTCGCGGTCTCTTCGGCGGATCGCCGGGAGCGTTCGCGGCGCGCCTGCCGGCTGAGTGCAGATGTCTATCAGACGGGAAGCAGCGTGCCCAACCGCTGCACGTTAAGCGATATCAGCAATGGCGGCTGCTACGTGGAAACCACCGCGCCATTCAAGAAAGCTACTTCGGTCGATATCGTGGTGCGGACCTCAGCCTTGAAGTTGCGCGTACGTGGTACTGTGCAGTCCATGCACCCCGGGTATGGCATGGGAGTGGCGTTCAGCCTGACCAGCGCTGAAGAGCGCGAACAGGTCCGGCACTTAATTGCCTGTCAGACGGACTCTGGCGTGGCAAACGAACTCCGATAACACCGGCCACCGCCAACCTGACCGAACAGGCGAGCGCGTAGTGTTTCAACCCGATCCTGGTTCCCGTATCCGAGGGTGAGAACTACCCAACGTCCACTATCCAGCATTCGAGTACCCCAACCTTTGCAAAGAGCGCGAAAGGCCGGGCTAACTAGAGAAAACTGAAACACCCGATCTTCTTGTTATTCTCCGAACAACTGCACTTGCCCCACGTCTTCGGGAACGCCGCGGCGACGGCGGCGGGTAGCTCCGATGACTGCCAAGACGGTTAGCGATTCCAATGCGGTGCGGGGTACGAAGATGCGTTGCGTGTTCGAGCGTTGGTCCGGAGGATTGACCAGAAATCCCTCGGCCATGGTTTGATTCAGGTCGTTGGGCATCATGCCTTCCAGAACTTCGTTGTCTTTGAAGCGCAGACGCACCCACAAGCCTTCCGTGCGGGGGCGGGTGGTGAAAGTCTTGCGGGTCAGCGACTCGGAATCCCCGAACTCGCGCACGAAGTAGACGCCTTTGATATCGCGAAGCTCGATGGCCACCACATTGCCGGCGACGTTCAAAACCTCGACCTTGCCTTCGCTAATAAAGTTCGCCGCCCCGACGTATCCGTTCACCGTGTCGCGGTCCATCTTGCGAACAATGACTTTTTTGTGGGTGGAAGACATGAAAACTTGAACCGGCTACGGAACGACGGCTTCCGCAGGCCGGGTTAAGCCGATTCTCGCACTTTTCCGGTGAAACTGCCGCGTCAACACCTTCCTAGTAGCCAAAAGATTAACTATGTGATATTTTGTGATGCTTGCCGCCACCCATCTGTACAAGTCTAAACCTAGTGAAAAGAACACCTTACGCGGAACTCGCCGGGGCCATGGAAAGGCTGGGAGCCTAACCTGTGGAAAACGTGACGCAATCGGTGGGGCAAAGGAGAAGGGTCGAGCAGTAGCACGCACGCATGGCAGATTACATCTACACGATGGAAACGCGACTGACCCCCGACCAGCAGCGGGGGGTCACGCTGGTTCAAGACATCGCGCGGGAAGCCGGTATGAACATCTACCTGACCGGCGGCGCGGTGCGCGACATTATCAGCGGTTTCACTATCCGCGATCTGGATTTCACCGTACAAGGCAATCCCCTCAAGCTGCAAAAAGAACTGGAGCGGGCCGGGGTCGTGATCGGCGCCGCCGACGACGACACCAAGACTCTGTACCTGACTTTGCCCGGCAATGTTCGCGCCGAGCTGAGCATGGCCCGCACCGAGCGTTACGAGAAGACGGGCAAGCCGCCGCTGATCGCCGCTGCCACCATTATTGAAGACCTGCGTCGCCGCGACTTTACCGTGAATGCGATGGCGTTGTCGCTGAATCCGGGATCGCGCGGTCTGCTGATGGATCCATTCAACGGCGCCGCCGATATTGAAGCCAAGCTGATCCGGGTGCTGCACAATTACGCGTTCGTGGAAGATCCCTCGCGCCTGATTCGCGCCAGCCGTTTTGCGGCGCGCTTTCACTGGCCGCTCGAGGAGCGTACGCAAGTGCGTTTCGCCTCAGCCAAAGAAAACAAATACATCGAGTACATCACTGATAAAGCGATCGGCTACGAAATCGAGCAGCTGGCATACGAAGAAGATCCGCTGCACATTGTGCGCGTGCTGGAAAAAGAAGAGTGGTTGAATGTCCTGAATCCGCACTGGACCAGCGCGAAGATTGATACGAACGGGCTCGGATTGTTGCTGAAGACCCGGCAGCAGATGAACGAGCTCGGCTACGCGCCCGATCCAGCTTCGGCGGTGATGTACTTCCTGACCTCGCGCCTCGCCGACAAAGATATTTCCGATATGCGCAAGCTGATTCCGCGCAAGGATCTGGTCGAGGCCTGGCGCCATCTGGAAGACCACGCCAAGGAACTGACCAAGCGCCTGAACAGCAAAGAGGCGGCAACCCCTTCGCGGACCTGGAAACTTCTGTCGGAAGCGCGGCAGGAGATGGTGTTGTTCCTGGCGGTCACCGCGAAACAGCAGGGTGTGGTGCAGAAGATCCGGAATTTCTTCACCAAGTGGCGGCAGGTGCAGCAGAAGGTTCCGTTGCCTGAGATGGCGGAACTGCACATTACGCCGCAGTTGCCGGCATATCCGAAAATTGCGAACGATGTGTTTTTGCTCTTGCTGGATGGCAAGCTGCGTTCGCGTACGGAGATTTTGAAGTTCCTGAAGCCGTTGGCACCACCGCCGCCGCCTCCGCCACCACCGCCGCCGCCCAAACGAGGACGCGCGGCCAAGGCGGCTGCTGCTGCGGCACAAGCGGCGGCTGCGGTTGCTCCGGCTGCAGGGAAGAAAAAGAGCAAGAGCGCGGCAGGTGCAGTTGCACCGCCTCCGCCAGCGCCCAAGCCGGAGCCCGTCGCAGCGAAGAAGGCTGAACCCAAGAAGCACAAGGCTGAGCCCAAGAAGGCGCCCAAGCCCGCGCCGAAACCAGCGCCCAAGCCGGTCAAGAAGAACAAGAAGAAGCACTAAAACCCGGAAGATGTCGGCGGTACCGACCCGCCGCCACCGCGGTTGCTATATGAACCCGTATTTCATATGAGACGACTTGGCAAATACCTGTCCATTGCTTTCGCGGTTTTGGTGGTGCTGCTGGCGCTGGGGATCAGTTTCACCGTCGGCTGGCGGCCGTTTATTGGACCGCGCGTTCGTGCCACGACTTCGCAAAAATTTGAGGTCACGCCCCAGCGCATCGAACGCGGCAAATACATCTTTACCGCCCTCAGCGCTTGCCAAGTGTGTCACTCGCAGCATGACTACACGAAGCACGGCAATCCCGTGATCGCGGGAACCGAAGGGGCAGGGCAGATCGTTCCATTCCGCGGCTTGCCGGGCCGAGTTGTTGCGCCCAATCTGACTCCCGATCCGGAAACCGGCGCCGGCCGCTGGACCGACGATGAACTCGCCCGCGCCATACGTGAGGGCATCGGCCACGACGGGCGTACGCTTTTCCCGCTGATGCCGTACGGCGAATACAGAGCTTTGAGCGACGAAGATGTGCAATCGCTGGTGGTTTACTTACGAACTCTGTCGGCGGTGCGCAACCCGTTGCCGAAAACCGAGATCGACTTCCCGGTGAAGTACTTGATTCGCTCGGCGCCCCAGCCCATCACCTCTCCCGTGCCCACGCCCGACGAATCCAAATATCCAGCTTACCTGGTGAAAGTCGGGGGTTGCTATTTCTGCCATACGCCGCAAGAACATGGGCAAGTGATCGCCGGTATGGACTTTGCCGGGGGAAACGTTTTCAGCGAAGGAAACAAGGATGCCGCGTCCGCCAATCTCACTCCGGACGCAAGCGGAATCAGTTACTACGACGATGATATTTTTAGCCAGGCGATGCGAACCGGCTATGTCAAGGCGCGTGAACTGAGCAGCATCATGCCCTTCGGGGTTTATAAGAATTTGAGTGACGATGATTTGAAGGCGATGTTCGCGTACCTGCGAACCGTGAAGCCGGTGAAGCATCGGGTGGATAACAGCGAGCCGCCTACCTACTGCAAACTTTGCCGTCAGACTCATGGAGGCGGGAACCAGAACTGAGCTGGAACCAGGTTTCGGATGCTTCGGAGTCGTTCGACCCCTTTACCAACAGCCACGTTTCCATTGTTATGAAGTCGGGACTAGAATGGCCGTATGCGGCGTCTGGCGGGCATTGCGGCGCTAGTTCTGATATTCCTAGGCCCTTCGCTTTGGGCGCAACGGCGAGGTGGCAGCGTCGGCTTTCGTGGCGGGTTCGCAGCCCGCAGCGGGGTGACGTTTCATGCCCCAGCCCCCAGGAGCGGGATTACGATCCGCACTTTCCCGGGACCATTCACTCACTTCCATAATCGGTTTGCGTACCGGCCGTACTGGGGTTATAGGTACCCCGGCTACTACGCATATGGCTATCCCTACTACGGTTATTACGGATACGCGGGATACTACGACCCGTTCCTATGGGGATCAGCGAGTTCATACTCCTACGACAGTTCGAGCAATTACAACGAGTCCTACGATCAGAGCCAGCAACTGCAGCAGGAAGTCAACGATCTGGAGAGTGAGGTCGCCCGCTTACGCGAAGACCGGTATGCGCGATCTGCTATTGAGCAGACTCCTCCAGCCCCCGCAGCACCGGCAACTCCCGCCAAACCCGAGCCTGCAAGCCTGACCGTGCTGGTTTTTAAGGACCAGCATCGCGAAGAAGTAAAGAATTACGCGGTCGTGGGAAACACGGTTTGGATCTTCAGCGAACAGCGGGCACGAAAAATTCCTTTGGACCAGCTTAATGTCCCAGCTACGCAGCAGGCGAATGAAGATCGTGGGCTGGACTTCAGAATTCCCGGATAAAGTCCCACCACTAGGCGATCGGTTCAAATTCGGCCACATTTCTCGCCTAATCTGTCTGTCGCTGCCGAGCCCTCCTTTAAATCGCTTGAGAATCTGAAGTACTGCTCTTAGACTGAACAGAACACCTACCAAACTGCACCCGCCATTGGAGCACATTGGTTTTCCGGGTGAATCGAAAGTCAAGGATATAAAGGATGCCCGCAATTTCAATGAATGTGGATGAGCGGACTCCGGACGAAACTGGTCTGGAAGTGAATGACATTCAGGAAAATGCAGCCTTCGCCGCGAGGCGCGTACATGTTCACGACATTCCCACACAGATGGAGGGAATGCGTCGTATCGCGCACGCTTTCGTGGACAATCCCACAACGATTTTGCAAGAGCTGGTGAATGCCGCAGTCGAGTTATGCGGTGCAGACAGCGCGGGGATCAGCGTGGAAAAGGAAGATCGCAACGAGACAGATTTCTATCATTGGATCGCGACCGCTGGGCAGTACACCGGGTTTCTGAATGCCATGCTTCCGGAATACCCGAGCGCGTGCGGTGTTTGCCTGAAACGTGGCCGCCCTCAGCACTTCCGCGTCACCCAGCGATTTTTTGACATTTTGGGTGTAGAAGCTCCGACGGTGACGGACGGCATCCTGATTCCGTGGCAAGTGGATGAGACACGGGGAACGATCTTTATCCTAGCGCATGGTCGGACCGAAGCATTCGACCTGGAAGATTGCCGGATGATGCAGATGCTTGCTGACTTCGCCGCCATGGGGGTGAGGCAGCAAAAACAACAGAAGGCGCTGATTGAGCAGGCCAGTACCGCCGCCGCCGCGGCGATGGCAAATGACCTGGCACACCAGATCAACAATCCTCTGCAAGCTCTGACCAACGTTCTGTACATGGCGGCGGACGGGCGAAGTGGCGACGAAACCCGGGCGTTCGCGAAGCAGGCATCCGATGACCTGAAGACGCTGTCCACGCTGGTAAGAAAACTGCTGGAACTTCCGCTGAGGAAACGGTAGTAGGGCGCAAGCGACTTGCGACGCCGGCGGCTCGCCAAGCGAAAGCCTTCTGCCGACAGAAATTCCCGACCGCGCCCACCCACACATTCTCCAAAACTGCGAACGAACAGGGTGGGCTCGGCCGGTGATTGATCAAGCCGCTATTGCAGCCGATGCTTTGAAGAACGTCAGCAGGTCGGCGTTGATCTGATCCGCGTGGGTCGTCGGCATTCCGTGCGGAAAGCCGGGATACGATTTCAGTGTGCCATATTTCAAGAGCTTCACTGACTTGGCTCCGCTGGCATCGAAAGGACAGATTTGATCGTCCTCGCCGTGCATCACCAGCACCGGAACATCGATGGCCTTGAGATCGTCGAAGAAATCAGTCTCAGACAGGACCTTGATGCAGTCCCACTGCGCTTTGATCCCTCCCATCATTCCCTGACGCCACCAGTTGTCTCGAATGCCTTGTGAGACCTTCGCACCGGGACGGTTGAAGCCATAAAAAGGAATGGTGATGTCCTGGTAAAACTGGGAACGATGGTTTCCGGTGCCATCGCGAAGCTGGTCGAAGACTTCCATCGGAAGACCGTCGGGATTCTTCTCCGACTTTAGCAAGAGCGGAGGAATGGAGCTGATGAGTACTGCTTTTTCAACCCGTCCCTTGCCGTGTTTCGCGACGTAGCGAGTCACCTCGCCGCCACCTGTGGAATGACCGATGTGAATCGCGTTCTTGAGGTCAAGAGCTTTTGCAATTTCGGCAACATCGGCGGCGTAAGTATCCATATCGTTGCCGTTTACCGTCTGCGTGGAGCGGCCGTGCCCGCGTCGATCATGGGCAATCACACGGTACCCGCGCGCTAGAAAAAACATCATCTGGGAATCCCAATCGTCTGCGGAAAGGGGCCAGCCATGATGGAAGAACAACGGTTGACCCGTGCCCCAATCCTTGTAATAAATCTCGGTTCCATCCTTTGTCGTCAAAATGGGCATGATAAATTTCCTCCTCTTTAAGCTTTGTGTGTGAGGCTACTGGTGAAAGCCAGAGTTTCGTTAAACGTACAGAGGAGCGGCGGTTTGGGAATCATACAGGGAAGCGGGAGGCGACGTGAAAGCCTCAAGCAGAATTCATGATGGCGTAACATCGCCTACATCGCCGCCCCGCTTTCAACAGCTTGTGGATAAATAGCTTGGCGCGGCTTTAGCCTTTACCCGCTACAATAAAAACACAGCCCACATGTCTCAATTCGTCCATCTCCATCTTCATACCGACTATTCCATGCTGGACGGCGCGTGCGACGTGGAGAAGCTCGTAGACCGCGTCAAGGAACTCGGCATGCCGGCGGTCGCGATGACCGATCACGGTAATATTTTCGGCGCCGTGCATTTCGTCAACGCCGCGCACAAGGTGGGGGTGAAGCCCATCGTCGGGTGCGAGCTTTACATCTGCAAGAAAGAAGATCATCACACCGAGCGCACGCCGCCCGAAGGCGATACTTACAACCATCTGCTGGTTCTTGCCGAGAACGAAGAGGGTTACCGCAATCTCGCCAGGATCACCTCGGAAGCGTCGCTGCACGGTTTCTATTACAAGCCGCGCGTGAGCAAGAGGTTTCTGGCGGAGCACTCGAAGGGGTTGATCGGGCTCTCCGGCTGCCTGAAGGGCGAAGTCGCGGAACGCATGATGGAAGAAAAGTATGAAGCGGCGCGCGAGGCTGCGGCAACGTATCGCGATATTTTTGGCAAAGACAATTTCTTCCTGGAAATTCAAGATCAGGGTTTAGAGCTGGAACACAAGATTCATCCCTCCCTGTACAAGCTGGAGAAAGACCTTGGCATTCCGCTGGTGGCGACCAATGACAGCCACTACTTGTGTGAAGACGATGCGCACGCGCAGGACGTGATGCTCTGCATTCAGACCGGGAAGTCGATCCAGGAACCCAACCGCATGAAGTTCCAGGGTACCGATTTCTTCGTGAAAAGCCATGAGCAAATGGCGCGCGTATTCAAGGATTCGCCCGACGTGCTCACGCGCACGCTGGGGATCGCCGAGCGCTGCAACATGCGGATCGAGAAGATCAAGAATCCGTTTCCGCATTTCGATGTGGCGCCGGGATTCACGCTCGACAGCTATTTCGAACACGTCACGCGCGAAGGCTTTGCGCGCCGCTTGGAGTTGCTGCGACCGCTCGAAGCCAAGGGCGCGCTGAAGCACAATCTTTCGGAATACGAGCAGCGACTGTCGCGCGAGATGGCCATTATCCAGCAGATGCAGTTCTCCGGCTATTTCCTGATTGTGTGGGACTTCATCCGCTACGCGAAAGAGCACGACATTCCGGTGGGACCGGGTCGCGGATCGGCAGCAGGATCGCTGGTTTCGTACGCGATGGGCATCACCGATATTGATCCGCTGCAGCACGAATTGCTGTTCGAGCGCTTCCTGAATCCGGAACGCGTCTCGATGCCCGACATCGACATTGACTTCTGCATGAATCGCCGCGGCGAGGTCATCGACTACGTCACGCGGAAATACGGCCGCGAGAACGTGGCGCAGATCATCACCTTCGGCACCATGGCGGCGAAGGCGGCGATTAAAGATGTGGGCCGGGCGATGGATATCCCGTACGCGGACGTCGACCGCATCGCCAAGATGGTGCCGACTACGCTGAATATCAAGTTGGATGACGCCATCCGGGAATCTCCGCGCTGCAGCAGGCCTACGACACCGATAGCCAGGTCGGAACGTTGCTCGACACTGCTCGGAAATTGGAGGGATTGGTCCGCAATGCCGGGGTGCATGCGGCTGGAGTAGTGATCTCGCCGCGACCGCTGACCGAACTGGTCCCGCTGCACCGTACCAAGAACGACGAAATCGTCACCGCCTTCGACATGGTGGCCATCGAGAAGATGGGCCTGTTGAAGATGGATTTCCTGGGCCTGACCACGCTGACGATTCTCGATGACACGCTGAAGCTCATCGTGCAGACGCGGAACGAAACCATTCAGCTGCACGAGATTCCGCTGCAAGACACCGAGACATACGAGAAGGTCTTCCACAAGGGATTGACCTCGGGCGTATTTCAGTTTGAATCGCACGGCATGCGCGACGTCCTGCGCCGTTATCAGCCAAATACCATTGAAGATCTTACGGCTCTTAATGCGCTCTATCGGCCCGGTCCGATCCAGGGCGGCATGATTGACGATTTCATCGAGCGCAAACACGGGCGGCGGAAGATCGAATATGAATTGCCGGAGCTGAAAGAGATCCTTGCAGGAGACGCTGGGCGTCATCGTCTATCAGGAACAGGTGATGCAGATCGCCAACAGCCTGGCGGGGTACTCGCTGGGTGAAGCCGACCTGCTGCGCCGCGCCATGGGCAAGAAGAAGGCCGAGGAGATGGCGCAGCAGCGCGAACGCTTCGTCAGGGCGCCGTGCAGCGTGGCTATCCGACAGAAGAAGATCGAAAAGATTTTCGACCTGATGGCGCAGTTTGCCGGGTACGGTTTCAATAAGTCGCACTCGGCTGCGTACGCATTGCTGGCGTATCACACGGCATATTTGAAGACGCACTATCCGGTGGAGTTCATGGCGGCGCTGCTCACCTCCGTGACCGGGAACACGGATGACGTCGTGAAGTACATCAACGAATGCCGCGAGATGGGGATTGCGGTTGAGCCGCCAGATATCAACGTCAGCGATGCCAATTTCACTCCGCACGGAGCGGCCATTCGTTTCGGGTTGGCGGCGGTGAAAAACGTCGGCCATAACGCGATCGAGTCGATTGTGGCGGGACGGAAGAAGCTGGGCCGGTACACTTCAATCTTCGAGTTCTGCGAGAAAGTGGATTTGCGGCTGCTGAATAAGCGGGTGCTCGAATCATTGATCAAGAGCGGCGCTATGGATTCGCTCGGCCGCCGCGCCCAACTGATGGCCGTGCTCGATAAGGCCATCGATCGTGCGCAGAAAACGCAGCGCGACGCGGAATCCGGCCAGCACGGACTTTTCGGCATCTTCCAGGAAGAGCAGGCCGGCAATCACAATGACCGCCTGCCCGATGCGCCGGACTGGGACGAGCACGTGCGGCTGGCCAACGAGAAAGAAATTCTCGGGTTCTTCATCACTGGCCACCCGATGGAAAAGTACGAGACAAGCTGGAGGACTTGCGCGCGCTGAAGACGTCCGAAGTTATGTGCGATGAAGACGTCCACCGGGAAAGACGAGAACATCACGACCGCCGGCATAATCACTGCGTTGCGCGTCGCGAAATCCAAGAAAGGCGACTTCTACGCCCAGGCCGCGCTGGAAGACATGGAAGGAACGATCGAGATGATCGTCTTTCCCGAGGCCTACCGCAAGCTCGGCGGACAAGGTGAAATTGCAAGTTCCGGTGCTGATCAAGGGCGGAGTGCGTATTGAGGAAGGCGCCAATCCCAAACTCACGGTCAACGACATCATGCCGCTCGAAGAAGCCAAAGTGCCATTGCCGCGATCGCTGCGAATTCGCCTGCTCTCGGAGACAGTCCACCGATTCCACAGTGGATGCGCTACACGACCTGTTCGTGCAACGCAAAGGAGAGGCAAAAGTGCTCTTCGATGTGGAACGCGAGGGCGATTTCATGGTGGTGATGGAAGCGGAAGGCTATAATGTCATACCAGACCGCAAGTTCATTGCGCGGGTGGAGGAATTATGTGGTCGCGGCGCGGTGCGGGTCATCGATTGATCAGCGAAGAATGAAACATTTCCAGTCATCGCGGCACGAGTGCAGCCGGCAACCGCTGCCAGCCATGGCAAATGCCACTCTGGTGGCGACTGGCGCCGATTTCCTGCTCTCGATGGTGGAAGCGCGCATGAAATCCCAGGAATGGCGATCGACAGGAAGATGGACTCGGGACTGAGAGCGCAGCAGGAACTGGAGAAAATCGAGCAGCAGATCGCGCGGCTGCGAGTCGCATCGAACCAGGACGAAGGTACCCGCCAGCAAATTCACCAGTTGCACGAGCGGGTGCAGGCGTTACGGGAGCAGGTCTCAGTCGCAATTGAGCGCCTGGCAGAAGACGGAACTGGCGCGCCATCCGCAACGCCCCTACACGCTCGATTACATCGAGCGGATTTTCTACTGACTGGAGCGAAATTCACGGAGACCGCGGATTCGCCGACGATCCCGCCATCGTTTGCGGCATGGCCCGCTTTCACGGATCAGGAAGTCGTGGTCATCGGGCAGCAGAAGGCGCGCGACACCAAGCAGAAGGTTTACCGCAATTTCGGCATGCCGAATCCTGAGGGATATCGCAAGGCGCTGCGGGTGATGAAGATTGCGGAGAAGTTTGGGCGTCCGATTTTTACTTTTGTCGATACCGATGGCGCTTATCCTGGGTTGGGCGCGGAAGAACGCGGGCAGGCGGAAGCGATTGCCAGAAACTTGCGCGAGATGGCGCGGCTGAAAGTCCCGATCATCGCGACTATTACTGGGGAAGGCGGCAGCGGCGGCGCGCTGGCGATCGCGGTCGCCGATCGCGTGCTGATGATGGAAAACTGCGTCTACTCCGTGATCTCTCCGGAGGGCTGCGCGTCTATCATGTGGCGCGATGCCAGCAAGAAAGACCTGGCCGCGCAGGCCATGAAGATCACTGCCACCGATCTGACCGAGCTGGGCTGCATCGATGGCATCGTTCCCGAGCCGCAAGGCGGAGCCCACAGCGATCATGACGCGGCGGCTGCGTTGCTTCGCGAGACGCTGGTCCAGTCATTTCGACGAGATCAAAAATATGCCGTCGGCGGAATTGGTCGCATCACGATATAATAAGTTCCGCAAAATGGCGCAGTTCTTCCGAGTGGAAGCCGTAACGGACAGTCGTGCTGATGCTGCACGCGCATCTTGCCTTCAGCCAGCATGACGTCGGGAAATTCTCGCGACGTGCGTGAGCAGATTCCTCATTGGTTCGGAATGCACGTCAATAGATGAATTCCAAATTCTGCGTAGCTGAATCACGACCTTCACTGTTCTGTCACCGAGCTGCCGTATAATAAATGGTTCCGCAATACTTCAAATACTTACCTAGGGAAGCGTGTCGAAACCCGCTTCCATCAAAGGAAGGGACTAGGAATGGCCACCACGGATGTAGCGCTCCACGAAGCTTCGGGCGACTGGAGCCAAAGCGGGTCGTCAACAACATGAGTATCCAGGTTGCGACCGTGAACGGCAGCGGTTCGCAGAGTTCGAACACCGTGCTGCTGCGCAGTATTTTCCAGATGGGCGTGCCGGTTTCCGGCAAAAATCTTTTCCCCTCGAACATCGCCGGGCTGCCCACCTGGTACACGATTCGCGCCAACAAAGACGGATACATCGCGCGCAAAAAAGAAATTGATTTTCTCATCGCGATGAATGCGGAGACGGCGCAGGAAGACGTCATGTCTCTGGCTGCCGGCGCCGCTGTGCTCTACGACGAACCGCTGGACTCGAATAAGTTGCGCAACGATCTCGTCTTTTACGCCGTCCCTTACGACAAGCTGGTCGCCCCGGTCTGCCCGGAAGCCAAGCTGCGCAAGCTGGTCAAGAACATGATTTACGTCGGCGTCGCGGCCAAGTTGCTGGAAATTGATATGGCGGAAGTGGAGAAGGCGATTCGCAAGCAGTTCGCGAAGAAAGTAAAGGCCGCGAACCTGAATCTGGCAGCGGTGCAAGCCGGCTACGATTACGCGACTGCGAACCTGACCAAGAAGGATCCCTACTACATCCAGCGCATGGACAAGAACCAGGGCAAGATCATCATCGACGGCAACTCCGCGGCCGCCCTGGGATGCATGTTTGCCGGGTGTTACGGTGGTGACGTGGTATCCGATTACGCCGTCGTCGTCGCTGGTCGAGACCATGATCGATTACATGAAGGAGTACCGCATCGGTCCGGACGGCAAGGCGACGTTCGCCATCGTGCAGGCGGAAGATGAACTGGCGGCCATCGGAATGGTGATCGGCGCAGGATGGTCAGGCGCGCGCTCCATGACCGCGACCGCCGGGCCGGGCATTTCGCTGATGGCCGAATTTGCCGGGCTTGGCCTATTACGCGGAAGTTCCGGGCGTGATCTGGGACATTCAGCGAGTGGGCCGTCCACCGGTTTGCCGACGCGCACTTCGCAGGGCGACATTCTTTCGACCGCATTTCTCTCTCACGGCGATACCAAGCACATTCATGCTCATTCCGTGCTCGGTGGCGGAATGCTTCAGCATGGCGCAGGAGGCTTTCAATCTGGCTGAGCAATTCCAGACTCTGGTGTTCGTGATGTCGGATCTGGATCTGGGCATGAACAACTGGATGTCGGATCCATTCGAATATCCGACCGAAGCCCGATCAACCGCGGCAAGGTTCTGAGCAAAGAAGATCTGGACCGGCTGGGCGGATTCGCCCGTTACAGAGACGTGGACGGCGACGGCGTTGGCTATCGCACGTTGCCAGGAACCGAGCATCCGGCGGCTGCGTATTTTACGCGCGGCAGCGGCCACAATGAGAAATCGCAGTACAGCGAGCGTCCCGACGACTTCGAGAAGCAACATGGAACGCATCAACCGCAAGTTCGAAACTGCGCGATCTTTCGTTCCGCGTCCCGAGTGGTGGAAAGCAGGAAAGTCAAAGATCGGCATCATCGCCTACGGAACTTCGCACTGGGCGATCATCGAGAGCCCGCGACCAGTTGCGGCAAGAGTACAACATCGAGACCGATTACCTTCGGCTGAAGCGCGTATCCCTTCACGCGCGAGGTGCACGAGTTCATCGAGCAGCATGAGCGGGTGTACGTCGTCGAGCAGAACCGCGATGCGCAGATGCTCAGCCTGCATCAAGCTGGACATCAAGCCCGAGCTGGTCACGCAAGCTGCGCAGCATTGCGCATATTCACGGGTTGCCGCTCGACGCGCGCTCGGTCACCGACGAACTCATGACGATGGAGGGCAAATAACATGGCGACGACACCAACCAGCACGCCGCCACCGAAGACCAATCGCATCGGCTTGACCGTGCTCGATTATCGCGGCGGCAAGACCACGCTGTGCGCGGGATGCGGCCATAACGCGATCTCGGAACGCATCATCGATGCCATGTACGAAATGGGCGTGCAGCCGGAGCGCGTGATCAAGCCCAGCGGCATCGGCTGCTCGTCGAAGAGCCCGGCTTATTTCATGAGCCGCTCGCATAGCTTTAACGCCGTGCACGGACGCATGCCATCGGTGGCGACCGGCGCGATGCTGGCGAATCAGCAAGTTGATTGCGCTGGGCGTCAGCGGCGACGGCGACACGGCTTCCATCGGCATCGGGCAGTTCGTTCACCTGATGCGGCGCAATCTGCCGATCATTTACATCATCGAAGACAACGGCGTCTACGGCCTGACCAAGGGCCAGTTCTCGGCCACTGCTGATCTTGGGCTCGAAGCTGAAGAGCGGGGTCATCAACGACCTGCCTCCCATCGATACCTGCGCGATGGCGATCACGCTGGGCGCAACGTTCGTCGGCCGTTCGTTCTCCGGCGACAAGAAGCAGTTGCATGAGCATGCTGAAGGCCGCGATCGCCCACAACGGCACGGTCATGCTCGACGTGGTTTCGCCTTGCGTGACGTTCAACGATCACGAAGGTTCGACGAAGTCGTACAAGTACATGAAAGACCACGAAGAGCCGCTGCAGGAAATCAGTTTCGTGCCTTCGTTCGAGGAGATCAACGTCGAATACGATCCGGGCACGACCGTCGAAGTCACCATGCATGACGGATCGCAGCTGCGCTTGCGCAAGCTGGAAGAAGATTACGACCCCACCAACAAGATCAAAGCCATCAAGCGGCTCGGCGAAGCGCACGAGAAAGGCGAAGTGTTGACGGGAGTGTTCTACGTGAACACGAAGGCCCCGAACTTTATCGACATGCTGAACATGACCGATCAGCCTCTGGCGACGTTGCCGGAGTCGATCACACGGCCTGGCAAAGACGTATTGGAGAGGGCGATGGAAGAGCTGCGCTAAGATGATTGATTACCACGTACTCAGTACCTAGTGACGACAACAAATCAAAACCCTCCGGTTTGGAGGGTTTTCTTTTCACTATGTACTAGGTACTTGCAACTCGGTACTGTCTACGCTGTTTTTCGCCGCTTTTCCGGTTCTCCGGTGTGTTCGGGGCTTTGGCCGGGTTCGGGGAAGTCACTGTCGGCGTCTTTGATCATCTCGTTTTGATCGCGGTGGCCGAGTTGGCCATTCATGGAAGTATTGCCGCCCTGGTTGTTTTCGTCCTGCTCCACTGCGCCTTTGGCGCGATCCTGATCTTTATGCTCTGTCATAAATGAGTGCTCCGGAAGGCGGAGGAACCATACTCGCCTACGAAATCTAGACTACCTCGAAACTTTTCCACAAGACATACGTTTTAATATGCAGAAACGCGGGTAGTTTCAAGGAGAGAACATGAAAAAGCTGATCTTTGCCGTTGTCACTGCGGTGATGCTGAGCCTCGGGGCTTGGGGACAGGCGGCAGCACCAGTGGCGCCGACCGCTCCAACAACGTCCGAGAGGCATGAATCACGCTCGCACCGACGGCATGTAAGGCGTGCCCATCGACGTCATGCTCGGCACGAGCGACGCCATCACAGGGCCGCATAAGCGTAGCCAAGCGTGATGAACCTTCGTACCGCGGATTCCTGCCGGCTCAGCCGCCGGGGCGGCGGTACGCTATGACCTTGGTTTCTTGCTACCTATCGTCTCCCGCCTAAAATGGAGACATGACGGCCCCCTCGACGCTCTTCCGGCCTTACTCCCGCCTGGTCAAAATCTCCGTCATGGGTCGTGACTACGAAGTTCCCGAAAACAATACACTCCTGCGTTGCTTTCAATTTCTTGCGCCTGAGGGTATTTCCTACGGGAGATTTTGCTGGAATGAAGATTGCCAATATTGCCGGGTGAGCTTCGACCTCGGGGAGGGAACTCCCACGAGGGCGGCCCTGTCGTGCAAGCTTCCGGTCGAAGAGGGAATGCGGATTAAAGAGATTTCAACTGAGATCCGGTACTGCTTGCGGGGACTGAAGGAATAGTCGAAACCATTGTCGTTCCAAAAAAAGTGAGGAGTCTGCTCTTTCCATGCAGCGAATCTTCTATCGGCGGGCCCTCATTCTCCAGGACTGCGTCTTCCAGTTCCTACGCTTGCCGACACTCCCAGCTTCCGCAGACGATCCCGCGCCTGCGTGGCTTCAGTAGAACGTGGATAGCGCTGGATCACGTGTCGTAGCGCAGCCACACCATCGTCTTTCTGTCCCAACTCGATTAGCGCGAGGCCCTTTTTCAATTCCGCTGACGCTGCTTTATTTCCCGTCGGGAAGTTCTGAATGACCTGGTCGTAGTTCTTGACGGCTTCCTGGTAATTTCCCTGACGAAACTCCATATCAGCGAGATAGAAGTAAGCATTGCCAGCCAGATCGGTCGTTGGATAGTTCTTGATGTAGTCGTTGAATTCTCCGACGGCGATGTCGTTCTTGCCCGCGTTGTAGTCGCGAAGGGCGTTGTTGTAGAGAATGTCGGGTGGAGGAACCGCGGCTTGCTGCTGTTGCTGCGCCTGGGTCGCGGCCAGGCTCTGCTGAGTGGACTGCATCGCTTCTAGTTGGGCACTGACTTTGCTCAGGCGTGCCTTCAATTCGTCGAGAGTATCGTTCAGCGCCTGGATCTGCCCGGAAACCTGGTCTACATGCGCACCGCTGTCGGACTGCTGTTTGTCGATAGCGGTCTGCAATTGGGTGATCGAGTTCGCGACTTTGTTGACATTGTCGGTGCTTTGCTCGATCAGGTGCTGCATCACGCCCATCTGCTGGTCAAATGATTGCTTCATGGCTGTCATCTGATCCTGCAGCGCTTGCACCTGCGTTTGTAACTGCACAATTTCTTTGCTGACGCCCCAGACGGGCGTTACCCCGGCCAGAAATGCAGAAAATACGAACGCGATCGCGAATCGTTGAATTTTCATAGTAGGTTCCATGCGCGACTGAGTGTTATCGAGACAGGCTTCGCAATCGAGGATAGCGCGTTCAGACGACAATTGTCTTGCCCGCCCCGCCTGAGCCTATCTCGGCGCCATTCCAGCCCTGTTTTCAGAGGCAAGGAGGGCGGAACGCGTTGCTCCGCCCTCGAAAGCTTATTTCTGGTAAACGAAATGGCCTCGCCGGTTCTGCTGCCAGCACGATTCATTCGACTCGGTGCAGAACGGCTTTTCCTTGCCGTAGCTGATGGTCTTGACGCTGGAGGCATTGACGCCGCCTTGCACCAAGGCATTCTTGACGGCGCTGGCGCGGTTGTCGCCCAAGGCCAGGTTGTATTCGGTAGATCCGCGCTCGTCGCAGTGTCCCTCAATCGTGAACGCGATATTGGGATGCTGCTTCAGGAACGCGATATCGCCCTGCAGCGCTGACTGCTCGTCCGCGCGAATGGTCGGAGTTGTCGTAGTCAAAGTAGATGTCTTTGACGTTCTGCGCGAACATCTCCTCCTCGGTTGCTGAAGGCGGTGGTGGAGGCGGAGGTGGCGGAGCATTCACCGTCACCCGAGCCGTGGCGTCTTGGGTTCCACCCGGACCTTTCGCGGTCAGGTGATAGGTAGTCGAATCCGACGGAGTCACCTGTTGCGAACCGCTGGCCTGAACGGCGCCAACTCCATCAATGCTGACGTCGGTGGCGTTGGTCGTCTGCCAGGTCAGCGTGGTGGACTGCACCCTTATCGACCGTGTCCGGATTCGCCGTCAGCGATGCGGTAGGCGCGGCGGGCGGCGGTGGTGGCGGCGGTGGCGGTGGCGCTACTTTCTTCTTGCAGGCGCCCAGCATCATGATGGCGCCCAACGCGAATACCAGCGTGATCCACTTCAATCTTAGCTGCTTCACCTTTTCCTCCGTATCGCGTCCGACTCGATGCGCGTCTGTCGCATGAACATCGATTCATTGCCTGCCGATGAAATCTTGAGCAAATGTCCCTACTTCCAACTCCAGTTCGGTTGTGTATTGCTACCGACGTCGTTAAGCTGCTTCTGATTGGTGCCATCGGCCAGCATGGTCCAAATCTGCTCACTTCCGGAACGGCTGGACTGAAAAACAATGTGCCGTCCATCCGGCGACCACGATGGAAAATCATTTCGGCCGCCATCGTGGGTCAACTGCACCCACTGTTTGCTGGCGACATCCATGATGTAAATATCTTGCGCTCCCGGAGCGCCCGGACCATAGTGCCGAATCCAGGAAAACACCAGAAACTGCCCATTCGGGGACCACGATGGCGAAACCGCATAGCCCTGGTCGGTGATGCGCTGCACGTTCGTGCCGTCCGCTTCCATGGTGTAAATCTGCGGCAGGCCGGTGCGTCCGCTGACCAAGGCAATCTGCGAATCCGGTCTTGCCGGTTCCACGTCGGCGAAGACATCCGGGCCTTTGGAAGTAGTAATCCGCTTCAGGTTTCCGCCGGACGATCGCATGACATAAATCTCAGGATCGCCGCTGCGAGAGGAAGAGAAAGCCAAGCTTGCGTTCCGTCTGGCGACCACGCCGGAGAGAGATTGCGTCCCGCCAAACCGCGGGAACGTGACCAGCCGGTTCAGATCCATCGAGTACATCAGGATTTCCCAACCGCTCCGGTGATAGAACTGAAGGCCAGCCGCGATCCATCCGGCGAAATGTGCGGCGAAAGCGAAATCGAGCCCTGAGTGGGTGATCTGGTGTTGATTGGTGCCGTCGTAATCCATGGCCCAGATTTCTTTGTGCCCACTGCGCGCTGCTCACACAAAGTAGATCTGAGCTCTCCGCAATGCCATGAATGCCTCCGCCCAACCGGAAGATGATTTCGTCGGCAAATTTGTGGGCGATCGTGCGCGCCGCAGCTGTGGTCGCGGCGTCGGTGTATTGCTTGCCAAGAACTTGAGGCGACGTGATGTTCTTCACGTCATACAGCCAGCCCTGCACAGTCATGCTGTTGCCGGAGGCGCCGAGATTGCCGAAGGCCAGCATGGCCGCATTCGGAGGCGGAGGCGCTCCAAGCCTCGAATTTCACGTCCGCCGGAGTGCCGGGAGTGCTCGGTCGGAAGAAAGCTCTTCGAAACCATGTCGAAGATGCCGGCATTGTCGAGGTCGTTCCACAGCGTGTCGTTGAAGTCTTGCAGCAGGTCGGTGTTTTTCGGATCCTGGTGGAGGCTTTGAAGTCGGGAACGGCGAGTGCGGATTTTTTCTACTCCCAGTCCGGTGCCGGTCTTGATCCAATCCTGCGCGACAGTGGCAGCACAGAGAACCAGAGCGATCGCGACGAGTATGCAGTGCACGTACTCGATGAAGATTTGCCACGCAACATCATTTCCTGTATCTTGCATAGAGACTGCTCGGCCGGCCAAAACTAAACCGTGAAGCACTCTATCTTTTGTAATCGAACCAGAACTCAACCGAAACCTTATTTCCTGAATAATCCGGGGGCAACGGACCAAAAGTATCAATGCGCTGCAGGGCCCGCACGGCGGACTGATCAAGCGAAGGCACTCCGCTCGACTGCTCCACCTGCACGTTGCTGGGGTGCCCATCGCGCATCATGTCGAAGGTCACATATACACGGCGCGCATCACTGAATCCGCGGATCGACTTCATACTTCAGCCAGTTCTCGGAAACTTTCTGCTGCACCACGCGCACGTACCAGGCAAAGCGCGTGCCGAAATCGCCGCCGCCGCCGGTGAAGCCGAAGCCGCCCTTGGCTCCGCCGCGCGCTGAAAACGCCATACGGCCCGCTGACTGGACCGCCCTCGCCGAAGGGAACCACATTGTTCGCTTCTTCCACCGGCTGCGCTTCCGGCTTCTTCTGCGTCGCGCTGGTTTCTTTCTTGGGCTTCTTCTTCGCGTTCTTGTCCGGGATCGGAATGCATCCGGCTCTTTCACCTCGGGCTTCGGCAGCGATTGCGAAAGTCCCTTGGATTCGTTCGCCAGCACATTCTGCGTCTGCACGGGATTCGCCGGCAGGGGAACGGTGCTGACCAGGGTTACGCCCATGGCGTCTCCGCCGCCACCTGCGCCCCAGTTCCGAGCCATGATCGCCCGGGCGCAATCCACGGCATAGACCGATGATTGCGACCGTGACTGCCGACGTGCAGCCCGCACGACCAGGCCAGGTTGTGACCCCAGCGTTCGTGTTCGAAGAAGATTTCAGCGTTTGCGCATGGGTTTCAAGAGGCTGGGTCACGATGCTCACATTGGTGATTCCCGACTGCTTCACCGCATCCATGACCGTGGCGAAGGCGCCGAAAGGGACATCTTCATCGGCGCGAATAAAAATTGACTGGTGCTGGGGATCACGAATTTTCTGCTTCAGCTGTGGCGCCGATCTCGTTGATATTGATCGGCATCGTTTCCCAGGAAAACCCGTTGCTTCTTATTGATGCTGATCACCAGGCGCTCTTCGGTGATCTCCTTCACGGTGCGGGTCTTGGGAACGCTGACTTCGATCCCCGACTGCAGCACCGGCGCGGTGACCATGAAGATGATCAGCAGCACCAGAACGACGTCCACCAGCGGCGTGATGTTGATGTCGGCAAGAGCGAATCTGTGTGCGTCCGTTCGAAGCGGTGAACGCCATTACCGCCGGACCTCCTCGGCTTCCGCGACGATCAATGCGGCTGCTGGCGTTCCACAGCGTTCAGCATCTCCAGCGAGAAGTCATCGCCCCGGGCGGCGAAGTCGCGGATCGAGCTGCCAATCAGGTTATAGGCGATGACAGCGGGGATGGCGACGCAGCCAGACCGGCCGCAGTGGTGATCAGAGGCTTCTGAAATGCCAGGCGCGACCGCGCGCAATGTGGCGGCGCCGCGGTTCCGAGTCCGTGGAACGCGTCAATGATGCCCCAGACAGTTCCGAACAATCCGACAAATGGAGTGACCGCTCCAGTAATGGCCAGCCACGGGAAGGTTGCGCTCGAAGCGCGTCATCTCTTCGGAGGAGGCGATCTGCATGGCGCGCTGCACGGCCACCGTGTTGCTCAGCAGTGCCGAGCTGCCGACCTGGCGCTTGTACTCTTCGAATCCGCCCTCAAAAACTACCCACCAACGGGCTGGGACGGAACTGCTCGGCGACGGCGGCCACGTCCTGCAGACGCTGCGCCTTGCGGAAAGCGCGCACAAACCGTCCGCTCTGGACACGGCGCGCGCGCAGCAAATTCCACTTGGACAGGATGATTGCCCACGAGATCACGCTGAAGGCAAGCAGAAGGAGGAGGACGGCCTTGGCGACGACTCCCGTTTCCTGAACCAGGTCAACGATTTCGCCGCCGACAAACATGCTCGGCAGGTAATAAAGATGCATTTCGTCTCGAGAGAAGCGTTTCGTTCGATTATAGACCAAGGTTTACAGGATGCTTTGTTGTTAAAGGCTGTGAATTAACGATCTCGATTCGTACCCACGTCTGAACCTTAGACCGCATCCAAGCTGCGCTCCCGCCCCCGCTCGGCGGTGAGCCACGAAAAATGCCACATACAGGAGGCACAATGGCAGCACATTACGGCACCCTTGGTACTTATCGATTTTCTGAGACTCCAACCGAAGATGTTCGCGGCTCCAGTGTTTATGGAATCGACGACGAGAAACTGGGAAAGATCGATGACGTCATTTTTGATCACAATACCGGGAACATCCGCTACGCGGTGATCGACACCGGAGGCTGGTTGTCCTCGAAGAAGTTCGTCGTGCCCGCGGACCGGCTCTCGCTCTCGGAAAAGCATAAAGACGATTTTCAGGTCCCCTTGACCAAGCAGCAGATCGAGAACTTTCCTCCGTACGAGGAAAAAGACATGAAAGAAGAAGGCCGGTGGAAGGATTACGAGAAACGCTACGAGAAAGCGTGGACCGATGGTCCAGTGCAGCACCGCAAGGGCACCGACCACAACATCACGCCCACGGCAACGGAAATGCCTCCCGCTCCGGTGACCTCGTCAGGCACTGGCAATGTCGAACCCATTCGCGGGCCGGAGAGGATCATTCCGGCAACCGGCAATGAAGTGACCGACAACGTCAGCGCGGCCGGAATTGGTGGACGCTGGTCCACGTTTGAAAGCCGCCTGCGCGAACGCCGCCGCCACATCACGACCGAATGCACTAGCTGCTCAATCGGGTCGGCTGAGGATCGAGAAGAAAGCGTAGCCGACGAGAGAAAAGCGGTGTAGTTAAATCACGTGGGGACGGACGTATTCGTCCGTCCCGCGGAGTTCCGCTGGCATCCTGCCCGGCAGGCCGCCGGGACGGCGGCGGTACGATTGTTTTCGTGCTATTCTCGCCACAAGTTCCGCTACCCAGGACATACGGTGCTCGTCGAACTGCGGCTCGAAAACTACGCGGTCATCGATAATCTGGCGGTTGAGTTCTCGCCCGGCCTGAATCTTCTTACCGGCGAAACCGGCGCCGGGAAATCCATCCTGATTGATGCGCTGGCTCTCCTGCTCGGGGAAAAAGCTTCAACCGACGTGATTCGCACCGGGGCCGAGAAGGCTGTGGTCTCTGCGGTTTTCGAAATCGAGAGTGTCGCAGAAAAGAGTGTTTCCCGCGCGCTGGAACTCAATGGCATTGACAGCGAGGAAGACTCGATCATTCTCCGACGCGAAATTTCCGCTGCCGGCAAGGGACGGGTGTTCGTCAACAACCAGCCGGCGACGGTGTCCGCCTTAAAACAACTCGCTCCCTACCTGGCCACCATCCACGCGCAGAACGAATCTCTGCTGTCGTTCGATGCTTCGGTCCGGCTGAGCCTGCTGGATCTTATATGCGGGACTGCATCTTGAAGCCGTCTCTTCAGCATTCGCGAACTGGAAAAACATCCGGGAGCGTATCGAAGAGCTGGAGCGCGACGAGAAAGATCGCCTCCGGCTTTTAGACTTGTGGAGTTTCCAGAAGCAGGAGATCGAGGACGCGAAGCTTGCTCCTGGAGAAGACGAGCGCCTCGAGACCGAGAAGCGCGTGCTCGCCAACGCAGAGAAGATTTATAGCGCAGCCATGAACGCCTTCGATTTGCTGTACGAAGGGAATGCTTCGACAACTTCATCGTTACGAGCTGCGCAGAAGCATCTTGAAGAATTGGCTCGTTACGAGCCGAAGTTTCAAGAGGCACAAGCTGCGCTTGAATCGGCGCGCATCAGTATTGAAGACGTCGGCGCCACGGTGCGCGACTATGCCGGTGGCATTCATGCTTCTCCAGAACACCTGGCCGAGGTGGAAGACCGGCTCGCCGCGATGGATCGTCTGAAGCGAAAATATGGGCCAAGCCTGGAGGAGGTAATTCAGTTTGGAGCCGAAGTCAGCCGCAAGCTCTCTGAAATGGAGAACAAAGACGAGATTCTGCGGCAACTGCGAGGTGAACTCGGCACGGCGGGAGAGAAATATCTCGAGGCGGCCCGCGCACTTTCAAGAAAACGCTATGAAGCAGCGCGCAAGCTGGAAAAGATTGTCGAGGCCGAGATCAACGAGCTCGCGATGAAGTCGCGTTTCAAGATCGAAGTCAGCGGGACGGACGAAGAAGGGAACTGGACTGCGTCGGGCTTTGATCAGGTACTCTACCTGATCGCCACGAATCCGGGAGAGCCCATGCGCCCCCTCGAAGAGATCGCTTCCGGCGGAGAGTTGTCCCGAGTGATGCTGGCGCTCAAGTCCAGCATTGAAGCCGGCAATTCGAAGCGACGCGGTTCCGGACCGCAGCGCACGATGGTCTTCGATGAAATTGATATCGGAATTGGCGGCCGCGCCGCTGAAGCGGTCGGAAAGAAACTGAAGAGTCTGGCCCGCTCCAATCAGGTTCTGTGCGTGACTCACCTCCCGCAGATTGCGACCTTCGCCGATCATCACTATGTAATCGTGAAGAAGGAAGCCGCAGGACGCACTCGCACCACGGTTCGTCCCATCACCGGCGAAGAGCGTACCGAAGAAGTTGCGCGGATGCTGAGCGGCGCGAAGCTGACCGAGACCTCGCGCAAGCATGCGGAGCAGATGCTGAAGACCAACGCGTAAAAAGCCGAAGCGGAAAGCAGCACCGCCCAGTGTCCTCTCAGTTCGCCTGTAAGAGGATGAAGTTGCCAGCCCGGAGCGACGCCGGAAGCTGGAGTTGCTGCGTCGCGTAAACTCCTTCTGCAACTCGCAATTTTCCGATGACATCACTTGGATTGTTCTGGGTGTGCAGTGAGCGACGCCGAAGTCGTTTCCGTTCGCTGTCCAAAACTCCCCAATCGCTGTTAATCCTCGCCGTTTCTGTCGCTTACGTTGACCAAAAGGGTACTTTTCGATAGCTTAGTAAGTACCTTCTTCACGGGAAACGTGTAGGCTATACAAAGGCAAGGGGAATCATTTTGGTCGAGGATGGCAAGACACTTTTGCTGTTGAAACCGCGCGGGTTCTGCGCCGGGGTGGTTCGGGCGATCGATATCGTTCGGATTGCGCTGGAGGCTTTTGGCCCTCCCATCTATGTGCGCAAAGAGATCGTCCACAACCGTTTTGTGGTGGAGGAACTCCAGGGCAAGGGCGCGATCTTCGTGGACAACGTCGACGAAGTTCCGCCAGGAGAGCGGGTCATTTACAGCGCTCATGGCGTTTCGCCCGAAGTGCGCGAAGCCAGCGAACTGCGCAAACTGCGCGTAATCGATGCCACGTGTCCGCTGGTCACAAAGGTTCACGTCGAAGCCGTAAAGTTCGCGAAGGAAGGCTATTCGCTGATCCTGATCGGCCACCGCGATCACGATGAAGTGATCGGCACTTTGGGCGAGGCGCCGGCTGTGACTCAGGTAGTGGGCTCTCCCGAGGAAGTGGAGTCGCTGACGGTTCCCGATCCCGACCGGATCGCATACCTGACTCAGACTACGCTTGAGTCTCGACGAGACCAAAGACATCATCGCTGCGCTGCGCAAGAAGTTCCCGAACATTAAGGGACCCGCGGCCCAGGATATCTGCTATGCCACCGAAAACCGCCAGGTTGCGGTGAAGCAGGTCGCTTCGGAAGCAGACTTGTTGCTGGTGGTTGGATCCGACAACAGCTCAAATTCCAACCGCTTGGTGGAAGTTGCGCGCAGATCTGGCAACGCAGTCGCATCTGATCGACAGCTTCCGAAACATTAAGCCGGAATGGCTGGAAGGCGTGAAGACGATTGCGCTGACGGCTGGAGCCTCGGCGCCGGAGTGCCTGGTGGAAGAAGTAGTTCAGTTTCTGGCCAGCAAAGGCTTCGATAATGTGAAGGAAGTCGAAGTCATGCCAGAGAATGTGCGGTTTGGACTGCCGCCGGAGATCGTGGAAGCCATTGCTAGCGCTCCCGCGCCGGCTGCAGTGGAGTAACAGCAATGCTATGGACGATACTTCCTCTTCGTTTTCGCCCTCGACTGCTCCACAGTTGCGCTTCGGAAAAATTGATGACCTCGCCAGCCGGGTTGCGGCGGCGTATCGATGCCGCCCGTAAATTCCTCTTTTCCGGCAAGCCGAGGAAGGGTACTGGTGCGGCGAACTAGAAGCCGACACCACCCTCGAATCCGATTACATCCTGCTGCACACGCTGCTGGGCACCGGCACGCCCGAGCGCTTTCCAGAAGTGCGCCAATTACATTCTGCGTCATCAGAACGAAGACGGCGGCTGGGGAATTTATGCCGGGGCGCCTTCGAACATCAGCGCCTCGGTGAAAGCGTATTTCGGCTTAAAGCTGGCGGGTTACAAGGCTGACCATCCCGTGCTGGAGCGCGCGCGCAAGCGCATTCTGGAAATGGGCGGCGTAACCGAGGTCAATACCTTCACCAAGATTTATCTCTGCTTTCTCGGACAGTACGATTACGACGCGGTACCGGCGATCCCGCCGGAGATCGTGCTTTTTCCGAACTGGTTCTGGTTCAACATCTACGAAATTTCCTCGTGGTCCCGCGCCATTCTGGTGCCGCTTTCGATCTGCTATGCGAAGAAGCCGTTCAAGAAAATTCCCGACGAGATGGGAATCGAAGAGCTGTTCGTCGGCGGACGCGAAAAATCGCGCATGCACCTGCACTGGAGCGAGAAGCTGGTCTCCTGGCGCAACTTCTTCCTCGTGCTCGATCGCTTCACGCACTGGGCTGAGCGAGTGCACATTCGTCCGCTGCGCTCGATGGCGCTGCAAGAAGGCCGAGAAGTGGATGCTGGAGCACTTCGAGATGAGCGATGGCCTGGGCGCAATCTATCCTTCCATCGCTGAACTCGATGATTGCGCTGCGCTGCCTCGGGTATTCCTGGACGATCCCCAGGTGATTCGCGCGCTGGACGAATTCGAAAAGCTCGGCATCGAAGAGGAAGACACCTTCCGCATGCAGCCCTGCAAGTCTCCCGTGTGGGATACCGCGTATGCGCTGTTTGCCTTGGCGAAGCGGGTGTTCCGTCCGAACGATCCGCGCATGGTGAAGTGTGCCGACTGGATTCTGCAAAAGCAGGTTCGCATCGCAGGCGATTGGAAGGTCAAGAACAAGAAGGGTCAACCTGGCGGCTGGTACTTCGAGTTCAATAACGAGTTCTATCCCGACGTGGACGACAGCGCCATGGTGTGCCTGGCCCTCGCTCACGTCGAGCATCCGAATGGCCGCTACCAGCGCGAGTCGGTGCAGCGCGCCATTGACTGGATCTTCTCCATGCAGTGCAAGAACGGCGGCTGGGCCTCATTCGACAAAGACAACGACCGCATGGTGTTCCAGTACATCCCGTTCGCCGATCACAACGCCATGCTCGATCCGCCGACCGTGGATATCACCGGCCGCATTCTGGAAATGCTGGCGACCTACGGCTACACCAAGAACGATCCCGCGGGTGAAGAAGGCGATCAAATTCTTTCGCGACGAGCAGGAGCCCGACGGTTCGTGGTTCGGCCGCTGGGGCGTCAATTACATCTACGGCACCATGCTGGTGCTGCGTGGGCTGGAAGCCATCGGGGTGGATCATCACGAGCCCTACGTGCAGCAGGCGGCGGAGTGGCTGCGCATGGTGCAGAATCCCGACGGCGGCTGGGGCGAGACCTGCGGGTCGTACGACGATCCGACTGCCAAAGGCGTGGGCCCGAGCACTCCTTCGCAAACCGCTTGGGCGGTGATGGGACTTGCTGGCGGCGAACGACACCCGCAGCGATTCGGTTGCGCGCGGCATCGCGTACTTGCTGCGCACGCAGACGTAAAGACGGGATCTGGGACGAGGAGTACTACACCGGCACCGGCTTCCCGCGCGTGTTTTACCTGATGTACCACATGTACCGGCAGTACTTCCCGCTGATCGCGTTGACGACGTACAAGAAGGTGATGGCGGCGAAGGGGGACTAGCACTCAGCGGTCGGCACTCAGCACTCAGCCAAGTGCGGCCGGAACTTACTGCAGTGCTGAACGCTGACTGCTGAATGAAGGTTTTCGTCACAGGAGCGACGGGTTTCGTAGGAAGCCATGTTGCCCGAGTTTTGGCCGAACAAGGCGCTGATCTGCGCTTGCTGGTGCGTTCCACGAGCGACCCCAAGAATATCCAGGGTCTCCACGCAGATCGCGTAACAGGCGACCTGCGCGATTCGGCTGCACTGGAGAAACTGGTTGCCGGCTGCGAGGTGATGTTTCCATGTGGCTGCCGATTACCGGCTCTGGATCCGTGATCCGGACCAGATGTACCGCTCGAATGTAGAAGGCACGCGTGCGGTGCTGAACGCGGCCCGGGCGAACGGCGTCCGCCGGGTGGTTTACACCTCGAGTGTGGCCACGATGGGTTTTACTTCGACCGGAGCACTGGCGAACGAAGATTCGCCGGTTTCCCTGGCGGACATGATCGGTCATTACAAGCGTTCGAAGTTCATGGCCGAGGAAGCTGGCGATTCGAGCGGGACGGGACGGAATCGACGTAGTCGTCGTCAATCCTACGACTCCGGTTGGGGAGCAGGATGTGAAGCCGACTCCCACGGGACGCATTATCGTCGATTTTCTGAAGAAGAAGTTTCCCGCCTATGTGGATACGGGCCTGAACCTGGTGGATGTTCGCGAATGTGCCGAAGGGCACGTAGCGGCGCTCGAGAAAGGGAAGAGCGGAGAGCGCTACATCCTGGGCGGAGAGAATCTCACGTTGAAGCAGATTCTCGATAAATTGGGGGCGATCACTGGCTTGCCCTCGCCCCGGTTGAGGGTACCGTATGTGGTCGCGTTGGCAACAGGCGTGGTCGATGAAATAGTGACCGGTCACATCTTCAAGCGCGAGCCGCGAGCCACCATTGACGCCGTGCGCATGGGACGCAAGAAGATGTTTGTCAGCTCTGCGAAAGCCGAGCGAGAGTTGGGATGGAAAGTTGTTCCGGTCGACAGCGCACTGAAACGTGCCACCGACTGGTTTCGTGCAGAACGGGTACGTGTAGCGCCGGCGGCTCGCCTCGGCGGTACTAAAACGAAAATGTCCTCCAACGGCAAAATCGCGATGATCGCAGCCACCTATCCGGAAATCCGGCCGCTGGTTCGTAATTGGAAGCGCCAGGGACGGGAGTATGCGGGGAGGAGGTTCACCTTTTTCGAGAGCGATCATGCAGTGGCCGTTTGCTCAGGCATCGGGCCAGAACCAGGCCGCCGAGCTGCCGAGGCCATCATTGCGCTGTACTCCCCGAGCGAAGTCATGTCCGTCGGCATCGCGGGTGCTCTCGATCGAACTTTGCATGTGGGAGAAGTATTCACGCCGCGAATCGTGATCGACGCAAGAGACGGAAGCCGTACCGACACTCAAACCGGAAGTGGCGTACTGGTCAGCTTCATCTCCGTCGCCAGCCCGGAGCAGAAGGCGAAATTGGCTAAGGCGTATGGCGCGGTCGCGGTCGACATGGAAGGGGCCTCGGTCGCCCGCGGAGCCGAGACCCATGGTCTGCCCTTCAGCGCGGTGAAAGCTGTATCTGACGAAGCAGATTTTAAACTCGCTCCGTTCGATCCTTTTATCACGCACGATGGACGATTTCGCACCGCTGCTTTTGTAGCGTTTGTCGCCCTGCGTCCGTGGTTCTGGCCTGGGTTACTGCGTTTGGCTCGTAACACCTCGCGCGCGGCTGCCAATCTTTGTGCGGCGCTTGAGCGCCGCCGTGACCGTCCCAGTGCCAGTGCAGGAGAATTGCATCCCAGTGCGCGAGGAAACAGTTAACTCGATGGCAAGCGTCGAACAAACCGTAGTCCGGCAAAAGCGGCATGTGATTCCTGCCACCATGCTGGCCGCCGTTTATCGCGGTGTGAACGATGTGCGGCTCGAGACGGTGCCGGTTCCACAGATCGGGCCTGGGGAACTGCTGTTGCGTGTCCACAGTTGCGGGATTTGCGGCACCGATCTGAAAAAGATTTCAACCGGATCGCACTCGGCTCCCAGAATTTTCGGACATGAGACTTCCGGTGTAGTCGCCGCCGTCGGCGAGGGCGTCGACAAGTTCGGTGTGGGCGATCGCGTCATGGTGTTCCACCACATCCCGTGTCGCAGGTGCTTTTATTGCCTGCACAAGACGTTCGCCCAGTGCGAGACCTACAAGAAAGTAGGCTGCACTGCTGGCTTCGACCCTGCCGGTGGAGGATTTGCCGAGTACGTTCGTGTTATGGACTGGATCGTCCGTGAGGGCACCGTCCGTATCCCGGATGACGTTTCCTACGAGCAGGCCTGCTTCGTGGAACCGGTAAATACCTGCATGAAAGGCATTGAAACCATTGGGCTTAGAGACGATGAAAAAGTATTCATCATCGGACAGGGGCCAATCGGCATCATTCTTGGTGTGCTTGCTCAACGCACCGGAGCAACGGTAATCACTTCCGATTTGTATCCAGAGAGGCTTACAATAGCGAAAAGCTTCAACTTGGGGAATGCGCTCGATGCATCTCGTGTGGAGACAGCCAAAGCCATACGGGAGCAGACCGACGGCCGTGGCGCGGATGCCGCGATTTTGGCCGTTGGCGGGAATAGCTTGATCCGGACTGCCTTGGACGCGATTCGCCCAGGGGGCCGGGTTTTGTTGTTTGCTCAGACGGCGCGCGGCGAAGCGATTTTTGACCCCGCGTCCGTTTGCGTCGATGAAAAGGCTTTGTTGGGGTCGTATAGCGCTTCGGTAGATTTGCAGGAGAAGTCGGTAAGGTTCGTAATGAACCGTGAAATGGACTTACAACGCCTGATAAGTCATCGTTTCCCGCTTTCCCGCAGTATCGAAGCATTGAACCTGGCTGCCCATCCCCAACCTGATTCCATGAAAATTGTGATTCAGCCGGGCAGTTCATGGGAAGGACATCCATAGTGAACGGAAAGATGACGGCTGCGGTCCTCTATGGCAAAGAGGACGTGAAAATAGAAAAAGTTCCCATTCCCCGTGTTGGCCAAGGGGAAGTGCTGGTCAAAGTGCAGGTCGCGCTCACCTGCGGCACCGACTTAAAGGTGTACCAACGCGGGTACCACGCGCGCATGATCGTACCGCCAGCCTTGTTCGGACACGAACTCGCCGGCGTAATCGAGGAAGTTGGTTCTGGAGTCCGTGGCTTCAAAAAGGGCATGCGTGTGGTGGCGCTCAATTCCGCGCCCTGCCAGATGTGCTTCTACTGCTCCAAGCACCAGGAAAACCTGTGCGAGGACTTGCTGTTCAACAACGGCGCCTACGCCGAGTACATCCGCATTCCGCGGCGCATTGTCGAGACCAACATGCTCGCCGTGCCGCCCGACGTCAGCTACGAAGAAGCGGCTATGGTCGAACCCTTGGCCTGCGTGCTTCGCGGACTGCACGAAACCGGCGTTGAAATTGGTGACACCGTCACCGTGATCGGCGGCGGCCCCATTGGACTGATGTTCGTCCAGGTCGCGAAAGCCACCGGCTGCAACGTCATTTCTGTCGTGAAGCGCGACTCGCAAGTAGAAGCTGCCAAGCGTATGGGCGCGCACGAAGTGGTTCAAATCACCAAGGTGAAAGATCCAGTGGAAGCCGTGCGCATTCTGTCGCCTGACAAACGCGGCTCCGATGTGATCATCGAAGCCGTGGGACGTCCGGAAGCCTGGGAACAGGCGATCGACATGGTGCGCAAGGGCGGCACCGTGAACTTCTTTGGCGGATGCGCAACCGGCACCAAGGTGCAGCTCGACACCAACCGCTTGCACTATTCGGAACTCACCTTGAAGGCGACGTTCCATCACACTCCGGAAACCGTGCGCCGCGCTTTTGGCTTGATCGCGGAAAAGAAAGTCCGCTCCACCGATTACATTACCGGCGAAGCGCCGCTCTCACGACTGCAGCAGGTGCTCCGCCACATGCTGAACCGCAACGGCGACATCAAGACCGCTATCATTCCGGGCCACTGAACCCGGCAACGAGGACAACCACAAACACGCTGGATATCACGAAGGAAAGCAGCTCGGACCTATCCTTCAAGTGTCTTCGTGTCCAGCCGAATGCAATTCTCATTCATGGCTCACAGCATGGCATCAATTTCGGGCGAATCGCAGGGTGTGGCGGGCTGGGCAAACCTGCCGCCCGAGTACGCGACCCCGGAACATCCTCCGACGCTGGAGGAAGCTCGCAAATACTGCGAACGGCTGGCCCGCAGCCATTATGAAAATTTCTCCGTCGCCAGCTGGTTCCTTCCTGCGCGGGTGCGCCAGGATTTCTTTAATGTTTATGCCTACTGCCGGATCTCCGACGATCTCGGCGATGAAGTAGGCGATGCCTCGGTCTCGCTGCGCCTGCTGGACGACTGGCAGCAGCAACTCGACGAGTGCTACGCGGGTTCGGCACGTCACCCCGTGTTTGTCGCATTAAACGAAACAGTGCGCAAATGCGATATTCCCAAAACGCCCTTCGCCGATCTGCTGCATGCGTTTCGTCAAGATCAAACCGTAACTCGCTACCAGACTTTTGACGACCTGCTCGGATACTGTCATTACTCGGCAAATCCTGTCGGCCGGCTCGTGCTCTACGTCTGCGGTTATCGCGATGAGCAGCGGCAGCAACTTTCCGACTACACCTGCACCGCGCTGCAACTGGCCAACTTCTGGCAGGACGTGAGCGTCGATTACCTGAAGGGCCGCATTTATCTACCTCTCGAAAGTCTTGCCAAATTTGGTGTCAGTGAAGAGACAATTTCCTCGGGACGGAATACCAGGGAATTTCGCGAGCTGATGAAGTTCGAAGTGGCTCGCGCTCGTGAGTGGTTCCACAAAGGATTGCCGCTGGCTTCCTCTCTCGACAAGGACCTGGCCATCGATATTGAACTGTTCAGCCGGGGCGGATTAGAAATCCTGAACGCAATCGAGAAGCAGGATTACGCGGTTCTGGGGCGGCGTCCCTCGATTTCCAAGAGCCGCAAACTGGCTCTGGTAGCGCGCGCCGCGTTGGGGAAGCTGCTATGAGCGCCGCGGTTCAACCCGCACCTGCGCCGTATATGCCCACCGACTCTCAACTCGCGGTCGCCTACTCGGTTTGCCGCAGCATCACGCGTAGTGCGGCGAAAAATTTCTATTACGCGTTCCTGGTGTTGCCCAAAGCCAAGCGGCAGG
Source organism: Terriglobia bacterium (assembly GCA_963797845.1). GTDB lineage: Bacteria > Acidobacteriota > Terriglobia > Terriglobales > Acidobacteriaceae > DASREM01. The sequence goes on from CAWCRE010000010.1 coordinate 203,904, forward strand.
CGTTGTGCGCGGTCTACGCCTTCATGCGGCGCTGCGATGACATAGCCGACGACTCCGTGCTTTCCTTCCGCGATCGCCGCCAGAAACTAGCCGAGTGGCTGGATGCGGTCCATCGTGCCGTGGCCGGATATTCGACGGACGAGCCGGTCCTGCTGGCTTTGGCAGATACGCAGCGCCGTTACAAAATTCCCGTCGAACTGCTCGATCAGCTCGCTTTTGGCACGGCCATGGATGTGCAGGAAGGCGTCGAGGAACACGCAATTCACTACCGCACCTTTGACGACCTTCATGTGTATTGTTATCGCGTTGCCTCGGTCGTCGGGCTCGTTTGCATTCGCATCTTCGGATACCGTGACGCGTCAGCGGAGCCCCTGGCGGAACGCCTGGGCCTCGCCTTCCAGCTCACTAATATCATTCGCGACGTGAAGGAAGACGCTGCCGTGGGCCGGATTTATCTGCCTGAGGAAGACCTGGCGCAGTTCGACATCTCGCCGTCCGAGTTGCAGAACGCGCAGGATCCGTCGCGCTTCCGCGCCTTGCTAAGGAAGGAAGCCGATCGCGCTCGCGAATATTATCAAGCTGCGGACGAACTCATCCCGCTTATTGAAGAAGACAGCCAGCCAGCGCTCTGGGTGCTCTCTACTATTTACCGCCAGTTGCTGGAAAAAATTGCGGCCCGCCAGTACGACGTTTTCAGCGGAAGGGTTAGTCTGACCCGGAGCGAAAAGCTGAAAGTGCTGGCCAAGGGCTTTGTCAAGCGCCTGACCTGATGAGCGAGCGCTCTACGCACATTCCGAGCGTCGCGGTCATCGGCGGTGGATTAGCGGGCCTGGCAGCCGGGTGCGCGCTCGCTGAGAGCGGATTTCACGTTACGTTATTCGAGAAGCGGCCCTACCTCGGCGGGCGTGCCTCGTCGTACCAGCACCCCGGCACCGGGGAAGTGGTAGACAATTGCCAGCACGTGCTGCTCGGCTGCTGCACCAATCTTCTCGATTTCTACCAGCGCCTGCACGTCGAGAACAAAATTCGCTGGTATGACGCTCTGACGTTTCTGGAGCCCGGTGGGCGCGCTTCCGTGATTTCTTCGTCCTCGCTCCCCGCGCCTTTGCACACGGCCACCTCCTTCCTGAAAGCGCCGTGTCTGAATCTGCAAGACAAGCTCGCAATTGGCGGAGCCATGGCGGCGCTCGCGCCCATGATGCCGAAGGAGTCGACCGAACCCTTCCTTAGCTGGCTGAAGCGCCACGCCCAGACCGATCGTGCCATCGATCGCTTCTGGAAGACCATTCTCGTTAGCGCGCTTAACGAAGACATCGATCGCGTTTCGGTGACCTATGCCGCGCAGGTGGTGCGCGAATCCTTTCTGAAATCCGCGGGCGCCGGACGCATGGGCATCCCGACCGTTCCTTTGACCGATTTATACTCGGTTGCCGGCGACTACATTCAGCAGCGCGGCGGCCAGGTTCGCCTGCGCGCGAGCGTGGACTCATTCCGCACGGAATTTGCTGACGTAAAACTGATGGTCTCCGGGCAGGAGGAGCGTTTCGACTTCCTGGTCCCGGCGGTCCCTTTCGACGTGCTCAGCCGGCTGCTGCCCCAGACTACGGCGGCCGACCCTCTGCGCCAGTCGCTGAGCCAGTTCGAAACCTCACCGATCACTGGTATCCATCTCTGGTTCGATCGCGACATCAGCGATCTCGAGCATGCTGTGCTCCTCGATCGCACGATTCAATGGATGTTTCACAAATCCAAGTATCTTGAGCGCGGCAATGGCGATGGAAGTTATGTCGAGTTGGTGGTGAGCGCGTCCAATAGCCTGGTGGAGAAATCGCGGCAGGAAATCACCGATCTCGCGCTTTCCGAACTGGCCGAGTTCTTTCCAGTTGTGCGTAGCGCGAAGTTGCTGAAGTCCACGGTGATCAAGGAAGTACACGCGACTTACTCGCCGCGGCCCGGAGTCGACCACCATCGCCCGCATGCGCAAACCGTGTGGCCGCGCGTGTTTCTCGCCGGAGACTGGACTGCTACCGGTTGGCCAGCCACCATGGAAGGCGCTGTCCGCAGCGGCTATATTGCGGCCCAGTGCGTCGCGCGCGTCGCCGGCTTGCACAATGCGGCCTTCCTGGTTCCCGATCTGCCGGCCCAGGGATTTATGCGATTGTTTGGTTAGCGCATCATCCAGCTGAGCAGCGACTGGCTGTGATGCCGGTAGTGGTAGAGATCGGCGATCCCCTGCACATCGGCGCGGATCACCTTCTGATCGCTGGCGAGTATCTGCTGGTCGAGGAGATTGTGCGTTCCGCCTGGATCGTGCACCAGGTCGAAGTATTGATACACGTCGTCCATTTCATTGGCCACAAAAAGATTGTCGCCATTGTGGCTCAGTAATCCATAAATCGGCCCGTAGCAAACCGCGACCATATAGTTTGCGCGCTGGTAGGATTCGTTTTCTTCTTTTGTAAGCGTGAATAGCGGACGTCCCGAAGCGCTCGTCGTTTGCAACGGCCGATGCCCCAGCAGGTAGTACAACGAGGGCGTCACATCGATATTGAACGCCACCGCATCGGGATCGACATAGTACTTGTTCTGCATGTCGATGGGCAGGTGGATGATCAGCGGCACCCGCAACACTTCGGGATGTAATCCGAAGGTGTGATTGGTGTGGCCGTAGTCTCCGTAACTCTCGCCATGATCGGCCGTGAGCACAACAATGCTGTTGTCGTAGAGTCCACGCGCCTTCAGGTACCCCACAAAGCTTCCGAAGCATCCATCCAGCCGCTTGATCTCAGTCGCGGCCGAAGGCTGGAACCCGGGATACGCGCCCTCTTGTGGCGGACGCACATGCCGCGCATGCTCCAGCGACACTACGTGAATATTCTGTGGCTGGGTGTAGAGAAAGATGGGTTTCGACTTGTCTATGCGCGAATCAATCTGCCGCTCGGCATCAGGCGCGGTGGTGCATAGAGTCCTGGTCCGACCAGTTCGTCATCGCCGCATCCAGATGGTGCACCGGAATGGCGGGGTCCAAAAGCAGACGCAGCACCGTGTCTACGGTTACGAAGCGGTCATAGTCGTCTGTCTGCATCAACTTCTCGAGATTGTTCATGGGATGAAACGGCCGCACGTAATGCTTGTGCAGCATGAGACTCCCGGCCCAGATCGCCGGCTCAGAAAGGGTGGTGCCTGCGTAGCGCGTGAAAGAATTCCGCATCACCACGCTTTCGTCGGCGAACTTCTGAATCTCAGGCGTAAACTGCACCGCCGGGTTATAGGCGGAAACGTAGTCCCGCCGCAGGCTGTCCACCACGATGACGAAGACGTTCGGCTTGGGCTGGTCATTCGCCTCAAGCTTGTCGACCAGTTTCACGTTCACCGGTTGCACCGCGACCGATGCCGGAATGCCAGTCTGCTCTTTCAGGAATCGGCACAGGGGATCGCACGGTTTCTCCTCTGATACGGCCCAAACATTCGAAACCGCGGCAAAAGAGGCGTCGAGATTCACGTGTCGCGAAACGGCGGAACGCAGGCCGGGCTCCGAATTCCACACTTGGGCTGCATAGCCATTGCCTGACTGCGAAAAATAGTAAGCTCCGAAACACGTTGTCGCGAGCACCAGCAGCAGCCAAGCCGGATACTGCCCGGCGTTGCCGCCGCGCATCTTCAACAGAAGCGCAAAAACCGCGCTCCACATAACGATCGCCCATAGCTTGGCAATGATCGAGTTCCAATCCATCACCCCGATTATCGCCGGAACCGTATAGGCGGCCGCCAGCAACACCAGCGCGAGCGCCGCGTTTTGCGTGGCAGGAGCTTCCTTCCACGACTTCGCGACAGCACTGACTGGCGCTTCTGATTTCGATATGTGCAGCCCTGCTCCAAAGATCACCAGCGCAATAGCAATCATCACCGAGTAAAGATCGGCCTCGAAGCCGACGAAGGGAATGCTGATCAGCAACACCCTCTGGAAGATCAATGCCACCGCAGCGGAAATCATCGCCCCGTAGAGCAGCGACGAAAGTCGTCCTTTCAGACGCGCGGCAAGCATGCCGGCCAGGTTCACCATGCAGGCGACGAAAATTCCGAACAGGCCATGGGCCACCAGGCTGTAAGTCCACGCCAACAAGTCGTCGTGATCCAGCGGGAATTGCCGTCCTGCAAGCGTATTGCGCAGCCAGGAACTCGCTGGGGTAATGAAACCCATGCACAGACCTGCCAGCAATCCAACGTGAAGCGGGATTTGCAGACGGAACACCTTCGTCTCCGTCGTTTGACCTTTTCCGATTTCATCGACGATCCCCAGCCAGATCACGGGAAACAGAAAGGCGAGACTCCAGATAAAGCTGAGCGAGTTGTTGCTGATGTGCTGGATCGGTTGCTTCAGCAGCATGTAGACCGCGGCCGCAACATGGAATCCCGCAAACTCCAGCGCGATGCGCCGCGCCGTTCCTTTTCCGTATTCCTTCCACAGCGCAACCGCGAGTCCGGCCAGCACTCCGCAAAACAGGTACGCGTGCAGGCGAATGAACTCGATGATCCAGAACTGAAACGGAGCTTGAATGAAGGCGAAGTAGGTGTCGGGGATGTAGGCCAACAGGCAATAAACGGAGGTGAGCAGGCAAAACACTGCGAACAAGGCTCGCACCCCAAGTGCGTACCACGCCGGAATCGCAGGTCTCTGCAACGGTTGCATCCTAAATAGACGAGTATGGATTTAACTTGAGCATAAGGTACTCCAGAGTATCCAGGAAATGACCAAAGTACCGTTTAGAGAGGCTCCGCCAGATGCTAAAACAGGAACTCGGTCCGGCACCTCCGAACCGATAGCTAGATGGTACATTGGCATGAGGTCGAGCCAAGAAACTATGCCAAACCTGCAAGAAGCAACTCTCGCCAGACTCAACGGATCCAGGGCGCGACGTCAAACGGTCTTATTCGCGAAAAACTTTATCAAGCATCCCAAGCTGCTGGGCTCTTTTGTCCCAAGCTCGCCATTCCTGATTAACCAGCTTCTGGCTCCTATCGATTGGCGTCGTGCCCGCGTGATCGTCGAGTTTGGTCCCGGGATCGGCAACATCTCGCGGCAGATTCTCGATCGCATGCGGCCCGACGGAGTTCTGGTCGCGATCGAACTGAATCCGGAGTTCGTGGAATTTCTGCGCGAGGACATCGACGATCCGCGCTTGCAGGTAGTGGAAGGTTCGGCCCTCGATATTCGTGAAATCCTGAATACGTTGCAACTGCCTCGCGTCGACTACATTGTCTCCGGAATCCCGTACAGCACAATTCCTCACGAGACCCGCTGCGACATTCTTCGCGAATCCCGCAGCATGATGCAGAGCGACGGCGCCATGCTCGTCTACCAGTTCACACGCACCGTGCTGCCCTACCTGGAGAGAAGTTTTGGCCGGGTGGAGCAGGATTTCACGTTGTGGAATATCTTGCCGGCGCGCATCTTCCACTGCACTTTATAGAGGTGCTCGCAGCCGGGACCGCGAGATTATCCGTGCAGCAACGCAACGCCGCCGGCGACCAGTAGCGCTGCAATCCATCGCCGATGATCAACGCGTTCGCGCAGGAAGAATTTCGCCGCCACTGCATTGGCTACGAACGTCAGGGAAGCAGAAGCCGGGGCCACCAGGCTGACATCGCCCCAGGAGAGTCCGAACAGCAATCCATAGAACGCGACCGTCATGGCCAGTAAGCCGAGCAGAAAATAAGGATTGCGAACGACCGACCCAACAACCTTTCCCAGTCCAGCCTGCTTCCGCAATTCCCCCAGGTCCCCTACTTCTTTCATGGCATGCGAGAGCAGGACGTCGCCTGTCGTAGACGCCAGGACAATCGCTCCAATCCCACTCCAGGTGTAGAGCAGATTCATCGATCCGCTCTCAGGGCCGCCGTCTCTGGCGTTCCAGCTTTGGGTCGATGCGTCAGTTCTGGCCCTTGGGTGACAAAACCAACCCCTGAGGAGATCAGCAGGATTCCCATCCAGCGCGTGAAACTCACCTGCTCATGCAGGTAGAACTTGGCAATGATGGTCAACAGAACGTATCCCAACGACGTCGCGGGCAGAACATAGGTCAGGTCGGCCCACGACAGCGCGGTCATATAAGAAGCGAAGAATCCAAGCAGAAAAACAATTCCCAGCGCAATCCAGGGATTCAGGATGACCAGGATAATGTCGTAAAGGCGGTGCGGGGAAATGCCTCCTACTTGCTTCATGCCGTAGGAGAGAAGGGAATCGCCGACCGCCGCACATAACGTCACGGCGGCCAGCACCAGATACTTGCGAAAGGTCACTCGGCTTTCCTAGGCGTTCGCGGGCTCCACGGCAGCAGCGGCTTCATCTTTGTCACGCTTGTCCTTCACCCACTTGTGACGCATCGCGCGCACCTTCAGGAAGGTCTTGGCTTCCTTGTAGAGGCGCTTGCGATCGGCGCTGTTGAAGGCCGCCTTTCTCAGAATGCGGAACGCAGCCTTGGGACGGAAATAGTACTCGTCGTAGAAACGATGCACTGAGTCCAGGATTTCATCCGCCGGCAAGCCGGGATACTGGATATGCGCGAGTTGATGGCCGCCTTCGTCCACCATCTTGTTGTCAGCGACCATGAAGCCGTTTTTCACCGCATAGTCGTACAGTTCCGTTCCCGGGTAGGCATGCGCCACCGAAACCTGGATGGTCTCGACGTCGAGTTCCTTGGCGAAGTCGATGGTGTTGCGGATGGTTTCGCGCGTTTCGCCGGGCAAGCCGAGAATGAAATCGCCATGAATCACGAGGCCCAGTTTGTGGCAGTCTTTGGTGAACTGCCGCGCCCGCTCGACCGTTGCGCCTTTCTTGATGTTCTTGAGGATCTGCTGGTCACCCGATTCGTAGCCGACGATCAGCAGCCGGCAACCGGCTTCCTTCATCGCTTTCAAGGTTTCGAAGTCGGTCGTGACGCGCGAAGTGCACGACCAGGTCAGCCCCAGCGGCTTCAACTTGGCGCAGAGTTCGACCGTGCGCGCCTTCTGGATATTGAACGTGTCGTCGTCGAAGAAGAATTCTCGGACGTTCGGCCAGTATTCCTTCGCCTTCGCCATTTCTGCGAGCGACGTCATCGCTGGAGCGCTTGCGCCAGGGATGTCCGCTCAAGGTCTGCGGCCACAAACAGAACGTGCACTGCGCCGGACATCCCCGAGTGGTGTACAGCGAAACGTACGGGTTCAGCAGGAATGGCACGTTGTAGCGGGTAACGTCGAGATCGCGCTTGTAGATGTCGGTCACGTGCGGCAGCGCATCCAGGTCCTGGATCTGCGGCGCGTCAGGATTGTGCACGACCTTGCCATCTTTCAGGAACGAAACCCCGGCAATCTCCTCGAGCGGCTTGCCCTTCGCGTAATCCACGACCGCGTAGTCGAATTCCTTGCGGCAAACGAAATCAATGGCCGGGCAGTCGCGCAGAGATTTTTCCGGCAGCACGCTTACGTGCGGGCCGACGAACGCAATCTTGATCTTCGGATTTGCGTCTTTGATTTTCTGAACCAGGCGGATGTCGCCCGGAAATCCCGGCGTGCTGGTGAAGAGGACCAGGAACTCGTAGTCTTTGGCGATGTTGATGGTTTCCTCGGCCGAAACATAATGCGGAGGAGCATCCAGCAGCCGCGAACCTTCCAGCATTCCGGCCGGATAGGCGAGCCAGACCGGGTACCAGTACGACTCGATTTCGCGCGTCGCGGGCCACCGCGAACCAGCGCCGCCATCAAAGTTCTCAAACGACGGGGGATTCAAAAACAGTGTTTTCAAAGTCATATGTTTGAATAACTTATCTTATCATTCCTTCTCTCAATTGCCGGGATCCACACCGGTGCTGCCCATGGTTCCGATGCCGCTAAAACACAGGATTTCCCCAAGAATATTGTACTTACCATAGCGGCTGCGGGCCCCTTCAGCAATGCAATTGCGCCCAATGTGCCATTTGATGCACCGAGCCGCTGAAATGACCTTTGTTTGGGAAGGCTATCTGGAACGTCCAACCCAGCTTTCCAGCTCTCCCGTTGCCCGCAACAGCGTGATTTGCGCCTTTTCCAGTTCGTAGCTGGTGTCGCCGAGGCTGATGAAGCGCTCACTGGCCTGTTCGCGGGCTTCCTCCACGTCGTGAAACGAAGCGCCTCCGGAATCGAGCCGAACCTGCAACGACTGCAGATTGGACTGCGCAATCTGGTATTCCAGGTCGGCGACTTGTTGCGCCGCCGCTAATTGCTCGACCGAACGTTGCAGGCGCAAAGTCTGTTCCGAAACCTGATCTTTGGCGTTCTGCGCCTCTCGTTTCGCGCGCACCGCGGCCGCATCGGCCCCATCCGCCTTCGCACGTTGCGAAGCGTTGAAGAAGGGGAAGCGCAGCACGACGCCGATGGTCGCGTTGTTAGCTTGAAAACTTCCTTTGACGAAAAATTGCTGGTAATCGCTGATCGTGGTGGAGAGTAATGCGTACTGCGCCGCAAAATCCACGCTTGGCCATAACGCCTTGTGCTCCGCCTGCGCGCGGAAGCTCTGCGCCGTCGCTCGAATTTCCGCGGCTTGTATCGCAGGATTGCTCACCGTCGCCTTGCTCGCGAGATCGTCGTCTTGACGAACCTCGGGCAGCACGGGAATCGAATCAGGCGCCGTTTGAATGGAATTTGCCGACAATCCCGTCAGATGCGACAGCCGGCTGCGCAACACATCGATCTCCCCTTGCGCCTGGCTGATGTGCAGGCGAATTCTCGCACTGGTCAGTTTGGCCTTATTGCGTTCCAGCGGATTGTCCACGCCCGCTTGCACCCGCTGTTCCACGACCTGCTCCAGCTTGGCAGCTTCGACTTGTTCGCTCTCCAGATGCCCAAGGGATTCCTGCCAGCGGTTGAGTTCGGTATAGGCGAGCACCGTGTCCTGGATCACTTGGTTGCGCTGGTCCTTACTCTGGACCTTCGCAGCGCTCCAGTCGGCTTGCGCTGCGCGGGTGAACTCGCGAAGCGAGAAGTTGAGCAGCGCCGACTGTCCGGTAAAGTTCACGATCGACGGCGCCGATCCTTCCAAACTCAGCGGATAGCCGTAAGCCTTACCCAGGCCGGAGCCGACGGTGAACTGCGGGATGTACTGGTCTTTGGCCTCACGATATCCCGCATAAGCCCGCTGCTCGTCTTCCGCGGCCAGCGCCGGGTGCTGCTGTGTAGCTAGCGCCAATTGCACAGCTTTGGCGAGAGAGACCGGCTCCCCCCACACCATGCTCGAAACACCGAAACAAAACGCAAAAAACAGTGCTACACCGCGCAATGTGCAAGCTCTCATCGTGTCACCTTCGAAAGAAGCAGCAGGACAGAGTTCAGACGTGCGTATTAACGGTTCACCCGGTTGAGGGCATCCTGCGCCAGCGAGAAATTGTGGGCCATGCTCAAGGCCGCTTGATACTCCTGCTTCGCCGCTTGCTTGTCGCCTTGTTTTTCCAGCAGGGTGCCCAGCAGGTAGTGCGCCTTGAAAGCCGGCGCCTGTTCCACCTTCGCATCAGACGCTAAATAGCGTTTCAACAATTCGATGGCGGAAGGAATGTTTCGTCCGGTGCGGTTCAAAGTCTCCGCCGAATCCACCAGCACCTCGGAGTGCCCGGTTTGCACCGAGGTGGCATGCCGGATCGCATCTTCCATCTCATCCAGCCGCTGCCGGTTGCGATAGAACAACGCCAGATTCAGCCACGATTCCGCGCTTCCGTGACTGGCTTCGATGGCCGCGCGGTAGTCTTGCTCTGCGGTCGCATAATCCTTTTTCTTTTCCGCGATACGGCCCAGCACCCAGTTGGCTTTTGCCGGATCTTGCTTGGCGATGCTCTGCGCCTGCGCGCTGGCCTTGTCTTTTCCGCCGCCGACGATGCCCGGAGCCTCCAGATAAAATTCCGCGAGGTCGGTGCGTGCTTCAACATTATTCGGATCCAGTTGCACCGCGGTCTCAAATTCTCCGCGAACTTTCTTGGCCATCCCGGCCGCGCTCCAGAAGCTCACCCGGTCCGCCTTCTCGCCGTAAATGCGGCCCAGCCACAAGTGATATTGGCTGCTGTTCGGCTCCAGTGCCACCGCCTTCTCGCAGTTCTGGATGCCGGTGTCCCAGCTTCCCAGCGCAAAATACGCCCGGCAGAGCAGATTGTAAGATTGCGCATCATCGGGCTTGCTGTGCAGCTGTCCTTGCAAGGTGCTGATCGCATCGTCGACACGGCCTTCGGCAAGTAGAACCTGGGCGGGATGCGCGGCAAAAACACAGGTCGGCAAAACTAAAAGCACTGCGAAGAAAAATTGTTTAAGAAACGACATCAGTTACGGAACCACCTTTACCGGCAAACCCTGCTTCAAGGGCTTGGAATTGACAGAAGCCAGCGCAACCACGGCTTGCGAATCCAATCCTTTTGAAATTTCGACTTCGGTCAAATTTGAAATGGAAGTCTGCACATCGCGACGTACCAGCGAATCATTGACGACCTGAAACACGTACGGCTTGCTGTCATTCTGGCGAATCGCCTCGCGCGGCACTGTCAACACATCGTGATCTTCAGCAGTCACGATCGTGATGTCTACATTGATGTTCGGCAGCAGGCGGTAATCCGGATTCTCCAGGATGCAAGTCGTCTCGCCTACCGTCCTCGTCCCCCGCAGGCGCACTGTCGAGGGAATATTGCTGATCGCGGAACTCCATACTCGCCCGCCTAATCCTGCCCATGTCACTTCCACAGGGTCGCCCGTACTCAACCTTCCCACATCCGGTTCATCCACAAATGCGCGGACCAGCACGCGCGCGAGATCAGCTTCTTGCAAAATCATGTCGCCGGGATTCACATACACGCCCTGCTTCACCGGCAGGGAATAAACCACTCCGTCGACCGGCGCCCGTACATTCAACTGGCTCAACACATCCTGCGCCGCAGCATAGGCGGCCTTTGCCTGCTCCTGCTGGGCCTGGACTCTCGCCACTTCCGGCTTCGAATAACGATCCTTCAATTTCTGTTGCAGAAGCTTGACATCGGAATCCTCGCGAGCCAATTCGTTTTGCGCTGCAATGACTTCGCCGCTTGAAGCGGCGCCGTTCTGCTGCAATTTCTTCAGCGCGTCCAAATTCCGCTGCGCCTGGTCTCGCGCCGTCTGCGCCTTCACCAACTCCGACTGCGCCGTCAGCACCTCTTCCTGGGTTCCGCCGGTTTGCAAAGCGCTGATATCGGCTTGCGATCCCCTCACTTGGGCCATCGCTCGCGCCGCCTGGTCCCGCGCCTCGGCGTCGTTCAACTGCACCAGCAGTTGACCTCTCTTGACGTGCTCGCCCTCGTGCACCAAGACCCGCTTCACGGTAGTGCCGATCGGAGCGTGGGACTCGAAATTCTGCACCGGTTCCACCTTCCCGTTGGTGGAGATCAGGCTGCGAATCGTGCCGCGCTCCACTTTCGCCGCCCGGATGGGAACGGTTTCGTCTTTGGACATGAACGAGGCGAGAATTATCACGGCAAGAATGATGCCCACCGACCATACCAGCCAGCGATTCCGTGCCAGAAAACCCGGATTATGATTGTTGGCCAAGTGCCTGAGATTGCTTTCCAAAGACTATTAAATGTACCACTTACAACCCACGCTGGTTGGACGGGAGTACCACAACGATTAGATGCTCCCGAACCGGCAAAAAATCCGAAATCTTCCCGCCCCGTGCACCCACCCATTCCCGTCATTACAATAGATTCATGTCAAACGGACCCCGATACACGCCCGCGCACGCGGCCGCTGGCTTGGACTTTGCCTTCCCCGAAATTGAGACTTGGCCCAATCAGTTTCCCCGCTACGAAATTCTGGTGGACGATCCCGAATTCACTTCGGTCTGCCCCAAGACCGGTCTCCCCGATTTCGGCGTCATCACCATTCGCTACATGCCCGACAAGCATTGTCTGGAACTCAAATCACTGAAGGAATACTTGCAGTGCTATCGCAACCTGGGAATCTTCCAGGAAAACATCGTCAACCGCGTTCTTGAAGACGTAGTGCGCTGGGCGAAACCGGTATGGGCCGAAGTCAAAGGCGACTTTCGCCCCCGCGGCGGAATCTCCACGGTAGTCATCGCCAAGTGGCCGCGGCCCGATAAGGAAGTTTCTTTTCACGCGACGTAGTCTCATCGGGCCTGAAGCTTTTGGAAACGACAAAAGCACGAAGTATCACGAAGGTGTTGACCTTCCTTAGTGATACTCGTGCCTTGGTGAAGTTCGAGAATTTCTTAATCCGAAGTCTTCTTAGTGTCCTCTGTGGTTTTGTTCCGCCAACGTAACTGGCATGCTATATTCCCAGCGGCGTGCCACCAGAAAAACTCTACCCTCGCACTGCGCTGCTGGTTCTGACCACGCTGAATCTGCTCAACTACGTGGACCGCTCGGTGCTGTTCGCCGTGCAACCGATGGTGGAAGCGGAATTTCATCTCAGCAAAACTCAACTCGGATATCTCACCAGCGCCTTCCTCGCCTTCTACATGATCGCGGCGCCATTCACCGGACCGCTCGCCGACCGTTATTCCCGCAAACTGATCATTGTGCTCGGCGCCATATTCTGGAGCGCGCTCACGCTGCTCACCGCGTTCACTCACACCTACTGGGAACTTCTCATTCGCCACACTCTCGTCGGAGTGGGCGAAGCGACGTTCGTCACCATCGCTCCCACGTTTGTGGCAGATCTGTTCGAAGAAAAAACGCGCGGCCGCATCTTCGGAATTTTCTATCTGGCGATTCCCGTGGGAACCGCGGCCGGATATTTGCTGGGCGGCAAACTCGGCCCCGAACATGGCTGGCGCTTTCCTTTCTACATCGCTGCGGCTCCCGGGTTTTTGCTCGCCCTGGCCGTACTTTTTTGAAGGAACCCAAGCGAGGCCAGTTCGATTCGCTCCAGGAAACTCCTGAGCGCGGAACGCTTCTCGGCCTTGCTCGCAATCCCGCTTACTGGACAGTGACACTCGGCATGGCCGCGGGAACGTTTTCCCTCGGCGGTATCCAGGTTTGGATTCCCACTTTCCTGGTGCAGGCTCGCGGGTACAGCTTGAAAGACGCCAATGAATTGTTCGGCGCCATCGTCGTGGTCTACTGGCATCGTCGCCTCGATCGGCGGCGGATGGCTCGGCGATCGTCTGCTGCCGCGCATGAAGGGCGCGTACTACTTCGTGTCGGCGGTCAGCATGGGGCTTGGCGTTCCGGTGATGATCGTCGCCCTTTTCTATCAGGGGAAGATCATGATTCCCGCGATTGCGGCAGCGGCATTTCTGCTGCTGCTCAATACTTCGCCGCTGAATACCGCGTTGGTAAATGCCGTGGGCGCGCACATTCGCGCCACCGCCATCGCGGTGAATATCTTCATCTTCCATCTGCTTGGCGACGTTCCTTCACCCACTTTGATGGGTTATGTTGCCGATCACCACTCACTACAGATGGCGTTCATCCTGCCGGTGATCGCGATGGCGATCTCGTCTGCGATACTGTTCTACGGAATGCGTTTCGCTCCTCACAACCAATCGCAGCTTGGAGTCTCAGCAGGGTGAGCTATTTCTACTGGATTGCGGGCGGAATCTTGGCGTTGGCGTGGTCGTCGCGACTGATCGGCGCCGCGATCGGCATGCCCAAAGTCGCCGACGTCGCTCGGCCGGAATGGGATCGCGGCCCGCGACCTGAGCCGCGTCTCAGCATCATTGTGCCGGCCCGCAATGAGGACGAGTCGATTGCGGCGTCGCTTCAGCAGTTACTCGCGCTCGACTATTCGAACTACGAAGTGATTGCAGTCGACGATCGCTCGACCGACCACACAGGAGAGATTCTGGATCGCATCGCCGAAAGTGCCGCAGCGCACGGGCGGCTGAAAGTGATTCACGTCGACGCTTTGCCTTCTGGCTGGCTCGGCAAAACTCATGCGATGTGGACGGCCTCGCAGCAATCCACCGGCGAATGGCTCCTGTTCACCGACGCCGATGTGCTGTTCAAGCCCGATTCGGTTCGCCGCGTACTCGCCTATGCAGAAGCCGAACCTGCGGATCACGTGGTGCTGTTTCCACGCATGATCATGCGTCGCGCAGGCGAACGCATGATGATTGCCTTCTTTCAGACACTGTTTGTGTTTGGACATCGTCCCTGGAAAGTGGCGGATCCCAAGACGCAGGATCACATGGGAGTGGGCGCGTTTAACCTGGTTCGGCGGCGCGTTTATGAAGCGGTCGGGACTTACAAGGCGCTGCGCTTTGAAGTGCTTGATGATATGAAACTCGGCAAGGTAGTCAAGACATCGGGCTTTGCGCAGCGCAATGTGTTTGGCGAAGATTTGATTTCCATTCACTGGGCCAAGGGCGCGATGGGCATCGTGGACAACCTGACCAAAAACTTTTTTGCGATCATGTCGTTTCAGTGGCCGCGCGCGTTGGCTTCCTGTTGTGCTTTGCTTTTTCTGAACCTAGACCGTTTCTAGGAGTTTTGCTCGCCCATGGCTGGGCGCGAATTCCGTACGCGATCGCGTTATTTTCGATGTTCGCCATTTACTGGGGCATGTCGCGCCGGTCCTCGATTCCGCCTTACTACTTTTTACTTCACCCGATCAGCACCACGCTGTTCACCTACACCATGCTGCGCTCCACGCTGCTGACGCTCTGGCAGGGAGGCGTCATCTGGCGCGGCACGAAATATCCTCTCGACGAACTGAAGCGCGGCTTGGTCTAATCCGTACATCGTTATCTTTTATCGCGGCCATAGCCAGCCGAAGGTGCCCGCGGTCAGCAACCCGTAGATAAGTCCGTCGACGACCTCTTTAATGGTGTTGGACCACATCTGGCCTTTCCAGATGCCGTCGCTGAGATGCCCGAGGCCATAGGCCAGGAAGGCGGCGGTTCCCACCACGCGAAAGACTTCCAGGTAGTTGGCGCCGGGCGCGAGCGTGTGCCCAGCGAGATAGGCGACGAAGAACCCGATCAGCAGGCAGAACACGAACCATTGGATCAGGAACTTCGGCATCGCCGGCGCGCCGTTCGGCAAGATCGTCAGAAATCCGACGGGACCTTCTTTGTACTTAGCAATGGACTCGGGCGACTTCATATCTTTGTGGGTGCAGTACGGCATTACATACAAGCCGCGCTTGAGATTGGCGGCGCGCAGCGTGGCACGAATCTTGTCTTCGTCAGGCAGGCGGCTGTAATCGCTCTTATGGTAAGGCAGCACCATGTGCATGATGGACGAGGCGATAAATACGATCACCGCCGAAAGCACGATCGGCAGCCAAAGAGCGGCAAGAGGAACCATGGCAGTCTCCTGCAAACCAGAGTAGAAGAATTCGGGAGCGAGGCTACGCCGCAGAGAAGCGCAGGTCAAGGGGCTTGTGCCGTCCGCTAAAGCGGACTCGGTTCTTTATTTTTCAGCTTCCCGGCACTCCCGTGCCGGGCTTTCTTATGCCGCCGCTTCGCGGCTGGGGTGTTGTCGGTTTTAACGCTCGCGGTTTCGACAGAGTTTCGGAACAGGCTCCAAGCGCGAAACTTGGGGCACCCCACAGTCGCTGCGTATCCCGGCTTTCGAAAATCGCGAACAGTGGGACACCCTCGTCATTCGTCCTTCTGCTGCGCGGCTTCGGCCGCGGCGCGGGCGTCGGCCTCGCGGAAGATGGCTTCCACCTGGGCATTGGTGAGCTTGCTTGGATCGAAAGGTCTGCGGGGATCGAATTTCAAGCATTCTTCCAGGTTGAATTGTTCGTCTTCGTTCTGTTCGTCTTCGTTCCCGGCTTCTTCGTTTTGGTCGCCCGGGTTCGTGGTTGTCGGGGTTTTCGTCGTCAGAGTTGTTTTCTTCTTCGGCTTGCTCTTCTTCATCTTGTTCTGTGTTGGCTTGCGCTTCGTCCTGGTCTTCTTCTTCTTCTTCTTCGAAGTCTTCGTTGTGCCAGGCGTTTTCGCCGAGGGAGGTGTCGGCGACCCAGTCAGGATCGATGACGACTTTGGGAGGATAGGGTTCGAAGGTGAGGCGGTTGAGATTGTTGGAAGCGGTTTGCAGCGCGTAGAGAAGCAGGCCAGCGCTTTTGGAGTCGATCTGGCCGGCGGCGATCAGGTGCATGATCTGCATAAGAGAAATCTGGATGGAGTTGGCATCTTCGAGGACGGGGAAGGTGATGGAACCGCGGAGGTGCTGGCGGGAGAAGAGATTGATGCGGGCCTCGCGCCATTGATTATGGAAGTAGCAATATTTCTGGTCGCGCAGGGCGGGCGAGCCGCACTGGATGCCGTTGACCTTGATGTGCTGGCAGCGCGGAATGGAATCTGGATAAATGGACATATGAGTATCTCCCCCCTCCCCCGGTCGGTGTTTAAGAATCAGAGACTTGGGAAGGAATTTTCTTGTAAATCTTTGAGTTTGCGCGGGTTAGACGCAAAATCTTTTAAACAAACGAGTTGCTGCGGTGGCGGTCGTTGGCCGTTGGTTTGTGGTCATTGGCCGGGGATCGCGGTGGCAGCAACAGAAAAGGCAGGGTGCCTGGGGCATCCTGCCTTGGTGTTTCTGATGAATTGTGAAAGAGCGAAATTATTCCATCATGAGGATGGGGCAAGGGGTGGGTTGGTGTCGGTGACGGGCGTCACGGGTCGAAGTGATGGTTTAGTTTTGATTGTGGATTGTTGAATGGAGCGCGGTGAGGAATCAGGCCTGAGGGCTAGTGGTGTGTGACTTCGTGAAAGAACCCACTCATTCGCAAAAGGCGCGAATGAGTGGGGCACCCGGCCTATTCGCTAGGGGACGACGCTTCTTGGCGTTTCTTCCTCTTTGAATCGGACTCTACAATTCCGCCCAGGTAGAGGGGCTGTGCTTGCCGCGCCTTCGCGGTTCGCTGTAGAGGGGGATTCGCGACGAACGCCGCTCAGCCCTTGCCCGGAGGACACCGACGTGCCGGATGGACGATCCGAATTAGAAGCGCTTCTTGGCAAACTGCAAGAGTTTGAGCGGCTGCACCCAAAGATGACTCCCGAAACCCGCCATGAGTTCGAGGGCATGATGAGGAGTGTCCAAAAGCGGCTGGCCGAGAACGGCAGGTCTCAAAGGGCGGCTGCGCCAGGGTAGATGTTGCGACGCCCTGATCCTCCCTCCCCGCTCTAAGGCGGTCTACCCACGTGGCCGTATTTCTCAAAGCCTCTACAATGTGAGACTCTGTCTCGCAGCAGACAATGCCCTCACGCAAGAAGCAATTCGACGTTCCCAAGCTCCCGCCGCACAGGCCCGAAGCTCGCGATGAAGGCCGTCGACTCATTCCACTCGACGGCGAGGTGGAACACCCGGCCGAGAGCCGACTCAACCATTACGTGCAGCTCGCCAACAGAGCCCTCGGCCTGTCCGAGCACTACTACCCGGTGTCGCATCCTCCGCGCAAAAAGAAGCGCTGATGTTTAAAATGCGCCTTGGAAGTAACACCGACCAGGGCGGGGCTGAAACTGGACCTCTGAGTACACCATTCTTCAAAAAAGCCCATTTTCCCTGCTGCGAAAGCATCCTTCTCTGCTTATAATCTCCAGCCAGAGCAGCCCATCAGAGCCCCGATGACACCGCAGCCCAAGCGCTTGTTGTTCGTGGAGAATGAACCGGCGACTCTGCAGGTACTTCCACGAGTGCTTGCGAGCGCGGGGTTTTCTGTGAGCATTGCGAGCTCAGTAACCGAAGCTCTCACCCGGATGTTTTCGGAACGGTTCGACGTCCTGGTCTCCGACCTCAATATTCACGCGCCCCGCGACGGGTATAAGCTCGTCGCTGCGATAAGGGAAACGAACCCACTCGTCGTGACTGTGATCGTCACCGGCGAATCAGCCATGGACGCCGCTCTCAGCGCGATCCGCCACAAGGTCGACGACTACTTCATCAAGCCTGTCGACCTCGATGCTCTGCTGCGAAGCTTGCACGAAAAGTTAAACGCCAAGCGCCCGAAAGCCCGAATCCTCTCGGTCTCCTACGACGAATCGCTCCTGCGAACCCGCCAGATCCTGCTCCAGCGTGAAGGCTACGATGTGGTCTCGACACGCGGCTTTACCGATAGTCTGAAGCGCTGCCAGGAAGGCGGCTTCGACATCTTCATCCTCGGTCACTCGATCCCGGTCTCTGACAAGGAGCACCTGATCCAGACCTTCCACGAGAAATGCCCCGGCCCAGTTGTCTCCCTGCGCCGCTCGATCGGCGAACAGAGACTCGACGGGGCCGACTATCACATCGACCCCGACCCGGAAGAAGTCCTGCGCCTGATCTCGCAAATCGTGTCGAAGATAGCCAGCGAACGCGCCGCTTAATTTCACCGGTGCCCCATCCCGGGGCACGTCGCGCGCCAGCAAAAAGCGCTGGCACGCGCCGCGCAGCCTCATGTGCAACCCCCTCTCTGATCCCGCAGTGCGCTCCGATCGCCACCCACGCACTCGCGCCCACCACGCCGCGCCCTCGCCTGAGCCGCGCTGCAAAAAACGGCCCGGGCGCGGCGTAGGCGCGGGTCCCGTCATCGTGCGGGATAAGGGGGCGCGCCCAACCACTCCACCGGGCGCGGCTACTCGCTGTCGCTCGCACGCAGCGCCCGGCCGCCCGCGCCTAGCTCCACACACAGAGTCGGTCATACCCTCCGCGTATGGCGACGCTCCGCACCCCGGAGGTCCAGGGCGGTGTGCTCCGCGTCGCAATAAAACCGGGAGAGGAGGAGCGGAGAGAAAGGGCTCTCAAACACAAAGCGCGCCGATGCGAGTTCCGGCTAGTCCGCCACATGGGATTTTTTGGACAGAAAACTGATCTGATCATTCAACGTCAACCATCGATCGGTTGATCGTTTCCAACCCCAAAACTCATCTGCGACCAAAAGCAGAAGCCAGACCGAGGCGGGGAGAAGACACCACCAGTGCCGAACTCCAGGTACCCACACCGCACTCACCAGAAGGTATAGACCCGAGACCTCAAGATGGCGATTGATGTCCCGCCGAACCCGCATAAGCAGTTCTGGCTCCTGCCGCAGTACCACTCTGTGGTATTGCTCGTACCACTCCGACCACCTGCCATCCTCGATTTCCGAAGTGAGCTTTTCTCTCTCAATCGCCCTAAGTTCGGCGTCGCGTTCCGTTGGTGGCATGAGATTCGCCGTTTTCTTCCTCAACTCATACAGCTCCGGCGACATCAGAATCGTGTCCTGCGGTGCTTCGTTTCCGAGATGACTCTTCAGAACCGTACGCCACCGGCGATCTCGCCACGGGGCGAGCTCATAAGTATGCGGAGGTCTAAAAGGTTGGGGCAAGCGCGAGCTAACGCGCCTCCCAGCCCTCCCAAAAGGGCGCCCAAGAATGTGACCAAGCTGTACCCGATCACAAAGGCGAGGAGAACGAGTGCACTCAGCTTCGTTCTATAGCCCAGGGATGACACAGTGAGAAATTGCTCAATTCGACCTGGATAAACCATGTCGGCTACCCAAAGTGCGACCGACCCAGGTATCACGGCAGCGATGAGATGGAGAGCTTTGTCGAGCGGATATTTTGACCAGTCCATTCAGTGGGTAAGGGTAGAACTGACTTCCGTCGTACACAACGGTTTTTCTTCGCGAACAATAACTTCTAAACCAGCCGGGTGCCCCTCGATAAGAACGAAGGTTCGGTCAAGGGGCGCCCGCTCTTCAATATCAAGCTTCACTTCTTCTTGTTTAGGAACTCGTCTTTGAAGTGCTTTGCGACGGCTTCTGCCATAGCCTGCTGATTTTTGGCGCCGCCCCGTTGCTTGTTGACCGAATACGCCCAAACCATCTTGCTTGATCCCGGATCAATTAACTGTACGGAGACATTGCTCTTGTCTTCGATGCCGGCGCAGTATGCAAACAGGCATCGCGCGATCTTGCCGCCTGTAGATTCCTGTTTGGTTTCGACGGGCGCGGCCTGAAGGACATAAGTTGCCTTAGTTTCGTCTGTGACGACATCAACTGGTACTTCTTTCTTTGCCATGGCAGCCGCTAAGTAGGTCTCAAATCCGTTTTGCGGCCTGATGAATATGGTGGGGCGACCCGTCTCAGCAGCAAAAGATGTTATGGACAAAGTCAGCAGAAGACACAGACACAGCAGCGCTTTCCTTAGTGCGAACATATGGAGTGCGACCTCCTGGATTTAGAGTTAGTTGTGGCCGAGGACACTTGGGGAAGGAAGGCGAATTGTAACACGGCCAGAACTGAACTCGACAAGATGAGCCTCTGAGCTCGACCGGCAAAGGCCCCACTTCTCGCAGAAAGCGCGAGAAATGGGGCACCGCGCGGGCGGAAACTCAGTGGTGCACGCAGGATCCTTCGTCGGGCTGTCGCCCTCCTCAGGATGACGTCAAATTGAGCATACGACCAAACACGGTCTACTCATCCAGATCAATTCTGATCGACAGCAGTTGGGTGCCGAAGAGGCGGACTGCGGAGGAATTGCTTTTGCTGCCGGGTATCTGCGTGGCCAGCCAGCGCTGGCGCTCGCGGGGATCATCATCGCGAATCACATGGGCGGTGCCGGTGTGCCAGCGCGAGCGCAGTCCGTCGCGGACTCTCACGCGCACGCGGGGATTGGCCTGGAGGTTGCGAACATAGGCGGCGTTTTCTCCGTGCTCGGCGACGATCCAGAACTCGCGGCCGACGCGTCCGTTGCCGACCGGAGTGCGGCGCGGCTTGCCGCTGTTGCGGCCGGTGGTTTCGAGCAGAGCGTATCCCGGGGGGAATGCGCCGATCAGGAACAGGAATTTGATGGGCGGGTTGAGCAGGTATTTCTGGAGAAGATGGACCAGGCGATGCTTCATGGATGGGCGGATTATAGCGGGGTGAGGGGCCAGTGGTGGGGTAGGGGTCCTTCGACTGTGCGCGCGCTTCACTGCGTGAACCGCTCGCTCCGCTCAGGATGACAAGGGTGGTTGAGATTCGTTATCCGTGGCAGCGCCAGGATCTGACCCGGACGGATTGCCCTGCCTGCCCATGGGAAGGAATTCGACGTCCGCTTTCGATAAGGATTGGCAGCCTCCCGCGGGAGGTTCCGCGGCTCGCAACCCCCATGTATACTGGTTTCCCTCCCCTTTCCCCACAAGGGACACGACCGGACTTAATCCGATATTTCATTACTCGTTACACCTGACAGCATGGACCAACCCACTGCAAGCCATCCGGAGCGCCGACTCGACTCCTGGAAAGAGATTGCGGCGTTCTTCGGCCGCGACGAGAGGACAGTGCGGCGCTGGGAGAGCGACAGCAACCTCCCGGTGCGCCGCGTGCCGGGCGTTGCCAGAGGACGCGTGTTCGCCTATGAATCCGAACTGCAACAATGGCTACGGAAACCAGCGGCGATCCCCGAGGCGGTCGCAGTGCCTGAGCCTTCAATCGAGCCGATTCCCGTTTCCCGCAAGCAGTTCGGCTCAATAGGGAAGTGGGCGGTCATGTTTTCGCTGGCGGCAGCGTTACTGGTGGGAGTCTTCGCCTATCGCGGCGACCATCACTTTGCCGTGAATGCTTCGACGCCGGCGCGGACCATGAAACAAGCGGCGACCCCGGAGGCGCAGGATCTTTATCTGAAGGGACGCTATTACTGGAGCAAGCGCACTCCGGAAGATCTGAACAAGGCGGTTGATTTCTTCACGCAATCGATCGTTCACGATCCGGGCTACGCGTCGGCTTATGTGGGCCTTGCGGATTCCTACAATCTGTTACGAGAGTATTCGGCGATGCCCGCGTCCGAGGCTTATCCGCGCGCGCTTGCGGCCGCAAAAAAGGCGGTTGAGCTGGACGACGGTTCTTCGGAAGCGCACGCTTCGCTGGCCTTCGTCTCGTTCTTCGGCATGTGGGATGTGGCGACTGGCGAAAGGGAGTTTCACAGGGCCATCGAGCTGGATCCCAAGAATCCTGCACCGCATCATTGGTGGGCGAACGGGTTGCTGGTTCTGCATCGTTTTCCGGAAGCGCTGGCGCAAATCGATTGGGCCCAAAGACTCGACCCGTCGTCGAGCGCTATTCTCGCTGACAAAGGCAACATACTTTATGTCGCCGGACACCGCGAAGAAGCGCTCAGCCTGTTGAAGGCGATCGAGGCTCGCGACCCCTACTTCCGCTCTCCACACCTTTATCTGAAGTACGCCTATTTCCGGCAACAGGATTACCCCGCCTTCCTCTCCGAATCGCGGAAAGACGCGATGCTCGTCCATGACGCAGCGGAACTGGCAACCGTTGATGCCGCAGAAAAAGGATTCGCGGCACGCGGCGCTTCCGGCATGCTCGAAGCCATGTTGAAAGCCGAGAACGGCCTCTATGCCCAGAGTTCGGTCACACCGACTGCGGTGGCGTGGACGCTCGCCTGCCTTGGTGACAAAAGCGAAGCTCTCCGTTATTTGAATTTCGCCTTCGAGCAACGCGATAGCGCTCTGCTGTTCCTCGAAAGCTACCCGGAATTCGATAACCTGCACCATGAACCTGCATACCAGGATCTGCTCGCGCGCATGAAGCTCCCGCCTCAACTGGCGCCGTGAGCTGAATCCATCATGGTCCGGTTCAAAGCTAGTTGACGGTAAAGCTCGTCGTGCTCTTGACGGAGCCTCCTTTGGTGAAGATTTGAATCTTGCCGCTGGTTGCGCCAGTGGGCACGTTGGCCGTGACCTGGGTGTCGGAGTTCACCGTGAACGTGGTCGCGGTCGTTCCGTTAAACGTGACTTTGGTGGTCTGCATCAGCCCCGTCCCAGTCAGCACGATTGGCGTTCCCACCGCGCCGCTGGTTGGACTGAAGCTGGGGAAGGTCGGGAGGACTTTAAAAGTCTGCGGACTGGTAAGGGTAGTCGAACCGGTGGTGACGGTTACGGCGGCGGTTAACGCGCCCGCCGGAACGGTGGCGGAGATGTAGGTCGAGCCGGTGCGCTGAATGGACGTCGCCTGCACTCCTCCAAATTTCACCACCGACGAAGCGCTGAAGCCCTGGCCGAGAATACCGATCTTGGCGGTTTCTTTACCCGACGTGCTCTGGAGATTCACAAATGCTGCGGCGCCAATGTTGACAGTGAAAAGTGTGCCTCCGTTGGTAGTGCCTCCCTGCTGAGCCACACCGTAGAGAACCCCGCTCGTGCCCTGGACCAGTGGCCAATACGGGTACGATCCGTTGGCCGTCCCGGTCAGCTGCTCGATAACGGTAACGGTGCCGCTGGGAGTCATCTTGAAGACGTCGTTGGGACCGCCGCAGCCAAACTCAGCGCAACCGCTGATGACGCCGTAGAAGTTACCGTCCGTTGCCTGGATCAACGGCGCTGTCGGATGGGCCGCGTATTCCGTCCCTGAAAAACTGTGCAGAATGGTCACGGTGCCGGAGGGAGTCATCTTGAAGATCGTCCCGTAGCCGAACAGCCCGTCAAAGGTGCCACCGAATTCAGTTGTCCCATAAAAGTTGCCGTCTCTGCCCAGGATGACGCCACTCTCAGGCGACGATCCGTCGGGATCGCTGGTGAAGGTATGTAGAAGGGTCAGCACGCCCGATGGAGTTATCTTGAAGACCGATCCGGAATTTCCTCCCATCGAACCAGGGGACCCGGTGGTCCCATAAAAATTGCCGTCGTTGCCCACGGTTAGACCGTAGGTTGGATACGGGTTGGACGGAGAGAACGAATAGATCGTGGTGAGTGTGCCAGCCGGCGTGATCTTAAACATCGAGCCGACGTTATTCGCGCCACCGGTACTGGTGACCCCGTAGAAATTGCCGTCGCTGTACTGTGTCAATATGCCGGGTCCAAATCCGTCGGGAGTCCCGGTAAAGGTGTGCAACACGGTCAGCGTGCCACTCGATGTGAGCTTGAACACGTACCCGGCGCCGGCGCAGTTCGTGTAAGCGGTGCCGTAGAAATTTCCATCAGTGCCAAGGGTCATGCCGTTCTGGCAGTCGTTGCCGGTGCCGGCGGCAAAGTTGTAAACCACGCTGACCGTCCCTGAGGAATCTGTTTTCCAGATCGAGCCGGTGTCATTGGCGCCGCCGCGGTAAGAATAGCCATAGAGGTTGCCATCGCGTCCCTGGGGTAAAGGCCCTCCCGGCCACTCCGGCCCAGGGCCGCCGGTAAGAAAGTTGTCGAGCACGGTGAAGGTTTGAGCCCTGCCCGTGGCGGATGCCAAGGCTAGTCCCGCTACCATCACAAGGGTCCACATGATCCTGATTCGCGTGGGCATACACGGGGAAAGTCTCGACATTGAAATCCTCCAGTACGGTTGGGTTTGAAGCTTCCCTGGGAAGGTCGAAAAGGACGCTTCGACCGAGGCATGCAACGCGTACATAATGCGGGGGTTCGCCCTCAGCGGCAACGGACAACAACGGACATGAGAGGGCATTAGCGGGTGGGCGGTTCTTGCAAAGGATTCCGGGGCACGTCGGCGCAAAAGAAAAGCCCCACTCTTGCGAGCGGGGCTTTGCTGACTACCGACTACTAGCTCTTAGTACATGTCGCCCATGCCGCCGTGTCCGCCGGGGCCGCCAGCGGGAGCTTTCTTCTCTTCAGGAATTTCCGAGACGAGAGCTTCGGTGGTGAGCATCAGCGAGGCGATGGATCCGGCGTTGGTCAGTGCGGTGCGCACGACTTTGGTCGGATCGAGCACGCCCGCCTTGACCAGGTCCTCGTAGTCGCCGGTCAGGGCGTTATAGCCGAAGTTCATGTCCTTCGAGTCGGCAATTTTGCCGAGCACGATGGCGCCTTCTTCTCCGGCGTTTTCGGCAATCTGGCGCAGCGGCTCTTGCAGAGCGCGCTTCACGATGGTGACGCCGATCTGCTCATCGCCTTCGAGCTTCAGCTTGTCGAGTGCGTTGACGCAACGCGCGAGCGCGACGCCTCCGCCCGGGACAATGCCTTCTTCGACGGCTGCACGGGTGGCGTGCATGGCGTCTTCGACGCGGGCTTTCTTTTCCTTCATTTCGGTTTCGGTCGCGGCGCCGACTTTGATCACGGCTACGCCACCGACCAGCTTCGCCAACCGCTCCTGCAACTTCTCGCGGTCGTAGTCGCTGGTGGTCTTGTCGATCTGGCTGCGGATTTCTTTCACGCGGCCTTCGATCTCGGAGTGCTTGCCCTTGCCTTCGACCACGGTCGTGTTGTCCTTGTCGATCGTGATCTTCTTGGCCTGGCCGAGGTCGCTCATCTGAACGTTCTCGAGCTTGATGCCGAGATCTTCGGTGATGGCCTTGCCGCCGGTCAGAATCGCGATGTCCTGCAGCATGGCTTTGCGGCGATCGCCGAAGCCAGGAGCCTTCACGGCCGAAACCTGCAGCGTGCCGCGCAGCTTGTTGACGACGAGGGTGGCGAGTGCTTCGCCTTCTACGTCCTCAGCGATGATCAGCAGCGGCTTGCTGCACTTTGCAATCTGCTCGAGCAGAGGAAGCAGGTCCTTCATCGAGCTGACTTTCTTTTCGTGGATCAGGATGTAGGCGTTCTCGAGCACGGCTTCCATGCGCTCGGGATCGGTGACGAAGTACGGAGAGAGATAGCCGCGATCAAACTGCATGCCTTCGACGACTTCCAGCTGGGTCTCGAGGGTCTTGGACTCTTCGACGGTGATGACGCCGTCCTTGCCGACCTTCTTCATGGCTTCGGCAATGATGTGGCCAATGGTCTCGTCGTTGTTGGCCGAGATGGTGCCGACCTGGGCAATCATGTCGCCGGTGACGGGCTTGGAAAACTTGTCGAGTTCGCCCTTGATGCGGTTGCCTTCCTTGTCGAGGCTGCCGCAGATGGCGGTGACGGCCTTTTCGATGCCGCGCTTCAGAGCCATCGGATTGGCGCCGGCGGCAACGGTCTTCACGCCTTCGCGATAGATCGCCTGGGCCAGAACGGTGGCGGTGGTGGTGCCGTCGCCAGCGATGTCGCTGGTCTTGGAAGCCACTTCACGCACCATCTGCGCGCCCATGTTTTCCTGCGCGTCGCGCAGTTCGATTTCTTTTGCGACGGTCACGCCGTCCTTGGTGATGGTCGGGGAACCGAATTTCTTTTCAATGACCACGTTGCGGCCCTTGGGGCCGAGAGTCACCTTCACGGCATCGGCCAGAAGGTTCACGCCGCGCAGGATCGCCTGCCGCGACTCCTCGCCATGTACAATTTGTTTTGCCATTGCTTTATCTCCTAATTCTTAGAAATGAATTTGTGCAGGGCTGGCCTGCGATATCTTTGGCATGCTCGCAAGACCCTTCGTCGGGCTTACGCCCTCGCTCAGGATGACGTCAGCCAGTTAGCGCTTCGATCCGGCGGTCTCTTTCTTCGCGACGCCGCTCAGGATGCCGAGGACTTCTTCTTCCTTCATGATGAGGAAGTCTTCGCCGTCAATCTTGATCTCGGTGCCGGCATACTTGCCGAACAGGATGCGGTCGCCTTCTTTCACGTCGAGAGGGAATACTTTGCCGTCTTCGTTGATCTTGCCTTTGCCCACGGAGATGATTTCGCCCTCCTGTGGTTTGTCTTTTGCGCTGTCGGGGATGATGATGCCGCCGCGGGTGGTGCTCGCTTCTTCAACGCGACGGACCAGGATACGGTCATGCAGCGGGGTGAATTTCGTAGCCATTGCTCGTAAACTCCTTTCGCTTCGAATCGATGAATTGGATTGAATAGCCGGTCTTTCAACTCGCCAAGCGGTAGTGTTAGCACTCAGCTGTATCGAGTGCTAATTTTAAGGGGTGAGTGGAGGTTTGTCAAGTCACTGGACGCCATCCGTAAGCAGCTGATTTGAGGAGGGTTGATGGTGAGTCGATTTCACCTCAGTATGGAACTGGGCCGACGAGTGACAAGATGGCGGACTCTGCTTAAAATGTCGGCTATGAAACGGGTCGCGCTCTCTATCTTCTTACTATTGGCTCTGGTTGGGGTCTCGGCCGGGGAGGACAAGCAGGCGTCCCTGCGGTTTCTGGTGGTGAGGGACTATAACGGCAAACCGGTGCGGAATGCCGGGGTGGTGATGCATCCGGTGCAGACCAATGGGAAGCAGTCGCGCGGCGGATTGGAGTTGAAGACCGATTCGGAAGGCAAGGCCAGCTTCGATGGTGTGCCGTACGGTAAGCTTCGGGTGCAGGTCCTAGCGCCGGGGTTTCAGACCTACGGCGAAGATTTTGACATCGACAAGCCGGACATGGAAATAACAGTCAAACTGAAACGGCCGCAGGGACAGTATTCGATTTACGACGAGCATCCGGAAGAAAAGAAAGAAGAGCCAAAGAAGTAATTCAGAAGTTCGAAGTGAGAATGTAGAAGTGAAGCGCAGGTTCATAGTAGTCAGGAGTCGGTAGTCAGGAGTCAGCGCTCGATGGATTATTTGCTCAAAACTGAACCTTCTACTTATTCGTTCGCGGACTTGCAGCGCGAGAAGGCGACCATCTGGGACGGAGTCACGAATCCTGTGGCGCTCAAGAACATGCGGGCGATGAAGCCGAACGATCGACTGGTCATCTATCACACCGGGGACGAGAAGAGTGCGGTGGGGACGGCGAGCGTCGTATCGGTGGACACAGCGGATGCGAAAAACCCGCAGGTGAAGATCAAGGCAGGAAAGGCGATTGACACGCCGTTGTCGCTGGCGGAGATCAAGGCAAACAAGGCATTTGCCGATTCGCCGCTGGTGCGGCAAGGACGATTGAGCGTGGTGCCTTTGAATGCGGCGCAATGGAAAATACTCACCGGTGAGTAGGCGCTTCTTTCCTGAAACTGTTTCAAACATCTAAAAGCCAGAACCTTAAATCGCAGATACCACTTGAGTAGTGCCGGAGAAGGAAGACTAAAGACTCCAGCGCTGAAGTGATAACAGCCAGGTGCATTCATCACGTTGCAGGCGTTTGCGACCGCATTGCAAAAACTATCAATCTTGACAGTCGTCTAAGTTGATCTAGACTCGGCGTGTAGAGAAGAATGCAGTGGCACCCCCTGCCAAATAGGATTCTTCGGAAGGAGCGCGAATGAGTGCACGACGGATACTTCTAGCTCTGCTGGGAGTTTCCCTGTTGGCTCTGTGCGTTCCTGTTCATGCAAGTTCCATCACTACCTACAACTACACCACTTCGTTGTCGGGCGGCTCTGGAACAGCAACGGGAACATTCACCTACAACTCGGCGACGTCACAATTCCTGTCGGCATCGATTTCGTTCGTGAGTTCGATTTACGGCAACGTCACTCTGAGCAGCACGACGCCAGAAACAGGGATCCTGTCGCTTTACGGTGGCACGGTAAATGGGAGCTCGATTCTTTATACGATCCTGTTGAATCCTCTGAATCTGAGTCAGTACTGGATCAACGGCGGGATTGGGAACAACCTGAAAATCTCGGGTTTCCAGTACGCCGCCACAGTGCCAGAGGGCGGAACGCTCTCCTATGCTCTGTGTGCGGTGGCAATGCTGGCGGCCATCGGTGTGCGGCGGAAAGCGGCGGGCAGCCTGCAATGAGTTAGTAGTTGGATGGGGAGTACGCCAGGGAATCTTAGGTAAGGATCACAGCCGGGCATTCGCCCGGCTTTTTTCGTTTGCGCCGGATTACTGCAACGGAGCTGAAAGTCCCGATTAAGTTCGGCGGAGTTTTTCGAGCTCCAGCCGGGCGAGGTCTGAATACGACGTTGGAAAATCTGGATCGAGAAGGGTATTTTCAGCCGCGGAATTGGGATCATTCCCGGCTTGTTTTCTACCTTGCCCGGAGAGCGGAGAATCCTGCGACAGGGTCATATATAGGAGTTCGACTCGGCTGGAGACTCCGAGCTTATCGAAAATGCGGAAAAGATAATTCTTAACGGTATGCTGGCTGAGACCCAGGCGGCCCGCGATCTCGCGGTTGGTTAGTCCGGCGGCAACTTCTCGTACCACGTCGAGTTCGCGGCGGGAAAGCAGGTTGAATCCCTTTGCGTCCACGGCCTGGACGGATGGGGTTGATGCGAGCAGTTCAACGATGTAGGACATTTGGTGATGATTGGCCCAGATCTCTCCAGCGTGAACAACGCGAATGCACTTGCAGAGCAGTTCGACAGATTCGTGGCGGGTGAAAGCGCCGCGGGCGCCTGAGCGGAATGCGTCGATCGTATCTTCCCGCCGGGCCGAATCGAGTAGGACAACAATACGAGATTTGGGACACAGGGCATGCAGGTCACGAATCGCCTGAAGTCCCTGGGACGGTTGCTCGTCGAGACGGGAGCTGACTAGCGCTACGTCGAACTCACAAACTTCAGCGGCGGCCAGAAGATCCGAAGAGTTCGAAACAGACACAACAACGCTGAGGCCGGGATCCCGAGAAATGGCGGCATCCAGCAATTGGGTGTGCATGCGGGAGTTGTCGGCGACCAGGACGCGTATCGCATCGTGCGATGTACCGCGAAGAGGAACCATCAGTAGCCCTCGCTAAATAGCCAGGTTGAACAGAGTGAGGTCATTAAATCTTTTGATGGGGAAGGTGAAACAAGGGGAGACGTGCGTCGTACAAGTCAGTCTATCGTACTAGCACACGCGCGGCACGGGTTTGTTCGCCTACGCTCGCCGTACATTCCTTTTTTGGCATAGCAATTTTCATTCTAAGCACTTCCCGAAATGGGAACCTGCCTGTGTTGTGCGGGAAGAAACGGGGGGCAGATTCTACTGGTTCAAAGTAGAGGACGGAGGGCCACGGTCAGGATGCAAACCATGCAGGCCACGAATTGGGTCAAGCCAGTTTCCAAACCCTGAACAGATGCTGCTTGCGCGAAACGCTTCATGTATTGCTTGGCCCGGTTCTGTGCCTCGGCGATTTGATCCGCCTTCAGCAATCTAGCGAGAGTTCGTTTCTGATCCGAGATCTCATCTCTCAATTCATCCGTGCTCTTTTCGCAGACCAGGTACCACATGTATGCGGTGGCGGGATCTTTGGGAACTCCACGTCCTTGATGAAACATCTGGGCCATCATGAACTGCGCAGAGGGGAATCCTTGTTCTGCCGCTTTCTGGTACATTGCCGCACTGTTTACTCCATGTTGCTCAACAGGGGAATTGGTACGGTTGGGCTGAGGCAATCCCGCCGGGCTCATGGTCATGTAGAGAAGCTCGACGCGGCTGGTGACGCCCAGCTTGTCGAACACTTTAAACAGGTAGTTCTTGACGGTGTGCTGGCTTAGACCGATACGCTGCGCGATTTCGCGATTCGTGAGTCCCTCTGCCAGGCACTGGACCACCTGGAGTTCACGCTTAGTAAGCAGGCTGAGACCTTTGGAGTCGGTAGCCCGGACGACCGGCGCAGTGGCGAGCGCCTCCACGGCATAAGACATCTGCTCGGCGCTGGCCCAGATTTCGCCGCGGTGGACACAGGTGATGCACTTGCGAAGAGTTTCCAGAGACTCACTGCGATTGAAAATGCCTTTGGCGCCGGAGCGGAAGGCCTCGAGGACGATCTCACGGTTTGCAGAATCCAACAGCATCACCACCCGCAGCGTGGGATTGGCGGCGCGCATTTCGCGCACCAGATCGAATCCCCGAACATGTTCGCCGGAGAGGGTGGAACTGACAATTACGAGGTCGGGATTATATTTTGTCGCCTCGGCAACGATGCCATGAGAAGTGGCGGCGCACTCGGTAACATCGAACATCTCCTCACTTCTGAGTGCGGCGGCGAGCAGTTGGGTATGAATGCGACTACTGTCTGCAACGAAAACACGGATCAACCTACCCGCCAACTTCGGACTAGAATTCATCGCTTCCTCTCCCGCACGGTGCGAGATGTGTTCTGGTGAAGTTGGGGGAACGCTACTGAAAGGCCAGAATTCTTATCGGACGGAGAGGTAGTCCAAACGAGGGAGGAAAACGTATAAGAATAGCGGCCAGACTTTTGCGTACTTCTACAGCCACCTCTGTCTTGCTTTAGACATAGATTACATTTGGCATTCGGGATTCGCAAGCACTATTCGCAACCGATTGCAATGTACCGATAGGACATAACCTGCAACATTTTTTGGACAGAGTTCGAAAGGGAGTTTGTTCGTCGCGTGCTGTGACTCGCGGCCATCATGAAGGTTACGAAAGTTCGTGCCTGCAATTCACAAAATGCTGAATACACAGCGGAAGGTATGGAGTTCGGCTTCCGTGAATAGTGAATTGCAATCAAGTCGGGGTGTGTCATCAAATCCGACGTTCTCCATGACAGGAGAAACCCTCCTCTAATTTTTGCTGGAGTGATGGTTCCACCTGGACAGGTGAAAGCAGCCCTGCTGAGGATGGGACATGTTTCGCAGAGCGGAGATGCCTCTTG
The DNA here is from genome assembly GCA_963797845.1 of Terriglobia bacterium. Lineage (GTDB taxonomy): Bacteria > Acidobacteriota > Terriglobia > Terriglobales > Acidobacteriaceae > DASREM01. Next base: position 235,127 of record CAWCRE010000010.1, read on the forward strand.
CAGAGAACTGCACTTGCGCCTAGGCTGCAAACATCGTTGAACGCCACTCCTCGCGGAGCTTCCTTCCCCGGTGTTCTTAAACACCAACAATCCTCCTAATCCTTGTGGAAAAAATCGGCACTGTAACCGAGAGGGCGAAGCTATGACCGCATGCAACCAGGCACTGGCCTCAGTGATTCCCACGTACGCATCGAGCCAGTCGGATGGCCGATGGTATGCACTCATGACCCGTGCCCGGAACGAGCGGGCGGTGGCAACCCGGCTTCAGGAACGCGGAATCGAGACCTTCCTGCCCTCGATCACCGAAGTGCACAAATGGAAAGATCGCAAAAAGCGAGTGGAAATCCCGCTTTTCAGCTGCTACGTATTTTTGAAAACGGTGTTGACGGCGGAGCAGCACCACCGGGTCTGCAATCTGGATGGAGTGTTCGGGGTAGTGGGAATGCGGGGCGAGGGCTTAGCGATTCCAGAAGAGCAAATTGAATCGGTGCGCGCGGTCATGATGCAGGAACTGGGATTCGCTTCCCATCCATTTCTGAAAGTGGGCCAGCGGGTGCGCGTGCGCGGCGGGGCCATGGACGGGGTGGAAGGAATTTTGCAGGCGCGCAACGGACAAGAGACGCTGGTGATCTCGGTTGACGCGATCCAGCGATCGCTGGCGATCCGCGTCGAAGGCTATCAGGTCGAACCCGCGTAATTTGTGAGTTATTTCTCCCCGCGCGTAGGAGCCCATCCCGTGCTTGTAAATCAAACCACATCCGCTCGTTTACTGGTCGTGAGTAGGGACCCCTCGTTGTTGCGCCCGCTCGAGTTTCTGGGGGAAGCGAACGACTGGAATGTAGAAACCGTGCGGAGCGGATGGGACGCTCTGGAGCGGGTGCAGTGTGCTGACGGCCCTGACGTGGTGGTTCTCGACCTGCCGCGAGGTGACGTAGACAGCATGCATACTCTGCGTTGGCTGCGCCGGATTCGTCCGGAGACTCCAGTGCTGATGTTCGCGTACCCCGAAGATGGGCGACAGAAGGTGGAAGCGACCCGGCTCGGAGCCCAGGACTATTTCGTGAAGCCACTGCAGACAGCCCAGCTGGAAAACGCATTAAAGCGTTATCTCACCCAACAAGCGCAGCCCTTGAGCATCCGGCAGACAGTCACCCTGGGCCAAGATGTGGAGCGGATCAGCGACGAACTGTTCGTGGTCACCTGCAGCCCCCGAATGCGGAAGCTGCGAGCGCAAGCCGAGTTGCTGGCGCAGGTAAACGTCCCGGTATTGATCACCGGCGAAAACGGGACTGGCAAAGACCTGATTGCGCGGCTGGTTCATAAGCTTTCCGACAGGGCTCGTGAAAAATTTGTGAAGGTAACGTGCGCCGCCTTTGAGGGAGAGTTGCTGGAGGCGGAATTGTTTGGTCTGGAAGCGGGAGCATCCGGAGGGCGGGGAAAGATCGGACAGTTCGAAGCCTGCAACGGAGGCACCATCCTGCTGGATGAGATCGCGGAGATTCCGCTGAATCTTCAAGCCAAGCTGTTGCGCATGATGACCGAACGGAAGTTGATTCGGGTGAATGGCGACAGCCCCGTTGATGTCGACCTCAGGATCATCGCCACCACGAGCGCGGACATGAATGAAATGCTGGCCGCGAAGAAGTTGCGTGACGACTTCTACTACCAATTGAGCGCGTTCATGGTGCATGTCCCCTCGTTGCGGCAGCGGAAGGATGACATCCCTTTGCTGCTGGAACAGATGATGAGCCAAGTTACGGGTCGGTATGGATTGCCGGGACGCGCGTTCTCTCCGGCGGTGCTCGAGGCGTCTCTTGCATATTCGTGGCCGGGAAATTTGAGAGAGCTGGAGAACTTCGTAAAGCGTTATTTGCTGGTTGGAGAAGAGGATTGGGCGCTGGGCGAGCTGGATCGAAAACGCGAAAGCGGCGGGGAGAATCAATCGCGGGAGTTGATGGAGCCGGCCATATCCGGGATGCATACCCCGGAACGAAGCGGCGGACTCAAGTCGCTCATACGAACGGTGCGAGGTGAAGCGGAGCGAAATGCGATTGCCGATGCCCTGGGCCAGACCCGATGGAATCGAAAGGCGGCCGCCCGCTTGTTGCAGGTGAGTTACCGGACGTTGCTGTACAAGATCGAGCATTACCAGATGAGCCCTCCAGAGCACCTGACGCCATTCCTGAACGGAAACTGCCAAAAGATAAGCGGGCAAGGGAATTAGGGATGCTGGTCCGCACGGAAGGAAGGCTGCTATGACAAAAAACAATGTGAAAGGTTCGCTGCGTGCCGCCCTGACGATCGCGGTATTCGCAAGCGCGACGCTGCTTTGTGCGCAAAGTGCAAATGAGGCGGCTGCCGGGCGCGGTACACCGGTGCAGATGGCGAAAGCGGGCGAGGCTGGTGCAATCACACAGTCCTCGGCGGGGAAAGCGCACGATGACGGATTCATCATCGGGGCGGACGATGTGCTGGCGGTGAATGTATGGAAGGAGCCGGAGATTTCGCGGGCAGTCCCGGTGCGATCCGACGGCAAGATTTCCCTGCCCCTGATCGGAGAAGTGCAGGCGAGTGGCAACACGCCGCGGCAACTCGAGGGAGAAATCGCGAAGAAGCTGGAGAGCTACATCTCGCAGCCGGATGTGACGGTGATCGTCCAGGAAATCAAGAGTCAGCGTTTCAATGTGCTGGGCCAAGTGGCGAAACCTGGCTCGTATCTTTTGACGAATTCAACGACGGTGCTGGATGCGATCGCGTTGTCGGGTGGTTTTCGCGACTTTGCCAAGCAGAAATCGATTTACGTACTGCGGGAGAAGCCGGACGGTACCCAGGTTCGGCTTGCCTTTAATTACAAGGATGTGATCAAGGGCAAGAACCCCGCACAGAACATCCGGATCGAACCGCGTGACACCGTCGTGATCCCGTGAGGTGAGTATGCGCATAACAGTGGGTAGCTTAATTCGGGTGATGCTGGTGGTCTCGGCGTTTGCGCTAGTGGCCAACGCTGAAGATGGGGACAGCCTGGAAACCAATGCCGCGCTGGATCATTCGATCGGTGGACTGTTGCGACCCGAGTCGCTGGCCTTCAGTCCGGAACTGGAGCGAACCAACTACCTGGACGGCGGCATCAATGTGGGCACCACGTTCGACGACAACGCCCTCAGTACGGAGACGGATCATGTCTCCAACTTCAATTATTCCGTGATGCCGCACATTGCGCTGCGGCAAACTCGCAACCGGGCGGGATGGAGGATCAACTACGCCGCCGGATTCGTCGCCAGCGAACGCTACAGCTCGCTAAACCAGGGGACGCACAAGCTGGACTTTGAAAGCGCGTACCGAGTCTCTCCGCACGTGACTTTCACGTTGCGTGACCATTTCGCGATGACGACCGGGTTCTTCGATCAGCTGAACCAAGGAGCAGACTCGCCTGCCGGAACGGTATTGCAGCGGCCCAATCTATCAGTGGTGACTCCTTTAGCGAAACAGACTGCGAACCTCGGAACGGGGCTGCTGACTTACCAGTTCAGCAGCAACAGCGAAATTGGGGCAAGTGGAACCTCATATCTTTCGCGCTTCCACGATGCGCAGGGCGGTGCGAGTCTGGTGGATACCGATTCGCAGGAAGCGGAGGCTTTTTACAATCACAGGGTTTTCGCCAGGGATTCGATTGGAGTTACCTACAGGTTTCAGCGATTCACATTTTCGTCGTTGGCGAACGACAGCCTGGTGCATAGCGTCCTGGCGACTTACACGTGGCGTCCACAGTCTCACGTAGCGGTTTCGTTTTTTGCCGGCCCGCAATATCGGGACAGCAGTTCGCAATTTATTCAGCAGACGGTTACACCGCAGTCCATCACGCTGGCCTGGATTCCGGAGTCTCGCAATTCCTGGTCGACCGCTGCGGGCAGCAGCTTCAGCTGGAATGGAGAGCGAGCCAGCTTTTTAGCGGATGCCACCAGAACGATCAATGATGGTGGGGGTCTGCTAGGAGCGGTTGAGTTGACCAGCGCAGATGCGGCGATGCGGTGGCAACTGACCCGGGCGTACTCGGCGCAGGTCGGAGTCACCTACGGGCGCAATCGGGCGCTGATAGATAGTTCGGCTCCGTATTCGTCGGTGAATAGCACGATCGGAAGCATCAGCGTGAGCCGCCGCTTTGGCAGCAGTCTCGGATTCACCGCAGGCTACGCCCGCGCACACCAGACGCAAGACAGCGTTTCTGCGACCAACTTGGTGAACAACAATCGCGCCTGGGTTTCGCTCTCCTACGATTTCTCCCGCCCCATCGGAAGATAGACATGTCAGAAGAACTCGACGATAAACCATCGGAAAAACTGGACCTGAAAGAGTACTGGCGGCTGGCGCGACGCCGCTGCTGGTATTTCTTGATTCCGTTTTTCGGAGTATGGCTGGTGGCGTTTGCCGCCGGGTGGCTGATGCCCTCGGTGTATCGCTCCGGAACGCTAATCCTGGTGCAGCAGCCATCGGTTCCGCAGCAGTACGTGGTGTCGAACGTCTCCAGCGATCTGCAAAGCAGGTTGGACAGCATTACGCAGCAGATTCTCAGCCGGACCCGACTCCTGCACATCATCGAAAAACTGAATTTGTATGCGAAGGACCGTACCAGGTTGACGCCCGACGAACTGGTCGAGCGCATGCGGAAGGATATTTCGATTGAGCTGGTGCGTTCCCCGGGAAAAGAAGACCTGACCGCCTTCAATGTTTATTACTTGTCGAAGGATCCCTACAGCGCGCAGGCAGTCACCAGCGAGTTGACGAACCTTTTCATCAGCGAAAACCTGGAAGTGCGGCAGCAATTGTCTGAGAACACGACCAAGTTTCTCGAGAGCCAGCTCGATCAAGCACGGGAAAGCCTTGCGGAGCAAGAAAAGCGCCTGCGGGAGTACAAGGGCCAGTATCTCGGAGAGTTGCCTGGACAGCTGGAGAGCAACATCCAGATTTTGTCGGGCCTTCAGAACCAGCTTCAGGCGGAACAGGACGGGTTGGGGCGAGCAAAGCAGCAGAACACATACCTGGAATCGCTGGTTGCGCAGTACCGGAGCGCGGAGAGTTCAGGGAGAACCTCCGATTCTCCAGCGGGGCTGCCCGCGATTGATGAAGAGCTGGCGCACTTGCGCGAACAGATGGCGGACCTCAGTTCGCATTACACCGACAAGCATCCCGATGTCCGTAAGCTGAAAGAACAAATTGCCAAGACCGAGCGGATGAAGCAGCAGATCGCGGCGAATCTGAAGAACAAGAAGGATGGGTCCACCGACGTGGACGTCCGCGACGGACAGATTTCTCCGATCATGCAGGTGCAAAGCCAGCTGAAGGCGAACCAGATCGAGATCACGAACCGGCAGCAGAACATTGCGGACTTGAAAGGCAAGATCAACGAATACCAGGGACGGCTGAACCAGACGCCGGTGCGGGAACAACAACTCGCTGACATCAGCCGGGACTACGAACAATCGAAGGCAAACTACGATTCCTTGCTGGCAAAGCGAAACCAGTCGGAGCTGGCAACCAACCTGGAGAAGCGCCAGGAGGGGGAGCACTTTCAGATTCTTGATCCGCCGAGCTTGCCGGTGAAGCCCTATTCTCCGAACCGCTTCAATTTGAGTTGCCTGGGCCTGGCTGCGGGACTTTTGTTTGGCGCGGCCGGAGTTATCGGCGCGGAGATGATCGACGATCGGATTTACTCGGAGAAAGAGATCAAGAAGCTTTTCGCGCTCGAGATCCTGACCGAGTTGCCACGGATGCTGACGCCGGAGGAAAAGCAGAAGCAAAGAAAGACGTTACTTCGCGATCTGGTCAGCGTGAGCGTGATCATGCTGTGCGTGGTGGCGGGACTGGCAGCAGCCTACCTGCGCGGATAAACCTCGAATGTATAAAGACTTTTACAAACTAAAAAAAGATCCATTTGAGATCACGCCGGATCCCTCGTTTTTGTTTCCGGCTAGAAGCCACAACGAAGCGCTGGCTGCCCTGTATTACGGAGTACGGCGGCATAAAGGCTTCGTCGTGCTGACGGGGGAGGTCGGCACCGGCAAAACCATGCTGGTGCGCGCGTTACTGCAGCTTCTGAGCGCCGCTGACATCGCCTACGCCTATTTGTTCAACAGCCTGTTGGGTCCGCTGGATTTTCTGCACTACATCGCCGGCGATTTCGGGCTGGCAGCACAGGGCAAGTCGAAGAGCGAGATGTTGTTGATGCTCAACAACTTCGTCATCGCGCGGCACCAAAGAAAATTGACCACGGTTCTGATCGTCGATGAAGCGCACCATCTGTCGGCGGAAGTGCTGGAAGAAGTCCGCTTATTGACCAATCTCGAGACCGCGCAAAACAAGCTGTTGCAGATTGTGCTGGTGGGACAGCCGGAGTTGGAGGAGAAGCTGGATTCCTACGAATTGCGGCAGTTGAAGCAGAGAATCGCGGTGCGGGCGTCGTTGAAGCCCCTGACGGTTGAGGAGACCAACGGCTACGTTCAGGCCCGTCTCCGACTGGCGGGCGCCGATGAGGGCATGTGGCATCTGTTTCCGGGGGAAACGATTGCCGCGCTGCACGGAGTATCGCGAGGTATTCCGCGGCTGGTGAACACGGTGTGTGAGAACGCGCTGATCAACGGCTATTCGCAGAAGGCGATGAGCGTGACTCCCGAGATGATCGAAGAAGTTGCCAGAGACTTCCGGTTGAATGTGCTGCACGCGCCGCCTGCCCCGGCACGGGATAACAATCTGGCGGACGAGGAATTGTGGAGCGCGATGCAGACGTTGCGGCAGGTTTACGAGAAGTTGCAGTCCCACACGAACGTGAGTCCGCTGTCGCTGGCAGGCATCGGGGGAACCAGGCAAGATGAGCCGATTATTTGAGGCGTTACAGAGGTCGGAGTCGGAACGTTCCGGTGTGGATCTGGCAGAGCCGGGTACCAATGCCGCGGAACTTCTGCAGGCAGCGGAGCGGAGCCGCATCGAGCTCGAGGACTTTCCGGAAGTGGCGGCGGTAGCTTCGAAGCAGAGCCGGCTGGTCTGCATCACGGAAAAAGAGAGTCTGGCGGCGGAGAAATTCCGTTTCCTCGCGGTACGGCTGCGAAAGATCCAGCAGGAAAAGGGACTGCAAAAGATTGTTGTTACCAGTACGCTGCCCGAAGAGGGCAAGAGCCTGGTCTCTACGAACCTAGCGATCACGCTGGCAAGACGGAAATGGCAGAAAGTGTTGCTCATGGACGGAGACTTGCGACGTCCCGTGATTGCTGAGCGATTCGGTCTGGGCGCGCGGCCCGGCATCACGGAGTGGGTACAGAGTGAGCGCACGCAACTAGAAAATATTTACCGGGTCAAGGATTCCAGCTTGTGGATTTTCCCCGCCGGCCTTCCCCCGGAGAACCCTCTGGAAGTGATTCAGTCGCGCAAAATGGAAACGGCGCTGGAAGATCTCAGCCATAAGTTTGACTGGATCGTTATCGATTGCCCGCCTGCTTTACCGCTCGCCGATACCAGCGTGTGGATGCGCACCGCCGATGGCGCATTGCTGGTGATTCGGGAAGGGAAGAGCCAGAAGAGACAGATCAAAAGTGGACTGGAAGCCCTGGACAGTTCGAAGCTGCCTGGGAGTGGTCCTCAACAGCTCCAGCAACACCGAACACCAGAAGTATTACCAACGATACTACCGCGTACATCCTGCCTCCCCAGATAACGAAGAGTAAGCAGCGTTCATGGGCCTGCGGCAAATCTGATTTGTGCATTGGCACACCAGTAAAAATCAGGAGAAACGAGTGTGAATTTGCGAAGTCGACTTTACGAGGAACGCCAGCGAGCCAGCATAGCCGCGGACCCTCCCGCGGCCACGCCGTTCGTGCTGGAAGAAAAAGCGTTCCGCCGCATGATTGCGATTGAACGGAAAAGGACGGAACGGTCTCAGACGCCCTTGCTGCTGATGCTGCTGGACGCGGAGACTGCGCCGTCGTCTTCGCGCAACGGATCTTGCCTTCCTCAGATTCTCCCCGTGCTGCAGCATATGACTCGCGAAACCGACATCACGGGCTGGTACCGGGACAAGTCGGTCGTGGGGGTGCTGTTTACCGAGCTGGCCGATACGGGCCGGAACTCGATTGTGAGCACCATGCTGACGCGCGTGAGTACGGCGTTAAGCAGTCAGCTCAGTCCTGAGCAATTCAACGCCATCAGAATCGCTTTTCAGTGGTTCCCGGAAGAATGGCACGATGAAGTACCGCACCGGATGAACACGCCGGCGATGTATCCGGAACTGGAACGCCGCGATCGGATGCGGAGATCCTTCAAGGTCGTCAAGCGTGGGATGGACATATTGGGCAGTTCACTGGCATTGCTCGCGGCCAGTCCTCTTTTTCTGCTGTTTGCCCTGGCTATCAAGCTCACCTCCCAGGGGCCGGTGTTTTTCCGCCAGCAACGTATCGGACAGTACGGCGAGAGATTCTGGCTGCTGAAATTCCGCTCCATGTACGAACACAACGATGCCGGCATGCATAAGGCGTATGTGAGGCAACTGATCGTCGGGGCGGCGGAAAAACATAGCGCGAATGGCAATGGTGCAGCGGTTTACAAGCTGACCCGGGACTCGCGAATCACTCGCATTGGCGCGCTGTTGCGGCGCACCAGCCTGGATGAACTTCCCCAGTTCATCAATGTGCTGAAGGGGGAGATGTCGCTGGTTGGCCCGCGGCCTCCGATTGATTACGAAGTGGAAAGCTACGAGCTCTGGCACCGGCAGCGGCTGCTGGAAGCGAAGCCGGGAATAACCGGACTATGGCAAGTGAACGGGCGCAATCGCATCGGTTTCGATGAGATGGTGCGGCTGGATTTGCGATACGCGCGAACCTGGTCTCCATGGCTCGACCTCAAGATCCTTCTGTTGACACCGAAAGCAATGCTTCAAGGTGCGCATTAACCAAGAAAAAGGAGTTTGTCATGTCCACAAATGGTAGCGGCATAGTAGCTACATACGACCTGGGTCACCTGCCCGCGGTGCGGGCGAAGGTTAATGGCGCGGTCAAGTTCGGCGTGATTGGGTATGGGTATTGGGGGCCGAACGTGGTTCGGAACCTGCAAAGCCTGGCGGGAGCCGAGATCGCGGCAGTATGCGACAAGAGCTCCGCTGCGCGGCGCAGAGTTCACAAGACTTATCCCAATGTGTACGTGGCGGCGGATGCGTCCGAGATTATGACATCGCCGGACATCGACGCGGTGGCCATCGTTACGCCGGTCTGGACGCATTTCGAGCTGGCCAAAACCGCGCTGGAAAACGGCAAACACATTTTCGTGGAGAAGCCATTTACCAGCAACGTGGCACAGGCGGAACAGCTGATCGAACTGGCGGACAAAAAGAACCTGAAAATCATGGTGGACCACACCTTCCTGTTCACCGGCGCGGTGAAGAAGATCAAGCAGCTTTTGCAGGAGGACGGGCTGGGAAAGCTTTATTACTACGACTCAACCCGGGTAAACCTGGGACTGTTTCAGCATGACGTCAATGTGGTGTGGGACCTGGCGCCGCACGATCTTGGCCATCATGGACTACCTGATCGGGCGCAGCCCGGAAGCGCTGGTGGCGACTGGACAAAAGCATTTGAATGGGCACGAGGACATCGCATTTATTACTTTGTATTTTCCTGACAAGGTGATCGCTCACGTGAACGTGAACTGGCTGTCTCCGGTCAAGGTAAGAACGACTCTGATTGGCGGCGAGAAAAAGATGCTGGTTTGGAATGACCTGGAGGCGGATGAGAAGGTCAAGGTTTACGATCGCGGCGTTGAGATTGAGAACCGCGAAGGACTGTACCAGCTTCTGGTCAACTATCGTTCCGGCGACATGTGGGCCCCGCAACTGGAGCAGGTCGAAGCGCTGCGCCAGGAACTAACGTATTTCATCGCGTCGATCAACGAGGGATCGAATCCCATCAATGATGGCGATGCCGGGCTGCGGGTGGTGAAGATCCTGGAAGCGGCCAACAAGTCGCTACGCAAGCGCGGCGCATTGATCTATCTCTGAGTTGTAAAACGTAACGTTCATCTGCCCGGCTCAAGCACTGGTCCTCCCCCGCTTCTCCCCGTTGCGCGTAATTACTTGCCTTGAGGTTTTTCATGCAAATCATTCCAGAGAAAACAGTCGAAAAATATCTATCCATTGCCCAGGACGTGAAACTGGGCGAGGACGTTCGTCTTTCTAAGTTCATCAACTTGTACGGATGCGAGATTGGAGATGAAACCAAGATCGGCGCATTTGTGGAGATTCAGAAGAACGCGAGCGTGGGCAAACGCTGCAAGATTTCCAGCCACACATTTATCTGCGAAGGCGTGACCATTGAAGACAACGTGTTCGTGGGTCATGGAGTCACGTTCATCAACGATATTTATCCGCGGGCAACTACGGCGAACGGCGCACTTCAGACCGAGAGCGACTGGAAAGTTGAGCGGACGCTGGTGAAAGAGGGCGCATCGATCGGGTCGGGCAGCACGGTCCTGGCGAATCTCACGATTGGGGAAAACGCGATCGTGGGTGCGGGAAGCATGGTTACTAAGGACGTGCCGCGCAACGCAGTGGTGGCGGGAAATCCGGCACGGATCTTGCGGTACATGACCGAGGAAGCGGAGGTCGCACAATGAATTCGAAACAGCAAGTTCCTTTTCTCGATCTAGTTACTCCGCACCAGGAGCTAGAGGCGGAACTGACGGCAGTGTTTCAGCGCGCGCTCCAGACGGCCGGGCTTTATTGGCGGTCCGATGGTCGAGGGATTTGAGACGGAATTCGCCCAGTTCTGCGGCACGGCCCACTGTGTGGGCGTGGGCAGCGGAACGGATGCACTGCGCTTTGCCCTGATGGCTGCGGGCGTGGAGAAAGACGACATCGTCATCACGGTTCCTAATACGTTCATTGCCACGACGGAAGCGATCACCCAGGCGGGAGCCCACGCGGAATTTGTGGACGTGGATGTACGCACCAGCAATATGGATCCGGAGAAACTCGCAGAGTATCTGGAGACCAAGTGTGCGTTCGACGGCGTCTCGGGTCAGTTGGTTCATGGTGAAACAGGACCGGCCGGGTGAGGGCAATTGTTCCGGTGCATCTTTACGGGCAAATGGCGGACATGGATCTGATCATGGATCAGGCGGAGAAGTACAACCTGCTGGTGGTGGAAGACGCGTGCCAGGCGCATGGAGCCGCAGTACTTTTCGCGACGACATGAGCGGTGGTTTAGCGCGGGCTCGATCGGGCAGGCCGCCGCATTCAGCTTTTATCCCGGCAAGAATCTGGGAGCCTGTGGCGAAGCGGGTGCGGTCACGACGAACGACGCCGAAGTGGCACGCAAGATTCGCGTGATTCGCGATCACGGGCAAGCGCAAAAGTATTACCACGACATGGAGGGCTATAACGGGCGTCTTGATTCGATTCAAGCTGGACTGTTGAGCGTGAAGCTGAAACATCTGGCGGAATGGAATGCCAAGCGTCGTGAGGCAGCAGCCTGTTACAACCAACTTTTTGCGGACTGCGGAGTTGAAGTGATGACGCCGTACGAGCCAGAGTGGTCGCGCGCCGTGTACCACCTGTATGTGGTGCGGTGTGCGGATCGCGAGGGATTGCGGGAATCTTTGAATCAAGAGGGGATCGGCACCGGCATTCATTATCCGATTCCGCTCCATTTGCAAAAGGCGTATGCCGCTCTCGGATATCGGGAGGGAGATTTCCCGGTGACCGAGAGCCTGGCGAAGCAAATCGTGTCGTTGCCCATGTCGACGACGCTGACGCGGGAACAGCAGGCTAGTGGTCGTGGAGGCTGTGCAGCGGGCGTTGGCGAGATATGCGAACAGGTTGGGGACTGAAGGGTCGAATTTGAACATGGAAACCAATAGCAAATCTTCGCACCGTGAGCTCGCCGCCAGCATCGGCAAGAACACCGTTTTTGGCGTACGTCGCCAAGGTCACGCAGGTGGCGACCCGGCTGGTGACGATCCCGCTGGTGATCGCGCATCTTGGCCTGGATGGCTACGGCATATGGTCCATTGTGATGACCACGGCCGCGTACATGCGGTTCGGCAGCATTGGCATCAAGTCGGCATTCCAGAAATATGTTGCGGAAGCAGTGGCCAAAGAGGATTACGAAGCGACCAACCGGCTGCTGAGTACGGGTTGCGCCTTCATGCTGGTGTTGTCGGTGATTGGCTTGCTACCCGTGGCGTTTTTTGCGGAGAAACTGGCCAGCGCATCTGGTGTTCCAGCGCAATTTCTGGCGGCCAGCGCAAAAGCGATTTCGGTGCTTGCTCTCATCATGGTGATCTCGAATTTCGGCGCGGTGTATGAGGCCATTGTGATGGGAGGCCATCGCATCGACCTGGCACGCAAGTTCACGACGATCTTTTGTGTTGCCGAGGCTATTGCGATCGTGGGATTGCTGCACTACGGATTTGGGCTAGTGGCGATGGCCTGCGTGATGGCGACCTCGGAAATTGGATTCATCCTCTGTTGCTATGTGGCGTCAAAACGGATCGTGCCGCAAGTCCGGGTGTCGCGAGCGCTGGTTATGCGAAGCGCGATACCGGAGCTCGCGAGGTTTGCCGGCACCTACCAGCTGCGAGGGATGCTCGAGGTGGTTTACCTGGCGATCCTGCCGATCACGATTTTGCGTGGGTTCGGCGCGCAAGCGGCTGGCGTTTTCGCATTGGCTTCGCGGCTGCTGAGTACCGCCACCACCGCTACCGATGCGTTCCTGCTCCCCATTCTGACCGGAGGAACGGCGGTTTACGCTTCGGGATCGGCGGATGCAATGAGGCGACTGGTGGTGAAGTCATTCAAGGTCACGACTGCACTGGGACTGCTGCCGCTGGCGTTTGTGTCCGCATTTGGGGCCACGATCATTTATGCATGGACCGGGCAGACGGATCCATCGTTGAAGGTGGTGTTGTGGCTGGTTGCGGCGGCTGGGCTGTTCCAGGCGTTTTCGATTCTGGCCATTGTTCTGTATCGGACCGCGGGAAGCGTCCTGCTCGACAATGTGCAGCAGGCGTTGCGGATCGTGATGGTGTTGGGGGTTGCTGCATTCTCGCGAGCGCTGGGTCTGGTCGGAGTTCTGAGCGGGTTGGCCTTCGCCGAACTGGTCGGTATGATTTTCATGTTGTACGCGTTGGGCAAGACTTTCGAAGTATTTCGTCCCGTCTCGCTGGTTCCAGATGCGCTGCGTATCACGGCGGCTACGGCCACCATTCTGGGCGTGAGTGCCTTGGCGTTTTATATCCCCGTTCCCCAGATATTCGGCGGTCGCGGAACGGCGACTTTGCAAATGGTCCTGGCTTCGCTAGCCGCCTTTCTGATGACCTGGCCGATGTTCTGGCTGACGCGAGCTTTCTCTACCTCTGAAGCCAAGACCCTGGTGGGAGCGATCCTGCCGCGGCGAGTCGAAGCGTATTCCGCGAGCGCCGCAGTCTAGAGCGATTCAAATCTTAAGAGCACGAGTGAACAGATGCATACGATTGCAGAACTAGAAACCCGGCCGCAAGCGAGTTCCGAGCAAGCGGTCTATGTGATGTGTCCGGCGTGCGGCGGAGATCAGATTCAGCCGTTTGTGAGCGCTCGTGATTATTTTTTTGTTCGCGGTACCCGGTATGGGCTAACGCGCTGCGCGGAGTGTCATCTTTGCTGGTTGAGCACTCCACCTCGGGTAGAAGAGATGGGATCGCACTACGGGGATGACTACGATCGCATGATTACCGCGCCAGGTGATCTCTATCCCCATCACTGGGATCTGGTGCGGAACAAGCTTTTGGAATATGTACAAGACGGTGCGCTTCTGGATATTGGTTGCAGCTCGGGTTCATTTCTTCGCAGCGTGAAGTCGCCCAGCTGGACGCTGTATGGAATCGAAATGTCGCAACCAGTTGCGGACCATGCCAGCGCAACCACCGGGGCTGAGGTCTTCGTGGGGGATGTGCTGGAGGCGGAGTTCGGGGAGAATTCGTTCGACGCGATCACGGGATTTCACGTGCTGGAGCACATGTATGATCCGGGTGCGGTGATGAAGAAAGCCCTCAGCTGGCTGAAACCAGGGGGCGTCTTTACGATCACGCTTCCCAATGTGGATTCGCTGGAAGCGCGCCTGTTTGGACGATATTGGTGGGGGTTGGACGTGCCTCGCCACTTGTGGCAGTTTTCGCCTCGCGCGTTGGCGGCGATGGCGTCCTCGGTCGGCTTGGAAGTTGTGGAGGTGGGAACGACGCGCTCGTGCTACCTGGATAACAGCATTCGCAATTGGCTTTTGGAGATGAAATTAGCTTGCGGAATGTGCCCGGATGCACCCGCCAATGCGAAGCCGGTGTCGGCGCTGAAGCGGCTGGTGCAGAAGGCATTCCGCCTGACCGTGGTGTACCCGTTCCGAGAAGTGGCGGTAATGGCTGGCGCGGGGGCGGATCTGCACGCGGTTTTTCGTAAACCAGGCGGAAGACAGCAGAGTTGAACTTTTTCAATTCGGGAAAAGGATGCGGAGTTTGGCTAATGAAGTGGGCGATGGATGCTGAAAATGCAGCAAATTAGGGCACCAGAGGGCTTAGTACTCTCGAATCGATTTTGGCATGCCCTTTCGGTATCTTCCGGCTTCGTTTGGGCCGCGTGTAGTCTGCGGGGAAAGCCATTTTCCCGGAGGAATATGCGGAAGGCGCTCCCCCTAGCAAGCTTGGCAGTCATCCTATTGTTTATTCCCGCGGCTTGTGCTGCAGCTGATATCTACATTACCCAGAACACATCGGGCAGCGATTCTGGCGCCAATTGCGCAAATGCCCACTCCGCATCGTGGTTCAACTCTAATGCGTCAGGCGGGAATATCTATCACCTGTGTGGCACGTTCACGGGAACCGCGGGGCAGAACATGCTGGTCGCACCTGCTGGGTCGGCGGGCAACATTCTGACGATTTTGTTTGAGCCCGGCGCCATCATGACAGCACCTCACTGGGGCACAAACGACGGAACTTACCCGACCGGCGGCGCGATTACGGTGAACAACTACGTGACAGTCGATGGCGGATCGAACGGAATGCATCCAGAACACCCAGAACGGAGCGGCAGGAACTTCGTGTCCAGGTGGCACTTGCAGCAGCAACATCAGCGCTGGGATCTATGTGGCGCCGGGAAAGACCGACGTCGAAATCAGGAACTTGAAGATTCAGAACATTTATTTGTGCAACAGTTCCTCTTCGTGCGGATCATTTTATTCCGCAGGCATCAAGAGTTCCGGGTCAAAAACCAACTTCTCCGTTCACGACAACGTAGTCACGGGGACATCGGTTGGAATTTATCTGGAGTACTCCGGAAGCGTGCTCAACAACGTAAATATCTACAACAACACCCTGTCGGATCAGTACTGGGGAATCAATGTTGGGTCGGGCAGTTCGGGTAACTCGACGACCAATGTGAACATTTACGGCAACACGATGAGCAACTTCGATACCTGGCAGAACACCACGGCACACGAAGATGGGATCATCGTGTTTTCCACGTCCGCAGCCAACGTCTTCAATATTTACAACAACTTCATTTCGGCGCACGGGAATCTCACCGGCAACGTCTTCTGCACTTATGGTGGCTCGTCCCCGGGCGCGTCCTGCAACATCTTCAACAACGTGCTCTACGTGAACAACAATACCTGCAGTGCGATCGGCGGGGGCAGAGCGATCTGGTTGCATGGAGGCAGCGGACCTCATGCGCTCATGAATAACACCGTGATCGGTCCCGGTGGTACCTGCCCGTTGATCTACCTGGAATCGCAAACGTCGGTGACGAGGTTCGACAATAATCTTCTGACCGGGAGCACGATCGGAGTAGAAAACGGGCAAGCCTTTGCCGGTTCGTTCTCCAACGCAGATTACAACCTGTATTACAACATCACCTATCCCGGGCTCGCGGATGGCTCCCCGAACACGTACTACACCTTGACGCAGTGGAAGGCTCTGGGCTTTGATGCTCACGCAGTGACCGGAAATCCCAACCTGGACAGCAATTACATGCTGCAGGCTGGCTCAGCTGCCATCGGCGCAGGAACCAATCTCACCAGTCTCGGCATTACGGCCCTTGATTCTGACAAAGCGGGCGGTGCTCGTCCGGCTAGTGGTGCGTGGGATATTGGAGCATTCGAGTACGGAAGCCAGACTGGCGGCATCGATCCTCCGAGCGGCCTTAGCGCTACAGTGAAATAGAACCTTTCAGAACGCATTTCGGTTCGGCCCTGGCGAGTGCTTCGCAGGGGCGCATCTCCCTCGCTATTGCGGAATCCTCTTGAACGAGTTCTTCACCTGAGCGCGCATTCCCACCTCTGCTGTAGTCCCCCAACCCCTCTTGAACTATCGTGCCAGACTATAAACACGATCTGCCGACCAATTACTACTTTGGCGGAGGGACGATTCCACGTCGGCCACTCCACTGGCAGTGATGGTTCTGGCAACGGCATTGATCCTGATTCTTGTTCTCCCGCGAAAGTATGCGTTTGTTCCGTTCCTGATCGCAGGCCTGCTGGTTCCGTTACACGTGGTGGTGCTGGTCGGATCGCTTCATTTCAATGCAACGAGAATCCTGGTCATTGCCGGCTGGTTGCGCGTGCTGATCCGCGGCGATCGATTCCCGGGCCGTTTAAGAACGCTTGATGCAGTTGTTCTGGCCAGTGCGCTGTGCGGGGCGGTGATGTACAGCCTCCTCTGGCACGATCTTGGAGCAGTGATCAACCGCATGGGAGTGTTGCTGACTACCATGGGAAGTTATTTCCTGGTCCGCCGCCTGGTTCGCGACAAACAAGACGTGTTGCGTGCGATTAAGGCGCTCGCAGTAGTGGTCATCGTGATTGGTCCATGCATGTTTTACGAGCATGCATCGTCCTACAACCCGTTCTGGCTGCTCGGGGCGCCGCAGATCACCAATGTTCGAGATGGGCTAATTCGAGCGCAGGGCCCTTTGGACACGCCATCACCGCGGGTGTGATCGGTGCGGTGCTCTTTCCGATTTTTGTCGCTTTGCTGTTCGAGGGGCGACGCGGACGGTGGTTGGCTGGGCTGCGGCCCTCTCCTCCACTGGGATGATGGCCTTGTCGCATTCAAGTACGCCGGTGCTCACTTACGGAGCGGCACTCCTGGGACTGGTTCTCTGGCCTGCGAGAAAGAGCATGCGCGCGGTGCGGTGGAGCATGGTCGCGGGCTTGCTAATAATACAGCTAGGAATGAGTTCCCCAGTCTGGTTCCTGATGGATCGTGCAGGCGGGGTGCTGGGTGGCAGCGGATGGCATCGCGCGATGCTGGTGGATAACTTGGTCCGTCATTTCGGGGACTGGTGGTTATACGGGACAGTTGCAAATGGGGATTGGGGTTGGTCTATGTGGGACGTGGACAACGCATACGTCGCAGCCGGCCTGTCCGGGGGATTTCTCAACTTTGTATTGTTCATTGCTGTACTGGTCTGCGCCTTCAAACTGGTAGGAACGGCTCGGAGAGCCGCGGAAAAATATCCAAGGGATCTGCGATTGATCTGGGCGCTTGGCACGGCGCTGTTCGCAAACACGGTTGCATACTTCGGGATCGTCTATTTCGATCAGGCAATCGTAGCGTGGTACACGTTGCTGGCCATGATCTCGGTACTCCCTGGCTTTGCGGCCAAGCGGCGGAAAGAACAGATGCTAGCGGCAGTTGTTTCGAGCGAGGTCGAGATCCCGGTACAGACGGCGCTGCTTTACGTAGAACGTCCGGAGTTCGGAAGGCTCTAAGTCATGTCTACCAGCAGCAACCCGCCGGTTATTTCGGTAGTCATTGTGACCTGGAATGGAAAACGTTACGCGATGGAGTGCCTGGAATCGCTTCGAACGTGCGACCTTCAGGTGCCGTTCGAAATCATCGTCGTCGATAACGCATCGACGGATGGAACGCCGGAGGCGATTCGCACGTCGTTTCCTGAAGTTCAGTTAATTGAGACCGGCGCCAACCTGGGCTTTGCGAAGGGCAATAATATTGGCATTGCCCGCAGCCGAGGTGAATACCTTTGCCTGGTCAACTCGGATGTAGTGGTTGCGGCAGGCTGCATTGAAAAAATGCTGAAATTGATGAAGACGAATCCTGATATCGGCGTCATGGGGCCTAAGATGCTGTGTTCTGACGGGCACGTCGGGCTGTCGGTTACCCGTTTGCCCACGGTATGGAACACGCTGTGTTCCGCCCTGGCGCTGGATTCCATATTTCCCTCCAACAGCCTGTTTTCCGGCTTTTCGGGTAAGCGGCATAGTGCAGCCGCACTGGAAGATGTCGAGGTGCTGGCTGGCTGGTTTTGGATGATACCGCGAAGATCTCTTGAGCAAGTTGGCGGGCTGGACGAGCGCTTCTTCATGTTCGGCGAAGATCTGGATTGGTGCCACCGTTTCCGAAAAGCAGGCTGGCGCGTTGTCTACTGCGGCGAAGCGGAGTCACTGCATTACGGCGGTGGCAGCTCGGAGGTTACTCCGGCCCGCTTTTATGTTGAGATGCGCCGCGCGAATATGCAGTACTTCCGAAAACACCACGGGATTCGGGGAGTTATTGGCTATACAGTAGCCATTGCGATCCACGAATTCGCAAGAATCATTGGCTATTCAGTGTCCTATTGCTGCGATAGACATCGCAGAACCGAAGCTATCGCTAAAGTACAGCGTAGCTTGTCTTGTCTACGCTGGTTAATGAGTGGGAACAGAGTTAACGCATAGGTGTCGCTGGGCAATCATGACAACTGAACGACCATTTCTCGGCCGATACGTGCTGGTTACGGCTGCCTACAACGAAGGCAACTTCATCGAGAACACGCTGCGGGCTGTGGTTTCACAAAGCCGCCAGCCGGTCAGATGGGTGGTCGTAAGCGACGGATCCACGGACAACACGGATGAACTCGTTGCTCGTTATGCGGCCGATTATCCATTCATTCAACTATGCCGGATGACTAAGGATCATGCCCGGAATTTTGCTGCGCAGGTGCATGCAATCAATGCGGGAATTGCGGAACTCGCGGAAGCGGAATTCGATTTCATTGGCAACCTTGATGCAGACATCACGTTCTCGCCGCGCTACTTCGAAGGTCTGCTGGAGAAGTTCCGCCTGGATCCGCAGCTTGGCTTAGCTGGCGGAGTGATCACGGAAAAATGCCCGGACGGCACTTTTCGAGGCCGTCGCGACAACAGTCTGACCTCGGTGGCGCACGCCGTGCAACTCTTTCGCCGTGAATGTTTTCAGGAAATAGGGGGAAGATACATTCCACTGCCCTTTGGGGGCCCCGACACTTATGCCGAAGTGTCTGCAAGGATGAAGGGATGGCGGGTCGCTTCGTTTGCGGACCTCGAGATCCAGCATCACCGCGTGACCGGATCCGCGGGTGGTGTATTACGTGGTTGCTTTCGCCAAGGCCGCATGGACCAATCTCTCGGGACGCTTCCTGCATTTGAAGCGATGAAAATCCTGCGCAGAATTCACGTGAAACCGTTCCTTGTGGGCGCTTCCGTTCGGGCCGCCGGGTTCCTGTATGCACATCTGTGCCGCGAACCGAGAGCGGTGAGTGCAGAGTTCGCAGAGTATTTCCGTCGTGAGCAGAGCGGCCGAATACGACAACTGGTTCGCGGTAAAAGGCACCAGTCGATCGGATTGCAGGTTCAAAGGATGGAATCGAAATGAGAGTCTGCATGGTGGCTTACTCGTTCTATGAGTCGGATAGCCGGATCATCCAGTATGCGCAGGCGCTGGTCCGTCGCGGCGATGCGGTCGACATCATCGCACTCTCGCATGATGGTGCACCGCGTTGTGAAGTAATTGATGGAGTTTGCGTCTACCGCGTGCAACGCAGGGAGATCAATGAACGTGCGGCGCTCGGCTATCTACTTCGCATCATACGGTTCCTGCTGGTCTCCATGGTCATACTGACGTGGAAACATTTGCGGAAACGCTATGACCTGGTCCATGTGCACTCGGTGCCGGACTTCCTGGTGTTCGCAGCTCTTCCATTGCGGCTGGTGGGGGTGCCGGTAATCCTCGATATTCACGACATTCTCCCAGAGTTCTACGCGAGCAAGTTCGAAGCAGGCCAGGGCTCGCTCATCTACAAGGGAATGTTGTTGGTGGAGAAGTGTTCGGCGAAACTGGCTAGTCACGTAATCATCGCAAACCATTTGTGGTATGAGCGATTGATAGGGCGATCTGTGCCGAAGAGTAAGTGCTCAGCGATCTGCAACTATCCTAACCTTGCGATCTTCTATCCCCGCGCCATCGAAAAGAGGCCTGGACGCTTCCTGATCATGTATCCGGGTAGCCTGAACTGGCACCAGGGTCTTGACATCGCCATTCGCGCGTTTGCACAAGTGCATAAAGCTATTGAAGGTGCCGCATTCCAAATTTACGGCGAAGGCGCCATGCGCCCGGTGCTCGAAAAGTTAGTTCGGGACCTTGGGCTGGAGCGGGAGATCACCATAGAGAATTATCGTTCAACCCAGGAAATCGCGGGTCTGATGGCAGCGGCGGACATTTCGGTGGTGCCCAAGCGAGCAAGTTCGACCTTCGGCAATGAGGCCGCGAGCACAAAGGTGCAGGAGTTTATGGCAGTCGGCGTTCCGGTGATTGTCTCCCGCACAAAGATCGACAGCTACTATTTCAACGACTCTATGGTGAGGTTCTTTGAGTCAGAGAACGTGGACTCACTTGCCGTCGCAATTATGGAATTGTATTCGCATCCTGAGGAGCGCGCCCGACTGATTGAGCGCGCGGCTGAGCACATCCGGCAGAACAACTGGGATGTGAAGCAGGGTGAGTATCTGCACATCGTGGATCGCTTAACAGCTACAAACCGGGCTGACGTGACCCGATCCACCGTTCCTGGAGTGTCGAACTAGAAGAGTTCTTTCCAGCGGCTTGTACAGTATCCACTATCATGCAGTCTTCCACCGCCATAACGGGCTTGTTGACCGACTTTTATCGTTGTCCGGAGTTAGGGGCATCGATCAAGGTGGCGGCAGAACTGAGCCCAGAGGCGGGATTCTTCTCACTGGCAGACGGGACGGTGAGTTTCGGGCGAGTGTCGGGAATCCGGCCGTCCGCACGCATGAGCGGTATCCTTCCCGAGGCCCGGGTAGAACGGACTGCGATGGCCATTGCATTGCCTTTTGATCCCGTTGAGGTAATCACCAACCTCCAGCTGGAGAGATATACAGGCGGGATCACTCATGATCAGCGCGGTATGGTGCGGCAACTCTACTACCTCTTAAGGCCGCTTATGCCGGTCGCAGTGCGGAAACACCTGCAGCGGTTTTCGTTGCGGGGGTGGGACCGGATTCCTTTTCCCCAATGGCCCGTTGATCGGAGCGTGGAGCGCATTTACGAATGGTTACTGGCTGCCGAAATGAAAAATCAGGGATTGAACGAGATTCCCTTTATATGGTTCTGGCCGGGAGGACATTCTGCTTGCGTCTGTATGACCCACGATGTGGAAACGAGGGTAGGCCGGGACTTCTGCACGCACCTGATGGACATTAACGACGCGTACGGCATCAAGAGCTCCTTCCAGGTCGTACCTGAGGACCGTTACGACGTCCGGGAGGAGTTTCTTGAATCCATCCGGCAGAGGGGATTCGAAGTAAACGTGCACGATCTGAATCACGACGGGCGGCTGTTCTCCGAAACACGAGAGCAATTTGTGGAGCGCGCCCAGAAAATCAATTGCTACGGAAAACAATTCGGTGCTCGTGGATTTCGCTCCGCGGCGTTATATCGCAAGCAGGCTTGGATGAGCGAGTTGGACTTTGAGTATGACATGTCGGTGCCAAGTGTCGCACACCTCGACCCACAACGAGGAGGCTGCTGCACTGTCATGCCGTTTTTCATGGGAGACATGGTGGAGATTCCGGTGACCACCATTCAGGACTATTCGCTGTTTCACATCCTTGGTGATTACTCAACGCGGATGTGGGAGCAGCAAGTGGCGGGTATCTCAGACTCGCACGGGTTGGCGAGCTTTATCGTGCATCCCGACTACATCATTGAATCACGAGCGCGAAGAACGTATGAGGCCCTGTTGGCGTATCTAGCTGAGAAGCGGATCGCAGACAACTTGTGGGCCGCGTTGCCTGGGGAGATCAATGATTGGTGGCGAGCGCGGTCGTCGATGCGGCTGGTGAAGTCCGTTGATGGCTGGACCGTTACTGGAAATGGCAGTGAACGGGCCAGGGTAGCCTATGCCGAGCTACACGAGGGCGCGGTCAGTTACCGAGTGGAAGCAGCCAATGAATCGCTGCTGGCCGCAGAGTACCCGGCGTAGGTTGTCGTCTCCTCTTGATAGTAAATCCGTTTAATCAATCAATAACATCGTAAATAGCAGGTACGAAGATACCTGGCGCAACAGAAGGAGTGAACATGATTGCCGAGCACTGTCAGAACGGAGTGGATTATTGGATGGCTCGACTTCGCTCTGGGCTTGATGGTTCCAGCTTCCCGGTTGACTATCGTCGGAGTGGTCAGAGCGCCCGGCGCGGCAGCGTAAGCGTGCCTCTGTCGAATGCATCATGGCGCAACCTGATTAGCGCTTGCGAAGCTGAGAGATTGACGGTCGACGGCGCTCTCATCGGGCTCCTCCAGATTCTTCTATATCGTTACGTGCTGGCCGACAACATCGAGATCGGCGTGGATAACGGATCGATGTTATCCGTTCGGACAGAAATCGAGCCTTCCTGTAGCGTACGGCAAAACCTGGAAAAGGTTGAGGCCAGCGTGCGGGCGGCGAAGGGTCAGGTGTGTTCATGGGAACAGTTGCAGGCTTGGAGGGAAGATCCGGATGTGTCCGCTACTCAGACTATATTTCGCCTAGTGTTGTCGATTCCCGAAAAAGCGAACCAGCGCGTTGAGCCCAGACGGATCGGAGAGCAAATCGCATCGTGTTGCGACCTGCTGATCTCCTTCGACAGCCCTGCGGAGGCGCCTGTGCTCCGCGCCGATTTCGACCGCAACAAATACAGACAGGAAACGGTACACAACATTCTCCGGCAACTAGGCTTCCTGGTTGAATCATTTGCTGAACTGTTGATGCACTCGGTTAACGAAGTGCCGCTGTTCAGCGCGGAAGAGGCGCGGTTGACGGTTCAAGCAGTCGAGTCCGAAGTCAACCAGTACGCAGGATCGCAATGTTTACACCGGCGTTTCGAGGAGCAGGCGCGGAAAACAGCACGGGGCATTGCTATCACCATGCCGGGAGAACGCCAAAACAATCTGACTTATGCGGAAATAAATACGCGGGCCAATCGACTGGCTCACTATTTGAAGGGGTTGGGCGTGGGTCAGGACGTATTAGTTGGGCTCTATCTTGAGCGCACACCAGACATGCTGATTGCGATGCTGGCGATCCTGAAAGCGGGTGGCGCTTATCTTCCCATCGATCTGAGTTACCCGTCGGATCGAGTTTCCTTCATGCTCAGAGACGCGGAAAGTCCCGTTGTGATTACGGATTCAAAGACGGCGAGGGATCTGCCAGAAACCAGCGCGTCGGTGATCCGCATAGACGAAGATGAAGAGAAATGGACAGGGTTCAGCGGCGACAACTTGCCGGAGGAGGTGAGCCCCGACAACCTGGCCTATTGCATCTTCACCTCTGGTTCCACAGGAAAGCCGAAGGGCGTTCTGGTCACGCACAGGAATGTAGCCCGGCTATTCGAGGCAACAGATTCCTGGTTTCACTTCAGTGAAAGCGATACATGGACGTTCTTTCACTCCTGTGCGTTTGACTTCTCGGTGTGGGAGATTTGGGGAGCGCTCCTCTATGGCGGTCGCCTGGTGATTGTGCCCTTCGCTGATAGTCGTTCGCCTGAGCGCTTCTACGATTTGCTCGCTGAGGAGAAGGTCACAGTACTAAACCAGACCCCCTCGGCATTTCGCCAGTTGGTCGGGGTAGATGAGAGAAGGCTGGGCCAGAAGCTTACGGAACTCCGCCTGGTGATTTTTGGAGGAGAGGCTCTGAATCTCCAAAGCCTCGGGGTGTGGATCGACAAGTATGGCGACACGCAGCCGCAACTCGTCAACATGTACGGAATTACCGAGACCACGGTCCACGTAACCTACCGGCCTCTAAAGCGGTCAGATCTGACAGAAGCTCCTGGCAGTGTGATCGGAAGGCCGATTCCTGACTTATTACTCCACATTCTCGATTCGAAGCTACGGCCGGTCCCGGTTGGCGTACCCGGCGAGATATTTGTCGGGGGAGGGGGGGTGGCCCGCGGCTATCTGAAGCGCGCCGAACTGAATGCAGAAAAGTTTGTCCGGAACCCGTTTTCGAATCGCAACGCTACCCTGTACCGCAGCGGCGATCTGGCTCGACGACTTCCGGATGGCGACCTCGAATACATGGGCCGCCTGGACCATCAAGTCAAGATTCGGGGATTCCGCATTGAGTTGGGCGAAGTCCAATCGGCCTTGACACGACAAGCCAGCGTGCGAGAGGCATTCGTAATCGTCAGGGATGACGATGGAGATAAAGAACTGGTGGCGTATATCGTTCCGGCGAACGGAGAGTGTCCGGCGCGAGACACATTACGGCGCGCATTGCAGTCGGCGCTTCCGAGTTACATGGTGCCTTCCCACTTCGTCTTCTTGCCGCAGCTTCCCCTTACCCAGAATGGCAAGATCGACCGGGGTGCCTTGCCCGCCCCTGCGTCACAACGCGCAGAGATGGAACAGCCATTCCAAGCTCCGCGAACAGAGTTGGAACGGGGCATTGCGAAGATCTACCAGCAGGTTCTGGATCTCGACAGAGTTGGTATCGATGACGATTTCTTCGAACTTGGCGGCAATTCGTTGAACCTGGCACAAGTGCATACGCAACTGCAGAAACTGATCGGCCGCAACTTTTCAGTAGTGGAACTGTTCGTGCACACTACGGTTCGAAAGCTTACGGCCTCGTTCGAGCAGATCCCCCAAAAACTCCCTCAAAACGAAATTGTGAACCGTGCGCAACGACAGCGTCAGGCGATCAGCGCCGGCAATTGGAGGAGATAACTAGTGGACGAGAAACAATCAACCCCTGCGCCTGAGACGATTGCCATCGTGGGCATGTCGGGAAGATTTCCCGGTGCTCGCGATGTCGAGCAGTTCTGGCAAAACCTGACCCAGGGAGTGGAGTCGATCTCACGCTTCGACGAAGCTGAGCTGGAATACTCGCTGCGCTCGCCTGCTGAAGATCAGAAGATGATCCGCGCGCGGGGCATCCTGGAGGATACGGATCTGTTCGATGCCGACTTCTTCGGGATGTACCCGAAAGAAGCGCAGCTGATTGACCCTCAGCATCGGCTTTTCCTGGAATGCGCCTGGGAAGCACTGGAGAGTTCAGGTCATGCGCCGGAGAGTTATCCGGGTCTAATCGGTGTCTATGCCGGACTTAGCATGAACACCTACTTGCTTCATAACCTGTGCACGGACCGCGCATTTGCGGCCGGCTTCAGCGCTAACTACCAGGTAGGCGAATATCAGACCATGTTAGGCAACGATAAGGACTTCATGCCGACCCGGGTCTCGTACAAACTCAACCTTCGCGGTCCGAGCATGACGGTGCAGTGCGCATGCTCGACATCATTGGTAGCTGTCTGCCAGGCATGCACGAGTCTTTTGACTTATCAATGTGATATGGCATTGGCGGGCGGGGTTTCCATCACGTTCCCGCAAAAGCGGGATTACCGCTATCAGGAAGAGGGACTGGCCTCGGCCGACGGCACTTGCCGTACTTTCGATGCCGATGCCTGCGGAACGGTCTTTGGGCACGGCGTTGCCGTGGTTTTGTTGAAGCGCCTCTCGGATGCGATCGCCGACGGGGATTCCATTCTTGCGGTCATTAAGGGCTTCGCGGTGAATAATGATGGCGCCGACAAAATCGGGTACGCGGCGCCCAGCGTGAATGCGCAGGCGGAAGCGATTGCGATGGCACAAGCCGCCGCAGGGGTTCATCCAGACACAGTTTCTTACATCGAGGCGCACGGCACGGCGACGCCGCTGGGAGACCCAATCGAAGTAGCAGCGCTGACGTCAGCGTTTCGGCGGGGTGGTTCCACGCGAAATGAGTTTTGTGCATTGGGCACGGGGAAAACGCACATCGGTCATCTTGATATCGCAGCAGGCGCCACGGGGCTGATTAAGACGGTGCTGCAGCTCCAGCACGACGCGATACCACCGCTACTCCATTTCAAATCCCCAAACCCGAAGATTGATTTCGAGAATAGCCCGTTCTTTCCCGTGTCGAAGCCAATGGAATGGAAGCGTGGCAATTCACCTCGTCGCGCGGGCGTGAGTGCGATGGGCATTGGTGGCACGAACGCTCACGTGGTCGTGGAAGAGGCGCCATCAGAGGAGACGAGTGGTGCTTCGCGGAGGCCACAACTGATGATGCTCTCGGCGAAAACCCCTTCGGCGCTGAGGGCGATGTCAGTGCGGCTTGCGAGTTATCTGGAGAACCATCCGAATGAAAAGCTGGCGGATGTTGCCTATACATTGCAACGCGGGCGACAGCGCTTCCGGCATCGACAGATTGTGTGTGCGGAGAACCGTGCTGAATTCATTACCCGACTGAAAGCGGCGGAACACGAGAACAAGTTCCTGGGGGAAGCCGGGGCCCAGAGCCCAGGGATCGTATTTCTATTCCCGGGGCAGGGATCTCAGTACGTGAACATGGGCCGGGAATTGTACGAGTCGGAGCCGGTCTTTCGCAATGCAGTCGATCGCTGCGCGGGATGCCTTCGCGACCACCTGGGGTTCGACATCCGTTCTGTGCTGTACCCAACCTCTGATGCGAGGGCCGAGGCGGAAAAGCAGATCCACGAGACTCGTGTAACTCAGCCGGCGATCTTCACTATCGAATATGCGCTGGCCACGCTGTGGCAGTCGTGGGGAATCAAGCCTTCGCTGGTAATCGGGCACAGTGTTGGTGAATATGTGGCCGCAGTGCTAGCTGGTGTCTTCGAATTGGAAGATGCTTTAGCCATCCTTGCTGGGCGCGCCAGGATGATGCAGGACCTTCCGGCGGGATCGATGCTGGTAGTTCGCAAGAATCACCTGGAGGTCGACAAGCTTCTGCCCGAGGGAGTGGCAGTTGCTGCGATCAACAGCGCGGTCTTGACTACGTTGTCGGGCCCGACGGAAGCGCTGAAAGAGCTACAAAAGACGTTCGACGCCTCGGGAATCTTCGGTCGCATACTGCCGACCTCGCACGCCTTTCACTCGTCGATGATGGATCCCATCGTTGAACCATTTGCGGAATTGGCGGGCGGTGTGAAGCCAAACACTCCACAGTTACCCTGGATTTCCACCCTGAGTGGAACATACATCGACCAGCAGAGTGCGCCTGACGGATATTACTGGGCAAAGCAATTGCGCCATACGGTTCGCTTTGGGCAAGCGGTGGAAACCGCAATAAAGAACGGGGCGAGTGTCTTTTTAGAAGTCGGTCCAGGACAAGCTCTGACGCAACTCGTATTGCAGCAGACGACAAAACCCAAAGGTCTGCTCGCAGTTACTTCGCTTGGAGCATACGACGCGAAAGTCGGCGAAACCGAAGCAATCCTGAGTTCCTTGGGAAGATTATGGCTGGCTGGGATTGAAGCGGATTGGAGCGAGTTTTACGCCAATGAGCGACGGAAAAGGTTGTCGCTTCCCACTTACCCATTCGAACGAAAGAGTTATTGGATTGCTCCTCCCCCGCAGATTCAACCTCTCGCTTCTGCCGCAGAAAAAGCAGCGGGAAACAGTAAGCACGTGGTAGAGCCCTCTCCCATTGTTACTCCGACCCCGCCGTCGCAGCCAAGTGTTCCTGCGACGGTTCAGCTGAGTGCCTGCAAATTGATCGAGCAGCAGATGCAACTCATGACGCAACAACTCGAAATGCTACGGAAGCGAGCTAATACTGGGAAAGAGAATCATGTCATTCAATAACCGACGCGAGCGATTGATCCACCAAGTTCGCGAGACTGCCCGGGATTTGTCGGGGGTTTCGCTCGAAGATGTTGCCGAAAATGCGAGTTTCGTCGAATTGGGCTTCGACTCTCTTTTTCTGACACAGCTGAGCGCTGTGTTGCAGAAGACGTTTGGGCTCCGCATCACTTTCCGGCAACTGTTTAGCGAACTGCCGACCATTGCTGCTCTGGGTGCCTACCTGGACGATAAATTGCCTCCAGAGCCTGCGATCCCGGCCGCTGCAGAGGAGAAGGCGCCTATCTTAGTTGAAAAAGCCTCAATCCCGGTTTCTGCGATGACTCAGCCGCAGGCACCTGCGATCCAGTCGATTACTGTGTCCGCGCCGGTGCAGCCGCAGGCGAGCCCGCTGATTTGTGAGGTATTAAGTCAGGATTTCGGATCGATGGCTGGAATGGAATCGGTCCTGGTGCGCCAGCTTGAATTGATGGCTGCGCAGTTGAAGTTCCTGCAAGGACTTCCTGCGGATTCTGCAGTTCGCGTCGCCCCATCGGATGTTCTGGCAGCGCCCGGCCCGGTGCAGCCGGCGGTGGCAGCGATCACAGTTCGGGAAATTCCAACTGCTTCGGGTGCAGGTAACGGTTCGGCAACGGAGAAGCCGGGGGCGAAAGACGCGCCGACTGTGAAAGTTTCTTCGGGCTTCGGTCCCGGAGACGTGAAGACGAATGGCCTGCATCCACTTCCCGCCAAGCAGCAAAGGCACCTAGACAGGCTGATCGAAAGCTACACCCGAAAGACGGCGACATCCAAGGAGAGAACGCAGCGTTACCGGAGCCGCTTGGCTGATCCGCGAACCGCGGCTGGGTTCAATCGCCGCTGGAAAGAGATGGTCTATCCCATCTGGGTTCAACGCTCGCAGGGCTCGAAGCTGTGGGATCTCGACGGCAACCAGTACATCGATATGCTAAATGGATTTGGCCCGATTTTTCTTGGGCACGCTCCCAGCTTTGTAACGAAGGCAATCGAAGAACAACTGGGTCGCGGCTTTGAGATCGGCCCGCAGACACCTCTGGTGGGTGAAGTGGCAGAGATGATCTGCGAACTCACCGGGATGGAGCGTGCGAGTTTCACCTGCTCAGGTTCAGAGGCTGTGCAGGCGGCCATGCGGCTGTCGCGTACTTACACGGGCCGAGACAAAGTGGTTGTCTTTTCGCGCGACTATCACGGTAATTTCGATCAGGTACTGGTGCATCAAGCCAATCGCAATGGACAACTGCGCACCTTGCCGTCGGCGCCGGGAATTCCTTTTCAAAGCGTGGATGACACCTACGTGATGGAATACGGGACGGAAGAGTCGCTGGAACTGATCAAGGAACATGCATCGGAAATTGCGGCCGTGATTGTGGAGCCCGTCCAGAGCCGCAGGCCGGAATTCCAGCCCAGAGAATTTCTCCACGCACTGCGCCGTATTACACGAGAACTCGACATCATTCTGGTCTTCGACGAAGTGGTAACCGGGTTCCGTTGCGCTCCGGGCGGTGCGCAAGCTTACTTCGGTATTCAGGCCGACCTTGCCACGTACGGCAAAGTGCTCGCTGGCGGCATGCCCATCGGAGTTGTCGCTGGTCGCCGTGACGTGATGGACGTGTTCGATGGTGGTTTCTGGCAGTATGGCGACGACTCATTTCCTGAAGCCGGGGTTACTTTCTTTGCCGGCACGTTTGTGCGCCATCCGCTTGCGATTGCGGCTGCGCATGCGACCTTGAAGCACCTGATCAAAGAAGGTCCAGCTTTGCAACAACGAGTGGCAGACCGGGCGTCCCGATTTGCAAGCCAGGTTAATCAGCTGTTCAAGAAGTATGAACTCGACATTGAACTGCCACACTTTACTTCGCAGATGTATTTACGAAATAAGGAACAGGGCGAGTTGGCAAACTTACTCGGGTTCCATCTGCGGTATCGCGGAGTTCACCTGGTGGAGGGTTTCCCGTGCTACATGACCGATTCGCACAGCGAACAGGACGTCGATCACGTGGTGCGAGCGTTCACCGATAGCGTCGAGGCCATGGTCGAAGACGAGATCTTCGGAAACCTTTCGAAACTGTCCACACCATCTGCGCCTCAAGCACAGACTCTGGATTCGGAACGCCATGTACCAGCAGCATCAAAACTGGCTGTGCCGGCGATGGCTTGTTCAGGCGAGCATGTTCCGACAGAACTCCAGAAGGAAATGTGGGTGGCGGCGCAAATACGTCCGGAGGCCTCGGCCGCGAGCAACGGAACCAATGTGGTGGAGATTTCCGGCGAACTCAGCGTAGCGGGCGTGGAATGGGCAATCGAACAGGTCGTGTCGAGACATGAGGCGCTGCGATCGACGTTCACCGAAGATGGAGCGAAGGTGATCGTGCATGCTGAAATGCCGATCGTCCTCCGTTGTCACGACCTGAGCTGTCTTTCTTCGGCGGAAGCGGCTGCCAAGATGACGCAAATTCTGGAGCAGGACGGACGACAGATTTTCGACCTGCTGCACGGTCCACTGACTTCTTTTCAGTTGATTAAACTCGCCCGGGACAGACATCTCCTGGTGTTTACCGCGCACATGATTATTTGCGACGGTTGGGGGTTCAAGGTAGTTCTGGAGGAAATGGGTAAGTTCTATACCGCATTTGCAGATAAGCGCGAGCTGACTCTGGAAGAGCCGGAGCAGATGCGCGATTATTCCTCGTGGCAGGTGCAAGAGCGGAATTCAGAAACGACGAAGACATGCGAGGAATTCTGGCTGTCGCAGTTCAAGAGCTCGCCGGAGCCTCTGGATCTGCCTACGGATACTCCCCGGTCGACGATGCGGTCGTACGAAGCGGCGCGAGCCAACCTCCGACTGGATGCAAACTCCTATCAGAGCGTGAAGCGAACCGCGCGTGAGCTCAAGAACACGCCGTTCGCGTTCTTGCTGACAGCGTTCTCGACTTGGTTGTACCGGCTCAGCGGGAACGGCGACTTCGTGGTCGGCGTGCCTTTCGCAGGGCAGGGAGCGCTTGGCTTCAACAGCCTGGTTGGACAGTGCGTACATACACTGCCATTCCGTTTCCAGGTGGAGGGTGAAACGTCGTTCGTCGATCTACTGGGGCGAACGCAGAAACTGGTGCTCGATGCCCAAGAGTATTGGAACGCGAATCTTGGTGGCCTTATCCAGAAACTCGAGGTTCCTTCCGATGCGAGCCGCATTCCGCTGGCTCCGGTGATCTTCAATCTTGATCCTGCGTTGAGCGGGGTTCAGTTTGGCAATTGCACTTCGCGCATCACCTCAGGTCCGCGGTTTTATTTCCACTATGACCTGGGCTTCAACGTGGTGGATGAAGGCGAAACTCTGCTGATTGAATGCGACTACAACAGCAACTTATTTGCGGACGGTACCATTCGTCAGTGGCTGGATGAGTTCCAAAACCTGCTGCAAGTGCTGATGGCGAACGCAGACCAGCAACTCAGCGACTTACCCTTTGCCAGCAGAATCGACAAACATACAAGAGCGCTTAAGCCCTGCAAGGTTGTGCTACCCGCGTCGCGGAATGGGAATTCGAAGAAAATCGCCGAATCCTATGTGGCACCGAGCAATCAGGTTGAAGATCGGCTTGCCCGTTTGTGGGCGGTAACACTAAACCTGCCGAAGGTGAGCACCCACGCCAACTTCTTCGATCTTGGCGGTCAATCGCTTTCTGCGGTATCGCTCTTCGTCAAGATCGAGAAGGAGTTCGGCAAGAAACTGCCGCTGGCCACGTTGTTCAGTTGCCCGACGGTGGCGAAACTCGCCGAGGCATTGCAGGACGGCCAAGCGAGGAAGTCGTGGTCCCCGCTGGTTCCCATCACTTCGAAAGGAACAAAGCCGCCACTATTCCTGGTACATGGCGCAGGCGGAAACGTTCTGTTGTATCGCAGCCTGGGCGAGCACCTTGCGCCTGACGTCCCGCTGTACGGATTGCAGTCCAAGGGCTTGGACGGGGCGAGCGATCCGCTACGCACGATCGAAGAAATGGCGGAATGCTATGTGAAGGAAATCAAGACTGTTCAACCCGCAGGCCCTTATTACATTGGGGGCTACTGCCTGGGCGGCACGGTTGCGTATGAGATGGCACAGATCCTTCGTCGCGAAGGCCAAGACGTGCCGCTAGTCGCGATGCTCGATACCTATAACTACAGTCTTGCGCTGAAAGTAAGCTTCCGCTCATTCCTGATGGAGAAGGCGAAATTCCATCTGGCCAATCTCGCCCGCTTGCGTTCAAGCGACATGATTTCCTATGTAAAAGAGAAAATACGGCTTGGCCTGGGCGGTGAGTTGGCCAATCTGAAGACATCAATGCCGGGCTCCGCGCAGGAAGATGGAGTCAGTCGCGCCACCTCAGGAGCGGAAGCGAAAGTTCAAACTATTAACGACTATGCGGCCGAACACTATGATCCCACCCCATACGAAGGGGTGGTAACGCTGTTCAAGCCGAGATTTAACTACAAGTTCTATCCGGATCCGAACATGGGCTGGGCCGACGTCGCGCTCGGCGGACTCGATATCGTGGAAGTAGCGGTAAACCCGCATTCGATGCTGCTGGAGCCTTACGTCAAGGTGCTTGCGGCGCAACTGAAGGAGCGCATCGCCGGACCCCCACCGGTCGCGGGCAATCTCGACATCATGAAATGTTCCGTGGCGCACGACGACCTAGTGTCCGCGAACGACTGATCTTATCTGCCCGAATCTTCTTACATCACTCACCATGACTAAAAATAAGTTCTTAAAAGCAGGGGACCTGGTTGAGGTCCGTTCCGCGGCAGAAATTCTCAAGAGCCTTGACGGGGATGGAACGCTGGACAAGCTTCCATTCATGCCAGAGATGCTTCCATTTTGCGGCAGGCGTTTTCGTGTGCTGCATCGCGTCGTGCAGACGACCATAGATGCGGCGTTCCTGCACCACACTGAATCGTTTGTCAGGGAATTCAAAAATAATGATGTTGTGATTCTGCAAGAGGTGAGGTGCTCGGGCGCAGAGCATGCCGGCTGTCATCGAGGGTGCGCCATTTTCTGGAAAGAATCCTGGCTCAGGAAAGTGGAGGAGCACGAGCCTGTGAAGGCCGCGCGCGCAAGCCCAACACTCCAGCGACTTGCTGCCAATCCTGAAAACCCGAACTAACGCCGGTACATACTTCTGCCAATCCAGTGAGTTCCCGAAAGCTACGTTGCATCTCTCCGGGATGCAGCGTTTGCAGAAATGTTTCAGCTCGGTCGCAGCAAAAAACATCAGTGCATGGGGCATGTTGAAGCGCAACCTTCTGTGGATGTGGTGGCGAGCGTATTCGAAGATATTCGGACAAATCGTCCGGGGAACCCAAGAAAAAACTCCCACGGGCTCTCTTGATCTTCAGCCCGGAGAGTTAATTCAGGTCAAGTCGCTTCCCGAGATTGTTGCCACCTTAAACAGAAAAGGGCGCAATCGCGGCCTGCACTTCAGCGCCGACCAGCGGCCGTATTGCGGCGGTATTTATCGCGTGCGAAGCCGGGCCGACAACTTCATAGTCGAGGGCACGGGGGAGATGAAGCATTTTCGCGATACCGTCATTCTCGAGAACGTACTCTGCGACAGCACCTATTTCGCTTTTGGTGGCTGCTACCGGGCCGATCTGCTGTACTGGCGCGAGATATGGCTCAAGCGAGTCGAGCCGGAAAAGAAGATGGTCATGAACGAAGCCGATCTGCGGCGACCATCTCGCGTTGAATCGTCCGCGGCGGACACGCGACTGGCTGCTTTCCAGAAAGTTCCCCAGTAGTTGAATCATCTCCCCTGCAGGCTTGCTGCCTGAGACAAACCCGCAAACGAGGTGAGAATTCCGTGAACTGCGAATGTACGGCTCCGTTCGAGACAATTGAAAGCGCGCAAGAATACTTGAAGATGCTCTCCGGGATGGTAGTGGAGTCCCAGGCCATCGTGGAGGAGGATGTCCGCACGCACTCCGAGATTACGGGGGGCCGCCAGGTGGACGCCTTGAAGTTGATCGTTTACAAGCTCGACAGACTGCATGATCACTTGCAGCGGAGTCATAGAATTCTCAATGACCTTCGCACGCTTCGCCGCTTGCTGCAAAAAGAGCGATCCCAGGTCGCGGCTTAAGCCTCATCATGCGCATCGTGCGGAACGCGCTGCCGCGGGGCCGAGCCGCACTGACCAGCCTTTGCGTCCTGACCTGGGTTGGGCTTTTGGTAGTGGGATGGTGGCCATTCAACTTCATTCCCAGAAACCGGGTGATGTGGTTGCGCGATCGTCACGGCGTCCACTTCGATCGCTACGGTCAGGTCTTCAGCCCTCCTCCGCCCTCCCCCAAAAAGTACAGCGGCCCGCTCAGTATTGAGATCTGGCTGCGCTCCTCGCAGCGGTCGTTCGACTACAGCGAAATTGCCTGCTTTGGAGGATACCGCGGAACAGGGCTGGCGATCGCGCAATCGGGCCCGGATATGGTGGTGGAAGGCGCTTTCTCTGGTTCCGACGGCTCGTTCAAAAAACGACGGATCTTTCTTTCCAAAGCGTTCGCGGATGGTTCAGATCGTTTCGTAACTATCACGGCTGATGACGATCGCACATCGATCTATCTTGATGGGACTGTTCAACGATCGCTACCGCCGCTGCGAGTCGATGATGTATTCGCCGGGCTACTCATTGGGCATTCCCCAGACCTGAACGATGCCTGGAGTGGTGATCTTCTAGGTTTGGGCGTGTACCGGCGGATTCTTGCATCGGACGAGGTCAGGCGGGATCGCGATCTCTGGCGAGCAGGGAACTCAGCTGTGCTCGCGGCGGAAGACACCGTGGATTTATATCCGGTGGACGAGGGTCGCGGCACCCTGATCCACAACCGTGCTGGCTCGGGCCCCGATCTGGCGATTCCGAGCAGATTTTACCGGCAGGGCAGCATCTTTCTGGAACACAGCCTTCCGCTGGATCGGCCTCAGCTGAAAGATATCGTCGTCAACATCGCCGGATTTGTTCCGTTCGGTTTTCTGCTGGCACTTTGGGCATCGAGCGTGATGCGGCTGTCGCAGCGCCGTTGTGTGCTTGTGGCGGCGGCGGGCGGAGCGTTGACCAGCCTCCTGATCGAAACCCTCCAGATTTATCTGCCCACCAGAGATTCATCGTTGATTGATGTAATCGGAAATTCTTTTGGTTCCGCCTGCGGCGCCTTGGCTTGGTTTGCGCTTTCCGCTTTCTTAATCAGATCTGCAGCAATGAGAAGCACTTTCCCTGAGCTGGCGACAGGAGCGCCGGTGTATGCAGTAGAGAGGAGGAAGAGTCTTGGCTAAGGTACTTCGAGAAGTTTGCAAATGTGATGTGTGCGGGTGGGAGTGGATTCCGAAGAGGCGGCGCAGGCCGAACCGGTGCGGCAATGTGATTTGTCGAAGCCGGCGATGGAACAAAGGACCGTCAGAGCCGGTCGTATGTCCCGGCAGGAGTGGGGCCGGGGAGGATACTGTCTTCTGTTCCCACAATTGGCCGGATGATGAACGGGGTTACGGAATCACAGCGACGGCTTCGTTGGAGAACGCGCTTTGCTGCGAATTGGAATCGACTGCGGTGATGGCGTAGTAGTAGGTCTGGCCGCTTTGAACCGCGAAGTCGTTATAGGTCAGAGCTAGCTTGCGGGATCGAATTCAGGGGGGCTCCATACGATCCGGAAGTCGTGCTGCGATAGACGTAGTAGCCCACGATCTGCGACAAGCTGGGGTTCCAGGCAAGGCTGACGCTGTGCTGCACGGGCTGCGCGCCGGTTCCGCTGAGCGTGACCACAGTCGGAGAATTGGTAGCATCGCTCACGAACGAAACCTGACCCGAAACTACCCCTGCGACCTGGGGATCGAAAGTGACCGTAAACGAAGTGCTGTTGCCGGCTTTGACGGTGTGGGGAAACGTAATACCGCTGAGCGAAAACCCTTGTCCGTTCCAGCTTGCCGAATTCACGTTTACGTCAGAGCCACCGGCCGTCAAGGTGCCGTTCTGGCTCTGAGGCGAGCCGATGGTGACCGTCCCGAAATTCATGGATGAGGAATTGACGCCGAGTTGACCGGGAGCCAGCCCGTTGCCGGTCAGGGGCACGGAAATTGGTTGGCTCGCTCCTTGCACAGTGACTGAGAGTGAGCCAGTGGCGGCCCCGCCCACGCTAGGCGCAAAAGTCACGGCAATGCTGGCGCTCTGGCTGGCTCCTAGGCTGAGCGGAAGAGTGGGCGTGCTCATGGTGAATCCTGCGCCGGCAATGGTAATCTGAGGCACCACGACGCTCGGGCCACCTGCAGCCGAAGAATTGGTGAGGGTGATGGAGTTCGTTTTACTTGAACCGACGGGAACGTTTCCGAAGTCAAGAGAAGAGGAATTAAGAGCTAAACCTGCCGTCTGAGTAGGATTGCCGGCAGGCTGCGTGGAGGCATTTCCCCCGCCGCAAGAGCTGGCCAAGACTGCCACGATCAAAGCCAAGGCCAGTCCAGTCCAATTCCGTGTCATCGAGTCTTTCACTCCGCTCTCTTGCCTAAATTATGTTCGGACGGTCTGAGTTTCGCCAGAGACCTGAAAGGCATGGTCTGTCGCAGGTTTGGTCACCGACTTCGGTAATGGACAACTCGTTTGGTTGCCGGTCAGGATCTCTGGTTATTACAGAGTAGATGGATTAGAAAAGGAAAGATGCTGGAAGTACATGGGAGGATTTGGCAAGAACCGGATCGGTACCGTCGGTCAAATTCCCGAAACGGAATTACAGGAAGCGTGTAGGTGTCCCATCTTATGAACTCGCTATCAATTCGCGCTGGGCAGGAACGCGCGATTGAGTCGCCGGGATTGCGACCCGTGTCCACCTTCTTTCTTCTCAGTGCCGGAGTCGCCGCTGTTTTTAGCCAGTCTATCGCTCAATTGTTTCAGCTGGCTTGGACCAACGATGCGTACTCCCACGTTCTGCTGATATTGCCGGTCAGTATCGCGCTGTTGTTCGTCAATCGAGAGGATGTGTTTGCCACGTTGGAGTGGGCAATTGCTCCGGGTTTGGCAGTTGCCGCAAGCGCGGGGGTCTTATCGATTGCGAGTTATTTCGTGCCGTCATTGAGCCTGTCGATTGCTACGCTGGCGGGGCTTTGGCTGTCTTGTTTCGTGTTCTGTTTCGGG
Source organism: Terriglobia bacterium (assembly GCA_963797845.1). Taxonomy (GTDB): domain Bacteria; phylum Acidobacteriota; class Terriglobia; order Terriglobales; family Acidobacteriaceae; genus DASREM01. Next base: position 272,242 of record CAWCRE010000010.1, read on the forward strand.
GTGGACGCGTTTCGAAAAGGATTGTTTCCGCTGCTGATTCTCGCTTTTCTGATTCCGCTACCGCTTTCAGTGACAGGAGAGATCGCAGCCTTTCTTCAGAGGGGGTCGGCGGAAGTCGCTTACCGGCTGTTGCAAATTGCGTCAGTGCCCGTCAGTCGAGAAGGTGTGATCCTGAGCCTTCCCGGCCTCACCCTTGAAGTTGCGGCCGAATGTAGCGGCTTGCGCTCGAGCATGTTGCTCCTGATCACGAGCCTGGTGATTGCTCATGTTCATCTGCGTGCCGGATGGAGACAGGTGGTCGTGGCAGTTCTGGTCGTTCCGATTTCGATCCTGAAGAACGGAATACGCGTGTTCACGCTGGCGACGGCTTCGGTCTACCTGGATCACGCGATCATGTCGAGTTGGTTACACCACAACGGCGGCTTTCTTTTTTTCCTGCTGGGGCTTGGTCTGGTCATATGCGCGGTAAAGCTCTTGCAGAAGACCGAGCGCAAGGGCGAGCGGCGACTGCAGGAAGTCGTCCAGAACTGAAAGCGAGGTTTTGAAAAAGGGAGAAGGGCGGGAGCCAACCTGCTCGACCGCCCTTGCAAAACATGGAAAACCTTACGGCGTCGGGATGACCGCGCTCACCTCGTTCGAATAGCTACTCTCCTGGCCGCTCGAATCTACGGCAGTGGTGACGTAATAATACGAAGACCCTGCTACAACCGACATGTCAACGTAGGCGGTGAGTGGATCCAGAGAGGAATTGACCTTGCTGTAAGGGCCCCCGGTCTTGGTGCCACGGTAGACGTTGTATCCGTTAATGACTGAAGTGCTGGCGTCCCATGAAAGGCTGACGCTATGTTGCGGAGCGGATACGCCGGTTCCGCTGAGCGACTGGGAAGCCGAATTGGCGCTGCTGTTGAAGGTCAAGACGCCGGTGGTGGCTCCGCTTGAACCGGGGCTGAAAATCACATTGAAAGCAGCAGACTGTCCAGCACTTAGCGTCTGAGGAAAAGTAATCCCACTAATCGAGAACTCCGAATTTGTAGTGGTTGCCCCCGAAATCGTGACGCTCGCTCCTGTGGCCGTCAGAGTACCCGGGAGTGTGCCGCTGCTCCCTACCGTGACATTGCCGAAGCTCTCGCTGCTTGGCGACGCGCTCAAGGCTCCCGCCGCCGCTCCAGTACCACTCAAGGGCACGGGAAACACTTTCCCGCTCTTCGAGATAACCTGAAAATTCCCGCTGACCGCACCACTCGACAGAGGTGCAAAGTTCACGCTGAACGTGTAGCTCTGCCCGGCCGTAAGAGTGACGGGGGGAGTGAGACCGCTAGTCGAGAATCCCGCTCCAGTCGTGCTGGTTTGATAGATCGTCAGCGTATTCTGGGTGACGTTCGTCAGAGTTTCGTTCTGGCTTGCAGAACTGCCGACCGAAACAGTTCCGAAGTCGATACTCGGCAAGCTCGCGTTGAAGGGCATGCCCTTCGGAGTTTGCGAAGAGGCGTGAGCCGCCCATCCTGAACCTAAAAGCAGCAGAAGAACAGAAAACGGCCCAATGGAGCAGCGCAGCAAGCGTTTGAGAGAGGCTTGGGGGAGTGGCATAACTGGAATACTTGTAGCTGACAACACAACCGGTATCCTAGGTCTCGAAGGTCCATGTCTTAAATCATAGGTTTGCATACCATTGAGGGTCCAAAAGGCCGACAGGACAGGCCATCCGGCAGTCCAGTCGGTTGCGCAAGGCTGCAGGAAAATTGTGAGAACCAGCGCTTCCGGGACTTTGATCTGCATTCTCAATGAGCCGAAAAACGGTGTCTCTAAACGCGATGTTGTGATATACAGCTGTGCGACCGAACGTGAGTGGATGTTCGATCGTAGTGGTCTCGACGTTGAGAATTTTGTGCCTCTAAAAGCACGCCCATCGAGGAACAATGACAACAACGTTAGAGGTAAGAGAGAAAACAGAAACTTGTACCGAAGAAACTCGGGTTGCAGTTCCTGATGTCTGGTGTGCACCGAGGATCGGAGAACGCATCCGGCTCCGCCGCGGCGAAGAGGAATACCTCACTGAGGTAGTGGATGTTCAACACTCCTTCGACTGCGAGAAAGGTTTGCACCAGATACTAGTGGAAGTCGAAAGAACGTAATTTGTGAAGGTCAGCACGCATGGTGCTGACCTTTTTTTTGAGTCGCCCTTCGCATGGGATGGGCATAAAAAAGGCCAGCAGGAATTTAACTCCTGCTGGCCATTGTTTTTTGATCTGCAGCTTAGCCCTGCGTCGGATGCAGTACTCGGAAGGTGTTTCCTCCCTGCGACCACACCAGCACAAGAGCGTCTTGTCCGGAAGGAACTTCGCCCAGTGCTTTGGCGACATCGGCTGCCGATTTCACCGGCTTGCGGTTTACGCCAACGATCACGTCCCCCCGCTGGATTCCGGCATTGTCCGCCGCGCTTCCGGGCTGAACGTTTGCGACCACAGCTCCGGACACATCGCTGGGAGCTTGCAGTTCCTGGCGTGCGGAAGGAGTCAGGTCTTCAAGATTCAATCCCCACCGAGGCTTGCCGTGATCGGCGCTTGCCGACTCGTCTTTGCCGTTCCGGTTGTTCATCGCCTCGAGAGTCACCGGCACGGTCATGCTCTTGCCATCGCGCATGACGCCGAGCTTAATAGTGTTGCCGGGTTGCTTCTGTCCAACTTCCACCTGCAAGGAACCGGCATCGGTAATGGGCTGGCCGTTGAGTTCGGTGATGACGTCTCCGGTTTTCAATCCAGCTTTGGCGCCGGGAGAATCCGGCTCTACCTGGCTGATGAGCGCTCCGGAAGCATTCTTCATCTCGAAGAACTTCGCGTTTTCAGGAGTCACGTCGGTGATGCCGACGCCCATGTACCCGTGGCTGATCTTGCCATCGCGGATCAGTGTTTCCACCGTCGGGCGAACGATCTGGGTGGGAATCGCGAATCCCATGCCAGAAAACGAGCCGGACGGGGAAATGAGGAACGTGTTGATGCCGATCACTTCACCGCGGGAATCGACCAGCGGGCCGCCGGAGTTCCCGGGATTGATCGCGGCGTCAGTCTGAATGAATTCGCCGGGCTTGCGACGATCGCTGACAGAAGGATTTGGACGATTCAACGCGCTCACGATTCCACGAGTCACGGTGAAGCGGAAGCCAAAAGGATTGCCGAACGCCAGAACCGTTTGGCCGGGATGAAGCTTGGTGGAATCGCCCCAAGGAACGCTGGGAAGATTGGTGGCATCGACCTTCAGAACCGCGAGATCTGTCAGGGGATCGGTTCCAACCACCTTCGCATTCAGAATTCGACGGTCGCTCATGGTAACCCGCACATCCACGGCTCCATCGACTACGTGATTATTGGTGACGATGTAGCCGTCGGGGGAGATGATGACCCCGCTCCCTAGACCGTGCTCGATGCGCGGTTGCTGCGGCATCTGCATCTGCGGTCCGAAGAAACGGCCAAAGGGACCGAACTGCTGGGCGTCCGATGAGTCGTCGTCTCCGCCCTGATCGGCTTGGACTTTGGTTTTGGAGGTGACCGTGACGTTCACGATGGCGGGAGTTACCCGCGAAGCGAGTGTCTCCATGGCGTGATCGAGCGCGAGCAAGGCTCCCACGCTGTCGTCATCCAGCGGAGCGGCAGCGGGAGCGGAACTCGCGGCGCGCGCCGGTTTGGCGAATTCGTACGTGCCAACCGAGACCGCCATCAGGAGCGCGACCAGGGGCACGATAAGACGCCGAGTTAAGTTTTTGTTCAAGAAGTGTTTCAAGGTTTCCATTTCGCTTCGTTCTCCTTAGTTGCTACTAATCATTTAGTTGGTATTGCCAAAAAAATTTAGATCGCCTTCGGCAGGACTCCGTTCTGTTCTGTGGGCATATTTTTCGGATTGAGCGACACGCGCCACACGGTCACGCTCAACAAAGCTCGTCCCATGCCGTCATATTCCGCGGTACGTACGACGAGGAAAACTTCCGACGGTCGAGGCTGCGGAGCCTTGGCAAGAACGACCTTCGGGACGACGTTTGGATTTGCCATCTGGGGCTTTTTACGCTGGCCGTGATAATTCACGACGGGTTTGAAGGCGGCTGGAATGACCGGCACATTCATCCTCGCCGGAAGCGCGCTCAGTCTCTCGGGCAACACCGCGTGTGGAATTGCCGGCGAGCTTTGCGCGAGTTGGGAAGTTGTATCTCGCGGCTCGAACGCGACTAGCCGAGGTGCGGTCGGGACCAGCGTCAGGCCCACAACCACGACTGTGCCAAACAAAGCGAGGCCGGGTCTCCATATGCGATTGCTGCGGGGACCGACGTTCAGAATTTTGGCGACGCGAAGTGAGGTCTCACATACCCGGCTTACCAGTGCGTGCGCCATCGCGAGTCCCCGTTGCATGAAGGTTCGTTCGGCGAGCGAGACCAGGCATGCGGCATAAGCCTGAGGATCTCCTGTCGTCGAGAGCACAGCGTCGTCGCACGCCATCTCCCGTTCCAGGCACAGCCGCTTGTCAATCCACCAGACCGCGGGATGAAAGAAGAAAATCGCCTTGACCAATTTTTGCGCGAGGTTAGTCCAACTATCGTGGCGCTCGATATGTGCGAACTCGTGCAGCAGGATGGTGCGCAACTCAGAAGGCGGCAACTCACGCAAGGCCCAGCCCGGAATCAGAATGATGGGGTCGAAGAACCCAATCGCCGCCGGCACCGGTTGCACTTCTGAAACGTGCACCCGCACCTTGCGGGAATTGTGCATACGCCGGATGGTCTCACGCAGCAGCGTATCGCAAGTGTCCAGTTCCAAAGCGGTGCTTGAATTGCGCAGACTTCGTATATGCCACAGTCCGGCGACGATTCGCGCACTGGCGAACAGAAACAGCACGGCCCAGCCCACGAACACAATGCTTGCAATGTACGAAGGCAAGGTAATTTCGGCTGCATGACTGCTGGCTGCGAAGCGCACCGGCGAATGATGAAGCAACGGCAGCGCGGCAATGGTCAATAAGGCGCTGAACCAAACGGCAAACCGAACGCGCGAACTCTCGTATACGACCAAGCGCAGGCACGCCCATGCCAACCCCGCTACCAGCAGGCCGACAGGAAAGGAATTCAGAATGCGCTCGGCGAACAGAGGAATCAGAGCCGTCATTTCGAAGCTCCGGATTCGCCGCTCCGCCGAAGCATTTGACGGAGGCGTGCTAGTTCCTCGGCATCAATGCCGCGGTCTTCAAGAATATTCAGGACCAATTGCTCGTGGGAGTCTTTGAAAAACCGGTTGACCAGATGACGGATCTCTGAACGCGAGGCATCTTCCCGGGCAATCAAAGGGGCATACACGTGAGCGCGGCCATCCTTGATGTGCTCGACGTAGCCCTTTTTTTCCAGAACTCTGACCGTAGTCAAAACCGAGTTGTAAGCGAGAGCAGGTTTTGCGGGGAGAAAATCGAGCACCGTTTGCACGGTCGCCGAGCCCTTCAACCAAAGAACTTCCATGATTCGCAGTTCGGCTTCGGTCAGGGTTGCGGATTGCCGTGGGGGCACGAAAAAATCTCCTTTGAGGCTTTAGACGACGGAGCCCTGAAATGGTAACTAATTATTTAGTTGCGGCGTGAGGGGTAATTGGTTGGATCAGTCTGAGCTTGTAAAATCAACTACTTAACCGACTTAATCGCGAGCGCGGAAACCTCCGGTAGCGCCAGACGGTCACTTTTTGGCGAAGCGGTCAACCGCGACAGGGGATCGTCGCAGGGACGGCCCATGAGAAACCCTTGGATTTCGTTGCCGCCGATTTTGCGGATCAACTCGAGTTGGGCAGAGTTCTCCACCCCTTCCACGATCACTCGCATACCCATGTTTTCCGCCAAGGTAATCAGGGAGCGGACCATGGCACGAATCTCGGGACGGGATTCAAGATCGTGAACAAAGGAACGGTCAATTTTCAAAGCGCTGAACGGAAGCCGTGGCAGGTAGCTGAGGCAGGAGTACCCGGTTCCGAAATCGTCGATCGCCAGCGTGACCCCGAGGCCGTTCAGGCGCTTCATGTGCTCGGCGGAACGTTCCGCGCCGTTCAGCATCACCGATTCTGTAAGCTCGATTTGCAGAAGCTTGGGATCGAGGCCGGTGCGGTTCAGGATGTCGATGACTTCATCCACAAACGAGTCACGGGTGAACTGTAGGCTCGAGACATTGACGGCGACCTGAACCGGATGAGTGGCCGCGGCTTGCCAGCGGCAGCATTCGGTGCAGGCAAGTTCCATGATGTAGGCGCCCAGCGGAACGATCAGGCCACTCTCTTCGGCGATGGGAATAAATTTTGACGGAGGAATTGCGCCTAAAGTGGGATGCGTCCAGCGGGCAAGGGCTTCGAAGCGTACCAGCTCGGCTGAGTTCACGTCGAATTCCGGTTGGTACTGGACCGTGATTTCGCCACGAGTGATGGCACCGCGCAACTGGTTTTCCAGATTCAGGCGCTCGCGCACCGAGCAGCCGATCTCCGCCGTGAAGTACATCATGCGGTTCTTGCCATAGCGCTTGGCGGTGTACATCGCGCTGTCGGCTTCCTGCAAAAGGCTGGCACTATCCATCCCGTCATCCGGATAAATGCTGATACCGATGCTGGCGCTGATGGTGATTTCGTGATCGTCGATGTAGAAAGGCTCGGCCAGAACGGAGAGCAAAGTGTGCGCGACAATCGCGGCTTCCTTTCCGTTCGTGGAGGCTGCCCAGGACCGCAGTAAATTCGTCGCCGCCAATGCGGGCCAGGGTATCGGATTGCCGAGTTCTGGAACGCAGCCGGTTCGCAACCTGAATCAGCAGAATATCTCCGACCGCGTGGCCCAGGCTGTCGTTGACCAGTTTGAATCCATCGAGGTCGATGTAAAGCAATGCGACCAAGCCGGACTCGCGCTTGGCAATCGCCAGAGTCTGCGCCAGGCGATCGGCCAAGAGACGGCGGTTCGGAAGTCCCGTGAGTTCGTCGTTGAGTGCCTGGTATTGCAAACGCGCCTCGGCGGCCCGTTTGCCTTTCTCGCGCTGCTCGAGTTCCGCGAGCATGGTGTTGAAGCCCGTTGCCGAGCTGTGCAATTTCATCGTTCCCGACGACGGCCACACGGCCAGAGAAATCCTGTTCTCTTTGCACGTTTCGCATGGCGCCGACCAAGTCCGAAATGGGTTTCGATATTCTGCGCTGCAGCAGTGCCGATACGCTACCGCCAATCGCCAGCGCCAGTGCGACCAGGCCCAGCGCGATGCCAAACAGGCTGCGATGCCGCTTTTCTAGATCCTGCAAATCGGAGGTGAGATAGAGGGTGCCCACCAGTTCCTTCTTCCGGATCACGGGGCGAAGGACGCTGCGATGACGCGCGTCAGTGACCGGAATCGCCTTGGTCGTGGATGGGCAGTTTGATTCCTGGGAGCTGCGCTGGTAGGAAGCGAACAATTGCCCGGATACGTCGTACAGGCAGGCAAAGACCACCGGAGGCTCGGCCTGCAGGGCTTGCAATACTTCCACTGCAGCCGGTTTGTCGTTGAAGTTAAGAGCGGCGGTGGAGTTCTGTCCCACGATATCGGCGAGAGTCGAAATGCGATTTTGTAATAATCGCTGCGAACTGAGACTGTCGAACGCGAGCAGGGTGGTGACCAGAGTGGCCAGGCCGATGCTGCTCGCCAGCAGCGATGCCGCGGTCATCTTGTGAGCGAAGCTGTTCCCGAAGAATTTCATCGCACTTCCTTGCCGTTGCGAAGGATCGTCGCCAGGTTCAACAGCCGGGAGCTGATTTTGAGTTGAGCTTCCTGAACGGAATCCAGGTTCACCTGCATCTGCACTTGTTCCCCGTTTCGCACCAGGGCGATCATTCCCCCCTCGTCGGTGAAAGAATTCGAGTCGCCTACGGTGAGAATGCCTTTGTTATGAATTCGCTCGAGTGCGGCTCGTGTCTTGCGCGGCGAAGCTTCCGACACGTACATGAGATTGCAGCGTTGCACATCCTGATCGGAAGGGGAGAGCAGGATGTGAATGGTGCGGTTATCGATCGACTTGCCATCCAGTAGCGTCTTCAGAACTTCGCCCATGGAGGCATCGCCGGTGTAGCCGATCAGCAACTCGTTGCTGGAATCCGGCCACTGCACATACTTGATCAGGTTGAAAACGAAGGCAGCCTTCACCGTGCGTTCATCCTGCAAGGGGCGTTCGGCCCAAGCCGACGCGAGGCAGATCGCAGCGAGCACAATGAGTGGGCCAACGATGCGGGTGCGTTTTACCAAGGTCGCTCCATGCTCTTGCTCATGGCTAGTCCCGCTCCTTGCCCAGGCGGTAGGAGATCTTGAAGCGGAATGTCCTGCCGTCTTGCGGGATTTTTGACTGCCGCAACTCAAGGCCGGCGGGCGCGGACCACCGGCGGGCCATGAGGTTGTAGCAACTCGAGGAAAATTCCCACCCTCCCCAAAGCGGCTTGGTGGAGAGCGTGGCATTACCCAGAAGCCAGGAAGCGACGTGCGTGTCCTGATAAGTGGTTTGCGGACTGGTGTAAAGCAGTTCCAGCCCGGCGAAGGCGAAGCGCGACAGGGGAACAGTCCCATTCAGCCGGGCGGTGTGCAAGGGGGAATTCGCCAGCCGTGAATCGAGAAGGCTATCGGAGGCGTCGGCCAGAGTGTAACTAGCGCGGCCGGCGAATCCCGAGGCGCGCTTGGCTTCCAGTTCCAGTTCGAAGCCTCGTCCCCGTTCTTTGCCGCTGTTAACGAAGTGAGTGAGGCCGGTTGCTTCATCGGGTTGCTGATCAATGAGGTTTCCCATGTGGTTATAGAAAACCTCGCCGGTCGCCTGCATCCAGGAAGTGAAATTGTGTTCGACCACGAAGTCATGCGACTGGATGGTCTCTGGTTTCAGGTTGAGTGCGGGAGCGGCAATGATTAGAGTGTCAGCGTAATAGTCTTCGTAAGCGTTAGGAGCACGGAACGCGCGTCCAAATATGTATTTGAGGGAGGTGCGCGTGGTCGGGGAGTAGATGAGGGCGACGCGGGGACTGGTAGCGCCGCCAAAGGATTCGTACCAATCAAAGCGGCCGCCGGCCTGCACCTTCAGCTTCGGAGCGACTTGTAATTCCGCCTCGCCGTAGACGGCTGTGAGCCAGGGCTGGTGATGATCGTTCTCAACGATGGGGCCGCCCACTACATAATTTTTCTGATCCACTCGCCAGGTGTATTCATACTGCCCGCCGACGGTGATGCGGTGCGGACCAATCATGTGCCCGAGCGTGGTTTCGACGCCGGCCCAGTCGGCAGCGCCCCGGGTGATGCCGATGAAATGTGTAGACGGGTTGCTTCCTCCGAAGCTGCCCCCACCAAATGAATCGTAGGAATCGTAGTAAGTGCGCACCTCGATTTGCGTCAGGCTGGAGATATCACGGTGGTAATTGGCGTCCAGGTAGCCGCGTGTATCGACCGAAGTCACTCCAGGGTCATTAAAATTGGTGTTATAAGGAGCGGTCGGAAGCTGCTTCATTCTTCGCGAAAGAAGGCCTTCAACCCGCAGGTTTCCGTATTCCAGATCGGCAAAGCTCTTTTCGTAATTCTCGCCATCGCTATCGATCGCATATCCGTTGTTCGTAACCGGACTGGCAAATTCAGGAAAGAACAAACGCGATGGCCCGTTCGTGCGGCTCAGGCTGCTCGAAACCAGAGCTGACAAGCGATTCTTTTGCCAGCTGAGCGTCACCCGCCCGTCTCGCCCAAGAAAAGACGAAGCATCGCCAGCGACCTCGAACGCCGGAGATTTGCTAGGCCGCCGGGTGATGACATTGATGACGCCGAAGATGGCATTCGAGCCGAACAGAGACGAACTGGGCCCACGCACGATTTCGATGTGATCGACCAGGTCGAGATCGAGAGGGAATTCGGATCCGATCTGCGCGCTGTCATAGACGTTGTCGTTCAGCCGATGACCATCGACGAGCAGCAGGATCCGCGAATTATAGTCTCCCGAGCGCTGGAACCCGCGCACGCCGATATAAGAAAAGTCGCGGTCGTAGGCAGTGTAGAAGCCGCGCACCGTTCGCAAAACATCTGCGCAGAGTTCGCCAGCCGTAATGGCGGATTTCCTCGGAGGTGATCACGGTGACCGCGGAAGGAGCCTGACGGGCGCTCTCCAGGTGACGCGAAGCGCTGTACACCTTTACCTGGGTCAATTCCTCAATGCTGAGGGCCATCAGGTCTTGGTCCGAGGGATTCTGTGCTGAAGCCGTCCTGATCAGGCAAAAGACACAGCAGAGTCCCACAACGGCACGAATGAAGGCAGAGAGCCGAGCGTGCGTGAACATAACGCATCCATCGGCAGCAAAGTCCTCCAGGTTCAGCGGTTTTGCCCTGAAACTGACTGAGCGTCGGGTTCAGACGGGGTTACAGCGGTAACCGGGTTCTTGTGGAAAGCTCGAAGGGGATCTTATCTGCGGCGCGCTGAGTCCCGCTGCTCCAAAAGTTGATTGATTCTTTCCACCAGAGCCATTAGGTTTTCGGGATCTTTCTCGTCCTGCGCACGGAGGCAGAGATCCTGCCAGGTTGCGGCGGGGTCAATCAAGACAGGAGATCTGGCGGCTGAGCTGCGGAGGTCGCGCAGATAGGCTCCCAGCTCGGAGACCAGGAATTGCAGGGTGGGAATTTCGTTGCCGCGGGCCGCGCGGACGTACTGCTCTCTCCATTGTCTTAAATTGATAATCATTTTCCTGGATTGCCATCTCCCAAGCCGAACTTATGCTCCAGCATGCTCAACAATCCAGCGGGATCGTGAGCCGAGATCACTTCGTTCGCGCATTTCCTGGCTCGGGCTTCCTCATCATCATTTTTGCAGAGCGCAATAATCTCGTAGTGGCCCTGACTTTGCTTCATATAGGTCTTGAACTCTTCACAAGAGACGTCGTTCACGCCCATATCAAACACAATAGCGTCTACTTTTGGAAAGCGGTCAAGCGTTGCCTTTCCTTCTTCTCCGTTGTAAGCGGTCAGTACGTTGTGTTTGGCGGTTTCGATGAGAAGCTTGCGGGTGGATAGGCCTTCTTCAGGCTCGGCTTCCACGATCAGAAATGTCAGGCGATGCGACAATGAGTCCTCCCAACTGTTTTCATTTCCCGATACCCGGTCCATCAGCAGCGGGTTAGGAGATGCTATTCAGCCGGCAGGAGTTGACTCCCAGTTGTGGATTACTGAGATAAGACAGGAGTGAATAGAAGGAGAAGGCGGGGAAGGATGTCACCGCCTTCTCAGATGACGTTAGAGAGGTCTCACATTCTCGGCCTGCAATCCCTTGGGTTCCTTGGTGACCTCGAATTCTACAGCCTGCCCTTCTTGGAGGCTTTTAAAGCCGCCTGCTTGAATGGCTGAGAAGTGAACAAAAATATCTCCGCCAGTCTGACGGCTGATAAAGCCGTAGCCCTTGGCGTCATTGAACCATTTAACCGTGCCTTGTTCCATAAGTCTTGATTGGTGATCCTTTCGAAATTTACGCTGGAAGGAGTCGGAGGGACAGCGAACTGCCTGGTCAAGGGAGAACTGCTCGCGACCGATTCGGTCTAACGTACATCAAAATCGTACGCCTGAAAGCGGGCGTTTCGCAATGGGAATCCTGCCGGTTGGCCAAAACCGGGCATGCTACAGTCTGTAACGTAAGTTGTCGGTACCATGACAGACGAATCGAAAAAGCGGATTCGCCAGTTCGCGCTGGTGGTTTCGGCGTGGACCTTGGTGGGGATTTTCTTTTTTAGCCAGGGAGTGACCCAAAAATTCTTTTCCAGGGATCCGACGCCCTGGTGGCACTACCTGGTCTCGTGGCTAACTGGAGTGTATGTCTGGGCCGCGCTGACTCCACTTGTGCTGTGGCTGGGCAACCGCTTTCCCATCGAAAAAGGCAAATGGTTGCGGCGCTTTGCCCTGCATTTGTTGTTCGCCTTTGGGATCGCAATTTTTCAGGAAGTGCTGGAAGCGTTTCTGCTCTCGCGGGTTGGCGTTTTCCCGACCCTGATGAAAGGCTTTGCCGGGACCTTAATTGTCCTGATGATCATCGGCTTTCACCAGGCGCTGATGACCTACTTCACCATCTTGGGCATCCAGTACGGTGTTCACTATTACCGCCAGTACCAGGAGCGTCAGAAGGAGGCATTGCGGCTTGAGTTGCGCAGCTCGGAACTGCAGAAGCAATTGATGGGTGCGCATTTGAGCGCGCTGAAAATGCAGTTGCAGCCGCACTTCCTGTTCAACACGCTGAACGCCATCATGGTACTGGTGCGGCAACAAAAAACGCGCGAGGCAGAGCAGATGCTGGCGCGTCTCGGAGACCTGTTGCGTTGTGTTTTGGATGATGTGGATTCGCAGGAAGTTCCGCTCCGGCGCGAACTGGAATATCTCGAGCTTTATCTCTCGATCGAGCAGGTACGATTTCAGGATCGCTTGCGCGCCGAGATCCTCGTCGACCCAGTGCTGCTCGATGCGGCGGTCCCGCAGATGGGCTTGCAGCCGATTGTCGAAAATGCCATCCGTCACGGGATCGGACAGCGAAGTGCCGCGGGCAAGGTTCGCATTTCCGTCATCAAGAAGGGGGATACGCTGGAATTGAGCGTAGAAGACGATGGCCCGGGTTTTCCCGCTGCCGTCAAGGCCGATGGGATTGGCTTGGCAAACACGCGCGAACGCCTGCGACGACTCTATGGCGACGCTGCAAAGTTGATCATGGAACGCCCCGAACAGGGTGGAGCTCGAGTCAGGATCACTTTCCCATATCGCTTGCTGACGACCGACCGAACCGACTTGGTTGAAATTCATGCTCTTGAAAACGCTAATCGTTGATGATGAGCCGCTAGCGCGTGATGGATTGCGTATGCTGCTGACCGCCGATCCCGAGATTGAGCGTGTGGATGAAGCCCGCGACGGCCGCGCTGCCATCGCGGCCATTCGCGAGAAGCGGCCTGACCTGGTTTTTCTGGATGTCCAGATGCCGGAACTGGATGGTTTCTCCGTGGTTCGCGAGATTGGGCCGGAAGCGATGCCTGCCGTGGTTTTCGTAACCGCGCACGATCAGTACGCGATCCAGGCATTCGAAATCAACGCCTTTGACTACCTGTTGAAGCCGGTCACGGAAGAACGTTTCAATCAAGCTCTGGCGCGAGCGAAGAATCGCTTGCGCATCAGGCCCGCGGACGACTCAAGCCGGCAGATTATCAACTTGCTCCAAACCATGGCCTCGCCGCAGAAATTCCTGAAGCGGCTGGCGGTGCAATCCGCAGGAAAGACCGTATTCGTTGACCTCGAGGATGTGGATTGGATTGAGGCGGCGGAGAATTACGTGCAATTGAATGCGGGCAGATCCCGGCACTTGATTCATGTCTCGATGAATGCGCTCGAGAAGTCTCTGGATCCGGAAATATTTTTGCGGGTGCATCGCTCGATCGTGGTCAATGTGCGCCGCATCAAGGAACTGGAATCGGTGCAGCACGGCGAGTACATGATCACGCTGCAGAACGGAATTCGTCTGAAGTCAGGGCGCACCTACCACGAAAAGCTCCAGGCTCTGGCGGCAAATCCCTTCTAATTCTGCCAGTTCGTCAACCGCGGAATCCAGTTGGTCAAAACCTCCTTTTCTGAAATTGCTTATACCCCGAAACTCGGGTTGCAACCGCGAAGGAGCAACCTATGGCTAATGTTTCGATCTCGTTTGCGCCCAGCCCGGTGGGAGAGGTGATCTCCGCTCCCGTAGTCACTCGGAGGAGCGAATACAGTGTCGCGATTGGATACTTGCGGGCGGTTGTTACGGTGATGGTGCTGGCGCATCACGCGGTGCTGGCGTATCACCCCTACATGCCGGGCCCGCCGACTTCGATGCTGGCACAGCCCAGGTTGTGGCAGGCATTCCCGGTAATGGATAGCCATCGCTCGGGCGTGTTCGCCTGGTTCGTCGGCTATAACGACATATTTTTTATGTCATTGATGTTTCTGCTGTCGGGGTTATTTGTTTGGCCGAGCTTGCAGCGGAAGGGAAGCGGGAAATTCCTGCGCGATCGTGCCTTGCGCCTGGGAATTCCGTTCGTGGTTGCGGCTGCACTGATTGCTCCAATTGCCTACTATCCTGCGTATCTTCAGATCAGTTCCGCTGGAAGAGCGCCCGGTTTTTGGCATGAATGGCTTTTGTTGGGCAATTGGCCGGCGGGTCCAGTCTGGTTTGTCTGGGTGTTGCTGGCGTTTGATTGTGTGGCCGCAGCCCTGCTCTCCGTATCTTCCAAATGGGGAGAGCGCCTGGGGTGTGCATTGGCTGCTCCGTCAAAGCGGCCGATGGTTTTCTTCCTTGTGCTGGCTGCGGTATCCGGTGGGGCCTATCTGCCCCTGGTCATGAAATTTGGTCCGCTGGACTGGAGTTCGTTCGGGCCTTTCTTCTTTCAGACCAGCCGAATTCTCCACTACCTGGTCTACTTCCTGATTGGAGCCGGGCTTGGCGCGTATGGGCTCCATCGTGGATTGCTGTCGCCTGAGGGAAAGTTGGCCCGCCGCTGGTATCTGTGGATGATCGTCTCGTTGATCACTTTCGCCTTAGCGGTCGGTGTTCTGATTGCGTCGCTCGCATCGCCGACGTCCGCGAAACTGTGGAACTTTGTCGGAGGCATCTCGTTTGTTTTGGCGTGCGCCTCGGCGTGTTTGGCGTTCCTCGCATTCTTCACGCGATTCGTGAAGAAGGAAGGAGCGATCATGAACAGCCTGCGGGACAATGCCTACGGAATGTACGTGATTCATTACGCGTTCGTGAGTTGGTTGCAGTACGCGCTGCTGAAATCGCAGTTGTCGGGCTTGACCAAGGGGGTGCTGGTGACGGCGGGAACGGTGGCGCTCAGTTGGATGGCGGTTGCGATGTTGCGGCGGATTCCGGTCGTCGCGCGAATTATCTGACCGGAACCCGCCTTGGTGTTTTAGACGAACACTTCGCCCGGCAACCTGGACAGAGTTCTGCTGGGCAGCGTGTTCTTGATGATGCGCTGCGGTAGTTCTGGGCTGGAGGCGTCGAACTTCATACGCTCGATGCGAAGCTTCAATGCGCGTTCAATGGTGCGCAATTCGAGAACTTCAGCGCCCGCTACCAGAGTGGAAGCGAGCCCTTGTAATCCGGCACGACCGGTGCGGCCTACGCGGTGAATGAAATCTTCCGCAATGGCTGGCAGATCGTAGTTGATGACGTGAGCCACGTCGTCCACATGCAATCCGCGGGAAGCCACATCGGTAGCCACCAGGACCTTGTAGCGTCCTTCCTGGAAACCGTTGAGGGCCGCGTTGCGTTGCGACTGTGAGCGGTCGCCGTGAATCATGGCGGCGGAAAATCCGTCGCGCATGAGTTCCTTGGCTAAGCGCTCGGTGCCACGCTTGGTGCGGGCAAAGATCAGGGTCTGACCTTGTTCCGCGTACAGCAAACGGCGCAGCGCATCGAATTTTTCCATGGGACGAACTTCGTAGGCCTTCAACTGGACACTCTCAGCGGGCTTGAGCACCGATCCCAGCGCGACCCGAACCGGGTTGCGCATGTAATCGTGAACCAGGCGAGCAACCGACTGCTCCAGCGTAGCGGAGAAGCAGAGCGTCTGGCGATCCGTGGGCAAGCTCGAAACAATGCGGCGAATCGCCGGCAGAAATCCCATGTCGAGCATGCGGTCGGATTCGTCGAGCACGAGAATCTTCACGTTCTTCAGATTCGCCAAGCGGCGCTTGGTCAAATCTTCCAGACGGCCGGGGGTCGCGATTACCAGACCTGCACCTTTTTTCAGGGCGTCGATCTGGGTTTTTTCGGAGAGCCCTCCGACAACCAAAGCCGCTTTGCGCAGGCTTTTGCCGCGCAATTTTTCGTATTCCTCGTTGACCTGGATCGCCAGTTCACGAGTGGGAAGCAGTACCAGCGCATGAACCTCGCGCGAGGCTTGGCGCTGAAGCATTTCGATCAATGGGATCAGAAATGCGAGGGTCTTACCGGTTCCGGTCTGGGCCGTTGCAAGTACGTCTTTGCCCTCGAGTGCCGAGGGGATGGCCTGCGCCTGGATCGGCGTAGGGGTAGTGAAATTGTTCACTGCCAGCTCCCGCTGTAAAGAGGCGGAGAGAGGCAGTTCTGTAAACGTTGTCATTATTGGTTTTGTTCTTTCTAGAGAGGACTGTCGTAAATTTCTCAGACACTCGTCGTGAGTTCGCAGGCCGCTCAAATCAAATTGGCGCTGAACTAAAACGGCGGGCAGGAAAGGCGGGTAAATCTAATCAGATCCAAAGGTGAGGAAGTTGGATCGCCGCGTCACAAGCAAACCGTGGCAATAGCGTCAAAAACAGTATAGCAGAGTTGGGGGAAACCGTTGGTTACCAGAGTCACATCAGTAAACAACCTGGAGAGAGCGGGCGAAAGCACGTTCTGGCGCCTCCGCCCTCGCGCGGAGAACTGTATGTCGGCGATAGTGGGAAGAACAAACCTTACTGGATCGAACTGGCGACAGTAGAAAAGGCGTTGTTGGCGTTGGTCCCGATCAGCCGAATCGTACCCACCACCAGGACGAGGATCACAGCGAGCATGACCGCGTATTCCGCAATATCCTGACCTTGCTCCTCAGACCAAACTCTAAGCAGAACCTCTCGCATACAGCCTCCAAACGGGGAATTTGGATGGAACGGGATTCATCATGACGGCACGAGCGGCGCTTGTCAAATGTTCTGCTGTGAATCTTTAAGGCATTGATGCGCGGTGGTTTGCTGCCGGATAAAATGAGTAAGAATGGGGTTTGCACTGGAATTCGAAAATCTGACGAAGCAGTACCGCAGCTTTGCCAGTCGCCGCCGCGTCGTGGCGCTTGACAATTTTTCGCTGAGGGTCGAGTCAGGCGAGATCTTTGGGTTTCTGGGCCCGAACGGCGCGGGAAAAAGCACCGCTATCCACCTCGCCATGGGGTTCATGCGGCCAAGCAGCGGGAGGGGGATGATGCTGGGCGCCCCTTTCGGTGACGCGCATACCCGCAAGCGGGTAGGGTTTCTGGCAGAAAACGTCGCGCTTTATCATCGCAAGGCGGAGCGCCTGGTTCGCTTTTACGGAGCCCTCAACGGGATGGGCGGAGCCATGCTCGCCAGGCGTTCGCGGGAAGTTCTGGAGTTGGTCGGGCTGCAGGATCATGCCACGCGCAACGCGGGAAAGTTCTCGCGCGGCATGCTGCAGCGCGCTGGACTGGCCCAGGCATTGGTGAATGATCCTGAATTGTTGATCCTCGACGAGCCCACTTCCGCGCTCGATCCTTTGGCTCGGGTCATGGTACGCGAGTTATTGCTGCACGCGCGAGAGCAGGGAAAAACGATCTTCCTGAGTTCTCATTTGCTGTCAGAAGTGGAGTTGGTGTGCGACCGGGTAGCCGTGCTGCATCACGGCCGAATCGTACACGTGGGATATACCGCAGACCTGCTGGTCTCAGAGGAACAGACTGAAATTTTCGCCCGCGGAATCAGCGCCACGGGTTTTGAGAATGCCGTTTCGCAAAACGGGGTGGTTCGCCTTTCGGTCCCTACTGTCCGCCAGCGCGAGACGATGGAGAGGATCTGGAATTCGGGAGGCGAAGTGATCAGCGTCAACCCGGTTCGGCGCTCGCTCGAAGACGTCTTCCTGGAAGTTACGTCGGAGGCTGCGTCGCGGGGGAAGGTGCAATGAAGGCGATTCTACTGATCGCGGTAAATTTCGTTCGCGAGCAGCGTTGGCCCATCCTCGTTCTTCTGCTATGGGTGCTGTTGTTGGCGTTTCTGGGATTGATCAGCAATATCCAGCGGCAGCGGGAAGATCTGCTGTTCATTTTCAAGCAGGTGGCGGTGTACGTGGTCGCGTTCAGCGTTTTCTTTGGCGGATCGGCGATCTACAACGAGCGCAAGACGCGGCGAATTCTCGCCGTCCTATCGAAAGCGATTTCACGCCAGCAGTATCTCTCGGGTCTCGTGCTGGGTGTAACCATCGCCTCGGCAATTTATTGTTTTGCGCTCGGACTGACCGGAAGTTGGACGCTGGGATTCGCCGGGTTCCCGATGGCGCATGTGTGGTACTTGATGCTCAGTCTCGTGGTCGCTTGCATGCTGGCAGGAACCATTGCGCTGATGTTTTCTACGTTTCTGAATCCATTCTTTGCCGCCGGCGCAACCGCAGCGGTACTCGGAATTCCTGCGGTGCTGGCGCATACTGCGGCCTCAACCTGGGCCTATGTGATCCCGGTTTACTCGTTGACCATGCAGGTGATGAAGGCGACGTTTGACTCCCCAGGCAAAGCCAACTGGCTGGCTATTGCATTGGCCGTAGCCGAGACGATCTTTTTTTGGATTCTCTCCGCCCGAATTTTTTCCTATATCGATATTGCAGTGGCGGTTGAATAATCAGCGCATGAGTTGTCTGGCGGACTCGGCGGCGTAGTCCAGCACGCGTCCGGGAAGCACTCCGAGATAGATGGTCGCAATGACGGTGATTGCGAGCGCGGTCCCCATCGCCAATGGAATGCGGCTCACCGAGACTTCTTCTCGGGCATCCCTCATGTACATCACGACAATAATCCGCAGGTAATAGTACGCGCCGATTGCGCTGTTCAGCACGCCGATGATCACCAAGCCCCAGAGGTTCGCCTGCAAGGCCGCGCTGAAGACGTAGAACTTGGCGAAGAAACCGCCAGTAATCGGAATGCCGATCAGCGACAGCAGGAAGATGGTCAGGGTCGCGGCCAGAAGCGGAGAGCGCTTTCCCAGCCCCGCATAATCTTCGAGCGTCACTAGCCGCTCTCCCGCGCCGGCGACGTGGCTGATGACCGCGAATGCGCCGACGTTCATTGCGGCATAGGACGCAGTGTAGAACATCGCTGCCGGAATTCCATTGTCCGGCAGCGCCGCAAAAGCCACCAGCAAATATCCGGCATGAGCGATCGAAGAATACGCCAGCAGTCGCTTGACGTTGTCCTGCACCAGCGCGCCGATATTGCCCAGAGTCATGGAGAGCGCCGCCACGACCCAGATCAGCCAGAGGCGTCCGGGAGCGTGGGCTTCAAACAAGATCCGCAACAGCACCGCGAACACCGCCGCTTTCGGCGCGGTGGACATAAATCCCACCACCGGAGAGGGAGCGCCTTCGTAGACGTCGGGAGTCCAGATATGGAAGGGAGCCGCCGCCACTTTGAATCCCAGGCCGACGAACATCAATGCGACGCCGACATAAGCCAGTAGTGGAGCCGGTCCGGACGCTAGGGCTTGCGCGATCACAGCGATGCTGGTCGAGCCAGTGGCGCCGAACATCAGCGCGACGCCATAAAGAAAGAATGCGGTCGCAAAGGATCCCAACAGAAAATACTTGACCGAAGATTCACTGCTGATGGCGGCGCGCCGGCGGAATCCGGCCAGAATGTAAGTGGAGATCGAGGAAATTTCCAGCGCGATAAAGATCAGGACCAATTCCACAGCGGAGGACATCAGGCTCATGCCCACCGCGCCAAACAGAATCAGGGCGTAGTATTCGCCAGCGCGGATCTTCTGCACTTCCATGTATTCGAACGAGGTCAGAATCACGACCGCGGTGATGGCGGCGACCAGGAAATGGAAGAACACGCTGAAAGCGTCGACTTGCACCATGTCCCAGAAGGCAAGTCCGGGATATTGCGCTTGAGAGAGAGTTGCAGCCGAGGGCAGCAAGCGAACCCACCAGCGCAACCGTACCGAGCAGTCTTTTGGCTGCGGCGCTCATCGAGCAAGGGATCGAGCAGCATGATCGACCATGCCGAAAATCGACAGCACGATCTCCGGCAGGATGCGGAAGTATTCAACCAGTGCTGGCAGTGTGTTGCGCCGAATTCACTGGCCCACCACCTTGCTGGCAAGTTGCGTGAACGGCGCCAGCGCCGTTTGCACCGCAGGATCGATGGCATTCAGCCACGAACAGCGGGGCGACTCCCATCACTAGAGCCACTACTGCCGCGGGCCAAAGCGCGAGCTGTTCGCGACCGCTCAGATCGGGCAATGAGAGGTTTTCATCGTGCGTAACCTTGCCGAAGAACACGCGCTGATACATCCACAGCAGATAGCAGGCGCTCCAGATCACGCCGGTCGCGCCCAGAATGCCGTAGACCGGCGATCGCCTGGAAAGCGCCGCTCAGAACCAGGAACTCGCCAATAAATCCGTTGAGCAAAGGCAGTCCCACCGAGGCCAGAAGTATGAACAGAGAAAGAACGTCGCGTACATCGGCATGGGGCGTTGCGAGGCCGCCGAATTCGGAAATCTCGTAAGTATGCCGCCGCTCGTAGAGAATTCCCGCCAGCATGAACAGGCCGCCGGTGGAAACTCCATGCGCCAGCATGACGAACATCGCGCCGTCGAGCCCGCCTGAGTGAAGCTGAAAATGCCGAGCACAACAAATCCGAGGTGGCTGATCGACGAGTAGGCGATCAGCTTCTTCATGTTGGGCTGCACCATCGCGACCAGCGCGCCATAGATGATGCCGATCAGCGCCAGAACCATGATCCACCAGGCATTGCGCGCGAGCCTGTTCGGGGAACAGGCCGAGATTGAAGCGCAACATGCCGTAGGTGCCCATCTTCAGCAGAACGCCTGCCAGCAGCACCGAGCCGGCGGTGGGCGCTTCCACGTGCGCATCGGGCAGCCAGGTGTGGAACGGGAAGAGGGGAACCTTCACCGCGAAGGCGATGAAGAATCCGAGGAACAGCCACGGAGCGGCAGCGGCAAAGTTTTCGACTTGTCCGTTGCGGATTGCGTTCTGGATGGTGACAAAATCGAAGGTCCCCGCCTTGGCGTAAAGCCACAGAATCGCCGCCAGCATGAACACCGACGCGATCATCGTGTACAGGAAAAATTTGACCGCGGCATACACGCGCCGGCCGTGACCGCAAATGCCGATCAGCAGAGCCATCGGGATCAGCGTGGCTTCCCAGAAGAAGTAAAAGAGGAACAGATCGAGCGAGACGAAGACGCCGATCAGCGCGGTCTCCAGAATCAGGAACAGGATGAAAAATTCCTTGACCCGATCATGAATCGATTTCCAGGAAATCAGCACGCACAGCGGCGTTAGGAACGTGGTCAGCACCACCAGCCACATGGAGATGCCGTCGACGCCCATGTGGTAGTGGATGTTGGGCGTCGGGATCCATGGCACGTTGAGTTCGAACTGAAAGCCCGACTGCAGGCGATGGAAGTGCGCGGGCAAGTGCAGCGACAACACAAACGTCAGCAGCGAGACCACGAGGGCGAAGACGCGGATATCACGATCACGCCGCGGAAACAACATCAGCAACAGCGCGCCCGCCAATGGGATGAACGTCACCAGCGTCAGAATCGCGGAATTGATGGTTGGCGTGTTCATCGTGTGCCCATCCAGATCATGTAGGCGATCACCGCAGCGGCGCCCAGCGCGATCCATCTGGCATAGGAGCGAATGTTGCCGGATTGCATGTGGCGCACGGCGTCCGAAACGTCGCGCGCGCCATCGGCGCATCGTTCACCGAGTCGCGTCAATCACGCCCTGATCAATACCCTTGCCACAGAATTCGCTGGAGCCGTCGATGAGAGGCTTGACGAAAATCGCCGCGTAAATTTCATCGACGTAATACTTGTTTATCGACCGCCTCGTAGAAACTGCCCAGCGAAGTCGCAATGCGTTGCGGCAGTTCGGGACGGCGGAGATAGAGCAGCCAGGCAAGACCGAAGCCGAGCAGCGCCGCCAGAACCGAAATGCCGGTGAAGATCAGTTCGGTCGCATGCCGGTTTGCGGTTCGACGCCTTCGGTCTGCTTTTCGGGCGGAGCAGTCTCTCCCGGCGCTGCCTGGCTCGCGTTCAACGCAGGGCTCGTGCTGCGGAACACCGGCCCGAGAAATTTGTCGAAGCGATTACTGCCACCCAGCGAACCCGGCACACCCACCCATCCGCCGACAACCGAGAGAATCGCCAGAATCACCAGCGGCACCAGCATGATCTTCGGACTCTCGTGAATGCCGCCGTGGCCGTGCCCGCCGTGTGCATCAGTGCCGCGTGGCCGTGATTCTGCTTCGCCGCGATACTCGCCGAAGAACGTCATGAACCACAGCCGGAACATATAAAACGAAGTCAGAAAAGCGGTGAACACGCCGATCAGCCAATAAATCCAACTCGCCTGGTAGGCGCGCCAGAGAATTTCATCTTTGCTGAAGAATCCGGCGAAAGGCGGGAATTCCAGCAATCGCGAAAGTCGCTGCGGTCATGGTCCAGAAGGTCCACGGGAATTTTGGTGCGCAGGCCGCCCATGTTGCGCATGTCCTGCTCGCCGCCGACGGCGTGAATCACCGAGCCAGCGGCCAGGAACAGCAGTCCCTTGAAGAACGCGTGCGTCATCAGGTGGAAGATCCCGGCGGAGAATGCCGCCACGCCGCAGGCCATGAACATGTAGCCGAGCTGCGAGATCGTCGAGTAGGCGAGAACTTTCTTGATATCGGTCTGCGCGACGCCGATGGTCGCGGCAAATAACGCGGTCAGCGTTCCGATAATCGCGACAACCGTCAGAGCGCTTCGGGCGCGCGCTCGAAGATCACATGCGACCGCGCGACCATATATACGCCGGCCGTGACCATCGTCGCGGCGTGGATCAGCGCTGAAACCGGCGTCGGGCCTTCCATGGCATCCGGCAGCCAGACATAAAGCGGGATCTGCGCGGACTTGCCCGCCGCTCCTACCATCAGCAGCAGGCCGATCGCGGTCAGCAATCCGGCGCCCGCAGTTTCGGGCTGACAGCGCGACAACTTTCTGAAACACGGTCGGAAAAAGTCAGCGAGCCGAAATGCTTGAATCAGCAAAAACAGCGCGATCAGAAATCCGAAGTCGCCGATGCGGTTGACGATGAAAGCTTTCTTGCCGGCGGATGCAGCCGAATCTTTGGTGAACCAGAACCCAATCAGCAGATACGACGCCAGGCCAACGCCCTCCCAGCCAATAAACATCAGCAGGTAGTTGTTGGCCAGCACCAGCGTCAGCATGAAAAACATGAACAGATTCAGGTAGGTGAAGAAGCGGTAAAAGCCGCCTTCTTCCCACATGTAGCCGACGGAATAAATATGGATGAGGAATCCCACGCCGGTAACGACCAGCAGCATCACCAGCGAAAGTTGGTCGAGATAGAAACGCGAAGTCGACCTGAAACTGTCCGGCGCGAATCCATGTCGCCACAGTTTCGATGTGAGGCAGCGACAGGGAAGAGAACTGCGCGGCGACCCACAGCGCCATCGCGAATGCTGCGCCGCGAAAATGTCAGCGCGACGGCCGAGACGGCCTGCCGCGAGAAGCGCTTGCCAAAAAAGCCATTGATGGCCGCGCCAACCAGCGGCAGCACCGGGATCAGCCAGAGATGGAGGTTCGGCGTCATAGTTTGAGCAGGTTCACCTGATCCACATTCAAAGTTTCGCGGGTGCGGATACACCGGCGATAATGATGGCCAGGCCCACTGCCGCTTCCGCCGCGGCCACGACCATCACGAAGAAGACGAAAACTTGCCCGCTGAGCGCATGCCACTGCGCCGCGAATGCGACGAACGACAGATTCACGCCATTGAGCATCAACTCAATCGACATGAAAATGGTGATGATGTTGCGCTTGATCAGAAACCCAGTGACGCCGCAGGCAAACAGAATTCCGCTCAGCACCAGGTAATAAGAAAGCGGGACCATCAGCCCTCCTTCTTTCTGGATTGCGACGCTGATCCGGATGGCTCGCCAGCACGACCGCGCCCATGATGGCGATCAGGACCAGAACCGAAGTGACTTCGAAGGGCAGAAGAAATCGTGGAACAGAAGTTGCGCGATGGCTCTGCGGAGCTCCCGGCAGAGCGCGCCAGCCTCGACAGCATGCGTGTCCGGAGCGTTCGATCAGAACCCAAGCCATCAGCACGCTGCCAATCAGCATCCCGGGAATTCCGAAGAAGCATGGCGACGCGGCTGCCCTTGGTGCGTTCTTCTTCGCCGGCATTCAAGAGCATGATGACGAAGACAAACAGCACCATGATCGCGCCGGCATAGACGATGACCTGCACCGCTGCGACGAACTCCGCGCCCAGCAGCAGGTATTCCACTGCCAGCGATCCCATCACGACGATCAGCGAAAGCGCGCTGTTGATGGGATGGCGCTGCACCAGCAGATTCACCGCCCCAGCGACGCAGACCAGCCCGAACACCAGAAATATAGATCAGATGAAGCATTTCGTTATGTTCTAAGACTTCAGAGCCAACAATCAAGCCGTAATGACCAAATTCGCGATCGCCAGCGGCAACAGGAACTTCCATCCAAAAGCCATCAACTGGTCATAACGAAAACGCGGCAGCGTTCCGCGCACCCAAATATAAAGAAACAAGAAAACAGAAGATACGCAATCACGAACCAGAACAGCGGCAGCAGCGCCTGCAAGAACGGCGGCCCAAACAGCGGCCCATTCCATCCACCCAGGAACAACAGCGACGCCAGGCAAGCTACGGTGATCATGTTCGCGTATTCCGCCATGAAGAACATGGCAAACTTCATGGCGCTGTATTCGGTGTGGTACCCAGCGACGAGTTCCGTTTCTGCTTCCGGCAAATCGAACGGAATACGGTTGGTCTCCGCATAGGCCGCCATCAGATAAATAAAGAAGGCAACGAACTGGCCCTGAAAAATATTCCAGCGCGGAATAATGTGGAAGTAAGTTCCGCTCTGCATTTCGACGATGTCGCGCAAGCTGAAACTGCCCGACATGATCAGCACGCCGATCAGCGAAAGCCCTAGCGAGATTTCGTAGCTGACCATTTGTGCGCTGGCGCGCAGGCCGCCCAGCAGAGAATATTTGCTGTTCGATGACCAGCCGGCGAGCGCCACGCCGTACACGCCCACCGAGGTGATGCCCAGCACGATGAGCAGTCCAATATTCACGTCGGCAATCTGAAGATTGGTCGTGATACCGCCCAGCGTGATCGAATTTCCCACCGGAATGACCGCGATCGACGTCAACGCGAAGATCACGGCAATCATCGGCGCCGCAATGTAAAGCGGCTTGTAAACGTGAGGAGGTGTCAGATCTTCCTTAAAAAGAAATTTCACGCCGTCGGCCAATGGCTGAAGCAGACCAAACGGGCCGACGCGGGTGGGTCCCCAGCGGTTCTGGATGTGGCCGACGACTTTGCGCTCCAGCCAGACCGTGTAAGCCACCGCCGTGAGCAGCACAAAGATGGCGATCACGATCTTTACCAGCGAAACTAAGACAAACGTTCCAGCGCTTCAATATCGTCTTTCCTGATCGGGAACTCTGTGAGCTCAGTCAGCTGCGACTTCCGCTTCCGGAACCTGACGGTTCTCGATGACCGAATTCAAAGTTTTGGAGTAACGGCCCAGGGTGCCCGAAGTAAACAGAGTGTCGTTGGCGGGCACGATCAGCTCCGGATCGTGCATCGTCCCCGGCCCACATTCCGACAAAGTGGTGTGCTCATCATTTCCGGCAAGCAGGTTGATCCGCGAAACATCGTATCCCGGCACCAGCCGCTGAATCTCGTCGAGAATCGCCATAGGATCGAACGGGCTCATCTTGGGTTCCAGACTGTGCGCTTGTAGCCAAACCGCGTGACGATCGGCTTCTCCTGATTGTGCTCCGCGCGATTGACCCATGTCGGCGCGCACGCCGCGACCAAAGGGAACAAGCTTGCGCACGTCGAAACCCATGCTGTCCGCAATGCGCACGATCATTTCGAAGTCGCTCTTGGTTTCGCTCATTGTCGCCAGCTTTCTTTACCAGCTGCAGATCGCCGCAGGTATTGGTAAATGTGCCGGACTTCTCATAGGCATTCGCAGCGGGCAGAACTACATCGGCAATCGCTGCCGTTTCGGTCAGGAACATGTCCTGCACGACGACGAAACTCTTCGAAAAAGCGTAAGGATCGATTTCGAATCGTCCAATCGGATTCGCGCCCACCACATAAAACGCCTGCAGCTTTCCGGCATTGCGCGGATTCGACCATGCCCGGCAGATCGAGACCTTGGGATTGGGGCACCGAGCCCCACTCTTCGTGGAACGGCCCGGTATCACTGACGTGGTGATATCCGGGGAGCAGGTCGGGATAGAGTCCCATGTCCGCTGCGCCGCGTGAGTTCGCATAGTCGCCAAGGCAGATGAGCTTGGCGCCTTGCATTCCGGCGGCAAACTTTGCGAGCGATGCGATCGCTGCGCCGCGAACCTCCGATCCAAAGATCATGACCAGGTTCGGTTCTGCGCGAAGCTTGTCGCGCCATGATATCCACGCTTCGCGGTTCATCTCGCTACTGACGAGAGAGCCGGACTGCGCGTCATCGCCGCCGAGGAAGGCAGCCAGGGCGTCTTTCACTTCCGGCAGGAATCTGCGGCGAAGTTCGTAGCCTGGCGACGGAGTTTGATCTCCTGCGAATTGACGATGTACAACTTGGCGCGATGCAGTCGCACGTTGTTGCGAATCTGGTAGGCCAGCAGAGGATGCCGGTTCGTCGGGATCATTGCCGATCAGCAGCATCGCGGGCGCGTTGTATACGTCGCGCATGGAGGCGGTCAGCTTCGGCTTGCCCGAGAGCGCCGCGGCGAAAGCAGGGAAGTCGGCAGTGCGGTGATGATCGATATTGTTGGTGCCCAGCACCACGCGGGCGAACTTCTGCAAGCAGATAAGCTTCTTCGTTGGTGGTGCGGTTCGACCCAACCACTCCAATGGCAGAGCCGCCTTCGCGTTCGACAATGTCGCGCAGAGTTCTGCCGATCAACTCGAACGCCTCTTCCCAGGTCGCTGGATTCAGTCGTCCGTCTTTGCGAATCAGGGTGGGTCATGATTCGTTCTGGGTTCGCAGCGAAGTCAAAGGCATAACGGCCCTTGATGCAGAGAAAGTCGTTATTGATGCCGCTCTTGTCGCGATTGTCGCCGCGAACGATTTCCATGCCGGTATCGGCGCGGCGTACTCCTAGGGTCGTTTTGCAGCCATCGGCGCAATGAGTGCATGTGGTGCCGACGTGATTCATCTCCCAGGGGCGCGTCTTATAGCGATAGGCACCCGAGGTGAGCGCGCCGACCGGGCAGATGTCGATGCACATGCCGCACTCTTCGCACTCAAGATGATCTTCTTTGTTGGGGGCGATGATCGAACTTACACCGCGGTTCTGCACACCGAGCGCCCAGACGTCCATGGCCTCGCCGCAGACGCGCACGCAGCGATAACACAAAATGCATCGCGGGCGGTCGAAGTACACCACGGGCGACCACTGCTGCTCGTCGCGATGATTCTTGGGCTCGATGTACTTGGATTCGGCGGCGCCGTAAGAAAACGTCATGTCCTGCAATTCGCATTCGCCGCCGGCATCGCATACCGGACAGTCGAGTGGATGATTGCCGAGCAACAAGCTCCACCATTCCTTTGCGAGCCTGGCGGATCTCGTCGCTCTCAGTAGTCACGATCATGCCTTCGCCGATCACCGTAGTGCAGGCGGTCTGGAGCTTGGGCATCTTTTCGATCTTCACCAGGCACATGCGGCAGGCGCCCTGCAAAGACAGATTGGGGTAATAACAAAAAGACGGCACCTCGATGCCGACACTCTTGCAGGCTTCAATCAGCAGCGTTCCCGCGGGTGCCGTGACTTTCTTTCCGTCAACCGTGATGTTTACGTCAGGCATGTAATTTACGAATTGCTTCAGATTCCGAAAATTCGTCAATGACTTAAAACCGGAAGCTGCTCGATCGCGCCTTCTTTCTCGAACGGGCACGGTCGGCCTTCCAGGTGATCTTCAAATTCCTTGCGCAATTTTTTCACGAAAGCGATCGTCGGCATGGCCGCCGCATCGCCCAAGCGGACAGAACGTGCGTCCCAGCATGTTCTCGGAAAGGTACTGAATGTTGTCGATGTCTTTTTTCAGACCCGCGCCCTGGTGGAAACGCGTGAGCGTCTTCTTCAGCCAGTCCGTGCCTTCGCGGCAGGGAATGCACCATCCGCAACTCTCGTGCTGATAGAACTTGATGGTGCGCAGGGCGAACTTCACCATGCAGGTGGTGTCGTCGAGAACCACAACGCCTCCCGAGCCCAGCATGGAGCCGGCTTTCATCAGGGCGAATCAAAATCCATGGGAACATCGATTTCGTCCGGCTTGAGTGCAGGCGTGCTCGATCCGCCGGGCACGACAGCTTTCAGAGTTCGACCGTTGGGGATTCCGCCGCCCACGTCGTAGATCATCTTCTTCAGGTTGTAGCCCATGGGCAGTTCGTAGACGCCGGGCTTGTTCAGATGTCCGCTGAGACAGAAAAGGCGAGTGCCGCCGTTTTTTGGCGTGCCCAGGTTGGCGTACCACTCCGCGCCGCCGAGAATAATGTGAGGGACACTGGCCAGGGTCTCGGCATTATTGATGACGGTCGGTCCTCCCCAGAGCCCGACCACGGCAGGGAACGGCGGCCGAATGCGTGGGATGCCGCGCTTGCCTTCGAGCGATTCCATCAGCGCCGATTCTTCGCCTACTTCATAAGCGCCAGCTCCGCCATGCCAGTAGATGTCGAAGTCGTATCCGCTGCCAAAGATGTTTTTGCCCAGAAATCCGCGCGCATAGGCGTCTTTCATCGCCTTCTGCATGATCACGGACAGGTAGCGATACTCACCGCGGATGTAGATGTAGCCGGCATGCGACTGCACTGCCAAGCGCAGCAATCATTACCCCTTCGATTACTGCATGAGGATCGTGCTCGAAAATCAACCGATCTTTGCAGGTGCCGGGCTCGCTCTCGTCGCCATTGCAGAGAATGTATTTTGGTTTCGGCGGATTGCTTGGGCACGAACGACCATTTCATCCCGGTATTGAATCCGGCGCCGCCGCGCCCGCGCAGGCCGGAGTTCTTCACTTGGTTGACGATCGTCGTCCGGCTGCATGGCCAGCGCTTTCTGCACAGCCTTGTAGCCGTCGAGCTCGAGGTAGCGATCGATGTCGGTCGCACCCTGGCCGAAGCGCTTGGAGACGACCTTGATCTCATCGGGATGGGAGACTAGATCGGCCATTTTCTAATTTACGAATTGCCGGATTTGCGAATTGCGAGTTAGTTCTTCAATTCGGCAATTTGAAATTCGACAATCTATTGCGTTCCTTTCTTCTTGTAATCGTCCAGAACTTTGTCCATTTTCTCGGCGGTCAGATTCTCGTGAAAGTCGTAATTCACCTGCACTGCCGGGGCCCAGCTACAGCCGCCGATGCATTCCACTTCTTCCAGGGAAAACAGGCCGTCCGGCGTGGTGCCTTTGTGGCCGATGCCTAGCTTCTTGCTGCAATGATCCAGAAGTTCTTCGCCTCCGCGCAGCATGCAGGCGATGTTGGTGCAGACCTGCACGTTGAATTTCCCCCGCGGCTTGGTGGTCAGCATCGAGTAGTAGCTGATCACGTTGCGCACTTCGAGTTCCGTAAGCGCAAGACGCGTTGCCAGTTCAGCGATGACTTCGTCGGACAAGAATCCGACCTCGTCCTGTGCATAGAGCAATGTCGGGACGAGCGCGGAGCGCTTGGTCGGATAATGCGTGACCATCTCCGCGAATCGCGTTTCGAATTCGTCAGAAAATTCATTTCATTATCGGTCGTCCCTACGGGACTTGTTCATCTTCTCGCTCTACCCAGCGCTAAAGCGCTGGGCTAATCGGTCGCTCCACCGGGCTTGGATCGGTCCGTCGACGGTGAATCCAAATTCGGAAATCTTCAATACGGCAATTCGTCAATGCAAAGTTACGCTCTGCTTCCATTCCTTTACCGATCAATCTCTCCCAGCACAATATCGATGCTTCCAATTGCGGCCACAACGTCCGCGATCAGGCGCCCCTCGCACATTTTAGGAAGCAATTGAAGGTTCGCCAGGCAAGCGGAGCGCATGTGCACCCGATAGGGCTTGGCGGTGCCGTCGCTGACCACGTAATACCCCATTTCGCCGCGCGGAGATTCAACTGCCTGATAGACCTCACCCCGCTGGCACCGCAAAGCCTTCCGTAATAATCTTGAAGTGATAGATGAGGGCTTCCATCTGCGTCTTCATCTTCTCGCGCTCGGGCAAAACCACTTTCGGTGCGTCCGCCTTTATGGGGCCTTCAGGCATGCCATCGAGCGCCTGCTGCACGATCGCAATCGATTCGCGCAACTCGTGCACCCGGCACATATAACGTGCGAACACGTCGCCTTCTTTCGCGACCGGAACGTTGAACTTGAAATTCTCGTAGCCGGAGTAGGGCATGTCGCGGCGCAAGATCGAAATCAACTCCACTGCCGCGCAAGGTCGGACCAGTAGCCCCCAGGGCGATGGCGTCCTCGGCCGTGATTTGCGCGACGCCCTTGGTCCGCATCATCCAGATCGGATTCGCAGTCAGCAGGTTCTCGTACTCATCCACGTTCGCAGGAAATCGGTTGGCGAATTCGCGAGCCTTCTCAAAGAATCCGATGCGGCGGTTCCAGCGCGAGCCCGCCAATGCGGAAGTACGACGTCATCATGCGCTGGCCGCTGACCATTTCGAACAGTCGCAGAATATCTTCGCGCTCACGGAAGCAATACAGAAATACCGTCATCGCCCCAATGTCCAAGGCGTGTGTGCCCAGCCACACCAGGTGCGAGTTGATGCGGGTCAGTTCGTTCATCAGCACGCGCATCCACTGGGCCTTGGGCGGAATCTCCAGTCCCAGCAGTTTTTCCACCGCCAGGCAGTAGCGAGATTGTTGGTCAGCGGGCACAGATAATCGATGCGATCGGTGAGCGGCACGACTTGCTGGTAAAACTTGGCTTCGCAGGTCTTTTCGATCCCGGTATGCAGGAACCCGATGTCGGGCATGATCCGGATCACGGTCTCGCCGTCGATCTCGAGAATCACGCGCAACACACCATGGGTGGACGGGTGCTGCGGGCCCATGTTCAGGATCATGGTGCGGTCCGCGCCCGCTTCCAGGCTCGCGATGGGGTGTCATGTGGCCCATTAGCGATAGCCCTCCACCGGATAATCTTTGCGAAGAGGATTGCCGTCCCAATTCTCAGGCATCATGATGCGCCGGAGATAAGGATGGCCTTCGAATCGCACCCCAAACAGGTCGTACACCTCGCGTTCGAAGTAATTTGCGGCCGGCCAGATTGAAGTGATGGAGGACAGGCTGGGGCTGCTTCCTTCCAGGCGAACTTTCAGGCGCAGGCGCTCTTTTTTTGAAATCGAGAGCAGGTGATAGATGACTTCAAAGCGCGGTTCCTGCGGATACCAGTCGACGCAGGTCACGTCGCAAAGGAAGTTGAATGCTGTCGAAGGATCGTCGCGGAGCAGGGCGCAAGCTTCGCGGATCGAACCGCGATCCACATAAATCGACATCTCTTCGCGGTCGAACTTCGCTCCTTCCACGCCAATCGCATGGGAGGCCAGCAAAAGCGCCAACGCCGGGTGACCTTTCAGCAGGTCAACATCAGTAATAGCAGGGGCCAGCGGCACTACACTTCACCTCGTCGCGCGGAGGATGTTTGGCCCCAATCCAGCGCCCCTTTTTTCCAGATGTAGAAGAATCCCACCAGGACGATGCCCACGTACACCAGCATCTCCCAAAACCCAAACATCTTCAGATCACGCAGGATGATTGCCCAGGGATACAGGAACACAGCTTCTACATCGAAAAGGATGAACAGCATTGCGACCATGTAGAACTTGACGGAAAAGCGTTGGCTGGCGTCCCCGACCGGCACCATGCCGCACTCATAGGGCGCGAGTTTGGCGCGAGTAGGCTTACGGTAGCCGATCAGCCACGACAAGGTGACGATGGCGGCGGCCACAATGCCCTGCCAGCAGGAAATGCATCAATAAGGGCAGGTAGTTGGTGAAATAATTGTCGGGCATAGGGGAGCTATATATAATTCGCGCCAAGCACTAGTTAAACATTCTAGATTAGATTTCACAGTTGGTAGTGTCAAGCGAATGGGGCCAACTTCTTGATGGATTTAACGCACGTGCAATATTTCGGCGAAATCGTGATAGGAACGGCATGATTTTTGGATTCAACACGGACGTTAAACACGACGACACGGTGTACCACGTGCAAAGCGAAGCTCGCGAAGCCGAGCTGCTCTTGCAAACCCAGGTCTTCGTTCGCGGCCGCTGCATCGGCAAGCGCGCTACCTCTTACGCTGACAAGTTGGCCTCGGGCGGCTTCTCCGATCAACAAAAAGAACAGGTTTTGCGAGACCAGCACCGGCTGGTGCTGGATTCCATTCGCGACGGACAGCTTGACTCGGTTCTCGACAAGCGCGATACCCCGGAAACCCTGGCCGCGATCAAAGAATTGGACTTGCAATGGCTGAATGCCGGTTCGGTCCACATCGAAGGCCAGCTCAGCATGCGGCTGCGCGTGACCGATGGCGGGGCCGGAGTGGATGGCGCCCGGCTGACCTTCCGCTTTTCGCGCCCGAACTCCGACCCGTTTTATACCCAGGTCGTGACCAACCCGAAGGGTGAGGCTGAGATCAGCGTGGCTGCCGATGAGGCGTCCCTGCCGGATTCTTCGGTGCTGGTGCAGGCTGCCTATAACGGGAGAACCGCTACCCGGAAATTCCGTTTGCGGAAAGTGGAAGAGTAGAGACTTTTTTATAGAGGCGCGGCTTGGCCGCGTCTGAATTCCAGGTCCAATCCGTGAAACTCCACATCAACGGCGCCGAACGCGAATTTGCTTCCTCGATCTCCCTGGCCACTCTTCTCGAGCAGCTGGGAATGAAGCAAGACCGGGTCGCCGTCGAACTCAATCACGATATCGTTTCCCGGGATCGGTGGACCGAAACCGCCTTGTCTGAGGGCGACCGCCTGGAGATCGTCCACTTCGTCGGCGGCGGTTGTTAGCGGCCGAGACTTTTCCTCAGGAACTTCTCTAGTAACCCTGCTTGGCCCAAAAGTGTTGTTGACATAGGCAGAGTCACGCCTAGAATGTGTGAAACATTTTAGGCGTAACTTGTTTAAAACATTTTTATGCTGGAACGGCTCACATCGCGCGAGGTCGTCGCCTTAACCGGGATCACTCCCCGCCAATTGCAATGGTGGGACGAGCGGGGAATCGTGGTGCCGGCACGGGAAGGGCATCGCCGCCTTTACTCCATGGAGGATGTGGCCGAAGTGGCCGTGATCTGCGAAATGCGCCGCCGTGGCTTTTCCTTGCAGCGTAGTGCGTAAGGTGGTGCGCTTTCTGCAAAAAGAATTCGGAAAGCGACTGGCTGAAACGGTGGGCGGATCATCTGACTACCACCTGCTGACCGACGGCAACTCCCTGTACCTGGAAACCTCCCCGCAGCAGATCGTGGACATTCTGAAGAACTCGCGTCAGCCGATGCTGGCGATTTGCCTGAGCGACGCGGTGCGCAGGGTGCGCGCAAGCATTGCCAGGAAGAACAAGCACCTCGGTGGCAGCAGCACCACATCGTTCCATCGCAAAGGAAATGGCTTCATAGACCGGATACCGGAATGGAGGCGACAATGGTCGGAGAACTGGACATCCTGACGGAGTGGATCCCGGAACAGATGCAGCCCGGCACGATCTTTGTGCTGGAAAACGCCGGCCAGGTCGGCGAAAAGGAAGATCCCTATTGGGCGGTGCTCTCGTGCCCCACTTGCGGAACTCTGGGCTTGATCACGCGCAAACAGATTGCTGGGTTGATTGCCGGTGATTTGCGGCTCGGACGGATGTTCGGCACAGTTCTTCATCGTGACAGTGAAATCGTGATCCGCAAGCCGTTTTAGAGGTCCGAGCGCCTTGCTTTTCTCCGCGTCCTCTGCGGAAGTTCTCTGCGTTCTCTGCGATTTAGGGTCTTGCGTTTCTGCCTGCAATTACCTTGTCATTCCTGATCGGCACCTGATCCACAATCTCGATATCCAAATCCTTCCAGCGCCGCAACTCTTCCTGGGATGATTAGTCAGCAGGCGAATGCGGCGCAATTCAGGTCCGATAAAATTTGCGCCCCGATGCCAATCTCCCGCTGCGTCTTCCGCTCGCTCTCCGGTAAAGAGGCGAGGGTCTTCTCGCGATGAAACGCGAGCGCGGTCCGATCGCCTACCCTTTCCGCCGAAAATCCCTGCGAGGTCTGATGCAGGTAGATCGAGAGCTCCACGGCTTTCGTCAGCAATCGCTTGCAGCGAGCCTTCAAGGGTCGTCCGGCAATCGCAAGCAGTCGAGCCGAACACGTCGCCCATCACGCAATGCGCATGCATGCGCACCAGCACTGGCTCGTTCCCGGATCAATATCTCCCCGAACCAACGCCATATGCGACTCGCCGCCCTGCACTTCGCTTTCGTAGGCAATCAGCCGAAACTCGCCGTATGCGTGTTGATCAGCGCCTCGCCCACCCGGTGGACGTAGCGCTCATGCTGCATGCGGTAGCGGATCAGTTCCGCCACCGTCAGCATCTTCAGGCCATGCTGTTTGCAGAATCGAATCAGGTCGGGCACCCGCGCCATGGTGCCGTCGTCGCGCATGATTTCGCAGATCATGCCCGGCAGGAACCAGGCCGGCAATTCGCGCCAGATCGACGGAGGCTTCGGTTTGTCCAGCACGCACCAGCACGCCACCTTTGCGCGCGCGCAAAGGAAAGACGTGGCCGGGCCGCGCTAGATCGGAGGGACGGGTTGCGGGATCAATGGCGACGTGGATGGTGCGCGCGCGATCATAAGCTGAAATTCCGGTAGTGACGCCATCCCGCGCATCGATCGCCTCGCAAAAGGCGGTGCCATAGTTGGCTGTGTTTTCGACGCGTCATGGGCCCGATGCGCAGATGATCGAGCCGCTCCTCCGTCATCGTGAGGCAGACCAGGCCGCGGCCGTATTTCGCCATGAAGTTGATGGCTTCGGGAGTGACTTTCTCGGCGGCGAGCGTCAGGTCGCCTTCGTTTTCGCGGTCTTCGTCGTCCACGATCACAATCATGCGACCGGCGCGAATTTCTTCAATTGCGGTGGGGACGTCGGTGAATGCGGCATTGGACGTCATGGGGGGATTGTAGCAAAGCGGCTCGGACGCGCCCTCTCGCCTCCCTCACGCGCTTCCAATGCTGGAAAAAACCCCTTTTGTTCTACGCCCCGGAAGCGTCGCACCGCACCTGGATGGTCACGCAAACTCTTGCACTCTTGCGAGCCCATCGCAATGAGAGGACAATAACTCTCCCGTCGTGGAGGTCACTTCGTGAAAGCCATTCTCTGCGCAGTGCTGTTTGTGATCGCGTCGGCGTCGCTCGGGTTTGGACAGGGTACG
>CAWCRE010000011.1:0-35129 GCA_963797845.1 Terriglobia bacterium
AACTTCCTTGGTGGTGAAGAAGGGATCAAAGATCTTTCCGCATGCGCGATCCCCTGCCCATTATCGCGAAACGAAACTTCAACATAGTCCTGCGCGTGACAGCTGCTGATTTCGATGCGCGCAGGACGGCCAGTCTCCCGCACCGCATCGTAGGCATTGTTCAGAATGTTCAGGAACACCTGCTGCAACTGGTGCGAGTCGCCGAGTACATGGCGGCAGGTTCTCATCGAGGTGCTCAACGATTTCCACGCCGTGACTTTGAAGTCATAGGCGCGCAACTGGACCGTGCGTCGCAAGATTCCGTTCAGCTGCACCGGCTTGCGCTGTGGCGGCATCTGCCGCGCAAAGCTCAGCAGGTTCTGCACGATCTGCTTGGTGCTCTGCGCTTCCTGCAGGATGACTCGAAGATCTTTGCTCGCACTATCGGGCACTTCGGAATTTTCCATCAGCAGGTCGGCAAAGCCCAGGATCGCGGTCAGCGGATTGTTCACCTCGTGTGCCACGCCTGAGACCAGTTGGCCCACCGCCGCCATTTTCTCCGCATGCATCAACTTCGATTGCAGCGTCGCCGCATCGGTGATGTCGGTCATCACCACCACGATGCTGGTGACATTGCCCTGTTCATCGCGCATTGGACTCAGGTTCACCGAAAACTGCCCCACCCGGCCATCGCCGCGCAGGATCTGAAGTCCAGGTTGTCGACCGGATGGCCGGAGAAGGTGGCTGCCAGGGCCTCATTAAAAATCTGGCGCCGGGCTGGCGAGACAAGGTCCTCCATCGGACGGCCCAGCAGCTGGCTCTGCTCATAGCCCATGTCATACCAGCGGCGATTGGCGTAGCTGATCAGGCCTGCCGTGTCGGCTACCAGGATCAGGCTTTGCGTGTTGTTCAGAATCTTCCCGGAAAAGTCGCGCTCACGTTGCAGTTCCGCCTGGAAAGGTCTTCATGCCGCTGATGTCGAGCATAAGGCCGCGATATTGCAGAACGCTGGCCGTGTCATCCACGGCGAAAGCATTGATCAGCACGTGGACGGCGCTCCATCTTTCCGGCGCAAGAATTTCTTCATGGTTGCGCAGGATCCCATGCTCCTCTATCGCCGCCAGTGACCGCAGCCGGATTCCGGATGAAATAAAGCGGCTGGGAATATCGATCTTCAAAAGCTCTTCCCGGCTGTCATAGCCGAGCATGCGCACCATCGCATCGTTAACCTCGATAAACCGGCCGTCGCGCCGAGAAGTAGATTCCTTCCTGGATATTGTCGAACAACTCGCGATAGCGCCGCTCGGCTTCGCGCCGATCAGTAATGTCTTTCAGCACATGAATGGTATGTAGGCCCTCACTGCAGTCGCCGTGCACATTCGAAGTCGAAACCAGGTAAGTCCGTTGCAGCATCGGGTGGACGAATTCGTCGGAAGTTTCGCCACAATCCGGCAGAAAGGACAAGTGGGCAGCGGAACCTCGTTCTCGATGGCCAGCAGCGCGCTCATGTTCACGCCAATGAGTCTTGTGGAGGAACGCCAATGAACTCCGCCAGCGACGGTTCACCCGCAAAACGTTCCCTGGCTTCGTCATGCACCACGATGAAGTCGGTGATGGCATCGAAGATCTCCATCCAATGCCGGTTGGCGCATGATCCATCCGCGTAAAGAGCCGGGCATTTTCAAGCGCCACTGAAGCGTGATTCGGCGATCGCGCTGCAGCAGTTGCTGATCTTCCGCGGTCAGCGGAACTCGCGCGATCCGCCAGGCAAAGCACGCCCAGCAAGTCCGCGGAGGCGCTCACCAATCGAATCAGAGGTGCAATCGTTCCAGCTCAAAGCTGCCGCGAGCCGCAGTCCGAACAGATCTCCGCGCGGCTCCCGAAATCGACCAGTTCGGTCTGTTCCGCAAGCACTTCCGAAAGCGCGTGTCCGAGACGCGTCCGCTTCTGCCAGGCTGCGATCAGGACGCCGTTCCGAGCCATGCAGCGCCAGCAGTCTCAGAACCGAGTCTCCAGATAGAGCGCGATCGCGGCTCCACCCGCGCCCATCATCTCGGCCGCCCGAGTGACAAATCCCTTCGCAAATTCCGGAAGGCGGACCAGCTTGTTCAGTTCCAGCGCCAGTCCCATCAGCGATTCGGCGCGGTGGCGGTGCTGATCCGACAGATGCAGGCTGCGCGTCACCTCAAGCGCAACCGCGACCTGCGCGGCCAAAGCCTTAGCGCGGCGAATATCTTCCTGCGAGATGCCAGCCCGGTCTAGCCGGTCGAGCACTCCGAACATGCCCAACACCTTGCCGTCGCTGCCCAGCAAGGGAACGGCCAGGAATTGCCTTGATTTCGAATTTCTGAGATGACTTCCAGATTCGCGCCGGGAACTTGGTCGACGGATCATCCGTCCAGAAGACTTCCTTCGCCCAGTAAGCGCTTGAACTCGCCATACCCTCGGGGAAAATCAGATCGACCAGGACGCGTCTGGCCGTTATCGGCTGCCCAGCGGACCTGGAAGGCGCCATCTTCCAGCAGGCCGATAAAAGCGCGTCCGAATCCCAGGAAATCCGCAGCGCGCACAGACGAATGCTCCAGGAATTGGTCGAGATTGCCGATGGAGCCGAGTTCGGAGGAAATCTCCAGCAGTTGGTGCAGCTCGTGCGCCTGGCTCGCGGGCCGTCGGTAGAGTTCGGCATTGGCCATCGGCCACGGCGCCAAAGCCGGCGACCGCCGAAACCAGCAGCGTCTCTCGTCCGCGGTAAAGCTCCTTCCTGGCGCGGATAGACCAGCATTGCACCTTGCGTTCGCGAAGTACGGAAGGGCGCTGCCAGCAGCATGCCCGCGGGGACCAGGTCGCCCAACGCATGGGAAGCGGGATCGATCGACGACCGTAACAGGTTCTCCGGCAGTCACGGCGCGGGCGGCCAGATCGGCGTGCAAAGCGCAGGGCACGTGCGGTCATGCGCGCCCGCACGGACGTGCGCCAGCTGCGGAGTATCAGCCGCAAACGCCCGTAAGTTCGAAGGCCCGTCCTGCGCGCAGGAAAATGCAGACCAGCTTGCGTCCGCAAGCAGGACGCGAAACCGGTCCGCGAGCGCTTCGATCACGCGCTGCCGCATCCGGGACCCCATGCAGCGCGTGCGCAACCTCGGCCAGGATCTCTGCCCGCCGGTGGTCTTCCCGGAAGCTTCGCGTCAGGCGGCTGGCCTCGAGCAGACTCCCCAGTTGTCCGGCCAGGATGGTAGCTTTTGCCGCCAGGTCGTCATTGAAGAAGTCGGCTTGGAGGCGTGCAGAAACACAGCCGCTCCCAATACTTCATTGGAGACGACCAGCGGCGCGGCCATCATGGACGCTGGCGTGGAACTCGGCGCCGTCGGGATAGCGGGCGGAGTCGAGAAAATTCACAAAAATCGTGCTCCGCTTGCGGACCGCTTCTCGCGGCCACGGCGCTTTCGGTAAGCCTTCATATGAAGGCCGCGGAAATGTTCCGCCATCAAGCCATCCGCCTCGGCACCGACCATCTCGTCGGGAGACAGACACTGCCAGAAGTAAACTCCATCCACCTGAAAGAATTCGCGGGTCGCACGGCAGAACAGATGGATCAGAGGATCGCGAGTCCGTCCCTGCGCAGCGGCGGCGGAAAAGCGCAAGAGTAAGCTGCTGGAAGGCTTCGTCGGAGCGAGGATTGGACCTTCGACGAGCGTCGTGTCTCCCGCGTGCATGGTTCAGAAAAGCACCGCCTGCCCTGACTGGTGCTATCGTGCCAAGTATTTGAATATAAGGGAAAAGTACCCTGGCATCTCATTTTGAGTCAAGTGAATTAGACTTGAGGTGTCGAAATGTGAAATCCCCAGGATTCGGCGCGCGCGCTGTCTCAGAATGAGATATCACGCGACCTGTGAGACCTCGCTCCTGAGACATCTTGACCCCGCACCTCAAGACCTGCTGCTCGCAAAGCCTTCATTCTGTTCTGCGACAGCAACTTATCCGCGGTCACCAAAGTAACGTTCCCAACGATAAAGCTGGCACGGGCTTTGCATTTGCGAATAGATTTTTTGTGTACGGAGGAGCTGTGTCTCGAGCAATCGAAAGCGCTGGTTCGCCGTGGAGCTGCTTGTTGGGCAGTGGTCGCGGTTCGTCAACTGCTGCATCTGTTTGTCCGAGCCAGCCCGCGCAGGACAGAATCACCCGCAAGGTCAAAACCAGAGTCGCGCCGGCTTACCCCGAATTGCTCGCCGCATGAACATCGCCGGCATGGTCAAGGTGCAGGTAGTGGTCGCTCCGAACGGAACGATGAAAACACCAAGGTGGTAGGCGGACATCCGCTGCTGGTAACTGCGGCTGTAGATGCCCTTAAGAAATGGAGATTCGAGCCGGCCTCGGATGAGACCACGGGCGTGGTGGAGTTCAAGTTCTCGAGCCGCAGAATTGCAGGCCCGTGAACATCCGCACAGCCGCGGAGATGCAGTAGTGGTGGAGGAACAGCGATGACGATTGGCAAGAAACTTTACATGAACTTCGGAGCCGTGCTGGCGATGGTCGTGGTGCTGTTCCTGGTGAACTACGTCGCGGTGCAGCGCGAGCACAGCGCCAAGGCCGCGGCCTCCAGCCATGGAACTGGCCGACGCCACCGACAGCATCAAGTTCCAGATGATGCAGAACCGCCTCTACCTGAGCAATTACCTGCTCAGCGGCGATACCCGCGAAGTGGACCGCATGAATGAGGGCGATGCGCATGTTGAACGAGAAACTGCAAACCGCGCAAGCCCTCACCGACTCCGAGCAGCAGAGAAGCGCTCTCGAAAAGGTGCAGCAAAATGAACAGAACTGGGCCAAGGAATTCGCCGCCCCGCTGGTCGAAAAGCGCAAGGAAGTGGATCGGCGGCAACGCCACCGTCGCCGAATTGCAGATTTTCTATCTCCAGAAAGACGCCGCTTCCTGGGTGAAGAACACAACCGAATATCTGGACGAGGCCGACCAGGAAAACAAGAAAGTCCTCGAAGAGCGCCGCAAATCCGATGAAACCGCCGCCACCGCGACCATCGTGATCGCGTTCCTCAGCACGCTGCTGGCGCTTGGCATTGGGCGTGGTCATCGCGTATCCCACCGCCAAAGTCCATCACCGAGCCACTCTGAACAACCTGATGACGGTGGCGCAGCAGATCGGCAACGCCGGCGATCTGGATCACGAGATCGATATCAAGCGCAACGACGAAATCGGTGAACTGGCGCGCACTTTCGCCAACATGGTCACCTACCTGAAGGAGATGGCGGCGGTCTCTGAAGCCATCGCGGGCGGCGATCTGACGGTCGAAGTGCAGCCGCGCTCGAAGAACGACACCTTGGGCAACGCCTTCGCCCGCATGGTCGAGGGCCTGCGCGCCCTGGTGCGCAATGTGCGCGACGCTGTCTTCGCAGGTGGCCAGCGCATCCAGCCAGGTGGCGGGCGCGTCCGACGAATCCGCCAAGATCAGCCTGCAGACTTCTTCCGCCATCGACGAAGTCACCAGCACCATGCACGAGATGAGCGTCAACGTGCAGAACATGGTGAAGAGCACGCAGACCCAGGCTTCGAGCGTCAGCGAAACCTCCGCCTCGATCGATCAGATGGTGGCTTCCATCCAGCGCGTCGCCGATACTGCCAAGGTCCTGCTCGACATCTCCAACCGCTCCCGCGAAGAAGTGCACAGCGGCATCACCACCATGGACAAGGCCACCGACGGCCTGAACAAGATCAACACCACCATTCGCTCCTCGGGCGAAATCATCGACGTCCTCGGCCAGCGAGCCGACGACATCGGCAAGATCATCGAAGTCATCGACGACCTGGCCGAGCAGACCAACCTGCTGGCACTGAACGCCGCGATCGAGGCGGCGCGCGCCGGCGAGCATGGCCTCGGCTTCGCCGTGGTAGCCGACGAAGTCCGCAAGCTGGCGGAAAAATCCGCGCAGTCCACCAAGGAAATTTCCGAACTCATCCAGAGCATTCAGAAGGAAGCCCGCAAGGCGGTCGAGAACATGGACCGCAGCACCGGCATCGTCAACGAAGGACTGGCGCTGGGCCAGGAACTCAATGGCGCGCTGCGCAAGATCTCCAACGTCGTCACCGAGGTCTACAAGTTCGCGCAGGAAATCGGCGCTGCCACCAACGAGCAGTCGCATGGATCCTCGCAAATTGCGCGCGCTACGACTCGGCTCAACGAAATCACCCACGAGATCAACTCGGCGGTGGAAGAGCAGGCATCCGGCGCCCAAGCCGTGGTGAAAGCCATGGAGCGCATGCGCGAACTGGTGCAGCAGACCACTTCGGGTTCGACGGAACTGGCGGCCTCCGCCGAGCAGATGTCGAAGATGTCGCGCGATCTGCTGGACTCCATGGACCGCTTCGTGCTTGAGCAACGATGGAACGCTCGCATGCGCGCGAGGAACGTACCCTGGGCCGCGACGACGCACGACACGCCGCCGCGGGAGCCGGAGCTAGACACGAGTTCCGCTCATGAGCCGTGAATTCCACATCGTCGGCTTCCAGGTGGGCCGCGAAACCTACGGCGTCCCCATCACCTCGCTGCACGAGATCGTGCGCGTACCCGAGATTACCGCCGTACCCGACGCGCCCGACTATATGGAAGGCGTGATCAACCTTCGCGGCAAGATTGTCTCGGTCATCGATCTGCGCAAGCGGTTTGCGGAGAAACGAAGTCGCCGCCGGCCGAGCGCAATCGCATTCTGGTGGTGGAACATAACGGCCGGCTCTCCGGCTTGATCGTCGATTCGGCAACCGAAGTGCTCAAGATTCCCGCCAGCGACGTCGAACCGTCCCCGCGCGTTTTCCAGGAAGGCGGCCTGAACTGTGTGACCGGACTGGGCAAGTACCGGGGCCGGCTGATCGTGCTGCTGGACATGGCAAAGCTGCTGGAGTTCAGCGGTCTCCGGCAAAAGCCCGAGGCAGCAGAAAGTGGAGGCAAGAAACCCTCGGGAACAGAGACGCGCGCGGCCGCGAACGGTAGATAGCGCGAACGCTCGGCACCATGGCACTTCATCATGAGCACTAGCCGGCGTTCCGGCGCCGTTCACGGAAGCCGAACTGAAGCTGTTGCAGGCGCTCGTTTACCAGGAATGCGGCATGCACTTCGACGAGCGCCGCACGCATTTTCTGCAGGACCGCCTGCAGCGCCGCCTGCGCGAGTGCCAGCTCGATTCCTTTTACAGTTATTACCGTCTGCTGATCAGCGACGAGCGGAAGCAGGAACTGGCGGGCCTGCTGGAAAATCTCACCGTCAACGAGACCAGCTTTTTCCGCAACAAAGCTCAGCTCGATCTCTTCCACAAATACATTCTCGAAGAGTTGCTGCACCGCAAGCAGGAGCGCCGCGATTACTCGTTGCGCATCTGGAGCGCCGGCTGTTCTACCGGGCAGGAGCCCTACACCCTCGCCATGCTGGTCGCCGATGCCCTGGCCTACTACTACCTGCGCAATCCGCTGCCGGTCGAAATGCCGTCGCCCAAGCCTCTGATTCCGCCGCCGTGGAAGGTCGAAATCCTGGCCAGCGATATCAGCTACTCCGTGCTGCGCGCAGGACAGGAAGGCGCGTACAGCGAAAATCAGATGGCCTCGGTCGACTACAGCTATCGCCTGCGTTATTTCGACAAGGTCGGCGACCGTTATGCCGTCAAGAAGGCGGTGAAGGAACTCGTTCACTTCGACTTTCACAATCTGAAGACCGAATATCTGCCGCAACGCAACGACATGATCTTCTGCCGCAACGTCATGATGTATTTCGACGAAGCGGAACAACGCAGGCTGGTCGAAAAGTTTTCCCGCTGCCTCAATCCCGGCGGCTATTCTGTTCGTCGGACACGCCGAAAGCTTGCTGGGCCTGACTGATAAATTCGCCATGGTCCATCGCAACAGCGGCACCGCCTATCAGCAAATCGAGGTGCCGCGATGACTCAGTTTTTCCGATGAGCGCGGCGCGGAACTGCGGGAGCTGTTCTTCGAAAGCGCGCAGGAGCTGTTGCAGACCATCAACGACGAAGCGCTGAAGCTGGAGAAGAATCCCGAAGACGACGAAGCGGTTCGCAGCATCCGTCGCGCCGTCCATACCCTCAAAGGAGATGCAGCCGCCTGCGGTTTCCGCGAACTCAGCGAACTTGCGCACGAACTGGAAGATGCCCTCGCCGTCGAGACTGCTGCCTCTCACGCCAGCCTGGCCGAGATTGCTTTCTCGGCAGCCGATACTTTCTCCGCCATGCTCAGCGCCTA
This sequence comes from Terriglobia bacterium, assembly GCA_963797845.1. Classification (GTDB taxonomy): domain Bacteria; phylum Acidobacteriota; class Terriglobia; order Terriglobales; family Acidobacteriaceae; genus DASREM01. The sequence goes on from CAWCRE010000011.1 coordinate 8,234, forward strand.
TCGCAAGAAAGGCAAGCTGCCCGCATCGGAACCACTGCGCAAGTTGATTCGGGATCTGGCGCAGCCGCCTGCAGGAAAGAAAGTCCGCCGCAAGAAAGCTCTTGCCGCGCCGCGATTGCCTGCCGCCTGGACCGAGTACGAAAAATTAGCGATTCACAACGCCCAGGCCCAGGGCAAAAAAGTTTTCCATATCGTGGCTGTCATCGATCCGCACTGCGCGATGCCGATCGCGGCTCGGCAGCTGGTGCTGAATGGCCTCAACGGCCTCGGCGAAGTACTCGCTGCCAAACCGGAGCAAGGCAGCGCGGAAAGTACCAAGCGCCTGGAGTTCGCCTTCGCCACTGACCGTTCCTCGGAACAGGTGCTCGCGAAGTGCCGCATACCGACGGTCATTGCGGACGCGACTGCGGATCTGATCAAGGGTTCAACCAAAAAAGCTCTCACTACCGAACCCTCGCCTGCAGCGCAACCGGGAGTCTCCACGCAACCCATCCTGACCTCGCCTGTCGAAGAGGAGCCGGAGAGTGCATCGCATGCCGTCCTCGGTCACCGAGAACGTTCTCCGTGTCGATGCCGAACGCATCGACAACGTGCTCAACCTGGTTGGCGAGCTGATCATCGGAAAATCCATGCTGCAGCAGGCGCTGCACGAGTTCAACAAGCACAATCCGCGCGACGCCATGCGCGGCCGTTTCGCCGATGCCATGGCCTTCCAGGCCCGGGTGCTGAACGATCTCCAGCGCTCGGTCATGAAGATCCGCATGGTGCCCGTTGAACAGCTGTTCCGCCGCTTTCCTCGCATGGTGCGCGATGTCTCCAAGCAGTGCGGAAAGAATGTCGAACTGGTGGTCACCGGGCAAGACACCGATCTCGATAAAAGCATTCTCGACGCCATCGCCGAACCGCTTACCCATCTGGTGCGCAATGCCATCTGGCATGGAATCGAAGCCGACGAAGATCGCGCCCGCACCGGAAAACCGGCCCAAGGAACCCTCAAGCTCGCTGCCTACCATCAAGGCAACCAGGTCATCATCGAAGTCTCAGACGATGGCCGCGGTATGGACCTGAACCGTATTCGCGCAAAAGCCGTCGAAAAAGGCTTGGTCAGCGCCGACGAAGCCGCTCGCCTGGGCGAATCCGATACCTTGAACTTCGTCTTTCGTCCCGGCTTCAGCACCGCCGATGAGATCACCGAAATTGCGGGCCGCGGCGTCGGCCTCGACGTGGTGCAGAGCGTTCTCCATCGCCTGAAGGGTACGGTCAATATCGAAACCCGTCCAGGGACGGGAACCACGTTCCGCCTCAAGCTGCCGCTGACTCTAGCCATCATCAAGGCCATCCTGTTCCGGGTGGAGCAGCGTCTGTATGCGATCCCCCTCAACAGCGTTGCCGAGATTTCTCGCGCGCACGAAACCGATCTCCATCAAGTCGACAATTACGAAGTTCTCCAGATGCGCGGCCAGGTTTTACCGCTGGTGCGCCTGGGCCATCGCCAGAACGAAGCTTCGAAAGCTGGGAAAATTTTCGTTCTGGTCATTCAGGTAGGCGAACGCAAGCTGGGGCTGATCGTCGACGCCCTGGAAGGCGAGGAAGAGTTGGTCATTAAAGCGTTGGACGACCAGACCGTCGCGACAGATCTGGTAAGTGGCGCCTCCATTCTGGGCGACGGGCGCGTGGTTCTGATCCTGAATATCGCGGCCATCGTTGAACGTTATTCCAGGTTTCGCTCCAGCCACATCGTAGGATCCGCTGGACTGCTTTCGGCTCATGCCTCGAGTCCGGAAGGGATGGTGCGCCAATGAGCGCTCCCGTGCGCGTCCTCGTCGTGGATGATTCCGCTCTCATGCGGAAACTCATTCCCCAGATTCTTCAAACTGACAGTTCCATCCAGGTCGTCGGCACCGCCATGGATGGCAATTTTGGACTGAAAAAAATCGAAGAGCTCAAGCCGCAGGTGGTGACTCTCGATCTCGAGATGCCCGGCATGGGCGGCCTCGACATGTTGAAAGAAATCATGCGGCGGCATCGCGTGCCCGTGATTGTGGTCAGTTCGCACAGCACCGAAGGTGCTTCGGTCACGCTGAAAGCGCTCTCCCTTGGCGCATTCGACTTTGTCGCCAAGCCCAGCGACGTCTCTGCCCGCATGCCCGAAATTGCCAGTGAACTCATCGGCAAAATCAAGGCAGCTGCGCAAAGCCGCGGCGTCAAGGTGATTCCGGTTGCCGGCGCGCCCACGCGATTCAATAAGGGTGTACCCGACACTCGCAAGAAACCCGCACGCGTGATCGCGATCGGCGTTTCCACTGGCGGCCCCAATGCCTTGCAGTTCCTGCTGCCCCAGTTGCCTGGCGACTTTCCCGGCACCATTCTCATTGTCCAGCACATGCCGGAAGGCTTCACCGATATGTTTGCCCGCCGCCTTGATGAGATTTGCGCCATCAGCGTCAAGGAAGCGCAATCGGGCGACCTGCTTCTTGCCGGACGAGCTTTGATCTGCCCCGGCAGCCGGCACCTTAAAGCCAAGCGCCTGCCGCTCGGCGATGTGGCTGTGCTGAGCGACGAGCCACGCATCAACGGCCATCGTCCCTCTGTTGACGTTCTGTTTCGCAGCGTTGCCGAGGAGTTCGGCGCGAAGAGTATCGCCGTCATTATGACCGGCATGGGCGAAGACGGCGCACAAGGAATGGGTACGGTGAAAGCCGCGGGCGGCATGACCATCGCACAGAACGAAGAGTCGTGCGTGGTATTCGGCATGCCGAAGGCCGCCATTGACCGCGGTTACGCAATGCGAGTGGTCTCTCTCGATTCTTTGGCTAGCACTTTACAGGCGCAATGCGCGCCCGATCGAAAAGGCGATTCCGGCGAAACCGGAAAAGCCGCAAACATGGGATCCGATTGATTCGCAGTACGAACGATATGAGCGACACCTGATAGGGAGGATGTTATGGAGCAGTTTGCACCAGTAAAACGCAGCAAAGACGGGCAGCCGGTCCGCTACCTGATCGTGGACGACTCCGTGTTCGCCCGCAAAAACCTCGCCCGCATGGTCGAAACTTTCGGCGGACAGGTCGCGGGAGAAGCCGGAGACGGCATGACCGCCATCACCGAATACGAACGCACCAATCCCGACATCGTTTTGATGGACATCACCATGCCGCAGATGGAAGGCATCGAAGCCGCCGAGAAAATCGTCGGCCAGCACCCCGACGCGCGCATCGTGATGGTCTCCTCGGTCGGTTACCAGGAGAACATCGTGGCCGCTCTGCAACGGGGCGCTCGGCATTTCGTGCAGAAACCGGTCAAGCCGGAAGTTCTCTACGAAGTCATCAAGTACGTGCTCGGAGAAGATGGCAGCGTTGCCCACGCAGCGGGTGCAGGAGCTTAGTCATGAAGATGGATTTGATCCAGCCCTTCATCAACGCGGCCGACGCCGTGCTGGCACAGGGTCTGCAATCTCCTATGTCCATCGGAAATCTCACGATGGAAGAGGAGGCGTATCGCCGCAAAGGCGTGGCGGCCCTGGTCCGCCTGTCGGGCGACATCGAAGGCCGGATCATTCTCGACGTCGATCCCGCCACCGCCGTTCGCGTAGCCAGCCGGTTTGCCGGCACCGAACTTGCCCAGTCGGACGAACTGGTGCGTGAAACTGTGAGTGAATTAGCAAACCAGACCATCGGAAATGCAGTGACTGCGCTCAACGATCGAGGGCTTTCACTTCCGAGTGCATCCTCCCGTCATGCACACCGCGGAACACGGCGACAAGAGCAGTGAAGATACCGAAGCGCTGGTCATCTGCTTCGAGACCGCCTCCGGCAACGTGTTTATGAACATTGCCCTACGCTACAACCGAAGGCGCCAGGGAGAACGCGCGGCAGCCTCGGGAAACTAGACGGTAACCGGGCACCAGGGATTTACCCCGATCTTCACGGATAACAACGTCTCCCCAAGCCACATCATTCGGAATACCGACTCTCGCGAATTCCTGGCACAACTCCGCCAAAGCATCTATAAGAAAATTTCCGTGTAAATCCGTGCAGATCCGTGGCCAGTATTTTTCCGCTCTAACTTCCCGTCATGATGAACACCGGATTTTGCGGAGGGGGCGCTGCGCCCGGCGTCGGCGGGGGCGCTGCACTCGGTGGAGCTGGCAGGTTTAATACAAAACTGTCGTTCAAAGTGTTGATGATCGCTGTATCGCCGGCCGCGCAGTTCGAAACGTAGACTCGGGTTCCTCCCGGGTCCGCCGCCGCAAACAAGCCGAAGCGAACTCCCGCACACGACATGATAGGAGGCGACAGCGTCAGAATCGTACGCAAGCTCCCGTCTGCGGTATTGATGATCGTCGCCTGCGGAGTTCCCGACGTCGTTCCACTCGCAATGTATGCGCGCGTCCCATTCGGCAGTATGGCGATCGAGTCCGGGGCTGCGGTGCCTCCCAGCGAGTCCTTCACTACCAGCCCGGACCACGACAGCGCCTTCGGCGGATCCGAAGAGACATCGAATGCGGACACCGTTCCCGCCGTCGGGTTCGTCACGTAGAGCCGGTTGAAGGTGCGATCATAGGTCATGAAGTTCGCGCCCGCGCCTACCGGAACGTCCACGTTCAGGTTCGTATCGGTCGTGGAATCAATTGTCGAAACCGTTCCGCTGCCGGAGTTGAGAACGTACACTCTGGCGCTGTCAGAACGGGCAATCGCCCACACCGGAGTCGAACCTGTCGCAATCGTTGCCGCTGCAGTCTTGTCCACGGCATTGATGACGGTCACATCGCCGCTGCCCGAATTCACCGAGTAAACCTTCGACGAATTCGGCAGCTCCGCCAGCGCGATGGGCGCAACTCCAACAGGAATGGTGTTCGCAACAACGTTCGAAGCGGTCGAGATCGCCACCACCGTGTTGCTAAGAGAGTTCGCCACGAATACAAAGTCGTTCTGCGTGGTCGCCGCATAAACCGGTCCCGAGCCCTGCGCAAGCACGGTGGTTGTCACCATAGTGGGCGTAACCGGGGAGTAGGAGGACACCGTGTCCTCGAGCAGGTTGGTCGCGTAAATCCGCGTTCCGTTCGCTATCAGGGTGGCATGGGTCGGTGCCAGCCCGAGTTTGGCGACTCCAATGTTGGTATCGCCAGAAACGTCAATTCTCGAACTGGCGCCCGGATCTCCCGTTCCATTCTGTGTCAGCACCAGCATGTAATGCAGAGCGGCTGGGTTCGGCGGGTTGGGAGTGATGGGGATGGCGACGGGACGGAAGGTGTCTCCGCACGCAAACTCGATGATCACCAGAACAAAAACCGCAAACAACCTGCTTACACGCGAAAAGATCATTCCTACCCCGTGCGAAGACTTGCCCTAATTTCCAGGCTGAGAGAATTCCCTATTCTAATGGCAGGTATATGAGATGCGCCAGAGCCGGCTCTAGGCCATGCCCCCAAGTGTGCTCCGGGCTCGAAAGCTGCTTCGGAATGAGCACAGAACGTCATCCCCCCGGGGGGATCGTGAGTGTAATTGATTCCATGACAATGTCGGCTCCTCGGCCCGAGTAAAGTTGGTGGTGCCAAAACCAACCAACCGGCTCGGGAGAAAGGAGCCGAACGATGATCATTATAGGAGTAGATTTCCATCCCGAGTTCCAACAAATTGCTTTGGTAGATACCGACACCGGAGAGTTCCAGGAAAGACGGCTGGGGCATCCCGAGGAGGCGGAGAAGTTCTACCGTGCTCTGGCGGGGCAGAAGGTGTGCGTGGGAATGGAAGCGAGCGGCCACGCACGCTGGTTCGAGCGCCTGGTGGCCGAGTTGCAGTTTGAGCTGCGGATCGGAGACGCAGCCGAGATCCGGACCAAACGAGTACGCAAGCAGAAAACAGATCGTCAGGATGCGCAACTGATTCTGCGCTTGTTGCTGGAAGATCGTTTCCCCCAGATCTGGGTACCGAGTTGGGAGAACCGCGATCTGCGGCAACTGCTGTGGCATCGGCATCGCATGGTGCAGGCACGCACCCGGATCATGAATCAACTGCAAGCGGTGGCTCTGAACGAAGGACTGCGCTGTAAGAAGAGGTTGTGGAGAGAGCGCGGACGCGAGCAACTGGAATCGTTCCGGCTGGCGCCGTGGGCGAGCCGGCGGCGGCGCGATCTGCTGGAGTTGCTGGATCGACTGAATCCGACCATAGCGGAACTGAGCCAGGCAGATCGAGCAGGAAGTGGAGAAGTGTCCGGAGGCGAGACGACTGATGACCCATCCCGGAGTCGGTCCACTCACCGCCCTAGGCTTCGTGCTGATCATTGGCCAAGCCGAGCGCTTCCAGTGCGGCAAGCAGGTGGCCAGCTATCTGGGACTGGTGCCACTGGAAGAGTCGAGCGGAAATCGCCGCCGCCTGGGGCACATCACCAAGCAAGGCAGCTCGATGATGCGTTTCTTGTTGGTGGAAGCGGCGCAAGTTACAGTGCGCAGTCTACCGGAGTGGCGCAACAAGTATCTCCATCTGATGATGCGACGAGGAAGGAAAACTGCCAAGGTCGCGATGGCGCGAAGGCTGGCGGTTCGTTTGTACTGGATGATGCGCAAGGAATGGGATTACGAGCAGGTGAAAAAGTTCGGTTCGCACGCGGGACAGCCCGGAAATCGCGATGGTGTGCAGTAGAACACCGAGAAATTGATTGGGCGTCCCGCTCCTCTTAAATGAAGAGGAGTTCGAAGTAGTAATCATGATCGCAGTTGCGACCGAAGAGATGCATGGGTCGGACCGAGTTCCTGACCTGAAAACGATTACCAGCGAGCCGTGGTTGGACAAGGCAAACCATCAACTAGACCGAAATGGCGCTCTTCTCCGAGTGCACGCGGCAGTGTGCTCGAAAAGCGCTTGACACCGCCGACATTGTCAGAGAGGCGATTTTTCACCAATTGGCAAACAAAGGTTATAATCCGCTGCTTGCCTCCGAGGTCATCCGTGCGCCGACCGTACAGAAAATTAATCTATGCGCCTTTGATTCTCCCAGTGCTCATTAGCTGCGTCGCGGCGTCACCCAAACAGAGCTCAACCGAGCCAACCGCCGAGCAACGACTGAAGATTTTGAAGCAGAAGGCCGATGCGGGAGATCCAAAATCGCAGGTTGACTTGGGCATTGCGTACACTCTGGGCGAAGGTTTACCAGCAGACGAGACTGAGGCGGTGCGGTGGTTCCGCAAGGCTGCCGAACAGGATGATGCGGGGGGTGAATACGCGCTCGGCGAGATGTATTTTACCGGCCGTGGGGTTCCGTTGGACTACAAAGAGGCATTCAAATGGCTTCGTAAATCGGCGGATCGCGGCGATGCCCGTGGGCAATACAATCTCGCGGCCATGTACATGACGGGACAGGGCGTGGAGAAGGACGAAAGCGAGGCTGCGAAGTGGATGCGGAAGTCGGCAGAGCAGGGATTATCTGATGGAGAGTTCGGTCTCGGGGTGATGTACGCGCATGGAAACGGAGTGCCGCATGACGATGCCGAAGCGCTTCGGTGGTATCGCAAAGCGTCCGACCAAGGCCATAACTCTGCGGAGAACAATCTGTCCGTTTTGTTAGCAACATCGCAAGACCCAAAAATTCGGAACCGTGGGCAGGCAATAGAGGTCGCACAGAAGCTGGTTGATGCAAATCCGAGTGAGCCCGTCTTCCTAGACACACTCGCCGCCGCCTACTACGAAGACGGCCAGTTTCAGAAGGCAGTCGATGCTGAAAAGAGAGTACTGGATTTGGATCCAGACAAACCTTCCTACAAGGAAGCTCTGCAGAAATATCTCCGCGCCGCAAAGCAGTGATGGCCTCAACTGCTGTTAGCAGGCCATTTCACTCAGAGTGCGGGAATTGGTCAGTTTGGATTCTGATGCCGAAGATAAAGGAAAACGATCAGTGCAATCGCGCCAATGCCGATGGCACCGAAACCGATCAGGGGCTGCTTCCACCCGAAAAAGATGGCGAATAGCCAGAGGTAGGCTATGCAAGCAATTTGCAGTCGCCGCCATTTGGGGGTTTTCGCCAGAGGAACCCACATCGACCAACCACCAACCACGATAGGTGGAAACGCAACCACCTTCAGCAACAGCGGCCAGTTTTCTGGGTCAGTCATTGGTGTGCCTTCAGCTTCCATTATCCACTAGGGCGATGGTCGATTGGCGTTAACAGGCCATAGCGCAAGCAATCGCCCTTTGTTCGCCTCTGCCTGGATTGCTTGTGAAAAGGCGGTTTTGCAACACTTACGGTTCCCGCCGATTTTAAAGCGGATGGGAGGGCCGTGCTCCTGAATGATTCATTGCTTCTTCGTCCCCCACGAAAATCTCGTCCGACTTGCTATCCAGTCGATAACCTATGAGCCAGCCTGTGTTCCCGGTCTCCCGTGATCGTTCCAGCGGAGGGACTTTCGCCTGCCGTTCGACTCGACGTATTCAAACCTGTAATAGGTCCAACGATCCGGATGTTGATCGGACGTGCAAACCCAACCGGAAGATGGTACGGACACGACACGAAAGACACCTTGGTTGCGCAACGCCGGGCAAACAGGATTTTCAAACTGAACCACTATCCATCCTTTGTATTCACCGGGAATCTCATATCGCATGGGTCTGCCGAAGAAATGGACGAGGAAACTCACGAGCCCAATCACACAAATGATTCCGAGTGTCACTCGATAGGTCTTACTCACAGATGCCGTTTCTGATGCGGAAATCCGTTTTCATCCTGACATTCTAATCGAGAGACAACGCACGACTGTCGTAACCAGGCCATTTCGCTCACGATCCTGCTTTGCCTCGACTGCTTGTCTAAAGGCGATTTTTCGCCATGGTTCGGTCAGTCCCGGATTAAACGTCGAGACTAAGTGATTGCCTTCCTCTCAATCCCGTAGGCATCGACCCACTCATCGTGAGTTTTCTGTGACGCAGGATACTGGAAGCAGAGGCCGTAGCCATCGGGATCGGTGAACCACAGCTGCCTCATGCCGTATGGTGCGACTTTCGGCTCCTTCACATTGAGGCCGTGCGCGCGCAGGTGCTGATACGCGGCGTCCAGATCCTTGCAGCCGAAGAAGAGGCAAATGTCATTGTGGCTGGCGATTCGCGTGGGATCGGGCGCGGCCGGGCGATTGTCGGCCTCGTAGGCCGTGTTCAGCATCACTTCAGCTCCATTTAGGCGCAGGCCACACCAGTTGCAGTTGTCCCCAGCCTCGGACGATCCCCAGACGGTGAAGCCTAGTACATCACGGTAGAAATGGATGGCTGTGGGCATGTCGAAAACCTGAAGCAAGGGGGCGACGCCGTGGATGTCCATGAGAACCACCGTTTGCGGAAAATATATCAGAAAAAAACTTGGACGCTCCCGACCGCAAGTGGTGAGCAGCGTCTTGAGGTTTGTCGATCCCGGTGAGACAAACTGGCATCCTGTACCTGACGAAACCAGGCCAATGCACAACCAATCGTCGTTTGTTCGTCTTTTTGGCTGGATTGCTTGTGTTATGGCGATCTTTTACCAAAGTTCCTGGCATACTTCAGCATGTTCGACATCTACTGGAGGGCCCACCCATGGTTAGCTTGCGACGATTTGTCTTGAACTGTCTGGTGTTCATCGTCCTCATTCTTAGCGCTGTCGGCTTAGTCGCACAGGATAACGAAAAGGCGAAGGCCGAAGCGGCGGTACGGAATTACGAACATGCGTGTGAGCAATTCGATTTTGCGGCTGCAAATGCCTTACTTGCGAAAGATGCGCGCTGGATCGAGGATTCGTCCCCGGAGCCTGCAGAATTTACTGGTAAGGGATGGAGCAAACGTTGGGAGGATTACAAAGCGGCAAATCTCCGCATCAAGTACGAACCTCATGATCTCGACACCCATGTGCGCGGGGATGTGGCCTGGATAACGCTGATTCTGGACAGCACGTTCACGGCAGACAATCCGGCCGCTCTAGCTTTGAACGATAACAAACCCGAATGGCGGGGAACGTTCGTAGAATCGTATGTGCTGATAAAGAGTGGGAATGTTTGGAAAGTCGCTCTTGGGCACACCACCCTTCTCCCGCAGGGGAAAGAACATTAGCCTCTCTGGCAGCTTTCGAAAAGCTCGTTTCTGAATAACTCAGTTTTGCCGACAAATCTACGAGGGCTTGTAGATGAGTCCGATCGCTGCGCCCACGATGACCCACTGAATGAAGTAGGCAATGGACTGGTAAATTGTCAGCGTAAGGCCGATGTTCAGGTTGATGTAGTTGTGGATTGCGAAAGTGCAAACAGAGAAGAGGCCGATGAGTGCGCCCAGGTATATGCCTGACACGACGCCGCCACCAGCAGGATAGATTTCTGCATACAAAATGCAGACGCCCACGATGGCGATGAGGATGGCGATCATGCCGTACGGCATCACCTTCATCATCTCGTCCTTGGGACGATAGACGTTGGGGTACTTCATGAATTCCGTCTTCATGGACGGCCATGCAGCGAACATGGCAAAGCCGTAGACAAAGTAGGCGACCATCGCACCGAGGGAGGCCAACGCAATGTGGGCGTAGTTCACGGTCACTCCTGCTGAAGCGGGATTCGATTCGGCGGAGAAGTTTACCTCATACGGTCAGTTGATCCACTACATCTCTTCAGCTCGACAGCTCCCGCCTGTTGCTCGGAAGGGTATCCGCAGGTGCATTCAGTGCTGCTGCATGGTTCCGGCGACTTGGATAGGCCGCTTGACCCGCCTACTCCGTGATAGCAAAATATCAAGCCCTTGGGCTTCCGTCCGAGAGAACGCGAGTCCAGGGCATTTCTCATTACCCCGACGAGGTGTTGTCATGATGACGCGGTTTCGCATTGTGGTCTCTGTAGTTTTCTGGGTGAGCGTCCTGACGGCGGTTGGTTCCGCACAGAGCTTCCGGACGCTGCTGAATTTCGATGGAACCCGCGGCGCCAACCCAATGGCAAACCTCGTCCAGGGCCTTGACGGAAATTTCTATGGAACAACTGAATTTGGCGGACCCACTTCCGCCGGGACCGTCTTCAAGGTCACCCCATCCGGAACCCTGACCACGCTTTACACGTTTCCTAACTTCAGTGATGGCTGTAATCCCGGGGCCGGACTGGTATTGGGCAGCGATGGAAATTTCTACGGGTCCACCGAAACCTGCGGGGGCACCAGCACCGGCTGCACCTTTGGCTGCGGGACCATCTTCAGAATCACTCCGGCCGGTGCGCTGACCACGCTGCACACCTTCGACGCGACCGATGGCTACCAACCCCTGGCAGCCATGATTCAAGGCGCCGACGGAAACTTCTACGGGACGACTGAACTGGGTGGGACCAACGGCTACGGCACCGTCTTCAAAATGACTCCAACGGGCAAGATCACCACGTTGCACAGCTTCGCTGGCTACCCGAATGACGGAGCATACCCAACCGCGCCAGTCGTTCAAGTCGCCAATGGGAGTTTCTTCGGAACCACCGAGCGCGGAGGCGGCAGCCGTTCGTGCTCTACTTTCGGGGGCGTTTTCGGTTGTGGCATCGTGTTCAAGATCACCCCAGCGGGCACGCTCACCATGCTCCACAGCTTCGACACGACCGATGGCGCTATCCCTGACGGAGGCCTGGTGCTGTCGGCAAGGGGCGGTTTGTACGGGACGACGTCGGACATCGCGACCAGTACCTTCGGCACCATCTTCAAGATCACGCCGACGGGCACGCTGACCACGGTATACAACTTTTGCAGCCAATCGGGCTGCGCCGACGGCGCCTACCCTGGATCGGGATTAATTCAAGCCACCGACGGGAACCTATACGGAACCACCGAGCAAGCGGGAACTGGCAACGGCGGCACGGTTTTCGAAATCACCACGACCGGCACGCTGACCACGTTGCACAGCTTCGACCAGGCTGACGGTCAAGCCCCATTCGGAGAACTATTGCAAGCGACCAACGGCAATCTCTACGGCACCACTTCGACCGGAGGGACGAACGAAGCCGACGGTACCGTCTTCGGTTTGTCTGTGGGACTTCCCCGGTTCATACAAACCAATCCTACCTCCGGCACGGTGGGTAGTTCGGTCCTGATTCTGGGCAACACGCTCGCCGGTACTAGCAGTGTTACGTTCAACGGTACGGCGGCAACGTTCACCGTGGTTTCCCCCACCGAAATAATGGCGCAGGTGCCAACCGGAGCGACCACGGGGCACGTGCAGGTGACCACGCCCCACGGCACGCTAACCAGTAATTCAGTGTTCCAAGTGAAGTGACGTCGGCGTCATCGGCAGGTTGCAGGATGAAACTATCGCCAAGAGGCGCAGAGGCCGCAACTCACCACCCCGCTTTCAGAGGGAGACGTTTCACGTTCGACCGATGGGTGATGACGGCGGTTTTAGGACCGATTGAACTGACAATGAGTGTAATAGCGATTTCTCGCCAACTGACAATAGCTCCAAAACGCGTCAACTCTGGAGTTGATGGCTATCAGCGCGTGTATGGGGACTGATCGTGGTCTGCTTCGGTCGATTTTGGATCTTTCAAACCACGTCTGAGGTATTCACCAGGATTGGCCCTGACAACTCGCTTGAACGCCTTACTGAATGCGGCGTCGGACTCGTAACCGACCAATCGAGCGACTTCTGGCAGCTTTTTGTCACGCCGTTCAAGTAGCTGTATCGCCTTCTGCATCCGCCACTCGGTTACGTATTCCAGCGGCGTTTGTCCGAGTAGCTCTTTGAAACGTGCCGCGAATGCGGAGCGAGACATGCCCGCCGCTTCGGCGAGGGATTCGACCGTCCAGGGTGTATTCACTCTGTCGTGGATGGCACTCAGAGCAGCGCCGATTTGAGGATCGAAAATTGCACGAAGCCATCCTTTGTTGCGTTCCGGTCCCGATGCGATATGCGCCCGGAGTACCTGGATAAACAGAACCTCGGCCAGCCGAGTCGCGACTACTTCAGATCCCGGCGCCTGTTCTGCCATCTCTGACGCGAGCGCCTGCACTGTGGTGTGAAGAGCAATCGTGCGTGCCTGATCGGCCTTCATCAAAATGAAGTTCGGCAATAACTGAGTGATCGGCCTCAGGCTGGCGCGATCGAAACTCAAGGATCCACAGACGATTGTCGTCGGTGCGCCACCGCCGCCACAAAGAGCGACATTGCCGTTGGCCTTGGCCCCGATCTCGGGGAAGGTCCACCTCGGACGTGTTCGCAGGCTGTCACGCAAAACAATCGAAGTCCCCTTAGCCAGTAAAAAGCAATCACCACCGGTGAGGGGAATCGGCTCCGCAATCCCTTCCACACTCAGCCAGCAGTTGCCACGCGAAAGCATGGCAAAGTGCGCCAAATCTGTCGGCGACATCTTATTGTCGGAAGGGTGACTTTTTCTTCGGTCTGGTTTTCCTGCTTTATACCCCACGGGGCTGTGGCTTCCAGCCTGTGCAGACCGAAAGCGGTTACGTGCATCGTTCTAAAGATGTCTGTTATCGAATCCAACTTGGCCTCTATCTTTTGGACGAATGGACAAAATATTAGGACTCCTGAGCAGTTCTCGTCCACGGGTAAAGAACTCTACTCTACTGTACCGAATGCTAGACGTCTACCGAAGGGAGTAATTATGGGGAAGCTTGAAGGAAAAGTTGCAGTCATCACGGGTGGGTCAAGCGGCATGGCGCTGGCGAGCGCCAAGCTCTTCGTTGAAGAAGGCGCCTACGTTTTCATCACGGGTAGGAGGCAGGAGCAGCTCGATGAGGCCGTCAAGCTGATTGGCCGAAACGTGACCGGCGTGCGCGGTGACGCGGCCAATCTCGACGACCTCGACCGTCTATTCGATACGGTCAAGCGGGAAAAGGGCAAGATCGACGTCCTGTTCGCGAGCGCTGGCAGGGGCGACGCCTTACCACTGGGCCAGATTACGGAGCAGCACTTTGATGCGACCTTCGGCCTGAATACGCGCGGAACACTGTTTACGGTTCAGAAGGCATTGCCGCTGTTCAACGATGGCGGATCGATCATCATGACCGGATCCGTTGCTTCGGTGAAGGGTTTTCCTGGTTTCGGCGTGTACGCGGCGAGTAAGGCGGCATTGCGCTCCTTTGCACGCACGTGGCTCAACGAACTGAAGGGCAGGAATATCCGGGTGAACGTACTGGGCCCGGGGCCGATCGCCACACCGATGCAGGAAGAAGTTCTCACCAAGGAGGCGAAGGAGATGTTCGAATCCCTGATCCCGCGGGGAAAGATGGGTCAACCTGAGGAAATCGCATCGGTCGCGCTGTTTCTTGCTTCCGACGATTCGAGCTTCGTGAACGGGGTGGAGTTGAATGTCGACGGCGGCTTCTCGGCCATCTGAACTCGGCAGTTGGGATCAATATCAACATGGATCGGAGAAACACTATGAGCTATGCAATTGTAGGATTCGGAAAGATAGGCCAGGCCCTCGCCCACGCGTTCGCCCGCAAAAACATCAACGTGACCGTCGCGAGTCGCCAGCCGCCTGAGGCGTTGGCGCCGCAGGCTCGGGCGATTGGACCCACGGTCGTCGCCAAGTCGCTGCGGATGCACTCGAGGCCGACACCATCATCCTGGCGGTCCCGTTCGGGGAGCACCGCGAGGTTGCGAAGGCCTTGCCGAACTGGAAAGGCAAGACGGTCATCGACGCGACGAACGCGTTTGGAGTTCCCCCGAAGAGCTGGGCGGCCTCCTGTCCTCCGCTTTCGTGGCGAAGTCGTTCACCGGCGCTAAGCTCGTGAAAGGTTTCAATCACCTGGTTGCAGCCATTTTGGCCACCGATCCGGTCGTTGAAGGGGGCCATCGGGTCGTCTTTCTGTCGAGCGACGACGAACAAGTGATCGCTCCCGTGGCGGACTTGGCCAAGAAACTCGGGTTTGCACCCGTCAACCTGGGAAAGTTCAGCGAAGGTGGCGCGCTGGTGCACGCACGCGGGCGCACCTGGGGTCAGCTCATCTTCCAGGATTTATTCAAGAAGCAGCAGTAATCAATCTGACCGTGCGATTTGGCCCGAGAAGGATGGTTCCGAAACGTCCGATTAGATCGGCCACACTTGATGTAAGGGAAAGGAGAAATTTCGATGAGTACACAAGAGAACGTCCAAATCGTGAAGGATTTTTTTGCAGCAATTGGCAGCGGCGATAAGCAACGTCTGCTGGCGCTGGTCGCCGAAAACATCGAGTGGATCATTCCGGGTGAGGACTGGCCGCTGGCCGGAACGCACCGCGGGCACGCCGGAGTAGCGGAGGTGCGTCAGAAGGCGTCCGAAGAGATAGAAACGACATTTCCAAAGCCCCCCGAATTCGTGGCGCAGGGAGACCGGGTTCTGGTCGTCGGCGTCGCTAACGGAAAAATCAAAGCCACGAATAAGACGTTCGTGGACCATTGGGTCTTCGACATCACCGTAAAAAATGGCAAATTGATGAGCATCCGTGAGTATATCGACACGCAAGCACTGGCGCGGGCATCCGAGATGCCCGCCAGCCCCAGGCCCTGACCCATCGCGCTGTTTGGTCTCGGCAATCTGAATCGGCGGATCTCGGTGGGTGCATGATCGCCTCGAAAACAAAGTTTAGCGGCAGCCCCCGATCTTCAGCCCCGCCCGCGCGATTTCTTCGCTCCCGATGCGGCCTCGCGAGTCGTGGCCGCCGGCTTCTTCTTCCCTTCCATCTCGGCCAGGCTTTGCTTCAACGCCGCCATCAAGTCCACCACCGGAGCCAGCTTCTTCGGCTTCTCGACTTCAGCAATCTTGCCGCCTTCGAGTTTGGTCTCGATCAGCTTCTTCAAATTCTCCTGGAACGAGTCATGATATTTCTCCGGATCCCAATCGCCGGCCAGCGCTTCGATCAACTGATGCGCGACTTTGACCTCGGCGTCTTTCAGTTCCACGTCCGGAGCGCCGAATGATTCCACCTGTTTGACTTCCTCGGCGTAGTACATCGTATGCAGCATCATGCCGCCGTTATACGGGCGCAGAAACACTGTGTACTCGCGGTTGTGCATCGTGACTTTCGCAATCGCCACATACTCGCTCTCTTCCAATGCCTTGGTCAGCAGCGCGTACGGACGTCGCCCCGCCTCTTCCGGAACCATGTAGTACGACGACTCGAAATACAGCGGATCCACTTCGGCCGCCTTCACGAATTCGAGGATCTCCATCGTCTTCGCGGTCTTGGGCTCGATCTTCTTGATCTCATCGGGTTCGATGACGACGTATTCGTCTTTGCGGTACTCGTAGCCCTTCACGGTGTCGCTGCGCTCAATCACTTTGCCGTCTGCAGGGACAGACCAGATTGCTGCTTGACTCGCGCCAGATCGTCGCGGTGCAGCATGTTGAAGGAAATGCCGGAACTGCGCGCGCCGGAAAAAAGTCGTACCGGCATGGAAATCAAACCGAAGGTAAGATAACCAGACCAAACCGAGGCCGCCATGGTTCATCCCCCAAAGGCAACCGGCCGAAGCGGTGCCAAGTTAGTGAGTTTAGACTACATCCGACACTTTGATGCACGAACCTGACGACGGTAATCCAAAGTCAAAGCACGAAGACGTGGGGTATGAACCCGGATCACACCATATGTCGTGGTTGCACATTGGGTTCGCGGTGACTGGCAGATGAGCACCTCTCTCCCGATCGCTGCCGCCGTCACCATCGTTTTTGCCGTCGTAGCCTACTTCCTGAAGGGCGTCACCGCTTCAGGAGCCATCGCCGGCGCCGCTGTCAGTTTCACCCAATACGCGGCCGTCGGACCCGGCGCATTCGCGGCGCTGATCTCAGTTTTTGTTCTCACCTGGATTGCCACCCGCTTCGGCTACTCCCGCAAACAGACTCTCGGCACCGCCGAGCGTGGAGATGGCCGCAACGCCTTCCAGGTTCTGGCGAACCTAGGCGTTGCCGGAGCTTCTGCCGCCCTCTACCGCGGTTTCCACGGCAATCCCATATTTCTTTTCGCCATGACTGCCGCCCTCGCCGAAGCTGCCGCGGATACCGTTGCCAGCGAATTGGGCCAAGCCTGCGGCACCCGCGCCCGCCTCATTACGACTTTCGAAGATGTCCCCGCTGGCACCGACGGAGGCGTCACCCTGATCGGAACCCTAACCGGTATTCTCGCAGCCGCGATCGTCGCCGCAGTCTGTGCTGTCACCGGCGTAATCCCGTTCCGCTGGGTTCCCGTGGCCGTGCTCGCAGCCTTTCTCGGAACCCTTGCCGACAGCCTGCTCGGGGCTCTCCTCGAACGCCCGGGTTATCTCAATAACGACGCAGTCAACTTCGCAAGCACCGCGGTAGCAGCCTCCTTGAGCCTGCTGCTACGCGTGTAGGGACAGCCGCCTCGGCTGTCCAGCCACCGTAGGACCCGGTTACCTCTAGACATGTCCGGATGTTCCTTGGTGTCCCATTACCCACCAAGCGACAATAAAAGGCAGAAAAGCCTGCCGAGCGCATCTAAGTTCTGGTGGGCTGAAACGGGATTTGATCACCGATGCGAATTCACACTTTTGTTCTGGGGGCTACGCTGGCGTTAGCGTTGTTCCTTTTTGGGCAACGCAGGCCTTCGGAGACGCAGATCACCGCCATCCGTTCGGTGGTCGACCTTACGCATAGCGTTGACAGTCGCCCCTTGGACATCAAGTCCGCTTCATTCAGCGCGCAAGGAACCCGCATCGAGGCGCCCTCGCACTATTCTCGCAGCTTGTGGACCGTGGACCAGATTCCTCCCGAACGCCTGATCGCGCCCATGATCGTGATCGATGTCACCGCCAATGCAGCGGTAGATCCTGACTACGAACTTTCTGTCAACGATATCGCGCAGTGGGAAAAAACCAACGGCTCAAATTCCGCTGGGCGCAATCGTGATGGTTCGCACCGGTTGGGGATCACGCTGGAACTCGGCAAAACAGTATCGCAATCCCGATCCGCAAGGCGTCTCGCATTATCCTGGCTACTCGCAGGATGCCGCCAAGTTCCTGATCAACGGTCGCAATGCGCTCAGCCTGGGCATTGATACGCTAAGCGTGGATGGCGGCCGCTCCAGAAGTACTCCGGTGCATGACTTCGCGCTTGCGCACAGCGTGTATCCACTGGAAAACGTAGCCGCCCTCGATCAGGTTCCCACCAGCGGAGCCATGGCAGTCGTCGCTCCGACCAAGCTGGCTGGCGGCGCCGCCGGGCCAGTCCGAATCTTCGCGCTCTTGCAATAGTTCATCACTAAACACTGTTTTGTGATGTAGATTTTTCTGCATTCTTCCGTCGTAAAGCCCGCCTACGAACATAAAATTGCTGCGGAGGTACGCATGAACGATCCCCGCTTCCCCATCGGCAAATTTTCTTTTCCTGAATCGATCACCACCGATCAGCGCAACCAATTCATCGGTGACATCGAAAAAGCCCCGGCCAACCTGCGCGCCGCAGTGGACGGACTCTCGACTCAACAACTCGACACTCCCTACCGTGACGGCGGATGGACCGTCCGCCAAGTGACCCATCACGTGCCGGAGAGCCACATGAACGCTTACATCCGGTTCAAGCTGGCGCTGACCGAAGACGAACCCACCATCAAGCCGTACATGGAAGATCGCTGGGCCAACCTGAAAGACGTTCAGTCCACCCCGATTGAAACCTCTTTGACCCTGCTCGATTCCCTTCACGATCGCTGGGTGCGCCTGCTGCGCTCGCTCGGCCCGGAAGATTGGAAACGCACATTCCGGCATCCCGAGCTCGGCGTCGTGCCCCTGGAAAAAAATCTCGCCCTCTACGCGTGGCATGGCAAACACCACGTCGCGCACATCACAGAACTGAAGAAGAAAATGGGCTGGTAATTACTCCGGCAGGTGCAAGCGCCAGAAGATGTAAGCGAACGCTTCCCGCGATCACGGCAACGAACCGTCTGTCGCAACAGATTTCGGACGCGAATCCGGACGCGGCGCCGTATATACTTGCACTCCCTCGTGCTCCAGCAACTGCCGTATGCGGTACACGTGATAGGCGTCGCTCACCGCTACACAGCTATGCATGCCGTTCGCGCGCATGATCACGCCCACCCGCTCGGCCGACCGCGCCGTGTCGGAACCTTGCGTTTCCGCGATGAGTTTGGAATCCGGAATCCCGCGGTGCATCAGGTAGTCGTGGCCAACCCCGCCTTCGCTGAACTGGGGATCCTCTCCCGCGCCTCCGGTCGTGATCACGACCGGAGCCAGCCCGCGTTGAAACAGGTCGTAGGCGTGATCCAACCGCGCTCGCAAAACCGGCGAAGGACGGCCGGAGTACTCCGCCGCGCCAAACACCACCATCGCGTCGGCACGATGCAGTTCCTGAGAATTGGCGGTGCGCAGAATGGCAAGGCGAAATCCCGACGAAGTAAGTGAGGATGAGGATCGCGGCTAATCCTGCCAGCCGCGGCACCCATCGGCTTCGCGGATTGCGCTGGACCTCGATCTGGGTCATCCCTGAGCGAAGAAAGTCGAGATCTCCTGGGCGGGAATCGCGCCTTCCCGCAAAATACGCCAGCGCGCTTCATCGTCGGTCAGATCGACGATGGTAGAGGGTATTTCGCGCGGCGAAGTTCCGCCATCCACAATGATCGAGATGCGGTCTTGCAGTTGATCCCGAACCGCGATCGCCGTCGTGCATTCCGACGCTCCGCTCAGGTTGGCGGAAGTCGCGGTGATCGGAATTCCCGCTGCCTTCACCACTTCCAGCGGGATTGCCGCATGGGAACACGTAACGCCACGTTCCCGGTATTCGCGGTCACCTTCAGCGGCAGCCGCGATGCGGCTTTCACAATCACGGTCAGCGGTCCGGGCCAGAAGCGGCGAGCCAGGGCATGAAATTCTTCCGGCAAAGGCCGTGCCAGCTCTTCGGCCTGATCGACACTCTCGATCAGCAATGACAACGGTTTGTGCCGCGAGCGCGACTTGATGTCGTACACGCGATCGACCGCCCGCAGGTTGAACGGATCGGCCGCCAGCCCATAGAACGTATCAGTCGGCATGCCCAGCACTTCGCCGGCGCGGATTTGATCCGCGGCGTAGCGGATGAGGGACATTTCGGGTTTTTCGCTGTTGATTTTGACGATTTCTGCGCGCACCAAAATTCCTTCCAGCCAGCTCTCCTGAAGCGGCGAAAATTAACATACCACGCCCAAGGCTCGCAAGCAGTGAGAAACCGGGGAGCGTGCCGCCGGTTTCCCACACCTGGACGTCATCCCGAGACCCGCGTCTTTCAGCGGGCCGAGGGATCCGCGTGCACGACCTGCGCCCAACGCCCCCAGCTCCGCATTCACGATATGATCTCCAGGTGAAGCCAAGTGCGCCGGAAGGCCGTCTGCGCCTGATCGAGGGCCGCCACAACGCCCTGGTCAAAGAACTGCGCCGCGCCTTCGCTCGTGCCGAACCGACTTCCGACGGCTGCGTTGCGCATCGAGGGCATCCGCATCATCGAAGAAGCCATCCGCAGCGGACTTGCGTTTTCGCGCGGTTTTCTTCAGCGCCGCGGCTGAAAACCGGGCCGAACGCTTGTTTCCCAACTTGGCAGCCACGTCGAAACCCTCGTTGCTGCCCGACAAGCTGTTCGCCAGTCCGCCGTCCCAAGCGAAGGCCCGCAGGGCGTCGCCGCGCTGGTGCACCTCAAAGAACGGACACTCGAAGATATCCTAGATCGGCTGGAATCCGGCCCGGTTGTTGTGTCTAGCCGGACTGCAGGATCCCGGCAATCTGGGGACGATTCTGCGCTCCGCTGAAGCCTTTGGCGCTGCGGGAGTGTTGCTTGGTGAAGGTACGGTCAGCGCATTCAATTCGAAAGTGGTGCGGGCTTCGGCAGGATCGGTGTTTCGGCTCCCCGTGCTCCACCAGAATCTTTCGTCGGCTCTGCCCGACCTGCGCGAGCCGGAGTTCGCCTGCTCGCCACCTCTTCGCACAAAGGCACGCCGCTGCCCGAGGCCAACCTTAGCGGGCAGTTGGCGATCTTATTGGGCAATGAAGGCGCGGGGCTCCCACGAGATCTGATGGCCGGTAGATGAAACTCATCGCCATCCCACACGCCCCGCAGGTGGAATCGCTGAACGCCGGGATCGCTGCCAGCATCGTTTTGTACGAGGCGGCGAGACAGAGAAAATGATTTTCAAGTCTCAGTTGCCGATTGCCGATTGAAAACCCCGCGCGTGAAGGTTTTCAATTGAAAATTGGCAATCGAAAATTCGCAATGGTATGAGTCTCTTCCCACTATACCCAATTCGGAGCCGGGTAAGGCGGACGATCACAGGCCGTCCTCTTGCCGATCGCATGCGTCCGCGCACCCTCGACGAATACGTCGGGCAGGAGCATCTGATTGGTCCCGGCAAGCCGCTGCGCACCCAGATCGAGCGCGACGATATCGGCTCGCTCATCTTCTGGGGGCCTCCCGGCACCGGCAAAGACCACACTGGCGAAAATCATCGCCAGCATGACCAAGGCGGAATTCATCGAATTCTCCGCCGTGCTTTCCGGGATCAAAGAGATCAAGCAGGTGATGGCCGATGCCGAACGCGCCCGCCAATACGGCACGCGCACCATCGTCTTCATCGATGAAATCCATCGCTTCAACAAAGCCCAGCAGGATGCCTTTCTTCCGCACGTCGAAAAAGGCAACATCCGCCTGATCGGCGCGACCACCGAGAATCCGTCGTTCGAAATCATTTCCGCGCTGCTTTCGCGCAGCCGCGTCTATGTGTTGAAGCCGCTCACCGAAGAACAGATCGTGCTGCTGCTCCGGCGTGCGCTCGAGGACGAAGAGCGCGGCCTCGGCGAAATGAAACTCCCCGCCACCGACGAAGTGCTGCGGAAAATCGCCGCTTACTCCAGCGGCGATGCCCGCAGCGCCTACAACGTGCTGGAAGTCGCCGGCAGCCTTGCCCTAGGCCGCGCGGGCAAAGAATCCGGCGCAGAACTCACCGACGAGATCGTCCAGGATGCCCTGCAGAAGCGCGTGCTGCTTTACGACAAAGCCGGCGAAGAGCATTACAACCTGATCTCCGCGCTGCACAAATCCGTGCGCAACAGCGATCCCGACGCGTCGCTCTATTGGCTGGGCCGCATGCTCGAAGCCGGCGAAGATCCGCTCTACATCGCGCGCCGCGTGGTGCGCATGGCGGTCGAGGACATCGGCCTGGCCGATCCCAACGCGCTCGCCCTATGCATGGCGGCCCGCGATGCCGTGGAATTCCTCGGCATGCCGGAAGGCAATCTCGCGCTCGCGCAAGCTGTCGTCTATCTCGCCGTCGCGCCGAAATCGAACGCGCTCTACACCGCGTATGCAGCCGTCCAGCAGGATGTCGAGCGGACTGCCGCCGAGCCCGTCCCGTTGCATCTGCGCAACGCGCCGACCGGCCTGATGAAGGACCTCGGCTACGGCAAGGGCTATCAGTACGCCCACGATCTCGAAAGAAAGTCGCCGACATGCAATGCCTTCCCGACAATCTGCAAGACCGCGACTACTACCATCCCACCAAGCAAGGCGTAGAGAAGCGCATTCGCGAGCGCCTGAGTGAAATCCGACTCTCCAGATCACAGCAACGACGCTCCTCTTCTGAAACAAAAACAGAGTCCTAGTTTCGTCGCCACATCTGATAAGCAGGCCGAAAAGGCCCGGCGGAAGCTGCCATGGCCACGAGTCCTAGCCAACCCGGAGATTATTTCGGTCCCAGCTTGAACTGGAGCAGGTCGAGGATCTGCTCAAGCTGCAGAAAGCAGCGCAGAAGATCACCTCCATCCTCGATCTCGATCAACTGATCGATAAAATCGTGAACCATGTTTCCGCTTCATTCGGCTGCATCGAATCCAATCTTTACCTGCATGAACAAGAGCGCGGGGCGTTGGTGCTTGCGGGCGTATGCGGTTGCACTCACTACCAAGGCGATCGGCTCAAGCATTGATAAGGGAATGGTCGGCTACGTTGCCCGACCCGGCAGATGCACTATGCCCCCGACGTGAGCCTCGATCCCTATTACATCGCTTGTGAGCAATCCACGCTTTCGGAAGTGGCGATACCGTTGATCGTGGAAGATCAGCTGATCGGGGTATTCACCGCATCGCACCATGCGCTCGATGCGTTTCCTCCGCAGCAATTCGCTGCTTGCAGGCCTTTGCGAGCACATCGCCGTCGCGCTGAACAATGCCGGCGCTTTCGAGCGGAACAGCAGGAACGCGAGCGCATGAGTCGCGAATCGGAGGAGGCCGGATATCCAGCAGGCGCTTTTCCCGAAGGCTTCGCCCTATGTTCCTGGATTCGCAATCTCCGGGCTTTCGGTCTCCGCCGGCGAATCGGCGGCGACTGGTACGACTTCATCCCTTTCGATGACGGACGGCTGGGCCTGGTTTTGGCTGATGTTTCCGGTAAAGGACTGGGGCCGCGCTGCTCATGTCGGCCACGCGTGCCATGCTGCGATCGCTGGCGGAAAGTCCTGCAGCCCGGCGGAGGTGCTAGAAGCTGAACCAGCTGATGGTCGAGGATTTCCCGTCCGGCCGATTTGTCACGTTGATTTACGCGATTCTCGATCCCAAGAACGCACCCTGAAATTCGCCAGTGCCGGACATCTTCCGCCCTTGTCGTAAGGCGATACCACGCATTTTTGCTAACAGAATCCGGCACGCCACTGGGACTGCCCTCACGGAGATTTTCGGAGACCGAAGTATCAGCTTCCGGAACTCCCGGCTGGTCCTCTACAGCGATGGCATTACCGAGGCTCATCCTTCACGACGAAGAATTCGGCTCGGAGCGCCTGGCAGGCGCGCATCCCTCCGATGCCTCGCCCGAGAGCATTCTCACCGATGTTCGTCCCTATGTGAATGGTGCCGGGCTGCAAGACGATGCGAGCGTAATTTTTGTGAGGGCTAAGTAAGTCTATCGGAATCGCGCCCGGTGCTCCTTCAGGATGCAGAGATCCATGACCACGAAAATGCCCGCTTCTCGCGCTTTCTCTGCGGCTTTTTGATGGACTACGCTTTCCTGCATCCATACCGCGGGAATTTTCAACTCAATCGCCTGAGTCGACAATTTCCTCCACGTATTCTGGCCGGCGGAAGATATTCACGATGTCGATCTTCTCCGGAACATCTTCCAGGCGCGGATAGGATTTCTCTCCCAGCGTTTCATCAATCGTGGGATTCACAGGAATAATTTGTAACCGTGCGATTGCATGTAAGCGGAAACGCCGTAGCTGGGTCGCAAGGGCTGTCAGAAAGCCCAACAACGGCAATAGTTTTCGAGCGTTGCAGTAGATCGGAACAGGGTCGGATTTGGGCAGGCTGGCCATGCGGCCACATTTTACCTGAGCTGTCAGCTTTTGCCGTGAAGCGGCGAACCTAGTCCGTCGACTTCTTTGGGGTTCCGTCTTCTGTTTAAACATCTCGTAAGCGAGTTTGCGGACCGTATCCGAAACTTCTTTGTTGCCCGAAAGATTGCGCAGATCCTGCACCAAAAGATTTTTCATCAGTCCAAGACTCACATCCAGCGGCGTGCGCGGATTCGCCACCAGGTTGCGGACGATTACATAATTTTTCATAAACCGGCGCTTCATCGGGATTGCCGCAGCACGGCTTCCAGCACGTTTTTTTGCTTGGCGAATTTTTCCACTTCACCGTCGCTGATTTTCGGTGAATCAGAACCGCCAGCGCCACCAGCTTCGTGCCGTCACGCACCAGAATGCACCGCTCTTCTTTCGTTCCCTTCATCGCCAATTGGATTCGGCCTTTGATGTCGAGGTTCGCAATTTTCTGCAACGTGCTTCCACGCTTCTCTTCTCCCTCCGGATGGGCATGCCGTTTTTTAGCCATGACCGGCTTTGCCGCCTCGTGGCTGGGAGCCGGCACGGCCGCCGGCGCTTCAGCAAGCGGCTCTTCCGGTCGGCATTGATAGCGTCGAATACGCCGCCGATCGCGGCAAAGGGCTTTTCCGGAGTGCTAGCGAGTTCCGCAGCGTGCTCAGTCATGAAGGTCGACAAAGCTTCGTCCAACACCTGCTCTGTTTCTGCTGCCGGCCTCAGGATCAGGCGGGGTCGGAACTACGTCGGCATCTTCGGGCTATCTGCCCTTCAGATGCTCGATCCACTCGTCCACCGTATGATCTTCGATGCCCGTCAGATCTGGATTCCACTCAGAGCTGTCACTATAGGTAACGACTGCCCGCACGCGCGCACTGTATTAACATTGCCTGCCAACGTACCCGCGATCCCCGACTTGCCAATTTCCGATGATCAGCCTCGATTCAAATGGAAGATTTTCCAGCAACCCCTGAAGCAGCACCGTTCGCTGATTCGCCGGGGTCACGATGGGGCGAGTACCTCTTTCGGAGATTTCGCCCCCGCAGGGCTGGCCAGCATCACATCAATCCACTCACCTTTTGGGAAGGGTAGGCTGGCAAGCTGCGCCAAATTTTTTCCCAAGCCAGAGGTGATACGGACGGGTTCTAAGAAGGAGCAGGAAACAATGCCGGCCTGAGGGGGGGGGGGTTCTTGGAGAATTATCCAGTAATCGAGTAAATCGCTTTCGGCAGTAGCGGGAGGATTCGATGCAAGCGCTTTGGCGGATTTTTCGTCAACCATCCGCAAAAAGCGTTATGCGCGATTGCTCGCCGAAAAAATCTTGTTGTTCTCGGCGAAAAGATATACCAAAATTCGGTGCAGCCCTCCACGATGTCGGCCGCACGCGGGGCAAAGCGCTGCCTGACTTCTTCCAGCATCGGGCGGCCGCCACAGTCTGCTACCACGTTATTCTAGTAGGGCGGGGATAGCTACATCTTCGTCCGCGCCTGCCTCCAGTACCAGCGCTCGCTACACCCATCAGATTGGGATGTAAAGCATCACCGAGCTATTGGGTTTCGCGACCGCGCGGTGGCGCGCCGCAAACAGAGCATTTTCAAAGCGCAAACCCAGGTTACGGAACAATGATGCCGGAAACTCAGGATCCTCGTTTCGTCCCGCCGCATCCGCAGATAGGCAGGATAAACGGCGCAAATCGCCATCGATCACACGATCCACGTCGCCCACTTCGGTTTTGGTGCGATGATCTTTGATCATGCGATAGGGTTGCAGCACGTAGGACCGAATCTGCGATCCGAAATCGATATCCAGCTTTGAGTCCTCAATTTTCCTCGGTCGCTTCGCGCTTCTTCTCCAGCTCGAACTCGTAAAGCTTCGAGCGCAGCATGCTCATCGCGCGCTCTTTGTTCTTGTGTTGCGATCGTTCATTCTGGCAGCTCGCCACAAGTCCCGTAGGGATATGCGTAATGCGGACCGCCGAATCGGTGGTGTTCACGTGCTGCCCGCCTTTGCCGCTGGAACGGTAGGTGTCGATGCGGATGTCGTCCGGCTTGATGATCACTTCGATGATCTCATCGATCTCCGGCGAGACGAAAACGCTGGCAAAAGAGGTATGCCGCCGCTTGGCCTGATCGAATGGGGAAATGCGCACCAACCGGTGCACGCCGATCTCGCTAGTCAGCAGGCCAAAGGCATACTCGCCATTCACCCCGAAGGTGGTGGATTTGATTCCCGCCTCTTCGCCCGGCTGGTAGTCATAGAGAACGGTCTGGAATCCCTGCCGCTCGGCCCAACGCAGATACATGCGCATAAGCATCTCCGCCCAGTCCTGCGATTCTGTTCCCCGGCACCGGGATGGATAGTAACGATGGCATTGCGTGCGTCGTTATCTCCGGACAGAAGGGTTTCGGTCTCCAGGCGGTCCACCCGCTCACGTAGAGAATCGATTTCGCGGCGTAGGTCGGCTTCGACATTCTCGCCTTCCCGGGCCAAGATCGAAATAGGCGGAGATGTCCTCAGTGCGGCGGACAAGATCGGCCTCGGTAGTGAGCATGCCCTCCAGGCGCTTTTTCTCGCGCATTACTTGCTGGGATTTTTGCGGGTTCGACCAGAGGTTCGGGTCGGAGGCTTGC
>CAWCRE010000012.1:0-147595 GCA_963797845.1 Terriglobia bacterium
CGGGATTTGATCACCGATGCGAATTCACACTTTTGTACTGGGGGCCACGCTGGCGTTAGCGTTGTTCCTTTTTGGGCAACGCAGGCCTTCGGAGACGCAGATCACTGCCATCCGTTCAGTGGTCGACCTGACGCACAGCGTTGACAGTCGCCCCTTGGACCTCAAGGCCGCTTCATTCAGCGCGCAAGGAACCCGCATCGAGGCGCCCTCGCACTATTCTCGCAGCTTGTGGACCGTAGACCAGATTCCTCCCGAACGCCTGATTGCGCCCATGATCGTGATCGATGTCAGCGCCAGTGCAGCGGCGAATCCTGACTACGAACTTTCGGTCAGCGATATCTCACAGTGGGAAAAGGCCAACGGCCAAATTCCTCTGGGCGCAATCGTCATGGTTCGCACCGGTTGGGGATCACGCTGGAGCTCGGCAAAACAGTATCGCAATCCCGATCCGCAAGGCGTCTCGCATTATCCTGGCTGACCGCAGGATGCCGCCAAGTTCCTGATCAACGGTCGCAACGCGCTCAGCCTGGGCATTGATACGTTAAGCATAGACGGCGGCCGCTCCAGAAATACTCCGGTGCATGACTTCGCTCTCGCGCACAGCGTGTATCCACTGGAAAACGTAGCCGCTCTAGACCAGGTTCCTACCAGCGGAGCCATGGCAGTCGTCGCACCAACCAAGCTGGCAGGTGGCGCCGCCGGGCCAGTCCGAATCTTTGCGCTCTTGCAATAGTTCATCACTAAACACTGTTTTGTGATGTAGATTTTTCTCAATTTCCGTCGTAAAGCCCGCCTACGAACATAAAATTGCTGCGGAGGTACGCATGAACGATCCCCGCTTCCCCATCGGCAAATTTTCTTTTCCTGAATCGATCACAACCGATCAGCGCAACCAATTCATCGGTGACATCGAAAAAGCCCCTGCAAATCTGCGCGCCGCCGTGCAAGGACTCTCCAGGGAACAAATCGACACTCCGTACCGCGATGGCGGATGGACGGTGCGGCAGGTAGTGCATCACGTTCCGGACAGCCACATGAATGCCTACATACGATTCAAATGGCGCTGACCGAAGACAATCCCACCATTAAGCCCTATATGGAAAATCTTGGGCGGAACTGAAGGATTCCCAAACGACTCCACTCGAAGTGTCGTTGGATCTGCTCGATCTTCTTCACACGCGCTGGATGCAGCTGCTACGTTCGATCAAGCCCGAACAGTGGAACCTCACCTTCCGCCATCCCGACTCGCGTGTGCCGCTGGAAAAAAATCTCGCTCTTTACGCATGGCATGGCAAGCACCACGTGGCGCACGTGACGGAGTGACGAAAACGCATGGGATGGTAACGCGCTCCGGCGGGCGAATCGCCACGATATGTAACTGAGAGCTTCGCGATTGACTGCGACCATTTTCTGCCAAGTTGACTTCGGACGGGAATCCGGCCTCGGAGCGACATACACCTTCATTCCCTCGTGCTCCAGCAGCTTGCGGATGCGGAACACGTGATATTGGTCGCTGACCGCCGTGCAGGTCTGCATGCGGTTCTCCGCATGATCACACCAATGCGCTCTGCCGATTCCGCCGTATCCGAGCCCTGCGTTTCCGCGATGAGTTTGGGATCTGGGATCCCCCGGTGCATCAGGTAGTCGTGACCGACACCGCCCTCGTTGAACTTCGCGTCCTCTCCCGCGCCGCCGGTCGTGATAACCACCGGGGCTAGCCCGCGATTGAAACAGGTCGAAAGCGTGATCCAGGCGAGCTTTATAGACCGGAGAAGGACTTCCGTAGTACTGCGCAGCTCCAAAGACCACGATGGCGTCGGAAGGATGCAGCTCCTGAGAATTGGCGTCGTGCGCAAATCCAAGGCACGATCCCGACGAAGTAAGTGAGGATGAGGATCGCGGCTAATCCAGCCAGCCGCAGCACCCAGTCGGCTTCGCGATTGCGCTGCTGACCTCACCTCGTTCATCCCTGTGCGAAGAAAGCCGAAATCTCCTGGGCGGGAATCGCGCCTTCCCGCAAAATACGCCAGCGCGCCTCTTCGTCGGTGAGATCGATGATGGTGGAGGCTATTTCGCGCGGCGAAGTTCCGCCATCGACAATGATCGCAGATGCGGCCTTGCAATTGATCTCTGACGGCATCGCCGTCGTGCACTCCGAAGCTCCGCTCAGGTTGGCCGAAGTCGCGGTGATCGGAATCCCCGCCGCTTCATCACTGCCAGCGCGATCGGCGAATTGGGAATACGTAACGCCACGTTACCGGTATTCGCGGTCACCTTCAGCGGCAGCCGCGAAGCGGCTTTCACGATCACGGTCAGCGGCCCGGGCCAGTAGCTGCGAGCCAGGGCATGAAATTCTTCCGGCAGAGGCCGTGCCAGCTCCTCGGCCTGATCGACACTCTCGATCAGCAGCGACAACGGCTTGTGCCGCGAGCGCGACTTGATGTCGTACACGCGATCCACCGCGCGCAGGTTAAACGGATCGGCGGCCAGCCCATAGAACGTATCAGTCGGCATACCCAGAATTTCGCCGGCGCGGATCTGATCCGCGGCATAGCGAACGAGAGAGATTTCGGGTTTTTCGCTGTTGATTTTAACGATTTCTGCGCGCACCAATATTCCTTCCAGCCGGCTCTCCTGAAGTGGCGAAAATTAACATACCACGCCCAAGGCTCGCAAGCAGTGAGAAACCGGGGAGCGTGCCGCCGGTTTCCCACACCTGGACGTAAGCCCTAGACCCACGTCTTTAGCGGGCCGAGGGATCCGCGTGCACGACCTGCGCCGAACGCCCCCAGCTCCGCATTCACGATATGATCTCCAGTGAAGCCAATGCGCCAAGGCCGGTTGCGTCTCGTCGAGGGCCGCCATAACTCCCTGGTCAAAGACCTTCGCCGCGCCTTCGCTCGTTCCGAACCGACTGCCGACGGCTGCTTGCCATCGAGGGCTCCGAATCCTCGAAGAGGCCATCCGCAGCGGACTTAAGTTAACGCGCGATTTTCTTCAGCGCCGTCCGCGGAAAACAAGGGCGAAAAGCTTGCTCCCCAACTCGGCAGCAACGTCGAGACCTTCTGCTGCCGGATAAGCTATTCGCCACCGCCGTCCCAAGCGAAGGCCCACAAGGCGTCGCCGCGCTAGTGCACCTCAAGGAACGCACACTCGAAGAGATCATGGAACAGTCGGCCTCCGGCCCTGTTGTTGTGCTGGCCGGAGTCCAGGATCCCGGCAACCTGGGCACAATCCTGCGCTCTGCCGAGGCCTTCGCC
The DNA here is from genome assembly GCA_963797845.1 of Terriglobia bacterium. Lineage (GTDB taxonomy): Bacteria > Acidobacteriota > Terriglobia > Terriglobales > Acidobacteriaceae > DASREM01. Next base: position 3,261 of record CAWCRE010000012.1, read on the forward strand.
GCCGCGGGCGTGCTGCTTGGTGAAGGGACGGTCAGTCCATTCAATCCGAAAGCGCTGCGGGCTTCGGCTGGATCGGTGTTTCGGCTTGCCTTGCGCCGCTAAATCTTTCGTCGGCTCTGCCCGCCCTGCGCGAGCGCGGAGTCCGCGTGCTCTCTACCTCTTCGCACAAAGGCACGCCTCTGCCCGAGGCAAATCTGAGCGGGCGGTTGGCGATCTTATTCGGCAACGAAGGCGGGGCGTCCCACGAGATCTGATGGCCCGGGAAGATGAAACTCATCGCCATCCCACACGCTCCGCAGGTGGAATCGCTGAACGCCGGATGGCCGCGAGCATCGTTTTGTACGAAGTGGCGAGACAGAGAAAATGATTTTCAAGTCTTAATTGCCGATTGCCAATTGAAAACCCCGCGCGTGAAGGTTTTCAATTGAAAATTGGCAATCAAAATTCGCAATGGTATGAGTCTCTTCGCAGCTGTGCCCAATTCGGAGCCGGGTAAGGGGGGCGATCAAGGCCGTCCTCTTGCCGATCGCATGCGTCCGCGCACGCTGGACGAATTCGTCGGACAGGAGCAACTCGTTGGTCCCGGCAAGCCGCTGCGCACCCAGATCGAACGCGACGATCTCGGCTCGCTCATCTTCTGGGGGCCGCCCGGAACCGGAAAGACCACGCTGGCAAAAATCATCGCCGGCATGACCAAGGCGGAATTCATCGAATTCTCCGCCGTGCTCACCGGGATCAAAGAAATCAAGCAGGTGATGGCCGACGCCGACCGCGCCCGCCAATACGGCACGCGCACCATCGTCTTCATCGACGAGATCCACCGCTTCAACAAAGCCCAACAGGACGCCTTTCTTCCCTACGTGGAGAAAGGCAGCATCCGCCTGATCGGCGCGACCACCGAGAATCCGTCGTTCGAAGTGAATTCCGCGCTGCTCTCGCGATCCCGCGTCTATGTCCTCAATCCGCTCACCGAAGAACAAATCGTTCTGCTGCTCCGGCGCGCGCTCGAAGACACCGAACGCGGCCTCGGCGCCATGAAACTCACCGCCTCCGACGAAGCTCTCCAGAAAATCGCCGCCTATTCCAGCGGAGATGCACGCTCCGCCTACAACGTGCTCGAAGTTGCCGGAAGCCTTGCCCTGGGCCGCGTCGGCAAAGAATCCGGCGCAGAGCTCACCGACGACATCGTGCAGGACGCCTTGCAGAAGCGCGTGCTCCGTTACGACAAGAGCGGGGAGGAGCACTACAACCTGATCTCCGCGCTGCACAAATCCGTACGCAACAGCGATCCCGATGCCTCGCTCTACTGGCTGGGCCGCATGCTCGAAGCGGGCGAAGATCCGCTCTATGTCATTCGCCGTGTGATTCGCATGGCAGTTGAAGATATCGGCCTTGCCGAGCCCGGCGCTCTCTCCATGTGCATGGCGGCACGCGATGCCGTGGAATTCCTCGGCATGCCGGAAGGCAATCTCGCCCTCGCGCAGGCAGTGGTCTATCTCGCGGTCGCTCCCAAATCGAATGCGCTCTATACCGCATACAGCACCGTGCAGGCGGACGTCGAGCAAACTGCCGCCGAGCCGGTTCCTCTACATCTGCGAAACGCGCCGACCGGCCTGATGAAAGGCCTCGGCTACGGCAAGGGCTATCAATACGCCCACAGATCTAGAGGAGAAAGTCGCCGACATGCAGTGCCTGCCAGACAACCTGTTAGGACGCGTCTACTACCACCCCACCAAGCAAGGCGTCGAGAAGCGGATTCGCGAGCGCCTGATCGAAATCAGACGCGCCAGATCACAGCAACGACGCTCCTCTTCTGATACAAAATCAGAGTCCTAGTTTCTTTCTCCACATCTGATAAGCAGGCCGAAAAGGCCCGGCGGAGAGCTGCTATGGCCACAAGTCCTATGCCGAACCAGGAGATTTTTGCGGTCCCAGGCTTGAACCTGGAGCAGGTTGAAGATCTACTGAAGCTGCAAAAAGCAGCGCAGAAAATCTCGTCCATCCTCGATTTGGATGAACTGATCGATAAAGTCGTGAACGAAGTCGCCGCTTCATTCGGCTGCATTGAGTCCAACCTCTACCTGTACGAACCAGAGCGCGAGGCGCTAGTCGTGGCGGGAGTCTGCGGATGTACGCACTACTCCAAGGGACACTACTCAAGCCTTGATAAGGGAATGATTGGCTACGCAGCCCGCACCCGGCAGATGCGCTATGCCCCCGATGTCAGCAAGGATCCCTATTACATGGCCTGTGAGCCATCCACCCAATCGGAACTGTCGATTCCCTTGCTCGTGGAAGATCAGCTGATCGGAGTGTTCACCGCATCGCACCATGCGCTCGACGCCTTTCCTCCACACCAGGTTCGCTCCTTGCAGTCCCTTTGCTCGCACATCGCCGTCGCCGTGAACAACGCACGGCTCTTTCAACGGGAACGGCGGGAACGCGAGCGGATGGATCGCGAGGCGGAGGAAGCCAGAGTGATTCAGCAGGCGCTTCTCCCGAAAGCTTCGCCCTACCTTCGTGATTTCGCAATTTCCGGGCTTACGGTCTCCGCGGGCGCGGTCGGCGGAGACTGGTACGACTTCATCCCTTTCGATGACGGACGACTCGGCCTGGTACTCGCTGACGTTTCTGGAAAAGGAATGGGCGCCGCGCTGCTCATGTCGGCCACTCGCGGCATGATCCGGTCCATGGCTCAAATGTGCTGCAGCCCGGCGCGAGGTGCTCGATCGGCTCAACCGGCTCATGATCCAGGATTTCCCAACCGGCCGTTTCGTGACCCTGATTTACGCGATCCTCGATCCGCGCGAACGCACCCTGCGCTTCGCCAATGCCGGACATCTTCCGCCCTTGCTCGTGCAAGGCGATACCACGCAGTTTTTGATCACAGAATCCGGCATGCCGCTGGGACTGCTCTCCGGAGAATTCTCGGAGACCGAAGTATCTCTTCCGGAAAACTCCAGGCTCGTTTTCTACAGCGATGGCATTACCGAAGCCAGCCTTCACGACGAAGAATTCGGATTAGAGCGCCTGGCAGGCGCGGCGACGCTGCCAGAAGCCTCGCCCGAGAGCATCCTCGCTGATGTGCGTTCCTATGTGAATGGTGCTGGCCTACAAGACGATGCGACCGTGATCATGGTCCGAGCGAAGTAAGTCTCAGCGGAAGCGCGCGCGATGCTCCACCAGGATGCAGGCATCCATGATGACGAACATCCCCGCGGCCCGCGCTTTCGCAGCCGCTTTTTCGTGGACTACGGTTTCCTGCATCCAGATCGCGGGGATCTTCAGCTGAATCGCTGAGTCCACGATTTCCTCCACGTACTCCGGCCGGCGGAAAATATTCACGATATCGATCTTCTCCGGAACATCCTCCAGGCGCGCGTACGACTTCTCTCCCAGCGCCTCCTCGATCGAGGGATTCACCGGGATAATGCGGTAGCCGTGCGTTTGCAGGTAAGCGGCAACCCCGTGACTGGGTCGCAGAGGACTGTTCGAAAGACCAACAACGGCGATGGTTTTCGCGTGTTTCAGTAGATCGGCAACAGGGTCGGATTTGGGCAGGCTGGCCATGGCGGCCACATTGTACCTGAGCTGTCCAGCTTTTACCGTGACGCGGCGAACCTAGTCCGTCGACTTCTTTGTAGTGTCGGTCTTCTGTTTGTACATCTTGTAAGCGATTTTCCGCACCGTTTCCGAAACGTCTTTGTTGGACGACAGATTGCGCAGGTCGGCCGCCAGAAGATTTTTCATCAATCCGAGGGAAACGTCCAGCGGCGTGCGCGGATTCGCCACCAGGTTGCGCACAATCCCGTAATGCTTCATGAACCGGCGCTTCATCGGGATTTGCCGCAGCACCGCTTCCAGCACATTCTTCTGCGCGGCGAACTTCTCCACTTCCCCGTCGCTGATCTTTGGTGAATCCAAGACCGCCAGCGCCACCAGCTTGGTGCCGTCACGCACCAGGATGCCCCGCTCTTCCTTCGTTCCCTTCATCGCCAATTGAATGCGCCCCTTGATATCGAGGTTCGCGATTTTTTGCAGCGTGCTCCCGCGCTTCTCTTCTCCCTCCGGATGAGAATGCCGCTTTTTCGCCATGGCCGGCTTTGCCGCCTCGTGGCTAGGAGCGGTCACGGCGGCCGGCGCTTCAGCAAGCGGCTCTTCCGGCTCGGTCTTGATCCCGTCGAATACGCCGCCGATCGCGGCAAAGGGCTTTTCCGGAGTGCTCGCCAGTTCCGCAGCGTGCTCGGTCATGAAGGTCGACAAAGCTTCGTCCAGCACCTGGTCTGGTTCCGCTGCCGCCTCAGGAGCAGGCGCGGGCAGAACTACGTCGGCATCTTCGGGCGCTTTGCCCTTCAGGTGCTCGATCCACTCGTCCACCGTATGATCTTCGATGCCCGTCAGATTTGGATTTCCACTCAGAGCTTCCAGGATGGGTAACGACTGCCGCACGCGCGCACTGTTTAACATTGCCTGCACAACGTCCCGCGATCCCGACTTGGCAATTTCGATGAGCGCGGAGTCAGAAATGGACAGATTTTCCAGCAAGGCGGGAAGCAGCACCGTTCGCAGATTCGCAGGGGTCACGAAATAGTCGAGCACCTCTTTCGGAGTCTTCGGATCCGAAGCAGCCGCCAGCGATGACTTCTCGTCCCACCCTGCCAGGGTCAAACCAGCCTGTTCTCGGAAAACATCGCTCTGGGTGGCAAGATGCACCAGAATTTCCAGCATCTCAGACGCCGGAATCGATAACGCGCCCTTGGCGGCGGCTTGCATCAGGTTTGCCGGCACTGCCAGGCTTCGTACCAGATCGATCATCCGTGGCATCTATTCTGAACCTCGGTTTGTGGCCAGTTTGTCCAGTTCCTGGACAGTCTGCTCCAGCAGGGGAGTCAAACGATTGCGCCCCGTGCGGCCTAACTCCGCTGTAACGCTTCGGTAATACCAGAGCGTACCATCGCGTCCGCCTTGAAAACGTTCCCAGACGGATCCCCCGTCTTGCCGATAATCGGCAACAATCGTCCTTGCGTTATGCAGTTTGTCGGCCGTCGCAACCAGCCGGGTGTCTTCGTCAGCGGCGCGAAGATGCTCTAAATACTCCTGCTTCCGCTGCTTCCACGGCGGCTTGGGTACCATATAGGCATCGGTGCAGCCCTCGACGATGTTGGCCACACGCGCTCCGAAGCGCTGCCGGACTTCTTCCAGCATCGGGCGCGCCGCCGCAGTCTTCGACAACATCATGCAGCAGGCCGGCAATGGCCAGATCCTCATCGCCTCCCGCCTCGAGTACCAGCGCCGCTACGCTCATCAGGTGCGAGATGTACGGAATCGCCGTGCTCTTGCGTTTCTGGCCCGCATGTTTCTGCGCCGCGAACAGCAACGCATCTTCAAACCGCTTACCCAGCTTCACCGAACTGCTGGCGGAACTCACGATCCCTTTTCGTCCCGCCGCATCCGCAGATATGCATGGATGAAGGGCTGCAAATCGCCATCAATCACACGATCCACGTCGCCGACTTCGATCTTTGGTGCGGTGATCTTTCACCATGCGGTACGGTTGCAGCACGTAGGACCGGATCTGCGATCCGAAATCGATGTCGAGCTTCGAGTCTTCGATTTTCTTCGTTGCTTCGCGCTTCTTCTCCAGTTCGACTTCATAAAGCTTCGAGCGCAGCATGCTCATGGCGCGCTCTTTGTTCTTGTGCTGCGAGCGCTCGTTCTGGCAGCTCGCGACAATGCCCGTGGGAATGTGCGTGATGCGCACCGCGGAGTCGGTGGTATTCACGTGCTGGCCGCCTTTGCCGCTGGAGCGATAGGTATCGACACGCAGGTCTTCCGGCTTGATCACGACTTCAATGCTGTCGTCAATTTCGGGAGAAACAAAGACGCTGGCGAACGAGGTGTGCCGGCGCTTGGCCTGATCGAACGGCGAGATGCGCACCAGCCGGTGCACGCCAATTTCGCTGGTCAGCAGCCCGAAGGCATATTCGCCGTTCACCGCGAAGGTCGCGGACTTCATGCCCGCTTCTTCCCCCGGCTGGTAGTCGTAGAGCACGGTCTTGAAGCCCTGCCGCTCGGCCCATCGCAGATACATGCGCAGCAGCATGTCGGCCCAGTCCTGCGATTCGGTTCCGCCCGCGCCCGGGTGGATGGTCACGATGGCGTTGCGCGCGTCGTTCTCGCCCGAGAGCAGAGTCTCGGTCTCCAGGCGAGTCCACGAGCTGGCGCAGGGCATCGATCTCGCGTGCGCAGATCGGCTATCGACGTTCTCGCCCTCGCTGGCGAGTTCGAAGTAGGCGGCGATGTCGTCATTGCGGCGGACAAGGTCGGCCTCGGTGGCGAGCATCTCTTCCAGGCGCTTTTTCTCGCGCATGACCTGCTGGGATTTTTGCGGATTCGACCAGAGATTCGGGTCGGCGGCTTGCTTTTCGATTTCGGCTAGCTGCTTGGCGCAGTTTGCCCGCGTCAAAGGTACTCCCGAAGGTCGCGAACTTTGTCCTTTAAAGCGCGTGTATTCCTGTTCGAGTTCTTCAACCATGATTGACGCTCTGTCCTTCGGCGGAATGGGAAGGCGCAGTCGATCAGCGCCCCACATGAAATTATCGCACACAGGTAGGCGAACCAGTCGCCGTGGCGCGTGTAGAAGGTAGTTGCGTTGGTCAGCGCATACGGAGCGTCCAGCGCGGTGCGGATTTTGCGCGGCGCACTGGCCACCACTCGCCCATAAGGATCGATCGACGCGGTCACGCCGGTGTTGGTGTCGCGCAGAAGCCAGCGGTCATTTTCGACGGCGCGCATGCGCGCCTGCTTCAGATGCTGCGCGTAGGCGCCGCTGTCGCCATACCAGCCATCGTTCGAGATGTTCACGAACACCTGCGCGCCCTTGTCGGCGAACTGCCGCACGTCATCGGGAAAGATCGACTCGTAGCAGATGAAAACGCCCAGCTTGGTTCCGCCGGCATCGAGCGGGTCGCGCGACGCGCCGTCGGGAGAAGTCGCCGACTTCTTTGGTCAGGCCGCCGGCGAAACGAGAAAATCTGATTTGAACGGAACATACTCGCCGAACGGGACCAGGTGAATTTTGTCGTAGCGCGAGACCCAGTCGCCCCTCGGGGCTGACCAGCGCGCCGAGTTGTAGATTTCGTGGGAGTGGTTGCTGAGTCTGCGCTGGCGTTGCGGATACCGATGCTGCCCGCCAGCACCCACGTATGCGCCGAGCGCGCGACGTTGCCCAGCGCGTCGCGAAACAATGGATCGCTGGTGTAAAACGGCGCGGGAGATTCCGGCCAGACAATCAGGTCGGATGCGATTGCCGGCGCGGCGGAGCCAGGCTGATGCGCGGTCAAGTCTCGTCAGCGTGTCGTCGAAATATTGCTTCGTCCAGTCCGAACCTTCCAGGATGGGAACGTTCTCCTGCACCAGAAGCGCGGTCTTGTCCGTCGGCAACGGGGCAGGATTGATGAGCTCCCCGCCTGCAGAACCACCGCTGCCGCCAGCGCCGCCAGCAACAATGTGAAATCGTTTTTCGCGCGCGACCAGAAACGCCGCCGCAAAAGCCACATTCACGATCATGATCTCGCACGAGATTCCGTACACACCCGTCACCCGCGCGATTCGCGAGCAGGGGAATATTGTCACTTGCGTGATTCCCAGCAGGTCCCAGGGAAATGCCGGTGATGCGGGTTCGAGCGAGTTCAACCGCGACCCAGACGAACGGGCGCCGCAACCAGCGCCCGTCGAATTCCTGACTTGCCCCCTGCCAGCAACGCAATCAGCAGCCCGAAGAACCCGTGATACAAGCCGAGATACAGGCAAAACAGAATCAAGATTCCGAGCGGCCGGAACGTATTCAGGCCGCCGTATTGCTGCATGGTGTTGTAAATCCAGTAGCAGGTCCCAGGCAAACCACAGAATCCCGCATACATAGCCCAGACAAGAATCCCTGAAGCGGGCTTGCGGGCAGCAATTTGATTCCGCGCGTGAGTTGCAAAGTATCCGGCTGCCGAGCTCGCAGAAACGCAAGCAGCAGGGCGCCATGGCGACCCAGCAAAGCACGTACAAATTGGGCAACGGGAAAATCAGGATCTGCGAGCGCTGCCGAGAGCAGAACCAGAGCCAGGCATTTTTATGGATGCGGCACACAGAAAGAATAGCAAACTGGAACTGTGGCCTCCGAGTCTCCAGTGCTCAGGCTTTGAGATCCACGTACTTTGGCGCACAAACTCGACGATCTCCGGCGTCACGTAATCCGGAGGCGTGATGCGAACATCGGACGGTCTGCACCGGCTTCAGCGAAATCCGTTCCAGCAGTTCAAATCGATCGTTGTTCCGGCATGCAGAATCACGGCGTCGGCGCGATCCAGAAATTCCTGGGCGGACCTTTTGAAATCCTCGGTCGCCGGATCAAGCACCGTCAGATAAAGTCCGGCTGCACGAATTTCAGAATGCTGTTCGATTCCAGAATGACATTTTCCGTGCCTCAGCGAGTTTGCGCCGGATCGCTGGCATGGCTTCGGCCAACGTGCCCTGCTCGGTGCGAACCCACCAGACCCGCTCCGCCCCGGCCGCGAGAAAGCGCGACGTGTCGGACTTTCCGGACCGATCCTTCTCTTCCGTCATCGCCCACACATGTGATCGTCCGTCGCACAGTGGCAAGCTTCGCCGTTCACCGAACACATGCCGTGTCCGATACTGAGTCATCTTCAGCGCGGTCCAATGATATTCCGGCAACGCGGCGATCAGTCCAGCGACGACGCTGGTCTTGCCGACGTTGCGCGAATGTCCGCCGATCGACCACTAAACGACGTGGCTGCCTACTCAGGATTTCCTTGTCAGCCATCGCGCAGCACCGCAAGCTCTTTCAAATACTCGCGCAATCGGGCTCGCCGGAGTTCCCCAGAACACGATGCCCTTCCCGCGAATCACTTTCTTGCTGGGAATGCCGCTCTTGGCCCCCAGCATTGCGCCTTCTTCGATGCGCGCATGTTCCCCAATGCCGACTTGTCCCCCAATCACGACATCATTCTCTATACTGATGCTGCCGGAAAGGCCCGTTTGCGCCGCGATGACCACGTCTTCGCCCGATCTGCAGTTATGGCCAATGTGGACCAGGTTATCGATTTTCGTGCCGTCGTCCGATGCGAGTCGTATCCAGCGCGCCGCGATCGATGGTCGAGTTGGCGCCAATCTCGACATCATCCTCGATTTCCAGGCTTCCCATCTGAGGAAATTTTTCGTAGCGTCCCGTTTTCGCCATCGCGCACGTAGCCGAAACCATCTCTCCCCAGCACCGCTCCGGCATGCACCACCACCCGATCGCCCAGCTTCGTGCCCGGATAAACCGTGACATTGGGATACAACTCGCAATGGCTCCCGATGCTTGCAACCTGCCCCGATCACGCATCCTGCCGCCGATTCGGCGTTCTCGCTCCGATATCAACCGCCTCCGCCAATGACCACACGTTCCTCGAACGTTACATCGGAAGCAAGTTGTGCGGAAGGATCGAACTATTGCGCTGGCGTGCACGCCCGGCGTCTCCCGTGTCTTGGAATCAAGTAAGTTGCAGCTCGCGCAAATGCCAGTCGCGGCGGGTCCACGATCAGCATCGGCTTCAGCACATGGCGGTCCGCGGCAAACCTGCCCGCAATCACCGCCGCGGCAGAGCAGGATCCAGGGCCGCCTCAAGGTTCCGTTCGTTTTCAACAAAGACCAAATCCTCGCTGCCAGCCTGCCCGATGCTGGCGACACTGCTCACCGCGATATTGTCATCGCCCAACACGCGCGCACGAATCACTTCCGCCAGCTCCCGCAGTGAGTGTTTCATGGATGACTTTTGTATACGTTGCAGAGGCTCTGGAACAGACGACGGGACTAGAATGCAAACATGGAGCGCAAGATTTTCTGGATGAGCTTTACGGTGCTGGGACTGATGGCGGATTTCCTGTTGCCACTATGGTGGGCCATCGGCGCCACCGTCCCCATCCTCTACGCCAGCTGGTGGATCGCTTATCGCAGCGACTGGTTCTAGGTACCCGCACGCTCGTGACTCACGCTCGCTATTCTCAATACAGCGAGGCTGCCCTTCCGGCCGCGTCTTCCAGCGGCGATGCACCCATAGCCATTGGTCCGGATACTTGCGCACGAAATCTTCAATCACTTTCGTGAACAGCTGCGTGTTGGCGACGTGTCTGCTGTCGTATCGCCGGTTCGAACCAACGGCACTGCCGGCTCAAATCGCAACCGGTATTTCCTGCAGCACAGGATCCCAGATCGTGAATCCCGGCAGCACTGCTGCATCGGTCCGCAAAGCAATGCGCGCCAGTCCGCTCGCCGTGCATGCAGGGATGCCAAAGAAGTCCACAAACACTCCCTGCGGCGGAGTCATGTTCGTATCCATCAGGATTCCCACGGTCTCTCCCGCTTTCATCGCGTGCAGAAGCCCGCGCACAAAATCATCTTTGTCCACGATTTTGTTGCCGTGCATGGTGCGGTATTCGCGAGTCAGCTGGTCAAGATAGACATTATCCAGCGGCCGCATCACGATCCAAGCGGATGTCCTTGCAGCGAGTGCGCAAAAGAAGAGAGTCTCCCAGCCGCCCAGATGTGCGGTCAGAAACAACACGCCCTTGCCTCGTGCCAGCGCACGTTCGAAATTCTCGAATCCGTCATAAATCATGACTTCGCTGATGTTTTCGCGCGGTGTATCTGGGGAAACAGGCAGACCTCTGCCAACTGCCTGCCAAAAGAGTGAAGTCCCCGCGCAAGATATTGGCGCGCTCGTGACGGGACTTTTCCGGGAAAGCCATGGCAAGATTGCGCATGCCGACGCGGCGCAGCCGCACGTGGAGAAGGTAGACCAGTTCCCGATGGCGATCCCGGCAGCGCGGGCCAGAGGACGAGGCAGCAGCCGAGCGAATTTGATGATCAGCCAGGCGAGCGCATACTCGAGTCGCTGACGCATGTGAGGAAAATGGTGACGTGCCTGCAGCCGTGCGAGCATGCTGCAGATGATACACAAGGGCGCGACGTGACTCGGCGCCCGTTTAGCGGTTATTGTGAGCTTATTTTTCGCCGCTGTGTGGGCCCACTTCGAAAGCGTTTCCAGGAACGGATAGGCGCCGCCGGAGCATCGATCTCCCGTCCAGCGAAGTCTTCGAAGGGACCATGCGCCCATAGAATTCGCGGGTGCTGTCTTTGTCCTGGTCGAACGACGGCGCCGTTCAACTCAAGCCGGCAAAGACGCCGCGAGCGCGCGAATAGCTCAGAACCTGCGCGCGCATTTTCCAGTCGGTATCGGCTGCAGCATGGCGACCGACCGGTCCGGCGGCAACGCTGGCGTCCGCGCCCAGCTTGAACTTGCTGGAGAGCAGATTATGCATGCCGTCTTTGTTCATGATCAGCATGACCAGATCGACGGCCTGGCCGCCGATCTGCAACCCGAAGCTTCCGCCCTTGATGGCGAAAAATGCGGGCGCGCTCCAGACCTTGGGAGTGCGGCAACTGGCCACGCCTCGTCCGTAGCGCGCGCCGACAATGAATCCTCCCTTCAGCATGGAAGGAACCACGGCTACACATTCCGCCGAACCCAAGACTTCTTCGGGAATGCCTTGATCGGGGGCGGCTTCTGGATTTCATTCAGACGTCGGCGGCGGCTTAGACGCGATCCTGATGCCTTGTCTCGTCTTCACCGGTATTCTCGTCGGCGACAGCATGGCCGCCAGACCCAGCGACGACCCACAAGAGCAGAAGTCTTTTCATGTTCTCGTCCTTCCTAGTTGATGGAAATCGTTGCAATGATTCTAAAGGACTGGCGCTGGAAGCTTGGAAGATAGCTGGCTATTGTGATGTCCGGCAGTGGAAACAAAAAAATGCGGGGTTGGCAACGGTGACTTACGTCTCCGCTCCCAACCCCGTCTCCCAGGTTCTGTGGTAGGTGAAGCGAGTATGCGGCAGGCCGAAAAAGCGACAAGATTACCGAGGTCATTGTCCTCTGGTAACCGTCGTAAGCGCCTGTAAAACCGAGGCAAACGCGTCTGCAGAGCCTCCTGCGCGTTAAGGGGAAACAGCCTATGTTCGTAGAGGCGCGCAGCGCGCCTGCGTCTCGTGTTTCAGGCCAATGAACAGGGATAAGTGCGGGGCGTCCGGGTCACAATCCGCTGAAGACTTTTGCATGCCCGGCCAGGATACGGCTCTTGGCCGCGAGGTCAGGCTCGAGACTCCAGTCCCCGCGCACATGGGTGCCGCCCAGCACGATGCCGTCGCGCCGGGGAAACATGTAGAAGTCTCCGGCAAGCACAACGTAGTTCACTTCGGGCTGCGGCAACATGTACGTGAGCTGACCCTTGATCGGGATGAGCTCTTCATCTGAAAACAAAGTCCGGGCACCCAGGCCCGTGCAATTCACCACGACCGGCTGCGGTAACGTGGCAATTTCGCCAATGTCATGGAACTCCTGCAGCACCACGGTCCCTCCCGCTAGCCGAAAGTCCCGGAGGAGCGCCCGCAAATAGGGATGCGGCTCTATCAGCATCGCCATGAATTGCCGGACGTAGCGCCCTGGAAACCGGTGTTCGGAAGGCTGCAGGTCCCGCAGCTCCGGAAAGAGCTCAGGAAACGGTCCTTTGGAACCGAGCATGGCCGTGTCTTTGATCGGCTCGTCGCTGATCACGTAACTGGGCATCCAGCGCACGCTGTAATCGTCCCCGGCAAACTGCTGGAAGTACGAGTAAGAGAATTTCACCGATTGCAGGTATTGCTGGTGAAACTCCGGCGTTTCCCGGTCCGGATCAAAAAGCGAGTAAGGCAGCCAGAGCCCTCCGGCTGAATTGGAGGTGGTCTCGGGCGGGAGCGCCTTCGTATAGATCGTGACTTCCTTTCCCATCTGCTGCAGGAGCCGAGCGGTCGCCAGGCCGACCACACCACAACCCAGGACCGCCACTTGCCTCTGGCCTGACTTGCGGACTTCTTCTGCCGCCAACTGCGCGGTTCCCCACGATAGAGTTATTCCTGCTCCGCCATGCCCGTAGTTGTGAACGCAGAGTTTGTCATCTAATTTTTCCGCGGCCAAGCGAAAACCCGGCGCGCGAAACGGACGCAGGCACACCGTGGTACGAATTTCCCTCTCCGCGGACACCAGCACTTTTGGCAGATGAAGTTGGCTGGGAGGCGGAGAGTTCAGGGAGGGGCGCACTTGCTTGGCGCACGACTCCAACAACAGGCTTCCAGAACAAGCGGCAAGAGCTTGCAACAGCGTACGTCGATTCACAGGCCGATACTATACACCGCGTTTTGGCGCATGTTTCCACGGCCCGATTGTGCGGGCAGACGATCGCTGCAAAAAAATCGCTTCTGCAGGAATTTTCGGTGGTAACGAACACAATTATCACTGGCGAGAAACCGAGTTGTCAGGAGGCGGCGCGGCTGACCGCATTTCCCGCCTGAGAATGCTAAACTGTTCGGCCATATGTGGCGGATCGTCGCGGTTGCGGCATGGCTGGTGACGCTCTGCGCCGCAGGATTCGCTCAGAGTGTGCGTGTTGAAATGGGTTGGACCGGCGAACAAGGTTACTTCGAACACCGAACGCCGAGTAGCGAACATCCCCTTCCGTATTACCTTTCAGAGGAACGCCAGCGGCAGTTCCTTCACGCCGAGACCGATGATTGCGCCTCACAGTCGTTGTGCGATGAACTCCACGTAGGAGTGTCGCGACAGGAGATCGGCGCGCCCGGAACCAACAAAATCTTTCAAATAGTGTATGCGATCAAAGAGCCTGCGGATGGCGCGGGAAATCAGCCCTATTGGAAATCAATCGTTGTTGAGACCTCAACCGGTATGTATCGCGAGATATTCCTGCTACGGAATGAAGGAGCATTCTGGGCGTGGCCTGCCTCGACCGCCAAGGTGACGCACGCTGGCGATACCCAGGTGCTATTCACCAACGACGCTACGAGCAGCCGAGACCTGTGGTGCACCGGGGAATTTTGGGCCTTGGAGAAATCCGGGCCTGCGGTGGTGGACTTCTCGACGGTAACGGCTGCGATGGACAAAGCAGCCCCCGCTGGTTCGGTGGTCATCACGCCGATGTGCGCAGCGGTAGTGCTCGAGAAACTCCAAGTGCGCGCGGATGTGCAGAAGCGCAACGCATGCAGGACTTGCGGATTGGAAGGTTCGGTCGTCGTGAACTTCAAGTTGCAAGGCGCGCGCGCAGTGCCAGTGTCTTCCGCGTTTTTGAGAGATGGGAAGAACTAAGCACTTTCTTGCGAATCCCGGCGAGCGTAACTCACATCGACGGCGAACTCTCCTTACAAGCAAAAAGGGCCCGGATTTCTCCGAGCCCTTTAGCACCCCAACATAAACTCTGTTATTTCGCGGTGACCAGCGAATGCGTGATCGCATGCACCGACAGCGCAATGCGGTTTTGCACGCCGACCTTGCGCATCAACTTCGCTACGTGCGCTTTTACCGTACGTTCTTCGATACCCAGGGCCGAGCCGATTTCTTTGTTTGAGCGTCCCGCAACCAGCATCTCCAGCACTTCTTTCTCGCGATCGGTGAAAGTCACGCGCCCAGCGGGGAAGATGCGTCCCGGAGCGGAACTGACGCGCTCGATAAACATCGAGAGTACGCGTCGCGGAGCCCAGACCGATCCCTGGTTCACGATGCGGATCGCCTGCACGAATTCAGCCGGCGAGGCGGCTTCATCCACATAGCCCTTTGCACCGGAGGCGATTGCCTTCAAAATGGTTTCTTCGTCCATGCCCGAGCCGGTCACGATAATGCGCAGATCGGGACGGGTGGCTTTCAGGCTGGCCATCAGGTCAAACAGGTTCTGGCCGCTGCGGTTGCCCAGCAACACCAGATCCACGTTAGGTTGCGCGGCGAGATCGGGCAATGAGGCCGAGATCAATTCAAAATCGGTTTCGTTGTCGAACAGTGCCCGGAATCCGACGAAACGCAGTGGATCGCTCTCCACTACGGCGATACGGATCGTTGGCTTCTTGGCGGGGGCTGTCGCTGATTTCATAGCTTTACCTGTTTGGGTTAAGTTATGGCTAGCATAGACGTAAATACAGTTCTCGCAAAGACTCGGTAATGCATATGTAATTACGCCAGTAACGTGGAAAGCATCCAAAAATGAGAGGCTTAAAAGCGATGAAAATAGGCTTTCGGCGGGCGATTTGCGGATTTGCGGCAGTTTTAGTGACCTTGGGAACCTTGGCTGCCCAGGAAACCACCTATAAACCCAAGTTCACCGGAGACCCGGCGCGTTCCGATTCCGAAGCCGCCGCCCTGGGCTACATGCGCACCGTGCTGCGGGCCCAGCGCCAGTACAAGCAGAAATACAACCACTACGCCACTTCCCTCACTGACCTGGTCCATACCGGATCGTTCACCCGCCGCATGACCAACACCAATCGCGGCGACTACACCGTCGGGTTTCGCGCCAAAAAAGAGAAGGACACCTTTGAATTGACCATGACTCCCAAGCAGGTGGACTCGCAACATCGCTCGTTTTATGCCAAGGAAGACGGCGTGATCCACGCCGAGGAGCAGGGCGCAGCCAACGAGAACTCTCCGCCCGTGAAATAGCAGATAAACCACGTGGCTGCGGACGTTCGTCCGCAGCGTGTTACTACACCTTTGCTGATCCACTCTTGATGTCTGCCGCTTTGCCGTTGCGGTAGGTCACGATGACCGGCTTTCCCCCGTTTGGATATTTCACGGTCTTCACCGAAGCATCCTCCGATGCCTCGGGCACTCCCATACCGATCGCGAAGGCCGTCTGCAGTTCGTTCATCCCCGGCTTCACTTCGTGATTGGCAATCGAGTTCCACACCTCGGCGGGCCAGTGATTATAGAGTTCATGCGGATCCTGGATGAACAGCATCTCGTCGGAATAAATCTGGTAGTTGCCGCCGTTCACGGATCCGATGGGAAACGCGTAGCTCTTCCCTTCTTTCTGGAACACCGCCATCACCTGTTTCTGATCGGCGCACCCGGGCGTGGTGTCGGTGACTACATCTTTGATGTCGAGCTTTTCGATTGGCAACAGGGTCCCGGCTTCATGCGCGAAGTCGGCATGATGAGTCTCCGTGTTGAACGGATAGTACGTATAGCGATATCCCTCCTTCACCCAGACCGGTTGCCGAGTGAGTTGCTTTGCCGACTTCAGGTCGTAGGGATAGAGCTTCTTCGGGGTGACGTAATAATCCGGATTCAGTGCTGGCGCTTCTTGTTTTTTGGCCTCGACCGCTTTCTCGGAGCGACGCTCGTAAAAGATGTACGCGGCTCGCGCTCCCGCCAGCAGGAACGCCGCAATCAGGACGAGTTGAATTTTCTTTCTCAGCTCAGGCGACATAGCCATGCAGGGTACGACAGCGAACGACTTCGATGCAGATTTTGAGAGGAAAGCTGCCGGAAGATTTTGCGATTCGCATCCTCATGGGGACGACGCCAAGACGTGAGGCGGGACGCATGGAGCCCGTTCCCCCGCCCCCAGACTTTGTCATTCCGAGTCGAAGCGTTGGCGATAGCAAAGGAAACTGCTCGCGCCGGCAGCAAAGAAGCAGATTCCTCACTTCGTTCGGAATGACAGTGGACAGGTTTGATAAAGAAGCAAAATCCTCGCTTGGTTCGGAAAGACAGCGAAATGGCGTTTGGCATGTATCATGACAATTAAAGGCGTTAGCCCTTAGCTACTATTTTGCGTTTAAACGCTCCAGGATCGACGACAGAGCTCCAGATGACCCTGAGGCCTCACCCGTCTCCTCGAAAGCGCTCCTAGGCCCTCCAGGACGCTTTTAAAGCCCATTCTGTAGGCGATCGGAAGCCCATTTTCCACCCAGCGCTCTTCGCTCAGCCCCAAACCTAAATAGCTATAAGTTAATACACTGGCTAACTTGTTGAAATTAATCTCAGTTCCCGAAACAGGCCCAGTTCACCCGGGCCGAATCGCTTCCCACCGTCGACGAGGGCGTAACCGTGGTCCGCGTCGAGGGCACTCTCAGGATTCCTGTCAGGCTTCCCGACCCGTCCCAATTGGCGAAACACAGCGGGGCGACGTTGTAGGTCTTGCTTAAGGGCTGGGGCTGGCAACTTCCTCCACTCATCACGCACTTGCCGCTGTCCTTGATCTCAATGCCGGACAGCTTGCCTTGCACGTCCGAAGTCAGTCCGACAAGAGGAACGGCGCCTTCACCCGGGGAGGCTTTGGGGAAAAGCTCAGGATTTTCTCCCGCCACTCCGTACCAGGACGCGGCGACTGCCTGCGACACGCCGTTGCGATTGCCGACGGTTACCTGGATCTGCGGAACTCCATTGCTCAACCTGATCGTGGGGTTGGTGAAGACGGCTTCATGCAGGAACGCGTAGTTCACCGGAATGCTCAGGCTGCAACTATTGACCTCCCTGCCTGCGCACGCGACGTCGAGAATCATCAGGGCCATGCGCCTTGAGTTGTTGGCCCAGCTAAGTACCAGGCGTCCCTGCAGATCGAATCCTTGCGCCGCTACGATCGTGCCGTCGTCGGTAATGGGCAACGAGCCTTGTTGAATCATCGGCCTGAGCTGGGCGCCCAGCCTCCAGCCAGGGAACTCCCAGTTCGCCCATGGTGACACGTAGTAGAACCCTCCGGTGTCGATGGTCGGAGGGATGATGCCACCGTAGGTGGGTCCTTTCAGGTCATTGGCCTGAATCTGGACTTCTCCTGCGGCTTGAACCTGGCCGGTCGGGGTGATGTGGATCGTGTTGGTATGGTCTCCGTTCACCGCCTCGGCGTAGGCAGTGTAGGTCCCTTGCGCCATGGCTCCCTTTACGGTGATCCACGATGTCGAAGCATCGGTGGCATCAATGTTGCCCTGCGCCGAAAACAGCGTGTGGTAGAGATAAGCGCGGCTATCGATCAGGGTTCCGGTTTGTCCGGCTTCCACGTTGAAAGTCACTCTGAAATCGTTGTACCCGAAGCTCTGCCCTCCGCCGTTGTTGCGAAAAACCAAACCATAGGTGTTGCCGAGCGACGGTCCGCTTGGGCCTTGGGAGCCAATGCTGACGTTGTGCATGAAGGTGCGCTCGGTCCAGGCGCGGACGCCGTTGATCGTGACATTTTCCAGCAAGATGCCGACGCCGTTGGGACCGACCGCTCCGGAAACGGTGAGGTCATTCCAGGTTGAATTCTGGACCGAGCCGGAATGGATGCAGTTCGCCGCGGCCGCCGTGCAGAGAAATGAAATGCCTTCGAGCACGCCAGCCTTTCGCGCGGTAAACGGAGTCATTTGCCAGAGCAGTCCATCGCCGGAGCCGGTGTAATTGAGGACCGTCAACGCCGACCCGGCGCCCCTGAGCGATTGCGCCGGCTTAGTCATGTTGATGGTGGTCGCGTAGCGGTACTTCCCGGCCGGAATGTAGACCGTGCACTCGTTGCCGCACGAGGCAAAGGCCGCATTGACCTGCGCTCCAACGTCCGCGCCTGGGAACTGGGTCGCGGTCATCACCCCGTTGCAGTTGGCGCATTGGAAGGTATCTACGGTCTGGCTGGAAACACGATTTGCGGGCTGCGCGTGACCAGGCGTCGCCAACGCAAAAAGCAGGGTTAGAATTCCGAGTGCAAAAACCGTCCCGCGCAGGAAGTATCTAACGCCAATTTCCCTATTCGTTCTCATGACTCAAGAAGATAAGCGAACGAAATCCTGCTGCCTAGAGGGGTTCGCAAGTTTCGGAAGGCCTGACGTTCACTTCAAATAGATTTCCGCCACATCGTTTACGATCTTTGCGGGGCTGGAGTTGTTCTCATCCAGATTCGTCATCACGATCACTGTCAGCCCGGTATCGAGATAGCGCGCGATACTCATGGTGAATCCCTGCCAGGCGCCATCATGAGCAACGACGCGATGGCCATCCTCGTTTTTGACATCCCAGCCGAATCCGTAAGGGTAAGTCTTGCCGCTATTCAGGGTGACTGGAGTCCACATGGCGTCGTAGCTCGAGCGCTTGAGAAATTTGCGCTCGTAGAGAGCCGCATCCCATTTCGCAAGGTCGAGCACGTTGGTGTAGAGCGCTCCATCGGCGGTGGTGTTCAAGCTTGGCGAAACCCATTCCTGGTTCTTCAAAACACCTTTCACCATAAGATACCCGCTGCTGCGATGGGGAATGATGTCGGATTCGCTGATGATTCGCGTGGAGGTCATCCCTAAAGGGCGAAAGATTCTATCCTGCAGGAAGTCGCCGTAGAACTTGCCCGTGGCGCGGTGAATGATGATTCCCAGCAGCACGTAGCCTGTATTGCTGTATTTCCACTTGTCGCCAGGCGCAAAATCCATCGGCATCATGGAGAATGCCTTGACCAGATCTTCCTCGGTGTAGTCCTTGCGGAAGTTGATCGCACCCTTCGCCATCGTATTTTCTTCAGCGCCGTAGTCGGCAATGCCCGAGGTGTGCGTGAGCAGATTTCTCACCGTCACCTGATTCCATGTCTCGGGAGACTCTGGAATGTATTTGCTGATCTTGTCATTCAGGCCGATCTTTCCCTGTTCGACGAGCATCATGACGGCCATGGCCGTGAACTGCTTGCCCACCGATCCGGTTTGAAAGATGGTTTCGGGAGTGACCTTGGCGTCGAGTTCGACGTTGGCCAATCCGTAGCCGCTGGCCTTGATGAGTTGCCCATTCTTGCAGACCGCGAGCGCGAGCCCGGGAATCTTTTGCGACGCACGCTGTGCTTCAAGGGCACGATCGGCTTGTTCGGAGAGAGCATCCTGAGCGGTCGCAGCGGTAATCGCGAAAAGAAGAATGAATGCCGGGTACAAGAGTCTTGAGGTTTTCTTCAATCCGTTCTCCTTCAACAGGGTTGGAGGACATAGTACTCGAGCGTGGGCACATAGGCTGCCGAGCTCTGCTCGGCTCGGACAGCCGAGGGCGGCTGTCCCTACACGCGTCGGCTCCATTAGAATGGATATGTAGTGGAGGGGGAGAAGATGGCTGTCCTTACTGAAGATGAAGTGCTGAGCGCGTTGAAGCAATGCTACGATCCGGAGATTCCGGTCAACATCGTTGATCTTGGGCTGATTTATGGCGTTCGCTTCGATGCGGCTCCCAATGATCAACAAGATGTCACTGTGGACATGACGCTCACTGCACAGGGCTGCCCGTCGCACGTGGAAATCGGACAGCAGGTGAAGGCGCGCGTCGAGCAGATGCCCGGCGTGCGCAACGCGAATGTGAACGTGGTGTGGAATCCGCCATGGACGCCGGAGCGGTTGAGCGCTGACGCGCGCAAGCAGCTAGGGATCGACTAACGGCGGCGGCGAGTTCATCGTTGTGCACGCGAGATCAAAAGATTAAGCGCGACTCCGAAGACATCGGAGGGATGAGCGTGCGACATCGGACACGCCTTCTCAGAAAAATTACGTATTCAGCAGCGCCTCATACCACGTGGCGCCGCGCTTTTCGGCGACTTGGGCCAGGCGGTCTCCTACCTTGGAAACGACATCCAGGAAAGTGGTTCCGCGCTCCACGTATTCGGGAAGGTTGTCGCGAATTTCGGCGAATTTTTCTGGGTACTCTGACGCCAGCGTCGCCAACCCCACGCCCGCGCACACCAAGCCTGCGGTGCGTTGACCTCTCAACAAAAGCACGGCGCCTGTGGTGGCCGCGCCTATCAGCAACGCCTTTTTCCAGTTCTCCATCGTGCGTCTCCTCGGTCTGACATTGTAGGCCAAGCTTCCGGTTTTGTGCTTTATACTCTGGCCGGAACTGACTTGGAGGACTTGGATGCAGAAATCCCGCTGGAGAGCGTCGATTTCCGCTTTGCTTTTTTCTCTTTTTCTATTTCTATCCCTTGCTGCCGCCGAATCCAAACCCCGCGCCCGCGATCTTGGCGTGCCTTTTGACGGCACTCCCGGTCCGGCCAACGCCATCACCGACGTAAAAGGCGTTGAGGTTGGCTTTACCACGCTGATTTCCGGCGAAGGCAAGCTCAAGGTGGGCGAAGGGCCGGTCCGCACCGGGGTGACCGCGGTATTTCCACGAGGCAAGAATTCGATCGACGATGTTTTTGGGGGATGGTTCACGCTAAACGGTAATGGGGAGATGACCGGCACCACATGGCTGGAGGAATCGGGATTTCTGGATGGGCCAGTCTTGATCACCAATACGCACAGTGTCGGAGTGGTTCGCGATGCGGCGATCGCGTGGCGAGTGAAGCATGGGCCTCCCGATGAAAGTGGCTACTGGTGGTCGCTGCCGGTGGTGGCGGAGACCTACGACGGGTTCCTGAACGACGTGAACGGATTTCACGTGAAGCCCGAGCACGTGTTCCATGCGCTCGATTCAGCGCACGCGGGCCCGGTCGAGGAAGGCAATGTTGGCGGCGGGACGGGCATGGTCTGCAACGAATTCAAGGGCGGGACTGGAACCTCGTCGCGCGTGCTGGATGCAAAGTACGGCGGGTACACGGTCGGCGTGCTGGTGCAGTGCAATTACGGACGGCGCAGCCAATTGCGGATTGCGGGCGTTCCGGTGGGAAAAGAGATTCCCGACCACACCGTCTGGAATGACGATGTCGGTTCAATCATCGTGGTGGTCGCGACCGATGCGCCGCTGATCGCGCCACAACTGAAACGTGTGGCCAAGCGCGTTTCGTTAGGGCTGGGACGGGATGGAAGTTATTCGGGCGACGGATCGGGAGACATCTTCGTGGCGTTTTCGACGGCTAATCCGGGAGCAGGCTCGTCGAAAGGAATTCGCTCGCTGAGCATGTTGCCCAACGACAAACTCGATCCGATCTTCCTGGCGACCGTGCAGGCGACCGAGGAAGCGGTCATCAACGCCATGATCGCGGCCAAGACCATGACCGGGATCGACAATCACACGGCGATCGCCCTGCCGCACGATCGCTTGCGTGAAGTGTTGAAGAAATACAACCGTCTGACGAAGTAACCGTGCAGGAAGAGCGCCATCGGCAGCGGTGACGCGCCCTACGGAAATAATCGCTTAACTGGCTTGGCTTGCCATGGATTAGTTGTGAAATGGCCTGATTTCAACACCTACTAAAAATCTGCGTCCGTAATGGGACTGGTCACGAAGCCGTGCCAACTGAAATCGGGCAACAGGTATTGACCGACAATCTGGCCAGCGCTGTTGATACCATTTGCGCCAGTGCAGATAGCACCGGGATAGCCGAACGATAGGTATTTTCCGTTCTTATACGCATACCCGTAACAACTACCCCCGATGAAGTAAACGCCAACTGCTACGCCGGAATCGTTGATCCCCTCGGCGCGGCTCTCGTTCGGCGCTTTAGGGTAGTCAATTTGTTTGAATGTACCGTTATACAGGTAAGCGTTTTCCGGAGTTCCGTTAATCGTGTAGCCCGCGATTTGTCCAAGATTATTGATTCCGCTCGCTGTATCAATCAACGCATGTCCAGGGAAAGTGATGGTTTTGTACACCCCGTTTTGAAGCCTGAAACCCTTCACCTGTGAGCCTGCATCGCCTGCACTGCCCACCACGTATCCAGCATTATTGATGCCGTATGGAAAAGTTTGAGGCTGGCCGGGTACATCGAATTGCGTGAACACTTGACCGTCGTAAAAGAAGCCATGGACAATCAGTCCGCCGGAAAAGTCAGCCGAACCGACGACGATGTCTGAATCGTTGATGCCCTGTCCGAACGTGGACTCAGCGTTCGGATAGTCAAAATAGGTGAAGACGCCGTTGTCGTATATAAAACCGTGCTTATCTAGCCCACTGCCGTTCGTAGGGCTGTAGGAGCCAACCATCACCCCGAAGGAATTAATCCCACCCACATTGTTGTAGAGATAGCCTCCCGGCACATCAATCGTGGTGAACGTCACATTGGCAGTTTTGATGGCTTGACCCAACAGCGTTGAAGCGGAAGTGATTACGATGAAGAGCAGACATTTACGACAGATGCTCATAACCGACTCCAAGCACACGGCTTGGCATTATGCTGTTGTTCCGTCGAGTGGTCAATTGGCGAAAAATCTCTATAGCACTCACGATCCGCAAAATAGGGCCGGAAGGCTCCAAAACAGGATCGTGAGTGAAATCGCCTGATAGCGTCAGTTATCGTATCGGGGCGACTTCGCGACGACCACAGCTCCAAAAATAAAGGCACTTCGCGGACCGAACTTTGCGCAATTCGACCGCTGGATCGCAAGTCTCCGCCACCTTTCCGAAAACCGTAATCTCATGTTGCGAAGCGTCCACACTGGCGGGAGGGCTCACGTTGCGTTCTTCATCCGTCAAGCTTGCGCAGTCCTTCGTGTGGTCAAGTGGAAGTAGTTCAAACTTGTACCGAAATGGGTATGAGATCAGGCCCGCAGCGCAGCCCGAACGCTCAAACTGAGATTGTCTAGCACTCTCAATTGCGACCCCTGCCAGCATCGGATGACCGCTAATCAGAGAAACCGATCCTACCGTTCCGTCAGGACGTAAACCAAGTGCTAACTCTACTTCACCGTTGATTCTAGCTTGTCGCGCCAGTGGGGGATAGACAGGGGCGACAACTTTGTGAGCACGACATGGCTTACGTGGGTGCTGTTCTCCGCAATCTGCCCTGACGAATGCTCAAGCAGCGGGACAAACAGGCCAAGCGTCAGAACACATTTCGCTGTCGATCTGCGGTTCACGCATAAAGCTTAGACCAGAAGAACTTGCAAATCCATTCGTTGTGGAGACGATTGGCGTAAAACGCGTTTTCACAAGCTATCCCACGGAAAAGGCGAACAAAGGGCGATTGCTTGTGCTATGGCCTGTTAGCAGTATTCATCGAAGGCGGGTGGTGATGTCTAGATCAGACTCGGTGACAAAATACGCAACGAACACAAGGCTTTTTGTCGGATCGATTTGAACCGCTGGCCAGTTCGATGATGCCTCTTCCATAAAGTCCGTCGCAGAGACTAAGCGTTGAAACCCGCTCAGGACTTCTGAACAAGAACGATGACAATACTCTATCCATGATTCGCTTTGCACCCGTTCCCTTGAATTGGCCTCAACCCAGTACATTTCACAAGTAGCTTCATCTAGACGAAACTGGAATTGTCCGCCCAAACAGGCATAACCGTCGGCCTCGGCTCTCGCGAGGGCATCAGGAAAAGAGGAGACGCTCCAACCGTACTCATTGCCTCGCAGCATGGCACCTTGCGAGATGTCGGGTGGCAGAATGAAATCCATCGAGCGGAGTTTACCTTAGGAGGCTCAACTGTTGAAATATCGCCATTGCACTCACAATCCTGCGGTTCTGGTCAAAGGTGACCAGCAGCACCCATCTGGATGTCTTCTTTTGGCAATTTAAAGAGAAGAAACCCTCATTGACAGGCTCGCCTAGCGGCTTTAAGTTTTGTGGGCAGCATAATGCTCGAGGTTTTTCCTTCCAGGAGTACACCACCATGCCGTGCCAACCGCTGCTTAAATCCGTTCGCGCAAAACTAACGATGTTCCTGAGCCTCACCGTTATGATTCTGGCCACTGTTCCGGCTTTTTCTCAAACCTTTACATCGCTTTTAAGTTTCAATGTGATGGACGGCTACAATCCCAATTCATATCTCGTCCAAGGCAGAGATGGAAACCTGTACGGCGTAACTTTCTTTGGAACTGGCGCAAACGGTAAAGGCACAATCTTCAAAATCACTCCTGGAGGGACTCTAACCACTCTGCATCGCTTCAGCGGCGGTGCAGATGGCAGCTTCCCCGTTTCCGGGTTAGTCCTTGACATCGATGGCAACTTCTACGGAACGACCACAGGCGGTGGTGCCACCAATGAGGGTGTGGTCTTCAAAATGGCACCTGATGGGACGGTCACGGGTTTAGCAAGTTTTGTGCACACTGGCGGCTTGCTCATCTCATCGTTGGTCTTGGGCACGGATGGTAGGTTGTACGGAACCACCTTTGGCGGTGGGGCGAACAAGGAAGGTTCGATTTTTGCGGTTAGCCACGGCGGCACGCTAAGGACAATCTACAATTTCAGCAGCACAGGTGGCCAATTTCCTGACGGGTCGTTAGTTGTCGGCACCGACGGCAACTTTTACGGCACTACCGCCGTTGATTCGACCAATCGTGCGGGCACGGTTTTCAAGGTAACCCCTGACGGTATCCTCACCACCCTTCACACTTTCGACAATACCGATGGTTCGGACCTGATCGGACCGCTGACTCTGGGGAATGACGGCAACTTCTACGGGACAACCTGCCAGGGCGGCTCGAACAATGAGGGTACGATTTTTGAGATCACCCCCACCGGCACCTTCACCTCGCTACTCACTTTCAGCGTCAAACCGGATGGCTCTTGTCCCACGGGCCTTGCATTGGGTACGGACGGGAATTTCTATGGGACCACCACGGAAGGAGGAGTCGGATCGGATGGCACGCTCTACCAGTTTGCGCCTCCCGGAACCTTCACCATCCTGCACTCTTTCGACGGCACAGATGGTAGTGCGCCCCAAAATCCTTTGACGCAGCATACCAACGGCACATTCTATGGAATGACTGCCGATGGCGGATTGAATAAGGGCAACGGCGGACTCGGCGACGGCACGGTTTTCAGCGAGGACACTGGGGCAGGACCCTTTATCGGTCTAGTTCGTAATTTCGGTATGCTCGGAAGCACGGTTCAGATTTTGGGGCAGGGGCTTACCGGGACTACCGCCGTTGCGTTCAATGGAACCCCGGCTCTCACTTTCACAGTCGTTGCTGATACGTACATGACCGCTGTCGTTCCGGCGGGGGCAACCAGTGGCCCTGTGACGGTGACTACTCCGGGTGGCACGCTTACCAGTAACCGGAAGTTCATGGTTCAGTAGCGACAAGGATTGATAGTGAAAATCGTCGCTCGTGAAAAAACGCCGAGCGAATGCAAAAGGCCGCGAGCCACGCAAATGCTGACCAGTCTCGCATAGCTGTTGAAACATCGCCGTTACACTATTAATCTCGCCGGACACCCGGGGCGACTGACCCTCCCAGGGCTACATCTATTGCAACGCCGCCTGGCTGAGCTTGACGGCGCAACGATGGTTGGCGCAGGTGCCCACGTTCACGCTCGCCAGCGTGCTGAAATAGACGTTGGAGTTCTGCCCCATGGCGCTGCTGTTGTCAATAATCACACCACTGATCCCACCGGGGTAGTTCACATTATTGAGACCGGCGGTAATCGCTCCGGTGCTGATGTCGTTGGTAATGATGTAGCCGTTGGTGCCGGCTGCGATCAGGCCGCTGACCAGGAGATCGTGATCGCCGGTGACTCCACCCAGGTTGAGATTCGGGTTATAAAACTCGGTGTACGGCGCGCAGGGAATCCCAGCGGTGGCGATGCGTTGCAGATTTCCCGTGAAGCTTGAGTTCATCACCGGATAGTTGGTGAATCCGATCCAATAATGATATGGCGTGGTATCGGCCGCACCGGTGGCGCACAGGAAAAGCTCACCGCTGCTCGGAGTGTTTCCGAAATATTTGTTGTCGAAGGTGCCGCTGTGCATGTCCACGCCACCCAGGCCGACATGGACGCGAACAATTCCCGTCAAGTCGAGGTTCATCTGAGCAACGGTTGCGGCGGCGCCCGCTGTTCCGTCATTGCCGGTGAACGCAAAGATTTTTTCAGCCGCCCCACTACTGTCGATGATCACCGAGTCCGGAATTCCGTAGGCTGTGCCGGTCGCTGTGCATGGGGATGGAGTGCCGGTACGTCCGGGAGGATTCGTAACCGTACAGCCCCCGCCGCCGATCATAACCGGGCCCGCGAATAGAGAAGGCGTGCTGGTGCCAGCGTTGATCACCCAGACTTCTCCGAGCTGATCGCCAATCGTCAGGTACCCGTACGGAAAGTTGTAGACCGGGCCATTGGGGCGCGGGGTCGCGCCGCCGGTGCCCGCTACGGGAAGAGTGAAAGTCCAATCCACGGTGGGATTGCTATTCAGGGCACATTGAAAGACGCAGCTGATGCGATACACCTTGCCGTCATCGCTCGCCACGAAGGCTTTGTCGGTCTGATAATCGATCCAAGGTGAAGCGAACGTGGTAGTGGCAACACTCGAGAAAGTCACCGAAATCAGGCAGGACGTAGTTGCGGTGCAGGCAGTCGGCAGGGTTGGAACTACCGGAGTTCCAACGTTGCCCTCGCCCGCCTTCCAGGTCAGAACGTGGAAGATTGCTGATCCGGCCGTGCTTTCAACGTAGGCGATCTTCTTGCCATCGATCGAAATGACGGGCGAAGTAAGGACTGAGCCCGCCGCCGTACTGCCCCGGTATCCCCAAGTGACCGTAGGATTAGCGCCGCAAATGCCTCCGGTACCAGCATAGAGGTTATTGATGCCCACCATGTTCGCCTGAGTGGTGGAGCTGGCTACGTTCAGCCCGTAGACCACGTAGTCGTTGGCGCAACTCGGAGTGCCGTTGGTGGAGAACTGAAACTTCGCCGGAAACATGTAAGGGGCGATGTTGCCATTGCCGAGGCTGACGCTCCAGTCGAATTTGATGTTCCTGCGCACCTGGCTGGTGCTGCCATCGATTTTCTTCTGCATGGCCAGCGGAGGAACCGGGAATTGCCGTTCGGGGGGATTGGGCTCGACCTGGCCAGGCATGTGGAAGAACATGCGAGGTTCGTACTTGGCGGCGCGAAGATTTTCCGGGGTGCGGCCTCCGCTGACGGCGAGGTGTTGGAAGGTCCAGTCGAGCACGACGTGTTTGGGTTCCTGGGCCGCAGCCAGAGTTACACACAACAGGACACAGCCATAGCCAAAGGCTTTCGCTCTCACCATAGGGACCTCGCAAGCGGTTTTCTGAATTATGGAAAGTTTACGGGAAGCGTGCGTCAAAGCGTCTGGTAACCAACGTGGCGTATCAAGGAGGTTAAGGTGGTTATGAGATAGTTACCCCTAAACGCCGGGATTGATTACACGGTTGCGGCCCTGGTGACTTCGTCGAGAGCTCCGGTGAACGCGGAGATGGCGTGGTCAATCTGCTGCCGGGTGATGACGAGCGGCGGCTGGAAGCGGATCACGTTGCCGTACACGCCACCGACGCCGACCAGTACTCCTTGCTTTAAGCAAAGTGTCGCGGATGGCTTCGGCTTCGGCGGTGGCGGGCGTCAGTTCTTTCGTCTTTCACGAGTTCGACGCCGATCATCAGGCCAAGTCCGCGGACATCGCCAATCACGGATTCTGCTTTTGCAATTCGCGAAGCTTGCCCATGGCGTAGTTGCCAAGTTCGGTAGCGCGAGCGGGCAGGTTTTCTTTCTCCATGAACTCGATGTTGGCGAGGGCGGCGGCGCAGGAAACTGGATTGCCTCCGAAGGTCGAGAGATGATCTCCGGGCTTGTAGGCGGCAGCGATCTCAGCGCGGGTCGTGAAAGCGCTGAGCGGGAAGCCGTCGGCAATGCCCTTGGCGGTGACCAGGATGTCGGGATCGACACCGTAGTATTCGCATGGCAAACATCTTGCCGGTGCGGGCGAAGCCGGATTGGACTTCGTCGGCGATGAAGAGGATTCCGTACTGGTCGAGGACCTTCTTCACTTCTTTGAAATAGTTCGCGGGAGGAACCAGGATGCCGCCTTCGCCCATGAGAGGCTCGGCGATGAATGCAGCCACGTCGTCCGAAGTTGCGTAAGCGCATGACTTCGTCAATCGCTTTCGCGCACTGGCGTCCGCACTCATCGGGATCGTTGGGCCATTGCGAACGGTAGACGTATGGCGCGGGGGCGAAGGCGACGCCCGGCGCGTACGGTCCGCCGCGTTTCTTGCGACCCATGTTGCCGGTAATGCTGAGAGCGCCCCAGCTGCGTCCGTGAAAGCTGGCGTGGAGGGCGATGAATTCGTGCTTGCCGGTGTACAGGCGGGCCAGTTTCATGGCGCCTTCGATGGCTTCGGCGCCGCCGTTTCCAAAGAAGGTCTTGGTGAGGTTCCCGGGCGCGATGTGGGCGATCTTTTCGGCGAGATCGGCGACCGGTTGCACGTGATACAGGTATGACGAGCAGTGGACCAGTTTGTCCATTTGCGCTTTGGCGGCGGCGATGACCTGCGGATTGCAGTGCCCCGCATTGACCACGGAAATTCCGGCGAAACAGTCGAGATACTCCCGGCCGTTGATGTCGGTCACAACGGCTCCGTTGGCGCGATCAATCACGATGGGCGCAACCGACTTCAGGAAGCCGGTCATGACGTAGTCTTTGTACTTCTGAATAGTGTTCGACATGATTGCCTTTGGTCGTTGGCTCTTGGTCGTTGGTCGTTGGCCAAAGACCAACAGCCAAGGACCGTCTCTCAGAATTTTCTTGAGTGTTCTTTCGCCCAGCGTTCTATGACAATTTTCTTTTCGGTGTAGAACTCGATGGCGTCACGCCCCTGGCCGTGCATGATGCCGAAAAAGCTGTCTTTCCATCCGCTGAAGGGAAAATACGCCATGGGGGCCGCCACGCCGATGTTGATGCCTATGTTGCCTGCCGGGGCTTCGTAGCGAAAACGGCGCGCCGCAGAACCGGAAGAGGTAAACAATGACGCCTGGTTTCCGTACGCACTGTGCTCGAGGAAGGCGATGGCCTCGTCCATGTCGTTGGCGTGAACCAGGCTCAGCACGGGACCAAAGATCTCGGTATCGGCCAACTCGCTGGTTGCGGGTACAGCGTCGAGGACAGTCGGCTTGACGAAGTTGCCGGATTCATAGCGATCCACTTTCGAGTTTCGTCCGTCGAGCAGAACCTTCGCGCCTTGTTTCTGTCCTGCTCCAATCAGAGACTCCACGCGGGACTTACTTTGCGGCGTGATCACCGGCCCCATTTGGACGCCTTCGTCCAGACCGTTGCCTACGCGCAATTTTGAAGCTGCGTCGGTGATGGAATCGCGAAACGTCTTCTGCGCTTCTCCGACGGTCACCGCCACAGACACCGCCAGGCAGCGCTGCCCCGCACAGCCGAAAGCGCTGTCGCCAATGATCTGGGTGGCCATCTGCATGTCGGCATCGGGTAGCACGATTACGTGGTTCTTGGCTCCGCCCTGGCATTGAGCGCGCTTGCCGTTCTCGCCGGCGCGCGCGTAAACGTACTTGGCAACCGGAGTCGATCCGACAAAACTGATGGCACGTACCTTGGGATGATCGAGCAGCGCGTCCACTACTGTCTTGCCGCCGTTGACCAGGTTGACGACACCTTTAGGTAGACCCGTCTGTTCGATCAACTCGAAAGCGCGTTTCATCGTGAGCGGAACCCGCTCGGACGGCTTCAGGATGAAGGTGTTTCCAGTCGCAATCGCGTAAGGCAGAAACCAGAACGGAATCATGCCGGGGAAATTGAACGGAACGATCGCGGCGACGACGCCGAGAGGCTGGCGAATCATGGTCTCGTCGATGCCACGCGCGACGTCTTCGAGGTTGTAGCCCTGCATCATCATGGGAATGCCGCAAGCGACTTCGACGTTTTCAATCGCACGGCGCAGTTCTGCTTTCGATTCCGTGAAGGTCTTGCCATTCTCCTGGGTGATGATGCGGGACAACTCGTCGAGATGCTCCTCGAGAAGGTACTTCAACTTGAAGAGCGGCTGAATGCGATCTTCCGGCGGGGTGCGACGCCACTCGGGATAGGCTGCGGCGGCAGCTTCCATCGCTTCGGCCACTTCGTCGGCACCAGCCAGAGGGGAGCGCGCGCAAGCACTTCTGAGGTCGCAGGATTAACGACATCGATCCACTCCTGCGCGCGCGACTCGGTCCATTTGCCGTTAATAAAGTGAGGAACGATGGAAGCACTCGGAGCTGCAACTGTCATGACATCCCTTTCGATCTCTGAATTAAACCGGCTGAACCGCTCTGGCGCCTCTATTTTCGCAGACGTTGGCAAGAGCGGCCTCAAGCACGTCCAGGCCTTCGTCCATTTGAGTGTCGGTGATCACGAGGGGCATGAGCAACCGGATCACGTTTCCGTAAGAGCCGGCGGTGATGGTGATCAACCCGTGCTCGTAGCAGAACTGCGAAATCTGCTTGGTCTCCGTGTCGGCGGGCTCGCGGGTGCTGCGGGAGCGGACCAACTCCAATGCCTGCATGGCGCCGAGTCCCGGACTTCGCCGACCAGATCCCAGTCCGCTTGCCATTTCGCGGCACGCCTGCGGAAGCGATCGCCTAGTTGATTGGCGCGCTGGTTGAGGTTTTCTTTTTCGATGATGTCGAGCACGGCCAGCGCGGCTTCGCACGCGGCAGGATTTCCGCCGAATGTGCCGCCGATTGCGCCGACACCGGGCGTGTCCATGATCTCGGCGCGTCCGGTGACAGCAGCTAAGGGCAAGCCGCCGCTGAGCGATTTCGCGGTGACCATCAGGTCGGGCACCAGGCCAAAACGCTCGCAGGCGAAGGTTGCGCCAGTCCGTGCGAAACCGGTTTGCACTTCATCCGCAATCAGCAGGATGCCGTGCTTGCGGCAGATGTCGGCAAGGATCGGGAAAGAATTCCTTGGGTGGAGTGACGAATCCACCTTCGCCCAGAATCGGCTCGACGATCACGGCAGCGACTGACTCCGCTGCGACCACGCGCTTGAAGGTGTCTTCAATATGTTTCGCGCAGAAGACCTCGCACGAGGGATAGGTCAGCGAATACGAACAGCGATAGCAGTAGGCGAATGGAACGCGGTAAACGTCGCCGGGAAAGGGCTCGAAGCCGGCTTTGTAGGGATGCGTCTTGCTGAAGTGACAGCCATCGCCATGTAGGTGCGTCCGTGAAACGCGTCTTCGAAAGCAGATGATGGCGGGCCGCTTGGTGTAGCTGCGCGCGATTTTGATCGCGTTTTCAACTGCCTCGGCACCGGAATTCACAAAGAAAGTCTTCTTTAGGAAATTCCCGGGAGTCAACGCGTTCATTCTCTCAGCGAGACGGACATAACTTTCATACGGCACCACGTTGAAGCTGGTATGCAGAAATCGTCCGAGTTGCTGCTGCACGGCGTCGACGACTTGCTGGAGCGCGATGTCCGGTATTCAGGCATCCGATGCCGCCGGCGAAATCGATCAGGCGATTGCCATCGACGTCTTCGATGACCGCGCCTTCGGCTTTGGCGACAAATACCGGCGTGGCGTGAAATCCGCCTTGCGGCACGGCCGCGTTACGGCGCTTCATCAGCTCCTGCGAACGCGGTCCTGGAATAGGGGTGCGTAGTTGAATCGTGGCCATCTCAGTACCATCCAATCGGCTGCTCGTTAAGGTTGATGTGAACCTGCTTGGTCTCGAGATACTCCTCGATGCCCCAGGGCCCAAGTTCGCGACCGAAGCCGGATTGCTTGTATCCGCCCCACGGCGCTTCGACGTAAGTCGGCTGCATGTGGTTGACCCAGACGATGCCCGCGCGCAGCGACTTCACCGCGCGGAACGCTTTGAAGATGTCGCGGGTCCAGACGGCAGCAGCAAGGCCGTAGGGCGAGTCGTTGGCAATCTTCGTAGCATCTTTTTCATCTTCGAACGGAATCACGGTCGCAACTGGTCCGAAGATTTCTTCACGAGCGATGCGCGCGCTGTTATCCACGTCGTAAAAGATTGTTGGCTGCACGTAGTAGCCTTTGGCGAATCCCTCGGCGCGTCCTCCACCCGAAGCAACTTTGCCTTCTTTTTTGCCAAGGTCTTGATATTCGCGCACGCGATCGTATTGTTCTTTGCTGACCAGCGGACCCATCTTGGTATCGCGATCAAGCGGAGCGCCAAGCTTGATGTTCTTGGCCTTCTCAGCCATCGCATCCACGAATTTCTTGTAGATCGGCTTCTGCACCAGGATGCGGCTGCCTGCCGAGCAAACTTCGCCTTGGTTGATGAAGACGCCGAACAGCGCTCCATCGATGGCGGCTTCGAAATCAGCATCGGCGAAAAAAATGTTTGGCGACTTGCCGCCGAGTTCGAGCGTGACGCGCTTCACCGTGTCGGCGGCCTGCTTCACGATGATCTTGCCAACCGCCGCGCTTCCGGTGAAGGCGATCTTATTTACGTCGGGATGCTGGACCAGCGGCGCGCCGCAGGTCTCGCCAAATCCGGTGATCACGTTGACTGACTCCCGGCGGCAGGCCAATGTCGTCGAACCAGTTCGCCATCTCCAGCGCGGTCAGGGGCGTTTGCTCGGCGGGTTTCAGCACGCAAGTGCAACCCGCAGCCAGCGCTGGAGCCAGTTTCCATGCGGCCA
Source organism: Terriglobia bacterium (assembly GCA_963797845.1). Lineage (GTDB taxonomy): Bacteria > Acidobacteriota > Terriglobia > Terriglobales > Acidobacteriaceae > DASREM01. The sequence continues at coordinate 36,403 of CAWCRE010000012.1, forward strand.
TGAGCAGCGGATAGTTCCACGGAATGATCTGCCCGGCCACGCCGATTGGTTCTTTCAGCGTAAGGCTCACGGCGTTATCGGGAACGGGATTCACATAGCCGAGGATCTTGGTTGCCAGGCCACCGTAGTATTCGAAGCAGGTGGCCACGTCGGCGATATCAAATTCCGCTTCGACGATCGGCTTGCCCGTATTGCGGCATTCCAGTTCAGCGAGCATCGCCGTGTTCTGGCGAATTTTTTCAGCCAGACGGAACAGAACGCGTCCGCGTTCCTGCGCTGTTGTCGAGCCCCAGGGTCCTTCTTCGAATGCCGTCCGGGCCGCGGCTACGGCGCGGTTCACATCTTCGCGGACCGGCGTCGGGAACCTGGGCGATGACTTCTTCGGTAGAAGGATCGAACACCGGAAACGTCTTGTTGGACTTGCTGGCGACGAATTCGCCGTTCACGTACATCTGATAAGTTTTCACGTCGGTTTTGACACCACCGGGCATAACATTCCTCCGGAGATTCGTTCGAAAAAATTATCGAGCTTCGCTCGACTGGGCAGGTGAGACACCTGCCCCTACGTAATTCTTGCAGCGCCCAAGTTCTTTGCGGGCGAACTCGACGGCTGTTTCAGGCGGCCATAGACAAAAAAGAAAAATGCGGCCATGGCTAAGAACAACAGAGTAAATCCAAACATCTTGGCTTCGTACTTCCAGACCGACGTGATCTGCTTGGCTGGGAAAAAACGCCAGCGCAATTCCGAGCGCCGTCGTCACGAAGCCGCTCAGCCCGGCAAAGATCAGCGTACCGCGGCCGTAGCGTCCGCCCGCTCGATCTCCGGTCGAACAGCAAATTTCAGCAGCGCCGCGAAAACGTACAGAAACGGCACCAACTGAAGAACAACTGCGAGCGACAGCATGGTCTGAAATGCCTCCTGCACTCCGCCGGACGCATAGAAATTGATGACGATCAGCAGCAGCGAGACGATCGCCTGCACGATGAGCGCGGCATGCGGAGTCGCATATTTCGGATGAACATTGCCGAGCCACGACGGCATGTAGGAATCGAGACCGGCGACGAACGGAATTCGCGCCGAGCCGCCCATCCACGCGGAACCGATGCCGGCGATCGAGAGGCTCAGCATCAGTGCAAACGGAGTGATGATCCAACCCACGCCGACTTCCTTCGCCATGTGGCTGACGGCCTGCACGATTCCTTGCAGAACGCTGATGTCGTTTTTTCCAACCGCGACCAACAGCGTCAACGTCGCGCCGATATAGAGCAGCCCCAGAAATGATTCCGCCCCAGGCCACGGCGCCGGGCAAGAGTTTTCTGCGGATCGCGAATCTCGTCGCCCATGATGGAGGCGAGTTCCAGTCCAACGAGGCCAAAGCAGATCACGCCAAAAGAATTCAGCACGAAGCGCGGATCGGCGGGAATGCGGAAATCAGCCGCGGTGACGGTGGTCCCAAACCGAGACCACACCGTGATGCCCAGGCCGATCAGAACCGATGCCGCGATGAAGGTGCCAATTGCGCCCGCATTGTTGAGCCACTTCCCTACTCCGAGGCCGACGATGTTCAGGACGGTCAGCAACGCCAGCAAGCGCCACCGATGCCACCATGGCGAACATCTTGTTGTCCGCGAGGCCGGCATGTCCCGGACCCAGCGCAAACACCGAAACGCCGACGAAGTACAGCATCACCGTCGGCACGTACAGCATGTTGTTGGTCCAGTAGCACCAGCCGGAGAGGAATCCGTGGAAGTCGCCGAAAACTTCTTTGGCCCAGAGATAGACGCCGCCTTCTCCGGGATAGCGCTGCGCGAGTTCGATCACCGCGATGCCTTGCGGCCAGAAAAACAGGAGGAGCGAGATGATCCACAGCCAGACCGTCACGCCGCCGTTCGCAGCGATGCGACGGCACCACATTCAGATTGAAGACAGCGACCACAAACAGCAGCACCAGGTCCCAGCGTCCGAGGACGCGTTTGAGGTGCGGCTGGTTGGGGTCACCGGCTGACAAGTTGGCTCCTGGGAGAAGGTCTCGATAGCTCAGGTTTCAAGGTTTCGAGTTTCAGGTTTCAGAAGCCAACCTTTTTTGGCAGTGCACGCGAGATCCTTCGCTTTGCTCAGGATGACGTCTGCTTGTAGAACTCTGAAACTTTGAAACCTTGAAACTTCGGGCAGGTGCGGACACCTGCCCCGACGCAAGTCTTTAGTGCACCGCCACGGCCGGCGCTTCGCGCTCCTGCTGGGCTTTCGCCAGCGCGGGCGCTACGTCTTCAAATGCCGCCAGATGCTTATCGATGTCGGCTTCAGTGTGCTGAACCGAGATCGTCCACTGCTCATCCCACCAGTAGGGCTGCGCCATGACGCCGCGATTCACCATGCCGAACCAGTAGTGACGCCACAGGTCGACGTCCACTGCCTCCCAATCGCGATAGCTGCGAATTTCCTTGGGATACAGCATCAGCGCCCCATTCGCTCCGGCGCTGGCGATGTATGCCTGCAGTCCGGTTTTGGTCACGATCTTCTTATAGCCATCGGTCAGCTTTTTGCTGAGTTTGTCGACGTGCGCGTAGTTCTCGCGCGTGAGCACTTCGCGAAATGTCGCAAGGCCCGCGGCCATGGAAACCGGATTGGTGTTATAGGTGCCGCCGTGGAAGACTTTGTGCTGGGAAATCAAATCCATCACGGCAGGATGCGCTCCGAAAGCCGCGAGCGGCAAGCCGCCGCCAATCGACTTGGCCAGGCAGATCATGTCGGGAGTGACGCCGAAGTATTCCGACGCGCCGCCCCAGCCGAGCTTCGCGCCGGTCTTGACTTCGTCGAAAATCAGCAGCGCGCCGTTTTTGGTGCAGAGTTCGCGCAGGCCTTCCAGGAATCCGGGCTGCGGCATGCAGAGCCCGACATTCATCATGATGGGCTCGAGGATGATGGCGGCAATCTCTCCGGGATTTTCTTTGAAGCGGCGTTCGACGGTGGCCAGATCGTTGAACGTCGCGATCGGCACATTCGCCAAGCTTGCCTTCGGCACGCCAAGGCCGCCGGTCACCGAGGTCGGAGCGTTCACGTCGCCGATACTCGGGTGCGTGCGGTTTCACGCTGACTAGCGCTGCGTCGTGCAGGCCATGATATCCGCCTTCGAACTTGATGATCTTGTCACGGCCGGTAGCCGCGCGCGCAAGACGCACCGCGTGCATGGTGGCTTCGGTGCCGCTGTTGCCGAAGCGAACCATCTCCACCGGGAAACGCTGGCAAATTTCCTCGGCCAGTTGCCATTCCATGTCGTGCGGCATGCCAAACATAGTGCCGGTGTGCAGGCGCTCTCCTACGGCCTTCATCACCGCGGGATGGCAATGCCCGGCCATCAATGCGCCGAAGCAGAGGTTGTGGTCGATGTAGTCATTGCCATCGAGATCGCGAAAGTGCGACCCCTGGCCTTCTTTGACGAAGATCGGATACGGATCGTACGCCCGGTAGTTACTGGCAACGCCCAGCGGAATGCGTTTCAGGTTGCGCTTGTGGGCTTCGGCGGACTTCGGCGTGCGGCGCTCGAAGGTATCGAGCTCCCTTTGCAGATCTGCGTACATCGAATTTCTCCAGAGATACTCAAGCCGCAGGGCGGCTATTAGATTGTGGCCCGGATCCGACTCCGGGCTTTCTACATATTCTAGAAGGCGAACTTGATCGCGAACTGAATATTTCGCGGATCGCGAACGCGTTTTACTTTGCCAAAATCGGTTCCGTCACTGATGTTTCCATCCGGGTTCAGGAACTGCGCGTGGTTGAACGCGTTGAAGAATTCCGCCCGGAATTCAAAGTGCTTCCCTTCTCCGACCGGGGTGATTTTCTGGAACGAGAAGTCGAAGTTGTTGATCCCCGGCCCGCAGCACAAGGTCCGCGGCGAGTTCCCCAGCAATTGTAGCGGAGTCGAGTTGGGCCCTTGTGTTGGCAACGCAAATGAATTGGGGTCGAACGCGTACAAATTGTTCGACTTCGGACTTTGGGTGTGGAACGGGGCGATAAGATCCGGCTTGCCCGGCAACTCGAAATCGAAACTGTTTTCGAGTTCCGAATCATTGCTGGACTTGATGCTGATGGGGAATCCGGTCTGGAAAGTCGTAATTCCCGAGACCGCCCAGCCGTTCAGAACCTTGCCCCGAACTCCCTGATATTTGGGCACGGGAAGTTCCCACAGATAGCTGAGCACAAACCGGTGCCGCGAATCGAATAACGACAGCGCACGATTGCAGCGGCTGCAGATCGGCCGCAAGCTGTTTTCGAAGCTGGACGCGTCGTCGATGGACTTGCTGAATGTGTACGCCAGCTCGAACTGCACGCCGTGACTGAGTCTTTTTTCAAGCGACGCCTGCAACGAGTTGTAACTGGAGTTGGCGATCGTGTCCTGCGCAAAGATGCTGGAGAAGACCGGCACGCCGTCGGTTGGGCAACCTACGCCTGTCGTGGGCTCGCATCGCGGGGAACTGTAGGGGCGCAGGCCAACCAGGGTGATCGGGGTCGGATTCGGCCCGGTGATCACCGACTGCGAACCGTAGGGAAGATGCAACGTCACTCCTGCCGGAATTTCGTTGGCTGCAATGCTGAAAGCGCTGTCTGCGAAGAACGGACCGCAGGCAAGATTCGCATCGCCAGTGAGATTGGAAATGTTCTGCAGGTCGAGGCAGGTTTGCGCATTTCCGAAATTCAAGTCGTGGGTCGCCAGCAGACGGTGGCCCTGTGATCCTACGTATCCCACGGACAGCACAAGGTCTTTTGAAAGCTCGCGCTGAATTCCGAAGTTGTATTGGTTCGTAGTTTGCGCGCGCAGGTTCGGCTGTAACTCGCCGAACAGCAAGATGGGACGGAAAATGGACCAATCGATCGGAGTTCCGCGATCGGGAGTTCGGACGCCGCCGGCAACCCCGGCAAATGGGTTCGGGGCCACGCCTCCACCTTGGCTTACGAACGGAACATTGAACAGGCCTTCGGAAAGCAGTGAACTGCCGCCGAAGGGAGGCTCACCCTGGAATTGTTCCAGCACCAGCTGCTCGATGGGATTGTAGAAAATGCCAAAGCCGGCGCGGATCGTGGTTTTGCCGTCTTTGAATGGATCCCAGGCGATGCCAATGCGCGGCGCCCAAGCGTTGTAGTAGCTCTTGGTGAGTCCCTTGGGGACGCCTTTATCTCCAGGAATCACTAATCCCAACGGAAACACGCCCGCGGAGTCCGCATTCGGATCGGAACAGTTGGGATTGGTGTAGCCGAGAGTGGACAGGCTGGCCGAACTCAACTGGCAAGGAAATATTGTGGTCGCTTGACCGGGCCGGAAAGTCTGGTAGCGCTGGCCGGCGTCGTAGATCGGCTGGTTGAACTCCCATCGCAGTCCATAATTGATGGTGAGGTTTGGCCGAATTTTCCAGCTGTCCTGAGCAAATAAGTAAATCGAGTTGCCGCGAACATCCTCAGTCTGCGTCGATCCTTGCAGGTAGGAGTCGGGAAGTCCGAAAAGGTAGTTCGCAAAAATGTTGAACAGTGTCGTTCTGGCCGCCACCGGAGAAGGTGTAATCGCCATTGGGATCGAAGAACAAAGTCTGCACGAAGCGCTGATTGCGGAAGTCCGCGCCAAACTTGGTGGTGTGATTGCCGATGACTTTGGTCAGGTTGTCGCTGAACTGGTAGGTGTTTCCGGTCTGCGGCAACTCGCCTTCGTAATCGTTCCCAATCGTGAATCCGCCATTGAGGCTGATGAATGGGACGCCTTCGTGATTCGCTCCCAAATTCGGGGTGATGCCCAGGCTCGAACTCGGCGTAATCCCGGGGATTGGAACGTCGGGGGTACCGGTAAAGCAGAATGCGGCGACTGTCGGATCGCAAGAACTGGTGACCAGGTTGGTGTGCTGCGGGTGCAGGAAGGTTCCTTGCGCCTCGCGGAAGTACGTAAACCGGAATTCGTTCACCGTGTTCGGATTGATCGTGAAGTTATGGGAGAGGTTGGCCTGCTGTGAACGAAACGCGTTGTTGTTGCCGAATCCCGGTAGCAGGTTTGGGGTCGCTGCCTGGAAACGGGTGAACGGTTGCGCGTCAAACGAGTCGTTGAAGTAGTAGTAGAAGCTTAGGTTCTGTTTTTCGCTGATGCGGTGGTCCAGTTTCACCGTGAACTGGTTGGCATGAGAATCTTCGTTCGGAACCGCGCGGAAAGTTGGGTCCGTGTTCGCCAGGTTGGTGCAGGTCGGGTCTGCATTTGGACAGGGGACATATCGGTTCAGAAGACTGGCAGCAACCGGATCGAAACAGCCCGTTGGAACTACGCCGTTGGGGAAAAGGGACGCATAAGAATCTCCGGCAGCGGCGCCCGTGGTGCAATTTGGACGTGAGTTAAAGATATCCGCGACAGTTTGGTCGGAAATTACAGCGGTCGGATCAAACGGTGAAAATAGGCCAGACCGTTCCGCGGCCGTGGGAACTGTGACCGGGTCGGATGTGATTCCATGAACCACGCGCCGCCCTTCATATGAAGTAAAGAAGAACGTCCGGTCTTTCTTGATCGGGCCGCCGAAGGTTCCGCCGAACTGGTTCTGCTTGTCGTCGGGACGGCGCACATCCAGGTAGCCCTTGGCAGTTGAAAATCTGGTTGCGCAAGAATTCGTAGACGCTGCCGTGCAAACCGTTGGTGCCTGACTTGGTGACGACGTTGATCACCGCGCCGGAGTTGCGTCCGTACTCGGCGTCGAATGTGTTCGAGAGAACGCGAAATTCCGCGATGCTGTCGGGTGTCGGCTGAATTGCCGGGGCATTCACGAACAGATCGTTGCCGTCACCGCCGTTTACATTGAAGTTGTTAGACCGGCCGCGACCGCCATTCACCGACACCGCGCCCGACTGATTGCTGCCATAAAACAGATCAGAACCCCCAACACCCTGCACACCCGGCTGAAGCTGGAGTAACTGATATGTATCGCGCGCATTCAGTGGCAGGCCGGTGACCTGCTTGGCATCCATCACTCCGCCCAACTGGGTACTGGTGGTGTCGACCAAGGGAGCCTCGGAGGTAACATCCACCGTTTCCTGGGCTCCGCCAAGCTGCATGGTCATGTTCAAAGTGACGACCTGGTTCAGGTCCAGGCCGACTCCGCGGCGAACGTTTTTCTTGAAGCCCGGTTGTTCGAACTCCACGCGGTAACTTCCGACCGCGACCTGGAGGAATGAGTAATCTCCGCTGTCGCTGGTATGGGTTTCCTGGCTGACACCAGTAGCCTCGTTGACCAGGGTGACGGTCACGTTGGCCAGCACGGCGCCGGTGGGATCGGCGACGCGGCCGAGAATTCTGCCGCCCGTGCTTTGACTGAATGCGGAAGTAAAGGCTCCGACGCAAAACAGAACTACCACGCAGAAACTCGCTAAGCGAGAGGGAGACGACGGCATGGATTCCTCCGGGAGCAGGTGGACAATTTCTGATCGAAATCAGCGTATTGCGTGACAGACAAACCTTGCTATAATCGCGCAAGGTTAGAGAACCTGCCCCACGCTGTCAAGGGAAAAATAGCCGCTTCCCACCCTGAAAAACTTGCGGAGAATCTCACTTTGGCAACCAGCGCTGACCGGTCCAAACCTTACTTAAAAATAGGAGAGGTGGCCCGTCTGGTCGGAGTGTCACCGTCGGTCATACGTTCATGGGAGAGCCTCGGACTGACGCGCCCGCGCCGGACCGCCAGCAAATACCGGCTGTATAGCGATGAGGACCTGAAGCTGCTGAAGCGCGCGCGCTTTCTGAGAAAAGTTCGCGGGCTGAACGCCCCGGCGATCAAGCAAATGTTGAAGCGGGATGGTCTGTTGCAGGCCACGCCGGATGGGGCTTCCGGAGGGATCGGCGCCAGGTTGCGGCAACTGCGGACACAAAACAAACTCTCGCTGGCGCAGGTAGCTTCAAACATCGGCATATCGGTAGGATTCTTGAGCGCCGTCGAGCGTTCGCAAATGAGCGCTTCGGTCGGCACGCTTCGCCGGCTGGCGCGATTTTACAAGGCCAATATCCTCGATTTCTTCGACGCGCGGGACTCGCACTCTCCGCTGGTGACGCCGCACGCCCGCAAAGTTCTGGAAGTGTCTCCCGGCGTGCGGATGGAATTGCTGGCGGTTGGCAACCCGGTGATGGAGCCTCACCTGTTCCGCATCGCAGCGGGCGCGGGCAGCGGCGAAAGCTATACTCACGCGGGCGAAGAGTTCCTCTACGTCATGCGCGGCAAATTCGAGATATTTCTGCAGCAGAAAAAGTACCGCCTGAAGCCGGGCGACAGTTTTTATTTCGAGAGCACCACACCGCATTCGTGGTCGAATCCTGGAGATAAGGAATCATGGGTGTTGTGGGTGAATACGCCGCCAACGTTCTAATAGCGGCAAACATGGAGAGATGCTTGTCGAAATCAGCCCCAGCGGTTCAGTTGGTCTTGGTTCTTTTCTTTGGCATCGCGGCCTGCGGGCAGGCGCGGCCGGTTGCCGATGTCATTCTGACGAACGGCCGGGTGTACACGGTGAACGCGCAGCAGCCGTGGGCGGAGGCGATCGCGATTAAAGACGGCAAAATTCTCGCAGTCGGCAAAAGCAGCGAGCTCGCGGCGTTCCGCGGCAGCAAGACCGAAATGCGGGATGCCGGGGGACGGCTGGTACTCCCCGGCTTTGTGGACTGCCATATCCACTTTATGGATGGATCTCTGGGCCTGACGCGCGTAGACCTGAACGACGCGGGAAGCGTCGCGGAAATCCAGAAGCGGGTCAAAGCCTACGCCGACGCCCATCCCCGGGAAGCCTGGATTCAGGGCATGGGGTGGACGTATCCGACTTTCGGGCCGAGCGCGCTGCCGAACAAGAAGATACTGGATGACGTTGTGTCGGATCGGCCGGTTTTCCTGAGCGCGTTCGACGGTCACAGCTCCTGGGCCAACAGCAAAGCGCTGGAGATGGCCGGAATTACGCGCGATACCCCCGATCCGCCAAACGGCAAGATTGTTCGCGACGACAAAGGGCGAGGCGACCGGTGCTTTGAAGGAAGCGGCTGGCGACTTGGTCGGGAAGTTTACGCCTCAGCCCACCCGCGAAGAACGCTTGGCCGCGTTGCGGCTGGGGATCCAGGAAGCGAACCGGAGGGGACTGACCCGGGTGCACAGTGCGGGAGGAGATTTCGAATATTTCGATCTCTTTAACGAGCTGCGCCAGAAAGGCGAGCTGACACTTCGCTTCTACATCGCGTACTTCCTCGACCCGCCGCAGCTCACCGACGATGCAATCTCGAAAATCGAAGAGGCGCGCAAGACGTATCACGACGAGTGGCTGTCCGCAGGGGTGGTAAAGACAATGCTCGATGGCGTGGTCGAAGCGCATACTGCGGCCATGCTTGAGCCCTACACTGACGATCCTTCGCAGACGGGAAGCTGTTCTGGGATCCGGCAAAGTACAAGGCGGCAATTGCAGGAGCTCGACCGGCGCGATTTCCAGATTTTCACGCATGCGATCGGCGACAAGGCGGTGCGCACGGCGCTTGATGCCTATCAACAAGCCGCCGAGACGAACAAGACATCCAGATGCCCGGCCGCGGATCGAGCACATTGAAACCATTTCGACGGCGGACATTCCGCGCTTCGGCAAGCTGGGCGTGATCGCCAGCATGCAACCGCTGCATGCTTATCCGGACGACGACACGCTGAACATCTGGGCGCGCAACATCGGAGCAGGACCGCGCTCCGCGTGCCTGGGTCTGGAGCAGCATTCAGAAAGGCGGCGGTGCATCTTGCTTTCGGCAGCGATTGGCCGGTGGTGACGCTGAATCCGTGGCCGGGCGTGCAGACGGCGGTCACGCGCCAGACCAGCCAGGGCGATCCGCCGGGAGGATTCGTTCCTGCAGCAGAGACTCAGCGTCGAAGACACCATCAAGGCTTACACACTGGGCGCTGCGTTTGCCGGACGCCGCGAAAAAACAGAAGGCTCGATCGAGCCGGGCAAACTCGCCGACCTGATCATCCTGTCGCAAGACATTTTCAAGGTCGATCCCCACCAGATCGACAAGACGGAGGTGCTGTTGACGATGGTCGGGGGCAAGAGTCGTGTATCAGTCTCCGGAGTGGAGCGCCATGAAAGCCGGCGGAGGTCCCAAGTGAAACATCGACTCTGCTAGTCTGATTTTGCTGCTGAGTGCGGCCGTGTTGCTTCCTGCCTGCGGCAAGAAAACGCCGACGCTGAATCTGCTGGTGTGGGAAGGCTATGCCGATCCCTCGTTCGTGCAAGGGCTTCGAAGAGCAATATCACTGCAAGGTTTCCGCTCGCTACATGGGATCGAGCGACGAACTGGTGGCCAAACTGCGCGGCGGCAGCGCCGGCAACTACGACGTGATCTCTCCATCGAGCGACGTTGCGACCATGCATCGCCATCGACGGGCTGGCCGCGCCGCTCGACTCTGGCGAAGATTCCCAGTTACAGCCAACTCTCTGCCGAAGCTGCACGACCTGCCGCTGGTGCAAGTCAACGGCAAGAGTCTACGGCGTGCCGTTCATGTGGGGACCGAATCCGCTGCTTTACGACACCACGGCCTTTCCGCAGCCGCCCGACAGCTGGAACGTGATTTGGGATCCCGAAGCTGCGCGGGAAGATTTCGGTCTGGGACGATCTTTCGACGGTCTACATGGCGGCGCAAGTGCTCGGCTACGACAAGCCCGATCCCAGCGCATCTGTATAACCTGACCGACGAGCAATTGGATGCGGTGAAGAAGAAGCTGCTGGAGCTGAAACCGAACATCCGCAAAATGTGGTCCACCGGCGGCGAACTGACCAATCTTTTTCAGAACCACGAAGTGGTGGCCGCCATGGGATGGCCGCTGATGACCAACCAGCTTCGCAAGATCGAATTTCCCTGTCGGGCGAAACGATTCCCAAGGAAAACACCACGGGATGGATCGACCACCTGATGATCACCGCGGCCAGCGAGAACAAAGAACTGGCTATCAAGTTTCTCGAATACATGGTGGAGGCGCAAGACGCAGAAGAAAGTCACCGATGTTACCGGCTACACGCCGGCGAATCCGCAGCGCGGCGCAGTTCATGACCGACCGGAGAAGAGAAGAGCCTGCACCTCGACGACGTGGACGAGTACCAGAAGCGACATTTATTTCTGGCAGAACGTGCCGCGCCGCGCCAAGTACAACGAGATCTGGAACGAAGTGAAAGCGGCGCAGTAAGTGCGGTGACGTGAGTCGCTTACGCACGTCATCCATATGCCAGACTTCCGCTACCAACCGTCGGCGCTCAGACAACGCAGTTGCTCGGCACGCTACTGACATTCGCAGCGTCGCCAAGATTTCGGCAAGAACTGGTGCTGCGCGACATCTCGCTGCAAGTTGCGCGAGGGCGAATTTCTCAGCATTCTGGGGGAGAGCGGCTCGGGCAAGACCACACTGCTGCGCATGATCGCTGGCTTCGAGAGCGCCGACTCCGGCGAAATCTGTGATGGCCGGAGAGCGGCTCGATCACTCTGCCGCCCTATCGACGCCGCGTCAACACCGTATTCCAGAACTACGCGCTCTTCCCTCATCTGACCGTGAGCGAAAACGTGCCTATGGGTTGACGCGTGGCCAAGGTGCCGCAAAGCGAAATCGCCAGCGCGTGTCGAGCAAGCGCTGGCGATGGTGAAGATGGACGGCATTCGCAAAATCGAAACCATCGAAGATCAGCGGCGGACAACAGCAGCGTGTTGCGTTGGCGCGCGCACTGGTGAACCGTCCCAAGCTGCTGCTGCTCGACGAGCCGCTTTCGGCGCTCGACGCCAATCTGCGCCGCCAGATGCAGGTGGAACTGAAATCGCTGCAGCGCGAAGTCGGCATCGCGTTCGTCTTCGTGACCCACGACCAGGAAGAGGCGATGGTGATGTCGGACCGCATCGCGCTGCTGCGCATGGGCGAACTGGAGCAGGTCGCCTCGCCGCGCGAGATCTATGCGCGACCGGCGACGGCCTACGCCGCGCAGTTCATCGGGCACACCAATCTGCTTCGCTGCGACGTGAGCCGCGGCATCGCGCGCTGCGGAGCGCTTTCGCCTGGCCCGCGAAGTTGCCGGACGGCCCGGCGCTGTTCTCGCTGCGTCCGGAAAACATCCGCCTGTCGCGACCGGCACGCCGGCGACGTGCGGTCCGTTTCGCGGCACGTGTTCGCGCACCAGGCGTTTCATGGCGCGACCGAACTTGCTGCTAGATTGAGTGCGGCGATGGACACGCTGCTGACGGTGCGAACCGCAACGCACGCGATTCCGTCGGATGAGAATCGAGTTCGAGTTCTCGCCGGCGGATGCGGTCGCCGGTTCATGAATCTCGGAGAGAGCCGCTGATGTTCTCGCGCGCCTACAGAGCGGCGATCACGTTCCACCCGCTGCTGTGGGTCACCGTGTTTCTGCTGCTCGCCCTACGTCCTGCTGTTCTGCTACAGCTTCTGGTCGGTTTCGCCGGCGCAGACGATCGTGCATACCTGGAGCCTGCGACAATTATCGCGAACTCTGTGCACGTACCGGTCTACCTGCAGACGCTGTTGCGCTCGATGTGGATTGCGGCGCGCGTGATGATCTTCTCGCTGCTGCTCGGATATCCGCTGGCGTATTACTTGTCGTTTCTACGCGGGCAAGCGAAAAGAACTGCTTTACCAGTTGGTCATCATTCCCCTGTGGGTGAGCTACCTGGTGCGGGCCTATGCGTGGAAGACGATTCTGGGCAGCGACGGCGTGCTGAACACGCTGCTGCAATACCTGCACCTCACCCACGCATCCGCTGGAGTTCCTGCTCTACAGTCCGTTCGCGGTGGTGCTCACGTTGACGCACATCTACACGCCGTTCACGTTTCTGCCGATCTACGCTTCGCTGGAGCATATTCCGCGCAACCTGGTCGAAGCTTCGCACGATCTTGGGCGCGTCGCCGCTGCAAACATTCTGGCGGGTGATTTTGCCGCTTTCGATTCCCGGAGTGCTGGCGGGCGCGACATTTGCTTTCGTGCTCAGCCTCGGCGATTTTCTCGCGCCGCTGCTGCTTGGCGGTCCGAGCGGGATCATGATTTCGAACATCGTGGTGAGCCTGTTCGGCGCGGCCTACAACTGGCCTCTCGGCGCGGCGATCTCGTTCTGCATGCTGGTGCTGGTGGTCGCGCTTCTGTTTCTGTCGGAGACGCTCGAGAAGAAATGGAGCTTCCGATGAACGCGCTCGCGGCAGAGCGCTGCGCTGGCTGCGCATGCCGTGATCGTCGTCTTCGCATTTCTCTATCTGCCGATCGTCATCGCTGGTTGTTTATTCGTTCAACGGCGCGGGCGTTGGCGGATTTCCGCCGCGCAATCTCACCTCGATTGGTATCGCATGCTGTTTGCCGATGACGCGATCTGGGATTCGGTGCTCAACAGCCTGATGGTCGCGCTTGCGGCCGTGGTAATTGCATTGGCCTTCGGCATTCCGGCGGCGCTCGCGCTCGATCGCGCGAATTTCCCCGGCAAAGCTGTATTTCGCCGCCTGGTGCTGTTGCCGCTGATACTGCCGGGCATCATCACCGGGCTTTCGTTGCTGATGCTGTTCCGCGAGGCGAATGTAAAGCTGAGCCTGCTCACCATCATTCTCGGTCACGGAACGGCGTTGATTTCTGTGGCCACCACCGAAGTTTTTGCCGGATTGCAAAAACTGGATCGCGCGCAGGAAGAAGCCTCGCTCGATCTCGGCGCGAACTTACTGGCAGACGTTCTGGCGCATCACGATGCCGAACCTGAGGCTTTCGATCATCGGCGCGGCGCTGCTGATCTTCACGCTGTCGATGGATGAGATCGCGGTCAGCTTCTTCCTGATCGGCCGCGACAACACGTTGCCGCTGGAAATCTGGGGACGCCTGCGGCGCGGCATCACGCCGGAGATCAACGCGATCTCCACCATCATTTTCGTTTTTTCGCTCATCGCAATCGTGCTCTGGTATCGGCTGCGTGCGGGCGCCGAAGGTCACGCGGAAGTGGCCGCCGAGTTAGTTGAAACGTAACGTCGCCGGCGTCTCGCTGGCTCGAAGCCGAGCCGCGGACGACGGCACTTGGAAATCTATGAGCACCAATCGCAGAGACTTCATCAAGTTTGTCGTCGCAGGAACCGTCGCCGCCGGATGTCCGATTGATCTGGCGCTGCTTGCCCGCCGGCAGACGAACAAACCGATGGTCGACGGCGAGGACAACGGATCTGCCACCAGGTGCGCGACGGCAAAGTCTTTACGCGGCCTCCGGTTTCCGCGCGGCACGACATCGTGATTGTCGGCGGCGGCGTGAGCGGCATGACCGCTGCTTACCTGCTGCGGCATCGCGATTTTCTGTTGCTGGAAAAAGAACCGCACTGGGGCGGCAACGCCTACCTGATGGAGTATCAAGGCACGGCCTACGCGACCGGCGCCGCCTTTCTCGAAAGCGGCGAGCACGCTTACGCGTTCGCCAAAGAGATCGGACTCGAAGCCGCTGCCCATCGACAACTGGGACGGCATCATCCTGAAAGGCGAATTCGTTCCCGACACCTGGGGCGAGGACTCGACAAGCTTCCTTATCTCTCCATCGTGCGCGACGGCTTCAAGAAATTCAAGAAGGAGATGCTGGCGATTGACGTCGAGACGCGCGAGCAGGAACTCTACGATCTTCCCTTCTCGGATTTCGAAGGGATATCCCGAGGAAGTCAAAGCAATGGTGGGACAACTACGGTCCTTCCAACTGGGGCGCCAAAGCGAGGAACCGCGGCCGCGATCGGGATCTACGAAATGCACGCCATCGGCGGCCGAACGCGCGATGATCGCGACACCTGGCCCGGAGGCTTCGGCGCGATCACCAGAAGCTCTCCGAACTGCTGCAGCCGCAATTCTGCGGACCGCATGCAGACGGGCGCAACGATCGTCGCGGTCATCCAGCAAAAGAACAGAGTGCAAGTCACCTACATGCAGAACGGAGAGCTGAAGACGGTGACCGCGAAGGCCGTGATCATGGCGACGCCGAAGTTCATCACCCGCGCATCGTGGAAGGCATGCCCGACAAAGCAGAGACGAAGCCATGCACCAGATGCGCTACATTCCCTACCCGGTGGTGAATCTGATCTTCGACAAGCCGGTGTTCAACAAGGGATACGACACCTGGTGCCCGGGCAATACGTTCACCGACTTCATCGTGGCCGACTGGGTGGTCCGCAACCAGCCCGGCTACAAGCAGAAGTACAACATCCTGAGTTGCTACACGCCGATGGAGGAGGACGATCGCGGCTACTTGCTGACCGAGACCGGGAGCCGCAAGGTCGCCGAAGCGTGCTGCACGATTTCCAGAAGCTACTTCCCGGAACGAACGTCGATCCGATCGAAGTGCACATCTACCGCCGCGGCCATCCTCTGTACATGTCGGCGCCCGGCTATCTACACGAAGGTGCAGCCACTG
Source organism: Terriglobia bacterium (assembly GCA_963797845.1). GTDB lineage: Bacteria > Acidobacteriota > Terriglobia > Terriglobales > Acidobacteriaceae > DASREM01. The sequence continues at coordinate 51,841 of CAWCRE010000012.1, forward strand.
GTGCGCCAGCCATGGACCGGATCTTCTTCGCGAACACGGATTCGGAAGGGCCGGTATCGACGACCAGCGGAGGCATTCACGCCGCCCAACGTGCGGTAAAGAAGTGAGGCGCGAGGCTGGACGCCTGCGCAGAGTAAACCGCGAGACAGCTAATCGTAACACCGCTCGATGCGACTTGCCTGATTGAAGCTCCACAACAATCCGCGCAGCATAGTAAAGTGGTAGCAGGCGCATTGCGTGCCGACTTTTGAAAGGACAGGCAGCAACTTGAGTTCAGGCATTCGCAACATCGCAATTATTGCGCACGTAGATCACGGCAAGACCACGCTCGTCGACGCCATGCTGCATCAGAGCGGCACGTTCCGCTCCAACGAACACATCGTCGAACGGGTCATGGACTCGAACGAACTGGAGCGCGAGCGCGGCATCACCATTCTGGCCAAGAATACCGCGATCTTCTATCACGACATGAAGATCAACATCGTGGATACGCCGGGCCACAGCGACTTCGGCGGCGAAGTCGAACGCGCGCTCAAGATGGTGGACGGGGTGATGCTGCTGGTGGATGCCAGCGAAGGCCCGCTGCCGCAGACGCGTTACGTGCTGGGCAAGGCGCTGGAAGCGAAACTTCCTCCCATCGTCGTCATCAACAAAATCGATCGCTCCGACGCGCGTCCGCAGGAAGTGCTGAACGAAATTTACGATCTGTTCATTGATCTCGACGCACACGAAGATCAGCTGGACTTCCCGGTGCTCTATACCAATGCGAAGACTGGCACAGCTTCCACTGACATCAAGGGTGGAGGGGAAGACCTGCGCCCGCTGTTTGATGCCATCGTAAAGACGATTCCTCCACCGGCCAGGGAGACTCGAACGGGACCGCTGCAGATTCTGGTCGCGAACCTGGATTACAGCGACTATCTGGGCCGCCTCGCGATTGCGCGCGTGTTCAACGGAAAGATGTTCACCGGCGAGGAAGTCGCCATCGCGAAGCTCGACGGCACGCTCCACAAGACGAAGATCACCAAGCTGTTTTCGTTCAGCGGACTGAAGCGCACCGACATCACCGAAACGGAGCTTGGCGACATCGTTGCCATCGCCGGCGTGGAAGGCATCACCATCGGCGAAACCATCACCGATGTCGACGAATCCCGCGCCGTTGCCGCACATCGCCATCGATGAGCCCACTATCGCGATCCTGTTTACGGTAAACAATTCGCCGTTTGCCGGTACGAGAAGGCACCTACGTTACTTCGCGCAATCTGCGCGAGCGTCTGCGATAAAGAACTGCTGACCAATGTTTCGTTACGCGTCGAAGAAACCGGCACCACAGATTCGTTCAAGGTCATGGGACGAGGCGAGCTGCAGCTTTCCATCCTGATTGAGATGATGCGCCGCGAGGGCTACGAACTGATGGTCGGCAAGCCCGAGATTGTCACCAAGCGTGTCGATGGCAAGCTGATGGAGCCGGTGGAACATCTCACCGTCGACATTCCCGAAGGCTTTGTCGGCGTGGTGATGGAGCAACTGGGAACCCGCAAAGCCGAAGTGGTGAACATGCACAATCATGGCTATGGCCGCGTCCGCATCGAGTTCCGCGTTCCCAGCCGGGGACTTGATCGGGCTGCGCAGCCAGTTGCTGACCGATACCCGCGGCACGATCGTAATGAACTCGCTGTTCGACGGCTATGTCGAGTGGCAAGGAGAAATCCCGCATCGCCTGACCGGAGCGCTGGTCGCCGACCGCGGCGGGGTGACGACTTCTTACGCGCTTTGGGGATTGCAGGAGCGCGGCGAGCTTTTCGTCGGGCCCCGGTGTAGATGTTTATGAGGGCATGATCATCGGCGAGAACGCGAAAGACAATGACCTGGACGTCAACGTGGTGCGCGAGAAAAAGCTCACCAACATGCGGGCGTCTACGGCCGACGAAGCGATCCGCCTGGTGCCCTTCCGGCAGCTGAATCTCGAGCAGGCGATCGAGTTTATTGCCGACGACGAATTCGTGGAAATCACTCCCAAGTCATTGCGCCTGCGGAAGAAAGTACTGCAGTCGAACCGCAGAAAGAAGAGTTCGCTGGCGGCGGTGGAGGAAGGCTGAGTGGGTCTCGGGCAACACAAAACCGGACCAACAGATTCAATGTTTACCTGATCCCATGCAGTTGCGGCACGACCTTTTCGGTAGCTCCCGACTACGACCATCATGGCAGCCATTGGACGCGGTTCCTGCCATGCCCAACCTGCGGAAAAAGGCACGATCCGCGTAATCGCTTTGTTCGCATGGGCTACCAATCGGGAAAGTTCTGGACAGTGGACGAGTGTTGAAAGGGTTGGCTTCCTGCACTGGTCGCGGGATTCGCCCGGCCTTTGAAGTTGAGGCCGCCCAGGAGCCCTGCGAATCGCATTAAGGGTGCATTCACCGCCGTTGACGCTCACTTCCCAAATCCAGCATTCCTGCTATACTTCGTCCGCATTTGACTGTTCGCCAACTCCGGCAAGTGCGGCAAACCAGCCCCTGCATTTCCGGCCGAAGTCAGCCCACACTCAGATAGCTCACTGAGAGGCAACTCGCTTGAAGAACATTTTCGTTGGGAATCTGTCGTTCAATACGTCGGAAGATGAATTACGTCAATTGTTCGAGCCCTACGGACAAGTCGATCGTGTGAGCATTATTACAGATCGTGAGACGGGGCGTTCGCGTGGGTTCGGATTCGTTGAGATGTCTAGCGACGAAGACGGAGAGAAAGCCATCGCGGCACTGAACGGATCGCAACTGAGTGGTCGCACGCTGAATATTAATGAAGCGCGTCCGAAAGCCGAGCGCGGCGCGGGCGGTGGCGGAGGCGGCGATCGCGGAGATCGAGGCGGCCGCGGAGGACGTGGTGGACGCGGCGGTGGCGGTGGGGGTCGCGATCGCTGGTAATTGCATCGCGATACTCTGCGACGATCAGTGACTCTGGCCGAGGATTTGTCCGTACGCACGCAATTCAGTGGTATGCCGGTTTGCTGCCCGGAATTCCTGCGCTAGTTCCCACTCAATTGATAGCCCACGGCTCCGCATGTAAACTGGGGAGACCGCGAGTGCGCGCCCGTAGCTCAGCTGGATAGAGCGATTGCCTCCGGAGCAATAGGTCGGGAGTTCGAATCTCTCCGGGCGCGCCAGAAATTCGATAAGACTCGAGCACTCCTGCTCTCGGACGTCCCCCTATGCTGGTCGCGTTGTTGATACGATTTCGCCGTAATCGCGACTTGATTCGACCTTCTCGAAACAACGATACTGGCAACGCCAAGTCGCGTGTCATAGGACCCGGCGAAACTGCTTATGCGTTTCGACAATCGTCGCTCAAATCGGCTGGTAATCCGGGTTGCGAACCACGCTCAGTTTGGCCACAAATGCGCTCTCTGTGCGGCGAAAGGGGCGAGAAAGAGCTTGCAATTCCACCGTCATCCCGTATATTTTTCTCACACTCGAGGATGCCCATGGATATCCTCGGGCCAGGTAGTCCATCCTCGTTCGTCGTCTCTTTGATCCGGAAAAACTAGGGAAGCAGGTAAAGGCACATGTCTGTCAACCGCGTTGTGGAGTGCGCGCTATTACCATTCATTCTTTTTATCGCTCTCTGCGGCTCGGCACTGGGAACGGTTTCCATTACCACGACGTCTGTGCCTACCGCGGTGACTGGCGTGCCCTACACGACGACCATCATGGCGACTGGCGGGACTCTGCCTTATACCTGGTCTGTCTCCGCAGGCTCGCTGCCGACAGGCCTCAGCTTGAATGCCGCAACCGGCACGATTTCCGGCACGCCGACTACCGTGGTGCTCGTCTCTGCCACGATCAAGGTCACTGACTCCTCTTCCCCTCAGCAATCAAATTTGAAGTCTTTTCCGTTCCATGTTGTGGCTCCCCTGTCGATCACGACGACGTCGCTGCCGAGCGGAACCGTGGGCAAAGCTTACTCGACCACTCTAAAGGCAACAGGGGGAACCCTTCCTTACAGCTGGACGGTATCATCCGGAACTCTGCCTCCAGGATTGTCCCTGAATGCGACCTCGGGAATACTTTCCGGCAATCCCACTACCAGTGGGACTTTTACTCCTACGATCCAAGTGACAGACACGAGCTCGCCGAAGTTGACGGCTTCGAAACCATTCACGATCACAATACAAGGTGGGACAGCGCTCACGATTACGACGACGAGCCTGCCGGGCGGGAAAGTCGGAACCGCTTACTCCAGCACAGTGAAAGCCAGCGGCGGGGTTCTGCCCTACACCTGGTCGATCATTTCCGGAACTCTTCCCACCGGCTTGTCATTGGGCGCGACCACGGGCACAATTTCTGGAACTCCATCCGCCTCCGGCTCATTTTCTTTCACTGTGCAAGTGGCGGACTCTTCGGCGCCCCAGATGAAGGCTTCGCAGGCGTTCACCGTTGTCATACAGTCGAATGGCCTCACCATCCTCACGACCTCGCTGCCCGCCGGTAGCAAGGGCGCGCCCTATTCGGCAACGCTCACCGCTACGGGTGGAACTCTTCCCTACCACTGGTCGATCATCTCGGGAAGCTTGCCTACCGGGTTAACGCTGGGCGCGAGCACCGGAACGATTTCAGGAACGCCAACGGTTGTGGCGTCATTCACCTTCACCGTCCAGGTAACAGACTCGTCGACCACGAAGCTGAAAGCTTCGGCTCCCTTCACCGTTCCCATTTTCGGTTTGGTCATCAGCACGACATCCTTACCCAATGCGACTCAGGGAGCGTTTTATGCGACGACCGTCCTTGCCTCCGGCGGCACCTTACCTTACACGTGGTCCATTATTTCCGGAAGTTTGCCGCCCGGTCTCGCGTTGACGGCAAGCAACGGATTAATCGCGGGCACGCCCACCGCGTCTGGCGCATTTACGTTCACCATCCAGGTGGCCGATTCTTCCACCCCTCAGCAGACCGCAACGCAAGTTCTAACTCTTACGGTCGTGCCCTCGGGCTTGGCCATTACCAGTGGAGCCCCGAATGTCGGCACAATCGGAGCTTTGTATAACTTCGTCTTTGTGGCCACCGGTGGAACGCCGCCTTACAGCTGGTCCATTAGTTCCGGGTCACTGCCCGCTGGGATCACGCTGAATGCTGCTACTGGAATTTTGGCGGGTATCGCAACGACGCAACAGACTGCGAACTTCACGGTCAAGGTTTCTGATTCCGGCTCCCAAACCGCAACCCAGACCGACAGTATTACGATCTTCACCCCTGTACCTCCGCCCACGGTGTCTTTGCTTTCCATTCAGGTGCAGCCACCCGCACCTACGCTCACGGTAGGTGGAAGCCAGCAACTGACGGCGACCGGCATATTCAGTGATGGCACTACGCAGGACTTCACCAGTTCCGCAATCTGGGTCTCCAGCGCTCCGACGATTGTTTCCGTCAGCAGCACTGGCCTGGCAACTGGAGTGGCCTCGGGTACAGCCAGCATCACGGCGACCGCAAACCTGGCCACTGGGTACAACCTGTTGAGTGTTGGGCCCACACCGACCGGAAGCGCCAATTACTACGTCGCCACCAACGGCAAAGACACCTGGAGCGGTACCTTACCGGCTCCTAACGGCGGGAACACCGATGGTCCGTTCGCCACTCTTGACCGGGCACGCATGGCAGTGCAGGGCAAACCGGGTTCGGTGGTACAGATTGAAAATGGCACGTACTTCCTGCCAGCGGCCGTGCAGTTCGGCACCGCCGATTCCGGTACCGCCAGCGCGCCCATCGTGTATGAAAACTATCCGGGAGCGTCCCCCATCATCAGTGGTGGAATCAAGATCACCGGCTGGACCAACACTGTCGGCAGTGCCTGGAAAGCGAATGTCAACAAGACTCTGTATCCCAATGTGACTAACTTTGAATCGCTCTTCTATATGCCCGCAGGAGCCACCGACGCGACGCGTCGATACCGTCCTCGACTTGCTGCCACCGGCGTGAACTGCACGATTGCGGGATACCTATGCAACGCCGCGAGCAACCCGGTCGTAGTGTCCTCGCAATCGACCAACTGCGGGGTTCAGGTCTCGAACGGCTGGGAATGTTTTGACCAGTTCTTTTTCAATGGCGGCGACCTGGCGGCCGCCGGATATCACGGAATGGGATTAGGGGACGTCCAGGTTTTGGACTTCGAGTTATGGACAATGTCCCGCATGCGGCTGGCTTCGGTCGACGGCGCAAACAACATCGCTCACCTGACAGGCCCTACCCAGGAAATCCCGCAGAGCAACGGTTTTCTTCCCAATCATCGTTACCTGGTTGAGAACGTATTGGAGTCTCTCAACAAGAATGGATCGGGCCAGTGGTACCTGGATCGCTGCCAGGGTTGTCCCAATACCACGACAACGCCGGCCAGCAACTGGACGCTCACTTATGTTGCGCAGACCGGGGAAAATCCAACTCTCGACACAGTCATTGTTCCTCAGCAAACACAATTGCTGGTCGGAACTTCCGCCAGCAATATCATCTTCCGGGGATTGACCTTCTCGCATGACAACTGGATTCCCGGCACCGCGGGTTTGGGAGATCAGCAAGGGATGCCCGCCGTAACCGCAGCGGTGAGTTTCCTGAACTCGCAAAACGTGACTTTCGACAGCTGCATCTTCTCTCACATCCAGGGTTGGGCGGTGGAATTCGCACACTCAGGCTCGACCGCCACCAGCGGCTCGAACCAAGTCATCAACAGCGAGATTTATGACGTGGGAGCCGGAGGGATTCGCATCGGCCGCACTCCCGGAGCCAGCGGCGGACTGGATACCGATGCCAACGTGCCTCAGTACAACTTGATCCAGAACAACAGTATCGTGGCTGGCGGCCGCCTGCAGCCGACCGGCATCGGCACGGGAATCTGGGTGGGCAATGCTCATCACAACATGATCGTGCACAACGAAGTTTCGGACTTCTACAGCGGAGCCGTGGGCATTGGCACGACTTTCGGCATCCTGAACGGAAGCGGTTTCGCTCACGACAACATCGCCGCCTTCAACCATCTCTATACCCTTGGTCAGGGCGTGACCAGCGACATGGGCGGGATTTACTTCGCGACCTCCGCTACCACCGGAAACATGAGCCTCAACAACGTCGTCCATGATGTCACCCACAATTACCAGGACGCCGACGGTTATGGCGGGAACGGCATTTACTTCGATCAAGGTTCGTCGAACGTCATCGCACGAGATAATCTGGTCTACCGCATCTCGAGCAGCGGGGCCTTCAACAATCTGTCCGACCATGGCAGCGACACTTTTGCGCAGAAGAATCTTTTTTCGAACAACATCTTCGCGTTGACTGGCGAGCTGACGGATCGAGGCGGCTTCAATCCCAATTCTTTCAGCTACACCACGAATATCGGCTATTTCGACAAGGGCTCGGTGCAGTCCGGCAATTGGTCCTGCGTCGATGTTCTCGGCATTGTGGACTGCCCGCTCTGGTTTTTCTTTGACAGCAACGACTATTGGGACACGACTGGCCGGGCGCTCTCTTTCCAGACCACCAATCCTGTCGCCACCTATACGCTGTCGCAATGGCAGCCGTTGGGCGAGGAGGTCCACTCCATCAATCAGGACCCCTTGTTCACGAATCCCAACGACATTACTCAGCCTCCGGCGGATGGTTTTACTTTGCAGCCCTCGTCCCCAGCGCTCACGATCTTGCATTTTTCGAATTTCGATCCGACACAAGCGGGACGATCAAATCCGATTCTGATCCCGCCGACCCTGACCTGCGGAGGAGTCGCGACGGTAGGCGCTTGCCCTGCCTTCCCGCTGCAACTCCTGGATCCGTTGACGGGATACTGAAGGCGTTTGCAAATGCGGCGCGGCAACGCGCGATCATTGAGAGTGCCTGGCGGTATATGGAGAGGTCTACTGCTGGTTGAGCCCGAACCGGAAAAATAATAAAAGGGAGGTCTTTGAACCTCCCTTTTTGCTTTCGTCACGAACCATTGTCAAAGACTGTTGCGCGAATTGCCGGACTTATTTCTTGCTGTCCTTAGTGATCTCGCGCGAAGTGTGTCTCTGCTGACGGCGGAGTTTTGCGCGGTCGGCGCTGGTGAGCGAGCCGCCATTTTCCGCTTTCATCTGTCGTTCTTCGTGGTTCATGCGGCGCTCGTTGTGCTTGATCTGATGCTGCTCTTGCTTGTTGATGGTGCCGTTGTCCACACCCTGCTCAAGGCGCTTCGCCTGTTCTTCCTTGCGGGAGTTGATCGAGCTTTTCTGATCGCCGTTATCCGCAGCTGGTTGAGTCTGGGCCAGAACCGGTAACGCAAATACCATCAAAGTCGCGATGGAGAGAAGCAGTTTCATCATACGATTCATCGATTTTCCTTTACTGAATCTGGGATCGCAGCTCTGCCGCTGCCAACATTTCAAACCCCGAATCTCAAAAGATGTTGCGGCAATTTCTGACCTTGGGTGAGGGTCTGGATTCGCCATTTTACGCGGGATCATTTTTGTGGAAATTTCTGAAAGTAAACCGCGAAGCGAGCACGGAGAACTCATTGCATGGGAAGGAATTGGCGGTCGCGACGGGAATCTGCTGGGTGCGGAATAATCTTCCACCGCTGCCTTATGCTAAAATCCGCCGCCCTGGGGGAGTCATGAAATTACGCTCGCCGGTTACGCTTCGTGCCAGCCTGGAACGCAACCTGCTCGCATACGCGGCCGTAGCCGGTGCCAGTTGCGTCGCGCTCGCCCAGCCGGTGTCGGCGGAAGTGGTTTATACGCCTGCCCATGTTCGAATCGGAGGTCATGCATTCACGCCCTACGATCTGGATGTGAATCAGGACGGTATTCTCGATTTCGAGTTTCTTCCCTTCAGCTACGCCCACTTTGATCGAGATATAGTGCTGTACGCTTTTGGACTTGGCACTCAGAATGTCAGAGGCAATGTTCAATTGGTGAAAGACGCAACTCACTTCGACGCGGCCGCTCGAAATCCAGGAGCGATCATCGGATCGAAGAACAGCTTCGCTTTTTTTGCCCGCATGGGAGAAGAACACTCCGATTTTTCCGGTCACATAACAACTGAGGCGGGCTCATGGCTGGACGTGCAGCGCCGGTATCTCGGTTTGCAATTCCAGATCAACGGCGAGACTCACTATGGATGGGCGAGACTGAACGTTCACTTCGTCGAGAGTGACCAGCTTCTGGTGCAGGCGGTTCTCACCGGATATGCTTACGAGACTGTGCCTGACAAACCGATCGCAGCAGGCGACACTGGCACCAGCGGAACGAGCTTGGGACATCTTGCGCTAGGCACAGCAGTGCCGTACAAAGTTTCGCAACCCTGATCGCCCCGGAGTTAACTCATCACTTCTATCCGACGTTAGATCGAGATAGAAGGCTTCACACCAACCACTCATCTGCAATTGATCAGACGCTGGAGAACTCCTCCTTCGAGAGATTGTCAAATTCTGAAGCGCAAACATTTGCATCAAGTGCAGCAAATTCAAGAATTTAATTTGCGTTCTGAGCAACCTTTGCCGCGTCGCGGGGTTTCAGCTTGACGGTCCCCTCAGACAGAGGCGGCGTCACGAAGGATTTGTCATGAAAAGTTTCCAGCCTGGCGATAAGGTGTCTCTCGTTCTCACTTTGGTTGCGATCGTCCTACTTTCGATCGCGCCCGCGTTTGCTCAACTCAATCTGGTCTATGTCGAAAGCAACATCGCGGCAACCAACAACCAAAATTCGATCTACGCGTTCTCGAATAACGGCCTCGGCGTCCTGACGCAAGTGAGCGGATCGCCCTTTCTTACCGGCGGCACAGGCGTCAAGGTGACAACGTCCTCGGGCGCAAATGTTTTCACTTCCGACGGCCAACTAACAACAAACTCCAGCAGCGCGTTTCTGTATGGAGTGAACGGTCACAGCAACACGATTGCGGCGTTTTTGATTAATTCGGACGGAACGCTGGCGGCTGTAACCGGATCGCCTTTCGCGTCGAACGGGCAGGATCCAGTCAGCTTGAGTGTCTCGAACGCCGGCCCGGCGGGAAACCTGTTGATCGCCGCCAATCAAGCCAACGATCCCGCGCAAACGGGAGGCACTCCGAATTTCACCACCTTTCGCTTGAGCGCGAAGGGAGCGCTGGCCCCGGTCTCGGGATCGACCATCGCGGAACCGTCCAAATCCCTGGCGTCGCAGGCGCTGGTCAATCCCGGACAGAAGTTTGCTTTTGGAATTCTTTCCGGCACCGGCAGCAATTTGACCTGCTGGTCGGTCGGAGCTGGGGGGAAACTGGTTCAGGATAGTGTCGTAACTCCGCCAACGCCTTCGAAGAAGTTTCAGGGTATTGCGAACAATCTGATCTTCCGCACGGTTTATGTCGGACTGCCTGACGTCAATGAGATTGCCGTTTACAGTTACGACGCCAATTGCAAGATGACTTTTGTGCGCACCGTCACGGATGCGGGCATGGGCGTTTCGCACCTCACCGTGAACAGCGCCAACACCGTGCTCTATAGCACCGAAACGAACTCCAACACGGTCACCGCATGGGACATTAATGGCCATCAACTGGATCCGACCGTAATGCAGACGGTAGTTCTGTCGCCTGGCGGAGCACCGGCAAACCTGACAATCGATCCGACGCAGACGTTCATGTACGTGCTTGCCCCGAACCTGAAAAATGTGGGAACGGCGGGAAACTTCCTGCACGTTCTAAACGTTGCCAGCGATGGAACCCTGCTGGAATCGGCGACGCCCACCAAAATTCCGGTGGCCACGACCGAAGAGGTACAGGGATTGGTCGCAGTTCAGAAGTAGATCGCAGCCTGTGATCGACCTGCGGGACAGTGAGACTCCCCGCAGGTTGGTCACGGCAACCTCCGCTACGAAGACATTCGACCGCGCCACTGCCTCGTTTCTGTGTCCGGGTGAATTGCAATCCTTTGCCTTTCGATCGCCTATTTATTCAAGGCCATGCTCCCGCGTCTCTCTGGCTCAAAGCTCGCTACCCGCGCCTTCTTCCCCGTTACCCGGTCGCGTGCTACCCTTACCAGCAAAACCACGCCAGGAAGCGAAAGTGCCTGTTCACGACGACTCCGAGTCCGCAGCCAGACCGAGCAGCGCCGAGCAAAACTACGCATTGCAGGCTACGCTGCCCGCGGCGGCAGCATCGCCCGAACGACCGGACCTCGGTTCGATCGGGCGTTACCGGCTGCTCCACAAACTCGGCGAAGGCGGTATGGGACAAGTCTGGCTTGCCGAGCAGACCGAGCCCGTCGTCCGCAATGTCGCGCTCAAAATTATTCGCGCCAGCCGTTTTGACGGCTCCGCGCTCCAGCGATTCAACCTCGAGCGCCAGGCTTTGGCGATCATGGACCATCCCACCATTGCCAAGGTTCTGGACGCCGACTCCACTCCTGAAGGCCAGCCGTATTTCGTCATGGAGTATGTGCCGGGCCTTCCCATTACCACCTACTGCGATCAGAAGAAACTGACAGCGCGGGAACGGCTCGAGCTATTCATCCGAGTTTGCGAAGGCGTGCAACATGCGCATCAGAAAGCCATCATTCACCGCGATCTCAAGCCTTCGAATGTGCTGGTCGTTGAAATCGATGGAAAGCCAGTGCCGCGCATCATCGATTTCGGCATCGCCAAGGCCTTGACACAGCAGTCGATGGACGAAACCAACGTCACGCGGATCGGCTCCATGGTCGGGACGCCCGGCTACATGAGCCCGGAGCAGGCCGATCCCAGTATCACCGACATCGACACTCGCAGCGACGTCTACTCACTGGGAGTAATTCTGTATGAACTCCTCTCCGGAGCGCCGCCCTTCGACCCGGAAAAGTGGCGCACGAAGCCGGTCGATCAGGTGTTGCGTGAATTGCGCGAGGATGATCCGCCGAGCCCGAGCACCCGGCTGGATTCGGATTCGGATACTTCCACTCGAGTCGCCGAGAACCGCAATACCAGCCCAAAACAACTGGTGAGCCTGCTTCGCGGCGATCTCGACTGGATCGTGCTCAAGGCGCTTGAGAAAGATCGCGCGCGCCGTTATGGAACGCCTTCCGAACTAGCCAGCGATGTTCGGCGATTTCTGAACAACGAACCTGTGGTTGCGCATGCGGCTTCGACGACATACCGGGCTCAGAAATATGTGCAACGGCATCGGGCCGCAGTGGGCGTTGCGCTCGGATTGTTTCTGCTGCTTGCCGGCTTCGGCGCCACCGAGTTTCTACAAGTACGCAGAATTACGCGAGAGCGCGATCGGGCCAGCCGAATCACTGATTTTATGGTCGGCATGTTCAAAGTCTCCGACCCCAACGAAGCTCGCGGCAATACAGTGACGGCGCGCGAGATCCTCGACAAATCTTCCAAGGAAATCTCCTCTGGCTTGGCGCAGGATCCGGAAGTGCAATCCGACCTGTTGGAGACGATGGCGCGCACCTATACCAATCTTGGACTCTTCTCCCGCGCTTATGATTTGGCAAATACAGCGCTTGCCACTCGCCAGCGAATGTATGGACCGGAGAATCCCAAGACTCTGCGATCACAAACACAGATCGGGTGGATTTTGGATCGCGAGGGGCACGACGCTGACGCAGAAAAACTCACCCGAACGACTCTCGCGACCGAGAAGCGCGTTGTCGGCGCCGAAGACCCTCTTACGCTCGAGACCATGAACAACCTTTCCGTGATCCTTGAGAAAGAAGGACAATATAAAGAAGCGGTCGCGCTCCAGCGTGATCTGGTCGCGATTCACAGCCGCCTTTCCGGACCCGAAAGCTTGCCCGCTCTGCGTTCCATGTCGAACCTGGCCGGGGTGATCAGCGAGGACGGAAGCCTGGCGGAGTCTGAAAAGATGTATCGCAAGACTCTGGAGATCGAACTGCGGGTGCTTGGGCCCGATCATCCATTGACGATCGCCACCACGCACAATCTCGCCAACAAAGTGCAGGAACAAGGCCGGTATGTCGAGGCCGAAAAACTATATCGCGAGGACTTGGCGGCCGAAGAACGCGTGCTGGGCGCGGATCATCCCGACACCGCCGACACAATGGTCACGCTCGCCAATACCCTGAGCCACGGAGAGGGTCGCACCGCAGAAGCGGAAACGCTGTATCGCAAAGCGCTTGAGATCGAGCAGCGAACGCTGGGCGGGGAACACCCCAACACCATCCGCGCGTTGGAAGGTTTGGCCAACATACTCTCGAACTCCGGCCATTACGCCGATGCCGAGATATTCCATCGGCAGATTCTCGCCTACCGGGAGCGAACCCTTCCCCACGAGCACACGGACGTGCTGCTCTCCAAGTACAACCTGGCTGAAGTGCTGTTTCATGAAGGCCGCTTGTCTGAGTCTGAAAAACTGTTTCGCGAGACCGGAGAAGCTCAAGCTCGAGTCCTGGGCGCCGACAACCCCGACACTTTGGCAACTCAGGCGATCCTTGCCAGAGTGTTGATTGCACAAAATCGATTTACCGAAGCCGAAGAGATGGCGAGGAAAGCGCTTGCTGCCCAGCTTCGGGTCTTAGGCCCTGAACATGCGGACTCGCTCGACACCCTGCAATATCTGGGAATGGCCCTGGCCGAAGACCATCGCTACCAGGAAGCGCGAAAACTTTTCACCGACACGCTCGACAAATTCAACCAGACTCAGCCCTCCACATTCTCACTCGCCTGGTACGGATTCGCCTGTGTCGCCGCTGCCGCCCATGATCGCGATAACGCGTTTCAGTATTTGCGGGAGTCGATCGCCCGGGGATACGCAGACACCGATCACATGCGAGTGGACGAAGACTTGAAAGATCTGCGCGGCGATAGCCGATTCGACGCGCTGCTGGCCACGGTCTCGAAGTCCGCTTCTGCGGACCTTCAAGAGCATTAATCCCTCCCACCGGGCGTAGAATTCCGGAGTGTTCGCCCCCTTCTACACGCTCTATGCCATGATCGTAGTGATTGCGATTGTGCTATGGGTTGTGATTCGAAAGCTCCAATGAATGGAGCGAGCCTTATCGAAATTTAGATTCATCTCGACCCAGGATGAGCCGCAGACAATCGACTTCGGCAGCGCCGTGGATCTCCGAGCAATTGTTAAGGATCCAATCCGGACCGGCTTTTAGCAACGCGGAACGCTCAACCGTGGTGGGAAAGGCGATCACGCGGGCACCTGTCGCCTTGCCGGCTTGAATTCCTGACAGCGCGTCTTCGACGACGATGCATTCCGCCGCGGCGAATCCCAAGGCAGCCGCGGCTTTCAGGTAAGGCTCGGGATGGGGCTTGCCATTGCGAATGTCGGTTGCGGTAATCATGGATCTGGGGATTTGCAATCCGGCCGCGCGCAGACGCACCTCAGCCAGGGCGCGGGTTGCGGAAGTCACTATGGTCCAGCGCTCTGGCGGCAGGCTGCTGAGTAATGCTTCGGCTCCGGGAAGCGGGACGACGCCCTGCAAGTCTTCGATTTCCATTTGTTCCACGATCCGATTTTCGACTTCAGGGTCCGCATTCGGCAGATACTCCTGCACCGTCACCAGGCTGGGACGCCCATGGGCCTTGGCAATCACTTCCCCGGGCTCAAACCCGTGTTGCACAGCCCACTTGCCCCAGACCCGAGCCACTGCCGGAGTCGAGTCGATCAGCACACCGTCCATGTCGAACAACAGGGCTTTGCAGGTAATCGTGTTCTTTGGGAACTCCACAACATCCTCCCATCATGGAGGGACCAAGTCAGTTCTGAGACAAATGCCACTGCGACTGTCAGCTACAACAACATGCCCACTCGGCTTTGACCTTGTTCCAAGGCTCGATTCTCTCAAAAGCGCGATCTTATGCCACGCTGACTTTCCCAGTTAACGCATCCGAAAAGTTCTGCAGCATCTTTTCACGCGAATAGTTCTTTGGGGGGCTGCTTAATGGAATAAACTCCCCTGCCACGTTTCGCCAGTCGCTAGAACGACGCTCGCGAAATCAATTGGATTGGAAGCAGGTGGTTACAGACGCCAAGCGTTTCCCGCAATAGCACCGAAAGATTTTTTCATTACGCCGGTGCATGTGCAATACGGTCCATCGCCCTATTTCCCTTTTATAATTTCGGCATGGCCGACCGGATTGTGAGCGCGTGTGTGACTTGTCCCAAGTGCGGTACCTGGGTCGTCGTGGAGCGGGAGATTTCAGCGGGAATGAAAGGGGGTAAGTTTCGCGCGGTCTGTCCGGCACCCGATTGTGGGAAAGAATTTGAATTCGAGAATGTAGAGACCCGAGTGTTCGAACTACCCCCGGCTATTTTCGAACGCCGGCACTTTTTTCGGTCTGAGTTGCGCGAAGGCTGAGAATCGACTTACGCAAGCTCGGTCCGGGCCCGCAGGTCAGCGGCCGCTGCCGATCCCTCCGTCAAAGCAGCGGGAATCGGTTCGATCGCGGCCAAACCTGACGGAACCTGCACAATCCGGTTTCGCACCGCGTACAGCACCAGTTCGGTGATCGAGTGCAGATCCAACTTGTGCATGATGTGCGCACGATGGGTCTCGGCGGTCTTTACGGACATGCCCAGCACTGTCGCAACTTCCTTGGTGCTCTTGCCTTCCCCGAGTAACTGCACTACCTGGCGTTCACGCGCGGTCAAACTCACCACCGACGCCCCCTTGGTGCGCATGCTTTCTTCGAGCAAATGCACGAAACGCGGGGTGACATAAAGTTTGCCGTTTCGCAGCACCTCAGCGGCTTTCACCAGGTAGCGTGACGCGTCCGACTTCAAGAGATATCCTCGCGCTCCGGCGGCCAACACCTGGCAGACCATTTGCTCGGATTCGTACAGCGAGAGAATGAGAACTTTGCACGTCGGAACCGCTGCAACGATCTGTCGCGCGGCCTCCAGCCCGTTCAGATTGGGCATGCCAACATCGAGCACCGCAAGATCCGGTTTGTGCTCGATCACCGTAGCCAATGCTTGACGGCCGTCGCCCGCTTCGCCCACTACTTTCCAGTTGGGCTGTGCTTCCAGCATCGCTCGTAAGCCGTGGCGAACCACTTCGTGATCGTCTGCAACTACGATGCGGTAGAGACTCATGTTTTGTTCTCCATCGGTGAACAGGTTTAGACAGGTAATCTTCTACTCTGGATTGGATTGTCACGCTATACAGCAGATCATGTAGTCGGGGCCTGTAAGACAGTCACCCCAAAACGCTTGGCGCAAGGATCGTGGCTCGCTCCTGTAAACTTCTCTGCCCATGGCTTTTGGAGCGTTCGCAGAACCCTGGTGGGTCAACTTGGCCGTTTGCGTGCCATTCGCCTGTTATTTCTGGTGGCGCAAGTCTGGATTGATCATTTCCAGGCGACACCTGGTATTCGGCTGCCTTTTCGCTTTGGCATTCGGATTTGCCGAGAGCGCAGTGGTCGTTTACCTCCGCGCGGCCATCGGCCTACTTCCCGGAGTAGCAGGCACGCTGGCCGATGTGCAACGCCTGGCCTCCGCCGACTACGTGCAAGCCAAATCGCTGACCCAATTTCCTCCCAGTTTGCTCACGGTGGAAGTGTTTCGCGAAGCGGCGACGATGGTGATGCTGCTCTCCACAACCGCTTTTACAGCATCGCGATGGAAGGAATTCTGTGCGTTTTTTCTGTGGGAGTTCGCGATTTGGGACATTGCGTACTATGCGGGTCTCTGGCTGCTGGTGCGTTGGCCGGCCTCATTCAAGAGCTTCGATGTGCTGTTTCTTATTCCTCAGCCCTGGATTGCCCAGGTATGGTTTCCCATCCTTGTAAGCTCCCTGACTCTGGCCGCAGTGGCCGTAACCCGCACAGAATCCGGGCGATTGCCAAGGTAACCAGCCGCTCGATTACCGTCGGCAGTAACCATGGTCATCTTGTTCCGAAGGTCACGTACAGGCAATCTAGAGAAACAAGTTCTGGTCAGGATAGGGCGTGAAACCGCACATGGGCGAAACAAAAACTGCCGCGATTGGAACGGATTGGACGCAACTTCTCACCGATCCCGATCTGGTCAGTCATCTCGGAACTCTGCTACAGACCTATCGCGATGCGGCTCCGGAAAAGCGCGAGCAAGCCCTGATCGACGCGATGCGGCAGATCAAATCGGGGAAGCCCAGCACGACTACAGCGGTGGACACCGGCTCGGCGCATCCGAACCCGCCAGTTCCTGCTCCCGTCACCTCGGTTCCCACAACGCTGCCGCCGTTTGAGCCGGATATCTTCACTCCTTCCTGGGGTCAAGACCGCCGCCAGTTTCCGCGCCTGAAATGCTTTGTTGCGGTCGAGCTGCGCCTGGGAAATTCAACCACTCCGGTCTGGGGCAATCTTTCGAACACCAGCATGGGCGGATGCTTCGTGGAGACCGCCACGCCCGTTCCCACCGGTGTGAATGTGGAGATCGGACTCTGGGTTGCGAATGGAAAGATCTGGGTTAAGGGAATGATCCTCAATGGAATCGTGACCCGCAGCAGTCCGTGCTTCGGAGTGCGCGTCCGCTATTCTGAGCTGGGAGCCACCGAGCGCGAGAGCTTAAAGGAATTCTTGAAGTTCGTGGAAACCAGCACCCGCGGATATAACCGGCAGAACGGCTATCTCGCGCAGATCAAACGTTAACCTGCCTAAATTTTTCTTTCCCGAATCTCTTTACCTGCCTGCAACATCCCATGAATATAATGACTCGATTTTGAAGCGGCCCTTCTCACCTGCTAGCTCCCTAGGCAGCAGAGCAGGCTGGGTAAGAAATTGATAGACTCGATATAGACCCAACGGTTGAACTTGTCCCGCGATTGACCCCAGGTTTCGTCAGATCCGCGTAGCCGGGAACACCGCCGAAAGGAAATATCTGCATGGTGGCGAGCGAGCAAACCTTGCTGAGCACGCAACAGCTGGAAACCCTGAGCATCAACACGATTCGCACCCTGGCCATCGATGCGGTGCAAAAAGCCAACTCCGGACATCCGGGAGCTCCCATGGCTCTGGCCCCGGTCGCGTATGCGCTCTGGCAACAATTCCTTCGCTTCGACCCTGAAGATCCGATCTGGCCGAATCGCGACCGCTTTGTACTCTCGAACGGCCATGCCTCGATGCTGTTGTACTCACTGCTTTATTTGACGGGAGTACGCGCGGTCAATCCGAAGTACGAAACGTTAGGCGAACCGGCCGTCAGTCTCGACGACATTAAGCATTTCCGCCAGATTGACAGCAAGACTCCGGGACATCCCGAGTACCGCATTACTTCAGGCATTGAAACGACCACCGGGCCACTGGGCCAGGGTTGCGGCAACAGCGTGGGCATGGCGATGGCGGGCCAGTGGCTCGCCGCGAATTACAACCGTCCCGGGTTCGATCTGTTTGAGTACAACATCTACACCATGTGCGGGGATGGCGACATGATGGAAGGAGTGGCGAGCGAAGCGGCATCCCTCGCCGGCCACCTCAAGCTCTCGAATCTGTGCTGGATTTACGACAACAATCATGTAACGCTTGATGGTCCCGCCGATTGGTCGTTCAGCGAAGATGTGGGATTGCGGTTCAAGGGCTATGGTTGGAATGTGGTCGAAGTGACCGACGCGAATAACCTGAAGCAGCTCTCGGACGCATACAACACTTTTCTCCGAACCAAAGACCGTCCTACCCTGATCATCGTTGACTCGCATATCGGCTACGGATCACCCAACAAGCAGGACAAGAGCGCGGCACACGGCGAACCGCTCGGCGCCGACGAAGTAAAGCTGGCGAAAAAATTTTACGGCTGGCCTGAAGACGCGCAGTTCCTGGTTCCGGACGGAGTGATCGAGCATTTCCGTGAAGGCATGGGCCGTCGCGGACATGATCTCCGTGAAAAGTGGATGGCGATGTTCGCAGCGACTACCAGCAGCAGTTCCCCGATCTCGCGGATCAGATTGATCGCATGCAGCATCGCGAACTGCCGGATGGTTGGGACAAAGATCTGCCCACCTTCCCCGCGGATGCGAAGGGACTGGCCACTCGCGAGAGTTCGGCGAAGGTTCTGAACGCGCTCGCCAAAAATATTCCATGGCTCGTGGGCGGTTCCGCCGATCTGGCTACTTCGAACAAGACGACCCTGAAGGACATGCGGAGATTTTCAGGCCGAACGCCTATAAGGGCCGCAATTTCCACTTCGGCGTGCGCGAGCACGCAATGGGATCGGCATTGAACGGCTTGTCGCTTTCCAAGGTTCGGCCGTTCGGAGGCACGTTCTTCAACTTCAGCGATTACATGCGGCCCACGATCCGTCTGGCTGCGATCATGGAGATCCCGGTCATCTACGTGTACACGCACGACTCGATCGGCCTGGGAGAAGACGGCCCCACTCACCAGCCGGTGGAACAACTGGCGTCTCTGCGCGCCGTGCCCGGGCTGGTCGTACTGCGCCCGGCGGACGCGAACGAAGCGACCGAAGCGTGGAAGGCTATCATGCAACTCCGCCACGAACCGGCGGCACTGGTACTGTCGCGGCAGCCCATTCCGACCTTCGATCGCAGCAAGTACGCCCCGGCCTCAGGCGTGGCCAAGGGAGCTTACATCCTCGCCGGGAGCGTGGAAGAAAAGCCGGACGTCATTCTGATGGGAACCGGAAGTGAAGTCTCGCTTTGCATCGACGCTTACGAGCAGCTGAAATCCGAAGGCGTCAAGGCCCGTGTGGTCAGCATGCCCTCGTGGGAGCTTTTCGAGCATCAGGACCAGGAATACCGGGACGAAGTGCTCCCGCCAGATGTGAAAGCGCGCGTCTCGGTCGAGCAAGCCTCCACCTTCGGCTGGGCGCAATACGTGGGCTCGTACGGGAAGGTGATCGGCATGCACACCTTCGGCGCTTCCGCTCCCTTAAAGGAATTGTTGAAGAAATTTGGCTTCAGTCCCGACAAAGTCGTGGAAGCCGCGCGCGAGGCGATGGAAAACGCCAAGTCCGCCGGGTAGGCATTCGTACCGCCGGCGTCTCGCCGGCATCGCTGGCCTCAGGCCGGCCAATAAAGTTTAAGAAGAGGTCTTATGAATCCAACGGATTGTTGATACAGCGAAGGCCACCAATCACCTGAAGGACCTGCAAAAGTTCGGCCAATCTGTGTGGCTCGACTACATCCGTCGCAACTTGATCACCAGCGGCGAACTGAAACGCCTGATCGACGAAGACGGACTGCGCGGAATCACCTCGAACCCGTCCATCTTCGAAAAAGCGATCTCGGGCAGCACGGACTACTCCGACCTGCTCAAGACGCTCGAGAAAGAGACGGATCTCGACGCCAAGGCGAAGTACGAGAAGATTGCCATTCGCGACATCCAGGATGCAGCCGACCTGCTGCGGCCGGTTTACCAAGACACCAAATTCCGCGACGGCTACGTCAGCTTGGAAGTTTCGCCGTATCTCGCCCGTGATACCGAGGGCACGTTGCAGGAAGCTCGCGCGCTGTGGAAGGCAGTGGGCCGCGAGAACGTCATGATCAAAGTGCCCGGCACCGCCGAGGGCATTCCTGCGTTTCAGCAACTGATCAGCGAGGGCATAAACGTTAACGTCACCCTGCTGTTCTCGCAGGAGGTCTACGAAAAAGTTGCCGAAGCTTACATCAAAGGCCTGGAGGAATACGCAAAGAAGGGCGGCGATCTCAGCAAGATTGCGAGCGTTGCCAGCTTCTTCATCAGCCGCATCGACAATTCCATCGATAACATCGTCGCGGCTCGGCTGAAGTCTTCGAAAGATCCGAAAGAGCAGGAAACCCTTAAGAGCATTTTGGGGAAGGTTGCGGTCTCAAACGGTAAGCAGACCTACCAGAGGTACTTAAAGATCTTTGGCACCGATCGCTGGAAGAAACTGGCGGACAAGGGTGCGCAGACGCAACGCGTACTCTGGGCCAGCACCAGCACCAAGAACCCTGCCTACAACGACGTGCTCTACGTGGACGACCTCATCGGCCCGGACACCGTAAACACGATTCCCCCCGCGACGCTCGACGCTTTCCGCGAACACGGCAAGGCTGCCGCGACACTCACCGAGGGCGTGGATGAAGCCAACAAGGTCATGGACACCGTCGCGAAGCTCGGCATCTCGATGAAGGAAGTCACGGACAAACTGACCGACGAAGGGGTCAAGCTTTTTGCGGATGCCTTCGACAAATTGCTTCAGGCGGTGGAAAAGAGTTCGAAATCGGAGATAAGCCCAAAAGTTAGTCGCCAGCAGCAGAGTTTGCCGGAGCCGCTGGCGAGCGCAGTGAAATCCGGCATCGACGACTGGCGTGCGGGAGGCAAGATGCGCCGCCTCTGGCAACGCGACGCGTCGCTCTGGACGAACGACGACGAGTCCAACTGGCTGGGATGGCTCGGTATCACCGAGGAGCAGATCGCGCATATCGGCGACTTGCAGAAGTTCGCCGACGAGATTAAGAAGGAAGGCTTCCGCGACATCCTGCTGCTCGGCATGGGAGGTTCCAGCTTGGCGCCTGAAGTTCTGCGCATGACTTTCGGAAAAATTTCCGGCTTCCCCGAGCTGCACGTGCTCGACTCGACCGATCCCGCGCAAGTAAAAGTTTTCGAAAACAAGATTGACTTGGCGCATACCCTGTTCATCGTCTCCAGCAAATCGGGAAGCACGCTCGAACCCAACATCTTCAAGCAGTACTTCTTCGAACGCGTGAAGCAAACGATCGGCGCCGAAAAGGCGGGCAGCCGTTTCATCGCCATCACCGATCCCGGCTCCAAGATGCAGCAGGTCGCCGAAGCGGATCACTTCCGCCAGGTGTTTCATGGCTTGCCCAGCATCGGAGGCCGTTACTCCGCGCTGTCGAATTTCGGCATGGTGCCTGCGGCGGCGATGGGGCTGGACGTCTCGAAGTTCCTGAACCGTACAGAAGAGATGGTGCAGGCCACGCACTCCTCGGTGCCGGTCGAGCAAAATCCGGGCGCATTGCTCGGCATCGTTCTTGGGACAGCTGCCAAGCAGGGCCGCGACAAAATCACCATCATTACTTCGCCGGGAATTTCGGACCTTGGCGCGTGGCTCGAGCAACTCATCGCAGAATCCACCGGCAAACAGGGCCATGGAATTATTCCTGTCGATCGCGAACCGCTCGCGTCACCCGACGCTTACGGCAACGATCGCGTGTTCGCCTACATCCGGCTCGACTCTGCTCCCGACGAGGAGCAGGACGCGAAAGTGGCGGCGCTCGAGAAAGCTGGCCAACCTGTCGTGCGCATCTCGATGGGCGACGTTTATGACCTGGGCCAGGAATTCTTCCGGTGGGAGATTGCGACTGCGGTCGCCGGGGCAATCCTGCACATCAACACGTTCAACCAGCCCGACGTGGAAGCCAGCAAGATCGCAACTCGCAACTTGACCTCGGAATACGAGAAGACCGGTTCCCTTCCGGCGGAAACGCCGATTCTCGAGGATCATGGGATCAAGCTGTTCACCGATCCAAAGAACGTGGAAGAGTTAAAGAAGGCGACTGGCAATAACAAAACGCTCGCCGGTTACTTGAAAGCCCATCTCGATCGTATCCATTCCGGCGACTATTTCGCCGTACTCGGTTATATCGAGATGAGCGACGAGCACGAGAAGGCTCTGCAGGATATGCGTACTGCGGTCCGCGACAAAAAACACGTCGCCACCGCGCTGGGCTTCGGGCCTCGCTTCCTACACTCGACTGGGCAGGCCTATAAGGGCGGCCCGAACTCGGGCGTGTTCCTGCAAATTACGAATGACGATGCTGCCGATCTGCCGGTACCGGGACAAAAATACACCTTCGGCATTGTGAAAGCAGCCCAGGCCCGAGGCGACTTCCAGGTATTGGCAGAACGCGGACGCCGCGCATTACGGGTTCACCTCGGCAAAGACCTGAAGTCGGGGCTCAGCCAGCTCGCAGCAGCATTTCGCGAAGCCTTGGACTAGGTCTAAGAATTGATTGTCATCCCGCGACGCGGGCGTGGTGAGACCTAAAAGCATTTGACGTCATCCCGAACCGGCGAAAGCCGGTGAGGGATCTTGCGTGCACCGCAACGGTGCCGAGGCGGCGCAGATCCCTTATCTACGGCTCAGGATGACGTCCAGGAAAATAGGCTCTTCAGTTTTCACCTTTACAAAAACGTTTTAATACCCCAAAGTAAGGAGCAGCCATGCGACTGGGAATGGTAGGTTTAGGCCGGATGGGAGCAAACATGACGCGCCGCCTGATGCGCGGCGGTCATGAAGTTGTCGTCACCGACCTGAGCGCAGACAACGTGAAGAATCTAGCCGGAGAGGGCGCGATCGCGTCGTCTTCGCTCGACGACTTCGTCGCGAAACTCGGCAAGCCGCGGATCGCATGGCTCATGGTTCCGGCAGGCCCAGCCACCGAAAGCACGGTGCAGGAACTCGCCAAGCGCATGAGCGCGGGCGACATCATGATTGACGGCGGCAATTCCTACTTTAAAGATGATGTCCGCCGCTCCAAGGAACTCAAGAGTAAAGGCATTCACTACGTCGACGTGGGCACCAGTGGCGGCGTCTGGGGCATCGATCGCGGCTACTGCATGATGATCGGCGGCCCCAAAGAAGCCTTCCAGCAACTCGATCCAATCTTCAAGACGCTGGCTCCCGGACGCGGCGATATTCCCCGCACTCCGGGGCGCGAGAAGATCGGCGGAACCGCAGAAAACGGCTACATCCATTGCGGACCTTCCGGCGCGGGGCATTTTGTGAAGATGGTGCACAACGGCATTGAATATGGCTTGATGCAGGCCTACGCCGAGGGATTCGACATCTTCCAGAACGCCAACAGCAAGGAGCTTGCGGAAGACTATCGCTACGATTTGAATTTGCCCGACATCGCGGAGGTCTGGCGACGCGGCAGCGTAGTCAGTTCATGGCTGCTCGATCTCACGGCCATGGCCCTGGTCGAGAATCCGACGCTTTCCGAATACAGCGGCTTCGTGAAACGATTCCGGCGAAGGCCGCTGGACCATCCAGGCTGCAATCGACGAAGCCGTTCCCGTGGACGTGCTCTCCGCTGCGCTGTTTACGCGTTTCCGCTCGCGCCAGGAGCACACGTTCGCTGAAAAAATTCTCTCTGCGATGCGGCAGAAATTCGGCGGCCACGTCGAACCAACTGCGGTTAAGAAGACTGCGTAAGGGGAAACGAAAATGGCTCAAACCGACACCATGCCCGTCACGCAGCCGCAGAAAATCGGAAGGCCCGGAGATCCCTGTGTCATGGTCATCTTCGGCGCCGCCGGCGATCTCACCCGCCGCAAGCTGATTCCCGCGCTGTACAACCTTGCCAAATATCAATTGCTCTCGCGCGAATTCGCCATCATTGGGGTCGCTCATACCCAGATGTCCACCGACGAATTCCGCAAGAAGATGCTAGATGATCTGAAAGAGTTCGCGCCGGATTCGAATGACAACGATCTCTGGGAGTGGTTCGAACGGCGCATGTACTACATCACCGGCGAATTCGGCGACGACAAGCTCTATTCCACGCTCAAGGACACGCTGGCCAAGGTCGACAAAGATCACGCCACTCACGGCAATTTTTTCTTTTACCTGGCGACTGCGCCGGATTTCTTTGGACCCATCGTCGAACAGCTCTCTGCCCAAGGCCTGATGGAAGAGAGCCCGCAGCACTGGCGCCGCGTGATCATTGAGAAACCTTTCGGGCGCGATCTGGAATCCGCAAAAACTCTCAACCAGCAACTGCTGAAAGTGGCAAACGAAAAGCAGATCTATCGCATCGATCATTATCTCGGCAAGGAGACGGTTCAGAACATCTTGGCGTTCCGTTTCGCCAACGGAATCTTCGAGCCCATCTGGAATCGCCGTTACATCGATCACGTCCAGATCTCCGTAGCCGAAACCGTGGGCGTTGAGACCCGCGGCGGCTACTACGATACCGCCGGTGCTCTGCGCGACATGGTTCCCAACCACATCATGCAGCTCATCAGCCTCACTTCGATGGAGCCGCCGATCTCTTTTCACGCCGATTCGGTTCGCGACGAGCAAGCCAAGATCCTGCACGCCATTCAGCCCCTCAGCGCGGAAGAGGTTCTGACCCGCACGGTTCGCGGCCAGTATGGCGAAGGGACCATGGACGGTCAGCACGTTCCCGGATATCGCCACGAGCCCGATGTCCCGCCGGACTCACGTACCGAGACGTTCGTCGCGATGAAGCTGCTGATCGATAACTGGCGTTGGGCCGACGTGCCGTTCTACATTCGCACCGGAAAACGTCTACCGGGGCGCAATACTCACATCGTGATCCAGTTTCGCCGCGCACCGTTCGTGTTGTTCCGCGACACCCCGGTCGATACCCTGATGCCGAATCAGCTCGTGCTGCATATCCAGCCCGAGGAAGGTATTTCGCTGCGCTTTGCCGCGAAAGTGCCCGGACCGGTCATGCGTCTGGGCAGCGTGGACATGAATTTCGAGTACATGGATTACTTCGGCCAGCAAGCGCCGCAAACCGGATACGAGCGCCTGCTGCACGACTGCATGATCGGCGACCAGACACTTTTTCAGCGCGCCGATATGGTCGAAGCCGGCTGGTGCGTGGTCAGTCCCGCGCTCGATGTATGGCGTGCTCTGCCACCACGAAATTTCCCCAACTACGCCGCCGGAACCTGGGGGCCACGCGAGTCCGAAGAATTGCTCGAGAAAGATGGACGACACTGGAGGAACTTCGAAAAATGATTCTGGCCGGCGACATCGGAGGCACTCATGCACGTCTTGCGTTCTTCGATGTCGAGAACGGAGATTTTCGACTGGTTGCCGCTTCGGTTTATCCCAGTCGCGAATTTTCAGGCCTCGATCAAATCGTTTTGAAGTTTGTCGAGAGCTCCGGCATACAGGCGGTCTCTGCCTGCTTCGGCATCGCCGGTCCGGTCCGCAACGGCCGGGTGGAAGCTTCCAATCTTCCCTGGACCGTAGACGCGCTTCGCCTTTCTAACGAACTGCAAATCAAGAACACCGTCCTCATCAATGATCTCGAAGCCAATGCCTGGGGCATCGCCGCGCTTCAGGCCGAGGATGTGGTTGCTCTGAACCAGGTGAAGGGGATTCCCGTCGGAAATCAAGCCGTAATTTCAGCCGGCACCGGACTGGGCCAGGCGGGCATGTATTGGGATGGCGCGCAGCATCAGATATTTGCCTGCGAAGGCGGCCACTCCGATTTCGCTCCCCGCAATGAACTGGAAACCGATCTGCTTCGTTATCTGCATGGAAAGTTTGGCCACGTCAGCTATGAACGGGTCATCTCGGGCCCGGGCCTGGTTAATGTATTTCACTTTTTGCGCGACACTGGACGCGGCGCAGAACCGAAGTGGCTGACCGACGAAATGAATCACAGTGATCCGGCCGCCGCAATCTCGCATGCCGCAATGGAAGGCAAGTGCCCGCTTTGTGAGCAATCGGTGGACTTGTTTGTCTCAATTTTCGGCGCCGAAGCCGGCAATCTCGCGCTGAAACTGATGGCCACCGGAGGCGTCTACCTCGGCGGAGGTATCGCCCCGAAAATGCTTGCGAAGCTCGCGAGCCCGCTTTTCATGCAGTCCTTCATCGCCAAAGGCCGCATGCAGCCACTGATGGAATCGATGCCGGTACGCGTCATTACCAACGATAAAACCGCACTCCTCGGTGCCGCTCGCTGCGCCGCGCTAAGGAGCAATCAGCTCGCCCCGGTTTCGTAGACCTTTTCCCCTCTGTCATTCCGAGCAAGCCGGAGAATATGCGACGGCGACCGAGCAATCTGCTTTCGCTTGCGCCGCAGATCAGGACGCCCGTCCTCCACTAAATCGCGGCATCGTTTACCATGAAGCATGCCCCGCGAAATCCGCATCTTCGACACTCCGCAACAACTCTTCGACTCCGCCGCAAATGAATTCATCGCACTGAATCCCAGGACGGTTGCCCTTTCCGGCGGATCCACGCCGAAATCTCTTTACTCGCTTCTGGCCACGAAGAGCATTCCTTGGGATAAGACTTATTTCTTCTTCGGCGACGAACGCCACGTTCCTCCAAGCGACCCCGAAAGTAATTACAGAATGGCCAGCGGAGCGTTGCTTTCAAAGGCGCCGATCCCGCCGGAAAACATCTTCCGGGTTCCCGCGGAGAATCCGGACGCCGACGCCGCCGCTCGCGCGTACGAAAAAGCGGTTCGCGATTTTTTCAACTTGAAGCCCGGCGAGTTCCCGCGCTTCGATCTCATCCTGCTTGGCATCGGTCCCGATGGGCATACCGCTTCCCTGTTCCCCGGATCGAACGGTGTCAAGGAAAAGGACCGGATCTTCATTTCCAATCCGGTGGCAAAGTTCAAGACGGACCGGCTCACCTTCACCTACCCGGTCCTCAATAATGCTGCCAATATCGTCTTCATGGCGACGGGTGAAGAAAAAGCTCCAATCATTCAGGACATTCTGGAGAATTCCGCCAGCGTTTTACCGGCAGCACAGGTTCATCCCGCGAACGGCCGCGTGCTGTGGTTGCTCGATCGCGCGGCCGCCAGCCGACTCTCCCGTTAGTGTCTGGATCTTCACTCACCGCTGAACACTGAATGCGCCATTCCGTTTTGCTGGGCCTGAATCGGTTCGCACTTCCCTGGAGGTCGTTACCTGACGCAGCTTTTGCAATGAAGCGATATGCAGCAGAATTGACAAGGGAACCGCAAAAACCGGAATTAACGCAAGCGGAAACAGGACGACAAGCACGCTGGGCCGATCGAATGCAGCCATCTGCAGGGGCGACGGCGAGGTAAGAAAACCGATCGTGACTGCGACTACAAGGTCGGTAATGCCAAGCAGATTCCACAACCGAACGCGGCGCACTGACGCTTCCGGCGAACGCGCAAAGCTCATCGCGGCAAAGGGAGCGAGAATTCCTACCATGACGTCCCCCACGCCCGCCGGCAGAGCGAAGATTGCCGGAAGATGTCCACCGGCGTACAGCACCAGGAAAATCACCCCTAAGGCGCGGTAGAATTGCACTCCCACCAGCCAAGAGTTGGGAATCGTCTCCAATGCGCGGCGTAGCAAAGGCCAACTTCGAAATAACAGCAGCCCCACTGCGATCGGAATCAGCAGGCCGTACTGAATTGTAGGAGGGCCGCCAGCCGAGGGCTGATAGGCTCTGTTGATAGACGTGACAACCGCTACAACGAACCATCCCACAAGCAGCGATGAGAAAGTCCAAATCGCCTTCGCGCGCTCCGTTTCTGGCCACGTGGCCTGACGAAGCGCCTGACGCAGTCCGAGCAGTAGAGTTGCGATGACAACGATCATGCCAGTCAACACGAACGGCGTCAGATAAGCCGGAACCGGGTAATCCATAAATTTGTCTCCATTCTCAAAAATCGGCCTGCAAGGGCCATGCATCGAACTCCATACTTGAATGAGATTATGGTCATAATCTCATTGATGCAAAAAAGAACTCAAAACCTCTCTAGCAGATGGTTGCGGACCAATTCCAGCAATTTCTCCTGTGCTTCCCGGCCTGACATGGTGCGGGCAATCGCCAGGGCGCCGACCATGGCCGAAAAGATCAGAACGAAATTCTTCTGCCGTTCTGCCGAATTATTTCCGGGCATAAACTTCACCAGCCGCTCTCGGTAGGCTTCCAAACTGCCTCGAATCTTTCTCCGGGTTCCCGCGCGCGTGCGTGCGATATCGGGGGCAAGTGCGGCGACCGGACAGCCCATCCCGGGATGCTCGCAGTGCTCAATGGAGAGATACTTCTTGACGATCTCTTTCCAGCATTGGCCCCGCGGAGCTTGCTTTGCCCAATCAGTTAGCCTGGTTCCGATCTCGCGAACACTCTCATCAATCGCTTCTGCGAAAAGGTCGTCTTTACTCGCGAAGTGCTTGTAAAAACCTCCGTGGGTCAGGCCTGAGGCCTTCATAAGCTTGGCAACCCCAGGCCCATTCATCCCCTCGGTTCGAAACTGTCGCGCGGCGCTCTCCACGATTCGCCGCCGAGTCCGCTCTTTATGTTCAGGTTCGTAGCGCATACCGGATTTTAGATTACAATTATAATCCAATCGGTTCAGGAGCACCGCGACCGGTGCTGGCTCGCCAGTAGGTGTCTTAACTCTCACGGACTTTCTTCTCAGCCGCCGACCCGTCTTGACATCGGGAATGAAACGGCACAAACTGCGGAACACTTCCCTCCCCTCGGAGCGGAATCCAGAGCCGTCCTGTTCACAATATTGCGCAACTCAGTTGGAGGATTCTACGTGAAGCCAATTTTCCCTCGCCTTACCGTCGCCGCAATTATTTGTCTATTGATCGTCCCTGGGGCCGCCTATGCGCAACTCAACGCGGTCTACTTCGAAAGTAACATCGGATCTGTCACCGGGCAGAATTCGATCTATGGTTTCAGCAACGACGGCACAGGCAATCTCACGCCGCTTCCCGGGTCGCCGTATCTGACCGGCGGCACCGGCGTATTCGATCCGGGCGGCCTGTCGGATTCCTTCGACGCCGATCAACAGGTCATTACGAACCAGGCCGGAACCTTGCTGTTCGCGGTCAACGGGCACAGCAATAATATTTCGGTGTTCACCATCGCTTCCGATGGAGGTCTCACCGCCATTGCCGGATCCCCGTTCGACTCCGCAGGACCCGATCCTGTCAGCCTCAGCCTGGACGAGACTTCCACGCCAGGGATTCTTGCGGTCGCGAACAAAGGTTCGGATCCGAACCAGGTGGACGGCGCCCCGAACTACGTCACATTTTTTGTGGACTCAACGGGCGCGCTCACTCCGACCGGACGAGTCGTGACTCTGGCTGCCGGCACGTCGCCGTCCCAGGTGATTCTGCATCCCACAGGGCACCTGATGTTCACTGACGATTTCATGGTCCACACCATGTCCACTTATCGCTACACCACCAGCGGGGCGATGAGTTTCCTGCAATCAGCTTCGCCGCAAAACGGCGGTAACTTTCTTGGCATGGCGATGCACCCGAAGCAGCCGGTCATTTACGCAGCGACGCCTTCTCCGACCTTGGGAAGAAATTTCATGAGTGCCTACCGCTACCAGCTAAGCAGCGGTTCGCTCACTTTCCAGAGCATCGTGAAAAATGGCGGCCTAGCCACTTGCTGGATCGCCGTCAACGCCGCCGGAACCAAGTTCTATGACAGCGAAACTGTTTCCAACACGGTTTCGGTCTACGACCTGACCAATCCCAACAAGCCGGTCTTCCAGCAGCAGTTAGCATTGCCGACGGGAGGCACGCCGGTCAACCTGACGGTCGATCCCACCCAGAAGTTTGTCTACGTGCTGCAGGACAAGGGAGTGAAACAATCTGCTGTGGGCAACCCGGTTCAGGCTCGACTGTTGACGCTGACCATCAACAGCGACGGCACGCTTTCATTCCTGAATCCAGCCATACCGATCATCCTGCCGACCGGTGAAACTCCCGTCGGCATCGCAACCGTGATGAAGTGATCTCTTCGATGAAGTCATCTTTGATGAAGTGACTTTTTTGATGAAGTCATCCTGAGCGAAGCGAAGAATCCGGCGTGCACGATTCGAGTGCCGCGGACGAAGCACACTTGGGAGCGTCTAACCCTTGATCGCCAGATGCGGGTCCGGCCGGTGCGCGCACCAGCGGAAAAACGTTTCCGAGGTCCCAAACAAATCGCGCGTATTCGGATTGGTCAGCGCCCAGCGAAATCCCTGCCGCGTGAACTCCACGTCGCGCTCGGTCAATAGATCACTGTCCTTCAACCAGCCCGCTCGACACATGGCATCGCGCCGGATTGCGACGTCGAACTTATATTGATGGCCGAGATCGAAGATTCGCTTGGCCGCCTCGGAGGACCGCAGTTCCCCTCGCTCAAAAGCCTCGATCACTTCCACGGCAGCCGGAAAGAAATCGGCGTAATCCGGATCTTCAAACGTGGAAAAAACCGGACGAGCCGCATCACCTTTGAAATACCTCTCCTCGCGCGTCTCGGTGAAATCGCGCAGGGCATTCATCACTCGGAATTCCGTCACCACCGTACCCAGCGCCCACACCCGCAGCCAGGCATTCCATAGATCGAAATCCGCCCAGGAGAGAAAAGCCCCGTTCACCAGGTTGTCGTTGTAGTCGAGTACTTTCTGTTGCAGCGGCTCAATGTGCGCGAAGCGTTCATCATCGAAGTCGTCGGTCGCCAGCGCTTCCAGCAAGGGATCGAGCAAGGCGTGGATGACCTCGACCGTGTTGATCATCCCACGCGAGAATAGCGGGTCGACGGCTCCCGCCGCATGCGACATCAGGCACCACCGGTGCCCAACCGTCTGCTTGGACGAATACTGCAAGCGGCCCGTCGACACCCACGGTCGCACCGTCTTGGCATTTTGAAATTGCTCAGCCACGCTCGGAAATTTCTTGAGGAATTCGCGAAACTCGTTCTCTGGCGATCCTTCCGCCTTGGGATGCTTTCGCGGATCGACTGTAAGTCCAATGCTGA
The DNA here is from genome assembly GCA_963797845.1 of Terriglobia bacterium. Classification (GTDB taxonomy): domain Bacteria; phylum Acidobacteriota; class Terriglobia; order Terriglobales; family Acidobacteriaceae; genus DASREM01. The sequence goes on from CAWCRE010000012.1 coordinate 83,232, forward strand.
TCAGAGGATTGGTTGAGAGCGCATGGTTGTTAAATGGAATCACCCAGAACCATCCGCGATCGAAGCAATGATGCAGCGTACTCTGGTGCCACGACAACGACAACGGATTGCGTTCCTCTTCGAACGGAGGCACATCCACCATGTGCGTGAACAAAGAGCGCGACTGGTGCTTCAGCCGGGTCGGCTTCTCGCGCAGGTCGTAACGATCGGCGATCACGCTCTTGTATCCGGTGCCATCCACCAGGTAGCGCGCGCGGATTTCTTCGCCGCTCGAGACCTTAAATCGCACGCCCTGGCGATCGATCTCAAGCCCGCTGACCAGGGTCTTCTGCATCGGCATCGCACCGTAATGAATGGCGAGATGAAACAGGTAGGCATCAATGTCCTGCCGGAACCAATGATTCTCATCTTTTGAGCTGGTTCCAAACTGCAGGCCTTCGCGCGAATCGTAAACCTGGCCTTCGCGATGGTATGCAAATCCGAACGACCGCTTGATGCCGCAGCTGGTGCATACATGTTTCGCCAGCCGGTCCGGATAAGCAATATGCTCGATTTCCGGCATGCCATATTTTTCCGCCAGCAGCGAGATCAGCAGCGACGTATGCGGGATCGTCGATTCTCCGACGGCAAAGCGCGGATGGGTGTCCGAATCGATCAAGACCACGCGCACGCCCTGCTTTGCCAATACCGCAGCCATGATGGATCCAGCCATTCCACTGCCCAGGATTGCCACATCGAATTTGCAATTCGCTTGCCATGTCAATGTTGAATCAGCGCCGCTCCCCAGGAAAAACCGGCGCCGTTGGTCGTCAGCATCACCAGGTCGCCATCCTTGATGTGTCCCTCGTCAATGGCGTCCACATAGTCGAGCACCATGTCGGTTTCCTGGAGGTGTCCGTGCCTCTGCAGCCCGTCGGTAAAAATCTTCTCCGGCGGAATCATAAACGCATTGCAAAACGCTTTTTGATCCCAAGTGGAAAATGTCGGATACACGTAGTACGAAATTTCGTGCTGTTTTCGACCGATGCGGGCGAGGGCATCGCGCATAACCTTGCGAAACATGAACAGGTTGATCGGGATCACTTCCTTGTTGAACTTGGGCACGTCGGCGGTCATGTGCAGCCACTTACCCTTGCGGTCGTTGGCGTCGCGATTGTGAAAGCCGGGGATGTACCACACATCGTGCAATTTCCCAGCCGTCGCAACTTCGACCGAAAGAATGCGCCGCTTGTCGTGCCCTTTCTTCAGGATTACCGCGCTGCCCCCGTCGCAAATCACGGTGATCGGGTAATAAGTGTGATTGAACTGCGGCACTTTGTCTCCCGCAAAGAGCAATGCCGTTTGATAGCGATCGTTCGCGGCCAGCATGGCGCACGCGACTCGCAGAGTTGTGTGATAGCTCGCACAGCCACCGGTGTTCACCGCGGTCGCCAAAGCGCGCGTCGCTCCCAATTCTTTCTGCACCAACCCTGCAGCCGACCAGGTCGGCGCAACGTATTCTTCAGGGATGCTGGTGAAGTCGAAAATCAGATCAATGTCGTTCGCATCCATTCCAGCTTTGGCGATCGCGCGTCGTGAAGCTTCCACGGCAAGGCTGGCCGCGCTTGCGTCTCCGGCCACGTGCACTGCTTCGATCCCAATGTCGCGTTGAAAGTCGACATCGGCCGCCAGCTTCTCCTGCGGAATTTCTTCATCGCGGAAAATGTCGCCGACGGGCTTCCGGTTCGGAGGCAGGTAGTAACTCGCCGCGAGAATTCCAATCCCCGTATCCATTGGCTCCTCAGTACCTCAACAACACCGCGCCTGACATCGTGCCCATGCCATCGGAGGCCAGCAGCACGTAGTCTCCGGGCTTCAAGGCGTTTTTATCGGTCAGCGCCAGGTAATTGACAACCAGGTCTGTTCCCTGAAGGTGCCCGTGATCGCGCAACTTGCAGGCACAAACCTGCGCGGAAGCCAGCTCCAGCATTTCTTGTAAACGAGCTTGGTGCGCGCGTGACAGGTTAGGCAAGATCGCACAGGAAATCTCCTGGATCGAAAGCCCATTCCTCGCCAGCAATGTCTTTACCGTGTTTTGCAGATGATTCGATGCCAGGGCCGCGTCATAACGCGCGGCGTCGACGGTGACACGGTACTTCTCCGGATCGTCGCTGGCCAGCGCTCCGGCGGGAATGTAGAAGACATCGTGATTCTCACCACGGGTTTTGATTTCGGCGTCGACCACGACTGCCCGTTCCGCGTCGCGCCGCAACACCATCGCACCGCCCGAATCTCCCAGGATCGTGAGCGCCCCGCTTCCCTGCAAAATGCGATCCCCGGGGATCGCGACATCCCCTGCCACCAGCAGCGCCGTTTTCAGTTTCCCGTCCGTCTGCAACATGGCGGTAGCCGAGCTCAGGGCCATGAGAAAATTTGCGCTTGCGCCACCGCTAAATCCAACCGTGAAAGCCTTGGTGGCGCCGAGTTCGTGTTGCAACTTGTTGCTCATGTTCCACGCGGGCACGAGGTATTCCTGCGGAAGAATGCTGTAATCGACGATCACATCCACCTGAAGCGCATCGATCGCCGCACGTTGCAACGCCTCTTTCGCCGCCGCTAACGCCAGCGAAGACGCTGTCTCGTCCCTGCAAACCGGAACTTCCTCGATCCCGAGCGCGGACACACCGTCTTCCGAAACTGACTCTGGGCGCGCGAGATCCGAAGAGCGCTGCTTCGCCAAAGGCAGGCTGCAGGCCGCACCCAGCACTCCGACTTGGATCTTTCGGGTGTTCATTTGACTAGAACGATGGGGGAACTCCGGGCGCACGAAGTATTCTGCCCGGCCGAAGCCCTTGTCAAGCTGCAAAAGTTTGCGCGAGGACAGCCGTTGTTATGAGCGGCCGCTGCTTCATTCTCGGCAAGCTACGAGATAGTAGAATCGAGTTTTCGGAGGTGGTTGGTGTTGCAGCCCGGAGATGCGGCTCCCGATTTCGATTTGCCAGTGCTGATCGCGGGCGTCAAAACTCGATTTCGTCTTGCCGAGCAGCGCGGCAAGAAAAATCTGGTGCTCGCGTTCTATCCCTTGAACTGGCAAACCATCAGCGCCGAGCAGATGATCGCCTACCAGTTCGAGCGTGACCAATTTCTGGAACTCAACGCCGAGGTGGTATCCATCAGCGTGGATTCGATTATGAACACAACTTCCTGGGAGCGCGAGATTGGGCCCTTCGACTTCCCGATGTGCAGCGATTTCTGGCCGCATGGGGAAGTGGCCCGCCGCTACTGCGTATTTCGCGATGAAGAGCCCATGCGCGGCACGGCGGAACGGGCGGTGTTCGTTATTAATCGCGCCGGGGAAATCATCTTTAGCCGTCGGTATTCCTTGAGCGAAGTACCGTTGGCCCAGCACGCATTTCTCGCGCTACGCAACTTATAGCGCTTTCGATTAATCTTAATTTCCCATGCGCCTTGTTCCCGTCGGTCTACTGTTCATCTTGCTGTTCTCCCTACAAGCGGGGCACGCCGCGAAACCACTTCCTTCAGGCAACGCTGCCCAAATCTTCGGCTTCCGCGACGCCACGTCTGAGTTCGCTGCCGAAGCAAAATTCCTGGCCGTTCCCGACCCCAAACTCGCCGAAGAGCACTTGCAGCGCCTGACCGCCGCGCCACACGTCGCCGGCAGTCCAGAGGATCGCGCGACCGCCGACTATGTCGCCCAGAAATTCCGCGATGCCGGACTCGACACCGAAATCGTCGAATACAAAGTCTGGTTCAACACTCCCTCCGAGATCCAGGTCGATGTCACTGCTCCCGCTAACGTCCACATGCGCGGCCCCTCTCGCGAGCACGTCGAAGGAGATCGTTTCCAGGACGACCCACGCATCATCCAGCCCTATACCGCAATGTCTCCTTCGGCTGACATTGAAGCGGATGTGGTGTATGCCAACTACGGCTCGCCGGAGGATTTTCAGCGTCTGGCCGACCTGAAGGTGGATGTGAGGGGAAAGATCGTCATCGTTCGCTACGGCCAAAATTTTCGCGGCGTCAAGGTGCTGCTGGCGCAAGAACACGGTGCAGCCGGAGTCATTCTGTATTCCGATCCATCGGATGATGGCTGGCGGCGGGGCGATAAATATCCGGCCGGGCCCTGGCGGCCCGACACCGCGGTGCAACGTGGGTCGGCGGGTTACATGTTCGAATTTGCCGGAGATCCTACGACGCCGGGATTTGCGTCGTTACCCAACACCCCCGAGGACAAGCGCACCTCTCCCGAAAAATCTGTACAGATGCCGAAGATTCCAGTGACCCCACTTTCCTATGCGGATGCCGCACCCATCCTGGAACATCTGGCTGGGCCCGAGTCGCCGCGCGACTGGCAGGGCGCACTGCCATTCACTTATCACCTTGGACCTGGCCCGCTGAAAGTGCACATCAAGCTCAAGCAGGATTATGCGTACCGCTCCATCTGGGATGTTGTTGGGCGCGTTCCCGGCAGCGACCTACCGGACGAATGGGTGGTTGCCGGCAATCATCGCGATGCATGGGTCTACGGCGCAGTCGATCCTTGCAGCGGAACCGCCGCCATGCTTGAGACCGTGCACGGCATTGGAGAGCTTTTGAAAACTGGCTGGAAACCGAAACGCACCATGATCTTCGCCAGTTGGGATGCGGAAGAGGAAGGACTGATCGGCTCCACCGAATGGGGAGAGCAACACGAACCAGACCTAGCGAATTCGCCCGCATACTTCAACATGGACGTAGCGGTGTCCGGTCCCAACTTCAACGCATCCGCCGTACCCAGTCTGAAGCAGTTCGTGCGTGACATCACCAAAGCTGTGCCCAGCCCGCGCGGCGGGACCGTGTACCTCGAGTGGCGCAAGAACAACGAGACCGCGCCTGCGCACGGCCCCCAGCAGGAAGCCGCGGGCAACACCTTGCATCCTCCCGCGGCCCATCTCGAGCCGGACGTCGCGGTTGGCGATCTAGGCAGTGGCTCGGACTTTACCGTTTTTCTTCAGCACCTAGGCGTGCCCGCCACCGATATTGGCTCGAGCGGCTCCTATGGCGTCTACCATTCGGCCTTCGACGATTTTCAGTGGTTCAAGAAATTCGGTGATCCCGATTTTGTTTACGAGCAGCAGATGGCGCGAATCTTTGGCTTAGAAATGCTGCGCATGAGTTCCGCCGATGTGCTTCCCTACGATTACGAAGAGTATGGCAAAGAGATCGCCAATTACCTGGATGCCGCGAGCAGGAAGGCCGCGATGGAGTTCGGCCGCGCTAGCCCTGACTTCGCTCCTGCAGTGGAGGCCGCGCACCGCCTGCAACAAGCCGGCGCCAAAATGCTGAGCCGGCAAAACAACGGTTCGCCGGATACCGAACGCATCAACCGCGCGGTGCGCCAAGCTGAGAGAGCGCTGCTGATACCTGAAGGGCTTCCCAACCGGCCGTGGTACCGGCACTCGATTTATGCGCCGGGTGTCTACACGGGGTACGCCGCAGTAGTCATTCCCGGGATCAATGAAGCGATCGATCGCAAGGATGCCGCAGTCACTCGCGAGCAGATTGCTCTCGTGACCGAAGGCGCTCAGCGGGCGGCCAGAGTCTTGGAAAAATACTAGACGAGCCGTCCTTCCGGGACTTTTGTCTTTGCGGAGCTCGCACCCAGCGCTGAAGCGCTGGGCTAAGATCGTTTGAAGATCGTCTCGCCTCAAGTTGTGCCGGAGGCACATACCAACTTCGCCCAGCGCTCTTAGCGCCGGGTAAAGACGTGGGATCGCGAGTCCGGGAGGAACGGCCTAACTTCGCTACTCGAACACCGGCGACAACCGATGTTTCTTCTGATGAAGGCGGGCGGCTCACGTCCGGCTAGTCCGGGGTGCGCCACTTCTCGCGCTTTTCGAGATGTGGCCCAGCAGCCGTCAGGATTGGCTCTCCTTTAAACTTCCACCAGGAATTTGCCGATTAGGCTAGAGAGGAACCTATGCCTACGGACGCAGGCGACGAGCAGCACGTTCCGACTCAGTTACGATTCTCCGTCGACTGTGCCCGCCGCCTGGTTATTGCGAAGTTCGGCGAATGTTTGACCGCATCTGACATTGAGAGCTACGTCGAGGATTTGCGGGCTCACCCAAAGTTCGAGCCGTCGTTTTCCGAGATTGCAGACATCAGCGCCGTAAAGGAACTGTCGCTCCAGGTTCCCGACTTCTTAAAACTGGCCGATCAGGTAGACCCTTTTTCGCTCGAGTCAAAACGCGCCTTCGTGGCGCAAGGTGAACTGCAGAAGCATGCAGCTCGCATTCATCAGGTTCTCCGCAGCCAAAGAAATTTTCGGACCTTTCAGACGCTGGAAGAGGCGGAACACTGGATTACCAGTTGAACCTCGGCGTCTGAGCCGATCTGCGTGGCAAAGCAGGATGCAGCGCAATCTCCAGCGGGACAAAAAGCAAGAAGGCCCCCGGATCTCACCTGTGGAGTCGGGGGAAGCGTGAACTACGATACCTCAAGACCTGCTCATTCCTTCGGCTGTAGTGGGCTGGCTTTAGATGACGAGACTCTGTATCGGTCCCTGAGCGGCTGAAAGGCGCCTAGGATATTGACGTGCCAACCACCGCTTCCTTCCCGTCAGAACACCGGCGACAACCGATGCTTCTTCTGATAAAGCTTGCGATCGACGGTGCGTAACACTTCTGCGACATCGGTTCCGGTGATATAAGTCGCCATGCCCCAGTTAAAAGACATTTCGTAATCTTTTTTGTTATTCAAATTCCATTGCTCGACCAGCCGTTGCAGGCGCTGCATGGGATAGTCGGCCTGTTCTTCGCTGGTGTCGGGCATCATGACCAGGAATTCGTCTCCGCCCTGGCGGAAGGCCACATCGCCGCCGCGAAACACAATTTTCAGAATCTTTGAAAACTCCACCAGGATGAGATCGCCTTCCATGACCCCGTGTGCCGCATTAATATTCTTGAAGTCATCCAGATCAATACTCAAGAATGTCAGTGAACTTCCCAGGCGGTTGGCTCGCGAAACTTCGCGTGGGATCATCTCGTTCAACGCGCGGCGGTTCAAAAGCTGGGTCAGGGGATCCACCAGCGAAAGATTTTCCAGTCGTTCGTTCAAAACCAGTTCACGGATCAGGGCACGGCGCGTGGAATTCAGCGTCAGCTTCTGCGTCAGCACATAGATATTGAACAGCAGGATCAGCGAAGTCAGTCCGAAGAACAATTGCGGCACATAGCTGTGGTCAATCCGTACTACACGTTGTCCCCACATGACGTTCGGAAGCAAAAGGGCCAAAACGCCGCCCGTCAGCACAATGATCACCAGGAGCCCGATCGACCAAAGCTGCAAGTCCCGTCCCGACAACTGCTGAATCTGTTGTTGCAGCTCTTCGGCCCTCGCCAGCATTGAGGGTTGCGAAGGCCTGGGTTCGTTGATGTCCGACATCTCGCCTCCTGAGGACGCCGACACGCGCGTGGCGGCAGACCGATGGTCCACAAGAATTGTCTCCGACGAATTGCCCCCTTCCGGCGAGGAAAGTACCTGTGCAGGTTACGTTCGTAATTGCGTTCGGGAAGGAATTCGAAACGGTTTCCGCAGAATCCAAGGGCGGAAACTTCGTCGAGCAGGATCAATCAGTTACCGAATCGCTCTCGTCAGGAATAGCTGACATCCAGCAACACGTTGCGCCCGATCTCCTTGCGAAAGGTGATGGCCACTGTCTGCCCCACCGGCAAAGCGTTACGCATATCGCCATCAAACACCAGAAGATTGCCCGACTTGCTTCCATTGGCCAGGGTAACAATCGACTTATTTGGTTCGCCAACAGCCGACTCGTAAAACTGCACATTCTCCACTCGCCCGCGCTGCACCAAGCCGCCCGCCGTTGTGACCGCAGCGCCAGCTCCGGTTCGCGGAGAGCTTCCCGCCGCAGTGGGATTACGCCGGGCCTTTAATTCCAGAAGTGCGTTCAGTGCCAGAATGCCGGAGATCCCAAGCAGGATCAGCGACATAAAAAGCCCGTCCACGGTGGTGATCGAGCCGAACACAACAATGTAAGCCACGCCCAAAAGTGGCACCAGCGCCAAGACAAGAGTGAGGACCAGCATCATAGGGTTTCCCGCACGGATTTATAGCAGAAAAGGGCCTTCGGTTTCATCTGGGGAAACGAGCGGCGAGCTTCTAGGCGCACTGGTCGCGCCAATCTCCGATTTCTTTCAGGCCTTCGGCGCGGGTTTGTTCGAACAGGCGAACTTTGTGGCGGGTATGTTCAAATTCGTGAATGTCGGCCCAGACTTCGGCTTGCCATGCCAGATCATGCACCGCCGACTCGCCGCAGCTCGCACATCGGGTGTGGAGGCGGCGAACCACTCTCTTGGCTTCGGGAGTATCCTGCAACTCAATGAAAATGCAGCGTACTTCCTGGATGTCTTCGTTGTCGCCGATGATGTGTTCATAGCGCAAGAGGAAATTGAAGCCCAGCTTGCGTGCTTCCATCTCGGCCTCGTTGCGGGTATGAAACGGGCCATATTCAGCCCGCAACTGCTCGGTGGAATCGCAAGCCATCCAGAAGGTTTCCTTGTAAGCCATCGATCGCCTCAGTTTATTGTGCGCGAACCCGGAGGGACAGCAGGTCGCACTGTCGGAAGTGCAATTCGAAGGCCGGATGGCACGAGGTAAGTAGCTTAAATTCCATCGTGTTGCAGCGGGTGTGCAGTTTCCTTGCAGTACTTTCATGCAAGCTTTTGCAGGATTGTTCCCAAAGTGATCTCCCGGGGTACGCCGGTCGTCACTTGGCGCATCCCGCCCTGCGGGTTACCATTCACTTCCCGGATCCGTAATCCTCTCCGCGCGAAAGGTGCTGCAGAAGGCATGGGTCAACGCCGGGAACCTCGAAAAAACCTTCAGGTGCCGGTGCGAATTTTTGGCACCGACGCTCAAGGCCGTCCCTTCTCCGAAAACGTTTCCACCTCCGACGTAAGCCGTGACGGTGCTCGCCTGACCGGCGTGCAAGCCCAGGTCCAGGTTGGAGAGATCGTTGGCCTTACTTACAAAACCGTCAAAGGCCGATTCAAGGTGAAATGGATTGGCGCTGCCAGCGACGCGCGGGCAGGACAAGTCGGCCTGGAGAATGCCGTTCCTGGGAAGCCGTTCTGGGATTTCCCACTGCCGGGGCCAGGCATCGATGAATACGGACGCCATACCCGAGGCGCCGAACGGCGTCAGCATCCTCGTATGAAATGCTTGAATTCCATTGAAGTGCTTCCCGCCTCGGCTTCCGCTCCTATCTGGAGCAAGACCACGGAAATGGGGCTCGGCGGATGTTTCATAGAAATGCCTATGCCGCTCCCCGTCGGTACCACATTGAAGATCAGCCTTTGGGTTCGGGAACAGAAACTGCGCTTCAGCGGCAAGGTGGTGAATAGCCGACCCGGATTCGGCGTGGGCGTCCAATTCACAGACGTGTCCCCAGAGGATGCGGAGCATTTAAAAGAATTTCTGCGAAGCATCACGCGGCTTGCGATGAAGTAGTACTTTCCCGAGCTGCCGTCGTGAACGTCCCTTAGGACAATGCCGGGAAACCTACTGAGGCAAAGCCACGGGCAGCGTGATTACATTGCCTTCTTCCAGCGCGGGCGTTTCTTCCATTTCGCTTTTTTCGCTCAGACAACGTTCGATGGCGGCAGAAAGATAGAGATGCTGCACCGGCTTGGTCAGATAGGCGCGCGCTCCCAACCGGGTGGCGCGGCGCACATTCCGGGGATCATCCATCCCCGAACACATGATCACCTTCAAGTCGGGCCAGGAAGAGCGCAAGCGTCGCAGCGTCTGGAAACCATTCAATCCCGGCATTTGCAGATCAAGAAGAATTACCGACGGCTTGCAGCCGTTCTCCAGTCTCTGCAAGGCTTCCATGCCATTGTTCGCGGTCTCGACGGAATAGGATTCCAGTTCCAGCATCAACCGCAGGTAACGCTGCATCTCGGCGGAATCGTCGATGACCAGCACCGTCGCTTTGGTGTCGCCAAATCTCGTAGATAACATAGGAGTCCGTGGCTGTATTGAGGTACGGGGCCGATGATTCTAAGAACCAAATTAGCTTCACTTTTCCGAAGCTATGGCCAGAACGTTCGAGTTACTAAATTCACAAACTTCCCAGCGCACTACTTAGAAGTCGCCGTGTCTGCGGAATGAATTACCCGGCTGAATTTGGTACGCCGTGTCAGCTATCCTGAAGTTTGTGCGATTCCCTTAATGGGATTGTCGGTGTTTACCTTTCCTGCCACATCCCGTCAACAACATTGCGACCCATGCAGCGCCTTGTATTTTCAAAGAGATGCTTCGTGTCCACAGCAGCCTGCACCATTTATGGTGCAACCGCTATCGGGTCGAGTGAATCTTCCGCTTCCACGCTCTTTCACAGTGCTGTTTCGAGCTCAAGGGTGCTTAACAGTTCAGGCGTATAGAACCGTTTTAATACTGTGAAAAACTGGGCCGAAATCAAGCCTGACACGGATTCTGACGACCCCACGTTTCTCACTGCCGACGCTTCGGCGCTTCCCTTCACAAACGGCTACTGTTGCTGCTTCAGCTACGCTCCATTTTCGGCACCTGTGGCCGATCCGCTCTGCTTAATGAACCATTCTCTGCAAGCATTTGGCAGCTCCGCCCTCTGAAATCAGGCGCGCCGTCGGTTGAACCGGTTAGACCGCCGACTGGATCAGCTCTGCTGGAGCTTGCAATCCTAGTTCCGCGGTCCAATTCGCGCCGCCGTGCGATGCCACATACATCGCCAACTCCAGCCGGCTCCATACCCCAATCTTGTCGAAGGTGCTGCGCAAATAATTTTTTACGACTTGCTCGGTGGTTCCGATCTTGACCGCGATTTCGCGGTTGGTCAGACCTTCCCAAACCAGGGTTGCGACTTGCAGTTCTTTCGCGGTTAACCGATCACGGGGTTGCATAGTTCCATCTCCTGTTTCATAAACATGGCGGTTGCCAATTTCACACGTTTGCGTCCCTCACGAATGCCTGCGCGGAGAAATAACGTGCGCAGGTGTTGCTTCACGGTGCGGGGACTGATGTTGAGCTGGCTGGCGATTTCTTTGTTGCTGCAACCCTGGATGAGCAGCTTCAAAACTTCCTCGTCACGGCGGGTAATTTTGATGTCATTCAGATTCGTCATACCTTCCTCACTTGCCTGGGGTTTCTGGAATCCGGCCGCTGACGGGAGGCGACACAATCCTGTTTAGCAATACTTTCACCAAACCTTCGCCCCAACGTCGGCCTAGTCGTTTGTTACGTTTGGGCGGTTACGAGCGGTAGCGTTCCCGAAATTCGGTTTCAGCCCGGGAATCCGCGGTTCTGAAATAGAACCTTTTCCCACAACTCGGCAAAAGATGACGTCCGCTCGCAAGACAGGCTAAAGTTAGCGTGTGCGGGTGCTCATCATCGAAGACGAACCGCGGCTGGCGGAAAACATGGCGCGCAGCCTGCGCGAAAGCGCCGGGTATGCCGTCGATTCCGCCCCCGACGGACAAGAAGGATTATTCCTGGCGCAGAACAATGCCTATGATCTGGTTCTGCTGGACCTGATGTTGCCCCAGCTCGATGGCATGCAGGTGCTCGCGAAGTTGCGCGAGGCAGGACAGGATACGCCGGTCCTGGTAGTCACGGCGCGCGACGAGAAAGAGTCGGTCGTCGCCCTGTTGAATGCCGGCGCCGATGACTACATCACCAAGCCTTTCGATCTGGGAGAATTGCTGGCGCGCGCCAAGGCCCTGATCCGGCGCGGAAAAGGGCGGCGGCTCTCCGGTTCTTACCATCGCCGATCTCGAACTGAATACCGTGAACCAGACAGTACGGCGCGGCGGACGCAACATCTCGCTTACCGCCATGGAGTACCGCGTCCTCGAGTATCTGGCGCACCGTCCGCAAGCGGTGGTGTCGAAGACCGAATTGCTCGAACATCTTTACGATTACAACTGGGAAAAATTCAGCAACGTGATCGAAGTCTACATTTCGGGATTGCGGCGCAAGCTCGACGACCGTTCCACGAAGCAATTGATTCACACCATCCGCGGGCAGGGTTATATTCTCCAGGAATAAGGGCTGGGTTGCGGCACTCCATCAAAGAACGGCTGATCTCGACGGTAGTCCTGGCGCAACTGATGCTTGCGCTCGGATTGCTCGTGACCGTGGTTTTCTATACCAGCCGGAGCCTGCGCTCGACGCTCGATTCCAATATCCAGGCGCGAGCTATGAGCGTGGCCGCGCTGGTGCGCTACACCGAAGACGCCACCGGCGAGGTCTACTTCGACGATTCCCTGATTCCCCCTTCCGTTGACCCCGCTCATCCCGACCTGTTCGCGGTGTACACGGAGCGGTCGGGATTGCTCACCAAATCCGCGAACTGGCCGGCCACATTCGATATTCCGATTTCCGGGGACACGCACTGGAATTTCTATTTGAACGATGTTCCCTACCGCGGGCTGCGGGCGTTTCATGTTCCGGTTCTTGATCGCGAAGTGGGGATGAAGTTTCGGCCGCAGACCCTTACCGTGATCTATGCTGCGCCTGAGATCCATCTGAAGAGCCAGGTGCGCGACTCGGCTGTATTCATCACTCTGGCCAGCATGCTGCTGCTGTTGCTGACGGTGCTGCTGTCGTTATGGGGCATCCGGCGAGGCCTCTCGCCCTTGCGCGATCTGGCTACGCAAGCAGCCTTGGTTTCCGCCAATCAGTGGAGGCTGGATCTTCCGGAAAGTGTGCAGAATGTCGAGGAACTCCGGCCGGTTAGCCAATCTATGACGCAGATGCTGGGGCGACTGCAGCGTTCCTTCGAGCAGCAGCGCGAGTTTCTCGGCAATGCCGCGCACGAGTTGAAGACACCGGTTGCAGTTCTGAAATCGACATTGCAATCTCTGCTGCAACGCCCCCGGACCTCCGACGAATATCGCATCGGTCTCGAGCACTCTCTCGAAGATACCGAGCGCCTGGAAAAACTTCTGCAATGGATGCTGCGCCTGGCTCGCGCGGAACAATGGGCGCAAGGCGCGCTCCGCCGCGACTTGCCGCTGATCGAACTGACCGCAACCTGCGAAGAAGCGGCCGAGCGCCTGCGCAATCTGGCCGAGTCGCACCACACCAACATACAGATTGCGAAGAACGGGCCTATTGCTTTGCGGGCCGATCCGGAAGACCTGCAATTGGTGTGGACGAACATGATCGAAAACGCTGTGCGTCACAGTCCCGAAGGAGCGACGGTGGAAGTCTCGGTCGGCCGCTCCGGGACGGGTGCGCAAGTGGTCGTGACCGATCACGGCGAAGGAATTTCCTCCTCCGACCTGCCCCATGTCTTCGACCGCTTCTATCGCGGAGACCGCTCGCGCGCCCGCGCCACAGGCGGCTTCGGGTTAGGTCTCGCCATCAGCAAGGCGCTGATTGAAGCCTATGGCGGCACCATTCGCGCCCAAAGCACCCCAGGGGAGGGCACGCGAATGACGGTGGAGTTACCGGTCCCTGGAGAATCGTAAACAATCGTAGAGACGCGGCTTTGCCGCGTCTGGAACCCAGAACGACAGAGTGCGTCCTCTCCCGAGACGCGCCGAGCCGCGTCTCTACATACCTACACCACCGTGTCCCGAATGGCGCTTTCATTCAGCTTGGCTTAAGGTATTCTCCCTCACCATAGCCATTCGCATCGAAGGTGCGCTATGAAGCTTTACGTTCTTATCGCTGTTGTTATTTGTACCAACGCGTGGGCGCAAACAACGGTTAACGTCGACACCTCAGCCAATGGCGCTCCTCTGACCCTTACTCTGCAGGATGCGTTGGCCAAGGCGCGGCAGGTGAATCCGGAATACCGGTCGGCCCTCACCGATTACGGCCTTGCCAAGCAAGATAAAGTGCAAAGCCGCGCGGCGCTTTTGCCGAACGTCGACTTCACCACTTCGTTTCTCTACACCCAGGGTCACGGAATCCCCGGCGTAGGCCGCTACATCGCCAACAACGGGGTCCACGAATACATCGCGCAGGGTGGCGTGCACCAGGCGCTCTCGCTTGAGAACATCGCGGAATTCCGCCGCACCCAGGCTGCCGAAGCAGTCGCTCGAGCCAAGGCGGAGATCGCCACCCGCGGCCTGCTCGTCACCGTGGTGCAGACTTACTACGGCTTTGTCGCCTCGCAACGCAAGTACGCCACGGTGCAGAAAGCGGCTGCCGAGTCGCAGCATTTTTTCGAGATCACGCAAAAATTGGAAGCCGGCGGCGAGGTCGCGCACTCCGACGTCATCAAAGCCCAGATTCAGAACAACGAGCAGCAGCGTGAACTCCAGCAAACGCATTTCGAAATGGATCGCAGCCGCCTTGATCTGGCGGTGCTGGTCTTCAAAGACTTCAACCAGAACTTCGCCATCGTCGATGACATGCAGCTTCCTGAACCCGTTCCTTCGTTCGATGAAGTAAAAGCTGCAGCGGGACGAAAGAATCCGCAACTGCAGGCCGCACTAGCTAGCCTGCAGGAGGCGCGGCAGGAAGTTGCGGTCGCCTGGAACGGATTTCTGCCGGCTCTCAGCCTGGACTATTTCTACGGTATCGACGCCAATCAGTTTTCCGTGAATGGACCTGTCGATCCCCTGACGGGGCAGCGAGTGCGGAATCTCGGTTACGCCGCAACGGCGACTTTGCAGATTCCCATCTGGAATTGGGGTGCCAATATCAGCAAGGTGAAGCAGGCGAACCTTCGCCGCACCCAGGCCAATGTCGAACTGAGCGCCACACAACGCGAATTGCTGGCCAATCTGCAATCGTTCTACGAAGAAGCGCAAACCGCGAGCGTGCAACTGGAATCGCTGCGGCAATCGGCACAACTGGCCGAAGAAAGTTTGCGCCTGATCAATCTGCGCTACCAGGCGGGAGAATCCACGGTGCTGGAAGTGGTGGACGCACAAAACACGCTCACCCTGGCCCGCAGCGCATTCGATGATGGGCAAGTCCGATTCAAGCTGTCGCTGGCAAACCTGCAGACGTTGACGGGGACCCTGTGAGCGGAACGCGACTCATCAAAATTTTCGTAATCCTGGGACTCGCCCTGCTCTCGAGTGCCTGCTCAAAAAAAGAAAAAGAGCCCGAGCCCGAAGTGAGCGTTCAGGTAGCGCCGGTTGCCAGCACCACGCTCGAATACACCGTGACCGCCGATGCCGTGCTGTTTCCGCTGGCACAAGCGGCGATCGTTCCCAAGGTGAGCGCGCCGGTGCAGAAATTTTATGTGAAGCGCGGGGCGCGGGTGCATGAAGGAGAGCTTCTGGCGACGCTGGAGAATCGCGATCTCTCCGCCGCTGCCGAACAGAACAAGGGCGACTACGAGCAGGCTCAAGCCGCCTACCAGACAACGACCGAAGCCTCCCTCCCGGCCGACCTTCAGAAAGCGCAGCTTGACGTGGATGGCGCCGCCAAGCTGCTCGAGGCGCAGCAGAAGATTTACGACAGCCGGCAAAACCTGTTTCAGCAAGGGGCGATCCCCAGAAAAGATTTCGATCAGGCCGGCGTAGACCTGACTAACGCCCGCAACCAGTATGAAGTCGCGAAGAAGCATCTGGACTCAATGCTCGCGGTGGAGAAGCAAACTACATTGAGATCCGCGGCCGGGCAATTGCAATCGGCCAAGGGAAAATACCAGCAGGCGACGGCGCAGTTGAGCTACACCGAAATTCGCAGCCCCATCACCGGATACGTCACTGACCGCCCTTTGTACGCGGGGGAAATGGCAGCTGCAGGCACGCCCCTGATCACGGTGATGGAAACAACGCAGGTCATTGCGCGCGCCCACATTCCACAGCTCGCAGCGTCGTTGCTGAAAGTCGGAGATAAAGCCACGATTGTGACTGGACCTGATCAGGGAGTGGCCGGTGCGGTCACGGTGGTCAGCCCCGCGCTCGACCCGAACAGCACGACGGTCGAGGTGTGGGTGCAGGCGAAAAATCCGCAGCAGAGTTTGCGCCCCGGATCAAGCGTCCGGCTTTCGATCGTCGCCCAGACCATTCCCAATGCGCTGGTGATTCCTGCCCAGGCTCTGCTCACCGCCGAAGATGGAACGACCTCCGTAATGGTGGCCGGCTCCGATGGAAAAGCCCATCAAACCGCGGTCAAGATCGGCGTGAAGCAAGGCGACCAGGTGCAAATCGTCGATGGCCTGAAGGCCGGGGAAAATGTCGTGACAGTTGGCGCTTACGGTTTGCCTGACGGCGCGAAAATCAAGATTCAGGAGCCGGGCGAAAAGTCTTCTCCGGAAAAACCTGCACCGGACAGCAAGAAGAGTGACGACGATGACAAGTAAGACCGGGGAGGACCGCGAAGCCTCTTACTGGTTCACTCGCCACTCCAAGCCCGTCATCTTCCTGATCCTGACGCTGGCGGCGCTGGGCGCTTATCTCGCCTTCACCATTCCGATCTCGGTCTTTCCCGACCACGAATTTTCCGCGCGTACTGATCGGGGTCGACAACGGCGTCATGCCCATCGACCAGATGATGGTCACCATCACCCGCCCGCTCGAAGAAGCCGTGAACAGCGTGCCGGGATTGCTGTCGGTGCGTTCCATCACCAGCCGGGGATCCGCTGAGATCGATTTGTACTTTGACTGGAACGTCGACATGTTCCAGACCCTGCAATACGTAAATGCTGCCATCTCACGAGTGCAGCAGGAACTGCCGCCGACAGCCACGATCGTGGCCAACCGGCTGACTTTCGCGAGCTTTCCCGATCATCGGCTACAGCCTGACCTCTGACAAAATTCCGCAGACCCAGCTCTGGGAGATGGCGACCTACCAACTCAAGCCCCGTCTGAGCCGGTTGGATGGAGTTGCCACGGTGATTCTGCAAGGCGGTCAGGAGCCGGAATTTCACATCACGCCCGATCCCGCGAAACTTCTGACCACCGGCGTGACCGTCACCGACATTCTGGATGCGGTACGCAAAACCAACCTGATCGACTCTCCGGGACTGATCGAGCAGAACCATCAACTGGTGCTGGGCCTGATCAGCGGGCAGGTGCGCACGCCGGAACAGATTGCCGCCACCGTGATCAAGACCACGCAGAGCGGGATCCCGGTGCGCATCGGGGATATCGGCACCGTCGCACCCGCGGTAAAGCCGGTTTACACCATCGTCACCGCCAACGGAAAGCCGGCGGTGCTGCTGAACATCAACCGGCAGCCCGACAGCAACACGGTGCAGGTCGCCGATGAAGTGCACGCCGCCGTTGCGCAACTGCAAGCCACGCTTCCTGCCGGCGTAGAGCTGAAGCCGTTTTACGACCAGTCGATCATCGTGAACGAATCGATCAAGAGCGTGCGCGACGCGATTCTGCTTGGGCTGTTGCTGGCTTCCATCATTCTGGTCGTTTTTCTCCGTGATTGGGGAACTTCGGTTGTCGCCGGCTTGGTCATTCCCGGTCACAGTCGCGGTCACGATTCATCGCCCTCAAGCTTCTGGGCCAAAGTTTCAACCTGATGACGCTTGGCGGACTGGCGGCAGCGGTGGGCTTGGTGATTGACGATGCCATCGTAGTGGTGGAGAACATCGTGCTGCATCGCGACACCGGGCAGGGGCGTTTGCAGGCGATCCGCAGCGCGCTTAGCGAAATTACAGTGCCGCTGGTGGGCTCGACCATCACGCCGATCGTTGTTTTTCTCCCCCTGATCTCCATCGTCGGCGTTACTGGAACATTTTTCCGCGCCCTCGCCGTTACCATGGCAGTCTCGCTGATCACTTCGCTGGCCCTGGCGCTGACCTGGACGCCCAACCTGAGCCAATACTTCATCAAGGAGAAGCACCACCCGCAAAAAGAATCAGGAGAATCGTTCCAGAATTTACTGGCTGCCGAAGAAGCGCACGTCGGGAACTTGTTCCGCAAGGTGATCGGGTTTCATCAGCGCTGGCTGAGTCGTGCGTTGGAGAAACCATTCTGGCTGGCCGGCTTCAGCGTGGTCCTGATCGTTCTAGCGTATGTCTGCTACCACTATTCCGGCTCTGATTTGCTGCCCGAAATGGACGAAGGCGGATTCATCGTTGACTACATCATGCCTGCGGGCAGTTCGCTGGCCGAAACCAATCGCGTCATCAATCACGTCGAGCAGATTCTTCGCGAAACTCCAGAAGTCGAGAACACATCGCGACGCACGGGAATGCAACTGGGCCTTGCCGCCGTAACCGAGGCCAACACCGGCGACGTCTCCGTGAAGCTGAAAGCCAAGCGCGATCGGGGCATTGAAGAAGTGATTGACGAAGTGCGGCAGAAGATCAAGCGGCAGGAACCGGCCCTCGACGTGGAATTTATCCAGGTGCTGCAGGACATGATCGGGGACCTGACCAGCGCTCCCGAACCCGTCCAGATCAAATTATTTTCGGAAAACCAGCCCGAACTTGAGCAATGGGGACCGAAGGTCGCCGACGCGATCTCAAAAGTGGATGGCGTCGTCGATGTTTTGAATGGAGTCGACAACACGATCAGCGGGCCAGCGGTGGTGTTCCAGGTGGATCCCAGTGTCGCTTCCCGCGCGGGATTCACTCCCGAAGAAGTGGCCACCGACGCTTCGGCAATTCTGGAAGGCGAGCCGGCATCTCCTCCGGTTGTGGCCAATGATCGCGCTTACACGCTTCGGGTGCGCTTCCCTGCCGACAACCGAGCTACGCCTGGAAGCGATGAGCAACACCTTGCTCACCAGCAGTTCGGGACACACGGCGACACTGGGGTCGCTGGCGACGATCACGCAAGTCCCCGGGCAGACTGAGATCCGCCGGGAGAATTTGCAACGCGACATCGCCGTCACCGCGCGCCTGGAAGGTCGCGACCTGGGCTCAGGAGTTGCAGCGGTGAAGCAGGCCGTCAACAACCTTCATCTGCCGGCGAGCATTCGCATTGAGTACGGCGGCACCTATCAGGAGCAACAGAAATCATTTCGCGACCTGATCTTCGTGCTGATCCTCGCTATTCTGCTGGTCTTCATCGTGTTGCTGTTCGAATTCCGCACCTTCGCTGCGCCTCTGGCGATCCTTGCCTCGGCATTGCTCTCGACTTCCGGAGTGTTCATTGCATTGCTGATCACAGGCACCACGTTCAACGTCTCGTCGTTTATGGGCATGATCATGGTGATCGGGATCGTGGCCAAGAACGGCATCCTGCTGCTCGATGCGGATCAAAAATTGCGCGAGCAAAACATTTCCGCCCACGATGCCATGATGCAGGCCAGCCGCCGCCGGCTGCGTCCCATCGTGATGACCGCCATGGCGACGGTCGCCGGGATGCTTCCGCTCGCATTCGCCCTGGGCGCAGGCTCGCAGATGTTGCAGCCCCTCGCCATCGCGGTCATTGGAGGCGTGCTGATTTCGATGGTCTTGTCCCTGATCATTACGCCGGCGGTGCACTTCTATTTGAGCCACCGCGAGGAGCAAGAGGCCGCCCCCGTGTAGGGCAGCCGACTCGGCTGTCTAGTACATGATGGTTCTGGTCAAGTGATGTGGCCACCAGGTCGTGTGGTAATGCGTCCACAGGCGGGCATCGATCTGCGGGATCACGATCTGTAAATCTTTCGGCCGGATCTGATTAATCTCTTCGGTCAACAGCGCTGTCGCATAAATCGTGTGCGCACGGATTTCTACTTCCCAACTGCTGTCGCGCGCAATCATGCGATGAGCGTTGATTGCGCTTTCCAGTTCCGGGGAGTAACTGAGAATTCCTAGCAAGCGCAGCGGCACTGGAACCATGTAGTCGGCGAAGGCAGTCATCTTATCGAGATCCTGCAGCGGGAACTGACTGCTCTTGCGCAGGCTCGAGTACACAAACCACAGTCCGAGTTGTGCGAGTTTGTAGAACTTGACGGTATGTCCTTCGTAGTCGCTGACGTCGTTAAAGCGCGGGAACTCTGTTGCCAGACGCTCGACCAAACCATTTCCGTTGTCATAAAGGCGGGACGGACCAGCGTTGACGAAATGGTGAAAGCGTCCGTCGTATTTTGCCGCCAGCACTTCCCCGACCTGGTGCATCACCTGCATCTTCTCGTCCAGCATGGGCAGTTCGATGTTGCCGGCGAAGATCTGCTCCAGTTCGGGGCGAGTCACGCGCGCCAGAAAATCTCCATCCAGAATCTTCACTCCGCGATCCAGCGCTCGCTTCATGCAGGCAAAGAGCGCATCGGAATCGGACCAGTGACGGCCCGCATAATCGACCTGGAATTTCTCGTGGGTGCTGAAGTCGGTGAAAGCGGTATCGATTGCATCGCAGGTGAGAATGAAATCGATGATGTCGTCGCGCTTCCCGTCCCCCAGGCCGAATGGTAAAGCGTAATCGGGCATTGGCAGTTCTTCGTAAGCCATCCAGCCGGCGACTTCCTGCAACTTTTCCAGATTGGTGTGTACATCGCTGCGACTGCTCGATCACGGGGCGAATGCTGTCGAGCACCGGACTGCCGGCAAGCTTGGGCCAACGGATTGTGCTCGAGGACATGACTTGGTATCAGCCTCTGAAGTCGGCGATCCCGTCCCACACCAGTTGCACCGCGATCGCCAGGATCAGGAATCCGAAGATGCGGTTGATGGCGCCGGTCGCGCTTGGGCCCAGGCGCTTCACCAGCGGCCCTCCGAGCCACAGGAAGAGAAACACCGCCAACCCCACCGCAGCGATGCCGATCAGCATGCCGAAATATGTGACTGCCGAGTCCGCGTGCGCCGCCAGCCCCATCACCACGCCGATCGATCCCGGGCCGGAAAGAATCGGCATGGCCATCGGGGTGAGCGAAATGTCTTCCTTGGTATGAGCTTCGGCGGTTTCGGCGGGGGTGATGCGACTGCTGGCAGTCACCATGCCCCAGGCGGTGTTAGCGACGATAAGCCCGCCCGCAATTTTCAGCACCGGCAGCGAAATGCCAAAGAAGTTCAGTACGAAGCGGCCAAAGAAAAGAAACACCACGAGGATTCCGATGACGTAGGCGGCGGTGCGCAACGCGGTCAGGTTGCGTTCGCGGGCATCGTAATACGTAGTAAGCGTGAAGAATATGGGCACGCCGCCAAACGGATTCACGATCGGGAACAGGGCAAGGAAAGTCGCGCTCGCCGCCGAGGGCAGAGTATGGAGAAGACGTACGACGACGGCGTTGTCGCTGGACATGAAGTCCGGACATCATACGTTTTGGTTTTCGAGGAGGTCAAACGGCGCAGCAAACGAGGAATCTGAACCCGCCTCAGATCCGAGAGCAGATTCCTCACTTCGTTCGGAATAACAAGGACTGATTAAAGTTAGGAACTACTTCAGGTCGGTGTAGCGCTTGATGCCGTCGGATTTGATCTGAGCTTGCACTTTCGGGGCAGGCGGCTTCGCTCCGTAACGCACAACCGTGTCTTCCGCGACGATGCTGTCGGCTGAGCTTCCATGGCGTTTTTGTAACTGGGGCTTCGGCGATGCGGTCTGCCGTGGGCGAGACAGCGGAGAATTCTCCCGCGCTTCATGCACCGCGGTGCGCTTCAAGGTCGCAGTCGGTTTCACGACTACCGGATCCGCTACCGGAGCATTCTGGACAGGCTTCACATCCGCCGGCTGCGTGGTATTGGCAAACCGCGCGGGAATTGGCGAGAAGCGATGCACGGTTGCGCCCAACACCAACGCCGACAACGCCACCATGGCCGCCCACGCCGCAGTCTTCCAGAACACCCGATCGCTTGCGAATACTTTGCGGCGGAAACTACGGACTTCCTGCCTCGGTTCTGGCCGCAGCGGCTCGATTTTGGGAGTTGGCGGTGCGGTTATCAGTTCAATGGGGTCAATCGCGCCGGCCTGCCAAATGGGCCAGTCCGAAACTGGACCCTCTTCGCGCGCCCACGCCTCCATGTCAGGCATGGCTGCCTCAAGCTCGGGAAGGATCTGTTGCACCTCGGGCGCAAGCGGGACGGCTTCCTCGGCCGGCTCAACGTCGCTTTGCGATTCAAGGGATGGCTCAGTTAACTGTTCGAGGTGAACCGATTCCGTCACCGGTTCGCCAATGGACTGCTCGACCGGCGGGAGACTTGTTTCGATCTGAGGGGCAGCTTCCACGACTGGATACTCAATGGCCGTTTCCGCACTTTCCGCAAAAGCGACGGGGTCGAATTCCAGATCTTCTTGTGCTGCTTCTGCCACCGGAGGCGGTTGCGAAACCGTTTCAGCCTCAACTTGCGGCATGATCGGGACGACTATCATAGGACGAGATGTTTCACTGATCGATCCCGGAGCGATGTAGACAGGAAGATCGTCGGCGTGCGCGATCTCGTCGGCGCAGGCCAGGGCCTGCGCGGGAGTCATTTCTTCCAGGCTGATTTCAAGGTCCGCCGCGTGGGCGAAGAGATGGCCGGGAGATGCCGTTTCCACCTCGAAGCCTCGCGCCCGCAATTGTTCCTGCAAGGGCAGCGACTCTTCGGTGATCGTCGTAATGATTCGTGCCAACGGCATGAGGGCCCCTCAGCGATACCGCGAACTGCCTGCTACGCGAGGGCTGCCCATGCAGCATAGATTCCCCGCGAGTTCCTTATTGGATGCACTCGCAGTTCCATCAGTTTACTTCAGGCGCAAGGCGAAACACACGCCCAGGTATAAGAAGTGCAAAGAGTTGCAGAACAAAGGGCGGGAGCTTCTCTCGATTTTCGGAGGTCAAATGGGGTTCGGGCCAGGCGTGGCGTCAAAAAACTGGCAGGATCCAGCTTTTCCCTCTTTCGCACCCAGTTGCGGAAACGGGATCCAACTTTCTCCTAGGATGCCCCTGCGTGACGCTACAGAGCCCCAGGATCGATGATCGCTACCCCGACCAGGGATAAACCCCGCCTCAGCCTCCTGAGGGCGCCTAAAGCCCGGCAAACAGGAATTTAGCTTTTAGCATATTTGATCTGCACGGCATTGTATGTACGTATTACCGAACTTGCCCGTTTCCAACAACTTCGAACTTGCTGGAGGTCAGTTCGGCCAGCGCGAAGGGTCCGCGGCAGTGCAGTTTCTGGGTGCTGATCCCCATTTCGGCACCAAAACCGAATTCCGCGCCGTCGGAAAAACGGGTGGAGGCGTTCCAGTACACGGCGGCGGAATCCACCAGGCGCAGGAACTGGCGAGCATGGCTTTCATCCCGGGTCACAATCGCGTCAGAATGCTGGGTGGAATATTGATTGATGTGGGCGATGGCTTCGTCGACGTCGGCGACCACCTTCACCGCTATGCATAGGCGCAGATACTCTTCCGGCCAGTCCTGCGAGACTGCGGGTTTGACATCCATGCCGGAAGCAATTTTTCGCGAAAGTTCGTCCCCGCGAACCTCGACCCCGGCGGCCAATAGCTTCTCGATAATTCGCGGCAGGTAGGCGGCCGCGATCTTCTCATGCACCAGCAGTTTCTCGGCGGCATTGCATACCGAGGGCCGCTGCGTCTTGGCGTTGATCACGATGCGATCCGCCATGTCGAAGTCGGCGGATTCATCGACGAAGACGTGACAGTTCCCCGCCCCGGTCTCGATCACGGGAACCACGGAGTTCTCCACCACGAAAGAAATCAGCCCGGCGCCGCCGCGAGGGATGATGACATCGACCAGGCCGCGAGCTTTAATCAGTTCGTGCACTGAGTCCCGCGTCGTAGCATCAAGCAGGACGACAGCGCCCTCGGGCAGGCCCGGAACGCTGGTAAGAATTTCAACCAGTGCGCGATTGCTGTGCACGGATTCCTTGCCTCCACGGAGCACGAGGGCGTTCCCGGTTTTCACCGCGAGCGCAACACAATCGACCGTGACGTTGGGACGCGATTCGTAAATGATGCCGACCACGCCAAGAGGAACCCGAACTTTGCGGATGCGCAGCCCGTTGGGACGCGTCCACTCCTCGATCGTCTGGTAAACCGGATCGGGCAACGCAGCCACGTCGCGCATGCCGGCAGCCATGCTGGTGATGCGATCGGGATTCAACATCAAGCGGTCGCGCATCGCGCCCGCCAGACCGGAAGCTTCCAGATCGATCTGGTTGGCGGCGAGGATTTTATCGGCATTCGCCTCGGCTGCGTCCGCCATGACCAGCAACAGCGCATTCTTTTGCGCGGTGGAAAGCTGGGCCATGGGGGCGGCGGCGCGCTTGGCCGCCAGAAGCTTGTCTCGAGTAGATGCGCCGACAATGGAGGTGCTTGCCATTCAGCGCGTCTCGACCGTGGGAGGAAAATAAGTGCCGATCTTGCGTTCGAGGGCGCCGGGAATGGCGCGAGGATGCCGGCCGTTGACGATCGCAACATGAACTCCGGCCTCGCTTGCGACTTTGGCCGCGCGCAGCTTGGAGCGCATGCCTCCGGTACCGAGCTTGCTGGTGCCATTACAGGACTCTTCCATCTGCGGCGTGAACTTGCGGACCGTGCGCAGCAACTTGGTGCGCTTGCCGTTTGGAACATAGAAGCCATCGACGTCGGTCAGCAGAATGAGCCAGTCCGCGTTCACGGCGGTCGCCAGCAGCGCGCTGAGCTCGTCGTTATCGCCGAACGCGCCCACCAGCTCGCGTACTGAAACGCTGTCGTTTTCATTCACGATGGGAACGACACCGAGTTTGAGCAACTCGATCATCGCGTTCTGCAGATTCTTGTAGCGCACCGGCGAAGTGAAGTCGTCGCTCGAGAGGAGAAGTTGCGCGACAACTTTTTTGCCGAAGAAAAGTTGCTCGTAGGTGTGCATGAGCAGGCTTTGCCCGACCGCGGCGCAGGCCTGCATGCGCGGCACCGTTGAAGGCCGTTCCGCGAGTCCGAGGTTCGACATGCCCGAGGCAATGGCACCCGAAGTGACAATCAGGTATTCGTTTTTGGCGAGGTCGAGTTGATCGACCAGGGCGCGCATGCGTAGCGTGTCGATACGACCGCCGGGCGCGATCAAGCTGGTTCCGACTTTGATAACGAGGCGCACAGTAAAGGATTAAGCAATTTACCAGCCAATGTGAGGATGCCCAGCTCCAATCTGTGGGGACCCTCCGATTTCGCAAGAACTTGCACGCGGTGCCGCAATGCGGGCAGCATTCGCGACGGCCAAATGCAAAATCACGGCCTTCCTCGCTATTCCGCGCAGGTGGACTCGTTAGGGAAAAGAGTCCAGGCAGGAACTCTGCCCGCACAATATGTGAAAAAGATTTCCATGATTGATCTGTCAACACACTGGGCGTTGACCGTCGCCCGTCATGCATTTACTATGCGCCGTCGGTCGGGACGCCACTCTCGCCGTCGCTTGGGGGATTTCATGCTTCTTCGTCCTTACCTCGCAGGCTTACTGCTTGCTTCGACTTCTTTTTGCGTCGCTCAGCAGAAGCTCACAAATGACTCCGCACTTGCACCGGCCGAATTCAGAACCGTTGATTTCCCGGGGGCACTCGACACCACTGCCGACGGGATCAACGACTTGGGAGAGATAGTCGGGTGCTTCCTCGGCACCGACGGGAACTACCATGGATTCACCTTCGTCAACGGCGCGATTCTCCGCTACGATCATCCCTTCTCACAGTTCAACGGTGCGTATGGGATCAACGACAAGGGAGTGATCGTCGGAACATTCTCAACCTCTCAGCAAGAGGCCTATCAGAGTATCGATGGTAAGTTCAAAACCATTCCCATCTATCAGAGTTTCGCCTCCGATATCAACAACTCGGGGATGATCGTTGGCAGTTACTACGACGTGTGTTGCATGCTTCACGGATACCTTCTCCAAGGTAACCAATTTACGTACATCGACTATCCCGGATCGGCGAGCACATTTCTGGATGGAATTAATTCTTCAGGAGTAGCCGCCGGATTCTGGGAAGATGCCAATGCTGTGCGGCACGGATTTACCTGGAACAACGGGACATTTACTTCGATCGATGTTCCCGGCGCGACCAGCACATCGGCTCTGCGCATCAACTCCGCGAATGTGGTCGTTGGGTACTACAAGGATTCGTCGTCCGTCAACCACGGCTTCGCGTTGCAGAACGGAATCTATACCACAGTCGACTTCCCCGGTGCCGCTGCAACTCAAATCTTCGGGATCAACGATCGCGGCATGTTTGTCGGCGGCTATACCGACAGTAATGGAACCATGCACGGGTTTGTCGCCCATCGCTGAGCCCGCGATACACTGATAGCATGCCGGCTCTAAATGCGACCCAGCGCTTTTCTTCCCGCGTCAACGACTACGTTCTCTACCGGCCCGGATATCCTCGCGAAATTATTGAGCTGTTAAAAAGCGAATGCGGATTGACTGCCGATTCCGTGATCGCCGACATCGCCTCCGGCACTGGCATTTTTACCCGCATGCTGCTGGAGAATGGCAACCGGGTGTTTGGAGTCGAGCCCAACGACGATATGCGGAAGGCGGGAGAGAATTTCCTCTCGCTCGTACTCGAAATTTACGAGCGTGGCGGGAACCGCCGAGGCGACTACGCTCCCCGATCACAGCGTTGATTTTGTGACCGCGGCGCAGGCCGCGCACTGGTTCGATCGCGAGCGGGCGCGCAAGGAGTTCGTGCGCATTCTGCGGGCCGGCGGGACGTCAGACGCACGCGGATTCACAGTGTTGATCTGGAATGAGCGCAAGATTGATACCACTCCGTTCCTGCGGGCGTACGAAAAGTTGCTACTGGAGTTTGGGACTGATTACGAAGACGTGCGACACGAGCGCACCACGAACGCGATTGGCGAGTTCTTTGCACCCAGCCCGTTTCAGTTGCACGTAATCGATTCGAGACAGGAGTTCGATTTCAAAGGATTGCGCGGAAGGCTGCTCTCTTCTTCGTATTCGCCGGCGGCGGGACATCCGAAACATGAGCCGATGCTGCGCGAACTGCGGCGCATCTTCGACGCGTACCAGGAGAACGCGCGGGTGTCGTTTGATTACGACACGCGGGTTTACTATGGCAGACTTTAGCTGCTGGTCCTTGGTCTTTGGTCTTTGGCCCCTTGGCTCACGCGAGGCATTCCCGTTAGTGCCGGCGAGAGCGGATTCCTCGGCTTCGCTCGGAATGACAATATTTAGTACTTCAACAATGAGAATCCCCTGTGTCTAACGAAAAATCATTCCACATGTCTCCCGAAGATTTTCGCCGTCATGGTCATGCCATGGTGGACTGGATTGCCGATTATTACTCGCGTATCGAGTCGTTTCCGGTGTCGTCGCAAGCGCAGCCGGGACAGGTGCGCGCGGCACTGCCGGCGCGTCCTCCGCGGCAGGGCGAGTCGTTCGACGAATTCATGAAAGATGTTGAGCGCGTCATTCTTCCCGGTATCACCCATTGGCAGTCGCCGAATTTCTACGGTTATTTTCCCTGCAATGCTTCCGGCCCGGCGATTTTGGGCGACCTGCTGTCCTCCGGTCTTGGCGTGCAAGGGATGCTGTGGGCAACCAGTCCCGCGTGCACCGAGTTGGAAACGCACGTACTTGATTGGCTGGTCGGCATGCTGGGGCTGCCGGAAAAACTTCTTTCTTCGAGCACCGGCGGCGGCGTAATCCAGGATACGGCATCGAGTTCGTCGTTGTGCGCGCTGCTGGCGGCCCGGGAACGCGCTACGCAGTACGCAAGCAACGAGCGCGGATGCGATGGCAAACTGGTCGCCTACACCTCAAATCAGGCGCACTCTTCGATTGAGAAGGCGGCGAAGATCGCGGGTATCGGAAGAAAAAACCTTCGTCTCATCGAGGTTGACGAAAAATTCGCGATGCGCGCCGACCTGCTTGAAAAACAGATCGCGGAAGACAAACGTGCGGGACTGCTGCCGTTCTTCGTGAGCGCGACCGTGGGCACGACGTCGTCGAACGCGATCGATCCGGTGCCGCAGATCGCACGCATCTGCCGCGAGCACAACTTATGGCTGCATGTGGATTCGGCGATGTCGGGGACGGCCGCGCTGTGTCCGGAGTTTCGCTTTATCAACCAGGGAGTCGAGCACGCTGACAGTTACTGCTTCAATCCGCATAAGTGGATGTTCACCAATTTCGATTGCGACTGCTTTTATGTAGCCGATCGCAAGGCACTCATTCAGGCGCTCAGCGTGCTGCCGGAATATCTGAAGAATAAGGCGACGGAATCGGGATCGGTGATCGATTATCGCGACTGGCAGATTCCGCTGGGCCGGCGCTTCCGGGCATTGAAGTTATGGTTTGTGATCCGGCATTACGGAGTCGAGGGATTGCAGCATCATGTGCGCGAACACGTGCGTCTGGCGCAGGAGTTCGCGAAGTGGGTGCGGGAAGACGATCGTTTCGAGGTGGTCGCGCCCGTGCCGCTCAACCTGGTTTGTTTTCGGTTGAAGGCCGGAGACGAAGCCAATCAAGCCTTGATGGATCGAGTGAATCGCAGCGGAGAACTCTTTTTCACGCACACTCGACTGCAGGACAAGTTGACGCTACGCATGTGCATTGGACAAACCAATACGCAGGAGCGGCATGTGCGTGCGGCTTGGGAGAAGATCAAGCAGAGTTCGTCGGAGAAGTGAACACGCGTTCTGCGATTCTCCAAAGTTCGCCTTCTTGGTCCTACCCTCACGGGCCCGGCACTACCGTCAGCGTAACCGACGTGGGGTTATAGGCGATCTGGAAGTGTTCGCTGGAGTTGATATTGCGTCCATTCACGGTGGCGAATATCCCACTTACTGCGCTGCCGGTCAGAAGAGTGAAAACGTCTCCGATGGCGGGAACGAAGCTGTTGATGAGCTTAATAGTTAAAGTTCCGCCGAGCGCAGCGCCGTTTGAAACTGCGAGCTGTCCGTATTGGGTTCCCACGCTGGTGCCGCCGATTGAGACGTTCAGGGTGCCGGTGGAAGTTTGCGTATAGGTTCCGGTTACGGAGAACGTGGCCGGCTTCGTCGTCGAATCGCCGGTGGTCATCATGGCCTTCGACGTCACGGCTGCCACGATCGTTCCCGAGCCGAACAAATTGCCGGCGCTGTTGGTAAATCCGTTCGGAGAATTGACGGTTCCATCCACGGTAGTGGCGCCGCCCGCCTGCGTATAAGCCTTCACCGTCATACTGCTGCCCGCACCTACGATGGTCGTGCCCTTGTTGCTGTAGTTGGTAACGGTGGTCAGGGTTGCGCCGCCCTGCAGGGAAATCAGCCCGCGATTCAGATTGCTGGTGAGGTTGGTATAGGCGTTGTTGCCGGTCACGCTATCCGTTACCTGGGCCGAGGCGCCGGTGAGCGTCATGGTGACGAAGTTGGTCACGATGTTGGCATGCTGGAAGGAAAACGTTCCCATCACGTTGTAGGTCCCGGTGGAGAGAGTCGTCCCCGAATAATTGGTGAACAGGCCCGCAATATTCAGGGTGCTGCCCGGCATGACGGTTAGCGTACCGTTTGCGGCGTTGCTGAATCCCGTGCCGTCCGGAGTGATGATGATCGGACTCGCCTGGTTTGCGGTGATGGTTCCAGAATTGGTGAAACCGAAGGGGCCGGTGCTGCCGATGTTGCCTGCACCTTGAATGGAGATCTGGTTGGTCAGGTGCGATCCTGCCGAACCAAAGATGCAATTGTTCGGGTTCATCGTCACTTTTCCGCTGCCAGCGAGGCTGACTGAGCCGTTGACGGCCAGACATCCGCCGCTTGCATCGAGCGCGATGGTTCCGGTATTGCTCACCACTCCAATCAGATTGAGGACGCCGCCATTGTTCACCGTGAACAGGCCCGTGTTGCTGGGAGTGCTCGTGGAACCGTCGAGGGTTCCGCCCATGCTGAGAAATGTTCCGGTGCCGGTCGTGGAAAGAGTGCCGCCGCTCACGCTGGCGCCATTCAGCAGCACGGTGCCACCGGCCGCGATGATCTTGCCCACGCTATTCACGACCTTGCCCTGGAGCTCCAGCGTCGATCCGGTGGCGCCTGCATGGTGCCGGTGTTGGTCGTGCCATTGCTCGCGCCCTGAACGACGAGGGTGCCGCCACTTGCGGAGATGGTGGCGCGGTTGTTGATGTCGATCGTTCCCTGCCCGATCGCTCCCAGCCCCTTGATAGTGTTATCCACATTCATCAATTCGGCGCCGGATCCGTTGATCGCCGTGGTTGCGGCATTCATGGTGATCGAACCGCCGCCCGAAAGCATTTTTGCTCCGGTGCCCGCGATTGCCAGAGACGAGCTCTGGTTCAAAGTGATCTTCCCGCTATTGTTGAGGGTCACTCCGGCGAGGGTAAGCGATGCGGTGGGCACGTTCGAGTTGCCAATTCCCAGACTATCGGTGGCATCGAGCGTGAAGTTGTTGCACAGCGCGGTGGTATTCACGGTCACGCTTGAAACCAGGCTGTTGCCGTTATCGATCAGGCAATCTTCGCCGGCCTGCGGAGGCCTGCCGAGTGACCATTTCGCATTGTTGGTCCAAATACCGGGGCCACCCAGCCAGATGTCCTGGGAATGAGCCGGTAACACTGCGGCGCAAAGAAAAGTGAAGAAGACAAGGTTACGCAGGAAGATCGGGAGCATGGTCCCTCCTGCTCGACGGGTCGAGCACTCTGAACGGGAGTGAAGTGGCGCGCTGCCGACGCAATACCTGACCGGGGGTGATTTGCTTACGAAACTCGTGCAGCGAACCTTAATGGTCGGGGAGAGGTCCGTCAAGAGAGTAGATAGACTCTGGAAAACAGCGAGGGGTTACTGCCGCTTCTCAAGCTGCTTGGGCTGTTCGGGAGCTTTTACAGCGGAAGGATCGGGCTTGGTCGCCAGAGCGTTTACGGGACCGGACGGGTTGACCGCGAAGTCCCAGACGTAGAGATTCATTCCGTCTTTGCCCAACATTTCGGCAACAGCGTACTCTCCAGGCGCGAGCGGTTGGGTTGGAGTGACCTTCACCCAACCTCCGGTCAACTGCTCGGAAGTAGAGGGAACGGTCTTCCCTTCCTGTGTGACCTTGCCGTAGACGGCAATTTTTACGTCGCCAATGATGCGCTTATCGCCTTTCACCTGGGCACGCACGATGCGGAACCGGTCCCATGGCGCCTGGGGCTGGCCAGCCTTCTGGGCCTTCTCGGGCTCCTGCACCGGCGGAGGCGCAGCGTGCGGATCGTCTTCCTGCGCTTGCACGTTGACGAAAATCGACGGGGTGACGGCGTGGGAGATGATCTTGGCGTGCGGACCCTGCAGCTCGATGGTTTGCTTCGCGCTGGCGATGGGATTGATCGCCGCGCGAAAGATATTGCCTTTCATGTTTTTGTTCAGCTCGCCGCCGTTCTGCTCCATGATGACGAGTTGCGGCTGCGACTGGTAGTTGTCGAGCAGAACCACTCCGTCTTCCGGAAGACGCAGCCCGGGTGCGATCAGCGGGGTCTTGGCTTCTTCGGCCTTACGCTCGGCTTCGAGTTCTTTGTCTAGTTGAACTGCTTCAGGGGCGGGCTTGCCAGCGGCGCGATCTTTTTCAAACTGGTCGGTCGCAGTCCAGTCCACCATGTCTTTCGGAACGTCCTCCCACTCGCCGCGTTCAGCGCTGTAGTAATGCACGCGGTCTCCCTGGACTTCGTACTTTGTAGCCAGTTGGTACGAGCCGTCTTTCATGATCAAGCGCTTGGCCAGCTGCTGGGCAGGAGCGGGGAGAGCGGCAAGCAGGAAGAGCGCGATGAGAGCGATTCGGGTCATAGCGATCCAGGTGGTTAGATGCGCTTCTTGGGATGAGTTTACTCCGATTTTTGGGGTGCAAGCTGCCAGAAAGCGCCAGTCAGACCAAGGCGGGTGAACGTGGCTTGGGCTTTGCTCAGGGTCTTGGGGCGCCACGTGGGATCGAGGCGGTCGGCGTACCACTCCTTGGCGAGGCGCCAGCAGGTGGCCAGAGTCATGATCCCGCCGCGAGGGCGATTCCACTGTTGACACCAGCGGTCCACGTGCTGTTCCGACCGGAACAGGAGCATCGTTTTTCAGGTGAAGACAATGTCGGCGTACCAGTGGCGAGCGGGAACGGCAAAGTGAACGGTTCCGGATTTTTCGAGCAGCTTGCCGTTCTTAACATGAAGCGGCATATCGAAATTGCAGCAGGCGCACGACGCTGCTAAGGTCGCGTCTTTGCCGAGCATAGCGGGGATGCCGAGTGCGTCCCAGATACAGTTTCCGTAGTAGGTGTGCCTGTTTACATGCACCGGGAAAGTTGTAGGCACTGCCGAAAATGGCGCGGCGCGCCAGATCTCGCCATTTTGCTGGAGAATGATGGCGTGAGTTTCGGCCAGCCCGATGAGGGAAGATCTCGTCTTCGCGGGCGAGAGCTTCAGGGCTTTGGAAATTTGTGCGACAGTGGGAACGCGACCGTTCTTCACAATGTCTTGGTAGACAAACAGCCGAAGATCTTGGGACATGGCTCGCAGAAGTTTACCGAAGTGGCCAGCCGGTGGTCCCAGAAATTTCGAACCGCTGAGCCGCCGGGCTCGAAACACCGGCGGCTCCAGCCGTCCTGCTAAGCACGCAATTAGGCTTTCACGAACTGCAAATCCAGCGTGATGGTGACTTCTTCACCGACCAGAATTCCGCCCGTCTCGAGCGCTGTGTTCCAGGTCAGACCGAAGTCTTTGCGATTGATCTTGGTGGTCGCAGACAAGGCGAGGCGCGTGTTGCCCCAGGGATCTTTTGTGGCCGGCGTAGGACCTTCCACGTTGAAAGTCGCTTTGCGGGTTACGCCGTGGATGGTGAGGTCGCCTTCGACCGCCAGCTCTCCGTCTCCGGTCCGCGTCACCCGCGTGGACTTGAAGGTCAGGGTAGGAAATTTCTCGGCATCGAAGAAGTCGGGACTCTTCAGGTGCGCGTCGCGTTGTGCATCGCGGGTGGCGATCGAAGTCGCGTCGATAGTGGCCTCCACGCGAGAATTGGCGTGGTTCGCCTCGTCGTGAGTCAGGGTTCCGGAAATTCCCGAGAAATGACCCTTCACGTTGGAAATCATCATGTGTTTGACCTTGAACTCGGCGACCGAGTGCGTCGAGTCAAGGTTCCAGGTGGTGGTGGAGACTTGCGGAGCTGCCATTGTGGTCATGGTGTTGATCCTTTCTAACCGATATTGATGCGTTATCACGTTTATCGTTGCAACAAATATTCATGCTAAAAAAATCAACCTACTTTGGAGCGCGCAGCGTTCAGCAAATCGGCGAGTTCCCGGAGCTTTTCTTTGCCCATATGGCCGAGTTGCCGGCGCTGCGTTTCCTGTACGGGATCGTCCAAACGGCCCAGCAATTTCAGCCCGTCCGCGCTGATCTTCGCCATAACCACGCGGCGGTCTTTGGCTTCCCTCCAGCGGGAAATCAGGCCTCGCTTCTCGAGACGGTCGAGCAGGCGGGTGATATCGGGATCGCGAGTAATCATGCGGCTGGCGATCTCACCGCAGGTTAACCCTTCCGGGGTTCCACGCAGGATGCGCAGCACGTTGTACTGGGTCGAGGACAAGTCTTCGGATTTCAGGACTTGGGCGGGAGCGCGGGACAGCAAATCGCAGGTACGCAAAAGATCCAGGAATGCGGCTTCTTCCGGGCACGGCGCCCGTCGTTTCGAGACGCGAGTTTGCGCAAGGTCTTTCACTTCTCCTATATATTATCCGTTCAAACGACTATTGTCAAGACAGGTTTTAATCCAATGGTTCGGGCGCGCTTGGCGAGACTCACCCGGCGGAGCCCTCGTACCAGCGGAGCACCCGCAACGCGCGCAGCGTGTTCCACCGGCTGGGGAGACCGTCGCCCTCCTCAAGCGGGAAATGCACTTTGCCGGGATGTGTGTTCTCCAGCAGCCAGGTTCCATCGTTCTGGCGTTTTGATCGCAGCAACGCAATCGCTTCGTCCAGCCGCCGGTCCGGCACTTCCCCGGCGTCGCGGAAGTATTCCAGGCCACGCAGCACGTCGTAGTGCCAGCGGGTGGGAAACGAGAATTGCAACCAGGCTGGATCGACCACTTCCCCGGTGCTCTTGCGCCGGAACAGCTTTCGCTCCAGAAGGTACTCCTCCCCCCGTCGTCGCGCCGCAATGGATTCCGCCGAGCCGCCAGTTGCGCGCTCGTGCGCCAACAGCCCTTCCAGGACACGGATGGTGGTCGCAAACGACGAGCGCACCGAACCGCGCTCCGCCTCGCAATTCCATCCGCCGTCGTCCAGTTGCTCACCCAGCAACCGGGCGACGATGTCATCCACATTTTGGTCAAAGTACACGCCGAGCACGATGGTCATGCCGTTGATGCAGGGCTCGACCTCGCCGGAAAAGAACGGCTGCTCGGCATGCTCCCAACGGCAATGCTCCCGGACCAGCGCCACGGCGCGGCGGATCCGATCAAGACGTGGATCGATTCCGAAATCGCGCAGAAGTAGAAGGCTGTACGCCGTGGCGCTCCAGGGCTGGCCTTTGTTTTCAGACTTGTCGCCAGCCTCCGGAAATTTCCGCGAGGGAAACAGCGCGCCGCCATCCCACTGACCATCCGTTCCCTGCAAGGCCAAAAGTCGTGCGCCCCAACCCTCCGTGGCCACCCTCGCCCGCTCCGCCGCCACGACCTCCGCCGGAGCGTCGACCAGGTCACGGAGCGTCTGCCAACGAATGGAGGGATCGGAATCGAGCAACCAGTCCACTACGGCCATGGACGGAGGTTAACGAAGCTGCGGCAAGGCAGGCAACTCTAACCCACTGCTCTAAAGGTTCTCCTGGATGAAGCGGGGGCTGAGGTGAATGTCGAGTTGCACCAGGGGCGAATCGCCCACTGCTTTGAAGCTGTGAATCTCGCCCGCCTTGATGACGAAAATGTCTCCCGCGCCGCCCTCGAAGGTTTGACCGTTTACCGTCCACACGCCGCGGCCTTCACGGATGAACTGGATCTCGTCATAAGGATGGCGGTGCGGCCCCGGACCGGATCCGGGCTTCCCATGGAACAGGAAGACGGACACATTGGTGTTGCCCTGCTCAGCTCCGACAAACTCATGCGAACTGCCAACAAAGGGAAGGTTCTCCTGGCGTACGTGAAACATCTTCTGTCATCCTCCTCCAGGATTCGATGAACACGGGCGGGATTTGGCTGCGGGAATCGCGTTCAGTGAACTGGCCGTGGAGTCGGAGCGCCGTTCGCATTTTCTCTGGCTAGCTTTCTTTTTATTCACCCTTTTCCACCGTTCTCCTCAGGGAAGTTTTCTGGCATAATTGATCGTGCACCCCAGCCTGCACAAAATTCCAGGACAATTTAGAGCGAGGAACCGATGTCGGCGAAGTACATCTTTGTGACCGGGCGGAGTGGTGTCTTCTTTGGGCAAGGGTCTGGCGGCGGCCTCGATTGGCTGCCTGCTGGAAAGCCGCGGCCTGAAAGTCAACCTGATGAAGTTCGATCCGTACCTCAACGTGGATCCGGGCACCATGTCGCCCTTTCAGCACGGGGAGGTCTTTGTCACCGACGACGGCGCCGAGACCGATCTCGATCTTGGCCACTACGAGCGCTACACTCACGCCAAACTTTCTCGCGACAATAACTGGACTACGGGGCGCATCTACGAGCAGATCATCGCCAAGGAGCGGCGCGGCGACTACCTGGGCAAGACCGTGCAGGTGATTCCCCACGTCACCAACGAAATCAAGTCGGCCATGAAGAAGGTGGCGCAGGATGTGGACGTCGCCATTGTCGAGATCGGCGGCACCGTCGGCGACATCGAATCGCTGCCCTTCATGGAAGCGATCCGGCAGATGCGGCAGGAACTGGGCCGCGAGAACACGCGTGTTCGTGCATGTGACGCTGGTGCCATTCATTGCCGCGGCGCAGGAATTAAAGACCAAGCCGACACAGCACTCGGTGAAAGAACTGCTGAGCATTGGAATTCAGCCGGATATTCTGCTATGTCGCACCGATCGATTCCTGCCCAAAGAAATGAAGTCGAAGATTGCGCTCTTCTGCAACGTCGAAGAAGAAGCGGTGATCACGGCCAAAGATGTGGCTTCGATCTACGAAGTGCCAGTGGTGTTCTCCCGTGAGGGCGTGGACAAACTGGTTCTGAAATATCTGCACCTGGAGGCCGAGCCAGAAGATCTATCGCAGTGGGAAGACATTGTGCATCGCGTTTACAACCCGAAGGCTGAAGTGACGATCGGCATTGTGGGCAAATATGTAGAGTACGAAGATTCCTACAAGTCGCTGAAAGAGGCGCTGACGCATGGCGCGCTGGCGCACAACCTGAAATTGAATTTGAACTGGATCGAGGCTGAAGGGCTCGAGACTGGCGATCGTACCTTCGAAGAGCAATTGTCGGACTATGACGGAATTCTCGTGCCCGGAGGTTTTGGCAAGCGCGGGATCGAAGGCATGCTGCTTGCGATTCGCTATGCGCGCGAAAAGAAAGTTCCTTACTTCGGGATTTGCCTGGGCATGCAGACGGCGTGCATTGAATTCGCGCGCAATGTGTGCGGGCTGGCGGATGCGAATTCGAGCGAGTTCGATCCGGCAACTCCGCATCGAGTGATTTACAAGTTGCGCGAGTTGCGCGGCGTCGAAGAACTGGCGGAACCATGCGCTTGGGAGCGTGGGCGTGCAAGATCGAACCGGGAACGCTGGCGCATCGAATCTATGGCAAGACTGAGATCAGCGAGCGGCACCGGCATCGCTACGAGTTCAATCGTGAATATGAAGAAACGCTGACGGCGGCGGGGCTGAAGATTTCGGGATCGACTCCCGACGGGACCTACGTCG
The DNA here is from genome assembly GCA_963797845.1 of Terriglobia bacterium. Lineage (GTDB taxonomy): Bacteria > Acidobacteriota > Terriglobia > Terriglobales > Acidobacteriaceae > DASREM01. The sequence continues at coordinate 119,855 of CAWCRE010000012.1, forward strand.
AAATGGTGGAGTTGCCGGATCATCCGCATTTCATTGGGTGCCAGTTTCATCCGGAATTCAAGTCGAAGCCGCTGGAGCCGCATCCGATGTTCGCGACGTTCGTAGGCGCAGCGTACGAGCATGGATTGAAGCGCCGCGCGGAAAAAGCTGCCGCGGAAGTCGAAATGTTCCATCGGCCGGAGAAGGTGGGAGAAGATAGAAAAGAAGTTTCAGGTTTCGTTACGAGTTACAAGAGGAACACGCAATACAGACCTTGACTAATACCGAAACTTGTAACCTCGTGGTTCGAAGCTTTTTCATGTCCATTTCCTTCCAAGTCGAAGGCATTCACGTCGGGGACGGCGGTCTGTTTCTGATTGCGGGGCCTTGCGTCATCGAGAGCGAAGAGCACGCGCTGTTCATGGCCGAAGTGATCAAGGGCGTGACGCGCTCGCTCAACTTTCCGTTCATCTTCAAGGCGTCGTATGACAAGGCGAACCGCACCTCGATTCGCAGCTTTCGCGGGCCGGGGCTGAACGAAGGCCTGCGTATCCTGAAAAAAGTGAAAGACGAAGTACATGTTGCCGGTGCTTACCGACGTGCACGAAACCAAAGACGTGCCTCGAGGTGGCCGAGGTCGCCGACGTCCTGCAGATTCCGGCGTTCCTTTGCCGTCAGACGGATTTAATTGTCGCGGCCGCGATGACCGAACGCGTGGTGAATATCAAGAAAGGCCAGTTCGTCTCCCCTTGGGACATGAAGCACGCGGTCGATAAATGTCGCGACGCGGGTAACGATCGCGTGTTTGTCACGGAGCGCGGATCGAGTTTCGGATACAACAACCTGGTTGTGGATATGCGGTCGCTGGCCATCATGCGGAAGTTTGCGCCGGTAGTGTTCGACGCGACGCATTCGGTGCAGTTGCCCTCGGCCTCCCATGGAGATGAAGATGCCCCCGCCGTAAGCGGAGGGCAGCCTGAATTCATTCCGGTGCTGGCGCGGGCGTCGGTCGCCGCAGGAGCCGATGGCGTGTTCCTCGAAGTGCACAACAATCCCAAGGAAGCCAAGTCTGACGGGGCGAACGCGCTGGAGTCCACTAAGTTGCGCGAGGTGTTGAAGGAACTGCAAGCCGTACACGGCGCATTGCGAAGCGCCCACGCGAAGCCCTGAGAATGTTTCTCGTTCCGTATCGCAAGATTCAAATCGAAACTGCATTTGACGCGGATGAAGCGATAGAACGCATTTCGCAGGCAGTGGATGAGGAGTCGGTGCGGCGGAATGCTTTCCGCAACAAGGACAAGTATTTTCGCGGAAGCATATCGCGAGAGGAATTTCGGCTCGTTCCTGCCGATAGGCGGCGGAACTCCTATGCTCCTTCCATTCATGGCGTGTTAGTTCCAGGCGGAAAAGGAACTCTCGTCAATGTGACCTTTTCCGGTCTGCTGTCCCTGATATCGCTGGCGGTCGTCCTGCTACTGGGATTGTTCTCGGCGTACTCGAGACAGAGCAACTTGTTCAAGCCAATGATCTTTGCCCTGGTGACACTGGTTGCGTTTCATTCCTATTCGTACTATGTCGAGTTCCTCCCGGAAGTGCGGGCTTCGGAATCCCTGTTGCGGGATTTGCTGGGTGATTATCGGTAGGTCTGCATTCAATCCCAGCGTTCCACCAATTCCCACCAAAAAAACTTTGAGAACTCCAACAGGTTGGTTTTGGCCCACTGGCGGTGCTGCCACCAGTGGGTTCCGAACTCGCGGGCATCGTAGGCGGCAACGACCGAGAACTGATACTGCGGCAATTCTTTGGAGAAGATGTCGAAGGCACGGCGGGAGTGATAGTCCGAGGTCACCAACAGGATCTTGTGGGCAGCATAGTCCCGGAGGCAGTTCGCGACATCCGATGATTCTTCTTTGGTGGAGAGGCCAGTGATGGCGCAAATCTTGATCTGGGCCGCCTGCGGAAGTTCGCTGACGTATTTCCGAGCAAGATCCTGTTGGGTCCATTTGTAGATTGTGGTGCCTGCCGGTGCATCGAGCAGCATCTGGGGAGCGTATCCCTGGCTCAGCAGTTCGAGACCGCGCTGGGGACGGCGTTCGGTTTCGCCCGCCAGAACCACGATGACGTCCGCTTTCTCGGGAGCGTCCAAGACCAGGTGTCGCCCCGAAAATGCCACGAACAAGGCAAAGATGATCAAGATCATCGCCAGGAAGAGGCGAATCCGCATCCACGACTCCTTCGAAGAATCAGTCTATGAACATTGGAGTGATCTGTAGATAGCAAAGGCTGTAACCGCGAAGAGCGCCGCCGGTGGCGATTCGAGTTAAGAAAACTTTACTCGCATTATCGTTTTGTAATGAATTTCGTTGCTACATCCAGCGCCGAGTTTGATAGCATTCTTGACTATCGAGCTAAGTGGCTGGTTGGCAAGAGCTTGTTCCTCCGCCTGGAACGCGGAATTGGTACTACCCGTGCTCCAGAAATAGCTTGTGTTACCGGCACGGCCTTCGGGTGGCCGACTTTATAGAAGGAACAAAGGCAGCTATCGGGTTTAGCCGAACATCACACTTGGATATGTCTCCCCAGTTTCGCAGCCCTTCTTTCATGGTGCTTCCCGATCGTCGCGCACCCTGGCGGGAATTCGGACTGAGCCTGGGGACGCAGGCGGCGGCAATTTTGGTTTTAGGATGGATCGGGATCTTGCATCCAGAAGTCCTGGCGCCGGCCAATCATGACTACCATTTCATCCAGCTGGTCAGCACTCCGATTCCCGCGCCGCGCGAACCTGCGCCGGTGCGCGTCATTGAGCCCCCTGTAATCGCGCGATTTGACTCCAGCAAGCTCAAGGTTCCGAACCGCGTGGAAACGAAGCCGACCCCGGTGATCGCGCCGGCTCCTCCGAAAATTCAAGCCTCGGTGAGCCAGCCGATACCGGTTCCGGCGGCAGTGCCGGCGATTCCGCGACAACTCGTCAAAACGAACGTGTTCTCGGCGGGAAGCTCGGCGACGCCAACCATCGCGCGAGCGCCGCAGCAGGTGCAGACCGGAGGATTCGGCGATCCTAACGGAGTGCCCGCGCATGAGAATAACGGTAAGCCCATCACTATTGCGCAAGCGGGCTCATTCGATATGCCAAGCGGGCCAGGATCAGGAAACGGCAGCGGCGGTTCACGAGGGGTTCGCGGTGTCGTGGCAAGTGCGGGTTTTGGAAATGGGACCGCGGTGGGCGATGGCAGCGGTTCGGCAAATGTAACCCGAGGCACAGTTCGGCAAAGCGGGTTCGGAGATTCGGACCCGGCTCCGGTAGCTGCCAAGGTGAAGCCTGCCGCCGATATCGCGGCTACTACCGCGCCGCCGGAAATTACCTCGAAACCGACGCCGACTTACACCGAAGAGGCGCGCAAGCTCCGCATCGAGGGTGAGGTGTTGTTGGAAGTGGTTTTTGAGGCCTCGGGCAAACTGCACGTGGTGCGCATCGTCCGCGGCCTGGGACACGGATTGGATGAAGCGGCGCGGCAGGCAGCAGAACAGATCCGATTCAAACCGGCATTGCGGGATGGCAGGCCGGCAGACTCCACGGCGGTGCTCCACATCGTTTTCCAACTGGCCTGAAGCAACAAGCTTCGTGAAGGGAATTATGCGCAGTAGCTCAAGATTTTTATTGCTCCTCCTATTCTGTGCTCTCTTGATCACGTCAACCGCTTTATGCCAGGACGGGAACACCACCGATAAGACTCCGCAGGCAGATCATGCGGCGGCTCCTGAATTAACCGCCCCGACTGCGGCCGCGAACAGCTTCGATCAGGTCATGGACCGTGCGATTGAGCGGGAACACTACTTCGTCGCCCAGATGAAGCATCTGCATCCCCTGGTTGAGACCTACTTGCAGGATCTGAAGAATGGCAAGGAGGGGGACGTCGTTCCCGTAAAAGACGAGTACTTCTTCGGACGGCTCGACATGAGCAATGGAACCGATGACAAGTCATTTCTGGGGCAACCGGGAGTCGGGAAGCGGATCCTGGAAAAGTTCAGCAGCTTATATTCCTTGAAGTTCCTGCCGCTGGGGTTCGCGCAGATGGTGATGCTGGACGAGGATTTCCAGAAGAAGTATTACGACTTCACATTCGTGCGCCGCGAGTTTCTTGGCGAAGTGCGCTGCATTGTGGTGGATGTGCAGCCGAAGCCGAAAACTCCGGCAACGGCACGCTTTATCGGCAGAATCTGGGTTGAAGATCAGGACTACAACATCGTTCGTTTCAACGGGACATACGGTCCAGCTCGCGCTACAGCTATTACTTGCACTTCGACAGCTGGCGTTTGAACATGCGTCCGGGCATGTGGCTTCCGGCTTACATCTATAGCGAAGAATCGGACTTGCAGTACGCGCAACGACCAGGACTGCACTTCAAGGCGCAAACCCGGCTATGGGGATACGACATGCAGCACCTAGGCACAACGAAGAGTTCACGCAGATACGGTGGACTCGCCACAGACGGTGCATGACCAAAGCGACGTGGCGCAGGATGCGACGCCCGTTGAGAGCGCGCGTGTGTGGGAGCGGCAAGCGGAGGAAAACGCGATTGAGCGTCTGCAGAAGATCGGCTTGATCGCTCCGGAAGGCGAAGTCGACAAGGTACTGCGAGACGGTCGTCGAACAACCTGATCGTCACCAACAACCTCGATATTCAGCCTGAGGTGCGGACGCGGGTACTGCTAACCTCCCCGCTGGAATCCTTTACCATCGGTCACACCATCGTGGTAAGCCGCGGCCTGCTGGATGTGTTGCCCGACGAAGCTTCGCTGGCAATGGTGATTTGGCGCATGAGCTTGAGTCACATTGCGCTCGGCCATCGCCTGGACACCAAACTCGCCTTCAATGACCGCATGTTCTTCCCGGATGAGCAGACGTTCGAACGAATGGATTTCAATCGCACGTCCGCGCGATGAAGAGGCGGCCGACAAACGAGGCGCTGGAACTGCTGGCCAACTCTCCCTACAAAGACAAACTCGCCAACGCCGGACTGTTCTTGAAGGCCTTGCAGGAGCGTGCGCCGGAACTGAAGAACCTGATCCGGCCGCACTGGGAAATGGACTGGCGGCAGGCAAGGCGACACGAATGTCCGCGTTGCTGAATACGTCGCCACAACTAGAAACGCGCAAGACTGATCAGATCGCGGCGTTGCCGCTTGGGCGGCCGAGTGAAGCTGGATCCGTGGAGCAATCAGATTGAATTGCTCAAGACGAAGGCGGTACCGCTTTATGTCGGCACAGGAGAAGATGCCGTTCCAAGTGACGCCGTTCTTCCCGTATCTGACGCGATTTCAGGCGACAAGCAACGAGAAGTTGCGCTAACCGCCCCGTGCAAGTAGACAAGCAGAGACGTGCGGCTTGCGGCCGCACGCTTTTGGTCAGTACGAATGCGGAACGAATGCCAGAAGTTGCCGGAGAGCGGTCTACTGGATCGAGCTGCCGACCTGCGAGAAAACGTGTTGGCGTTGCTGCCGATCAGACGAATGGTCCCGACCACAATCACCAGGACCACTGCCAGCATCACAGCGTACTCCGCAATGTCCTGCCCTGCTTCGTCGGACCAAAGTTGATGCAATCAAGCTTGCAAGACGTGGCCCCCTTTCTCTGCGCATCGAGCGAAATGGCGTCTGCAAATACAATGCCTTCGGCCTGCGTTCACCGATAGTCTCCAGATTGAGTCTGGTTCTGTATTGATTATGGTAAGAGTCTGAACTAAAGTTACAGCCAATAGCCCTTAGATGGGTCGCATATGGCACGAAAGTGCCATATGGGTTAAGCTATGCTCTTGAGGGGCAAGGCCTGATTTACGGCGAAGAAGGCGAGTTCCAAGCGGGTCGAAACACCCAGCTTATCGAAAATATTGCTGAGATGATGTTTCACCGTGTCTTCACTGATCTTGAAGTACTCCGCAATTTCCTTGTTGGAATAGCCGGCGACGACAGCCGACACAATCTCCAATTCGCGGGGAGTGAGGCCGAACTTTCTTCTGTTTGGCTTCCTCGCCGGAGGACTGAACCAGCGATCGCAGATACTGCACCAGGTTCGAGACGCTTTCGCGGCCCACCCAATACTCACCCGACATCACCGTATGAATGCTCTTCAGCAGAAGCTGAGTGGCGGAGTCCTTTAGCACGACTCCGCGCGCGCCGAGTTGCAGCGCTTCGACGATCTGATTCTTCTCGGCTGCTGCCGTGAGCAAGATCACGCGCACTGAGTTCGACGCCCGTCGCGGAACTCATCTCGCGCAAAGCTTCCAGCCCGGGCATCTGCGGCATCGCCAAATCCAGCAGCAGGATGTCGGGCCTCAGCTGGCGCGCCAGTTTCACGGCTTCGCGATCCGTCGCAAGCCTCGCCAATGACTTTGAGATCGGGTTCGGCTTCAAGCAAACGCCGCAAGCCATCGCGAAAGATAGGATGATCGTCGGCAATAACAATCCGAATCGGCTGTGATCGTCTGTTATCCATAAGCTGCTTCCCGCTTCCGCGGGAATCTGATCTCCAGTCGCGATCCCTGTCCAGGATTTGATTCTATCGTGAGTTCGCCCTCAATCAAACGTACCCGTTCCCTGATGACAGGGGACCCTTGCCAACGACTTCGAGTTCGGCTGGCTGAAAGCTGCCTGCGAATGGGAAACCCCGCCCGTCATCTTCGATCGATCACACTCCAATTTTGCCATCCATCGGACCCAGCCGCACCAGCACCTGTTTGGCTTGGCTATGCTTGCGCACGTTGACCAAGCCTTCCTGCACAATGCGCGCCAATTCACGGCAAACCTGCTGCGGCATATCGAAGTCCTGTCGAGATCCGCAGAGAAAGCGTGCCGAAATGCCGGTCTCGCGCTGGAACCGTTCCACCGTGTCGCCAGGAAGTGCAGGCAATTTTCGCGAATCGACATCCAGCGACTTCATCTGCTGCATCAATTCGCGCAACTTCAAGGACTTCTTCCCGCAGCAACCCTTGAATGCGGCCTGAGTTCTCCGGGTACCGACCGCGGGGTTATTTCGCCGACTGGCGTCTCAACACATCAACTTGCATCTCCACCGCAATCAGAGACTGCACGGCGCCATCATGCAGCTCGCGCGCGAAACCGTGCGCGCTCCAAGGCTCCGGCGCGCATCCGCAGGCGGCGCAGAAGGTAGACGTTGTAAACGGCGGGCCCGACCTGGCGGACCAGTTCCTGCAGGAAGCGCAAGCTCTTCTTCGGTATCGGCAGTAAGCGAAGGGTCAAGGAGAAATACGCGGCCCCACCACTCACGGCCGAGTACGAATGAGACCGCGACGGCGGATCGAAAATCGTGCCGCCGCACGAAGGGATCAAGTAGGCGCTGGTCGCCGTTGCGCACCCGGTTGCCGGACTTGTCGAGCGAGATGGTATTGAATCCGCTGCGGGGATCCGAACTCTTGCGCCAAGCGTAGGTCACGTCTTCGTTGGAATCGTAGAGATAGAGCTCTTTGTCGGAAGGCGCTGGATCGAGCCAGTGAAAGCTCGAAGGCTGCCCGTTCGCGGAGCGCAACTCGGCCGCGAATACGCGATAGCTGTTGGCTTCCTGCGATGCGAGCAGAGCGCTTTTCGCGCCGTAGAGGGTGAGCAGTTCACCGACGATATCGTGCAGGGTTCCAGTGAGTCCAGACTCGACCCGGGCGCGGCCCAGAATACGCGCGATCACTACTTTTTCAGCGCGCAACTGTTTTTGCTGTTCCGCAAGGTAGCCGAGAAGCAGGCCCATGACCAGCAGGTAAATCGACCGCATGAACAGGCGCTTAGGCTCGAGATCGATGGCGTCGATCGGCAGCAGGGGCCAGTGATGCAAGTAAAGAGTGTGATTGAGCCAGGCGAAGAATCCTAGACTGAGGGCGAGGCTCTCACACCACAACAACAGTACTTCCATGGCGGCGGTACCGACGGTTTCCCACAGGCCCCATCGGTAGGCAGCGGCGGCAAGAACAAAGACAAAGAAAAGAAAGAAGGGGTTGTTCTGCCCGCTGGCAAAAGTCGAGATTATCGCCGGCCAGACGACATCCGCGCTGTGGGCAAGGAGGCGAAATGAGGGCGTGGATTCCTGGCGACGGCGCAACAACAGAATGATGAACACGCCCTGCAGGATGTAGAAAAACACCAACCCATAGGCCCAGACTGAATATCGCACCTGGCTGGGATCCATCCAGATCGCGACCAGACAGGTCAGGGCCAGGGAGACACGGGCGGTGCTCAGCCAGCGTTCAATCCGCCGGACCTCTCCCGAGCTAACGGGAGCTCTTAATCTCCATAAAAACCGGTACCTGGGTGATCGGAATACCAACGTGAGCCGCCCGAAAGTAGTTGATTCTGAAGATATTAGTGTTCCGCAATCGGAAGAGCAAGGGGGAACTTGGCGATTCGCTCGCGACAGGGGCGAATGTATTACAGAAGTAACCTGTTTCTGACGGCGTTGCTGTCTAGAATCATGACAGCCTCCTCATGTCTCTCCGCGCCAAATCCTGGATTCTTTTCAGCGCAGCCGTGGTGGTTGCCCAGGCCCTGGCGTCGTTCTTACTGCGGCCCGGTTTTGCGCTGCTCGCCATCAGTGATCTGGCGCAGTGCGTTCTTCTATTCGCGGGAGCACTAGTCTTTTTGCCAAGCCTGTTCGCGACCCATGGTCGGGTGCGACTTTTCTGGACCTTGATCTCGTTGGGTATGGCGCTCTGGTTCAGCTATCAGGTTTTGTGGACCTACTTCGAAGTAGGACTGCGGCAGGATGTGCCGAATCCGTTTGTGGGCGACATCGTGCTGTTCCTCCACATCGTCCCCATGATGGCGGCCCTAGCGCTCTTACCGCATTCCGAGCAGGACGAACACACGGCTCGACTGGGATCGCTTGATTTCGCACTGCTGCTGATCTGGTGGGTTTTTCTGTACCTGTATGCGGTGATTCCGTGGCAGTACGCGCACACAGACGCTCAGATTTACGAGCACAGTTTGAACGCCTTGTACCTCACTGAAAAGTTCGCCCTTCTCGCGGTGCTGGGTGTGGTGTGGTCGCACAGCGACAAGGGCTGGAAAGTGTTGTACGCGCATTTCTTTGGAGCCACGCTGGTGTACGCGCTGAGTTCCTACGTGGCAAATTGGGGAATCGAGCGCAATACGTATTACTCAGGAAGTTTGTACGATATCCCACTGGCGGTTTCGATGGCGTGGTTTCGTGGCGATAGGAATTTTGTCGCGGCAGCTGGTCACGAAGCAGAAGCCTTTGCGCAGCAACTCGCCTCACGGCGTATGGGTGGCCCGGCTGGGCATGATCGCAATTTTTTCTCTGCCGCTGTTCGCGGCCTGGTCGGTATTCGATCATTCGATCTCCAATTCCGTGCGCACCTTCCGGCTGGTGTTAACGCTGGGCGCGATGCTGGTGATGGGAGCGATGGTTTTTCTGAAACAGCATGTGCTGGATCGGGAGCTTTTGCGCTTGCTGCGCACCTCACAGGAGTCGTACGAAGACCTGCGACGGCTTCAGTCTCAGCTGGTGCAATCGGAAAAGCTGGCTTCTCTGGGGCAGCTGGTGGGAGGTGCCGCTCATGAATTGAATAACCCCCTGACCGCGATGATGGGGTATTCGGACCTGCTGAGTGCGACTCCGCTGGACGAGCAGCAGAAAACGATGGCCGACAAAATCGGGCAGCAGGTTCGCCGCACCAAAGGCCTGGTGGCGAGCTTGTTGAGCTTTGCCAAGCAAGTGCCGGTCGAGAAATCTCCACTGGACCTGAACGCGCTGGCACATACCGCGGTCCATCTTTGCCAGGCGCAGCTTTCCGCTTGCAACATTCGCGTGCAGACCGATTTCGCAAACGATATGCGACCGGTGATCGGAGACTCCAATCAGCTTTTGCAAGTCTGCCTGCACATCATCAACAATGCATTGAATTCGCTGGCGCCCAGCGGAGGAATTCTGCGGGCGACCACACGCCAGGAACTGAAGACCGCCATTCTCGAATTCGCGGACGACTGTCCAAAACCTAAAGAAGACCGCGGCATGGATGCTTCGCGAACTACTTCGGCTTCAGGACTGGGACTGAATGCCTGCTATGGCATTATCCAGGAACACAACGGAAAGATCCTATGCCAGAGCCGGCCCGAGGGTGGAACCGCCTTCCGCATCGAGCTTCCGTGCCCCGCAAATTCCGCCTCGCGTGAAAAGCTGCTTCTGCACTGAACTAGCCGCACTCATTTGAGCTTTCGATCGAAAAAGTCCGCCGTCGCTGCGTAGGCCGCGCATCCATGTTTTGAAGAGCAGGAAGTCATGGATTTCGTCAGGAAACACCAACTGCTCGAACGGAACATGGTTGTCGCGGAGCCGCTGCGCAAGATCGACAGTCTGCTCAAAAGGAACATTGCGGTCGTCATCGCCCTGAACCAACAACACCGGAGACTTCCAGGTCGAGACGGAAGCGTTCGGTGACGAAGAGAAGGCGAGCTTGTCTGCTTGTTCGGCATCGGGAGCCTTGGGACGATTCTCCCCATGCGGCAGAAATACCGACCAATCGTGAACCCCGTGCATATCGACTCCGGCGGCGAAGATATCGGAGTTGCGGGCTAATCCGAGAGCTGTCAGCAAGCCGCCGTAAGAGCCGCCCCAAAGGCCAATTTTCTTGCGGTCCACCGTGGGCAAACCCTGGAGATAGCGCGCGGCCGCGACGACGTCCTTATACTCGGCGGACCCGCGCCAGGAAGAATTCGGGGCTTCCCGGAAAGCCCGGCCATACATAATGCCGAGCCGGTAATTCACCGATAGCACGACGTAACCTCGGGTCGCGAGGTATTGATTCATCGCATAGGCATTGTGGTAATAACCCATGTAATGAAACCCGAGCAGCATCTGCCGGATGGGGCCGCCGTGCAGTGAAGACAAGCGCCGGCCCGGGCTGAGTTCGTCCATTGGGAACAAAGAGCTGGCCGTGGATTTCAAGCCCGTCATCACTCGCGAAAGACAACCTGTTTGGGAGTAACCAGCTGGGAAGGGAAATCCTTAGGCAGCGCGTCGGGCGCAAGCATTTCCCGGCCGGAAGGACTGATCCGGTATGGCATGGCGGGAGTAGTGGCGATCGAGCCAAGACACAACATGGTGTCGCCGGACTGCACGGGAGTCCATTCGATCGTTTCGCCTTTGGTTAAGGCTGCCGGAGTTCCGCCGTCGAGGGCAACCCGCCAAATATGACGGCGATCGACATCGTCCTGATTGGATGAATACAAGACCGACTTGCCGTCCGCCGGGCACGAACACGTCTTCCACTTCAAAATGGCCGGGAGTGAGCAACGTGGGCGAGCCTCCGGTGGCAGCGATCGAGTAGAGATGATTCCAGCCATCCTGTTCGGAAGCGTAAAGGAGGCGGTCATTGGTCGCGAAGTAGAACGCAGTGTCCGCCGTCAACTCCGGAAAAGAGTCATTCGGTTTCTGACCGCTCTGCCAAATCTGTTGTGCGCTTCCTGTGGATGCGTCGGCGACCCAGATCGACCACGGTACCGGGCGCTCCGGAATGAGCGGCAGCTTCTCTTCGATACCGGGTAGTCGCACAAAGGCAATGCGCTTTCCGTCAGGCGACCAGCGCGGCATGATATCGCGGTCGACAGTGGGAGCGAGGTAGTGCACTTCATCTCCGCCTACATCGGCGATGGCAATGAAGCTGTGGTCGCCGCGTTTGCTGACGAACGCGATCTGGTATCCATCTGGCGACCAGCGCGGGGTGGTGTTCTCGCCGGCAAGTTCGGTCAACTGGCGGGCGCCATTGACGCTGGAGAGCGGCGCAATCCACAACTGTTTTTTGGCGGCCCACACCGCCGACTGCCCATCAGGCGAGATCTGGATGTCCTCGCAGCCTTCTTCCCCGCAACCCAGCTCTCCGAGTACCTTTATTTTCCCGGTCTGCACATCGGCGGCGAGCACCTGCTGTTTGCGAGCCGTGATGCCCGAAGTAGGATCGGCAATGCGGCCCGCCTCATTGGCCTCAGTGCCGCGCGCAAAGACCACAGTCTTGCCGTCCGGCGTGATGCGCAGGCTGGCGATCGGCTGGCCATCGTCTGCGTTATAGCGCGTAAGCTGGCGCGCCGCGAAAGTTGGCGGATCGGCGATCCAGACGTTGCGCACTCCCCGGGCGTTGAACGTCCATGCAATCGCGTCCGGTCTGCCGGGCTGCGACCAGGTCGGTGGGAAAAGGTGAACTCATTACCTGCTCGAGAGAGAAATTAGTCGCGGCAAAGGACGGAATTGAAGCGAGGCTGAGGGTCAGCAGCAGAATGACCGACGGTGTGCGAAGGGATCGTGCGAGATGGTGATTCATGGCAACGGAAGCTTATTCCAGCGGCACCAAGTTCGGCAAACCTCGTAACCAGATGTGTTTTGCCGTGATGGTGACAGGATTTGGCCTATAATGCTGGCCTGCTGAAACGTGCGTTTCAACTCGAAGGAAGTCCGCGGACTAATCCAAAAACAGCGAGGAACGAATGAAGCAGTGTGTGAGGCTGGTGAGCGTGCTGGTCGCGGGTTTGCTGTTGCTGGGAACAGCGCCCGATCAGAATTCCCCTTTGCAGGGGTTTACGTCAGAGTCGTCGCGTGGCGAGCGCGACTGGGAGCAGAAATTTCGGACCCTTCCTTCGCAGCAGAATCTGCGCGATTACATGCAGCGACTCTCCGCGCGCCCTCACCACGTGGGATCGCCCTACGACAAAGATAACGCGGAATGGCTGATGTCGAAGTTCAAGGAGTGGGGGCTGGATGTCCATATCGAGAACTTTGACGTTCTCTTCCCTACTCCAAAAGAACGCGTGGTGGAACTGGTGGCGCCGACCAAGTTTGTGGCGAAACTGCAGGAACCACCAGTCGCCGTGGATCCCACTTCGAACCAGACGTCCGAGCAGCTCCCGACTTACAACGCATATTCGATTGACGGCGACGTTACCGCTCCGCTGGTTTTTGTGAATTACGGAATTCCCGCCGACTACGAGAAATTGGAGCGCATGGGAATCTCGGTGAAAGGTGCGATTGTCATCGCGAAGTACCTGCATTCCTGGCGCGGAATCAAGCCAAAGGTAGCAGCCGAGCACGGTGCGATTGGCTGCCTCATTTACTCCGATCCTAACGACGATGGTTACGCGCAGGGCGATGTTTTCCCCGAGGGCGCGTGGCGTCCCAAGGACGGCGTGCAGCGCGGCAGCGTGATGGATATGCCGAATTATCCGGGTGATCCGCTAACCCCGGGGGTCGGCGCCACAAAAGATGCGAAGCGCCTGGCCCTGAAGGACGTGAAGACAATCACGAAAATACCGGTCCTTCCTATCTCCTATGCCGATGCGCAACCGCTGCTGGCAGCCCTGAAAGGACCGATTGCTCCCGAAGAGTGGCGCGGTTCGCTGGCGCAGACCTATCACATCGGGCCCGGCCCGGCGAAGGTTCACCTCAAAGTGCAGGCGAACTGGGATATGAAGACCCTGAATGATGTCATCGTCAAAATTCCTGGAGCAACATTTCCTGACGAGTGGGTGGTGCGCGGCAATCATTACGACGCGTGGGTCAATGGCGCGGAAGATCCGATTTCGGGCGCAAACGCGGAGATGGAAGAACTGCGGGCTTATGCGGAATTGCTTAAGCAGGGTTGGAAACCGAAACGAACCATCATCTACTGCTTGTGGGACGGCGAAGAGCCCGGACTGCTGGGATCTACGGAGTGGGCCGAGGAACATGCCGACGAACTGCGGCAGCACGCGGTGGCCTACATCAATACTGATGGCAATGGGCGGGGATTCTTCGAACCGGGCGGATCTCATACTCTCGAGAAATTCACGAACGGCGTGGCTCGCGACATTGAGGATCCCGAAAAGAAGATGCCGGTATGGGACCGTTTGCGATCCAAGAGCATCTTCGACGCGAAGGATAAAGGGGAACGTGACGACGTTCGCAACCGTGCGGATTTACGAATGTATGCGCTCGGATCGGGGTCGGACTACACCGCGTTCATCGATCACCTCGGCGTCGCTTCAATGAATTATTCCTATGGCGGAGAAGATGGAGGCGGAATTTACCACTCCATTTATGACGATTTCTACTGGTACACCCACTTCTCCGACACCGACTTCAGTTACGGCAAGGCTCTATCGCAGACCGTAGGGACGGCGGTGATGAGACTGGCCGATGCGGACCTGCTTCCCTTTGAGTTCACGGACTTCGCCGACACGATTCACAAGTACGCCGACGAGTTGAAGAAACTGGCGTCGGAGAAACAGGATGAAATCCGCGAGCAGAATAAGGAATTGGAAGATGGCGTCTTTACAGCGGCGTCCGATCCCAAGAAGACGTTTGTCCCACCGGCGCGGGAGGAGGTTCCGCCATTTTTGAATTTTGCGCCGCTGGAGAATGGATCGGATGCTCTGACCCACAGTGCCCAACGCTATCAGAAGGCGATCGAAAAGCTCACCAAGAACAGCGATTGGACTCTGAATGGCGGTGCGCTTCAGCAGATCAATGCGGAGCTCATGCAAAGCGAACGCAAGCTCACGAGCGAGCAGGGTCTCCCGGGGCGTCCGTGGTTCAAGCACATGATCTATGCACCCGGTCAGTACACGGGGTACGGGGTAAAGACCATCCCTGGCGTGCGGGAGGCGATCGAGCAGAAAAAATGGCAGGAGGCCGATCAGCAGCTGGAACGGATCGGAAAGATTCTCCAGGATGAGGCTGCGCTGATCGATTCCGCTGCCGAGAAAGTAGAGAAAGGACAGTAAGTCAAGCGGTCAGTTCTATTGTGCGTTTCAATTGCCCGCACGCGGCGTAAATATCGCGCCCGCGCGGGCGGCGCACGAAGGTCGGGATGCCGGCGGAGATCAGGATTTTCTGGAACTCCACCACCCGTTGTTCAGCAGGAGTCTGAAAATCAATTCCCGGGCCCGGATTGAGCGCGATTAAGTTCACCTTGGCTCGCAAGCCGCGGATCAGATCGACGACTTCGCGCGCATTTTGCGGTGCATCGTTTACCTCGTTCAGCAGAACGTATTCAAAGGTAAGTTTTTCCCGGTTGCGCAGGGGGAATTCGCGCGCCGCTCCCATCAGTTTCTCGAGGTTCCATTTCCGATTGATCGGCATCAGGCGGTCGCGCGCCTGATCATTGGAGGCATTGAGCGAAATCGCCAGCTTCGGGCGAATCTCTTCCTGCCCGAAGTCATAAATTCGAGGAACAATACCGGCGGTGGACACCGTCATCCGAGTTTCCGGAATTCCCACGCCTTCCACCAGGAGCCGGGATGCCTTTATGAAATTATCGTAGTTCAGGAACGGCTCGCCCATTCCCATGAAGACCAAGTTGATGCGGTCGTGCGGCGGCGACACTTTCTGATCTTCGAGCACAGCGGAGATTTGACCAACGATTTCGCCGGCGGAAAGATTTCGTTTTACCCCGAGCAGAGCGGTCATGCAGAACTGGCAAGCTACGGCACATCCGACCTGGCTGGAGACGCAAATAGTGGCGCGATCAAATGGGCGGGATAAAGTTTGTTCACCAGCCTCGGTTCCATCCCCCGCTTCCCCGCTATCGCCTTCGGGCATCCAGACCGTCTCTACGCTTTGACCGTCGGGAAATCCGATCAGGTAACGAACCGTGCCATCCTTGGAAACAAATTTCTTGTCGATGCTCGGGAAGCCCATCGAAATTCCGCGGTGAGTGAGGTTCCGGCGAAAATCGGTCGGCAGGGTGGAGATCTGTTCGATGGACCGGACGCGCCCCCCGTAGACAGCCTCGAAGAGCTGGCGGCCCCGATAAGAAGGCTGTCCGGCCTCTAACATCAGGTCGGTAAGTTCCTGAAGGGAAAGGCCTAACAACCGCTTGGTCTGTATTGCGTCGGACATGCATCTAATCCTTCGAGAGGCGCCACTGAGGTTTTCCCGAGAAATCTGGCCAAAATCTCAGAAAAAGCACAGATACGACGGTAAGTTGCTGAAAATGTGGGAGTACGTATATCGTCCCGCATCCACTCAGTCTGTGTGACAATATTAACAGGCTACCCAAGGCTCGTACTCCACGGGCTGTTCTGTTGGACCTAAGTTCATGGTGAAAGAAATCCGCAACATTAATCGCGAACGCTTGCCTAACGGCCTGACCATCATTACCGAAGAGATGGAGCATATTCGCTCGGTTTCGATTGGAATCTGGATCAAGACTGGCTCTCGCGACGAAGATCCGCAATGGAATGGAATCTCTCATTTCATTGAGCACATGGTCTTCAAGGGTACGCAGAATCGTTCGGCGGAAGAGATTGCCCGGCAGGTGGACTCTATCGGCGGCAACATGGATGCGTTCACGGCGAAGGAGTGCGTCTGCTTCAACGTGAAGGTCCTGGATGAGCATATTCCGATCGCCCTCGACGTACTGAGCGACCTGGTGCTGAACCCGGTATTCGATGTGCAGGATATCGCGCGGGAGCGCGGGGTGATCCTGGAAGAGATCAAGATGGATGAAGATAATCCGGACTACCTTGTCCATGAGATCTTCACCCAGAACTTCTGGAAGGACCATCCGCTGGGGAAGCCGATTCTTGGGACCAAGGATACGGTGAAGCGCTTTGACCGCGAGCCGGTGGCGGATTTCTATGCCCAGCGTTTCTCGCCAGGCAATGTCACGATCTGCGCAGCCGGGCATTTGAAGCACCAGGAATTCGTGGATCTCGTTGCGAAACATTTCCAGCACATGAAGCCGGTGAAGAACGGCTTTCACAGCTCGCAGCCGAAGATTGTTCCCCGCATCATCATGCGCAACAAAAAGGCGCTGGAGCAGGTGCAGATCTGCGTGGGAGTACCGTCGCACCCGATCGCGCATGACCAGCGACATACTTCTTACATTCTGAATACGCTGCTGGGTGGAGGAATGAGCTCACGGCTGTTCCAGAACATCCGCGAGCGGCAGGGCTTGGCCTACGCGATCTATAGCGATCTCAGCCCTTACCGTGATACCGGCTGTCTTTCGGTCTACGCCGGGACTTCACGTGAGTCCGCCAGCAAGGTCGTGCAATCAATCGTCTCGGAGTTTCGCAAACTGAAGCAGGAGCGGGTGCCGGAAGAAGAATTGCGCCGCGCCAAAGACCAGCTGAAGGGCAGCCTTATGCTCTCGCTGGAATCGTCAACGGCGCGCATGTCGAACCTGGCGCGTCAGGAAATGTACTTCGATCGTTTCTACGGACTGGATGAGCTGATTCAGAAGATCGAAGAAGTACAGGCCGAAGATTTGCAAACCCTGGCGAACGAATTTTTCCACACGGAATCGATTGCGGTGACGGTGCTGGGAAATTTGAACGGGCTGAAGCTGAATCGCGATCAACTGGCGTGCTGATCGCAGGTTAAGGGCTTTCTTCTTACTCTAGATCGATTCACACCATTCTTGGGTCGCGCCACATCCACCCTTCTTAATCCTTTAGCGAGCGGCTAAAAAGCCTGCCCAAGTCGCTTTATGAGTGAAAGCCTGTGCCAGCCTGGTCACATATTCTCCCAGACAGCGCACGCAAGGAACATAACCTTCTTTGATAGCCTCTTTGGCGGTAACGACGTGGGGGTTGTCGTTATCTTTCAGGAACGGGCATCCTTCGATGTGGAACAACTTCCCATGATTGGTGATGAGGACTGCGAGAGTAGCAGGTACGAGACTACCCGGCTGCGCGTGGGCGGACTTCATGGCCGGCGCAATTCCCCGGGAGTTTGAGATGGCGAGCGTTCCAGCTACCAGTGCCATGGCGGCAAAAGCGACCACCCAACCGCGAACGGTACCGCGACGCGCGCGCATGGAGCTGGCCAGGCGCCGCTGCATACGCCAACTGTAGCCGAGCGGGACGCGGAACAGGCGCTCATCGGAGTACAACTGGACCACGTTCCTGGTACCCGCCAGCACTGAGGCGCAGCGCGGACATTCCTTCAAGTGACCGTCGATCGCAGGGCGCACAGTCGAATCTATATCGCCATCGATATAGTCCGAAATCTGCAGCCAAACCTGCTCGCAATTCACTGCTACCATGGTTTGTTTCCCTTCTCGAAAGGTTCACGGCTAAAAAATCCACTGGCGATTCGAGGCGCCAGGAGATCTCGCAGCATAAGTCGAGCTCGCAGGAGCCGGGTCTTCACCGACGCCCGCGAGATTCCCAAAGCTTCGGAAACTTCCTCAATGCTCAAGTGCTGAATGTCCCGCAATACAAAGACCTCGCGATACTTGCTTCCCAACGCCGCCAACGACTGCAACAACAGTTCCCGCACTTCATTCCGTTCCAAGGCCTCTGACGGGATCTCGCGCCAGTCGGGGAACTCCCGCGGGGTGTAACTTCCTTCTTCATCCGCGCGTTCGCCAATCGGCTCCATCATGTCAGCGTGCTCCTTGCGGCGGCGCATACGCGCTTCGTTCACCGCAATCTGGATCAACCAGGTACTGAACCGGGCTTCCGCCCGGAACTGCCGGAGGTTGGCAAAAGCCTTCAGAATCGCCTCTTGCGCCACCTCTTCCGCGTCGGCCGCATTCCGCAAAACCGCGAACGCCGCGCTGAATACCCTTCGTTCATACGGCTTGATGAGCTCGTAGAACTTTTCCTGCTCGCCATCCTGCACGCGCCGGATCAGATCTCGCTCTTTTGTGTCGACGTCGGGGGCCGCTTTCACTACTGAGCTTTTCCCTTCCCAAGCCATCTTTGTGCAGCGTCCCGATTACCGGGGGGTATAGTCGGGATCTTTTTTCCAGCCCGTCAGCATCGACACAAAGTTGTTCCAGCCATGCAATACCACCATTACCAGATGGCCAAAAATGAAAAACAAAATGGCCCACATCACCGCGAAATGCCATATACGCGCGTAATGGAACCCGCCCATCATGGCCGCCAGCCAGGAAAACTGCACCGGCTTCCAAATGGCAATTCCCGTCAACACTGACAAAATGCCCAGGACAATCGCTGACGTATAAGCCAACTTCTGAAGCGGGTTATACGCTTCCCGTTCCGGCGGCTTCGGTCCGAAAAAAAAGTAATGACGAACCATCGGCCACACGCCGGGAACATCCCGCGGCACAAACAACACCTGCCTGTAATTTCCGCTCCCGACCTGGTAGAGCACATAGAACAGGCCGGTTGCCACGTAAATCCACATGAAGGTCAGGTGCCATTGCAACCCGCCTCCCAGCCATCCGCCGATGGCCAAACTCTTTGGCCAGTGCAGCAAGTCCTTCTGCGGAATTTTTTCGCCGAAGCTCGGGAACGCACGGAAGATCTGAAATCCGCTTCCTACCATCACCAACAACGCGACAGTATTGACCCAGTGCGAAAACCGCACTGGCCAGGGATGCTCGTAGACGGCAACACTCTCTTCGAGTTCCTGACCGGCTTCGATTTCGATGACCGCTTCGCGCACAGCTCCTCACAAACCGTAAAAACTTGAGTAGCCCTGGTCTTCCCAGTAGCCAGCCTTCTGTAAAACGTTCGTCACTTTCAAGTCGGTCAGATACTTCGCCTGCTTGTAACCGATCTTGGTTGGAATTTGTAACCGCAGCGGAGCGCCGTGCTCGCGCGTCAGCGGCTTGCCGTACATTTCGTAGCACAACAACGTTTGCGGGTGGAGGGCTGTTTCCATGTCGAGCGATTCGTAATAGTCGTCCGCACACTCGACATAAATGAACTTGGAATTGGTATTAGCGCCGATCATGTTCAGGAAATCGGAAAGCTTCGCTCCGCCGAAGTTCCCGACCACATCCCAGCCTTCGACGCATACGTGCCGGGTATTCTGGACAACTTTGGGGAGGGCTTGAATCTGGGCCAAGGTGTAGTCCTTGTCCTTCGGACCGACGCCGCTGACAGTCAGGGTCCAGTTGTCCAGATCAACGCCCGGATCGTCTTCGTCGTAGTCGTTGATGGGGAACCGCTCGAAGGGCGTGACTTCGGTATTGGCGAACGTCGGGGCCAGGTGTCCTTGGCGAAACAGCTTGGAAGCCGCCCAGTCGCTGAGGCCGAGGCCGGAGGCCAGCAGCTTGGTCTGAAACTTGGGAATGGCAAATGCCCCCAGCGCAAGGACCGGGGTAAGTTTCAGCAACTCCCGCCGATTCATGCGTTTAAGCTGCGGTTTGTCAGACGACGGCTTCATGTTGAACTAAAAAAAACAAAATACTCCTGTGGCTCTGGCAAATGGGATGCACAGGGATGTGAAAAGTTACCATGGCCGGACGAGCCTGGAGAAGGAAAGTAAGCTGGATCTCGACTGGGGTCAAGGGTTTAGAGACAGACAATGGAATTTGACGTAGCCCGGCGCGCCCCGTACGCCACCTTCCCGGAGAAGCCTTCGGTCTGGGTCCGTTTTTCCCCAATGCTTACGTGCTGAACTCGTCGATGGAGCCGCCCTGCGGCGGGCCGCACTTTTTGAGATTGAAATCCAGTGTCTCGAAGTCGGGAAAAAATTGGCTTGCGTATCGGTGTCGGCCTGACAAGCAGACGTTGAACCCCGGCATGTCACCGAAGTTGTGGCCTTCTCTAACAATAAAGTGACGTTTCCTGCGATTTCGACCAGCATCTAATCAGGTAAAGGTGAGCAGCACATCGCGGTGATCGACGTTGGGAAAAGATGTGCTGGGATCGGAGGATGGTATGGCGCAGATTATTAACTTCTATATTCCGGATCGTTACAAGGACAAGCGGAAATGGATTCCCGCGGACAAGCGGGGCCAGGTCATCCGGTTTCCGGAAGCAGTGAAGAAATCAGCGTAAACGGGAAAGAAAAAAAGCCCCGCCGAATTGCGCGGGGCTTTTTTTTGTGACCCGCCAACCATCCCAACGCAGGCTTCCGCGGCTACCACGTCTAAGACATTCCGAGGCATGCCTCGCCCTCGGTGAAAACCATTTCCCCCGCGGCGAAGTTTCTGGGAACGGCGCGTTGAGAAAGGAAACCCAACTCAGTTTCGGAAAGGCCGGAAAAGATCGGAACCTTCGCCAGTGTGGATCGGGTGCCGGGGTCTTTTCCCACAAGATGTCTTGTAGCCATGTTTATTTAGCCGACCGCGATGGACGGTTCAGGAACTGCCATTTCATGTTCAACGAAACCGCTTTGACCGCGGCCTTGCGCGTCTTCATGACTGGAAAAACGAGCAACTTTCCCCGGCTTTGTTGGGGCACCCAGCGCACCTTCTGGTGATGACACGCTGGAACATAGAATGGAATCAACTTCGCCATACTTCTCTCACTTCTGTTGCAAGGCAAGCTTTTCCGGCAACGGCTTATCGTTATGAATGCTGTTGGTTTTCGGTTGATAAACACAGAACGGTTCTTCGGCTAAGAAATCTCCAGAGGCGGCGAAGGCGCGGGCGCGACAGCCCATGCAGATGTTGCGGAACTCGCAGCAGCCACACTTGCCTTTCAAATTGCCGGTGTCGCGCAGGGCGTTGAACACCGCGGAGTTTTCCCAGATGTCGGCGAACCGCTCTTTTCTCAGGTCGCCGGCAACTGCGGGAAGGTAGCCGCAGGGATAGACTTCGCCTTCGTGCGAGATGAAGCACACGCCCGTACCCGCCAGGCATCCTTTGGTCATGGCGTTCATGTCGGTAGGATGACCACCGGGGTGACGCCAGGGTGACCGTTTCCACTACCGTTCGGCTTTAGAGAGACGCCGGTGGCCCCGGGCATCACCATTTCCGTGGGCCCGATATCGTCGGCAGCGGCCAAACGAATGGCATGGTTGCGGGCGGCTTCGGCAGAGCGTTTTTCCTGCACCCGGCGTTGCCGGACTACGCGGAAGTAATGCGGAGCGCAAGTGGCTTTCAGTTCGATCTCGCCGGTGAGCGATTGATCGTAAAACCAGTTCAGCATTTCTTCGTATTCTTCGGGAGCCACCATCTGCTCGGCGGCGATGTCTACACCGCAGCCCACCGGAACTAACAAGAACGTGTGGAGCGCATCGGCGCCCAGAGACTTCGGCCAATTCAAGTACCTGAGGAAGCTGGCGGGCGTTGTGGCGAGCGATCGTCATATTGATCTGCACTGACATGCCCAGGGATTTCAGGTTGCGCAAACCATACACCGCGGCATCAAACGCGCCGGGGATTCCACGGAAACTGTCATGGGTGAGCGAGTCGGCGCCATCGAGACTGATGGAAACGCGTTTCACGCCGGAATCCACGATCATGCGCGCCACATCTTTTGTGACCAGCGTGCCGTTGGTGGCCAGGGCCACGCGCAGTTTCTTGTCCGTGGCATAGCGCGCGAGCTGAAAGATGTCGGAGCGATAAAGCGGTTCTCCGCCGCTCAGCACCAGGATGGGGTTGGCGGCTTCGGCAATCTGGTCAATGATGCCGAGCGCGAACTTGGTGGCAAGATCGTTGGGGGAACTAAGTTCGGTGGCACTGGCGCGGCAGTGAATGCAACGCAGATTGCAACCCTTGGTGACTTCCCAGAAGATCAGGCGCGGCTTGCCAGTCTCAGAACCTGCAGCGGAATGATTGCCATTCGTTGGAGCCATCGAGCGGCCTCCTTGATGCCGGGGAGTCGTTCACCCCTTATGGAAGCCACGATAGAAGAGCATGACCGGGGCAGCCGTGACCCTAGTCACCTGAAATTGTGATCTGTATCACAACGCCAAGTTATTGAGAGTTGCCGGGTTAGGGGCTGACGCCGCCGCTGTGACAATCATTGCAGGACACCTGAGTGAGGTCGCCGAGGTCGACCGGGTGCTGAAAGTTGATCTTCTGCACTGGCGCAGTGGCAACGCCGCCCTCCTGCTGTTCAGCCACGGTATGGCAGGTATCGCAATCCTTGCTGATCACTTTGCCGTCCTGGCTCACGTGCTGCCCGTCGTGGCAGCGGAAGCAGCCCGCGGAATAGAAATGGCCGAGATTGTTGGGGTGGGTCTGCCAGTTCAGCTTCATTTCTGGAAATGTCGTACGGCGATAGATTGCCTGCACTTCGTCGATCGCGTTACGAATTTCGAGTTCCTTGCTGTGGCTCAGATCGGGATACTTGGAGGCGTAGAAATCATGAAGGCTCTTGGCAATTCCTTCGGTCGCCTTTTCCGTGGTCTCGTACTTCCCGGTCAATGCCGCGACGGCTTGCTGTTTCATGTAGGGCAACGACGGGTCGAGCCGATGCCCCATCAGAGACTGATCGACAGCCATGTCGGGCGCCACGTAGATATGCGTAGGACGATTATGGCAGTCCACACAATCCATGCGGTGGCGGGCCATGGTGCGGATCTGCTCCGGCCCCAGCTTTGAATCTTTCGCGAAATAATCGATGACGCGCCCTTGCATGTCTTTGACGTGAATATAAGGAATGGTTTGCCGCTGCTCGTCGGTGGCGATGTAGGTGATTTCGTTGGCGATGTTCATGTGCCAGTGAATGCCCTCAGGCGCCCCGGTCGCGGGATCTCCGCCACCCGTCTTGATCAGCAACTTGATCTGGCGAACGGTGTTCTTCTCGTCACTGGCGAAGTGAGTGAAGGATTTTAACTGCGCGCCGTAGAATTTTTTCGGCCAATGGCACTGTTCGCAGGTCTCTTGGGCAGGGCGCAAATTGTGGACCGGAGTTGGGATGGGCCGGGGATAAGTGTTGAAAGCCGTGGCGAACACCTGGCGGGCACCCGAGAGTTTCGACTTCACATACCAGGTCGCTCCGGCACCCACGTGACACTCGACGCAGGCAACACGCGCATGCGGCGATAGTTGATAGGCAATAAATTCCGGAGCCATCACGGAATGGCAAAGCTGTCCGCAGAACTGCACCGAATCGGTGAACTCGTAGGCGCGATAGCTTCCCATCACGCTCATCAGCATGAACACCACCAGGAAGCTACCGAAGAAGGCCAGGGCGCCGCGCTGGTTAGGATCGGTGAAATCAATCTTCAGATAACGCATCGACTCGCCGGGCAGAAGAGTCTTGCGCCTGCGCTGGTCGTACCATATGCCAAAGGGGATGAGAGCCAACCCGCAAATGAGAATGGCTGGGCCTACCATGTAAGCCAGAATTCCTATGTAAGGCGCGGGATGTTCGGAGGTGACATCGATCACGAACAAGAACAAAATGTTGGCCAGCGCTACCAGGGCCAGCGCTCCGCCTATCAAGCTGATCGGATTGCGAAACAGTCCTCTTAATTTATCCATCGAGGTGCTTGAGGATTGCGGATCGACCATCTGTCATCTCCCGTGACTGGTTTGCGCGCTGCTTCACGTCAATCAGTTTCGTTTGGTGCGGGAAGGACAGATTCTCCTCCCGAAATCTGCGCAATGCCAAGTACTAAATCCCACTACTTCGAAACTTGGACAGGTTCATCCACTTCTCTTGCTCGGTCCGGGTGGTCGTCCGCGAGCTTGGCGGCTGCGTCCGCACGCGCGGCATCCAGCAAAGTGGCCGTATCCAACGCGTGTTCCTCACGATAGTGTTCGAAGGAAACCTTGCCATCCCACCACGCCCAGTTCATCGGATACACGTCGGGATCAAGGAACACCTGATAAAAGTGCCAAACCACGATGGCCAAGGTCGCGAGCACGGCTTCGTAGAAGTGGATCGCGGTGGCGACATCCAGCCACCATCGCGGGAGCAGGTTGCCCACCAGGACTTTCGCCCACAACATGACGCCGGTGCTAGCCATGACCACCAGACCCCACACCAAGGCCCAGTACTCGGCCTTTTCCGCGTAGTTAAAGCGCGCGAACTCCGGCTTGGTCGAACGGAAACCCAAGTAGTGCAGCAGGGTGAACCAGACGTCGGTTGCGTCTTTTGGCGTGGGCAGGAAGTCCAAGACCAAGCGGCGCCCTTCGCGCGTCAGCGCAAGATAGGCCAGGTGATAGAGTCCGATTCCGATCAGGATCAAGGCCGCTACGCGGTGCGTGATGCCGCGGACACGCTCTCCCATGGCCAACAGGTTCGCGAACCACGAATCGGGGAATTTCAGGGCGAAGCCGGTCAGCACCAGCACGAAGAAGCTCACCAGCAGCAGCCAATGCTG
Organism: Terriglobia bacterium; assembly: GCA_963797845.1. GTDB lineage: Bacteria > Acidobacteriota > Terriglobia > Terriglobales > Acidobacteriaceae > DASREM01. Next base: position 144,812 of record CAWCRE010000012.1, read on the forward strand.
AACACGTTGGCCTTTCGACATGCGTTGCACGAGGCGATGATGCTGGGCGCGGCGAAGCATGGCCTTACGCCTCCAGATGACAAGGTTGTGAAGCACCATGCCGCCGATGACCACCAGAATCATTCCCAGATAGAACTTGCGAATCCAGCGCACCGCGACGCTTCCGGTATCGGCCGAGATCGGCGCATCCACGTGGACCTTGGCCAAGACAAATTTTTCGTTCACTCCGGGATGGCACTGGCCACAGGTTTTGACCAGATTCGCGTGGTTAATCGTGGAACGTGGATCGCCGGAGGGAAGAATATTGTGCACGCCGTGGCAACTCGAGCAGTTGGCAACGATCGGAGAACCGAGTTTGGACGCCAGTCCGTGGTAACTCTCGAGATATGTCGTTTCGCGACGCCCTTCGAAACCAAATTCTTGTGAGAGCCGCACGCCTTCATGACATCGCGAACAAGTGTTACGAGCCAGATTCTGGGCTGAGACCGAGGAAGTTGGATCCACATGCGACTTGATGGAATGTATCCCGTGGCAGTCGGTACAGACGGGCGCCTGCGAATTCCCTCGAGCCAGAGCCTGGCCGTGAATGCTCTGCATAAATTCAGCTTTGACCGATTCGTGACATTTCGCGCAGGTCAGCGGCACGTTGAACTTGAAGATCGAAGATTTGGGATCGCTGGCGGCGAGAATTTCGTGCGATCCGTGACAATCGGTGCAGACCGCGGCTTTATCGGATCCGGCAGCGACGGCCTTGCCGTGAACGCTCTCCTGGTACGAGGCAAAGGGCTGTGAACTGTGACCGCTCGCTTCCATGACAAATTTCTGCCCGTGACAGCCCCCGCAAGTGGCGGGTATGTTCGCATGATTCACGTGGGACTTAGGGTCCGATGCCGGGAGCAGTTCATGGGGACTGCCGTGACAATCGATACAGGTGGCGGCTTTGCCGTCTCCTTTTTGGATTGCTTTGGCGTGGTAGCTTCGCTCGTACTCAGCTTGCTGGTCGGCGTGGCAGGTGGAGCATGAGACTTTGGCCGGAGTGCCATCATGAGGTGACGACTTCAGATCTGTGTGGCAATCGACGCAAGTGAACATGCCGCCGTGAATGGAGTCTTTGAATTTGTCGGGGTTTACGAAGAGGCTGAAGGGCTTGCCATCGACTTCTTTGCTGAGGGTGGAATCGCCGTGACAGGCAAGGCATTCCTCACTACTGGGCTTTTGCGCCTTGGCGGCTCCGGCGGCGAAACAGAACGAACTAAGACTGGAGAGGAAAAAAAGGAAGCAGAGAACCGCGAATAACCCAGATTTGAGATTCCCTCCACTCCATCGCATGTGCTAATCCCTCCACATCTTCCGGACTGTTTATTCTTCGTGGAATGCTGCGAGGGGACAATGAGTGGTCTCACTCGAAGAGGTGACGTGGGTCACACGTTATTCGGTCGTAAAAATCGACCGGAATAGGACGGGCAAGGACCGCAATCACCGCTAGTGGTGACAGCCTGTGCACAGGTCGGGAGTGGATTTCACCAGGAGGAATTTGGCTTCGAATGCGTGATGAACGGAGTGACAGCTCAAGCAATTCAGCTTGGCGTGGCCATGGTCTCCGCCCAGGTTGGAGTGACATCCGGTGCAGCGAAGTTGGACCTGGCTGATGGGGGCGCCGGTAAAACGGAAAATTTTCTCGACATCACCGTTCCCATCGACATGTTTCGATCCCGGACCGTGACAGGCCTCGCACCCATTTTTTGCGGGCTCTGGGTTGGCGAACAATTTCTGGTGCCGGGTGGGCTCCAGAGTTTTGCTGGAATCATCATGGCACGCGATACAAGTATCGGAGCCGACATAATCCCCTGCAGCCACCGCTGCCGGGGACGCTTTGTGCTTGTGACGGGAGGCAGAACTTTCCTGAGGAAGAACAAGAACAGACACCACCAGCAGCAAGCACCACAGCTTCATATCCGCAGAATCGGCACTCCGGGGCGAAAGCTTTATTGGACGTGCGGGACCCGGGACCGGCGGCTCCTTCCTAAACCAACGGAGCGCACGCGGTCATAGGCGGTATGCAGGTCCTGGCTCAACAGGTGCACCACCTGGAGGCATGCCTCGCGATGATCGCGCAGGAAGTGCAGCAGATCCTTGCGCTTGACCAGCGCGACCCGGGCATTATCCAGCGTCTCTGCGGTGACTTCGTAGGGACTGCCGGACAGCGATGCACTCAGGCCCAGAACCTCTCCGGGTCCCGCGATCCGAAGAATCAGACGTCTTCCCGAGTCGGAACAGACGGAAAGTTTTATGCGGCCCTCACAGATCACAAACACTCCCCGCGCGGGCTGCCCTTCCTGAAAGATGGCGCTGCCGCGCTCAAACAGGGCCATGCTCTTGAGCGCGTCGAATGCTTGCAGGGCGTCGGCGGGCAGGTCGCAGAAGAGCCGGTCCGAACGAAGGACACAGTCAAGACAACTTTGTTGAATTGCGCTCTCCATGCTGCTGTCTTATCGCGATGGGGGTGAGAAAACAGTGATAAGAGTCACCGCTGCCCGTGACCGTAGGCACGTTGCAAAAACCGATCAGTTCGCCGTGGCCAAAACTTTCAGTGCCGCCTTGTTGCGAATGATCAGCGTCGAGCCCTTCGCTTGAACGATCTGCCGCTTCTTCATGTCCGCAAACAAACGAGTAACGGTCTCGCGCGAAGTGCCAATCATCTGCGCAATTTCTTCGTGGGTGAGAGCAAGTTTGAGACGAGGTTCGGTCTTTGCCGCTTCTCCGTTTTTGGAACTCCACTCTAGA
>CAWCRE010000013.1:0-333827 GCA_963797845.1 Terriglobia bacterium
GCGTGCGGCGGCAGCAAACTGGATATTATTGTGACCCCGGGTATCGTGACACCAGCACTTCAACTGACCGGCAAGATCGCGTTTGTGTCGGGGCAAAGTGGGATATTTAAGATTTTTGTGGTAAACGCGGACGGTTCTCATCTGCACCAGTTGACGGACAATGCACCCCGTGATGACAATCCCCAATGGTCGCCCGATGGCAAGAAAATCGTTTTTGAGTCGTATTACAGCGGGAAACCTGAAATTTTTGTGATTAATGCGGACGGTACGAATTTTCATGAGCTAAAGGCCAATGGCACAGGCGAATTATTCCCGTTTTGGTCGCCCGATGGCAAAAAAATCGCATTTACGTCCAATCAGTCAGGCCATACACAGGTCTTTGTCATGGATGCCGATGGCACAAACCCGATCTTGATGACAGACAACCTGTCTGGCAATGAAAGTGCGGGCTGGTCACCAGATGGGCGGAAGCTGCTTATCACCTCGGAACGCGACGGCGCCAAAGAGGTCCCTGCTTCGTTACCCAAGCAATACGGGGCCATGTTCGCGCTATGTTCTGTGGCGCCGACCCGTACAGCCGCATTGAAACGGCCACGGGCAAGTTGCTGGCGGATACATTGAGCGCACGCGCGCGGCGAGCGTGGCGTGGACACCGGACAGTTCTGGCTTCTACTACACGCGTTATCCCAAGCCCGGCGAAGTTCCCGCGGGGCAGGAGGTCTATCACCGGCAGGTCTTTTATCATGCGCTGGGAACCGCGTCGGAAGATCATCCGCTGATCTTTCGCCGACGAATCCGGAAGACTGGCCAGAGCGTCGATCTTTCCGATGATGGGCGATGGCTGCTCATCACCGTGTCGCAGGGCTGGGTGAAGCACGAGTTGTACTGATCGATCTTGAACAGAAAACACCTCCGGTTCGCATAGTCCCGAAAAAGAATTCATCTACGGCGGCCATGTATTTCGGAGCGAGTTGTACGTGTTCACCAACGAGGGTGCTCCGCGCTATCGCGTGATGAAGGCGAGTGTGGAGCATCCGGAGCGCGACATTGGCTCGAGATCATTGCGCGATCCGACGCCGTGCTGCAGAACATCGCGATCGTCGGCGGAACACTGGTCGCGCAATACGAGCACATTGCCATTCGCAGTTGAAGCTGTTCTTCAAACCATTGGCGCGCATGTTTCCGATATTGCCATGCCGGGCATCGGCAGCGTGACCGGGCTTGGCGGCGGATGGGACCAGCCTGATCTGTTTTTCGGGTTTCAGTCGTTCACTGTGCCGCCGAGTGTCTATCACATCGAGGTTGCGTCGGGGGCCAGCGCTCTCGAGCTTCACTGACCCGACAGCCGGGGCGTCCGTCGCTACACAAGCTTTGCTTTGGGAAAAGGTGGAGGCTCCGGCAATCGATCCATCGGGCTACGGAGTGCGGCAAGTCTGGTTCTCCTCAAAAGACGGCACCGAGGTGCCAATGTTCATTTTTCACAAAAAGGGAATCGCCCTGAATGGACGAAATCCCACGCTGCTTACGGGTTACGGCGGCTTCAACATCGGCCTGACCCCGACCTTTGCCGGAGATCGTTTTCTCTGGCTCGATCGCGGCGGAGTCTTCGCGGTCGCCAACTTGCGCGGCGGCTCTGAACTCGGCGAAGAGTGGCATCGGGCTGGAATGCTCGAGCGCAAACAAAATGTCTTCGACGATTTCATTGCCGCGGCGGAATACCTGATCGCGACCGGTTACACAGATCAAGATCATCTAGCCATTCGTGGCGGCTCGAATGGCGGGTTGCTGATGGGAGCGATGCTCACGCAGCGTCCTGATTTGTTTCGCGCCGTGGTGTGCCAAGTGCCGTTGCTTGACATGTTGCGCTACCAGAATTTCCAGATTGCGAAATTGTGGATCCCCGAATACGGCAGTGCCGACGATGCGGCGCAGTTTGAATGGCTGTATGCCTATTCGCCTTACCATCACGTGACGCCGGGAACGACGTATCCGGCGACATTGTTCATGACCGGGGAGAACGATACGCGGGTCGATCCCATGCACGCCAAGAAGATGGCCGCGCTGCTACAGGCCGAGGCGGCGAATGGTCCGGATCGTCCGATTTTGTTGAGGATCGAACCCAAGGCTGGACACGGCATGGGGAAACCGATTTCAAAGTTGATTGACGAATTGACGGATGTCTATTCCTTTTTGAATTGGCAGGTCGGGACGTGAGTCATTGGTCGTTGGCCTTTGGTCGTTGGCGATACACTGCTGGCGGAAATCGCTCTCCCCGCCGTCTCATCCGATCTGTTCTCGTCAGTCAGGGCCTACGTCGTCGGACCAAGTAAACTCGGCTTTTCTTCTTGACATTCATTTAGGCCAGTTTCACTATATATAGGGCATCTATATATGAGCGGACTGGATTTCAAGGTGAAGCAGGGCAGCTCGGAAGTGATTATCCTCACGCTTCTCAGCCAGCGCGAAATGCACGGATACGAGATCGGCAAACAAATCGAGGAACTTTCGGACGGCGTTCTTCGTTTTGAAATGGCATCCCTGTATCCCGCGCTCTATCGCATGCTGAAGAAGGGCTGGTTGGAGGCATACTGGGAGACATCCCCTGCGGGGCGCAAGCGGCGTTACTACCGGCTGACCAAGAATGGCCGTCGCCAAATTCGACCACTCCGCAAAAGCTGGCGGCAGTTCCTAGAAGCGTTAAACCGCATTGCGAGGTTGCACAGTGCATGATTTCCGGAAACTCGTTGCACCCGATCGGAAGCAAAACCCTCGTGAACGAGAAATCGTAGTTGAACTGGCTTGCCACCTGGAGGAGATGTACATGGGGCTTCGGCGCAACGGGGCCTCCGAAAAGACCGCCTTTGCGGCAGTTTCAGCGGCTGGTAAACCTTTAGGGCCTACTATCCGCAGCCTGCGGTGGGAACAAGAAGGCGGCTTCAGAACCTGGCTCCGTGCAGTGCTGGTCCCCGGGCTAGCCCTGGCTTGCTTCTACGCTGTTTGCAACTTTGCGCTGGGGGATGTCTCCTGGCAATCTCCGATCCTCAGGCGTGAAGCAGATCTCGTGCTGGTCAGCGTTGCATTCGGATTTTGCGCTTCGTCATTCTCCAGGGAACTCGGCGGCAGGACGACGCACCGGCTGTGGGCTTCCGCGACTGTAATTTCTTTCCAGGCTATTGCTGAGTGCGTCATGATTTTTTTAGTCATTCCGATGGAATTAATCCGGAATGCTCAAAACTTCAGTGAGGTTTTGGCCCCTGGGCTCCTCCGGATATTGTTATGGGACATGGTGACGCCTGCTGTGGCGTTGGTAGTTGGAAGCCTGATATCGGTGTACGCTTTTCCCCCGGCTCTCCGAGCTGTGCCTCTGAAAGAAACCCCTGCATGAAATCAAAGGAGGTCCTGTGAACAACAAGGCTGCTCTTGTAATGTTGCTAATCGCCGTAATTGCGGGAATTACAGTTGCGCAGGAAAAGCCGGTCTCAAATGCTAGCCTTGCGGTCGGCTCGGTACGGTCTATCAATACCGCCCAGAAGTACTATGCCGAGCATCATCCCGACCGGGGATACGCTTGCGACCTTACATCCCTAGGACCGCCCCCGAGCGGCGAGAAGGAATCACCAGACCACGCCGGTCTTCTCACGGCAGAGCTGACGAATGCAAAATCGAAGGCAGGGTATAGATTCAGCTTGCAGTGCGACGATAAATCCAGTCCACAACGAACCTATTGCCTGGAGGCTGTCCCTGTAACGGGAAAAGGCAAAGCCGTGTGCTCCGACCAGACGGCGGTGATCAAGGTGTCAGAAGGCGGCGATGCCAACAGGTGTCACACGAACGGCACACCACTGTAACGGTCCTTGGCGAGAACGGGACTTTCAGTTGCTCGCCAAAAGATTGCGAGTGGGCGTGAGTGATAAAGTCTCCGGATGCGATTGAACCGATCTGTGCCGCCCTGTGCCGTGATCCCTGTGCTGATATACCCCGACCCGGCTGCCGCTGCTGACTGGCTCTCGAAGGTTTTTGGCTTCACCGTCCGGCTCCGCATCGCCAATCACCGGATCCAAATGAAAGCCGGGGATGGGTGCTTCACCATTGCGGAAGGCAACGTCATACCCAACAATTCGCACATCGTGCAGGTTCGCATCGAAGATTCCAAGGCTCATTGCGAACGGGCAAGGCAGAACGGTGCGCTCATCCTAACTGAACCCCAAGATCAGCCCTACGGTGAGCGCCAATACAACGCGCAGGACTTTTACGGCCACCGCTGGGACTTTACCGAAACGATCAAAGATGTCGCTCCCGAGGAATGGAGCGGCGGAGCGTTTCATGTCGAATGAGAAGATCTGAAGCGACTGGATGTTGCCGAGCTTGCTCAGAAAGCAAGGCCCGGGATCGCCCGAGCAGATTCTTAAGAATGCGCCGCAAATTAAGAGTAGTCCGGCAACGAGGTCTAGTAATAAAGGTGAGAGTCACCCAGACTAGAAACCGTGCGGCGAGACGTGGCCCACCCGCCTGGAATTGTTAAGCGGAGACGACTTCGAGGGGCGGACGAATGCGTCCGCCCCCCGTGAACGAGCATCTGGCGTCCGTTTTATATCGCATACACCTTCAAGGCTGCCAAGAGCAGATTCCTCCCTTGGCCTGGAGAAGGAAGGATAACGACAAACCTTAAAACGCAGAGAACGCGGAGAAAAGTTCAACCACAGAGGGCATTGGGGTCCTTGGGAAAACAACATCGACCACTTAGGACACGAACGAAGATGAAGCGTTAAACGCAGAGAACGCGGAGAACTGCCGCTGAGAACGCAGAGGGATAGCTATCGGGCAGGGTGTTTCTTCGTCGATTCCACCTGCCGTACCTGTAACTTTCACGTCTTCCGGGAATCCTTTCTGGTAACCTTGTCGGCCAGGGGCGTGGTGTGCGCCGGCATAGTCTGTTGGACTCTGGTCAATTTTGTCTCGAAAAAGGATTCCTGCTCATGAAACGTCTCACCCTGATTTTTTCCCTCCTCTTTTGCTTAAGCACAATTTCTTTTTCTCAGACCACGGGCGCGGTCTACGTCAATACCAATGCCACGGCCAATGCGATCTGGGTTTACACCCACGGCAGCGATGGCATGCTGACGTTTGCGGGAGCCTATCCGACGCAGGGTGCGGGGTCGAATACGGCTAACTTGTCGTCCCAGGCGTCGGTAGCGCTTAGCAAGAATGGCAAATTGCTGTTCGCGGTGAATGCGGGAAGCAACGAGATCACTTCGTTTCGCGTGAATGCCGGCACATTGACGTTTGTGCAAAAAGTTTCATCGGGGGGAACATTTCCGGTGAGTGTTGCGATCTTCGGAAACCTGCTTTATGTGTTGAACGGGCAGGGAACGGCGAATGTCACGGGGTTTCGCGTGGGGACTACGGGGAGCCTGACTCCGATTGCCAACTCGACTCGCAGCCTGAGCACGGCCCTACCGAAGCCGGCGCAAGTGGGCTTCAATTCGACGGGAAAAGTTTTAGTGGTGACCGAGATTTCGACCAACAAGATTGATACGTTCACGGTGGGGACGAACGGGTTGGCGACGGGACCGAAGGTGCAGGCCTCGGCGGGATTAGGGCCGTTCGGTTTTGCGTTTGATAATGCCGGGCACCTGATCGTGTCCGAGGTGACCAACAGCAGCACGTCGTCTTACACAGTCGCTGCCAGCGGGAAACTGACGCCGATCACAAGTGCCCTGGTTGATTTTGGCAAGGCGGCATGCTGGGTGGCGAATACGAACAATCCGAATTTCCCGCAGCAGTATTCCTACGTGACCAATACCGGGAGCAGTACGATTTCCGGGTATGCGATCGCGATCGACGGCAGCATCAGTTTGGTGGATGCGGATGGGAAGACATTTGTGCTGCCAACGATGTCGGAGCCGCTGGATATGGCGATGAGCGCGGACAGCAACCATCTTTACGTGCTCCAAGGGAAAACCTACGGGGGGCTGGCGAGTTTCCAGATCAATACCGACGGGAGCTTGACGCAGTTGCAGGGTCTCTTGGGGCTTCCGGCGAGCGCTTACGGGATTATTGGGAATTAGGCGAGCGAAAGGTCCATCGAGTGGCGCTCGGGATGACCAGTTCAAAATCTTGAAACGCAGATAACGCTGAGAACTGCCGGAGAACGCAGAGGGGGACAGCCGAAGGCGGCCGTCCCTACATGCGTTTTTACAAGCCGAAAGATTTTTTCAGTTTGCCCATGAAGCCTTTGGAGGCTGGGGCTTCGTCTTTGGCGCCTAGCTTCTGGCGCAGTTGCGCGAGGTCGAGGCCGTGCTGCTTGAGAATTTTCCCGGCGCGGCTTTTCGGTTCGGTGAGTATGCCGAGCAGAAGATGCTCGGTTCCAATCGTCGAACTGCCGAGGGAGTCTGCTTGCTCTCCTGCCTGAGTGATGATTCGTTTGCATTCACTGCTTAGCGGAAGCTCGCCATTTGAAGCGGTCGCAGCTTTGCGATTCTTGAGCAGAACCTGTTCTTGAATTAAGTCCACAAAGGGTTTGCCGATCAGGGATTCGAGATTACGGCGGTCGGCAGTTATCATACTTATCAGTAAGTGCTCGCTCTGAATCTCGGAAGCGCCCACGTCGGCGGCTTCGTTTTTTGCGAACGAGACTGCGCGTCGCGCGTTATCGGTGAAGTTTTCGAACATTTCCTACTCCGTTGCGGCAGCTTTTCGGCTGGCCCGCTTCCAATAGAGATATCCGGGAACTCCGAGCAGGATAATTCCCATGCCCGTCAGAGCTTCCGCGGGGCGCGTAATGATTGTATTCAAAGTCCAGGCCGAGCCGATAAGACATAGAAAGCGGGCAGCCACGGATATCCGGCGCAACGGTAGGGGCGCGGAATGTCGGGTCGCTTCCACCGCAACACGAACAGGGCGATCACGGTCAGCGTGTAAGAAAGACCATGCCGAAGATGACATAGGTGTAAAGCTGATCGTAGCGTCCGCTTAGCGTGAGCAGCGCGGCCCAGACGCCTTGCCCGATCAGGCTGAAGGCGGGGGTGCGCCATTTCGGATGAACCACGGCCATGCGTCTTGAAGAAGACGCCGTCCTGCGCCATGGCGAGATAGACGCGCGCGCCTGAGAGCGTGCAAGTGGCGGCGGCGCTGAAGCAGGAAATGGCGATCATGGCGGAGAGCCAGACGGCGGCGCCCGGAGAGAATAGCTGCGGCGGCGGCGGCGTGGGCGATGGTGTCGTGCTTGGCGATCTCGAGCAGCGGCAGCGCATAGACGTAGGTCATGTTCATCGCCACGTAGATCGCGCCGACGGCGATGACGCCGAGCACCATGGCGAGCGGGACATTGCGGCGCGGTTCTTTCACTTCTCCCGCGACCCAGGTGATGTAAACCCATCCGTCGTAAGCCCAGAAGACGGCGATCAGGCCACGCCCATGGCGGAAATGAGTTGGCCGGGGGAGAGTCCCATGGTGAGCTGCCGCCGAGGCGAGCTGAAGTGTGTCCAACTGCCCTTGCCGATGGCGAATCCAAGAACACGAAGGCCGCCATGGCGGTGAACTTGGTCCAGGTGGAAACATTTTGCAGAAGCGCTCCCCAGCGCAGTCCGAAGACGTTGACGTGCGGTGAGAACGGCGATCAGCAAAAGGCCGACGACGTGAGCCCGGGTGAGCGTAATGCCGGCGATCGAGAAGACGACGTGCTGCGCGCCGATGGCAGGGACAATTTGCTCCCGTGTATGCTGCCGACGCGACGGCGAGCGCGGCGATGGTGCCGCCGTTGGCGACGGCGAAGAGCATCCAGCCGTAGAGGAAAGCGACGAGGTCTCCGTAGGTTTCGCGCAGGTAAACGTATTGGCCGCCGGAGTCGGGAAACATCGAGCCGAGTTCGGCGAACGCGAAGCAGGCGAACAGAGAAATGACGCCGCCAAGCACCCAGACCAGCAGGAACAGCATGGGATGCGGCAGAGGGCCGGCGATGTCTTTGGCGGTAAGGAAAATCGAAGAGCCGATGATGCCGCTGACCAGCAGCAGAACTGAGTCGAGCAGCGAGAGCCCGCGGACCAGGCTGGGTTGAGCTTCGGCTGGCTTCGAGGGCGCAGTCTGATGGCGGGGTCCATGAGTTATCCGATGCCTAGTTCATCGGGGGATTCGAGCGGGTTCCGCAGACGGCGGCAGATGATGGAGCAGCAGTCGCCGCAGGTGAGCGGGTCGGGGACCTCGCGGGCGCAACGCGGGCAGTAGAGCAGAGTCGGGTTCTGGGGCCGGGCTCTGCGGGCTGTGAGCCATGAATGAGGAAAATGTAGCATACTCAGTAGAAAACCCTTAACCACAAAGGACAGGCAGTTTCGCGAAGGTTGAGAGGAAAAAATCTTAAAACGCTGAGTACGCAGAGAAAGGCCGCAGAGAACGCGGAGAAACGCTTAATCACAAGGACACTACGTTCCAAGGAGAACTGACTTGGCGGAACCGACACCGACGAGCGACTGCAGAAGGAATTCAACCAGTGGGCTGAAGCGGGCGAGGGCGAGAAGATGGAACGCCATCACCTGGATATTACGGAGAAGACGATTCGTCGCATGGAACTGCGTGCGGGGGAGCGCGTCCTGGACCTGGGTTGCGGATCAGGATGGGCTACGCGGTTGCTGGCACGATTGGTGTCGGATGGGCCCGAGGGATTTGGGCAGGTGGTGGGAGTGGATGTGTCGGACGAGATGGTCCGGCAGGCACGCGTGGCGTCCAAGGACTTCGAAAATATTCTTTATGTGTGGGGGTCGGCGGAGAAGATTCCGTGGGAGGAGAACTTCTTCGACAAAGTGCTGTCGGTAGAATCGTTTTATTACTATCCCGATCAGGATCGCGCGCTGATGGAATTATTTCGCGTGATGGCGCCGCGCGGGACGGATGTTCATTCTGATTAATCTTTACAAGGACAATGAGTACTCGCTGCAGTGGGTGCCGAAAGCTGAAGGTGCCGGTGCATGTGCGGTCGAAGGATGAATACATCGAACTGCTGAAGAAGCATGCGTTTGAGAATGTGGAGGCGGTGCAGATTCCCGATGACACGCCGACTCCGGAAAATTACAAGACGAACTCGTTTCACAGCCTGGATGATCTGAAGGCGTTCAAGCGAGTGGGAGCGCTGTTGCTGATGGCGTCGAAGCCGGATCTGCGGACGCCTGCTCCGGGGTACACGGTGTATTGAGTGGCAGGTCTAACTCCCAGAGTCTCAGAACGCTGAGAACTGCCGCGGAGAAGAGCAACCTCTACCTAAGGGCAGCCTAAGCGGCTGCCCTTACAGTTCCAGCTTAGTTGTCGTCATCGTCGTCGTTACTGGCCCGATCTTCGTCGCGGTCGCTGCTCAGGTCGCGGACGCTGGCGGTGCCTTTGCCGCTGGAACTGCGAATTTCAATTCGTCCATTCACGTTGCTCAGGCGGATCGTGGTGCCTCCGCCGCCGAGCTCTCCGTGCAGACTTTGGCCGACGTAGCGGTGTTTCACGTTGCGCAAGCCGAAGTCGTTGCTGATGCCGCCGGAGACGGTAGAGGCTTCGATTTCGGCGCGAGCGTCGGGGGGCAGAGTCAAGTCAATGCCTCCGTTTACGGACGACAAATGCATGGAGGAGCCGCTGGGAACTGAAGCGAACTGCGCGGCGAGGCGCCCGTTCACCGTGGAGAGCTTGGTGCGTCCGGCGAGATCGGTGGCGGAAAGTCGCCCGTTGACGCTTGAGGCGCGGACTTCGCCAGAGACGCCGGAGATACTTAGTTCGCCGTTTACTAGCTTGATCTCATCAAGGTTGGCGCCTCGCGGGACGGTCAGGGTGTAATCGACTCCAGCGGGGTTGTTGCGATCGTCATCGTTGAAGTTGAGATTGTGATCCGGATAATCGGTGCGAATCTCGACCGAAGTGCTGCCAGCATCGACGCGAATCTTCGCCTCGTCGAGGTGCTCCTTGGTTCCGGCATACTTGACCGCGTCGACTTTCACTTCGTTTTTATCCCATCCGGTAATGTGCACGGAGCCATTGATGTTGCTGAGGTCCACGCGGCCATTCGCGGGCAGCGGATAGCTGTGATGGAATTCTTCGGTGTAGGCGCGTTGTTCGTAAGCGTGGCCTTGCGCGATGAAGAGGGCGAGCACTGTGCCGAAGACGGCGCCCATCCAGGTAGCGACCGTGTGCTGACGTTTCATAACATTCTCCGCTAGACATGGCTTGGACGCGGCAGAATGACGTTCGTGAGCGCTAAATCTCGATGAGCCCGTTGCGAATGCCGAGGGTAACGGCCTCGGTACGGGAGGAGGCATCGAGTTTGTTCAGGATCGAGCTGATATGGAATTTGACGGTGTGCTCCGAGATGCCGAGTTGCCCGGCGATTTCACGGTTGCCGGAACCTTCCGCAAGCTGGCACAGGATCTCGATTTCACGGGGAGTGAGTTCTTCGAGAGGAGCGTCGCTCGGGCCTATAGGTGGACGGACATTCGCTAATAGGTCTTGCGCAAATTCGGGAGCGAGAAAGAGAAAGCCTTCATGCGCTGCACGGATGGCAGGAAGGATTTCCTGCATCTCGGCATCGCGCGACAGAATGGCTTTTACACCCGAAAGCAGGGCCTGCGCAGTCCAGTTGGTGTCGGGTTCGTCGACGAGGGCGACGGTTGGCAGAGAAGCAAGGCCGAACCCAGTGCCGGCGTCGAGATCGGCAAGCAAGACATCCGGTTGAAGTTCGCTGAAGTGATAGGTGATGTTCGCGAGATTTTGCAGGCTACCGGCGAGCTTGATGCCGGGAGCATTCTTCAGAAGACTTTCCAGACCGGCCCGGCGTACGGCGGAGGCAGCTGCCAACAGCACGCGAATTGAACTGCCTCCGTTACGCAGGTTCATGATTATTTTGCGGGACGCTCGCCGAGAGTCAGCGTTAATTCTTTCCGCTCACCGGCGCGAACAATCTTCAGGTTCACGCTGTCGCCGACGTGGGACGAGGCAACGGAATCCATAAGACTGCGAGCTTCGCTGGCGGGCTTCCCTTGTAATTCGACGATGACGTCGCCTAAAACGATTCCAGCTTTATCGGCGGGACCACCAGAATCGACGTGAACCACCATAAGTCCGACTGCGGCCTGCAGCTTTTCGCGCTGGCTTTCGGGCAGGCTGACCGGTTGCATGGCGACTCCGAGATAGGGCCGGCCGATATAGCCCTTGGCGAGCAACTCGTCCACTACGCGGTTGATGGTGGAGGTTGGAATGGTGACGGGACGCCCGTGGCCGATCGCGGTATTCATTCCGACGACTTCTCCCTTGGTATTCAGGAGTGGGCCGCCGGAGAAGCCGGGATAGAGTTCAAGACTGAGGCGGATGCTCTGGTCGACTTGTCCTCCGCGCCAAGTGCGATGTGCGGGGCCGAGGGCGCCGACGATTCCGGCGCTGGCGGCGAGATTGCCAGTCCGCGTGCGTCCCAGGGCCAGAACGGAATGCGCGAGCTTGAGGGAAGAGGCGTCGGCGAATTGTGGAATCTTGAGTCCGGATTCGTCGTCGATCTTGAGGATCGCGACATCGGTGCCGGGATCGCGTCCGGCTAGCTTCGCTGGAACCTTTTTGTCTTCGCTCACCAGGATGCTGATTTCTTCATCGCGGCGAATGGTGTGCTCGGCGGTGACAATTACTCCTTTGCGCCAGTAGATTCCGCTGGACGGGATGCGATGGCGTGCGCGAACGGTGACGACAGAGGCGCCGGCCTTTTCTGCGGCTGAGGCGAGGTCTTCCGAGAAATTGGATGGCATGGTCGATATTCCTTTCATTCTCAGGATGGGGGAATTCTCCGGATGCGCGCATCCGCCGGATGGGTAGGTCTGGGCTGGTTACTTGGCTGGGAAATTATAACCACAGAGGGCACCGAGCTTCACTGAGGATCTTAGAAGCTTTCACCACCAGGGACACGAAGTTTAAGACAAAACCTTAAACGCACAGAACGCTGAGAACTGCCACAGAGAACTGGGAGAGACACAAAATCAAGGAATCAGTTATGAACAAGACAAACGGAGTCTTTGGGGCCCGTTCTTGCTGCGGGTATCTGGGAAATTCCCTCAAAAACCTGAACCTCAGTGTGCTCTGTGACCATGTTTCTTCGATTCGGTTTCCGAGAAGATGTAGACGATGAGGATTCCAAGTTCGGGTTCGATGGGATGGCGATATCGGGGATGTGGGAATACGAAGTAGTAGACCGTCGGATAACTCAGGATCAGCCAGAAGAACAGCCACGCTCCGTGACGTCTTTTTCTTATTGCCTGGATCAGGCCAAACAGGGCCAGCACCGACGACGCTAGAAACAACGCGTTCTTTACTTCCGGAGGTGGGAACTTCGAGAGCTTGGGAATGCCTCCCCAGTAGTAAATGAAGCGTTTCACGCTAAGGAATGCGAAGCGTGGACAGTCGGCTTTGATGTAAGCGAGGGCTTCCTGCTTGCGTTGCTTGACGTAGGCGATTTCGCCGAACTGCAGGTAGCGGCGCATCTCGTAGACGTTCTGCGACGGGTGAAGGAATTCCATCCAGGTGCCGTCGGCACCGGGGCCATTGCCGAGGCGAAGTTCGGCCCCGAAGTTGGAGCGGATGAAGATGGGTTGACCGAAGGTTCGGTAATTGCGAATGAGCCACGGGGTGATGCATGCAAAGAAAATCAGAGAGGCCAGGATCACGCCAGCGAACGAGCGCTTCTGTTGTTTTGCGCGGCGGATCCAGATCCACAGCCCTGAGGCGGGGAGGAATGCGAGCAGGGAAGTGTTGGTGAGCGCGGCGATTCCCCAGAGCAGGCCGAACTCGATCCATGGGCGCCAGCCTTCGCGTTCTTCGAGAATGAGAGTCATCCAGAAGAGAAGCGCCATGAGCAGTGCGGCGAGGCTGGTTTCCCAAACCCAGCGCGTACTCCAGTAGGTGACGTTGGGAAGCAGCGCCCAGAGCCATGCTCCCCAGACGGCGACTTTTTCGCTGAAACATTTTCTGCTGATTAGGAAAATTGGAATGCAGGTGAGTGCGGAGAAGAAGCTGTTGACGGTAAGCAGGACGAGTGCCGAGGCGTGGGTGTAAATGCCGAACAGCTTGAAAACTGCGGCGATGAGGAAGGGGTAAAGCGGCGGCTCCCAGGCGGTGGGGCCGCTGGGTTCATTGAATGGGTTCGAGAATCCCTGGCCCAAGGCGAGGGAGCGGCCGATGCGGCCCATCTCCCAGCCGAAGCTGAAGTTGTCGTCGAAGGTTTTGAATTTGTAGGTGTGGCCGATCAGGATGATTCCGAGGCGGAACAACATCGCGAGCAGCGCGATCCAGAAGAATGAGGTGCGGGCGCGGGACCACCAGCGGCGGAAGGGGCTCTGATATGTGGCGATCCCGGCGTTCACCATGCGGAAGGGCCAGTGTACCGGATCGTGCGGGGACCCCTGAAATCTTAAATCGCAGAGAACGCGGAGGAAGGCCGCAGAGAGCGCTGAGATCATTGAACCAATAAGGCCTGGGCGGCGATCCCAACATGAGCTTTGCATTGACACCCACTTGGGTCCCACCTAGACTGAAGGGCGGCATCGAGGGCACATGGGCTGGATACAGAACAAATTCGAAAAGAATTTCCTGATTACCACGGTCGATTACGTCTTCAACTGGGCGCGCAAATCGGCAGTGTGGCCGATGACGTTTGGTTTGGCTTGCTGCGCGATTGAGATGATCGCGTCTTCTACCGCGCGTTTTGACATCGCCCGGTTCGGTTCCGAGGTATTTCGTCCCAGCCCGCGGCAGAGCGACTTGATGATTGTGGCTGGAACTGTGACTCTGAAGATGGCCCCAGTGGTGAAGCGGATTTACGACCAGATGCCCGATCCGAAGTGGGTGATCTCGATGGGCGCCTGCTCATCGGTCGGCGGACCATTCAATACCTACGCCGTGCTGCAAGGCGTGGACAAGATCGTGCCCACCGATGTGTATGCGATCGGATGTCCTCCGCGTCCGGAGAATCTTTTCTACGCGCTGCTCAAGTTGCAAGACAAAATCGATCAGATGACCTTGGCCAAGAAGCCCACGGAAGTGCGGCTCGACGAGAGCATGATGGAGAACTTCAAACGCCAGGTAATGATCGCGCAGACGCTGCAGCCGAAATAGCAGCCAGCATTCAGAAAATCGCATTTGGCATTTAGCACTTGGCATTTGGCCAAGAGCGATCTGTGCAGATTGCCCTTTAGATCCCTTTTATGACCCTTACCAGACTTACGTCGAAGGCTGAACTGCCTGCTGAAAATTCGGCTCGGGAATTTCCATGCGGCGATCAGGTGATCTGCGTGGCTAATGTGAATGGCCAGATTTCTGCGATGGATAATGTGTGTTTGCATCGCGGCGGGCCGCTGGGGGCGGGGACGATCGAAGGGGGCAAAGTGGTTTGCCCTTGGCACGGCTGGATGTGGGATCCGAGAACTGGCGAGGCTGCCCATGCTCCCGCGGCGAAGGTGAAAGTCTATCCGCTGAAAATCGAAGGCGACGACGTTCTGGTGGAAGTTTAGCGGAAGAGCAGCAGCGCGATCAGGCAGATCACACAGACCCCCAGGACGATTGCAGATAACCGATCGCTACTGTCCACGCTCTGCCAGGCTCGCTTCATAGAGTGCTACGTCTACTTTGCCGCCGACAGCGATTGCGCACAATGGCTACATGGTGGGGTTACGTTCGTACTCACCCGAACGGGCCATGGGGTGGCTCTTGGCATTCGGCACTTGAACACTTGGCTGGGGGTGCTTAGCTCACGCGGTTAAGCAGTCCGTTCAGCGCGAGTACCTGGTTGCGGCTCAAGTACAAAATCTTAAAACGCAGAGGACGCTGAGAACTGCCGCAGAGAACGCAGAGAGGCAATTCTTTTAGCCCAGATATTTCAGGAAATCCTGGGATTGATTTTCATATCCTGGAAATACCTGATCGAGCGCCTTGTTGCCGAGGTGTCTTGAGACGCTTTCTCCTAGCACACGGCGAAAGTCCGTGGTGACGGCGAGATCGCGACCTTCGTAGAGTTGGGACTGTTCGAGCCCGGGCCATCGCCCATAGACTTTGCCGCCTTTCACCGGGCCTCCCATGACAAACATCACGTTGGCGTGCCCATGATCCGTGCCACGATTGCCGTTTTCGCGGGCGGTGCGGCCGAACTCCGACATGGTGACGACGACTGTGTCTTCAGCAAGATCTCCTAAATCAATCCAGAACGCAGAGATCGATTGTGAGAACTCGCGCAGCACATTGGCAATCTGGCCCTGGGTGCTGCCCTCGTTGACGTGGTGATCCCATCCGCCGATATCGGCGAATGCAACCTGGACTCCGAGGTTGGCTTTGATCAACTGGCAAAGCTGTTTCAGGCTGTCTCCGAAACGTCCGCGCGGGTAGTCTGCGCCGGGTGCTGGTTTGTATTTTGCGGGGTCGGCGGACTTCAGCATCTTGACTGCTTCGAAAGTCTCTTGGCCGGTGCCGTGCAGCACCGAATCGACCGACTGGTCGTACATGGCTTCGAAAGTGTTGGCGATAGGAGCGGAATTCTTACCTCCAACACCAAAATCAGAGATGTTGTTCAACGCTACTGCCGGTTCGCTGCCAGAGAGAATTCTTGGGAGCGAGGGACCGAGCGCGATGGCGCGGAATGCCGTGTCTTTGGGGTCGGGAGTTCCTCGCAACGCGCGATTCAGCCAGCCATCGGAAGTGACCTTGATGCCCGGCGTGCCGGATTCCATGAAATCCTGCGCATCAAAGTGCGAGCGCGTGGGGTCGGGAGATCCTGCGGCGTGCACGATGGCGAGATGGCGCTGCTTCCACAGAGGCTGAAAACTTTCCATCGCGGGGTGCAGCCCGAAAAAGCCGTCCAGGTCGAGGACCGAGTTGCGCGGAATGTTGATGGAGGGCCGCATCGCGTAGTAAGCCTGCTCGGCGTGGGGCACCACGATGTTCAGCCCGTCGGCGGCGCCGCGCTGGAAGATCACGACCAGGCGCTTGGTCTTGAGCGATTGCTCAGCGCCGAACGCTGCGCGATGCAGAAATGCCGGGAGGGCGGTGGTGCCGACTATGGCCAGTGCGCTATTGCGAAGGAATACGCGACGAGTGATGGACATAAAAGTCTACCTTCTCTGAAATTCGGGAGAGCCCAGCAGCAAGCCGGCAATCGTGTTTGTGGGATTGGGCTTGGCTTTCGGGATCTTGCAGTTGCGATTCAATGGTGGCGTGAGTCTGGCGAGAAACATCCCCCGCGAGAAGATCGCTTTCGAGCGCAGCCAGAGCTCCCACGGAATCGCCAGGAACGTTACCGCCTGCGAACATCTGTTGGGAGTCGACCTGCACTCCCTTCAGCTTGCCGCTAGTGAGCGCCAGAGCAAAGTTCATTCTGCCGAGGAGAGCCGAGGAATTCACCCAGGCGTCGGACTTCATCGAATATCCGGTCGGCGGCTGCATTCCGTACAGAGGCATGCCCAAATTTTGGAGCGCACGCGCAATGGGCAGAGGGTCGCTCACCTCGGCGCTGCTGGCGCGTAGCGAGGAAACAACAAACTCAAGCGGAGTTTTGATTTTGGCGCGGTAGGCGTCGGGCGCCCAGAACTCCGGCGAGCGCAGCATGGCCTTCAGCACTTCGCGGATGTCGCCGTCTTTTTTCAGGAATGTTTGCGACATGCGATCGACGAGCGCCGGTGGCGGATCGTCGGAAACGAAGCGCATCGCGAGCTTAGTGCTGATGAACTTAGCCGTTGAGGGATGATGCGCCAGGATGTGCAGCAGTTCGAGGCCTTCTTTTTCGCCATTCGATTTGATGCGGTGGCCGAGAACAGTTTTGTCTCCGGGTTCGTGCATGCGATCTTCGAAGGTGAAGCCACCGCCCTCTTTGGGCTGCTTCAGAGTCCAGCCGGTAAGAACACGCGCAGCCTCGGTGACATCTTTTTGCGTGTAGCCGCCGTTCACACCTAGAGTGTGAAGCTCCATCAATTCGCGGCCATAGTTTTCGTTCAGGCCGTTGCGCTTGCCTTTTGCCTGCTTGGTGGAAGAGTTCTTCTGGTGATAGCGCTTGCGATAAACCTTGTTAGCATTCTTAGGTATTCCGTTCGCGACGTCGGAATTCGGGCCCACGCTCAGCCAGTTGTCCAGATAGAAAAGCATGGCCGGGCTTTGCGCGGTGGCGACCAGCAGGTCTTCGAATTTTCCCAGAGCGTGGGGGCGAATCACGTCACGCTCATAGCTGGTGATGCAGATAACGGTCGGCGCCTTTACCGATGAATACGTTGAAGTGATTGAACCAGAAATCGGCCATCACTTCGTCAAGTTGGCGATCGCTGTAGGTGGCGCGAAGTAATTTGCCGGCGATCAGTTCCTGCTGAACCACCTGCTGAGGATTGTTCAGGGCGAGCAGGGTTTCACGTTGCTGCGGGTTCAAGCCATCCAGAAGCTGGTCTTTGGTTGAGCCCTTAAGGGCACGCCGCTCGTCCGGAGGCATCTGCAAAATGGCTTTCATGCGCTGGTCGGGCGGGCAGGTCGAGCAGTTCCTGAGCCGCGGCGTCGGCATTCAAACGATCTTCGCGGCGGCGCGAGGATTCGATCATTTGCAGTGGTGTCGGTATCCGTCTCGCTTGCGGCTTGCTTTTTTTGCTTTTTCTCGTCGAGCTTTTCCATCTGCGATTCGTAAACCGCGCGCTTCACCGGATCTGTCGGCAGGGCCTGCTTGCCTTGCTCGACGGCTTTGATGACTTGGGGCGGAGGAAAGTTCTCGACCATCTCGCGCGTACTCATGCGCAGAGTACGGAAAGGAGAGAGCCTGGCTTCGAGTGCGACGTCGTTGATTTTTTCAGGATGGAGTTGCTCGTCGATCCACTTGTCGATTCCCATCGCGTTCAGGCGCTCGATGTCGCCGGGGCGAGCTCCAAAAGTGAGGCGATTCAGGAGATGGACAGCGCGTTTCGGCTCGTCCATTTGCGGGCAGCGGCGCTGGATTTGTCTTTTTTTCTGCCTACCGCGAACGGTACAAAGGCCAGAATGCCAAGGAAAACACAGCAAAACACCGCGTATTTAGGGCCTTTGGACCGCATAGAAGACTCCGCGCTGCTGAAAGCAGGTCCTTCAAATTATGAACCCGAACTGTGGAAAAAGTTGCTGAACGATAACCTTATGTAAGGAATAGACGCCCGTGGGAAATGCGGTGCTGGAGGGTGGCGGCGAGCTGGTCGATATCGGCGGGAGCGATGTTGACGGGCAGGCGGTCTTCAAGAAGGGAAGTGCGGCTGCTGCCGACTGCTTCACGACGAATCTGCACCAGCAATGCCTGCACAGCATTGGGATCGAACTTCTGCGGGGCCAGCCGCACGATTTCACTGAGCGTGCTGCCCACGGAGAGAGGCTCGCGATAAGGGCGCTGCGCTGGTCATGGCATCGAACGTGTCGGCCAGCCCAACGATGCGCACCGGCATGGGACACATCGTGCATGACAGACCATCCGGATAGCCGGAGCCGTCGCCGCGCTCATGATGCCAGCGCACGATCTCCGGAATCCGCGGCCAGGGAAACTCGATGCCAGCTGACGATCTGGTGGCCCACGATGGTGTGGTCCGCCATCTCGCGAAACTCATCAGGATCGAGGGCGGTTGGCTTTCCGAACAGGCGCTTATCGACGGCGACTTTGCCGATGTCGTGCAGATATCCGGCGGAACGCAGCGCGGCGACTTCCATTGGGTCGAGCCCCATGGCCTCGCCGATGGCGGCGGCATAGCGCCCGACGCGCAACGAGTGCCCATGAATGTTGACGTGCTTCACATCGATGGCGGCGGCAAAGGCTTCGAGCGCATTGTCGTAAAAACCGTGCAAGGAGGCCAGCAGGCGCAAATTTTCCGAGACGCGATGGGCAAGCGTCTGCGTCAGCGTGTGATTCTGCATCGCCAGCGCCACATAGCTGCCGAGCAGGTCCAGAGCATCGAGTTCTTCGTCGTCGTAAATGCGAATTCGCCTTCGCGATGTCCCAGCGCAGCAAGCCCGACTAATTTTCCGCCGACTTGCAACGGCGCGAGGCATTTGAACAATTCCGGCGCGACGTTTCCGTTGGAACTGAGATAGGTGTCGTACATCGGCCGGGATTGAGCACGACCGGCTGCGCGGGCCGTGTGCAATGCATGAACATGTTTCGGCAGCAGGGGAATAATGGCCGGATCGGGCATGAGGGCGAAACCCTCGGCGACGACCGAGGTGAGCAGGGAAGGCTTGTCGCTGAAGACGAAAAGAACACCTTCGCGGGCTCCTGCGGCTTGCAGCAGTGCCGAAAGCATGGCGCGCGCGGTCTGGGAGAACTCCCGTTCCGCCGTGAGCTCCGGGCCGAGGTCGGACAGCGCTTCAACCGTCCGCAGAAGTCGACGGAAATTTGTTTTTCTGCATGCCACAGTTGTGTGGGGCAAACAACCAGAGCAGAGAAGAGTACCACGGGGTATCTTGTCTAATTCGCTGGACGGCTAAGCCTAGTAGCTAGAAATGTTCGCTGCAGATTGCGGCGAATCTTTTCTAGAACTAGCAGTCGTCGCGGACGGTTCGGCAGGAATCGACGTTCGTCATGCTCCAGAATCCAGGTGTCCCCGTGAGGAACAAAGACGGCATTGAGGCCGGCGGCCAGCGCCGGATTGATGTCGGACTTGGGCTGTTGCCGATCATCCATGTGGTATCGTTCGAGCAAGGCGTACTTTCGACGATCACTCGTGTAAGTCTGAGACGTCTTTCTCGCGACGATCTCGACGGCGGCGAAGTAATCTTTCATGCCCGAGCGCTCGATTTTGCCGGACTGCTCCGCAATCGCACCTTTGGTCACAGAATGAGGTGATTGCGCGCTGGACAGATACTCGAGTGTTTCCGGCACTTCCGGAAGAAATTCCACGGGATGATCGGCGATGGCGTGCGCGAAGCCGTGAATGGTTTGCGTGGAGTTCGGGCGTGATCGGCTCGACCGACAGACGTTCGAAAGTTGCGACCAGGGAGTGCGCGAAGCTGTGCAGGCCGTATCCATGGGTCACGATGCTTTCGCGCTCTACATCGTTCAGAACTTCGCGCACCTCCTCGCGCGAATATGCTTGGTGATTCAGAAAAGAGATGAAGTTGGCGATCGCGCGCTCGAAATAGATGTTGTTTTCCCACAGCGTGTCGTCGGCGTCGATGAGCAGCGTCTGTGCGCCATTCGAGGCTGTTCCAGTTGTGGCATCAGACAACATAATAAATCGGGTGTTGTAGCTTCCGTGCGAACGAGGACGCTGGAAATCGCGAGAGGCGGAGTTCTCACAGCGCAAAATCAACCGAGATCGCTGCTAGAATCGGAGAAGATCGAAGACTTGGGATGGTATTTTCCTTCTGGTGGTCTGTCTATGACCCTGCCGGTCTCGGCACAGAAAAAACATCGCAGCATGACGGGATCGGCGGCAAAAGGCGCTGCGTCGCGGGCATGAAGGTTGTACCCGACATCGCTGAGCGCGTTGCGAAGTGGCGACACGGTGCACATGCCGTTTCATTCGGCTGGTCTGACGCGCAAACGAAGTGAAGATGGTCGACAAACTGGTCGATGCCTCCGCTACTCGAGGACATATTCTGGCGGCAGAACGATCCCGAGGCGCTCACGCTGTACCAGTCGTTGGCGAGCAGCACGAATCCGCACGATCAGAAGCTGCGCCGCTATCTGTGGATCAACGCTTCGCGCTTCGATCTGCTCGAAGAGAACAAGCCGTTCGTCGGCACGCTCCGATGCCGCCGGGCCGCGGATTTTATCCGCAGGGCCTGACGCGCGAGCAGGTCGAGAAATATGTGAGGAGCATCCGGAAAAGAAAGACGAAATTTACAGTTCGACCACGGTGGTGCGTTGGCATGGAGATCACCTGGAGGGGTTGCCGTATCACATCGCGTACCGATCCTTTCTTGGAGCCGGCGGCGAAGGATCTGCGCGAGGCTGCGGACCTGAGCGCCGATCCCGCTTTCGCAAATTTCTTGCGTCTGCGCGCCGATGCGCTGCTGACCGACGATTACTTCAAGAGCGACCTGGCGTGGCTCGATCTGAAGAATCCGAAGTTCGACATCATCTTCGCGCCTTACGAGACCTACTAGCGACGATCTGCTCGGAGTGAAGGCCACTTACGGCGCCGCGGTGCTGATCCGCAACTGCTGAAGAGAGCAGGAAGCTGGCGCTGTTCCAGAAGTATGTGCCCGACATTCAGGATGCATTGCCGCTGGCACCCGGAGGATCGGCCCTCAAAGCATGGGCTGGAAACGCCGATGGAGGTGATGGACGCGCCCTTACCGCGTTGGCGACCTGCGCCACGGCTACCAGGCGGTGGCGGACAATCTGCCGAACGATCCTCGCGTGCATGAGCAGAAGGGCAGCAAGAAGATCTTCTTCAAGAACTTCATGGATGCGCGGGTCGATTACGTGATTGTGCCCGTTGCGCAGCACATGATGCGGCCTGAGCAGGCGGCGAAGGTCTCGGGCGAAGGCTACCTGCTCGGGAACGATCATGCACGAGATGGCGCACGGGTTAGGCCCGGCGTTCGCGCGCACTGCCAGCGGGCAAGGTCGCCATTCGCGAAGCGATTGGGCCCGATGTTCAGCGGGCTGGAAGAGGCCAAGGCCGATGTCGTCGGCATGTTCGGCCTGAAGTGGCTGGTGGATCACGACGCGCTGCCCAAGAAAAACTCGAGGAGTATTACGCCTCCTACGTGGGCGGGCATGTTCCGCACGGTGCGCTTCGGAGTCGGCGAGGCGCACGGCCAAGCGGAGATGATGGAGTTCAATTATCTTTCGAGACACGGCGCGATGAAGCGCGAAGCGTCGGGCGATACGCGATGGACTACGCAGCGATGCCGGATGCGATCGGCTGACCTGGCGAAAGAATTACTGGAGATCGAAGCGACGGGAGACCGCGCAGCGCGCCGAGAACTGGTTCAAGAAGTACGATGTGATGCCGGCGGAACTGACGCAGTCGCTGAAAGCCGCGACAAAGGTGCCGGTGGATGTGGATCCGGTGTTTTCGTTTCAAGGAGCAAAGTTCGGTAGATATTCTCTACCTGCTTATGTGAGCTGCACGCGAAATCCCTCACCCGGCTGAATGCGCCGGGTGAGGGTGACGTCTTCAGGTTTGGGTAATCTCTAGCCGACGAAGTCCACTTTTGCTGCGATAGGGGATGATGCCTGCCTTGTGACCCATGTCGAGCAGGCGCCGCACGGCTTCGCGGCCGTCGGGGCCATAATCCAGCGTTCGCTCGTTCACATACATGCCGACGAATTTATCGGCGAGTTGCGAATCGAGATCGCGGGCAAACTGCATGGCGTAGGCGAGGGCCTCTTCGCGGTGATCGAGCGCGTACTGGATGCTTTCGCGCAGCGCGTCCTCCAACGCTTCGACATCAGTTCCGGCCCGAGGCTGCGGCGAATCGCGTTGCCGCCCAGAGGCAAAGGAAGTCCGGTCACCTTCTGCCACCACTTGCCAAGATCGACGATGCGATAGCAGACCTGACTTGTCGTAGGTCAATTGCCCTTCGTGAATGATCAGCCCGGCTTCGTACTTTCCCTTCGAGCACCTGCGGGATGATCTGATCGAAGGGCACGACTTCCGTTTCGATGCCGGGCGAAAAAAGATTCAGAGCCAGATACGCGGTGGTCAAGGTTGCCGGGAACGGCGATTTGCTTGCCCTTGATTTCGTCGGTGGTAAAGGCCCGCGTGGCCACGATCATCGGACCATAGCCTTCGCCGACGCTGCCTCCGCTAGGCAGCAGAGCGTAGTTGTCCTGAATGTAGGGATAGGCATGGAAGGAAATCGCGGTTACGTCGTACAGCGCCGTTTCCTTCGCGGCTTTTTGGTTCAGGGTCTCGATGTCGCAGAGCGTATGCGTGAAACGCAGGCCGGGAACGCGGACCTTGTTCGTCGCCAGACCATAAAACATGAAAGCATCGTCGGAGTCGGGGCTGTGCGCGACGGTGATTTCGCGAGTCGTGTGAACTACTTTGAGGCTGCCGCATCTGACGCAGTGTCCGTAAAACTCATGCTTGCACCTTGAAATCCCTTTTTCCATCCCGTCGCGAGCGCGGCCGCGAACATGATCTTGATGACTTCAGCGAACACAAACCAATAAAGACCGAAGCGAATGGCGGTGGAAACGGAATGGGTAAGAACCGCCAGCCAGGACAGACCGCCGGCGAAGAGCAACAGTTCCGCGAGCAAGCCCGCGCTGAGAGCGCGAACGAAGGTCTGTGTTGCCGCGCTCCATGATCCATCCGGCAAGCCCGGCGACAAACGGATAGGCCAGCAGGAAGCCACCGGTAGGCCCGATCAATTGCGCGAGTCCCGCCGGGGCCGGCAGGATTGAAGACAGGCATACCGGAAGCGCCTTCGATCAAATAGAGCGCCAGCGCTGCAAAGCCGCGACGGCTGCCCAAGGAAAGTCCGACCAGCAGTACGCCAAAGTTCTGGAGCGTGAGCGGAACAGGGGTGAAGGGCAAGGGAATAGTCACGCGTGCGCAGAGCGCAACAAAAAGGCTGGCGCTGACAACGATCACGATCTGCCGCGTGATCTCGAATGCGCGATTGGTGACGATTGCTTGAGTGGCTGATCTGCTCATAAAGCCTCCGCGTCGATGCCTTGCATTACGGTTCGTGATTGCCGCCGCCCACGCTATCTTTTGAAGCCGCCTGGGCCTTCATGTGACCGCGCACACGAAGATACATTGCGATACCCGCCCACAGCGCCGCGCCGGCGCCGAAGGCCAAAATCAAAAACCACCACATCATCCTCACGGTCTCTCAAGCATACCAAAACGCCGCCGAGAGTAAGTGACGTGGCGCACACTCTCACTTGCCGGCCATGGTCTGTTCCACCTCGTCGGCGTTATGAGGCAGCGCGGCGGTGAGGTCAATCAATTTCCCGTTGCCATCCACATAAAGAATATCTTCGATGCGGACGCCAAGTTTTTCCTCGGGGATATAGATGCCGGGTTCGATAGTGAACACCATGCCGGGACCGACAGGCAAATCATAATTTCCCGCGTCGTGAACGTTGAGGCCGACATAATGGCTCAGTCCGTGGATGAAGTACTTTCCCAGGGGCTGGCCATGCAGATCTTTACCATGGTTGTTGATGTAGTCGAACGCAACCTGGTACAGAGAGTTGGCGCCACCACGGCGAAGCGTGGATTTTCCGGATTGAAAAGCCTTGATGGCGGCCTGTTGCGCTCCCAGAACGATGTCGTAAATTTCGCGCTGGCGTGGCGTGAACTTGCCAGAAGCCGGCATGGTGCGCGTGATGTCGGAGGCGTACATGGAATACTCCCCGGCGGCATCGATGACGACCAAGTCTCCAGCTTGAATGGTGCCGGAGTCGTCAGAGTAGTGCAGCACCGTGGAATTGAAGCCGGAACCGACGATGGGAGCATAGGCGGGACGCTCGCATCCACGTTTTCCCCATTCGTATTGCAGGAGCGCGGACATTTCGCGCTCGGTGACTCCGGGCTTCATGGTGTGGAGAGCGGCAAGCTGAGCTGCGATGGATGCGTCGGTCGCCTTGCGGATCAGATCAATTTCACCGGCATCTTTGAAAGTACGCAAGGACGCGAGTACCGGACGAACATCCTGCAACTGAGCTCCCAGGGGAAAAGCATTCGCGCGCTTTAACCACTCGATGGGCGTGGATGAGATCGAAGTTTCTCCCGCAGCAGGAACGTCAGTGTAGATCGGAGATCGTGTTGCGGAGAGCATGCGGCTGAGGTCAGAGCGCAAGTTGTCGAGGACCTCGACACGATCGAAGCCGGTCAGCTTCGGAGCATCGGGATTTTCGGGCCCTAGCTTGGGACCGGTCCATTTTTCCTGGGCGACGTTGTGGGCTGGAAGATAGAGAGTTTCCGTGTATGGACGCGAGTCGCTGCCGGCTTTCGCTTCCGAAGGGGCCGCGATCAAAACGGCAGCACCGGGTTCGGTCCAGCCCGTGAGGTAGTAGAAATTGTCGTCCTGGCGAAATCCGTAGAGATCGTTTGGACCCTCCGCTTCGACAGGCGCGAAGATCAGCGCCATGCCACCGTCGAGTTTGCTGGCGAGGGCCTGGCGCCGGCTGTGGTAAACGGCATTGGGCTGACGGTCGAGCGAAAAAGCGATTTGGGTAAGGACTAAAAGAACGAGCGTGAGTTTTCGCATGATTAGACGCCGACCGGGAATGGCTTGGTATGGGTCTCGGCGCTCAGAGACAGGCCAGCGAAACGTCCCTGCAGCAGCGACATCAACCCGGTGTACCAGTATCCGAGCACGAATAAAACCAGGAAAGGCACGGTGATGTAGTTTTCGTTGTCAATCGCGTAATAGACCGTGAGGGCGAAGTAAGTGCCGATGAGCAACTCGAGCCAGGGAACCCATCCCAAGCGACGGCGATATTTTTTCGCCGCAACTTTGTCGATTCGCGATTCGACGCGATACTTGGGAGTTCGAGCAAAGGCAGTTTGTTTACCGGCAAGGGCTTCGAGGACGGCGCGGGTGTTCGTGATCGTGAGACCAATGCCCAAGGCCATCAGGAAAGGCAAGTAGAGCAAGGCGCGCGGCCATTTTCGCGGAAACAATTCGCGCTGTGAAACCAGGTAGAAGCTGGAAATCGAGAACGTGGACGCCATGAAAAGCGGCAGGTCGATGTAGAGCATCTGGAACCATCCCTGGTAGAAGCGGATGATCATGGCAGGCAGCAACAAAACCGAAAGCACCACCATGAGGGGGTAGCTGAGGTTGGCTGTGAGGTGATACCAGGCTTCCAGCTTGACGTGAAAGGGCTGATCGCTTTTTAAAACCTTGGGCAGGATTTTCTTGCCGGTCTGAATCAGGCCTTTGGCCCAGCGTGCTTGCTGGGTTTTGAAGGCGGTCATCTCGACTGGCAATTCGGCAGGACATTCCACGTCCTGCAGGTAGATAAATTTCCAACCTTTGAGTTGGGCGCGATAGGAGAGATCGGTGTCTTCGGTAAGCGTGTCGTGCTGCCATCCCCCGGCTTCTTCGATGGCGCGGCGGCGCCAGACACCGGCAGTCCCATTAAAGTTGAAAAATACGTTGCTGCGGGCACGGCCGGAGTGCTCGAGAACGAAATGGCCATCGAGCAGAATGGCTTCGACTTCGGTCAGGAACGAATAATTGCGATTGATGTGGGTCCAGCGCGTCTGCACCATGCCGATGTTGGGGTCGGTGAAGTGATCGATGGTGCGGCGCAGGAAGTCGGGCGGAGGCACGAAGTCGGCGTCGAAGATGGCGACGAACTCACCTTTTGCAGAGTTCAGGCCTTCCGCCAACGCGCCGGCCTTGAACCCGTGGCGATTCTCGCGATGGTGATACGTGATAGGGAAACCTTTTGCGGCGTAGTGCTGGACCAGGCCGCGGGCCACCGCGACGGTTTCATCGGTCGAATCGTCCAGCACCTGCACATCGAGCCGGTCGAGGGGGTAGTCCATCTGGGAGATGGCATTCAGCAAGCGATCGACTACAAACTGCTCGTTGAAGATGGGCAATTGGATCGTGACGCGCGGAAGTTCCTGGAAGCGCTGGGCCGGCTCCGTGGTGCGTTTCTTGCGGTTCTTGTAATAAAGATAAACCAGGATGTAGCGATGAACGCCATAGGAGGCGAGCAGAATCAGGACAACGAAGTACGGGATCAAAAGAGCGGTGTCAAAGGCGTTGGCGTGATAGAGCCCCTGAAACGTTTTGTCGAGAAAATGCTGGCGGAAATATTGGGTGAAACCACGAGACACAAACGTAGCCAGCAACGGGGGCGTCATGGAAAACAGATTCAGGAAAGCTCCTCAGTCAGGGGCCGCAGGATCGACAACAACTTATCATTGTACCCCAAGCTGAATCAGGCCAAGTAGCAGATTGTGAACGAGTTATTGGGACGACAATTAGTTGAGGAAATAGCTGCGATAGAGCGTGTCGCGCTGGGCAGGGCGGAATCCGGCGTCACGGATGATGCGGCGAAGCTCTTCTTCAGTGGTGCAGTTCGTGACGCCTGCGGCGCGCACCACGTTTTCTTCCAGCATGACCGAGCCAACGTCGTTGCCGCCGAAACGCAGTCCCATCTGGCAGACTTTCAGGCCTTGTGTGACCCAACTCGATTGCACGTTGAGGAAGTTCGAAAGATAGAGGCGCGAGATGGCGAGCACTTTCAGATACTCGACCGCGGTCGCTTCGTCCCAATGGCGGCCGCCGAGCGCGGTGTTTGTGGGCTGGAAACTCCAGGGGATGAAGGCGGTGAATCCGCCGGTTTCTTCCTGGAGTTCGTACAGCCGCTGGAAGTGGTTGACGCGATTCTCGTAGTTCTCGCCGACGCCGAACATCATGGTGGCGGTGGTCCGCATTCCGAGCTGATGGGCGGTACGGTGCACCTCGAGCCAGTCGTTCGGTCAGGCACTTCAGGCGGGCGATTTTATAGCGTACTTCGTCGTCCAGAATCTCTGCGCCGCCGCCGGGAATGGAGTCGAGGCCGGCATCGCGCAATTTCGCAATGGTGTCCCGAATGGTCAGGTTGCTGTACTCGGCGATGGCGATGATCTCAGATGCGGAGTAGCAGTGCAGATGGATCTTGGGAAAACGCTGCTTGATGCCGCGAGAGCATCTTCTCATGCCAGTCGATTTTCAGATCGGGATGCAGGCCTCCCTGCATCAGCACGCCCGTGCCGCCGAGTTCGACGGTTTCGCGAATCTTGTCGTAGATGGTTTCGAAGTCGAGGATGTAGCCTTCCTTCGCCGCCGGTCCCTTGAGCGGGCGATAAAACGCGCAGAAGGTGCAGTACTCGGTGCAGAAATTGGTGTAGTTGATATTGCGGTCGATGATGTAGGTGACCACGCCCTCGGGATGAAGTTTGCGGCGCACGGCGTCGGCTTCCATGCCGATGCCAATCAGATCATCGGAACGGAATAGTTCGAGGGCTTGCTGTTTGGTCAGGGACATAGTTTCACATCGATTCTAGCGGACTGGAGGAGCATGTTTCCAAGTTGCCGCTCGAACGGCATTCAGGCGACAGACGCAGCGAAGCTGCGTCTCTACGACTTCTTTTCGTTTGCTTCCAGCGCATTGCGCCAGGCCGAATAAACGGCGAGAGTGACAACGATCACGTTGGCGGCGATGACGGGCATGGCGTGCAGCATCACTCCGTGGACAGATCCAGCACAGCGCGGCGACAGCCTGCACCAAGCGCAACTGGCCGGACTGCGAAAGAAGTAAGACGCACCAAAGATCGCTGTCGCCAACCAGCCAATCGCCTCATGCACTGGCGCCTTCCACGCGGAGCCTGGTCTCCAGGGATTCGGGCGGGTACGTCGGGGAGCAGGTGACGCAGTCGGTGTTGATCTTGTCCCACTCCTGAATCAGAAGCCCTTGCGATTCGAAGAACGCACGAATACGAATGCGATCCCAGCCGACGATGTCTTCGAGAATGGGAATCAAGGACGCCCAGGGCATTCTCACTCAGCACGGTGCGCTTGGCGATCGGCGCGAGGTGCTTGTTCTCGGAGACCGCGATGGTGAAGCCGTCGCGACGGTTGACGTGCAGCATGACATGAATATCGGAGCTGCCGTCGCCGGCATAGACGATGCGGTCCGGGCCGATCTGCAGCTGTCTCTGCAGCGATCGAGGACGGCAACTTTGCCATAGCCGGCCGTGACCTGCTCGATGGTGTCGATCTCGCCGGAAGCGTTGTAGCTCGAACTGGGTGCCAAAGATGTGATCGGCGGGAACAATGCCTTCGAGCGCCGACTGAATCACTTCAACGGGAGCAGCCGACATCACGTAGAACTGGAAATGAAAGCCTTCGATCCCTTCGCGCAGAAACGCGATGAAGAAGGTCGATGTTCTCTTTCAGGCGGATGCTGCTTGCCGACTTCGTACAGATGTTCTTTGCGCACCGCGCTGCGGAACTCCGGATCGTGCAGCAGCAGATAGGCCAGTTCGCCGCCCTGCTGAACCAGGTTCAGCTTGGCCATGCCTTCGGCCTTGCGTTCGAATTCGGCGGTCGGAATGCCGAGCAACTCGGCTAAGAACGTAGCCAGAGTCGTTGAAACTCAGCGTCTGATCGAAGTCACTGGCAAACAGATATTGCCGGACAGAGTTTTGCAATTCCATGCTCTATTAGATAAGCCAGGGAGATGAAGGGCCAATTAAATCTTGTGAATGTCCGATTAATAATTTGAATGAGTGCTAGAAGAGTATTGAATGCAGCAACATAGCAGAGTCAATTCAGCCTCGATCATGCGGCCTTGTGAACACGCGAGATCTTTGTCGCCGCCTGCCGCTTCGTTTCGATATTGCACGTACTGATAAATCGCGAAGATTCCGGCGATCACAGCGAAACCGATCAAGGTGAGCAGCGCCGGCTTGGTAGTACTTGGAGAAGAACGACACGATCGCGTCGCCGTAAATGGCTCCCATCCCTGCGACCACCAGGAAACGGGCTCCGCGACCGAGCGCGAGCGCAGCGAGGAATTTCTTGCGCGGATATTGAAGAGCGCCGGCGGCCAGCAAGACCGGAACGATGGGAAATGGAGGGGGCAGCATCGCGCTGATAGTCACAGTCGCGAAGCCCTTACTTTCCAGTTTCTTCAGAATTTTCTTGTAGCGTTTTTGAGGTAGCTTGCGTTCGAGTGTCTCCTTGCCGCCTTTTTTTGCGAGGGCATAGGTAATGTATCCGCCCAACACCGCGCCCGCGGTGGCCATGATCGCGTAGAAGAACCATCGTGAGCGATGGCTGGCGGCAAGCCATATCGTTAACACATCCATGCTGCCGGGTAGGGGAACTACGGAATTGTCCGCCAGCCCGAGCAGAATCAGACCAAATCCGCCCAGGCGAAGTAGCGAGGCCATACTAAAGGCAAAGATTAGTGTAGACAGGCGGGCCAACATTGAGCTTCTTAGAGGCGGTTTCCGGCTTGACGGTGGTATGGCTATTTCAAAGTGGGCTTGGCCACGTCGAGGAAGTGCAATTCCGGGGTGCTGGGCAAAGCCTTGCATTGTTCGGCGTAACGATAAAACAACTCTAGTCCTTGCAAGCACTCCAACGACAGGCGGTAGTAGATGTTTTCGGTCAGATAAGTACGAACATCGTTTTCGCTGAGTGCAAGTTTCGGAGCCCACTCCTTCACAATCAGTTCAAGGTTCTGCGGTTCCAGGCCGTGATCTCGCGATTGTTGAAAGATGCGTGGAAGGTCCAACCCCGTTGGGGTGCCGGGCAGGGCGGCGGAGCGAAGTGCCCAGAATGCAAAGACGAACGGCTTGCCGGTAAAGCGAATCCATTCTTCCGCCAGATCGAAGGTCAGATACTGCGAGCGATCGATCTGGAGTGCAGGATCACCAATCACCAGAGCCGCGTCGGCCTGGGCCAGCATGCCATCCAGGTCGGGATCCATGGCACAAAACTGGACTTCACGCCGCCAGTAATAAGCAAACAATACCTTCGTAAGCGCGACCGACGTCATGGAAGAAGTATCGAGCGCAACCGTGCGAATCTGCGTCGAGAGGGACCTTGCTGACCAGCAGGATGGATCGGACTGGCTGCCGGGAGGCAATGGCCACGCCGGGCAGGACCAGGAGATCAGGAATCGTGGTGTAAGCGGCTGCGGGGATGATGCCGATGTCGGTATCCCCTGCTCGCAGGGCTGCGGCACAGCGCGCGGGAAGAGTGTAAGAAATGTCGAAATTCGCCCCGGCCTCGCCGTGTTCGAAATCCCACATGAGAGGAGCGGTATTCAGATACGAGATAGCGGAAATCCGCAGCCGTTGCATGCCTGGTGTTCGATTCTAACAAAGGCCTGTGCTGCCCCTCCTTGACATTGCATTCTGTGGACTGTCAGAGTCCGAGACTGGACGATGGCGGAGGTATGTGTGTCTACAGCGACGCAACCCACGCGCAAAACGGCAGGTGCCCACGAATTGGAATGGATCGGCCTCAGTCTGACTCCAGGACTGGGCGCCACACGATCGCGACGATTGGTGGAACACTTTGGCGGGATCGAAGCTTTATTTTCGCGTCACTCACCGAGTTGGAAGCGGCCGGAATTCCGTCTGTGGCAGCACAATCCCTGGGCACGGGGCGCTCCCTGGAACTGGCTCACGACGAGATGGGCAAGCTGAGCGCAGCGGGAGCGGAGGTTGTGACTTCCGATGATCCGAAGTTTCCAGCGCAGCTAAAACAAATTTATGATCCGCCGCTGCTGCTTTACGTTCGTGGGGATGCGAGCGTGCTGTCGAAACCGGGGATTGCCATGGTGGGTACCAGACATCCCACGCCATATGGAACGGGAATGGCGGAACGGTTGGGGTACGACCTGGCGGCCCGGGGGCTGGTGATTTTCAGCGGCATGGCGCGTGGGGTGGATACAGCGGCCCATCGCGGCGCAGTGAACGCGAAGGGAAAAACCGTGGCGGTGTTTGGCACGGGAGTTGACGTGCTTTATCCGAAGGAGAACACGCGGCTTGCCGACCAGATTTTGACCAACGGCGGCGCGCTGATCTCGGAATTCCCTCTGGGCACTTTTGCGGCGCCGCAGAATTTTCCGATTCGCAACCGGATCATCAGCGGAATTTCGATTGGGGTGCTGGTGATTGAGGCGGCGGAGTACAGCGGCACACGGATCACAGCCCGTTGCGCGCTGGAGCAGAATCGGGAGGTGTTTGCGGTGCCGGGAAATGTCACGACAAAAAACGCGTGGGGTCCGAATACGCTCATCAAGCAGGGCGCGAAGCTGGTGGCGACGTGGGACGATATATGGGAGGAACTCCCATCGGATGTGCGACTTGCGCTGACCCCGGCGGCCCCGGCTGAATCGTCAGGACCGCAGACGGCATCTTTATTTGGAGAAGCCGCAGAATTAGCTCCCCACGAAAAGAAGATTCTCGGGCTGCTGAAGCCGGACGAGTCGCTTCATATTGATCAGATTGTGGAGCGCCTGGAGGCTCACATGTCGTCGTCCGAAATTTTTGCCGCGTTATTTGAATTAGAGCTCGCGGGCAAAATAAGGCAGATGCCGGGGAAAAATTTTGTGAAGATTTTTTAGCTTTTAGCTGCTAGCTGTTGGCTTTTGGCTTGGAACGCTGGGAGGCTAACGTGAGGAACTACAGAGATCTTCAGGTTTGGCAAAGGGGTCATGCGTTCACGTTGGCGGCGTACAGAAGCACGCAGTCTTTTCCCAAAGAGGAACGTTTTGGGTTGACTAGTCAGATTAGGCGGGCGAGTGCCTCCATTCCAGCAAATCTTGCGGAGGGCTGCGGACGAAGGTCGGATCGCGAGATGGCTCGTTTTGTTCAGATCGCAATGGGATCAGGCACTGAACTCTCTTATCATCTATTGCTTGCACACGATCTCGGCTTTTTGCAAGACGAGGAGTACGGGCACCTGGACTGCGATTTAAGTGTGATTTTGAAAATGCTTTCGGCGCTCTCAAAGACTCTCAGAGAAACACTTCCAGTATGAGTGGGTGTTCTCGCTACCAAGACCTAAAAGCAAATAGCTAAAGGCCAAGAGCCAAGAGCTAACCGCAGTGCTCGGCTTGTTGCCGTGATGGCATTCGTGCTAGTTTCGAGTCAATACTCAGACAGGGGACACATTGTCTAAAGGGCTAGTGATCGTCGAATCGCCCGCGAAGGCGAAGACTATTCAAAAATATCTCGGTAAGGGCTACCTGGTCGAGGCCTCTCTGGGCCACGTGAAAGATCTGCCCAAGAGCAATCTTGGTGTCGATATCGAAAACGACTTCGATACCGAGTACATCGTCATTCCCGGCAAAGAAAAAGTACTGACCAAGCTGAAGAAGCTAGCGCTCACAGCCGAGACCATCTATCTCGCGCCCGACCCGGACCGCGAAGGCGAAGCCATCGCCTGGCATCTTGCCGAGGAACTGGGGAACGGCTCAGGGAAGGGCAAGAAAAAGAAGAAGAGTAGCAAGAACGCCGATGGCAGCGAACACATCCGGCGCGTCACGTTCAACGAAATCACGCAGCGCGCGGTGAAGGAAGCGTTCGAGCATCCTCGCGATATCGACCGCAACCTGGTGGACGCGCAGCAGGCCCGGCGTGTGCTCGATCGCCTGGTGGGATACCAGGTTTCGCCGCTGTTGTGGGACAAAGTGAGGCGCGGACTTTCCGCGGGCAGAGTCCAGACTGTGGCGTTGCGCCTGATCGTGGAGCGCGAACGCGAAATCAAGGCTTTCGAGAAGAAAGAATATTGGACGATTGACGCTCACCTTGCGGCCAGCAAGCCGCCAGCATTTGACGCGCGTTTCGTGGGCAAGGGCGAAGAGAAAGTCGAAGTCACGAACGGCGAGGATGCGGAAAAAATCCGAGCTGCGCTGGAGAAGGCGGACTGGCTTGTCCGCACAGTGGACAAGAAAGAGCGGCGGCGCAATGCGACTCCGCCGTTCACCACCAGCAAGCTGCAACAGGACTCTTCGCGCAAGCTGCGCTTCAGCGTGAAGCGCACCATGATGATTGCGCAGCGCCTGTATGAAGGTGTGGAACTCGGCGAGGAAGGCCTGGTCGGCCTCATTACTTATATGCGTACCGATTCCACGCGCGTTTCCAATGACGCGCTGGCCGAGGTGCGCGAGTACATCAAGTCGCAGTACGGCGAGCAGTACCTGCCGCAGTCGCCAAATACCTATAAAGAGAAGAAGGAAGCGCAGGCCGCGCACGAAGCCATTCGGCCGACTTCCGCGATGCGGCACCCCGATCAGATCAAACAGTATTTAAAAGAGGATGAGTTCAAGGTTTACAAGCTGATCTGGCAGCGCTTCGTGGCGTCGCAAATCATGCCAGCGGTGTTCGACCAGACGACGGTGGACATCGATGCCAAGTCCGGCGCGGACACATTCTGGTTCCGTGTGACCGGATCGGTGCTGAAGTTCGACGGCTTCCTGAAGGTGTATGAAGAATCGAAGGAAGGTAAGGACGAGGAAGACGAAGAACTGAAGCACAAGTTACCGGCGCTTGAGCCTGGGCAAAAGCTCACGCTGCGAGAGTTGAAGCCGGAGCAGCACTTCACTGAACCGCCTCCGCGATACAACGAGGCGTCGCTGGTGAAGGAGTTGGAAGAGCGGGGTATTGGGCGTCCTTCGACGTATTCGGCAATCTTAAGCACCATTCAGGAACGCCAGTATGTACAGAAGTTGGGAGGGAAGTTCAGTCCCACGGAGATTGGTTTGGTCGTCACCGATCTCTTAGTCGAGAACTTCCGCGACATTTTCGACGTGCAATACACGGCGCGGCTGGAAGAAGAGCTGGACGAGATCGAAGAAGGCAAAGAGAAGTGGACGGATGCGCTCGCGGACTTCTATAAGCGTTTCGCCAAGGATCTCAAATACGCTGAGAAGCACATGGAAAACATCAAGCGTATGGAGAAGCCGACGGACGAAAAGTGCGAACGCTGTGGCGCGCCCCTCGTGATCAAGTGGGGCAAGCACGGCTCTTTCTACGCTTGCAGTACGTACGACAAAGAAAATCCGGACACCTGCACCTTCACCAAGGAAAATCCCATCAACCTGCCGGATCTGGATTCGGCCGATATCCAGGAAACGACTCAGGAAGAGTATTGCGAGAACTGCGGGCGGGTGATGGTGCTGAAGCGCGGGCGTTTCGGACAGTTCATGGCCTGCACGGGATATCCGGATTGCAAGACGACGCGGCGTTTGGATCAGGGCAAGAAGGTTCCGGATATTCCGCTCGACGAGCCGTGTCCGAAGTGTGGCAGGAACATGATGATCCGGCACGGGCGATACGGAGAATTCACCGCATGCAGCGGTTATCCAGACTGCAAGTATGTGAAGCAGAACTTCATCGGCGTGAAGTGCACTTTGTGCGAAGACGGCGAGCTGGTCGAGAAGCGCGCGCGCAAAGGCAACACGTTCTACGGCTGCTCGAATTATCCGAAGTGCAAGTTCACTTCGGCGCATAAGCCGATTGCCGAGAAGTGCCCAAGCTGCGGCAACGAATTCCTGGTGGAGAAATTTTTGAAAGCGGGCCCTGTCATTGCGTGCCCGAATAAAGAGTGCGACTACGAACGGCCGATGCCGGGAGAAGCCGCTGCCGGCGAAACCGCAACCGCTAACCCATAAGTTTTTTGGAGAACGCCTATGCCGAAAAAGCCTGATGCTGCTGATGCAGAGTTAATCCTGAGACTGTATGACTTACGCCGCGAGTCGGAAATTCGCAAGGCGCGTAACTGGTGGCTGGTTAGTTTCTGGCCGGAAAATGCCGATGACGTACTCAAAATCGGCATGGCCATGGGCACGCAGGAAAACAACTGGTTGCGCCAAGTGACCGGGTACTGGGAACTGGCTGCATCGTTTGTGGTGCGCGGCGTGCTGAACCAGGATCTTTTCCTGGAAGGCAGCTTTTCCGGGGAGATGTTTTTCCTGTTCGCGAAGATAAGCCCATTCCTGAAAGAACTGCGCGAGAAGATGAACGCTCCTTCAATGTTCGGCAATGTCGAGAAGGTGATCATGAGCACCAAGGCCGGACGGGAGCGATTGAAAGTGATGGAGCAGCGTCATGCCGCGCGTCGCAAGGCCATGGCCGGCGCCGCCAAAGCCTAGGACCAATCAGGAAATATATTCGCGAATGTACTCGTCGCGAGTGGTGGCGAGTTCATGCGCATCGCCATCGAAGATCACCTTGCCGTCACGTAGCAGAAGAAAGGTCATGGGCACCTCGCCGCGCTCGCCTTTCGGAATACGCTCCATGTGATTGGTGGTGCGATTAAAGCGGTGAGTCGCCATGACGAAAGCGTCCTGTAGCCGGTGAGTCACGAGCAGGGCGCTGGTTTTGTAGACATCGCGCTGCTTGATGATGAGTTCCACGATGGTCGTCGATGTCACTGGATCGAGCCCGCCGGTCGGCGAGTCGTAAAGCAATACTTCGGGCTGGGTAATGATGGCGCGCGCAATGGCGACGCGCCGCCGCATGCCTCCGGAAAGCTCGGACGGAAACATATCGATGGTGCGCTCCAGTTCGACGAAACTGAGCGCTTCCCGCACCCGTTTCTCGATTTCTTCTTCTGAAATCTTGCCCTCTTCCATCAGGCGGAATGCGACATTTTCGCGGACGGTAAGCGAATCAAAGAGTGCGCTCTCCTGAAAAACGATTCCCACCTGGCGGCGCAATTCGAAGAGTTCATTTTCTTTCATCTGCGTAATATCTTGTCCCAGTACCCAAATGTGGCCGCTGTCGGGCTTGAGCAGTCCGAGCGCTAACTTCAGAATCGTGCTTTTTCCGGAACCTGCGACACCGAACAGAGCTTTGGTTTGCCCGTGGGGGAGTTGAAAGGAGATGCCATCGAGGACGAGTTTGTCCTCGAACGCCATGGTGACATCCTCAAAGATGATGACGTGGTTCGGCGCAGGGTGAGTGGCGATCGCCGGAGCCTCGGCGGGAAGAGAAGGAGTCGTCATGCTAAGAGCCCAGGATCACCATCAGGAATCGGGTGACGAACACATCCACCACGATGATCAGGATCATGGCGCTGACCACGGCCTCGGTCGTGGCGCGCCCCACGCCCTGGGTTCCGCCCTTGGTGGATAACCCGTAATAGCAGCCGACCGTAGAGATGATGAACCCGAACACCAGCGGCTTCGACAGTCCCATGAAGACATCGGAAAAGACAAGAGTCTGCCAGGCATTGCTCCAGTACTCGTGGGAATCGAGGCCGAGCAGCATGGAGGCCACGAAGCTGCCCCCAAGAAGCCCCATGAAGTCCCCGAGAATGGTAAGGAAAAACATCATGACGACGGTGCCGACTACGCGCGGGGTGACGAGTTTCTTGGTGGGATCGGTGCCCAGGGCGCGCATGGCGTCAATCTGCTCGG
The DNA here is from genome assembly GCA_963797845.1 of Terriglobia bacterium. Lineage (GTDB taxonomy): Bacteria > Acidobacteriota > Terriglobia > Terriglobales > Acidobacteriaceae > DASREM01. The sequence continues at coordinate 36,836 of CAWCRE010000013.1, forward strand.
TCACGATCATGGACCCGAGTTCGCTGGCCATGCCTGAGGCATTGCGCCCAGCGACGACCAGCCCGGCCAACACCGGACCCAGCTCGCGCACAATCCCAATGGAAACCAGTTGACCGATCACCGTGGTAGCGCCGAAGCGGCTCAGGCTGGTTGCGCTATTCAGCGCCAGGGCGGCGCCGGTGAAGAAGACCGAAGCCAGGACGATGGGGAGAGATCCGAATCCGACCAGGTCAGCCTGTTGGATGATGTCAGCGACATAAAGCGGACGCCGGAACAGGTTGGCGACCGACTGCATCGCCAGCAGGGAATATTCCTGAATGGAGGCGATTTTTCGCTTAGCAAATTCGGTGGGTGAGATGAGTTCGATATTACTTAGCAGATCTCCGGCCGCCATCAGTCAGCTCCGTCAAACCTGACCGAACTATAACAGAGTGAGAAAGCAGTCTGAAATGTTTGCGTTCAGGGTTTCGCGGAATCGATTTTTTTCTCCAGGCGGGAAAGCGAGCTGATGATTTCGTCACTGAGGAGTTGGAATTCCGGGAAGTCGAGAAGGTCCTTGAGGGGGTTTTCGGAGAGACCCGGCTTTCGCAGACGAACCATTTTTCCCGCCAGCTCGTGTATGCGAATGTGATCCAATTCGAGCTGCTGCATTTCAGGGTGAGTTCCATACTTGGGCAGGGCATCGGAATAGATCCATTTTCCCAGAGAGCACTCTCTTGGCGAAGTCAGTTCCGCTTCCCGCACGCCGTTGGATCCCATCAGAAAAGAGCGCAGCCGCAGGCGCCATGTCTGGTGCTTGATCTTGGCCAGCACAAACTCGCCATGATGCATATTGCCACTCCTTGCCGGCACGGCAGCATCGGACGAGGGACAATGCGGTCGCCACTTAGAATATCGGCAACGGCGGAAAGGAAGTTTATGGGAATTCCGCGAGGTTACTCGCGGGTGCTTTTCTTTTTAATTTCGATGCTGAGACGCTTGATTTTCTGGTTCAGCGTGGAAAGCGGTACCCGGAAGCGTTCCGCGGCCTCGGTCTGGTTCCAATTGCACTTATCGAGCATGTCGATGATGATGTGGCGCTCGCAGTCTTCCATGATGTCGAACAGGGAAGCGTCGCCGCGATGTTCGAGAATCGGGAACGCGGTGCCGCGGCCGGCAATCTGATCGGGCAACAGCTCTGGGGTGATCTCAATTCCCGAGGAGAGCACGACCGCGCGTTCCATCACATTTTCCAGTTCGCGAACGTTCCCCGGCCAGGAGTAAGTAAGCAAAGGGCGTATGGCTTCGGGAGTGATGCGCCGCAAAGGCTTTTCGTTCTCGAGTGAGAACTTCTGGAGAAAATGTTCGACCAGCAGCGGAATGTCTTCCTTGCGCTGGCGGAGCGGGGGCAGGTCGATCGTGATGACGTTGAGGCGGTAAAAAAGGTCTTCACGAAACTTGCCTTCTTTGACCATCTGCTTGAGATCGACGTTGGTGGCCGCGATGATGCGCACATCCACTTGTAATTCGTGGATCCCGCCGAGATGCATGAATTTTCTGTCCTGGAGCACGCGCAGGATCTTGCTCTGCGTGTCCATGCTCATGGTGCCGATTTCATCCAGAAACAGGGTTCCGCGGTCGGCGACCTCAAACAGGCCTTTCTTGGAAGCGATGGCGCTGGTGAATGCGCCCTTCACGTGACCGAACAGCGTGGACTCCAGCAGGTCTGGCGGCATGGATCCGGTGTTTACCGGCACGAAGGGGCGGTCGCGCCGCTGGGAGTTGAGATGAATTGCCTTGGCGATCAGCTCTTTGCCGGTTCCACTTTCACCTTGCAATAGAATCGTGGAACGGCTGGGCGCAACCTGAGCGACCAAGTCGAAGATCTTGAGCATGGGCTCGCTTTTGCCCACGATGTTCTGAAAGCTGTAGCGCTGCTTGAGCGCGCGCTTCAGTTGGATGTTTTCTTCTTCTGCTTTGTGTCGGGCAATCGCGGCGCGAACATCGGCGAGTAATTTTTCGTTATCCCATGGCTTTTGGACGAAATTGGCGGCGCCTCCCTGCATGGCCCGCACCGCGTTTTCGACCGTGCCGTAGGCCGTAATCATAATCACGGAAAGCTGGGGATTGCTGGTGCGCAGGTCGGCCAGCAAGTCGAGTCCATTGCGATCGGGCAGGGCCAAATCCAGCAGTACCAGGTCGAACGAGCGTTCCCCAATGCGAGTGAGGCCTTCATCGGCATTTACGGCACACTCCACTTCGAAGCCTTCAAGTTCCAGGAGGGTTTGCAGCGATTCGCGAATCGCTGCTTCGTCATCGATGATCAACACAGAGCCGCTACCGGAGGGAAAGGATTCCCCTATGTTGCGGTGCGACATCAAAACTGCTTCAGACATTGACAGCCTTCCTGGTCAACGGGAAATCAAGATAGAACGTGGTGCCTTCCCCGGGATGGCTTTCCACGCGGATCTTTCCGGAGTGCTCCTGAATGATTCCGTAGGTGACAGATAACCCGAGGCCGGTGCCACGATTCTGGCCTTCACGGGGAGCCGTCTTGGTAGTGAAAAAGGGATCGTAGATCCGGTTGATGTGTTCCTGCGCGATGCCGCTGCCGGTATCGGAAACGGTGACGCTTACTCCATCACCGTTGGCAGTGGAAATTTTCAAGGTTCCACCGGAAGGCATCGCATCACGGGCATTCATGAACAGATTCAAAAACACCTGCTGCAAGCGTCCGGGATTTCCGTTGATCAACGGCAGGTGCCGGCACAGGTCGTCCTGCACGCTGACCCGGGATGTCTTGAATTGATGCTCCAACAGGGCCAGGGTTTCGATGATGATCTTGTTGACATCGACGCCGGTGAATTCGGTGGTGCTGGTGCGGGAAAAATTCAGCAGGTTGTTGACGATCTCAGAGGCGCGGAAGCTCTGGCGAGTGATTTTCTCGAGCAGCGCGCTTTTCTGCGGATCGCCTTGCACCTGTTTGGCAAGCATCTGGGAATAGGACGAGATCACGGCCAAGGGCGTGTTGACTTCATGAGCTACACCGGCGGCGAGCAGGCCGATGGAGGACAATTTGTCGGCTTGCGAAAGTTGGGCTTCCAGATCCATGCGCTCGGTGATGTCATCCATGATGATCAGGCGGCCGATCACGTTGAACTTTTTTGTGACCAGGGGCGCGATGGCGACATTCACCACGCGATTTTCTCCGGCCGGAGTCGAGAGCCGAAACTTGTAAAGGTTGTGGATGCCGGGATTCTGGCGCACGCGGTAAAACTCTTCGACGAACTCCGCGGGAAAGACCTCTCCCAAGGGCCGGGTAAGCGCCTGCCAGCGAGGCAGCGCGTACATCACTTCCATCTGGGAATTCCAGGACTCGATTCGGTCAGCCAAGTCGACGGCGAGAACACCGACGTTGATGGATTCGACGATATTCTCGTTGAAGTCCTTGAGGCGCTCGTATTCGTTGACTTTCTGCTCCAGGGACGCGTACAGGCGAGCGTTCTGGACGGCGATGCCGACGTATCCCGCGACTGATTCCAGCAGTTCAATGTCTTCGCTGGTGAGAAAGTCTCCTTCCACTGTCTTGCCCAGCCCGAGAAACGCGACCGTGCGCTGCTGGGCTCGGCACGGGATGTAGTAGTTCAGGTCCAATTTTGCGATGGTGGCTTGCGCGCGACGATCTTCTCTCGGGACTTGATGCGTGTTGTCGAAGAAGAGGTGCCCAGCTTCCATTTCAGGACGCGGCGCGTTGAGAAAAGCCAGATCGAAGCCGCTGGTTTGGGTCATGCCGAATGACTTGGCCAGCATGAAAGGGTGCGGAGGCTCTGGGGTCGAAAGAAAAACCGCCATGCGATCGACCAGCAGGGTGCGCGAAAGACGATCCACGAGCGAGTCGAGCATCTTGTCGAGATCGGTCTCCGAACTCAACTCACGCCCGAACTCGATCAGGGTCTTGCGATAGTCGTAGCGGGTGCGGTAAAAAAACTGGTCGATGCGCGCCTGTATCAATTTGCGCACGGGATCGAACAGGAGAGCAGTGACCACGATCGCCAGGATCATGCCCGCCGGTCCGGAGCTGGGGACGCGAGCGTGTACCAGTTCCGCTACTCCGGCAACGGTCGCAAAGTAAACCCCGGCGATAGCAGCGGCGGCCAGCGTGTAAACCATGCCGCGCTTGAAGATCAGGTCCACGTCCATCAGGCGATAACGGAAAATCGCGTAGCCGAAAGTGAGAGGCAGCAATCCCAGAGACAGGACTGAAACCTTCATCGCCATGGTGGGCAACGTTCCCATCATGTAAGGGATGACGTAGATGAGAGTGAACGGAGCGAGGGCGAGAATGGTGCCGCGGGTAATCCACTTCAGCTGCTGGCGAAGGATCGGCGTACCGGCGCGGCGATAGTTGTTCAAGAGAACTGCCGCGGCAGCGGTGAACAGCAACGTGAGATAAGCCCATTCAATTCGGTCGAGATTCCAGCGCAGTCTCTCTGAAGCCTGAAGGAATGCGATCGCGGCGATGTGAATCGCCAGCAGTACTACGCTCGGCAAGTAAACGAGCGCAAGCAGCCAGCGATGCTTGCGGATGAAAGCGGGCCTTTCGGGAAAAATTAGAACGAAATGCAGGAACAACGCGGGCTGCAACAGCCACGCAACCACGTTGCCCCAGTACACCTGCCAATCGAACAGGTTCAGTTTCCCGGTGTACTTGAAGGCGTAGAAGATGAACGAGATCAGGCAAAAAACGTAAAAGTGGGTCGAGCCCGGAGCCGTCCATCGCCGCAGCAGGACATAGAGGCCGATTCCGAGGTATATCAGCGCGATAAAGCGCAGCCACTGGTTGAGAGAGCGCTCCGCAGGGACGAGGATGACTACGGCCTCAACCGGGACAGACTGCCGCAGAACGGAGTAGGTGGCTTTCGACCATGCCCCCACACGGTAGAGTTGGCGGGCAAGCGTACCGGCGTTTCCGATGTCCTGTTGATTGATTTTGAGGAGTTGATCGCCGGGGCGAATTCCGGCCTTGTCGCCGGGACCGCTGGCTTCGACCTGTTTGGCGGTCAGCTTCCCAGCCTGCTCCACCCACCAGATGCCGTCGTCAGGCACCTGGAATTCCTGCTCCTTCTGAAAATTAACCACCGCGTAAACCACGGCCGCAGCGGTGAGAAGCATCAGGAAAGCGGCGGTAAAGCGGACTTGAAAATCCCTATTCATGGACCCCGACGGCGAGTTCGCAGAGAGAGCGGAACTGCTCGTGCTTTGTTGCACGTTCGGTGCCATGGTCAAAGGCATAACGGGACTTCTAAGTGGCTTTCCCACAACAACTTCGTCGATTATAGAGGGATTTAAACCGAGCAGCTACGGTTTTTGGAAGGCCAATCTTGGAATTGGTAAGTGGCTGTGTAATCTCGGGTTACCGTGCCACTTTGGGCGTTGACGAAAAGGCAGCGAGGTAGTGTCCCCGAGGCGCAAGATACTCTAAAATGAGACCGTTCCCATGACAGCCACCGAAGAGATCATCCAGCGCGAAAAATATTTCCTCCTTCCTACCTACTCCCGCTACCCCGTGGTCCTGATCCGCGGGAAGGGAGTTTACCTGTACGACATCGATGACAAGAAGTATCTGGACTTCGTGGCTGGGCTGGGGGTGAATGCCCTGGGCCACGCCCACCCTGCGATCGTCAAGGTGATTCGCGAGCAGGCGGGCAAGGTAATCCATCTCTCGAACCTGTACTACAACGAATACCAGGGACGACTTGCCGAGAAACTCTGCCTGCTGTCGGGGATGCAGAAGGTTTTTTTCTCGAACAGCGGGACCGAGGCCATTGAAGGCTCGATCAAGTTGGCGAGGTTAGCGGGACATCGCGCGGGCGGTGAATCCAAGAGCCAGCTGGTAGCCCTGGAGGGGTCCTATCACGGACGAACGTTTGGGGCGATGTCGCTGACGGGGCAAGACAAATATCGCAAAGGATTTGAGCCGCTACTCGAGGATGTGCGATTCGTTCCGCAAAACGATGTCGAAGCCTTGCGAAGTGCGGTGAACGAGAACACTTGCGCGATTGTGCTGGAGCCGATATTCGGCGAAGGCGGGGTGCGGGAATGCACCTCGGAATTTCTGACCCAGTGCCGAGCTCTTGCAGACCAACACAAAGCGCCCTTGGTGTTTGACGAGATTCAATGCGGGCTGGGACGAACCGGAACGACATTTGCGTTCCAGACGTTTGGAGTGACGCCGGATATTGTGGCGATTGCAAAACCGATTGCGGCGGGGTTGCCGCTGGGAGCATTCCTGGCCAAAGACGAGTTCGCATCGGCGATTGCTCCGGGGCAACATGGAACTACCTTTGGCGGCGGTCCGCTCGCTTGCCGGGTGGCGCTGGAATACCTGGCGATTTTGGAAGAGGAAAAACTGCTGGAGAATGTGAATCGCGTTGGCGCGTACTTGCAGCAGGAACTCAAAGGATTGGTTGAGAAGTATACGGCGGCGCAACAGGCTCGCGGTCGAGGACTCATTCAAGGGCTTCAGTTGGAAGTGCCGGCGCGTCCCATCGTGGAGCAGGGCCTTGCCGAGGGTGTGCTGTTCAACAGCACCCAGGACACCGTGCTGAGATTCCTCCCTCCGTTCCTGTTGGAGGAAAAGCACGTGGACAAAGGCATCAAAGTGCTGAAAAAGCTGCTGGGCAAGAAGCGTGCCACGGGCGGCTTGATGGCAAGGCTGATGTCGTCGTAGGAAACCGCGAAAAAAGAGGGAAGCCAAGAAAGCCTCCCTCATAAGAAGCGACAGAGGCGATATCACTTAAATAGAAGCCCGCGATTTCAGAAAAGTTGTCCTCCGCGAAAAGAAAGCCGTGACCTCGACTTCCCAACCAGAAAACAGTTGCGAGCGATCGCTGAATGTTGAAGGCGTTCGTGTTCGTTATCTCGAAGTTGGTGCGGGACCTCCCCTGATCTTGATTCATGGATTGCTGGGGTATTCGTTTTCATGGCGCTTTACCATGCCGGCATTTGCGGAGAAGTTTCGTGTCATAGCTCCGGACTTGCCGGGATCTGGATACTCCGAGCCCGCGGGTGACCTTGATTACCGGCTGCGAGAGATCGCGAAACGGTTGCTGAAGTTTCTAGATGTTCTGGGAGTGGGCAAATGCGATCTGGTGGGCTCGTCTCACGGCGGTGCGGTGGCCATGAGGGCCGCGTCACTGAGGCCGGAGCGCGTGAACAAGCTGGTGCTGGTTTCGCCGGTGAATCCCTTTTCCGCCGTGGGAAGAAAACGGGCGCGGTTCTTAAGCAGCGAGTTGATTGCGCCAGTGTTTAATCGCTGGGCTCCGCGACTGAAATTCACACACGCCTGGGTATTGCGCCGGCTTTACGGCAACACCGCGAAAATTGCTCCGGGGACGCTGGAGGGCTACTCGGCTCCGTATAAGAAAGCCGGCTCCTTTGCGCACAATCTGAAAATACTGGAGAGCTGGGCGGATGATCTGGAAGATCTGAAGTTATCTTTGCCGCGCATCGCGGAAATTCCGGTGCTGTTAATTTGGGGAACCCTGGATCGAGCGGTGGACCCGGCTTCCGCGTATGAGTTAAAGCGGCAATTTCAGAATTCACGGTTGGTCATGTTCGAAGGGGTGGGGCACCTTCCATACGAAGAGTCACCTGAGGATTTCAACCGCACGGTCGGCGAATTTCTGGAAGCGCGTTCCTGAGGGCGTGGTCTGGTAGTCTCAAGCGATCTGTTCCAGTAATCATCCATGGCCCAGGAAATCTTTGAATTGCTGCGCGGGTACCTGATCCAGTACGGATACGGTACGGTCGCGGTGGTGTTGATGCTGGAGAATGCCGGGCTTCCGGTTCCCGGAGAAACCATTCTGCTGCTGGCGAGTTTCCTGGCCTATTCCGAACACAAGCTGCATCTGCCATACATCATCCTGGTGGGAGTGATTTCCGCAACGGTTGGCGACAATCTGGGCTTTGCGCTTGGGCTTTATGGTGGGAGGCCCCTGCTTCACCGTTACCAGAAATTTTTTCGCATTAAACAGTCGGTGATCGACCGGGGAGAAGAACTTTTTCGCAATTACGGATCGGCGACAATTTTTGTAGCCCGGTTCATCGCAGGCATGCGCATTGTAGCCGGGCCGCTGGCCGGGGTTCTGCGTATGGACTGGAGGAAGTTCCTGGTTTTCAACTTCCTCGGGGCCGCGCTCTGGGTGACGGTGATTTCCCTTGCCGGTTACCTGTTCGGACAGCATTGGGAGCGCCTATTCCAGCTGCTTCATGAAATTAATCTGGGCCTGGTCATTGTGGCGGTAATCGTGGTCGCATGGCTTTGGTGGCGCAAGCGCAATCGCCGCTGAATTACTCTCGTACCCTTGCGAGCGTTGATGGTAGCCCGGGGCGGTGCTAACCTCGACAAAGTCATACCCATTCATGCTTTCCGCAAGCGCGAACGATCGTAAACCCGGTCTTGGACGGCTCGCTCACTTTCTGCATGTGAACATCCCCGAAGTCTGGCTGCGATTTTTGCTGGCACTTGTGGGCCTGATTCTGGCATTTGGGGCTGCGCTTTTCTCGACCGTCTCAAGAGAATCGGGAAATTTGTGGGCCACGTTGATTTTGGCTTCGGCCGCGCTGTTGCTCGCCACCATCGTGGGTTTAACCACGGTGCCGTACCTGGCGCAGCGGGTGGCGACAGCACGCGTCCGCGATGCGCTCGACTACGAAGTGACGCGGGTGGGCATGGTGTATGTCGTGATCGTGTTGCTGATTGGCATTGCCGCGCTGAACACCGGCAACAACCTGCTCTACATCATTGTTGCCGCGATGCTGGCGGCGATCCTGGTATCCGGGGTGGGTTCGAGTTTCATGCTGCGCAATCTGGAAATCGATGTGCGGCTTCCGCAACATGTCTTTGCGCGGCGAACGGTAGCCGGCCGTTTCGTACTGAAGAATCAGCGGCGGCGCATTCCGGCGTTTTCGGTGAGCATCGTTTCGCTCAAGCGCAGTAAGGTCAAAAAGCAATGGCAACTGGCTCCCTCGAACTTCACATTTCCTCCGGGGCGGGCGGCTGCGGGTGCATGGTTTCAGATTCCGGACCGGCGTCTACAACGTGTCGTCGAAGCGCCTCCCGCGCCGCGAATCTTCGAAGGCAGCGCATATTTTCCCTATCTTCCAGCGGGTCATAGCCTGGCGGCGGAAGTGGAACTGCACTTCGATCGCCGAGGACGCTATCACCAGGACAGTTTCGGGTTGATGACGCGATTTCCATTTCCCTTCCTGCGCAAAACCAGGCGTGTGCCGCTCTCGAGAGAAGTCGTGGTTTACCCGCCCGTCGAGCAGACCGACCAGTACTTCGAAATTTTGCCCATGATCACGGGAGAGTTCGAGACCTTTGCCCGCGGACGAGGACATGACCTTTATCGAATTCGCGAATATTTGCCGCAGGATTCGGCGCGCTACATTGACTGGAAGGCAACGGCTCGATCGGGAACGGCCATGGTGCGGGAGTTCAGCCGCGAAGATGAACGCAAGCTGAGAATTGTGTTCGATAATCCGGAGCCGGGAACAGCAGCCGCAGAGGAGTATGAACGAGTGATCGCGCTGGCGGCTTCACTGGCCTGGCACTTCGCGGAGGAGAACTCCGAAATCTCTTTTCTGGCCCAAGGGTATGGGGGTGGGCCCGACATCTATCGTTTTCTGGAATACCTGGCTACGGTTGAACCGGGGAAGGGGCCGTCGTTGCTGGAAAAGCTGAATGTCTCTGATGATTACAACATCATCTTCACGGCGCGAGCGCACGGAACGATTCCCACGTCATTGTGGGCCTGCTCTTATTTCGTTTTCATCGGCGGCTAGTGGGGGATGTATACAGCCGGATGCCAGGTGTTGGCATCCCACCCTGAAAAGCTGCTAATTTTGAGGATAATTTCCTGGTGAGGCCAATATGAACCGCAGCTACCGGTTAGTGTCTGCTTTCGCGATTGTGCTCGTGTGCTCGTTCGCATGGGGCCAAAAAATTCCCGATGTACCTCCGGGCACCACGCTTCGCGTGCGGGTGGATGACAAGTTGAGTAGCGAAGAGACCCAGATCGGCGACACATTCCACGGGACGCTCGATGAACCGGTGATGGTAGGCGGCAGGGAACTGTTTCCTAAAGGAGCGGACGTGAATGGACGTGTCACCGACGTCCATAAGTCGGGGCGTCTGAGCGAGCCCGGGGAACTCGACCTGGTGGTGACAACGCTGAGTACTGGACGCATTGCGACCTCAATTCAGACCCAGCCGCTGGTCGTGAAAGGCGGGTCGCATACCAAGAGTAATGCCACAAAAATCGGCGGAGGGGCGGCTCTTGGCGCAGTGATCGGGGCGATTGCGGGTGGAGGAAAGGGCGCAGCGATTGGAACCGTAGTGGGTGGCGCGGGCGGCGGTGCGGCTGCGGCTGCGACCGGAGTGAAACCTGCGATCGTAAATTCGGAAACCGTTTTGAGCTTCACCACCTCCTCGGCGAGCTCGGCCACGGCAGCGAGTGAGCCTCCTCCAGTGCATCATTCGGATGATGAGCCGACTCTGCATCGTTCCGAGCCGCCGGCTGGAAATCCACCGGCAAATCAGACTGACGCAAACGCAGTTCCGCCGCCAGCGCAGACCGAACCGGCTCCGCCGAGTACTCCGGCAGATTCGGGCGCGCCGCTGTTCACGCTTCGTGACCGGCGGATTATCCGCAACTGCGTGAGCCAACACACGTCTGATTTTTCATCCGACGCCTTGCAGCGTCCCGAACTGCCGGGTGGGGACGAGCGCCAAATCCGTCGTGGCGGCAACTTACCTCCGGATGCCGACAAAAAGGCGCAGTCTTTGCCTTTGGCCTGCGAGCAGCAGCTCGCACCGCTCCCCAAGGACCTGGATCGGGTGGTCTACAACGGGCGCGTGCTGCTGATCGACGAGCAGGACCAGGTACTGGACGTATTCGCGCTCGACGACACGCAATAACCGGCAACTACGGGCCGAAAAGTAGTTCCCGGTCCGCAGGTTCGTGAGCACAAGCCTTTTCGCCTTAGAGGGCCTACACGCTTTTCCCTCTTTCCAGCCCTGGAAATTGGGCATATACTCCAGCCCGCTTGCTTGCGAAGGGGAAAACGAAGGGGTGGGCTCATGCACATATTCGAGCTGATTAAGAATCAGGAGACTTATCGTGCCGACGCCGAACAGACCGTTTTCGACGTGGCGCAAGCGATGGTCGATCGCAATATCGGCGCTGTACCGGTGCTGCGCGACGGCCTTCTGGTAGGCATATTCTCGGAACGCGATTTGATGCGACGCGTAGTGGTCGAGGGTAGAGATCCGCGAGCGACTTATGTTTGCGAAGTGATGACCGAAGATCCGCTCACGGTTTCGCCGGACGAGTCAGTCGAGACCTGCATGCACCTGATGCGGCGTCACGGCTTTCGTCATCTACCAATCTGTGAAGGCAAGCAGCTGCGCGCGGTGGTTTCGTTACGCGACGTGATCTTGCACGGCCTGAATGAAAAGGACGATGAAGTTCGCATGATGCGGGCTTACATTCAGGCGTATCCCGAGACCTAGGATCTTAGCTTCGAAAACCAGCAGTGCGAGATCGATCTCGCTTAGCATCTTCCAGGTCTTGTGTATCCCGACCCGAAAGTAACAGTTACCTCCAGTTACTTTCGTTCATTGACCAATGAGCGGGAGCTGTTTAGGTTTGCAATAGCGGCAGCGCTGCCGTGTTTCTGCCATGAACGCTCAGACTCAGCTCGTGCTCTGGTTTGCGCATCCGATTCTCCAACTTGGAGTTGCGGGCTTATTTTACTGGCGTAAATTGCACCGGCAGTTCCCGGTTTTTTTCTACTACCTGCTGTTCCAGGTGCTGAATTTCTGTATCGTGTTCCCCGCGTACCGCTATGGGGACTATCAGGCATACTTTTACAGCTACTGGGGGTTGCAAGCGGTCAGTCTGGCCTTGGGTTTCAAGATCATCCATGAGGTTTTCCTGGACGTATTTCGCCCTTATCACGCCCTGAAAGATCTCGGTTCCGTTCTGTTCAAATGGGCGGCACTGGTGATGATGCTGGTCGCGATCGTGGTGGCTGCGGCAAGCCCGACGACGCAGCAGGGGCCGGTCGTGCAAGCGGTGGTCACGGTGCAGCGGTGTGTTCGAGTCAGCCAGTGTGGCCTGATCCTGTTCTTGCTTGTGTTCTCGAAATATCTGGGTGTGACGTGGCGTTCTCAGAGCTTCGGCATTTCTCTTGGTTTCGGCGCATTTGCGGGAGCCGAACTGCTGATGATCGCGTTGAATGCGAGCGGCAACGCCTCGGAAGTCTCCGTCGCCCTGGTGAACATGGTGGCGTACAACGCCGCGGTGTTGCTGTGGTTGGGATACGCGTATCTGAAAGCCCCCGAGCGGGAAAACCCTGCCAATCTCCTGATGTCACAGCGTTGGAACCAGAGCCTGGGAGATATGCATCAGCCGCTACCCGCCGACTCGCTGATTCCGATGTTTGAGGGAATGGTGGATCGCGCGTTTTCGCGAACCAACGGAGATGTTTCCTGCGACGATGTTGTCGCCGAGGTGGAAGTGAAAGCGGCACGAGCAGCGGCGGCATCTGGCAGTGCGGCATCTTTACCGGAGAGCGTCTCTTCGAAATAATTCAGCAGGCGGCGAACGGGTTCACATGCGAACGCATAGTTTCCTCAACGCAATCGCTTTCCTACCGGAATTGATCGTCAGAATATTAGCGCTCTAGACAACAAGTCCACACTTGGGATTCCAAATCCTGTTTGCATAAGTCATATCGGGACTCAGTTTTGAGGATCGTAAGTTGCTGAATTGCGGCAAGAAAGCAGTTTAATCGGCGAAAAATGGAGGTTCGGGCGAGCACTTGATCTTCGAATGTGAACAAAGTTGTGGACACTCTCAATTGTCTCGGTAATAATCCCATGCCGTGAGGGTACCCGCTCCCAGGGGACCCGCACGCAAGGAGAAACAGTCCATGAAACGTGCGGTCAGGATGTTATTCCTGATGGTAGGGTTGGTTTGCACGTACGTAGCGGTCGCCGCCCCGATCGTTCCTTCGTTCGATGGCGGTCCGATTCCGTTGTGCAATCCGAATAATAGAAACTGCCCCAAGTAGAGGGTATTGCGAAAAGTAATTTTCGTAATTGCGCCCCAGGGCGTTTAAGGTATCGGGCCGAGAGGATAAAAATCCCTCGGCCTCATTTTTTGTCAATTTCCGGACAAGGCGCGGTTGATTTGTTCCGTGAGCAGCTTTGGATCGGACGCCGGTTGCTGACAACTGAAGCCAGCGCAAACAACTCCCACCGATTTGCGATCCTTAAGAGCCGGCAAGTTAGGGATGCTTTGTGCCAAGGACGGCGGTAAATTTTCCGCAACCGCTTCGTTAAAACTCATTCTTACGACTGTCTTATTCACTGCGTATTTGCTTGTGGCGGCTTGGTAAAGCCGGGTTGCACCTTCGTCTTCGCCGACGATTACAACTTCTATGTGGGGCAACGCGAATTGAATGGTGGCCAGGCCATAGGTAGCCGCAAATAATCCGTACTTTCCAGCCGTGCCGGCGAGGATTGCGAGAGTCTGTTCGGCGCAGTTCCGATAAATCTCTTGATGAGTGTAAGAGTACAAACGGGACATCACGCTGGCTGCGACGGAGTTGCCCGCCGGGGTTGGGGAATCCTGGAAGGGCTTACGACGGGTGCCCAGGCACGCCGAGGCTTGGTTGATCGCCTCGCTGTTCGGTGTCGAAGAAGCCGCCAGTCGTGCGATCGAAGAAAAACTGGACCATATAGTCTGCGATGCCGCGAGCAAAGTTGAAATAGCTGAGATCGCTGGTCGATTCGTAGGCGTCCAGGCAGGCGCTCGCCGTGAAAGCGTAATCCTCGAGCACGCCGGTTATGTCCTTGGATTCCGCCTGCGCATCGCTATACGCAATGACGTGCCGGAGGCCGGTCTCCGGCTTCCAGGCGCGGGAAAGAATGCGATCGAGAGACCGCAATGCAAAGTGCCGGGTGTCAACCGGGTCCAATATCCTCGCAGCTTCTAGGTAGGCTGAAACAGCCAGCGCATTCCAACCGACATAGACGGTCTTGTCCACGTACGGAGTGGGGCGAGTCAGGCGCGCGGAGTACATCTTCTTCTTCGCCGAATCGAGCAACTGCTGCAAGCGTTCTTGTGGGAGATTGAGGCGTTTGGCAATATCCCCGAGCGGACTCCTGAGGTAGAGAACGTTCTTCGCGGGATTGTGGTGCATTTCGCCGACTTCGTTGATGTCGTAATAGAGGCTGGCAACGCTGAATTCTTCTTCAGTAAGCACAGCGCGCGCTTCGTCGAGTGTCCAGGTGAAGTAGTCACCGTCGTCATCCATCGAGTAGTCCGCGTCCTGCGAGGCATAAAAACCGCCATGCTCGTGGTCGGTGAGCCATTCGTCCATCCAGCGAATGATGTCGCGGGCAACGTTGGCGAAGAAATCGGAACCGGTCGCCTGGTAAGCGTGAATGTAGTTCTTTAGAAGCTCGCTGTTGTCATAGATCATTTTCTCGAAATGGGGAACGATCCAGCGCTCGTCCACGGAGTAGCGATGGAAACCTCCGGCGAGGTGGTCGTAGACACCTCCTTGCGCCATCTTTTCCAGAGTGGAAGTAAAGATTTCGCGCAGTTCCTCATCTCCGGTTCGAACATACTGGTCCATGATCAGGTCGAGGGCTGCGGGATGCGGGAATTTCGGGGCGCTGCCGAAGCCCCCGTGAACGGAATCGAACATTTTGCGACAGGAGTCGATGATCTCCTGAACGACCTGGGTGCTGGGCGGAGCGCCACTCGCCGCGAAAGACTCTGCCTGAGAGATGGCGTTTTCGACCATCTTCGCCTGCTCTAGGACGTCCGCATTTTTCTCGTGATATGTGGCTGAAATGGAGAACAGCACGCGCTTGAAGCTGGGCCTGCCATAGTGGTCTTCGGGAGGGAAGTAGGTGCCTCCGTAGAACGGTTTGCCATCCGGGGTGAGGAAGGCTGTCAGAGGCCATCCTCCCTGGCCTGAAACTGCACTGACCGCAGCCTGGTAGCGACTGTCGATATCGGGGCGTTCGTCACGATCCACCTTTACGGCGATGAACCGTTCGTTGATGATCTCGGCAATCTCAGGATTTTCGTAGGATTCGCGGTCCATGACGTGACACCAATGGCACCAGACGGCGCCGATGTCGAGCAGCATGGGCTTGTTTTCGCGACGGGCGGTGGCGAAGGCTTCTTCTCCCCACTCATACCAACGGATAGGTTGATGCATGGCAGAGCGCAAATAGGAGGAGGACGCGCGCGACAGGGAGTTCAGCGTCTGGGTAGACATCTGAATAGTTTAACGCGTTGGAGGGAGGGTGCGAGGGAGCGAACGTTTTCAGGATTGTGCACGCAAGATCCCTCGCAAAGCTCGGGATGACGTCACCATGGGAGGTTGTGCTTGGTGCAAGCGCTCAACTCGCGATCAGCTTTTTTGCAATGTCGCAGTACAAGTTCACGGCTTCCGAAAGCTGTTTTTTTGCGACATACTCGCCTTCGGTGTGGGCGACGTGAATCGAGCCGGGGCCGATGAGCAGCGGCTCTCCCCAGTTGCTAAGCGCGGGAATGTCAGTGGTGAATTTCGCGATCATGGAGGGAATTCCGTCGAATGAGCGCAAGCGCATGAAGGGAATCTCCAGAGTGAACTCGACGTGCGCGAGGTGGCCGACGGTAGCGACGATATTTTTTCGGAGCTCCTCGGAAGGGCCAACGAGTCGATAGAGCAACTGCGCCCGAGCGTGATCGGAAATTACATTGGTAGCCCGGCCGCCTTCGATCAGGCCAATATTCAAGGTGCAGGGGCCGATCCCCTCCGTTTCGGGCAGCTTCATTGCCAGCAAGGATTGCAGGGCGGCGACTAATTTGTTGATCGCGGAATCTCCGAGCTCCGGATATGCGGAGTGAGCCATTTTGCCGTGAGCAACTACCTCGACTCGCAATGCGCCTTTGGAGGCGAGCGCGATGCGGTTCTCTGTCGGTTCGCCATTCACCAGGAACCGCGATCCAGGAGGATTCTGATTGGCCACCTTGGCGCCCAGACTGTCGCGCTCTTCTCCGACCAGGAATAACAGACCGACGTGAATCCCTTCGCGCTTCAACTTCTTGGCGGCGGCGATCTGGGTGGCGATGATGCCTTTGGCGTCGCACGAACCGCGCCCGTAGACATTGGCCGAGTCTTCGGAAGACGGAATGAATGGAGGGACCGTGTCCATGTGAGTGGAAAAGACGACCTGTGGCTTTGGGTGTCCGGGCGAAGTGGCCCAAATGTTGGAGCGTCCGTTTTCGGCGTGTACAGTTTTCGCGTCGTAGCCGAGGTTCGCGAGTTCATCACGCAGGAATTGTCCGACCCTGGCTTCGTTCCCGGTAATCGATTCGATATCCACTAGCGCGCGGGTGAAGGCGACCACGTCCATGGCCTAGAGAATACCGTAAGTCTCCCGTGTGCCATCGACCGACCGGCAATGTCTGACGTAATCTGTGAAGGTGAATGCGACGATCCGGTCACTGTTCTTGGAGGGCCCATCGGGGCGATTAGAAGCGTTGTTGAACGCAGGCGCGGAGAACGCGACCCATGCGGCTCTGGTTTGCCATCCTCACCCGCTCTTCGGCGGCACAATGCACAACAAAGTTGTGTTTCACACCATGAAGGCACTGAACAGCTTTGGATTTCCCGTGCTGCGTTTCAATTTTCGCGGTGCGGGGCTGAGCGAGGGAGAGCACGATCACGGCAACGGCGAAAAGGAAGACGTGCGCACCGCGCTTGACTGGCTGGAGCGTGAGTTTCCATTGCCGATCGTCTTCGCTGGTTTCTCCTTCGGGGCCGCGGTGGGATTGCAGGTAGCGTGCTCGGATGCGCGGGTTGACTCCATGATCGGCCTCGGAGTTCCGGTCGCGGCCATCGATAACCGCAATTACGACTTTTCTTTCTTACAGAGTTGCAACAAACCGAAATTGTTTGTGAGTGGGGCTCGCGATCAGTTTGGCCCGAAACACCAACTAGAGACGTTAGTTGGCGCCATGCCGGAGCCCAAGAAGCTCGTCATCATTGAGGCGGGCGATCATTTCTTTGAAGGCCGCTTGCGCGAAATGCGCGAGAGTATCGAGCATTGGGTGGGGCAGACGCTTGGGGTTGGGAAGTTGTAAGGGCCCACTCAACGGTTACACTTCTCGCAAAAAGGCGCGATAAATGGGCCTTCGCATTCCCGTGTTGCACGCGAGATCCCTCGCGGCTGCTCGGGATGACGTCAGCTTTGTTGAAGCTGTTTCTGCTGGTGTCCTTCTATAATTCTGATCCATGTCTCCTGGGTCCTCTGACAGAGTTGCGATCGAGATGCGTGTGACGGCGCGGCATCTGTTTGAGTATGCCCTGGCTGAGGCTAGCATCGATCGTGCTTTTCAGCGTCACATCACCTGCGATCGGGGTGTGCTGCGGGTGTGCGAGGACCTGTATGATCTCGACTCCTACAGTCGCGTGCTGGTGGTTTCGATCGGGAAAGCGGCGCACACCATGGTGAACGCCCTGGAAATGCAAGCGGGGAGCCGCTTTGAAGGGATCGTGGCCAGTTCAATTCAGCCGTCGAGCCAATTGCATAATTTTCGATATTTCTGCGGAGGACATCCCACGCCCACCGCTGAGTCGGTACGTGCCGCCGAAGCGATTCTGAAATCGCTGAATACGCTTAACGCATCGTCACTGGTGATTTTCATGATCAGCGGGGGCGGATCGTCCATTGCGGAAAAACCAATTGATGACGAGACTTCGCTTGCTGACGTAATCGAAACTTACCGCGCGCTGGTTCACTCCGGAGCGACCATTACGGAAATCAATGCGATCCGAAAGCATCTTTCCGCGGTCAAGGGAGGGAGATTGGCAGTGGCGGCGAGTGCTGCGCAGCAAGTGTCGCTGCTGGTTTCGGATGTGCCCGACGGCACTCCTGACGCGCTCGCTTCTGGTCCGACTATGCCGGATTCGACCAGCGCGGACGAGTGCTACGCGATTGCACAACGACATGGAATGGTTGAGCAGCTTCCATCTTCGGTGCGGGAATTGTTTCAGCGTCACGCGCTCGAGGAGACGCCGAAGCCCGACGATCCGGCGTTCGTGCGATCACGATGGTGGACGATTCTCTCAAATGGATCCTTGATTCAATCCGCCAAGGATGAGGCCGCGCGGCATGGTTTCGCGGTCGAGATCGACAATAGCTGCGACGACTGGGACTATAAGCGGGCCAGCGACTATCTTCTCGGCCGGGTTCGCGAGCTGCGCAAGAAGTCGGAGCGGGTTTGCTTGATTTCGGGCGGGGAAGTTACGGTCAAGGTTGAGAACGGCGGAACCGGCGGACGCAATCAACAATTTGCGCTGGAGTGTGCCTCGAAGATCGCCGGAGAGAATATTACAGTGCTGAGCGCGGGCACCGATGGGATTGACGGCAACAGTTCGGCTGCCGGCGCGGTTGCCGATGGAACCACGCTGGAACGGGCCAGGAGCGCGGCTTTGGACGCGACGGCCCATTTGAACGGGTTCAACGCTTATCCATTTTTTGAACGCCTCGGCGACTCGGTGATCACCGGGCCGACGGGTAACAATCTCCGCGATCTGCGAATCCTCTTCGCGTATTAGTAACGAAACTCCTGGATAAGCGTCCAAGCCATATGCATGTGGTACGGTTGCTGGTTTTACTAGCTGGTCCAGTCATGCCACATGACAACGGCGTCTGCATCGCCGAGTTTTATCGCGGGCGTCAGAAGTTCAAGATCAGGTTTGGCTGCAGTGGAGGGAAACGCCGGTGCCGCTGATCCTGGTGGAGGCCGACGGGGATTTCCTCACCCATCCCCCGTCGCCTCCTAAGGGTTCTTAGTTGTCGAACGAGGGCGAAGAGATTAAGGGAATTTGAATTTGGGTCAGAAGAACTGAGTCACGCCCTCTTCCATTACCACCACGCGATCCTCAATTCCGGCCGCCCGGGCTTCCTTTTCCAGAAGCTGCAGCGGCTCTTCCATGGGTTCATGCGAAAGGCGGAAGGTGCCGTAGTGCATGGGAACCATCCAGCGGGCATTGAGATCGAGGAAGGCGCGAGTGGCGTCTCCTGGGTCAGCGTGGACGTTTCGGAAGGTGGAAGGGTTGTAGGCCCCGATCGGCAGCAGTGCCAGCTCTGGGCAGAGTCGCTCGCCGATATCGCGGAAGCCCTTGAAATAAGCGGTATCACCGGCGTGGTAGACGGAGTGTTTCCCGCCGCGCAGGACATAGCCACCGTAACCGCGATGCGCGTCCTTGATGATGCGGGCTCCCCAGTGGCGGGAAGGAACATGGGTCACGGTCAGCCCGTGATGGCGGTAACTGTTCCACCAGTCGAGCTCCACAACATCCGCAAAGCCGAGATCGGAAACCAGGTCGAAAACGTGATGCGGAACCACGATAATCGGGCCGCGTCCGGTTTGCCGTTTCGTGTGCTGCACGACCGCCCGCAACGAGGGGCGATGCAGGTGGTCAAAATGGGCGTGCGTGACCAGCACTAAATCGATCGCGGGCAAATCTCTGACGCGGAGGCCCGGTTTTCGCAGGCGTTTGAGAACGAAGAGCCAGCGAGCAAAATTGGGGTCTACCAGAACATTCTGGTTGGCAATCTGCAGGAAGAAGCTGGCGTGACCGATGAAGGTGACGCCCATTTCTCCATTTGAGACAAATTTTGGCTTGTGAGTTTCGCCGATTCGGGGCGTGACGGCCGAATGGCGCACCAGTCGGCTGAACTGTTGGGCGCGCTTGCGCAGCGCGGGATTTTGCAGAGTGGACTTGAACATCTAAATCAAACCACGACCGTAATCCGATGGATCGTCTTCAGTTCAAAGATCGTGCGCATGGAACTGACGGTGTCGAAGTTGTTCTGATTCTATTCGAAAACGGCACAGATCGCTTGACCCCATCCATAACGTCAGTTTTAATCCTTGCACAGGAGAACTTTACAGATGCGTGTTGCGTTTTTGGGGTTGGGAATTATGGGACGGCCGATGGCGACCAACCTGGTGAAGGCCGGCCACGAGGTAACGGTTTGGAATCGGACGCCCGGAAAAGATGTTGAAGGTGCGCGAACCGCCTCCAGCCCCGCAGAAGCGGCGCAAGGTGCCGAAGTAGTCTGGATGTGTGTTTCCGATACCAAGGCAGTGGAAGGTCTGCTATTCGGACAGAACGGCGTCGAGAATTCGGTGGCCTCCGGGATGATCGTGGTCGATTCGAGCACGATCTCTCCCAGTGCGACGCGGAAATTCGCCGAGAGGCTCGCGGCCAAGGGCGCCGAATATGTTGACGCACCGATGACGGGATCGAAGACGGGAGCTGAAGGAGGCACGCTGATCTTTATCGTGGGCGGGGCGGAAGAAGCTCTCGAGAAAATCAAACCCTTGTTCGCCGCCATGGGAAAGAAATTTTTCCGCATGGGCGAAACCGGCAAGGGCGAGGCTGCCAAGCTGGTGATGAATCTCCAGATTGCTCTGATCTACGAGGGTTTTGCCGAGGCATTGACCCTGGGAACCAAGCTCGGTGTGGATGCGGGCACGCTGATTCCGCTGATTAATGCGTCCATGGTGCGCTCAGGCGTCGTGGATTACAAAGCACCGTTCATCCTCAACCGCGATTTTTCGGCGAATTTCCCGCTACGGTTGATGCATAAAGATATCCGGCTGGCGCTGGACGCCGCGAAAGAAGCCCGGGTCAAGCTTCCCGGATTAGAGACCGTGGAAGAAGTCTACGAAATGGCCACCGAAGACGGACATGAAAATCTTGATTACGCCGCGACCCTGACATTATTGGAGAAGTGGGCAGGGATCGAGGTGAAATGAACTTCCGCCCGGATCCACCAGCACCAAGGTAACCAGAAACTCCCTCCTATTACACAAGTATTACAGTAGTCGCGGTTTTGCCCTGATAGTTTAAGACTTTAGCCGTAAATCAAAGCTTGGGGACACATCCTTGAACGAACTCGCGATTCTCGAAAGAAAGCCGGCGGCCGACAACGACATCAATTGGGTGACAGCGACCTTCATGGTTCTTTTTCACATCGGAGCCATTGCCGCGCTGTTCTTCTTTTCCTGGAAGGCACTCTTCGTGGCGGCATTCCTGTGGTGGGTCTCAGGCAGCCTGGGCATTGGCATGTCGTACCACCGCTTGCTCACGCATCGCGGATACAAGACTCCCAAGTGGGTGGAATATTTCCTGACCATCTGTGCCACGCTGGCTCTGGAAGGTGGACCGATTTTCTGGGTAGCGACCCATCGCATCCATCACCAATACTCGGACAAAGACGGGGATCCGCACTCGCCGATCGACGGCAAGTGGTGGGCCCACATGGGCTGGATTCTGAGCGGCAAGTCGATGCATCACGACACCACGACCCTTGCCCGCTACGTCCCCGATCTGGCGAAGGACAAGTTTCACGTTTGGCTCACCAAATATCACTATGTGCCGATGATCGTGCTGGGAGTGATTCTGCTCGCGATCGGCGGGCCCACGTTTGTGCTGTGGGGAATCTTCCTGCGCACCGTAATCGGTCTGCACGCGACCTGGGCGGTCAATTCCGTGACCCATACCTGGGGTTCACGGCGCTTTGAGACCAAGGATCTCTCCACCAACAACTGGTGGGTCGCGATCCTGACCTTCGGCGAAGGCTGGCACAATAATCATCATGCGCATCCGGTGTCGAGCCGGCATGGCTTGAAATGGTACGAAGTGGATATGAACTGGTACGGAATCTGGGCGCTCAGCAAACTGGGATTGGCGAAGGATGTGTACCGCCTGAAGCTAGCGGAGTTCGAGCGCAAGCAGGAAGCGCGTGCGGAAGGCGAAGGACTGGCTCCGGCCCAGGAATTGGCCTCCGTCTAACTGTTTGGAGATGTCGCGAACCCCGGTCCAAAAGGGCCGGGGTTTTCATTTGCCCTCGGGTTGTAGAATTCTGTTGAATACTGATGCGCATTTCCAGCCGCCGCCGAACCATTGCGATCTTTGTCACCCTCGGAGTGTGTCTGGCGGGTCTCGCCGGCGCGGTGGGCAGTGGATGGATCATTCTTAATTGGCGCGAAGGAATTAAGGTTTTTCTGGGGGTAATTTTCTTCGGGGCGATTATCGCGGGCATCGTGCTCAATACGATCTTTCTGGTTCGTGAGGTCCGCCGTAACGAGCAACACGACAGCTTTATCAATGCGGTTACGCACGAGTTGAAGACTCCCATCGCTTCCATCCGCCTCTACCTGCAAACCCTACAACGCCACGATGTGAATGAGGCGCAGCGCATGGAGTTCTACCGCTTCATGCTCGAGGACGCGGATCGCCTGCTGGGGACGGTGGAGCAGGTTTTGAGAGCAGGCCGTGTGGGAGCCAAGCGCTTCTCGTCGGAACGCACGCCGCTCGATTTCAAGCAATTGGTTTACGAATGCGTAGAAGTTTCACGGACCCGACATCACCTGCAACCCGAAGCAATACGCTACGAACCTTCGATGAACGGGGTTCCCGTAACCGTGACCGGGGATCCTGAGGAACTGCGGACGGCGGTGGGAAACGTGATCGAGAACGCCATTAAGTATTCCGGCGACCGCGTCGAGGTCTCAGTAAGAATTGATACTCCGGGCGACGACACAGTGGCCTTGAGCGTGCGAGATCGCGGTGTCGGAATTCCTCGTTCAGAACTGAAACGCATCTTTCGGCGCTTTTACCGAGTACCCAATCGCGCGTTGGCCAATGTTAAAGGGAGCGGATTGGGACTGTTTATTGTGCGCTCAATTGCCAAAAAGCACGGGGGACGCGTGTTCGCACAGAGTGATGGCGAGGGCCTGGGCACGACGGTGACCATGGAGTTGCCGCGAGGGGCCGCATGAGCCATGTGTTGATTGTTGAGGATGAGGCGCACCTGGCGCGCGGGTTGCGCTTCAACCTGGAAGCGGAAGGGCACACGGTGCAAGTGGTCGGCGATGGCGAGGCTGCGTTGAGCTTACTGCTGGCAAATGGTGGGAAATCGAAGAAAGATGATTTCGACGCGGTGGTGCTCGATGTGATGCTGCCGGGCAAGAGCGGCTTTGCCGTAGTTACGGAGCTGCGGGCTGCAAAGCAGTTTGTCCCTGTGCTGATGTTAACGGCACGCAGCCGTCCCCAAGATGTTCTGGAGGGCTTTGCATCGGGTGCCGATGATTACCTGCCAAAGCCATTTGAGTTGCCAATTCTGCTGGCGAGGCTCCAAGGCTTGCTCAGGCGGCGCGAATGGATGCGCCAAGGGCGCGATCAGGTTGAGGTTGCGGAATCGAAGCCGGAAGAGTACAGCGTCTTCAAGTTTGGCGGTCGCACTATCGATTTCGGGAAGCTTGAACTCGAGGTCCACGGGACGACGATTCGACTGACTTTGATGGAGTCGGAACTCTTGCGGCATCTGGTGCGGAATCGCGGAAAGAACGTTTCCCGCAAATCAATTCTGGAAGAAGTCTGGGGACTTCACGAGGATACCGATACACGAGCGGTCGACAACTTCATCGTGCGCCTACGCCGTTACATCGAGGACGATGCGTCGCAACCGAAATATCTGCTTACTGTCAGGGGCGTCGGTTATCGATTCGTGGGCTGAACTACTGTTTCGAAGCTGAAGCCCCGGCCGCTAAGTCTCGTAGCATTCCCAGGAAGCCTGCGGCAGTCTGTTCATCCGACAACGTCTCTAGGTCAATGGTGGCGGCAAGATGGGGCGATTCCGGCCGGAACCGAACCGCGACCAAGCTGTGTCCACGGGAAGTCATGAGCGTGTTGACTACCGGTGTGAGTTCCTGCGTCCATTGGGTTCGGGTGGTCAGGATCACTGGCCCGGGGCGGCTCACTGCCCACTTCCTGGATTTGTGCAGGCCGCTCTGTTTATGGGTTACCCACTGGTGGCGGAAGACTTCCAGATGAAACCCGGGTACATAGCCCAAGTCAGCTTCAAAGGTCAGTGTTTCCTTCTGTTTGCGCCAAATGCTAAACAACCACTGTAGGGGTATCGGACGAGGACGCAAGCGCACGGTGACGCGGGCATTGTCGAACCACTGAGCGACAAATCGCAATCGGGCTTGTAAACGGCAGTTTCCGAGCCAGTGGGCCTCCACGATGCGACCGCTGCCGGAGCAGGCGGTTTCCACCCACTTCAGGGCCTCCGCTGCTTTACGCCGGTTGTAACGGGAGAAAAGGAAATACCATGCGGTTAATAAGGCAACCGCACTCAGCGCGTCAATAAGGTAAAGACGCCCCACAAGCTCCTCTGATGCGAATGGTACGACTGACGGTGCGTTCCTGCAAATACTTTCCAGCTCTGATGACGACAGGATTGTAAATGTTTGCTGTTGTGTACGAAATCCTGAATACCTGAAGTGCTCCGATACAATGTTTTGGTGCAAATTGCGCTTCGCGAGTATCGTCCCGACGACTTCCTTCGGCTCTGGAAGGTGGACCAGGAATGCTTTGCGGTTGGAATTGCATACTCGAAGCTTGAACTGAAAACCTATATTCGCCGCCGCAACGCCTTTACCTTGGTCGCCGAGGGGGCCGGAGAAATCGAACCGGTAGCGATTGTAGGGTTTCTGGTCGCCGAAGCCGGGCGCGGGGGAGTAGGACATATCATCACGATCGATGTGATTGCCGCAGCCCGCCGATCGGGGGTGGGTTCGGAACTGCTGCGAGAAGCGGAGTTGCGGCTGCGAGCAGCAGGATCCCGTTTCGTCGTTCTGGAGACTGCGGTAGACAATCACTCGGCGCTCACCTTTTACAAACGTCACCAGTATTTTCTGGTGAAGACGGTTCCGCGTTATTACTCCAACGGTCTGGACGCGTTCGTGCTGAAGAAAGATCTGGTGGGTTCGCATTCGAATCCGAGTGTCTATAATTCCGCAGGATGAAAGTTGCGATCCAGGGAGAGCTGGGATCCTTCAGCCACCAGGCTGCCTTGAAGATGGTGCCTGGCTGCTCGATTCTTCCTTGCGCGCGTTCTGCGGAGGTTTTCGAACGGGTGGCCGGGGGGACGCTGGCGGTAGTCCCGCTGGAGAACACACTTGCCGGATCGGTGGCGGAGCACTTTGACCTGCTACTCACACGCAAGGCGTTCATCCGCGGCGAATTCCGGCTTCGCATTGTGCACAACCTGGTCGCACCGCGAGGAGTGCAGTTCAGCAAGGTAAGTCGCGTCTTCTCGCATCCGGTTGCTTTGGAACAGTGCCGAGACCTGTTTCGCAGGAATCCGCAGCTCAAGGCCATTCCGTTTTACGATACCGCGGGAAGCGTGAAGCACCTGGTTCGGGAGAAGTTTCAAGATGCAGCCGCGATTGCGAGCCGCAATGCAGCTTCTGTGTATAAGGCCAAAATCCTGGCTGCGGGGATCGAAGACGACAAGCAGAACTACACCAGGTTTGTTCTGATTCACCGTACGCGGAAAGTCGTACCCGGCGCCGATAAGACTTCGATTGCTTTTCAGCTCAAAAATGAAGCCGGTGCCCTGTTCAAAGCACTCAGTGTGTTCGCCCTCCGCGATATCAGCCTGAGCAAGACTGAATCGCGTCCACTTAAAGGCAGCCCATGGGAGTACGTTTTCTACCTGGACCTGCTTCGAGGCGATGATGCGCAAGCCAGGAATGCTCTTCGCGACCTTGCGGAAATGTCCCAAAGACTCAAGGTTCTGGGAGTTTACAGGGCAGCCAGAGGCTGAACACCGCCGAGTGCCGGGGATCACAATTGTGGGTGAGCAGGCACACCGCCGCGCATGTTCCTTCGCCGTAGGCTGGAAATGACCCCTTGATGGCTGAGTCGAGACGGAGGAATGATATGCGAGCATTGAAGATCCTGACAGTGGCAATGATTTTTGTATTAGCGACGACGGTGTTATTGCAGGCGGGACAGAACAAGTTCGGCGTATCCGACGCCCGCAAAGTAGTCTTCGAAAATCCAGTCCGAGTAGGCGACGTGCTGCTGCCGAAAGGCGAGTACAAGGTTCTGCACACCATGGACGGGGACAGTCACATCATGGTGTTCACGCAGCAGAGCGCGAAAACTCCGGTTGAAGTAAAAGTAAAATGCACACTGGTTCCGCTCACGGCCAAGGCGCCGACGACGGAACGGTACTATATGGTGAATGCGTCTAACGAGCGAGTGCTCCGCGAGTTGGTATTCCGGGGCGACATGGCGAAGCACGTTTTTTGAGCCTGAGATAGCTTGGAGGGGAGTTTGGCCGGGCCGCCTCCCGGTGGCCCGGATCTCCTCAGATCTTTGTACCATTCCGGGTGCAGGTGACTTCTGTTTCCAAGGTATGTACCTTTGCCGTGGAATAAACCTTTCCCGAGGTTTAGAATCCAACGTCTTGTACGCCTTCCATGTGTGGGGCTTGCATCTTTCCGGCAATCAACGTCATCAAAAACTTGAGCCAAACACACTCAAGGAGAATCATGGCAGAGAAGTCGCGCTCAGAGCGCACTACGAAAGCAAAAGAGCCTGTCCAGGAAAAGGAGCAGCAGCCGCAGGCCGAGCAAGATCGGTCCTTACCGATCCTGCCGGTGCGCGACACCGTGCTATTTCCGCACGCTGTACTGCCCTTGACCGTAGGGCGGGAAAGCTCTGTCCAGCTCATTAACTCTCTCGGGGAAGACAAGACCATTGTTGTGGTGGCGCAGCGTGAAGCGCGCGTCGACTCTCCCCAGCCTACCGATCTGTACACGGTCGGTACCCTGGCGGTCGTACACAAAGTGGTCAAAATGCCGAACCAAAGCCTTTTCGTCTTCGCGGAAGGCCTGGAGCGAGTGCGGCTGGCGGAATTTACCCAGCTCACTCCATTTATGCGGGCCAGAGTCGACTCAGTTCCCGAGGCGATTCCACCCAAGAGTTCCGAAGTAGAAGCTCTGCAGCGGAACGTTTTAACCCTGTTTCAACAGATTGTTGCCGGCTCACCGACGTTGTCGGATGAGCTTTCCACCGTGGCTATGAACATTGAGGAACCTGGCCGACTGGTGGATTTCATTGCGTCCTCATTGCCGTCTCTTTCGACCGCTGATAAACAGGACACGCTCGAGACGACCGACGTCCGAGTTCGGCTGGAAAAGATCAACCAGCATCTGGCCAAGGAACTCGAAGTCCAGCAACTCCGAAACAAGATCCAGTCCGAAGTGCAGGATCGGGTGCAGCAGAGCCAGCGCGAGTACTACCTTCGCGAGCAGATGAAGGCCATCCAGAAGGAACTGGGTGAGCAGGATGAAGGCGCGCGGGACACCGAGGAACTGCGGCAGAAGATCGAAGCAGCCGGCATGCCCGATGAAGTGAAGAAAGAGGCCCTGAAGGAACTGGGTCGTCTTTCCCGCATGTCGCCGATGGCGGCGGACTATTCGGTCACTCGCAACTATATCGAGTGGCTGGCGGTGTTGCCGTGGGCGAAGAGTTCCGGCGGGGACGTGGATATCGTCAAGGCTCGCGAGATCCTCGACGAAGATCACTATGACCTGAAGAAAGTAAAAGATCGCATCTTGGACTACCTCTCAGTTCGACGCTTAAAGCCGAATATGAAGGGGCCGATCCTGTGCTTCGTCGGCCCTCCGGGCGTAGGCAAAACATCGCTTGGCAAGTCGATCGCTCGCGCCTTGGGGCGCAAGTTCGTTCGCATCTCGCTGGGTGGCGTGCACGACGAAGCGGAGATTCGTGGACACCGGCGTACGTATATTGGTGCGTTGCCTGGTCAGATCATCCAGGGAATTCGCCGGGCCGAAACCAAAGACCCGGTATTCATGCTGGACGAAATCGACAAGGTCGGTCGCGATTTCCGCGGAGATCCAGCGTCTGCATTGCTTGAGGCGCTTGATCCCGAACAGAATTCGATCGTTCCGCGACAACTACCTGGATGTCACGTTTGATTTGTCGAAGGTGCTCTTCATCACGACTGCCAACATGCTCGACCCAATTGCCGAGCCGTTGCGCGATCGCATGGAGATCATCGAACTGCAGGGCTACACGGAAGAAGAGAAGGTGCACATCGCGTTCCAGTACCTGATTCCGCGGCAGATTGATGAGAACGGAATCACCAAAGAGCAGATCGAATTCCCGCAGGAGAGCGTCAGCTACATCATCCGGCATTACACGCGGGAAGCGGGCGTTCGCAACCTGGAGCGCACGATTGGAACGATCTGCCGGAAACAGGCTCGCCGGATTGCCGAGGGCAAAACCGAACGGCTGCTGGTGACTCCGGAAATCATCCAGGAATTTCTGGGTGGGATCAAAATTCGCAGTGAAGGCGAAATCGCCGAGCGCACGCAGCGCGCGGGTGTCGTGGTCGGCCTTGCCTGGACGCCGTCTGGCGGCGACATTTTGTTTGTCGAAGCCAACAGCATGAAGGGCAAAGGCGGTTTGACCATCACCGGGCAAATTCAGGACGTGATGCGTGAATCGATGCAAGCGGCCTTGAGTTGGGTGCGATCCAATGCAAAGCAGCTTGGCATTGACGAAGAGTTCTTTGCCAATCACGACATCCACATCCACGTTCCGGCGGGAGCAATTCCCAAGGATGGGCCTTCGGCGGGCGTGACGATTACGACTGCCTTGGTCTCGCTGCTCACGAATCGTCCCGTACGGCCATTGTTGGCGATGACGGGTGAGATCACGCTCAGCGGCAACGTGCTTCCGATCGGCGGCGTGAAGGAGAAAGTGCTGGCGGCGAAACGAGCCGGCGTGCACGACATCATTCTGCCTGCGGAAAACAAGACCAACGTGGAAGAGGATCTGACGCCTGAGCAACTCGAGAACTTGAGTATTCATTACGTCAAGTCCATTCACGAGGTGCTCGATCTTGCCCTGCCTTCCTCGCCTCGCGAAGAAAAGCAGGACGCGGAAGAGCGGGAAAAAGTCCTCACCGAACAGCCCGTCAGCTAACGCGCAGGAGTCCATTCAGACCGGGTCCACAAAGGATCCGGTCTTTCTTTTTTGGCCTCGAGAGCGCGCTTGGCGCGGCCGCTGACGGTTGGGTACCGACTACGCACTTGCCCGTTTTCGTCTCCAACCCTATCCTACTTAGATGGAATGGAACACGAACGACTGGGTTGAACACTCGAAATTTGGCATCGGCCAAATCACGGCTATTGGCGATAACCTTTCCATCCGCTTCTTGAAAGAAGGGGAGAAGATCCTGGTCAAGACCGCGGAGCTTAAGCCGGCGAATCCGCCGAGCCCCGATTTTCAGTGGCCCAAGACTCGATCGGGTGCAAGCAAGGCAAGAGTGTCGCGCCGAGCCCCCGCCGACTTCAACCAGCTTACGGAACTGTTTCGTGCGACGTTTCCTGGAGCATTCGACGACCCAGAGTTCGATGCCAAGGAGAGGCGATCGGTGGAGACTGCCGCAGGCGAATTCAATAATCATCTTGGCAAGGAAAGCTTTGCGCAATTGATGGAGCAGGGCAATCACGCAGAGGTTGCGAACCGCGCCATGGCTTCCTTGCAAGCCACCAGTCTTGTGTTTCCCATGGAGCGCATCAAATTCAAAACGACCGTGGTTAGCAATGCCGCGAACCACGAACCGTTTGCCACCAGCTTGTTTCAATTGCTTTATGGGGAGGCAGACGAGCAGGCGCGCTTCAGCGGGTATTGCGATGCGCTGACCACCTTCGGGATTCCCAAGTGGCCGCTGGCGACATACTTCTGGTTTCTAGCCTCTCGTGGCGAGCAGATGTTCATGAAGCCGCTCGCGATGCAGCGCATGGCAGATTCGGTGGGAATTCCGCTGGAGTATCGAGCCGATCCGAATTGGCAGACTTATGCGAACTTGCGGGAAGTGGCCACTCGCGTTGATGCGGAATTGCAATCGCGCGGGTTGACCCCGCGTTCTCGCCTCGACGTGCAGAGCTTCATATGGGCTGCATTGCAGATGGAAGAAGGAAAATACGGCGGGACCAAGAAGAAGAAAAAAGCGAAGCCTGACGCTGCGGAAGTGGAAGTCAGCGGAGTCGCGGAATCGTAGTCGAGTTATTCCGCGGAGTGACCACGCTTCTTGGGTGCAAGCGCTGCATCCGCCAGTTTGAGATATTTCTCCATAGTGCTGTCCGACCGGGCGTGAGGCTGTTCGGTGCCTTCATCGAGGGGAATGAGCCGCGGGCCTTCGTCCCGGGCTTCCGGCATCGCGGGGGAAACCCGCTCCACGGATTTCCTTGGTCTTGTTACCGAAGCTTTTTTCTTCTGTCCCATTGTTCACTATCAGACTAACCAAAGTACCTGCCGCGAGTATACTAGCGCGAAGATAAGGGTATTCCGCAACACGGAAGTTCCACACTCGAACAGCAAGGGTCCAGTTTAGTAATGAAAGAAAAGAGCAAGCACTGGCGTGTGTTGGCCGCAAAGGCTGCCGTCGAAACCGACCCCATTAAACTCAGAGACCTGGTCGAGGAGCTTAATCAGGCGCTGGAGCAGAATGGGAACGGGCAAACAGATGCATCTGTTCCCGTCGTTTCCCGAACCAGCGCGGGCGGTCGTCTCTCGAAGAGACTGTTGTTTGTTGACGACGAGCCCAGCATTCGCTTAACCCTGCCAGCCATCCTGCAAAACCACGGCTTCGAAGTATGCGTGGCCGCCACCGTGCACGAGGCGATATCTGAGATCGCCAAGAATGAATTCGATGTGTTGCTCTCCGATTTGAATATCGGCAGCGAACGCGATGGCTTCGACGTGGTGAAGGCGATGCGGCAAGCGCATCCGCGATGCATAACGATTCTCTTAACTGGCTATCCCGCTTTCGAGAGCGCCGTGGAGGGCATCCGCCACCAAATCGATGACTATGTGGTTAAGCCGGCTGACATCGAAGCGCTTGTAAAGCTGATGAACGACAAGCTGATCGCGCGCCAGAATTCTCTTAGCTAGGCCTGCCCGGCGTGATTCAACGTTTCGATTGCGCTGGCGAGGCTGGGAAAGATCAAGAAGAGTGGTTCGACTTTTGTGATCTCAAAGAGGCGGCGGACGCGCTTATTCGGCCCCGCGAGTACAACACGACGTCCCGCCTTCTCGCACGAAACGTACGTACTGACCAGCGATCCCAGCCCGGCCGAATCGATATAGGGAACGTGGGTGAGATCAATAATCATGGTCTCGGCATTCTCGCCGCGCACGGCATTTTGAAAAGGCGAGAGGTTTTCGGTTACCAGCGGCCCTTTTAGCATCAGCACGCCTTGGCCGGCAATATCACTTTCGTACCGCTCAATGGTAAGAGGTTCGGAATACATCGAACCATGATTGTAGGCGGAAGCCAGGGGTCTCGCAATTCAGCATCGTGATTCCGAACTGGCGCTTACTGCGACTTCTGATCAGCGGGCGAATTTTTTTCGGTATCGCTAGCGGGCGGCACTGTCGGTGCTTCTTTTAGTTCCGCCAGCGCCTGCCGGGTTTTCTCCCAATCCTTCGGCTTGAGACTGTCTTTCGCAGCGCCATTGGCGAAATACGACAGCAGATCGCGCTTGTCCGGCTCGGTGAGATGCGCGAAATGATCTTCCGCGAGTTGGCGCACTAACTTGGCGTAGGTCTGGTCGGCCAACTTGTAATCTCCGGGACGAGTGAGCTTGCCGGTGTCGAGATTACGCATGGCGAAGGACGAGTCACCGGCTTCGGTCTGCTGAATCAACTTGTGATATTCGGCAACGACGTTATCCATACTCCGAAAGTAGATGTCTTCAGTTTGAGCAGTAGGAGTTTTGTAAGCAAGAGCTTTGAAGGGGCCGAATTTTGGCACCAGTTTCAGCAGGAAAGCGAGGAACCGCGCAAAACATCCCGGCTTACGATACTTCGCGCCGAAGTCACGTTCGTAGTCAGCGCGCGAGAGGTGATATAGAAACTCGGAGCGCGCTTTGTCGTGCTTCTCGCCGTGTACGTTGACTTCTTTAGTGGCGAGTGCAACCTGAGTCATCTCCGGGATGACGTGGCTGATCGAAAAGCGGTACGTTCCGATCGCTAGGTCGTCAAGCTCCATGATTTTTTTTAGGGGCAGACCATAGCAATCTTCAAAAGCGCGCTTGACCAGATCCTGCGAGACCTCGAAGCCGATGAAATCGTGAAACTGCTTGGAAATGTAACGGCGCTTGGCCACTTGCAAAACATCGAAGCTGAATTCGGTTTTGATGTGGGCTTCGGGATCGTCCTCGTAGGTGACCATGTCTCCATACTTGGCACGGAGCTTGGGATATTCGATCGCAACGCCGGCGTTGACCGCGGGATGTCCCCAGTTGTCGGCGGCATAGTGACTGAGAGCGCCGAGCGCGAAAGCATACTCGTTCAGTGTACGGGCGTCGCGGATCAACCAGGCCACGTAAGCCCCGGTGCGAACGTAATGGAGCAGATCCGTGAACTCGTGATCTCCGAAGGGATAGTATCCGAGGTCCTGGATGACAGATCCTCCGTAGGCGTAAGCGTGGGCCTCCTTGATTTCGTCGTCAGTCGCATTGGGGAACCGTTTGACCAGCGCCGGGCGAATGTCGGAAGTGTAGGAAATATCGATCAATTCCTCATGCGAGAGTACGGCGTAGCCCTCCAGAGGCTGCGACGCGAGAACGACTAGTAAAAGGCTGACTACGCCGATGGTGGTTTTTCTACCCAAGAGTTCACTTTCATCGATGAGGGGCGGACAGAATCGATGATTGTAGCCGTACCGAAGGTTCGTCGCGATACACTAATTCCCGTAGGAGTGTCATTTTTCATGCAGGTTCGAGTTCTGTTTTTTGGGATATTGAAGGACCTGGCGGGGACCTCGCAAGACGTGCTCGAATTGCCGGAGCAAGCTTGTGTCGGGGATGCCGTGGAGGTCTACGCGACGAGAATCCCCAGGCTGCAACAATTATTGCCTTCGGTGGCAGTGTCGCTTAACCGGGAATATACGAGTCCAGGAGCGAAACTCAAGGCCGGAGACGAAATTGGACTGCTGCCTCCAGTAAGCGGCGGCGTTCCCCGAGCCTACATCGTGCGGGAGAAAATCGTCGCCGGCGACTTCCTTAAAGCGATCAAGCAAGGGGAGGACGGGGCGTTGGTGGTGTTCGATGGGGTGGTCCGAAACAATACACGCGGCCGGCGAACGCTCCATTTGGATTATGAAGCGTACGAAGAAATGGCATTGCCGCAGATGGAAAACCTGGCGGAGAGTGCCATCTCGCAGTTTTCGGTGCGAGACGCGGCAATTGTGCATCGCCTAGGACGTTTGAACATCGGCGAAACCAGTGTGCTCATCGCGGTGGCATCGGCGCACCGGGGAGCAGCGTTTGAGGCCTGCCGCTGGATCATCGATACCCTTAAAAAGACCGTGCCCATCTGGAAGAAAGAGTTCTTTGAGGACGGTGCAGTTTGGGCGGATGGGGAACCGTTTCCGGCAGAGATCCCCAAAGTTGAAGGCAGCTATCAGGGTGGACCTGCATCTAAGTGACCAGCACTCCATGAAAATTCTTCTGGTGCTCATGTTGGCGGGGGTGAGCTTTGCGCAGGTGCAGACCAAGTCTGAGCCGGAGCCGGACACTACTGTCAAAGTGGACGTGAAGCTGGTCAATGTGTTCGTCACCGTGACCGACGATCATGGCGCTCCCCTTGCCCACCTCGACAAAGATAACTTCAGTTTGTTCGAGGACGATAAGCCGCAGAAAATTGCCATTTTTGATCGCGAATCGGCGCTGCCGTTGTCGATCGTCATGGCGATCGATACCAGCCTTAGCACCAAGAAAGATCTTCCGCTGGAGCTGACCTCTGCAAGAAAGTTCGCTCACGCCATTCTTCGCCCCGTCGATGCTCTGTCTCTGTACCAGTTCAGTGAGACGGTCGAGGAGATCACATCTTTTACTCCCGACTTGAAACGAATTGATCGCGGCATCGATCGGGTGCACCAGGGCGCCGCGACTGCTCTCTACGACGCGTTGTACCTGGGATCGCAAGCCCTGGAGTCGCGGGAGGGGAGGAAAGTGTTGCTGGTGATCACCGATGGCGGGGATACGGTGAGCAAGACCGACTACAAAGAAGCAGTGCGGGCCGCGCAAGTTGCCGAGGCCATCGTCTACAGCATCATTATCGTCCCGATCGAAGCCAGCGCCGGACGTGACACGGGAGGCGAGCATGCGCTGATTCAGCTTTCACAGGACACCGGAGGAAAATATTACTATGCCAGCTCAGTGCCTCAATTGGACGCGGCTTTTAAGCAGATCAGCGAAGAACTGCGGACCCAGTACTTGCTCGCGTATTACCCCAGCCAGCGCTTTGCCGATTCAGACTTTCGACGCATCGAAGTGAAAGTCAGTGGCGCGGCGGGGAATCCCGTGGTGCGGCATCGAACCGGGTACTACACTTCGAAATCGCATTGAGATCGCGAAGCAAAGAGCGGGGCCGTTTCGGATCGAAGCTTTACAATTTTTTGGTCACACCTTTCGCTCACAACCAGCTCTGATCGTCTAGAATGTGTGTCCAACTAACCTTGGATATTTATCGCCGCGGGGCATGCGCTTCGGCGCTACCGTTTCGCTTCCGCTTTCCCTGGCGGCGTCAGAAGTCCGCGCATTGGCTGCCGCAGGCGGCTGCGCCAGGAAAGGTTCAACATGCACAGGTCTCGCACTTGCGTCATTGCTTTGGCCATGGTTCTACTTTCGGCGGCTTTTTCTATCGCGCAAACCACGATTTCTACCGGCAGTATTCAAGGCACGGTGACGGATCCGAGTGGGGCCCTGGTGGATGGCGCCAAGGTCGCCATCACGAATAAAGGCACAGGCGAAGTTACGAACCTGACCACGAACTCGTCGGGCGTATACGCCTCGGGGGCCTTGCAGCCAGGCAATTACGTGGTGCGAGTTGAGGCCAAGGGTTTCAAATCCGTGGAACTCGCGGTACTGGTGCAGGTGGGCGTAACCCGCGCGGGGAACGTCAAGCTGCAGGTCGGATCGCAAGAACAAGTGGTCGAGGTGCAAGCCGAGGCCGTGCAGGTGAATACAGAGCAGGCGACCGTGCAAGGTGTTTTAACCGCACAGCAAATCGACAATCTCCCGATCAACGGACGAAACTTCCTCGACTTGGCACAACTGGAGCCCGGAGTACAGATCCAGGACGGAGGCAATTTTGATCCGACCAAGAACGGCTTCTCGTCGATATCGTTCGGGGGGCGGTTCGGCCGCACCGCTCGCATTGAGGTGGACGGGATAGACGTCAGCGACGAAGAGGTTGGAACGACGACGGAGAATATTCCGGCGAGCGCGATTGGAGAGTTCCAGATTCAGCAATCCTCGTTGGATCTCTCGACCGAACTCACTTCTTCAGGTGCGGTGAACGTAGTGACGCGCTCTGGTACCAACGCCTATCATGGGCAGGGTTTCTATCTATTTCGCGATCATCGCATCGCCGCAAACTTGCCGGGAGGCGACACTCCGTTTCAGCGGAACCAGTTCGGCGGGAATTTTGGCGGGCCGATCATCAAGGACAAGCTGTTCTTCTTCCTTGCGGCGGAACGGACGAAGCAGGATCTCACCGCGCCGGTAATTCCGGGCGGCAATTTCACCGGGCTGAGCAGCGGCTTCAATTCCCCGTTTCGCGAGAACGAAGCCGATGGACGCTTGGATTGGCAGATCAAGCCTAACAACTACCACTTCTTTTACCGCTTCACCTATGACGGCAATCGCGACGTTGCGACGTATCTGCCCAATACTTTCCAGCCCTTCGCCAATGTGAACCATAATCCCTCGCATGTCGTAGGACTTGACTTCACCACTGGCAGCTACACCCACAGCTTTCGTGCCGGTTACATGAAGTTTAGAAACAACATCACCGACGCGACCGGGAGCGGAATTTTCAATCCCGCGCCGAATCTTGAACTGGCGATCGGCAGCGACCCTACATGCTTGACTGCGGGTGTGGATCCGTTTTGTTCGGGGCCAAATTACCTGGCTCCGCAAGCTACGATTCAGAGCAATAAACAGTTCAAGTACGACGGAACCCGCGCGTGGCACAACCACATCTTTCGCTTTGGCGCGGGCTTTAATCACATTCGGGAAGGCGGTTTTGCCGAGTTCCTTGGGAGCGCTCCCGCAGTCAACGCAGACAGCGGCGCGGCGGTTGCAAGCCTGTTCCCCGGAGGCAGTGCGAATCCCTTGAATTACCCCGCAGACAACGTGATTCTGGGCAACGGCCAGGGTTTTTCTTCGGAGATTTCGGCATTTGGCTTCCCGGGAGGCGGTCAGGGGCCGGACAATCGTGTGCTGTTGTATTTCGGCGACTCCTGGAAGGTGCGTCCGAATTTGACAGTCACGTACGGGTTACGCTACCAGCGCGATACTGGCCGCACCGATAGCGACCTTCCGGCGATCCCATGCTCTCAACTGGACCCCACCTTTGCTGCAAACCTGACGGCCGCCGGGACGCCTTGCACGGGCAACATTCTTGATCTTTACGGAAAGGGCTTGGGTGCCAAGGTGCGGCAGCCGAACACAAATTTTGGTCCGCAACTCGGAGTGGCATTCGATCCTTCCGGGCAAGGCAAGACGGTGTTCCGGGCGGGCATCGGGCTCTTCTACGAAAACAATATCTGGAATAACCAGCTCTTTGATCGTCCCGCGCGCCTGTCATCGGGATTATTTCTGCTGACGCAGCAGGTTTGCGTAAACGGCTCGGCGCAGAGCTTTACTCTGCCGGATGGAACCATCGCGAATCCGACGTTCTGCGGACAGCCGATCGGCCAAGTTCAGTCTCAGATTGCAGCGTTGCAACAGCAATACCAGGCCGCGACGGTGGCGGCTGGTGGAGCTTCGAATCCAGGCTTTATTGGCAATACCCTGAGCTCTACTTTCAACGGAACTGGGACCGCGTTATTCGCCCCGAACTATCGGACGCCGCGTTCGGTGCAGATGAATGTCGGCATGCAGCACGAGTTCCGGCCAGGGCTGGTAATGTCAGCGGACTTTGTAAGAAACGTCGAGACGCATACGCTGCTGGCGCGGGATGCGAATCACGTGGGAGACGCGCGGTATTTGAATACGGCGGCGGCGATTGCTGCGATCAATGCGACCACTGCCGGTAATCCGCTGAGCGCGGCATGTCCTCAAGCCACACTGGCGGGGGCTCAGACTCAAGCGGCGGTAACGTGCTATCTCGGTTCTGTTCCCACGGCGAGCATCTCCGATTTTGCCAGCAACGGTTTAGACTCCGGCAACTCGGTTTGCGGAGGTTCGCCGTGTCCGAGTGCCGCTTTTGCGGGTATTAATCCGAATCTCGGCACCAACCAGATTCTGTTTCCGATTGGCCGCTCCGTTTACAACGGACTGCAATTGAAGCTGACGCAGAACTACTCTCGGCCTCAAGGACTGATCCGCAACCTCAACCTGCAGATCGCGTATTCATATTCGAAGTACGTTTCCACCGCGCAGGATAACGACTATGTAAATCTGGTCATCGACAACAATAATCCGACGCGTTTCCTTGGTCCGAACGGGCTCGATCGGCGCCACCAGGTTTCGTTTGGCGGCACCATGGATTTGCCGAAATCACTACGGGTCAGCATCATCTCGCATTTTTACAGCCCGCTACCGTCGAACATTTATCTTCCGACGAGCGGGAGCCCGGGAGGAATATTTGTTAGTGACGTGACCGGCGATGGATCGGGGGATGGCAGCGTGGTCTATCCCAACGGCGATCTGTTACCGGGTACCAACGTGGGTGCATTCGACCGCACGGTAAAAGCCGGCAACATCAATCAATTCATTCAAACCTATAACACGAACCTCGGCCTGACACCGGCCGGAGCGGCGCTAGTGAATGCCGGAATCGTCACTGGAAGCCAGCTAGCGGCTTTGGGTGGCATTGAGCAACCTGTACAGTTGGCGCCTCCGGGGCAGCAGGGGTTGGCGTGGCTGAAAGCGCTGGATCTGAAATTCGCCTGGGACTACAAAATCAAAGATCGTCTTACGATCGAACCGAATGCAGGTTTCTATAATGCGTTCAACTTCGCGAACTTCGATCCTCCGAACAGCCCGTTGTCGCCCACCTTGAACACGATCGGGGACAGCACGCCGGGTTCGATCAATAACACCATCCGTAGCCAGCGCACTTCAGACCGGATTGGCGTTGGAACAGGCGTCTTCAGCCTTGGTTCCCCGCGCGTGCTCGAGTTCGGCATGCGGTTCGTGTTCTAGGCGATCAATGCGGCGCGACTTCGCTGCGCAAGTGTTTGGACAGTTTTTCAATACGCTTGAGTTTGTCGCCTAAATCTTTCGGCAGCAGCCCGTGGTTGACTGTGTCGATGTCGTTCAGGACCGATTGCGACAGGTCCAGCATCTCCCGCGCTTCCCGCTGCAGCTGCACGGGATCCGCTGCAGCTTGGGTTCGGGTCAACGTTGTCGAGGAGGACTGGTTGGTGCGCTCCGCCGGCTCGGGTGGCGTGGGATAGTTGGAGTGGGAATGTTGTGCGCCTGCTGGCGAAACCGCAGCCAGCAGTATTCCGAGAGTCAGGGTGAGTGCTCGCATTTTGGCCTCGCGAGAAATAGCAAGATTGTATAGCCATCGGAACGGGTCTGTTGTGAAGTTGCGGGTGCCGGCTTCTTGGCACCTTGCGTGTAAAATGCAGGGCATGCCTTTTCAGGGATCACCAAACTCCATGCGCAAACGAACCGTTCCCCCGGAGGAGACTTCCGAGGAAGCGGCCTACTTGAAATTGCTCGGCGAAAAGCAGAAGCCGGTAGCAATCAAACTCGCGGACGGCGAGGTGGTAAAAGGGTGGATCGAATATTACGACAAGAACATGGTGCGCCTGACCCGCGAGGATCGGCCCAACCTTTTCATCTTCAAACACGAAATCATGTACATCGCGGAAGACAACAAGAAGAAGTAATCGCGGCTTCTATTCATGGCAGATAAAAAAACAGATTTTGTGCCAGCGATGCAGGAAATCGCTCGCGAGGCGGGCGTCTTGTTGATGGATTACTTTCGGCAGCGGGTCAAGGTGGAATACAAGGGTGATGTTGACCTGGTCACGGTGGCAGACCGCAAATCGGAAGCGCTCATCCTGGAACGAATCCGCTCACGTTGGCCTTCTCACGACGTCTTAGGAGAAGAGGGCGCGCGCATCGAAACGGGCAGCGACTACAAGTGGTATATCGATCCGCTGGATGGCACGACGAACTTCGCCCATGGCTTTCCCGTGTTCTGTATTTCCATGGCGCTGGAGTACAAGGGCAAACGGATCGCCGGGGTGGTTTACGACCCCACACGACCCGAAATGTTTGCGGCCGAGCAGGGAAGCGGCACTTATCTGAACGACCATCGAGTGCAGGTGTCTCCGATTTCCGATTTAAGCGAATCTCTAGTCGCCACCGGATTTCCCAGTCACAAGCGGCATCAGAATCCCAACATTTTTTTCTATCACCAGATCACGCTTAGAACACATGGAGTGCGGCGCGCCGGATCAGCGGCGCTGGATCTGGCCTCGGTCGCCGCCGGGAGATTCGACGGCTTTTGGGAATTCAATCTGAATCCCTGGGACACAGCCGCGGGTGTGCTGCTGGTGGAAGAAGCGGGCGGCAGGGTAACAGACTTTCAGGGCGGGCCATTTCAGATCGCAAGCCGGGAGACGCTGGCCTCGAACGGTAGAGTGCACGAGGCTTTGCTGGCGGAGTTTAAGGCGATCTTTGAAGGTCGCGGCCTGGAGGAGTTGCCGGAACTTCGCTCGTACAAGCATTAGATTCGGAGCGAAAGGAGACCAGCCTTGGTACGCAGCAGAATTTTTTTTCTAGTCTTCCTCAGCTTGACCTCGTTTGGCATGGCGCAGGACGCAAAGGTCGATCCCGCCTACCAGCAATCGTTCGACAAATGGAAAACTGATCTGGTCGCTGATCTCAAAGAGAATTGGCTTCCTCTGGCGGGACTGTTCTGGCTGAAACCCGGCGATAACGCTTTTGGCAGCGATCAGAAGAATCCGGTGGCATTGCCTGCGGGATCATGCGCGCCCCAAGCCGGCGTGTTTACCTTGCAGGGAAAAGACGTGACGGTGAAGTTCGCTTCGGGCGTGCAGGCGAAAATCGATGGTAAGCCTACATCCGAAATGAAGTTAGGTGCAGATGCTTCGGGTAAGCCCAACGTGGTGGAGTTGGGCAGCCTTCGCATGCACGTAATTCAGCGGGGAGAGCGGGTGGGTATACGGGTGAAAGACCTGAATAGCGCGTCAGCAAAGGACTACAAAGGGCCCATCTTCTATCCGCTGCAGGCACAATACAAGATCACTGCCGACTGGATTCCATCGGATGGTAAAAAAACAGTCTCGGTTCCCAATGTGCTGGGGGACGTGATGCCCACGCCGGTTTCGGGTGAGGCGCGCTTTACGATCAATGGGCAGGAGATCCGGTTGGAAGCGCTCGGCGGGGAAGCAAAGGAAGGGTTGTTTTTTATCTTCAAAGATCTGACGAGCAAGACCGATACCTACCCGCCGGGAAGATTTCTGCAAACCGACCCGGTACAGAACAACAAGGTCGTACTGGATTTCAATGAGGCTTACAACCCGCCCTGTGCCGTGACTCCCTATGCGACCTGCCCGCTCCCGCCAAAGGAAAATCAGCTTGCGGTGGCCATCCCGGCCGGGGAGAAATACGATCACAAGAGCGGACATCACTAGAACGCCGACAGCGCTATGGTGCACGCGCGATCCCTCGCACGAATGTGCTTCGGGATGACATTTGCCTCCCTGTTGGACTGCGGAATCTTCGCCGCAGGGTTAAAATAAAAGCAGTGTGGGGCGGGGCTGGTTCCTGCCAACTTACTTAATCCATGACCTCCAGGTAGGATCGTGACCAATCCATTACTGACGCGGAAAATTGAAAAACGGCCTGACAAGGTGAAGTTGCAAGGGCGGATTCTGTTTCTGACGGAAGATCCGGAACTGATCAAGCGGCAACTGGCGGGCGAGGATTTGCCTTGGGACACGAAGAATCCTGCCAACAATCCCAAGCTGCGCGATGACATCTCGACCGACGAGATCACGCCGGCGCATCTATGCTTCTACTTCGACCAGACGTTGGGCGAGATCCCTTATGCCGGCCTGAAGTGCGGGAACGAAACTCCGATCAAGCGCGGGGACGTGAAACGTGGCGGATTTGTAGCAGCAGTCAGCGGGAAGCGGCGCGGCAAAGGTTCCAGCCGTGAGCAGTCGCCCTATGCGGAGATGTCTGCCGGTATCCAGGTGGTGATCGCGGAGAACATCGAGCGCATTTACAAGCAAAATTGCCAGAATCTTGGGGTGCTGACTTCCACGAATTTTTCTTTGATCGATCGGATTCGTGCCGGGGAAGAAATTCCGCTGTCCGAATTCACCCAGGGCGAGGATGAAATCACGCGCCAGGTAATTGAGTACGGCGGCCTATTCCCGTTTAACGTGGCGCGCATGCAGGGGAAAGTGTTTCTGCCGCCGATTACGACCAAGAAGCGGCCTATGACGTTGGCGGAGAAGATTTTTGCGCGGCACATGGTGCAGGCCGATGGCAAGGTTGGGGTGGAAGCGGTGAAGCCCGGGGATACGGGTTTCACGCGCGTTGACCTGCGCTTCAGCCACGAATACGTCACGCCCATGGCGGCGATCTTCTACGAGCAATTACGTCGGCAAAGATGTTCCGGTGAACGATGCTTCGACCATCCGCTTCTTCCGCGATCACCTGACGTTCTTGGACGAAGTGATTTCCGAAGAGAAAAAGAAGATCGGGCTGCTCGACCTGGCGACGCAACTTAAGTTCAAGCAGCAGGATTTCGCGAAGGCGCAGGGCATCAAGCTGCATGGGGAGTTGAAGGATCGGAAAGGCTCGGAAGGGATCTGCCACTCGGTGATGCTTGAGTCCTATGCGTTGCCGGGGCAGGTGAACGTGGGTTCCGACTCTCACACTCCGCACGTGGGAGCGGTCGGATGTGTTGCGTTTGGGATCGGCACGACGGACGTCTTCAATTCATGGATCACGAAAGATGTCCGCGTCAAAGTCCCCGAGTCAGTGAAGATCGTGGTGCGGGGGAAGAAGCATCCGAATGTTACCGCCAAAGATTTCATTCTGAAAATTCTGAGCCTTGATTACGTGCGTAGCGGTAAAGCGCTGGCCAAGGTGATGGAATATGCGGGCGAGGCGGTCGAGGAACTCAGCGTCGACGAGCGCGCGACCATGACCAACATGGCGGCCGAGATCGGCGGATTTACCGGGATCGTGGCTCCGGACAGAAAGTCGTCGATTTCCTGGTGGAGCGCCGCGGGATGGCGCGCAGCGAGGCACAGGCTCTATTGAAGGACCTGTACAGCGATCCTGATGCGCAATATGCCGAGGTCATCGAACTCGACGCTGCGGAGATTACGCCAATGGTGGCGACTCCGGGAGATCCGGGCAACGGCAAATACATCCGCGAACTGAATACGCCGGTCCCGGTGGAACTCGCTTACGGCGGCACTTGCACGGCGGGCAAGAACGAAGACATGGACATGTACGCGGCGGTGCTTGCAGATGCTTTGAAGCAAGGCAAGCGGGTTGCTGATTCGGTGCAGTTCTATATTCAGTTCGGATCGCAGGAGACGCGGGAGTACGCGGTCCGGCGCGGATATCTGGACATCTTCCAGAAAGCCGGCGCGCACGTGATCGAGCCGAGTTGCGGAGCGTGCATCAATGCCGGCCCGGGAGTTTCGACGCGGCCTGACCAAATTGTGATCAGCGCGCAGAATCGAAACTTTCCCGGACGTAGCGGACCGGGGCAGATGTACCTGGCGTCGCCTTTGACGGTGGCAGCAAGCGCCGTGGCGGGATACATTGTGGAGTACGAGCCCAGTACGTCGCGAGAACTGGTTTCGGCATAGCCTAATAGCGGCTCAGGAGCGTTTGCGCTCAGTCCGGTGTCGCGCGCTGTACCCGGCAAGCCATTCTTGCTAGAATGTGCGGTTCTTAACAGTTCCGCTACTTTTCAGGAGACAGACAGCATATGGCCTATGTAATTGCAGAACCCTGCATCGGCACCAAGGACACCGCCTGCGTCGATGCATGCCCGGTGGATTGCATTCATCCCAAGAAGGATGAAGAGGCATACACGGGCGAAGAGATGCTCTACATCGATCCCGTGGAATGCATTGACTGCGGCGCCTGCGTTCCGGTGTGTCCGGTTTCGGCGATTTTCGCCCTGGACGACCTGCCGGAAAAGTGGAAGGCTTTCACCGAGCGCAACGCGCAGTATTACGGGCGCTAAGATTTCTGAGCTGTCGGAACGGCGCACTTTTGTGTTCGGAGTGCGCCTTTGTTTTACCCGTCTTGTGCAGGCCAAATGTGTGCAAAACCTTTCACGTTGACTCACTAGTTCATCCGCACTAAACTCCGCTGCGATTTTGATTGATCGCGAGTCTAACCCCCATTTCAAAGACTTTCGATGAGGGAGCATTCCAATGAAGCGATCTTCGGGGCGAAGCAGGTCCGTAATTGCAGAATCTCTGAACAAGCGGTTGAACTATTACGCATTGGCGGCCAGTACGGCGGGCGTGAGTTTGCTGTCTCTTGCGCAGCCGGCGAATGCCCAAATCATCTTTACTCCGGCGAATGTGACGACCGGAGCTCCAGGCAGCATCTACAATCTCGATCTCAACAATGATGGGATTCCCGACTTCACCATCAAGGGGTACGGCGATGGTGTGTCCAACGCATTTATGGACATCAATGTAACCGGCGCGGGCGAGTCCGTTCAAGTCATCAAAACCTGTGTTGGTACGCTTGGCACCTATTGTTCCTATGCCGCTGCCCTCAATACGGGGGACAAGATTCCCGGGAAGTTGCTCAATCCTGACTTCGCAAAGATTGAGGTGGCCAATGCCAATACCTACAAAGGCGTATGGCCCAATGTGAAGAACCACTTCCTCGGACTCAAGTTCAGAATCAGCGGGCAAACCCACTACGCGTGGGTACGAATGAGTGTTCGTGCGCAGCCTGCGAACCTCAGGGCACACATCAGTGGGTACGCGTACGAGAGCACTCCCAATAAAGCCATCCTTGCAGGGCAGCGGACTGGCGCGGCAGACGCGAACACCCCGGGTTCCTTGGGCGCGCTTGCGCAAGGGGCTGCTGGATCCCAGAAATAACTGAAACAAGTGAGGGGCGAGCTAATCCGCCCCTCTTCTTTCCATCCTCAGTCCACTCCATTACAATCAAAAATTACCCTGCTGGGTTTCCATGGCACTGAAGGAGTCGGAAGCAATCGTTCTCCGCACCTACCCGTTGCGCGAGTCCGATTTGCTGGTGACGCTTTTTACCCGGTTGGAGGGCAAAGTTCGCGGCGTGGCTCGAGCCGCGAAGAAGTCGAAGAAACGCTTTGGCGGGGCTTTGGAACCGCTAACCTACGTCAAGGCGTACTACGACGATCGC
This sequence comes from Terriglobia bacterium, assembly GCA_963797845.1. Classification (GTDB taxonomy): domain Bacteria; phylum Acidobacteriota; class Terriglobia; order Terriglobales; family Acidobacteriaceae; genus DASREM01. The sequence continues at coordinate 81,250 of CAWCRE010000013.1, forward strand.
GAGCGGCAGGAACTGGCGAGGCTCGATTCCTGCGAGGTGCTGGAGTCTCCGCTGGCCAGCGAGGTGAGTTACCCGCGGGCGGTAGCGTTGGGATTGGTAGCGGAGCTTCTTGACGAGCTACTGCCCGACCGAGAGGCCAATGATGCGGTCTTCCGGCTGAGTCTTTCGGTGTTGGCGGGATTGCGCGGATCCGATGTGTGGATGCCGGTCACGTATTTTGAACTCTGGATGACGCGGCTGATGGGTTATCTGCCCGATCTGTCGGAGTGCGTGGTTTGTGGTCGCACGCTGAACGGCAGCAGAGCGTTTCATCATGTGCTGGCAGACGGCTTGATGTGCGCCGAAGATAAGCGCCTGGCGTCATCGGAGATTACGGCGGATTCCAGAGCGATGGCGACGCAGATGTTGCGGGCGCCGCTCGCGAGTTTTGTGAGCATACCGTGGACCAAGGACCACGCGGCGGATCTCCGGAAATTTCTGGTGCAGATTCTTCAGCGGCACATTGAGAAGAAATTGGTGACAGCAGGGATGCTGGAAAAGATCGGCAGTTAGCATTTGGCTTTTAGCCCTTAGCGAAACATCAACGACCAACGACAGTTTCTTAATCTCTTTGACTACCAAACCTAATTCGCTGACCTTCCAGGAATTGATTCTTCGGCTACAGACCTTCTGGGCTGAGCGTGGATGCGTGCTCCAGCAGCCCTTCGACGTCGAAGTGGGCGCGGGCACGATGGCGCCGGAGACTTTTCTGCGCGTGCTGGGACCGAAGCCTTACAAAGTCGCGTACGTGCAGCCTTCGCGGCGTCCTGCGGATGGACGTTACGGCGAGAATCCTAATCGTCTTTACAAGCACATGCAGCTCCAGGTGATCCTGAAGCCTCCGCCGGAGAACGTGCAGGATCTTTACCTTGATTCTCTGCGCGCGATTGGCATCGATCTTCGCAAGCACGACATTAAGTTTGAAGAGGACAATTGGGAGTCGCCGACGCTCGGAGCGTGGGGCCTTGGTTGGCAGGTGATGCTCGATGGGCTGGAAGTCACGCAATTTACGTACTTCCAGCAGTGCGGAGGAGTGGATCTCGATCCCATCTCGGCGGAATTGACATACGGATTAGAACGCATCGCTGCGTTTCTTCAAGATGTGGATTCGATCTATGACATTGTCTGGGCTCGCGATCCGGATAGCGGGCGTGAGGTGACCTACGGCGATGTCCGGCTGGCCGACGAGTTGCAGCTTTCCGTGTACAACTTCGAAGCGGCGGATGTGGAGAAGGCCTGGAAGCATTTCGAACTATGCGAAGCGGAAGCGAAAGCGTTGTTGGAGAAATATGCCGCTCTGTCGAGAGAACCAGATCGTTGCTCGCGAAAGGATCCGGTTTCCACTGTTGGGCGCCTATGATCTCTGTCTGAAATGCTCGCACCTGTTCAACGTCTTGGACGCGAGAGGCGCGATCTCGGTCACCGAACGGGTCGGAGTCATTGCCCGAGTCCGCGCGTTGGCGGTCGGGATCGCCAAAGCCTTTGTTGACCAACAGAGCGTAGAAGCGACTGACGCCGCTCCGGAGGACGAGGGTAAGTCCGATCGGCGCGAAGCGGCGCAAGTGACCTGAATCGTTCGCTAAATCGCCTTGTTCAACGCCCCGGATTGTGACCGGGCTCACATTGAACCATAACCATTTCTGGGACAATAGAGTTTCTGAATGGCTGACTTTTTACTTGAAATTGGATGCGAAGAGATCCCCGCGCGCATGATCGAAGCGGGTTCGCAGGAACTGGCTCGCCGAGTGGGAGATTTGCTGAACCGGGAACGCTTGAACGCGTCAGATGTAGTTCCTTTTTCGACGCCCCGGCGGATCAGCGTGATGGCATCGGGACTAAGCCTCTCGCAGCCTGACGTCGAAGAGCAGGTCATGGGGCCTTCAACGAAGGTCGCATTTAAAGATGGTGTTCCGGGGCCTCCAGCGCAGGCCTTTGCCAAGAAGTCGGGCTGCCTCTATCAGAAGTTCAGAGGGTCAATACGCCAAAGGGTGAGTATCTCGCCGCAACGGTTCGAAAGAAAGGCCGCGCCGCGAAGGAAATCTTGTCGGAGCTTTTACCCCGCGAGATCGGCGGCATTTATTGGCCGAAAAACATGTACTGGCGAAAGCCCAGCGAGAGGTTTGTGCGTCCGGTACGCTGGGTGGTTGCCATGCTGGACGGGGAAGTAGTGCCGCTGGAGTTTGCCGGTATTGCCGCCGGGAATGCGTCGCAAGGGCATCGAATTCTCTCGCCAGGGCCGGTAGAAGTACCGCGGGCAGGCACCTACGTCGAAAGCCTGCGGAGCGCGAAGGTGCTTGGTTCCGAAGAGCGCCTGGAACAAATCCGCAAAGCGCTCGATGCTGCCGCTCGCAAGGTCGCTGGAGCGCGCTGGCGTGAGGACGAGGAGTTAGTGGACACAGTGCTCCACTTAACTGAGTTTCCCTCGGTGCTGCTGGGTAACTTCGATCCGGAGTTTCTGGAATTGCCGGAAGAAGTGCTGGTCACGGTGATGCGCGACCATCAGAAATATTTCGCCTTGGAAGATGCGAACGGCAAGCTCTTGCCCCATTTTCTTGCGGTGCTGAATACTGATGGCGATCCGGACGGAACCATTCGCCACGGGCACGAACGGGTCTTGCGGGCGCGATTCAATGATGCGCGTTTCTTCTGGCAAACCGATCAGAAACATCCGCTGCGGGAGCGGATCGAGTGGCTGCGGAATGTGACCTTCCAGAAAGATCTCGGCAGCTATTACGAGAAAGCACAACGCGTGCAGCGCTTGTGCAGCTGGATTTCGGAGATTGTGCGGCGCAATGGGAAACAGGTGCGGCCCGGGGTGATCCACAAGGCGGCTTGCCTGGCCAAGACCGATCTGACGACCGAGTTGGTGAAGGAATTTACCGAGCTGCAGGGAATTGTCGGCGGGTTATACGCGCGTGTGCAACAACTCGACCCCGACCTGGCGGTCACCACGCGCATGTCAATCGCAGATGCGATTTACGACCAGTACAAGCCCGAGTCGATGGAAGACGCGGTTCCGCGCACGGTGGAAGGGGCGGTACTCTCGATTGGCGACAAGGCTGACAGCATCGCAGGCATGTTTGGACTGGGATTGATTCCCAGCGGCTCGAAAGACCCATTCGCGCTGCGCCGGCAAGCCAATGCGATTGTCAGGATCATCGCGGAATACAAGCTGTCCCTGGGTATCACGGAATTGTTCGTGGATGCACGCGAAGCCTATCGCGGTTCGGACGCGGAAAAGAAGTTCTCGCAGAAAGTCGATTTCGCCGGCGCGGTTCGCGACTTCTTCCGCGAGCGGCTGGAGTTCTACCTGCGCGATGCGCTGGGCTTCAAGTACGACGTGGTGAATGCTGTGCTTGCTGCCGGCGCTGACCTCATCCCGGATGCGGTGACCCGGGCAAAAGCTGTTACCACGGTTCGGTCGTCCGACGATTTCGCCGCGATCTCGATCTCCTTCAAGCGCATTAAGAACATTCTCAGGCAGGCGAGCGAAGCCGGGCGTCAGGCAGGTACAACCGTTGACATGGCTGCACTCGCAGAACCTGCGGAAAAGGAATTGGCAATTCGCATACCCGAGGCTGCGGCTCTCGTCGAAAAAATGCGAGCGGAAGGGCAATACGAGTCGGCGCTGATTGAAATCTCAAAGCTGCGCCCGCTGGTGGATACGTTCTTCGACAAAGTGATGGTGATGGTCGAGGACCCGCTGGTCCGTGCCAACCGCTTAGCGCTACTGGCGAGTTTGCTTCGCGAGTTTTCGACGATTGCGGATTTTTCCGAGATCGTAACCGAAGGAAAAGTTTAGGTTCTCGGGCGGTTCGAGACTGGAAGCTCATAGATGCACAAGCCGACGTGATGCCGGCGCTGCGCAATTCAAAAGTAAAGGACTAATAATCATGGCAACGACGATGGCTCCTGAAGTAGAGAAGACGGAAAAGAAGGCCGGCACGAAGTACGTGTATTTCTTCGGTGACGGAAAAGCGGACGGCAACGGCAAGATGAAGGATGAACTCGGCGGCAAGGGCGCGGGGCTGGCGGAAATGACCAACGCCGGCCTGCCGGTCCCCCCTGGGTTCACTATTCAGACAGAAGCATGCCGCGAGTACATGCGGCGCAACGCGGTATCGCGCGATGTGGACGAGCAGATGGAGCAGGCTTTACAACGTTTGGAAAAGCTGCAGGGCCAGAAACTAGGCAAAGGCGAAAATCCTCTGCTGGTCAGTGTGCGCTCGGGCGCGAAGTTTTCGATGCCCGGCATGATGGACACGATTTTGAACCTGGGTTTGAACGATGAGAGCGTGGAAGCACTGGCGAAGCGCGCCAGCAATCCGCGGTTTGCTTATGACTCTTATCGCCGCCTGATCCAGATGTTCGGCAATGTGGTGTTGGAGATCGAGAAATCGCGAATTCGATGAAGTATTTGACGCCAAGAAGAAGCAGAAGAAGGCAAAGCTCGATACCGATCTCGATGCAAAGGCGCTCAAAGAGGTCATCGACGAATACAAGAGAGTCGTGAAGAAACATGCCAAGCGCGACTTCCCGCAAGATCCGCACGAGCAGTTGGTGATGGCGCGGGATGCGGTGTTTCGCTCGTGGCAGAATGACCGCGCCAAGCATTATCGCCGCATCAACAACATTTCGGACGACCTGGGCACCGCGGTCAACGTGCAAGCCATGGTGTTCGGGAATCTGGGCGAGACCAGCGGAACCGGCGTCGGGTTCACGCGCAATCCCGCGATTGGCGACAAGGAATTTTATGGAGAGTTCCTGCTGAACGCGCAGGGCGAGGACGTTGTTTCCGGCGTCCGAACTCCGGTTCACATTCTCGAACTCGAAAAAATCATGCCTGCGGTCTACAACCAGCTTCGGGATATCACCACGCGGCTGGAGAAGCACTACAAAGACATGCAGGATTTCGAGTTCACCATTCAGGACGGCAAGCTGTACATGCTGCAAACCCGTAACGGCAAACGCACGGGATTAGCAGCGGTGCGCGTCGCTATTCAGATGGTCGAAGAAGGACTGATCACGAAGGAAGAAGCGATCTTCCGCGTCGATCCCAACCAGTTGTACGACTTTCTGGTCCCACGCTTGGAAGAGAAAGGCGTGAAGGTGGAAGTGCTGGCCAAGGGCTTGCCCGCATCGCCGGGCGCAGCCGTGGGGCAGATCGTATTCACGGCCGACGAAGCAGTCGAAAAGGCGGGCCACGGCAAGACTATGCCCGTGATTCTCGTACGCGCAGAAACCACGCCGGAAGATATTCACGGCATGGAAGTCGCGAAAGGCATTCTGACTTCGCGCGGCGGCATGACCAGCCACGCTGCGGTAGTGACTCGCGGCATGGGCAAGTGCTGCGTCGCCGGAGCCGGCGATATCGAGGTTGACGAGAAGAAGCGCGAAATGCGCGTCAAAGGCCAGGTATTCAAAGAAGGCGACTGGATCTCGCTCGACGGTACCACCGGGCGCGTGATCAAGGGCCGGTTGAACACGTTGCCTCCGAAACCGGACGATCCGGAGATGCTCAAGTTCATGGGCTGGGCCGATCCGTTCCGTACCTTGGGTGTACGGGCAAACGCCGACATTCCACGCGATGCCATACAGGCCCGCGCGTTCGGAGCGGAAGGCATCGGCCTTTGCCGCACCGAGCACATGTTCTTTGCAGAAGACCGTTTGCCACACATGCGGGCGATGATTCTTGCGAATAACGAGAAAGACCGCCGAGCGGCGTTGAAGAAGCTGCTTCCTCTGCAGCGGAAGGATTTCATCGGCGTCTTCCGCGCGATGGACGGATTCCCCGTCACCATCCGGACGATTGATCCTCCGCTGCACGAATTCCTGCCGCGGCGCGAAGATTTAATGGTCGAAATCGCGGTGCTCGAGGCCACCAAGCCGAGAGCTCCGAAGATCAAGCAGCTCAAGACCCTTCTGGCTCGTGTTGAACAACTGCACGAGATCAATCCCATGCTTGGCCATCGCGGCTGCCGTCTCGGAATCACCTATCCCGAGATCACCGAGATGCAGGCACGCGCCATCTTTGAAGCGGCGGTTGCGGTTCAGAAAGATGGCGTGAAAGTTCATCCCGAAGTCATGATCCCGCTGACTGCAACGCTGAAAGAAATGGCGAACCAGGCGGAAATCGTGCGGCGGGTTGCCGACGAAGTCTTCAAAGAAAAAGAAACGACTGTGCCATACCTGGTGGGCACGATGATCGAACTTCCGCGAGCTGCTCTGGTCGCGGACGAGATCGCCAAAGAGGCTGAGTTCTTCTCGTTCGGCACCAACGACCTGACGCAGACGACCATGGGCATTTCGCGCGACGACTTCAACAAAGTGCTGCCGACCTACATCGAGAAGGGAATCCTGAAACAGGACCCGTTCGCGGTGCTTGATCGCGAGGGCGTCGGCCAACTCGTGAAAATGGCCACCGAGCGTGGACGGAAAACGCGTCCCAACCTGAAAGTCGGGATTTGCGGTGAGCACGGCGGTGAACCGTCCTCGGTCGAGTTCTGTCACCAGGTCGGGCTCAACTATGTCTCCTGCTCACCGTTCCGGGTACTGACGGCGCGGCTGGCGGCAGCACAGGCCGCGGCCAGCGACAAGCTGAAAGTGGAAGGTGGCAGAACGAAGTAGTTGGATTTTCGAAAACAAACGCCGGGAGTTCACGCTCCCGGTTTTTTTGTTCATGGAACACAGGTGAGAGGCGCCGCGGAGGACAATACCCAAATGTCAGGGAAGCTATAAGCGCCAGCTAGAGCCTGGGACGGCGTTTGCCGCTCGAACCACGGCAGTAAAGCCTCATTCTGCAAGGTGAAGACGTGCGACTGATGGCCCAAGCCCACAACCTGTTCGTGCAAGGAAATACTGGGCGGCGCATCTTCTACGGCGTCGCCGACCTCGATGAACGATTGGAAACATTTATTGTTGTTGAAAGGATCTCCCCATAAAAGCGTCAAGCTGGTGAGATCGCCAATGAAGGCGTCGTGAATGGTTTCTGCGACTTCGTGGCTGAGGGTCGCTGCATCCGGCGAGGGGAAGGAAAACAAATTGTCGAGCCCGACCAGCCACGACGTGTACGCGAAGACGTTCTCTTCCGTCATATTGTTTCGGACTCGAGCAGCATGGTATCCAAGCGCATCGTGTTCGGAGGAGTTATAGGAAACGAAAATCGGATACTCGTCGGCCGGGTAGATCCCTTGCTGAAGCATAGCGAGGATCGTGTTGTCGATGGCACTGTCATCGAGAATGTTCGCAAAAAATTGGCCTGACTTTGACTGATACACCTGCGCACCGCCTGCAGCGATCGTAATGTCGAGAGCCGGAGCCACAGTCGCACTCATCAGCGTCTTCCATCCCGCGGCTGCGGACGGAAATTCCGTGTGCAGCATGGCGTCGCCGAACTGCTGAATTCCAGTGATGTAATCGGACACCTGGAAAATGGGACTGCCCAGAATTTGGGGCACAGCCTGTGTCGCATCAAACACGAGCGGGTTGCTGCCATCCACGGAATAGTCTGAGACCGTAATACGCAAGGGCACGATGAGAGTCTTGATGGTCGTCGTTCCGCCGTTTTGTGGATTGCCACCGAGAATCGTGTAGTTGTAATCCTTCCCGGATATTGCGAACGATCCTTGCCAGTAGGGTAAGGTCTGCAATGAACCTGCCTGCAGAGCGGCTGCAATTTGGGCTCTCTGCTCAGAACTGTATGGCAGCGGATCGGGATGATGAAAACTCGGGTTTAGTTTCTGCGTGAGCTGGGCTTCGGGGATGGGGCGATGAAATTGCAGCGCGGCCTGGCTCCAGACTGGGGAAACGCACAACAGAATGATTAAAAGGCGATACATTCAAAACCTCCGAAAGCCGCTCCAGATGGGCATTTCGAGCGCAGCGGGGATGCTATTGCGAACTGCGGGCTAAGTCAAGGAAATGAAATCCAGATGAGGGCAATCGAGCAGGTTCGAGTGCAATTTATTGCAAGCGCTGTAGGCGCGCGACCAGTTTTTGAGCGAAATTTTCGTCCGACTCCGACCACAGCAAGCGGGCGCTGGTTCCAGAACTCTTCTCCACTCGGGTGGTGAATTCAACAAGTTTCTGCACATTGGCTCGAACCTTGGCTTCCGCTGCGGAGGTGAGCGCGACTTGATCTTGCAGGAAAGGACTGTCGGAACCGAAGTCCACTTGAATGTGACCCTCGTGCTCGAATGCTCCGTCGTCGAACTCGACACCGCGCACGATAAAGCGCACAGATTCGGGTTGTAGCGTCCAATCTTTACTGGCCTGTTCCAGTGTCCACAAATCCCAGTGTGCTTCGAAGACGTAGGCATAATCTTCGTGGAGCAGGTCGGAAGCAATGAGCACGGCCGCTGCAGGGTCAATACCTGGATTGAAACGCTTTTCGAGAATGGTGGCTTCGTTCCACGAAACTGGGTGCAGAGCAGTGGCGGTAACGCCAGGGCGCTGAGTCGAGAAAGGGAACTGACGCATAACCGAAAGCGCGTGAGGCAACATGTCCTCGCCCTCGAAACTTGGGAACCAAAGATTCAAATAGAGTGGATCTGCCATGATAGTCACGCTCCTATTCTAATAGTGATTCCGTGCAGAGGTGGGCCAGCGCGGCAAAGAGGAGCTTCGGCCGGGAGAGTGCGTAAGGAGCGATTTGGGCGGCGGGCGGGTTCGAGCCGGTAATTCTTCCCGGCACAAGCTGCGGGAGAGTGGACTGAGCGAGCATTTTTGACAGCGGCAAAGGGCGCTGCTACCATCAAAGTTCAGCCTGCCTTAGAGTCGTCCCCGTCGTCTAGCCCGGCCTAGGACATCGCCCTTTCACGGCGGTAACACGGGTTCAAATCCCGTCGGGGACGCCAAAGCCTATCAAGCGCTTGCTCTGTTCGGCCCCCAGTCGTTTGGCGGTCGACGCCCACGTGCCTCATTAGATGGTTCCGAGTTAGTCTTGCAAGGTCTGGGCTGCCTATCAGCGTCGATCCAGCTAAAGCAGTCACCGTTTATGGGGCAGTCGTCAAGACGATCTTACCCCGGTTATGCGGTGCCCCGGCGAGCATCTGGTGCGCTGTACGAATCTCTTTCAGCGGCAACACGGTTCCAACCTGTGGAGTTAGTTCTCCACGATGAAACAACGTCGATATCTTGTTCAAGCGCTCAGTGGTGACTCCGACGTAGAAAAACACTGAACGCACGTCGGATCTTGTGGGCGAAGGATCCGACACGACTGAAACCAGAGTTCCGTGTGTCCTCAGCAAGCGACTAGCCCGATCTCGAGTGTCTCCTCCAACCATGTCCAGCACCAGATCAACTGAACTAACGGCGTCTTCGAATCGTCGGGCTTGATAGTCAACGACAGTTTCGGCGCCGAGTGACTGGACGAGATCGAGATCGTCCGACTTAGCGAGCGCGGTTACCTGCAGTCCCGCTCTGGCGGCCAATTGGACTGCGTATGCACCCACGTTTCCGGCGGCGCCCAGGATCAGTACTGCCTGATTCGGTTTAGCTTGGCCGTATTCGAACAGCATCTGCCAGGCCGTGACCGCGACCACCGGAGCCGATGCCGCTTCGACGTAGCTCAAACCCTCAGGTTTGGGAGCGATCATGCCGGAAGATGCGATAGCATACTCAGCATTCGCACCACAAAAATGGGGGTTGGTGACTCCGTAAACCTCGTCGCCTTTTTGAAAGCCCGCCACGCCCGCTCCCACATCCTCGATAATTCCCGACAAATCGGAACCGAGGGTCAGAGGCGGTTGGGGACTGACCTTGCTCTTGCCTTCACGAATCAGGGCATCCCATGGCCCTACGCCGGCGGCCAAAACCTTCACCAGAACTTCGCCTGCGGCCGGTGAGGGACGAGAGAGATCGTCTATAACGATGACATCCGGTCCGCCGAACGTGTGGATTCTTGCCGCGTTCATCATTCAGAAGCACATTCTCCCAAGCTTCCTGGAGGGCATAGGCGAGGTCGATGCCGCGGTGCCGAAATCCGCGACGTGAACTCCTGAGAGCTTCACGATCTCAGGGAAGCTGCGTTGCTGTAAGTAGCCTCCGTCAGACGCTCTGCGGTTTTGTTCGCTCGTGAAGCTTGGACTGCAAAAAGCTGAAAACATCTTCCATGCCCAGGTTTTTCTTCGCGGAAACTTCGAAGATACGCATTCCCGGGCGGACGCTCTCGATATTGCGACGTGCTGCGGGAAGATCGAATTCCGCCGCCGAAGCGAGATCCATTTTCGTGATGATGGCCACGTCGGCGGTATTGAAGATAGTCGGATACTTCAGCGGTTTGTCTTCCCCTTCGGTGGACGAAAGCAAGACGAAACGCATCGCTTCTCCCAAGTCATAGCTGGAAGGACAAACCAGGTTTCCCACGTTCTCGATGAGTAAGAAATCCAAGTCGCGCAAGTTCCAGCCTTCAAGAGCTTTTTGGACCATCGTGGCATCAAGATGACAAATGGTTCCGGTGGTGATTTGGCGAACCTGGGACGCGGCGCTGCGCAAACGTGCGGCATCGTTCTCGGTTGCCAGATCGCCCACCAATGCTGCAACGCGTTGGGTCTGTCCAAGCCGCGCGAGTAATTTCTCCAGAAAAGTGGTTTTGCCGGAGCCCGGGCTAGAGACAAAACTTGCGACGAAGACTCCGGCGTCCTGAAATTGCTGGCGTAAGCTCCTCGCCAGCAGATCGTTCTGCTTCAATACTTTTTCACGAACTTCGATGATGCGCGGATTCGTCATCCCGAAATCTCCAGAGCGGTAATCTCCAATTCCCGTCCGCTACGGACGTCAAGCGCCGGCGACTGGCACTCAGGACAGCTCAGCTGTTGCGGAGAGGTTAAGGCGCGCTCGCGGTTACATGTTGCGCAGTAAATGACGATCGGGACCTGCTCGATCACCAGCCGCGATCCCTGAAGAGGTGTTCCTTCGCAGGCGATGCCATAGGAAAACTCCAGCGCATCTTTGTCCACGCCGGAGAAAGCTCCCAACTTCAAGTGGACGGCCTCCACATGAACATCCCCCTGCTTCTTTGCGTGTTCGAGCACACCATCGATCATGCTGAGTGCTATGGAAAGTTCGTGCATAGTTTCACAATTCGCTCGCATCGCTGAAAATTCGAACTTTCAACAAATTCTAGGCAGTTGTTCGCCGAACATTACGTCGAGCACCCGAGTGCCCCCAATTCCGGTTTTCATCAGAACCATGCCAGGATGCTCCGCCACGATCTCTCCGATGACGGCTGCAGTCCGTGCCCAACGGATGGTTTCGCATGCGCATGCAGAACCTGCTCCACAGAGTCCGGGGCAACCACCGCCAAGAGCTTGCCTTCGTTCGCAACATACAGGGGATCGAGCCCTAGAAGCTCGCAAGCGCCACGAACACTATCGCGAACGGGAATGGAATGCTTCCACCAGATTCATGCCAACCTTGGATCGGACCGCAATCTCATTGAGAGTGGTAGCAACTCCGCCACGAGTTGGATCGCGCAGGCAATGGATGTTGCCCCCTCCTGCTTGTAGCATGGCTGAGACCAGCCCGTTCAGAGGTGCGCAGTCGCTCTCGATGGCGCCCTCGAATTCCAGATTCTCGCGGCACGACATAATCGCCATACCATGATCACCAACGTAGCCGCTTACCAGGATTTTGTCGCCGGGGCGAGCACGGTCGGCGGAAATGTTTGCTGCCTCGTCAACCAGTCCGATGCCCGTCGTCGTGATGAAAATCTTGTCGCCCTTTCCCCGATTGACGACTTTGGTGTCTCCAGCGACCAGTTGAACTCCGGCCCGGTGTGAGGCGGAGCGCATGGAATCTACAACCCGGCGAAGATCATCGGCGGCTAAGCCTTCTTCCAGAATGAATGCTGCTGCGAGGTAGAGAGGCCGCGCGCCACACATCGCCAGGTCATTGACGGTGCCGTTAATTGCGAGCGCGCCAATGTCTCCCCCGGGAAAGAAAATCGGCGTCACGACAAAAGAATCCGTAGTAAAGGCGAGTCGTGAGCCATTCACCTGCAGCACAGCCTGATCGTCAAGCTTATTGAGGATCGGATTTGCGAATGCCGGAAGAAAAACCTTCTCGATCAGTTCCGCCGTGAGCTTTCCGCCGCTGCCGTGGCCGAGCACGATCTGCTTGTGCTCGAAAATCGGAAGCGGGCAGGAACCAAATCCGGGTATGGGTTTGTCGCTCATCGTTTAGGCTCGTTTACCGATGGCACCGTGAGCCGCTAAAACACGCCAGTTTGTTGCCTTCATGCTGCGCCTTGAGACGAAATCGAAACCATTGTTCCATCCGCATCCTGTTTCAGGTGACGCCCATACGCATAGTAGGCCGCACAAGCGCCTTCAGCTGAAACCATGGTTGCGCCCAAGCGGATGCTGAGGATCGCAGGAGGTTCCGAAAGCCGGACAATCGTGAGGCTTCTTGATCCCGCGCAGGATTTCACCGCTGATGCAGATCGACGGTTCCCGGGTATCGATACACTGAACATTGAATAACTTCTCGGCGTCGTATTCCGCGAACTCGGAGCGCAAGCGATAGCCGCTGTTAAGAATGGTTCCGACGCCACGCCAGTTGCGGTCACTAATCTCGAAAACGTTAGAAACCAGCTTCTGTGCTGCTCGATTGCCCGTCGCGATCCAGCACTCGCGAGTATTGGTTCTCGACTTCCGCGCGTCCGGTTTCGAGCTGCCGAATCGTCATCAGCGTTCCCTGAAGAATATCGAGCGGCTCAAACCCCGAGATGACGATCGGAACTTTATATTTTGCGCTGATCGGTTCATAGTCGCTGTATCCCATAACGGCGCAGACATGTCCGGGACCGAGGAATCCCTGCACGCGATTTTCCGGAGACTGCAAGATTGCCTCGAGCGCGGGAGGAACCAGCACATGCGACACCAGAACGGAAACATTGCTTGATCTCGGACTGACGAGCCTGCCAGACCAGCATCGCGTTCGCGGGCGCGGTGGTTTCAAAGCCGATGGCGAAAAATACAACCCGCTTGTCGGGATTCGACCGCGCGATTTTCAAGCAATCCAGCGGTGAGTAAACCACGCGCACATCGCCGCCTTGCGACTTGATGGTGAACAGATCGCCATCCGAACCCGGCACCCGCAGCATGTCCCCAAAGGAGCAGAAGATCACGTCAGGAGTTGCTGGCGATGGCATGCGCCTTGTCGATCATGTCGAGCGGAGTAACGCAAACCGGGCATCCTGGTCCATGCACCAGTTCCACGCCCTCTGGGCAGTAGGTAATCGATGCCGTGTTTCACGATCGAATGCGTCTGTCCGCCGCAAACTTCCATAATCACCCAGGGGCGAGTCTGAATGCGATGCAGTTCGTCCACAAGCTTCTTTGCCACTTCTCCGTCGCGATATTCGTCCAGATATTTCATGAGAGTTCTGCCTCCTCGTCACGGGAGTTGACTTCCTGGACCATCGGGCGCTTCGAGTTCGGTCAGTTGATCCATCTCCTTGCAGAAGCTGATAAGTGCGTTGCGCTTCCTCTTCATCGACTCGGCTGATGGCGAAGCCCACATGCACCAGAACGTAGTCGCCTACCTGGGTTTCGGGAACATACTCGAGGCAAGCTTCGCGGATGATCCGCCGAACTGCACTTTCGCCATGCGCATGCCGCCCTGCTCGTAGTCGCTGAGAACTTTCCCGGGAATCGCCAGACACATATCAGCCTCCGTGGCGCAGGAGTTCGTTGGCAATAACAGCTTGCCCTAATGAGATGCCACCGTCGTTGGTCGGAACCGTAGCGTGCAGAAATACTTCAAATCCGTGTTCGCGAAGTGCTCGTGCGGCGCGTTTCAAAAGATAGTGGTTCTGAAACGTTCCGCCGCTGAGGCACACGCGGTGTATTTTTTCTTCTCTGAGTATCCGCAATGCCACTTCAAGCATGATTCGAGCGATCGTGTTATGGAAGCGGGCGGCAATGGAACCCGGTGATTGCGAGCGCGCCATATCTTCCACAATTTGGCGGATCATGGGACGAACGTCGATCTGGACCGGGCCGCGGCCTTCCATCTCGAACTGGTAGCAGCTGCTCGACATCCTCAGATGCAGCCATTTCTAAAGCGATGGCCGCCTGGCCTTCAAAGCTTACATCTTGCTGGATGCCGACCAAAGAAGCCACCGCGTCGAACAGCCTTCCGCATGACGAGGTGCGCACAGTGTTTAGGCCTCGAGCCAACATAGTATCCACAGTCGCAATCTGCTTCTCTGGAATGTGGCAGAAAAGCCGGGGAACGTAGTTCAGATATTGCGCTCCAAAACATTCGCGCAGATAGCTCAGAGCCATGCGCCACGGCTGCCGGACCGCAGCATCTCCGCCGGGCATGTCGACGTAACGCAGGTGAGCATATCGCTCGAAGCCGGCGAAGTCTGCGATCAGGAACTCACCTCCCCAGATTTGACCGTCGCTGCCGAAGCCGGTGCCATCGAACGCAATTCCAATGACCTTCTCTCGCAGGTGATTTTCGGCCATGCAGCTTGCAATGTGCGCGTGATGATGCTGCACCCCAATTTTCAGTTCGAGGTCCAATCCCCGAGCAAAGCGTGAACTCATGTATTCAGGGTGAGTGTCGTAGGCGACGGCGACCGGAGTGGCGCGATAAACCTTTCTGAGATTCTCGAGAGTCTCCTGGAAGAAGAGCAGGGTCTCATAATTCTGAAGATCACCGATATGCTGACTCAGAATTGCGTAGTGGCCCTTGGTGAGACAGAAGGTATTTTTCAACTCCGCTCCGCAAGCGAGCACTTCTTCTACCGGCCGGCCCAGGTTGATCACTTCGGGAGCGAAGCCGCGAGATCGCCGGATTACCCTCTGACGATCCTCAAAGGTTCGAACCACAGAATCGTCTACGCGCATGTAAATATCGCGATTATGAGAGAGAAACCAGTCGGCCAAGGGTCGCAGCCGCTCCGCCGCGTCGTCGTTTGAAATGACGATGGGTTCCTCACTGAAGTTGCCACTCGTCATCACCAGGGCCGAGAACTCCGGACCTTGTTCGGCAGAGTCACTGAACAGAAGATAGTGAAGCGGTGAGTAAGGAAGCATTACTCCTAAAGTTTTGTTGGCCGGCGCCACTTCCTTAGAAATGCTGCTCATTTCAAGCCGGGGTAAGATCACGATGGGACGTCGCGGGCTGGACAGAGCCGCGCGATCCGCATCGGAAACTGTACAGAAGGCTTTAATCGACGGAATGTCGCGCGCCATAAGCGCGAAGGGCTTATCACTCCGTCGTTTGCGTTCGCGTAGCAGGCGCACTGCGCCGTCATTCTGGGCGTCGCAAGCCAGCAAAAACCCGCCTAGCCCTTTCACAGCGACGATACGGCCTTGGCGTAACAGATCCCTGACTTGAGTTAAATCAGCTGGAGCGGTGGAAGAAGCTTCCCCTGACCTTGCGAGCAAGAGTTGAGGTCCGCAAACCGGGCAAGCATTGGGTTGAGCATGAAAGCGGCGGTCCCGGGGGTTGTCATACTCCGCCTGGCACTCCTCACACATACGAAATGAGGACATTGTGGTCGCAGGCCGATCATAGGGAACATCCTGCACGATGGTGTAACGCGGACCGCAGTTGGTGCAGTTGGTGAATGCATACAGATATCGACGGTTTCCCGGATCGCTGAAGTCGTTCCAACAATCTTTGCAAGTACCCACATCGGACGCCACTAAGGCAAATTCTCCCTCGATGGACTGGCTTTCGAGAATCGAGAAAGCTCGGTCTCCGTTCGGTTCCAATGGGGCAACCCGCACGTCTTCGATCTGGGCCAAAGGTGGGGGATTGGTGGACAGAAAATGAAGAAATTCTTCGATATCGGTCTCGTCGCCCTGGAGTTCGATGGTTACTCCAGACGAGGAATTCAGAGCGAAGCCGACCAGGCCGAGCCGCTGTGCAAGATTGTAAACGAAAGGACGAAAGCCCACGCCTTGCACGACACCTCGCACTTGAATTCGTTTACGTCTCAACAACGAAAATGGCTTGGCTGCCATGTGGAAAGAAACAAGTCGGGCCAAAACCTAATTTTCCGGCGGATGGAAGGTGCGCCGATCGGGCCCAGGCAAGATGTGAGCCTCAATCCCAGACTCTGAACGCGGAGTATAGCACCGTATCCGGCAAACCATCTTCACTGGCTGAAGGCCGCGATTCTGGCGCTTACTGCTTTCGATACCAGGTGACCCCCATTGCGTGCAGACGCATTTCGTCGTCTGCGGTAATCATCTCCGGACGAACTGCTATCTGGTGCGCGTACCTTACCGCCGCATTCACGGCGCTACACCAGGCAGCGTGACGAATGACTTCTCCGCAATGCTTGCAAGCGGATTCTGCATTGTAAGCACTGCTGTGATACCACTTCGGGGAATTTGCTGTAAGCACGCCCGACTCCCAGGAGCAGCTCGCCTGCCGCAATTGCGGCGCTGCGCCGTCCTGAGTTCAGGGTGGAGCAAGGTGCAACTTCCGGCTGTGAGCGGGATCACTGTGCGAGGTGACGATCAATACTCCGGATGCGTGCTCGGAAAATGTAAAGACAGGCGGGTTTCAATCCTTTTGATCACAACCTGTCAGGTCCGAATTTGGGATAGAATCCTTCCGTCTTCACCGGCAAGACTGCCCAACAATGTATCTGCGTTGAGTGATCCATCATCTCTGTTGGAAAAAGGATGCCCATCATGATTCACGGCATGAGTTTGGCGACCTTCACCTTGATCCACGTTCTGTTGAGCTTAGCGGGCATCGGCAGCGGGTTGATCGTTGCCTATGGTCTGCTTACGGCGGAGCGTCGGGACGGCTGGACCGCGATCTTTCTGTGCACAACTCTGCTGACCAGTCTCACGGGATATCTATTTCCCTTTGAGCGTTTACTCCCTTCTCACATCGTGGGAGCGATCTCACTTCTGGTTCTCGGAGTGGCAATCCTTGCCCGTTATTCTTTTCACCTGGCTGGAAGTTGGCGTCGAACCTATGTGATCTCGGCCTTGTTGGCGCTCTACCTAAACTGTTTCGTGGCGGTCGTGCAAGCGTTCCAAAAAGTCCCGGCACTCAAGGCTGTTGCCCCCACACAAAAAGAAGCGCCATTCGTCGTGGCTCAATTGGCCGTACTTTTGCTCTTTGTGATACTCGGGGTTTTTTCCATCCGGCGATCCAAGGGAAATTCGGCGCAGGTGATCGCCCGAGCCGCATGATTCGCGTTTGCGATTTTGATCTGGGCGCGCGCGTCCGGAAGAAGGGAGACAGTGTGTCCATTCGACCCGTTAAGAAGCTGATTCAGTCCAAGCCAACTCTGGAGGGCGCCGGTGTTCACCTTCGACGCGCTTTTGGGTTTGGAAACACTAAGGATTTTGACCCTTTCCTGTTGCTGGACGATTTTCGCAACGACGTACCGGAAGACTACCTTGCCGGCTTTCCCTGGCATCCCCATCGTGGCATCGAAACCATAACTTATGTGCTCGCGGGAACGGTGGAACATGGCGACAGCATGGGAAATCGCGGCGCGATCGCCGCCGGCGACGTGCAATGGATGACGGCAGGCAGCGGCATCATTCACCAGGAGATGCCAAAAGGAGATCCGGCGGGGAGAATGCATGGTTTTCAGTTGTGGGCCAATCTTCCCTCAGCGTTGAAGATGACAGACCCGCGTTATCAGGAAGTCAAAGCCAACGAGATCCCTGAGGTCAAGGATGACGACGGCACGCACGTGCGAATTGTCTGCGGAAATTTCTGGGGCAAGAAGGGTCCGGTAGAAGGAATTGCTGCCGATCCAATTTACCTAGACGTTTCGGTTTCGCCCGGGCGAAAAAAGACACTGCCGGTGGAAACGAGCCGGCATGCCTTTGCCTATGTGTTTGCCGGGAGCGGCAAGTTCTGCAATGCATCGGGCCCGCTCGCGGTTCCGACCGAGGCCGTCAAGTGGTCGGATACCGCTCCCCCCATCGAGGCTGACAATCGTTCTCTGATTTTATTTGATCGTGGCGATGAAGTTACCGTCCGGGCGGGAGAGGATGGCATTCGCTTCCTGCTGGTATCGGGCAAACCACTGGAGGAACCGGTGGCATGGTATGGGCCGATCGTGATGAACACCCAGGAACAACTTCGGCAGGCTTTCGAGGAACTGGAAAAAGGCAACTTCCTGAGAAAGAAATGAAATCGATCAACCGAGAAGTTCCAATGCCTGATCCGTGGTGATGAAGACCGCTTTCAGCGATGTGAGTTCTTCGCAGGTGCGAGCCGCTGCATCTGCCGCCAGGGTCTCAATCGCATCTTTGACAATCGATACTTTTTTACCTCGGTCCAGTAATCCCTTGGCAGCAAGCCGCACGCAGTATTCGGTGACCACTCCGAAAATCACAAAATGAGCCTGCGGATTCAGTTGACGAAGCACTTCGTCCGCGTGGCAACTTTGGAACACATCCAGGGTCTGCTTTTCGAGCAATACCTGCTTGAACTGCGAAAGCTGTGGAACTGGAGTACTCGGATCGTTCGGAACTCGAACAACACTGTCGGTGAGAGCTTCCGGAACAAATTCGGCGCCTGGCGTTCCTTTCACGCAGTGTGGCGGAAAAGTAGCGAACTCGGGATCGTTCTCAGCGTGGAAACAGCCATGCGAAACCAAAAACACTCGACCATCGCGAGCAGCCTGGGTAAGACGTCGAATTCGGGGCAGCAATTTTTCTGCGCCCGGGACATAAAGCTTGCCTCCGGGCAGCATGAAGTCTTTCTGAGTATCCACTTCCCAAAAAACTACGTCACGTGAGAACATGCGTCCGCCTGAGCAATGCGTGCTTATACCATTGTAATCAGGGTCCACACAAATTAGCGCGCAGGTAGATTCTCGAGGAAAACGGATGGCCGAGCAGGAAACAGCGAAGACACACTCCAAAGTGGTGATCCGGAATATCGGATTGCTGCTGAGCGGCGATATTCACCACCCGATTCTGGACGCGGACACGATCGTGGCAGTGGACGGGAAGATCCACACGATCGGGAAGTCGAATGATGCCGATGCGGAGGGCGCCACAACCGTCATCGACGCGAAGGGCGTAACTGTTGCGCCGGGATTGATTGATAGCCACGTTCATCCGGTCGCGGGCGATTGGACTCCTCGTCAGAATCAGTTGGGTTGGATTGACAGCTATTTGCATGGCGGAGTAACCACCATGATTTCCGCCGGAGAAGTTCATACTCCAGGGCGTCCAAAAGATGTGGTGGGGCTAAAGGCGATGGCGATTTTTGCCCAACGGGCGTTTGCTGCGTTCCGGCCGGGAGGAGTCAGAATTCATGCCGGTGCGCCCGTGATCGAGCACGGAATGGTAGAAGAAGATTTCAAGGAACTTGCGACCGCCGGCGTCGCGATGCTGGGCGAAGTTGGATTGGGCAGCGTAAAAGATGGACAGACTGCACACCAGATGGTCGGTTGGGCCCGGAAGTACGGGATTCAGAGCACGATTCATACGGGTGGCCCATCGATTCCGGGCTCCAGCTTGATTGACAAAGATATTGTGCTGGCTGCTGATGCCGACGTGATCGGGCACATTAACGGAGGTCATACGGCACTGCCCTCCGATCAGATCGTGACTCTGTGCGAGAAATCCTCGCGAGCACTCGAGATTGTGCATAACGGTAACGAAAAAGCAGGCCTGCTCACGCTGCGCACGGCAAGAGAACTGAAAAAACTGGAACAGGTGATTCTAGGCACCGATTCGCCAGCGGGCTCAGGGGTGCAACCTCTGGGGATTTTGCGGATGGTCTCAATGCTGTCCTCTTTAGGAGATGTTTCCGCCGAGGTCGCAATGTGTTTTGCAACTGGAAACACCGCGAGGATTCGCAAGCTCACCTGCGGACTTGTCGAGGTGGGACGCGATGCCACCTTCGTCTTCATGGACAAAGCACAGCATTCCGCCGGTAAGACTGTGCTCGAGAGCATTCAGGCTGGAGATCTGCCAGGAATCGGAATGGTGATGATCGATGGGCTGGTTTCGGCACAGCGCAGCCGCAACACGCCTCCAGCAACCAGAATTCCGGAGATCGTCCAGGGTTAATCCATGCCCAGAGATGCTGCGATGCTTTTCTTGTAGTCGCGCGCTTTGGAAATGGCCGCCTGCTCGTCAACGGTCAGCAAATTCCGGTGCTGCATGAGCACACGGCCTCCGACGACGACGGTGTCGATATCACAAGCCTTCGAAGCGTATGCGATTTGCGCATAGACGTTGTAGACCGGCACGCCGTTCGGGGTGTTCAGGTTGAGCAGCACTATATCCGCTTTCTTGCCGGGCTCAAGCGACCCGATTTCCTTTTCCATATGCAACGCTCTCGCTCCGTCGATCGTCGCCATCGCCACCACGGATTGCGCATCCAGCGCCAACGGATTCATCTTCGTAATTTTGGCGAGCTTCGCAGCCAGATCCATCTCTTCCATAATGTCGAGATCATTGTTGCTGCCTGCTGGCCCGTCAGTACCCAAACCCACGGCGACACCTTCAGCGCGCATCTCCGGCACAGGAGACACGCCACTGGCGATCATCATGTTGCTTGAGGGATTATGAACACAGCCAACGCGACGTTCGGCCAGGGTCTTGCGATCCGCGGCATCGACAAAAATGCAGTGGGCAGAAACGACGTCGGGCCCGAGCAGGCCGATCTTGTCTAGATATTGGACCGGCGACATTCCATTTTGCTTTTCGCTGTCGTCCCATTCTTTTTTCATTTCCGCGGTGTGAATCAATATCGGAGCGTGATACTTCCGCGCCAGGGATGCGGCATCCTGAAGGGTTTTCTTCGAACAGGTATAGATGGAGTGGGGTGCGACCGCCGCATGGATCAGGGGATCGCCTTGCCACTTGTTCAGGAACTTCTCGGTATAGGCAATCATCTCCGCTTCGCTCTTGTTATCGGGAGCCGGGAAATCGATCCAGGTTTCGCCCAGCACTCCCCGCATCCCGGCGGTCTTGGTCTCTTCAGCCACCACGTCCTCGAAGTAATACATGTCGGCGAAGGTAGTGACTCCGGCGCGGATCTGTTCCGCCGCCGCGAGGCGCGTGCCCCAACGGACAAATTCTTCATTCACATTCTTCGCTTCCGCCGGAAAAATGTATTTAAAGAGCCAATCTTGCAGGACCACGTCGTCGTGCAGACCGCGAAGTAATGTCATGGGAACATGCGTGTGACCGTTGATAAAGCCCGGCAAAACCAGCATGCCGGTTGCATCCACGATCTTGGCCGCTTGATATTTGTTTTCAACTTCCGCGCGGGGACCAGCGGCAAGGATGGTGTCCCCTGCGATGGCGACGGCCCCGTTGTCATAAATGCTCCGAGCTCCATCCATAGTGACGACCGTGCCACCGGTGATGATCAGGTCAGCTTTGTCTTTCGCTGTTTGAGAAAAGAGGAGGCCTGGAAAGACGAACAGAACGAGAAATGCCATCAACGAGATTTTCATTATGGATAGACTGAGCCTCTGCAAAAATTAACGAAGACCATCTTCGCCTTTTACCTGATCTTTGGTAAGCCCACCCACCCGGGGCAGCGGGCGTCCGCTATCGGTGACAGCGATGGCGACCATGATTTCGTTGGCGCGCGGCGCATCGTTGATGCGCACCTCCATGCCGTCAAAGTGGCTGCGAACAAAGGCAGCGTCTTTGTGTCCAAGCGGGATGTCGAGCACGACTCCCATTCCGCCGCGCTTCTTAGAAGAGGGAATCAGGGCCGCGCCTTTGCCTAATACCCGTCGCACCGGTGTCCCCAACTTCGGATGGAGGATAGCGGCTGCGTGTTCCAGTTCGCCATTCTCGCCGACAGCTGCGGCTTTGCCATAACTCTGCGCGCTAGGCCCCGGGATACCTAGCGCAGCGACCGCGCGCTGGGTGAGTAATTCGCCCAGCTCTTCTCCAATACTCATGAGCTCGGAAAGGTCCTCTGAAAACTTTCCGGCAAAAGGGTTTTCGAGTACAGCAACTGCGGCGGCACGTCGCGTGGGCGGTTGCACGGACTGCCCCATTTCACTGTGGGTTTCTTCCACGAACGTGGCGATTTTGCGGATTCGGGCTTTCATCGTAATCCGTCTTCTCCTTTAATTTCGGATGCCTTAAGGCCGCCAACTCTGGCGTGGACACGGGATCCAGTGGTCATCACCAGCGCCAGCAAAATTTCGTCAGCCCGCGGCGCATCGTTCAGACCAATTTCCATTGCATCAAAGTGGCTTCGCACGTAAGACGCGTTGATGTGCGTAATCGGGACGTCCAGGCGCGTGCCCGGGCCCCCGACCTTCTTGGTGGAAGCGACGATCGCTTTGGCTCCGCCCAGAACGTCGCGCATCGCGTAGCCTCCGGGGACGTGCCACAAGGCCCCGTGCTCTATCTCCCCGGCGGATCCGACGATGGCTCCCTTGCCGTAGCCTTCAATCAAACTTGAATCTCCGCCAAGAACGCGGACCAGATTCTTTGCCATCTCTAGCCCAAGCGGTTTCAGGTCATCCATGAACCCGGAAATATTTTCAACGTATTTGCCCGCAAATGGATTGTGAATGACGGCAAGGGTCGCGGCGCGCCGCAGAGGAATCTCCAGAACGGGGCCGCCTTCGTGGAAAATCTCTTCGACAACGGTACTTTTTTTCCTCACCTGCACTTCAGGCATGCACTAGTCTCCGTGAGCTCTGTTCAGCGCCAACAATGCGAGTTGTCCCTTGCAAGCGCAACGCTGCCGACTGGATGAGACCACGGTCGGAAACCGCTTCTGCCATACGCGCTCCGTTATCGAGCGCTTGCGCTACATCGCAGGCTGAGAGCTCGCCTACGGCCTGCGTCACCAGTCTGTAGCCCAAATCGCTGTCGGGAGCCAATTCCCGCGCGGGGAACCGAACCACGGCCGCATGTCCCGGCAGGTCCACTGCGTTCGCAATGATCGTCGCAGCCGCATCGGCGTTTGCCGCCCGGTCAGCAAGGACGGTTACGGCGTCCGCAATGCCGAGCGAGAAACTCCGTCCCCGCCATCCGCTAGTCGCTATGCCGCGGACGGGTTCTGCCCAATCCAGTTTCGCAGTTGCAAACAGCGAGGGACGATCTGGTCTGTCGACGACTCCCGCGGTGAAGTGGTGTCCCGGCGTGAGAAGCAATGCAATATCTCCGCCATTGTTGACGTAAGCTCGGTCAAGTTGAGATGACTGCGTCATCGTTGCCAGTATGTCTTCCGCGACTGCCCCCGCTACTGCCGCCATCGGAGTGATGAAGTGATCTCTCGCGTAAGGTTTCACGGCTGACATCATCTGTTTTGCAATCGGACCACATGGCAGCGGGCTGCTCCGAGTTGCTGGTTGTCTCAACAGCGCGAGCTCATCACATAATTCGTCCAGGACAGATACAAATCGTGCAGCCGCCGCGTTGTACGCAGCCTTCACGTCGTCCGGTGAGCCGAAGGCTTCGATGATCAGATCAATGGGCCCATCCTGCAAATGCAATCGGCGGCCGTCGGGCAATAGCTTGATCTGCGCTCTCATTCCGAGCCTCGTCGCTGTTCAAGCGGCCAGGGATTCTCCGCATTGGCGGCAACATGTCGGCGAGCGGAGTTTTGCTTGACCGAACTCAACGGACGCACATGATCCACGTGTCCACCGAGCGCAGCGTAATCGGAAAGAGTCATGGTGAACTCGATCGGAGCAACCAGTGCCGGCGTGGGAACGTAGCCGAATGCGTTTTCGGGCATGCGCATGACATCCGCCATGAAAGTGATCCCGCCACCTGGCCAGATATACACCGGAGCTCCGCCACATGTGACTCGAGTCAGCGAGTCCTTCACGGATTGCGTAAGTCTAACTGGATTCTCCGTCACGCCCGCGCGCAGAGAACCTCCCGCTCCAGCCATGAACAGCACCGTGCAGAGGGCAGGCTCACAGTTTTCCCTGATGCGGGCTACGGATTCACCCAGCGCACCCGGCAGTTCTTTCGCGACGGGATGCAGCTTGTCATCAAGTTCGAAATAGGCGTGATGCTCGCCCGTGGTGCTGACCATCAGCAGTCGCAATCCAGACCACGCCATTTTCGGATTGAAGCTTTGCACGATGCTCAGAGGATCTTCAATATTCGTTCCACCCCAGGCGGTGCCGGGTTCGGCCACGCGAAATATACGCCCTGGAGTCGAACGCTGTCCTTTAATCTGTATGCCGCTCTCGGGAATACCCAGCAGTTTGCCGGCTTGATGCTGCGAGAGGACTCCCGTGATGTGATCGTCCACCACGACAACTTCGTCCACTTTGCCAAACCATTGTTTGGCAAACATTCCAATCGTCGCCGATCCGCAACCAACGCGCATGCGTTCTTCTTGAACGTTGTCGACAACGGGCGGTTTGCCGGCCTGCACCTGCACGGTGGCTCCGCCATCAATGGTGAGTTCCACCGGCTTGCGATCGCAAAGATCGAGCAGGGTTTCGCAAGTGACGGTGCCTTCATGCCGGCTGCCTCCGGTAAGATGACGCACGCCGCCCAGGGACAGCATTTGCGACCCATATTCGCTGGTGGTTACATGTCCAACGGGCTCGCCTTTGGCGCGGACGGTGCTGGTCTCAGCTCCCAGGTGGCGATCGGTATCGATCTTCACCTTCACCCCGCAATAGCTGAAGATACCCTCGGTGACGACCGTGACCATGTCCACGCCCTGCACCTCGGTGGAGATGATGAACGGAGCTGGTTTGTAATCGGGATACGTGGTGCCCGCGCCGATGGCGGTGATAAAAGTCTCGGGCGCGCCGACGACGTTTCCGTCCCACTCCTGCTCGCGACCGAGAAAAGGAACAACCGACTCGCCGCGCGACATGGCGCGATCGAGAACGATATGTGGATCGAGACGGACGAGTTGTCCGTTGTCATTGCCGTAACGATCACAAGATCCGGTGCGTCCAGGTTTGATATAGCAGAGCACCGGGCAAGCGT
This sequence comes from Terriglobia bacterium, assembly GCA_963797845.1. Lineage (GTDB taxonomy): Bacteria > Acidobacteriota > Terriglobia > Terriglobales > Acidobacteriaceae > DASREM01. Next base: position 106,197 of record CAWCRE010000013.1, read on the forward strand.
CGCATCGGATTGCATCGTCGTCAGGCACGCTGATCTCCGTTGTTTTTCGCGAGAATGGCGGCTCGCAAACGGTCCGGGGTTGCAGGCACGCGACGAATCCTGATTCCCGTGGCGTCATGAATCGCGTTCAGAATCGCTGGAGCTGTCGGAATAACTGCCTGCTCTCCTATTCCTTTTGCGCCGAACGGCCCCACGGGCGAGGGATATTCAATGAGAATCGACTCGACCGCAGGCATATCTCCGGCCGTAGGAATTAAATAGTCGTGAAGATTCTCTCCTTTGCCTGGGAAAAACTCCTCCATCAATGCCATGCCCAGTCCCTGTGCCGCGCCACCTTCGATCTGGCCTTCGATCAACGTGGGATTGATAGCGCGCCCGACATCGTGCGCGGCTGTGATCTTGGTGACACGCACCGTGCCAAGCTCTGTGTCGACCAGAATTTCAGCCATGTGCGCGCCGAATCCAAACACAGCGTAGGGAATGCCTTGCCCATTCTCATCAAGCGGGCTCGTCGGCGGATCGAAAGTTGCCTCACGCGTCAGAACATAACCGTGTTCATCGAGTGGCACGTCGCGCAGAAGGATGGTCCGCGCCTGCCCGTTGTCAGTAATCTCCAATTGGCCATCGTGGAATCCAATTACCGCACATTCGCAGCAACTCTCCAGGGCCAGGATGGCGCGACGCAGTTCAGTTCCCGCCATCTGCGCCGCCTTACCGGTCACGAAAGTCTGACGTGACGCTGAGGTTTTGCCGCAATCCGGAGAGAGCGCGGTGTCTCCCGAAATCAAATCAAACCGATCAATCGGGGCGCCCAACGCATCCGCGCAAATTTGCGTAACGATGGTGTTCGAACCCTGACCAATATCGACCGCGCCCTGGTGAAGCGCAATCCTGCCATCCGCCTTCAATCCAATGCGGATCGTGGAAGGGTTCGGCAGGGAAGTGTTGCCGCATCCGTACCACATGCCCGCGACGCCGACGCCTTTTCGCAGCGGACCTCGCGCACTCGCATTGAAGGCTTCACATTCAGCGTGGGCCCGCTGCCATGCCGGCCGCAGAGCTTCAAAACACGCGCGAATTCCCACGCCTGCACCAAGAACTTGTCCCGTAACCGTCGGCGTGGTTCCATCGAGCGCATTGATGATTCTGAACTCGAGCCGGTCGATGCTCAACCGATCCGCCAGTTCATCGTAGATCTGCTCCTGGGCAATCGCGGTCTGGGGAACTCCGAATCCACGGAACGCTCCTGCAGGCACAAGGTTAGTATGCACAGCTCGCGTCAACGCCCGGTAGTGAGGGACGTGGTATGGGCCTGAGGCATGAACCGGAACTCGCGCCGCCACCGTCGGGCCCCATGAGGAATACGCGCCCGTATTAAAGTCAGCGGCGAAGTCGACTGCATGCAGCTTGCCGTCTCGCCGGGCACCCGCGCGCATGCGAATCCGCGAAGGATGGCGCTTCGTGGTGGAGACCATCGATTCGTTGCGAGAGTAGACCATCCGCACCGGGCGGTTCAGTTTCCACGCTGCGAGCGCAAGGAAAGGCTGGACGGAAAGGTCCAATTTCGATCCGAATCCGCCGCCGACCGCAGTGGGTATGATCCGCACGGATTCCGGAGCGATACCCAGAATCTTCGCGACATCGTCGCGATCCATGTACGGGGACTGGGTGCAGGCCTGCACCTCCACCGTATTTCCGACGAGGCGGGCAAATCCAGCTTCGGGTTCAATGTAGGCATGTTCGATGAAGCCGGTTTCGAATTCGCCTTCCACCAAGACCGCGCATTCGGAGAACCCGTGTTCAACATCGCCGTGAACAACTCGTCCCCGCACTAACACATTCTCTTCACGTTCCGAATGTATTCTTGGGGCCCCTGCTTCGAGAGCAGCGTCGATGCTCGTGATGGCTGGCAATTTTTCCCAGGTGATCGGAAACGACCGCCAGTCAATTTCCTGCAAGGCTGCAGGTTCGCCAACAACCGCCGCAACCGCTTCACCACGGAACCGGGTCTCCACTTCGGCAAATACTGGTTGGTCCACAAATCTGGCGATGACTCCGAAACAGTTTCTCCCCGGCACATCGGAAGCGGTGAATACGGCGGAAATTCCGGGGTGAGAAGAAACGAAGTTTGCCAGGTCGCCAAATTGGAAGCCGGCGCGATCGTGCGGGCTGCGAATCAGGTGAATCGAGAGTGCGTCAGCGGGGAATTCGTCCGCCCCGAAAATCTCGCTGCCGCTGACCTTGGCTTGTCCGTCCAAGCGGCTGAGGCGTGCACCTACCGCCTTTCCGACCACCGGGCATACCGCGGTTGCGTCAGGCGAACCTGCCTCCAGAATTGCATCAATGATTTTGCGATAGCCAGTGCAGCGGCAGAGTACTCCCCCGATCGCATCCATGACCGCGGGTTCGGTGGGTGCACTCTCTCGCTCAAGCAGCGCCGTGGCCGAGACCAGCATACCGGGAGTGCAAATACCGCACTGTGCCGCACCATGACAGAGAAAAGATTTCTGCAGTCGATCGTAAACCGGATGTTCGCGTTTGCGAGTCCCTCAACCGTGACTAACTCGCTTCCCTCCACCTGTCCCGCCGCTACCAGGCAAGAGCATACCGGCTCTCCATTCAGCAGGACTGTGCAAGCGCCACAGTCACCGGCGTCGCAACCCACCTTGGTTCCCGTCAGGCCCAGCGATTCCCGGAGCACCCGCGATAAGCGCTCCATCGGCGACAGTCGTGACGTTCACCGGTTGCCCATTCACCGAAAAGTTTACGGTGGTGAGTGCCTCGACTTGCGAACTGGTTGCGATCGTCATGGTCAAAAAGTTCCCGCACAGATATCCAACGCACGTGAGACCAGAGTACGCGCCGAGTCGAGACGATAGTCGGCCGTCGCGCGCACATCGCTGATGGGTCTGAGCGGCGCGAGGTGTTGGGACAACACGTGATCGCCAAGTCCAACTGCAAGCGGTCTCCCTAGAAGATCCTGCTCCAACTCGCTCAGCCTCTGCGCGCAAGCTGAGCAAGAACCCACGGCGACGCGGGCGTCCGAAACGTGATTTGTGCTGTCCGCCTTCAAGACCACCGCTACCATCACAATCGAGATCACAAGATATCGCCGCGCTCCGAGCTTGAGAAAAGTGGAATGCGCATCCTCGCAATTTCGAGAGACCAGAATTCCACTCAGGATTTCGTCTGGACGAAGAAGAGTCTTGCGATTTCCCACCACGAAATCAGCCAGGGGGATACGGCGAATTCTACTGGAGGAAACCAGTTCGATGTCGGCATTCAAGGCCAGCAGAGGCGGCACCCCGTCGGCGGCCGGAGAGGCGTTACACAAATTTCCGGCGACCGTACCGCGATTCTGAATTTGAATTCCACCGATTTCCCGGGCGGCGAGTTTTAGCGCATCAAATGCCGGAGGCAAGGAAGAGGCGATCACCTGGCTCCATGTGGTAAGTCCGCCGATACGGATCAAATCGCTTTCGACGGTGATGCCCTTTAGTTCGCCCAGAGCAGAAACGTCGAGAATCGGCCCTCGAGCGCGCCGCTCCCCGAGAGCAGGGAAGAAATCGGTGCCACCCGACAAAATCTGAGCGCGCTCGTTGGCGAGGGTTTGGACGGCTTCTTCAAGCGTTTTGGGCCGAAAATACACGCGGAGAGTCCCTCACGGCGCCGCTGGGGACGGCGGGTGTGGCGTTGTCGTTCAGTTCTATATCAAGCGATTTGCTTTGTACAGAGTGTTTGCTGGATGAGGTTTCCACTTGCAGCGATCCCGCTCTCGCCTCTAAAGTTGCAGCTTCCTATGGCAGCTCAGAACGCAAACATGGTCGAACCTCGCGTCTCCTCTTCCGAATGGCTCGAAAACTACTTCAAGTTGTCGGAAAACGGTAGCAATCTGCGGCAGGAATTTCTCGGTGGGTTGACCACTTTCATGACCATGGCCTACATCGTGGTGGTCAACCCCCAAATCCTTTCGCAAACTGGCATGCCCGCGGAGGGAGTGGTCTTCGCCACATGCATCTCCGCGGCCGTGGCCACGCTGGTGATGGGACTCTACGCCAACTATCCGATCGCGCTCGCGCCTGGCATGTCGTTGAACGCCTATTTCACCTATTCGGTTTGCTTGGGCATGCATGTGCCCTGGCGCACAGCCCTGGGCGTCATCTTCTTTTCCGGAGTGCTGTTTATCCTCGTCACCGTGACGAAGGTTCGCGAGCAGATCGTGAACGGAATTCCGGGTTGTTTGAAACATTCGACTGCCGCTGGCATCGGAGTCTTCATTGCCTTTGTAGGATTGCGCAACGCCAAGCTGATCGTGGCTAATCCCGCCACATTTTTGGGCTTGGGAAGTTTTTCTGATCGTGAAGTGCAGGCCGCCTGCTTCGGTATTCTGCTCACCCTGGTGCTCATGATCCGGAAAGTCAGTGGCAGCATTTTGATTGGCATCGCGGGAACCATGTTGCTGGGCATCCTGCGAGGGATTGCTCACCTTCCGCAAACATTCGTGTCAATGCCGCACCCCTCGGGAACGTTTCTCCAGCTTGATCTGCGTGGTGCGGTTCATCTCGGCCTTCTGGAAATCATCTTCGCATTTTTATTCGTCGATCTCTTCGACAACATCGGAACCTTGATGGGCGTATGCACACAGGCAGGGTTCGTAAAAGATGGAAAAATCCCCCGGGTCGGAAGAGTTCTCATGGCCGATGGTGTTGGAACCGTCATCGGCTCTCTTACTGGAACTTCCACCGTGACGAGCTACATCGAGAGCGCAGCGGGAGTTGCAGCAGGAGCTCGAACCGGCTTGAGTAACCTTTTCGTGGCTGCCCTTTTCCTGCTGGCAATGTTTTTCTCGCCGCTCGCGGCAGCGATTCCTGGATTCGCGACAGCTCCAGCGCTGGTTCTGGTCGGAGGCTTAATGATGCAGGCAGTCGCGGATATCGACTGGCAGGATTTCTCGGAAGCCTTTCCCGCGTTCGTGACCGTGGTGGCGATGCCCCTGACGTTTAGCATCGCGACCGGGCTCAGCTTCGGAGTGATCTGTTACACCGTGGTAAAAGTTGCGGCCGGAAAGTACCGGCAGATCAGCGCCGTCATCTGGATCCTGACTGCGCTTTTCATTCTCCGCGATGTTTATCTTGCCGCGGGCTAATCAGCCATTGGCGTGCGCAACCAGCGCAATCGCGAGTGCATAAAAGACGAACATCAAAACCAGGTACATTCTCGCGCTCGAACCTGATCCTTTGAATTCTTTCCAGACGAAAATTCCCCATAAAGCAGCAACCATCGGGGCCGATTGTCCGATTGCATACGAAATCGCGACCCCGGTAAAACTCGCCGCGACTAAGTTGAAGACGGTTCCGACCCCCCAGATGACTCCACCGAAGATTCCCAACATATGGCCGGCAGCAGGGCCTCTGAAAAATCCGCTGAAGCTTACCGGATCACCAACTAGCGGATGCTTCATGAAATAAATATTCCAAATGAAGCACGACAGTAGCGCGCCCAGAGTTAGAAAGACCGCAGCGCTGTAGGGCCCGAGCGAATTTCCGGTGGTCATCGCGTGAGTCATGAAGGGAGCCCAGAGTCCCATCAGCACACCGGAAACTATGCAGGTAATGATACTTTTCCGCGAAACCGTACGCCCCGTCTTGGCCATGCTGCCGTAGGCCTTGCCGTCCATGATTACGGCGATCAGCGCGCACGCGACACCCAGCGCTAGGAAGGTGGCGTTGCCTTTGGGTTGCAGCGCATAGCTCAGAACTACGCCAACCACTAGGGCAATGCCGATAGCAATCGGGAATGCCACGGCCAGGCCCGCCATGTCGATCGCGGCTACCAGCAGCAGGTTAGCCAGGTTGAACAGCGCTCCTCCAACCAGCGCATAAACGATATTAGATTGATCCGCAGCGCTTACATTGTTCAGGAAGCTCGACGCATCGTGGCCCGTGCTGCCCATCGTCAGCGCAAGCACCAGTGAGATCAGGAAAATCCCGACCGCATAATCCCAATAAAAAAGCTCGAAGCGGTAATTCTTTACGCCCTTGTAAGTGTTGGCCCAAGATCCCCAGCAAATGGCGCTCGTGATCATCATCATCAGCGCCAAATTCAGATTGTCCGGCGTAAACATGGATTCACCCTGTTTCTTTATTTGCTCTGGATTCTGGAAACGAACAGTTTCAGGAAACGATCAGCATCGACATCGACACATACTTTGGCATTTGGAGCAACTTTATCGGCGCCTTCGATGACGTAACGATCACCGTGGAGAACGTTGCGCTCGACATATCCCCGGCGGTTGGCCACAGTTTCTCCCCGCGTGAACTCGCCTCGCGTCTCCACATCCACGTGCATTGCCGGGGCTTTCACAAGCGTAGCGTCGATAGCGACACCGACCGCCAGCGGATCGTACATGGGCGTGCCGCCTTCGCCGAACTGGGCTGCTAGCCCCACCAGATATTGTGCGACTGAGTGGATGAAATCATTCACCGGCCCGTGAGTCTGCCCTAATTGATCGAGATACTTTTGGCTGAAAAGCGTTTTGTCGCCGACATCAAGTCCGACCATGGTTACGGTCCAGCCTGCTTGAAATACAATCTGCGCCGCTTCCGGGTCATTGTAGATATTGGCTTCCGCGGCAGCGTTGACGTTCCCGCCTGTAATGCCTCCCCCCATAATGATCACTTCGTTTACCAGAGGCACGATCGACGGGTCTTTCAACACTGCAAGGGCAATGTTAGTAAGCGGTCCAACCGGCACCAGCGTGATCTCATGAGGAGAGGCGTGGATCATCTGGATAATGAGATCTGGTCCAAAACGCCCATCAACTTTGCACTTGCTGGGCGGTAACTCAACGTTGGCAAGCCCGTTCTTGCCGTGCCAGAACTCGGCGGTAATCAGCTTCTGAAACAACGGATGCTGGGCCCCGGCCGCCACTGGAATATCGCACCGGTTCGCAAGCGACATCATGCGAAGTGCATTCTCCAGTCCCTGAGCCGCGGTCACATTGCCTGGAACCACAGTGATCGCTCGAACATCTAATTCAGGGGAGTTCAGCGCCAGCATCAATGCCATGGCATCATCCGTGCCAGGATCCGTGTCGAATATGATTTTCTTAGGGGCGGCCGCAGCAGGGAGTGCAAACAGCAAGAGAAGAAAGAAACCAGCAGAAAATCGCGAGAAAACGCGTTTAAGTAAGCCCAGGGTGTTCATCTCCAGAATTGGATTGGCAGAGTAGCCTAGCCTCGCGTGCAAAATAGTGTCAAGTTCTAATTGTGGAGGGGAGTGTCATGGGAGCGCGCGATCTGCCGTACAATGCGAAACAAATGTCACACGAGCCCTCAAAAGGCGTTACGGATCGCGGGAAACCTGAACGTGCAGGCCCGAAAAAATTGCGCCGCGTCCTCGGAAGAAGTGGTCGCGGAGTTGAGCTGGCGGGCCCCTGCTGCGGCAATCGCGGAATTCCCCTGAATCTCGAATGGCTGTCGCGGGTCCGAGTGAACACCAGCGCCGTCGAACGCGAGCGCAAACTCAAGTTGCGCGTCGAACCGTGAAAAAGGAATGGCAGGCGGCTTGGTTGCTGCGCGCAATCACCTGCATGGATCTCACCACACTTTCCGGGGATGACACCGACGAGCGAGTGCGCCGGCTTTGCGCCAAAGCGCGCAACCCCATTCAGCATGAACTCCGTGAAGCGCCTCGGGATTGAAGAGTTGGACATGAAAGTCGCAGCGGTGTGTGTGTATCACCGCTTCGTTGAAACCGCGCTACAGGCGCGTGGAAGGTAGCGGAGTCCGCGTTGCAGCCGTTTCCACCGGGTTTCCCGCCGGGCTTTCTCCGCTCAAGGAACGAATCGCCGAGATTCGGCGTTCGGTTGACGGCCGGAGCCAACGAAATCGATATCGTCATTACCCGTGCGCTTGTATTCGGTGGCCGTTGGCAGGAACTCTACGACGAAATTACGGAGTTCAAGCAAGCCTGCGGGCAGCGCGCACATGAAAGCGATTCTAGGCACAGGTGATTTGCTGACGCTGAGAAATGTGGCCCGCGCGAGCTTCGTCGCCATGATGGCAGGCGCCGATTTCATCAAGACCTCTACCGGTAAAGAGCCGACCAACGCCACGCTTCCTGTCGGACTGGTCATGACACGTGCAATTCGCGAATATGCGCAGCAGACCGGCATGGCAGTCGGATTCAAGCCTGCGGGAGGTATTCGCAATGCGAAACAATCCCTTGATTGGCTGGCAATGATGAAAGAAGAATTGGGTACACCGTGGATGAAGGCAGAACTCTTCCGTTTTGGCGCGAGTGGACTCTTGAACGACATCGAACGACAACTTGAACACTATGCTACCGGCAGGTATTCGGCGGATTATCGCCACCCCATCGCATAGAGAAGGGTCGAACGAAGGAATGAGCATCGCTGAGAAATTCGTGACCATGGAATACGGCCCCGCTCCCGAGGATCCGAAAGAAGCGCTGATCTGGCTGGATCGTCACGGCCGGCGCTTCGGCCACTTCATCAACGGCGAATGGCGCGAACCTCAAGATGGAGTGTACTTCGACTCGACCGATCCAGCGACCGGCGAAAAGATCGCCTCCGTGGCGCAGGGAAGTGTGGCCGACATTGATGCCGCTGTGAAAGCGGCGCGGAACGCTTTTTCCGGATGGCAATCACTGAGTGGGCATGCGCGCGCTCGTTATCTGTACGCGTTGGCGCGAGCCGTTCAGACGACACTCCCGCCGGCTGGCAGTGCTCGAAACCATCGACAACGGTAAGCCGATACGCGAGAGCCGCGATATCGACATTCCCCTGGTGGCGCGGCATTTCTATCACCACGCAGGATGGGCGCAGCTCCTGGAATCCGAATTTCCCGGCTTCACGGCTTGCGGAGTGGTTGGACAAATCATCCCGTGGAATTTTCCTCTGCTCATGCTGGCGTGGAAAATTGCGCCGGCGCTCGCTACGGGAAACACGGTCGTTCTGAAGCCCGCAGAGTTCACGCCTCTGACGCGCCCTGGCCTTTGCGGAAATCTGTAACGAAATCGGCTTGCCCCCTGGAGTGGTGAACATCGTGACCGGTGATGGCGCGACCGGCGAGGCCCTGGTCAAGCACCCGGACGTGGACAAAATCGCGTTTACCGGTTCCACCGAAGTCGGCCGCGCGATTCGTGCAGCCAGCGCGGGCACTCACAAGAAGCTGTCCCTCGAACTTGGCGGCAAGTCTCCGTTCATCGTTTTTGAGGATGCCGATCTCGACGGCGCTGTCGAAGGTCTCGTCGATGGGATTTGGTTCAATCAGGGGCAAGTGTGCTGTGCGGGATCGCGCCTGCTGATGCAGGAGAGCATTGCCGAAGCCGCTGGTATCGAAGATCCGCGATCGTATGAGCACATTGCGCGCTGGCCCGCCGCTCGATAAAGGGATCGATATCGGCGCCATCGTAGCGCCGGTTCAACTGGAACGCATTCGCCGGCTGGTCAACGAAGGCGTAGCCGAAGGCGCAACTTGCTGGCAGCCTCCCATCATCCTGCCGCAGAAGGGGCTCTATTATCCCCCGACACTCTTGAGCAATGTTCATCCCACTTCGATTGTCGCGCAGCAGGAGATATTCGGACCGGTGTTGGCGGCCATGACGTTCCGTACTCCCTCGGAGGCGGTGGAGCTCGCCAACAATACGGCCTACGGACTAGCGGCGTGTGTCTGGAGCGAAAGCCTGAACGTCGCCCTGCACGTCGCGGCGCAGATCAAGGCCGGCGTGGTGTGGGTGAACTGCACCAATTTGTTCGACGCGTCGTGCGGATTTGGCGGCTACCGCGAGAGCGGTTACGGGCGCGAAGGCGGCAGGGAAGGCCTGCGTGAATACCTGGAGCCAACGTGGTTCAAGAATGCTCCTACGCTACCCAAGCCGCCCGAGTTCCATCATGCGGCGGATGGCGCGGGTTCCTCTTCGGCGATTGACCGCACAGTAAAACTGTACATCGGCGGCAAACAGGCACGTCCGGATTCCGGCTACAGCATGGAAGTCCGCGATCGCGAAGGCAAGTTGCTGGGCGAGGCGCCGCTGGGAAACCGCAAAGACATCCGTAACGCGGTGGAGGCCGCGCGCAAGGCAGAAGGCTGGGCAAAGACAACGGCGCACAATCGTGCACAGATTCTGTATTACGTTGCGGAAAACCTGTCGCAGCGCCGTGAAGATATCGTCCGCCGTCTGGCGTTGGCGGTCGGAGAGAAGCAGGCCCTAGCCGAAGTCGAAACCGGCATCGAGCGAATCTTTTCCTATGCCGCGTGGGCCGATAAATTCGATGGTTCCGTTCACAATCCACCATTCCGCACCATTGCCATTGCGATGAATGAAGCTGTCGGAGCTATCGGCGTCATTTGTCCGAAAGACGTGCCTTTGCTGGGATTTTTGTCGCTAGTCATGCCGGCGATCGCTGCCGGAAACACCGTCGTTGCTGTGCCCTCGGAGACTTATCCGCTGATCACGGGTGATCTCTACCAGCTATTCGATACCAGCGACGTCCCCGGCGGAGTGGTGAATATCGTGACCGGGGCATCCTCGCAACTGTCTGAAGACTTTGGCCGAACACGACGGAATAGATGCGATCTGGTCTTTTACGGACGAGGCCAGCGCTACCGCAGCGAAAGCCTTTTCGATCGGAAATCTGAAACAGGTTTTCACCAACGAAGGCCGCGCCATCGACTGGTTTGACCGCAAACAAGCGGAGGGCCGCTGGTACCTGGAGCACGCCACCCAAGTCAAGAACATTTGGGTACCCTACGGAGAGTAGGTCGCGTCCTCATGAACAGTACGACTCGCCCCCGAGTAAAGATTTGCTGCATGGGTAGCGTCGAGGAAGCGGCCATGGCGATCGAGATGGGTGCGTCCGCTGTGGGCTTAGTCTCGCACATGCCCAGCGGCCCCGGCGTCATTGCCGACGATCTGATCGCCGAGATCGCATCCTTTGTTCCCCCTCCCATTGCGACATTTCTGCTGACTTCCCGGCAGGACGTTGCAGGAATTGTGTCGCAACAGCGCGCTTCTCGAACCAACTGCATTCAAATTTGCGACCGACTGACTTCGGGCAGCTACCGAGATCTACGAGAAGCTCTGCCCGGTATTTCCCTGATCCAAGTCATCCATGTCACCGGCCGCGAATCCGTCGACGAGGCGGTGGAAGCGGCCTCGCACGTGGACGCAATCCTGCTGGATTCGGGGAACCAGTCCCTGGCTGTCAAAGAGCTAGGAGGCACGGGCAGAATTCATGACTGGACTCTCAGCCGGGAGATTCGCGAACGTCTCCCGATCCCAATGTTTCTCGCCGGAGGGTTGACCGCCGCAAATGTTCAGCAAGCAATTCGAGACATTGGTCCATTCGGCCTCGACGTTTGTTCTGGAGTGAGAACCAACGGAAAGCTGGATCCGTCTAAACTCGAAGCCTTCTTCCATGCCGTAGGGTGCGTGAATACTGGCGCGTGATCTCTGAGACCTCTGCGACCTTCTCTGCGCCCTCTGCGTTTTAAGACTTTGATTTTTCGCAGCGCCCGGTTGACACTTCTCCTGAGCCGTCAATAGACTCGCCTTTCGCCAAGCGTGAGAATTCCCTGGAGCCCGAACCCGTATGAGCAAGCAACCGCGTATCGCTGTGGTGGGAAGTGCGAACATCGACCTGACGTCTTTCATTGACCAGTTTCCCAAGCCCGGCGAAACCATTTTTGGCACGAAATTCGACTTGGGTTTTGGCGGCAAGGGGGCCAATCAGGCCGTGGCCGCAAAGCTCTGCGGCTCCGAAGTCTTCATGGTCGCCCGGGTGGGCGATGATCTTTTCGGTCCCGCAACTATTACAAATTTTCAGAAGCTAGGTATCGACGCCTCCCACGTGCGGCAAGTCAAAGGCTTATCCAGCGGAGTTGCTCCTATCTTCGTCGATCCCTCGGGACAGAATCGAATCATCGTGGTGAAAGGTGCGAACGATGCCTTGAGGCCGGCGGATGTGGACGCCGCTGCCGACGTGCTCAAAAGCGTCGACTGCATCGTGTTGCAGTTTGAAATTCCGCTCGAGACCGTGTACTACACCATCCAGTTCGCTCGCAAGAACGGAATTCGTTGCATCTTGAACCCGGCTCCGGGACAGCCGATCGACGTCAAAGCAGTGTCTGATCTCGATTATTTCGTTCCCAATGAAAGCGAAGCCGAGACCATCACCGGAATGCCGGTCCGCAATGTCGAAGACGCGAAAGCCTGCGCCAAAAAATTGCTCGCTTCCGGCATTCGGCGCGTCATCATCACGCTCGGGGCGAATGGCTCGCTCCTCGCCGGCAACGACGGAATGGAACATATGCCGGCGTTCCCGCTGAAGAGCCTCGACAGCACCGGAGCCGGGGATGCCTTCATCGGCAGCTTCGCAACCTTTCTCGGTGAAGGCCTGGCCGAAAAAGAAGCGGTTCGACGCGCCAACCTGTACGCCGGGCTCTCTACCACCAGCGTTGGCACACAAAAATCGTTCTACGATCGTTCTCGCTTCGACTCGGAATGGGCGAAGCGCAACAATTCGTGAATGTGATCCGGCGAACATCGCCTCGCCAAAGTTGCAGTTCGGATACCAGCTTTACACTGCATCCACCGAAAAATCTTGACTTTGCACAGCGCGTGCCTGTATATGAACCCATTTGCAAAATGGGGAAACGACTGGCCCGCTTCTAAATCGGGCAGTTGAGGGGAACAATCCATGCAACTCAGAGCAAAATTGCTCGCTGCGGCTTTCTGCGCGTTTGTACTTTCCGTCTCACCACTTTCGTTCGGCCAAGCGTCGGGCAGCTTTTCGGGAACCATCACCGACAAGAGCGGATCCGTCATCACCGGGGCCAAGGTAACGGCGACTTCACAGGCGACTGGCACTTCTCGTGAGGCCACCACGGATGACACGGGGCACTACCTGATTCCGTTGCTGTCGGTGTCCACCTACTCCGTCAAGGTCGAATCCAGCGGATTCCAGACGGTCGAACAAAAAGACATTAAGCTTCAGGTGGACGAACACCGGGAAGTCGACTTCACCATGCCGCCCGCTTCGGTCACGGAAAAGGTGGAGGTCAGTGCCACTGAAGTCGCAGTGCAGACGGCCAACTCGACCTTGGGTCAGGTGATTACGTCCCAGCAGGTGAACGACCTGCCGCTGAATGGCCGCGACTTCGTGCAGTTGGCGACCCTCACCCCTGGCACCACGCAGGAGACCAATACCAATAGCTTCTTCAACGGCGGCCCCAGCAGCGAGGTTTCCACGCGCGGGTCGTATTCGTTGTCGGTCGGCGGATCTCGCGCTTCGAGTACCGACTGGCTGCTCGATGGCAACGACAACAATGAGTTGACCGCTGGTGGTATCGCGATTCTCTCCTCGATCGATTCCATCCAGGAATTCAAGGTTCTGACCTATAACTACTCCGCGGAATATGGGACGCGCGCGGGTCCGACTGTACTGGTCACGACTAAATCCGGGTCGAATCAATTTCACGGATCGTTGTTCGAATTCTTCCGCAACACGGCGCTCGACTCGCGCAGCTACTTCGCGTCGTCGAAAGAAAAATTCAATCTGAACCAGTTTGGCGGCGCATTCGGCGGCCCCATCCAGAAGGACAAGACGTTTTTCTTCGTCGACTACGAGGCCAAGCGGCAGCGGCGAGGAATTCCGTTCAACGGGTTTGTGCCGACCGCAGCCCAACGAGCGGGAGATTTTTCCAACGGTTTCGCTCAGCTCTACAATCCGTACAGCATCGTCCAACCGACTACCTCCGCGACACCGGGGCGGGATCCGTTCAAGTGCGTTGGGGGCGTGGCTGCGCCTGTTGCAGCCGACGGCACCCAACCAACCGGGACCGCCTGCAATATCATCCCGGGCGCTTTGATCAACCCCATCACCCAGCAGTTGATTAATTTCTTCCCGCTGCCGAATGCCTCCGGTGCGGGATTCAATTACGCCACCGTCGAAACCAGAAAACTGAATGAAGGAAAGTTCGATATCCGCCTGGATCATAATTTCTCGTCGAAAGATTCTGCTTTCGCGCGCTTCAGCTATGATCAGGCTACGAATTTCCTGCCCGGCGGTTCTACGGGATTTGCAGCCCCCAGCCCGTTTGCGAGTACCCAAGACATTACCAACCACGGACGCAACGTAGCCTTGTCGGAGACTCACATCTTTACCGACAACACCATCAACCAGTTCAACTTCGGCTTCAATCGCATCTTTAACCACATTCTCTCGTTTGGTGACCGCACCTGCGAGGCGGCGAAGTTGGGCATACCGAACGCCAATCTTGACAGCAGTTGCTCGGGATTTCCTGGCGGAGCACCGACGGGTTTGTCGCAATCCACAACGGACTGCGTGAGCTGCGGCTTGACCGCGACCCAATTGGGTGGACCGTACTGGGGCCTGGGTGATCGCGGATTCGCGCCGTTCCAGGGCGGCACGAACGTATTCACAATTTCCGATTCATTCGACATGATTCGAGGCAAGCACAACATCCGGGTTGGAATGCAGGTCCGCGCCAATCAGATGAATGTGCTGACCAATGCTTTCCAGGACGGCTTCCTGGTGTTCACGAACGACTGGAGCAACAACGGCCTGCAAAATCCCTCTGGCGGCGACAATGCGGCGGACTTCCTTCTCGGCCTGAACAGCTTGGCGCTGCATGATCAGACCTTCAAGGGTGCCACGACCGGTAGGCGGTGGAAGCTGTTCCGCCCTTATGTTCAGGATGACTGGCGTGTCAGCAACAATCTGACATTGAATATTGGTCTGGCGTGGGCTTTGGTAACGCCGATCACCGAAGCGCAAAACCGTCAGGCGAACTTCGATTTCCCGACGGGCCAATATTTGATCCCCGGCGTGAACTCGGACGGTAGAGTAGGGGTTCAATTCGACAAGACTGCTCTGGAACCTCGCATCGGTCTTGCGTGGAAGCCTTTTGGCAGCACCAAAACCGCTTTCCGCGCAGGCTACTCGATTTTCCACGATTCTTCATGGAATCAGGGTGCCCAGGGTCTGTGGGAAAATCCGCCCTTCTTCGCGGAAACGGGTCAGTTTGCCTTTACTACCGGCGGTTGTGCCTCGGTCGCCGCGGCCTGCGCTGCTTCTGTCGGGCCGTTTGATTTCGGCCTGAATGTCTCTGGCGGATTTCCGCTGTTGACTACGCCTCCCACGCCGGCGACGTTCCAGGGAACTGTCCAATCGGAAAATCGTAATTTCAAGATCGGACGCGTGCAGCAGTTCAACTTCAACCTGGAGCACGAGCTACCCGGAGATTTGGTGGTTACCGCAGGCTACGCGGGATCGCGCAGTCACCATATCCTGGTGGACGGCAGCAACCTGAACGTTGCATCACCGACAGCCTGTGGCTTAGTTGCAGGTTACACGCTGGGTTGCGGAATCGCCGCCGCGCCGTATGGTCCGTTTACTACCATCTCCGCGACCGCCGACTCCGGGAATGCCCGCTACGATTCGCTGCAGTTCAAAGCCGAGACGAAAAATGCGAGGCACGGTCTCTATGCGCTCGTTTCTTACACCTACGCGCGCAACTTCGACTCTGGGTTCAACGACGGACTGGGTACCTCCGCTGGCGTCACCTACTGGCCCTTGCCCGGGAATGCCCGCGCCGATTGGGCCCTTTCCCAGATTCAGCTTAATCACAACTTCAGTACCAGCATCCTCTATGACCTGCCTTTCGGAAAAGGCAAGCGCTTTGGTGGAGACTGGAGCGGTGTCGCAAATACGATCGCCGGCAACTGGCAAGTCAACATCATCGAAAAGATCACGTCCGGCTTCCCAGTGTTTCTCATCGACAGCAACAGTGCTTCCGGCGTGAATCTCACCAACAACGGAAACAATTTCAACCGTCCCGATCAGATCTGTTCTCCGGGCGGCGGTGGGTCTCTTGACAAATTTTTCAACACACAATGCTTCGCCCCTCCGGCGAACGGAGAACTGGGGAACGCCAATCGTGCTCCTCTGTACGGACCTGATTTCGTCAACACGGATCTGTCTCTGATTAAGCACTTCCTGTTGCCATATCGAGAGGGCATGTCGTTGGATTTCCGGGCTGAGTTCTTCAACCTCTTCAACCATGCTCAGTTTGCGTTGCCCGGTAACGACATCGCCAGTCCGTCACAGTTCGGAGTCATCACTTCGACGGTGAACAATCCGCGTCTGATCCAGTTCGCGCTCAAACTGCAGTTCTGAGCCACTTGGATTGGCACACAATCAGGGCAGATCTTGGCATGCTGATGAAATTCAGCGTGGCACGGTCTGCCCTTAAATTCGCCCGCTATCCTAGGAGCTCATGAGAAGCTGGATTACGAACTCGGCATGCATTGCTACCGTTGCGTTTAGTTGTCTCACCTGCTCCGCCCAGAAAATTAAAGTCATCGTCGATCAGGACGCCCGTGGACCGGGGACCAGCGACCAGCAGACCCTGCTTGCCTTTGTCCAGTCGGATCGCTTTGACGTGCTTGGCATCACCACCGTCAGCGGCGATCAGTGGGTCAAGGAAGAGACGCAGCATACCCTGCGCATGCTGGAGATCGCGCACCGTACCGATGTGCCGGTGATCCAGGGCGCTGAATTTCCCCTGCTTAATTCCAAGGAAGAGACCGAACGTTGGGAAGCGCTTTACGGCAAGTTTGAATACAAAGGCTGCTGGACGGACCGATTTGAGGCCAATCGCTCCACCATCTACGACGAGCCATACCATGCGCCGGACGTGGTCCCTCCCATGAAAGAAGGCGAGCCTCACATCGAAGCAGCCCCCGGCACCGCGGCCGAATTCATCGTCAAGATGGTGCACAAATATCCGGGGCAGGTGGTTCTGTACGCCGGTGGCCCGCTGACGAATTACGCCTTAGCCCTGAAATTAGACCCCGAAGTCGCAACGCTAGCCAAAGAGTTCGTGATGATGGGTGGAGGCCTGTACGCCGACAAGGGCGCCATCGACCCCGGGGCCATCGATGCCCGACGTGAATTCAATTGGTGGTTCGATCGCAGAAGCAACGCGCATCGTCCTGCGAGCCCCTTGGAAGAAGGTGACGATCACGCCGATCGATATCTCCGTGAAAACCCGTTTCACCACAGAGATGAAGGCGACAATTGCCAAGGCCAACACTCCGGTCACACAATACATCGACAAATATTCGTTGCCCGGCTACATGTGGGACGAGATCGCGGCCATTGCCATGCTCGACCCATCGATCATCACTGGGCAGAAGCAACTCTACATGGACATCGACATCGATCACGGCGCCAGCTACGGCATGACCCTGTTCTGGGATGCCAAGGCAAGCGTCCCCCCGTACCTGCACTTGGCGAATGTACAATTCGATATCGACGCGGAGAAGTTCTACAAGATCTTCATCGACCTGATGACCCGGCCTCTACAAAAATGAAAAACTGCTTTGCAATCCTCGTTCTGCTCGCGGGCGTTTGTTCGGCCCAGCCCCGAAAGATCATCATCGACCAGGATGGTTCGGGCCCGGGCGGCAGCAACATGCAGACGCTTCTCGTCCTGATTCAATCGCATGACGCCGACGTGCTCGGCATCACCATGGTCAGCGGAAATCAGTGGCGGGACGAAGAAGTGGCGCATACTTTGCGCTTGCTTGAGATCATTGGGCGTCCCGACATTCCAGTCATGCCGGGAGCGGCCTTCCCCTTGGTTCGCCGCTATTACGAGACGAAGCTCTGGCAGCAGCGTTACGGCAAAGTTGCCTTCGCCGGCGCTTGGGACGACCGCTGGTATCACGACCCGTTTGTCATTCCAGATTTGCCGGAAGGGAAGCCTACGACCAAGCCGGCGAACGAAGATGCCGCGCATTTCATGATCCGCATGGTGCACCAGTATCCGCACCAGGTCACGATCTATGAAGGCGGGCCCATGACCAATCTCGCTCTCGCGATTGGCATCGACCCACAATTCCCAGAACTCGCCGAGCAATTAGTCTTCATGGGCGGCAGCATCAGCCCGCACACAGGAGACGCCGAGTTCTTCAACAATCCGCGGCACGAATTCAATTTCTGGTTCGATCCCGACGCCGCCCAGGTGGTGCTGGAAGCGCCGTGGAAGAAGATTGTCTGCACGCCGGTGGACATCTCCATCAAAACCCGGCTTACGCCAGGCATGATCAAAGAGATTGGCGCGAGCGGCACTCCTCTCGCAAAGTACGTGGAAAAGTTCTATCAAACAGGCCAGGGCGGAGAATACATGTGGGATGAACTCGCTGCCGCCGCTTGGCTCGATCCCTCGCTGATCACGAAAAGTGAAACCCGTTACATGTCGGTGGATACCGATCGCGGCGCCGGCTACGGGAACACTCTCACTTGGAGCGACAAGGACAAAACAACACTCGTCGGCCCTCCGGTGCAGATCCAGGTCGATCTGGACAACGAAAAGTTCAACCGCATGTTCATCAACTTGATGACAGCACCTACGCCTTCTCGAAAGTGAGCGCTAGTGCGTCATCACGTCTACGAATAGATCGTCGAATTTCCGTTCATCCACTTCCATCTGCACGCTTGCCGGATGCAGTTGTGGAGGCGGCGCGAGGTGTCCCTGCCACTTTGCGCGATCCACAGGCCCAGGTCCACTGTACGGCAGAAAGAACTGAGGGATATCCGCTTGCGGCTTCCAGATCACCGTGTGTCCGTACTTGGGCCCGTGATCGATATCCACGTCGAGGTACATGGTTTCTGATTTCCTGATCACCGACGGATCAAGCAGGGAAGCCACGGTAAGTTCGTCCCACATCATCGACCAGGTCGATGTTCCCGCGGGAGCTTTCGCGTCGAGGTAAAGCTGTTGAATATGTTTGGCCAATGGTCCTCCGCCATCCACAATGCGCTGCATGAGCTTGGCGCTGGACCATACGTGCGCGCCTGCCTCGAACGGCGTGACCACAATCTGCTTCCAGGGCTCACGCAAAACGATCGACGCCGCCTCCGGATCCCACCACCAGTTCAGCTCGGGTCCACCGGAACTGCTTCCGCCCATCACATACAGAGCTTTGGTAAGCGGTACGATCCCGGGATCCATGCGAACCGCCAAGGCGATGTTCGTGAGCGGCCCTGCCGCATATAGAACAACTTCGCCGGGGTTGGCTCGAATAGTGTCGATGATGAAGTCAGCGGCACGACCCGGCCGTACTCTCATCTTTGGATAGCCACCGGGCGGCGCCCAGGTTTCACTCGGCTTCGGCGCGTCCGGATTAAACGAGCCATGCCACCCAATCAGGGAACCATAGAGCTGTTCTCGCAATTCCTGCTCCCTCTGCGTATTGACCAGTGGCTTCTCCGCGCCTTTAATCACCGGGACGTCGGTGCGCCCAGCTTGCTCGGTTGCCCACAGAGCGAAGACAGTTGCCGGCTCAACCCACTGGTCGCCGCTGACGGTGGTAATTCCCAGCAGATCGATCTTCGGGGAACGAAGCAACATCAACAGGGAGAGAAAATTGGTGCCCGTAGGGCCGCCGCTGTCCTGATCGGCGATGACTTTAATCTTGGTCTGTGCAGTGGCCAAGCAGGCCGACAGAATCATTAGCACGGCAAATTTTGATCTTCGCATAGTTTGATGAGCCTATTTCGGCGCTGGGCCTCCGTGATCTTGCAGAGTGAAAACGAATTGCTGAATTGCTCGCCGTTCCCGGTCCGTCTCCGTAGCAACCGCGCTCGAACTTTCTTTGTAAAAGCGAAGCTCCTCTTGCGCCCGATCTTCTTCTCCCGTGCGCTTGTAGGCGAGGGCGAGGCGATAGTGCGCTTCCGGCAATTTCGGGTCGAGCTCGGCCGCTTTCTTGTAAGCCGAAATTGCCTCGGCCACGTCGCCACTGTCTGCGTGAACAATTCCCAGCTCCAGGTAAGCGGCAGCGTACGTTGGATCCAGGCGAATGGCCTTTTCCAGCAAAGACTGTATTTTGAGGCGCTCGCCAGAGCTCTGCGCCAGGCCAGCCTGTTGCCACAGGCTGAGGGCATAGAAATAGTTTGCTTGGGCATTTGCCGGCTGGAGCCTGGCGAATCGTGCAAGCCGATCGGAAATAGCTCTGGATTTGATCGCCTGCGCGCTGATCATCCTGCCCATAAACAGGTAGGGGTTCGAATCCGCCGGATTTAGATCGGAGGCTTCTACAACCCAGCGAGCGGCCTCGTCGTAAGAAGCCTGAGAGTACAGCGCCGCCGCCAATCCCAGCAGGGGCCGTGCCGAGCCCGGATACAGATCGTGCGCTTTTCTGAAAACTTCGATGGAAGACCCGACCCCTCGATGCAGCAGGAGTTCCGACCCCCAGTCAAAAAGGTTCTCTTCGCTCGGGTCAAGTTCAGCCGCCTGTTGGTATTCATGGACTGCGTCGACCGGTTCATTGAGTTCTTCTGCACCTCCCGAGAACCCTATGGATCGAGGCCTGGTCAAGGTTTGTGGCAGCGAGCTTGGAGGCTCGCTCCAGGTACGGCAACGCTTCCTGAGGCGTTTGCGTCTGCACAAGCATTATTCCAGCTTCACGGTTTGCAGCGAAGTCGCCCGGCTGCCGGTCCGCGGCCGCTTTCAGAAGCTTCTCGTCCGCGGAATGAGTTGAGGATGGCGTTTCCTTGCCGAGCGCTACTGTGGCCCTCGCCAGGGCCTCTGTAGTCGGCGCAGACGCGCTGGAGCCATGACTTCCAGCGCTGGAGGCATCCGTGACCCCCGAGACGGTAAATTTCGGATCTGCGGAGAATTCAAGGGCGGAGGTCGCTTTCGACGGCGAAAGCGTCAGGTCGAGGTTTTTTGTACGACTGGGCTCGATCGAGCACTTGGCTGTGCTAATGCCCTCCCCGCTTGCCTCTGCGCGAATCTAATAATTCCCGGCCGCTAAACCCGCGAACCGGTATAAGCCTTGTGGATCGGTTCTCGTGATTTGCTGACCGCCTTGGGAGGATCGCAAGGTGACATTTGCTCCTGCGATAGGGCGTGACTGTGAGTCACGGATCGTTCCCTCGAGTGCTCCTTTGTCCAGGTTCGACTGCGCCTGGGCGAGAGCCGTGACCAGCAGCAAGCTGCCGCCAGCAGGCCTCGTTTGTACAGGGATACGCGCCGCAATGGGGGAAGCTGGATCATTGGCAGGGATCACCGCCGCTGGGCATCCGCGGAATTGTAGTATCTTTCCTTCGACCGCAACGAGCGAGTCACTGAGCAATTCCAGGTAGGGCCTTGCGACCAAATCCTCAGGGGCGATCGCAAATTCCTTCAGCAATCCTGCGCGATGGTTTGTCCTTCCGCCTCACTCTGTCCTGGCCGAAGCACCACTTCCAATTCCATAAAATCACCCAGCCCTTCCACCTCGTCTAGGTGAACGCGCGTTTGCCCGACAAGGTAGAGAGTCCGGCGTTTCTTGACCGTGCCGATCTCCCCCAGGGTCTCTCTTAAAATTTCCCGCAAGGCTCGTGGAGCAGTGGTCGGAGCAATCGTGTAGCTCGAGATACGAGGCCCCGGCGTGTCCGCTCGTTTGTACGTGATCAGTTCGCCGTGATCAGGTCGCAAAAATGCGCAGTTTTAATCGCGCCCCGTCAGAGCGGAAAAAGATGTCCTCTTGATGGATAACCTCAGGCCCGAGGGCTCGCAAACGGTGGGCTACAGCCTCAGCGGCTGTGCGGTCCCGCAGCCGAGCCTTGATCTCGATGTTCGAAGCCATGGTCGTTGTTGAGCATAGCGCAACTGAAGGCAGGCTCGGATTTTTCCGTTGCCGCCCGGGTTTTCGCCCAACTGGATGACTGCGTCCGCTTTACACAAAATATTTGGTTACACATCGCCCTGAGCAATTACAATCCGATTTCTTTCCGGCGGCGTTCTTTCTCGCCTCCGGCCAACTTGATCAGCCAGGGGCCCGCGCATGAGACGACCTTCCAGCGTTGTTCTTTTAATTTTCGTCTGTCTGCTTATATCTGCGACTTCATTGTTTGGTCAGAAAATCAAAGTCATCGTCGACCAGGATGCCCGGGGTCCGGCCACGACCGACATGCAATCCATACTGATCTTTTTGCAATCGGAGAAGTTCGACGTCCTGGGAATCACAACGGTTAGTGGAGATCAGTGGGTCAAAGAAGAAACCCAGCGTACTTTGCGCGCGCTTGAAATTGCTGGCCGAACCGACGTTCCGGTAATTCAAGGGGCTGAGTTCCCGCTGCTCAATTCCAAAGAAGAAACCGAGCGCTGGGAAAACCTGTACGGAAAATTTCGTTATAAGGGGTGCTGGACGGATTTTTCTAAGCACATGCCGGGGCTACCACGCCCGCTTTTCGGGAAGCCTATCACGATCCGGATGTCGTTCCTGAGTTGGTGGAAGGAGCTCCGCATTCCAAGCCGCTGGATGAAACTGCGGCCCACTTCATCGTGCGCACGGTTCACCAATATCCGGGGCAGGTGGTGATCTGGGCGGGAGGCCCGCTTACCAACATCGCCCTCGCTCTGCGTCTCGACCCGGAAGTAGCGACCTTGGCTAAAGAACTGGTTCTGATGGGAAGCGGGATGTACGCGAATGAGGGCGGCATCAATTCTATCGATGGCCGCCGCGAGTTTAACTGGTGGTTTGACCCGGAAGCGGTCCGTATCGCCATGCGAGCGCCGTGGAAGAAAATCACCATCACTCCCATCGACGTCTCGGTCAAGACGCGCGTCGATCCTGAAGTGAAGGCAGCGATCGCGAAGTCTGATACCCCGGTCGCGCAGTATCTGACCAAGTATTACGCGGACAGTTATATGTGGGATGAGCTGTCTGCCGCCGCCCTGATCGATCCTTCCATCATCACGGGTCAAAAGGAAATGTACGTCGATATCGACATCGATCACGGACCAAGCTATGGTGAGACGCTTTTCTGGGACCCGAAAGCCGACGTTCCTCCCTACGAAAGGCTAGCGACGGTCCAGTTCGATGTGGATACCAAAAAGCTCTATGGCCTTTACATCAAGCTGATGACGCAGCCGCCCAAGCGCCACTGAAGTCAGGCACACAAATCCGACTAAGGAGCTCATGATGAAACAGCCTTTTCAGGTGACCAGACGCCAGTTTGTGACATCTTCCGCAGCGGGTTTAGCGGCCACTGCCTTACCTGCTTCGACCTTCGCCTTAGGAGGTACCGCCATGGGCGAAGCCGGCGCAGGCGCTGCGAACAGGGTCATCATCGACACCGATCCTGGAGTGGACGACGCCCTCGCTCTACTGCTGGCCATGCGCTCGCCAGAACTGAAAATTGAGGCGCTCACACCGGTCGCAGGAAATGTGCCGCTCGAAATCACTCTGCCGAACGCGTTGCGCATGGTTGAAATCGCCGGCCGGACCGACATTCCCGTCGCCGCGGGCGCCAAGGTCCCCCTTATGCGGCGGCTTGTGACTGCCCAGTACGCGCATGGGGAAAATGGACTTGGCGGAGCAGTATTCCCTGAGCCCAAGCTGAAGCCGGTCGCCGAACCGGCGGCTGAAATGATTCGGCAGATCGTCCGCAAATATCCCCACGAGGTCAATCTGATCACGCTGGGTCCGCTCACGAACGTAGCGGCGGCGCTTAACTCAGACGGCGAGCTGGCCGGCCTAATCAAGAGCCTGATCATGATGGGAGGTTCGCTAACGGGAGGCAACATCACTCCGGCGGCCGAATTCAACCTCTACGTGGATCCGGAGGCCGCACGCATCGTATTCCAGTCCGGCATTCCTCTGAAGATGGTTGGCCTGGACATCACCCGCAAAACATCTCTCACCGATCAGCACTACAAGACTCTCGCTGCCGCTCAGAACCCTGTCAGCCAGGCTGCCGCCAAGATCGCGCGTAACGCCATTGATCACACTCGATCGCAAGGTTTCACGGTCGGGCCCAATATGCATGATTCGCTTGCCGTGGCTGCGTTCATCGATCCGTCACTGGTGAAGTGGAAGGAATTTTACGTGGACGTTGAGACCACAGGCGAACTAACAGCGGGGCAGACGCTCGGTTACAGCCCGACTTCCGGCGACCTGCAACGAAAGCCGGAGATGGAAAAGGAAGCGGCGGCGAGAATGCAGATTCGCGGCTCCGCCCCTACGTTGGCGGGAACCCGGAATTCTCCCGTTCTGCGCGACAAGTATGTACCGAATACCCAAGTCGGAATCGATGTTGACTCGCAGAGGTTTTTCGACATGCTCATCGGCAGGCTATCGGGCAAGCCGTAGATCTTCGTCATTTATCGTCCTTCGGAGCGCACATGAAACTGTTTCGGTCGTGGGTCGTCGCGATTCTGCTGCTGTCTTCTCTCGCCGCCTTTTCCCAGGAGCGGCGCAAGGTCATCATCGACCAGGATGCCGCTGGTCCGGGCGGAACTGATCAGCAATCCATGTTGTTGCTGATCCAGTCGCCTCAAGTTGATGTGCTAGGCATAACGGTGGTGACGGGCGACGCCTGGCTCACCTCCGAAGTAGCACATACGCTCCGCATGCTGGAACTGGTCGGCCGCACCGATATTCCTGTGTTCCGCGGCGCGGAGCTTCCCTTGGTCCGCAGGAAAGAAGAAACGGAAGTCTGGGAGCAGCGATATGGCTCGGTAGCATGGCTGGGAGCGTGGACACCGAAGTTCTATCATCCGCCCGATCAGCTGGGTGATATGCCCGAAGGCAAGCCGACCACAAAACCCGCGGACGAAGACGCAGCCCATTTCCTGATACGCATGGTGCACAAGTATCCCGGAGAGATCACGATCTACGCGGGCGGACCTATGACCAACCTTGCCCTTGCGCAAACCATCGATCCGCAGTTCGCGAGTCTCGCCAAAGATCTGATCTTCATGGGAGCGAGCCTCAATCCCCAAACGGAAGATCCGGAATTCGTCAACACTCCGCGCCACGAATTCAATATCTGGTTTGATCCGGAAGCGGCGCACATAGTCCTGCGCGCGCCTTGGAAGAGGATTATCTGTACTCCCGTGGACATCTCAGTCAAGACTCGGATGACCAACGAAATCATCAATCAGATCAAAGCCGGCGACACCCCGTCGGCAAAGTACATCGGTACCTATTCGAAACTCTGGGGCGAATACAACTATCTCTGGGACGAATTAGCGGCCGCTGCCTGGCTTGATCCCAGCATCATCACCAAGAGTGAAACCCGCTACATGGATATCGATCTCGGCGAGGGTGCCGGGTACGGAAACATTTTGACCTGGACTGACAAGGACAAGCCGAAACTAGATGTAAAGCCGGTCGAGATTCAGGCAGACCTGGACACGCAGAAGTTTTACAAGATGTTCGTGGATTTGCTGAAAGCGCCCACTCCGCCGAAGCGTTGATCGGTCACTTCAGTTGTTGCAGCATCTGGGTCGCCTGTTCGTGTCCTGGATGCTGCACCAGCAACCGAGCGAGGACATCCCGCGCTTTTTCACGCTCGCCTTCGATGGCATACACCCGCGCCAGGCTTAAATACGCCTTGTCGAACTCAGGCGCGATCTTCATGCACTGCTGGAATAGCGACACCGCGTCGTCGACTCGCTGCGTGCGGACGTAAAGTATCCCCAAATTATTCAGGGCCTCTGGATAGTCGGGCCGGTACTGCAATGCTTTCTTCAGCAACTGCTCGGCCCGCGAATTATCGCCTGCCTGCGCGTACACCATGCCAAGGTTGTAATTTGCCTCGGCATCTTCTGGCCCAACCGCGATTGCGTGCTCCAGCGTCTCTCGCGCCTTGTCCCATTGCTGGAGTTCGCGGTATGCATTCCCCAAATTATTGAGCGCGATCAGGTGGTCCGGATTAAGTTCGAGGGCGCGCTGGAAATAGCCAACCGCCTCGTCCATTCGCGAATCGCGAGTTGCCAGAATACCAAGATTGTTCCATGTGTTCGGCGCGGTGTCAGGATATCCAGCACGCAATTTGAGCACACGTTCGAAAGCTTCTCGCGCGTCCGCATTCTTATTCTGCTGCAGGTAGACGCTGCCGATTCCATAAACCGCCTCCGCGCTCTCCGGATTCTCGCGCAGCGCGGACTGAAACGCATCTCCAGCCTGCTCGTAATATCCACGCTGAAAGAATGCGGAACCGAAAGAAAGGTAGTTGCGCCCGAATTCAAAATGGCGTGTGCCGGAGAAAGGCAGCGCTTTTTCAACTCGTTCTTCGTCAGTGCGCGGGATCTGCCGAACGTCTCCCTCAACCTTCTCAGCCAAACCCTGGTAAACCTTAACGATTTCGCCGTTGGCGTTGATCAAGAATGAAGTCGGAATACTCAGATCCCGATGCCGATCGAATAAGTAGCTGAAGAGGATGTTGTAGACACTTTGAACATCCTCCGAGCCTAGAAGAACGGGGATTCCGATGCGGTTCTCACGCACGAAACTTTGTAGTTCTGGCAAACTTTCTGGAGCATCGAAATTGACCGTCAGAACCTGAAGGTCTGCGTCATGCAACGGTGCCAAAGATTTGAGCTGGTGCCGGCAAATTTCCGAATGGCTGACCCAAAAACTCAGAAGCACAGTCTTCCCACGGAGGGCAGAAAGCTCAACCATTTTTCCCGACAAATCGGGAAGCTCAAAATCCGGCGCCATCACCGGCGCCAACAACCAGGTAGAAAGCGTTGTCGGGAGCACTTCTTCGTGACGCGATTCGGTTACTGGATACTTGTGGTGGTCGGGAGCGAAGGCTTCCACCCGCGAAGGTTCCTCACCTTCTTTCACCCAGATTCTATGGTCGACCGGCAGGTCCCGAAGCTCTTGCACCGATCCATTCGGCCATCGAATGCTTGCGCCAACCGGCCCCCTCGTATTTCCCAGCCCGAACATAAGCTCCTTGCTGTGTTGCGAGAGAAAGCCGGAACCGGCGCGTACGACTCTGATTTGCTGTCCCTTCTCAGTTTTGATTGTGATCGTCGCTCCGATAGCATCGCGATTACTTCGCACACCTTCCAATCGAAAAGCGATGGAAGGCGGCAACTCCCGAATGACATTTTTCAACGCCCGCAACTGAGGGCCACTGCGATTTTTAAGCAAAACCTCCAGCCGCCCATCATGATCGAAATCGGCCAGGGCGAACGACCTTCCATCCTCAATAAAATCCAACCCGATCGCCCCGGATACATCCGAGAACGTACCGTCTCCGTTGTTCGCATAGAACACATTGCGTTCGTAGCCGCTCCACGTACCATCCGCGCGGATGAGTTCGTTGATCGCAATCCAGCCCTGTTCGTAGGCGTGGGCAGGCTTCGCTCCTTCCGGCGAATTTGCTACCACCTGCCTCCAGAAAAAGCTATTCAGGTCTTCCCGGGAAGGCCCCGAGATCATGCCATTTGTAACGTAGAGATCAGCGAATCCATCATGATCGAAATCCCACGCGTCGCTCGACCATGCCCAGCGCCCGTTGCCAACGCCCGCTTCATTCGTAGAGTCGAGGAATTTGTTCGCTTCATTGCGCAGCAGGGAATTGCCCATCGCGTGCTTCTGATACATCGTGCGAATGCTCTTCGAAGTGCCGTTCTGAAAAATGTCCTGCGCGGCAATCCGCTCTCCCGCCGCCGTCCACATATTCCCCACATAGAGATCTTCGGATCCGTCATTGTTGTAGTCGAACCATGAGACTGACATCCCTGCGCCAACGTCTTCAGTGGCGGTTTCAGGTGCGACGTCGGTGAAGGTTCCATTCCTGTTGTTGCGGTAAAGATTCTTGCGGCCGAAGTCGTTGACCACGTAGAGATCAGGCCACCCATCGTGGTTGTAGTCAGCCCACGCGCAGCAAAAACTGTAGCGAGTATTATTTTGATTCAGCCCGGATTCCGCTGTGACATCGCGAAAGGTACCATCGCGCTGGTTGCGCATCAGGAAATTGGGCGGCCCGTTTTCAGCGTCGTAATATGGACTTGGATATCTGTATTGGTCCGCACCCTGGTAATAGGCGTAGAGGCAGAAATAGATGTCGAGCCAGCCATCGCGGTCGTAGTCAGCCACGGCTGCCCCGGTAAACGTGCCTTGCGGCGGATTGGCGAACTTGAATGCCTCAGGTTGTTCTCGGAACTTGCCGCCCCCCTGGTTTAGAAAGAGCAAAGGCCCGTTCGTCCGCACCACGACCAGATCTTGGCGGCCATCATTGTCCACGTCCACGAACAGCGCGCACGCCGTATTCTCCAGAATTCCGAGACCCGACGTTTCGGTGATGTCCTCGAACGTTCCATCCCCGCGATTACGATATAAGCGGTTCGGAAGTCCAGCTGGCTGGCACACATATAGATCGTCGAAGCCGTCGTTGTCGATGTCGCCAGCCGAAACTCCGTTATGACCGTAAATGTCGATGCCGCTCGCCCCGTCGAGTACGGTGCGCCAGTAATCTGATCCATGCAGAAGTTGCTCTTGATAGGAGGAACAGTTGTTGAAGGCGAGCAGCGAGATGTCGGTGAAGACCGGGGCTGCTGCCCGGCTCCAGACTTCTTCCAGAGTCTGCCAATGCATAACCTCCGGACCCTTCTCCGATAATTTCCAGGTCATCTCCCACTTACCCGCCCGCTGCTCCCGATGAAATCCTTCGCCGGTTCCGACTAACTCGTAGAGAACGCGCGTCCGGATCGCTTGGTCACTTGGCAGATCGATTCGGGCGATCTGAAAATCTGCCGTGAAGATGCCTGAGAATGTGGCTATCACCGATCGGAGTTCTGCGATGAAAGCTTCGCGGTTCAGCGACAAAGCTCGCGAAAAGGTTCGCTGCTGAACCTCGACAACTCCCGATCGTACCTTCTTGCCCCCGCTTGCTATTGGGGAAGATCCGGAGAAATCCGCACCCAGCGCCTGTTCGACCGAAGTGAAAGTCGGCGGTGAGTGTCGAAGTCCAGCACTCCATTCCGCAAATATCGCGCCAATCTGCTCGGCATATTTTTCAGTGACAAATTGGTCAGAACCCGCCTTGGCCTTCAGCAAAGTTGCGTCCAACGGGGTTTTTACACGGTACTTGGGGTGGAGGTGAAACTCGCTCGGCGATAGTCTCGGCGTGTCCGCCCACTCAGGAAGAGCAAGCAGGCCTCGTGGCACGAGGGCGACTCCGGCAGCCTGACAGGAGCGAATCAGAAATTCACGACGGCTCTGATTCGCTGAAACGCCATGCTTCGCCTTTTTTGGCCCGCTCAGAAACTGAGTCCCCTGTGAACGTTGGTGGAGGTAAAACTAACAGTCACACTCTCAGGGGTCAAGGTAGACAACTGCGTTGGAATTCCTGCGTTTGATAGGATCATGGATCGCAAAAGGAGACCCATGGTCAAAGGGCAAGGCGGTTTCAGAACTCTCTCGATCGCGACAGTGTTTGTTCTGCTATGCCTCGGAGTTCCTCTCCACGCTCAGCAGATCCCGCTTGACGCTTTGGTCACGCCTTCCACTGTGATCGCGAAGAGCGGTCAGACAGTTACCTTCGCCCTTCACGGCTTCATCGAATTCAAGTCTCTCTCTGCAATGTTTCCCTACATCGACGCTCAAACGCGCCGCTGGAAGCTGGACAATGCCCAGCGAGAGAGACTTGCTCATGACCTGCTGCGGCAGGGGATTGAAAGCCGCGTCGTCTCCATGATCGATGAGCGCCCTCTTGAAACCCTGCTCACGCATACGCCGGATGAACTAAAGCACGCCTTGGCAGAGGTCAGCGAACCAACTCCCCCTGGCTACGCGGACGCTTTCCTTGCGGTGCAGGGAAAATGGCGGCACTCGGTAAATTGCTGGAGCGCGTCTTCCTCGATCCCCGGGCGCGTGCTTTCCAATTGGTATCCTATCGCGGAAGGCATTCAGCTCTATGGTGCTGCTTACGATTCCACTGAGCATTTCTGGCAAGCCGTAAAGTTCCATCCGGATACAACGGTGAGCGACGTTCGCGAGTTGCTCAAACTTTTTTTGCAACAGGACTGGAATCCGTGGCTGAAAGGCCTTGACGATGATCCCCAAATCTATCTTCCCAATGCCTATGCCGTCGAATTCCTGCGGGCGAACCTCGCCAAAGAAAAGTTGCAATGGTTCGATAAGGAATTAACTCGCCATGATCTTCGCCCCGTCGATCACCTGCGTCAGGTGCAGCAACGCGAGAAATCGCCTTTCCGTTTCACAGCCGCCGAAGACAAAGGGTTGTTTGGAGATCTAGCCGATACCTTGCACCTGGTTTATGCATTCTCGAAGCCCGAGGATCCGCTTCGGAAAGCGCTCGCAGTTCACCATTTCGATGCTGTGTACCTGAACGACCGCCGCATGGGATTCATCAGCGAAGAGTTTCGTTCGCTCATGCTGGAAATCTGGCGCGTGAAGTACCTTCAGATGCCGCGGTTTCGACAGGTCATCAGTTCCATTCCCCTCGAGATCCGTCTCGAACATTTTCTCAACGATGGGGACTCGCCCGACATTCCGATTCCCATTTATGTCGGCTACCTCAACCAGATTCGCCAGCTCGCGCTCGAGAAGCACTAATCCTTTGTTATCGGCGCGACAACGTAGACATACTCCAATACCTGGTCGCCTACGTTGGTGACGTTGTGGTGAGACCGCGGAGGAACGTAGACCAACATTCCCGCAGAAAACGACAGAGTCCGACCCTCAACTTTGGCTTCGCCCTTCCCGCGGAGAATGATCAGTGTCTCTTCGTGATTTTCCGTGGAGTGCGCGCCCACGGACTCTCCTGGTTTTAGCCGGACAAAGCCGCTGCGCATTCCATTAGTTTGCGGAGTTCCCGTAAGCAGGCTGCAATCTTTTCCAGCACATTCCAGCGGCATCGTGAGAGGCTGCTGTTGTGCATTGAGTAGAGTCGCAACGAATACCATCGCCAATGACAGCCACCAAGTTGTTTTCATCGTGCCTCCGGCAGATCAGGCGAATTATAGAAGAGCAGCGATCTTCGGCTGTGGTAGGCTACCGCTTCTGATTCCTCCCAAGAGAGACTGGCATTGAAAGTTCCTCGAGTTGCGGTTGTCGGAAGTTATGCCACCGGTCTGACGATGAAGGCCGATCGCCTGCCAGGACGAGGTGAAACACTTCTTGGAACCGGCTATCGCGTTGACTTCGGCGGGAAGGGTTCCAACCAGGCTATCGGCTGTGCTCGACTCGGAGCGAATGTCAGCTTCGTCGCGAAAATTGGCAATGATTCCTTCGGCGAAGGCGTCCTTGCCCTCTACCGCGAGGAAGGGATCGACACCGCTCATGTTCATCGCACATCAGACGCGCCCACCGGTGTCGGTTTTATCACGGTCGAAGCATCCACCGGCCACAATTGCATCGTCCTCGACCCTGGCGCAAACGAGTTGCTGAATGCCGAAGATGTCGCCGCGGCAGGCTCGGTCCTCAACTCAGCCGCGGTTGTGCTTACTCAATTAGAGATTCCGGTTGAGACTGCGCATGCAGCGCTGGCACAGGGCCGCGCTCACGGGGCGATTACAATATTGAATCCTGCACCGGCCAGGCCCGTGCCTGCTTCGCTGCTGCAGACAATCGACATCCTTACTCCGAACGAAACCGAGGCAGCGGTTCTGGCAGGGCATGGCGGCAAATCTGGAGGAACTCCGGAAGAAATCGCGCGCGAGCTGATTAAGCAGGGCGTCAAGACAGTGATCGTAACTCTCGGAGAAAAAGGCGCTGTCATCGTGAATGC
Organism: Terriglobia bacterium; assembly: GCA_963797845.1. Lineage (GTDB taxonomy): Bacteria > Acidobacteriota > Terriglobia > Terriglobales > Acidobacteriaceae > DASREM01. The sequence goes on from CAWCRE010000013.1 coordinate 137,794, forward strand.
GTCTTCTTCCACGCACGTTCCCGCGATCGAAGTTTCAGCCGTAGACACGACCGGCGCTGGAGACGCCTTCAATGCCGGACTCGCGGCGGCTCTCGCCTTCGGGGCATCGCTTGAAGATGCGGTCCGTTTTGCCGCGGTCACGGGTGGTTTGGCGGTCACCCGGGAAGGGGTTGTTCCCGCATTGCCAACGCGAGTCGAGGTCGCTGAATTTTACTGGCGCCAACAGCGTACGCTGCCGCCATGGCTAGATTTGCAATTGCAGGCTAATCGCGCGATCTGAATGAACATGGAATCCATGCGGGCCAGTGCACCAGACGATCTCGCGAGCAAAATTCAGTCCACTCTCATCTCCAACACCTTAACCCGGAGCCACTGGGAGCAGTACATTGAGGACTGCCTGGATTACAGGTTCAATGCGGCCATGATTCCCGGAGCGTGGGTTCGTGAAACTGCCGGACGTCTCCGCGGTTCTCAGGTGAAAGTCGCGTCGTTTATTGATCTGCCGTTCGGAACCATGACCTCCGCAGGGAAAGCCTACGAAGCAGCTCGCCTGGTGCAGGAAGGCGCGCAGGAACTCGACCTCATGCCCAATGTCGGCTTCCTGCTGTCCGGAATGGAAAAAGAGTATGCGAACGATATCGCCGGTGTCGTGCAAGCGGCAGCAGGAATTCCGGTGAAGATTATGTTGGAGTTACCTCTTCTCAACCCCGCGCAGCAAAAAAGAGCCGTGACTCTCAGCATTGAAGCCGGGGTCGCCTACCTGAAAAACGCCAGCAGTGGAGCAGTTGGCATAGCATCGCCAGAACATATTCGCTTCTTAAGGCAAATGGCTCCCGCTCGTATCGGAGTGAAAGCCTCTGGCGGAATCAAAACTCTCCAGCAGGTTCGCGATTTACTGAACGCCGGGGCCCAATTGGTGGGCACCAGTGCCGCCGTGCCAATTATGCGCGAGTTGCAGGGAGAGAGATCGGAAGCCGGTTCGGGAGCCGCATACTAGGCCCTCTCTGTTTCTCAGTGGTCGAGCCAATCTATTTTGAACTCCAGTTGGTGAACTCCGTGTTACCATCGCCCGCCAAAAGCATTTTCTGAAAATTCATGGCTCTCTTCACCGGCTTTCTCCTGGTTCTGATCGCGGCGCTCCTGCAAGGCAGCTTTATCCTGCCCATGACCTTCGTCAAGGGCTGGTCCTGGGAGCACACGTGGGCAACGTTCTCGCTGCTCGGGATGCTCGTCTTCAACTGGTTCATCACCCTTGTGCTTGTTCCCGACATCTTTCGTGTCTACAGCGCCTCTCCCGTCCACGATCTTACGGTCCTGGCCCTCTTCGGAGCAGGTTGGGGAGTCGGAGCGGTTCTTTTTGGCCTAGGTATGGACCGGCTTGGCATGGCGCTCGGATATCCAGTAATCATGGGTCTCATCGCTGCCTTGGGCGCGCTCATTCCCCTGCTTGTGTTTTTTCCGCAAACTCTGGCGACCGCCAAGGGGTTGATTCTTGTGGCTGGAACGGCACTGGTAATCTTGGGCATCGCCGTGTGTTCGATGGCCGGCACGCGCAGGACTTCGAACGAGAATTCGGCGGCGAAAGCCAGCAGCTTTCGTACTGGGCTCATCATCTGCATTCTTGCGGGGATTCTTTCCTGCCTGCCCAACGTCGGCGTGGCTTTTGGCGGAAACGTGACCCGTGCCGCCAAAATGCTCGGCATCGCAGAAGCCTCTTCTGGAAACGTAGTTTGGGCGCTTCTGTTCACGGCGGGATTTGTCGTAAACTTCGCCTACTGCGTTTATCTCATGATCAGCCGAGGCACAGTGTCGGCCTACTGGAGCGCGGAAACACCTCGCAACCTGGGATTAAGCGCAGCCATGGCGCTCATGTGGATCGCGAGCTTCTATCTGTACGGCGCGGGGGCCGCGAAATTAGGGCGTTGGGGATTGATCGCAGGCTGGCCGCTTTTCATCTCGCTCTCCATCGTCATGGGAAACATGTGGGGTTTATGGCGCGGCGAGTGGCGGGGAGCGCCGGCAGCGGCTCGCCGGCTATTGAACCAAGGCTTGCTCGTGCTGATTGTCGCCGTTGCGGTGGTCGCCCTGAGCAATAAATTCTGAATCTGACTAGGATGACGATGGCGCAAGGCTCCGAATTTATCTCGGCGACTCAGCCCAGGGCCAGGTGGATGCGGCTCGACACTGCTCATCTGCTGAAGCGTTTTTTCTTTTGCGAGCGCGCCCTTCTCGTCAGCCAAGCCGCATGGATTCCCCTGATCGCAGCGCTTGAAACGAAGATTGGAATGGCGCGCTGCATCTGGCAGAGCGCTGAAACTGCGCACGCCCTGCGAGAACGCGTTTTCGAATTGCGTTTTCCCAGCCGCCTGCTTGAAGAAGAAGGAGCCGATCGTGGCCTGGTCGAGCTTTTCAGTTCGGTTAAACAATCGCCTTCTGTTCCCGCCTTCTTGTCAGTAATGGCATCCGTTCTGTTGCCGGCGCTGCGCGACTCCTATCGCAGCTACCTGGCTGCTTCCGATCCCATTGCGGACGGTCCGACTCACCGCTTTCTGAAGCTTGCGGTCTCTGACAAGGAAGAACAAATCAAGGCATTCGACACCTGGGCCCGTGTGGAACTGGAGCGGTCTCCTGAGTTTGGAAGCGCCGCGCGCGCCTGGAGCAGCGCCTACGCCAAGCAACTGCAGGACCTTGGTGGTGTCGGCGTCGAAGAGGCTTCTAACTCTTCGGCTGTGCGCTTTGCCGGCGGAAAAGAATATCGAATCCCCGACCGTCCCGCCCGCGATCCGCGGTTCTGGCCTTGCCGGTTTTATTGGCCCGACATCGTCGACCCCGCTTATCCCTACGGGGAAGGATTGCTGCTCCAGCTTCGCTCCGCGATCAGTCACCTCAACGAAGTCTGGGCAATCGAAGCCGGCGGAATTATGTTGAGCGCCTTTGCCGACGCGCTTCCGTGGGAATGGATTCACGATTCAGCTCGCTGGACCTACGACGAATCACGTCATTGTCAGATGGGATATGAACGTCTTTTAGCCTGGGGGTTCGATCCCGCCGAGCTTCCTCTTGGGACTTATATCTACGACAGCGCTTCAGGACAAGATCCTGTCTACCGTTTAGGAATGTTGTATTTCTTCGAAACCAAGAACATCAAGCACAAGTTGGCGCGTGCCCAGCGCTTCCACGAATACGGCGACAGCCTGAGTGAACACGACATGGATTTCGACTGGGCCGACGAAACCATTCATGCCGGGTACGGCAAGCGTTGGCTGAAAGAATTGCTGTCCGCACGCGGAGAAGATCCTTCAGCTTACGACCAGGTTCGTGAACGCTGCGGCAGGCTGGTCGCAGAGTACATTTCGACTGCCACCGCCCAGGAAATATCGGATATAAAGATGAGAGCCGCGACCCTGATTGCCGAAGCCATCGCTCGCCGGTGAAGCGGGGCAGTCGGCTTGTTTTTAATGTCTCCTGCGCTGATGAAAGGCTCAATGCGGCAAATGTTCGTTCACTGGATGTTTGCGTTTAGCCTTATCCTTTCAAGTGTCACTCGAAGTTTTTCTCAGGCAGCTTCGCTCCCCGCAGACTCTGCCGAGAGTCACATCAGCGTCGGCTACGAGGCTTTGAAGCAGGATCGTTACGAGGACGCCGTCTCCGAGTTTCGCGCTGCCCTGGCCAAGGATCCGTCGCTAGTTTTGCGAGCACGATTTCCCTTGGCGGTCGCTTTATTCGAGGGCAACAAGCCGGACGAAGCGCGGCGGGAGTTTGACGAGGTAAGGAAGGAAGTGGGGGATCATCCGAACGTCATGTATTACCTGGGCAGGCTTGAAATCGACGCGCGCAATTTTCCTGCGGCGATAGTTGATTTGAAAAAAGCCATCGCCAAGCCGCCTTTTCCCGACACTTCGTATTATCTGGGGTTTGCCTACTTCAAGAACGATCAACTGCCCGAAGCGGCAAACTGGCTTGAAGACGCCGTCAAGCTGAACCCGCGTGACGCTCGCGTTTCTTACCAGCTAGGTCTTGTTTACCGCAAGCAAGGGCGAGACGACGATGCCCGCAAAACCTTGGCAGCGTCCGAGAGTTTGCGCCAAAAGAACAATGACGAAAGCAAGGTCCGACTCGAGTGCGCGCAAAAATTGGACGCTGGTCCGTTGGATGAGGCGCGCGCCATCTGCGATCAACTCTACGATGACAACAATGCCGACAAGCTCACCGAACTGGGCTCGCTCTATGGCCAGCACGGTCAACCCGAAGCTGCGCTGAAGTCCCTCAAACGCGCTGCCGAACTCGCCCCTCATTCACCTCAGACACAGTACAATCTCGCGCTTACTTACTTTCAGCTGAACCAGATCGACCAGGCGCGCGTTCCGTTGGAGGCTGCCCTCAAGCGCTGGCCCGATTTATTCCAACTGAATGCCCTGTACGGAGCGGTGCTGCTGAGGCAGCACCAATTAGAAGCAGGGAATGCAGCTCTGCGGCATGCCCATGAACTGAACCCGTCCGATAGTGCCACCGAAAACCTGCTGTACTTGAGCACTCTCGATCTGGCTCGGAAAAGCCGCGCCGCAAAGCAATACGCCGACTGCATAACTTTTTTGGAACAGGCCTCGGCCCTCCGTCCGCTTGAGCCGGAGCCGCATCTCACAATGGCGGAGATTTATCAGCTGATGGGCCAAACTCAAAAAGCAGCGGCACAGCAGGATCAAGCGAAGCGTCTCGCCACCGGCCCGGATCCAGCCGGGGCAAGGCCAAACTAAGCCAAGACTTTAAGCGACCGATTCACGTTTTCGGTATCTAATCAGCTTAATCAGCGGAACTCTTTTCACCCGGAAGTCATCATGGCTAAACCAGTTTTATTGAGTGTTGACGACGATACTGACGTTTTGCGAGCGATCGAGCGCGATCTGCGAACCCAATACGGTGCCGAATATCGCGTGATGGGCAGCGACACGCCGCAAGGTGCTCTCGACCTTCTCCGCCAATTGAAAGTCCGGAATGAGAGCGTGGCCTTGCTGCTCGCCGACCAACGTATGCCCGGAATGGATGGGGTCGGATTTCTTCAGGAAGGCATGCGTATATTTCCCGACGCCAAGCGGGCCTTGCTTACTGCTTACGCGGATACGCACGCAGCCATCAGTGCAATCAACGAAGCCAATATCAATTATTTTTTCACCAAGCCATGGGATCCGCCTGCGGAACATCTCTACCCGCAACTCGACGATCTTCTCGACGACTGGCAAGCCTCATATCGCCCTCGCTTCGAAGGCATTCGAGTTCTGGGTACGCGATGGTCGCCCCGCTCCTACGAACTCCGCGATTTTCTGGCGCGAAACCGCGTCCCCTATCAATGGATCGACGTGGAAACTTCTGCCAACGATTCGGAGACCCAGCGCCTGCTCGGGGCGCTCGGGCCGGAAGCTGCGAACATTCCCATCGTGCTGTTTCCGGACGGCACAAGACTCTTCGAGAGTATGCCGGCCGATGTCGCGCAGAAGGTTGGCCTGCGTACTCGCGCCCAAACCGATTTCTATGATCTGGCGATTATTGGCGGGGGCCCTGCAGGATTAGCTGCAGGCGTTTACGGAGCTTCCGAAGGTTTGCACACCGTCATGATTGAAAGGGAAGCGCCGGGAGGACAAGCGGGGATGAGTTCCCGCATCGAGAATTATCTGGGATTTCCCAATGGCCTGAGCGGCATGGATCTGGCCCGCCGCGCCGTGGTCCAGGCGCAGCGATTTGGGGTAGAGATCTTGGCTCCCCAGGAGGCGGTGAATGTGCGAACTGAGGGATCCTATCGCATTATCAAGTTAGTCGATGGAAATGAGATCTCCTGTCACGCCTTGATGATTGCCACCGGGGTACAGTGGCGCAGATTGGAAGCGCCTGGAATCGATCGTTTGCAGGGTGCTGGTATTTATTATGGAGGAGGAGCCACGGAAGCGCTGTCTTGTAAGGGAGAGCAGGTGTACGTCGTCGGCGGGGCGAACTCGGCCGGCCAGGCGGCCATGAATTTCGCCAAGTACGCCGATAGCGTTGTGATTCTGGTTCGCGGCACTTCGCTTTCAGCAACCATGTCGCAATATCTCATCGACCAGATTAAAGAGACACCTAACATCTCCATATGGGCGCATGCCAGTATCGCCGAAGTGCATGGCGATACTCACCTGGAGGAGATTTCGGTGCTTTGCTCCGACAGCGGCAAAACCGAGCGCGTCCCCGCAACCTCCATGTTCATCTTCATCGGAGCCTTGCCGCGCACCGAGTGGCTGGGCGATCTGGTGCAACGCGATGACCGCGGTTTTGTCTTAACCGGCCCTGATCTTTTGCATGACGGAAAGCGCCCCAGCAGCTGGAAACTCGATCGCGATCCCTTTCTTCTCGAAACCAACGTGCCAGGCATCTTCGCGGTGGGCGATGTTCGTCACGGCTCCGTGAAGCGCGTGGCCTCCGGTGTCGGGGAAGGCTCGGTCGCGGTGCAATTCATTCATCAATACTTGAGCAAAGTCTAAATGGTCGAAAACTCAGAACTGCTGCGCGTTCCGGCATTCGTCGATCTTCCGGAAGATCAAATCTCGTGGTTCATCAGCCAATCCCAGGAACTTCACCTTGCCCCCGGCGAAGTTTTTCTCCGCCAGGACGATCCCGCCGAAGCGATGTTCGTGATCATGGAGGGTCAACTCCAGGCTCGCGGCGAGTTTAACGGGGAAGTTGTGGTGTTTGAGATCGAAGCCGGAGAGATCTTCGGCAAGCTTCCTTTCTCCCGCATGAAGAAGGCAACTGTGTCCGGTCGGGCTGTGACCGCGAGCCGGTTACTCCGGTTTCCTGCATCCGAATTCACGTCCTTGATTCAGAAGATGCCAGAACTGGCGAAGCGCCTGGTCGCGCTGATGTCAGATCGTATTCGCGAAGCTACGCGTATCGAGCAGCAGCGCGAACGCCTGGCCAGTCTTGGGAAGCTTTCCGCAGGCTTGGCTCACGAGTTGAACAACCCAGCCTCGGCTGCCAAACGGGCTGCCAGTCAGTTACGCGAAACTCTCATACGAATTCGTAATGCCAGCCATGAATTGGGACGACGGGAGTTAACGCCCGCCCAAAAATCCGAGATCGAAAAACTCGAATCGTCGTTGACCGATAAGCACGATCCTCCGCCCGATGCCTTGACTGTCAGCAATCTGGAAGATGAAATCGATGCTTTGTTACGCAGTCAAGGTCAGAACGACCTTTGGCAACTCGCGTCGGGTCTTGCACGAAAGAATGTCAGCGTCGATGTCCTCAATTCTCTGTTCGCCAACTTAGACGTTCAAACTGCCCGTGCGGCTCTCATTCGCATCGGGGCGTCGATAGACATTGCGGACCTCCTGAACGAAATCGAGAGCAGCACGTCGCGCATCTCCGACCTGGTTCGCGCAATCAAGGAATACACCTATATGGACCAGGCTCCTGTCCAGAACGTCGATATCGTCAAAAGCCTGGAGACGACGCTCACGATCTTGAACTACAAACTCAAGCACGGCGTTTCCGTTCATCGCGACTACCAGAAAATTCCGCTGCTGGTAAATTCCTTCGGCAGCCAGTTGAACCAGGTGTGGACGAACATCATCGACAACGCTATCGATGCCATGAACGGGAAAGGCGAGTTGCGTGTCCGCACTTTTAAAGAAGACGACTGCGTTGTAGTCGAAATCGGTGACAATGGCCCCGGAATTTCGCCGGAAGTCGAAGCCCATATTTTCGAACCCTTTTTCACCACCAAAGGGGTTGGTGAGGGAACCGGACTCGGTCTCGATACAGTTCAACGAATCGTGAGAAAGCATCGCGGAAATATCCAGGTCGCCTCCAAACCAGGCGACACCCGGTTTCAAATTTGGCTGCCGGTTGCAGATCCACAACCTGACAAAGCTTAAGGTCTCTGCTGTCACCAGTCAGGCAACCCCTGCAACTCCCGCACAACCTTCGAGCTGAATCGACGCTTCTAAGCAGCGAACTGGAGGTCACGCATGCCGAGCAAAAAAAGTTCTCGTAAAAAGTCTTCGGGAAGGAAATATGGAAAGGCAGCAGGCAAAACAGTCGCCAGCGCCATGAGGCGCAAAAAGAAGGGCATGTTGCGGTCAGGAAAAGATGGGAAAGGCGGGAAGGTGAAGAGCCGCAAACAAGCTATCGCTATTGGGCTCTCAGAGGCGAGAAAGAAGGGCGCCAAGGTCCCAAGAAAGTCCAGCAAGTAGAGATGTGCCAGACAAACTGTCTAACCTGGTATAAAATCTTGCCGAGGAGATATAACCTTGGCAAACTTGACTGGAATATTACAAGAGCTAGAAACAGCTCGCGGTAAGCTGCAAAAGGAGTTGAGTTCGATCGATTCGGCCATTGCTGCGTTGCAAGGAGGCAATAGCCGTCGCGGCGCAAGTGCGAATACAACTCGCCCCCGCCGTTTTATGTCTGTGGCAGCGCGTCGCAGGATCGCCGCTGCTCAACGCGTACGTTGGGCAAAATGGAAAGCGGCAAAGAAAAAGGCCGCCTGACATCGGTTAGAATGGATCGGAGAATAAAGAAGCCCTTGGACTCTCCTCGGGCTTCTTTCTCTTTTTACCCGGCATTTCCAGTCGCCACGGCAGCGCGAGCCATCACCGGCATGCTGATGTTGCAACTTTCTAGCGTCTCTCGCGCTTCGTCCTGATCTACAGCATGTTCATACGTGTACTCGGGAATCATATCTTTCACCTTACTGCGCAGAGTCACATCGCTGCTGTAAGTGGCCAGGCTGGCTAATTCATCCAGGCCCGCCTCTAAAACAGCCCACGGCAGAATGTCAGACTGGGTTCGTTTCACTTTCTTATGGCTAGTTGGGAATAGCCGCTCCCTGGCGTAGAACAGTTCCTCATATAGCTTTTCTCCCTGCCTTAGACCTGTGATGTCGATCTGCACTTCTGACGGGGTCTTGCCACACATGCGAATTAGAGAATGCGCCAGATCCATGATGCGAACCGGGCTGCCCATATCTAAAACTAGGATGTCACCATGATCGCCGATCGTAAATGCCTGGAGAACCAGCGAGACTGCCTCCGGGATGGTCATGAAGTAGCGCGTGATGTCAGGATGGGTAACGGTGATGCGGCCTTCTTTTTCGATCTGCTCTTTGAAGACCGGAATCACGCTGCCCTGCGAGCCCAGAACATTCCCAAACCGAACCGCTACGCAACGCATCTTGCGTCCCCGCTGCGCTGCCATCATCAATTCGCCGAGCCGCTTCGTCGCACCCATGAAGCTGCTGGGATGAACCGCCTTGTCGGTGGAAATCAGAACAAACGAATTGCAGCCGCTCTCCTCCGCGACATCCAGCAGATTCCGCAACGCAAAAACATTGTTGGATAGCGCAGCCCGCAAATTGTTTTCCACCATCGGAACATGCTTATAAGCAGCGGCATGGAAAATTATGTCCACTCCTTCGCCGGTCAGTACTTGCCGCATTCGTACAGTGTTGGCGATGTCCTCAACAAAATACCTGACATTGTTTCCATGGGTTTCTTTAGTAAGTTGCAATTGCAGGTAGAACAAGGCGGTCTCTGCCTGGTCCAGTGCAATTAAGCGCGCCGGGGCTTCGCGCAACAACTGCCGGCACAACTCCGAGCCAATGGAACCGGCGGCTCCCGTTACCATCACCACCTTGCCCTCAATCTGACGGCGCAAGGTTGTGAGATCCAATTGGATGGGATCGCGCCCCAGTAGGTCTTCAACATTGATCTCTCGCAGCTGAGAAACCAGCATCTTCCCAGCCAACAGGTCCCGCATGCTGGGGACGGTTCTGCACTCCAGCTTAGTTGCGGCACACAGCGTCGTAATGCGGCGCATTTGCGAGCCGGTTGCCGAAGGAATGGCGATAAAGATTTCTTCCGCCATGAATTCCTCGGCAGCTCTTCCGATCTCATCGATCCCGCCGACAACTGGAACGCCTCTGACTCGTCCGCCGCGCTTGAATTTGTCGTCGTCCAGGCATGCCACAGGCAGAAATTCGGACTTTGACATCTCCCTCAGTAAAGAAGCGGCAGTCGCTCCGGCGCCAACCACGATTACGCGCCGCGTTCGCGCGCCTTTTTCCTGGTTGCCACTCCGGCTGTCCAGAAACATCGCCACCGCTCGAACACCGGTGAGTGCGCCTGCAGTGGTAATTGCCTCCAGAAGGTAGATTGATCGCGGAAATGATGAAGCATGGATCAACCAACGCGTCGCAACAAAGAATGCAAGACTTCCCACCCCGACAGCTCTGACGATGTCCACAATCTCGTCAATGCCGCTATGCCTCCAGTAGCCATGCAGCAGGTCGAACCGGTTCAGCGCGGCCATGCGAAAGAGAATAAGGATCGGGCAATACACAAGTGCGATTGCCGCCGCAGGAAGGACAAAGTCGAAACGAAGTAACCAGGCCCCAAGAGCTGAAGCCAGGATCAATCCAACATGAAACAACGCAACTACCGCTGCACGCTGCTTGTACAACATAGGCCAGAGAGCCCCCACAGTGATTTGTATGATTGTTTGTTGCGAGTTCTACGAACCGCTGGTCGCGGCAGTTTTTGCCATGCCTGCCGGATAGAGATTGGTCTTTGTTGCTTGCTCCATGACTTTTCTGATGGCGCGCCCGGTCAGGGCAATGTGTTCATCAGAGAGCGTCGGATGCACCAGGAACATCAGGCTGGTCTCGCCGAGTTCCTTCGCCACCGGAAATCGATTCGCCGGCCGAGTCTGCGCAAAAGCTTTCTCCAGGTAGATCTCGCTGCAACTTCCTACAAAGCATGGGACCCCTTCCGCCGCAATTGCCTGCATGATCCGATCGCGATCCCAATCCGCCTTCAGCATCTCCGGACGTACGAATGCGTAGTACTTGTAATAAGCGTGGTAGAAATGGTCCGGCGGAAGCGGAATCCGCAAACCGGGAACACCCGCCAGTGCGGAATTCAGCGTGGAGGCATGTCGGCGTCGCGTGACCACCCATCCGGGTACTTTCTTTAAAGCGATGCGGCCGATCGTCGCCTGCATTTCCGTCATCCGCCAATTCGTGCCAAAGGATTCATGCAGCCAGCGAAATCCGTTTCCATGCTGCCGGTTGTAAACCACATCGAAATTCTTTCCGTGGTCCTTGAAGCTCCATGCCCGGTCCCACAATTGCGAATTGTTGGTCACCAGCATCCCGCCTTCGCCGCCGGTTGTCATGATTTTGTCCTGGCAGAAGGAAAACGCTGCCGCATCTCCCAGTGAGCCCACCGGATGTCGCTTGTAGATTGCGCCCTGCGCCTGGGCACAGTCCTCAATCACCCTCAATCGATGGTGCGCCGCAACCTTCAGAATCGAATCCATGTCGCAGGGCCACCCGGCCAGATGAACTGCGATGATTGCCTTGGTTCTTGGCGTGATTGCGCGTTCAATCGTTTCGGCTGTAACGTTTTGGCTGTCGCGGTCCACCTCCGCGCAGACCGGCAGCGCTCCCCGCGTCACTGCGCAACTGGCAGATGCGATGAAGGTGCGCGCCGTGGTGATGACCTCGTCTCCCGGCCCGATATCCATGGCCTGCAAGGCAAGTTCCAGCGCTACCGTCCCATTGGCAACGCAGATGGCATGGTTGGTGCCGCAACTCCGGGCGAATTCATTTTCGAACTGCCGGCCTTCTTCGCCGGTCCAGTAATTTACTTTTCCGGAGCGTAGAACCGCATTTACAGCCTCGATTTCTTCCGATTCGAAGTGAGGCCAGGGCGCGTAAGAGGGTGTTGCGTGCGCAGGCGTCTGCGCCGCTGTGACTTCAGCTGATTTCATTTTGATTGTCCAGATTGAATTGAACTGACGAACGAGGTAGAGCTTTACGTCTATTTTCCAGCAGCACTCGCTGAGGAACGGACCATGGGTCGAGCGGGAACTCCTACCACCGTGAAGTTTGAAGGGACGTCACGCGTAACCACTGCGCCCGCCCCTACCGTCGCTCCACGACCAACTTTTAGATATTGCAATACCTGCGCGCCGGAGCCGATCAGCACTTCGTCGCCAATGACGACGCCTCCAGAGATATTCGCGCCGGGGTTCACCACGGATCCTCGACCGACCCGCGCCTCATGACCGATCGTCGTACCGAAATTGCACAGCGCAAACGGATCGAGAGTGACATTCACCGTGGAAATGCAACCCGCCCCCATGAACGATCCTTCGCCCAGGCGTATCGAATGTTGGTCCACAATCGCCGTGGGATGAACAATGGGCGGCCATTCCAGGCCGGGGAACGCTCGTTGCAATTCGGCCGCAATCCGCGACCTTGTGGAAGGCGTCCCAATTCCTACCGCTAAGGCGTCAATGTCAGATCGATGCTGTTCTACCCAGCTGAAATCTCCAATCACCTGGCCCCGGCTGTCGCGATCCCCAAGTTTCGATAGATCGCTGACGAGGTAGCCCACAAAATCGAATCGCGGATTAGTCCTGTTGATCCAATCGATCGCCGCAACGATCTCCCGCGCCATACCGCCCGCCCCGATCACAGCAATGCGCTGCCGCTTCATCGAACCCTCTCTCCTTGCTCAGCAATTCCGATAAACTCGGCCATGGTGGCATGCCCCGGCTGCGAAATGCCCTCGCGCCTGATCGTTTTCCAGATGGTCAGGATTATGATTTTTATATCGAGCCAAAAGCTCGCGTTGTCCACGTACCAGAGATCGTGAGCGAACTTCTGTTCCCAACTGGCTGCGTTTCTTCCGTGGATCTGCGCCCATCCCGTGATGCCCGGAAGCACATCGTGGCGCCGCATTTGTTCAGGCGTATAGCGCTCCAGGTACTGCATCAGCAGCGGACGTGGTCCCACTAGGCTCATTTCTCCACGCAGCACATTGATCAGTTCCGGAAGTTCATCGAGACTGCTGCTTCGCAAGAACCTTCCCAGTGCCGTCAAACGCTGAGCATCGGGCAACAGTCTTCCTTCTGAGTCTTTGCCGTCCGTCATGGTGCGAAACTTCAGGCAAGTGAACGGCCGCCCTTTCAACCCCGGACGCGCTTGCGCAAAGATCACTGGCGAGCCCAGGAAAACTCGCACCAAGGCGGCGATTACCAGCAATACGGGGGCAAGCACCACCAGGGCGATAGTCGCGAGAAGGCAGTCCAGCATTCTTTTTGCTGTGAACATCCGTCTACCTGGCTCCCGCCGCGGCTGCATGAGGCCGGGTTTCGAGTTCATCGAGGAAGGTTTGCGGATCGAAGTTGTCGGGACGCTTCTCGCTATAAAGAATGTGCCGGTAAATTGCCAGGATCTCTGCCGTGCAGCGCTGGGGATCGAACATGGCCGACACCAGTTCTCGTCCGCGAGCCGCCATCGCCGAGTATTCTTGATGCTGCTCTCTCACTCTCAAGATCGCGTTCGCTAACTCTTGCGGTGATCGAATAGGAACGATCTCTCCAGTTCTATGGTGGTGGACGACCTCTGGAAGCCCGCCAACATCTCCCGCAATCGTCGGCACGCCTGCCAGAAGTGGTTCCACCACGCCGCCACAGTTTTCTGAGAGGGGAGCATGCACGGCGCAATCGTAGTCGGGCCAGCTGCTAGCGACCTCCTCGGCGTTGAACTTGCCCGGCATAAGAATTTGTCCACGCCCTTTTCGCAACGCGAGTTGCCGCAGCCGGTGTTCGTACTTCCCGGAAGAACCGAAAGTGCCGCCGATCAACACTCCCCAGACGTCCGAGCGTACCTTTTGCGCGAGCTCGATCGCCTCGATCACGTCCTCGTGACATTTGAGGCCCACCTGCTGTCCCAGCAGCTTCTTCGGCGGATAAATGAGGTTTACATTCCCGACTACGAATGCGTCTTGAGGGATTCCAAGTCTGCGGCGCAAATATCCCGTCCGCCGCCGCGTGCTAGCCTGCGTTTCGCTGCTGTAGTAGCTGAGGAATAGTTTTTCTGGCGCGATCCCGCTCGCTTCGTAAGCCCCGCAAACAAACCGGCTGCTGCCGACCCAGAAGTCGCGGGCGCCTGCGCTGCCGATCTCGAGGAGGCGACTATGCCAGTGTTCAAGGTGCAATGGACCCGGCACCTGGAAGATTCTGGGAATTGCGCCATTGCGACCTAACGCCGCTCGCACCATCAACGTGGTGCTGACAAAATGACTGTGAATGAGATCGGGTTGAATTTCGCGCACTAATTGCCGGATAGCGTTTCTGTTCTGAACGGCGCGTAGCGGATCGAGAACCGGGAGGCTGCAATCCAAGCAGTGAATGACCGCTCCGGACTTTTCCCACGCGGCCACCGCCGCGCCGGCGCGCTCAGGCAACGCAACGTGAACTTCGACGCCGCTCCTGCCTAATTCCGCTGCCTGCCGGGCGGCCCAGAATGCGCCTTCAGAGGTCTTGCTGACCTGCAGTACTCTCACGCTCGCGCTCCCAAAGCCTTAGATCTCTGCGTCTCTCCGAGCCACCGCTCGGTGGCGTGCCGCAGGAATCCATAGAATTCACTGCGCCGCTTTTCCAGAAGTTCCGGGCGGAATTCCTGGGCGCGCTGCAAATTCCTCCGCGACATCTCTGACAGCCGGGCCGGATCGGACACTGCTTCTCTAATCTTTTCCGCCAATCCCAAAAAGTCCTCCGACGCGACCAGGTCTTCATCCTGAAGCAGTTCAGGAATTCCGCCTACCCGCGTGGCCACGCAAGGCAGCGCCCGGGTCATGGCCTCGATCAATGCGCGGGGCAGTCCTTCCGTTCGTGACGGCATGGCGACGATCGTGGCTCGATCGAGTTGATCACGAATCGCTCTGCCTGAGGGCAACTCCCCGAGAAACGTAACGCTCTCCGAAATTCCTAAGTCGCGCGCCATCGCTTCCAGTTCGGCGCGATGTTTCCCATCGCCCACGATCACGACCTCCGGGTTGAGTTCCGCCGCCAGGCGCTGCACTGCTTTGAGCAGAACGTCGGGTCCCTTGTACATTTGAGCGAGGGAGCCAATAAATAGGATTCTCGGCCGCTCACGTTCCTGGAACTGGCGCGCTTGGCTCACGAAGTCGTTGTCTTCACAGGAAATACTCGAGTAGTTCGTGGTGAATACTTTGGCCGCTTTAGTGAAGTCGAGCGGACCCACATCAGAAATCCCCACCGAAAGTGCAGGGCAGGGATAGCGCCGTTGTAAGGTGTGCTTTGTCACGTAAGCCACTGCGGTTGCACGAGAACACTGGGCTCGAAGCATCCGCGCAGCCCGCGCTCGAAATAATGGGCGCAAAGGGTGATGTATCGTCCTTGGGCCCATTGCTTCTCTCGGATCGCCCACCACTTCCAGCCCGTACGGCCGATCCTTCTTCCAGAATGTCGGCAAGAGCTCATCCGCAAGCGGCGATGCCACCCGGCACAGCAGCGCGTCGTGGTCTCCGACCGCTTCATGCAGCGATGCCCGAAGTTTGCGGCGCTGTAGCAGGAATTGCTCTGGACCGAGATAGTACGGAAGCGGCCAGAACGCGACTCTGTCTCCCGTCACCCGCTTGTATTGGGCATCGATTGCGGGATCCAGTGTGGCTCGCGCGACTACTCGCAAAGAATCAAATGCTCCTAGATACCGTTGCCAAAACGCGTAATCAAAGGCAATCTTCGTCCAAACTGACCCATCTGGAGCCAGACTGAAACGGTGTTCGCAAGTGATGATGAGTCTCATAAGGGAAATCCGGTTCAGATCGCGTTCATCCGAGGCGCTCGGCGCGACAAGTTGCTGAACAACATGTTGAAGATCGCAGCCACCACGAGTCCGGCCAGAAAATAAGAACTCTCCCAGTACACATTGCGGAAATCGATACGGTTCGCGTTGATGGCTTCTGACAGCAGCACTGCCCCACACAAAGTTCCCCACACTCCGCGCTGACGCACGTATCCAATCAAAAGGAAATAAATCGCCCACATGGCAAACACCAGCGCCACGCCGGCGGTCCCAAAATTCACGTACGCTTCCGCAACCGGGTTATACCCCCAGCCGGAAATCGGGCCGTGACCGATGTGCATCTTTTCGTCGAAGCGGTGGGTCAACAGCTCAGGCTTCTGTCCCGGATACATGAACTTCGGCAACACGGTCAGAAAAGATTCGTAATACGACGATCCAAAGAGGGGCTGCGTCTGCTCCGAGACTGCGGAGAGCAGCGACAGGTAAGGCCCGGCGAACTCGGTATGCTCAGGTGTCAGCCAGTCCGACGTCCAGTCGTCGCCAATGCTGCTCAGCACTTCCGTGGAGGTAGCTTGTCCGCTGGCAATGCTTGAAATGAACCCACGCGCATATCCAAACACGCTGAACGCACAATATCCCGCGATCAGCAAGACCCAGGTGCGGGGGCGGAACCTCAGTGCTGCTGGGCGCACCACGCTCAAGATTCCGATCACCGTCAAAGCAGCTTGCACCACTAGTCTTCGATCGCCCTGCAGCAACACCAGAAGGCACCAGAATCCGACGAGCCCATAGCATGCCATGCGTTGTTTCGGCCTGTCGCCGCACTCCGCTCCATAACACATGCAGGCGATCCCGGGAATCACAAACGCCAGATACGGATAGCTCAGGAGCGTAGCTGCTCCTGCCATTTCGAATTTCTCGCCGCGTTGCATCGCCAGGGCAGCGAAGTAGCCGCCGAATTGCTGGAATTGCAGTCCATAGAGGACGACTCCCACGCAGTACAGTGCGAACCCGCACCAGAACCAGCGTCCGGTCGTACCCCGACGCACGGTCGCCTGTTTCACTCGTCGAGGCTCAACCGTGCTCTCCCAGATGAAACTGGTGACCATGACCGTGGCCATGGCAATGACGCACAATGTTCCCGCGGCTGAGTAGGTTTCCGTGCTGAAAGTCGTTGGATACACCAGGACGGCAGCATCGCCCACGGTCGTCAGGCGGAACAGCAACACTCCGTCGTAAAGTAGAAAGATGGAGCAGAATAGCGCCAGCGGATCGATGCCGTAACGGCTGAACCTCCAGAACGCCATAAACCCCGACAGCAGGATCGTCACCAGCGCCAGCGATACCGAGGCGTGAGCCGTATCCACCACCTCCAGCACCAGCACCACGATCATCGCCAGCGCGCAAAGCGAAGCAACTAACGTACCGTTGCTGCTGTGCGACCGCGTCAATCCTGTTCGGCTATATGGAAGAGAAGCTTGCATAAAGAGAAAGCAGACGCTCGCTGGAGGTCTCGATGGAGCGTTCATTCATGCGTTCACGGATGGCTGGAAACTCCATGAAGTCCGTTCGCGATAGCTGATTCAAAACATGGTTCGCCCATGTATACGGTGCCGCGGTGAGCGCTTCCCGTACGATCAGGTCGGGAACCACATCGGCTTCGGGAGAAATTGTTTTTGAAATCACGCAATGCAGTCCGGCTGCTTGGGCCTCAAGCAGTGCAATGGGCAGCCCTTCATACAGGGAAGGGAACAAAAACGCATCCATGGCGCCCGTCATGAGGGCCGGGATGTCTGGTCGCAGGCCTGCGAAACGGAAGTTCTTTTCCATTCCGAATGCACGAACCAGTCGTTCTGTCGTTTCACGAAGAGGTCCGCCGCCGACCAGCAGGAAAACCACGCGCGGTTCTCGCTTCACAATTTCTCTGGCGATTTCTACCAGGAAGGCGTGATTTTTCTGCTCGTTAAATCTGCCGACATGGCCGATCACCCGCGCGCCTTCCGGTAACCCAAGTTCCCGCCGGATCGCTTTGCGGTCCACTCGAATCGAAAAGCGTGAAAGGTCAATGCCCAAATGGTGCAGCTTCCATCTCGGGGACTTGCGCCAGTTCGCTGCAAACAGGTCATCGCCAGCCTCGCTGCTCACGGTCAAGCCGCCGGTGGCGAACGTTTGAATCATCTTCTGCATGGCGGCGAGATAGGCGCGGCGCACCCGCCCGCGATCCTGCTCAACCGACCTGGTATCGCTGTGGCTGTGTGCAATCCTGATGGGAACGCCGCCCATCGCTGCCAGCATCAACACATAGCCACTGAAATGGTGGACGTGGCTGTGCACGACATCATAGGGTCCAGTCGCTTGCAGGATGCGCCGGAAATTACGCGCATATCGCAAGGGCTCGGACGGAGACAGGCAGGGGAAGATCCTTGCTCCAAGAGCGCGAACTTCTTCGTCATAAGCTGCCGGCTGCTCGGAATGGACAATGAAGTCCATTTCGTACTCACGACGGTCGGTATGTCGCAGGAGTTGCACCAGCCAGGTTTCGGCGCCGCCCCGGTCCAGCTTGCCCAGTACATGCAGGATGCGCATCAGGCTCGGCTCCGATTCTGGATCGCCCGGTCCAGTACCACGTAACTGGTTGAGGCCTGCACCAGGGAAGAGGAGAGCAGCGCGTAACCCGCTCCCAGCAAGCCGAAATGCGGGAGCAGCAGGAAAGTGCAAACGATCGTGACCACAAGGTTCACGATCATGATAGGAATCTGTGCCCGAAAACATCGGGCTGCTGTCATGGCGAAACCGAGGAATATCGAAGCAGCCGTGACCGACGCGTCTACCACCATGACGATCAGCAGGTTCACCTGCTCGGCATACTCCGGACGATACACAAACGTAAGCACTGGCCTGCCAAACATAGAAGCGATAGCGACTCCGCCCGTCCCCAGGCCTGCCGCCAGCAGCAATAACTTGCCGGTGAGAGAGCGAAATGCGGTCAGTTCACCTGCCGCAAACAAGCGCGAAAGTCGCGCCGTCACCGACTGTCCCAGCGCAATCGAGATCAGGCTCATCGCCGTTACCAGGTAGGCCAGGGACGCGAACACTCCCAGTTCTGCCGTTCCCAGCTTGCGCTCCAGGATGTAGCGAGGAATGTTCGTGCTCAGCGAGTTCAGCGCCATGACCACACCCAGGGGCAAACTCAACCACACCAGCTTGCGCAAAATGGGGCCGGAAAAACAAAAGTAGTTTCGCGAGGTGAGAACACGTGCGAGCACCCGAAAGTCGTAGAGCCCAATTGTCGCTAACCACGTAAGCGACAGCACGCTCATGGAAATGATCAAGCTCCGCGTCACAAAGAACACGGCACTGAAGTTGAAGACCGAAGCCAACCCGCGAATCATCAGAGCTCTCGCGACCTGGTCCAGCCGTTCGAACTTTTGCAGGTGTCCCGCAATCACGTCGCTGAAAGTTTCGATGGCTTTCGCGATCGCGACCAGCAGGATGACCACCTTTGTGTCGGTATCGTAGCCTGCGAGCAGTGCGATCAATGCAATCGTAAGGACGCCGACCGCCGTCGATAGGCATCGCAAGCTGAAGTAATCGGCGAACTCATATTCGTCGCAGGCGTCGGTCGCCTGCACGCCTCGCAGTTGCAAGTTCGTGAACATGAACACCGGTGCCGAGATCGCGAGTGCCAGCGCATACTGACCGACCACCGCGGCACTGCCCAGCTTGGCGAGCACCGAGAGCATGCCGAATTGCGTGATCGCGTAAACCGCGTTCCCAGCCAGTGTCCAACTGAACGACACCCGTAACGGTGGCGCCGCGATCGGCTGCGTACGGACCTGATGTTCCGAGATGGAGATGATGGTCGACATTGGAATGGGATCGAACTAGGGGATGCGGTAGATGGAAGCGGCAGCAGCCGTCGGTATCGCAGCGCCGACGTTTTTCAGTACGCCTTTTGTCGTGCTGCTGGGGATAAAGAGGATGTCGTTATCCATTAATTCCAGATCCGTTTCTTTCGCCGCCATTACTTTTTTCAGGTTTACTGGTATTTCCTGTCGACCCTGCGTTGTCGTACGAATTAATACAGACGACGACTTCGCGGCGGTGCCGTTGATGCCCTGTGCGAGCGCAACCGCCTGCATCAAGCTAAGGTGACCGTTGTGGTCCATGGGAAATCCCCCTGGACGAACCACATCGCCCACGACGTAAATCACCCCGGTGCGTTCGACATAGATCTTGTCTCCCGGTCCGATCTCCGGATTGTCGATCGGTTGCGGAGCCGCTCCCGCGATCACCTTCACTGTCTGCGGGTGCGCTGGGTCGGTGGCATGGGTGATGGTGATCTGAGATCCCGCCAGCGGAGTGAGACCCTCGGCGAGCGAGAGGTAATCGAGCAGGTTGTGGCCACCAAAGGAGGGAAAAATCCCCGGTTTTCGCACCTCTCCAATCACCGACACCCCTTGCGTCGCATATTCGCTGATGAACACCGTAACTTGCGGGTTCTTCATGAAATCGCCTTCGATCAATTTTTTGCGAATGAGATTCTGCGTCTGCTCCGCGGTGAGCCCCTGCACGTGGAGCAATCCGATCAACGGGATCAGCACATCGCCGCTGTTGCTGACGCGAAGTTTTCCGCTCAGTTCCGGAGTCTGAAAGACGTTCATCTCCAGCAAATCTCCTCCGCCAATCGGGGTTACCGCGCCGCTGGAGAAACCTCCACCCATCGAGATCATCGGTTTGTCCTGCGCAGCGATTGTGCCCGCACACAGCGCGTAGACGATCAGCAGTACGGCGGCTGATAAATGTCGCCGTCGGCTCTGTAATACTTCTGAAAATGTCATGATCAAGATTCCTCTGCCCAAGTTAGTTGTTGTTCCCGTTCTTCTTGTCGGGGCTGTAATACTGGTAATACCCATTGCCGTAATAGCCGTAGTACTGCCGGTATTCCACCGAATTGAGCGACAGATCATTCACCACCACGCCGGCAATGTTGGCTCTCACTTTTCGCAGCAGGTCCCGGGTGCGCACCAGCGATTGCCGCCCGGTCTGTTGCGAGCGCGCGATTAGCACCACGACGTCGGCCAGCTTCGCGCACACCGTCGCATCGGTAACAGCCAGCACTGGCGGCGTATCAAGCACGATGTAACGGAATCGCTGTCTCCACTTCCGCAGTAACTGCGGCATTGCATCCGAGGCCAGCATTTCCGATGGATACGGCGGCATGGGCCCTGCCGGAACCACATGCAACCCAGGAATATCCTCGACCTTCACGATCACGGAATCTGGATCTTCAGCTCCAGCAAGACAGCTGCTGAGGCCCGCATTCATCGGAATTCCCAGGTATTTGTTCACCGCCGGGCGGCGCATGTCCGAGTCGATCAGCAGCACATCTTTTCCGGTTTGCGCCAGCACCACTGCCAGGTTGACTGCAGTAAAACTCTTGCCTTCCTGCATCATGGCGCTGGTGATCATGAAGACTTGCGGTGGAGCAACCGGCGAAGAGAGCAGCAGGGAAGTACGCAGGGCGCGATAAGCCTCGGCGCTTCCCGAGTTGCGGTCCTGAATCGCCACCGGGCGAATCGGCCCTTTGCGGCCATTCCGCGCCATCAGCTTCGCTTCGCTTTTGTTGGCAGCCGGTACGCTCGGAACAATGCCAAGCGAAGGTAGGTTGCAATAATTCTCGACATCTTCCGGCGTGCGAATCGAGGTATCGACGTTTTCCACCACGAACGCCAGCGCCACGCCAAACAACAGTCCGCCCAGGCAGCCCAGTCCAATATTCAACGGGATTTTCGGCTCAACCGGTTCGACCGGAATGCTGGCGCGATCAATCACGTTGATGTTGCTCGACTTCAATCCCGCCAGAATGCCGGCCTCCTTCAGTTTCTTGAGCAAACCTTCATATAGATCGCGGCTGGATTCCACATCGCGCCGCAGAATCGCGTATTGAATAGCATCGCCGTTCAGCTTGAATGCTTCTTGCTTCTGCCGTTCCAGGGACGAGTCCAGCATTTGCTCCGATTTCAGCGCAGCCTGGTACTCAGCCCGAACCCGTTCCCCTGTTCGCTCCACTTCCTGCTGGATACTCGAGTTCAAATCGTCAATCTCCGACTTGAGTTGGAGAACCGGCGGATAGGACGCACCGTATTTCGCCGTCATCTGGGCGAGTTCCGCCTTCGACTGCGCCCGTTGCTTATAAAGCGCGCCCAGTACGCTTTCAGGAAGCACGCTCGCAATCAATTCCGGGTTCTCGCTCATGGCGATGCGATATTTCGCCTCTTTCACGATGCGGTCGCCCTCGGCGGTCGAGAGCTGCTTGTTCAATTCATCCAGTTTTTCGGTGATGATGTTATGGGTCTCGTCCGTTCCCAGGATTCCCGTCTTCTTCTGGTACGCAATCAGACTTTCCTGCGATGTCTCAGCGTGCTTCTTCAGATCATCCAGTTGTTTGGTCAGCCAGTCCGAAGTTTGTAAGGTGGCCCGGTATTTAGTTTGAAAATTGTGCTCGATGTACGTGTTGGCCACCACGTCTGCGACTTCAGACGCCAGCGCGGGACTCTTGCTGCGGAAATGAATTTCGATGATTTGGGTTTTTGGTATCAACTGCACGGTGAGGTACTTGTGAAACATCGTGAGCAGCCGTGCCCGCTGCTGCACGTCCAAGTCATCGAAATCTTTATTCAGGGGAACGGCCAACTGTCCCGCGAATTCCGGCTTGTGATGCAGTCCGAGCTGCTTGATTACAGTGATCGCGATGGTGTCGCTTTGCACGATGCGGATCTGGGTTTCCAGCTTGGTATTCAGATCCAGTCCGATCGGCATCACGATCTGCTCCAGGCCCAGCGCATCGTTGCCTTCCATGTCGAGCAATACCCGCGAGCTTGCGTCGTAGCGCTTGGGGATCAGGAATGAAACGGTGGTGATGACGGCCACGATTGCCACTAGCGAGCACACCACCAGCCAGCGCCGCTTCTGAAGAATGCGCCAGAATTGAACCAGTGAAATCTGCTCATCGCGAGTGTCGATGCTCGCCGACGCTCCTGGCGGCAAACACACCCCCGGGACTTCCGAATTGTTCAGAACAATTTGATTGTCTTGGTTCATAAATGTTCGTTATTCATGTTGGCTGTACCAGCCGCATGGAACCCTTCAGTGGATTTTTGTTGCGCCCGTTTGCAGACGCCGACTAACGGGCCAGTAGAACCTCAACCCAGAAATTGGCGCAGCTGTCTGCGGGGGAGCCGCTTTCCTGCTTGGAAAAAGTCGAGCGATTCAACAAGTCGGGAGCGGCGTGGTGAATCAGCACCGAGGCGATCAGGCCTAGCGTTGCGGCCTGCGGATCGGAACATCGCAGCCGGCGCGCTTGGACGCATCGCGTCAGGTATTCGTGGATGGGCTGTAACAGCGTGGCCAGATGCTTGCCGAACACCTGCTGATCGCCCGATTCCAGTTCGAACAGCCCTAGATACAGCAGGCGGGTCAATTCCGACTGGTAACACAGTTTCTCCGCCAGGAACTCAACCAGCGAGGGAACGATCACCAGCGGATCGGCATCCTGTTCCATGCGTGCTGCGAGCTCAGGAGTCATCTTGAGCCGGCTTAATCGTGACGCCGTCGAGGCCCAGAACAAATCGCGCTTTCGCGGAAAATGCCGGAACAGCGTGACTTCATGCACTCCCGCCAGTTGCGCGATGGCTCGAGTGCTGCTGCCTCGGAAGCCGCGGCGCGAGAAAAGCTGGACCGCTGCTTCCACGATTCGTTCCTCGGTCGCCGTCTTCAGTTGGAATGGTTGATAAGACATTTGGGGTTCTCTTAGCAGAAACTTGTCGCATCCGGCGCAATCAGTTCAATCTCATCAACATCGATATCCACGGCCACGCTTTGACGGATGATGTCCACATTCAGCACAACCCGGAAGTCGTTTTTCTTGCGCACCAGAATCCCGACCATATCTTTCATCGCGCCGTTCTTGATGCGCACCTTCTGGCCCAGGCTTAAATATTGGTGCGGCTCATATCCTCGCCCGCTGATCCCTTGACGCAACATCTCGATTTCACGGTCCGGCACCGCAACCGGTTCCCCTGCCGCTCCCACCAGCGAGATCACTCCCGGAGTGCCAAGCACCCGGCCCCGCTGGGTACGTCCAATGCGCACGAACAGATAGTTGGGAAATAAGGGAAGCTCCAGAGTCTTCTTGCAGCCGTTCTTCCATCGGCTCACGGTCCGGTGAATGGGCAGAAAGCTCTCGATCTCTCGCATGCGAAGTTTTTCGTTCACGGCCATCTCGTGACGTGAATTCGCATATACCGCATACCAATGCTGTAAATTGTTTTCCAGGATCGTTTCCTTCATGAGTATCAGGAATCTTTTTTTATGCGCAGGGCTTCGCCATCCTCGCTTAGGTGTTCCCTTTGCAAGCCCAACCTTCACATTGAAAGCGGATGATGAACTCCGGTAAGGCCTGTCTTGAGTTCGCCTTCGCGATGATTTGCGAATCAGGCCTATCTGCAAGCGGGTACTTACATGCCGAAGCGACCTTTACCAATGCACCCCGCATGCCAAATCTCTGAACCAGGCGGTTTGGCTGTTTTTGCAGCGAGATACGGTGGACGCCCCCCAACCTGGAAGTCGCTCTGTCCAGTCCCTGAACTCCCAGTCCAGGATTCATACAAATCCCCGAGTTTTGAAATATCGTCCTGCACGCGTAAGCCCGGAGCGCCGATGATCGAGCGATCTCACACAAACGAGCTAAGTGGTCACAACAGAACGCGATAAACGAGACTTCATCTCCACATCAGGAACCCCGAACATAGTTTCCGGACCACCATCCGACATTGGCAGACAACTTGCCATTGCCTATGCGGCCTACTCGGCCAGGGTGAAACCGATGTGTCTTCTCGTCCAGGGTTCACTGCGAAACAGTGCGGAGGATCGATGCCAGGCAGGATCAATAATCTTTTCTTGTGGGTGGGTTTGCTGGTACTGACCGGAACGCTGTGCTTCGGGCAGGAGTCTGCATCGGCCACATCCAACATCTTAGTTGCTGCGGTCGATCTTCCGGATGCTCCCAGTTCGATCGCGCAGTCGACCGACAATTCACCAAACGCCGCGATCTCGCACCGGCATCAAACGGCGCCGCCCGCTGCGGAGGGCAGCTGGATCGATGGATCTTCGCATGCCGCTGACGCGAGATATTGGGGCATGACCACGTTGTTGTTCTCCTCCAGTATCGCCAACGCCGAACTCACTATGCGCTGCATCGGGCAGCATACCTGCGCCTATGTTCCGCCGACTTTTCGCCGGCGCCTTGCGCTTTATGGCATAGGATTTCCTGCCGACTTGGGCGTCTCATATTTCTCACTCAAGATGAAGGAACGAGGCGCGCGATGGTGGTGGATTCCCGACGCCGCGATCACCGCAGCCAATGTCTACGTCGGGATTCACGCAGCACGTGAACTGCGCTAAACCCCTATTTCTGGGATGGAGTTACACCCGGGGAGGGCGGCATCTGCAGCAGGGCCGTCACCTCATCGTCAAATGTAGTGAATGAAGTTGCTCCGACGTGCTTGGCATAGATACGCCCATCGCGGCCAATCATGAATGCGATGGGAACTCCGAGAACTCCGCCGTACAAACTGCCCGTCTTGGCATCGCCCATCGCAACCGGATAATTCATCTTTGCCTGGCGGTAGAAATCGCGAACCGGCTGCGGATCGTCATCCATGGAGATTCCGATAATCTGCAGCCCTTGTTTGCCAAATTCATTTTGCAACTCGACAAACCGCGGAATCTCTTCGCGGCATGGGTCGCACCATGTCGCCCAAAAATCCAGAAGAACGACTTTTCCTCGAAAAGCAGTGAAATCCACGCTTTCCCCGTTCAGTCCTTTTAGTGAGAACTCCGGAGCCGGTAGGTGTTCGCCATGGAATGTCACAACGCGGCGACGCAGCTTGCTGAAATACACACCCACGCCGAGCGCGAGCGCGAGTAGCGCCACCATGACTGCATTTCGCGCTGCCCCGCCTCGGTGAATAAGCTAGTCTCCCTTGGCCGTGGGATAGCCCTTCTGCACCCAGTCGGTCCCAAAATTATTTGCAATGTAGAGCGTCTTCACGTTGCTGAAGCCCAATGCGCGCAAAGTCTTGTCAGCCGGCTCCGCATTTGGACAATGACTCCACGGACAGCATCCGCAATACAGGACAATAAACTTCGTTTTTGGAAGTCCTTCGACTCGCTTTTTTAACGCTTGCAGCCCAGCGTCTGTTGATGCCGCACCCACGTACTCCGAACCTGCAATGTGGGCCTGCTGAAACAGTATTCGCGAACCCACCTGCAGGATCAGCGGCTTTTCACCACCCCGGGCCTGAATGAGTTTCGACAGTTCGTCGATCTGAATCAGGTTGGAACTCGGAATCGTGCTGGCCTGATACGCATATGATGCGATCGCCGACAATGCCAGCAGAATGCAAGATAGTGTACTCAACCCAACCGGAAATCGCATCGGCCCACCTTCTATGAAGGATTATAGATTCGTGCTGAGCAAAACTTCTATGAGGCCAAAAACAAAAATCCGGCGGAGTACGGATACCCCGCCGGTAACTCGTAAAATTACAAAGGTTACGGAAACAGGAGCGCTCCTGCGAACATGTCCTCGTTTTTTGCTCCCGTCCGCGAGTCCGTCCACGACATCCTGAAGCTGCCCGTCGGGTCAGCATAGATGCCTTGGTAGTCCCCATATTGGTTACCATCGGCACCCGCAACAGTCTCATCAGACTGCGCTGTGGTGTACCGTTTGTTAGGTTTGAAACTTGCTCCGCCGTTGCTCGAGAGCGCGATGTAGCGGTCGGTCTTCTTGCCGGCTGGATCACGGCGCGTGTCATAAAAGCAAATCGCCAGATTGCCCTGAGGAGTGACGGCGATCTGATGGTGGAAGTGGTAGGCGTTCGTGGTGTCGTCGTTCACCTTCACTTCAGAAGACCACGTCGTTCCCCCATCATCCGAGAAGCGAAGATAAATATTCGTGTTGTTATTGGTGACATCCTTGTCCGTGTAGCTGACGTAGACCCTTCCCGCATGGCTTCCGTTTTGCGCGGTTGCCGTCATCGGATAGGGAAGAATGCCGCGAATGTTCTGTGGCGGAATGAGCACGAAAAAGCTGCTGGTATTCAAGCGATAGCTGGTAACCGCCACAGCGCTGCCGAAAGTTGCACCGCCATCGGTCGATTTCGAAAAGAACAGTTTTTTCCCTGTGTAGTCTTCCCATGCCGCGTAGACCGTTCCATCCGGTCCCGTCGATACGTTCACGCCGATGGTTGGATTGCCGTGAGGAATCGCCGTGCTGCGGGTCCAATTGGTTTTCCCATCGCGAGAGAACAGGACGTACGGAGTATTGTTGTTGCCGTTGTCGTCGTACCCGATGTAAACGCTACCCGCAAACGGGCTCGTCGGCGAGTTGTCGACGGTCAGCATGTCGCGATCCGGGGCTGATCCAGCGTTCGTGAGTTTGGTTGCATTCCATGTGCTTTGGCCAGCCAGTTTGTACGCGACCCTCTGGTCTGAGCATTCGAAAGAAACGAATGCATCTCCATTGGAGTTGAAACCCAGCCATGTGTCGTAACAAAAAGATCCGTTTGTCGTCAGGTTGCTATTGGTCCAGGTCGCCCCACCATCGAGCGATTCGTAAACCGCGGCAGTGGTGGTCAGATCGTTAACGCTTTCCAGAACATGCATCGGATTGGTCGGATCCGTAGCCACGCTGGTTTCGCTCTGCGGTCCGGTTTTGTTGGTGATGTTCACATTGGCACCGAGAGAAATCGATCCCACGAAATCTTCGGCCAGGGAAGCAGTGTTGGAGTTCCTCGTGGGAGCTGTATTGTAAGCATGGTTTTGGGCATTGGCATTCAGAACAAGAGTTCCGGCTGCCACGACTAGCGTCGTAAAGAAACGCGTGCTTGGCCTCATCTGCATTACTCCTGATTTTCGGGTGATTACGCTGTGTGGGACTTCACGAACCTGGGCTGAGCTGCCCCAGATTTAGACCTTCATTTGCTAAATGATCTCCGAGCAGTGCGGACTATATGAAAACAAGCGCAGTCCGTCAAGGTGCAGAAGTTTGCACCTCGCTACGGTTGGGCGTTCACCACGATCAGATCGAGTTGCACAGTTTCCCGGCTCCCGTCTTCCAAATGGAGGGAGTGCCCCTGGTTTTCATAAGGTCGCAGAAAATCCGGATTCATGAACTCTCGCCGTTCCATTCCTTCGAAGGCAAAAAGTTTGTAATCCCCGGGAGGGATGGTCCGCAACGAAAACTGGTTCGATTTATCGGGACTGGCAACGCGGTAGTAGTTGAATTGACTTCGGCGCCTTCCGTCCGGGATGAGCACCACCACCACGTTGCCTCCGGAAGTATTGTCATTCGAGACTGTGCCGTCCACGCGCGCTGTCGCACTAGTAATCGTGATATCGAGCGGACCCACCGGCCCGTTGCCAACCGCAATGCCGGTCTCAAGCACATCCACCGTACCCAATGACTTCAGATAACTTCCAGTCGGCAGAGGAAAGAAGCTCAACGAGTATGTGCCTTCCGGAACGTGGTGAAATCGGAACCCGCCATCGGCAGCTATGCCGGTCCCCTCCAATTCCGGCAGTAAATTTCTTACTGCGGAGGGCTGTTGCGATTCCAGCGTGGCAGTCAGCTTACTCATTTCCGCAGTAATCCCATTGTCCACATGCAAGCGGCCCGAGATCTCGTGCCCTTCGTTCACACTCACCCTGAGGTCGTTCAAATTCGTATCTTCCACACTTACTGCCGATTGCCCCCAGAACACTTTGCTGCGAGGGTCATCGCTCGACGATTGCGCCACGATCACGTAAGCGCCCGGACTTACTCCAAAAAATTCGAAGTGGCCGGTCTTGTCGGTCGAGGTTTGGCCGCCAGGAAAAGTTGTGAACCCTTCATCGCCCAGCAGCGTCACTTCCGCCCCGGCTTTCGCGATTCCATTCTCGGTGACCAGGCCTGATATGTGAACACTTCGCACCGGACTCAGGTTCAGATCCATCCCTGCCAGTTCCTGGGCCGGCCGAATGTCCAGCGCAGATGCTCGTTCGAGGTCGGTAGCGTTCGGAAAGTAGACCGGGACATAAGTCTTTCCGTCGCGCGCTGGCTTCGTTCCGCCTCGCGGAGCGACATTCGCCCGCAAATAGTATTGACCAGGGGCCAAGCCCTCCATGCGATACTCTCCCGCTTTATCCGTCGTCGCATTGGACATGACATTCAAGTCGCGCCTTCCCGTGCCGAACGAATACTTCATCAGTTCCACGCTGGCTCCCGACAACGGCTTTCCCGCTTCATCCACCACGTGTCCACTGATAACTCCGCCGGGAGTCATCAAAACGGAAATGCCATCCGCGCGCTGTCCGGGGGAAAGCGTCAGAATCGTGGGTTGTCCATTCACGATGTAGCCGTCGCGAAATGCCCGCACTGCGTAACGTCCGCAATCCAGCCTTTCGATCGCGAACTCCCCCTTGGCATCGCTGACGCTTGATGCCGGACGCAACGGAAGCCCGACTCGCGGTCCTACCGCCCGCGCCATTACTTCGGCTCCCTTGATGGCTTGTCCCGTGGAGGAATCGGTGACCGTCCCCGCAATCGCGCATTGCGTCTGCGGAATTCCGTTGCCCTGAGCCAGGCAGCAGCTGCTCAAAAGGATCGCGACGTACACCGGGAGAATGCTTCTCATGAAACGTCTTGGGCGGAGGGAAAGATATCGAAAAATACTCTACACGCCGCGGAACGAAAATTCCACAAAGCCTTGTAATCCGCTGCCTTTGGCACATTTCGAGAGGGCCTATCCGCTCGGGTTAGGACTCCGCAGCCAAGAATGATGCGCGAATGTTTGTTTTTCAGATTTACTTTTCCAAAGTTGTAGTACACTGAACGCCTTCCCTCGTTGCGCGGACCCTCTCCTGCGCCGGTGAATTCACATGTCTGTGCCCCTTGCCCAAAAAGTTCTGCTCATCGGTTGGGATGCAGCCGATTGGAAATTGATCAATCCTCTGGTTGACCAGGGCTTGATGCCGACCCTCAACGATTTCATCGACCATGGCGTCATCGGCAATCTGGCCACCTTGCGCCCGATTCTTTCTCCCATGCTCTGGAACTCCATCGCGACCGGCAAGCGCGCTGACAAGCATGGCATCCACGGATTCATGGAGCCCGACCCGCAAAACGGCGGAGTGCGGCCCGTTACCAGCACCTCGCGAAAGGTGAAGGCGATCTGGAACATTCTCACGCAGCGTGGGTACAAGACTCATGTGCTGGGCTGGTTCGCCGGCCATCCCGCCGAGCCCATCAATGGCATCTCGGTCTCGGATCTCTACCCCTACGCGTCGGGCCAGCTTGATCAACCGTGGCCCTTGCCGCCCGGCGCAGTGCATCCAGAATCGTTGCGTGACACCTTCGCCAAGCTCCGCATGCATCCGCAAGAAGTCACCGAGGCCGCCATCCTGCCCTGGATTCCTCGTGCCGCTGAAATCGATCAGGAAAAAGACAAAGGCCTTCAGTCGTTCGCTAAAATCCTTTCCGAAAATTGTTCCATTCACAACGCGGCGACCTGGATTCTGCAAAACGAGCCCTGGGATTTCCTCGCCGTCTACTACAACGGCATTGACCACTTCTGCCACGGCTTTATGCACTTTCACCCGCCGCAGATGCAAGGAATTCCGAACGACAAATTCGAAATCTATAAAGACGTCGTAAATGGCGCATACCGCTTCCACGACATGATGTTGCAGACCTTGCTCGACCTGGCCGGGCCGGAAGCCACGGTGATCCTGGTTTCCGATCATGGATTTCATTCCGACCACCTGCGTCCGCGCGGAATTCCTGCCGAGCCCGCTGGACCCGCCGTGCAACATCGTCCCTTTGGAGTTTTCTGCATGAAGGGTCCGCATGTGCAGCAGGACGAGCGAATTTATGGGGCGACTCTGCTGGATGTCACTCCAACCATCCTCACTCTGTTTGGTTTACCGGTTGCCGACGATATGGACGGTCGTGTGCTGGTGCAGGCGTTCGACCATCGTCCGGAAATTTCCCGCATTCCGAGTTGGGAGAGCGAACCTGGCGAATGTGGAATGCACGCCGCCGATCTTCGAATGGATCCCGCCGCCGCCCAGGCCGTCCTCAAGCAGTTCGTCGCGCTCGGATACATTCAGGAGCCCAGTGAAAACCAGGCCAAAGCCGTGGAAATCGCGGTTCGTGAACAGCATTACAATCTCGCCCGGGTTCACATTGACGCTCGCAACTATCAGGCTGCTCTCGCCCTGCTCGAGGGGTTGGCTGCGAAATGGCCGGAAGAGATCCGATTTCAGCAGCATCTGGCGCAGTGCTATATGGCAAGCGGCCGCCGAGACGAAGCCCGAAAAATACTCGAGATGTTGATTGCGTCTCCTCCCAGGAAGAAGCCACAGCCACCCTCGGAAAACGCGCAGCAGGTCTCAGTCGAAAACGCGAGCCCGACGGCCGACGAAACTCCCAAGCCTCGTCCCTGGGCTGATTTGCTCCTTGGCATCATCCAGTTCGAAGAGGGAAACATGGATGCCGCCTTGTCGCACCTGTTGAAGGCAGAGGCTTCGGATCCTCGACTGCCCGATCTGCATTTGCGGATTGGGGAAACGTACCTGCGCAAGAAGTTCATCGTCGAAGCCGAGCGAGCGTTCAAACAGGCCCTCGAGATCGATGGCGACAGTCCGGAAGCTCACCTGGGACTGGCCATGGTCCGTTTGCGGCAGCGCCGCAATGAAGAAGCCGCAGAGGAAGCGCTGGTCTCCGTCGGCCTTCAACACTTTCTGCCGCAAGGGCATTTCTACCTGGGGGTAGCACTGGCACGTTTAGGGCATCGCGAGCGCGCTATCCTTGCTTTTGAGACCGCACTCAGTATGCTGCCCGGACTTCTGGCGGCCCATCGCTGGTTAGCCGCCTTGTACTCCCACCCGGGGGGAAGCAGCGATAAAGCCGCCCGGCATCGTTACATTTTCGCGCAACTGAAGCGCCAGCGAGAACTGCGCCTCCAAACTCAATAACAGCCTTTCCGCGCTCTGTAAGGCACTGGTAAGGCATTTGTAAAATTCTTGCAAAATCTGCTCCCATCGTCTTGTGACTGCGCACGCCGACCGTTATGCTCGCCTTCGCTTCAACAAACAGTACGATCCACACCCGCCGAGCCCACAACTCGGCGGGTTGTCTTTTTCTCCATAAAAAAACCCACCCTCATGGGGTGGGTTGCAAATCAAACGCAGATTACTGAACCGTCACCGTAACCGGAACGGATGCGATTCCATTGGCCACAACCTCCAGATTGCTGGCGCCGGTTTCCGCACCTGCTGGCACATCGAATTGCGTGGAAACAATGCGGCTTCCAGTCGCAACCCCCATCGAGCTGTGGTTGTGAGTCCGAGCGTAGAAGACGTGACCCGTGCTCTGGTTGGTGATGCGAACGATCGGATAGTTAGTCGCTGCGGCCGAGTCATCTCCATAGCCTTCCGCTTGCGATAGTCCGTTGAACTGCGTGCCCTTGATTGGGTAGGTCGTGCCACGGGTCACGGTGCTCGGCGCACTCGTGATGGTGGGAGCCCAGGCCGGATCGGGGGCGCCAATCGGAGTGTAAATCTCGACATCCTTCGAGCCGTCGGTGTAAATCACCTGGCCGTTCGGAAGTGTCAGCATGCGCCCTTCGTACGACGATTTCTTCGTCGCATTCGGCGTTGCCGGCTCAGGAATAAAGCTCGTCCCATCCCACTCGAAGAAGTGAGTATTTTTGCCGAACACTCCCGGGCTGGTCGCGCACAGCACGTTGCCGTTGGGCAGCAGCGTCGCCGGCCCGTCTGCGATGTCCAGTTGGCCTCCGCTATTCGGGAAGTCCGGCGCAGCCGACCAGGCCCTGGTCAGTGTATTGAAAATCGCATTGTGCCCGGTCGCGCCCGTCGCCAACATCGTTCCATCTGGACGAAGCACCGCCGGTCCAATTTCATGCGATCCCGGATCGACTAATTGCACGCCGGTATTGCCCGCGCTCGTCCAGGCTCCCGTCGACGGAGTGTATTTTTCCGCTTTCGTGCTGCTGTTGTTCGCATCGATCGTGATGACCAGTCCGTTCGGCAGCAGTTCCCAACCTTCTTCCGAGTTCGCATCCGCCTTGCCGGTTCCGGTCGTAGTCCATGTCAGGTTCGTGGCGTTGAACAACGCTTCCTGGCTGGTCAAGGCGTTCGCTTGCATGTAAGTCCCATTGGAAAGGACTACGCTCGCGCCGTCGCCGATGTTCGTCCAACCACTGGGTGGTGCAACTGCGGTCCATTTGTTCGCGACAGGATCGTAAATCGCGCCCAGACTAGTTTCGATCTGCGATCCGAAATTGTATTCGCCGCCTTCCACGATGACACGCCCGTCTCTCAGCACCGCCGAGCCGTAGTAGAGCGGCCCGTAATTGGAAGGCATCGTGGCTTGTTGCGACCATGTTCCATTCAAGTAGCTGCCGTTGATGTCGGGGGTGAGTTTCCACCAAGCACCGGTGCTGTACGACTGAACAAAAATGGTTCCGTCCGTGAGGAGCAGAGGTGTGCTAGCCGTGAAAGTCGGCTGGTTGGTCAAGGGAGTCCAGGTTTGCGAAAGCGTGATTCCCGACAACGCCAGCAACATGACAACAGAGAACGCCAACATCCGATACAGCTTCATTATTATTTGTCCTCGCGTGGTAGCGGTTTGTGAACAGGAGGCTAGTGGGGAAAGCGTCCACTGCTGCAAGATGCGACAAGATCCGATCTTGACCCCGAGCAGGCCGACGAATTATATCCTGAGTTTCCCGTTTCGTTGGCCATTTTCGATTGAACAAACGACGCTCAGCGCAGAACAAAAACTAACGTGAGGAATCATCTCGCTAAACAAAATTTGTGAGGCTTGTCCAAAAGAAGAGGGTCAGATTTCTCTGTGCAAGAACTAGGTCTGATAGTTGTTTTCACGCTTGCGATGCGATACGCATAACGGTTCGGCTCGCCCACGAATTCTTATTCTCTCCTCGTTCGGACAATTCAACTTGTCACTGATTTGCGCCCGAATGAGTTCCGGAGCCAGGCGGCGAGCCCTGCTCCGACCCTGTGTTTCTTTGCGCTGGACTCAACCGAATCAGAACCGCCGGAAATCAGGGAGATGTTTGACATGGAAGAAAGTCTCTGCATCCCGGCTGGAATGGGAACACTGTGTCTACATCTGAAAATTTCCTGCACACATCCTTAGGTTTGCTCTAGCGATAACTCGCCTGGATGACTTAAAGTGAAACACATACCAAGCTCGATGATATCGTCGAGTGGCACGACGATTGCGCCGGGAATCAGTACGATGCGCACGCGAGTTTGAGCCCACCTGCGTGTTTTCAGGTCTAGAACAAGAGAAGGTTTGTGGCGACTACGATTGTTTCCCCAGCAAGAAGTGTAGAACGGAAGATCGCAGGCTCCGCCGGAATCGTCATGGCGAGCGTGATGCTCAGCCGCATCCTGGGTTTTCTCCGGGAATGGAGCATCGCACACCAGGTCGGTTCCAATGCCGCGACCGACGCCTACTATGCCGCCTTTACCCTGCCAGACTTCCTGAATTACCTCGTAGCTGGCGCCTCGCTCAGCGTGATTTTCATCCCAGTCTTCACCAAATATCTCGCCGCCGGGCAGGAAGACGAAGGCTGGTACGTTTTCTCGACCGTCACCACCTTTATGTCGCTGTTGCTCACCTTCGTGGTGATCATGGGCGAAATCTTCGCCCCGCATCTGGTCAACATCATTTCTCCGGGATTTACTCCCGCCGCAAAAGCCGAAGTCGTATTCCTCACGCGTCTCATGCTGCCGGCGCAGATCTGTTTCGTTCTGGGCAGTATTCTCTCTTCGGTTCAGTACGCCAAGAACCAGTTCCTGATTCCATCCATCGCAACTGTGATCTACAACCTCTTCATCATCCTGGGTGGATGGATGCTGGCATCGCGCATCGGCATCACGGGTTTCGCCGTCGGGGTGCTGGTGGGATCGATCGCGGGGAACCTCTGCTTGCAGCTTTACGGAGCGACTCGCGCGGGCGTGAAATACAAGCCCAATCTGAACCTTCGTCACCCCGGCTTTATCCTGTTTTTAAAGATGGCCGTGCCCATCATGCTCGCGTTGTCGATGACCTTCACCGACGACTGGATCATGCGCTGGTTTGGTTCTTATCTTCAGCCCGCTTCCATCACTTGGCTGAGCTATGGCAAAACCCTGATGCGCGTGCCCCTCACCGCCATCGGCCAAGCCGTTGGAGTTGCGTCTTTCCCTCTGCTGGCGCAGCTTTACGCGGAACGCAAATACGACGACTTGAACCGCCTGCTGAATTCCACGGTGAAGGGCTTGCTGGTGGTGATCATGCCAATCTCGGCCCTCACCATCGCGCAGAACTCTACTGTGGTTTATTTCGTTTTCGCGCATACCCGGCTGCACGGCGCCGATTTCCAGGCCACCGGGTACGCCCTGGCGATGTTTTCTGTCGGCATGTTCGCCTGGGGCGCGCAATACATTTTCTCGCGCGGCTTCTATGCCACTCACAACACCTGGACGCCCGCCATCGTCGGAACCGCCGTCACCGTGCTGAACCTTCCCGTGTATTGGTGGTTCGTTCACAAATACCAATATCTCGGACTCGCTTTATCGAGCTCGATCGGTGTCGCGATCTACATGATCGTCCTGTTCGTGCTGCTCAACCGGCACACCCATAATCGCGAAGCCGGCGGAGTGATCATCTTTTTCCTTAAGATCTCATTTGCCTCGGCGGTAGCCGGGATCGTGTGCTTCCGCCTGACCACCTGGTTTCAGGCTCGTGTCGCGTGGCACAATCGGCCGGGCGCCTTGATGATCCTGATCCTGGTGACCGCCGTCGGAGTGCTGGTCACGATTGCGATGGCGAAGATTCTCGGGATCTCCGAACTGAATATGTACCTGCGCAAGCTCGCCATGAAGCGCATGGCCCTACGCTCGAAGTTGAGCGCCTCCTGATTCTTTTCAGCGCAACGATGCGCGGCAATGTGCGACTTCCCGGCACAAATCCACTGCTGCATTTATCCTAGGCATATTCCGTTCCGCGCGGCGGGAACTCAGAGGTTCAAGGAACATTAACGAAGGGCACAGGCTGTTTGCGAACTCTCACTAGACGAAAATTCCTGATGACCGCTGCGGTGGCCTTCACCGGAGGGTGTGCGGTTGCGACCGACGGCGTTCTGATCGAGCCCAATCACCCGAAACTCGTGCGCCTCGAGATTCCTCTTCCGCGTTGTCCCCGGGCCTTTGACGGGTTGACCGTCCTCCAGTTGAGCGATATTCATTACGACGATCACTTCTCCGTTGTGCCCCTACGCCATGCCTTGAGCATGGCCCGCGATCTGCGTCCTGACCTCATTGTGCTTACCGGAGATTTCATCACCATCCCGCCGTTCAATGAGTATCTGCATAACGCAAAGCCTGCGGCGGCCGCGATCGAGCCCTGCGCGCAGTTGCTGCGCGAACTCCACGCCCCTCTCGGTGTTGTCGCCGCGCTTGGTAATCACGACGTCGATTCTGATCCCGAACGCATCACGCATGCCTTGGTCGCCGCCAACATCCCCGTGCTGCGAAACACCTCCATGCCCCTCGAGCGATCGTCTTCCCGCATCTGGCTGGCGGGTGTGGATGACTTAGGGTCGGGCAAGCCGGACATCGACGCAACTTTGAAATCGATTCCCAAGGACGAAGCCGTCATCCTGCTCTCGCACGAGCCGGACTATGCCGACGAAGCCACCAAATACCCGGTAGACCTGCAACTCTCCGGGCATTCTCATGGAGGACAGATAAGGCTTCCTGTTTTGGGCGCTCCGTGGCTACCGGACGGTGCCAAGAAATATCCGTGGGGCTTACGGAAGATCGGAAATCTTACTCTTTACACAAATGTGGGACTCGGTACCATCCGAGTCCCAGTTCGTCTCAACTGTCCGCCTGAAATTACCCTGTTTACCCTCCGCGCGTCGCGCTGATCACTCCACCGCGATCTGCCACCCGGTGTCGGCTTTCATCATCCCCAGCGTCACCTTGGTTGGATCCCCGTGATAGAAATCCGCGCCATATTTCTGAATCAGAATCGCGCGGTCCCAGGTGCTGAAACCCTTTACCAGCGAACCCGAAGCATCGAACAGGTTGCCCAGCTTATTCGGTTCCCATTTCCAGGTGATGTCCACCGTGGCTCGGCTCGGGCTCAACATCGTGACCTTGTCCACCGACACCAATCGCCGCGCCGCGAGCGGCACGGTGTACGACTGCGTTCCATCTTTCTCTTTGACTAGGGTCGCGCCTAACTCGGTCACCAGGCGTTGCCCCTCCTGGGTCAGGCTGATGGGCGTGGTCTGCCCGTACGTGCCGGTATCTTTTCCGATGCTGATCAAGCCTGCTTTTTCGAGCAGGCGGTAGTGCGGATCATGCGGCTTGTCGTTGACGCTGGCCTTGACCATGCCGGTATGGAAGTGAATTGATGAGGGCCCCTGCGATCTCAGTACATCCACCGCGACCGCGCTCGCTTCCTGGTTGGAAAGCACTTTTCGAGCCTGGATCACGTAATAGCCGGAGACTCCGACGATAGTGAGAATTGCCACGACGATAATCAAAAGCGGCACTATCGATGACTGGCGCTTTTCCATTTCGATTTCTTGTTCGAACATTGCCATCCCTCCCACTCGCTGATCCCGCGGTCGTGACTTCCGCCGGGTACGCAGCCATTTTCGGAGAACGGCTCATAGGATGATGTGATTGGGCTCACACGCGACTGTGAGTTTGAGCAGGAGGGGAAGTCCGCGCTAGGCGCGGCGCCCGTTGCGGCGCCGCCCCTGCGGGGAAAGCCGGGCTAGGTCCGCAACTGAGGTCTTGCGGAATTTGGCAGTCAGATCTTTATCGAAGCTTGCCCATACCAGGTGCAGGGCGCAAGGATGTTTCCCTTCGCAGTTGCCCGATCCCAGCAGGCAGCCGTTCATCGCGTCGGCAGGCATCGTGGCGTCGATCACGTCCAGCACTGTGATGCGCCGCGCCGGTCTCGCCAGTTCGTATCCGCCTCGCACTCCCTTAAAGGAACGCAACAGGCGTTTGCGCGTCAGGTTTTGTAGAATCTTCCAGAGAAATGGGCGGGGAATATTCGCGGACTCGGCTATTTCCCGGGCTCCGCACAAACTCCCGGAGGGCTGATCCGCCAGCACCGCCATGGCCCGGATTGCGTACTCTGTCGAGCGAGAGAACATAAACCCTCCGCGATGCAGCTTAAGTGATGCTGGAGGTCTTAGTCTGTGATCCCAATCACAATGGTCCAGTACTAGGTCCTCGAAATGACTTTGAAGGCTCCCATTTTGCGAGTTCCACGGTATACTCCGCATGTTCGTACCTGCAGCAAAGGAGTTTGCCGTCCATGATTTGCCACTTCTTCCGCAAGCAGTCGTTCATCCTGGCCCTGGTCGTGCTGTCGGCCATGGCTTCTCATTCATTCGCCGGCGAACTGAAGCCCGAGGAACTAGTCGCCAAGCATCTTGACTCCATCGGCACGCCTGATGCCCGCAAGGCCATTAAGTCGCGAGTCGCCCAGGGAACCGCTCAATACACGATTCTCGTGGGAGGCGCGGGCACGCAGGAAGGCAAGGCTGCCCTGGTCAGTGAACAAAATAAGATCCATCTCCTGTTCAAGTTTCCCAACAATATCTACCGAGGCGAGCAGATCGTGACCGACGGCAGCAAGATCGAGGTCGCGGCTACAACGGCTCAGAAAACTCGCTCTCCACTGGGCCAGTACCTTTACACGCAGGACATCGCCATCCGTGATGGGCTTCTGGGTGGAGTGCTCTCCACGGCGTGGCCCTTGTTCGATCCCGATGTCCACAGAGCAAAGTTGTCTTATTTAGGTTTGAAGACGATCGATGGAAAACAACTCCACGATCTGCACTACAAGCCGAAGAAAGGATCTGATCAGGAGATCGATCTCTTCTTTGAACCCGACACCTTCCGGCATGTGCTGACGATTTACAAATTGTCTATCAGCCAGCATCTTGTTTCCCCGGAGTTTCAGACTTCCAGCGGCGCAGTGATTCCGTCGCAGACACTTGGCGTATCGTCCGATGAGGCACAATCGAGCCAGCAAGCGGACACCCGATATCGCGTCGAAGAGCGCTTCAGCGACTTCAAAACCGCGGACGGACTTACCTTACCCACGCACTACGAGCTGCACTTCACAAACGAACAGCAAAGCGGGAGAACTGCCGTCTATTTCTGGAATGTCTTCTTCGGCGAGATCATGGAGAACCCGCAGCTTGACCCTAAAAATTTTCAGCCTAATTAGACAGTCGAAAAAGGGAAGTATATGTACATGAAAACTTGCAGCTTACTGCGCCAGCAGATCCGGATCGTCCTCTGCCTCGGTCTTCTGGCTTTGCCTTTTATTTGCTTTGCAGCAGAACTGAAACCCGAAGAGCTGATAGCCAAACACCTGGATTCCATCGGAACCGCGGAAGCTCGCAAGGGAATCAAGTCGCGCGTAGTGCAGGGAACTGCACAATACAAAATCCTGGTTGGCGGAGCCGGCACGCTCGACGGCAAAGCCGTCATGGTGAGCGAAGGAGATAAACTCCGCCTTCTGTTTAAGTTCGAAAACAATGATTACAAGGGCGAGCAATTTGTCTCCGACGGAAACCGGCTCGAAGTTGCCGCGACTACAGCCCAGCGCAGTCGGTCCCCGCTCGGCGACTTCATCTACACTCAGAACACCGCCATCCACGAGGGACTCTTCGGAGGCGTTCTTTCCACCGCGTGGCCTTTGCTGAATCTCGACGAACGTAAACCAAAACTATCCTATGAAGGCCTTAAGAACGTCGATGGCCATCAGTTGCATGTTCTCCGTTACAAGCCCAGGAAGGGCGCCGACCAGACCATCGACCTCTATTTCGATCCCGAAACCTATCATCACGTGTTGACCGTCTACACCATCACGATTCACCCTCATATCGGGGAGGGCACCACATATCAGTCCGCAGGCGGATCAAATGTGCCGGTGCAAATGACCCAAACCTCGACCCTCGATCAACTGAAAGGAAGCACACCGGACAATCCCCTGCCTGGATCATCCGGTCAGCAGTCGCCGGAACTGGCGCAGGCCCGCCAACAGGACACTCGCTACCGCGTCGAGGAACGCTTCAGCGATTTCAAGACCGTCGACGGCTTCACTATGCCAACCCACTACGACGTTCACTTCTCCCGTGAACTCCAGAGTGGAGCTACTTCGGTTTACGAATGGGATGTCAAAATCGGTGACATCAATCAGAATGTCTCGCTTGATCCCAAGAACTTCCAGCCCAAGTAATCCCTGCCGCGGATGTGCAAAAGTTTGCATACGGCTACTTCGGTAGCCGTTTTTATTTCCATTAAGCCGTTTAAAATCATGCTATTACATCATTAACTTCACTGGCAGCTTGATTGCGATTCTAGAGCCCAAACAGGAGCGCAGACACCCTCTTCGCTGCGCTCCGAGAGGAAGCAAAAAATGTCAATTCGTACACTTCGCATTCTGGCCCTTCTTCTTCTGAGCGGTTCCGCCTTGGCGAATGTGGTGCCGGCCCACACTTCCACAGAACAATTGGCTCAGCGGGAGCAAGTGTGGCTTTCGGCAGTACACGATTCCGAATTCGCCACCGTGCCGCATACTTCCGCGCAAAATCGTTGCGAAGCTACCGCACCCCCGGAAGCTCTGGCGACCCCCAATCCCATCCTCGATCGTCCGGATACCGCGTCAAAAGTCACCGTGAGCTTCATTATCGGAACCGACGGCAGAGTTCACAGTCCTCTGGTACTCGAAAGCGCCGGCCCCACCGAAGATCGCACCGTGCTCAATGTCGTTCGCAGCTGGCGTTATCGTCCAGCCATGTGCAACGGTGTCCCGACGGAAGCGGAAGCCAAGATTGAGTTTTCCAACAGATAAGCAGGGGTTTCGCATAAAATGGCCGCGGACGGTCTGTATTGTGAATTCCGATAAGAAACCGCCTTCGCCGCCAAATCAAGAGGGCGATCTCGGCCAGAATCCCGAAGTCGACGAATTTTTCACGCGGATGAATTATGGGATGCGCCGCCCAAAGCCGGGGCAGGAAGCCATTGCCGCCGCATTTGAAGCCATTCAACGTCTGGCCCTCGAGGTGGATACGGAAGAATCGGTGAACGAAGCAGAACAGAATCCCTCAGCCCAGAATCAATGTGGTGTGTGCGGCGCCCCAAATCGCCCTCAGAATCGTTTCTGCGCCAGCTGCGGTGTTCCGTTATCCCAATCCCGTTCGGCGCCGCCTGAACCCGAAGACGCCGGAGAAGAATCGACCGCTCTGATTCCCGCGCAGGAGCACCGCATTCGCAGGGAACCTCCCGGCCAGCATCACTACCACCACCATTATCATCACCAC
This sequence comes from Terriglobia bacterium, assembly GCA_963797845.1. Lineage (GTDB taxonomy): Bacteria > Acidobacteriota > Terriglobia > Terriglobales > Acidobacteriaceae > DASREM01. The sequence continues at coordinate 178,942 of CAWCRE010000013.1, forward strand.
TACTTTGCCTCCCCGGAAGGCGGTTTCGCGCTTGGTCCGGAAATGGGGGCGGGGAGCCCGCGCGAAAGTGCCGTGCTTCGTGCACCCCTCACCGGGCCTTCACTCAGCCGCGCCGAAGTCGCCATCCGCAAGATGTCGCAGGACTGGGCGCTCGCCTGCAACACCCGCCAACTCGACGACATTCTCGGTCTGTACACCTCGGACGCTTTGGTGCTCCGGCCAAATGTGCCGCCGATCCGCGGCACCGCATCCATCCGCGAATTCTTTTTCACCGCCTTGGATTCGGGCTTTGGCGAGGTAGAACTGGAACCGGTAAGGGTAGAAATTTACGGCGAGATCGCCTACGAAGCCGGACGCTGCAAGGCCCTGGTACCCTCCGCTGCTGGAAAACGACGCGAAGAGCGGGGCAAATATCTGGTGCTCTCCACTCGCCAAAATGGAGAATGGAGGATTCTCTCCGACTGCTGGTCGGCTGATCTGAACCTGGGAATCGTAGGCGAGACCATGGCTGCCAAACCCGGGACACCAGCTGCCAACCCGCGCTTGCCGCGCAAACCCTAGGCCTCAGGGCTGTACTCCAAAATTCTGCAGCGCTTGCTGCAACTGGCGCGCGTTCTCCATCTTGATGGGATGCATCCCGAGCTTCGCCGCGCTCTCCAGGTTCAATTCGCGATCATCGATAAAACAGCTCTCTTCGGGCTTCTGCTGCGTGATGTCCAGAGCGAGTTGATAAATACCGATCTCCGGCTTCCGCATACCGACATAGCAGGAACTCACAAACAAACTGAAAGTGTCCCGCAGGTTGAATTTCTCGATGCGGTACAAATTCAGATCTTTCGATTCGTTGTTGATCGTCGACATCAGGTATTTACGCGACTTTGCCAGCGCCAGCGCAAAGTCCAGGGCTTCCGGGTTCGGCTGCGACAGCGACAACATGAAGCTCTTGAACTCTTCGCGAGTGAACGGGCGATCGCGATAAAAGACCGTGCGGTCCAGGTACTCATCCAGCGTGACCTTCCCGCGCTCGAACGACGAGACCAGCATTTCGTGCCGATCGTGAAACTCAACCTCGTCCAGATGAAATTTCTGAAACGCGAGAGTTCTCTGTGTCCGGTCCCAAGCATTCGATAGCAGGACCCCGCCTACATCCCAGAACAGCGCCTTGATTTCTGGCATTCCGATCCTTTGCTGAATTCAGTGACGGTAGATGCTGGTGTCGTGATGATAGTTTCGCCAGTCAAACCAGTAATCTTTCAGAATTGCGATCTGCTCCAGGCATTTGCCTTGCAGCGGACCCGCCGTCGCGCACCCTTTGAAGTCCCACGAACTGCCGAAGGAATCTACCAGTTGTTCGCCGGTCCTGAACAGTTCCACGTCTTTCCCCTCGAGCTTGCTTCGGAACGCGCGCACCGATTTCTTGTCGGGCCCAACGAGCAGCACGATCGGATCTCCTCCGACCCGGTCTTGAATAGGAGACTGCGCCAGCACGGTCTCCAGCGGATAGGCGCGGCTCACTCCATTGCGCTCGATTCCCATAATCACGTCCCGCGATTTCAGCCCGCTGCCGGGAAAATCAATCGGTGTCGGGAACTTTGCGACTTCCGGTTCCCAGTCATCTTCGTACTTAGCTTGATAGTTCTGCGACGGCGCAAGCACTTGGCCCTGGGGCGTTTCCTGCTTCCACTGCGCGAAGGTCAACTCATCACTGACCACGGGCTCCAGTATTCGTCCCTTGTAGAGGACCAAACAATGCTTTCCCCGAAACCTGCTGCCACCAGGTTCCCGTCTCTTCATCGCGCATCAGGAAATTCTGGTTATTGATGCCGGCCAGGCGAAAACGTCAAAGTCTTGCCCATCCACTACTCGTTTCCACACCAGACCGGTGTGACAGAGCGTTCAATACGTCACCACGATGGGCACGCCCGAAACGACATCATTCACTACATGGTGATACGCCATCGCGCGGATCGGATACGCTCGCGCGTCGTTGTCGAACCGCACTGCCATCACCATCTGTTGGGGATCGAGTTTGACGCTCGCGGCTGAATCGAAACCCGGCGAAGGCAGCGGATGAAACATCCACTCGAAATAATCGATCCGGGACATGACCGTCGAGAACAAAGCCAGAACCAGCCCCAGCACCAGCAGGGCCCGCACGCCCCAGTTCGCAGGCCTCCACAGAGAAACACATAGTAAAAGGGACGCCGCATACAGGATCAACGTCCACCCTGGCGCATGAGTCCGCAATTTCATCGCCCACATTAATGCGTTAGGGGCCTGATAACTGAACGGACGAATCACAATTGCCGGGATCAGGAAAAGCGCTGTGCAAGCCGACGCCAGCACCGCGAACAGAAGAAGTTTGCCAGGTGATCGAGATTCCTGCTTTTGAAAAGATACAGAGGTCGACAAAAACAATCTCCAAACGTTCTGATCTCAGCCAGCTCGTTGCGACATTCTCGCGCGCTCTGGGCAGCATTATTGTAAAGTGTTTCCGGCCTGTGAAGCGTCCTCAATCACGACGTCATCCTGAGCCGAAGCCAAAGCGATAGGCGAAGAGCCTGCCCCGAGCTTGTCGAGGGGATCTCGCGTGCACTACCGCGTTGCCACTGAGAAAAAGATTCAAGTCCAGAGCGCGAGGTACCTATGAAAAAGCTCTTCCTTCTGTCCATCCTGATTCTGAGCTCGCAAGTCCTCCTCTCCGCCGATACCCGCTATACCCTGCTCATCATGGGCAACAAGGCCGGGTATGAAACCTCCACCACAGGTCCAAACGGCGAGCTGCAGCTCTATTACGAGTTCAACGATCGCGGCCGCGGTCCCAAGATCACCGAGAAGATCGTCCTCGACAAAGACGGCATTCCAACCCTGATCGAGAACTCCGGCATCGATTACATGAAAGCGCCGGTGGTGGAAAAATTCTCTTTCGCCAACGGCACCGCGAGTTGGAAGAATCGTGCCGAAGAAGGTCAGAAGCCGGCGGCGGGCAAAGCCTTTTACATCAGCCTCTCGGGTACCCCTGAAGAAGGCGCCTTACTCGCCAAAGCCCTGCTTGCTGCTGGAGGCAAACTTCCCCTGCTGCCCGCGGGCGAGGCCTCGATCGAGAAACGCAGCGAACTCAAAATCACCGCCAGTGGAAAGACCCGCACCGTTACTCAATACGCCGTCAATGGCCTCGACTTCACTCCGAGCCCCATCTGGTTCGATAGCGACGGCAATTTCTACAGCGTCAGCGGCTGGTTCTCCATTGTTCCCGAGGGTTGGGAATCTGCCGCCGACACCATGTTGAAAGCTCAGCAGGAATTCGACACCCAGCGCTCAGCTCAACTCGCCAAGTCGCTTGCCCACAAGCCATCCGGAGCTCTCGTTTTCCAGCATGCAAATCTGTTTGACTCAACTACCGCAACTACGGTCAAGAACCGGACCGTCGTCATCTCCGGAAACAAGATCGCTGCCGTAGGCGAGGATTCCGCAGTCACGATTCCTGCCGGCGCCGAGACCATTGACGCCAGCAACATGACCCTGATGCCCGGCCTTTGGGACTGCCACGTTCACCTTGGCCCTAACGATGGCCTGCTGCACATGGCCGCGGGTGTCACCACGGTCCGAGACATGGCCAACGACATCGACCAACTCAGCGCCTTGCAAGCCCGCTTCGACAACGGCACCGAGATTGGTCCACGCGTGCTCAAAGCCGGGTTCCTCGACGGTCGTGGACCCTATGCCGGCCCCACCAAGGTCTTCGCGGACACCGAAGAAGAGGCCCGCCAGGACATCGATCGCTACGCCAATCTCGGCTACGTGCAAACCAAGATCTACAGCTCCATTAAGCCTGAGCTAGTTCCCAAGATCGCGCAGATGTCGCACGCTCACGGCATGCGTGTCAGCGGGCACGTGCCAGCGTTCATGACCGCCGAGCAGTTCATCAAAGACGGCGCCGACGAAATCCAACACATGAATTTCATCTTTCTGAATTTCATGTTTGACCAGGTGAAAGACACGCGCACCCCGGCCCGCTTCACCGAAGTCGCGCAGCGCGGCGCTGACATCGACCCCGCTTCTCCGCAGGTCCAGAGCTTCATCAAGCTTATGCTCGAGCACCACACCGATCTCGATCCCACGCTGAACGCGTTCGAAGGCATGTTCATGGATCGTCCGGGAAAGGTTTCTGCCAGTTATGCCGCGGTCGCCGACCGCCTGCCGGTGCAAGTCCGGCGCGGCTTCTACTATGGCGGTATCGAAGTTCCGAATGGAATGGATCAGCGTTATCAGGACTCTTTCACCCAGATGCTCAAAATGACGAAAGCCCTGTACGACTCCGGCGTGCCCATTGTCGCCGGAACCGACGCGCTGGCGGGATTCGCCCTGCATCGCGAGCTTGAACTCTACGAGCAGGCAGGGATCCCCGCACCCAAGGTGCTCCAGTTGGCCACGCTCGGCGCCGCTCACATCATGAAAAGGGATGATGTACTGGGCAGCGTCACTCCGGGGAAATTCGCCGATCTGATTGTGGTGGATGGCGATCCCACCACGCACATCTCCGACATCCGCAAAGTGAAGCTCGTGATCAAGGACGGCGTGGTCTACAAAACTGCCGACTTGTACCGAGCGATCGGCGTTCAACCCTGATTGGAAAGAATGCGGTTCCGAGCAAGGCCAGGATCGCTTGCTTTACGCCATTCACCCAAAACACCTGGCTCAAATAGCGGAAAAGGAATGAAGGTTGTCAGGTCAGCACAAAGAACCGGGCAGCTAGACTGCCCGGCCTTGTGCCGCATCCGGTCGTCATCAGAGAGACGTGCGGCCAATCTATCCGATGGTTGACGAACCCCCCGCAAGAAGGGCCGCTCAAATCCGCAAAAAATGCAAAACAAGTGACTGAGGGCTCGGTGCTTTGAGCCCCCAAGGGAAAATGACTACTGGTTCGTGATGGTCTGTTTCGTTCCGTCAAGCTTGGTAAACGTGACGGTGAACTTCTCGTTGTAGGTTTTGGCTCGATCCTGGAGCATACCAATCGCCATCGCCTCACCTAGGAGGTTCGAGGCATAGCTACTGGCGCGCCAGTGAATTCCAGGATGGATCCCGTGTCCGAAGGTGACGTTGCTCATCACTTTGTGCAGTTCACTCAGCACTGTGATCTGACCCGCATCCGGACCAGTGTAAGGAACGAGGGATAGGCCATCGTTCGAAGGCACCATTGGATTCGGAATCACGAAGTTCTCGTCGAAAAAGAACTTCAGGAAAGTGATGGCCGCGCCGCCCACCGTGCCGTGGCCCGTTGGGTAGCAAGGATGCGTCGGCGAACCTTCAGGGAAGGCCTGCGGCAGCAAGTACGTGCCGTACTTGCTGAAGCTGTTGGCCACCGCCTGGGAATTCGCGACGGAGCTGTCGATCTTCGCCAACGCTGCGCCACCGGTGAGGTTGGATTGCAGTACGCCGGCGCCGGCTTCGGGACGATGAACCAGGTGCACCAACCACTTCTGATACCACACTTTCTGCAGACCCTTGGAGGCGCATTCTCCCATCGAAGCCGCAAAGTCCGGGCCACCGAAGGTGCAGAAGCCGTTCTGCGTCTTCGAACCCGAATACGGGCTACCCGGGTTCACTGGCGCCTTGATCGTCCCCAGGACCAGCATGGCGGTGAGATAGGCTTGGTAGAGCACGTCGGAGTGCGTATAGGCGCCCAAACCACGTCCGTCATGCAGATAGCGGCGAATCGGATCCACCTGCAGAGTTTGGCCCGTGCTGATGCCATTCTGCACCTGGAGGAAGCTCGTCGGGTCGGTCATGTAGTCGATGCCCGGCAAGAACGTCGTCATCAACTGGTCCAGCGGTTGCGGGCCAAAGGCGGTGGGCAGGATCATGAATTGGGACATGTACGGGCCAACCGTTTCTCCGGCGAATACACCACGAAACAGATTGTCTGTGGTGACATGTCCGCTCGAGTTCCTGGGTCCCTTATAGGCAGGCAGCTTGTCTAGTTCGGCGGCAGCGGCCTGCGCTGTGGCACTGGTTGCATAATCAGTGAAGGCAACGTCGCGCAGCTGCGATGCCCAGAACTGTTCAATCAACTCCGCAGCGTATTCTTTTCCCGATATCCGATAGAAAGGACCGACGACTGGCAGGCCGTTGGGATCGCCAGGAGAAGGAGCATTCCCAAATTGCGAGGAGTCGGGACATTCCAAATCGAACGCATACGATCCCTGCGGTCCATTCTGAGTTCGGGGGCCGCCAACGATAATCGCTTCGAAGTCGCTGTTCTTACCGCTGTTCAACGCCTTCTTGAAGGAATCCCATGCGGCCGAATTGACTACTCCGATGCTGTCCTGGAGCAAGCCCTTGCTGTAACTTGCGGAGTGATCGGGATAACGGCCCTCGTCGCCGCTCGTGGTATGAGGTGCGGCGCCGATAGCGGCGTCCGCATTGGCATTGGCAATACGCAGGGCCGTGGCCGCTGCGACCCGGTTTGACTGACTGCCTGTCAGGTTAGCCCCTATTGATTTCAAGGGGTTGATGCTGGCCAGAGCAGCCGGGGCCGTGCCCATAACGCTGACCGCTGCTGTCGCGGCCGCGCCAGCTCCTAACTTTCCGAGGAAACTACGCCGAGCGGGAGAGGAAATCTTTGCGTCAGCATTTTTTTGACCTTCTATAGCATCGAGGCGCACTGGTGCCTCGTCGTTTCGGGGGGTCCTTTTCATGTTTGCGCTCCTTTGGAAGTGACTTCGTAACGGGGGGTACGAGCGTCCGGAATTCAGGAATGTGCAATTTCTCATCCAGAGTTCCACCTCATGCAAGAACCCAGCCTCCCTGCAACTTAAAGGCTTGCCTCACTTAACTTTGCGTGCTTTCCTGCTGCCTTCCGGGCTCGAGCTCCGGTAATCTCCCTTTTGCAAAATAGGAAATTTATTGCAGAAAAATACTAGAACTCTGTATGGACGTTTATGGAGTGGCACCGATCTTGCAGATCCCATGGAAGTCTGCCGCATCCGATTCTGCCTGAATCTCCCATGATCGCAGGGTAGGTCGGGGACCAAACCCTTGAATCGCTCTTCCTGCCACAGCCATCTCCAGATGGACTAGGCCGGAGGACTTTATGACAAACGCCCAGGCATTGATAGCGAGGGCCTACGCTGCTTTTAACCAGCGGGACATTGACGGCGCACTAGCGCTTATGAGTGAGAACGTCAGCTGGCCTAAAGCCTCGGAAGGTGGACGAGCGGTTGGGAGGGAAGAGATCCGTGAATACTGGACTCGTCAGTGGAACGAATTTGATCCTCACGTGGAACCTCTGGAAGTAATCGACGATGAGCAAGGGAAAACTGCTGTCAAGGTTCATCAGCTCGTGAAGAACCTGAACGGCGACGTTGTCTCGGATAGCGAGGTGTGGCACGTGTACACCATTTCTCGCGGCCTTATCCACCGCATGGACCTCAAGGAAAGCGATGCCGGCACCAATCCGACTCCATCGGCGGCATTCTCGAAGCACTAACATGCTAAGTGATCGCGCGCCGGGCTCGGGTTTTCAATTCCATGTGATCTTGTAACCTTCGCATAGTGACAGCCGTCACTGTGCCTCTGCCCAAAGCAGCCGACAATCCCGCAACCTCGTAATTCCCGTAGTCGGTGTCATCGAGGATGACGTCGAGTACTGGAGGGGCAGGTCCATGATCACGATCCTGAGCTGCGGAGGTTCCGAATGCCCCGGAATTTTGCCGTTTTCTTTCTTCTCATAGCCGTACTTCTCCCCGTCTCCATTGTGTCCGCCGCCGATTCAGCCGCCGCGCCGAGTGCCCTGGTGCAACTCCTGGTGCAGAAAGGGGTCCTGACCGCCGAGGAGGGGAACTCAGTGCAGTCTCTTCCCGCAAACGCGCAACAAGACCGTCTTCTGAACCTGCTCCGCGACAAGGGAGTGATCTCCGCCGAGGATGCAGCCTCACTGAACGCTCCGCCCGCCTCTGCTCAGGTCTCGCGCAACCTGGTTGCCTCTACCACCCCCATGGTTCCGGCGGCGGCAACTGTGCCCGTGCCCCAGGCGAAGGTCGAGCCTCCCAAAGTGATTCCGGCGGTCGCTCCTATTCGCGTGCTTCAGTTGGAGCCCGCAAAAGCCGAAGGCATCATCCCCGACATCAAGCTTGGTTCGGGCGCCAAGATCAAGTTCAACGGCATGCTCAAAGCTAGCGTGATCAACGACAGCTCGGCTCCTTACGGCACCGACATGCCGCTGCCCGGCTTCATCAACACCGGCACCGCGCTCGGCACCACTCCGTTTGATCCGGGTCCAAACGGCGCACCAGAATTTCATGCCAAAGCCCGTTTCTTCCGCTTCGGCACCAACTTCGAATGGCCCGATGTCAGTAAGAACAACGCCATCACCGGCAAGTTCGAATTCGACTTCGAGGGCAATTTCACCCGCGCGCTGAATCGCAACATCTCGACGATCCGCTCCAGCCAGGCTTCCATTCGCCTCGCCTGGGGCCGCATCGATCACCACTTCACCGAAAACACCAGCGCCTTCGCGCTGTTCGGGCAGGACTGGACTCCGTTTGGTTCCTCAACCTTGCCCGCTCTCTATGAGAACGACCGGTCTCGGGCTGGGTTTCGGGACGCTCTACGAGCGCGCTCCGCAATTTCGCTTCGGCGTCGGCCACAAGATTGGTGGATCGCGGAATCTGTTTTCCAGCCTGAGTTCGCCATCGTGATGCCGGCATTCGGCAACGATCCCAAGGCCATCGACAACCAGTTGGCTACGGCGAGCGGCAGGGCGCGGACTCCGACCGTCCCGAAGTGCAGGCCCGTGTCGTAACGCAATGGCAACTCGACAAGGCTCGCCGGGGTCGCTCCCGCGCAACTGATTTTCAGCGGCGTTCAAGGAGAGCGCAAGGCTCTGGTGCGCGCTGCTGATGTTCCGCTGTGCCCGGCAACCACCACTGGCTGCCCGCTGAACGACACTATCTTCCAAACCGCATTTCCCCGCCGGCACTCGGTCAGCAGTTCGCGTTGGGGCTATACGGCCGAGCTGCAACTCCCAACTCGCTGGGTCACCATCAGCACCAAGTACTGGCGAGGCGCCGACCTGCGCTGGTATTTCGTGGGCAGCCTGCTTTCAAATTTCAACGACAAGGGAGTTTCGACACCGGATCGCCGGTGATGGAAGGCTTCTCCAACGACCAGTCTTCGGCGCTGCTCTACGGCCTTCGCAACGGAGTCGCCGACGGTCGCGCCCCAGAGGCCCGTGCGCGCTCAAGGCGGCTTCGTCAATCTCGGATTCCCCCTCGGACGCATCTTTCATGCGGAGCCCACAGGGCGCAATGCCGGATGGGTGCTCTTACGCCTATTACGCTTTTGACGACGCCAACGCGAGTGATGTACGCCACATCGGAAACACGCGTCAGAAAAACGATCTTGCGGCCGCTACCCTGAATTACAAATTGAATAACCTGGTCGTCTTTTACGGTAGAGCAGTCGTACTACCGCACCCGGGCGGTCGGCGATCCCACTGGGGTCCTGCCTTTCCCAATCTATCGCGGCTTCCCGTCCCGACAGTGGCAGGACATCCGCACCGAAATTGGTCCAACTTTCACTTTCTGAGGTACGCAACTTTGTTTTCGGGGGCGTATAATTCGCCCCCGCTTGGTTCAAAGGGGGCGTCACATGGGTAGCTCGCCGCGTCAAATTTCCAGCAAGTCGCCGCGTTTGGAACGATATGAAGGCACGCAAACAGAATGGGATCGTATCGCGGCCTCGAAGCAGTTTCAAGGATCTGATGGCGACGAAGAAGATGTTCATCGTCCCTGCGTTCATTTTTTTCGTCGTCTACTACTTCGCGCTGCCGGTGCTGGTGGGATACGCGCCGAATTTCATGGCCACCAAGGTTATCGGACGTCGTGAACCTCGCTTATCTTTTTGCCCTCTCGCAGTTTTTCATGGCCTGGACTCATCGCCTGGCTCTACGTGAAGGCCGCCAACGACTTCGATCGACTCGCCAAGGACATCATTGAAGACGCCCACAAGCAACAGAAGGGAGGCAGCTAGGCCATGTCGACTCCTCTGATGATGTTCCTGGTGTTCATCGCCATCACGCTGGTGCATTACCTATTGGGCGTCGAAGCGATCTTCCGGCAGCAGCGCCTACTTCGCCGCCGGCCGCCAGATCACCGGCTGGCAGAACGGCATCGCCGTCGCCGGCGATTACATGAGCGCCGCATCGTTCCTGGGCATCGCCGGCATCATCGCCTTCCAGGGCTATGACGGCTTCATGTTCTCCGTGGGATGGCTGGTCGCTTACCTCACCGTGTTGCTGGTCGTCGCCGAACCGCTGCGCAATGCCGGCAAGTACACCATGGCCGACGTGCTCGCCTACCGGCTGAATCCGCGTCCGGTGCGCGCCATGGCCTCGCTGAGCACGCTCACGGTCAGCACCTTCTACATGATCGCGCAGATGGTCGGCGCCGGCGCGCTGGTCGCGTTGCTGCTGAAGGACTCGGGCATCAGCTATCACACGGCCGTGATCGGCGTCGGCATCCTGATGATCGTCTATGTGGTGTTCGGCGGCATGCTGGCCACCACCTGGGTGCAGATCATCAAGGCCATTCTGCTGATGGCCGGCACGATCCTGCTCAGCATTCTGGTGCTGGCGCACTTCCATTTCAGCTTCTGCTGCAGTTCTTCAACGCCATCGCCCACGTCACCTATCACGACAAAGGGCACAGTTGGTGACCAAGGATTTCCTGCAGCCCGGGCTGCGCTACAAGCCGCCTTACGGAGCGCTCGATCTGATCTCGCTGGGCATGGCGTTGATCTTCGGCACCGCCGGGCTTGCCGCACATCCTGGTGCGCTTCTACACCGTGCCGGATGCCAAGACCGCGCGCCACAGCGTGGTCTGGGCCATGGTGCTGATCGGCAGCTTCTACATCATGACCACCTTCCTCGGCTTCGGCGCCGCCACCATCGTCGGGCCGCGACTTCATCAACGACCACGGCGGCACCAACATGAGCGCGCCGCTGCTGGCGCAGGCGCTGGCCGGCAATATCTTCTTCGCCTTCATCTCGGCCATCGCGTTCGCCACCATTCTGGCCGTGGTCGCTGGTCTGACCATCAGCGCTTCCACTTCCTTCGCTCACGATTTCTGGACCAACGTCATCCACAAGGGCGACGGAGCGCAAGCCGGGCGAAGAAGTACGGGTGGCGCGCATCACGGCGTTCGTGGTCGGCGCAGTTGCGATCGTTCATCGCCATCCTGCTCGGGCCAACGGCCAACGTGGCGTTCCTCGTGGCGCTGGCATTCGCGGTGGCTGCTTCGGCGAACCTGCCGGTGATTGTGTTGTCGATCTTCTGGCGGCGGTTCAATACCGCGGGCGCGGTCACCGGCCTGGCGGTCGGCTGCTCGCCTCCATCGGCGCTGATCCTCGTCAGCCCCAGCATCATGGCGATCGATCCGCCGACGGTGGCCGGCGCGGCGCGGCATTTGATCCAGGCGAAGCCGATTTTCCCGCTGGAGAATCCCGGCATTCTCAGCATTCCGCTCGGGTTTCTCGGCGCCATCGTGGGCACGCTTGTGAGCCATGAGCCGACGCTCGAAGCACAAGTTCAACGAGCTGCTGGTGCGGTCGAACACCGGGCTGGGCGCGGAAAAGGCTTCCGCCGCCTAGACGAGAATTCGGGCGCGCATCGCAGTAAAATCGCGGTGCGCGTGAGCTCATAAATAATCGCTCAGGGCCCTATGGCTGAGAAAGCAACCATGCCGCAAGACGTAAATATTCGATTCCATTCTCCAGGAGCAGCGCCAGTTCTCCGTTCGCCGGAGTTCGCCAAGCAAGCTCACGTTCCCAGCCTCGCCGAATACGAGCGCCTGTACAAGGAAGCGGTCGAGCAACCGGAGAAATTCTGGGCCCGCGCTGCGGAAGAACTGCACTGGTTCAAGCCGTGGGACAAGGTGCTCGAGTGGGACGCGCCCTGGGCGAAGTGGTTCGTCGGCGGCCAGATCAACCTCTCCTACAACTGCCTCGACCGCCACGTGCAGACCTGGCGAAAGAACAAAGCGGCCATCATCTGGGAGGGCGAGCCCGGCGAAGTCCGCACCCTCACCTATCAGCAGCTGCACCGCGAAGTGCAGAAGTTCGCCAACGTGCTGAAGTCGCTCGGCGTCAAGAAGGGCGATCGCGTCGCCATCTACATGGGCATGACGCCGGAACTGCCGATCGCGATGCTGGCCTGCGCGCGGATCGGCGCGCCGCACACCGTCGTCTTTGGCGGATTCTCGGCGAACGCGCTGGTCGACCGCATTCACGATTCCGCAAGCCGTCGCGGTCATCACGCAGGATGGCTCCTATCGTCGCGGCGCCGAGGTCAAGTTGATGCCCGCGGTCGATGAAGCGCTCAAGTCTTGTCCCTCGGTCAAAAACGTCGTCGTCTACAAGCGCACCGGCAGCGCACATCAACATGAAGGCGGGCCGCGACCACTGGTGGCACGAGTTGATGGCGACGGTCTCCGATGAGTGCCCCGCCGAGCCGCTCGACTCCGAACATCCGCTCTACATCCTTTACACCTCCGGCACAACCGGAAAGCCGAAGGGCATCGTGCACACCACCGGCGGCTATTCCGTGGGGACATACCTCACCACAAAGTGGGTCTTCGACCTGAAAGACGAAGACACCTACTGGTGCACCGCCGACATCGGCTGGGTCACCGGACACAGCTACATCGTCTACGGGCCGCTGCAGAACGGCGCCACCAGCGTGATGTACGAAGGCGCGCCCAACTGTCCCGAGCCCGACCGCTTCTGGGACATCATCGATCGGCACCAAGGTCAACGTGTTCTACACCGCGCCCACCGCGATTCGCACATTCATCAAGTGGGGCGAGCAGTGGCCGCGCAAGCACCGACTCGACAGCCTGCGCCTGCTGGGCACCGTAGGCGAGCCGATCAATCCGGAAGCCTGGATGTGGTATCGCGAAGTCATCGGCCAAGAAACGTGCCCGATCGTCGATACCTGGTGGCAAACCGAAACCGGCGCGATCATGATCACGCCCTTGCCCGGCGCGATCGCGACGAAGCCCGGATCGGCCACGAGGCCGTTGCCCGGCGTCGTCGCCGAGGTCGTGAACATGCGAAGGCGAACCTGTGCCCGACGGCTCCGGCGGATACCTCGTCATCCAGCAAGCCGTGGCCCTCCATGCTGCGCACGATTTACGGCGATCCGGAGCGTTACGTGCGTCAATACTGGTCGCAGATTCCCGGCGTCTATTTCACCGGCGACGGCGCGCGCAAAGACAAAGACGGCTATTTCTGGATCATGGGCCGCGTCGACGACGTGCTCAACGTCTCCGGCCATCGCCTGAGCACCATGGAAGTGGAATCCGCGCTGGTGGCGCACGAAGGTCGCCGAGGCCGCCGTGGTCGGCCGTCCCGACGAAATGAAAGGCCAGGCGGTCTCCGCCTTCGTCACCCTCGAACAAGGCCAGCCAACCCACCGACGCGCTGAAAGAAGAACTGCGCCGCTGGGTCGCGAAAGAGATCGGCGCGCTCGCGAAGCCCGACGACATCCGCTTCACCGACATGCTTCCGAAAACGCGCAGCGGAAAAATCATGCGCCGCTTGCTGCGCGAACTCGCCACCAGCGGCGACGTCAAGGGAGACACCACCACGCTGGAAGATTTCTCGGTGATCTCAAGATTGAAAGAGAGCGACGAAGTCTGAAAGCAGGTTTCTAAGTTTCGAGTTTCAACTTCACTTAGTACCGACGTCATCCTGAGCAAAGCGAAGGATCTGGCGTGCACAGCGTCGACGCTTACCATCAGCACTCATAAGCTGAACGCGGGATCCTTCGCCTGTGGCTCCGGGTGACGTCAGCCTTGAAACCTGACCTGAACCCTGAAACCCGAAACCCGAAACTCGAAACTCGAAACTCGAAACTTTCCCTACCCGACTTTCATCAGCAAGCAAGTAATGTCATCATGCTGCGGCGTGGTCCCGACAAATGCATCCACATCGAGCATCATTCTTCGCAGCACCTGGTCCGGTGTAACCGACGCGCTGGCATGCAGCAGGTTGAGCATCCGCTGCTCGCCATATTCTTCGTCGTTTCCATTTACCGCCTCAACCAACCCGTCGGTGAATACCAGCAGCCAGTCGCCCGGATCGAGCACGACGCGCGCCGATTCAAACGCCGTATCGGCGAGAATGCCCAAAGGCATTCCACCTTTATCTAGCCTCTCGACCATCCCCGCAGTTGCGGCGCAACACCGGAGTATTGTGCCCGGCATTGATGTATTTCAGCGCGCGCGAATCCGGCGAGTATTCCGCGATAAAGGCGGTGGTGAATCGCAGCCCGCTCTGGCTGTTTGAGCAGGCGTAACGATTCATGCCGAGGACCAGCTCCTCCAGCGGAGTCGAAGTCGAGGACAGCGTCTTCAAACTCGCTTGGAACGTCGCCATCAGCAATGCCGCCGGAATGCTTTTGCCCGCGACATCGGCCACCGCGATCAAGTAACGCACTTCTCCTGGAGTGATCGCGGGCCGCTCAAAAATGTCGTAGTAGTCGCCCGCCACTGTATTCGCCGCCCGCGTAGCAAATGCAATCGTTACTCCCGGCACCGCCGGAGGAGTGGCTGGTAGCAGCCATTGCTGGATGTCGCGCGCAATCTGCAAATCGCGTTTCATCACTACGCGATCGGCAACCTCGAGCATGAGCAGCAGAAACAGCAACAATCCGCCGTAAAAATGAGAATCGAAAGTGCCCACGCGAACTTCGTCGTGCTTGTCGTGATAAGTGAAGCCTCCACCAGGAAACACCAGCAACAGGACGGCAAGCAGTAGAAGCACCCGCCGTGGCGGCGAAAGCTTTTCGAGAAGCGCCCATGCGAACTCCTGCAGCGTCTGAAAGAAGTTGTGTCGCCAACTGCGTTCCGGCGCGCCTTTCTCGAAATCACGGCGGTAAAGCCGGTAGCTGGAACGCGCGTCGCTCTTGAACTGCGACCAGAGTTGATTCAGCTCCAAACCTTCCGTCACCCGATGCCAGAAACGGTCCAGCGCGACAAAAATCTCCGGCCGGTGAGGCGGAGGGTTCGGCGGAGGCGGCACGGCCTGGTAGGAAGGAGCACTCATGGCTGGAACCAGAATTATATGCGAGATGGAGGGCGCGATTCAGGCCCCGCATGATCCAGATGATCTTTTCTTGGTGATTGGTAGTTAATCGTCTTTCCTCAGTGAACCTCAGTGTCCTCTGTGGTTAGGGTTTCGCAGTCAACCGAAAAAACTTTATGGCGGTGAAGGCAAAAATCGCCACCGACATCCACGCGAACCAATCGCCAAGCAGCAAGTAGATGGTAGTGTCGTGCACATCCGGGACATCCGCGAGCAGCGTGACAAACGGCGCGGAGTCACTGCGCCGCTCCGCCAGCACGCGCCCGCGATTGTCCGTCACCGTCAGATAGCCGTTCTTTGCCGCGCGCACTAGGCCAAACCCATCTTCCACCGCGCGCATCAGAGCGATATGCCCGTGCCAGCTGCGATCCAGGTTGAAGTCCCAGGCGGGCACCAGCATCAATCCCGCCCCTGCTCTTCCGTACTTGCGTGACAGTGGAGTGAAGTCCATGTCCTTGCAAATCGCGACTCCCCACGTGCTCGAAGCCCCATGCGTCAGGGTAAGCGAAGTGCCCGGCGTCAAATTCGATTCGAACGGCGGCAGCATGTGCTCCTTGTCGTAGGTGAGAACAGCAGCACCAGGACGGTAGACGCGCGCCTGGTTGTAACCTACCGGCGGATCGACGTCGACTACGCCAACGACAATTTCCGCGCTGGTCTGGTTCGCGAGACTCTGCATCGCCGAATCGACCGCGCCCGCATCGCGTTCGCGAACCACGCCCAATTTTTCCGGCATCACGATTACTTTCGCCCCACGCTCAGCGAGCCCTTGCGCTTGCTTGGCATAGTCCCCGAGTAGACGTTCCGTGGGCGCTCCTTCATCCGTAAGGACATCGTTTCCCGGCTCGTCCGATGCGATGAGTCCTACTTTTACTTTCTCTGCAGGCGCGGGCAAACTGAGCCGCACAAAGCCAAACACCAATACCGCCACGATCACGCCAAGCCCCGCTCCCGCGATTCGCAGCGCTTGCGTCGGCGCGGACGGCCACAAGTGAATTCCGATCGCGAGTGCGGCAGGGAAGAGCAGCAGCAGAAAGCTCATCCCCCACGGCCCGGTAACCGACGCGAGTTGCAGGAAGGGCACGAAATTCAATTGCGAATAAGACAGACTTCCCGCTGTCCCGTGAACCGAAGTCAAGTTGTTCAGGTACTCAAACGAAACCCACGTCGCGGGAAACGCTAGAAGCGCGCTCCAATACGCCTGTCGTTTCAGAAGCGCTCGAAACAGCAGGACCGCCAGCGTAAAGACAACCGCGACCATGGAGAACACGCGTACCCACAATAGTGGCGGTGCCTGCAACACATGCGTGTAGTGCCACATGTTGGTACAGCCGATAAGCCAGGAGAAGAATGCAACCAGAGCCGTGCTCCACCAGGAATGTCGCGTCGCGAAGAGCAATACCGGGAGCGGAGCGAACCACACCAGGGGCCAGATCGGATCGAGTCCGTTCCCAAACCACGCCAAAATCGCGGTGACCGCGATCGCAACTAGGGCGTACGCCACGCCGCCTGTTTTATTTTCGGATGCCACGAATGTACCTCCTGAACGCGCGCCGGTAGAGTTCTCGAAAGCGGGTGGGAGTCAATCCCGTGCGCCCGCCCAGATAGAGCATGATCAGCCCGTGCGACAACGCTCCCATTTCGAACGTAATCTCCCAAATGTCATCTTTCCTCAGAAAGCCGCTGCTCATCCCTTCGCGCAAGACCTCGGCCATCAGGTTTGCGGTAGGCGAGTCGCCGGATTTGAAATCGCCCGGAAACCGGCGCGCCCCTTTTCGCTGCTTCAGAAACATCAATTCAAAAAGACGGGGATTCTGGAGCGCATGGTCCAAATAGATATCTCCCATGGTCATCAGCCGCTCCTCGAAGTTCCCGGAACTTGCCTTTGAGGCCAGGCGGGCTGCCAGTTCCGCAAACCCCTGGCCCGCAATCGCGTTGAGCAACGCATCGCGGTCGGGGTAATGGCGATAGATCGCCATGGGAGTGATGCGGACCGCCTTCGCGATCCTCCGCATGCTCACCGCCTCGGGGCCTTCCTGATCGAGAAGTTTCCGCCCCGCCCGGGCTATCCTCTGCAGCGTGCCGTCCATGTATACGGTGTATACCATGAAGTGTACGCTGTATACAAGAGGGTCTTGGCTTCGTGAACCCCTTGGTGTCCTTGGTGGTTGATAAGGGGGGTTGCCTGCTCCTAGAACAGCGAAAGCTGAGAGGCCTCGGCCTCGACGGGATGAGCTCTCAAGTTGTAGCGGTCGTAGTGGCTCTTCATGCCATGCTTTTCGCGAAGCTTCTTCATCAGTTCGTGAATGCGTTCCCCGTAGCTCTTCGGAAGATACGCGCGATCGGCATAGCGCTGCTTGTAGCTCGCTACCAGCTGTGGAAATTCTTTCTCCAGAAAAGGCATGAACACCGCCGCCGAACATGGCTTGAGAAATAACGGGTTGGTGAAAGCGTACTTCGCTCCCGCTTTCGCCAGCGCCTGCACCAAGGCGTCCAGGTCCCGAGGCGAATCGGTGATGCCCGGAATCACCGGCGAGCAACTTGCCCCCACCAGGATCCCCGCCTCGCTGAGTTGCCGGATCGCATCCACCCGCAAGTCGGGCCGTGGCGCACGCGGCTCAAGAATCCGCGCCAGGTTCGTCTTCAAAGTCGTAACCGTGATGCTGACCGACACTTGGTTGTGCCGGGAAACATCCTTGAGCAACTCCAGGTCGCGCAGAATCATGTTCGACTTGGTGATGATTCCGATCTCCAGCCCTTCATGTCGCGACATCTCTTCAAGCACGGTGCGGGTGATCTCAAACTTCTTTTCCGCCGGCTGGTACGGATCGGTTGCGGTCCCAATCGCGATCTCCTCGCCTTTCTTGACTCTCCTCAATTCCTGACGGAGCAGGTTTGCCGCATGCTGTTTCACGTAAATCTTCTGTTCGAATTCCAGCCCATCGCGCATCTCCATGAACTCGTGGGTGTAGCGCGCATAACAGTATTTGCAGGCGAACTCACATCCGCGATACGGATTGATGGTCCAGGTAAATGGCATGCGCTCGACCGTGCAGCGGTTCAGCAACGATTTCACGGGCAGGGTGAAGTACTCGACGTCATGCCCTTCGCGCAGCGACTCTCCTTGCGCCGCCAGACGGGCAATGCCAATCAACTTCGGTTTATCGGGCTCAGGAAGCAGAGGCAGGGAAGCCATAACCACCAACTCAGTTTCGTATTTTGTTCGCCTACTGTACGCTTGCACCAAACCCGAGTCAAGCCCTTCGCGGAGGGGGAAAGAGGAAGCGTCAAGCGACCCCGACCAACTGTTAGACAGTTCGTGTGGGACGAATCGCAGCGGGCGTTGGGGCCGAGTGCCCGGGCGCGCGGGACTCGCGTCGCTGACCCATGCTGCCTAACAGGTGGCGATAGCTTGTGCAATGGCCTGGTTGCATTAGTTGTCCTCAAAAAAGCCAACAACGCAGGTCAAGGCGTGAAAAGTCCGATGCTCATGCTGGCTAGCCCCATCGTTGCCGAGCAACCATCACCAGTGAGATCGATGCAGCCGAATTCAGCCTCGATGCCGTGAGCTTGATTGTCTTTGGAGTTGGTCACGTGCCCGACTACCGCATACGAGCGCGCCTGCATCACTGTCGAGTTTGCATCCGCCGTGTCCCACACAAAAAAGCCCCGAATATCTGTGGGGCCAGGTCGCGGCGCGACACCATCGACTAGAAATTGGAATATGCCACTATCGTTCGCGGTAACGGCTGCTTGCGTCTCCAAGTGCACATAAAACGTGCAGGTTGCGCCCGCTGGCTGGGGGCAGATGATATTGATCAATGATGGCGTTAGGAACACTCCCAGGTTCTCGCAAGAACTGGATGAACAAGCAACCGTCACCGGCCCAACATTGGTCCGAAAGGTGGTCGAAATCAACGCGACATTCTTAATGTTGACGTTGATGGCATGCGAAGGTGTTTCGACGCCGGCCTGCGCGTTCAGTGTGCCGGCGGCGAGTGTGAGGGACGCTGTAATCGCGGCGACACATCGGGCCACGGCAGTAATGCGGTGGTGGATCTCCATATATTTCTCCTGGGCCAAACGCTCACGCGGCGCATGCACCCGACACAGCTACTCAGGATGCGAATTTTGGGTTGGGCGTTGCCGTACCACCACCAGGCGAAGGTCAAAGGGCGAATCGGTGATACAGGCGGATGGGATTGCGAGTGAAATCGCCTGATTTCGTCAGTTGACGGTATCCCCACTGATAGAATCGATGCGCAATGCGCTTCTACACTAAAGCCGAATGTGAGGAGTGGCTCGGCGATCGAGGCCGGGTAAAGCCCGACTCTATTCCTGAAATCCAAAGAGTGCACGTTCACTATCCCACGGCGGCGAGCCGCATTTTATATCTGGCCCATTGGATCGGAGGCTCTTTGATGTACCGCGATCCGGCATTGGTGTGGATTACGGAATGGGGGATTTGGGATGAGAACTTGCATCTGTATTACAAACTGCGGCAAAGCTACGGTGATTTTCGACTCCTGCACGAAGCGCCCGGCCATCTCTTTCTCGGGCATGAATCAGAAGACCTAACATCTTTTCTGCAGGTGGCAATGCTGAACGGCTGGGGCGGGTACATATTGACTCAGGCCGATTATGTAAATGCGTTCTTCAGCCATGATGAGTACGTCGATTTCTTTGCTGCGCAAGGTGGACTTGGACTTCTCGAAGATATAATCAAGGAGTTCGGCACGGTCGAACATCCGCCCAAAGAAGTGTGACTGCCTGGGAGTTGGTGCAATCGCCGTTTCACTCAGAACTCTTTTTTTCGAGAAATTGCCTACGGCACATGGAACATTGTCCAACGTTGGCAGTACGCTTGACTATGGACTTTCCTCGTGCCCGAATGAGTGCACCCCTCCTACACGCCCTCGTTTTTTCCCTGACGTGGGTGCTTGCCTGGCTTCAGCCCCAACCGCTGCTGGACGGACCCGCTCGATGGCTGTTCCTAGGTGTGTTCCTGGGGGACTTTCCGCTCTCGGTCGTCGCATTCGGCGTGATGTTCAGCTCGTCGGAACGAGCGCCTTACGCCGTAATCGCATGGGGCGTTCTCGGTACTTTCTGGTGGTACTTCCTGGGTACACTAGTCGAACGGCGCGGTCGGAAAGCGTAGCTGGCGCAAATCGCGATTACACTCACGATATTGGTCCTGAGCAAAGGCGCCCTCCGTCTCACTTCCGCAGTTCCGCATCCCAGTTCGTGACCAGCACCACCGGCGACGTGCTCTCTACAACGGAATCCACCATCAGGAACTTTCCGTTGCGGGCCACATCATAGCCTTCGTTGAGGATCGAACTCCGCACGCCGGTTTGAAACTGAGTCTTGGGCACACCAATCTGCACCGAATCAGCCGAGGTCTGGATATCCACTGCGGTGAGCCGCTGCAACAGGTCAAGGTAATAGAGCTTCTTGCCGTCTCTGCTCCATACCGCCTGCGAAGCGCCTGACTGTGAGACCTGGTACTTGGCCCCCGGATGTGGGAAACGAGTGAGATAGATCTCGGGACGTCCCGAGACGTTCGACTGGTACGCCAGCCAGTCGTTCGTATCGGGTTTCAGGCGTGCGTTGCTGGTGCGACTCAGCGACTCCACTACGGTGAACGGCTCCAGGCCTTTCACCAGCGGATACGCTTTGAGCTTTCCGCCCGGCTCGGGCAGCTGATTCAATTCTTCATACAGGAGCCACTTTCCATCGCGAGTGCAATCGGCCGGCGTTACGTTGTTCTGTGTCTTGATCAGCACCTGTTCAGGTTGCGAACCGTCGGCCGGCACTGCGCGGAGGTCTACGGGCGTGTTAGCCGCGCTCTCGCCGGCGAAATAGATGGTGCGTCCGTCCGCAGACCACACCGGAGAATCGGCGAAATAGACTGTGCCGGAAAGCCGTGCACGCGCCCCGCCCGCCAGGTCCCACATCCATAGACTTTGCTCCCCGGTTTGTCCTAGCCAGGGAGTGGCTATCCGCGCATCATCTGGAGACAACCGCGTGCCGCCGTAAACGCTGGGATCGGAAATCTGGGAGAGTTGCTTTCCCGTGGCGTCCACCCAGACGTGGCGGTCCCCGGTCGCGCCCATGCCTTCCTGGTACAACAAAACTCCTTGCGTCGAAACAGAGAACACCGCGCCCGCCGTAATGTCGTCCGACGCAATCCTCTCGACCACCGTTACTGGATCGCCCGAAACTTTTCCGCTCGACGGACTGAATTTCCAAGCGAGCAACGATCCCGCGCCATCGGCCAGCAGCCTTCCTGAGGCGTACTGCACGGTGTAATACTTTCCTTTCAGAAGAGCACGATCTTCGCTGCCATCGAGCGCGGCAAAGTGGACTTCGTTGCCCTCTTCGGCATCGCCCGAAGGCGTATGCATGTAAAGGAAGTGTTTGCCGTCGGGAAGAAAGAAGGGCCAGCGGTCCGAAACGCCCTCATTAGTGAATCCCGTTTTCGTGACCGGCGTCGCTGCTCCACCTTCGGCCCGCACTTTTGCAATCGGTCCCCACGTAACTGGCGCAAACACAATCATGTTCCCGGAACCCCAACTCCCGCCGCGGGCTTCGGGAGCGTCACAGACCATGACTGGCGATCCGCCGTTCAGCTCCATCCGCCAGAGTTTGCCATGCATGAAGAACGCCACCGCCGTTCCGTCAGGCGACCAGAAGGGAAAATATGCGTCATCGGTTCCGTGCAGCGGTATGGCATCCAGTTTGTCGAACGACCTCAGCCAGAGTGAATTCTTATCGGCAACGTGCGCCAGGAACACGACACGGGTTCCGTCCGGAGAAAGCGCCGGGGCGCCGTTGCGATACATCGTCGCGAACCGTGCTCCTTCAGGAGGCAGCAGGTTCGTTCGAAACACCGGGCGTGCTGGCGCCGTGAACCACCACCCGGCGGCCAAAGCCAGCACCGCGGCGCTCAATACCAACGCCACCGCCCACAGCACGTACCCATTTCGTTTCGCGATTGTGAGCGCGGGTGCGCTAGCCTGAGAGGTCGACTTTCCCACCCACGCCAGTTGCAATTTCAAGTCATGCGCCGACTGAAAGCGCTGGTCAGGATTTTTCTCCAGGCAAGTCTGCACCGCGTAGTCGAGCGCAGGCGGAGAGTTCGGCTGCAACTGCAACAGAGGCGGGGGATCGCTTTCCAGGATTGCCGTCATCACGCTCAACTGCGACTTGCCTTCAAATGCCCGCCGTCGCCGTTACCATTTCGTAGAGCACGCAACCTAGGCTGAAGATGTCGCTGCGCGCATCCGCTTCCTGCCCTTGCAGTACTTCTGGCGCGATGTACTGAAATGTGCCCACCACCATCCCTTGTTGTGTAAGCGCTGCTGGCTTCGCGCTCAACATCGAGACGTTCATGGTCGGCGTCGACGGAGTCAGGTTGCCTTTTCCGCTCAGGTTGCCAACCCCGAGCATGGCCACGGGCTTGGCCAGCCCGAAGTCCAGCAGTTTCGCGCCCGATGCCGTCAGCATGACGTTGCCCGGCTTCAGATCGCGATGGACAATGCCTGCCTTGTGCGCCTTCTCCAGCGCCTCACAAATCTGAATCGCATATTCCAGCGCCTGCTTGAGCGGAAGCGGGCCTCGGCTCAACCGCGACTCGAGCGTCTCGCCCTCCACGTACTCCATCACCAGGTAAGAAAGCCCGTCCTGGCTACCGACATCATGCAAGACGCAAATATGCGGATGATTCAGCGACGAGATGGTGCGCGCTTCGCGCTCGAAGCGCTGTTTGGCTTCAGAATTAGAAGACAGATGAGAGGGAAGGATTTTGACTGCGACCGTGCGTTCCAGGCGAGTATCGCGTGCGCGATACACTTCGCCCATCCCGCCACTGCCCAGCGGGGAGAGCACTTCGTAAGGCCCCAGCATCGTTCCGGCCGCAAGCGTCATGGGTGCGCGCAATTATATTCCTACTCTGGATGAAAGAGATCCGAAGCAGTCTCACACTTAGGAATTTCAGCACTTCTTCGCCACGCTACAATGCCGTCCATGACCGAACCTTTGCGCCGGGGGCAACGCCTTTTCCACGCGCACGAAACTGCACGCGTGGCTGCCTTGAACGGAATCCCTCTCGCCACTTTTGGACAGCGCCTGTTTGGCTACTTTATCGACGTGTTCATCGCGGTGCTCATCTGGTTCCCGATCGAGTTCGCTTGGCGACACTACATCCTTCATCAGCAAAATATCGAAATGGCGTGGGACTTCCGCGAGAAGGGAAATATTGCCACCATGCTCGCCTACTGGGGGTTATGCAACTACTTCGGCAATGGCCGAACGTTGGGCAAGTGGATCGCTCGCACCCAAGTTCTTTCCCTCACCAGCGAGCGCATGGGCGCGTGGCAATCCATCGAGCGTGCCCTCGGCTATGGCGCGGCCATCCTGGAAGGGGGTTTAGGATTTCTGCAATTCTTCTGGGATTGCAACCGCATGTGCGCGCAGGACCGCCTGGCGGAGACCATCGTGGTAGACGTTCGACAGCGTGCCAAGGAATTCTCCGGATTGCGTCAGGTGAATCACACTTCGCATGGATGATCTTTCTGGCTAGCAAGACGACCCATGCCGGCACGCAGGCATCTCAGTTGGCTTATGAGCGGACCCAATTTCCCCGATCCCAATCCTTTTCCGTCACCTGAGCCCACCGTTCCCCCTGTCAAGGAGCCGCCGGATGACCCGCCTTTGCCGCGATCCCCGGCAATCGATCCCGAAGATCCCGATGACCCCGGCCGGATTTGAACCAGGCAAACGAAAAGCACGGGAAGAAAAGGGAGGAAGGCCGCGACTGCGGCCTGACTCTCACGTCAGGGCGTGCTTCGAAGATGTACGGGCAGCAGCGATACTATTTGGCAACAGTATCCTGGGGTTCGGCTTCCAGCTTTCACCTCGACCTTGGTTCCGGGCTTCAGCCGAACTTCCTCGCCATTTTCATCTTTCAAGGTGTTCTCGATGCGGATCTCCCGGTACAGGTGGTCGGCTCCATCAATGCTAATCTCAGCCTTTTCGGGCACGCTCGGATGAGACGATTGGATGATCTTTTCGACGGTTCCGGGCATGGCAACGCTAGCTTTATCGGCCACTGAGACTCCTTGATGAATCGATGTGATTTGCCTGGAGCCAGTGTAGCAGGATCAAAGGTGTGGACGCGAGATGCGCTCTGCTTACGGACCGGGATATGGCGCATCGGTGTTTGTGGGGAGCGTCATCCCCGCGCGCCTTACAAGCGAATGATAACCAGATGGGCCGGGACCTCCACAGTTTCTCTGGAGCTTTTATTCCTTAGTCGGTTCCGGCAGGACAGCTCGCGCCAATCCACTTCCCGGTGTACGCTCCGCTAAAGTTCACGTTCCGCCCGTTGCCCTTGGAAGTGCCTTCCATGGAGGCCTTAACATTCTCTGCATCAACGGCGTGAATTTTCAGGACGACACTGGTGTCCATGCCGTACTCTTTGCCAGCCCGGCATTGGGCCCCATGCACTTCCATATCGCTGGCGGAAGATTTCACCACCGTCCAATCGCAACCCTCATCTGTGCCGTTCGCCCACGGATTGGAATTCAGGTCTTTCGCGGTAATGCATTTTTTATAAGAAACAGTGTGTGGAGTTCCGGTCAGATTGTTGTTAGCAGTAACTTGCCACAGGCCGGTCTTAACCTTCATGGGTTGAAAATCACCGGCCGCAAACAGAAGGGTCGCCAACGAGAGTGTAGCGCCGAGGAAGAGTTTGGTTCGCATCCACGCCTCCAGAGGCCGACCATGCTACTTGCATCTGTCGGCGGCGCGCAAGAAAAAATCGGTCAGCATAACATTCGCTCAAACCGCGGATCTACGAAACAGTCTAAACGTGCGGACAATTGAGCTGTGCTATCGTGAACACCCGAATGACATGGTCTCACCGCCTCACTGAATTCGATGGTCGCCCGGCACGGATCCTCATTGATGACCGCTTTAGAAGCAGCGCACCGGTTCGAGAATTGGCTCGCTTGGCATGGTTCGGAGTTTACGGTCGTTTGGATCCTGGCGGGGCATTTTGGGATCCTGACGAGAGCGCGAAGTTAGACGCCATCGAAGATGACATGCTTCGGCTATGTGAGCGGTTTGGTTTAGGCTGGGCTGTATATGTTTTGCGCATCGACACGCGCGGAGTCCGGGAGCATTTCTTCTATTTCGGCGGCACCGGCGAACTTGCCGAGGTTCTCCCCAGCTTAAGAGCTGCTCATCCTCAATATCGGATTGACTACGAAGAGTTTTCGGACGAAAGCTGGAGACGGTACAAGAGCTGCCTTGCCAAAGTGATTCCTGACGAACGGCAGTAGTCCACGTCCGCGCTTTCCAGCCATGCCAATCGCGAGCACTGTCTCACCCTCGGTCACCCTTCACTTCACGATTTCGAATTGCATGCGCGGAGCCGTGATCTTAGAGTTGAAAACAGGAAATTTCGTGGGCCTGCCGCTCATGTCAGGAGTGCAGCCTGGCAGCGCAGAGTATCCGACATTTACCTCATAATTGCCCGGCGGTAGAACCTGGGAGGGCATACAGGCGGTTCGTAAGAACCCATGCAAACCAATGAAAGCTCCCCGCGTGAGGAGCAAGAAGTGATCGTTCAGCAGTTCTTCCGTGTTCTGTCTTTTGCGTTTCGTCCCCACGCAAGTGACCTCGGCCTGTACATAACACCAGGGATGTCCATCCCTGATCAGGTAGAAATCAAAACCTACATCCCCGCGTTCGAAATCTTTCGGTATGTAGAAGCTTTGTGTGCCCGCGTTTTCCAAGCTCGCGGTGACCTCCACCGCCTCTCCCACCCTGTAAGTCGAGCGGGCCAGCGACGCCACCAGTTTAGGAGTGGGGGTCTCTGGCGGCTTGCTTTGCGCTTGGGAAAGGACAGCGCAACCGGCAATGAGGAGCCAGACCGCTGCTTTTGTGAATTGCAATTTGCGCCTCCCGGTCAGATTCGGTAACTGAGCAACAGGGAAACCTCTCCCCAAAAACGAAAACGCCCCAGACTCCGTTTGGAATCTTGGGACGTTCGCCGAGCAGCCCTCCCCCGAAGTCTGCTCACCAAGGACTCTATCCTGCGACAGACGATCGGGGAATGGCCCTAACGGGCTATGCCGACGCCCATTCGGGCTATATGGAGTCCAGGCAGGGTAGCTGGCCTTACCGGTCCATCAAGTCACTCAGTTTTCGCAGTTTCACGCTCGGGTCGTTGGCAATGTCTTGCCGCAGCCACCCCAGGTGCCCCGCGCCATAAATGACCAGGATTCGTTCGGTCGGCGACTCGATCAACTCGTGGATGTTGCGATAGATGCGGATATTTCTCTGGTACCACGAAGCCAGCAAGTCCGGTCCCGCGTAGTCGCCCGGCTCTCCATACGGCACTAGCGCAAAATAATAGCCCACGTCTTTCGCGACATGGGCGTCGGAGTTCATGAATTCCAGGGTTTCTAGTACCGTATGCGAAGCCAGGAACTCTCCTTGCTCCTTCACCATCCCCGCCCAATTCGCGTTTAATGCGTCCACTTTGTCCGCCCGCCCGGAGGCCTTCGCGTAGTCGAGCACACGCTGCCAGGGGAAATCGCCTTCCTCATCGACGGGGTAGACGGATTTATGGCCGAGCTCTTTGGCCAGCCGGTATCCGATCTGGTCGATCTCGTTGGCGCTCAGCGTGTACTTTCCAGCGACGTACTCGGGGTACTGTTTCAGGCGGGGGCTGTCTGCTTCCGCTTCGATTGCGATCTTGGTGGGACGGAACTTCTTCAGCACCTCGATCAGTTGGGCGATTTCCTGCTGCCGCTTCGGCGCTCTCACATCGTCGGCTTGCATGTTATTGACGTCACGTCCGGGATTTCCCATGTGATAGGTGCCAAGCACCAGGATCTCCGGGCGTGCCTCGGTTTGCGCCCACCCCGCCGCCGAGATGCCCACTACTACGATCGACAAGAGAAAATTCCGCATACATCCTCCCCTGCTCCATACGTTAGAGCCCCCGCAGTTGTTCCGTTTTGGGACTTGTAATCACCCGGACGTTGGGGCTCGCCTTAACCGTTCCGATTCGCTTTGCGCTAAGTTGTTGATAATTCGCGAACCGGGTTTCACTGGGCAAATCACCGGTTGAACGCTTGCATAGAATGCCGTTTCCGGGCGTTTCGGAGCCCGTAGGCGCACTTCCAGGAGTGCGGACGTACTTTGGCATGGTCGGCTGCTCGAGAGGCCCGCAGAACGCTTCCTAGCCCTGTAAATATCTTTTAGTTATTATGTATTGACAATCAGCTCAGAATTTCTCGATCTGGATGTCCCCATCCCCGCTCCTCACTTCGAGGAGTTGACCCCCGCCATTCATCTTTCCGTGAACGCTGTTTTGCTTCAGGTCGCCGGAAACCGTGACCGGAAAGTCGACGTTCACATGCCCGTCGCCGGTATGGGCGTCCAGGTCGGCGCTGAAGTCGGAGGGCAGGCGTAGCTGGATATGTCCATCGCCGGTGCGCACCGACCAGGAAGTTGTCATCTTCGATCCGGCGGTGGCTTCGGCTTCAATGCTGCCGTCCCCGCTATGAAGATCGAGACGGTCGAAGCGGCCGGTCGCGCGAATGCGGCCGTCGTGGGTGTCGCTGACCAGGGTTCCGTCCGCGCCTTCCACGGTCACCGAGCCGTCGCTGGTATCGAGTTCCGAGTTGCCCTTCACGTCGGTCACCTTGATGTGTCCATCGCCGGAGTGCAGGCGCAGATCGGACGTGCGGGGCACGCGGATCGCGATTTCGACGTTCTGCGTGCAAATTCCGAAGCAAATGTGATGAGTACGGGTGACGCTGATCTCGATGGCGTCGCCAGACTGATGTTCGGTGACTCGCACGTCATTTGGGCCGATCTTGCTGCCCTTGGTCGTGACGACGGCTTCCACCTGGTTGCCCTCGCTGCCTCGGACTTCAATCCCGGCGTCGTTGGTTTCGACTCGCAGGCTGGATTTGCCTGAAGTGGCGTAGGTCTTTCTCCACTCCTCGGCCTGAGCTGAAATTGAAACCAAGGCGAACAGCGCTACCACTGTCGCTAGCGTTCTGAAGCGCACACGTCACCTCCACGATGTCACACGGGAAATGTACGGAAGAAGCGGGAGAGATGTTCCCGCTTCTCCGCATTATTTTGAGGGACCGCCGGCGGCTGCGGCCTTTTCTCCGGGCGGCGGCGGGATGGAGATATCGACCGTATTCACCGGTCCCAGGGAAGAGAGCGGCTTGTCGAATTCGGTGGTATTTCCCACCACCAGCACCACCAGTTGATCTTTGTGCAGGTACTTGGCGGCAATGCGCGCGACGTCGGCGGGTTGAACCTTCTCGATACCGGTTTTGAACTTTTCCAGAAAATCCTGCGGGTAGCCATAGAACTCGTAAGCCATGCGTTCGCGCAGCACTTTTTCCGGGGTGTCGAAGTTGAATACGAAAGAATTCAGGATCGAGTCTTTGGCGCGTTGAATTTCTTCGCGCTGACAGGGGATTGGTCTTGAGATCGTCAATCTCCTGGTAGAGGCCCTGGATGGCTTCGATCGTCGTCTGGCTCTTGGTGCCGATCACGAGATGCAAGATTCCTGGATGATCGAAGCGAGTGCCAATGCCTCCACCTACCGAGTAGGCGAGACCCTTCGTGGTGCGCAGGTCGCGAAACAGTCGGGACGAGAAACCTCCACCGAAAGCTTCATTGAATACCTGGATGGGGTAGAAGTCAGGATTATCTTTCGTCGTGCCCGTGCCAATCATGTTGACCGAACTCTGATTCACATCGGGTTTCGGGATCAGGTAGTAGCCCGGCTTCGCGGGATTGGGAGGAAAGTTCTCTTTGGGAAGCGGCGCACCCTTGGGCCAATTCGCGAAGGTTTGTTGCAGTTTCGCTTCCATGGCAGCCGTATCGAAATCGCCTACGATCCCGAGGATGATGTTGTTGGGATGCACATAGGTGTCGTGCCACTTGATCAGGTCCTGCTGGGTGATGGCGGCGATGGTCGCGTACTCCGCATCGCGGCCGTAGGGATTGTTGGGCCCGTAGGCGAGCCTCGGGATTTGGCGCCCGACGATGCTGTTGATGTCATCGTTGCGCCGCGAAATCGCGTCGAATGCATTGCGCTGGGCAAGCTCGAGTTTATCGGCGCGAAACGCCGGATTCTGCAGCAGGTCCACGAAGACTTTGAAGACATCGTCAAAGTCGCCCTTCAGGCTCGACCAGCCGATGGTGGTGGAATCAATGCTGCCGCCAGTTTCGACTTTGGCGGCGCGGGCTTCGAGGTAGTCGTCGAGCTGATCGCCGGTCTGCGTTTTCGTTCCGCCTGTGCGCCAGACTTCTCCGTACATGTCGGTCAGGCCGACTTTGCTAGCCGGTTCGAGCCGGGAACCACCGCGAATGCGGGCGACGCCATCAATCAGCGGCAACTCATGATCTTCCTGCAAGAAGATGATCATGCCGTTGGGAAGAACCACACGTTTGGGTTCCGGAGCATGGAAATCCGATAGCTTGGGCATGCTCTTTACGATCTGCTGCCAATCCTGTGCTTGACCGAATGAAAGCGCCGCCAAGAGCAGCACGCTAACCAGAAGGGAAGCAAGTTTCTTCATTGCGCACCTCCCGGATTGGTTGCGCCTTGAGGCGGCGCTGCGGTCTCGATCACTCCAACGGTGCGGTTATTGGGCACAAAGGTTTGGTTGGCGACGCGCTTGATGTCGGCCTTGGTTACGGCGTCGATGCGGTCCACGGAGCGGAAGAGCTCTTTCCAATCGCCGTAGCGTGTTTGATAAATGGCGAGTTGCGAGGCGAGCCCGGCATTGTCCGCCAGCCCGCGAATCAGGTTGGCCTTGGCCCGAGTCTTGATCATCTTGAGTTCTTCGTCTGTAACTTCCTGAGTTCTGAGTTTTTCGATCTCTTCGTGAATTGCCTTGGCCACTTCCTCGGTCGTGTGTCCGGGCAGCGGGACAGCGTAGAACGCGAACAGGTGCGCATACTTGTTTCCCGGCAGGCCGGTGAATCCGGCTGAATCGGAAGCAATCTTCTTATCGCGTACCAGCGAACGGTAAAGGCGGGAAGTTCGGCCACTGGACATCAAGTCAGTGATGGCGTCGTACACAGCATCGTCTTTGTCGCGGTAATCGGGGCGATGGTAGCCCTCGATGTAGATGGGTTGCGTCGCTTCCTGCAGCACCACGCGGCGCTCGGAATTCTGCGGAGGCTCGGTGGTGATCCGCTCGTCCGGCTTGGGCGATGAGGGAATGCGTCCGAAATACTTCTCGATGATGGGCATCGCTTCCGACGCTTTCACGTCGCCGACGACCGCGATCACCATGTTCGATGGAATGTAGTAATGATGGAAGAACGTTTCGGCATCGGTGGCGGAGAAGGTATTCAGGTCTGACATCCAGCCCACCGTGGGCCGCTGATACTGGCTGGCCTGGAAGGCGGCCGTGTTGAACTGCTCGAGCAGGCGGCCGGTGGGACTGCTGTCGGTGCGCATGCGGCGCTCTTCCATGACCACGTTGCGCTCGTCGTAGAACTGGCGCATGACAGGGTGAATAAATCGCTCGGACTCGAGATAGGCCCAGAGCTCAAAGCGGTTCGCCGGGAAGGAGTAGTGGTAGGCCGTCTCGTCGTAGTCGGTGAAGGCGTTCATGCCTTCGCCACCCTCGCGATTCGACGATCTGGCCGAACTGGTTGTTGACCACGTACTGGTCAGCGTTTTTGACCGCGTCTTTCCAGGCTTTCTCGAGATCAGCAACTTTCTTGTCGTCGCGTCCGACACGTTTGTCGCGTTCTTCGATGTAGGCGGAGTAGGCGGTCTCGACTTTTTCCAGAGCCACTTTCTCCGCGGCATAATCTTTACTGCCAATGGTGGTGGTGCCTTTGAAGGCCATGTGCTCAAACATGTGAGCGAGCCCGGTGCGGGCCAGCGGGTCCTGTGCGGATCCGGCATCTACCTGGGTGAAGAACGAGAAGACGGGCGCTTCGTGGCGTTCGTAAATCACAACGGTCAGGCCGTTACCCAATGTCTTGACTGTGATGTTTTTGGCGAAAGAATTCACGTCCTGCGCAAAGGCAGTCGTAATCAAGAAAATTAGCGCGAGAAAGAGCAGGCTGAGCCGCTGCTTCATCCAACCTCCAGCAATTTGTGTGCAAATAGCGGAAATTTGAAATTACGTGTGCAGCGCGGGGCTTGTCAAATGAGGGCTGCGGCTCTGGAGCCGTGCTCTGCCACCCGGACGAAGCGGGTCGGCCCGATGCGAGATGGGTGACTTCGGAGAGCCGACGGCAGCTATCCCTACATTCTTAGGACTCGTATACCCATTTCCCGCCCGTCATGGTGCGCTCGATGGGAATCGTGATCAGGGTGCTCGGATCTTCCTTGAAAGGATCGCGGCCCAGCACGACCAGGTCGGCGAGTTTGCCTGGCGCAATCGAGCCCTTCTGCTTCTCTTCATAAGACGCGTACGCCCCGTTGATAGTTCCAACCCGGATCGCTTCCTCGATAGTGATCTTCTGTTTGGGGCCCCAAACGTTGCCTTTATAGTCGGTGCGGGTCACCTCCGACTGCAGCGCCATCATGGGCTCGAACGGGCCGGGTGGATAGTCGGAAGCTTGTGTTGGGCGAATGCCGGCGTCGATGAAGCTGCGCAGCGCGAACATGTTGTTCAGACGCTCGGGGCCATATTCTTTCATTTTTTCGCCGTGGTAATAAACGTAAGTGGAGAACGGAGTCGGGATCGCACCAAGGTCTTTGATACGATTAATCAGTGAGTCGTTCACCACTGTGCAATGTTCCAGGCGATAACGGGCATCGGGGCGAGGCATCTCGCGCTGCAGGCGCTCGTAGACTTTCAGAGTCGTGTCGATCGCCACATCTCCGTTTGCATGTGTCGCCAGTTGCCAGCCTGCTTCATGCGCTTTCCGCGAAATGGTGTAGAGGTGATCTTCGTCGGTGACTAGGATTCCGAAATCATTGGGGCGTCCGACGTAAGGCTGAGAGAGCCGTGCAGTGCGTTCCGAGATAGAGCCGTCGCAAAGGCTCTTTTGCGCTCCCACACGAACCCAGTCATCCCCAAGGCCAGTACGGATTCCCGCGGCAAGCATCTGGTCCATGAACTGATGGCCGATATGGCAGTACACGCGCAGGGGCAGGTCTCCAGCATCGCGCGCGTCCTGGTAGGCACGCAAGTCATCTGGACTGCCGAAGGCGTCGGTTACAGAGGTGATGCCAGTCTTGGTCATCATGCGACCGATCAACTTGACGCCTTCGCGGTGATCGTCGCGCGTGAAGTTGGCAGGAATCAGGTTCTGAAATCCGGTCTTGGCGTTTTCGCGCAGATGGCCCGTGAGTTGGTGAGTGGAAGGATCGCGATCGTACTGGCCTCCCAACGGATCGGGAGTATTCGCATCGATTTTCGCCGTCTTGAGCGCGAGCGAGTTGACCCACGCGGTGTGGCCTCCGCGATGCTCCACGAATACAGGATGATCGGGGACAGCGCTATCGAGATCCTGAATGGTCAGTGCGCGGCCCTCGGCAGACTTGGTGTCGTCATATTTGAATCCGAGTACCCATTGGTTGGGAGCGGTTTGAGCGCCTCGCTGACGCAAAGCGGCCAAGATCTCGGCGATGGAACGCAGATCGCAATCGACCATGCGCAGGTGGTCGAGGCCGGCTTCGGCCGGATGGCTGTGCGCGTCGATGAAACCCGGGAGAACGGTTTTGCCGCCGAGATCGATTTTCTTGGCGGATCCGGCAGCCAGGGCCAGCACTTCCTGATTTTTTCCAATGGCGAGGAAGCGTCCAGAGGAGATGGCAACCGCCTCGGCCCGCGGATTACGCGGGTCCACTGTCCAGAAATTTCCGTTGTACAGAATCAGCTCGGGTTCGGCCTGTTCCGGTGCAAACAGGCGTGCGGCGCTGAGAACGCCCAGTCCCAACAGAAACTCCCGGCGATTGGCACCCATACTGTCCCCTCCACTCCCGGTGGCATCCAAGAACAGCTATGTGTCCAGCCACGGAGCGCCAATATACTAGATCGCCATACGTTTCACTGGAATCTTTTCCCAGGATCGAGCAACGGGTTGGAAAGCGAGGTGGCGTGAGCAAGGGTCAAATCGTCGAAGTGGATGGGCGGCAGCTGAGCCTGACGAATCTGGATAAAGTTCTTTATCCGCAAGCTGGATTCACCAAGGGGCAGATCATCGACTATTACGTGCGCATCGCGCCGGTGCTGCTGCCTCACTTCGCCGGGCATCCGCTGACCTTGAAGCGGTATCCCGGAGGTGTCGATCAGCAATACTTCTACGAGAAAAATGCGCCGTCGCATCGGCCGAACTGGGTGAAGGTGGCGCCGATCTGGAGCGAGGGCAACAACCGCAATGTGAACTATATTCTGCCCAATGACCTGCCGACGCTGGTATGGGTGGCGAACCTGGCCTCGATCGAACTGCATCCGTCGCTGTCGCTCGCAAAAGATATTGATTGCCCGCAGATGATCGTGTTCGACCTCGACCCCGGGCCTCCGGCGACGATTGTGGAGTGCTGCCAGGTGGGAATCTGGTTGCGCGACATCTTTCTTCATTTCGGGCTCAAGAGTTTTCCCAAAACTTCCGGGTCGAAGGGATTGCAGGTCTACGTGCCGCTGCATACTCCCACCAGCTACGACGAGACCAAACCGTTTGCGCACGCGTTGGCGCGGTTGCTGGAGAGGCGAGCACAAGGAGCTGGTCGTCTCCGATATGAAGAAGTCGCTGCGGACAAATAAAGTTCTGGTGGATTGGAGCCAGAATGATGAACACAAGACGACGGTGGGCGTATATTCGCTGCGGGCCAAGGAGCGGCCGACGGTTTCCACGCCCGTGAAATGGGAAGAAGTGGAAGCGTGTTTGAAGAAGAAAGATCCCAACCTGCTGGTGTTTGAGGCGGGCCAGGTGCTCGATCGTGTGGAGAAGATGGGCGATCTGTTCGAGCCGGTGCTAACCCTGAAACAGAAATTACCCAAGCTCGCGGGAATCGAGAAATCCCAGCCCGAGGCGATTGCGCGGGGATTGGAGATTGCCGCGCAGGCGGAAGAGCCCGCGCCCTGCGAAGAAGAAGGCCGCGGCGAAGAAAGGAACTGCCGGCGAAAAAGAGAAAGGTATAATCCCGCAGTGGTCTGACGCTGGTCATGGCAGAAATTTTTGTCGGAACTTCGGGATGGGCTTACCCAAGCTGGAAGCCCGATTTCTATCCGCAGAAACTCGCGCAGAAGAAGTTTCTGCAGCACTACTGCACGCAACTGAATACGGTTGAGGTGAACTTCAGTTTCCGGCAACTGGTGAAGGAAACGACGATCCAGAAATGGATGCCGAGAGCCCGGAGAAATTCCGGTTTACGGTAAAAGCGCACCAGGTGCTGACCCACATCAAGCGCTTGAAGGGTACGGAAGAGTTCCTGCCGCGCTTTTTGCAACCGTGCAACCCCTGGCGCAAGTGGGAAGATGGGGCCGATCTTGTTCCAGCTTCCTCCGAATATGAAAGTGGACGCGCAGGTCCTGGATGATTTTCTGGCGATCCTTCCGCGTGGAGTGCCGGCGGCGTTCGAGTTTCGTCATGATTCATGGTTCAACGACCAGGTATTCGAATTGTTGAAGAAACACAACCGCGCGCTGTGCGTGGCCGAGACCGAAGAGCGGGTCACGCCGGACGTGACTACCGCGGACTTTGCGTATTACCGCTATCGCAAGCCGACCTACACGCCCGAGGAGCGGCAGGCCATGGTCGGACGCATGCAGCAGTTGCTTGGGAAGGGAAAGATGTGTTTGCCTACTTCAAGCATGAGGAGACGCCGCAGGGCGCGCTGTATGCGTGCGAAGTGCTGAAGCAGATGATAGGTGACGTCCTGAGCGCTGCCCCTGTGCTCCATAATAAGGTGTCCCGAACGTTGTGAATGCGCTCAGAGCTTGTGACTCATCTTAGCTGTGAGGTGTCTTCCCGAGCGAAGCGAGGGATCCCTACCCTAGGGATGAACTCGAGGTAGGGATGCTTCGACTTCGCAATAGCCTCTACGAGCGTTATTGTTCCGCTCAGCATGACAATCTGTTTTCAATTGGCCAGGGAGTTGATTTGCGACGGCATCCTCCTGATCACTTCTCCCAATGTCCGATAATGCGCATACTTGAAAAAGTGCCTTCCCAGGATAATGCGCGCGTGGTTTCCGGCTTTCTTGACTACCTGAAAGTGGAGAAGGGTCTTGCTCCGCTCACCATTTCGGCGTACAGCAGCGACATCGGACAGTTCGCTGAATTTCTTGAGAAACCGAAGCGGACGTTAACCGGCGCGCGAAGAAACGATGTGCGCGATTTCATTCGCCAGCTTTTTTCCAACCAAGTGGACGGGCGTTCGGTGGGAAGAAAGCTGTCGGCCTTGCGTCATCTTTATCGCTATTTGTTGCTCGACAAAGTCATCGACCATGATCCGACGTTGAACATCGAATCTCCGCGACAATGGAAAGTCCTTCCCAAATCGCTGGCGACGAATGAAATGGAATCGATTTTGGCGAGCCCGAGCCTGCTCGAATCGAAGCAGTCGCAAGCTCTCGAGTTGCGCGATCGCGCTATGCTCGAGATGTTTTACGCCGGCGCGTTGCGTGTCTCGGAGATCTGGCGTGAAATTGGAAGACCTGAAACTCGATCTCGGCTACGTGCTGGTTCGCGGCAAGGGCGACAAAGAGCGCATCGTCCGCTTGGGCAGCTCGGCACAGCAGGCGCTTGACCGAGTTACATCGGAGTACCGCGACGAAGCTTTGCTGCGGGGACAAGTGTTCGCCGCTTTGTATTTTCGCACGCGGCGGCCGCAAGCTGACCCGCCAGCGCGTCTGGCAGATGGTGCGGGCGGCGTCGGTCGCTGCCGGACGCCACGCGAGTCCGCACATGCTGCGCCACAGTTGCGCAACCCACATGGTGGAGAACGGCGCCGACCTGCGCACGGTGCAGACGATCCTGGGCCACGCCGACATCTCGACGACGCAGGTGTATACCCATCTCGCGCTGGATCGCTTGAAAAA
This sequence comes from Terriglobia bacterium, assembly GCA_963797845.1. Taxonomy (GTDB): domain Bacteria; phylum Acidobacteriota; class Terriglobia; order Terriglobales; family Acidobacteriaceae; genus DASREM01. The sequence continues at coordinate 215,154 of CAWCRE010000013.1, forward strand.
GGTTTACCGCCAGCATCATCCGCAGGGCGAAGCCGGGAGATCATGAAGAAGCACGCGCGCACCGTGGTCGAGAAGGCGATCGACGAATTCCTGCGCGCCTTGCGGCAGCGGAATGCTCGGCGCATACCATCAAGGCTTACACCGGCGATCTCGAGAATTTTTCCGAGTACGTCGGGTCGCGCGACTGGCGCGAGATCGATCATCTGGCGATCCGCGGCTTTCTTTCGCATCTGTACGAGAGGGGGTTGGGCAAGACGTCGGTGGCGCGCTCGCTGGCGGCGGTGCGCTCGCTCTACAAATGGCTGGCGCAGGAAGGAGTGGTCGAGCAGAATCCGGCGGCCCTGGTCTCCACGCCAAAACTGCCGAAGAAGTTGCCGCGCGTGCCGACGATCGAAGAGATGAACTCCGTGCTGGACGCCGCGATGCCGGAGAGTCGCGGCGTTTCCCGAGCGCGATGCCTCATCCTCGAAATGCTGTACGGCTGCGGCATCCGTAATTCGGAACTGGTCGGGATCAATCTCGACGACATTCGTTTGAGCGCGGAAGCCATCCTGATTCGCGGCAAAGGGCAAGAAGGAACGCTACGTGCCGTTCGGGGATCAGCGTGAAGGCGGCGCTGGCGCAGTATCTTCCGGACCGGCAGAAAGTGCTGGCTGAGAAGCGTCGAAGCAGCAATGCGCTGCTGATCAATTTGCGCGGGGCAGCGGCTGACGACGCGCAGCGTGGGCCGGATCATCAAGCAGATTGCGGTCGCGAAGGGACTGTCCCCCGATGTGCATCCGCACACCTTGCGCCATGCCTTCGGCACGCACATGCTGGAGGAAGGCGCCGACCTGCGCGCGATCCAGGAGATGCTGGGCCACGAGCGGCTTTCGACGACGCAGCGCTACACGCAGCTTTCGATGAAGCATATGCTGCAGGTCTACGATCAGACGCATCCGCGGGCGAAGTGATTCTCCATTTCGTCATTCCGAACGGCAGGTGAGGATCCTGCGTACACACACGGCATACTTTGTGCACGCGAGATCCTTCGTCGGGCCCTCCTCAGGATGACTTCATGGTGCAGGCGCGAGCAGATTCCTCGCGTCGCTCGGAATGACAATGGGTTTAGTTTGTTCCGCCCCAATTTTGTTCTCGGGCGGGCGCGATGAAGCTCATGGCGCGCTCTGCTAGCGCGGTAATGGTGAGGCTGGGATTCACGCCCAGATTGGCTCCCACCACGGATCCATCGCACACGTACAGGTTTTGATAGCCGAACACTTGATGCCGATGGTCCACGACTCCTTGCTCGGGCGAGGCGCCGATGACGCATCCTCCCAGGCAATGTGCAGTGCCGGGGATGTTGAACAGAATTTCCGGGGTCATGCTCATGGCCGTGCCGCCAGTGTGGCGGGCGAAGCGCTCGGCAAAGGCGTTGGCTTGCGGAATGTAGGTGGGAACTTTTTCTCCGTGGCTGGTCAGGCATTTGCGGAAAGGCCAGTACCAGGGCCGCTTCCAGCGCATCTGGAGATCGCCTTCCAGCGCCTGCATGCAGAGCAGGACGACATTTTCGCGCGCCCATCCGAAGGGTTGAATGACGCGCAAGGTTTTGATGGGATGACGGAAGAAGATGGTCAGCAGATTTCTTAGCCAGAGCACGATTCGCTGCAGCCCGGGTGCGCCGTTGGTCAGCGGAGTGGTGAGCAGGCTCATGGTGTCGGATCGCCGCGGGTAACGGACCGCTTCGATGTGCGTGTGTTCGTCGATGTAAACACCGGATCCGATGGCGACACCCTGCGACAAGTCTTCATGGAACCCGGGAGTGCGTACCGCGAGCAGCGATTCGGAGTTGGTACGAACATGTTTGCCGAGTTGATCGCTGATGCGAGGCAGCGGCCCCGGTCTTTGAGATCGAAGAGCAGGTCCATCGTTCCCAACGACGACGCTGCGAAAACTACGCCGCGACAGGTGAAGCGTTGCGGATGTTTCGCGAACAGCGTGGTGGAGCGGACGGTGCGGACTTCATAGCCGTGAGAGCCGTCCGGAGAACCGTTCAACGGTTTCACATCCACCACTTTTGTTTCCGCGAAGATTTTCGCGCCGCGCTTTTCGGCCAGCTAAAGGTAGTTCAGGTCGAGCGTGTTCTTGGCGCCGTGATGGCAGCCCATCATGCAGCCGCCGCATCCGGTGCAGGTGGAACGGGCCGGGCCCTCACCGCCGAAATAGGGATCGCCGACAGACTGGCCGCCGGGCGTTCCTTCCGGGGATTGCAGTATGGCGACGTTGGTCTTGTAGAACGTCGCGCCCACGCCGGCCTCGTTGGCCACCTTCTGCAAAAGGTGGTCTGCCGGTCCGAGAATGGTGTTCTGGGCGATGCCGAGCATCCTCGATGCGGTCTCGTAGTGGCTCGGCATTTCCGACTTCCCACGGAGCCAATCCCACCCAGGAACCGGTTCGCCAAACCTTGTCGGGCGCGCGCAGCGAAGTACAGGCGTAGGTGATGGACCCGCCACCCACGGCGCAGCCATGAAGCACGGTGACGTGGCGGAAGAACCGCATGCTGAAGAAGCCTTGCAAACCCAGAGAAGGACGCCAGAACCAGCGATGCAGAAACCAACTGGAGCGAGGCAGCGTCGCGGGCGTCCAGCGGCGGCCCATTTCCATCACCGCGACGCGATATCCCTTTTCGGCGAGACGCAGGGCGGCAACACTGCCGCCAAAACCAGAGCCTACGACGACGAAATCGAAGTCGTAGGCTGACTCGCGCTGGCTCGGAATGGCCACATCAGGCCCCAATGTGGATCGCAGAGTCTTCTTTCTTCTCGGGAACGAGAGGGACAGATGGTTTCATGGGAATCGAAGATTCGGCTTGCACGGTTTCAAGCTTAGTCTCACCAGCAGGGAAAGGCTGCTCTGTTTTTAAGGGAGCTGACTTGCTGGCTTTACGCGGACGGCGTTCGGGTCGGAGGCCAGCCAGCTTTTGTAAATCGGCAAAACTCGAGAGCAGCAACTTCTCCAAAGCCGCCAGGTCAGGCGCGGCATGCGAGTCGCCGGTGAATCCAAAATGGGCGATGCCGTCGTAGGTGAGCAGCGCGCAGTTGATGCCGATGTCTCCGCCGATTGGAACATAGGGGAAGCAACGAATTAGTTTGTGCCCCAACATGTAAAGCGGAACTTGCGGGCCGGGAACATTGGTGCAAATCGTGTTGCAGAGGCCGAGCGGCAATTGGCTGACGATCGGTGCAATGAGCATTTGCGCGGCGGTGGGGATGGTTCCGAGCACGGTGCCGAACAATCCGACGCACTCGGCCACATGAGCGTTCTTGAGAAACGCCATGCGTTGCTGGATGGCCTTCAGCAGTTTTTTCGGATTGCGAATCCCGAGCGGGACGCTGACAGGAAGGAACGTAATGCGGTTGCCCAGGCGGCTCGCGCTCTCGCCCCCGCGCACGTTGACCGGAACCACGACTCTTAGCAGGCGGCCGCGCGGATTCACTCCGCGAGTTTCACTGTAGCGGCGAAACATGTCGGTGAAAATGGTGAGCACGACTTCGTTGACCGTCGCGGCAAAGGCATTCTTGACGGCTTTGATGTCAGAAAGAGGAATTTCGGCGCAGGCGAATTTCTGGGGGCCACGGCAAATTATGTTGAAGGGAAGCGGCTGCGTGGCGCTGCCGAGCTCGGGGAAGTATCGCGCCCACTGGTCCGGCGAAGGAATGGCGCCATTGCTGGCGAATTTATTCACGTCTTGCGATGGCTTGTGACTGTCTGCCGGAGCGAGCGCATGCTCCACCATCGCGGTGACTTCCCGCTGTGCCACCAAGAGCTGCTGGGCCATGGAAAGCGACGAGGTGATCAATTCATTCAACAGGGTCGGTGCCTGAGGGCGATGCGGAGCCGGAGCCTTCCTGTAAGGCTTGGGGTTGGGAGGCGAGTCGGGCCGCTGGTCCATGATCGCGGTCAGCAGACTCACGCCGGCGAGTCCGTCAGCCAGGCAGTGATGCATGCGGGTGATGATGGCGGTGCGGTTATTTTTCAGTCCTTGAAGCAGGGTGAAATCCCATAAGGGCCGACTGCGATCCATCACCTTGCTGAGAACCTGGCCGGCCATTTTCTTGAGTTCGGCATCGGTCCCGGTTTTCAGCCTGAGTTCGGTCACGTGATTGCGGATGTCGAATTGCGGATCGTCTTCCCAACGCGGCAGGCCGAGATTGAATGGCGACGTCATAATGCGCTGATGGTAGCGCGGGATGTGCGGGACTTTGGATGCGATGAATTTGCGGCAGGCCCGCAAGGAGAAGGTGCCATCGAAGATGCTGAGGGAGGCTACATTGAGGGGCATGCCTTCGCGCTCGAGGTGAAGGAAGAGGGCATCTCCCGAGGAAAGCCGATCGTCTTCTCGCACCTGAGGCATGGAGTTCTCCGTCAACGTGTTTCAGACCTCGAACAAAAAACGCGGCGCCAGTTGCGCCAGCTTGATGACTTTGTAAACGTCCACATTCATGTTTCGCAGGGTCACAGTAATTTTCTTTTTGTCTGCTTCGCCTGCCAGTTGTTCCAGGGTGCGAAGCGAACGGGGATCGATGCGGCGCACGGAGGTGAAGTCCACGACCACGTCTTTGTTGGCGCGTTCCAGTTCTTCTGCGGCTTGCTGAAGCAAGCTGGCAATGCCGGCGCTGTCGATTCGAAGGTTCTCGGCGATGGTGGCCATGGGTGTGCTCTCCGTTAAGCTACGTGCTGCTTGGTGGATTGACCTCGTCCGCGATACGCCTTCCAGAAGAGTTCCACCAATTCGTTGACCAAGGGCATTCGAGGATTGGAGCGGCCGGAAGGATCGTCGAATGCGTTTTTGGCCAGTTCCGGCATGGCATGCTCGAATTCTTCTTTGGTGATGCCGAGCTCTGCGATCGAACGCGGCACATTCAGCCGATCGAGCAGTTGTTCCGTTGCCATCACAAGATTGTTTACTTTGTCCTGAACCGTATGTCCCCCAAGCCCAAGCAGGTCGCTGATGGTCGCGTACTTTTTGTGAGCGACGTAGCCCTTCTGGTTGGGGGAGGGCATGAACTTGCTGGGAACAGAAGCGTTATAGGCGATCACATGGGGCAGCATCAGCGCGTTCGCTCGTCCATGCGGCACGTTGAAACGAGCGCCGAACGAGTGCGCCAGCGCGTGGTTCACGCCGACGGCTGCGTTGGAGAAGGCAATGGCGGCGATACAGGCAGCGTTGTGCATCATGCTGCGGGCCTCTTCGTCATTCGGCTGCTCGTAGGCGATGGGCAAATACTTGAAGACCAGGCGAATCGCCTGCATCGCGTTGGAATCGGTGTAGGGCGACGCGTAGATGGAGACGGCGGCTTCGAGCGCATGCGTGAGGCAATCAATACCGGTATCGGCCGTCAATCCCTTCGGGCATGGTCATGACGAATTGGGGGTCGACGATGGCGACATCCGGGGTCAGCGAGTAGTCGACCAGGGTTACTTTGCGGCCGCGGGCCTTGTCGGACAAAACCGCGAACGGCGTGACTTCACTTCCGGTGCCACTGGTGGTGGGAATCGCGACCAGGCGCGCACGACTGCTTTTCTTGGTCGGGTATTCCACTACCCGTTTGCGAATATCCATGAACGGGGCGGCTAGTTCTTCTAGGTCGGCTTCCGGAGACTCGTATTTCAGTTTCATGATCTTGGCGGCATCGATGATGGAGCCGCCACCAAGAGCAATGATCTGATCGGCTTTATAAAATCTGAGCGCATCGACGCCTTGAGTAATTACATTCACCTCAGGCTCGGCGTCCGGGATTACCGAGACATGAACGGGCGTGTGCGCTGCGAGATTACGGCGGACGATATCCACGTAACCCATCTGTTCGAGTGCCGGGTTGGTGATGATGATGGTGGACTCAGAATGCAAATGCCGCAGATTTTCCACCGCATTCATGTTGAAGTAAATTTCATTGGGAACACGGAACCACATATGGGCCTGCGTTCTGCGGGCGACGCGTTTGATATTGAGGTAGTGATAGATGTTGACGTTATCGGTGGTGCTGTTGCCACCGGCAGTGCCGCAGCCAAAGGAGAAAGTCGGAACCATGTCGTTGTAAATTCCGCCGAAGGCGCCTACCGAGCCGGGTGAATTGACGATGATGCGCCCGCTGTTAATCACTTCGCTGAATTTCTGGATCACCGCATCGTTGCGTGCGAAAACTACTGCCGTGTGGCCGAGACCGCGCAGATGATTCACATCGACGCAGACCTTGAGGGCTTCGTCCACCGACTTTGCGCGATAGACGGCAAGAACCGGAAAGAGCTTTTCGAACGACAACGGATGCTGGAGGCCGACACCATGGATGGGAGCGATCAAGAGCTTGGTGTCGGGTTTCACCGTAATGCCGGTCATACGAGCGATGTCGGTGGCCTTTTGTCCGACAGCCATCGGTTGCATAAATCCCGTGATGGGGTCGATCAGCTTGCATCCCAGCAGCGCGGATTCCTCTTCGGTGCAGATATGCGCGCCGAGATCGGAGAACTTCTTGAGGACCGCGTCATAGATTTCGTCGTCGATAACCACCGTTTGTTCGGAGGCGCAGATGGTTCCGTTATCGAAAGTTTTCGACGTAATGATGTCCACCACCGCCATGTTCAGGTCGGCGGTCTGGTTCAGGTAGACGGGAGTGTTACCAGGACCGACACCCAATGCGGGTTTGCCGGAACTGTAGGCGGCTTTGACTACGCCGGGACCGCCGGTTGCGTCGATCAGGCCAATATCTTTGTGGTGCATCAGGTAGGCGTTGTCATCAAGGTCGTGCGATTCGAGACAGGAAAATACTCCTTCCGGCGCGCCGTGCCGAACGGCGGTCTCGTACATGATGCGAACGGCTTCCGCGCAGCAGCGCCATGCATTCGGATGCGGGCTGAAGATGACCGCGTTCCGGGTTTTAATGGCCATGATGCATTTGAAGAGCACAGTCGAGGTGGGATTGGTGATGGGGGTCATGGAAAGGATTACGCCGATTGGTTCCGCGACCTCGGTGAGTCCACGCTCGGGGAATTCTCGAATGCAGCCGACGGTACGCTTATCTTTGACGTAGTTGTAAACGAACTCAGTCGCCACCATGTTTTTGATGGCTTTGTCTTCCATGATTCCCAGCCGGGTTTCTTCGACGGCGAGACGCGCCAGGTTTGGGCATGATCAAGTCCCGCGAGCACCATGGGTTTGACGATGCTGTCGACATCCTCCTGCGTGAACTGGGTGAACACGGCGGCAGCGGTGCGAGCCTGGCGCACCAAGCCTTCGAGATAGGCGATGCGTTGTTCAGAGAGGGTTGCGGAACTTGCGACCATCACGAGCCTCCGACGGGAGAGCGAAGAGGTGAATGCTGCGACCGCAGTTATTACGCGTAATCGATCGGGTTCTTTTCGAACCAGTGCTCGTCACGAACTTTCTTGATGCTTTTGGCGGCGTCGCAGAAGATGCATCGTCCGAGGGCGCGGCTTTCCCAGGCCACGCCGACACCGAAACCAATGAGCCCGCCAAGCAAAGCGAATCCCGCCGCTCGCCATGGAGAGTGCCGATCCTTTTCGAAATAGCCGCCGACGGCGCCGAGGCAGGCGCCGACTGCCGCATGCTTCCAGGCATGGCGTGCGGAGTGGCTGAGAAATGGACCGAGGCTGTCGCCGTGAAGGAATTCTTCTTCCCCTTCGCGTGCGCCTTCGAGCCCGGAGTTCACCAGTTTGCGGCCGTAGTCGAGGCTGTCGGTCAGGTTCGTCATCTCGGTACCTCATCATCCGCGAAGCATGGGTGCGAAGTTCTGATGGCCTGGGAATCAGAGATTTCGGAGTGTCATGCTTTCACCCGGCTTCTTCTTGAGGCTACGTTCATTACGGACAACAATGCTGTGATCCTGATCACGCTTGCGAGGTGACCTGCGACAGTTCGGTTGATAGATGGTGCACGCGAATGGTGGCGCACCCTTTCGGCGATTGCGGCGATGTGACTATTCCAATGTCGCTTCGTGCAGGCGCTCCGCGATGATGATGTACGCGGAAGGATTGAAGACCAAGCCGACGTGAGTTCCGGAGACTTCAAAATCGGCATCGTCGTCTCCAGTGCCGCAGTAACGCCAATCGACTACGCCATCGTTGCGGGTGTAAACGGCGGTTTCGACGATCGATTCCGGCATGGTGCAGCGAAGCGAGCCCAGGAAAGCGCAACTGCAACGCGGGGTGTAGCAATCGGGCAGAACGCGCTGGCCGTGCTCGTCGAGGATCTGTTTGCGAACCAGGTCGGCGGCATGCAGGACCGAAGGATGCATCACGGTTCCCTGGATCGGAGCGCCGAGAGTAATCACGGACGCGACGTCTTTCGGGCGTTGCGCGGCAATGGATCGCGCAATGATTCCGCCCAGGCTATGGCCGATGAGGTGAATCTTGCGGCCGGTTTCCTTCAAAGCTTTCTCGATAGTCGCGGTCAGGCGATAGCGGATGAGCAGGTTCGGACATTCGGCATTCATGCCGATGCCGGAAAAGTAAGGACGATAACCAATGCGTTCGAGCCAGGAATTCAGGTGCGTCATGTAAAGATCGGTGCCGAGGAATCCGGGAATGACCACCACGGCGGAATCGTCGCCGTGAGGAATTCCGAGGCCGTAATACACAGGGGAGGCGTGGAGCAGCAGAAGTTCAGCGCCGAACAGAGCCTCCTTCCAGATGGGAATATCGGCTGCCGCTTCGTGCGCTCGAACGCGATGCTTTCGTGACGGCTTCTTGTGATTACCGTTCTGCTGGGTCTTCTTCACGCGTGCCCTCCGGGAGCGCAGGTATCATAACGTGCAATTCGACAGGCGTTAATAGGCGAATTGATGTCGAAACGAGCAATGACGGAAAAAGGTTCATCTCGGGAGAAGGCCATTGGAACGCGGTGAAACAAACTGGTTGACGACCTTCCCAATTCGGGAAAGCGCGTCTGCGCTTTGCGCCGAATGGGTTCCGAAGATTTGAAATACATGATTCATTTCGGGCCAGCTCTCAAGGATGAGCTTGGCACCTTGCGAGTTGGCACGGCTGGCAAAATCTTGGATACTGTCGCGCAAAATCTCGGCTTCTCCGCACTGGATGTAGATGGGACAGAGATTGGTGAAGTCGCCTGGGGTCAAAGAGACGAGCGGGTTTCCCCGATCCTGGACTGAGCAGAAAGACTCCGCCCATTTTTCCAACATGGCGGTTTGAATCCAATCGAATCTCGCGTTCTCAGTGAAGCTGGGCCAGTGGGCTTCGAAATTAGTAGGAGGAGAGAGCGCGACCGCGAGCGCGGGAAGGGGCAGGTGCAATTCTCGAAGCTTGAGCAGGCACGCTAATGTGAGATGGCCGCCGGCGGAGTCTCCGGCGAGAACGAGATCTCGCGGGAGGACGCCTTCGGTGAGGAGACGAGAATAGGAAGCGACGGCATCGTCAAGCTGTGCGGGAAACTGGTGTTCGGGAGCGAGTCGGTAATCGAGAGCGAATAATTTTGCGCTTGTAGCTTGCGTGATGAGTTCCAAAAAATACGAATAGGCGCGGGGGTAGAAGGTATAGCCTCCGCCATGAAAGTACAGCACGGTGACCGCAGGTTCACGCACCTGGAACCAATCGCCAGTGCGCGTGACCTGGGCGTGCGAGGGCGGAAGGAGTTCGAAGGAATCAAGAAAGCGGCGGGCTTCCTGGATATCAGGCAATTCGAATGCGGTGGTGAGTTGTTTGCGGAGAACCTCCGTGGCGATCTCGACTGCCCAATTCCAATGAGGGAGCAGTGGTCCTTTCAACACGCGACGCTTTGTGGTCTCGGCCACTGCGAGCGATAAGTTTGAAAGTACCTTGAGCTGATAAGAATTAGAGAGCGGGAGATGAAGCTTGGCAGACATAGTCGGACACACTTCCTGCCAGCGAAATACCTACAGCCAATCTACAGGCAGGGGGCGAATTGGGTTGTGATGCGACGCACCGGCTTGAGTGATGCGGAAGTTTCTCTTGATGCGCGCCAGATTCTTCGCTTCGCTCAGAATGACGTCATCAAAAAATCGGAGGGAACTCTGAGAAACCCTGGCTGAGACCCGGCAACATGTCCTTGCTGGCCTCAGGGAGCGAGGTCCACAATTTGCAGGGATCATCTATGAAGAGCCTGAATACGGTTTTTTCATCGCTGCGGTCTCGACGCAGGTACGAGGTTTGGTTTCTGCGACTGGGGCTGGCGAACGGAGAAGGGGCGTGGTGGTTTCGCTATTTGTTGTTGAACCCTGGACGTCAGGGCTGTGGGACGGTTGGGTCTGGAATGCCGGTGCAAGTGTGGGCGACCTACTTTCCTGTAGCAGCGAAGCCGCAAACTTTTATCCAGGGTTTTGGGCTGGACGCTCTAGGCCTCAGTTCCAAGGGACAGGATCCTTTTCATCTCTCTATCGAGAACAATGCGATCGATGAAAATTCCTGCCGCGGCGATCTGCGCGTGGATGGGCATCGCGTGACATGGGACTTGCGTTACCAGTCCACATTTGCGGCAACGCTTAGCAATAAAGGGTGGATCGGTTTTTCCCGTACGCCCCATTCCGACGCACTTTTTTCCGGACAGATCAGTTTGGATGGACAAAAGGTGGAAGGCTCGCCGCTGGGATTTGGATTGCAGGGACACAATTGTGGATACCGGCATCGGAATTTCTGGAACTGGGGGCACGCGTATTTCGCAGGCGAGCGGCCGAGCACGCTGGAGGCGCTGGTCTACGATCTGCCTCTCGGGATGACGTTTCGTCGCGCGATCTTGTGGCGGGAAGGGAAGCGATACGATTTTGGAATTGTGAGCGAGAGCGAGGAACGGGATGGCTCGCTGTGGAATTTGCGAGGTCAGGCACGCGATGGCTCAACCATGGAGGCGCAATTTTCTGGGGAACTTGTCAGCTGCCATCGTTTGCCGTATCTAAAAACAAATTGCTCGAGCAGCTTTGAAGTGACGAACAACAGCCTGGCCAATGCGCGGGTACGCCTGCTGATTGGCGGCAAGAACGAAATTGTTGAGACCCGCGGCGGCGCCGTCCTGGAGATGGGCGGGAAGCGCTAGGCGGTTTTGGGTGTGGCGCGGGATGGTTCGAGCAGCGACTGCATTTTCTGCCAACACACGCGGCCGCCATATTGAAGCGCGCTGGATTCGATGGTCAGCCAATCTTTCAACGAGAGTGGTTTGCCGAGAGCGTCCCAACTGCTCAGCCAGCGCGGAGTGGCATAGCGCGCGACGATTGAAACCATGTTGATGTCGGGACTTCCAAGATCGTGCTGAACCCCGTCGAGTGTAAACAGCACCTTGCGCAGCATGATAAGCGGGGCGGGCAGGCGCACACCTTTCATCGCGATTTGCTCCAAAAGGTCTAAAACGTCGTTGCTGCCGGGAATACGAAGAAAAGGCAGGCGCCGGATGAATGCGGCGATGCATTCCCGCACTAGGCCCGCCTGCCGACCCTTGCGGCGCGCTCCGCCACGGCTGAGCATTTGGATCTGTTCAAAAATGCCGTCGGAATCGCGCAACGTAGTCATCAGCACCAGCATAGCCAATCGTCTGCGTTCCTCGACGCTGACCTTTTCAGTAAGCGCCCAGTCGAGAATGGCGATGTCGCCGGTGCGCGCGTCGTAGAGAAGATTGCCGGCGTGCGGGTCGGCGTGGAAGATCGCGGTTTTGTCGGTGGAGAAGATGGGAACTGCCACGAAGGCTTCAATCAGCCGTTCGCAGATAGCGGTACGTTTCCAGCGCGGCAAGCGGGCGGCTGCGGTCGTGATTTTACTTCCAAACTGCTTCGGTCATCGCAGTGATTTGCGCCGTGCACAATTGCGGAATCAGGCGTGGAACCCGAAGACCGATGATGCTGCCGTACGTGTGCGCGGCCTGCAACAGGGTTGCCTGTTCGCGAGGGAAGTCCACTTCGTGCTGAAGCAGTCGCCGCACGTCACTAAAGGTCTCGGGCAGAACGCGCTTGGCGAACCCATATTGGCGGCTTCGCGCGCCCACGTATTTCGCGATGCCGGCAAGCAGGTCCATGTCTTCGGCAAAAGACGGCGGAATGTAAGGTTTGAGGACTTTGAAGACGCCGCGTTCCCGCTTGCGGCTTTCGGGATTCTTCCAGGTAAATCGGACCACCGCGCTGACGCTGGCTTCGAAGAAAATGCCGGGCGTGATTTTGACTTTATGCGCCGCGAGCTTTGCACCCAATTCTGCGGAAATGATTTTGCCCACATCGGGCGCGTGCATGTCGGAAATTCCGTTTTCCAGTTTGGTCAGCGAGCGCCGCAGTTCAGGCAAAAGGTGGCGATTGCGTGCGAGAACCTGGCCTAGTTTCTGCAACCCTGGGACCTTGGCGATGAGTTTCAGAAGACGCGTTCCTGTGGGAGTGTTGGCGGGAAGCTCGATTTGCTCCACCAGTTTTGGCGCGAGGCGCGAGGCCGAGATGTGAAGAAAGACGTACAGCATCAGGTCGTGCACCAGGGGACGCCAGTCGGCATAACGATCGGGAACGAGTTCATTGTCGGGAAGACGATCGATGATCCAGCGGCCGAGTTGTTCGCGGATCTTTTGCGCGAACGGCCCCTGGAGTAGTTGTTCGACTGCCGCGATTCGCTCGGCGGGAGTTTTGTAGGTGGAGAGAAAAGCCGCCTTCAGCTGATCGGCATCGAGCTGTTGCAAGGCGGCTTGTGGGATCGCGCTCAAGTGCTGCTCCGAGGAGAGCCGTAACGCCGCCATCCCGGCGGCTTGGGCCGGCAGGATGCCGGCGGTACTCGTGCTTAGGTCGATACGTATTTCCCGGTTTCGATGATTCTGTTTGCGATCTTTTGCCGCAGTGCGATGGTGTCGAAAGGATCATGTTTCGCAAGGCGGCGCAAGATCGCCATTTGCGAGCGCAACATGTCGCCTTCGCTCGATGCGGCGAGAATTTTCTTGGCGGCCGCTTCTACTTTCTCGATCCCATTCTCCAGGTAGACGCGAAGCATGGCGACGGCCAATTCATTGTCCTTGACCGCAACCAGCTTCTGCACACGCAGCAGTGCCGATTCCATCGCATATGATTCGATGACGATGTCGGCGATGGTGCCCATGACTTCCTGGTGGTCCTGAATTTTCTGCATATATTTTTGGGTGGCAACGCCGGCGGCGAACAGTCCCAACTTTTTGGCATTGGCCACGAGTTTGCGTTCCTCGGAAAATTGACCATCCCCGTTTTCCGATGAGCCTCCCGAGATTACTTCGTCCATCAACTTTTTGATTGCAGGCATCAATGGGAGTTGCCCTGACATGGCGCGCTTCAAAAGAAATCCGGCGATGACCAGGCGGTTGATTTCGTTGGTGCCTTCGAAAATGCGGTTCACCCGCGAGTCGCGGTAGGCGCGTTCCGCGGGATATTCTTCGACAAAGCCATAGCCGCCGTAAACCTGGACCATGTCGTCCACTACGCGGTCGATCATTTCGGAGCCCCACACCTTCAGGATGGAGCACTCGATGGCGTACTCATCGATGACCTTGCGGACGGCTGCTGTGTCTTCGTGGTCAGGCAGTTCCGCGATCGCCGCATCCATCATGCCCACTGTGCGATAGGCCATGGACTCTCCGACGAAGATCAGGAGTGCCATGTTGGCGAGCTTTTCGCGAATGAGTCCGAAATCGGCGATGGTTTTCCCGAACGCTTTGCGTTGCTTTGCATACTCGATCGAGCTCTGGAGACAATAGCGGGCCGCGCCGACGCTGCCGGCTCCGAGCTTGAACCGTCCGACGTTGAGAACGTTGAAGGCGATGTGATGGCCCTTGCCAATTTCTCCCAGGACATTTTCCACGGGCACCTGGCAATCGGTGAGGATCAGCGGGCAGGTGGAAGATCCGCGGATGCCCATCTTGTGTTCTTCCGCTCCCACGGCAAAGCCCGGGAAAGAGCGTTCCACCAGGAACGCGGTGAATTTTTCTCCATCGACTTTCGCGAATACGGTAAACAGGTCGGCGAATGCGGCATTGGTGATCCACATTTTTTCGCCGTTCAGCAGATAGTGTTTGCCGTCTTTGGAGAGCGTGGCGCGAGTGCGGCAGTTCAGCGCGTCCGAGGCCGATGATGATTCCGACAGCGCATAGGCACCGCATATTTCGCCGGAAGCGAGGCCGGGAAGATATTTCTTTTTCTGCTGTTCAGTGCCGAAGTACACGATAGGTAAAGTTCCGATGCAGGTATGCGCGCCCCAGGTGGTGCTGAAGCCGCCGTAGCAGGCCAACCGGTCGGCGATGATGGCGGACGTGACCTTGTCGAGCTGCAGTCCACCATAGGCTTCTGGCGTGTCTACAGCACTCAGACCGAGCGAGCCGGCTTTCCTGACGAGTTCACGGTTGACCGAGAACTCCTTTTTTTCCATGCGGTCGATGTTAGGGATGATTTCGTTGGTGGCGAATTCCTCCGCGGTTTGCGCAATCAGGTTGTGCTGTTCGGTGAAGTCTTCCGGAGTGAAAACGTATTGCGGCGGGCAGTCGTGGATCAAGAAGCTTCCGCCGATCATCTTCGCCGGGGGTTGCGCGGTCACAGTCGCCATAGGGCCTCCCTCAATCTGGTTTTATGATTTCGTTCAAATTGCGTCAGCGAGTCCAGCCATACGCCTCTTTGCCTCCGTTCGCAGTGACCCCGGGTAAGTTCTTCGAACATCGCCAGAGTTCGGAGCCAAATCGGCACGTCAATAGCCCCGTTTTATTTGCGTTTCGCCTTGGCCCGGCGCACCGGCTTCCGAGGAGTTCGGCGCTTGCTTTTCGCCGGGCGTTGCATTCGTCCTTCCAATTCAGCTAGCCGGTCGCGGAGCATTTGTATCTCGGACTGCTGGGGCGGCGCCGAAGCCGGTTCCCCGCTGAGAAATCGTTTCATGGAGTCCACCGGAGAAAGCAGAGCGGACTGTACATCGCTGAAGCGGTTCTTCAATGCATCCTGTACGGTTTGATAGGTATCGAAAGCCGACTTCAAGTACCACATGACAAATTCCTGGCGCGTCTGATCGGAAGCGACAATGAGCTGGCGAAGCAATTCCAGAGGCAGGCCGGTCGGCTTATCTTTGGCGTCCTCGGTAATGATTTGGGTAAGCACAACCCGGGTCAGATCCTCCCCGGTTTTGGCATCGAGGACCTGGACGGATTTTCCGTCGCGAATGAAGCGGGCAATTTCCTCGAGATTCACGTAGCGGCTGCCGGAAGTGTCGTACAGCCTGCGGTTCCCATATTTCTTGATGATTACGCCAGTTTCCATCCCAGCCATTCCTTGTTGCAATGCAACATGCACTGTCAGCATAGTGGCACTGCGCCGAGAGGTTGTACAGCGTTTTTTCCGCAGGCGAGGAGAACACGGGGGAAAGGGGAATCTCGATACTTGGTCGGTTGGTGGCGATAATCCGTTCCATTGTGGGAATGTAGGGAGCAGTTTAGAAAGATGCCGGCCAGATTCCTTGACACGGTGGAAGCCCGGCTCGTATAGGCTATAACTGATGCTGCAATGCAGCATAGGAGGCAATCATGCGAGAAACAACGAGATCGGAAACCGTCCGTCATCCTCGTGAATCGTCATTCATTTCATTGTTGTCGGGCTGGGCGCAGCAGGGAGTGCAGAGCTATTTCGCGACCCAGAGAATCCTGCTGGACCTGGCAATGCGGCAGAATGCGAGCGTGATTCATGCCGTCCGGGATCGCCTGTCCGATCCTCATCATTCGCCGACCGCCATACTGACCGAGGTTGCGGGGGAAGGAGTGCAGAACCTGATCCACGCGCAACAGGTGTTAGCCGACCTGATCCAGCGGCAGAACGAAATCGTGATGACCGGCGTGAAGGAACGGGTCGGGGGGCCGGCCATTGCATTTGCGGCAATCGATCTGCTTCGCCGGACGGTAGACAATGCCGATCGATATGCAAAAGGAGTTTCTGAAGAGCGCGGGTAAACAGAACCATGCGTTCATCGAGTCGGTGAAGGAAGGGAAGATGCCGAAGGCCGATAGCATGATCGATTTCGCGCGCGAAGCCATGGAGACTTTCGTGGAAGCGGAGAAGAAATTCCTGGACGTGGTAGCCGAGGAGGCGACCAAGGTCACCAGTCCCCGGCATGAAGGGGCCGTTAAGAAGCAAAAGAAAACGGAACTTGCGGAATTGGCGCGTCAGGCCACCGAGGCCTATGTCGAAGCGCAGAAGAAGTTATTCGATGTAGCGGGGAAGCAGATGAACGTGAACCTGAAAGCGGCCAGCCGCGCGATGGACATTGCCGGGCCGCTGCCGCTGATGCCGATTAGCGATCTGACTCGGGATGGGGTGAAAACGTTCGTCGACGCTCAACGCGCGTTGATGGAGGCGGTCACCAAGACCCATGAGCATAAGCCGGCCAAGGCCCATCGCGCAAAGAAACGGCACGCGCAAAAGCGCACGCGGCACATGCGGTAGTTTAAGCCTGGCAGGAGCCTAAGGGTTCTCGTCCCGTACATCGATCGAGAGGCGGAGCAACGGCTCCGCCTTTTTTAGCTGGTCCCCACCAGGCTATAAAGCAGGATTGCCAGCACCAGCGCGGTGAAGGCAGCGTACATGCGATCGCGTTCGGCAAGGAATCCCCAGATCGAAAACGCGACGCGTGCGACCGGGGTGGCGATGAGCAGCACCAGGCCGAGCTGAATGATGCCTCGCCCGCGAAAGTGGAGTACCTGGTCGATGATTCCGGAGAAAGTGCGGTAATCGGACGGCTCTCCGCGAAAAGCACGGTAGTTGGTGCGTTCCATGCCGTGGCGGGAAAGGTAAACCACCGCGCCGCAGAGAACCAGCGTCGCCGAAATGATCACGCCGATGCGGAGCAGGTTGCCGATCAGGATTTCGATCTTCTGATCATTCCAGGCTTGTCGCAGGTTGGAGATCAAATTTTGCCTCGCAGTCCCTGAACCAGCATTTGCACTCCGAGAACCACGATCACCACGCTGAAAACGAGGCGTAACCATTTGGTCTCGGCGCGGACCAGGATGCGCGTCCCCAGGAGCGATCCGGCGAGTACGCCCAACATCACTGGCATGGCGATGCCGGGGTCAATATAACCGCGGTTCAAATAGACCCCCGCGCTTGCGGCCGCAGTGACGCCGATCATGAAATTACTGGTAGTCGTGGAAACTTTGAAAGGGATTTCCATGGCTTGATCCATGGCCAGAACTTTTACCGCTCCGGAGCCGATGCCCAACAATCCTGAAAGCGCGCCCGCGCCGAACATCAAGCTGAACCCGGCCGGAACGCGTTGCACGTTATAACTGCGCATGGTTCCGGCCTCAGGGAAACTTCCATTGAGTTTCAGTTTCGTGGCCAGCGGATCGGGGGGAAGTTCACGATCGGCAAGGGGACGCGGTTTGCGTGCCGAATAAGCAGAGATAAGCAGCACGGTTCCGAAGACAATTGCGATGACGTTGGTGGGCAGTTTCGAAGCCAGAAATGCGCCGAGTAAAGCGCCGATGGTGGTGGCGATCTCGAGAAACATCCCGATGCGGATGTTGGAGAAGCCTTCTTTCACGTACGCAGCTGCGGCTCCGGACGAGGTCGCGATCACCGACACCAGCGAAGCGCCGATGGCGTAGCGGATATCAACCTTGAAGACGAGAGTGAGAAAGGGAACCAGAACCACCCCACCCCCGAGACCGGTTAAGGCGCCGAGCAGTCCAGCCAAGAAGGAGCCCAGGGCGACCAGCGCAGCAAACTCCCAAACGTGCATGCTGGTTAAGGTATCAATAACTTTGGAAAGGCGCATAGGGAGATTTGCGGGAAGCGGGTGCGGCGTAGATCGTTTCGCTGCGCTCGCGGAACGGACGAACGCTTCCGTCGCCACGGGAGCAGTGGGACAACCGATGGGAGCCCATGAGCGTCGTAACACGTTGGTAACGAATATCCCCAGGCAATTGCAGAGAGAATTGTCCGGTACGATATAATCCGGAAAGCACGCAGTCCGAAATCAGCTATGACATTTCTGGGACAACCAATGACCGCTAGCAGGATCGCTTCCTGGCGCCGCCTGCTCGTAATTCTTTTGGCGGTGCTTGCGTTGTCGACAAGCCTGGCGACAAGGGTTTTCCAATACTCCTCGCATGGCTCGAATGTTGCGGTCCGATCCGGTTCGCGGGAAGCAGTTCGGCAACACCTGGACCGCGATGCTGCTACCTGGGGTAGACCGACAGTTTCCTTCTCCATGTTGGAAGCGCCGACGTTCTATCCACGATTTGCTCCCGCTGGGCCACCACTTCCGGCGGTTCTTTTTGACGAAAGCCTTTCCAACCGACCTCCGCCTTCCTGCTGATCTCCGCTTCGAAGCTGCGCGTGTGGTTCACGCGCATTCCTGAACTCTAGAAAATTGCTTGTCCCGGCCCCGATTTGGCTAAGTACGGCTGAGTTGCGCCGAAGGTTTGTTGCCCTTCCCGAGGACTCTGTCCCGAGGAGCGCCAAAGCCCATGACGAGCGATGCCAATGGAGAGATCATGAAAGGAAGTTTCGCACTCACCATGGTGGCGTGCATTGCCTGCTCGCCGATCGCGATGCAGGCCAAATCACAGAGTGGTTCAACCCCGATACAGCCGGTGACGGTCCTAAGTGTGGAAGCGCAAACCGAGGCGCAGCCCAGTTACATGGGAGGCGGCGATAATCCATCGGATGCGCCACTGCGATCCGAAGTGTATTCCTACGAAGTCGCGGTGCACGCGGATTGTGCAACCCTGGTGACCCGTTACCAAAGCCCGTACGACTATTTTCCGTCCGCATTCAGTCCCAACGCGCAGATCCCTGCCCACGTCAAGAAGCACGAAGTGGATTTCGAGCTTCCGAGCGGGCGAGAGATGAAGATACCCATCGTGAGCCGGAAACGAAGTTCCGCGCCGGGGTGCGAGGTACAGCGCTAGTGGGAACAAGTTCGTTCACTACCCCACGGTAGTGCACGAGACCCGCCTCCATGTCGCCTCGTCTCGCGTGGAGGCGGGAAATCCAGAAGTTCTGAGAACAGAAGAAACGGAAAATATGAAAAAGAGATTCACGTATCTGGGTTTGGTTTTGCTGGTGCTGTTTGGAATCGCTGCTTACTTGAGATTTTCAGGGATGAAGGCGCATGCCGCGCCTGAAGCTGCGGCGATTCGCCCGGCTGCCGTGGCTGTCGCCAGGCAGCAACCCCTTGAAAATACCGTGACGTTGTCCGGGGAGTTTCGACCGTTCCAGGTCGTGGATGTGCATGCCAAGGTCGCCGGCTACATCAAGAAGATTTCGGTCGATGTAGGCGACAAGGTTCGCGCAGGGCAAGTGATGGCGGTGCTGGAAGTCCCGGAACTCAGCGCACAAATTCTGGGGGCCGAGGCATCGGTCAAGCGCAGCCAGGACGCGATCCGGCGCGCGCAGAGCGAGATGTCGCGTGCGAAATCCGGCCACGCGGCCATGCACCTCGCGTATGCCCGTCTGAAACAGGCCTCGGATGCACGGCCAGGGTTGATCGCGGAGCAGGAACTGGACGATGCGCTGGCCAAGGATCAACAAGCCGAGGCCCAGGTAGAGAGCGAGGCGGCGGCACTCTCGGAAGCCAACAATCAACTCTCAATTGCGCAGGCGGAACGGGGACAACTGGCTGCGATGGAGTCGTACACCAAGATCACGGCTCCCTTCGACGCCGTGGTGACCAAGCGTTATGCGGATACGGGATCGCTGATCCAGGCGGGCACATCTTCGGACACGCAATCCATGCCCGTGGTGCAACTCGCCGAGTGGTCAAAGCTGAGGCTGGTGGTTCCGGTGCCAGAATCAGCGGTTTCGGATATTCACCTGGGCACGGTGGTGCAAGTTAATGTGCCGGACCTCAAGCGCATCTTCGAGGGCAAGGTCGCACGCTTCGCCGATGCCCTGAGCGATGAGACGCGGACCATGCACACCGAAATCGATGTCGAGAACAAGCAGGGAACTTTGGTGGACGGGATGTACGCGGAGACTTCACTGGTGTTGAGCCGAAAAGCGGCAGCGCTCACCATCCCGACGCAGGCGATTGAACGCAATGGATCGAAGGTGACGGTGCTGGTTCTTGATTCCGAGAACCGGGTGCGGGAGCGCGAAATTACGCTGGGGGAGGAAGGCAGCAATAACGTCGAGGTCGCCAGCGGGTTAAAGGCTGGGGAAGAAGTGGTGATTGGAAATCGCGGCGAGTACAGGATCGGCGATCGGGTCGTGCCCAAACTGCTGGAAGAAACAGCCAGTGACGGAAAGGCGCACCTGTAATGTCTCGATTTGCCATCAAGTATCCGTTCTTCATCATTGTGGCTTGCCTGATGATTGCGATCGTAGGCACGGTCGCGCTGGTGCGCATGCCGGTGGACCTGTTTCCGCCGATCAATATTCCGGTGGTGATTGTGGCTACGTTTTATTCGGGAATGCCGCCACAACAAATCGAAACGGATATTACGAATCCGTTTGAGCGATTTTTTACGCTGGGCAGCGGTATCGACCACATCGAGTCACGTTCACTTCCGGGCGTGAGTCTGATCAAAATCTACTTTCAGCCGGGGACGGACGCGAACGCGGATTTGAGTACGATTTCAAATCTGGCGATGGCCGATCTGCGGCGATTGCCGCCCGGGACATTACCCCCGGTGGTGCTCAAGTTTGATGCTTCCAGTTTGCCGGTGTGCCTGATCACGCTCAAAGGGCAGGGACTCAACGAAACCCAATTGCGCGACTTGGGCCAGTACACGGTACGCAATCAGATTGCTGGCGTGCCGGGGGCATCTGTGCCGCAGCCATTCGGCGGGCGCTACCGCCAGATCATGGTGTATGTGGATCCGCTCAAGTTGCAGGCGCATGAACTGTCAGTGATGGATGTCGTGCGCACGGTGAATGAGAGCAACTTGATTTTGCCGGCGGGCGACGTGAAGATCGGTCCCTACGATTACAACCTCTACACCAATAGCCAGGTGCCGTCAGCGCAGCAGATCAATGACATGCCGGTGAAGACAGTGGGTGCGGCGTCGGTGTTGGTGCGGGATGTGGGACAGGCGCAGGATGCCCACCAGATCCAAACCAATGTGGTGCGGGTAGACGGACAGCGGTCGGTATATCTGCCGATTCTGAAGCAGGGTGGGGACAGCAACACCATCGCGGTTGTGAACGGAATCAAGGGCGCGCTCGATCACCTGGTCGATGTTCCGAAGCAGTTGATCACCAAAGTTGTTTTCGATCAGTCGGTGTTTGTGAAACTGGCGATCGAGAACCTGCTGCACGAAGGCGCGATCGGGCTGGTGCTGACCGGGCTGATGATTCTTTTGTTTCTCGGCAGCATGCGGGCGACGCTCGCGGTATTTCTTTCGATTCCACTCTCTGCGCTTGCGGCATTCCTTGCCATCAGCGCGGGCGGCGGAACCGTGAACACGATGGTGTTGGGCGGACTGGCGCTGGCGTTCTCGCGCTTGATCGATAACTCGGTGGTGGTGCTGGAGAACATTTTCCGGCACCTCGAGATGGGAGAACCGCCGGAAGTGGCTGCGGAAAAGGGAGGCGCAGGAAGTCAGCCTGGCCGTGCTGGCGGCGACGATTACGACGGCGATTGTGTTCTTCCCGGTCGTGTTCCTGTACGGCGTAAGCCGGTATCTGTTTGTCGCTCTGGCCATGGCTGTTGTGCTTTCTCTGTTCGCTTCGTACGTGGTGGCGATGACCGTGGTGCCGCTGTTCTGCGCCAAGCTGATCAAAGGCGAAGGTATGTCGCATGAGCACGCGACGCCCAAGGGAAGCGTTCTGGGCGCGTTGATTCTGGAATTCAACCGACGGTTTCGAAAAGATGCTGCGGAAGCTACGACCGCACGCTCGCGACTTCGCTGATGCGGCCGGTCGCGACCACGGTGGGGCTGGCGGGGGTTTCGTTGCTCTGCTTCGCCTTGTACCCGTTACTGGGATTGGCATTCTTCCCGCGTACCGACCCGGGGCAATTCGTCATCAATGTGAAGGCCCCGATCCGGAACGCGTATCGAACTGAGTGAGCAATATGTGAAGCAGGTGGAGGACATCGTTCACCAGGTTGTCCCGCCGAACGAACTTCGCATGATGGTTTCCAACATCGGGATCACCACGGATTTTTCGGCGATCTATACGCCGAACTCGGCGCCCCACACCGGCTTCGTACAGGTGAGCCTGCAAGAGGACCACAAGATGGGCAGTTACGAGTACATGAGAAAAGTGCGGCAGAGAGTGAGTGAGGAATTGCCGCAACTCAGCACCTATTTTCAGTCCGGCGGCCTGGTGGACTGCGGTGTTCAACATGGGAATGCCCGCGCCGATCGATATTCAGGTCAGTGGCAGCAGCTTGAGAAAGAGCTACGCGATGGCGTCTCGAGCATTGCCTCGCAAGTGCGTGAGCCTTCCGGGCGTGAGCGATGTACTCATTCCGCAGGACATCGACTATCCCGCCCTGCAACTGGATATCGACCGCGAAAAGGCCAGCCTGGTCGGGCTCTCGCAGAAAGAAGTTGTGGACAACGTTATTACCGCGCTTACTTCGAACGGCATGATCGCGCCGAATTACTGGATCGATCCGAAGAGCGGCAATCCTTACATGCTGACCGTGCAATATCCGGAAGACGCGGTGAAGACGATCGAGGACTTGAAACAGATTCCGTTGCGCGGGGCGAAGAGCAAAGAGCCGACAACGCTCGACACCGTGGTGACGCGTGAACACGATTCCTACGCCGACCGAGGTCGATCACTACCAGTTGTTCCGAGTGATCGATGTGTATGTGTCGCCGAAGACGGAGGACTCTGGGCGGAACGTCGCGGCGCAGATCGAGAAGATTGTTGACGAAGCACGAAACTGCCGGAAGGCGTGCGGGTCAACCTTCGGGGGTCGGTGCAGAACATGAGATCGTCATTCAAAAGCTTCGGCATCGGACTGATTCTGGCGATTGTGCTGGTGTATCTGATTCTGGTCGCGCAGTTCGCTTCGTTTCTCGATCCATTCATCATTCTGCTGGCGGTGCCTCCGGGACTTGCGGGCGTGCTGCTGTTCCTGCTGGTCACCGGCACCACGTTGAATGTGATGTCGCTGATGGGCGTGGTGATGATGGTGGGAATCGTGGTTTCGAACAGCATTCTTATCGTCGAATTCACGCGGCACATGCGGGAAGAGGGAAAGCCGCTGCGGGAAGCGGTGGCAGTTGCTTCCCGGCTGCGGTTGCGACCCGTGCTGATGACGTCGCTGGCAACTCTTCTCGGATTGATTCCCATGGCGATGAAGCTGGGAACCGGCGCGGAGGCGTATGCCCCACTGGCTCGGGCCATCATTGGTGGATTGCTGGTCTCGGTGGTGGTGACCGTTTACCTGGTTCCTGCAGCCTATTTGTGGTTCCACCGAAAAGAAGAAAGCGCCAGCCCGGAGTCGCTCGCATGATCCGAACCCGACTTGCACTCTGCATGCTGTTGAGCGGCGTAGCTTGCGCACAGACCACGCTGGTTTTACAGAATCCATCGGATGCTCCCGTGGACAAGAATCCATGGGCGCAAGCGCAGGCGCAATCTCCGGCGCTGCCCAACGCGCCGGTTCCGAGGGTTCCTCAACAGGGAAGCCCTACGGTGCTTTCCTTGAAGGATGCCGAGGCGCTGGCGATCAAGAACAATCCGCAAATTTCAGTTTCGCGGCTCAATGCCCT
Organism: Terriglobia bacterium; assembly: GCA_963797845.1. GTDB lineage: Bacteria > Acidobacteriota > Terriglobia > Terriglobales > Acidobacteriaceae > DASREM01. The sequence goes on from CAWCRE010000013.1 coordinate 238,813, forward strand.
GGCTTCGCAACAAGTGACGCGGGAAGTTCGCTCGAGCCTGTGGCCGCAAGCGGTGATCGATATCACCGGAGTAGATGCGGCAGAGAACAGCCGCATCGCGGCGGGTGGGCTGAACAATCCCATCATTTATGAGCGCGCTGCTGCCGGAACGACCGTGAGCCAGCTGATCACCGACTTCGGCCACACCTCCAATCTTGTGGCGAGCGCGCGTTTCAGCGCGAAGGCGGAAGACCAGAATGCGATCGCGACCAAGGAGCAGGTGCTGGTGGCGGTGGCGGAGGCGTTCTATAACGCGCTGCAGAACCGTGCCATCTTGAAAGTGGCGCAGCAGACAGTGGACTCGCGGCAGCTGGTGGCCGATCAGGTCGGGGCTTTGACGAGAAGCAAACTCAAGTCGGAGCTGGACCTGAGCTTCGCCAATGTGAATCTCGCCCAGGCACAGCTCCTGCTGCTCGATGCGCAGAACAACGATCAAGCGGCGATTGCGAGTCTTTCGGCGGTGCTGGGTTATACGATGCTCCAGAATTTTGAACTGGCCGACGATACGGCGCCACTAATTCCCCCGGCCGCCGATGTGAATCAACTGATCGGATTGGCTTTCAACCAGAGGCCTGAGCTGCTGGCGCTGCAATTCCAATCGCAATCCGATGAGCGGTTGCGGCGGGCGCAGCGCGACGAACTTTTTCCAACCATCAGCGCTCTCGGGGCGGTAGGAGACACGCCGGTCAGAAACGATCACCTGTCGAGTTGGTATGGCGCGGTGGGCGTCAACGTCGCTATCCCTGTTTTCAACGGATTTCTATTCAACGCGCGAGAGCGCGAGGCGTCATTGCGGAAACAAGCGACCGACGAACGTCTGCGCGACCTGCGCGACCGCATCGCGCGCGATGTTCGCACTAGTTGGCTGGAAGCGACGACTGCGTACCAGAGAGTCAGCGTCAGCCAGCAGCTTCTGAACCAGGCAAACCAGGCGCTCGACCTGGCAAGCACACGTTACAAACTGGGGTTGGGATCGATTGTGGAATTGAGCCAGGCGCAGCTGCAGCAGACGCAAGCTCAAATCAGCAACGCACAGGCCGCGTACGGATACAGGCTGGCTTCGTCTGTGCTGCTTTATCAGACAACGGGACTCTAGGAGTTCTGGACAAAAAGGAGGATCCACAAAATGGAACGGGACAACACTTACCTGATTGAGTTACTAACAAGAAACATCAAGGAACTAGAAAAAGTAGAGGATGATTCGCACACCATCAACTTTGTGGCGCGGCGCATCGGGAACATCGTCAAGCACATGAAAGATTTGCGGGACGACCTTCGCCCGCGCGGCCACGCCAATGGCGGAACGACGGGAGTGCAAGCGCCCGACCCCGCGCGGCGCATGAATACCATGTCGTAGCGCGTTTGCATTGTTACAGCTATGTGAATAGCACGTTAATTTCGAGAGTACCGTCGCTGGTGCCACGATTACTTTTGTGTGGATAATTCATCATGCTTTAACACCCTTCCTATAAAACACGATCATGGAGCAACCGGGATTCAACACGGTGATCCTATCGGACCTCCACTTAGGTTCGGACGTAAGCCGTGCCAAAGCGGCGTTACAGACGTTACGCTCTATCTCGTTTCAACGGCTGATTCTGTTGGGCGACATCTTTTGTGATCTGAATTTTGGCAGGCTCAAGAAAGAGCACTGGCAGTTTCTCGGCTACATCCGCAAGCTCTCCAATCCGAAGCGCAAAGTCGAAGTCATCTGGGTGGAGGGCAATCACGACCGCGGGTTGTGCGAAGTCATGTCGCACCTGGTAGGAGTAAAGGTCTACCAGGAATACATGTGGGAGTATCGCGGCCTGCGCCATCTGGCGATTCACGGGCACCAGTTCGATCGCTTCGTGCTCGGGAACATGCCGCTAAGCAGGTTTTTTACCTGGGTCTATCTGCAAGTCCAGAAGCTGGATTCCGGGAAGAAGCGGATTGCCGGTTGTTTTGACCGCATCGATACCTACTGGTTGCGGCTCTCGAAAAAAGTTGCCGATGGCGCGCTACGGCATGCCGACGCCCGAGGGGTTGACCGAGTGTTCTGCGGACATACGCATGAAGCCATGCAAACAAGGCGAAGAGATATCGAGTATTTCAATACCGGGAGTTGGACACAAGCGGCCGCCACTTTTGTCACGATCGATGAAGAGGGGGTTCAGATCCATGAATACGACGAGCGAGTTGAGCATCGTGATTCCTGCGAAGAACGAAGCGAAGATGATTTCGCATTTGCTGACTTCGCTGCTGCTACAGGATTACCAGGGGATCTCGAATACGAAGGTATACCTGGCTGACGCCAATTCCGGCGACGGCACACCCGATATTGCCCGTTCCTACGGCGAATGGCTGAACATCGAAGTTATTCCTGGAGGGATTCCATCGGTGGGACGAAACGCCGGTGCTCGACGGGCACGCTCGAAGTATTTGCTTTTCATCGACGCGGATATGGAACTGGCGGATCCGACACTGATCCGGCGATCGGTCGAGTTGATGAAGCAGAAAAACCTGCACTGCCTGACCACCAATATTTCATGTCCGCTGGGCGGCTTTTTCGACAAAGCCTGCTATACGGGAAACAATCTGATGCAACATCTCTCGCGCCTGGCAAAGCCTTTCAGCACCGGCATGTTCATGCTGTGGGACAAAGCGTGTTTCGATCAGCTTGGCGGATTTCACGAAGGCGTATTGTTCGCCGAGGACTATCTTTTGAGCCAGAAAGTGGCGCGGGCAAGGTTTCGCGTCGTGCCGGGGAAGATCCTAACTTCAAATCGCCGCTTCAAGAAGATGGGGCATTTCAAATTAATTCGCCTGTTCCTGAAGACCGCGCTCAATACCTGGAACGAGAGCTTCTTTTTGAGGGATCACAAGTATTGGGAGTCAGAAGCCTGAACCGTTAGTTCCGCAATATTGCGCGATCATTTCCGGGGAGAGCTGGTTGCTTTTGGCAATTGCGCCGTAGATTTGCGCGCTGGGGCGCTGAGTTCTTTCCTGCGTCTTCGGATCCAATCCAAATAGTCCGAAGCGCAAGTGCCATCCTTCACTCCACTCGAAGTTGTCCGTCAGCGTCCAGTGAAAGTAGCCGCGGATGTCATGACCTTCCTGCACCAGTTGCTGAACCTGATGGATGGCATTCACGAGAAGCCAGGGACGAATACGGTCCTGCGCATCGGGGACACCATTTTCCAGAATGTAGATGGGCTTTTGCATACCCGCAACGCGAGTCACCGCTGCGCGAATGGCTGCCGGATACGCTTCGCCGTAGGGCTGATGAACCCCATGATCGCCTTGGGGCACGTGATCAGGAACGAAAACGTGGGCGAAAAGTTGGAGTGGCCGCTTGGGATCGAACGCCACATGAAACCGGCTGTAAACATTCAGTCCGACGAAGTCGCAGGTGCCGGCGATCTCAGAATCGTTTCCGAAGATGAGGTTGAACGGAAATCCGCCGTGTCCCGTTTCAATCAACCGAAGGAAGCTTTCGTTGAAAAGATTATCGATAATCCGAGTGGCCCATCGATCCGCAGATGAACTCGGTGAGGCAGGTTCGAAGGACACAAAATGATGCGCCCATCCAACCTGGGCTTGGGGCTGGATGCGATGGATAACTCGATAGGCAGATGCGTGGGCTTCGGCCATGGCATGGATGAGCCGCATGGCTGGAATCAGATGGCCACGTTTGCCGGGAGGAAACTCGCCCACCACATAGCCGAGAGCGGCCAGCACGTTCGGCTCATTGAAAGTGACCCAGTACCGGCAGAGATCGCCCAGTTGTTCAACGATGTGGGAGCAGTAGCGCGTGAACTGCTCGGTCGCGTGCGGTTGCAGGAAGGCGCCTTGCTTCTCGAACCACAAGGGATTGGTGAAGTGATGCAGGGAAATGATGGGAGTGATGCCGCGGTCACGTAGAGCTTCAAGCATGTTGCCGTAACGGCGAATGGCGCCGGGATCGAAGTTGCCTTGTTCGGGCTCTATGCGGCTCCATTCGATGGAGAGGCGAAGGGCGTTGACACCAATTTCCTGAGCTAGATTGAAATCGCGCTCGGCATCGCTCCACCAGTCGCAAGCCCGGCCGCAGGAGTCACCGGATTTAATGCCCCCGGCGCGTTCCCACTCAAACCACTGGTTGTTCTCATTGCCGCCTTCGACCTGGTGGGCGGAGGTGGCCACGCCCCACAGGAAGTGTTCCGGGAAATGACTCAAGCTGCGGAGGCCTCCTTGGCGGAGAAGAGAGAATGAACCCAGCCCATTTTACGGGAAGCGCTTGAAAGCGTGGTCTTAGAAAATGCATTGGACACCGCGGGGTCAATAGCGAACAGGCCAAAGGCGCGGCAGCAACCCGACCTATTGCTTTCCTGTAAGCTTATTCCGACATGATTGGGCTGCTCTCCATTATTGTGATTGGATTTTTTCTGGGAATGCGTCACGCGACTGATCCCGATCACGTGATCGCGGTGTCGACAATCGTGTGCCATCAACGCAATACCAAGCGTGCGGCCCTGATCGGCATTGCCTGGGGCCTGGGACATACGGTCACGATCTTTGCGGTCGGAAGCGCCATTATTCTTTTTGGGCTAGTGATCCCGACAAGGATGGGGCTAGCGATGGAGCTCTCCGTGGGCGTGATGCTGATTCTGCTGGGAGCCTGGAACCTGATCAGCTTCAAACGCACGATGCCGGTTGTCTCGGTAGAGGAACCAGTCCACTCGCACGCGCACACTCACGGGGATTATGTTCACACGCATGTTCACGGGCACGGACCACTCGCGCATTCCCACTCGCCGGAGAGCAATCCGCTGGCGCGATTGGATCGGAGCTTCGGCAAACTCTCGATTTATCAGTTGCTGCGTCCGTTGATCGTGGGGATCGTTCACGGGCTGGCTGGATCGGCGGCAGTCGCCCTTCTCATCTTGGCGAGCATTCGCAATTCAAGCTGGGCCATCGCGTACCTGCTGGTGTTTGGGGTTGGAACGATCGCCGGCATGATGCTGATCACGATGAGCATCGCCTCGGCTTTCCGCCTGGTCGGGCACCGGTTCCAGGACTTCGGCCGGCGCTTGGCGCTGATATCGGGAGTGATCAGCGTTGCTTTTGGATTGGTGGTCGCCTACCAGATTTGCGTGGTGCAGGGAATGTTTAGCAGCAGTCCGCAATGGACTCCGCGGTAGATTAGGCGTCGCACGCATTTTCGGTGCTGTTCGCCGGCTAGGGAACAGCGTCTCCGCTCGATGACGGTTCTTGAGCCCGACTCCACACTCGCATGCTTTTCCACTGTTTCCAGGAAACGGTTTTCAGTTCCGCGAAATAAGAATAAGCAACCGGCACTACCAGCAACGTAAGCAGCAGGCACAAGGTCTGGCCACCGATGATGGTGACTGCGATGGAGGCCCGCTGTTCCGACCCGGCGCCGATGCCGATCGCGACCGGAATCAATCCGGCGATGATGGAAAGTGTCGTCATCAGAATCGGACGCAAACGAACGCGGTTGGCTTCGAGGATGGCTTCGCGTAAGGGCATGCCGGTTTTGAGCAGACGGTTCGTGTAGTCCACCTGCAAAATTCCGTTCTTCTTTACGATTCCGAGCAACAGGAACATGCCCAGGGCGCTCCACAGGCTGAGAGCGCGTCCCGTAATCCACAACGAGAAGAGCGCGAATGGAACGCTCAACGGAAGTGTCAGCAGGATGATGAACGGGTAGGAAAAGCTCTCGAACTGCGCCGCCAGCACCATGTACATAAACACGGAGGCGAGCAGCATGGCGAGCAGCAGGTTCCAGGTAGTTTCTTCGAGAACTTTTACCTGGCCGGAAAACAGATACGAGTAGCCAGCCGGCAACCCGACTTCCTGAATCGATTGGATGGTATGGGCTGCGCCTAAGTCGAGCGGATATCCCGTATTGATATTGGCGTAAACGCTGACTTGGAATTCGCGGTTATATCGCCATAGCGTCGCGGGCCCGAAGCCGCGTCCGATGCTGGCGACGTTTTCCAGGCGCACTTGCCCCAACTTCGAGGACGGCACCATCATTTGATTCAGAACGTCAGGATTGTCTCTCTGCTCCGGCAATAGCTGCATGGTCACGGGATACTGCTCCGAGCCTTCTTTGAAACGGGTGATCTCATCTTCCCCGGAGTAGAAAAGACGTACAGCGTCACTGATATCGGTCATGCTCACGCCGATATCGGCCGCGCGCTGGCGATCCACTTTCACCTGTAATTCCGGTGTGTTCAGATTCAGGCTGGGATTGACGTCCACCAGGTCCGGATACACTCTCATCCGGTTCGCGACCTTCTTGCTGATTTCCGCGAGTTGATTCAGGTCCGGACCGCGGATGACCGCAGAGATGGGGAAATAAATTTCGCCGCCAAGAACCGAAGGCAGGCGGACGTTGTAAGTCACATTGTGATAGTTGGCGAGAATTCCGCGGACCTTCGTAGCCATCTGGGCATGGGTCAGCTTGCGCTGACTACGGGGCACAAGTCCGATGAAGAGATGCGCGTGGTTGGTAGGACCGTGCGTGTAGCCCTGGACGAAGGCAACTTCCGGCAGAGCGGAAATCTGGCGCCCCATGTCGGAAGCCATTTGACTGGTTTTCGCCAGCGATGTACCTTCCGGCAAAGTAAACGAACTTTGCAGTTCGGATTGATCATCGGCGGGAATCCAGTCGCGTCCGACCAGGTGGTACAAGCCGAAAGTGGATAAGAAGGTGACGAGGCAGATCACCACCATGGTGAGCCGGTGCGCGAGCGACCAGCGCAGCATGCTCATGTAGCGCTCTTCCACCCAGTGCAGAAAGCCTTGCGAATGCGTCTTCTTGGTTCTTTCGTCTGCTTTGAGCAGGCGAGAACTCATCATCGGAGTAAGTGTGAACGCAACCAGCAACGAGACCAGAATCGCCATCGCCATGGTCCAACCGAAGGAGTTCACATACTTCCGGGCATAGCCGGTCATAAACGCAATCGGCAGAAAGATGATGATCAGGGAAAGAGTGGTCGCCATGACCGCGAGGCCAATCTCCTGGGTGGCCTCGATCGCGGCGTTAAACCGGTCGCGTCCCTTTTCTTCCATGAAGCGGACAATGTTCTCCAACACGATGATGGCGTCGTCAATGACAATTCCTACCGCTAGAGTCAAGGCGAGCAGCGTCATGTTGTTGAGGGAGAAATCCATGCCGCGCATCAGGGTGAAGGTCGCGATGATGGAACTGGGAATGGCGACTGCGGCTATCAGAACCGCGCGCCAATTGCGAATGAAGATCCAGACGATAGCGCTGGCCAGAATGCTGCCAAGAACCAGATGCTCGATCAAGGAATGGACCGACGCTTTAATGAAATCAGAAATATCGTGGACGATCAGGAGTTGCACTCCCGGCGGCATTTGGGCGCGTAAACGCTCAATCTGATCTCGCACATCGTCGGCTACGCGGACGGTGTTGGCCCCGGACTGGCGCAGGATCTGAATGCTGACCACGTCGTGCCCGGGATCATCTTTGGTGAACAGGGCAGACCAGGTGCGAAGTTCCTGGGCTCCGTCCTCGACCTGGGCCACATCGCGTATACGAACCGGAATCCCGCCGTGAGTTCCGATCACGATCTGGCTGAACTGGTCAGCCGAGGTAACGCGCCCCAGAGTACGCAGGCCGAGCTCCTGTGGGCCAGTGATCATGCGGCCGCCCGGTGCTTCGATGTTTTCGCGTTGCAGCGCATTGCGCACATCAAGCACAGTAAAATTGTGCGAAGTGAGCTTCTGGGCATCGAGCAGAACGCGAATCTGCCGCGCTTGGCCGCCATTCAGATCCACACTTCCTACGCCATCTACAGTCTGAATGGCACGCCGGACCTGCTTGTCCGCAATCTCGGTCAATTCGCGGCGGCTCATGGGGCCGCTGACCAACAGCGTCATGATGGGATCGGATTGCGGGTCTTCTTTGGTGATGACCGGGGGGAGTGTTTCGCGGGGCAGGCGATTCACGGCGGCCGCCACTTTCTCGCGAATGTCCTGGGCCGCGCCATCGATATCGCGCTCCAGGACGAATGTGCAGGTGATGTCGGCAATGCCTTCCGAAGCATAGACCGTCATCTCATCCACGCCGCTGACCGACGAGATGGCATCTTCCAAAGGAAGAACGATGCCTGTGACCATTTCTTCGGGAGTCGCACCCGGCAATTGCACTTCGACGTTGACCGTAGCGGGATCAGCTTTGGGAAACAGGTCCACGGCCAAGCCGCGATAGGAGAACGCCCCAAGCGTCAACAGAAAGGCAATCAACATCACGGTGAACACGGGATGTTTGACGCAAGTCTCGGCGATTTTCATGACTCGATGGCGCTCACAACCAGCTATTTGCCCGACGAGGAGGTTCCGTCGTGTTGTTCTTGTACGGTATCGCCGTCGTGCAGGTCTCCGGAAACGGGTGCGGCGACCCGGTCTCCGGGCTTCAACCCTTCCGCCACTTCGAAGCGCTGGCCTTTTTGATCTTCCGTTTGCCCCGCCGGCAGTATTTGCTTTTCCGCGACTTTATCACCGTTCAGCAGGAAGACCTTGTAGACGCCGTAGCGATAATTGACCGCGGGCTCCGGTACGAAAATGGCCGTCTCTTCTTTTTCGCTGGGCATCGACGCCTGCACGAAGAATCCTGGCTTCAGTCGTCCGGCGTTGTTGTCGAGAAGAGCTTCCGCTTCGAAGGTCCGCGATTCCTGGGAGACGCTGGGATTGATGCGAGAGATCTTGCCCTGGAAGGTTTCGTTCGGGAACGCCTCGACGTGCAGATCCACGATCGCCCCTTCCTGCATCCACCCTGCCCAGCGCTCAGGAACGGCGAGACGCGCCCGCAGATGGTCGGTACGAACCAGGACCAGCACTGGGCTCTGCAGGCGGACATATTCTCCGGGGTGAACACTGCGCGTTTCGATGGCGCCGGGGAAAGGAGCGCGGATGGTCGCATCACCGAGCTTTTTTTCCGCTAGTTCCGCACTGGCCTGGCTCGAAATCAAGAGAGCTTTCAGACGCTCCACTTCCTGCAACGCCAGGTCGTAGGTTGCCTGCGCGCTGTGGTAACGGCTTTCGACCTCGTCAAACTCCTGTTGGGAGATCAGCTTGTCGTTGAACATCTCTTTGGCGCGAGTGTATTTATGGTCGGCGTCAAAAAGATCGGCTTCGGCGCGCTGCACGGTCGCCATTTTCCTGGGATCGGTGGGAAGCGGGGAAGTGGGGCCCACACCGAGCTGGGCGCGAACCTGTTTGACGATTCCTTGCTGACGATCCACCTCATACTGCAGTTCGCGCTGATCGAGAAGGATGAGGGGTTGGCCTTCGGTGACGTTGTCGCCCACATCGACCAGCACTTTGTCGACGCGGCCCTCCACCTGCGCGCTTAAGGTGCTCTCCTCGAGAGCAAGAAGGGAGCCGACGGCCTGGATCCGGCGCCGGGTAGACTCTTCGGCGACCGCATAGACGTGGACGGGTACCGGCTTGGTAAAGCCCGCCTTGGCATGGCCCTGAGAATTTGAGCAGCCGCAGGTCAGGATTGTAGCTGACGCGGCGACTACGAGGAACCCGCACTTCTTCCAATGAACATTCATTCGATTCAACTGCGTCAGTCGATCCGGAAGGCCTGCACTCTATACAAAGACGGATAATTCACGTTTTGGTGAGTAGCAAAAAGGTAGCTCGACCCCAGTCGGGACACTATTCGGGACATTATAGAGGGTGTTCTGGTCGAGAGTCGCTGATTTTCGTTCCGGAGGGAGCCAACGCAATGCAATCGCGGGACATAGGAGGGAAAAACGCCGCAAGAAAGTGGAGATCTCAGGCGGCGCGGGCTCGCGTTTTCGAGGACCAGGCCGAGGCAGGCATTTCGAGCGTGGTCTGAGTGCCACCTTCAGCTGCTGTCTCGGACTGAGACTCGACGATCTTTTGTTGGCCGTGATACGCCATGCAGAAGACCACTTGCAGTTCCAACGCTTTAATCCAGCTCATGACATCTTTCCTTCAGGAGCAGGATCACGCTAATGGAGTTTCGCATCCACTAGGGAAAACCCGAAAATTGATCAGCAGGCTGAGAACGCCATACCCTTTCAAAAGCGGACCAGCCCAATCAACGTGCGTCGCGAACGGATTGTCATTTTGCCCGTTTGCATGGCCAACCCAGAGTCGCCAGAAGAATGTCACACCTGCAGATAGCCGATTCCATCAGAGTTGCATACTTCTTCGTCGGAACCGACTAATCAGCTGATCGGCCAAGTCGGTGAACTGTACAGAGAACAGGCCGAGATCGAGGAACGTGTCGACTGGAACCAGAGTTCTTGCCGTAGGAGTCGGCAAACCTCCAGTTCGCACTCCCTCGAACATCTGTTCCCGTGCTTTGCTACCAGTGTTCTGTAACCCATCCTTTCCGGGAAGACTTAGCCCTGGAAAGGATGGGCCACATGTACGGAAAGCTCCGGGCACCAACTTCAACCTGCGAGCCCGGCCCGGTCAGATCAGATCCTTACTGGCCAACAGTAAAGAAGACTTTCTGAACGGTATTAGCTTGGGTCATCCCGCCTATGGATACGCTCAGCAAATACTTGCCCGGAGCGGTTCCCGCCGGAATCACCATCGCTTGATTCAGGTTAAGATTGTCGCCCTCATGCAGCGTGTAGGACGGGGTGGTTTGGCTGACAATCGTGTTGCCATTACTATCCGAGACAGTTAACAGGAATGCGCGCCGAACAGTAGCTGCCCTGCGATGTTGGAGAGCGATCGCGACGCTTAGGGTCCCCGAAGGCTTCACTACCTTGGTTCCTAACTTTGCGGTCATCATACAGTTACAGAAATTATTGGTGACCGTCTCTGTGTCCGCCATCGTCACCGCACCGTTCCTGGCAAGGGCGCGCCCATTGAGGATGCCCCCATCCAGGGTGATACTCGTGAGCGCCAGGATGTTTCCCACAAAAGTATTGTTGGTCTGTATGGTCGCCGAGGAGCCGATCTGCCAATACACATTACAATTAGCGCCCCCGTTGATAATCGAGACGGTGGAGTCGGTCGCCGTAGTCAGTGTGCTCCCGATCTGGAAGACCCACTGGGCATTGGGATCGCCCTGCGCATCGAGCGTCAAGGTCCCAGTCAACAGCGCCGAAGAAGAAAAGCAATAGACTCCGGGCACGAGGGTGAGGCCCCCGAGATCCGTGCCCGTCAAAACGGTTCCACACGCTGCGCCGGCAGCTTCGTTGTACCCTACGGCAAGGTCAAGCTGAGCTTGCGCGGTTGCGGGATCGGGGGTTGTGTATAAGGTGCCACTTACCTGTGATGCCAGGAGGCCGGTCACGGCCGGGGTAGGAGAGCTGCCTACGTCCCCGATGATGCTCGTGCTGGCCGAGACATTGGTGATGCCGGATCCGGCAAGTAGTCCGAAATTTGCTGCGGTTCCCAGGTCAATTACAACCGGTGTATTGGTGGCTGCCCCGAAGGCACTTGGTGAAAACAGCAGAGCTAAACTCACAACAGCGCAAAGTCCAACTTTTCTCATAACACTCCTATGGGCGACCTTCTTAAGATACTGTCGCCGAGTTGGTATCCTCGGGCACTCGCGCTCGCCAAGTCTGATCATAATTGCACACTTCGTTAAGATTGTTCTTGACCTTACAGCTACTTTTAGAATTTGTAAGTTGCTGGACGGGTCAGGACATCCAAAGATAAGAATTGCATAGGATCTACGGGGTCTGGCTGACCTTCTCTGAGTGATTTCCAACTTAGGTCGGCCACCCATCCTGGTAACGTGAGTCTCGGAATAGGGTTTTCAATGCATCCCAAGATACCCTTTAAACCTCGGGGAACGTGTGAAGGGAGGATGTTGACTCCGGGCATCAGCGTGGTTATTCCGGTCAACTCGCGCCTCCACTAAGTCTCATCTTGGTGTTGGTCGCCTCGTTGACTAGCTCAGGGCCCGCTCTCTGTTAGGCGTAGTGCCACGCGCTGCTCCACGCCGCTGCTCCGCCGCCGGGCAGACTGCGGCGACCGGGGTTGCAGCGCCGGCTGCCCATCCAGGCTTCCCTTGCGGGGCGATTGTCCGCTCTCACTTCGCGGATATGAACGCCCCCCGGGACGTATTTGCGCACTAAAGGGGCATCCAGTATGCCTCAGCCTCCCTGCTGAAGCAGCCTCTAGTCCAAGTAAAAAATTAACAATCCTTTAATCTTCTATTCAAAATCCAGGAACTCACCTCCTGTTAAAGTACCGCGATCGTCAACTGCGCCTATGCACCTCGTCTATCTGGTCGGACGTGATAGAGAAGTGTTTACCTCCGTTCGTCGCTGTATTGAAGACGCCGGATACCCCGTTTGCTGGTTTCTTGACCCGCCCGGCATGCTTGCCGCGGCGGTCAAACATCCTCCTTCGTTGCTCATCGTTCATTGGGAATCCAGTGATGCCTCTGTCCTGGAGGCATGCAAGCTGATTCGCGGCTCTCAGTTGCTGAGGCAGGTGCGTTTGCTCGTCATGGGCGATCACCTGACGGAAGAACTGAGAATTGCGGCGTTCGACTCGGGGGTGGACGGCTGCATGTCCCAGCCGATTAACCCGCGCGAACTTCTCTGGAACATGGCCATGCTGCAAGTGAAAACATCACGTGTGATGGCTGCGCAGAGCCGCGTCAACTCGTTGCTCAAGGTTGCGGATCTAGCGGTGGACAACAGCAGCATGCGGGTCACCTACAAGGGCCACGTGGTAGAGACGACCGCGCTTGAGTTTCGCGTGATCGAGTATCTGGCACGCCACCAGGGCCGAGTGTTCACGAGAAACGAACTACTGCACGCCATTTGGGGCGAGGATTACTCCGGAGGGCCAAGGAGCGTGGATGCGTGCATCCGGCGAATTCGCAGAAAAATCGAACCCGATCGACGCGCTCCTATTTATTTAAAATCGATTCGCGGCATCGGCTACCGGCTGGACGCAGGATCTCACGACCTCTGATGCGCTCAGCATCACGAGCGCTTTTCTTCCCATGCTGCTGAAGTCGCGTTTCGCCTATCGGTTTATCTGACAGCGAGTGCCGCGGGTTGCCCGCTGGTTGCAAACGGCGTCGCTGACGGAGTGAGAACCCCAGTCAATGTATCCAGGTAGTAGACCGTAACCGTGGATGCCTTGTAATTCGCGGTGTACAGCCAACGTCCTGTCGGGTGAATCGCCAAAGCGGTTGCGCCCACACCGGTAGGAGTCGTCTCTGGAATCGCCGGAACTAGGTTGGTCGTGGTCGTCAAGGCATCAAGGATGGTCACGTTGATGCGGAACTCCGAGATCTGATTCGAAGTCAAATCGAGAACGAAGAGATAGGTCCCGGTCACATCAATCAAGATTGGCCCCGGACCGGTGCCCATTCCTACACCGAGAGCGAAGGGAGAGAACGGCACTTCCTGAAGACTGCCATCGGCGATGGGACAGATAGTCGAGACTGCGATGCATGCGTTGAACACACTGATGTTGTTGGAACCGAAGTTAGAGACATAGATGAACTTGCCATCGGCGCTGACGGCAACGCCGGACGGAATACTGGCGGATTGTCCGGTAAAGGGCGCAGTAGGAAGTAGGCTCAAGCTCCCGGTTGAGCCAATGGTGTAGACCGACACCTTCCCTAGAACACTGTTTGCGACATAAAGATACTTGCCGTTTGGAGAGACGGCCAGGGCCACCGGATCGGCAAAAGTCGGAAACGGTGAGTTGGGGGCGGAAGTCAGCGAGCCATCCGTCCCGATGGCGAAAACTGAGATGCTATCTGAGCCTTGATTGGCCACAAAGACCAAGCTGCTCGCCGGATTCACTGTGACGGCAACGGGATTAGTCCCAGTTCCAGTAGATCCCGCCAAAGCTGCCAAGGTGCCGTCCGAGTGGACCGTGTAGCTGGAGATGCTGTTGCAGTTTGTGTTTCCGTTTACACATTGATTGTTCACCACGAAGGCGAGAGTGCCCGCCGGGGTGTTACCCGGGGTGATCGCCATGGAGATTGGGGAACTTCCGGTTGCCACTTTGGGCCCTGCCCCACTCAATGTGCCGTCATCGAGATTGATGGGAAGATTGGTGACAACCGTGTTCGATTGCGTTGCCACATATAAGTTGCTGGTCGCTGCGGTGGTCGGCGGATTCGACGAACCACCTCCACAACCAGCAAGAACGATACAGCCGGCCAATATCAGAATCAGAATGATTTCACAACGAGTTGGCATTCTGCCCCCCACCCGGATTAACAACGCACCCTGAAGTGCTGAACTCAGTTAGCTGCGGGCCCTTGCGTCACAGCCGGGATAGCCCTATTTTCATCGGGCAAAGACCGTAGCTGTTGCTCGATCCATGCCAAGTCCTTCTTCTGCTTCACAACTTCATTAAACTCGTCGGGAGTCCTGTAAATTACAATGCTCCGACTTGCCGGAACGGCCGCGCGCAGTTTGTCTTTTGCGCTCTTGGGCGTCTTGTTCTCGAAAATTGCATCCTGCAGCCGAAATTGCTTTGCTTGAACTTTGGGGATCCAATTCACTGGATCGAGGTTCGCGACCTTTTGCAGAAAGCCAGACTGGACGTAGTCTCCCCGTTCCTCTTCAGGAATAAAGGGCGAGAGAGCCATCCAGGTTGGCCAATCGCCCCACGGGTCTATAGTGTCCAGCACCCTGATTCGCGGATCGACACCTGAAGCGAGGATTGCAATGCTCGCGCCTGATCCCTGGCTGAACATGCCGACACGATTCATGTCCACGTCGCCCCGCTTTTGAAGGTAGTCCAGCACCATCTGCACATCATGTGCCGACGTGCTCAAAGATTCCTGCAGTTCGCTGATGAACCATTCCCGCATGGGACGGTCATGGTAGCGGTGGCCCGTCAGGGCAGAGACGAATCCCACGGCAGCAAAGCCGTCTTTGGTAACGAGAGTCTGAAAAGCGGGGTCCTTAAAGCGGTCCGTATCGGCAGGATAACCGTAAAGATAAAGAATCACGGGAGGGTTGCTGACACCCTTGGGCTTCATCACATATAAGTCGAGCGGATCGCCGAATCGCCACTGAAGCTGGATTAACTCGACCGAATAACCGGGATAATCGTCTCTAGAGCCGACCAATGGCTGCACGGGCTTCAGCGTGCTATGAGTGAGGGACGGAGACGTCCAATCTTCAATGACAGACTTGAAGCGAGTATCGCTGAGATTCGCGATCGGGGGCGATGCCGGCGTCAGCTGAGCATTCGCCGTACCAGCCGCTAACAAGGTTTGGAGTAACAGGATTGTCGGCCAAACAAAACGAGCACGTCTGAGTATCATTTCTCGCTGCATCCCCGGACTTGGTTCTCCTGCGATTAAATTCAGGGCGAGCTGCTCAACGCAACTCGCCCCCGGGCGATGTTCGGTTTACGGTACGGAGGCGCAGGAGGTGTCGGGCAGTTGCTGCGCCAGTTTCGTCGTCGTGTCGGTAGTGGCGACGGTACCGGTGCTGGTGAGAATGCAGCCGCCCATGTCGCCGCCTTTATCGCCGTTAGTCGCGATATTGACCGGAGCGACGCCTTCCTGCGTGTAGTGCGAACGCAGCAGGGCGAGGCCCGGATCGGTGGTGGATACCTTCGTGAACGGCACATAGTCTGGGGTGCTGTTGACCGCGAAGGTGTTTGAGTTCGCCGCGACCAGCTTGACGTTGGCCAGTGCCGTGCCATCGCTTACCAGGCGAAGAATGGACCACGCACGGTAAGAGCCGTTGCGAAGGTTCGGGAACGACAGGTTGCCGCTCCAGATCTTGCCTTCGGCGCAGGGGAAAGCGCTGCCGCAACTGGACGGAAGATTGGCTGCTGCGGGCAGAACGCCGGCCGTGGAAGGCTGTCCAGGATCGATGGTGGAGCCGTACTTGTGGAAAATCGGGTCCACGCCGTTCAGCGTGACGTAGCCGTATTGAGAGTTGTTCGCGATGGAGCTCACGTTGCCGTAGCTGAAGAAGGCGTACCCGATGCCATCATGGCCGAAGTTGGTCTGGGAGTTCAGGACCAGCTTCACTTCTTCGCCTGTGCCGATGGAGCGCCACCGGGCGCCGCCGCCCGAAGTGCAAGACAGATTCGCCAGAGGATTCATGTGATTGACGCCGGTCTCCTGGCTCTTACCGGTTGCATTCGGATAGCGGAACACGGTCGCTTCGGTCGTGTTCATAGTGCCGGACAAGGGTTCACGCAAGTAACCTTCGATAGTGGCTGCGGACAGGCCGAAAGCACTAGCGTTGCAATTCGCGCCGCTGAACACGTTCTGCAGTTGCGCGTCGGTCGCATTTGTCAGGCCAACGAGTTCGTTCTGACGTTCAAAGACAAAGACGATGGGGGCCGCGCCCACCGAAACCGAAGTGCTGGCCGGGATGGCCGTACCGCTGAAGGGATCGGTGCCGCTGATCTTGAAGGCGATAACGTGAGCAGAAGAGGTGCTTCCCGGAGAGCCACTAAGAATGTCGGCTCCGACCAAGTGTGCATTGTCGTTCGTCGTCGGGCAAGCGCCGGCAGTGTTGTTGGAGTTGTATCCCAGACCCGCCAAGCCGTCAGTGCCGCCGCCCTGCGCGGAATTCGCACGGCACATGGCAAACAGACCATCTTCCGGACGAATGTCAGTGGCCGCGACGTTGACCTTCAAGCCGGCGCTGGCCGTGAACAGAGCCTGGACGCTGGTGGGAGGGGTGGAATCGGAGCTGCCGTCGCCCCAAAGAGTCGAAGAGATCTTGTTGCCCGCCGAGGGGAAAGTTGTGATGTTGACGTTGCAGCGTGGTTGTGCGAAGTAGCAGCGGTCGCCAACAACGGAGTCCACCTTGATGTAGGCCCACACATTCGGAGTGGCAGCGCTGTCCCAAACAATCCAGATATCGCCGGTGTCAGTGGCGTTCGATCCGCCTTTGAGCGGGGGACGCGTGTCGGTGAGATTGAAGGCTGAGCTATCGGTGTAGTGGAAGCAGGGTGCGGTTCCACCGGTAGGACATTTATTTCCGTTGTATGCTCCCAGCGCCGTCGCCTGCCACATGGCAGAAGAGCCGGCAATCATGACTTTGACCGTCTGCGCATGTGCCTGAGGCACAAAGCCCGCAACCGCGGCCAGTACCAGCACCGCGAGAAGTGATTTGAATCGCGACATAGTGATCCTCTCTTGTGGTTGTAACAAATCGCCTGATCTAGTTCGTTAACACATGCAGAAGACGCTGCACATGCACAGTTTCGAGCGAAAACAGATCAAATCGGTGGTTACCGCAGTGCGGGGATCATACCTAGCGGGAGTGACAGAATTATGAAGGATCATCGACAGCTAAATGAAATGTTGGTTAAAGCGCAACCCTTGAACTTGGTGCGCCATCGCCAAGGGGCTTGATGTGTGTTTGAGGTTTGCGATCAAACACAAACGAAATAGCAGGCCGCATGGAGCAGTCCAGCCAGTCTTCCACGCCAACTTGCAGTGCGTCATTCCTGACTTTATGAATTGTTGTGAGGAGTTCTGCTACAGAATTGCGACAGAAGATCGACAGTTCTGTGAAATCTCTGCGACAGAGATCATCGCGGGACGGAGTGAATCGACAGCGGACGTTTTCACACGTTTTTAATCTTGCGTCCAGCAACCCTCGTTTACTATGCGCACTCACGATTTGCCAACCCTTGGAGAAAAGAGTGTGAGAGTGGGATCCATTCGCCACATTGTGCGCGCTGGTGTGATCGGAATAATTACTTTCCTCTTCCCATTACTTTTGTTCGGTCAGCAGCAGGCACAGACAACGCGCGTGCAGGGGACGATCAAGGGCACGGTTAGCGATCAATCTGGCGCGGTTATAGCCGGGGCGGTCGTTACGTTGAAAGAGTCAAGTGGTGCGACTCACGAAATCCAAACTGATGCAAAGGGGGAATACGTGTTTGCCGGATTGGGCGCCGGCACTTACACCTTGTCAGCGACCGCGCCTAACTTCAATCCGAAGATTCTGGACAACATTGCGCTTACGGATGGCTTGGAGTTAGAGCTAGAAGTCCAACTGGAACCGGAGATAGCGAAGTCGGAGGTGCAGGTAGAGTCGTCAAGCGTCGGCCAGGTGGAAGTGGAAACCTCTACCGTGTCGGGAACCATCACCGAGAAAGAAGTCGTCAAGCTCGGCTTGAACGGGCGAAACTTTACGCAATTGATTGCCCTTGCCCCCGGCGTAAGCAACCAGACCGGCCAGGACGAAGCGAAGGTTGGGGTCGTCGGAAGCGTGAAGTACAGCGTGAATGGCGGCCGAGTCGAGTACAACAGCTTTGAGGTCGACGGTGGCGATGTGCTGAATACGGGGCTGAATGGTTCGTCGAGCACGCTCATGGTTTATCCCAGCCTTGATGCCATCCAGGAAGTAAAGGTGTTGACCTCCAATTACGGAGCTCAGTATGGGCGGACCGCTTCCGGGACGGTCCAGGTGACTACCAAATCCGGCACGAATGACTTCCACGGCAATTTGTACGAGTTCCTCAGGAACGAATTCTTCAATTCTCGCAATTATTTCGATCTCGGGCCGCACGCACCCTTATACCGGAGAAACGACTTTGGCGGGACCATCGGGGGCCCGCTGTTCATCCCAGGCATCTTCAATACAAAAAAAGACAAGACCTACTTCTTCTTTTCTGAGGAATTCCGGCTCGAGAAAACGCCGACAGAATACAACCAGGCCGTGCCCTCGCTTAAAGAGCGGGGCTTGATCTCGACACCGCAGGGAATTCAGAAGAATTTCGGTCCTCCGGATTCCAGTGGACTGGTGGGGCAGGTGTTTGATTTCAGTGATGTCTGCCCGTTGATCGGAAGTCCCGACTCGCTGAGCTTCGATCGTCAGAAGTATCCCGACTGTCCATCCTTGGGGTCCGACCCTAAGCACTTGCAGCCAATCTACAACTTGCTGGGTCATCAATTGCCAGGTCAGCCTTCGACCATCGGGGTGGACAAGAATGCATTGGCGATTCTGAATTCCAATGTGATTCCGTATCCGAATTCTCCGTTTGGGTGCAGCTACTCGATCATCAATCCTGACCCGACGGATCCGAACCATTGCTACGACGCCACCGTCTCTCCGTCTACATATTGGAGAGAAGAACTGTTTCGAATCGATCAAACGCTCACACCGAAACTAAGAGCTTCCTTTCGTTACATTCACGACTCGTGGGATACGACCGTATTGACGCCGCAGTGGGGCTTTGTCCGCAACACCTTTCCGACGATCCAAAATCGATTCACCGGGCCCGGCACCAGCCTGGTAGCACGATTCACGCACACAATTTCATCAACTCTTCTGAATGAGTTGGATGTGAGTTACGCGAATTCAAATATCACGCTGCGAGACCAGAATGGCCCGGGAGGAGCGCAGTTTCAACGGGATCCCTCGTTGGACAAGCCGCTCGTCGCTGACCCCATCGCACCCGGCGCTTGTAATCCACTGATTAGCGTGGACCCGATCAGCGGTATTCCGCAGTGTCCGATCGGCTATCTGGCAAACAATGGTTTCGGCGGCAAGAATCCTGGAATTGCTCTGGTTGGAACGAACGCCGCATACGGCGGAAGTGGGTTTACGGCGGATCCATCATTCGAGCCTTGGAGCCACACAAACCCAACCTATGCGGTGCGCGATGACGTAGCGAAATCGTTCGGCCACCATACCTTCCAATTTGGAGTGCAGTACGTTCTATCGCAGCGAAACCAGACTAATAATGCCATCGGCGCAGCTTCAGGCGACTTACAAGGCTTACTGACATTCAATAACCTTGCGCACAGCACGGGGAACGTGTTTGCGGACTTCCTGATTCAATCTGTGGTGAGCACCGGTACGTCGGGAGTAACGACAGGCTATATCCAGTCGTTTACCCAGGACACGGCCCAGAGACGGTATTATCAGCGCTACCAGGTAGCCGAGCCTTATTTTCAGGATGACTGGAAGGTGACGCAGCGGCTTACCTTGAACCTGGGACTCCGCATAAGCCTGTTCGGGACTTATCACGAGAATAACAATAATGTATTCAATTGGGTTCAATCCAAGTTCAATTCGACCCGGTTCGCGGTAGATCCGTTCAGTGGAGTAGTCCTGGATAAATCTGCATCCTCAGCTCCCGTCCAATTCAATCCAACGACATTCCAACTCGATCCAGGGGTCGTGCAAAACTTCGGCCTGGTGCAGTGCGGTACTGCGGGTACACCGCAAGGTTGCTTGAAAGGCCATCTGTTCAACCCAGCTCCGCGAATCGGCTTCGCGTGGGACCCGACCGGGCAAGGCAAGACTTCGATTCGCGGAGGCTACGGGATCTTCTTTGAGCACGGAACTGCGAACGAGGACAACACCGGATCGCTGGAGGCCAGCGCCCCGCTAGTGCTCAGCATGACTCAACCCCTCCCCCTCAACTATTCGTGTATCGGGAATGTCGGCTATGGATCAACGTTCGATCCCACAAACAGCGCCTGCACGCTGGATTCGTCTCATCCGGCCCCCCCTCCCAACTCGCTTTATCCCTTGAACGTCACCTCGATCGGTACGAAAGCGATCTGGCCTTACGCGCAGCAATGGAGTTTCGGGGTTCAGCAGGAACTGCCGCACAGCATTGTGGTGACGGCCTCCTACGTGGGAAGCAAGGGAACGCACCTGACTACGGAGCGCAACCTCAACCAGATTGTGCCGCTACCCCTAAGTGAAAACCCGTTTGGACCAAATGAACCATTGACACTGTCTGATTGCAATGTCTCGCCAGTCGCTGGCGGAGGACATCCCGGGGATGTCAATGGCACTCCGTTTCTGCTTCAGAACGGGACCATCGTTACGCCGCAAAATCCGGCATATATCTACTTACAAGCCGCGTGTACTTCGCCGAATACGCCGAATGTCAACTCTTTGCCCCGTCCGTTTCCCGGCTTAGGTCGCGTGCTCTCGCTGGAAAATGGGGCAGACTCTTCCTACCACGCTTTCCAGGCTACCGCACGACGCACTCATGGCCCGTTGACGCTGGGAGTTTCCTACTCGTACAGCCACTCGCTGGATAATTCTTCGGACCGAAGCGATCCTGTCCTGGTTAACTCGTATGACCTGGCAGGGAACAAGGCCAGCTCAAACTTCGATCAGCGTCATCTGCTGAACGTAAGCTACGTTTATCAGTTGCCTCTGGCTGGGATCGTTCGCTATCTGAATGAAGATCCGCCCAGCAGTCATCCGGACGACGAACCGATCGCGCCGCCGCCGTCCCACAGCCCCCTGATCGACACCTTCTTCGACGGTTGGGAGCTTTCTGGAGTGACATCCTTCCAGTCGGGAACGCCGTTTACCGTGATCAATAGCGCCGGCAACACGGGCATCTCGCTGACGGACAACGCAGGAGTTTCGAGCGGGCTTGGGATCGCGGAATCCTATCCCGACGTAGCAACCGGGTTAGCCAAGCCAGGCAACAATTCCCAGAGCTTCGGGCCGCTGTTAGATAACCCGTCCCAGTTCGTCGCCCCGCGCGGCCTGACGTTCGGCGATGCGGGCCGGAACTTCCTGAATAATCCGCATCGCCTGAATTTCGATGTGTCACTGCTGAAACACTTCAAGCTCACTGAGAAGAGCGGACTCGAATTCCGGGCCGAAGCTTTCAACCTATTCAATAACACGCAATTTCGCATTTACGACGCTGACAACCCTGGAAGGAGCGGGAACAACGTTGTGAGTTGCTATGCCGGTCCGGTTTACTCCGCGGGATTTCAGTCGACTGTCGGAGCCAATTGCGTCACTGGTGCCTCCTTCTTGCACCCGATCAATGCGCACAGGCCGCGCACCATTCAGCTTGGCCTGAAGTTGTTCTTCTAGGAGAGCGATGAACCGAACGCTGCCACATCGAGCGTTACGAGTACTGAATCCACTGGTGGGTTCTATGGGAGTTTGGACGCGGGCCCTGCTGGTTTTGTCTTTGCTCGCGAGCTTGCTCGCAGTCGGATGCGGAGGAGGCAGCTCCAATCCAAGTGCGTCGTCCGCGGTGCAGAGTGCGCAGCTCTCAGGCAATTGGCAGTTCACCCTGACCGGGCCTTCCGATAATTCCTTTGTAGGTGGGCCGCAAGGTGGATTCCTGCTGCAGGACAAGGGAAAAGTCACGGGAGGACTCGTGTATTCGGTTGGGTTGCCGCAATCTAACAACAACCCAACAATTATCTGCAGTAGCGGATCAGCAGCAGTCACCGGGAGCCTAAGTGGCCAGGACGTAAATCTAACGGCAGTTGCCGGCACGCAGACCTTTACCCTTTCCGGAACTCTTAGTTCTGACGGCAAAATGATGACCGGCACCTACAGCACCACGGATGGCAATGGCTGCGGCACTGTCCAAAGCGCATTGCCGTGGACTGCGGTCTTCGTGCCGCCGCTGAATGGTCCCGTGCAAGGCAACTTTCACAGCACTGGCAGCGGCAGCTCTACCAGCCTTCGTGATCAGAATTTCCCGGTCACTGGGACCCTGACTCAGGGCGAGAACATCGGCGCGAGTAACGCCACCGTGACCGGAACGCTCACCTTTACGGGATACCCATGCATGACATTTGGGGCCGTGAACAACATGGTCACGGCTTCGGTGAACGGACAGATAAGCGGGACCAGCGTGATTTTACAGATCATCGAAATCGATGGTTTGAACGCGGGGCAAATAGGAGCACCGATAGGCTCATCCACGCCATTCCCCGCGCCTGCCACTTTCGACAGCGTTGCCGGTGGCGGACTGGTGCTGCATGGCATGAACGCTTACGGCATAAACACGAGTAGCTGCAAACAATCCAATCTGCCGGGAGACGTTGGCAATGTTTGCCTCGCGTTGGGAAACTCGACCGCTTGTACCCAGCCAATCATCTTGTCGCCGGCGACGGTGAAATTTCCGGGCCAACTTCTTGGTTCCACTCCAAATTCTCAAACTGTCGTCGTCACCAACACTGACCCGGCCGGCGCTACGTTGAACGGATTGACCGTGAACTGGCAGGTCAATCCAGGAAGCACGAGTTTCAACAACAGTGATTTCACGGGACTGCCAAACTACAGCGAGCAAGACACGTGCGCCTCCGCGCCAGGCACCCCCTTCTCTCTTGCGCCACAACAGAGTTGCTCGATTACGGTGACCTTTTCGCCGCAGCAAGGTTGCCCATGGTTGCCTTCCATGCCGGTACCAGCGGGAGCTCCCCCGCCGAGTTGTCCGGTGGCCATGACTGCAAATCTTTCCGTGAGTCTCGGGAGCGCAACGAATCCCGACACTGATTTAGCTTTTGCCGTGCCAGTAAGCGGCACTGGTTTGAGCCTGATCAAGCCATCGACCGCCGAGTTGGATTTCGGTGCCGAGAGTGTTGGTGAGAGCAGCCTGCCGCAAACATTGACCTTCACCAACCAGGGCCTCACCTCAGTGCAGATACTTCCCCCTGCGACGCCTTGTTCAACTCAGGTGGTCCAGACCTTGCCGCGTCCGCTGGTTCCCGGCGCTGTTCCGGGATTGCAAGTCGTGACGGGAACGATCAATCCGAACGTGAACACGATCAACTACGTCTGTGACAGCGACCTTACGAGTACCTCGCCGAACTTCCAAATCTCCTCCGATACCTGTTCGGGAAGAACGCTTGCTCCGTTGCAGTCCTGCGACCTGCAGATCGCATTTGCGCCCCAACCCGCAACATCGCTGAACCCGGCCTTGGATTACTTTCTGGAACTCAACACTCTTGAGTGCTCCCCTACCGCGAACACCGATTGCGAGATCGACAGCGGGCGCTTTCCCGTGGAACTCAAGGCGAACCTGCCCAGTCCCCTCAGGATGTCGCCCGGTGCGGCCCTGGAGTTTGGAAGTCAGACGAAAGGCCAGACCAGCAATCCACTCACGGTTACTCTGTTCAACGATCCCAACGATCCCAGCGCGGCCGCGATCAACTTCAGCGGAATCGTGGTGAGCGGGGATTATCACGAGACGAACAACTGCGGTGCGAGTCTGGCCTCCGACTCAAGCTGCACACTCACTGTTACGTTCACTCCGTCGAAGACCGGCTCCGATTCCGGGAACATCCTGATCAGCTATGTAGGCGGACAAACTCAGACAATTTATTTGCGAGGCTCGGGGAAATGAGCACCAGGGGCGCCCGCGGCTTCACGCTGATCGAGTTGATTGTGGCGGCCACGATCGTTTCCGTTTTGTGCGGAATGGCGATGCCTCTTGCCAGACTCGAGGCACAGCGTGAGAAGGAGCGCATTCTTCGTAATCATTTGCAGGAACTCCGGGATGCGATTGACCGCTATGCTGAAGGATCGCTCGCGGGCAAGTTCAATAACGCGCCCTCCTATGGTTATCCCCCGAACTTGCAGGCTCTTGTCGATCCGATCGAAATGCGGAACGGCGCGAAACTGAAAATTCTCAGGGAAATCCCCGTTGACCCGATGACTGGCGAGCGCGATTGGGGCGTGCACTCCATGGAGGATGATCCGGATTCTGACTCATGGGACGGCAATCAGATATGGGACGTCTACTCAAAGGCGACGGGAACGGGTCTTAACGGGACGGAGTATCGGAATTGGTGACACTTCAAAGAATCGCTAAGCAATCACATACGAATCAAACTTGCCGCTTAGGTGCGAGGAGGCTGGTAGTGCGGACGAAAACTCTAGTTAGTGCATTCGTCGTTGTAGCATGCATGCTGCTCATGGTGGGTTGTGGTGGAGGTTCGTCCAGTTCGGCCCCGTCCTCCGCTACCGGTGCGCCCCAGCCGCTCTCCATTACTTTTCAACCTGCTCCGCCCTCCACGCTTCAGGTCAACGGCAGCACGAACTTGACTGCCGTGGTCAAGAATGATGCCAGCAATGCGGGCGTGGACTGGTCGTTGACATGCTCGAAGTCCGGGAATTGCGGTTCACTCAGCGCGCTACATACCCCGAGCGGGCAGGCCTCGATCTATACACCGCCAGCCTCGCTGAGCGGGAATTCCCAGAGCGTGAATATCGTGGCGTTTGCGAGCGCGGATCACAACCAGAATGTCTTGGCTCAGCTTACAGTCACCGGGTTCGGCAGCGTGCTGAAGGGCTCGTATGTGGTGCAGACGCACGGAGTGGATGTCACCGGATTACCTTACCACTTCGCAGGAGTCATTGCTCTTGATGGGAATGGCAACGTCACCGCGGGAGAGCAAACCTATGCGGACTCCGCGATGGCCAGTTCTGACCCGATTGTCGGAGGTAGCTATTCGATCGGTCCCGACGGCCGTGGCACATTGACGCTCAACACGAACAATCCAAATATCGGTCAGCTTGGCATCGAAGTCTTCAGCATCGTCGTGCTTTCCAGCTCAAATGTGCTGATTGCGAAACTCAATGATCCGACTTTGAACACGGCGAGTACTTCGACAGCAGCCGGTACCATGGACTTGCAAACTACGACCATCAGCGCTCCTCTCGCCGGTTACGCTTTTGTTGTAAACGGCACGGACGTTGCCACTTTCGGGCCAACAGCATTCGGTGGTGTGATGAATATCGATACCCCAGGAGGCATCTCGGGCAATGGAAGTGTCGCGGACCAGGACGTAGCCGGAGCGGTTACGACGAACTCGACGCTCTCCGGCACAGTCTCTGCCCCCGATGCCATGGGTGCGGTGAAATTCACGCTGACGGCGGGGTTTGCCTCGATCCCGATTCAATTCTCCGGTTACATCGTGGACGCGACTCACATTAAGTTGGTCGAGTGCGATAACACGACGGGCACAGGGTTTGGTTTCACCTCGGGCGTGGCAATCGGGCAGGGAAGTGCCACCGGAACGTTCACCAGCAACAGCGCCTTCACTGGCAGATATGTTTTCGGGATATTGGGCCAGGACTTTAGCGGGTTGCCGGCTTCGCTCTCTTTACTTGGGTCGTTAATCCCGGACGGAGTGGGCCAACTCACTGGAATCGAAGACCAATTCTACGGTGGCCTGTTTCTCGGGTTCAGCGATCACTTCGGTGCTCACTACAACGTGGACGCAACCGGTACTGGCCGTATTGACACCCATATTACATTTCAGAATAACGGGTCAGGACCGGAGTACATCTTCTATTTGACTGGCAATGGCAACCCTCCATTACTGCTGGATTTTGACAGTACATTAGGGGCGGTAGCCGCAGGCATGATGCCTCCGCAGCTTGCTCCTCCATTTATATTCGCTGGAAGATACGGGCTGAGTTTCACGCAAAGCTTATTTGGCAGCGAAAACGATGGTACGGGCCAGATAACAGCAGACGGAACCGCCCTTACTTTGACGGGAACGGTGGACACAAATTTCTTCTTCTCTCCAATTCCGAACACGCCGCTTACGGGTACGACCATGGTTTTCCCCAATAGCGGCCGCACGTTCGGAACTTTGTCGAATCAATTATTTTCCACGCCCACGATTAACGTAACGTATTACATGATCGATTCGAATCACGGATATTTTGTCGAAGCGGACTCGTTGACGACCGCATTGCTGACCTTCGGCTACTTCGCACAGCGGACACCTGTCTGCAGCACCTGCCCGTAGCCATGTCGAAGGAGAACCCGCCCCTGCCCCGTCACGCTGACGGTTCAACAGGCGGCGCGGGATCTTCTCCGGAACATTTGTGCTCAAGAAACTGCTGGCTGAGACTGGCTTGCGCATCTGCGAGCCGCTTTAGTGAAGCGACCGGGGCTTTGAACTCCCGCTTGCAGACAGTGCAGATCGCGATTACGGGAAGCACTCCGATCCAGTTCACAACTCTGAGATTTCGTTTCTGCGTGGTCACGATTGTCAGTCAGCTTTCACGCACGTCGACCAAGATTTGCAAGCCG
The DNA here is from genome assembly GCA_963797845.1 of Terriglobia bacterium. Classification (GTDB taxonomy): domain Bacteria; phylum Acidobacteriota; class Terriglobia; order Terriglobales; family Acidobacteriaceae; genus DASREM01. Next base: position 265,621 of record CAWCRE010000013.1, read on the forward strand.
CTACTATTTGCCATCGCCATGATTAACGGCTTTGACGACGAATTTCGTCTTTGTTCCCCAGGCATTTCGAAATCTAGAAAAGGCGAGGCCGCCCGGTGTATTGGACGGCCTGCTTGATGGCAAACTAGTTCACGGTAACGTTCACTGCGACGGACGGAATTCCATTCGCGACCACGACCAGCGTGCTCGCTCCTGTTTCCGCCGTTGCCGGAACGTCGAAGTTGGTGGAGACGGTCCTCGTTCCGGTGGCAACTGCCATGGTGCTATGGTCATGGGTTCGCGCGTAAAACACGTGTCCCGTAGCGGTGTTGGTGATCCGCACCAGCGGATAGTTGGTTGCCGTTTCAAACTCATCTCCAAAGGAGGCGGCTTGGGACAGTCCATTAAATTGCCGGCCGGAGATTTTATAGGTAGAACCACGCGTGACCGTGCTGGGCACGCTGGTAATGGCCGGAGCCCATGCGGGATCGTAGGTTCCAGTAGAGGTATAAAGTTCCGAGCCTCCGACGATGATTTCGCCAGTAGGCAGAACGAACAGGCTTCCAAAGCCGGATGGCCCCGCGGTTAACTTCGTACCATCAAACTCATAGAGCCGTCCGGAATCCCCTTCCACTAGGACGTTCCCGTTGGTCAGCAACGCGGCGTAAGAATCTCCAGCCTCATCTCCCGCCGGAAAGTCGGGTCCCACTACCCATGTGCCTGGATCCATCGGCGTGGTTCCTGGCGTGTAGATGGCGGTGTGCGCCACGCTGGACCCCGACGGGGTCGAACCAGTGGCGAACACGGTCCCGTCAGGACGAAGAATTGCGGGTCCCGTTTCTCCGGGAGGGAAGTAACACAAGCTGCCGTTCGGACCATAACGAAGACAGCCGAACGGGGAAGGCGAATGCAAATCCACGATTGTGCTGCCGGCGGTGAACCACTGCTTGGAGGTCAGATCATATCTTTCGGAATTCGGAGCATTCTTCACGTCGTAAGTGAGGATGGTGTTATCGGGCAACAGTGTCCAGCCTTCCTCCGCGTTAAAGTCGCTCTTCCCGACAGAACTTACTTTGGTCCAGGTCAGCGTCTTTGGATCAAGCAGCGCCAGCTGTTTCGTAAGCTTGTTGCCGACGAGATATTTTCCATTCGGAAGCACCGCTGAAGGCGAGTCGCCGATGTAGGGCCAGAAACTCGGCGGCAGAAGATTTGCCCATTGGCCGGTCGTGGGATCATAAATCGCGCACAGATTAGTGAGCGTGAAGGCGTTGTTGTTGTATTCGCCGCCAGCGATGACTACGCGGCCATCGGCCAGCACGGCGGAAGCGAAGGCGTCAGGCGCATAGCCTGCCGGAAGACTGCCGACCTGCTTCCATGTGCCCTTCTGATAGCTGCCAGTGTTGTCGGGAGTGAGCACCCACCAATCGGTGAGATTGCCACCTTGAAAAAGGACGGTGCCATCGGTTAACACGAAGCCGATTCCCGCTCCATTGGGAGGCTGATGGGTGAGGGGTTTCAAAGTCTGAGCAGAAGAGACAGCGGGTAGTGCGAGCGAGAACAGAACCATGGCGATAGCCAAGTTTTTTAGCAAATGAAACCTACCTTTCTGGAAGCCACGCGGGCGTGGAGTGAAGGTCGAGAGAGGACTTCGTACGCGGGCCTGATCTTAGCAAATCTCTGCTGCTTGAGAGAATTGAAAAGTGTCAGAAGAGGGGCCAACCCTCAAATTAAATATTGGAGAGTGCAACAACTTTCACACTCGGACCACTATCACCGGTAATAGTAGCGGCAATTCCGAAGATGACGGGCCCAGTGGTGAGGGCTTTTGAGATGTAAAGGACTCCGGCCTGATCAGGTTCGTGCGGAATTCTTCTCTCAAGAACGGAGCCTGATTCAGGTTGGGAAGGTGAGGCTGCCTTGGAGATCGCCATGGTCAGGGATGCGTCTGAGTATTACGTTTCAACCACGATTTCGCGCGATCTTCTTGAGCCGGTCCAGACTTGCCCGCTCAAAGTTCAGGTGTTCCCCAGCACGCGCATTCCGGTCTGCCTCGACCATGGCATTTCGCAAGTCACTCAGCTTTACTTCGGAATTGGACGCGATCCGGCCCAGAGCTTCCTCATACACCATCGCCCATCGTTCAACCGTAGAGGCGTCGAATAGATTCGGGTTGTACATCCACGTGGTGCTAGGCGCGCCGTCCGGATCGTTGATAAACAGAACAAGGTCAAAGCGAGAAGTGCTACTTACGCCGAGCGGGCCCAATTTCAATCCGCCAAACTCCTGCACCGCCTGCGGAGTGTTTTGCATTACAAACAACACCTGGACCAGAGGATTATGAGTGAGGTTGCGTTCCGGTCGCAATTCTTCGACGAGTTTGTCGAAGGGAAGCTCCTGATGTGCGAATGCTCCCAATGAGGTCTCACGCACCTGATGCAGAACTTCACTGAAAGGCGGATCACCCATGAATTGCGCGCGAATGGGAAGCAGATTGACAAAGAATCCAATAAGCTTTTCTGTCTCAAGCTGGGTTCGCCTGCGAAATCTGTGCCCACGACGATATCGTTTTGACCCGAGCGTTCCGCGAGCAGGAACTGAAATGATGCGAGAAGCGTCATGTAGAAGGTCACCCCTTGGCCACGACTGAGCGCTCGCAGCTCTCGAACCAAGGTTCCTGCAAAGGACGGCGGATACACGCCACCCCAAAAATTGCCCACGGGGCGCCGCGGATGGTCGCTAGGTAGTTCGAGACCTCCGGGGCAGCCCTGCGAGTTGTTGTTTCCAGTACTGCGAGTTGCTGGTTGAGGGTGTCTCCCGAAAATACTGGCGCTGCCAGACGGCGTAATCTGCATATTGAATCGGCAGGTCCGGTAACGGCGAAGGTTTGTCCACCAGATACGCTTCGTAGAGCGCCGCCAGTCTCCTGCGACAGGACTCCCAACGACCAGCGGTCGCTAATGATGTGATGCGTGTTCACAACCAGTACATGATCGTCTTCGGCAAGCTTCATGAGCGAGGCTCGCAGCAGCGGTCCGGCTCGCCAGATTGAACGGCGTCTTCACTTCCTCCATCGCCTGCCGACGGGCTTCGGATCTCTCGTTCGCTTTCGGCGACGGAAGAGAGGTCAGTGACGACGAGCGGTAGCGTTAGAGCGGGAGCGATCACTTGCACCGGGTGGTCGTCGATCGATTCAAAGTGCGTACGCAACGTCTCGTGCCGGCGCACGATTTCGTTCAAGGTCTTCTCGAGGACTCCGGCGTTCAACGGTCCCCGCAAGCGCACGATGTGCGCCACGTTATAGAGCGGATTGTTCGGTTCCAGTTGGTCGAGGAACCACAAGCGCTGCTGCGCGAACGAAAGCGGCAGAGGCTTGTCGCGCGAGACCCGTGTCATGGGCGGGATATGAAGTCCCTGTTTCTGGCGCTGCAGTGCCTCGGTGCGTTCGGCGAGGCCAGCGACCGTCGAAGCTTCGAACATCGACCGCAGCGGCAGCTCCACTTGGAACGCCTGGCGGATGCGCGAGACCACCTGCGTTGCCAAGCAGGGAATGCCCGCCCAACTCGAAGAAGTCATCTTCGATGCCGACCTGATCGAGTTTCAGCACCTCGGCCCAGATCCCGGCGATCACTTCTTCCGCGGGGGTGCGGGCTTCGAAATAGGCGCGACCTAGATCGGGACGCACATAGTCCGGCGCGGGCAGGTGCTTGCGGTCAACTTTGCCGTTCGGCGAAAGCGGAAAACGCTCAAGTGTGACAAAGGCCACCGGCGTCATGTACTCCGGCACGCGTTCTTTCACCCACGAGCGCAAATCAGTTACGCTCGGTGACTGGCCGGCGGCGGGGACCACGTAGCCGACCAGGCGCTTGTCGCCCGGCACGTCTTCGCGCGCGATGACCACGCATTCCTGCACTGCCGGATGCTGTCCCAGCACAGTTTCGATCTCACCCAGCTCAATGCGGTAGCCGCGAATTTTGACCTGATTGTCGATGCGGCCTTCGAACTCGATGCGTCCATCCGGAAGGAATCGGCCCAGATCGCCCGTACGATACATTTTCGCGTTCGGGTTCGCTGAGAAGGGATCGCGCACGAACTTTTCGGCCGTTAGCTCCGGACGGTTCAGATACCCACAAGTGACGCCGTCTCCCGCGATATGAATCTCTCCGGGCACGCCGATCGGTACCGGCTGTCCGTGCGCATCGAGGATGTAGATCTGAGTATTGGCTAGCGGACGTCCGACGACGATCGGTTCCTCGGGCGTGGCGGAAGTGATGGAAGGCCGACCAGACCGTAGTTTCCGTGGGACCATAGAAGTTATAGAGCGAAGCGTCGGCCTGCAGCAGGCGCGTGCAGAGCTCGCGCGGCAAGAGCTTCGGCGCCGATCACGCGCTTCATGCCTTTGCCCGTGAATCCGGCTTCCAGCAGCAGGTTCCAGGTGGTTGGCGTGGCGTGAAGGATAGTCGCGCCGCTGGAGCGCACAGATTCGGCTAAAGCTTCACCGTTGGCTGCCAAATGCTTATCACCGATGATGACGCGCCCGCCCGAAACCAGCGCCAGATAGAGCTCGGGAATGCACATATCAAAGGCAAACGATGCCAGCGCCGGGAAGACGTCGTCCGGACCCATGCGCAATTCTGAGGCCATGAAGGTCAGCAGGTTTACCACCGCGCGGTGCGGCACCTGCACCCCCTTGGGACGTCCCGTTGAACCTGAGGTGAAGATCACGTAAACCAGATCTTCCGGAGTGGCGCCGCTCTTGAGGTTCGCCGTGCTGTGCGCGGCAATCTTCTCCCAATCGGTGTCCAGGCAGACCACTTCACCCTGGTGCTCCGGCATGGACGGTAACAATGACTGCTGGGTCAAGAGCACCGGCACCTGGGCGTCATCCAGGGTCAGGCGCAAGCGCTCGGCTGGATACGACGGGATCCAGCGGCACATAGGCTGCTCCCGACTTCTGAATGCCAAGCAGACCGACCATCATCGCAAGCGAACGCTCAACGAACAGGCCTACACGCTGACCCGGCCCGACTCCGCGTTGCTTCAGGAAGTGTGCCAGTTGATTGGCACGTCGATTGAGTTCGGCATAACTCAGCGATTGGCCGTCATGCATGACGGCAGTCGCCTCAGGCGCACGCTGGACTTGCTGCTCGAACAATTCATGCAGGCAAAGGTCGCGCGGATATTCAAAGTCCGTCGCATTCCAGTCCTCCAGCAACTGCTGACGCTCGTCGCGAGTGAGCAGCGGCAACTCGGAAACAGGCAACGCAGGATTGGCTACCGCTGCCTCCAGCAACGCCCGATAATGTTCCAACATTCGCGCAATCGTTGCCTCGTCATACAAATCCGTGTTGTACTCCATGCGCGCGGCCAAGCCCCCGTCTGTTTCAGAGAGCATGAAAAACAGGTCGCCTTTCGAGGTTCTTGTTTCAGCTTCGAGATGTTCTAGCGCCACACCGTTCAGCCGCAGGCAGTCGATCCGTGCGTTCTGCAGAATGAAAAAGACCTGTACCAGGGGGTTGTGACTCAGACTGCGCTCAGGCTGTAGCTCCTCGACCAGTCTCTCAAACGGCATGTGTTCATGGGCGAATGCTCCAAGGGAGGCTTCCTTGCAGCGCAGGAGTACTTGCTGGAACGAGGGATTGCCTTCCAGTCGCGTACGCATCGGCAAAGTATTCGCGAAGAGTCCGATCAGATGTTCCGTCTCCGCATGACCGCGGCTGGCCATCGGCAGCCCCAGGACGATATCCTCCTCGCCGCTGTAGCGCGATAGCAAGACATTGAACGCCGCGAGCAACGTCATGAAAATAGTTGTTCCTTGCTCGCGGCTAAGGTTCTGCAACCGGTCAGTCAGACCCTTCGATAGCCTCAGACGGACCGCATCGCCGCGGAACGTCTCCATCGGTGGACGAGGCCGGTCTGTCGGCAAGCGCAATACGGCCGGCGCCCCTTGCAAGTGCTCTTTCCAGTAGGCGAGTTGCGCGCGATACACGTCTCCTTGCAGATATTCGCGTTGCCAAACTGCGAAATCTGCGTATTGCACGGGGAGACGCGGCAGAGATGGGGACACACCAGCGCAACATGAATCGTAGAGCGACGAAAGCTCTTCAAACAACACACCCATCGACCAGCGATCGCTGATGATGTGGTGAATGTTGAGCAATACGATCTGCTCGTCGGGCGCGAGCCGCAGGATCGTGGCGCGCAGAAGCGGCGCACGAGTCAAATCGAATGGCCGCTGCGTCTCTTGCTCTATGAGACGACGTGCCTGGACATGTCTTTCTGCTCCGGGAAGATCACTGAGATCGACAACCGCCAGGGGAATTCGCACTTTCGCAGCGATCTGCTGAGTTGGTTCGCCGTCCACGACCGGAAATGATGTGCGCAACGTCTCGTGACGTTCGGCGAGCAAGTTGAGGGCGTCCTCTAGCTCCTTCGTCCTAACGGGGAAGGTTGCGCGCAACGAACAAGGAATGTTGTACAGCGGATTGTTCGGTTCCAACTGGTCTAAGAACCACATTCGCTGTTGCGCAAAGGACAGCGGCAACCGAGCGGTGCGCGAAGCCGGCCGCAAAGGCGGTATTGTCGTGGCACGATCATCGCGTTGAGCTGCTTCGATTTTCAACGCCAGAGCCGAGAGCTTCGGCGCCTCGAAGATGGCTCGCAGGGGCAACTCCACTTGAAAGGCTTGCCGCAGTCGCGAGACCACCTGTGCAGCCAATAACGAATGTCCACCGAGCGCGAAGAAGTCGTTGTTGGCGCCGATCGGCTGCACGTGGAGCACCTCAGCCCAGATCTCCGCAATTTTTGTTTCCTGCGAAGTGCGAGGGGCAACAAAGGATTCATCGGCCTCGTGCCTGTATTCGGGAATTGGCAGAGCGTTGCGGTTCACCTTGCCGTTGGGTGTGAGCGGCAGCGCATCAAGGAAGACAAAGGCCGAGGGGAGCATGAACTCTGGCACGCTTTGCTTCAGGTGAGCCAGCAACTCTTCAGCCTGGGCGCGATGGGTGCCCCGACAAGCGATGTAGGCCACAAGGCGTTTCAATCCCGGCTCGTCTTCCCGAACCACAACCACACACTGGTGGACGTCTGGATGTCTGGCTAGCGCCGACTCAATCTCTCCTAATTCAATGCGAAATCCACGCAGCTTGACCTGGTGGTCCATGCGGCCGAGGTACTGGATGTTCCCATCTGGCAACCAGCGGCAGAGATCGCCGGTACGATACATTCGCGCATGTGGCGCAGAACTGAACGGATTGGCGACAAAACGCTCGCTGGTCAGGTCGGGACGTCCAAAATAGCCGCGCGCAAGGCCTTCTCCGGCCAGATAAAGCTCGCCGGGAACTCCAATCGGCAAGGGCTCGCGGTGATTATCGAGGATGTAAGCTTGCGTGTTGGCAAGCGGACGGCCGATGGTCACAGGAACTCCGCGCGGTACCAGAGTATAGGTGGAATAAGTCGTGTCTTCCGTGGGTCCGTACAAGTTGTAGATCTTTTCAACCGCCGTGGACGAATAAATCTCTTCGACTAGCGCATCGGGCAGGGCTTCTCCCGCAAGGTTAACTATCTTCACTGACTCGGGCACACCCTTCGCGCGCACCAGTTCCGCTATGGCCGAGGGAACGGTATTAATCAGCGTGACCTCGTCACGCGCGGCGAGCGTCGGCAGATAAAGCGCATTCTGCGCTGTGATGACTTTGCCGCCCACACTCAAGGGCACGAACATTTCGAAGACCGACAGGTCAAAACAAATCGAAGTCGAAAACAAGACGCCCGCGAGTTCTTCCGGCGTAAACACTTCCTGTGCCCAGTGCAGGAAGGTAGCGGCGCTGCGATGTTCGAGAGCAACTCCTTTGGGCCTTCCGGTCGAGCCGGAAGTAAACAGCACGTACGCCAGATTTGCAGGCTTAACCGAGGAACGCGGAGCGACAGCGATCCTCTAGCGCGATGGTTGGCCATTGGCTATCTATGCAAATCGTTTTCGCGGAGTGAGCCGGCAATCCTGCGAGCAGCGATTGCTGGGTCAGCAAGATCGGGGCCTTCGCGTCCTCAAGAATCCAGGCTAAACGATCCTTGGGGTAGGCGGGATCCAGCGGGACGTAAGCTCCGCCCGCCTTCAGAATCCCCAGAATTCCCACCATCATTTCCACGCCACGTTCAGCGCACAGGCCCACCAGCACTTCCGGGCCGACTCCGGATTTAACTAGATAGTTCGCCAACCGATTAGCGTGTTCGTTTAACTCGCGGTAGCTCAGCCGTCGTTCGTCGCACACCAGAGCGATCGCGTCGGGAGTGCGATTGGCTTGCGCTTCGAAGAAATCATGGATACAGAGATCCTGGCGATATTCAGCTGCCGTCCGGTTGAACTCAATCAGTACCTTTGAGCGTTCTTGCTCCCGCCAGCAGAGCAAACTTTGAGATTTGCCGCGAGGGATGCTTGGCGACCTCGTGCAAGAGGGCTTCAAAATGTCCCTGCATTCGGCCAATGGTCGAGTTGTCGAAAAGGTCTGTGTTGTATTCGACCCGTAAAAGCAAGCCCTCCGGAACCTCGATGGCGAACCACGACATATCGAACATGGATGTGTCGGGGTAAAGCGGAACCCTTTCAAGAATCAGATCTGGCAGTTCGAGCGCTTGCATGGGCACATTCTGCAGCGCGAACAGCACCTGGAAAATCGGGTGATGACTGAGGCTGCGATCCGGTTGAAGTTCTTCCACCAACTTCTCGAAGGGAATGTCCTGATGCTGGTAAGCGCCCATGGCGGTGGACTTGACCCGCTGCAGAAGATCTCGAAACGATGGATCTCCCGACAAGTCGCCGCGGAGGGCCAGGGTATTAACGAACAGCCCGATGAGCGGTTCGACTTCCGCGAAGTTGCGATTCGCAATCGGGGATCCGACAACAATGTCTTCCTGTCGGGAATAGCGCGCCAGGAGCGTCTGAAACGCTGCCAGCAGAGTCATGAACAGAGTGACGCCTTCAGCCTGACTGAGAGTCGTGAGCTCCCGCAAAAGCGTGTTGGGAAGCAGATGCGTTTGGCTGCGGCCGAGATAATTCTGGGTTGCTCCACGCGGCCGGTCAGTCGGCAATTCGAGAACCGGCGGCGCTCCAGAGAGGTTTTGCTTCCAGTACGCAACCTGACGTGCTAATACTTCGCCTTGTAAGTATCTTCGCTGCCACGTGGAGTGGTCCGCATATTGAATTGGCAGTTCAGGAAGCGGCGAGTTCTCGTGTCGCTGGAACGCAGGATATAACTTTGCTAACTCATCGAAGAACACTCCCATGGACCAGCGGTCGCTCACGATGTGATGGGTGTTCACTAACAGCATGTGCTCTTGCGGGCCCAAAGTCACCAGCAAAACACTTAGCAAAGGCCCCGCAGCCAGGTTGAAAGGTTTCAGAGCTTCGGTTTTCAACAGCTGCGTTGCCTGTTCCAGGCGAGTTTCCTCTTCCACGTGGCTAACATCCAGCGAGTGCAGCGATATCTTCAGCTCTGGAAGGATGATCTGAGCTGGCTGATTATCGATGACCTGAAACACGGTACGCAGCACTTCATGACGCCGAACGATTTCGTTAATACTTTCCTGTAGCGCACGAACGTCGAGATTCCCACGCAACCGGATTACCTGGGGGATGTTGTACATCGGATTGCCGGGTTCCAGTTGATCGACGAACCAGAGGCGCTGCTGCGCAAACGAAAGAGGGATGCATTCGCCGTGAATCTCGCGCACCGGGGTATTCACTTGCTCAGAAGAGGTGGCTTCGCTCTCTGCTCTGACCAGCAAGCCCAATTGCTCGACGGTTCGCGACTCGAATATGGCCTGCAGTGGAAGCTCGACTCCCAGAGCCTGGCGAATCCGCGCCACCACGCGAGTTGCCGCAAGCGAGTGGCCGCCCAGAGAAAAGAAGTTGTCGCGAATTCCGACCTTTTCCACGCGCAGCACTTGCGACCAGATTCCTGCGAGGATTTCTTCCGTTGGATTTCGTGGTGCGAGGTACCCAGTGGACGCCCGCGGTTGCAAGGCCTTATGCCTCTCGATGGCGATGGCGATCGTTGCCGGGTCCGACAGGTCACTGGCAATGCTCGCAATTATGCCGCTGTCAGATTTGCTCGCAGATGAGGTCGGTGATTCAAGTACGGCGTGCGAAGTCGTCGCTTCGGTGTTCCATACGGATTCCGCTCCTACTGCCACTGAGAGTGGTAACCGGTACAGCAAATCTTTGCCTTTGGTTTCGGCAAAGTCCTTCGCGATGCTCGCCATGAAATCCTGCGCCGGCCTGTTCTTCTGGGTCGGGGAAACACGAATCTCCACCCGATCCAGCTCCCGCTCCTGGGCAATCTGACCCAGTCGCGCAATCATCCGGTGCTCGACTCTCCGGCCTAAAACGCGGCAGCTCAGAAGCATGCTGTCGAGCTTGATCGCGTCTTCGCTCTGCGCATAAATAATGACGCCAACTAACCCATAATCGCCAAATCGATCGCGCACTTCGACCACCAGGCATTCCGCTCCGCTTTCGCTGAGCAGTTGAACCTCCCTTTCGGAACGCCGAATTGTCGTGAGGTTGAATTGATTTGTACGGTGGGTGAGTTGCGAAACACGTGGGATATCGTCAGCCCGCGCCGTGCGGATTTCGATATGAAGTTCGAGCCCCGCTAGAAAATCTTCGAGACTCGTCGATCCTTTGCGGAGTTGCTCCCGTTCCACGCTTTGTCTGTAGCTCGCAGCGCGCTGCGTATCTGCTTCTGTAACCTTCCAGTGATCAAGAGCCCACACATGAGCGAGGAAATGCGGAATGTCGTCATCGCTCTCAGGCAGCGTCAGCGTTAGAACTTCAGGACAGGCAGCTCGGACCTCCGCGCATTCCAGGGGATTGTCGTCGATAAACACGAAGCTATCGAGCGCCAGGCCTAGTTCCTGGGAAAGTTGCGCCAGGTTTTCCGATTTGGGGCGCCAGTTCACACGCGCCGCAGAAAAGTCATGGCGCTTAAGCAACATTCCCGCATTTTGTTCAAAAACTTCATCGACGCTCTCAGGCGTGTTCTTGCTGCACATGCACAACAGCATCCCCGCTTTTTGCTGCGCGATTACGAACTCCTGCAACGCACGACGCGGCGGATCGACAACCACTCCCTGCGCACCATCCTCTGCGCATACTCCTCGCCAGAGAGTGTTGTCGCAATCGAGAACGATCACTTTGCGGAGCGTGCGGCGCAGACCGTAGATGCGGCGGGCCAACATGGTTCCGACCGCCGTGAAATACGCGGAGGTGTAAGGAATATGCCCCAGATTCTCCAGGTACGGATCATCGTAGTTTGTGACCGGGTAGAGCTCCTGGATCTCCGTGGAGGTGATGACGTGTACGCCAGCGGTTTCACGCAAGGCGTCGGCGAGCCGACGTTCCATTCGCAGGAACTGTTCCAGCGCCCCTGGCCGAGCTACGCTCTTCCGAGAAGGCTGACATACGCAGAGCACATAAGAACTCGCAGTCCGGGAAGCCGCCACCTTTATGTTGGCGATCAACTGCTGGAGATTGTGCTCGCCTTTTTTCTCGGAATCGCGATCTGCATCGAAGGAATGCCAGTCCTCCATTCGCAGAAGAACGATGTTCACTCCGTTTGTATTGCTTGCCAGCAAGCTCGAAGGATCGACTAGCTGCTGAAAAACCTGGTTGTACGGCGCAAACTCGATATTCGATGCAATTCCGAGCCGCTGCATCCAAAACGCCAAACACTCTTCGATCGGCTCGGCGGTAAAGGTTGCGGCGACGGCAACCGTCCACTTTTTTCTAGCCTTCGCGGCTGCCGCTGCCTGCGAAGCCAGTTTTTCAGGAATGGCGAATCCGGCGACGTTCATTTGCGGGCGTGCTAACAGTTGCTCCAGAATGCTCTGGTACGCCAGCAAGAGTTCTTCGATAGTCTCCGCATTGAACAGGTCTGTCGCATACTCGCATTCCAGCCAAATTCCTGTCGGCCGCTCGGTTGCCAGGAAGCGAAGATCCAAAAATGCAACTGCGGTATCAAGATTCAGGAATCGAGCCTCCAGGGAATCACTGCGAAAAGCGATTTCGGGGAAGCTCTGCATTAGCAGCGCGACGTTATAAATAGGATTGATATTCAAGGAGCGCTGCGGATTAAGCGCTTCTACCAGCTTCTCGAAAGGCAGATCCTGATGCGCGTAGGCCTCGACCACGGTCTGGTTGACCTGGGTGATGATCTCACTCGCGCTGGCATGTCCGGTGACCATGTCGCGCAGAGGCAGGAAATTCATGAAGCAACCAACCAGCTTCTCGATCTCTGTCAGATTCCGGTTGGCGCTGACGGTGCCGACGACCAGGTCGCTTTGTCCGGTCCAATGAAATAGCAAGACTTTGAGCGCGCCTAACAGCACCGGAAACAGCGTCATGTTGTGACGCTGACTGAAGGCTTTGGCCTCATCCGATAAAGTCTTCGGAATGGCTATCCCGACCCGACGCCCTCTGTAACTTGCGACTTCGGGACGCGCTTGGTCCGTTGGCAGCTCGATAGAAGATGGCGCACCCTCCATGCGGCTACTCCAATATGCCAACTCGCGGGCCAAGCGATCTCCCTGCATGTACTTTCGTTGCCAGGCCGCGTAGTCGGAGTACTGCAAGGGTAGCTCTGGAAGGGGCACTGGGGCGTTTGTTGAAGCGGACTGGTATAACGACCCCAATTCGTCGAAAAGGATTCCCGAAGTCCATCCGTCGCTTACGATGTGATGGAGCGTTAGCACCAGGACATGGTCGTCCTCCGACAGGCGCAACACGAGTCCGCGGATGAGCGGGCCCGTCTTCAGATCAAATGGGCGACGAATCTCCTCGATTGCGCGCCTTTGAATTTCAGCGTCGATCTCATTGAAGTCGTGCACTGCGATGTCAGACGATGGCGAGCGAGATAGTGTGGCGCCGGGTGCGATATGCTGGAAAGGAACGTCACCAGCGGTTGAAAAGGTAGCTCGCAGGACTTCGTGCCGCCGGAGAATTTCGTTTAAACTCCACTCGAGCCAAGGGACGTTGAGTCGGCCACGAATGCGAACCGCCCGCGGAACGTTGTACAGGAAACCAGACGTATCGAGCTGGTGAAGAAGCCAGAGCCTCTCCTGCGCGAATGACATCTGACTTGTGTTGTCGGACCCACCACTACTCCGACGCAAGACCGGCGCAGCATCAGCGAGACGTTGGGCTCGTAACCGATCCAGCAGCGCGCGTTTCGCTGGGCTCAGGGATGCGATCTTGTCGTTCAGGTCTGGCATCTAGTGGACTCCGCAGGTCGCATTTTCCTTGGCCTACTGGCGAATCGAAGCTATTAGAGGTGAAGTTCTTCAGGAGCGGGCAGGGGGAAATTGTTCCGGCGCTGAGAAAGTATATTCCTGAAAAGTCGACTCCTGTTATGCATAGTATGCACGCTTGATGACCTTAGTAATCGACTGTGCAAACCGACCGCGTCGACCCGTGTCGCGGCATCCTGGACTGCACACTGCCGGAAGGTTCGGCGCGAAGATATTATGCCGAGAGCATCTCATCTTTACAGGATAGTACGAAATATTATAAGGGGAGAGCAGATTTCACCACAACGGTCGTTTGCCCAATCGGAGCAACGCGGAATCAATGACTGACAACCGTTAGAGGTACGATATGGATCGTCCCGGGAGTTCCCGTCACCATGACCGTGTAGATGGGGGCTTGGTCCAGCCTTGACTCTGGAGTTGCAGGCTCCGCCTCCAGAACCCGAGAGCCATAATGGGAATGTGAGCGGATTGTGGTTCCGACAGTGTTACAGGCCAGTTACTGCCTGCCCAGTTTTTCGTCAAAAACTGCTTTCGTACGTTGGCCTGCAGCGACTTCCTACTCCTAGCCCGGGAGTCTTGCTTCAGCTCGAGAATCGATGGACGAGGGCGTCACAATCTGTGCCCAAGGCGTGAGTCTAACCCTCCTGCAAATTCACTCTTCCAAACTATACAGTTTCCGCCGTATTGTTACTCCCGACTGCGAACGGCGAGACTAGCTCGCCAAGTTGCGAAAGCAAAAAACGAAGATTCCGACGAGAGGAGTTGCTCATGCTGAATCGCTGCACACGCACAGCTTTGCTAACGGTATTAATTCTGTCACCAATCGGTCTTTGGGCGCAGTTTCCCGGGGGCGGAGACTCGGGGCAGTACGTCATTATTAGCGCGCAGTATGGCACCGCCGAACATCATGTGGATGTGACCGGAAAATTAAGAGAGCTAGCCCGGCAGGACCGTCCGATCCGGATGGGAAACAGCACCTTCGGCGTAGATCCTGATCAAGGACATGTCAAAACCCTTCGCATTTACGCCCGCGACTCAAGAGGCGAGGAGCGCATGTTTGAGTATCGGGAGAACAGCGTGGTAGACGGCAGAGAATTTCGTGGCTGGAACACAGGGCAGTGGGGGAACGAACCGTGGCGAGGGCGCTGGGAAGGCAACGAACGTGGTCACAACGTGCCACAACCAGAGATGACCGCTGCTCTGGACCATCTCCAACAAGCAGCGCAGAATTTACAATCTGCATCGCACGATAAGGGAGGCCACCGGGCCAAAGCACTCGAACTGGTTCAGCAAGCAATGCGGGAAGTGCAGGCTGGAATTCAGTACGACGACACTCACTGATTCCTCGGATCTTCCAGGATGAAGCCGCCGGAAGGCCCCACATTGTTCGCAAGGCGCGAACGATTGGGCCAACCGCCGGGTTCTTTGAAAAGCCGTCACAAGGCTCTGGAGCGCCATCGGCGAGGCAAACGGCCAGTCGCCTAACCAATCATTTTGCGTTGATCGCCGATGCGGCGCTCGCGTTCGTTTGCGAATCGCTCCACTCCAGCGAAAATCGAATCGGGGTCGAGGTGCGCTTCCGCGATCACTTCCAGTTCGAGTCCTCCGGATCGCCAGGAATTGTCGAAGTCGGAAGTGAGTGAATATTCATCCGTCAACGGTCCAAGATTGCGCAGCGGCCACACGCGTCGTGTGCCCGTGGATACCACCATCAAGTCGTAGCGCGCCTCGGGCGGCAAGACGGAGTCGCGATAGGCTTGCGGCTGGCGATCAAATAAATCCTCGCTAATCGCCGCAATCACTTTTACGTTCACGCCGGCCGCTTCGAGTTTCGGCAGCACTCTGACGAGATTCACCGTGGAACTGGATCCTTGCGCGATCACGTAACCGTGGCGAGGCTTGTTGGGTGCGAAATCGCGGATCACGTATAGGCCCTTCGCCGCGGCGCGCAGATCGGTGTCGGCGAATGTGCTGCGGTCCGCGACTGGGAAATCCGGGCGTGCCACTTCCAGCGTGATTATGCCAACATGAGGATCGCGGGCCGCGATTTCCGCCGCCGCGAAATAACCGGGCGCGACATCGTTGTAGTCCCAAAAGCTTAGATTGATCGCCTGACCACGCGGAAACAGCTTCCACACTTGCGGCGCGAAAATCCCGAAGTGGGTGCGCGCGTCGGCGGCGGTTTCGGGGCCGGAGTGCGCGGCCAGGATGTGGAGCACGCCCATGCGGAACTTGCTGTCCTGATTTTGTTGGCTCCAGACACGCGCGGGAGTGTACATCAATGGCGTGAACGCTCCATAGGTGCCGCTCAGGGCCCAAACTCCGGCGAATTTTTCGGGATCAACAGAAGCGCTTTGACTCACCAGACCGATGGCGGTGGAAACATTGCCCGCTTCCTGAATGGGCGCTTTCAAGCGCGTGCCCAGTGGATTGTCCTTGGGATTGTAATGTCCCCACAAACTGCCGTGCTCAACGTTGATCGACTCAGAAAGATCGGCCGCCACCGTGAAGAAACGTCCTTCGGTGACGTAATTCATCCATTTGATGATTTCCGAAATCCCGCGACGCGCTCCGGCCACCTCGCCCGGTTTCTTGAACAACGAAATGCTGACTTGCTTCTCCCCACCGGAAATCGCATTGCGAATCGAGACTTTCTGCGGCTCTTCCGGTAGCTTCGCGACGCGCAGGCGATCGTCGAGGAACGGGTCGCTCGAGGTCGAGATGCGCAACTTCACGTCGTCGCGCACGGTGTCGCCGATTTCCAGCAAGCGCTCGGCCAGGCGATCGCCCAATCCGTTACGGTCGAGCAGCGACATCACCACATCGATGTTGGTCTTGAACTGAATCAATCGCTCGCGGTTGTTGGTGACTGGCCCCTTGCGAATGCCTTCAAACTCGACGCCGTAATGCTTTTCGAACGTCTGCGCCAACGCGAGAAAATACTCCGAGTTCATCTTCAGTGCGTAGGGATGGCTGGCGTAACTCACCAGTTGATCGCCGTAGCCGACGATCTTGCCGTCGGCCGCCGTAGGCCAATAGCCCTTGATGGTTTTTCCGATCGCGGCGACAGGACGGCGATCCTGCGGGTCCACTGCGTCCATCGCTTTCAGCACCGCAGCCACTTGGCCATAATCGTTACCGTTCGCCAAAGTGAAGACGTTCCATCCGTACGATGTCCATTGACTCACCAGATCGTAGCCGCTGAAGCACTCGGCGATGACGCCCCCAATTTTTCCGCCAATCAGACAATCGTCGATGCCCGCATTGTTGTCCGAGATCATCACGCGCAAACGCTTGCCCACTTGCAACGCCAGTGCCTGGGTTTTGAACTCCTGCGCGTGCCCTTCGGTGAGGGCAAATTCGCCTTCCAGGGCGATCACTTTCGGCGACTCTGGTGCGCCCACGACATCCCAAAACGCCGCTTTGCCCGCGGCCGTCGCGATACCGATGCCCGACGGCCCGCCGTTCACGTCGTTAGTGAGGTCGGTGCTCTCAGCATGTCCTGAGAGCGCACGAATGCCGCGGCCTTTGGCTTGCGCAAACAGCGGATGGGTTTCCAAATCCGTGTCGTGCAGCAGCGTCTTCAGCGCACCCGCGCCGCGCCTGAATCCCAAGGCGTCGACCGGCAGCATCGCCACCTGGGGATCGACGTGATAGCGCGGATCGCCGGTCTGCTGATACTTGCGATACAGCGCCTGGCCCATGATCATCCACAACGCATAGCAGGTGGGGATCGAGTGTCCCGCTGCGAGCATGAATTTGTCGCAGTAAGGATGCTTCGGCCGGCGGTAGTCGTAACGGAGTCCACCATTTTCCGGGCCGACCAGATGCGCTGCAACGTTGTATGGCGTGTAGGCCAGCGGTCCCCGAGATGCCCGGTCTGCGCGTAATTTCCGAGCAGCACGAGCGTCATGCAGGTCATGAATCCAATGTCGTCGAGCAGCGGATCGTGGGCCAAAGGCTTGTTGTTGGGAGGGAGCAGGAATCTCGTAGATGGACGATGTCATAGATGGTCTCAAGAGAGATATCTTACTTTAATATGAATTGAAATCTGAAGTCAGGCCTCGCGAGCCGAGACACGCTGCTGGCGAAACCGAGGTTTCGTAGGTGTCGGCGAGGCACCCGACGAATTTGTGAACCATACCCACGCCTCTCCCAGCCCGTTCTAGACGTGCTTCACGGTAAATGTGTCAAAAAATTATGCCACGGGAGCGTGGCTCCGTCGACGGCGGACGCACCCGAGCTAGAGCGAGATTTCCCGAGGTTCGCGCCACATTTTAGGAGAGAAGATTCGAGTTCAGGAGAACGCCATGCCTTTCGGAAGTTGCATTCGAGCTGGTTGCCCGGGAAGCAGGTGCTCCGAACTCGCAGTGTATTTTCTTGAGCTTGCAAATCGTGTTTCCACTGGGCTCAGAACTGTAGAGTAACAACTTCTCAGCCTATTCTTTACTATTTTTGTATTGACGTGAACACCGAGCCCGCGTTGCGCGATGGGTTGTCGGCGACCATGCGGATGTAAGCGATCAGCGCCTGGATATCTGACTTGCTGAGCGTGTTTCCCCACGCCGGCATGAGTGCCGATTTGTTCAGAGCCGGACCGCCGTGGGTGATGATGGCGGTGAGATCGGCATCGCTCATCTTGTTCAGAGTGTCTCCCTCGGTAAAGGGATGCGGCTTGACTCGAGGTTGTCGTAATTGGAAACGCGCTCGACGGTCGATTCGGGATTGTGGCAGCGCTCGCAGTATTGATCGTTGAGATGGCGCCCGAGCGTCTGCTGATATCCGAGCGCGATTTCTTCTAATTTGAGTTCGACTTTCTTGTGAGACTTGTCGAAGGTGGACGCCGATGATCTGGTAGCGCCCCGCCATGCCGCCGAGAGCCACGTTCGTGGTGACCTTGTCCGCTGGAATCGGTGAGCGCCGTCGGAGGGATCGAAAGTAACTCCAGGTGCGGCCGCGAATTCGACCAGGGCTCCGGCGACCGCGCTTCCTTGCTCATCGTTTACCTGGACGACGACCGGCTGCGGCAGCAAGCTGCCAGTCTGCGCAGTCTGCTTTCCGCCGCTGGATTCGACGATGGCCGCGCCGAATGCCGTGGGCTTTGGCGCTGCGCGCGGATCCGCTTTTCGTGAGCAGGAGGTTGCCATGCCAGCCGCGATCAAGATAAGAAGCGACAGGGAAATAGCGAGTTCATTTCTTTGCGGCCTCCGTTTTGTCTCCGCCTTTTTGCGACATCAGGAATGCGGTCAGCGCGCGCGCATCTTCGTCGCTCATGGCCGATTCGGCTCAATGGTGCCCGGCCGCAGGGACTGCGGATTCTTCATCCACTGGTAAATCCATGCGGCGGTCAGGCGCGAGCCAACATGCGTCAGCGTCGGTCCGATGTAGCCTTTGTCGGTTTTGGTGTCCACGATGTGGCAGCCCTGGCAGGAGTACTTGCCGTAGAAAAGCTGCTTGCCGAGTTCGATCTCGCCCTGCGAATAGCCGCTCAGCGGCATGGAGTCGCGATCGACCGCCGGACTCTGATAGACGGTCATGATGTAGTCGGTGAGTTCGTTGATCTCGCCGTCGGTCAGGTTGAACCGCGGCATGCGGCGAATCAGCGCCGGACGCAGCGTTCCGGGATTCTTGAAGAACTGCACCAGCCATTCGCGCTGCACCGAACTGCCTTCCCAGGTGAGGTCGGGCGCCATATCGCCGCCGTGGCCGTTGATGCGGTGGCAACTGAAGCAGGCCAGATCAGTCATCAGCTTTCCGGCTTTGCCCGCGGGCTGGTAGTCCGACTCACGGCGGCGCAGGCACTGCCAGTGACGCTGCGGCAGGGTGTGGGAGCGATCATTCAGCGAGAGCAGCGCAGTGGTGAGCGCATCGATCTGCGCCGGAGTGAAGCGTGTACTGCGGCATCTTCAAGCCCAGGCGAGAACGCGCGCGGCTGCTTGATCTTGCCGGCGATGTAATCGGGCAAAGTGTGCTGCATTCCCGGCAGGAAAATGAGTTGGGTAATCGGCTTGCTGCCGATGCGGCTGAGTTCGGGAGCGAAGTTCTCCGGCTTCTTGATGCCGGCAATTTCGTGGCACGAAGCGCAGCCATAGTCGGAGACCAGGCGTTTGCCGTGAGCGATCTGCTCAGGCGTTGCGGCATCGAGATGGACATTGGCCAGCAGATCGGAATCCGTCTTAGCCAGAAGGAATCCCGCGAGCGTCGCGACCTGGCGGATCGTTGAAGCGGTAATGCGGCATTCGCCGTAGCCGGATCGTAGATTGCGCGGATTGCGCAACCATGCCTGCAGCCACTCCGGCTTGACCTTGTTGCCGACACGGGTCAGTTCCGGGCCCAACGTCGCCGCCCACCATATTCCCCGCGGCGTTCTGCACGGCGTGGCATGAGGCGCAGAACGATTCTCCGTAGAGGCTGGCACCGGCCGCAGGATCGGCGATGACGGCTTCGCCGATAAGCGCTGGCCGTGTCCCCTGGCAGCGGCGTGCTGTTGGCGATCAGGAACGCGGAGATGTCGCGCGCATCGTCATCGCTCAGCTTGAAATTCGGCATGGTCGAGGTCGACGGCATAAGCCTGCGGATCTTTCAGCCAGGCATAAATCCACTCGCGCGTGGTCTTGTCGGCGATGTGCGAGAGCGACGGCGGATCGTCGGTCGCCTTCATGGTGGTGCCGTCCGGCAACTTCACGGTGTGGCAATGCACGCAGCCTTCGCGCGAGAGCAGGTTGCGTCCCTGATTCAGTTGCGGCGTTCCGGGCAGTGGTCCGCGATGGCACTGTCCGCAGGAGGATTCGATGTATTTGGCGGGAAGAATCGGCTGCTCCCACGCCAGCGTGCTGTTGTGCGCTTCGGCGACCGTGGTGGCGGCGCCTTGTCCGCGATGGCAAACGGTGCATCCGAACTGATCGAGTTTGTGGGGAATGACGGGATGGGTGCGGAAGGGCTGAGTCGGAACATCTGTCAGGCTGGCTTCCTTCAGTCCGACGTGGCAACTGGTGCAGCGGTCCACCACACCGAGTTCGGGCAGCCAGATCTGCTGGATGCCGCCCTGAAAGTGGCGCTGCAGCGTATTGGCGTCGCTGCGATTGCGGATCATCCGCAGATAGCCATGCTGATAATGCCGCCACTCGCTGAAGAAGTTTTTTGCCGGAGCGATCGCGAGCGAGACCAGAAATATCAGGCTGACAACGCCGAACGCGCGAACGCTGTCGCCGAACAATTTTTGCCAGAGCGACGCAAGTTTTTGTTTCATGAGCGCCGCATCCTTATAGACCTTGCCACGGGCAGAATCCCGCCACGGCCACACCAGCGACCAGCCCGGCCCGCGGAAGAATGTGCCGATGGCGGTGAGCACCACCAGTTCGAATAAGAACCAGGTCATCACCCAATAGGAGAGCGGCCTGGCCAGCCAGATAGCGGCGGAAGGCCGAAGGCGATGCGGCGAACTTTGCGCCGCCAGAATCATGAGCGCCGGCCATGATCAAGCGTCGGGACCAGCGCCGCATACACACTTGAAACCAGGCAAGAAAAGCGACAGAGCAGACTGCGACCGACGTAAAAGATGCGCAGCCGCTTCTGCGCGGTCTTTCAGGAACAGTCCCTCGGCTTCGATGTTGACTTTGAAGTACGGAATGACGATCAGCGCCATCACCACCAGGCCCGGGCACCAGCACACCGGCCACCACCGGCGGAAAGTAGTGCAGCATCTCCTGCAGTCCGAGGAAGTACCAGGGCGCTTTCGCGGGATTCGGCGTGTGCGATGGATCGGCCAAGCCCTTCGAGCGGCGCATTGAACATCAGTGCGATCCAAACCAGCACGATGGCGAGCGTCATGATGGCGACTGCTGCGCGGAACAGGACTTCGGGAAAGGTCTGGAGCTGATCTTCGGTCTCGGCCTTCACCTGCGCCGAGGTGCGGCGCGTGATGAAGACGATGCGGCGCGGAGACTTCTTGGCGTTGGAGTCGACGCCGGCGACGAAGTCTTTGGAGTCGGCCATGACTATTGCGCCTCCTTCGCAGTGTGGAGCCGCGGTTGCTTGGCCCGCACGGTGGCCGGTTCGCTCGTGGTGCGAGTAGAGGCCGCCATCTTTGCGAATTCGCCAGAAGTGGATGGCGACGAAGAACATCGCGGTCAGCGGCAGGATCATGCAGTGCAGCACATAGAAGCGCAGCAGCGCGTTGGCATTGACGGCGTTCCCGCCCAGCAGCAGGAAGTGAATCTTGTCGCCCATGACCGGCACGGCCGAGGCGATATTCGATCCGACGGTAATCGCCCAGTAGGCCAGTTGGTCCCAGGGAAGCAGATATCCGGTGTAGCTGAGCAGCAGCGTAATCAGAAGAAGGATGACGCCGATCACCCAGTTGAATTCGCGCGGCGTGCGGTACGCGCCGCGATAGAACACTTTGAACATGTGCGCGAATACCAGAAACACCATGGCGTGCGCCGACCAGCGATGCAGGTTGCGCAGGAACAATCCGGATGAAACCACGAACTGCAGGTCCTTCGTGTCGGCGTAGGCCTGCGGCACCGAAGGATGGTAATAGAGCATCAGCGGAATGCCGGTCGCGACCAGAATCAGAAATGTGCCCAGCGTCAGCGTGCCCAGATACCAGGTCGCGCTGAAGCTCAGCATGCGCGTGCGCACCTTGGTCGAGAACAGGTGCAGAAAGACGTTCTGCTGAATGGCCAGCGCGCGCTTCAGCGTGCTGGATCCAGTGCCGCTGCGGAAGATCGAACGCCACACCCGCGTGTCGCGCAAATCGTCGAAGTATTGGTCTACGTCTTGATGCCGTTTTCGCCATGTCAGACCCTCACAAAGGAATCGCGCGCCAGCGCCGGAACATCGGTGGAGCGATCGACCAGCAGATCGCCGTCGTCGTTGAGCCAGATGCGCTTCCACGGCAGCGGCTTGGGCGCCGGTCCTTCGATCTTCTTGCCGCTCTGCTCGAACTTGCTGCCGTGGCAGGGGCACGCGATGATGCTCAGCTCCGGCTTCCACGCCGTCAGGCAGCCGAGATGCGTGCACACCGCGCTCAGCGAGAAGAAGCCTTCGTCGCGAGTGGATGATGTAGATGCCGAATTCACATCGAGCGTGACGCTGAATCCAGCGGATAGCGGTCGGGCTTGCCCGCATTCACGACCGGCGAAGGCTCATAGAGCACATTGGGCTCGAGATATTGATAGGAGAATGCCGCGGTGCCGACCGCGGCGATGCTCAGCGATCCCAAGCCCGAGCTTCGCGAAAAACTGCCGCCGGTTCAGTTCGCTTCCCGATTCTGTCTCGTGCTCTTCTTCTTCCGCCATGAGTTCCTCGTGCCTATTTCTGCAATCCCGCGCCGATCGCCGCGATGGAAATCAATCCGGTCGGCTCCGCCGGAAGCAGGTTGTACGACTCCATCGTGATGGTGCCCACCGGACAGCGCATCGCGCACAGGCCGCAGCGAATGCAGCGGGTTTCGTCCTTCAACATGGCCGCGCCGGTGACTACGCCCAGTTCATCGGCCGCCACTTCGTCGAACTCCACGCCGAAACAATTCCTGGTTGTCGCGGATGTGCTGCACGGTCTCCGGCTCGAACGCGATGCGGTCGAGCGAGACCAGTTCCAGACATTTCTCCGGACAAACATCCACGCATCCGCCGCACAGAATGCACATGCTGCCGTCTTCGGGAGTGCCTTCGAAAATGGTGTTGACCCAGCAGTGCAGGCAGCGCTGCGCTTCGGCCATGGCGGCTGGGGCGTCGTATCCGATTTCGACTTCGGTTACGCCGGTGCGGCGTTCGAGCGGAAGCATGGGAACTGGCTGCCGGTTGATATCGAGATAGTCGAGCGGCATGGAGTGCCGCTTGAGCACTTCGACTTCGATCACCGGCTCGGGATGTTTGCCGCCGCGCAGGTATTCGTCAATGCCGACCGCTGCGCGCTTGCCGTCGCCGACGCTATCGATGATCAGGCGCGGTCCGAACACGCAGTCGCCACCGGCAAAGATTCCCGGCAGCCGAAGTCATCAGCGTCTGCGGATTCACCGCGATCAGGCCGCGGGGAGAAAGTTCGACCTTGTCTTCGGGCGTGAAGAAATCGAGGCGCGGCGCTTGCCCGATCGCCATGATGATGGTGTCGCACTCGATCTGGCTCTCGCTGTTCTCGTAGAAGGCGGGATTGAAGCGTTTGTTCTGATCGAAGACCCACTTGGTCTTGAGCGTTTCGAGAGCCGCAACCTTTGCCATCTTTGCCGAGAATGCGCTTCGGCCCAAGACCGGGATGCATGATGATGCCTTCTTCTTCGGCTTCTTCAATTTCTTCGAGCGCGGCGGGCATTTCGTTGCGGCGTTCCAGGCAAACCAGGTTCACTTCGCGCGCGCCCATGCGCAGCGCCGAGAGCGAGATGTCGACCATTTCCTTGGTGGCAACCGCCGAGACGTTTTCTGCGGAAGGCTCGAGATCTTCCACGCCGCCTGCATGCTGCGCACGACTTCGCGAGCTGCGGAGCGGGCCACGTCCATGGCGACATTTCCGCCGCCGATCACGATCACTTTCTTGCCGATGGTGAACTTGTATCCGAGATTTACGTTGAGCAGGAAATCGATGCCCTTGTAGACGCCGTCGAGATCGACGCCGGGAATGCGTGAGATCGCGGCTGCGGTGCGCGCCCACCGCGATCAGCACCGCATCGAATCCCTGCTGGCGCAGATCGGAGATCGTGAAGTCTCGTCCCGCGGCGTGATTCAGCTTGAGAGTGATATCGCCGGTCTCAAGAATCTCGCGCACCTGCGCTTCCACCACATCGCGCGGCAAGCGGTATTCCGGAATTCCCAGGTACAACATGCCGCCCGCGACCGGAGCAGCTTCGAAGATCGTGACCGCATAGCCCATCAGCGCGAGATCATGCGCGGCCGAGAGTCCCACCGGGCCGCCGCCGACAACCGCGACTTTGTAAGGGAGCTTTTTCTGCCCGCGTCCTTCATTGACGTTGATGGGATGCTTCGACTCCGGGCCATATTGCTCGGTGAGAAAACGCTTCAGCGCGCGGATGGAAATGGGCCGATCGATCTCGCCGCGGCGGCAGGCAGTTTCGCAAGGATGCGCGCAGACCCGCCCGCAGATGCTGGCCAGCGGATTCGGGTCGCGCGCCAGCCGGTATGCTTCTTCAAAGCGGCCCTCGGCAATCAGGCCCACGTAGCGTCCGGCGTTGGTGTGTGCCGGGCAGGCCATCATGCAGGGAAAGTTGGTGTGCAGCCAATCCCCGTCGACTTTTTTGTCTTTGAATCGCTTCAGCATTGGCGGTCATGTCTGCCCGGATCTGGCTGAAACGTTTCGAAGACATGCGAAAGCGATGCGGGGAGCGGCGCCGCAAGCTTGCCGCTCCCTCGCATCTGCTCCTTATTTCGTCAGAGTGAAGTCCGCTTTGCCGCCACCGGCAACGGTGACCGGCTTGGACTGGTTCTTCGCGCCTTCGTGCCAGACGACGAGCGTGTAGCTGCCGTCGGGAACGTCTTTGATCTTGTAGTTGCCGCTGTCGTCCGTTTCGGCAAAGTACGGGGTTGGGCTGACGACGATATATCCCGCCATCTCCGGATGCACGTTGCAGAGCAGCGGCACGACGCCCGGCTTTGTCGAAGGTGAAAGGACGCTTCTCGCCCTTCGGCCAGGTTCCCAGGTTGTGTCCAGCTTTCTTGTCGCTGCCGACTGCCGTCCAGAAGACGTTGTGCTGCACGTTGTCGCTGTTCAGAAACTCGACTGTTGTGCCCTGCTGCACGACGATGATGTGCGGCGCGAACATCAGTCCCTTTTGATCCATGACGGGATGTTCTTTGGGAGCAGGGAAAGTTTTCCCGGCGATCGTATCGACGTAAACCACCGAGTTGCCCTTTCATTCCCGTGACTTTGCCCTCGATATCGCCAGCCCAAGCCGCCGTGCACAAACCCGCCACCACCAACATCAATACTCAATGCTTTGACTTTCATTGCTGTTTCTCCTTTGCAATTTGCAGCTCGATAATGCTTGTCCGGATTTCAGAAAATGAATCTCGCGACCAGATAGACAGTGTTGTTGCCGCTCGCATTGCGGCCCGCGCCGTCGTAGTTCGTCGAGCCGCCATTGAAGTGCGTGTAGCCGGTGTATTGCGCGGAGAGTTGCAGGTTCTGCCACGGCCAGTACGAGAAGTTCGCGATGTAGCCGGCGCCTCTCGGATCGCCATTGGCGCTTCCGCTCACCGCGCCTGGCGGATACAGGAGCGGATCGACGGTACCGCCGGTATCGAACCAGCCGAACGTGCCGGAATAGCGATTGCCGAAGTGGTATTCGGCATTGGCCATGCACGGTGTTCAGATGATGGTGCCCGGGGACGCCGCACCGCAAGCAGGCTGGCCAGCAAGATTCGAATTTTCGCGGATGTAGGTGCGCCCGGAACGAAAGCACGTCGGTTCGGAACAGCGTCCGATCAATCTGAGTATCAAAGGCCAAATCTGTGTACTCATCCTCCGAGCCGGTGATTGCTCCGGGGCTGGACCGCATGTGGATGCCGTAAGTGCCGAATTCGTACTGCGTCTTGCCAGTCAGTTGCTGCCAAGCAACGCGCCAGTACGGCGCGACGCCGCGGATGTTGATTGCTGAAGTCCGTTCCTGGATTCGGCTGGGCGCCGCCCACATGTTCCGAGCGATAGAGGGTTGCGTCGACATACAGGTGGTTGTTCCACATCGCATAGCCGCCGAACCCGGCAACATCCTGGCCTAAGCTACCGTAATGATTGGGGCAGCGGTCGGAGTGGGCGCCCAGTCGCTGGCGACCCATGGGAAGCCCCATGCCGGCGTGCTGTTCCAGAGGTCTTCTACGGTCGGATTGTTATTGAGGTCGAGACCGTAGACCAGTTCTTTGCCACCCAATTTGGTCTTGTTCGCGAAGCGGATATCGGTGTTATCCATGCTGAAGTGGTCGTCCTGGGTGTCGTAGGTGACCTGCATGAAGCTGCCGACATGGCTGGTCCATGCGCCCGAAAGAAAGAGCGAGATATCTTGCGGAAGTTCAATACTGCCATTCTGCGTTGCCGGGCACCGGCGACTTCGTAGAGGTAAACGAGGTTTCGAGACATCGCGGAAAGCGGCAGCGAAGCCAGAAGATCGAGCGCGGCGCGCTTTTTGCCTCCGATCCGCCTTTATGACCTTGGTCTCGTCCGCTCGATCGACATAACCCGAGCAACTTGAACCTCCGTCCGGCAGGATTGAGTTCCGGAGGAGTGTAGTGACAGCCACTGCAGGCCAAGCCCGTCTGCCGTGCATAGCTGGGAACCGCCGCCGCTTTGGGCGGATTCAGTACGACCGTCAACAGGACAAGCAGGATGGGAAGAATCGTGACAAATAATATCGACTGCGCTTTTCTCATTCCAAAT
The DNA here is from genome assembly GCA_963797845.1 of Terriglobia bacterium. Taxonomy (GTDB): domain Bacteria; phylum Acidobacteriota; class Terriglobia; order Terriglobales; family Acidobacteriaceae; genus DASREM01. The sequence continues at coordinate 292,285 of CAWCRE010000013.1, forward strand.
CTCCTTCGCTAATAGCCAATTGATACGTGCTGCGCCTCGGTCAACGGCAATCGCCTTGTCCGCCTCGTCACAATTCATGCCAAAACCGGCAGGCACACCGGGGTGTCTTGAGTCGCTTCACAACCAACAGCTTTTAAGGTTTAGAAACCCCTGGTTCTTGGTGCAAGATGGCGTGATACTAGCGGAGGTCGTATCACATCCGCGACGTTGGAAGTCACACATCAATGTGATGCACATCACTTGGACAATGGCACCCATTCTGAAGGAGCGAAGAAAGGGTTGGTGCACCGGGCAACCACAAGTCCTTACCTTTTCAGTGGACTTCTTAAGTGCTCCAGTTGCGGAGGCAACCTCGTAATCGTCGGCGGTCGGGGCAGCAAATGGGCGAGATACGGTTGTACGCAGCGTTGGAATAGGGGAGCATCCAAGAACAGTCTGACAATTCCACGGAACGCCGTTGAGGGAACCGTTTTGGCGGAACTTCAGAATTATTCCCAGCGGCCAGAAGCTATTGATCTTGCCGTATCGGAATTCATGCTCAAAGTGGAGAAAGCACTTGGCGACGAGAATCCATGGGAGCGGCTTCTTAGGAGGAAGTCTGATCTCGAAGCTGAAGTGGAGCGACTCACTTCGGCTCTCGCCCAAGGTGCACCTATCGCGAGTGTAAAAAATGGCTTGCGTTCGCGCGAAAGTGAACTGAAGGAAGTGTCGAAGAAACTTCTCCAAACGAAATCCAGCGCACCGGGTCTTGAAAGGGAAAAGCTGATGCAATTCGCAAGAGAACGATTGACTAACGTTCTCAACCTGCTGCGAGTGAACGCAGAAAATTCAAAGTACGAACTGGCCAAACACATCGGAGTGCTGTGGATGACTCCCGTCAAAGATGCTAATGGTAAACCTTACTACATCGGAGTCGGGCAATGGGATTTGCTCGGCTTTCTTCCAGACGGCTTTGCGCCGTCTTTATGCGTGCCAAATTGGGTTGAAAAGGGACCATCGACTTTTGTAAAAAATTACTATATCGATATTACTGATAAGGTAATACGATTCGAGAGATGTTTACGTGCCATTGGAAAATGGGCGATTCTCAAATGCTGATGAACACTGGATGAAAGCGGATTCCAACCCTCTAGAATATTTATCAAAAAGTAACGCCACGGGAGCCTTGCTCTACCGTGGCGTTCGGAACGTTGCGGGGGGTGGATTTGAACCACCGACCTTTGGGTTATGAGCCTGAAGGAGTTATGGACAACAAGCACTTAGCAGGACACGGATGGCACCGTTGGACGTATCTGGACAGTGTGGAACGCTTAAATGACCCCAGTTTGACCCTCAACGAAACTATATGAACCGACCCAATCTCGGCCGACACACAGCAGAGTGCAAGGTCTGCGCTCATCCTCAATGTGCGGCAATCGAACGTGATTTCATCAGTTGGCATAGCCCTGCCTCAATTGCGGAAGAATACGGCTTGGCTAATCGGGCGCAATGTTGAAAGCAGCTTCTCTCCGTGCGCTCAAAGCAAGAATCGAGGGCCTCGAAGTTTCGTGCCAAAGTAGATCGCCTGAGGTGCAAAATTGTAATTGTCGCGAGCTCACCTTTTATCACACCCCAGATGAGCTGCAACTCATTTTACAAGGCGAGGCGGACGTGCCGTGCCCCACACATGGGCTCCGGGATTTGGGTCAACTCCGTCAGCCATGCTGGCCTTACTGGCAGATCTTAGTCGAGGATCTTCACTACTGTGGCTGTCCACCGCACTGCGAGCGTGACTTTGCATATGGAAAAAGGGCAGACCCTCCCACGAAAGAGGAAAAAGACGCAGATTCAGAGGCCCACTTCCAATGGGCTCTCAAGCGTGACTTCAATGAGGATCGCAGGGAAGAGTACGAATTGATCTCCAAATACTACGCGAAGGTCGGCAGAAGCGTCCCGCCATGGATGGCGATGGTGTGCGCTAAAATATGCCGAAGCTGAATACCAAGCTGATATGCCGAAGCTGAATACCAAGCCGAATCGTTGCAAGGCACGCGCCAAGGATGGGAAAGCTTGTCGAGCAGCCGCGACTTCAGGCGGGCTTTGCTTTTTCCATGCAAATCCGCTCAAAGCGGCAGAATTGGGGCGCTTAGGTGGACGGAAGAATCGAAAGGAAACTCGTGCGCAAAATCTTCCGCCTTTACCCCGCGTCAATACTCTGGCCGCTTTGCGAGATGCAACGGCTCAACTGGTGGAATCAATTTATCAAGGTTTTGTTGATCCGCGAATTGGAACTGGGCTCGCACCATTGCTGAACGTGCAGTTGAAAGCGTTCGATATTGCCGAGTTGGAGGAAAGAGTGGCAAAGCTTGAGCAGGAGTGTTCTACAACGAAAGAGAAATCTAGATCCTAGCCCTAAGCTGTAAGGCATACAGCTTCCGCACACCGCTCTAGTTTCATCATTAACGCCTTTACACCGTTAAAGGCGTACAGGTCCGACGTTGGGAAAAATTGAGAGTGTCTTATTGACGCCACTTTCGACGTTCACTTCTAAAGCGACACGTGGTTTCAGGGGGCGGGAAGGTTTGCTGTACCCTATTTCGGATGCAACTGCCCAAGCCTGAATGCCACCCACGGCAAAGCTGCCCCACTGGTAGGTAGCCTCAACGTCCTCGTCCCACGCTTGACGGTGCGCCCAAAGCCTGGCACCGATGGAATGCCGCTGTTCTCTGCCTGCGCCCTGTTCAAAATGGGCCCGTTTACGGTCGAGCCCCAAGTAATACAGATCTAAATTTGTGCCACTCACCTTTCCAATCGGTGCAGTCGCATATCCGCTTCAGATCAGGCTGATCTGTTGAGCTTTATTTCCTCGCTGTGAAGAGAACGGTACAGAGAATCTGAAGCCGGTGATACACATAGTCCAAGCTGCAGCAAGATTCCCCCGCTTCTTGCTCACTTGATCTCATTTTCAATCCGAATTGCCTTGGGAGGAGAACATGATATCCGAAAGCTCTAGATGTGCGATCACACTGATCCTCTTGTTTCAGATGTTGACGTTTTCGTTGGTCGCGCAATCGCAGGTCTTCAAGGTACTGCACACGTTTACAGGCACTGCCGATGGCGCATATCCCGAGGGAGGATTGATCCAGGATACGGCGGGAAATATTTTCGGCACTTCGGGCCGGTAGCGGCCCTTCTGGACATGGAACGGTTTTCCGACTTCACAAGACAGGGGAAGGAGCCGTTATATACACCTTTTTAGGGAATCCAGATGGCGCCTATCCTTTTGCCACACGGCTCCTGCGCCAAGCGGTCCACCGTAATTTGTGGTGCCGTACAAGTTTCCTTTTGTATCCTCAACCAGACCGCCAATGGGATTTGATCCGTCGGTAGTCCCACCGGTGAAGCTATACAAAAGGGTTTCCTTGCCCGTGGCATCAATTTGGTATACCGCGCCAAATCCAAAAGCGCCACCCTGGTAAGTTGTTCCGTACAGATTTCCAGCCGCATCCCTGATGACACCGGCGTAGGGATATTCCCCGTCTCCGGTTTTGCCGAATGTATGCAGGACTATCTCTTCTCGCTGTGTATTAATTTGGAACACGGAGCCTTCCGGCGAGCTGCCGCCAGATGCAGTGCCGTAAAAGTTTCCCGCCGAATCCCGAATGACAGGCGACGGAGTTTGAAAACCTGGGAAGCTGTAAAGCACTGTTTCGGTGCCGCTCGTCGACGCACGAAAGAGGATGCCCCATCCTTGACTCCCGCCCAGCACAGTGATGCCGTAAAGGTTTCCGGCGGCATCCCGGATCACGCCTCCACGGGGCTGAAATCCATCCCCGCTTGCCAGCGTAAAGTTGTGCAGGATAGTCTCCGTGCCGTCAGCGCCTACCTTGAACAGTGTCCCTCCGTTGGCCGTGCCTCCGGAGAGAGTAGTTCCGTAAAAATTGCCTGCTGCATCACGGACGATGCCACCCAACGGTGTGGTTCCGTCTATGCCTCCTTGGAAGCTATAGAGCACCCGTTCTTTGTGCGCAGATATTTCAAATAAAGTTCCATTGCCACGCGCTCCCCCGGTGGCCGTAGTTCCGTAGATTTTCCCAGCGCTCCAAAGTAGAGGTCCATTCGGGTTTCCACCATCTGTTCCGCCGGTGAAGTTGTACAGTATGGTCTCGTTTCCCTGCGGATCAATCTTGAAAACGATTCCGGCCTGGTGAAGACCTCCATTCGAGGTGCTGCCATAAAGATTGCCCGCGCTGTCCAGGATTAAGGCCGACTGGGGGTTAACCCCGTCCTCTGAATTCGTTCCAAAGGTGTACAGAACCTTTTCTACATAGGTCTGGCTTTGCGCGGATGGCATGAGAAGGAGACAGCTCAGCGCTGCTAAAAGTATTACCCTACCTAGGGCCATGGTCCTAATAGAATCTTCTTTTCCAATCACTGCGGTCCACCTCCGCGCGCCCGCATAGCTACAGAACGCGAATAGGCGCTGGTTTGCGTCAGCATTCCTCTTTTTAGGGATGCTCTTCAACATTTGGTACACAGAAAATTACGGGATCACTTCGTACACCACACCGCACTGGCAGCTCGGGTCGCCACCGTTCAAGGTTGTGCCGAAGAGATTTCCCGCTGTATCAATGGTGATTCCGCCGTATGCTGCTTCGCCATCAGGCGGTCCGAGGAAGCCGTGCAACGTCGTTTCTATCCAACCTCCGTTCAGATTTGGGCTGAGTTCATACACTGTTCCGCCATAGATGTACGGTCCGTACATACTGGTGGTGCCGAATAAATTGCCTTTGGCATCCATCTCCAGCCCATATGCTGGTTCTCCGCCATCAAGTTTCCCCGTGAAGTTGTAAAGAATCTTCGATGTCCAGCCCCCGCTGCCATTCGGAGTCAACTCAAAAACAGTCCCGAAGCCTAACTTGCCGCCGCTTGCGATACCAAAGATATTTCCGGCGTTGTCAATGTGAAGTTCGCCCGCGTTCGGCTGCCCCTCGGCAGTCTTGAATGTGTGAAGCACGGTCTTGGTCCATTGACCCTGCGCGGGAGTTAACTTGATCACTTGGCCCTGGGCGCCAATAGGCTGGTAGATGTCCACGCCGGCGTAAACATTACCTGCGCTGTCGAGACTCACGGGGCCTGGATAGCCCCCATCGCTCGGGCTGCAGAAACGGTAGAGCAGATACCTCTTCCAGGTACTACCGGACGGCTTCAACTGAAATATGGTGCCTTGGTCATTCGACCCGCAGCCTGCGCCGTGAGCCGTCGATCCATACAGATTGCCCGCACTGTCGATCCCCAATGTGTAATAAGGAGACGCGCCAAAACCTTTGAAACTGTAGAGAACTTTCTCCGTCCAAGCGCCGCCGCTGACTGGAACCAGCTCAAAGACCGCACCGTCCCCGTAAACTCCTCCGGAGGTGGTTGCGCCGTAAAGGTTTCCAAGTCTGTCGGCGACCAGACCTGCATAGGGCGTGGAACCGTCCACCCCGCCAGTAAAGCTGTAGATAATAGTCTCCTTCCAGCCGCCCCCTTGCGTTGGGGTGAGCATATACACAGCACCGCGCGAGGACGAACCCCCATAAGTGCTCGTTCCATAGAGATTGCCCGCAGCGTCAAGGATCACGCCAGACCATGGCCGGTCCTGCTGTTGGAATGAGTACAAAACCTGTTCCGTACTGCCGGCCCATGCATTTGCCGTAAAAACCAACAGAGCAAAGACTGACGCAATCACTGCGTGCGCCGCGCCAAGTGACAACTTCCGAGTGCTCGCAAACATGCAAGTTTCCTTTCAACGCTGCGGAAATGTCCGCTGCTGCAACGGTCGTTCGTATCGCGCGTACTTTACGCCGACTCTACCGATCCAGGAAGTCCCAGGTCCGATTTAATTGTGGCGTTCCAATGCCAGGTAAGCACAGGTGGCGACCCAGATGGCAAGCTGGCCAGAGTGGTTGTAAAGCGGAGTTGTAAAACTTCTCCTAAGAGGTTTCGCGACGATGTACGCTCCACGCTGGTCCATCCTTCGGCAACGCGACTGCCGTGAAACGTGCCATCCCATTTCCGAGAAATACATTCAGACTCACGACCTTACAGGACGACACCGCCAAGGCCAGTTTGCGGTCGTGATTGAAATTGGCGACGGGATTCGTTTACGGGAGAGGTTCTGAGTCGGAACTGCTTGAGGAAGCGGGACTTTCTCCTCGGCTGCTGGCTTAACAATGGGCTGCTTTTCGTGAAACTCTTAGCAACCACAAGCCATTTTCCCCGTGATTATTTGACAAACTTCGGCGTTTTGCACACTTCCTGATGCAGTTATGCCGATTACTTTGTGATAACGCGATCTTCCGTCAACCGTCGGCATAGTTTCCGGTTAGCCGACCACTCGCGAACTGAAGGACTATCCACAATCGAATTGCCTTAGAACGGGTCAGTTCCGAGTGGCAGGGGCTCAGCGTGAATTTGCGATTATGGACGCGCGACGGCCCGTCGTCGTCTCCCAGTACTCAATCCACTGCCGCCGAATGCCGTTGGCTCGTTCGGTGAGTTCGTGGCTCGGGCTTTGCCCGTGCGTGACCACAACGACAATCCCGGTGTTGAATTTTCTTTGGGACTGAGCAACGTCTGGTAACCGACGCCCTTCCGCGGCAATCACGTCTTGGATGGTCACCTTCGTTCGTTCGGCCCTGAATACCGGGTGCCCGTTTGTGTCCTTACCGGCCCGTACGAGGTTGTTCAGGATAAAAAAGTCCGGCACGTCTGCGGTAGAGATCAAGCCCATCAAGTACAGGTCGAGATAAGAATAACCTGCCGCCGGTACGAAGTAGCCGTCACGGAGCTGCGTGAAGGTTCCATCGAAATTGTCTTGCCAAACGCCACCTCCCAGAGTCGACGCCTCTGTGGGCAACGATGCACCTGACAGTGATGGGTAGATCCCAACGATGGCGTCCTTCGCCGTCAATTCTTTGTACGACATCTCAATGGATCCGTCGCGGTGGAGCACGGCCTGAAAACGGTTAATGGTCTTGAACCAGCTGAAATCGAGGAGACCGCCAAATGGCTCCGTGAGATCCCATGTGATCGCTACGCGGTCAGGAAGTTCCTTCAAATAGCGGGGACCGGACATCCGCGGCTTCAGAAACACACAAATGGCCGGGGCTTTGTCGATCACTTTACTGGCAACCTCTGCCAACTGATCGAACCTTTCCAGGACAATTCCCCCGTCACGTTGACCATACGGGTCAAGGCCGACGTCCTTTTCAGACGCGCCGAATCGGATCGATCCGGTTGTTCCCACAAGGAGCGAGTTCCACGATTTACCGGAGAAAGGAAAAGCGAATTTTTTGAAATTCGATTCAGAGACGCTCGCTGTGAATTCTTGGGGAGAATAAATTGCACACTTACGAAGACAAGCATACCGGGGTTCGATTCCACTACAACGCCGATGCCGACTCTCGCGTCGTAAGGAACTGATTCCGCGAGGACTTCGGAGCGGACTTCGCAGAGCTCGATTGGGAACCTCGCTACAACATCGCGCCAACGCAGCAGGTTCCTGTTCTACGCCGCGACGACCGTGGGTTGACCGTCAGAGCCTCCCTAATGCGCTGGGGCTTGATTCCTTCTTGGGCCACTGATACTGGCTAAGTCCTGAGGGCAAGGTCATCGAAACCAGCTCGATCCTGACCACCACGCCCAACGCGGTTGCCTCGACTGTGCATGACCGGATGCCGGTGATACTTCGCCCGGAAAGCTATGCTCTTTGGCTCGAACCTACGATGCAGGAGTTGGATGCAGTTTCGGAAGTGCTGCGGCCCTATGATGCTGCGCAGATGCGATGTTTCCCCGTGAGTGCTCGGGTGAATCACGTGGCGAACGATGACGAAGATTGCTCCCGAGCTGTGGCGGTTGTGGAGAATCAGTCCAATCTGTTTTCTTAAAAGCAGAAGCCGATCACTATTCGAATCACTACTCGCCTTCGGAATACCACGTTAGGTCACAGCGTTGAGGCCGTCCATCAACGCTGTGCTGCCGTCCAGCCTTCGTGGTCTTTCACTACAGTAAAAGCCGCGGCCTACTACAGTATCAGCGGCCGCCGCATTCGGGAAAACAATGTCAACTTCTTGGCCGAACCTGGGTTACTAGACCAGTGGGCGAGATGTCATTTTGAAATGAACAGGAGAGACAACGATGGCTAAGACAATTAGGTACAGCCTCATGGTGGCTGCCGTGCTAGGCATGATTGCCCTGAGCACCGCACTATCGTCAGCAGTAGCAGTGGCACAAGATAACGGAGCGCAGAGCACTTCGGCACAACCGGCACCTCCGGGACAACCTGCTGAGGACCCTGGAGCGCGCTCGCACACCGACGCCGCGTTCGATCATTATCTTCGACAGAACCCAGAAGTCCGGCAGCAGGTGATGAAGAACCCCTCGCTGCTGAACAATCAGGATTATCTCGCGAAACACCCGGATTTGCAGAAGTTCATGCAGGACCATCCGGATTTCGCCAAAGCCACGGCCAAGAACCCGGAACGCATCATGCACAAGTCGGCTGCCCATGAAAAACAGGCGAGCGCACGCCGGGAAGCGCGCAGGCCAGAGCAGAAGAAGTAGTTGAGCCGCCCGGATAGCATCGAGGCCGGGCAGGCCCGGCCTCTTTGTCATTATCATAGCGAAGCGTACGCTCTGCCATCCCATGTGCTCGCGGAAGACTGTCACTACCTGTTCCTGCGGGAACAATCAGTTCAATCTGCGTCCGTTTCGCACGTCTGAGAGACTCGTTGACTTTCTGAACGCTCGTTCCTTTCCCGATCCGTCCCCTCTGGCGGCCTGGAACAGGAGTCGTGAGTGGGGGCGTGGCCACTCTCTCGACATCCGAGATTCCAACTTCAATGGCAGTACTTCCTCTTCTCTGAATCAGGCCGTGAACCAGGCGAGCACGACCGTGTCGCTTAGCTCTAGCTTGAATCCGTCGGTGTTTAACCAGTCGGTTACTTTCACTGCCGTCCTCACTCCACAATTCGGTGGCCAGGCAACCGGTACGGTCCATTTCATGGACGGGGCAATATTTTTGGGTAGTGCCGGAATCAGCGGGAACACTGCGACTTTGACTAGCAGCTCCCTCGCAGTCGGAAGTCATCCGATCACGGCCAGCTACAGTGGTGACTTGAATTTCACGGGTAGCACTTCGTCGACCCTGAACCAGAACGTCAGCCAGGCTACGACGACAACCACGTTGACCTCGTCGCCTAATCCTTCGGGCGCTGGTCAGTCGGTGAACTTCACGGTGACGGTTACAGGCCAGTTTGGCGGGACACCGACCGGAACCGTTACCTTCAAGGCGGGGGCAACTACTCTGGGCGCAAGTTCATTGAGTGGAGGGGTAGCTAGTCTTAGCTTCGCCTTCACCATGACTGGCACGAAGTCAATCACAGCGGTCTATTCCCGGGGATACGAGCTTCATTACCAGCACCTCGGGAACGCTGAAGCAAGTGGTGAACAAGGCGGCGACGACAACCACACTCACCTCATCACTTAATCCCTCTAACGTCGGACAATCGGTTACATTTACCGGGACCCTGGCCCCACAATTCAGTGGGACACCAACCGGAACCGTGACCTTCAAGGACGGCGCTACTACGCTAGGCACGGCCACCCTGAGCGGAGGGATAGCGATGTTCAACACCTCATCGCTAACGCATGGCAATCATCACATCACCGCCAGCTATGGAGGGAATGCCAATTTCAAGCCGAGTTCGAGAGCGCTGACTCAGACCGTCCACTGAGAGGCAGAAAAAAACCTCATCACTTAATCCCTCTAACGTCGGACAATCGGTTACATTTACCGGGACCCTGGCCCCACAATTCAGTGGGACACCAACCGGAACCGTGACCTTCAAGGACGGCGCTACTACGCTAGGCACGGCCACCCTGAGCGGAGGGATAGCGATGTTCAACACCTCATCGCTAACGCATGGCAATCATCACATCACCGCCAGCTATGGAGGGAATGCCAATTTCAAGCCGAGTTCGAGAGCGCTGACTCAGACCGTCCACTGAGAGGCAGAAAAACTGATTCTGAGCGCTATGGCCTGTGGGTGTTGAAAAAGTCACGTCGATTAGCAGATGAGATTGAGCAGAGGCGTGCTAGAAGAAAGCATCAGCCATGCTCTGTTTGATTTTGATCGTCGGAGGTCTGCTGATCATGATGGGAGAACACGACCGCTCGGAGGCGTTGTTCTACTACTTCCGCCTGGAAGATCAAGTTTCCGAAAATCATCTGCTACGACTGATTGACAAGCACGTCAGCTTTGCTTTCGTGCGCGAGAGCTTAAAGCAGAGCTACAGTAATACGGGCCGTCCTTCCATTGACCCTGAGCTTCTGCTTCGCATTCTGCTAATTGGCTATCTGTACGGCATCACCAGCGAACGGAAGCTGGTGGAAGAACTGCGCATGCATCTGGCGTGGCGCTGGTTCACGGGCTTGGGGTTCGATCAGGAGATCCCGCATCACTCCACGTTCTCCAAAAACCGGCACGGACGGTTTCAGGAATCGAAACTGTTCGAGGAGTTGTTTGCACAGATCGTGTGCCAGTGCGTCGATGTGGGACTGGTACAAGGAGACAACTTATCGGTGGACGGCAGCTTCGTGGAGGCGAATGCATCCAAGGAGAGCCGCATCCCGCGCCAACAGTTGGCCGAAGCCGCACAAGTGAACCAAACCGTGCGCCAGTATCTGGTGGAACTGGAACAGCAGAACCCGGTGGAAGAACCAGTGCATGGGCAAGACCAGGTGTCCACCACCGATCCGGATTCTACCTACGCCACCAAGGGAGGCACGCCGGCCCGACTGGGCTACTACAACAACTATCTCGTGGACAACGCCAGTTGCGTGATTGTAGGAGTGCAAGCGACAGCAGCACGCATGAGCCAGGAAACGGTCGCCGCACAAGACATGCTCACTCGTTTCACGCAATGGCAAGGGCGAGAACCCGAGTCAGTAGTAGCCGATGCCACCTATGGGAACGGTGACTTTCTGCAATGGTTGCTGGATCGTGGCATCACTCCATACATGCGTACCCGGGACAGTGCGCTACGAAAGAACAGTCCGTACTACGGTCCGGAGTGTTTTACTTATCTGCCGGAAAGCAACAGCTATCGTTGTCCGGCTGGAGAGCGACTCAACTATGTTGGGCTGAATGTCCGCAATCGCGCTCATGCCTACATTGGCAGCGCCAAGCGTTGTGGAGCATGTTCACAAAAGCCGCAATGCACCAGTGGAAAATATAAGTATCTCGCGATTCACATGCATGAGCCTGCCCGACAACGGGCCAGGAACTTGGCGAACACGCCAGCCTTCGCACATGCCCAAAAGCAGAGAAAGAAAGTAGAGGCGCTGTTTGCGGAACTGAAGAATGTGATCGGACTGCGTCGCCTGCGATTGCGTCGGATGAAGTTCGTGCGGGAGCAGTTCTTCCTTGCCGCGGCGGCCCAGAACGTCAAGCGACTGGTACGCTTCCTCAGCCAGCCGGCAAGACCCATTGGAGAAGCCACCACTTAACTGAGGTGAGCGAAGGAAGTGGCAATACCACCAACGAAAGAGATTCGCTTGTCGGCGTTTTTCAACACCCACGCCTGTTAACAACAGTTGGGTTCTACTTGTAATGTTCCCGATGTTCTCGCAAATTAGCACCAGTGTGGGTCCCAAGCAGGAGAATGCCCGCCCTGCTGACTTCTTGCACTTCTTTCGATTCGTTGACAATCTTTCGAGATGATCTTGGTACTATTCGACGAAATTTATCCACTTCACGGAACCTGACAAATGGATAAAACAATCTTTGCATGCCTCGCGTTAGCCGGAATGCTTGTCGGATTTCGCCCTCATCAGTTCTTTAGCGTATCGCCCCAGCAAGTGTCGCCGGAAGCGACCAGTAAAGACTCCTGCGAACCCGAGATCAGCGGTTTCTTCGAAGGAACCGCTACGAGTCGCCAAGATGGTGCCCTCAAAGTCTCGCTAAATTTGAGTTGCCGCGGCGTAAACTACAGCGGCGATTTCATGACTCCCGTGGGCAAGTTCCAGGTTTTCTCGGCTTCTGTTCGAGAAAAAACACTGCTGCTGGTGTTCGGCGCCGATCAGGATCGTGGGACCATGGAAGCTGAGATAGACGGCACGAGACTTAGAGGACATTTCACCTTCGGAGACGACTCAGGTCCGGTTGAGCTCACACGAACCGGCGAAACACGCTCGCTAGGCTATGACAAGCCGACCCTGAAGCTGACAGCCGAGCAGTGGCGCGAAGATTTACGTTATTTCGCGACGGAATTGCCGAAGGTACACGCCAATTCCTTTTTTCACCTCTCGCGTGAGGCTTTTGAATCGGCTGTCGCCACTGCTGACAACGAACTGCAGCATGCAGACGGCGATGAAGCCTATGTCGCAATCGACCGTATCGCGAACGCGGTCGGCGATGGGCACACGTTTGTCGTCTGGCCGGACGATTTGGCTCACGCGCCGATTAACATCCGCTTCTTCGACGGGGAATACCGGATCGTCGCAACAGCTCCAGGGAACGAACGACTGCTCGGTACTCGCATTGTGAAGGTCGGCGATGTGCCCATCGAACAGGTAATTGATCGTCTCCGGCAACTTACGCCGGCGGCAGAAACCAAGACGCTCGGCGACATTCGTATCGAAGATTTTCTCGCGATTGGAATGCTACTGCACGGGATCGGAATTATTCCGAATCGCGAAAACATAACTTACACGGTCGCGGATGATAAGGGTTCGGAATTCACCGCAGTGCTTCACGGCATGTCAATGGACGATGCGATGATGGCGCCCACTGTAAAAGCATTTCGCCAGCCAGGTCCTCTGTATTTGCAGAATGGGGATCGCGGCTTGTGGTGCAACTTTCTCTCCCAGACGCAATTGCTATATTGCAGCTTCAGAACCTACGAAAATCTCGCCGAGAACGCTGCGCAATTGTTTTCTGAGCTGGAACGGCGACATCCGAAGAAGCTAGCCATTGATCTGCGTTTCAATTTGGGCGGAGACTACACGCTGGGCCAGAAATACCTCATTCAACCTCTTGCACGGCTCCCTGAGATAAACAAGAAGGGGCATCTCTTTGTACTCATCAGCGCGTACACATTCTCGGCAGGGATGTCGAACGCCGCGCAGTTTAAGTCTGCGACAAACTGCATCCTGGTTGGCCAACCTATTGGTGAACGGCCGAACAGCTACCAGGAAGCGCGTGAAATCCGTCTGCCAAACTCCCATCTGATCGTGCGGGTCTCTACGCAGTACTACGAGTTCCTGAAGGGAAGTCAAGAGAACGTGCTGCGGCCTGATAAGGAGATTCCACGAACCTGGAAAGACTATAACGCTGGCCGCGACGCACCATTGGAATGGATTGAGAACTATTAGTTTTATGAGAGTGATCGCGGGGGCTCTATCAAGTACCGTGCTCAAACGTATCCGAGCGCCCATTCCTCACGATCGTCTCAAGTGTTGTAACATCGCCATGTCACAAGTAAACCTGCTCCGAGATTCTGTAAGGCAGCCGGTCCGCGTGCCTCAAAACCCCGCGCAAACAGTTTTGGGCAGGCCCACAAGCGCACGCTGTGCCGTTCCCTTGCTGATCCGAACAACGTTCAAGGCTCCGCTCAGGATGACACCAAAGAAAATTAGCAATGTCAGTCCCCCGCTCCGCCCCGGAACTACGGCGTGGCTACGAATCCGTCTTCGTTGCCAAAGCTGTCGAACCATGTTCCCGCGATAGAGCCACCGTCATTGATCGCGAATGGGAAATTGCTACTCGATCCGGGGAACTGCACGTTGGTGAAGTGGCCGCGCTGCCACAAGAATCCCTGAATTTTCCCGGTAGTCTGGTCTTGGTAAGTCCCGACTACCCGATCGGTGTTATTGATGCCGAATGCATCCGTGAACGGCGAGTTCGGGTGATCGATTTTGCGGAACGCACCATTCTTCAGCACGAAGCCGTGCTGGGCGTTTTGGGCGTCATTGAAGAGCCCGACAATGTCACCTCCGTTGCTGATTTTGAACGCTTGCGTAGCGATCGCAGCCGGAACATCGATGGTTGTGTACACGCCGGAGTTGAGCATGAAACCATGCGTGCTCTTGCTCACGTCAACATAGTAACCGACGATCTGCCCGGCGTTGTTGATGCCCCAGGGGAAGGTGCTGGTGGCTCCAGGGAAGTCGATGCCGGTGAAGGTTCCCGCCTGGTCAACATATCCGTGAGTGTTGCCGCTTGCATCCACGAATAGGCCAACAATGTCTCCAGAGTCGTTGATACCAGTGGCTTCGTTGCCGGACTGGCCGGGATCATCGAGGGTTGTGTACTGGCCTCCGCTGAAAAGGAAGCCGTGAGGACCGGAAGATGCTTGATAAAAGCCCACCACCTGCCCGTTGTTGTTGATTCCCATAGCCGAGGTTTTGCTGGCTCCTGGGAACTTGAGATCCTGAAAGGTTATTGCCCAGGCGGGGATAGCTACGAAAGAAAGCAGAAGGCAAGCCACGCAGGCTTGCAGAAGGATGCGTTTAGGGGACACGATGAACTCCGTCTAGGTGGGCACAGGTGAGATGCATTTTGCCGACGAGTGTTCAGTCCCTTATTCTGCTTTTTACAAAAGAATGACATTCTCGATGTGCATCTGCGGTTCGCTCTGCCCGGAGTTCCTGCGCCCCGGCTGCAGCCCCGGGTAACAGCCACGTCTCGACTGTGGCAAAATTGTCGAAAATCGCGTTTACACAAGCGGAAAAGGCGAAGATCGAGCCACAGGCCGTAACTCTCTGGATGAAGGATCACAAGGCATCCGGTCATGCACGGTCGAGGTAACCGCGTTGGGGGTGGTGGTCAGGATCGAGCAGGTTTCGATAATGTTGCCGCTCGGGTCGCGCCATTGATCCCAAACCCCGGCGAACGCGAACAGTTCGCCACCACTCACCTCAAAGAAGTGGGGCTGCTAGGAAGTTCAGATCGAAGTACTCGGCAAGCAGTTCCTTACGACGCGAGAGTCGGTATCGACCACACATAGGAGTAAACATTTTACCTGGACCGAGAGGGTCAATCGTTCCCGCGAGGGATCACCCGGGGTCGTCCTGAGTCGAGCAAGTCAAATCAATTTCCATGATCACGTCGCCCGAGGCGTCGGCGTTGTAGTGGAAGCGCACGGCAGTGTGCTTGTCTCCGTAGGTGTGCAATTTATTCTCCCCAAGAATTCACAGCGACCGTCAAATGATCACATCGCCCGAGGCGTCAGCGTTGTAGTGGAAACGAACCCCAGTGTGGCACGCTCGATATCCAAGGGTCGAAACGGCAATTTTGCCGGATCAAGTACCACATCCGAGAACAAGAGCCCGCAGCGGAAGAAATCTTTATTGATCCGGATGCCGCCTCGGCAAAAGCGACGCGATAAACGCGAGGCGGAATGATTCGTTCTCGTCAGTCTTTCGCTGCGTATGCAATCGTGGTAAGCAAGGCGTTGGCGTCTTGCCTAGAGTCCAGTCTGGTATGCTGCACGACGATTGGAAGGTCCGCTTCAAGAACGCTTGCGTAATCGGTTCCTTTGGGAATCGGTTCGGGATCGCTGAGATCGTTAAAGCGCAAATGTTTCGTACGCCTAGCCGGAACCGTGACGTGATAGGGGCCGACAGGGTCCTTGTCCGAAAAATAGATCGTTATCTCAACATGGGCGTCCTGATCGGAAACGTTGAGCAAACAAGCTGTTTCGTGGCTCGTCATCTCGGGCTCGGGTCCGCGACTTGACGTTGGAATATACCCTTCGGCAATCGCCCAGCGTTTTTGACCGATTGGATTTTTCACGTAACACCTCCACAGATTCTTGCAATGGCATTTTCTTATGGAATCAAGCTTTCCATCACATCCTTGATTCGCTCTCCCAGTCCCGCTGTCAGCGACCAGGGACTTGGCTGCCGCAAAACATGCAAGCGGCCGCGCTTGTCGAGCACATCGAAGTGCGTATCCTGATTTTGTCGATAGAAACGAATAGCTGACCGCGGCCTTGCCTACATGCAGGTTGTGAACGAATAGTTCTGGAAGCCAATCAGGCAAATGCGGGTCAAGCAGCAGCAGATTGGTTGGGGCAAATGGGTAAAGACCTAACATGGCCTGCAGGATTGCAAAGACGCTTGAGGCAGACCAGGCCTGAGGCCAGTTGGTTTTCGGGTAAAGCGCCGGGAATGGATGTTCATCATCACGAGCATGGCCGCTGAAGCACTCCGGGAGACGGTTGTAATCGAAAAGTGTGCTCGCTTCGAAAATCGCACGCGCGATGGTATGGAGTTCGCTGATGAGCCCGAAGCGCATCATTCCCATTGCGAAGCTCCCATGTTCCACCGGCCAGACGGAACCGCGGTGATAGCTGTAAGGGTCATAAGCGGGATGATCGAGACGAAAGGGTGCGGACACCCCAACCGCTGAACATGTCATTTTCAAGAAGCTTTCGTGACGACTGGCCTGGCTAATTCTTTGTGGACAATGCCGCAGGCCAGCAAGTGGCCGGGGTTCGAGCTGATGGATTTGATCTGTTTGCGCTTCGCATCCAGTCCCAAGGCGAAGAATTTCTTATCCGGCATCCAATAACGAATCGTTGAAACGCTTTTTTAGCTCTGAGGCTTCATGGAAGTATCGGCGCGCCAGGTCGCGTTTTCCCGTGAACCACAACATCTCCGACATGCGAAGCTTTGCAACGTAGACGAATGCCTGTTCTTCGCAGGTTGAAATGGGTGGATTTACCTGCCGTCCATCTTCATAGACGATCGCATCGCCAGAATCCTTCCATCCTTGATTGCGATTTCCCTGCGAGGAGAGGGTTTCGTAATCGTAGAAACCATCTCCGAAACGATCCGTGTACTTGTCCTTCCATGCCAGTCCACGCAATGCGGGCTGCAGCAGCGACCTAACTTCAGGATTGTTCCCGTCCAATGCCACAGTTCCGAAACGACTACCGGATAAAAAGAAGAAGTGGTTGCTGCGCCGTAGTAGCGCGAGCGAGGGTTGTAATTGAGCATCGCGAGCGGGCCGGTATGCGCTTCGTGCAACATGCGCCCCGGTTGCTCATCGCGCCAGTCGTTCTCGATCTTCCCTTGCCATTTTGGCAGTTCACGCAATGCTCCGTCAGCCATTGCCGTGGATACAATGCACGCCTGCCAACCTGCCGTCAGGGTGTCGCGCCCAAACAAGGCGATGTAAATCGGCAGCCCGGCCGCCGTTACCCATGAGCGATTCCCTTGATCAAGGTCCGGAAGTCGGAGAGCAGCCAAATCATGCGTGGCCTGAAGCAGCGCGGACTCGACCACAGATCGCCAGTTTCGGGTGCTCCTGACCAGTTCGAAATTGAGTGGACTCAGTTGAGGAATATTGCGCGCTTTTGATCGAGTTCGTTACGCGCTCCAAAGAATTGATGGCAGTGGTAGAGTGGCGGCATCCGCTCGCCCTCGAACACGGGAATGAACTTGATGCATGTGTGCCAGGACTCGTGCGCCTTAAGCCGAACATCGAATCGCAGCCTGGAATCGCGTGCAATGAAGCGGGCGAAGCGGCCTTCTCGATCCGGACGATCAAGGCGCGATGCAGGTGCGCTACTCCACGATTGCCCTGATGTGAGTAACGATGACTTGCGTGGTAGTCATAGGCCAGTTCCGCTTGGCGGGACGAAATTCGTCGCCAACGGCGGGTAAGTTTTCCCCGCTGTTTGCGGTGAAAAAGTCTCTGCCTGGTCCGCGAAATCGGCATCGATTTCGATCTCGAAGGTGAAATTAGCCATCTGCTGCGTGAAGTTGGTGAAATCGATGTCTTCATGAACGCCGAGGCCCACGGTGCGGGAGACCTTCAGCTCGATGGTTTCTTCTGAGGCCTCCTCCATCTCGCCCGAGCCCGTATCGTGCTTCCATTGAACGCCTGGAGCGGGGCTGATGTAATATCCGAGCCACGAATGCTGCTCCACGTTCGAGACCGCCACAGTTTGCGGCGGCTTGCCGTCCACAAGGTACCTGTAGCGGGATAAGAGACGAGTCTCACCGACGAATAATCCATGCCTTGGGAAATCCCCGATCACACCATCCAGATTCGGTTGCCAGAACGGCTCGTCCCTGGCTGCAATAGATGGTGTTCGGGCGAGGATTGATTCTGGCCAGAGACTTGTGGAGATGAGTGTCCATTCACGTTAGTAAGAACTAACTGCACCAATGTAGATCCTGATGTCTTCACCGCCGTCTGCTTGTTAAGCCATGCAATACCGAAGCCTGCCAGCGCCAGAGCGCCCATGTACACTCGCGGCGCGCACCATGGACTCCTTCTGTGCTGCCTGCGTGGTTGCACAAAGCAGCGTTCGGGATACATCTGTGGTGACGGCTCGGCTTTTCTCGTCGAGACCAAGTTTTAAAACTTCCGCCAGATGCAGTGCGTGGCGGTTGGTTTCCTGGGCAATCTGCTCCTTGCAACTGAACCCGTCGGCCACGATGATCGTCGACACCGGCGCTTTGCGCACTTCTGGCAGCAGGGAACGTTCCCCGCAAGCAACTGAGACGTGATATTTATCCTTTTCATAACCGAAGGCTCCGGCCATGCCGCAGCAGCCTGATTCGAGGACGCGATGGTCGAGTTCCATCTTGTCCATCAGTGATTTTTCTTCCTTCATGCGCATGACCGCCTTGTGATGGCAATGGCCTTGAACGATGGCCTGGCGGTTGACTTTCGGCGGCTGGTACCCGGGCAATCTTCTTTTCAAGAAATTCGGAAAGCGTGAATGTATTTTCGGCAAGCTTTGCCGCGGCGGTCGACTCAGGGAACGAGGTTGTGCAATTCGTCGCGAAATACCGAACAGCAGCTCGGCTCCAGGACGACCATCGGCGTTGCAGCAGTAATGTAGGGGCGAAGGGCGTCGAGGTTGCGACTGCAGGTACGATCTCGCCATGTCGAGAAAGCCATAGTCATAAAGCGGCCGACCGCAGCAGAGATGCTGATCAAGGACTTCGACCTCGCATCCCGCGTGTTCCAGCACCTCGACCGCCGCCTGCGCTGTTTCTGGCATGAAATAGTTGTTGAAGGTATCGGCCCACAGGAGAACTTGTGGACCGTTGCGGCTGGTCTGGCTTTGCGTTTACGGAACCAGGACTGAAATGTTTGCGCGGCGAATGCCGGGATCTGTCTCTGTTTGCGGAACGCCCACTGCCAATTTCGCCAAGCCGCGCACAGCCCGGCAGTTGCGTAAACAGATTGGCGAATCCGGGAGCAATGGATGCAAGCCGCGCCCATTTGTCGATCCATCCAAACGCATACGCGTAAATTGGACGAACTCTTCCTTCCCAGTAGTGCGCCAGGAATTCGGCTTTGTAGGTGGCCATGTCCACGTTGACAGGGCAGTCGCCTTTGCAGCCTTTGCATGCCAGACAAAGGTCGAGCGCTTCCTTGACATGTTCATCGCGCCATCCATCGCTGATCACGTCGCCATGCATCATCTCCCAGAGCAGGTGGGTCCGGCCGCGGGTCGAGTGCATTTCTTCGCGCGTGACCATGTAGCTTGGGCACATAGTGTCCTGCGCGCCTTCGCCGTTTTCACGGCGGCATTTTCCCACTCCCACACAACGCAATGCGGCATGCGCGAAGCTGCCATGATCGTCGGGAAACTTGAAATAGGTGGGAGGATCCCAGGGATGGTAATCAGCTCCGAGCCGCAGGTTTTCATCGATGCGATAGGGATCGACAATCTTTCCCGGATTCATCTTCCAGTCTGGATCCCAGATCGATCTTGAATTCGCCGAAAGGCTTCGATCAACTCGCTGCCGAACATCTTGTAGAGAAATTCGGCTTTCGACTGCCCGTCGCCGTGCTCGCCGGAGATCGATCCGCCATAGCTCAGTGACCAGATCGGTGGCCTCTTCCATGAACGAGCGCCATTTGCGAATTCCCGGCTCGCTCATGAGATCAAAATTCAACGCGGCAATGAATGCATCCCTGCCCGAAGTGCCCGTAGAGCGCGGATCGGTATTCATACTTCTCATAGAGCTTGCAGAGATCGCGCAGATAGCCCCCGACCTTGTCCGGAGCAACAGCTGAATCTTCCCAGCCTTCCCAGGTGAGCGGGTCGCCCGGCACAAATGCGGTCGCACCCAATCCAGCCTCGCGAACATCCCAGACTTTCTTCTGTTCAGCTTCATCGATAAAAAGCTTCATCGATGGCGCGCCAGATCCTTCGAGTGCTGACATCGCCTCTCGGGCTGTTGCTCGGCTTCTTCGATGGTGCCCGCGCCAAACTCCACTACCAGCCATCCTTTCCCTTCAGGGAGAATGGAGAGATCATCGACTTGCGGCATACCTTTCTTCTTCACGTTGTTGATCAGGAAGTTGTCAAGGCCCTCAAAGCCAATGGGCTTGTATTCAAGGATCTCTGGAACGTGATCTCCTGCTTCATAAATGCTCGGATAGCCAAGAACCAGGAGCACTCGCTTCGGATAGCTGTAGATCAGCTGTACTTTGGCTTCGAGAATCGTGACGCAGGTGCTTTCGCTGCCGACCAAGGCGCGCGCGATGTTGAAGCGGCCGTCTTCGCCGGGCAGCAAATGATCGAGGTTGTAGCCCGAAACTCGCCGCGGAATGCGCGGATACTTTTCGTCGATCAGCTTGCCGTATCGATCGCGCAACGACTTCAATTGCGCGTAAATATTTCCTTCCCGGCCGCCTTGTGCAATCTTCGCTCCAAGCTGCTCTTCATCCATCCATCCGACGGTCATTTGTGTGCCGTCGTAGAGCAGGATGTCCATCGAGAGACGTTCTCTCCGGCTTTGCCCGCCATCTGCGCATGCACGCCGCACGAGTTATTGCCCAGCATTCCGCCGAAGGTGCAATGATCGTGCGTGGCGGGGTCAGGGCCCCAGGTCAAAGTGTGGGGTTTGGCGGCATTGCGAAGCGTGTCGCAGATCGTCCCTGGCTGAACGCGCGCAAATTTTCCTGCGGGATTAAGTTCGACGATGTGGTGCAGGTATTTCGACCAGTCGATCACCACCGCCACGTTGCAGCACTGCCCGGCGAGACTCGTGCCTCCGCCTCTGGAGAGCAAGGGAGCGCCGAATCGACGACAGCGGCAACCGTCTGCAATCACGTCCTCTTTGGTCTTGGGAATCACAACGCCGATGGGAACTTGGCGGTAATTGGAGCCGTCGGTGGCGTAAAGCGCCCTGCTGCCAGCATCGAACCGGACCTCGCCGCTCACAGCATTTCGCAACGCCTCTTCCAATGCGACTGCGTCAACTCGCTGCGCTCGATCCCGCCACGAATGTTTCAGTTCCTCAGGCACAACAAGCGGAATACGACTCGCGGACATCACTCCTCCTTAGGCGGCAAAACGCTCGGCGTCCGCGCGCTTTAAGTTCAATTCCCATTCCCGGCCGTGACAAGTCGGGCGAAAGATTCCCATTCACCGGGGAGCGGACGCCATCAAAGAACATGTTTTCGATGCGAACGTGATCGTGAAAGTATTCCAGGTGACGCAACGGCGTCGCTGCACAACCGAGGTGTATATGCACAGTCGGTGCCGTGTGCGCGGACAAGGGAATATGATGCGCCGTCGCAGAGCGCAGCTGCCTGAAGAAAGCCCGTGATGCCGCCGCAACGTGTCGCGTCTGCCTGCAGCACGTCCACCGCTCCCGCCGCGAGCATTCGACGAAAATACCCTGCGTCATACCCATATTCACCTGCCGCAATGTCCATGCCGGCCGGGCCGCGATCCCGAAGCAATCGCAAACCCTCCAGATCATCCGAAGAGACGGGCTCTTCGAACCAACTGACATCCAAGTCCGCGAATTTCTTTGCCTGATCCAGAGCTTGCTTTCGGCTGTAGGCGCCATTCGCATCGACGAAGAGTTCGGTGCTTGGGACCGATTGCGGCCCGTGCTTTTTCCACCCTACTTGGGTCAACCGCGGGGTCGCGGCCGATCTTCATCTTCACGCGGGATATGCCTTTTTCGACCCACCCGCAGAATTGCCGCTCAAGCTGTTCATCGGAATATGAGGTGAATCCGCCGCTGCCATAGATGGGAACGGATTCCCGCACTGCGCCTAATAATGTAACTAGTGGAAGATCGAGAAGGCGGGCTTTCAGGTCCCAGAGCGCAATATCGACCGCGGAGATCGCCATCGATACGATTCCGGGCCGCCCTAGGTTGCGGGTGCGCGAGATCATGGCATTCCAGCTCGACGCTGGAGCCATCGCATCCTGATCCTTTACGACTTCCGACAAGAGATCGCGAATAAGTGTCGCCGTTGCTGTGTCCGCGTAGGTGTAGCCCAGACCACGCTTACCACCGGCGTGCGAATGCACCAAGACAAGAGTGGTTGAATTCCATTCCAGCGTGCCATCCGACTCAGGAAAGTCTGTTGGCACGGTCCGCGTGGATACCTCGATACGTTCGATCAGTACCGGCGATAACGTGACAGTGGTCTCCTTCGGTAACCCAACCCGATCAGTGCAGCGAATACCTTATTGATTCATCCGGGCCGACCGTCCGAATCTAGCTGATATGAGATGAGTTTTTAGTGAAAAAGGGTAGGCTGACAAATCGCAATTTTCTCGCAAGCCTCGCGTGCGTATCTTCCGAATGCAATTCGTACTGGCGTGCTCAAGAGAAAAGTTCAGCCGCCCTGGACCACATCCATTGGGCTTGCATCAAACTTTAACCACGGACTGTTCTGATTTCGGGACGAAGGAGTTTTTCATGACGGCAGCCGACGTACTGATTGAAACTTTATTGGACTGGGGCGTAGAGGTTATTTTCGGTCTTCCAGGCGATGGAATCAACGGGATCATGGAATCGCTCCGCACCCGTGAGGACAAGATTCGTTTTATCCAGGTGCGGCACGAAGAGGCTGCAGCCTTTATGGCATGCGGGTACGCGAAATTCACAGGAAAGCTTGGAGTTTGTCTTGCCACTTCCGGGCCCGGCGGGATTCATCTTCTGAATGGACTCTACGACGCCAAGCTCGACAGCCAGCCGGTGCTGGCCATTACCGGGCTTCAGTTTCACGACCTCATCGGCACGTTCACGCAGCAGGACGTTGCGCTGGACAAACTTTTCATGGATGTTGCTGTCTTCAACGAACGCATTATGGGACCGACCCATGTGGAGAACATCGCCGATTTGGCATGCCGAACGGCTCTTGCTTATCACGGGGTAGCGCATATCACCTTTCCCGGTGGACCTGCAGGAAAAGGAAGTGAAGAAGAAACAGGCATCCAGCCGGAACATCGCCCATCACACGTCCGACGTTTACGCGCGCAGCGCACGCTTACCGAACCACGCCGATCTGCAACGCGCGGCGGAAATTCTCAATCAGGGGAAGAAGGTAGCGATCCTCGCAGGGCGGGGCGCCCTTAACGCAACCGAAGAACTGGAACAAACCGCCGAACTCCTCGGCGCACCGATCGTGAAAGCCTTGCTCGGGAAAGCCGCGGTACCCGACGACAGTCCCTATACGACAGGCGGGATTGGGTTACTCGGAACCAGGCCTTCGCAGGAAGCATTGGAAGACTGTGACACCTTGCTCATGGTCGGAACTTCTTTTCCCTACATCGAATTCATGCCAAAACCGGACCAAGCCAAAGGAATTCAAATTGAACTTGATCCAAAGCGTATTGGGCTTCGTTACCCGGTCGAAGTCGGATTGGTCGGCGACAGCAGAAATACCTTACGGGAACTCATTCCACTATTGAAACGCAAGGAAGACCGAAAGTTTCTCGAAGCGGCACAGGCCGGAATGAAGGACTGGTGGGAGCTAATGGAGAAGCGTGCGACTCGCACCGACAAGCCAATGAAGCCGCAAGTTGTGGCTCGGGAACTTGGGAAGCGTTTGCGCGATGACGCGATTGTAAGCAGCGATAGCGGCACGATCACAACATGGTGGGCCCGCCATATTCACGCGCGCCGCGGCCAGATGTACTCTCTTTCTGGAAACCTGGCGACGATGGCCCCAGGACTTCCATACACGATCGCTGCACAAATCGCCTATCCGAATCGGCAGTGCGTTGCGTTTGTCGGCGATGGCGGATTCTCGATGCTCATGGCCGATTTCGTCACCGCCGTTAAATATAAGTTGCCCATCAAAGTCGTGATCATCAAGAACAATACGCTTGGGCAAATCAAATGGGAGCAGATGGTATTCCTGGGCAATCCGGAATACGGAGTTGATCTGCATCCCATCGATTTTGCGGCTTTCGCGCATGCGTGCGGAGGCGTCGGTTTCAGCGTTGACGATCCTGCGGATTGCGGACGGGCCTTAGAGGAATTACTGGCCGCTCCCGGACCTGCGATTCTGCAAGCGACGGTCGATCCATTCGAGCCGCCCATGCCCGCGAAGGTAAAAGCGGAGCAGGCGCTGCACTTCGCCGAATCCCTGGCCCGCGGGGAGCCGAACCGCAAGAAAATTGCGCTGACCACAATCTCTGACCAGGTTCGAGAACTGATTTAGTGCTCAAGGAAGGTCCTTGAATTGAGAGACGAAGTCGTCGTCATTACCGGCGCGTCCGCGGGCCTGGGCCGGGCTACGGCCCGGGAGTTCGGCCGCCATGGCGCCAAGGTTGGGCTCATCGCCCGCGGCATCGAAGGACTCGAAGCCGCGAAGCGCGAGATTGAGTCCGCCGGTGGCAAAGCGATGGTGCTTCCTCTCGACGTAGCCGATGCGAACGCAATCGAGAATGCGGCCGCGGCCATCGAAGACGAATTCGGCCCCATTGATATCTGGGTGAACAACGCAATGGCATCGGTCTTTTCTCCTGTGAAGGAGATGAAGGCGGATGAGTACAAGAGAGTCACCGAAGTCACTTACCTTGGCGTTGTTTACGGCACCCTCGCAGCCTTGAAACGCATGTTGCCTCGCAATCGCGGAACGATCGTTCAGGTGGGATCGGCCCTGGTTTATCGAAGTATTCCCCTGCAATCCGCCTATTGCGCCGCTAAGCACGCGATCGCCGGCTTCACCGATTCTTTGCGCTGCGAATTGATCCACGACAACAGCAGAGTTCGCGTCACGATGGTCCAAATGCCAGCCTTGAATACGCCGCAATTTGGATGGGTTAAGAGCCGTCTGAAACACAAGGCACAGCCCGTACCTCCTATTTTTCAGCCTGAGGTTGGGGCGCGGGCGATTTACTGGGCTGCACATCACTCGCGGCGTGAGATCTATGCGGGCTGGCCGACGGTCGAGGCAATCATCGGAAACAAGATCGCGCCCGGCTGGCTCGACCACTACCTTGGCAATACAGGCTTTGACTCCCAGCAGACCTCGGAGCCAGAAAACCCGGAGCGGCCAGATAATTTGTGGAATCCGGTTAAGGGAGATCACGGCGCTCACGGCGCGTTCGATCGACGGGCGCACGAGAGCAGTTGGGAACTCAAGGCTAGCTTCGGCCGTGAATGGATCGGCGCGGGCCTGGTTGTGCTCGCGACCTCTTTGTTGCTCGCTTCGAGGCGCTGGTGAAAGAGTCCCCGTTATCTTTGTATATTCCTTTTTATCTTATCGCTGCGATTCTGCTCTGGCCTTATTTCGTACATGGCCAGGAAAACGCCGCCAGCATCATTCAGCATTCCGCCGAAGCCAATGAACGCGACTGGGCCGCGGTTCCGGAATTCGATAATTTCGAACGCGACCGCACCAAGGATGGCGATAGGAGTTATTCAGTCACGATGCTTGAGGGCTCGCCCTATGAACGGCTCGTTGCCGTTAATGGAAAGGATCTCACCGGCGCGAAGCAGGAAGAAGAACAGAAAAAGTACGAGAAGGCCGTCGAAGAGCGCCGGCACGAAGGGGAGAGGTACCGATGGTCCTGAGCGTGGGAACTTTCATTTGGCCGTAGTGTTACCACCTTACCCGCCACAGAGCGCAGATTATCAGTCCCATAATAGCGAGAACGAGGAGGAGAACAGGCATCTGAAGCCCGCCTGAAGCGGAGGTCCACCCCCAACATGTTACGCATGTCGAAGTTGCGATCTCAGCTCTCGTGACCCTTGTTCCGGAATCAGAACGAACTGATCTCCAAAAAAAAGGCGCGGCGACAATCTGCGCATGGGTAAAGCCGTGTGCTCGTTGCAAGAGATTTAGGCATGCCGAAAGCGACCACAGGCTGCTTTTCGGGTGTGTGTGCTTGGCAGGAAGCCGCGGGCCGGTTGCCGGGCTACCCTGGGACGCTGACAAGCAACTAACTAGCGGCTGTGTTTAACGCAATTCGACTTGGGAGAGATACATGAAGGGCTTTCTGGTTGGTTTTGGTTTGGGGGTCGCTGCCGGTCTGCTGTTCGCACCCATGAAAGGCGAAGACGCGAGAGTTATGGCTGGTGTAAAGGCCAGCGATTTTGCCGATAACGCACGAGAGACTTACCAGCAGGTGAAAGATACCGTGGGGAAAGCCGTTGACAGCGTTCGTGGGGAAGCCGCCAGCATCCCTGGTTCGGGGACGCGCGGATAGAGTGACATGGGCGACGCCAGAGTTACAGGGCCAGTGTGGCGATGTGTGTGACCGCCGCTTATCACCCGCGGACCGGTTAAACCGCCGGCCCGCAAGCGATCTTGTTGTTCGACTCGCTTTTATTGTTATTTACCCTGAACCAGCGAGCAATGGGTCGAGGCAGACTTCCAGGTGCCGGAGTCGTTGACCCAGGTGTCGCTGCAGATGACCGTGCGCGCGAGGTGCTCGCCGCTGATGTCGGCGTCGTAGGTGAATGTATAGTGAGCTACGGCCGTGTTCGCGCCGAAAGTCGCGACATGCAGGTCGCTGATGTCGCCGCTCTTCCACTTGGCGCTTTTGTCCTGCAGGCCCTTGATGAACTCGTCTTTATTCTGCCACTGACCCCAGCTATGGCCGGCGATGAAGCCGTCCGCGAGGTGCGCTTGGGCCCATGACGCGTCATTGTTCATTTGGGCTTTTGTCGCTTCTTGCTGAAGCTGCTTGATCTGCGTTTCAACATCGCCGCCTTGTGCGTGAACGTTGACGGACAAGGTGAGGGAACAGAGCAGACTCAGCACCGCGATAGAAATTGTTTTTGTCACTGTTATGTTCTCCTTTTGGTGCGGCAGGGATTGTACACCCCGGAGCTGACTTGTGCAGAGCCACGACAGTCCGCGACCGAAAGCATCCTTATCTGTCGATCCCCCGTGCCGGGGAGTCTCGGCGGGGAGCATCGTTCGCGAGCAGGATTGCCAAGCCAACGATCCCACAAATTAAAGCATGCTTTTTCCGGCAAGGGTGAGCCGGGGAGTCTCGGCCCCGGGGCCATCTTCGCGGGTGGACCGCCAATTGCCCGGAGCCTACAGTAACCTGCCTTGGTCCATTCTTTTGCATGGCCTGCAGGGTCAATATATTTCGAGGAGCGGAATGATCACTCCTTGTAGTGTTTCGATTCTCTATTCTCTAACCGGGTTTGACGGAGCCTCGTGGCTTCGGTTGGGTCAACTGCTCTGCTCAGGTTGCTCTCTTCGCAGAAGTAACGCCACCCCTCGTGGTAATCCGCTGACGACTGGCACTCTTCCCACTGTTTCACCCTTTTTCCCGCCTCAGTTGAACCCTTGACGACCTCGACGACACCTTCGGATCGATAAGTCCTGACATTGTGACGGACGACGAAGTAGTAAGCAGACTTGTTGCGTTCCAGAGAGACTCCGTGGAGCATGCTATCGACCGCAATCTTAGCATTCCCAGCAGACGATTCCGCGAACTGAAAGCATGCTTTCGTGCAGCAAGGGTGGGCCGGAGAGTCCTCGGCGGCGACAACCTGACTAGGGCTGGATCGCCAGATGGCGGTCCCATCTCGGAGGCCACTGATTCAAATGGGCATGGTCTAATATTCGCCGTGAGGACTATGATCGAACGACGATTCACGGAAAGGGATTGCTGACTCTTCGTAAAAACTTCCTGCGGCTTCTCATGCTTGGATGCTCGCTGTCAGTGCTGAATGCATACCTCGCTTTTAACAACTTTCAACGCATCCAATACAACATCACCGTGCAAAAAGAAAACTCACGCATTCGCGCCGACATTTCTGGTGCTTTGCAGGATCTGACGGAGATGGAAACTGCTCAGCGGGGATACTTGTTGACCGGGAATGCGAGGTACTTGCAACCCTACGACACTTCTGAGGGAGCCATTCGAAACCACCTTGCGAGCTTGCGCTCGGGCTTGGCGAATGGTGGAGGACGCGAGAGCTTCTTGGTGACGGAACTCGAGACTTTGTCGAATTCGAAACAGGCCGAGATGCGAAAGACGATTGATCTGCGCCAGCAGGGATACCGTCTGCGTGCCTTTAAGATCGTCGACACCGACGAGGGCAAAGAGTACATGGATAAGGCACGGCAAGTTGTGTCGGCGCTGTCTGATGCGGAGAGCAGCCGTTCAGAGGCTCTGAGCAGAGCCACAGACACCAGTGTCCAGAATGCTTTCGGAATCGTCCTTACCGCCAACCTATTCTCTCTTGCTTTGGCTCTTGTCGTGTTCGGATTGGTATATGGTCGCATGCGGGAGTTGGAGCACGATCTTGCGAAGAGAATGAATACCTTGCAAAACCTCGAGTTGCAGCTAAACAAAATGGTTTCCGTGCTGTCCGGTGAGGCCGATGGAGTGATCAGTACCCTGCAGCGAAATGTTGGCGCTTTGCTGCAGAAGTATGGCGGATTTCTACCTCGCCAGGGCCATGAATGTGCTGAAGAGATGGAGCAAGGTGCAACCCAGATGGAGCGGATCAGGCAAAATTTGCTGGCGGATTTGAAGCTGAGCTTGAGCGCGGACAAGTGACTCTTCTCGCTAAAGATACGCCACCGGGCATGTCATCGTTGGACGAGATCGGAAAGTGAAATCTTGCGGAATGTGAGCATTCAACGGAACGCGCCATATCGGAGCGCGAAACACGTCTAGAATTACGGTCGGGTCACCGGGATGGGGGACTACCAATTCTGGATAGATCATTTCAGCCACACAGAGTAACGCTGCACCTCCGATACAACCCCAAAGGGGCCGCTTTCTCACCTGCCTGCCTCCGACAAAAAGGCCCTCCGGAAGGAGGGCCGAAGGTGTAAAGGAAGTTAATCCAAAACCCAGTTTAATTCTACGCCGGATCATTGCCTCTGTGCAGTGGATGAGCAGCGCTGTAAGCCTGGAGCATTCGCCCTGGCGAGATGTGCGTTCTGGCTCACCTCAGTATCTCCGGCGTCCGGAACTTCTACGAGATTTCGTATCGGGATTGCCGCCTGATCTATTCTCGTATTCCAACCCCTCGACGCTCGTCCAGGCGTGGAAGCAATTGTGGTGGTGCTGAAAAAGCTGGTTCTTCCAAACTCCCCTCGCCCAGCCTTTTTTGTCTCCCTTTGCCTACAATGACTATATGAAGAAGCCAAAACCGGCACCGGGGAAGACGATCACTGTTGTTTGCAAAAAACCGAATTGCCGTAGGTCTTTCCAGGTTGAGGTGATAATGCTGTTTGAGCGCACGGGGAAAGTACCTTGTCCTCATTGCGGCAAGGCGAGCGTATACGACTTTACTGACGTGAGTGGAGGATTGTCGCGATGACTCATTACAGCAGGCGATTACTTAACTCGCCCTTTTTCTCTTCTGAGAATGCCGGTGGCAAGATCGGATGCTTCGCTTTCCATGCGTGAGCCATATTGCCCGTAACCTTGCACTTCCGCTTTCCGGCGTCGAACACAGGAGCCATATTCCGCAACTCCAGTATCCTCGGCGTGATCCTCTTGATCGGTTTATTCATCTTCTGCGCGAGCTCTGCGTTCGTGGCATCGGGAAAATAGCGGAGCGCGTCGTACACGGTCTTCTGTGAGAACCAAGATGTTCTCTTGCAATCTCCCAGGCGGACAGGACTAGTGTTTGTGAGGATAGTGGGGCTTCCTTCCGTCTAGCGCATCTGAGTGAGCAACGTCGGCAGGGGAGTATGAGCAGCCCTTTCCGCAATTTGGGCAGCGAATTGGGTCGGAGCCAATATCAAACTCCGTTCCGTAGAGTTCCGGATGGATGTTCGGATAGGAAGTAAGCTTGATGAAATGCTCACAATGGACACAAAACACGCCAATATACCGGATTCCCATAGCGGCGTCGCGGATTATACGCCAGCATTAGGGCCTTGTTGGCAAGGGTGAAGCCAGAGGTTGTTTGCGAGATCGAACCATCTGCGCTTTTGCAGATTCTCTGCTGAATCGGCGCGCCGCTCAAATGATGGTGCCTTGTCTTTGAAGAGAGACGCGGTGTGGGGCAACAGAAGGCGGACTTTCCGCGAAGCCGAATACCGTCTCTTGTTATCAGCCAAGCTCAAAAAGTCCGCCCATCGAGAAACATGCGTGGCCATAGAGATGCCGAATTTCCCGAGAACGTTTGATAGGGACCAAACTGTATTTTTCCCTGAAGGTTACCCGGAAAAAAATACCCGCATCAGTATATGCCGAGGGAAAGGCTCTCATAGGTAGAGGGTCGAAAGTTTTGAGCCTAGTGAATAATCTGAATTTTACTCCCGTTTTCATAGTGCCGATTACGATGAACGAAAAAATCCCCAGCGCGTGAGACGTTCCGCACCAGGGACTTTTCCAAGTCACTTCGTAAAAAATGACCCCACACTACCAACTACTACGCCCGATAAACAATATGCCGTTTGAAAACACGAACAGGGCAGTCATACGTCAGATCAGGCGCGGCAAGTCGTGAATTTGAGACCGCTGAAGAGCGGACACGATCCGTTCATGCAGCAATCTCAAGCAAGAGGCTGATTTAAAGGTGACGGGCCTGGTACAAAGTCGAAGTGGGCCCTCCGAAACACACAGTAGAAAATCAGCGCCATGCCGAAACCGGAGATAACATCCACTACATAATGCTGTTTCACGGTGAGCGTGGAGATTGAGATGGCTGTCGCCCATACCAGGAGGAGCATGAACTTTCGCCTCGCCCCGTTCCAAAGCAGAAAACAACAGAGATATACACTTGCCACATGAAAGCTGGGAAAACAATTTGCGGGGCTGTCAACCTGCCTTAGAGTAATCAAAACCAGGCGCGTGATTGGATTCAGACTTTCGGGCACAGGAAACAAATCTCTCGAAATGACTGTGGGCCAAAGCCAAAAAACCAAGACGCAGCCGATCAAAAGAGAGAAGAACGCATACACGAGCCTATTCAGGTTCAACATGTCCCGACAGCCCCAATAAACGACTGGCAAATAGAGGTACTCACTAACGTAAAGCCAGACGGTTTGTGGCACATAAGGCACAGCCATGTCCACGCGAAGCACCGGCAAGAGGCGCGGTTTGAGAATATGAAAATGATTCGACGTCAGGTACAGAATCGCCGTGGCCGCGAAGAGGAGGACGCCAGCATTCAATCTGTTCTCCCTGTGGACCAAGATGGGTAAATTCATGCATTCCTCTCAATGATTGCGCCAGCCGCATGGCTTCGGTGCATGATTATGACTTCAGATTCTAGAGCACGAGGGACGAGCCTACTCGACCATAGCGAAAGTACTGTATTCGATCGGGAGCGCAAGGCTGGGCGCATTTTTGCTTCAAGAGACACGGAACCAACTGGACGCGCGGCGAACACCCTGCCGCTACTCTCCTACGCCGCCACTCCCTCAACAATCGAATCCCCGGCCGCCGTGGGAATGATCCGCGAGAGTTTCCATCCCGACGCTTCCAACAATTTGCGGAATTCTGGTTCAGTGCGTTCGCGTCCGCTGGGGAAAATCAGCATTTGCAAATCCAGAAATTTTCGCGGGAGAGAAGTCGTTGCCCGGCTGAATCACGCAATCTACCACCAACAACTTTCCGCCGGGATTTACGCCTTGGCGGCAGGCTTTTAGAATTTTGACGCAGGCATCATCCGGCCAATCATGAATGATGTGTTTCATAATGTAGGCATCGGCGCCTGCAGGGACCGAAGAGAACATATCGCCGGAGGCCAGCGTACACCGGTCCATATATGGCTTGAGGGCACCTGTTTTAGCTCCCTCCAGCACATGGGGTACCTCGTAGAGCGTGCCTTTCAAGTGCGGATTCCGCCCGAGCAGCGTGGCCAGCAGAAGGCCGTGGCCGCCGGCGACATCGACAATGTTTCGTACGCCGGCAAAGTTGTAGGCATCGGCCACAGCGGGGCCATCAATGCTGGAAAGCCCGGTCATGGCATTGTCAAAAATCCGCGATTCCTCGGGATTGTGCTTCAGATACTCGAAGATGGTCATGCCGTAAATCTCGTCGAGTGCCTGCTTTCCGGTGCGCACGCAATATTCCAGCCTGGACCATCCCCGCTCGTGCCATTCCCGGCCGGTCATGATGGCGAGCCCTCGTAGGCTGGGGTGCGCGTTGGTGCGCAGAACGGCCGACATGGGCGTCTGTGAGAATTTCTTGTCCGACCCTTCCGCTAGGACTCCAACGCAAGCGGTGGCGCGCATGAGGCGATAGAGCGCGTCCGGTTGAGCGCCGGTTTGGGCAGCTAATTCCTCAGCTGATTTCGCCCCGTTCTAGCGGATGGGCGGCTGTGCCCTGACTGGCGTGACACGCGATCACGCACTGTTCTTTGCCTGGGGCAGTGGGGCCAATGGAAAATCGGTACTTACGAGCACCCTCTCGGGAGTGATGGGTGACTACGCCAGAACTGCACCTATTGAGACATTCATGGCGTCTGGAACAGAACACCACCCGACCGACGTGGCCGGGCTGCACGGGGCACGACTGGTGACAGCGTCAGAGACCGAAGAAGGAAGGCGCCGGGCCGAGAGCAGGCTGAAGACGCTCACCGGAGGCGACAAGATCTCGGCCCGATTCATGCGTCAGGACTACTTCGATTTCGTTCCCCAATTCAAGCTGATTATCTCCGGCAATCACAAACCTTGCATACGCACAGTTGATGAGGCGATCCGCAGACGCCTATACCTGTTGCCATTCATCGTCACGATTCCGCCCGAGGAGCGAGACCCCGAACTCGCCGAGAAGCTGCGTTCGGAGTGGGCAGGTATCTTGAGTTGGATGATTGAAGGATGCCTGGCATGGCAGAGAGAGGGTCTGAATCCTCCACCCATTGTGAAGAATGCGAGGGTTGAATACCTCGAAGGCGAAGATGCGTTGGCGCGTTGGATCGAGGCGTGTTGCACTCTGGGAAGCCAGTTCTTCACGTCCCAGTCGGATCTTTTCGCGTCGTGGAAACAATGGTGCGAGCGAAACGGCGAACAGGCCGGGTCGAGCAAGAGACTGTCCCAGAACCTGGATGCGAAGGGGTTTGAGCGGAAACGTTCAACCAGCGAGCGCGGGTTCAACGGTATTTTCACGGTTCCCGTATGACAGATCTGACAGGTCGCCACATATAGACCGTTCGCGCGCGCGTAACGGCTATTTCAGAAGTAACTGTCACATCTGTCACAAACTGGCTCTCCTGCGCCCCCTTCCGCTCGCTCTCGTTCCGTGCCAACAATGCCCACAACAACAAGCCGAAAGCCTGGGGCCGCTTCTCCATAAACGGCATCACAGTTCGACCACCGATATGTTTAGAACCTGACACGTGTCTATTTTCTGGGCCCGGCACTCGCACAAGGGCAATCATTAGTTGGCCCCGAAGGTTTCGTCGTTGACATCTATGAACAGCAGCTTGCCATCCTTTCCTCGCAAAAAGGTCATCACACTCGGAGGGAAAAACAGCTCCTCCACTGAAATACCCGTCATCGCCGACAGAAACTTTGCGTAGTCCTCCTGTTGCCAATCGTCAAAAATAGGTCTCGTACTCAGTCCAGCCAGAGGCGACATTATGACCGACACACTTTTTGAGTCCTCAGCGACAAAGAACTTTGGAGTCCGGTTGAGCAACCCAGTCTTGTAGAAGATTTGCGCCGTCAATTCCTGGAATTGGATCGGGTGAAGTGCGTATCTTCTGCATTTCGGGAAACCAAGGAGTTTTAACGCGCTGCCATCCTGTAACGCCGCAACGATACCGACTTTCCCCATCCGTATCGAGACCAGCATCCCTGCCGGGGCATCCCGGAAGTCGAACTGATGTTCTATCATCCTTGGTTCCTGAGTACGCACCACCAGAATCGAAGCTGGCGGTAAACCTTCTCCGGCCGGACACATGAAGCGAAATCGCAACCGCGACGCTTGGAGCATTAGATGGTGCATGCCAAAGCGCTCCAGCCTCTCGCGTGGAACTATGGTCCTTTTAGAGGCACTTTTCCTGTCCAACTTCAGAAGGTATTCACGATAGAGTAGCCCGTAAAAAATCTTTCCTAACCAAAGGAACAGAACTATTGGGTCGAGCTGTCGCACTGCCGCTACGCCCTTAGCGGTCGCCAACTTGATCTTGTTTTCGATTGGAGAGAGGTGGTGATTGTTGCATCGTTTACAGCATGGGATCGTTAACTGTCGGTAGGGTATCGAGCTTCCGTTCAACAGCACTAGCTGTTTATTTTGTAGTTGGAATCGCTCTTGCAGCCACCTGGGAAACACATGTTCTTCCGAGCGATTGCGCTTGCCTAATCTACAGCCGCACAGAAAACAGGTGAAACGTCCAAACTTTCGATTTCTGACTGCGTCAAAAATCGGCTTTTCGCGCTTGGTCATTCTGAAACGGCTCTGAAAGTCACAAGTGTTGGTAATAGATGAGCTGATGACTCTGCGAATGATCAACGGACGATACAATAGTCTGTCTTCAAGTCGTTTTTCCATTCTCGACAAATATTCGTTATTTCTTGATGCCAGAATCGTCGGGGGTGCAAGCCTTACTGATCTGGTCGGTATTTCCAGATTGGAGGGCAGCAGAGCATCTGCGCCATAAAGAAAGCTCAGCCTCCAAACCTTGGGTGGGCTTTCCTTTGACTTCGTCACGCACGTACTCAATTGCCCAACCTACTTCCAATTGCTTATTACGGTAATCCTTGTAAAAAGTGTCGATGCCGTCCACGAACTGCCCCATCGAGATTCCGTCATAGTCGAATTCAGTTTTACCGCCACACATGTCCTCGAATAGAACTTTCGGATCGAGGTTTGGGAATTTTTCATGGTACATCGGCATGTTGGACGCACAGGTTGTCATCTGAATCGTTGATGCATAGTCCATTGCTTTGCCGTATCCCGTGACCCATCCCAGCTTGAAACTTGGTGTCATACTTCCCCACCAATTGCCGTTCCACTCAGTCTTATCCGCTGCCTGGAGCGCGGATGAAGACAGAACAATTAGTGTGACGAATACGAGTGAAGATTTCATGACGTCCTCCACTATGGCGCAAAGTCGGTCTGTCCGTGGCAGCAACATAAGGTGGCGATTATATCGAGCAGAGAGATTGTTGCACAGTCGCAATCCACCAGTATTCGGGATTTGCCTCGCAGCGGCATGCAGCATCAGCCTAAAAACGTGCGGGGGTCTCGGGGGCAGAGCCCCTGAGAGGATCGAACTGTTCCTCATTGCAGCGTGTCTGGACGCGATGGAGTGCGTCGCTAGCTTGGCGATTGGTATGCAAAAAGTTCTCTCCAGTTTGTGATACGGCTATACAATTCTTGCTCCCTCCCCTCGCCCAGGGCGCAGCATTCCTCTTTTATGGAGCTGAGCCAAACAAGGCCCAAGTTGCGACACGCACGAATCGATACTTCCGCGAATACGAACAAACTCACGAGGTTCCGCTAGATGGCCGTAAGTGTGGTGACGGGAATTGATGACTTCGTTAAGGCAGCAATGGAGCAGTATCGCGCAAAGCTGCTTGATCTCAGCAGCCGTAATCCACTGGTGAATTTTCGCCACTCTGAACGGTCTCGTTCGCACATTCGCGTCGTTGATGAGATTCCCGAAAAGCTGTTTGAGAAACTCGAATCATCTCGCCAGCTATGGTTCGATCCGTTGCCGGACCCGGTGCTAATCCCACCGGATGAAGAGCGCCCTCTGTTCACACAAGCACTCCGAAACGCAAAGAGAACAGATGAGCGTTACAACAAGGCTCTTGAAGCGGTTGGTCCGACGCCGTCCGACAGACAGCGGCAGAAGATCGAACGAGAATTGCGTAATCGAGTGCGAGTGCGAAATCGATCTTCCGGCTTACGAAGCTACCGACGATCCGAAGAAACATGCAGTAGAGGTCGGGATTCGACCAGATTACGACCTGCCGAAGC
The DNA here is from genome assembly GCA_963797845.1 of Terriglobia bacterium. Classification (GTDB taxonomy): domain Bacteria; phylum Acidobacteriota; class Terriglobia; order Terriglobales; family Acidobacteriaceae; genus DASREM01. The sequence goes on from CAWCRE010000013.1 coordinate 328,414, forward strand.
CAGACGGAACGAATCGTCGCCGTCACACCGATAACAAAATTCAATCGCTCTACTTTCGCGAGGATCTGGAACGCAAGCTAGGAACGTTGCGAGAGTCAGCACGCAGTTTGTTGCAGGACGCGGGATTGTCAGCCCTCTTCTGTGCTTTCGGATTCATTGAATACTACGAATCTGACAGCTCAGATGAGAAAAGAATTGCGCCACTCGTTTTTTATCCCGTGCAACTTCGACCGCGAACTCCAGAACGGCGTCTATCAGTACTTCATTACCAGCAGAAACGAAGACATCGAAATCAACGTTGCATTGCGAGAACTGTTGAAAAAGGAGTACGCGCTTGAGCTTCCGCAGTGGAGCTTGGATAGCGATGAACCCGATCCTCTCGGACAATTCTTCACGAAAGTCGAGCGTGTAATACGTTCACGGCCAGATTGGAAACTGAGACGGTACGTGACTGTCGGGTTGTTCACGTTCTCGACACTGGTGATGTACAAGGATCTTGATCCAGAGAAGTGGCCACCGGTCGAGCCACTCCACAAGAACCCTCTGCTTAGGACATTGATAGCTGGGGCAGAAGTTCATGGGAGTGCATTCGCTCCCGAGTACGAAATCGATAAGATTACCGGGCCTGAGGCTCTACTGATCACCGATGCCGATTCCTCACAGCACAGTGCCGTCGTCGATGTACTTCAAGGGAAAAATATCGTAATTCAAGGGCCGCCTGGAACCGGAAAGTCTCAAGCGATTACAAACATAATCTCCGCCGCGCTTGATGCCGGGAAGTCGGTTCTTTTCGTGGCGGAGAAAATGGCGGCCCTCGAAGTGGTCAAGAAACGCATAGATTCCGCAGGGCTGGGCCCGTTCTGTTTGGAACTCCATTCCAGCAAGACCTCTAAAACCGCAATAATCCAATCATTCGTAGCGCGCCTCGAATATCAGCCCGGGCAACGCTTTCAGTCGACTCTTCAAAGCAATCTTGATGCCCTACAGAGAGCCCGTAAAGACCTTATCTATTACGTTGAAAAGACAAATGAAGCCGCTGGCGAGACCGGGCTAATGATTCGTGACGTGCTTCTCGGTAGTGGTATCCGTGATAGCGCCAGGGCACAACTCCCGCCTGCGCTGGCAACAGCCCGTTTTCCGCAGGCAATGAATCTGACGCCACACATACGAAAGCAGATGATTGATGCAGCAGTGGATCTGGACAGCCACACTGCATTAGTGAAGACGTTTGGCTCGTTGTCGGAGCACCCTTGGCGAGGTCTACAAAATAGCAATTTGACTGAATTGGAAACCGATACGTTGTTGTCCGCTTTTCGCGAGGTAACCGAACAGCTCTCGCAAGTCCTCGACGCCCGAGCCAACATTGAACGAGTGACCCAATCGAGATTGCCCGCCAACCTAAGGGGCTTGTCCGCAATGGCGACATCGGTAATCAAGTTGGCCATACCGACAAGCAAAATCAACGAGGAGCTTTTCCGAAGACTCAATCGCAAAGAGTCCCGGGAAGCGGCTGCGAATTTGATCAGTTTGATGATGGCGCTCTCCGAGGCAAGACTTCAGCTCGAACAATATGTGCTTGATCCTGATGTCGCATTACTTGGTGGAAGCAGTGTTGCGCAAAGTGGAAGTGATGCGGCGATCCGACTCTCTGTTGGCGATTCGACGATTACTCACTTGAAAGCACAGATAACCGCTCTGCAAAATGTAAAACTTCGCTTCGAAGAGTGCGCCCGAGCAGCTGCAAGGGTTACTCACGCTTTCGGCGTGGAAACGCAAACCTTTCGCGATCTTCGGGCCTGCTTTACCACAATCGAGCAGTTGCAAGACCTCCCGCGCGATCTATGGTCGCACAGGTCGCCGAACGTTTTGCAGGAAGGAAATAAAGTAGCAATCAAGAGAGCAGTTGAGCAGTGGAATACACTTCGGCAGCAGAGGGGAGAACTCGAAGCCGAGTGGGACTCAGCTCTTCTTCCATCGGCTGTCGAATTGAAGTCGTACGTCATTGCTCTTCGTTCATCAAACACCCTGACGGCGTTCCTTAACTCCCACTGCCGTACCGCAAAAAGCCTATCGAAAATCGCCCACAAGGGGACGCACGGAAAACTCACGCGCAAACTGCTTTCGGACGATTTGTCGAAATGGTCTCGCCTTTTGGACGAAGAGGAGGCGTTTGCAAATAATCGCACATACGGCTCCATGCTGGGCGAGACGTTCACCGGCCTCGATACCGACTTCACGTCGATTGGCGCGATTTCCAATTGGGCGGAAGACACTCGAATTGCCCTCGGTAGGTTCGGTTCAGTCGGAGAGAAGCTCCGCACCCAGCTATTTGAGAGTCCAACTGAGCATCTCCGTAATCTTTGCAATCTTCCGAGTGACGCTTCGATTCAAGAACTCGGGAAGATTGTTTCTCAGGGCGGCAGCCCAGATTCAGCAACATTGGCGGACTTGGTTTCCGATCTCGACGGCAGGTGTACTGCGTTGCAGTCACTTGCGTTGGCAGCAGTGTCCCTCACATTCAAAGAAAGCGCGGCTCTGTCGCGGCTCTCGGAAGTTTCTCAACTCCTCTGTGGCATTGAGAGACAACAAAGTGGATTCGAACGTTACAGTGGCGAGTTGGGCCTCAATAATTTGCCGTGCACATTGGAAGAGTTGAAGTTCACTGTCGAGGGGTCACAAACGATCGATGCCGCTGAGCTTTCGCCCGAAGTGAAGAATTGGCTGCACGAAGCGGTAAAGAACGTGGACTGGTTGAGGTCTCAATCGGAACAGCTTGCAAAACGGCTGGCAACGACGCAACAAACTCTGCAAAACGCTGACGATTTGGCCAACTTCGATTGGTCTCTTTGGGCACAATGCAGCGACTCGCAAGCAGCCGATCTGCAGGAGTTAAACCACAAATTCACCCGGGCGTTCGAGCGCTCAAGCCATCTACAGGACTACGTGAATTTCTTACTCTCGGAAGATGGTGCATCCGATGCCGGTCTCGGCCCGGTGCTCTCGGCGTTCGTTGAGGCCAAAGAAGATTATCGTGAGCTTGGCACTGCGGCCGATTTTGTCTTCTATCGCTCAGCAGCGGAGCAGGTATTAGAAGCAGACCCTCGGCTAAGACGCCATTCGGGCTCAAGCCACGATCAACTGAGAGCGCAGTACCGAAACTTGGATAAAGAATACATTGCACTTCGGCGGCAGTTATTGGCGGCCAAAATTTGTCAGCGCGATGCTCCCCTGGGCGTTCATCAGGGCCGGGTCAGTGAACTGACCGAAATGGCACTTGTTCAGTATGTCGCTGGTCAGGTTCGACCGAGGGTATCAGTGCGCGACTTGTTTCGTCGCGCTGGCCATGCAATTCAGGCACTGTCACCATGTTGGATGATGAGCCCAATGTCTGTGGCTCAATTCCTCGAACCAGGACATCTGGCTTTTGATCTGGTGATCATGGACGAAGCATCTCAAATTCGTCCGGAGGAGTCGTTGGGCGCTGTTGCACGTGCACGACAGATTGTCGTCGTCGGTGACCAGATGCAATCCCCCCGACATCGTTCTTTCAGCGCCTCTGGTCGGATGGTGGAGACGATGACGAAGAACTCGAAGATGTGCAGCAAGAGTCTGTTCTTGAAGCCGCTGCGGCCCGTTTCCATCCCGTCCGGATGCTGAAGTGGCACTACCGCTCTGAGCACGGATCCTTAATCTCGTTTTCAACCATGAATTCTATCGCGATGAATTGACTGTCTTTCCCTCGCCTTACCATGACGACCCGCAATATGGAGTCAAGCTTCGAGGTAGAGGGAGTCTATGGAGCAGGAGTTAACGAGCAGCAGGCTCATGCAGTGGTTGAGGAGGCGAAAACATTCATGTCTTCTCATCCGTCCCAGTCCTTCAGGCATTGTCGCTGTGAACAGTAAGCAGGCGAGCCTTCGGAGCCTATCGACCAACTGTGCGCGTCAGAACCAGAGGTGGAGGCGTATCGCGAAAAATGGTCGACCACTCTTGAATCACTGTTTGTCAAAAACTTAGAAAACGTACAGGGAGATGAGAGTAATTTCGTCTCGACAGTGTACGGCAAGGACAATGCAGGTAACTTTTATCAGCGCTTCGGCCCAATCAACAGCGCATATGGTGATCGAAGGCTTCAATGTGCTCTTTACCGCACCAAGAAAAAAGTGGTCGTGTTTTAGTCGATGAACCCCGAGGAAATACAGGACGAGGGGAAGAGTTGGGGTGTTAGGGCACTGAAAGCGTACCTACAGTTTGCCAGAAATGGGTCTTGGTTGTTCCACGATTGGCAGGAGATCCGGACTCAGAATTTGAAGAATGGGTACTCAGAGTACTCACGTTGAGAAGGGATACGAAGCCGTTCCCCAGCTCGGGTTTGCAGGCTATCGAATCGATCTAGCCGTACGTCACCCGAAACGCCCGGGAACTTTTCTGTGTGGGATTGAGTGTGACGGTGCTAAGATTCCATAAGCGGACGGTCAGTCCGGGAGAGAGATGTGGATTGCCCAGGAGGTACTCGAACGCCTGGGGTGGAACATTTATCGGATCTGGTCAACTGATTGGTTCAGAAATCCAAAAGTTAAGAGAGTCGCACAATTTGCTGGCACACCTTGAGAGGTTGTCGGCAAAGGATATGTAACCTGGTTTCGCATGGGACGGCAAACTCTTGCACCTTGCGACCCACGATAATTGAGAGCACAATGGCTCGCCCGTCGTGGAGGCCATTTAGTGAAAGCCATTCTCTGCTCAGTGCTGTTTGTGATTGCGTCGTGTCGCTTGCCGTGGCGCAAGGAACATAAGCGCAGTTGATTATCCGGGGGCTGTGGATGGAACCTTCGCGACAGATATTGACGGATTAGGAAAAATCATTGGCTTCTACTCTTAACATTGACACCCGTTTTTCACGGTTTTCGTCTGTCAGCGGGAACGTACGCGACTATTGATGATCCGCAAGGAATTAGCACGGAGCTGTTTGGGACCAACGATGCCGGTATGGAATTCGTTGGTGTTTCGTCCTCGCGGGGCTTTACTTACAACTCCCAAAGCGGGGCGTTCACGGGTTGGCGGCCTCACAGTCTCAGAGCAGCACGGGCGGGAACATCAAGGGCAATCTTTCCGCCACGCTCGCCGACCCGTTCAACGCCAACGGCGCCACGGTTGGCAAAGTGCGGACCTCGACGGCGACGGCGGTATGTGACGTCGGCAGTATATTGAATTCATCCACCCCCGATCTCTGTTCGCCCGCGCCAGCTCCATGCAGACCCAAGCCACTGGCGGAACGCCGATCACCGACGGTGTCGAATTCAAGCTCGCAACCCTTTTTCCTTCACTGTCACCTCGGTCGCCAGCTTCGCTGATTTCAGTCCGATCACCATCACTAAGCAATACGTGGATAATCACTGTCACGTGCTTGACTC
>CAWCRE010000014.1:0-42870 GCA_963797845.1 Terriglobia bacterium
GCCCAAACTCAAGCTCAACCGGAGTGGAACGCCCGAAGATGGTGACCATGACTTTCAGGGTCTCGCGATCTTCATTCACTTCGTCCACAATCCCGGTAAAGCTGGCAAACGGACCTTCGCTGATCCGCACCGATTCGTTCTTCTCGAACTTGACCTTGAGCTTGGGCTTGTCTTTGCCTTCGCTCACGCGGAAGACGATGTGCTGTACTTCTTCTTCCGACAGCGGAGTCGGCTGCTGGCCGGTGCCGACAAATCCAGTCACGCGTGGAGTGGACTTCACCACGTGCCAGACGTGATCGTCCATGTCCATCTCAACCAGAACATATCCGGGATAGAACATGCGCTCGGTGGTGTACTTCTTGCCCCCGCGGACTTCGGTCACCGGCTCGGTCGGAATCAGGACTTTGCCGATCTTCTCCTGCAGTCCGAAACGCCTGGACACGCGACTCCAGAGACTCCTTCACCTTGCGCTCGAAACCCGAATAAGAGTGGATGATGTACCACTTCATATTGGGATTGGTGTGTAGCTCTGGCGCGCCGGGTCATGCGAGCGTCGGACTCCGTTATTTTCTTCTTCCGCCATAGTGTGCTGCAAAGTTACAGCTTCCTTCCTTGGCATCAACGATGCGTCAGATATTGAACAGGTAGTTGATACCGCTTCCAATGGTGTTATCCACAATCCAGAAATACACGCCGAACAGGAAAACGGTAATGATGACTACCGCGGTCGTGGCGCGCACTTCCTTGAACGACGGGGCCGTGACTTTCTTCATCTCGGTGCGCACGTCGTTGTAAAAGGCCTTGGTTCGCTCCGGCCAGGACTTGATGCGGTCCCCAAAGCTGCCGCCGGCGGATGCAAGTGTGTTTGCCATTTTCTTCGTCTCGACTGCCATTACAACTCCTGGCCTAAGCGGCTTCCCTCTAAAATTCTGGCAGGGGCGGAGGGATTCGAACCCCCAAGTTCGGTTTTGGAGACCGACAGTTTAGCCGTTGAGCTTACGCCCCTGTCTTTTCAATTTACGAATTGTCAGAATTTTGAATTGACGAATTTAAAATCCGACAATTCCTAAATTCAACAATTCGTAAATTACTTCACTTCTTTGTGCGGCGTATGCTTCCGGCAACGGTTACAAAACTTCTTCAACTCGATGCGATCCGGAGTGGTTTTCCGGTTCTTGGTAGTCGAGTAGTTCCGTTCCTTACAATCACCGCATTGCATCGTAATAATCTCTCGGGGCATTGCTAACTCCCTTTAATTGCAGAAGGAAGATTTCAGAATGCAGAAGTATTCATTCGTCACTTCTGCATTCTTACTTCTGACTTCTGCACTTCTTTACTGAATAATCTCGCTGATCGTTCCAGCGCCCACCGTATGCCCGCCTTCGCGGATCGCGAAGCGCAAGCCTTTTTCCATGGCGACCGGCGTAATCAGTTCAATCACCAGGCTCACGTTATCTCCCGGCATCACCATCTCGGTGCCCGCCGGCAATTCCGCGACTCCGGTCACGTCCGTCGTGCGCAGGTAAAACTGCGGACGATAGCCCTTGAAAAATGGAGTGTGGCGTCCACCTTCCTCTTTCGTCAGGATGTACACCTCGCTCTTGAACTTGGTGTGCGGCGTGATCGATCCCGTCTTCGCCAGCACCATGCCGCGCTCGACATCCTCTTTCGCGATGCCGCGCAGCAACAGCCCAGCATTGTCACCCGCCATGCCTTCGTCCAGTTGCTTCTTGAACATTTCCACGCCGGTCACCACCGTCTTGCGCGTGTCGCGGAAGCCGACGATTTCTACTTCTTCGCCCACCTTCACCTTGCCGCGCTCGATTCGTCCCGTCACCACCGTGCCGCGGCCCGAGATCGAAAAGATATCTTCGATCGGCATCAGGAACGGCTTGTCCAGATCGCGCGCCGGTTGCGGCACGCTCTTGTCTACCGCCTCCATCAGCGCGTCAATCTGCTTTTCCCACTTCTCTTCCCCGTTCAGCGCGCCCAGAGCCGACAACCGGACCACCGGCACATCGTCGCCCGGGGAACTGATAGCTCTTCAGCAACTCGCGTACTTCGAGTTCCACCAGGTCGAGCAGCTCGGGATCATCCACCGCATCGCACTTGTTCAGCGCCACCACGATGTAAGGCACACCGACTTGCCGCGCCAGCAGCACGTGCTCACGCGTCTGCGGCATCGGACCATCGGTCGCCGCCACAACTAGGATCGCGCCATCCATCTGCGCCGCGCCGGTAATCATGTTCTTGATGTAGTCGGCGTGGCCCGGGCAATCCACGTGCGCGTAGTGCCGGTTCGGAGTCTCATACTCCACGTGCGCCGTCGCGATTGTGATTCCGCGAGCTTTTTCTTCCGGAGCGTTGTCGATCGAATCGAACGACCGGAACTGGATCTTGGGGTTGTGCTTCGACAACACCTTGGTGATCGCCGCCGTCAACGTAGTCTTGCCATGATCGATGTGCCCGATCGTGCCTACGTTGCAGTGCGGCTTGGTACGCTCAAATTTCTCTTTCGCCATAGTAGTGCTGTGCCTCCTCGTGTTATTCGACTCAGTAGTACTGATAAAGCTTGCTGGAATTTGGTCCGCAACGCCGGCTCAACTTCCTCGACTCTGCGATAGATAAAACTCCCGTATCTGCGACTGGTCCGAAACCGGCAACTCGCCGTAAAGCGTCTCGTGCTGCGTCCGGACTTCGCGAACTCCCGATCGCACGCGCTCAAAAGACTCCGCTTGGCAAGAATCTGGTCAAACTCTCGCACCCGGCTGACGGCTCTTCTTCACCCGTTTGAGGAACTCTTCCACTTTGCCGCGGACAGCGAGCGGCTGATCACGCCCTTCAATTCTCGAACTCTTTCGCTCGCACAACCGGTAAAACTGCTGGCTGCAAACCTGGCACGCCGACATCGCCTCAATTCGAAAATCTGGAGCCGATGACCAGGATTGAACTGGTGACCTCTCCCTTACCAAGGGAGTGCTCTACCAACTGAGCTACATCGGCCCTGCATTCAAAGAACTGGAGCGGGAGACGGGAATCGAACCCGCGACCAACAGCTTGGAAGGCTGTGACTCTACCACTGAGTTACTCCCGCCCTTACTGCTCACTCGAAACCCGCTTACCGCCCAACTTCAACTCGAACTACTCTGCCGTTTGCATCCGCGTCTCAATCCGCAAGCGATAAAAATGCAGCAACGTTCAAACGCGAACAACCCTAAAACCACCAGCGTCACCGTACGCAGACGCACTTGAAAATCAAAAGCCTGGATCGGCTCATCGCAGATGGTCCAGTCCAATGCCGCCAACCCCGCAAAGGCCGTCAACGCCAGAACCAGTTTCTGCTAGATATTCAAACTGCGTTTCACTGCCCGGACCGGAACCTCGCCGCTCAATCCTGGTGCACAGGGGAGGATTCGAACCTCCGTACCTCGCTAGGAGGAACAGATTTACAGTCTGTCGGCTTTAACCACTCACCCACCTGTGCAAAATACGAAGCGCGGACGCTCCATCTTCCTGCTCACAAATCGCGCATGCGCGCATAGGACTACAGCGGTTGATTCCAACTAGAAGAACAGACCATGCGCACAAAAATTCTCGCGCGCAATACACCACACTTGGAAAGCTTCCTTATGGAGTGCCGTTGAAAAAACTGTTGCTGCCGCCGCGCCGCGCTCTCCCTGTGTTCCGGATTCCGATACTGGAGCTGGCGAAGGGATTTGAACCCCCGACCCTCTGATTACAAATCAGATGCTCTACCAACTGAGCTACGCCAGCATACGGGACAATTACGCCTAACAGGCGACAACTGCCCCCTGATCCCTTCCTGATGTCCGGGACAATTCATAAAATTATCATAACGGCAACCCACGTGCAACCGGGGTCCCCGTATTTTCTTTAGCTTGGAGAACGGCAGGCCTGTGGGGTGCTATCACGGGCGCTTCCGGTCCGGTTCCGGTGGTTTGGGACGGTTTTCAGGGTTCTGAGCCCCGTTTTTCATGCGCATAAGACGCAGCCTGCCAATTCTGCTTACGGTTCTGCTGATTGCGGCGGTACTCACGCTGGTTGTCCAACTCCGCAAGCACGCGCCTCCCGAGGCTGCCGATTGCTTCCCGGGGCTGACGGATTTCTGTACGTCAACCTGCAATGGATGCGGCGCGCGAACGTCTCAGGCGATCTGCCCCAAGTTTCCCACGATCCCGAGTACCAGCAGTTCATCGAAGCGACAGGTTTCCAGTTTGAGCGCGACCTGGACGAAGCAGCATTCGCGATTCACTATCCCACGCCGGTTCGCGGCGCGCCGCCGGACGCAGCCCCGATTCTCCGAAGTATTCATCGGGAAATTCCAAGGAGAAAGCTCACCAGCTATCTGCGCAAGCTATCGCAGTCGGTCGACAACTATCGCTCGATCGAATCTACAACATTCCCCTGGAAGAATCGGACGCTGCGCGTAGCCATTCTCGGAGTGGATACGGTGGCGGCCTCCAATAGCAATGACCCGATGCTGATTCGCGGCATCATCGATCGCTCGCGCAAACTGGCATCGCCATTTGGAGGGCCATCGTTTTTGCGGCAGTACTACAAAGACGTGCCACTTGCGAGCCTGGCGTGGACGATCTTTCGGGTCCAGCCTTCCGCCGCGGGCATGCAGCCTGCATTTTTGTCGTTCCTATTTTCGAAACCGGCGGTGATTGTGAGCTCGGTTCGATACCTGGGCACCATCGGGATGAAGACCGAGGCGGTCACCGGCAGCGAGGACGACGCGAAGCAGTTGAGCGAACAGGTGAGCACGTTCCTGAACCTGTTTCGCAATGCCGAGATCACGGTATCGGGCCAGGCATCGGACGCGGACATCAAGCAGTTCTTCGAGAGCTTGAAGATCGAGCAGCACAAGGACCGCGCGGTGCTCACCGCGACCATTCCACCCGGGCTGGTGAAGAAAGCAATCGCGGAATCGCCGGAACAGCTATCGAGCGAGCCCGCGGCGCCATCCCCGCCTGCAGAAGCTCCTGCGGTAAAGAAGAAAAAGATCTCGAAGTGACATTGGTAACAATTTTGTAAGCTGTAACTCCGGCCCCTGCAGGCGCATCTTCTACACTGAGGAACAAGTCACTTTGCCGCTCGCTACGTCTAACCAAGGTAGAATAAAAATTGAATGACTAGCCTACCCTTACCTTTTGCGGCGTTTGTCGCCGGGCTGATTTCTTTTCTCTCGCCATGCGTGCTTCCGCTAGTTCCCGGATATGTGTCGCTGATTTCGGGCGCGGGAGTCGAGGAACTGAAGTCGCAGGAAGCGCAGCTGTTTCGCAAGGTGATGATGAATTCGCTCGGATTCATCCTGGGCTTCAGCATCGTGTTCATCACCCTGGGCGCGATCTCCACCGAGGTAGGGCAGTTGCTCGCACGTTATAAATCGCTGCTGGCCCAGGTTGCGGGCGTAGTGATTATTTTGTTCGGGCTCCACTTGACTGGCATTTTCAAGATCAAGGCGCTTTATACCGACGCGCGTTTGCACGCGGTGAAAGGCGGGAGCACGCCGTGGGGAGCATTCGTCATCGGCTTTGCCTTCGCCTTCGGCTGGACGCCGTGCGTAGGGCCGATCCTGGCAGTGATCCTGGGATTTGCCGCGACCCAAGACTCGGTGATGAAGGGGATCGCGCTACTGGCGATTTATTCGCTCGGCCTGGCCGTACCGTTCCTGCTTACGTCGCTGGGGATCGAGCGCTTTCTCAAATTCTATAGCCGCTTCCGGGTACACATGCACGCGCTTGAAGTGGCGAGCGGCGCGCTGTTGATCGTGCTGGGCATATTGCTGGTGATCGGCAGGTTTACGATCATCTCGAACTATCTTTCATTCTTGAACCGGTTCGCTTTGTAACGGAGTGCTCGTGAAACGTGATCCCGTAGTTCTGATTATAGTGGCGATGGTGGTGACTGCGATGCTGGTGTTCGGATACCACATGTCGCGTCGCGATGCCGATCCCAGCGCGGCGGGTGTCGGCGCCATGAAAGGCAAAGCCGCCCCTGATTTCGAGTTGAAATCTTTGGAAGGCAAGACCGTGCATCTGTCGGACTATCACGGCAAAGCCGTTCTGTTGAACTTCTGGGCGACCTATTGCGGGCCCTGCAAAGTCGAGATGCCGTGGCTGGTGGAATTGCAAAAGCAATACGGGCCTGACGGCTTGCAGATCGTCGGCGTGGCAATGGATGACGCCAGCCAGGACGACATTGCCAAGTTCGCCAAAGGATATGGGAGTGAACTATCCAATCCTGGTAGGCAAGGAATCGGTTGGCGATTCGTACGGAGGAATTCAATTCCTTCCGGCGACTTTCTATATTGGCCGCGATGGCAAGTTCATCGACCGCGTATTTGGATTGAAGGGACGTTCGGAAATTGAAGACGAAGTGAAGACCGCGTTGAGCAAAAACTAAGATGCTTCGATCACGATTCAACTGGATAGCAGTCGCGGTGCTCGGGCTCAACCTGGGGAGCGCGGCGCAGGATAGTCCGGGCAAGAAAGTTCCTTCCGTGACCATGGCGCCGGTTCCTGTCACCGACGTGACGCGCGGCAAAGCCAATTCGGTCGCGCTGCATTTCCGCGTTGGCGGCGGATTTCACGTCAATTCCAACACGCCAAAATCCGAATTCCTGATTCCCACCGCACTGAAACTCGAGGCGCCGACCGATATTGTTCTCGGAAAAGTGACCTACCCCGATGGGCAGGAGATGAGCTTTCCCTTCTCGCCCGATGAAAAGCTGAGCGTGTACACGGGAGATTTTGCGGTCTCGGTTTCGGTTCGTCCGCTTGCCCATGTGCTGCCGGGCAAGTACATATTTCGCGGAAACCTTCGCTACCAGGCTTGCGACAACGCGGCCTGCTATCCGCCCAAGCAGTTGCCGGTGGAGTTCGAAGTGAAAGTCGTCAAAGCGCCCGCCGCGCACAAGGCGAATCCGGCGCAAAGCCCGCACGCGCACAGCTAGCCCGCTTTCGCAGATCTTCGATTTGCTTGAAGAGTGCGTATAGAGGTCGACGATGACGCCCGACAACACCGATACCAAGGCCTCCGAGAATGGATTTTATTGCGACCGGTCCGCCCTTACTCCCAGCCAAATGAAGCGGAAGGTTGAACTGGGGAATGCGGTACGCGCTTCGATCCTCCAGACCCGCGAATTGCCTGATGGTTTTGAATTTGAGTTGGGCAGCCGGTCTAGCCTTCAAGATGCTGCCGAGTGGGCGACGTTGGAGCACCTGTGTTGCCCGTTTTTCGACATTGGATTGCAATTGACGCGAGACAAGGGTCCGATCTTGCTGCGTCTTACCGGCGGTTCAGGGATAAAGCCGTTCCTCCACGCGGAGTTCGGACCGGAGTGGTTTCAGAATACGGCGAGATGATCACGCGAAAGCAAGAGCGGTGAACGCATTCGTCGCGCCGACATGCTCTACGGCCACCCGAGTATTCAATGCCGTTACGTTTATGAGGATATTGATTTTGTTGATGGTTACGACTTGGCCCTTGCTCTCAATGGGCCAGTCCCGATCCGAACAACCGTTGTCGATCAAAATCATCGCTGAGTCGTCTACCGTTAGGGTTGGCTCTAGCGTTCTGATTGACCTTTCCGATACCAACTTGTCGCGAACCGATTTGAATTCCGGCACAAGATTAGTGAACTGACCGGCATGGACCCGAATATTTGTACGATGTTCGTGATCGGCGGGGCATGAGGTCGCTAAACGAGTGTATCCGCACCCCGAGTTGCCGTCGGCCACGCCATTCTAGGGACTCTGAAGCCGGGAGAAAGCGTTACGCATAAACAGGAAATCAGCCGGTTATTCGACCTGAACCATCCGGGAACATACTCTATCCAGGTTTCACGCCGGTTTCCCGAGAACCACAAAAACTATTCTCGTCAGATCGAACAACATTGTCTTAACAATCACGCCCTAACTCTAGGAATCCGAAATTAAAGTTCACAAAGATATAACGCAATGTTCGCACGACAGACTAAGCCCACCCGCCAGAGCAGATTCCTCCCCTATCGCTACCGCTTCGGCTCGGAGTGACAACGGGTAGTGAACACTTCCACGCTATGTTCGCCCGCCCTGTTTTTTTTCGACTTTCGCCCAAGTGTCTTTGAGGGCGACGGTGCGGTTAAACACTGGCTTTCCTGGTTTCGAATCGAGATCGGCGCAGAAATAGCCCAGGCGTTCGAACTGCACGCGCGTACCCGCAGCGGCATTGGCCATGGACGGCTCGAGCTTTGCGTTCGCGATCACTTCCAGCGAATTGGGATTCAGGTTCGAAGTGAAATCTTTCCCTTCTTCGACCTTGCCTGGATCTTCTTTGCTGAACAGATTTTCGTAAATACGGACTTCGGTATCCACTGCATGCTGCGCGGACACCCAATGAATGGTGGACTTCACCTTGCGGCCGTCGGGAGTGTTCCCCCCGCGGGTTGCAGGATCATAGGTGCAATGCACTTCGACCACTTCTCCCTTGTCGTTCTTCACCACTCCGGTGCAAGTCACCAGGTATCCGTAACGCAAGCGCACTTCGCGCCCAGGGGAGAGCCGGAAATAGCCTTTGGGGGGCTCTTCGCGGAAGTCATCCTGCTCGATGTACAACACGCGAGAGAAAGGAACTTTTCTCGAGCCCGCGTTCGCATCCTCCGGATTGTTGACCGCGTCCATCTCTTCGACCTGGCCCTCGAGATAGTTATCCACGATCAACTTCAGTGGACGGAGCACAGCCATGACGCGCGCGGAACGCTTGTTCAAGTCTTCGCGAACGAAGTGTTCCAGCATGGCGAGTTCGATGGAGCCGTTGGTCTTGGACACGCCGATGGCAGCGCAAAAGTTTCTGATCGCCTCAGCCGTATAGCCGCGACGCCGAATGCCTGAAATCGTCGGCATGCGCGGATCGTCCCATCCGCTGACGTGTTTCTCCTGCACCAACTGAAGCAGTTTGCGCTTGCTCAGCAAGGTGTAGGTCAGGTTCAGGCGATCGAATTCGATCTGCTGTGTGGGAAAAATTCCCAGCTGCTGGATGAACCAGTTATAAAGCGGGCGGTGATCTTCGAATTCCAGGGTACACATGGAATGTGTCACGCGTTCCAGCGAATCCGACTGGCCGTGCGCGTAGTCATACATGGGATAGATACACCACTTGCTGCCCGTACGATGATGATCGGCGTGCAGAATGCGGTACATAACCGGATCGCGCATGTTCAAATTCGGCGAAGCCATGTCGATCTTGGCACGCAGCGTGCGGGAGCCATCGGGAAATTCGCCTTTGCGCATGCGCTCGAAAAGATCGAGGTTCTCCTCGACGGATCGATTTCGGTACGGGCTATCTTTGCCGCGTTCGGTCAGCGTTCCGCGATGTTTGCGAATCTCGTCGGCGGTCAGATCGTCAACGTACGCCTTGCCCGCCTTGATCAGTTGCACCGCCCATTCGTAAAGCTGGTCGAAATAGTCCGAGGCGTAATAGAGGTTCTCCCACTCGAATCCCAGCCAGCGCACGTCTTCCATGATGGAGTCGACGTACTCGGTCTCCTCTTTGGTGGGATTGGTGTCGTCGAAGCGCAGGTTGGTGTGCCCGTGAAATTCGTCGGCCAGTCCGAAATCCAGGCAGATCGCTTTCGCGTGTCCGATGTGCAAGTAACCGTTTGGCTCAGGAGGAAAGCGGGTATGGACCCGGCCGTTGTACTTATCAGTTTTCAGATCCTCGAGAATGATGTCGCGAATAAAATTCGAAGCGGGCGCGGGGGCCGCTGGAGAGGACATTGGCTCAGTTTCAGATTTCGGAGAGTTCATCTGAAACTATCTTATAACTTGGGAGGCTTTTCGGCAGAGCGGCAGGAAATGGAGCTCAGGCGGCTTTGACCACCGGCAAGGAAACTGTCACCAAAGTTCCCTGGCGACCGGAGGCGATATTCAACTGGCCTCCCAGTTCGTTGACGCGTTCGCGCATTCCGGCCATGCCGACTCCGCCTCCAACCCCAGAGGCCTGGAATCGGTCAAGGAACTCGGGCGCCATCCCGACTCCGTAATCCTGGACTTCGAGCTTGGCCAGATTTTCTTCGGTATGAAGGCGCACTTCGGCGGTACGACTTCCAGAATGCCGGTGAATGTTGGTCAAGGTTTCCTGAATCACGCGGAAAAACATGGTCTCGATGGCGGACGGCATTCTCGTCATCGGCTCCAGCGAAAGCTTCACCTGGATCCCGCTGCGCTGGCCGAAGCCTTCCACATACCAGCGAAGAGCAGACTCAAGGCCCATTTCATCGAGCAGGGGAGGATGAAGCAGGTAGGAGAGAGTTCGCGTCTCCTGGATACACTGCTGCAAAGTCTCGCGTGCTTCGGACAGCTGCCGGGTAACTTCCGGGGAGTTGGATTGGATGAGGTCGAGATTGATGCTGAGAGCGGCCAAGTATTGCCCGAGGCTGTCGTGCAGCTCCCGCGCCAGCCGACGGCGTTCATCATCTTGCGTATGCAGCAGGCGCGCGGAGAGCGTGCGCAGAGCCTTGGTGCGGCGTTCGACTTCCAGTTCCAGCCGCTGATGGCTTTGCAGCAGGGCGTTGCGCATTTCCGCCTGCTCGGAAATGTGATCGCGAATCTCGTACTGGCGTCGGCGCGCCTGAAGCATGCTTTGCACCATGCTCAGCAAAGTGACGGGGCGCACCGGACGCTCCACCAGCGTCACATGGCCGAGCGCAGCCCGCATGGCCACCAGGTGGTCGGTGGCGTAGTTCGAACCGCCACTCCCAGTCATGATCACCACTGGCAGGTCCGACCAGGCGGGCTGCGCCGCCAAGGCCTCGGCAAGACCGCGAATAAAATTCGGATCGAGGGCCTCTTCCGCGATCAGTGCGACGCCGACACTCGCTTTGATCCTTTCGATGGCCGCGGCGGCGGACGTTACTACATCCGCAGTAAGACCGGCATTTTGCAGCGTGTCGGCGATCAAACGGGCATCGCGCCCGACAGGCGCGAGGACCATCACCGCAAGTTCTGTGCCGGTATCAGTGGCCATCGGTCCGATTATAAGTACAGTCGCCAGGAGATCCGAGCGTCTCGGAAACACCGCTCAGGACCTGGCGATACCCGGAAACGGGGTTGCCAATCGTGATCCTTTCGCCGAGGGACAGCACGCGGATGGTCTTCTCATGCCGGCCGCTGCGATTCTTCACCACGGAGATGGCTAGCTTAACTTCCCCGTCGGTTTCGAAGTACCGAAGGAGCAAGACAGCGTCTGCCAGGTAGCTGATATCCACGACGCTGACCAGATCGTTCGATATCAGGCCGTGCTGCGCAAACACCAGCAATGTAACCAGCCCTTGCTGATTGAGATACGAAATGAGTTCGTGGAGCTGCATTGGGAGATAATGCTCTCCCGGCATGGAGTTCGTGAACCCGTTGAGGCTGTCGATCACCAGTAACCGGCAATTGCGGCTGGAAACGTCGTCGCGGATTCTGGAGACAAACTCCCCCGGCGACATCTCGGCTGGATCGATCTGCTCTACACGAAGTAACCCGCTGCGGATGTGAGTTTGGGGATCCATCCCGAGCCGAGCCAGACGCGACACAAAGGTACGAATTCCCTCGTCGAAGAGGTAGACGGAGGCGGGTTCCCCGCGCTGCGCCGCCTCAATCGCATACTTCGCACAAATGGTGGACTTCCCGCTTCCTGCCGGACCGTAAACCAGAGTACTAGTGCCGCGATGAAGACCGCCTCCGAAAAGCATGTCGAGTTCGTGAACCTGGCTGGTGACCACCTCCTCCGGAAAGCCGGGCTTATGCTCTGCGGCCACCAAGCGTGGATAGATCGCGACTCCGCCGCGCTTGATGCTGTAGTCGTGATATCCCTCGCGAAAGGAGGAGCCACGAAGCTTGACGATCTGCATTCTGCGGCGCCTCACACCATATTCCCGGGGCAGGTTTTCCAAGGAGATCACCCCGTGAACTACGCTGTGAAGCTGGAGATCGCGATCGGTCGTGGTGCGGTCGTCCAGCAGAAGTACGGTGCAGCTCTTGTCGGAAAAATACTGCTTAAGCGCCAGCAGTTGACGGCGGTAACGAATGGGCTCCTGGGCCAGCATGCGCAGTTCGGAAAGCGAATCGATGACCACCCGCCTAGCGGAGCAGCCCTCCACCCGGTCAAGGATCGCGCGCGTGGTGTCGGCCAATTCCACTTCGGCAGGATGGAAGACGGTGTATTGACGGTCCACCTTGAGACTGTTCTCTTCGGGTAGCAGCTCGAAGATGTCGATTCCATCAAGGGACCACCCGTGGGATTCGGCGACCGCGAGCAACTCCTGCCTGGACTCGGATAGAGTCACATAGAGTGCGGTTTCGTGCTCCTTGACACCTTCCTGCAGGAATTGCAAGGCGATTGTGGTTTTGCCGGTGCCCGGATCGCCCTCCATTAAGTAGAGGTGCGTCGCTGGAAGGCCTCCATTCAGGATGTCGTCGAGGCCCGGAATACCGATTTTGACTCTAGTGTCGTTCATAAAGTGTTCCGCATGCGCTTATTCTGCGAGAACGGCACCCAGCCGCAGGGCGCCGCGGTACGGGCGAAGAGGCAGTCCCGCTAGCCGTGAACGGATGACGAATCTGTCTTCACCCGAGACACCTCCCAACGTACAACCCTAGTTCGACAGCGCCCATACCATGGACTCTGTAGTTGGAAAATTCCGAAAATGGATAAGATCAAGGGCCGCTGCACGAGCAGTTGCGCATCTAAGAAACGGCTGCGGGAATTTCGTCGTGCGGCGCAGACTTGCGTGTCACGTTGCAGGACAAATGTTCGATGCCCGGGAGAATCTTAGGCTGTAATCCCGGCACAGACATGCTGAATCCAGAATCTAGACACGCGGACGAACCGGGTATATTACTCAATACCTGGTAATCACAAGCAAGGTTACGGTGTAGCCAAACAGGGCGTCCGGCGGGGAGTGTGGCCGGACTGCCAGCAAGTACTTGGGCACGTAGCAGAAGCGCGGCGGCAAAATATCACGACGTTCCTCTTGACACTATTGTTTTGCCGCGGAGCCTGTGAAACCATTGATGGAGAACCATAACCCTCCGCGAGGCGGTAGAGCCGGACTCTGTTTTCCATGGACAGTGTAGCCATCAGCATGGTGATTGTGCCGGGCGTCGTCGCTCTGCTGCTGTTTCTCGTCTTCACCTACCTCTACGAACAAAGCCGGCAAGCTTACTTTCGCGCCTGGCAACTGGGCTGGGCAGCCTTCACCCTGCATTACTTGCTGGATGCGGTGGACGCTGTCGCCCCGTCGCAAATCGTAGCCTTCCTCGGAGCGTTGCTGCTGGTGACAATGGCAGTCTCGATCTTTGTCTCCACTCGCCTGATGCGGGAGCGGTTCCGCCTGCAATCGTACGAGATCGTGATTGGCCTGATCGGCGCTGGGCTGGCGTTCTGGAATGTGAAAGTACGCGTCGTCAACGGCGTATTCCGTCCCGAGGTGGTCACCAACCCGCATTTCCGGCTGGAAATCTTTCTGGCCGCGGTGCTGTTGTACTCCTCCTTATATTTCTATCGCTACGCGCATCGCAGGAATTCGCTGGCATTCCGGCTGCTCGCGATGTCTCTGGCGTTGTGGGCAGTCTTGATGGCGGTTGGACAATTCCGCAATCCCTTCGTGGAACTGTTCGGCGTTTCCGGCCAGCTGTTAGGCCCGGTACCGCAAATGTTGCTCGGGATCGCCATGGTCATGGTGTTGTTCGAAAACGAGCGCAACGCGGTACAGGAGAACGCGCTGGCGTTCTCGCGGATTGGCGTCGATCCCATGCGATTGCTGGACGCGCAGGATCTGGTTCCCAGTGTGCAGAGCATTCTGGATCGCCTGGTGTCGCCCTTGCCGACCAACCGAGCCGTGATTTACATGTCGGAACGGTGGCGGGCGATTCTGCCTTCCGTGCAGCGCGGATTTTCCGATGACCTGGTAACCCAGTTAGAAAAAAGCGGGGCGGGCGAATACATCTGCGAACTGTCGTATCGCCGCGGAGGATTCGTTACTTTCCGCAATGTCCCCGACATGGCGGAACCTCTGCCGGCGTTTCCGGGAGGAAAATTCGAACAGTTCCGAAAAGTACTGAGCGAGCAGGGAATTCACAACGTCACTGCGGTCAGCCTGCAAACCCGCGAGCACAATTTTGGCGTGATTCTTTTCCCCCACGCCGGGCGGCGGATGTTTGGCTCCTCGAATCTGCATCTGCTGATCGGGCTGGCTTTGCAAATTGGGTTGGCGCTTGAGAACTACGTGGTGATGCACGATGCGCAGCGGCGCACCAAGGAGTACGAACTGCTGACGCAAATCGGGCAGGCCATCAGTTCGCGCCTGGACCAGGACGAGATCCTGCACGCGGTACAAAAGGAATTGGGTCAGATTTTCGATACCAGCGACTTTTATATTGCGTTCCAAGAAGGCGAAGAGATTCGCTTCGAGTTGGAAGTGGAAGATAACCGGGTTGTGCCGAAACGAAGCCGCAAAACCGGAAATGGTTTGACTGAATACATTATTCGAACCGGTCAACCGCTTCTGATTCGCTCTGATCTGGAAAAGACTCGCGATCGCCTGGGGGTTAGCTATCTTCCCGGGAAGCCGGCGAAATGTTTCTGCGCGGCGCCCATTCTGCTGGGAGGTAAGCCAGCGGGAGTGATGGCGGCGCGCAATACCGAACGCGAATTCGTTTTCGAACAGCGCGATCTGGAAGTCATGCAGACCGCCGCAGGACAGGTCTCGGTGGCGGTCGAAAATGCCCGGCTGTTCGCCGAGGAACAGCGCCGGGCGCGGCAATTCTCCTTCCTCAACAACATTTCCAAAACGGCGATCTCCAGCGAAGACTCGGAACAGATGCTTGCCGACATCGTTGCCGAAATTCAAAAGAACTTCCGCTTCGACCATATCGGTATCGGCATTCTTGATTACGTCACGAAAGATATTGAGATCAAGGCCGAAGCCGGAATCACGACCCAGGCGCTGGGAAAACGAATCCAGCTTGGGGCCGGGATTTTGGGCCGAGTGGCGCGCACCGGGGAACGCGCCCTGGTGCAGTCCACCAGCGAAGGACACCTGCAGGGAGTGTTGCCAGGATCGAGGGCAGTGCTCTGCATTCCGATCAGCTACGGTGAGACGCTGCTGGGCGTCCTCAATGTCGAGAGTCGCGAAGAAGACGCGTTCTCTCCTGAAGATGTATTGATCATGAATACGCTGGCAGATTTGCTCGCTACCGCGCTGCACAACGCCTTCGTGTTCCAGAAGCTGCAGCAACAATCCATCACCGATGGACTGACCGGAATCAAGACCCGGAGGTTCTTCTGGGAGGCGCTCACCTCGGAGTGGCGTCGCGCATCGCGGTCAGGCCGGCCGTTCTCCGTCGTGCTGATGGATTTGGATAAGTTCAAAGAAGTAAACGACGGGCTGGGACACCTGGAAGGCGACCTGGTACTGGCACGAGTGGGGCGGTTGCTCGAGCAAAAATGCCGGCAATCGAACGTGGTCGCCCGCTACGGCGGGGACGAGTTCATCATCCTGATGCCGGAGACGGGCGTCGAACAAGCGCAGATTCTGGCAGAACGATTGCGGCTTTGGATCTCGACCGATCCCATGCTGAACGAGCATCACATCACCGGCAGTTTCGGTGTCGCAGCCTTCCCGGTTCATGGTTATTCGGTCGGAAGACATCATTCGCGTCGCGGACGCCGGCATGTACGTTTCCAAGCACGCCGGCGGCGATCGCGTCTCGACGGCCGAGGATATTTCGGAAGGCGAAACCTCAGCGGTGCAGCGCCAGTTGATCTCGGGTTACATCGAAGGATTTTTGCAGCGCGAGCACACCGGTCCCGAGCATCTGGAAGAGCTGTTGAGCACCTTGGGCAAGCTTTCGGGAGGCAAGGAGAGCTGCGACGTTCAGGTACTGCGCGAGTCGATCGAGGCCCTGAGCCGCGCGGCGGAACTCAGGGAACTCAGTGCTTCGGGCCACGGCGAAATGGTGGCGCGGTACGCGGAAGTCATCGCCAAGGCTTTGGGCTTGCGTCCAGAGGAAGTCGCCGACATATCTTATGCGGCGCACATCCACGACGTCGGGAAAATCTTCGTGCCCGAACGCATATTGAATAAGTCAGGCCCGCTTACCGAGGACGAGTTCTACCTGGTGAAAATGCATTCCCGGGTGGGAGCGGAAATTTTGAGCACGATCCCCGACAGCGAAGCTCTGCAAAAGGCCCTCGAACATCATCATGAAGCTTTTGATGGCTCTGGATATCCGGCCGGCCTGCGAGGGGAGCAGATCCCTTTGTGGGCGCGGATCCTGTCCGTTGCCGACGCATTTGCCAACATGACGATGGAGCGGTCGTTCGCTCCCGCCAAGACCAACGAACAGGCACTCGAAGAACTCGACAAGATGAGCGGCATACGCTACGACGGGTTGCTGGTGCGCCTGCTGCGCCGCGAGCTCAAATCCGAAAAGGCTTCCAGCCGTTTCGAAAGCTGATTCTCCACTTGTAACTCTGGCCTCGGAACCGCGAAACTATCCGCATGGCAATCCCTCTGTCGTTGGACGGCAAAGTGGCACTCATCACCGGCGGCTCCCGCGGGATTGGAGCAGCTACGGTTCGCGCGTTCGTCAAGGCGGGCGCGCAAGTCGCATTCAATTACCAGCAGGCGAAAACCAAAGCCGAGGCCCTGGCCAAAGAAATGGGCGACCACTGCGTCGCCATGGCCAGTGATCTCTCGAACAGCGAGAATGCGCGAATCCTCGTCGAGGAAGTTGTACAGCGATTCGGGCGGCTCGACATTCTGGTAGTGAACCACGGAGTCTGGCCCGCCGAAGACATTTCCATCGATCAGATGTCGGAAGCGCAATGGCGCAATACGCTCGCCATCAACCTGGAAAGCGTCTTCGGGTTGATCAAATATTCAGTGGCGCAGATGAAGAAGCAGAGCAGCAAATCGGGACATATCGTGCTGGTGAGTTCGACCTCCGGCCAGCGGGGCGAAGCCTTTCACATCGATTATTCCGCAAGTAAGGGCGCACTCATCAGCATGACGAAGGGACTCTCGACCGAGCTGGCGCGCGATCATATTTACGTCAACTGCGTGGCGCCGGGTTGGGTCGACACCGACATGGTGCAACCCGCTCTTGCCGATCCGAAGACTCGCGAATGGATTACGGGCGCGATTCCGGTCGGCCGAGTCGGCACCCCCGAGGAAATCGCCATGCCGATTCTGTTTCTCTGCACGCCCTACGCCGCCTTCATCACCGGCGAGGTTTTCAACGTCAATGGCGGTGCGGTTCTGACGGGATAGTCCGCGCCAGCCCCGAGCAGCTACAATTGCCCTGACTGCGTCTAACCATCCTAGACATGAAGCTTTTTTTTGTTGTCCTCATTCTTGCTGCCTTGGCTTGCGCTCAGGACAATGCGGCCGCGCCTTCGCCGTCCGTCCCGCTGGATCAGCAGAAAGACCAGCAGAACGGCCAGCAGAACGATCAGAAAGCCCGAAGCCTGATCGATCAGGCGTTACAGGCTCTGGGCGGATCGGCTTACCTTGGTATTCAGGACATCAGCCAGGAAGGGCGTACGTACAGTTTCCACCTCGGCCGCCCCAATGGCGTGGGAACGGTGTTCTGGCGTTTCTATGCCTACCCTGACAAGGAGCGCATCGAGTTGACCAAGAAGCGCGACGTGATCTACCTGGAGAACGGCGACAAGGGTTACGAGATTACGTTCAAGGGAACGCGCGCGGAAGATCCCAAGGACCGGCTAGACTACCAGCGCCGCCACCACTACGCGCTCGACGTCGTATTACGCGAGTGGCTCCATCAGCCGGGGACTGCCCTGTTCTACGATGGTCAGGCAGTGGCCGAGCAAAAGCCGGCGCAACAGATCACCATCATGAATGCGCAGAATGAAGCCCTGGTCCTCTACCTGGACGACAATACTCATCTCCCGATTAAGAAATCTTTTTCGTGGCGCGATCCCACCGACAAACAACGCAACGTGGAAGATGAAGTCTATGACAACTATCGGCCCGTGCAAGGCGTGATGACACCGTTCGACGTGACCCGTTATTTCAATGGAGAGATGTCGAACCAGCGATTCCTGAATTCGGTGAAGTATAACCAGAACCTGAATCCGTCGCTGTTCACCGCCTCCATTACCTATGGCTCCGACACGCCCCCAAAGCATTAAAACGGGATAACTTGCGATATACGACCTCGGCCGAGGGGTCGCCTGCCAGATTCAGCTAAGTGAATCAGCAACAACGATATACCTCGGACGCGCCGCCCCGGGCGTTCTGTTTCCACCACTCACTGTGTCCGATTTACCACATACGATTTCCGAAGCTTCCGTGTAAGCTCCTCAGCATCTAACAGTTAAGAAAACTGATTGAGGCAAGAACAAACAATTCGACGCCCCATCGAATGCCGGGGCGTGGGACTGCATAGCGGAGCGCCAGTGACTCTGCGCATCCTGCCTGCTCCGGCGGGCTCAGGCGTCGTGTTTCGACGAGTCGATCTTGACGGCTTTCAAGTGGAGGCGATTGGGCGCAATGTGGCGCGCGTCAGCTACGCCACCAGTTTGATGAAGAAGAGCGTGTTGATCTCGACTACCGAGCACCTGCTCTCAGCGCTGATCGGCACCGGCATTGATAACGCAATTCTTGAGCTCGACAATCTCGAGCTTCCTATTCTCGACGGCAGCGCGCAGCCGTTTGTAGACGCGATCCTCAAGTCGGGTATTCGCAAGCAGCGGCGTCCGCGTACCTACCTTCGCATGCGCCGGGAAATTGAGATTCGCGAGGGAGACAAATTCATTGCCGTCTATCCCGCGGACAGTTACTCGGTGTCTTACACCATCAACTTCCCGCATCCGCTGATCGGACGGGAAACGTTCTCGGTGGACCTGTCGAATGGCAGCTACTTCCGGGAAATCGCGGCGGCCCGCACCTTCGGTTTTCTGCACGAAGCCGATGCCATGCGGCAACAGGGGTTGATCCGCGGGGCCTCGCACGACAACGCGATTGTGTTGACTCGCGACGGCATCATGAACCCGCCACTACGCTTCAAAGACGAGTTCGTGCGCCACAAGGTGCTCGACCTGATCGGCGACCTGGCTTTGTTGGGACATCAGATTCTGGGACGTGTGGTCGCGGACCGCGCCGGCCACGCCATGCATACGGCAATGGTTTCTCGCATTCTTCGCGACCGCTCGCTGTGGGAAGAAACCACAGTCGAGGATGAGATGGAGACTTCACCCGAAGCCGCTCCCATGGCGGCACAGCAGATGGCCTGATCTGCATCCGGTTTTATTCAGAAATCAATCCGCCGGTTCAGGAACGGAATCGTCCGCTTCCCACAGAGACTGGTGCTCGCGAAGTTTCTCCAACTCTTCCTGGGCACGCGCGGCGAGTTCCGCGGTGTATTCTTCGGCGAAGCGCTGGCGTTCCGGCGTCAGCACTGAGAACCGGTGAGCCCGCAAAGGGGCGTCGCGTTCCAACATATCAATCAAGCGTTGCGCGCGGTCAATCCGGACTTGAATGGGCAACATGGATCCCACCTGATTGGAATTTGTAGTGACTATAGAGTGAGGCGGGAATGGCGGAGTCGCAAGTTCCTAAGCAGATTCCGTCTACTTGGAGAGCTGATCGGCTTGCTCGATCTGTTGCTCCAGCCAGGCGTCCAGTTCTTCGCGGCTGCTGGCTGCCATCTCGGTGAAGCGGATTCCGGCGCGGCCCGATCCATCAGCCCAGGCGACGTCCGCCTTGGGTTCGATGATGGAGCGCCCAGTGGGCAGACTGAAAACAACTTTCGTCAATCCGGCTTTCGGCAATTTGCCTTTGAACAAAATCGCCATGCCGCCTTCGCTCAGATTGCTGGAAGTGCCTTTGATCTCCTGGCCTTGGCCGAAGATCGCAGTCACGGGGACGCTGACGGGCTGGCGGAAATAGCGGCGTCGCTCGCGCGTCATGAAGCCGACCGCCGCGCTGAAGCAGCGCATCGCGTTCAGTGGCGAGATCGGCTTTTGCAGAACGAAATTGGCGCCCAGTTCGAAGGCGCGATGGGTTGTGGTGGTTCCGTTCAGAACCGCGAAGGCCACCGAATTCTTGTTGCTATTGCCTTTGCGCAGGCTCTCCAGAACTTCCAGGCCGCCTTGCAGGTCGTCGCAATCTACAATGACGCCATCGAATTTCTCTGACAGGAGAATCTCGTTGCCTGACTTGGCGCCGCGGCACACCTCGACCTCGATGGAAAGTTTTTCCAACGTGGGACGAAGCACTCCGATGACGTGCGCGTCTCGGCTAACCAGCAGGGATTGCAGCGGCATACAGAGCGATGGTAACGCGCAAGCACACGCGCCAAAAGTAACAAAAGTCATGGAACTAGTAACCGAGCGCTGCTCGCAGACATTTGAGTTTTCGGCACAGGTAAAATTCTGAATTCGAGACTTGCTTCGTGGAAAAACTGGTCTATCTCTCGTTGGGCAGCAACGTCGGCGATCGCAGCGGAAACCTGCAGGAGGCGATCGCACGCCTAGGGGCGCTCGGAGAAGTGATTTCCACGTCGTCGCCTTATGAAACAGAACCCGTGGAAGTGACCGGGCATCCCTGGTACCTGAATTGCGCGATTGCGCTGCGGACGGAAAAGATGCCGAAACAATTGATGAGTGCGCTGCTCGGCATTGAGCAGGAGATGGGCCGGCGGCGCTCCCA
Source organism: Terriglobia bacterium (assembly GCA_963797845.1). Taxonomy (GTDB): domain Bacteria; phylum Acidobacteriota; class Terriglobia; order Terriglobales; family Acidobacteriaceae; genus DASREM01. Next base: position 20,732 of record CAWCRE010000014.1, read on the forward strand.
TGAGAAGACGCCGCGCAAGATTGACATCGACATTCTGTTATTCGGAAATTCTGTGATCGACACCAAGGAACTGACGGTCCCTCATCCTGAGATGCATCGCCGGCGTTTTGTGCTGGAGCCGTTGAGCGAAATCGCGCCCGACCTGCGGCACCCGGTGCTGAAGCGCACGATTCGCGAATTGCGGGATGCCCTTCCCGCGGGGCAGGCCGTGAAAAAGGTTACGGCACGATAAGGCGGCTCGGAGCCTCGCCGGGTGTTGCGAGCACGGAATCCTTCTCCGGAAATTGCGCAAACAGGAAATCGACAAACGCCCGCGACTTGGGCCGGCCCGAGGTGCGCGACTGCGCCATGCGGGACAGGAACACCAGCGCCCGCAGCACATCGGCGTCCCGCAGGCGAGTCGTTCCCGTGTGCTTCTGTTCCGCCTCGCGATACTCCTTGACCATGGTCTGCAATTCCTGGATCACCGCCTGCTGCGTCACGCTGGTGATTTGCGATTCGTAATGCAGGCCAGAGTTGACCAAGGTTTCGTAGGCCTTGCCTATCGCGGTAAGAGCGACGACCAGGTCGGGATCGACTAAGTCGCGATGCAGGCGCGCGCTTTTCGCTAGCGCGTAACTCAGGCCCATGATCAAGTGCTCATGCTGGTAGAGGAACTGCTCGGGAATGTCGACTTTCAAAAACAGCGTCGCGGGGTCGAGTTCGCTCGCGGTGCGCGGCTTTTCATGGGCGCGTGCCTGCTGAAGATAAATGCAGTCGCTGGGGCAATCGAGCGTCACTTCGCGAGATTCCCCGCAACATTGCGGGCAGATCCGTCCATGCACGGCGGGACAGAAGCGCTTTTCCTTGCGCTTTTCACAGATAGCACAACTCACAGGTGTGTTTCTCCTGGAAGCATTATCCCATGCTGGACCGGGTGGCTTGGATACTTACCCTGGGAGGAGCCGCGCCGGAAGGCGGGTTTCCAGCTCGCAGATGCGGCAAACAAGCGATTTTTCTACCTCTTTTGGTACCCCCAGCGTAAAAAACCAGTAAAAATGCGGCTAAAACGCTTCTTTTCCACAGGAGCGGTGGTATAAGATACGCGCTACCGCTGGAAAACTTAAGCTTTCGTACTCAAGAGGAGGATCCATGGCATCAGGCATGACCAAGACTCAACTCGTCCGCCATCTGGCCGAGAAACTCGAAACCAACAACAAGACTGTCAGCACGTTCCTCGAGCACCTCGCTGACACCGCCATCAAAGAGACCAAGAAGAACGGCGTATTCGTGGTGCCCGGACTGGGCCGCCTGGTGAAGGCGCATCGCAAAGCCCGCATGGGACGCAATCCGCAGACCGGCGAACCGATTCAGATCAAGGCCAAGACTGTAGTGAAGTTCCGCGTAGCGAAGTCCGCCAAGGACGCGATCGCGCCCAAGAAGGCCTAGTTCCACCCCGGCATTCTGCCGGCAAATTAGGAGATGTGAGGCCGGCGCAAGCCGGCCTTTTTGCGTGGGGAGGCATGGTGGTGAGCAGCGGAGGAGATCCCCATTTGCACGCCAGAGTATAATCCCGCGTCACACGAAATCAGTTGAGGGCACCGACTATGTTGAGTCAAGGTTCCAAGTCAATTGTGGCCACAGCTCTTGTGTGCATCTTTGCCTTGTTAGCTTTCAACCTCGCTGAGGCCGACGACCACCAACTGCGACGCGATGCAGAGGACAAAGCTCAGAAAGCAGAAAAGGCAGTTCAGCAGGGAAAATACGAGCAGGCGGTGCAGTTATATCAGCAGGCCTTGGAGATTATAGATCAGACCTACCACGAAACTGGGCCGGGTCGAAACTTCAAGATCAACGTCTCAAACGAGTTAGCGGATCTTTACGAGAAGCTCGGTCATGTCGAGCAAGCACGCAAATTACGCGAGAGTCTGCGCCCTGCCCAGAACACTTTGGAAGGTACAAGCTCGAACTCTGGCAACAAACCCTCAGGGGGTTGCGATCCAAATTGGTCGCCGAAGTTCAGTCAGGTAACGTTTGGTGGTTTCGACAATTCCCCCGCCTCGGTGCGGCAACTCACAGATCAGCAAGTTGCGAAATATGGCGGAGTGGATCAATCCATCAAGCAGGTTGAGAGCGAAAAAGCGAATTATCAACAGCAACTCGTCCAACAGCAAAACGACGGCAATGTCGACGGCGTCAACCAAGTGCAGCAATTGATTCTATTCAGTGACGGCATGTTGGACATTTTGAGATGCCGACAGCAGATTTCGGCCCAGGCTAATTCGAGTTCAGCAGTGGCCACATCTCGGGTAGAGCCTACGCCGGTCCCGTCAGGGAGCGTGCGGAGCACAAGCAATCCGCAAGTTCCTGCGGAGGTCGACATTCGCTACATGCAGGTAGACTCGCGTCCTTTAACTGACGCGGAGATGACGGAAGTCAGAAATTCGCTTCGATGGGAGCCAGACTCAGTTCCTCTGGCCCCGGGAGGAGCGGGACGTTCAAATTTGGTCGACGATAAGGGCAGGAAGTTGGGATCGGTTCTTGTTCGGTGGGAAAAGCCATCAGCTCCGAAGACGGCTCAAAGGACTCAACAAAACCACTTCACCGTACAAGTTGAGAATGGCAGCTCTTGCGTCTTCTTGAGCTCCGCGGAACTGGACGACAGCCAAGGCTTTATTGTCGTCAGCGGCGTGACGTGGAGCGGATGGCTCACTCTGCACCAGCCCGATCGCGGTCAAACCAGCCAAGTCAAGGGCGACGCTCCTTTGCCGCAAACGTACCCATCCTTGGTGCTGAAGCCACTCACAGCTTATTCCACACTGAGCGCATGTCTGACACCGAGAAACCCTAAGTAATATTTCACCAGCACGTTCAACGCCTTGCCGCCGATGAGTCTCAAGGCCCTCGGGTGGCCCAGTGGGCGGCTTCAGCCTTACTTTCCATACTCATTCTTCACCACGTCCCCGCCCTTCATCACAAACTTCACGTGCTGTAACGTGGTCACGTCTTTGGTGGGATCGCCATCGACCGCGATGATGTCCGCCCACTTCCCTGCCTCGAGCGTGCCGATTTTGTCGGACCATCCCAGCAGATCGGCGTCGTTGATGGTCGCCGTCTGAATCGCCTGGATCGGGGTCATTCCTAAGCGCACATAGACCTCAAGCTCGTGCGCATTCAACCCGTGCGGATAAACAGCAGCATCGGTGCCCATGCCGATTTTCACGCCAGATTGAAAAGCTTTCTTCGCCGCGGCTTGGCCTTTGTCCGAAACCATCTCCATCTTCTTGCGCGCGTATTCCGGCAGGTGCGTCGTGGCCACGTTCGCCTTCTGCCAGTCCATCAGGTAAAGCGTCGGCACCAGGTAGGTCCCATTCTTCTTCAGCGTCGCCACCGAGTTGTCGTCCATCAGGTGGCCATGCTCGACCGAATCCACGCCCGCTTCCGATGCCCAACTTACGCCTTGCGCTCCGTGCGCGTGCGCGGCGACTTTTCGCCCTAACCGGTGCGCCTCGGCGACGATCGCCTTCATCTCTTCCAGCGTGAACTGCGACGCGTTCGGATCGTCACCCTTCGACAACACGCCGCCCGTAGCGCAAACCTTAATCACGTCCGCGCCATACTTGATGATCTCCCGCACTTTGTGTTGCACGTTCTCAACGCCGTCGGCCACGCCATCGCCGGTCGCATGGTACTCGTAAGGAAGTAAATTGTTGTCGCAATGGCCGCCGGTGATGCTCAGCGCCGGACCGCTCACCACCATCCGCGGCCCCGGCACATCGCCCGCGTTGATGGCGTCGCGCAGAGCAACATCGCTGTAGCCGCTGGCACCAACGTTTCGGACCGTGGTGATGCCTGCCTCCAGGGTGATCCGCGCATTATGCGCCCCGATCAGCGCCTCGCGCGGCACCGAAATGCCGAGATTCTCATATCCGAATTTCGGATTCATGGTGAGGTGCGTATGCGCATCGATCAATCCCGGCAGCACGGTCGCGTTGGGCAGATCGATGATCGTCGCCCCGGCTGAAGCAGCACTAGCCGGGCCCACGCTGACAATCTTGTCGCCCTCGATCACGATCGCCTGGTTCTCCATCATTTTGCCGCTGCGCACGTCGAGCACGTGTCCGGGCCGGACCACCACGCGATTGGGAGCAGATGACTGGGCTTGCAGTAAGCAGGATACAAACACAAGCGCAACAACCAGAATTCTCTTCATGAGGCTCCTTAGGACATCAATAGCTACGGCCATTGGGTAGTGGCTTTCTAAATCTTGACCCGCATCCGGAAAACGAGTGTCATGCTGAGCGCAGCGAAGCATCCCTATAAACACTTGGCGCAACAGGGATCCCTCACTTCGTTCGGAATGACACTCTTTCCAGTTTCACTACGCCGCGCGCTGGTTGCGCGACTCGGGATTCCGCATGCCGTCAAGGCCCCACACCTCTCCGGCGTTGGTTACGAAAAATATGGCGAACAGGAATAATAATGGCAAGTGGTCGAGCTCCGCTCCAAAATAACGCCATACCGGAGCCCCGTGACCGGGCTCCCACCAGGTGGCGAGCGTCAGGCTCAACATATGCAGCGCTCCCACCACCGATGCCGGACGCACCCAGATGCCCAGCAGCAGGCAAACACCGATAAACAACTCCAGTATCCCGACCACGTACCCGAAAAACACCGCGTGCGGCAGAATCAGGTCTCCGAGGAACGGCTGGTAAAAGCTGACCGCGCTGCCCTGCGCGAAGCCTTGCAAATATTGCTGGAATCCGCCGTGAGTAAAGCTGGCGCCAAAAATTTTGTATTGGCCAAACAGGAGGAAGAAGACGGCGGTCGCCATGCGCACAACGGCCAGCGTCCTGGGAACTACAGGAGGGTAATAGGGCATTTTCCTTGGATGAGTCCGTTCTGAATTTATCCGCCCGGGCCATCATTTGCAACGTATTGCTCGAGCGAATCCAGTTCCTGGGTAAGAACGTCCACGCGAGATTGCAGCACGTTGCGGATGGAAAGCATGCCCAGCAGCTTGCAATCATGGTCGACCACCGGCAGATGCCGGAAGTGCCGCTCCACCATCACTGCCAGCGCCTCGCCGGGCCCGGTCGAAAGCGTCGCCATTTCCACCGGAGTGGTCATCAGCTCCCGCACCGGAGTCTTGTCTGGATCGCGCCCGCTGAGCGCGAGCTTCTGCAAGACATCGCGTTCGCTGAAGATGCCGGCCACTCTGCGGTCGCGGTCGATCACAGCCACCGCACCCACATGCCGCGCCAGCATCAGGCGAATCGCATCGGCCACGGTCCCTTCGACGGGAACCGCCGCAAAATCCTTGTCACACAATTCGAGGACGCTCATGCTCACCTCCCATGCCTGCGGGGGCTTGAGTCCCGCAGTGTCTGGAGAGATGGGATTATGCGCCTTGCAGGAACGAAGTCAAGGACGAAGATCACAAAGGGTGCCAAAGTCTCGGGGTCCCCAATCTGGTATGACGTACAATGTCGACCCGGGAAGGCCGGCACACCCGCCCGGAACCGCCGACGATAATTAATCCGAACTGGAAGACTGCCGATGAGTGCGAAAGCTGTTGTGTTGATGGCAGGAGTCGCGGGACTAATGGTCTCGTTTGCTATTTTGACTCTGATGGCGTTTGAGGTTTCGGGAGTTTTGCACGGTCAGCGAGTCGACTGGATGTACATTCTCTGGCCATCGTCGCTGATGCTCGTAGTGGGCTGGAGAACCACAATCCCAGGCATCACAATTACGGCGGTCGCGATCATCACGAATTGTTTGCTCTATGCATTTCTTGCCTTCCTGCTGTCGACTGGTGTCCGCTTCATCGTTAGCTCACTCCATAGCCGTCATCGAACTGAAGGAACGTGAGGGAGGGTAAGAGTGGAAGAAACCAAGTCCGCTTCAGCAGAGGGCACAAGTTCCGTCAGACTCGGTTCTCGAAAGTGCGCACGATGCCACCCCGCCCCTCATACCCCGTGGACTTAAAGGCACGGACGAATCGTTCAGACTCCGCCTTTATAGCGAGGTGATAGGTAATCGTGCCGATCCTTCGAAACCCGCAAACGATAGGGCAACTCCGTTCGCTGCACTGTCCTGCTCCTTCCATCGTTGTTCGTTCACCCCGAAAACGAGCAGCCACACAATCAGCGCTGCTGCCCCGAGGAGAGCGAAAACTGCAACGTAAGGAAACGCACGGTGTCCGAGCGGCAGGTACAGAAAGGTTAGCCAACCCAAACCTCCAATCACCGACAACACACCCAGAATCCGGGGCAGGAAGGTGGACCTGATAATGAGATAGCCCGTTAGCAGCGCATAGAATCCAAAAAATACCAGGGCGACTCCGGCGCCCCGATCATTCACCTTGAGAAAGAGGAGTGCCAGGGTCCGCAACTGTTCTACGCTAAAAACATTCAAGGAGTGCCCGCCTCCCAGGACAAACAATGGAACGATGAAAAAGACACGGCTAAAAGTCTTGATGATGCTGCCCGCGAGACCCAAAAATGCTGCAACCAATGAGACGCTTTTGCCCACCGGCCTAAGCAGGTCATAAAAGAGAGCTGTGAAAGTAATCTGGCATGCCATTTCCACGAGGTAGGTGGCGAAGCCCAACTGAAACAAGCCTCGGTGCGCCAGTATGTTGGTTGCGGTAGCTGCGGCGTCGCCGTCTACAACGAGCCTGCCACTCACGAAACCCTGGGCGAATATTCCCGTCAGTATGGTAAGGAGATAAAACACACCCGTAATCCTGGCTATACGACGCGGCGAAGCCTCGATCCGCTTCGTCATCACAGAGGTGTTCATAAGCGTTTCTCCTCACACGAATAATTCAATCAGACGCAAGCGAATCCCGCTCGTTCCCGATCGCAGCGCAGGACGCATGCGGTCCGCGATCCTGATCTCACGCGGAGCGTGTTACTCAGACCAGTAGTGTTATACATATATATAACACCATGACACCGTGTCAAGCTTTTCTTATCCTCGGCGAACACCCTCAAATTGAGTACAACCAGGTCGGTCCGGAGACGGAGACACGAGAGTTTGAAGGGCGCGCCCAAGCTTCGTTGCGCGAGGATGTTCGGCTCGTCTTGGAACAAACACCCAGACGAGAGCCCGGCACATCAATATGAGGAAAGGTGAAGAGGAGATGGAGGTCTTTGCGCGCCCGGAAGAGAAGGCTCTCGAAGCGGGCGTATCGCATTTAAGTTAGGCTGCGTGCCCCACATTCGCGCCCCTTGCGAGAGCCGATTTCCGCCCTGCCCTGGCGCTTGCTGCCGACCCTTCGGCCGGGGTGCGCCACTTCTCGCGCCTTTCGAGAAGTGGCACCGCCGGTGTGAAAATTCTCGGTAGCGGCGGCGAGGCTCCAGCCTTCCTATCGAGCAATCAGCAGTTCACTTCTGACCATTGTCCCTTCCTCTTCGTTCATTCGAACGGATACGTCCATCTGGAAGAGAGGCCGAGATTCTCGAACAGTGTTCTTCATGCTGTAAGCGGGCATGCTCCGTGGTCGCACTGACACGCAATCTCGACCTCCTGGGATCCCGCTTCCTTACAGGGCTGACCGCAGTATTTTTCGCCCGCTTGCACTGAACACTGGCACGGTAGGTGCGCGCACTTGTTCTGCTTATCTGTCGTCATCATTGTTCTCCTGTTTCAATCAAGGTCTTAAGTCGGGATCGCTATTTTGGGCGTTCGGGTGGCTCTCGGAATATCAAACAAACTCCCAGTCAACTGTGCCACCACACGAACCGGAAGACTGTTCCATATTGCTCAGGGCCCAGTTGTTCGCCGAAGGGGATACTGCAGTCCATTCAAGCAGGCCGGATGCAAGCGGCCAGTCACCAATTGCGCAGGCACCAATGAGGCGATCATCAGGGGCAAGCAGGTATCGAGAGGTGCTGCAGTTTTCCGGCTCGCCCTTTGACGAGGCGAGTGCCGCCCTGCCCGGCACTTGCTGCCCACCCGTCGGCAGTGGCTTGCAACCCAATCACTGCGCACTACTTGCTAAGAATCACCCGCGTCGGCAGTACCTACGCCTATGTACATACAATGTTCCCGCGGGAACATTAATACACAAACTTTCCGTCACTCTTGTACACCTTCCCATCCTTCATCACGAACTGCACGTTCCCCAACTGCTTGATATCGGCCAGGGGATCGCCGGGGACGGCTACCACATCGGCGTAGGCTCCAGTTGCGAGCACGCCGATCTGGCCTTGCGCTTCCAGCATGTCGGCTGCGCGCGAAGTGGCGCTCTTGATTGCGTCCATCGGAGTCATGCCGAACTCGACCATGCGCGGGAATTCCTGCGCGATGGGCTCGGTCCACGGGATGCCTCCCATGTCAGTGCCGAAGACAATCTTCACGCCGGCTTTCAGAGCTTTGCGAAAGGACACTTCGTGCGCGGAGGCACGCAGGCGATCGCGCTTCCCCTCATCGCTATCCGCCGGCGCCCAATCGGTGTAGTACACACTCAGCGTTGGGCAGTACCAGGTGCCCTGCTTCACCATCTGCGCGATCTGCGCGTCGGTCATCTGCAGGCCATGCTCGATGGAATCGCAGCCGCCATCGAGCGCACGCTGCAAGCCGATTCCGCTGTAGGCGTGGCAGGCAACTTTCTTGCCCCATCCGTGGGCCTCGTCGACCACGGCCTTAATCTCTTCGAGCGTGAGCGTGGGCTGCGAGACGAGCTCTCCGTTTTTCCCTACCCATGAGCGATGCGTCATGTAGACCTTGATCCAGTCCGCGCCATGATCCAGTTGCTCGCGGGTGGCCTTGCGCATCTCGACCGGGCCGTCGGCGATCTGTGCGCCTTTGGGCATCTGCAATTCCGGAGCATAGCCATCCAGCGAATAACCTCCGGTGGTCGAGATGGCTCGCGTGACGACATAGCAGGCGCGGCCCGGGAATGATAGCCGCCTTCGATCGCCTCTTTGATTCCGACATCCCCGTAGCCTGCGCCCTCGGTCTCGACATCGCGCAAGGTGGTGAAGCCCTGCTCGAGCGCTCGGCGTGCGGAGACCGTGGCTCGTGCGGCGCGCAAGGCCAGCGGATATTTGAGGATGTTCACGTCGTAGCCACCCTGCGGCGGGGTCTTCGCCCTGCAGGAAGATGTGCGTGTGGGAGTCGATCAATCCGGGGAGGACAGTGGCGTGGGAAAGATCGATCACCGTCGCGCCGGGCGGAATTTTCGTATTCGCGTCGGAGATACTCTCAATGCGATTGCCGCGAACCAGGATGACCTTGTCGTGAGCAGGCGCGTCGGACTTGCCGTCGATCAGCGTGCCCGCCTTGATCGCGATCACATTGCCGGAGGACGGTTGCGCGGTCGCCGACAGCGCCAGGCACACGAAGACCAAAATGGTGAAGATGGGTTTCATAAGAGTTTCCTTGAAGTTCGAGGATTTTACTCTTGGGCGACAATGGCGTCGACTTCGATTTCGATCAGCATCTCCGGAGAGACCAGCGCGCTCACCTGCACCATGGTGGCTGCGGGACGAATGTCGCGAAAAACTTCACCGTGCGCTTTGCCGACCTTCTCCCAGTCGGCAACGTTGGTGACAAACATGCGCGTGCGCACCACATCGCTCATGCTAGCCCCCGCCGTCTTGAGGGCGGCTGCGATGTTCTTCAGCACCTGCACCGTCTGGGTATAGGCATCGCCCACGCCAACAATTTTTCCGTCCATACCGGTCGCCGTGGTCCCGGCTACATGAATGTGTGTACCCACGCGCACGGCACGCGAGTAGCCGACGATCGATTCGTAAGGCGAATTGCCAGAAATGTTCTTTCGTTCCATCAACGGAATCTCCTTTGAGGCCGATCATTGTATCGAAAGGCGAGCTTCTCTGATTAGCACTGAATGTGACTGGCTGCTAATCAGGCGTGAAGAAACCTTGTTGCAGCTTCTGTGTTCTAAACAGGTGACGAAAGTTGCGGCGACTTGCAGAAGTCACTTGCTTTCGCAGGCAAGCTGTTATATCAACTCGCGCAGGCACAGTTGTACGCCGCCTTGCTCGCGGGGTTTGAAGAGAAGGAGCCCTGACCAATGATTCCGGAATCGCATCCGCTGCAGCAGTTATTTTTGGAAATGGTGGGACGGCATTACGCCCAGGAGATCGGGATTCGGGATCCGCAGATCGTGAATTATGTTTCGCAACTGCTGGCCGAATTCTGTGACGCTGAGCAACTGTTCAAGATCCGTGCCGAGAGTGGGCGCGCCCATCTCGGATGTGGGCGAGATGCTGATCGAATCGAACCCGGTCTATGGGCCCGCTCCCTCGTTCGATCGCGAACGGCAGGTCAGGAAGCACATCGGCGACTACACGCTGTTTTTCGCGGGGATGTTTCCCGAGAGCATCAATCATTTCCGTCTGCGCAAGTACCGGCTCGAAGGCTTTGTAGACTGGATGAAGGCAGGGAAAGAAAGCTACTACATCGTTTCGAAGTTCGAGCACTTCGAGTATGCCAAGGTCGCCCCGCTGTTCGCGAGTTTGTCCACGCACTTCGAGCAATGCGTGTTTGGACTGAACCAGGTGAAGAACGAACTTCAGGAGATGCAGCACCCACTGGTGTCGCAGGCTCCGGAATTTTTGATGTAGTTCTCGTGAGACTTTGTGTTTTTTGTGGTGATCGCGACTTGCAACCGTCACGACACGAAGTGTCGCGCAAATGATCTAGCTTCTGCGATAGAAACTGAGCGCGGCGTCCCCCTGCTCCAGCGTTCTGAACCGTTTCAGGGCTCCGACTTTCTCTCCGGGATCAAATCTCTTCTGATGTTCCACAGTCACCAGGCCACCGGGCTTGAGCAGAGTGGATTGCGATAAAGCGTAGAGGGTTTGCGAGTACGCGTCTTCCATGCGGTAGGGCGGATCCGCAAAGATGTAGTCGACTGCCAAGCCCTGCGTTTCAAGCCGCTCGATGGCCCGCACCGCGTCCAGCTTCATGACTTGAAAGCCAGAGGCCACTCCAAGGCTCTCCAGGTTTTCGCGCGCCAGCTCCGCTGATTTAGCGGAGGAGTCCACCAGGTAAACCATGGCGGCGCCGCGGCTGAGGGCTTCGATTCCAACCGCGCCGGTTCCGGCAAACAAATCCAGCCATACGGTATGTTCGAGAGCCGCTGGATTGCCCGCGCAGAGCACGTCGAACAAAGTTTCACGCAGGCGGTCCGCGGTAGGACGGATGTCCATGCCGCGCAGGGAGCGAAGCGGGCGACTCCGATATGTCCCGGCGATCACGCGCATGTTTGTTCTCGGAGTTCTAGCACTTTCGAATGCGAGATAGCACCTTCGGTCCTGAGCCCGCGTCTAATTAACTATAGAATGGTGTAGGGGAACCACTGGTTACCTATGAGGAACTGGTCTATTCCGATCGGAAGGATTCTGGGCGTGGAGTTGCGCGTTCACCTGACGTTCGTGTTTCTCCTGATCTTTGTACTACTCACGGAATGGGCGGCTCGCGGAGGCATCAATCCAGAGCGCAGCTTCGCCCTGGTCGGCATCATCTTCGGCTCTGTACGTTCTGCACGAACTGGGTCATTCCCTGGTCGGTTTGCATTCTGGCATTCCGGCGAAGGCAATCGTGCTGCTGCCGATCGGCGGGGTGACGTTGCTCGACGAAACCCGCCAGCGCCTAGAACCCAGCGCTGGGAGTTGGAAGCGGGATATCCGGATCGCCTTAGCGGGGCCGCTGGTCAACCTGATGATCGCATTTCTTGCGAGCAGTATCTTGCTCGCGGTGTCCCCGGAGATTCAGCTCTGGGCGAAGCCTTGGGTGTTTTCCGCAAATTTGCCGCGCAGCCTGGTGTGGGTCAACATCTGGCTTGCGCTGCTCAACCTGTTGCCGGCCTATCCGTTGGATGGGGGACGGGTGTTGCGAGCGCTGTTCTCGCGCAAACTGGATCCGGTGCGAGCCACTCGCAGAGCGGTCTCGATCGGCCAAACTTTTGCCACACGTTCTGATGTTGACCGGAATGCTAGTGAATGTGTGGCTGACTCTGATCGGCTTCTTTCTATTCATAGCGGCGCAGCTGGAAGATCGCTCGGCGGTGTTCCAGTCGGTACTGGAAACGGTTCACCTGGAAGACGTGATGCTGACCGACTTTGCGACGCTGTCGCCCGCGGACACGCTGGAAGACGCTTTGGAGAAGGCAGTGCACTCTTTGCAGGATGATTTCCCGGTGATTCGCGGAAGCGACATGGTGGGCGTGATCTCGCGGCAGAAGATTCTGGACGCACTGCGAGCGGAAGGAAACGGCTACGTGCAGGCGGTAATGAACCGGATCTTCGAAGTGGCGCAGAAGAAGGAATCGCTGGCCTCAGCGTTTCGCAAATTGACGGCCCGCAACTTGAGCATCATTCCGGTCGTGGAAGATCAGCGACTGGTGGGAATCGTCACCCTGCAAAACCTGATGCACTCGATGGCACTGCTGGCCGAGAGCCGAAAGCTGCGCAAAGCCGCTCTGAATTCCTAAAATCTGAAAACGAATCCGACCGAAGGCTCCGCCAGGTGTCCGTGCGCGCCGGTAAAAAGATTGCTGTACTGGAAGTCGGGCGCTTTGTAAATGAGACCCCGGTATTGGGCGCGAACGTAGACTCGCTTCCAGGCGTGATAGTCGGCGCCGCCGCCATAAATGTAAGCAAACTCTTTCTGGTTCACGCTGGTGTAGAGCGTTTGCACGCCGTTCAGGTAGGTGATGCGGGGGTAGAAAGAAACCACGCCTAAGCCGCCGAGCAGGAACGGTTCCCACTTCTCGGTTTTGAAAAGCGTGTATACGTAGACGCCGGAATACTCGCGCACGCTGGTGTTGAAGTTGTAGAAAAATGGCGGAGCGTCGAATTTCTGCGTGTTCCGAATGCGACTGTAGTCGAATTCCAGCGCGCTCCGACTGCCAAAACGTATACGCCCTGAGACCAACGCTCCCCAGCCCTGGGTTGGGTGGAGGGTCACCGAATTCCCCGTCGACTGCTTGCTCAAGCCAGCAGCCGCAGCGACGCTGATGTCGAAGCGTCCGTAGTCCTCGGTCCTGGGCCGCGGCCAAGGCGGTCAAAATCAAGATCGACAAAACAAGGCTTGCACGTTTCAGCATCAAAAATCCTCTCCGTGTTGCAGGTATCAATCTACCAGAGCGATATATGGTCGATGTCAGAACAGAGTAATCGCTTTGGCCTGGTGAATCGCCGGCACCTTTTTCAATTCGCTCAGCACAAGCATCGGGAACGCGGTCATCAATATGGACAACGGCAATCGCTTCCTGCGGCTTGCCGTTGGAAGCGCGGCGGCCCAGGGAAAAATCCGCGATATTGATTTTGTGTGCGCCGAGAATGGTGCCGATCTGCCCGATGACGCCGGGCACATCGCGGTTGCGCAGGTAAATCAGGTTGCGTTCGAGCGGAGCCTCGATGTCAATGCCATCGATGTTGAGCAGGCGTGGCGCCCGTTCATGAAGCACGGCGCCTTGCCACCAGGTGCTCTTCGCTGCTGGTGCGTAAAAGCAACGAGAGCACGCTGCCCGCGCCTCCCTTGGAACTCTTCGGCTTGCGCGCTTCATGAATAGCGAAACCTTGCGACTGCCGCGATGGCAGCAGCATTCACCAGATTGGCTTTTTCTTCCAGAGCCTGGTTCAGGATGCCTTTGACCGCGGCGTTGCGAATCAGTTCGGTCTTCCACTCCGCGATGTGGCCGCTGTAGCGCAGCGAAATTTCCTGGAAAGCGCCGTCGCTGGCTTGCGCTACGAAAGGCTCCTAAGCGTTCGGCGAGAATGATGTAGGGTTGCAGTTCGATGTACTCGTCGTGAGAAACGGACGGTACGTTGACCGCGTTCTGGATCACGCCGTCTTTCAAATATTCTTTGACTTGGAGCGCGATCTGGTAGCCCACGGCTTCCTGCGCTTCGTGGGTGGAGCCGCCAATGTGAGGAGTCAGGATTACGTTTTCCATCTTCAACAAAGGCGAATTGTTTGGAGGCTCTTCGCAGAAGACATCCATGCGCCGCCGCCGGCAACCTGTCCGTCGCTGAGGGCCTTGGCCAGGTCGGCTTCGTGAATCAGTTCGCCGCGCGCACAGTTCACCAGGCGCACGCCCGCGTTTCATCTTCGCGATTGAGCCGGCATGGATCATGCCCGTCGTCTGCGGTGTGAGTCCCACATGCAATGTGAGGTAATCGGCGGTCGCATAGATGGCCTCGACTTCGGCCATTTTGATTCCCTGCTCCTTGGCGACGGAAGGCGAAACAAACGGATCGTGTGCGATGACCGTCCATGCCAAAGGCACGGCGCGCGGCGCGCGACCTCCAGGCCAATGCGGCCGAGACCGACGATGCCGAGCGTCTTGCCTCGCAGTTCGGTGCCCTGAAGCGATTTCTTTTCCCACTTGCCCTGATGCATCAGGCGATCGGCGCGGCAGAGGTGGCGAGCCATGGCCAGCATCATCGCCAGCGTGTGCTCGGCGACAGCGATGGCATTGGCCCCGGGAGTGTTCATGACCGCGATGCCTTTGCGGGTAGCGGCGTCGAGATCGATGTTGTCGACGCCCACGCCAGCGCGGCCAATCACCCGCAGCTTGCTGGCATGCTCGAGCAGAGCGTCGTCCACCTGCACGGCCGAGCGCACGATCAGGGCGTCGGCCGACTCGAGTTGAGCAGGCAAGTTTCCATCAATCTGATCGGGCGTGACGATGGTCCATTGCGGCTCGCGCAACAAGTCGATTGCGGAACTGGAAATTTTTTCGGCGACCACAACTTTCATAGTTGGTGGCGTCCTCTCTGTTAAGCGCGCGGTTCGCGCTGCCTTCTGCTCGCGACGCGCGAAGACTTCCTGCGCGGCCCGAACCGCTGATCCGTATTCGACCGGTTTCCCGGTTACTTTTGCGATCACCTGCTCGAGCGCAGCGAGAATTCCGATCGTATCGAGATAGTCGTAATAACCGATGTGCGCGACGCGGAAGAGCTGGCCTTTCATCTCGCCCTGGCCGTTGGCGACCACGGCCGAGAAGGTGTCGCGAAATTCCTTCACGATCGCGCTGGAATCGACGCCTGTCGGAGATTCAATTGCGGTCAAGGCCGGCGCTCGGAGCAGAGGCCGCAAACAATTTCAGACCTAAGGCTTGAGCGCCGGCGCGGGTCATCTCGGCGGCGAGTTCGGCGTTGTTGACCAAGGCTTCGCGGCCCGCTTCCAGATCGCCATTGCCCATCTGCCGAATAAAGTCGAGCGCGGCGCGCAAGCCCCGCAAACAGCGAGGTTGCCGGGGTGAAGGCAGACTCTCCTTTGGCGGCGGACTTTCTCTCTTTGCGGAAATCGAAATAGTAGCGTGGAGATTTTGTGGTCTCCATTCGCTCCCAGGCGCGATCTCCTGACTGCGCAATAGGCGAGGCCGGGAGGAATCATCAGCGCCTTTTGCGAGCCGCCGATGATGACGTCAACTCCCCAGCCGTCCACGTCGAAATGGGTTGTACCCAGACCGGTGATTCCGTCGACCACCAGCAGAGTGTCTGGGGCTTGATGCACGAGCTTCGCGATGGACTGGATGTCGTGGCGCACGCCGGTGGAACTTTCCGTCGCCTGCACGTAGACGACGCGGACATCAGGCGTGAGCTGCTTGCGGATTTCATCCATGGCGAAGGTCTGGCCATAGGGAACGCTGACGACTTCGACGTCGCAGCCGAAGGCTTTCGCCAGGTCGCGCCAGCGCTCGCCAAATTTTCCTGCGGTCAGCACCAGCACTTTGTCGCCCGGCGAAGTCAGATTCGAGACCGCGCCTTCCATGACGCCAGTTCCGGACGATGCCAGCACGAGCACATCGTTCTTCGTGCCGATAAATTCCTTCATGTCGGCGAGCACTTTGGTAAAGAGCGCGCGAAAATCGGCGGTGCGATGGTGCAACGCGAACGACGCCATCGCGGTCTGCGCGGCTGGCAATAAGGGCGTCGGGCCCGGGAGTAAACAGGCGATTCTTCCGCAGCATGAGAAATTCCTTTTGGGAGATGCAGATAGTGTACAGGGAAGGCTGGCGGTGGTAGCGGCATCCGTACGAACGTGCCAGACTCCCGTGGCGAAGGTTCCGATCCGGCACATGGCTATAATGACCGCTATGAGCCTGATTGAGCAGATTCAAAAAGATATTACGGATGCGATGAAGGCGCGGGATGAGCAGCGCCTGTCCACTCTGCGCATGGTCAAGACCGCGCTGAAGAATCGCGAGATCGACAAGATGGCGCCGCTCGATGACAAAGAGTCGCAGCAGGTGCTGAGCACGCTGATCAAGCAGCGGAAAGAGTCGGTCGAGCAGTTCACCAAGGGCGGACGCCAGGAGATGGCGGACAAAGAAGCTGCGGAGATCAAGCTGATCGAGGTTTACCTGCCGAAGGCCGCTGGGGAGGAAGAGATTGTCGCGGGCGTGAAAGCCGCGATCGCGGAGATGGGAGCTCCCACGATGAAAGATATGGGTACCGTGATGAAGAATGCGATGGCACGGTTTCGCGGCAGCGGGGATGCGCGTGGATGGGAAAGTGGTCAGCGAAGCGGTGAAGCGGGAGCTGACGAAAGGGACGTAGCGGCCGAGCCGCTGATCTGATCGTGAAGCGGGCTGTACAGGATATTGGACGTTGAGGCCCCGGGATCGGTCGCTTGGCTCAGCGGCGGATTGTGAGTGAAATCACGATTTTTCGCCAATTATCAAACACCCATGTAGGGTGGTGCCTTTTGACGTTATGATCTCGGTGATGCGGTCCACCTCATTCAGTTGGTCACACGCATTAGAGTTGCTGCCCTTGGGAGCCATCGCTTTCTGGTGGCCGGACACGCTTGTTCACGCCATACGTCGGAATGCTTTCAACAGCCGCGATGTGCTCGTTGTGAGCGCCATAATGCCTTTGAGCTTTTTGCTCACTTTTATTGCACGAAAGCGGCTAGTCAAAAGTCGTTCACATAGCCGGGTGGGGCTGCTGATGATTGCTGGAATCTGGCTCTTTGGCGGACTATTCATGATGATCAACGCCAGTTTCTCGGGAGGAGGTTTCAGGAGTCCCGAAGGCATTCGGTGGGTCGTCGGGTCGATACTGCTAGCCGTGATACCTGTCTACACTTACATATTGGCTACCTACGACGGGGCACTCGCCGCTCTGATGCTGTGACGCTCGGCGGCTGTGTGGTCTCGACTGTCCGATCAAAGTTGCGTTAACGCAGTACAGAGTTAGTCAATGAGCGTAATGGCGATATTTCGACAGTCAACGGTTCTTGCGAAAAGTCAGACCGCGCACAGCCCAATCGGCAAGCTGCGGAAACCATAGGAAGTTCAACGCTAGAAGTCCCCCAATCAGGGCGCAGTTTGCAGCCGCATTTCTACTAATGGCAGTACTTGCATTGCCATAGACAAACAAGGCTGTTCCAAACGCCACCAGCACCCATCGGAACACTTTTGCGCGACTGTCAAGTGGGTGCTGTCGCTTGAAATACCAAAACAGCGCAGCCATCGCAATAGCAACATTGACTAGCGCACTGTATGGAAATCCAGAAGTGTTGGGAAGGAACATTGCCAATATGTTAGGCCGTTTGCTTTCAGGAATCCAATGCGGGCTTCACGTTTCTGTTGCAATCAGGGTTCTCGCTCAGAACCCGGATCGTGAGTGCAATGGCGATGTTTCACCAACTGACAACGCGGAACCCATCTATTGGCGAAGCTTCACAATTCGGCGGCGACCCGCGTCCCATCGCCACGGCACATCGCGGCCGAATAAATGCACCCCTCCAATCCAGCGATCAATACCGTTCAGCGCAATGTGATCGGCTTTCCCAGACAAAACCTGGCGTCCCACATCGGTAAGAACGACTTGCGAAGCGAACCTAAGGCGACTCCGCCTCCTTGCGTTTGATGGACCGTCTGGCGTGAGGAGCGGCTGCTCCACGTCCACGCAAGAGTTCAAGAGATCAAGCAACGACGTATCTCCGACAAATTCGGTGCTCAAGATCGAGGCAACGACGACAGAAACCTTCGTCGGTCTTTTCGCCGCGATCTCTTGCAGCATTCTGCGCTGAAGTCGAGAAAGCCCATGAATCGTCCCGGGATACTCGCGAAGCAGCCACAAGATGGCCCGACGCATCCCTGGAAGAGCATCTAGTTCGTTTTGCAGCAAACGGGTGAGGCCAGCAGGAGTCAGTGATCGAAACCCATGCCAAACACGACTCGCAATTAGCATCTGGGCAGGGCTGACAGGGTGCCGTTTTGCATAAGCGGACATCAACTGGTCGGATCTGAGAATTCCGGCATGTATTCCAACGCGAGACACTCGGCCCAGAGCAACCTTGTTCTCCCAAAACCACGACAGAATCTGCGCAAGGCTCAGTGCGCAGAGCGTGCATTGACTGCTATCGAACCACAGAATAACTTCGTCGTAGTCGGCTTGATGGACGAGTGCCGCGTCCCGTTTGTCGAATTCTGTCGTTCGTCGCTCACCTGTCCAGAACTCGGACCGTAACCTGCTCAGTTGCCGCAATGACAAATCCTTCGGAACCGGACCAGAATAAAGCGCATCACGCCATGAGAGAATGCGCCCATCCTGACGAAAACCCGCCACGCGAAGAGTTCCTGCGGACGATTCGCCGTCGACGATGTGAAGCGTTCTTGTTCTTTTCACGACCTGCGATTGTAGCGTGGTGGGCTCAACTGCTGTAACCAGGCCTTTTCACAAGCATTCGCCCTATGTTTGCCTTTTTCGTGAAGATTGCTCGTGCAGCGGGACTTCTCGCCGAGACTGGGAACCTACGGATCGGGATGCGACTCCATCCAGTGAGTAGTTTGGCGTTCAGCCAAATCAATCTCATCTGCAGTCATGAGGCTTCTCGCACTCTGGACATTTCTTTCAACGCCAGCGATTTTGAAGTATTTGTAAGCCTCGACGAGATTCCGTTCGACGCCTTTGCCCTCAAGATACAAAAGGCCCAGTTGGTTGCACCCTTGGCCTGTGCCACCTCGGTCTGGCCTGTCCTCGCACGCGATACGATACCACTCAGCCGCTCTTACGTAGTTTTGAGAAAAGCCTTCGGCATTTTCATACATCTGACCGAGTAGAAACTGCGCGTCAGGATTGCCCTGCTTTGCGGACTTGCCAAGCCACTTGATCGCCTCTGCAAGGTCGCGCTTGATCCCTCTGCCACTTTCATAGGCAGCGCCTAGCCAGAATTGCGCACTCGCATCTCCCCTCTCCGCTCTGTCCAGCCAAATTGCAACGGGAGAGACCGTTTGCGCAGCCGAGGTTAGGACGATGCAAAAGACAAACGCAATCGTTCTTCGCATTTGCAACACCCCTGCTGAGCGAATATTAGACACCTGAATCCATGTCGACCGGAAGCTAATTGTTGTAACCAGGCGATTACACAAGGAATCCAGCGTGGCTCCCTTTTTTCGACTGCCTGGTTGGGCAGTCAGGTCCGCAGGCTCAAGCGGGAAATGAAGAAGCACCGCCGATCGCCCCTCTCCCGAGCGCCCCAAGAACATCGTTGACTTACTTGCTCTTGTGGTCATTTGCTTCTCTGCAGTTCCCGGTACGCTTCGCTCTTTGAGATTCCCATCTCTTTCGCCAGCTTCTTCAGCGCCGCTTTTTCGTCCAGGCCATCAACTTTCATAATCGCGTCCAACCGCTCGCGAACGGAAACCTGTGCAGGCGCCTGTCCTTCAGCTTTGCCGATCAGCAGCGTGATCTCGCCTTTGACTTCGGGGCGAGCGCGCAAGATCTCTACGACTTCTCCCGCAGTTCCGCGCAGGAATTCCTCATGGAGCTTGGTCACTTCACGTGCAATCACTACGCGACGGTCTGGGCCCAGGACCTGGACTATGTCCTCCAGCGACTCACGGATACGGTGTGGGGCCTCGTAGAAGGCTTCCGTCAGTTCTGAATTCCTGAGCTGCTCGAGAGTCTGACGACGCTGGCCGACTTTTGCGGGAAGAAATCCGCTGAATCGGAACGAGTCTGCGGGCAATCCGCTGGCGACGAGAGCGGATAGAAACGCCGACGCTCCCGGGATCGGAACGACCGGAACACCCTGCTCGATCGCAGCCGAGGTGAGGCGAAAGCCAGGATCGGAGATGCCGGGCATGCCCGCGTCGGTCACTAAGGCAATGCGGGCGCCGCGTTGGAATTCCGTTTTGAGTTCGGCCGTCCGTTCCATCTCGTTATGGTCGTGATAGCTGATGGTTCTGGTCGAGATGTTGTAATGGTTCAGCAGCTTTTGCGTCTGCCGCGTGTCTTCGCAGGCGATCAGTTCGACTTCCTTGAGCACGCGAACCGCTCGGAAGCTGAGGTCTTCCAGGTTGCCGATCGGGGTCGCGACGATATACAGAGCGGGTCCGGGGGCCAGAGTTCGACTCGATGCCCGCGTATTCTGATCGGCGCTCATGCCCGCGAGTCTACCATTCGATTACGGTGGTACCGTGCGCGGAAATTGACGGCATCCGACATGGCCCCTAGAATCGAAATACGACAACCTGCATCGAATTGGGGTCTGACTAAAACCCATGCCACTTTACGAGTACGAGTGCAAGAAGTGCCATCACCGCTTTGAAAAGATCCAGAAGTTCTCGGACCCGCACGTGAAAAAGTGTCCGGAGTGCGGCAGCCCGGTGGAACAGGTCATATCGGCGCCAGCGGTGCAGTTCAAAGGCTCCGGCTGGTATGTGACCGACTACGGCAAGAACACTTCGCATACTCCCAAGTCCGCCAACGGCGACAAGGGAGACAAGGACAAGAAGGAAACGAAGCCGGAAGAGAAAACGAAGTCCGACGACAAGCCCAAGTCGGAGGAAAAGTCGTCGAAGAAGAAGGCCGAAAAAAAGTAAAATCCCTCCGGCCGTCCGCAGACACCCGCGTGGCGGCTAATTCGCCCACGTTCGTTACCTCCACTCAACCCGGAATCGTTTCGCCTTGCCTGGCATCCAAACCTTCGTTTAGTCGTAGTAACTGAGGATTCATCTATGATTACTATTCGACCCAGCAAGGAACGGGCGGAGGCAATTATGGCTGGCTCAATACCCACCACTCTTTCTCCTTCGATCAATATTATGATCCGCGGCATATGGGATATCCGGTCGCTGCGGGTGATCAACGAGGATGTGGTCGCGCCGGGGAATGGATTTCCCACGCATCCTCATCGCGATATGGAAATCATCACTTATGTGTTCGAGGGTGCGCTCGAGCACAAAGACAGCCTGGGTACCGGTTCGGTGATTCGCCCGGGAGACGGGCAGCGCATGAGCGCCGGCCGCGGCATTCGGCACAGCGAGGCAAATCCATCGCAGACTGATCCGGTGCACTTGCTGCAAATCTGGATCATGCCGAGCAAGGCAGGCATCGAGCCCAGCTACGAGCAGAAGGCGTTTCCGGAAGCAGAGAAGCGCGGCAAGCTGCGCGTGATTGCCAGTGCCGACGGGCGGGAGGATCGGTGACGATCCACCAGGATGCCAGCTTTACGTGAGCCTGCTTTCGCCCGGGCGAGCAAGTTACGCATCGAATTGCAGGGGGGACGTTATGCATGGCTTCAAGTCGCGAAGGGCTCAGTTGAGTTGAACGGCAACATGCTGAAGCAGGGGGACGGAGCAGCGGTGGAGGACGAAACGAAGCTGACCATCAAGGGTGTTGAAGAGGCAGAGATATTGTTGTTCGACCTGGCATAAGAAGCTGGCCACGGATTTTCACCGATATTCTTTTGGTGAGGACCGTGGCTTATTCTTTGAAATGGAACTCCCTGGCGGGGTGAAGTGGATCGCGATTTTGTTCTTTGTTGTCGCCGCATATCTTGGCGGTGCCGGGTTGGTCATCATCATTCGGCCGGGACTGATACCGCTCACGATCGGATCTTCATTTCTCGGCGGCCTCGAACTGGCCGGGCCTTACATGTTTCTGCTGGCAGGCTTGATCGGTGTGCTGATTGGTTGGGGGCTGCTGCGTTTGAATTCTTGGGCCCGGCGGGGAGCGATCCTGCTGGCATTCGTTGGAGTAGTACTGCTGGTGCCTAGCGTGTCCGGCAGCGTGATCGGCTTTCGCGCGGGGGCTCTGTTTTGGGGAGGGATGGGGTGATCGTGCGGGTCATGATTATCTGGTATCTGTTTCAGGAACCGGTCAAGGAAGAGTTCATGCGGTGGTCAGAACGACTGTAGCGACAAAGTTCGCTGG
>CAWCRE010000015.1:0-54878 GCA_963797845.1 Terriglobia bacterium
GGCCGAAACCAAAGTCGCCTACGACATGCGGAATGTGGTGAGCCGGGTGCTCGATCACCAGGACTTCATGGAAATCCAGCCGGGCTTTGCTCCAAACATTGTGGTGGGATTCGGGCGAGTGCAGGGGCGCCCAGTGGGAATCATTGGCAATCAGCCAAGCGCTCTGGCTGGCGCCCTTGATATCAATGCTTCTGACAAGTCATCCCGGTTTATTCGTTTCTGCAACGCGTTCAATATTCCGCTGATCACCTTTGTGGATGTTCCTGGATTCCTGCCCGGCGTGGAACAGGAATATGGAGGAATTATTCGCCACGGCGCGAAGATGCTGTTCGCCTACTCAGCGGCTACGGTTCCGAAGATTACCGTAGTTGTGCGCAAGGCGTACGGGGGAGCATACCTGGCGATGTGCGGCAAGGATCTGGGCGCCGACCGCGTAGTGGCATGGCCTACCGCCGAGATTGCAGTCATGGGTGCGGAAGGGGCGGCGGAGATTGTGTTCCGGCGCGAAATCGAAGCTGCAAAAGATAAAGGCGCGAAGCGTAAAGAACTGATCGATTCGTATCGCGACACTTTTGCCAATCCCTTTGTTTCGGCCGGGCGCAGGCTGGTGGATGACATTATCGAACCGGCGGAAACAAGGAAGTACCTGGTGCAGGCGCTGGAATCGCTCCACACCAAACGAGAGCTGCGACCACCCAAAAAGCACGGATTGATTCCGCTTTAGACGAGGCATGGCATGGCGATGTTTCTGCTTGCAACCGTAGTCGACAACACGGACTTGATCATCCTGGCGGCGATCCCGCTGGTGTGCTTGTTGACGCTTTACGTCGCGATGCGACGGGCGATCCGGCAGAATGCGGAGCAGTTGCGGCGGGAGTTCGAAGAACGCCTCGCCGTGGTGACGACCAAAGTTCGACTCACCGAACCGCTACCCGCTGCTCAGCAAGTCCCTGTGGCTGAGGCCGCACCGGTTCACTCGCCGGCTCCGGTGGCGAAACCGCCAGTGGCCGTTCCGCCGAAACCCGTCGAAGAAGTTACCCCCGAAATGCTGCTGGTAATTGCAGCGGCGGTGACGGCATACCTGGGGAAAGCGGTTCGCATCCGCTCGGCGCGAATGCTGTATTCGCACGAGAGTTTCAATGCCTGGTCGCAGCAAGGGCGCGCCGTCATTCAGGCTTCCCACAACTTGGCACAACGGGGTTACTAGACTCGAGGATCGGACGATGAAGCTTCAGATTGACGTGGACGGCAAGACATACGAAGTCGAAGTTGAGGTACTGGAAGACGATTCCACGATGCGGACGCCCGGGTACCTGCCGCCGCATCCGGTCGAACCCACCACCATACCGTCGGTCCCGGTTGCCTCGGCGCCGAAGCCTGCTGCAGAATCCGGTTCCGTGGACGAAGCCAAGGTATGCCGCAGTCCAGTGGCTGGAGTTGTCTTGCGAGTGAACAGCCAGCCGGGGCAGCAGCTTCAGCCCAATGATCTGATGTTGGTACTGGAGGCGATGAAGATGGAGACCAATGTGACTGCACCGGTTTCGGGCAAGGTCAAGTCGGTCACCGTGAAACCCGGAGACGCGGTCAAAGTGAACCAGATCCTGGTCCATTTTGAGTGATATTTGTCAGGAACTTCCCGAGATATTTTGTTCTTCCTGCCGAAACGGAACTACGACACACCTCCGCCGTCCCTGCGACACATGAGCATGTTTCCGTAATCACAGCGCTCGGCATGGTTTCGGACTACAAAAGAGTCAGCTACCAGGAGGAGACCTATGATTCGAAGTGCGGTTGCGGTATGGAAGGGCAGCCCCGCCATCGGGGAAGGAACCGTTTCCACGTATAGCGGCGTGCTGAGTAAAGCGCTTTACTCGTTTGGGTCCAGCACCGGCATCGATCCGTGCACCAGCCCCTCGGAAATGCTGGCCGCTTCGGTGGCGTCGTGCATTTCGTTGATTGTGGCCCAAGAGCTGGCGAAGGCGGAAGTGCAGCACGAGGCGATCAAGACGGAATCGAGCCTGACGTTGCAGGAAAAACAGGGGCACTGGGAGATCCTCGAGATCGACGTAGAAGTCACCACCGCGTTGAGTTCCTCCAACGAGGACACGTTTCACAAGGCAGTGAGAAACGCGAAGCAGCTCTGCGGAATCACCCGCGCCCTTAAAGTTCCGCTGAAACTTACCAGCAAGGTTGAGGCAGCCGAACCAGTAATCGCATAAACGGGGCGGCGAAGAAAGCAGACTGAGGAGTCCATGAAAAAAGAAGAAAAGGCCCAGAAATGTACGATTTGCGGGAAGCCTTCCACTCGGTTAGTGGACGGCGAACCGAGCTGTGAAGAACACGCGGAACTGGTTTACGAAAATCAGGTGGAGGATTACACCAAGCAACATATCGACAAAAACGATTGGCTCGAGAATTGAGCAATTCTCGACTCGAACGATATCAATCTCCGTAGCCGCTTGAAGAAGTCTTTTCTCGCACGCAAGGGCCATTTTTTCTTGGAGAGGCCTGCGTTAGTTGACCTGCGCTTTGTGTCCCGGCAAACCCATGAGACACCACACCTGCAATTCACTGGATATTTACTCTCTTTTCATCAGTTATTAACAAAAGCTACCTAGCATCATTGGCTCACACAAACTTAGACCCGAGAAGTTGATCTAAGGGAGCTTCGTGTTAGCTGTGTATTTCCAGGAGGAACGATGAAGCAGGTGATAGCTTTGGCTCTCACGCTTGTGATGGTGTCGGGCGCTTTTGCCGCACCGGCCCCGCAAGCGAGTGCCGCGAGCACGAGCAAGAAAAAAACCACAAAGAAGGCTGCATCCACTCCGAGCGTAACCACCCAGCTCAGCGAGATGAAGCAGGCCATCGACGCGCAACAGCAGCAGATCCAGCAACTGATGCAGCAGGTGCAGAGCCGCGATCAGGCGATTCAGCAGCTTCAGCAACGTCTGGACCAGGGACAGACTGCGACAAGCGAAGCTCAGGCGAAAGCGGAAGCAGCCCAATCGCAGGCGAGCCAGCAGCAGCAGGCGGTCGCAGACCTCAAAACCGATTTGAACGACGTCAAGCAGAACTCTACCAACACCGCCCTGACCCTTCAGGAGACGCAGAAGACCATCAACTCACTGGAGAGCCCGCTGGCACTTCACTACAAAGGGATCACGATCACCCCGGGGGGCTTCCTGGCGGCAGAAACAGTGTGGCGTCAGCACGGCTTAGCATCGGACATCAACACTCCGTTTAACTCTGTTCCCTACCCCGGCGCAGCGCAAGACCGGCTTTCGGAGTTCTTCGGGTCCGGACGTCAGTCGCGGGTCTCGATGCTCGCGGAAGGCAAACTGAAGGATGCGAAATTGACCGGTTACGTGGAAGCGGACTTCCTTTCCGCCGGCGTAACCTCCAACAACAACCAGAGCAACAGCTACACGTTCCGCCAACGGCAAGCGTGGGGACAGGCGGCGATTCATGGTTGGAGCTTTACCGGCGGCCAGATGTGGAGCTTGGTCACGGAAACGAAAAAAGGGCTGGATAACCGATCGGAAGCACTGCCCGGAACCATCGACCCGCAGTACACCGTTGGCTTCAGCTGGGCTCGGCAATACGGGTTCCGCGTAGTCAAGGATTTCCACGACAAGATGTGGCTTGGATTTTCGGTGGAGAACCCGCAGGCGACAGTTACTTCACACGGCACCAGCAACAACTTCGTTCTGGGAGCAGCAGGAACGGGCGGCGGCCTCTATAACCCGTCCGCGACGTACTCGTTCAATCCCTCTCCGGACTTCATCGCCAAGGCGGCCTTTGAACCGGGATTCGGTCACTACGAAGTTTTCGGCGTAGTAAGCCAATTCCGGGATCGCGTTTATCCCTGCGCGACGACGGCAACGGGAACTTTCTGCGGCGGCGTCAGCGGCCCATCGGCAGCCCTCGCGGATAACGTCTCCACAACCGGCGGCGGAATCGGCGCCAATGCTCGCGTTTCGCTGTTCAAGAAACGGGTCGATTTCGGAGTGCATTTCCTGGGTGGTAACGGAGTCGGCCGGTACGGTACCGGCGGGCTTTCGGACGTAACCGTGCGTCCGGATGGAACTCTGGCCTTGTTGCGCAGTTATCAGATCGCTGGGAACGCTCGAGTGGCATTCTCCGAAGATTGACATCTACATGAACGGTGGCGGCGAGTATTTAGGCCGCAACTGGACGCTCAACTCCTCTGGCAAAGCGGTCGGATACGGAGCACCAAGCTTCTCGAACTCCGGCTGCAATGACGAGACGGTACCGGGCACTCCGGTAAGCGGATCGTTCCCGACCTCCTCTGGAGGCTTCCTGCCGGGATCCCTCTCCAGCTGCACCGGCGACACGCGGGTGCTGGTTGAGGGCACGTTTGGCTTCTGGTACAAGCTGTATAACGGTCCCAAAGGCCGTATCCAGTTTGGGCCGCAGTATTCCTACATAACCCGTAACGCCTGGAGCGGTACCCCGGGCGAACCGCACGGAATTGAAAATATGTTCCTGACGTCGTTCCGTTATTACCTGCCGTAACCCTCACTCCGGCGGGGGCTTGGCTCCCGCCGGAGACCCTTATCTCCCTCACGATCGTCCCCTGACTTTTCCCGAACACCTCGATACACTATAGAGATGAAGATGTTCAGGCCATTGAGGTATGTCGTCGTCCTGCTGATCGCAATCACTTTGCCAGGCATGGTTTCAATGGCCCAGGATGCGCCTCAGAGCGCTCTCAAGCCGGATACGCCGACCACGGCCACGCCCGCAAACCAGACTCCAGACCAGCAGGTATCGAGGCCGCTGCGCTATCGCGTGGTCAAAGGCGACGTGCTGAACCTGCAGTTCCCGTTCGCGCCCGAATACAACGCCACGGTTACTGTTCAGCCGGACGGTTTTATCAGTCCGCGAGGCATCAAGAATTTGCATGTCGAGGGCATGACCACTCCGGAAGTCAGGGACGGCCTGATGAAGGCCTACTCGGCGCTCCTGCACGATCCCACGATTTCGGTGAGCCTGCAGAATTTCGTGCAACCGTACTTTATCGCCTACGGAGAAGTCACCAAGCCCGGCAAATACACTCTTTACGGCACCGTGACGGTAAGCCAGGCGCTCGGCGTCGCAGGCGGCTTCCTCACCACCGCGAAGCATTCCGAGGTCTGGCTGTTCCGGCGTGTATCCCAGGACTGGGTCTCATCGCAAAAGTTGGACATGAAACGCATGCTCGCATCGGGAAATCTCGCCGACGATCCACAGGTGCAACCCGGCGATATGATCTGGGTACCCAAAAGCGGCATGGCGAAGTTTATCTCGGTGCAGTCGCTCATGCCGTGGCAACGTTTCCAGACCAATATCGGCCCTCCTTTCTAATCCGTCTTTCGGTGACAACAGAGCTTGACTGGGGTAACGTCATAGCCTTCCGTTTCTCGATGGTGCATGAAGAATCAGCTCAGGATCTGCGCCGCATTTCTTTGTTGCATCTTGGGATCAGCGCCGAGCTGGTCGCAAACGCGAACCATTGACGGCATCGTTCGCGATAGCAGCGGGGCAGTCGTTTCCGGGGCAACCGTCAACATCCACGCGAAACCTTTCCAAGCAGAGACACGAACGTCCGAACGTGGTGAGTTCGAATTTCGCAACGTCACGACTTCTCCCGGAACGCTGGAAGTCATAGCTCCCGGTTTCTCGAAGGCGCAGATTGCGATCAATACTCCGGATTCGATCGTGGGATTGATTGAGATCGTTCTCCTTCCCAGTTCAAGCAGCGAGCAAGTAACCGTCTCGGCCGCACGCACGGAACTTCGGATTTCTGAAACTCCCGGCAGCACGATCCTGCTATCGCAAACGGATATCGAGTCCACTCCGGCCCTCGCCATCGATGACGTTTTACGGCAAGTGCCGGGATTCTCGCTATTCCGGCGTTCTGGAAGTCGCACCGCTAATCCAACCACCCAGGGAGTTTCATTGCGTGGCTTGGGGGCGAGTGGCGCCAGCCGTGCCTTGTTCCTGGTGGATGGAGTTCCCTTTCTCGATCCGTTTGGCAGCTGGATCTATTGGGATCGTATTCCCCGAGCGGCCGTCGCCAATACTGAAGTGCTGCGCGGAGGCGCATCCGGCCTATATGGCAGCAACGCCATGGGCGGGGTGGTGCAGATTTTCACGCGGCAGCCCGCCACTCCCGCGATTTCTCTCGAGACTTCGTACGGAAATGAGGAAACTCCAAATCTATCGCTGTGGACGGGTGCCAAGTTGGGCTCCTGGGACTTTGGCGTAGCCAGCGACCTGTTCCGCTCGGACGGTTACATCCTGGTGCCGCTTGCAGATCGCGGCAGTGTGGACACTCCAGCAAATTCCGAGCACGGCACTCTGGACTTCACCATCGGGCATTCTCTCGGCGAGCACGGCCGAGTTTGGGGAAGAGGGAATCTGTTCGAAGAATCGCGCCACAACGGAACGCCTCTTCAGGTGAATGACACCAGCATCGCTTTCGGCGCGATTGGGATCGATCAGCGACTCGGGAGTAATGATTCGATTTCCGCACGAGTATTTGGGGATGCCCAGAGTTACAACCAGAGCTTTTCGTCGATTGCCGCCGATCGTAACAGCGAAGTGCTCGTCAACCTGCAACACGTCCCCGCACAGCAAGGGGGCGCACAGGCGGTTTGGCATCACGAGCTCAGATCTCAGACATGGATCGCCGGCGGAGATGCACTGGAAGTCATCGGGGCAAGCGATGAACAGCTGTTTTCTTCGACCAGCGGCGCACACTTCGCGGATAACAGCGCGGGGGGGCGGCAGAGGACGGTAGGGATTTTCGGAGAGGATCTCGTTCGGCTCGGACCATGGACGTTGATCGGTGCGGCTCGCGTGGACAACTGGCAAAATTTCCGGGGCAACACGGTGCGAACAACGCTCTCGTCCGGGTCGGTCGCGGCGACGGAGTTTGTGGATCGCGGTGAGACCGCGTTCAGTCCGCGGCTCTCGATCCTGCGGGCCCTTTCACACAACGTTTCCGTGACGGGATCGGTCTATCGCGCATTTCGCGCGCCTACCTTGAATGAACTGTACCGCAGCTTTCGCTTAGGCAGCACGGTGACTGATAGCAACGCCACGCTTCGCGCAGAGCGCTTGACCGGCGCTGAGGCGGGCGCGAATGTTTCAGGGCTGTCGGGAAAACTCGATTTCCGCAGCACATTCTTTTGGAGCGATATCGTCAACCCGATCGCAAACGTCACTCTTAGCAGCACGCCCTCGCTGATTACGCGGCAACGTCAGAATCTTGGCCGCACGCGGTCGCGAGGCTTGGAACTGGATGGCGTCGCGCACTTGAGTTCCCACGTGGAGGTCAGCGCAGGGTACGCATACACCGATGCGACGGTGCTGCAGTTTCCGGCCAACACTGCACTGCAAGGACTCGACATTCCGCAAGTGCCGCGTCACCAGTTCACCGTCGAGGCGCGTTACTGGAATCCAGCGAAGATCATGTTGAGCACGCAAGGGCGATTTGTGGGAAAACAGTTCGACGACGACCAGAACATGTTTCCCCTGGGGCACTATTTCGCGATGGATCTTCTGGCAGGGTATCCACTTCCCCACGGGCTGAGCATGTTTGCAGCGGTCGAGAACCTCTTCGATGAGCGATACCTGGTCGCACGCACTCCGACACCCAACCTTGGACCACCTACTCTGTTCAGGATCGGGCTGAGATGGAACTATCCTGCGAAGTGACGTAACAGCTAGAGATTGCGATTTGAAGCAAAGCCCGGAGCGGAGGACGGGCCTCAGATTTGCTAGGTGGAGTCAGGCCTGATCATGTATGTCTTCGATCCGAAGGAAAGCTGGTGCGGACGGGATGAAAGCTGAATGCGGATTGTATCCACCAGTTCATCGAGGGTGGACCCTCGTCCCACATGAGCATCGACCCAAATAGAGTCTTCGGGAGGAAGAAAAGCGAGGCCCGAGATCAACACAATGGGCAGATCTGGGCTCATGCTCTTCAACATCTCAGCTAATCGTGCGCCGCTCAGTTGCGGCATTTGATAGTCCAGTAACGCAAGATGGAAGGAACCGTTTCCCATCATTTCCATGGCTTCAAATGGATCTTCCGTATCCGTCACTTCAAAACCCGAGTCCTCGAGAAAACTGCTGAGCAACTTTCGCGTTTTCACATTGTCGTCAACGTACAAGACTTTCTGACTGCCAATCATTTCCAGTACCTCCAGTTGTCTGAGTTCTGCTATGAGAACGCGCATCCGGCTGGCACTTGCGTTAAGTAGCTGTAAAGAAGTTTGGAAATTCGTAAATATCCGTCAACACAAATCAGCAGCACTGGCTTCTTGCGGTAGCTGAGCGGAATGAATGCGAAGGATAACGACGCCGGTTGCTACCGCGCATAGAAGCATCAACACGCGCACCAGCAATCCAAGGTGGGGAGCAGGATCGCCGAGAATATTTCTGAGCGCACCAACCGTGGCGCTACTTGCGCAAAACAAAAAATACATGCGTTCAAGCCCGGTGCCGGAAATGCGGGCAAGTTGTATCAGGACAGAAGCAACGACGATATAAATGAGCAGAATGGCCAGGGAGACACGCATGTCGGATTGATGCAACCAGATGGGGGTGAGAGACGTTCCCGCGGCGAGGCTGCGCAGCGCAATCAGGAGAAAAATGATGGAATGGATCAACGCCACCAGCGCGCGTTTACGATTGGTGAGAATGCTGTAAGGTTCAGAATCTTTCATGGGCGCAAACGGCCATCCGCTTGTACAACTTTGCCCGGTCGATTCTTTGAAGCGCTGTGATGCGGATCACAAACTTGTGTGACCTCGCCGACGGCTCCCACAGTCCCCGGTTCTTATACTGGGACTGAATCGAGGGGATGATGATCACAACCAAGGCGGCGGGAGATTCGGTAACCTTCCGCATCGAAGGAGCACTCGAAGGGGAATGGGTGGATGAACTGGAACGGCGCTGGCGACAGATGCGTGACAGCCGCCCGTTCATCCAACTCGACCTTTGCTGCGCGGAAGGACATCGACAATTCCGGCAAGAACCTGATTGCCGCGATGTTTGCCGATGGAGTTGAGGTGGTGGTTCCTACGAAGCACTCCACACGGGTGCAGTAGATCGATCTGCTTCTGTTAGATTTGGCTGAACCGCATTTTTCACTACAACAACATGCCCGCGATCGAAGCCGACATCAAATTGGCCATGGTTCCAGCGAGCATGGCACGCATGCCCAGGCGCGCCAATTCGCTTTTCTTATTCGGAGCGAGCGCTCCGATGCCTCCGATCTGTATTCCGATCGAACTTAAGTTCGCAAACCCGCAGAGCGCGAAGGTCGCAATGGTGAAGGAGCGCGGGTCCAGCAATGCGCGCTGTGGTCCCAGCAGCGAGAATGCAACCAATTCGTTTAATACCATTCGCGTGCCCAGCAAGTTTCCGATCGCCAGGCAGTCATGCCAAGGCACGCCGATGATCCACGCGATGGGGGCGAATAGAAATCCGAAGATCTGTTCCAGGCTGGAAGGAACCCATGTCACTCCAAAACGCGCCAGCTCGTTGTGAATTCCTCCCAGAATGCCGTTGGCTAAGGCGATCAGCGCCAGAAATGAAATCAACATGGCGGCGATGTTCAAAGCCAAGCTCAAGCCATCAGTGGTGCCGCGAGCAATGGCGCCAAGAAGGTTTTCGGTTTTCTCGGCGGCGACTTCTGCTTCGCTCATTACCACCCGTCCCGCAGTTTTTGGCTGCTCGGTCTCGGGCACCAGCATCTTTGACATCAAAATAGTTCCCGGCGCCGTCATGATCACCGCACTTAACAGGTGCTTGGGCTCGATCCCGAATGCGATATACGCAGCCATGATTCCACCGGAGACGTGTGCCATGCCGCTGGTCATCACGGTCATCAATTCCGAGCGCGTCAGATCGGGCAGGAACGGACGAATCGTGAGCGGCGCTTCCGTCTGCCCCATGAAGATGCTTGCAGCCACGTTGAGCGATTCCGCGCCGCTTGCGCCCATGAACCGCGTCATGACTCGCGCAGCTTGCCGGATGATGAACTGCATAATGCCGTAGTGATAGAGCACGGCAAAAAATGCGGCGATGAAAATCACCGTCGGCAGCACCTGGAAAGCGAAATAGAAACCCAGATGAGAGCCGGGCTTGCCAAGATCCCCGAAAACGAATTGGGATCCCACGAAGGAATAGCTGAGAAGGCGGTTCACCAAGTCGCCTGCAGCCTGGAAAATACGGCGGCCGATTTCGGCTCGCAGCACGAAGATGGCGAAAGTCACCTGCAAGCCCAATCCCCAGGCAACGGTTTTCAGGCGAATGGCTCGCCGGTTCGTGGAGAAAAGATAGGCCAGCGCTAACATCGTAAGCAGCCCAAGAATTCCAGTGAATCTTCCCATTCAATGATTCCTCTCGCCAATCACCCGGTGAATTAACGGTCGACGCTCGGTAGGCGCGGCGTCCTCGATGCGGTAGCTTGCTTGCAGCAGTTTTTCGGCGGGCTTGGCGTGGCTATCGGAATGGCAGTAAATTGTGCACAGAGCAGATCCTGCCGAGACCGGGTCTCCGACCTTGCAGTGCAATACAATTCCTACGGAATGGATCGATGGAGTCTTCTTTTTTCTCGCGCCCACCACCGAGGATGACGCAGGCGGTGCCCACGTCCTCGCACTGAATCGAATTCACGTAGCCTGAGCGCGGACTCAGCACCTGGAGCTGATGCTTGGCGCGAGGCATCTTGCCGGGATTGTCGACTACGCCTGGGTCTCCGCCCTGCAATTGGATCATTTCACGAAACTTTTCCAGAGCCTTGCCGGAATCGATGAGCCGTGCGGAGAGTTCCTTGCCCTCTTCGACGGACGAGCAGACTTCGCCGAGGAAAAACATCCATCCGGCAAGTTCCAGGCACAAGCTCTCGTAAATCGGATGGACCCTGGCCGCGCAGAATCTGGATCGATTCGTCCACTTCCAGCGTATTGCCCACCATGCGGCCGAGCGGCTGGTCCATATCGGTGATGAGCGCGGCCATTCTCTTCCCCATGAGTTCCCCGGTTTCAACCATCAACTCAGCCAGGAACACAGCGTCTTCTTCTTTCTTCATGAAAGCGCCCGAGCCGGTCTTCACGTCGAGAACCAGAGCATCGGCACCTTCCGCCAGCTTCTTGCTCATAATGGAGGCGCAGATCAGGTAAGGACTCTCCACGGTACCGGTGACATCACGCAATGCATAGAGTTTTCGATCCGCAGGGGCGATCTCGTCGGTCTGTCCGATCATGGAGCACCCACAAACATTGAGAATGCGGCGAAACTCAGGCAACGGGAGTTTGACGTTGAAACCGGGGATGGACTCCAGCTTGTCTAGCGTACCGCCAGTGTGTCCGAGACCACGGCCGCTGATCATGGGCACGATCCCGCCTCCAGCGGCGACCAGGGGCGCTAGTATCAGCGAAGTCTTGTCGCCGACCCCGCCGGTGGAATGCTTGTCCACTTTCTTGCCACGAAGAGCAGAAAGGTCCAGCACCTCCCCGGAATGGAGCATGGCATTGGTGAGCGCTGCCGTCTCCTCGCGGGTGAGTCGGCGCAAAAGCGCGGCCATCAGCCAAGCCGAGACTTGGTAGTCAGGAATCGTTCCCTTGGTACATCCCTCAACGAAGAATTCAATTTCCGCGCGCGAGAGCTCACCACCGTCGCGCTTCTTACGGATGAGATCGACCACGCGAAAGGCCTGGTTGCTCACTTGAGGCGAAATCCTTCCGGCAGCAGTTCCCGAATGTGGCTCTGCTTCCATCCCTCGGCGGCCTGGAACCAGACGCTGGCTTCGGGCCCGAATTCGTAGATCACCTGCCGGCACGCGCCACACGGCGAGCATGGCACCCCATGATCATTGGTCACCGCAACAGCAACCACTTCGATCTTGGGACCCAGATCCGCCACCGCGGCAAAAATCGCGGTGCGTTCCGCGCAGTTTGTCATGCCATAGGACGCGTTCTCAACGTTGCAGCCGAGATAGATTTGGCCCTTGGAAGTGAGAATCGCCGCGCCCACCCTGAAGTTGGAATATGGAGCGTAGGCATGCTTCATCGCTTTGCGAGCCGATCGCAGCAACTGCTCGCGCACACTTGACCGTCAGAGGCTTGTTCGCCATAAATACAGAACCAGAACTTTCCTGAATGGAGCGCCATTGTAGCAAGGGAGTCGTGCCCGGGCGAAACAGAATCGAACGCAGTGCGGGGGCTGAAGGGGCTTGTGACAAGGACAGGCGGGCGCAGAAACGCGAGGTTTCGGGAACTTTAACAAAAATTGGGAAATCTCCCCTTGCTTACCGAGTGGAACCCGTCTTATACTCTCCTCTCGATAAACGAGAGGTAGGTACATGACTCGTCCTTCCGATCTGGTCCAGGGAACTCTTTACTTGCTGTTGTTGAAGATTCTGGCCTTGCAGCCGCTCAACGGCTGGGCAATCAGCCAGCGCCTGAAACAGGTTTCCGGCGATGTTCTCCAGGTCAGCGATGGATCTCTCTATCCCGCGCTGCACAAGTTGGAGCAGGAGGGCTGGATCAAATCCGAATGGAAGGCCAGCGAGAACAATCGGCGCGCCAAGTATTACTCGCTGACGCGATTGGGAAAGCGCCAACTCGACAAAGAAACTGCGGAGTGGGATCGGCTGTCCAGCGCAATCTCTCGAATCGTCCGGCTCGAGGAGGCGTAGTCATGCGCGCCGAACACTGGCTGTTGCAGATTCCCCTCCGACTGCGATCGCTGTTTCGCCGCGAGCAGGTCGAGCAGGAGCTCGAAGAAGAATTTAGTTTCCATGTTGATCAGCTATGCCAGCAGAACATCGCCAAGGGAATGAGCCCCGATGAAGCTCGCGCGGCTGCAGTGCGCACTATGGATGGTCTGCAGCAACAGAAAGAACGTTGTCGAGACGAGCGTGGCGTCAGCTGGCTCGAGCATTTCTGGCAGGACCTGCGGTTCGGCGTCCGCATGCTTCGTAAGAACCCGGGCTTCACCCTGGTAGCGGTATCTGCGCTGGCCTTGGGGATTGGCGCCAATTCCGCAATCTACAGCGTGATTTACGGGGTGTTGCTACGACCACTGCCCTACACCGATTCCGATCGCATCGTGGCCGTGTATGCGCATTTCACTCCGCAGAACATGAAGCACGGCACCCTGTCGGTAGCAGACTACCTCGATCTCAAAGCTCAAGCTCCGTCGTTGGAATCGCCCGCGCTGGTGTCGAACCATGCCTGGCGAAGCGACCTCAGTGGTATCGGAGACCCAGTGCAGGTAGGCGTGGCTGGAGTTACGCCGAATTTTTTTTCTGTGCTGCGTGTCCGTCCGCTGCTTGGTCGCGTGCTCAATCCTGGCGAAGACAGTCCCAGCAGCGCGCGAGTTGCTGTCATCAGTGAGACCTTGTGGCGGGACCATTTCCGTGCGGAGGCGAACGTTGTCGGCCGGACCGTCAACCTCGATGGAGCTCAATACACGATCGTGGGCGTGATGCCGGCCAGTTTCAGGTTCTGGCCGGAAACCGAAGTGTGGCGAAACCTTCGTATCTCACCGCCCAGCCGTCGCGGTCCATTCCCATTTATTGTTATAGGACGCCTTAAGCCCGGCGCCACGCTATCGCAACTGCAAGCCGAAACGGACCGCCTTGCAATTCAGACTGAGCGCGCGTTCCCGGAATCTTATTCCCATCTTACTTATCCAGTCATGACGCTGCGCGAAGCCGTGGTCGGAGATGTGAGGCCCGCCCTCTGGATTATTTTTGGTGCGGTCGTATTCGTCCTGCTGATTTCAACGGTGAACGTAGCCAACCTGCTGCTGGCAAGAGCAGAGGTTCGCGAGCGAGAGATCGCGATCCGCGCGGCCCTGGGCGCAGGTCGCCGACGTCTTGTCTGGCAACTGCTCACGGAAAGCACCCTGCTGTCCCTGCTGGGAGGCGCAGTAGGCCTTGCGATCGCCGAAGCTGGTTTGATTCTTCTGAGGCTGTGGAACCCCGGAGATCTGCCCCGGCTCGAAGAAATTCATCTCGACGTTCACGTGCTCCTGTTCACCGTGCTGGTTTCGCTCACCACAGGAATTCTCTTCGGCATCATGCCGGCTCGGCGATGGTCGCGAGAGAGCTTGAACGCGGCGTTACAGGAAGGTGGGCTTTCGAAAACGGGCAGCGCGGCGCGGCGAAGTGCCAACATGGTCCTTGCCAGCTCGCAAGTCGCGCTTTCGTTCGTCTTGCTGATCGGGGCCGGTTTGTTACTGCGCAGCTTTATGCGTTTGCAAGAGGTGAAAACCGGGAGTGAAGTGCCACCCCAGAATGTTCTCACCATCCAAGTGTCATCCAGCAAGGTTTCTTCCGGCACCCCTAACTCGCCTGCTGACCGCGAAGGCATAGCGCATTACGAACGTATGCTCGAACGGGTGAGATCGGTTCCGGGGATTGAGGCGGCGTCCCTTTCCGATAGTCTTCCTCCCGACAAGCGTTGGGACTGGGATACGTTTCAGGTGGAAGGATTGGCGTGGACCCAGGCTGCCTTCCCTGCGTCTACAGCTCCGACTGTTGACACCGAGTATTTTCGTGCTCTCGGCGTTCCGCTGGTGGCGGGCCGATTCTTCACTGATAACGATAACGTGGAAAGTCCCCCGGTCTGCATCGTAAGTCAGACCCTCGCGCAGCGTTATTTCGGTGCCGCCGATCCAGTCGGGCGACATCTGAAGCAGAGTGGCGTGGACCTGAGTTCAACCAACCCGTGGATGACCATCGTCGGGATAGTCGGAGACGTGAAATACAACGGGCTGAACGGAGATCCCGAACCCGCTTACTATATGCCGGCCCAGCAGAACTATTCCAACCGCATGTATCTTGTGGTCCGGTCGAATACCGCGGCCGACACTCTTCAGCCTGCAATCTTGCGGACGCTTCGGGAATTCGACAGCAATCTTGTCGTCAGCAGTCCTGGCTCCCTGGATCAGGGAATCTCGGAATCATTGGCACAACCTCGATTTCGCTCCGGGCTGCTTGCGCTATTTTCTGCGATCGCGCTTTCGCTGGCGGCGATTGGTGTTTACGGTGTGATTGCCTACTCGGTCGCGCAGCGTTCGCACGAAATCGGGATTCGCATGGCACTGGGCGCGCAACGACGCCAGGTGATCGGCATGGTCATGAGGGAGGGTTTACGGCTGGTAGCGATGGGATTGGGTTCCGGATTCGTCTTGTCGCTCGCACTGACCCGGGTCATGTCCGATCTGCTGTTCCACGTACGACCGACCGATCAAGTTACCTTTCTCACCGTCGTTCTACTGCTCTGCATCGTAGCTCTTCTGGCATGCGCCGAACCCGCACGCCGGGCCACCAAAGTCGATCCCATGCAGATACTGCGATACGAGTGAGGTTCCCTGGGTGCCAGGAAATTGCCAGTGCATCCCATCATGCAAACAAGGCATGTTTTGCCTGCCAGTTCGTAAGTTTGTAACTCTCCCTATTCCTCACTGAGTGATCTCCCATCCAGGTGATACCATACCGCGCGAAGGGGACGTTATGAGTCATTCGCGTTGGGTGGCCGGGGTACTCCTGGCGCTGGGGAGCTTTGCGTTTGCCGGGGACGCGCAGTGGATACGAATCAAATCAGAAAATTTCTCCGTCGTCACCGATGCCGGCGAGAGGCGGGGACGTGAAGTCGCCCTGCACTTCGAACAGATGCGAGGCATATTCGGCACTTTGATGGTGAAAGCAAAGGTCAATTCTCCGGTGCCGCTTCTGATTGTCGCGTTCCGCAACACGAAAGAGATGCGGCAATGCGCGCCGCTATGGCATGGGAAGCCCACGCAAGTGGGAGGCCTGTTTGTCTGGGGCGAAGATCAGACCTTCATCATGCTCGACATGTCGTTGGACAATCCGTGGCAGGTCGTGTTCCACGAATATGCACATCAATTGATGAACGGCAATCTTCCGGCTGCCACCGATCCCTGGTTCGATGAGGGCTTTGCCGAATACTTCTCGAGCATCGAACTGGATAGCAGACAAGCAAAAGTCGGCAAGATTCCCGACGAAGAGTATCAGGTTCTCGATCATGCCGGGTGGTTCAAAGTTTCGGACCTGTTTCGAGTCCAGCAAAACAGCAGAACCTACAACGAAAATGGAGATCATCGCGACAGCTTTTACGCGGAATCGGGAATAGTGGTGCACTATCTCTACGACAACCAGTTGTTTCCCAAGCTGAGCACTTATTTCGACCTGGTGCACAATCAGAAAGTGCCGGTGGATGACGCGATCCAGCAAGCCTTCGGGGTGACTGCCGTTCAGTTCGACAAGCAGATTCGAGCCTACGAATCGAGTGGCAGATTCAAGTATTATCCGATTCCGACGCCGTTAAACCTCGACAGCAAAAACTTCACTGCAACGCCTCTGACGGCGCTGGATGCACAGGCGATTGTGGCCGACATTCACTTCCACATTCTCGATTATCGTGACAAGGCCGCCGAAGAATTCCAGGCCGTGCTGAAGGTCGATCCCGATAATCTCACCGCCCTGCGTGGAATGGGGTACTCCTATCTGGTGAAGCAGGACTACCACAATGCGGGAGACTTCTTTTCGCGCGCAGCGGAAAAAAGCCCCAACGATCCTCGGGTGCTGTATTACTCGGCAGTGCTGGCGCAGCGTGAAGGCGGGCTGGATCCGGGTGACCCACGCACGGTACACGTCCAGAACCAACTGGAAAAGGTGGTGCAACTCGATCCCGAATATGCCGACGCCTACAGCATGCTGGCGTTCGTTTATTCGATAGAAGACAAGTGGGAGTTGGCTCTTAAAACGATGATGAAGGCGGTAGAGTTGAATCCTCGCAATCCGGATTACCTGTTCCATCTCTCCCAGTTATGCCTGATGAACCGGGACTTCAAGGACGCGTTATCGATTCTGCACCAACTGGAAAAGAATGAAGATCCAGCCGTTGCATTGCGGGCTCAGCAACAGATTCCCGAGGTAGAGAACGCAATGACAGTCGCGGCGAGCGGCGGGAAGGTGGAAGTACATTCCCGGGAAGGCGTTCTCCAACGCCGTGGTGCCTCCGAACCACCGCCAGAAGAACCGGCCCCGGTGCAGGTCGCAGCACCGGCTCCAACCAATTTCATCAAAGGAAAGCTGACCGCCGTCGACTGCCAGACGTCGCCGGGTGCAACTATGACCGTAGTGTC
The DNA here is from genome assembly GCA_963797845.1 of Terriglobia bacterium. GTDB lineage: Bacteria > Acidobacteriota > Terriglobia > Terriglobales > Acidobacteriaceae > DASREM01. Next base: position 17,200 of record CAWCRE010000015.1, read on the forward strand.
CGGGAAAGCAACGTGGAGCATGCACACAGCGAATCGCGACAAAATGATTCTGATCGGCGCCGATAAATTTTCGTGCGATTGGAAAAATCAGAGCGTTGCGGTGAACTATCGCGGGTCGGGAAGCGGATCCGGCGAAGTGATCTCGCTGGAGATCCAATAGGGGCTAAGCAGGCCGGACAAAGACCCAGATGCTCTCGGTAATATCGCTGTAGAACAAGGTTACGGTGACGTCACGAGGGTTCTGCTTAAACGCAAAGTGATATCGAAATTTCTCGTGAAGTTTCTTGTTCTTCACGCCTTCCTGAAAGCGTCCATAGAATTCTTTGACGTTGGTACAGGGAGCGATATCGGTAAAGAACTGCTTGCCAATAGCGCGACTTTGCGCGATGCCGGAAAGTTTGGACTCGTAGTTGTTGAACTGCAAGATAACTCCGTTGCGGTCTAATTGAATGGCGCCGAAGGGCAGATCATCAAGGTCTGCACGGGCGATGTCTCCAACCGAAACTCGATCCACGACAGCGGCAAAATCGGATTTGAGTGCTTCCTTGGTCATCATGTCGGCTCGCGCAACCTGCTCACTGAAACTCATTCCGACAACCTAATCACGATTCGGGGATGAAACAAGATTACAGGCGTAATAAGGAAATGCAGTACCTTTTCTAGCTGGGAACTTGCAGGTGGCTCAACGAATTTTCCTCAAGTACTAAACACGGCCCGTCGCTTCCGGTGTGCGACAATCACAGAGCTTCCTTAGCCGAGGTCGTAAAGTCTTCTAGTGCACGATCCGAGCCATTTGCGACAGGTCCTGAAGCAATATTGGGGATACGACGACTTCCTTCCACTTCAGGAAAACATCATCCAGAGCTTGCTCGACCAGAAGGACACCTGCGCCATCATGCCGACTGGAGGAGGCAAGTCGCTCTGCTACCAGTTGCCATCGGTTGTGCTGGGTAAGACGACGATCGTGATTTCTCCCCTCATTGCGCTCATGCAAGATCAGGCAGCGCAGCTGAAGCAAATGGGAATTCCCTCGGCGGTGCTCAACAGCTTCATGCCCGCTTCCGAACAGAGGGCTGTGATGCGCCAGGCAAGCGCGGGAGAGTACCGGCTCTTGTACTTGTCCCCGGAGAGATTAGCCCGGGAAGATACGATGGCCTGGCTCGGATCTGTTCCAGTTGGATTTTTTGCCATTGATGAGGCGCATTGCATTTCAGAATGGGGACACGAGTTTCGTCCGGAATACCGGCAGCTGAAAAATCTCCGCGAGCGTTTCCCGATCGTCCGATCGCAGCCTTCACCGCCAGCGCGACGCGACAGGTGCGCCACGACATATTGCAGCAATTGAAGCTGCGGGATCCGCACAAATACATCGCCAGCTTTCATCGGGAAAATTTGCGCTACCTGGTCCATCAATGCGGATACGGAGAGCAGACTCGTCTTTTGATGGACGCAGTGAAGACCTATAACGAAGGTAGCGTCATCATCTATGCGCCGACCATTGCGCGCGTCGATCAAACTCTCGACTTGCTGGGCGAGCATGGGATTGCCGCCATCGGATATCACGGGCAGATGGAACGCGGGGAGCGCCAGCGCAACCAGGAACTCTGGACCTCCGACGAAATCCGCGTGCTGGTCGGCACGCTCGCGTTCGGACTGGGCATCAATAAAGCCGCCGTGCGCGCGGTCATCCATCTGTCATTGACCAAGTCGATTGAGCAGTACTACCAGGAATCCGGCCGGGCAGGTCGTGACGGACTACCCGCCGACTGCTTGCTGCTTTGGCAAAAAAAGGACGAGGGCCTGTTGGCGCACTTCGCCGATCAGATCTCCGATCCAGCAGAACGAGAGAGGGCGTGGACTCGCTTCCATGTTATGAAGCGCTTCGTCGAATCAACAGAGTGCCGACATCGCCAGGTGTGTCTCCATTTCGGAGAGCGCCCCCGTTGGGAGAGGTGTGACGCCTGCGATGTCTGCACCGGGCGTCCGGAGTGGATGTACGTTTTGCCGAGTCATGAGCGCGAGTCCAGGCCAAGCCGAAGGTCATCCAAATTGGCCATGAGAGAAAGCGGGGCCTCGGAGATCGATCCGGATCTGCGGGAATTTCTTCGCCAGTGGCGTAGGGACGTTGCTAAAGAAAAAAAGGTCGCCTCGTTCGTCGTAATGCATGACACGACCATGGAAGAAATCTGCAGGCGCAAACCCAAGACGCTGGAGCAACTCAGAGGCATCACCGGAATTGGCGAGCGCAAGATTGAACTCTACGGCGCGGCCCTGCTTCAGGCGGTATCGCGATTCCAGCAGGGCGCACGAGCAATCCAGCCGACGCCACCGAAATCTACACCGGAAAAAGACACTCTCAAGCTTCTCGGCGAAGGTCAAACGTTCGAGCAGATCGCAACCATTCGGGGGCGCCAGGTCGGCACCATCGTCAGCACAGTCGCTGAACTGATTGAAAAAGGAGAAGTGGAATTTCAGCCAGCCTGGGTTTCAGAAGAATCACGGCAGCGAATTGAACGCGCTTCTCAGGAAGTCGGGACCGCAACCCTTAAAGCCATCAAAGACGCACTTCCCGAATTCGTCAGCTACAACGAAATTAAGCTCGTCGTCGCATGGCTACATCGGAAGGCGAACGTGGTGACGCAACAATCTGCTTGATGCCGTTGGTACGGCTCTGTTGCAACTGTGCCTACGCGATTGACTGTATTTCCTCCGCCAGACATTTGACGTGTACTGAGCTCATCTTCATCCATCGAAAAGAGCACTGCATTTATGAGAATTCGTGAAGGTAAGTACGCATACGATTTGGAGCAACCGCCGGATCCGCACACCCAGTTACGGTCCAAATGGAAGTACAAAATTTTCCTTGTACAGCCGATCGAACAGGTCCTCAGCGAAGGCCAGGCTGACACGCTGGAAGATGCCGAGAAAAAAGCTCGTCAGGAACTTGCCCGAATCAAACGCTCCGAGCAGCCGGTGGCATGATATCCGGATCATCGCCAGCTTGGGGAACCCCGTAGCGAGCCCCGACCCGCGTCGTGGCTTCGCAGCGTAGGTCTGCGGCAACATGGCCATGTAACTTTCGGTGATGTCTTTGCCGAGTGGACTTTCGCGACCATTGTGAGCACCGTCACTTCTGAAGCCGAAGCTCCCTAGTACTCTCAATATCTATGAAACTGCTGGTAATTGGCTCCGGCATGATGGGCTCGGCTGCCGCTTATGATATGGCGAAGCAGCCGGAAGTCGACTCCATAACTCTGGCCGACACCGACGTTACGCGCGCCCGGGATGTAGCCGCGCGCGTGAACCGGATCACCGGATCCAGAAAGGTGCGAGCCAGCTCTCTCGAGGCATCGGATGCCAAAGCTGCCGCCAAAATCATGCGCGGACACGATGCTGCCCTCTCGGCGGTTCCCTACTTCCTGAATCTCGGGCTGGCCAAAGCTGCCATTGACGCACGTTGTCATTTCGCTGATCTGGGCGGGAACAATACCGTAGTCCGGCAGGAACTAGCGCTGTCGAAGAAGGCGGAGAAGCTGGGAGTGGCAATTGCCCCCGACTGCGGCCTGTCGCCGGGCATGGCCTCAATTCTGGGCGGAGAGCTGGTGCGCCGGCTCGGAGGGCGCGCCGATGCGCTAAAACTTTATGTCGGGGGTCTGCCCGAAAAACCGATGCCGCCATTCCATTACCAGCTCGTGTTCTCCGTCGAGGGGCTGATCAACGAATATGTGGAGCCCGCCCGCATCCTGCGCAAAGGCAAATTGGTCACGATCGAGGCCCTTACTGAACCCGAGCAGTTCCATATGCCCGGCTTTGCGCCACTCATTGCGTTCCAGACCTCCGGCGGTACGTCGACTTTGCCCGAAACGTTCGAGGGAAGGGTGGGCGAATGCTTTGAAAAAACTCTGCGTTATCCTGGCCATTTCGATCTGCTCTGCGAGTTGAAGGAATTGGGCTTATTTTCCAGCGAGAAGATCAGAATCAACGGCACTGAGATCGCACCCCGAGCGATGATGGCGAAAATCTTCGAAGGCAAATTCGCCAGCAAGGGGCCGGATGTCTGCATCATGCGATTAGAGGCTCACGAATCGGTTCGTTCACCCGGTGTGCGCGGCTTGCTGGGAGGTAAGATCAAGGGACGCGTGGCATCCTTCACTCTGGTTGACCATTACGATCCGAAAACGGACATGAGCGCGATGATGCGGACCACCGCTTTCCCCGCATCGATCGTATTGCAAATGCTTGCTTCCGGCGCCATTTCAAAACGCGGAGCCGTGCTACAAGAACGAGACGTCCCCGCAGATATGTTTCTGGAGGAAATGGAAAAGCGCGGAATTCATGTGGAATACAAAATTGAATAATCGTGATTCTAGATTGTTGTATTGAGTTCTTTGCCTTTGAGTAAGTAGCCATGGGCACGGCGCTCTACCCGGATCCACTCAAAAACAATCAAAATCCAACAATCGATTTTTTTGAGGTAAGCTGTTTCTTCTTCCGGGAGGAACGCGTGCGCTATCTGGATCGTCTGCAACCGCTTGCCTTGCTCGTACTGCGCCTGGTGCTTGGCGCGATCATGATCGGCCACAGCTATTGGAAGATATTTGGCGGCGAGCACAAATACATGGGTTTCATCACCAGCCTCGGTCTTCCGTGGTGGTCGGCTTATCTTTCCATGGCTGCGGAGTTCGGCGGAGGAATCCTTTTGATTGTCGGCCTGCTTACTCGATTCGTGGCGTTCACACTCGTCATCGACATGGCCGTTGCCATGGTAAAGATCCATTTTAAGAACGGGCTGCTGGGCGAAAACGGATACCAGTTCCCTCTCTCGCTCGCGGCGATTGCCTTCGCTCTGATCTTTTTCGGGGCCGGACCGATCTCTCTCGACGCAATCCGCAGCGGCGGACGTTCCTTCAGCAGCAGCAAAAAATAAAGGGAGCGGCTTCAACCGCTCCCGATTGAACACACACACCTACCGGCGATATCCGTTCGAAGCCACCTGATCAAAGGGGACGTCGGGCGGGATATTATTCCGCCGCATGATTTCCTGCATGTGCTTGACATCGCGGTCCGCATCGTCGCGGTCCCCTTTTCGCGTGTCGTTGACCCACTTCGAGTAGAGGCTATCGAACTTTCCCTGATCTTCCGAAGTAAGGCGAGCACCACGATAATAGCCATCCCGACCGCGGTCATCGTCTCGACGATCATAGGATCCTTCTCGGCCTCCCACGGCATTGGAAGCGATGGCGTCGAATGGAACATCCTGCGGAATCTTGTAGCTCTGCATAATTCCGCGCATCTTCTGTTCCTGGCTCTCCATGTCACGGCGGTTGCCACTGTTTCGGGCAGCGATCCAGCGGCTGTATTCTTCATCGAAAGCCCTCTGCGACTCGGGCGCTAGTACGCCACGATAATCCCGCCGCCCGTCGCGGGCGCGGTCGTTATCGTCTCGGTCTCGGTGGTCATCGTTCTGCCACTGATAGGCCGCAGGCTTCAGTTGAATTCCTTGCTCGCTGCGCTGTATTTGCGCCATTCCCGGCAGGCTTAAAGCGACTATCCCGAGTGAAATGCCAAGTAGTTTGTTCATAGGTCCTCCAGCAGAATCGCCTGGGGATACGCCCAAGCTGTAGCCTGTAGGAGGGCACAATGCAGGGTTGCCGTTGGCCTGAAGGACGGGAGGATGATGCTGTACTTCCAGAGCTGCTAAAACTCAGCCAGCTGCTTCATGGCCCGGAACAGGTCCGCAGCTTGCGGCAGAATGGCATCTTCGAGGACAGGCTGGTAGGCAACAAACGTGTCTTTTGCCGCAACACGTCGCACCGGAGCATCCAGGTGCTCGAAAAGCTGGTCAGCAATTCGGGCCGCGATCTCGGCTCCGTAACCCCAGCTCAGGGTATCTTCATAGGCCACAATCGCGCGGTTAGTCTTCTTCACTGAGGCCGCAATCGTCTCCCAATCGAAGGGATTCAAGCAACGTAGGTCGATCAGTTCCACGCTGATATCGTGCTCGCGTTGGATTTTCTGAGCTGCTTGCAGAGCCCGGGGAACTACAGCGCCGTAGGTAATCACCGTGAGATCGGTCCCGGGCTGCACGATCTTGGCTTTGCCAAAGGGGATCATGTAATCCGGCCCGGGATAAGGCGCGCGGCCAAACGTCTCCCGGTACAAACGCTTGTGCTCGAGGAACAATACCGGATCGTCGCACCGAATCGCGGTCCGCAACAGGCCGGCTGCATCCAGAGCGTTCGACGGGAAGACCACCCGCAACCCGGGAGTATGTGTGAAGATGCTCTCGCCGCATTGAGAGTGGTAGATCGCACCGCCGGTTAGATACCCACCAATCGCAACTCGCACCACCGCCGGCGACGAAAATGCGTTGTTCGACCGCCAGCGGATCAGCGGGAGTTCATCGCGAAGCTGCATCATCGCCGGCCAGATGTAGTCGAAAAACTGGATTTCGACGACTGGCTTCAATCCCCGGGTAGCCATTCCGACTGCTCGTCCGACGATATTGGCTTCCGCGAGCGGAGAATTGAAGACTCGATCGGAACCGTACTCGCATTGCAGACCGGCGGTTAGCTTGAAAACACCGCCTTTGCCCTTGATCAGCTTCTCTTGCAGATACTGTTCGCGGCTGCAATCAGCAACGTCTTCGCCGAACATCACGATGCGCTCGTCCCACTTCATCTCGTCGCGCAAGGTGGTGTTGATCAGGTCAGCCATGGTACGTGCTGTCGCCTTGGCTTCCGGTTGAACCGGTTCGGTGTTAAAGACCGCGGAGGTGGGGTCAAGGTACGGCGAATAGACATATTGTTCGACCGTGTCCGGAGTTGGGAACGCCGCTTCCAGGGCGCGATCGGAAGCTTCCTGAATCTCGTCTTCCACCTGCTTCTCGACCTGGTTCACGCCTTTCTCATCGAGAATTCCCTCGCGAATCAAGAACATTTGCAGGCGAGTAATGGGATCGCGTGCCACTTCCTCCTGCCGCTCGGCATCAGGACGGTAAAGCTTTTCGTCGTCGGAAAGCGAATGCGAGTAGGGACGCACGACATGGGCATGAATAAAGGCAGGCCCCTGTCCCGAGCGTGCGTATGCCGCGGAACGCGTAAACGCAGCATAGGTCGCCATCACGTCGGTCCCATCCACTTCCTCGAAATGGAAATTGGGAAAGCCGGAGACCAGGCGAGAAATGTTTCCTCCCGCCGTCTGAACTTCAACCGGCACCGAGATCGCGTACTCGTTGTCCTGAACCACGAAGATCATGGGCAGCTTGCTATTGGCAGCGGTGTTCAGGGCTTCCCAGAACTCGCCTTCGCTGGTGGTTCCGTCCCCAAGCGAGACGTAAGTGAGTTCGTCGCCTTGGAATTTCACGTCTTTGAATTCGCGGTAATCGCCGGGGGATTTCGCTGTCGCTTGCGGATGCGCGGCGAAGTAACGACCCGCCTCCGAACAACCAACCGCTTGCAATATTTGCGTACCGGTGGGAGAGGACTGGGTAACAATATTGAACTTGGCATGTCCCCAGTGCGATGGCATTTGCCGTCCACCGGATGAGGGATCGTCGGCGGCTCCCACGCCCTGCAGCAACATCTCGTAGGGAGTCACTCCCAACGACAGGCACAAAGCGCGATCACGATAGTAGGGATAAAACCAGTCGTACCCCGATTTCAGAACAAAGCCAGCGGCGGCACCGATGGCTTCATGGCCCGCCCCGGAGATCTGGAAAAATATCTTCTGCTGGCGTTTGAGAAGAATCTCGCGATCATCCAGCTTGCGAGAGGTGTACATCACACGATAAGCGTCGATAAGCTGCTGACGCGACAGGCCTTGGTAAGCCTTGTCGCCTTTGCGTATATCGACCTCGTTGGGTTTGACGTCGGTCTTGGTGGCCATCCTCTATCCCTAGGTCCATATTGTAAATGCTGGCTGCCCATTCAGAGTAGCCCTGAATGCGCCAGTATCTTGCTCAAACCAGGCCTTTTGCCCCATTGAAACGAAGCCTGAGTCTCCACGTCACTTCCCAGCACGGAGTCGGGTGCTATGCTGAACGTTCCCGCATGATTCGATTCAACCGGCATTTCGACCCGAAGCAAATTCGCTTGCTTATCTTCGATCTGGACGGCACGCTCATCGATTCGCGCCTCGACCTCATTCATTCCATCAACGCCATGCTCCGGCATTTCAAACGTGCCGAGCTGCCGGGGGACGTCGTCGCTTCCTATGTCGGAGATGGGGCTCCTATGCTGGTGCGCCGCGCATTGGGCGACCCTAAAGACGAGGCGTTCCTCAAGGAAGCCTTGGAGTATTTCCTCGGCTACTATCGTGTGCATAAGCTCGATTTCACCCACGCCTACGATGGCGTTCGAGAAATGCTTAGATCGTTGAAAAACGCGAACGGCTTTGGCCGGAAAATGGCAGTTTTGTCGAATAAGCCGGTGAACCCTTCGCGGGCGATCGTGGAAGCGCTGGGGATGGCCGAATTCTTCGTTCATGTTTACGGCGGGAACAGTTTTCCGACCAAAAAGCCCGACCCTCAGGGAGCGCGCGCTCTGCTGAAGGAAACGCATACCACTCCCGAGCAGGCTCTCATCATTGGCGACTCCTCGATTGACGTCCTCACCGGCCGCGCTGCCGGAATGTGGACCTGCGGCGTCACGTATGGCTTCGCTCCGCAGACGCTGTCGCTGGCCCCTCCGGACGTTTTGGTCGATTCTCCAGAGGAACTCACCGAGCTGCTGGCCTGAAGCGGCCACGTAGTTATTACTCTCAGATGACGTGCTCGGGTAAACTGGGCTCAACCATGTCGCCTGGGGACAACGGAACGCAACTCTCTGCCGCCGAACTCCGTAAACTTCGCAGCTTCAAAAATCCGTACGGTATTCAGCGCTTTTTGGATGACATGCCATATCATCTGGCGGACACCGCCTGGTCGCCGCGTGTCGTTTTGCGGGAAAATACTTCTCATTGTTTCGAAGGTGCCCTGCTGGCCGCTGCCGCGTTACGCGCCAACGGATACCCATCCTTGATTCTTGACCTTGAAGCCGAGAACGACACCGATCACGTCATCGCCATCTTTCGAACCAACGGACACTGGGGAGCGGTGGCAAAGTCGAACTACACCGGATGCCGTTACCGCGAGCCCGTGTACCGCACCTTGCGCGAGCTGGCGCTCAGCTATTTCGACGTGTACTTCAACCTTCGGCGCGAGCGCTCGTTGCGAACGTTTTCCCGCCCCGTGAACATGGTGCGTTTCGATCATCTTCACTGGATGACGACCGAGAAGCCGATCTGGTTTGTCGCCGAGTACCTGTTGACGATCCATCACTACAAGCTGCTGAAACCCGCCGTGGCCCGGAAACTCAATCGCCTGGACGATCGCTCGTTTCGCGCCGGGTGTTTGGGACGAGCGGAAAAGAACGCGAAAGCGACGCATGCATAGGCGGTTGTCAATAGTTCCGATCTTCGTTCTACTGTCGATTGCGGCGACGGCGCAGAACGTTGTCGACCTCTCCGAAGACTCGCACTACCACCTATTGCTGGAGAACGACAAAGTTCGAGTGTTCGCGGTCAATGTCGGCTCGCATACCGAGACCGCCCTGGTCCGTCATCCCAACAATTACCTGGTCATTCACCTTCAGGAGAGCGAAATTGCAGCGTGGAACGAGGGCGAGTCCGGAGTGGTTACGCAGCGCTTTCCGCAAAATGACGTTCGCTTCTATTTTGGCGGGAAGCCGCGGGCGATGCGAAATGACACCTCGACCGAGTATCACAGTTTGATGATTGAGTTCCTCAATCCCAAGGTGACCACCTACGGATACCAGGCAGGCTCGGGGCGCTGGACCTACGGCAGCGACACCATACCGTCCCCGGTCGATCCTCGAGCGAAATTCGCGACGGTCATGCCTCTCGCCGAAGCTACAGTAAAAGATATTCAACTGCTGCCTGACGATGCCTATCCGGCGCCGGAGAAGGACTCCGACGAGTTGGTTGTGGCTCTCACCGATGTTGATTTCAGAATCGGCGAAAAGCGAATTCGGAAATCCAAAGAAGACTTGCTCTGGATACCGGCAGGGCGCCAGTCGCCGCTTGCAAACAACGGCTCCGATCCGTCAAGATTTGTCTTGATTGAGCTGCGTTAGGCAAGGCATCTTCAGGGAACCTTCCCGGTTCTAATCTCGTACATACCTCATGGCATTGCTCCGTATAGCGGCGATCGTTCTTCTAGCGGCGACCGCATCGCTGGCCCAGACCTCGGACCTGCCCGAAACCCTGGACCAGAGCCAGATCCAGGCCCTGATTCGCCAAGTCGCGGAAAAGGATATGGAGAATGACAAGAAACAAAAAGACTACACCTACATTGAGCGCACCGAGGGGCACAGGCTGGACGGGAAAGGAAATGTGAAGTCCACCGAGGTGCGTACCCGCGAGATCATGATCGTGTACGAGGAGCCGATCGAGCGCTTGGTTGAAAAGGATGACCAGCCGCTTTCGGAGAAGGACGCGGCCAAGGAAGAAGATCGAATCCGAAAGATCATCGATAAGCGCAAGGACGAAAGTGAAAAAGACCGGGAGAATCGGCTCAAGCAGGAAGAAAAAGATCGCGAAGAAACTCACGAGTTTGTAGGCGAAATCGCCGACGCCTACAACTTCCACCTCGTGGGAACAGAAAATATCGAGGGGCGGGACACCTATGCCATTGACGCTGAGCCACGACCCGGATTTCAGCCGCACGTGAAAGGCGCACAGTTCTTACCAAAGTTCCGTTTTCGCGTGTGGATCGACAAGACCGAGAAGCAATGGGTGAGAATCGATGCCTTGGCAATCGACACCGTTTCGCTGGGAGGATTTCTCGCTCGTTTTCACAAGGGTTGCCGGATCGTGATCGAGGAGACGCGCGTCAACGACGAAGTCTGGCTGCCGAAGCATATGGCAGTGAAGATTGACGTGAGGTTGGCTTTGCTGAAGAACTTCAACATCGACCAGGATGTGACGTACAAGGATTACAGGAAGTTTCGAACAGATACCAAGATCACGCCACTCGGCGAAGTGCAATAGCTACCAGTGGAACGGCTCTTATCTCACTTCTTCTCAGCCACCTGAATTCGCGTTTCTGCCCGCTGCAGGGCATTCTCCGCCCGATCGTAGTCCACCTCGGTATTGCCGCTCTTCAGGCGCTCTTCTGCGCGCTGCTTGGCTTCTTCGGCGCGGCGCAGATCGATTTCTTCCGCGCGTTCCGCAGTCTCTGCCAGTACCGTCACTTTGTCGGGAAGAACCTCAGCGAAACCCCATGCCACGGCGAGATGATGGGTGTAGCCCTGGCTCTTATAAGTGATCTCGCCCACGGCGAGTTCGGTAATCAGCGGCGCGTGACCGGGCAGAATTCCCAGGTAGCCGTTCTTGCCGGGAATCTGGCACTCCTCGGCGGTGTCTTTCACCACCATCTTTTCCGGAGTTACGATCTCGAGTTGAAATGTATCTGCCATGAATGATCCGTGATCGAACTACGCTGCGGCGGCTTTGTTCATTTTCTCCGCAGCCTCAAGCACTTCGTCGATCGTGCCTTTCATGTAGAACGCCTGCTCCGGGATGTCGTCGTACTTGCCTTCGGCGATTCCCTTGAAACCCTTTACGGTGTCGGCGATCTTGACGTACCGTCCCGGTGAACCGGTGAACTGCTCCGCCACGAAGAACGGCTGCGACAGGAATTTCTGAATTTTACGTGCGCGAGCCACGGTGGTCTTCTGGTCTTCGCTCAATTCGTCGATACCGAGAATGGCGATAATGTCCTGGAGGTCTTTGTAGGTCTGAAGAATTTTCTTCACCGTCTGCGCGACATCGTAATGCTCGTCGCCCACGATCCGGGGATCGAGAATTCGCGATGTCGAAGCTAAGGGATCGACAGCAGGATAAATTCCGATCTCGGTCAAGGCACGAGACAACACCGTCGTCGCATCCAAATGTGCGAAGGTGGTCGCCGGAGCAGGATCCGTCAAGTCGTCGGCAGGCACGTAAATCGCCTGCACGGAAGTTACCGAACCCTTTTTAGTCGAGGTAATACGCTCCTGCAATTCACCCATTTCCGTCGCCAGGTTTGGTTGGTATCCCACGGCGCTGGGCATGCGGCCGAGAAGAGCGGACACTTCTGAACCTGCCTGAGTGAAACGGAAGATGTTGTCGATGAACAGCAGAGTGTCAGCGCCTTCGACGTCGCGGAAATACTCAGCCACAGTCAGCCCGGTCAAAGCCACGCGCAGACGCGCTCCGGGCGGCTCGGTCATCTGCCCGTAGATCAGAGCGGCTTTCGACTTCGAGGGATCGCCCGGCTTGATAACTCCGGACTCGCTCATTTCCAGCCACAGATCGTTGCCTTCACGCGTACGCTCGCCGACCCCGGCGAACACGGAAAATCCTCCGTGCTGCTTGGCAACGTTGTTAATCAATTCCTGGATGAAGACTGTCTTCCCGACGCCGGCACCGCCGAACAGTCCAATCTTGCCACCCTTCAAGAACGGCTGGATGAGATCGATGACCTTCACGCCAGTCTCGAACATTTCCGCCGTAGTGGATTGCTCATCGAAGGCCGGGGCCGGGCGATGAATCGGTAACCGCTCAGTCGCAGCGATCGGACCCAACTGATCCACCGGTTCCCCGATTACGTTCATCACGCGGCCCAACGTGCCGCGGCCGACGGGCACCGAGATCGGTCCACCCTGGTCGATCGCCTTCATGCCGCGCACCATGCCGTCGGTGGCTTCCATAGCGATGCAGCGCACGCGCCCATCGCCGAGGTGCTGTTGCACTTCGAGAATCACGTTAATAGGAGAAGGGACCTGGAAGCCGTCACTCACCACTTTCAGCGCCTGGTAAATGGCAGGCATGGTAGCTTCTTCAAACTGCACGTCCACGGCGGGTCCGGAGATTTGTACAACGCGTCCAATATTTTCGGGCATAAAACCTCAACGATGGCTGTTGGCACTTGGCCACTTGCATATGCAGATAAAAATCCGCACCTCGCCAGAATACAAATGCTCTGACTGGGTACTCGGTACTGATTTACTGTGCGGCAGCTGCTCCGCTCACAATTTCGATGATCTCTTTTGTAATTTTCGCCTGACGGGCACGGTTCATGGCCAAAGTCAGCGAATCAATCATGTCGGTGGCATTGCTGGTCGCCGACTCCATGGCCGTCATCCGTGCTGCATGTTCGGCGGCAACCGACTCGAGCAACGCATGAAAGACCTGGATTCCCACGTACTTCGGCAACAACGAGCTGAACAGCTCACCGGGAGGCTGCTCGTAAATGTAGTCCACGGGTGCGGTGGCAAATTTCTTAGCGGCGGCATCCATCTCCGAAGTGTCGGCTGCTCGTAGACCCACCCCGGCGGCCTTTGCCGCCTCGACAGCGCGCTCCCGTTCTTCCTGTGTCATCTCTTCGGCCTGCACGGTCGTAGTCTCGCCGATTTGCTCGATCGGCAATACCTGCTCCACTACCAGACGCTGTGCAATCACTGATTTGAATTCGTTATAAAGTACGTAAACCGAGTCGATCTCCTGGCGCGTATAACGCTCAATGACCTGCTGCGCAAGCTCGTTCGCCATCGTGAATTCGACTTTGTTCAAAACTCCAATATGCTCTCCGATGATGGTGGTGCGAGCACTCTCCTGGAAATCCGCCGCGCGCGGCTCAGCCACCGGAAAACGCCGCTTCAGAAAATCGCGGCCTTTCCGGCCGATAGCAATGACCTCAATATTCTTACCGGCCTTGCTCTGCAGAAACCGGCTCGCTGCTTTCAGAATGTTGGTGTTGAACGCGCCGGCAAGGCCTTTGTCTCCAGTGACGATGATCAGCAGAACGTTCTGCTCGGGACGCTGCGCCAGCAAAGGATGGCGCGGCTGCCCGGTTTCCGGATCGTAAATTTCGGCGCGCGATACCAGCGACTTCAAGACATTGGTCAGCATCTGCGCATAGGGACGCGCCGCCAGAGCACGTTCTTGCGCACGGCGCAGCTTCGCCGCCGAAACCATTTTCATGGCTTTGGTGATCTGCCGCGTGTTGGTCACGCTGCGAATGCGCCGCCGGATATCGAGAATATTTGCCATGTTCTAGAAACTTGATACTACTTCGCAGCCACCGCCTGCCGCTCGGCAACAAACGCCTCTTTGCACTGCTTGATCACCTTGGTCATCTCAGCCTTCAAAGTGTCGTCGAGAGTCTTCTTCTCCATGATGGAGCGCAACAAGCCGGGATTGGTCGCGTCCACGTACTTGTAAAGTTCCAGCTCAAATTCGCGAACCTGCTCGACCGGCATATCGTCGAAGAATCCACTCGTACCTGCAAAGATGATCAAAATCTGCTTCGAGAAGGGCAATGGAGAGAATTGCTTCTGCTTCAGCACTTCCACCAGCCGCTGCCCGCGATTCAACTGAGCTTGCGTGGCTTTGTCGAGATCGCTACCGAACTGCGCAAACGCAGCCAGCTCGCGGTACTGCGCCAGTTCCAGTTTCAAGCTACCCGCGACCTGTCGCATGGCCTTAATCTGTGCGCTGCCTCCGACGCGGCTCACAGACAGTCCGACGTTCACCGCAGGACGCACGCCCTGGTTAAACAGATCGGTTTCCAGGTAAATCTGGCCATCGGTAATCGAAATCACGTTGGTCGGAATGTACGCCGAAACGTCGCCTGCCTGCGTCTCGATGACCGGCAACGCCGTGAGGGAACCGCCGCCCAGCTTATCGCTCATCTTCGAAGCCCGTTCGAGCAACCTTGAGTGAAGATAAAAAACGTCGCCGGGATACGCCTCGCGGCCCGGCGGGCGCCGCAGCAGCAGCGAGATCTCGCGATACGACGCCGCGTGCTTCGACAAATCGTCGTAAACGACCAGCGCGTGCTTACCGTTATCGCGGAAGAATTCACCGATGGCGCAAGCCGCATAAGGAGCAATGTACTGCATCGGTGCGGGCTCAGAAGCCGACGCCGCTACGACGATGGTGTAATCCATCGCACCGTAATCGGTAAGCAACTTCACCACCTGGGCAATTGAGGAACGCTTTTGCCCGATCGCGCAATAAATGCAGATCAGGTCGTTGCCCTTGTTGTTGATGATGGTATCGATAGCAACCGCGGTCTTGCCGGTCTGGCGATCGCCGATGATCAACTCGCGCTGGCCGCGGCCGATCGGAATCATGCTGTCGATGGCCTTGAGTCCGGTGGCCATGGGCTCGCGGACGGGCTGGCGGTCGATGACGCCGGGCGCCAAGCGCTCCAAAGCAATAAACTTGTCGGTCGCGATCGGCCCCTTATCGTCGATAGCCTGACCTAGCGAATTTACTACGCGGCCGATCATGGCATCGCCGACGGGCACGCTCATGATTCGCCCGGTGCGCTTTACTTCGTCGCCTTCTTTGATCTCGGTGTACTCGCCCAGCAGCACCACGCCCACCTGGTCTTCTTCCAGGTTCATGGCGATTCCGGCGACATTGTGCGGGAAGCTAAGCAGTTCTCCGGCCATCGCCTTGTCCAAGCCATGAACACGGGCGATTCCATCTCCCAGGGTGATAACGGTTCCAACTTCGTCGACGGCAATTTTCGATTCGTAATTTTCGATTTGTTGCCGGATCAGCTGCGTGATCTC
Source organism: Terriglobia bacterium (assembly GCA_963797845.1). Lineage (GTDB taxonomy): Bacteria > Acidobacteriota > Terriglobia > Terriglobales > Acidobacteriaceae > DASREM01. Next base: position 32,826 of record CAWCRE010000015.1, read on the forward strand.
GTCTGCTTTGATTTGCGCCATATGAATTTAGGTTTCCGCTTTTGCCTTTGGCTCTTGGCTTAAGGCTCAAAAATGCTAATTGCTGCTTCCTATCAGCTGTTCGCGAATTCGTTCCAATTGTCCAGCAACCGAGCCGTCGTAAATCGTGCTGCCCACTTTTACGATCGCTCCACCCAGAATCGACGTGTCCTGCAAGTACTTCGCGCGAACTTTCTTCCCTGTCAACTGCGCGACTCGGGACTCGAGTTCCCGCCGCTCGTCGTCGCTCAGATCCCGGGCGCTGGTCACCTCGGCCTCGGCAAAACCCAGTCTGTCGTTAAGGTCCTGCTCGAACTGTTTCACAATCGCTTCGAGAAACTGGACGCGCCCGTGATCAATGAGCACCGCGACGAAATTGCGAACCACGGGAGAAACCCCGAGTCGCTGCGCGATGCCATCCAGAACCCGAACCTTCTGGTCAGTAGGAATCGAAGGCGTTTCCCAGACCACTCGTAATTCGCGATTACCCCCAACCAAAGCGGCGAGCGAGCGAATCTCCGCAACCGTCTTTTCCGGATCGAGGCGTTGCTCGACAACTACATCGGTAAAAGCGCGAGCGTAGGTACTGGTGACGGAAGCCATGAATCAGTTTCCCTCTTTCCCGCTGCCGTTACCCAGTTGATCGGCGAAGTTGCGCACCAGGGAGCGATCGGTACCCGGGTCAACTTGAATTTGTTTTCGCGCCAGCGTAACCGCCAGATCAGCCGCATACGCGGTTAATTCGCGCCGGGCGGATTTGGCTGCGGCTGCGATCTCCTGAGCCGCCGAATCGACAATCTTTCGGGTATCTTCTTCCGTCGCAGCTTTGATGCGCTCCTCCTCTGCCAAAGCTTCGTTTTCGGCCGAAGCACGCATTTCTCCAATTTCGGCGTCCAACTTTGACAGCCGGGATTCTATCGCTGCCAGGCGCTGCCTTGCTTCTTCGCTGGCTTTCCGGGCTTCTTCCATGGCCTTCTGAATGCTACCCGTCCGATTGCGAAACATTCCCGGCAGTTTCTTCTTTGAGACCCACAGGATCGCGATGGCGATCACGCCGAAGTTGATCAGCATGCTCACCAGGAATGCGGTCTCGGGGCTGACGTGCAGAATACGCGCGATAAACTTCACCGACGGCGTGTTCTTGAACTGCTCGTTCTCGCCTTCCCCCGCAGCCTGTTTTGTTTCCTGGGCAAGTTCCCTGCCCAGGGATTCCCGCTTGTTCGAGTCTGAGCTTGTGGGTTCTGATTTTGCCGGGGTTTCACTCACCGATTGAGCATGTACCGGGCGCGCGAAACTTAGATTGACCAGCAGCAGCGCGAAAGCAAAAAATCCAGCGGCTCGCTTCATCGACCACCTGCCGGAGCCTGAGCCCTTGAAGGTTTCAGCACAGTTCGAACAATTTCCGAGGCCAATCGCCCAACTTCGGCCTGCAGACCGGTCTGTGCCGCTTCCTTGTCCTTGGAAATATCGCTCTTGGCCTGCTCGATTTGCGCTTGAGCTTTGGAGCGCGCTTCATTCACGGCCGCGGCGCGCCCTTGCATGGCTTGCTGGCGGCGGGCCTCCTGGTTTTTGAAGACGATCAGGCGAGCTTCGCGTAGTTTTTGTTCATACTCGGCGGTTCTGGCTTCGGCTGCTGCGATATCTGCACGGGCCTTTTCCACCGCGCCCTCGGTCTTGGCCCGCCGTTCGGCCAGAACCCGCACCAGGGGCTTATGAACGACACTCGTATAGATCGCGTACAGCAGGACCACGAAGATGATGGTCGGTACAGACCCGAGCAGTAATTCGCCTATTTGTCTTAATAATGCGTCCATTATGTGTTGGTAAGAGCCCGAGCGTTAAGAGGACTGGAAAACATGTAAATCTAACAGTCTAAGAACCTTAGTGTCAACGCGTGGCTGGAGGTTGGTGGCGACGCGATGCCAATTCAGAACTCCGCCGAAGGCATTTGTCAAGGATTTTCGCCAAGCGGACGAATCAGTGCTTGACTTCTGAATTTACGGTACTAGCATGTAGATATCACCTCCGATCCAATTCAGGATCGAATGGGCCGATAGCCAAGGAAAGTCACCGCTTCTTGGTTGCCGGCCCATTTAATTGTTCCCAGCTCAATCGAAACAGGTTCCCTGTCTGGTTCCTGGCCTAAACATTCCCTGAACAGTCTTCCGCAGGTACGTTAGCCTTCTGCTTACCGCGTTCCGCAAACATGAACAACTCTGTTTCCGCGAACCTCGACTTGCTGCGCGCGATCGCTGTTTGCCTTGTTCTCGCACAGCATCTGCTTCGGCGGATGCAGGTGGATCACCTCGGCTGGGCGCCCGTAACCTCGCTGGGCCGCTTCGGGGTGCTGCTTTTTTTCGTTCATACCTGCCTGGTGCTGCTCCGCTCCCTGCAGCGGACTGAAGGCACCGGATGGCGATTGTGCCGGCACTTCTACATACGTCGAGTGTTCCGAATCTACCCGCTGAGTCTCTTAGCTGTTTTTACGGCCCTGGCCCTTCACGTGGACTCCGACGTAAACGGGATCGCAGGACTCTCACATGCGGCGACGCCGGGCAAACTTACGATCTTCTCCAATGTTGTGCTGGTGCAGAATTGGGTTGGAGCGAAGTCGATCGTGAATGTTTTGTGGTCTCTGCCTTTCGAAGTTCAGATGTACGTCTTTCTGCCTCTGATTTTCTTTTGGGTGGTCAAGGAGCGCCGGCAGTGGGTGCTGATTGGCGCTTGGGTTCTGTCGGTGTGTGTTGCCGAGGCCTACCTTCGGTTATCTGCGTCTGGCCCCTTGTCGCTTCTGCGGTTCGTGCCGAATTTCTTGCCCGGAGTGATTGCCTTCAGGATGCGGCCAAGAGCATGGGTGAAGTCTTACGCTTGGCCTGTTTTCATTGCCGCTCTGGTTTTGCTCTACACCCAGTATCCGACAGATGAAATGGGATGGGTCCTATGCCTGGTACTCGGACTGGGCATTTCGCAATTTCGGGAAATCTCGACTTCATGGGTGCGCTATCTCGCGAATCGAATGGCCACCTACTCCTACGGAATCTACATTTCGCACCAGTTCGCGATCTGGTTTTCGCTTGGTGTGCTCGCCGGCTATTCGCCCTGGTTGAGGGTACCGTTGCTCGTTGTTCTATTGCTCGTCATTCCGGTCCTGCTGTATCACACAATTGAGCAGCCGGCGATTCAGCTCGGGACGGTAATTGCGACCAGAGCGGACAAAACCGGCACGCAAAAGGTTGAGACGAGGTACTTGCCTGCGGTAGAGGGCGAATCGATTGTGGCGACGGTACCGAACTGACGAGCACTCTGCTACTTCTCAACCACCCATGCCTTTACCTTCCGCATGAGAGATTGTGGGGCGTCCACTTCTAATTCGACGAGTCCATCCCGGTAGGCGCGAGAGTAGATTCTGGAGCCCGCCTCAAGCATGGAAAGGGCCTTGCCTTCCTTTTGCGGGATGCGCAATTTCAGGCGCGACACTGGATCCTCCGCCAGTGCTTGATCGATGCGTTCGAGCAGCGTGGACAGTCCAATTCCCTTGGCCGCGGATACATGAGCGGATTTCGCATCGTCCCTCAAGGACTCGCGTTGCAACGGGGGCAGAAGATCAATCTTGTTCATCACCCGCAGACGCGGCTTTTTCTCTGCTTCCAACTCTTTCAGCACTTTCTCCACTTGCGCATCCTGCTCGGCTGAGAGCGGGCTGCTGGCATCGGAGACTTGCAGAATCAGTGCGGCGCGCTGCACCTCTTCCAGCGTGGCGCGAAATGCGGAGACCAGGGTGTGCGGCAGGTTGCGAATGAATCCGACGGTATCGGACAAGCAGCACTTTGCGTTGCGAGGGCAAGCGTGACGCCGCGAATCGTGGGATCGAGCGTGGCAAACATCCGTGGCGATTCGAGCACAGCGGCCTGGGTCAGCGCATTGAACAGGGTGGATTTGCCCGCGTTGGTGTAGCCCACCAGGGCTACCGTGGCGACAGGAACCGATTCGCGCCGCTGCCGCTGTTGCGCCCGGACCCGGCGCACATTTTCGATCTGCTCCTTCACATGCCGAATGCGGCGATAGATTTTTCGCCGGTCGGTTTCAAGTTGAGTTTCTCCCGGACCGCGGGTGCCGATACCGCCGCCGAGTTGCGACATCTCGATGCCCCGGCCACCCAGCCGCGGCAGCATGTACTCAAGTTGTGCCAGCTCCACCTGCAACTGACCTTCACGGGTGCGCGCGTGCTTGGCAAAGATGTCCAGGATGAGCTGCGTCCGGTCGATCACGCGCGTATTCACAACTCGTCTCGATGTTGCGCTGCTGAGACGCGGTGAGGTCATGATCGAACAGGATGAGGTCAGCTGAGACCGAAGCGGCCGCTCCGGCAATTTCCTCGAGCTTGCCTTTGCCAATCAGGGTGGCGGGATCGGGCGGTCGCGATGCTGCAGGAATTCTCCCGCGATCTGCCGCACCCGCGCTGGTCGCCAGCGAGCGCAATTCGTCCAAGGATTCTTCCGCGCTGAATTCGGGCGATGCGTTGGAGCTTTGGTGGCCGATGGACACTGCTGGCGCTGTCGCGCGCGGCCTGCGCGCCGGCCGTGAGCGAACTGGCTCTGGACGACGCACTGGACCGCGTACGGGTGCGGTAGTCGATCCCAACCAGAAACGCGCGCTCCTGCAGGACGGCCCCGGAAGCAGGTTGCGCTTTCCCGCGGCCTCTTGCCGGCGAGTCTGGATTCAGAACCGCGCAATCCTGAAACGCCTTATCCTTCTGTGCCCGAGGCGGTCGCTGCCGGATGCGGATGCGAATCCGCAGCTGACTGCCGGCGCAGCCGCGATCGGCGGCTGGCCTGTCGCGCATGGCTGTGCGCAACTTCTGCCCATGGCCACCGTCGAGATCGCGTGCTTGAAGATCAGCTGTTCCTGATTGTTGGTCTCAAGCACCACCGAATATTTATCGAAGGAGCGGATGCGGCCCGTCAGCTTGACGCCGCTCAAGCAGGTAAATCGTGATATTGGTCTTTTCCTTGCGGGCCGTGTTGAGGAAGGAGTCCTGAATGTTTTGCGCCGGCTTGTTTTCCATCGCCGATCTCCTAGCCTGCCTCTTAGAAGCGTCAACTGCTCTCGCGAAACCTCTCGCGAGGACATAGGGGAAATCCCTCGCTCCCTCTCGCTTCTCACAACGGCTTTCGAGCGACTTGCCGGGGGCGCGGGCAACACAGGTACGATACGGCCTTGTTGCACAGTTTTCAAGCCGACTGTGCGATCTCGCATTCTGTTCCGAAATCAGAACAGCAGTTGACAGGCGTGCGAGTCAGTGCAAACATTCCGCCTTCGCAGAAACACTGGTTATTGCGCTGTTTCGAGCGCACGGCTATTCTCGGCAGTTGCGGTTCGATCAAAGGTCTGGAGGACCAGAATGAGTCCATTCGCCGCAGTGGTCATGCCCACCCATACCGGCACCGAAGCCCTCGTAATTCTTTTGCGGTGGGTCCATTTCCTCGCCGGGATCACCTGGATCGGCCTGCTCTATTTTTTCAACCTGGTGAACGTCCCCTTCATGAAGTCGGTGGACACGAGCATGAAACCGAAAATCTTCGAAAACATGACCATGCCGGCCATGCAGCTGATTTCGCTGGAGTGCCATGATCACGGTGTTCGTGGGTTTCTGGTACTGGGGCCAGATTCTGGTCGCGCCCGATGCTCAGCGGATGGGAGTTGGTGCCGGCAGCACCATAGGACTATTCCTGTTGATCTGGATTGTCGCCTCCATGCTGCTGTTCGGGGTGATCTGCGAAGACTCCCAGCGGCTATGTGGTGGGCATCGCTGTAACCGTAATCGCGCTTCTTGGCGCCTGGATATTCGTCAACTACACACCGGTCGGGCAGGATGACAATCACGTCCTTTGCATCGGCATTGGAGGTGGATTCGGCATCATCATGCTTTTCAACGTGTGGGGCATCATCTGGCGGGCAAACAAAAAGATCATCCGCGGAACCCTGGCGGGAACGCCGCCGCCAGACGCCGCCAAGCTCGCACGCATGGCGTTCCTGGCCTCACGCACGAACTTCTTCCTCTCGGTCCCGCTGCTTTTCTTAATGGGAGCCAGTTCGCACTTCACGCTATTCGGACACTAACTTCGTCCAATCGCGCGCCTGGCTTACAGGCGCGCACCTGTTTCTCTGCCGTCATCTGCGTTTGATGCCCGATCAAACTGGCAGAAGAACGTTATGCCAACCGGACCTGATTGTGATCAGGATCACAGCGAAATGTGCTCCAAGTGGTGTTCGATTCACGGACCGGGGAAAATGAGGCGGGCATGAATCCAGCATTGAACGACGAACGCAAGCGCGCAGAAGCCAAATTTCGCGACCTGCTGGAAGCCGCTCCTGACGGCATAATCGTTTCCAATCCGCAAGGTGCCATCGTACTGGTGAACGCACGGGCGCAGCAGCTGTTCGGTTACACGCAGGAAGAATTGCTCAGCCGATCCATCGAGTCTCTGCTCCCCGACAGCAGCCGGGAGAAGCACATTGCGTATCGCCGCACCTACTTTCACAAGCCGGAACTGCGTCCGATGGGCAGCGCATTGGAGCTCCGCGGCGTCAAGAAGGATGGGACTGAGTTCCCGGTCGAAATCAGTTTGGGTCCGTTCGAAACCGAAGACGGATTGCTGGTGTGCAGTGTCGTTCGCGATGTGTCGGATCGCAAACGTGCAGAACAAGAGTTACGAACCAACGAAGAGCGCTTTCGCGTTGCTTTAAAAAACTCGCCGGTAGTAGTGTTCAATCAGGACCTGCAATTGCGCTACACCTGGATTAACAATCCGGTGCAGGCGTGGGCGGAAAAAGGCTGGCTGGGCAAGACCGACGCCGATGTGGTTGAGCCCGAGTCCGCCGCACGTCTAACCGCGATTAAGAGAAAAGTAGTGGATACCGGCATCCCACTTCGCGAAGAGGTGGCAATCCGGTTCGATGACCAGGTCTTGTACTACGACCTCACCGTGGAGCCGCTCCGTGATCTCTCCGGTGCAATCGTAGGCATCACGTGCGCCAGCACGGACATAACCAAGCGAAAGGCAACCGAACAAGCTCTTCGCGATCGCGAGGAGCAGATCAACGCTTTCTTTGATTCCTCGCCTGTGGGCATGGCCTTGCTTGGGCCGGATCTTCGTTACCTGCGAGTGAATGAACCGCTGGCGAAGATCAACGGCCGCGCGGTGCGGGAACATCTTGGTAAAACCATCCCCGAAGTCCTTCCCAGCCTGGCACCCCTGCTGGAGCCAATCTTTCAGAAAATCGTCGCGAGCGGAGAATCTTTTCTGAATCTAGAACTCAGTGGAAGATTGCCTGAGGCGCCCGACGAAACCCGGCATTGGCTGGCTTCTTTTTTCCCAGTAAAGCAGAACGGCAACCCGCCGGCAGCGGGGGGCGTCGTGGTCGACATCACGAGAAACAAGCGTCTTGAGAGCACACTCCAGCAGCAGGCAGCGATGCTCGATCTCGCCCAGGACGCTATTTTCGCACGCGACGTTAGCGGCAATATCATCTATTGGAACCGCGGGGCCCAAGCCACCTATGGGTGGAGCGCGGAAGAGGCCCTGGGACGCCACAGCCAAGAACTGCTACAGACCACCTTTCCCGTCCCACTCGAGGATATCGAGACGGCGGTGTTGAATTTGGGCCAGTGGGAAGGCGAGCTGAAGCATGTCACCCGCGAGGGCAGAACCATCGTCGTCGCAAGCCGCTGGTCCATTCAGAAGGATGCCAATGGGGCAGCCATTGCCTATCTTGAGATCAATCGCGATATCACCGAGCGGAGACGACTCGAAGAACAACTCCTACAGTCCCAGAAACTTGATGCCATTGGACGGCTTGCGGGAGGAGTAGCTCACGACTTCAACAATATCCTCGGGGTTATCCTCGGACATTGTGAACTGATCGCCCCCAAAATCGTTCTCTACGAGCCCTTGCGGAAACATGTGGAGGGTATCAATAAAGCGGCGCAGCGAGCCGCGGCGGTCACTCGACAGCTTCTTGCGTTCAGCAGAAAACAAGTGCTCCAGCCAAGGGTCTTGAATCTCAACGAAATTATCGAACATGCGGCAGAAATGTTAGGCCCGTTGATCGGCGAAAACATCGAGCTGAAACTCGACCTCGACCGCAACCTTGCCAACATCAATGGCGATCCCGTTCAACTGGAGCAGGTGATCGTCAATCTTGCGGTCAACGCTCGCGATGCCATGCCGAACGGCGGAAATTTGCGGATCGTGACGGCGAACGTCGCGCTTGACGCAGGATATGTTCAGGAACACGTGCCCGTGGTTCCGGGTAATTATGTAATGTTGTCCGTGAGCGACACTGGCGAAGGTATGGACAAACAAACCGTCTCACGCTTGTTCGAGCCGTTCTTCACCACCAAGGAACTCGGAAAAGGCACAGGTCTTGGTTTGTCGATCATCTATGGAGTGGTCAAACAGAGTAATGGATACATCTGGGTCTACAGCGAGCCCGGCCAGGGAAGCACCTTTAAGATCTACCTGCCACAAGTCCAGTCTGCCACCACCAGCGGTGCTCCTTCGCCGGCTACCGCCCCGCCTCCGAAACGAGGTTCGGAGATGGTCCTGCTCGTTGAGGATGAAGAAAGCCTTCGCGAGATGACGCAAACCATGCTGGAAGAAGCTGGCTACACGGTCTTGACGGCGAGTACCGCTAACGAAGCCATGTTGGTCATCCGGGCAAACCCCAACTCGATTTCGCTCCTGCTGACTGACGTGGTCTTACGAGGTAGTCAAAACGGCTACGAACTGGCACGGCAGTTTCGAAAGGCGCGTCCAGATGCCAAGGTGCTCTACATGTCCGGCTACAGCGAGGCCTTGGTCTCTCAGTCTGAAACACAGAATGGAAGACTGTTGTTGGAAAAGCCTTTCAGCTTGCACGCCCTGCTTACTAAAGTTCGGGAGGCAGTGGATGCGAATAGAACTAACCCATGATTGAACGAATAGTCCAGAACGTCAGGCCCGCCATGATTGCCGACGCAGGAATGGTGACCAGCCATGCCCAAACGATCCGCCCCGCAACTCCCCATCGAACCGCCGAAAGTCGATGCACCGCTCCCACGCCAACAATGGCTCCCGTGATGGTGTGAGTTGTGCTCACCGGAATTCCCGCTAGGGCAGTGCCGAACAGAGTGATGGCGCCCGCAGTCTCGGCGGCAAAGCCGCCCACTGGCTTGAGCTTGGTAATCCTCTGCCCCATGGTTTTCACGATTCGCCAGCCGCCCAGGTAAGTACCCAGGGCGATTGCGGCATGCGCGGCAAGGATGATCGGCCAGTGCAGGGATCCCCAATCTCCCAACATATCGGACTTGCTCATGTACCCACCAGTGAACAGCGCGCCGGCGATGATTCCCATCGTCTTCTGCGCGTCATTTCCGCCGTGTCCAAGACTGTAGGCGGCCGCTGAGAGCAGTTGCAGTTTTCGAAAGAGGCTGTCCACCTGCTGCGGCGCTGTGCTCTTAAAAATCCAGCTGATCGCGACCATGATGGCCAGGCCCAAGACCATACCCATAACGGGTGCAACGACGATGAAGATGAGCGTCTTGTACCAGCCCTGAGGAATGATCACAGAAAACGCCGCACTCGGCCCGGCACGCAGCGCCGCATGCACCATGGCAGCTCCGGCATAGCCTCCGATCAAAGCGTGGGAGGACGATGTGGGCAATCCCCACCACCAGGTCAGCAAATCCCAGACAATGGCGCCGAACAATGAGGCCAGCACCACGTACTGGTCCACGTCCTCCAAGCGGATCATGCCATGGCCAATCGTCTTGGCGACCGCTGTCCCCAGAAAGAAGGCCGCGAGAAAATTAAAGGCCGCAGCCCAAAGCACCGCCAGTCGTGGAGAAAGCACGCGAGTGGAGACGACCGTCGCGATGCTGTTGGCCGAGTCATGGAACCCATTCAAAAAATCAAAAGCCAACGCCACCAGGACCGTAATAATGACCAGTATGAGATTGCTATGCACCGCGGAGCACCACCTCCAGGATGTTCTCGTCTGTCATCACTAGGCGTTCTTCAGAACGATGGTTTCCAACACATTGGCCGCGTCTTCGGCCTTGTCGGTGGCGACTTCCAGAATTTCGTAGAGTTCCTTGACCTTGATGAGCTGAATGGGATCTTTCTCGGTGTCGAACAAATTCGCAATGGCGCGGCGGCTGACGTGGTCGGCCTCGTCCTCAAGACGGTTGATTTCCTCGCAATGTTTCAGGACTTCGCCATTTTTTTCCAGCAGCGAAACCCCGCGCGCAAGCTCTTCGCTCTGCAGGACGATAAGACCGGCTAACTCCGCAGAAGTGGGTGGTGGTTGGTAGATCTTGTACATCACCAGGCGAGTGGCCGCCGCATTCACAAAGTCCAGCACGTCATCCAGGGAAGATGCCAGATGGTGAATATCTTCGCGGTCAAACGGCGTGATGAAGCTCTGGTTCAGCTTGGTGATGATGGCGTGAGTGGCCTTGTCTCCCTTGTGCTCGACGGCCTGCACTTCCTGCACACGCAGTGAAAGGTCCCGAGGATCCTCCAGGATGCTGCGGAGGAGCTTTGCGCCTTCGGTTAAATAGCCAGACAACTCCGCGAAGAGTTCGAAGAACTTGGTTTCGCGAGGGATGAGACGGATCATCTCGCTTTTTGGCTCCGAATTGTTGGAATTATGAGAGCGAAGTACTATCTCATGCCGAGTGTTGGCGCGGCAAATGGTGTGGAAGTGTCCTTACCTCCCCTGGCTCGCGCCTACCCGGCTTCCCGACAACTGTAAAGCAGGAGCCTCAAAATAGCGGCGCTGGAAGAACAGAGCGACATTTACCAAGCCGATCATGACTGGAACTTCCACCAGGGGACCAATCACCGCGGCAAACGCTGCTCCAGAACCGATCCCGAACACGGAAACCGCAACTGCAATAGCGAGCTCGAAGTTATTGGAGGCGGCCGTAAACGAGAGCGTGGCAGTTTTGGAATAGTCTGCGCCCAGTTTCCTGCCCATGTAGAAGGAAACGAGGAACATCACTACAAAATAAATGAGCAATGGAATCGCGATTCGTAGCACGTCAAGAGGTAGGCGGACAATGTATTCGCCCTTGAGCGAAAACATTACGACGATTGTGAAGAGTAACGCGATCAAAGTTAACGGGCTCACACGCGGAACGAAGATATGGTCATACCAATCCGCTCCCTTGGCCCGCCGTAAAACGGCGCGAGTGACCAGTCCCGCAAAGAATGGGATGCCGAGGTAGACGAAGACGCTCTTTCCGATCGATCCTATAGAAACGTTGATAATCGCACCCTGCAAGCCGAGTTTGGCTGGAAGCACGGTTATGAAAATCCAGGAATACAGAGAGAAGAAAAGCACCTGAAAAATGGAGTTGAACGCAACCAAGCCCGCTGCGTACTGGGTATCGCCCCGTGCTAATTCATTCCAGACGATCACCATCGCGATGCAGCGGGCCAAGCCGATCAGAATCAGCCCCGCCATATATTCGGGATAATTTCTCAGGAATGTAATCGCCAGCAGAAACATGAACACCGGGCCGATCACCCAATTTTGCAAGAGGGAGAGCCCAAGCACTCGTCGGTTGCGAAAGACTTCGTGCAACTCCTCGTATCTCACTTTCGTAAACGGCGGGTACATCATGACAATCAGTCCCAATGCAATGGGAATCGAGGTCGTTCCAACGCTGAAATAATCAAGGAACGGAACGATGCCCGGCACCAGGAACCCCAGCGCCACGCCTGCCGCCATGGCACCGAAAATCCAAGCGGTGAGGAAGCGATCCAAAAAGCTGAGACGGCTAGTCGTCCCCATCGACAACTCCCCGTGCGAAATCGCCCCTGCGTCCAATCTCATCCACTTCTTTTTTCAGCGCCAAGCGATCCAAGCTCGCCAGAGGAAGGCAGAGAAATAATCCAATCCTTCGTTCAAGAATGAAAAAAGCGTCGCGAAATGCACGCTTTACTTCCTCGGGAGTTCCCTGCAACGCTGCGGGATCGGGAACGCCCCAATGTGCCGTCATCGGTTGACCTGGCCATACCGGACAAACTTCCTTAGCAGCGTTATCGCAAACGGTGAAAACGAAATCCAACTTGGGTGATCCCGGAAGCGAAAATTCGTCCCAGGCCTTGCTGCGCAGCCCAGAGGTCGAGATATGCGCAGTCTCAAGCTGCCGCAGCGCTTCCTGACGCACCGCGCCGGTAGGATGGCTGCCCGCGCTATATGCCGTAAATGCAGGGTTTCGCTTAGCATTCAGAATTGCCTCGGCCATGATGGAGCGCGCCGAATTCCCGGTGCATAGAAACAAAACGTTGTAATGAGCTTTCACTTCCTTTCTCCTGTCCGTTAGCTGCAACACGTCGGACCGCAGCACGCTTTCGCAGCCGGCTTGACGGCGCGCACAAATGCGCTCATAAACTTTCCATCCACCTGCGGCGCGATCGCGTCTACATCCACACCCTCGCGGCTCAAAAACTCACGGGCATCGTCAACACGGTAGATACGCGTTGCCTCGAGATCAACCTGTTCGAAGCCGGCATTGACAAGCTTTGCGCGGTATTCGTTCTCTTCGAGAGCACCTGCGATGCATCCCACCCAGAGCAGCACGCTTTTGCGAATCTCGGGTAGCATTTCACCGCGCGTCACCACATCGGAAATCGCAAAACGCCCGCCCGGCTTGAGCACGCGGAAGGCCTCGCGCAACACCTGGTCCTTATCGGAAGAAAGGTTCACCACGCAATTGGAAATGATCACGTCCACCGAATTATCCGGAAGTGGAATGTGCTCGATTTCTCCCCGCAGAAATTCGACGTTCTCAAGGCCCGATTTGCGCTTGTTCTCGTTAGCTAACGCCAGCATCTCGTCGGTCATGTCCAATCCGTATGCCTTGCCGGTCGGACCAACCCGTCGGGCGGAGAGCAACACGTCAATACCACCGCCCGATCCAAGATCGAGCACTACTTCTCCAGGATTTAATTGCGCCAAAGCCGTGGGATTGCCACACCCGAGCGACGCCAGAATGGCTTCTTCCGGGATCTGTCCAATTTGCGCGGCATCATAAAGATTCGCTGTAATCGGGTCGCAGCAGTTTTCCGCAGTTGCGGCCTCAGATCCACAACACGAACTGCCGCCTGTCTTCACTCGCAACGCGGCCTTCCCATAGCGATCGCGAACTTCCTGCTTGATATCAGTCGTATCCATGATTCCTCCTACTTGCAGATCTGAATGATGTGTTCGGGCTTGACCGCCTTGTTACGCGTGCAGCATTCGTCATACAGGAAGCCCAGAACCTGCTGCAGCGCGTCCACGTTGGCTGTGTAGCGCAGGAACGTGCCTTCCCTGCGCACAATGACCAGGCCCTCGTTTCGAAGCTTGTCCAGATGGTGCGAGAGGGTGGAGTTCGGGATATCCAGTTCACCCTGAATCTCGCCCACCACCAAGCCGTCGGGATGCGCCGAAAGCAGCAACTGCATGATCCTCAGCCGCGCCTCGGTACCCATCGCCGCGAACATGTCGGCATAGCGGGCTACTTTGTCAGAACTGACTTCCATATTTCGAATATTCCGGAAATATGGAATCTTGTCAATAGGGAAAGTAATCCACCCTTAGATTCAACTGAGACTCTTTTCAGAATGGGATTCGCAGGAGGACTTAGTCGAGCGGGTCCGGCTTCGATGCCGATGTTTTTTTCGCCGGCGGCTTTCTTCTCGTTGTACTTCTTTACCCAGGCCTCGAAGCTCTTGCCGGCAGCCGTCTTTGCCGGTGAAAGCCAAGGCGGCGATATCGCTATAGCGAATGCTCATTTTCTCGGCGCTGTTCTTGGGGAACATGCGAACCACGCACTGGCTCAGGTCGGCGCTCTCGGCGCGGCGGTCGAAGACAGTAGCCTTCCACGTTGTCGCCGGTCTTTCAGAGTGATCGTCAGATCGCCACGGTAGTCGAAGGCCTTGTCGAAGGCTTCGTGAATCTCGTTCGGATGTCGCGAGCGAAGGCACGTAGCCCTCGAGGTTCTCGTGAGCGAAGCCGAGCTTTTCTTCTTGTTCCTGCGTGTCGGGATCGGCCATTGTGCTTACAGACTCAGGTGTTGTCGATACTGCACCAGCGTGGCGAGGGCGCTTCGGCGCGTCGGCTTGTTGTCGATATCGACTTCCGGATCTCGATACTTGTCGAAGAGCGTCGCCTTCGCGGTGGCGAACAGAAGCCGCTCAGCGAGCCGAAGGTGTGGTTCACGGCGCTGGCTTCGTAGCCGCTGTGCACCATGCAGTTGGCGCACTTCGGATTGCCGCTCTCGGTGCCGTAACGTTCCCACTTCGTCTCGTTGATCAGTTCCTCGAAGGTGTCCGCGTAACCGTCCTGCATCAGGTAGCAAGGCTTCTGCCAGCCGAAGATGTTGTAGGTCGGCATGCCCCACGGGGTGCACTTGTACTCGCGCTTGCCCATGAGGTACTCGAGGAAGAGCGGGCTCATGTTGAACTTCCACTTCTCGTGGCGATTGCTCAGGATCTGCCGGAACAGGTTGCGCGTCTTCTTCTTGCTGAGGAAGTGCTCCTGGTCGGGCGCTTTGTCGTAGGTGTAGCCGGGGGAGAGCATCATGCCCTCGACGCCGACGTCCATCATGGTGTCGAAGAATTCGCGCACGCTCTGCGGATCGGCGCCTTCAAACAACGTCGTGTTGGTGGTGACGCGGAAGCCCCGCTTCAGCGCTTCCTGAATCGCGTCCATCGCCTTGTCGTACGTGCCTTCGCGGCAGACGGCGAAATCGTGGTGCTCGTTCAGTGCCATCCATGTGCACGACGAAGGAGAAGTACTTGCTCGGCTTGAAGAGGTGAATCTTTTCTTTCAGCAGCAGGCCGTTGGTGCAGAGGTAGACGTACTTCTTGCGCGCGACCAAGCCTTCGACGATCTCGACGATGCGCGGGTGCATGAGCGGCTCGCCGCCGGGGATGCTGACCATCGGGGCGCCGCACTCGTCGACCGCGTTAAAGCATTGCTCCGGCGTGAGTTCCTTTTTGAGGATGTGGCCGGGATACTGGATCTTGCCGCAGCCGGCGCAGGCGAGGTTGCAGCGCATCAGCGGCTCAAGCATCAGGACGACAGGGAAGTGCTTGCGGCGCTTGAGCTTCTGGCCGACGACGTAGGACGCAACCGTCCACATCTGTGAAACAGGAACACCCATCGCTTAAGCGCTTTTCTCCTTGAAAGAAAGCTCACCCACGGGATAGTTAGATGATACTGGAAGGGGAAAGGCCGCGCCAGTTTCGATCAGGCTTCGGGGCGGGAACGCATTGAAGGGCAGCAAGTTAACAGCGAACGGGAGGTGCGGGCGCTCCGCCGCACTGGCAGGCCGCAGGGCCTCTACGCGCGCTCTCCGCCAACTTCCACGCCTTCCCATCAAAGTGCTTCTGCAGCGGCAATCCAAACAATTGCAGGATGGTCGGCGCCACATCCACGATCGCCGGCTTCTCTTCGGCGAACTTCTGGCTCGAAAACAGAACTCCCGGCACCAGCCGCGGATCGATGCAGTGGTCGCCGCTCCACGCCTTCACATTGTCCTCGAAACACCTGGCGTGACTTGGCCCGTCACCGAATCCCACGACGCGCGATACCCGCCGCCATAGCCCGACCAGCAGGTCAGGAGCATTATCGGCATAGGGCCCGCGATACACGGCGTCGCAATCGAAAACGCCGGTGATGCCGACCTTTCCGGAGGCCGGATCGACCAGCCCGTCGAGCTTCGCCGACAACTCGTCCTTAAGCGCTTCCGCTTCGGCTGGATCGACGATCCCATAGCTCTCGCGGCCTTTGATATTCAGATAGAGCCCGTTCAGTCCCATGGTGTAAGCGCGAGTGCGCGACCAGTCGACATCCTCAAACCAGTCACCGCTCTCCGTCTTTCCTTCTTTCAAGCGCGAGATACCCGTTCTGATGAAGCCAGGCATTCAGGTTCATGCAGCGCGCGAACGACTTGAACCCGTGATCGGAGATCACCATCAGCAGCGTGTCGTCATCCATCTTTTCCATCACGCGGCCGATCAGGCGATCCATGCGCTCGTAGAGATCCTGGATCACCTGCGGACGCTGCGCCTGCGGCACGTCGCGCGCCGCCGGATGATCTTCATCCAGATATCGCCAGAACATGTGCTGCACGCGGTCGGTGGTATCGAACACGCAGGTGCAAAGCCCTTGCTTGGTTTTCTCCAGCGCGTCGAAAAGCATGCGCTCGCGGTCTTCATGATTCCGTAGGCCTGCGCGAGAAACGCATCGTCGTCGAGCACGTGTTCGTTCAGCGCCCAGGTATCTTCTGCAAGACCGAGCGTCGCATACGGGCCAAAAAGCTTCGACAGATAAATCGAGTACGTCACCGGATGCGAAATCGGCAGATCGGGATGCCCGGGATCGATATTCACCGGCGTGACATAGACTTCAACTTCCGGCGAAAGTTCTTTGAGATAAAAGCGGCAGATGCCGTGCGCGCCCATGCCCAGCGCCGATTTGAACTTCACCGGAATCCATTCCGAGTATTCGCCGACTTTCAACGTGAAGTTTTCGCCTTCGACCTCAAACTGCGCGCTGCTTCGGCCGTTCGGGCCGAATTTCGAAATCCACGCGCAACTCTTTCGCCGCAATCGAGCGGATCTTCCGGCCCCGGAACATAACGAGCGCAAAGACCGTTCTTCGCGCTCGATGGGCACGCGCACTCCGCCTTCGCGAAACTTGTCGCTGCTCATGCGGGTCGTGCAGAAACAGAACGTTCCCTGGCTGCCTTTCAGATCCGGCACGCACATGCCGGAAAGCAGCACGCCCTGAAACTTCTCCGGCGGAAACGTCACTGGCACACGAATCACGGAACAGAAAATTCCCGCATCGCCCAGCCAGTGCCAGAAAGGAGTTCCCTTGCGCATCGCCTTGATTTCGGCTTGCCGAGAGGAATGAGTACTTGCCGATCTTGATCTGCCGCTTCGGTCCTTTGATCTCGGCCGACGAGAGAAATGGCAGATAGTTGTTCACATCGCGCGCCAGAAAGTCGTAAATGTTGTGCTTGCCCGGATTCACGCCGGTCATGAAAGTTGACCACGCTACCGGAGAAATCGCCGGAAACGTCGTGCGCAATTTGCTGAATGTTCCCTTGTCGCGCAGCTTCGCCAGATTCGGCAGCTGGCCTTCGTTCATGAACCGATCGGCGAGTTCCGGGATCCATCCCATCAAAACCCAGAATCACCGCGCGCTTGAACATCGCTTTGCCGTAAGCGTTGCGATCGCGCAAACGCCACAGGTGCCGGAAGGGCCAGGTGAACAGCGCATAGAACGAATACAGGAACGCAACAAAGAGAGCCCAGAACGACGACAGCACCGCAAATCCCGCGCCGGGGCCGGCATAGGCATGGCTCGGGAGCGGACAGGTCACAGCACCAAGAAACAGCAGCACCAGTGCCGCAATCCTGAGCCGCACGCGAAGCTTGAGTTACCGGCGATCCCCAACAATCTCATATCTCAATCCCCAAAACTCTTTGAAAACGAATCCTGCAATCATCGACAAGCACGAAGAACAGCACAATCCAGTTCCAGTCGATCCAGGCGAAGTCGAGCTCGCGGCCGGATAGGTCACCGCGATCGATTGAATCGGACTCCCTCCGGCAACGCCGCTTCGGAGGAACTGAACAGCCGCTCCCAAAGGGCGCGCGCAGCCGCTCCAGCGAAAATCGCGGCACACTCCGGTGCAACGACGACTTGCTTGCTGAAGCTGTCTGCCCGCCGACGCAACATTCATATCGTAGTCCCATCTTTGTCGCGGCCACACCGCCAGACCACTTCATTGTCCGCAGGAACGTGCACGGAGGCGCGGTCACGCCATCTCCGGCGGAAGTTCAGAGCAACATCGTTCAGCGCGTCGCCGTTGCTGGTCTTTCACCTTCACCAGAAACGACTGCGCTGTCTCCATCGGCGTCAAGCCCAGATACCGGTCCACTGCACGATCAGTAGAGTGATCGGAATGATCACAAACAGCAGTGGCATAAACGCGAGCCGCAATGTAGCGTCCCGTTCCGCAGAATGATGCGCCCGTACGCCCCCATCACCACCGGAAATCTGATCCTGATACAGCCGCACCGCCAGCAGGTGGGCCTTCAGATGATCCTTCGCGATGCCAATCGCTTTCTGGTCGGAGGTGCAACCGAATACAACCACCATCACAACCCGACCACAATCGACACAAGGACGACCAGCCAGACGGACTAATCAGCCAGGAGTGCGAGCGTCGCAGACAGACTGCGACCATAGCTGAACAGCGTCCAGCACTTACTCGATGTACCCCAGCCCTTGCAGCCGTTTCTTCATCAGTCTTCGGCCGACGCGAGCCTCGCCCTCCTCGGGCGGCATAATCTTCTTCATTTCTTTCTCCAGCATGTGAATCACGAATTCATCGACCGATTCGTATCCCGCAGCATCGGAGCATTCTTGCGCTTTCTCCAGCAGTTCGCCTTCGATTTTACTTTGTGTGAACCAAACATGACTGTCCGTCCGGGATCGCCTATTGTCCGCGGCTTGCGGCAGACTGAAATACCGACTGTCCCATCATATCGTTGCGCTTCTGCGATCCCAAACTCCGCCAGAATCGTCGGCGCGATATCGGTCAGTGCCGGGCTGCCGCCGTCGATCTTGCGATTGCTCAGCAGAACGCCCGGCACCAGCGTGTAATCCATGCAGTGATCGCCGCTCCACGGATTGGTGTTGTCCTCGAACACCTCGGCGGGAAAGACCCAAGAATCGTCTTCCAGCCTGCGCGATATCCGCGGTTGTAGCCGACCAGCGCGTCCGGACCATCATGCGCATGCGGCCCCTGATAGGCTTCGCTCGCCAGATCGACGCGCGTGATGACCGATTCGCCATTCTTCGGATCGCGCACAGCCAGCAGCTTCTCACGAATTTCCTTCATCAGCGCATCTGCCTGCGCCGGATCGACAATGCCGTCGCGTTCCCGCCCGCGCACATTCAAATAGAGTCCATTCAAGCCCAGACCGTAAGCTCGCGTGCGGCTCCAATCCACACTCGGCAAAGGGTTCGTTGTCATCCAGGTTCACACCAGGCTTGAGCGTGAGATATACCGTTTTCAGCAGCCAGGTATTCAGATTGAAAGAGCGATGGTAGGGCGCGAAGCCGTGATCGGAAAGCACCAGCAGCGTCGTGTGCTCATCCAACTTGGGCAGCACTTCGCCCAACACCTGATCGATCTGCTGGTAGAACTCTTCGAGCGCCGACCCATATTGCGCGGCCAGCGCGGCATCGTACGCTGGATGTTTGGGATCCGTCAGCCGCCACAACATGTGCGAATTCAGATCGAGGCTGGAAAAATAAAAGAAGAACAGACCCTGTTTGAACTTCGGGAACTCCACGTCGAATACCCGCCGATGCTCGGCCAGCACCGTGTGCGCCTGCTCCAGATATTCTTTGTCATCGAGCACGCCATCCGAAAGCGCCTTCGTGTCTTCCGCAATGCCCTGGGTGTGGAATTCGCCAACTTCCTTCGCCAGTTCGCTCGAATAACTCGACGGCGTCGAAATCGGCAGCGCCGGATTCGCGGGATCAATATTGATCGGCGAAACATACAACTCAAACCGCGGATGCGCTTGCTTCAGATAGAAGCGGCACATTCCCTTCACGTTCCCGAAGAAATGGAATCAGTTGAAATTCGACCGGAGTCCAATCGCTCCACTCGCCTTCCTTCAGGACGAACTCCTGATCCTGCAAAATGCAATCCGTGCGACCGGTTCCAGCGGATCAAGTGAACCGTGAATGGTTCGGTCGCTGGCGGAGAGCCCTTGCGAAACGAATTGTCCGGACCAATCAACTGCGCGGTGACCTGCGAATTCTCCACTTGAACCGGAACGATCTCCCCGCCTTCGACGGCTCCGGCCGTCGCCATCGGATCGTCGGTGTAGAAGGTGAACGTCCCGTAGGTTCCGCGCAGGTCGGGCGTGCCCATGCCGGAGAGCGTGTTCCCCTTCGCCGGAACCGGCGGAAAATTCGCGGGAATGCGAAAGACCGAGTTCGGCACTCCGTGATCGTCGAGAATTTCCCAGAAGGCTTTGCCTTGCCGCAGTTGCTCCGCAGTGCCGCTGCCCAGCGGAATCACCCAGCTTCCCAATGAAAACGAATGCTTCGGGGGCTTCGACCTTCGAGGTCGAAAAATAAAGCTCAAAGGTTTTAGGATCGCGATGAATGAAATCGAAAATCCCGTGCCCGCCGGCGTTCATTCCGGTGATCAGATTCGACCAAGCCACCGGACTCTGCGGAGGAATGCTCGTCGTCAGGTGCTTGAACGATCCCTCGCCACCAGCTTGGCGAAGTTCGGCATCTTGCCTTCCTGCATGAACTTCGTCAGCAGTTGCGGGTCCATGCCGTCAATGCCGAGGACGATGAGCTTGCGCTCGCCCTGGCACTCGCCGCTCGCACGCTGGCACGAAGGAAGAATCGAGACTCCGCAAACTACTAACGCCAAGCCAATCCAGACGGCCTTCTTCAACAACTGTCTCCCTTCATGAGTTCCCCGTGGGAACCGCTACTGGGCAGGCGAATCCACTGCAACAGCATAGAGGCCCAGGATTGTGGGTAGAAGATGATTCTCTCCCGCTGCGCGGGACGCGTCAAGCGATCGGCTTACGCCCCCGGCTTCTTCTCCGGCTTCACGCTCTCTCCCGCTGGCATGTCGTACTCCGGATGCGGCACTCCCAGCATCCATTTATCGAACCATCCCACGATATGATCAAGACGCTCGATGCGATGCCAGGGCTCCCCGGATCGCGACAACTCATGCGTCTCTCGCGGAAACATCACCATTGCTGTCGGCCGCTTTAAGAACTTCAGTGCCCGGAAAAGTTGCTCTCCCCCTGCTTCGGGAGGAGTTCGCGAGTCCGATAACCCCAGCACGAAGAGAATCGGCGTATGAATCTTGTCCACAAACGTGATCGCCGAGCGGTTCGCATAATCCTGCGGGTCGCGGAACGGCGGTGCTTTAAACCACTCGGGTTGGAACATGGTAATGTCGGCCGTGTACCACCACGTCGCCCAATCAGAAATATCTCGTTGCGATACCGCCGCCGCGAAACGATCCGTGTGGGTCACGGTCCAATTCGTCAGCACGCCTCCACCGCTGCCTCCCGTCACGCCAAGTTTCTTCTGATCGATGTAGCCACGTTTCAGCAACTCATCGACGCCCGCCATCAGATCGCGGAAATCATCGCCAGGATAGTGATACTGGATGATGTTGCCGAACTCCTGTCCGTAGCTCGTCGAGCCGCGCGGATTGGGATAGAACACCACGTATCCTTTTGCTGCCATCCATTGGAATTCGTGATCGAATACCCAGCCATACGCGCCATGCGGGCCACCGTGAATATCGAGGATTAAAGGGTACTTCTTGTGCGGATCGAAATCCGGCGGCTTCTGAACCCATCCCTGGATGTTCTTGCCGTCGAAGCTCGTATAGTTGATTTCTTCCGGCATGGTCAAATTCAGTTTCGACCACAGTGACTGATTCACGTCCGTGATGCGCTGCTGGCGGCCGCCATCTCCAATCACAAACAAGTCGCCAATCATGACCGGCGTCGAAATCACCGCCACAATCTTGTCCCCGTCGGGAGTGACGGTGAAATCGGAACTGCCTGATCGCCATGCGTGACCTCCGTCACCGCCCCAGACTGGGCATCCACATGGACCAGGAACGACCTGCCCTGCTTGGCAACCACATCGATCAGCGATCGCCCATCCGCAGTCCAATGCAAGGTCGCACCGTTCCCGCCACGTGGCGCGGCATTATCTCCGCCCACGCCGGAGCCCATGTCAAAGTCATAGTCTGCGGTCAGATTGCGCGGCTTGGCATTCGGTGCGACATCCATCACCCACAGATCCGGCTCGGAGTACGAACGGATCGGCTGCGTGACCGACCCGTGAAACGCCATCCGCCGCCCGTCCGGACTCAAGGCTAAATCCCCGATCCCCATATCCACGGTTGTC
>CAWCRE010000016.1:0-147509 GCA_963797845.1 Terriglobia bacterium
GAAGTTTGTTGCTCGATCTGGAAGACGAGGTCCATCGCAGTCTCCAGCTATGTCGGAGTTGCCCAAGCGATAGGCGGCGCCCACTTTCGGCTTGAGATTCGTCCACTGTTCCTGAAGCGATTGGAGAGGAGTGCCGGGCGTGTTCAGGTCTTCTCCTTTTTGTTGAGCGCATTGCTGAAGGCGTTGGCCGGCCTGGTTAAAAGCCGCGATCGTGCGCTGTTGCCGTTCTTTGTCGCTGAGTTTGCGGCGGAACGGATCATTGCGGAGAACCAGGTCCGCAATCTGGAGCATGTGATCGGCGTCCGCGTCTTGAAGGCCGTGCTCTTTGGCGGACTGCAGGTAACGCTGTGCGGTACGAAGTCTCCCAGCAGAAATGCGGCTTCACCGGCGCCGCGCATGGCGTCGACGTTTTTGCGATCAAGTTCGAGGATGGCGCGGTATTCGCTGAGGGCGTCAGGGTAATCATTGACCCGTATCAGGCGCTCGGCGATGCGAGCGTGCGCGGCTGGGTCCGGAGGAAGGCTGGCCGCAGATGCGATCAGTTCGGACTGTGCCTGAGTTTCTCATTGTGAGCGAGCAGGAAATCGACGAGTTCCAAGCGAGTCTGGCGGCGGCTGGCTCCGGTGGAATCGTTCCAGATACCGTAGATGGCGTTGTGATAGTAGCGAATGGCGTCGTCCAGGTGATTCTGGTTGGCGGACAGACGGGCAAGTTCGAGATTGACTTCCGTCCTGAGGCGCGCGATCCCAGAGATTGAGGAGATAAGCGCGAGCCTGCTCATCGTAATTGTTCCCCAGGGCCGCGAGGGATTCCGCGAGGTTGAGTTGGTAGAGGTAGTTATTGCGATCGAAGGACAGCGCGGTGCGAAAGTGATTGGCGGCGAGTTTGAAGTCGCGCTGATTGCGGTCAATGAGGCCGCGGTGATACATCTCGGCGGCGAGCGCGTGTTGCCGGGCGTCGAAGGCGCGAACAGGCGGCCGACGGCGACGAATCCAAGAACGGTGATGATCGACAACCCGATCAGTACGACGGGAGGCTTGTGGGCGAATTGATGGAGGCCAGACCAGTTCATAGTGGCCGATCGAGGGCGTTCCGTGCAGCCTGCTCAACCAGCTCAGCGGCAACGAGATCTTCCAGGGCGCAGCCACGCTTTTGAAAATGGTGATTTCCGCGGGATTGGCGCGGCCGGGACGCTTGCGAGTTATCAGTTGGTGAAGATCGGAAACGATGTGTTCCGGGGTGATAAGCCCTTCTCCCATGGGTATTAATATATCGCCCGCCTCGGCTAGCGCGCCGGGGTGAGTGTCAACATAGACACGAGCGCGACAAATGGCCACGCTGTCGACTTCCCTTACTTCCGGCTGAAACGAACCAACCAGGTTGAGTGAGTTCCCGGTCGCAGCAGGTTTCCGTCAAAAAGTGGCTCAGGTGAATTGGTGCAGGCGCAGATGACGTCGCCCTGGGTAGCGCAGGTGTAGGCGTCAGCGGCGCGAATGGGGAGAGTGGAAGCAAATTCGGAGGCAAAGGCTTGCGATTTCTCGCGGGTTCGGCCGCATATCAAGATTGAAGTGTAAGGAGTGAGTTGGGTGAACACTTTGAGATGGGGCGCGGGCTTCGCGTCCGGTGCCGAAGATGGCGCAGCGCCGTGGCATCCTCACGTGCGAGATGCCTGGTGGCGAGCGCGGAGGTGGCGGCGGTGCGGATTTCAGTGAGAGCGTTGGCCGGAAGAGTGGCGATGATTTTGGCGGTGCGGGGGAATCGAGGAGAAGGTAGTTGGCCTGGACTGGAGGATCGGAAGTCCGGGAGACTGCGACCAGTTTCATGCCCAAGGCATGGGTTTCCGGGTCGAAGCAGGACATGCTGAGGAAGACGCCGCCGGCGGTGTTGACGTGCGTGCGGCCGGGGAGCTCGACGCGCGGGTAACGTTGCGGGAAGCGGCTTCGAGGGCGGAGACCAGGTGTACAGGATCAAGAAGGCTGGAGACCTGAGATTCTGTGAGTTGTTGCACGGGAAAGAGTATTCAGAATTCAGGGTTGGCGTCCAGTGGCGGGTTGGTTTTGCGGTTGAGGTGCACAGAAAATCAAAATCTTAAAGCGCCGAGAGCGCTGAGGAAGGCCGCAGAGAACGCAGAGAAGTGCAATTCAAAACCGCCACGGATATTTACGGATATTGACGTAGACAAAAGTCGGTGTGAACGCAGACATGCGCGTCAGCCGAAGAGACGCGGGTGAGCCTCTTCAGCGTAGGGTGTGATTCCAAGGACTGGACACCGGTGTGTTCTGACAAATCATGACAACATCTTCATGAGGTGAGAGCTGGATTCACATTGACAGTCGAAACAAACATGTCCAGAATCTTTTGTCATCTGCCGGCGCCCGGCAGATCGGAACAACACTGCAATTGAGTAAGTCCCTTCCGCCACGGGGTCGGCTCTGGCATTGCCGAAACTACAACTCCGCTAAGACGCAAATCCATCAGGGAGAGTCAACAATCATGAAAGGTTTGAGGAAGAGTATAGGTCCGCTATGTGGGCTGGCGATCCTGGCCTGCCTGGCAGCTACTACCGCGCTTGCTCAAGATGAAGTCACCAATCCTCAGCCGCGATATGCGGTACTGACACCCCATCTGCGATCCGATATCAGACCACCAGCCACTCCGCTAACGACGTGGACGGGAACGTTCACGTACGGCGGAAAAAACTACTCCTACAACATGGTCGGAACGGCGCCTCGAGAAACAGTTCGCGACGGTGACGACTTACATGATCCCGGTAAAGATCGTGATCACCAATCGCGCCGGGACCGGAGCACCTACGATCCGTCGCATGTGCTGTCGAACGGCAATACGGTGACCAGGAACACGAGGGTTCTCCGATTTTCGATTCCACGACAACCTACATCCAAGGCGGAGTGAACGTGGGAACGACCCAGTACATCGACGCCTATCAGCGCGCGAATTTCTGGGGCACGGTGCAAATCGAATACCAACTCCACCTGTTGCTGGGGGACCGACGGTGCTGGCCGAGCAGACGTTGAGCCCTCCGTCGACATACGGAAAGACGGGATCGGTGTTCGGATTCACGGCAGGACTGGTGGACATCAACTGGTTCGATTCGCAGGTGCCGAAGCTGATCACCAAACTCGGAATCCCGCCCAACACGTTCGCCGATCTTCCTGACCTATGACGTGTACCTGACGCAGGGTGGGGGATGCTGCATCGGCGGATATCACAGCTCGGAAGGCAGCTCAGCACTCCGCAATCGTATGCGCACGCGACCTATGTTGACCACGTCGGCGCGTTTGCGCAGGACGTGTCGGCTCTGTCGCATGAAGTAGGCGAGTGGGCGGATGATCCGCTGGTGGTAAACTTCAGCGGCAACAATACTCCGTGCGGGATTCTGGAAAACGGAGATCCGCTGGAAGGCAACGCCAATTACGGCGGCTACCTTATGTCGCTGAATGGGTTCACCTACAACCTGCAGGACCTGGTAACGCTGCCGTACTTCGGAGCACCGACCAGTACGTCGGTGAACAATTGGTTGAGCTTCCAGGGCGAATCGTTGGGCGTGTGCTCGAACGGTCCGTAGGATTTGTTGTTGGACGCCCGCTCCTATATGGAGCGGGCTTTTTTTGTGCAGAGGGCAGTCTCGGTTCTGCGAAAAACACAACATCTAAAACGCAGAGAACGCTGCGAAAGGCGTTTCATCGCCACGGATATTCACGGATCGTAAGGTTCACCGAGAGACGCGCTGAGGCCGCCTCTTTAAGGTCACTTTGCCGGGAATCCTACCTTGGCAAGCAATTGCTTAAAGGCTGGATCACTGCGAAGACGGTCAAACCCGGATCATCGCCAAGATTGAGCACATCTCGTCATGCGATTGGACGCAGATGGCAGATATTCGGAAAGCTTCGCGCGTGTTGCCGAGCCGGGCGTCGGTCTGGGCCGCGACGTACAGGTGACAACTTTCCCTGTCCGTAGAGCTTCTTCTGTTCCGCAAGTTGGGCTTGAAGAGGCCGTGCTCGCCGCCCTGCGGCGAAGCCTTTGGCGGCCGCCTCGGCAACCGATAGCTTGCGCGTCATGTGTGGTCAGCTGGGCGTCTATTCTTCAGCTCCAGAATGTAGTCAGGGATAGTCGGCAGTTTCGAAGTAGGCGAATCTCAAGTAAGCGGTGGGGCGAAACGAAATCGGGATCGGCCGCCTCGAGTTGTTTCAACAATTGCAGCGCTTGTTCATGCTGTCCCGCGTCCAGAGCAATCCCCCTTGTCGGCGAGGATTGAGGGGGAATCCGGGGAAAGTTTGCGGGCCAGTTCGATTTCTGTGAGGGCTTCCTCGTGGCGTCCAGGGCATGAAGAAAGGTCGCATACCAGTGGTGGGCTTTGACGTTGTTGGGATCGAGTTCGATGGCGCGGCGGAATTCTTTTTCGGCGTCGGCGGCGTCCCACAATCCCAAAAAAAGTGACGAAGCCAAGCGAGGCATGCGCCTCGGAAGATTGCGGGTCGAACTCAACCGCTTTTTTTGCCGCTGCAAAAGCCTTGAAATAAGCCTCATTTCCCGGCATGGCCGAGAATTCGCGCAGCAGGTTGTAGCAGTCGGCGAGGCCCACATAGGCGTCGGAATAGTTGGGATCGTGAGCAATGGCCTGAGTTGAAGGCGTCCAAAGCCTGATTCAGGCTCTCGGGGGTGCGCTTGTTCCAATAAAAACGGCCTTTGAGGTAAAAATCTTCGGCCTCGCGATTGGCGGGTTGATGCAGAGGCGGGCGGCGGGAGCTGGATTTCGCGCCGGCTTTGGCTTCGCGATAGCCGGGGCGAAAGATCCAAGCGGCGAACAGCACGGGCAAGATCGGCAGCGACGAAGACCAGCTTGCGCCACTTCGAGAGGGCTTGCTGGCTGCGGCGCTTGAAGTTAGTGGTCTTTTCCGGCGATTTCCGGTTACGGCGCTGGGATCCTCTTCGCGGTTCCGGATTCGCGGCGGTTGGATAGGGTCCGATCCAGCGGTAGCCGCGGCGCTCGATGGTCTCAATGAAGATGGGGTTGTCGGCGGAGTCCCGCAGCGCATCGCGGAGGCGCATGACGGCGCTGCTGATGCCTTGCTCAAAATCCACAAAGACGTCGGAGGGCCAGAGCGCCTGACGGAATTCCTCGCGGGTGATGACTTCGCCGGGACGGGTCAGCAACAGCGTCAGCGCCCGGAAAGGCAAATCCTGAAGACGAACCTTGACGCCATTCCGCCGAAGTTCGCCCGCGCGGATGTCGGCTTCGAACACACCGAAGCGAACCAGCGGCGGCAGGCGTCTGTGCAGAATGCATGGATTGGGTGTAACGGGAGAGGGACACTCAGTCTACCATCGACCATGGGGAGCGGAAACAGGCGATTTTCGGACCGCGAGCCGGGGCATTATGTCAGACAATAACGACGGCTAAGCGATTGAGAGTAGGCATTTTGTTTCGCTATAACCCCGCCACCCAGACACTATTTCCAATCCATTGACCGAACCGAGTTCCTGAGACAAAGTCGCGGCCCATGCGGGAGCACAATCCCGCGAAAGTCAAGACTTTAGAGCTGTCCACTCTCAGGAGACAAAAAATGGATTCGAATCGTCGGCAAGCAATTCGCCCGAGCCTGCTCGCTTTGGGCGGGATGTTTATTGTAGTGATGATTGCCGGGTCGCTGGTTGCGGCGCACGCGCAAACTTTTCCTTTAGCTTTTCCAACTCCCACCACCTTCGCTACCGGCCCTTGTTGCGGGTCCACCGTCTCCGTCGTTACCGGAGACTTTAACGGCGACGGCAAGCAGGACGTGGTGAACATTGACTACGGGTCCAACCTGAACACGATACTGGGTAAAGGGGACGGCACATTTCAGACGCCAATTACTCAGCTTATCGCCACCAGCAACATCTTCTACGAAGCGATCACGGCAGGCGATTTTAACGGGGACCAGGTCCTCGACATTGCCATATGGACGGTGAATGCAACCACGGCTTCGAGCGAAGTGCACATTTACCTGGGCACAGGCACGGGCAGCTTTACGGCTGGCGGAGTTTTTAGCGCCGCGAACAGCGGCAGTTTCAATCCCGGCCCGAGCAGCATTGTCGCGGCTGACGTGAGCGGAGATGGCAAACTCGACCTGGTCGCCCTGACTCCCGACAACGGGGTGTTCATCTTCGTGGGCAACGGAGACGGCACGTTCCAGACGCCGGTGGCCAACACCACAGTTTGCACGGGCGCTATTGGGAACTGCGGCGCAGTGGCGGTAGGGGATCTTAATGGCGACGGGAAGCTCGATCTCGCCTTTGAATCGAACGATACGACGGGCGGCGGGTTGAGCACTCTACTGAACAACGGCAATGGCACGTTTGGAACGGGGACTTACTATCCGGTTGCGATCTCGGGTGTGCTTGCAGCCAACGGCATCGCCATTGGTGACTTGAACGGCGACAAGAAAGCAGATGTGGTCATTTCGGGGTTTAGTGTCTCCGCGATTGTCTTTTTGAACCAAGGCAGCGGGACGTTCAAAGTCAACGGCACGGTTGGGACCATTGCGGTCGGCGCGACGGACAACATTGTGCTGGCTGATATCAATGGCGACAAGAAGCTGGATATCGTTCTGCCCGATGGCATGGGCGACGTCATTACTTTCTTTGGTAAGGGTAACGGGCTGTTTACCAACGGGCCAGAATACCCGCTGCAGACGGCCACCTTCGGCGGGAATTACCTGATCGCTCTGGTCGATTTCAACAAAGATGGCGCGCTCGACTTGCTGGATACGAACGGTTTCAATAACAACACTGTGTCATTGGGACGAGGCGATGGGACCTTCCAGACGAACCAGGCCTACGCCTACAACTCCACTTTGGTAGCCGCCAACATTGCGACCGCCGACTTTAACGGCGATGGATTCCCTGACACAGCCCAGTCGCTGAGTGGGGGCTCGAATGGAATGATCGGAATCAATCTGGGCAGTTCGCATGGCGTGCTGGGAGCAGCGTCGCTTGTCACGGCCAGCACTTGCGTAAACAACGTAGTGGAGTGGGTGGCTGCCGGCGATGTGAACGGCGACGGCAAGCCCGACCTGGTTGCGACCTTGCAGGACGCAACCTTCGCTGGATGCCAGAACAACACCGTCGCGGTGATGTTCGGCTTGGGGACGGGAAAGTTCAAGGCGGCCTCCTACTACGCCACCGGATCGACAGTGCAGGAAGGAATCGTCTATTTGGTGGATGTGAACGGCGATGGCAAGCTCGACATCGTCACCGAAAACGCGAATGGCACCATCAGCGTTCTGCTCAACAAGGGGACCGGCGCCTTTAAACCCGGAACGCTGATCACCAGCATTTCGAGCATTAATTCGACCGGCCTGTACCTGGCATTTGCCGACTTCAATGGCGATGGCAAGATGGACATCGCGGCGGCAACCGGAGCAAACCAGGCAGCAATCTACGTGCTGCCCGGTAATGGCAACGGCACCTTTGGTTCTGTAGTGTCGACGTCGTTTGCCTACTATCCGATTTCCCTGGCCGCCGGTGACATCGATAAAGACGGAAAGCAGGATTTGTTCGTGTCGACCGCCGTGAACGGGTGCAGCAACTCGTCGTCAGGCTATGCATTCCTCAAAGGGAATGGAAATGGCACGTTTACCGGGGGCTCGCTCAACTGCTTGTCGAACGCGGCGCCGCGAGTTCCAATCTTGACGGATCTCAATGGGGATGGAAATCTCGACGCAGTCATTCCTTACGGTGCGGGTTCCGATCCGATCATTGGACCGGTAATTCTTCAAGGCAAGGGAGATGGCACGTTCCTGACGTCACCGGCTTACTACGCGGGTGAATCGGCGATCAGTGCTGTCTCTGCCGACTTCAACGGGGATGGCCAGCCAGATGTTGCGCTGCTAAACGCTAACTTGTTCCAGCCCAGCTTCATCACGGTGATGTTCAACAGTTCGCAGCCGGTGAGCGTGTCGCCGCTGACGCTGAACTATGGATCGGTTACGGTGGCGACGAGCAAGGCACAGACCGTGATTCTGACCAATAACCGCAAAACCTCGCTCGCGATCACCAGCCTTACGCTTGGTGGTACCAATCCGGGCGACTTCACTGAAACGTCGAACTGCGGGACGAGTCGCAAGCCGGGATGGGATTGCACCATCACGGTGACATTCACCCCAACGGCGACCGGAACACGCTCGGCGACGCTGAGCATTCTGGATGCGGTGGGTACGCAGACGGTACAACTCAACGGAACCGGAAAGTAGAGGAGTTGGGCGCCGGTTCGTTGGGGGATGAGCCGGCGCCGATTCACCGCAGGCAGTCTCCTGGCTGACGGTGCCGGAGCGCGGTGTGGATTTGCGCTCCGGTTTTTGGTTGCGGTTTGCGAGATTCGTGGTGCGGCTGAGACGCGGGAGACCCGCGTCTCTACGGCTGAAATTTCATTGCATGCAGGCACAAAAAAGCGACATCAGGTAAGATACTTCGCGCCGCATGAACCGCGAATATCTGAAGGCTTACAGCAGGAACTACATCGCGACATGGAGATGCTGGTGTTTGGACACGCCGGCATGCCCCTGGTCGTGTTCCCTACATCCATGGGCCGATTTTTCGAGTATGAAGACCGCGGCATGATCGGCGTGCTGGCGGCGCAAGATTGATGCGCGGAGAGTTGCAGGTGTTCTGCCCGGACGCCGTCGATACCGAGAGCTGGTACAACAAGAGCGTCGCATCCGCGAGATGCGGGTGCTGCGCCATCTGCAGTATGAGCGATACATCCTGCACGAGATGCTGCCGTTTCGTGCGCTGGAAAAATCCTTCCCAGCAGATTGGCGTGACGGGGTGCAGTTTTGGCGGATATCACGCCGTCAATTTCGCGTTGAAGCATCCGGACATGGTGTCGCATTGCGTGCAGCATGAGCGGCGCGTATCGATATCCACCAGTTTCTGGATGGCTATTACGACGACGACTGCTATTTCAACTGCCCCGTAGATTACCTCCCCAACATGAATGACGACTGGTTTCTGAGCCGGTACCGGCAGATGAAGATCGTGCTGGCGTCGGGCGAGTGGGACATCTGTCTGGACCAGAACGTGAAGCTGTCGGACATGCTGAACGGCAAGGCGGTGCCGAACTGGCTGGATATGTGGGGATGATAATACGAAGCACGACTGGCCGTTGTGGTTGCGGATGGCGGGAAATACTTTTAGCTGCAGAGTCTGTGAGTCGCAAGCCAATCCACCGGCACTAAGTTTCACGGTAACTTAGCGAGAACGCTGAGAACTGCCGCAGAGAGCGCAGAGACATTACAAGGGACAACTACGGAGTCAGTTATGAATAAGAAAATTGGCATTATCTTTGGCATGGAAAACACTTTTCCGCCCGCGCTGGTGGAGAAGATCAACTGCGATGAAGGTCGAGGGAGTCACGGCCGAGTTCGTGAAGGTGGGCGGCGTGCAAGATGGATGAGCCAGCGGGTATCGCGTGATCATCGACCGCATCTCGCAGGACATTCGTTTTTATCGCGCGTATCTGAAGAACGCGGCGCTGCATCGGAACGATGGTGATCAACAATCCGTTCTGGTGGACGGCGGACGACAAGTTTTTCAACTATGCGCTGGCGACGCAAGATTGGGCGTGGCGATTCCGCCGACGGTGCTGCTGCCGCATAACCAGCATCCGACCGGGAACTACCGACCAGTCGATGCGGAATCTGATGTTCCCGCTGAATTGGGAAGAAATCTTTGCGTACGTCGGGTGGCCGGCGTTTCTTGAAGCCGTACGACGGAGGCGGGTGGAAGAACGTCTACAAGCTGCATTCGCCGGAGGAATTCTTCAAGGCCTACAACGAGACCGGACATCTGTGCATGACGCTGCAGCGCGGCGTGGAGTTCGAGGAATATTTCCGCTGCTACGTGATTGGGCAGGAGAAAGTCCACATCATGCGCTATGACCCCAGGGCTCCGTTTCATGAGCGGTATGTGAAGGGGAATCCTCCGCCGTCATCCGAAGCTTGAAGGAGCGGATCGAGAAGGATTGCGCTGACGTTGTGCCGGGCGCTGGGATACGACTTGAACACGGTGGAGTTCGCGGTGGAAGACGGCGTGCCGTATGCGATCGACTTCATGAATCCGGCGCCGGATGCGGATGTGAATTCGGTAGGACAAGAGAATTTTGAGTGGGTGGTGAATGCGGTGGCGGAGATGGCGGTGAAGAAAGGCTTTGAGCGAGGACAGATCCGGCGCAGGAGCTGCGGTGGGCGGCGTTCTTATCGGGCGGGGCAGCCAAGCGCCGCGACTGAAAAAGAGCAGTACGGCAACGAAGAGGCGAGCGCCGTTGGCTGGCGCAACTGAGGGAATGTGCCGGTCATTATACCTGGTAGAGCTGTTTATACTGGGGCAGCCTTTCCTGCGCGGTGTAGCGCGTCGGACGGTCCGGATTTATGAATCCTACCTTCACGATCGGGATCGAAGAGGAGTATCAGACAGTAGATCCGGTCACTCGCGATCTGCGCTCGCACATTCACGCGGAAATCATCGAGAAGGGCAAGCTGCTGTCTGCAGGAGCGCGTAAAGGCGGAGATGCACCAGTCGGTCGTCGAGGTGGGGACGTCGGTCTGCTGCGAATATCAAGGAAGCCAAGGACGAAGTCAAGAAGCTGCGCCGCGACATGATGAGCTGGCCAGGGAGAACGGGCTGCGGCTAGCGTCGGCGGCGACGCATCCGTTTGCGGACTGGCGAGCGCAGGAGATTTATCCGGACGAGCGCTACAAGAACATTGTCGAAGACATGCAGTTGGTGGCGCGGGCGAATCTGATTTTTGGCCTGCACGTGCATGTCGGAGTGGAGGATCGCGAGACCGCGATCCACCTGATGAATCACGCGCGGTATTTCGTGCCGCATATCCTGGCGCTGTCGACGAATTCGCCATTCTGGCTGGGGATGAATACCGGGTTGAAGTCGTACCGCTGCAAGGTATTCGACAAGTTTCCGCGGACGAATATTCCGGATTATTTTCCCAGCTGGGGCGAGTACGAGAATTTCATCAAGCTGCTGATCAAGACCAACTGCATCGATAACGCGAAGAAAATCTGGTGGGACATCCGGCCGCACCCGTTTTTCAATACCCTGGAATTCCGCGTTTGCGACATTCCGATGCGGGTGGATGAGACGATTGCGCTGGCGGCGCTCATCCAGGCGACGGTCGCCAAGCTCTACAAGCTGTACGCGGCGAACCAGGGTTTCCGGCTGTACCGGCGGGCGCTGATCATGGAGAACAAGTGGCGCGCGGCGCGGTATGGGCTCGACGGAAAAATGATCGATTTCGGCAAGCAGACAGAAGTGCCGGTGCGCGATTTGATTCTACGAGTATCTGGAATTCGTGGATGACGTGGTGGACGAACTCGGATCGCGGGAGGAGATCGAGTACATGCACAAGATCATGGAGATGGGCACCGGCGCGGACCGGCAGATGCGCGTCTTCCAGGAGACCGGCAGACTTGAAGAAAGTGGTTGACTACATCATTGAGGAGACGGAAGTCGGGCTTAGCGAGGCGGCAGCCGCTTCCGCAAGAAAAGTAGGGTAATGGCACATTCTGTCGATGAGCGCAGTCTTCTATCCTGTCGGAGAAATCGCACGGCGTCCGGCTGATCTGAACAATATCCCCTTCGATTCTGAACTGACTCCGGGCGCGCGCAATGCGGTGCACGTGTGCCTGCGCATTCAGCCCTCGGAGAAGGTCACGGTCATCACCGACGAGGTCAGGAAAGAGATCGCGGCCAGCATGGTGCACGAGTTGGAGCAGGTGGGCGCGCCTTACCACGCGTTGGTGCTGGAGGAACTGGCGCCGCGTCCGCTGACCGATCTGCCGCAGGAAATTCTCGACGATCTGGAGACGAGCCAAGTCAGCATCTTCGCGGTGCAGGCGCAGACCAACGAACTGAAGTCGCGCATGCAGATGACGGACGTCGTGAACCGGCGGAAGATCCGCCACGCGCACATGGTGAACATCAATCGCCAGATCATGCTGGAAGGCATGCGGGCGGATTTCCTCAAAGTGGATCGCATCAGCACCAAGGTGGTGGAGATGGTCCGAAAGGCTTCGCAGATTCGGGCCAAAACAGCGGCGGGCACGGATCTGGCAGCCGACGCTGAATCCGAATTACAGTGGCTGAAGACGAGCGGGATCATCAGCCCCGATAAATGGGGCAACTTGCCGGGCGGTGAGGTATTCACCACGCCCGGCGAAGTCAATGGAACGTTCGTGATCGATGGCGTGGTGGGCGATTACTTGTGCGCGAAGTTCGGCGACCTGAAGGAGAAGCCCCTGACGATTCAGGTGAAGGGGAATCGTCTGATCGGAGGCGCATTCCGAGAACCGCGAACTGGAGGACGGATTTCTGGAAGTACACGCACACCGATGAGAACAGCGATCGCGGTGGGCGAGTTTGCGATCGGGACGAACATCGAATTGAAAGATGTGATCGGCCAGATTTTGCAGGACGAGAAGTATCCCGGGGATTCACATTGCGTTCGGGAATCCGTACGGCGCGCATACCGGGGCGGAGTGGTATTCGTCGACGCACATCGACGTGGTGGGGCGAAAGTTCGATATCTGGGTGGACGACGAGCAGATCATGCGGGGCGGGAAGTTTTTGATCGAGGCGTAACGTCTGAAAACGCAGAGAACGCTGAGAAATTCCGCAGAGAACGAAGAGAGAAGCGGATTCCTCCCCTTCGGCTTCGCTCAGGGTCGGAATGACAATGTCATTTAAATTGGAACCACGTCGCGCGAATGGCGAGGCGTGGGTCACCCGTCATTATTTTATTTGCTTTCCATGATTCCTTCACTGCGGCAGCAGTTCAATCGAACTACACCCCTGAGAAATACCAGGCTTTTCAGAAACGCATGGCGGAGCGGTGCGGGATGGAAGTGCCGTTCCGGCTTGCGAGACGCCTTGTTTTTCCTAAGGCGCTGCTGGATCAGATGTCGCAGTACGGGAAGGAATTGATGCGGCAGCTGGATGGCCTGGAGTATCGGAAGGCATCGTTCGCAGCGATTCCGCCGGAATTCAATGTGCCGCGGGAGACGCCGCATCCCATGTTCATCCAGGTGGATTTTGGTCTGGTGCGAGATGCGGCGGGCAACATGCAGCCCAAGCTGGTGGAATTGCAGGCCTTCCCTTCCCTGTACGCCTATCAGGCGATGTTGTCGCAGACGTACATGGAGGTGTTTGGTCTGCCGTCGAATTCACGCTACCTGCTGGGCGGGTTGGATTGGGAGAGCTACATAAAGCTCTTAAAGCAGGCGGTGCTGGGGGACCAGGATCCGGAAAACGTCATCCTGATGGAGATCGATCCGCTTGCATCAGAAGACGCTGCCGGATTTCCTGCTGACGGAAAAAATGCTGGGAATCAAGACGGTCGACATCACGGACATCAGGAAGGTTGGAAGCTATCTTCTTTACGAAACGGCGGCAACGCATGCCGATCCGCCGGATTTACAACCGCGCGATCGTCGACGAACTGGTGCGAAAGAACCTGAAGCTGCCATTCAAGTTTACCGATGATCTGGAAGTGGAGTGGGCGGGGCATCCGAACTGGTATTTCCGGATGAGCAAGTTCTCGCTGCCCTACCTGAAGCACGAGTGCGTGCCGAAGACCTGGTTTCTGGATCGGGTGGAGAAGATTCCGAACGATCTGCGAAAACTACGTGTTGAAGCCTTTGTTTTCGTTTGCCGGGTTAGGAGTGATTATGAATCCGAAGAAGGAAGACCTGGCAGCAGATCCCGAAAGCCAAGACTCGCAATACATTCTGCAGGAGCGAATGAAATTTGCTCCGGTGATCGAGACACCTTTGGCGGGACCAAGGCCGAAGTGCGGATCATGTACATCTGGGTGGATGAGTTGCTACCGGTGATGACGATCATCCGCATGGGACGCGGGGCTGATGATGGGCGTGGATCAGAACAAAAACATGGAGTGGGTGGGATCGTCGGCGGGGTTGTGGGTTAGCAGTCAGCAGTCAGCACCTCAGCATCAGCACTCAGTCAGCACTTGGCATTTGGCACTTCGCCCTTTCAGTCCGTCCGCAGTTCCATCGAAACCACTGGCTTCTGAAGGTATGCATGTAGATTCTTCGCCCTTCAGGGCTCAGCATGACTTCGTCGAAAACTAGACTTCCTCAAAACGACAACTACTTTCTATTTGCCGGGTTGACCTAAATTGCTGTCGGGCCTAACATTAGCGCCGGGAAAGGCTCCCAATGATCGGCCAGACGATCTCCCACTACCGGATAGTGGGAAAGCTTGGTGGTGGTGGCATGGGAGTGGTGTATGAGGCGGAAGATACCCGCCTGGGCCGTCACGTTGCGCTGAAATTCATTCCTGAAAGCATGGCGGTGACAAGAAGTCGCTGGACCGCTTCGTGCGCGAGGCGCGTGCCGCCTCGCAACTGAACCATCCCAGCATCTGCACCATTCACGACATCGAGGACAACAACGGCCAGCCCTTCATTGTCATGGAGAAGCTGGAAGGGGAGAGCCTGAAGCAGCGCATCCGGGGCAAGCCGATGGACCTGGATGAATGCTGGACATCGGCGATCCAGGTGGCGGACGCGCTTCGGCGTCGCACGCCAAAGGGATCATGCATCGGGACATCAAGCCGGGCAACATCTTTCTCACGCAGAGCGGGCAGGTGAAGATTCTCGATTTCGGCTTGGCTAAGCTGGCGCGGGACCAGCTGGATCCAGCGACGACAGGCGTACGAGGATTCGCTGACGGCGGTGGGAGTGGTTCCTGGGACGGCGGTCTACATGTCTCCGGAACAGGCGCGCGGCGAAGAACTCGATCCGCGCAGCGACCTGTTTTCTTTTGGCGTGGTGCTGTACGAAATGGCGACGGGGAAAAAGCCGTTTTCAGGGACGAATGTGGTCACTACGCTGGATGCGGTGCTGCACCAAAAGCCGATTGCTCCACAGCAACTTGAATCCCGCGCTGCCGGTGCAGCTGGAGGGCATCATCGGCAGGGCGATGGAGAAGGACCGCGAGAAGCGGTATCACAACGCGCCGGACATCAAGGCGGACTTGCAGCGGCTGAAGAAGGAGAGCGAGTCGGCAATGTTAAGGAGCGCAGCGCGGCAGATCCCGCTGCGGCTGGTGACGAAGACGTTCGCTTCTTCATTCGACGACACAGCGGTACTTGATCATCGGATTGGCGGCACGTGCTGTTGATGTTGCTGGTGACGTTTGGAGTTTGGTGGCTCAAGCACCGGGCGCTGCTGGCGGGGGCCGGCAACAAGAATGCAGTGGCGGTGTTGCCATTACAGAATTTGAAGAACGATCCTAGCCTCGACTACCTGCGATTCGCATTGGCCGATGAGATTGCGAATGTGCTCACCTACACCCGCTCACTGGATGTGCGGCCCTCGGCGGCGACGCGAAAGTACAACAAACCCGATGTCGATCCAGAAAAAGCTGGGGTGGAGTTGCACGTTGGCACGGTGCTGACCGGGCACTTCCTGAAGCAAGGAGAGCATCTGCTGATTACGCTCGAAGCGGTGCAGATCAGCACCGATAAGTTGATCTGGCAGACGACTCTGACGACCAAGGCCGACGACATGATCGCGATGCAGGCGCAGCTCGCGAGCGAGTTGCGGCGCGGCCTGC
This sequence comes from Terriglobia bacterium, assembly GCA_963797845.1. GTDB lineage: Bacteria > Acidobacteriota > Terriglobia > Terriglobales > Acidobacteriaceae > DASREM01. The sequence continues at coordinate 15,651 of CAWCRE010000016.1, forward strand.
TGCCGCAACTGGATGCGGCACAAGGATTCCTGGAAACGGGCACGCGACCGACGAACCAGCAGGCTTATGATCTCTACCTGCGAAGCACGGCGGTGCCGCACGATGCCGGACCTAATAAGGAAGCGATCGGAATGCTGGAGCGGGCGGTGGGCATGGACCCGAGCTATGCGCCGGCATGGGAAGCAACTGGGGCTGCGTTATTACTATGACGCGAGCTATGCGAACGGCGGCGAGGCAATGTTTCCAGCAATCCAATGCCGCCTACGAACGCGCTCTGAGCCTGGATCCAGAATCGCCTGCTGGCGGCAGGACAGCTGATCACGAATCACGTGGAAAGAGGCGAGTTGACGAAGGCGTACCAGCAAGCGAGTGCGCTGGCGACCCGCAGGCCGGAGAGCGCCGAGGCGCATTTTGCGTTGAGCTATGTCTTCCGCTATGCGGGGATGCTGGAGAAATCGGCGAAGCAGTGTGATATGGCGCTGGCGCTGGATCCGGGAAATTATCAGTTCCGCTCGTGCGCCTGGGCGTTCATGGAGTTGGGCGACACCAACGCGAGCCGTGGATTATGTGAACCTGGACCAGGGCTCGGAGTGGGCGGCGTATGTCTATCCCTCGGTTCTGCTGCGAGAGGGCAAGCTGGCGGAGGCGCGGGAAGCCATAAAGAGGATGCCGACGGCGCCGCGCTATCATCGAGATCTGATGGAGGCGTGCACGGGGCTACGTCCGGCGGCAGAAGCAGATAAACTGGCAGAGCAGGCTTTGACGACGGAACCGGCCGAACCGGACCCGGAGATCTGGTATTACCAGGGAGCGGTGTTCGCATTCTGCGGGAAGAAAGATGCCGCCTTGCACATGTTCCGGCTGGCCATTGGGCAGAATTATTGCGGGTATTCGAATTTGCTGTCGGATCCGCTGGTAAGTTCGTTGAAGTCGGAAAAAGAGTTTGACAAGGTGCTGACGGCGGCTAGCGAGTGCCAGCAGGCTTTGAGTCAGTAGCCCTCAGGGGCTAAAGCCCGTATTCTCTACGACGGGCGGCACGGCTGAAGCCGTGTCCTTCCAAAACTCAGTGACAGGAAAAAATTTGCTTCCCATCTTCGAAAGATTCCATCCCATCCACATGAACAATTCCCACCGGACTGGCCGTCGGTTACTGGGCGGCAGCTTTTTTGTTGTGTTGCTGTTATTGGCGGGGCTTGCCGCTTCTGCGTTGGGACAAGCGCAGCCTCTGAATGTCGTCGATCCACTGCCGCAGGACATGGGGGCCCCCGGGCTTAGGGAGGAGTTGCTACGCCTGCAAACCACTGCTCGGCTGATGCAGACGACGGCGCATCCTGATGATGAAGATGGCGGCATGCTGACGCTGGAGTCGCGTGGGAAAGGCGTGAGCGTGCTGCTGATGACGCTGACTCGCGGCGAAGGCGGGCAGAACAAGCTGGGCAGTAATTTGTTCGACGTACTCGGCGTGCTGCGGGCACTGGAGTTGACGGCGTCCGACCGGTATTACGGAGTGGCGCAGCGGTTCTCGCGGGTTGCGGACTTCGGATATTCGAAGAATCCGGACGAAACGTTCCAGAAGTGGCACGGCCATGACATTGCGCTGGGCGATATGGTGCGGGTGATTCGAACCTTTCGTCCGGATGTGCTGATTGCAAGATTCAGCGGCACGGATCGTGACGGGCATGGGCATCACCAGGCGTCGTCGCTGCTGACGCAGGAAGCGTTTCGAGCGGCGGCGGATCCGAAACGGTTTCCAGAACAAATCAAGGAAGGGCTGCTGCCCTGGCAGGCGAAAAAGCTCTATATCGGAAACGTGTGCGGATTCGGGGCCTCCACCTGCGCCTCGGAAAACTACACAGTGAAACTGAATACTGGAGCCACGAATCCGGATTTAGGCGTGTCGTACGTGCAGTTCGCGATGCAGGGACTGAAGCATCAGCTTTCGCAGGGCGCGGGAAACTGGACGGTCGAGCCGGGAGATCGCTTCACGTTTTACAAGCTGCTGGATTCGGTGGTGACTTCGGCGAAAGACAAGGATGGGCACGAGCAGAGTTTCTTCGATGGCATCGATACCAGCCTGCCAGGACTCGCTGGGCGACTGGGGGATGAGGAGAAAAAAGCTTCGTGGCTGCGGCCCGCGCTGACGGAGATTGCCGACGAGATCGGAAAGGCGGATGCGGCGAGCAAGCAAGACCCGCAGGGCGCGGCAGGGATGTTGTTTCCAGCAGTCGCGCAGTTACGGACCCTGATCAATCGCGTGGAGAAGAGCGATCTGAGCTCTCCAGCCAGGTTGGAATTGCTGACTTCTCTGCGAGAGAAGCAAGATCAGGCGGAAAGGGCGTTGGGATTGGCGCTTGGAGTTACGCTGACAGCAGAGGTGAAGTCGGGCGATTCCATACCCAAGGAGAAAGATGCATTGACGGCGGTATCGCCGGGGCAGGAGTTCAGCCTGGCGGTGAAATTTCATAATGGATCGAAGTATCCATTGCTGTTGGACAAGTTCGAACTGGAAGGCTTGACGGGATGGACGCAGGATAAGGCGCGGCTTACATCCACGATCGCTCCGGGAGCGGACTTCATGACGACATTCCGCATGAAGGTGCCGGAGGGAGTTTCGTATACGCGACCATACTGGCATCGGAACGATCCGGAAACCGAAACTCTCAACATCATCGACGAGCCGCAATATTTGACGCTTCCCTTCCCTCCGAATCCGTTTCACGTGCGCGTGGAGTATGCATTGGCAGGAAAGAAGGCGGTGGTGCAGCCGATGGGCGGGAACGATGCAGGCTTCAAATCCAGCACAGGCCTGGCAGGGAATATTTCTGCGCCGGTGGTAGTTACATTCCTGAATGAGAAAGGCACGGAGGATCAGCGGCGACTGGCAACGGCTCCGGCATTCTCGGTAATGCTGGACCCGGGCGAGCAGGTGATTCCGGTAGATGGCGGCGCGGCGCGGACGGTGAAGGTCAGCGTGGAGACGAATATTTCGTCTGCCCCAGTCGGAAGCTTGCAACTGGAGGTGCCTTCAGGATGGCGGGTGGAACCGGCGAAGCTGCCGGTGAAGCTCGAACATCGTGGAGACAAGCAGGATTTTGAGTTCAAGGTGTTTCCATCCACCTTGAAAGAAGAACGGGCGCAAATTCGGGCGGTGCTGAGCGATGGAAAATCGGAATACAGCGAAGGCTACAGCCTGGTCACACGCGAGGACTTGAGCAGCGCTTATTACTATCAGCCGGCTCTGCAGCGCGTGAGCATTGTGAATGTGAAAGTGCCGCAGGGATTGAAAGTCGGATACATCATGGGCGCGGGAGACGAGATTCCGACGGTGCTGTCGCAGGTTGGGGTGAATGTGACCATGATCGAGCCTGAGAAGCTGGCGAGTGCGGACTTGAGCCAGTACGGGACCATTGTTCTGGGCATTCGCGCGTATGACACGCAGAAAGATGTGATTGCGAACAACAAGAAGCTGCTCGATTACGTGTCGAACGGCGGAACCTTGCTGGTGCAGTACAACGCCGGGGCTTCAGACTTCAATAATGGACATTTCACTCCATATCCGGCACAGATGAGCCGGGCACGGGTTTCAGTGGAAGACGCGCCGGTGCAGATTCTGGATCCGCAAAATGCCGTGCTGCGATATCCCAATCAGATTACGCAAAAGGATTTTGATGGATGGATCCAGGAGCGGGGGTTGTACTTCATGCAGTCGTGGGATAGTCACTTTACGCCGCTCCTGGAGTCTCATGATCCGGGGGAAGATCCGCAGAAGGGTGGGTTGATTGAGGCGAAATACGGCAAGGGGACTTACATCTATACCGGGTATGCGTTCTTCCGGCAGCTTCCGGCGGGGGTACCGGGGGCGATCCGGTTGTATGTGAATTTGCTTAGTGCGGGGCATGGGGACTGAAATTCGTCTTTGGTCGTTGCCAGAATTCAAAATCTCAAATCGCAGAGGGCGCTGAGAAACGCCGCAGAGGACGCAGAGAATACCACTACTCTGCCTTTTCATGGACACACCTGGTCACACTTCCGGTAACCCTCCCCTGATCCGCGGGATTGGGGTGGGTAGCGCTACTGCGCTGAACATGATTGACATGATCGGGGTGGGGCCGTTTATTACCCTGCCGCTGATTGTGAGTGCCATGGGTGGACCGCAGGCGATGCTGGGCTGGGTTCTGGGGGCGGTGTTCGCGATTTGTGATGGGATGGTTTGGGCAGAGCTGGGCGCGGCGATGCCGGGTTCGGGCGGGTCTTACCGTTATCTTCGCGAAATTTACGGTCCGAACAAACTGGGCCGCATGATTTCGTTTCTGTTTATTTGGCAATTGTCGTTCAGCGCTCCGATGTCCATTGCTACCGGTGCGATCGGACTGGCAGGATATGCGTCTTTTTTTTGGCCGGGGCTGGAGCATTCCTACATCGCGCGCAACTGGAGTGTGCAAGTGCCGTGGCTGGGTGCCTTGCAGGTGAACTGGCTGATTTCGGGCGCGAGCTTTGTGGGGATGCTGATGGTGGCGGTTGCGGTGTTCTTGCTTTACCGCAAGATCACCAGCATTGGGTTCATGTCGAAGTTGCTGCTGGGTGGCGTGATTGGCACGATGTTGTGGATCATCTTCAGCGGGATTACTCATTTCAATGCGGCACAAGCTTTCAGCTTTCCTCCCGGCGCCTTTACGTTGTCGAAGAATTTCTTCCTGGGACTTGGGTCGGCGATGCTGATCGCAACCTACGATTACTGGGGTTATTACAACGTGAGTTTTCTTGGGGATGAAGTCAAAGAACCGCACAAGACAATCCCACGGGCGCTACTGCTATCCATTTTGTTGGTGGCATGTCTATATGTGGTAATGAACATCAGTATCCTGGGGGTGGTGCCCTGGCAGGAAATGATGAACGCGGGACAGGGAAATCGCGGTCTTTATGTGGTTTCGATTTTCATGCAACGGATCTATGGAACGTGGGCGGCAAATCTGGTCACCGCGCTGGTCATGTGGACGGCGTTTGCCTCGGTGTTCTCGCTGATGCTGGGGTACTCGCGCGTGCCCTACGCGGCGGCATTGGACGGCAATTATTTCCGCGCGTTTGCCAAGGTGCATCCTGAGCACCGGTTTCCTTATGTCTCTCTGCTGGCTTTGGGTGGAGTTGCACTGCTGTTCTGCTGCTTCTCGCTGGCGGACGTGATCGCAGCGCTGGTTGTGGTGCGCATTCTTTTGCAGTTTCTGATCCAGGCAATCGGATTGATCGTTTTGCGCGTGCGCCAGCCTGATCTGCCTCGGCCTTTTCGCATGTGGCTGTATCCTGTGCCTGCTTTGGCGGCTTGTCTCGGATTTGTTTACGTTCTGTTTGCGCGAACCAATTCGCTGCAGCAGATTCGATACGCGGCGGTGATCCTGCTGACAGGGATTTTTATTTACATGATTCGTTCATGGAAAAACGGCGAGTGGCCCTTCGGCGAGGCTGTGCCAGTCGCAGTGGAGAGCGCTCCCGGAAATTGAGATGGCGGAATCGGTGAACATCCCGGGCGGCTTGCAGGTGCGGCAGGACACTTCGGCATGGGCGCCGCTGAAAGAGCCGCTATTCCGGACATTGTGGGGCGCCGCCGTCATTTCTTATATCGGCACCTGGATGCAGAACGTGGGCGCGGGCTGGCTGATGACGCAGCTTACGACTTCGCCTCTCATGGTCAGCCTGGTGACGGCGGCGACCACACTGCCGGTGTTCCTGGTAATCCTGCCGGCAGGGGCGTTGGCGGACATGGTGGACCGACGGCGCTTCTTGCTGATCACGCAGGGCTGGATGGTGGTGGCTTCGGCCGCCCTCGGGATTCTGACTCTCACCGGCACCGTATCGCCGTGGATGTTACTGATATTTACCTTCCTGCTGGGGCTGGGAGCGGTGATGAACGATCCGGCGTGGCAGGCGATCACGCCGGAGATTGTTTCTCCGGAGCAGCATGCGCCCGCAGTGGCATTGAACTCCGTGGGATTCAATGTGGCACGAGCCGTGGGCCCGGCGCTGGGCGGCGCGGTGATCGCGATGGCCGGGTCAGGTACGGCGTTTCTGCTGAATGCGGTTTCGTTCTTTGGGGTCATCACGTTTCTCTACCGGTGGAAGCGTCCACACGTGGAGCACGTGGAAAAAGGGAAAGTCACGGAGGCGATCGTGGCGGGCTTCCGCTATATGCAGACCGCGCCCGTGGTACAGTGCGTGCTGATCCGGACCGGGGCTTTCAGTATCGGGGCCAGTTGCCTGCTGGCATTGCTGCCATTGTTGGCGCGTCCCCATGGCGCGACCGGATACGGGTTGCTGCTGGGGTCGTTTGGACTGGGAGCATTGCTGGGGGCAGCACTTTTGCCGCGGTTGCGGACCCGGCTGTCGGTGGACGGTCTAGTCGCGGTGGCGATCGTAGTATTTGCGGTGATGACCTTCGCGGCTGGGAGAGGCGAGAGCTTCAGCCTGTTGAGTCTGGTATTGTTTGTAAGCGGGATGGCATGGATTGGGATCCTGGCCTGCCTGAATGTGGCGGCACAGACCATGTCCCCACCGTGGCTGCGGGCACGGGCGCTCTCAATGTACCTGCTGGTGTTGCAGGGCGGTATGGCACTGGGCAGCGCCGCATGGGGAGCGCTGGCTACGCGAATTGGGGTTCCTTCAACATTGCTGTGTTCGGCGTTGGCGTTGGCGGCAGGGCTGGTGGCAGTCCGGCGGTATCGGCTGACCGCAGCGGAACTGCAACTGGCTCCGACGGTAGTTCGGGACTAGCTTTCCAAATCAAAATTTTCCAGGAGCTTATTCATGAACAAGATGAAGTTGCAGTGGATGGGTGTGATGGTACTGGCATGCTGTGGGGCGGCATTCGCGCAGAGCAAGACGGCGAGTGAGGTCCTGGACGCGAGCGTGAAAAATGTAGAGAGTGAATTCGTGCCGGCCGTGGAAGCAATGCCGGAGGACAAGTTCGACTTCGCACCTACCAGTGGCGAGTTCAAGGGCGTTCGCACCTTCGCCATGCAGGCGAAGCACGTGGCTGCGGTGAATTACCTGGTCGGTTCGACAATGCTGGGCGAAAAGCCTCCAGTTGAACTTGGCGGGGAGAACGGCCCGGATTCGATGAAGAGCAAGGCAGACGTGGTGAAATTTGTGAAGGATTCGTTTGCCTATGCTCACAAGGCGGTGGCTGCGGTAAACGACAAGAACATGGTGGAGGACACCAAAAGCCCGTTCGGTGAAGGCAAGATGACGCGGCTGGCGATGGCCGAGATTCTGGCATGGCACGGCATGGACCACTACGGCCAGATGGTGGTGTATCTGCGAATGAATGGGATCGTGCCTCCGGCAAGCCGGAAGTAGCGTTCCAATGTGAGTTTCGGCCGGCCTGCGGGCCGGCTTTTTTCGTGTCCAGCACATCGTTTGACTGTGAGCTGTTGGCTTCAGAGTCATAGCACCAAAGTGCCATTTACACCCCCCAAGGGCAAACGTAGCGTTAACCACACCCCCAACCACCTCACAGGAGCAACCAGACAAGAAAGGTGCTTTCCCCAGGATGGAAACGCATTGGAACGTGCGGCGTATTTTGCGTACGGAGGATGGGCGTTTCAGGGACCAGCAATGAAAAGAAGGAAGAAGGCAGTTATGGATTTTCCCAGCCAGAATCGCGAACTCGAAGTAAGACATGAAATTGCGCAGTTTTTGCAGGCGCTGAACTCGTATCCCGATCGAGTACAGCGGGAGCCGGAATTGAGTTTCCACGAACACATGTTCCGGATCGCTATTTCAGAGCAGGTTGCCGAGGAACGCGACGGCAACTAGCGGGCTGAACCACGCTGACGAATCTCGGTGGAGATCAGTTCGGCTTGCAAGGCGTGCTTCCTGAAATGTGCCGCGACCGCCACTTTTGATTTCGCCACATTCATTTTTGCATCCAGAAAAATCAGGACTGAGGGGCCGGCTCCGCTGAGCGCGGCGCCGAGGACTCCTTGTGCTCGAGTCAACTGCTGGGCTGCGGGAAGCAAGGGACAGAGTGGCGCGCGATAAGGCTGGTGGATGCGGTCTTCGAGCGAGGCGGCGAGCAGGTCGGGACGGCCTTGCATGAAAGCACCCAGAAGCAGCATGGAGTTCTGAATGTTGGTGACCGCGTCAGCTCGGGAATACTGGGCGGGCAGGACACGACGGGCGGCCTCGGTTGAGAGCGTAGCGTCAGGAATTGCAAAGAGCAGCGGCCACTTCCCTTTCGGTTTTATCTTTAGCACTTGAGCTTCGGTTTCGGACGCCATGCGGGCTACGGTGATGCCTCCATGCCAGCAGGCGGAGGCGTTGTCGGGATGGTGTTCACGGCGCGAGGCTTCGCCGACGATGCGGGCATCGGTCCAGCGCAGTTTGCCAAAGTGATTGGCGAGAGCGATGCCGGCGAGACGGGCCGCGGCGGATGAACCGCAGCCTTTGCCGATCGGCATGTCGTTTTTAATTTTTATTGAGAGCGGGATGAGCTTTTTGTGTTCGGCTTCGAGGATTTCTTTGTAGGTGGTGAGGATGAGGTGATTTTCAAGTCTCTCGCAAATTTGTTGGTCGCGGCCGGTGGCGGAGATTTTGAATTGCTTAGCAGGTTGGGCAGTGAGTTTCAGGGTGAGATTAAAGGCAAGGGCGGCAGCATCGAAGGCTGGGCCGAGATTGGCGGAAGTTGCGGGCAGCGTGATGGTGAATGGTTTTTTCATGACGCATTGCCGACCACTCACGTCGCCTGATCGAGTACCTTCAAGACAGCATCAGCGCTGGCGTCCAAGACGATAGGTGCGCGCTGCTGGGATTTCAGTATTGCGGCTTCTTGCTCGTGCTCGGTTCCTGCGAAGAGATCGCCGCGATGAAATTTCAGAGTGAATTCGGGATCTTTTAGGACGTGACCCGTCAGGATGAGGACGACCGATTCGTCTTTCTTTACGAAACCTTGCCTGGCTAGTTTTTTCAGACCAGCTAAGGTTACAGCCGACGCGGGCTCGCAGCCGATTCCGTCGGCGCCGATTTCTGCTTTCGCGAGAGCCATTTCAACCTCAGTCACCTGCTCGACGGTGCCGTGGGTCGCCCGCAAGGCTCGCACTGCTTTCTTCCATGAGGCGGGATTGCCGATGCGAATGGCGGTGGCGAGCGTGTCGGCTTGCATGGCTTGCGATGGATTCGCCTTGATTGTCGCGCCAGGAAAGATACAGCGGATTCGCGCCCTGGGCCTGAATGATCGAGAGCTTGGGAAGTTTGGAAATCAGGCCAAGTTCCTTCATCTCTAATAGCGCTTTGCCAAGAGCGGAGGAGTTACCGAGATTTCCGCCCGGAACAATGATGTGGTCGGGAACCTGCCAATCGAACTGCTCTAACAATTCAATAGCGGTGGTCTTCTGACCTTCGAGGCGGTACGGGTTGATCGAGTTGAGTAAATACACGGGCGCGCGCTGTACGACTTCGTTGAGGACCTTCATGCATCCGTCGAAGTCGGTGCGAAGTTGGCACGTCACGGCGCCGTAGTCGAGTGCTTGCGACAGTTTGCCCCAGGAAATTTTTCCGTCGGGAATCAATACCAGGCTACGCATGTTGGCGCGCGCGGCATAGGCGGCCATGGAGGCAGAGGTGTTGCCGGTGGAGGCGCAGGCGACCCATTGAAATCCGGCTTGCTTCGCAAAGGATGAGGCGACCGTCATGCCGGTGTCTTTAAACGACCCGGTGGGATTCATGCCCTGATGTTTGGCGTACAGGCTGGTAATGCCCGCAGCACGGGCGCATGAGTGCAATTCGTACACCGGCGTATTGCCTTCGCGGATGGTGACCGGGTCGATCTGGAGAGGCGGCAGAAGTTCGCGAAAACGCCAGACTCCGCTCTGGTCGGGAGCTTTGAGCGAGGCCTTGCGATCATGCCATAGAGCTTTCAGCACAGAAGGCTCAAAGGAAGTGAGGTCTCGGAAAAATACTTCGAGCAAGTCGCCGCAATCGGGACAACGACAATTCTGCGCGATCGATTCGTGAATCTTGCCGCAGCCGATACAGCGCAACTGCGGGCCGGTGTTAGACGCGACTGAGTTGGGCATCGGTGGAGGAAAGTGTATCAGGAGGATCGCGTCATGGCCGACCCAAGGTCACTTGCTGCCGCGCAGGTATTTGTCGGTCTTCTCGATCCAGTCTTTGCGCGGCGGATTGAAGACATCGAGATCGACGGTGTCTTCCAGGGCCTCGGCCTTGTGCGGCATGTGGCGCGGGATGAGCAGGACCTCGCCGGCTTTGACAACGATGACCTTGCCGTCGATCCAGAATTTCAGAGCGCCTTCGAGGATGTAGGTGATCTGCTCGTTTTGATGGCTGTGCTCGGGAACGACGCAGCCTTTTTTGAGCAGGACGCGGGCGAGCATCACATCTTCGCCGACCACGAAGTGACGTTGGAGGAGCGGGTTCAGATCCTCGAGAGGGACGGTCTCCCAGGGGATGTATTGGAGAGAGGGTTTGCGTGATTTTTTGGCGGCGGATTTTTTAGTCGCGGATTTCTTGGGTTTCGATTTAGATTTCATGATTCCTTGGGTGTCGTCCCTGAAGGGACTCGTCAGTGCGTTCGTATTTTACCCAGCACTTGCGTGCTGGGCTAGTGAGTGTTGCCGCTTCGCGGCTTCATGTCTGACGGTGACTCAGTGGACTTTGCCCGCGTAGATTTCCACTGCGGTGTCATGCAAGTAGTCGTGGGCTAGCTTCAGAGCTCCAGACTCAGTAATTTCTCCCATCGAGACCATTTCTGCCAAGGCGGCGGCCAGGCCTTGACGGGCAGATTTCACGCCCAACCAGTAGCTTTCTTCCGCGCCTAGGACATCGTTATACGGAAACGAGTCGGTGCCAAAGGTGATCTTGTCAGGGAAGGTTTCGAGCCAGATCTTGAGCGAGTGCTTGAACTCGGACGGATATAGCGCGAGTTCCATGTACGACGAATCCAGGTAGACATTTTTCATGGCAGCCAGCCATATGGCTTCGCGCTCGAGCGGGAATCCACCGTGGATCATGACAAAGATGGTGCTCGAGTAGCGAGGATCGCGAAGAACGCTCTCCAGATTCATGATGTTGCTTTGTGAGATGTTGAAGTAGTCGCCGATACCGACTGCGGTGTGAATGTGCACGGGGAGATGCAGACGCCCGCCTTCGCGTGACCAGGTAGCGAAAGATGAAATCCGGAAAAGAGCGATCCACTCCTGCCAGCTGGGCACGCCGCCAGCGCGGTATTTGTTGTAGATGGATTCCACCTGCTCGCGCGGCGGATCGTCGAAGTGCGTGGGCCGGAAGTAGGCGACCTCAAACTTCATGGCGATGCCGCCTTTTTTCTGATTGTCTTCCAGAGTTTTCGAAACGAATTGCAGATACCCGTTCAGGTCACTGGGTAGTTGCGATACCCCTTCCTGCTGCATCCAGCGGTGCAGCATCTTTTCCTGCAGCGGAATATAGACTTCCTGGTCCGGATTCCGATGGCGATAGCGCGCTGTTGTCGAACGGACAGATAGAAGGAGTCCACGAAGAATACCCAGACGAAACGCTTGGCGTCGAGATAGTCGGCCATCATGGCCCGATTCGCAACGGAGCTCTCGGTGTTGAGCTTGTCGAGGATCATGTCGAAGTACTGGGTTCCCGGATACTGCTTACGTAACTCGGCTTTCTTGTCGACCAGCCACTTCGAGTGCTCGGGAGCTCAGATCGTCGTAGGGATAGCCGAAGAGGGCCTTGGCGGCGGCAATCAACTCGGGATTGCTGTCGCGCTCGCGAAGCGGCGAACTGCCCGGAGGCGCGGCCATGGCGTCCACGTCGGGATCATCCGCGAAGCCAGGATGCGCATGATGATCGAAAGCGGGAATCTTGTCGATCTCGGGAAGCAAGCGGTTGTAGATCTGCTGCACGTCAGGCCCGGGGAAAGGACGCGCCTGGGCCGCCATCACAGCGCAAAGCAGCGGAGCAAGACCAAACAGCATGACGATGCGTTTCATGTCAGTCCTGAGACTAGCAATTTACTTGCGCGCGGGGGCGGTTTGCCAAGCCGCGGAGACTTGCTGGATGCGCTCCACGGCTTGCTTCAAAGTAGCGTTCGAGGACGCGAACGAGAAGCGGACAAACTCTTTTCCGGTAGGACCAAACGCCGCACCGGGGATCGCGGCCACGCCGCCGTCTTCAAGCATAATGCGGCAGACTTCCTCGGCACTCATTCCAGTTTCGGAAATATTGACCCAGGCGTAAAAGGCGCCCTCGGGCGCGGCGCAGCGGAACCCGGGCACCCGATTCAGATCGCGAACGAACTGCTCGCGACGGCCTGCGAATTCGCGGACCATGCGGGGAGTTGCGCCGTCGGGATCACGAAGCGCTTCGATCGCGGCATACTGAGTGAACTCGGCGACACAGGTGTAGCTGTTCATCGCCAGCATCTCAAGCGCCGGAACGATGTGCGGAGGAGCCACGTTGTAGCCGAGACGCCATCCGGTCATGGCGAAACTCTTGGAGAAGCCGTCGATGATGAGCGTGCGTTCTTCCATGCCCGGGTAGCTCATCATGGAGATGTAATCTTCGCCGTAGATGATGCGCGCATAGATCTCATCGGAGAGCACGTACAGGTCATGCTTGACCGCGAGCTCAGCGATGCGGCGCTGCACTTCGTCCGTATACACCGTGCCGGTTGGATTACTTGGCGAGTTGGTGATGATCGCTTTGGTGCGCGGAGTGATTTTGGTGGCGATTTCGTCGGGATCCGGCTGGAAGTCATTGCTCTCGCGCAGCGAGAATCCGACGGCGGTGCCGCCAAGCCCTTGCGTGATCGAAGGGTAGCCGGGAAATCCGGGATCGGGATAGAGAACTTCGTCGCCGGGTTCGATGAGCGCCATCATTGCCATGAAGAAGCCAATCTTGCAGCCCGGCGCAATCACGATATTGGTTGGCGAGATATTCAGATTGCGGGTGCGATGGAGATAGGCTGCGATTTCTTCCCGCAGTGCCAGAACTCCGGGGACAGAGCAATAACGGTCTTTGCCCTCGTCGAGCGCCCGTTCGAGTGCGTCGTGGACGGGGGCAGCGGGATGAAAGTCAGGCTCGCCGAATTCGAGATGAATAATGGAGCGGCCTTCCCGTTCGAGTTCCTTGGCGCGGGCGAAGACGGAGAGCGCGCCTTCTCCACTCATCACGGACATACGGGAAGCTAGCGGTCGCATGAGCTACCTGGATTCCGGAGGCGGAGTGATGGGAATGCGCAGCGCGTCGACGAAGCGCGGAAAGAGCTCGAAAGCGGAGGCGGTCGCCATCAGTTCGACAATTTGCTGGTCATTGAACACGGACTTCAGCTCTGCGAAAAAAGCGTCGTCAATTTCGCGCGCGGATTTGTGGAGGCGGTCGGCACAACGCAGGCCTAATTTTTCGGCCGCGGTAAATGGTCCGTCTTCAAAGTCTCCCTGCACTGCCTGAATCTGCTCGTCGCTGGCGCCCTTCTGCCTGGCCGACAAAGCGTGTCCCTTAATCGCGTACGGAGACTCGAGCAGCACCGAAAGCCGCGTCGCAATCAGTTCTTTATACCAGCCCTGGAGGGCGGAGTCACTGAGAAGGGCCTTGAGAAATCCTGCAAAAGCCATGGCCAAGGCAGGGGTGTTGGCCACAGTCTTAAACATATTGGGGACGACGCCGCGCTGGGCAAGCAGTGCGTCATATAAGGTGCCGAGCTCGGGCGGGACCTGGTCCCGCTCGAGCATCGGAATTCTGGTCTGGCCGGGCTTGCTCACTAGAACGCCCAGCGCAGAGAGAGTTGAATCAGACGCGGCGTGCCTTCGGAGTTGGTGATGTGACCGAAGTTGCCGGGGCTCTCCACATCGGTGAAGGCCGGAACCGCGAAGTTGGTGTGATTCCAAAGATTGAAGAAGTCCGCCGTGAAGCGCAGGTCCTGGCGCTCGGTGAGGCGGAAATGCTTGATCAGAGAGAAATCCCAATTCTGCTGAGTAGGCCCGCGATAGATATTGCGGCCGAGGTCGCCGAAGCCCGTGGTGCAGAAATTCGGATTGTCGACGGCTGGCACTGCGCCGGGTAGAGTTGCGGCGCAGTGGTGAAGTTGTTGACGTCCACATATCCGTTCAGCCGGCTGGTCACGCTCCCATGAGTGTAACCGCTCGCAACGGTCGCACCGGGCGCGAGACTGGCTCCAAGAAGAGGGGTGCTGCCCGCGCCGAGGAAAGCCGTACCGGCACCGGAGTCAAAGATGGAGAACGGCTGCCCGATTGAATGATCGTGACGCCGCTAATGCCCCATCCCCCTAGTGCTATGCCTTTCGCACCCGTAGCGTGCTCGAAGAACGGAAGATCGTAAACATAGCTGACAGTGAGGCGGTGCGTGCGATCGAAGTCGGAAAGTCCGCGCGAAGCATTGATGTTGCTCTGGTCGTTGTACGCGGTGTTGAAGGCGGTATTGCCAGTTGAAGTGGTATCGATGGACTTGGAGAAGGTATAAGCACCCTGGAAGTAACCGCGTCCCCAGCGACGGGAAAGCGTTGTCTGCGAATCCGTTGTAGTGGGAAGAGGCATCATTCGCAAATAACTGGTACCCGCTGTAGCCATTCAGGCCAGGGGTGGGAGTTCTGGCGATGCCGTTCGCGAAGGTGTTCGCGGTAATCGAGTACGGCGCTCCGTTCACATCGTGAACCACCACAGGATTCGTTGGGGTTGCGTTGAGAGACTGGATACCATCACGCGTTTCCCGGAGATGGGTGCCCTTGGTGCCGACGTAACCCAATTCCAACACCCAGCGCTTGCCGAGTTCACGTTGCAACGTCAGGTTCCACTGCTGCGTGTTGGGAACTTTGAAGTTGCGTGGCACTTCGAGGCCGAAAATTCCAACCGATCCCACACCGGAACAGCCCGCGGTGTTGACATAGTTCGCAGCCTGATTGGTGTCGCCGCCGGGAAACGGGTTGGGCGCCAGCACAGAGAGACAGGGGAGATAGGTGGTGTCGAGACGCCGGCGGGCGGCAACGCGTTTGGATTCGTGGCCAGAGTTCCGGAGAAGAAATTGGCCAAGCTACCCGGAGCACCGGCACCGAATGCGATCGGCAAGCAACGGCGCCTGGAAGCTCAACTGGTCGATGGCGCCGACGTCCTCACGGACGAAGTAGATTCCGTAGCCGCCGCGCAGAGTCGTGTTGTGATGGCCGAGGATGTCCCAGGCGAAGCCGAGCCGGGGACCGATCCCGGTGGAAACGCCGTTTTTGAATGTCGTATCGGCCGCAGTTCCGGTAAATCCGCTCGCGCCGAGTTTGCTTACGCACTTGGGATAGACGAACGGATAGGTTCCGCTGAGCGTCAGATCCGACTCGAGATTGCCGATGTGGCAAGCGTTGTCCTTCCATGCTCCAAGGAACTCGGTGCGAAGGCCGAGATTGACCGTGAGATCAGGGCGTACCTTCCAGTCGTCCTGGACAAAGAAGGAGTAATTCTTCTGACGGTATTGGTGGGTGTAAAGTCCGCCGCCGCCAAAGCTGAACTCGGGCGCGCCAAGCAGGAAGTTCTGGAAGTCGGTGTTGCCGTCACTGGTGTTGGTGAAGAACAGTTGCCCGTTGAAAACCTGGGGAAATTTTTTGTCGAGGTTGACTGGGCGTAAATTCGCCGCCCAGCCGTAGGGTATGGGCACCGTGCACCCAGCTTAAAGTCTCGACGAAGTTGTAGTTGTTCTGCACCTGGGACTGATCCGCAGCGGGCGTGGGGCCGAACTGGAAGCCGGAACTGGCGAACGTAAATTTGTAGATGCTGTCGGTCAGGTTGTTCGTAGGCCGGTTGATTCCTACATCGGCGGCAGTGACCGGCGGCTCGTTCGATGAGCTGTTGTTGATACGAACATAGCCAAAGCGAAAATCATTGACCAGGGTTGGGGAGAACAGATGCGTCTCAGAGACGCTGAAGAAGCGGTCGTTGACCGGCAACTTGTAGGGGAAGTTCAGGTCGGTGCCGCTGATGCTGCCGCCAAGCGAGGCCTGCAAACCGCCGGCACCGAAGGGAACGTTTTGCTCGGAGTTGGAAAAGAAGAAGCGGGCTGAGACTTTGTCGTTGGAATTGCGGAATTCGTTGATCCCAGTTCGCGGTGAACTGGTCGTCGGTGAATTTTCCTGGTTTGCTGAATGCGAACGTACCCGAGCCGCCGGTTGGTCCGTTGGCGGCGGGAAACAGGAAGCCGCCGGGCGTGGCTGCCAAATTGCTGGCTCTGGAAGTTCAGGAGCGCGACGGCAACCGGATCAAGCTGAGTCACACCGGTTGGCAAGCCTGTTGGGAAAAACGTCGAGATGAGAGTGGCCTGCGTCACGAGCGGTCGGGAGAACTGGAAGCGTGGTACTGATGAAAGTTCCGCCGGAGAGGCCGCTGCGCTGACGTGTGCCCTGGTAATTCACAAAGAAGAAACCGAGCTTGGCGTCATGGCCAATGGGGCCGCCAAGACTGCCGCCGAAGATATTCTGCTTGATCACGGGGCGCGGCTGGCCAGCTTGTTTCAGGAAGAACTCGTTGGCATTGAAAACGTCGTTGCGGAAGAATTCGTAGACATCGCCGTGGAATTGCTTGGTACCGACCTTCAGGATGGCGTTGATGTTGCCGCCGCCGTTGCGTCCCTGGCTGGCGTCGTAGAGCGAGGTTTGGACTTTGAACTCCTGGATCACGTCAGGATTGGGCAGCGGGGTGTTGGTTAGTTCGGCGACGTTGTAGTCGGTCGCGCAGATGCCTTCGATCAGGTAGTTGTTGTTATCCTCGCGCTGCCCATTGACGATGGGGCGAGCGTCGCCGCGCCCAAGGGCGGCGGAGGCGTTGAGCTTGCTCTGGGCCCCAGCAGAGAGGGTCAGCAACTGCTGGAAGTTCTGCGTTGCCAAGGGCAGGGTGCGGACGGTGTGGGCCTCGATGGCTTCGCCGGTGGTGGCAGCTGTGGTTTCGACGGTCTGCACTTCCGCCTGCACTTCGATGTTCTGCTGGACGGCCTGGGTGCGCAGCTTGGCAGTGAGACGTGTGGTTTCAGTCACGCGCACCACGATGTCTTTGAATTGGCCTTCCTGGAATCCGGCGCTGCTGACCGAAAGCGAGTAGGTTCCCACCGGAAGCAGCGGGGCGGTGAAAGAACCGGTGGAATCGGTTTTGACGGTTCGCGCAAGGACACCGGTGTCCTGATTGATGATGTGGACTTCGGCACCGGCGACAAAAGCGCCGCTCGGATCCTGGACTGTGCCGGTAATGGCGCCGGTGGCGCCGCCCTGGGCAAAGGCTTGCGTGAGCAATCCCGCGAACACCAACGTGACAAAAGCAAATCGCGATACCAACCTGGGCATGTAGCCTCCCAAACTCAGAGCTGTGCTGTACGAGTGCAGTGCGCTTTCGTGAATAGACGAAGATGAGTCGACGGGCCAAGCGACCTAAATGAAACGACCAAGAAGACCAGGATGAAGGGAGCCATAGTTGTCGCGATACACATCTCCCCGAAAAATGAAAAGCTGCTAAATTCAGGGAAGATGCGCGAAAGCTTACAAGAAATAGACGAACTTGGCAATAACGGAATCGATAACCACAGCCTGAAACGTTTGTTACAGGCCCTTGTACATCCCGCCATCCACAAGCACTGTCTGACCCGTGATATAGGAGGCGCGTTCGGACGCTAGCCAGACGATGGTGTCGGCAACCTCGTGGGGTTCCCCCAGGCGCTTGAGCGGGGCATCGGCGGCCCAGCCATCAAAAATCTGCTGCTCGGACTTCCCTTCCGCAGCGGAACGGCTTTTGGCGAGTTCTTTCAGGCGATCGGTGGCGGTGAAACCAGGGCCTACATTGTTCACCAGAATACCGTCTTTGCCGAACTCGTTGGCCAGGCTTTTGACTAGACCGACGACCGCAGCGCGGACGGCATTGGAGAGGACCAGATCGGCCACCGGCTGCTTGGTCGTGATCGAGGTGATGGTAATGATGCGCCCCCACTTCTTTTTTTGCATATGGGGGATCACCTCGCGCGCGAAGTAAACGGTGCTGAGAAAGTTCGCATCCAGAGCCCTCTTCCAGTCTTCGAGGCTGGCGGCAAGAAATCCCTTGGCCGGCGGGCCGCCGGCATTGGTCACACAGATATCCGCGGAACCGAATTTCTGGACCACCGAGGCGACGAATTGCTTGACCGCGGAGGCGTCGGTCACGTCGAAGGCATGGGTCAACACGTCGTTTTTGTATTGTTGGCGAATTTTTTCGGCAGCTTTTTCAAGGGCGGGGGCGTTGCGAGCACACATGGCGACGTGGCAGCCTTCGGCGGCGAAAGCTTCGGCTGTGGCTTTGCCGATGCCCTGGCTGGAGGCGGCAACGATGGCAACGCGCTTTTGCAGTCCGAAATTCATAAGAGCTGAATTATATCGTTCGCGAGGGGACAAACGGCTCTTGTCGTGGGGAGTTGCAGAATTTACCCTAAAACAATTGTTTCACTTTTGAAGGCGAGGGCCCATGGCGAACGCAGCTCGTTTTATTTGGATTGACGATGGATTACGGAATGCGTCGGAGGGACAGGTTCCATTCCTGAGCGCGGCGCTGCAATATGGCTTCAGCGTGTTTGAGGGCATCCGTTGCTACGCCACGGCAACAAGGCCCGGCAGTGTTCCGGCTCGAGAACACGTGGAACGCCTATTGGATTCGGCCCAGGTCGTTGGATTTCGCAACTTGCCATTCTCGCTGGAGCAGATTCTGACGGCGATTCAGGAAGACATGGCGGCCAATGAATTTTCGGCGTGCTACATCCGGCCGATGATTTATCTGGACGGCGCGCATGAACATGGTGAGTCGATGCGGGCAAGCCACGACTGATGATCGCGGTGTGGGAGTGGGGGGCGTTTCTGGGTGCGGAAGCGCGAAGAGCGCGGCATTCGCGCCAACATTTCCTCCATTCACGCGGCTGCATCCGAACATCATGATGACTAAGGCTAAGGTGTCGGGAAATTACGTGGGATCGATCCTGGCCAAGACCGAATCGCAGCGCTTGGGGTTTGATGAGGCGATCATGCTGGACCCGCAAGGATATGTCGCGGAATGCACGGGAGAAAACATTTTCGTGGTGCGCAATAAAATTATTTATACGGTGCCCCGGGGATCGATCCTGGAAGGAATTACCCGCGATAGCGTGATCGACGCTGGCACGCGACCTTGGGTATGAGGTAGTGGAAGAACCGATTTCCCGCGACCAGCTGTACATGGCGGATGAGGTTTTCGTTACGGAACCGCGGCGGAAGTGATCGGGTTGCGCGAAATCGATTTTCGTACAATCGGCGGACGGGAAAACGGGGCCGGTCACGCGGGCGCTGCAGGACGCGTTCGAGCAGGTGACTACCGGCAGACATCCGCGCTCGGCGGAATGGCTGGCGCATGTGCCGCGTCCGAGTGGCCGCAAAAGCTGCTGAGAAGGAGATTTCATGAAGAAGCATAAACTCGGCGTCCGGAGACCGAGGCAGTGCGGGCAGGGACAGATCTGAGCAAGAAGAACGGGCCGCTGGCGACGCCGATTTACCAGACTTCGACGTTCGAAGTAACCGACAGCGAGCAGCAGGTGCGGGCTACGCACACCGACATGTTCTACACGCGTTACGGGAATCCGACGCACACGGTCGTGGAGAACGCGATTGCGGAATTGGAGGGGACGGATGCTGCGCTGCTGTTTGCGTCGGGAATGACCGCGATCACAACCACCATGCTCGCGCTGGTAAAGAGCGGAGATCACATCGTCGCCCAGCGGGACATTTATGGCGGCGTGACCAAATTCTTGACCAGTGGCTGCCGAAGTTCGGGGTGGAGACGACGTTTGTGGACACCACCGATTACGCTCAGCACGCGCGCGCGATGCGGCCCAACACGAAACTGCTGCATCTTGGAGTCGCCGACCAATCCCACGTTGCGCATCGTGGACCTGCACAAGGTGGTGGCAGTTGCCGAAGCAGCATGGAGTCATCACCTTGATTGACAGCACGTTTGCCACGCCGATCAATCAGCGTCCGGCGGATTTTGGCATCGACCTGGTGATGCATTCCGGAACCAAATATTTCGCCGGTCACTCGGACCTGATTGCGGGCATCGTGGCCGGACGGAGTGACCTAATTGAGCAAATCCATGAGACCCGTACGACGCTGGGCGGGAATATGGATCCGCACGCGGCCTGGCTGTTGCTGCGCGGCATCAAGACGATGGCGGTACGTGTAGAGCGGCAGAACGAAAACGCGTTGAAGGTTGCGCGATTCCTGGCCAAGCATGCCAAGGTGAAGATGGTGAATTATCCGTTTGAGGAGAGCCATCCGCAGCGGGCGCTGGCGATGGAGCAGATGCGCGGCGGCGGCGGGGTTTTGAGCTTCGAGGTGGATGGTCGGGCGAGGACGCAAAGAAAGTCGCGGAATCACTGCGTTTGTTCACGCTGGCGCCGAGTTTGGGTGGCGTGGACTCGCTGGTGACCATTCCGGTGCTGACATCGCATGCGCATGATTGCGGCCGAGCAGCGAAAGAAGATGGGCGTGACGGAGCAATTGGTCCGCTTGTCGGTGGGAATCGAGAACGCGGACGATCTGATTGCGGATTTGGAACAGGCGTTGAAGGTAGTAAGCGGGGATCGGCGGACGGTGGAAGTGGGATAGTTGGTCGTTGGTCGTTGGTCGTTGGTCGTTTACGATGGCGGCGCAGTTGAAGCTGCGCGCTCTCAAAATTACAAGGGAGCTCAATTTGAGCTCCCTTTTTGCTTATGCGGACAGTTTAGAAAATGAACTTCAGGCCTAGTTGCAGGATGCGGGGGTTATGGGCGGTGAGCACCGTCAGGAAATCGGAAGTGCCGCACGGAGCCGAACCGCAGGTGGCCGTCGCCGAGTTGAGATTGGCACTGTTCGCCGCAGCCGAGCCACCATCTCCGCTGATATAGCCAAATTGCGTGTGGTTGAAGACGTTGAAAGCTTCGGCGCGGAACTCGAAGGCGATCTGTTCCTTGATGGCAAAGTGCTTGAACAGCGCCATATCGAAGTTGGTGCGATTGGGATTGCGCAGCGAGTTTCGACCTGCGGTTCCGTAGGTCAATGCTGTGGGCGCGGTAAAAGCGTTCGGATTGTAGAGCTGCTTTCCATCTGGATTGAACGGGATGTTCTGGTTCGGATCGCCCACGATGGCAGCATACGAGGCTACGCTGGTAATGCCATTGCCGGTTCCGGCATTGTCAGCAAAATAGGCAACCGTGAAGGGGCTGCCAGTCGAGAAGCTGAAGATGGTGGAATATTCCCAGCCCCCTAAAATCTTCTGCGTCAGGCCAGGATCTTTGAAGAACGGCAAATCCCAGACGAGTCCTGCGTTGATGTTGTGCCTCTGATCGAAGTTGGAACTGGCACGGTTGGCGGCGGGATCGAAGCTGTTCACCAGAACGCCGTCCTGGCGACTCGAAGAGTCGTCGATGGAATGGCTGTAGGTATAGGCAAAGTTGAGTTGCAGTCCGCCGACGTTGCGTCGCACGCCTAACTGCAAAGCGTTGTAGACCGACGAAGCCTTATCTTCGAGCTTGTTGATGGCTGAGTAGCCAGGGAAGGCACGGAACAGATCGGCGACAGTTCCGCAGTTGGCGATGCCGACATAGGTGGCAGGGCTGATTACGCCCAGACCGCCATAGGGGATGGGAGCGCCATTCGACGTAACGCCATCGATCGGGACACCGTTCGCGTCAACGGTGGTTCCGCAATCGGTGGTTCCAAAAGTCTCCCCGGGGGTGTACGGATTCTGCGAGGCAGGCAAAGGACGAAGTTGGTTCAGGTCGCTGGTGCGGGTCAGGTGCGTCCCTTTGCTGCCGACGTAAGAAAGAACCGCCACCGTGTTGTGAGCGACTTCATGCTCGACATCTACGTGCCACTGCTGGATGTATGGCCAAACAGCTTTGGTTGGAATGGAAGTCACGCTGAGCGGGAACACGGGCTGTGAGCCCGGACTGAACCCTGAGCCAATATTGCTGTAACCGAGGATGTTGTTTTGCACCGACGCATTGGCGAGCGGAGGCGAGTTCTCAAGCGATTCGGAGTTGGCTTCGTTGCCGTTGGTGTGCTCAAAGAACACGCCGTAGCCACCGCGAATGGCCCACTTTCCATCTCCGAACGGATCGTAGGCGAAGCCCACGCGTGGAGCGGGATTGAATAGATGTCCCTTCAGGCAGCCAACCGGAACTCCGGGCGTGACGCCGCACTGGACGATACCGTTTGGCAAGTCAGTCACTGACGGCGGACCGCCATCGGCGGTTAGATTGAGGACAGCACCGGTAGTGGGATCAACGGTGGTACCGCGAGCGAAGTCGTAAGTCGCTGGGTCGAAGTTAAACGCGTGATGGTTCTTTTCGCGATAGGTCCCGAACAGGCTTAGACGAAGTCCTAAATTCAGAGTCAGGTGCGGAGTTACGTGCCAGTCGTCCTGGAAGTAGGGCTCGAGAATTTTGTAACGGTTGTAGTACTTCACGAACTGATCTTGCTGGCCGAAGCTGCTGATACGTCCGAGCAACAAGTCGGCGAATGGGTTCCCGGTGGATATCGAAGTGTTGGCGGTGTCGAACGTGAGATATCCGGGCACCGAACCGGCCGCCAATTCACCGCCAAATTCGTTCTTCTGTGCGGCCACAAAGTAGGCGCCGAATTGCAGGTTGTGTTTGCCGACGATCTTGCTCAGGTTGTCGCGATAGGTGTAGGTCGGATTGGAATTGTAGGGACCGTTGGGGATGTACCCAGCGTCTTCGCCGAAGCCCTGGTTGTAGGCATTGCCCCCGACCAGATTGATACCAGGCACCACGTTGCTGTCGTACGCTTCCCGGGAACAAGGTGCCGAAAGTGGTACCGGCTGGACGCTGCCAGGCGCCGACGTTATTCAGAATGATGTGATCGGTGGTGTAGCTGAACACGAATTCGTTCAGCAGAGTCGGCGAGAATGTTGAAGTCAGGCGAGTGACCAGGCTGACGCCTGGGCCTTTGAAGTTGGTCTGAATGGTCGGGAAGCTTCCGACGTTGGTCCACAGCGGAGTGGGGTTAATGGTGTCCCACGAGTCGTGGATATAACGGAAAGTAATGCGATTCGCGGAGTTAATGTTGTGGTCGATGCGGAACAACTCTTCGCGCCAGTTGGTGGGCTGGCTGGGAGAGGAGTTGAAGAAGGATGCCCCAGGCACGCCGGCGTTGGGCGCCGGGATCTCGGCCAGCAGGGCCTGGACGTTGGGATCGTTAACATTAAATCCAGGGACACTATTCAAGTTGGGCGTTGCCACTCCGTTGATGGTTGGGCAATCAGGGCCCGGGCACAAGATCACTGAAATCGCCCAGACGTTCCGCCGCGGACGGCACCGCTACGTTAAAAGTCTGCCCCGGGACGCGGTCGCGACGCCACTCCTGCGACCAGAAGAAGAAGGTGTGATCCTTCCAGATCGGCCCGCCAACGGTGTAGCCGAAGTCATTTTTCTTGTAGGAAGCGATGCGATCGGGGGGGCGATTGAAGAAGTTGCGGGCGTTGAAGATGTCGTTGCGGACAAACTCGTAAACGTTCCCGTGAAACTGGTTAGTGCCGGACTTGGTTTCCACTTCGATGGTGCCCGAACCGTTGCGGCCATACTGGGCGCCGTAGTTGGAGGTCAAGACCTTGAATTCACCGATGGACTCGAGACTGGGATAAACGTTGAGCGTGGTATTGCTGCCGTTATCCATGTTGTCGCCGCCATCGAGTTCCCAGTTGTTGTACTCGATGCGGCCCCCGTTGATGCTGTACCCGACGTTGCCGGCGATTCCTACTGCGCCTTCATCCTGTCCGGTTTGATTGCTGACGCCGGGAACCAGGGTCACAAGCTGGGTGAAGTTGCGGCCGTTCAATTCGAGCTGCGTGATCTGCTTGCCGCTGACTGTGCCGGAAAGATCGGAAGATTGAGTTTCGACCTGAGCGACGCTCTGCCCTTCGACGGTCACTTCGGTGTTGGTGGATCCCACTTTCAGTTGGACATCATTGCGAGCCTTCTGGCCGACGCGAAGAATGAAGCCCTTTACCTCGTACTTATTGAATCCCTTGGCGACCACGGAGATATTGACGGGGCCGGGAGGCAAGCCAGCGGCGAGATAGTCGCCGGAGTCATTGGTGGTGGTCGCACGATTGATGCCCTTTTCGGGGATCGCTACGCTGACTTGCGCTCCCGCCACCGCCGCGCCGCTGGAATCGGTTACCGTGCCGGTCACCTGGGCCGTGTCCTGGGCAAACAGTAGGGTTGAGAAACAAAAACTTGCGAGAAGGGCGATCAGATGGAGGGGACGGCATCTCATGGTTGACTCCTTCGACTTCCATTGGAACTGAGCGTCGCGTAAACCGGGTTGCACGACTATAGCGCAGCGCCGCACCAGCGCGCGTGATCTAAATCACAAAGTGCCAAGAAACCAAACCTTAGGACCCCATATGCAATAAATGCGTTTATTAAAACGTATGAATAGTGAAATAGTTCCACATTGCTGTCAAGTGGAAAAGGCTGGAGAGCGATTTAAGTGAGGCTGCGAGTAGACTCCCTGACCGCGAGTTCCGGAGCCATCTTGCGATGGACTGCGGACAGTTCGCGCTTTTCGAGAACCGCGTTGATCCCCTCCACCACGATGCTGACTGCCATGTTGCCCATGCCTTCCATGGGCTGGCGAATGGTGGTCAAGGGAGGCGTGTAAAGACTGGAAGCGGCAACATCATCGAAGCCGATCACCGAGCATTGCTCGGGAACCTTCATTCCTGCTTTAGCCAATGCACGTATTGCACCAAAAGCAGTCATGTCGTCAAAGGCAACCAGTGCCGTGAAAGGGCGCTTACGCTTGATCAACTCCTCCGTTAATTTGTATCCGGCTTCAAAACTTGAAATCGGATCTCTCGATTCTGGAAGGTCGAGGATCAACTTAGGATCGAGGTCGAGGTTTGCGGTACGCGCGAAGTTGCGAATTCCCCTCCAGCGCGGAGCGCTGTCGGCAAGCGTCTTTGGCCCCCGGATGAAAGCGATTTTGCGGTGGCCGAGGGAATGTAGATGCTCGAGCGCGGCGTGGGCGCCGAGTTCGTTGTCTACGATGACGGAACTGATGGAATCGGTCTGGAGTTCCCTACCGATCATGACGGTCGGGATACTGCTCTTTTCGAGGTCGGCCAAGACGTCAATGTCGACGAAGAGCCAATTTGCAAGAACAATGAGAGCTTCGACGCGGCGATCGAGAAGCATCTCGAGATAGCGTTCAAAACGTGCGCGTTCGTTGTGAACGTCGGTGAGAATCGGAAGGTAAGAAGATTGGTAGAGGGTGTTTTCAATTCCACGCAGCACCAGGGTGCAGAAGGGGTCGGTCATATCGAAGATCATGACGCCGACGGTATGGCTGCGCTTGCTACGAAGGGAGCGGGCAAACAGGTTGGGGCGGTAGCCGAGACGTTTGGCGGCACGTTCGATTCGCTTCTTGGTGGCAACAGGAATGTAACGGGCCAAGGGCGCGTTGTTGAGGACGATAGAGACGGTGGTGGAGGAGAAACCACTCTCCTTGGCCACATCGCGGATAGTGACCATCGATGATTTCACCTTATCATTTCGGACCGGATCGCGAGAGCGGGAGCCTAGTTGTCCATCATCTGCCATCGTGTGAGTGCGTTGAAAGGCTGCGACCGCTTGAAAACAAGCTTCCAGTGGCGGACACTACAGCAGAGTGAAACCAGTGTCAAGCATGGGCCGATCCTTGGCGGCAATGATCCTTGTGACGTTAACGGTTGCCGGCTGGGGGCAAACTTCCGGCACGGCGACGTCTTCCTCGCAACAACTGTTCATCGAAGGGGAGGCCGCGCTCAAAAGCGGAGACTTGAGCCGCGCGGAGCGGTCGTTTCAGAGTGTCCTTGCCGTGGATCCACAACAGGTGGGGGCGTACGCCAACCTGGGCGTGGTGTACATGCGCGAGAAGCAATGGCATAAGGCGCTCAGCATGCTGCACAAGGCGGAGAGCCTGGCGCCCGGAGTTCCGGGAATCCGGTTGAATATCGGGCTGGCTCATTATCGCCAGGGCGAGTACGAACAAGCCATCGAGCCATTCAAATCCGTGGTCAAAGACGCGCCTGATTCGCCGCAAGCACGCTACCTGCTGGGACTTTGTTATTTCTTCACGGAGAAATACGAGCAGGCTGCGACGGCGCTCGAGCCGTTATGGTCGCAGGAATCGGATCAGCTAAATTACTTATATGTGCTGGGAATTTCGGCGAACCATGCAAAACAGCCTGAACTGGAACAGCGGGCGCTTTCGCGGATGATCGAAATTGGCGGCAAGTCGGCGGAGTTTCATCTGCTGATGGGAAAAGCTCACATCAACCGCGAAGAATATGACGAAGCAATCCGCGAGTTACAGGCTGCTGCGAAACAACAACCGAAGCTGGCCTTCGTGCATTTCTATCTGGGCGAGGCTTACCTGCGAACGCAAAACCTGGAGCAAGCCAAGCAGGAATTCCTACAGGATGCGGCGATCGAACCCGATGTCGCCTACAACTACGACCGCCTTGGGTTGCTGTACTCGCAGCAACAGGAGGATGCGCTGGCGGAGAAAAACCTGCGGCATGCGTTGCGAATCGATCCGCAATTGGGGAGTTCGCACTTCGAGTTGGCACGAATTTACCTGCGCGCCAAAAAATACAAAGAGGCACTGGCGGAAATTGATGCCACCCAGAAGCAGGATGCGAACGACAGCTCCGTGCATTTCGTCCGGGGACAAATCCTGCAGAAGCTGGGCAGGACGGACGAGGCGAAAGTGGAGATGACGGCGGCCACCAAGCTTTCCATTGAGCAGCGGAGCCAGCGACAGCACGAGTTGTACGGAGGAAGCCTGCCGGATCCAGAATTGAAACAGGAACCGCAATAAGGGTTCGCCCGACGGTGCATCCGGCTGGGGCTTGGGTGTAAACTTTCGTCCTCAGTCGCCACGTTCGAAAACACAACCGCCCGTTCCACGCAAGGAGTTGCCCATATGAAACGCGCATTGCAGATTGTAGGGATCGTCGTCGGGCTTTTGCTGGTCGTAGCGATTGCACTGCCATTCATCATCGACGTAAATAGTTTTCGACCGAGGCTGGAATCGGAACTCTCGACGGCACTGGGGCGGCAGGTCAAGGTGGGGAATCTGAAATTGTCGTTGCTGTCGGGAAGCGTGTCGGCGGAGGATCTCTCGATTGCCGACGATCCGGGCTTCAGCAAAGATCCCTTCATTCGCGCCAAATCGCTGGATGTAGGCGTCGACGTCATGCCGCTGATTTTCTCGAAGGCACTGCATATCAATGATCTGACTCTGACGCAGCCGGAGATTATGCTGCTGCGGACCAGCGCAGGAAAGTGGAATTTTTCCAGTCTAGGGAACAACAGTGCGAGCGCTCCGGCGAACAAGGAAAAGCCAGCAGGCAATCAGCCAGCTTCGAATCCGAATCTTTCTGTCGGCAAATTGGAAGTGAAGAACGGACGGGTTACCGTAGGCGAGGTAGGTGGCGCGACGAAGACGAAGGTCTACGATAAGGTCGGAATCGTGGTGCGGAATTTTTCGTTCAGCAACGAGTTTCCCTTCACCATGACCGCGAGCTTGCCGGCGGGAGGCAGTTTGAAGCTCGATGGCCGCGCGGGGCCAATCGATGCACAGGACGCGTCGCTTACGCCGCTCGAAGCAAAAATCGTGGCCAAGAAGCTGGACTTGGCGGCGTCGGGTTTTGTCGAGCCCGCGTCCGGTGTTGCCGGGGTGCTCGATTTCGATGGGACCCTCAAGTCGAACGGCAAAGACCTAAACTCCAATGGCAATGTGGTCGCGAATAAACTGAAGGTATCGCCCAAAGGGTCGCCCGCCGGACGCGAGGTGGATATCAAGTACGCCGTCGTGCATGATCTGCAGAAGCAAACTGGAACAATCTCGCAGGCTGAGATCAGCATGGGGAAAGCTCTGGCGCAATTGACTGGCACCTACCAGATGCAAGGTAACACCACACTAGTCAATTTAAAGCTCATCGGGCAAGGCATGCCGGTGGATGACCTGGAAGCGATGCTGCCTGCGGTTGGCGTCGTACTGCCATCCGGTTCGTCGCTGAAGGGCGGCACTCTGTCAACTAACCTTGGCATCAGCGGTCCAACGGACAAGCTGGTGATCGTCGGGCCGTTGAGGTTGGCGGATTCGAAGCTCGCGGGCTTTGACCTGGGTTCAAAACTCTCAGCGATCTCGGCGCTGGGCGGCGCGAAGACTGGTTCGGATACCGTGATCCAGAACCTGAGCACCAATGCCAGGGTGGCCCCGGAAGGCATAAAGACGGACGATGTAAATCTGGTCCTTCCTTCGCTTGGAACACTCACGGGTGCCGGGACGATTAATCCCGCTGGCGCACTCGATTACCATATGCTGGCCAAGTTGTCGGGGGTGGCGGCAGGACTTACGCAGATTGCAGGCATCGGAGGCGGGAGCGCGGGAGTTCCGTTCTTTATTCGTGGCACCACCAGCAGCCCGCAGTTCGCGCCTGACGTGCAAGGAATACTGGCAGGCCGGTTGAAGGGTGGGATTCCCGGCGTCGGCGCAGCGGGGGGCAACTCACCTTTGGGCGCACTCGGAGGCTTGTTGGGAAAGAAGAAGAAAAAACCGTAATCTGATACCACTTTAGTTTTTCTGATTATCGAATGCTGAGGGACGCGAGCTTGTCTCTCCTCACCTCCCGGTGGTGTTCATTCGCGAATCGGATGTGAATGGATTTGCCTTTCCATTCTTAAATTCCCGGTTGCTATTCACAGATTGAATAAGGGTTGGCGTTTGATAAGCGATAGGCGTTGTTTTACTATCAATTACAATTTTTTGACTGGGGTGAGAAGCTCACAGATGATCAATGACACCATTGTGAATGGACTGAAGCCGTACTCCATCGGTGACAAGATTCGCGGGTTGCGATTGCGCAAGAGTATGGGGCTTGTGGAACTTGGCAAGCACACGGGCTTATCGGCCGCTCTACTGTCGAAACTGGAACGAGGGAAGTTATTCCCGACCCTGCCAACGCTGTTGCGCATAGCGCTGGTATTCAGCGTGGGACTGGACTATTTCTTCACCGACGAACGGAAGCGCCGGGTGGTGGCGGTGGCGAGAAAGAGCGAGCGATTGCGCTTCCCGGAACGACCTGGACAGGACAACGTCGCCTACTTCTTCGAGTCGCTCGACTATCCGGCGACGCAGCGGAAGATCAGTACATTCCTGGCCGATTTTCAACCCGTGCCGGGAGACAAAGTGAAACCACACATGCATCCGGGTCACGAGTTGCTGTACTTGTTTCACGGAGAAATAGCTCTCACGATTGGGAGTATTGAATATCAGTTGCAGGAGGGAGATTCGATTTACTTCGACTCCGCGGTTCTGCACAGCTACCGCAAACTCAGCGAGGATCCGGCTTCGGCCATCATTGTGACCGCAGCGTGAGTGAATCTAGATGTAGCCCAACCCGGCGAGGCGTTCGCGGAGCAAGGCTTCCTCATCGAGGCTTGCATCCGGGCCGGATTGTTTCTTTTGCATCCGCGCGACCAGAGACTTGCCTTGCATGCTGGGAGGAATTTCGTAAGCGATGAGATCGAGCATGGTGGGAGCCATATCGAGGAGAGTGGCTCCACTGTATTCGCCGGTGAGCGGGCAATTGGGCGCAATCAGCACAAACATGCCGTCGGCCGGTGAGACCGAGGAAGCGCCAGCTGGGGAAGGGGCCTCCACTCCGCGCGGGGAAAGGACGAGCAAGACCGTCTCGTCATCCAAGAGCTCCAACATGCTTCCGACTTGCTCGTCGAGCCAAAGGTAGTAATCCGAGATCGCAGTGGGTTCGGAAAAATCTGCGCCGAGAGTCTGCAGGCCAAGATCAACAACCTGGAAGTAGGCCCATCTCTGGCTGGAATACAAAGTGCGCGCTGTCTGCCAACGGGTGTGACTGGCGGAGGAGACTTGCTCGGACAGCGAACGGAGAGTTGGATCCGAGTTCGCCAAAGGAACGGGGATGGTCGCTGTGGGTCCAGATGCAGGGAACGAAGCAAAGCTCACACCATTCACCTGGTACGGAGGAAAATCGGCGGTGAGGCCCAACAGCGCGGTGCGATTGTTGCCATCGGCAAGGATGCTCCAGATCGCCCGCGAGTTCAGGTCGGTCATTTCGTGAGATTGGCTTGCCCCCATGGACATCCACATGGGTACCGTGTCGGCGTCAGGCCCGGTCTTAACTCGGCCGTAGACACCCATATCCATGAGGCGCCGAATATTGACCATGCGTTCATCCTGAAAAATCTTGTCAGAGGTTGCGCCATCGAGTCCGAGTACGCAGATTTTCATAGGGCAGTACTCACTCCGCTGTAAGCAACGACTTCCCTTCCATAACGCCCGGAACCGGAACGCCCAGGTATTGGAGCACTGTAGGGGCGAGGTCGACGATGCTGGGATCCTGGCGCTGCAGGGCGCGGTTTACGAACAGCATCCCGGGCACAGCTTCCGGGTCGACAATGTGATCGCCGCTCCACTTGCGCGTATTGTCTTCGATCAAGTGATTGGCGAAACCTCCGACCGCCGTCTTCCAGGCCACCCGGAATCCAGGATGAAAGTTGACCAGCAGGTCAGGTGCACGGTCAACGTACGCACCGCTGTAGAGATCTTCGCGACGCGAGACGCTGCGGATGGCAGGGCGCCCGGTCACTGCGTCGGGATGTCCAGCTAACCCGGACTGAATCGCGTTGCGTACGCGCTCTGCTTCGGCTCCCTCACCGACAATGCCGCCCTGTTCCCTGTCCTTCAAATTCAGATAAATTCCCCCGAGCCCAAGAGCGTAAGCAGAAGTGCGCGACCAATCGACGGCGGCGAAGGCCTCGCCTAAATCTTCCCCCGGCTTTTTTCCGTCCAGGAGCCCGAGCAATCCGTTCTGGTGAAGCCAAGTGTTGGTGTCGAAGGCGCGCCGGAAGGTGTTAAAACCATGATCGGAGAGCACGATCAGTAGCGTGTTCTCGTCAACGCGGTCGAGAACCGGACCGAGCAACGCATCGCAACGCTGGTAATGCTGCTCGATGCGGGTAGTGAAATCGCGATCCACGTCGCGGTTGTGCAGGGGATGGCCAGCATCGCGGAATCGCCACATCATGTGCTGAAGGCGATCCGGAGTATCGAAGAGCATGAAGAAAAAGCCTTCCTTCATGCGGTCGAGTTCGAAGCGCATGAGCTGTTCGCGCTCGCGAAGAACCAGATCGCAATGCTGAAGATAGGCTTGCTCGTCGAAGCGTCCGTTGTTCAGTCCGTTGTGGTCTTCGGCCATGCCAAGGGTAGAGAACAGGCCTAGCTTTTCGGAGATGGTCTTTGCGTAATCGGCGGGCGCGGATATGGGAAATAGGGGAGCAGCGGGATCGAAGTTGATGGCTGAGACGTAGAACTCGAGGTGAGGATCGAGCCGTCGAAAATAAAAGCGCGCGATTCCGGTCACCGACTGCAACATCGAGAGCTTGAATTTGAAGCGGACCCAATCACTCCATTGCCCTTCGGAAATCTCGATTTTCGCTGGAGAACCGCCGGTCTCAATGGTGAGCTTGCGCGATGACTTGTCGGCACGCACGCGAATGTCGCAAACCGCGTCAGTGGCGGGACTTTTGGCAGTGTTGCGTGGGCCGATCACTTTTGTCGACAGATCCAAACCTGAATCCAGGTAAACGACCTGCTCGCTTTCTTCCGCATGGACCGCACGGTCCTGAGTGTAGAAAGTTCCCTTGCTCTGGCTGCCGCGAAGATCGGGCACTCCGACGCCGGAAAGCATATTGCCCTTAAGTTCATCGGGCGGGAACGTGCAGGGGCAACGAAGTACCGTGCTGGGAATTCCCGCCTCGTTGAGGGATGACCAGAATGGACGCCCTTGGCGTTGATTCACGACGCGGGGTGGAGCAAACATGTTTTTCGGGCGTTCGAAGCGGCTCAAAGCAGCATCGGGCAAGCGATTCTGCGGATCGCGGGAGATGAAATCGAAGATTCCATGTCCCCCGGGATTGGTACCGGTGGCAAAAGAGGACCACGCAACAGGAGTCTGCGCCGGATAGGTAGTTTTCAGGCGGCTGTACGCGCCACTTTGACGGATTTTCGCCAGATTTGGCAGCTCGGCTCGGGAAAGCATGGCATCGACGATGCCGGGCTCCAGACCATCCAGGCCAATGACAATTACTTTTTTCGGCAAAGAACGAACCTGTGACTAGTGAGTCTTGGACGAAGCACTGTCGGACGCCGCGATGTCAACCGGCTCAGGAGAGCGGCGGAACACTCGAACGACTTTGAAAAACAGGCCGACGACCTTATTCCAGAAGATCAACAGGACCCCCAGAACTCCGGCAAGACCGGAAGTGACGGTCATGATCTGATCCGGACCAGCGTACAGCGCAAACATATCTACCCGCATTGCAATCTCCTTAAACCCCATTGCCGCTGAGCAGACGGCGACTATACGGCGAGAACCAACATTAAAGGAAATTCTAACATCGTTCGGTGGAAACGGCTGGGGAAGACCGGTGACGGATCAATCACCCGAGAGAGATTTCGGCGAAGTGGGAGAGTTGCTAATAAGCGCGTGCAACTTTGCGGTCAGCGCCGAGGCTTCCGCCTTTCCTTCCGGAACGCTTGCCAGGTTATCGGTTTCGGCAGGATCCCGCCTCCAATCGTAGAGTTGATTGCCAAGTTTTTCGTGGGTAATCAACTGCAAGTGATCGGAGATGATCGAGGCCATGGGCCCGGAGATTGCGGTCGGCACAGGGTCCGGGAGATGATTTTCTTTAGCGGCATACGGGCTGACCGCGAGTTCGGAAAGCACAAGAGGCGTCGCCGAGCCGGGAGTTTTCCAAAGCCAGTCGAGCGTGGGACCGCGAAATGTTGCAGGAGGAGTCTTCCCGATCAAACTCATCAGCGTCGCGGGGATAGTCGCGTTCGTTACTGGATTGGCGATGCGCACGTTCGCCGGAATGTGACCTGGCCACCACAGCACCAGCGGGACGTGGATCAGATTCCAATAGAGCGAGCCACCGTGAGTTTCAAGACCGTGTTCGCCGAGAGATTCTCCATGATCGGAGGTGATGATCACCACGGTATTTGTGCCGAGGTGACGGCTCTGCAAAGTGGAAAGCAGTTGGGCGACATTGTCGTCCACATAACGAATGCTGTCATCGTAGGCATCGATGGGGGTTTGTTGAGGCCAACCGGGTTTCGCGAAATCGCGAGGGCCTCCATATTGACGGTGCACGTCGAAGTAATTGAGGAAGGCAAAGAAGGGATGGTGTCTGCCGTTCCCGATCCAGCTTTCCAGTTCGCGGTCAACAGCGCTGGCGCGTTTCCTGACACCCAGTGCTCCGCCGCGACTGCCGGAGCCTTCCTCATCCGGATCGAGAAGTGAATCCCAACCGATCCAGCGGAGGAACCGCTTCGGCTTGCTGTGGTCGGTGCGAGAGAGATAGATGCGCGCGAACTCGCGTCCGTAAAGGGTACGAACCAGCATGTCGGCGGGAGAGTTGAAATAGTCCTCAAAATGAATGAAGCCCCGGCCGAAACCGAGATCGTGCGAGAACCAGGTGCGGTTTGCGGAGAAAGCTCCGGTGCGGTAGCCGAGTGACTGCAACTGCTCGCCGATGGTGGGAAGATGATTGAAGTTGTTCTGGTTCGAATGGAATAACGGAATTGGCTTCACATTGTCGGCCCCGTGCTCGTGCACATAGCGTCCGGTTACAAGGGAAGCGTGAGAGGGCAGGCTCCAGGAGGAGGTTGCGATAGCGTTTTCAAACTGCACCCCTTCGGCAGCAAGCCGATCGATAGTGGGACTGGTGCGACGCGGATAACCGTAGCTGGAGAGGTGATCTGCACGAAGCGTGTCCACGACGACTACGACGATGTTGGGTAGCGAGGCGTCGGCGGCGGGCAGTTTCGCGGTCTGTTGATGCTCGCGCCAACGTGCGCCGCCTTCGACCCCGAGCAGGACGAGCAAAAAAGTCACGCACACGATTGGCAGCGTGCGTTTCCAAAATGTAAATGCCTGAGTCTGTCGCTTGCCGATCCAGCGACTGAAGGCGACCGCTACGCCGAGCGCCAGCAGCAGGCTGCTCTTGTGATACAGCCGGCCGGTGAGCGTGAGCCAGTCGTAGACGGTGACAAATGTCAGCACGAACATGACTGCAAGGGCCGGCGGGACGCCGGCGATACGGTAGATACCCTTGGCGATGGCGAAGGTAATGGACGCAACAACGATGAACAGGCAGACGTCCGCCACGGGCGAGATCCAGAGGATGGGAAGAGAGACGTGGAGCATGGGCCCCCAACTGGCCCAATTGAGTCGTTGAAAGAGCAACAAGCCGACGCCTTCCAGAATCCCGGCGAAAATTCCAAACCAGATCGCGATCGCCAAAACACTGGCGTATGCGGCAGCGTGCTGTGGCCGCTTTAGCGATGAATGCAGAATGGGTTCGACGATTGACAATGAATCTAGGTCCGGGATTCGGTGGGGATAGTTTACGTGAAGCCGAACCCGGTATGCCGGGTCACTGAACCGGCGGGTCAAGATCGGGGTCGTAAAGGTCGTGAACTTCCTGAGGATCCTGCGCCCAATCGAAAAGCTGCGTGCCGTATTTCTCGTGCTTGATCAGTTGCCAATGGCCAGAGACGAGGGACTGCATGGCTCCGGTGTCGGCGGTGCGAACCCGAGGTTCACCAGGACGATGGGCGGGAAAATGGCGCGCCGACAGTTCCGACAAAACTGGAGGAGTATGCACCGGGGGCTGACTCCATAGGATGTTGAGACTGGGGCCGGGGAATACGCCAGAGGCCTTGCCTCCGATCATATTCATTAGGGTAGCGGGGATTCCGGCGTTGCTCACGGGATCGGTGATTCGCAAACCGCTCGGGACATGCCCGGGCCACCAGAGAATCAGCGGCACATGAATGGATTCCCAGTAGAGCGCTGCGCCATGCGTGGCAAGGCCGTGCTGTCCGAGGGATTCTCCGTGATCCGACGTGATGACGATGAGAGTGTTGCGTAACAGGCCGCGCTTTTCCAGAGATGCCATGAGCGCAGCGATCGAGGAATCGACATACCGAATGCCGTCGTCGTACTCGTTCACCGCCGTGTCTTCGATCCAGGGCTTATTGAAGGAACTTGGTCCCGAGTAGGGTTGGTGCACGTCGAAGTAATTCAAGAATGCGAAAAAGGGCCGGTGAGGCTGCGGTCCGATCCAGTCCAACAGTTCACGGTTCACAACCGGAGCGCGCTTGCGAACCCCGGGGGAGCCGCCATCGTTGCCGACACCTTCATCGTCCGAGTCGGTCAAGGCATCAAGGCCTAGCCAGCGAAGAATCCGTTTGGGCTTGCTGCGCTGGGAGCGCGCCAGGTAAATGCGAGAGAATTCGCGACCATAGAGAGTTCGAATGCAAGCGTCAGGCACAGAGTGGAAATAGTCTTCGAAATGGATAAAGCTGCGGTCGAAGCCGAGATCGTGCGAAAACCAGGTGCGATTGGCGGAAAAGGCCGCGGTGCGATATCCGAGTTGCTGAAGCTGCTCTCCGATAGTGGGAACATTCCTGAAATTATTTTCGTTGTCGCCGAAGGCTGACATGGGCTTCACATAGTCGGCTTCGTGTTTGTGAACCGGTTGTCCGGTAACCAGTGAAGCATGCGAGGGCAAACTCCAGGATGAGGTGGAAACAGCATTTTCGAAAAGAACTCCTTCGCGTGCCAGGCTGTCGATGGTTGGGCTGGTCGAACGCCCATAGCCGTAGGAAGAAAGATGGTCGGCGCGAAGCGTGTCGATCACGATCACCACGATATTGGGCAAGCCTTGGCGGGCGGGAGGCAGGGCTGCAATTTTCTGCTGCTCGCGCCAATGCCGTTCGGCTTTGATGCCTATGCCCAGCGCCAGAAGCAGCACAATCAGCATGGGCAGCGATTTTCTCCAGTAGAACAGTGCAACAGCCTGGCGATTGGCGATCCAGCGCGTCACGACGATGGCTATTCCTAAGGCAAGCAGAAGGCTGCTGCTGTGATAAAGGCGTCCAGTCAAGTTTGCCCAATCGTAAATGGTTGCGAAAGTCAGCAAGAATACGATTGCTTTGCCGGTGCGAACTCTGGGAGTGATCTGCGCGACGAGTACCACCGAGAGCGCGAGCAAGGAGAAGAGTACGACGTCAACCGCGGGCGAGATCCAGATGATAGGCGCTGAGACGTGCAGCATGGGGCCCCAACTGGCCCAATTGAGACGCTGAAAAAGCAGCAAGCCCAGCGCTTCAACGAGGCCGGCGACAATGCCGAACCATGCAGCGATAAGCAGAGCGGTCCGCGCGCCCACGTGTGGACGGACGGCTGGGACAGCCTGAGATGTGGGTCCGGCGGAATTTTCTGACAATGCTCGCAGCCCCAAGCTTCGAGTTCGTGAGAGTGTACTCGAAATCCGGAGTTGGTTGCAGGTTTTTGGAAACGGGAATGCGATTTTTCTGAACGAAGACTAGCTTCGCGAAAATCGGTCGAGAGCCTCTCCGAGGCGGTGAAGAGCATTGGTGGTCATGGCACTGTCGCCGCCGATTCCGATGCGAAAATGCTGGGGCATTTCGAAGAAGCGGCCGGGCACCACGCTGGTTTCATAGGTCTGTCGAAGAAACTGGACAAACTCGTCTACTTTGCCGTGGAGCAGTTTGGGAAATACGGTCGTCCCATAGGCAGGACGGACGCATTCGAGATCGGATCGCGAGTCGAGGAAGGAATTTAAAGCCTTGCGATTGGTTTCGAGCAAGGCTTTCGCGCGAGCGGCAACTTTCTCGAGATGGTCTAGAGCAATCACACTGATCAACTCGGCAGGATACGCCGGGGTGGCCCCATAAAGGTCATTGATTCGCCACATCCGTGTAGCGAGTTCAGGCTCGGCCAAGACCCACCCGCAACGAACTCCGCTGAGCCCATAGGCTTTGGTGAGGCTGCTGGTTACGATGAAGTGCTTGCCCAGGTGGAACGCAGGTTTGAAGGGGTGATTGAAGAGAGCTTCCAGATAAACTTCGTCTGCCAGAACACGGGCTCCCACCGCGCGCGCAATTTCTCCAACTTCTGCGAGAGTGGACGAATCGGTCATCACGCTCGAGGGATTGTGGAAGTTGGTGATCACCACCAGCCTGGTGCGAGCCGTGATCTGCCTGGAGACTTCAGCGGGATCGATACGAAATCCGTTCTCAAAGGGTCGCGGGAAACGACGAATCTGAGCTCCGAGATAGCGAAGCGCGCTTAGCAGCAACTCATAGGTTGGTTCCTCGACCAGCACCTCGTCGCCAGGCTCTAGAGTTGCGGCCATAGCCAGGTGATTGGCCATGGAAGTTCCTGCGGCCGAGACGACGCAGTCGGGAGTGACTCCGTTTTTCTTGGCCAAACGCTCCAAAAGAGGTGCATAGCCGTAGATGGTGGGGCCGTTGATTTCGAGATCTTCGAGCCGAACCGGCAAGTCAGCAAGGGGGTAGGATTTCACTCCGCTAGTCGCGAGATTGAACTTCGCCTCGGAATGCAGCTTGGCGAATTCCATGTAAGGAGAGCCGGAGGCTGTGCGCGACCAAGTCATGAAGGATGAGTTCCTACGCGATTGCGACGGTGCCAAAAAGCATACACGGGAATTCCGAGGAGGAGTATCGCCATGCCCAGCAGGCTATTTGCCGGGTAGCGGTAGATGGTGTTCGCAACCACCAGCCAGGAGATCAGGACGAAGATGATGGTCGTGAAGGGGTGACCGGGAACGCGATAGGTCCCCCCGTTCGCGCCAATTCCCTTCCGGCGGAAAACGAACAGACAGGTGGCGGTGAGGCCGAAGAAAAGGAAGTCCATGGAGACGACGTAGTTCAGAATCTGTTCGTAGTGTCCAGAGAGCGCCACAACGATTGTCCAGATGCTTTGGAGCACGATGGCGACTACAGGAACGTGGGTGCGAGCGTTCACAGATGCCACGCTCTGGAAAAAAACGCCGTCTTTGGCCATCGCGAAATAAACGCGAGGCGCGGTGAGGACGGACTGGCTTAGAAAGCCCAGGGTAGAGATGGCGATTCCGAACGCGATGAGGGTGGCGCCATGCTGGCCTAAGGCCAAGCGCATCGAGGCAGTCGCGGGAACGGTAGTGTTCGCAAGCTCGACAGGACCGAGCGTACGGACGTAGACGAGATTCACGGTGACGTAGAGTGCAATGACACCGGCCACCCCAATCACCAGCGCGCGTGGCAGATTGCGCTGGGGATCTTTGATTTCGGCGGCGATGAAGTTCGCGGTCTGCCAGCCTCCGTAGGCGAACAGAACCGGGATCATGGCGGCACCAAATGAAGTGAGCAAGGATAGGGAAGCGGGCTGATCGAGGAGCGGATGGGAGAGCGGAAACGGGTTCTTGATGAAGAGCAGACCGGTGATTACGAGTCCGGAAATGGCAGCAATCTTGAGCACCATGAGCGCACTTTGCACGCGGCTGCCGAGTTTCACGCCGAGGCAGTTGATCAGGGTCAAAATGGATAACGCAATCACGGCGGTGAGTTTTTCGGATGCGCGCCAGCCCGTGAGTTCCAGAAAGTAGCGCGCAAAGGTGACGGTGACAGCGGCCATACCTCCGGTTTGAATCACAAGCAAGAGAACCCAGCCATAGAGAAATCCGAGCGCGGGATGGTACGCCTCGCGGAGATAGGCATATTGCCCGCCGACATCGGGCATGCGGCCGGCGAGTTCGGCATAGATGAATGCACCAAGGATGGCCATCACGCCGCCGACTATCCACGCACCCAAAATCAGAACAGGCGTGTGAACCCGCTGGGCGACTACGTATGCGTTGATGAAGATGCCGGAGCCGATGATGCCGCCCATGACTACCATGGTGGCATCGAACAAGCCGACTTGACGGGCGAGAACTGGCTCAGAGCCAACAGAATCGATGTTGTGCACTGGCGAGAATCTAACATGCCCCGCGAGATTCCAAGGGGAGGGAGCGGTCTATAATTCGGAGTCCATCGTGGGACTTCGAGGAGCTCTCGTGAAATTCTGCAACGCCATCATTTTCTCCGTCCTGGGAATCGCAGCTTCCGTTTTTGCTCAGACACCCGCAACTATTCAGGGATACACGGCACAATCTTCCGCGAACGAAAGGAATTGGGAAAAGAAATTTCAAGACGGCATCGTTGCCGACCACCTGCGCGAGAGCATGCGTCGTTTGAGCGCACGGCCCCATCACGTAGGATCGCCCTACGACAAGGACAATGCCGAGTGGATCCTGGCGCAGTTTAAAAGCTATGGATTCGACGCGCACATCGAAACCTTCCAGGTACTCTTCCCTACTCCAAAGGAGCGTGTGGTTGAAATGCTGGAGCCGAAGCCGTTTCGGGCCAAGTTGCAGGAACCGGTGCTGGCGATCGATCCGACCTCAAATCAGACTTCGGAACAGCTTCCGACCTACAACGCTTATTCGATCGATGGCGACGTGACTGCCCCGCTGGTTTATGTGAACTACGGAAGCCGCGAAGACTATGAACAACTCGATCGCATGGGCATTTCGGTGAAAGGGGCGATTGTGATTGCGCGTTACGGCGAAGCGTGGCGGGGCACCAAGCCAAAAGTTGCGGCCGAGCATGGCGCCATCGGATGCATCATTTACTCCGACCCGAACGATGACGGGTACTTCAATGGCGACGATTATCCGAAAGGGGGATGGCGCCCGAAAGATGGAGTACAGCGCGGCAGCGTGATGGACACGGACTATCCGGGCGATCCGTTGACCCCGGGCGTCGGTGCGACGGCGGATGCGAAGCGCTTGTCGATCAAAGAGGCCAAGACGATCACGAAGATCCCGGTGCTGCCGATCTCGTATGCGGACGCAATGCCGCTGCTCTCAGCGTTAACTGGTCCTGTAGCGCCGGAGGCCTGGCGTGGTTCGCTGGCCCTCACCTATCACGTCGGTCCGGGCCCGGCGAAAGTGCACCTGAAGGTGACATCGAATTGGGATCTGAAGCCGGTGTACGACGTGATCGCGACTATGGGCGGGTCGGGAGCGGAAGGTCAGTGGGTGTTGCGCGGGAATCATCATGACGCATGGGTCAATGGAGCGGACGATCCACTGTCGGGCATGGTTGCAGTGCTCGAAGAAGCACGAATGTTGGGCGAACTGCATAAACAGGGATGGAACCCAAAACGGACCATCATCTATTGCGCATGGGACGGTGAAGAACCCGGGCTGCTGGGGTCGACGGAGTGGGTAGAGACGCACATGGCGGACTTGCAGAAGCATGCCGTCGCCTACATCAACTCGGACAGCAACGGACGAGGATACTTGCGGGTGTCAGGATCGCACGACCTGGAGAAATTCATCAACGATGTGGGGCGAGAGATCAACGATCCGGAGAAGAATATTCCGGTTTGGCAACGTGCGCACCTGTTGCGCATCGCGCGAGCGGCCAATGCGGAAGAGAGGGCCGAGATACGGAAGCGGACCGATTTGCGCATCAATGCGCTGGGCGATGGGTCGGATTACACGGCCTTTCTGGATCATGCCGGAGTTTCCGCGCTGAACATCGGCTACGGCGGTGAGAACGATGCGGATCAGTACCACTCCATCTACGACGATTTTTACTGGTACACGCATTTTGTGGATGCGGATTTCGCTTACGGCAAAGCGCTGGCGCAAACCGGCGGAACGGCCATCATGCGATTGGCGGATTCAGACATCATTCCGTACGAGTACGACGCATCGGCCGACACGATCGCGAAATATGTGAAAGAACTTGAGAAGTTGCTGAAAGACAAACAGGATGAAGCTGGCGAGCGAAACCTGGAGTTGGAAGAAGGAGTATTTTCGGCAACGTCCGACCCTAAGAAAGTGTCGGTGGCGCCGCCGAACGAGGAAGTCGCTCCGTATATGAATTTCGCTCCACTGAAGAACGGGCTGGAAATGATCAAGCGAAGCGCCGATCACTATCAGACGGCGTTCCAGAAGTGGCAGTCGGGCAGCGAAAGCCTGTCACCGCAAGCCTTGGACACGCTGAACATCGATCTTCTGCGCATTCAAAAGGCGTTTCTGACCGAGCGTGGATTGCCGGAGCGGCCATGGTTCAAACACCAGGTGTATGCTCCGGGAGCGTATACGGGATACGGTGCCAAGCCGATCGCGGCGGTCCGGGAATACATGGATCAGAAAAAGTGGGAGAAGGCGGACGCTGAAGTGCCCGGAGTCGGGAAGGTGCTGGAACAGGTCGCAGCAAGCATCGACGAAGCAGCGGATGATCTCGAAAAGGAGGGCAAGTAGGCGTCTAAAAAAGTCCCGGTGTTAACGAATATCTTTCCCTTTCGTCTTACGATAAGCGATAGTTTGGGACGAATGGTGAGCAGGATGGGATCAACCTCATTTCGCGGGCATAAGCCTGACAATACACTGTCGAGTTGCGTTTAATGGCGGAGTTTTCCGAGCAGATACCGAGTCCGGCGCGAATTCTGCGCACTTACGCCCTCAGCATAGGAATTGCGGCTCTGGCGGGTGCCGCGTCATTCCTGGGAACGTACTTGTTCCGGGCGGTGACGGAATGGACTCCCGACCTGACCTATGTTGCGGCCAGCACATTGATCAGCTTCCTCATTTACGGACTTCTCGCTCCAGTGGTGATTTGGCTGGCAATGAGATTTCCGGTGGAGCGGAGGAACTGGATCCGCCGCACCTTGCTGCACGTAGTGTTTGCGGTTGTGTTTACCGCGGTTCACGTGGTGGCGAGACCGCTGGTCTACGAGATGAGAGGGCCGGATGGCAAACCCCGGCACGTCACTTGGAGACTCTACAGAAATCTTTTTATCTTCCTGGCGTTCGACAACATGGTGAACACCTACTTGCCGATCGCATTGCTGGGACACTTTCTTTTGTACCAACGCAGGCTCCGGGACCGCGAAGTACGCTCCTCGCAGCTGCAGGCCAAGCTTGCGCAAGCGCAGCTGGCCATGCTGAAGATGCAGTTGCAGCCACACTTCCTGTTTAACACGCTGAACGCGGTTTCCGCGCTGATTCGTGACAATCCTCACGCAGCCGAGGAGACCCTCGCGCGTTTGAGTGAACTGCTGCGGTTGACCCTGGATAACGAAGCCGAGCAGGAAATCTCTCTCAAAGTCGAAATGGACTTTATCCAGCGCTATCTGGAAATTGAGCAGATCCGTTTCGAGGACCGCCTGCGAGTGGATTTCGATATCGAGCCTGCTGCCCTGGACGGCAGGGTGCCGAACATGCTGCTGCAACCGCTGGTAGAGAATGCTCTGCGTCATGGGATTGCGAAGAGGACCCATGCTGGAAGGCTGGAGATCCGGGCGTGGCGCGACCAGGAATGGTTGATGGTGACGGTGCGCGACAACGGTCCAGGAATTCCTGCGGGCAATGTCACGGAGCGGATTGGCCTTGGCAACACGAGGTCCCGCTTGCGGCAACTCTACGGCGCGACACAGCAGTTCGCATTATCGAGTTCAGGCGAAGGCGGCGCAGTGGCTACGATTCGAATTCCCTTCCGACCGGCCGATCACGATACGACAGCGACCGACGATCACTGGTTCGCTTTGCCCTCGGAAACCGTGCACTGATCGCGGTTACTTCCCTAAAAACTCCTGTACCCGAGCGCGATATGTGCGGCTCAGTGTGAGCTTGCGACCGTCTCGTAAAACCACAACATATTCTCCGGCAAACCAGGGCTGAAACTCCTTGATACGCTCGATGTTCACGATGGTGGAACGGTGAATGCGCAGGAAGCGTTCCGGATCGAGCCGGGCTTCAAAGTTCTGCATGGTTTCGCGAATCAGGTGGTTGTCTTTGCCGACGTGCAGGGTCAAGTAGTTTCCGGCTGCCTCGATGTAGTCGATTTCGTCGGCGCGCAGGAACAGCGCGCGACCACCGGAGCGAATGACCAGGCGGTCGGAATACTTTTTTCCCGGCTGGGCTTCGCGCAATAAAGCGAGCAGTTGTGAGCTCAACAGTCCGCCATTTCCCTGGCGGATCTGATCTTTGGCACGCTGCACGGCGCGGCGGAAGCGCGATTCACTGAACGGTTTAAGCAGATAATCAACCGCTTGCGCATCGAAAGCGCGGAGCGCGTATTTGTCGTAGGCGGTGACAAAAATCACTGCCGGATGCAAACCGCTTGCGCTCATCATTTCCATCAACTCGAAACCGTCGGTTTCGGGCATCTGGATGTCGAGAAAGACGAGCGACGGTTTCGCCTGCTCGATGAACGCCAGCGCCTCCGAACCGCTGGAGCACTCGCCGGCCAGTTCTACATCCTCATCATCTTTCAACAAGTCGCGGATTCGCTTCCGAGCCAGAGGCTCGTCGTCGATGATCAGGGCTTGAATCTTCAGCTGCTCGTTGGCCACATCGCCGCCTGAAACATGAGTTAGACGTGTGTCAGTGTGCTTTGTCTGAGACCCAAAACGGATTTCCGATACTTCGCCCGCAGACTGAGTGTCGTCCGCTACCATAAGACGATTGAGAGAGCCGTTTTTCTCACATGCCAATTTCATATTCCAGTAGCTAGCAGGCTACCTGCCAAATCGCCGAAAGCTCTTAGAGGATCAGGGGAGGGACGAAACGCATGCTTTCAGGGATGATTTGCTGCGGACCGAAGACTGGAAGGTGCAGGGACGGGGCGGGTTTGTAACGAGGCAGCTCTGTTTGTGAGCCTTAGGATTCGAAGCTTCCGGATTTTCATAGGCCGTTTCCGCCGATCGAAAACGGCCTACAAGCTTCTCACCGGCTAGGAAGGCTGGTTCACCCAGGCGAAGGCTCGCTTTCCGTCGGCACGTTCCACCAGGCGCGCTTCGCCGTAATGGACAAGTCGGTTGAGAACGGTGGTGACGCTGGCCAGAGGGTCTTTGTGGGTCTCAAGCGAAAGTCCTTGTTGACGAAGCCGGTCGCGGACTTCGCGGGCGCGCAACGGGCCAGCTGCCTGCATCAGGGTGAGGCGACAAGCCTTGGTGAGGCCGGTCTGATGGCCTCGCGATTTCTTGCCATTCAGGTCGAGCAGTTCGTCTTCGCTGACAATCCCGTCGAAGATCACCGCCAGGCCGAGGATGGTCTGTTTGACGGTTCCAATACGCTTCATGATCTCAGCGCGCTGCGTTCGCAGCACCCGCAACTCTTCCCGGGCCAGACGGATGACTTCCTCCGCGTGCCGCGAAGAGGTAGACAGGTTTGGGTTGACCGTTGGAAGTTCTGCCATTACTTGTTGAGTCGCCATGTTGAGTGAGCCTCCCCCCACAGATTGTTCATTTGATAGACGAACCAGACGAACTGCTGCTACGAACTCGGGGTAGTCAACTGAAGGAAATGACGAAGTGCTTGTTATGTGGGACGAGTGACGGAGAACAAAGGCCCTAACTGGATTTGGACACAGGGGGCCGGAATGCTTCGGTACGGAAGAGAACAAATCTGAGCTAGGCGATGAGGCGATACGAAAGGGCGGTTCCTGAAGCATGCTGGCGAAGCAGGTCCATGGACAGACGCGACGCGAGTTCCAGGTCGGCTTTGCCCGAGAAATCGATGATCATCACGGCGATGTCACCAGTGGAGGAGGTGATCATGGCTCGCTCGGAGTCGCTGGTTGGACTGCCGAATGGCCCGCGGGCATCGCAGAAAACAGGAAGGCTCTCGAGGTTTAAAACATCTTTGCCAATGCCCTTGTAGGTCTCGCCAGCGGCACCCACGCGGAAAGTTATGGGATCGGAAATCTTCGAAAGGTCATAAGAGCCGACCGGAACAAACGATTCGAGCGACACCAGATTGTTGATATCGACAACGTTGTTGATGAAATACAAACCTTTGCCGGAAGCGATGCGGCGCACCAGGGCTTCGCAGGACCCGCGGTAGCGAGACGGGTCTTTTCCAAGCGAGCGATAGGCTTCGCGAGTCGACGCGATGAACGGTTGTGCCGCGATT
This sequence comes from Terriglobia bacterium, assembly GCA_963797845.1. Taxonomy (GTDB): domain Bacteria; phylum Acidobacteriota; class Terriglobia; order Terriglobales; family Acidobacteriaceae; genus DASREM01. The sequence continues at coordinate 60,615 of CAWCRE010000016.1, forward strand.
TTGTCGGAGGGAAGTTCGGCGGTTATGTGGTGCGCGCGGTGGTTGAGTTTTCCCAGCAGCGAAGAGTCAGACGACTGAACCGAAACCCTCCCCTGCACACAAGCAATTGCGAGCAACGGGCAGGCCTTCTTAAGCGAAGGGTCAAGGTGCACCTGGAATTCCGGGAAGGCCTCGGGCATGCTCCTAAAAATACCGGAAGATGGCAATTCAGCAAAGCCGAGGCTTATCGGCTCAGCGGAGCGATCGTATCCAGATGCTCGACGCGATTGCGTCCTGAGCGTTTGGCCTGGTAAAGGGCCTCGTCGGCTTGATTGAGCAAGTGGTCGGCATCTACCGGTTGAGCGCCATCGGCGATGGCGACGCCCATACTTAGAGTAGCGATGCGTCGTTTCCCGTCGTGAATTACCGGTGCGGAGGAAACGTGCGACCTGATTTCCTCGCTGCGAATCAGCGTGGTGGTCAGATCGCAATCTACCAGGACGATCAGAAATTCTTCGCCGCCGTAACGACCCACCCCGTCATAGACGCGGGTTTTGCTGGAAATCCGGCGGGCAGTTTCTTTCAGAACCTGGTCACCGAATAGATGCCCCAGCGAATCGTTGATGGATTTGAACTCGTCCAAATCACCCAGAACAATGCCAAGTTTCTTTTTCTCGCGTTGCGCACGGGACAGCTCACGATTGAGAAAACTGAGGATTTCGCCGCGATTACGCAAGCCGGTGAGCGCGTCGTGGGTAGCGGCATAGCGCATGGATTCGCGAGTGCTGACGAGTGCTTCCTGTAGATCGAGAATGCGCTTCCCGACCTGAAGGCGAGCTTTCAGTTCGAGCGCGTCAAACGGCTTGGAAAGAAAGTCGTCCGCCCCCGCGCTCATAGCTTCATGCCAGTCTTCCTTTCGATCTTTGCCGGTCAGCAGGACGGTGTAGACATACGAGTGAACTCGTTCACGAATTCTTCGGCACAGATCGACGCCGTTCACTCCGGGCAGAACCCAATCCAGGATGACCAATTCCGGCGAGTCTGGGCGTTGAAGAACGTTCCAGGCTTCGGTGCCGTCACTGGCGACCAACACCTGGTATCCCCACTCTTCGAGCTGGCTCTTGATCAGATGGCGGTAAACGGGAGAGTCATCGACGACCAGAACCTTCATGGGGGCCGATCGTTTGAAATCGTGATGGTGGTCCATGGCGTGTCCAGTTCCTGAACGGCGTCGAATCTCACAACGACGTCAAAGAGTTTCTGATGGCACGCCGCCTTCCAACCGGGTGGCGATTCCAAACGTTCGAAACACGGGGTTAGAACTCAGGCGAAGCTACAGAGAAGTCTGTAGCTGTCTGAGATCAGGAACGCTTTTCTGAGGGCTGGACGGTCGGAGAAAGATTTCGTGGGGCGAATCCGGTTAAAGCTTAATCGTTCAATCCCAGCAAAGCCTCAAGGGAACGGCCAGCGTCGTGCAAATGACATCTGACTGTCTACTTTTCAAGGCAAATTCATGCAAGTAACCATGGAAAAAAACGGGGAAATCGGGGTCATACGGGTACCCGAGGGGCATCTGGATGTGAACAGCGCCAAGGAGTTCAAGAGCCTAGTCGTGCCATTTCTCGGTGAAGCGGCTCACGTTATCATTGATCTCGAGGATGTCACCTTCGTAGACAGTTCGGGTTTCGGAGTATTGCTGGCCTGCCTGCGACAGGTACAATCGAACGGCGGTGAGCTGAGGCTTTGCGGCTTACGCAGACCGGTCCGGATGCTTTTCGAGGTTGTCCGGATGAACCGCCTGTTCACCATCTGCGAAAATCGCGATGAAGCAGTGAAGTCGTTTGCGCCATTGAAGGCAAAGGCACAACGATCTGGCCGGTAGCCTTTGCAGGGCCCCAGGAGTAGGAATGAATCCAGTTGGAAGCAAGACGTTGAGCAAAGAAACTTTCTTATCCACCGAGTTCGGCGACCAGATCGACTATCACTTAAGGTTTACTTTAGGAAAACGTCCTATCGAAGCGTCCCCTAAGGATTATTTTCAGGCTGTGGCCTGGGCGCTTCGACCGTACATTCTGCAAAATCTCTGGCGAACGGAAGATCGCTACAACGAGAATTCAGCCAAGCGAATGTATTACCTCTCGCTCGAGTTCCTGATCGGGCGCTGCCTGCGAAGCAATCTGTGGAACCTGGGATTGTTGGAAACCTGCCGGGAGTGGCTTGCCGCACGCGATGTCTCTATTTCAGATGTCCTGGAAGCGGAGCCTGATCCAGCCTTGGGAAATGGTGGTTTAGGACGGTTGGCGGCCTGTTTTCTCGATTCCCTGGCCAGCTTGAACATGCCGGGTTATGGCTATGGCATCAATTACGAATTCGGCCTGTTCAAACAGGAAATTCGCAACGGCTACCAGTTCGAAGTTCCCGACCAATGGTTTCCGCAATCGTCGCCGTGGATGGTGGAGCATACCAACCAGGCGTGCCTGATCCCGGTGTACGGACGCATCGAAAGCAGCGCTGATCGCAGCGGCGAGTACAACCCGATGTGGATGGACTGGCGACTGATCGTGGGCATCCCCTACGATATGCCGATCGTGGGACAGGACGGGAAGACGGTGAACTTCCTTCGGCTTTATTCGGCGCGATCCTCCAAAGAATTTGATATGAGCATCTTCAATTCCGGCGACTATGTACGCGCCATGGAACAGAAGATCTCGTCGGAAAATATTTCCAAGGTCCTTTATCCATCCGACTCGGTTCCCTCGGGACGCGAACTTCGGCTGCTTCAGGAATATTTTCTGGTGGCGTGCGCGGTTCGCGACATCATGAACCGCTTCAACCGGGATGGCTATAAGCTCGAAGAACTCCCGGACAAAGTCGCAATCCAACTGAACGACACGCATCCGGCACTGACCGTGGTGGAGCTGATGCGGATGCTGGTAGACGAACAGGAAATCCCATGGGACAAGGCGTGGGAATGGACCCGTGCAGTTTGCGGATATACCAACCACACGCTGATGGCGGAGGCGCTCGAGAAATGGCCGGTGTCGCTGCTGGAGTATGTGATTCCGCGGCACTTGCAGATCATCATGGAGATCAACCACCGTTTCTTGCGAGAGGTGCGCGGATATTGGCCGAACGACGAAGACCGGGTCAGCCGAGTATCGCTGATTCAGGAAGGCGGGGAGAAGCATGTGCGCATGGCTCATCTCGCCATTATCGGCAGCCATGCCATCAACGGAGTGTCGAAGCTGCACTCCCGGCTGATTACAGAAAGTCTGGTGCCTGATTTCGCGACCCTGTGGCCGGAGAGGTTTCACAACAAGACAAACGGAGTGAACCATCGCCGATGGTTGATCGAAACGAATCCTTCGCTGACCAGCCTGATCAATGAACGCATTGGGGACAGCTGGATGATCGATCCATCCCGGCTGGAAAACCTGCGCGAACATTGCTGGTCTGAAGAATTGCAGGAAGATTTCTTTCTCGCGAAACGCGAGGCTAAAGTCGCGCTCGCGCACGTCATCCGCGAGATGACGGGAGTCTCGCTCAGCACCGACACCATGTTCGATGTACAGATCAAACGCATTCACGAGTACAAGCGGCAGCTTCTGAATGTGCTGGCAATCATCGATCAGTACCTTGCGCTGACCCGCGATGGCGCGGTTCCGGTCACGCCGCGGACATGGATTTTCGGCGGCAAAGCTGCGCCGGGATATTTCATGGCCAAGACGATCATCAAGCTGGTGAACAGCGTCAGCCGCCTGTTGGCTTCCGACAAGCGGACGGATGGTCTGTTGTCCGCAGTGTTCGTTCCGGATTACAAAGTGTCTTTGGCCGAGAAAATCATTCCCGCAGCAGACTTGAGTGAACAGATTTCCACTGCCGGAATGGAAGCTTCCGGAACCGGCAACATGAAATTGTCCATGAATGGGGCCCTTACGGTGGGAACGCTGGACGGAGCCAATATCGAGATCCGCGAGGCGGTGGGACCGGAAAATATCTACACTTTTGGCCTTACCGCGGAACAGGTCGGACAACACAAGCGAAACGGCACCTACAATTCGCTGGAGCTGTATTTGGAGAAGCCCCGGATTCGCCGGGTGGTTGAATTTATCGGCAGTGCGGACTTATCGCCGTCGGAGCCGGGAATTTTTGCGCCGATCCAGAGCGCGCTTCTGGAAGGCGGCGATCCGTATTTCCATCTTGCCGATCTGGAGTCTTACCTTGCGGTGCAGAACCAGATTGGACTCGACTACCAAGATCAGGCTGCGTGGGCGGCGAAAGCCATCAAAAACATTTCGGGCATGGGATATTTTTCGAGCGACCGCACCATACGCGAGTATGCGCGCGACACCTGGAACATCCAGTCCTACGCAGACGAAGAAGAAGACTGATAGTTACTTCTTCTCTGCCAGGATCGCCTGCCAATTGAGAATCGCGTTCCACACCAGGCGGTGATCACCTCGGTTCAAATCGCGGTGAAACGGGTTGAAGTTGAATGCGATCACGCGCCCGTTGCCTACCGGCATGTCGAGAATAGCCGGGCGTCCGATTAGATTGTCCTCGCCCCAAGCCTGTCCGCTGACGACAAACGGCGCGCCGGATTTATCTCCCCACTCCATCACGATGCCTCGACGATCAAAGGGGCCATCAAGGCAGGTCGTGCAGTAAGCCATGCGCAGCCAGCGTCGCGGCACGTCGTACAAAGGGAAGTTCTGGCGGAACACGTAGGAGTGCTGAGCATATCCGTACGCCAGAGGATGGTCAGGCTGGTCGAAGGTCACACGGACGTGAGCGCCTGGAGTGCGGGTCCCGGCATTTTGCGCAGCGGCGGCCGAGGATATGCCGCCTCCCTGGGAACTGCGCGGCACCCCGCCGGAGGAGCGACGCACGCCGCGAACAATGCCGCCTTCCAGGGCCAACATCGATCCGCTGCCCAAGGTGACCATCAACCCGCCGTCTTCGATGAAGTGCTGGATTTGGGCCAGACCTTCCCATCCGATCCCCCCAGTGATGTCGTCGGATTCCGCAGGAGTGCCAAAACTGGGCGTTTCGGGAGTCTTCTTAAACGGCATCGGCCCCCACGCTTTCGGCAAGCCTTGAATTTGCTCTGCGAGTTCGAGATCGACATGGCCGTAGAGCAGGACATCGACATCGTGCAGCTTGCCGGCGCGGATATCTTCGTCGCGCAAATAGCTGTAGGGAATCTTGCGTTGATCGAGGATGTAGCGAATCCATCCGATGGAGTCGGTGTCGGCCCAAGGCACCCACACTCCGAGGCGTGCGGGCTTGGCGTCATGCTTCGCCACGTCAGGCACTGCGGCCGCTTCAGTGAAGTCCAGCCCGAGATCCTTGGCAACGGAATGAACGGCATCCGCCAACCCATCTTGAGGACTCAAAATCCATGAGCCTTCGGGATATTCGTTTCCATTCAGACTGAAATTGTGTTCCGCGATCTGCAAACTGAAATTGGCCAGACGATAGCGAGCCTGGAAGAGCCCTTCCTGACCAGTATCCTTCAGCAAGAAGACAGGCCCACTCCCGACAACGTTTCCAGCCGGATGCGGCATTTCGTGCAACGGGGTAAGAGGTGCGGAGCGCACGGAGGCATCGGCCGTCGGAATCGCTTTCAGGTGATAGTGCGCTGGCAGTTCCCAGGAAACGTCGTCGTAGGGTTCGCCGCCGTCTTTGGGATACTCCTGCGGAGTGAGCAAGTCGACAGCGTAATTGCGATAAGGCTGATCGAGACGAACAACATACGTTCCGGCGGGATAGCTTCCATCTTTTAAATTGATCGCGGACTGGGCACGGCTGACTTCAATGTGCTGGCCCAGGAGCCGTCCCACCATTTGCGCGGCGCGGGTGCGATCACCCTGATCCTCCGGAATCAGAAACGCGTACGGAGGCTGGTTCAGCCCTTTCTGCCAGGAGTTGAATCCCTTGCGATAAAAGTTACGCAACATTTCTTTCGCATTGCGAGCGCTGTAATCAAGGGCGAAGATCGCTCCCGTTTCCTGGTAGTTGAGGTTGTCGCGCGCCGACCAGGTCAGTTCTGCCGGCGGAGGCTCCAGGTCGTACCATTCCTGCTTTTGGCGCGATTCGCTGACGGTGCGCTTCATCGTCTCGGCGCTGCCATTGCCCCAAGTTTCATAGCCGCGGCCGATGGCGTTGTGGTTCATCGCAACTGAATCGAGATAGAGATGACTGAAGGCTTCCCCGAAGTTCCACGTAGAAACTCCTGGCATGCCGACCGCTGTCATAGCTTGCACTTCGTGGAAACTGAGCTCCAGGAATTCGTCGTAGGTAATGGGATCGATGTTCGGGTTATAAGGGCCGGTTCCGTTCCACGTGAGCATGAGCGGGCTGCCTTCGTGCAGATCATGCACGACGGTGGGGTGCCACTCGTAGAACATACGATGAACGGCTTTCGTGGTTTCGTGGGTCTGCTGATGGGTGTCGCGATTGATGTCCACGAACGCGTACTTGGACCAGTATGGCGGGGACTGCCTGGGGAGTGATGCGTAGTCAGTCTTCCCTTTCAGATAACGGTAAAACCAGTCCACGACTTTATCGCGCCCGTCAGGATTGGAAATCGGATTGATGAGAACGACTAACTGCTGGCGAATGCGCTGGAAGATTGGTTGTTCCGAGACCGCAAGACGATAGGCTAGTTCAAGCGTGGCCTCAGTGGAGCCGGTTTCGTCGGAATGAAGAGCGGCATTGAAGTAGTAAATAGGACGAGCGCTCTCAATCAACTTGTCGGCAGCCGCCGGATCGGTTTGGCGGGGGTCGGCAAGCGCACTGGTGGCAGCTTTCAAGCGATCAAGATCGCGGATGCCCGCTTCGTCGGAAATCGCCAGCAGAACGATATCCCGGCCTTCCTCACTGCGTCCGATAGTGAACATCCGAACGCGAGGAGAGGCGCCGGCCAAGGCACGACAATAGGAATAGGCTTTGGTGGTATTTACGAATTCGCCTGGGGCTCCCATGATGCGGTGAAAAAACGTCAGCGGCGAGGGGACCTGACGCGACTCGGGCAAGTAAGACACCAAGGGAGACATGAAATGCGGGTCGCCGGTCGCGGCGGCGATGGCGTCAATAGATCCGGGCTCGGCTTCATCGGGGGAAACGTTATTCTCCGAGAGCTGCGAAGCAAAGAGGGCGGTCGAAAAGATCAGAACCAGGAATACAGACCGGAGCATTGGGCCTCCGCCCTCGAAAATTGTTTGATCATTTGTTGGTGAGGGCGTGTGGGAGTTTACTACGCAGCTTGATGAGAGAAGCGAAGATTTACATTCCGATCGTCTGGGCAGAGCCCGGCGCCGGTTGTTTCGTCGGCGCCGGAGCTGCATCGCGCTGGGGGAAAACTGATCAGGCGTGGCTCATGATGCCTACTTTCGGACGAGAAATCCCGAACTGCTTCATCTTGTGATAGAGCGAACTGCGAGGAATCGCTAAGCGCCGGGCGGCAGCTTCCACCCGGCCATTTTCGAGGAAGAGTACCTCTTCAATATGCTGGCGCTCCATCTCTTCGAGAGTTTTAACGGCGCCATTCCCGTTGGAGCGGACGTCGACTTCAAGGTCGAAGTGCAAGTCCTTTTCGGCAAGAACACGGCTCCCGCTCAGCAACACCGCGCGCTCTAGAACATTACGCAGCTCGCGAATGTTGCCCGGCCACCCATAGGACTGCAACATGCGGAGCGCTCCGGGACTGAGCTCGATGTCGCTGAGGCCGATGTCGTCGCCAAGTTGAGACAGCAGGTGCGCGGCGAGCATGGGTATGTCTTCCACGCGATCGCGAAGCGCCGGTGTGGTGAGGGGAATCGTGCTGATGCGGAAGAACAGGTCACTCCGGAAGCGGTTCTCGCGCACGTGCTTGACCATGTCGTGGTGAGTGGCGGCAATCAAACGAATATCAACCCGGCGATCGCGCACATCGCCCAGTCGGCGAAACTGCTTGTCTTCGAGAACTTTCAGCAGCTTGGGCTGGACTTGCAGATCGACATCCCCGATTTCGTCGAGGAACACCGTCCCTTTGTGAGCGATTTCGAGTAAGCCGCTCTTGGTTTGCACGGCACCCGTGAAAGCACCGCGTTCATGGCCGAACAGTTCAGTCTCGAGCAATTCACGGGAGAGCGTGCCGCAGTTCAAATCGACGAACGGCCCGGATGCGCGGGGCCCATTCTGATGAAGCCAGCGTGCGAGCACGCCTTTGCCGGTGCCGGTCTCGCCCTGAATCAGAATCGGGCTATGACTGGCCACGACTTTGGTAGCCGTTTCCGCCAGACGCCGAATGCCGGAACTCTTACCCAGAAAGGGATCCACGGCTTGGCGGCGGAGCCGGCTCTTCTCGACGATCTGCTGCTTGCGAGCGCGCTGATTCTCCAGGCTTCGCTCGATGACGAGTATCAGGGTCGATAGTTCGGTCGGCTTGGTCAGAAATTGTTCTGCCCCCAACTTCACAGCCTCGACGGCAAGATCGATCGAGCCGTAACCCGTCAAGATAATCAGCGGGATCGAAGGATCGATAGCCTTGAGCTTGGGAATCAATTCGAGGGCAGTGCCGTCGGGAAGGTTGTAATCGAGCAGAGCCAAGTCCGGACGGGCAGCGGCGCAAATTTGCTCGGCACCGGAGCAGGTTCCGGTCGTGATTACGTCGTACTTGCGGTTTTGCAGGAATTCGCTGACTGCGTTGCGAATCTGTAAGTCGTCCTCAACGATCAGAACTTTATCCTTGAGCATGGGGTTCCTCGGAGTCGGCCTGAAGAGTGTTTGGAGATAACACTTCGCGAATACGTGTCGCGAGCACATTCAATTCGAAAGGCTTTTGCAAGAGAACGGCCTCGGGGGCGAGCATGCCGTGGTGGGTCATGGCGCCTTGGGGATAGCCCGAGGTGTAAACCACCCTCAGTCCGGAACGCGTGGACGAGAGGCGATCGGAAAGTTCCGGGCCGCCCATACCGGGCATGACGACATCGGTGAGCAGCAGGTCGATGGGGTCGGCGAAATCTTGCGAGATACGCAGTGCCTGTTCGCCATTGCTGGCGAGTAGCACGCGATAACCGAGACGCTCGAGAAATCCTGCGAGGAGTTCGCGCACGGTAGGTTCGTCTTCGACAAGCAAAATCGTTTCCGATCCCGATCGGGCGATGGCCGCAATGGGCGCGGGCTTTTCCAGGCTCGCGGGATCTTCTACCCGAGGCAAATAAACTTTGAAGGTGGTTCCTTTACCTAATTCGCTATACACCCAGATATATCCCCCGTTCTGTTTCACAATTCCGTAAGCAGTTGCCAATCCGAGCCCCGTACCTTGGCTTTTGGTGGTAAAGAATGGCTCGAAGACATGAGCAGATGTGGCTGCGTCCATTCCGCAGCCGGTGTCGCTGACCGAAAGCATCACGTACTTGCCGGGCACGACCTGGGGGTGGGCATGAGAGTAAATTTCCCCGAAGTCCACATTTCCGGTTTCGATAATGAGCTTCCCGCCTTGCGGCATGGCATCCCGCGAATTGACCACGAGATTCATGATGACTTGCTCAATTTCTCCGGGGTCCGCTTTAATGCGGCCGCATTGGGTATTGGGAACAATGACGAGTTCGATCTGTTCGCCGAGAGGGCGCTTCAGCATGTCGCCGAGATTGCGGACGAGATCGATAAGGGGGAGGATCCGGGGAGAGAGCACTTGTTTACGGCTAAACGCGAGCAATTTTCCGGTCAGCCCGGCGGCGCGCTTGGCCGCCGACAGAACGTGAGCGGCATGCTCGCGCGAGGAAAAATCGTGCTGGGGCAACGATTCCTGGAGCAGTTCGGTATGACTGCCGATGATCATCAGCATGTTGTTGAAGTCGTGAGCGATGCCGCCCGCTAGTTGACCGATGGCTTCCAGTTTCTGAGCCTGGCGAAGCATGGTTTCCAGGGCACGGCGATCGGAAAGATCCTCGACCATGAGCTCGCAAACCGAGACCCCGTTGGCGATAAGGTGGCCGCTGACTCGGAGCGCGACTGGGGTTCCATCTTTTTCTTCCACGACATATCACACTGAACACGCCGGTGAGCGAAGAGTTCGTTGGCGATCTCAGCCGCTCGGGCAGGAACGTCGAACACCTCTTTTGTAATGCTGACCGACAGCAGTTCTTCGGCAGACTTGTAACCCAGGATTCGCACGAGCGAGGGATTGACGCTCACGAAACGATCTGATCCTGCGTGGAAACGGCAAATCCCGAAGGTGGCGTTGTCCAGCAGCGCGCGCAGGCTTACTTCGGAATGATGCAGCGCTTGTTCGACATATTTGCGGTCGCTAATATCGACGATCGAGCCTTGCAGCAGTACGGTGCCATCGTTCTGCTGGATTGCCACGGCATCATCGAGCACCCAGATCATGCGACCATCGCGGCGAAACATTCGATACTCGCTGCGAAGAGGTTCGCCGGAACTCAGGCAATAGCATTCTTCAGCCAACACGCGATCGCGATCATCGGGATGAACTTGCGTGAACCAGAGTTCCGGGTCCGCGATCCACTCCGACGGAGTAAAGCCCAGAATCGATTCGACCTGAGAAGTAATGTGAGTGCACTTCCCTTTCGCGCCCAGCTCCTGGGTGTAGAGAATGGCGGGCACGCGCTCTAATAACCGGGAATAATCGCGGTTGGCGGCTCCTTCCCTTTCCGGCGGTTTTCGATTATTGACCCGGTGTTTGTCCACACCTGGAACGGAGTCGGGCTGGGACTTATGGCCGATTCTCAAAATACCTCGCTGCTGTGGTTCAGAGATACTTCCGGGAAACTAGCTGAATCTTAGAAACAGAGTAGCTTTCTTCCAAGGTATAGAAAATCGGTAAAGCGGATAGTTCGACGGTAAGATTCGACGTTCAGGCGTTGTAGGAAAAGTCTTACGATGTCCTGATTTGGGAGACCACGCTGGAATTCCAAAGTACAAAAATCGGAACCGCGGATCAGGCGATCAGCCGGTTTTGTAGCGCATAACGGACAAGTTCTGCATTGCTTTTGATATGAAGTTTCTCGAGAACTCGGGCGCGATAAGTGCTCACGGTCTTGATGCTGACGGATAAGCGGTTCGCGATCTCCTTTAGACTGATGCCTCCAGCAATCATAAGCATGACCTGGTACTCGCGATCGGAAAGGGTTTCGTGTACCGGACGACCGGAGGCGACTTGAAGGTCGAATGCCAGTTTTTCAGCCAGGCGGGGACTTACGTAGCGGCCGCCTCGGAGCGCGACGCGAATGGCTTTGACTAACTCTTCAGGGGCACTTTCTTTGTTGAGATATCCGGAAGCTCCGGCTTTGAGGGTACGTACGGCGAATTGCTCTTCGGGATGAGCACTCAGAACGATGACCGGCAATCTCGGATGAGTACGGTGAATGGAACGAAGAACTTCCAGCCCACTCTGATCCGGCAGACTCATGTCCAATACCACCACGGAAGGACTGTTCGCCTGAACGAGAGCGAGTGTTTGTTCTCCGCTAGCCGCCTCATCGCAAACCGCGGACGGAAAAGCTTCAGTGAGAATCTGCTTCAGTCCGTGTCGGACGACGGCGTGATCATCGGCGACGAGGATGCGCATGTTCCTCTTGACTCACCTCCGCAACGTTTGTGAGCGGAATTGCGACAGAGATTGTAGTGCCTTGGCGCGGGGAGGAGGAGATCCTCAATTCGCCACCCAACACTAGCGCTCGCTCGCGCATTCCGAGAAGGCCAAATGAGTTTTTCTGAGACAACAGGTCTCCCGCCAATCCCACTCCATCATCTTTCACCGTCAACTTCAGGAAGCCATTCTGTTCCGCTAACGTTACCTCCACGAGCCTTGCCTCTGCGTGGCGAGCGACGTTGGTGAGCGCCTCCTGGAAGATGCGGAAGATTGCGGTGGATTGTTCACTGGAGAGCTTGGGCTCGTGATCGGGAACTTCTACCCGAGTGGGAATTCCCGAGTGCGTTTCAAAGTCTCCCGCCTGCCATTCAATAGCTGCGGCGAGGCCCAAGTCGTCCAACACTCCAGGCCTCAGTTCCGAGCAGGTTTTCCGCATCCACGTGATCGCACGCGACACAAGGGCAAGACTGGACTGCAAACGCTCGGCCAAGGCCTGATCCTTGCTCTGAAGTTTGGACCGAATCCATGAAAGGTCCATTTTTAGAGCGGTCAAAGTCTGACCTAGTTCGTCGTGCAATTCGCGAGCGACCATGGTGCGCTCTTCTTCGCGCGCGGCCTGCAGCCTTGCCGCCAGCGCTCGCAACTGCTGGCTTTGTTGCGAGAAGGCCGTGCGTGTCTTGTCCTGATGCTGCCGCGAACGTAATGCGATGATTGCGTACGAGAGATTTGCGGCAAAATCGGCTAAAAGCTCTGCCTCCAGAGCGTCAAAGGAGTTCGGTTCGGACGACATAAAGCTCAGGATGCCGAATGCAGACCCTGCCTCCATGAGCGGCAGGGTGATGACCGACGCGAATCCACGCTTTTCTGCCTCTTCGCGCCATGGCAGGAACTCGGCATCGCACTCGATATCCTGAACGATACAGGCACGACCGGATCGGAAAGCGGTCCCGGCCGGACCCTTTCCGTAAGGACTATCATCCCAGGAGATTCGTAGCGAATTCAGATAGCCATTGTCCAGGCCACCTTTTGCAACGGGTACCAGGCTGCGCTGCTTATCTTTCCGCGCGAAAGCGATAAAGACGAGACGATAGCCACCACTTTCCGCAAGCACACGGCAGACCTCGTCCAGCAACTCTGGCTCGTTCGTGGCACGTAATAACGCTCGGTTGCAGGAACTCAGAGCCCGTAAGGCACAACTGGGTCGCCGCCTCTCCATGGGCTCACGGATCGGCGGTTGCGAGGACTCCTCGAAATTCCAAGCGTTCCCTGTGCTACTTGGTTGCGTCATCGATCAAAATAAAGCCGGCGTGTAACCGCCACACTCGGGAAGCAGGACAAGATTGAGCGCGGGTGCGACGGCGTGAGTTGTTGTAAACGGCCCAGAAGAAAACCCCACGAGTCTCTCTGGATCGACGACTCCGAGGTTTAACATGACCTTCGGTTATGTTCTCTAGCATACAACAAAGTGGAGAGTACTTCACTAGCGTTGGGAACTCAGAACAACCCAGAAGGTTTGTTCTGAAAAGCGAACAAAAACGGAGTTCCTGCAAGGTGGCTGCAATAACGGGGTGGTGAAAATTGAGCTATTCTGCGCAGGAAGAAGTTTTCGCACGAATTCCCAAAAGGGGAGCGATTGTCGGCGAGCTCAGAACAATCCAAAAAAATTCGCGCGTTGATTGTCGACGATTCGCCGTTGACGTTGGAATTGATGCGTTCCTACCTGAACGAACTGCCCTTTGTTGAGGTGGTCGGCGCGGCGGAGAGCGGCACGGGAGCTTTGAAACTGGCTCCCACGCTGAAGCCTGACTTTGTCTTGACCGATTTAAGAATGCCGGGAATGGACGGTCTGGAACTTGCGCGGAAACTCGGTGAGATCTGTCCGAAGATTCAGGTGATTCTCGCTACGGTAGAAGACAACGAACTTCTGCAGAGAGCCGCCCGCCAGAACAATGTCAGAGCCATTGTGTTGAAGGATCGACTGCACGAGGATTTGCTGCGACAAATGTTTTTGATTTTTCCAGAACGACGATAAGTTAATTGAGCACTTCTACTGCCACCACGCACTGAACGTAGCGGAAAACGTATCGCGATTGATTTTTGTTCTGGATTCAGAACGTATTACCAGCAAACCTTACGATTGCGAATTTGCTGCGACCACCAACGATTTGTCCAAACTTCAGACGAAAGATTTCAAACGCTGGACGCAATTGCGGGAACCATGCCCGCCTTCCCGACAAGTCTGTTTTTCTGACGCCGCATGTGCTTGATTCCATTCTCCCCTCGAAGAATGGCAATTCGCCCGCCCCCCTCAAATAACTGGCACTTCGTATGCATTCACCAACATGCATTGTTGTCGCCGGATGAGCGTCTATCCGGTGCGCCGTCTCAAAAAAAGGACTGAAGCATGACAACTGACCTGACTTTACGAATAGAGCAGGATGTGAGAGTTGCCCAAAAACGATTGGGAGAGTTGGCAACCGTGCAGGACATTCTGCGCTGGATCAATCATCAGTGCCACCGCAACTACACGCTGGAACAAGTGGAATTTGCGCTTGCCAGCGGAAACAAGGCTTTGGCAAAGAGCGCCGGCGCATAAACATCGTCGCCAAACCGCTGGAACTCACCACACTCGATTGAATGCAGAAGGATTTCAAATCCGAAAGTAACGAGCCACCGGCGAAGCCTGGCAGCGAAGCCAAGGGTGCCGATGACCTGGCCGCATTCCTCTCCCGTACAGAGCTCAGCGAATCTTCTTATAAGGAATTCCCAGCCCTGAAGCGTGCCGCGGCTGCGGCCAACAAGCGGGAACCAGCTTCGGGCGTCGCCTCGCCCTCGGTAAAACCAGATCAAGCTCAACCCGGCCAGAGCGAGGGTGGCACTGAACCTCGATTCGCGCGTTCGCTGCGTCTTTCGCGAACCTTTCTCAGCCGGCACAGGCAGCGCAGCGATGAACGCACTGGAAGTGTCGATCACAAGGAGTCGCCCGGGGAAAGGGCAGCGAGGTTGCCGGACGGACTTCCGACGGCTGGGATTGGGGCTGCGAGTTCGTTACCTAACTTAGGATCGCCCCGCTCCTCACTGTCGGGCAGAGCTTCCAGGAATTCCAGCAAGGGACGCTGGGCGCTGCTGGACGACGTTCTGGGAACCGTGGCGCGAAAAGATGATCTGGTTGAAATGCTGAAGGCAGAAACCCGGATTCCAGGACTTCTCTTCTATTCGCTGGCGGGCGGAGTGGGAAGAACCAGCTTGCTCGCGAACCTTGGGCGAGCCTTGAGCTTTTGGGGCGAGAGGGTTTTATTGTCGGACACGGTCAACGCCTCCCACCTTGCGCTGTTCTTCGGCGCCCAGGAAAGCGCTAGCGGAGAAATGCAAACGTTCTCCATGCCGGACAATCGTGGCGGGATCGACGTGCTGACCGCTCCGGATTCCCCCGACGCAGATCGCCAGCAAGCGACGGAAAGCCGGAGCCGATTCGCAGAGAAGATTCACGAGGTGCTCCCGAACCATCAACGCGTGTTAATGGACGCGTCTTCCCTGTCGCTCGGCAACGTAATCGAACTCGCCGGATGCGGAAAAATTTGCCTGATCCCTCTTGTGCCTGACCTGAATTGCGCGTTGAGCGTAACCCGGCTGGAGAAGGTCATCCAGGAGCAGGAGACCGGCAGTGACGATCCGGTCCGTGTGTTCTTTTTGCTGAACAAGTTCAAGCATTCCCTGGCCCTCCATCGCGACCTGCGGTCCTACTTGGAAGAACGGTTGGGCAACCAACTTCTCCCGATAACTGTACGGCGCAGCGACGTCGTGCCGGAAGCTCTGGCGCAAGGCAGCACGGTGTTTGATTACGACCCGAGAGCGGCGATCAATGAGGATTACCTGCGGGTTGCGGAATGGCTGCGCAATCTGGAGCCGCCCGCCAGGTCTCACGGGGAGGGTCCGTGAGTTCGGACCAGGGGTGGCGACGCAGGCTTGGCCTGGATTCCGGATGGAAAGGATTCGCACGCCTTTCGAGCCTCTTAGTGTCGCTGGTTGGGCTGGGGTTCCTGTTGGTTCTGCCACTCGACTGGATGCAGCAGAGCTTCTTGAGCGTGGTTCTCATTGCTGTTGCGGTCTGGGTGAACCGCTCGTTTCGCAACGAATTTGCCACGTTAGGATTGGCAGTATTATCAGTTTTTTGCTCGGCGCGTTACATCCTTTATCGCCTGCTCACCACTGCGGGCATTGGTGTGGAGAGCGGGCCCAAGCCGACGGCCTTGGACATGGCCTTCATGCTCGTCCTTTTGGCCGCCGAACTCTACGCATTCATCATCCTGGTTCTCGGTTACATTCAGACGATTCGGCCGCTGAACCGCAAACCAGTTCCGCTGCCCGAAGATCCGGAGCAGTGGCCAACCGTCGATATTTTCATTCCCAGTTACAACGAGCCGCTGGCGGTTGTTCGCTACACGGTGTGGGCGGCGATGAGCATGGACTGGCCCGCTCACCGGTACAAAGTTCACATCCTTGATGACGGCCGGCGCGAGGAGTTTCGGGAGTTTGCTGCCGCCGCAGGTTGCGGTTACATCACTCGAACCAACAATGCTCACGCAAAAGCCGGCAACATCAATCATGCTCTCACCGTCACCGACGCCGAATACGTAGCTATCTTCGATTGCGATCACGTGCCAACGCGATCTTTCCTGCAGATGGTGATGGGCTGGTTCGTGCGAGACCCAAAGCTCGCCATGTTGCAAACGCCGCATCACTTTTACTCGCCGGATCCCTTCGAACGAAATTTGCGGCAGTTCCGCAAAATTCCCAACGAAGGGGAGCTATTTTACGGACTGGTGCAGGACGGAAACGACTTGTGGAATGCAACCTTCTTCTGCGGGTCCTGCGCCGTGCTGCGGCGGACGGCGCTGCAGGAGATCGGCGGGATTGCGGTCGAGACCGTCACCGAAGACGCTCATACCTCGTTGCGAATGCAGATTCGAGGCTGGAGCACCGCTTACCTCAATATCCCGCAGGCCGCCGGACTCGCCACCGAGAGCTTGTCTTCGCACGTCGGGCAGCGCATCCGGTGGGCCCGCGGCATGATTCAAATCATGCGGCTCGATAACCCGCTGACCCGACCCCGGCTAAAGCTGTTTCAGCGGCTTTGTTATTTCAATGCGATGGTGCACTTCCTGTATGCACTGCCCCGTCTGATCTTTCTCACCTCGCCGCTGGTCTATTTATTGTTTGGGCATTTAAACATCAGGGGCTATTCGCTGGCCATCACCGCATACGCATTGCCTCACATTTTTCTTTCAAACATCATCAACTCACGCATTCAGGGCGAGCACCGCTACTCATTCTGGAATGAAATCTACGAAGCCGTGCTCGCCCCCTACATCCTGTTTCCAACCTTGCTGGCGCTGGTGAACCCGAGACTCGGCAAATTCAACGTGACCGCCAAGGGCGGACTGGTTCCGGAATCCTATTTCGACCGCAAAATCGCCCGGCCTTACCTGATCCTGCTTGCCCTAAATGTCGCGGGTATTCTGTTTTCCATCCCACGGTTCCTCTGGTGGGACGCGGGGCACCCGGGAACCGTGGCCATGAACGTGATCTGGACTCTTTACAACGTCATGATGCTTGGCGTCGTGAATGCCGTCGCTTATGAGACCAAGCAGAATCGCGGGCAAGTTCGCGTATCGCTCAAACTGCCCGCGACGCTTCACTTTCAAGACGGCTCAACCCTCGAAGCTCAGACTATCGATCTTTCTAACAGCGGCGTAGCCCTGCGCACGTTTGGAGAAGCGAAGTCCAAAGACGGGGAGCAGGTTTTCGTCAGCTTCTCGCTGCGCACTTCAAACTACCGGCTTCCGGCGAAGGTGATCGGGAACCGAACCTCACGACTGCGCCTAGAATTCGCAAAATTGTCGCTCGAGCAAGAAGAGGCTCTTACCCGGGTGCTGTATTCACGCGCCGATTCCTGGCTGGGATGGGGCGAGGAACGAGAAAGGGATCGTCCTTTCCGCAGCTTGCTGCAAATCATGCAACTGTCGATCAAGGGACTGGGCCTCACAGCGAAGGCCATGTTGCCTCGAAAGAAAGCAGTCGCTTCGACTCAGGAAAAGGGATCGATTGCCGAAAAGGCGGCCAGCGCCGCGGTTCTGGTCATTGCGATTCTGCTTCTGAACCTTGGGATGGCGCTGCCCGCGCGCGCGGGCAGCGTTTCAGCCGCGGCGTCAGTTCCCTTCGCGGAGAGCTTTGATTTCGGCGCCCTGGGCCACAAGCAAGCCATCATCTTGCACGGAGAAAAAGGGCAGGACGCGCTGCGCTTTGGAATTGCCTCGTCACGAGTCGCGAGTTCCGCAACATTGCACCTGCGGTACGTTCTCTCGCAACGATTGCTTGAGAAACAATCCCGTTTGAAGCTCTCGCTAAATCAAGTTGATCTGCCTCCAGTCCCACTTACCCGTTCCGCCGACCAGCAATCAGCCGAAATCACGATAGATATTCCGGCGGAGATATTGCTGAGCGACAACGTCCTGCAATTTGAATTGCAGGGGATCTGCGCGTCAGGAGTATGCAATCCGGAACTCACTTCCACGCAAATTGACAGCTCGTCGCAACTGGAAATCGCCGGACAGTCTTTCGTTTTACCGAACGATTTGGCTCTTCTGCCGGACCCGTTCTTCGACCGATTCACCCAGACACCGGTCATCGTACCGTTCGTAATTTTCAACAAAGAGAACAAAACGCTAGAAGCGGCAGGCGTACTGGCGTCATGGTTCGGATCGCTGGCGGACCAGAGAGGAGCCCGTTTTCCGGTTTCGTTCCACGAGATTCCGCAAGGCAACGTCATTCTGATCGCATCGTCCCCATCCGAAATTCCAGCCGAGCTGAATTTCGGCCCGGTGGGAGGACCAGTGGTGTCGATTCGTGATAATCCATCGGATCGTGCAGGAAAGCTGTTGATCGTGGCGGGGCGGAACGGCGATGAACTTCTCGAAGCCGCACGAGCGCTTGCCACTGGAAAGATGACGACAAAGGGGGCGATCGCGCGTGTCGAGAACTCGTCATTGCCAGAGACTCGAGGTCCCAATGACGCTCCGCGCTGGCTGAACAGCAGCGTCAAAGGCTCGTTACTCGGGTCGATGGCGGAGAACGATCTGAAGGTGATTGGTTCGGGAAGTTTGAATCTTTATTTTCGGCTGGATCCCGACCTCTACTTCGGACACCGGGCGAGCATTCCTCTTGAACTTAATTATCACTACCAGGAACTAGCATCTACTCCGCGCTCTACCGCGGACATTGAGCTGAACGGAACCCACGTTGCTCAACTCGCCCTGCCCGGCGGTGCGGGCGTACAGCATGCGGTGATCGACCTACCCATCACGGCTCTGCAACCGTACAGCAACGTTCTGTCTTTGCGTTTTGACATTCACAGCTTCAACGATTCGGAAAAGCCGATCGTACAGATCTTGCAGAACACGGAACTGGAGTTGCAAGACGTCGCGCACTTTTTGAGCATGCCGCAACTCGAACGTTTCGCGGACGCGGGATACCCATTCACCCGCTTCGCCGATCTATCGCGCACAGCTGTCGTGCTGTCGCCCGATGCCTCTGCGCAAGACGTTGAGATGCTTTTGAACCTGGTGGGCTACATGGGAGCGCAAACGGGGTTGGCTGCCGTTCGGCTTACCGTTTGCAATCCGGCGGAGGTCAGTGCGGTTCAGCAGAATGACCTGATCGTCCTGGGACGATACCGCGATGAGTCACTGTTAGCGCCATTTGCGGGAAAATTGCCATTGCGAATCAGCAATGGAGTGCTCCGCGTGAATCAGCAAGACACGTTTATGACACAGGTCCGACGCCTGCAATGGAACCCTCCCGGGCGGACTCGACATTATCTGGAAGACCTGCTGGATGCGGGCAAACCGAGCGCCGCGATCCTGGGCTTCGAATCTCCTTTTCAGAGTGGCAGAAGCGTCGTCGCAATTCTTACCGAAGATCGTGACACGGCGGAGTTGGTTGCTGCCCAACTGTCTACTGCAGCTCGCAATGGAGATATTTACGGCACCGTGAGCGTGCTCCAGAACGGCCGCTTCGAATCGCTGTACCTATCGAAGGATGAATACCATCTGGGGACCCTGCCTTGGGACCGGGCCATCATTCGCTGGCTCGGGGAGCGCGTGTGGCTCCTACCGGCATTCACCCTGACGTTTTCGTTCCTTCCGGTTTTCTGGCTGTTGCCCTGGATCGAGAGACAAGTGCAACTGCGCCTGCAAGGAGGAGCATGAACTCCCTCGCATTCAGGTGCGGTGTCACATTGTTTTTTGTTCTCGGGCTGGCACGACTCTGCCCCGCCGAAGACAACTGGCCGCTGTGGAATTCTTATAAAACTTACTTCCTATCTCCGGACGGCAGAATCGTGGACCGGGATGCGGGAGATCGAACCACGTCCGAAGGTCAGTCCTATGCATTGTTCTTTTCCCTGATCGCGAATGACCGTCAATCGTTTGACTTGATTTTGAATTGGACCGAGAAACATCTTGCGCAAGGAGATCTGGGCAACCACCTGCCAGCCTGGTTGTGGACGCAGGGCGCAGACGGAAGCTTTGCTATTCAGGATACGAACTCGGCTTCCGACGCCGACGTGTGGATCGCATACACGTTGGCCGAGGCCGCGGAAATTTGGAATGAACCGTCGTATCGAGCGCGAGCGAAGTCCCTGGCCTCGCAGATCGCGGCCCACGAGGTCAGCATGTTGCCTAAGCTCGGACCGGTTTTGTTGCCCGGCCCAAGCGGCTTCCAGCAGGCCTCAGGTTCCTTGGTTTTGAATCCGAGTTATATGCCGCTGCCGGTAATCAGTGGATTGGGGACACGCTTTCCCTATGGTCCCTGGAGAAACATGGCGAAGGTCATACCGGATCTGCTTATGGAGGCGAACAACAAAGGCTTTGCCATGGATTGGATCGAAGGTGGATTTGAAGATCAGTTTCTCCCGAGTACAGGCCCGGGATCCCGAGCGTGCGGCAGCTACGACGCGATTCGCGTGTATCTGTGGGCGGGAATGATTCCCGAAGAAATGGCTGGTAGACAGAGAATTTTGCAGTCGGTGGACGGAATGCCGGCATACTTGCGGACCCATACCGTCCCTCCCACATGCGTATCGGCCGAGGGAGTCGTTATCGAGGGCAATGGGCCGGTGGGCTTTTCCGCTGCAGTCATTCCACTTCTTTCTGCGACCGGGCAAACGCACTTCGCGAATGAACAAGAAAGCAGAGTTCGAGCGGAGCACATCAAAGGCAGTGGGCTGTATGGCAAGCAACAACACTATTACGACCAGAACCTGATTCTCTTTTCCCAGGGCTGGAGCGAGCATCGCTTCCATTTCGATCGTGAGGGGCGTTTGCGACTGAGGTGGAAACGATGAGAGCGCAAAAAACATTCCTTGTCCTGTTCATCGGGGCCCTGCTGCTGGTGAGTAATCCAGTGCTAGCGCAATCGAGCGCGACGAAGCTGCTGCTCGACAAGGCCCACGCATTGCAGGCCCGCGGACGCATGGATATGGCCGCTCAGGTGTGGAAACAAATCTTATTGGCTGATCCAAACCAGGTAGACGCGCTCGCGGGGCTTGCCATGTATGCGAAACAGACGGGCAACCCTGGCGATTTGCAGCAATATCTTGGCCGGCTGCGCGCCGTGAGCCCCGACAGTCCTGCAATTGCACAGATCAATGCGGTGACCGTCTACTCTCCGGAGCAGCTGCACAAATTAGAACACGCTGGGCAACTTGCCGCAGACCACAAACCAGAAGAAGCGCTCCGACTTTACCGGGAAATATTGGGGGAGAATCCGGCTCCCGGGGATTGGACTGCAGCGTATTACGAAACCATGGCTTCGCTGCCAGCAAAACAGGCAATTGCCGTGTCGCGCCTGCGAGAACTGGCGCAACGCGTGCCCTCCGACAGTCGCTACCGCCTGTCACTAGGGCGGGTGCTTACCTACTCTCCGGCGACGAGAGTCGAAGGAATGAAGCTGCTGGAATCTTTGCAGAATGATCCGTCAGCTTCAGAGGCCGCCCGCTCCGCATGGCGCCAGGCATTGATCTGGGACAGAGGGAATCACACTGCACAGGCATCCTTACATTCGTATCTGAGCCGGTATCCCGACCCCGAACTCGAAAAACAATTGGCCTCGCCCGTGCAGCCAGGGGCGCCCTCAGCACAGCAACAGGCCAGCGATCGCAATGAGCAGGAGGGGTATCGCGCTTTGCGAGAGGGGCGTTTAGACGAGGCTGCTGAAAAGTTCGAAGCCCTTCGCAACACTGCACCCGCGAAAGCCGCCGCCGGGCTTGGATTTGTGCACATGAAGCAGCAGGACTTTGCGGCAGCGCAAAACATGTTTGAGCAGGCGAAATCGACTGCAACCGAGCCGAATAAGAATGTCGATGATGCTCTGGAGACAGCTCGCTTTTGGAAGCTGATGCAACAGTCGACCGAAGCGCTCAATAAGGATGAAGTAGACGCAGCGGAAGCGGGATTTGAAAAAGCCGTGAAGATCCGTCCCAACAGCACGGAAGCCTTGAATGGCATGGGAGGCTCATTGATGAAGAAACAAGAGCCCCAGGCGGCCATACCTATCTATCGCAAGCTGGTGCAACTGGCCACAGATGACTTAACAGGATGGGAAGGGCTGCTGCGCGCGCAATATCAATATGGAGATGTGCAGGGCGCCACCGAGACCGCCAATCGTATGTCGCCGGAAGTGCGCTCGGCCTGCTCTCAGAGCGCGGAATGCGCCGTGCTGTTGGCTGCGGCCTACTCTGCGAGCGGACGGGCGAGCGAGTCGCAACGGCTGCTGCAAAGCGCCATGGAGATGGCGGCCAAACAGGGTAAGGCGCAATCATTCGAGACCCAAAGTCGCTTCGCGGGATTGCTGTTGCAGATCGGAAAACCCGCGGATGCCGCGGCCATCTATTTCCGCTTGGCGCAGCAATCGCCCGAGAACGTGGACGCCTGGCAGGGACTCATCGCTTCCCTTCACCAGTCGCACAAGGACGCGCAAGCCCTGGCGATCAGCAGCAAGATGCCTCGCACCGCCTACGATTCCGCCGCGAGCAAGCCTGGATTCCTGACTTTGATGGCGGCGATTTACCAATCGCAGGAACAATTCGACACCGCGCGTTCTCTGTTGGAGGAAGCACGCACGATCGAAACCCAGAATGGACAAACGGCTTCCGTGGCCTTGCAATCGCAAATTGCAGGCCTCTATTTGCAAGAGAAAGACTACTCCCAGGCAGTTTCCATGTATGAAGAGCTCTTGAATCGCGATCCCGAGAACCTGGAGCTGTGGCGTGGGCTGTTCTCCGGGCTTCATCAATCGGGCGAAGACGCAAAGATTCTCAGCTACCTGCGTCAGGCCCCTGAAGCGACTCGCGCGCGGATGGATTCCGATCCCGATCTGCTGGCATTGGCAGCAGCGGCCTATTCGTCGCAAGACCTCCCGACGGAAGCGCAACGCACTGTGCGAAAAGCGATCTCACAGTACCAGGTAGCGAGAAAAACTGTTCCAGCCGATCTCGAGATTCAGCTTGCGTGGATCTTGTTGAATGCGCATCAAGACGGGGATTTGTTATCCGACTTGAAAACTTTATCAAGCCGTTCTGATCTTAGTGACTCGCAAGCGGATTCGGTGGAACAAATCTGGTGCACATGGAGTGCGAACCAGGCGGAGGCGGCGCTGCACGCGGGAGATACAAACCGGGCGCTGTCAATCCTCACCTCTGCAAGACAGGTATTTCCGGATAATCCCAAGATTCGCGCCGCGTTAGCGGGAGCCCTGATGCGATCCGGCTACGCCAAGCTTGCATTTGAGCAGTACCAGTCCTGGGGACTGCTCGGGGCATCGGTTGAGGACTATCGCGCAGCGCTAGGCACGGCGCTAGCAGCACACGAATATAAAGTAGCCGAGATGTGGCTGAACGTCGCACTGAAGCAGTGGAAAGACGACCCCAAGCTGCTGGTGATTGGAGCGAAGCTGGCAGCAGCGCAGGGAAACTACGCGAAAGCTTCTTCTTTGTGGCATCAGGCCCTCGCTGCCATGCCCCGGGAAGCAGACCGAAATTCCATTACGCAATTCGAAGCTGATCCCGCGAATGACCGGGGCAGCGCAATGGACAACCTGGCTCAATTACTAGGTTCGCGTGACAATCGAAAATCCGCGATTGAACGGCCAGAAATCGCGCTGCCGCACAATGACTTTGATTTCGCAGCAGCGGACTTCGGGGCCAATACTATCTCTACACGCGAAGCAGACAGAGAGACAGCTTCGCCGAAAATTCCTCAGATCGTCCCCGATACTCGGGCAGGAAATAAAGCTTTGAAGAACTCTCGGGTGGCAAAGCAAAGATCGGCTCCGCTTTTCCCTGCAGAAGCAAACGATGATGTGATAGGCCAACCTGCTCCAGCGCAAGCGGCTGAGCCTTCCTGGTTAGCAAATCTCTCCGACAAGAAGTCCGCCCCGCACAACGAAGCGGCCAACGCCAGTTATGAATTCGCGCCAGGCAATTCGTCCGTGGGCTCGACCTCGCAGAACCTCGTCGCACGAGAGCAGCGAAGCGTTCCCCGCGAATCCCAGCGCGCCGAAGTAGAGGACGAACTCGCCTCCATCGACTCGCAATTCAGTCCTTATGTCGGAAGCGGTGCAGTGCTCAGCGGGCGAGCGGCCAACCCGGTTTTGACCGGCTCATCACGCAGGAATCCAATCTGGAAGCCAGCACAACCGTTGACGATCAGGTCCGCATTACCGCGGTTGTCAAGCCGGTGTTTCTCGACTCCGGAAGTCCCGACGGGCAAGCCACGTTGCAGTTCGGGACGCTTTCAAAAGGCGCATCTTTCAGTCCGATGGGCGCGAGCGGCTTGGGGGCCGAGGTTCAGGTCGCGACGCAGACACTTGGCCTGCGATTGGGCACCACTCCGCAGGGTTTTCTCGTGCACAACTACACTGGGGGAATTCAATTCAAGCCGGGCGATGGCCCAATCAATATCAGCTTCACCCGCGAAAGCATCAAAGACACACTGCTGTCCTATGCCGGCGTACGCGATCCAGGCAGTGGTCAAGTCTGGGGCGGCGCGATTGCAAATGGACTTTCGGCACTAGGTTCGTGGGGGACCTCAGAGTCCGGCTTCTACAGCGGACTTGGCTATCAATACATCACCGAAACTGGCGCACCCAGCAATCGCCGTATCGACGGCAGCGTTGGATCGTATTGGAAAGTGCTCTCCCTGCCGGGCGGATCGCTGACCGTAGGCACAAACTTTTCCGGAATGCACTACGCGCGGAACATGCGCTACTTCACACTCGGACAAGGCGGCTATTTCAGCCCGCAGAGTTATTTTCTTTTTAACGTTCCCGTCCATTGGAGAGGGTCGTATCGCGACCAATTCGAATATTCCGCCGACGCCAGTCTCGGATCGCAACATTTTCAGGAGGACTCGACGCCATACTTTCCTTACAACCATGCGCTGGTCGCCTTCCAGGGAAGCCCGTACAGCGCCACAAATGGCGTAACTCCAGTGAGCTTTCCCGGGCCTCCGCAACTTTATTATCCGGGGCAAGTCAGCACAGGCGCCAATTACAGCATGAATTTCAAAGGCGCATACAAGATGACTCCCAACTGGTATCTGGGAGCGTTTGCAGACTTGAACAACACGCGCAACTACTCCTCGCAGAGCATCGGGTTCTATGTGCGCTACCTGCAAAGGCCGATGACGCTGAAGCCGGACCACGCTTCCGAGAACCTGTTCGACTGGAATGCGATCCGGCATCTCGCGCTACCGTAGCAGTCCGCTGAGAGGCGAGTGCAGTACCTGCTGCGGCGAGTAACCCGCCTCACGCAGCGAGCGAATGCTGAGTGCATCATGTCGTTTTGCGAGCCGAATGCCTTGCGCATCCCGCACCAGGTCGCAGTGGTAAAACGACGGCGCGGTCAAGCCGAGTGCTTCAAATAAGAGGAACTGTCGAGCGGTGGATTTCAGCAGATCGGCGCCACGAACAACTTCGGTGATCCGCATGGCCGCGTCGTCAACCACGACCGCCAACTGATATGCCGGAATGTCATCTCGACGCCAGACGATGAAGTCTCCAAAATCCTGCCCGGCAACCCACTTTTGCGGTCCTAAGTGTCGATCGTCGAACGTGATGACTCTGCCTTCGGGGACCCTGAATCTCCAATGCACTCCTGCTGGTTCGGCAAAATCGGCAGCATCTTTGCGTGTGCGACAGCGACCGGAATAGAGCGGCTCATCGTCAGTATCGTTGGGCGCCGTAATGGATTGCGCAACATCTTTCCGCGAGCAGGTGCAGGGATAGATCGAATCCATGTCGCGCAACTTGCGCCAGGCATCCAGGTAAAAGTCTCTTCTCTCGCTCTGCGCGTAAGGCGCGCAAGCACCGCCGACATCTGGTCCCTCGGACCATCGAATTCCAAGCCAATGCAGATCTTCGAGCATGGATTTTTCATACTGGGCGCGGCTCCGTTGGCGATCCAGGTCCTCACTGCGCAATATAAGAGTTCCGTCCGCCGCACGGGCTCGTTCGAACGCTATCCAGAACGTTCTGGCGTGCCCCACATGCAAGTAGCCCGTCGGGGAAGGTGCCAGTCGCCCGCGATATGAGTCGTTTTGGTCACTCATTAATTGTACCCAGCGGATTTGTTTGGCTACTTCGTCCATTTCGTTTATGCTTTGAGGCCCAGCATCTCATCGGAGGATCAAGAGTGATCCGAATCCACCGCATTTTTGCGATTGTTCTCATCAGTCTTTTTGCATCTCTTTCCATCTCGTCAAGTGCTCAGCCGATCCCCGAAAACACCTATCAGGAGTTACGCTGGCGGATGATTGGCCCCTTCCGTGGCGGCCGCACACGCGCCCTGAGTGGGGTTCCGTCTCAGCCCAATGTTTTTTACATCGGCGCGGTGAACGGCGGGGTTTGGAAGTCGGACGACTACGGCCGCACGTGGAACCCGATTTTCGACGACCAACCGACGCAATCGATTGGCGCGATTGCGGTCGCGCCTTCGGATCCCAACATCGTTTACGTAGCCAGCGGAGAAGGACTGCACCGCCCCGATCTCTCCGTTGGCAATGGGATCTACAAGTCCATCGATGCGCGGCAAGACGTGGACCCATCTCGGCCTGCGCGACGGACAGCAGATTCCTGCGCTGGCGATCGATCCGCACGACCCCAATCGCCTGTTTGCGGCGGTGCTGGGACAGCCTTACGGCCCGAACCCCGAGCGCGGCATTTTTCGTTCCACCGATGGCGGCAGACACTGGCAAAAGGTCCTCTACAAGGATGAGAACACCGGCGCCTCCGACGTCGAGATCGATCCCTCCAATCCCGATATCGTGTACGCGGGAATGTGGGAGAGCTCGCGAAGGGCCATGGGAGGACGGCAACGAGTTCACGGGACGAATGGCGGCATGTTCAAGTCGACAGATGGCGGCAAACGTGGCGCAGCTCGGCGGATGGCCTGCCGGAGGGCATCATCGCAGATTTACATCGCCATCGCGCACCAGCGATCCGCAGCGGCTCTATGCGACCGGTGCAACACGGATCTGCGCAAGGTACGGCATTCTACCGTTCGCGATGACGGCGGCGAAACGTGGGCACAGGTCGACGGAAGATCCGCGGCCCGCGATGCGCATTGGCGGCGGCGATCTGCCGGTGCCGCAAGGCGGATCCACAGAATCCCGACGTCGTTTACAGCACGAGCACGGTGACGTGGCGATCGACGGATGGCGGCAAGACGTGGACCGGAATTCGCGGCGCGCCGGGCGGCGACGACTACCAGAACATCTGGATCAACCCGAACGACCGCAACATGATTCTGCTGGTCAGCGACCAGGGCGCGATCGTCACGGTGAATGGCGGGCAGACCTGGAGTTCCTGGTACAACCAGCCGACGGCGCAGCTTTATCACGTAGCGCCGACAACGCCTTCCCGTACCGGGTGTGCGGCGGGCAGCAGGAGAGCGGCTCCGTGTGCATCTCCAGCCGCGGCAATGATGGCGTGATCACGTATGCGCGAGTGGCATCCGGTGGGCGTCATCGAGTATGGATATGTCGCTCCCGATCCGCTGGATCCCGACATCATTTATGGCGGCGGGCCGCACCAGGTTTCGAAATTCCACTGGTCAGCACAGGGCAGGTGCAGAATATTACGCCCATCGCCGTTCGCGATGCGAAATTTCGCGCCGACCGTACCGAGCCGATCATGTTTTCGCCGGTGGATCCGCACACGATGTATTACGCGACGAACTGTGCTGTTCAAAACCACGGACGGCGGGCAAAACTGGCAGACGATCAGTCCGGACCTGACGCGAACCGATCCCGGCGTACCCCCAAGTGTCGGCAACTTCGATTTCCAAAAATCCAGATGCCGCAAAACAACGGGGTGTGATTTACTCGCTGGCTCCTTCCTTCAAGAACATCAACACCATCTGGGCGGGAACCGATGATGGCCAGATCTGGAGCACACGCGACGGCGGCAAGAACTGGAGCAATCTCACGCCACCAGAAATTCCTGCGTGGCGGAAGGTCACCCAAATTCAGGCTTCGCATTTTGACGACAACTCGGCTTACGCCTCGGCAAGCGGATTTCGCATTGACGACCTGCACGCTTATATCTACCGCACCCACGACGGCGGAAAAACGTGGCAGTTGATCAATCACGGACTGCCAGATTCCCCGGTCGACACAGTCCGCGAAGATCCTGAGCGGAAGGGCCTGCTGTTTGCTGGAACCGAAACCGGAGTCTGGGTTTCATTTGATGATGGAGAGCACTGGCAATCGCTGCAATTGAACCTGCCGCGAACTTCCATGCGCGATCTTTGGATTCATGAGAACGACTTGATCGTAGCTACCCATGGACGTGGCTTTTGGGTTCTCGATGACATCACTCCGTTGCGCCAAGTGAATTCTTCCCTGGCAAGCGCGGACGCAGTTCTGATGAAACCCAGATCGGCTTATCGCGTTCGACGCGATACTTACACCGACACCCCAGTGCCTCCAGACGAACCGATGGCGCAAAATCCACCGGACGGCGCGGTAATCGATTACTACCTCGGAAAATCAGCACCGGGTCCAGTTCGTATCGACATCCTGGATGGCAAAGGCAAGCTGGTACGGAGCTACTCCAGCACCGATCAGCCGACGATGACGGAAGAGAACCTGAAGAAACAATTGATTCCCTTGTACTGGATTCGCATGCCTCAAACCCTGCGTACGGATGCCGGCCAGCATCGTTGGGTTTGGGACCTGCGGTATACGGAGCCGGTTTCAACCGAGCATGAATTCCCGATTGCCGCGGTTCCGCACGATACCCCACGTCTTCCGCAGGGGCCATTGGCGGTTCCGGGCGAATACACGGTGCGGCTCACGGTAGACGGCAAAAGTTCCACAGCGCCGCTAACGGTGAAAATGGACCCGCGGGTCAAGATTACGCAAAACGGACTGGAACAACTCTTCAGCGTCGAATCCACACTGAGTTCCCTGCTCAGCGACAGTTCGACTTCCGTGATGCAGGCGCAGGCTGTACGCTCGCAGCTCGACAAATTGAAATCGCAGGCGAACGGGGCCGTGGCAGATGCGGTGAAAACGACAAATGAGAAGCTGACTGCCATCTACGACCAGCCCGCCGCACCTGGGTCGGCTCCGTCAAACACACTGAAGCGCTTGAATGGGAATGCTTCCGCTCTTTATGGTGCCGTGGGCCAGTCAGATTCGCAGCCGACCGGCCCGCAAATGGAAGCTGCCAAAAACCTGGAACGGGATTTGCCACCGGTATTGAAAGCCTGGAACGACTTCAAGCAAACGGACTTAGCAAATCTGAATCGACAGCTTCAGGCATCGCAACTACCACAAATTGACGCGAGCGCCCTTAATGGGAATGATGCGGGCGGCGAGGATCTTGAGTGATCTAGCGGTGGAAAACTTGGACGAAATCTGAGTCGTGCGATTCGTGTAAAATTAATGAAACCCTCTTACGGAGTCATTTTCATGGACACGTTCCATCGGAAGCCGCAGCAGCACGATACGCACATCGGAAGAGAATGCGTTTTCTGCAAAAGCTACGATCCGGAATTCGGCGCTCGTCAACCTCTGGACCGTTTGATCGAAGGAAAGCTTGAGGAATCCGCGGCATCCCACCTAACCGAAGATGGCTATGTGCGTCATCGCATCGCTGAACTCAAGCGACGCGGAGTTGATTGGCATAATCTCGCTCGTTCGGCCTAATAAATCACGCCTAGAGGCAGGCCGGCTTCCCACGTGGCGCGGCGCAACCCCCACGTTACCTATTCGTTTCTCTCGACCACCATTCGTTTGTCGATAGGTACACTGCCTTATGCGCCGGTGGGAAAAAATCCACATCATCAAGAATGTTGGCTCGAGCTGGTTCAGCCTCGGTCTCAACATTGTGGTGGGTATTTTTCTCTCGCCGTTCATCCTGCATCGACTAGGTGATGCCGCATATGGAATTTGGGTCCTGATCTTTTCTGTGACCGGGTATTACGGCCTGTTCGATCTCGGCATCCGCTCCTCGGTCGTACGCTACGTTTCGAGATTCTCCGCAATCCAAGACAACGAGAGCCTTTCCAAGCTGATCAACACCAGCCTGCTCACTTATACGGTGATCGGCACCGTTGCGATGGCGGTAACTCTGCTCGGAATGTCCCATGTGAATTCATGGTTCCGCATTCCGCCGGAGTTTGGCAAAACTTCGCAAATTCTATTCTTAATGGTGGGGGCGTCGGTGGCAGCCGGCTTTCCCCTGGGAGTTTTCAGTGGCGTTCTGGAAGGATTGCAGCGCTTCTATTTTCTGAATTTGACCAATGTGATTTCCACGCTGTTAAGGGCGGCATTGATTGTCATAGCGTTGCGTCGTGGTTACGGTCTGCTCGCGGTTGCGGCCATTACGGTTGCGCTGCCCCTGCTCATCTCGATCATTCGCGCCGCGATTGTGCTGAGAATCCTGCCTATGAGCTTCGGCCTGCAATATGTGGATCGCACATCCCTGCGGGAAATCGCCGGCTACAGCAGCACAACCTTCCTGATCATGATTTCGTTCAAGTTGCGTTTCAAGACCGACGAACTGGTGATCGGGACTATGCTGTCCTCCGCGGCCATTACGTACTTTTCGATCGGAGACCGCTTGCTCGACTACGCATCGGAAGTGGTCAGCAGCCTGGCGCAAATTTTTGTGCCCATGTCGAGCCAGTCCGATGCGGTCGGCGATAGGACGAGGCTGCAGAAAATCTTCATCGCCGGCAACCGGGCTTGCGCTCTCATCATCTTTCCGATCGCAGCGACCCTGGCGCTGCTGGGAAAGTCCGTCATCACGGTGTGGGTTGGCACCCGGTACGTGCCTGTGAGTTATCCGGTAATGATGGTCCTGCTTTTTCCCATGACCGCGTCCTTGGCCCAAAGCGCCTCGTCCCGGATTTTATTCGGGATGGCCAAGCACAAAACGTTGTCCTGGATCGTCTTCATGGAAGCGATTGCAAACCTGGTTCTCAGCATTCTGCTGATACGTCCGCTCGGACTGGTGGGAGATGCGTTAGGCACAGCAATCCCGCTCACCTGCACTGCGCTGGTTTTTTATCCGCGCCACATGTGTCGGTTGCTGGGCATGCGAGTCGGCAGTTTTGCTTCCCAAACTTTTTTTCTTCCGCTGGCTTTGTGCGCACCCTTGGTCTCCGTTCTCGTCGCGATGCGCTATTGGTTTGTGCCCAACGGATATCTGCAACTCGGAATTCAATTGCTGATCGCCGGAACGGTTTATGGAGCAGGATTGTTTTGGGCCTACTCCACGAAACGACTCTGGAAAGTGGAATAGGCACCCGTCGGAGCGAACCAGGGCCGATTCTTGGTTTTCCTGAAGATCTCTCGAGCTAGAACACTCCGCTTTCGATGACCCAGCGCTGGTATTGTTTTCGAAACTTGAAAGGCACGTTACCGCTGGTCGTCGCGGTCTCGGTGCGGCGAACGCGCAGGACCGTCAACGAAGCCAGTTCTCCAGTAATGTTGGGATCTCCGACCGGCGACAAAGCCAGGGTTCCGGATTGCGAAGACTTGAACTGCGCTCGTAAAACGCTCTGCACTCCAGGAGGACAAAACGGCCAAAGATTAAGCAGTTGCGTCAAATCCTGGCGGTTGTACGAATTTTCGTATTGCTTGAGCAACTGCCGGATCGCTCTTTGGTCTTTGAATACGAGAATCGCGGTCTGCGCTTCCTCGGCATGGCGGCTATGCGGATGCTGATCGATGAACTTCTGCACCACCGAAGGATCCTTGCTGAGCTGAGCCGTACGCCAATCGAGGTCTTCCTGCTGCAATTGCTCGATGTCAGCCGAGGCGTCGGCCGAGAAACGGCCTCGCGGATATTTTTTCAGGAACCCATCGAGCGCCACGAGGTCGTTTGAATCTTTTACCTTCGCCCAATCCAAATCTTCTGCCCGCGAGCGCGCCTGTGCGGCAAAACGTCCATTCGGATAAAGCACGAGATAATTCTCAAGCGCGTTTACATCGCCCATGTCCGCCAGAAGCGCCCAATCCCGGGCCTCCGCATCCACCGCCAGCTTTCCATCTACTACGCTATTTCCAGGACGAAACTCCTGTCTGAATTTGCGCGGAAGATAACCTTCCCGCTCCAAAGCGATTTCGTGTTCGCCGGGGGTAACCTTGAAAGCTGAAGTACCATCCTCTTTCGCGCTCCCCATAAGCTTTCCATCCACGCTCACGCGGGTTCCGGGAACCGCGTTCTGCACAATGAGAGCGTAATCCATCAATACCTGGGTTTTAGGTTGAAGGGTGAAGAACAACCGCGTTTCTCGTTCGCCGGCAATTTCCGCCCGCTGCGAGACCGACTGGAAACCCTCCTTTTCCAGACGTATCTCGTAATTGCCCGCCTGCAGAACCGGAATCTGCAGTACTCCATGGCTGCCGGTTGTCCCGTACTGCATGTTGTTCACGAAAACTGTGATCCCTTCCTCGCCCGCTCTGATCAGAAGAGCGCCGATGTTCGCGGAAGGAAATGCCTGCGGATTGAAAGACGCCCAAAACGCCGGAGGTGCTGGCGGGGCAAACGGCAACACTGGAGGAGCAACCGCAGAATTCTCCCGAAATAGCGGCAGGATCAGCGCCAGCAAAATCAGCGGTGCTGACACCGCGCTTGCAATCTTCAGACCTCGAACATAAGCAGCTTTTTGACGACGCAGTTCGTCTCCGGGCAAATGCGATGCAATCCAATCGCGATCGAAGACCTCGGCATAGATGCGGTTTCGTACCCGCAAGCAACCGTCCTCCAGCTTGGTGATGCCCGAAAGCCGCAAAATTGTGTTGAGGGAATTAGTTTCGTCGTCGCGAACTCTCTTTCCGCTGCGCACACGTCCGTACAAATTGAGCAGACCGGCAATGTCATTCTCGTTGCGCAGCAAACGCTCGCGGACAAACAGAAGGTTGTCGTCGCGCTCACGGGCGCGATTGGAAAGAAACAATTCGCGACAGACTTGATCGACGCCACTCGGAGTTTCCGCTCCGTCCTCCACCACTGCCTGGCAAAGGCGCTGGGTAAGATAAGGATGGCCCCCCGTCCAATACAGAACGCGCGAGATCAATGGTTCCATCTGTTTAGGAACACGGCCCAGGCCTTGCGCCAGGGGCGCAGCTTCCTCCGGGGTGAAATCGGCAAGCTCAATGCGGCGTCCAATGTTGAACGGGGTGGTGCGGGTATCGCGAATCAGATCGGAAGGCGTAGCGACGCCCAAAAGGCAGAAGGTCAGACGTCCAAGCTCAGAATCCTGCGTGCGGCGGTTGTAGAACTCGCGAATTCCTGCAAAGAACTCATCTGTAGAGAACGGGAGGCTACGTACGGCGTCGATCTCATCAATAAAGATGAGGACTTGCGAAGACCGCGCAGTAAGAACTACCTCGCGAATCGCTCCAGTCCAGCGCTGCAGCGGACCCAGGTGCTGATGGCAATTCCAGTACTCCTCGAGTTGATCCTCGAGCAGCATCTGCTGGCCTACGCGTTCCAGCAGCCCGTTGTACCACTGATCGGGGGTAACGTTCTGGCCGAAGCCTGTCAGGTCAAGAACAGCAACATTGGCGCCGTCATCGCGGAAACGAGCCGCCGTGCGCACCATGAGCGAAGACTTCCCCATCTGCCGCGGGGTCAGCGCGTAACAAACTTCGCCCTGACGCAATGCTGTGTAGAGGCGACGGTCCGCTTCGCGCACAACGTAAGAAGGAGCGTCACGGCGGAGAGTACCGCCTACGACGTAGAAACCGGATTGCGAAATGAGCTGAGTCGCGCTCACAGTAAATGTCGGCTCAAGTAAATGCGGTAAAGCTGGCAGCGCGGCTTCATTTCACGGGCAAATTCGCCCGCCATGACGCCGGCGCTCCGGAGCCTGTAGAAATCTTCGGTCCGCGCGGCGCCATCGCCCTGCAAAGCCCCGCGCACTGTCTGCAATAAGGCCGGATCCTGGGCCAGAGAAAAAAGCAGTCGCTTCAAGTGGTCTCCGAATGGGCCCTCATCTCTGCAGGCCTGCGCTTCAAAACTCCGGAAACCATCCTTGCGGGAAGCCATTTCATTCAACGCGCGTCGCGTGAGATAGGGCTGGCCACCCAGCAAGCGGAAGCAGTCGGCTACCTCGGCTGAGTTCACCAGTGGAGACCCGTAGCGCTCATTAAGCGTTGCAAACTCGATGGGGCTGAAGTCTTCCAGACTGATGCGTGTGCCGACATTGAAGGGGGATTGGTTGATGTCAGTGATAAACATATGCGCCTCAGTCGCGTATGCAATCACCATCGTCAGTTTTTCCCAGGGACCGCTCGGATCGAGCGAACGCTCGTTGTGCCACGAGCGGAAAAGGCCAAAAACCTCGCTCCCAAAGCTGGAAGAGAAAAGGCGGTCGACCTCGTCCATTCCCCACACCAGGCGGCTCGAAATTTTGGCCAGGACTTCGCGCCGCAGAAAGCGCTCAAAATTCACGCTGGGACCGCGTTTGGAATTCCAGAACTCATCGATGTCGGTATCGAGATCGAGCTGGTCGGCGATGGACTCGGCGAGGGCGCGGAACAGACTTTCCACCGATTCCAAATGGCCGCTGTTGAGTTTTTGCAAATCGGTGAGGATCACACGATCGCCGCTGCGCCTCGCCTGCTGCAGCCCGCGCGCCATCAAAGATGTTTTCCCCATCTGCCGAGCGCCTTTGAGCAGAACAATGCTGTCATGGCGTGCGATCGCCGAGAGGAACTCCACATCGCTTGAGCGCTCAATATAGAACTGGGAATCGAGGGGAACGGCGCCGCCCACCGCCTCCAATTTGACCGTGGGCGACACACCGGTGAGCGGCGAGTGCAACCCAAGCAGCAACTCGTTCACCACGCGATCGTCATCCTCCACGCTGTGCCAAGCTGCCTGTTGTACGCCGTCAAGGATGGCACCAATGCTGTCGGGCAAAGGACCGTCGAAGCCCACGCGAATGGGCAGAATCCTCGGTTTACCGCGGCGCTTTTGTGAGTACCCATGCGCTATTTCGATCTCATAGGCGAACATTTCGCTTTGAACCGAAGCGGCGGAAAGCAGGGGTATGACTACATCCGCATTGGCAATCCGCTCTTCGATTTCGCGCGCCCACTCCATCCCGATCAACAGATGACGATCCACGAAAACCTTGCAATTGTTTCGCAACA
This sequence comes from Terriglobia bacterium, assembly GCA_963797845.1. Taxonomy (GTDB): domain Bacteria; phylum Acidobacteriota; class Terriglobia; order Terriglobales; family Acidobacteriaceae; genus DASREM01. The sequence goes on from CAWCRE010000016.1 coordinate 95,928, forward strand.
ATCCTTGCTCAATCACTTGGAGCAAGCGCTCATCCAGTTCTGCATTCCGCTTATAGAGCAGAACTGCCTGCAAGGGCTGCGCTTTCACGGAGGGCGCAGGAAAGGAGTGAACGACGCTGCCCTCGGATTCGCCTGCTACTGCTTCCAAATCTGTTTTCAAGTCGGCAGCCGAGCAATAGCGCTGCTCGCGATTCTTTTGCAGACTCTTGCGAATAATCCGGTCGAGCCCCAGAGGCAACTGCGCATTGAAGCTCAGGCAGGATTCTGGCTGGCGGTTGAGCAGGGCATCGAAGATGATCGCCGAAGTGTCCCCGCGGAAAGGCAGGATTCCGGTCGTCATTTCGTACATAACAACGCCGAACGAGAATAAATCTGTGCGGACATCCAGTTTCTCGCCGCGCGCTTGCTCCGGCGACATGTAGGCCACGGTTCCTACCAGCCCGGCGCGCGTCAACTGATCGCGCGTCGTGTCGAATTCGTCGCCCTCGGAGTCCCCACTGATATGGCGGTCGACTCCAGTTAATTTCGCCAGGCCGAAATCCAGAATTTTGGCGTGGCCACGTTCGGTGACGAAGATGTTGGCCGGTTTGATGTCGCGATGAATGACCCCTTTGGAATGGGCAGCCTCCAGGGCATCGGCCATTTCTTTCGCCAATTCAATGACTCGAGATGTTCTGAGAGCTTTGGTCTGAATCAGACGCTTCAAAGTGCGTCCTTCGAGCAATTCCATGACGATGAAGTATTGCCCGTTCTGCATTCCGACGTCGTGGATCGTGCAGATGTTCGGATGATTTAACGAGGACGCAGCTCGCGCCTCCAATTGAAAACGGTCCAGAGCGCGGCGAACGCCGGAAGCGTCCTCGGGCAGAAACTTCACAGCGACATGGCGGCCCAGGCGCGTATCCTGCGCCTCGTAAACCACACCCATGCCTCCCCCTCCCAGCTTGCGCAAGATCACGTAGGAGGCGACCATTTGACCGATCATGCGGTCAGGACCTTCGAAATGGCTTAGGCTGGTGGCCATTGGAACAATTCGGAGAAGTTTGCTTATCTCGAGTCCGGGGACAGACTCGGCGCGTGCCGTATGCCTCGCGACGGTGGGCGATTATCCCACATTCCGGGCTGGTACGTCATGAGTCCTAAGTCTCCGATTCGGCTAAAAAACCACTCGCAAAGCGAACTGCATCTGGCGCTGGATGGCGCCCGGCGCCAAGGAAGTAATCTGGCCCGCCCCGACCTCAGTAGCGGTCGCGATGCAATCGACGCAGGGGTTTGGGTCGCCCAGGTTCACTTTGTTAAAGACGTTGTACACATCCCAGCGGAACTGGAGAGCGAGACTCTCTCTGATCTGAATACGCTTGCCCAGCGAAACATCACACTGGACGTAGGATGGGCCTCGCAGTGTGTTTCGTCCGGCGTCGCCCAGCGTGCCGGGGGCGGGACGCTCCCAAGGACCGACAGCCGCGCCGGGAGTGTTCCCGATTCCTCCCGGCAGCGATACACCATTCGTTGTCGTGAAGTACGAATTGCGGTCGCCCGTAATGTGTACCGTGCCGACGAGATTCGGTTGGCAGGGCCCGGTGTTGCGATCGGCCTGGCACTCCCGCGTCAATCCTGAATCATAGGTTGGCGAGAATGGTAGTCCAGAGGTCCAGAATGCGGTGGTAGCCAGAGACCAGTGACTCACCAGCCTGTCGAGAAAACCTGTGGCATTTCCCAGAATTGCTTTCCCGCTGCCTATCGGCAGTTCGGCCACACTCGTTCCAGAAACACGATGGGTGCGGTCGAAGTCGCCCGGTCCATAACCGATCCGGGGATTTACGTTGAAATAAATGGGACTGAAATCCAGTTGTTTAGACCAGGTGTAGTCGGCCAGGACAGTGAAATCGTGTCCGAATCTTTTTTCGAATTCAGCCTGCAACGAGTGAAAATTCGAAGAGGCGTTTGCGCCAAAGTAATTGATATTTTGCGTCCAGCCAAAGCGGTTGAAGAACGGCGGCAGTGGTGCCGAGGCGCTCTTCGGCAAACCGACTGCAGCCTGGTTGATGTCGTAACTGGACGCGGTATCGAAAGCAACGTGCGTGCCTTTGTTCCCGACGTAGGCAAGATTCAGCACCATGGAATCGGTGAGTTGATGTTCGAAAGAGAGGTTCCAGGAGTCCCACGTAGGCAAGCGAACCCGGCTGGGAACAACATTGGCGGGCACGCCAGGCGCAAGTGGAATCTCTCCACTGGCGGGAAGATTGATGTTGGGTGGCGGCGGAACGTTCGCTAAGTAAAAGCCAGGCGCCGAAGGATTCGGGGGTACGCTGCCAACCAACTGGTCGCGGACAATGGGCGGGTTATCGGTGACGTTGTCACCGAATATCAGACTATCCAGTCCAATATCGAAACTTCGCCGGTACCCTGCGCGAAGGGCGGTCTTCTGATTGATCGCGTAGGCCAGACCGAGTTCGGGGGCAAAATTGGTCAGGCTATTCTTCACGTTGCCGTGGAGATTTGTCGCCTGGTAACCCGCAATTCCAAGGAACCCCGTGTTGATGTCTAACCATGCGCCTTCCGCCTTTCCTGTAACTGTCTGGGGAAAGTAAATCTCCCATCGCAATCCGTACGTGAAAGTCAGTTTGGGAGTAACGCGGAAGGTATCCTGCCCATAGAAGAACCAGCGCCGCTGGCGCTCCTCGGGTGAGGGAGTGGAATTCAAGGAGGTCAGATTCACTGAACGTTCAAAGCCGGTAACGAAGCCCAGCAAGAAAGTCGCAAGCCCGAGCCCAGACGTATTTTGCGTTCCCGGCACACTGGTAAAGGCCGGGCCAAAGATCAGCCGGCCCGCCGGAGACACCGAGTTGAACTGCGTCGCCAAATTGAAGTCGGGAACTCCGTTCACCTGCCGCAGGCTCGGGATCGTGTTAGCCAAATGCATGCCTTCCACGTAGCGCAAGTCGGTGCCCCATTTCACGATGTGACGTCCATGAATCTTGGTCCAGTTATTCACCCATTGAAACTGCTGTTGCGCAGCAAACAGCGGGCAATTACATCCGTTCGCGAGGATGGAATATCCGAAGCGAGAGAAATCGGGCGTGGTCGGCCGCGGCTGCGGCGGGCCGGGAATTTCAAAATCCGGCAACAGTGAGGTAAACAAATCGCCGAAGTTAAGTCCCGGAATTCCAAACATGGACGCGGGGCTGGTTCCGTAATTGAACGGCAGTTCGCTGGAGTGAAAGCGGCCAAGGCCGAAGCGGAAGTCGGTAACCAGCGTGGGTGTCAATTGGTAATCGAAGCCGGTTGCCAATGTGTGACTGCGAACGTTGGTGGTTCCCGCGGAACCAGCGCCACTGAACGCGATGCCGCCCAGGTCGGCCCCTAGCACGGGAGGGGATACCTCGCGAAAATCGCCAAAGCTGTAACGTCCGAACATTTTCATCTTCGAGGTGACGTCATAATCGAGACGTGTGTCAAAGACATCGTCATCAAACGTTTCCACCCCTGAGCCCGTGAAGTTGTTCAAGTAAGGCGGGGTCCCGGCGGTATTGGGAGCCGGAAACAAGCTGAGAAGCGCGACTGCTGAAGGAGAAAGCTCACTGGAAGGAATGATACCGTTGCTGAACAGTTGCTGATTTCTGGCGTCGTAGATCTGCCGCCCATATTCGCTGAGATCACAAACGGCGCTCTGCGGATTAAGACACGTGTCGCGCACAGTTTCGGTCGGGACGTCGACCGTCCTGCTCTGCCGGCTGCTACGGCGGTCGCCTTGGTAGTCGCCGAAGACGAAGACACGATTGCGAAGGATCGGTCCGCCGATACTTCCGCCGAAAAAGTTCACTCTCTGGTCGAGGGCTGGTTCCTGTAGGTTCTGAATATCCGGAGCGCCAGCCCCGCCGAACCCGCTCTGCCGGTACTCAAACGCACTACCGTGCCACTGATTCGTACCCGACGCGGTTTGCAGGTTTACCACGGCGGCAGACTGTCCAAATTCGATATCCGGGTTTTGCGTCGTGATCTTCATCTCCCGCAGCGATTCCAGGGGAGGATTCACCACGATCCCACCCTGAATAGTGATTGGGATCTCGGTGCCGTCCAGCTCGAACGAACTCGCGCTCAAGGGAAAACCGTTGAGACGTACCGGCAGGCCCTTGAGTTGAAGATTCTCGCGAGGCTGCCCAAGCACTGGACTGCGCGCCGCTCCTGGAACAAATAAAAGGAGATTCATCAAAGCGCGGTTCTGCACTGGAAGATTTTGTAATTCCTGATTGCTGTAACTCGTGGAGACGTTGGCGTGGAACGAATTTACCAGCGATGAGCCCGCTTGCGCCGATGCCGTGTCTGAACTTTGTCCTACTACCAGCTTCACGTCGACCCTTTCGTCCTGATCGGCGTACACCTGGACAAACTGCGCGACGCCTAGCTTGAATCCGGGTGCCTCGACACGCACGTTATATGTGTCGGGGACGAGATGGCTGATGGAATATCCTCCGACGGAATTCGTGTCCGCCCCCTGTACCAGGTTTTTCTCAACGGAAGTTACGGTAACTCGAGCACTCAGGATCGGGGTCCCGGAGGCGTCGCTGATCGTGCCCCAGATACTGCCATAGACGGCCTGTCCGAATGAAGTTCGGCAGAGTAGCGCAATAAAAAGGAGGCCCCAAAGCCGCAGCCGCAAGGTTGTACACCTCATCAATTCGGGTTGGGGGAAGAACGCAGCGCGTGCTCAACCACTCATCGCAACTGGGCCGCAAAAGTGTGCATTGAGTAATAAACAAAGTCAAGGGATGGCGATGCCTTTGTCATGGCAACCAGGGAACTCACATCGCAGAGTTCCGCACGGAGCGATTAGAATGTCGATTCGGAGGGAACCTTTGTTGAATCGGCGGACACTAATAATCACTCCCAATGTATTGTTGCTTACCGTCCTATTCTGCACGGCACCTAGCATGGCTCAAACCGCAGGCGACCAGGTGGAAAATGTGGTCGTGGATGCATCCGCGCCCTCTCACCCATTCCCTCATTTTTGGGAACACATGTTCGGGTCCGGCAGAGCGGTACTTTCCATGCGTGATGCCTACCGAAGTGATCTCCGCCAGGTGAAGCAGGTTACCGACCTCAAGTACATTCGCTTTCATGGCATATTGCTGGACGAGATGGGAGTCTACGACGAGGACGCCCAGGGCAATCCGATCTATAACTTTTCCTACGTAGACCAGGTCTACGACGGGTTACTCCAGAACGGCGTCCGACCCTTCGTGGAACTAAGCTTCATGCCAAGGAAATTGGCTTCGAAAGAAGCGTTACAGGCCTTCTGGTACAAACCCAATGTAGCCCCTCCCAAAGATTGGAAGAAGTGGGACGATCTGATTACCGCATTCGCCAAGCACCTGGTCGAGCGCTATGGCAGCGAAGAAGTCGCGAACTGGTACTTCGAGGTGTGGAATGAACCAAACCTGGATTTCTGGGCCGGAGAGCCCCGTCAGCCCAGTTACTGGGAGTTGTATGACCACACTGCAGCTGACATTAAGAAGGTTGATTCACACCTGAGAGTGGGTGGACCTGCGACCGCCCAGGCCGCCTGGGTTGACGCCTTCATCCGGCACTGCGTCGAGAATCATGTCCCCGTGGATTTCGTGTCCACTCACGTTTACGGCAACGATCCTCCCGAACCAGTGCTGGGCTCCAAAGGAACCGTGTCTCGTGACCAAATGGTTTGCCGAGCGGTGAGCAAGGTACACCAGCAAATCAAATCTTCTTCCCTGCCCGACATTCCTCTGATCTGGAGCGAGTTTAACGCCAGCTACAAAAATGAACCCGATGTGACGGATTCCGTCTACATGGGTCCCTGGATGGCCGACACAATCCGGCAATGTGATGGGCTGGTCAATGAAATGTCCTACTGGACCTTCTCGGATGTTTTCGAAGAACAAGGAGTAGTCAGGGAGCCCTTTTACGGAGGTTTTGGCCTGATCGCCGCCGGAGAAATTCCAAAACCTGCTTACAACGCCTTCGCCCTGCTGCACCGGCTCGGGAGCGAGCGCATCGAGGTTCATTCGAATGACGCCTTGCTGACCCGTCGAAAAGATGGAAGTTTGGCCTTGGCGATATGGGATCTGGTGAACCCCGGTGAGACCGGTTCTGCCAAAACCTTCATTCTGAAACTTGGGAATGTGGGGAAGAGTCGGCATGTCTTCCTGTCTCGTGTGGACAGCGCACATGGCGATATCCATCCCGCTTACGAAAAAATGGGATCGCCTCGGTACCCGACTCAGAGCCAGCTAAAGCAGTTACGCCTGGCAAGTGAGCTCCCGGCCCCCGAGAAACAGGACATCCAGAACAACGAAATCAAGATCAATGTGCCCGTAAATGGCTTGGTTATGGTCGAAATCAAGTGAGAATGAAAGGAAATTCTGCTCTCACCGCGCAAAAAATCCATTCCCGCTCGCGGACTCGGCGGCGTGCCCACTTCCCCGGGACTTGCCATTTCTGTAGGCAGTAGGGTAAATACCTGAATAGAATTGGGGCTCGGGTATCAAAACGTCCTTTCGGGAAGTCTTATCTGGCGGTTGAGTTCGGCCCATAACAAGCTAAGGATTATGGTGAGCGTTGCGGATCGGTTACTTCGTGCAAACGAACTCCGGATTCGCATAAGTTGATGCACCAACAAACCTTACCTGGGGTTTTCGGCATCTCTCAAACGGCAAAAGATTGATGCCGGCCCCGAGGAACTTGGGACGGAAAGCACGCAGAACTTCCTTCATTGACCATGACTGAGCAGGAGAGTTTCTGGAGCGGGTGGCACGAACGCCTCGCGGCGCTTCGTAACGTACCCCCCGTGTTGAAGATCGTCTGGGACTCGGGCCGAACCGTAGTCGCGCTCGGCCTCATATTTCGCCTTTTTGTCTCCCTGCTGCCGATCGCCCTGCTGTGGATCACGAAACTTATTATTGATTCGATCGTCCACACCCTGACCACTCACCAGCCGGTTCAGCCCAAGTTCTGGTGGCTCGTGGCCACGGAGTTCGGGTTGGCTGTCATCTCCAGCCTGTTGGTTCGAGTGATCGACTATCTCGATTCCTTGCTCGCGGATAAGTACACGCGCCACGTGAGCATCGAGGTAATGAAGCATGCTTCCGAGCTGGATCTGATCGCCTACGAAGATCCGGTCTTCTACGATCGCTTGGAACGAGCCCGAGTACAAGCCACCGACCGCCTTGGCATGATTCAGTCCATCGGACGGCTGGTGCAGCAGGTCATCACCACGGTTTCGTTATCGGTGTCGATCATGCTCTTTTCGCCGTGGCTGCTCCTGCTGCTCATCGCCGGAGTTATTCCAGCATTCCTGGGGGAAAGTCACTTCGCGTTCTTGGGCTACGCTAAGAATTTCCGCCAAACCCCGATCCGGCGCGAACTGGATTACCTGCGGGTACTGGGAGGAAGCCGGGAAGCAGCCAAAGAGCTCAAGCTTTTTAACTTGAGCAAGTTCCTCACTGATCGCTTCACCCACCTCTCCAACGACATTTACGATGAAAACGTCGGACTGGCCCTCCGCCGGCTTGTCGCAGGCTCTTTCTTCTCTCTCATCGGCACCGTCGGTTACTACTCGGCTTATGTTTATGTGATCTGGCGAACCATTGCAGGCGCGTTGAGCATCGGTACTCTCACCTTCCTTGCCGGTGCGATCATGCAGGCGAGCAGCAATATTCAGCAAATTTTTTCAACGCTGTCGAGCATTGCCGACCAAGCATTGTTCCTGACAGATCTGCTCGCCTTCTTTGAAATGCAGCCGACGATTCGATCAAAGCCAAATGCCTTGCCCGCTCCTCGGCCCATCCGCCATGGCTTCGAGTTCCGCAATGTCTCGTTCAGCTACCCCGGAAGCCCGCGCCTGATTCTGAATCGGCTGAACTTTCACTTACGTCCCGGGGAACGCGTCGCTCTCATCGGAGAAAATGGCCAGGGCAAGACTACGATCGTGAAGCTGATAACACGCCTGTATGACCCGACGGAGGGCCAGGTCCTGTTGGATGGTGTGGACCTGCGCGAATACGATCTGGAAGACCTGTATCGGGAAACCGGAGTGATTTTTCAGGACTTCATGCGCTATGAGATGAAGGCCAGGGACAATATCGCGGTAGGCAAGGTGGAAGAGATCGGGAACCTCGATCGTCTGAAGCTGGCTGCTCACAAGAGCCTTGCCGATCAAGTAATTGGGAAACTGCCGCGGCACTATGATCAAATGTTGGGCAGACGCTTTGATGGGGGCGTGGACCTTTCCGGCGGGGAATGGCAGAAAGTGGCACTGGCACGGGCATACTTGCGCGATGCGCAGCTGCTCATTCTTGACGAGCCCACGGCAGCGCTCGACGCGCGCAGCGAGTTCGAAGTGTTTCAGCGCTTTGCCGAACTAACCACCGGAAAGATGGCACTCTTTATTTCTCATCGCTTCTCGACCGTGCGCATGGCGGATCGCATCGTAGTACTCGAGAACGGAAACATCGCCGAAGAAGGCAACCACGATCAACTGGCAAGACAAGGTGGCCGCTATGCAGAGATGTTTGAATTGCAAGCGGCCAGTTACCGTTAGGAAACTCGATCGATGCCACAGAATACGCACCTGGAACTTGTGACCTCGGAGGCAGAGCGCCTTCCCCAACCGGGGAACGTTCCGGTTTCAGATTCGGATGCACTGAGCCAGCACGCGTTGAAATTGTCACAAAACCTGCCTTGGTTGCCCAATAGCGAGCCTTCTAGTTACTTCCTCGACCGTTTCGCGGCGGTGGCCAAGAACCTTTACCGGTTGCTGAACGAGTTCGAGAAACTCACCCTCGAGGCTCCAGTTTCCGATGACTTCCGCTGGATGTATGACAATACGCGACTGGTCTCCTCCGAGTCGGAAAACACTCTGGAAGCATTTCAGCAGCTCAAGAAAATTCCCGATGTGCGTACGCCCAGGGGAGAGATCATTCCCCGAGTGGCTGCGCTGGCGGAAGGATTTCTGGCGGCTTGCGAAAACCGCGTCAGTGAAGAAGGGCTGATCAGCTACCTGAACGCGTTTCAGAAAAATACGCCGCTTCGCATGCGTGAGCTTTGGGCGCTTGTGCCTGCGCTCAAACTCCACTTGTTGGAAGAAATCGCCAGAGACGCGTCGCAATTACTGAAAAATCATCAAGCTGTACTCGGCACCGGCGTTTGCGTTCGCAGTTTGCGCGAGCTTTCGCGAGACCAATTGGAAAGACATCCTGGAACCGTTGATCGCATTCGATCAGGTTCTGCGGCAAGATCCGGCCGGCGCCTATGCCAACATGGAATTCGAGAGCCGCGATCTTTATCGCAACCGCATCGTCAAGCTCTCCGACCGGGCCGACTGCTCCGAGACCGAAATTGCCAGCGAGGCTCTGAAGCTTGCGCAAGAAGCGCAGGCGCAAGGGCAAAGCGATCCCCGCGTTGCCTGGCGTCAATCGCACGTGGGTTATTACCTGATTGCGGAAGGCAAAGACACTCTTCACGAGAGAGTCGGCTATCGTCCCACCTTTGCGGAGCGGATCACCTCGTTTCTTCGCAAGCATCCAGACGAAACTTACCTGCCCGCGATTGAAGTTCTCACACTGGCAATTGTGTCGGCCATACTGCTTCTGCTGACGCCGGCTTACAGTTCACCGTGGCTGATCCTTCTCTCCACGTTGGCATTGTTGCTGCCAAGTTCCCAGAGCGCCGTGCAATTGGTCAATTACCTCATCACCGCTCTGCTTCGGCCGCAGATTCTGCCCAAGCTCGATTTTTCCGAGAAGATTGCAGACGATTGTGTCACCCTGATCGCGGTTCCGAGCCTGCTTTTGAATGAAGCCCAGGTGCACAGGCTGGCGGAAGATCTCGAGGTGCGGTATCTCGGGAATCACGATCCGAACCTGCACTTCGCGTTGTTGACCGATCTGCCCGACTCGCGCGAACCTTCCGACGAAAAAGATGCGCGCGTCGATCTTTGCGCGGAGCTCATAGAAAATCTGAACAAGAAATATTCCTCGCAGGGCAGCGGTTCGTTCCTGCTGCTCCACCGCCATCGCGTGTACAACCCCCGCGAGAAGGTCTGGATGGGATGGGAGCGCAAGCGTGGCAAGTTGCTGGACTTGAACAAGCTTCTACGCAGCGAATTTGACAGCTTCCCGGTAAAAATCGGCGATCTCTCCGTTCTTTCCAAAGTCCGGTTTGTCATCACCCTCGACGCCGATACGGAATTGCCGCGCGAATCTGCCCATCGCATGGTCGGCTGCCTCGCGCACCCATTGAACCAGGCCATTGTCGACCCCGAACTCAACATTGTGGTGGCCGGGTATGGCATTCTTCAGCCGCGCGTGGGAGTCAGCGTGCAGAGCGCCAGCCGTTCGCGCCTGGCCAGTATCTATTCCGGCGAAACCGGATTCGACATTTACACCCGCGCTGTCTCCGACGTGTACCAGGATCTCTATGGGGAAGGCAGTTTCACCGGCAAAGGGATCTACGAAGTCGAAACCGTTCATCGCGTTCTGGATCGCCGCTTCCCGCGCAACGCGCTGCTCAGCCATGACCTGATCGAAGGCGCTTACGCGCGCGCCGGACTGGCAACCGACGTTGAAGTGATCGAGGACTATCCGTCCCACTACAGTGCCTACAATCGCCGCAAACATCGCTGGCTGCGCGGAGACTGGCAGATCATCGAGTGGCTGTTCCCTCATGTACCGGACGAGTCGGGACGCGAAGTACGCAACCCGATTTCCATGGTGTCGCAATGGAAAATATTCGATAACCTGCGACGCAGCCTGGTCGAGCCTGCGACTTTTTTGCTATTCGTCCTGGGCTGGCTGGTACTGCCGGGAATGCCGAAATACTGGACGCTGGCCACCATCGCAATCTTATTTGTGCCGGCATGGGGACAATTTCTCTTCGGCCTCATCCGGGCGGCAGTAACCAAAAAGTGGCGCGTGGCTCGCGATTCGGTCATCGCGCTGTTCGACTCCAACATCAACGTCTTTCTCACGCTGACCTTCATTGCGCATCAGACCTTGCTCTCGCTCGACGCCGTGGTGCGAGCCTCGGTGCGCCGCCTGTGGACGGGACAGCGCCTGCTCGAGTGGGAAACCGCCGCCGAAGCAGAGCTTGGCGGCCAAAAACGTACGCCGGTGGATCGCTACTTGGACTGGACTCCGGCCTTGGCTCTAGTGGTGGGCGTTCTCGTGGCGTTCACTCGGCGCGAGGCTCTCGCATCTGCAATTCCGGTCCTCCTGCTCTGGGCCTGCAGCAAATGGGTCTCGCAATGGCTCAACCGGCCGCCCACCCCGGCACGCAATCAGACCGCCAAGCGCGATGAACTGTTTTTGCGCCAGGCCGCTTTGCGCACGTGGCGATATTTTTCAGAGTTCTGTACCGAAGAACATAACTGGCTGATCCCGGACAACGTGCAGGAAGAGCCGCTCACGATTGCGCCGCGAATTTCTCCAACCAATCTGGGCTTCCTGTTCAACGCGCGCCAGGTTGCTTGCGAATTCGGATATCTCACCATTCCGGAATTCGTCGAACAAAATAAGCGGACCCTGGCAACAATTGCGAAGTTGCCGCGTCATCACGGTCACCTTCTGAATTGGTACGACACTCGCACGTTGGTTCCGCTGCCGCCATCATTCATTTCCTCGGTCGACAACGGCAATCTTCTGGCATCCTTGTGGACCTTGAACCAAGGCATTTTGGAACGCCTGAAGCGGCCACTTTGGGATTCCGACTTTCACTCCGGAGTGATGGATCACCTGCGCGTAGCCTTCGAGTTACACGCTCTTTCGCGCAAGGAGTTCAGCTCGCTCGCGCGCCAGTTGCGCGAAGACAATCTGGTAAGCAGCATCGAAACTGTAGAAGATGCTCTGGGACGCCTGCCTGTGAGGCCGAACGCCCAACCGGTCGCACCCGGGTATTGGTTCTTGAGTGAGGCACGCACGCGCCTGAGCCAACTCAGCAACGGAATTCGGAATTACACCCCGTGGCTTCTGCCCGAATTCTCGCCAATTCTTCAGAGACTCGGGCTTCCGGAACGCTCATTGCAGTCGGACCAAGTCGCCTTGCAGCAGATCCCGCCCCTCATCGAGCAGTTGATGGCGAGTCTTCCGCGTGCCGCCTCCGCCGGCTGGGAAAAGCAGGAATTCGCGCTGCGGCAGTTTGAGACGTTGCTGACCCAAGCCCGATCCAATGTGACCGAGCTCATCGCCGATCTGGAAGCGATCGCGGCCGAGAGCCTCAAATTAGCGGATGAGATGGATTTCGCGATGCTTCTGAACCGGCGCCGGAAGTTGCTCTCGGTTGGCTTTGATGTCGACACGCACCAGTTGCAGACAGCCTGTTACGACCTGCTTGCCACCGAGTCCCGGACTGCAGTGTTCGTGGCGATCGCGAAAGACGATATCCCGCAGGAGAGCTGGTTCCGCTTGGGGCGAGCCCATGTGCTGGATAACGGCCGTCCCGTTCTTCTCTCCTGGACTGGCACGATGTTCGAATACTTGATGCCCTCGCTCTGGATGCGCAGCCATCCCAACACGCTTCTGGAGCGCTCACGCCTCTCTGCAGTGCTGTCGCAACAGGCCTACACTGCAGCCAGGCGGATTCCCTGGGGCATTTCAGAGTCGGCCTATGCCAAAACCGACGACGCCGGCAACTATCAGTATCACGCGTTCGGCTTACCGGACCTTGCGCTGCGCAAGCATGAAACAAATGTGATGGTGATCTCTCCGTACTCGAGTTTTCTGGCGCTCGGGGTCGATCCGGTCGCGGCTCTCCGCAATCTGAATGGCATGCTGCACGACGGATGGTTTGGAGCTTATGGCTTCTATGAAGCGGCAGACTTCACTGCTCCACGCCGCCGCCGCTGGGGTCGTAACTACGAATTGGTGCGCTGCTGGATGGTCCACCACCAGGGAATGAGCCTGCTGTCGATCGCGAACTTCGTTCATGACGGCATCGTCCAACGCTGGTTCCACGCAGAACCTCGAGTTCAGGCAACGGAACTCCTGCTTCATGAGAAACCGCTCTCGCATACGGACGTGAAAGACGGTCAGGCCTCGGCCGCCTGACCCTGTACCACTCGTATTCCCCGCCGTTCCGCTGGCTTGATCGCACGATACACTGTGCTGGTCCAGACAACTTTAACCGTGCACATCCTTCATGTCGTAGGGGCAAGACCGAATTTCATGAAAGCGGCGCCGGTTTACCGTGCGCTGGGCCAGCGCCGTTGCCGGCAGACGTTGGTCCACACCGGTCAACACTACGACGCGAACATGTCCGACATCTTCTTCCGTCAACTGGAAATCCCTGAACCCCAAGTGAATCTGGGCGTAGGCTCGGGCAGTCACGCACAGCAGACCGCGCAGGTCATGACTGGCATGGAAGCCGCTCTGCTCGAACATCGTCCTGACATGGTGATGGTTTATGGAGACGTGAACTCTACAATGGCCGCGGCGCTGGTTTGCGCCAAGCTCCGAATTCCCGTCGCACACGTAGAAGCCGGCCTGCGGTCGTTCGACCGCTCCATGCCGGAAGAAATCAATCGCATTGTCACCGATCAATTATCCGACGTGCTTTTCACTCCATCGCAAGATGGAGACGCGAATCTGCTGCGCGAAGGGATCTCCCCCGACAAGATCCATCTGGTCGGAAACGTGATGATCGACAGCCTGGTGCGGCTGCTGCCTGAGGCGATGAATCTTCCCCGCAATGGATTCCCGGCGCGCTACGCTCTGGTTACGCTCCACCGGCCCGCCAACGTGGACCAGCCGGAGATGCTGCGCGGCATAGTCACTTCCCTGCTTTCGATCGCCGAAAAGCTGCCGGTCGTGTTCCCGGTTCATCCCCGAACTCGCCTGAGAATTTCACAATGGCAAATCCCGGTGAGTGGGCTTCATTTGTGCGATCCGCTGTCTTATCTCGAGTTTCTCGCATTGCAGGCGAGGGCTACCGTGGTCCTGACCGATTCTGGCGGCATTCAGGAAGAAACGACCTACCTCGGCGTCCCCTGCTTGACCATGCGGGAAAATACCGAGCGGCCGGTCACAGTCGACGTTGGAACTAATGTTCTTGTCGGACGCGACCAGAGCCGGTTGGTCGCGGAGCTCGATAAAATCCTGAATGGCGTTACCAAGGAAGCCGCGGTGCCGCCGTTATGGGATGGAAACGCCGCGGAGCGAATCGCACAATTCCTCTGCAACGAACAGGCGTTCGCAGTTAGCGCACCACACCTTCAACAGGTGAGCTAGCTGTCGCGTAGAGCTTTTTCTGCATGCGTCCGGCCATGTAGGCCTGCCGTCCAGCCAGCACCCCATTTTTCATCGCCTCCGCCATCAGGACAGGCTCCTGAGCGCCGGCAATTCCGGTATTCATCAGCACGGCGTCGGCGCCAAGCTCCATCGCGATTGCCGCATCGGAGGCCGTTCCCACGCCAGCATCCACGATTAACGGAACGCCCGTAATCATCTCGCGCAAGATGCGAATGTTCGCGGCATTCTGGATCCCGAGCCCGCTTCCAATCGGCGCTCCCAGAGGCATGATCGCCGAAGCCCCGGCATCGAGCAGACGCTTCGCGACCACGATGTCATCCGAGGTGTACGGAAGCACCGTGAAACCCTCTTTCACCAGCACACGGGTGGCTTCCAACGTGGCCTGGACATCCGGGTACAACGTGGCTTGATCGCCGATCACTTCCAGTTTCACCCAGTCTGAAATTCCTACTTCTCGTCCCAGACGTGCGGTTCGAATCGCCTCCTCCGCCGTGTAGCAGCCAGCCGTGTTGGGCAACAGGAAATATTGCTTGGGATCAATGTAGTCGAGCAGCGACTCTTTACTGCGGTCAAGATTCACGCGTCTCACAGCAACCGTGACCATGTCCGCGCCGCTGGCTTCGAGAGCGCGAGCGGTCTCTTGAAAGGACTTGTACTTGCCTGTGCCCACGATGAGGCGCGAGCGAAATTGCCGTCCAGCAATAATAAGGGGATCCATGATGTTCTTAATTGTAATGAATTCCCCACCCGTGCGGAAACGTGCGCCGAATTTCTCCCGCATGAGCGCCAAAACGGGAGGCGTTCCCGATCTCCCGTGATATCTTCGTCGCGTGAGTTGGCTTAATCACATCCCTCTCCTTGCGGTCACGATCCCGCTGGCATTGCGCTGGATTGCGGTGCTCGGTCTGGTCGCCTATGGTTTTTTTCGCCGTACGCTGACGACCTGGATTTTCGTGGGGATGATAGCAGGCGCCGCAATCGGCTATGACTTCCCTGCGTTCGCGGTGAACCTGCGCATTCTGGCGCAAATATTCCTCCGCCTTATTAAAGTCATCATCGCTCCCCTGCTATTCGCAACTCTCGTCAGCGGCATCGCGGCTCACTCCGATCTCAAAAAAGTCGGGCGAATGGGGATCAAGGCACTGATCTCTTTCGAGATCGTCACCACGCTGGCCCTGTTCATCGGCTTAGCAGCTATCAACATCAGTAAGGCTGGAGTCGGCGCGCAGATTCCTATCGCTTCCAGGGAATCGGTCAATGTCGAAAAACTCTCCGCGAGCGACACTATTCTCCACATCTTTCCGGAGAACATTGCGAAGTCGGTTGCTGAAAATCAGATCCTCCAGGTTGTCGTGTTCAGCCTGATTTTCGGCATTGCGCTGTCTTTGGTGAAAAAGGAAGACAAGCGCCGGCCTATGCTGGCGTTCACCGAGAGCTTGAGCGAAGTGATGTTCAAGTTCACAAATATCGTCATGCTCTTCGCTCCGATCGGCGTGCTGGGGGCCATCGCCTACACCGTCGCCACTACGGGGGTGGGGATCCTCAGCAACCTTGCGAAATTGCTGCTGGCGCTCTACGTGGCGCTGGTGGTCTTCCTGGCACTGGTGCTGTTCCCCATTGCGCTGGCCTTCGGGGTGCCGATCCGAAGATTTCTGCGAGCAGTCGCCGAGCCGGCAACCATCGCGTTTGGCACGGCGAATTCTGAGGCCGCTCTTCCCCGAGCCATGGAGTCGATGGAAGCCATGGGAGTTCCCCGTCAGATCGTCGCCTTCATCATGCCCATGGGCTACAGCTTCAATCTAACCGGATCCACACTCTACCTATCACTCGCCGCCATTTTCGTGGCGCAAGCTGCGGGAATGCACCTTACCTTGGGCCGCCAACTCTACATCATGCTGGTGCTGATGCTGACCAGCAAGGGCGTCGCCGGAGTTTCCCGAGCCGCGCTGGTAATTCTTCTTGCCACAGCCGGAACCGTGGGCCTGCCGACCGAACCAATTTTTATTTTGCTCGGAGTAGATCAGTTGCTCGACATGGGACGCACCGCCGTCAACGTCATCGGCAATTGTCTGGCGACGGTCGTGATTGCCAAGTGGGAAGGTGAGTTCGGAACCTCACAGCCCTCGCCTGCGGTGCTGGAGGCGGCGACCGAATAAATCAGTTCCCCGCCTCCACTCACCACCCGTGAAACATCGTTAGTTGACCGTAAAGCTGGTTGCGCTGGTCGCCGATCCTCCCTTGGTCGTCACGGTAATTTTGCCCGTGGTTGCTCCGGTGGGAACCGTCGCCGTGATCTGCGAATCAGAATTGACAGTGAACGTCGCCGAGCTACCGTTGAACGTCACCTTGGTCGTCTGCGTGAACGCTGTTCCGGTGATGATCACGGCACTCCCCACGCTCCCGCTTCCTGGAGAAAAGCTGAGCAAGGTCGGCTTCACTTTGAAAGTCTGAGCGCTGGTCAGCGTGCTGGACCCGGTTGTCACCGTCACCGAACCGGTGAGCGCTCCCGCCGGCACCGTGGCGCTGATGTAGGTACTCCCGCTCAGAGTGA
Organism: Terriglobia bacterium; assembly: GCA_963797845.1. Taxonomy (GTDB): domain Bacteria; phylum Acidobacteriota; class Terriglobia; order Terriglobales; family Acidobacteriaceae; genus DASREM01. Next base: position 112,752 of record CAWCRE010000016.1, read on the forward strand.
TCGAGGCGGTGGCCACCCCGCCAAATTTCACTACTGACGATCGAGAAAAGCCTTGCCCAAGAATGCCGATCTTGGCTCCCTCTTTCCCCGAGGTTGTAACCAGCGATACAAAAGGCTGTAGACCGGTATTCAGGCTGTAAAACACACCTTGCCCATAGAAACCGCCACCAAACGTGTCTCCGTAAAATACACCGTCGGTCCGCAAGGAAAGACTGCTTTGCGGGTAGGCGCCATCACTGGAGCTAAAGGTGTGAAGGGTGGTGAAAACACCGCTCTTCGTGATCTTGAAGAGCACTCCGCAACCCGTTATTCCGGTGGGACAAGCAGTGGTGTTGCCGCCATAAGAGGCGGTTCCGTAGAGTTGGCCGTCCGTTGCCAGCGTGAGAGAGGCGATTGGGTACGCGCCATCCGAACCAGCTGCGAAATTATGGAGCACCGTGTACGTGCCGCTCGGCTTGAGCTGATAAATGACTCCCACATTGCTAGTTCCGCCGGAGTAGGTCGCTCCGTAATAATTGCCATCGCTGGCTTGCACGGGCACGATACCCGCCGGATAAAGACCATCAGTCCCAGTCAAATTGTGCAGCACGGTTACATGTCCGGTCAGGGAGATCTTGTAGAGAGTACCGTCTCCGTTCGCGCCGTCGAAGTTGCATCCACCATAAAAATTGCCGTCGCTGCCGAGAGTGACGCCCGAACACTGATTGCCCTCGGCGCTCGTAAACAAATGCAAGGTAGTGAACACGCCAGCGGGCGTGATTTTATAGAACGAACTAGTCAACTGGTTCCCACCGTTGTTTCCGGTGGCCACTCCGTAATAATTTCCATCCGCGCCTTGCACGGGAGGAGACGTGGGATACCCTCCGTCACCAGATCCGGTGAAGTTGTATAGCACCGTCATCGTTCCGGTGGGGGTAATTTTAAAGAAGGTTCCCGCATTCGAGGTTCCACCCAGGGGAGCCACGCCATAGAAATTACCGTCACTTCCAAGTGTGAGACCGTAATACGGGTATGCACCGTTGCTACCCACAAGGCTGTCCAGGATTGTGGGAACTCCCGACGGGGTGATGCTGAACACCGTCCCAATGTCCGATGTTCCTCCGAAATGGGATACCCCATACAGATTGCCGTCGTGGCCCTGAGAAAATAGCCCGGCGGCATTGAAGTAGTAAGGCTCGCCAGCGCTCGCGTTAAAGTCATGAAGGTCGGTATAGGTCTGAGCGGGCGCTGCCGTGGCCGTGAGGAACAGGAAGATGAAGCCAGCCGCAAAAATTTGAGCCAGCCGAAAGTGGGCGCTAGTCAAGTGAGCCTCCGCGTGGGATGTGAAATGATTTGCGCACTCTTTGACGTCGCACACGTTCAAGAAGGCACGCGCGCCACTCGGTGCAAATCGAGCTATACTGTGCGTGCCTCGCTTTCCCCAAGCAAGGGACAATTCACGACAAATCAGGACAAATCAGGCTATGGCAGCCACTCGGAACCCGCTGGCGGCACAGCAGCGTCTGCAGTCGTGGAAAGAAATCGCGGCTTTCTTCGATCGCGACGAACGTACCGTCAAGCGCTGGGAGAAGGAACGACGCTTGCCAGTCCACCGCATGCCAGGGAGCGCGCGCGGCGGGGTCTTTGCCTACGCGGAGGAACTCACGGAGTGGATCGAAGGGCGGAAACAGGAACTCGAACTCCCCGAAACTCCAGTGGACGCACTCACTGAGCAGAGTTCTTCTTCAAGCTCGCAGATTGTTCGGTTGTCCTCGTCTGCCCCTAGTAAGCAAACGATCTTCCGAATCGGACTTTGGCTCGTGCCCCTTTTGTTAGTTGGCTTGGCGATTTTTCTATCGACCGCAAATGCCGATTTCCACTTCCGTCCAGCGTTGGCCGCCTCTCGACCGCTAAACCCCGAGGCCCAGGATCTCTATCTGAAGGGTAGGTATTACTGGAACCGGCGCACCCCCGATAGTTTGAACAAGGCGGTGGATTTCTTCACGCAGGCAATCGTGAGAGATCCGGGGTACGCCCCCGCTTTCGTCGGACTCGCCGACTGCTACAACCTTCTGAGAGAATTCAGCGCTATGTCGTCCGACGAGGCCTTTCCGCGAGCTCTAGCAGCCGCCAAGAAAGCCGTCGAACTGGACGATACTTCGGCTGAAGCCCACAACTCTCTAGGATTTTCCACTTTTTATTGGGAGTGGGATCCCATCGGAGCCGAACGTGAGTACAAACGCGCTCTCGCGATCAACCCCAATTACGTCCAGGGTCATCACTGGTACGCAACCTTTCTTCTGGCGCTGGGACGGAATTCCGAAGCGCTTGACCAAATCGAACAGGCGCGGCAACTGGATCCCTCGTCGGCTGCGATCCTGGCGGACAAAGGCATCATCCTTCATACCGCAGGCTTCCAGAATGAGGGTATTGCCCTGCTCAAACAGGTCGAAACCACGGAGCCGAACCTGGCCTCCTCTCATCGCTATCTCGCCGAGATCTACTTCGCCCGCCAGGACTACGCAAACTACTTCGTTGAGTCGCGAGAGTTCGCCGCCTCGGTGCATGATGACGCAGCCGTCGCCGTCGAGACTGCCGCCGAAGAAGGATTCAGAACCGGCGGCTTGCGCAGTATGTGGGAGAAGATGTTGCCCGTTCAGAAGCAATACCTGGCCCAGGGCAAAGTCTCGCCGTATGCTGTGGCCGTTACCTGCGCGCAGTTGGGACGCCGGCAGGAAGCGTTGCAATTTCTCCATGTGGCGCTAGCGCAGAAAGACATGGGAATGCTCTTCATCAATGCCGAACCGGCGTTTGGCGCTCTGCATCAGGATCCCGCATACCGCGAACTGGTTTCAAAAGTCGGAACGCGGACCTCCAGCTAAGAAGGCGTAGCGCCCTGCCTCCCGTCTTGAAGACGGGTACAAAATAGGGAGACTAATTGCTGGACGGCCCGTTCGGTTGGTCCGAGCACGAAACCCCTTGCGGGCATGGCGTGTTCTGCTGCGCGGGCATGGTTGCCAGGTGCCAGAAGATCCAACCAATGCAAATCAACAAGGTGGTTAGCAGAGTGACTGTCATCATGTGCGCCAGCGGACCTTCCAGCGTGCGAACGCCTTCGGAAGGCTCAACCGCGGAATGAGCTTTGTTCGACTGATGCACAACCCTATAGATATAAGATGACCTATGGAGCGGCAAGATTACGAAGGGCACCAAGTCGAAGGGCACTTAAGCGGGAGGGACCATCGCCCCTTCGGCCTTTTCATACAAATCATCGATCTGGTTCTGGTAGCGGTCGGTTACGGCGCGACGGCGTAGTTTCATGCTCGCGGTCAAAGTTCCACTCTCCACCGTAAACTCATCCGGCACCAGCAACACTTTCTTGAGTTTCTCAAAACGTGCGAGCCCCTGGTTCAGGTCCGAAACAATCCCCTCGTAAAGAGCGCGCACGCGCGGCTCGGCAATCAGTTCATCTCGTGTGGAGAACGCAACATTATTCGCACGCGCCCAGTCTTCCAGCAGCGGGAAATAAGGACAGATCAGCACCGCGGGAAATTTCTGCTTCTCCCCCAGCACCACTGCTTCGGCGATCAGAGCATTGTGCTTGAGCGAGTTTTCGATGGGTTGAGGAGCAATGAACTTTCCACCCGAAGTCTTGATCAAATCCTTCTTGCGATCGGTAATGGAGAGAAACCCGTCGGCATCGATCATGCCAATATCACCGGTTTTGAACCAGCCATCGACAAACGCAGTCTCGGTCTCCTCCGGGCGGTTCCAATATCCGGTAAACACCGACGGGCCCCGCACCAGGATTTCTCCATCCTCGGCGATCCGGACTTCTATGTTGGGCAGCGGCTTCCCTACCGTGCCGATCTTATGTGCCCTCGGCGTGTTCACCGCGATCACCGGAGAGGTTTCCGTCAACCCATAGCCCTCGTGAATGCGAATGCCGATATCCGCGTACCAGTCCGCCAGTTCTCGTCCTAAGGGTGCTCCGCCCGAAATGAACAGCTTCACCCTTCCACCCAGGCCGGCGCGCACCTTGGAAAAGACCAAGCGGTTCGCGATTTTCCAGGACATCGTCTCAGGAATCTTCCCCGCCAGGGTCCGGGCCTGATGCGCCCTTCCGGTGACGAGAGCCCAACGATAAATCTGCTCCTTGGGAAATCCCTTCGCTCCCAGGTCCACCTTGGTATGAACCTTCTGGTAAACCCGCGGAACTCCAACGAAAATGCTGGGCCGCACTTCGAGTAATGCCGCCGCAAGATGCTCCACCGATCCCACGTAGGCGAGCGTGATGCCGTGAAACATCATGCCCAGGTCAACATGCCGGGCGGTAACGTGGGACAGCGGCAAAAAAGAAATGCTCACTTCGCCTTCTTGAACGCCAAATTCCACCAGCGAGCAACTGATGTTGGAAGCCATGTTCCCGTGTGTAAGCATGGCTCCCTTGGGCGTGCCGGTCGTGCCAGACGTATAGATAATGGTCGCCAGCTCATCTGGCCCTATACTCCGGGCGACAGCTTCGATCTCGGCATCTCCGGTCTCCGGACCATCCTGCATCAAGCGATGCATGTGGTGAGCATGCGCAGTCTCGACCATGTCCATGACCACGATATGCTCAAGCATGGTCTGATCGTGAATCGCGAGCACCTTCTGAAGTTGGAATTCATTGGAGACGAATACCGCCCGGCATCCCGCATCCCGCAACAGATACGCCGTCTGCACGTCGGTCAAAGTCGAGTACACCGGAACCGAGACCACTCCTAACAACAAGCAGGCAAAGTCGGCGACAGTCCACTCAAGGCGGTTTTCACTCAGGATCGCAACTCGATCGCCGCGCTTGATTCCCCAACTCTGCAAAGCCCTCGCCACTCCAAAGACGTACCGCGCATACTCGCCTGCAGACAGGGGAACCCATCCCATGCTTTGGCGAGAAAGAGTGACCCGTGACTGATTCCGGGAGACGATCGCGAAGAAGATGTCGTTCAGGGTACGCGGGGTCATGGTAGAGAAACCAGGGAAGGGCTCCTCTGCCGTGAATTTAGATCGTTTCTGCCTCGTTATGCAAGGATATCCAGCCAAGTTTGCGTTAAAGGCGGTTGTCAGGGAGAATAGCTCGAGTTCTTGTGCAGACGGAGTAAACCAATGCGTAAACTCGCTTTAAGCTTATGCGCGGCTGTCATCGTACTGGCCACGCAATTCTCAGTTGCTCAGAGTGCCAAGACCGCTCCCGCACTCAAGGTCGGGGACTCCGCTCCCGAATTCAAGTTACAGTATTTCGATGGCACGGACTTGAAGAACGTCAACCTGAGCGACTATCGCGGCAAAAAGAACGTGGTACTGGCGTTCTACGTGTTTGCCTTCACCGGTGGTTGAACCGAGCAAATGAAAAACTTCCAGCAGAACCTGAAAAAGCTGGAAGCTGCCGACACCCAGGTCCTGGGTGTGAGCATGGATAGCCCCTTCGCCAATAAAGCCTTTGCGGACTCGATTGGAGTGACGTTTCCCTTACTGAGTGACTGGGGAGGAGACGCCACCCGCCAATACGGGGTCTACGTGGACAAGTACAAGGCCGCCCGCCGCGTGAACTTTCTGATCGGCAAAGACGGAAAAATCCTCGAAGAACAAATCGACAAAGAAGCGATCGATCCCACCAAACTAGTAGCCGCATGCGAGCGGCACAAGATGAAAGAGTGAGGATTCGTCGTCACACTGCGCAGTGACAAGTTTGACGCTGTAGGGTCAGGTTGTTATGATGACTTCGCGGGGTGGAGCAGTCTGGTAGCTCGTTGGGCTCATAACCCAAAGGTCGGTGGTTCAAATCCACCCCCCGCAACCATTTACAAAGCCCCGGGGGTCAACGGGGGTCAGATAACGGCGCTCCTCGCGAGCGCTTTTTCTTTTGGCGTTGCAAGCACTGGGCCAAGGGCCATGCGAACCACCTTGCTGTTGGCCTCGCGCTTGGAATCCATCATCGCATCTCCGTAGACATTCATGGTAGTGCGAATGTCAGCGTGACGCATTAACTTCTGTTGTACACCCAATGGCACCCCGTGCGCGCCGAGCCAGGCACGATAGGTATGCCGGAATGTATGCCAGCCGATGTCACCGAATCCAAGTTCACGGCCGGCCTTGCGAATGTGCCGCTTCTGAATGGAACTGGCATGATACGGTCTTCCGGTTGAGGGATTTGGGAACATCCATCCCTCCGCGGTGACCGGGCATTTCCCTTTCCACCTCAGGAGCAGGGTTGCGAATTCGGGGTCCAGAGGAAGTTCGTCTTCGGAGAACTCGTTTTTAACCTCGTCGACGGTGCCGTTCACAATGCCCCGGCGTACCGCCAACGTGAAGTTCTCGAAATCGACATCCTCCCATTTGAGCCCGAGCAGTTCACTCACCCGCAACCCTAGGCACTGCGCCACCTCGACCATGAGACGGTAGGGCTCGGGTAACCGTGCGAGCACTGCGAAGTACTGGTCCATGGTTAAGACGATTGGCTTCTTGCGCCGTTTGCTGGCGCCACGAATTTCGACCAAATCAAGAGGATTACGCTGCAAGTTCACGAGACCCCAGAGCATCGCCTTCTCGTACAAGCGATGGAATAGGGCGCGGATGTGGGACTTGTATTTGGGAGCGGCATCCATCTTGCGCAGCCATTCTTGCACGGCGGTCATCTCGAGTTCCGAGAGAATGACCTGACCGAACTTGGGACGGATGTGACCCTCAAGGATGCTCAGATACGAGCGTTTGGTTGACGAGCGCACGCCCAATTCAAGCTCTTCGGTGATGTAGCGATCGATCAAAGTGTTCAAGGTTAAGGGTTCGCGCGGCCGCTGGTCGGGATTGGCGCGCATCTGAAGGGCCTTGGCTCTCTGGAGAGCTTCAGTCCGGGTTGGCAATTCTGCGAGTGTACCGATGATTTCACTCTTACGGCGTCTACCTTCCTGCCATCGGTATACCCACACATCGGGTCCTCTTCTGCGTGGCTTCCGGGCCACTGTTCCGAATTGATACCGTGTCCTTTTCACGCCTGTCCTTTCTCAGGACACGGATGGCCAGCCGAGAGTAACTGAGAGCGCATCCATTCGTCCAGCGAGGAGGCACGAAAGCGCCACAGCTTTCCGATCCGCATGCCGGGAATTCTGCCCTCCGCAGCGAGACGCTTCACGGTTTTTGGATGTACATGCAGAAGTTTTGCGGCTGCCCCAGCATCAATTAGCGGTTCGTAGCTCATCGTGATCCTCAGCATTTATCGCGGACAACACCTGTTTTTTCTCCACCCAACGTTGTTGCGTGTTTCACGGCGCTACTCCCGGCAAGCTCTCTTGCTGGTTCTTAGGAGTGTTCGGTGCGGAAGAGCCTTCGGCCTCTTTTCCTGATCGGGGCAAGAACTTTAGTCGCTCTCGGTCGAACTCGACTTCTATGGTTCCCACAGGTCCGTGACGGTTCTTGGCGATGATGATCTCGTCTTTGCCTGTTGGCTCGCCTTGTTTCATTGGCATGTAGATTAGGACCACGACATGGGCATGTGCCTCGATGTCTCCGGATTCCTTGAGATTGATCATGCTTGGTCGCGTATTGAGCTTTCCATCTTTCGGTCTGGCGAGTTGGGAGAGAGCAACGATGCCGACCCCTTCTGTCTTGGCTAATTGGCGAAGTGCGTCTGTAGCGTTCCCAACTTGTTCGCGTAGTTCGCGTCCGGGAGCATTGATCAAGCGAATGTAATCGACAACGATGAGTTGGCAGCCATAGCGCCTAATGTAAAGCCGGGCTCGGGCGACTAGGCTACTCAACGTCAGGGTGGGAGAATCGTCAATATACAGGGGCCAATTCATGATTTGTTCCGCAGATGTGGCCAACTCCATCCACTGCTCTTTGTTGATGAAATTGGGATTGCGAATTCGACTGGCTGAAATGCTCGACTCGTTTGAAAGCAACCTGCAACCAATTTCGTCTTTTCTCATCTCCAGGGAAAATATCGCTACCGGCATACCCGCCCTGGCGTTTGCGGAAGCGACTTGCGTGCCCAGAGCCGTCTTGCCTCGACCGGACAAGGCTCCGACAACCCATAACTCCCCAGGCCTAATCCCCGTAGTCGCTTCGTTCAGTTCACCGATTCCCGTTCCGAGACCGATCAGTCCCTTCTTGCCAGCCCGTGACTCTAGTTCTCGTAGAACATCTGGGATGAAATCTTTAGCGTGGGCAGCTTGCCCCGACATTGCCTCGCCTTCGATCTTCAGCAGCGACTCGTGTGCATATTCGACACACGCATCGGTGGTTTCATTCGGATCTTCCACAGCGCTGATTCCCTTTTTGAATGCCTCAGCAAGGGCCTTACGGCGCCCTATGTTCTGCAGCTCCCGGACGTGCCATCCAATATCTTTCCGAGGTATGCACCCGAAATTGGTGATGTCGTCGAGAGCGGCCACCAACTTGTCGGGTCCGGGATTCTTCTGCAGGTCGGAGACAATGGTCTCGAACCCGATCGGGTGCCCGGCTTCGGAGAGGCGCAGTATTGATTGAAAAAGAACGCGGTTCTTTTGCTCCGAGAAATGTTCAGCTCTTAAGCCGAGTGCTAGAGCCTGGTACGCCGTTTCCGGGTACTCCAGGAGAGAGGCCAGAACTGTGCGCTCAAACTCAGGATTGCTAAACGGATTCATTTCTTCCCCCCATTTTCACTGCCCTTATCGAGACCAGCCCATCGTGGCGCGCCTGACTGCGGCTCTTCGGAATTCTCGATTTCCGTTCCCCACTCTTTTTGTTGCTTTTGCTTCCGGACAACGGTGAGGCGGTCGAACTGGTGCCGCAGTTTGCACATCGAGAGAATGTTTGCCAGCCAAAACTGATCAGCTTGGCTGAACTCGAGGAGTTCTCTGATCTGTTCCTCGGTGCGATGGTCGATTCGGAGCATCCGATCTACTTCCCGGCCCCAATTTGCAATCTGAGACTCCGTGATCTTTGCCGTGGGATTGTTCCGAACGATGTGACTTCGGAGGAGTTGGGCGAGGCGCAGCCCTGCGTCGGAAGCTTCCAGCCGGGGCTTTGAGACTTGTTGTCCGTTGCCGCCACTTTCTTGGCCATGGAGGTTTTTATCTGAAGATGAAGAAGAAGATGAAGAGCAGTCCTCGGGCTGCATGTCGGTATCGGTTGGGCGCGGTCCCGGCAGGCGCTTTGCAGTTTGTTTGGCGTGCCCTCCCAGTGCCCGGGATCGCTGTGCTTCACTGAATCGCGTCTGTTTTTCGATGGTTCTTTGTAGCCCGTGCTGTTCCCACCAAACACCATCTTCGCTTAATTTCCAGGGCCCAGCGAGAAGCTGGTTTTTGATCCGCTGCCAGTCGTCCTCCGGCGGGTTGCGAAGGCGGGTGCGAATTGCTCGCTCATCGGCTGGAATTCGGTAGCGTTCCGGCGAAGCTGCGGCAGCGCACATTAACAGGATGTGCCCCCCCACCGAATCCAGGTCTAGGGCCATAACGTGATCGTCTGCGGCGAATTGGCGAGGGTAGAACTGAAATGCGGGTGGTCGCTCCTTCATCTCACGGTCCCCTTTTGGGAATGGGTTGTCGGTCGCCATGCGTGGTTTCCTCTGACATGGCTATAATCCTGAGCTGGCGTCACCGCCAGGAGACTCCTATGACGATTGTTGAGTTTCCGGCTCGCTCTGTTGCGCCAAGTTCCAAATTCCTTTACTAGAAAAGCTTCATTGTGTTCGAGGTGGGTCATCGAGTGGGCGCTACCCTGCCTCTCGTTAACCTCTTCAATGCTGAGGCCCAGTGCAGCGACAATTTCCTGGAATGAGGACCCAGCGAAACAGTAGAGAAAGATGTTGCCGTAGCGTCCGTTTCTAATGCTCGGGCTATTAAAGCGGTCGCGCTGAGCGGGGAGCCGCGCAGACCATCCAGAGCCGGATCCTCGAACGTCCCTAAGTTGATGAGTCAACTCCGCAAGGTTCATTAGCTTACTCCACTCCTATAGCTCACCCAATTCCCCGGACGAGCGAATTGTCACGTCGCGAACTTGTTTGAAAACACACAAGTTCCACAGCTCTCTCCCCCCGCCAAAGTGATCAGGTGACAGAGCACACGCAAACGCAAATCATTTGTTTGGTAAAGGCACGCACGCCTACAGGGCTGGTAGGCGCCACCGGTGTTTTTATTCGGCTCCAGTGCTGCCGTAATGCCAGTTGTTTCGCGCCTCGAGTGATCCGCCACCAGGAAGTGCGGACCAGTGAGTTTGCTACCTACACTACAGATAGCATCGGGATAGGCAGAAGGTACTCTGGGTTGAGATGCAATTGCAAGGTAAAGTTTTGCACGCTCTGTTAAAAACCTCGTATATTCACCATGGTGGCACGCTATAACTCGCCCATTTTCTGCGCTCTAACCTAGTCAGTAAGAAAAAGGAAAATTTATTAAGATCGGATCACTACAATGATTGAATCGGAAATGGGGCCGCGGTTTTTATCAGGCTTAACTCCGAACGCAAGCCTCGCCTCAACGAGTATCCCCCTAGCTGCATCGATACGTTCGTTACGCTGTAGATTCGTAATGGCCGTCAGACTCTATATTGATGATTCAACAACTTCGCTCAATAGCAAGCAAAAGGCGGGGCGTGTGACGGTGGACGGTACTGGTTTTACAATGCAACGGTAGTAGTGCGCTCTTCTCCCGTGGGAACACGCAGATTTCGAGGTGAGATCCGTGAAAAGTCCCTTCTGCTGCTATGCGCCCGACAACGGTTACAAGGCCGCGGTCATTCACGAACAATGCCAAGCACGCACCAAGGTTGGCGGGCCCTGCGGAGCGGCGGCAACTAGCGGAGGTCTGTGTTTTTTCCACGCGAATCCCGCAAGAGCGAATCAATTGGGCGGATTGGGGGGGATGAAGAAGAGTCGAGGTACTCAAGAATCAGAGCTGTTGCCGCTGCCTTCTCCCACGACGGTTGCGTCGGTCCGGGATGCCATTGCAAGAATTGTAGATGCGTTATACGTGGGCAGAATTGATCCAAAAGTGGCGTTGGCAATTACACCTCTCCTCGATCTGCAATTGCAGGTAATCGAAATGTCGGATCTTACAGAACAGATAGCCCGACTGGAATCTAAAGTCACCGGCTTCGGGAACGATGATGCGGGTATAGGAGGGTTCACGCCGCAGTAACCGATTTGGAACGGTGCGAGACAGAAGATTATGAAAAGATTATGACGCAGAGGGGATCCCCATCGCATCCGGTCTCCTCATCTACCTGTTCCCGCGGGAACACTCTGCACACCTAGCGTTGCATTTGCACACTCGAGCAGGACCATACAAGAGAGAAAGGTACACGCAACCCTAAGCTGTAAGGCGAACAGCTTCTCCAAACCGCTCGCGCCTCATCATTCATGGCTCGACCATACAAGAGAGAAAGGTACACGCAACCCTAAGCTGTAAGGCATACAGCTTCTCCAAACCGCTCGCGCCTCATCATTCATGGCTCGACCATACAAGAGAGAAAGGTACACGCAACCCTAAGCTGTAAGGCATACAGCTTCTCCAAACCGCTCGCGCCTCATCATTCATGGCTTTGCACCGCTAAAGGCATCTCCAAACGCCGCGGGAGGCAATCATGGCTCGACCATACACTCGAGCAGGACCATACAAGAGAGAAAGGTACACGCAACCCTAAGCTGTAAGGCGAACAGCTTCTCCAAACCGCTCGCGCCTCATCATTCATGGCTCGACCATACAAGAGAGAAAGGTACACGCAACCCTAAGCTGTAAGGCATACAGCTTCTCAAAACCGCTCGCGCCTCATCATTCATGGCTTTGCACCGCTAAAGGCATCTCCAAACGCCGCGGGAGGCAATCATGGCTCGACCATACAAAGATCCCACGGTCGTTCCGTACAGATTTCCGTTGTCCGCCTGAACCAGACCACCGTACGCGTTTGCATTTTCTTCCAGGGTGAATGCATGAAGCGTGGTCAGCGTATTGGTGGAAAGGGAAAACCTGAAAACCGTTCCATTGCCATACTGCCCGCCAAAGAGGGTAACGCCATAAAGATTTCCGTCAGCTCCGAAGACCAGCGTGCATTCTGGCTGTTGCCCGTTCTCGTCTTGATTGGTGAAGTTGAACAAGGTGGTCAGTGCGCCGTCGGGAGTTACTCGAAAAATAGTGCCTAGAGTGTGACTTCCACCCCAAGATGTTGTGCCGTAAAAATTGCCATCAAAGCCCTGAACTAGAGCACCGTACGGGCCCGCTCCCTCGCCTGCTCCTGAGTTGAAGCTATGCACCGTGGTGAACGTCTGTGCAGGCAAACTGAGAACGCTTGCCAGGCAGAACAATAGCAAAAACGCAGGGTAGGTGGCAGTTGACCAGATCGGACAAGTGAATAAAGATTCGGCTGAGTGGGGACGAGGCATCGCGTTCCTCCTGGCAAGCAAATTGTGGAGGGGCCCCCGCACGAGAGTATCGTGCTGCGAGGCGTCGTTGTCAAAGCAATTTACAAACTGCGCAAACAATTGCGCCACTCAGGAATAACTTTCGTGACGCACACTGTGGATTTCCAAAGGATAGAAATCGCGCACTTACGAAGTCCTGGCAAAAGCAATGCAGCGCTCGCTTTCGCCAACGAGCCTATATAGGGAGAAACCGAACCAAGGCAGTTTCATACTGCGGAGCCTAATGGCCTGGTTTTCAGACGCAACCGTGAATTTCCAAAGGAAACCGGAATAAATTCACCAAAGGCGAAAGGGGTCAGCAAACCTTCGTGCGAAGAATTCAGCAGCACTAATATCAGGTGGAGGTACAGCCTAGTCTTATGGGGTCCCAGCCAAACGTGACGTTATCTCCCGATTTGGCCGTGCATCGATCTAGAAGTCGAATTATGGGGTAATCTCAAACACCACACCACAGCCATAGTCGTCGCACACATCGCCGTTATAGGAGCCACCAAAAAAAGTCGTGCCATAGATATGGCCGGAAGCATCCATCAGCAAGTTCCCGTTCGGGCCATATCCATCAGGGCCATGGAAATCATGAAGTATGGTTTCGTTCCAAGTACCGTCCCCCGCAGGTGTTAATTCAACCACGGCACCACAACAGCCGGTCGAGACTCCTCCACCGGTGGAGACGAAGAGATTGCCAAAACCGTCAATCGCCACGCTGCTCACGGGATAGTTAGCTCTTGTGCCGTGAAAATAGTACAGAACTGTTCCTGTCCAACCTCCACTATTTGGGCTTAGCTCGTAGATAGAACCAGCGGCGCTGTGGGGACCCATTCCTCCAATAGGTAGGCTGACGAACAAATTTCCGGAGACGTCAAAAGTGACAGCTGTGGTTGGGTCTCCCCCTTCTCTGTAGAGAAAACTGTGCAATATTGTTTCCGTCCAGGCACCTCCTCCGGCAGGGGACAACTCAAATACAGTTCCAAAATTTTTTCCACCCGACGCCGTTGTTCCATACAGATTGCCTTGCACATCGAGGACCAGCTCGCCCAGCGGAAATAGCCCGTCCTCCTGGTCGCTGCCGAAAGCGTGCAACATGGTCTCAGCCCAACCTCCGCCTGAAACGGGCGTCAATTCGTACGCTGTACCGTCGTTGTGCATGCCTCCTGCACTAGTCGTGCCATAGAGATTGCCGGCGCTATCGATGACTACGCCAGCGTAGGGTGTTATTCCATCCGAGGCGTTACCACCAAAGCTGTGCAGTACGATTCCTGTCCAATTCCCCGAGGAGGACGGGACCAACTGAAACACCGTACCTTGGCCGAAAGCACCGCCTAGCGGAGTAGTGCCGTATAGGTTTCCAGAGGCGTCCATCGTTACTTTGGCGCGGGGGTACATCCCATCTCCGGTGACAGAGCCGAAGGAATAAAGCACGCGCTCGTTCCAACCTCCGATGGGTGTCGATGACAACTCATACACGACACCCTCGTCATGTGCGCCGCCCCCGCCGCCCGTTCCGTAAAAATTGCCAGCCGCATCCGCAATCAGGCCGTCATAAACGTTGACTCCATTGACGAAGTCGAAGTTGTGGATCTTCTTAAATGCGACCGCTGGTGCATCCGCTTTGGTGGTGCGGTTCTGGGCTAATCCGGTCGATGCGAGCACGAAAGCGAGGGCGACTCCGCTCAGACAGCGGATTGCAACTATGGGAATACTTGCGGCACACATAACAGAACTCCTATTCTGCTGTACGTCGAAAAGCGCAAAAAGCATACACCCGTACTGCCAGAGTTGCAAAAACCGTGAACTAAGCCCCAAGGCTGCGGGCCGTAAGGGCGCTGTGGCAAGCGGTTCTCCTCAGGCTAACTCAGCGCTCGTGCCCCGCAGATAACGCTTCGACAGGCAACTTTTTCGGAGACTTTAAATAGATACTGCACTTCTATCTGCGGAATTATCTTGATCGCGTCTGTAGAATCGCGGCGGGCACATCGATGCTGGTCCATATCGGGGGCGGGGCTGCACTTAATGTTGAGACACTTCCTAACGCGGCTAACGCTGCTAGCACAACGGCTAGGATGTTGCACCGGCGATAATTCATGTCCCTTGTCACAAGTTCCTCCAGCGCGCTGAGACCTTTACGTTAATGAGGGCCCGCCACGCAACCGATTATGGACGGAATATGCAAGACCTTTCGCCTTCACGAAATGCAAGAAACAAACCTTTACCGTTCAACCACATCAACCCTCACGGACGCACACGGAAAGGAACGTTGCTGCTGAGTGTGCTTGTTGGTGTTGTTACCTGAACGCTTCCCGTAGTTGCACCACTCGGAACTGTGGTGGTGATCTCCGTGTCCGAGAGGACGGTAAAACTCGCCACCGTGCCATTAAATGTCACACTCGTTGAGCCGGTGAGACCATTGCCGAGGATGATGACGGGCTTTCCCGCAGACCCAACCGTTGGATTCGTTTTAACGAAAGGTGCCAAACCTAGAGATAAGTTGTAAACCGTACCAGGACTAAACTCGCCAGTTCCTCCGATTCGGGTAGTCCCGTAAAAGCTCCCATCTGTCGCCTGCACCAATGGTGCTCTTGTCGGGTCAGAGCCCTCCCCACCTGTACCTGTGAGGTTGTGCAGAGTTGTGAGAGTGCCACCAGGTGTGAGCTGGAAAACTGTTCCTGCTGTTCCACTGCTAGCAGTTCCATAGAAATTTCCGTCGGTTGCCTGGATCAATCCCGTCTGAGGGGTGGCACCGTCGGAGCAGTTAGGCTGCGCGCAGAAATCATAAAGAGTCGTTAGCACTCCTTCCGGTGTTATCTTGAATACTGTGCCGGACCCGTTAGTGCCGCCAAAAGTTGTTGTGCCGTAAAAGTTTCCATCGCTGCCTTGAATCAAGCCCCCGTTAGGCTGTTCCCCGTCAAGACAGACGGCCGGGCTTGTACAAAAACTGTGGAGCCATAGCAGGATTGGTGCAGGCTGCGGATGGAAATTTTTATGGTACAACCTCTGGCTACGAGGCGATTGGAACCGTTTTCAAGGTAACGCAAAACGGCACGCTCATCACGCTCCACGTTTTTGACAATAGCGAAGGCTATGTGCCGTCTTCGGGAGCATTGATTCAGGGCCCCGACGGAAACTTGTACGGTACAACGGTCGCTGGTGGCGACGATGGCGAGGGAACGATTTTTAAGATCACGCTTGGCGGGACGCTGACCAGGGTACTACCCGCTGGCTCCTGTTGTTCAAGGGATAGACGGAAATTTCTACGGAACTCTAAATCAAGGGGACTACCTATGGCGGCATTGGGACGGCTGGAACTGTTTTTCAAATTACTCCTGCAGGGACGGTAACGGTGCTTCATCTGTTTCATACGCGTGGCGGAGGCGGTGCGGGTCCCGAAGGAGGGCTAGTTCAAAGTGCAGACGGAAACTTCTACAGCACCACTGCGGGAGGGGGTGTGGTGGCGGGAGACTGCCTAGCCGGATGCGGCACCATATTCAAGGTTGGACCAACAGGTTTGTTTAAGACGCTCTTCCAATTCTGCAGCCATGGAAACTGCCACGTCGGAGATTATCCGGACGGTTATTTTCCCTATATTTCCGCCGAAGCTCGCCAGAGTTGTGAAGACTACCTGCGTTCGTGCAGGAATTGCGGTTGCAGCGCATAACAGAAAAAGGATCCACACACCGTTCCAGCCGCCTTGGCTCAGTCTACGTGACGTAAGAGCGTTCAAAAGTTTCACCTTACCCTCCAACATTGCGTAATGCTATGAATGCAGCTCTGCTTGAATTACGTTTTGGGTGGGTGGGGACGAGGCATCGCGTCCTCCTTGCAAGAAATTGTGGAGGGACCCCCGCGCGGAAGTATCGTGCTGCGAGAAGTCGTTGTCAAAGGAATTTACAAACTGCGCAAATAATTGCGCTACTCAGGAATAACTTTCGCCGCAGCGCGATCTACGACTGGGAAGAGGGATCCTCGACAGAATCGCGGCGCGGAGCGGCGCGATGGGGTGAAGGACTTGGCTGCGTCGTCTAAGGCAGCCGCATCCTTGGCACGCAACCGCTCCGCACCTGCGACCATACCGCAATCGACAAAACTGACAAGTCACCTTCGTGCCGGAGGTGAACGATTCCACCGGGCTGGAGTCCTTAGTCATCTTGCGGCGGGCCGGCCGGATTCGCCTATCACCACCATTCGCCCGATCTCGTCCCACCAACGGGCCATTTGAGTGCCCGCTCAGGTTTGCTATGGTCATCCTGTGTGACAGTCATGCGTCACACAGGGGCGCTAGATCACTCAAGCGGTGACTCTAGCGCTCCGCCAAACGTTCGTTTGCTCCGACGGCGGCGTCGCCCAGCGATTAGCGCTCGTCCTCTAGGTGCTCCGACAAGCCGGGCAAGTCTCCAAGAAGATCAAGAAACTCTATCCGGCATGAACACTTCACTGACGTTGTGAGGCGAACACGAAAGCGCCCGGTACAAGCGATACCGATCACGCCGGAGAGAGAAGTCCCGTGCTCGGATCAAAAGGGTAGATGTCGACCCCTGTAACGTTCACGGCATAGATCAAATGGCCGTCACGAAGATTGATCGCCTGGAGGATTGAAACGAAACGCCGTCTTGGTTGAGGCCTCGTTGCGGCGGAGTTACGTATGCACAATCCTGTCAGGGCTGAATTTCGCGCACTTCAGCGGTGCGCCTGTGCTCCCGCCGCGAGGCTTCCTAAACTGCCCGGAGTCGGAACTTCCTGGGCACTTCCACCGGGTCTTTGATTGATCACAATCGGTTTGTTCGGCACGGTCTCATAGGCGTAACCGCCAATGGTCACCGTGTACGGGGATGGATGCGCAATAGTAACTCTCAACCACCCGTAATGTACTTCGCCAGAGATCATGAATTTTAACCCGACATAGCCTCTCGCAGGCGGTACCCATTGTGCGCTGGGTGGGAAAAAGCTAAGAAGAATCCTACCTTGATGGATGAAAGTGTCGTTATTCCCCACAACGGCATTCGCGGGTAGTTTTGCCATGGAAAATGACCGCATTCCGTCCCGTACAACGGCGTTGCTCGTTTGTAGGCCCGTTAAGGCAAACGAGTCGTAAAAAACGACAGAGGTTGAGCAGGGGTGCCCGCAGCGGAAGTAAGTAAAGTGGATAAATTGAAAATCGGCGACGCCATCGCCATCGATATCTAATGTATCGAGTTCGTGCTTCGTAACGATATCGGCTGGGGTGTAGACGATCTCCGCAGCCGCCGGAGCCGGAAGTAGCCCTGCCATGCAGACAGCGCTTGCCGCTGCCGTGTAACTCAGGAGCTTTTTTTCCAGGTTGTGGCGTAACGGTTTCACAGAGCGGGATTTCGCCGCGGCATTCGAGGACCCGGCATAAGGCGGCATATAACCTCCTAAAGTGATTTCACGGGAGCCCTACTTAGGGGGCAAACGCTGCATCATTCCCCCCAGCAGCGTCGATGCCCTGCGCGAAAGTATCAATTGCTCCCGGATAATCGATCGCGCATACGTCCGGTGGCCGAAAGCTAGAGGAGGTCAGGAGAATCGCCACGACGATAACACAGATTAGATTGCTCATTACGGTACCTCCCTGCCCTCGGGAGCGGGAGGCGTCCACAGGAATCCATGGAGACTATGGTCAGGATTGGTTATCTGCCCAACAACCTGACCGCCATCATTAATTCCGTAGTCATAAGTGTTAAAAGCTAGCGGAAATCGAATTTCTGTTTTCTCTTGGCTCTGAAGTACAAACCCGATCGCGCGATGGTGAAAGGGTTGAACGCCGGATATGGTACCTGAGGCATTGATGCTAAAATTTCCAAAGGGGGTTTTTGGCAACGGAACCCATTGAAAAATTCCATTGGAATACAGGAAAGGCCTGCATCCCGACACATTCGTCATCGCCGCACAACCGATGATCTCACCCGAAGTACTGATTCCAGTTACGAATGAATCGGCATAGCCAGATGGCACAATGTACTGGAACGTACCCGTCCATTCAAAGCCGGTGGAGACAAGTGTGCCACCCTGAACTTGACTCTCATAACCTACGACGCTTCCAGTATTGTCAACGTCCGTCGGGAATATGCTCTGCACGCCTGGATCCGCGATTTCAGTGAATTGCTGTGTCTGACGGTCGTAGACATAACCTACAGAGAGACCGGAAAAGAAATCCGCCGCGCCAACGATCTGGCCGACGTCATTGATACCGTAGGCCCCCGTAGCCTCGGCTCCCGGATAATCAATGGTCGTGTAAACACCGCCGCTTAGCACGAAACCATGGCCCTTGAGGCCGGAATCGGAATACCCGCCCACGATCTCTCCGACAGCGTTAATACCTAAACAGATCGTTGCCACTGACCCCGGCACATCAATCTGCGTGTAGGTGGCTTGGGCGCGAGCAAGCGGCGGGAAGGCAAACAGTACAACAACCAGTATCGGAACGACTTCTCGAAATCTCTGCATAACTACTCCTTATTCATTGGAGTACTCGAAATGGGATGTTGCTGGTGAGTGTGCCTGTCGCCGATGCCACTTGGACGTAGCCGCTGGTCGCACCGGCAGGTACGGTAGTTGTGATCAATGTGTCGGAAACGACCGTGAAAGCGACTGGAACCCCATTGAACATGATCCCGGTCGTGCTGCTGAGACCGTTGCCCAGAATCCTGACTCTTGCTCCCACACTGCCAGAACTTGGCAGAGTCTCTACGAACGGGCTTAGACCCAACGACACTCGGAAAATCGTGCCGTCATTACTGGTTCCACCACGGTACGTCATGCCGTATAGGTTCCCATCCGTGCCCTGAATTACCGGCCCATATCCATTTGCTCCGTCCAGGCAATTGCCTATCGAGCAAAAGTCATGAATCGTGGAGTAAGAGCCACTGGAGGTAACGCTGTACAGCACGCCACAGCGACTCCCACCGCAAAGGGGGTTGTTCGCGGTTCCTCCGTCCTGTGTAGTCCCATAGAGACTCCCATCGGTCGCTTGATAAAGCGACGACGCAGGAAAAGAACCGTCGGTAAAGTCGAACTCGTGCAAGACAGAAAGTTGGCGTCCTGGAGTCAAGCTGAACAATGTGCCGCACTTGGTAAAGATTAGGCACCCGCCTCCAGACGCTCCCGCCCCATATAGCTTTCCATCGGCACCCTGAACTACACCAGCGTAGAGTTGAGAGCCGTCGGGACAGGAGGCGTTTTCCGTGCAAAAAAAGTACAGCGATGTGAAGACTCCCTGGGTGCTTACTTTGAAGACATCTCCACTGCTTGCCTTTCCACCAAACACCGTAGTTCCATAGAGATTTCCATCTGTTCCCTTGATCAACGGGGCCTTCGGGATAGATCCATCAATGGGTCCGCCTTGGAAATTGTGCACCACAGTAAACGCGCCGCCCGGTCCAATCTTAAACACAACCCCTTCAGACCCGCTGCCGCCCTGCGTGGTAGTGCCATAGAAAAATCCGTCGTCCGCCTGGACGAGACCGGCATAGGGATATTCGCCGTCTTGGACAAAGAAGCTGTGCAGTGTCGTCAGCGTTCCGGTGGAAATAGAGAACTTGAAAACCGTCCCATAATTGCCGTCCACGTCATTGAAGGCCACGCCGTACAGGTCGCCGTCCGTCCCGAGCACCAAGGTGCAGTAGGGTACTGCGCCGTCGGTACAACCGGCCTGCAGGCAGAAGTTGTAGATCGTGGTCAGCACTCCGTCGGGAGTGACTCTGAAAATGGTGCCCATGGCCCTCGTGCCTCCGGCAGAGGTCGTACCATAGAAATTACCGTCCTGACCTTGGACTAGACCCCCTGCAGGAAAGCCCCCTTCGCCCGCGGGTAAGTTGAAGCTATGCAAGGTGGTGAACGTTTGTGCAGGCAGAGTGAGAACACTTGCCAGGCAGAACAATAGCAAAAACGCAAGGTAAGTGGCGGTTGACCTGAATGCCGGTGCCACACCACGCGTGTAAACCTCCCATATTGCGTGAAGGGGATGAACGGACTCATCTTGAATAGGATTCGGGTGAGCGGAACGGGGCATCGCGTCCTCCTTGCAAACAAATTGCGAAGGGACCCCCGCGTGAAGTATCGTGCTGCGAGAAGTCGTTGTCAAAGGAATTTACAAACTGCGCAAACCATTGCGCCACTCAGGAAATTTCCCGTTGCGTCGCGCCATCTGAAAACTGGTACGAAATTTCTCGGAGATACCGACGGTCCCAAGAGACAGTTGCTCATTGCCAACGCGATTCGTGTCGCGGAACGGATCCTCACGAAGATTGATCGCCTGGAGGACTGATCCCGGAATACTGATGGAAAGGAATTTTCAATCACGACAAGGAATAGCCAAAACAAGCAGGCCGACGCCTCAATGCGTGCTCCAGCCTGCCCGCTTCGACTATCGGGCGAGGATGCCTTGTATGCTCAGTGGCAGGCCGCTCACAGTGTTGATCGGAGTGAGCGAAGTCCCGTTCACGCGGAAGATGCCGACGCTTCCCAGCGCCGATTTGATCACGTAGAGATACTGGCCATCGGGAGTAATGGAAAGATCGATTGGGACAGATGTCGCTCCAGGGTTTCCGGCCACGGCTTTTGCCAGGCTGAGATGTCCATCTGAGCCCACCGTATATGACGAGATTGTTCCGGATACGGTGTTCACGACGAACGCGGTCTGGCCCTGATTCGCCAAGTCCACCCAGCAGGTCGCGGTTTGAGTGCTGGGAACCGAACCGCTCACCAGGGTAAGAGACGTTCCCGATTCGTTGTACGAGGACACCGTACCTAGATCCGGAAGCCCACCATTGGTTTCGGTCACGATAACGCTACCTTGCGGAGTGAAGGTGAACCCGAAGGGGACGCGGCCACTGGAAGCTTGAACGACTGGCGTGCCAGTTCGACCGTCTGACTGGACTAGAAATGCATCGATCTCATCCGTGCCCTTTTCTGTAACCAGCAGCGCGGACCCGTCCGGATTGAATTTGACTTCTGCGGGAAGCGCCGTTCCTCCGCCAGGCAGTTCTTTAATAGATCCCGAGATCGGCTGCAATTGCCCGTTCGCGTTTACGGTGTACCCGCTGATGTTGGGGATCCCTAATTGATTCACCACGTAAACAACTCCGTTGTGTTCAGTCACGCTTACTGGAAAAAGTCCTCCACTGCTGACCTTGCTTCCGAATTCCAGGCCCGATGAGGTGACACGAAACGCAGTAATGTCGGCAGTCGCCGGATTTACTGCAAAGAGCAACTTGCCGTCTCCGCTGAGAGCGATAGCTCCCTGAGACATTAACGGATCGCGAGTAGCTCCCGTGCCTAAGCCCTGAGTGGATGCCTCTTGGATAAGACGAAGGCCTCCGGTAGTTCCGCGCTTGAAAACCTGCACGCTATTTCCCTCGTGCTTGTTGGTCATTACGTAAACGACGCCGTCTCCGGAAGAGCCTTCGGCGGCAGCCCGCCCGCAAAAACTCCAAGCCAAAATCGTAAACGACACAAGAGTGAAACGGCAAAGGGTGAGTAGACGAACTTGCATGTTGCTGTTCCTTTCGAATCAGTAGATTTCTTGCTCTATCGGCTGTTTTCGAGAAGAGCTACACAAAACCATCACAAAGCGCGGGGTTGGATGCTGTCGTGAGGCAATCGCGTTCACTCGCCTTGTTATCATTTTGGTGATGACCGAGTAGGAATTCACGAATGAGTAATGGAGTGATAATCTTTGGCAGGAGTTCGGTTCCAAGTAGCGGAATTATCCCCAGTTCACGAGTCAATCCGCTCAGTGGTATTCCGTTTCACGATCTGTCCCCCTCCGCGAGAGAAGGAAAAGGATATAGGGGGACACTTCGAAAAATGGCCGACGTACCGCTTTGAGCAGGTCCTATTCCGACAGTGTTTGGCGATACGGGCAACCCAGCAGAATCTCACGATTTGCTGCCATTCCCTCCTTCCTCCCTCGGAAGTTCCTCAAATTGTACGGAGTCAGGTAGGCCCGAGAGTATCCCTTTAAATCCGGTAAGCGGCTCCCCGAGGTGGAGACCCTCTGAGTCAAAGCGCAATTCGCGGATCGTGTTATCGTGCCGTCCACTACGTTTTTTCACTATAGAAATCGCGTGGCGAACCGAGGCTGCAACCTCGAAGTGGCGCATGAGTAGAACTGTATCCGCCAAATAGCCGATCTCAATCTCATCGTAAACTTCGCCTACAAGGCCGCGTTGCGTTAGTACAAGGACGGTAGCTACCCCTTTCTCACCCAGAAATGTAAGAAGTTCGTGCAGCTGCAGAGCGAGATCGACCTCTCCCGGCATGGAATGTATGAAACCATTGAGGCTATCGATAGCGATGACTCGCGTGTCCCTTTCCTCCACCTCCCTCTTGATTCGCCAGACGAATTCGCCGGGCGAGAGTTCAGCCGGGTCAATCTGCTCGAAACCTAAATGCTTCTCAATCTTCCGATCGATGGTCATCCCCAGCGAGCGTGCTCGGACCTTCGCGGTACGTACCGCCTCGTCAAACGAGTAAAGAACCGCTCGTTCTCCCCTTGTTGCAGCAGCAAACGCGTAGAGAGTAGCAATCGAAGACTTGCCCACGCCCGTGGGGCCGAGAATGAGCGTACTTGAGCCACGCTCAAGCCCACCCCCGAACATCTTGTCCAATGCGGGTATCCCGCTCAATAATTGCTCCTCAGGAAAATTGTCCTGATGCTCAGCCGCCACGAGACGTGGATAAACGATGACACCCCTCTGATCGATTGTGTAGTCATGGAAGCCCCCACGGTATCCCGCACCACGAATTTTTACGATCTCAAGGCGACGGCGCACGACTCCATATGAGCGCCGCAATGTTTCGAGGCTCACTACTCCGTGCACTATGCTGTGAACCTGGAGATCGTTGGGGTTCGCTTGTTCGTCGAGTAGCAGTACTGTCGTGCTGCGACTGGCAAAGAATTGCTTCAGGGCAAGAACCTGGCGCCGATACCGCACCGCATCTTGCGCGAGCAGCCGGAACTCAGACAGGGAATCAACTACCAGCCGCTCCGGATCAACCCGCTCCACTTCGGCTACGAGCCTCTTGATAGTGGTAGCCAGTTCTACCTCGCCAGGATGGAACACGGTGTACTGCTGGTCGGGGTCGAGACTGGCTTCCTCCGGTACAAATTCAACAATTGGTATATCGTCCAGCGACCAATTGTGGGAGCGCGCCTCAGACTCGAGCTCGATCTTGGATTCGGCTAAGGAAATATAGAGGCAGCGTTCGCCTTCTTGCTTGCCTTGCAGGATGAATTGCAAAGCCATCGTAGTTTTTCCGGTGCCAGGATCCCCTTCCAGCAAGTACATGTTGCCTTTAGGCAGGCCGCCCAAAAGGACGTCATCGAGGCCGGAAATTCCGGTACGGAGGCGGGAGGAATCGGGGCGTGCATCCATAGCGCACGATTATATGCTGTAATTGCGCAGTCGACGCCTCTCCTGCGTCAGGGATTCGCTCCCTCGGCCTTCGCTCCGCTCAGGCCGGTCGCTTTGGCTAGCATCTGCCTTTCGACCCGGCTTTAGCTGGAGTTCCTGCTGCGTCTTGTCAAGGAGTTTAAGGTAATCACCGAGGAGAACTTGCGTGAGTTCGTCGATGAGCGCGGCTGCCTTGGAAGGGTCAATCTCCAAGGCGATCTGGGCGCAGAGCGCGCGGGCCTTATTGTGTGGCATAGAACCCGCCTTGCGGATGTCTACACCCCGGAACGATGTCACAAAGAACAGGACGTTTCCATACGTTACATTCTCGATTTTCAGAGCTGCCGTCCAGCAAAGTCGACCTCAATTTCGCGTAGTCCAGGGTGGGCTCCCGCCGCTCCGCTTCGCTAGAGCGGGGTCGCTCGTCGCGAGCAACAGCATCCTCGCATCTCGCTCCCCTAGGATGCTGATCAGCAACTGACACAGAACGGAGTCAAGCGTAAACTGCTTTTGTGAAGGACAAATTATTCAACGCGATTCTGATGGCCGTGGCCATTATTTGTCTCGCGCTGATAATTTACCGCTTAATGTATCGGTGAAGTATAAAACTGATAGGCGTTCACAAAGCATTCCCAACCGATGAGCTGTATTCAGCCTATGTGACCTTGTAGCCACGCCAGACCCAAAGGCACACCACCACTATCCGCGAGGCAGGCCAATAAGCGATCAGAGGTACAGCAAGGGGAACCACGAGTTTTGGATCAGATCGGCTGGTGGCGACAGCTAGACCCGTTCAAATAGCTTGGGGAGAACTATCTTCAACCCCTTTGCAATCTTCTCGATGTTGATCAGCGATACATTGCGAACGCCCCGCTCGATTCCGCTGCAATAGACATAATTTTCGGGTAATTTTCGGGTAGTAAAAACAGGGGGGTAGGGTTCAGCGCATTGAACCCTACTGAGGAACTCATTTTTGTCCGATCTCAGCCATCGGCCTGTTCCCGCGGGAACACTCTGCACCACTAGCGTTTCAATAAAATGACACAAACGATACAAAGAGGCGGCGTTTTGAATGGCGGAATTTTCGGGTAATTTTCGGGTAGTAAAAACGGGGGGGTAGGGTACAGCGCATCGAACCCTACTGAGGAACTCATTTTTGTCCGATCTCAGCCATCGGCCTGTTCCCGCGGGAACACTCTGCACCACTAGCGTTTCAATAAAATGACACAAACGATACAAAGAGGCGGCGTTTTGAATGGCGGGTGAACTAAGTTGTTGAATCAGTTATATAGAGTCTGACGCCCACTCTGAATTAATCGGGGGAAATTAAATGCACGTTTGCGAGGACAGCCAAGCCGGACCTCGCTTCCACCACAGTTCCGCTGCCATTGGGAAATGGGGCGCTGCATCGAATCAAGAAACGTTGTTGAACTCTATTCTTCCGCTTTAGGATCCTTGGACTTCCTGTTTGACCAGCGAGTCTTGCCAATTCTACAAGTTCCACGACATCGACCCGCCGCTCCCCGATTTACGCCGACCGGAATACGGAATGTACCGTATAGGACAAAGCGTGGCTTTCTGTCATCTTCAAAATCGCAGGCCAAGCCGTGCTTCGTAACAAGCCGTACTTTTTTCAGATGCTAGCAGCTCTTTGGGAAAGTCTTCGACATTTGGAGGATGTAAAAACCATTGCTCCCGATGAGCCTTCGCTTGCCCGGCTGAAAACCGAAATCCAGGAGAGAATTTCTTAGCGTGAAGAAACGCGCTCCGTGCCCGAGCCGACTGTCAGAGAACCAAAGCAAACGAGACCGAAAAAAATGATTGTTTGAAACCGAACTGGGTTGTTTCCTTTCAGAACCGTCCAGAAACGCCAAAGGAATGGTCATTTGGAGGTGTTTTGTGAAGAAGCGCTATACCAGAGGGCCGTATCTGATAATCCATGAGAAAGCCGGAAGAAATCCCTACGGCAAATGCTCCGATTGCACGGATGTGCGATTCGGTCTGGCACGAGCCGGGACTCACCATGAACAGATCAAATGGCTCAGATACTCCTTCTTTCACCACCTCGTCCACTGTCACGCTGAGACGCCCAAGCCACTCGATCATGACAATGCGGCTCGAAGTGTAACCCCTGCCCGAGCAGCTTCCCCTTCCTTTATTAACGACCTTACATGAGCAGCTCAGAAGCGCATGGAAATTGACTTCAACTGCAGAAGGTTGGGCAAATCAATCAGACATTGCGATTTGTTAATTTGCCGCGACATTGCCCTCCAACCATTGAGGCAGTTTGAAGCGGGCTAGACGGGATCACGCAGCCCAGCTTTCGGTTGCTCACAGGTGTGAGCATCGTACTGGCTGCGAAGGTATTCTTCTTGTTTGTCCGCGTACCGACGCAACTCAGGGGGCGTCATAAACGTATGGTGGCAGACTGAGCACCGGCCAATGAGGCCCCAGTCGTGATCAGTGATGTGAAGTTGTCGTTTCTCTTGCACCGTGAACATTTCTCCGGGGGCAACGTTAAATCCGTGCCACAAACACTAAAGCACACCTGCAGAGCAAGGGCATTCACTTGTTTCAGTGAAGGCTATCGGCTATTGGATAAAGAATTCGAGAGACTTTTTGTATAGTTTCGCCAGTTCTGCGAGTTCCACGACATCGACGCGCCGCTCACCCGATTCAATCTTTGAGACGAACGACTGAGGGCGCTTCAGCCTCATAGCAACCGCCATCTGAGTCAGGCCAGCATCTGATCTCGCCTGTTTCAATTTGGAGAGGAACTGCCCGTATCTGTGCCGGTAGCTGGAATCCTTCAAGACGGCTGGATTATGGCCAGCTCTGGGCAGTTATCCCAAAATAGGATATTATGCTCGCGCTCCCCCGCAAGGCTCCTACCCCATATGGCTTTCGACACTGCCTGTCCAAACTGCGGGAGCGTCTACCACGCCGATGACGCACATGCCGGGATGCGAGTCAGGTGCACTCGATGTGGTGTCCTGATCACTCTGTTGTCAACGGAATTACCCGCAGTGACGGAAGAGGTTAGAAAGCGGAGCGTTGGTTGGAATTGGTTTTGGTTCTTGCCCTTGTGTGCAGCGGTTTTGCTGCGACCAGAGGGTCACGCCCTCGCACATGCCTGGCGACTTGGACGAGTGGCACACCAACGATGGTCATGGGCAGTCCTGATTTCGCCCTCGGCTTACTTCTGCTTGTCTGTGGTGATGGCTTCGGTGTGGTGGCCGATCTACGGCCTATGGTTGTCGCACTTCTCATCACGATCGACAATATGAGGAGCGCACGCGCGGCGAATCGATGGGAGCGGGCGATTTCTCATTCCTGGATTACTCGATTCGCACGTACACGTCGGCCACTCGGCAGCCCTAGATGATGACGCAATCGCTGCCCACCCGGAGCTTTGGGCTGCCTATCGCACGCAGGTTCCACGCGCCTATCTCGCATTCGGATTTACCTCCGTGGTCGACCTCGACACGGCGCCAAGCGACCAAGCATGGTTTGAATGTACGCGGTTGCATCCCACCTGTATTCGTGCGGCAGAGGAATAAAGGTCGCCGCCGGGTACATGGCGTTTAATGTTCCAGCGCCCTCATCGCCGAACTTTCCCAACTTGTTTGACGAACGTAAAGAAACGGACCACTGGCCAAATTCGCTGAAGCCTAGCGACTACACGCCCCAACGGGCAGTATCACGGGCTGCCGATGCCGGCGCCATTTGTGTGAAAGCGTTCGTGGAGTCTGGATTCGGCATGTTCAATTGGCCCTATCTACACACCGAAACGCTGCAGAAGGATCCAGACAGGCTGCTGCAACTCACCACTGAATTAAACGAAGCCCTTGAGCAGCGTGCCATCAACGAGCCCAAACTACTGAGGGTTGTCAGTTTCTGTGATTGAGGATCAGAATTCCCCCGGATTGTCGGATCAACCTCGACTAGCAGTTCACATGCTCTTAGCCGTATCTTTGGACTTGCTGTAGCGTCTCGTGCCAGAGCACGAAGGGAGCGCACTAGGTGACTCGCTCTCTTGAGCAAATTCAAAGCGCAAAGGCAAACCAAACCAAGCATAGGAATTTCTCTTAGTAGGAATGTTTTTAGGAATGGAGCGCTTAATGCAAGTGCATTTCCGACAGAGACATGCAGCCGAGCGCATCGCAAGATTTGCTAGTCTGAGCAGCAAATCTTGCATCGAGAGCAGCAAAGTTTGCGTTTCGTTTGCAGTGCTTTGCGATGACAGTCACGAGCCGGACTCGCAAAAAATTGCTGATCTACGCTTGCAACGGATGCCGAGAAAAAGTGAGGTTTTGTCAGGTTCTAGAAAGTAACCGTTGCCGCTGTCCTGCCGTTCTTAGCAGCGATAAGGGCCACATCTCCGCTTCCGCTCGCAAGTGTGACCATGGCCGTCTAGCCTGTATCGTGAGTGATAACGCGATCTGGCCACTGAGGACGCGATGCTCCTCGGCCTCAAAGATGTAGAATGCGTGCGCCTTTAAGTTGGAATCGGCAACTGCAACGAGAAAGGAGGAGGGTACATGAAACGATCACTGTTGATTGTCGCAATCGCTGCGGCACTCATGATGGCATGGTCCATCGGGCGGATGCAGGCGCAAGCTCAGGCGGGCAAAGTGGTATTTGCTTCTCCCGACCAGGCGAAATTCACTGAAATGGGCAAAGGTTCGTCCATGGCCCCAATCTGGGGAGACGCCAACATGGAGGCTCACGCCACCTACACAAAATTCCAGCCCGGATTCGACGCCGGAATGCACACTCACACAAACGATGTCTGGATTGTCGTGATCAAGGGCGCTTATCTGTACAAGGACGACGACGGGGAGAAGCGCGTCGCTCCAGGTGAATTCATACGTGTTCCCGGAGGGCACAAACATTGGAGCGGCGGCGATAAGAAAGAAGGAGCGCTGTTCTATGAAGAGGGATCGGGGAAGTTTGATTTGATCCCAGCGAAGTAACCGCTGGTTCATCGTCGATTGTCAACTTCCAAAGAGTAACGCACCGTCAAAACTCAGAAGCAAACTTCACGCTCCGAAAACGGGCGAACCTGCCTTTCTCGCTTGAGAATCGCTAACAGCGAGCATGGCGGTCAATTCGTGTCATATTTTTTCCGCTTTGTCGAGATGGAGAAGCCGATCGAATGACAGGTTTCCTGCTCCCACAGCTGCGAAGTACAGAAATATGAAACAGAAGAGGACCGGAAGCTCTCCATGATTCACGATTGGCCAGAAACTTCTTGTGATATGAACTTTAAAATAAGCGATCGCCATCTCGCCGGAAGCAATGAATGCAGCGGGACGGGTGAATAGCCCGAGGATGATTAACCCCCCTGCTATCAATTCGATGTATCCGGCGACGGCATATAGACCCGCTGCTCTCCCACCAGTGGGGCCATACCCGCCGAACATTGCCAGCGTCTTTTGCATACCGTGTTGTAGGAATTCGAACCCCGCGAACACGCGAAGGGTGAAGCATGCTACTTCTTGGAATCGTTTCATCAGCATGACAACGATATGTGGCTCGGTGACATTGCTTTAAACGAGTGTTGCGCCTCCCGTGGCGCGGGCACGTAACTCGCGGGGTAGCCAATCATACGTCATTCGAGTTCGGCACTCCTCTCCGAAGGCTGGGGTCACGTCAATGCGTTATCGATGGGAACCGGTCGGGTGAGTTTGATTTAGCTTTTGAATGATCTCCTCACTGGGATTGCCCCCTTTACATGCTGGATGTCCGAAGCCACTGCTACTCACCCCGTTCTGGATGTCAAAAATGAGATTGTCACTTGGGCCTGGCGCAACCCCCATTGGCACGGCGTTCAGCCCCAAGGTTTGCCGGGATTTCCAGGCAACCACATGATCGGCGCAAGACGTGTCTCCGCTTACCCCCAAACCTCCAACAATTTTTCCATTTTTGTCGTAGTAGGGAAGATTCAATGAAACTGAAAATCCTCATCTGCTCGGCTGCTCCCCAGCCACACCCGTCCCACATCGGGGAGGTAGTTCATTGGGCTGAGTAGCAATTGGCATCGGGACGCTTCTTGCCACTGGCAAGCAGCAGAACAGCAAATCGTGTCTTTGTTCGAGTTCCGCAAACAGTGGGGAACAAGCTGGCCAGACAATCCGTTATCCGTGAACGGCTGATGTGCGACGAGGGCTCTTATTGCCGAGCCGAGTGTCGCTTGTGCAACTCGGACGTAACTGCTTGGACCAGTGCGCCGGGATCGGTTGGATATTCAAAAAAGGAGTTGGCCCCGCTTTCGATTGACTTTTGCTCCGCGGCATCAGCAGGAAATGTTGCCGAAACGTGAATGATCGGAATGTCTTTCGTCACTGGGTTCGCTCGCAGTTGTTTGCACACTTCAAATCCGAGCAGATCGGGGAGATTCAAATCCAGAATGACGAGAGCAGGCTTCAATGCAGCCATTGTCAAGGCCTCTCTGCCGTTGTTGGCTTCCACGACTGTGTAGCCAGCGTTTCGCAGAGCGCGAGAAATGGGGTAACGATGCTCCGGACGGTCGTCTACGTTCAGAACCGTAAGATTCGTGGTGCTTCGCCCGGTCATCACCGAGAGAAGAGCCAACAAACGCTCTGGCGCACCCCCCTTCACCAACATTGCGTCCACGATTGCAAGGCTCGGCAAGGTCACCGATTCAATGTATCCGGACAGCAAAATGATGGGTAGATGTGGCAATATCTGCCGGATTTGTACTGCCACTTCCCCGCCGTTCATGCCCGGCATTTGATAGTCCAGGATTACGGCAGCGATGGCCCCCTGTCCAGTGCCACGACTGGCCAATATCTCCAGACCTTCGGCACCACTGAGAGCCGTGAAAACTTGATATCCGGCGGCCTCCAGCAGCAGTTTTCTGATTAGCAGTCCTGACGCGTCGTCATCGATGCATAGGATTGTTCCTAGGGTTTTTGACATGGCAAGCTCACCTGAGTCACCCGAAGGCTGTGATATTCCAGAAATTATGTAAAAGTGGAAATGCGTTGTCAAGCACGACGAAGCGATGGGTAGTGTCTTAACTCCGTGTTGCTAGGTTTTCAGGGGCGAAACGGGTACGGAAGCTGGGGAGAATATGTGTAGGGACTCGCGTTCTTTAGCGGTCATTTCCCGGCCAAAAGCGCGACGAAATCTTTCTCTGAGGTCCTCATCCGATTCAAGCAAACGGGGTAGTCTGGAGTCAGTGGTCATGCTTTTCAATCCTTGGCGATCAGGCGACGATCACGATGCGGCTCTGCACGAGGTTGCCCGGAGGCGAGTTCGCATTTCTCTCCCCGGAGCCGCGCCACAAGTTGGGCAACGGATGGCCAACACCATTTTGAGCGGAGCCTTCTTTGACACCATGCCTCTGAGGGTACAACAAGGCGAGGCGAAAAGATGGTCAATTTTGCACGGGCAGAGCCAATAAAATGGGCCCCGTATCGGCAGGGGCCGGAAATAACTTTCACTTTGTCGAATTCATTGTACTCCGGAGTCGGCATCAAGAACTATCAATTGGGTTTGTCGATCTCGAACGATACGAGCGCCGACCCATCTTTGAGAATGAACAGAAGTCCAGAAGAAATCACGGAATCTGACAGTGAGGGCTCAGACCCTGCAAACTTCACAAAATCCGGAATTGATGCACTCGGCGCGAAATCCCCTCCCGCGAGTTCTCTGCCATCAACTGAAAGCGATGGGGGTGCCTCGCCGGTTGGGGACACCGAAAATTCGGATTGGGAAATGTGGCGGAGCAATCCTTGGACATGTGCGGTTACTCCGTTCGAGCCCGCAAAAATTGCTTCTAGTTTTGTCTGCCTTACGGTCAACTCGTGTAATGATTTCTTGGCGTCGTCGACCGACATATCGGAGATGTCCCTGCTCCTGGTGAAACGATTGGTTTCATTCAAGCGAGATACTCGGCAAACGCTTTGGGATTAAAACACGGCGTGGCGGGGTCATCATTGGGGATTCTGCTCATGGACAACAGTCCCGCAATGTGTCCAAAAATGACCCGTTAAACCTGGTTTTATTGCCGGAGTCACCCGAAGTCTCTGATGAACGCGCACGAAGTTATGCCACGCAAAGTGCAAAGCCAGAGCGTATTTGAGGTTCTCCAGCTTCTTAGAGAATTCGTTGGTAAAGCCGCGTAAAGCGGCGCAATTGCATTCGCACGGGCAGGTTTCTGCCGTTCAAACGTATCTGTGGAAATGTGGGACTTTGCTGTGATGTCCGAGTGCAATTCGGATGCCGCGTCAGCAGCCTAGCAACACGATATTAAGACACGCAGAATGATGCGCCATTGGTGCTTCAATGGCGGGTTTTACGGCAATGCGCTAGCAATTAATTCTCGTCCTCGCACCAGCGCCGCCTCTCGTGCCTGATCCGGGTCCGTGAAGCGACCGAGGACTTGAAAGTGTTTCATGATGGAATTGCCGCTTCCTGCCTGACCCCACATACGGCCAGACGAAATACTTGCCATCCGGGGTCTTATAGAACTCGATTCGAATGGTGTTCTGGCCGCATTGATGTTCCTCAAGGCTATCGAACTGGTCATCAGATGGCAGAGTTTCAGTGTTCACAATACCTTTGGAGGACGCGAGAACGGATCAGAGATTACGGCGCGCGGCGGGCGGAATCCGGCCACGAAGGAACAATGTAATGGACAAGGAGCATACGGCGTTCTTCTGGCGTCATACCTCGGGGATGCACCCGGCGAAAACGAGCCTCGATTTGTTCGTCGGATTCGGGCCAAAGAGCAAATTCATTGTCCGGTTTCATGACTCTCCACGTTAACGGGAGGTACGACAGGAGAGCTAGCGCCAAAATGCGCCATGTCCGAGCTTCTTACGTGAAAACGACACAGGCGATCATCAGGCGTTCTTCCACCTGGACTCCAGGTAACTCACGACATTTTGCCCGATCTGTCCCACGAACGGGCCATTTGCGTGCCCGCTCAGGTTTGCTATCGTCATCTTGTGTGACAGTCATGCGTCACACAGGGGCGCTAGATCACTCAAGCGGTGACTCTAGCGCTCCGCCAGCACTTTCGTGGGAGGGGCGTGCCCATGGCCTGGATCTTCGGTGCGGTGACGTTTCTTGCTTTTGTCCTATCTCTGCTTATTGCTTGGCGGGTTGGTGTGATTCTGGCGCGAGCGCGTTCGTCCTATGAGTTGCCGCGACCGGGTGGATTCCAGCTCGGTTCAATCAACAGTATTCAAGTCGAAGGCGTTCGCGATCAGCTCTCGTCCTTGCACCAGCACTGCGTCCCGTGCCTGAGCTTTGTCCGCAAATTGTCCGCGAACCTGGAAATGCTTCATTGTGTCATGGTCACCTTGGACCAGCGAACGTAGGGCCAGACGAAATACAGGTCGTCCACGGTCTTATAGAACTCAATGCGTATGATGTGTTGTCCAGACTCATGTTCCTCAAGGCTGTCAAACAGTTCGTGAGATGGCGGGATTTCCGTTGTCATGTCCTGGAAATTGTGCCGCCATCTTCGGCATTGCGCAAGACACAACTCGCGGTTTCTCCGGTGGCCTGATTCTGTATTCTGAGCAGTCTGTCTGCACGGCGGAGTGCAAACACCGAACGCCCCCTCCTCCGCCTGGTTTGCTGCCGTTTACAAGCGCACCCAGAGCCCTTGGGGGAGAATCGATCTCGCCAGTAAAAATCCCGTGGCTTAGAGCCTACTTCGGATGCGCGAACTGCAACTAACACCGTGTAGTCGCCTTTACTACTTTAGGTCGAAAGAGAGCGGAGAAGTGGAATCGCAGGCGTATCCAGAGCAGGATTCCGCGGTTTCGTTAGGCTCTGAACCGAGCCTGCTTCAGCATCGGGAAAACGGCCCTGCGTGGCGCAGGGTACGACGTATTTTCAACAACAAGCCCGATGCGTGCCCAATTCGAGTTGGAGATGGGTCGTTGCGACGTGCTGCTGCTTTGTTACACCCTTCACCAAAGAGTGCACTCGGATTTGGCGAAAATATTTAAACATCGTTGTCCGACGGGGGTGCTTGTGTGCATTATGCATCCCACCCGACGAACCCCCTTTCCTCATGCTCACATATGCCTTCTCGACTCAGACTTTTCCACAGACCTTCACTTGATTCGGAAGGCCCGCAAAAGCGCATGACACCGTTCGAGCTACCAGAGAGGCGTTGCGAGGCTCGAAACTCGGGTGATTATCTCGTTTCTGTGACCGCGCGGGACAAAGATGGAGAATTATTCACCCAGGATGTAGTAGCGACGCGTACAAGCATGAGTGGTGCCCTGCTGATTGGGATCAGCCGAAACATGCGCCAGGGAGATGTGATCTCCGTCCAATGCTCGGGACGAAAGGTGCGTTTCAAGGTCATATGGGTCAGGAATTCGGACGCGACTGGACTTGCTCAAGTAGCCGTCCAGCGCCGTGGGCCCGACGACGTGCCCTGGCTCAGTAAGTAACCTAGGTCCGAACGTCCCCGTACTGTGACGTGTTCGCCCAGCGTCTCCCCCGTACGTGCACCGCAGACGACCTGGTTCCCCCGTTCCTCCATGGTTGGTAAAATGATGCCAGTTATGGCATGGCCTCAGACCAACGAAACCGCCCCCGAACCGGAATGCACGCCTGGCATACCGCCGCTGGAAGATGCAGCGTGAGCGGGAGCGCCTGATGTGCGAATGCATGCCCGAGGTCGTTGCCGTGGCGGAACACTATGAACTGCCCTTCCTGGACAGCCCTGGTGGCGCTCCAAGTGGGCTGAGGCCGGTGTCACGGTTCCTGACCTGCCCATGACACGATGCCATCCCAAGGTGCTGGCCCCGGCCATGGAGCCAAAAAAAAAAAAAAAAAAAAAAAAAAAAAAAAAAAAAAAAAAAAAAAAAAAGAGAGAGAGAGAGAGACCAAAAAAAAAAAAAAAAAAAAAAAAAAAAAAAAAAAAAAAAAAAAAAGAAA
>CAWCRE010000017.1:0-178260 GCA_963797845.1 Terriglobia bacterium
CATGGGCAATGCTCCCATCCAGGCAGAAGACGGCAAGATCCATCGCCAGAAGGGTGGCAAAGTTGAGATCAGCCTGCTTAAGAACGGATTGGCTGACCTGAACGCCAGCAACAGCTCTGCTCCGGCCTCCGGCAGCGGTGTTACCGCGACCCCGGCCAGCGAGCCAGCCACACAGACCGCTCCGGCAACCACGCCAGCTTCTCGGCCGCCGTTGCACGATCGTCTTAAACCCCTTCCCGATTTCCGAGCGACAGGCACAGCGATCGCTCTCAAAAATCGTAAATCGCAAATCCAAAATCGAAAATCCCCTCAGTAGCTGGCCACCGGGCCGGACCGGGAGGTCGCGAACTTCAGCGGCGGGCAGACATGGAAGAGGACTTCCGTTGCCGTGCGCGCCACACCGACGATTTGCTGGACAAAGCCGTTCGTGACAGGCTTCGTCTGGGTCACACCCCCCGCAGCAACATCGAAAGGCACCAGGCCCCCGATCGTAAGAGCCGAGAACCCGTCGACGGTCGCAATCGGGGCAACCGCACACATCGTCCCGTACTTTGCCGCCTTCACCGCTACACCGATGGTCGACTTGCTCACCGCGTTTCCCTGCGTACCGTCCGCATCGGCGAGGCTCGCTGTCCCGAGGTTGTTCACCCCGATCAGTCGCCCTTCCGCCACATCCAGCGCCACAACGATATTGAACGTCGCCGCCGGATCATATTTCGTAAACTCGCACCGCCATGATTTAGCTCCTTAGAACACGATTGTTCAGAGCGGGCACGCGCGATCGCAACGTATCGAAGCGCTGCGCGTCGTCCTGTAGCTTTTCCCCTGCTCCCCACCGTTGGCAGGATTTCGAGAGCCCGCAGGAGGCAGAGCCGTCGAAGGCTTTAGCTTCGCGGCCAGCTTCTCAGCCTGCGCCAGCGCGCCGGCCTTGTCTTCCGCCGTGATGAACTCCTGCAGATCATCGGGTAAGCCATGCTTCACCGCGGCCGCATCCTCATACGCCCGACCTCCAGGGACTTGGCGCGCTTCTCGGTTTCCGCAAGCTGCACTTTCAGCCGCTCGACCTCGGAGAGCTCGGCCAGCTTTGCCGCATCCTCCGTCGCCTTGCGAGCCGCTTCCGACGTCTCATACTCCTTCAGCTTTACGCCCGCTTGCCGCCGCCTCAGACCGCAGTTGCTTCACATAGGCTGCATCAAACGTTTTCTGCTCGTCACCAGCAGCGCCAGGCGCTGGGGAAGCGCCCTTGATGTGCGGGGTGTCATTCGTCGGTCCGCTGGTACAATCTCAGACATTTGCTTCGTCTCCTTGCAGCGGATCTTCCGCCGCACGAATATTCTCAGTCTCAGCCGCAACCAGAGCATCAAACCGTTCGAAAAGATCGGTAATCTGCTGGTCAGTCGTGCCGGTTTGCACCGCCAGCGGAGAGGCGTTGGGATCTGGTTTGTTCAGTCCGGTGCCTGCAACCACTTCCTGGCGAAGATGCCGCGACCACCCGACCGAGCGGCCGTGTTCGCGTTCTGATCGGACAGCCCGGGGTTCTCGACAAGCTGCAGCAGTTTCTCCTCGAGGAGAATGCGCTTGAGCTCGGAGTTGCGGGTTTCGGACGCCCTGATCACTCATAATCTGTGCGGCGGCTTGCCGTCTTTGCCGCGATCTTCTGCGAAGCGATCGCCGAGGCCGAC
The DNA here is from genome assembly GCA_963797845.1 of Terriglobia bacterium. Classification (GTDB taxonomy): domain Bacteria; phylum Acidobacteriota; class Terriglobia; order Terriglobales; family Acidobacteriaceae; genus DASREM01. The sequence continues at coordinate 1,683 of CAWCRE010000017.1, forward strand.
TGACCATCAACCGGCGTCGCAGACGGGAAATGAACCCGCACTCCTCCGAACCACCGAATACCCGGAGGCCTGCAGGCAGAGCCACATCAGATATTCCAGCGCCGGACCCCACTGCGCGTGCTTCTGAGCCGTCTTGCTGATCAGCGGACCGTACAGGATCTGCATCGCAATACCCGAGAGGTTCGAGCGTCCGCGCCGCGCACACCGAAGGCAATCGCCGGAACCTGCGATATCTCCGAAATGCCGTTCCGGATCGTGGGTGACCTGACATCGGGCGTATTGCCGTTCCATTCGAGGAAATAGCCCTTGCCGCCCGCCGGAAGGTAGAACACCGTGCCGATACCCTTCTCCGCCTGCACAGTCGGCTTCTGCAGGCCTTCAAAGACCACGTTCGGCGAGGCATAATAGTCCACGATGCGCGTTTGCTTGCTCGCAAGGTGATCGTGAGACTCTTCCACCAGTTCAAGGATAGGATCGATGTCCGATATCCCGTAAGGCAAACCCTTGATAGCGCTGTTACGGATCCACACCGCGGGAAGCATCGCATACGACCGCCGATCCGTCAGCACATCCCCTGGCGTAGCACTCCATCCCCTGCGGACCCCACATCTCGCGATGGCTCACGATCTCGCCGGAAGCGTCAGTTCTCGTAAGCGATCTCCAGAGACGCCAGGCGGCAATAATCCGAGCCAAGGAACTGAGGCATGCAGATCGAGGGATCCACAAACTCAATCAAAGGCAGTCCCGAATTATCCTGCGTGGCGATGCCCACGATCTCGCCATAGATGCCGGCCGCGATGGCGTTCTCCAGGATAGTTGCCTCCTCCGCTCCCGATCGCGCCCAGATCGAGCAAGCCTACGTCGTCGAGCATCGTCGGACACTTCGAACTCCAGCGGCTTCGCCGCAAACCACGCAGCGCCGAGGTTCACCACCGGCCTATTGAAATTGAGCTTGAGCCGCCGCCAGTCGCGCACAACGTTGGTGTTCAGGATCCCGCGCACGCTGTACCCCTGATAAGCCCGCACTCGCCGCGCGTACCGCTGCAGCCGCTCATTCGTGGCCCGCTGCTGATCGGTCAGGCCGTTGCGACGAGCGAACATCGAGAAGATATTGCCGAAGCCCGCAAACTTCATTCGTCCTCGCTCTCTGGCTCTTCGGAGCGCGCGCGAAAATCTGCCGGTGCAAAGCGCTGTCCGTCTCCAGCTCCCCACCCGACGAATAGCACAAATTCAGCGCGTCCGCGTCGTCCGGACTCGCCCGAGCCGCTTCTTCGTGTCGCTCTTCGGCTCGACCACCCGCCGCCCTGCGCATCGACCTTCCACGTCGGGGCCAGCAGCTGACGCCTCATCAGTCCCCGGCTCTCCTCGCTCAGCCGCGAAAGGTCCATCCGCCCTCGCTCGCCCGCTCCGCCGCGGCAAACCACAACTCGCTCCGCTTGTTCGGATACCCTCCGGCTCCGAGCCCGCGACGCGCTGTTGACCTCCACAAACGCGATACCCGTCCGCCTGATCGATCACGCCGCCCTGACACATCGTCGATCAGGCACACCACTCCTCGCGCATCCTCGCCCGCCTGCGCAAACTCCCCGCACAGCTGCTTCAGCCGCCCCGCGATCTGGTTGTTGTCCCAGCCGTTATGCGTCTCATGCGTGCAGCGCAGCACGCGCCCCGCCGCACCACGATACTGGTGAAATCATCCCCGAACCGCGCCTTGTCGCACCCGATCCGCAGCGCGCCGAATGCGGGTCCACCGCCTGCGCCGACGCACGCCGCCTGCCACACCGCCTCCGACCAGACCGCGCTCGCCCCTGCGACGGCCACCGGCCCAGCACCCGGCTCTCAAACAACGGCCCCGGCCGATACCACACGCCCGACCCCGGCGGAAACTCAAAATCCCCCGCCCGAGCAACCGACCGCCACTCCACGCCGGCCTCAGCCCCAACACGACCTCGCACCCCCGTGCACCACTCCCGCAGCCGCCCCTCCACCCAGCCCAGCCGCACCGCCTTCGGAAACGGCGCCGGCTCGCCCGCCAGGTCCGCCGCGATATTCGGATGCTCCAGCGCGCGTGATCTCGATCACATGCCACTTCTCCGTGTTCTGGCACTCCATGATACGCCCGCGAGCCCGTGTCCGTCGGGTTGCAGATCGCCAGCCAGTAGCAGTTCTCCCCCGTCATCATCCCCTCCGCCGCGTCCCAGAACGGCGCCGCCACCCCCACGCACTCGTCGAACACGATCAGCACATGCTCCTCATGCCGGCCCTGAAACCCGCTCCCATCCCGCGCCGTATAGCCCACCGCGAAATGGTCCGGGACTGCTCTCCATCCGCGGCGCCTTCGGCTGCAGCGCCCCCCGCAGGTCCGCCGGCCGCTGCACCCGCACCTCCTTCCACAGGATATCGCGCACCTGCGGCGCGTTCGGCGCCGTCGTAATGCAGATCCCCGGATCGAAACAGTCGAAGAACCAGTTCACCAGCCCGCCCGCCAGAAACGACTTCCCCACCGAATGGCTCGCCTTCACAAACACCCGCTTATGCTCGAGCAGCGCCTGCGCGATCTCCACCTGCTTCTCCCACCACTCGACCTTCAGCACCTCCTCGGCATACGCGACCGGATCCGCCGCAGACCCACCAAATCCTCCGCTTAGGCCTCTTCGTCTCCGCGTCCGAAAGCTTCGAGAAATTTTAAATGCTTTGTCCGCAATGACCCCATGAAGCGTGGCCAGCTCGGATGCCGACTGTCCTTTGAGATACTCACCATTCCCCGCCACCACCAGCTGCGCCCGCAGGCACGCCAGGTTCTCCGCCAGATACTGCAGGCACAATCCCTCCACCCGCTCCCGAGATTCCCGGACAACTTCGGCCAACTGGCCCTCGCGCCACCGCCGCACCACCCGATCCGACAGCTGAACCGCGCCGCGATCTCCGCAACGCCCTGCCCCGCCAGCGGCGCCGCCATCACCGCCGCCCGAACCTTCTCCGAATGTGCCTTCCCCTGTGCCAAGCGATCATCCCCCACGCATTCGTATACCATGACGTCTATCAAAACGTAACAGTATCACCAACAACCTGACGAACCCCACCAAAACACCGAGATCTCTCACACCATCCCCAAAACCACGCAAGAGAGGTCCCCCGAACAAGTGCGCAATCTCTACGCACCCTCCCGAGGGCCAACACTCATTATGATGTTCGAACGATAGACACTGTTCGAACTCGACCAAGTCTCCAGCACATGCACAACATCCGAGCACACTTCATAGCCCGGCAACACTGTGCAGGGCATGACGCCGTTCTCGGACCACCTTAACCATGATGACTAACCGACTATTTCGAGGTGGACGCGTGGTACCCCCTTCGATCGGGAACCATTTTACCAATCTCGTCCGCCATTGCCATCATTAACGATTTCTGTCGGTCCCATATAACCTGCAGACTAAGCTTCCACACTTGCTTCGTTGCCCTCGCCAAGCTGCTTCTTTAGGTCGTCCAATGCGACGTTAAGTGCATCTGCGTGACTTTGCACATTGCGACTTGGAAACAAGGCTTGAACTTGGTAGACCATCGAGGATGGCGATGGGCGGGTAAATTGAGCTTTAGTAGGTCCGAATGAAGCGATCGAACCTCCTAACCGTTTGGCCAATCTCATCTGGGACAAGCGAGTTCTGTTTCGCGTGCTTCATGAAGCAGCGGTCCTTCAACCAGTAATCCGAATACCTGTATAGAGGCCCGAACCCATTTGCAAAATCCTTGAGCACTGTGTACCGCTTGTCGCGCAATGATTTTTAACCAAACGTTCTTGACCTGCCTCCGCGACCTTATGTTGAAGCAAAACGCCGAACGCGGACAAAAGTGTGCCGCTCACGACTGCAAGAATGAAGGGGCTGTTAAGCCAGGCACGTGTCGCCCGCCACCTTCGGCGTCTAGCTGAAGGGGTGCTGCCCTTATATCGCGCATCGAGCCATAGAACCTGCTCAGGTTTGAATAGGATAGGTTCCGCTGGAACTGCGGTAGCTGACGGAACCGAAACAGTTTCCGCAGGAACTGCGGTGGCTGGCATGACCGAAACAGTTTCCGCAGGAACTGCCGTAGCTGGCGTGACCGAAACGGACTCCGCTGGAATCACGGTTGCTGGCATAACCGAAACGGTTGGGGGTGTAGCATCTGGCGGTGTAGTATTCGATGAACCTGCGGCTTTGCACCCAGCACGCTATTCGCGCTGTCCACTGCGCTGGCCTTATTTTCGGCTCATTCCGCCTCTCCTTGTCCATCCGTCCTCCGATGTGCATAACGCATGGGTGTCCTTATAAAGACTGGTCCTACCCTCTTCTTCCTCAGTCGTGAAAACGGGGTTGACGATCGATGGACTAAATGGTGTCGCTATACTCTCGCCTGACGCTCTATCGACGACATCTTTGTCACCTGCCAAGATGACAATCTCTTGGCCAGTCTCGCTATAATATCGCATAGCGCCCGGTGCTTCCATCCCATTGGGTTTATGGAATCCAAAATTTATGGTGAATTCAGATGCACGGGACGACGGAGCTAGACCGTGACTATTGTCTAATTCGGACGCTATCTGGCGTAGGTGGGTCGACGTATTCATAAGGCTTTTAAGTTGGCTTACTTCCTTTCTTAGCTCGGTCACTTGACGCTCCAAATTTGCCTCAGGCGTCCGGCAAGCCCCGGCTCCAGATACATGGAAGAGCAGCACCACCAGCAAGGGAGAAGTACTGATAATAGAAAGATCTTCATGTGGATTCCTCTCTTTCTTGATGCTAGCTCGACGACTGTAGATGGCGATGGGTCGGACTCTTGGGTGTACTATGCTTTCAATTTATATTATGGTATGGATGTTTATGTTGATGAGTTTTGAAATGATGAGAAGTATATGTAATGGTTAGGTGTCAGAAACACCTTGCTACTCAGCAATAGCCTGGAAAGAAATTACAGTCGCGGAAGCCCACAGCCGGTGCGTCGTCCTGCCCCCGATTTCCCTGGAGAATGACGAAGCGCAAAACCCGAATGCAACGCTGACCAGCACGGATCTGCTTCACGCCTGAGGATCGGAGATTGCCAGGAGACATCCCCCAGCGCAAAGTTGCAAACAGCGTAGAAGCAAGCCAGGGCTAGCCCGGGGACCAGCACTACGAGCAGGTTCTGAAGCCGCCTTCTTGTTCCACCGCAGGCTGCGGAAATAGGCCGGCTAAAGGTCCACCAGCCGCTGAAACTGCCGCAAAGGCGCTTTTCGGAGGCCCCGTTGGCGGAAGCCCCATGTACATCTCCTTCAGGTGGCAAGCCAGTTCAACTACGATTTCTCGTTCACGAGGGTTTTGCTTCCGATCGGGTGCACCAGTTCCGGAAATCATGCACTGTGCAACCTCGCAATGCGGTTCAACGCTTCTAGGAACTGCCGCCAGCTTTTGCGGAGTGGTCGAATTTGGCGACGGCCATTCTTGGTCAGCCGGTAGTAACGCCGCTTGCGCCCCGCAGGGGATGTCTCCCAGTATGCCTCCAACCAGCCCTTCTTCAGCATGCGATAGAGCGCGGGATACAGGGATGCCATTTCAAAACGAAGAACGCCCTCCGAAAGCTCCTCATTTGTTTGCCGATCTCGTATCCGTGCATTTCGCGCTGGCTGAGAAGCGTGAGGATAATCACTTCCGAGCTGCCCTGCTTCACCTTGAAATCCAGTCCGCTCTATATAGATGCCCTATATATAGTGAAACTGGCCTACATGAATGTCAAGAAGAAAAGCCGAGTTTACTTGGTCCGACGACGTAGGCCCTGACTGACGAGAACAGATCGGATGAGACGGCAGGGAGAGCGATTTCCGCCAGCAGTGTATCGCCAACGACCAAAGGCCAACGACCAATGACTCACGTCCCGACCTGCCAATTCAAAAAGGAAAAACATCCGTCAATTCGTCAATCAACTTTGAGATCGGTTCCCCATGCCGTGTCCAGCCTTGGGTTCGATCCTCAACAAAATGGGACGATCCGGACCATTCGCCGCCTCGGCCTGTAGCAGCGCGGCCATCTTCTTGGCGTGCATGGGATCGACCCGCGTATCGTTTCCCCGGTCATGAACAATGTCGCCGGATACGTCGTTCCCGGCGTCACGTGATGGTAAGGCGAATAGGCATACAGCCATTCAAACTGCGCCGCATCGTCGGCACTGCCGTATTCGGGGATCCACAATTTCGCAATCTGGAAATTCTGGTAGCGCAACATGTCAAGCAACGGCACTTGGCACACCGCGGCGCAAAACAAATCAGGACGCTGCGTGAGCATCGCTCCCATCAGCAACCCGCCATTCGAGCCGCCACGAATGGCTAGATGATCTTGATCTGTGTAACCGGTCGCGATCAGGTATTCCGCCGCGGCAATGAAATCGTCGAAAACATTTTGTTTCCGCTCGAGCATTCCAGCCCGATGCCACTCTTCGCCGAGTTCAGAGCCGCCGCGCAAGTTGGCGACCGCGAAGACCGCCGCGATCGAGCCAGAGAAAACGATCTCCGGCAAAGGTCGGGGTCAGGCTGATGTGAAGCCGCCGTAACCCGTAAGCAGCGTGGGATTTCGTCCATTTCAGGGCGATTCCCTTTTTTGTGAAAAATGGACATCGGCGCCTCGGTGCCGTCTTTTGAGGAGAACCAGACTTGCCGCACTCCGTAGCCTGATGGATCGATTGCCGGAGCCTTCACCTTTTCCCAAAGCAAAGCTTGTGTAGCGACGGACGCCCCCGGCTGTCGGGTCGAGCGAAGCTCGACAGCGCTGGCCCCCGACGCAACCTCGATGTGATAGACATCGGCGGCACAGTGAACGACTGAAACCCAAAGAACAAATGCGGCTGGTCCCATCCGCCGCCAAGCCCGTCACGCTGCCGATGCCCGGCATGGCAATATCGGAAACATGCGCGCCAATGGTTTGAAACAGCTTCAACTGCGAGATGGCAATGTGCTCGTATTGCGCGACCAGTGTTCCGCCGACGATCGCGATGTTCTGCAGCACGGCGTCGGATTGCGCAATGATCTCGAGCCAATGTTCGCGCTCCGGATGCTCCACACTCGCCTTCATCACGCGATAGCGCGGAGCACCCTCGTTGGTGAACACGTACAACTCGCTCCGAAATACATGGCCGCCGTAGATGAATTCTTTTTCGGGACTGATGCGAACCGGAGGTGTTTTTCGTTCAAGATCGATCAGGTACAACTCGCTCTTCACCCAGCCCTGCGACACGGTGATGAGCAGCCATCGCCCATCGTCGGAAAGATCGACGCTCGGCCAGTCTTCCGGATTCGTCGGCGCAAAGATCAGCGGATCATCTTCCGACGCGGTTCCCAGCGCATGATAAAAGACCTGCCGGTGATAGACCTCCTGCCCCGCGGGAACTTCGCCGGGCTTGGGATAACGCGTGTAGTAGAAGCCAGAACTGTCCGGTGTCCACGCCACGCTCGCCGCGCGCGTGCGCTCAATCGTATCCGCCAGCAACTTGCCCGTGGCCGTTTCAATCACCCGCAGCGTGCTGATCTCCGAGCCACTGGCCGAGGTTCCGTAAGCAACATAGCGGCCATCGTGCGAGTGAAACCACCAGTCGAGAGCGACCGTTCCATCGGAAGAGAGCTGGTTAGGATCAAGCAGAACGCGATCCGCTCCATGCAAGCCTTCGCGCACCAACAGCACAGGCTGGTTCTGCGATCCCTCGCGCCGCGTATAAAAAGAGGCTTCCGCCGACCTGCGGAGTTCCAATCGTTCCAATCGAAACCAGCTCGCTCAAGCGCCGATGAACTCTTCACGCCCGGGCAGCGGACAAGAACGCTCCGCGCATAGGCAAGCTGCTCGCGCACAAACGCCTGCGTCTCGACAGAATCGGCATCTTCCAGCCGGCGGTACAGGTCCACGATCCGCCGTCCGTGAATGTTTTCTTCTACGGGCGTCGCCTTTGTCACTGGAGCAGCCCCCGCCGGGGATTCATCGGCCCTGGATTCGTCTGACATAGAGAGATCAGGGTAGCAGACGCTCAATAATGCATCCGTTGCGTCCACCTACATACCTAGGTGATCTTGGCGGTCACAAGGGGCTGTCTTAACCTGCCTTTGCGTGGAGCATACCAATGGCAAAACTGATCGTCCAAAATTCGAAGTACAGCGTCAAAGTGGCCTCGATTGACGGCCAGCACCAGAAGATTTTCGACACTATTGACCGCCTGAATCAGGCCTTGGCGGATGGGCAGGGCAAGACCGTGGTGAAGCAGGTTCTTGATGACCTGATCGCCTACACCATGAACCATTTCAGTTCCGAAGAGGCGCTACTCGAGAAACAGGGCTACCCCAAGCTCGCCTCTCACAAAATGGAGCACAAAACTCTGGTGGAAAAGGTCCGAGGTTTCCAGAAGGACTATGACGCGGGTCGTACCGGTGTAGCCGCTTAGCTGATGGGCTTCTTGATGTCGTGGCTCAAGGACCACATCCTGGCCACCGACCAGCAGTACAGCGGCTTCTTAGTGGAAAAGGGCGTGCGATAACAACTCCAGCAGAAAGAAACCACATGGCTACTTTTGAATGGTCCCAGGCTTACGCCGTTAACGTTGCGAAATTCGATCAGCAACATCAAACTCTGTTCCGCACCGTGCAGGAAATGCATGAAGCGCTTGGCCAGGGACACGGCAAGGATGGGGAGAAAACCTGCAGCGCCTGATCGACTACACCGCCAATCACTTCGCCGCGGAAGAAGCCGTCATGGAAAAAAACCACTATCCGGCGCTGCTCGCCCACAAGGCCGAACACAAAGCCCTCGTCACCCAGGTGCTGCAGTTTCAAAAAGAATTCGCCGCCGGCGCACCGGGAGTTGCCGGTATGCTCATGCCATTTCTCCAGAAGTGGCTGCACAATCACATCATGCACACCGACAAACAATACGGGCCCTACCTCAACGCGAAGGGCGTCCATTAGGTTTGCACCACCGCTGAGCTCTGATATGATTCTTGTGCACGACACACTCCTCAGTAGCTCAATGGCAGAGCATCCGGCTGTTAACCGGAGGGTTGTAGGTTCGAGTCCTACCTGAGGAGCCATTTCTTTTCAGGGGCTTACTGAACTGCGGCTCCTTCCACCCTGGCCCAGTTTGGGGAGTTCTTGAGGAACTCCGCGGGAATTTCTATTCGCCCGAGGACCTCGGCGGCGTCGCGGAGTGCTTGACTGCCAAAGTGGCCGTAGCGCTGTGCCATGCATCTCGCAGCAGACCAGCCCGTCATGCTCGCCACGACCAGCGGCCCACATTCGTAGGATACTTCCGAGGGCGCGACTTCCTTCGATAAACGGTACGTGAAGTAGCTGCAGGATGAGTTCCTGGTTGGCTGATGGACAAATTCAAGAAATACATACGGCGCTACTTCTTCAGCCGTACTCGCTCAGCCGCCAACCACGGGAGGCTGATTGATCAAAAGCCAATACAGGCCCACGCTCTTTACCGTTTGTCGGAACTGGTCAAAGTCGACAGGCTTCTGGATGTAGCTGTTGGCACCCAGGTTATAACCGTTGGCCAGATCGCGCTCTTCTTTTGAAGAAGTCAGGATGACAACCGGAATAGTTTTCGTTCGGGCGTCCGCTTTTAGCCGCTTCAGCACATCCAGGCCGTCCACTTTGGGCAGCTTCAGGTCCAGCAGGATCAGTTTCGGGGGGTGTTCGAAGGTGCGATCACTGTGAACTCCATTGCAAAAGAGAAATTCCAGGGCTTCCTCTCCATCGCGCGCCACATGGATGGTGTTGAGCAGATGTTCTTTGCGCAGCGTGTGCAGGGTCAGCTCTACATCGTCGGGATTATCTTCCACCAACAGAATGTCGACTCGCCGTGCGGTCATAGTTGCTCTCCTACCCGAGCTGCCCTTGATTTGAGTCCCGCCGTGCCGGAAGGCGCGAGAGTGAAATAGAAAGTCGCGCCTTTATCCGTTTCGGCTTCTACCCAGATGCCGCCACCATGTTTCTGCACGATCCGCTGGACGGTCGCCAGGCCCACGCCTGTACCCTCGAAATCCTCCGCCCGGTGCAGCCGTTGAAACACTCCGAACAGTTTGTCGGCGTACTTCATGTTGAAGCCGACACCGTTGTCGCGCACGAAGAACGCGGTGGTCCCCTGCTTGTCTCTCTGTCCGACCTCAATCACCGCCTGTTGTCGCGGACGGGTGAACTTGAGCGCGTTCGAGAGCAGGTTTTGAAAGACCTGCTTCATCAGACCAGGGTCGCAATTGACCGAAGGCAGATCGCCAACCTTCCATTCGACCTGGCGTTCCAGGTATTCGGGTGCCAGTTCCGCGATGGCTTCCTCGACGATCAACTTCAAAGCTGCGACATGCAGGCTCAGGTCGCGCCGGCCCAGGCGAGCCAGGTTCAGCAGATCATCCACCAACTGGCCCATGCGCAGCGTGCCCTCCTGAATCCGCTGTAAATGATGCTGCGCCTCGGTCGGCAGCGTCGCCCCCAAATCCTCCGTCAAAATTCTGGAGAACCCGCTGATGTGCCGCAACGGCGCCCGCAGGTCATGCGAAACCGAGTAAGTGAACGCTTCGAGTTCCTGGTTCGCGGCCTGCAACTGGGCAGTGCGCTCAAGCACCCTTCGTTCCAGATTGTCGTTGAGTTTACGGATCTCTTCCGCCGCCCGTCTGCGCTCCGTGATATCGAGAAAAGTGATGACCGAGCCGGTTGCTTCCTTGCCGTCAAACATGGGATGGGACCAGCACTCCACCGCGAAGCACGTACCGTCTTTTCGCCAAAAAAACTCGCTGTCCGAGTGGAAACTGCGGTTCGTTCGTGCGGTTTGAAACAATGGGGAACTCTCTCTATCAAGTGGAACACCATCAGGCCCCGAGTGATGCATCACTGCGTGCAGGCTCTTGCCCAACAATTCCGTAGCGCTTTCGTAGTCGAGAATTCGAAGCGCCGCCGGATTGCAGAAAGTGCAGACGCCATCCCGATCGACACCAGGATCGCCTCGGCCGTGGAGTCCAGCAGCGTTCGTATACGCTGTTCCTTTTCGCGCAACGCCTCTTCGGCCTGCTTGCGTTTCGTGATGTCTTTGATCAGGCCAAACATTCGGTCCGCCCCAGTCGATGGGTCCTGATAACGATCTCCACGGGCCCAGATCCATCGCCTATCCCCGTTGCCCCCAATGATTCGGCATTCGAATTCCCAAGTCTTGCCCTGGCTTACTGAATTTTCGAAACTCTCGCGCACTCGTTTCCGATCCTCCGGATGGACGTGCCGTAGAAGGATCTCGAAGTTCCACTCCGGCAAAAGCGATGAATACCCAAAAATCTGGTCATGGGCAAACGAGCGGGTAGTTTCCATCGTCTTGAGATCGATTTCCCAGTCTCCGAGTTTCGCGCTTTCCACCGCGAACTTTGCCCTGGCGGTACTGTGGCGCAACGCCTCCTCTGCTTGCTTCTGACGGCTGAGATCGGTAGCAACCAGACAAATGCCCTGCCCGGATTCTGCCAAAGGGATGGAATTGAGGGAGAACTGCACCGGCAGGATGGTGCCGTCGGCTTGCCGCAAGCCGCCCTCGGACCGTACATCGTCCTTCGACGCCTGCCGTAATAGGTTTGTGAAGCTCTCGTGCTCGCAGTCTTCCAGAATGGAAAGGAACGAGCTTCCCACCAGCCGTTCAATCGGCAAATCTGCCATCTCGGCCAGCCGCTGATTGCAGAACAGAATGGTTCCCTCAAGGGTCACCGTGGCCGCGCCCTCGTTCATCCGTTCCGCCAGAATGCGATAGGGTTCTTCCGCACTCCGCAAGGTGAAGATGCGACTTCCCTGTGGCCCCTCCACCACAATGGCATCCACATTCCCGGAACGGATGGCCTTCATGGTGGCTTCGGCCTCCACCAGGCGAGCTTGCAAGCGCTTCAGTTCCGCCTGCAACTGCTGCTCACTGCGACTTTTTGGAACTGGCATCTCGCTCCCGGGCTCTGGGCTTCAAGTCCAGCCCTACCAGCACGCTATCGTGGTCCGACAAATCGCCAATAATCCTCCGCAACGGCAGGGGCAACTGTTTGATCAGGGTGGGGGCGGCCACAATCTGTTCATCCTTGGCTAGGGCAGGCTTCTGGTGAAGGTCGATGATTTCCAGATCGTACTTTCCCTGCAGGTGCTCCGAGCAGATTGCATTTATGTTGAGAATGGCGCGCCGGGACGAGGATGTCGCTCCCGTCACGTACAGGCGAAGCACATATCTTTGAATGTGACCGGCAGAAGCCTCCGCCATTGCCCGGGCTTTCGCCAGAGAGTTCGCTTTCATGACGAAGCCTTTTCCGGGCACAGTTCCAGCAGGACCAGCACTTGCTGCGTGTTCGACAGATCTCCGATGATCCGCTTCAATAATGGCGGCAGCCGTCGTACCAGGGTCGGTACAGCGACGATCTGGTCTCCCGCTGCCATTTGTGGATGTTTCAACAGATCGACTACTTCGACCTTATACCGGCCGCGCAGATGCTCATTGCAGAGCTTCTTCAGGTTACGGATGGCGGTCATCGATCGTGAGGTGTTGCCGGTCACATACAGGCGCAGTTTCCAGACTTCACCCGACGCCTTCCGTTTCCCCTGGCTGTCTGTCTTTTTTTCTTCATCATGTCAGACTCATTTCTTCTACCCGTGCCTCGCCGTTCCATCCCTCAGCCTTGCCCATTTTCCCGACCGGAGACTGCATCTGCTTTGCGAATGCGTCCCATTTCGACCCGATCCATCTGGAGTTGTTTTTCCTGCGATTTCATTTCGTGGGTCTCGAGCAGAGACTTCTGCTCCATCAGCGCGAACTCGGAGCGCATCTTGGCGATCTCCGCCTCTAGCTGCTGCCGCTTCTGTTTCAATTCGAAAATCTTGCGTTGCGCCTGTTGCTTCCGCTCCGTCTCTTCCGCACGCTCGCGGGATTCCTGGGCATCGCGGGCGGAACCGGTAAGCAATCCTGAGGGGCCGACATAGACATTGCGCAGTTGAACCCCGTGATCGGTCAGCAGGAACTCGCGAATCTGGTTGGAGTGAGCCATGCCGCGCGACTTCAGCACGTACAGACCGCGATTGCGCTCTCCGTTCGACTCCAGGTTGCGCAATAACAGCCAGGTATCCATCTGCGACGAGACCCCCACCTCGCTCAGTTCTGGAGCGCTGCCACCCGCGGTTAGACTGGTGAACATCGCGGTAATCTCGCGCGACTTGAACATATCGATTAGGCGGGTCACCATCGACTTCACTTCCGAATGGGTCCCCACTGATCCGAAGTTCGTGATCGGATCGATGACCACCACTTTCGGATTGAACTCCTCGGTTAGATCGTGGATCGTAACCAGGTGCTTTTCCAGTCCGAAAGTGCCAGGCCGCGCCGCATAAAAGCGCAACAAGTCGCGCTTGATCCAGGGCTCGAGATCCAGGCCGATCGAGCGCATGTTGCGAACGACCTCGTTGGTCGATTGTTCCGATGCCATGTAGAGAGCGCGCTCTCCCCGCGCACAAGCCGCCCGCACAAAGTGCGCCGCCAGACTGCTCTTACCGGTACCCGCAGTTCCGGAAACCAGGATGCTCGTTCCCCGGTAAAAACCTTTTCCGCCCAGCATCGTATCGAGGCGAGGCACGCCGCTCGAAAGTCTTTGCTTCGGCGCCGTATGCTCCAGTTTCAAAGAACTCAGCGGCAGCACTGACAGCCCGGTCGCTCCGATCAGGAAGGGATACTCGTTGGTTCCGTGCATCGTGCCGCGGTACTTCGTGACCCGCAAACGCCGGATCGAACTCTGATCCTCCACTCGGTGGTCGAGCAAAATTACGCAATCAGCCACGTACTCTTCAATGCCGTGACGGGTAATTTTCCCATCGCCGGTCTCGGCAGTGATCACCGCGCTGACACCCTTCTCCTTCAACCACCCGAATAAGCGCCGTAGCTCCGAGCGTAAGATGCTCGCGTTGCCCAGCCCCGAGAACAGAGACTCGATGGTGTCGAGAACCACTCGCTTGGCACCGATGGCATCGATGGCACTGCCCAAACGGAGGAACAGGCCTTCGAGATCGTAATCCCCCGACTCTTGAATCTCGCTGCTGTCAATACGCACGTAATCCATGGCCAGTTTTTTTCGCGCGATCAGCGCGGGCAGATCAAAACCCATCGAGGCCACATTCTTGCTCAACTCCGGAACCGTCTCCTCGAAAGCCATGAAGACGCCGGGCTCGTTGAACTGCGTCGCTCCGCGCACCAGAAACTCCATGGCCAGAATCGTCTTACCGCATCCAGCACTACCGCAAATGAGTGTCGGCCGCCCCTTGGGCAGACCGCCTTCTGTGATTTGATCCAACCCGACTATGCCGGTCGGGCATTTTCCGATTCCCTTCTTGGCGGCGACTTCTATTCGGCGACTCCTCGACATCAGAAACCTCCATCATCTACACGCGGCAAGAGACCAGCAGCTTGCCCTAGCAAAAATTTGCTTCTCTCATCCAGTGACAGCGAGCTCTTCGCCGTGTCGGATCGCAGAATGCAGCAAGCTGAGTATGAGCGAGAGGAGTGGTGGGAGAGCAAAATAGCGCACGCACGAATGGCGTAGCTTCCTATAATGGACTGCTAATCGCTGGCCTCAAACCCGCAGCGCGAACAATACACCGCCCTCACTCAAGGTGTGAGGACATCGAGCCTGCGAACGCGCAAAGCGGAATACCGAGCCTCTGCAAGATCCGGCGTCGCGGGTCCGCCTTAGGCGTGACCGATCGCGCCCCTGATCTGTAAACGCTCTTGCCGAGTTAGCCCCACAAATTCGAACCCTGAGCGAACGCTCGAAGTGTGCCGCACAATGGCGACGGTTCTGAATACTTGCTCACTGAGTCGAAAATCAATGGCGACAGTTTCCCCCAGTTGCATGCTCCCCTGCACCAGAGCGCCCAAGCCGCCCTCGCCCACGTCAAGGCTGATGCCGCGCGTGCTCTGCACCCCACCGTGGCATAAGTGTCGCACCGTGATCGGTATGCTGAGCAGAATTCTGGGATACCGGCGGACGAATTCATCGGGCCCCTGAGTTACTCTTTTCGGAAGAAGATGAATTGGCATGCAGTATCCTCCTCGGGCTCATCATTTACACCCTATTGACCAGCCAGACAGCACACCGCGCGATGCCGTGCGGCGCCTCTACCTACTGCTCTCTAGCTTCAGCCCTTGCCCCACCGACTCCGTGAGCGCAGCGAGAACTGAACCGCTTCCTGTCAACTTCAGGACGGCTGAACGGGCCCGCTGGCCGAGCGGCTCAAGCTCGTGCGAATCACATCCAGCAGTTCCGCATTGTCCGCAGGCTTCTGGAGGAAGGCTGCCGCTCCCGCCTGCAGAGCTCGCCGCTCGCTGCCTTGCGGATCGCGGGCAGTCAGCACTATTACCGGAATGGTCGAGAGCTTGTCATCCTTTTGCAGGCGGTCGAGTACTACAAAACCGTCGCCCGCTGGCAATCCGAGATCAAGGATGATCAAGTCGGGGTGCTCTTTGTAGGCCAGCGCAATCGCGGAGTAGCCATCGACCGCATTCACCGTTTCGTAGTGGTTGGCACGCAGACGCAATCGCAAAGCCTGCCTGAGGTCTGGATCGTCATCCACGATCATGATTTTTGCGTTTGTCATTGAATCATTCTCCAGTTCAAAGTTTTCACAAAACTTTTCAGCGTATTGTTCAGATCTAAATCGCATCGCTCGGGGCCGGCTGGCCGCCCAGGGCGGTTCGAACCATTTCTCCCATCATCTCCGCGAGGTCTCGCACTTGCTCTTCGAGCGAGTGCCCCGCGCTGCGATCGGGAAGCGGCACCGCGAACGCACAGACTTCCAGTTCGTCAGCAGTCCTCAGTTCCGACACTTTCTCCAGTTGCTCCCGAATGCGCGTCATCATGATGTGGGCGCCCTCTTCGTCGGTCGACGCCGCCACGAAAAGAGTCTCCTGTGCGCCAACTGCCGGCATCGGAGGTAAAACCAGATCCTTGTCCAGATACACGCAGCGCTGCACAACTTCCAGGCAACGCCGGCAAGTCTCTTTCCAGGAGGCCCGAGGCGAGTTGCTGCGTGGTCTGAGCAGAATCTTCACCAGGACAACACCGTCCCGCAGCTTCCCTTCGTAAGTGACGACCGGGAAAAGCAGCTTGGCCAGCGAGTAGAGTGGCAAGGTCAACGAAAAGGTGCTGCCATGATCAGGTTCGCTGGCGACCCAGATGCGGCCGCCGTGCAGGCTGACCAGCTCTTTTGTAATGAACAACCCAAGCCCCAGGCCCTTGCGGCTGTTATCGATGGCATTCGGGTCTTGATACAGCCGTTCAAATACCAGCGCTCTGGCTTCAGGACTGATGCCACAACCGGTATCGGCCACGGAAATGTATACGAAGTCGGGATCGGTCTGCACCAGGCAGGCCTGCACGGTAACCGCTCCGCCCGCGGGCGTGAACTTGATGCCGTTGTCGATCAGGTTGATCAGCATCTCCAGAATGCGCGCGGGATCGCCATACACAAACGGAATCCTGGTGTCCACTCCCACTTCCAGCCCTACCTGCTTTCCCTGCGCGATCGGCTGCATCATGGCGACGGCTTGCCGTATCAGCTCTCCAATCACGACACACCGGGGCTCAACCCGAATCTTCCCGGATTCTGCCCGGCTCGCCTCCAGCAGATCGCGAACCATGGCGCCCAGTTGATTCACACTTTTCAGGATCGTCTTAAGATGATCGCGCTGTTCCGCGCTCACTTCTCCCGCGATGCCATCCAGCAGGATGGTGGTGAACTGATGAATGCAGGTCAGCGGGGTCCGCAGTTCGTGGGATACATGGGAGAGAAAGTGGTTCTTGAACTCCAGTTGCTGCTTCCGGCTCATCTCGAGTGAGCGCAGCAGGGCCTGCCGTTCGACCGCATGGCGCATGGCCCGATCCAAGCTGCCGCTGGAGATGGCCCCTTTCACCAGGTAATCCTGTACTCCCTGATGCAATGCCTTGATCGCGAGTTCTTCGTCGTCTTGCCCAGACAGGATCACCACTGGCACATCCGGCGCCTTCTCCAGCACCTTGCGAAAGGTTTCAGCACCCTGGCTATCGGGAAGATTCAAGTCCAGCAAGATGACTGACGGAGATTTCTGCTCAAGGGAATCCAGTCCATCGGATAATCGGTTGACGCAGTTCACGTCGACCGAGGACTTGCCCTCCACCAGGCGCAAGCGCACCAGATCCGCATCTCCCGGATTGTCCTCAATCAGTAGAACGTGAGTTGTTTTCTCGCTCATCGTTTCTCCTTCTGCGGCAGACTGGCGAAGGTCAGCCAGAACTCCGCCATGGATCGGACCACGGCGACGAATTCCGGAAGGTTCCCGGGCTTTTTCAGGTAACCGTTCGCTCCCAGCTTGTAGCTGCGGGCAATGTCGGAACTGGCTTGCGAGCTGGTAAAAATCACCACCGGGATCTTGGCCAAAGATGGATCGGCCTTGATGGTCGAAAGCACCTCGCACCCATCCTTACGCGGCAGGTTCAGGTCAAGCACGACCAGGTCCGGCACCGGCGCCTCGCAATATTTGCCCTGCCGCTGAAGAAACAAGAGGGCTTCCACCCCGTCGTTCACTGCGCTTACATGAAAGTGGCCTTTGCTCTGTGCCAGCACCTCGCGGGTCAAATCGATATCTGCGGGGTTGTCGTCCACCATGAGGATCTCAGGTCTGTTTTCCATCTCATTGGCTCGCGTTCGCCGCGGGCGGTTGCTTTCTGACCGGAAGCGCAAAGCGGAAGCTCGATCCTTTTCCAGCTTCCGACTCGATCCAGATCCGGCCACCGTGTTGTTCGATAATTTTTTTGCAAATCGAGAGTCCAATTCCGTTGCCCGGATATTCCGCACGCGTGTGCAGACGGCGAAATACGACGAACACGCTTTGGATATGCTCGGCAGCAATGCCGATTCCGTTGTCCTCGACCGAAAAAATCCATTCCTTGCCGACCAATTCCGCATGCACTCGAATCAAGGGCGGTTGGGCGCCGCGGAATTTGATGGCATTGCCAATCAAGTTCTGGAAAACCTGCAGCAGTTGGGAACTATCGGCCATCAAGGTAGGAAGTTCAGCGTGCTCGATGATCGCGCCGCTTTCCTGGGTTGCGGTCTCCAGATTCTTTAATGCCACCTGCAGGACGGTATTGCAGTCGGTGCTTTGTAAAGCAAATCCTTGCCGTCCGACCCGCGAGAAAGCTAGCAGGTCTTGTACCAGCTTTTGCATGCGCAAAGCGCCGTCAACCGCATAGTGAATGTACTTGTCCGCGTCGCCATCGAGTTTGCCACGATAACGCTCCGCCAGAAGTTGGGTATAGGTGGCGACCATGCGCAAAGGTTCCTGCAGATCATGCGATGCCACGTAGGCAAACTGCTCGAGATCACGATTGGAACGCGCCAGCTCGTCAAGAGACTGCTGGTGTTCCTGGCGCAATCTTGCTTCTCGCATGGCCCGCCGTACGGATTCCGGCAAACGGGATAGGTTATCCTTCAGGATGTAGTCGGCGGCGCCCTGCTTCATGCATTCGACCGCAGTCAGCTCGCCCAGCGCGCCCGAGACCAGGATCACCGGCACGTCGAGCCCTTCCCGCCGCAGAATCTCCACCGACTCCATTCCATTCCAGCCGGGCAGTTTGTAATCTGCCAGGATGACATCGTAAGAATTCTTCTGCACCAGTTCGGTGAATTCCTTCGCCGTCCGGACCACGTCACAGACGGTGTCCACTCCACTCTCGCGCAGCGAACGCAACGTCAGTTCGACGTCGGCCGGTTCATCCTCCAATATCAACGCCCGCAGCCTAAGCACCTTGACTTCGGTGCCCTTCCCATCACTGCTGTGCCCAGGTTCAGCCGCCTGCATCATGGCTTCTCCCGGCGACAGCTGAACCTCTCTCTCGGCAAGTCCTTCCGCCGCCGAGACCCTTGCACATGAATCAGATATCAACCGAAGCCTCCCACCACCTGCCCGAAAACGCACAGCTCCCGCGAACAGGGTGTCGCCTACCTTGGCCATCGGCCTGCAATTTCTGATCTTGAGTGAAAGGCAACGATTCGTTGGCCCGAACGACATCCGCCCCTATGTCCCTTCGTCACCTAAGTATCGGCCCTTCGTACCTGTCCCTTCGAGCAGTGGGTTGGCGGATATTCCGGCTTTTTCTACTTGGGCCCGATGGGAACGGTTTGCGTCAACTTGCGAATGATGTCTTCGCTGGGCTTGCAATCCGGGAACACGACGATATCCGGCTCGCCTCGTCCCCTCATGGATCTGACACTCCACCGGGCAAAAGCCGTTTTAGCAGGTCGCGCAAGAGTTGTTAGACAGCCAGACGGGGCAACCCGCTTTCATCCTTTACACCGAAGATGGCGCGGGCTCATCCATGCCGGTTAATTCCCGATCAACTAGATACACTCGTACGAAAGTCGCGGAAGCGGATCGCGACGATGCCGCAACTCTGTCCGGCATAAAACCGTGGTTATATCCACCCCTGGCGTATAATCGTGGGTGGGACGGCACCTGCGTCCAGGGCAATCAAGACTTCCTACCCTGGTGCATCTCTTGAGACCTAAATTCTAACTGCAACGATGGAGGAATTTCTGTGGACGCAATCCAGCGAAGCACAAGTGGTAGCGCGTTAGCGAACATCCTTACCAGTGATGGAGAAGTCATCCTCGCGGAATGGATGAAGGAAATGTCGGGATCGGTCCGGCGTGGTGACCTGATGAAGGAATCCGACCTTCGCGCCCAGTGCTCGCAATTTTTGCGCCTCTTCAAAGACGCGGTGGCAACTGGCGGAATGAACTTTCAAGCGTCGGCATGGGACGGCGTTCGCGAAATGCTTAACGACATCTCGCGCAGCCGCGCGCAAATGGGATTTTCGCCCATCGAGACTGCTTCCTTCGTATTCTCAGTGAAGCGTCCGTTGTTCACCCAGATCCGCCAAAGGGCCAGAGGGGACGCCGATGCCGTCGCCGCCGAGATGTGGGCCACGACCGAACTTCTGGACGCAATTGGACTCTACACAACCGGCATCTATCAGAAATCGCGGGAAGAGGTAATCCGGCGGCAGCAGGAAGAATTGCTGGAACTGTCTACGCCCGTGGTGAAGTTATGGGACGGTGTACTGGCGCTCCCGATCATCGGAACATTGGACAGCGCGCGCACGCAGGTGGTAATGGAGTCATTGCTGCAAGCGATTGTGCAAACCAACTCTCGAGTGGCGATCATCGATATTACGGGCGTTCCGACGGTGGATACGGTAGTCGCGCAGCACCTGCTTAAGACTGTGACCGCTGCCCGGTTGATGGGAGCGGATTGCATCATCAGCGGCGTGCGGCCGCAAATTGCGCAAACGATTGTGCATCTCGGCATCAATTTGCTCGATGTCACGACCAAGGCCACGCTTTCCGCGGCTTTCGCCGTAGCGTTGCAACGGCTGGGTGTGACATTCGTCCGGGATACAACGAAGGCATAGGAGACTCTACTTGGAAAAGATTCCAATACTAAAGATGGGCCAGTTTCTGCTGGTCACGATCCAGGTAGACATGCATGACCGCCTGGCGATGGCATTACAAGATGATTTGACGCGCATGATCAGCCAGACCGAGGCTCGCGGGGTTCTCATCGACATTTCGAGCCTGGACATTGTCGACTCGTTCATCGGACGCATGTTGGCGAATATCGCAAGCATGGCGCGAGTGCTGGATGCCGAAACGGTCGTAGTTGGAATGCAGCCGGCCGTGGCGATCACGCTCGTGGAACTAGGGCTATCTCTCAAAGGTGTGCGCACCGCCCTGAATGTGGATGCAGGCATGGAACTGCTCCAATCATCAGTAAACGGGAACCAGAACCTGTATGGTCGTTACGCTGGCTGAAAATTTGCCCGTAAAGTCGGAGCCGGATGTGGTCGCCGTACGGCGGCGTGTCCGCGAAGTCTCCACGCAACTGGGATTCAGCTTGGTCGATCAGACCAAAATTGTGACCGCCGCCAGCGAATTGGCGAGAAACACTATCATTTACGGCGGTGGTGGCACAATGCATGTCGAAGCTCTGAACGGTCCTAGGCTCGGGTTAAGATTGACGTTTGAAGATCAGGGTCCCGGCATCCCCGATATCGACCTGGCGCTACGAGATGGGTTCACCAGCGGGTCGGGGCTGGGATTGGGGCTGGGGGGCGCCAAGCGTCTAGTCAATGAATTCGAGATCAGTTCGCGTGCCGGGGAAGGCACCAAAGTTACAATCACCCGCTGGAAATAAGCCGCTATGTTGATTGAGGTTTCAGAGGCCAGCCAAGCTGGCGAGGCCCGCCGCAAGGCAGTGGCCCTGGCCGAGGAATTGGAACTCGGGGAGAATCGCTGTGGAGCGGTAGCGATCGCCGCCACCGAGATGGCCACCAACCTGATCAAACATGCCGGTCGAGGCCATCTGCTGGTACAGCGAATGCAGCCCTCGGAAATGCCGGGATTGCGAGTAATCGCCGTGGATAAGGGCCCGGGAGTCGCCGACATCAGCCAAGCGCTGGCTGACGGTCACTCGACTGCGGGTTCGATGGGTTCGGGCCTGGGCGCAATTCGTCGCTTATCCGATTGCTTCGATTTTTATTCTGTACCCGGCGCTGGAACGGTAGTGATTGCAGATTTTTGGCCGGAGACGCGGAAAGCCACGCGGCGCGGCGCGACTGGGGATCTGGAAACCCTTCAGGTCGGGGTTGTTTCCGAGCCCATTGCCGGGGAGGATGTTTGCGGGGACGGTTGGGGGGTTCGGCTTTCCTCCGATCACGTGATCCTGATGGTGGTGGATGGGCTGGGGCATGGAATTTTGGCTGCCGAGGCCGCTCGCGAAGCCGAACGAAGCCTGGCTGCGGCGACTCGGGACTCGCTGGTGGATATCCTCCACGACGCTCATTTGGCGCTTAAGAAGACTCGCGGCGCGGCTTTCGCATTAGCCAAAATCGACGCCCAACAAGGGCTGCTGTCGTTTGCGGGCGTGGGCAATATCACCGCTTCGATTGTAGGGCCGGGAATGAGCCGCAGCATGGCCTCGCATAACGGGATCCTGGGCCAGCAAATGGAGCGCGTGCAAGAATTCACTGCCCCATGGAATCGGAGCAACATCCTGGTCATGCACTCAGACGGTTTAATGGGCCGATGGGACCTGGAGCGCTATCCTGGAATCTGGAACCGGCATCCAAGCCTGATCGCGGCAGTGCTGCATCGTGACTTCTGCCGGCGGCGGGACGATGTGACGGTATTGGTGGCTAAGACGACCGACTCGATTTAGACCTCATGACGAGTCTATTCACTCTCGAAATCCGCTTCGAAAATGATGTCGTGGTTGCGCGTCAAAAAGCGCGGATGCTGGCTTCCGCTCTGAAATTCGAATCCCAGGATCAGACTCGCTTCGCGACCGCCATCTCGGAGATCGCGCGCAACACGTTTCAGTATGCAGGGGGCGGCATCGTCGAATTCCATCTCAGCCGCGGCGCGGAAGACATGCTGATGGTCACCTTTCGGGACCGAGGCAAGGGCATCGCGAACCTTGGCGAGATCATGGACGGGAAGTACGTTTCGCGCACCGGCATGGGATTGGGAATCATCGGCGCAAAACGTTTGATGGACTATTTCGACATTCAGAGCAGCCGCGCCAGCGGCACCACGATCGTGCTGGGCAAAAAATTGCCGCGGCGAGCAGGCTGGGTTCCGAGCGATCTGAAAACCGTCCTTTCCGCACTCGAACAAGCTTCTCAAGATCCCTATGAAGAGCTCAAGCAACAAAATCGCGAACTCCTGAGTGCTTTGCAGGAGCTTCGGGCAAAGCAGGAAGAGCTGGCGCAGCTCAACCGCGAATTGGACGAAACCAATCGCGGAGTGGTGGCTCTGTACGCGGAATTGAATGACAAAGCGGAATTCCTGCAACGCGCGTCGGAGCTGAAGAGCCACTTCCTGTCGAACATGAGCCATGAGTTCCGAACTCCGTTAAATTCAATTACCGCGCTGAGCCAGATTCTGCTCGACCACCTGGACGGGGACTTGAACTCCGAACAGGAAAAACAGGTCCGGTACATCCGCGGTTCGGCACAGGACTTAACCGAGCTGGTAAACGATCTGCTGGATTTGGCAAAGGTGGAAGCCGGCAAAGTAACGATCCGGCCGGTGCAGTTCCAGGTGGAGGGATTGTTTGCCGCGATGCGCGGCATGTTGCGGCCCTTGTTGAGCCAGAACTCGTCGGTCAATTTGATCTTTGAAGATCCGATCGAAATTCCCGAACTCTACAACGATGAAGCCAGGGTGTCGCAAATCCTGCGCAACTTCATCAGCAATGCATTGAAGTTCACTGAACGCGGCGAGGTACGGGTGTCGGTCACGCGGGGACACGATGAGACGGTCGTGTTTTCGGTTGCCGATACGGGTATTGGCATTGCGGCAGACGATCAGGAACGGATTTTTCAAGAGTGGACCCAGGTGGAAGGTACGCTGCAAAAAACCGTGAAAGGGACCGGCTTGGGACTGCCGTTGTCGCGGAAGTTCGCGCAACTTCTGGGCGGCAATGTATATGTGAAAAGCACGCCGGGGATCGGATCAACCTTCTTTGCGGTAATCCCCATCAGATTCTCGGGAGAGATGGAAGTAGTCGAAGTCCCGGAGGCGAAGCACGAACTGGATCCGGGCAAGTTGCCGGTATTGGTGGTGGAAGACAACCGCGAGGCAATTTTCATTTATGAGAAATATTTGAAAGACACACGGTACCAGGTGGTCCAGGCCCGAAACTTGAAAGAGGCTCGGGACACGCTTCGCGGTATGCAGCCGGCGGCAATCATTCTCGACGTGCTGCTCCAGGGAGAGCACTCATGGGAACTGCTGGTAGACCTGAAGCAGAGCTTGCCGACAAAAGACATCCCGGTGCTGGTGGTCACGGTGGTGGACAATCGCGATCGAGCCACCGCGCTGGGAGCTGATGGCTTTCATCCGAAGCCAGTCGAACGACTGTGGCTCCTGGAGCAACTCGATTATTTTTCGACCCTTTCCCCGGTCAAGCGGGTGCTGGTCATCGACGATGACGAAGTCTCACGGTATCTGGTAAAAACCGTTTTGGGGCACAGTAATTTCCGCGTGGCAGAAGCATCAGGCGGGCAGGAAGGGATACGGAAGGCGCAGCGGGAAAGTCCTGATTTAGTGATGCTAGACCTGTCGATGCCTGATTTATCCGGCTTTGAAGTTCTAAATGTGCTAAAACAAAACCCGCGTACCGCCGGAATCCCCGTGATCATTCATACATCGAAACCGTTAGACTCTGCGGATCACGAGCTGCTGCAGAAAGCAGCGGCAATTTTGAGCAAAGCGTCTCGAAATCAAGAGGTTTCCATCGATCACTTCGCGGATGCCTTCCGGAAGGCCGGCTTCTCGATCACTCCCACACAGGTGCCGCATGCCTGATCCGAAATCCACGGCAGGCCCTGTACGGTGGGATGGGATCGGCGCAGGACCTTCTGAGAAAAGCGCCTTCAAAATTCTCACGGTCGACGATAACGAGGCGCTACGCTACTCGCTGGTCCGTTGTCTTCGCGATGCGGGCTATTACACCCTGGAGGCCAAGACCGGGGAAGAAGCGCTGGCCCTGGCGGCAAACCAGCCGGACCTCATCACACTGGATGTAAATCTGCCGGGAATGTCCGGGTTTGAAGTTTGTCGCAAATTGAAGAGCGATCCCGCGACTGCCCACATTCCGGTACTACACATCTCGGCCACATGTATCGATCCAGAGTCGAGAATTCGAGGCTTGGCGGGCGGCGCGGATGCCTATCTGGCGGAACCCATTGACCGAGGCGAACTGGTGGCGACGGTCGGTGCGCTTTTGCGTTTGAAAAATGCAGAGATGCTGGCGCGCGAGGAAGCGGAAGCAGCGGAATCTGCGCGACAGGAATTAGCCCAGCTTAACGCTACGCTGGAAAACCGGGTTAGTGAACGAACAGCAGAACTGAAAAGGACGAATGACAGTTTTCGCGAGCTTTCGGCCCGCTTGTTGCAGATGCAGGACGAGGAGCGCAAGCGCCTGGCTCGGGAATTGCATGACGGCATTGGGCAACTACTGGTCGCGATGACGATGAACAATGCCGCAATCGAAGAAGAAGCGTCGAAGCTGTCGGCTTCCGCGAAGAAGGCTCTTGAGGAGAACGAATCGATGGCGCAGGAGGTCTTGCGCAGCATTCGCACGATCTCACACCTGCTGCATCCCCCGCTGCTCGACGAGGCGGGCCTGGCCTCTGCTCTGCAATGGTACGTGGAGGAGTTCAGCCACCGAAGCGGCATTCAGGTTGCCCTCAATTGCCCGACGAGTCTGGAGAGGCTCGCTCCAGATGTCGAGACCGCCATTTTTCGCATCGTGCAGGAGTGTCTTGGCAACGTACACCGCCACTCCGGCAGCCCGAGAGCTTCGATTGAAGTGGATGTGCAGGATGGCATCGCTTCGCTGGCGATCAGCGACGAGGGGAGGGGTATCCCCCCGAGCAAGCAGCAGGAAATCGAATCCAACGCTCGCGGCGGGGTCGGGATCCGCGGAATGCGGGAACGCATCGCGCAATTCGGCGGCAGCATGCAAATTCAGTCCGACTCAAGGGGAACCAAGGTGAGTGTTCTCATGCCGTGCCGAACCGCCACTTCCAAAGCTGGCAGCGAAGTAGCCTAGATTTCGCTCTCAGGACTGTTCCTCCAGATCTTCACTTCAGAAGGGGTTAGCTGCAGGGCGCACTCCACCTCGGAGTGACAGGACCATCGCATCCGCAGGATAATAAGCAACAATGATCGAGCTCATGATCGCCCTGATTGCGATGACTGCCACCATGGTGGTGCTGATGCTGGTGAATGGCCGCAAAGAGAACGAGAAAGCATTGCGCCGTCGCCAGTGTCATGAGCAGACGTTGCACGGACTCCGTATCCACTCCTATGACCGGCGCGGAGAAGTGATCCACCGCTGCCGCTGCGGGCTCAATGTCCAACCTGGCTTCGGTGAAGATTGGTGCCGCATCTGCGCGGATCCAGAACTGGAGAGACTGGCGCTGCAAACCTACATGCGCAAACACGGTGGATAACTAGTTTGGACGGGAGAGCGTGCGAACCACCAGTTCGCTGCGCTCGTTGAGCTTCTCGAGCGAGCGTTGGATGGCTTCGGCGCTTGCCGGACTATTGTGCTGGGTAGCCAAGTGCATGACTCGAGTGGCGGAGTCTGTCAGCCCACGCGCAATTTCCAGCAAGACTACGAGCGAATCGGCGTGAAGCTTCCAGAGCGACCCGGAATTCTCGTTGCGCTTGGCTTCTTCAAATTCCGTCATCATGCGCGCGACCACCGCGACGATTCTCAACAGCACTCGCCCAACTCCCGCACGAAGGCTTTTTTCCTGCAAATGGTCAGCACAGTAGGCTTCCACTTCCTGGGGAGTTAACGTCAGGTTGAAGAAGCGCATGGGAACGACCTGGCGAAACTTGGGATCGGCCACGCGTACGAAGACGCGGATGGATTCTTCGACTTGCCTGAGCTTGGTTTCCTCGGCGGTGATCTGGGCGGGCGTAATTGCGGCTCGGGCGGCCATGACATCGATGGCTTT
Organism: Terriglobia bacterium; assembly: GCA_963797845.1. Lineage (GTDB taxonomy): Bacteria > Acidobacteriota > Terriglobia > Terriglobales > Acidobacteriaceae > DASREM01. The sequence continues at coordinate 28,290 of CAWCRE010000017.1, forward strand.
CCGTCGAGATAAGGCCGGTGCCGCCGCAGCAGCTCCGCCCGCGGCATGCGCAGGACGTGGCGTGGGCTGCATGCGCCGAATCGGAGGGCGGCGTTCCAGAGCTTTCTTGAGCTTCGAGACGCGGCGGAATTTATCGAGCGCGCCGGTGTAGTCGATCTTGAGCAGTTCTGATTCTTCCATGGTGGCGACGTGCTCGACGGTGACATCGGTGCCGTCGACGTTGCCGAGAATGCTGCCGCCTTGCTCTTCTAGCTCGTGCGCGAAGTTTTTGATCTCAGCGGTGGCGGCGAGAAACAGTTCGTCGAACTTTCTGCCGAACGCGGCATTGTAAGGAGCGATGGCGGCCAGCACTCCGGGATGGAAGAAAGAGAGATCGAGCGACTGTTTGAGTTCGCGGACACGCTCGATGATGCCGGAATCGAGCAGGGCGTTGAAGTCGGCAAAAGTTTCGGCTTCTTCCTGGAGCGGGCCAATGCGGCGAAGCTGCTGCACATGTTCTTCGGGGAGCGAAGGCACGTCCGTGTCGGCTAGAATTTCGATTAACGCGATTTCAAATGGAGATAGAGGAAGGGAGCCATCGAGGCCGTAGCCGCGGCGGTCCCATTGCCCCGGTACGCGCGGGTGACGATATAAGAAGGTCGCAACCAGATCGGCTTTGTCGCGGCGCGAACCGGAAACGTCTTTTTTGCGGACAAGGTAGCGAAGTAAGGCTTCGGCGATTTCCGGGTCGGTGTCTTCGGTGAGAGCATGCCGGATCATCGCCGGATTGATCGCCATGTCCAGCAGGCGCAGCCAACGGCGCATGCGAGAAAGGGTTTCGGTGACATCGCTGTCGTCCTGCAGGGAGATGGCTTCGAGTCCTTGCGGTACGGGTACTTCGCCGCCAATGGAGCTTTGCAGGAGCTTCTCGTAGAAGCCCTGCACCGTGGCCAAAATGGCAAGCTCCCACTTCGGGGTCTTCGACCAAAGCCTCGCTCCTGCCGGGGATTAGAGATGGAGGAGTCTTGATAGTAAAGAGAGTTGAGCTGGAGGAACAAGTGACTTCCGGGTGGAGCACCAAAGTCACTGAGGGACAGCTTCATTCCGGCTAATCTCCTCGTTCATCCGGAGCTAAAGAACGAGACAGCCACCAGGCGGGTACTGCTCAATGGCTGGTGTTTTTAAGAACCAGCAGTTGCGAGGAGGCCAGAGACGCGATGTCGGGTTTACCGTCGCCGTTAAAGTCGGCGATCGCAAAAACATCGCTTCCGGTTGCGGCCAGCGCAAAGGGCAACGGAGGCTGGAAAGTGCCATCCCCATTCCCGGGACGGATCCACATCGAGTACTGGTCAGTTTGTCCGGACCCGGTAATGACCGCAATATCTGCCTTGCCGTCCTGATCGAAATCTGCGACCTGCGCTTGAAAAGGACTGAGGATGGTTGCGTACTGCGCGGGGTTACTGAAGTTGCCATTTCCCAACCCTAAAGCGACCATTACGCCCTTACTATTTGGCGCGATCAAGTCCAGTTTGCCGTCGGCATTCAAGTCCGCGACCGTAATCCAGGTAGCTTGGGATATTTGTGGCAATTTCTGGACAAGGGTAAATGTGCCGTCTCCATTGCCGAGAAACACCTCAAAATTCCGCCTGCCCGAAAAAACGAAATCAAGGTTGCCGTCGCCATTCAAGTCCCCGGCAGCAAAGCCGGCCGCGTCGTTGGATACGCAGAAGTACGGCTGGAAGGTGCCGTCGCCGTTTCCCAGCGAAAGAAAGCCCGATGACGCGAGATCGAGATTGCCGTCGTTGTTAAAGTCGGCGAGCAGGAGCTCATTGGCAGCGAATTGCATCTGGGAATTCAGTGGGGGTTGGAACGTGCCATCCCCGTTGCCGAGGAGCAGGCTGTATTGATTCGAGAAGTACTCTGCAGTGAGTAGATCGAGATTGCCGTCGTTGTTCACATCACCAACTGCAAGGCCGCCAGGATCATTCAGTGCAGAATAAAGAATTGGAGGCTTAAAGCCACCCTTGGCTCCGAGTAGAACTTCAACTCCATCGTCCTCCCCGGAAGATACTGCGACGTCCGGAATGCCGTCTTTGTTGAAGTCACCAGTAACAATATTCTGGAGTAAGGCCGTGTCAGTCAGGTAAGCGCGTGGTGTGTCGAATCCTCCAGCGCCGTTGCCGATGAGGGTATATACCTGATTTCTTGGAGTAAATAACCCGGGACTCGCCGTTACGACATCGAGGTTCCCGTCCTCATTGAAGTGTCCAAACGTGACAGCGGCGATCGAGGGAACAAAGCTGCTCGTGGGGACGCCAAAGGCGCCATTTGAGTGCCCCAGCAGCACCTCGACATTGCTGAAATCAGAAATGAAGATATCGGAGATGCCGTCGCCATTGAAGTCGCCGGAGGTCATCGGGTTGGGAAACAAAGTTACCGGGACCGTGCGCGTCTGGAAGGTTCCGTCACCGTTTCCCAGATGCAGGATGATGAACGTGGAGAGATAGTATGCAACGGCCAGATCGGGGATGCCGTCGCCGTTGAAGTCACCGGTAGCCACTACATTATTTGAGGAATTTCCATATTGAACCGGCGTCTGAAAGGTTCCATCGCCGTTGCCGAATGCCACTTGATGAGGATCAGCTAGATCAAGATTTCCGTCCAAGTTGAAGTCCGCAGCGACAATCTCGTCAAAAAGAAAGACCGTTGCCCCAGCGCGGAAGGTTCCATCCCCGTTTCCGATCAGAAGAGTTGTCACACCTGCATTGAACGAAGAGGTTGCCAAGTCGAGAATCTGATCGCCGTTGAAATCTCCAACGATCAATTTGTGATCGCCAGTGGCATATGAGGTGGGGTTCTGAAACGTTCCATCGCCATTTCCCAAGAGAACTTCCACGTTTAAGGGCAAACTTTGCACGGCAACGTCTATTTTCCCATCCCCATTGAAATCGGCTGTAACGACTGCTCCCGGCAAATCTACGCTGTAGATTGGCGGAAGAGGCGTAAACCCACCCTTCCCGTCGCCCAGCAAAACCTGCATGGCATTACTGGTGGAATAATCTGTGACAATGACATCAAGAAGGCCATCATTGTTGAAATCTCCGCTGGCAATACTTGTCGGGTTGATCGGCAAGGTCGTCAACTGTGGATACTGGAAGGAAATCTTAGCTCCGGCTGGCGCCGCGCTGGCAACGACGGCAATCAGGCATACGTAGAAGAAATGGCCGGGGTACTCTCATAAAAACCTCTGGACAAAGCTTAGACCTGGACTTTTTTATGGGGCCGAAAGTTAGCTGCCGATACGACTGTGTAAAACAGGGACAGGAACGTTACGATCTTTCCTGGATGGCGTCAAGGTGCTTGAATGATCGGGCTAACTAATCGAATACCACCGTCTTATTCCCGTACAACAAAATCCGGTTTTCGATATGCCAGCGGACACCTCGCGAGAGCACGACTTTCTCTAAGTCGCGGCCTTTTTGCAGCAAGTCGTCGAGCGAGTCGCGGTGCGAGATGCGGACTACGTCCTGCTCGATGATGGGGCCGTCGTCGAGAACTTCGGTGACGTAGTGGCTGGTGGCTCCGATGAGCTTGACGCCGCGCGCGAATGCCTGGTGATAGGGTTTGGCGCCGATGAATGCGGGCAGAAACGAGTGGTGAATGTTGATGATGCGGTGCGGATACTCGTTCGACAAATTCGTTTGACAGGATCTGCATGTAGCGGGCGAGCACGATGAAGTCAGGATGGTGCTGCCGGAGCAGGCTGAGAATCTTTCTGTTCCGCTTCGCGTTTGTTTTCTTTTGTGACCGGGACCGTGAAATACGGGATGCGATAGAAATCGGCGATGGGCTGGTTGTCGGGATGGTTGGAAATGATGATGGGAATCTCGCAGCGCAAGTTCTCCACTCTTGTGGCGATAGAGCAGGTCGACCAGGCAATGATCGTACTTCGAAACCAGGATCGCCATCCTCGGACGGTAACTCGGATGCGGCGAGGCGCCACTGCATATCGAAATTTCGTGGCGATCGGAGAGAAGTGTTGGCTGAAATTCGTCCGAGCAAGATATCGAAGCTCGGCGGGATCGAACTCGACGCGCATCAGGAAGAGATTGGAATCTTCGTCGCCATGCTCATCGGCGTGCAGGATGTTGCCGTTGTGGCGAAAAATAAAGTCGGCAATGCGTGGCGACGACACCTTTCCGGTCAGGGCAGGTGATGAGCAGGATGGCTGAGTTTTTCATTCGTTAACGCCGCCGTCCGGCGGCTGTGCCGGCGAGACGCCGGCGCTACTTTTTCAGCTCCTTCAGGATTTCGTGCGCCGCGTTGGCGCCCGAGCCTCCGGTTAGCCCTGCGCCGGGATGCGTGCCTGATCCGCACAGATAGAGATTCGTCGATCGGCGTGTTGTAACGCGCCCAATCGAGCACGGCCGCATGGTGAAGAACTGGTCGAGCGCCAGTTCGCCGTGGAAAATGTGGCCGCCGGTGAGGCCGTAGGTGTCTTCCAGATCCTGGGGCGTGATGATCTGGTGACTCAGGATCAGCTGCCGGCAGGTTCGGCGCATATTGCGCGAGCGTCTTGACGACCGTGTCGCCGAGAGCCACGCGCTGGCTCTCCCAATCGCTGTTCTTCAACTTGTAAGGGCGCATACTGCATGTAGATCGACATCACGTGCTGGCCGGTGGGAGCGAGCGACGGATCGGTGAGCGAGGGAATTGCGACTTCCAGATACGGCTGCTTGCGAGAAATTGCCGTACTTCGATTCGTCGAAGGCGCGTTCGAGATAATCGATCTCAGGCCCGATCTGAATGCGGCCGCTGAGCGCCTTGCCGTCGCCGTTCAAGGCCGGTGAACTTCGGCAATCCGGAGAGCGCGAGATTCACTTTCGCGACCGTGCCCGGCATGCGGTAGTGCTGGAGCTTCATCACGAAGTCGGGCGTAAGATGCGTGGGATCGACCAGCTTCAGCAGAGTGCGCTTGGGATCGGCGTTGGAGATGACGGCTTTCGCGGAGATTTCTTCGCCGTTCGACGAGCACTACGCCGCTGGCGACGCCATCTTTCACGCGAACTTCGATCGACTTCGGCGCCGCTGCGAATTTCGGCTCCAGCTTGTTTGGCAGCGGCGGCCATGGCCTGGGTGATCGCTCCCATGCCGCCCTGGCGCAAAGTTGGCTGAGCCGGCAGGGATGTGCATCTGCCAGCGCCGCGAATCAGCAACACCAGGCTGCTTCCCGCCGACCACGGGCCGAGAAAGGTTCCGAAGATGCCGCGCGCGGCGACGGTCGCGCGCAGCAGTTCGGTTTCGAAGAATTCCGCGACCAGATCGGCGACTGCCATGGGTCCCCAGCGCAGCAGGCGGTACATATCTTTCTTGCCGAGCTTGCGAACGGCGCGCCCGGTTTGCAGCATGCCCCAGAGATCGCCTTTGCTGGGGTCATCGATATTCGGAGGCGGCAGGGTTAAGCGCTTCGCCGATAACTTTGCCGATCTTGCCGAGCGCTTGCTGAAATTCGGGATACTTGCCGGCGTCTTTCTGCGAGAACTTGCGCGATCTCCTGCGCGGCGCTTCTGCTCGTCGTTGTAGAGAATGAGCGCGCGTCCATCGGGAGACAGCGCAACGGTGCCGACTTCCGGCGTGATCAGCTTCAGCCCGTGCTGCTCGAGCTGCATGTCGCGAGCGATGTCGGGGCGGATCGGTCCGGCTGCGTGCGCGAGAGTGGAGCAGCGGAAGCCGGGATGAAATTCTTCGGTGATGGCCGCGCCGCCGGGTTGCGCGCGGCGTTCGAGCACCAGCGGCTTGAATCCTGCCTTGGCGAGATAGAAGGCGGTGACCAGCCCGTTGTGTCCGCCACCGATGATGACGACGTCGCGAGTCTCGGCCATGTTAGGCGGCCCCCTTCACGTCTTTCAGGATTTCCAGCGCGGCGAGGCGGCCGTGGCGCCCATGATGCCGCCGCCGGGATGCGTGGCCGATCCGCACATGTAGAGGTTCTTGATGGGCGTGCGGAACTGCGCCCACCCGGGCACCGGGCGCAGGAAGAAGAGTTGTTCGAGCGAGAGCTCGCCCTGAAAGATGTTGCCTTCGGTCAGGCCCCACTCGCGTTCCAGATCGAGCGGGGTCACGACCTGGCGATGCAGGATGATGTCTTTGATATTGGGCGCGTATTCGGCGATGGTGTTGATGACGTTGTCGCCGAATGCTTCTTTCTGCTCGTCCCAGTTCAAGCCCGGGCCGCAGCTTGTAGGGCGCGTATTGCACGAAGCACGACATGATGTGTTTTCCCGGCGGCGCGACCGACGGATCGGTGAGCGTGGGGATCACCATGTCAATGTAAGGGCGGCGCGAGAAGTTGCCGTACTTGGCGTCGTCGTAGGCGCGCTCCATGTATTCGACGCTCGGCGAGATCGACATTGCGCCGCGCAGGTGCGCGCCGGCTCCGGGCATGCATTTGAAATTCGGGAAGCGCGTCGAGCGCGAGATTCACCTTGCCGGAAGAGCCGCGGAACTTGTAGCGGTTGCACTTCTTCGATGAAGTCGTCCGGGCAGATGATTGCCTGGTTCGATGAAGTTGCGTGAAAGTCAGTCGCGGATCGACGCTCGAGGAGATGACGTCGGCATAAATTTCGTCGCCGTTTTCGAGCACGACGCCGTTGGCGCTTGCCGTTCTTGACGATGATCTGCGCGATGCGGCGCTTGGTGCGAATTTCGACTCCAGCTTCGCGGGCCGCGTCGGCGATGGCGTTCGAGATGGCGCCGGTGCCGCCGCGCGCAAATCCCCAGGAGCGGAAGGCGCCGTCGATCTCTCCCATGTAGTGATGGAGCAGAACGTAGGCGGTTCCCGGCGAGCGCACGCCCAGGAAAGTTCCGATGATGCCGGAGGCCGACATCGTCGCCTTGAGCACGTCGGTCTCGAACCACTGATCGAGGAAATCGATCGCGCTCATGGTCATGAGCTGAACCTGGTTGTACTTGTCTTCGCTGGACATGCCCTGAAAGCGCTTGCCGATGAAAAGCAGCTTCATCAGTTCGCGCGGATTCAGAGTCGCAGGATCGGGCGGAACCATGCTGAGGATCGGCTTCACGAAGCGGCACATCGCCTGCATGGCTTTGCCGAATTCGTCGTAGGCTTCGGCGTCGAGCTTGGAGTGGCGCGCGATCTCGCGATGCGTCTTGCCGTGATCGTTCACGCGCCAGAGATAATCGCCATTCGGCATCGGCGTGAACGTGCCATCGAGCGGAAGAATCTCCAGTCCATGGCGCGGCAGATCGAGGTCGCGAATGATCTCCGGTCGCAGCAGCGAGACCACGTACGAGCAGACCGAGAACTTGAAGCCGGGAAAGACTTCTTCCGTGACGGCGGCGCCGCCGAGCACGTGGCGGCGCTCGAGCACCAGAACTTTCTTGCCGGCTTTGGCGAGATAGGCGGCGTTGGTGAGGCCATTGTGGCCTCCGCCGATGACGATGACGTCGTATTTAGTAGCCATTAGCTTTTTAGCCCCTAGCTGGTAACTTTTCTTTGGGTTCGGACGAGTACCACGCGCGCAAGCCGGCGCAGCGGATCAGAGGCCGCTGGGAAGAACGCTCCACGCTATCAGAATTCGTGACATGGGCAGAGGAGATGACTCGTCATTCTACCGGGAAGTACCCGGTTTGTCTGCAAGATTGCGCCTGGCGCTGACTTCCAGTCAAGTTGCTGAGGGGCAACCATGGTGAATATAATCCAGCTTCGCTTTGCCGCCAGAGAATTGTATTGTTGGTAGAGACGCAGCTTAGCTGCGACTGAAATTGCCGTAGCGCCTTCGTCATCAGGAGTCCACCTTGCCAGTCGGAACCGCATTTCACGAGAGAACGTTTGCGCTTTGCCAGAGCCTGAACTACCGCGAGTGGTCGGGATATTACACCGTCAGCGTGTACGAAGTGCATCACGAGCACGAGTACAACGCGATCCGCAACGCCTGCGCGCTGATCGATATCTCGCCGCTCTACAAGTATCTGATCACGGGCAAGGACGCGACCAAGCTGGTGAACCGAGTCATCACGCGCGACATCAACAAGGTCGCGGTCGGGCAGGTGATTTATTGCTGCTGGTGCGACGAGCAGGGCAAGGTGATTGATGACGGGACGATTACGCGGCTGGAGGAGAACAAGTATCGCTGGACGGCGGCGGATCCGAGCCTGCGCTGGTTCCGTCAAAACGGCCTGAATATGGATGTGCAGATCGAAGATATCTCGGAGAAGACGGCGGCGCTGGCGCTGCAGGGGCCGACTTCGGCGAAGCTGCTGAAGGCGGTGGCCGAGGCCGACATCACGAACCTGAAGTATTTCCGCATGACCAGCGGCAAGATCGCGGGCGTGCCGGTGGACATTTCGCGAACCGGATACACCGGCGACCTGGGATATGAGATCTGGGTGCCGTGGAACGATGCCGTCAAAGTCTGGGACGCGCTGATGGCGAAGGGCAAGCAGTTTGACATCCACGCGGCGGGAATGCTGGCGCTGGACGTGGCGCGCGTCGAAGCCGGACTGCTGCTGATTGAAGTGGATTACATGAGCAGCAAGAAGGCGCTGATTCCGTCGCAGAAATATTCGCCATACGAGCTGGGCTTCGGCAAGATGGTGCATCTCGATAAAGAAAATTTCATCGGTAAGGCGGCGCTGGCGCGAGATCAGAAAAATGGCGTGCCGCGGCAGTTGGTGGGGCTTGAAGTGGATTGGGTCGAGGTCGAAGAGCTGCTACGAAAAGTTTGGACTGACTCCCGCCGCTCCGACCCAGGCCTCGCGGGTTGCGGTGCCGATCTACGCGGGAGACAAGCAGGTCGGGAAGGCGACTACGACGGCGTTCTCGCCGTTATTGAAGAAACTGATCGCGCTCGCTAGCGTGGACACGGCGCAGGCGAAGATCGGGACCAAGCTGCAGATGGAGATCACGATTGAAGCGATACGGCAGAAAGTTGCCGTGAAGGTGGTGGAGCTGCCTTTTTTCAATCCGAAGCGGAAGACGGCGGTGCCGGTGTAGAACCAGCTTCATCACGGAGAATCCGAGAGTCGCATCAAATACAGTCGAAGAACACCCGCACTCATCCAAGCATCTTTCCTTATCGACCCGTGCTTCGTCTTTAAGTTTGCTGATCGTTGCCGACGGCGGTTTTCACTTCCTCTTTCATCGCGGACTTGAAGCCGCGAATGCCATCGCCAATTCCCTTCCCGAGTTCGGGAAGTTTCTTGGGGCCAAAAACCAAGAGGGCAATCCCGAAGATCACCAGCAAATGCATGGGTTGAAACAGTCCTTCGAACATGACGAACTCCTTTAGTCGAGATGGTAGTGATCGCGGGCGCTGCGAATGATTGTCACAAGCGCCCGCGAAACGTCCGACTCACAATTTCAGCCCTGACGGATGGCCGCATCGGCGTTTTCGGCGAGATCGCGCAAAAACGCGAAGAACTCCTGCGACTGTCCTATGAAAAGTCCGTCCGCAGTGAGAGCGTTGACTGCGCCCATGGCTGCTCCCTTGGTCGCTGTGGGGCGAATAATGGAGCACGCCGGAAGCTTTCGGCTGAGGAAGGCTGTGGGCTCAGGCATGATCAGGTTGGTCTGAAAGTCCTCTCCTCCGAACGGAGGAGAATTCAGGTCGGGGAAAGTTACCGTCACTCCCGTGACCGGATCTACAACGTCGGTGAGCGGTGGCGCGTTGCCGGCTTTATCTTGCCATGTTTGGAAGTGGGCGATCTCGGTTCCGCCAATACTCAGCACGATCCGCAGTACCTCGACATTGCTGACGCGCTGCGCGAGTGAGGGGTAGAGGCTGGTGCCACCTTGCTCGATGAAGGCGAAGTGGAAGCCCGCGGTGTTGACGATCGCTTGAAAAAAATCGGGATGGTTTGCATCGTCGTCTGTACGCGGGATGGCGGGATGCTGGTTTACCGCCAAAGTCGGGATTGCTTGCGGGAAGGTATCGCCGAGGTCGGGGTTCCCGGTGCGGCTGCGATAACGCGTCCAGAAGGATGTGTCGACCGTGAGCTGCATCAGGTTGGTGAGCCGTCCGAACTGATTCGCGCCCGTCGCTTTGCTGCTGGGCAGCGTGCGGTATTTGTCGAGATTCACCGGCTGAGCGCCTTTCGATTCCAGGTAGGCGTTGATGAAGACTTCATGCGTAAGTTCATCTTCGGTATTGTCGTGAATGTACTGGGCCATGTCGGAGTCGAGAGGCAGCAAATCCTGCATGTAAAGCGCGTTCCCACCGGTAGGCTTGGCGGGATAGCCGGGAATCAGCTTACTGGCCAGGGTGGAGACTTCGTCGTCCTGCGTTCCTCCGAGTTCCTGATATTGGAGCCAGAGATCGCTTTCCAGAATCTCGGCGGCGGCCAGAAATCTGAGAATGTCGGCGTCGCCTTTCGAAATTTTGCTGGAGCCGTGGGTTTCGGCGTTCAGGTCGGTATTCAAAAGGGCGCCGGCGGATATAGCGGCTCCGGCAATGCCGACACCTTTCAGGAATGAACGGCGTTGCAGGATGTTCTGCAAACGAATCTTGACGTCGTCGCTTGCCGAGTTGGTTTCTGGCGGCAAAGTGGCGGAGAGTTCTTTCTTTTTCATGGGCTGCACTCCGATTCTTCTCACAATTTTTGACGTGAACCAGCGGGGACTCCGATTCACGGCACGATCAGCGTAGGGCCCACGCGCATGAGGGATGTCACCGAGCCGTCAGAAGAGTGTTAAAGAGTTGTCGCTATTTCTTGAAAGCCGGGTAATAAACAGGGAGACAAGGATTCGTAAGGGTGGGAACTTGGATCGGGAACTCTGGTTTCAGGCGCGGAACGGGTGTCTTAACACGTATCTCTCTACCTCATTTCATGGTCCGCTGAGCTGTTCGCTTCGGCTGCTCCTCTCTTCCCCTTCCAATAAATCGCCACGCCGATCAACACCAGCAAGGCTGACAATCCCACAATCTTGATCACCGCGAGCGGCTTGTTGGGTTCGTCGGGTGGAGGCAACACGGAGATCGCCAGCGTCAGAGTTGTGGTGATGAAGCCAACAATCGCGACCAGACGCGCGACGGGTTTGCCTCCGGGAACGCGGATCACGTCCGGGCCTACGGGTTCGCGTTGCAACTTGTACATCGCGGCGAAGAGATAGAGATACGGAATGAAATAGGTGATCACGCCCATGCTGACCAAGACATCGTAGGCTCCCTTGATGCTGGTGCCGGCCTGTCCGAGAAAAATGAAAACCGCCCCGAAGAAAAACTGCGTCAGCAAGCCAACCCAGGGAGTTTTCCAGCGCGGATGCAGCGCTCCGAATGCGGGCGGCAGAAAACGGTCGATGCCCGCCACATAGGGAAGCCTGGCTCCAGCAGCGAGGTAAGCGCCAGCCGCGCCGACATTGCTCAGCATGATCAGAAAGGCGGCTATCGGGATGACGGCTTCCCAGTGAATTTTATGCGCGGTGCTCGAGATGGCCTGCATCAATCCTTGCAGGTTTCCGACTTCAGACGAAGGCAATGCGAGCAACACTCCCACCGTGCCCACGATGTAGCAGAAGGCTACGGTGATGCCGCCGAGAAATAATGCTAAGGGAATGGCGCGCCGCGCGTTCTTGATTTCGTCGCCCATCAGCGACGCGGTTTCGGAGCCCGCGAAGGCGTAAATCAGCACCGACCAGAAGACCATGTCTTTGATGTGGGTGCTGGGGATCATGGTATGAACACTGAAGACAGTCGCCGATCCGAAGCGGTGATAGGCGATGGCTCCCATCACGATCACGATGAGCGCCGGAATCCACATGGCAAGCGCACCCAGGTTATGTAGCCAGGTGCCGACGTCGAGTCCCACCAGATTCATCAGGGTTGCGACGGCGAGCGCGATCAGCGAGAAAACGATGAAGAAGGTCGTACTGCTTCCCAGATGGGTCCATGCATCGTGCCGCATGTAGAGCGCGTTGCTCGCGGCGAAATATAAGACCGCGGGAAAATAAGGCAGGTTACACGCCCAGTAACACCAGGCGGTGATGAATCCTGCAAAGTCGCCGAAGGCGAGTTTCGACCAAACGTAAATGCCACCTTCATTCGGATAGCGCGAGGAGAGCTCGATGACTGACAGGGCGAGCGGAGTGTAGAAGGTCAGCCATGCCCCGATCCAGATGACGATCGAACTCGGTCCGGCGGAAGCGGCGGTGGCAATCCAACGCAGGCTGATGCCGGTGACGACATAGAAAAGCAGGAGGTCGCGGAACCCGAGAACGCGCTTGGGGCGATGCGGATCTTCTGCTTCCGCGATGGAGAGGCCGGTTGATAGCAAGCCGGAGGTGTGGGGCTCGGTCACGGTTTCCGGGATTGTACACGGGCAGTTGGGCTAGCGCCTGCTGGTTCCTCCCAGCAGAGATCCCAACACTCCGCGGACGATCTGCCGTCCGACAGTGCTTCCGATTGAGCGTGCGGCGCTCTTTACCATGGCTTGCGCGACGGTGTCACCGCGATGGCTGCCTGCGGCGGCACCGAGGCCGAGCGAGCCGAGCGCCCCGGCCACGCCTGCATACCAAGGCTGGTTCTGCTGCTCTTCCTGGTGCTGCTGCACTTGCGCTGGAGTAACGGGCCGCTGCGCCGCTCCCTTCAGACGCTCGTATGCCGACTCGCGATCGGTTGCGTTCTCGTAAGTGCCGTACACCAGCGAGTTCTTGATGATCTGCTGGCGCTGATCGGGAGTGATGGGGCCGATCTGACTATGCGGAGGCAGGACGAACGCGCGTTCGACAACGCCCGGTATTCCCTTCTCATCGAGGAATGAGACCAGCGCTTCGCCGACGCCCAACTGCGTGATGACCGTTTCGACGTTGAGCTTGGGATTAGAGCGGAACGTCTGCGCTGCGGCTTTCACGGCTTTCTGATCGTTGGGTGTGAACGCGCGAAGGGCATGTTGTACGCGATTGCCGAGCTGGCTAAGAACGACTTCGGGAACATCAGTGGGATTCTGGGTCACGAAATACACGCCGACGCCCTTGGAGCGAATCAGGCGGATCACTTGTTCGATCTTCGCGCTGAGGGTTTGGGGAAGATCGTTGAACAGGAGGTGCGCCTCGTCGAAGAAGAAGACCAGCTTCGGTTTGTCTGGGTCGCCGACTTCAGGCAGCTTCTCGTAAAGTTCCGACAGCATCCAGAGCAGGAAGGTGGCATAGAGCTGCGGGGAGGCCATTAATTTATCGGCGGCAAGAATGTTCACGACTCCGTGTCCCTGGGAATCGGTTTGCAGTAGGTCGTCGAAGTTGAGTGCGGGTTCGCCGAAGAATTTATCTCCTCCCTGCTGCTGCAACACGACCAGGCCGCGCTGAATGGCTCCGATGCTGGCGGCGGAGATGTTCCCGTACTCGCGTCTGAAAATCTTTGGCAGCTTCGCCAACGTGCTGGAGCATGGCTTGAAGGTCTTTCAGGTCCAGAAGAAGAAGGCCCTGGTCGTCGGCGATCTTGAACACCAGCGTCAGCACACCGGTCTGCGTATCGTTGAGATTAAGAATGCGGCTGAAGAGCAGCGGACCCATTTCCGATATGGTGGCTCGAACCGGATGGCCTTGCTCGCCGAAGACGTCCCAGAAGGTAACGGGGCAGCCGGAGAAGTCGAAGACTGCCCAAGCCAAGCGTCTTCACCCGCTCCTGCAATTTGGGATTGTCTTTCCCGGGCTGACTGATGCCCGAGAGATCGCCTTTCACATCCGCCGCAAAAACGGGGACGCCGATGCGGCTGAAGGCTTCCGCCATGACCTGTAGGGTGACGGTCTTGCCGGTCCCGGTCGCTCCGGCAACCAGGCCGTGGCGGTTCGACATTCCGGGCAGCAGATACAGTTCGTCATCACCTTTAGCAATCAGCAGCGGATCGGACATGAGGATCTCCCAGAGCTAGTTTTTGTGGACAGGAATAAGGCAAGCGCCCAAGCGAAATGATTGTAGAGCGAAGCGACGGTCGCCGTCAGCTAGGTGATGTCAGAGAAATTGGAGTGAAAGAAATCGCTACGTTCGATGAACTTCGCATAAAAGTCGTGCCGATCCGTCCTGAGCCCGTTGCGTCCAGCACGAGTCTCCGGTGTAGATTTCAAGTAAGTACTGTGGGGTAATTGTGCGGCGTTCCTTATCGAGACGGATCGCGGTCTTGTGCCTATTACTGACCTGCTGGTCAGGAATTGCACTGATCACGCACCAGCACTCCAGCGCTACTGAGTCGGCGCGATGCACAGTGTGTGTCACCGCGCATTCGGCAGCTCCCGAGACTTTTTCCCTTCTCCCGATCGCAACCTTCTTTCGCATTGCGGCCGTGCGGATCGATACCCGTTCCGCCAAGCAACGCACCTTGGCTTTTTCGCTGAGCGTGCGCCCTCCTCCACAAGCCTAGCGGTTTCGCAGCTCAACAATTCATCGTTCATCGTCTGCAGAGCCTTTGGCCTTTGGAGGAATCATGCTCGCTTGTTTCAGAAAGTCGCAGCGTGCGACTTTGCTCATCGTTTTCTTGTTTCTAAGTTCATGCCTTTTTGCCCAGTCCGGCAGTTCCAGCGCAGTGAATGGAACCGTGGCCGACCAGTCAGGCGCGGTCGTGCCGAACGCCACCGTAGAGATCAGCAACCCGGTCAGTGGTTTTAAGCGCACCACAACAACCGACAATTCCGGCAAATTTTCGATTCCGAATGTGCCCTACAACCCATATCACCTCGCCGTAAACGGGAGCGGATTCAAGCCTTACACCCAGGACCTTGACCTGAGATCGGCGGTTCCGCTGAATTTGAAAATTGCGCTCCAAATCGAAGGCTCCTCGGAGAGCGTGACCGTGGAAGGCGCAGCCGAGGACTTGCTGGAGAACACGCCGGTATTCCACACCGACGTGGATCATGGACTATTTGACAAGCTGCCGGTCGAGAACTCGTCATCGTCGGTGAGTTCCCTGGTAACGCTGGCCTCGCCGGGTATTGCGGCAGATTCGAACGGTCTATTCCACGGTCTGGGCGATCACGCCGAAAACTCGTTCTCGGTGGACGGACAACCAATCACTGATCAGCAGAGCAAGGTTTTCTCAAACCAGATTCCGCTCGATTCCGTCGAATCCCTGGAAGTAATTTCCGGGGCGCCTCCGGCAGAGTATCGGCGATAAGACCAGCGTCGTTATCAACGTTACAACCCGTTCAGGCCAAGGACAGAAGACTCCCACCGGCAGCTTGACGACTTCATACGGAAGCTTCGGGACCGCAAGCGTTGATTTCAATCTCGCCTACGGAGGGACAAATGGGGCAATTTTATCTCGTGAGCGGGTTGAACGGCGGCAGATTCCTTGATCCTCCCGAATTCGCGGTGAATCACGACAAGGGAAACGAGGAGAATGTATTCGATCGGGTGGATTACCAGCTGAACGGTGCTGACTCCATTCACCTGAACCTGGGGTTTACTCGTTCCTGGTTCCAGACTCCAAACTCTATTGACGCCCAAGACGCGACCGCATGGAAGGGGTTAGTGGTCAATAACGGCGGCCTGGGCCCGAACGGGCTGCCAGTGGGTCCGGCCGACCAGCGCTCGCAAATCCAGACCTTCAATATCGCTCCCTCGTGGACCCGCCTGCTCAGTTCAACGACGGTTTTCACCCTGGGAGGGTTCGTGCGCCGCGATCATTACAATTACTATCCCAGTTCGAATCCATTCGCGGATCTGCAACCTGCAGGGCTGCAGACCGAATCGGTCGCACAGGATCGCACATTACTCAATTCCGGCTTGCGTTCGAGCCTTTCGCACGTGAGCGGCGTTCACAACCTGAAAATCGGGGTCACATATCAGCAGACATTTCTGAACGAGAACGACAGCCTGGGATCGTCGATCCGACGCTGCTTTCCGCGAATTTCGGATGTCCGAATGGGAATCCCGCTCCAGATCCGTGCTCGGTCTTGCCGCCCTTCGACTTAACCGCAGGCGGTCACCCGTTTATTTTTAAAGGCCACACCGACGTAAAGAACTCGCGCTGTACGCCGAGGACACGATCACCAAAGGAACTTGGTCGATCAACCTTGGGCTCCGGGGAGATTTCTACAACGGGCTAGTCACGCACCGGGAAGCCGAGCCTCGCTTAGGAGTCGCCTATAACCTGAAGAAGAGCGGCACGGTTTTTCGCGCTCTCTTATGCGCGGGTGCTGGAAACCCCTTTCAACGAGAACCTGGTGCTTTCAAGTGTCGGATGCGTCAATGCAGTGCTGAACCCGCTGCTGGGCTGTTCCGCGGGAACCAGCTCACACCGCTCGGACCGGGATGGAGGAATGAGTTCCACGCCGGCTTGGAGCAGGCGTTCGGAAAATTCGCGGTGTTCTCAGGCGAGTACATCTGGAAGTACACCCACAATGGATACGATTTCAGCGTGTTAGGAAATACTCCGATCACCTTCCCGGTCGCGTGGCAGCGGTCGAAGATTCCCGGCTTCGCAGGCCGGCTGAGCGTTCCTAATTTCCACGGCATTTCTGCGTTGGTTGTGTTTTCGAGCGTCGCAGCGCGATTCTTCACCCCGCAGGTGGGCGGGGCTGGTGCTACCCTTCTGCGCCGAGCAGGAGTTTTTCGAATCGACCACGACGAGAGATTCAACCAGACGACCCACATCCAGTACCAGCCGTGGAAGCGCGGCCCATGGCTTGGGTTCAACTGGCGCTATGACAGCGGGCTCGTCGCGGGAGCAGTCCCTTGCTGCGGGCGGGAACTGCAACAACGGTCCGCTTGGCAGCGATGCAGTCGTAGACACCTCCGTCATCAGCCCAGACCAGCAGTTTGAAGCAGGACTGTTTTGTGGAGGTGTGCGAGCCACACCGAGTTCGCCGATCAGTTCGAGCTTGGGGGCGAACCTATGTCCGGCTGGTCAATATGGCTCGACCCTGCTCAGCATCCCGCGCCCGGGAACGGAGAACGACGACAAGAACCCGCCACGCATCTCGCAGCGAAGCTTGTTCGATCTTGCCCTCGGGCACGACAACGTATTTCGCGGAGATAAATACAAAGTCAGTTTGCAACTCACCGCAATTAATTTGACCAACCGGGTGGCGCTGTACAACTTCTTATCTACGTTCAGCGGGACCCACTATGTGACCCCGAGAACCTTCACAATGGAGTTGGGATTCCATTTTTAAAGGTTGGGCGGACAGGGGCCGGGAAACTCTCCTGGCCCTCCATTTCCGGTGAACATGGCCGTGTGACGGCTGAGTTTGACCGGCCAGCGGCCAAATGTTATAAAATCGCGTTTTGTGTTGTGGCTGCCCAGGGGTCAACCATCCCGTTCGAGGGCGGTCCGGCGCAAAGTGATCCGACGCGGCCAAGCTCAGCACTCCTGTTAAAGTCTTGCAGTGGAAGCGTGTTCGGAATTCCGGCAATGCGCTCCCGGCGCTCGAAAATGGCGTCCGGGCGGTCTTGTGCCGGGAGGCTGTACCTAAACACGTGGCTCAATTCTGACTTCAAGTTCTTCTCTGTGGAGGAATCCCATGCGCATCGGGCTCGCTGGTTTTGCGTCCCAAGGATGCCGTATCGCTAAGACTCTGGCAGTGACCCTCACCCTATTAACTCTGGGTGCGTCCACTGCTTTCGCTCAACCCGGTTCTGAAGTAGGGGGCGAGGCCAACTTAAAACTTCCTGACCTTTCATCGGTAAACTTCCTTGGTATCGATGGCCATAAGCTATTGCTGATCGGAATTCTGTTTTGCGTATTCGGCCTCGGCTTCGGTCTGGCCATTTACATGCGGCTTAAGAACCTGCCCGTCCACCGCGCGATGCGGGAAATCTCGGAACTGATTTATGAGACCTGCAAGACCTATCTGGTCACGCAGGGCAAGTTCCTGATGCTGCTGTGGGCCTTCATCGCCGTCGTCATCTGCTCTACTTCGGCGTGCTGCTGCCAGTACTGATAAGCGGTGCGCGTACGCTGCCGATCATCTGCTGTTCAGCGTCGTCGGAATCGCCGGCAGCTACGGCGTGGCGTGGTTCGGCATCCGGGTGAACACTTTTGCTAATTCGCGGACGGCATTTGCAGCCTTCGTGGCAAGCCTTATCCCGCTCTACCAGATTCCGCTCGAAGCCGGAATGAGCATTGGCATGATGCTGATCAGCGTGGAACTGCTGATGATGCTGTTCATTCTGCTGTTCATCCCGGCGATTACGCGGGTCCCTGCTTCATCGGGTTCGCGATCGGCGAATCGCTGGGCGCGGCGGCGTTGCGTATTGCCGGCGGCATCTTCACCAAGATCGCCGATATCGGCTCCGACTTGATGAAAATCGTCTTCAAGATCAAAGAAGACGATGCGCGTAACCCGGGCGTAATCGCCGATTGCACCGGCGATAACGCGGGCGATTCGGTTGGCCCGTCGCGCCGATGGATTTGAAACTTACGGCGTGACCGGCGTTGCGCTGATCACGTTCATCCTGCTTGGCGTGAAAGATCCCGACGGTCCAGGTGCAATTGCTGGTTTGGATCTTCGTCATGCGCATCATGATGCTGGTCTCCAGCGCGGTCGCTTATTTCCTGAACGCCGCGATTGCCAAGGGCAAGTACGCGAATGCAGGACGAGATGAATTTCGAGTCGCCCCTTACCTCCCTGGTCTGGATTACGTCGCTGGTTTCGATCGCTCTGACTTACTTGATCTCGTACCTGATAATTCCGAAGCTGGGCGGCGACAGTACGCAGTGGTGGAAGCTGGCGACGATCATTTCCTGCGGAACGCTGGCCGGCGCGGTGATTCCGGAACTGGTGAAGGTATTCACCTCGACCGAATCGCGGCACGTGCAAAGAAGTCGTGATTTCGGCGCAGGAGGGCGGCGCGTCGCTGGGAATTCTGTCCGGCTTCGTGGCCGGAAATTTCTCCGCCTACTATCTGGGACTGTCCATGGTGGTCCTGATGGGCATTGGCTACTACTTCAGCACCATGGGTCTGAGCGCGCTGATGATGGCGCGCTGCCGTATTCGCTTTCGGACTGGTGGCGTTCGGATTCCTGGGCATGGGCCCGGTGACGATCGCGGTCGATTCCTATGGTCCGGTGACCGACAACGCGCAATCAGTGTATGAACTGTCCTTGATCGAGAATGTACCGAATGTCAAGGCCGAACTGAAGCGCGATTTCAACATCGACGTGAATTTCGAACGCGCCAAGCACCTGCTCGAAGCCAACGACGGCGCGGGCAATACTTTCAAGGCTACTGCCAAGCCGGTGCTGATCGGTACTGCCGTGGTCGGGGCGACCACCATGATTTTTTCCATCATCATGGCGCTGACCGACGGACTGACCAGCAATGTGCACAAACTCTCGCTGCTGCATGCGCCCTTTGTGCTCGGCCTGATCACCGGCGGCGCGATGATTTACTGGTTCACCGGCGCATCTACACAGGCCGTGACCACGGGCGCCTATCGCGCGGTCGAATTCATCAAGGCCAACATCAAGCTCGAAGGGGTGGAGAAAGCCTCGGTGACCGACAGCAAGAAGGTCGTGCAGATTTGCACCCAGTATGCGCAGAAAGGCATGCTCAACATCTTTCTCGCGGTGTTCTTCGCTACGCTGGCATTCGCGTTCGTTGAACCGTTCTATCTTCATTGGCTACCTGATCTCGATCGCGATCTTCGGCTTGTATCAGGCGATCTTCATGGCGAACGCCGGCGGCGCGTGGGACAACGCCAAGAAGATTGTGGAAGTCGAACTCAAGCAGAAGGGAACTCCGCTGCACGACGCAACCGTCGTTGGCGATACCGTGGGCGATCCGTTCAAAGACACTTCTTCGGTCGCTCTGAACCCGGTGATCAAGTTCACGACGCTGTTCGGGCTGCTGGCGGTGGAATTGGCCGTGAACTTGGCTCAATGAAGGCGGGATCTGACGTCAGCAAGTGCTCGCGCTGGTCTTTTTCCTGGTCTCGATTCTTTTCGTGTACCGGTCGTTCTACGGAATGCGGATCGGAACGGAAAAAGATCCGCGCAGCTGGCAGCAAAGGCGGACTAACTGGCTTGGCCTTTACGCCACGCAGTCCGGGTGGCGATTTATTCGGAACCGGAATCGCGTGTAGGTCGCCGAGGACAGCGGATTCCAGGGTTTTGATTGCAGGCTTCAAACTTCTCAGGAATAGGTCACGATTGCCCAGCGTTGTGGTTCGGGAAGCTTCTGACCAGACGGGCATTCCGCGGCGGACAATTCCGTTTGTCAGTAACCAGAACAGAGCGCCTGGCGTCTGCCTGTCTGCACTTCGTCAGACGAAGCTCGGCGGCTTTTTTGCCACCCTCTGCTGCAACGCCATGGCACTCTGCGCAGTTTGGGCGAAGAGTTTCCGCCCACCAGCGCGGCTTCGGTGTTGCCTTTCAGAAAGAGGATTTTTTCTTGACACGGCCTCTGTCGGCGGGACGCCAGTTGGCGTCCTGCAGGTGGCCAGAGCACTGCGCTGAGCGCGCGGATGCAAATCAACAGTATGGCAACAATGACGCTAATCACGTGTCCTGCATCACTTAGCGCTCCACCCAGCGACTAGCTATGGCTCGCCAAACCCATGAATTCGTAGCTGATAAGCCCCAGCGCAAAAGCAACGGATGGCTGTAGACATTTAACCCGAAGCCGGGCGAAAAACGAACTTCGAACCGACAGGGATCTTCCAACGATCACCGGTGCGATGATAATGTGAGGTTTCATGCAAGCCGAAAGCTTTGGGTGCTCCCCAAGCCCGCCATAAAGTTCTATTCCGGCGATAAAATTTTCCCGGCAAAAAGTGCAGGAGTTTGCCGGAGGCAATCGGGGCCAGCGGGCGGCTGGCGCCCATCGCATACCCAAACTCCCAAGCCTTCGCTGCCAAAAGATTTTCTTCGCCAATGGATTCTCCGCGAAATTCCAGCCATGAAATGTCTTTGAGAGCAGCAACTTCATTTCCAATTCGTGGTTCGGGATCTTGCGGGCGCCGCGTTGGGTCGAGATTACGTCGTGGCCTTCGACGATTCCTTCTGAATACGTCTGCGCTCGTTGATGTGCTCGTACTCCAGATAAGAACCGGATTCACCAATGCTCTCGCTTGAGAGGGCGAAACCGGTTCTCCCATCGCAAACCGGTAAACATGGAACTATCGCCCGCCGTGATCTGACCTTCCAGATAGAACTCCGATGGTCCAGCGGCCGTTTACTCCGTATTCAAATTCCGTGCAAGGGGCAAAGAGAAATGGATGTCCGCTGCGCTGGGTTCCGAGCGTACTGCTGAAGTATTCGATCTCCAAGATTGCCAGGCTCTTCCAGGTGATGATCGTAAGTCACTAAGTATGGACTATCTTGTGCCCGGCAGATCGCCCAGCCGGACAGAAAAAGAATAAGACAATCAGACCTGATTTCATCCGCATCCTAATGCAACTCAGTTGCAATAGTGAATATACGTTCAAATGTTAGGATCCTGGAGTGAATGCGTCAATCCAGCGGGAGATTTTTTGTTTCAGGAAGCTTGCAACCAGATGCAACAAACAGGAACGGTGAATTCAGGTACGACACTGGGAACAATACCCGCCAATTTCCATGCCGGGTTACGAGGATGTGGAACTGGCAGTCGCGCTGAATTTGACCTTTAAGCCGCTCGAACAGATCGCTCTCGAATTCTGCGATCTTGCCGCAGCGCAGGCACGCCATATGAATGTGATCGCGCTGCGGCCGCCGTTCATAAAAGTGCTTTTCACCCTGCATGTGCATCAGATCGAGTTCGTCTACCAAGCCATAGCGCTTCAGCAGACTTAGAGTGCGATAAACCGTGACCCGGTCGATCGCGGGATCGATTTTACGCGCTTGGCGAAGAATTTGGCGGCATCAAGATGTTGCTTGGCGGTTTCCACGATGCTGAAGAATAGTGCGCCGTTGGCGCGTCAGGCGCAAGCCTCGGGAAATCAATTCGGCCTGCAGGTGACCTGGTGGCTCCGACTCAGGTATCGGCATAGCTCTGTTAAACTGAGTTGCAATAGTTTACCGCAATCGACACCTTCAAGGTTCCAAGACTCTTTTCTAGTTCGGTGCCTCTCATCTTCTCGCCACGCTGTGCGCCAGCTTTTCGATTTCTTCCGCTTTTTTCACCACTTCAAAGGAAAGAAGGTTTTCGTTGGTTTTATCGACGTAATCTTTAGTTCAGTCGCGAGTGTCAGCAGTCGTTCGGTGTCGTGCTTGAGTTCTGCCTGGCGCTGCTGGTTGGCTTTCTTCGCCATGTCCTTTTCCATCCGGACACGGCTGGCGTCCTCCGGAGGAGCTTGCGGGTCGGAAAGTCTTCCAGGATTTGCTTGCGCGTGAACCAATCCGGCAAAGAGGAACATCAGCAATGCACCGTACGCGAGGGAGCGGAATAAAGTTGCTGTCACGATAACCTCTTCAGTGAATAATGACGATTATATCCATGGCCGGAAACTGAACTGGCCGTTTGCGGCCATAACAGAAACAGTCGCATGCAGCATTTATAATCGTTGGGTTCATGGCTACCTTCTTAACCCATTTCCTGTTGCCGGAAGCTGCGAATTTGCCCAGCTTGCTGCGCGACTGGCGCGAAGACACGATGAACTTCCTGCGCCATGACGCGCCGAAAATCGTGCTCGTGATCATCGGGGCTTTGGTCCTGATTCGAATTTTGCGAGTGATCACCAAGGGCATGACTTCGGTGCGCGGCCGCAGCCTGACCCAGGGCATGCGCGCTCAACAGATCAACACCCTGGCGGGCGTGATCAACAGCATCGGAACGTTCGTCATTCTGTTTGTCGCGCTGCTGGAAGTTCTGAAGTACATCGGGCTGGACTTGGCGCCGTTACTTGCGAGCGCCGGTATTGCCGGTCTGGCTATCGGCTTCGGTGCGCAAACTCTGGTCAAGGATTTTATCAACGGGTTCTTCGTACTCCTCGAAGACCAATACAACATCGGCGACAAAGTGCAACTGGCCGGCGTAAAAGGCACCGTGGAAGACATGACGCTGCGGCGGACGGTGCTGCGGGATGACGATGGCACGGTGCACATTATTCCCAACAGCCAATTGCTGATCGTTTCCAATATGACGCGCGACTGGGCGCAGCTTACGCTGAAAGTCAGCGTGGCCTATAGCGAATCCACCGACAAGGTCGTGAACATACTGGAGCAGATCGGTAACGAGATCCGCCACGATCCGAACTTTGCAGAGGACATTGTTGCGGATATTCAGGTCCCTGGGATCGATCGCATCGGTAATGGCGAAGCGGAGTACCTGGTGATTATCAAGACCCGACCCAACAAGCAGTATCCCGTGAGCCGCGAGATGCGGCGACGCATCAAGGAAGCGTTCGAGAAGAATGGGATCAAGGCCGGCGCGCCAGGGCGGATGTACGTGATCGATCAGGGGACAGGAACGTCTTAGCGGAGCGGAGAAGTGTTCCCGCAGGAACGTTTTGTACATACATTGTCATACATACTGCCGACAGCCTACTGGTGCTAAACTTCTCACTTTGAAGTGCTTATCCATCCCTGCCGAGATTTCGGCGATTTCTGCCCAGCACATGTTACGAGCTCTTGATTCGTGTGTAGCTGGGGACCGGTCGAAAAAAAGGGACAGCCGACTGGCTGTCCCTTTTTGATGCAAAGGCTAAACGCTTACAGCGAGCTCATGTTGGAGAGGAAGTCTCCGTTCGCCTTGGTCTTGCTGAGCTTGTCGATCAGCAATTCCATGGCTTCCACTGGCGACAGCGGGTTCAACACTTTTCTAAGAACCCAGATGCGCTGCAAGTCTTCTTTGGGGATCAGCAGCTCTTCTTTTCGGGTCCCCGAGCGTTGAATGTCGATGGCCGGGAAGACGCGCTTGTCGAC
The DNA here is from genome assembly GCA_963797845.1 of Terriglobia bacterium. Classification (GTDB taxonomy): domain Bacteria; phylum Acidobacteriota; class Terriglobia; order Terriglobales; family Acidobacteriaceae; genus DASREM01. The sequence continues at coordinate 52,062 of CAWCRE010000017.1, forward strand.
CAGTTTGCGCTCGAGAATGATTTCCGAATTGCCGGTGCCTTTGAATTCTTCAAAGATCACGTCGTCCATGCGGGATCCGGTATCGATCAAGGCCGTCGCGATGATGGTCAGCGAGCCGCCTTCTTCGATATTGCGGGCCGACCCAAAGAAACGCTTGGGGCGCTGCAACGCGTTGGAATCCACGCCGCCCGAGAGGACTTTGCCGCTGGGGGGAACGATGGTGTTGTAAGCGCGAGCGAGACGCGTAATCGAATCCAGAAGGATGACAACGTCGCGCTTGTGCTCGACCAGGCGCTTCGCCTTTTCGATCACCATCTCGGCGACCTGAACGTGGCGGGCGGCGGGCTCGTCGAAGGTTGAAGAGATGACTTCGCCCTTCACGGAGCGCTGCATGTCGGTGACTTCTTCCGGACGCTCGTCGATGAGCAGCACCATCAGGACAACTTCCGGATGATTCGTCGTGATCGAATTCGCCACCTGTTGCAGCAGCATAGTTTTGCCGGCGCGAGGCGGAGAGACGATCAGACCGCGCTGGCCTTTGCCAAGCGGGGTCAGAAGATCCATGACGCGGGCGCTGACGTTTTCGCGAGTGGTCTCGAGCTTCAGGCGTTCCTGCGGATATAGCGGCGTCAGGTTGTCGAAAAGGATCTTGTTGCGCGCTTCGTCGGGCGACTCGAAGTTGACTGCTTCGATCTTGACCAGTGCGAAGTACTTCTCTCCCTCGTGAGGAGGCCGCACCTGGCCGCTGATGGTGTCGCCGGTTTTGAGATCGAACTTGCGGATCTGGGAGGGCGAAACGTAAATGTCGTCGGGGCCGGGGAGATAGTTGTAGTCGGGGGAACGGAGGAATCCGTAGCCGTCGGGCAAAATCTCCAGCACGCCTTCCGCGAAAATGTGTCCTTCTTTTTCGCTCTGCGCCTGCAAGATCTTGAAGATCAGATCCTGCTTTCGAAGGCCGCTGGCACCGGGCAGATCCAGAGATCGGGCGATCTTGGTCAGCTCAGTAATATTTTTTTCTTTAAGTTCTGCGATGGTCATTGTTCACCTGCGAGGAGATTTTCAAAAGGGGGGTCGCTCAGGAAGACGTACAGCCGTGAGGCAAGGGGCGGGTCTGAATCAGGCAGCCCGCCGTTGCGCCTCAGCAAAATGTTCTGGTTCCGTCAAAACCGATTGACGTTCGGAGCTTGCAATCCGATCCAGGACTTCGTTCATGGTTTCCTGGATTCTGGTGTTGGGCTTGTGAAACTTACGGGTAGCCTTCGAAGCAAGCTGGCAAAGCATATACCGGTTTCGCAAAGTATGTAAAGCGTCAAAAACTCGATCAGAACGCATCTCGATCACTCTCCGAATAAATAACACGATTGACCTGTACGCCATCCTTCGCCAAGGCGAACCCGGACTGGACTGTGTATCTAACTCAATCCAGATGGTTTGTACGGGAAAATCTCCGAATACACTAATAGATGCTCCGCAGGACACTTAAGTTTCTCAATGTTTGACGGCGGGGTCCCATAACCGAGGAGGTTCAGATTAACCGCCGAAAGAGTGCTCTAGCCCTGTGGAACTGCATACTCTACGCGTGAAAATCCGTCCGGTCAAGCACTTCTTAATCTCCAGCGGACAACGGCGACTCGTATAAACTGTTGAAAACAATAGCCTGAGATATTGGCGAACTCAAACAGGAACATCTGAGTTTAGTTTCCGGTTCGATAATCGACCGGTCCCCAAACATTTCGCCCTGCCGGCTCGTGGAAAGGAAACATACCTCCATCTCTAGTGAAAAAGTTTTTCCACCTAACCACATCGGGATTGAAAGCCGCTCTCATGGACGCGTATCTCCTTTGTTTTCAGAGGCAGCATTTGCATTGTTTAGGTATTACGCGTGCATTGAGCAGTACAGATGTGACGTCTCGGGTGAGTAAACCTTGGGGGGAGATTATGAAGTTTTCTTGGGTTCTGTTGTTGTTGTTCGCGGCCAGTTCGGCCTTTGCGGATTCAGTTACCAGTTTGAACATCACCGGCTTCAACCAGCCCAGTTTTGCGATTACTGGAACATCTTTCACCTTTTCCACAACCACGGGAAGCGCCAACTGCGACATTAACGGGACGCTTGATTCCACGTGCCAGTTTTCGAATTTCAGCGGAAAAAACTGGACGAGCTTGACCATCGCGATTTCAGGCAACAGCACGCAGGGTCCATTCTCCTGCAGTGCAAAAGGCCCTTTTGATAACTGTTCGATTAACGCCAACGGAACACAGGTGACTTTTTTCGGCGGCCCCGGAATTGGCGCCAGCACCATGCGCAATTTCCAGTTGAGCTTGTTGAATTGGTCTCCCGGAACACAGTTTACGGTGACTGCAGGAACGGCAACCGTTCCGGAACCCTCATCCTTGATGCTGCTCGGCTCAGGATTAGTAGCCATGGGCGGAGTGGTTCGAAGAAAATTAAGTGTGTAGGCCGAAGCCAGGATATGCCCCGGCAAGATGACAGCCGGGGCATTTTTGCGGGCGAAATGTCTGCTACATCCCTAGATAACTGAAACATCGGAACAACCCACCCGGGTGAGCTCCCATCAAAGCGCGAGTTCTTCTCAGGGGCGCGGGTTAGACAGCTGTCACGCTGCCCGCACAGCGTGCAGGTAAATGAGGCTTATCGACGGAAACGCCAGAGATCGTAGCAATTCCATGACTCGAGTCCTGCCCTCTTTTTATGTGATTGGGCCGCCGCGAACCGGTACGAGTTGGCTGCACGAAGTTCTGAGCAGGCGAACTACCCTGCCCCATCCGACCAAAGAAACCCGATTTTTCGACGTCCATTTTCAGCGCGGCATCGACTGGTATCGAGCCCACTTCCCAAAACATGTAGAAGGACGCCGAGTGGGCGAAGTTGCCCCCACGTACTTCGCTTCGAGTGAAGCCCGCGAGAGGATCGCGCGCGTCACCCCGGCAGCGAAAATTGTCTGCATATTCAGGAACCCGGTCGAGCGCATTCAGTCTTTGTACCGAGTAAAGCGCGCCTACGGGATGATCCCGTGGAACTTCGAACAGGCGATCGTGCAGGATCCGGAGTTGATGGAATCGGGCAGGTACGCAACACACCTGAAGGAGTGGCAACGTACCATCGGAGAGGAGTTGATCCTGCCCACTGTGTACGACGATTTGCGAGAAGACCCGCAGGCATACGTTGACCAGCTCGCGGACTTCATCCAGGTTCCAAGGTTTAAGTTGAGCCTGTCTGAAGTGCAGTATGTTCACACCTCAGAAAGCATGACGCATCCCAGAAACTTCCATCGTACGCGGCGAGCGACCGCGGTGGCGGACTGGTTCAAAGCACGCCGTCTCGATCGGCTTGTAGCAGCGGTGAAACGTTCGCCGTTGAAGAAGCTTTTCCTCGGCGGCGGTCCTGCGTTTTCCGATATTCCCCAAGAACTATCGATCAGCCTCTATGATTACTTCCGTGGAGAAGTAGAAGAACTAGAAACCATGTTGAACCGAGATTTCTCTTCCTGGAAAGCGATGGAAGGCAGTCTGACCAGCCTGCGCGCTGCCATCTGATTACCACAAACTTAGATGCTCCGGTCAGGACCAGAACGTCCGGTCGAGGCTGCGGTATTGAATCGCTTCGGCGATATGCTTAGGCTCAAGCGCGGGATTTCCTTCCAGATCGGCGATGGTTCGCGCCACCTTGAGAATGCGATCATGAGCGCGCGCGGTTAAGCCCTGCTGTGTCATAGCGCGTTCCAGAAGACGCTCACAATCCGGCGACAATTCGCAAAATGCCCGAATGTGCCGGGGCGCCATTTGAGCATTGCAGTAGAGTCGTTCCCGCGATTTTTCAGAAAACCTTGCCAATTGCAGTCCCCGGGCGCGAAGAATGCGATCGCGAATGCTGGCCGAGCTCTCGGGCTCAGAACCGGAGCGCATCTCTTTGTAGTTAACGGCGGGCACGTCGATATGAATGTCGATTCGATCCAGCAGCGGCCCGGAGATCTTCGACATGTAGCGCTGAATCATGGGCTGGGTGCAATGACATTCCCGCGAACGATCGTTGAAGTATCCGCAGGGACAAGGATTCATCGCGGCCGCCAACATGAATCTGGCTGGAAATGTCAGGGACATGGCGGCGCGAGCGATGCAGACTGTGCCGTCTTCGAGGGGCTGTCGCATGACCTCGAGAACGTTTCGTGGGAACTCGGGCAGTTCATCGAGAAAGAGCACGCCGTTGTGCGCGAGTGAAACCTCTCCCGGCCGGGGAATGGCCCCGCCGCCAATCAAACCCGCATCGGAAATGGTGTGATGGGGTGCGCGGAAGGGTCGAACTCCGACCAGCCCCATGCCGGGATCGAGAACGCCTGCTACGCTGTGAATCTTGGTAGTCTCCAGCGCCTCTTCAAAGGTGAAGGGCGGCAGGATGGTGGGCATGCGCTTGGCCAGCATGGTTTTGCCGGAGCCGGGAGGCCCAATCATGAGAATGTTGTGTCCGCCAGCGCAAGCAACCTCGAGCGCACGCTTGGCGGTCTGCTGCCCCCGAACATCTTTGAAATCGACCAGGAATCGTTGTGAGTCGCTCAACAAGGTGTCGCTATCCACCTTGAGAGAAGTGATTCCGTTTCCGGTATTCACGAAATGGATGACGTCGAGCAAGGAGCGAACGGGAAAAACCTCCACCCCGCCAACCATGGCGGCCTCGCGCGCATTGAGTTCCGGCACAATCAGACGCGAGATTTTCTTTCCCCGGGCCTCTATGGCGATGGGCAAGGCGCCGCGCACGCCACGGACCCCACCGTCGAGGGATAATTCGCCGACGAAAAGACAGTCGCCGATCTCCTTCTTATTGAGCCCTCCGTAAGCCCCCAGGATGCCGAGGGCCATGGGCAAGTCGAAGCCAGAACCTTCTTTGCGGATATCGGCCGGAGCCAGGTTGATCGTGATCTGAGTGGGAGGGATATCGTAGCCACAATTTTTTAGCGCCGAACGAACACGGTCGCGGCTCTCGCGTACTGCAGCGTCGGGAAGCCCTACCGTGTGAAAGTGATCTTCGTTCATTCTGACGCCGGAAACGTCCACTTCCACTTCAATGATGTTGGCATCGATGCCATACACGGCGGCGCTCAGGGTTTTATAGAGCATGGTTCAGCGGCTTACCGAATCAGGTGTGCGGGGCCGTGACGAGGGCAGGTCCAGCAAGCGGACGACGCTACAGAGATAAGCTACATAGCTTTGACCTGACAAACCGTGACTGTTATCACGGAGAAACGTGATGGAGGTGCCGAACCAAAATATCTAACAAGGTTAGCGTTGTCTGTACCGGTCACCTCGACTAGGATTCAGGCAGGACGTCCAAAAAAAGTAATGATCTCCGCGCTCGGCAGTTCAAGCGCGAGCTGCCTATGCCCGAAGAGGAAAAACAGCCCCAGCCGCGTACTCCCCGTCATCTGGAACAGGAAGAAGCCAAGCTCTGGAGGATGGTGCTTTGGTTTCTGATTCTGTTGGCCACGGCCGTGGCCGCCCTCTCCTGGGAGCGTCTGCAAAGTCTGCCGTACCGCTTAGGAGCGGTCCCAGTCGGCCTTTTGGCGTTGGCAGTTCTGTTTGCCGTCTACAGCTACGGACGCAAGAAACAGGTGGTCGAACTGCAGGCGCTGCTTCGTGGTCTTCAAGATCGGGTTACTACTCCTCCTACGGAAGAACAGCTCGATCAACTTGGTCAACTCATTGCCCGGTCGCAGCGAAGTTTCAAGGAGTTGATCGATTCGTTCGATGATGCCGCTTTTGCCATTTCTCTGGATGGCACGATTCGCACCATCAATCGGCGGTTCACCGAGATGCTCCAGATTCCTTATAACGCCGCAATCGGTCATAAGCTGGACGAATTTTTCGACGAACCGCGGCGCAGTGAAGTGGAAACCGGACTGGCGCGGTTCATCGGCCGCCACCGTTGGTCGGGCATGGTTCAGGTCCGATTGAAAGGCGCTACCCGAACTTTATATTTCGACTGTGTCTTGAATGCCATCATCAAGGGCGACGAAGTGGTAGGCATCAGCGTGCTTGCCCGGGATGTTACCGAAGAACGCGAAAAAGAGCGGCGATTTACAGAACTTTTCGAGACCCTGCACGAAGGCGTCTACTTCAGCACGCCTGAAGGCAAATTACTGGAAGCCAACGCTTCCCTGGTTCGCATGCTGGGGTACGAAACCAAGCAGGAGTTGCTTGCACTTGAACCGAGGGCTTTGAATTTCAACCCGGACGAGGCGCCCGTCCTGGGGCGCACGGCCGGAGACGAAGGAGGACTACGGACGCGGGAAATTGTTCTTCGGCGGAAGGACGGCAAGGCCTTTACTTTTGTTGACAGCTCCCGTGCGGTTAGGGACAACTCCGGAAAGATCATTCGTTATCAGGGAACGCTGGTGGACATCACGGATCGCCGCAACATGGAAGCGGCGCTGCGGGACCAGGAAGAGTTTCAGCGCTACCTGCTGGAAAGCTTCCCCGACCTGATTCTCGTGCTCAATATGGAGGAGCGCTACAGCTTTGTGAGTTCACGGATCCGTGACCTGCTCGGTTATAAGCCCGAAGACCTGCTCGGTAAGAAGATCGGTGAAGAAGGGCAGGACTCTCCCGAGTTCCTGGACCTGTTCCACGAGGTAAGCGGAGCGAAGAAACAATTTGGATTTCGTGAGTATGCGGCCCGTCACCGCGACGGCAGCTATCGCACGATGCGTGCGTCGGCAAGTCCGTTATTCGACGCCGCCAAGAAGATCAACGGAGTGATCGTTTCCGTGCGTGATATCACGGTGGAAAAAAAGCTCGAGCAACAGATCATTCAAAGCGAGCGTCTGGCCGCGATGGGACAGATGATCGGAGGCTTTGCTCACGAGCTGAACAACCCATTGACCAGCATCCTGGGCGTCGTGGAGTTGATGCAAGAGGCGGAGACGAACGAAGCGGTACGCAAGCAATTGAACATGTTGCAGCAGCAATCGCGTCGTGCCGCTGAGATCGTGCAGAACCTGACCTACTTCTCGCGGCCACCGGCGCCGGGAAAAAGCGCGATCCAGTTGGGAGACCTGGTGCAAAGGACACTGCACCTGCATGCATATTCGTTGCGGAAAAATAATATCAGCGTCGACTTCTTGCCGGATCCCGCCCTGCCAGCGGTCACGGGCGATCCGCATCAGCTCATGCAAGTGTTTCTAAACCTGATTTTGAATGCAGAACAAGCGATGCGCGAGGTGCGCGATAAAGGTACCCTCCGCATCCGCCTGGGCAAACGGCATGAGCAGGTATTCGCCACGTTCCAGGATGATGGCCCGGGTATCGCTCCGGAAATCCTGCCCAACATCTTCGACCCCTTCTACACAACCAAAAGGCCGGGACGCGGCACGGGTCTCGGGTTAAGTATTTGCAAGGCCATTGTGAAAGAGCACGGGGGGAATGTGGAAGCAGCGTCCGGGCCCGGGGGAGGAGCGGTGTTTACCGTAATGTTGCCGACAAGCGGCGAAATGGTTCCAAGTCAAACTGTGTTCTAGTGGGACGGGGCAGAGCCCCGTCCACGCTTTCACTCACCGCTCCACCGCCATGGCAACGGCGTTACCGCCCCCGAGACATAGCGCAGCGATACCGCGATGCACGTCGCGACGGATCATTTCATAAATGAGGGTGACCAGAACCCTGGCTCCACTGGCGCCGATGGGATGGCCGATGGCAACGGCCCCGCCATTCACGTTGACTTTGTTCGGATCAAGACCGAGTTCGCGCATGACTCCGAGAGCCTGAACGGAGAAAGCTTCGTTCAGTTCGTAGAGATCCACGTCTTCGTTCTTCCAACCAGTCTTCTCCCAGATCTGTCGGACCGCGCCTACCGGGGCCATCATCACCCATTTCGGCTCGACCCCGCTCGTGGCCTGCGCGACGATCCGCACCATCGGGGAAACTCCCAATTCCTTGGCGCGAGTCGCGCTGGTGACTACCACTGCGGCGGCGCCATCGTTGACGCCAGGAGCATTCCCCGCGGTGACGGTTCCATCTTTCTTAAACGCCGGCTTGAGGGCGCGCAGGACTTCGATGGTGGTGTCTTCCCGTGGCGATTCGTCTTTGTCAAAGATGACCGGGGCGGCGCCTTTCTTTTTCGCCGGAAGCTCGACCGGCACGATTTGTGACTTGAAACCGGCACTCCTTCCATCGCGGTGATTGCCTTGCGATGAGAGTTCAGCGCGAATTCGTCCTGCTCTTCACGCGTGATGCCGTACTTCTCGGATACGTTCTCGCCAGTGACGCCCATGTGGTAATCGTTGTAGATGTCCCATAGGCCATCGTTCACCATGGAGTCGACGAGTTGTTGATTGCCCAGGCGAAATCCTTTGCGCGCATTGGGGAGAAGATAGGGCGCGTTAGTCATAGACTCCATGCCGCCGGCGACCACGATGGAACTATTACCGGTTTGAATCGCCTGCGCTGCGAGCGCGACCGCTTTCAATCCCGAGCCACAAACTTTGTTTATAGTCATGGCACCTACTTCGGGAGGCAATCCTCCGAAGATTGCGGCCTGCCGCGCAGGATTTTGGCCGAGTCCGGCCGAGACCACATTCCCCATGATGCATTCGTCCACTTGCTTGGGATCGATTTTTGCGCGCTTCACTGCCTCGCGAACTACGATGGCACCGAGCTTCGGCGCAGTGAAATCAGAGAGACTTCCTTGAAACTTTCCTACGGGCGTGCGGCATCCGGAGATGATGACAACATCGTCGAAAGCAGCCATATACGTGCTCCTGCGATGATTTGCGAACTCATCATTATAGATGTGATGGCGAGCAAAACGATCTAATTCAGCTTTGGGGCGCCGGACGAAGAAGAGGAAGCGGAGAACGTCCGATGCAAAGCAGAGCCGCCACGATTATGCGATGAGGCAAGAAAAATCTCACGCAACGTATCGCGATCAACAGTCTTCCGCTGCGAAAAATTCCTGGCGAGTGACTGTGAAGTGACTTTGGTGTAGGGGTCGCTCACTCCATTCATGTCATTTTTCTCTTGACATCACTTTTTATTGACTCTATACATTCAAACAGTTGCAACAAACGACCGTTGCATATCCATGAACAATGGAAGGGAGAATAGATCAATGGCAACCAAGAAGAAGGCAAAGAAGGCCAGCAAGAAGAAACACTAAATCTTGCTGAGAATGGCAAACGGGGACGCGAAAGCGTCCCCTAAGTTTTTTGGTGGATGAATTTTCCTTGGTTGATGTCTTCCGAATTCAATTGCGATTTGTGGTGGCGGTTTTTGCGGCGGGTGCAATCTGAATGGGCTTCTCTTTCGCAGGACAGATATTGGCATACGCGCACCACGCACAGTAAAAGCCCGGCTTCGCAGCAAACCTTCCCTCGGCGATCTTCCCCGCGACAGTTTCGACTTTGCGCCGCGCCTCATCGAGTTTTGCGGCGTCGCGGCGGGAAGTAACGGACGTATTTTCCTGCAAGTTGTAAAAGATCAGCTGATCCACTGCATATCCCCATTTTTGTTGTGCGGCTAGCGCGTAGATGGAAAGCTGCAGGCTCAGATCGGCGTCTTCCTGGGACTGGGGCTTGCCGGTCTTGTAGTCGGTGATCGCCACGGCGCCATCCTGCATACGGTCGATCCGATCAATTCGGCCCACGACCGTGCACTCGCCGACCTTAATTTCAAATCCTTCCTCGGTGTGAAGGACCTGCGGGGGAGCGGATCGCTGGCAGGCGGCGAAGAAATCCTTCAGTTGATCGATCCCCTGGCGTTCATAGAGTTCATGCTGATACCGATCCTGAAGGTGCGCCGCCGCAAGATCATCTTTAAACATTGCGATGAGATCCGCTTCAGCAAGGGGCCGATTAAAGCGCACAGAATCGTAATACGCGCGGAGTACCCGGTGCACGGTGGCGCCATATTGCATGGCTGCGGGAACTTCGCCGGGAATTCTCCACTCGCGCTCCAGTTTGAACTGAAGAGGACATCGCTCGTAGCTCTGAACGGCGCTGGCACTCAGCCTCATACCGAGGTTGCCCGCGGGCGGGAGCGAAAGCCACTCACTGGTCCGTGAAGCGAGGCTTGGTTCAGCCGCAGCGGCAAAAATTGAGGTCTGGAAGGGGCGCGCTTCACGTTGCTGGACCCACGGGCGCATTGTCGGATCTTTGAGTAGCTCGCGCAGGAACCCCGACGGCGTTAAATCCTTTTTGCCGGTGCCCTGCTTGGCGTAAAAAGTCAGAGAATCGCAGGCGCGGGTCATCGCCACATAGAAGAGCCGGCGTTCCTCCTGCGCGTTCAGAGTTTTATCGTCGTCCGGGGCCAAGGATTCGGGATCGCGCAGTTCGCGAGGAAACTCGACCAGCGGTTCGCGATAGCTGTTCGGAAACGAGGGGGAATAGGCGCGAAGAATCGATACGTGCTTGAATTCCAGCCCCTTGGCCGAATGCGCACTCATCAAGCGAACCGCGTCCTCGTCCGTGTTCGGCAGAGGGATGCTGCCATGGGCTTCGCGGAAATACTCGAGGTATTCGACCAACTCCCCGATCTGCTTCGTCTGGGTGGTTGCCTTCGCTTCCCATTTGGAAACGAAATCAAGCACCGCCCGGAGCGCTGGAGAATCTGGGAGAGCGAAGGCTCGAATGATGATGTCCAGGGCTTTGCGACTGAGAGCGTTGGCCTTCGCGATCTCGTCGCGGGTACGCTGAATGGTTGCCAGGACCGCCGGTCCGCCCTCCAGTCTTTCGAGAACGGAGACCATGCTGGCGTTTTCAGAATTTCGCGGGATAGAGCGGAGCCCGGCACGTAACGGCTCGGGATCGATCGAAAACTGCGGCAGCGCGGCTACGCGCAGCAGGCTTGCAGCGTCCTCAATCTCGACCATAACGCCCAGACAGGCAAAGAGATCGCGCACCTCAGGCGAATCCATTACGTCCATGTTTTCGATGGAGAATGGAATTCCCGCCTGCACCAGTTCCACGGTTAGCTGCTCGCGATGACTATGCTGGCGATAGAGCACCGCGAAATCTGACCACGAACACTTCGTTTGCTTCTTCCTGGCTTTGATGACCTGGACCAGATCCGAGCCTTCGAGTTCTTTGTCGCGCAGGACGACGACTTCCACCGGCACGGCGGTGATCGGGTTACCGAACCGGGCAGCTTCTTCCTCTCTCGCCGACCGCAACGGAGAGCGACGGTAAGTCGACTTGCCGGCCTGATCACGGACACGAATCTCCGGATTCTTGTCGATCACGGCAAAAGCCGATTCGAGGATGGGCGAAGTAGAGCGCCGATTCTTTTCCAAGGCGACGATTCGGGCGCCTGAGAAATGATTCTGGAAGAGCTCGAAGGCTGCGCTCGACGCCCCTCGGAAACGGTAGATCGCCTGGTCCGGATCACCCACTGCAAAAACGTTGCGATCCTCCCCCGCCAGCATGTGAAGGATTTTCACCTGGGCGAAGTTCGCGTCCTGGAATTCATCGACCAGGATGAACCTGGCGTGCTTCTGTTCCGCTTTCAGCAGGCCGGGATCGTTCTTTAGCAGATCGTGCGCATGGGTAATCTGGTGCCCAAAGGTCCCAAGGTTCTGCTCTTTCAACATTCTTTCGACCGTCGAGTAGACGTTGGCGATTTCCTGACATCGCTCACAGACTTCCCGGTCGGTGAGCGAAGCTACGTCTTTAGACCTGGTCACTCTCGGGACTGAGAGCTCGCCGCACTGGAGACGTCGAACATAATCCTGGTATTGCTCCGGCCCTACCAGTTCGTCCTGGCAACGGCGCATGAAGTCGAGGAGATCGTCGAGAAACTGGGTCACCTTGGCCGGCCGCACAAAGTAGTTCAACTTCAGCTCGCGGATACGGCGACGCAGATAAATCCAGAGATCCTTATCGTCGATTACTTCAAAACCCTTGCCATTGCGAATCAGCAGGTTGTTGCAGTAGGCATGAAACGTTTCCAGCTGAAGGCCGGAGATGTCGTGAGAGCCGGCTTCCCTTCTTACGCGGTCGCGCATTTCACGAGCGGCATTTTCGGTGTAGGTGAGGGCCAGAATCTGGTCGGGAGCGACCTGGTGCTCGCGAATCAGGTGTGCGATTCGCCTGGTAAGGACGGTTGTTTTGCCGGTCCCGGCGCCGGCAACGACAAGCAGAGGACCATGTACATGCTCGATCGCTTCACGCTGACGATCGTCCGCTTGAAACTGCGAGGGGCGAACCTGGGTCTTCGATGTACTCACTGGATGCGAGCATAACAGACCACGCAGAGGATAATCGTGGAGCGAAAGTGCTATTGCGTTTCAGCCAAAACTACGGCGGTGGCGGCAATGGCGGCGGTTTCTGCCCGGAGGATCGTCGGTCCCAGGCTGGCCGAACGCCAGCCCGCGTTTGCGAACTCTTCCACTTCGGACTGAGTCCATCCCCCCTCGGGTCCGAAGGCGAGAAGGATGCGCTGACCCGGATCATACGAACGCAGAGACTGCTTCAAGGAAATTGAACCTTCGACTTCCGAGAGCAGAATACGTAGGTCCGCAGGGGTCTCGAGAACTTTCTCAAGCTTTTGGGGCTCGGCGATTTCAGGCGATGCCACTCGACGGGACTGTTCGGATGCCTGCTGCACAACCCGCCTCCATCGCTCCACCCTTTTCGGCGCAGCCGCGGCGAGATGGGTTTCGGTGCGGCGGGCAATGACCGGGATGAAGCGGGACACTCCAAGCTCGGTACATTTCTCAAGCGCCCACTCCATGCGGTCGAACTTGAAGATGGAAAGAGCGAGAGTGATATCGGCGACGGAAGCGGCAGGAACTTCTTCGCCAAGCTCGAAATCGACTCGACTATCGCTGACCTGGAAAATGGTCCCTCGTCGAACCACCCCGTTTACAGCGATGTCGAAATCCTGCCCAACGCGGGCGCGGAGCACGCGGGAAAGGTGCTCGGCGTGGGCACCGGTCAGCGCAGCCCGATTCCCGGAAGTTTCGTCAGCAATCCAGCGGCGACGGGTCATGAGCAGAAAAGAGCAGAACATCAAATACGGCATTATCCGAAAATTTCTTTGACTTTGCTCATCAGAGTGCGACGTTGCGGCTTGTTCTCGACAGAAGTCAGGCCATCCAGTTCCAAAAGCAATTCGCGCTGCCGTTTGCTGAGCTTGTTTGGAGTTTGCACGCGAACTTCGACGAACAGGTCGCCTTTCCCATGTCCGTTGAGCACCGGCACACCCTTATTGCGAATCCGCAAGGTCGTTCCGGACTGCGTTCCCTCGGGGATCTTAAGCGCGTGGTCGCCATCGAGGGTAGGCACCTTAAGTTCGGTTCCGAGCGCAGCCTGGGCATAGGAGATCGGGATGACGCAATAAAGGTCGTTTCCCTCTCGCTCGAAGAACGAATGCTCCTTTACGTGCAGGACGACGTAGAGGTCGCCCGGAGGCCCCCCAAACAGACCTGCCTCGCCGAGCCCGGAAAAACGAATGCGTGTGCCATCTTCTACCCCAGCCGGGACTTTCGCATCCACAGTGCGCTGGCGCAGGATTCGGCCTTCCCCTTTGCATTTTGCGCAGGGATCGGTGATCACGCTGCCCGTTCCCTGGCAGGTGGGGCAAGTTCGAGCCATGCTGAAGAAACCCTGCTGATAGCGAACCTGGCCACGTCCGGCGCAGGAGCGGCAAGTGACCGGAGCCTTTCCGGGGGCAGCGCCCGAGCCGTGACAATCCTCACAACTTTCGTGGCGGCGCACGTTGACCTGCGATTCCGTGCCGAAGACGGCTTCCTCAAAAGAAAGGGTGATATCTTCGCGGAGGTCGGCCCCGCGTTGTGCGCGCGTACGGCGTCGGCCTCCCCCGGCTCCGAACATCTCGCCAAAGCCGAACCCAAGAAAGTCATTCAGGATTTCGCTCAAGTCCACTGCGTTCGCATCGAACCCGGCGCCGGCTGCAGACCCGACTGCGGAATGTCCGAAGCGGTCATAAAGAGAACGCTTCTCCTCATCGCAGAGAATCGTGTAGGCCTCAGTGCATTCCTTGAACTTTTCTTCGGCCTCAGGATTATTCGGGTTGCGGTCAGGATGATAGAGCAGCGCGAGCTTGCGATACGCGCTTTTAATTTCCTGTTCCGTGGCGGTACGTGAGACTCCGAGTACCTCGTAATAATCGCGTTTTACGTTACTGGCCAGAATAGTCCTTTGCACCTTTCAGAATGATGGGGAAGAGTCTAGTGCCGCGGATTTCGGGCCACCTTCACCATGGCAGGCCGCAAAAGCCGGTCCTTCAATTTGTAGCCAGGTTGCAGTTCTTCCAGTACCTGGTGATCCGGGGCTTGTTCGGTGTCCACCATCTCGATCGCCTCATGGAAACGTGGATCGAAGGGTTGACCGGCCGCGAGGACCGGCTGTACTCCAAGTTTGCCCAAGGCGTCCTGCAGCTGCTTATAGATGAGCTCGACGCCGCCGCGAAACTCAGATTTTTCATTTCCTCCGGCCCGCAGAGCGCGCCCGAAGCTATCGAGTACCGGCAGGAGAGCTTTAATGGCATCGGCCACTGCGTAATCCTTGAAATCCTGCTGCTCGCGGGCGGCACGCTTGCGGGCGTTGTCGAAATCCGCCTGCATGCGCGCCATGCGGTCGATCAGAGAGTCACGCTCCGCTTTCAGCTTCTGCACTTCTGAGTCGACCGAAGTCTCTGCCGCGGCCTGAGTCGCAGGACCGTCATCTTCGTTATCGGCTGCGGGCAACTCGTGCTCCGCATCCAAATTGCGTGATTCAACTTCCGATTTTCCGTTTGTTCTCGCCATAATCGATTTCTATTCTGACTCGTTCAGCACCTGATCGAACAGCCGTGCCAGATACGACACGGCGGTGATGGTGTGTTGATAATCCATTCGGGTCGGGCCAATCACGGCTAGCGATCCCATGACCTCGTCGCCTACCCGGGCAGGAGCACCGATCAGCACCAGGTTCCGCATAGAAGGCATTGCATGATCCAGTCCGATCACCACCCGCACTGCCTCTTGCTTGGCATCCACGTAGGCTCCCAGCAGTTGCACTACCTTCTGTTTTTCTTCCAGCGTTTGTAGCAGCTCCTGCAATCGTTCTCGATCTTGCTCGCTGGCTACAAGATTGGCGGCACCGCCCACAAAGACCGCCTGCGTCTCTTCGGAACCAGAGCTCCCTGCCGGTAAAGTTGTTCGACCGAATTCAGCAGGCGGTCGTATTCGCTGCGTTCCTGTTCGATGCGCCGCAGCACGTCGGCGCGCATCGCATCCATGGTCCAGCCACGGAAATTTTCGTTGATGAAGCGGGCCGCGGCATCCAACTCTGTCTGCGGCAGATCCATGCGCAGGACTCGATCGCGAACGACGCCCGACCGCGTCACTACGACGGCGAGCACCTTCTGATCACCAAGACGGGAAAAATAGACGTGCTCCAGAGCGTTCTTGAGCCCCCCGTCGCCACGGCTACGCCTACATTTTTGGAGATCAGTGAAAGCACATGCGATGTGCGTTCCATGAATTCCTGCACATTGGTGATGCCATGCATCGAATCCTGGATGATGCTCTGATCCTGCGGCGAAATCTGGGCCTTCCCGCTCAACTGCTCCACGTAATAGCGATACGCCTCGGCGGTCGGAATGCGCCCGGCCGAGGTATGAGGCTGCTCCAGCAATCCGGCATCGGAAAGGTCGGCCATCACATTGCGGATCGTGGCCGGACTGAGGCCCTCCGCGTTGGCCCGGGCTAGAGTACGGGAACCGACGGGCTCACCCGTTGCGATGAAGGTCTCCACGATCGCAGTCAGAATGACCCGTTCTCTTTCCCCGATGTGAGATGCCCCTGGCATGATCCCCCAGACTGGTGCCTACGTAAGTACTACAGAATCATTGACTTGGCAATAATTCAGCGACAATGACCCAGTTAAATTCTAGGTACCCCCGGCGCGCCTGTCAAGGCTTAGCACTCCGCACTCAAGAATGCTGATCCTTGACCGAGAGTATTGATGCATGTAGCTTGGCCGAACGATGCTACGAAAACCTCGAATTGCGGTCGTGGGCGCGGGAGCATTTGGTGGTTGGACCGCGTTATACCTGCTGCAAAGTGGAGCCCACGTGGTTCTGATCGATAGCTGGGGTCCAGGAAACTCCCGCTCCTCTTCTGGAGGCGAAACGCGGGTGATTCGGGAACCTATGGGCCCAACTCTCCCTATACCGAGATGACGGCGCGGGCCCTCCCCCTTTGGAAAAAGCACGAGCAGGAATGGAAGCAGTGCATGCTGTACCGCACCGGCGTGCTTTGGATGGCGGCTAGCGGAGAGGACAGCTTTGAACGCGGTTCGGTTGAGATGCTGCGCCTGGCGAAGATCAAGTATGAAGAACTCTCGGCTAAACAGATAAGAAAACGCTGGCCTCAGATCAACATGGAGGGCGTGAATTGGGCGATCCACGAACCGGACGGCGGATTTCTCACGGCACGCAACATCTGCCAATTGGTCGTCAACACCTTTCTGGCGCTGGGTGGGGAGTATCGTCAGGCAGCAGTTCATGGGGATTCGCTGGATTCCGGCAACTGGAAGAGCTTGACGCTCTCTGATGGATCGAAGGTCAGCGCCGATTCCTACATCTTTGCCTGCGGTCCCTGGTTGGGGAAGTTGTTTCCGAACACCATCGGCGATCGGATCCGGCCCACCAAACAGGATATTTTTTTCTTTGGCGTGCCCGCTGGAGAAACTGGACTTGATGATCTCAGCTTACCTGTCTGGGCGGAGCATCGAGATCGCTTTCGTTACGGAATCCCGGGAAATCATGGTCGAGGGTTCAAGATCGCGGATGACACTCGTGGGGAGCCATTTGATCCCACCAACGGCGAACGCCGCGTGAGCACCGAGGGACTAGTAGCGATTCGAGAATATTTAGGTATGCGCTTCCCTGCTATGAAGAACGCGCCGCTGGTTGAAACCCGAGTCTGCCAGTACGAGCAGACCCCTGATAATCACTTCATTATGGACCGGCATCCCGCAAACCAGAAAGTATGGTTGCTTGGGGGTGGTTCCGGGCATGGGTTCAAGCATGGGCCAGTGATTGGGCAGATGATGACGGAACTACTCGGCCGAGGTGGGGATCCTGCACCCTATTTCAAGCTCAACCGTTTCAACAATGTGCAAAAAGCAGAAGTCGTGGTGAAGAAAAACCGCGGCCTGTAATTTGAACACCTCACTGAATTTGAATCACGCTTTCGGAAGCAGTGGCGTTGATCTCTTCGACTCTAGCGACTACTTTTCGCGCAAACTCGTACAACGACTTTGCTAATGGGGAATCCTGTCCTGCGAGCGCGGCGGGCTTGCCGCTGTCACCTGCCTCGCGGAGTTGCGGATCAATCTGTACATCGCCAAGATAAGCCACTCCGAACTGCGCTGCGGTTTTCGAAGCGCCGCCGCGAGAAAAGATGTCGGTCTGATGCTGACAGTGCGGGCAAATGAAGTAGCTCATGTTTTCCACGATGCCCACCAGGTCCACCTTCATCTGGCGGAACATTTCGATTGCCTTGCGGGCATCCTGAAGAGAAACGTCACTGGGCGTGGAAACTACGATCGCGCCCGTGAGCGGGACCGTCTGAATCAGCGAGAGCGCCACATCGCCCGTTCCCGGAGGAAGATCGACGACCAAATAGTCCAGTTCTCCCCAGACCACGGAGCCAAGGAACTGGCGGATGATGGAGTGCAGCATGGGTCCGCGCCAGATCAAGGGCTTGTCACCGGGATTCAAGAATCCGACCGAGATGACCTTCAGGCCGTGGGCCTCGAGCGGAAAAATGCGGTTGTCAGGGCCGGCTTTCGGTTGCTGGTTGATTCCCAACATCAGGGGAACATTGGGCCCGTAGACATCGGCATCGAGTAGTCCAACTTTGTGTCCGAGTTTGACTAGAGAGATCGCCAGATTCACCGCGAGCGTGGTCTTTCCGACCCCGCCTTTGCCCGAACCAACGGCAATAATGTTTGCAACGCCCGGGAGAGGCTGGGGTCCTGGTTGCGCCTGGCCGGGATGCTGATGTGTAGGAGAATTCAATGATCACCTTCCGAAACCTTGATTATACAGGCGATGTCGTGGTGAGTTGATGGGTAGTCTGGGTTCGGCCCCGTGCTAGCTTGGCTCTTAGCATTCAGCAATTAGCATTTGGCCATTCGGGTTTGTTGCAACAACAAAGCCGGGGCGGCCAAGTGCCAAATGCTGAGTGCCAAGTGCCGGTGCTCTCAAACTGCCAAATATCCGCCGTCGACCGGGAATGCTGCTCCGGTAACCCAAGACGATTCGTCGCTGGCGAGGTAGACGGCCAAGCCTGCGATATCTTCCGGAACGCCCAACCGGCCGATCGGATGTACTCCAATACGTTCCCTGCGTACCGCATCGGGATCGGGAGCTTTGCTCAACACCGCCGCCGTCAAATCCGTCTCGATGAAAGATGGGCAGATGGCATTCACGCGAATATTTTCGTGGCCGTGATCAATCGCCATGCACTTGGTCAACAGTACGACTGCGCCCTTCGATGGAGCGTACGAGGCACGGTTGCGCGCTCCATTAATACCCAGGACCGATGCCATGTTGATGATGGAACCGCCTCCCGCCTCGCGCATATAGGGTAAGGCGGCGGTGGAAAGCAGCCACACTCCGCGAACGTTTACGTTGAAAGTCTCATCCCACTGTTCTTCGCTGATCTGTTCGGCGGTTCCGATGTGCAGAACGCCCGCATTGTTGAGCAGTACATCGACGGATCCAAAATGGCGCCGAGTCTGGTCGAGCACGCGATCGATTTCGGTGCGCTTCGAAACATCTGCGGGAAGGGCGTGGGCGTTGGGACCGATTTCGGATGCGACCGACTCCAGGGGCTCGCTGCGTCGGCCAACCAGCGCGACCCTGGCGCCTCCCCGGGCAAGAGCCAGAGCGCAAGCGCGGCCGATGCCGGTACCCGCCCCGGTGACGATGGCAACTTTTCCGCTCAGTCGAGAATTCATCCGCGACAGTGTACCGGAAGCTAGTGCTCGTGATCCCCGAGTTGTACTTTCCCACTGAACATGCGGTAGATGAACACGAAGTACCCCACGGCAAGTGCGGCGCCGAGCGTCCACCAGCTCAGCCCGACTGCAAGCCCGTGATGGCCCGCGGCAGTATTGAATATAGTGAGGCTGTAAGTGGGGTCGGTGCTGGCTGGAAGAACCACAGGGTAGAGCGCAAATGCGGCTCCGACCAGCATGCCGATGATGTAAAGCGAAGATCCGATAAACGCAAGCCTGTCCTGGGACTTCGGCGCCGCCCAAATGATGGTTGCCAGGCTAACTGCCACGACGATGGGTATCAGCAGACCGACCGGATGTGCTCGATAGTTATCGAGCGCCGATGGCCGGATGAAATATGTGGCGACAAAGGAGAAGCAGGTCAAAAAGAACTGCACCGGCCAAAGCAAGATGGCGGTTGCGCGGGCGCGGGAACTCAAATCGTTCTCGGTTTTGATGGCGACATAAAGCGCGCCATGCACGGTCAACGTGACCATCGCGACTATGCCCGCTAGCACGGTATACCAGTCAAGAATGCCAGGGTTCGCACTAACCTTGAAGTTCGTCCACAGGGCCTCGAAAAAATATCCATCGGAACGCAGCGGGACTCCGCGAATCACGTTGCCCAGGGCCGCCCCAAGAAAAATTGTAAGCAGGAGACTGGAACCGGAGAACACCACGTCGAAAAATCCCTGCCAGACTTCGTTTTGGATGTGGGCCCGGAATTCGATCCCGATAGCGCGCAGCATCAGGAGCCAAAGCACCATCATCAGGGGTAGATAAAATCCGCTGAAGCTCGAGGCATAGAGCAAGGGAAAGGCAAAATAAAGCGTGCCGCCGGCCGCCAACAGCCAGACCTCGTTGCCGTCCCATACCGGACCAATCGCACGCAGCACCATCTTCCGCTCTCTGTTGTCGCGAGCCACGAATAGGTAGATCACGCCGGCCCCCAGATCGAATCCGTCAAGGACGACGTAGGCGGCCAGCATGCATGCGACAATGACAAACCAAAGAGTTTCCATAGTTTCAGTTCGCGATCGCCTTGCTGGTTAGCGGAGTTGCGCCTGGGCCGCCTGAAGGACCTTGCCCGATTTCACGTCCTATCAGGAACAGAAATAGAATCCCCAGCACCATATACATGCCCATGAACCCGAGCAGCGTAAACATGCCATTTCCGGCCGATACCAGTTTTGAGTAGCCGTCCGCCGTGCGCATAACCCCGTACACCAGCCAAGGCTGACGTCCCAGTTCCGCGGTCATCCATCCTGCGGTGTTCGCGATGTAGGGAAAAGGCAGGCTTAGAAGGAGGATCCAGAGCATGATTTTCGAGCTGAAGAGTTTGCCCCGCCACAGCAGGAACGCAGCGATTACGGTAATCGCGATGAACAGCGTTCCCAGTCCCACCATGATGTGATAGCTGTAATAAAGCAGCGGAACGTTATCCGGCCAAAGTTCCTGGGGAAAAGAGTTCAGCCCCTTCACGTCTGCATTCCACCGCCGATAAGTAAGAAAGCTGAGCATTTTGGGAATGATGATCGGATTGTCGATTTTTCTCTGGTCCACATCCGGCTGACCGATCAAGGCCAATGGGGCCCCGTTTTGATCTTGAAACAAGGCTTCCATCGCTGCCAGCGTCACTGGCTGCTTTTCGGTGACCATTCGCCCTTGGCCATCGCCCGTGGGGTACAACTGCAGCACGCAGAAAACACACCCCGCGATCACTCCTACCCGCAGAAATAGTCGCCCATGTTCTTCATGTTTTCGCCAAAGAAGATAAAAAGCTCCGGCCGACGCTACCGCGAAACAACCGGTGATCGCGGCCCCGCTCATGTTGTGTGCGTACTGCCACCAGGCCCAGGGGTTCAGCACCAATTGCCAGAAGCTGCTGAGTTGCGCTGACCCGTCGGGCGCGGTCGAATACCCCACCGGATTCTGCATCCAGGCGTCGGTGGCGATGATGAAATAGCCTGACAGCCAACTCCCCACAAATACCGCGACCGCTGACCACCAATGAGCTTTGGGGCTAAGCCGCTTCTCGCCGTAGAGGAACAATCCCAGGAAAGCGGATTCGAGAAAAAAAGCGAACATCCCTTCCATGGCCAGGGTTTGACCAATCACTCCCCCGGCGAAGCGCGAGAAATGGGACCAATTGGTGCCGAACTGGAATTCCATGGGAATCCCGGTGACCACTCCCAGCACAAAGTTGATACCGAAAATCCGCGCCCAGAATCGGGCGGCTTCGTTGTAGATCTCCTGCTTACGCCGCAATGCCAAGGTCTTGAAAATGACGATCAAAGGCGCCAGCCCCATGGTGAGCTGGGGGAAAAGATAGTGAAAGGTGACGGTGAAGCCGAAGTGCAGGCGGTGAATCAGGAGTGCGCTATCCATAATTGCGAGTTTCCACAAACCAGCCGATCAGAAAATTATTCCGGATAGCCGAACGTTGTGATGTGATCCAGGTCACAACGGCATTCGTTACGGCATTGCGTTACGACGTCGCTCCATCTCTACTCGCCTGGTTTCGCGGCGTCTTCCGGCACCTTCGTAGCGGCGACGCTGCTCGTCGCTCTCGGGGATCACGGCCGGAACCATAAGGTGTCGCCCCCCGCCATCGACGGCCACGAAGGTGAGATAGGCCGAACCCACGTGCTGGCAGCTGTCGTGGATATAGTTTTCAACAAAAACCTTGACCCCGACCTCCATAGATGTGCGAAATACCCGATTGACCGAAGAGCG
This sequence comes from Terriglobia bacterium, assembly GCA_963797845.1. Lineage (GTDB taxonomy): Bacteria > Acidobacteriota > Terriglobia > Terriglobales > Acidobacteriaceae > DASREM01. Next base: position 73,814 of record CAWCRE010000017.1, read on the forward strand.
CAGGATCACCAGGTCTCCCACGTGAACCGGAACCAGGAAATCAATGTGATCCACGGAAGCGGTGACCACGTAGTTGCGGGAATGCCGATGGGCGGCCATGGCTCCCGCCAGATCGATCCAGTGCATCAGGCGTCCACCAAGCAGCGCCCCCAGCGGGTTGGCGTCGTTGGGAAGAACAATCTCGGCCATCTCGGACTGGGAATCCCGCACCGGACGCGGCATCATCAGCTCATCTCTGTCAGTCATTCGCTTGTGCTCGGGTTGGAGTAGCGCCGTTCTGTATTCGGCGCGATAGGTAAGAGCCCAGGTAACACTCCGCCATTTTCTGAATTCGAAGGTCGGGATGAACGAGTGTCCATCGTCTGGGAACTCACGTCGTAAGTGAGCAAGCCGTGAGTTACAGGGAGGTGCGCGTGTTCGGTAACAAAGCGCAGCGAAATTTCGGAACCGAAGTCGCGAGCCACAGAGAACCGTACCGCATCGCTGGTGCGCTCTCCGGGCATGCGGGAGCACGTAACGGCATAGCCCAGATTACAGCCTTCGGTGAGTTCGGTTGCGCTGGGTTCTTCCCCCTCATGGCCGGGAGCGAAGCACTGTCCACGCCAGCCGGCGCCCAGCGGAAGACGGGACGGATGCAACCACGCACCCTCTTCAAACTTCAGGGTCGGCATGAAAAATGGACAGGCCAATGGACTCCCCTTCAATGTCTCGAATGCAGGCATTGTACTCATCGGCGTGCGTCGATGCTACTTTGCTTTCGGTGTATATACTGGAACGAAACGGAAGAGCGAGAGGAATGCATGGACCGAATTGCGATGCTGACAGAAATCCTGGAGGGCAACCCGGAAGACGCTTTCGCCCGCTATGGCCTCGCGATGGAGTATGCGAAAACGGATGTGGATCGCGCCATGCAGGAGTTTCAAGCGCTTGTTCTCGAAGCACCCAGATTACACGGCCGGTTACTTCATGGCGGCGCAAACCTTGGCCGGTGCGGGCCGGGTTGCCGAAGCGAAGGCAATGTTGGCCAAAGGCATCGAGACAGCGAAGAGTTCCGGGAACAGTCACGCGCAATCTGAGATGGAAGCTATGTTGGTTGAATTAGGCTGATCAGACTAGTTCTTTCGGTTCGTCATTCTGGTCATCCCCCACTCGACCAACCCGGGAAAGAGCTGGTAGAGCTTGATCACTGGGTGCATCGTCCACGGAACGACCACTTCCCTTTTGCCTTTCAAATAGCCCTCAAAAGTAGCCCGCGCAACCCGCTCGGCACTGATACCGCGAACCGATGAAGGACGCAGCACCTTCACTTCCCTTCCTTGTACAGCATTTTCACCGAATGCCGTGCGCACATAGCCTGGACAAACGGTCATGACGTGGATGTTGGATCCCAGTAACTCCAGCCGGGCAGCTTTTCCAAAGGCATTCATCGCGAATTTGGTCGCGCTGTATATGGCGTGAAAAGGCAACGGAAGATGGCCGGCCACACTGGAGATGTTAATGATCGCGCCAGACCCTTGTTGTTTCATGATCGGAATCACCGCCTGCATTGCATCAATGGTCCCGAAGAAATTCGTATCGAACGTCTCACGTGCGGCGGCCATGTCGAGCGTCGAGACCGAGTCGAGCAATCCATGACCTGCATTGTTGACCCAGACGTCGATGCGATCAAAGTGATGCAGGGTCAGGCTGAGCACGCGATCGATTTCTTCGCGATGGCGGACGTCGCAGGCTAAGGCAAGAGTGCGGTCGGTATGTCCGATGCGGCCCCGTGCGGCTTCAGCGCGTCCAGCATCGCGAGAAAGCACAACCAGGTTGGCTCCGTGATCGCCGAAGATTTTTGCAATCGCCTCGCCGATCCCCATCGAAGCGCCTGTCACCACCACGACCTTCCCCGAAAGATCCATGTCGAGCTTTTATGCTGAGCAGCAAGGCAAGTCAAGGACAGGGTACAATCGGCCCATCATCATAGGTTCGGAGGCCTTTTGCAAAGCAAGCTGCTCCCGCTATTTCCTCTCGATCTGGTTTTACTCCCCGGAATTCCCCTGCCACTGCACGTTTTTGAACCGCGCTACAAAGAGATGGTTGGAGAATGCCTTTCGGGCAAAACTGCTTTTGGCGTCGTACGAGCCAAAGACGAAGAAGGGATTGCGGAGATCGGGTGTACAGCGGAAATCCTCACGCTCACGAAAGAGTACGACGACGGACGGATGGACATCGTTACGCAAGGCCGCGAACGGTTCGAAATTGTCACGATCAATCACGAGCGCGCCTTCTTGCAGGCGGAAGTCTTGTACTTGCTGGATGACTCCGCCGCCGCAACGCGGGAAGAGGCGGCAGAGGCGCTCAAGCTGCACAACGAAATCCTCAGTTTGGCGGGTGCTGCGCTGGAAAAGATGACGCCCGACGAAGATCCGCAACTCTCGTTTCACTTGGCAGGAACCCTGCCTCTGGATCTGGACTTCAAGCAAACGTTGTTGGAAATGAAATCGGAGGGCGAGCGAGTGCGCGCACTGATCTCGTACCTGCAAACTATCCTTCCCGATCTGCGGCGAACCGTGCACATTCGGCAAAAAGCCGGGGGCAACGGTCACGCGAGGTAAATCCATTTCCAGCCAACGAATCTGCCAGCTTTCCACATCACAAGGTGGAGTGACACTCGGCGTATAATCGGGTTCAGAAGCAGTCACCTGGGGGTTTTTCCATCATGAGTTTTCCTCGGACGCTTGGCGAGTTGCGCCAAAGTCCTTTCTCCGAACAGCGTTTGCAGACCCGCCGCGTAAAAGATGAAATGCGCGACAATCTGATGGACAAGCTTCGCGCCGGTGGACCGATCTTCCCGGGGATCGTGGGTTACGAAGATACGGTAATTCCCCAAGTCGTGAATGCGCTTCTATCGCGCCACAATTTTATCTTGCTGGGGCTGCGCGGACAGGCGAAGAGCCGATTGCTGCGGGCACTGACGACTCTGCTTGATCCTCAAACTCCTTACATCGCAGGTTGCGAGATTCACGACAATCCTTACGCTCCAATTTGCCGACGGTGTCGCGATCTGATTGCGGAGCGCGGAGATGAGTTGGAGATTGCGTATTTGACTCCAGAGGAGCGCTTCGTCGAAAAGCTGGCAACTCCCGACGTGACCATCGCAGACCTGATCGGCGATATCGATCCGATTAAGGCGGCGCGCGGAGGCCATCAACTGAGCAGTGAGATGACTGTGCATTACGGACTACTGCCTCGGGCCAATCGCTGCATTTTTGCGATTAATGAATTGCCCGACCTGGCAGGAAAAATTCAGGTGGGTCTGTTCAACATCATGCAGGAAGGCGATGTTCAGATTAAGGGCTACCCGATTCGCCTGCCACTTGATGTGGCAATGGTGTTCAGCGCGAATCCGGAGGACTACACCGCGCGCGGCAAGATCATTACCCCGTTGAAAGATCGCATCGGATCAGAGATTCGAACCCACTACCCGGCCACCGTTGAGGAAGGCATTGCCATCACTGCACAGGAAGCGTGGACGCAGCGCGATGGTTTCAAACTGCACGTTCCCAAGTACGTGCAGGAGGTAATCGAAGGCATTGCTTTTGCCGCGCGGGAAGACAAGAAGATCGACAAACGTTCCGGGGTCAGCCAGCGTTTGCCTATTTCCTGCACCGAAAACGTGATTTCCAACGCCGAGCGGCGGGCAGTCCGAGGTAAAGAGCAGATGGTAGTGCCTCGCATCAGCGATATCTATGCCGCGCTTCCGGCGATAACGGGCAAACTCGAATTGGAGTATGAGGGCGAGATGAAGGGCGCCGATCATGTCGGACGCGAATTGATTCGTATGGCAATCGCGCGTACCTACGACGAGTACTTCAACGGCGTGAATATGCAACAGGTGGTGCAATGGTTCGACTTGGGTGGCGAAATTCAGGTCACCGATTCTGCCGGCGCGGCCGAGGTCTTGAAGGCGCTGCACCCGATCCAGGGTTTACTGGAGAAAATTGTCAAAGTGGGTGTCGGTCCAAAGGACGCGCCAGAGGTGCAGGTTTCCGCAGCCGAGTTCGTGCTTGAGGGACTGCATGCGCACAAGCGAATTGGGCGAAACGAAGAGCGAGTGTTCCGCGCCGGCGAGAAGCAGCCGAAACATTCGGACAAGCCGTTCGAGCGGGAAGAACCGCCGTTTCGAGGCAGGCGGCCCTACAACTAATCTCCGGCCATGAAACGCATTCGTTATAGCAAATACGTTCCCGACCCGGCTGGCGAGATGAGCATGGAAGACTTGCTCAGCGCCTTATCGGATTACCTGCTCCAGAGCGGCTTCCAGAACATGTACGACTACGGGGAGTTCGACGGTGAGCAGACTCTCGATGATTTACGGCGCGCGATCGAGCAAGCGTTGATGGACGACAACCTGCTCGACGAAAACTTGCGTGAGCAACTGCAGCAAATGCAGGCCGATGGCACCCTCGACGAACTCATCGAGAAGTTGATCGATCGGATGGAGCAGGAAGACTACATCAGCATCTCCGATCCGCATGACCCGGCGAGGCAATCGAGCGTCGGAGGCCAGGTCGGCGAATCACAAAATCAGGCAAAGTTTGAAATTACCGATAAGAGCCTGGATTTCCTTGGGTTCAAGACTCTTCGCGATCTGCTCGGCTCGCTCGGCAAATCCAGCTTCGGCCGGCACGATACGCGAGACATGGCCACCGGCATCGAAAGCAGCGGGGCGTCACGTCCTTACGAATTTGGGGACACCTTGAATCTGGACATCACGGCCACGCTTTCGAATGCGATCCAGCGTGAAGGGCTGTCTCTGCCTTTGAGCATTGAGTATTCGGACTTGCAGGTCCATCAATGTGAGTACCAATCGTCGTGCGCGACGGTGCTGATGCTGGATTGCTCGCATTCGATGATTTTGTACGGCGAGGATCGTTTTACGCCTGCGAAAAAAGTTGCGATGGCATTGTCGCACCTGATCAGGACGCAGTATCCGGGCGATTCCCTTTCTCTGATTCTATTTCACGATTCCGCGGAAGAGGTTCCGCTGTCGCAACTTGCTCGCGTGAAGGTGGGCCCTTATTACACCAACACGCGTGAAGGATTACGCCTGGCACAACGCATTCTGCAACGACAGCGCAAGGACATGAAACAGATTGTGATGATCACTGACGGCAAGCCATCCGCACTCACTCTTGAGGATGGACGGATTTACAAGAACGCTTTCGGATTGGATCCGCTAGTCGTAAGTCAGACGCTGGAAGAAGTCTCGAAGTGCAAGCGCGCTGGCGTACTCATCAACACCTTCATGCTGGCTTCAGATTACGGCCTGGTGCAATTCGTGCAGAAAGTCACCGAGATGTGCCGGGGAAAAGCGTACTTCACCACTCCTTATACGCTTGGCCAGTACCTGCTCATGGATTACATGTCGCGAAAGACCAAAACCATTCACTGAGTGATACTTAGGATTTTGTGATCTCCTGCACCGCCCGGTACGCCTGATCGATGGCGGCATCAGTGTATGCATACGCCGCAGCATCGGAATTGGCGATGGCGAGCCGGCCAAAGGGTTTCCGGGCAATCTCACAGGGCTTTGGTCCACTCTCCAGTAAGTCCTTGTCCCAAAGAGAACTGTATTCGTAAGCGTAGCCGTGCGGCCATCGATTCGCCGTAATGGCTTCGATGTCCCGCGCTGGATCAAATCCTCCGGGGCCCAGTGTGCGGGCAAGCTGCTCGCGGATGTTTCTCTCCATGGTTTCGAATTTCGTACTAAACAACTCCATTCGGCCAATCCGGTGCTGGTCTCGGGCAGGCCTGCCTGGTTTACACGGAGTTTTCATCATGTGCACGATGACGGAGTCCTCGGGTTTGCGAGAAAACTCGTACCCGCCAATGCTGACCGGAACGTCCAAGTTGAAGCGTGTGTGATAGCAATTCGGAGCGTACACGGAACTGGTCGCGAGTTTCTGGAACGAAGTCCAGTTTCGGATCACGACGTTTGTATACATGAGCGGGACTTTGGCAGCGGCGCCAAGCGCTTCTTTTTGCGAGTCTGGCAACTCGTCGGCTATGTATGGGATGACTACGTGCCAGCACGCCAGAACACAATGGGACGCCTTCACCGAGTAGGCTTTTCCGTCTCGTGCATAAACGATTTCCACTTCTTTTGCAGTCGCGGGATCGCCGACGTGTTTTACGCGCACAGCCGTACTATTCAGTCGAATCCTTGTCGCAGATGAGGGTTGATCCAACTTCGAATAATCGGCCCGCGCCATGACCACGTCGCTGGCCGAGGTTCCAGGGATCGCTTCGGGAATCAGTTTGCGGACCATCAGTCGCGCAATGGACGCATTGCCATCCGGGAAGTGAAAGAAATACTTTTCGGCCTCTTCCTTAGCGGCGTCGCCCGGCTGTGGATCGTGGCTCCCACGATAAGATCCTGGAAGACCCATATCCCAAGCATCCTGGGCTGAAATGCCGTCGATTCCGACGCCGAAGAGTGGATGTGGTGCCGCCTGCAACAATCGCAAAACGTCGGGATCTACGTTCACCACCTCCGACAGGAACTTGGCGTAGCTCATCCGAGCCGCGCGCGCAGTCTTTTCATCGGGACGAACTCCAGGGAAATAGTCATTCTTTTCGGTGCAAAGGCGCTGGAAGTCCGCTTTCGCGCGATCCGACAGAGGGGCTGCGGCCGCGAATTCCTTCCATGAGGATTTGTCGTCAGCAAAGGCGAATTCATCTTCTCCACCGCCCAAGGGCAGCGGATTCACCACAAGTTTGTCGCCACCGAAATTCTCTTTGTCGAAGAAGATGCTTGATCGCAGACCCAGAGATTTGTAGAGATCGTTGGAAAAGTATTTGGGATACGAAGCGACGTCGATGCCCAGATCCTCGATCATAGCCTTTGAGACTGCGCTGTAAGGTTCCGGACTTTCGATCGAGTAGGTGCCGCCGAATCCCAGCAGAGTACGTTTGCCACTGCGGAATTCATTGCGTTTGGCATGACCGCCGAAGTCGTCGTGGTTATCCAGGACCAGCACTTTGGCCTTCGGACCGGCAGTTTTGCGGAAATAGTATGCGGCTGCGAGCCCGCTGATCCCGCCCCCGACGACCACCAGATCATAGCTCTCGGCGGTGTCGTTGATCTTTCCGGCGTCCTGCCAGAAGCTGCCGTCGCGGACGGTGTGGGCGACTTCAAAAGATCCCGGATGACTTCCTCGCAGGCCGGTGCGTGCCGGCGGATAATCGTCTCCGCCCGATGCTTCAAGAGCAGCCAGAACCTGGGGCGGGACCAGAGCCAGCCCCGTAGTGACGGCTACTCCGTTTAGAAAATCGCGGCGGGTGATGTTACGGTTCAATCCCAGATCTTTGTCTGGTGAATTGGGCATAGAGATTCCTCAGCCAAGCAGAATTGCTGGCTCACACGACATGACTGCCAGTGCGATCTAAACCTTCAGCCGGGAAAGATCCGCTTCGGGCGGCAAATTCGGGTTGCTGCCGCTGTCGGCTTTCTTGACAGCGGATTCTGCGGCCTGGAAACCCAATTTGCTATGAGTTCCGTCACAGAAAGGTTTGTTCACCGAAGCTCCGCAACGGCAGAGTGAAAACGCTGGCTTCCCCGTAAGATCGTACGCGTTGCCGTCGGCGTCAACCAACTCGATGGTCCCCTCGGGAGCTTCAACACGATACGGACCGTTTTTCTTGATCGTAATTTTTACCGCAGCCATGAATTCTCCGTTCCCTGCGAATTTGTAGGGGTTAGCTTAGCAGTTTCTCGGAATCGAGGACCAGAGGCCCGCATTGGCCTAAGCTGCCGCTTGATGCACCTGAAGCAACTCTCCGTAAAGGGCGACGTACTCGTCAATCATGCGCTTTGCAGTAAATCGTTCCCGTGCCCGATTGTAAGCACGATTGGCATAGGCGCGGCAGAGATCGCGCTGATCGCTCAAGCGCCGGATGGTCGCAGCCAGGCTGCTGGCATCATTGGAGTCGAAGTAAAGCGCGGCGTCCCCCCAGATTTCCCGGAAGGAAGGTATATCGTTGGCAACAATTGCGCAGCGTGACAGCGCTGCTTCAAGAGCAGCCATTCCGAACGGCTCGTATCGCGAAGTTGCGGCATAGATCGCCGAACGCCCGTAAAGATTCCGGAGTTGCGCTTCCGTTTGCGGTCCCTTTAAAGCGACCGTAGACTGTCCCGCGGAAACCTTCACATCGGCCCGTATCGGCAATTTCATTCGCTCGATGTGCGGTTCCGATCCGACGATGCACACCGGAACCGGGTGCCGATGCTGGGTGATCAAGTTCACCTGCTTGCCCGCGTCCAGAAGTCGTCCGATCGCAAGCACACAATCATCTTTCGCCAGATATGGATTGAAGAAGATCGGATTGCGCCCGTTATAGATGACCGACCCGTGCGAAGGCTCTCCGAAGCAATTCTGCAGTGACTCAAGCATCCAGAAGCTTGGCGCAACCACTGCATGCGCCTTCCTCAACCCGTCGCGCACGGTCTGCCGGTACCACGCCAGCCACCGGCTGGGATTTGGCTCCACGTCGTGAACGGCTTTCCACCAGCTCAAATAGTCGCCATGAGCGACTACCACTTTAGGTGTGTCGGTTTCAATCGATCCAAAACAAAAGTGATTGAAGTGGAGCAGGTCCGGTTTGGTCTCAGCGATCAGCTCCCTCAGATACGCAAAGGAGTCGGTCAAATCCTGCTGAGCTTCTTGCATCCATTCCAGGCGAAAAGCGGTAGGGTGATAGCTGAGGCCGTGCAGGCCATCCATCCAGGAAGTTTGTTGAGGAAGAGGAATTTCGCCCAGGCTGACCAGGGTGACGCGGTTTCCACGGGTGATCAGACCACTCACCAACTCCCGGGTATAGCTCCATACCCCGGTCAGAGTATCGGTCGTCACCAGAACGTGCATCGGATCCCCAGCAGGGATGCCCATGCTTGAAGTCGGGGCATCTCCGGCACTTTGGGGTATTTTAAGTCGGCAGGGAGGAATTCCGAAGCTCTTTCGACAAGGCTAGATTATTGAGGCGCAAAACATTGCACTTTGCGGCGTCCTAATGCAGAGCCGCTTCCGCTTGCAGACCTACCTTCAGGCGTATTTCCTTGGCTAAGTCGTAGACAGACCTGATCTTGGCTTCAGCAGCCGACGGGAGATTTGGCACATTTAATGCCATTTCGCAGGAGAGCAGCAAGGCCGTGACATTGCCTCTCAACTCACTGCGCAGGGCCAGTTCCGCGCCTTGCCGGGCAACGTGGAGTTCTTTTTTTCGGCGGTTCAGCGCCGCTCGTATTTCACGAATCACGCGCTCCGGCCCGCTGATTGCGAAATTGATGTAAACAGGAATTCCGCCTTCCACATGTTGTACCAGCGAGTCACTCTCATCCGGTTCGGCATCGACCAGGAACTGGTCAATCACGACAGCTTCGTATTCACGCGCGCGCAACTGGGCAGTAGCTTGTCTTAAGGTTGAGGCGATCTCTATTTCTTCATTAGTCGCCCGCTTCACTGCCTCAGCGCACGTCTGTGCTTTTGCAGATGGCGTAATTAGTAGAATCATGTCCGTTTCAATTGCACACCTTTAACCAAAGGGCCGCCATTGAAAATTAAACACTTACAAGGGCAGCCGTACGAAACCTTCCCATTGCGGAACTTTCGAATCACTGCCGGTTCAGTCCTGGGACGCATATTCTTTGAGCTTGCGATACAACGTCGTCTTCCCAATCCCCAAGAGACGAGCGGCGAGCAACTTGTCTCCATTCAGTTGTGCCACGGTGCCAAGAATAGTTTGCTTCTCGAGTTCCGCCATAGGGATGATCTTGGACGACGCTTCAGCCCCGATCGAACTGGCGTCTCGGGCGCTATGGATATCGGTTGGAAGGTCGCGCACCTGAATGATGGGCCCAGTCGTTAGAGCACAGGCGCGCTCCAGGCAATTCTCTAGCTCTCGAACATTGCCCGGCCAGTTGTAAGCGAGCATAACCTTCAACGCTTCGTCGCTTAACGTCCGCTCCTGCGCCCCAGTACGTGAAACACGCTCCAGGAAATGGGCGGCCAGCAATGGGATATCCTGGCGCCGTTCGCGCAGGGGAGGAATTCGCAGCGTGAGAACATTTAAACGAAAGTAAAGATCGCGGCGGAACGTTCCCTGCGCCACCGCATGTTCCAGGTCTTTATTGGTTGCGGCCAGGATTCGCACATCGATGGGAATCTGCTTTGTGCTTCCTACCGGCCGAATTTCTTTTTCCTGGATTGCCCGCAACAACTTCGCCTGCAGGTCGATGGGAAGTTCGCCAACTTCGTCGAGAAACACCGTCCCGCCCTGCGCAATCGCGAGCAGGCCTTCCTTGGATTGATTTGCCCCCGTGAAAGCGCCTTTCACGTAGCCGAAGAGTTCGCTCTCAATCAAGGTAGGCACCAGTGATCCGCAATCCACCGGGATGAAAGGCTTGTCGCGAAAAGGACCGGAAAGGTGTATGGATCGGGCCACCATCTCTTTTCCGGTTCCGCTCTCTCCCAGGATGAGTACGGGGTGGGTGCTATGCGCGGCCTTTGCGATGATGCGGTAAAGTCTTTCCATCTCGGGTGCGCGGCCCACAATGCTGCCGAAACCCTGTTTCGACTTGATTTTCTCGCGCAGCATACGATTTTCCGTTTTCAATTTCAGATGGTTGGCGACACGCTCCAGCAGGAGCTTAAGTTCGTCCATGCTGAACGGCTTGGTGACGTAGTCATAGGCTCCGCTCTTCATGGCCTGCACCGCCGACTGTATGGTGCCGTAGCCGGTGACCACGATTACAACGGCGTCCGGGCGGCGAGCCTTGATCTGGTGCAAGGCCTCAAGGCCTCCGACACCCGGCAGTTTCAGGTCAAGCAACACCACATCCGAGGCCTGCGCTTCGAGCAAGCGGTAAGCGTGCTCGGCTGATTCGGCCACAGCCGCATTGAAACCGAGTGATTGGGCGACCTCCCGGCAGGCCTCGCGAATAGAACGCTCATCGTCGATAATCAGGAAATTTAAGAAGTTCGCTCCTTCGATCTGCGGTGAATTCGGGCTTGCGGCTTCCATGGTGTTCATAGAGTTTTCCTTTTCTGCTGATCTGGACGGTTCGCGGGCACGGCTCCGTCATCCAGCACTTGTCGGATCTTTCGCACCAAGGCTTCTCCCGCGAAAGGCTTTCGGAAAACGACAACCGGTTCGGCAACTTCGGGATGACGCGCGGTCCTCTGGTATCCAGACGTGAAAATCACCGGAAGCGCGGGGGATATCTCGTGAATCCTGGCTGCGATTTCGCGGCCGTCGCTTCCGGGCAGGACGAGATCGGTTAGCAGCAACTGAATGTTGTGGCCTTGCCGTTCAAAGACCTTGAGCGCTTCGCGTCCGCTTGAGGCTTCCAGAACGCGATACCCGCTTTGGCGGAGGATGCGTTTTGCCGAACGCCGCACGCTTTCGTTGTCTTCGACCAGCAGGATCGTCTCGTCGCCAGAGGTTCCGGATTTGAGCGACTCGGCACGAGGGGAGAAGGCTGCCGCAGCAGGGAAACGAACGGTGACGCTGGTTCCCCTGCCCAATTCACTGCTGATCTCGATGGATCCTCCGCCTTCGCGGACAATGTTGTGCACCGTGGTCAGTCCAAGGCCGCTGCCGTGATCGGCCCCCTTGGTGGTAAAGAACGGTTCGAACACATGAGCCAGCGTTTCGGCATTCATGCCGCAGCCATTGTCATTCACCGTGAGTTCCACAGTTGTGGCAGATTCCCCGGATCGGGAGCGGAGATTTCGAGTTGCGACCACAATGCGGCCGCCGTCGGGCATGGCGTCCCTGGCGTTGATCGAGAGATTAAGAAGGATCTGCTGGAGCTGGGTCGGATCCATTTTGACGGGCCACAGCTGAGAATCCAGTTCGGTCTTGAACTCGATATGTTCGCCAATCAGCCGTGCGATCAAGTTCTGCATGCCGCCAACAATTTCGTTCAGCGACAACAATCGCGGTTCTACGACCTGGCGCTTGGCCACCGAGAGCAGTTGCTGGATCATGGCCCCACCATGTTCGCTGGCCAGACGAATCTCATCGATGTAGGTGGTCAAACGGTTTTCCGAGCTCAGGCCAGCTTTTAAAAGATCGGAGTACAGCATGATGCCGGTCAGCAGGTTGTTGAAGTCATGGGCAACTCCGCCCACGAGGCGGCCGATGGCTTCCATTCGCTGCGATTCGCGAATCTGCTGTTCCACGCGCTTATATTCGGTCACGTCTTCGATCATCAGGATCACGAACTCAGGCTCCGCGTCGGGTCCTCGCACCAGGGAAACCGTGAGCCGCGCCCAGCCTTGAGCCTGGTCTTTGCGTTTGAAGCGAAGCTCCTTTTGACAGGACTCTTTCGCGCCCGCGAGCAATTCCTGAAACAAACCATTGCCGAGATCCACATCCTCGGGGTGAATGAAGTTGTGGAAGAACATCCCTCGTAGTTCATCGCTGCTGTAGCCAAGAATGCCCTGAGCCGCAGGGTTGCTCTCCAACACCCGGCCGTCGGTTGCGCATTGCATGATTCCGATCGCTGCCTGGTCCACCACTGCACGAAAGCGCTTATCACTTTCCCGAATCACTCGTCGACGTTCGATATGACTGATGTCCCGCAGGCTGACGACGAGGAGTTCGCGCCCATCAAAGCGATAGGGCGCGCAGCGAGCCTCGATATGAATGGCCATGCCGTCTTTTTTCAGTGTCTGAAATGCACAAGATGAGTATCCACACTCAATTTTTGACCCGTGGTGAACACCATTCGCCTTTCGGGTACAGACCCGATTGCCGGGTACGAAATCCGAAAAAGGATGGCCCACCGGAGGCGCTTGCCCGCCATAACCGTAGAGTTGAGCAAACGCAGGATTTGCGTTGACGATCACTCCGTTCTCGACGATGGCCATGCCTTCTGGGGAGGCCACGAATGCGGCGCTCAGCAGGTCAAATCCCGCGCCGCTTTCCCGGTTCAGTTGGAGAATGGCACTCATGGAAAAATCTCTCGGTCCGCCGGCATCGGCGCCAGGAAACTGTTCCTTTTCGGGAACCAAAAAACGTCGAGAATGCTCCCTGTTTGGGAAGTCTAGGCAGAATTGGGAAATTACTTAAGTACGCCGGTCACTCGCGCCTGTGACGCCGGAAGTCAGGTTCGGAGCCGAAAACCTGTAAGTGGATGAAGAAGGCCCATGCGTGATGAAACGTAAATCAGCCTTGCACAATCACAGATTGGGTGAGACGAAAGGTCAATCGTCGCGCGCTGGAGAATCCCACGTCTTTTTTCTCGGTGCCGATCAGCGCCCCTTTACCTCCACCGCCGATCAGTGCGCGAGCTCCCACGCCGCCGCCGATCATGGCCAGATTCGGTTTCTCGTGGGAATTCCCCTTGGCAAAGAGAGTAGAGGTCTGTATCCGCAATTGCTTCCCGTTGACGATGAGGGTAATGAGCGTCAGTCGAATATATCCGGGGTCTTGCAGGTGGCCGGACGACTTCGCTGAGACGATGCGGCCTGTGACATTGGCTCCTCGCGGCGCAACGGTTTGTCCGTTGATGATCAAAGGCTCATCAAGGACTGCATCGAATGACTCCCCGGTGTGGGAGGAAGCGCTGGAAACGGCTGATTGCAGCCGGATCGTGATCGGAGTGCCGCTCGGAATGCTTGTCTGCGCAATGGTGGAGGTCGGAGAAATTCCCTTCTGGTCGGCACTACGGTCAAAGGGAAGTTGCTGCGCAGAGCTTTCGTCGGTGTCTTGCGGAGCGAGTTCTCGACTGCATCCGACGCCCAGGGATGCCAAGAGCAAAAGGATTGGAATGAGCGTGCGCTTCGGCAACATGGAATTCGAACCTCCACGTCCTACGCCGAATGGAAGCGCAACATTCCTGCCAATGCTTTGAGCGCCTGAAATCAGGCATTTAGACGCGGTAACCGGTCGGTCATGGTGTAGATTTTGCGAGTATTTCTTGCCCGGCCTGTGATTTTCCGAACCGAACGCCATCCCCGAAACTAATCCCCAGCGCCCTTGCGGTATTCACCAATTCTCCATTCTGATCGACAGATTTCATGTGGCCGATGGCATCGGCAATGTCGACTGCACTGACGCGCTCCTGTTGCAAGCGCACCATTTTCCCGAATTGCCCGTTGGCCACAAGATCGACAGCGGCGACGCCAAAGCGGGTCGCCAAAACCCGATCAAAAGGGGTGGGCGATCCCCCGCGCTGAATATGCCCAAGAACGCTGACGCGGACTTCCTTGTGCGTGCATAGCGCGATGGCGTCGCCAATCAGATTACCCACGGCGCCACCGCGCGACATGTGGAGGAGCTCGGAAGGCAATTTGACGCCCTCGGCCACGACCACGATGGTGAATCTTTTGCCGTGTCTTTCACGCTCGAGTACGCATTGACTTAGATTTTCGACCGAAAACTTGATTTCGGGGATCAGAATGATATGTGCCCCACCCGCAATGCCGGCATGAAGCGCGATCCAACCGGCATCCCGTCCCATCACTTCCACCACCATGATGCGATGGTGAGCTTCTCCCGTGGTGTGGATCTTATCCACCGCGTCGGTTGCGGTATGCACGGCTGTGTCAAAACCGAAGGTCAGCTCGGTTGCGCAAAGGTCGTTATCGATCGTCTTAGGCACACCGACAACCTTCATGCCTTTGCGGTGCAGTTCGAGCGCAATCTTCATGGAGCCATCGCCGCCAATCGAGATGACGGCGTCGATACCCAGGCGAGCGGAATTCGCAATCACCTCGGAAGAAATGTCGCGAACCACCTCGATTCCATTTTCAACCGTGCAATAGCGGAAGGGGTTCCCGCGATTGGTGGTTCCCAGGATGGTTCCCCCGCGGGGCAAGATCCCGCTCACGTCAGCGAGCCCCAGTTCGCGGGAGCGTTCCGGCCAGATCACCCCGTCAAAGCCGTCAGGAATGCCGATCACTTTCCAGCCGTATTTCAGGATGGCAGACTTCACCGCGGCGCGGATGACAGCGTTCAAACCTGGAGCGTCGCCGCCGCCAGTGCAGAGACCGATGCAACGAATGTCAGACATGGATTGAGCGTGTCACAGACCAGAAAGCTTCTGCCATGACACTGCCCACAATCCTCGGTGACAAATGTACCTGCGGCAATATCACAGATGGATATAGCTCTAAAACGAAAGGCGGCGCCATCGGCGCCGCCCCCGGAAATCGTAAGGTTTACTGGACGATCAGAGGAGCGGTCTTGGTGAAGGTCGTCGTTCCCGAATAGACCGCGGTAATGGTGTAAGTACCCGGCGTAGCGGAGCTGTTGACCGTGATAGTCGCCGGGGTTTGTTGACTGGTGATACTGATCGTTGTCGGTACCGCACCAGTGCTGTCGGTGATGGTCCAAGTCGTCGTTGCCGAGACGTCAACCGTACCCGAACTTCCGGATACCGTAGCCAGCGCAGAAATCGTCCCCGTCGAGCCGCGGGTAATGGTTACCTGGGTCGGACTGAGCGTCAGTCCAATCACGTTATTGAGCGAAACCGTGATGGTCGAGGTCCCACTCACCGCGCCTGAAGAAGCGGTAACGGTTGCCGTACCAGCACTGGCTGCTGTGACTTTCCCGGTGCTCGTAATCGCCGCGATGGTGTCATCGCTGCTCGACCAGAACACGCCGCTGGTGAGGGTCTTGGTGCTGCCATCGTCGTAGGTGCCGATGGCGGACATCTGCAAAGTGCTGCCCTGCTGGATATTGGGAGACTGCGGACCAATCGTCAGAGTGGTCAGCACCGGGTCTTGGAAAAATCCGCTACAGCCTACTAGGGAGGCCACCAGCAGAAGCATGGCAAACGCGGAGAGCAGTTGAACTTTGCGCATGGTACTCGGCATCAATTTTGACCCCAAAAACAGCAGTTCAGATAGGTTTTGCGTCCTCAAATTGTAGCAGAGATGCCACTGGCAGGACTCTACTCTGTCACTCTGAAGAACGCTGGAGGTACAACAACTTGCGAGGAAATTTGCGGGGCCGCAGGGCAGGTTTTGGCTACTTCTTCCGAGCCCAAGTACCCCGGCTTTCGCAGACTCTGCTAACCTGAAATCAACAGCATGCGAGCTCTCGGCCTTTTCCTGTTCACGATCATCCTCTTCTCTGCGTCTGTTGCCGTAAATTCCACACCCGGTGGAACTGGCTCCGATGTAAAACGGGTTCAGCAGATTTACAAGACGTGTCCCCGCTGCATTCACGCCTACGAGGACTTTCTCGCCTCTGATGCTTTGAACGGCAGGGGCAGCGCCACCCATGACGAACTGGTAGCAGCTACTTATCTTGCATCAAAGTTCGAGGAATTCGGCATCGCTCCCGCCGGAGACAACGGCGGTTATTTGCAAAAAGTTCCCCTCATCCGGCGCAAGTTCGCCACGCCTCCTGAATTGCGGTTCACCGATACCGGAACTCATGACGACATCGCCTGGAAGCACGGCCTCGAGATGCTGGTTCTCCACGTCGGCCCTTCGGAACTAAGAGGTCCGCTACAAAAGATCGTGCTGGGGGACAACGCTCCTGCGGTTCAAAAAGGCGCGTTCGTGTTGCTGCTGGGAAAAGCAGGGGACCCGGTTCCGACTAGAAGCCAGGCTTCGAAGTTCTGGAAAGAGGGTGCGGCGGCTGTTCTGATCCCAGAGAATCCCGGCTACGGAGCCTACTGGCAGCAACTCGGGAAAAAAGTTCTCGCTGGAAGAATCGAGTTGCCGGACGCGAGCGGCGAAGCTCCCCTCGATCAATCCACGCTGATGATGCTCAACGACGACGCTTGCAAAAAACTTCAAAGTCTGCCGGACGGGGTCACGCTTTCTCTAAAAGCGCCGTTCGACAAGACCGAGAAGCTGACCACTTGGAATGTGCTCGGAACCTTAGCCGGCCGAAGTCCAGCGATGGCAAAAGCGATGGTCTTATTCTCGGCGCATTACGATCACTTAGGGGTGGGTGAAGCTGTCGAGGGGGATTCCATTTACAACGGCGCGGATGACGATGCCTCGGGTGTAACCGCAGTCCTGGAAATCGCTCGGGTTCTGAGTTCGGGGGTCCGCCCGCGGCGTCCAGTTCTGTTTGCCCTGTTTGGCAGCGAAGAATTGGGTGGACTCGGCTCCGATTACTTTCGCGATCATTCGCCGGTGCCGCTCGATCAGATTGCCGCCAACCTGGAATTCGAGATGATCGGGCGACCCGATCCGAAAATTCCAGCCAATGCCATGTTTCTGTCAGGATGGGAGCGTTCAAATTTTGGTCCCGTGCTGGCCCAACACGGAGCGCATCTCGTGGCGGATCCCCATCCGGAACAGAATTTTTTCGAGCGCTCCGACAACTTTGAGCTGGCAAAACGAGGAGTGGTGGCGCAGACGATATCAAGTTATGGATTGCACGAAGACTATCATCGGCCCAGCGATGACATTGCCCATCTCGACTTCAAGCACATGGACGATGCGATTCAGTCATTGCTCTTGCCAATTGAATGGCTGGTGAATTCAAATTTCAAACCTGAATGGAAAGCCGGCGGACGGCCATAAAAGTCCGATCAGTGCTTCTTCTTCGCCCGGGCGATGCGCTGATCGATCGGCTTGCGCCCGGCAAAGCCTTCGCTCACTCCGTGCCAGTGCGTAATTCCCTGCTCGCCCAGTTTCCAGCACAGCAAGATCACCTCGCCTTCAACCCGGCAAGGAAAATCGAGTAGCCCGATATCCAGATCTTTCACCTGCACTCCGGTGGCATCGATTTCGGCGATCGCATCTTTCACGCGCTGAATGGTTTTTTCGCGCTCGGCTTTGCGACGAGCCATGTGGACCACGTTCACTAAAAGACCGCCGCTGAGGAACACGCGATGCGCGAGCTCCTGGAACTCGGCATCTACGGCTTCGATCAATTTCTTTCCATCGATTGCAGTACGGAGGAGCGATTCGAGAATGGGTAAAAGAGTCTGCGCTTCGTCTAAAGAGAACGTGCGTTCTGACATATGGTATGGACCTATTCTAATTCATTACAGGGGAAGAAGGCCTAAGGGTTTAAGCCACATCCGATTAGCGGGGCATTCAGAACCGGGTTTTCCAATCAACTCGTGTACACTTCACCTCGCTGCCCAAGAGCACAACAGGATGGCACCATGGCATCAGTACTCATCACGGGAACAAGTACCGGAATCGGTTTTGAAACAGCGCTCGCCCTGGGGCGAGCAGGTCACACGGTGTATGCCACCATGCGGAACCCTGTGCGCGCGCCAGATCTCGGAGAGAAAGCTGCGCGGGAGCAACTCCCCATCAGGATCTCGGTCATGGATGTTGACTCCGACACTTCCGTAAAGGCAGCGATGGCTGACATCCACAAAGAGGCTGGGCACATTGATGTCCTGATCAATAATGCCGGGGTGGAGCGTAATGGATCAGTAGAGGAGCTAGCCCTCTCGGAATTCCGCGCGGTAATGGAGACTAACTACTTTGGTGCAATACGCTGCATACAAGCGGTAGTGCCACAGATGCGCCAGCGCAAAAGCGGATGCGTCATCAACGTAACCTCGGTCGCGGGACGCATTGCCACATCGCCACTTGCTCCCTACACCGCCTCCAAGTTCGCCTTGGAGGCGCTCAGCGAAGCGTTAGCACAGGAGATGAAGACCTTCAACGTGCGGGTCGCCATCGTCCAACCGGGCATTATTGACACTCCCATGGCTCGTCGATTGGAAGATCCGACGCAGGGTACCCACTATCAGCAGCAACGCCGCTTTGGTCATCTATTCGCTGCGGCGCTCAAGAATCCAGCATCGCCATCCCTCGTGGCGCAGAAGATTCAGGAGATCATCGAAAGCGGCACCTGGCAACTGCGACATCCGGTTGGCCCCGATGCGCTGCCATTTCTGGGATGGCGTAACTCGATGACCGATGAAGAATGGGTGGACATTCACGCCGCCGACGACGACACCTGGTACAAGCGAATGGAAAACGACTTCGGCATGACGATTCGACCAAAAAACTAGAGACGGATGGCGGCGAGGCTCGTTGATCAGCCGCCTATATGCACCATTGTGCGAGAAGCTGGGACGAAATCCGGCTCGCCGATATGGTGTCGCTCTTCTTTTCGCTGCACCACTCCGCGAATGAATTCTACGAGGTCTTCGTCCGACGCCCCGCGGCGCATCAGGCCGTGCAGGTCATGGTCCCAAACAGAAAAGAGGCAGGTGCGAATCTTGCCATCAGAGGTGATCCGGATGCGGCTGCAGTGTCCGCAGAAGGGATGTGAAACGGGCGCGATGATGCCAATTTCTCCGATCCCATCATCGAAGCGGTAGCGGCGCGCGGTTTCGCTGCGCTCGTGGGGGATCTCGACCAGCGGACGGAACTCGCCCATGCGATGGAGAATCTCGTCGAGCGTAACCACCGTGTTGGGCGTCCACTTACGATCTTCTTCGAGAGGCATGAACTCGATGAAACGCACGATCACATTCTCTTCGCGGGCAAACAATCCGAAACGGAATAATCTGATCTTCGTTGAAGCCGCGCATTAGCACGCAATTCACCTTTACAGGACCGAGCCCGGCATCGCGAGCCGCACGAACCCCCGCGAGCACATTGTCGAATCCATTCGGCACGCGAGTGATGCGGGCGAAGCGATCGGGATCGACCGCGTCCATCGAAACTGTCACCCGGCGCAGGCCGGCTTCTTTCAATGGCTGCGCCATCTCCGCAAGCAGGTGCCCGTTCGTGGTAATCGCAATGTCAAGCGGCAGACCGTCAGGCGTTGGCAATTGCGAGACTTCATACACGAAGTTCACGACACCTTTGCGGAGTAACGGCTCACCTCCGGTGATGCGAACCTTGTTGACTCCCAGCGAGACCAGCACGCGCGTCATGCGCAAGTAGTCGGCAAAGGGCAGATCCGAATACATCGCGCCATCGTTGCCCGTGCGGCAATACACACATTTGTAGTTGCAATGATCGGTAATCGAGATCCGGAGATCGCGAATCGGGCGTCCGAATTTGTCGGTAAGTGGCATTTAGCATTTAGCACTTGGCCAGCACAGTGCACTTGCCCGTAAGGGCCAATGCCAAGTGCTAATTGCCAAACGCTTCTCTCTCGAAACAACACATTTCGATTCAGCAAACTCTGGAAAGGGACAAGCAGGCAGGAGCCAACTCCGGCGAGCATTTCCTTTCCAATGGCTTCTTACGAAGCCGGGAGGAACGGGCGTTTCCACCCGAACCCTTGGGCCGGTAGCAAAATTCGCTACCGCCCTCGCCGTACGGCCAGGGTATGCCCATAGGCCGAAGCGGTCGGAAACTCAACTCCATTATAGAGTGTCGGAGGCGCTCAACGGTTTCAAGGTTTCAGAGCTTTCTCAATGGCTTCTTCGGCAAGGGGAGTCATGATCCTGTATCCGGCAGCATTTGGATGCAGCCCATCCTCGGCTAAACCGCGCTTCAGCAGCCCTTTGTCGTCCACCATGGCGTTGAAATAATCGAGATAAACGCACCTCTTGACCCCGCAATAATCCTTCAACCAGTTATTTAATTCGACGATTTTTGCCGGCGAGCGCCCGGCGAACAGGTCGAGGGACTCTGGAGTGTAGTTGTTGACCGGTGTCACGGAAGAAAGAACGACGCGAATCCCATTGACCCGTGCAATCTCTGCCATGGAAGCGTAATTGGATTCGATGTCTTCGATGCGCGCAGGGCCAGTGTTGCCGGCAATGTCGTTCGTGCCGGCAAGGATCACAACGACTTTGGGATGAAGATTCACTACATCCTGCCGGAAGCGGATCAGCATCTGGGGCGTGGTTTGCCCACTGATTCCTCGATTGAGGTAGGGCTTGCCGGGAAAGTAGGTGCCGAGCTTCCAGAAATCGGTGATCGAGTCTCCCAAAAACACAACGCGGTTCTCACCTTCAGCTGGAGGTCTCATCCCGGCGTTCTCGTTGCGATATCGGCCGAGTTGTCCGAAGTCGTCGAGCAGCGCAGCCGCGCTGGAGGCCCGCCATTGCTCAAGTGCTTCTTGCGGAGACAGTTTTGCCGTTTGGCCTAGTGAGGACGATGCGAGAATCAGCGAAGCAACGATGATGGTTAGGCGGACGGCCACGGTTATCACCTCCGGTAGCATAGCCGAGTCAGCCCGTCTCTTGCTCAGATTGTGTGTTTGTCAGTCTTCGTTGGTCTCGATCTGTCGCGGCGGCAAGGCTTTCAGGTCCGGATGATCGTGATCTCGCCAGAATACGTGAAAGCATTCGTCCGCTTGCTGCGGGGTCCAGACCGTCCCGTCGGAATAAGTGATGATTTTAGGAAAGAGTATCCATCCCAGGATCTTGTCGCGGAAGGATTTCAAATAGGCAGGTTGGCTTAGCACATGTTGATGATGGGATGGCAAAATCTGGTCGTCGCGCCACTCCGTGCTGCTGAACGGCTGGCGCCGATAGTTCGAAGTAAACAGATTGTCAGCAGAAAGGATCATGCTCTTGATGGATTTATTGCTCTGGTTCTCGACCGCTAGTGAAAATGTATCGGCGGTAGCGTTCCAGAAGTCTCCGGAAGCAAACTTCAAGGGGCATGAGCGTTTGGGTGGATCGTAGATGGTGTAGGTCGCCATCATTCCGGCTTCCATATGATCCGCCACCTGGCAATGAAATAGCCAGGTTCCGGGATTATCCGCCACCATGTCCGCAGTAACCATGCTGGCAGGGAGCAATTCGATTACGTCGGTGTGACGGTTGTTGGAAAGTACCGTCTTCGCGTGCCAGTGGGGTGTATGCAGGTCTTTCTCGTTGCCCATCCCCATCAGATACCATCGCACGTGGTCGCCATTCTTTGCGGTCAGTCCCGGAAGGTTGCCAAAGACGTAGCCATTGATGGAATGAAATTGGCCGGCATTGTTGCCTCGCATCTCATCGAAGATCATGAACATGGTCACGAATTCCTGGTCGACTCCTTTCGGAGTACCATCGGGGCGCGCTTTCCCTTTCGCGGTCACGATGATCGCGCCGAGCAACCCGGCATTCATCTCGTAAGCCTCGTCGGTGTGCGAGTGATACCACCACACCACCGAAGTGGCATCTGCGGGACCGGGACCGCTCCCCGCATCGGCAAGCCAGCGATAGGTGAAGCGGCCGCCCGGGGCCACACGGGCTCCGGAAGCAATGGGCAGATAATACGAACCTTCATTGGCTTTGTCGTAGCGCAGACCGTGGGGATGTATGCTGTGGGGCTGGCGTCCCCGATTCAAGAACTCCACTACGATGGAGTCGCCCACTTCCGCGCGAATAATGGGGCCGAGAATCCCCAGCCACTCTGGCTGCGGTTTGCGGACCTTGAAAGTGGCGTCCGTGTATTCAATGTAGCGCGTTTTCGCCCAACTGGTTTTTGCCGCCCAAGGCTGCGGAATAGGCACACCGTGCAGCAGATCCTGGCCGCTCGGGGCGAAGTCCCACATCACATCCTCGGCGGCGATGTAGTAGTGGCGCGTGGTGGCAGCGCAAGTGACGCTTAGACAAAGCAGGCAGCACAATCCCAGCAGGGTGTCCCACAATGTCGAACCTCTCCTGGGGAGCCAGGAGGATCGGGATCCCGGCACAACTCAAGCGGCCATCCTCGATGTGTGGACGCCCGCAAAAGACCGTGGGCATGAACTTCGCAGACAAAGCATCGCTGACTATACACCCATTTTTATACCCGGCGCTGCTGCCATTCAGTTCGCGGGAAGCGCTCGTATAGCGTCAGATCGCGGCCGGCTGCGCGCATCTCGCAGTCACGATCAGAATATTCGTCCCGGCAGTGAGCGATGATGAACAAGAAGGTCGAAGGTGGGACGTGCGGGCGCAACCAGCCTGGTCAACACCGTTCAAGCAACAATCTTCCGCGCGGACTGACTCGCTTCAGCTTTCTTTGTATAAATCGAAAGATGTTGTCGCGATAAATCGCGGAATTCCTGAATCCCGGATTCTGAAAACGCCCGCTTGGGTAACACCATTACCACCGGCTTAGTTTGCAGGCCTGCCCGGACGTTGGTTCGAAAGGGCCAGGGTGAAACCAGCAGGAACATGTCCTCGTTCTCAATAAATCGGCTGAATCTTGTCCAGGGAAGGCTGCAACGCAGATTTGGAAGCCCAACTCCTTCGGGCAGGAGTTCTATCGACTGTTGGTCGCGGTAATCGGGTTCCGGCCCGAACTCGTGGAGGCGTTTGCGAGTGACGAATCCATAGGAAGTAAATATGCATAGAGCGGCGAGCCCCGCGGTGTGCGATCCATCTGGATGACGGTAGATGTTGAGAAGCACCGCGACCGCAGTCACAACCCCTATCGCTATCGCCACCGACGGAGTGCCTCGCACCAGGCGCGAGTGAGCACGCGAATAGAAGAGCCGCCGCGCATTCTTCAATTCCTCAGGAGTCAGCTGGAACGAGACCTGCACGGAAATCACCCCTCACATGCCGTCGTAATTCGGACCGCCGCCGCCCTCGGGCGGAACCCAGGTGATGATCTCGTACGGATCCATGATGTCGCAGGTCTTGCAGTGCACGCAGTTCGACGGGTTCAGGCTGATGCGCTTTCCATTCGGAGCATCCTGCGTCGTCCACCATCTCGTACACGTTCGCGGGACAGAAATTCTTGCAGGGATTGCCGAATTCCTTCACGCAACGTCTGCTGCAGATATTCGTATCGTGAATCACCAGGTGCGCCGGCTGATCTTCTTCGTGCTTGGTGCCGGAGTGATAGAGATCGGTCAGCTTGTCGAAGGTGAGTTTGCCATCGCCCTTCGCCGGGCCGATGATGTGCGCCTCGTCCCCGCCATTCGACGGTCAGTTGCGCCAAAGGCTGCATGCGCTCGTATCCGGGACGTGCCGTGATAACGGGCGCGCAGCCCGCGGCCGCCGGTGAACTGTTGCATCCCGGCGTGAAACATGCCCGGCCCAGAATCCCTTTTCGAATCCCTGGTGGAAATTGCGCACCGGCCACAGCTCGTCCTTGATCCAGCTGTTCTCGACTTTTTCTGGATAGCCGCCCAGAGTCGCTGCGGAAGCGTCCTCTTTCTGCAGAGCTTCGAACGCCGTTTCCGCGGCCAGCATGCCGCTCTTGATGGCGAGATGAATGCCCTTCAGCCGTTGCGAGTTCAGGAAGCCGGCGGAGTCGCCAAGAATCATCCAGCCATCGCCCGCGACGCGGAGGCATCGCCCACCATCCGCCGTAGGGCAGCGACTTGGCGCCGTAGCGAATCATCTTGCCGCCTTCCAGCAGCTTGGCGATGAAGGGATGCTGCTTGAAATCCTGCAGCACATGCTGCGGATCGATGCGTGGGTCAGGGTAGTCGAGCCCGGTCACAAAGCCCGAGAGAAACGACATTGTCTTTTGACGCCATAAATCCAGGCGCCGCCGTACTCGTTTAAGGTGAGCGGATAGCCCATGGTGTAGATCACTTCGCCCGCCGCGATGCGGCCGGAAGGAACTTCCCACAACTCCTTCACGCCTACGCCGTAGGTTTGCGGATTGCGATCTTGTGCGAGGTCGAATTGGTCGAGTAAGTTGCTTGGTGAGCGATCCGCGCGTGCCTTCGGCGAGGATGACGACTTTGGCTTTCAGATCGTAGCCGGGTTCGAAGTTCGACTTCTGCTGGTTCCGTTTGTCGACGCCCTTGTCATCGGTGCGCACGCCGGCGACCCGGTTGCCGTCAAAGAGCAACTCGGAGCCCGCGAAGCCGGTGAAAACCGTGATTCCCGCCTCCTCCACCTTGCTGCCCAGCCACTTCACAAAGCGGTTGATCGAGATGACGTAGTTGCCGTGATCGCGCATCGGCGGCGGGGTGATGGGAAACTTGAACTTGCCTGTCTCGGTGAGGAAGTAGACCGATTCTTTCGTCACCTCGGCATCGAGCGGAGCTTCTTTCTCAAAGCCCGGCAGCAGCTCGCGCATGGAGCGAGGATCGAGCAGCGCGCCGGAAAGGCAATGCTGTCCGACTTCGCGCGCCTTCTCCAGCACATAAATATTTTCTTTGCTGAGTTGCGCTTCGGGATTCTTGGCGTTATGCTCATCGATCAACTGCGAGAGGCGCAGGGCGCAGGCCATGCCGGCCGGGCCTCCGCCGACGATGACAACATCGGCCTCCATCTCCGGGCGTTCAACACCCGCAAGCGGTTTGCGGAAAATGAACATGATGGAAACTTGCTACGGATCTCCACGAGATCATCACGGATGAGTTCGGTTATCCATCCATGAGAATCCGTGGAATTAGCTTGCCGCTTTGGCCTTCTTTACTTCTTCGATCAGCGGCGGCACGATATCGAACAGATTGCCGACCACGGCAAATCGGCGATCTCGAAGATCGGCGCTTCGGAATCTTTGTTGATGGCGATGATCGTGCGCGCGCCTTTCATGCCCACGATGTGCTGAATCGCGCCGCTAATTCCCAGCGCCAGATAGAGCTTCGGAGCGACCGTCTGTCCGGATGAACCGATCTGGCGGTCCATCGGCAGCCAGCCGGAATCGCAAATCGGACGCGAGGCTGCGATTTCTCCTCCCAGCGCCTCCGCCAAGCTGCTTGGCAATCTCGATGTTCTTCTGCTCTTTGATCCCGCGCCCGACGGCGACGATGATTTCTGCCTGCGTCAGGTCGACCGCCTGCTTGGCTTCTTTGAAAGCTTCCTCCGGCTTGTTGCGGATGACTCCATCGGCGATGTCCGCTTCACGGTCTCAACCGGTGCGGCTGAGTTTCCAGCTTCGACTTTGTCTCCGCGAAAGGCGCCATTCTGGAAGGTCGCGAACTAGGGCGCTTCGGAAGCGAAGCTGACATCGGCCGCGAGTTTGCCCTGGAACATCTGGCGCGTGAACAAAAGCTTCTCGCCTTCTTTCTTGTAGCCGATGCATCGCTGATCGCGCTGCGGCCCATGGCGGTGGCGAGCTTGGGAACGAAGTCGCGCACCTGGTAGGTATGCGGCATCAGCACCAGCTGGGCCGGATGCGTGCCCAGGAACTGTTTCAGCGCCGCCACAAAAGCATCGGGAGTGTAAGGCTCGAGCTTGTGCTGATTCGATGTCATAAACCTTCGCGACTTTCTTCCCCGCGACTTCGTTGGCAATGCCGCTAGCGCCGCTGCCGACAACGGCCGCTTCCAGGGTCCATCCAGTTTCAGCGGCGAGAGCCTGGCCCGCAGTAAGGGTCTCCCACGAGACGCGATTCAGTTTGCCTTCGCGCTGTTCGACAACCACCAGAATTGTGCTCATTTATGTTTGGCTTCTTAAATATGATTTACAAACTACTCTGCCGAACCCGCATGACTTCTCTTCACAAACCCGCTGATCATCAGGACCGTCCCCAACCCCGCGTAGACCCCGATGACGCTCAGAAAAGGCAAGTGCCGCCCCAACTTTACGGCTGCCGGCAAGAAGAACAGCACCAGCAGTCGCAGCGCTCCAAACCGCCAGCCCGATGAACATCAGGGCTGTTCCACTTTCACGCGCGTGCTCCGTCTGCCATAAGCTACTCCGTGGAATCCAGTGCATTATGGCTGACTACCGACTCCGGTCAGTGACCAGGCGATCAAGCCGCTCTCGAGTTCCGCGATCTTCCCGTGATGTCCGCCTGATGCCCTCGGCACGCTTGCGCGTGCCGACCGCGATCAGGACAATGCCTAGAACTCCCTCGCCCAGCACCCACCACATCCACATGTGCGAGCCGCTCTTGAGCCCGGTGTACACAAAAATCGACAGCAGCAGGTCCATCCACAACAAGACCTTGCCCACCGTGATCATGGCCGCGCCCAAGCGCGCCTCGCGGCCCGTTCCGGCTTCATCCTTGATTCGAACGTAATTAGTCTCTGGCATAGCATTCGTTGGATGCATGCCAGATCAACCACGGTAGCCGCTCAGAACGCCCGGACTTCGTTGCGCAGCTTCTCCACCAGCTTCTTGGCGATTTCGGCCGCCGGGCCTTCTAATACCTCGGTGTTCTTCGTCTTCTGCGGCACGTAAAGCCGCTCGATTTTCTGTAAATTCTGCCCCAGCTCGGACTGAACGTCGGCCAAGGTCACCTTGCGAAGCGGCTTGTTCTTGGCCTGCTTGATGCCGATCAGGGTGGCATAGCGCAGCTTGTTGATCCCCGATTGGATGGTCAGCACCGCCGGCAAGCGGCATATCGACGAATTGAAAGAAGCCGGCCTCGAGTTCTCGCTTTACTCGGATCCCGCCTTCGCCTTTTTCAATCTGCATGATGATGGTGGCATGCGGCCAGCCCAGCAACTCCGCCAGAATCACGCCGGTCTGCGCGTAGCCGTAGTCGTCGGATTGCAGCCCGGTGAAGATCAGGTCGAACTTCTCATCCTTGATGGCGGCCGCAAAGGCCTTGGCGGTATTGAACGCGTCCAGTCCGACAAAGGCGTCGTCCTCGAGGTGAATGGCCCGATCGGCGCCCTTGGCCAGCGCCTCGCGCAGAACCTGTTGCGAACGCGCCGGCCCGGAAGTGATGACCACTACTTCGCCGCCGTGCTTTTCCTTCTGGCGCAGGGCCTCTTCCAGGGCGTAAGCGTCGGGCTCGTTCACTTCGTAGGAAACGTCTTCACGAATCCAGGTACCGCTCTCATTCAGCTTCAGGGGCGCGTCTTTCTGCGGCACCTGCTTCATGCAAACCAGGATCTTCAAGGCAAACTCCTCACGCCCCAGCGCGTTCAGAGCGCGCTAGGGAAACTGGTAAGTATAAATGACTAGTGGACGATTGTGCTGGGCAATCCAATAGCGGGGAAATCCGCAATTTTCCGTTTTTGAACCTGAATTTCGGCCCTTCTACTCAGTGAATACTACCGACTGCACGCCAGAAATATCGAAGCGCTTGCGGCAGCGCATATTCTTGCACATCATGACATCGTCTTTCCGCAGCATGTAGGAACGGGCCTTGGCAAAGCGAGCCCGATCACGCTCGTCGGCGCGCCCCGACAACTGGCGCTTCTTGGTCCGGACCAGCCACATGACCTCGTACTCCGCTGACTGGTGGCAATGTGGACAATTCAGGTTCGCCGGCTTCTTGTCAGTTTTCTCGTCGAAAAAATCGCGCTCTTCCATCAGTTTTGCAGCCCGTCCTTGATTCTCAGGATAACCCAAGAATATTACACCTTTGGGCGCGCCCGTCTGTGGCAAGATGAGCCATGCCGCAGAAGAAAAAAGTCCGGAAGTTTCGTGCTGTGAAGGCGGTGAAGGAACTTGCCCGCGAGCGGATTGGCAATCCGCCAGTGGCCCGTGTAGTGCCGGACCGGAAGAAGAAGACCTCTCAGAAGCACAAACCCACGTTGGAGCGACTACTCGAGCCGGACTAGGATTTGCTCACTACCTCGCTCACGAACTTCGCAAAACGCTTAACATCCTCTTCCGTCGTATCGAAAGAGCACATCCAGCGGACCACCGATTCTTCCTCGTTCCACACGTAGAAGAAATAGCGCTTCTGAATTTTGGCGATCGCAGGCTTCGGAATCTTCGCAAACACGCCGTTGCCCTCGACCGGGTAAACGATTTCTACTCCGGAGATCTGGCTGATCTGTTTTTCAAGCAGCCGAGCCATGCGATTGGCGTGCTGCGCGCTGGTCAGCCACAGGTCGTTCGTCAGCAAGGCTTCGAGTTGGACCGAGATGAAACGCATCTTCGACGCCAGCTGCATGCCCTGCTTGCGGAAGTAGAGAAAGTCATCCGCCAGCCTCTTATCGAAGAACACGACCGCCTCGGCCCCCATGATCCCGTTTTTTGTGCCTCCGAACGAAAGCACATCCACGCCTAAATCTCTCGTTGCCTGCCGAAGGTCTTGCTTCAAACTCACCGCGGCATTGGCAATGCGCGCGCCATCCATGTGCAAGAACAGATCATGTTCACGGCAGAAGCGCGCCAGAGCTTTGATTTCCGTAGGCTTGTACACCGTTCCCATCTCTGTAGATTGGGTGATCGAGACCACCCGCGGCTGCACATGGTGCTGGTCGCCGATCCCGTGATAAGCGCCACGAACCGCCTCGACGGTCAGCTTGCCGTTTTGGTTCTGGACCGGGATCAGTTTGCAGCCGGTAAATTTTTCGGGCGCGCCGCACTCGTCGGTATAGATGTGAGCGAAATCTGTGCAAATGACCGCATGATAGGAATCAGTGAGGGCCTTCAGGCTTAAACAGTTCGCCGCTGTGCCATTGAAGACGATGAAGACTTCGATGTCATCCCCGAAGTGCTCTTTGAATTTTCGAACAGCCGACTCGGTGTAAGCGTCGTCGCCATAGCCTACGGTGTGGCCTTGATTGGCTCTGGTAATCGCTTCAAGAACCTCGGGATGGACACCGGCGTTGTTGTCGCTGGCAAAGCTGCGGACAGGTTTCATGACCCCTCAATGTAGCAGAAGGGCCATCCAAGGTTGGAGAGGAGCAGACGCCCCCGTTACTTTTGAACCTTTTCTAGCGCGGCTCCCAACACCTTGCCTGGACCGGTCTCCTGAACGAACGCGATCACCCTCAGATTGCTTGTATCTATTTTGGGATCGAGTTTGACGTGCACGTCCTGGGCAAACCCCTTCGCCTTGTCCAAGGGGCCAAGCTTAGTAAAACTCTTCACGACCGCCACGTGCGTGAGACGCTGTCCAGAATTCTCTCCCGCGGAGACCTGCGACTCAGCATGGTTCAACGCCACGACTGCATACACGTCGGCATTCTTCGATGCCGACTCGGGCAAGGCATCGGTTTCGATGTGTGCCCGCAGAGCACCCCCGTCGAGGCCAATTCCGGTGATTCTCACTGGAACTTTTTGGCCTGCGCTCGCCTGTTGGCATTCCTTCTTAGCCCGGCCGGAGTCATTGCCCACAAACTCAGCCGATCCATCCACCACCATTTGCGGCGTGTAGACGCTGTTCAGGTTGAAATGATCCGAATAGGCATTCTGCCGCTGGGTGAAGAACGATGACGAATATGGATCTTTCCATCCGATGTTGTTCCAATAGTCCACGTGCTCGCTCAGTACGATCAACTCCGCCCCCGCGACGGGTTGCGAGCGGTCGAGATCCTGCAACAGGCGATCTGCGGGTGGGCAGCTTGAGCACCCCTCCGATGTAAACAACTCGACCAGAACCGGAGCATTCCCTGCCGCCGCCACCTGCGAACGACTGGCATAGAACCAGGCGGCTAAAACCACAGTAACAATCATGAGTGTCAAGAATGATGCTTTCGTCATGTTCCTCACCTGCACACAAGCTTACCTGCAATTGGGATGTGCCGCATTCGGGAAAGTTTCACCCTTCAAGTTCTTCGTTTACTATGAGTGACTCAGAGGACATCCACGCCAATGATGCGTTTCAGGGCACTACCGATCGTGCTGCTCGCCTTTTTCTCTGTCAGCCCGCTGTGGTGCGAAACTTCCAGCAGTCCGCAAACTTGGACCTTTGCCGTTTCCGGCGACTCTCGTAATTGTGGTGACGTGATCATGCCTGCAATCGCGCAGCGAGCAAAGGCAGAAAACGTGAGGTTCTATTGGCATCTTGGCGATCTCCGTGCCATCTACAACATGGACGAAGACATGCAGAAGATAGCCGAGATCCAAAAGCAGCCGCTCACCATCCTCTCGTACGAACAGGCAGCATGGGACGACTTCATCCAGCATCAGATTGTTCCCTTTGGTGACATACCGTTTTTTCTTGGGATCGGAAATCACGAAACCATTTCTCCGAAATCACGGGATCAGTTTGTGACTCAATTCGCAGATTGGCTGGACGCGAAACCCATTCACGATCAGCGTCTGATCGACAACCCAGACCGCTCACCGAATAAGCCCGATCGAATCGGCGATCACAACGTCAAAACTTATTACCACTGGGTCATGAACGGAGTGGATTTCATTAACCTCGACAATGCGTCCGAGGAAGAATTCGATTTCGCCCAAGTGCAGTGGTTTAAGAAAGTGATCCACGAGGATGCTGCAAATCCCGATATTCGGACGGTGGTGGTCGGGATGCACGCTGCATTGCCTGAGAGTTTTTCTCGCGGCCACAGCATGAACGATTGGTCCGGACATGAGTGGTACCAGGGCGAAGCTAGCGGCAAAGATGTCTATATGTCTTTGGCGAGTTTCCAAAAGAACGCCCGCAAAGCAGTGTACCTGCTATCCAGTCATTCGCATTTCTTTATGGACGACCTCTATGACACGCAATACTGGCGAGACCAGCACGCGGTGTTGCCGGGTTGGATTGTGGGCACGGCTGGCGCTCAACAATACACGCTCCCGGCGGATCCCCACCCTACATGGAAGGATCACACGTACGGATTTCTTCTTGGGACAGCGCACCCGGATGGCAAGATCGAGTTCCGGTTCGTGGAACTGGACCGCGAGAAGGATATTCCCCAAGAAATCAAAGACGGGTACACGAAGGCGTTCGTGGATTGGTGCTATGACCAGAACCGGAAAGCTGCCGGACAGCCTCACGGTCACTGACCTCTGACGACGCCGCAGGAGCAGCATCAGTCTCTTGGTTTCTGGACTATAATTTTTCAACTTTCATGATGCGTACATTCCTCGCGCTGGGCGTGACCTTGCTTTTCTCGCCTTTTGCACTGGCTCAAATGTCGGGTGCCAAGGTCTCGGTTCCAAACACGCCGGCTGCTAAAATCGCAACTTCCATACAAGCCTCGAGGGAGCCGCTCTCACCGGTTCCTCATTTCGAAGACGACACCGCCCAGGCAGGCCTGACGGTCGCGCACATTTCGTCCCCCGAAAAGAAATACATCGTGGAGTCCATGAGTGGTGGGGCGGGCTACATCGACTGCGACGACGACGGCAAACTCGACATCATTGTGGCCAGTGGATCGACCGTCGATCGCTTCCGCCATGGCGGCGACCCAATGATCACGCTGTACCATCAGGATGCCGATCTCAAGTTTTCCGACATCACCAAAGCTTCGGGTTTAAGCCGCAAGGGCTGGGGTATGGGCATTGCGGTTGCGGATTTCGATAACGACGGCATCTCCGACATCTACGTTACCGGATATGGCGGCAACGCTCTGTACCACGGATTGGGCAAATGCAAATTTGAAGACGTCACCGACAGGGCCGGAGTGGCTGTTGGCGGCTTCAGTACCGGAGCTGCCTGGGCCGACTATGATCGCGACGGAAAAGTAGATCTTTTCGTTTCGCGTTATGTGCAGTTCGACATCAACCGGCTCCCCGACTTCGGAAGCGATGAGAAGAATTGCCGGTTTAAGGGAGTTCTGGTGCAGTGCGGTCCGTGGGGTCTTATCGGCGAGTCCGATTTCCTGTTCCATAATCGCGGAGACGGCACTTTCGAAGACGTGTCTAAGAAAGCGGGCGTGGACGACTCCAACCGTTACTACGGCCTTGGGGCGATCTGGGGCGATTACGATAACGACGGCTGGCCCGATCTTTACGTCGCCAATGATGCGGGCCCCAACTATTTGTACCGCAACAAGCACGACGGCACTTTTGAAGAGGGGGGAATGCTTTCCGGAGTAGCCGTCAGCGGGGAGGGGCTGCAACAGGGGTCGATGGGCGTGGACTGGGGCGATTATCTCAATGACGGCCACTTGGCCATGTTCGTCACCAACTTCACCGAACAGCCGGACACTCTGTACCGCAACCAGGGAGCGCAGGGCTTCTCCGATGTGAGTTGGCCCGCGAAGCTGGCGCAGCCCACCTATCCCCTGGTCGGATGGGGAACAGCGTTCTTCGATATGGACAACGACGGATGGCTCGACATCTTCGTGGCAAACGGTCACGTCTATCCACAAGTAGACTCTATTGCCGGCGGCGCTCGCTACCGCCAACCGTTACAGCTGTTTCGGAACCTGAGGGATGGGACCTTCCAGGACGTTTCAGATTCTCTCAGCCACCTGCCTCTCGCTTCCCGCCGTGGCGCGGCCTTCGGAGACGTGAATAATGACGGAAACGTGGACGTCGTCCTGGTCAATGTCGGCGAGCCCCCGACGCTGCTGATAAACCGGAACGCAAATAAAAATCACAGTGTTCTGTTTCGTTTGATCGGAACTCAAAGCAATCGGGCGGCCATCGGCGCGCGTGTTACTGTCACCGCGGGCAAGCTGAAGCAATTCAGCGAAGTGCGAGCTGGAGGGAGTTACATCTCGCAGAACGATCCCCGCCTGCATTTCGGCTTGGGACCCCAAACCCGTATGGAAGTTCAAATCCAATGGCCAAGCGGCAAGACAGAGCTGCTGCACGATCTGCCCGCAAACTTCATTTACACCGTGCTCGAAGGAAAAGGGGTTCAGGCCAAGGTTCCGTTGAGTTCCGCGAACGCCATCCCCTAAGCCCCAATATTTACTTCGGCAGCATCAGGAATTGTCAATTCCCGCTACCCTATCAGAACAGTGCAACAGGCAAAAAACGCGTCGCATCGTAACGCGCGCAAGACTTGAGTGACAGCGAAATCGGTGTTCCGTGATCGTCGCACGCGGTAGCTTTCGAACCCAAACCCTCTAGGTAGCCTCACGCAAGCCTGGCCTAAAACTTCGCTCCCAATGGGAGGTCTTTGTGCTGCGTTCGAACTCTTTTTGCGCCACTCTCGCGACGTTCCTTACGATTTCGTGGCTCTGCATCGGAGCATCTAGTCAGACATTGCCACCGGCCACATTCCTGCGTGACGGGTTGCCGAACACGACTGGCACTACCATCGCCAAACGAGTGGACGAAGTGAATCTGGCTTTCACCGTTACCGATAAAAAGGGTCGACTGATCAACCACCTCACTTCCGATGACTTCGAAATTCTCGATAACCACATCGCGCCCCAGGGCGTGAACTTCTTCCAGCAGCAGACTGATCTTCCTTTGAGAGTGGCAGTGCTGGTGGACGCCAGCGATTCCATCCTGTACCGGTGCGATTACGAAAAAATTGCCGCCCTAATGTTTCTGAAGCGGATTCTGCGGCGCGGCAAAGATCAGGCGTTCGTTGTGTCATTCAACGACCGGGTCAGACTAGCCCAAGACGCCACGGACGACAGCAAAGAGTTGAGTACGGCCATAAAACGAATGCATGCCGGCGGGAACACGCCTCTGTATGACGCGATCATCTTCGCTGCCAGTAAGTTGCGAAACAATCCGCCGCAGATCCGCCGCGCCATAATCCTGATCAGCGATGGCGAAGATACCAGCAGCAAGTCTCACCTGTTCGACGCGCAACAGGCGGCCATACAGGCCGAAGTCACTCTATTTGCGCTGAGAACGAACGAATTCCCTGGTCCAGGGAACTCCGCCGGAGACGCTGTTTTGAACCGGCTTACTGAAACAACGGGCGGGGTGATTCTTCCGGCTCGCGATGAATATCACCTGAGCCAGGCTTTTCACAAGGTGGAACAGATTTTGCGGAACCAGTATGCGGTCGCCTACCGGCCCGCCAGGTTTACTCCCGACGGGAGTTTCCGTTCGGTCGAGCTTTTCCCGCTGCGTAAGGGCCTGAAGGTACAATGCCGCCGAGGATACTACGCACGCCAGGAATACAGCACATTCCCAGGCCGTTAGGTCTCTTGTGATTTTCTGCGGCTCGCGGCTTCGAGTCCATCGTTTGTGACGAAAATCATTGCGAAATCCAGCGTTTTTGCTTAAAGTTCTCTGTAATTTCTTGGCCCGCCGAAAACGTCTGGCAGTGGCCCCTCTCAGAATTGAGACAGTCGATGGCTCGGAAATTGATGCATCTCTCATGTTCGCTGAGCTTCATCCTTCTGGCCGTTGCTTTCGCATCGGCGGAAGCGGACGATCCGCAGAACTTTGTTCCACCCGATGTACAAGATACCGGCATCACGATCTCAGCACGCGTGGACGAAGTGAACCTGGTATTTACGGCCGTCGACAAGCACGGGCGTTTTATCAAAGATCTGCCCCAGGATGCTTTCGAACTGCTCGATAACAGCAAGACTCCGCAATCGATCGGGTATTTTCAGCAACAGTCGAACCTCCCGCTGCGCGTCGCACTCCTGATCGACCTCAGCGATTCAGTGAAAAGCCGCTTCAAATTTGAACAGGAAGCTGCCAGCCTGTTCCTGAAAAAAATCCTTCGTCCCGGCAAGGACGAGGCTTTCATCGTGGGCTTCGACTCGCGCCCTCACCTCGAACAGGAGATGACCGGGGATGTACAGAAACTCTCCAAGGCCATTCGCCAACTCTCGCCGGGTGGAGATACTGCCCTTTACGACGCGGTGATGTTCGCCAGCAATAAGCTGGAAAAAATATCCACCCACGGCGGGGTAATTCGGCGAGCCATTATCGTGGTCAGCGATGGGGTGGACACCGCAAGCCAAGCGAAGCTTGAAGACGCTACCCTCAGCGAAGTCCGCGCCCAATCAGTTCTTTACGCGGTAAGAACCAACAATCCGGCCACCAACCCTCTTCCCAAAGGGCAGCAGGCTCTGGCCTCCCTGACAGAAAATAGTGGAGGGCATATCCTTGCTGGAGTGGACAAATCGGACTTGACGCACGCCTTTAATCATATTGAGGCCGCGTTACGCAGCCAATATGCACTGGGATATCATCCGGCCGATTTCTCCCCCAACGGCAGTTATCGCACGGTGGCGATCAGCGCCAGAAAAAAGGGGGTCAAGGTGCAGTGCCGCAAGGGTTATTTCGCAAGAAGTGAACCGGCGCACTAGATCGGTCATGAAGCCCCCGCTCGGGTAGACTGTCTCTTCCGAGCCATGCATGAATTCGAAAGACCTTCGACCGTGTCGGCAATTTTTCACCAGTATTGTCCACGGTGCCGCATCGGTACGATTTTCCAATCCCCGAAGTTCCGCTGGTTTTCCCCCATGCACGCGCAGTGCCCGGTATGCTCGCTCAAGTTTGAGCGGGAAGAGGGTTACTTCCTCGGCGCGATGTACATCGGCTATCTGCTCGGGTTGTTTGTAATCGTCGCGTTCGCAATCTCGCTGTGGCTTGGATTGCACCTGAGTCTTTACCGCAGCTTTATCTGGGGCATGGTTCTGTTTTTGCCCTTCGCGGTGCCCTTGACGATTCTGGCGCGGATTCTCTGGATCTACTTCGACCAGGCAGTTGACCCGGAACGCTAGGGATGATTGGAATGGAACAAGTATAGAAGAAGAGATGGAACGCTGGAAGAGGACCGGTAGTGAATTGCGGCCTGCAGCTCAACTACGGGTCATAGACCGCGTTGCCGAAACCGGCTTTCCTCGCCGACTCCTGCATCTGCTCAAGCTTGGTTTTCTCGTTTTCTAACTGCTTCTCAAGGCGCTCCACTTCCTGCTGTTTTCGTTGCTGATACTGATTGTATTCGGCAGCGTTGTTGTAACGATTCGCCTCCACATAGTGGACCGACGCGCTGAGTTTATTTATTTCGGCCTGCAACGCCCCAATCCGGCTCTTCTGGGCCTGGATCGCGCCCTTTACCTGATCTGCCGAGACGCCGGGATCATTATTTCTTTGCCCGTGCTCGGGCTTGTGGTTGTCTGCGTCTTTCGAATCAATCGATGCTTCGGGGATGTCTTCATTGGTGACAATCTTTGCGGTTTTTCCGGATTTCTTAGCTTCTTGTTCCCGACTTTGTCGCGCAACGTCGCCTAGCGGCTTATCGTCATCGGCAGCCACTTGGGCCACGGCAAAGACAATACATAGTGCGATCAATAGGATTCTTGTTCTATACATGGCTGATTTCTACAGACAAGAATTGCGACCGATGGTTATGCTAAGTCGCTGAAACACGATATAAAAGTTACCGAAGTCCACTGCGGATGGTAGGATACTTTCATTGGTTTAGCCGCACCTGCAGTCAGATCACAAAAACAATTCGAGGGGGACAAATGCCTGATTTATCCACTATCTTGACCGACTTACAGTCGCGTCGTAAAGAAATACAACACGAACTGCGTGGCTTGGAATCCGCTATTTCGGCACTTAAAGGGGTGAGCCCCTCAGGCTCGCAACGAATGACGGGAACGCGTCGTCGCCCGCGCCTCTCAGCGGCGGCTCGTAAACGTATCGCCGATGCGCAACGTGCCAGATGGGCAAAAGTTCATGCGCAGCAGAAGAAATCCGCCTAACCGAAGGTCACTCTTGACGAGATTGCCCGCCGGTACCCAGCGGGCATTTTCTATGCCGGAAATCCGGAATTACTTCTCGGAAATCACGAAATTTACAACTGCGGTTTCATCAGGCTTGACTTGGACTTTCTTGTCCCAGATCCTCGGTTCAGTAAACACCGGGCGCTCCACTTTGCGCTCCGTTAGCACGTCAAATGATGCCTCTTGGCGCATCACTCCCCACCCCTCGTGCCAAGCCTCGATTTCATAGGTTCCGGGCGGAACGTCGGTAAGTTCAAACTTTCCGCTCTCATCAGTTACAGCATAGTAGGGATGAGGAACCACGAACATCTCGGCATTCATCCAAACATGCCCGCCATTGCATTTCAAATTCACCAGTCCTGTATTCGGCATGTTTCGTTGGATCGTTCGTTCGACGAAAGGAAATGGCAAGTTGAAAGTAGCCGCTCCATCCATGTGCACGGTGTGCAGCACCGGATCCGAACTCTTCATTTGCAAGACTTCGTTCTGGGGCACCAGCAGAATGTGAGGTTCGTAACGGCATCGCTTCTGATTAAGGAAGCGTCGCGCTTCCGGAATGTCCATGGCCTTGCCGCTGCTGATATTTTTCAGAAACACGATCGTATTAGCAACGCCGCCTTGCGTTCCCACAATGAGTCGTTCCAGGTCTTCTCTCTTGTGGGAATCCGGATCACATATTTGAGGATCTTTCGTGATAGGAAAACTAGCCAGGTGCGGAACAGGCCCCGACCATTTCACAGTTCCGGAGATATTGCCACTTTGGGTGAGCTGTACGACCTTATATTCGGTCTGGGCGTTCGAGAAAATGGCTATTCCCAGGAGAATCGGGGCCAAAAGGATCGTTCTGGAACTGATGGACATCAGATTTCCGCTTCTTTGAAGGATACTAGTGGCGATTTTACTCACGTACAAATGACCAAGGTAACCAACACACCTCCGACATCACTGAACAAAACCGGAATTCCTGATTAGTGCTATTTCTTCCGCCGCGCGGTTTTGGTCTGCACTTTTCCTGAT
Source organism: Terriglobia bacterium (assembly GCA_963797845.1). Lineage (GTDB taxonomy): Bacteria > Acidobacteriota > Terriglobia > Terriglobales > Acidobacteriaceae > DASREM01. The sequence continues at coordinate 111,866 of CAWCRE010000017.1, forward strand.
ATTCAACTAACCCCGCCTAAATCAAAGCCTTTGCGGCGCAACTGCAAATAACCCCTCATCAAACAAGGCAAATCAATTATCAGCCGGAGATCGAGTATGAACAACAGACATGTTTGGGTCTTGACTGCCCTTCTTTTGTGCGCCACCGCTTACGGCAGGAATCAAAGCGAATCCACCAACTCTCAGCCGATCCAGACCGTGGAAGGATGTCTCTCCTATACAGATCACACGTATGTGATCACCGGGGGTAACAGCCCGCGGCAGTTTCGAATTGTCGCCGGCGATGTCGATCCTCTTCGGGGAAAGTTAGGACACACGGTGGCCGTTTCTGGCGTAGTGGGAAAGAGCAACCCTGAAGAGAACGCCACTCAACCTCCGAACGAGGGCACCACAACCGGTGTGACGTACAACACGATTCAGGCGCAGAGTGTGAAGGACATCGCACCCAACTGCAGCTATGGAGGCTCAGAGCACTAGGATCGGGGTGCGGTCTTAGAGGAAGAAACCGCGGAGCGTTTCTTGCCGGGAGCGTGCTCGGTAGTTTGCGACTTCAAGAAGGCGGATGGCGGATCGAGCGAACAACGCTTGATGAACTCTCCTTTGCTCAGTCCGCCTTCCATCCACGCTCGAATGTCATCCAGGCTGGCCGCAGCCACGCCTCCGCCTTGGTCCATAAAGATAACGACCAGCCCTTCAACGGAATTCTCGGGAGTGTGCGCGATCTGTCGGTATTGATCGCTGAAGACAGTTTGAACGAATTGCCAGCGATCACCAGTCGCCACATTCATGGCCGATCCATCGGGTTGCGCGAATAGGTAGAGCGCTTTTTTTCCCTTCAGCGGCTGCCAGTCACCTTCGAACTGATCTTCGTTCTGACGGATGATGCTGAATCCAGGCGTGGCCTTTGCTGCCTGGGCAGCCCCCACATGGCTAACCACCGATACTTCAACCTGATTCCGCTTCATCCAGCCATCTTCATGGGGAGCCAGTACGACTTTGATCCATGCCCCATGCTGGTCGACAATCTGGAATTCATCGTCGAGCCGCGCGTGGACCAGGGCCTTTGAACCCTCTACCGGTGCGCTGTAGACGCTCACATGCGGTTGCACAACCAGTGCGAACTGGGTTGTCGCCGAAACCCCATTCGAGGGCTGCCCATCTTTCTCGGGAGAACTGAGCGCGGTCAATTGACGCTCCGCCTCGGCCCGTTGTGCCCGCACTTTCTCGATGTTGTCGGAGAGCACCTTTGGATCGTCGGACTTGTCGGTCAGATATTGCGCCAAGCGATCGAGGAGATCGGATTCCAATCGTCCATTCGATTCGAAATTGCGATACCCCGCGGGCTCACCATTTTGCCCCGCGTACCATGCCGAAACATTGGACCGAACCTTCACCACGGTTCCCTTTGGTCCGGACGGCTCCAGATCAATTTTGTATTCGTAGTAAGGCCGTTGGAAGTCACTGGCGTGAATTCCTTCCAGGTTCACGAAACCGTCGAGTGAAGGCAGCCGGCTCCCCGTGTATGCACCAATATTTTCAAGCGCTGCCTTCACCGCTGGGAGGGATGCAGAAAACACCTTCTGCCGCTCGACCTTGGGACCCTGGCCGCGTGCCCCACCGGCGCATAGGACCGCAACAGCAAAAATCCAGATCGCATTTCTCACGGCTGCGGCTCCAGCAGAAGAGCGTAGACCCACCCGGTAGCCCCCGACGCAGTCTGAACCTGGTACCAGGAACGAGTTTGCCACAGGATCGTCACCGAATCTCCGCTGGCCAGCGATTGTAAGGTTGTGGCATCGGTGTATGGTTGCGACTTCAGGTCAGCCGCGGCAATCTTCACTCGAGCCTGCTTGCCGCCGTGGACCGGCTGAAATTTACTCTGCAGTTCCTGCTGCTTCGCGGTCACGGCTTTGAGTTGACGCTCTTCGTCTTCCAAAGTGGCCTGCAGAGTCTCCAATTTCTCCTGCTGCTTGGCGAAAGCAGCATCGCGCAATTTCTTCGCCTGTTCTTCTTCCAGGCTCTTCAAGTTGTCGGAGATGGCCAGGAACTCGGCGTTCTCGACAGTGCCGTCGGAGAGATGAGTATGGTGATGTGAGTTCTCGACGAACACCGAATCAATCGTAATCCGGGTGGACTTCGGTCCTAACGCCTGAACCACATAGCGGATTACAACAATGCCTTGATCGTTGCTGTTCTCGAAATGCTCCGGTGCGATGGTTTCTGTCCTGACTTTGTAGATCACGGTTCCAGGAGGCGCTGGCTTTTTGATTGCGTCAGAGGTTTTGGCTGCGCCCGCCCCATACAACTCCGCCGTTCCCTTGTATTCGGAAGTGCCGCGCACGATACCGTCTTCGGTTGCGGCTTCCACCACCTTCCAAACCATGGCATAGGGATCATCCACATCAGCGGAAAAACCGTCGCCGTAGTGAATGTGAGCTTTGGCAAAAACGACAGAAGGAGAGAAGATCAACAGAACAGCAAACCAGACAGCGACGCCTTGAGAAAAGAACCCTCGAACCTGCTCCGAAGTACGGGACGGGAACCAAGTGCAAAACATCGGCTACTCAGGCTTTACAAAATACCATCAGCGCAAGAACCACGGGTAGATACATGACCGAGGCATGCACAACACGGGCCGCTGCTTGACGGGAGTTCTCGGCAAAGATTTTGGCTGTGTAGTAGAAGAAGAACGCCCCCGCCGCCATCACTCCAAGCGCGTAAATCAGGGTGTGCCCCGACCCAAGCACCGGCAAAAGGGTGGTCGCAATCAGCACCACTGTGAAAGTCAGGATCTCATATCGCGTGAAACGCCCATCCGCATCGAAGGCGGGCAACATCTGATACCCGGCCCGTGAATAATCTTCCCGGTACATCAAGGCAATCGCCAGGAAATGCGGGAACTGCCACAGGAATAATACGGCAAACAGGAACCAAGCCTCACGGTGCAACGAATTAGCGGCGCCAGCCCAACCGATCAGCGTGGGCATGGCTCCGGGAAAGGCTCCCAGCAAAGTGCAGAGCGGGGTTTTCCGCTTCAGTGGGGTATAGATCAGTAAGTAGGAAAGCAGCGTGGAAACGGCAAGAACCGCAGTCAGCAAGTTCACCGTAAGCCAAAGGTAAGCTCCACCGGCGACGCTCAAACCCATGCCAAACCAGAAAGCCTCATTTGCCGAGACCCGTCCGGCCGGCAAAGGACGGTTCGCAGTACGCCGCATCTCAGCGTCGTATCGGCGCTCCATGAACTGGTTCAACGTCGCTGTGCCGCTCGCGACCAGCAACGTGCCCAGTACGGTATTGATCAGCCCCGTCCAGTGCAGCGAACCGGAGTGCCCCAGAACGAAACCCGCTGACGTAGTCATCAGAATCAGCAAGTTCACTTCTGGTTTGGTCAGAGTGTAATAGTCCCGCAATCTGGCAGCGATGCGGTTCACGTTGATGGGAAGCTTCACCAGGTTCGTGGTCGCCATTGATCTCTCAAACAGTTTCTTGCTGCTCACCCTGTTACCACCGGTCCGATCCTGCCGCGAACTCCTGTTGCCGGCACTGGTTTCTTTTCCGATACAGAACGTAAACCATGGCTAGCGACATCAGGGTTGGTGGAATAATAAGGATCAAAATGCCACTGCGCAAGGCTTCAATCATTCGTTGCCCCGCCGCCGCCGCTTGGGTATAGCAAAGCGCACATCCTTGGGCAAAGAGCGCCTGAGGCGCAACCGTGAACAGTGTCGCTACCAAGATGCTGTTCAGACTACCCGAAACCTTCACTGCGGCGCTCCTACCTTATAGTTCGCGTTGGGGGCTCCCATTTCCATACGATAGCTGTCGGTCCACGAGTATTGCATGGCTACCAGGACAAATCCGGTAAAAAGCACAACGAAGAGGAAAAATCCGCGTCGTTCGGCCCACAGATGCATGAAAAACATAATCGCCAGTCCCGCCTCAACCAGGGCGAGAAACAACATACGCTCAAATTTTTCCGCACCCCCGATGTGCTGGTAGGCAATCGCGAACTGAAGAGCGGCAATCACCAGTATACAAAGATAGATCACGACGTACTTGCTCATGCTATCGCTGTATTTTGCCGCCGGATCGTGTCTGGAGACATCAGGTGGTCTCGTCATTTCATACGCTCCCTGGAACTCTATTGGCCTACGCTGACGTTCAGCAGATAGACGAACGGGACCACGAACATCCAGACCAGATCAACGAAGTGCCAGTACAGGCCCAAGATTTCGATGTCGTCGGCCTGGTAACGTCCGCTTTTGTAGCGCATGGCCACCGCAAGAGCGCAATGACGCCACCGATAACGTGAGTCAGGTGCAGCCCGGTAATGGTGAAGAAAGTTGCGCCGAATAAGGATGATCCCCACGGATTGTGAAAAAGCGAAACGCCTTCATGGATCATGCCCAGCCACTCGCGAATGTGAAGAATCGCGAAAGATGGCCCCATCGCGGCCGTGATCAATGTCCAGCGAAACGCCGCGCTTGATCCCCTGCTTTCGCTGCGCGAACTCCCATGAGCATCGTCAGGCTGCTGGTGACCAGGATGAACGTCATGACCATCGCGTTGATGATGCTCGGGGAGAACTTGAACGGCGTCGGCCAGTTCGGTGTGCCATTGCGCAGAAATCCGTAGCCACCAGGCAGGCAGCAAAGGTGATGGCATCGGAAATGATGAACAGCCACATCACCAGCTTTTTCGAAGGAATCGCAAACGGTGGTTCCTCCATGTGCACCGGAGTGCCCTGCCATCGTCAGATCGGCTTGGCTCACAGAGCCTCCTCGATCGGTCATTAAAGCTTCACCCACAGCAAAACAGCAGATACACCCAAAGAACATCCATGAAGTGCCAGTAGCGCGACGCGGTATCGAGTGTGCTGCGCCGCAGCGCCATGGCATTCAGTTTGCGAATCACATAAAGCAGACCGAGCAATCCTCCCAAGACGTGCAGAGCGTGAGTCGCTGTAAGCACGTAGAAGAAGGAACTGCTGGGATTGGTGGCAAGGTACAAGCCCTGCGCGCTGAGTTGGCGCCAGGCAACATATTGTCCGACCACGAATAACAGGCCGAGCCCCAGCGTCACCTGCAACCACTGGCGGGATGTTCAGCCTTGCGCTTCGGTCCATCATGAAAGTCGCGATACGGCGCCGCGCGAATTCCAGAGTGAAGCTGCTGGCAAGAGGAGCAGCGTATTGAAGTAGAGGATAGACGGCAAGCTGAAATGCCGCCAATCTGGAGCCGATCCTTGGCGTACGACCATGGCGCTGGTGAAGGCCGCGAACATCATTGTGATGGCCGGTGATCCCCACCCAAATGCCGGTGGAAGCGGGCGGAGGAGAGTAATCCTGCACCGCGCGCAGATCGCCATCCGCGGGACCAATTGCCCCACCCGCCTTTGCCCGGAAATCCGGTAGCCCGCGATGGCCCGCGAGGTTCCTCGATTTTCGGCGGTTCGTGAATCGTAGTTGCCATGTTCCAGACTCCGGCTGGTTCCTTTACTTCTCGTCGCGCTTCAGAATGGACCTGCTCGGGCGAGTCCTGCATCACGTAGTCGCCGGTCGAGCTCTCCATGCCGTATTGATAAGGATCGTGATAGACGACCGGGTGACTTGCCTCCAAAATTGTTGTGCGGCGGAGGCGACGGAATGCTCCATTCGAGCGAAGTGCTTCCCAGGGATTCTGCGGAGCCGGTTTGCCCTTGAACCGGCTGTAGAACAGGTTGTAGAGAAAAATGAACTGTGCCACTCCCGTGACAATCGCGGCGAAGGTGATGAACTTGTGCACCGGCATCAGCGGCTGCAGAAGTCGTCCACAAACGCCGAATAGCGGCGAACGTTGCCGGCAAATCCCAGATAGTGGAACGGCATGAAGATGCAGTAGGCGCCGACAAAGCTCAGCCAGAAGTGCAGCTTCCCGAGCGTCTCATTCATCATGCGCCCGGTCATCTTGGGGAACCAGAAATAGGTTCCGGCGAAGATGCCGAAGATGGCCGCCACGCCCATCACCATGTGGAAGTGACCGACGACGAAGTAAGTGGCGTGCAGCATGATGTCGATCGAAGGCTGGGCCAGGAAGAAGCCGCTGACGCCGCCGCTGACGAACATCGAGATGAAGCCGAGGGCGAACAGCGAGGCGCTGTTGATGCGCAGCTTCGACCCGTACAGGCTGCCCAGCCAGATCAGCACGAGGATCGTGGCCGGGATGGTGATGATCAGCGTGGGGAAGGAGAACACCAGCGACGAGAACGGATTCATTCCGCTGACGAACATGTGATGTCCCCAAACCATGTAGCTGAACACGGCCAGCGCGCCCATGCAGTAGATCATGACTTTGTGACTGAGCAGCGGACGCCGCATGTTGGCGATCAGGATGTGCGAGACGATGCCCATCGCCGGGCAGGATCGCGATATACACCTCGGGATGTCCGAAGAACCAGAACAGGTGCTGCCACAGCAGCGTCGAACCACCGGAATGCGGCTGCAACTGATCGTTGATCACGAGATTTGAAGCGACGAAGAAGCTGGTGCCGGCGACGTGATCGAGAATCAGCAGAATGCAGGCGGGCAGCAGGACGGCGAAGGCGGGCAATCCCATGCAGGAGGTGATGAACCATGCCCATGCCGACAGCGGCATGCGCATCAAGCTCATGCCCTTTGCGCGCAGATCAAGAGTGGTGGCGATGAAGTTCAGCGATCCCAGCAACTGCCCAACACAGAAGATGGCGATCGAGATGGCCCACAGAACCTGCCCGTAGCCTTGTCCCGGGCCGGCGACTTCCCGACCGCGCTCAGCGGCGCATAGGCAGTCCATCCGGAGAGCGGCGGACCGTCGCGGAACGAAGAACGCGGCAATCAGCAACCAGGAACGCACGAAACGTGACCCAGAACGACATCATGTTGAAGCGGGGGAAGGCCATATCTTCCGCGCCGATCTGGATCGGCAGGAAGTAGTTGCCGAAGGCCGCGAACGGCGCGTTGGTCAGCACAAAGAAGACCATGATGGTGCCGTGCATGGTCATCAACTGCAGGTAGTACTCCGGCGTGATCACGCCGCCGGGCGCCCGTTCTTCGAAAGCAAGTGCAGCCCGGGAATGCGAGCATTGGGCCACACCAGGTGAATGCGCATCATCCAGGAGAGCACCATGCCGATGAAGACCGCGACCAGTGCCAGGCCGTAATACTGCTCTCCGATAACCTTGTGATCGAGACTGAAGACGTGCTTCCGGATAAACCCGGTGGGCGGCGCGTGATGCTGCGCTGCGTGCTGCGGACATGTCGTGCATTGTGACCCCTCACAAGATTGTTTCGCCGTGATCCTGGGTGCGTGTGCCGGACCCGGCAATTCCCCTACTGCATGGCTGGCTTGCTGCTTCAGCCAGCATCGAAGTCCTGCTGGCGACATCACGTCGAGATACGCCTTCATGTTGTAGTGACCCAGACCGCAGAGTTGCGTACATACGATCTCGTACTTGCCGACCTTGGTTCGCGGTGAAGTGCACGATAGATCCAGGCCGGGAACGAAATCCTGCTGCACCCGCAACTCGCGCACATAGAACGAGTGGCCAACATCTTTCGAGTGCATCAGCAGGTGAATTTCCTTGTTCGACCGGAATGGCCAATTCGGCGGTAACGATGTCGTCTTTCGCATCGAGATCATGATCGGATCCAGAGCCGAAAAAATTCTGTGAGCCTTCATTCACCTGATCAGGATGAATCGGGCCGAATTTTCCATCCGGTCCCGGGTAGCGGAAATAAAACGCGAATTGACCGGCCTGCACTTGCACTGGCATGGCATCCGCCGCAGGAGCTTTGAAATAAATTCCCGCCCACGCGCGAGCGCCGAAAGCTCCCAGGGCCAGAACTTCAGTCCCGACCAGAAGAAATGCGGCAATGACAAGACCCATTGCCCCACCCGGGAAACGGCCGATCTTGGCGCCGGGGGCACGGTTCGAGTACTTCCACACAAAGATCGCCAGCAGTATCTGTGAGGCGAGAAACGAGATACCGGCTTCGGCCATGGTGTCGGTCATCTGCTCGTCAATCAGCGGCCCGTGAGTAGAGATATCGGCCGGGGCCGGCCAGGTATGCATGATGATGGGAATCGCGGAACCGATCGCGATGAGAATGAGCGTAACTGCGAATATCTTGGCCATGACGCGTTGCCTCGAGCAGAGAAGGTCAGCGATTCAAGCAATAAAGGAGGCCGCCGCAGCTTCCCTACGACGGCCCGTGATTACCAGTTGAAACGGTTCCTCATTTCGCCTTGAAAGTAAAGTCGGCGGTCGCGGGTTTCCCGGCGGCAACCGTTACCTTCTGGGTCTGAGTACCGTAGGTCTCTTGCCACGCCGTCAGGGTGTAACTACCCGGCGGAACCCCCTCGATGGTATAGGTTCCACTGTTATCGCTGACGCCATTCGGGCCCTTGACCACCACGTGATACCCGTGCATCCAGGGGTGAATGTTGCATTTCACAGGAATAGCGACTTCCTCGTTGGCCCACACCGCATCGATCGGCGGCGCTCCTGGAGGCTGCGACTTGTTCCACTCCGAGTTCTTAGTCGGCTGAGGATGGATATTGTGCGAGGTCTGGTCGTCGTTGACTACCTTAAAGTGCTGGTTCACATCCAGATTCAGCACGTGGGGGATGTATTGGCAGCCCTTCTGCTCAAAGTTTGGTGTCTGGGAAGGCGTTCCCGCAGCACCGCTCAAACCCTCCGAGATGTAGACCACGACGTTCTGCAAGCCGCCATTAGGCCCAACCACCACGTTCTCTGTCGTAATAGGATGTCCCTCGTGCTGCTTCTGGCAGGAGGGCTCCTTCGACATGTCGATAGGACGTTGATGGGGAGGAGTGCCGTCCAGCTTAATGGTCCCCGTGATCTTCCCTTCTCCTGCTGCGATCACATTCCGGCTCAGCATCAGAGTTCCGGCCGCAACCAGCGCGACTGCCGCCAGTGTTACTGCAATTTGGTGTCGAATATTCATTAATTCGTTCTCCTGTTGTCCTTACTTATTCTCGCTAGGTGTGGGCGCGGGGCATTGGGATTGATAGGTTTCAATCCGAGTTGCTTTGCAATTTGCTTTTCCTTGGTCTCCATCGGTTGCAGAGAGCGCAGATAGAAAACCAGTTCCCACGCCTCATCCGGTTTCACGTTGTCGGCAAAAGACGGCATGGGCGTTCCGTCCAGGCCGGTCATGAAGATCTTGTACAGATCCTGATCGCTGGTGCCACACTTGAAACGGGTACCGTCGTGGAAGTTGAACGGCTTGATGGGACGGTTCTGATCATCGGTCAGGGTGTCTGCCGATGGGCCGTTTGCCCGGCCTTCAACTCCGTGACATTTCCAGCACTCCAGCTTCTGAAACAACGCCTGGCCAGCTTTGATGCGATCAGCCGTCACTTCAGGCTCGGGCGGAATCTGAATGGGCGTGCCCGGTTTCTCGGTTACAAATTTCGGAGAAAAATGTTTGACATACGCGACCATGTCTACGCGCTCGTCGTCGGTCAAAGGCAGCCACTGCGGCATGTTGGAGTTCACGATGCCACGACCGATCGTATTATAGAGATCGTCATCGGTAGGCAGGGTGCCGGTTGGCGTAGAGCGGCACTTAAATTGGCCGAGCGTAAAGTTGCGCGGCTTGGGATCGATCCATTGGGCATTCTCTCCTTCGCCGTCACCGTAATCTCCGTGGCAACCAGTGCAGTAGCGGCGATAATTCACTCTTGCGTTCTCCGCGTGCCCGGTCCTGCCATGGATGTTGCTTTCCATGTTGAGCCGTTGGTCTTCGGAATATTTAGTCTCTTGGCCTGAGGCGAGCGCCACGAGCGCGAGGACCACAGCGGCGCCTGCGATGAGCGAGATGATCTGAGATTTTGTGCGCATCTGTTTTCCTCTCTAGAAGTCGAAGTCAAATCCGAAGAACAAGGTTCCCGAGGTTAGATCCGTACCCGAAACTGGCGAGGTGCCAGTCTGGCGGATCCACGAATATTCGTTGTGCCACGCCAACCCGGTCCGGCTCGTCATGATCGGGTACCAGCGGTAGCCAATCGTGTACGCGTCGACATTGCCAAGATCGGACGGATTCGTCGACAGCGCCTGCCGGCTTATGCGGACGAATTCCGTGCGTCCGAAAACCACGAACTGCGGGTTAATCGTGTAGTGGGGCTCCACGAAGAAGCTGTTCCATGTGGGAGCCCGCGCTCCTGTTGGCAAGGGTGAATTCCCCGGAGTGGAAGTTCCGAAATACGAGCTATCCCAAGCGTGCTGGTAATAAAGCGCTACATCCAGTTTATTGAAGTAGAAGTCGCCATATACGCCCTCACGATGGAACGACGCATTGCCCAGACTGGAACCCGGTACCGGTGCCCCACCATTGGTCAGCGAATACGTGGGTGCTTGTCCCACGAAGGCGTAGGCGCCCACGCGTTGGAGACCGAGACCCCCGAGATCGAAAGCCTGACTGACGTTGAAGAATCCGCTGTAGGTATTAGCGTTCACCAGGTCGACGTTGCCGTCATTGGAACTGAACAGGGCCGCCGACGCGCGCGTGTGATCGTTCGCTGAATGCCCGGACCACTCCACGCCCAACTGGTTGTCTCCAATCTGCGCCCAGGCATTGTTATCACCCGGCGGAACGAAATGGTAGCTCTCGTAAAACCCACCATTCCCCGAAAGCGAAAGGATGCGCTTCTCAGAAATCAGATTGTCCAGTTCGAACTTTCCGAACTTGACGTTCAACCATGGACTATGGGCCAGGTTGTCCAAGCGAACCCAAACCGATTCAAAGTGGAAAGCTCCCGTCTCGTCGGCGGAAGGAACCAGCAAGAACGAAATGTTCTTTTCCAGAGTTCCCGCGGTGAGGATGTCCAGACCGGATAGGTCGAAGCCATGCGAGGTGACTTGCACTTCTCCTGCTCCCGGCCCGGCTGCCGAATCCACCTGCACTTTGTCGGTGCTGTCGCGGTGGAAGTTCGGTGTCATTCGAAACGCGACCGGCCAGTATCCAGGATGCTGCCAGATCGGCGCGTCGCGGTCGTTCATAAGCTGGTAACCGTTGTCTTTAAATCGCCAGCCGAAGTCATTCAACACCGGCCATGCGACGTGGCAAGCGGAGCAGCGTAGCCCGTACTTACGGGCGAATGCTGGAATTGCGTTCGCGTTGTTGACGGAGCCAACGATCAAAAAGAGCAGCAGAAAAGCGCCCGCCAAACATCTCCGGGACGAGGTCATGCGCAGTCCTCCTGGTACTGAACCAAGAAAAGCAGTTCGTTGACAAGATGACGCACCCCACAAGTGCGTGCGGACGCACTTTATATTACGTCGTTGTGGGGAATCAAGAGAAAATCTATTGACTACTTACAAAATGAACGTTAATTCATACTCGGCGGAGTACTTCCACTACAAGGCGCGAGTAATCAGGGAAGCCATTTTCTCTGCCATACGCCGCGCCCGTGCTCGATCGTGTCCCAGAGTCACGGGACGCATAAATCCCAGCATAAATCCGATTACACCAACGAAATGCGCGAGCGCGTCCAGTTCGGATTTTGAGAGATTGCGGCATCCTTTGTACTTCCGCAGCCGCTCGCGAATCAGACGCGCGCGTTGCAGGGGGCCGATCTTTGATATCCGTTCCCCAAAACTGGGATCAACAAACAGCCGGGGAATTATCACGCGAAAGAATTCCCGGTCTTCCCACATTCGTGAAACTTCAAAATCCACGAGCTGCCGAACCTCTTGCTGCAGCGTGGGAGCCGGCTTCAGATTGTGCGTTAAATTTTGGACTTCCTGGGAAGCGCGCGACTCGACAATAGCCAGCAGCAGGCCGGCCTTCCCTCGAAAATACCGGTGAATCAGTCCCTCGGCACAGCCGGCCTCAGCCGCAATTTCCCGCGTCGTGGTGGCTTCAAAACCTCGACTGGCGAACAGCTTGCTCGCGGCCACGATGAGCGCACGCTCGCGGGCGGCGCGATTCCGTCCACCTTCGTTCTTGCTCCCGGTCCGTGATCGTTCGTGTGAAATTGCGCTGCCTCTCCCGCTGCTGTGCTTTCGAAGCTGCGCAGTATACGACTATGCGTACGCCTGCTGAGTTGCAGATGATTGAAACAGTAAGCAATTTGCCTCTTGACAGGAATTCGCACCGGCGTGGCACGAGAAAGAGATATTCCGCAACTTGAGGATCAGAGTTGTAGCCGTGACGACTGGAGTTCAATTCCGCAGCGAAAGGGTCAGGCAGAAATTCGGACACCTCTTAAGCGGCAACTTCCTCGGCGGAACGACCGAAAAATGCGGAGACGTTCGCACTGGCTTGCAAGACACGAAGCGACGCGGGATCCAGGGTGATCAGCGCCCCATGCGGCTGAATACTTCCCGGAATGCGAATCGCTTCCTGGTCGCAAGTTTGCAGAGCATGTTCACGTACTGGCGCCGAGGTCTCCATCAGCTGCTTAACCAGCCGTGAATGGAGCTGAATGTTTGCCGGGCAGCAGCGATGGCCGGACCTACGTTTTCCCCAATGGCGTCTTCGGCAAATTGCGCGAACTGGCGCCACATCTCGCCTGTGCGCAACCCGTAGCCAGTGAAAAACGAGTAACCTGCAGAATTTCGAAGGCCAAGATCGCGCTCCAGATGTCGAGCGATCACGGATCCTCCCAGGCTGGCACCTTCGGTGACATACATCGCGCCCACCATCTCAGGCAAAGTGGTAAAACCTGAGATGCAGGAGCAGAGCGGAATGTTTTCGAGCTCAAGTACCCCTAAGGCTAAAAGGTCGTTGCGAAGCCGGGAAGTTTTCTCCCGTGCGCCGGCCACTGCTCGCAGTTCGGGCAAACTCATGAGCGTCGCTTCAAAGGGATTCATGAAGCCGTACCAGCGCTCCAGCAAGGACCTGAGTCCAGTGATCGTTCGCAGCCTCTCTAAGATCCGGAGGTCGGACTCGATCGCTTGATGCTGTGAGCGAGTGGCGGCCCGAAGCTCACACAACACGGAACCGGAGACACGAAACAGAAAAGCCGATTGCCCGGAACCGGACGGCGTAGGTTGTGGAAGGGTCTGGTCCAAGAAAGTTCCTGACGACCTCAAATTCAAAATTTTCCAGAAGTCTTGGTCTTTGCTGGTCGCGGAACTCTCCTCCAGGGCGGAGCATCTCCGACAGACCTTCAAAAAACTAGCACACCATCTCGCGACAAGTGAGTACAGCGAATCCTGTAAACCTGAACCCAGTTATCGGTATATAGGGATGGCGCGGCCGTGGTTTCAGGGTGCCGCAAAGGGACGAAAGCCGGGGCTCCGGGCGGAGCCCCTCAATCCGATTATTTCACTACTTCCGCTGGATCATTTCACGCCATTCGCAGGGTCCCAGGAGCCCTGCTGTTTTCTGACGACAATGATCTGCCCGACGTGATAGGCGTTGTGGGTCCCCACATGCGCGATCGTGGACGCCCATGTACTCACCTTGGCGTCGTCCGCTTGTTCCACTGCCTTCTCCCAAGCCGTCATCACTTCGTCCAGCTGCTTCACCGTAGCCGCCCAGTTCTTCGCGTCGAAATTGTTAAAGGTCTCGTCGTTGTTGCCATCGAACTTGGGAGGCTGCTCGCCCTTGAATTTCGCCAATTCCACCGAATTCCAGAACACCAAATGATTCGCCAGTTGCCCGACGGAGTGATTACCCTTGCCATCGGTCCATTTAGCCTGCTCGGGCGTGAGTCCTGCAACAGCGGCGTTCGCATCCACGAACCAGTCTTTGGCATTGTGGGTGGTGCGTAACTGTTCGAGTAAAACGCCTTTGAGCGTCATCGGCTTCTGATCTTCGGCATGGGCCAGGAATGACAGCGAAACAAACACGAGAACGAGAATTCGTTTCATCAGGGTGAGCCTCAGCGTGGATTTTGTCTTAATTTTCGGAACAAGGCATGAGATTAGACGAAAAGTGCGAAACCTGGATAGCGACCACTGATTGGCGGAAGCGGGTGGGAGTCGAACCCACCGGCGACGGGAAAACCCGCCGCCCGCCGGTTTTGAAGACCGGGATGATCACCGGACCACATGCGCTTCCGAATTAAGGCTGAAATCTGAAGAGCTAGGCAAGACTCACTGCACGAAAAGAAAATCAGGGCGAGCCGTAGGCCCCCCTGAACCTGGCTGGGTTAATCAGCAGCAGCCGCAATCTTTTTTCGTGTCAAATACCAATCCGTGACCTCGAGGTCGGCGCCCCCGGCGGCCCGCTTTTCCGCGTCAGCCTGGGTAATCGGAGCAGGCACGATGACCGCATCGCCTACGCGCCAGTTGGCCGGTGTGGCGCAGGCGTTGGCATCCGCGGTCTGCATGGCATCCACGGCGCGCAGTAATTCGTCGATGTTGCGGCCCAGCGACAGCGGGTAATACAGCAACGCACGAATCACATGTTTCGGATCGATGAAGAAGACGGCGCGAACCGCCGCCGTATCGCTGACTGCCTCGTGCACCATGCCAAACGCCCGAGCAACTTTTTGGTCGAGATCGGCGATCACGGGAAATGGAATTTTCACTTTGAAATGATTCTCGATGTTTCGCACCCATGCGATGTGGGAGTAAACGCTGTCGATCGAGTTCCCCACCAGTTGCACGTTCCGCTTTTCGAATTCGGCATTGTGACGCGCGAACTCCACGAATTCCGTGGTGCATACCGGAGTGAAGTCCGCGGGATGCGAAAACAACAGCACCCACTTTCCTTTCGATGTGTAATCACTCAAGCGGATCATGCCGTGAGTGGACTTGGCCTGGAAATCGGGAGCTGGCTCGTTGATACGAGGAATACGTGAAATCGAAACAGCGGCGGTGTCGGTGCTCATCTATTTTCTCCTCGATGGCTGGTACAAGAATTGTCCCACTCTCTGGAATGAAGACTTAGCGGAGCCTGGGCAGCGGGGGCAACTTTAACCACTATAGAGGCAGCAAGCTCCGTCCTACAAAACATCGTCCAACAAGAGACGTAAAATTTTTCGCTCGGCTTGTAGGATAAGTCTCCGCGTCAATCGCAGTCAATCCGCAATCGGCTAGAATGGATTGCCATGCTCCAGTCAAAACCCACGCTTTCCTTCGTGCAGTTCGATGTGTTTACGAACCGCAGTTTTGAAGGCAATTCCCTGGCGATCTTCACCGATGCTCGCGGCCTCACCGACCAACAGATGCAGACGCTGGCCAAGGAAATGAATTTGTCGGAAACGACTTTCGTCGAGCGTCGCGACTCGTCGATTGAAAACCAGCGCGGAATCAAGGTTCGAATCTTCACCGTGGCTGAAGAATTGCCTTTCGCCGGCCACCCCACGTTGGGTACGGCGTTTCATCTGCGCGGTGAGAGTAAAGCGTCGCAAGTGACGTTGGACCTGAAGGCAGGAAAAGTTCCGGTGCATTTCGAAGATAGAACAGGGGAGGCAGCTTTCGGGGAAATGACACAAATGGATCCCACATTCGGGCCGCCCCACGATCGCGAAGCCGTGGTGCGTGCCGCCAATCTGCGCGATGGCGATATCGATCCTTCCCTCCCCATTCAAACCGTCTCCACCGGGGTTCCCTTCACCATCGTGCCCCTGCGCGGATTGGAGATCGCCCGCAATCTAAACATCGACTTGCGCAGTTCAGCGCAATACCTGGAGCGGTCGGGAGGCAAGTTTTTTTACTTCGTAACCCGCGAAGTCACACAGCCCGATGCCCGCATTCATGCGCGCATGATGTTTTATAACGGAGAGGATCCCGCCACCGGTTCGGCCGCCGGCTGTGCTTCTGCTTGGATGGTCGCGCACAATGTCGCCAAGTCGGACGAACGCGTGATGATCGAACAGGGACTCGAAATGGGTCGCCCAAGCCGGATTTTTGTTCGCGCCTCGCGTCAAGATGATCGAGTAGTCAATGTCCGCGTCGGCGGGAACGCTGTCGAAGTTTTGCGCGGCGAAGTTTTCTGGCCGTGAGCGCGTTGATTTTCCACGCATCTTCGCGGACATGCACACACAGAAATAAAATTCAATGGTTCAAATTTGCCATTAGCATTCGTGACACTTTACATGCGCTCCTCTGACGCCGTAGGATTCATTTCGCTCCGCGACTCAAACAAAAGAAAAAAATAGACAGGTCGTCGCGGACGCGCCACGGTCAAACGACACGAAAATGAAGCCGAAACGGACAATCCTCTGCGTAGATGATAATGAGCAATCTCTTTCCATTCGCAAAGTCATGCTCGAGACCCGCGGCTATCGCGTGCTGGCCTGCACCAGCGGCGAAGATGCGCTGAGCTGTTTCCGTCGCGGCGGCATTGACCTGGTCATCACCGACCTGGTCATGCCCGGAACCGACGGGATCAAACTGATTGAGGAAATAAAAACCATCTCGCCGGAAACTCCCGCGGTCTTACTCTCCGGAAAGGTTCGGCTCTACGATCGCGACACCCGAGCCGATGTTTTCCTCCCCAAAGGCACGCACGATCCGGCGGAATTGCTCGAGCGCATACGCTTGCTGCTGGTGAGAAAGCGTGGACCGAAACGCGCCCAGCTCCGACGTGCCCCCGGTTCACAGTCCCAGGTAGCTTGATCTCACCGCTCCCGCCAACTCCAAAAGCTTCGTGTAATATCAATGACGGGATGAGTGCGTTCATCGAAGCGGTCGAACTCCGCAAAACTTATCGCATCGGAAAAATTGAAGTTCCGGCTCTGCGCGGAATAACCTTCGAAGTCAAAAAGGGTGAGTTCGTCAGCGTGGTGGGACCATCGGGAAGCGGCAAATCCACCCTGTTTTACCTATTGGGCGGCCTCACCCATCCGGATGGCGGGCACGTTGTCATCGACGGTGTGGATTTTGCAACGCTCTCCGATTCCCAACGCACCAACATGCGGAAAGAAAAAATAGGATTCGTCTTCCAGAAATTCAACCTTTTGCCTACGCTGGATGCGCGTTCCAATATTGAAATCGCACTCGACATCTCCGGCAAGAACGGACATCGCGATCCCGAGCACTTCAATAAGATAGTCCGGCTGCTGGGAATCGATAAACGGCTGGATCACCGGCCATCGGAGCTTTCCGGCGGCGAACAGCAACGCGTCGCGCTGGCGCGGGCTCTCATCAACAAGCCGGCCATCGTGCTCGCTGATGAGCCCACCGGAAATCTCGATTCCAAGAACTCCGAAATTGTGTTGGGCATGTTGCGGCACTCCAACCAGGAGCTCGGCCAGACGGTACTGATGATCACTCACAATCCCGAGGCCGCCAGCTACGGAGATCGCATCATTCACATGCGCGATGGAGCCATAGTGAAGCCCGAAGATGATCCGCAGTGGGTTCCACCGCAGCGTAAGTGCGACTGATTTCCTACTTGAGACGAACACATGGCTGATCTGAAAAAACCGATTCTCCCCGGCAAGGGAGCTACCGACTACGAACGCTACTTGCGCACCGACGAACTGCTGTCGTTGCAAAAAAGCGCCGAGGAATTCCTGCATAAGGATGAGATGACGTTCCAGGTCATCCATCAGAGTTCCGAACTGCTGCTAAAGGGTGCCGCGTGGGAACTGGAACGGGCGCGCATTCACATCAGCGAAGGTGATTTCGGAAATGCGGCGCGACTGATCCGTCGCGCCAACCAGATGCTCGACTATCCCGTGTCGATGCTGCACGTGCTGGAAACCATCACTCCGTACGATTACCACTTGATTCGCGCCGGGCTTGGGCATGGCAGCGGGCTCGACTCTCCCGGTTTTCTGTCCCTGCTTCACATCGGGCCGCGTTTGGGCGAAGCTTTACTACGCCCAACTTCAAAAAGCGGGATTGACTGTGGACGATGTTTATCGACGGCACGAAGAGTTCTTCGGCTTGCACGATGTCGCGGAGCGGCTTCTGGATTTCGACGAGCGCGTGCACCTGTTCCGCTTCCATCATTTGAAGCTCGCGCAGCGGATCATTGGCGGCGGCGTGGTAGGGACGATGGGCACTCCGGTGGAAGTGCTGCACCAGCGCATGGGGCATTTGTTTTACAAAGATCTCTGGGACATTCGCAATCAGATCACTGCCAGAGGCAAACGAGAGCCATGCAGCAGAAAACCGGCACGTCCTCGAAGTACTGAGGGTTTGCCGCTGTTGGGTGGCTTGTTTATAATCGAGAAACAGAGCGGGAGTAACTCAGTGGTAGAGTGCGACCTTGCCAAGGTCGAAGTCGCGGGTTCAAATCCCGTCTCCCGCTCCAGAAATTCAGCTCCTGCGAAGGGGCTTTTGTATTGCGCAGGCGGAGTTTCATGCGCTCTCTACTAGCCTCGGTGGTCGTATCGTTAATGTTGCTGGTTGGCCTGGCATCGGCACAGCCCCCTGACCTATCAAGCCGCGACGATTCTTAAAATTCAGCCCAAAGACAGTTCAAGCCGGGTGCACAAGACCACCGACGCTCCGCCTCCCAGCAGCGAAGCCGCCTACGACATCACGGTGAAAATAGGCGACAAAGAATATGTTGGCCGCTATCGTCACGCCAGCGACTACGTGCCGAGCAACTGGGAAGTCGGGAAAACAGTGGACGGCCGGGTCGGCAAGCATAGGCATCGCATCTACTTGAAAGACCTGGCCGGAAAAGAAGTGGCCATGCCCATCGTGCAACGCGCACCAGCGAAAGCTTCGAGCAAGTGATCGGGCCAGTCTGGCTGGACTTTTCCTCAACGCCGTTCTAATTTAGAGGACGAAGGCGCGGTACCCAAGTGGTAAGGGAGAGGTCTGCAAAACCTTTATGCGTCGGTTCGATTCCGACCCGCGCCTCCACTCCTCTCAACAACTTCCAAGCAAGACTCGTCTGGCTGAAAACCCTGGAAGCGTGCGTAAGCGGACTTCCGCAACCGCTTTAGATCCCATTCCCTCCGAGCCGAGCATCAACCGTACGTAAGGTCGGTGCTCTGTCCGACTTCGATGATATAGCCGTCAGGATCGCGGATGTAGCAGCGGATCTCGCCGTACTTGGGGATCGGCGGCGTGATGAACTCGGCTCCTCGACTTTTCCATAACTCGTAGCACGCTTGAATATCTGCAACGCGGAAATTCATAAAGCTGCTGATGTGATTCGGGTCGGGAACGCTGAGCGTTACCGTCGGCTTATCCGGGGTCGGCCCTCCCCCGACGTTGAGAATCATCCAGATATTCGCAAGCTGAAGGTACGGAGGCGCGTTGCCGTCACCCATGGTCAGGATGCGAGCGCCGAAGACCTTTTCGTAGTAGCGAGCCGATCGTTCGACGTCGGCGACGGTGAGAAAATGCGCGATGCTGATCCCTTCTCGCGGGGGCATCACATAGCTCCTTTGTTCGACTTGCACGGCGTTCATGGTTGACTCCAATTTTGATACAGCGCTCATTATACTGGGCACTTTGCTCTTGAACTTCCCTTGGGAACATCGCATCAGCAATTCTGAAAATGCCCACGTGACGTCCAGGAAACAAAATCGATTTCAGGAAAGGAGAACAAAATGACAGCCAAGGAAAAGTTCTGGCACTAGTTCCGATCGGTCATGGCTTGCCCTTGAAAGATGGCAAGGTTACAAGGGCCTTGGCTACTACCTTAACGAGCTGACGGTTCCGGTCTGCGCCCTGATGCATGAGGGCTACGAAATCACTTTCGCCAACCCTAAAGGCAACACGCCGCTTGGTGTTAAATCGCGTTATCACTTCACAAAGGGTTTGGCAGCCGAACAAGGACGTAAAGTTATGAAATCGCCTTCCATGGGAGGGCGGTTTCGCGACAGTTTCAGCCAGGCTATTTTCGTCCGAGCGCCAACCTACCTAACGTTCCAGGGTTTCCCGTAATTACATCTGGGCCGGTCGTCTTACCGACGATGATCGGCTTGTTCGGGACGGTCTCGTAAGCGTAGCCCGTGAGTGTACCCACCACATCATCATATTGCCGATGATGCGCAAGCGTAACGCTGAGTCTGGCCCAGCCGTAGTGAACTTCGCCGTTGATCACGAACTTGAGCCCCAAATATCGGTTGCTGACACCCTTTCCCCCGCCGGCCCATCGGCCCAGGTCGGAATACTGGCTAGTGCGGACGTTCGGTGCGAAAAGCTCCTCCGCCATGAACGGGTGATGAACGGAGAATTCGCGTTCTGGTCCGATTCGAGTGCCCGCAGGCAAAGCGGACGCGGCAGAAAAAAAGTAGCTGCTCCGAGGAAGATGCTTTCCGGCGACGACATTGCTGAAATTGTGATTGCCCGATGCGGAGAGCCCTACTTTGAAGTAAGAGCTGCCCGCGTAGTACGTCGTGCGCAGCAGAAAATCATTGACGCCGTCATGGTTAAGATCAATGTATAGGGGAACGTGTGCTCGCGTCACTTGATAGGTTTCCGTGTAGACAACTTTCGCCTCGGAAACCCCGGCCAGAGCCAGCAGGCTCACTCCCGCTGAGCTCGCCACCAGCGCGTAGGTATTGAGTTTCCGGTTAAGCGAGTCGGAGATTGCGGAAGTCTTGCGGGGCTGGGGAGTGCTGGGCATGAGTTCTTCCTCGGAGGCGCTTCATTATCATCCAGCTACATCACCCGTCAACGCACAGCAATCGAAATCCATCGCCGCCTTTGACTCGAATCTTTCCTGGACTCGGCTTGCTGGATTTTCAGCCCCCAGCCGCGCGCGAATCCGCAAAGACTGACCCCTCCGCATGACGCGCTGGTCTTGAGAAGAAGGGCTCATTGACAGCCTCCCTACGATCGTACATAGTACTAGCCTCGTAGCTAGGGCGTCTGCGTCTCAACACAACAAATCTCAGTTTTCATTACAAGCCCATTGCATGTTGTTGAACGGTTTTGTCGCGGGGAGTCAATTTTGACCAGGGTCCGAATCTCACTTCAAGTTTTTCTAATCATCGCCGTTGCTGCTGTTGCTCATGCGCAAAATTCGCGCGTCGAAAAGCCTTCCAGCTCTGAAGTTGAAAATCACTCATCTTCACCCGACCGAATCGTAATGAAAGTCGGCGGGGTGCAGGTCACCGAGAAGCAATTCGAGACGATGATCGAGGACATTGAACCGAAAGGCGGCGACCCCGATAAAGGCGATTCCGTCAAAGATCGCCAACGCCTCGGCAGTGATTACGCTACGGTGTTAATGCTCTCCGAACTCGCTGTCGCCAGTCATCTCGACTCCACCCCCGACGTTCGCCAGAAGCTGGCCGTGGCTCGCACGCAGATCCTTTCTGACGCGGAATTCACGAAATTGCTTGGGCAGAACAAACCGTCTTCCAAAGAAATCAGCGATTACTACCAAAAACACGGATCGGATTACGACCGGGTGCAAATTCGAAGGCTCTTCATCTGGAAGGTCGGGGAAGGTTCGAAGAATACTCGCGGCTTACCGCCGGCAGATGCGAAGGCCCGCGCCGCAGCCATACTCCAGGAATCGGCATCGGGAGGCGATGCCGAAAAGCTCGCGCAAATGTTTGGAGAAAGCGACCAAGGAATCTTTGATGCCCAGCCGCTCACGTTTGTGCGAGGACAGCTACCCGCAAAAATGGACAAAGTGGCCTTCACGATGAAGCCCGGCAGATGGGAAGAAGCCGAGGATTCGCCCGACCACATCATTCTGGTTTATCTCGCTGGTCGTGATCGTCAGCCTCTTCCGGATGTAGCCTCCGAGGTTGAGAAGATGGTGCAAGGCGAAAAGATGGAAGCGAAGTTGGACGAACTGAAAAAGAAGACCGGTATTTGGATGGACAAGCAGTACTTCAGCAGCGGCAGTGCGGTGGCAAAGGAGCCAGGCGAGCAGCGGCCTGCTACGGACCTACCGGTAAACTCGAAAAATAACGCAGACAGAAAATAGAATAGAGGAGTGTACCAATGAAGATGTACGGCAGGAGTAGAACCCTTGCTTACCTTGCGCTTGCGGCTCCATTACTGGCACTGTGCGCGCTTCAGCCGACGTCAGCCGTTGCCCAGATGACTTCGGTAGGAATTGATTGCTCTCAGATTGCTGCTTTAGGGATCATGAAACAGGAAAACCTGGGAGCCGGAAAAGTCCTGATCGAGTGCGGACTGGCCCAAGGCGGAAAGCCCGTCAGCTCCAAGGCTGCGGCTGTCGTCCCGCCCAACGTTCAGGTCAGTAATCGCGCTTGCACCACTGCTTCCAGCTGCACCAAGAGCGAGAACATGGTGTTCGCCAATGTTTCCAACCCAATGAACATTGTCGTCAACTACAACGATCACAATGCCAACCAGTATTCGGGGACGTCCTACTCGAATGACGGAGGCACCACCTTTACGGAAATTTCGCCGCCACCCTTTGCTACCGCCCACGGCTTAAATCTTGGCGATCCGATCGTGGTCTACAACGCCAAGCTCGGGAAATTTTATGCCGGAGACCTGACGACCGGTTGCGGCGGCCAAGGAATCGGATTGTGGAGTTCCACCAACGGTCAGACCTGGACCACTGGAGCCTGCGCCCACAACGGCAGCAGCGATGATCGCGAGTCCATGTGGGTCGACAACGAACCAACCAGTGGCACTTACGGTCGGATGTATATCTCGTGGAATGACTTCGCAGTTGGCGTGGGAGCTCTCTCCCTGGTCCACTCGGATGATGGAACGACTTGGTCCACTCCTGTTCGCGTCGCGAATGGTTCGACCTTTATTCGTGATGTTCAAATTACCGGCTCGCCCGCGGGCGCGACCCGATTTGAAGGCCCGGATAGCACTGTTTTCATCGCCGGCATGGATGAAGGGGGCGGGGGTTGCGCCACCCGTCAGAACCTGATGTACAAATCCATCGATGGTGGAGTTACTTTCACCTCAGCGACTCTGGGTCCGCGATTCAAACCAATCTGCGATGCACTGTGCTCCTCCAATTCGTACTTCGCCCAGGTAAATCCAATCATCCGGCACATGGGATGGGGAGAACCTGCAGTAGGTCCGAACGGTGTCGTCCATTACGTCTACGCTGGATTGGGCAAGAGCGGCGATCCTGGAGACATCTTCTACGTGCGTTCTGCTGACAATGGCGTGACCTGGTCCGTGCCCAAGAGAATCAACTCGGGAACAGACGCGCCATTCAAGGAGCAGTGGATGCCCTCACTCTCGGCGGATGCCGCGGGCGGCGTAACCGTCTCGTGGTACGACCGATCTCAATCTACGACGGCTTGCAAGGTAGTCAGCGACCCGGGATGTAACTACAAGCGGGTTGCGCGCCAGTCGACGGATAACGGCGTGACGTTCGGTGCTGCGATCAATGTTAGCGGCGTGATTAATCAACCTGCTCAACCCGATCCTTCGGTCGTGAGTTGCTACGCCGGTGATTACGATTACGACACGACTCTCAACGGGAACGCATTCATCACTTGGACCGATGGACGACGCACGGTCGGAACCACACATGTGCAGGACGTGGAATTCGCTACGATTCCGGTCCCGTAACCACAACGTTCATGCTTCAAAAACTTACGAACCCACCTCTTCGGAGGTGGGTTCTTTTTTTCTGGTTTGAATGCCTGTGACCGATCTGAAAACTGATGTCATGGCGTTCAGGACACTCTTCGCCTCATCGTGAGAGGAGAGGGCGGAACGCTCGTGACCAGGCGCGGACCGGTTGTGGCCCACAGTTCCTGCTGTTCTCGCCGCAGCTGCCGGATTTGACTCCGGAACTGGACCGCCGTCAGCAATGCTCCCATCGCCATACCCATCATCATGACTCCGAGAATCGTCAGCAGGTTGGGCACGAAAATCCTCCAGTGTGAAACTTATGTTTAGCGGATTTCTCCCGCTCTGGCCATCAGGAGAACGGAGTTTCAGGGAAGGGTTTCGTTACCCAAGGATGTCAGAACTTTCCTACGGGCTAAAATCTCACTTTTGGAAGTCTTCGCTGAGCCGCTCGACCGCGTGTTGCCGGGCGCGAATGAAACCACTTCGCGGTGTGTCCAAGTCCGCCAACAGAGCGGCAACCGCCGAAATCATCAAAGGGAGCACCAGGATTGGAAACCATACCCTGGCCTTCATGCTGTAGCCGGTGGCCACGCAGGTGAGCACCGCCATGAACGTGATCAGAATCCAGATGATGGAGGGAATTCGGTTTTCCAGGGCACCCAGCCGTTCAGCATCGAGATCGATGACTTCATTGATCGATTGGGCCAGCAAGGCGTAAGCGGCCGTATGCTCCTGCGCCGGCACGGCCAGCACTTGTTCCCAAAGCCGGTTCTGCAAATCCTTAGCGCCGGATGCGTTCGCTCGCAGACGCGTTTGGTCCAGCCCCGCATCGAAGAATTCGAGCCGGGTTTTCACGTAGGTTTGCAAAAGTGTCCGGATAAGGCTGGTGCGAGGCTCGCCCGCAAAAGCCGCTCGCAGATGCGCGGTGCCAATTGCGTTCGCTTCCTGGATCACCAGTTCCTGGCGTTTGTCGAAACGCGAAACCGCCATGGCGAAAGTGAAACCCAGCAGAAGGCTGAGCAGAATTCCCAGTGCGTCGCGCAAACTCACGATCTGCGCATGGCGAGCGTCATCCAGATTGACCCCGGTCCGGGCAGCGGCGCGATAACCGCTCTCCAGCACCGCCAACGTGAGCAGAAACAGCAACACGAAAAGTAGTTCGGGATGATCGAGCAAGAGATTGCCGGAAATGTTCACTGCCAGAGAAGATAGAACTCACGGCTCCCGGGGTCAATAACCTGAAGCTCACGGGAAGAAGAAGCTTGTCGGAAACCGGGCTGCTAGTGACTGGGATTTACCAGCTCGCCGAGATTACTGGACTTGTTGAGGGCGTCTCCCGAGCGCGCCGACGGTCCCGCAGTCTTCTCCAGACGAATCAATCCGGAGCCTAGACTTCGCAAAGATTCCGTGGAAATATTAGTGCCGCTTCGCAGGGCCAAATCGGATGGCAGAAATCCTATGCTCTGATTGCGCCCAGACGACTTCGCCAGATAAAGGGCGGAGTCCGCCAATTCGATCACTTCTCCCGCACTCATCAACTCGACGTTCGAAGCCATCCAGGGGAAGCCCGCCCATCCGATCGAGCAGGTCTTTCGAATCTCGATATTGTTCCCTAGCACAAACGGTTCCGAGGAAATCACCTCGAGAATTCTTTGACAGAAGACAGGCGTCCCAGACGTGCTGGCGGAACGGCTGAGCACCAGGAATTCCTCGCCACCCCAGCGGATCAGTACATCCGACTTTCGCATGACACTGGAGAGCCGCTCGGCAAATTTGCGCAGCATTTCATCGCCCACGGCATGACCATGCTCGTCGTTGACGCGCTTAAAGAAGTCCACATCCACCATGATGAAGATCAATTCTCCTTGCTCTACGTTGGCGCCCGATTCGCCCTGTTGGCCATGATAATTCCGCAAAGTTCTTGACACTTCTGAGGCCAGAACCTCTTCCAGGTAACGGCGATTCCAGACGCCGGTCAGCGTATCGGTGAAAGAAGCTTGTTGAAGCTCGACGTTTTTCCGCTGCAATTCCATGCTGTTCCACCGCAGTTGCTGTTCCTTGTTTTCGACATCTTCCTTCAACCGGCGCATCTGGTTCAGATTGTCGTGGCTGGTATGCAGAAGAGCGATCAGCTCGCGGTCGAGCAGTTGCTGCTTGAAAAACACGAGTACTCCCATCACCAGCATGGTGACCGCGGTCAGGATCAGCCGGTAGGAGCGAACCTGGGGCGGAGCATGTCCTCCGAAAGCGCCCCACAAAATCATGAGCGGCGTCGAAAACACCGCCAGCATCGCAATGCGAGCCGGCCACATCCCGCCGTCTGCGGCAGCCTGATTCTCTGAATTCCCCGGCACGTCCGCGTCCCGCCAACTCAGCCCCACCCCCAAAAACCACAGCTCGGCGAGTACCAGAGGAACGTCGTAAAGACTGCCTGTGTAATACCGGCCGAAATCGATCGCCACACTAGCCGCGATCGAACTGAACGCGTACAGCAGCGATGCCCAGAACAATTGCGCAAACAAAGTTCTCCATCGCCCTGAACTGCGCTTTCTGATCAGGAACAGGCAGGCCAGCAACACCAAGTGTTCCAGCGAATAAAGAGCATCGAAGCTCTTGCCGTACATCTCCACGTTCACAAAATCGAATTGCCAGGCGATCACAACAAAGGCGTATAGATAAAGCCACCAGATAAGAAGGAGTACGAAATCGAGGGAATTGAAACGAGTTCCCTGCTCCCGGTGAGAAAGGTGCGGCAGTGCCGCCAGGGCCGCCATCATGGGCACGACGTGAAGGAATAACACTACATCCGCGGCAAACGGATTCGGCACTTCTTGCCGAACCATCACTTCGTAATAAGTCCAGGCGGCCTGGGCCGAGAGCCACATCGCAAAGCCACAGGCGAGCAGTAACCAGAACAGTCGCACTCTGCCCATGCCCCGCTTCACTTGCATCAGGGCAGTTGCAGTGCAGCCGGCGAGCAAAAGGCATTGCGCAACATCGCCAAACGTGGTCAGGACGGTGCCCCGGTGCAGTAGCACCGAGGTCGCGAGATACAGGCACGCGATGGCACCGAGAATGCAAGTTCCTTTCCCAAATCTTGGCAAGCCAAGGTATGCCATTTTGAAATTGTAGGAGTTGCGAACGCTAGGACATTGATTACCACGGTAATGAGCGACGCCGATGGTAATCGAGCGTTCTGCTTATACCCTTTGCCCGCTCATCGAAATCCGCTGATGTTATGCATCAGCAGATTTCGCAGACTTCGCTGTAAGTGGTCAGCGTCATTCTTGGAAAACCCGATGAACTCGATGCCCATTCCCACTCCCGGATCGCAGGTTCGCACGATCGCCCCCGTGTTCATCCGATCCTGATCCAACCACAATTCGATATCCAGATGAGTGCCCACCGGCAACGGTAACTGCGTCTGCACATAGCAGCCGTTCACGCTGACGTCGGTGGAGTTGGTCTGCATACTGACTCCGCCCAGGCTCTCGCGAATGCGTACGCAGATGGCTACCCGGTAGCGCGGGCTGCGGCGGCGCTCTCCTACGCCTGCACCCTGGGTGGCTATTACGTCGCCCCAGGGGCAATCCTTCGGTACCAGCAGTTTGATCCCAACCTGAATTGTTTTCTGCTGCTGGAATTCGCACGCCCACATCACCCTGGCGCGCACCTTGTGTTGCGCATACTGCACGCCCACGATGTCTCCGGTCTTCAAGGCGTGCTCTACGCCTTCCAGTTGCGCGCCTTCGACGCTGAGGTTACGCGCTTGCGCGTCCTGGAAAAATGGCTTTCCGGCGGCGTCCAGTCCGAAAATTCTCACCGCGATCAATCCAGATTGCACTCTGCTGACGCCTGCCTGCATATTCCTATCCTGTATCTCAGAAAACCGGGATCAACTTGTTCTGCCTCAGCAGCATCCGGCGGCTCGCCGCCAATACCATTTCAGCTGCATCCACACCCGATACGCGCGAGGCCATGCCCCATCCCAGCGCGAGCACGGTATCGGGGCGATTTTCATGGTTCCAATGATCCAGAGCCTGCGTCAGGCGGGTCAGCGCCTGTTCCGCCTGTAGTTCTCCGGTATCCGGCATGACCAGAAGGAATTGGTCATCCGCATAGCGGAACACCAGGTCCGAGCCACGCAGCGTATTACGCAGCAAGCGAGCCGTCTCGGTCAGATAGTTCTCCGCGACCTTGGTTCCTGAATTTTTGGTGATGAGTTCCAGGTTCTGCACTTCGATCATGAGCACGGTGAGATCGCTGCCCAGGCGATTCGCCCGCGACATTTCCTTGGCAAGAATTTCATCCACCGCACGGCGGTTGAAGAGCTTGGTCAACGGATCCACCAGGGAGAATCCTTCAATGCGCTCGTTATGGAGCAACTCCTGCAGCAGTGCCGCGCGCGTGGAATTCAGTTCCCGCTTTTGCGCAATGATGTAAATGTTGAACAGAACGACGAGCGAAATCAGGCCGAAGAAGAGTTGCGGAAGATACCGTCCTTCGATGTGGGAAATCTGCGTACGCCAAACCAGATTGGGGGCAACGATGGAGACAAATCCCGCCGAGAGCACCAAACCAATCAGAAGCGAAATCGACCACAGCTGAAGATCGCGTCCGGACAGCGATGCGATCTGCTCCTGGATGGCTTGGGAACGGGCGTTCTCGCCCGCTCGCTGAATGTCGTTTCCATTGCGCACGCTGGCGCTTGTCATCGGCATAGGTTCGTACCGCGTCTCCGGCGGTTCGCCCTATTAAATGCAATCCGCCAGCCAAAAAGTCGGGCCGACAGATGCTTGAATTCCTGATCATTTGGAAGGAGTTACGAGCACACGAAGGGTTCTCGCGCCAGGATCAGAGTTCGTCTGTCCTGATCTTGGACGTCGCGTCCGAGAACGGTACCGGTCCTTTGCGCTTCTTGAGCGGCCCAGGCCAGTGGTAGAATTCTCAAATTCCCGCGTGAGCCACCCGGATCCAACTATCAAACCGTTTCACCTGCTCCTGGTTGACGATGAGAGCAGCGTTTTGCAGACCCTGCGTATGGTTCTGGAAAACGAAGGCTACCAGGTGATGACTGCCGAGAGTTGTGCTCAGGCACTCACCCTGTTGCAGAAAGATTCCAGCTTCGATGGCGTCATTACCGACTTGAATATGGAGGAGGAAGACATAGGCCTGGAAGTAGCACGTATTGCCCTCCAAACCAGGCCTCGACCCGTCGTGATCGTTCTCACAGGTTTTGCCAGTCTCGCCAATTCGCGCCAGGCGCTCGATCTTGGAATCGACTATATGGCGCACAAGCCCGTCGAACTGAGCGATCTGCTCCCTGCCCTGAGTCGCCTGGTCAGCCGGCGACGTGAATCGGACTCGCAGTGAACAAACCTGGTCAGAAACGCGCGCTGCTGGTTCATTCCGACATGGAGATCCTGAGCAATCTCCAGACCGCTTTGCTGCGCGAGGGTTTCATTGCAATCGTCGCTCGCGATCTTTCCTCAGCCCTGCTCGCCATCACCCAGCACCAATTCCAACTCGCTGCCGTCTTCGCCGATTTGGGAGAACCCGGAGCGGGATGGCCGCTGGCCGGCGTATTGCGCCTCGCGTTTCCCCGAGCGTTTGTCTGCGTGCTCGACCAGTCGGAACCACAACTGTCCGGGGTTCGATCGGCAATTAATTACGGCGTCCAGCAAATTTATCGTCAGACCATGCCCGTTGCCGAGCTCATCTCCACGTTACTGGCCGACTCCCAGCGGTCGACGCCGCATTGACTGGCGGTCCGGTCCACTATTTCCCGTTGTCCACCTGAAGATCGTTTGTCACAGAAAAGACGCCCGGAACGCTCTTGGCTTGGACTTCCGCTACCTGTTTGTCCATGGTCGACGAAACGGCTCCGGTTAAAGTGACGTGCCCGTTATTCACGATGATGTGTATCGGAGGCACCGCTCGCAACGAATACTGGCTCAGCACTTGGTTGCCGTAAATGGCCCGGTAGGTGGCACGCCGAATCCGATCGTCCATGGGCGAGGTGGGTAGAACCTGGATCTGGTTGTCCACTTTCTCGACGCCCTCAATGCGCTTGACGGCGTTTTCCGCGTCTCGTTTCAGGGTCGGATCCACCACCGCACCCTTCAGAGTGACAGAGCCATCCGGGGCGACTTGGTAGCTCAGATCGTCAAATACGTCGTAATGCGGCAGCATGACTAATTCATGCCGCACTTCCTTCACAATCCGGTCGTAACCTTTCTGGCTCAACCCAGAACCGGAACTTTGCGTGCCCGGCCCAGACATCGCGGGAGTCGCGGGTGCGGAATTCTGGGCAGAGCTGTACGTCGTAACTGCCAAAACTGCGATCAAAAGCGCTTTCATCTGAATACTCCTTGGAGAATCTTGCTCCATTAAAGCCGCACGTCAGGCCGTAACAATACAGCCCTTCCTGTAACCTCAGGGGGTACTTTCCTCAGATTCGCGCCTCCCTTCCGGGCTCCGCCCCAAGGAGGCACGCCCATCTACCCTACTCTCCGTATTTGCTTTTCCATGCGCCCCGGCTAGATTGAATGCGACAAGGACACAGCCGATGAAAACCAATTCAATGAGCTCGACGTTTGGCAGTTGCGCATTGGAATTTGATCAGCAATGGAACGGATTATCTGATTCAAAGATCGGAGCTTCCCCGGTGCCCACGAAAATTCTGATCGCCGAAGACAATTCGTTCATGCGCCAGCGCATCCGTCAATTGCTGGAAAGACAACCGGATTGGGAAATTTGCGGAGAAGCCCACGACGGAGAGGAAGCAGTCCGCCTTACGGAAGAACTCCATCCCGACATCGTTGTGATGGATTTCCTGATGCCCGAGATGAACGGTCTCCTGGCAGCCCGAAAGCTCGCGGAGCGGGAGCCCCGAGTGCCGGTTCTGCTATTTACCCTTTATATTTCGCGCGGACTCGCTGAAGAGGCGCGCAATGCTGGCCTCAGCGGGGCAGTCTCTAAGCTCAGCAGCAATCAACTTATTGAGGGTGTACAAGCCTTGATCAGAGGACGTACTTACTTCCCATTTTCGGCTTAAGCTCGCTGACGGGCACGGACTTTGAAAAGTCCCCGGCGGCTGCGTTCCGAGCTAAAATCGGTTAGGTTTGCAAGAGCGATCATTGCAATCGCCTGGACTAGAAAAAAGCGCTTCGCTCTTGGCTCCTTGATCCCGATCCACTCCGGCGCTGCGGCGCTCAAGGCCGCTATCCCGACATCCGTTCTCTGTGTAGCGACAGACTAATAAGATTCGAATTATCCCCGTCGTAGTCCGTCAACGCACTGCTCACCAGCTTCAGGCCGCCGCAAGCTGCTGCTCCCAACGCGGCGCGCTTGTCGTGTCTCCAAAACAGAGTGCTGGCGGCAAAAAAGATGCCCGCAGTCAGATAGTCTCCGGCTGCGTGAGCTTTGGGCGGTAGTAGTTTCGGTAAACGCCGAGTCACCGCATCGGCCGCCGAGAGGGCAACTGCCATGATTCAACCTCGCCGTAAAAGGAGTCAGTGTCGCGTGAACATCCCTGCCACACTATAACCAAAAGCAAGTCCCAGCAGTACCGCCAGGCCGGAACCCTCACGAACATGCTCTTTGGCATAGTCCTGCGCCGTTCGCTTGAAATCAAGCTTCTGTTTCACGCGATCTTTCAATTCGTGAAACGAACTGTCAAGCCGCCGCCGTTCGTCTGCCGCTTTTGTTTCCAATTCGTAACTGGATGGGTTTGAACTCATACCACCTGACCTTTCACTTCGTTCTGAAGCCATCGCTTATCGCGCTTCAGCACCTCGACAGTTTTCTTCGGGAACAGCCCATGGGTTCGCAAATCATTGCGCACCAGGAAAGCAAGAATTCCTCCGGTTATTGCCCACACGACACCCACGATCAGAAACGCGAAAAACCAATGATAAGGGTTGCTCCAGAATGCGACGGCGATAACCGCCACCAGCGCCAGGGTAAGCAGAAAATACGCCGTGGCGAAAAAAATCCGCAGCGGCCACGGCTAGTGGGGCAGCCGACTTGACCGTACTCAGAGCTTCGTGCAGCTCACTGCGAAGAAGGTCGTATCGTGTCTCCACAAAATCCCGCAGCTCGTCTTTGATCTCCATCAGTACATCGGCGACTGAGCGCTCCGGCACTTGTGTAGTTCGGCTACTCATAACGATTCGATCTCCAAATTCTCAGTAATACCCCAGCCACAAATCCAGCCGCGGCTAACGGCCCCGAGAAGTTCTAGCGGATGCTCGTCCGCCCAATAATCGAAGCGACGTCGGGCGCGAGTCACCATCTCGCGCGACAGATCTCCTCCCTTGATCGACCATGTCGGAGACAGCATCTCGGAATTCCAGATACTCTTCCGCTACGCTACTCTCAGGCCTCCTGAGGTCTCGCCGACAATCTCGTCGCCAGGTCGCTCGCACTCCGCTGGCCTCCACTGCCACCACGTTCGAGCCCAGCGTATCGACCCGAACATCAGTGCTTTTCGGAACGCTGTCCAGACTGCGATCGTCGTCTCGCAACTGCTGATTGGGAAAGGGCTGCGGCGCCTCAACTTCGTGACTGAGCTCACTTTTCTTAAGGGGTTCTGCCATAGAAACGGTATCTCCGGGCTTCTGTCCGCTTTGGATGGCGGCAAGGGGATTGCTGTTAGCCAGAAAAACAACACGAAAGGAGCGTTTCAGAGTAGCTGCAGGCGGAAAATGGGCTGTCCGATCAGAACAGCCCCATTTGGAACTATTCGCTGGCTTCCACCAAGGGGACATTCACCAGGTGTTCGCTGAGGAACCAGAGCTGCATTTCGTTGGTTCGCAGTACGTCACTGACTACCAGATCGTTCGTGCCATCGTCACCCAGCTTAGAAGCTCTTTCCGCCAAGGGGCGGCACTGCCGGATGATGATCTGGTGAGCGTCCAGCAAACGCGAAAGTTGCACCGGCACTTCTTCACGGCCGCGGGGAGGACGTTCGATCTGCGTGGTTTCTGCCACATCGGCTGCCATCGCAATACTCACTCCGCCGAGGATTTGTATCCGTTCGGCAATGGTGTCGACCAACTCCACCTGCTCGCCGTAGTGCTTGTCGTACAACAGATGCAATTGATAGAAAGTAGGTCCGGCCACCTGCCAGTGCGACTTCTTATAAAGATCGCGCAAAGTCATTGAGTCCGCCAGAAGCTGGTTCAGCTGCTCCGTCATTTCTCCAACCGAACCGGCTCTTCAAGTTCCAGAGGCAGCGCGTGAGTGACTGTGCCGTATTCCTGGATTTCCCGCGCTTTCTGATGAAACCGGGGTTGAGCATTCGTGTGGTGATTGTTTTCGATAACGCCCTTCTTTGCCATGGATCACTCCTTTAAATGAGTTCCTTAACAGAAACCGAACAACCGTGAGGATGAGAGCGAACAGCGGCCATCAACTTTATGGGATATAGAGTTTGGATGTGTGCTAAGACTCCGGCGATTCCGAAGAACTCTCGTTAATGCAGCGATGTCCAATCTGAAACAGCGGAACTGTTTGACCTTCAAGAACTACTTGAAGGTAAAAACCTTGCACATGACATCCAATCTCCGGGTGTATCTTGATGAAAATACGAGACCGAAGGTCTATTTACTTTGGCATAAGAGATGCTGAAATTCTCATGACTCTCCTCCCCTCATAAGTTAGAAAACCACTCCGATTTCCAAGGCCAGGAGTTCTTTCATGCGGAAACCTCGCACCGTTGTCGATTGCACTGATCTTGACGTTGCTATTCGCAGGTTGTGGTGGAGGCTCCAGCAATGGTGGAGGCGGCTCCAACAATCTCACTTTGAGTTCCATCTCGCTCTCCGGCCCAGCCACCATGGTCGTGGGTGCGACAGGTCAGTTCACCGCAACCGGGAAATACAGCGACGGCAGCTCGCGAACCCTCGGCTCCAGTGTCTCGTGGTCATCTTCCGCGCCCAGCATCGCGACCGTGGACGCCATGGGCAAAGTCACCGCAGTGGCTCCCGGGCCGGCGACCATCTCCGCGACGTTGAATGGAATCAGTGGGACCGCGTCCCTCACCGTCAGCCCCTCGTTGACGTCAATTTCCGTGACCCCGAATCCTGGCACCGTCTCGGTGAATACCACGCTCCAGATGTCGGCCATTGCGACTTTTAGCGACGGCTCCACGCAGGACATCACCTCGACGGCGAACTGGACTTCCTCCATTCCAACCATCGCGAGTATCAGCGCGTCCGGTGGTCTCGTCAGCGGCGTTAGTAAAGGTACCGTCTCCATCAAAGCTGCCTCAGGCGGAGTGTTTGGGCTCGCCACTGTCACCGTAAACACGACTCTGGTTTCCATCAACGTCGGACCGAATCCCGCAACCGTCCTGGTGGGCTCGAACCAGCAGATGACCGCGACTGCCCAGTACAGTGACGGATCTTCTCAGGACATCACCACCTCCGCGGCGTGGACATCCTCTGATCCCACAAAGGCCACCATCACGCCCAACGCCGGGCTGGCGATCGGCAAGGCAAGTGGAACGACCACGATCACTGCGTCGCAGGGGTCGATCAGTGGCAACGATTCTCTTGACTGTGAACGCGGTACTGAAATCGCTCTCCGTCACGCCATTGTGTCCGGGAGTTCAGGTCACAAAAAACCAACAGTTGACTGCGACCGGAACTTTCAATGACGGTACCGTGCAAGATCTCACCTCCTCGGCGAGCTGGAGTTCTTCCGACGGCAGCAAGGCAACCGTAAACTCCGCAGGCCTCGCGAGCGGAGTGGGCGTGGGAACAGCCTCCATCACCGCCTCCGCCACCGCCGCCACGGGCACGGTGTTCACCGCCACCACGGCGCTCAACGTCGTAAGCGCGTTCGCGGTAGCTCCCAACCTCAGCGGCGCCTATGCCTTCACCCTGCTTGGAGCCGACACTCGCGGCTCGCAGCTTTACGCGGGCAGCTTCGTAGCCGATGGAAACGGCAACATCACCGGAGTCGAGGATTCCAACACCTTGAGCGGCGTGCACTCGAATGTGTCTCTCGCCGGCACCTACGTCGTTTATCCCGACGGACGCGGCCAGATCACATTCAATGCCAACACCATCCACTCCGCTGGCCTAACGCTCCGTTTCGTTCTGTCGCGGAACGGCGGCTCGACTTGGACGTTAGGCAAGATGATGGAGTTTGACGGCAAAGGCACGCTGCGCGGCGACTTTGAGCTGCAAGACAGCTCCGCATTCAAAAATGCCGGCGTCAATGGTACCTATGTATTCCGCGCCAGCGGCATGGATGCGCTCTCGAACCCCATGGGCCAGGTCGGAATCTTCAACGCTGACGGCTTCGGCCACATCGTCAACGGCAACGTCGATACCAACGACTTCGGTTCCATTTCTTCACCTGCAGTAGCGCTCAGCGCTACCAACTACGCGGTAAGCGACACAACTCATGGCCGCGGCACACTGCAACTCAACACAGCCACGACTGCAGCCACGTTCGCCTTTTACGTGTTGAATGCAAACAAGATTAACCTGATCGAAACCGACACCGGCGCAACCACAGCCCTGGGCGGTGTTGCAGAGTTGCAAGCGAATCAGACATTCACCGCTGCCAATCTTAACGGCGGTTACGTATTCCTTCTCGATCAACCCGTCCTGGTTGGCGCGACCCTTAACTTGGACCGCGGCGAGTTCAACCAGGTGGGCCATTGGGCATTCGACGGCGTGAGTCAAGTTGACGGCACTCAGGACGAAGATAGCTACACGGGAAACCCACTCACCGGAATCGTCGGGTCTTACTCGGTTGGCGCACTCAGCGTCAAAGGCCGCGGCACCATGACCAACGTGACCAGCCTCGGAAACCGCAGCTACGTTTTCTACATGGTTTCGAACAACAAGGTTTATGTGATGGAGACGTTCCTCGGGGCCACCACGGGATCCTTGAACGCTCCGGTCGGTGTAGCTGAGGCACAGACCGGTAATCCGTTTAGCACTGCGACTCTTAACGGGAGTTATGCCGTAGATGCCTCTGAGGTTGCGGAACAAAACAGCGAAACGCTGCTTCAGTTGGGATTCGACGGCTCTGGCAATATCAGCGGTATCGCGGACATCTCCAACAACAAAGCAATTTCCTGTATTGCCGTGGTTCCTACCTACTCGAGCATCAGCCCGAATCCCGATCCCGCTCTCGGCCGCGGCGCGATTCACCTCCCACCTGAGTTGGGCAGCAATGACTTCGTCTTCTACCTTCGCGATGCCCAGAAAGCCTTGATCATGGGCATAAACCCGGACACGGACGGAGACATTACCCAGCAATAAGTGTTGTCGTAAGCGCACCACTCGCCAGACCCAGAGTCCTGAGCCTCTGGGTCCTTTTTTTTAGGCTTCATCTTCCTGTTCGTGTAGCGACACCCGCCGGCCTCGGCTGGCTTGGTTCTTGTCGTTCTGCGGCTGAAGCCGGGGACGCAACCGGAATTTGCTTTCTCACCCATTTCCGAATAACTACCTCGAAGTCCGACTTCTCTCAGCAGAAACCCACGTAATTGGCTATCATGGAAGGTTCACCACACAATCACTGGAGAAGTCTGAATTGGCAGAAATCCAAACTGATGGAGTAGATGTCCTTGAAACCCGGGAATGGATGGATTCGCTCGACTACGTGCTCTCCCGGGGAGGTCCGGAGCGCGCAGGCCGGCTCTTGCAACAACTCTCGTTGCACGCCCGGCGCGCCGCTGGCGTAAACCTGCCGTTCACCGCGACCACGCCTTACCAGAACACGATTTCCGTCCGCCAGCAGCCGCCTTTTCCCGGAAGCCAGGAAATGGAGCGCCGCATCAAGAGCCTGGTGCGCTGGAATGCGCTGGCCATGGTCGTGCGCGCCAACAAGCTTCAGGAAGGCATTGGCGGCCACATTTCGACCTACGCCTCTGCTGCCACGCTTTACGAAGTTGCCTTCAACCACTTTCTGCGAGCGAAGACCGAGACTGGCGATCGTGACCTGGTTTACTTCCAGGGGCACGCAGCGCCGGGAATCTACGCGCGCGCTTTCCTTGAGGGCCGGATCCCGGTTCAGAAGCTGGAGAACTTCCGCCGTGAGCTAAAGCCCGGCGGCGGTCTTTCCTCGTATCCGCATCCCTGGCTTATGCCTGACTTCTGGGAGTTCCCCACCGTCTCGATGGGCCTGGGTCCGCTGCAGGCGATCTATCACGCGCGCTTCATCAAGTACCTGGAAAATCGCGGCCTGAAAAAAACCACGGGTGGCAAGGTCTGGGCTTTCTTGGGCGACGGCGAGATGGATGAACCGGAATCTCTCGGCTCCATCACGCTGGCCTCCCGCGAGAGGCTGGACAATCTGATTTTCGTCGTCAACTGCAACCTGCAGCGGCTTGACGGCCCGGTCCGCGGAAACGGCAAGATCATCCAGGAACTCGAAGCCATCTTCCGTGGCGCGGGCTGGAACGTGATCAAGTGCATCTGGGGCAGCGATTGGGACACCCTGATCCAGAACGATCGCGACGGATTGCTGGTTCGCCGCATGGGCGAGATCACGGACGGCCAGTACCAGAAATTCTTCGTCGAGAGCGGTGCGTACTTCCGGCATAACTTCTTCGGAACCGATCCACGCCTGTTAAAGATGGTCGAGCATCTTTCCGATGAGCAACTGGCTCGCCTGCGGTTGGGTGGTCACGATCCCCTTAAAGTTCACGCCGCCTTCCGAGCGGCCGTGAATCACCAGGGTGCGCCCAGCATTGTTCTCGCAAAGACCATCAAAGGTTATGGATTAGGCGAAGCCGGGGAAGGCAAGAACATCACTCACCAGCAGAAAAAGCTCAACGACGAAGAACTGAGCATGTTCCGCTCGCGCTTCGGCATTCCGATTCCGGATGACGAACTCCACAATGCGCCGTTTTATCGCCCGGCGGATGATGGGCCGGAAATCACCTATATGCAGGAACGCCGCAAGCAGCTTGGCGGCTATCTGCCCGAGCGCAAGGTGCGCTCCAAGCCTCTGACGCCGGTGGCCGAAGCTCACTTCGAGGAATTCTACAAAGGCACCGATGGCCGCGATGTTTCCACCACGATGGTATTCGTGCGGCTCTTGTCGAAACTGCTGCGCGATCCCGAGATCGGCCAGTTGATCGTTCCCATCATTCCCGACGAAGCCCGCACCTTCGGCATGGAAGCCCTGTTCCGCCAGGTGGGCATCTACTCCAGCGTTGGCCAGCTTTATGAGCCGGTCGATATGGATACGCTGCTCTACTACAAGGAAGCGAAGAACGGCCAGATTCTCGAAGAAGGCATCACCGAAGCCGGTTCGATCAGCTCGCTGATTGCCGCCGGCACTGCTTATGCCAATCACGGAATCAACACGATTCCTTTCTTCATTTATTACTCGATGTTCGGATTCCAGCGTATCGGCGACTCGTCTGGGCCGCCGCCGACATGCGTTGCCGTGGATTCCTGATCGGCGGCACCTCGGGCCGCACCACCCTCGCCGGAGAAGGGCTTCCAGCATCAAGACGGTCACAGCCACGTGCTCGCTCTCAGCGTACCTAACCTCCTGGCTTACGATCCGGCATTCGCCTACGAAATTGCCGTCATCATTCAGGACGGAATCAAGCGCATGTACGTCGACCAGGAATCGGTCTTCTACTACATGACCGTGACCAACGAGCCTTTGCCCATGCCCGAGATGCCCGACGGAAAAGATGTTCGCGACGGCATTCTCAAAGGCTTGTACCGCTTCAAGCAGTCCGCCAAAAAAGACACAAAGCTGAGAGCACAGCTGTTCGGCAGCGGCACCATCATGTTCGAGGTGCTCAAGGCGCAGCAAATCCTCGAAGAGAAATACAACGTCGCCGCTGACGTGTGGAGCATCACCAGCTATAAGGAGCTGTATCGCGAAGCCAACGAATGCGATCGCTGGAACATGCTCCATCCCGGCGAAACACCGCGTGTCCCATACATTTCGCAACAACTGAAAGATGCGCCGGGCGTGCTGGTGGCCGCATCGGATTACATGAAGGTACTGCCGGAGTCCATTTGCCAGTGGATGCCGCGACCCTTAGTCTCGCTTGGCACCGACGGTTTCGGCCGTAGCGAGAACCGAGCTTCGCTTGCGCGACTTCTTCGAGGTCGACGCCAAGCATGTCGTTGTCGCCACTCTGCATGCCCTGGCGCGCGACAAACAGATCAAGCCCGAGGTCGTGAAACAAGCGATCCAGGACCTCGGCATCGACACAACCAAGCCGAATCCGGCTATTCGATAAGGGAGAGCAGTTACGTGACTGAATTCAAGCTACCGGAACTCGGCGAAAACATCGATCAGGGCGATCTCGTCCGAATGATGATTTCCCCCGGCGACAAGATTTCCGAAGGCCAGCCGGTGATGGAACTCGAAACCGACAAGGCCGTCGTGGAAGTCCCATCTTCCATGACCGGCACGGTGAAAGAGATCCGCGTAAAAGAAGGGCAAGAAGTCAAAGTCGGGCAGGTCATTTTCACAGTCGAAAATGGAGCGTCGCCGAAAACAAAAAAGGCGGAAGCCAAGCCTCAAAGCGCGCCGGTTGCTGCACCCGTTGCGGAAACACCTCGCGAAGAGAAGCCTGCTGCTCCGGCTACGCCGGCGTCTCCCTCGGCTTCGGAATTCAAGCTTCCCGAACTCGGCGAGAACATCAGCAGTGGCGATCTGGTGCGGCTGATGATCTCCCCCGGATCGAAAGTGTCGGAAGGCCAGCCGGTGATGGAATTGGAAACTGACAAAGCCGTCATCGAAGTTCCTTCCTCGGTTACTGGCGTCGTGAAAGAGGTCCTCGTCAAAGAAGGGGACAAGCTCAAGGTGGGCGAGGTCGTGTTCACGCTGCAGGGTGGCGCTTCGGCGCAACCAGCCCGTCCCAAAGTTGCACCGGTCGAGCACATTTCCGGACAGCAAGCGGCACGTCTTGCGTTCCAGGCTGCGATGCGCGCGGAAGGCAAGACGGAAGAGCAAGCGCTTCCTCCAGATCAGCCCCAAGCCGCAGCGCCGGAGTGGACCATGCCCGCGCAGCTCGACAAAGTTGCTGGCCGCGAACATGGCGAGCCCATTCCGGCAGCTCCGCATGTGCGCAGACTGGCGCGGGAACTCGGCGTCGACATTCACCAAGTCAAGGGATCAGGCCCGGGTGGTCGCATCAGCGAAGACGATGTCAAGGCTCACACCAAAGCCGCTGTTGCGGCCGCAAGCGCTGTCCAGGCTCCGCGTGCCGGACACTTCGTCCAGCCTGCCCTTCCCGACTTCACTAAATGGGGCAAGACCGAACGCGTTTCCATGCGCGGCGTGAGACGCAAGACCGCGGAACATCTTGCAGAAGCCTGGAACACTATTCCTCACGTCACGCAAAATGACAAAGCAGACATCACCGAACTGGAACAGCTTCGCGCCCGCTTTGCGCCTCGCGCCGAAGAAGCCGGCGGCAAGATGACCGTCACCGCGATCGCGCTGAAAGTCTGCGCCTCGGCGCTCAAAGTTTTCCCGCAGTTCAATGCCAGCATCGATCTTCCGAAAGAAGAGATCGTCTACAAGCAATACATTCACATTGGCGTTGCGGTTGATACAGACCGCGGCCTTCTGGTCCCTGTCATTCGCGACGTCGACAAAAAGAACATCGTCGAACTCGCCGCGGAAATGACACAGCTCTCCAAAAAAGCACGCGACAAGAAACTGACTCCGGAAGAAATGGAAGGCGGCACCTTCACCATCACCAACCTCGGAGGAATCGGCGGCACCGGCTTCTCTCCTATCGTGAATTATCCCGAAGTTGCGATTCTCGGGCTTTCCCGCTCCAGCACCGAACCGGTCTGGATGAACGGCAAATTCGAGCCACGCCTGGTTCTGCCATTGTCGCTTTCCTATGATCATCGGTTGATCGACGGCGCGGACGCTGCACGCTTCCTGCGCTGGATCGCCGAAGCTTTCGAACAACCGTTCCTGTTGTCGGTTCAGGGATAGACTCTGCGAATGACCTGAAACTTCGAACTTGCACATTGCTGTCGTGGGCGGAGGGCCGGGAGGCTACGCCGCCGCTTTTCTCGCCGCCGACCTCGGCATGAAAGTGACGCTGATCGACCCCGAGGCCAATCCTGGCGGAGTGTGCCTCTATCGCGGCTGCATTCCTTCAAAGGCCCTGCTGCACGCGGCACGACTCATCAACGAATCGCATCGAGGCAAAGAACTGGGGCATCGAGTTCGGCGAACCTAAGATTGACGTCAACCGCCTGCGCGCTTGGAAAGACGGCGTCATCAGCGAAACTGACCGGGGGCTTGGGCCAACTCTCAAAGCAACGATCAGTCCAGTATCTTCGTGGCAAAGCCGGGTTCGTCAACTCGACCACTTTGCGTGTCAAGAAAGCAAGATGGATCGGAAGATCAGCTTTCCTTCGACCGCATCATTCTCGCCACCGGCTCCCGTCCGGCAATGATTCCCAGCCTAAAGCTCGACAGCCCGCGAGTTGTAGATTCGACCGGCGCGCTGGACTTGAGCGAAGTTCCAAAGAGCATGCTGGTCATCGGAGGCGGATACATCGGACTGGAATTGGGCACGGTTTATGCCGCGCTTGGCTCGAAAGTCTCGGTCGTCGAAATGACTGGCGGCTTGCTGCCTGGCGCGGATCGTGACCTCGTCCTTCCGCTCCACAAGCGGCTTGAGAAGGCGCTTCACGCGATCATGCTCAATACCACGGTTTCCAGCCTAAAAGAAGAGGCCGAAGGCATTCGCGTCAGCTTTGATGGTGCCGAGGTCAAGGAACGCGAACAGGTTTTCGACAAAGTGCTGGTTTCGGTGGGCAGGAAACCGAATTCCGAGATTCCCGGCTTGGAAAATACGAAGGTGCAGGTCGGACAGCGCGGCTTCATTCAAGTCAACAAGCAATTGCAAACCGACGATCCGACGATTTACGCAATCGGCGATGTAGTTGGTGAGCCCATGCTCGCGCACAAAGCCTCGCATGAAGGCCGCACCGCGGTCGAAGCCATTGCCGGCCACAAAGTCGCATTCGAACCCAATGCCATTCCCGCCGTCGTATTCACCGATCCGGAAATCGCATGGTGCGGCGTCACCCAGACGCAAGCCGAAAAAGACGGCCGCGAGATCAAGGTCGCAAAGTTCCCCTGGGCGGCTTCTGGCCGCGCTCTGACCCTGGATCGCACCGAGGGCATGACCAAGCTGATCGTCGATCCCAAAACCGAGCGCGTGCTCGGCATGGGGATCGTCGGAGTCGGCGCCGGAGAGCTAATCGCCGAGGGTGTGTTGGCAGTCGAGATGTGTGCCCTGGCCAGCGACGTCGCGCTGAGCATTCATCCCCATCCAACTATGTCTGAAACTGTCATGGAAAGTGCCGAAGTGTTTCTTGGAACATCCACGCACGTTTATCGTCCGAAGCGGTGACTCGACCTAGCCTCCGGTGCGCTTCGTCACAGGTACTCCGTTCCGGCGCAGCTATACTGTCCAGTCCTGAAAATTAGAGACGAGGTGCGACGTGCGCTGGATCTGCGTCTTTTTCTCAATTTTAATCATCTGTATTTCATCAACTGCCCAGGAGAATTCTTTGTCGAATAAGGGAGAGCCACAAGCGGGTGCGCCGCAATGGATGAAATCCTCCAATACTAAGCTGGAAAGCGAACTCATCGCCAAGTACGGCGAAGCGCAGCGCGCTCGCCTCGAACGCGGTCTCGCGCAAGTCGGACAGTTCTGGCGTAACGACGACGGGGATGCCGCAACCTACGAAAATTTCCTTCGCACCAACTTCGCCGGAGATCAGGCCTCGCTCGACTCCATGTTCAATCGCTACGAGCACCTGCTCGAGCAACTCGATGGGCACATGCACGAGATCAATCGCGAATTCCGCCAGCAGATGGATCTCGATCTCGGCCCGGTGCTTCCCTTCGACGAGGCGTTCGGTGGCTATGATCCCTCGGCACACGTCATCGACGATTTCTTCAAGAACAAGCTCGCATTCACGGTCGTTCTGAATTTTCCACTCACCACGCTCGATCAGCGCCTGAAAGATGGCCCGACCTGGACCCGCCGCCAGTGGGCCGAGGTTCGTCTCGCGCAACGTTTCGACAAACGCGTGCCCGCCGACGTCAATCTCGGAATCGCCCAGGCCGAAGCCGCCGCTGGACAGTATGTCGCCGAGTACAACATTTGGATGTATCACCTGTTAGACGACAAGGGCCAACGCCTCTTCCCTGCC
The DNA here is from genome assembly GCA_963797845.1 of Terriglobia bacterium. GTDB lineage: Bacteria > Acidobacteriota > Terriglobia > Terriglobales > Acidobacteriaceae > DASREM01. Next base: position 154,453 of record CAWCRE010000017.1, read on the forward strand.
AAGATGCGCCTGCTCAGTCACTGGAACCTCCGCGACGAGATCAAGGCCGACTACGCCGACAAAGAAGAGGGACTCGCCAAGCAGCGCACCATCCAAAAGGTCATGGAGCGCATTGTCACGCAGAGCATTCCGCAAGTCGCGGTGAATAATCCCGCTGTCGATTGGAATCCGTTCACCAACGAAGTAAAGCCCGCAGCGGTCCAGCGACTCCGATGCGCCGCCGGCCAAGAACGTAACCAATACCGCAGAACCGAACACGCGTTACGCGATGTTCCTGAAAACTTTTCAGGCCTCCAAACGCGCCGATCCATACTCTCCAACCGCGCCTACGCATATCGCGCGCCGCTTCGATGAAGATCGCGAAATTCCCGAAGCCCGCGTGAAGCAAATGCTCGAGCAGGTGCTGACCTCTCCTTTAGTCGCGCAAACGGCAAAGCTGATCGAATCTCGATTAGGACGACCACTGGAACCCTTCGATGTCTGGTACAGCGGCTTTCGTCCCGGCAGCAAATACAGTGAAGCCGAACTCGATCGGATGGTCGCGAAGAGATATCCGACGCCGGAAGCCTATCAGAAAGACATTCCAAATCTGCTGATGAAGCTGGGATTTTCCCCCGATCGCGCGCAGCACGTCGCGAACAATATCGTCGTCGATCCTGCTCGCGGCTCGGGCCATGCCATGGGCGCAGAAATGCGCGCCGAGAAAGCGCACCTGCGCACTCGCGTCGAAAAGACAGGCATGAACTACAAGGGCTTCAACATCGCGGTCCACGAGATGGGCCACAACGTAGAGCAGACCTTTTCGCTGAACGATGTTGATCACACTCTGCTGAAAGGCGTGCCAAACACCGCGTTTACCGAGGCGCTGGCCTTCGTTTTTCAGGGACACGACCTGGAATTGCTCGGCCTGCCTGCCCCCGACGAAAAGAGCCTCGCCGAAAAAACCTTAAGCGATTTCTGGGCGACCTTCGAAATCGCAGGCGTGGCTCTGGTCGATACTGCTGCCTGGCATTGGGCCTACGATCATCCGAACGCAACTCCCGCAGAAATGCGGGATGCGATCGTCCAGATTTCCAAAGATGTCTGGAATCGCTACTACGCCCCCGTCTTCCACAAGCAAGATGTCATGCTGCTCGGCGTCTACTCGCACATGATCGACTCGTTTCTCTATTTGCCGGATTATCCGATTGGCCACCTGATCGCGTTTCAGATCGAAGAGCAGATGAAAAAAGCCGGCAACATCGGACCCGAGTTCGAGCGCATGGCAAAGATGGGCCAGGTAACTCCTGACCTCTGGATGATCCATGCGACCGGGCGCCCCGTCGGACCCGAAGCGTTGCTCGAAGCAACCGACACAGCCCTGAAGCAAGTCAGGCAGTAATTTCCGGATGAAAGTTCTTACGGCGAGACGCCCAGGCTTGCAGCACCAGATGCGTGGGGTAATAGACAAGCAGCGGAACCAAAACCAGATAAGCGAGCAAATATACGACTCCCGGAACCGAATGCTGCTCGCGGAATCCCCACCCGCGCACCCAGTTCACGTCCCGCTCCGGATGCCAGAAGTAACAGATCGGAACTACCATCCAGGTCAGTAGCGTCTGCAGCCTCCATCCCCGCCTGTTGTAACCCAGTCGCAAGATCGCCCATAGCAAGAGCGGCGGCATCACCAGGTGAAATAAACTAAGCAGCCGAACGAAGATGGGAAGATGCGGATCGAACATGTACTCCGTACCCCCGATCCAGTGATGGCCACTGAGCAGCGCTCCAACCAGATCCATCGAGTAGAGGATCTGGAAAACGAGCAGTCCGGTCGCTTCCATCGAAAACAGCAGCGAACTCTCCAACCAAAGGGCTGCCATCACCAGGAAATTGCCCAAATCGCAGAACTGCAGAAACTTTTGCGGGCCGTATTGGCGCCAGTAAACCGGCACCCATATCAAGACCCAGATCGTCCAGCCAATCTTCAGCCAGAGCGGAATGCGCATGATCGGATTCTAACCGCATGAGTACTGGCGTAACTTGTCGCCCGTCCAGCGTGCCTTCTAGCATGCGGTATGCTCACCCGTGCGTTTGTTCTGTGCAGTGATGAGAAGGCTCTGGACGCTGTCAGCCACGTCCTTAGCGAGCTGGAAATAACTTTCGAACAGTTCCACGACATCGCCTTTGCCGCCAAGCGCCTGACCGTTCAGGCCTTTGACCTGATAGTGATCGATTGCGATCAACAGGACGATGCGGCCCGCCTGCTTGACTCGGTGCGGAGTTCCGATTTGAACCGCGGCGCCATGACCGTCGCCGTGGTCGATGGCAAAGCAGGAGTTCCGATCGCGTTCCGCTTGGGCGCAGAACTTGTCATCCCCAAGCCGGTGTCGCTCGAGCAGGCTCGCAGCACTTTGCGCACGGCGGTTGCCATGTACCGAAAAACGCATCCTGAGGCAAAGCCGCCGCTTCGCCCTACCCCCGTGGTCGTGCCTCAACCGGTGAACCCGTCAAAACCGAAGGCAACCATCGCGTTTCCCGAACCCAAGATTTCAGCTCCGAAGCCGCAACCGGCCAGCCTTGCACCTCCTCTGAGCAGCCCGAAGAAGGTAGAACTGCCTACCAACCCAGCTAGCAACACAGATGTCTCCGTTCCAGCCATGCGCGGACTCTCCCTCTCCATGCCGAGCGCAAGCGTCAAGAACACCGATTCCACGCTCGAAATGAATTCGGAGCTGTCTCCGAAACCGGCTGCGGAAAAGCCGGGCTATCCTCTTCCCGCGGAAGCCTTCGAAGATAAGTCCCGGAAGCGAACCGTCAGCTCCGGGTTAGTTGCGGCGCTGGTGCTCGCAATGATCGCTATCGCTGGGTACGAGGCCTACACCATGGTTCCCCAGTTCCGAACCAGGGTCGATGCAAACTATCAGCTGCTTCGCTCCCAGATTCCGGGCGCCAAGCCGCCGGTCGCGGCAGTGGTCCCCAAACCAGTGCGACGGGCTGTAAAGCCCGCGCCCGTAGTTCCTCCTGATGGCTTCGTGGCCTCGGTCGAAACCGTCGAACCCACCGCGGCGGCGGCAACAACCACCGGGACCGCTAGGCCACTCATACTCGCGACCACTGCAACTACCACCACAGTCGAAGAGCCAACCCCGATCACCGTCCCCGATAACCTCGCCGACCAGCACGTAAGCTCTCGCGTCGATGCCGTATATCCCGAAAGTTTGCGGCGCAAGGGAGTGCACGGCGATGTGGTTTTGCAAGCGCTCATCGGCAAAGACGGCTTAGTTGATTCGGTGAGCGTCGTCAGCGGCAACCCGCAGCTCGCGGCGGCCGCCCTGGACGCCGTGAAGCAATGGAAGTATCAGACCTATATCCATAACGGCGCGCCGGCGAGTTTCCAAACCAACGTGACAGTTGCTTTCGAACCTGCACCGAAGTCTGCTCACTAACGTCGAAGCAGCGCGAAACCCCCTATTGACGCGGGTTTTCACGCATTGCAATTACCTCCGTAACTTGAAGGGCATCACGAGTGTACCTACGATGCGCTTATGAGTTACCAAGCGTTATTGTTCTGTCCTGATGAGAAAACCGCTCGCGTGGTCACCCAAGTTTTGACCGAACTCGACTTCACCGTCGAGCCCTGTAACGAGCCGTTTGCAGCCGTAAAAAAACTCATGGCGCAGCACTTTGACGCCGTTGTGGTGGATTGTGATAACGAGCAGAACGCCACGCTGTTATTCAAGAGCGCGCGGAATTCGGGGATCAACCAGTCCTCGCTTTCCGTGGCGGTTGTGGAGGGCCAGGCTGGCGTCGCCAAAGCATTTCGCATCGGCGCAAACCTGGTTCTCACCAAACCGATCAATGTCGAGCAATCCAAAGGAACTCTCCGCGTTGCGCGCGGGTTGTTGCGCAAAGGCGAAGTCGGAGCGAAACCCGCACCAGAAAGTGCTTCGCGCCCAGCCGTAGCTTCGCCAGTCATAGCTGCGCCAAAAGCGGAAATCTCTCAGCCCGAAGCGCCGGTTTTCACTGCACCGAGAGTTTTTCCGGTTCCACCAGCGCCCATGGCCAGCAGCTCGTCATTTGAACTCGAAGACGAGCGCTCGCCTGAGCCAGAGCCCATGGAAGCGGCCCTGCTTGAGTCCATGCCTGATCCGGCTCCCACATCCAATTCAACCACTGCCAAAGAATATCCCTGGCAGCCCATGAACAAGCTTTCTGAGCCGATGGCTTCCGCCCTGAAACGCGCCGCTGAAGTTGCCGGCACGTCCAAGCCCTCGCAGGAACCTGCCCCTGAAGCGGAAGCAACTCACCCGGAACCCGCAACGCCTGCTCCCCCATCTTGGGGCAGCAACCAGGGCGCTGCCGCAGCTCCGGCTCCGGCAAAGGAACCGTCTCCGGTCGCCAAGACAATCGAATTCAAAGCTCCTGCAGCTCCAGCACCCCCGGTCACGGAAGAAAACCCCGCGCCGCGTCAGTTCGAAGCGCCAAGCTTCAGTACGCTCGCCGTCAAGGATCACGAACAGTCTGCTGCTGAAGACACAAAGAAGAGCCCGTTGCTGTGGGTCGCCATCGCGGCGATTGTGATTGCGGGGAGCTACTTCGGATGGACCAAGCTTCACCCCGGATCGTCTTCCCCTGTAACCGCACCGACCGCGCCAGTGCAGAGCCAGACGCTCGCTCCAACCACAACGCAGCCTTCAGCCACGGTCATTGCTACGCCGCTGCCGGCAACTACCACCGAAGCCTCCGCCTCGCCAGTTCCCAACGCCAAGCCGGCAAAGCCTTCGCCAGCGGAATCCACCGCGGCCACAACTTCCAAAGCTAATGCCGAAGTTCAGCCAGTTGAGCCCGAACCGCTGGTGGTGAAAAAAGATCAGCCCCACGCACCGGAAGCGAAAGTCGCGGAAGTCGAAGCTCCTGAGGCACCGGGAATTTTGGGTCTGGGCGGGAACGCAGACAAAAACGCGATCTCCGGCATTGTTGCCAGCACGCCCGTAGCGGTTCCGACCGCCGCTGCGCACACGATCAAAGTCTCACAAGGCGTGTCTCAGGGCCTGATCACCAAGCGGGTGCAACCGGCTTACCCGCCTCAAGCCTTACAGATGCGACTGCAAGGCGCGGTTCAATTGCAAGCTGAGATCGGCAAGGATGGCAGCATTACCGGCGTCAAAGTTCTGAAAGGTGATTCCATCCTCTCCCGCGCAGCCGTCGCCGCAGTGAAGCAATGGAAGTACAAACCTTATTTCCTGAATGGCGAACCGGTCGCGGTCGAGACCGAAGTCACCGTCAACTTCAAACTGCCATAATTCTTTCCCGAACCTCATCAGCGCGGGATTCGTCCCGCGCTTTTCGCTTTTGCAGCGAATCTGCCCGATCCTCCTTTCGCTATAATAGAGAGATGCCCACCCGCCGAAATTCCCTTCTGTAGGGGGCGCGAACCTATTCATGGACTTCAAATTAGTAAGCGACTACAAACCCCGGGGTGACCAGGGGAGAGCGATCGAGTCCCTCACCCGAGGGGTATTCGACCGCGAGCAGCATCAGGTTCTGCTCGGCGTTACCGGCTCCGGCAAGACCTTCACCATGGCCAAGGTGATCGAGAACGCGAACCGGCCTGCGCTGGTCATGGCTCACAATAAAACTCTGGCGGCGCAGCTTTATCACGAGTTCAAAAGCTTTTTCCCGCACAACGCGGTCGAATATTTCGTGTCGTATTACGACTATTACCAGCCCGAAGCCTACGTGCCGGCGGCCGATCTCTATATTGAAAAAGAGTCGACCATCAACGACGAGCTCGACAAGCTCCGCCTGTCGGCAACGCGTTCGCTGTTCGAGCGCCGCGACGTGCTGATTGTCTCGTCCGTGAGCTGCATTTACGGCCTTGGATCTCCAGAAGCCTATTACGGCATGCTGCTTTTTCTGGAGAAAGGGCAGAAGATCAAGCGCGAAGACATTACACGCAAGCTGGTCGATATCCTTTACGAGCGCACCAATGGCGATTTCCGCCGCGGCACGTTTCGCGTGCGCGGCGATGTCATCGAGGTCTATCCCACTTACGACGACATGGCCTACCGCATCGAACTGTTCGGAGATGAAGTCGAGTCGCTCTCCCAGATCGATCCTCTCTTCGGCACGGTGAAGCAAAAATATGTTCGCCTCCCCATCTATCCGAAAACCCACTATGTGATGAAGCAGGAGACGAAAGACAAAGCGGTGCAATCGATTCGTGAGGAACTTGCCTGGTGGGAAGTCGAACTGGAAAAACAGGGGCGGCTGGTCGAATCCCAACGAGTGCACCAGCGCACCATGTTCGATCTGGAAATGATCAAGACCATGGGCTTCTGCCACGGCATCGAAAATTATTCCCGGCACTTCACCGGGCGCTTACCGGGCGAACCTCCTCCCACGTTGCTCGACTACTTCCCGCGCGATTATCTGATGTTCATCGACGAGTCGCATCAGACCGTCCCGCAACTCCACGGGATGTATCACGGGGACCGCTCGCGAAAAGAAACGCTGGTCTCCTACGGATTCCGATTGCCCTCAGCGCTGGATAATCGTCCGCTTACGTTTGAGGAATTTGAGCACCGCATGAACCAACTCGTCTACGTCTCGGCGACGCCGGGACCTTACGAATTGACGAAGTCGGCCGGCGTGGTGGTGGAGCAGATCATTCGCCCCACCGGATTGGTCGATCCACCAACCGAAATCCGACCGGTCAAGGGCCAGATTGATGACCTGCTGCACGAGATCCGGAATCGCGTCGCTCGCGGCGAACGTGTCCTGGTCACCACGCTGACCAAGCGCATGGCAGAAGACCTCGCCGAGTATTACAGCGAAGTGGGCGTGAAGTGCCGCTACATGCACTCCGAAATCGAAACTCTTGAGCGCGTCAAAATCCTTCGTGACTTACGCAAAGGTGAATTTGATGTGCTCATCGGCATTAACCTGCTTCGCGAAGGCCTCGACCTCCCGGAGGTCTCGCTGGTCGCCATTCTCGACGCCGATAAGGAAGGCTTTCTCCGTTCCAGCGGATCGCTGATCCAAACCATCGGCCGCTGTGCCCGCAATCTCAACGGCAGAGCCATCCTGTACGCGGACAAGATGACCGATTCCATGAAGAAGGCGATTGACGAAACCAACCGGCGGCGTGCGATTCAGGAAGCCTACAACGTTGCCAACGGTATCACTCCGGAATCTATCGTCAGGCCACTGGAAATGTCGCTTGCCGGCATCATCGATGCGGACTACTCCGATTTCGGCCTGGCGGAAGCGGATGGAATTCCCGACTTCAAAACGCAAGCGGAACTCGACACTTACATAGCGAAACTCGAAACCGAAATGCGGGAAGCGGCCAAGCGCTTCGAATTCGAGAAGGCCGCCAAGTTACGAGACTCTATCAAGGAGTTGCGAACCAAGGAATTCCTGTTTGCCTGATTAATGACCCGCGGCAGCGCCCGATGCCAGCGGCCGTTGGTACACCGAGTAGTCGGAATAGTTTTCCCAGCGGAAACTGGCATTGCTTGCAGCCGGCAACTTCTCGCCTTGTCCCAGGAACAGGAACCCGCCGGGTTCCAAATAGAGATGCAGCTTTTCGACCAGTGCCAACTTCTGCGTCGACGAAAAGCGAGACAGCACATCCATGCAAAAGATGCAGTCGTACCGTCCCAGGTAATTGGGTTTGGTCAGGTTGGCTTGGCTAAACGTCACCAGGTTGCGTACACGTGGTTTCACCAGGAAGTGCTGCCCAATCCGCGCAAAGTACGTTTGCACAATCTCCCCCGGTATGTTCTGGAGATCTTGTTCGCTGTACAGCCCTCGTTCCGCCTCCTGCAGCGCGCCAGCACGAATGTCGCTGCCGATGATTCGCAGGTTCCAGTCGCCCTTGCCACACTTCAAGGCCTCGCAGAGCGAAATCGCAATCGAATAAGGTTCCTGCCCAGAAGCACAGCCGGCGCTCCAGATACGAATCGCTTTCGGACTCTCGCCACACCTTCTCGATTCCAATTCCGGTACCACCAGTTTGGTCAATGCCTGGAACGCCGCCGGATAGCGAAAGAACCGCGTTTCTGCCGGCATAAGGGATTCAGCCAGCTTTTCCCTTTCTGACTCCAATGCCCTTAAGGCCTCAATGTAGTTGCGGGCGGAACTGGCGTGAGTTTTCTCTATGCGCTCGGAAACTGCGCCGGAAAGAGTTTCATTGGGGGTGTCGAGCAGCACACCGGTTTCTCGTTCCAGCAGCAAGCGAATCTGAGAGAGTTCGTGCTCGAGAATCGCGGCCGTCACCGGAAGTCTATGCATAGGGACACCGGCAGTCGGAACTGCCTTCGCCGACAATTTATGTATCGGCGCTTCCGGGGGAGTGCTTGAAGCCGGAGGGCTAGGTGCTTGCCGCGTGGGCTTTGGCCTTGCTCTTTCGTCGTTCCTGCTTCGCGATCGCGTTCAGCTCTTTTTCGAGCGAGGTAAAGCGCTGCAGGATTTCGTGCATGCGCACCGCCATGGTGCGAATCGTTTCCAGTTGCCCGCTCGCATTTTCTGACAACGTACCCTCGAGTAGCAGCAGTTCGGAATTTCCCAGCACTGCGGTAAGCGCGTTATTCATCACATGCCGCATCTCGAGCACATAACGACCGAGTGCAGCCTGGCCATCCAGATGGGCCAGCGCCTCCTCCGCGCGTCGAGCCCGCGTTTCCGCCTGGGCTTGTCGCAGCGCCTGGATGGTCAAGAGCTTCAGGATCTGCGGCCAACCTTCGCGCTGCGGGATCACCAGCGCCGCCGCCTCGGCATTCAGAGGCAGGCCCGCATCCCCGACCAGGAGTACCGGCTTGTCTGTACTCAACAGGAACCGCAACACCGAGTCCAGGAAATTGCGCGACACTCCACCCACTACCGCCACATCGAATTCTTCCGACGCGGGATGACGGCACACATCGCCACTCATCAAGGTCAAAACCGGTCTCTCCGCTTCGCCTTCCCAGCTCGCAGTCACTTGCCGGGCAAACGCCGCGTCGTCCGACACAATCAGGATCATTCCCAGGTTCACGATGGCCGCTTCCCTTTCGCCACTAGGCGTTTTCGTCGTCCTTGGAACTCTGAGGATTCGAGAAGTCCTGGTCCAGTCCGGGAGCGGCAGGCGCCACTTCGAACTCCGGCGCGTCCGAGGCACTCACCGTAAATCCTGCACTTGCCGCCGCAGCCTGCGCCTTCGCTGGCTTGGGCTTGCCTGCCCGGTTCTTCTTTAATGCCGTATCGACGACATTGCGCAAATCCACCAGCATTCGCAGCGGCTGTCCCGACGAATATTCCGCGTGGAACATCACCTTCCACGACTGGCAGATCATGCGCAGACGAACCGTCGGCTCGTCCGCCGAAAATTGCGCTCTCCGGCAATCCAGATGGCTCACCCCAAGAGATTCCAGTTCGCGCAGACCATCCATGATGCCATTCAGGTCCTGATGCATCAGGCGGAAAAACACGCGCCGCATCAGGAAGCTGAATCGAGTGAATGCAATCATCGCAGCGGGAACAAAGTATGCCTCTCCCGCCGAGGTCTTCAGCTTGCGCCCCTTGTCCAGAATTCCGCCGGTCAGCAAGTCGTTCAGCGATGGCGCCTGGTTGGCCGCCTGGATGTATTGCTCCAGGAGCACTCAGTTGCGCCGGAAGCGTCAGGTCCACTTTTCCCAGCACCGGCTCCAAAACCTGCGCCACATATTCCATATCCACATCTGCTTCTTCCAGCCGCGATGGGGCGCAGTGCGAGAAATATTGCACCAGCAGGAAATCGACCTTGTCGCGATCGCAGTCGGTCTTCTCGGCTTTGTGCAGATGATGCAGCAGCAGCATCCGCAAGCCTTCATCGCTGGTCAGGGTGGTGGTCTGCAGGAATTGGCGCAGTTGATGAATCTGAATGCGCTGGTCCACATCCTGGAACCATTGCCGCGCCTGCTCGATCGACTCGCGAGGCGGAGCGTCCACCCCCGCTTCGAGATCCGGGCAAGGCGGCAGTTCGATCACAAATTCATGCGCCAGCGCGGCATACAGCGGATACAATATCCGCGCGTTCTTCCATTCGGCAGTCAATTCAGACAAAGGTGATGTGGGATTCATGGTTTCACGATCCAATTGCCAACTTCGTGGGTAAACCGCGCCGCCACGGCCGTTCGTCCCCGATGATGCTGTAACGCAACAACCGAGGCCTGCACATTCAGCGTGCCGTCGGAATTCTCAACTCGCAACCGATCCGCGAATTGCAGCGGGAGGTTGGAGGTGAACAGTACTTCCTGCGGAGTTCCGAATTCGATGACCGTGGTTTCCGTTGCTGAACCATCGCCAACTTCGCGGGTCAGGCGAACCGGAATGCGTACCGGTGTAGCATCGCGAAAAAACTTGGCAAGCCTGGCAATCGACGTCTCAGCGCTGGAGCGTGCGCTTCCAACTGCTGGTTTCGACACAACGGACCCCCGGTTGGCAGAATCGATGCGGTCCAGGGCGAGTATGCCGGTTAGCACGACCTCCATTCCCAGACCGCATCGCCCATACACCCATGCACGAGATCGGCCAAACCTGAAGCCGGCGAATGGCAGGTAAGTCGCTCATTTGTATGAGACTAATTTGGAAATGCAGAAGGGATTTTCAATCCGGCACGGGGGGAGTCTCAAAATGACACGCCGTCTCACCTATGGACCTTATTGCAGGGCCTGGCTTCCTGCCGCCATCGTAGAACGCTCGCCAATCCGGTAACGCTTCAGTTTCCGATACAAAGTCGCGCGGCTGATGCCCAACATTTTTCCCGCCAGTACCTTGTCGCCTTTGACTTGTTCAAACACGCGCTCGATCGTCGCCCGCTCAATGTCTTCCAGATCGGTGGAGTTCGGCGACGACGTAGTGAGCGCTGCGTACTCAACATGCGCCCCTTCCGCGCTCAGCGAGGGCGGCAGATCGGCCACATCGATCACCCGGCGATCGCCTAACGCCACGGCGCGCTCCATGCAGTTTTCCAATTCGCGTACATTGCCCGGCCAGTCGTACTGCAACAGATTTTTCATCGCTGCATTGGTCACCTGTATCGACTCGCCCGGAGCCAGCCTCTCCAAAAACCAGTGCACCAGCATCGGAATATCGGACCGCCGCTCGCGCAACGATGGCAAATTGACGGTCACCACATTGAGCCGGAAAAACAAATCCTTCCGGAACGTGCCTTGCTTGTATTCGCGTTCCAGATCGCGATTGGTCGCTGCAATCACTCGCACATCGACTTTTACCTTTTGATTGCTGCCGACCGGGCGGACCTCTTTTTCCTGGAGCACTCGCAGTAACTTCGCCTGCAACTCCAGCGGAAGTTCTCCGATTTCATCCAGAAAGATCGTTCCTCCATTCGCCGTCTGAAACAGTCCCACCTTCGACCTCGTAGCTCCCGTGAACGCGCCCCGTTCATAGCCGAACAGTTCGCTCTCAATGAGGGTCGGCACCAGCGATCCGCAGTCCACCGCGACAAACGGGCGATTGGCATAGGATCCGCGAAAATGAATGGCGCGCGCGACCAGTTCCTTTCCCGTACCACTTTCTCCCGCGATCAACACCGGGGTTCGCGTATCTTTCAGCCGCGAGATCATGCGCAGCACGTCCTGGATCTTGGCCGAGGCCCCCACGATTCCATGCAGATCGGTTTCCGTATCCACACGTTCCCGCAGAAACGCGTTTTCCTCGACCAGGCGCACTTTTTCGGCCATGCGCCGCAGAAACAAGCGCAACTCCTCCAGCGGAGAGAATGGCTTGCTGATGTAATCGTAGGCCCCCAGTTTCATGGCCTGCACTGCAGTTTCCACGGACCCGTGACCGGTCATCACCGCCACTTCGCTTCGCGGCAACAGCTTCTTCACTCTCTCCAGGAACTCCAATCCCGACATCTTCGGCATCACCATGTCAGTCAGGATCATGTGGGCGGGCTGCTCTTCCAGCAAGGCCAGCGCGGTTTCCCCGCTGTCCGCCTCCATGCAGGCATAACCCAATGCTTCGCCGACGGTCATACACAGCCTTCGAATGCTCTGCTCGTCATCGACTACCAGCATGCGAATTCGCAGATCGTCGTTCACTGTGCTTTCCCCATCGTGTTCTGCACCACAGAAATGAATTGCTGCACCCGAAAAGGTTTCTCGACGCAGGGCGCGCCGGTCTGCCGCAGTGTTGCTACTGTTTCATCATTGGCGATGTCGCCGGTGATAAACACGATCCTGGTCGCCAGCTCCGGGCGATTTTTCACCAGCCACGCATGCACGTCGGCTCCATCGACGCCGCCGGGCGTACGCATGTCGGACACTACCCCCAGAAACTCTCCCGACTGCAGAAGTTCCAGACCGTCCGCCGCCGACTCCGTCGTCACCACCGAGTAGCCGCTCCGCTCCAGGGCCGCGCGCACGTATGCCATCACTCCGGGCTCATCTTCAATCAGCAGCACCGGCAAAGCTGCAGGTTGGGAACCAGGCGCGCTCATTGCCGGACCATCCCGGCCGTCACTCCCATAGACGCAATATCTGACAGTGCCGGCAAACGCACAATGAAGGTCGCGCCCTGGCCGCCTTCGTTGTTGTGGCACGAAATTTCCCCGCCGTGCTCGTGCACAATTCCGTAACAGATGCTTAGCCCCAATCCCGTGCCTTTCCCACAAGCGGTATCCGGGCAGGCGTCCGTAGAGAATCTGGTCGGGGTTGTACACTTCGCCATGGCGGACCAGGTGGACTCGGGTCAGTTCGGCCATCAGGGCTTGGTCTCCTTGGCTGCGGCTTCGGCGGCGCCGCTGGAAGTACGTCGGCGATCCGGGCGAACGCAGCGTCGTCGAGCGCCGCCGAGACGAACCAGGCCTCGAAGGCGCTGCAGGGCGGGTACACGCCGCCATCGAGCAGCGCGTGGAAGAACGGCGCGAAACGCCATGTCTCGCTGGCGCGCGCCGACGCGAAGTCGGTCACCGGCGCGTCCCCGAAGAACACGCTGAGCATGTTGCCGGCCCGCGGGATCTGGTGTGGCACACCGGCTTCAGTCAGGGCCATCGACAGCAGACCGGCCAGCCGGTCGGCGTTGGCGTCGAGCGCGGCGTACACCGCGTCGTCGGCAGCGCGCAGTGTCGCCAGGCCGGCGGCGACCGCCACCGGGTTACCGGACAGCGTGCCGGCCTGATACACCGGCCCCAGCGGCGCGAGCCTCTGCATCACCTCGGCGCGACCACCGAACGCCGCGGCGGGCAGGCCGCCGCTCATCACCTTGCCGAAGGTGAACAGGTCGGCGTCGACGGGATCGACTCCGTACCAACCACTTCGGCTGATCCGGAAGCCGGTCATCACTTCGTCGACGATCAGCAGTGCGCCGTACTCGGCGGTGATCGCGCGCAGCCCGGCGTTGTAGCCCGGCGACGGGCGGAACGACGCCCATGTTGCCGGGGCTGGCCTCGGTGATCACGGCCGCGATCTGGTCGCCGAACTCCACGAAGGTCTGCCGCACCGCGTCGATGTCGTTGTAGGGCAGCACGATTGTGTCGGCGGCGGTCGCGCCGGTGACCCCGGGCGATGACGGCAGGCCCAGCGTCGCGACGCCGGAGCCCGCGTCGGCCAGCAGCGCGTCGACGTGCCCGTGGTAGCAGCCGGAGAATTTGACGATCTTGGCCCGGCCGGTGAATCCGCGGGCCAGTCGGACCGCGCTCATGGTGGCCTCGGTGCCGGAGTTGACCAGCCGGATCAGCTCTACCGGCGCCACCCGGTCGATGATCTCGGTTGCCAGTTCGCTCTCGGCGGGCGTCGGCGCTCCGAACGACAGCCCGTTGGCGGGCCGCTTTGATGACGGCGTCCACCACCGACGGGTGCGCGTGGCCGAGGATCATCGGGCCCCACGAGCAGACCAGGTCGACGTAGCGGTTGCCGTCGGCGTCGGTGAGCCAGTAGCCGTTGGCCTCGGTGATGAAGCGGGGGGTCCCGCCGACCGCCTTGAAGGCCCGGACCGGGGAATTCACGCCACCCGGAATGACCGCGCTGGCAGCCGTCGAACAGCTTCGACGAGACCTCGGTGCGCCGCGACGATGCAGGCCGTGCAGCGGCCTGAGGAGGAGCCGCGCGATCTTGTCCATGCACGCCCTCCAGTGTCCCAGCCGCTGGAGTGCGTCGACTACAGGGTGTAGTTGTTCGATCGGGCGTCACACCCGTCACACCAGCAACGTCGAGTCCGGGGTCAGTCCTTTCCGGAATCGAGACCACCCGCGATATCAGCTGGCGAACAGGCCTTCGTGGCGCGCGAGGCTGGTGAGCCGACGTTCCTCGGCGACGATCGCTTCCGCCTTGGCATCGACGGCGGCCTGTTCCAGTTCGCGGCGGCAGAAGTCGGCGATGATGAGCCCGTTCATGCGGGTGCACCACGCGACGACCGATTCGTCGTCGCTGGCCTCGGCGCCGGCCCGCAGCAGCGCGTGCAGGCCTTCCAACTCCGCGGCGGTCAGCGTTTTCAGCGGGCGGCGTTCACTGCCGCTGTTAGCGACGTGGACGCCGGTGGTCACCGATACCAGCCGGGCCATGAGCGCATCGGACACGGTGGAGGCCCATCGAGCAAGACCCGGATGTCTCGACCGCGACAACTGCGCGCAGACTCCCAGCAGAGTGGAGGTCGCCTGCTCGGGCAGATCGTCGACGGTCGGGTAGGTCATTGTGATCCTCCTCATACGGGTGAAGAGGCATTCGGTGCCGACCTCGCCGTGGTTGGGTCGGATTTCCAAGGGTTGCGCGGGCGTTAGGCCGTCACACCGTTGGGGTGAGCGCGAACACCGGGTGATCGGCCGGATCGGGCAACTTACGAAAGTAGCCGTCGACGGTCCGGCCCGCCTTGTGCTGGTAAGCGGTCAGGATCGGCTGGCGTTCCGAAATCGGTATTTCGTGCCCGAGGTAGCTGGAGTCGCCGGACTTGCCGGTGAGCGTAATTCTCGGATTCGCCCTGACGTTTTTCACCCACTGCGACTCGCCGCGGGTCGACACCAAATACCGCGTTCCGCCGACATCGACCGTGACAACGGGAATGTGCTGCGGTTCTCCGCTGCCCCGCTTGGTGACGGTGAGCGTTTCGCTGCCGCTGACGCCGGTCGACATGGCGATCCGGTTGAAGACCCTGGCGGTAAACCACGGAGGCTTGAGATAGGCCATGTTCAGAGAGTTTGATGACGGTATGCAATTACCGCAACGACTCGCCCGGTTCAACCGGCATGTGACCAACCCGATTCAGCGGATGTGGGCCGGCTGGGCCCCATCGTTCGGCATCCTCGAACACGTCGGCCGCCGTTCCGGCACGCCGTATCGCACCCCGTTGACGGTGTTCAACGCCGAAGTCGACGGCAAACCCGGGGTGGCGATCCTGCTGACCTACGGCCCGGACCGCGACTGGTTGAAGAACCTCAACGCGGCCGGCGGTGGGAAGATGCGGCGTCATGGCAAAACGTTCAACGTCAGCAACCCGCAGACCGTCTCCAAGGAAGAGGCAGCGGCGCACGTCGCAGGCGCGGCGCACCGGGTGTTCGCCCGGTTGCCGTTCGAGCAGGCGGTACTGCTGACCAAGACGGGCTAATCTGCCTGGGCCGCAACGCGTTTGGTGACGAAGTACAGCGCGGCCGTCACAGCCCAGGACGCCAGACTCAGCCAGAACTGCACGCGAGCGCCGGTGTCGAACGCCATCTGCACCAACACCGCGGCGATCGCGACCACGGTCAGGATCGACAAGCCTGGGAAGAACCACATCTTGACTCGCAGTTTGTCGGGCGGTGTCCTGCGTCGTAATACGATCTGGGACAAGGCAATCAGCAGATAAACCAGTAGCACGATGGCGCCCGACGAGTTGAGCAGGAATTGGAACACCGTGTTCGGCGCGACCGCGGCCATGATGACGCAGAGGAAGCCCACCACCGAGGAGCTGACGATCGCGAGGTAGGGCACCCCGCGGTTGCTGACTTTGAGCATCCGGGCCGGGGCCTCGTGCCGACGGGCAAGCACGAACAGCACCCGAGACGCGCTGTAGAGGCCGGAGTTCAGACAGGACAACACGGCGGTGAGCACCACCGCGTTCATCACATGGTCGGCGCCGGGAATCCCCAGCTGCTTCAGCGCCCCCACAAACGGTGAGGAACCGGACTGCACCGAATTCCACGGCAGCACGACCGTCAGCAGAAAGACCGAGCCGACGAAGAAAACCGCGATGCGGGCGGCGACCGCGTTCGTCGCTCGCCGGATGGCGCGTTCTGGATCGGAGGTTTCCGCGGCGGCGATCGTGGCGATTTCCGCGCCCACCATCGAGAAGATCACCACGACGATGGCGCCGAATGCCCCGTGTAAACCGTTGGGAAAGAACCCGCCGTGTGCGTGCAGGTTGGAGAAGTCCGCATGCCGGTGCGGCCACAGGCCGAATGCGTACATCGTGCCGAGCAAGAGAAACACCACGATCGCCGCGACTTTGATTCCGGCGAACCAGAATTCGAATTCGCCGTAGGACGACACCGAGAACAGGTTCGTCGCCGTCATCGACAGCATCAGGATCAGCGACAGCAGCCACAGCGGGGCGGGAAACCAGTAGGTGATCACCTTGGCTCCGGCGACCGCCTCGAAACCGACAACGATGACCCAGTAGTACCAATACAGCCAGCCCACCGAGAATCCGGCCCAGCCGCCCAACGCCTCGCGCGCGTACTCCGCGAACGAACCCGTCGACGGATTGGCGGCGGCCATCTCACCGAGCATCCGCATCACCAGAATGATCAGGACGCCGCACAGCGCATAGGTCAGGAATGCGGCGGGCCCGGCTTTGCCGATGACGACGCCGGACCCCACGAAAAACCCGGCTCCGATGATGCCGCCGATGGCGATCATCGTCAGCTGACGCTGCGACAAGCCTTGGCGCAGTTGCGGTGTCACGCCCATCGACGGATCAGGCCGAGCTCAGAGCCGACTGGCCGGGCACCACGTGGATGACCGGGATCGGATACGCCGCACGCACCTTCTCGACCATGCCGAGCCGTAGCCACGCGGAGCGCGCTTCGGCGATGACCAGTTGGTCAGGCCGGAAGCGTCGCACCGCGGCATCGAGGGCCCGCAGCGGCCGGTAGTCACCGAGCTCGCCGTCGGCCGACAGCCCGACGTCACGCAGCGCGGTGAGGATCGCGTCGAGTCGCTGGTGCGCGGCGATGATGGTGGCGTCCAGGACGAACACCGGGCCGGTGCGCTCGGCCTGGCCGGTGTCGACGGGGTTCACCGGCACGCAGATGAAGTAGTCGGCGCGCTGCCGGGCATCCACGCGGCGCAACACGTCGAAAAGTTCACTCGTAGAGACGTTTTTGTTGGCCAGCACCAGCACGCGTTTCGCCTTGCCGGTCGGCTGCGCGGCCGGCTCGGTGACTTCCCCGATCCACGCCGCCAACGCGGCACGAAGTACAGCGCCAACACCACCACCCAGGACAGCAGCCCCAGCCACAACTCCATCCGGGCGCCTCGGTCGAACGCCATCAACACCAGCACGCCGACCAACCCAACCGTGGTGAGTACCGACAGGCCGGGAAACAACCACATCTTCACCCGCAACTTCTCGGGCGGGGTGCGGCGGCGCAGCACGATCTGCGACAGCGCGATCAATAGGTACACCGAAAGAATAAGTGAGCCAGATGATTTCAATAGGAACGTGAAAACCGCCCCAGGTGCGACCCACGCCATCAGCACGCAGAGGAAGCCCACGATCGACGACACCAGGATCGCGGCGTACGGCACTCCCCGACGGCCGACCTTGACCAAGCCCATCGGCGCTTCGCCGCGGGCGGCGAGCACGAACAGCATGCGCGACGCCGTGTACAAGCCCGAGTTCAGACATGACAGCACGGCCGTCAGCACCACGGCGTTCATGATGTGGCCGCCGGCGGGAATCCCCATCTCACCCAATGCCGCAACGTAGGGGCGAGACGCCTGGGCGCTCCGCATTCCACGGCACGATCACCGCGAGGAGGAACACCGAGCCCAGGTAGAAGATGATGATCCGGACGACCACCGATCTGGTCGCGCGCGCCACTGCCCGTTCGGGATTCGCGGTTTCCGCGGCGGCGATGGTGGCCACTTCGGCGCCGACCAAAGCGGCGATAACGACCGAGATGGCTCCGAAGATCGTGCCGACGCCGTGCGGGAAAAAGCCGCCGTGCGCGGTCAGGTTGCTGAAGTCAAGGCCGTGCCCCGGCCAGAATCCAAGGACGAACAGCGAGCCGAGTGCCAGGAAGGCCACGATCGCGGCGACTTTGATTCCGGCGAACCAGAATTCGAACTCGCCGAAGGCCGCAACGGAGAACAGATTGGTCGCCGTCATCGCGATCATCAGGATTCCGGACAGCAGCCACAGTGGCGCGCCGATCCAATACGACAGCACCGAACCACCGGCGATGGCTTCGAACCCGACCACCACCACCCAGAAGTACCAATACAGCCAGCCGACCGAGAATCCCGCCCAGTCACCCAGCGCCTGCCGGGCGTAGTCGGCGAACGAACCGGTCGACGGGTTGGCGGTGGCCATCTCACCGAGCATCCGCATCACCAGTACGACCAGGACGCCGCAGAGCGCGTAAGTGATGAAGGCACCCGGCCCCGTCTCGGCGATGATGACGCCGGACCCGACGAACAAGCCGGCGCCGATGACGCCGCCGAGCGCGATCATGTTGAGCTGCCGCTGCGAAAGCCCCCTCTCAGCGCCCTAGCGAGCGTCCGCGGGACTTCCGGCATTACCGGACGCTAACACCGACGCGCCGGGGCCGCGCTCGATTCAGACCGGCACGGCACGCAGCGCGGCGGGCAGGCTGGGCAGGAAGTGCGCGGTGGCAAAGGCACGGATGTCCTCGTCGTCGAGCGAGCGGCTGACGACCCGGCAACAACAACAGCATCACTGCGTAACGCAAGATGGTGTCGGCCAGCTCGTCGACGGCGTCTGCGCCGATTTGCTCGGCGAACCCGTCCGGGAAGATGACCCGAAGCGCGGCCGCCATCCGCTCGACGGCGGCACCCCAATGGTGGTGTGCCAATTCGACCATCAGGCCGGGCTCGTCGGCGAGCATCCGGGTCAGCACCCGGTGCTGGCGGAACCGCACCATCGACAGCGTGAATGCCTCGACGTAGTAGTTCGATTGCGGCCTGCGGCTTTTCAGTTCTTCGGCGATGTTGGCGAATAGGATCGCGTTCTCGCGGTCGATGACGGCGGAGACCAACTCGTCGCGGTTGGCGAAGCGGCGGTAGATGGTGGTACGGCTGACCCCGGCACGGCGGGCTACGTCGTCGAGAGCGACCCTGCGGAAGCCATGTTGTTCGAACTCGACGACGGCGGCGGCGAGTATCGCGTTGGTGGCCGCATCAGTTGCGGGCATAGCCCGCTCTGGCAAAACCGTTGTAGCGCAGTCGCATCGGCAGATGGTCCCACAGCCAGTTCACCGGCCGCGACCGCCACACCTCGGCGAACCGCTGATAGCGGCGTTCCTGGCGGTCACTCCAGGGCAGGCCGAGCAATTCGCGACCCCGCGGCGGCATCCCGCCGGTGGTGAGGAACGCCGCGACCGGGTTGAAGATCGGCGACACCACGCGCCAGGCCAGCGGCGACACCCCCTTGGGGCCGCGGAAATCCTTTGGTCACATATCCCACACCGTATTTCGCGGTCGGGTGCGCGACCACGACGCGCTCCATCATGTGAGCCCAGTACTTCTCGAACTCCGGATAGTCAGCCGGCATCGGCCGTTCGCTGACGCCGTAGCGGCGGTACCAGGTCTTCGACTCGAGGTAGATCTGCTGCTTCTCTTCGTCGGTCAGTCGCTTGACGAAGGTGTCGGCGAAGTAGAGCACCTGCTCGACGAAGGTGGCGTGCGCCCAGAAGTACGTGTCGGGGTCCAGCGCGTGATACCGCTCCGCTTTTCCTTCCCCGGCGGGCATCTCCCCTTTGATCTGGTGGTGGAAGTCGCGGACCTGCTGACCGGTGTTGTCGTCGTCGGAGCCGTAGACGGTTCTGAAGATCGGCGGCAGCGAGCGCTTGATCCGCGCCGAGGTGTCGCTGAAGAACACCGAATGGTCCAACACGCCCTGCCCGAGCTCGGCCAGCATGTTCTGCAGCACTGCAGGCCGCGGCCCGATCAGGAACATCCTGTTGTCGCCGAAGTAGCGCCACACCAACGACTGCGGCCCCAACGGCAGAGCGTCCGTGGCGTCAACGCCCGACGGCTCGCGCAACTCGGTCATGTGGGACAGTGTTACAGATTTCGAACTCTGTATCAACCGCTAGGCTGGGGTGGACGCCGCGGGACAAATACGTTGCACTATCGAGACGCGGCATGGTTATTGGAGTCGAGAGCTTCTCTGGACTTGGCAATATTGACGCTCGTGCCTGAGCTTTCCCGCCGTGGTGTGCTGCGCCTGGGCGCCAGTGCCGTTGCAGGAGCAGCGGGCATCTGGTCGCTCGGCGCGCTGCTCGACCCGGAGCAGGTGCCGGCCACCCGGGGCCGTTCGAGCCCGCGGCGCCGGGGGCCCGTCTGCGCCGCCCGTCGCGACTCCCGTTCCCACTGCCGACCAAGGTGTCCGGCTCGTTCGTTTCGGCGGCCCGCGGCGGCATCGTGACCAACTACATCATCGCCAGGCCGCCCGGTCAGATCGCGCCGCTGCGCCCGGTGATCGCGCTACACGGTGTGCGCGGCAGTGCCAAGCAGGTGATGAGCTTCGGCGTCGAACAGGTGCTCGCAGATCTGGTCAAGGCGGGCCGGCCGCCGTTCGCGGTGGTCGCCGTCGATGGCGGCGACAGCTACTGGCATCGGCGGGCCGGCGGCGAGGACGCCGGTTCGATGGTGCTCAACGAGCTGATCCCGATGCTGTCGACGATGAACATGGACATCACCAGGGTGGGTTTCATCGGATGGTCGATGGGCGGCTATGGCGCCATGCTGCTGGGCTCCCGGCTGGGTCCGGCGCGCACTGCCGGGATCTGCGTCGATCAGCCCGGCGCTGTATCAGTCCTACACCGCCAGCACGTTGGGCGCATTCGACAGCTACGACGACTGGACGCACAACACTGTCTTCGGATCGCCTGCGCTGTCGACGATTCCGCTGCGGATCGACTGCGGCAACGACGATCGGTTCGCGCCCGCCACCCATCAGTTCATCGCCCAGCTCCGCACACCGCCCGCCGGCGGGTTCACGCCCGGCGGCCACGACGAGGCGTATTGGCGTCAGCAGCTGCCGAGCGAACTGGCCTGGCTGCATCCTGACTGACTAGTGCTGAAATTGCTTGAGCCGCAGGCTGTTTGTCACGACTAGCAGCGACGAGCAGGCCATCGCCGCCCCGGAGATCATCGGGTTCAGCAAGCCCAGTGCGGCCAGCGGGATCGCTGCCGCGTTGTAGGCGAACGCCCAGAACAGGTTCATCCGGATCGTCCGCAGTGTGCGCGCCGACAGTCGCAGCGCGGTCGGCACGGTGTGCACCTCGGTACGCATCAGCGTGAGGTCGCCCGCGTCGATCGCCGCGTCGGCGCCGCTGCCCATCGCCATGCCGATGTCGGCGACGGCAAGCGCCACCGAGTCGTTGACGCCGTCGCCGACCATCGCCACGGTTCGACCCTGTGCCTGCAAATCCCTTGATGGCGTCGGCCTTTTCGGTGGGCAGGACGCCGGCGATCACGTCGTCGGCCGCGATGCCGACTTGTTCGGCAACGTGCCGGGCCGCCGCCGCGCTGTCGCCGGTGAGCAGCATCGGGGTGATGCCCATCGCTGTCAGTTGGGCGATGGCCGCAGCGCTGTCGGGCTTGACCTGATCGACGAGGGTGATCACGCCGCGAACCTGCCCGTCCCAGGTCACCTGCACCGACGTTTGACGGGTCGGCGCCAGCAGGTCGACGCCGGCCAGTGATCCGGCCCGCGACACCGCCACCTCGACCCCGTCGACCACGCCGACGACTCCGGTGCCGGGGTCGTTGACGAATTGGGCTGGGCCACTGCCGATCTGCAGCCCGCGACTGCGGGCGGCCGCCACGATCGCCTCGCGCGACCGGATGCTCTGATGCCGACTCGACCGCGGCCGCACGGGCCAGCACGAGGGTCGACGTCTTCGCCGGGTTGAGGCCTCGATGTCGCCGACCGTCATCGCGCCGGTGGTCAGGGTTCCGGTTTTGTCGAAGACGACGGTGTCGACGCCCTCGATGGTCTCGAGCAGTTTCGGGTCCTTGATCAGGATGCCCAGCTGTGCGCCGCGGCCGGTGCCGACCAGGATCGCGGTCGGGGTGGCCAGCCCGAGCGCGCACGGGCAGGCGACGATCAGCACCGCGACGGCCGCGGTGAACGCTAACGCGGCCGGCTGTCCGGCCAGCAGCCAACCGGCCATCGTCGTCGCCGCGATCAGCAGCACCGCCGGGACGAAGATCGCGGCCACCCGGTCGGCCATCCGCTGGACCGGGGCCTTGCTGTTCTGCGCGTCGCTGACCAGCTCGGCCATTCGGGCCAACTGGGTGTCGGCGCCGACCCTGGCGGCGCGTACCAGCAGCCGGCCGTAAGTGTTCAGCGAGCCACCGACCACGGTGTCGCCGGCGCTCACGTCGACGGGCACCGGCTCACCGGTCAGCGCCGAGGCATCCAAAGCCGTTGCGCCGTCGATGATTACACCATCAGCGGCCAGCCGCTCCCCCGGTCGCACCACGACGACGTCGTCGACCTGCAGCTGCGAGACCGGAACCTGCACCTCGTCGCCGCCGCGCAGCACCACGGCGTCTTTGGCGCCCAGATTCAACAACGAGCGCAACGCCGCCCCGGACGCACGCTTGGCCCGCGCCTCCGCGTAGCGACCGGCCAGCTGGAAGATCGTGACGGCGGCCGCGACTTCGAAGTAGACCGGGCCCGCTCCGCGCAGCACCGCGGCCGTCGACCAGAGGTAGGCGGCCAGCGTGCCCAGCGAGACCAAGGTGTCCATCGTCGAGGTGCGATGCCGGATGCCGAGCAACGCTGCGCGGTGGAACGGATAGCCACCCCACACCACCACCGGCGTGGTCAGCGCCAGGGCCAGCCACTGCCAGCCGGCGAACTGCCACCCCATCACCATCGACACAGCGACAACCGGGATCGCCAGCAGCGTCGATCCGATCAGCCGCGGCCGCAACTCATCGTGCGGCGCATCGTCGGAGCGGCCCGAACGGATCGACGACCACCGAGGCCTGGTAGCCCGTCGACTCGACCGCGCGGATCAAGTCAACGGTCGACACCGCGGCCTCGTGCTGAACATGAGCCCGTTCGAGCGCGAAGTTCACCGCGGCCCGCACGCCGTCGAGCCGATTGAGCGCGCCTTCGATGCGGACAGCGCAGGACCCGCAGCTCATGCCGCGCAGGTCGAGATCGGTGGTGGTGATGCCACCGCGGCGCGGCCAGTCCGCCGGAGTCGGGCGATGCCGACCACCGCCAGCATCCCGGCGACCGCCGCCAACAGCAGGGTCACCAGCAGCATCGACGGGTCATAGGTCACCGAGGTAGTCGCCGGCTGATCCTTGAGGATGGGAGCGACGGCCACGGCGGTCCGCACCGCCGACCAACTGGCCGCGCAGCCCACCGCAGCGGCGCAGGCCAGCAGCAGCTCGACGACTGCGCGCAAACGGGCCATCACCAGCCTGAACTCTCATCGTCGTCGTGATCCGGCGGCTCGTTGGGTCCGACGCGCTCCTCGACCAACGGGGTCAGCAGGTTGCGCAGATGACGGTGCCGGCGCGCCCACGCCTGAGCGGTACGGCCGCCGGTGAGCCGCAGACCGATGCCGGTGCGGCCCTTGGGCACCCCGACCAGCTC
>CAWCRE010000018.1:0-266335 GCA_963797845.1 Terriglobia bacterium
GCTGGCTCTTTCTCTCCTACACGCTTGCTGACCGTGAATTCATCTTTCCCGTCTTTCGATCCGCATCCGCGACTACATGATCGCCGTTCAGAACCTCGCCGTCGAGAATCTTCATGGCCAGTGGATCCTGAATCAGCTTCTGGATCGCGCGTTTCAACGGTCGTGCGCCGAAATTCGGATCGAAACCTTCGGTGAACAGCGCTTCTTTTGCGGCGTCGGTCAGTTCGATGGAAATCTTGCGCTCCGCCAACAGACGACGCAGATCTTCCAGCCGGAGCTCGATGATCTTGACCAGCTGATCTTTCCCGAGCGGGTGGAAGACGATGATGTCGTCCACGCGGTTGAGGAACTCAGGCTTGAAATTGCCGTGGAGCGCGTCCATCACCAGTTTGCTTGCGTTGGCGAAGTCGTCCGCAGTGCGCATGTTCTCGGCCTGTAAGTACGACGAGCCGATGTTCGACGTCATGATGATCACGGTGTTGCGGAAATCGACCGTGCGGCCCTGGCCGTCGGTCAGGCGTCCATCATCCATGATCTGCAGCAGGATGTTGAAAACGTCCTGATGCGCTTTCTCGATTTCGTCGAACAGCACGACCGAGTACGGGCGACGGCGCACGGCCTCGGTGAGCTGGCCGCCTTCTTCATAGCCGACATATCCCGGAGGCGCGCCGATCAGTCGCGAAACAGAATGCTTTCCATGTATTCGGACATGTCAATGCGAATCAGCGCATGCTCGTCGTCGAACAGAAACTCGGCGAGAGCGCGGGCGAGTTCGGTCTTGCCTACGCCGGTCGGCCCCAGGAAGATGAAGGAGCCGATCGGGCGTTTGGGATCGCTCAGGCCGGCGCGATTGCGGCGGATCGCATTCGCTACCCGCTCCAGCGCGACATCCTGGCCGACCACGCGATGGCGCAGGCGATCTTCCATGGTGATCAGCTTGCGGACTTCGCTCTCCAGCATCTTCGAGACCGGAATGCCGGTCCACTTGGAGACGATGCGGGCGATGTCTTCTTCGTCGACTTCTTCTTTCAGCACGCGCTGTCCGAGCTTGTCGAGCTGCTCGTTGGCTTTCTTGATCTCTTCTTCCGTTTGGCGGATCAGGCCATAGCGAATTTCCGCCACGCGCTGCAAGTTGCCTTGGCGCTCAGCGGCCTGCTCTTCGATCTTGAGCTGCTCCAGCCGCTCTTTCAGGGTGCGCGTCCTGGCAATGGATTCTTTCTCGCGGTTCCAGTTCGCCTTGAGGGCATTGGATTTTTCGCGGATCCCGGCCAGCTCTTTATCGATCGTGGCCAGCCGTTCTTTCGAATTCGCGTCGCTCTTCTTTTTTCAGAGCTTGTTTTTCGATCTCGAGCTGGGTGGCGCGGCGTTCGAGCTGATCGATTTCCGTCGGCATCGAATCGATCTGCATGCGCAGAGAGGCTGCCGCTTCGTCGATCAGGTCGATGGCCTTGTCGGGAAGGAAGCGGTCGGTGATGTAGCGGTGCGACAGCGTTGCGGCCGCGACGATGGCGGAATCCTTGATGCGAACGCCGTGGTGCACCTCGTAGCGCTCTTTCAGGCCGCGAAGGATGGCGATGGTGTCTTCGACCGTGGGCTCGCCGACATAGACGGTCTGAAAGCGGCGTTCGAGCGCAGCGTCTTTTTCAATGTGCTTGCGATATTCGTCGAGGGTGGTCGCGCCAATGGCGCGCAGCTCGCCGCGGGCGAGTGCGGGCTTCAGCATGTTGGAGGCATCCATCGCTCCCTCCGCAGCCCCCGCTCCTACCAGCGTGTGCAACTCGTCGATGAACAGAATGATCTGGCCATCGGAATCTTCGATTTCCTTGAGGATGGCTTTCAGGCGGTCTTCGAACTCGCCGCGATACTTCGCGCCGGCGACCATCGAGCCGAGATCCAGGCCGACCACTCGCTTGTTCTTGAGAATTTCCGGAACATCGCCAGAGATGATGCGCTGCGCCAGACCTTCCACGATGGCGGTTTTGCCAACGCCAGGCTCTCCGATGAGCACGGGATTGTTCTTGGTTCGGCGCGAGAGAACCTGCATCACCCTGCGGATTTCTTCATCGCGTCCGATGACGGGATCGAGCTTCCCACGGCGCGCGAGTTCAGTCAGGTCTTTGGCATAACGCTCGAGCGCCTGGTATTTGGCTTCGGGATTCTGATCGGTGACGCGCTGCGAGCCGCGCACGGCGGTGAGCGCCTTAAGGATTGCGTCGTAGGTCGCCCCATGACGGACCAGCAGCTTCTGCGCTGCGTCGGCTTTCTGCTCGGTCATCGCGAGCAACATGTGCTCGGTGGAGACGTACTCGTCTTTGAAATTTGCAGCTTCTTTGAAGGCACGATCCAGCAACGCATTCAGAGCGGGGGCCATGCCGGGCTGCGCCGAGGCGCCAGATACCTGCGGAAGTTTCTCAATTTCGCGGTAGGTTTCATCGAGCATAGCCTGCGCGCCGGCTCCGATCTTTTCGAGGATTGGAGGCACGATGCCTTCACGATCCTCGAGCAGCGCTGCCAGCAGGTGCAGGGGCACCAGCTCCGGATTGCCATGCTCGGAGGCAATGCTGCTGGCGCGCTGGACGGCTTCCTGCGCCTTCACGGTGAACTTGTCCCATCGAATTGCCATGAAATCTCTCTCCGGTTTCAGGGTGTCGCTTATGATGTCAAAATCAGAGCTCAGTTGTGCACGCGAGATTCTTCAGCGACTCCGTCGCTTCAGAATGACCGTCACGTTTTACAAGCAAGCTTGAGCTACTACCCAGGCGCGCAAATAAAACGGGAGGCGATTCATTATCCGCCTCCCATCCCAAATACGTCGCTAGTACTTTGATTCAGGGTTACGCAGCGCTTTTCGCGCTCTTGCTCTCCAGGGTCTTCTGGCTGCCGACATTGACTTTGATCTGCTTGGGCTTGGCTTCGGCTTTCTTCGCCAGGCTGATCTTCAGAACACCCTTGTCGTAGTCAGCGGTTACCTTCTCCGCGTCCACCGTGGTGGGCAGAGTGAAGGAGCGGGTGAAGCTGCCATAGCTGCGTTCGACGCGGCGGAAATTTTCTTCTTTTTCTTCCTTCTCGAACTTACGCTCGCCGTGCACCGTCAGCGTGTTGTTCTCGATGCGGACATCGATGTCCTTCTCGTCGATCCCCGGGACTTCGATCTTGAGCGCAATGCTGTGCTCGTCTTCGTAAACGTCCACTGGGGGCGCGAAGGTGCTGGTGGTCAACGCCTCCTCCCGGCTGTCTGGGCCATAGGACTCGCGGAACAACCGGTTCATGCGGTCCTGCAAAGTGGCGAACTCACGGAAGGGTTCCCAACGGGTTAAAACTGTCATGACTGAATTCCTCCTAGCAGAATTTGGAAAGCATCTCCACTAAGGTTTGATGCTTGATTAGCACGAAAGAAGCATAAAATATGAGTGTATTACTGTCAATATCTAAATATGCTTATTTTGCATTAACTTACGTGGATAATCACGCATTTCAAGTAGGAGGTTTCCGGGACTGTGGCCAGCACGGGATGATCTTTGGACTGACTTCGCTTCTCCAAAATACGAGCCTGACGCCTGCTGTCGGCGGCCGCTTCGCCGATCATCGAGAGGAACTCGGGCTCGCTCACGTGATAGGAGCAGGAGCAGGTCACCAGGGTGCCTCCCGGCCGCAGCATCTTAAGAGCCCGGAGATTGAGCTCCTTGTAGCCGCGAAGTGCGGTTTCGACGTTCTGCTTGCTCTTGGCGAAGGCTGGGGGGTCGAGGACGATAGTGTCGTACTGTCGACCGGCGGAAGCATAGTCCTTGAGGAGGTCGAAGGCGTTGGCCTCGATCCATTCGATCTCGCGTCCGTTTAACGCGGCGTTCTGGTCGGCGACTTCGAGCGCAGGGCGTGAGCTGTCGACTCCGGTCACCCGAGAACAGGAATTCGCCAGATGCAGGGCGAAGCCACCCTGGTAGCAAAACACGTCGAGGGCCTCTCCATGCGCATAGGCCATCGTGGCGGCATAGTTCTCTCTTTGGTCGAGGAAGGCTCCCGTCTTCTGGCCCTCGCTGGCATGGTGTTGGAAGCGAACCCCGTTCATGCTGAACTCAGTGCGGCTCTTTTCGCCCTGAACCAGTCCTGAGGTCCGGGGAGGCAAGGATTCCAATTCTCTGACTCTTGCGTCCACGCGCTCGGCGATGGCTGCGGGATGAAATTGCTCGACTAGCTCGGAGAGAATTGCCTGCCTGACATCTGCGGGATCCATGGCCTGGGTGAGGACCTGGAAGCTGAGGATGTCGTTATAGCGGTCGACGATCAGTCCGGGCAGGAAGTCGGCTTCGCTGAAAATCACGCGGTAGGCGTCGGTGTTGCGGATCAGCTTCTCGCGATAGGTCACAGCGTCCGCGATTCGCCTACGCAAGAGCGCGGCGAGATCATGCACGGTGTCGGCCGAGATCATGCGGACCGCAATCTGGGAGGAACTGCTGTAGAGAGCCATGCCGAGCGGCTTGCCGCGCTCGTCGGTGACGCGGACTAACGCGCCAGGAGCTGCCTTGTCGTCGAGGAGGTCGGATCGATAGACCCAGACATGGCCTTCGCGCAGACGGTTCGCGCCGCGACGGGACACGCGGATGGAAGGATGTTCGGGGGTCTGGGAGGAATTTTTCGGCATGCGCCGAGTGTAAACCCTGGGAAGGAGCGGCTAGCTGGCGGCGGTGTGTTCGGAAGGTGCAGCGGCCGCGTGGGAAGTTTTGGCGGCTTCGGCGCGCGCGGCTGTCAGATCGGCATGGAAGCGATCGAGTGCAGTCATGGGCATTTCGCTGCCCCAATCTTCCATCTCTTCTTCCTCCAAATGCCCGTTCAAGCGAACGGTGTTGGTCATGTCTTCGGGAAAGGCGAGATGATAGTTGCCTTCGCGGATCAGGATGTCGCCGATCTGGCGTCCCGTATTGAAGTCATAAATGCGGCGGATGGAGTTGCCAGCACTTCATTGTTGTATCCCAGCAAGCACTTCCCCGTGCTCCGGATAATCGGGACGATAGAACCAAGCTTGCGGCGCGTCGCTCTTGGGTCTGGCGCGCTTGCGCTGGTGGGCGTTTCGGCCGGCTCCGGCTCGACTTCATCCGGAGGACTGAAATACAGAATTCGCTGGCATGATTCGCAGATCACCATGTTCCGCCGCGACATCGTTATAAGTCTGCGGCCGCAGCATCACCTGGCATCCCATGCACTTTTGCGCTTTGAACTTCGGCCAGGCCTGATCCGCGAAACTTCGATACCCGGTCAAAATGCCGAAGCAGATTTTCGTCGACGCCCTCGCGCGCCTTGTTGCGCTTGGCATTCCATTCTGTCAGCTGCTTTTCATCTTCGGCGGTGCGCTCGCGGGCGGCGATTCTTCTCTTTTTCGATCTCCGCCATCTCCGCTTTCAGGTCAAGTTCAGCGGCTTTCACGGCCTTGTCCCGAGCCTCGGCATTCACCATCAGTTCCAGGATCTTGTCTTCATTCGCTGCGGATATCCTGCTGCGCGAATTCAATCTCTGTCAGCAAAGCCCGGTACTGTTCGTTGGTTTTAACGGCGAGCGATTGGTCGCGGTACTTGGAGATTTTTCCCTGCAGGTCCTGGATGGCCGACTCGTATTTGCGCTTGGCGGCTTCGTCAGCTTTCACCGCGGTCTTGGCGGCTTCGAGCGGGGCTTTGGTTCCGGCCAGCTTCTGCTCGATGACCGCCACGCGTTTGGGCAACGCGGCAATTTCTTCCCGCAGCCGCAGGAATTTCTTTGTCGGCTGCCTGCAACTCCATCAGGTTTTGAACGTCAGCGGAGCATCTCAGAATGGCTAGAGTGATTCTAGCACGTGAAAGTGGGGAGCCTAGGGATGGCGGAAAGCGCCTTTCCAGGATCCGACGCCCCATAACCTCACCCCCTCCCGTGATCTAGATCACAGACAAAGGTTTACCGTCACCGCTCCAATCAACTCTGAGGTTTCCATGGACCCAGAGACCCTGACCGCCATGCGGCAGAGCATCGTGGACGGTGCGCCGGAGACGGCGGCCAACTTGCCCGCGAATGCCCTGCAGGCCGGCATTGCTCCGCTCGAGATCATTGACGCGTGGATACCTACCCGCGATGGCCTTGGTCGGCGAGCAGTATGCCAAACGCAAGATGTTTCTTCCGGACATGCTGGCCTCCGCCGAGGCCATGAAGGCCGCCATGGCCGTTCTGAGTCGGAGTTGAAGCGCAACGGGCAGGAGCGCCCGATGTCCGGCACCATCCTTTTAGGTACGCAAAGGGCGACATCCACGAGATCGGCAAGACCCTGGTCGGAACGCTGCTCATGGCCCATGGATTCGAGGTACACGACATGGGGGTCGACGTGAGCGCCGAGAAATTCGCCCTCAAGGTCCGCGAAGTCGAGGCAGACATGCTCGGCGTCTCCGCCCTGCTCACTACCACGATGCGGGGCAGAAGACGGTGATCGAGAAGCTCATCGCGGGAAGGGCTGCGCTACGCGCGTGAAGGTGATCGTCGGCGGAGCTCCGGTGACGCGGCGCTGGGCGGACGAAATTGGTGCCGATGGATACGGCAAAGATGCGGTCAGCGCGGTGGAGCTGGTGAAGGAGACTGCTGCAGCCGGGGCCAAATCGCGATGCGCCGAAAATATGACAACTGCTCGATCACGACAGCTTGATCGACGCATTCTCGAGCGAAGCCTTCCAACTGCTTGGAAACACGGCGTCAAGGTGGAGGATCACCGAAGCCGCCGCGTTGCTCGTCCGAGCCGGCGCGTCGAGTTGGGGATGGGATCGCGCATTTCTGCCAGCGACCCTGGTGCGAGCGCGCTCGAGGTCCGTTCCGCGCGGAATTCTTTCTCTACGATCGCGCCGGAAATCCCGCCGTGCACTACGGCGGGGATCACGTGCACTTCGATCCCGGCTCTTCCTGCCTGAACATTCTCGATCCGCTGACGGAACAGCCGCGGCCGGCGCTGGCTGCCGACCTGATCCGGCTGATGCAGGTGACGGAAGGCTTGCCGGAGTTCGCGGCGCAGTCTACCGCGATGGTCTGCAACGATGTCCCCGGCGAGATGGGAGACTGGTTTCGCCTGCTGCTGATGCTGCTGCATTCCGACAAGCCCGTGGTGACTGGAGCTTTCAGCGCGTCCACTCTGCACGTCATGCTGGAGCTTCTGGCGCTGGATTGCGGAGGCTCGATCAACTCAGAGCCCGGCCTCGCGCCGTGTTCGACGTATGCCCGTCGCCGCCGCTGAACTGGTCAGATTTTGCTTCCGGCAATTTGATCCAATTGGCCCGCGTCACGGAGTTCCAGCGGAAATCGATTCCG
Source organism: Terriglobia bacterium (assembly GCA_963797845.1). Lineage (GTDB taxonomy): Bacteria > Acidobacteriota > Terriglobia > Terriglobales > Acidobacteriaceae > DASREM01. Next base: position 7,309 of record CAWCRE010000018.1, read on the forward strand.
ATGCCGCTCGCCGGGGCGACCGCTCCGGTAACGCTGGTCGGGGGCGATCGTTCAGCACGCCGCCGAATGCCTCGGCGGGGATTACCATCCACCAACTCGCCGGGCCGGGATCGCCCATCGTCTGGGGAGGAGCACCCGCCATCTTCGACATGAGCACCGGAAACACTCCCATGGGCGCGATCGAAACTGCCATGCTGAATCTGGGTTGCGCGCAGGTCGGGAAGTTTCTCGGCCTGCCGACTCACGGATACTGGTCGCCAGCGATGGCCGCTGCCATCGACGCACAGGCCGGCGCCGAGAGTGGAGTTCCGCCTTGCTCGGGCGCTTTGGCGGGGATCAACATGATCTCGGGCGCAGGCATGATCGACTTCCTCGCCTGCCACAGCATCGAGAAGCTGGTCATCGATGCCGAAGCAATCGCCAGCGCTCAACGCTTGATCGCGGGCGTACAAGCGCGAACCGGAAGCCTGGCGCTGGAATCTTTCGACCGCGCGGGGAGAGCGGGAAACTTCCTCAATTGAAAGAGACGCGAGCTCTGTTCCGGGAGGAGCAGCATTTCCCATCGGCGATGACGGACAGGAGTGGCGATCCCGGAGTGCCGGGCATCCTTAGCCGGGCGCGCACGCGCGTAGACGAATTGCTCAGCAGCTATCGCCACCGGAAATTCCTGCTTCGGTGAGACGATCTCTGATTCAGATCGCTGAACGCGAAGCGAAGTTATGCGGAATCGATCACCTTGCCGGCCTGGAGCTGGCGCAAGTCAGCGGTTAGATTTTTCGGACAGAATCGCTGCCTGCTATTCCTTGCCCAACATCCGGTGTACACTTTTCAGCTTTGCTATTCAGGCATGTTTTTCCCCGGAGTCGCACGTGAGACGAATTTCCCCGCTGGTGTTGATATGGCTTTCCCTCGTTCCCCTGTCATTTTCGCAGCCGAGCCAGAAACAGCTCTCCATCGAGTCGGTTTTTGCGGAAGGCGGGATCACCGGGCGTGGTCCTGAGAACATCAAGTGGAGTCCTGACAATTCCAAATTCACTTTCATCCAGCGGGATGACACTGGCGAGCATGGACAACTCTGGGTGGTGGACGCCGCGACGGGCGAGAAGAAAGTTCTGCTGAACGAGGTAAAGCTTGCGGCCCTGGCGCCGCCGCTTAGCCAGTTGAAGGATGATCGCGCGCGCGATCGCATCACCCGTTATCACATACCCGCTTATGTATGGTCGCCCGATTCCAAGCATCTGCTCTTCACCCCAGAGGGAAGGCTTTGGTTGTTTACGGTGGACAACGGAACGGCGATTCAGATTTCGTCTGAGCCGGAGGGAGTGTTCGATCCAAAGTTCTCGCCCGACGGCACGCGGGTTTCTTACGTTCGAAAACACAACCTCTGCATTCATCCCCTAAAAGGTAGCGAGCAGGAGATCACCCACGATAAGGACGAAAACATCCTGAACGGCGAAGTGGATTGGGTTTATGCCGAAGAGCTCTCGGTGCGCAGCAATTATTTCTGGTCTCCCGATGGCCATGAACTGGCTTACCTGCAAATGGACGAGACGCAGGTGCCGACCTATCCGCTGACCGATTGGCTTCCCACGCAAGCGAAGGTGGATCTGGAGAAATATCCCAAGCCTGGAGATCCCAATCCTGCGGTGCGTATTGGCGTAGTCAGTGCCGGCGGCGGCAAGACACGATGGATATCTCTGGGATCGGATCCCAACATCTACATTCCCCGCTTCGGATGGGTGCGCAACGGCCTGCTGTGGGCCCAGGTGTTGAATCGAACGCAGGACACGATGGAGTTGTACTTCGTCGATGCGCACACGGGGCGAACGCGAAAAGTGCTGACTGAGACGGCACCCGAGGGCTGGGTGAACGTGAACGACGACTTCAACCTGCTCAAGGGCGATCACTTTGTATGGACAAGCTGGCGCGACGGCCACACCCATATTTATCTCTACAGTTTCGATAAAGAGAACCCGCTTGGCGCCGATGCTTACATGGAGCGCCAACTCACCACGGGAGAATTCGAAGTGCTGTCGGTCGACAACGTAGATGCGACCAATGGCATTGTTTATTTCACTTGTAACAAAGACGATCGGCGGCAGCAGCAGTTATATTCGGTTCGGCTCGACGGATCGAGCATGATGCGGGTTTCGAACGAGCCTGGCACGCATGCGGCGTCTTTTGCCGACAACTCTCAGCGTTACGTGGACGAGTTCTCGGCCACTCTGACGCCTCCGCGGCTCTCGGTATGCGAAGTTCCCGACTCTTGCCGAACCATCTGGGAATCGGATGCGGTGGAGCAGTATGGACTCGTGAAGCCCCAATTTCTGGAATTCAAAGCGGACGACGGGACCACTTTGTATGGCGAACTGCTGCTTCCCCCCAGGAGCGAGGGGAAGATTCCGGTGATCGACTATATTTACGGCGGGCCGGCCAGTCAATTGGTTCGCGATGTTTGGATCGGAACTACGGGCTTGTTTCATCAGATCATGGCGCAGAAAGGATTCGCGGTGTTCACCGTGGATAATCGCGGCACCCCGGGACGCGATCGCAAATTCCAGACTGCGATTCGCCATCAATTCGGCACAATCGAGTTGAAGGATCAGCTTGGCACGCTCGATCAGCTGTTCACGCAGTTTCCGCAACTCGATCGCAGTCGAGTGGGCATCTGGGGATGGAGCAATGGCGGCGCGATGACACTCTATTCGCTCACCCATTCCGATGCTTTCAAGGCGGGAGTTTCCGTCGCTCCGGTCAGCGACTGGCACCTCTACGATTCCATCTACACGGAACGCTACATGGGATTGCCCAACCACAACGCCAAGGGCTACGACGAATCTTCAGCTGCCGAAGAATGCAGGAAACCTGCACGGCGTCCTGCTGCTGGCGCATGGCACCAGCGACGACAACGTGCACTTCCAGAACAGCGTTCAGATGATGGAAGGACTGATCAAGGCCGGGAAGCAGTTCCGGTTCATGGCGTATCCGAACAAGACCCACGGAATCGGGGGAGCGACCGACCGCGATCATCTATTCCACATGATCGAAGAGCACTTCGAGCGCGAACTGAAATGACTTTCTCAACCCAGCGTATAAATTTTGGCGATTTTGAACTGATCGCGGTCTCCGACGGCGTTTATCACCTGGACGGCGGAGCTTTCTTTGGCGTGGTTCCCAAGGTGATGTGGGAGCGCAAGGTTCCAGCCAATGAAAAGAATCAGGTGCCCACGGGCTTGAATTCCGTTGTTGTACGACCGGGGAAACATACGGTCCTGATCGAGACGGGGATCGGCAACAAGCTTCCAGAGCGCATGGCGAAGATTTACGGACAGCCGGCGAAGTTGCTCGACAATCTTCATGCGGCCGGAATCGCCCCGGAAGACATCGACATCGTCATCAATTCCCATCTGCACTTCGATCACTGCGGATGGAACACGGTTCGCAAAGGCGATCAGATGGTCGCGACCTTTCCGAAAGCGCAGTACTACGCGCAGGAAGGCGAGTGGCAGCACGGCCGGCGGCAGCACGAACGCGACGCGATCAGCTACATGAGTCCAAACTACGATCCACTGATTCAGAATGGGCAGATGCACCTGCTGCACGGGGACCAGGAAATCGTGCCGGGAATTTTCGTGAAGCTTTTTCCCGGGCACACGCAGAATATGCAGGCGATCCTGGTCAAAAGTGGCGGTCAAGACGGCCTGCTATATTTCCGATCTGATTCCCACCTCGGCGCACCTTGAACTCACCTGGGTGATGGCTTTTGATTTATTCCCGCTGCAGACCATCGAGAGCCGCAAGCGCTATTACGCCCAGGCGATGCCCGAGAAATGGTTGACCATGTTCACCCATGATCCGAACATCCCGTGGGGATATGTGGAGAGAGATCAAGCGGGAAAAATGGTGGTGCGTCCGCCAGAGGCAGGTTAGGGTGAGGGATTTACGCGCGTGAGACGGACGGAACGCCCGTCTCTACAGTTGAAGTTTTTTAGATCACTGCTTCTGGCACGGATCGGAGCCTGGCTTCGAAGAATTCTTCGACCTTCCCCAGAATTTCCGGAGCGGCTTTCGCCTCGTAAATGGCCTTGCGCAGCGCAGATCCCCGGGCACGCCATGGGTGAACCACGACGCAAATTGCTTCATCTTGCCGGGGGCATCGGGCAGTTCTTCTTCGACCAGCATGGAGAAGTAGCTCCGGATCATTTGATAGCGGTCAAATTCCATGGGCTCGTCGTAGAGTCGCGTAGCGTTTGCCGCTGGACGGACGAATGCGTCCGTCCCCACATGGGCTTGGGTGAATTGCGCAATCTGGCGAAAGATCCACGGGTTTGAAGCGGCGGTGCGGCCAATCATCACGGCGTCGCAACCGGTCTGTTCGACCATCAGCGAAGCGTCTTCGGGGGTGCGTATGTCGCCATTGCCGATCACAGGAATCTTGACCGCATCCTTTACCGCGGCAATCCACTCCCAGCGCGCTTGCCCGCTATATCCCTGCTCGCGCGTGCGCGCGTGTAGAGCCACAGCGCATAGGCCGCAGTCCTCCGCCAGCTTCGCCAGCTCTACGCAGACGATTTCCTGGTCACTCCATCCTGCGCGAAATTTCACCGTGAACGGGATCTTCACCGCGCTGCGAACCGCCTTGAAGATCTCGCCGATGCGCGGCAAGTCGCGCAGCAGCCCAGACCCGCCATTGCACTTCACGACTTTCTTTGCCGGACACCCGAGATTCAGATCGACGAGATCGAAGCCGAGACCCTCGACGATTTTCGCGGCCTCCGACATCACCTTAGGATCGCTGCCGAAAAGCTGGGCGGAGATGGGACGCTCGTCGCCATAAAAAGTGAGATAACGCTGGGCCTTGCGATCTTTGTGCCGCAGGATGCCGTCGGCCGAGGTGAACTCGGTCATCATCAGGCCACATCCGCCAAGGTTGCGGATGAAGCGGCGAAAGACGGTATCGGTGACGCCGGCCATGGGAGCCAGCACGGTAGCCGGGGCAATGCGAACCCCGCCAATCTCAAAAGAAGCAGGCACGGGCACGCTCGGGGCGCATCTTACTTCCGGTACGGGATTCTGCCAATGCTTACGCACAGCCGCTATTCTACTGCCTTTCCCTGCACTTCCCAGTGTGTCAGAATCGTCCTAAAGGTGTCGAACCATGGATGAAAGACCTAGGACCTTTCCGCCCGATGCCACCGAAACTCGCCGGTGGATGGGGCGGCTGCTGGTCGCAGTACTCGTCGGCGAAGGAATCTGGAACGTAATCGTCTCGTTGATGAACAACGTAGTCGTCCCCTGGCTGGGTGATGTCATGGGGCAATCGTCGGGACTGCCGACGACGTTCACGCAACGGCCTTATGACTATCCAGACCTCTTCGTCGCAATTATCGAACTTTGTCTGGCCGGGCTAGTGGCAGTGGCGATCAACGCCGTCTTCCAGAAGCCGCGGCGGGTGAAGATCAAGGTGCAGAAAAGAGTCGTTTCGCAACCCTCGGTTGCCCCGGCGCAAGTGGTTCCGGTTGCGACCACTCCGCCGCCTGCGGCGATCGTGCCCCGAGCCGAGATCCCGGTAGTCCCGGTTGCTGCGCCGCGTCCCGTTCCCGCTGCGGTTCCAGTGATCCCGCCCGTCGTGACCCAGACCCCGCCACCCCCAGTCCCGGCCCGCGTGGTTGAACCCAGGCCGGCGCCCGTGGTGCAGGCTCCTCCACCGGTAGCCGCCCCGAAGCCGGTTTCAGCTCCAGCGCCTGTTTCTGCCCCAGCAAAAGTGGTCCCACCTCCGCCGCCGGCTCCCACTGTAAAAACCAAACCCAAGAAGGTGTACTACAACAGCGTGGGCGAGCCCATTGAGTTCGACGACGATTAAGCGGGAAAAGAAAAAGCCTCCGCGAGGGAGGCTTTTAGATTCCCGAGATATGGTTACTTTTTGGCCGTCTCGCCTGCCTTGGCGTACTTGCGGCGGAAGCGTTCCACGCGACCTGCGGTGTCCATCAGCTTCTGCTTGCCGGTAAAGAACGGGTGGCAGGCCGAGCAGATTTCCACGTGGATGTCACCACGATGGGTGGACCGGGTGGTGAAGTTATTTCCGCATGCGCACTGCACGCGAATCTCATTGTATGCTGGATGAATGGCTGCTTTCATGGGCCTCTGACCTCGTTTCGAGTCCTTAGATTCTACCGGACGGGGTTAGGATTCAGCAACCCTCCCCGTCTTTCCTCCCGAAGCGGTTAAACGTATCCTAGCCTTGGAGATACCGAAATGCTCCATAATCTTGTGACCCACTCAATTTGGGGAGCGGTGATTGGGAGCTGCTGGATCGTCTTCGTCGCCTACTGGTGGATTGCGTCATTTTTCGTGCGCCCGACCGCTCGAAAAGACAGCTTGGGAGTGCGGCTGCTGCAAGTCGTGCTCCTGATTCCGGCGATCGTTCTGCTTTCGAATCCGGCAGCCAGGGTGGGGTTTCTGGGACGACATTTTGCGCGACAGACTGTGTTCACGGCAGCGCTTGGTTCCCTAATGACCGCCTGCGGAATCGGAATTGCCATTTGGGCCCGATATCATATTGGCCAGTATTGGAGCTCGAACATCACTCTCAAGACCGACCATAAGCTGATTCAAACCGGCCCGTACTCGACCATGCGCCATCCCATTTACTCAGGCTTGCTGCTGGCTTTTCTTGGCACTGCGATCGCCATCGGGGAATGGAGGGGCCTGCTCGCGGTGGTTCTCATTCTGCTCTCGCACTCATGGAAAGCACGTCGAGAAGAAAACCTGCTGAGGAGCTTGTTTGGCAGCGAATACGACGACTACCGGAAGCGGACCGGCTTCATTTTTCCGCGATTCAGCTTGTCCAAATGAAAAGCGGCAGGGCCGACCCCCTGCCGCACACTTAGCATAGATCTCCAGCCCCTATTTACGATTGACTGCTTTTTTGAGTTCTGCCCCTGCGGAGAACTTAGCCACCTTGCGGGCTGCGATCTTCAGCGTCGCACCCGTCTGCGGATTGCGTCCGTTGCGTGCCTTTCTCGCGGAAACCGAGAAAGTGCCAAAACCGATCAACGCTACCCGATCCCCCTTACGCAGAGCAGAAGTAATGCTATCCACCGTCGTGTCGATGGCAGTCGCGGCTTGCGCTTTGCTGATGCCTGCGCCGGCTGCGATCCGGTCGATTAAATCGGCTTTATTCATCTTCTCTCCTGGCAGGTTTTACTTTGTTCCCAGCTGGAGGGGGAGGAAATACCAACTGAGTTGAAAACCTGGTGGCGTCAATTAAGCAGCGATGCAGGAACAAAGTCAACTGTGAAAATCCGCGCCGGATGCCTTGTCCGGCACCGCCACCTTCGTGTTACGTCTAATGATTGGAACAAAAAAGCCGCCGCGCTGGACGTCGGTGCGCGGCGGCAAATGGCAGGGAGAGCTAAACTCGTACGCCGGAATTCACATCGTCGATCTGAGTCAGCGGCGTATTCGGGCAGTCGCCGAGGATGGGTTGGCATCCCGCATCGGGCCCCGATCCGACATGCACCTGCTTCTTCATTTCGGCGAACTGTTCCGCTTCGGTTGAACCGGTCAGGGCGGTCATGGACGACGTACCGCCGGCGATGACTTGCGTCACCAGGTCGAAATATCCGGTGCCGACGAAGCGCTGATGTTTCGCGCCTTCGTAGCCGTACTGATATTCGCGGCGAATTCTTTCTCCTGCAATTGCGAGTAGGCCGGCATGCCGGCTGACTTTGTAGCCCTGCGCCAGCTCGAACATGCTCAGGTTCAGCGCGTGGAATCCGGCCAGGGTGACGAACTGGAATTTGTATCCCATGGCGCCCAGTTCTTTCTGGAAGCGCGCAATCGTCGCCTCGTCCAGCTTCTTCTTCCAGTTGAATGACGGCGAGCAGTTATAGGCCAGCATCTTGCCGGGGAATTTCGCGTGCACGGCGTCGGCAAAGCGGCGCGCCTCTTCAAGATTCGGCTCCGAAGTTTCGCACCAGATCAGGTCGGCATAAGGCGCGTAGGCGATGGCGCGCGCGATGGCTGAATCGAATGCCGCCGTGAATGCAGAAGAAGCCTTCGCTGGTCCGCTCGCCGGTCAGGAATTCGCGGTCGCGAGGATCGATGTCGCTGGTCAGCAGATGCGCGCTGTTCGCATCGGTGCGCGCCAGGATCAGCGTCGGCACATCCATGACGTCGGCGGCCAGCCGCGCCGCCACCAGTTTCTGGATCGCTTCGCTGACGTCGGCACCAAAACTTTGCCGCCCAGGTGTCCGCATTTTTTCGCCGAAGAAAGCTGGTCTTCGAAGTGAACGCAGGCCGCGCCCGCTTCGATCATGGCCTTCATCAACTCGAACGCATTCAGGTTTCCGCCGAAGCCGGCTTCCGCGTCGGCCACCAGCGGCGCAAACCAGTTGACGCCATTCTTGCCTTCGGTGTGATGGATCTGATCGGCGCGCATGCAGCGCGCTGATTGATCCGGCGGCACCAGGTTGGGCACGCTGTCAGCCGGATACAGGCTCTGGTCGGGATACATTTGCCCGGCATTGTTGGCGTCGGCGGCCACCTGCCAGCCGCTGACGTAGATCGCCTTCAGCCCGCGCTGCACCTGCTGGATCGCCTGGTTTCCGGTCATCGCGCCCAGGGCCGCGACATAAGGCTCGCTCTGCAGCAGATTCCACAGACGTCTCCGCGCCATGCCGCGCCAGCGTAGTGCTCGATCTGCATCGAGCCCGCGCAGGCTTCGACGTCTGCTCGGTGTATAAGGCCGAGTAATGCCCGTTCCAGCGCGGTCAGATTCCCATTCATTTTGCCGTTTCGATTTGTGTTGTTCCGTTGCTGCTCATAGTGCTCTCGCGTTTCCGTTACTCGCCATGTCACTTCCCTCTTTCTCTCTGTGTTCTCTGTGCTCTCTGTGGTAAATGCTTACTTGCTTCCTTAAATCGGATCAAACTCCTCGTTCATCACCATCGCTTCGCGATTCGCCGCGCCTCGCGAAGGTCTCTGGCTTGCCTTCGTCCTTGCGATTCGGTCCGAAAGCAGCTTCTCCAGTTCCTCGTCGAACAAGCGGTGAACAAACTCCGCGGTATGTACTACGAACTCTCGTTCCCCCGATTCGTCACGATCACTCCCGCCGTGCCGCATGCGCTGCGCGATCATCAGCCGGTAAATGCGGTCGGTCGCCAGATCTTCCATGTAGCCATCCAGCAGGCTCGCGCCCTTGCCGTTCAAAACGCCATTGCGATAGCGAATAATGGTCCGCACCGCCGCCCGCGTGCCCGCCACGGTTTTCTTGTCCAACGCCATTCAGCGCCGGCCGCAGATTGGGATAGCGCTTCGCTGTGCGGCGTCCGCGCTTCAACTGATTGGGAAAGGGAACTGCTCGAGCGCAATCTGGTTCTGGTCAGGATGCCCAGTCCAGGCGCCATCCATCCGCACACGGCTTCGTTCTTCTTGTCTTTCTTAAGGACATCGAGGGCGCGCGCATTCAATTCGGCGTCAGTCGCGGCTGGGATAGAGCGCCGTCATTCCGCCGATCGCCAGCATGCCGCGCTTGTGGCAAATCTCCGGCATCAGCTCGCGCAGGTTCTGAAAGAACGGAACGTCGTGCGGAATGGTGTTGCGGTCGGGCAAGACCCAATCCGGATCGTCAGATTGAAATGAATCAGGCTGGCCATGTAATCCCAGCGGCCCAGGTTCAATCCCAGAATGTGATCGCGCAGGTTATAGAGAAACTCCTCCATCTGGAACGCCAGCGGATGCGACTCCACCAGCGCCATGCACTTGATGTAATTGCGCGGCCAGCCTCGCGGCTTCGGCGATGGCCTGGAACACATCGCGCCACCACAGCGCTTCTTCGGCCGACTCCGACTTCGGAATGTAAAAACACAGCGGATGCTTCAGTTCGCTCGGATCGACGCGAAACGCAATGCGCGCCACATCGAACAGCGAAGCCGAAGTCGGTTCGTCACGAAAATTCCCGCCTGCTGAATGTGCAAGTCCGCGCGGGCGGATCCAGATCACGGTCGTGCTGGGCTGAATGCCGGCGACGCCGATCGCGTTTCTTGTCCGCATAGGTCAGCGTGCCGCGCAACGCCGCCAGCACATTTTCCACGCCCAGCCGCTGGTGTTCCCACTCGTTGACCGTGGAATCTTCCAGGTCGAGCATGACTCCGGGCGCGCCGGAGTTCAGCATTTTCACCACCAGTTCGGCGTCGTCGGCCGGGCCGGTCATCTGATTGCGCTGGTCCTGGCACCACTCCGGCAGCTCGATGTGCCAGCCATTCCGCACCGCGTGCCCCGGATAGCGATGCACCGGCTTGTTCCCGCCAGCGAATCCGCCAGCACGTCGCTCGGTCGGCAATGATCTGCTCTGCTGAGGGCTGAAGCGACGATGCAGGGGATCGAGAAACTCGAAGAAACCAGCGGGCAGATCGCGTTCCGGAACCAGAGGATAAGAAGGCCGATTCAGGACAAAGCCTGCCTGGGGGACGACATTCACCGGGCTAACACTCATTCCACCACCTCGTTGCGCCACCGCTTTCGATGCTCAATACAAATTTCGAGACTACGGGGAAGTCGAAGTTTGAGCAGATTTCCTGCTGGGGAGCGACTGGTCTTGATCTGAACGCCGCGTAACGTCCGCCGTAACAACTACTTACCTGCTTCGCGATCACCGGGGCTCCAATCGTTTCAAGCTCAAGTCCAGGGTGGCCATCGGATGGTCTTGCGCACCCTTTCGGAGAGTTCCGCGGCGCCCTGCGGCATCGCGCTTCCCACACCGTGACCGATTCTGTGTCAATAGCAGAGCCGGGTCAAACGGAATGTTTCGATCAGGCTGATAAATAAAGCTGATCGTACAGGCTTCTGATAATAAAATGTTGTCAGTCTTATCAGTGCGAGCGGAGCCCAAATATGGAAATCGACCAAGTCGAGACTTTCCTGGCGGTGGCCACGTTTGGCGGATTCCATCGCGCCGCGGAAGCGCTTGCGCATCAGCCAACCCGCGATCAGCGCCCGCATCAAGGCGCTGGAAGAATCGCTGGGCGTTTCCTTGTTTGTGCGCTCGCGCAACGGGCTCACCCTCTCAGAAGCCGGGACGAACTCTGCGTCCCTATGCGGAGCAGCTGTTGCAGACCGCTTCCCTGGCTCGCCAGGCGGTCCACGAATTGCAGCCGGGCAGCGCGGGGCCGCTTGCAGATTGCGGCCGGGCTTTCAATATCGGTCTATTTTCTGCCGGACGTTCTGCAAAGAATTTCAAAAAGCATTTCCGCAAGGTCATCATCAGCATTCGCTCCCGGCACTCGAAAGAAGTTCTGGAAATGGTGTTGGGCGAGGAAGCCGAAATCGGACTGGCGCGATCGTTGCAGCATCCGGAAGTTGAGACCTCAGCTCTGCGCGACGATCCGCTGCTGCTGGTCGCCCAATCTTCGACAGAGCTCCACAGAAAGCCCGGCGCGCCCGCTTGCAGCAAGTCGCAGCTGGCCATTGATTTTTTACGAGCGGGGATCGAGCGACTGGACTTTGACCCACGGCCTTTTTCGCCGGGCCGGCCTGGTGCCCAATATCGCGCTCGAAGTGGATACCATCGAAACCGCCAAGCGCATGGTGGAGCGGGGTCTGGGCTTTGCATTTCTTCCCCAGATGGCGGTCGCGCGCGAAATCCGCCGCGGCGAGTTGCTGCCAATCAAGCTCCTCGATGCCGAACCGCTGCGCCGCAGCCTGGACGTGATTCATCCGCGTCACCGTCCGCTGCGTGCGCAAGCCCAGTCGTTTTTGAAGGTCGTGCGGCAAGTGGTGAAGCAGGTACCGGCTTCGGCGAAAGCTGAGTCATCGCTGACCGCGCTTTGGCCTGACTTCTCCACAGCGCCCCATAACTCCACAGCATGTGCACAGCATTCCACGTCTTTGCACTTGCGCAACCGTTCTCCCGGAGTGCAAATTCAATGTCAGAGCCTAAGATTCATGAAATAGCTGAAGTAGCAGTTTGCCCGCTCTGTGAGTGGCAGTGGGATGGAAGAAGTCTCGGGCTCGGATCGCCGCGTGACGCGCTGCGATTGCCGCTTGAAGGCCCGCGCCGAGCTCTGCTGGCGGCGGCCCGAATCCCCAAACGCTATGAGCATTGCGAGCTCTCGAATTTCGAATTCGAAGGCCGCACGCGAGCTGGCTCGGCGCGCATGGCGGCATGCAAGTTCGTGGAAGAATATCCGGTTGGACAACACCGGCCTGCTTTTGATCGGCAGCATCGGCGTGGGCAAAACCCATCTGGCCGTCGGCATAATCAAAGAACTGATTCTGAGCAAAGGAATCGCCTGCCTGTTTTACGATACCGTGAATTGCTCAAGCAAATCCAGAATTCCTACAACGACTCGGTGAAAGCGACTGAACTGGAAGTTCTGCGTCCGGTATTCGACACCGAGGTTCTGGTGCTCGATGAACTGGGCGCGGTGAAGCCCACGGAATGGGTTTGGGACACGGTCAGCCTGATCCTGAACACCCGCTACAACGACAATCGAACCACGATCATCACCACGAATATCCGGACAAGCGCGGCTGCCGGCAACACTGACCGGGCGCACGCGGCGCTGCTCGCGACGAGACACTTGGGCGACCGCATCGGAGAGCGCATGCGCTCGCGCCTGCACGAAATGTGCCGGATCATCAAATATGGAAGGCGCAGGACTTCCGGCAGACGTTCCGCAGCGCCAGCTTCCGGTAATTGCCGATTGCGATTGCCATACACGTGGGGAGTTCCTGCTTTCCAATCGACAATCGGCAATTAGCAATCGACAATGAGCTTGTGCTGGCGAACCTGCTCGAGTTCGTGCCGGAGCGATGACGCTCAACTGCTGGCAGCAATTCCTGCCGCTCCTGCTGTATTCCTGCTTCGAGGAGCGACGCGAATCCGAGCCCTACATCAGCAAAACCGCGAACCTGCGGCGACGTTTGCAGCGGCTGCTGGGGGTTCCGGCAGAACACAGCAAGAAGCTGAACCTGCGTGACCGGGTACGCTGGATCGAGTACACTCCCACGGGATCGGATTTCGAATCGGGTTTTCTGCTGTACAAGACGCTGCGCTCGGCATTTCCCAAGACCTATGGGGAGCGCCTGCGGTTCCGTTTCCCGCCATTGGTGAAGCTGCATCTGGACAATGCATATCCGCGCGCTTCGATCACCACGCGCCTGGGAAAGCTTCACGGAGGCGACCTCTACTATGGTCCCTTCCCTTCCCGAGCTGCCGCTGAAACATTTGCCAACGACTCGCTGGACTTCTTCAAGATGCGCCGTTGCGTTGACGATCTGCATCCCGATCCCGCATTTCCGGGATGCATTTATTCCGAGATGAAGATGTGCCTGGCGCCTTGTTTCAAGGGCTGTAGCGACGCCGAGTATCAGGGCGAGGTCTCGCGTGTGCAAACCTACTTTGACAGCGGCGGACAGTCCCTATTGCGCGAGATTTCTTTGCAACGCGACCAGGCTTCATCGGACCTGGCTTTTGAGGAAGCCGCCAGTCATCACGCGCGTCTGGAAAAGTTGAAGCCTGTTCTTGGGCAACTTCCGGAGATTGTGCGACGCATCGATCGCCTGTCAGGAATCGTCATCCAGCCCAGTGCCGCGTCAGAATCGGTGGCCCTTTTTCGCTTTGATCATGGATACGTCTCGGGTCCTATCAATTTCGCGATCGCGTCGCCGGAGCACACCAAATCGCAGTCGATGGAAGCGAGGGTGCTGCAAGCACTGGACGTGACAGGGCCGGTGTCTGCTGGCAGTTCGTGGAGACAATGGAGCATCTCGCCATTCTTAAGCGCTGGTACTACCGGGGTTCCCGAGTGGGAGAAGATTTTTCTTCGCACCGACAAAGATGAACTCCCATTAAGAAGAATCGTACGAGGTATTTCCCGCGTCTATCGAGGAGAGAAAGCGGATGCGGGATCGCCGGACAATTCAGAATCGATGAGGCCTTCATGAGCGACGTAAAAGACAGGGATGCTGCTTTGCGAGAACAACTCGACGCACTTTTGGGTGGAGGCAATGCCCATGCGAAGTTTGATGACATCGTGAAGAGAATTCCGCCAAAGCTTCGTGGGCAAAAGCCGGCAGGAATGCCGCACTCGGCATGGATGCTGCTGGAGCATCTGCGAATTGCCCAACACGACATCCTGGAATTCAGCCGCAGTAAAGATCACCAGTCCCCTGAGTGGCCAAGCGGATACTGGCCGAAGAATGAAGCGCCACCCAGCGACGACGCATGGGATCGCAGCGTAGAAGGCTTTCGGAAAGATCAGGATGCGATCCGCAAGCTAGTAAGCGATCCCAAGACAGACTTGTTAGCAGCGATCCCCTGGGGAGATGGCCAGAGCATTTTGAGAGAAGCGCTGCTGGTCGCGGACCATAATGCCTACCATCTCGGACAGCTGCTCGACGTCCGGCGTTTATTGGGGATCTGGAAGGACGAGTAGGCCAGTCAAACCGCCGTGGACATTCGGAGGCCGGAAAGCTTCTCCGGCCGCTTTCGAAAAACGATCCTCACCCCGTCACGCCACCGTTCATCAATGCCTAGCAAGACCCAATCGATCGCAGAAGAGACATAGCGCAGAATTGTGTCTGTGGCCGGGTGCACACGCAGTGCTGGAGCCACGAGGAACAAAAGGGGCGGATCGGAAGTCAATTCCCGACCTTGAAAGTACCCAAACTTCTTGAATTCGCCGCGCTCATGGTGCCAGGCGACTCTTGACCAGTAATCGAGACCTTGCAGTGGAAGGTGGATATCCTCGTCCGCTTTCAGTTCAAGCACTGCCAACCTGCCTTCATGGGTGGAGCAGAGAACATCCAGCATGCCGCGATCGGCAGCGGAAAACGCCGGCACTTGCGAATAGAGGGCACTGGAATCGAAGCGCTCGTCAATGGCATTCACATTCTGCAGGACGAGTGTCTCGAGCCAGCGTTCGGGATATAGCCGCCACAAGCGGGTGATCGCGTGGGCCCTCGGGATGGCGCACCTCGCCGACGCTTCTGACCAGGCGTACGAACCGCTCTGCATTTTGATCGCAGAGGATTTTTTCTTCGGAACCGATACCAAAAACGATTTCGGTGCTGGTATGCAGAGATTGCGATAGCCGGGCTCTGGCGAACTCCAGACCGTGCAGGCGAAACGCGATTTCGGCTCCGGAGAGCACAGCAATTTCGGCCTCGGGCATGATTTGTCGAACCGTGGCAATTTCGTCCGCAAATCGTGAGTGAGCGGCTTCCTCGTCATACGCATGAACCAGTCGAGTGGCAACATTGCCTCGATCTGCGATGTCCACTTCGGTAAGGGTGTCAGAGTTTTCGTCGAATTCGTACAACTCCCAGCGCGCGGCTTCGCGATTAAGATGAGCCATGCGCTCGCAAACCAGGGAAGTCTTGCCTGCCGGCAGAAACAGCTTCAGCCCATGGACAACAGCTTTGGCTGCGTACACATTGCGGCAGTGCTGCATCCAGAGAATTCCGAAGGTCAGCGCTGCATCAATCGATCCCTGGGTTTCGTGCCCGTTCACAGCTAGAAGCGCGAATGCGGATTGTCCCTGTCGCAACACACCTCGCGTGTAAATGGGGCCGAAGGAGCGTTCGAGATCCATGGAGGTTGAGAGTTGCCCCAGTTGGAAATCCCGGAAATGGCGATGAAGCATTCGCTCCAGGGCCCGGCGGTAAGCCATGCGAGCAGCCTTCTTCGCGGTGGGGGTGCGGCGGTCCTTCTGGCGACAAATTTCGAGCTTTGTGGGGCGGCTTTGCCCGAGTCTCTGCACCGCAAGTTTCAGAACGTCGTTCTTAGTCTCAGCATCCAGCACGCGGCGCACGATATTCCGCTCGTTGGACCAGAAGTGCAGCAAGCACTTGTTGTACTCGCCTGAAATCGAGTATTTCGATTCGCCCAGGTCGAAGGTGACTGCGCCATCCTCAATCACGATCGCCTCTCGCGACGCGGCGAGGAACTCTTCGACGGTCCGAACCAGGCTCTCGGGGGTCATCGAAGGTATTCTTTCAGCCCTGATTACTTCCGTCTGTGACCGCTGAACGGGGAACGGGGGCAATGTGGGATAATGAGGCTTCCCTGGAGTCATTCTCGGCCCGGTGGTCATCTATATATCGTGGATAAGAATCGTTTCTTCTTCGAGCATTACGGCCTGACAGAGCGCGATCTCGAGCGCTATTTAGCAGCGGCATTATCAGCCGGCGGTGAGTACGCCGACCTTTATTTCGAATATCTTTCGTCGACTGCTCTCAGTCTCGACGAGTCGATGGTCAAGTCTGCGTCGCAGGGTATTTCGGCTGGCTGCGGAGTGCGAGTCGTGTCCGGCGAGCGTACCGGATACGCTTACACGGACGATTTGTCCCCGGAGCGGATTCTGCACGCCGCGCGAACGGCCGCATTGATCGCCAGCGGTCCGGCTAAGACTCCGACGGTCGGCTTTCAAGACAAAGCAGCGCGAAGCTTGTACCCGGTAACGCTTCCTTCGGTGGACGCGGAGATTCGATCCAAAGTTGAGCTGGTAATGCGCGCCGACCAGGCCGCACGTGCATACGATTCGCGAATTAAAGAAGTTCGCGCCAGCTATGCCGACGAACTTCGCAATATCCTGGTGATTGGATCGGATGGAACGTTTGCGGAGGATTCGCAGCCCCTCGCGCGCCTGAATGTTTCGTGTATCGCGAAGACCGAAACCGCTTCGGCTCGTGGTTCCGCAGGCGGCGGGGGTCGAGTTGCGCTGGATTTCTTTTTCGGCGACAAAACTCCTGAGTTCTTTGCCAAGGAAGCTTCCCGTCAGGCCGTGCTACAACTCGACGCGCGTGAAGCCCCGGCTGGAGATATGGAAGTCGTGCTCGGCCCCGGTTGGCCGGGAGTACTGCTCCACGAAGCTGTCGGTCATGGATTGGAAGCGGATTTCAATCGCAAGCAGACGTCGGCTTTCGCCGGCTTGATTGGACGGCGCGTTGCCAGCGAGAAGTGCACCGTGGTGGACAACGGGACCATGCCGTGGCGTCGTGGATCGCTCAACGTGGATGATGAAGGCAATTCGACCCAGAATACGGTTCTGATCGAAAAAGGAATTCTAAAGGGCTACCTGAGCGACAAGCTTTCGGCGAAGCTGATGGGCGTGGCCAACACTGGAAATGGACGTCGCGAGAGTTATGAGCATATTCCCATGCCGCGCATGACCAATACCTACATGCTTCCAGGCGAAGATGATCCGCAGGACATCATTCAGTCCGTGAAGAACGGCATTTACGCGGTGAATTTCGGCGGTGGTCAGGTCGATATCACGAACGGAAAGTTCGTCTTCTCCGCGTCCGAAGCTTACCTGATCGAAGATGGACAGATTACCGCTCCAATCAAAGGAGCGACGTTGATCGGCAATGGGCCTGACGTTCTGACGCGAGTATCCATGGTCGGCAGCGATCTGAAACTCGACGAGGGTGTGGGAACCTGCGGCAAAGATGGACAGTCTGTTCCGGTCGGCGTTGGTATCCCGACGATCAAGATCGATCGCCTCACCGTCGGCGGCACGGCTAAGAAGGATGTCGGCGGATTCATGCAGTAAAAGCAATGCAGAAGTTCGAAGTCAGAATGAAGAAGTTTAATTCTGCATTTTGACTTCTCACTTCCGCATCCATTTCTGACTCTTCATGACAACTCAAATCGACACTCATAATCCGAAACTCGAAACTGATCTGAAAGAAGTTGCCCAGGACATCGTCCAGCGCGCAATGCAGGGCGGCGCAACCGCTGCCGAATGCGTAATTCGCGAAGGCGACGAGTTCTCCACCGTCGTTCGCCTGGGACAGGTCGAAACTCTGAAGGAGTCCGGCTCCAAGGCAATTGGGGTTCGCGTGTTTAACGGCAAGCGTGCCGCGAGCACATACTCGAGTGACTTCTCTCGTTCGGGACTCGATCGCATGCTGAAGTCGGCGCTGGAACTTTCGCGCATCACTTCGGAAGACCCGTTTTCTGGCATTCCCGAGCCTTCACAACTGGGTCAGCTGTCGGGCGACCTGGATTTGTTTTCTCCGGACGTTTACTCGCTTCCCGGCGAAGAGCGCATCAGCTATGCGCGTCGCGCGGAGAAAGCTGCCATCGACACCGATCCCCGCATCAAGAATTCAGAAGGCGGGTCGTTCGACGCGGCCACCGGACATAAGATTTTCGCGAATTCCCACGGGTTTGTCGGGGAGTACCGCCGGTCCTACTGCTCAGTCGCTGCAGTTCCCATTGCGCAAGACGAACAGGGCAACATGCAGCGAGACTTCTGGTTCTCGGTGGCTCGCAATCTTGGCAGGCTGGAATCTCCGGAGAGCGTGGGCAAAACCGCCGCACAACGCACGCTACGGCGGCTAGGAGCGCGCAAAGTAAAAACGGCGCGGGTGCCGATCGTGTTTGATCCCATGGTCGCGAATTCGATTCTTGACCACATTTTTGAAGGGGTGAACGGGGATTCGGTTTATCGCGGTGCGTCGTTCCTGGCGGGAAAACTCGGCCAGAAGATTGCGTCCGATGCGGTCACCATCATCGACGACGGAACCATTCCTGGCGGATTCGGAACGAGTCCGTTCGATGGCGAAGGCATTCCGACTCGCAGAACAGTCGTGGTCGAGAATGGCGTTCTGAAGTCGTATCTGATGAATACGTACACGGCGAAGAAGCTCAACCTTCAGACGACGGCAAACGCGTCGCGAGGACTTGCGGGAACTCCGGGCATCGGCCCGGGAAATTATTTCCTGCAGGCAGGAACTAAGAGTCCCGAGGAAATTATCGCCGGAATTCCGGAAGGTCTCTACGTAACGGAATTTCTCGGCCATGGCGTGAATCTGGTGACGGGCGATTACTCGCGCGGCGCTTCCGGTCTGTGGATCTCCGGCGGTGAACTGACGTATCCGGTGGAAGAGATCACGGTCGCAGGGAAACTTGAAAGATGTTTTCATGAACATCTCGGAGATCGGCAACGATCTGATTTTCCGCGGCGCAGTCGCTTCTCCCACCATTCGCATCGACGGCCTGACGGTCGGCGGAGAATAGCAAAACATTGTTGAATTTTGGTTGTTGATTGTTGAATTTGGCCCCGAGCCGAACAAATCGACAATCAAAAATCTACAATCTACAATTCCTCCATGGGCAGCTTGACGGGGCCACCACTCGCGCCGCAAAAAGAAGAGTCGAACCGGCTTCCCATCATTATCGGGATCGCGGCGGTCGTCCTGGTGGTCGGGGTGATCGCCTACTTCACCAGAAGCTCTCCCAAAAGCCTGAACCAGCCGCATCCTTACGCGGCGAATCTTCAGCTTTCCGACCTAAAGATGAGTGCGGCAGAGAACTTTGTCGGGGCCAGCGTGACTTATCTGGATGGGACGATCACGAACTCCGGGGACAAAACGGTTAATCGCGCGAACGCGCACATCACGTTTAAAGATTCTGTCGGACAAGTCGCCCAGACAGAAGACCTGCCGGTCAGCATTCTTCAAACCAGTGGACCCTATCCCGATGTGGTCAATCTGGCAGCGGCCCCGCTCGCTCCTGGGCAAAGCAAACCTTTCCGCATCACGCTTGAACATGTGAGCGATGCCTGGAACCACGAGTATCCCGACTTGCAAATCACTGATGTCGGCGTGAACTAGCCCCTTCGTCCAAGATGTGAGCGTGCTTACTGGGTACTCGGTACTGTTCTAGAATGAACTTATGCCCGAAACCAAGCCGTTCCGCCTGACGGAGTCCGTCAAAGCGGCGGGTTGAGCTTCCAAGCTGAGTCCGGCGGCGCTGGACACGGTGCTTGGGAAATTAGCCCGGCAACATGACCCGAATGTCCTGATCGGCTTCGATCACGCCGACGACGCGGGCGTGTATCAAATCGGACCTGGCAGCGCTTTGGTGCAGACGGTCGACTTCTTCACTCCCATCGTGGACGACCCCTACACCTTCGGACAAATCGCAGCGACCAACGCTCTGAGCGACGTCTACGCCATGGGGGGACGTCCGATTACTGCGCTGGCGCTAGTGTGCTTCCCCGAGAAAGGGGACTTGGACATTCTTGAGCGCATTCTCGCCGGCGGACTGTCGAAGATGATGGAAGCAAAGTGCACCGTGATCGGCGGCCACAGCATTCGCGACGATGAGACCAAGTTCGGCTACTCGGTCACCGGGATGATCCATCCAAACCAGGTTCTCGCGAACAAAGGTGCGCAACCCGGAGATCGCCTGCTCTTCACCAAGTCGCTCGGGACCGGAGTGATCTCGACGGCGATCAAGAAGGGGACGGCGAAACCCGAGTGGATCGATGCTGCGGTAAAGTCGATGACGACGCTAAACAAAGCAGCAGCGGAAGTGATTAATGCGCACCAAGCTCCGGCCGCCGCTACCGAGCAAGGATCGAAAGCCAAAGAGGTTTTTGCCGTTCACGCTATGACTGACATTACGGGTTTCGGCTTAATCGGCCACGCCCGCGAGATTGCGCTCGCATCCAAAGCCTCCTTTCATTTCTATGCCGAACGTATCCCGCTACTCGCAGGGGCGATGGAGTGCGTTCGCGCCGGCTACATCCCCGGCGGACTAAAAGCAAATCGAGAGTTTGCGGAATGCATGGTGGAATACGAGAACGGAATTTCCGAGGAGTTGAAGACTCTGCTTTTCGATCCCCAGACAGCGGGAGGGTTGCTGATTTCGGTATCACCTGGGAATGCTACCCCGCTGGCCAACGCGCTCAGGTCCGCAGGCGTTGCGGCGGTAGAAATTGGCGAAGTCCTTCCGGAATCAAAGCCGCTGATTCGAATTTCTGCCTGAGGTCACTGCCCTAGGCAGAATCGCTGCTCTATTCTTCGCATCTACTAAAGATCATTGTTTCCCGGAGGTCCTCATGGAAATGCTCTATCGCGATCTGGGCCGCGCTCGCCTGAAAGTCTCTGCCCTGGGTCTTGGCTGTATGGGTATGTCGGAGTTCTACGGCGGCCGCAACGACCAGGAATCCATCGCTACCATTCATCGTGCGCTGGAACTAGGCATTAATTTTCTGGATACCGCGGATGTATACGGCCCGTTTAAGAATGAAGAACTGGTCGGCGAAGCGATCCAGGGCAGGCCGCGTGATCAAATTGTTCTAGCCACCAAATTTGGGATCGTACGCGATCCCGTAAATCCCAATATCCGCGGCGTCAGCGGCAAGCCGGATTATGTGCGCAAATCGTGTGAGGGCAGCCTGCGGCGATTGCGTGTGGCTTACATCGATCTCTACTACCAGCATCGCGTCGATCCCAACACTCCCATCGAAGAGACGGTTTCGGCGATGGCAGAACTGGTCAAAGAAGGCAAAGTTCGTTACATCGGTCTTTCTGAAGCCAGCCCTGACACGCTGCGACGCGCGCAACAAAGTTCATCCCATTACCGCGCTACAAACCGAATATTCCTTGTGGAGCCGCGACCCGGAAGACGACATTCTCGCCACCTGCCGCGAACTCGGGGTGGGATTTGTCGCGTACAGTCCGCTGGGACGCGGTTTTTTGACTGGAGCCTTCCAGAAGTTTGAGGATCTGCCGGTTGACGATTACCGGCGCAACTCTCCTCGTTTTCAGGGGGAAAATTTCGGAAGGAATCTCGATCTGGTTCGCCGCGTCGAGGAGATGGCAAAGGAAAAGAGTTGCACGCCCGCTCAACTCGCACTGGCGTGGGTACTCGCGCAGGGAAAGGACATCGTTCCCATTCCCGGCACCAAGCGGCGGAAGTATCTCGAGGAGAACGTGGGCGCTCTGAACGTAAACCTCTCCGCCGAAGACCTGGCCCGCCTGGACGAGGTCGCGCCCAAGGGCGTCGCGTCCGGAGAACGGTATCCGGAAAACATGATGCAGTTGGTAAACGGGTAATTCCACACGAAAGGAATCACCAAAGCATTGGCATCCGCTTCAGATCAGATTTCGTCCCGGCTGCGCGAACGGCTTTCCGAGCCGGCAATGCTCGACCTTACCAAGCGATTGGTTGCGATTCCGTCAGAGAATCCCCCCGGCAATCATTACGACGAGTGCTCCGCAATTCTGCTCGAGGAACTGAAGCGGCTCGGCTTCGACGAGGTGCGACGCGAAGGAGCGTGCGTGCTCGCATCGGCGGGAAGCGGGCAGAGGACGCTTTATTTCAGCGGGCACTTCGATGTGGTTCCAGCGCAGAGCCGCGACCAGTTTCAGCCCCGGGTGGAAGGCGCGAATCTTTTTGGCCGCGGATCGTCGGATATGAAGGGTGGCTTGGCGGCCATGATTCATGCCGCGGCGGCGGTGCGGGATGAAGGGCTCTTGAGAAACGGCCGCATTGGCATCGTGCTGGTCCCCGATGAAGAGACCGCCGGCCCGCGCGGGTCGCGCGATCTCGCCGCACGCGGTCTGCTGGGGAAAGAGGCGGTTGGCATGCTGACTCCCGAGCCTACCGGCGGCATTGTGTGGAACGCTAATCGCGGAGCTATCACCTTGCGCGCCACCATGAGCGGGAAATCGGCACACGTGGGGCGGCAATTCGAGGGTGTGAATGCTTTTGAACGCGCGATGCCAGCGGTCACACGGCTTCTGGAGATCAAGAAGGAAGTAGAGGCTCGGGAGACGCAATACAATATCGCGCCGGCAGCTGCGCGAAGGTCAATTCTCATGCTCGGAGGGCGAGCGGAGGGCGGTACAAACTTCAACGTCACGCCCGACTCTTATTCCTTCACGTTAGATCGCCGCATCAATCCCGAAGAAAGCCTGGAGGGAGAAAAACGTCGCTTGCTGGATGCGCTGGACGGCTTCGAGATTGAGGTCTTGCAGGAAGAGCCTTCTGCGGCGACTTCCGCCCAAGATCCGCTCGGCCTGATTCTGTCGCGGCACATCGCCAACGTGACCGGTCACGAGCCCGCGTTCGAGATGTGCCCCGGCCTACTGGAAACACGCTTCTATGCAGCCCGTGGCATTCCCGCGTACGCCTATGGCCCGGGATTGCTGACCGTGTCGCACGGACCGAACGAGTTCGTTCCGATCCGCAATATCGGGCAGTGCGCAGAGATCTATGCCCTCACGGCTGCGGAGTTGCTGGGATGAAGGACGCACGACGCATTCGCCGCTGACCGGCGGCGCGTGACGTTTGCCGTGTCTACGGAGTAATCTTGAATACCACACCGCAGCCTTCCCCCAAATAACACCGGCCACCACCCGCATAGGAGGCTGTCCCATAAAGATTCCCGGCAGCATCGCGAACCAAGCCTGCATGCGGATAGCTGCCATCGGTCTGATTGCCGAAATCGTGGAGCACGGTCGCATTGCCCGACCCGTCGACCTTGAACACCGTGCCGAATCCGAGCTGGCCGCCGAATTGCGTGACGCCGTAGAGATTGCCGCTCGGGTCGCGGATCAGATTCCCATTTGGCGCTCGGCCGTCGCTGTCATGGAAGGCGTGCAGCACCGTTTCCACGCCGGATGTGTCTAATTTGAACACGACTCCGCAGCCAGACGGGGGCTGACAAGTGAGATCGCCGCCGAAAGAGGTTGTGCCATACAAGTTCCCTGACGGGTCCCGCACCACGCTTCCAAGCGGTCCCGATCCGTCCGCCTGCCCGCTGAAACGGTAGAGCACTGTGTAATTATTTTGCGCATCAATCTTGAATACCGTTCCAAAGCCAAACGCTACGCCCCCCTCTGAAGTGGTGCCATAAAGGTTTCCGGCACCGTCGCGAATCAACCCTGCAAACGGGGCGGACCCATCCACCCCAGTGCGAAACGAATGCACGATGGTTTCATTGCCGGCGCTGTCGATCTTAAAAACGGTGCCGCAGCCCGATCCAACGCATCCCGTCCCACCTCCTTCCCAGGTCGTTCCGTAAAAATTCCCGCTGGGATCCCGCACCAGGTTGGTGTAATACGGTCGCGCTCCGTCGGAGCCTCCCGCAAACGTGTAGAGGACCGTGTAGTGGCCCGCACGGTCAACTTTGAAGACCGTGCCACAACCATGTCCTTCTCTGCATGTTTGTCCTCCGACGCCGGTCATGCCATACAGATTTCCCTGAGAGTCGGGAATCAGGTTTCCGGTTGGGCCAGCCCCGCTGGTACCGCCATCGAAGTTGAACAGTACGGTTTCTTTGCCGCTGGGGTCGAGTTTGAAGACGGTTCCGCAACCGTAGACATCGCAAGGGTTCGCGCCGCCAAAATCCGTGGTGCCGTAAAGATTGCCCGCTCCATCCAGCACCACTCCGCCGAACGGATTGCCTCCGTTGGGGCGGTCCGTGAAGGTATAGAGAACAGAAAATGTCTGCGAGAAGGCGCTAGCGGTGAGAAGCATGATGCAGAGCGCAAGGTTGTTCAGCACGACAGCAACCTCCCTAGCGAGTGCGAGCACGAAATTACCACTGATCGCGGGCTCGGACAATGGGAGAAGGAAGGCTCATTGCCCACCGGTAGCCGAGGACGTGGCTATGTTCCTCGTTCTTCGCACGAAATCGTCCCTGATCCGGCACCTTCGAAGTTTGGCTGATGTCCGCCGCAAAACAAAAAGGGCGGCTCGAGAGCCGCCCTTAAATTTACTGTGAAATTTTTTATGCCCTGGCCGGACTTTCTCCGCCCTTGGCAATGCCCGGACGTCC
The DNA here is from genome assembly GCA_963797845.1 of Terriglobia bacterium. Classification (GTDB taxonomy): domain Bacteria; phylum Acidobacteriota; class Terriglobia; order Terriglobales; family Acidobacteriaceae; genus DASREM01. Next base: position 31,899 of record CAWCRE010000018.1, read on the forward strand.
TGGCTCAGGCTTCAGCACTTGCTGGACGCCATCGTCACCTTTTGGTGGCAGTTGCAGCTTCGGCATCTCCCGGCCTTCCATGATCGCCTTGATGTCATTGGCATCGATGACTTCGCGCTCGAGCAGCGCAGCCGCCATGCGATCGACAATGTCATGGTTCCCGGCAAGGATTTCTTTCGCCGTGCTGTAGCCCTGGCCGATCAGCCGCCGAACTTCTTCGTCGATGCGGATCGCGGTCGCTTCGCTATAGTCGCGATGTTGGTTGATCTCGCGGCCCAGGAAGATCTGCTCTTCCTTCTTGCCGAAGGTGAGAGGACCGAGTTCGCTCATGCCGAACTCGCAAACCATCTTGCGCGCCAGTTCTGTGGCACGCTCGATATCGTTGCCGGCACCCGTGCTCATCTGGCTAAGAAACATCTCTTCTGCGATGCGGCCGCCCATCATGATGGCGATCTGGGTTTCCAGGTAGTCCTTGGTGTAGTTGTGCTTGTCGTCGATGGGCAACTGCATGGTCACGCCGAGCGCCATGCCACGAGGAATGATCGTAACCTTGTGCACAGGATCGGAGTTTGGCAGCTTTGCCGCGACCAGCGCGTGTCCAGCTTCGTGGTAGGCAGTCACCTTCTTCTCCTCGTCAGAGAGGATCAGCGACTTGCGCTCCACGCCCATCAGGACTTTGTCTTTGGCCAGCTCGAAGTCGTACTGCAGCACGGCCTTGCGATTCTGCCGCGCCGCACTGAGAGCGGCTTCGTTGACCATGTTGGCAAGGTCGGCTCCGGAGAAGCCCGGAGTTCCGCGGGCCAGCACCGAGAGATCAACATCTTCAGCCAAGGGGATCTTGCGGGTGTGTACCCGGAGGATCTCTTCGCGTCCGCGCACATCCGGACGACTCACCACCACGCGGCGGTCAAAACGGCCTGGACGCAGCAGTGCCGGATCCAGCACGTCAGGCCGGTTGGTCGCGGCCATCAGGATGACGCCTTCGTTCGACTCGAAACCGTCCATTTCAACCAGCAACTGGTTGAGGGTCTGCTCGCGCTCGTCGTGACCACCGCCGAGGCCTGCGCCACGGTGACGTCCGACCGCGTCAATTTCGTCGATGAAGATGATGCAAGGAGCGTTCTTTTTCCCCTGCTCGAACAGGTCGCGAACGCGGCTTGCGCCCACGCCCACGAACATCTCGACAAAGTCCGAACCAGAGATCGAGAAGAAGGGTACATTCGCTTCACCGGCAACTGCACGGGCCAGCAAAGTCTTACCAGTTCCCGGAGGTCCGACTAGCAGCACGCCCTTCGGAATGCGTCCGCCGAGCTTCTGGAACTTCTGCGCCTCGCGCAGGAATTCGATGATTTCGCGAAGTTCTTCCTTGGCTTCATCCACCCCGGCCACGTCTTTGAAGGTGACCTTTTTCTGCTGCATGGAGAGCAGGCGAGCCCGGCTCTTGCCGAACGACAGGGCTTTATTCCCGCCGGTCTGCATCTGCCGAATCATGAAGAACCACAATGCTGCCAACAAGATAAGAGGAGCCAGGTTCAGCAGCCAGGTAGGCCAGCCTCCACTGTTGATGTCGTGGAAGGTCATGGTGACGCCTTTATCTTTCAGCGTCTTGATCATGTCGGGATAATTTGCCGGAGCGGTGGTGTGAAACCCTGAATTGTCGTTGCGGTACTTGCCGCGGACTTCCATCCCAGAGATGGTGACTTCCTTGACGTTGCCCTGGTCCACGTCCGACATGAATTGCGAGAAGTTGACTTCCTTCTCCTTCTGCCCTGAGCTACCGGTCTTTACCACCTGCCACAGCAGAAAGGCAGAGAGCACGATAACCAGCCAGAAAACTACTGTTTTAACCGTCGAATTCACTGAGAGGCTCCTGAGAAAATAGCGCCTTATTCCAAAACGCCAGCCGGGACAATTTCCCCAATCAGATTAGATGCCCGACGCAGAAATTGGATAGGACAAAATGCCTGGACGACCTATTCTACTCGTTCCGAAGGAAAAAATGGATGGCCTTGCCCTCGTAACTTAAGTCACGGGGCGGGGTCAGGATGTTGATGCCAAATAGGGAGTATTGCGGTAGGTCTGCTCAGGCGCACCCATGCCGTACCCCACCAGGAAAGCTTCATCTACAAGAAATCCGAAATAATCGGGCTGAAGCTGCACCCGTCGTGCGGATTGCCGGTCAAGCAAGGTTGCCACCTTGACCGAAGCCGCTCCGCGCGCCCGCAGGTCGTTCATCAGGAACTCGGTGGTGATGCCGGAGTGGATCAGGCCTTCGACAAGCAGCAAGTGCTGGCCTTCGATTTCGGGCTCATGGCTGAAAAATATCTCCAGAGTCTCGCCAGTGGCGGCGTCCTGCTTCCGGTAGCGCGGCTTGATGAACTGGCAGATCACCGGCACTTCCAGCGCTCGGACGAGGTCGGCCATAAACATGAACCCGTTTTCGAGCAGAGCCAGCGCGTGGATGGTCTTGCCCTGGTAGTCGTCAGAGATATGGCGAGCCAGTTCCTTCACCCGCTTTTGGATCTGCTCCGCCGGAATGACGGTGCGTAACTGCCCAGCCTTCGCAGTTTGGGTCATAAGTTTGAGTTGGTTCTACCCCGGCCCGTCCGGCAACGCAACTTCGCGAATCAGGACGGCGCGTCGTGCTTCGGTGTCCACATTGCCAGGCTGCGGGACGCGGAAAGCCTCGCATCCAGAGTACATCCTGGCCATGCGCCACGACCGGCCAAAGTTTCTTCTCTGCTCCAGTGACATGCCGGTCCTGGAGCAATTCCTTGATCTTTTTGGGAGCCTTGGTATGCGCCGGCCAAAACCGGTCCCCGGCTCGCCAGTTGCGTACCCTCAATTCTTTATTCAACAAGGCCTCATCAAACAAGTGTTCCGCGGGATACCCACCCAGATCGCTGAGCAGGACGGCTTCAAACCGCACGCCCAGGGTTTCGATGTTGGCAGCCCCGGGAACCTTCAAAACGCTCTCGTAATCAGCATCTTCTTCGGCTTGGACTGCGAACCGGAACTCATCGCTGCCCAAACGGGTTGCCGACCAGCCTTGAGGCATGGGGGCGGACTTCTTCTGCCCTTCGCACACGTCCAAGGCATTCTCAACGTGACGGAACTCCAGTCGCAGGCCGACGTTCTTGGCCGCTGCGCGCAGAACGCGACGTTGTAGCGCCAAAGGTAGTTTTCTTAGAGCGTTCAAGCGAATGGCCCCAGAATCCCGCATCACTTCTGGCAGGGCATTGGAAACCTCCTTCTGCCAATACTCCTCTTCTGTGCGAGCAATCTCTGCCACGTCGGCCAGCGACTCGCGAATGGATGGGTTCAAATGACGCTCCAGTCGCGGCATGATTCCGTGGCGAACCCGGTTGCGAGTATGTCGCAGGTCTCGATTGCTGAGGTCCTCGCGCCAGGGCTGCTGAAGCTGGTTCAGATAGCTCTCGATTTGTTTGCGTCGCACTCCCAGCAATGGCCGGACGATGGACCCAGCACTTTCCGAGACCAAAACTCGCGGATAGATCCCGGCGAGCCCAGCCGTGCCTGAACCACGAACCACCCGCAGCAGCACAGTTTCAGCTTGGTCATCGAGGGTATGCGCAGTTGCGATCCGGTTCACCATGCCCGCGCGGACGAGACCGGAAAAATATCCGTAACGCAAATGGCGGGCGGCGGCCTCGATGCTGAGCGCCTGGGCTGCGGCGTAAGCCTTCACCGGTTCACCTGCGCTATGGAATTGAAGCTTGTGGCTTGTTGCCAACTCCTTCACAAACTGCTCATCGGCATCCGAGTCTGCGCCCCGAAGCTGATGGTTGAAATGAAACAGGCAGAGCCCGACGCCAAGCTCGCCGCGCAACTCCAGCATAAGGCGCACGAGCGCCACAGAATCGGCGCCTCCGGAAACGGCGAGCCCCACACGATCGCCCGTCCGGATCAGGTCATGCCGCCGGATGTATTGCAGAACGCTCGGTGCCAGTTCCTGCACAAAGACATCTTACCGGGTTGAACCGGGTGGGGACAGCTTTGGTCCGGCTCGCTTCGCTCGCCGCACGGGTGAAAGCATCCGGGCCTCCGTGATTCATGTCCGCGTTCTCAGCGAGTTTTGACGCGGTACACTCGACCTCATGCCAGACCCGGCTTTTGTTCCACTCGAATTCAAACGCCTCAGCCCTGACCAACAAACAGCCCAGGCGAACGCTTTTTACCGGATGCTGCACACCCGTCGCACAGTTCGAGACTTCGCGCCCGATCCCGTTCCCTTCGAGTTGATCGAAACTGCAATCCGCACGGCTGCGAGTGCGCCTTCGGGCGCCAACCGCCAGCCCTGGCACTTCGTTGCAGTTTCAAGCCCGGAGATAAAAGAGAAAATTCGCAGAGCCGCCGAGGCCGAAGAGCGCGAATTCTACGGGCATCGCGCTCCAGAGGAGTGGCTGGAAGCCCTTCAGCCCCTGGGCACCGACTGGCACAAACCCTTTCTAGAGATCGCACCCTGGCTGATCGTGGTCTTCCGCGAAGATTACGGATTGCTCGAGAACGAAGGAGCCGAGATCAAAGAGAAAAACTACTACGTGATGGAATCGGTGGGAATTGCCTGTGGCTTTCTTCTGGCAGCGCTTCACGCGGCAGGACTGGCGACACTCACGCACACTCCAAGCCCCATGGGATTTCTTGCGCAGATCTTGAATCGACCGAAGAATGAGAAACCTTACCTGCTGATCCCAGTCGGATACCCCGCGGCAGGCGTACAAGTTCCTAATATTGAGAAAAAGCCGCTGTCGAAAATCATGACGGTGATCTCGTGAGCCGATCTATTCCAAGACGGATCGCAACTGGTTGAGCAGGCGATCCACGTCCTCGTCGGAGTTAAAGAAGTGGCACGAGACGCGAATCCCGCCTACGTTGGACGTGTAGCGTACCGAGACCAGGATCTTCGCTTGCAAAAGCTGGTTCATGAGCCTGATGTTTTCTTCCGCACTGCCGACAGAGAAGGTCACGATTCCTGCGCGGTTCTGTCTCTCGAACGGAGTTACAAGGGTCACGGGCAGATCTCGCAAGCCAGCAATCAACCTGTCCGTGAGTCCATGCACATGTTCCGCGATCTTTTGTTGCCCGAGTTGATGAATCAAATTCAACGAGGCCGCCAGGCCGATGGCTCCGGGATAGTTGGCGGTCCCACCCGTCTCGAATCTGCGCGCGCTGGCAACGTACTGGTAGTCGCGAACCGGAGTGATGCTCGGGGTCTGGAAATAAGCTCCCCAGCCACCCGGAGGATCTTCGACTGACAAGTATCCCGGGATCGGCGGATGCAAACGCGGAAGCGCTTCGCGATTGATGTAAAGAAACCCGCATCCGAAGGGCGAAGTCAGCCACTTGTGTCCACCGCAGGCGAGAAAGTCCATGGGAATCTCCCGGACGTCAATGGGCACGGCTCCCAGTTGTTGAATCGCATCCACGACGAACCAGATATTCCGTTCCCGGCAAAGCTTGCTGAAAGCAGCCAGATCGCAACGGTAGCCGTTGCTCCATTGCACGCTGCTGAGGGCAATGACGCGGGTGCGCGGCGTAATTTTTTCGACGAAGTCTTCCACCCGAACTTCGCCATTGCGATTGGGAACGACATCAATTTCGATCCCGCTCTTTTTCTTTTCTACCCAGGGAATGGCGACCTCGAGAAACTCCAGGTCGGGCATCAGGACTCGATCGCCTTTCTCGAGCGGAATCGAACTCGCTGCAATGGACAGCCCGTGGCTGGTACTTTCGACGAGGGCGATTTCGTCGAGATGCGCGTTGATGAGGCGTGCCACCGCGGGCCGCGCCGCCGCCCGCATCTCGTCCATGAAGATGTGATGAGCGGTGGAAGATTCGTGCGGGCAAACCATGGCGAGATCGAGAAATTTTTCAATTGCTTCGACCGCCGGGCGTGGGGCCAGCGAGACGCAAGCCGAATCGAGAAAAACTTTGTCGTGAACTCCAGGAAAATGCTGCCGGGCGCTGATCATGCGAGCGCCATTAGATCACACTGCGGCGCTCAAGCACCATGTCAGGGAAAACTACAGAGCTGCGGCTTGCTCTCGCCTTTTGCCTTGTATCTCAATGTAAACGTTCACCAGAGACACGGCGGCGGGAGTGACTCCAGGAATTTGCGAAGCGTGGCCAAGCGTGCGGGGACGTACTTTGATTAGTTTCTCCTGCATCTCGCGCGAGAGTCCGCTGACCGAGCGGTAATCGAACCACTCGGGGATATGGCGTTGCTCGGCTTTCTTGAGTCGGTCAATCGCGCGCTCCTGCTGTTGCAAGTAGCCTTCGTACTTGATCTCGGTTTCCACGGACTTAAGCTCGTTGCGGGCCTTCGCATTCAAGCCATCGGCTGACTCGCATGCGACAAAGAACTCAGGGGCAAGATCGGAAAGGGCGGGCGCAAATTGTTCAACCGCGATCTCCGGACGCTTCAGCAACTGAGCCAACGACTGTCCCAGCATGGAAGACCAGGCATTCCCATCCTCGGGCGCAATCTTCTCGACAACGGCGCTGCCTAATCTTGTCTTCTGCAGCAGCGCTGTCATGGCCTTCGCGCGCTCCTGCTTGGCCAAATAATCAGACCAGGCGTCGTCCGCGATCAAGCCGATCCTGCGCCCATGCGGCGTGAGCCTTCGGTCCGCGTTGTCGATTCGCAAATGCAAGCGAAACTCGGCCCGCGAGGTAAACATTCGGTAAGGTTCGTTGGTTCCCTTGGAAATCAGGTCGTCAATCAGGATCGCGGTGTAGGCTTCTGTGCGATCCAGGATCAGCGGCTCTTCGTTCTTTACTTTGAGGGCCGCATTGATGCCCGCCATCAGGCCCTGGCATGCCGCTTCTTCGTAGCCGCTGGTGCCGTTGATCTGCCCAGCAAGAAAGAGCCCGGCGATCTGCTTGGTTTCGAGAGTCCGCTCCAGTTCCGTGGGATCGATTGAGTCGTACTCAATCGCATAGCCGGGCCGCATCATCTCCGCCGTTTCAAGGCCGGGAATGGATTTCAGGATCGCCATCTGCACTTCAATGGGAAGGGAGGTGCTCATCCCGTTGACATAAATTTCGTGAGTATTCAATCCTTCCGGTTCAAGAAAGAGCTGGTGACTGATCTTGTCCGGAAACTTGACGATTTTGTCTTCGATCGATGGGCAGTAGCGCGGACCGATCGAGTGAATTTGCCCGCTATACATCGGGGAGCGGTGCACGTTCTCGCGAATGATGCGATGCGTTTCTTCGGTAGTCCAGGCGATGTAGCACGGCACTTGGTGGTCGTGATGCGCGACTTTCTTCGTGCGAAAGCTGAACGGAGTGGGATCGGCATCTCCGGGCTGCTCCTGGAAACGCGACCAATCGATCGTTCGCCCGTCGAGTCGCGGCGGGGTGCCCGTCTTCAACCGGCATCCGCGAAGACCAAGCTGCTTCAGAGATTCGCCGAGCAACACGGCGGCGGGCTCTCCTGAACGCCCCGCGGGATATTGCTGCTCGCCACAGTGAATGAGGCCGTTCAGAAATGTTCCCGTGGTGATGATCACTGCAGCAGCGCCGACGGTTCGCCCGTCGCGCAAGCGAATGCCGAGACAACGCCGGTGGCTGGCAGAGCTTTCCGCTGGCTGAGTGCTGAATGCTGAATGCTCAGTGCCCTCCAAAATCAACTCCGCGACTTCCGCCTGCTTGATCTTTAGATTCGGCTGCGACTCCAGCACCTCGCGCATCTTCAGCCGGTACGCCTGCTTGTCGCACTGCGCGCGCGGAGACCAGACCGCCGGACCGCGCGAAGTATTCAGCAGGCGAAACTGGATGCCGACTGCATCGGTCACTTCTCCCATGATGCCGCCGAGCGCATCGACTTCGCGTACGAGATGTCCCTTGGCAATTCCGCCAATCGCGGGATTGCACGACATCTGGGCAATCAGGTCCACATTCAATGTGTAAAGAGCCGTCTTCAGCCCCAGCCGCGCAGCCGCCATAGCGGCCTCACATCCCGCATGGCCAGCGCCGACCACGACTACATCGAATTGTTCCGTGAACTGCATGTGTTCTCAGGATCCCAAGTCGAGAAGGGAGTACTGCGCGATCCATCCATTCTAGCAGTCCAGGAGCGGGCCTCAGAACTGAGGGCCGCCGAGGTCGGTGAAGGTGATCTCCTGCCATTCATCAGAAGCAAAGTGCCAGTCGCTGACTCCGGCCTCATGATTGTTAACGTCGGGCCCCGCCCAGAGCGCGGTAGTCGAGCGCCAGTAATCCATGCCGATCTGCACCAGGGCGCCCGTCGAAATATTCACTCGGGCTTTGACTGTGCAACCTTCGAGTTTGCCGGCCGGAAGGGCAGGACGCGCCGAGGCGCTCCAGAAATGCCACACCCGGTCAGGCCGGGTTCCGACAGGCATTTTCGCCGTGTGCTCTGTAGCATTCTTCTCGATGGGCATCGGACCGTGTTCGTCGGCGCCGAACCATGGATTCCGGCGGTACAGACCGCCTCGGAAATCGCCGATGTCCTTTGTAAGCACGACATCTTTCCCATCCGCGCGACACGATAGCTGGAGCGATGCGACTTGCACCTCGGCAGACTGGAAGTTCGCGTCTCGCGTGTCGGCAATCGCAATCCCCCACAAGAGCACTGCATTGAAAGCGGACGGAGGGCGAACAGGGTTCACATATCCGGACTTCCAGCCAACGTCTTCTGGAACGCGCGGATCGTTTTGCACGACGAACTGAATAGGAGAAATCGCCGCCCCCCGCGGACCAGTTACAGTAATCGAAGAGGTCTTGGCCCAGCGAGGGACAATGGCGATTACTTTGTTTGGAGAAACAATTTTGAAGTTGGCTTCAAGTCTTCCCCACAGGACGCGGGAAGTCGTGTCGAGGTTTTGACCGGTGATGCTGACCCTGGTTCCTTCGGGGCCGGAAGTCGGAGAAATTTCATCGACGTGAAGTTTCGAAGCGCGGCTCTGGGCCCCAGTTACAGCCAGCAGCAAGGGAACCAGCAATATTTTCCCGATCCGAAACAAGCGATTATCTCATCTGGTTTGAGCAGCGAATCAACATTAACGCTCCCCGGTTGTACTTGTAAGTGACCGATGACCTTCGTCGTGGTTGCCGCGCGCCGCAATCGCTTTTATAGTAGTGACCTCGGGAAAGGAATTCCTAGCTATGAACACTCAGCAATTTTTGGTCGAACTAGACGCTTGCATCGCGAAGTACGATCTGCTTTGTCACCCTTTTTACAAGGCGTGGGCGGCTGGAGAACTGACTCGCGACGATCTCCGTGAATACGCGTGCGATTATTACCATCATGTCGCTGCCTTTCCAACTTACCTTGCTGAGTTCGGGATTCGCTTGAACGATGGCGAGCTGCGACGAGCTGTGCTGGCCAACATGTCAGACGAAAAAGGCGGAGAAGACGTGTACGGAGATCCCTCCGCTTCTCACGCGGACCTTTGGCTCGATTTCGCGCAGGGTATGGGCGCAGGCCGCGATCTCCGGATTCATCAGCCGCTACCCGAGATTAAAGCCCTGACCAACTACTTCCACAGCGTTGCTGGCGAGCGCGCTCCAGCAGAGGCCCTGGCTGCGTTCTATGCTTACGAATCGCAAGTTCCGCGCATCGCTGCGGAAAAAGCTCGCGGCTTGCGCGAGCAGTACGCAGCGGACGAGAAAACGTGCAAGTACTTCACCGTTCACGAGACCGCCGACATACATCACTCGCAAGTCTGGAAACAACAATTGGCTAGTGAAATCGGTGCACATCCCGAAAACCCGACGAAAGCATTAGCAGCAGCGGAAGCCGCCGCGAAGGCGCTCTGGACGGCGCTGGATGGGATTGAGCAGCGCCGCATGGTCAACGCCGCCTGAGGCCTTCCTCTCGTTCTGATTGCGCGGTAGAGACGCGGCCCAGCCGCGTCTCGCCTTCATGTAACTTCGTATCCTTGGTGCTGTCAGCCTTTTGATTTCCCAAGCGATGGGCTCTCTTCCCTGACCGCCATTGCTCTTAGATTCGATATACTTCCCCCGCCATGCGTAACATTTCTTTCCTGGCCACTCTGTTCTTTGCTTCTACTTTTTTCGCGTCCTCTCAAGAGAAGCCGCCCCTCAGCGCTTCCGAGATTTCCCAGTTGCAGGCGAAAGCCGAATCTGGCGACGTAAGGTCCGAGGTCGCGCTGGCTCGCGCTTATCTGGATGGAAATGGAATTCGTCAGGACGACGCACTGGCTCTGAAGTGGCTTCGCACCGCTGCTGACGAGAATTACTCGGACGCAGAAAACGAACTAGGCATTCTCTATTCTAGTGGCCGCGTGGTCGAGAAAAGCAAAGAGGAAGCTTTCAAATGGTACAAGAAAGCCGCCAAGCACGGCAGTCCTTCGGGAATGTTCAACCTGGGCGTTTGTTACTACAACGGTGATGGAGTCAACGTCGACGATGCGCTCGCGTACGCCTGGTTTACTCTTGCCAAAGAATACGGAAGCATACCCGCCAGTGATGCTGTAGCTCGGTCGAACGGTGAACTTCGTCCCAGGATCATCGAGGAGGGCACCCGAGATTTAGGGGACCTTTACGAAAAAGGTGAAGCGCTGCCACGCAATTTGCCCGAGGCAGTCAAGTGGTACACCAAGGTTGCGGAGCATGGAGACACGGAGGCTCAAATCAGATTGGCTGCCATTTATATGGAAGGACCTGGTACTTCTCCCGACTACGTGCAGGCTCGACACTGGTGCGAAGAAGGGGCCAAGAGTGGTGATCCCCGCGCAGAATATTGTCTCGGAACTCTCTATCAGCGGGGGTTAGCCGTCCAGGCAGACCCAAAACGAGCCTTCAAGTATTACGAGCAAGCCTCAGCCTCCAATAACATCTTCGCTATGAAAGCACTCGCAGGAATGTACGCGACTGGTGAAGCGGGGAAAATCGACCGTCTTGCCGCGTTCTTGTTATACGCACGGACTGTGGCGAAGGGCGACAAAGATTCCATCGCCGAGGCAGCGAAGTTACAAGCGGAACTTGATCCGGCCGAGAGGCAGAAAGCTAATAAGCAACTCCCCCAATGGCGGATCGATCCCAAAAAGCTTGACGCGCTTTTGCAGAACACAAGCTCACACTAGCCAAGCGTCTTAGTAATAAATCCCTTAAAATTCTCTGGCGTTCAATTGTGATCCCAATGGCCAAACAGATACCCATCGGCGCTCGGGCCGAAATCGAAGAAACAGTTGAATTCAGGCATACCCTCACCGCGACTCACCCCGAGTTGCCTCCTGTGTATTCCACTCCTGACATGATTCGACTGATGGAAACGGCAGCGTTCCACGCGCTTCAGCCGTACTGCGAAATCGATGAGATCACCGTGGGTACCCAGATCAATATCGAGCATCGCGCGGCGAGTGGAATCGGAGCCCGCATTCGCGCCGAAGCCGTGCTCGAATCTTTCGACGGCCGCTTCTATAACGTCCGGGTAACCGCAAGCGACAATGGTCAGGAGATCGGGCGGGGCACGGTCGGACGGGCGGTCGTCAGCATGAAGAGTTTTCTGGAGAAGATGATGAAAAACGGTAAACGCGGATGAACCACATCGAAGATCAGAACGCTAAAGCAACTACGTTTCGCGCTATGCACCGCGGACCGAAATTGCTTCTCCTTCCCAATGCCTGGGACGTTGCGAGTGCACGAATATTCGAAGAATCCGGCTTCGGAGCCATTGCCACCACCAGTGCCGGAGTTGCGTTCTCTCTCGGGTACCCCGATGGACAGAAGATTTCAAAAGAAGAAATGCTGGCCCGCGTGGCCCGCATTTCCCGCGCGGTTAAGGTGCCGGTGACCGCGGACGTGGAATCCGGGTATGGCGACCGCCCCGAGGATGCCGCGCAAACGGCTCGCGAAGTGATCGCTGCAGGCGCGGTAGGCATGAACCTGGAAGATGCCACTCACAACGACAAGACGCCGCTCGTGGAGTTGCCCCTTCAGTTGGAGAAGATTCACGCGGTGAAGGAAGCCGCGATGAAGGCGCGCGTGCTGCTGGTGTTGAATGCGCGCACCGACGTCTATCTTCTGGAGGTAGGCAGTCCGGCGACACGCTACGACGAGGCTCTCGAGCGATTGATCGCTTTTCGCGACGCTGGCGCGGAATGCGTGTTCATTCCTGGGGTTCGCGATTCTGAAACCATTGGTCGCTTTGTTCGCGACTTGCAATGCCCGATCAACATTCTCGCCGGTCCCGGCTCTCCTTCCATTCCCGAACTGGAGAGGCTCGGCGTGGCCCGTGTGAGCCTGGGTTCCGGCCCCATGAGAGCGACCCTGGGGTTTCTTCAACGCATGGCAGAGGAATTACGAAGCACGGGTACCTATAGTTCTCTCGAGGGCGCTCCGCCTCACAACTCGGTGAACCAAATGCTCTCTTGAATGCAGGTCCGAAAATGGCCAGCCAAGGTTGTCGGCATGGGCTATTCTAACTGGACCATGCTGCTGGATCGCACCGTTTGTGCCCGCGCCCGCAAGACTCGTGATGCTCGCTTTGACGGGCGCTTCTTCATTGGGGTCATGAGCACGCGCATATACTGCCGTCCGATCTGCCCGGCGCGTTCTCCGAAGGAAGAAAACATTCGCTATTTTGCCAGCGCGGCAGCGGCCAGTGAGGCTGGACTTCGGCCCTGCCTGCGCTGCCGGCCGGAGGCATCTCCTGGAACTCCAGCGTGGCTGGGGACATCGGCGACGGTCTCTCGTGCATTGCGCTTGATCGGGGAGAGCGCCCTCGAAGACGGAGGAGTGGAACCGCTTGCGGAGCGGCTCGGCATCGGCTCTCGACACCTGCGCCGTCTCTTTTTGAAGCATCTGGGAGCGAGCCCGATCGCGGTCGCACAAACCCGCCGGCTGCACTTCGCTAAGAAGTTGATCGACGAGACTTCCCTGCCTATGCGGGACATTGCACTGGCGTCGGGGTTCGGCAGCATTCGCCGCTTCAACGACACGTTCTCCAAAACCTACCGTCGCTCGCCCACCCATTTGCGGCACTTGGCTCACCGGGCGTCAACACAGGAGAAGCACGAATACGAATTCCTGCTCCGGTTCCGACCTCCGTTCCATTGGGAGGCGCTACTGGAGTTTCTGGGCCCGCGCGCGACGCCTGGAATTGAGGTGGTCGAGGGCGCAAAATATCGCCGGATCATCTCGCTCCACGGACATATCGGTTGGTTCGAGGCGGCATTCCATGGCGCCTCGGATGCGCTTTCGTTGCGGATTCATTTTCCGGAAGCGCGCTGGCTGTTCCTCATCATTGAGCGGGTTCGGCGCATGTTCGATCTCATGGCTGATCCCAATGAGATTGCAACGTGGCTCAGTCGTGATCCCCTGCTCGCCTCGCGCATAAAACAGCGCCCCGGCCTGCGCGTTCCCGGCTGCTGGGATGGATTCGAACTTGCCGTGCGCGCCATCCTTGGGCAACAGGTGAGCGTGCGCGGCGCAACCACGCTGGCTGGAAGATTGGTTCGCACCTTCGGTACTCCGACGGACGCGGGACCGGGACTGACTCATTTGTTCCCGACTCCCGAGAAGATGGCCGACAGCGATCTTTCCTGCATCGGGCTTCCGAAGGCACGCGCCCGTGCGCTGCAATCTCTCGCCCAGGCGGTCCGCGATGGCAAGATCACTTTTGCTGGAGTGGTCAACGTCGAACAATTTCTCGAGGGGTTCTGCGAACTGCCCGGCATCGGCGACTGGACCGCCCAGTATGTCGCGATGCGCGCATTGAATGAGCCGGACGGATTTCCCGCGAGCGACTTGGGATTGCTGCGTGCCCTGAATATTCACGATCCCCGTAAACTCGCCGCGATGTCGCAAGCCTGGCGTCCATGGCGGGCTTATGCAGCCATGTATTTGTGGCAGACCAGTGGCCACGCAACAGAAGACAGACCGAAGATGCTCTTGCCCGCGGAAAAGGCCGTTTCCGCATACGCTTCGGTCGCCACGTAAAAGGAGAAATCCGTGCCCACAACTTCCTATTGCGAAATCGACTCTCCCATAGGACCGTTGCTCCTGGTCGCCGACCAGACCGGCTTGTTGCAGGTCACCTTCTGCAACGGACGCCATCCCGCGAAACCTGATCCCAGCTGGGAAGAAGATCCGCGGCCTTTGAAGGAAACTACACGTCAACTGAACGCGTACTTCGCCGGGAAATTGACCGACTTTGACTTGCCCCTCTCGCCGCAAGGCACGACCTTCCAACTGGGTGTCTGGAAGCGTCTATGTGACATTCCTTATGGCGAGACGATTTCCTACGGAGAGTTGGCCCGGCGCATCGGCAATCCCAACGCCTCCCGCGCCGTGGGTCTCGCGAATGGATCCAATCCCATCCCCATTATCATTCCGTGCCATCGCGTGATCGGCAGCAACGGGAAGCTGACCGGCTATGGCGGGGGCTTGCCCATCAAAGAAAAACTGCTGGCGTTGGAACGCCGCCAGTTGCAGCTTTTGTAATCAAGTTGGCGCCCGTTATTGGGTACTCGGCATTAAACTCCTGTTACCATAGACACATAAGAAGCGGGCAAACCGCCCGCATTCCTGCATCCAACAACTGAAATATGAAGACGCACACGATCACTGCTTTGCTCGTCTTGATGCTTGCCGGAGTTGCCTCCGCGCAGGACACCAATTCCGCCCTGAAGCCGCCCAAGGGCGCACAAGTCGCCATTGTTGTGTTTGAAGATTTGCAGTGTCCCGACTGCCGCCGGGCCGCGCCCTTGGTGGCCGAAGCCGGTCGCACCTACAAGATTCCCGTCGTCCGCCACGACTATCCGTTGCCGATGCACAGTTGGTCGTTTCAGGCCGCAGTAATTGCCCGCTGGTTCGACACTCATTCGCGCGAGTTGGGCTACCAGTATCGCGACTACATCTTCCAGCACCAGCCGGAAATCACCCCGGAAACCCTGCGCGCCTTCTCCGACAAATTTGCCGCGGAACACAAGTTGAGCATCCCATTCGTGGTCGATCCGCAGGGCAAGCTCACCGCCGAAGTCAACGCGGACAAAGATCTTGGCACCCGTCTTGGCTTGGAGCACACTCCGACCATCTACGTGGTCAGCAACAAAACTACCGGAAAGCCGTTTGTGGAAGTCGTCGATCGCACACAACTATTTCAGCTGATCGACGCCATGAAGGGCGAGTAGAACCCGGAAAAGAAGTCGGATACGAATAGTAAAGCCGCTCGGTTCTCAGCCGAGCGGCTTCTTTCTTCTCCAAACTTGCCTCAGTAGGCCCAACTCACGCCGGGGTACAGACTCGGCACGCGGTAAGCCCGATACGCCGTGGAAGGGGCGTCGAAGTCCATCTGCCAGACCACCTGCGGGAGAGGGGTTTGCGTGACTTCTTCGACCATCGAAACGCCTCCCGAGGGCGAGAGTGCAAGCCCGTTTATGTCGAACTCCACGTTACCATTTTCAAGCTGATTGATGCTGCCTCCCCATATCCCGAATAGGGCCGGGCTGTCGTTCCAAACCAAATTCGCCACTCTCGTGCTCTCATCCAGTTGGAAATGCGTACCTCGAGAATAGCAATTAGTGGTGCACACGTTGCCACTTGAGTCCAGCACGCGATCGTTGCCGTTGTCCCAAATCGCCAAATCGGTCTGCTGCCCGCTTTGAGAGATGATCGAGGGGAAGTGCTGGGCATAAAACCATAGGCTGGGATCGCTACCTTGTGCCAAGGTAAAGTCTCCCTGATATCCGAGTCTCCAGAGAACGCTCCCCGTACCTGTCCCGTTGCTGTAGTCGATCTTCATGACCCAGTTCTGATGGCGGGCAGAGTAGATGAGGTTACCGTCCGATGACGAGTAAACAACTGCGTTGCCATGCGTCCAGTCCGGAAACAAGAATGGGTGTCGATTGATGTCGAGGTAGTTGGCGGCATTCCATGCCCAGACGGGGTTCCAATTCTCGTCAATATCCACAATCCCGTCGACCGTGACTTGGGAAACCCCGGGGAACCCGACAACATCCGTGTATGGTTTGATGTAGTTCGTCAGCAGAATGGTATGCCCGTTGGCCAGAGGAACAGATGTCGTGATGAAAGCTGAGTGGGAACGAAGTCAAAGCCCAGCGCTTGCATCTTTGCTTCCTAATTCAGTGACTGTCATTTGACGGATGGTAGTTGCCTGCCAGATCGACTTCGCGAATAGGTCTCCGCATTGGCCGATTCCCAATGAACATGTGGCCATTCGGAAGCAACTTCATGATGTACGGGATATTCGCCGTTAGCGGCGCCGACATCGTAATACCAAATGATGTTTCCGTCGCGATCGGTGTAAAAACTCTCAATTTCGTTCTGGGTGAGTTTCCATGACATTGATCAGCTCAATCCCAGGATTTTCCGTGCTCAGCGGTCGGATTCGGACGACTCACGTGCACGGTTGGAAAGGTGATCGCTGGCAGGGCTCCCGTGGTAAACGTGTGGTCGTCACTCATGAGCGTGTCGCCTTCGCATTGCAGTACCGACCGCATGTGGTAGGTAGTGGAAGGCACGCATACCCGCCACTTGAATATTGAACGGCGGAGTAGTGCCCGGGGGCGTTGATACCAGGACGTGGTTCGTCCGTAGTACGTGTCAGGGCCGAACTCGACCATGGCCGGACCAGCGCAGCCTGAACGTAGCTGAGTAATTCGCGACCAGCGGATTGGCCGTCGCCGAAATCACCGCGACCGGCGGTGTCGCGCTTTGGATACCGCCACCGCAGGCAATTAGATTAATTAGGAACCCGAGCACAACAATCAGAACACACGACCGTCTGAGTAGAATCATTGTCACCCCACGCGTAGATTTTGAAATTGGCACAGTTTCCTACTACAAAGGATTCTTTGCAATAAAATTCAGCAACCCTGGATTTGCGCGCGATGCGTCCGGCCGCGGGGAACTCAGCTTGGCGCGCTTTGTTCAGTCGTGAAATACTGATCCGCTGCGCCGGGTCCGGGGTGAAGCGCCGCGACGCTAGTTCGATTGTCGCCGCAAACGCAAGGATGAGCAGAGGCTTTGTCGATGTGTTCGGGTGACGGCATGTTTGTGTCAGGGCCGTAGTTGCAACCGATACCGGCAACGGATTCTGATTCCTGGCTGTTGATAGAATCGCACGAGGTCCGGATCATTGCCCGGAACCACAGAGTTCAAATTCATCATGCAAAAGCAGCTGTTGCTGACATTGATTTTTGCTTTTTCGTCCCTTGGGGCGTTCGCTCAGACCTCGACTGATTCTTTGTTTCAGGGACAATTGGGACAGAACGGCACAACCAATTGTTCCGACCCCTCGTCGGCAGGACGTCCGGAGTGCAGATCCGTCCAAAGCCAGCAATCCCCGCTGGGGAGCCAGTCGGGAGGTGAATCGAATCCTGTTCGTCCGCCGATTTTAACCTCGCCTCCAGATCAGTACACGCCCAGTCCTTCCACCCCGAATCCATCTCAGGTGCCGCACCTGACGGCGCCGACTCGAGCTGAAACAGAGTTCCAACAAATGGTGGCGGACTCCGTAGGCCGCGTACTGCCCTTGTTTGGACAATCATTATTCACCCAGCCTCCAAGCACCTTCTCTCCTGTGGAGCAGGCCGTTCCTGCCGATTACGTTATCGGACCGGGCGATGAATTGCAGATCAGAATCTGGGGACAGGTGCAGGCAAACCTGCGTGTGGTTGTCGACCGCTCGGGCCAGATCTACATTCCGCAGGTCGGGGAAATTGCGGTGGCCGGTGTTCGCTACAAGGACTTGGAACAAGACCTTAAAAACGAGGCCTCCAAGGTTTTCAAGAATTTCAACCTGAACGCCAATCTGGGGCGGCTCCGCTCGATCCAAGTGATCGTGGTGGGCAATGCGCGATATCCGGGAACGTACACCATCAGTTCTTTAAGCACGTTGATCAATGCGATCTTCGCCTCCGGCGGTCCGACACCCCAAGGGTCGTTGCGCCACATTCAAGTACGCCGAGAAGAGACGACCATTACCGACTTCGATTTCTACGACCTGCTGGTCAAGGGGGACAAATCGAAGGACGTTCGCCTGCAGCCGGGCGACGTAATCTATTACGCGCCGGTCGGGCCGCTGGTCGCTATCGCCGGATCGGTCAATACCCCGGCTATTTACGAGATGAAGGACGGCTCCACGCTGAACGAGTTGATTGAGATCGCGGGAGGTCTGAGCACGGTCGCGGACACCAGCAGAATCACGGTTGACCGCTTTGTCGCACACCAATCGCGTCAGACTCTGGAGTTCCCCTTCGACGAGCAGTCACGCAGTAAGACGCTCGCCGACGGCGATATCGTTCGCGTCCTGTCGATAGTTCCGCGTTTTGAAGACACAGTTACCCTGCGTGGCAATGTTGCGAATCCGGGACGCTACGCCTGGAAGCCAGGTATGCGGGTGCGCGACCTAATTCCCGATGCACAGGCCCTGCTGACTCGAAGATACTGGCAGAATCGCGCCGCCATCGTAAACGGGCGCGCGACCGAATACCCGGTCTTTGTTCCGCTATCGGGCAATCCGGGAGATGCCACTGCGCAACAGAATGCTGCCAATCCGACTGGAATCGTGAGCCCCGGAGGATCAGATTCTTCGCTCAACAACTCGCAACAGAATCTTGCCAACGCGGCCGCAACCTCCGGATTGGGCGTGGCTGCTGCCGAGCAGGCTCAACAAAATCCAAACTCCGCGAATACCCCGACTACCGGGACTCCGGTTGGCAGCACGGTCGCTGAAAGTCAGCAGCAGGCGCAGATGGCCGCGGAGAACTTTACCCGGCGCAGTGTGCGTGACGTTGCCGATGACGTGCGGCGTTATGCTCCGCAAATCAACTGGGATTACGCCATCATCCAGAGAGTCAATCCGCAAGACCTTTCGTCGAAGCTGCTTTGGATGAATCCGCGGAAAGCGATCGTGGAGAAAGATGAGGCCAGCAACCTTGAGTTGGAGCCGGGCGATATCGTCACCATCTTTTCTCAGCAGGACATCAGCGTGCCTCAGGCGGAGCGTTCACAATACGTCACCATTGAAGGAGAGGTCGGGCGCGCGGGAGTGTACAAGCTCGAAAGCAATGAAACCCTCCGCGAACTGTTACAGCGCGCAGGCGGACTGACACCGAACGCTTATATTTATGGGACGCAGCTCACTCGCGAATCCGCTCGGATTGATCAGCAAAGAAGCCTCGATGAGCTCGCGCGCAGCCTGGAAGTTCAAATCCGGCAATCGGCGCTTTCGGTGGCCGCCTCGGCCAGCGGCGGAGATGCATCTCAGATATTGGCTGCGCAGGAGTCTGTCATCGGGCAGCTTCGCACCACCCGGGCTAGCGGCCGCGTGGCCCTTCCGGTAAAGCCCCACGATAAAGATCTAAACGCGTTCCCCGATATGGTTCTGGAAGACGGCGACCGCGTGGTGATCCCGCATACCCCGACCACCATCTCCGTGACCGGGAATGTCTACAATCCCGGCTCTTTTATTTTCCAGCCGCGGAATTCAGCCAAAATGTATTTAGACCTGGCTGGAAAGGGCAAACCACATTCAGATCTTAAGCACGCATTCGTGCTGCGGGCCAGCGGGGTAGTCGTAGCCGCGAACAACGTGAATGGAGTGTTCACCGGGGACAAGTTTGACAAGCTGCGCCTGTACCCCGGCGACCAGGTGATCGTGCCCTACAAACTGCCAACTGGGGCCTTCGTACGTGGCCTTCGCGATTGGACTCAGATCAGTTCTCAGCTGGCCATAACGGCGGCGGCGCTCGCGGTGGTGGTCCCATAAGGGCAGCATTCATGGGAACGCTGGGCTGCTAGTTGAGCAAGATTTACATCAACGGCAAGTTCTTTGGCCAGCGCACCACTGGCACTCAGCGCTACGCTCGCGAACTACTCAATCAGTTCGACGCGCTGCTTTCCAGCGGGGAGTACGGAAACCTTGCCATGGAAGTGCTGGTGCCCCGATCCACTGGTCCGATTCCTTCCTACCAAACTCTGCAGGTATGCGAGGTTGGGCGACTGCGTGGCACCAAGTGGGAACAAATCGAACTGCCGCTTCACGCAAAGGGGCACCTGCTGTTCACACTCAGCGGTGGGGCTCCGCTGATGCATTCCCGGAACGTCGTCACGCTTCATGACGCAGCCGTCGTCGCCGCGCCTTCTGGATATTCCGCGGCATACCGTTTGTGGCACGGAGCCGTATGCCGGCGCATGGCGCACCAGGCTGAGCACATCTTCACAAATTCGAATTTTTCTAAGTCCGAGATCGTGAAGATGGTACGGCGCGCCACTGGGACCGGATCTTCCGTAACCTACCTGGGCAGCGACCATTTTACAGCGACTCCAAGCTGATTTTTCCGTGCTGAAAAGGCTTGAATATTCAGGGAAAATATGTTCTGGCGGTGAGCTCCCATAATCCCAACAAGAATTTCCATCGTGTCCAGGAAGCCGTGGCCAAGCTCGGGCAAGCCGGCGTTCAGCTCGTGATCGCCGGGGCGCCCGACGAAAGCGCGTGTATCGCGACGGGCCGTACTTTTCGGCAAAAACGCTGCGCGTAGCTCGGATATGTCAACGATGCGGAGCTCAAAGCGCTTTACGAAAATGCGGCTTGTTTCGTTTTTGCGTCCCTCTATGAAGGATTCGGCTTGCCGCCGCTGGAGGCGTTATCCAGCGGATGTCCAATCGTGGTATCACGCACCGCCTCATTGCCCGAACTGTTCGAAGGAGTTGCATTCTTCTGCGACCCCTATGACTCGGCCGACATTGCCGCCGCAGTACAGCGAGCGATTCAAACGCCGGCGAATGCCGACGAATTGAAAGCCTTCGCGAAGAAATTCAGTTGGGAACGGTGCGCCCGCGAGACCTTGGAGGTGCTGAAGAACCTTTGAGAGATCGACCCTTAGCGCTCCTTTTGACCATACAGAATGAATCCGCGCGAGGTCCCACCGGTCAATTGAAGAAAAATATCAGTCATGCCGTTTGCCAGATAAAGATCCACAACCTCATCTAGCGGATAGTCGTTCATTTGCATGAGCGGCTCGTTCCATCTCTTCCCCTGCACGAGGTTGAAAAAGTACCGCAAGAAGGAAAAATGATGCTTCACGCGATAGACCAGTTCCTTACCCTTTGTGAGTTGCCTTTTCGTCGTGATATGCAATGACGCCACTCCGCCGGGACGGATCCGGGAAAGAAGCTTAGCCATGAGGCCGATACCGATGCGCGGTGGTATGTGTTGCAACACGATACGGCTGACGACGAGATCGACCCCATCGGAATGGCTCGCGAGATCATCCGGCGAGGAACAAAAGGTGACATTACTCGCGCCAGCTTGAGCACAATTTTTCCCTGCCTCTTTCAGCATCCCGGGCGATACATCGATTCCAATTACACGTTCATACCTGCGACTCAACGGAATACTTAATCGTCCGACGCCACAGCCGAAATCGACAGCGATTGTCTTGCTGGTGTTTCCGTAGAGGGTCGCGATTCGGTCGAGTGTCATTTGAATCTCGGATTCGCCGGAATCGAAGAATTCATCTTTGTGGAGCTTGAAATTCTGTGCACGAAATTTGTCGCACGATAACACGCCATAGTATGGATCCTGAGCACCCCACTGCATCCAATCCTTTTCCGCGGACATCATTGTGCCTTTCTAAATTTATGGCGTTTACGCATTGCGGATCACAGGTACTGGATTCGCGGTGCCTAGCTTTGGCGCCTGCACTTGGCCCGCCCGAGTCGCACCCGAGCTGAATTGAATCGCCAACAGGATCGGGAACCACAGCATCGGGGCAGTGAAATCCGGGATATTGATGCACATGTTCAGAAGAAGTGCCCCGGCTCCCCATTTGAGCCACGCATATTCTTCCGGAAGTCTTCCAAACAAACGAATGAGATATATGCCGAAGACCAGGAAACCGGCCAGTCCGACATTGCTCAACAGTGTAGTGACTAAGCTGGAGGCGCGGTTGCTACCCATGCCTACACCTAAGCCATCCGTTCGGACCAGCAATTCGAACGCGTACAGATCGGCCGCAGTGCGGTTGATGAACGACGACGATTCTCCCTTGGAAACGGTGTTGGTCATGATCGTCTCGGTGTAGCCCGACGGAGCCACAAGCAACAAAATAGCCGGCACGGAAAAAACAGCCAGCACCCATATCATTCGTTTCATGCGCGAAGTGTTGACCACCATGGGCAACCGGAATGGCCAGTATCGAAGCAACAGAAAAGGAGTGATCAACGAAATGGTGAATAACGATCCTCCCGAAGTGACCAAGCCGCTGGCGGCCAGAGAGATGATCATCCTCACTCTATTCCCCATCCCCGAGAGATACTTCGCCAGGAATCCCATGACGTACATCGCCAGGAACCCACCAGCCAGTGAGGGCTCGGAAAATGTGCCAGGATTTCGCATTCCGGCAACTTCTCCTTCCCGTCCCCAAAGCGAGTAACCAGGATTGTTCAGGAAAACGGAATGCGGAAACGGAATGTCGGTGAGTTGGCAAACCGATTCTGCAACCACCACCAGTACCAGAATATAAAACGCCCAAAGATACGCCTTGTAGACTTTGCTACTCGGGGTGTCGATCGCAAGCAGCGCATAGGCGGTGGCAATGTGCCAAAGCAGAAATACTGCTTGGATGTAATTGTTCGCTCCCAAGCTTAACGGCGGTCTGATGAACAGGCCGTCATCGATTCCAATCTTCGGGTCGTACACCGGAATTCCGGCGAATACGATCGGAAGAACGATGGCCGAAACGACAACGATCCCGGCAAAGGTCAATAATAATGCGCCCTGAGGCATGCGTTTTTTCGAGCCGGCCCCTCCACTCCATTTGAAAAGCCCGCGCGCGATGACAAAGATGGAGACGATGTAGTAGGACTGGATGCCCCGCTCGCCGAAGTTAATTGCTGACGCCGCTTCGAACAGAATGGCGAGCATCAACAAGCCAAACAGCCACTCCTCCTTGAACAGGAAGGAATACAACGCAAGGGCAAAAAAAATGATGCCGATGACTGTAGGCATTGTGTCGGATGCTCGAGCTTTATTCCTATTTTTTCAAAGAGAGCTAGAGTTGGGGCACTTCCTGGTGCCCACGGGCTCTAATCTCAATTGCGCGGCATCTGGCTTTTACCTGCGGACTCCAGGTACATTCCAAGGGCCTGCCACAAAGATACTTCCTTTAATCGCAACCACTCCCAGCCTTTTCGGGCGAAGAGGAACTTACCGAAATAGAACGCCTGACGGACCATCATCCATGCCAGAGCGTATGCTACCCCGAAATGCTTGAACAGAAAGAACATCTGATTTCTAGTGCCGTACTGGAGGGCGAATGGTGAATCCTCACCACCGCTGAGACTTCCGACCTTGTGAAGCAGCTTCGCTTCCGGAAGGTACAGGAGCCGCACGCCTGCCTTCATGGCGCGATACATAAAATCGACATCGTCCACATAGACGAAGTAGCGTTCGTCCATCAATCCGATTTTGTCAAAAACCTCTTTCTTTATCAGGACGCAACAGGTCGGGACGTAAGTGACTAGGCGGGGGCGATCGTGCTGTCCCATATCGACCTGCCCTTGCCCCAAATGGACGCTGCGGTATCCGAGCCATCGCTGGAATGTACCGCCTGCGGCCCATATGCGGTGCGGCTCATCGTAATACATCATTTTGGGGCAGATCATCTCGACGTTGTGCGCGGAGAGCCCCTCATCGAGTTGTGAGAGGAGAGTCGCGTTGAAGTCAGTGTCGTTGTTTATTAACAGGACGGAGCGGCACCCGGCCTCCAAGGCGGCTTGAATACCTTGATTGTTACCCCCGGCCACACCTCGATTGTTTGAATTGGAAATGATTCGCAGGCGGCCATCAGAACATTGGCGCAGAATGTGAAGGGTGTTGTCCTGGGAGGCATTGTCCACCGCGAACAGTACAAAATCATCGTGCGTTTGTGCGACCATGCAGCGTAAGAAATCGCGCAGCACGTCAGCACTGTTATAAGTCACGGTGACAACACCGATCAGATCTGCCCTAGCCATGCATCAATCCCATCTTTCGCATTTCGCTGAGTGATCGCTCGTAGTGTCTCTCTTCAAGACCTTGCCCGGCAGCCCAGGATAGGAACTCGCGAAGTCCGTTTTCGAAACGCCAAGCGGGGAGAAAATCTACAGTCTGTTGCAACTTCTCGACGCTGGCGCAACTATGGCGGATGTCTCCGTCACGGAATGCGCCTGTCACCGTTACCTCCGAATTGCTTTCAAAGTACGAGACAACACCTTTTGCAACGTCCGCAACTGTTATTGAAATCCCCGTGCCCACGTTAAGCGCAACCGGCTTCTGCGCCGGAGCCCCTACGCAACGGATCGTTGCTTCCACTACGTCGTCTACATAAACGAAGTCACGGCTCTCTTGTCCATCCTCAAACAGGTAGATCGGTTCACTCGCCCGCGACTGATTGGAAAAAATTGCAAGAATTCCCGTGTAAGGATTTTTGAGCGATTGCCCAGGCCCGTAAACGTTCTGATAGCGCAGCGCAAAGCCGTTGATGCCTAGCGTGCCGGCATACATGAGCACCAACTGCTCTTGGGTTGCCTTGGTGAGTCCATATAACGAGGAAGGACGGAGCGGTGCAACTTCGGGAGTCGGGAGTAAAAAAGTTGAAGAACCGCAGAACGGGCACTTTGGCTCAAAGTCTCCTGCTTTCATTGCCTCTTTTGAGCGCGGGTCGGGATAAACCGTTCCGTGTTCTGGGCATCTCGCGGCTCCTTCCCCGTATACGGCGCGGGACGACGCGAGAACTACGCTCTGAATAGGATAGTTACCGCTGAGTAACAACTCCATCAAACTTGCCGCGGCTCCTATGTTCACGTCGGTGTAGTGCCGGACCAGATACATCGACTGACCTGTTCCCGTCTCTGACGCTAAATGAACCAAGACTTGCTGGCCCCGTAATGCTCGCGCGCAAAGCGTCGTATCGCGGACATCGCCGCGAAACAGCTGGGTCGAATGACGCAAGTCTGAGGGAAGTTCGGAGTTGCTGCCGTGAATTTGCGGGTTGAAATTGTCGAGGATCGAAACTTCATGACCAGCCATCAATAACGCTCGGGCAACGCGGGAACCTATGAATCCAGCGCCGCCGGTGATGAGTACTCTCAATTTGCTCTCCATCTACTTCCTGCTCCGGAGCGCCCACGGGGAAGTATCGAGTCCGTATATCAACGGACGGTAAGGGGCATCCTCGGGCACATAGGGAATCCAATCAATGCCAAACTCCAGATATTTTGCGTCGTATGCCTTCACTTTTCCAAAGCCAGCGTTCTGGACATTTTGCAGCAGCGACTTCTTGCCGAAAAGGCGCATCTCAAGCACAGTCCCAGGACCGCCATGAAAAAGGCGAGGCCCGTGAACTCCTGATGCCGCCCATCCGCCGTTTCATTCAGGACGACCCAATCGTCTCCTCGTCTTACCAAAGAGTAACGATGAGGTTCAGGAAAATGTTCCTTCGTTTCGCCACCGATGTATGGAACAGTGAAAATCATCACTCCGTTGGGCTTCAGCAGACGACGGGCATTCTCGAACGCCTTTGATATTGGGGGGAGATATGCTCGAAAACATCACTTGAAATGATGAAGTCGTAACGCCCGACATGGGAAGGGTCGATCGAGGTAATGTCCAAATAGGGATCTTGATGAAAATAGCTGTTGGTGTAAGCAAACTTCTTGGCTAGGCCCATAGCATAGCCTTCCCAGTCGCTTAACCCTAGCCCAACCAGGTCTGGTCGATTCGGGAAATCGGGGATCGCCAGACTCTCACCGAAGAGTTCACTAGAAAGAGCATGAATAATACTGCGCCAGCGCACATTCGACCCGCAGTAAAGACAACTCCAGGGTTCTCGGAAATTTATCTTGCGGAAACGAAGTTTGATTTCCGCAGACATTACAACGAAAGTTGAGAAATTCGCGTCGGGGACCCTGCAAATACTTCCAAGCCCAGCTTGCTCTGCGCAACGAGCGAGAGAGCGCTTTTCGGAAACCCTGCTGGCGGGTCGGAACCGGGGTTAATGGTCGCCCTATGCCGTCCGGTGAACGTGGAGGTTTAACATGTTGATCTCTCGTTTGTTCTGGGTGATCATCGGTTATGGGTCCCGGGAGCTGATTTCACCCACTGTCGTAATTCATGCGAGTAAACCCTTACGACCCTTGCCGGGGCTCCTGCGACGATCAGAATGCCTGGAACATCACTCCCTCACGACGGGAAAGCCCTTCGCTCCTACGATCGCACGCTCACCCACCCGAACATTGGGCAGAATCACAGCGCCATATCCAAGGAAAGCGCCATCGCCAATTTCCACAAACGAGTCATCATCCGCGATATGATCTCCCGATATTTCCTCCACGAATGTCTGCGTATGGGTGGGATACGTCAACGATCGCACAGCGCCCCGCAATAGAAACATCGTGGCCGATTGCCACCCGATTGTGGCACACAATTTGAACATCTTGTTCAATCAGGGTATTAGCGCCGATGGTCAAGGAAGGACTTCTCCCATAGGGGTCGCGAATGGCCTCCAACCGCACACCATCGCGTATGGACACGCAGTCCGCTATTTCGATGCAATCCGCATTACATATGAGCATAGGGCGGCGAATAACGCTTCCTCTACCGAAACACTTGAACATAAACCGGTAATAGAGTTGCGTTTTCAACTGCCAGTAAAGCTGATTCAGGTGTAGCACCTTGTTGGAAAAAGGAGCGCTCGCGAATTTGCGCATCTTATTCTTCGCCACCATCCCCCTCCGCCATACCTGCCGCAGGTCCTTGACGCTCGTCTTTACGATCACAGCTGCGCAGGCACAAAACGTCAGTAACCAGGCAGGTGCCATGATCGAATTACCTATCGACCTAAAGACAATTGTCGCGAGTATTGCAAGGCAGACTGGAATTCCACATAATGCAGGCATCACCATCGCTTCAAAAGCATAGCGAGCGGTGAACACTCGATGCTGGCTCGAGCTCTCGGTAAATTGTAACAAATATTGGCGAGCACGGCGGCTACGGCACCAATCAAGGTTCCAAACGCAACCCCAATCGCGCCATACTTCAAGCCTAAGACAATACTGAAAAGCAGATTCGTTCCGCCCTCCACCAGGGGCTAACGACAAGTCTCTGCTGAGCCGGTTCCGACCAGAATGGAGGCATAAGGGCGCGCCGATCAGCCTACTATGTTCGCGATGACAAGGACTGAGAATCACCCCACCGATATGCTGAAACTCCGCTCCGATCCAAACGCGGATAATTGCAGTAGCAAAAATGACGAGCGGTAACCAGTCAGCAACAGGAGAAGAAAACCGAGTACCGTATGTGGCACAAGCAACCTGCCAAGGGCTTGCGCATTCCCCTGCGCGTGCAACACCGCGGAATGCGGCATGATCACACTGACAACAGCATTCTGTACCCCCGCCAGAAACGTAATCAACGTGGCAGAGACTGCATACGGCGCGACCGCGCTGAATTGAAAGCGGCCCACCAGGATCAGGTCCAGCCCGGTGACAAGCAGCGTGGAGAACGACCAGATAGAGAGGCTGAGACAGTATCCCGATAACTCTCGCACCAAGGGACGGCTGATCAGCTGGCGGCGAAAGCGGACTTCCGGGGCGACGCGCCACAATAACCCGTATTGCAGAACGTAACTCAACACGTTCGCCGAAGCCATGATGACGGCCATGAAAACCAGCGACTGTCCTTGAATCGCGGCCCAGATCAGTCCGACTGCGGCGATCAACTTTGCCAGGCTGCTGGTGATGGCCGGGATCTCATATCGTTGCAACCCAACAAAAACGCCATTCCACGCGGATGCAGGCAAACCTAGCGCAACGGAGGCTCCCACAATCAGCATAGCTGTGCGCATGGAAGCTACTAAATCGGGGGGCACATCCGGGAACAGTCGATGCGTGGCCATTCCCATCGCCAGCAGGGCGAGCATACCGATGAATGCCGCGAGGGTGAGTCCAGCAAACGCGGTGCTGAAGATTCCGTCACGCCATGCAGCGTCTTTTTTCTCGTTGGCGAAAGCGATGTAACGACCTACCGCGGTCTGCAATCCAAAGTCGAGGTAACCCACATAAGCGACTACCTGGAGGGCCAGAACCCATGCCGCGTACCCTGCGGGGCTCATATGCCGGATGAGGATCGGCGGCAGAAGCAGCGCGACGACGGCGGCCGCGCTGCCGCGCCCCAGATTCGCCATCGCATTCTTGGCCAACCGCCAATGAAGTCGCATGAGCTTCGCTTATTTTCCCATCTTTATAGCAGGCTGAAGGTGTGAGGGAGGGTTACACCAGGGACTTGGTTGGCAGCTGGGCCGGTTTGCGGCCCGCGTGCATCAGCCCCGCGGCTACCCCGAGAAGCTGCGCGCAGCTCCTGAGAGCCAGCAAACCCGGAGAAAGCAGCCCTACGACCGGATCCTTCCGCATCGCGCGAACGGCAAAAGGCAATGTGCTCGCCACGAAAGCGCCTAATACCATTGCTGATAGCGGTAGCCGAGGCCTCACAGCCAGATCGAAAATAATGGCAGCTGCCAGCGCAGGCGGGAACAAAAGCTGCAGCTTCATCACTTGCGGCGTATGGCTATCCTTCACCGCCTTGCCCGGATTCTTGCGCACGGCAAGCACTCGCCAGTAGGCGAATTTATATTTTTTGCGAAGGTAACTCGACAGGGTGTCGGGGTGGGTGTGATACACAACCGCGTTGGGCGCAAACTTCATCTTCCACCCGCGCCCCGACATGCGGTACGACAACTCCGCGTCCTCGGAACAGGCCACCGGGAATGAAGTATCGTATCCCTTCATTTCCAGGAAGCGGTCTCGACGGAATCCAGCCGAGTAGGTGTCGATGAAATCGATGTACTCGTGACGGGCCATCAAGCGATACCGGTCTTCGTAGTCGATCTGAACGAATCGCGCGGCGATCTGCCTCTGATGCGTCCGATAAACGCCCTTGACCCCGACTATTTCCGGATCGTGGAACGGATCCAGCATGGCGTCAAGCCAGTCGGGCATCGGCACACAGTCGTCGTCGGTGAACAGTATGATGCTGCCACTCGCCTCGAGAGCTCCGCGATTTCGCGCAGCGGCGGGCCCAGCATTCAATTGAGTGATCAGGCGAACTTCAGGATAGCGCCCCACGGCTTCCAGGGTGTTGTCTGGAGAACCATCATTGACCACCACGATTTCGATGTTCCGGCCCTGAGTTTGCGGCAGAAGCGCGTCCAGGCACTTTCCGATGCGAGACGCGCCTTTAAAGGTCGGAATAATGATGGATACAGACTGCGAGCCAGCCATGCCGCCTAGTCTGTACCTTGAGCGCTGGCGACCGGAGTGATGTGGTCGTTTCGAGGCTCGGAAGAACCGTTTGTCTTTTCGTGCTGGCTGCCACGCAACAGATATTTTGAAAGAGTCAGAAAGCCTTTCATGTTGCGCTGCAATTCCCGGCGGTCCTTCATCGACTGCTTCAGCTTGTACACCAGGTAAGAAGGACTGAGGTAAAAGCTGCGCCGCGCGCGATCACAGAAGCTGACCAACTGCTCGTGTGTGATGTTGGGCAGGGTGACGACGCTATTGTGAAGGCCGTCTTTGGTCAACCACGCGCCCCAATCTTCAATCTGGATGTATTTCCGCTTCTTAGCTTCTTCGTAAGCGGTCGTACCCGGGTACACCATGATGGGGAAGAACTGCGCGGTGTCGGGTTGCAGCTTCTTCGCGAAACTCAAGGTCTTTTCCATGCTGGCCGGCGTCTCATTCAGGTTGCCGACCATGAAGCATCCGTGCACCATGATGCCCGCCTCGCGGCAGCGCTTCACAAAACGATGCGCCTCGTCGTGATACTTGGCATCGCGACGGTCGTCGTTGTTCTTCTTCATTCCATTGATGACTTCCACGTCGCCGCTCTCGAAGCCTACGCAGAACAGGCGCGCGCCCGCTTTGTGCAGGGTGGAAAGCAACTCGCCTTCCGCGCCAATATCGGCTCGGCAGTTGGCGTCAAAGGGCAGCTTGTTTCCGCGGCGGATGAGTTCATTCGCCAGTTCCATGGTTCGCGGCTTGCTGATGATGAACGTATCGTCCTCGAGCATGACGGTCTTGATTTCCGGCATCTCGCGGGAAACGAAGTCGAACTCATCGGCCACGTTAGAGACCGACCGATAACGCATCCGGTGTCCGCTGAAAGTTTGCGGGTACACGCAGAACGAACAGTGATACGGACATCCGCGGCTGGTATCGAACACAACCAGGGGCCAAAGTGAATGGCCGTAGAAGTAATCTGGGGTGTGCAGGAAGCGTTTGTAAACTTCCGAGACGAACGGAAGATCATCCAGATTCTCAATCGGATCGCGCTGCTTGTTGCTGATGATCTCGCCGCTCTTGCGGTCGCGCCATACCAGTCCGTCCACGCCGGAAAGATCGGCGCCGCAGGCCTTGGCTTCCAGCCAATCACGCACGGTGTACTCGTACTCTCGTACCGCGACTGCCTCCAGCGAATCGGAGGACGCGAGAGTCTCGCGAGGCAGGGAGGAAACGTGCCGTCCTACCATGAGGACATGCAGCGTAGGCTTCGCCGCGATCAGCGCCTCCACTACTTTAATGTCGTTGAGAATGCTCGGAGTAGAGGTATCGCAGACGACGGCATCGATATTCTTTGCCTGAATGCGATCGATGATTGCCTGCACGGATGCGTTGGCGGCAGGGGCGTCCACCAGATCAACGCCGTGTCCAACCTTGATCGCCACTCCCGCTGCGTGAGCTAACCACTTGGGATAGTAGAGCGTCCCACTCTTGGTAACGGCAGGACTTCGCTGCTCCCGCGAAAAGCGAGGATGGAACGGAGGATTCAAAAACAAAACTTGCATTGTGCCGATAAGTATACCAAACCCTACTCACGGATAACGGATTAGAAGGTCAGGTACGAAACAGTACTTTCCGTGTTCCGGGCGGGAGTAGAAGCTGTTAGCTACAACATGCCAAACCCTCTAGAACTTAGGAGGATGTGATGACTGCGTCTTTTTTGCCTTTCCAATGATGCTTGATCGCATCCAGACGTTCACGGTTCTCGGTAATCTCGAAACTCCGGGCCAGATTCTTTCGCATCCATACCCAGAACACGGCGATCAGGAAGGCCATGATGGGCGTGGCCACTAAAATCAGAACTCTGGGCGGCCAGGAAATTTTGTCAGGCGGCACTGCCGGGTCCACCACTTGAATGATCGAGCCTTCGCGCGCTTCATCGAGTTTCGCAATCTCGAATTCTTTCGCCAGCAGTTCGAACACGGTCTCCTGATATTTCAAATCCCGATAGCGCCGAATGTATTCCATTCCGGCCTGCGTCACTCTGCCTTTCGACAGATTAATATCGGAACCTGTATCCCCCTGCGATCCGGCGATTTTCTGCAGTTGCGCTTGCAGTGCGGCGAGCTCCTGCTTGGCAAGGACAAGATTGGGATTATCCTCTGCCGCAAACGATTTCATACCCTCAATCTGGACCTGCTTAGCCACGACCTGCGCGCGCAGAATCGCTGCGGATTCGATCAGCGACCGCGCCTGACTGTCGATTTGCAGAACGCCAGTGGTTTGCTGCGTCTTCGACATGGCGTCTTCTGCCTGCGTCAGCTTGTCTTTGGCTTCCTGGAGTTGC
Source organism: Terriglobia bacterium (assembly GCA_963797845.1). Lineage (GTDB taxonomy): Bacteria > Acidobacteriota > Terriglobia > Terriglobales > Acidobacteriaceae > DASREM01. Next base: position 63,541 of record CAWCRE010000018.1, read on the forward strand.
TGCTCGAAGAACAAGCGTCGCCGGGCGGCCTCAGTGATGGCGAGGGATGCGGACAGTTTCCGAAACTCTTCCACGTAAGCGTTGGCCATTTCCGCAGCGCGCTTCGGGTCATGATCTTCGATTGACAGACGAATCAGTCCGTCTTTCGAACTCGCCACCACGTTGCTGCGGCGTTCGAAAGCTTTCCGGGTGTCTGACATACGTTTCTTGCCATACTCGCGCTGGAGTTCGAAACGCCGGATCATCGCGTCCTCCACCGTGCGGCTGGTGAGGAAAGATACATACATGTCCGACTGATTTTTCAGGCCCAGACTGCCGCCGGCCAACGAGGCCAACGACCCGAGAGCTCCGAGATTTCCGATTTGTCCCAGGAAGGCAGAACTGATCGAGGAATTCTGCGAAGGAGGCAGCAACACAACTTGCGCTTCGTACCGCACCGGCCATAAGAAGGCAACCATTGTCGCCAGCAAGGTGGCTCCAAGGACAAACTTCAAAATGAAGCGCTTCTGCCCAACCAGAAGAACTGTCAGGTCAAGCAGCGAAATCTCCCGCTCAGTGTGCGGCACATGGCCGTTGGGACTGGCTTCACTGAGAATTGCTTCCGGTTGGATTTCGGTTCGAATCATCGGGTTCGGGCGATTTGCACTTCGACTTAGGAACCTGGTTATGCTGATTCTAGCAGGCTATTCCTAGCCGTATCCTGCATCGTAAGGTAGTCTGAACGCAAGCAGGCGAACGGCACACCTATTTTTAGATGCTAATCCAGGTTCCCGCTACCTTTCGAACCCACCGGGGTTTTAAGCGAAAATGCAACGAGTGCTTTTCATTCGTGTGAAGCAAACAGTCATAGACAAAGCACGTAATTCCTGTTACTTGGAAGCCATAGGGGAAAATGAAATCTAACGAAATCGTCATCCGGGCGGGTGCCTGGTGCCGGATGACATGCTGGATCACGGCGGTGTTCTTCCTATGTTCGACCGCTGCATTTCCGCAAACTTCTCAGGCTCAACGTGCCGATCAGAACCCATCGTCCTCCGCACCCACGACCCAGGCGCCGCTGATCGAGCCTGCATCGCCTACGCTGAAATCTCTACCGCGCAATCTATTCATGGATCAAAAAGATTTGTTTACGGCGCCTTTCCATTTGAACAGATCGCAGTGGAAGTGGACCGTCCCTTTCGCCTTGGCTGGCACCGTGCTGTTGGCAAGCGATACTGCCGTGGAGAAGCACGCTCCCAGCAATCCGAATACGATTTCGCGCGGGACCACTGCATCCAACGCGGGACTTGCCGCTTTGGCAGGCGCAGGCGCGGGCATGTTTCTGTGGGGTCATCTCACCCACAACGATCAGCAGCGTGAGACGGGACTGCTTAGCGGCGAAGCCGCAATTGATGCCGCGCTGGATACTGAGATTATCAAGTACGCGGCGGGACGCGACCGCCCCTTTGTCGGAGATGGCCGAGGACGTTTTTTTCAAGGCGGAGATTCTTTTCCCTCTTTTCATGCGTCGACCAGTTTTGCCATAGCCAGTGTGATCGCCCATGAATATTCCGGGCCCGCTAACCCAAGTGCTCGCCTACGGTGTTGCGAGCGGCGTAGATGCCGCGCGCTTTGCAGGACGCAAACACTTCATGACAGACCTGGTGGTGGGCAGCGCTCTTGGCTGGTATCTCGGGCGGCAGGTTTACCGAGCCCATTCCCGCTATTCCGATGCGGATATCGCGAAATTTGGCCGATTTAGCAAGGATGAAGGGGACACCGTTCGCGATCCGGCCGACATGAGTTCGAGTTTTGTCGCTCTGGACAGCTGGATTTATCCGGCTCTGGAGCGCTTGCAGTCCCTCGGCTATATTCAATCGGGTTTCCTAGGGATGCGTCCCTGGACACGCATGGAGTGCGCACGATTACTCGAAGAGGCGAATCTCCGCCTCCAGGACGCCGAACCCAATGACGATACCGAACGGGCACAGAGAATCTACGCCGATCTGGCGGAGGAATTCACTGAGGAAACTGGCCGAATCAACGGCGGAAGCAATGTCGGCATCGCCATCGATTCGCTTTATACACGGTTCACTCAAATCTCGGGCTTGCCTTTGCGGGACGGGCTACATTTTGGACAAACTATCGTCAACGATTATGGCCGTCCCTACGGACGTGGCCTCAATAACGTCAGTGGATTTACCAGTCATGCGGAGGCCGGCCCGTTTTCATTTTACGTTCGTGGCGAGTACCAACACGTGGCATTGCTCCCCCCTCTGTCGGCGGGAGCGCGACAGGTCATCGGGAATGTCGACGCACTTCCAGCGCCACCCGCCCTCGGAACGCCCACAGTAAATCGATTTGACTTGCTCGAGGGCTACGTTGGGTTGCAACTCAGCAATTGGCAGATCACGTTCGGCAAGCAAGCGCTGTGGTGGGGAGAGGATGCGAGCGGGCCGATGCTCGCAAGCAACAATGCCGAACCGATCTTGATGTTGCAGATCAACCGTGTGAAACCGTTCCGACTCCCCTTCGTTTTCAAAGTCCTTGGGCCCATCAGAGCTTCTTACTTTGTGGGACGTCTCGACGGCTATCACTGGCTATTTGGTGAGAGCAGTGGGCTCATCGGTTCCTGGACTCAATCGCTCAATAACCAGCCATTCATCATCGGCGAGAAACTCAGCCTCAAACCCTCCGACAATCTGGAAATGGGTTTCAGCGTTACTTCGCTTTCCGGCGGCACTGGCGTTCCCTTCACTCTGCACAAGATCGTGCAAGGATCTTTCTTGACGGGAAACGCCGCACCAGGAACGCCAAACGACCCCGGCGACAGGCGAGGCGCTTTCGACTTTGCCTACCGCATTCCCAAACTCCGAAACTGGCTCACGATTTATGGCGACGCATTCACCGACGACCAGGCGAATCCCTGGCTGGCTTGGAATAAAGCAGCCGTAACTTCCGGTTTTTATTTGTCCCACTTCCCCAAAATTCCCAAGCTCGACCTCCGAGCGGAAGGACTTTACACCGATCCGCCGGCAGGAACTCCGATCGAGCAGCACGGCTTTTTCTACATCAATGACCGCTTCAAAAGCGGGTATACGAACGATGGAACTCTGATTGGAAGCTGGATCGGGCGCCAAGGGCAAGGAACAGGGGCGTGGATGAACTACTGGTTCACTCCCAAGAACACGGTAGAGTTATCTTTCAGGCACCAGAGAGTGAGCCCGAAATTCATTCCCGATGGCGGATCACTGACCGACGTCGGAGTTTCTTCCGATGTCTGGATAAGATCGAATTTTGGCGTGCGCGCGTCCGTGCAGTATGAACGCTGGCTGTTTCCTGTTATCCAGCCCGGCTCTTCCCGAAATGTGAGCGCGTCCATGGAGATCCTGTTTGCGCCAGGGAAGCTGCTGAGGCGCTCTGCCCCCGGTGGATCCGGGAATCAGCCTTGACGTGTGTCACTCCTTCTTGCAGAACCCTTCTCTGGGCCCTAATTGCCGCTGTTTCGCGGGGTTGATTACAAGGGACTCAGGTCTGGCCGAGGGTGCGGAGCATGACCAGTACTCAGTTGTACCTATCTTTTTTGACCCCAAATGGGACATACCCGAAACGCTTGCGGTAAAGTACAAACAACAACTCTAGGAAACTGGGTCTGAGAAGCTGGTGCGAGTCTTACTCGCGAATGGATCTCGCCTGACGCGGGAGCCACTTGCGCAGTACTCGTCGAGCACTCTGGTATTGCCGTGATTGGCGAGATGGAGAACAACAATGACCGTCATCGAACAATAGATCTCGGATGTACTAATTATTGGCACTGACGAAAACATTTCGGCTCTCTGCGGGTTTCTTTGACAGTACCCTCGCATGAAGGTTCTGGCGCTTGCGCCGGAGCAGAATCGAGGTCTGCTTTATTAGGCCATCATCAAGTTTCGTAATAAGCCGGTCGCAAGTTCCCAAGCTGGTCTTCCGGCCTTACGAGAACATCCGGGTTTCGGAACCACGCATCAATGAGTGATCACAGGTGAAGATAATGAGTTTGAAGTTTATAATTCATGGTTTCCGAACAACCATGGCGTGAAACTCCGGCCTGAGAACACCTGCGCCGCCAGGTGTTGCTCAACGAACGCTGACGAGAGTGAATGACGTGCGAGTATTTCGATCGATAAATCTGGCCTTGGCGCAAATTGGTGTCGCGCAAAGGAGCACGAGATGATTTCACGAGTTTATTACTACAGCTTTCTGCTGCGCATAGCGGTTTACCTCCTTCCGTTTTTTGCCTTCGGAATGTCCTCCTACCTGCGATTTGGGCATTTCTGGATGTCGCACATCAGCAACGTGGTTCCGCAGTTCTACCTGATCCTTTTGCTGTTCACCGAACTGGCCTGGATCTTCGCGGCAAACTACTACAAAGTTTCTTCCGTTGCGGAGCTGTTCTGGGAGTTTACCGGTATTCGTGCAGCCTTTCTGGCATGCTTTGTGACTTTGCTTCTGCAAGCCATGCTGCTGGTTTTCGCGCGTCAACTTGATGTTTCTCGAATCTTCGTCCTGTTGAGCAATGTAATCCTGTTCCTTTCGGTATTGGTGGTGCGGACCTTCTTCCGCTTGACTTCATCCTCGGCAAGCTGGCCCCGGCGCTATGAAAAGGTTTTGGTGGTGGGGACGGACCAATACGCGCGCAGGTGCGTAAAGCTGTTGCGGCGTATTCCATTTCTCGGCTGCGAGGTGCAAGCGTATTTGCAACTCCCAGGCCAACCTGTGCTGGTGCAGGACGCTCCAGTGATCAACACGGCCGAGACCTTATGCCTGGATGGTCTCACCTTTGACGAGGTCCTGGTGGCCATTCCGGCCAAACGTTACCTGCAGGTTTCATCGGTTCTGGAAGGCCTTCAAGAACTCGGCAAGCCGGTGCGGGCGATCTTGGATATGGGTCCACGCCTGTCGGTCCGCGAAAAGATTTTCCAGGTCGGCAGATTGCAAATGATGGATCTGGCGATTTCTCCGGTAGAGAGCTTCGCCTATACAGTTTTGAAGCGCAGCTTCGATCTGCTCTTTTCGATTTTCGCTCTGCTGATCCTGAGCCCGTTCATGGCCGCCATCGCCCTCCTCGTCAAGCTGAGTTCTCCAGGGCCAGTTCTGTTCCGTCAAGAGCGGGTCGGTCGTCACGGAACCCACTTCACTCTTCTGAAGTTCCGCACGATGCATTGCAGTCCTTCCGTCGATAGCGACACTATCTGGACGGTCAGGAACGATCCCCGCTGCACGGCCATTGGCGGATTTTTGCGCAGGTTCAGCCTCGACGAATTACCTCAACTCTTCAACGTGATTCGCGGCGAGATGAGCGTGGTTGGGCCCCGCCCGGAACGTCCGCACTTCGTGGCACGGTTCCGCGAAAACTATCAGAAGTACAACATGCGCCACTGCTGCCGGGTCGGTATGACAGGATGGGCACAGGTCAATGGACTTCGGGGCGACACTTCGATTTCCGATCGCCTGCGGTACGACTTGTACTACATCTACAACTGGAGCTTCGCCCTCGATATCCAGATCATCGCGCGAACCATGTTCACCGTGCTAAAGGATCAGAATGGCTACTAGGCTCGCTGCGCTATAACGTCAGTGGTCCATGTCCGCCAAGCGGCAAATGAATCCCCAGCCTCCGCCCAGCTCGCTAACCGCCAGCATCAATTCGTTGCTCCCCTTTTTCAAGGGCAGGTAGACTGCATCGTTTTCAGGATTCACAATCCCCAGGAATCCAGGGTCGCGAAAATTCTGCGCACTCCTGCCGCGGAACAATATCTGCCCGTTGAGGAATACGCTGACGTCATCGCTATACCCGATGTAGAGTTTCTTCACCTGCTTGCGGTCAGACTGGATCTGCGTCCGCGCGTATACAACCTTCATTCCAGGCTGAGGATCCAGGCGCTTAGAAAAATCGGTGGCGAACGACACTTTTATGTGCGGCGCTTCGCGATAGCGATAGAGGACTACGAATCCAGGAGGCTCCGCTTCAACGCCCTGCCAAGAGATAGCAGCACTCTCGGAAGGCGACAGCGCTCGCTCCAGATTTCTGGTTAGCGCGTCGTAGGCAGGCGACAAACTCCACTGAGTTAAAGTGCCTTTGGGCATGGGCGGCAGATGACGCTCCCATGGAGCGTCTGGCCTTGTCCGTATTTCGAAGTTGGCAAAATAAGTTGCACCTGTAAGAACGTAGAGTGCCAGCTGCCCTTTCTGCACACCGCTTTTGAGATCCGTCATCACGAGCGCCGGGCTCTCCATATCTTTTACAAATAATCTAGCCTGCGCGCCTGAAACCTCAAGGCGCAAGTGGAACCAGATATCCTTGGGGATGTCGACTGCGCCCGTGAACCCCGGCCCGTTGTAGATTTGCCAATTGGCCCCAGTGTTCAGCACCGGTGTGTACTGCATAGCATCCGGCAGTCCTGATTTGTGTTGCCGTAGATAGACCCACTCTCCGTTCGCCGCGTCGGGGCTAAGACGGAATTGAATTCCGAAAAATCCACGCTTCGCGGGCGTCGCCACATCTACATCGATCACGGCATCCCGCATTTCAAAATCTTTCAGAATCGCGGCTCCTCCATCCAGCAAAAGGCACTGGCGGCCCTGATATTCCGCGACATGGGCCTCGCCTTGCAGATCCCATTTTGGCGAATCGGGGGAGACTGAGAGCGTCTGCGATGTCTGGCAATTCGCTGCGCACGCAAGCAGCAACGCAAACACACCCACAGTGAAATGTCGCATTGTTTCTGTTTCCTCGCGAGGATGGAGATCGTTTCTAAGACGCACGCAGAAGCGCTAGGTGAGCATCTACCACTTCAAGCGGTCTACTTTTACATAACGATCAGTGGTAGGCCGACTGCTGGAGTTGCTCCAGTCTGGACTGTAATGATTGCAGGGCGCGCTTCTGGTATGGCTCCGCGTTTTCACGCGTAAACACAGGAGTGACAGCCGCGATCTCTTTTTCCGCCGAAGCGTAATCTTTGCGGCGATAGGCGATTTCCGCTTGCAGCAGGGTCACACCCGCGCCCCAATCCGGATCCCCCGCAAGTTGCGCGACGGCGGAAACGTCGATGTTATTCAGGAACTTGTCAGCCTCGTTGGTCCGATCAAGACCGATCAAACATGCCGCCAGCGTAACTCCGGCCGCCTGAGTGAGCGCCGCACGGGGGCCGAAGGCCTTCCCCGAGGCTTCATATGCTTTCCTGGCTTCGATTGACCCTTCGCTGTAATGTCCCGAGCGACACATCGCCAGCGAGGCGTCGGACAGAGTGGCCACCGCAAAAAACGAAAGCGGCCCTTGCTTCTTTACCGCGAGATCATGGATCGCCAGGTCGTCCCGGACCGCCTCATCCCACATCTCCAAGCTGCCTTCGGATTGGGCTCGCGTGGTCAGCAGTTGCATGGTGAGCTCGTGGTCCGGACCGAGGCGAGCTATGAAATCAGGATAGATCGCGTTCGCTTCTGCTACTGCTTCCTTGTGCTTGTTCTGGATCATGTACGCTTGCGCCAGGTTGAGGCGCACTCGTAGCACATTGGGACTGTCCGCGCCGGTGACGCGCGAGAAGGCGGTGATCAGCCCCTTGAACGTTTGTTCCGCTTTCGCCCCTTCCCCCAGTCGAATGTAGGAAAATCCCAAGCGCTGCCTGAATGTGAGGCGCGCACTCTCATCGAAGGTGGGTAGGGTGTCCGCTTTGTCGGCGGCCAACTGAAAATTCTCCGCGGCCGCCTTCGCGTTGTTGTCGACCAGCGCAACCATCCCCCGAGCCGAAGCCAACCACACTGGCAGATCGGGACGCGGATCTTTCAGCTTTGCAATCAAAGCTTCCTGTTCGCTAAGAATAGATTTGGCGAGAGGAAGCGACCCTTTCTCGTAACTGCGCGCTTCCAGGGTGACGCGTTGGAGTTGCACAATGATCGCGTCTTGCGACAATTCTCCATCCGCTCTTCTAAACAGTGCCGCCGCCTGATCGTATTCTCGACGGGCTTCCGGGTAATTCGTGCGATTATCCAAAGCCCGCCCGATGGTCTGGTGAAGGTGGCCCGCCACTAACGGTTCGTTCGTGAATTTGCGATCAATGGCCGGCGACGCTTGCTTGATCGCATCTATCAAAGATTCTCCCGTTGTCCCGCTTAAAAACGGGTTGCTGCGCCCCAGCAGATCGTCTGCGAGAAATTGGTTTATCGCCGTCGCGATGGCTGATTGGCGGCTCGCGTAGTCCCGCTCCCGAGCAGCCTTCCTGTAAAGCGCGAAGCTCACGCCCAATCCGACCGCCAGCACGATGACCGCCACCATCACCCAAGGACGCCGCGCACGGGCTTCGGCCAGTTTGCGCTCGGCGATTTGGGCTCTCCCCCTCGCCGCTTCCAGTTCATCGCGCCTGACACGGCGCTGGTCGAGGCTGGCCAGACGTTCCGCCAGTTCCCTCGCGCTTCTTAGCCGTTTCGCGGGATCCCCGCAGGCCGCATCGGCGATGTCCTCACAAAGCAGTGGGTCTTGAATACCGGATTCCCAGCCGGGAGCCAGCGGCTTGCGAAAATCGCCAATTATTAGCTGATACAGCAGCACCCCGAGCGCATACACATCAGCAGAGGCGCTGGGCGACTCTCCTGCGAGCACCTCCGGTGCGAGATACATCAAGGTACCCGTAAGCGATTCCGGGTTGGTAGTCGAGAGAGTTTGACTGAACCCCAGATTCGTAATTCCGAGAGCCGTCAGCCGGGAAGGGTCAAACAGCGAGGCACTTCCGAAATCGGCGATCTTCACCTGCCAGCCCGTCGCCGTCTTCGCCGGCACGATGAGAATGTTCGCCGGCTTTATGTCTTTATGCAGAACTCCGATTCCATGAGCTTCTGCAATTGCGTTCGCCACTTCCATCAACAGGTTTAGGCGAGCGGCAAGTGGAACTGTCGCTAACCCGCCCTGTTCGATGGCCCACTCGGCCAGGTTCGATCCTGAGTATTCGCTTTCCAGGAAATATGGGGCAACCTCAAAATTCCACTCGAGAATGCGTACGAACTCCGGCCGCTCTCCCAACGATTCCCGCAGGAAGCGGGAGACCGTAATCTCGCGTTTCAGCCCTTTCAGCCGGATGCCATCGGCTGCGAATTTGAATACGCGCTGCTCCCGGGTTTTCGGGTTTTCGGCGACCCAGACTTCGCTTGAGCCCGAACGCTCCAAGGGACGCAAAAGCTGCCATTGTTCTCGCCTCGGAACCGAATCCCCCGGCTTGAATCCCAGGGCTGGCCCCGGGGCGGCGGCGACGGTCTGACAATACACCGGGACCGCCAGCCGATAGCCTACCCGCGGCACCGTCACTACGATCGGATGCTCTTCGTCCCCCAGAACTTTCCGCAGTTTCGAAACAGCAGTGGCCAGGGACCCGTCGACGACCATCACATCGGGCCAGACCGACTCCAGCAGTTCTTCCTTGGTGACGACCTCGCCAGCATGCAGCAGGAGTTGGAGGAGGACTTCCAGCGGCTTGGCTTCCAGCTCAACGGACTGCCCCTTGAACCTCAGTTGGCGGCGCAACTCGTCGAATTCATGATCGGCGAAACGCCACAGTCGCCCCGCGGACTCCTCGATTTCAACGGCTGGTCCCTTGAAATTCACGAAGTTAGCGCTTCTTTAGAGTTCTTAAGAATTGCGTCAGGACAGGAAAGCCACGGCAGTTGCAGGCTGGCACCCTAGGCCCGCGCCGGAGCGCGAACATTCTGCCACAAGGCGCCGGACATGCCTAGCAATACATTTGAGCGCAGCGGGGCGGCTGCGCCAACCTAGAGGAGACTTCCATGGAAGGTCGGAACCCTGTTCTTACCATTTGCCGGCTGAGGGCCGTTTTGCCGCTGCTCGCTGCCATGCTTCTTGCTACCGCAACCAACGCGCAAACCTATTCTGTTCTCCACACCTATTCAATCAACAGCGGTGCCTACAGCGGCATTTTGCCAGCAGGCTTGATGTCTCAAGGACGGGACGGCAACCTTTACAGCACCATCGCGAACAACGGGACCCAGAGCGTGGGCACGAACTTCAAAATCACTACCTCGGGAACACTGACCACGCTTTACAACTTCTGCTCCCAAACCAGTTGCTCCGACGGAAAATACCCATTTGGCGGACTGACCCTGGGATCGGACGGAAATCTCTACGGCACCACCAATTCGGGAGGCACCTCGGGGCTGGGCACCGCATTCAAAATGACCCCGGCTGGCCAGCTAACCACGTTGTGGACCTTCTCCGGTACCGGCACCGACGAGGCCGCTCCCTGGAATCCACTTTTCCAGGCGCAGGACGGGAACCTTTGGGGCGTTGATCCCGGCGTATATAACGGAAATTATGGCATCGCTTATAAGATCTCGCCCACCGGCACCTTCACTCCGTTTCCCTTCAACTTTACCGACGGAGCCAATCCGAACCTTCCAACCCAGGGAACAGACGGAAATTTCTACGGTACCGCTCGTTTGGGCGGCAGCAAGAACCTCGGCGTGGTTTACAAGATGACTCCCGCAGGCGTCATTACCGTGCTGCACAATTTTGTGGGATATCCCACCGATGGGAACCTTCCCGTTGGTGTACTCGTCCAGGGCAGTGATGGCAACTTCTACGGAACGACCTACTCCGGTGGCGCAAACAACATTGGCTCAATTTTCAAGATATCTCCGACCGGCGTGTTTACGCTGCTCTACAGCTTCCGCGGAATCGGTTCTGCCGATGGAGCACTCCCTTACACAGGCCTGACGCTAGGAACCGATGGCAACTTGTACGGATCGACAGCGAATGGCGGCAAAGCCAATGCCGGTGTACTTTTTGAAGTAACTCCCGCCGGTGTGGTCACGATCCTCTACAGTTTCTGCTCAGTGACTGGATGTACGGACGGCTTCTATCCCGAAACGCCCCTCGTGCTGCACACCAACGGAACCTTCTATGGAAACAGCACAGGCAACTCCCTGGGCGGGAGTGTGCTTTACAGTTTGAATACCGGTCTCAAGCCGTTCGCGAAATTGGTGAATTGGTCGGGCAAGGTGGGCAAGTCTATCGAGATGCTCGGCCAAGGCTTCACTGGCACCACTAGCGTGTCATTCAATGGCACGTCCGCGACATTTACCGTGGTCTCCGATACCTATCTCACTGCCGTTGTTCCTTCGGGCGCGACGACTGGGTTCATAACTGTGACCACTCCCAGCCGCGCCCTCAAGAGTGATCGCAAGTTTCTCGTGACTCCGTCACTACTCAGCTTCTCCCCATCCAGCGGCCAGGTGGGAACTCCTGTCACCATCACCGGAATGAGTTTTACCGGTGCAACTCGAGTCGCGTTCGGAGCGGTGAAAGCGACGACTTTTTCCGTGGATTCCGACACCCAGATCACCGCAACAGTGCCCACGGGAGCAGTAACGGGAAAAATTCAGGTCACTACACCTGGCGGAATCGCAACCAGTTCCACCAGTTTCACGGTGTTACCGTAGACACGAACATAGTGGGGATCCGAGAAAAGATTTTCACGGGTCCCCGCTTTTCTCAACCTGAACATTGTTATGGCCGATTCCGGAGTTCAGAGCTGAACCACGCCCAACCCGGTACAAACAACCCCCACACCTGCTCCTCCATCCAAACCAGCCGGAAGTGATCAGGAAGGTGGTAAGGTGTGCTGCCGCATACGAATCATGGAACTCCTGGCAGGCACCCGACCGGCCTACTGCATTTTCGAAAGACCGCTCCCAAGTTGCTGAGCCTTCTGACGCTTACAATGCTTTGCGTGGGATGCGGAGGTTCCGGCACCGCCACCCGCATCAAGCATGTCGTCATCATCTTTCAGGAGAACCGCACTCCCGATAATCTTTTCCACGGACTGCCGAACGCGGACATCGCCGACGCAGGGATGAACTCGAAGGGAGAGCTGGTCCCACTCACGCCCATGCCTCTGAGTCTGGGCTACGACATGGATCATTCCCATACCGCGTTCGTGGCCAGCTTTCACAGGGGAAAGATGGATGGTGCTGACAAGGTGGGCGCATTCTATTGCCAGCCCAACTGCCCAGCGAACCCGGCATATCGTTACGTGAATCCAGCGGACGTGAAGCCCTACTTCGATCTGGCCGAACAATACACGTTTGCCGATCGCATGTTCCAGACCAACCAGGGTCCAAGTTTTCCCGCGCATCAGTTCATCATTTCCGGAACATCGGCGCCGTCGGAAGGCAGTGACCTGTTCGCGGCAGAGAACATCTCTGGTCTTTTCTACCCGGCTGACCAGAGTTTCGATCAGTCCACATGTGCAAATCCGGCACAGTTCGTGCTGCTTATCGACTCGCTGGGAAGAGAAAACCAGATGCAACCGGCCTGCTTCGAACACGCCACGCTCCTCGACCTGCTCGACGCCCAGGGAGTGGACTGGAAGTACTACACCACCTCGTTCAACGTGCAAAGCTCGTTGTGGACAGGTCCGAGCGCGATTCGGCATCTTCGCTTCGGCCCCGATTGGGCCAAGGTAATTCCTTCGTCAACGCAAATCCTGACCGACATCGCGAACGAGCAGTTGCCTACGGTGAGTTGGGTGATGCCGCGAGGACAAGCCTCAGATCACGCCCAGGTCAATACTGGAGAAGGTCCTTCATGGGTTGCGTCGATCGTGAATGCGATTGGAAACAGCCGTTATTGGAATGACACCGCAATCTTCATCACCTGGGACGATTGGGGAGGCTGGTATGATCACGTTCCGCCGCCGATCTACAACTCTTACGAATACGGCTTCCGTGTGCCCCTCATCGTGGTATCGCCTTATGCGAAAGCCCACTACGTATCGCACAAGATGCACGATTTTGGAAGCATCCTGAAATTTATCGAGCAGAATTACGACCTGCCCAGCTTGGGCTATGCCGACAGCCGAGCCGACAACTTGTTCGACTGTTTCGATTTCACCCAGGCGCCACTATCTTTTCAGACGATCGAAGCTCCGCTCGACGCGAGCCATTTCTTGAATGACAAAACCCACGACACCGATCCCGATGACGACTGAACGCCAGGCAAGCTTACTTACGGCGTGATCTCGAAGGCCGTGCCGTCACCAAAAGTGCCGCCACTGATCACCGTTCCGTAGATATGGCCTGCGGAATCGATCGTCAAGCCTTGTGCCGGGTCATATCCGCCCGCCCCATTGGGATCGAAGCTGTAAATGATTGTCTCCGACCACGGTCCGTTGGTCGTTGGCGATAACTTGAATACAGTTCCCTGGCTGAACGCTCCCCCGCTTTGAGTAGTGCCGTAGAGGTTTCCGGCGGCATCAAGTACCACGGCTGGTGTGGGATAAACTCCGTCTCCGCTGGCATTGAACGTATGCAACTGTTTTTCTTTCCATCCTTTCGATTGCACCAATTCAAAGACTGTGCCGTTATTGCCTGCACCGCCGCCATTGGTGGTTCCATATAAATTCCCGGCACTATCCAAGATCACAGGGCCATACGGAAAAGTCCCATCATTGCTGCTGACAGTGAAGTTGTGCAGGATTTTCTCTATCCAGGTGCCGCCGGCATTTTTCTTCAGCTCGAACACGGTGCCGCACCCGTACTTGCATCGGGTCGTGCTGCCGCCGCCAGCTGACGTCGTTCCATAAAGATTCCCCGCGGAGTCGAGCAGCAGGCGGCCGAAAGGATTCGCCCCGTCCGTGCTGCCGAAATTGTGCAGAACGGTTTCGGTCCAGTTTCCGTTGGCGGCAGGAGTCAGTTGGTAGACGACGCCGTAATCGTTCGGACCGCCATTCGTGGTGGTTCCGAAGAGGTCGCCAGAGGCATCAATAGTTACAGCTGCCCGCGGAAATCCTCCATCCGTGCTGTCATCAAGGAAGCTATGCAACACCTTTTCGGTCCAGCCGCCGCCGGCCACCGGACTCAGCTCGAATACCGTTCCACGGTCCGATGTGCCTCCAAAGAAAGTCGTGCCATAGAGATTTCCTGCGCCATCGAAGGTGAGGCCTGCGGTTGTGAAGTAGCCATCGCTCCCGTCAATGTTGAAACTGTGTAGAACTTTTTCGGTCCAGCTGCCGCTCGTACTGCGTTTCAACTCGTACACCGTGCCCACCCCGTTCGCTCCGCCGTAGAACGTCGTGCCATAAAGATTGCCCGCGGCATCGGATATCAGGGAGGCGATGGGCTCGTTTCCGTCCGTGTCGTCAAATGTGTGGAGCACTGTTTCTTGCGCCCACGACGGCGCGTTGGTTGCCAACACCACCAGCGTTAAGATCGCTGAAGCCCTACTCCAGACATTAAACCCAATCTTTTTTGGCATGCATGTATCCTTTCGGACGATTGACCAAACCACGTTTAAGCACAAAGCGGCGGCAATTGTATCATCGCGATCTGGGCTTAGATTATGGACTAATTTGTCCGCGACTCAACGCCCTCTGCCAACGTCAAAACGTGAGGGAACCTTGTGATCTCGCCCTGATCGGAACCATGGCAAACTTAGGCCGGAAGGAAAAGGGCGCTCCGCGGAACGATCGGGGAGCGCCCTCGAATTGTTCGACCGCCAAGCTCGCTCAACAGGCAAGCCTTTATCCAACTTTCTGCTTCATCGCCTTGTCACTCGCAGGGAGTGCCGCCGCAGAAGTTCGCGGAAGACCCGGCCCGTGGTCGGCATCCGAATATTGGTATTGGACGGGTACCGTTCCATTGCCATTGCTAAGCTTGATCTCCTGAAACACTTCACTCAGCGGATTGGCCTCGAACACGGGAAAATCCCCGCACTCTTCACCTTCCGACGAGGTCCACCCTAGAAAGCTGGTCGCGCTGGGATCGTTGCCGGCATCAATGGCATCCTGCACATCCGGATCGGTCCTGGCTTCATTCAGTTCGTGATAGAACGTGGCCACGACGTTCTTCCATGACTGATCGAACACTGGAATGCCGTTCGTCTTACCGTTCGGTAATTGCTCCGAGAACACGCCCACCGCGTAATAAAGCGTCTGCGTGTCTTTGGTGGAACTCACATGGATGGACCCATGATAGCCACCTAACCCATTGGTTGAGTCTTCTTCTTCTTCGTGAGGGACGGCCGCCGCGGGCTCGGCAGCCGGCTTCGCGTGTCGAGTGCCTTCCACCCGCGCCATAATCGCACCACTGGTCGGTGCTTCATTTGTGTTCAAAATCGTTCCGCTGGGGAGCATGAAGTTAAACACGGTGTTCGGCAAATCGAAGCCATCAAGGACTCCGCCCTGAAACAAGGAACGGAGTAGATTTTCTACATCGCCTTGCGAAACCGTTTTCGGAGGCGGTCCTGCCAGAATCTGTGAGCCCTTGAATGTCGAACTAATTTTGCCCGACGGATAGTACTGAACCATCACGTTATTGAGACCTGCGTCTGACATCGCTTCGGCCAACGCCTGATCGATAGAATCCATATCACTGCTTTTCCAGGCAGCCGAACCTCCGACATAGAAATTGGTAAACACAAGGTTTTCGATGGTTTTCCCACCGTTGTAGTGAAGGTCGTGTGTAGGTGTTGCAGGCACTCCGGGCGCGAGCGTCTTCGATTTCGGCATCCGTTTTCGCGAATGGAAGCCTTTCTCAGCCTTACTGTTGTGACCGACTACGACGCGCAGCGGCCGAACGTATTCATTTGAGTGTTCTGTTGATTTCATGTGGATCCTCCATAGGTTTTGCGGCACCAGGAGAAGTAGCGCAAGTCCCTGCCACCGATAGGACAGGCGCAACGCGGTTCGATTCGATAGGAGCGATTGAGAACCGTGATCTCAAGTCCCGATGCAAGGCATGTACCAATCTCAGATAAAAAATTTGGAGGAACGTAACAGCGTGTGGGCATTGGAAAAAGGGCTAGTGGCGTCCGCGCTCCCGCGCAGGATCTCTATCCATTCAGATAGTGGGTTCAACCCGCGGGTTAGAGAAAGCATTGTTTATCTGCGGTTAAGAATCCGAGCGATACAGTCGGCTGTAGTAGCAGCTACATGTCTCACTGTATGGGATTGTGGGGGCAAGACATGGGACAATCTGAGAGGATGTATTTTAGTTCCTCGTTCTGGATAGTGCGCGCAGCGAGCGCCGTACGGCAGTGCCTTTATGAGGTTTAAATCCGCGGTTCGAGGACCTGAATCAGGGAAATCAAGATGACGGCAACCATGCTCAAAAACTCGCCTGCAGCGGAGAGCGAACTGCCTCAGCTTCGATTCCTGGTGGTGGATGACAATCGCTATATTCGCTATTCGCTACGTGCGATGATCGAGGCTGTCGCAGGATGGCGCGTCTGTGGGGAAGCAGGCGATGGTGCCGAAGCCCTGCTCAAGGTGGGAGAAGTGCGGCCGCACGTCGTCATCATGGATTTGCAGATGCCGACGATGAACGGGCTGGAGGCGGCCAAACATATTTCCCGTTTGTCTCCGAACTTGCCAATCATTATGTGTACGATGTTCAACACCCCGCAGCTGCAAACGGATGCCAGCACCGCAGGGATTTACGCAATCGTGGACAAGGGAGCCAATCTCCAAACGCAACTTCTCAAGAGCATCCGTAATTTGATTGAAGGGCAGAGCTCGTCCAGGCCTGCCTAGCCGTGTTCGAGCGTTCCCTACTTACCTCGCACTAACCCGTCCAATGTTTTTTCTGCTTGTTGATGTAAGTCCGGAGGCGCTCCGTAAAGAATCCGCGCCGATTTTCCCGAGCGATCAAACAAGAACATGGTGGGAACCGAGGTGATATCACCAAACGCGGAAGCAGTTGGCGCGTCAGCAATCGCCCAGCGCAGATCCGGACTGAGCGACTTTGCAGTGGAGCGGATCCCCTCTTCGGGCGACTCCACCGCAAGCGCAACCACGGCAATGTTGTCGCCATACTTCCGCTTCAGTTCTCCCAACCATTGCAGCGTTGACCGGCAAGGCGGACACCATGTCGCCCAGAATTCCACCAGCACCACACGGCCAGCGAGTTGGTCGCTACTCAGCGGGTGGCCCGCAAGATCGGTCAGGGAGAACTTAGGAAGGGCCGCAAGTTCGTGTACCGCGCCGCTCGTTTCGGCGTGCTCGCGGCTGACTACATCTTTGTGTCCCGCGAGAATCAGATCGATCATGCGGGTGAGATCAGCCTTGAACTTGGCCTGGTTATCGGCGTTGCGCCACGGAGCGTAGCGACCTGTGCCTTCCACTTCTCCGAAGTAACCGAAATCTCGGGGCACCGCGACCAGCACATCGTCCACAAACACTGCGGGATAGCCTTTCACGCCGTAGCGATCGGCGAGCTTCGAGGCGCCGAAGTTCTCGCTGATGAAGTTCACCTGTCCGGGATATTTCGCCGCCACTTCTTGTACCAGCAAACTTGCTGGGTCGGAAATGTTTCAAGTGTAGGGCCAGCGCACCAGGGTGATGTCGACGGTTTTGCCCGCCGTCTTCGGTAGAGGTGCTGCTGGTTTGCGCGCGGCGTAATAGGCGGGCAGAACCTGGTCGAGGATCACCCGCGAACTGCGCCATTCGTCCGCGCTCGGAGCCGAGCCGTCGGAGTGTGCAACCTGCGATGCGGCGCGATCGATGAACAACTGCGCCAGCGAATCGTCGTCGGAGGAAGCTGCGATCTTCTTCTGCGCTGCCGCAAGATCGTCTTTGAGATGGGCTTGCTGGGCGGGGTCAAGCGGAGGCGCATCGAGCATCGCGTAGTGGCGGACCGCTTCAAGATACTCGTACAACGCACCGGCATAGAATTTGATGGAGTCAAGCTCTTCCCCCAACTTGAGGGTGGAGTTCAGCGCGATGAAGCGTGAATGCAGATCAATGGATTTCGGAGGCTGGAACGCGGCATTGGTTTTGATTTGCAGCGCCTGCAGCTCCGGCAGGAACGAGCGCAAGCGGGAATGTCGTTTTTGCTGAATTAAGATTCAGCGAGGCACAGAATTTCGCAAATGCCGCCTCACCTTCAGCCTGGCCCATGTAGAGCAAGCCGTCTTTAGGGCCGTTCGCGGTGGCGAAGCCGCGGCTGCCATCGAGCAGCGGAATGGCTTTCCCTTGCGCCGATTCGGCAAGGGCGCGCAGACCAAGGGGCCGGTTTTCCCAGGAACGCGAGTGCGCTTCTTTGTCGAGCGCAGTCAGCCGGAGGCTCGCGGCTCCCCACTCGGACTCAAATGCCGGCAGCCCACCTTTCACCAGCGCGGCTTTGTCGACGCCGGCGCGGGCGGCTTCGAGAAGGTCCTCACCCTGGCCAAGTTTTTCCAGGCTGAGGTAGAGTCGTCCCGCATTCTGCGCGTCCGCGGCGGCTTTGAGCGTGGAGGTTGCCGAGGATGCGATCTCGCCAAAATCTTTGTCCGCGATGGGACGGTCTTTGAGAGATTGCTGCAAGCGCGCGATCTCGGCTTTGATCGTGGCGGATGCGTCTTGCGCCTTTGCCGACACGGCAAAAACCGCTGCTATGCAAATCAGAAGACAAGAAGTCTTCAGAATTCTCATGGACGCCCCCGTTGCTGATAGACGCGGAGATGACTTGCCTGTTAGCGCCTCGAAGAAAATGCCGGAACATAACACCTTTGGTCGAGCCCGGATGATACTTAGGTACTGAGAGATGAGTACCCCCCTCCCCCTCGATCTTTGAGAGATCTTTGAGAGGCAACGACTTAGGCAGTGAGGGTCCGCAAAATCTTTGACTTTGCAGGAGTTACACGCAAAATTTTGCAAACAAAGGCGTTGGCTCTGTCGCCGCTCCTTGGCCGTCGGTCTTTGATCTTTGGTCGTTGGCGCGAACGAGCAGAAACATGAAGGGCAGAATGCCGGAGGCATCCCGCCCTGGACCCTTCTCAGTAATTTGTTAAAGAGCGAAATTAATCCATGATGACGATGGCGCAACGGGACGATCGTTGTCGGTGATCGGAATCACGGGAACGTGTGATAAGCCGGGAGTTCTGGGCCGACGCGTTATCCGATCAGCCGATCTCGTCAGGGCAATTTTCGAACCCTTCAGCGGTGCGCCTGTGCTCCCGCCGCGAGGCGACCTAAACTGCCCGGAGCCAAGAACTCCTGGGCACTCCCAGCAGGTCTTTGATTGATCACAATCGGCTTGTTCGGCACAGTCTCATAGGCGTAACCGGCGATGGTCACTGTATTCGGATTCGGAAGTGTAACCGTCAGCCTTAACCAACCGTAATGCACTTCGCCACCGATCTTGAATTTCAGCCCCACGTAACCTCTCGCAGGCCCTGTCCACTGCGTGTTTGGACCGGCAACAAATATCACGCCATCTTGAACGAAGGTGTCGCCGCCCCCCACCCTGTCTTTTGCAGCTAATCGCGCCATGATTGGCGTTCTCGTGCCTTGTACTGCCCCATTGTTGGTCTGTAATCCAGTTAGGAAAAACGAATTGAAGTAGTAGAAGGTCTGGGTGCAGTCGCGTCCGCAGCGCGCGGAATAATCGCGGAAATATTGAAAATCAGCGATGCCATCGCCGTCGATATCCAATGTGCCGAAAACCCCGACCTTGGTAACAATGTCCACTGGCGTATAAATGATCTCTGCTTGCGCTGGGGCTAGCGTTGCCATGCACACAGCGCTTGCCGCTGCGGAGTAAGTTAGGAGTTTCTTTTCCAGATTGGGGCGGAACGATTTGCGAGAGCGAGATTTGCCCGCAGCATTCGAGGACTTGGCGCAAGGCAGCATACAGCCTCCTAAACTGATTTCATGGGAGCCCTACTAAGGGGCAACCTTTACATCATTTCCGCCAGCATCGTCGGTGCCCGGCGCGAAAGTATCAATTGCTTCTGGATAATCGATCGCGTATACGTCCCCTGACCGAAAAGCAGAGAGGAGGTCAGGAGAATCGCCAGGATTAGACCACATGTTAGATCGGCCATTACTGTGGCTGCTTGTCCTTGGCAGCGGGAGGCGTCCACAGGAAGCCATGGAAACTGTGGTCGGGATCGGTTATTTGCCCGACAACCTGACCGTCATCATTGATTCCCAGGGCGTAAGTATTGAACGCTAGTGGGAATCGAATTTCTGTTTTCTGTTGGTTCTGAAGTACAAATCCGATCGCGCGACGGTGAGAGGGTTGAACACCGGATATGGTGCCAAAGGCATTGACACTAAAAAGTGCAAACGGGGTTTTTGGCACCGGTACCTGCTGGAAAGTTCCATTGGAGTAAAGGAAAGGCCTGCATCCCGGCACATTGGTCATCGTCGCACAACCGATGATCTCTCCCGACGTGCTAATTCCGGTCACATACGAGCTGTCATAGCCCGGCGGCAAGATGTATTGGAACGTACCAGTCCATTCAAAGCCGGTGAAGATATCAGTGCCATTCTGAAATTCGGTCTGATATCCTACGACGTTTCCAGCATTGTCGACGCCTAAGGCCATTACAGATTGGGCGCCCGGAACCGCGATTTCAGTGAATTGCTGGGTTTGACGATCGTAGAGGTACCCCACACCTATACCCGAACTGAGTACCGCCCCGCCGACGATTTTGCCAGCATCATTGATACCGAACGCCGTTCCGGCCTCAGATCCCGGATAATCAATGGTCGTGTAGACACCGCTGCTTAGCACAAAACCGTGAGTCATACCGCCGCCCGCCGAATCGGAATATGCACCCACGATCTCTCCGGCGGTGTTGATACCGAGGCACTCCGTCGCAGTTGCCCCCGGATAATCAATCTGGGTATACGTTCCTTGAGCGTGAGCCAAGGCGGAGGTTAAGAGCATTGCGAACAAGAGAGAGCGGGTGAGATTGGTCATTGCTTTGACTCCGCAGTGAATACAGTGAATGAAGTGAAGTGATTCGGGTGAGTGGGGGCGAGGCATCGCGTTCCTCCATGCGACAAATTGTGGAGGGACCCCCGGGCGAGAGTATCGTGCTGCGAGGCGCCGTTGTCAAAGGAATTTACAAACTGCGCAAACAGTTGCGGGGCGCCAAATCAACCCGAGGGAAGCAGCTACCGTGGTTATCTCCATGGAGAAACCCGGGGGAATGCGGAACAACCAATGGGAAGCGCTCAAAGTGAACGTCCGAGCCTGCGGCGTAAGTCAAGAACTCTCGCTGCCTACAGCGCAGAGGCTCACGTCTGGAAAACCGCCAGAGGTGGGGCATCCGTCATTCAAATTGCTGCGGACAAACACGAAGAACACTTCGCAGGAGAATGGGGCCACTGGCCGGGATAGTTCCTGGAACAAACCTGGGCCGTCGCGCGTATAACAAACAGTGATATGAAACTACTTCGCAATGCCACATTCATGTCGACGCTGATCGCAACCGTGTTCGGCACCGCCGGCTGGTGGTTTGGACTTTTCGACAAGATCTGGCCAACTCACCCGTTCTTTGCCGACCTGCTGATTTCGCTGCTGATGGTCATCGTGCTCAAGCAACTCTGGAGCCGCGAGTTCGCACGGTAGTCGAGGTGGCGCGTCGAAGTGTCCTCCCGCGATGACTTAACCCGCTCGCTTGTTTCGAGAACCTAATTCCCCGGCAAGTTCTTCAACGCCGCTTCCAGTTCCCCGGGCTCGAAGCCAAACGGTCCGGGCTTGCTCTTGTAAGCCACTCGTCCAGCTTTGTCGATGAGGTAGAGGCGGTCGGGCCAGCCCGTATAGGCCTGTTCGGTAGAGTTGCCGAACTCGTCGAGCACTGCCGGTATTTTGATACCGAGCTTGCGGATGCAGGCTCCGGCAATGAAGGCGCGATCTTCTTCGTTTCGAGGACTGGCAAATACAACATTGTCTTTGATGTTGCTGGGCATCTGCCAAATGTCGGTGGGATGCGCCTCGCTGATATACACCACCAGGAATGCAACGTGGAGTTTGTACTGATCGTAAAGCTTGTTGAGGGCGGGAACCTCCCGCCGGAATGGCGGTCAGGTGTAACTGCCGAAGATGAGAACGACCGGCTGATTCGCTGTCAGCGATGACAGCTGTATGTTGGCGCTCTTATCGAGTTTGGCCAGTTGGAAATCCGGAGCGGCATCGCCGTTGCGCAGATGTCCGGCTCGCGCATGCGTCCACATGGTCTCGAAGGGAACCAGGAAGTAGGCAAACTGCGGGAGTTTAGCCATCACGCGTCCGAATTGCTCAGGCGACTGGTGCATCGCCGACCAGACATATCCGACGAAGCCTGCGTAGGATATGACCACGACAAGCAGAAGGGCGAAGAGGTAATTTCGTTTGCGGGTTCTCACAATGGGCTGGGATTGTACTCAACGGAATTCGGGCTTGGCTCTAGTTGGTTTGCACTATCTAAGAACATCGCAACGTCCAATTTATTGATGCGAGAGATCAAGCGCGCAGTTCAGCTGCGAGTTCTCTGGCTTCGCGAGGCGTTGTATGATTGCGGTATTCACAAGGAGATTCCCCGTGAGCCGCAGCGCGCGCATTGTATTTGTGCTTGTACTTGTCTTATCCACCAGCGTATTCGCCCAGCGAGGTCAAGGCGGTCACGGAGAGGGCGGCGGTCCACCGGGGAAAGCGGATCCCAGCGCAGCCAGCATTCGCGACTTCAAATTGGCGTTAGCGGTGCAGGCCGATCCCGATCAGGCGGCGGAGTATCTGTCTTTGGCGAAGAGCACGGAAGCCGCGCGCAAGCAGGCTCACGATCTCCAGCAACTTGCCGCGGGTGCCGATGTTGCCAAGCAGGCCAACGACTTCAAGTCCGCCGTTGAACAGACTTCGAGCGATGACCAGGATTTCGTGCATAGCCTGAACAAAGCCCAAAAGACGCTTTTGAAGGAGCTGGTCAAGAAATACGAAAAGGCGGACTCAGAATTGGCGAAGCAGAGCAAGAGCTTCTCGCAGGAGGTAGGCGGCGGGAAAATCGACGGCTCGCAACTCACGGCGGCAGCCCAGAAGCTGGAAAAGGCGCTGAGCGATGTTCAGGCCCAGCAGAAGAGCCTGGCGGACGAGATGGGAATTCAGGCGCAGGGTGAGGCTCAGGCAAATTGATCGCTTCGTTAAGGCTGATACGCCCGTACCTCACAAATCACTGACCGATCGCGCCCGGGCTGACATAATCGATGCGAATGTCGCCCGCCATTTCTTTAAGCATCGACGATCGCTGGCTTCCGAAGTCCATTCTCTGCCTTCGTGACTATTCGGTTCAGAAGTTCACCCATGATGTAATCGCCGGCGTCACCGTCGGGCTGGTCGCGCTTCCGTTGGCGATGGCTTTTGCCATCGCTTCTGGCCTCACGCCGCAAGCCGGAATCTATTGCGCGGTAGTCACAGGATTTCTCATCTCTGCGTTCGGGGGATCCAAGGCACAAATAGGCGGACCTACGGGCGCATTCGTGGTGGTCGTCGCGGGGATCATCGCCGTCCACGGCGTGGATGGATTGTTCATGTGCACCATGATGGCAGGCGTTCTGCTTGTCATTCTGGGTGCGACGGGCATGGGTTCGGCGGTGAAGTTCATCCCACGGCCGGTGGTGCTCGGATTTACCAACGGGATCGCGGTGCTGATCGCAAGTACCCAGATCAAAGACTTCTTCGGACTCAGGATTGAGAAAGTTCCCGGAGAGTTCTGGCTTCGCATGAAAGCCCTGACGGCGAGTTTTCCGAGCTGGTCGCCGCGTGCGACTTTGTTGGCCGCGGCAACGCTCGCGGTGTTGCTCGTCTGTCGCGCTATTTCCGGACGCATCCCTGGCCCGATTATCGCGATGCTGGGGGCAACGATTGCTGCTGTGGTTCTCAAGCTGCCGGTTGAGACCATTGGTAGTCGCTTTGGTGGAATTCCCGCCGGACTTCCTCACGTCGCTTTCCCCCATTTCCGGACGGACTTGATTCATGGATTGCTTGGTCCGGCCTTTACCGTGGCGATGTTGGGAGCGATCGAGTCTTTGATGTCGGCCATGGTTGCCGATCGCATGTCGAATGACCGACACAATCCGAACGTAGAATTGATCGGGCAAGGAATCGCGAATGTGTTCTCTCCCATCTTCGGAGGCTTGCCGGCGACGGGCGCCATTGCACGGACCGCGACCAACATCCGCGCCGGGGCGCAAACGCCTGTCGCGGGAATGATTCATGCGCTGACGTTGCTGTTGATCCTTCTGTTTGCCGCGCCCTTGGCCAGTTACATCCCGATGGCGGCACTCGCGGCCATCCTGATGATCGTCGCCTACAACATGGGAGAGTGGCGTGAGATTCCGCAGTTGCTGAAGCTGACCAAAACCGATATCAGCGTGTGGCTGGTGACTTTCGCACTCACAGTCTTCGCCGATCTGACGGTTGCCGTCGAAGCTGGCATGATCCTGGCGGCGCTGCTGTTCATTGCTCGCGTGGCCGATACGACAACGGTTTCGCAGGTGACAGACGATTACGTGCTTGACGGTCGGGTACACATTCTGCAGGACAAGGACATCCCTTATTACGCAACTATCTTTCGCATCCACGGGCCCTTCCTGTTTGGCGCGACCGAGAAGATTTCGGTGGTGACCAGAACCATGCATGAGTTGCCGCCGATCGTCATCATTCGCCTCAGGAACATGACGGCAATTGATGCCACCGGCTTGTTCGCTCTGGAGGAGGTCGCAAGAGAGTTGCACGCGACCGGACGTACGCTGATCCTGTGCGGCGCCCGGCAGCAACCGGCTGAGCTTATTCACAAGGCGGAATTCGAAGAGGTGGTGGGCAAGGAAAACATCTGCGCCAATGTGCAGGAAGCGTTAGCGCGCGCGGAGGAAGTGTTCGAGAAGATTGAGCCTTCCGCTCTGTCCCGTGAAGTCTGAGGGGCACTGCCCAGCGTGTAGCAAGATGAAGATCAGAATTTTCAAGTCCGGGTCCAAGTTCCGAGAGTGGCTGGAACGGAATCACACACGCGAATCGGAGCTTTGGGTCGGCATGTACAACCAGCGGACCGCGAAGCGAAGCGTGACCTACAAAGAGGCCGTGGACGAAGCGTTGTGCTTCGGATGGATTGACGGTGTCCGCAAGAGTATTGATGAGGTTACATACGCCGTTCGCTTCACTCCGCGAAAAGCGAAGAGCTATTGGAGCAAGGTCAATCTCCGGCGCATGAAGGAGCTCATGTCGCTCGGCCGTGTCGCTCCGCCAGGACTTGAAGCACACAAACATCGCGAACAAAAGTCCCGAAAATATTCGTTTGAAAATGCAGAACGCAACCTTGACGCGGAGGCAGAACGGCTGTTCCGGGCCAACCTCAAAGCCTGGGAGTTCTTTAGCGCGCAAGCGCCTTGGTACCGACGCACTGCGAGTTTTTGGGTGATTAGCGCGAAGAAGGAAGAGACCAGGAAGCGCCGATTGCAAACGCTGATCAAGGATTCAGAAAATGGGCGGCGACTGGGGCTGCTTACACCGAAAGCGAAAAAATAGTATTCCACGTTACCAAACAGCCAGTTTTACCGAAACAGACCTGCTTCTAGGGGTGCCCGGACAACTTCTCAGGGGATTCCTCCCTTGGATCGTCGGGATTCCACGGTATTGTTGAACGGCGGGGGGTCGGTTGAAATGAAGTGGACGAGGAAATATGGCTACCCAATCAATCAACCCTAACTCCGACTGGAAACAAGCATTTGAGAATGCCTTGGGCGAACTTGATGGCAGCGAAGCAAAGCCCGCAAAACGTTCGACAGCGAACACTCCGATCTACCAGCGTAGGTCTGTTAAAGCGGAGCCGGTGCAGCCCGAACAAGCTGTGGCCACCGCTGCTGAGGCGCTGGCTGCATTGTGGAAGACAACCCGGAAACACCCTATCCGGCAGGCGCAGCTGTCTGCGGACGGACGTAAACCCCAATAGTTCATTCGAACTGCTGTTTGAATCCGGCGAACTGAGCTCTTAGCTCAGCAACCTCTCTTTTCAAATTTCCGATGTCACGTTCCATCTGGGCTAGGCGGTCCGGGGCGCCTAAGCCTTCCTCGGGATGTGACGCCGGTACGAAGTTCTGCAACTCTCCTGAAAACAAGTGGGAGTATCGCGTTTCCTTGGTGCCGGGCTGGCGGGGTATCGAGGCTACGAATCCACTGTCAATGAGTTTTTGCAGTGTGGACTGCACGTCATCCAGTGCTTCAAACGAGTACATCCGCTCGGTTCGACCGCGCAATTCTCCAGGGGTCTGCGGGCCCCGCAACAGCAGAACGCAGAGGATTGCAATCTGCTTGCGATCGAAGTTGAAAGCCTCCTGCATGCGGTGCTCGTACTTCGTGACGCGGCTATCGGCGCCGCTGGCCGGCCCGGCAAGCCTTTTTTCCTGCAAAGCGGCCAGCGCGTCGCGAACTGAATTCTCGTCCAGACTCATCACCGGCTCGCGATTGTTTTTCTGATTGCAGGCGTTGACGAGGGCATTCAGAGAGAGCGGGTAGTAATCGGGTGTGGCGATGTCTTTTTCGACAAGGGCGCCCAGCACACGAGCTTCAACGGGATTGATCTGGATGTCCACTTTGCGGTTCGCCGCTATTGTATCGAACCGCCGGATCTCCTAGTCTGACTTGTCTCCCTGAGGGCGAATCACGTTCTCGACCTGGGCCTCGCGGACGCCCCGGCGATTCAGGTATTTCTGAATCGTGGTGCGGTCGGCGTTCGTGCATCCCAGGTGGAGGGCGATCATCATCGAGGCATTGGAGAGGCTGGGTGCGATGGCTCGGAGAATTTGCGGCCGGTGCCCGGGTAAGCGCCTTAGAAAGAAGTATTCGTAATTCATTTTGGAGGAGGAACCCGCGCGACGGCGCGCGTGCAACCTGGCTTTAACAAAACAACAGTACGGCTGCAGCGGCTGTGAATCCAAGGTTGTGAGATTTCATGTCCTTACCAAAGTAACGAAGGGCGGACGCTGCGTCCGCCCTTCCGACTTTTGCGAGTTGCCCCCTAGAACAACGCAGTAGGACGCCGCTTCCAGCTCTTCCCTTTCTCGGAAGCAATCTTTTCCATGTCATTCACGTAGGCTCCGGCCTGGGTCACCAGATGATGCAGATCGTTGCCGACGCTGATGAAGGTGAAACCCTTCTCCAGAAATTCTCCGACACGAGCCGTGCCAAAAAGGAAGAGCCCAAGGATAACTTTGTTCTTGCGCGCGTTATCGACCAGCTTTTGCGTGGCTGCGCCCAGTTCCGGCGAGGTGTACATGTGCGGAAACTCGTATTTTTCGTAGAGGCCCATCGACATACAGAGATCGTTCTGCCCCAGGAAAAGGATGTCGACGCCTGGTACGGAGGCGATCTCTTCCATGTTCTCGATGCAGGACGCAGTCTCGACCTGCAGGGCAACGATCGGTATTGTCGTTCGCTCCGCCTGCGTAACCGAGCAGGCCGCCTTTGTTCATGCTACGTTGCGGGAAGTAGACCGAGCGCGTGCCGACGCGCGGATATTTCGTGCAACTGATCGCCTGTCGCGCTTCTTCAGCGGTATTGATGTAGGGGACCAGTACTCCGTCAGCGCCGAGATCGAGAGCCTGTTGAATGCCCGGCCGGTCGTCATATCCGCCCACCCTCACCATCGACTTGGCACCGCCGCTCGCGACGCCGCACAGCATGGCGGAAAGTTTTTCGTAATTCATGGGACCATGCTGGGTATCGACGAGCAGCCAGTCATAGCCGCTATGGGCAAGTTGTTCTGCCACGGTCGGGCTGTGCGCGTTCAGAAACAAGCCCATCTTGGGCTTGCCTTCGCGCAGTTGTTTCTTGAACTCAGCGCCAGTCAGCGCTTCAGACATAGAGATGATCCTCCTGAGATCGATGAAAGCGATTTAGTGTAACCGACTCGTGCGGAGGCATGCGTCAGGTTTTTCGCCACCATGTGACCTGAGGACATCCAGTGAAAAAAGAAGGAGCCACGTTCACGCGGAACGTGGCTCTCACGGTGCAGCGCCGCTCACGGTTGCTTGCTTTCGACCGGAGGAGCGGTTGTGGTCGTCGCGACTTGCGTCGCAGGCTGCGGCTTGATTTCGACCGAGGCCAGAATCGTTTCCAGCTTGCGGAAGACCTGTTCGCGATCGACTTGATCGACAGTGCCCGTTCCTTCGCCCTCGGTGCCAAGCCCGAGCGCAAATTCGTAGCAGGCATCGTTCTGATAGACGTGGTAGTACTTGGCGTCGGCCTGTTTCATGCCATGCAGGCCAACCGCTTCCATCTCGTCGTACTCGGTCTGACTGAGTTTCACCTTGGCGGGCTTCGCGGAGTCCGCATCATTCTTGTCCGCCAGCGCGAATTGTCCGCATTCAGCCGCCGTGAGGTTGCGATTCACGTTTACGTTGAAAATCGCTGACGTGAAGTCGGTGTCGGGATATGAACTGGATGGCAGTTCAACCGACACGATCGTGACGCTCCCCGGCTGAACGAAGTTGGTCGGCACGGGACCGAATCCATCCCAGTCTTTGGTCGCTTCTTCGCCGGTCTTGAGCGAATACTTCCGGGGATATCGGAATGAGACGCCATAAACCGAGTCACTGTATTTCACGATCGAAGGCCGCTTGCGAACGACCTTCTTTTTTGGGGTTTCCGCGGGAAGCGCAGGCGCAGCTATACTCGCGGCCGGAGGAATCACGCTCGCCGATGTCTGCACCTGGTTGTTGTTCTGCGCCACCGGCTTGCTATTCCGGGAACATCCCAGAGCCAGCACGCCGGCCAGGATCAACGCGCCGGTGAAGATAAACGTCATTTTTTCTCCCGACCAGGCGCGATCTGCGGAACTTGAAATTCCCTGCTTCGATTTTCCTTCTGGACTGAACCACTCGATATTAGCCATTGTTTTTTCCCTCCCTGCTTACGCAGTTGCCAGAGAGAAGGCATGCTCGATGCCGTGGAGGAAGCTGCTGATTCTTCAACAGTTAGCTGCACCGAGGAGGCGAGGCGGTGTGGCTGGCAACACACATCGCGGAACCAGAACCACAATGGGACCGGCATAAGGAAGCTTAATTCGCTCCATAAGCGCTTTTTATTTGTATGCACAGCGGGGCGCAGGATAGGCTCTTTTCTTTACATCGCTAAATCCCCTGTCATCCAATTTCACGGTCGGGTCGCGACCCGCGCAAGGAGAGGCATGTCGAACGAACTGCGAAACTTTCTAGCGTTGTCATACGACGAACTCGAAGAGATGAATTTGAAGGCCAAAGAGCAACGTAGAAATCGCGTTGCGATGCACAAAATCCAGGAAGAACGTTTGAAGTACCTGACCGACGAGAAGCGGATCAAAGCCGTGACCGTGCTGTTCAGCGACCTGGAAGGCCGCCTGCACATGCTCGATTACGACAAGAAGTTTTTGCTGAACAGCTTCGATAACCTGACATTCGACGGTTCCTCGATTCGCGGCTTTACGGCGCAGCGGGAAAGCGATCTTCGTCTCGGCATCGACTGGAGCGCGTTCTACTGGGGCCCGGCGGATATCTTTGGCCCCGGTAAGGTGCTGGTCTTCGGCAACGTGATCGACAAAGGCGGAGCCACCTACTCGGCAGACATTCGCGGCATGCTGAAAGAGTTCGCCAACGAGCAGAACAAGAGCAATGGTTACACCTTGAACGCGGCCAACGAGATCGAAGGCTTCTTGTTTGAGGGAGCCGACGCCGAACGCCGCTATCACGAGACTCACCGCTTCGATTACGTGAATACGGGCGGGTACTATCACTCACTGCCGGGCGACGCGCTGCGTACGTTCATCGATACCACCGCCGAAGTGCAGCGCTCAATGGGCTTCCAGAATGAGAAAGATCACCCCGAGGTTGCGCCGTCGCAGTTCGAGATCAACTATGGGTACGGAGAAGTGGTGGCCGCCGCCGATCAGATCCAACTCTACAAGCTGATCTGCCGGCAGGTCGCGACCAAGATGGGCTTCACTGCGTCATTCCTGCCGAAGCCGGTCGTGGGCGTGAACGGAAACGGCATGCATACGAATGTTTCGGTGAGCAAGAACGGCAAGAACCTGTTCTGGGATCCTAAAGGCGAGGAGAAACTCAGCAAGGCGGGATGGGAGTTCGTGGATCGCATCCTGACCCATGCCAACGATATCTGCCTGCTGCTGAATGCGAGCGTGAACGCCTACCGGCGTCTGGATCCTCACTTTGAAGCGCCAAACCAGATCAAGGCTTCGCCAACCGATCGCGGATCCATGGTTCGCATTCCGATCGGCAACGAGAAGAGCATGCGCGTGGAAGTTCGTTCGGTGGGGCCGGACGCCAACCCCTACATGGTGATGTATTCGATCTTCAAGACCGGGCTCACCGGAGAAACCGCGAAGATCAAGAACCTGCGCCAAGCCGAACGTTACTTGCCCGACAACGTCTACACCGCACTGGAGAATTTCCGCAAAGCCGATTGGACCACCAAGCTGCTGGGTGCGGATGTCAAGGCCCGATACGCGGATCTGAAGCAGGCGTCAGCCGATCGCTGCCCGCGCCTGCTCGGGACCTTCGTTAAGGCGCCTGAGGTCCAGTATCACCATGACGTGTACAACCAGTATCTCTGGAACCTGTTTTAGGAAGAATCGCGTCTCCAATGAAAAAGGCCACCTTCTCCCGGTGGCCTTTTTTGCGACTTCGATGCTTTAAAAGCTGGCCTGCTGGCTCAACTCTCGAAACATCCCGTTCTGTTGGCCATAAAATGCCTGCTGATAGCCATTCACGTAGGCTTGCCGATACTCTTCCCCGCGATCAGCACGCCGGAAGTTTTCCGTCTTATCAACCTGGAACCGCCGCGAGCTCTGGCGCTGCTGCATGCCGTCAGAAATACCGTCATGAAAGCCGACCAGCTGGCTGTTGGAGTTTCCTGTGGTATCTGTCGCGTAAGCGTTTCCAACCCTGCCATACACGGACTCATATCCAGCAAGGAACGCGCTCCGGTCGGACGAATTGGTCCAACGACTCGCAATCAGGTGCGGCTTGCGCCCACTCTCAGCATCCAGCTTGGCAAGGTACATCCCGTCGCGAAAAGCAGCGCCATTTTGCTGGGCGCTGGCGTTGGCCAACCCACGCTCTTCCGACACGGTAAATACGCTGGTCGCGGCTCCAGCTGACAGGGCGATGGTCAAAGCGAATAAGAAAAGGCGGTTCATGGTTTTCTCCCGTTTACGGTTTCAGTGGCGTCTGTTGTCGTTACTGGATTAGAACCGCAAAGGGAGGAGGAAGTCGTAAAAACGCTGTAAAGCCTAAGTAAAATTAAGGGGTTACAAAATGACAACAAAGAAATGTTGTCATCAACTGGTTGCAGGCGATGGCGCAATTGTCACGGCATGGTCAGGAAGCGAATTTATAGCCCAATCCAGGGACCGTTAGAATCAACGCCGGCCGTTTGGGATCTTCTTCCAGCTTCTGCCGCAGGCTGGCCACGTGGACGTCCACCGTGCGGGTAAAGGTAGCCGCGTCGTATCCCCAAACCTGTTTCAGGATCTCGTCACGCGGCACAGTCGTTCCCCGGTGTTCGAGAAGGTACCGTAGCAACTGGAACTCCCGCGCCGAGAGATCGACAGGCTTTCCGTGTCGCATCACCTCTGTCCCCGGCAAATCGATGCGAATGTGACCTACTTTGTGAATTCCCTCGGGATCCTGGGTTCGGCCCGGAGAGCGGCGCAGCAACGCCTCGATCCTCGCCATCAACTCCATCATGTCAAAGGGCTTGGTCACGTAATCGTCGCCGCCAAGCTTCAGTCCCACGACCTTGTCGGTCGTCTGTCCGCGCGCGGTCAGTATCAGGATCGGGGTGACCACTCCGGCCTGGCGAAGGTCGCGACATACATCGAAACCACTTTTGCGCGGAAGCATTAAGTCCAGGATGATCAAATCCACGGGCAAGCGCGTGGCTTGGCGCAGGCCTTCTTCGCCATCGTTGGCGCAGTTTACGATGTACCCTTCACGCTGAAGGCGATCGGTGAGGGTCATTCGCAGGCCTTCTTCGTCTTCGATCAGCAATATGCTTTCGTTCATATCAGATTCGTCTTCGTCACGCCTGAGACCGCAAGTGGTGGAGTTGCACCGTCAAATTCGGTGATCGGCAGATGCAAAGTAAAGGTGCTGCCGCTTCCAACCCTGCTTACCACCGTCAGATCTCCGCCCATGGCTTGGGCAATATTTTTGGCTAAGGCCAGTCCTAGACCGGTGCCGTGAATCTGCGCTTCTGCGACTGCGGGAGCGCGGTAAAAAGGTTCAAAGATACGTCGCAACACAGACTCTTCGATCCCCATTCCGCGATCTTCGACCGCAATTTGAACCTCATCCCTTTGTGGCGTGGCCGAAACCAGTTTCGCCCGAATTCCCAGCCAACGGTTCTCCCCGCTGTACTTGATCGCATTCACGATCAGATTTTGCAGGCAGACCGACAGCGCTGAAAGATCTCCAAGGACTTCCGGCAATCCCGGCTCCAGTCTCCGGTCCACGGTAAAGTTCGACTGCTCGATGAGGCCAGCGCTGTTATTTAGAGCGGAATCCAGAATGTCCGTCACTTTCAACGAGCGGACGTGATAAACCTGGCGGCCTTCGCGCGTCGCGGCAAACAGCAGAATCTGCTCCACCAGTTCAGTAAGTTGCCGGCTCTGGTCGCGGATCACCGTCCCGTATCGCGCTAGCTGCTGTTTGTTCTCGACCACGCCATCCGCCAGGTTGTCGGCCGCGGAACAGATCACCGAGAGCGGTGTCCGCAATTCGTGAGAAACGGCAGCCACAAAGTCCATCTGAAGCCGCGCGAGTTTCTGGGCCCGCATGCTCGCCAGCACGACCAGACTCATGCTCACCCCGAGCATCAGCAGTACCGCGTAACTGACCGCCAAATTCCGATAGCGAATGCCGGCAATCATCGACTGCAGCGATCCGCTACGGTGGGTGAGAATGAGTTCCCAATTCTGGTCGCGATCCTGGGATAGGTGAATGACCGGAAACCAGACCGGCGCGCTGAAACGGCGCCAATCTTTCCTTTGCAACGTGGCGTTGCCGTTCTGCAGAGTTTGCCACAAGTGTCCTTCGGCACTCTGGGGAGGCGGGCCGAAGATGCTCATGATCACATCCGCGGTCGTTTCGCCAGAGACTCCGTATTTTGGGTCGGAGGAATAAATGCTTCTTGCCACCTCTCCTTGGGAAATCATGACTACGTTGTATTCAAATTTGCCGGACGGCGCGAAGTACCGCTCCACCAACTCTGGAATTACCTGGTGCTGCAGGACAGTGGAATCGAAAATCAAGACGATCCAGTCCACCGATTGGGGGGACGGCGGTTCCGACAAATCACTGGGCAAGCGATGATGAACGATCGGGTGAACTAAGGCCGGAACGCTGGGCGCGAATTGCCACCCGGTAAGGGGATCGCCGCGGCCGCCCGGCAAAATTGGCGCTGGCGTTGTCGACGCGCCTTGCAGCGCGGTGTCCCACGCACGTAGCGCGAGTTGCAGCGATGACGAGTGCTGTTGCAGATATTCGAGGAGGGGATTGAGTTCCGGGATGGGATCTGTAACAGAAAGCTTCGATGAGCTGATGTCCAGCCGAAACAACCGCTGTCCCGAAACTTGGCTCGTCTCCCACAGACAGACATTCTTCACCAGGTCGGCGTGGCTGGAAGTGAAAGCCCACTCGCGATGCCGTTGCAGATAATCGGACCAATCGTCGCGGGCGCCAGCGTCGGGACCAACCTGCAGGCTCACTGCCGGGCCCATGAATTGCCGCAGGAAGTCCGAGTGAAAATCCATTAATAGCGATTGCAGGTTCGCACCAATCTGAGCCTCATTGGCGCTGCTGACCTGGTTACTCCACCGGTATTGCAGGACCGCAAGCACACCCAGCACGGCCATCATCGTACAAACGACGCCCAGCGTAAAAGCACGGTGTTTTAAGCTTCGGTCAGTCATTGCTGCGCCCACAACGCTCGCACGACGCTGAGCTACCAGACAGATTTCAGATTTAGATGCTGGACCGTCCAGGTTCAACTAAAGCTAGAAGTGCACATGCTCATCGAAACAGGGCGATTCCCAGACGATCGATTGGCGCGACTGCGGATACAGAGAACAATACTTGATTTTCAGCTGGATAAGAAAGACGCCAGCCGTTATATGACTGCATTGTCATTTCATCGGCCTACTGGCCGGTGCTGGGAATGAAGTCTGTGGAGGTTCGAGCTTGTTCTGGTGTTGCCGCCTGTTCAGGGGCTGGACGCTCGTCCGATACGGGGGCCAGCTTGGTTACCAATTCAGGTGGTCCGGGGCTTGAGGTGTCTTCTGTTTCAGAACTTCCGGATTCCTGCCGGAGATGCGCTTCGAAATCGGCAAGTTCCATATCGAGTTCGCGCACAAATTCGAAGTCCGCTTCCGACAGAACGGATTTCCGGACCGGATGCATCACGCAATTGCGAATGCGATTCAGTCGGAGCAGGCGCTCCATCAGATCTTTCTTCTTGTTCAGCAGATGTTCAGGCATGTATTTGCTGAGCACCGACCAGCGCTTATCGAGAATCTCGCGCAAGCTGATGACGTGGGTATAACAGTAGGGCTCGTCAGCCGGCTCGGGATCTTTTTCCAGCAAGGCGGCGCACTCGGCACGGATGGTGTCGGGAACTCCGCTGCGCCACCAGTTTTCTTCGCCAAATTCCAGGAGGAACGCCTGCTTCACGAAGGTATGTAACCGGACCTCGACGTTGCGCAGCAGTTCATACATGTCGCCGAGCACGACTCGCGCCCGCCGGTAATGGATGTAAACGGCGACGTCATGACGGTTGGCATTGACTCCGGAACTTCGCAGATCGCGGGCGATGGCGAACGGGTTGGTCGAACCGGTGCGCTCGATACTCTGTTCAATCGCTGCGCGAACGGGCTGCGGCACAGAAAACGCAATATCAGAGCGGCGCAACTCGCCTTCTCCGATTTTCAGGCAGAGGTACTGCATCACGGCGGGAATGCTGGTCTGCATCTGATGGGCGATATCGCTGGGCGGCAAACCTTGACGAAGCAGTTGGGCGGCCTGATCTTTGCGCAGCATGGGTCGTCTAGGATGCACTTGCAACCAAAGCTGCTGCCTGGGACTTTGATGGTTTCGTCAGTGGTTATTGTTTGTCGTGCGACAGTGGCGCGACTGTTCCGTGAGTGGCTTTCAGGTAATCGGACGGCGCAAGAAGGATCTGGGTGCCGCGAATGCCGGCGGAAATCGAGATCACGTCGAACAGCTCAATCGTTTCGTCAATGAAGACGGGGAAGCCTTTTTTCCCTGCGAGAGCCGTGACGCCGCCTCGGATGTAGCCGGTCAGACTTTGTAGTTCCTTCACCGGAACCAGTTGGATCTTGCGGTCGCCACTTGCCGCCGCCAGCGCTTTGAGATCAAGTTCGGCATTGCCGGGAATCACCGCCATGCAGATGCCGTTCCGATCTCCGCGGGCGACGAGCGTCTTGAAGACCTGCTCGGGCGGCATACCGATTTTGGCTGCAACCGTTTCCGCGGCGAGATCTTCGGGGTCGACCTCGTAGTCGCGCAACTCGTAGCGAATGCCAAGCTGATCGAGCAAGCGCACGGCATTGGTCTTATGGGCCATGCGTCATTTTATGACGTTGGCTTGCGACTGCGAGGGAACACTCTTACTATGATGGACAGAGGAAGCGCAAGGTTGAGGTTACTTCTACACTGGCTCTTGAGCGCGCTGGCGATCTGGATCGTCTCCCGGTTGGTGCCGGGCTTTCGGGTAAGCGGACCTGCGGCTGCGCTGATTGCGGCCGTGTTCATCGGCTTTATCAACGCGACCCTGGGATTCTTCCTCAAGATCATTACGTTTCCGCTGACCATCCTCACGCTGGGAATTTTTTGGCTGGTCGTGAATGCCGCGATGATTGAGCTGGCTTCGGCACTGGTGCCGGGCTTCACGGTGACTTCGTTTGCTTCGGCTTTTTGGGGCGGGATCGTCTTAAGCATCCTGAACATGCTGCTGAAGTGGCTGATCCTGCCATCGCGCGAACACAAGTAGCTATTTCTTAGGCTTCATCATCTTCCATTCTTCGTCGGTAAGGCTTCTGCCCAACGCGGTGAACTCGCCCGCGCCTTGGATTAATTCGCCACCGTCCATTCTCACCACTTCGCCATTGATGTACCCGGATTTATCGCTTACCAGGAATGCGGCGAGGTCGGCTAACTCTTCCACGGTGCCGAAGCGGCCTGAGGGAATTCGTTCCAGTGCGCGTTTCTCGAGATCGCGACGCGGCAGCAATCGTGAAAATGCGCCTTCGGTCGGAATCGGACCGGGAGCGATTCCGTTCACTCGGATGCCGCGATTTCCCCACTCCACGGCAAGGCTGCGAGTCAGGGCATCGACTCCGGCCTTCGATACCGCGGAGGGTACCACATACGCCGATCCCGTCGGCGCATAGGTCGCGCTGATATTGAGCACTGTTCCCGCGTGTTTTGAGGGCAGCCAGCGCCGTCCGCAGGCCACGGTTGCGTTGATGGTTCCAACCAGCACGATGCCGATCACGGCTTGAAACGCGCCGGGAGAAAGCTCTTCCGTGCGCGCCAGAAAATTTCCAGCAGCATTGTTGACGAGAATGTCGAGCGGCCCGTCGGCCCAGATCTTTTCGATCATCGCGTTGACAGCTTCGATGTCGCGGACGTCGCAGACGAGCGCGTGAATCGATCCACCCAGTTCCCGGGCGGCTTCGTCCAGAACTTCTTTGCGGCGGCCGCAGATGTAAACGGTTGCGCCGAGTTCGAGAAACCGGCGAGCCATCCCTTTGCCAAGGCCGGTGCCGCCGCCGGTAATCAGGATGCGCTTATTGCGCAGCAGGTCTGTCTGGAACATGAGCTCTCCACATGAAAGGTAAGAACGCGTCAGTGTACTTCACTCGCTCAAGCTGCAAGCGACGCGAAATCCGTAGTCGGCATACTGGAATTGCGGAGGAATGCTGGAACGCGCAGCACAACGGGTGACCTTGATGTGATGCCGCCACGACCCGCCGCGCGATGCCCGCCGCTCGCCGTGGTCTGGCCCGGCGGGATTGCGATCGGGAGAAGTCACATAGAAATCGGATTGAAACCAGTCGGAACACCATTCATGCACGTTCTCGCAAATATCGTAGAGACCGTAAGCATTGGCAGCGTGGCGAGCGACCGGCTCGGGCCCAGTCCTCCAGCGCTGGTCGTAACCTGGTAACGATTGCGGCGCGGCCTCTCCCCAGGGAAACTGCTGTTGCTCCACACCGCCGCGCGCCGCACGTTCCCACTCGGCCTCGGTCGGCAGGCGATAGTGACGCGCAGTCGTCGCGCTGAGCCACTCGCAATAGGCAACAGCTTCGAACCACGAGACCGCGACAACCGGCTGCTCGGGATGGGAAAAGTTCGGATCGTTCCAGAATGGCGGCGGACCGCTGCCGCCCGCGTTCAGATAGCGCTCGTATTCGGCGCGCGTGACTTGCGTTGCGGCCAGCAGAAAAGAATCTACCCAGACCTTGTGAATCGGACGTTCATTCTCCTGACCGGTTTCGGATCCCATCAGAAAAAAGCCTTCAGGAATTTGTACGAGCTTGGGCTCCAACGCAATGGCTATGGCATCCACCTGAGAAGGATACTGAAACTCATGCGTCCAGGACAGAGACGACCTTCGCGATGTCGTGATCCTGGAAGAGACGGATACCGGCGATTCCGGCGGCTCCAGCTTCAATACATTTGGCTGCGTTATGAAGAGTAACCCCGCCAAGCGCGAGAACAGGGACATTGTGTTGACATACGCGCCGTAGCGCATCAATTCCCGTCGGTGCAGTAGAGGGCGAGTCTCGCTTGCCGAAAACCGGGGCGAAGACGGCGAAGCTTGCGGATTGGGAAGCGGCTCGTCGAACCTCATCTTCCGTGTGACAGGAAGTCGCAACAATCCATTCTGGTTTCTTGGCTGCACTCGCGATCGTCCGCGCGTCTTGACTGGAGATGTCATCGGAGCGCAGGTGCACGCCATCGGCACCGACAGCGAGAGCCACATCGGAGCGCGAGTTAATCAGCAGACGAGTCTTGCTGGCGGGAGTCGCATGAATGATTCGCGCAGTTTCGCGAGCAAGGCTTTCCAGCTCGCGACCGGAGAGATCTCTTTCGCGGAGCTGAATGTAATCAACGCCGCATGCGACAGCCTCGCCAATTTTCGACAAAAGTTGCCGCCGTCGCGCAGGCTCATGGCCCGGGAACTGCGTGCGATCGGTGATGTAGTAGAGAAGCAAGGTGCTGGAATCTTCTCACAAAGAACACGGACGTAACGCTCCACCCTCACTTCCCCGCACCCGCGGCGGGTGTCCAGAAGAATCCATGCTGAATGTTGTTGGAATCGAAAAAGTATCCGACGATGATCTCGTTGTCGTTGATGCCCGTTGCTCCGGTTTCAATTGCCCCAGGGAACATCAAAGTCTGCAAGGTCACGCTGTTCCACATGAAGCCCGTAGAGACCCCAGGCGAGGGCTGATAATTGCCAACGATTGCAACCGCATTCTGAGCCACTCCATTGACTACTGGCTCCGACATAACAGGAACCATCAATGGATTGAATTTGCCCTGGTAGAACACGAAATTGATATTCGTCGGAGCCCGTTCGATATTCGCGGATCCGACGATGGTGTCGTTGTAGGTAATGCCCGCGGGGAAGGTGGCCGTCGCACCGGGAGGCACAATTCTGTTGTAGCTGGAACCGCTGAGCTCAAATCCTTCGTACCGGGCGAAATACTTAAAATAGCCGGCAATGGTTCCTAGATTGCTAATGCACCTCGGCATGGTGAAAGTACTTCCGGGGAAGAGGACCTTTCCAAACTGCCGCGTCACGAGATCGTAGACAAATCCATGGCCGTCATTGGTAGTGCCAACAATCTGCCCGAGGTCATTAATGCCAAAGGCGTAGGTGTCCATCGCACCGGGAGCATCAATTGTTTCGTACGACGTGCCAAAGTCGTCGCTAAGGAAGGCGTGCCATCTGCCCCCTGCATCCTGATAGCTGCCGACAATCTCAAAGCTCGAGTTCATGCCGCGAGGTTCAGTCGCAAAAGCTCCCGGCACATCGATCTCCGTATAAATTCCTTGCGCCAGCGCCAGCGACA
The DNA here is from genome assembly GCA_963797845.1 of Terriglobia bacterium. Lineage (GTDB taxonomy): Bacteria > Acidobacteriota > Terriglobia > Terriglobales > Acidobacteriaceae > DASREM01. The sequence continues at coordinate 102,452 of CAWCRE010000018.1, forward strand.
CCGACGCAATCCCAAACAGAACTGAGCAGAAAAGGGTTTTCACGAAGGGGCCTCCGCACGAGCGAGCTATTGTGCGCTCATTTAGCGTGGGGCTGCAACGTGCAAGAGGCTGCAGCCTCTTGGGAAGAAAAGGAGGCTTACAGCGGAGGTTTCGGCGGCCAGAGCGCCCGTCGTTTACGGGTTCGTCTTCGCGATCTCCGGCATCGTCTCTGTGGTGCGCTTCGGTTGCGGGCCAAGATGGTATCGAGTCAATCCCTCGCGCAGAAATTCAAAGCCTTCTTCGGGCGAGTCCACGATCTTGAACAGGTCCAGGTCTTCCGGAGAAACTGTGCCCGCATCCACGCATGGCTTGAAAGTTGATCAGCTTGTTCCAGTATTCGCTGCCATAAATCACGACCAGAATCTTCTTCGCCAGTTTCTGAGTTTGCGCTAGCGTGAGGATTTCGAAAGAGTTCATCCATGGTTCCGAAGCCGCCGGGGAAAATCACCAGCGCTTTGGCCAGATACGCGAACCAGAACTTTCGCATGAAGAAGTAATGAAACTCGAAGTTCAACGAGGGGGTGATGTACGGATTCGGGTATTGCTCGAACGGCAGATGAATGTTCAGCCAATGGACTTGCCTTTCGCTTCGTGTGCTCCGAGGTTGGCCGCTTCCATGATTCCCGGGCCGCCGCCAGTCGTGACGACAAAGCGATGGCGGCGCGAGGGAATTTGTGTGGACCACTGCGTCAGCATGAAAGCCAGCCGCCGCGCATCTTCGTAGTAGCGTGCCATATCCACGCGATGCCTGGGCTCGCTTTGCGGTCCGCCTCACTGGCCACGACGCCCTGCTTTTCTAACGCCTCGAGCCGCTGTCTTCGCGTTCTCCGGGCTGTGAAACCGCGCTGATCCGAAGAACACACCGTGTCCTGAATTTGCTCGCGGCGGAAACCGCGCCAGCGGTTCCTGATACTCGGAGATAATTCGCAGCGATGCGGCCATCGGGACTATTCAGGAAAGCTTTCGTTTTCGTAAGCCAGAGGCGCGTGTTTCATTTGGGCTATTCTGATGCGTCTCATTCAAAGTGAGTTCTTGTACATTGAAACGTTCGTCAGCAGGATCAGGCTTACTTAGGGCGCTTTTCTTCGTGGTAGTGAATGGCTTCCCAGAATCCAATCCAGATATCGAGCACGCCCAGCCCGCTGCAAACGCCGCGGAAAAACCCGTTGGCCACGAAGGCGCGCAACCCGGGATATCCCAGCAACAGATGATTGTCGGTCCACTCGGGCCGCCAGGGAAGAATCACCAGCAAGCACGCCCGACGCTGGCACAGAAGAAAACGAACATCAGAACCGTGATCCGATGCAGCCAAAGCTCGATGCCGGTGTAGCGGCGTCCGTCGCGAACGGAGTTGGGCGTCCAGCGTTGCATGAGGTGCAGCGGTGTGATCCGGAGGACGCAAGTTCCTGGCAATCGGAGTGGAAGGGACGCTCTCCACGGGGTATTGGGGTCCGCGGTCACGCCACGCTCCTCGGGCGGGACAGAGCAGGCAAGCTTCGCCAACGCCGTCACCAAGCCAAGAGATGAGAACCCATCGGGACATTTTACGACTTTAGGGCCTTGATGCGCTCGGCTACATCGCGATAATCGATGTTGCTGCCATACACTTCCATGAAGTGCTGCAGAGCGCGAGTTCTTGTTCTGCGCGACTTCGTAAGACGATCCCAGTTCATAATGCAGCGCCAGTCCGCGTTTCCTGATCGAGATCCGGCAGCTTCAACGCTTGTTCATACCAGCGGATCGCTGCTTCCGGAACGCCTTTATCGAGGAAACACTGGGCCAGCCAGGTGTAGGTCTGCATGATCTGCGGGAACGGGTGCCCGCGATCGACCGACTGGCAAACTTTCTGCAGTTCGCCGATGGCTTCGTCCAACAGTCCCATCTCGCGGAAAGCGACTCCGAGGTTGTAGTGAGTCTCGGGATCTTCGTCGGCGGTCGCATTTTCCTCTTCCAGCTCCTGCTTCAACTCGCCGAACATGTCGGCCAAGTCAATGCCGGCAGCGGAATCGATTTTCGGCGCGGCAGCTGGCGTCGGAACGCCGAGAGGACGAATCTTGGAAGGCTGATACGTGAACGTCGGGGCCGCAGTCGCCGGAGCCACATTCGGATCGAGCGCCGGGGCCGCCGCTGCGGCAGCACCGCCGCTCACGACAGGCGCCACGAACTTCGGTGGTGCAGGCGGAATTGGAGCAGTGGAGGCCTGCGCCACTGGCTGAGGTTCCGGCGCAGCCTTGTGCACTGCGGGAGCTTCCGCGACGGGCGCGGGAGCCTCGGGCAGGAAGCTGTCGCCAAGCGACGCTTCCAGATCGGCAACGAATTCGCCCAACGCGCCGGTTTCCGCATGCGCCGCTTCCATCGTGGCTTCTGCATACTCAACGGCCGGGGCAGGCTCCGCTTGTGGAGCAGGTTCAGCAACGGCGGGTGTCGGAAGGAACCCATCGCCGAGCGAAGACTCCAGATCGTTGACCAGCGCATCCAGCACTCCGGGTGCAGGCTCAGGGACCGCCGGTTCCGGTGCAGCAGGCTCAACCGGGGTCGCATCGAGTGCGGGCGCTTCGATTTCTTCCACCGAGATTTCTTCCACCAGCGCGGGAGATGCTGCCTGTGCCTGCTCGGCTACGGCGATCTCTTGCCGCATATTGGAAAGCACGGCAACGTCCTTGGTGAACTTCTCCAGCTTGCCCATGGCGTCGTGGGCTTGTTCCACCATGCTGTTGGCAAGATAGAACCGGATTTCTTCAACGGCGTCGGCAATCGCCTGCGAATGGTCTTCGACGACCGGTTTCGGAGCTGCAGGTTCTGCCGCGGCTGGTTGCGAAGAAGCCGCTGCCGACTCGTCGGCGAAGTCTCCCTCCCACTCGCTTGAAAGATCAACTTCTGAGCCCGCCACTGGGGCTTGCGCTTCAATACTGAATTCCGGAACTTCCGCCGGGGGCGCCGCTTGAGGCGCGGCATGGAAGAACAAACCAGTAGCTCTGCGCCGGAGCCGCTGCTGCTGCTGCCGCCACCGTTGGAGTTGGAGGTTGAACCGTCGCGGGCGGCACAACGGAGATCTCTGGCTCCGCTTCTACAACCGTATCCACCACGATCGGCAGATTTTCATGTTCCGTCGCAGCCGCGTTCGAAGAACAAGCTTCATACTTCGCTGCCAATTCGCCGTAGCGTGTCGCCTCTTCCGGATGGCCCGCATCGTGATACAGACTTTCCAGGGTGCGGCAGCAAACTGCAGCTTCTGTGAACCGCCCGGCGCGCGTGTGCAATGCCGCTAGACGCTGGTTCAGACGCAAATCCTGAGGCGCCTTGGGCAGAGCCGAATACAACGGGCCCAAAGCCTTTGCCGGCATGTTGTAAGAAACGAAAAGCTCGGCGTCGGTCAATGCCGCGCGAACTGCCAGAGCAATCTCGTCCGCATAGCGCTGGTCAATGAAGGGAGCCGTGGCTTCCAGTTCATCGACCATCACCGCGCCTTCTTCGGCAGTGATGTGGCGCGTCGCGGGCGCTCCGCCCAGGCGGGCAATCACCTGCTGATAATTGCTTGGCATGCAGCTGGTTTTGCGGCTCGAGTTGTGTGAGCTTCAGATAATAATCGCGAGCTTTATCCAGTTCACCTGACTGCACATAGTCGTGCGCGAGCAATTCATAAACTTCCGTAAGATGGGTGGTGTCTCCGGCCTTGTTAAGCAGATCGAGCACGGTGACCAGAGCATCCGTGTTATCGCGGACGTGCCCGATCATCGCGTGCAGTGTCTCAAGCAGTTTGTCCGAATCGGTTGCCAGCAGACGCTCGGCATACTGCTCGATAGACCTGCAAGGCTTCCTTGAACTGGCCGGAGGCGATCAGCGCGTCGGTATAGCTGGTGATGGCTGCGCTGTCGCTATGAACCGTAAACAACTTGCCGGCGATATTTCCGGCGTCGGGCAGCCGACCTGTCTGGAGATAGCACTGCAATAGAGGACGCAAGCCGTCGGCATGGGAGTCGAGGTCTGCGACTTTCTCCAGTTGCTGGATCGCGTTCGGAATGTCGCCGGTATCGAATGCATTGCGGCCCCGCAGCAGCAGCGCGTAGCTGTTGCCCGGGTCGAGCGTCAACATGCTTTTGCAGGATTTCTTCCGACTGCGGCCAGCTGCTCCACGAGCGCGCAGGCTTTCAGCTGCGGAGGAAAAAATCTGCCAGGCTTCGGTCTTCTTTCCCAGCCGAACGTAGACCTCGGCCAGGCGCATGCGCATGGCTACGTTTTCCGGATCCATTTCCAGAGTCTTCTGGAAGATCCGTACCGCTTGTTCGAGTTCTCCTGCGCGCAGAAATTCTTCCGCGACCTGTAAATATTGGGCGCGGGCATCATTAAATAAACCTTGTTGGGTATAGAGTTCAGCCAGCCGCAGCACGCTCTCAAGCGTGGGCTTGATCTTGGTGAGCTTCTTGTACATGGCGATGGCTTTGACGGTGAAGCCTTGCGTGGCATAGGCATCGCCGACGCTCTTGAAGCATTCAATCGCCTTGTCGTTTTCGCCCGAGCCGGGCGTAAAGATCGCCCACGGTATTGCTGACCGTCAGATCCTTGGGATCCGCCTTGAGGATTTTCTCGTACTCAGCGATCGCGTTCTGCAGCTTGCCCTGTTGGACAAACTTCTCCGCAGCGCTGAGAACCTTCTGCTTGTTGAACCCAAAACCAAACGCCATATGAATGCGGACTCCGGCTCCGGCTCCGCCGAAGAACGCTCCTTCCTGGGAATGTTCGACCTGACGGCCAACCATCCCATCGGCTATCCGGCCACATTCCGGGATGGCCTTACGGACACTGGTCATTGTAAGGCTGGTTACCCAGAATGTATGGTTACCAAGGGTTACCGGAAGGGAGTGTACTGCCGGGTTACGGAAGGAATCTTGCGCTGAGAAGACCAGGAAAGGGAGCTAAACGACTGACAGCCTAGCCAATGTCGTGGCGGAGCGCTCCTTCACGTTCTCTGCGAATAAACGGGGTCGCGGAAACGCGTGACTTTGGTGCGGGAGTGCCCCGTGTCTCGCGCAATTTGGAGCCGTGGAGGATTCCATGGCGTCCGCAACAAGACCCATTTTCTCACTGCGAATTTATTCCACCCCGAAATCGAAGGTCATGTAAGAACTGGTGATCAGATACTGCCCCGCGTGTAACGGGTTCTTTGGAGTGACTTCGATGGCGGTCGGGGAGACGCGTTTGATATCTACCTCGACCGTCTTACGGGCTGGAACTCCGCTTTGCGAGTTCCTGACGTCCGACATCTTCATTTCGATATCGCGCTCGTTCTTCTTAACGTCGAGTTCACCGATCACCACGTTGGGCGTTGCGTTCACCGAAACCGGAAAGCAAAACTTCGGAGTTGCACCCAGCGACAAACTCGCCGAGGGATCACGGTAGCGGTGGATCGTGGTGTAGCCCGACATGGGGTTCAGGGGATTCTTCAGTCCTTCTTTGAGGGAAATGCCGCGTTCGCGAGGAAGATCGACGGGCTGCGACAAGGGCTTCCAGGAAGAACCGTCCCAGTAGTTACCCATCGAAGTAGCTGGGCATGAGCCGGCAGAAGCGGCCAGCGGCGCGGGGGCGGTGGGTGGTAGCCCGGGAGTCGGAGAGCTCGCGGTAGCTGCGCCAACGCGAGTCCAAGTTAGAGGAACGGATTGTCCCTGATTATAGATACCGGAGAGCGAGTTGCCGTCCTCGGAGACAAAGCCGGTCCAGGCGGCGTGAGTCATGGGAACGCTAAAGCTGAGCGCGCGGCCGTCCAGATGAAGGTCCGCACAGGGCACTCCGAACAGGTTGGCATCGGTGTTGTCGACGGTTCCGGTCAAAGCCCCGTTCGCACTGGCAGTGAGGTGCAGTTTTACATGCATAGGCCCGAGCATGCCGGTGTAGTCGCCAGCGACGCCGAAGACTTCTGGGCGAAGGATGAAATTGTCAGTGCTGTGAACGCGAAAGCAAGGGCGAGAATCCTTGAGCACAGGCTCATAACTAAACTCCTAAAAGTGACGGAAGAAAGGGGGCCCTGGATCCCGGTGAGGAATGACATCCTATCACGCGTCGAAGCAAAAAAGTCGAGTGTGGGAGCGTATTTGGAAAAATGCGATACCAGCGGGACGGATCTCGGAGACTTCCGCGAGGGGATTAGGTTAGCGTGTACGCAAACGGCCCAAATGTCGAGGGCTGGGCCGCCCGCCTACTTAGTTTGTTCCGCTTTCGCCAGCACGATTGCGTTACTTCCACTCATCGACTGGTAATACCCCACAAATCTTTGCGGCTCGAAGGCTTTGTACGCGCCAAGGTTGTGAGCCCAGCGAAATCCGATTGGCTGATACCAGAGTTCGGCTTCTACATGAAACGGGCCTGAGGCGCTTCCGATCGGAACCGAATACTTGATCACGTCGCCGGAATCGGTGAAGTTCGGATCCTCCGCCGCCTCGCCAACCACCGCGATCTCGGGATCGGCGCTTTCTTTCTTGAACCCGTGCGGCAATAGTCGATTGTCTTTTAGATATCCGACCGTCGAGAGCAGTCCTGTGGTCACGCGCCCTGCCTGATCTTTCAAAATCGGCTCATAGATTTGCACCTGGTCGGGACTGGTGATCTCGGAATAGTGCGGCTCGAAGCGTGAAGGATCGGTGTCGTTGTCGTTGCCTTCGATCGATCCATCCGGGTTCAACGCGCCCGACTCGAAGACCCGATTTCCGTTCGCATCTTTCACCACGACGTGCAGCCAGGCCCGCCTCGATGGATATGCCGTCGGAAGTTTGTGTCCGGTGAGATTTTCGACCAAGACTTCCATCTGCAACTGATTGCTCGACAGGTCGAGAGCTTGAATGCTCACCTTCGCCGCCTGAGTGCGAAGAAAATCGATAGTCCCATTCGCCGCATTCGTCAGTTCCTGCGGTAGCGCCGTGACCGCAAGCTCTCCGCGATAGCGGTTGAGCAAGTTCTGCATGAAAAAATTTCCACCGACAAAAACGTGCTGGCGCACGCCATCACGCTTCACGCCCAGCACGGCGGCGATGGGCGCGGGCTCTCCGACTTCGGGCATGTGGCAGGATTGGCAAGTCCGGCTTTCGCGATAATCGCTGTGCAGCCACTCCTGATACGGCATCTGCTCCGGGAAAGGTCCGATGCTGTTTTCCGTCGCTGGTCAAGGCGTGGTTGTACAGCGTGTGGCAGGTGCCGCACAAAGCCGAGTCGCGAATATGCGCAGCTTCCATCGGGCGAAATCCTCCCGAGGAACTTTGCATGATGCGCGCTTGCCCGTTCTGAATCACATAAGGTCCGTATTCGGGGTGGTCGTCCTTCGACGCCGGCGGATCGACGACGAACCCGCCATTGAAGCTCTCTGCGAGTTCCAAGCTTTTCCTTGCCGATCTGGTGGCAGACCGAGCAGGAAACCCCATCTTCGGCTTCGGCGTTGTTCTTCTTGTCCTTGTCGAACGGCAGGTGCGCAAAGATCTCTCCTTCCTCCCCCTGCAACTTCGCTTCATAGCGCGTGATCGGCATGTGGCAGACGGAACATTCGTCTTCGATGTGCGGCTTCGCCGACGGATGATCGATAGTCTCGCGCCGCACGCTGCCTTGCCAGTAGGGATCGCGCGACGAGTTTGCCATGATGCTGGAGCGCCAATCGAAGCCGATGGACACATCTTTGCCGGAGTCCGTGGTCAGTCCGTTGTGGCAGGCGAGGCAGCGATCGGAAGTCTGGAACTTGGGCGTTCGGGCTTTCGGTCGGGCGCCACGCAGGCGAACACATCCCGCAGCGACCACAAACAAAATGGACAACCACGCTCTATTTCGCATCACCAGCCTTCGTTCAGGCGTCCGTCGCCCCAATCCCACAGCAGATAAAGCATGATTTGGACCGGTCGCCCCGAAGTGTTGTTCACCGGAACCCGCACTCCAAGATTGCCGCGTACGTGTTGCCGTTTGCTGATCGTGACCTGCATCTGAGGCAATACGTCCCAATCGGTTTTCGCGTTGTCTACAAAATCTCGGGAAGCCAGAAACTCCACCATCGGCGACCACAGCCGTCCCAGCCCGTGATCTGCCGCAAAGCTTTGCCCGATCGCAGTATTAAAGAAGAGGGATTGCGGAGCAATGTCAGTATGCCGCGGCAGATCCGCGCCAAGTTGTGTCTGGATGAAAGTATTGGTGCGGAACAGCTGGTCGTACGCCGCGAAAGTCTCAAAGGTGGTGGTGCCGCTTCCGAAGCCGCGCTGTTTTATTTCCGCTTGGTATCAGAACGCTGCCTTGCAGACTCAGGATGGACCCAGTCTTGAGGCTGGAAAATATTTCGCGCTTCAATCCAATCGTGGTGTCGCCGATTCCGCCGTACCAGGTGTGATTCTGGTCGGCGAAGCTGACTGGCACGTCCACTTCAATCTGATTCTTCATCCCGAACCGCTGTTCATGGATGATATGCGTCGTGTTTCCCGGCGTCCCCTGCGCATTCACACGCGGAAGAGACCACCACTTCATTCTCGGGATAAGCTTTTTCTGTTACCAGGGCGCGCGGCAGGTTCAATTCTCCGCGGGGCCAGTGAGAGTTCTTGCACAGGCTGCGAAGATATCCGATCACCTGGTCGATTTGCTTATCGGTCAAGGCTTCCGCGAACGACGGCATGATCTGAGAGAATCCGCGATAAGGGCCTCCGTGGACGACCAGCGCTTTCCATGATGAGTCCGGTTCTGACGTGGTTTGATCGCATCGAGTGAAATCAGGAAAGGTACGCGGCGGTTGAAAGCCCGCGACGGCCTGCGGGGTGCCTCGACCGTCCGCTCCATGGCACGCGGCACATGCAGCTTTGAAAACTTGCTCCCCGTTCTCCAGCCTTATGGCTCCGTTTTCCGGCTGTGCAAGCAAAATGCCCCCGTTCAGCAGCAATGCAACAAGCGTCCAACGCGCGATGAAGCATTCGGGAAACAATTGCGATAAGAACATCAAGAATCCCATGCAGACGAGTTGATCTCGCAGGTCATTTTAATCGCCGGTAGTCGCTAGACAATGAAAGTGAACTGATCGCGTCACTTTCACTCCTACACCCTTCCGGACTGCTAATATGTTCGCGCGGTGGGCGCGTTTCAAGCTGCCAATCAGGTTACGTCTCCGGTTGGCTCTCTGGGGTTACCCCAGGGCATCTCGGAAAACTGACATTTCGGCGCATGAGCTTAGCTGCGCTCCGGCGCAGGCCTGCTCAAGCAAGGTGAGACTCGTTGGATCGCGCCGCCGCTTTTTGTCATGCGTTATTCCAAATTCTCGCGAGCACTTGTCGATTCATTTATCGCGGGGGAACAGACCCTCGAAAGCATTTGCTCACGGGTTAGCCAAATCCTGGGCCGGCGATGGCGATGGATCCGGCCTTTGGCCCGTCGTTACCTGCTTGCATTCCCAGCCACCACTCGCCCCGGCCGCCACCAAGTCAGGCGCTTCTTTCTGCAAGACGCAGGGTTCCGAAAGATATGGATCAAGCATTCGAAAGAACTCGTCCTAGTCTCGACGCTGCTCCCCCCGCAAGAGATGCAACCCGCTCCAGCGGCAAAGCCATGGGACATTCCTTCGATCACCTCTGTCGCAGAACTTGCGGCGTGGCTGGGATACGAAGTGAACGAACTGCTATGGTTCGCCGATCTCCAAGGCTTGGGCTTTAGACGCAAAGAATCCAGATCGCGGCATTACTCTTATCGCATTCTGACGAAAACTTCATCGAGCAGCGTGCGCGTGATCGAATCTCCGAAGCGCCGATTGAAAGACGTGCAACGGCAAATCTTAAAATCGATTCTCCAGAAAATCCCCCCTCATGAATCGGTGCATGGTTTCGTGAAGAAGCGATCGGTCAAGACATTCGCCGCGCCACATGCAGGCCGCGGGGTGGTGTTGCGCATGGACCTTAAGGATTTCTTCCCTTCTTTTTCAGCCGCTCGGGTTCAAGCGTTCTTCCGCACTCTCGGATATCCCGAACCGGTCGCCGATCTTCTCGGCGCGATTTGCACCACAGCCACTCCGCGCGATGTCTGGGGGAAAATCGCGCCCACTCTTTCCCAGGAGCGCCCGTTTTACACGCGTCGGCACCTTCCGCAAGGTGCCCCGACTTCACCTTTGCTTGCGAATCTCTGTTTTTACCGGGCCGACCGTCGCCTGACCGGTCTGGCGAAAGTTGTGGGCGCGCAATATACCCGTTACGCCGACGATCTGGCGTTCTCCGGAAGCGAAGCATTTGGCCATGTTGTCGAGCGCTTCACCCTCCACGTTGCGGCAATCCTCCTTGAAGAAGGTCTGTGGGTGAATCATCGCAAAACCCGCGTCATGCGACGCGGATTCCGGCAACAACTAGCTGGGATCGTAGTGAATGATCATCCGAATGTCTCGCGGCCTGATTTCGATCGGCTCAAAGCCATGCTCACCAATTGTGCGCGCCTCGGTCCGGAGTCTCAGAACCGGGAAGCCAATCCCGACTTTCGCGAGCACCTCCAAGGTCGAGTCGCGTTCGTCGAGATGGTCAATCGGCTCAGAGGCCGCAAGCTGCGAGCCATCTTCAAAAGAATTGCGTGGCATGAAAGCGACACCACTTCATGAGTTCGGCATCTGCCGAATTGGGAATCCGAGGCATTCTCGGCCCTGGATCCGTGCCGCATGCCGCATCCCACGCCAGTTCTCGTGCACGAGGCAACTACTCTGTCATTGTTTGTGACTGTCTGGATTTTGTACAATCCAGCCACCGTCTCAGACTTCGCGTGCAGTAGCCTTGTGCCGCAAGGGCAATTGCGGTTGCCAGGCGTCCAAGCGTTACGCATTGCCAGCAAGGATTGCAAGGATGGCAAGATGGCTGACCTGGGTATCTGACCACCAACACCAGGGGTGGGCATGCTCTCAGTGTGCCTGGATGTTCGAGATTCCTTCCATGCTTCAAGACGCTGATGCCCGCAGCGCCTACGATCGCCTGGCTTCCAGCAAGTTTCAGGATCACGATTGCCGGAGCGCTCAGACCGCGGCTGCGACCAGCTATGTCGAAAACTTCTCCGATCGTGCCCGACGCCTGGTCACTCGCGGATTCAAACCCAAAGATGCCGCCGACATCATCTTGCAGGAGATCACGCTGGAACACAGGAATGATCCGGTCATCCTGGAGCGAGCCAGGCTCGACGCCGAGGACTTCCTCCGCCGGGTAAAGCAAGGTTTGATCTAAGCGGAAAAGGGCAGCCAGGAAATGCTGCCCTACTCGTGTTCTGAACTACCTCGTTGCCCCTACCGCGCTCCGCCGCTCAATCGGAACCAACTCCCGCGTCTCATGTCCGGTCCAGACCTGTCGTGGCCGCGAAATCTTCTGCTCGGAATCCGCCAGCATCTCCTGCCATTGCGCAAGCCAGCCCACCGTCCGCGGAATCGCAAACAACACCGTGAACATCTCCGGCCGGAATCCCATCGCCTGGTAAATGATCCCCGAATAGAAATCCACATTCGGGTACAGTTTGCGCTTGATGAAGTACTCGTCTTCCAGCGCTATCCGTTCCAGTTCCAACGCGATGTCGAGCTTGGGATTGCGTCCTGTCACCTCGAACACACGCTCTGCCGTCCACTTGATGATCTTCGCCCGCGGATCATAGTTTTTGTAGACCCGGTGCCCGAATCCCATCAGCTTGCCGTGGCCTTCCTTAATCAATCTTCACATAGGCCGGAACATTTTCTTTCGAGCCGATCTCGTCGAGCATCTTCAGCACTTCTTCGTTGGCTCCTCCATGCAGATGGTCCGGCCAGCGCGGCGGCTGCCGCAGCCGTGGCGAGATACGGATCGGCCTGCGAACTGCCTACCGACCGCATCACGTTCGCGCTGCAATTTTGTTCGTGGTCCGCATGCAGAATAAAGAGGATGTCCAGCGCCCGCGCCATCACCGGATTGGCCACGTACTTCGGTTCCACCATCTTCCACAGCATGTTCATGAAATTCGCCGTATAGCTCAGCTCGTTGTCAGGGTAGACATAAGGAAATCCCAGGCTGTGCCGGTAAGCCATGGCGGCGATGGAAGGCATTTTGGCGATCAGGCGTTTCACCTGCATCAACCGCTTTGCCGGATCGTGAATGTCCTTGGCCTCCGGATAGATCGTCGACATCGCCGCCACCGTGCTGACCAGCATGCCCATCGGATGTGCGTTGTAGCGGAAACTCTCCATGAACTTCTTGGTGGTCTCGTGCAGCATGGTGTGATGCGTGATCTCTTCTACCCAGTCCTTCAGTTCGTGCTCGCGTGGGCAGGTCGCCGAAGAGCAGCAGGTAGGCCACTTCGAGGAAACTGCAATGCTCCGCCAGTGCTTCGATGGGATATCCGCGATAGCGAAGAATCCCGCGATCTCCATCGATGAACGTGATGCTGCTGCGGCAGGAGGCCGTGTTCATGAACGCCGGATCGTAGGTCATCAGGCCGAAATCTTCCGGCCCGGTTTTGATCTGGCGCAGATCCATGGCCCGGATCGTGCCGTTTTCAATGGGCAGGGAATATGTTTGTCTGAGTGCGATTGTCGGTAACCGTCAAGGTATCTCGAGACATACAGAGCTCCTTCGCGGGCCAGGGCGAAATGGGAGCGGGCAGAAAAGGGTGGGCTCTGGCTCCAGACTGATTCTGGGCGCGGCTTCAACCTAGGCACAGTGAGAGCCGTCACCCACCTGTGTGAGGATTTACTAGATTAGGGTCTGAACCTAGGCACGCGCGATGGCCACGAGCAGAAAGAAAAATACGACCAGAAGCCAGGGCTTCGGTAGCCTGCGCAAAACTTGCCAAACCATGATGCTCATCGACCGGATCCTCCGCGCGGGGGACTCTCCGCGAATGATTCTGTCGGCCAACTCCGGCTCACCTAAGCCAAATCCATTATTGGCTTGCGCCTGAGTTTTCCTTTAAGTTGTCGGGACCATCGAATTTTACGGTAAATCCGGCTACAAAGGACACTAGTTTTTTTATGACTTGGATTCGGACGATTCCCATTTCACAGGCAGACGAACGGCTCATGCAGGCTATGGAGGCCCAGAAATCATTGTATCCAAAGGAGTACGCCACGCCTGTGCATGCGACAGACGAGGGCGCCGCGCAGATTGTGGCATCCCATAGTTTGCTACCCGACGCCTTGTTTCATGCCTTCGCGACCTTCGGCAGCCTGATGTCCCCGGACCTGCCGCTCACCCGTCGCCAACACGAGATGATCGCCACCATGGTCTCGGTCACGAACCGGTGCGTGTATTGAATCGACTCCCACGCAGAGTTTCTGCGAAGAGTGACGCTCGATAAGGAACTTGTCCAGGCTCTGGAGACCGACTATTCCACCGCCCTGCTCACCAAACAGGAACGGGCGATGGTCGACTACGTGGTGAAACTGACCAAAGACGCGACCCAGGTCAGCCGCGATGACCATGCCCAGCTGAGGCAGGTCGGCTTTGACGACAAAGGGATCTTGCAGATTACCCTGATCGCCTCCTGGTTCAACTACATCAATCGGGTGGCTGACGCTCTGGGTGTGGGCCGGCCCTAGGCGCCGTTTCGCTAGTCGGCGACTCTTTCCCGCTTCATCCGCCGCATGAGCGACGTGGGATGAATCCCCAGAATCCGGCAGGCCTGTGTCTTGTTGTTGCCCGTGGCCGCGAGTACCTGCTCGATGTAGTGGTCCTCCAGCGCTCGCAGGCTCAGGAACTGATGGCCGGTGGGAGAAATGTCTGCCGGGGATAGGGGCTCATTACGCATTTCCGTAATGTGATCGCGAATCTCTTCCGGAAGTGATGCTGCATCGATATCTCCTTCTGGGGAGAGAATCATCGTCCGCTCAATGACGTTTTTCAACTCGCGGATATTTCCCGGCCAGGGATATTGCTGAAGCAATTCGGCGGCGCCCAGGGTAAATCCGGTGAACTTCTTGCTGAGCTCGCGATTGAAGTGCTGCATCAACTCCAGCGCGAGCGGAACGATATCTTCTTTGCGCTCGCGCAGAGGCGGAATGTAGAGCGGGACAACATTCAGCCGGTAGTAAAGATCCTCGCGGAACTGTCCGTGCGCGATCGCATCTTTGAGGTGTGCATTGGTGGCCGCGATCAGGCGCACATTGATTTTGATGAGTGCGTGCCGCCCAGCCGATTGAAGGCGCCGTCTTCGAGAACCCGCAAGAGTTTCGCCTGCACGCTGGGCGACATGTTGCCGATCTCGTCGAGAAACAGCGTGCCCCCGTTGGCGCGTTCGAGCAGCCCTTCCTTCCGCCGACGCGCGTCGGTGAAGGCTCCGGGCTCGTAGCCGAACAACTCGCTTTCCAGCAGCGTATCTGGCAGTGAGGCGCAGTTCAATTCCAGCAGCGGCATGTTCGAGCGCGGGCTGGCGTAATGAATCGCTTTCGCCAGAACGCCTTTGCCGGTCCCGCTCTCGCCCTGGATCAGGATGGTCGTGTGATCCGATTCGGCGGCCTTGCGCGCAATCTCCAGCATGGCAATCGCCGCCGGGTTCTGGGTCACCACCTTGCCGAAATCGTAGCGTCCCTTGGCGCTTTCCACCGTGTCGCGAACCCGCACCCGCAGCGCCAGCATCTCGCTCGCACGGTGCAAGCGTGGCGATCATGTCGTCGAGATGAAATGGCTTGACCAGGTAGTCATATGCGCCAAGCTTCATCGCCTCGACGGCGCGGTCCACCAAATGATATGCACTCATCATCACCACGATCGCTGCGGAATTGGCTTGCCTGAATCTGGCGCAGCACTTCGACTCCATCGATGCCGGGCAGAACGATGTCGAGCAGCATGAGATCAGGTTTCTCGTCTGAAACATTAGCCACGCGTCTTCGCCCGAAGCTGCAGTGAAGACTTCGAAGCCTTCCTGCCGCAGACCGCGTGAGATGGTGCGAAGCGTCAGTTCTTCATCGTCCACCACCAGCACCGAATAGGGCATTGCTATACCACCATTCCTGACTCCGCTTTGGCCGCTTCGTCCGGAAGTTCCTGCCGGATTGGCAGCGTGAGGGTGATCGTGGTGCCGTGTCCCACCACGCTGTCGGCACGGATTTCTCCATGGTGGCTGCGCAAGTAGGCCTGGCTGATGCTCAGGCCAAGGCCGGTACCCTTTGCCTTTCTTCGTGGTGAAGAACGGCTCGAACACGTGCGGCAGAATGTCAGGCGGAATGCCGCAACCAGTGTCGCTGACCCGGATTTCCATGCTCTCTTGAAACGTGAGCTTGCTGGCGGAGATTGTGATGGCGCCGCCTTCCGGAGTGGCTTCCGCGGCGTTCAGCAGCAGGTTCATCAACACCTGCGACAGCTGGTTCGCATCCGCGCGGATCTGCGGCAGGTCGAGCGGAACCTGGTTCTCGACACACCTTCCCCGCGAGCATGGGCTGGCCTCGAGAAAGCTCAGCGTGTCCGCGACCAGGCGGTTAAGTCCGAGCTTGCTCAGCACCAGGGGGCCGGGGCGCGCGTAATTCACCAGGCCGCGCAGAGTTCCGAAATTCTCTGGCGCCCGCGATGCACTGCTCGATTCGGCGCGCTGCTCGGGATCCGTGACTTCGCGCAACTCGAGTTCGAGATGGGAGAAGAATTCCCAGCAGTGGGTTGTTCATTTCGTGAGCTGCTCCCAACGCCAGGCGCGCCAGCGCGGCATACTTCTCGTACTCCGACAGTTGCGATTGGAACTGGAGCTTCTCTTTATTCAACTCCTGTTCTTCGTAGAGCCGGCGGAAAAGTTCCTGCTGGGCCAAATCGCGTTCCGATTCACGCTGCTTCACCAGTTCCCTCGCCTCTTCGAGCTTGCAATCCAGACCTCGGCTTTTTCGTCGAAACGCGATCCATAGGGCAAGCCCGCTCCCCGCCACCGCAATCCATCCCAGCATCAGGAGCGTCGGCAACATGAAGATACAGAGGCAATTAACCTTGGGGAAAGCGACCGCGTCCATGGCTGAAATGAGCCTGATCATCCAGTTACAACCATGAATCGGTGTGTCTCAGAAAGCTGTGACAGGGGTCACGCGGCCAGGTATCGCAGGTACGCAAAAAAATACCCGGCCTGCGGAGGCCGGGTTCAATGGAGAACAGTCCGGATGAAAGTTATTTCTGGTCAGGCGTCATGATGTCGGTGACATGGATAACGCTGGTCGATTGATCGAGATCGCCCATCACGCTGACCTGCTTGCCTTCGAACTGGCGAGCTTTCACTTGGTCATCGAGCTGGTATGTCATGGTGTCATTCTTCAGCACGTATTTGCCGCCAGCCTTCACCACAGTTCCTGAAAACGTGTTCTGCGTAACAGCAGGAGCCGAGTTCGCCTCGGGCGCCTGCCCGGGTGCCGGAGTAGCGGGTTGAACCTGCTCCGTGCTGGGAGTGGTCTGATCCGGGCTGGGCTGCGTTGTGCTGGGCTGCGAGGTCTGGTCGCTGCCAGGGGGTGTAGTCTGACCCGCCTGCGCGAATGCAATCGGCAACAATACCGCTGCCAGAGCTAGAGTGGCGAGAAAACTGAAAGAGCGATTCATCAATTCCTCCGAAACAGTCGCGACGGGGCGCGAGACACATTCCTTATTGCACGCGCGGGGCCAGCAATGATCGCTTGATTCGTTTGTAGTTACAGGTGCAATCGAGGAGCTTGGCCGGGAGTTTTTGGCATGTTCCAGGTCAATTTTTCGCCTTAGTTTTGGAGTGCAGAGTTGCCTCCCGAGTTTCTACAGCTTTGACTGTAGGAGCCACTCTCGAAGCAACGGCGGCTTCGGTCTCGCTAGTTCCTGCGCGAGTATACTGAGCATCTACTCACATGGCAGACGCACGGGAACAGACACGCTTCGATTTGGCTCCGCTGGGCTTGTTGATCGCGCTCGGTCTCATCTTTGGGGGATGGGCGCTGGGCGTCTCAGATCAAGGCCACCCGCTTGAGTGACCGCTACGTCACGGTGAAAGGCCTGGTCGAGCGCAAGGTGAAGTCAGACCTCGCGATCTGGCCCCTCACTTATAAGGAAGCAGGAGACGATCTGGCGACACTCTACGCGAAAACCGAGTCTGACAAGACAACCGTGCTCGGGTTCCTCACCGATCAAGGTATTCAGGCTTCAGAAGTCGAACTCGGCGTAGTACGAGTCGTGGACACCCAGGCGCAAGAGTACGGCGGAGGAAACCGTGCGCCGCATCGGTACATCGTCGAGCAACGGATCACGGTGCGCACCTCGCGGGTCGATCAAGTTGCGGCGGCGGCACAAAAAACGATTCTGCTGTTGCAGAAAGGCATCGTGCTCAGCGGAAATCCCGGGGAAGGATTGATTTACAAATTCACGGGGCTGAATTCAATCAAGCCCGACATGATCACCGAAGCGACACGAAATGCAAGAGCGGCGGCAGATCGCTTTGCCTCTGACTCCGGAAGCAAAGTGGGATCGATCCGTCAAGCCAGTCAAGGCGTGTTTTCGATTCTTCCCGAGGATCAAGCGAGCGACGGCGGAGAAGGGGGATACGGCGGCGCGGATAGCAGCGTCATGAAAACCGTGCGCGTCGTGACCTCAGTAGATTACTACCTGGAAAGATGATTGTTGAATTTAGATTGTTGAATTGAAAAACAATTTTGAAATTGCGAGAACGCAGAAAGGATTTCGGGGCGTTAATTCAATAAGTAAAAATCTGAGAATTTCAATACCGCCCGAGTTTCTGCCCGGTTTTTCCGAAAGCTTCCACAAGAAGTACCGTTCCTCCACAGCTTCTGCACAATGAAGACCGGTTTTTCAGTTGCGATGTTCCCGGGCCTATTGCAAAGTGCTCCCAGTGCATGCGTGAGATGTCTTGAGGCCCTGCTGGAGAGTGAAGCAGAGCTGGTGAAACCCGAAGATTCTCGAGGGTGAATCGACGGGAGGGTGAAAGCCCGGGCGTTGCGGCCTGATTCGGATGTTCTGCTCACGCAGAACGGAAGTCGCCGGCTCAAAACATTCACCGCGGGCTCTCAACTGTTCAGCGCTTCGGCGGTGACAAGGCAAAGGCATCCACTCAGCAACACGGCCCCGGTGGCTGGCCGGGGCCGTGACTTTTTTGCACTCCGCGCTCTTCCTCTTCCATTCCAATTTTCACGTCGATTTGCCGATTTCAAATCGACCTGGTCTTGATATTCGCTTTTTGTTTGCTATACTTCGGGCAAGCACGTGGGCAGCCGAAAAATTTGGATTGCGGCAGTGTTTTCCGAAGCGTTTACTTCGCATTCACAACTCCCGGGTGCGTAGTATGCGATTCGCTTCTGAAAAATTTTCGACCGCGGACGGGCAATCGTATCTTGGCGACCAGTGAATATAGTCTGACCCATAGCCTTCCGGCGAATGTGGAAGCCGAACGCGCGATTCTGGGCGCGATCCTGCTGGACAATCTCTCTTTCAACGAAGCTGCGGAACATTTGCAGGCGGAAGATTTCTCTCTCGACTCCCACCGGCGTATTTACTCGCGCATGGTCGAGTTGATGGACTCCTCGCGGCCCATCGATCTGATCACACTGGTCGAAGAACTGGACCGGCACAAAGAACTCCAGGCCATCGGAGATGTGGGCTACATCTCGGGGCTGATTGATGGAGTTCCGGATCGTCCGAGCATCGAGCACTACATCAAGATCGTTCGCGATAAAGCCTTGTTGCGCGGACTGATCAACACCGCAAGTTCCGCGATCGCGCGCGCCTCCGAGCAGAGCGACCTGGCGGAAGAAATTCTGAACGACACCGAGGCCGCGATCCTGGGGCTCTCGGAAAAGCGCATTGGGCGCGGGTTTCTGGGAATCCAGGAAATCATTAAGGAATCGTTTGGGTCCGTCGACGCCCTGTTACAACGCGGGCAACGCATCACCGGGCTGGCGACGCACTACACCGATCTCGACGAGATGACGAGCGGGTTCCAGCCCTCGGATTTGATCATCATCGCCGCACGGCCTTCGATGGGGAAGACATCGTTTGCCATGAACATCGCGGAGAATGTCGCAATTGACGATCAGAAAGTCGTTGGAGTTTTCTCTCTGGAAATGTCACGCGAAGCTCTGCTGCTGCGCATGTTGTGTTCGCGCGCCCGGGTCGACGCGCACAAGATGCGAACCGGATCGCTGTGGCGCGAAGACATGCACAAAGTCACGCGCGCCATGGAAGAACTGGCACACGCCCCGATCTTCATCGACGACACGCCGGGTATCGCGTTGAGCGAGATGCGAGCAAAAGCCCGAAGGCTGCAACAGTCCCAAGGATCGCTCTCACTGCTGGTCGTGGACTATTTGCAATTGATGTCGGGAGGTGGCAGGCGCTATGAGAACCGCACTCAGGAAGTCTCGGCCATTTCACGCGGACTGAAAGGCATTGCCAAGGAAATGAAGGTTCCGGTGGTCGCCCTCTCGCAGCTGAGCCGCGCTCCGGAGAGCAGAGGATCCGGGGATCATCGTCCGCAGCTGGCGGACCTGCGCGAGTCGGGCTCGATTGAGCAGGATGCCGACGTCGTGGCGTTCATCTTCCGCGAAGAAGTTTATAAGCCCGACGAGCCGGAATTGGACGGCATTGCCGAGTTGATCATCCGAAAACAGCGAAACGGTCCCACGGGCACGGTGAAGATGGCGTTCATCAAGAGTTCGACGCGCTTTGAATCGCTCGCGGGCGGGGGCGGTCCGGAAGAATAGCACTGTGGAAAAGGTTGTGGAACGGTGGACAGGGCTATTTGTGCATGTGAACAGACCGCCCGGTCCGTGCGCACTACCTGAAGGGGTTGAGCCTTAAGTGGCGTGTCTACAGGCGATTAGACCTGAGTTGCTGGTGAACTAATGAGTAAATGAATAAATGGTAAATTTGTGCAACCAAGGGGATTTGCACAAAACCGATTTAAGCGCAATCGGCGACGGCCAGTCCTCTCCGGCTCGCTTTGGAGAAAATCCAGACGGCCTGTGGGCTAGGAATCATGGCAGCCCAGACCTCCCGGTCAGACGAACCCTCGAGAAAGCTCTCCCCGCTTTCACACACCTACCGGCGATCCTTGGGTTCCCCTTTTCTTCAGCAGCGGTTGCGCGTCGATCGCGGCGGTCGCTGATCCCATCTGTCAACTTTTGTAAAGAACGCTCCTCGAGCTCTGGCACGAAGATGACGATCGGAAACAACAAAAACTGTTAGTACTTCGCAGTAACGAATCGTCTCGATGTAGGTGTTATGGCGTTCTAGGGGATAACACTTTGGGGCTTCTTCACGCCATAACCACTGATGGTGAATTCAGCCAAAGACTTCACACGATGAGAAATAGGCCCTTAGCTTATAGATACAGAAGTGAAGGTGCCTTTTTTCTCTCCTGGTTTGAAAGAAATCAAAGACCATATTTATCCACTACTACACATGGTAGTGTATGGCCTTTCGCAACATACTAGCCGACGCTTTTTCTGTGTAATGAAATCGCCCGCTGAGTCAGAAGAGCAGCACGAGCCTCTTCTGTAGTGTTCAAGCCAATCGCGCCGTTAGCAATTCGTTCCAAGATGCAAATCAGAAAACCGTAAGTACGAAACGGAGATACTCATGATTCGAAGGATCAGCAAATCCATGCTTGCTGTCGTGGTCTTGGTCTCGGCATTCAGCATTGCCGGCTACGCACAAGCGACACCCCTACTCACCCGTCACACACGCGACGTCGTTATGAATGGACAGGCCGCTTCCATCGGGAGGGTTCCCGCAAACCAGTCCATGGACCTGACGTTTCAACTTCCCCTCCGCAACGAATCACAGCTGCGGACCTTCTTGCAGGAACTGCACGATCCCGCCAGCCCGAATTATCGCCACTTTCTCACGGTAGACGAGTTCACGCGGATGTACGGTCCGAGCGAAAACGACTATGAGAAATTGAGCCAATGGGCACAGTCCAACAATTTCAAGGTGACCGGAACCTCGCGCAACAACATGATCCTGCAAGTCACGGGATCGGTTGCCGATGTCGAGCGTGCTCTGCACGTCAACATGAATATGTACAAGCACCCGACCGAGAACCGTGTGTTCATCGCGCCGGACCGCGAGCCTACAACCGACACTCCGATGCAGCTCTTCGCAATCGGCGGTCTCGACAATTTCTCTACCCCTCACGCCAATCTGGTGAAGCGCACTCAGAGCTCCAGCAGAGTTCGCGGTAACGCCACCACGGGTTCTTGCCCCTCCGCTTCTTTCTGCGGGAGTGACATGCGCGCGGCGTACTACGGCGGAACAGCGCTGGATGGAACCGGTCAGAGCGTAGGACTGTTCGAGTTCCTCGGCACGAATCTGTCCGACGTACAGCTCTACTACACCAACGCTCACCAGACCAATAACGTGCCAATCAATCTGATCTCCGTTGATGGTGCGGCCACCACGTGCAAGTCTCCGACTTGTACCGACGATACCGAGCAGACGCTTGATATTACCCAGGCCCTTGGCATGGCTCCCAACCTCAATGCGCTGAACTTCTACGTTGGAAAGGCCACCAACTCGTTCCTCGACGATAAAGGCATTCTGAACGGTATGGCGACCGCCAGCCCGCTGGATGCCAACCTGAGCTGCTCGTGGTCTTGGACCCCTTCGGACAACACCACGGACGATCCTATCTTTATGGAGTTCGGCGCGCAGGGCCAGAACTTCTTCGTAGCCGCTGGTGACGCGGCCAAGTGGCCGGGCAACGGCTTCTACTGGCCACAGGATGATCCATTCATCGTCTCGGTGGGCGGAACGGATCTGACGACCAACGGCGCGGGTGGCACGTGGAAATCGGAAACCGGCTGGCTAGATAGCGGCGGCGGAATCTCGCCCGACAACTTCCCCATCCCCTCATGGCAGACGGCAGCCGCCAATGGTTGCGCGAGCTGCTCGAAAACCGTTCGCAACGGCCCGGACGTTGCCGCCAACGCGAACTTCACCTTCTATGTCTGCGCCAATGGCAGCTGCAGTGCAAACCAGTTCGGTGGAACCAGCTTCGCGGCACCGATGTGGGCCGGATACCTGGCTTTGGCCAACCAACAGGCGGTCCAGACCAGCGGCTCACCGTTGGGCTTCATCAATCCCGCGGTTTACACCATTGGTTTGAGCTCGAGCTACACCACGGATTTCCACGACATCACCAGTGGCAGCAATGGTTTCACAGCGACTCCGTTGTATGACCTGGTGACTGGTTGGGGCAGCCCGAATGGAGCTGCTTTGATCACCGCTCTGGCCGGTGGCGGAGGCAGTGGCAACTTCACGGTTACCGCGAACCCCACCAAGCTCGTAATCAAACACGGCGCGACCGGTACCTCGACGATCACGACCGCTGCAACCGGCGGCTTCAACTCGTCGATCGCGCTAACTGCTAACTTTAACGGAGCGAGCTTTAATCCCAGCACGATCCCCGCTCCTGGCAACGGAACTTCGACCATGTCGATCAAGGTAGGACCGAGCATCTCAGTCGGAACCCACAAAATTACCGTGACCGCCAAAGGTGGAGGCATTACCAACACCGCGACCATCACGATCAAGGTAACCAACTAGCAGCATTGTTGACTTAAATGCCCTCGCGAGAGCGAGGGCATTTTTTTTACGACGATAAGTTTGGGGAAGCAGCGTCCACTGCTAAATCATTAGTTCGTTGTACCTGCGCCTTGAGCTAAATGACCAAGTGAGTTGCCTTCGCTCGCGCCATAATTATCTTCCGTACCCGAGGTCCGCCCAGCGCGAATAGGCATATTGGCGACATCCTCGTACGCGTAACCAGTGATGGTGGCACTGTTCACTCCCTGGATGGTCAGGCGAGCCCACCCGAAGTGGTTCTGCCCGTTGATGGTGAAGCGCAAGCCGAGAAATCCTTGATGCTGGCTTTGACCAAACCAGGGACCAACGAAAAATGTGCTATAAGCACTGCCTCCAGATTCCGCCATGACAAGCTGAGAATAACCGGGCTGAACCGGGCTTTGACGATCAATGGCTGCCCCTTTGTTTAGTTCGGCAGCGCAGTTGGCATTCTTGACTTGGCAATTCGTCGCTTGGCTTTGGACAAACTCGACCCGATTGGCTTTCCGGGCTGGACGGACATCCAGCTGAGCGATGTGAAATCCCAGCGGAGGAAGCGGGACTGCCTGGGAGAAGAAGTTGGAGAACTGGAAATCAGGAAGGCCGTCGTTGTCGACATCGAGCCCGATCTCTCCTTTATTCTCGACGATCGTGATGTTGGCCGGCGTGTAAATAATTTCCGCTTGGGATGGTTGAGCCAGGGAGAATAATCCGATTCCTGCGGTTGTGGCCGAAAGCATGTAGGTGGTGATGTTTTTCTCGAGGTTGCGGTTGAGCAGACTCTTTGGGCGTGCATGCTGCTGTGGCATAAGTCTCTCCAACAGTGGCTAACAAGCGGTCGCCATTATGTTACGAACCAATGGCAGAGGCAAGGTGTGGAGCGAGGCACTTCCAAATATTCGGGAGGAGGCCCTTCTGCTCCGGGAATTTTCCCCTTCATGAAACGATTATTGCGGGAATCAGGGGCCGGTTGAAATGCCAGACCTAGCCGGCATCCTCCCCGACTTTGAGCACCGCCAGAAAGGCTTCCTGCGGGATATCCACGCGACCGATGCGCTTCATACGCTTTTTCCCCTCCTTCTGCTTCTCGAGGAGTTTGCGCTTTCGCGAGATATCCCCGCCATAGCACTTGGCGAGAACGTTTTTGCGAATGGCGGCAACGGTTTCGCGCGCGATGATTTTCGCGCCAATCGAAGCCTGGATGGCGACTTCAAACATCTGTCGCGGAATGAGTTGCGCGCATTTTGCTAACCAGCGCCTTGCCGCGTTCGTAGGCGAAGTCGCGATGCACAATGATGGAGAGCGCGTCCACAGGCTCACCGGCTACCAGGATGTCAAGCTTCACCATCGGTGAGTCCCAATAGCCGGCGAAGTGGTAATCGAGCGAGGCATATCCACGAGAGACAGACTTCAGGCGGTCGTAGAAATCGAGAACGACTTCATTCAGCGGCAACTCGTAATGCAGCATGACGCGTGAAGAGCTGACGTACTCAAAAGTTTTTTGTTTGCCGCGCTTGTCTTCGACCAGCTTGAGAATTCCACCGACATATTCTTCGTTGGTGAGAATGGTCGCGAGAATCACGGGCTCTTCGACTTTCGCGATTTCGCTGGGTTCAAGCCACTTGGAAGGATTGTCGACTTCGATCACTTCTTTGTCGGTCTTGGTGATTTTGTAACGGACGCCGGGCGCGGTGGTGATGAGTTCAAGGCCGAACTCGCGCTCGAGGCGTTCCTGAATGATCTCCATGTGGAGTAGGCCGAGGAAGCCGCAACGGAACCCAAAGCCGAGCGCAGCAGAGCTTTCCGGCTCGAAGAAAAATGATGCGTCGTTGAGGCGAAGTTTCTCAAGGGCTTCGCGAAGCGCGGTGTGCTCGTGGGCATCCACGGTGTAGAGGCCGGCGAACACCATGGGCTTGATCTCTTCAAAACCTGCGAGAGCTTCGATGGCGGGATTGGCCTCGTCAGTGATGGTGTCACCGATCTTGGTGTCGGCAACATTTTTCATGTTGGCCATGAAGAAGCCGACTTCGCCGGCCTTCAGTTCATCCACTTCGACAGGTTTAGGCGTGAGGACGCCTACGGTTTCTACGTCGAAAGTACGACCATTCGACCACAGGCGGATCTTCTGACCCTTGCGAAGTGTGCCCTCGAAAACACGGGTGAGCACGATGACGCCGCGATAGGGATCGAACCATGAATCGAAAATCAGCGCTTGGAGCTGGTGATCGGGATTCCCCTTGGGCGGTGGCACCCGCTTGACGATGGCTTCGAGAACGTCGGGAACACCTTGGCCGGTTTTGGCGCTGATCAGGATGGCGTCGGTGGCGTCGAGTCCGACGGCTCCTTCAATCATTTCCTTAGTGCGAGCCACGTCGGCGCTGGGCAGATCGATCTTATTGATGACCGGAATAATTTCGAGGCCATTGTTGATGGCGAGGTACGAGTTGGCGAGCGTTTGCGCCTCGACACCCTGGGATGCATCCACGATGAGGAGCGCGCCTTCGCAAGAGGCGAGAGAGCGCGAAACTTCGTAGGAAAAATCGACGTGGCCTGGCGTATCGATGAGATTGAGCTGATACATCTCGCCATTTTGCGCCTGGTACGCCATGCGTACAGCGTGAGCCTTGATAGTGATGCCGCGTTCGCGCTCGAGGTCCATAGAATCAAGAACTTGGGCTTGCATCTCGCGCGCGGAGAGGGATCCCGTTAGTTCGAGTAACCGGTCGGCCAAGGTGGATTTGCCGTGGTCGATGTGCGCGATAATCGCGAAGTTACGGATGTGACTGGCGTCCATGGGTTAACTCTTGATTCTAGCAGGCGTGGGACTGGGCGTTGGCGTTGGCTCGTGGTCGTTAGGAGCAGTCGTAGTGCGCGCGAGATCCTTCCCCTTCGCTTCCGCTTCGGTTCAGGATGACGTCGACCACTTGAGGCTCAGGATGGCGTTAAACCGGCGGGAATACTTTTGCCGTGATTCGGTTTAAGATTTCGGATTCAGTATGACAGAAGCTCCGTTTCGCTCGATTGCGCATGTTCAACTTGCCATGCCGAAAGGCGCCGAGGATGCAGCGCGGATGTTTTATCGCGACCTGCTGGGCATGGTCGAAATTCCCAAGCCACCTGAACTGGCTGAACGCGGGGGAGTATGGTTCCAGAGCGCCAAGGTGCAGATTCACCTGGGAGTGGAGGAGAATTTCCGGCCCGCGACCAAGGCTCACCCTGCCCTGCTGTGCCACGACTATCAGGCGCTCACGGCGAAGCTGGGCGAGGCGGGAGTAGCGATGCACGACGACGACAGCATTCCCGGCGTCACCCGCTGTCATGTGAACGATTGTTTCGGGAACCGTATCGAACTGATCGCAACCTGAGGAAGGATTCACCTCGGTGAAGGCGATTCATCTCGCGACAGACAATGGAGTCGAGAACGTGGAGACAGTGTTCAAAGACGGCGTGGGCTATGATTCGGCAAAGCTGACTGAGTCGGCACGCGGGCTGGTGGGGATCCGATAGTGCTGGTGCTGGCATCGGCTTCTCCCAGGCGTCAAGATTTGCTACGTGCCGCTGGCATTTCCTTTACCGTGCAGCCGACGAACATCCCGGAGGATGCTCAAGCGGGCGAATCGGCTCGGGCCTGCGCAGAAAGATTGGCGCAAGAGAAGGCTTTGTTCATCGCGGCCCAGCGGCCCGGCGACGTGATCCTGGGGGCGGACACCATTGTGGTGGTTGATGGAGATATGCTCGGCAAGCCTAACGATAACGACGATGCCAAGCGCATGCTCAGGGCACTCTCGGGGCGAGAACATGAAGTCATTACCGGAGTGTGCTTGGCTGGTCCGGGGTTTGTGGATGTTCGATCAGAGTCGACCCGCGTAACGATGAGTGCATTGAGTGAGCAGGACATTGACTTCTACGTCTTGAGCGGCGAGCCCATGGATAAGGCGGGAGCGTATGCGATCCAAGGTATCGCCTCACGATGGATTCCCCGTATCGAAGGGGACTACGCAAACGTGGTGGGACTTCCGGTGGCGTTGGTATGTCAAATGATGCGGAAGCACAAGGTGGACGTCCGATAATCTACTTCGGCGCTTGTAACCACAACTACCCTTAGTCAGCTGAGACCGCCAGCGGGGATGCTAACGGTAACGGACCTTAAGACTTCTTTTCGGGGCCTTCTTCGCCATCTTTCATGGACGATTTGAAGTTCTTGATCCCTTCACCAAGACCCTTGCCGAGATCCGCTAACTTGCTGGGGCCGAAGATGAGAAGGGCGATGGCAAGGATGATCAGGATTTCAGGCAAACCCAATTTTCCAGGCATTTAAAACCTCCCCCGTGGGGTTCGCCGGGCGACATACCCCAAATCGGATTCTAGGCTAGTCCAAGGGGAGAGTCAAAGAGCATCCTTTGGCCCGGGCGCTCTCCCCACCAGACGACTTGCGGGGAACTTCGCTATTCTCTACCCTTCAGACAGCCTTGATCATCTGGGCCAGCAGGGCCGTGCGGCGCGGGAGTTCGCTGGTTAGGATGAATTCGTGGATGGCGTGGGCTCCGTCGCCTACTCCGCCCATGCCGTCGAGGGTCGGAATCCCCAACCCGGCGGTAAAGTTACCGTCCGACCCACCTCCTACGGCAGCTTCTTCGAGCTTCCATCCGAGTTGTTTGGCGATGGTAGAGGCTTGATCGAACAGAGCGCTGACGCCTTTGTTGCGTTCCATGGGAGGACGATTGACTCCGCCCTTGATTGCCACTTTGCATTTCTTGTTGAACGGTTTTAATGAGCGCAACTGCTTCTCAATCTGCGCGGCGTCTTTCATCGAGGTGACGCGCACGTCGAGAGTGGCGGACGCGGAGTCGGGAATGACATTTACGCGAGTTCCTCCCTTCACTAGGCCGACGTTGAGAGTCAGCCCCCGCTTCTTGTCGATCAACTTGGGGACTTCGAGGATCTGTCGCGCCAGTTCGAGGATGGCGCTCTCTCCTTTTTCGAAGTCGAGTCCGGAGTGGGCGGCGATGCCAGTGACTTCGATGACGTATTCCCCAACGCCCTTGCGGGCGGTTTTTATCGCGCCTTTATTCCCGAAGGATGGTTCAAGCACCAGGACCGCGGCCGAATTCCGTGCGACGCTTTCCGTAATGCGACGGGATGAATCGCTGCCGACTTCTTCGTCGGTAACGAGGAGGACTGTGACGGGGCGTGGCAAGGCGTCGCTATGCCAGTCGCGCAAGGCTTCGATCGCATGCAGCATCATGGCAATCCCCGACTTCATGTCGAGAGCGCCAGGACCGCTGAGTTTGCCGTCCGTAATTTTGCATGGCATATTCTGCAGCGTGCCCATGGGATAGACGGTATCGAAATGGCCCAGCAGCAGAACCGGTTTGCCCCCGCGGCGTCCGGGGAAATCGACTTGCAGGTGATTGCCGAAATCCTGGACCTTATGAAACTTGGAGTGACCGCCCAGCTTTTCGAAGCGACCGGCGAGCAGCGATCCCAAACGATCGACCGCACTCTTGTTGTCGCTCGGCGACTCCAGTTCAACCAGCTGGCGCGTGGTCTCAACCATGGCGTCGCGGCGCTCTTCGAAGTAGCGGAGACGATCCGCCAGTTCGGGCTTTACTGGTGAGACCTTGGGTGCAGGCGGAGCAGGCTTGGTCTTCTGCTTGGTGATCTTTTTCTTCTTCATAAGAATGAATGGGTGCGGAAGGCGAATTCTCAGGAGCGAGAACAGCCGGAGCAGACCTTTCAGAGTCCCACGTACAGTATAATCGTCGCGCGTTCAAAACTGCATGAGCGAAACTATTCAGACGACACCGGAGAGTCCTTCCGCGGAGAAAACGACGCTGGACATCCAGGATATTTTGCGAATCCTGCCGCACCGTTACCCGATGCTGATGATTGATCGGGTGGTAGACCTGACGCGGAAACAGCGGATAGTCGCCATCAAGAACGTCTCGATCAATGAGCCCTTTTTTGCTGGACACTTTCCTGATCTTCCGATTATGCCCGGGGTGCTGATCGTGGAAGCGATCGCGCAAGCCGGAGGAGCTCTGCTGCTCACCGAGGTGGAAGACCGCGATCACAAACTGATGGTGTTTACCGGGATCGAGCGGGCGCGGTTCCGGCGGCCCGTGGTTCCAGGCGACCAGTTGCGGATTGAGGTGGAAGTGAAGTCGTGGAGAATTCGTGCGGTCCGCATGGAAGGGATCGTGTACGTCGGAGAAAAGAAAGTGGCAGAGGCCACCGTCACCTGCCAACTGGTGGACCGCTCGCGAGGGCGGCGAACGGGAGAAGAGAACGGCGAAGCTTCCGCCGAAGCAGGTCAGTAGTTTTTGTTCTTGCGCGCCGCATGAGCGTACATCCTACAGCCATCATTGATCCGCGGGCGAAAGTCCATCCCAGTTGCGAGATCGGCCCTTATTGCGTGATCGGCGCAGAGGTCGAGATGGGGGAGGGATGCCACCTGGTGTCTCACGTCGCCATTGAGGGGCCCACGAAGATTGGAAGTGATAACGGCTTCTTCCCTTTTTCCTCGATCGGCATGGCTCCTCAGGACTTGAGTTATCGCGGAGAGCCCACGCGACTGGAGATTGGCGATCACAACGAGATTCGGGAGTTCGTAACCATCAGCCGCGGCACGGCGAAGGGAGGCGGCCTGACCAAGATCGGCAGCCACGTCTTCATCATGGCTTATGTGCATATCGCGCACGATTGCGTCGTGGGGGATCATGCCATGCTGGCCAATGCTGCCACGCTCGGCGGACATGTAACGGTCGAGGACTGGGCGGTGGTGGGAGCGCTGTGCCCAGTGCATCAGTTCGTGAGGATCGGAACGCACGCGTACGTAGGCGGCGGAACCACGATCACGCGCGATGTGTTGCCCTTCTCGAAAACAGCAGCTGCGCGCGACACCCATGCCTACGGGCTCAATGCCCTTGGACTGGAACGGCGAGGATTCTCGAAAGAGCGAATCCGGAAAATTCATCATGCCTATAAAGTGTTGCTCGCCTCGAAACTAAATACCTCGCAGGCGCTGGACAAATTGAAAGCTGAAGCCGGATCGGGGTGAAGACGTGGAGTTGCTGATCCGGTTCATCGAGGCATCGGAGCGGGGAGTGATCAAGTAAGCCGCCTTCGGCTCGTTTGCCGCATCTCGAGTGCTAGACTGTCGCCGTGCCAGGCTCCAATGACAAGTTGGGATTGATTGCGGGGAATGGAAAATTTCCCCTGCTCGTATTGGATGCCGCGCGGGCGCAAGGTTTCCAGGTAGTCGTTACCGCGATCAAGGAAGAAGCCTCCCCGGAGATTGAAGGACGCGGAGCCACGGTGCACTGGCTGTCGCTGGGAGAGTTGTCGAAACTTATCGAAACTTTCAAGCGCGAGGGTGTGCATCGCGCGGTGATGGCCGGACAGGTCAAACATAAGCAGATCTTTTCCAGCATCCGTCCCGATTGGCGTCTGGCCAAGCTTTTATTGTCACTGCGAACCCGCAACACCGACGCTCTATTGGGCGCGGTGGCGAAGGTGCTAGGGGATGAGGGAATTGTGCTGGAGAACTCCACAGCGTTGCTGGAACCTCTGCTGGCTAAGCCTGGCGTGCTTACGCAGCGCGCCCCTACTGGACAGGAAACGAAAAACATTGAATACGGCCGGATGGTGGCCCGCAACTTGGGAACCTACGACATCGGGCAAACGGTCGTGGTAGCGGAGACTGCCTGCGTTGCGGTGGAAGCCATGGAAGGGACCGATGCCACCATCGAGCGGGCCGGGCACATTATGGGATCACTCGAAGATCAAGCTTCTCTCTTGAGCCGCGCGTTGACCGTGGTGAAGACTGCGAAACCAAACCAGGACATGCGCTTTGACGTGCCGGTGGTTGGATTGAGGACGATCGAAGTGATGAAAAAAGCCGGCGCGACATGTCTCGCTGTTGATGCTGGAGCCTGTTTATTCCTGGATGGAAGTGAGACGTTCGCCGCGGCAGACGCAGCTGGAATTTGCGTGGTGTGCGAGGCGTAGAAGCATAGAGCAATGCTTCGCAAATGCACGAAGGCATTGTCAGGGGAACGAAATGACGGAAAGTGCAAGACTCGCGGATCAGATTCAGCGTGCATTCGACGGCAAGGCGTGGCATGGCGACTCACTGATGGAACTGCTAAAGGGAGTTAACGCGAAGAAAGCCGCGGCCAAACCAATCAGAAATGCTCACAGTATCTGGGAATTGGTGCTGCACATCACCGCGTGGGATCGCGCGGTGTTGCGCCGCTCCGCTGGACGAGCTGCCAAAGTGACCGACAAAGAGAACTTTCCGCAGATAAAAGATACCAGCGAGGCGGCGTGGCAAAAGGCTGTTGAACTGATGGGGCAAGTCCATCGTGATCTGGTGAAAGCGGTGGCGGAATTCCCAGATTCCCGCTTGGGAGAGCAGGTTCCCGGGAAAAAGCAGAGCTACCACAACTACTTTTACATGTTCGCCGGCATCGCGCAGCACGAGATCTATCATGCCGGGCAGATCGCGATGCTGAAGAAGTAAGGGCGCTTGGAGTCCGTAAACGCATTGAATCCTGAAACCATCCACGTCGCAGTCGTCGGGGCGGGAGCCTTCGGCAAGAACCACGCGCGCGTGTATCACCAGCTTGCGAGGAACGGGGAACAAATCAAACTCGCCGCGGTCGTCGATTCCGATGTGACGAAGGCGGACTTGATCGCCCAAGAATATGGAGCGCGAGCATTTGGCTCGGTCGAACAAATGATTCAGACCCGGGGCGAAATTCAGGCTGTTTCCGTGGCCGTTCCCACCGCCGCGCACCTTCAAGTTGCGCGCACTCTGATGCAGGCCGGTATCGATCTACTGATCGAAAAGCCGTTAGCGGCATCGCTGGCGGAGGCCGATGAACTGATCGCGCTGGCCGAGCAGCGCGGTCGCATTGCACAGGTAGGGCACCTGGAACGATTCAATCCTGCGGTGCGGGCGACGCTTCCTCTGGTCACGCAGCCCATGTTTTTCGAAGTGCATCGCCTCAGCGTTTTTACCCCCGGTCGCTCGATATCGACGTCGTGCTGGACCTGATGATTCATGATCTGGACATCGTGCTTACGTTGGTGAATTCGGAAGTGAAAGAGATTCGCGCAGTCGGGTTGCCAATCCTCTCGCGCAAGACCGACATTGCCAATGTTCGAATGGAATTCGAAAACGGCTGCGTCGCAAACTTCACGGCCAGCCGGGTGTCTACCGAGCGGGTCCGGAAGTTGCGGTTTTTTCAACCCCGGCAATACATCTCGATCGACTACGGACGCCAGGACGTGATCGCGTTTTCGGTCGGGAGCAAGAAACCGGCATACCGTCGGTGAACCCGCAAATCAAAATGATCAAGCCCCCGGTGACTTCCCAAGAGCCGTTGGAAGCAGAGCTGAAGTCGTTCCTGGCTTCGGTCCGTACGCGGAGCAAGCCCGAGGTCAGCCTGAGGGAAGGGCGGCGGGCACTGGACGCAGCCTTGCAAATTACCGCAGCCATCCGCGAGCACTTGGAGCGGGCAAACCTACAAAGTGTCAAGCTGTAACCCACTGTAAAGATTTGTAATCAACAGCTTGGCATATTTACCAGTCGCATCCAACCGCAGGTGTCAATATGCCATTGGTAATTCCCTCTTGGTCTCCAAAGATGCGACAATAGAGGAAATCAACCCAGGAGCCAGCATCCGCAAATTTTCCTGGAGAATCCGCAGCTGGGGTCGGGTATGGGCCCTGACTGGTGTCCGATTCAGTAGCATTTGATGTCAACGACCCAAATCCCGCCCGGAAGATCGGCCCCTCCGCCTCCTGCGCCTCGCACGGACAGCACCGATCTGTACGATGCTGCAGTTTGGGAAACCGCGTATCGCGAGATGCACGATGTTCCCGCCCTGCTGATCCAGCTGCAGGACGATCTGGCGCGTTCACGGAAGCGCGAGGCATTCTGGATTTCGGTGATTGTGCACCTGACGCTGGTGATCGTCATCGTGAATTCGGACCGGTTACTGCAGTTATTTCCCCGGCGCAGCGTCATCATGGTGAGCCCGAGCGACCAGTTAAAGCAGAAGGACCTTACCTATCTGGAGTTGCCTCCGGATGAGCAGAAGGTCTCCAAAAGGCCGGATACGAATGCGATTTCGGACAAGAACCGGATCGCAACGTCGAAGAGTCCGCACGTCGATCCCAAAGAATTGAAGAAGATTCTCGACGCAGCGCGAGCGGGACGGCCGGGACAGGGTGGTCCGCCGGCGCCTCCGGCTCAGCCTCAGCAGCAAGCGATGACGCAGAATGCTCCGCCACAACCGCAGGAACAACCGCAACAGCAATCTCCGGCACCTCCGCCGCCCACGAATACAAACCAGACCGCGAAGCTGACGACGCCTCCAATTGCCGGCCCGAAACCAAGCTTCAGCACGGCCCCCATGTCGGCTGGATCGGCGATCGAACAGGCCGCGAGGGCGGCGCTGGCGAATCGTGGCGCAGGTTACGGTAGCGAGGGCGAAGGCGGCGACTACGGATTAGGACAAGGGCGGCAAGCCGCCAAGGCCGTGGGACAGTTGGACGTGTTGAGCGACACGATGGGAGTGGATTTCGGCCCATACCTGCAGCGGGTCGTGCAGAACGTGCGGCAAAACTGGTACACGCTCATCCCGGAAGTGGCGCGAGCTCCGATCATGAAGAAAGGGAAAGTCTCGATCGAGTTCGCGATCATGAAAGACGGAACGGTGCAGGGTTTGCGCTACGTGGGCAGTTCGGGCGATGTGGCTTTAGACCGGGCCGCCTATGGTGGGATCACGGCTTCAAATCCATTTCCGCCGCTGCCAACCGAGTTCAAAGGACAGTACCTCGCATTACGCTTCCACTTCTTCTACAACCCCGAACGAACAGATCTGCAGTAGCAATTTCCTTACTTGGTGCCGTTCGGGTAAAGAAGGATCTTGCTGGCTTCTCCTGTCTTCAGCCGTTCCATTCCCTTGGAAAAATCTTTCATGGCGATCCGGTCGGTGATGACGGGGTGGAGATCCAGTTTTCCGGCCTTAAGCAGGGCAGTCATTTGATACCAGGTTTGGTACATGCGGCGACCGTTAATGCCCTGGATGGTGATGCCTTTGAAGATGATGTCTTCGGAAAAATTGAGCGAGATGGGCTTGGAGGTCAGCCCAAGGAGCGAGATGCGTCCGCCGCGACGAACAATGTCGAAAGCGGTTCGGATGGCGTCGGGATGTCCGGCCATCTCGAGGACCACGTCAACGCCATTGCCTCCCGTTTTTTCCATCACTACCGAGTTCACGTTGTCCTTGCTGGGATCAAGTACGAAGTCAGCCTTCATTTCCTTTGCAAGACGGCGGCGATGTTCATTGACCTCAATGGCAAAGACTGTGGTCGCCCCGACCGCGCGGGCCACGGCGATCGAAAACAGGCCGATCGGTCCGCAGCCAGTCACGGCGACGGTCTTGGCAGCGATTTCTCCAGCCAAAACCGTGTGCACCGCGTTTCCGAGAGGATCGAGGATCGATGCGTATTCCAGCGGGATGGCGGGGTCAAGCTTCCAGATATTCGATTCCGGGATGACGACGTACTCGGCAAACGCTCCGTCGGCATCCACGCCGATGATTCTTACGTTCTGGCAGATGTGAGCTTCGCCGGTGCGGCATTGCAGGCACTTTCCGCAAGCCACATGCATTTCGGCTGAAACGAAGTCACCTTCCTTGACGCTGGTCACTTCGTCGCCGAACGCAACCACCTCTCCGCAGAATTCGTGCCCTGGTATCAGCGGCGGGTGGATGCGGTTTTGCGCCCAGCGGTCCCATTCGAAAATGTGAAGGTCGGTGCCGCAGATGGATGCGACTTTTACTTTCACCAGGACGTCGGTGCGGCCATAGGACGGAATCTTCACTTCACGAATTTCTGTTCCGGGCGCGGCGCTCGGCTTCACAACCGCCATCATGGTGTTGGGCATAAGTCCTCAGTTACAGCGGGATCACGGGCTAGACGCAAACCAATGATTTTAGCATCGCGTGCCATTCTCGAAGAGACACGGTCGTTCCCATGCTTCGCGCCACGAAAAGGAAAGAGCTACTTCGGTGCGGTGGTGAACTGTGACGTGGTGAGAAGCCATTGGCCATCTTGTCTGGCGAAAACGTCGGTGAAATTGGTGAACGTGGTCACGACTTTGCCGTTCAGGCGCTGCACCGCGGTTAAACGTCCGTTCACGATGGCGCTGTCACCGTGGAAGCGGACGGTAAGATTCTCGGGAGCGAGATCGAGAATCTTGGTCGATCCAGAACGCAAGTAATTCAAGGTCTCTTGCTTGTTCTGCTCGGTTCCGTTCAGGTTGATGCGCAGGTAATCGTCGGTGAGGCGGCCGGCGTAATGGTCCCAATCTTCGTGGACCAGCATTTGGGACAGGTCGAGTTCCACCTGTTTGAGATCGGCGGGCGATTGCGCCTGTAACGGTAGACTGGCGAGAAGCAGGAAAATCGTAAGAAGTTGTTTCATTTGGACTGGCGTTGCTTCTCTGTCATCTTGGCGTTGAATTCTTCCGATTTGCCGCGCGGAACACTCAGAGTCTGCCACTGCGAAGAGCGAAGATGTTTCGCGAGAAAGACGATCTGCCCAACATGCTGCGCATAGTGCGCAAGGGCGCGGTTCAGAGCCTGCAGAACACTGTGCGGCTCTCCGCGAATCGGAGCGGGCAAAAGCAGGTCGTCGGGTTTGAGATCTCGAATGGTGTCGAATACCCGGGCCCAGCCTCTTTCCCATACGTTCATCAGATCGCCGCGACTTACGGAGGAAATTTCGAATTCCTGATCGCGGTGCCGGTCGGGCTTCTCGCCGTCGCTGGTAAGAATATCGGTGAAGCGGGAGTGCATGTTGCCGGCCAGGTGCTTCATCAGGATGGCGACAGAATTGGACTCAGAGTCAAGGGTGAAGAAGAGCTGGTCATCCTCGAGCTGCCCGATCGCTCCTTCGGCGAGGCGTTTGTAGCCACGCAACTGGCGTTGAATTTCTTCGAGATAGTGAGCGGCTAGGTCGGGCATGTGTGGATTATACGAGGTTACCGGGAGCGGCTGCTCTCTCAGGACCCGATTATTACTGGCGTAACAGCCCGTAACCAGACTTTAGTTGCAGAAACTAACGCGGTGCGGCAGGGTTAATACCGTACGTCTATGCGAAGCACACTTGCCATCGCGGGTCTTTGCGTTCTGTTTTTCGCTTCCGTTCAGGCCCAGGAAGCGAAGACTCCGGACGATGGCGAAATGCATGAAATGCCGGGAATGAGTAGTGACGGCAGCGCTCACGCCATGCACGCCATGGAAGGCCACATGGAAATGGGCGCGCATATGAAGATGACCGCGCTGCGCACCAGCAAGCCTGGAGACCCGGAAAAAGCTCAGCAAGTGGTCGACGCGGCGCGCAAAGTTGCAGACAAGTACAAAGACTACAAAGTCGCGCTCGCCGATGGTTATAAAATCTTCCTGCCCAACCTGCCGCAGAAGCAATATCACTTCACGAATTATTGGTACGGCTTCGAGGCGGGTACACATTTCAATCCGGATCATCCAACATCTCTGATTTACGAAAAACACGGAGATGCCTACAAGTTGATCGGCGTTATGTACACCGCGCCCAAGAATGCCTCGGAGGACGAACTCAATTCACGGATTCCCTTAAGCATTGCGCAGTGGCACGCGCACGTGAACATGTGCATGCCTCCGGCAGACCGGAAGAAAGAAATGTGGGGAGCGCACGCCAAGTTCGGACTTGCGGGCTCGATCTCAACCCGGGAAGAGTGCGAAGCCAATGGCGGCAGGTTTCTGCCGCAGATCTTCGGATGGATGGTGCACGTGTATCCGTTCGAGCAGAATCCAGAAGACATCTGGTCTGTAGAACGACAGATGCACACTCATGAGACGACCGAACAGCCGAACTAAGCTTCCGCCGCTTCCTTGATCGCAGTCGCTAACTGATCCACCGCAAAGGCAATCTGGTCAGAACTGATGACTGCAGGAGGCGCGATCAGAAGGTGATCGCCGGCAAATCCGTCTACGCATCCCTGCATAGGATAGAGCATTACGCCACGTTTAACCGCAGCCTGGCCGACGCGGCCCGAAAAATTGAGCTTCGGGGGCGAACGGTTTCTTGCTCTTCTTATCCGCCACAAATTCCACTCCCCACAACAGACCGATCCCACGTACGTCGCCGACAGCGGGCAGATCCCGAAGCTTCTCCAGCGCTGCTTTCAGCTCTGAGGCAGCACTGCCGGAAGCCGTCGAATCCGCGGCACGCACCAAATTACGGTCCTTGAGGTAAAGCAACACCGCTCGACCTGCCGCGAGGGAAATGGGATGCGAGTTGTAAGTAAAGCCGTGCAGGAATGAGCCAGAACCCGTGGCGATGGCGTCGACAACTTTCTTAGTAGCGATCACCGCGCCGAGTGGGGCGTATCCACTCGACAAGCCTTTGGCAGTCACCAGGATGTCAGCGTGAACACCCCAATGATCCAGAGCGAAGTTGCGGCCGGTGCGGCCCATGCCGGTCATCACTTCGTCGGCGATCAGCAAGACCCCGCGATCACGGCAAATATCCGCGACCCTCTGCAGATAATCGCCAGAAGGAACGGCGGCGCCCAGAGTCGCTCCGCTCACGGGCTCAAGGATGAAAGCGGCAACTTCGCCAGCGGCGGAAAGGATCGCGCGTTCAAGTTCGTCGGCGTACTGTCGCGCGCAATCATTGCAATCGTAGGCGCAGCGATAGCAGTAGGGAAGTCCGACATGCGCGAATTCGCGCACCATCGGCAGGTACATATCACGGCGACGCTTGTTGCCAGATACACCCAACGCACCTAAGGTTGCACCATGATAGCTCTGGGAACGACTCAGAACCTGGAATCGCTTCTCTTCGCCGATTTCGACCTGGTACTGACGGGCAAGTTTCAGCGCGGTCTCAACTGCTTCCGATCCTCCGCAGGTAAAGAAAACCGCGCCGCCACGATAATGTGCGCCCGCAAAGTCCAGCAGCTCTTTCGCATATTCCTCGGCAACCGGGGTTGTGAACTGGCTGGTATGAACGAACTCAAGCTGTGCGGCCTGATCGATCATGGCTTGTGGAATCTCGCGCACGCCGTGGCCGATGAAATTAACTGCTGCGGAGCCAGCGAAGTCGAGATAACGCTTCCCATTCGCGTCCCACAGGTACGCACCTTCTCCGCGAACTGCCATCGGGCAGGCCTTTTTGTAGGAGCGTCGCAGGAGTGCGGATTGCGCCGGCTGTTCGGAGGCGATGGGAGGCACACAGGAATTATCCGGCGCGTGCGGGCGGGTGTCAAAAAGCTCTGCCTCCTTTGGAGCAAGCTGAGCTACGTCAAGTGGCCGATAACGGAGGTGACTTTGGCCACCAGCAGTCGCGCATTCGCAACCTGCAGCTTAAGCGGCTCCGTGTAGAATCGCGTCATCGATGAATTTTCCTGCTCCGGTTTCCAAGAGATCGAGCGGCTTCGCCCGGGTCGCCCGCATTTTCCGGCCTTCCCACCAGCACAGCGCCTTTTCGGCTACGCTGCTGCTGATGTCGGCCGTCATGTTGTCCCGCGTGATCGGTTATGTCCGCGAGGCATACATTGCGTGGGCATTCGGGGCCGGACCGGCGACCGACGCCTATGTCGCAGGCTTCACGATTCCCGACTGGTTGAATTACATCGTTGCGGGCGGAACTGCGTCAATCACTTTCATTTCGATCTACACGCGTTTTCTTGCCGAGGACCGCGAAGACGAAGCGCAGAAGACTTTTTCCGTAATCATCACCGTGATGACGGTGGTTCTCGGCATCGGCATTATCATCGCCGAGATTTTCACCCCACAAATCGAGCGACACCTGTTCAGTGGGTTCAACCCTGAGCAACTGGAGCTATGCGTCCGGCTGACGCGGATTCTGCTTCCAGCGCAAATCTTCTTTTATGTGGGCGGAGTCGTGTCGGCGGTGCTGCTCTCGCGGCGATTATTCTTGCTTCCGGCATTTGGGCCCTTGCTTTACAACGTGTGCATCATCATGGGCGGAGTGGTCGCTTCCCGATCCCTCGGGATCGCTTCCCTCGCTTACGGAGCGCTGCTGGGGAGTGTGCTCGGGCCATTTCTGATCAACGCGATCGGCGCGGCTCGTATCGGCACTGGCTACAGTATCTCTTTCGATGTTCGCAATCCTGCGTTCCGCGAGTGGGTTCGTTTGTCGATCCCACTCATGCTGGGCGTGTCGCTGGTTACCGCCGACGACTGGATTCTTCGCTACTTCGCATCATCCACTGTCGGCGACATTACCCGATTGAACTACGCGAAACGCCTGTTCGCGGTTCCGATTGCGGTGCTGGGACAAGCCACCAGCCAGGCATCCCTGCCCTTCTTCGCGAAGCTGTTTGGGGAAAAGCGGATGAAAGAGTTCTCCGCAACGGTGAACGGATCGATTTACCGAATCGTGGCGGCTTCATTGCTGGCGACCGGTTTTATGATGGCGGCTTCGCTGCCGCTGATCGATCTGGTATATCGTCGCGGGCGCTTTCACTTCTCCGACTCGCGCGAAACTGCGATTTACTTTTTCTGGTTTTCGCTGTCGCTTGCCTTCTGGTCCGCGCAGGGACTCTACTCACGAGCTTTCTATGCCGCTGGCAACACCCTGGTGCCGATGATTTCGAGTACGGTCATCACCATTGCGTCCCTTCCCGTTTACTCGCTGTTGTTTCATGGGCTATCAACGGTGGGATTGGCGATCGCATCGGACGTAGGAATTATCGCGAACACGGCGGCGCTCGCGATCCTTTTGCACCGGCGTAACCTCGTCCCGATCGGCGAAATGGACTGGGGAGAAGTGGGGAAGGCCGCTCTTACATCGGTAATCGCGGGATACTTGGCGTTCAAAGTCGGCAGTATAGTTCAGTCCAGCAACAGCCGGGTTGCGGACCTGAAAGCCCTCGGCCTGATCACCTTGACTTGGGCGGCAGCCGTCGCCGCGGGATTATGGATCACGCGATCCAAGTTGCCGCAGGATCTGCGACGCAAGAAGAAGATCACCTATCCGCGGGTGGCGGAAGCAGGGTCGGAACTGACATCCGGCGTGGAACCGTAAGAGAGCGGGCTGGCCTTCGAAGCGGCAGTAGAAGCAGATTCCTCGGCCGCCGTCGCATACGCTCCGGCTCTGTCGGAATGACAGTCTGAAAATTGAGCCACAGACGGAAATAGATCGACAATAGACAGACAATGAAAACGGGCTCTTTCAGACGAAAGAGCCCGTCGCCATTCTGCACAAACTTTTTTCGCCGCTAAACTTAGGCGCGCGCGGCGACTGCTTCCTGTGTGGACGAAGTCGAAGCCTTGGCTTCCTCGCCATTCGGTTTCTGCCCAGCTTTACGAATGTCGATGCCACCCTTGAAGAACGCGCCGTCTTCAATGGAGATGCGCGCAGCCACGACGTCTCCAGTCAAGGAGCCATCGCTGCGAATGTCCACGCGATCGCTGGCGGTCAGGTTTCCCCGAACTTTGCCGAGCACCACGATTTCGCGCGCATTGATATTGGCGGCGACCACGCCATTGCGGCCCACTGTCACCCGATTGCCGGAAAGGTTGATCGAACCTTCCACGCGGCCATCGATGTAAAGCGACTCCGAACCCGTCACCTCACCCTTGATCACCAGAGACTTGCCGATGGTTGCCTGGTCTGCCGTGGTGGTCGTGGCGACTGGGCGTGGCGCCGCTGCCGGTTCACTCGTCGTAGGAGTCGTCATTGTAGTATTCGGTGTCGGCATTGCGGGACGCTCCGGCTCTCCCGGCCGGCCTGGAGTCGCAGGTTGATTTGTCGGCTTCCACATGTGGCAAAAATTCCTTTCCGCTTAAGGATGGATTGGGGTCAAACTCGCATGTTGGTGACCAGTCCGCATTCTACTCCGCTCGCAGGTCCAAAGTCCTGTGGAAATTACCAGAATTGCTCGATTTCTGGGCCTTTTGTCATGGGTCCATCCGAAGACGAGTTCGGATGCGAAGGTGTAATTTCTCCCTCGACAATGGCATTTCCTATATGCCTCAGAGCTGCGGGTCAGAGCAGCCGTCGCCTTAAACTTCGAGTATCGTAGACAGTAACGGCGGGGGAAGCGCATGCCGACCGGTACGATGATCTCTGAATCCGACATTCTCAAGAAAATCCAGAAACAACCGAAACGCAGCGCTGGATTCAAGCAGCTGGTGCGGGAACTCGGAATTCACGGCGACGAGCGCCGCGAGCTCCACGAACGCCTGCAACGCCTGGTCTCACGCGGAGAACTCGTGCAAATTGATGGAGATCGGTATGGCGTCCCGCAAGCTGCATCCGGACGCAATATGATCGTCGGCCGTCTCAGCATGCATCGCGACGGCTTCGGATTCGTGATTCCCGATCCCGCATCTCTCGATGCGCGACTAAAGGCCAGTCTTGCGGGCGACGTTTTTATTCCACCGAACGCGATCGGTTCGGCCATGCATGGCGATCGGGTTCTGGTCGAAATCGCGGCAATTCGCCCGGACGGTCGCGCGGAAGGGCGAATCATTCGTCCCGTGGATCGCGCCAACCTGACCGTCGTGGGATTCTTCCACTACGGAACTCGCCACAACTATGTAACTCCGTACGATCAGAAGATTGCGCACGAGATCGTGATTCCTCCTGGCATGGAAATTCCTGAGACTCCTGCCAATGCAGAACCACGAAGAAAGAAATCTGTTCATCGCGTGGTTGGCGACCAGGCGCCGGTGCGGACCGAATGGGAAGATTTAGAAGGCGTCGTGGTCGACGTCGAGATCACCGACTGGCCGACGAATCACCAGCAGCCGCGTGGACGGGTAATCGAAATTCTCGGCAAGGAAAACGATTTCGGCGTCGACGTCGAAATCATGATTCGCAAGTTTCATCTGCCGCACCGTTTTCCGCCCGCAGTGCTCCGCGAGGCCGAGGACGCCGAGCCTGTGATTCCCTCCGCAGAGGTGCAAAAGCGGCGCGACTTCCGCCATTTGCCGATCGTCACTATCGACGGAGAGACGGCGCGCGACTTTGATGACGCTGTCACCGTTTACCTGCTGGAGAATGGAAACTTCGAACTCCAGGTGCATATCGCAGACGTGGCGCATTACGTGACCGACGATACTGCGATCGACCAGGAGGCGCGCATTCGCGGAACCAGCGTCTATTTTCCCGATCGCGCGGTGCCGATGCTCCCCCTCGAACTCTCGACCGACATCTGCAGCTTGCGCCCGCAGGTCGATCGTCTGGTCATGTCTTGCATCATGGAAATCGATCACAAGGGCGAGGTGGCAGGGTATGAACTTTGCCCCGGAATCATTCGCTCGGCTGAGCGCATGACGTATACCGCCGTGAACGCGATTCTTGAAGGGGACGCGGCAACCAGGAATCGCTACGGAAGTCTGCTCGCAACGTTTGAGACCATGCGGGATCTGGCGATGATTCTGAATGAGAAGCGGCGGCGACGCGGCTCCATCGATTTCGATCTTCCCGAACCGGTGATTGAGTTCGATGAGTTTGGATTGATGCGGAGCATCACCCGCTCCGAGCGTAATATCGCGCATCGCCTGATCGAAGAGTTCATGCTGGCGGCGAACGAAACGGTCGCTTCCTACCTGGAGAGCAAGCAAGTCGCATCTCTTTATCGGGTGCACGAAAAGCCCGACGCCAAGCGCGTGTACGACTTTGAAGTGATCGCGGCAACTTTCGGCTACTCGCTCGGGGTTGGCGCGCTTCCCATCAGCCGCATGACCATGAAGACCGATCGCCGTGCCAATCGCGGCACGGGCAAAAAGGCGCACGAGATTGAAATCCCCAAAGAAGTGCACATCACGCCGCGCATGTATCAGAAGTTGACCGACAAGATTGCCGGCAAGCCGGAAGAACGGATTCTGTCGTATCTGATGCTGCGTTCGCTGAAGCAGGCGCGGTATTCGGAGGAGCCTCTCGGGCACTTCGCTCTGGCCGCGAGTGCCTATACGCACTTCACGTCGCCCATCCGGCGCTATCCCGACCTGATCGTCCACCGCATTTTGAAAGACGTGCTGCGGGACGCAGCCGGAGGCGTTTCAGGGAACAGTTCCCATCGGCAGGGGCCCGTTGGGGGCAAGCGAGACGGGGGAAAACTCACCTTCGCCCTGGTCCAAACGGCGCGATCATGCCGATCACCGCAAGAAACACGAACCTCTGCATGGGCCGATCTCGTTAGAAGAACTGCATGACATCGCCGAAGAATCCAGCCAGGCGGAGCGGCGGGCCGACGAAGCGGAACGCGAACTGATGGAATGGAAGAAGGCGAAATTCATGGAGCAGCACGTCGGCGAAGATTTCGACGGGCTGATCATCAGCATCACCAAGTTCGGCATGTTCGTGGAGTTGGCTGATTTGTTTGTGGAAGGACTGGTGCCCCTGTCCAGCCTGACTGACGATCGATATATGTATTACGAGAACACCCGAGAGATCATCGGACAACACACGCGCCGAACTTTTCGTTTGGGACAGAAAGTACGCGTGCTGGTCGACCGGGTTGATCCGGTGGAGAAGAAGATCCAGTTCTCGTTGTATGAGCCGCGACCGGTTGCTAAAGCCAAAGGTAAGAGTAAGCGCAAGCGTTGACACGGGCGAGGGCGCGGGTCCTCGCATCACGCATTACATCGACCGATAGGCTGGGCTAGTGTAGAATTTGTGAGTCAGAAACCCCGCCACGGGCGCGTTGAAGCCGTGGTTCCATCCAGTCGGGACGTGGCTCAGCCTGGTAGAGCACTCGCTTGGGGTGCGAGGGGTCGGCAGTTCAAATCTGCCCGTCCCGACCATTATTTCATTTCACTTAACGCAAGCTCCTTCGCCTCACGGCGTAATTTCAAACACCACTCCCTGGTTGTTGCTTCCTCCGGTGACGGCTGTGCCGAAGACATTTCCTTGCGGATCGACGGCCACACTTCCATAGGGCAAGCCACCGTCGGTGCCGTTGCTGAAGTCGTAGAGATCGGTCATGGTCCAGGTACCGTTCGCCGGAGTCAACTTGAAGACTGAGCCGAAGCCGTGCGCGCCTTCTCCGTTGGTCGCACCGTAGAGATTGTTTTTGGAGTCGAAGGTGAGCTTGTTATAAGGTCCGCCGTAGCCGCCAGTGAAGCTGTAGAGTACGGTCATCTTCCAGGCTCCACTGGAACGACTTAATTTGTAGACCGTGCCACCGCCGTTCACCCCACCGTCAAAAGTAGTCCCGTAGAGATTGCCGCCCTTATCCAGGATCACGCCGCCAACCGGATTTGCGCCGTCATTCAAGCCTTGAAAGCTGTACAGAACGGTCTGTGTCCAACCGGAACCGGAAGGCGAAAGCTCGTAGATCACACCGTCGCCGTTCACTCCCCCGAGAGAAGTCGTACCGAAAAGATTTCCGTGCGCATCTAGAGTGACGCCCGCCGGTGGATTGGTGCCGTCGTTGCCTCCGGTGAAGCTGTAAAGTTCGGTCTCGACGCCGGAGG
The DNA here is from genome assembly GCA_963797845.1 of Terriglobia bacterium. Lineage (GTDB taxonomy): Bacteria > Acidobacteriota > Terriglobia > Terriglobales > Acidobacteriaceae > DASREM01. The sequence goes on from CAWCRE010000018.1 coordinate 146,494, forward strand.
GCGAGACCTGGAAGACGGTGCCGTTCCCGAAGGCGCCTCCCAGGCTGGTGGTTCCATAGAAATTGCCGGACGAATCGAAGACGACCCCGCCGATGGGTTGCGCACCATCGGTTCCGTTTCCAAAGGTGTGGACGACGGTTTCATGCCAGCCGTTGGCTCCTGGTGCGACTTTGAAGGCAGTGCCAAAACTTCCGCCACCCTCGGTCGTTCCAAACAGCGCGCCATTGTAGACGGCCAAACTGCCGAAGGCCGGTCCGGATCCATCAGCCCCGGCTTTCAGGCTGTACAGCGACGTGTATGTCCACGAGGAGCCGCTTGGTGAAAGCTTGTACACACTTCCCGCGCCGAATTTTCCGCCAAGGTAGGTGCTGCCATAGAGATTTCCGGAGCGGTCTAGGATTGGCCCTCCGTAGGGCGTGGCACCGTCGCTGCCCTTTCCGGTGAAGTTGTAGATGACCTTGTAGGTCTGGCACTGTGCTGAAACGCAAACAAGAAGGAAGACTGCGGAGATAAGAGCGCTTGAAAAATGCCCGAAAGCAGATCGATGCTGCGACATTGCGAAACCCCTTGGAGTGGAAGTAAGCCCGGTGCGACAGCCGCTAGGCATTATCCAACACTCAGGAGCGTTGCGACAGAGTCTGACTTCTCCACATCGTCGGCACCCTGAAATGGAGACTGATCATTCCACATCGATCCTCTGGACAACGGTTCCTTGCACCGCCGCTGGTTTAAATTCCACCACCAGCGGTCCCGACTCTGTGGGTTCATATTCGAAATCGTAAGTCTCTCCGGGAGCGATCAGCACTTTTGCATCCTGCACGACGGCCTGCGGGTCTGGCAGATCGGCTCCGTCTTTCGCGCGCGCACGCCATTGAACGACGCCCTTGCTGCCGGTCAGGGAAAAAGCTCCGATCAGGTTGGCGCTGATGTCGATGACGCGCACACGATAGTGTCGACCCGCTTTCCAGCGAAGGGCCTCCGGCTGTCCGCTGCCATTCAGCAACAGCGATATCGGACTGCTCGGATTATTCGACCGCAGACCACCCCATGCACTGACCAGGAAAATCTGGTCCGTCTCGGGATCAAAGTTCGTTCCCGGATCGAGCACAATCAGAGGCCCATAAAGCCCGCCACTGAGTTGCACCTCATCGTCGAGATGAGTGTGGTAAATAAATGTTCCGGAGCGCGGCGGAGTGAACTTGGCGCAAAACTTCTCTCCCGGTTCGATGGTCGGGGTCACTTCCGCTCCCTTCATTCCCCAGCCGGCAACGCCGTCGTAATAACTCTCCAGTTCCATGCCGTGCCAGTGCACTGCGGTGGATTCCGATAACTTGTTGACGATGGTGACTTCGACAGGTCGCCCGCGTTGCAAAACAATCGGAGGTCCGGGCAGAGTCCCTTGGATCGGAAGCAAGTGGTGCGATTCCTCCACCTGGTACGCGAACCCTTTCGGAACTCCGTTGACAGCGGGCCGCGGCTTCACCCATAAACTCAGCTTGCGCACGGATCCGGCGCTGGCAATTTTCGGACGCTCTCCTGGGACCGAGATCCCAAGCACCAGGCCCGCCATGTGGTTCGATTCGTGACTATGAGGTCCCTCCGGCTCCGACGACAATGCATTCGCAACCGTTCGCGTCGGGTTGACATGCGCGATGATGTGGCAATGAAAAATCCACTGACCCGGCACCGCTACCCACGTTGTGCTGCATGGTGGAACCGGGCAGCAGGAGTTCAGTGACTACGCTTCGCTGTTGTTCAGGCGTCAGGATTTGATCGCGTTCCCCGTCCCCTTTGCTGTCGACACGGTAAAAGCTGCCGTGCATGTGCATGGGATGGTTTACGTCGCTGGCATTGATGATGCGCCAGCGGACCTGCTGGCCGGGAGCGTAACTAAGTCGTTCGGTGAAAGGCCAGGACTTGCCGTTGATGACAGCGACGTCCTTGGAGAGGGTCGGCGTCACCTGACTGCGCCACACACCGAGGACAAACACGCGGTCGTGATTCACCAAGCCCGGAGGATCGATAATGAATGCGCCATGAAGCTGACTGTCTTCCCGGAAGGGCCGACCCCGATTCATCTCGCCCCCGGCGCTGGCGAAATACTGATAGGTCCCAGGATCTCCCGCTAGAAAGTGCACTTCCCGAGTCTCTCCCGGCGGAACCTGGACCACGTCCTCGCTATCCCCCGGATGCGGATGCATACCGTGGACGACCACGGTTGTAGGCAACAGATTATGGAAGCTGACCTGGAGTCGGGTGCCTTGCGGAACTCGAACCAGCGGCCCGGGGATTTGTAACGCCTTGCCCTCTTCGGCGAAAGCATTCACCCTCATGCTGGGGCCGCCATCGGCCTCGGGATACCACGCGCCGGATCTGATTTCGAGATGAAGGGTGAAAACTCCGCCGCTCAGTTTACCTGCGGAAAAGAGATTGTCGTTCGCGCGGATTGCATCCAGAACCGGCGGAGAAGAAGATGGGGTTGCCAGGGATCCTGCGAACGCCAAACTCGCAACCAGAATTTTGAGAACGCGACAAAGCATAGGATGGTCTAGGTCTCAGGCTGAGCAGGACGGACTGAGATTATGCACGGAATCGCGGCTCGCGTATATGGCACGGCAGGGCGGCGGCACCAGGAACTTCCAGCCTTACTGAACGAGCACACCGGATTGGAGATCTTGTTCCGCCTGCTTGACGTTCTCAGGTTTGCCAAGATCACGCCAGTAGTACTGATCGGCGCGGAATCCGAGAATCTTTTCTCCCTGTTTCGCCATTCGCAAATAGCAAGGCACGATGGGAAACGCCCCATCTTCAGAGATGAGATCGAAAAGGCGTGGCGATATGACGTGGATGCCCGCAAAAGCCAAGGCGTCGACTTGGGCCGCCGGACAAGCCATTTCGGGCTCGCCATCGAGACCAGCACGCCTTCCGCATAGTTGCGATGACTCATCGAAGAGCAAGTAGCGCGACGTCTTGCGGTCTTGTACGGCCAGCGTTGCCAAAGCCCCATGCCTATCGTGGAACCGCACCATGCAGCCGAGGTCGATGGTGCTGAGGACATCCACGTTGTGAAGAAGGAAGGGCTCGCTGTGCCCCTGAAAAAAGTGGGCGGCTTTTTTCAGACCACCGCCCGTATCGAGCAGCATTTCTTCACGCGAAATTTCAATGTTCATCCCGAAGCTGTCGTGAGAGTCGAGGTAGGCAATGACTTTGTCCGCGAAATGATGCACGTTCACAATCACATCGGAGATCCCTGCTGCTCGCAGTCGGGACAATGTGATTTCCAGCAGGGTGCGTCCCGCCACTTCCACCAGCGCCTTTGGGCGGTCATTGGTAAGCGGCCGGAGGCGGGTGCCCAGGCCTGCGGCGAGGATCATCGCTCTCATCGGCCCATGCTTTCCAATTGCACATGACGCACGACTACGTTCACATGTCCCGCAGGATCGCTTCCGTTAGACGAAGACCGCAGGTGTTTGGCGAGTTGTTCCGCGAGGTAAACCGATCGGTGCTGGCCGCCGGTACAGCCGAAAGAAACCATCAAGCTTTTGAAGTTGCGACGCCGGTACTCTTTCACGCTGGCGTCTACCAGCGATGCCGCATTCGACAGGAATTCATGGACACTCTCCTGGCCATCGAGATAGGCGATGACCGGGGCATCTTTGCCGGTAAGGGTCTTGAACTGCTCTTCACGCCCGGGGTTCGGCAAGCTGCGCGCATCAAACACAAATCCTCCCCCGTTGCCGCTGTCGTCCTTGGGAGATCCCTTGTGAAAAGAGAAGCTGAAAACTTTTACGGTCAGCTCTTGTTGTTGCTGAGCCGGTGCACTCAGCTTGCCTGACTCCGCCTCCGTGCCCAGGCCTTGCAACTTCTCCGACGCCAGCATGTTCTTGAAGGCGTCCATCAGGGTCGGCAAAGCGATCGGCAACTCCACGTTGTGCAGCAACCATCGCACGTTTTTCAGCGCATACGGCACGCTCTGCAAAAAGTGGGGCTTGCGTTCGTAAAAGCCGCGAAACCCATAGGCGCCGAGTGCCTGCATGATGCGCACATAAACGTAGGCATAGTAGTGGGGCAGAAACTCGGCCGGGGTTAGCGGAAGGTAACGGCTCAGCACTTCGAGATAGTGATCGAGCAATTGCTGCCGCACGGCAGGAGGCAGATCCGCTTTCGCATCGAACAAGAGCGAGGCGATATCGTATTGCAACGCCCCTTTGCGCCCGCCCTGATAATCCACGAAAAAAGGATGGCCGCCGCGCAACATAACATTGCGGGACTGGAAGTCGCGATACAGAAAGTAATCGCGATTCGCCGTCAGCAGAAATCGGGTGAGCCGGCCGAAGTCGTCTTCAAGCGCCTGTTCGCTGAATGGAATTCCTGCGAGCCGGAGAAAGTAGTATTTGAAATAATTCAGATCCCACGCGATGGATTGGCGATCAAAGCTGGCCCGCGGATAACAGACTTTGTAATTCAGATCCTGTCCTGCTTCGACCTGAAATCTCGGCAAGACCTCCACTGCCTTTCGATACGCATCGATTGCCTCAGGTCCGATGTCGTCGCCCTGGCGATGTTCCGAAAGAAATTCGAACAGCGTGGTGTCGCCCAGATCTTCTTCCAGGTACGCACCATGATTCAGGTCGTCGGCATAAATTTCGGGCACCGGCAAACCGTGACGGCGGAAGTGACGGGAAAATTCCAGAAAGGCGGCGTTTTCCTCGCGTACGGCGTAGACGACCCCAATCGCGGTCATATTCTCGCTGGCCAAGCGGAGAATGGCGCGTCCCGAGCCCCCGAGTTCTCCCTGCAGCGGAGTGATTTTCACCACCGGCGCATGAAAATGCCGCTCAAATAATGTTTTTAGAACATCCATGAAGATGACGGCCCGGACGAGCCCTCACAAAGATATCACTGCAGAAGACCCTGGATTGCCTACAACTATGAAGGAGATGCGGGACGGGCACCGCGGCGACTAGTGTGCGCCGACCACCATGCCGAGAAGCAACAGAACTGACAAGGCAATCGCCGCAACTCCGTTGGCACGAACTCCCTTGTGCGTGGCGGCCCAGGGATACATTAGAACGTCGAATAGTGGCATGAACTTTTCCGGCCAGAACAGCCCGGCCATTCCAAACATGAGACACACCTGTACGACTGCGCAAAGCACCAAGCCGTTCATGGATCACTCCAACGCGGTTAAGAAAATGTCCGAGGTCGGGGAAACCTCTATTCTGCGAGTCTGCCTTCTCTAGAGCGCGCAGGTCAAGCGGAAAAAGTACAAACCTCATTACGATCGGTCACGTTCATGGCTGTGGTGCTGCCTTCGGCAATTCCACCTCTGGAGCCACAATCTGGATGGGCATGTTCCAATATGAATATTGCACGTGCAGGCTGCCGAGCTGAATTTCGTAGGGGAGATGGGTCGCTTCATCTACGCAAACCGAACCCATTGCCTCCCGGGAACTCGAGGAAAAGAAATTCCACACTCGGCAACTCGAGTCTTTGCCTGAAACCGTCGAACCAGGTTCCATTCGGGTTGTGTCTTTTAGATTTTCGAGAAGACTGACCAGAGGGCTGGGCCCGGCCATAGGTCCGCGAGCACATTGATCGATGCCCGCTCGCGGCTCCGCAGACCAACGATCCATCCCCTCGCGCGCATAAAAAGTGTCTCGCGTCTGCACTACCTCCCCCGATTGCTCCATGATCCCGTTTTTCGCGCGAGTCTCCGTGACGCTATGAGTATCGTAGGGGCAGACCACATCCTGATCGGTTTGAAAATCCTCGCCATGCATGGTGCCGAAGGTGGTCACACGCCACGAGCGCGCATTCCGTGCGGCGTATGCGATGCGCTCCAGTTCCGTTGCCGGAGTAAATCCCTTCGGATGACTCGTGGTCCGGGGCACCGAGGTCAGCCACCACCAGCCGAGTGCGGTTGCCAAAAACCCGCCGAACAGCGCAACCAGATTTCGATTCGCACGCAAAAAGGGAACGATCTGCATGGGGATTTCTAAGAATAACGCAGAGCGGAGAACAAGTTCAGTGGCGGGCCGAAAGCATGGTAAGGATTTCGTTCAGTCCCTGGCGGATGTACTTCAAGTCCGCATGGCCACGTGTCGGGAATGGCAATGGCGGCTGCTTCTTCTCGTTTTTGACTTCAGAGCGCAATTGCTGTCGCGCACCGGCGATGGTAAAGCCCTCCTCGTAAAGAAGGGTCTTGATCCGGAGAACGCTTTCGACGTCCTTGTGCCGGTACATGCGCTGCCCGGTGCTGCTTTTCACCGGCTTGAGTTGCGGGAACTCGGTCTCCCAGAACCGCAAAACGTAGGCCGGCAGTTTGCAGAGGCGAGCCACTTCGCCGATCCGGAAGTAAAGTTTTTCGGGGATGACAACGTCGGAAGCCTTGCCGTTCTTGCTGGTCGCTTTGGTTCTCGGACTCATCGGAGGTAAACGATCTCTGTCTACCCCTCGCTTTTAGCATGCCTCGGGCGCGGCGACAACTCGTATTTTCATCAGGTCCAGAAGAGCTCAGGAAAGCTCAACGAAAAAGCCCCTCAAGAGCTGTCTCTCGAGAGGCCGTTCAAAACCTGTTTCGGGCGAATTTTGTTCGCTCCGGTTAGTGTTTCTTTTTCTTCTTTGCCTTTTTCTTTGCTGGCATGAAGTCTCCTCCGTGAACGATTTTCCCTTGCAAAGGTTCGTAACCAGGGCCCAACATCTGCCAACGTCACCCAAGTACTTGCATGGGTACGCTTGATACCACAAGATATTGAGCATTGTGAGTACCAATGTCAACAGAATTCTTCACTTTCTGTTTTTATTTTCGGTAACCGCCTTTCGCCGCTGACGTACACTTCCCTCTCACTCCATGCCTCGCGATCCTATCGAACTCGAAATTTTCAAAAACATCTTTCATTCCATCGCAGAAGAGATGGGCGCCGCGCTGCGTCGAACGGCGTTTTCTCCGAACATTAAGGAGCGGCGGGATTATTCCTGCGCGGTCTTCGATTCGCAGGGCGAAGTGATCGCGATGGGCGACCATATGCCGGTTCACTTGGGATCGATGCCGATGTCGGTGCGCGCGGCCATCGAGAGCTTCGATCTCTCGCCAGGCGACATGGTCATGCTTAACGATCCCTTTCGGGGAGGTACCCATCTTCCCGACATCACGGTGGTCGCGCCGGTTTACATTTCGCCAAAGAGCAGCCGTCCGGAGTTTTTCGTGGCTTCCCGCGCTCACCATGCCGACGTCGGGGGCGCCTATCCGGGTTCGATGGGCTTGTGCCGCGAAATTTATCAGGAAGGATTTCGCATTCCCCCGGTCCGCATTCGACGCAAAGGAGAAATCCAGCAGGACGTCCTCAGGCTTCTGCTGAACAACGTGCGCACGCCGAATGAGCGCGAAGGAGACTTAGGAGCACAACTTGCGGCCTGCCACACAGGAGATCAGCGGCTGCGCGAAGTCTGCCAGCGTTATAGACCGGCTCACGTTCGGGCAATGGCGAGACATCTCCTCGCCTACTCGGAGCAGATCATGCGAGCGTTTCTGCGCCAGGTTCCGACTGGAACCTACCGTGCGGAAGACATTCTCGATAACGACGGGGTGAGCGAGAAGCCGGTAAAGATCGCAGTCGCCATCACGTTTCACAAAAGGCGAACTGGCGTGGCCGTTACTGTGGATTTCTCCGGCAGCGATCCTCAAGTGGAAGGCAGCATCAATGCCGTGGAGGCCATCACCTTTTCCGCATGCTTTTATGTTTTCCGTTGTCTGTTGATGGAAGACGTTCCCGCGACCGCCGGTCTGATGCGGCCGATTCAACTGATCGCTCCTTCCGGAACCGTCGTGAACGCCCTCCCGCCCGCCGCGGTGGCGGGAGGCAATGTGGAAACTTCGCAGCGTATCGTGGATGTACTGTTGCGTGCGCTCGCAAAAGCTCTGCCGGGGCGCATTCCGGCCGCGTGTTCCGGCACCATGAACAACCTGACGATTGGTGGAACCGATCCCCGCACCGGGGAGCCATTCGCCTACTACGAAACCATCGCCGGAGGCATGGGAGGCCGTCCTAATAAGCCAGGAATCTCTGGCGTGCACACGCACATGACGAACTCCCTGAACACGCCATCCGAAGCTCTCGAGTACGCCTATCCCCTGCGGGTTCGCAATTACTCCCTGCGGCGAGGCAGCGGAGGTGCAGGTCGGCATCGTGGAGGAGATGGGGTGATCCGGGAAATTGAGGTCCTCACCGATGCGGAGGTCACTTTGCTTTCCGATCGGCGGATTCGCGGGCCTTACGGTTTGAGTGGAGGGAGCGACGGCGCTCCGGGCTCTGCTCAAGCCATTCGCCTAGATGGGTCCGTAGAATCTCTTCCCGGGAAGTTCAATCTCCGCCTGCGCAAGGGCGAAAGGATTCGAATTGAATCCCCCGGTGCAGGCGCCTGGGGCGGCGAGTGAAAATCAGCTGGTGAGCTGTTCCGCCGCTTCTTTGCCGGAGCGCACGCAGTCGGGAACACCGATTCCGCGATAACCATTGCCGGCGAGCACGAGTCCACGAAGTTTCTGGCGAAGGCGCTCAATGCGGTCAAGGCGATCGAGATGGCCAACTGCGTATTGCGCCATCGCCCCTTTCCACTTATAGACTCGCGCGAAGGTTGGATCCGCCGTAACCCCGATCACCTGTTTCAGCTCGCGGCGAACGATGGCGAGGATGTCCTCGTCGGACAGTTGCAGGATGGCTTCGTCTCGCGCGCCTCCCAGAAAGCAGCGCACCAGGGCGCGATCGTCGGGGGCGCGATGGGGAAACTTGTTGTGCACAAAGGTTGCCGCGAGCATGCGTTTGCCTTCGCTGCGAGGCACCAGGAAACCGAAGCCCGGTGGCAAATTCTGACGCACAGAGCGGTCGTAACCGAGCGTGACCGTAACCGAAGAACTGTAATTTATGTCGCGCAGTTCGGAAGCAAGATTTGCATCCGCCAGTTGCAGTAAGTTCGCGGCAGCCTGTGCGGGAGTCGCAACGATCACCGCATCGAACTGATCAGATTCATATCCAGCTGAAATCAACCATCCGCCATCTTGCGGCTGTAGCGATTGCACGGCCACACCGGTGCGAAGCGCAGCGCCGTTGAGTTGGGTAAGCACTGCATCCACCAGTTGCTGCATCCCATTCTTCAGCGAGGTGAACAAGGAGCGCGCGGGCTGCTTGCTCGCTGGCGTCATCTTTCTGCGAGCCGAAAGCATGGCGCGACCCAGGCTGCCGTGCTTTGATTCCATCTCGGCAAAACGTGGCAACACGGCGCGAACGCTCAGTTGTGAGGCTTCGCCTCCATAAACGCCGGAGAGCAGAGGATCGGCAAGACGGTCCACCATCTCGGCACCGTAATGACGCCGGACCAAGTCCGCAACGGTCTCGTCTTGCTCCGCTTTGTGGGGAGGATGGAACCACTCGCCCGCCATTCGCATTTTCGTCTTAAGTGGAGAACAATCCGGAGAAAACCGTGGGCAGAACCTTGGTTGGAACCATGAACATCAGCCCGTCGGGCATCTCCGTCAGTTTCCCGTTCACCAGGATGTAGGTCTTGCGGTCCGGATCATTGGAACCGATCAGCTGATCGCCCAGCCCGACGCTTTCGCAGAGATCGGTGGCCCAGGGTTTTTCGGTAAGGAAGGAATCCGGCCCCGCTTCGATCAAGCAGCCATCTTCACGATCCGTGACAAGTACACCTCCGAGCCGAGGACCGGACTCAAAGACCACATACTCCACGGGGACGCCGGCGCGCCGTTTCTGTTCCAAGGTGTAAGCGGCGGAAAGACCGGAGATACCGCCGCCGATAATCGCAACGCGTTTCATTGATTTTCAGGCCCTCACGGCGACATCGATGCGCGAACGCACCAGCGATGCAAGGGCCTCGGTCAGCACCGGCGATGCGTTCAGCGACTCTGCACGCCAGAGCCGGACCCCGCGTTCCTCAGCGAAATTCTTAAATCCAATATCGATGTCATAGAGAATTTCGACATGGTCACAGAGAAAGCCGATTGGCTGAATGAATACGCCGCTGTTCCCTTTGGCCTTCAATCCGACAATCGTGTCTTCCACCGTTGGACCAAGCCATGCCCCGCCGGACATGCCTTGGCTCTGGAACGCGAAAGTCCAGTCTTCCGCATCCACTTGCGCTTCCGCTGCCACGAGTTCTGCGGTATGTTTCGCCTGCATCTCGTAGGGATCGCCTTCCGCAATGGTTCGCTGCGGAACGCTGTGAGCTGTGAAGATGACCGGCACCTTGCTTCCGTATTCCTCACATGCACGATCCCACCCGGTGAGAAGCTTTTCCGCAAAAGCGGAGACCAGCATCGGGTGGTCGTGCCAGGACTCCACAAAATCGACTACAAATGGAACTCCATTCTCTCCGTTGAGAGCTTTGCGGTACAGCCCGACGCTCGTCCGTGAATTCTGTGGCGCGAGGCACACCGCGATGGCATGGGTAATTCCATCCTGCCGCATCGCTTCGACCGTGTCGGGGATATACGGCTTCCAGTTTCGCATTCCCACGTAAACGGGAACTCCCAGTTCACGGGTCAGCAGATCGCGCTGCTCGAAGGTCCAGCATGTCAGCGGGGACTGGCCGATGAGCCCGTACCGATGCTGCACTTCCTGCACCACTTGGGGCGGCAAGGGACGGCCGCCGGTAACCTGGAGCAGGAACTCCGGTATTTCTGAAACCTTGTCGGGGCTGCCGTGGGCGAGAAGAATCACGCCGAATTTGTGCGATGTCGATTCCATGTCATCGGGCGGACGAAGCCATTTGGGCGGAATGCTCCTGGACGAACTTGGCCAGCGATTTCACGTTATCCACCGGCGTTTCCGGAAGAATTCCATGTCCGAGGTTGAAAATATGGCCGGGTGCTCCTGCGGCTCGACGAAGAATGTCCTCTGCACGAGTTTTCACTTCTCTCCAGTCAGCAAACAGGAGGACGGGATCCAGGTTCCCTTGAACGGCGGTCTGGCCGAGAATTTTCCTTCCCTCATCCAGGGGAATGCGCCAATCGAGCCCGATCACTTCCGCCCCGGTTTCGTTCATCGAGGAAAGCAGAGTAGAACTGTCGGTTCCGAAGTAGATGACTGGGACCCCGGTCGCTTGAATGCTCTTGACCAGTTCCGTCGTGCGCGGCAGAACATACCGGCGGTAATCTTCCACGCCCAGGCATCCCACCCAGCTATCGAAAATCTGGATGGTATCGGCTCCCGCGCGTACCTGGTCGGCCGCGTAAGCAGAAACTACGGCGTTAATCTTGCGCAGCAATTCGTCGAAAACCGCCGGAGCCGAATACATCATGCGCTTCACATGGATATAGTTGCGCGAGCCTCCGCCTTCGATCATGTAGCTCGCCAAGGTAAAAGGCGCGCCGCAGAAACCAATCACCGGCAAGCGATCTCCGAAATGCTTGCAAACGGTGGCAATGGCTTCCGACACGTAACGCAGTTCATGCGGTCGATCGGTTACCAGGCGGTCCACGTCTTCCTTATTGCGCAAAGGATTTTTGACGACCGGCCCCTCGCCCGATTCGAAGTGGAATGGAAGTCCCATGACCTCGAGCGGGAGCAGAAGGTCGGCAAAGATGATGGCCGCGTCGACACCCAATGCCTCAGCGGCCGTGATCGTAACCTCGGCTGCGATTGCCGGCCTTTTGCAGATGTCGATCAAAGAGTACTTTTTTCGAACGTCGCGGTACTCGGACATGTACCGTCCGGCTTGGCGCATGAACCAGACCGGGGTGCGCGGGACTGGTTCTCCTTTACAGGCCTTCACGAAAAGCGATTCAGGGGCGGACATGAGCCTTTAAATGTAGCATTTTGGAACGAATCAGGACACAAAGCAGCGAGGAGCGAAAGAGAATCGGTGATTCAATCCCTGGCAGGAAAACAATTGGAAGTAAGTGAAACGTACCTCAGGAAATCGGGTCGATGGATTGAACCTGGATCGATTGGCCGGAAGCGTCAAGAATTCCGATGACTCTCACTTTTTGCCCATCGAATTGCTTGGCCTTGTCCTGAGCATCAAGCTGATAAGACGTTGCTTCCGTCTTTAGTACGTAAGCGTCAGCCTGCTTGCTGATGGTTCCCAAAAACGTGCGTGCGGCCGGTGTCTGATTCTGATCGGAATTCTGTGCGGGCGCAGCCGACTTTCCCGGAGCAGCGTCCGGCGAGGGCGTGGGATTTTTTGGAGGCTGGGTCTCGGGATGCGGATCAGGGCCAAGAGGCTGCTGGCCGGAGGGGGGCACCTGTTGTGGAGACTGCATGCCCGACCAGGCAATCAAATCCGAACTGGCGAGATCATGCGAGTCTGGAATCGGATTTGGACTGGACTGATCCTGCTGGCCGATCAGGAATGGTACGAGAGTGAACAAACACGCGAAAACGCAAGCCGCAGACCAGTGCTTCATAAGAGTTCTCCACCAAACCGGAGCTTTTGATGCAAGAACCGCGCCGTTCGTATGCTCGTGATTGGTACCGTGAATCGATCTACAGAGAGCGGGAGTCGAGCAGATTTTGCGGAACGCCGCGTGAAATCGCTCTACAGAGAAAGCTGTAGGCGAAAGTCAATTCAGAGTACATCCTCAGTAAACAAAACTGTAATGTCCTAACGAGTAACCGCGCACCAAGAGAGTACCGTCCGCTGAGGGCAAAATCATCCTATCATCGGCAGAGAATTTCTTCCGGGGGTATGCGATGGCAGCGAGCCAAGTAGTGCTTTACTTTGACAAGCAAGAGGATGCCGTGATGTTTACCTTAGCTGCCAGCTCGGTGCTTTCAGCGGAGGAGCCAAGCCGGGAAAAAGAGGCCTTGGCGAGAATTGCCGGCGAGATTTGCAAGGCGAGCCGCATCACTACAGAAGGTGCGCTCAAGTCGGCAGAGTAGTTCAGCGCGGAATGTCAACCCGGTAACCGATCCCGCGAACAGTCTTGAGGTAAGTAGGATTGTCGGGATCCGGCTCAATCTTTTCTCGCAGACGTCGCACATACACATCCACTGAGCGTGGAGTTACAAAAGAACCTTCCGTCCACACTGCATCCAGTAATTGATCCCGGGTGAAAACCCGTGAAGGGTGCCGGGCCAGGTAATCGAGCAGCCTGAATTCCCTGGTTGTGGTCGAGATGTTCTGGCCTCTGACACGGACAATCATCGCCGTGGCATCAATCTCGATCTCCCCAATCTTAAGTATCTCGTTTCCGCTCGGCTCGTTGACACTACGCATGACTGCGCGGACCCGCGCCACAAGTTCCCGGGGACTGAAGGGCTTGGTGATGTAGTCGTCGCCTCCAAGTTCAAGGCCTTTCACTCGCTCCGACTCTGCCGTTTTGGCGGTAAGGAAGATGATGTGAGAAGACGAAAGCGCCTGGGTTCTTTTGATATGGCGGCAGAGTTCCAGACCGTCGCTTCCCGGAATCATTATGTCGAGAAGGAATAAAGATGGGATCGTCTTGATCGCCTCGTCAATGACCGAAACAGAGGACGGGAACCAACGCGTGGTGTACCCGGACCCGTCGAGATGAAGGCAGATCAGGCGCGCAATGTCGGTGTCATCTTCGACAACGAAGATCAGAGGCCGCATCGCAAGGACTTCTTGCGGGAGTGCGCTGGTGCGAGTGGTGTTCTGAGTGTCCCTGGGGAAAGACACGTGTGCCAGTCCTGTCATGAATAGTTGAAATTGGGATTCTGCGGGGTGGATGTTTCAGGAGTATTGCCGAAACATTAAAACTGCATGAATTCGAGGGTTTGGGGGAGGGCCAACATGCGAACCTCTATTACGAGCCGAAGCTGCGAATCGGAATCACCTCTGCCAGGGTCTGTGCAGATTTGAACCTACGGTTGAGTTGGATCGGGCGAATGATGCGAGGCTTGGCTTTTTTCGCTACGCTTTTTCGTGCATCGCGGCGCGGAGTGTCCAATGCCTCGAGGGCTTTGATGGCCTTGTCAAACCGGGCGCGTTCCGCGCGCAGTTCGACCAGTATTTCAGCGATGTCCAAGTTTTCCCCCTTTTGAATCGAGCCTTGCGGGGGTGTATACCACTATCATCATCAATCGGTGGCAAATCTCTACTTCTTGTTCTGATTTCAGAACAAAACGGTCGTTTAGCCGTTTTGGTCGATGTAATACGCTGATTCCACAGGTCGAACCACCCGCGGGAACCAAAGTGGCCGCCGCAAACGGCCCGTCGCCGGCCGAGCCAGGGCTTTCCACTTCAGGTACACGGCATGAGAAAGATTCGTATCTACGAAAATATCTCCATACCGGTCTTCCGGGGATGCCTTTTCCACTCGCACCATCTGATGCCAGCAATGCATGCCGCTGATGGGGTCGGGATGAACCGGAAATGTAATGTCTTGATGCACTCCGGCGTCGCTCCACCACACTCGCTTGGTGTCAGGGTCGGAACTCTGGTAGGGCTCAACTCCTGAGAGTTGCCGCATCTTCCATTGGCCCTTCCCGACTTCCTTCAGGTCTACCCAGGCACTGGAAAGACGCTCCACCTGGTCCTCCTTATTCACTCGCCATCGGCCGAGGTGGTGGGAGCAGGCAACCACTCCAGGGGCCAAGCCTTCGGTGACCCAGGCGTGAAGAACAAAGAAACCGATTTCCGTATGGACCTTCAGCAAGTCTCCGGTACAGACATGGCCGATTTTTTCCGCGTCCACCGGATTCAACCACAAGGGATTCTTGTGCGAAATCTCGTACAGTGCCTTGGAATTGCCGGATCGCGTATGAATCAGGTTGGGCAGGCGAAAGATTGGCAGTAACGTGTAGACCCCGCCATGCGCATCTCTTGGCCAATCCACCGTAGGCATGTGAATGGGATCGAAATCCTCGTCCTGAGTTCCGATCGATTGCGCACGCGCTGAACGATGAATGTGGCTGCGGTAATACTCGGGCAACACAAACTCGGGCCAGTTCCAGTCTGCCATTGTCTTGGAGAAAATTTCGAGCTTGCGCGACGGAGTGTTGTAGCCCACCACTGCCTTGCCGTCCACCACGACGCCAACCGTCTTTCCTTGCTTGGTAATCAGGTTGTCGCTTTCGGTTTCCGAGCCATCGAGTTCGGCGGTCGCGACCGGCTTCTCATTGAGCTTGTACACATCGGTGGTGATTTCGAAGGCGCCATACTTCCGCATGTATTCCAGGGGAGACAAATTTTCTTTGCCGGCCGCTTCCGGCAGGCCGGGCACGGAATTTTCAAAAATCCAGCGGTAGTACTCTTCGACGGAAAGCTTTTGTCCCGGGCGATAGGGCGATTCGAACCACTTGCGAATTCCCAACGCCCCGTCAGGATCAATCGCCCACGAGAGATCGATCCAGAATTCATCTTCTTCCCACACCTCTCCAGGATTGGCTTGATAGGTGTACTCGAATTTCTCGCCTGCTCTTTCGCGAAGCACTCGCAGAACCGGTTGGCGGAAACCGATCCATCGTCCCGCATAGGATTCCTGGCTCATGAGGTCATGCCGTTCTGAGCTGAAGCCCATCGGAAGCACGTAGTCCGCAAACCATGCGGTCTCATTCCAAGTCGGAGTGAGAGCGGCGTGCAAGCCAACTTTTTCTTCGTCACGAAGCATTTCGATCCAGGAGAATCCGTCGGGAAAAGTCCACACCGGATTGACGACGCGCGTGAAGTAAGCGTCGATGCGGCCGCGACCTTCCTTAAGGAAATGGGGTAAAAGGAAGGACATTTCGTGAGTGCAGAGAGGCCATTCCCGCGGGTACAGGAGTTCGTTCCAATTTTTCTGCGGCGGCGGTGTCGAGAAGGGCTTGGGAACAAACTTGTTCCATGCGTTCAGATTGTGGCCACCTTCGGTGCCGACCGAACCGGTAAGGACATGCAAAAGCATCAGCGCACGCGCCGACTGCCAGCCTCCCAAATTGCCGGAAGCGCTGCCGCGCCACAGATGCGAGGCGAAGCGTGATCCGGCGGCGGCGATCTCTCGCGCCAGACGCACCACAACCTCAGCTTTTACCCCGCTCTCTCTTTCCGCAAACTCCGGAGTGAATTGCGAGTAGTGCTGCTTCAAAGCCTCGATGAAATCTTCGAAACTCTTTCCCCGGGCGATGACGCCATCGAGTTCAAACTCTTCCCAATTGGTCCAATTTCGGACAAAAGTCGCATCGAAACGGCTTTCCTTCAGAATCACCATTGCCATGGCAAGCAGCACGGCTGCTTCGGTGCCGGGATAAGTAGGCAGCCAGTAATCGGCCATGCTCGCGGTGTTGGAAAGACGCGGGTCCATAACTGCAAGCTTGGCGCCTGCCATCTTGCCCTCGATGATCCGCTGGGCATGAGGGTTGAAGTAGTGACCCGACTCGAGGTGAGCCGACATCAACAAGATGAACCGTGCGTTGGAATGATCTGGCGAGGGACGATCGGCATAGTGCCAAAGCAAATATCCAAGACGTGCCGAGGACGAGCAAACATTGGTATGCGAGTTGTGCCCATCGATTCCCCAGGCCTGGAGCGTGCGTTCCATGATGAAGTCATGGCCGGGGCGGCCAACGTGGTACATGACCTCCTCGCCTCGACTCTCCTGAATGGCTTTGCGAATGCGCGCGCCGAACGTTTCCACTACCTCGGCCCATGACGTGCGCTCCCACTTCCCGCTACCGCGCGGGCCAACACGCTTCATGGGATAAAGAACGCGGTCGGGATCTTCGATTTGATTGATCGTGGCCGGTCCCTTGGCGCAAAGACGCCCGCGGCTGGAGGGATGTTTGGGATTGCCTTCGAATTTCGCAACCTGGCCAGTCTGCTTGTCCACATAAGCCAGCAGGCCGCAAGCCGACTCGCAGTTGAAGCAAATCGTGGGCACCAGTTGATAGTGCTTTTCTACTTTGCGCGGCCACTCCTCGGGGTCGTACTCCATCCAGTCATCCCACTTCTCAACCGGTGCACACGACGAAAGATGGCTTCCGAAACGCTTGAAATTATCCATGTCAACTCTCTGTGCTTTGCGTCAGCTATTGGGCACGCTTTGCCCTGCCATTACGAAGCACCATTCGAAAATCAGCAGTCCTGCCAAAGCCAGCACGCCCGACACGCCAACTACGATCCGATTCGACATCGCTATCAGCAAAAGCAGTACGGGCAGAATTCCACCCACGCCAACCGCTCCGAACCAGAATGCGCCGCTAAACGGGCCGTGTGTAATCAGGCGTGCCGCGTAACGCGCGTTGTCGGTGGTGTGCGGAATGCCGACTTCTCCGAGCAACATCAGAAGATGCAGGCTCTGCGCGATAAGCAGGCTGAAGGCAGCGATTCCCGGCGCCACGCCCAACTGGCCGGGAAGAAAAGCGAGCACCGCGGCGCCGCAGAGCAGAGTCTGCACGATTAGGTGAACCGGAAGCAGCGGCGTCTGCCAGAGATCGCGCCCTTCACACTGTCCAAATAGAAATGCGGTGTAGCAAGCGGCGAGGAATCCGACCAGCACCGTAGGCCAGATCAGAATCGAGTTCACCACCGCCAGGTTGAGGAGTGAACCCAGCCAGTACAGGCCGCAGAGGGCGCTATAGGACATCAGGACGAACGCGCCCCGGGCCAGCCACGATTTCGTTTGCGGCCGCAGGACCACGCGAAGGAATCTCTCTTTGTGATCAAGGTCCCAGATGAGAAGAATCGTAGTGAGCAGCGTGAATAATAGCGCCACACTCGAGAGCGCGACATCACGCCAGCGGTTCGCCGACATCCTCCCCAGAGCCATAGCAATGGCAGGGATTGCGAGCACTCCGGAGCCGATGGCCTTGGTCCAGCAATACGCGGGCACTTGCCAACCCCAGGGACGCGCGTGAGAGACGTCATAGGCGGCCAAGGCGTTGGCCTGGAGCATGGGGCTATCGGTGGGATAAAGAGCGCCTCCGCCATGAACCATCTGATTTCGCTCGGACCACATGTAAAACGGTTCGTGACGCGCCGCCGTCGGAACGATGGCACTCTCATCCGCGTCGATGTAGTACAGCTTGGGCTGAGTTCCCTGCTCCGGCTTGCGCACCCGCACCGTCTCCCTCGCGATCAGTTGCGCGACTTCACTATCCGGGTCGCTCAAATCGCCGGCCACGATCGCATGTTCAGGGCAAACCACAACACAACTCGGCTCCAGGCCGATTTCGGTCCGATGCGCACAGAAGTGACACTTTGCAGCCGTGCCATCGTCTGGATCGATGTAAATCGAGTCATACGGACAGGCTTGCATGCAGGCCTTGCAGCCAATGCAAGTTTCAGAATTGAAGTCGACGATACCGTCTTTCCGCTGGTACATCGCACTGACCGGACAAATCGTGACGCACGGCGGCTTCTCGCAATGATTGCAGCGCGTCACTTGAAAGACGCGGCGAGTGTTGGGGAATTGCCCTTTCTCCACGTACTTGACCCAGGTGCGGTTTACGCCCACAGGAACCAGGTTTTCCGTCTTGCACGCAACTGTGCAGGCATGGCAACCGATGCACCGGCGATTGTCGATGACGAATCCGTATTTCATTCTGAGGAACTCTGGAAGAAAAGCGCACTCCGAGTTTCACATCAACTGATGTAGCGGTCAACTTTCAACGCAGGACTCACGGCTCAAAACGCCACATCGTCAGGCAAAAGTACGGCCGGAGCGGCAAATGCTCGAGTGCAGCTCCGAATTCCAGTCCCGTCAGTCTTCCTGCGACATTAGTGAATTGTTTTGCGCATCTCTCAAAGATCTATTTCTGATGTGCGACTTGATGGGACGCGATCTCGTCGACGGCCCCCGAGTCGCCGCGTGCGGGTCCGTGCCAGACGCCTCCCCCAAAGGTAGTGACATAGATGCTGTCGCGATCCACGGGATCGACAATGACGCGGTGCGCCCACTTGAAGTTGAAGCCGGGGATGCGCTGCCATGTCTTGCCGCGATCACTGGAACGCCATAGCGCCGATTCAAACCCCGCCGCATAGAGAATGCCGGAATCTCGCGGATCTACCGTGACGTCATATATGTGCTGGTCGCGGGAAAGACCGTTAAGCCAGCTTTTTCCAGAATCTGTTGAAAGGTAAATTCCTCCACCCTGGGCTTGCGGCGGAGTGTCGCGGCCCCAGGCCGCAAGATAGATTCGAGTTGGATCGCGAGGATCAATCGTAAGTCCATTCGGGCCATTTACGCCGTTCGGCAACGTCAACTTGGCCCAATGTTCCGCACCATCGGATGAGCGGTAGATTGCGCCATCGTTTTCGTTGTTGATGCTCCCATCGTCACTGCGCCTCGCGATCACTACGTAAAGATACACCGTTTGGCGCGAGCGTGAGGCGCCATGCAAGCGGCTGGTTTTCCGGTAAACCACGATTCTTCAACTGCCAGGTGTGCCCATCATCCACTGATTTGTAGATTCCACGTCCGAATGCGGCGACGTAGAGGGTACGAGCTTCCAGGTTTACTTCGGACATCAAGCAGAATATGAGTTGGAGCGGTCGCCGCCATGCCCTCGCTCGACATACTCCAGGTGCGGCCGCCATCGTCACTCCGCACCACCCCACCTTCATACTCCGAAGGAGATTTTCGCCGCCACATCTTGGGACGAGGCAGATCGTGCGTTTTGCTCATCACCGCCCACACGCGGCCTTTCACCTCAGGATCGAACACCATCCAATAGGTCGTATTTCGCCAGGCTGGAGGAACCCCGGTCATGGATGCGGTCCAACTGGAACCGCCGTTTTCACTCCGGAAGAGCCCTATATCGGTGTACGACACAAAAATGCGCTGGCTATTGAAGGGATCGAAATGGACGCCGTAGGACGTGGTGGTCTCGAGCCCACGGCTGGAAAACGTACCGTCCGGCTGTTGCACAGAATAAATCGCTTCCCAGGTCTTGCCCCCATCCTTCGTCCGCAAGACGCGCCCTTCATCGGTGACATACACCGTGTTCGGATCTTTAGGGGCGACCGAAATTCCGAGCGCCGGACCTGCGTAATCGCATCCGAACAATTTGCTGATCCAAACGTCCTGAACGTTTGCTGCACATTCGCTGGACTCTTTCCAGCTCAGATCCCACGTCTTACCGGCGTCGGAAGTGCGAGCAACACCGTGCTGTGGCCTGCCCGTGCCGAACCAACCAGTCTTCAATCCGTCGTAGGAAACGTACGCGATCTCCGGGTGCTCCGGTGCCGCTGCCACTGCGATCAGGCGCGAATCTTTGCCGGGCAGTTCAGAGTTTCGCCAGGAAACTCCGCCATCCTCTGAGACCACAACGCGAGACCCGGCG
The DNA here is from genome assembly GCA_963797845.1 of Terriglobia bacterium. Lineage (GTDB taxonomy): Bacteria > Acidobacteriota > Terriglobia > Terriglobales > Acidobacteriaceae > DASREM01. The sequence goes on from CAWCRE010000018.1 coordinate 166,731, forward strand.
ATGCCGTAAATGGTAGGAGTGACATTTCGCTCGGAGAAGCTCATCGAGAACTGCGGGGACGAACTCATGCCTGGAGGCAAGGAACGACTCTGCCAGGCGTTATGGCTGAATACCTCGACGGAATTCTTGGTGATCGAGTAAAACGAGCGATCCGTCGCTGGGGAATGAGGGTCGATATAGATTTGCTGAACCCCATCCGGAGCGGTTGCCATTTCAGACCAGGTCTTTCCCCAATCGGACGAGCGTATTAACCGGAATGCCGCGCCGCGTTGCAAGATGGCGTAGAGCGTCTTGGAGTTTCCAGGATCGACGGCGAGGGCAGTAATGGAGCCGGCAGGTGCGGGGGTGTGAAAGGATTCTGCGGCATGATCGTCCGATTTATATATTGCGGACACCTTCGTCGGATCCGGGTAGAGCAAATTCCATGTGGAGCCGCCATCAAGGCTGCGCCATAATCCGATGCTGCGGGCGTATACGACATTCTTCTCATTGGGATCGAACAGAAACTGGCGCACCCGCCCGCGCAGATTGAACGCGCGCCACGATTGGCCCCCGTCGGAGCTCAGATAAGACCCCGTCATGTCGCAGGCGACCAGGACCCGATTTGAATCGTATGGACTTACCGCAGGGGAAAATAGAGCGCCTCCTCCACCAGGACCGATGACTCGCCATGATTTATTGTTCGAGGGAGAGGACGAAGCGAGCAGCAGGAATACGAAAACAAGTGTGAGGAGATACCAAACTCGAAATCCGCCGCCAGCGCAGGCTGAATGTTGTCGCGAGTTCATCCCAGTCCTTGTTGGAAAGTAAGACTATCCCCGCGATTTGGAAAGAGCAAAGCATCCGAGAAACTTAAGCAGTCAGCACCCGCTCAGGGTTGTTCCGCGTTCACGCGCAACAGCAGCCCGCTTCTCTCCTGTTCGACGATCATTTTGCCGCGCGGTCTTGTACATCGAATCCGTAAGTCGCCAAAATCCTGGCTACGGCAGGACTTTTTATATAGTTCAAGAATTGACGTGCGGTTTCCTTGTTCTTCGAGGATTTCAGGATTACGCAAGCTTGCTCGATGGGCGTATAGTCGGCGCTCGAAATTTTCGAATAGCGTCCTTTCTCTTTCATGGTCGGAGACAAAGCCAACGCCAGTGCCACGACGCCGGCATCGGCCGATCCGGAAACTACGAACGAAGCTGCCTGAGAGATGTTCTCGCCCAACACGAATTTGTCCTTCAGTTTTTCGTAAAGGCCTTCCTTCTGTAGTGCCGATACGGCAGCCTGCCCGTACGGGGCATGCTGCGGATTCGCGATGGCAATTTTCTTCACCTTGGGGTCGAGAAGCGCCGACAGGCCTGAATTCAGATCAACCGTAGAGTCGTTTGGAACCCAGATTACAATCTCGCCTCTTGCGTACGAGTAGTAGCTGTCGGGTTCGGTCAATCCAGCCGCTTCCAGCTTTTTCGGGTAATCCAGATTGGCCGAGAAAAACATATCAAAAGGTGCGCCATTCTGAATCTGCTGAAAAAAGTTTCCTGATGATCCGTAGGTGAGTTTCACCGTTTTGCCAGAATCCTTCTGGAAGCGGGAAGCAATATCCTGCATGGCGTACTGCAGGTCGGCGGCAGCCGCAACGGTGATCTCCTGCGCCACGCATATCTGGCCGAGAACCGCGGCGCAGAGAACAGCGAACACGATGCGTCTTTGTAATCTATACACGCAGAATCATCACCTCAGTAGCCTTGATTAATGCGGCTGCGGTCTGCCCGGGCTTCAGATTCATTTCGCGAGCCGAACTCGCAGTGATGATCGACGTGATCTGCTGGCCCCCGATGGAAATCCTGACTTCCGCCATCAAGCCGCTGATCCGCACAGAATCGATTCGTCCGACCAGTTGGTTGCGCCCGCTCACCTGCCGAATCACCTGCACCCGTTCTTCCTCGGTTCTGCCCCGGGTCCGGAACAGCAGGCGATCGACTTCGGCCTGCGGAATACGATGGTGTCCGCCCGCCGTTTGAACGCTGCGGATTTTCTTCTTGTAAATCCATTGCTTGATGGTTGGAAGACTGATGCAGAGCTCAAGCGCAGCTTCTCGCAGCTTCAACAACGAGTCTTCGTTTTCCGTCCGTCGAATTGCACGTTTCCCTGCCATTTGGAACGGAATGCTATCGCCCGCCCCATGCCCCGTCAATGATCCGCGGCACACTCCAGCCACCAGCGAGTGATATCGCGCATAAGTGTATCGTATTCGACACGATAAATGTATATGACACTACAATTTCCCCTTTCGCAATTCACATCAGATTGGACTGAGTCATTATGCAAGCGATGATGCTGAAGCGCCGCAGCTTCGCGGTCGCCGTTTCATTGGGTTTACTTCTTCTCTGCATTCGTTCGGGTTTGGCCCAGGTTTCGGCGAGCCTCTCCGGAAGCGTCACCGACCAGTCGGGCGCCGCCGTTCCCGCAGCAACCATAACCCTGAGAAGTCTCGACACCGGCTTCGCACGTACAGCATCGACAGACCCGATTGGGCGATACCAATTTTTCGCGCTCCCAGTGGGACTCTACGAAGTCAGGGGTAAGAAAGACGGTTTCGCGGACGCACTGCGAACGGGAATTCGACTGGTCGTCGCGCAGGACGCTACAGTTGACCTGGCGTTGCATCTGGGATCGGTCAGCCAGGAAGTGAAAGTGTCCGGAGATGCCGAATTGGTGAGCGTCACCACCCGCGATATTTCCGGGCTCGTCGGGGAGCGGCAGGTGAAGGATCTCCCGCTGAATGGGAGAAGTTACGATCTCTTGCTCACCCTCAATCCCGGCATCGTCAATTTCACCACCGAAAAAACCGGCGGCATCGGCGTTTCCAACTCCACGACGGGAAACAATTTCGCCGTCTCCGGCAACCGTCCGCAGCAAAATCTGTTTCTTTTGAATGGCGTCGAGTACACGGGTGCGGCCGAGAACAACATGCAACCCGGTGGCACAAGCCAACAATTGTTGGGCGTCGATGCGGTGCGCGAATTCAACGTACTGCGCGATTCCTACAGCGCGGAATATGGCAAGCGTCCCGGCGCCCAGGTAGTCATCGCGACCCAGTCGGGAACGAACCAGCTTCATGGGTCCATATACGAATTTCTGCGCAATAACGCGCTTGATGCGCCGAATTTTTTCGACCAGGGCTCCGCGCCCCCTTTCCAGCGCAATCAATTTGGCGCCGCTCTCGGTGGCCCGATTCGCACCGACAAGACTTTTCTGTTCGGCAACTATGAGGGCTTGCGACAGCACCTGCACCAAACCTCTGCCGCATTTGTACCCGACGCCGCCTCCCGGGCCTCCGCCGACCCCAGCGTTCAGCCCTTGCTCAACTTGTGGCCGATCGCTCCGGCCGGCGCTCCCGACTTCAACGGGATTGCGCAAGTGTTCGGCAGCCCATTGCAGACCATTCGCGAAGACTTCGGCACGGTACGTGTCGACCATATTTTCAGCTCGCGAGACTCTCTCGCTTCGGTGTACACGATTGACGATGGCGCGGACTTTACTCCCACTACGCTCAATCCCTACAGCACGGACGTCCTGACGCTTGCGAGAGCAAGTCTTCAGCTTCGAGGAGACTCACAGTTTCTCGTCGGCCACCCTCAACGTTGCGCGAGTAGGCTTTTCACGCGCCGGCTACTTTTTTACTGGGGAACCAACGCCCGGGACTTCTGCCGCCAGCGTTCCCGGATTTCTTTTGGGCCATCCCGTGGGAGCCGTGGTGGTCGGCGGAAGCGCCGCATCCAATCCGCAAGCGCAGATTGGGCTTGCTGGCAGCAATAACGGCAGCAATTTGACGATCGCGCGAAACCTGTTCACGTTTGAAGACCGCGCTCACTCTCACTCGCGGACGGCATCAGTTCAGCGTCGGCGCATGGTTGCAACCCTTTCAATCCAACGAAACCATTGCACTCAGCCAGTTCGGGCAGGCAACCTTCTCCAGTTTGCAAACTTTTCTTCAGGGAACCACTTCCAGCTTTCTCTACGATCCAGCGCCGACTGAAATGAACTGGCGATCTTTGTTCGGAGCCTGGTACGTGGAGGATGTCATCCGTGTCACGCCGAAGCTGACCCTGTCGCTCGGCTTTCGCGACGAATTTTCGACCGGCTGGAACGAAGCCCACGGGCGCGCCGCGAATTACACCTTCAACAATGGCGTGATCTCATCGCAACCCCGGGTTGCCGATTCGGTTTTCACCACCAACAATGCGAAGTTCTTGCCGCAACCGCGCATCGGCATCGCCTGGAGCCCCTTCAGTTCGAAGACTGTCTTTCGCGCCGGCTTCGGAATCTATAACGAGTTGCAGGATGCGCTTGGATATCGCACCGATCAGAATGCGCCCTTTAACCCCGTCTACAGCATCATCGCGCCTACAGTTTCTCAATTTCCTATCGATCCCGCGGGGCCGGTACCTTCCAACGCCAAACTGGTCGCCGGTGGAGTGCAGCCCGACCTGAAAATGCCCACTCTGGTCTCGTGGTCGTTTCGCGTGCAGCAGGAGATTTCGCCGAACACCGTCGCTGAACGTCGCTTATGTCGGGGTCGCACGGCTATCACGAGATCATCGGAATCGACGCCAACGAACCGTTCCCGACCATCTGCCCTGCGTCGCCTTGTCCAGCTACGTATCCCAGCACATTCCCCGGCGCGCTCGCGAACGCACCGGTGCCTGCGGGCTCGTTTTACATACCGACTGGAACTCCGAAGGCCAACCCAACGTTGGCGAATACCTGGACGTGGTTTTCGCGGGGAGACAGCAACTACAACGCGCTACAAATCGATGTGAACCATCGCTTCGATCACGGTTTATCGCTGCGAGGAGCCTACACTTGGTCGAAGGCTCTCGACGATGGGGATTCGCTGAATGCAACGGCTGCGGGCAATGCGCCGGGGCTGGTTTCCAATCCCTTCAACTTGCGCGCTGACTACGGCCTCGCCACCTACGACGTCAGGAACATTGCTGTCATCAACGGCATCTACACGCTCCCCTTCGGCCACGGGCAGCCCTTCGGGGGAAATTTGGGCGGCTGGCGCAATGCATTGGTAAGCGGCTGGTCGGTCAATAGCATCGTCACGTTGCAGGACGGATTTCCCTTCACTCCGCAACTTAGCTACAACCCGTCGAACAACGGAGACACCCGAAATCCGGTTCGTCCGTTTATCAATCCAAATTTCTCCGGACCCATCATCACCGGGAAGCCGTCGCAGTGGTTCAATCCGAATGCATTCCTGCAACCGCCGCCGAACAGTGGGTTCTATGGAAACCTTGGGCGAGATACTCTGATCGGGCCGGGTTTGGCTACGTGGGACTTCTCCGCCCTCAAGGAGACATCCATTCACGAGCGGCTCAACCTACAGTTTCGAGCCGAAATCTTCAATCTTCTCAATCGCGCGAATTTCAATACTCCCAACCTCATCACCTTCACCCCCTCCGGAGTATCGGCGACAGCGGGTGCGATCACCAGCACTTCGACCACCTCGCGGCAGATTCAGTTCGGACTAAAATTGATCTGGTAGTTAAGAGAAAAGGTGGGCCACGGAATCTCAGCGGTGGGCGCTTCGCGTAAATGATGTGGCTTTGATGATTTCCGCTCCGATTTGGTCGAGGGGCAGAACTTTGTCGGCCAGTCCAGCACGCGCAACGTAGCCCGGCATTCCCCACACGATGCTGCTGGCTTCGTCTTGCGCAATGATGCGCGCGCCGGTCTGATGAAGAACTTCGCAGCCTTTTACCCCGTCCTGCCCCATGCCAGTGAGAATGATCCCCACTGCCTTCGCACCATAGACAGATGCCACCGAGCGGAAAAGTACGTCCACCGATGGCCGGCAGAAATTCTCTTTCGGTCCTTGATGAACACGCAAGCGAATGACCCCGTCTTCCCCGCTGACAATCATGTGAAAGTCACCAGGCGCAACAAAGACACAACCTGGGGTGATCGGATCACCCGACTGGCATTCCTTGACCGCAATGGCGCATCGGTCCGAGAGGCGCCTTGCGAGAAGTGAGGTGAAAGTCGGCGGCATGTGTTGCGCGATCACGATAGGCACCGGCAACTTCGCCGGAAGCGTGGGCAGCAATCGTGCAAGTGCATCCGGGCCTCCCGTAGACACTCCAATCGCGATCAGTTGAGCTGGAAAAATGCTGAGCTGGCGTGGTCGCGGAGGTGTTGCCGAAACTGGCTTATGCGGAATGGACCCCGCAGCGCTTGAACTCGCCCACGGCAAATGGCACAGCGCCCGAATCTTGGGGATCAATTCGCGCATAGCCGCATCGCTGGTGGTGGCGATGTCGCTATTGCTGGGCTTGGTCACATAGTCTGTTGCCCCACGCGAAAGCGCTTCCAGCGTGGTTTCCGCGCCGCGTTCGGTCAGGGTGCTGAACATCAGGATGGGAATCCGCCGGTCGAGCTTTCGCATTTCCACCAGAGTTTCCAGCCCATCCATTTCCGGCATTTCGATGTCGAGTAAAACCAGATCTGGTGGCTGAGCCGCAAATTTTGTCAGGGCAATGCGGCCGTTGGATGCAGTCCCCGATACCTCCAGATCGGGATCCGCCGCGACGATGTCTGCCACGGTTCTGCGAACCACTACCGCATCGTCCACGATCAGAATCTTCTTTTTACCCGACATCAGAACTCTCCCATAAACCGCCTTCGATGCTTATGCGTGCGCGGCCATGCTTCGAGACGCACTGGACTCCGAAGCGCCATGCGCGATTTGCGCCTCGTCGACCTTGAATTGTTCCACCAGCTTGCGCAGCTTGAAAGCCAGCTCCGCGAGTTGTTGCGAGGCCTTTTGCGATTCCTGCGCGCTTCCCGAAGTGCTGTTGGCGGCTTCGGCAACCCCGTGGATGTTCTGGGTGATGTCCGAAGATCCCTTCGCCGCTTCGGTCACGTTGCGGGACATCTCGTTGGTGGTTGCGCTCTGTTCCTCCACCGCGGTTGCTATGGTGCCGGAGATATCATTGATCTGGCTGATTACGCCGGTGATAGACCCGATCGCCTCAACCGCCCCCTTGGTGTCCCCTTGAATGGCGGTGATCTTTTGGCTGATGTCTTCCGTCGCTTTCGCTGTCTGCTTGGCAAGTTCTTTCACTTCGTTGGCTACCACGGCGAAGCCTTTGCCAGCCTCTCCCGCCCGTGCCGCTTCAATGGAAGCATTCAGCGCGAGCAGATTGGTTTGTTGAGCGATCGATGTGATCGCCTTGATTACCTGTCCGATCTCCGCACTCGATTCTCCCAACTTCCCCACGATCGCGTTGGTGCGCTCGGCCGTGGACACGGCGTTGCCTGCAACCTTGGCCGCTTCATGGGCATTGCTGGCGATACTCTGGATGGTGGTGGTCATCTCCTCTGCCCCGGTTGCTACACTTTGTAGGTTCTCGTTCACTTGTTGCGCCGCGGTGGCCACCGTTCCTGCCTGGGCGGAAGTTTCCTCCGCATTGGCACTGATCTGCTGGCTGGTCGCCGACAACTCTTCGCTCGCGCTGGCCACGTGTTGCACCGTCTCCGAAATGGAACAGATGAGTTCCCGCAGAGTGTTCTTCATGGTGTTCAATGCCCGGCTTGCCTGGCCGATCTCGTCTTCGGACCTGACTACCAGGTCGGGCACCGATAAATTCTTCCCGGCAATCTGGTTGGCCATGACGACGGATTCGGAAAGCGGTTTTGCCACCATTTTTCTCACCAGCAAGAACAGCACGCCGGCGGAAAAGAGCATAGTGAGCAGAGCTCGCGAGCAACAGGCTTTGTGCATCAGAGCGCGCATCGGCGATCAAGCAGTCGGTGGAAGCGCGCACCGCGAATGCACCGCGTAAATCTCCTTCCTTCATGCCTTCCTTGATCCGGCCGAACGGATCCTTTTCTCCCGGCCGGGTCGCCGTGACACAACAGGCAGTCGCGAGTCAGGCGCACTGGCTGGGCAAAATGCATGAATTCCTTGCCGTTCTCGACGCTGCGTTCCGAAAACTCGGCCAGGCCGGGATCCTTTTCAAATGCTTCCAGCGCTCTCCGCTCGAAATCATCAGGCTGGTTTTTCGGGATTCCTGCGGATGCATCGAGGGGGTATGGAAGGTCATATCGTTTTTCTCCGCATACTGCTCGGCGATACTCCAACCCACCACCACGGGCACCTGGTGCAGGCTCTGAAATTTTTGTTCGGCACCAGTATCCTCGATGTGGCTGGAGAACCAGGTTCGCGTCTCCGAGGCCATCCCCGTGACCTGCCGCAATTTGTCAAGGAAGCTATCTTCATTCTGCTGATTCGGACCGCGCGCGGTGTAGAAAAGCCCGTCACCGAAGTGATGATCAGGGTAGAAAGAATGGCCACCACCAGCTTGGAGGTGAGAGTGATTTTCCGAAACATGATGCCTCCCGGATGAACTCTTTCTCGAATCTCGCATTTGCGCCGATTTGCCGCGGCCGCCTTGGCTCTGCTCGGTGACCCGACATCAAGCGCGAAGGCCGGGAGTGCGCGCCCTGACCGAGTTTGAATTGCTCCACCAAACGGTTCAGTTCGGCGGCGAACCGGCGAGCTCCTCCGACGACTTTTGCGAGAGCTGTGCGCTCGAAGAGGTGCTTTGGCAGCTTCAGCCACGCCTTGAATGTTCTGCGTGATCTCGCCCGAACCCGTCGCGGCTTCGCTTACGTTGCGGGACATCTCGTTAGTAGTCGCGCTCTGCTCTTCTACGGCCGTCGCGATGGTGCTGGAAATATCGTTAATTTGGCGGATCACCCCGGTGATATTGCCGATGGCCGTGACTGCTCTTTGCGTGTCTCCCTGGATAGTGGTGATTTTCTGGCTGATATCTTCAGTCGCTTTTGCGGTTTGCTTCGCCAGTTCTTTTACTTCATTCGCCACCACGGCAAAGCCCTTTCCGGCCTCGCCAGCTCTGGCGGCTTCAATCGCGGCGTTCAAGGCGAGAAGGTTGGTTTGTTGTGCGATCGAGGTGATGACCTTGATCACTTGACCGATCTCGGCGCTCGATTCGCCGAGTTTGGAAACCGTTTGATTGGTCTGCTCGGCGGTCTTTACCGCGTTGCTGGCAACCTTGCGCCGCTTCCTGGGCATTGCCTGCGATGCTCTGGATCGTTGCCGTCATCTCTTCCGCGCCGGTAGCGACGCTCTGCAGGTTTTCGTTGACTTGTTGGGCGGCGCTGGACACTGTGCCCGCCTGCGCGGAGGTTTCTTCGGAATTCGCGCTGATCTGCTGGCTGCTCGCCGACAATTCAGACCCGGCGGTCGCTAGATGTTGCGCAGTTCTCGCGATGGATTGGATCGTATGTTGCAGATTATTTTTCATTCGATTCATCGCCAGGCAAGCTTTGCCGATCTCGTCCTGAGACTTGACGTCCATATCCGGTATCGCGAGGTTATTGGCCGCAATCTGCTCGATCATCGACAACATGCGTGTGGTCGAAGAACCGATTGCGCGCGACATTCCAACCGCCACCACAATCCCGACCAGCAATCCAACGCCCGCCAGCGCCAGCAACATGCGGACCGTCCTTGCCTCCGTCGCCTCATGCACGTCTGTGGCGTCATTTCGAAGCTTGTTACAGATGCTGACCAAATCGTCGATCGATTTTTCAAGGTCCTCTCGAACTTGACTGGCTTGAGCGGTGAACAAAAGCTCCCCGGCTTCTTTTGTTTTGCCCGCTCGGCGGAGTTCCACCGCCCGGTCCTGGATCCCGCGCAGTTCCGCCGCCTTTTCCTGAATGTGCGCGAAGAGCGCTTTCCCCCTTGCCGTCTGCAGCATCGCTCCTATTTTGGCCGCCACCTGGCTGAACTCGGCTGCACCGTCTTCACGACGTTTTAGAGTCTCTTCCTTTCCCCCTATCACAAAGCCGCGGGTGGAACTGGTTTGCTGCTCAACGTCGTTGTCCATCACGTTGGCATATTCCACTTTCTCGAGTTGTTTAATCTCTTCGTCCGTCAGTCTCGAAAGCTGCCCAATCGCAATGTCACTCACCACAGCCATGGTGGCCATAATGACCAACAACACTCCGAAGCTGATGCCCAATTTCAGTTTGATTGATAGCGTGTTCACTGAAACCCTCCAGCGCATGATTCAGGGGTGCGGATCCCGGGCGACTTGACCGCCGCAAGCGTGGTCGCCCAATGAACTCTATCGGCGGTCGGAACTAAGCCTTGAGCCTGAATTCAGGGAATTGAGCACTCGAAGGTGGTCTAGAAGGCGCACAATAAACGAGAGCTCGCTGCGAGACCGTCCTCAGACGAAGAAACCCCTCCCGGTCGATGCAAGTACTGAAAATCCTGCACCAAGGAAATATGCTTCGAGAAGACAAACTTGTAATAACCCTCAAAAATTATTTCGCTCTTAGAATCAAGCGCTGCGAGATTCGACAGTCGAACCCAGGTTGCCGCTACGCCAATGGAATCTTGGGGCCTAGTGGCGAATGGAGCTTGCAAAACAGCTGCCACCTCCAACATGGGTGGTCATGGCGTTCACATGACTATCCCCACTCCCGAGTTGAAGGAAGCTGGATACGACCCGTTCGCCGTCGTGTCCTGTCAGCGTGTGGTGCCAAAGCGATTGCTCAAGCACCGAATAAGCACCCTGGGTTGACGACACACTGCTGCCATCAAATCTGGGGACACTTCCGTCCCGGCGCCAGTAACCAACGGAAAGCCGTCCAGGCAGATCGTTCTTCGTGCTCCAAGTCCGGCTCGGTTCCATTATGGAAAAGGTTCCGGACCCAAGGCTTTGGAATACCCCCGTCTTCAGGCTGTAGTTCTTGAACGGCCCTAGGAATATGGCCGCTCCCGGACGAGGGTCGGGGTAGGTGGGAAAGTTGAGAATGGTCGGACTGTATCCCATGGACGAATTGAGGAAGTCCGCAGCCCCTTCGACCACCGCGAAGTCCGTGGTCGAATCCATCTTTCCGATTTTCCCTCGCACCTTGTCGCCCAACTTCTGATCCAGCCAGAGTTCGTACAGCATGGTTCGGGAAGGTCCGTCGATATTGGAATAGAGCTGCTCGGCTGATTCGTCACCTTTGCCGAATTCATTGAGGTGCTGCTTCAGGCGGAGCGCTCCCGTGGCTCCCCGCCAACCCACAGACTTTTCTCCATCGATCGTGAGCGTCAAGTCCAGCGAGTAGCGGGCGAAGCCATAAGCTGAAGCGTCTTCATCTGGCTCCCAAGACCAGTCCTGAACAAACAGTCCCTGAAACGAGATCCCGCGCTGCGCCAGGTCCTTGAAGAATTTTCGCGGCCGCGATTCCAGAGTGGTTAATGAGACGACCTCGGTCGTTGATGGCCCATTCTTTGGATCACTCTGAGTCCATCCGTACGGTTCCAGGCATCCTGAGAAAACGATAAGGCAAAGAGTAGCTCTAAGCACGACTCCGGTTTTGAACACGTGATCCTCGGCGGCGGAAACAGTTCAGAACGCCCCTTAGATCAAATCGGCGAACTCTGGGACAGCTTCACGGAAGGAAATAGACTGAAGTGCAGCCGGGACGGCGTCTTTCGTTACCTCCAACTAAGCCGTCACCGTTTCTTCCATGATGCAGGCCTTTTGCGTATCCAGCACATGCAACAGGTGTCCCTCCAGCTTATGGACGCCCATGATCATTTCTCGTACCGAACGCGGCAAGGTTTCCGGAGGACACTCGAACGACGAATCATCGACTTCGACCACATCCCCGATCTCATCGACCAGAAGGCTCACCGCGCCATCGGGCACCTGGACTACGACGTTCATGGATTCCATGCCTTCCTGGCGGGGCTCGAGTTCGAGCCGGCGGCGAAGATCGACCGCAGTCACCAGTTGCCCTCTTAAATTGATAAGGCCGCTGACCACCGACGGCGCCAAAGGAACTCGCGTCATTTCCAGAGGCACGTAAACTTCCTGCACGCTTTCCAATACCACGCCAAAAAGCAAGCCTTGCAGGTAGAAACTACAGAATTGCTTGGTTAGAGCCATTTAGTTTGCCGCCTTTTCCATGGCTTTCTCCGCTGCTGGCGCATTCTCCACTTCCACCCCGGCCGAAACCAGAATGGCTGGGATGTCGATCAATTCGGTCACGCTTCCCGATATCACCGTGGAGTACAGAACTCCCGCGCGACTCGCGGGATAGCGCACGGTCATGGAATCCTCCACGATATCGAGAATGCGCTCCACAACCACGCCCACGGCTTGAGAGCCTTGATTACATACCAGCATCTGCAGAGAATCCGCCGAGGACAGGGGTGGCAACGTGGTATCGCGCCGCCGGGCCCGGCGTTCCTTCATCGCCCAGTCCAGACTGACCAAGGGCATGATCTTTCCCCGATACTGTGCGACCCATTGATTGCCGTTCAGTTCCACCTGGGAGGTGGGCAGCTCTTCCAGACGCGAGACTGCGTCCAGTGGAACCGCCATGCGCGACCCGCCGGGTCCTGCGAACAGCAGGAACATCTGCTTGCTGTGCGCCGACTCCTGCTGCTCTTTCGCGGTCTCCCCCGTTAACTTGTCTTTCAACTCGGCGATAATCCCAGCGCGCTGTGCCAAGCCCACCACATCCAGGATCAGGGCCACGCGGCCATCCCCCATGATGCTCGCCCCAGCGAACATCTTGGTCGTGTTCAGTTGTTTGCGCAGCGGCTTCACCACAATCTCCTGCGTGTCGTGAATGCTATCCACCATCAGCCCAAACAAACGCTCGTCCGCTCTCAGCACCACGATGTTCAACACGTCCGACGGAGGAGGCTCCGCCAGCTTCAGTTCCCGATGCAGGTGAACCAGGGGCAACAAGTTGCCGCGCAGCCGGCATACCGGCGCACCATGCACCATCTCGATGCCTTCCTTTGCGTCCAGGCTGACCAGTTCCATCAACGCAACTTGGGGGATCGCAAACCGGTTGCTGCCGCTGGTTACGATCAACGCGGGAATGATCGCCAAGGTGAGAGGAATTTTAACTTTTACAGTGGCGCCTCGCCCGAAGGTGGACTGCACGTCCACCGTGCCGCCGATCTTTTCGATGTTGGTGCGCACCACGTCCATGCCCACGCCGCGTCCGGATACATTGGTGACCTTCTCGGCCGTCGATAATCCGGGCAGGAAGATAAGTTTGAAAACATCGCGGTCTTGCAAACGGGACGCCTGCTCGGCAGAGATAACGCCACGCTCGATGGCCTTCTTCCGGATCTTTTCTACGTCGAGACCGGCTCCATCGTCGCTAATCTCGATATTGACTTCCCCACCTTCGTGGAAGGCTCGCAATTTCAATACGCCTGTGGGATCCTTTCCCGCCCGTTTGCGAATCTCGGGCGATTCGATTCCATGGTCGATGGAGTTTCGTACCAGGTGCGTCAGCGGATCTTTGATGGCTTCAATGATGGTCTTGTCCAGTTCAGTGTCTTTGCCTTCCATCTCAAGACGCACTTCCTTATTGCAGCTCTTCGCCAGGTCGCGCACGGTGCGCGGAAACTTGTTCCAGACATTCCCGATGGGCTGCATGCGGGTTTTCATCACTTCTTCCTGGAGTTCGGTCGCAATCAGATTCATGCGTTGCGAAAGCGCCTGAAACCCGCCATCCTGCCCGGCATGGGCGTACTGCAGAAGCTGATTGCGTGCGAGAACCAGTTCGCCCACCAGGTTCATGAGACGGTCGAGCAAAGTGATCGCGACGCGCACTGTCTCGACGGTGGAGTCCTGTCCGCGCGCTTCCAATATTTGTTGCGCCGCCGCGATATCTTCCGGGCGGCACAAACCGAGCGCCGTCAGGATCTCGCCCAGCCTGCGCCGGTCTCCGCGCTCCTGCTCCTGCAACGCAAGCGCGAGCGATTCGGGACGAAGACGCCCGCGTTCTACCAGGATGCCGCCGATTTTTCCCCGCGAAGGTCCGTATTTTAGGTTGGCTGTCGCAGGCTCAGCCGTGACTTCAGCTTTCTTTGCAGAAGGGCTTTCCTGTTCTGTCGGAGGAGCGACCACCGATGGAGTCGCCGGCTGCGGAGCCACCGGTTCGGACGTGGCCACCGGAACTGCTGGCGGAGCGCTCGCGCCCCCTAGCAGTCGTTTCAACTTCTCCAATAGTTTCGGATATTTGTTTTCGCCGTCGGTTTCAGTGGATTGAATCTCGCGCAACATGCGGCGGACCGCGTCCACCATCTCCAGCAGCGCGCTGGTCAGATCAGCATCGAGGGTCAGTTTTCCATCGCGAAGCTTGGAAAGCAGGCTCTCCCCCGCGTGAGCCACCGCTTCCAGATTGGCAAAACCCAGGAACCCACAACTTCCCTTGATGGTATGGATGGTGCGGAAGATGGATGCAAGCAGGTCTTTCGAAGTGGGATCGGTTTCCAGGCGCACCAGTTCCTGGTCCAGGCGGTCCAGATTCTCGTTACTTTCGATGAGGAAATCCTTAACGATTTCGTCCATAAACCTCACGCTGCCTTCCGTGGAACCTATCGGCAAAGGCCGCATGATCTTGAGCCGAGGGCAGAAAACCTCAGCGGTGAAAGATGGATGGGAAGTTGGCACTCAAGACCTGGGTCAAGACTGCCGATGAAGATTGGGTGTACAAGGTCACTCCGCCGCCAACGAATTCTCCGGAACAACCGCCGCCGTGCATTGCCCGGCAGCCCATCCTCACCGCCGATGAGACCGTGATCGGCTACGAACTGTTTTTTCGCCAGAACCCTGACCAGCGCTATTTCAGCGCCGACGCGGACAGCGCAACCTCCGCCATCATCAGTTCTTTGAATCTGATGGGGACCGGCGTGCTGTGTGACGGCCAGCTCGCTTTCATCAATTGCACGCAACACATGTTGGCCAAGGAATCGTTCTTCCTGCTGTCTCGTGACGAGGTGGTGATCGAAATACAGGAGACGGTTGAGCCCAACGAAGACATTGTGCGCGAATGTAAGCTCCTCAAAGAAGCAGGCTATTTGCTTGCTCTAGACAACTTTGTTCCCGGCGATCCCAGAGAGGCGCTGGTCCCCTTTGCTCGTTTTATCAAGGTGGACACCAAGAAGGTCTACGCTGATCAAGCCGCCTTGCTGGTTTCCAAATATGGACAAGGCTGTCTGATGCTGGCCCAGAAAGTGGAAACCCGGGAACACTTTCTGAATGCGAAAAAGCACGGGTTTGTGCGTTTCCAGGGCTACTTCTTTCGTTATCCGGAAGGGCTGGGAATTCGCCAGATCCCCGCCAATCAGGCTACCTACGTGCGCTTGTTAAGCGCGGTTTCGAAATCCGTGTTGGATTTCGACGAGATTGAAACCTTGATCAAGCATGAGCCCTCATTGTGCTATCGCCTGCTGCGATATCTGAATTCGCCGTTTCTCGGTCTTTCCTCTCCGATTCTCTCGGTTCGACACGCGCTGACTCTGCTGGGAGAAAAGGAATCTGCCAAGTGGATTCGATTGGCAACCACGTTGGTCATGGGGCAGGATCGGCCTTCCGATCTGATTTTGTCGTCCCTGGTACGCGCCCGATTTTGTGAGCTGATCGCACCCAAGGTGGACTACGCCGGATCCGACCTGTTCTTGATGGGAATGCTCTCGTTGATGGACGCGATTCTGGCTGCACCCATCGGACTCATTCTCGATGAACTGAGCCTCGAACAAAATATTAAAGAGCAACTCCTGGGAGCGCGCACCGGCAAGAAGACTCGCCTGAGCCCTGTCTACGATCTGATGCTGGCGCGTGAAGTGGGAGATTGGGAACGCGCCACCCAGCTTGGCAAACAGTTGAACCTGTCGCTGTGTTTCATAGCCGAGACTTCGAATGAATCCATGCGTTGGGCGCACGCCCTCACCAGCGGGCTGTCGAATAACGTTCAGTGAGAGCGGGCCACGCCCCTGTTTTCCGGGATTAGAAAGTCACCCGCACTCCGATTTGAGCTGCGAAGGGGATGCCCACGGTCGTTCCCGGTCCGAAGAAATCTCCCAGTCCTCCCGCAGGGACAGCCAGTTGTTGCAAGGAGTGAATCGGCTGCGTCGCGGTGCAGGCCGCGTTGGAACAGATGTCCGTGACGTTTCCCGATAAGGCTTGCGCGGCAGGAACCGGAAGCGCGCTTACGTCGGTAACGAAGTTCGCGCCTGGATTATTCCGATTCAAAAGGTTGAAGAACTCAATGAACGGCATCACCGACCAGCGGTCTCCGAAATTGATGGGCCGCGCCACGCGGAAGTCTACCTGGATGTACGGCGTTCCGCGGAATTGATCCAGACTCGTCTTCACTCCATTCACCGAGATGCGATCGCCGCCATCCGCCGTCGTAATGGTGAACGGACGGGCGCTCTCGACCTGCGTCAGCGTTGACAATTCGAATCCGCCCGGCACCCGGAACGTGCCGCCTACCACGAAGCGATGCCGGATATCCTCGCCGGACGGACCGTAGTCTCCGGGAGCGAACGGATTGAGAGGATCGCAGACACCATTCACGTAATCGAATAGCTCGCCCAGCACGCAGCCATAAGTCTTCGCACTCGAAAGTGTGTAGTGAGCGATGAAGTTGGCGCGCCGCAAGTTCCCCGTCATCTTGATGGACAGTCCGTTATAGCTGGAACGGTTGTCGGACTTGAAGACATCGAGCGCCGGAACGACGTTGGCCTGGTTGGGATCGCTTGCCGCGAGCAAAGGCGTAAACAAATTCGTTCCGCCTGTATAGGAATAACCCCGATAGCCATGCACACCAGTTTCATGGACGAAATCGGCGCCCACGGTCCAGTGATCGCTGAGAGCGTGTTGAACGCCAACCGTGGTGTGGATCGCGTACGACGACTTGTAGTGCGAATCGATGATGGCACCGCCTCCACCGAGGGCAGATCCCGGAATGCAGCCCGCATCATTTGGATTGGAGAGGGTAGGATCGTTGGCCGGATCGGTGCACGGCCCGGGCGCAGTGTTGACGGCTTGGAGGGCGGGAACCCAACCATTTTGCGCGAGGTCGTTGAAGTAGAGACCAAAACCCGCGCGAATCACGGTTCTTTCGCTGCCACCAGGCGAATACGCAATCCCGATTCGCGGAGCAACTTGACCTCGGTCGTCATGCGGAGCGCCGGGAATCAGCGGGATCTGCAATGCCGACAAGGTGAGGAACGCAGGATTCTGTAGCTGGGTACGGCCTGAAGATTTGAATAGCCCGAAAGTTGTGTCCCATCGCAAGCCGTAGTTGACTGTCAGGTGCTCGTTTACGCGCCAGGAGTCCTGCGCGTACATGCCCAGGCGCTGCACATTCTGCGAGAAACTGCCGTCTCCTGCAGGAGTTGCGGTGCAAGTGACGTCCGCCGGAGGATTGTTGCATCCCAGATCGAAATAAAATTGCGATGGATTCGCTGCGTAAAAGCTGGGATCGTTCGCGTATTGCAATAAAGTCTCCGCATTGCCGGAGAGCGCTCCGCTCAACACGGGCTCATGGATGAAGCTGATGCCGACCTTCGAAGCGTGCCTCCCCGACGCATGGCTCAGATCGTAACGCAATTGATATTTCTCCTGGTTGCGCAGGACGGGAAATGCCGTGATCGCAGTCGCAAACTGGTTATCGCCGAATGTCTCGAAGCCGCTGATCGTTTGCGAGGTCGAACTGAATGGGAAGGCGAGCGCAAAACCAAGATATTGATTTCGTGACGCGGTGTGATGCAGCTCGCTGGCGTCAACTGTGAACGATCCCAGCCAGGTCGGGCTGAACGAATACGTGTTGTTCGCCACTATATTGAAATAATGGGAACCGGAATTTACACCGGTCGAAGGCAGTGTCGCCTGCTGAACCAGGTCGTTATTGGTCGTGTAGTTGTCAATGCCCGCACGCAGGAACCATTGAGACTTGGTGGATTGCGCCCAATCGAAACGCACTGTTCCCAGATAGTCGCGGAAAGGAATTTTCGTAGTGTTGGGAACCCCAATCGAGCTGATGCCATCGATCAGCCCCAATTGCGCCAGCGACGCCAGCGCGCTGAATTCGTTCTGGCTCGCCGGGCTATAAGCAATGCTGGCATTTTCGTGCACATATTCAAACGAAGAGAAGAACCACAGCTTGTCTTTCTTGAGCGGGCCGCCAATGGTGGCAATGTAGTTCTGTCGTGAAAAGGGCTGCTTCGGCTCCGGCGCCGGATTCTCAATCGGGTAGCGGGCATTCAGCGACGGCCGCGCGATCATAAAAAGCGCTGCTGCCATGCCACTGGTTGGTTCCGTGTTTGGTGGTAATTACTACCGACATACCGACGGTGCGCCCGGTATCGGCATCTTCCTGCGAAGTGCGCACCGCAAATTCCTGAATTGCGTCGGGAGAAAAATTCTGTAGAAATCCCCCGATGTAGTCATCGGAATTGTCCGCGCCGTCGACGGAGGCCTCGACGTTCAGACCGGAACTGCCGCCGTTGGAAACCGCGGTGATCCGCGCTTTGCTGGGATCGGAGGGCTCTACAGGTTCGGTGCCCGGCACCAGATAAGCAATGTTGGCGAAGCTGCGATGGGCGAGGGGAATGGTTTCCAGATCTCGCGAACTCACCGCACCTTGCTGCACCGTGGAAGCGATGTCGATCGGCTCGGTCGTAATGGAAGAGGCATGAGATTCCACCTTCACGGTTTCATGTACAGTCTCGGGCTTCAGAGTTACTGACAGATCGCGCACGGCGCTGATGACGACGTTCACTTCAGTGCTCGCCTCAGCGAATCCAGGAGCGCTCAACACTACCTGATAAGCACCCGGCAGCAAGTCGTTCACCCGAAACTGTCCCGCATCGTCGCTCGAGGTTTCGCGTTGTGATCCGAATTCCTTGGCTGTAACCGTGATCTTCGCCCCGGAGACGCGCCTGCCTGATGAATCTTGCACCTCTCCTCGTAACGAGCCGTAAGGAGCTTGGGCGTGGGCGTTCGGAAGGGCACAGAACAGGCCGGCGAGGGAAATCAGGAAAAGGACACGTTGGCAGAATCGTCTCAACATATGCTGCGGCCTCCAGATAGGGATCCACGTAGACACGCCTACGCAAAAGCATGTCACCGGATACTTTTTTCGGACAGAAAACCCCAATGGCGGACTGAAGTCAGGCTGAATTGAATGGCCACCTCAGCGGACAGGTGGAGAGATTTCAACGCGCCCCAAGAAAGACGTCAGTTCCAAATCCGTTGCCCGGAGAAGATAACGTGCGTGCCGCACTACTACCATACGTCGTAGCAAGGTCCACCACCCACTCCCCAAACTGGGTATTTTCCAAGGTGGAACTCTAATAACGTTCGTTGACTTCGGGACGGTATCAAGCAGCACCTCATCACGCCGGTTGCAATGTTCTGCGTGCACATTCTCTTTTCGCTAAGTTGTTGAAAATAGGTTCAGGTATTTCCCTGGCGGAAAGCAGAGTTGGACGACTGCGCAGAATGCCCTTTGCGAGCGTTTAGAGGCCCGTGGCAACGTCCGCAAGACCGAGAAGGTACTTGGGGCCCACCCGTACGGCAGGCGGCCCGTAAACGACGCGCTAGCACCTACAATATCTATTAGATATTGTGTATTGACAATCCCATTCTGGGCATCCTTCCTAAGAGGTCCGGAAATGGCCATCGTAGATGCAGCCACTTCGCTATGCTGACGCTCGTGTGCCCTGCCGTGCCCGCCGGCGACCGGCGTATTTGCCTGGGGGGACACCTGCCAGAAACGCGGAGAAAAAATGCAAAACGCCAAAGACACAAATCTCATCAGCAACGCCGGGACTATCTAGCGGCTCTTCCTTCCCGAGGTTCGGGATAAGGAGAGTCGCTCGTGGTCTTCCTGGGATAGCGTTTGTCACGGTTCTTGTCTTGGCGTTAGTGTTAACGGCGGTCAGCTCATCCATCCCCGGCAATGTGAACGGAGGTGATGTCGACCATTCCATCAGGCCCGGGGACGATTTCTATCGGTACGCCAATGGAGGTTGGCTGGGGAGGGTAGCGATACCCCAAGGAGAGGCGAGCTACGACACCCGTGCAGTGTTGATGGGAAGAACGAGCCAACGGGTGCTCGATCTGATGAAAGAAGCTGCCGATGGCCGACCACCGAAGGACAGTGTGGCACAGAAAGTTGGCGATTATTTCGCCAGCATTTTGAACCCGGACGAAATCGAAACCCGCGGCATGAAGCCTCTTGATGACGAGATGGACATGATCTCAGCCATCAGCACTAAGGAGTCACTCTCGTCCTATCTAGGCACCACTTTGCGCAGTGAGGTTGATGGACTCACCGCAAATGCAGACCACATTCTAGGCATGTGGGTTAACCAGAGTTTCGAAGACTCCGATCGCAATGTTATTCATCTGCTGCAGGGTGGTCTGGGAATGCCCGATCACAACTACTACACGGACCCATCTCCGAAAATGGCCGATCTGCGCAGTCACTACCAGGCACACATTGCTTCGGTGCTGAAACTGGCAGGGTTGAAAGAGGCAGAGACTCGAGCCGCCGGGGTCTTGCAACTGGAGATTCGAATCGCGCAGGCTTTTGCCCCCGATGCTGATGCGGCGGATGTCTTCAAACAGAATAATCCGTGGAAACGCGAAGACTTTCGTGACAAGGCGCCTGGAATGGACTGGGACGCTTATTTCAAAAGCGCCGGACTTACCGGGCAATCCAATTTCGTTGTCTGGCAACCGTCGGCGGTGGCTGGAATTTCTACGCTGGTCGCGAACGGGAGCCCTGAGGTATGGAAGGACTATCTCAGGTTTCACCTGGTTGAACATTATGCCGCCGTCCTCCCACAGGTCGTGAGGGCAGAAGACTTCGCCTTCTACGGCACGATTATGTCAGGCGCGAAGCAGGAACCGGATCGCGTCAAGTTGGCGGTTGCCGCTACCAACGGCGCGCTGGGACAAGCGGTCGGGGAACTCTACACACAACGGTATTTCCCCCCTGAAGCGAAGGCACGAGCGCAGGCCATGGCCCACGATCTGGTCACAGCCTATCGCGCTCGCATCTCAAATCTCACATGGATGTCCCCTGCTACGAAGAACAAAGCTGAAGAGAAGCTCGGTGCTCTTGAGATCGGCATCGGGTATCCCGACACGTGGATCGATTACTCCAACCTTCGTATCGTTCGGGGCGATGCCATCGGAAACATGCGCCGAGCGGAGGCATGTCTTCATTCGCGTAACCTGGCCAAGCTAAAGCAGCCCGTCAACCCGATCGAGTGGCCGATTGATCCGCAAATACCTGGGGCGGTCATCATGTTCAGCCCCAACGCCGAGTTTTTCTCGGCTGGTATTCTGCAGCCGCCCTATTTCGACTACCAGGGCGATTCCGCCTCAAACTACGGTTCGGCAGGGGCGGGCATGGCTCACGAGATTAGCCACAGTTTCGACGAATTGGGAAACATTTACGATGCTCACGGCCGGCTTGGGAAGTGGTGGACAGAGGAGGATCAGGCCGAGTTTCACAAGGCGACTGCGAAGCTGGCGGCGCAATTCGATGGTTATTGCCCGCTACCCGATGTTTGTGTCCACGGGACCCAGGTGTTGAGTGAGAATGTCGCCGACTTGGCGGGCCTACTGGTTGCGCACGATGCCTATCTTCTTTCATTGACGGGAAACGACGACGCCGTCATCGGCGGCCTGACCGGGGAACAGCGTTTCTTCCTGGCGTTCGCACAGAGATGGCGGAAGTTGCAGCGTGAGGATGCCCTGCGGCGGCAGATCGCGGGGGATAGTCATTCGCCGGGCGAATTCAGGAGCGACACTGTACGCAACGTCGATTCCTGGTACAAAGCCTATGCTGTCGAACCTGGCGACAAGTTATATCTGAAACCTGCGGATCGAGTGCAAATATGGTGACCTCCTTGCGCATCGCTTTTGTGGAATGGCCTGAGGCGTTGGCCCCGGACAACGATGTTTGGGCTGGGTTGAAGAAATCCGTAGTCCTGGAACACCCGGACATCCTCGTCACCAATGAGCTGCCATTCGGCCCCTGGCTGGCCGAGGGAGCTGTGTTCTCGGAACGGGAGGCGCATCTCAGCATCCGCGCGCACGACGAGGGACTTGCGGCACTCATCGATCTTAAGCTTCCCGCCATTATCTCCTCCAGGCCGGTATGGAATGGGAAGCGCCTTGCGAATGAAGCATTCGTTCTACACGACGGAGTTGCCCGCCCACTGCACCGCAAGCAATATTTTCCAAACGAGCCCGGGTGGTTTGAGAGCGAGTGGTACGCCGGCGATCGTTCTGGATATCACCTGACCGAGATATTAGGAATCAAGGTCGGGGTGCTTTTGTGTACCGAAGCGATGTTCAATGAACACGCGCGAGCTTACGGGAAACAAGATGCGTCGCTCATCGTGATACCGCGCGCGACAGGCGTGGACATTCACTCGTGGAAGACTGCGGGAGCGATGGCATCGCTGGTCTCCGGAGCATACGTTGTCAGTTCGAATCGAGTCGGCCGTTCCAGCGGCGGTACACGCTTTGGCGGAGGCGGCTTCGGCTTCGAGCCGCATGCTCGGCTGGTGACAGTCACAACCTCAGCCGATCCGATTAAGGTGATGGAGTTGGACCCGCTGCTTCCCGTGCGGGCGCAACGTGAGTATCCGTGCTACGTTGCCGAGCTTGAATGAAATTGGTTCAAGTGTTTCAGAAAATCAGCTTCTTCGTGATTTTTCTGCTTTGTGTACTCAGAATTTCTCTGCCAGTGCAGACTGCGTTGCGGGGAGCTAGGAATTCGAACCCTCGGTACAGGTCGCTGAGCTGGAATGCCCGACGTGTTCGTGGGTTGGAGGGAATCAGCACTTGAAGACGTTCTCCGCGACTGCTTCTTAGCTGCACAGTCATACTAACCAGTGCAGTTCGGACATGAATTCGAAAGGCGAAACGCTGGCGATGATGTGGCTAAGAGTGGTCACTTTTTGAGCCGAGGTAGGCTCATTGGTTTGCGCTGACTGCGCGGCTGGCGGGCCGTCATGAGATCGAAATTTTCTCCAAGGCAGGATGTGGATGGCGGATGATCTCTGACGATTGCAGGCGTCTAGTGCCAGTGATTTCTCCGCAGATTGTGTGAGGTCACAAGGTCCTGGTGGCCGAAAATTCATGGAATTTCCCCAGAAGCCGCCTTCTGTCTAGCGATGCTCTTGGGAGTAATTTCCGGTTTGCCCGTGACTCGCCACAATGCTGAATCCGCAGAGCCTCCTCGCAGGGCACCAGATTATTAAGCGGCTCGTAGTAGAATCCACGACACCACCCGGCCCGGCTCTTGCTCCACCTCCGCAACTAAGGAGAGCTACACCATGCGAGTGCTCGCCCTTTGCCTCATCGCACCCCTGGCCGCCTCAGCGGCTGCTCAGAACTCCAGGCCTGTCCCACGAGCGGCTACCCCTGCGACGAGAAGCGCGGCGGTTCCTGCCACTCCCGCAACGGCGGACAAGCCCTCCTCTGCTGCTGCAGCGCACTTCACGGCCGCCGGCCTCAACAACGAGGACGACCTGGTCCGCATCTACACCGGCGATTTTCCGTCCATCCGGCTCGATCGCGGCGGTACCGAGTTCATGATGATCATCTCCGGTTACATGGAGGATTTCGGCAGGGCCTGCAAGCAGTACCTCCCGCCCAATAAAGTCGAGATCACGGTCCAGGTCTGCAACGACCCACCCTCCACGTCGGTGCCATACAGCCCTGACGGTGTGCATGACGCGTACGGCAATCGCCTCCCGATGACCACCGGCTGCTCCGGGTACCACACCGAGGGCACCGGCATGTACGCTGATCCCAACCTCTACAACGCCGTCAATACCGTAACCGCAAAGTCCCAGGTGAACCTGATCCAAAATATGCTGGGCGCGGGAAAGGGAGGACGGGCAGCCAATCCTCTCACGAATCCCGGGCAGCTCACCGACCAGATCGTCGCCGTCAGCTGGCGAGACGACGAAACTCATCTCCGCCAACGGTTGCGGCAGCCTCGGCCTCAAAAATTTCCAATCCAACCTAATCCGTTTCGCGAATGGAGCAGCTCCAATAAAGTACTCGGGGGCGGTTGTCTCAGCTCCGGTCGCTGTCCTGCCAGGCTTCGAGATGCCGACTTCACTCGCCTTTTGGATGACCTCGTTGCTGACAATTCCCGCGGATGGATCATGAATCGCTATCAGGCTGGCAGCATATCCGATCCCATCGCATCCCATGATCCCACTGGCGCGCCAACCCGCGTTATGGCTCGCTTTCGCTATGTCGGAACGGCCAGCAGGGACGCTCAATGTCACGTTCAAAGATGGAGTGCCCGACTGCCTCTACTTCTCCGACGCGCCGGATAGCTGCCGCTTACCCAGCCAGCGCATCATCTCTGCCTACGAGAAGAACGCTTACGCCAAGTACACCGCAGCACAGGCGCGCCAGAGTCCCTTCGCAGAAGGCTGCAATGCCTTTATGAAGGCCCCGAAGACCTCCAGGTACGCCCCGTCCGATCCCGAAGGCTACTGTCAGTGCCTCAGTAACGGTTATCAGAAGGTGATGACCCCCGCAGAAGAAGTCTTCTACGGCCAGAACTTTGAAGCTAAGTTCTGGCGTGGCATCGCGCAGCCGAAATCGGACGATCCAGCATGGTCCCGCCTGAATCCAGTGGCTGTAAGTTGCATGCAGTAGCCTGAAGCGGCGCTTGCGCCAACAAGCAACTTCCCTCTGGTCTGCATCCACACTTCGTTCCTAGGCCTATCGCTTGTCAAACGACATTCTGGATGTATGGTCGGCTAACCGGAAGCTATCCAGAAACGGACTTCCCGGAAACGCTGAACTCGGATCTCGAAGGGTTCCCCCAAAAGTCAATTCTGTTTCGCCACGTGATCGGTTTTTGATCGCCCCGCATTCGCCCCTGCTCATCGTCGAAACCGGACTGCGTTTCTGCTGTCCAGAGAAAAAGAATCAGAACCCGCCCCGCTGGGATCAGGTCGCTTTCTCTGGTCCGGTTTGAGGGGCTGAATCGCGGAATTGCGCCGATTTCCCGCGCATTTCTGAACAATATTGAGGAATTTCTCTGGAGTCCAGACTGGCTGGCGGAGAGGTGTGGATTCGAACCCTCAGTACAGTTTCGAGACGCTAAGCCTCGATGTTCCGCAACTTGCAGATAGCAAAAGGGCGCCAGAGAAATCCGGGCCAAAACGACACGTAATGCCGAAACATCGGTCCAGTTTCCTTTCGCAATCTATTCACCTCCAAACGGCGAACGTTACACGATCTGGCCCCAAAAACTGGTCAGCTAGAACGTTCGAGCGGCACCTGAAACTTTCGGCTCGTTAGCCGGTTAGTAACACGAAGGTCTTCGGTTGCGTCGTGAGGTGCTCTCGCTGCTAAAAGGGACTTCTTGGTTGAACTTCCGCATTACCCGAAACTCATGAAGGCAGAAAGCTCCAGGAAACGAGCACGCAGATGACCCCGCGGAATCCAAATCACCTCCGTCTCGCCTAGTGAATACCTTTGGCAACGAACAGGGTGGAGTAGATTCGCTGCACCGCATAAAGCGAGTGCGCACCATCGGGTGTGATGAGCGGGTGACGCATCGTAATCATCGCGGTTTTATCCGTCGGCGAAAAGTGTGTCCATACCTTTTGCTGACCACTCGCGAGGTTCATATCGTAGATATCGAGAGCATCCAGACCGGCGCGGCGCTCAAAGAAGATATTTTGCGAGCCGTCATGCCACTGTAATGGGAGATCGCCTTCGAGCAGGCCTTTAATTGGCTTCGGCTCAGCGCCATTCATAGGCTGTAGCCAGTAATTATGCGCACCGTCTGTAGTTAAGCAATATTGCCCATCGGGCGAAACGCTCATAGTCACGTCGTGGATGATGAGCGCATACCTTCCCTCGGGGGTAATTTGGCGTGCCGCGCCGCCAGACACATCCTGAACATACGTAGAGGGAGCATGTCCTGCAGCCGACGCGACCACCAGAATGTGCTTACTATCGGGCATCCAGGTTGCGACGTTATAGCGCAAACCTGCCGGAGCATTCATTGTGCTACTTTCGCCCACGCCGGTTGGAATAATTCTGAGACGTTCCAGATGAATCGGGTCAAGAGCAAGCGCCCATTCACCGTTAGAGGAGAACCCCATCCCTGTACCCTGGCCGATCAGCACGGGCGATGAATTGTCCGTACGTTGCGTGTAGAGGTTGTAGTCGGAATTCGGCCCGGTTACATACGCGTTCAAAAGAAAGGTACGGCTATCGTTGGAAATTGCTGCGATGTTTTCGAACGGGAAGAAACTGAAATCGCGAACTTGCCCGCTCCGCGTATCGGCAAATACCTGCTGGTCACGCTGCGTATCGGAGTTAATCAGGACGTAGCCAGTTTTCGATATGTCCTGGAAGTGCAACACCGACGGACTCGACAGCAACATGCGCTGCTTGCCGTTGACATTGACGGAGCGGAGCGATCTGGGTTCACTCCCGTCCGCGGCGGTAAACCAGATTTCGCTGCCGTCAGGCACCCACGCCAGCCCTTGGGTGGAGCTGAATTCACGCGTCAAAGCCTTTCGATTGCCCTGGAGGTCAACCAGGGTAACTACACCCCGGTCATCGCCGTATGTTGAATGATCGAGGAAGGCAATCTTATCCCCAGCGGGTGAGAAACGCAGATCGCTAATGTAGCCATCGTTTTGGTACAGCACCTTGCCCGGCGGAAACTCAAGCTGGACGTGATTGCCAACCTTGTGGCTGACCGCCAGGTTCGAACCGTCCGGGGCCCAGTCCGCATCGATCACCTGGTCTAATAGCTCGCGTGAAGACCCGCCCCCCAGCGGAACCCGCGCCAACCGCCCGATTGGGGTCCATTTCACGACGAAGTCGGGATTCAGAAGCACGGCCAGTTCTCCCGTAGAGGAGATACTCAAAATGCTGGCGTGAATGTTGAGCGCTTGCGACTCGGCGGTATCGGTGCGCGTAGAAAAAAGCTCGGTTGGCTTGCCGTCGGTAGTTCCGTCGTACACCACAGTGCGTCCGTCAGGAGCGAATCGTGCACGGCGAAGGTACTCCTGACGAAAGGTGATCTGGGTGAAGGTGGGATGGATTACGGCAGGATGATTCAGTAGCAGCGTCGCAATCACCCCAGCAGCCAATGCCGCCACCAGCGACGCCCCAACCAGAATTCGCGATCGTGTTTTGCTCGTGTCCCTCAGCGCGCGCAAACTCGCAGTCGAAGTTCCTGCACTACTTAAGGAATCCAGCGCAAAACCCAGGTCGCTAGCCGACTGAAAGCGCGCATGCGGTTTCTTCTCGAGACAGCGTTGCGCAATCCTTTGCAAGCCGAGGGGTACCTGCACTCCACTGTCGGCCAAGTCCGGCGCTTCCTCTTTGAGGATCGAGTTCATAACCTCGATGCCCGAGTCGCCGTGGAACGCGCGCTTTCCCGATACCATCTCGTAGAGGATCGCGCCGAAACTGAAGATGTCTGAACGATGGTCGACAGGTTCTCCGCGCACCTGCTCCGGAGACATATAACCCGCCGTGCCGAGCACGGTACCTGCGGAAGTTCGGTCCACGCTGGTAAGCGTCTTATCGCCGCCGACGGCCGCACTCGACACTTGCTTGGCCAATCCGAAGTCAAGGATCTTTATGCGCTCGTCCGCAAGGATGAAGATGTTTTCCGGCTTAAGGTCACGATGAACAATGCCTTTCTCGTGCGCTGCGGCTAGTCCCTTTGCTATTTGCAGGCTGTATTCGTTCACTCGTCGCTGAGGAAGAGGTCCGGCCTCCAGTCGCTCGCGAAGCGTCTGGCCTTCAAGAAATTCTGCAACCAGGAAATGAATGCCTTCCTGCGAGCCAACATCATGGATCGCCATCAGGTTCGGATGGTTAAGGGCGCTAAGAACGCGCGCTTCATCCTGAAAGCGATCCAAACGATCGCGGTCGGAGGCGAGCGATTCCGGCAGAATTTTTATGGCGACGGTACGGGAGAGGCGCGTGTCACGGGCTCGATACACTTCGCCCATACCTCCCGCTCCGAGCAGGGACTGAATCTCGTAAGGGCCAAGTTTCGTGCCGGCGCTGAAAGGCATGTGGGCGCCATTATACGTGCGTGCCAGCCAACCCGAAGAACAGCTGCTTTGGGCGACTGGTCGCAAGGCGAAAGCTATCCAGGAAGGGATTTTCGCACGCGGAATTCGGAGAGCCCCTCAAAAGTCAAGCCGCTTCGCCACGTGATCGATTTGTGATCGCATTGCTTTCGCCCCTGCTCCTTGTCGAAACCGGACTGAGTTTCTGCCTCCAGAGAAAAAGGTTCAGAACCTGCCCTGCTGGAATCGGCAGGCCAGTTTCTCTAGTGCGGTTTGAGAGCGAAAATCGCGGAATTGCGGCGATTTCTCGCGCATTTCTGAACAATATTGAGGAATTTATCTGCAGTCCAGACTGGCTGGCGGAGAGCCAGGAATTCGAACCCTCGGTACAGGTCGCTGAGCTGTACGGCCCGGCGTGTTCGTGGGTTGGAGGGAATCAGCACTTGAAGATGTTCTCCGCGACTGCTTCTTAGCCGCACAGTCATACTAACCAGTGCGGTTCGGACATGAATTCGAAAGGCGAAACGCTGGCGATGATGTGGCTAAGAGTGGTCACTTTTTGAGCCGAGGTAGGCTCATTGGTTTGCGCTGACTGCGCGGCTGGCGAGCAGTTATGAGATCGAAATTTTCTCCAAGGCAGGATGTGGATGGGGGATGGATCTCTGACGATTGCAGGCGTCTAGTGCCAGTGATTTCTCCGCAGATTGTGTGAGGTCACAAGGTCCTGGTGGCCGAAAATTCATGGAATTTCCCCAGAAGCCGCCTTCTGTCTAGCGATGCTCTTGGGAGTAATTTCCGGTTTACAAAACCAATCAGGTGGACTCCTGTGCTTTGATCTCCGCTCGGGCGCCGATCATACGAAGCATTCCTGCAAAAATCCAGCGATGGACGGGATACAGTGCGTACCAATAAACGAGACCGCCCAGGCCCGCAGGATCGAAAATAGCCGTCTGCCGGATAGTTGATTCTTGCGAATCTAAATGGGAACCGACAGGCTCGACCTCGAATTGGAGCCAAGCGCGTCCGGGCACTTTCATTTCCGCGGCCAATCTGAGCCGACGATCGGGCTCGAACGCTTCCACTCGCCAGAAATCCAGCGCATCTCCCACCGCGAGAGTCTTGGCGTTGCGCCGGCCTCGCCGCATTCCGACGCCACCTGCCAACAAATCCAGAAAACCGCGTAACCACCACAGGAAACCCGCGAAGTACCAGCCGTTCGCTCCTCCAATCTGACGGATGGGTGCAAACGCCGCTTCCGCGGGTACGGACACGCGTAACGTACGCGAATCCACGAGCCGGGTTCCGAAGCGCACGCCTCCCCATGAGCGGGTCTTCCCGGCCGAAGAGAGAGCGTCGGACCAGGAGGTCTCTGCGAACTCGAGATTCTCGTTGTGTAGGGCTCGTTCAATCGCTTCCTTCAAACCTCTTGGCCTGATCTTGAAAGCCGTCAATGCTGACGGGTTCTGCACCAGTGTGGGGTTTCGCATGCTATCAACGAGTTTGCGTCCAATCCGAGCATAAATAGGGGTAACCAGGCCCAGCCACAAACTCGAGAGCCGGGGAGTCAGGACGGGAACCGGAATCATCCATCGTCGGAGGCCGCACTGCCTCGCATACTCTTGCATGATTTCGCCGTAACTTACCTGGTCGGTCCCACCGATCTCGAATACCGCTGCTTCCCGTGCCGGGAGTTCCAGAGCTTGCAACAAGTATGCGATCACGTCTTCGACTGCGATCGGTTGAGCCTTTACGGCAACCCATCGTGGACAAATCATCACGGGCAGTCGCTGGACCAGAGCGCGAATCATTTCGAACGAGAGGCTTCCCGAGCCGATCACAATCGAGGCCCGAAACTCAATCGTGGGTACCGCAGACGAACGCAGAATATCTGCTACTTCTTGACGGCTTCGTAAATGAGGAGATAGCGACTGGCCCTCTGCCCCCAGTCCGCCTAGATAGACAATGCGATGCACCCCAGCCTGGCGCGCG
Organism: Terriglobia bacterium; assembly: GCA_963797845.1. Lineage (GTDB taxonomy): Bacteria > Acidobacteriota > Terriglobia > Terriglobales > Acidobacteriaceae > DASREM01. The sequence goes on from CAWCRE010000018.1 coordinate 196,675, forward strand.
GCTGCCGCAAAATTACGGGCCGCTTCACGGTCCTGCTCTTCGAACTTACCGGAGGAACCCATTGAGTGCACCAGGTAGTAAGCTGTGCGCACCCCGGCGAGCGCTGGCTCAAGCGAAGCCAGATTCAGGCAATCGCCTTCTACAACCTCGGTGCTGGCAGCAACACGCGCTCGTAGAAATTCAGGACGTCGCGCGAGGCAACGAATCGGGTATCCAGTCTTCTCAAGAGAATTGAGGAGACGTCCTCCGATGTAACCGGTGGCTCCGGTCAGCAGAACCAGCGGGCGGTCAGCAGGATCAGATGTGGACTTCGATGTCAGAGTTCACTCCGATCTACACTCTTTGAACCCAAGAAACAAACACGCTCATAGCTCTTTTGTACTCCGTGAGCTGACATTCCCTCCGCAAATTCTTTTTGAGTATCGATATCAAGTAAACTTCGGTGATCGGCAAGTGGATTAGCCAGGCACTCGGCACTTGAATGGCGTCCCGGAACAACTCGCGAAGATGCCACGGCGGTACAGCCATATCGCCCCTGGAGCTGGGCGTCTCACAAGACGGGATCTATCGCTTACTCAGAGCGCTCGCGAGCATGGGCTTCTGTTTGTTGAAAGCGCTGACCTCCGGCTCAAACTCACTGCAATGCCCAAACTCCCCGCCCAAAGTGAACTCGGAGAAGTCTGCCGAAGTCAAGCCAGTTTCGCCGCACGATCGGTTTGTGATCGCAATGCGTTCGCCCCCGCTCCTCGTCGAAACCGGACTGAGTTTCTGGTGTGTAGAGAAGATGCCTCCAAAGTCGCCCCACGCTGTCTGAAAGGTCGCCTTCTCTGGTCCGGTTTCGGGCCAAGATTGAGGAATTGCGGCCATTTCTGGCGTTTTGCGGAGCAATATTGCGGATTTTCTCTTCAGTCCAGACTGCGTGGCGGAGAGGGAGGGATTCGAACCCTCGGTACAGGTGTTAGCCCGTACAACGGTTTAGCAAACCGCCGCATTCGGCCACTCTGCCACCTCTCCGGCTTGTGCGGAGCTACAGTTTACCACGCGATTCGAGAATGGGGTCACCCCCTGGCATGGGCAATGCTGACGTTGCCCTCTCTCTTTATTGGAACCATCGCGCTGAGGAAGTCAGACTCGCGTCCGCTAACGCCATGATTGCCGTGCTTTTCAGGTAGCGCGCAGATTTTCGTTTCGATTGGATCATTTCATATGCGCGAACCACCTGCTCGGTGGTCAGACCGGCGATGCTTGCGAGATCTTCTGGCGGCACCGCGTGGTCGGTCCCATAGAGATAAAGGTCCATCCTGTCGAGCGGCAGCGAAAAGCAAAATTCTTCCTGGGACTGCGCGAGTGAATACGTATCTGTCGTACACGGGCGGAACTTATACCATCACGGTGATGGCGGTGTCAGGCTCGGGGACTAGCACTATCACCAGGACCACAACCGTTAGCCTGACCGTGCAGTAGACCGGGAGAAAAGAACGAGCCTTGACTAGAGGCTCGCAGTTTACTTTTAGTACCCCACGCGCTCCGCGAATATCGCGCCGTCGTGCAAGGAACAAAGGCACCGCTAAACGATGCCCGGCTTCCGCACATGATGGCGCGATTTTTTTCGACTGACTGATCAGGCAATGCTGCTTTTGAGCCGTGCTTTCCGGGTCCGGCCTTTGGTCGCGGTTTCAATCCGATTCCTGCCTGCTTTTTTAGCGCGATAAAGAGCTTTATCGGCCGCTTCGTAGACGGTGGAGAAATCCTGCGCGTCTGAAACCGGCTCGGCTACCCCGATGCTTACGGTCACGGACAAGGAATCATCCGATTGGGGCTGCATCAAGGCCAGACGTTGTCGGGTCTTTTTCTGTGGAGCCGTGCGGCGGTCCGGTTGCGGGCGCGGAGTTTCACGGCGCTCGGCGACGGACCGCAATTGAAACGGAGTGTTCTCGATCGCTTCCCGCAAAAGCTCCAGATGAGGAGAGATCTGCTCCACACCCTTGCCCCGGAAAACGATAGCGAACTCTTCCCCTCCGACACGGAAGGCTTTCCCTCCGGCAGTCACCTGCGCAAGTTTCCCGGACACCATGCGAAGGACTTGATCGCCCGTGTCATGCCCATAGGTGTCGTTCACGCTTTTGAAGTGATCGATGTCCACTATGGCGATGGAGAATGGAGCTTGCAGAGTGGTTCGCGTATCGTTGAAGGCGCGGCGAGCCGGCAATCCGGTGAGCTCGTCATGGTAGGCGAGGAAATAGGAACTCTCGATCAGGGCAGCTGTCATCACCAGGCTGGACGTAGCGAAGTAGGCCAACGCGATGTGTCCCACTCCCCCTTCTGCGAGCGCAATGAAAACCGCGACGATAGACCAGAAAAAGCCTGCTTCGATGGGCCGCCGGTAACGAAATACGCGAAACATAATGGTAGTAAGCGAGATTAGAAATCCGACCATCGCTATCTGAGGCAGGACGTTGCTGTGGCCGAACACGTGTGGGTTCACGAAAGAATAACGGATGAAGGCCGGACTTTTGAGCTCGCCGGGACGGCAGACAACCGCAACGAAAATCGATTCGAGGAGTAACAGCGCAAGCATGCGCGCCGTCCCGCGCAAAGTCAGGCCATGCTCCGCAGCCAAGATGAGCAACAGGAAATTAATAGGAAGGAAGACGGAAACAACCTCGAGAGCGATGTGGCCAGGGCCGATCGGAGTCATTCTGCCCGGGGCAAAGAATGCGATACACCGTTGAGCCAGGAAAATGAATAGCAGTGCCAGGAAGGCACGACTGCTGTGAAATCGAAGGCTGAGCAGAACTCCCGCAATGCAGCCCACATAAAAAAGAAGACTGAGAGCCTGTGCGGACAGGGGAACGCCAAGGGTCAGCAGAGCAGCCGCGAGCAGCAGCAGCATGCTGCCGGGAAGCAGAAAGAAGCGCCATGCCTCCTGGTTAGGGAAGTTCAAGTTCCACCCTCGTTTGGTATAGCGAAATTATCGTTGATGGGGACAGGCGCTCGGCAGTGTTGCCCGAGATACCCAGGAACCCGTGTACGGTGAATGGTGATTCAGGTCACAGCCACAATGGACACGGGCACGGAAGATAGAAGAAGCTACCCTGCCCGGCCGGTCTCGACGAAGACCACGGCTGCTCTACTGCCGCGTGCTTTCCTGCCGCGTTCCCCTCGATTCATCGAGACGCAAACTTCCTGACAGGAGGCTTTGCCCCGGTATGCGGATCTTAATCGCTGAGGATGATGCAGCTTTGGCCAGCTTTGTTCGAAAAGGTCTGGAGTCTGAGCATTACGCGGTCGATGTTTCGGCGGATGGAGAGCAGGCACGCTCCATGGCGGCCGAACTGGATTATGACCTGGTGATTCTCGATTTGAATCTGCCTCAACTGGATGGAGTTGCGATCTTGCGTTATCTGCGAACCCGGAAAAACAGCATGCCCATCCTGGTGCTAACGGCTCGGAACAAGGTGGAAGATCGAGTGCAGTGCCTGGATCTGGGAGCGGACGATTATCTAGCCAAGCCGTTTTCCTTTTCCGAACTTTCGGCCCGCATCCGGGCTTTATTGCGACGCTGCCATCTTCCGGCTGAATCGGTTCTCGCTGTGGAGGATCTCAAACTGGACCGGGTGGAACGGCGGGTGGAACGCGCGGGCCGTCGTATCGAGCTCACGTCCAAGGAATTCGCGCTGCTCGAATACCTGATGAGGAATGCGGGCCGCCGCATCACGCGGGCCATGATCATCGAACACGTTTGGAACCTGTCCTTCGATACCTGCACCAATGTGGTGGATGTGTATGTGAACTATTTCGACGGAAACTCCAAGAAACGCGTCATCCAGCACTATTACAACAATCTTTTACCACACGGCTATCTCTTTCTCGGACATTCCGAGTCGCTCTACGGCATCAATGAGGACTTCTCTCTGGTCCACTTGCCTTCGGCGACTGCCTATGTGAAAGCCGAGAAAAGGAAGCCCACTCAAGGTTGATTTATGGCAGACGAACTCAGGCAGCAACTCCTGCAAAAACTCGACACTCTCGACCAGATGCCCAGCATCCCGGTGGCACTCTTTCCTTTGCTGCGTTACCTTGAGCAGCCCTTGGATTCGCTGGACGTGCAGCAAGTCGTGGACATGATTTCACAAGACAAGTCTTTGGCGGCGCAATGCCTGCGTATGGCGAATTCTTCGTTGTTTGGCCGCCGAGAGGATGTCGAAAATATTCGCTCGGCTGTGGTAGCACTCGGCTTGCAGCGCATTCGCGATATCGCGCTGTCCTGTTCCATTCTGCAACTGATGCCCGGCAATGCCGGCGTGGATCCCACGGTATTCTGGGAGCATTCTCTTGGTTGCGCCCTGGTTTGCCGGCACTTTGCCCGCCGGATCGGGTTTGCCGACGCGAGCAAAGCCTATCTTGGCGGCCTTCTTCACGACTTGGGAATCATCGTGAACTTGTGGATGTTTCCCGCACAGTTTACCTCTGCCTTATCTGCCGCCAAAGAGCACCACATCCCGCTACACGAATCGGAACAAACTCATCTAGGTTTCACTCACTGTGACAGCGGATATCTCTTGGCGAAGAAATGGAATATCCACGAGGACCTCGCGGGAGTGATTCAGCATCATCACAACATCACCGCGTCAGAGACGAATCCAGCCCTGGTCGCTCTGGTCTCACTCAGCGACCTGCTCTGCCGCATGGGCAATCTGGGTCATGGGTTCATCGAAGAACGTCAGATAAACGTGCTCAAGGAGACGGCCTTCGAGGTGTTGCTCAAACACCATCCCCGCCTCGCCGAATTCGATTGGGCACGCCTTACTTTCGAACTCGAATCTTATCTCGACGAGGTTCATGAAATCGTCAACGCCATTTACCGACCGCAATGACTCTCGACACCAGGGCCGGATTGATTCACGTCCTGGTTGCGGACGCTAGCGCATTCATGCGCACCGCGCTTACACGAATGATCGAGTCGGATCCGGATGTGCGGGTGGTCGGCACTGCGCAGAACGGATTGGAGGTCCTCGAAAAGATCTACGCCCTCGACCCGGACGTGATCACGCTCGATATCGAAATGCCTCGCTTGAACGGCCTCGACACACTGAGGCGAATCATGGCGGACTCTCCTCGTCCGGTAATCATGGTGAGTTCACTAACCCAGGGGGGCGCCAATACCACGCTGGAGGCGTTGGCCCTGGGAGCTTTTGACTATGTCCCGAAACAACTCTCCTACGTCTCGCTCGACATAGTAAAAATCAAGGAGGATTTGATCGCAAAAATCAAGGCAGCCGCCGATCAGCGGCGCAGAAGGCCAAACTCGCGAGTCATGGTTCGCGTCCCTTCGAACGGAGGTCAGACCTTATATCCGGTTACTCCCTCCATCATTGCCATCGGAATCTCTACGGGGGGCCCCCGAGCGTTACAGCTCATTCTTCCCATGCTGCCCGCAGATCTTCCCGCAGGAGTCGTCATTGTCCAACACATGCCGCCGGGTTTCACCGGGCCGTTTGCAAATCGTCTGAATGGTTTGTGCAAAATCTCCGTTCGCGAGGCAAAAAAAGGTGACCTTGTCGAGCGCGGAGTTGTCTTGATCGCACCAGCCGGACAGCATCTGACCGTGGCAAGACGTTCCTCCTCGCAGGGCTTGGTGCAACTCAGTTCGCAGCCGGATAGCACTCTGCACATACCCTCCGTGGATGTGATGATGACGTCGGTTGCTGAAAGCTTCGGATCCCAGGCGATGGGCATCATCATGACGGGCATGGGAAGCGATGGATGTGATGGGATGAAAGCAATCGCGAGCAAATCAGGCGTTACCGTGGGCCAAGATGAGGCGTCTTGCACCGTCTACGGTATGCCGAAAAGCTGTGCTGAGTCTGGCTCTTTGCAAACAGTCGTTTCCTTGCAAGAGATCCCCAACCAGATTCTACGGGCAGTGCGTTACCGCAAACGCGCTTAAATATTGTCGTTCAGTACCTCGCGAACTTTCCTGGTCAGAACTTCGGCCGTAAACGGCTTGGCTAGGTAGACAGTCTTCTTCACTGCTCCTCGTTGGCAATCCCTGACTACGCGCTCCGGATATCCGGAAATCAACACAGTTTTTAGCTTTGGCCGCAGCTTTGATAACTCAGCGGCGAGTCGTGCACCGTTACGCCCCGGCAGGACCACATCCGTGATCAGCAGGTCGATCGTCCCGGCCGACAAAGTGAAATGACGCTCCGCTTCACTGGCATCTTTGGCAACGACTACCTCGTAACCTGCGTCAGCCAGCACATGCTGGATTACGTTCCGCAAGAATTTCTCATCCTCTACAAGAAGAATTCTAGCGGCTCCTGCGAGTGGGACAGCAAGGGGAAAACTCGAAGTTGTTGGAAGGCTGAGCTCTGCATTCGCCATTTCGTCTCTCCAAACCCAATGGCTATTGCATCTCGTTGGCCAATGATCCGAAGCCAAGTACGGGCCACTCGATTGATCATTACAAACTACTTAGTTGGAGAATGACTGCAGTGAGAAGGTCCGGAACCAGGTCAGTTCCGGGAACGCAGTTCCAAAGTGGAAGATGTTAATGAGCACGAGCCAAAATCGTTCCTTCAGCATCCATTACGACCTTTCGTGCGCCCAAGGGGATGTTGATACGAAATGAGGTTTCGGGTCCTTCGGCAAACACTCGACCCACCAGCGTCGCTTTTCCGTTCTTGACGACATAAAGTGGCACAAAGGTGACCAGCTCTTTCGGCGCCGATTTCTGAACAATGACGCCGCTGAGTACGGTAACGCCCGGCTTGTCGAGATATTTCAAGTTTTGTAATTCGAATTTCGGAATCGACGTTCCGTTTACCCAGCCTTCGTAAAACCAATCCAAACTATTCTTGCCTTCATACCACGCCGATCGAGGCAGTTGCTCTTCGAAGGTACGCATTAGATCGCGAGTGCTGATCGATTTGCCTTGATAACGTTCCCTCAGAACCTTCAGAGCACGAAGAAACGGCTCCTCGGTCGAGGCTTTCGGTTTTGAGCCAGTCTGGATTTCCGCGTCCAACATCATGTAGCGAAGCATGTGAAAGAGCCATGTTCCGCGGCCGTAACTGATGGCCTCATACCCTGCAGGAAATTTCGAGGAAAACAGACGGGTTCCCAACGTAACCGGACCGGCGTCCATCAAGGGTTCGCCGTCCTTGTTTTTTACCAGCAAGTTATCGCGGAGGCGCTCCATGACGCTGCGAAATTTTGTGGGATCTTCTTTTTCCAGCAACATGAGCGAGCTGTAATTAGCGAGCGCTTCCACCCACCATTGGTCGCGATACCGGCTCCAGCCCAACAGATCTCCCCACCACTCGTGCGCTGTCTCATGTACCACCACCAGGTCGCTCAACACCCTGTCGATTTCATCCATGTGCAAGGCGCTTTTCTCGCTGTTATTCAGGAACGCCCAGCTCGATAGAAAAATGAGTCCTGGCCAGCCTTGGCTGACCGGACCCGGCATTTGCGTAAGAGAAAGGCTAGCGTAGGGATAAGGGCCGAAGTCGCGCGCGAATGTATCGACTGCGCGTGCGGCTCGCTCTCCAACAGCTTCCGCGGTTTGAGTGGGAGCAGGTGGTGTGTCGTGCACACCAATGTCGGGGAATCGTCCGGCGCCGGGTTCGTGCTGCTGGCTCGTGGGAGGCTTCGGGAAATTTCGCTCGACGCCAGTCGCAGCATAGGTCTCAACGGAAACGTCCCCCGCTCTGGTTGTGACTCTGGAATACTTGCCGAGGTTGAACCCTGCGAGCGGGATTGGCCTTTCGCTCACCCACCGCTCAATCTTCTCTGGTAGCGTCGACGTCATATCTCCCGAAGCCGCCACTCGCTTTCCGGTCGCCACCAGAGTCCACCCTGCCGGATACTTGAATTCAACATCGTAGTTGGACATCGCTAAGCCACGGTTTGGGTACCAAGTACCGCGAGCTCCTACGTAAAGTAGCCCTCCACCCGCCTCAGAAAGCACTTCTCCGGCGTAGGTGAACTTCAGATCTAGTTTCTCGCCGGTGCGCAACGGAGCAGGAAAAATCACGGCGACGGTATCGTTGCCCCGGCGCGCAAGTTGCGTGCCTTCGAGCGCCGGATTGTTGATGAATTGGACCGCCTGTCCATCCGCCTCGACACTCTTCACTTGTAGGAATCTGGACAGCTCGAACAGAACGGCTCGTGCTCCGCCCTGTTTCACTTCGAAGTGCAAGATGGCCGTGGACCTCAGCGTAGTTGGAGGTTTGACTTCAGAACGGATCTTGAAATCGGTAATCTCAATCGAACCCACCTTGCCTTCTTCGCCGGTGATTGAGGCAACAGCATCCTGGGTTTTTTCTTGGCGCGAGAGCGAAAACGAGGTCCAGACGTTGTAGAAGCTGATTCCCTCCTGAAGTTCCAGCCTGCCCGCCCACACCTGCTCGGGCGCTTGCGAATCATTGTAGATATCGAAAATTCCGAGTTTTCGACCCTGCATACGGGCGTGTAGGAAGTGATCATCCGGATCAAGTTGAGTGTCCCCCGGGGAAGTCGAACCAGACGTCACCGGCAGCAAACGGCTGAACGTCATGAACAATCGCAGGGCATCGCCTTCGGCGAATCGCTTCTGAGCCGGGTTCCATTGCCCTAAGAAATCGTCGCCATTCTCGGCTCCGCGTAGGAAAGGCTGAAGTTCGGAGAAGGTGTCATCATTAAATCGAAAGAAGGCGGTCACAAATCGTTCTTCAAGGATCGCTGACTTTGTGAACAACGCCATCGAGCTTCGCTCCACATTATTAGGTGGCACGAGCAGCACTTCACCGTCGCCCTCGAAGATGGCACCGGTCACATGTCCTGCCACGTCTTCGGTAAAAGCGATGGTGCCGTCGTCCAGGGTGATGTGAAATGCCGCACGGTTGAAGGCGGCGTTGCGGATGCGATAGACCCGGGCATGGTCAAGTCCCACGGAGCTGAGTTGAAGGTAAAGACTCTGGCCGGTAAGAGCTTCTTGGCCCTTGGATTGGGCGGCCATAGATGGGGTTGGTTGTCCCCACCCCTGAGCCAGAGCTATCCATAACAAGACAATGACGGAGCAGGCGGATTTTCCCATTACCTTGGTCACGTAGGCCGAGATGGTTCTCGTTGCTAGAATGCGCCCTAGTGAGGGTACCTGTCACTCTATTCTTAGTCGCTTTGGCGGCCGCTTCCGGCCGAGCCGATGTCATTCACCTAAAGAACGGGCGTTCCATTTGGGCCGATCATGTTCGCGAAAACGGTGCCCGCGTAGAGTACGACATCGGCGACGACTCCTATGCGGTCCCGAAGTCGTCCGTCGAACGGATCGAAGCTGGAGGAATTCCTCCGCAATATGCCTCCGGGAATTCCGGCAACCCGCATGATGTTCCTGCCTATGCCCCCACCAGCAACATTAAAAACGAAGGAATAGTCAGCGACAAGATCATTCGCGACGGCAAGGTCGACGTTGACGCCCTCAGTACCGCGGAGCAAACAGGGGACGCGAATACAGCAGCTGCGGCTTACTTCATCGCTGGCAAGCACGAATTGGAAAGCGGAAATTTCGTAGGAGCCCGCAAGTATTTTGAAACTGCGTTGCGATTTGATTCTCAAAACCCAACTATCCTGAACTATTACGCTGCGCTCCTGGTCCGAACCGGAAATCCTGCGGAAGCCCTGCTCTATGCAGAACGCGCCGCGCGAGCGGCGCCCGACTCCGCTGACACGCTGGCGGTTCTCGGATATGCGCAGTTTGCTTCTGATCGCACTTCGGACGCAATCCGGAGCTGGAAGCGTTCTTTATCGCTTCGACCGGATGCCATGATCCAGCATTATCTTGAGAAAGCGGAACGCGAAGCCAGCGCCGAATCCGATTTTTCTCAGCACGAGAGCGGGCATTTCACGCTCAAGTACGAAGGTAAACAGACTTCCGATTCCCTTCGCCGGGGAGTCATAGAAACCCTCGAATCCGAGTACGACGATCTCACCCGCGACTTGGGAGTAGCCCCGAGAGGCAGCATTTCCGTGACCCTCTACACCGATCAGGCATTCTTTGATGTCACGCAAGCGCCCTCCTGGAGCGGCGCGGTGAACGACGGAAAGCTTCGTATTCCGGTGGATGGGGTTGCCACGGTCACGCCCGAACTCGCCCGGGTCCTGAAGCATGAACTCGCGCATTCCTTCATCAACCAACTCTCCGGGGGACGCTGCCCGCAGTGGTTGAACGAGGGAACAGCGCAGATTCTGGAACCGAAGTCGGTAGCGTCTCGCGGACGCCGCCTGGCGCAGATCTTCAAGGCCCAACAGGAAATCCCTTACAACGTTCTCGAGGGCAGTTTCATGCAGTTTTCGACCGTGCAGGCCATGGTCGCCTACGATGAATCTCTGGCAGCCGTGGAATACATAAACGATACCTATGGCATGAGCGATGTCCGGCGCATCCTGGAGCGTCTTGGACAGGGTAGTTCGGCCGAAGCTGCTCTCCGGGCGACGATCCGCTCCGATTATGGCCAACTGCAATCTGAAGTAGCCAAGTATCTTGCCGATAAGTATGGAGAATGAGTTCCCGTTCTAAGCTCTGGTTTTCGGCGTTCTTCTGTGCTACTTTGCCGGGGCGGTGATGCCTTCTTTCTTCCCAAATCGCAGAACCCCGGCGGCACTCAGCCACGAACCGCAGCACACAGAAGTTCCGGAACTGCGTTTAGCCGAATTGGCGGCGGTGTACTACGGACAGCGGATGGGAGGAGATTTTTACGATTTCATCCGTGTGAGTCCGAACCGGGTGCTATTCGGATTGCTTGATGTCGCTGGACGTCACGAAGAGAGTCGGGCAATCCTCGCAGCCGCGCAAGAGACCTTTCGCACTATGGCCGTCGAGGTTTTCTCTCCACAGGAAGTGAACGAAGCCAACGCACTAGTAAGCCTCTGCCTTGAGATTAATCGGACGATCCTCCGCGCGGCAGGCGGGGTGCGGTCCTGTCCCGCGTTTACCGGCTGCTACCATGAAGATCTGGGAACAGTGTGCTATGTGAATGCCGGCCATACGCCAGCCCTATTGCGCCATAGCACAGGGATTACGGAAATTGGCGCCACAGGTTTACCGTTTGGCCTGTTTTCGCACGCGACATGTGATGCTCCCACCATTGCAGTCGAACCGAACGCCGCTCTGCTGCTGGTTTCCCGCGGAGTGGTCGAAGCCAAGCGTAAGGGCAACGAATTCGGCCTGGAAGGTGTGAAAAACAGCTTACAAAAGATAGAAGCCGATAGTGCCCGGGAATTTTGTGTGGGCGTACTGAGCGACGTCAAAGACTTTATGCGAACTCCGCCCACTCATAATGATGTGACGGCGCTTGCACTATTGCGAAGTGCAAGCGCCGAAGCTGCCTCAACTTCCTAGTGTCCCTTTTTCTTTGACATGGAACCTGAAACTGGCTCACGCCTTGGCGCTAGTTGGTCCGCAGTAACAAAGATCGGTTCAATATCAGTGGGGATGTCCTGCAAGCGATCCAGCGCTGTTTTCACCGCTGGCCGAATCACGCCCAGTTCGTCCAGCATCTTCTTCGCTCCCGCGTAGTTCCCTTCAGCTTCGAGGGTCAGCAGATCGTGATCCAGATCAGCAACCGCTTGCTTAATCTTGGTCATGTCGACTGAAAATGCGCCCGAGGCATCCTGCACGAATCCGCCCTTATCCATCAAGTAATTGAACTGAATTGCCATGCCCTTTCCGTGCGCTTCTTCCAGACCAAAACGCAAGCTGCGAAAAGCGGAAGCCAGGAATGTGGTGTAAAGCTGCCTTTGGGCAGCCTCATCCTTCTGAAGGGTCTTCTCCAACCCCATCTCTTTCGCATGGTCCATCATGTATTGCAGTGCGAACAGGCCGGTGACATCGGCCTTAGCTTCTTCGATGGCGCTATACAGACCTTTCAGTTCTTCTCGCGGAGTCGTATCTCGCCCCTGGACTTTGATCTGATGAGGCCCGAGACCGTGCATGAGTTCATGAGCCAGGATGTGAGTGAAGAACGGGTCAAATCTGACATCGGCCACCGCGGAAGGTTTCAGTGTCTTGCGCGCGATCGGTACCAGGACACTGTGAAACTTTGCCTCTTGCACATTCTTCAGCATTACGCGCTTGCTGCCCTTCTGCTGAACAACCCTATCGTCATTGGGAAGGTTATAGGCGGCGGTCTGCACCCCGTGCGCGCCATCGCCTGAGCTCAAGATTTCGTCCACGACTCGAATCGGAGCCGCAGCCCCGAGTTTCGGGTTACGGTACTGAGGGTCGATAGGAAGATTGTCTTCGATCTGTTGCAGGTGCTGGGTGAACGCCGCCGAGTTTGGCCGTCTCCTCGTCGTCTCTCAAATTGATGTAGCCTTCGAAGGCCGCTTTGTAGCCGAAGATCTCGTCGTTGTACGTTTCGTAAGGACCGATCGTGATGTCGAGCGGCGCGTCCAAATCCATCCAGGCCATGTCGCTCTCATAGTAGTCATTGGAGAGAAATGCGTCCGCGCGCAGGTTGAGAAACTTCTTGAGCGAGGCATTCTCGGTGAGTCCCGCTGCCTCATGCAGAAGGTTGGCGGCTTGCGTCAGGTCGGCTTTGTATTCCTCGTTATACGGGACCATCGTCAAGGAGCGACTATCGGAACCCGAACCACCCTTTCGCCTGATGACGGTGAAGAATCCAGTTGCCTGCTTCTTGTCCTCATCGGAGAGGGTCGCGACCCAGCTCTCGAACTCCTGCTTGGTCATATCCTCGGGATAAAAGTTGGCTCCTTCCGGTTTGCGCGCGGGCACGCCGGGTATGAACGCCTTAAACTGATCAATCCCCGACCACGGCGACTTGTTGATCCAAAAGTAGTTCAACCGCGCCTTGCCCAGAGGGGTGTTGTCCTTCTGTAGTTCCTGGTACAAAGCGACATCTCCGCTCCAATATTGCTGCATGAAGATGTCATTGAGTATGCGGCCGGCCTCGATGAGCTTGACCAAGGCTTGTTTATCCCCCGCAGACAATTTCGAGGTGTCGACCCTCAGCTGCGTGGGCGCAAACCGGCTCGCCATATGGTTGAGTTCCGCCAAGCTCGGAGCCGATGAACTTGCATTCTGCGCCATGCTGAAGTCAGTCATCGCTGCACCTAATAGAATGAGAAAGAAACAAAACGAGCGCATGAACTTACCTCCTACTGTACCGACCGGCTAGAAAACCCAACATGATAGCAGGATGCGACACTGGCTGGCGGTGAGGTCGCGAGGTACAATAGAAAAATATATTCTCCTACGCGAGTCTCAAGGCTTAACGGCGGGATTCGCCAAAACAGGTTTCTATGCGCAAAATTGTTCCCCTTTCCCTTCTCGCTGCTGTCCTCTTTTGTATTCCCTCGGTCGGTGCCGATGTGGTCGTCGAGGAGATTATCGCTCGCGTCAACAACCAGATCATCACGCGCACTGAGTTTCAGCGCAGCAAAGAGCAATTGAAGCAAGAGGCGCAGCAGCAAGACGCCGGCAATGCCGACAAAGCTGTTGCCGCACGCGAAAAAGACGTGCTGCGCGACTTGATCGATCAGCAACTCTTGCTGGAAAAAGGGAAGGATCTGGGAATTACGGCCGACACGGAGCTTGATAAGAACGTCTCGACGAAATGCGCAAGCAGATGAATCTGGAAAGTATGGACGATCTGGAAAAAGCGGCACAAGGCCAAGGCGTGTCGTTCGAAGATTTCAAGCAAAATATGCGCAACCAGATCATTACCCAGCAGGTGATCGGCAAAGAGGTGGGCTCCAAGCTGAACATCACCAAAGACGAAGAACAGCAATTTTACGACGCTCACAAACAAGATCTTGAACAGCCTGAGCAAATTCGCCTGAGCGAGATCCTGGTTTCGACAGACAAGAAGCCTGGCGCTCCTGATGACGAGGCGCAAAGACTGGCTGCTGCACAAGCAAAAGCGAACGAGCTTGTCGATCAGCTTCGTAAGGGCGCGAGTTTTGAAGATGTGGCAAAAAAGAACTCTGATGGACCGACCGCGTCCCAAGGTGGCGATCTTGGGTATTTCAAGCGCGGCACCCTGGCTAAGGAACTGGAAGATACGACGTTCGGCATGAAACCCGGCGATATATCTGACGCCATTCGAACCAAACAGGGGTTCGTAATTCTGAGAGTCACCGAACACCAGCAGGCAGGCGTCCCGAGCATGGCGGACGTTGAGCCTCGGGTGCAGGACGCCCTCTACATGCAGAAACTACAGCCGGCCCTGCGCGTGTACTTGCAGAAACTGCGGGAAGATGCGTTTATCGATATCAAACAGGGTTACGTAGACACCGGGGCCAGCCCAAATCAGACGAAGCCGGTTGAAACCGCTACCAAAGACCTGAAAGCAAAAGAACTCAAGAAAAAGAAAAAATTAGGCCTGTTTTAGGTCTTAGTTTAAGCTGAGCCTGATATCGCTCGGTGGACCAGCGGGCGATCGGCTCACGTATGAAAGAATTCTTCCTCTGCGATTGCATTCAGTTTGAGAACAAGATCGTCACCTCTAGTTTTGTCGTCGTCTCAAAGCAGGTGAAACCCAAAAAGACTGGTGAGCCCTACCTGGCCCTCACGCTCGGCGACCGTTCTGGGTTGATCGAAGCCAAAATGTGGGACAACGTCGAGGATGCTCTCAATGGCTTCGAACAGGACGACTACATAAAGGTCAAAGGACTTATCAACAAATACAAGAACCGGTTTCAGCTGACAATCCACAAATTGCGGCGGCTGGGACAGTCCGAAGTCGACTTCGCCGACTATTTGCCAAAAACCACCAAAGACATCGGAGAGCTTTGGCAGACACTGAGCGGATTTGTCGAATCTTTTCAGAATCCTCATCTCAAGAATCTCGTGCAGGCGTTCATGGCGGATTCGGAAATTGCGGAAGCCTACCGCAATGCTCCCGCCGCAAAAACCTTGCACCACGCATACATTGGCGGTCTTCTCGATCACGTTGTGTCGCTGTTCAAGTCTTGCGATCTGATCTGTCGCAACTATCCGCAAATCAATCGTGATCTGCTGTTGACCGGCGCGTTTTTCCATGACATCGGCAAGATTTTCGAACTCACTTATAACCGTTCGTTCACCTACACCACTCGCGGCCAGTTGCTCGGGCATATGATCATCGAACTGGAGATGCTCCAGTCCAAGCTGGAAGCGTTCCCGGATTTTCCTGATGAACTCAAGACTCTGATCGAGCACCTCATTATCAGTCACCACGGCGAATATGAGTTCGGATCGCCCAAACTTCCTATGTTTCCGGAAGCGCTAATGCTTCACTACATGGACGATCTCGATTCGAAAATGGAGAGCATGCGAGCTCATTTCGAGAGGGAAGCGGAGCTGGATAGTCCGTGGACTAGCTACAACTCGTCTCTGGGGCGCCCGCTCCTGAACACGGCGAAATTTCTTGAGAAGAAAACCGTGCTCGCGGATTCGACGGATGCGCAAAGCGAAGCGCCTTCTGATTTGTCCGGCCAAGCCGCTAACGGGGCGAACGAAAAAGTTGAGTTACCTGCTACCCTCTTTTCCGACAAAGCGTAAAATTGCTGCGCTAGTTATGTAACTCGGGAATTGCTAGTTCCGAGGTATCGGCCCCTACAGCTTTTACAAACGGAGGATGTATGCAATCCCGCTCGTTTGCAATAACCCTTGCGTTCTTCATGCTCATGACTCTCGCCGCTTGCAACCGCAAACCGGCGGATAGCACAACTTCTACGGACACAAATCAACCTTCTGGCGCAACTGCTCCAGCGCCTGACTCAGCCAACTCGTCTTCCTCAGGGATGGCAAGCTCCGCCCCGTCCGGTGCGGCAACTAAAGCCGCGCCCGAAAAACCGATGGCCGAAGCGCCCAAGCCGGTTGTCATTCCCGCCGGAACCGTACTCACGGTACGCCTCGGCGAAGCACTCAGCTCAAAAACCAGCCAGCCTGGGCAGGCTTTCACGGCCACCTTGGCCGAACCGGTGCAGATCGATGGTAAAGATGTGATTCCTTCGGGCGCCTCCGCCTCCGGAACTGTTACGGACGCTAAGCCGCTCGGACGCTTCAAAGGAGGCGCCAGTCTCGCCGTAAAGCTTACTTCCATCAACGTGAATGGGACGGATCGGCAAATCGAAACCTCCTCCGTGATGCGCAGCGAGAAGGGAAAAGGTAAGCGCACTGCCACCATGGTCGGAGGAGGCGCAGGACTCGGAGCCTTGATCGGTGGTCTTGCAGGCGGAGGAAAGGGCGCGGCGATAGGCGCCTTAGCCGGCGCTGGAGCCGGCACGGCCGGTACAGTCTTTACCGGCAATAAAGATGTGGTGCTCCCCGCTGAAACCGCCCTGAGCTTTAAGCTCGATCAACCGCTCGAAGTTAAGTGACAATTCGGCTTTAACGAAAACTCCCAGGCATAACGCCTGGGAGTTTTTTTGGTGATCAGTTTGTTCAGGCTCCAGCCGGCATCTTCACGATCTTTTTCTGAATGGCGTACGTCACCAGCTGCGCCTTGTTATGGATGTTCAGCTTGCGCATGAGATTGAATTTGTGAGCCTCTACGGTTTTGATACTAAGACCAAGCATCCCGGCGATCTCACGCACCGAGTTACCTTCCGCAATCATTTTGATGACTTCCCGCTCGCGGGGGGTCAAGGTGGAACTACGTGCCATTCGTGAAGGCAATCCCTGCGAGCGCGAGCGAAAATCATCCACCAGTTTCTCAAGCACTTGCGGACTCAGATATTTTCGTCCTTGCGACACTTCTCGCACTGCCGTGATTAGCTTGGGAGCTGGCGCATCCTTTAAAACGTATCCCGACGCGCCTACCTCGATACACTGAAGCAGATACTCCTCGTCTTCATACATGGTAAGGAAGATCAGCTTTGTTCCCGGACAATTTCGTTCAATGAGCCGGGCGGCTTCGAAGCTCGACATGCCGGGCATGCCGATATCCATCAACACCACGTCGGGTTTCAATTCCCGAACTTTTTCTAGACCTCCCACGGCGTCGCTGGCCTCCCCTACCACCTGCAGGTCCGGCTCGCTCTCCAGCAGCCGCCGCAAACCATCGCGGAACAGCGTGTGATCGTCAACTACTATGCATCGGATGGGCATGAGTGTACTGGGTTTCAGGTTTCAGCAGACGTGTTTCCTGCGCCCTCTTGCGTCCTTTCCTCGTTTTCCCTCCGACGCGATTCGGACGGATTTCCTCGCCAACTTCGGGAACTGAACTGCGCTTTCGCCCCGCATTTCTGAATGCCGGCAACATCACTCGAACCCGCGTGCCTCTTCCATTGCGAGATCGCACTCGAACGGTGCCGCCCAGAGCTGCGATGCGCTCGCGCATTCCCCAGAGGCCGAAACTGCCCCGGTGTGAATCGGTCCTGGAGAATCCAACTCCGTCGTCTTCAATCAAAAGCTGCAACTCGCCTTCTTGCAATTCAAGCCGCACCACGCAATTTTGCGCTTGCGAATGTTTAGCCACATTGTGCAGGGCTTCCTGCACGGCCCGGTACACTCCAACTTCGAACTCGTGCTCCACACCGTTCAGGTTTTCCGGGAGAAACAGCTTCCCTTTGATCCCGGTGTTCTTGGTGAGTTCGCGAACTTCCTTTCGGATCGCAGCCAGCAATCCAAGTTCATCGAGCGTTCGCGGTGACAAGCGGGCGATGATCCGCCGCAAATCTCCAATCGTCCGATCCAGCATGGTCATTGCTTCCTGGACCTTCGACTCCGCCTCCGCGGTGCGGCACTCGCTTGCTACCATGCTGAGATAGAGGCGCAGAACCATCAAACCCTGCCCGGTCTCGTCGTGCAGCTCTCGGCTGATTCGCTTTCGTTCCTCTTCTTGGGCGCGAAGCAGGTGCAACGACAGTTCCGAAACCTGGTTCGTTGGGATATCGCGCGCGGGTTTCACGGCTTTGGAACGTGTCCTGGTAGGCACCAGATACCTCAGAGCCAGAGTTCCTCGGAAGTGGCAACTTCGCGCCGGGCTGGCGTAAATGTAACGGGGTGCGGGTTAATCTTAAGTTAACCCTATTCTAGCAAGTTCCCGGTGCACACTGGCAACTCCGAGGCACAGAAAAAGCAAGGGTTTGATGTTTCCAGCCGCTTCGGGGTTTGCTGCTGCTATCGGCTACAATCCAAATAAGCATGCTCCGTTATTACACTGCCGGGGAGTCTCACGGGGAGGCATTAGTCGCTTTCCTGTCCGGGATGCCGGCCGGCCTCCGCGTGGATCAATCCTTTCTGGATCGGGAACTCTGGCGTAGACAACAGGGTTACGGGCGCGGCGGGCGGATGAAAATCGAGAAGGATCATGCCCATGTCCTTTCAGGAATTCGCCACGGAAGCACCATCGGCTCCCCCATCTCTCTGCTTCTGCAGAATCGCGACTGGCAGAACTGGCAGGAAGCTCTCCCGGTGGAGCAAGGGGATCCCGAAAAGCACAAGCGCGTGGCGTCACCCCGGCCGGGCCATGCCGACTTGGCGGGAGCTCTAAAGTACAATTTTCTCGAAGCCCGATATGTGCTGGAGCGCGCTTCTGCGCGGGAATCGGCCGCGCGAGTCGCTGTCGGAGCTCTCGCAAAGCTGCTGCTCCGGGAGCTGGGAATCGAGGTACTCAGTCACGTGGTTGCGGTGGGGAGCGTCAGCCTGGAATCGACGGAGATCCCTTGGGATCAAATTCTCGATCTCTCCACCAAGTCTGAGATTCTGCTCGGGTGCGTGGATCAACATACTGAGCAGCGGATGAAAGGCGCAGTTGATCAAGCATTGAGGACGGGAGACTCAGTGGGAGGGATCTTCGAAGTTGTGGTCCACCAGGTTCCCCCCGGCCTCGGAAGCTATGCGCAGTGGGACGAAAGGCTCGACGCGATGCTTGCCGCAGCGGTCATGTCCTTGCAAGCTGTCAAGGCGGTCGAAATCGGTTCCGGAGTTGCCGCAGCAACTTCGCCCGGCTCCGTTGTGCATGATGAAATCGGGTACGAATCGTCCGCGGGATTTACTCGGGCAACCAACAATGCGGGTGGAATTGAAGGCGGAGTTTCTAACGGGCAAGATATCCGGGTGCGCGGATACCTAAAACCTATTTCGACATTGCGCCGCCCGCTCAAGTCTGTCGATTTCGAGACCCGCGAGCCAGTGAGCGCCGCTTACGAGCGTTCCGATGTCTGCGTTGTTCCTGCGGCCGGAGTTGCCGCCGAGGCTATGGTCGCCCTCACCCTCGCACGCTGCTGCCTAGAGAAATTCGGCGGCGACTCGATCAATGAAGTTGTCAGGAATTTTCGAGGTTATCTCGAGCAAGTAAGGAGCTACTAAGCAGCGTTATCAAATACACGCTCGCTCAATCACGTGCGATGATCTATCCCATTGTGAAATATGGTGACGCCGTCCTGGAAACTCCCGCAAAGCCAGTCACGGAATTCAATGACGAGCTGAAGAAGCTCGTCGAGGACATGTTCGAGTCCATGTATGCCGCGCACGGCGTGGGCCTCGCGGCTCCGCAAATCGGCATCTCGAAACGGTTGGCGGTCATTGACGTGACTTTCCAGGAAGATCCAGCCGCAAAACTGGTGCTGGCAAACCCCGAGATCATTCATACGGAGGGCAAGCACCGGCAGAACGAAGGATGTCTGAGCATTCCCGAGTTTCGCGAGCCGGTCACGCGCGCCCACAAAGTAACCATTCGCGCCCAGGATGTAAACGGCAAATGGTTCGAGAAAACTGGTGAAGAACTTCTCGCGCGAGCCTTCCTGCATGAAACCGATCATTTGAATGGAAAGCTCTATATCAGCCATATCAGCGCCCTCAAACGAGACCTGATGAAGCGTAAGATCAAAAAAATGATGAAAGCTGGAGAATGGTAAACGGCGCCCCGAACAGTTCCATGCAGCTCGTTTTTTGCGGTACGCCGCTGTTTGCCGTGCCCACCCTGCGAGCTCTGGTCGAACACAAATTCCCCATATCCCTGGTTGTCACTCAACCTGACCGTCCGCAGGGACGGGGCCTGCAATTAACCGCTTCGCCAGTCAAGCAGGCAGCTCTGGAGAATGGGCTGCCAGTGATCCAGCCCGACAAGATCAAAAACAACGAAGAGTTTCGTGAACAGCTGGCGAAGTTGAACCCGGACGCGATTATCGTCGTGGGCTACGGACGCATCGTCCCACAGTGGATGATTGACTTGCCCCGCTTTGGAAATATCAACCTACATGGCTCCTTACTTCCCAAATATCGCGGGGCGGCGCCAATTCAATGGGCTATCGCGTCGGGAGAAACCGTAACCGGCGTCACCACCATGAAAATTGACGCAGGTCTGGATACCGGCGACATCCTCTTGCAACGCGACATCAACATCCAACCGGAAGACACCTCTGAGACTCTGGGGCCGCGCCTTGCTGCAATCGGCGCTGAATTGATGGTTGAGACGCTCCGCGGTCTAGCGGTCGGTTCCGTTTCTCCTATGCCGCAAGATCACTCGAAGGCAAGCCTGGCGCCGATCCTGAAAAAAGAGGACGGGCAAATCGATTTCCGCCTGCACGCGAAGCAGATCTCTGACCGGTTGCGCGGCTTTCAGCCCTGGCCAGGAGCCTTCACTCGATTCCGTGGCAAGACTCTGAACACCTGGCGAGTGAGCCCAGTCGAGCAGAGCCTGCCGGAAGGCGAGTTGTTGGTTGGCAATCGTTTGTTGGTGGGATGTGGCGGTGGATCTGCCCTGGAATTGCTGGAAGTACAGCCGGAGGGCAAAAGAAGAATGCTCGCCGCTGACTTTGTCAGGGGATATCGTCCTGAATCCGGGGAGCGGTTAGGCAGTTGAAACCTGAAAGAGCACGATCGAAGTCGAACGCCTCTCCGGCGCGGATCGCGGCTTTCGAGATCCTTCTGCAAGTGGCGCGAAACAACTCTTACGCTTCCGAATTGCTGCATTCCCGCGCCCACCAGGACATGTCGCTCGCCGATCACGCCTTGGCGACGGAACTGGTTATGGGCACTTTGCGATGGCTTTCGCTCTTGGACCATCAAATTGCCCAGGTTTCGAACCAGCCTCTTACCAAGCTCGATGTTGAAGTTCTGATCGCGTTGCGTCTTGCCGTCTATCAGCTGAATTACCTGGATCGCATTCCTGCCAGTGCTGCAGTGAACGAGAGCGTTGAACTGGTAAAGCGGGCTCGTAAGTATTCGGCCGCGCCGTTCGTAAACGCGGTATTGCGAAAGATAGATAGGCTGAAATTTGCGACGCCCGACGCTTCGGGCCTCAGGTCGACTCCCGAAATAGCGGCTCGCCTGTCGCATCCCCTGTGGATGGTCGAACGCTGGGTTCAAGATTTCGGGCTTGAAACAGCGCGCGCAATCTGTGCCTATGATCAGCAAGTTCCTGAGACAGCCATTCGCATCTTCAATCCAGAGGCGATCGCCGAACTAGAGTCGGCAGGAATTGAACTCGGCAAGGGTAGCCTCCTCAGTTCCGCTCGCCTTCTGCGATCCGGCAACCTCAATTCTCTTCCCATTTTTCGAGAGGGTCGAATCGCCATTCAGGATGAGGCTTCGCAATTGGTTGCCCTTTTGATTGGCACGGGCAAGAGACTTCTCGATTGCTGTGCAGCTCCGGGTGGCAAAACCCGCATCCTGGCCGAACAGAATCCCGAATCCCTGATTGTGGCCGCGGAACTGCATCCTCATCGGGCCCGCTTGCTGCGCAAGCTGGTTCGAAACCAGAACGTGGCAATACTTGCCGCAGACGCGCGCGCGCTGCCCGTGGCAACCCAGTTCGATCATGTTTTGGTGGACGTACCCTGCTCGGGCACAGGAACCTTGGCGCGAAATCCGGACATCAAATGGCGGCTGCGTCCCTCCGACCTTCTGGATCTCCAAAAGCGCCAGGCGGCAATCCTGGATTCAGCGATGAACCAACTCTCGCCCGGCGGCAAACTTGTCTACGCGAGTTGTTCTCTGGAGCGCGAAGAGAACGAGGTTGTTGTCGAGAATGCGATAGCGAGCCGCCGAGACATGCGGATTGTGAATTGCTTGGAAGAATTAGAACGGCTGAGAAAAGTTGGGGAACTCGCCGTCGATCCTGATTCCCTCACCTCAGGACAATATTTGAGAACCATTCCGGGGATTCACCAATGCGACGGATTTTTCGCGGCAGTCTTGCAGAAATCAGCGTGAATCGTTCACCTCACCTGTAGATTGATCGCCGCGCCGGATATCACCTTTTGCCCCGGCATGGGATTTTGCGAAACCACAATCCCGCTGGCCGTCGCAAGATTCATCGGATTCGGAGCCACCAACACCTGAAGATCCGAACCCTCGGTCGCATTCGTGACGTTCCCCACCCGCAAACCGGCATCCTGTAAGGCAAGGATCACGCTGTGAAGCGGCTGGCCGATAAAACTGGGCATGACGAACGCCTGCGGTTGCGGGTTGTCGCTTACAAGTAAGCTGATTTTCGGGGCTGAAACTCCACTGGCGTTGGGCGGAGGACTCTGCGAGAGCACTTCTCCAACTGCAGCTCCGGCCATGGGCACTTCTGCCACTGAGGCCACGTCCAGACCACGGCGACGGATATTGATTTCTGCGGCGCGCTGGCTTTCTCCCATGACATTGGGAATATCCACTCGCTGTGGCCCCAGGCTTTCCGCGACTCGTAACTGCCAGCCTCGCCGGACTAGTGTTCCAGCTTCCGGGATCTGCGAGAGAATTTTTCCTTCCCCGACCGTCGCGCTGTAAAACTGACGCTCGACAACGACCTGAAACCCGCTCTGTTCCGCGGCTCTTGCCGCTTCGGACGGCGTTTTCCCAACCAAATCCGGCACCGTCACCTCTCGCCCATGTATCGCAAACCTCATGGCTGTCAACGCCGACACCAGTGCCACGACCAGCAGCACCAGTCCGAGAAGGACGAGCCGGAAAAAAGATTTCATGGAATACGCATGATTATAGCGGGCTTCGTCCATAACCAGTCACAGCTCCCACGGGTGTAGGATAAAGGATCTGCATCGCATTAGAGGCTAACGATGAGCGCTCCGACCATACCGTCCGAAAAACAAACGCAGATGACCCAAGCCGAGATCAACCGCAAACAGAAGGAATATATCTTTCCTTCGGTTTCCACCTACTACTCAGAACCGTTGCCCATGGACCATGGCACCATGCAGCACGTATGGGACGTCAACGGCAAAAAATATCTCGACTTCTTTGGCGGCATTGTCACCGTCAGTGTCGGCCACTGCAATCCTCGCGTGACCTCGCGCACCAAGGAACAGATCGATCGTCTGCAACATGTCTCGACATGCTTTCCCACCCAGCCCATGGTGGACCTGGCCGAAAAACTAGCGCAGATCACTCCTGGATCCATCAAGAAATCGTATTTCACCAATAGCGGCACAGAGGCAAACGAAACCGCGATCCAGGTAGCACGCATGCACACCGGCAATTTGGAGGTCGTGGCGCTCCGCCAAGGGTACAGTGGACGGTCCTCGCTCGCGCGCGGGTTGACGGGCATGAACACCTGGCGTCGCGCCACGGTGGAAGTCGGTATCGTACATGCGATGAATCCCTATTGTTATCGCTGTCCTCTTGGCCTCAAATATCCGGACTGCGGAGTAGCTTGCGCAAAAGATATCGAGAATGTCATTCAGTTCTCCACCTCCGGCCGGATCGCTGCGTTTCTTGCCGAGCCGATTCAGGGCGTGGCGGGCTTCATCACTCCGCCTAAGGAATATTTCAAAATCGCCTTCAGCATCGTGAAGCAGTATGGGGGAGATTTCATCTCGGATGAAGTGCAGACTGCATGGGGACGAACCGGCCATAAATGGTTCGGCATCGAGCACTGGGAAGTTGAGCCCGACATGATCACCTCAGCAAAAGGGCTCGGAAACGGGGCTCCTATCGGGATCACAGTCGCCAAACCGGAAATCGCAGATTCCTTCCAGGGACTCACCATCTCGACCTTCGGCGGCAATCCCGTGACTTGCGCTACCGCCAAAGCGGTCATCGACGTCATCGAAGAAGACGACCTGCGCACCAATGCTGCTGTCGTTGGCAGTTACTTCCGACAGAAACTGGAAGAACTCCAGCAGAAACATGCATTGATCGGAGATGTCAGGGGCATGGGACTGATGCAGGCGCTGGAATTGGTCGAAGATCGCCAAAACAAGCAGCCTGCCGACTCCGCCATGACGGCCCTGATGGAAGCGACGCGGAAGCGCGGCTTGTTGATTGGAAAAGGCGGATACTATGGGAACGTCGTCCGGATGTCTCCGCCGTTAAATATCTCGAAAGCCGATGTCGATGAGGCGATTCGAATTCTGGATGAAAGCTTTACGGAGATCAGGAAGTAAACGGCATCGACTCAGTGGAATCTGCCGTTAGCGTAGCGATAGACTTTCGTCCCCTGATCGAACGTGATAACCCCTACACCGTCGAGTCCGCCCTTATGCGGCACCTTGAAGATGGCCTGGTAGTAATACGACATCCTTTCATCACTCACCAGGATTGGTTTCCACTTTCCAGCGGATTCGGCGACAACCACCACCTTCGCACCTGACAGCGCGCCTTTCGAACCCACGAGCAACACGGCGTACGACTTTGCCGTGCTCACAAAATGACCGCTCGCCAGTCCGGGGCATTCTTCCTCGTGCTTTTCGAACCACTGCGTTCGGTATTCCTTGCTCAAGTCCGAAGGCTTTTCAAAGTACATCTCCGGGAATTTGGCTTTGAGCGCTTGTTCCGCTGCTTCGGGCAAAGGATCGGACTCGCAAACGTCATCGCGTGAAGCGAAAGCCCCGCTCACAAAAAGAACGCAGAACAAGACGATGAGGCTCGTTCTGCTGTATGACGAATTCAACCAGCCTGTGAAGAGTCTCGATCTCATCAATGGTTCTCCTCGGACGCAGGTGCCGTATCCGGTGTGTCCAGCTTTTGTGCAACCGCGTTGGGCACCGCCGGAGGCGGCTCGAACTCTCCGGGATCCTTGCCGGACAGCGCAGTTTTCATGAAATCAATCCAGATAGGAAGAGCTGCGCGCGCACCACTTTCCTTGTTGCCCAGCGACTTCTTTTCGTCAAAACCGATCCACACCCCGCTCGTGATTGAAGGCGAGAACCCTACGAACCATGCATCGGTGAAATCGTTCGTGGTGCCGGTCTTCCCGCCCAAGGGATATTTCATACTTGCTGCGGAAATCGCCGTACCATGTTGAACCACTCCTTCCAGCATGGAGGTCATGATTCGAGCGGTTCGAGAACTGATCACATCCTTGACGTCCGGAAAATCTTCTTCCAGGACTCGCCCTTCGTAGTCAGTAACCTTGGTGATGTAACGCGGCGTGATTCGGACCCCGTCATTCGGAAACACGCTGAATGCAGCGGTCTGTTCGAACAGAGTTACTTCCGCGGACCCCAGCGCCACGGGTAAGTAAGCCGGAATATTCGAGGTAATGCCGAACCGGTGGGCGTAGTCAATCACGGTACGGATTCCGACTTGATCCGCAAGTTTCAGAGCAGGAATGTTGCGGGACTGAGCCAGCGCTCGCCGCAGTGTAATCGTCCCCTCAAATTTGTCGTCATAGTTATGCGGAGTGTAAGGCCCGGATGCCGTCTGAAAAGTAATCGGCGCATCCAGAATCGTGTCATCTGGCTTGGCCCCTTCGTCGATTGCCGCAGTGTACACGTACGGTTTAAAGGACGACCCAACCTGCCTCAATGCCTGGGTTGCGCGATTGAACTTGGATTCATTGAAGTCTCGCCCACCTACCATCGCCCGTATTTCGCCAGTCGCGTTATCAATGCAAACCAGACTGCCTTGCGCGCCGGAATCTTGTTCCAGGCTTACGCGTGTGGGAGACAGAGATAGCACTTTCACATACACAAGGTCCCCGGGCTTCACGATGTCTTGCAGTTTTTTCTGCGTCCATGCGGCGTCGCTCTGGGCCAGAGTTGTGCTGTAACCCGCAAACCGCACAGTCGCTGAGCCCGCCGTCGTGGCAGTCACCAAGGCGTGCGTGTAACCATTCACCTCAGGTTCATCATCCCAGTCGGGATGCTGGTAAGTGGCGAGCGTCGTTCCTCCGGTAAGAACATTTTCTAGTTGCCCCTTCCATCCGCGACGGCGTTCATACGCGGCCAACCCATCCAGCACGGCATGATTCGCCGCGCGTTGCAGGTCCATATCGAGAGACGTGTATACGCGCAATCCTCCTTCGTGTACCTGGTCACTGCCATACTTGTTTTCCAGGTAACGTCGGATATCCTCCACGTAGTACGGAGCGAGTGAATTAGGATCGTGCTGCAAATGAAGTTGAATCGGCTTGTTTCGCGCATCGTCCGCTTGCTGAGCGGTGATTTTTCCGTCTTCCAGCATTGAGTTGATGACCAGGTTCCGCCGTTTCAGGCAGCGATCGGGATGGTTGATCGGAGAATAGTACCCAGGCGCTTTCGGCAACCCCGCCAGAAGAGCCGCTTCTTCGATCGTGAGTTTCTTGGCAGGCTTGTTGAAGTAATACTCCGAAGCAGCCTCGAAACCATAAACCCCGTGACCCAGGAAGATCTGATTCGCATACAAAGTGAAAATCTGAGGCTTGGTGAACCGGCGCTCGATCTGAATGGCGAGCAGCGCTTCTTCAATTTTACGGTGGAACGAACGATCGGGAGATAAGAACAGATTTCGTGCTAACTGCATGGTCAAAGTGGAAGCGCCTTGCACTTTGCCCCCAGACTCAATATCACGATAGGCTGCGCCGGCAATCCTCCACACGTTGATGCCGGAATGCTTGTAAAAATCTTTATCCTCGATCGAAACCAAAGCGTTTCGCAGCACCTCGGGATAATCGTCGTAGGACGCAACCACTCGGCGCTGTAACGCGAACGATCCGATGATGCGGCCCTGTCCGTCGTACAGTTCGGTAATTGAGCTCGGACGATATCTCTCGAGCTGTTCCACTTGCGGCAGGTCAGTCGAATAGACCAACAGCAGTCCAGCGGTGGCCCCCACCAGCGCCGAAAGAAGTACGAGTAAGCCGAATACAAAGCGACCTACCAACTTCCGGCCCGCGACTTCAACGGGAGGCAGATCTTCGTACAGAGTTTTCATGGAAGCGTTTGGTTAAGGATAGCAGCGTTTCGGCACGACATTTCGAACTCAATGCCAAAAAGAAATCGCGCGCCCGAAGACGCGCGATTCTTCAAACTTCCCAGCGGAGCTTAACTATTGCGGCTCTTCAAAACCTGAATTGCCTTCTGCAATTGCTCATCCTGCTGCGGAGCTGCCTTTTTATTGCTATCTTCTTGCGGCGTAGGCTGTGCGTCGTCGTCGGGCAAGTTCGCGTCATCATCGACATCAGCCACAAGGATGTTGGGCGTGACGGCCGCGTCCTGAATGGCTTTTCCGCCCGGCGTATAGTATTTCGCCACCGACAGAATCAGGGCCGAGCCGTCCGGAAGCTCCAGAGTTTTTTGTACCGAACCATCCCCAAAGGTCTTGTCGCCTACCACGTCGCCTCGGGCATTTTCAAGAACCGCCGCCGCGACAACTTCGGCAGGACCCGCCGTCCCTTTGTTCACCAAAACCGCCAGCGGCAAGTTCGTAATCGCTTTCGACGCCTCGGCATTGAAAGCCTCGCGCGGATACTTTTGCCCCTGCAGGTAGGTGATGGTGCCGTGGTTCAGAAAGAGATTTGCGGTCGCGATGCCTTCATCCTCTTCCCCCTCGGCGCAGTTCCGAAGATCCAATATCAGTTTCTTGGCGCCTGATTTCTGGAGCGCCTTAATCTTGTTCGCCAGCTCTTGGGATTTCCCTTTGTTGAAGGCATCCACCTGCACATATCCGATGCCATCTTCAACCATCTTGTCCGCGACAGCAGGAATGTTCACGATCTCGCGCGTGATGACCGTCTTCTGTGGTTCTGCACGCCGCGCCCTTACAACGGCGACGGTTACGTTGGAACCCGGCTGACCAGCCAAAACGTTACGAATCTCCGCGAGAGACATATCGCGGCTACTCTTGCCCTCAATCGCCTCGAAAATATCGGAGGCCTGGATCCCCGCTTTGTCGGCCGGACCGCCCGGAATCACCGAAACGACGGCGGCGTAGCCGAACCGTTTCGAGATGGCCGCTCCGATTTCACCACGAGTCTCCGCCTTGTGGGCTTTGTAATCCTTGTATTCCGAGGGGCTCAGATAGCTGGAGTTGGAATCCAGCGACTCGAGCAAACCATGAAGTGCACCGTCCGTGACCGCGGGAATGTTTGGCTCTTCCACGTATTCGCTGCGAACCCGCGACAGAACCTCGCTGTAGACCTGGAGTTGACGGTAAGCGCCGTCATTGTTGGACGCCCGGACGCCGTCCAGTCCCCCAACCACCATGAAAGTCAAAATCGCAACGGAAGAGACGAGAATTACTGCCTTGGTTTTCATTGACATCAGATTGGTCTTCTCGGAAAGGATGCACTTCCTGAGGAAGTGCCCTCATTATATCTGTTTTGATGCGGCTTCCCACTCGCATGCTGCGGCAATTTATTACCCGGTAGTAACCGTGGATTTCGCCGCCATGACCGCGCAAGAAGCGATGCTGTTCAATCCAAAGGAGTTCTGGAATTTAGTGAGGATCCGCCGTGATGGAGGTCGGGGGCGGGAGCACAGCGTCGGTCTGGGTTGCGTGGGCTACGCGCACCTTCGAACTGCTCACCTGGTATCCGTCGTAGTCAATAGTCAACGTAGCCTTCCCTCCCAGCCGCACCTGGGTGACCGATTCGTTATGCGCTGGCAACCAGAAATCTCCGACCTTCTTGTAGTGATGATCGATGCTGGTATGGCTGATCCAGAAGGAGGGATTCTTTGCCGGTTCGCCCTGGATCCGCGCCACCGCAAAGTCGTGCCCATCGACCCAAATTTTCCCGCGATACAGGAACTGCGTCTTATGTTTGGGACTCACGTCCAGGATGTAGTACTGACCGTCTGCGTCACTATCCGTGCCCACGAAAGAAAAATCATAGTTCCGAGGGCTCAATTCCGATTGTTCCTGGATCTCCTGCTTCAGATACTCCTGTTCGCTGTCCAGTAGCTTCTGAAAAATGTGATTGATCAGGAACTTCGAACCGCTCTGGGAAACAACTTTGAATTCCTTCTTGTCCGGCGCTGAATAGCTGGTTTCCACTTCCATCGCGGCTTCACGATTACCCGGAAAGCCCCGATAATCGACGTGATAAGAGCGCTTGGCCGTATACCCGCGAAGCTCGCGCGCACGCCGCATATTGGCGGCGATCAATTTGCCAACGACGGCATCTGCGCTTAAGGGCGGAAGCGCCGAGGCGGTTTTCTGCGCTTGCAGGACCAGCGACACACTGATAATCACCAAGGTCTGCGCAAAAATCGCCCCCGCTATTTTCGGCGTTTTGTACGAAGAACCCTGCATGAGCATACGTTGACCGCGTTTGACCTAAGCTTGGATGCACAGATCATAGCGGAGAGAGTTCGTCTTCCCGCTCATCTTTTTCAGCATGAACAAACCTTCGTTCTAGGAACCTTCGTGCCAGATCCCGCCCTCCCAGGCCGAAAGCCAGGGCTAACCCTAACATCAGCGCCCCAAAAATGATGGCAAAGGCTACAAGTACGGTGTGTTCCGCCAGCCCAAGCTCTTCGAATGCCATGGAAGCTACCAGAATCACAATCAGCACTCGAATCGTGGAACTGATCAGACGAGGCGAGGGTAAGTCCGCATTCACCGCCGCCAGCAAGGCCGCCCTCGAGAAAAAGCTCGAAGCAAGCAAGCCGAAGAAAAACAGGAACATCGCGGCGAAGAGTCGGGGCAGGAATCCGAAGAAACCGGAAATGTGTTCCTGTAGGCCGATGATCCCCAGGTTGCTGATTCCAATCAGGATGAAGCCGAGCCAGGCGACCCAGAAGACGAATCGACTCAACAATTCTGTGGAAGAAGGCAACGCCGCCTTTTGCAGTAACTCAGTCGCCCCCGCATGCTCTGACAAGCGATCAAAGCGCACCAACTTCAAAATACTGCGCAAGACCGCACGCAAGATGTAGGCGATCCCCCATCCGATAAGCACGATGACCAGCATCACCAGCAATCGCGGCAGGAAACGCGCAACGCTCCTGGCAATCTCCTGCATGGCTTGGGTCAGTTCACTAACGATTATTTCGCGCATATAAACCTCACTTTTGATTCCACAATTCCAGCAGGTAAGGTTTGAAACGCTCAAACGTGCGACACAATCGTTCCACGTTTTGCTCTACCTGCTCGGAAGAGGCATCCCGGTTCTCGACTAAAAAGGTGTAGGCGCGTCCGCGATAGAGTGGCGCAAGAGCCTGAATGATGTGATCGCGGTTGATCACTTCTTTGTGGTGCGAAGCGGCAAACTCGTACACGGTGCGCGCCCACAGTTCATCTCGATAACAAAACTGCTCTTCCGACTTGGCCGCAGCGCGCTGTAATTCAGCATGAGTCGCTGGCGACAAAATCACTTCAAACACCGGCCGAAGTTCCGCCACGCCATGGGTAAACATCTGGAACAATCGTTTGCGGTTGATACGCAACGGCTCCAGGTTTAAGTCGGGTTCTGCTCCGATCGACGAAACCGGCTGGGGCTGCCCGTCGTTGCTCCAGTAAACAAAATTGCGCTCCAGCGATCCAAACAGCGGGCCCACAGTTTGGCGCATCGCCTGGACCAGGTCAGAAGGCGGTTGATCCACTCGCGCCTTCTCTCCAAGGAAAGACTGGGCAATCCGGAATCCTCCTGAAATCGCGGCGACCAGAAGGTTGAATTCGCTTCCGATCTCGCCATCCTGCGGCGAGTCGCTGTTGAGAAATTGACTACTTAGGCGGCCAGAAAATGCCAGTTCCGAGGCATAGGGTTCGCGAATCTGCCGCGCGTAGATGGCGCGGCTCATGGGGTAAACGAGATTACGGACCAGCAACCCGTCGAATTTGTGCCGCCGGTACAGGGGCGTAATCAAGTCGTAATTGTCGCGGGTGACCGGCCGTAACAGGCGGTCCATCCATTCCGGTTCAATATTGGTCGAATCTGCCGAGATCACTGCGGAAGCCGAAGCCCGCAACAAATCTCCCGCCGCCAGAATGGTGTGCAGGGCGTTTCCGCTCTGGGGACCCCCGTTGTACCGCGTACTGATGCAATGCAGCGTGCGCAGCGCCTGCAAATTGGCGGCATGTTGCAGATCGCTGATCGACGCCGCACGCACCAGTTCCTGGGTCTCGTCCTTGGATCCTCCATCGGCATTGATGATGACGGCCCGCTGCCGCGGGAAATACTTCAAAAGCCCGGCTCGGATTGCCTGTACGACTTGTCCGACGGTTCGCGCGTCATTGAACGTGGGCACCCCGACCAGGATGTCCACCTCGCCGACATTCATCAATTCGCGAAGAAAATCATCCGAAAGAATGCTTTCTTCGGGCAAAACCTTTCCTCCATGAAATTGGATTCAGTTGCGGACCCGGCATTCGGTGTCGCTCAAATCCTGCGCAAACGGAACCAATAGAACTGGTACGGCCCCATGGTTAACAGATACGGCAGGTCGCCTATGCGCGGGAAAATATTTCTGCCAAACATCTCGATCAGAATATTGCCTTTATAACGCTTCAGATCCAGTTCCACGGCCTGCGCCGAACTGGACAGGTTATTCACCACCAGAATTACGTCCTTTCCCAGTTGGCGGACATAAGCCAGAACCCGGTGGTTGGCGGGATAAAGAAATTCAATGGAACCCCGTCCAAAAACCGGCAGGGACTTGCGGGTCTTGATGAGACGCTTCATCCACGAGAGCAGCGAGTGATCAAACCGCTTCTGCGACTGTACATTCACCGCTTGAAATCCGTAAACCGGGTTCAGCATGAGTGGCGAATACAGAGCTTCCGGGTCGGCTGACGGAGAACCCCCCATTCCATCCCCCGTCCCATTGCATGGGGGTGCGCACCCCATTTCGGTCACCGAGATTCACGTTGTCCCCCATGCCAATCTCGTCGCCGTAGTAGATGATGGGAGTGCCCGGCAAGGACATCAGCATCCCATTCATCAGTTCAATTCTGCGCCGATCATTGTCGAGAAGAGGCGCCAGCCGCCGCCGAATCCCGAGATTGATGCGCATCGTCTTTTCCCGCGCATATTCGTCATACATATAGTCCCGTTCCATGTCGGTGACCATTTCCAGGGTCAGTTCGTCATGGTTGCGCAAGAAAAGACACCACTGGCAGCTGTCCGGGAATGGACGGGGTTTGCTGCAGAATCTCGGTGATTGGTTTGCGATCTTCCAGCTTCAACCCCATGAACATCCGCGGCATCAGCGGGAAGTGGAAGGCCATATGGAATTCGTCGCCATTGCCGAAATACGGACGCAGATCCGCCGGCCACTGATTGGCTTCTGCCAGTAGCATCCGTCCCGGAAATTGCTGGTCTACTTTGGCTCGCAGTTCTTTGATGACGTCGTGGGTCTCAGGCAAGTTTTCGCAGTTGGTGCCTTCCCGCTCGACCAGGTATGGCACCGCATCCAGCCGGAACGCATCGACTCCCATGTCGAGCCAGAACTTCATGACATCCCACATCTCGTCTCGAACCGCCGGATTGTCATAATTGAGGTCTGGCTGATGGCTGAAGAACCGATGCCAGTAGTACTGCTTGGAAACCGGATCCCACGCCCAGTTGGAGAGCTCGGTATCGAGAAAAATGATGCGCGTGCCGCGATAATGCGTGTCGGTGTCGCTCCAGACATACCAATCCCGCCTGGGATTGTCGCGGGCACTGCGGGATTCCTGGAACCAGGGATGTTGATCCGAGGTATGGTTCAACACCATCTCGATGATTACCCGAATTCCGCGCTGGTGGGCGGCCTCGAGGAACGACCTTGAAGTCATCGAGTGCGCCATAGCTGGGATGGACCGAGCGGTAGTCGGCGATGTCGTAACCGTCATCGCGAAGGGGAGACGGAAAGAACGGCATCAGCCAGATCGCGTTAATACCGAGATCCTGCAGGTAATCCAGTTTCTGGGCGAGACCTCGGAAGTCCCCAATCCCATCCCCATTGCTGTCGTAAAAAGCCCGGACATGGACCTGGTAGATGACTGCGTCCTTGTACCACAGCGCGTCTTGGAGGATGGCCAAGAGTTCTCTCCTAAAACGTGCGCGGCAATGGCAAGAGATCATTGGGAATGGACCTGAACTTCTACAAGGGACATCGCCGGCTATGCATTCACCCCGACGCGGCAATGCTTGGGGACGTTCCTGAATTTCAATCTACCACATCCGCCGATTTGGTGAAGGCAGGCTAGCGGACTTCTGCGAGTTGGGTTCGCAGCTTGTGGGTGGCGCGGAACAGCGTGTTCTTGATGGTGCCTTCGGTCGTGTTCAGGATGCTTGCCACGGTTCGCAACTTCAGCCCGTGATAGTGCTTGAGCTCAAAAACCATCCGTTCTCGGGGAGAGAGGCGGTCGAGGGCACGCACGATCATGAGCCGCAGTTCGCTGCCAGCGAAATTACGCTCCGGGCTGGCGCTAGGACGATGGTCAGGCATCCGGTCTACTACTTCTTCTGTCTCTCCGTCCGGCGACAGTGTAGTGGTCAGATCGCGTTGCCGCGACGAACGCTTTCGCAAGTGGTCCAGGCAGAAATTGGTGACGATCCGGTAAATCCAGGTATAGAAGGAACACTCGAAACGGAAGCGCCCAATGTTGGTGTAGGCGCGTAAAAAGGCTTCCTGATAGATATCCTGACCATCTTCCTGCGACCCGGTCAGGTGCATCGCCAAACGGAGGACGGCTCGGTCGTAACACCGAACCAGTTCTTCGAAAGCAGCGGTGTTGCCGCGTTGCGCTTCGCGGATCAACGTCGAGTCGTCGATACGGGTACTCCCGCTCGGCACCGACGGTATGGGCCCGACATAGACAGGACGAATTTTGCTGACATCCGACACGTTTGTGATCATCCGACGAATTTGTACCCTGTGCCGTGCACGGTGAGAATGAAACGTGGCTCTTCCGGCTGCGGTTCCAGTTTCTGCCGCAACCGCACGATGTGCGCATCTACAGTCCGGGTCGTGGGAAACTTGTCATAACCCCAGACTTCTTCCAGCAAACGGTCGCGGGTCAGTGTCTCGCCCGGATGACACACGAAATACTTAAGCAACTCAAACTCTTTGGACGAGAAATCGAGGGAACGTCCGGCGCGGGAAACTTGGCAACTGCGAAGATTCACCTCGACGTCAGCAAACGAGTAGCGTTCCTTATCCTTCGGAAGAGGCTGAGCTCTCCTCATGACAGCCTTCACCCGCGCGAGCAACTCGCGAATCGAAAAAGGCTTGGTGACGTAATCATCAGCGCCGAGTTCAAGTCCCACTACTTTGTCGAGTTCCTGCCCACGCGCGGTCAGCATGATGATGGGAACCGACGGGCGCTTGGCTTTCAGCTGCTTGCATACGTCAAGCCCGCTCATGCGAGGCATCATCACGTCCAGGAGCACCAGGTCTGGCGAATCGCTTAGCGCTCGTTGTAACCCGGCTACCCCGTCGCCCGCGGTGATCACTTCGTAGCCCTCGAATTCGAAATTGTCGCGGAGCCCGGAGACCATGTTCGGTTCGTCTTCGACTATCAAAATCTTGGGCATATGGCTTTTGCCTTTAAGCGTTCACTAAGCTGCTTCTGTGTTCACCACCGTTGACCGGAAGAGAAATCGTAAATTTACTGCCTTGGCCCGGCACACTGTCGACCGACACTTGCCCGCCGTGAGCCTGCACGATGTGACGTACCAGGGAAAGACCCAAACCGCTACCCTTGGTGTTGTGCACCAAGGGATCGCCCACTCGGTAAAATTTCTCGAAGATCTTCTGTTGTTCCGGCTCGGGGATCCCGATCCCGTGGTCGACGACTTCCAAATTCACTGACCCATTCTGACGATAGAGACTGACGCCAATGAACTTCTGATCCTGCGAATACTTCAGCGCATTATTCACCAGGTTCAGCAGGGAACGCGCCATGGCTTCGCGATCCACCCGCAGCATGGGAACATCAGTAATCTTCTCTTCGAAGGTGAATCCGCTTTGTTCAATCTGATAGCGGTACGAATCCAGTGTGTTCCGTACCAGTTCACGCATATCAGTTTGCCTGAAGTCGTATTCCTTGCGACCCGCCTCGATACGTGAGAAATCCAGAATGTTATTGATCAGCGCTGTGAGCCGTTCACTCTCTTTTCGAATGATCTGGTAGTACTCCTGGTATTTCTGCGGACTGGTCAACCGCCCCATTTCCAGGGTTTCCGCGTAAAGCCGAATCAGCGAAAGCGGAGTTCTC
This sequence comes from Terriglobia bacterium, assembly GCA_963797845.1. GTDB lineage: Bacteria > Acidobacteriota > Terriglobia > Terriglobales > Acidobacteriaceae > DASREM01. The sequence continues at coordinate 231,959 of CAWCRE010000018.1, forward strand.
AATTCATGCGAAACGTTCGACACGAAATCTGACTTCAATCGAGCCAGCGCCATTTCCTTGGTGACATTTCGGTACGTCAGGATGATGCCGCCGGCGAGAAGCAGCGAGAGTGCACCCAGTATCAGAAAACTGGTGCGTACAAAATGATCTCCCAATGCCTGGAGCGTGGTGCCCCGCAGCTTAATCGCCAGGGTCAGGCCGGGGAAAGCGCTTTCCATCGTGCGTTCCACTTCCGGGGTGCCGCCGTCCCAACCCGCCGAAGCAACCATCGGTGCGGAATCACTCTTACTATGAATCATCATGACCGCGGCATTTTCTTTATGGCCTTCGCCTAGGTTGTGGCTCATGACCGATTCAAGCATTTCCGGGAACAAGTGGTCGCGCAGGTATTCCGCGTCGAACACGATGCCGCCGATCGGCCGATGACCTTCTTTGTTCGGTCCCATGACGAACATGGCCATGGTCTGGTACATGTGTTTGTCGCCGCGCACTGGCGCGTTGCTCTCGAAGGCGTACGGACTTCCCTTGGCCGCCATGATCGCGAGCTTCTTCGAAAACTCTTCGTAATCCACGGGGAGCCAGCCGCCAAACATGCGCGACAGCGACTCGCCTTCCGCGTGGAACGATGCATCCCCTTCCCGATTAGGCTGCGAGCGGAAAGTCAGGCCCTGCTGGGGATCGAACACAAAGACGTGGGCTATGTACGGATGCGACCCGAGAATTTTGTCGAGCGTTCCGGCGCATACCTCGTCGGATTCGGGGAATTGGGAACGGGCATCATCAAGCAGTTCGACGGCCCTCTGGTTGAATTGCTTCTCAGAGATTTTGAGAACCTGATTGAAGTCGCGCTGGATGGTCGCTTCTACGGCACGGTCACCTTGAATCGACCTCAAATGCAAAGCGCTCAGAATGACCAATGCAGCCGCTGGCAGCACCACGGCGAGTTCTAGCGTCAGGATCAGACGCATTTTTTCGTTTCGCCGTTTTGCCATTCAGTACCCCATATCCGATTAGTGAACCGACCACAACATAGTCGAACCCCGAACAGGCAATGTCAATCGAGGGTAAAACCGTGTAAAAAGTTGTGAACTGGTTGAATAGAAAGGTTCTACTTGCGGGTCAGCGTGCGGAGGGCATGGTGGCTGCGCTGCGGGGGAGATTGAAGTCCACCGTCACCAGAGTCTGGGCTTGAACCGCTCGCCCGTTCATGAAATAAGGCCGATAACGCCACTGTTTCACGGCTTCAAAAGCCGATTGTCCCAGCAGGAATGACCCTTGCACCAGCTTGAGGCTCTGGATCCGGCCATCCCTCCCGATCAAGGCTTGCAATACAACGGAACCCTGCAGCCCTGATCTGACGGCCTGCTCTGGGTACTTGGGCTGCACTTTTTCCAGCAGAAGGTTTTCCGATAGATCTTCCGTGATGTTTACCGGCTCGAGCGCTTCGAGGAGAGCATTGCTGACAGCCCCAACCGATGCTCGAGAAGGTGCCTCAGACTTTAAGCTCTCCGGGATCCGAGGGACAGGAACGATGGGCACGGGCTCCGGGCGCAACGCTGTTAAGTTGTCAACATTCTCCAGGTCGTTCTGTGATTGCGAGGTCGCGGCGGAGACGTGATGGGCTGGAACTACTCGAATATGCGTGACTGAGCCTTGGCCTGGCAACTCCTGGTTCGGCACCGCGTCCGCGTTTTCTCGCAAATGATCGTTCTTGGTGGAGCGGCTCGTCACCGCATTGAACGCACTGCGCAAGGGCGCGGAAACGGCACTGGTCAGCGCGCTCAAATCTCGAGAGTCGTGCAAAACATATGCACAAGACAGACCCGTAGTAACAACCGCGGCGATCAGGAAACCATTAGCTCGGGTGTGCCGGACCTTCTTCGATCTCTGCGAATACTTCCAGAGTACCGAATTTGGACCGTTGGCCACGCTTCTCACGGAGCACTGGACCTGATCCGAAGAACTTATCGACTCGGCCCTTTGCGATCGAGAGGAAGATTGGGGGGAGGAATTCTGCGGACGGCTCTGTTCTTCGGCCAGGATTTTGGGCAGCCACTCGCGCATCCGCGCCAGGAACACGTCGCAGGTCAGCAGAGCATACTTGCATTGCTCGACCGTGAACGGTTTCGTCAACACACAGTCGCTCCCCAGGTGTTGGGCCGCGATTGATGCTTCTCGTCCACTCACCAGAGCCACGGTGAAGGCTGTGCTGTTGCTCTTGAGCTCGCGCGAAGTTTTCAGCAGAAAGCTGGCCTCGAGGCCGTCGTCCCAGTCCGCAACAATAGCGTCCAGCTTGCGGCTGGTCAGGCGCTGAACAGCGGCGAAAATCTCCGGGCAGTGTTCAACCTCAAACTCAAGCTCTCGCAAGGCTTGGATCAGAACGCGCGATGTCTCCGCGTCGGAGGAGAACAAGAGAGACAGTGGCGGCATCAAGGTCAGAGTAGCCGTGGATACCGCTCTCAACAAGTTACCGAGCGCCTAGCCGTAAAGGTCTATCAGTACAGAGACCGGGCCGGCGGGTGCCGTGTCCAACCGGACATGACCCCTTGCGAATCAGGAGAGCGTCGCGGCAGGAGACAGCCCAGACTCGGCCAATTGGTTCACTAGACTGACCAAGCGTGGTAATTGCGCGGCAATCAGTGGAGACAACTCTTCCCCGAGGGTGAAGCATTGCCCGCACAACGAAACCAGGAATGCGGGAGGGCTGACTCCATACATGTATTTCGATAGCGCGAGTAGCGCTTCCGGTGAAAGCTCGTGCGAGAAACGTACAGGCAACAGACGCGGAATCACTTGAGCGCAAATCAACTCTCCGGGCTCTCCTTCGCGGTTGGCGTCGATGAAAATCACCAGGCTCGCTTCGCTGATCGGAAACGCCAATTCAGGGGTCAACTGCGAGAGCGTGCGGATCTCGGCATTCGCTTCCGAAAGAGTCTCGGCCAAACGCTCGGCCGCATGCCATCCCAGTCCATCATCGGATCGTAGCGGGTTGCCGTACCCCAAGACCAGAATCCGAGGGGGAAAACTTTGGGTCTCGTCGCAATCCGTGGGCGGGCCGCCACCGCAGTTACGGACGGGAGATTTCATCCAGCACCTTCCCCTCGGAGTCCATCAGTTGAATTTGCAACGGCATCGCACCAAGGGCGTGCGTGGAGCAGCTCAGGCAAGGATCGTAGGTCCGGATAACCGCCTCAACCCGGTTCAACATGCCGGGAGCCAGGCGCTCTCCGCGTACGAAGTGTTTAGCCACCTGCAACACGCTGCGATTCATGGCAACACTGTTGTGGCCGGTCGCGATTACGAGGTTGGCCCAGCGAATAAGTCCCTGCTCATCGATTTTGTAATGGTGGAACAGCGTGCCCCGTGGCGCTTCGCACGCCCCGACCCCTTCCATCGCATTTGGTTTCGCGAAGGCACGCACATGTTTGGAAAGGATTTCCGGATCGTCGAGCAATTGCTGCATGCGTTCAATACAGTAGAGAATCTCGATCAGGCGCGCATGATGATAGTGGAAGGAGCTCAGGACCGCAGTCCTCTGCAGCTCGTGAAACTCGGCAAGCTCCTGGTCGGCGTGCGGAGTTCCGCAACGATCCGCAACGTTCAGGCGGGCGAGCGGCCCCACCCGATAGATTCCATCCGGAAATCCCTTGGGCTTGTAGTATGTGGATTTCAGGTAACTCCACGGCTCTACTTTCTCGCCGATGTACTCCAAATAGTTCGCCGGATCGAGATTCTCCACCAATACGTCTCCAGAGGCGTCGGTGATGCGCACTTTGCCGTCGTAGAAGGTGAGCCCGCCATCCGGCTTTACGATCCCCATGAATAGCGTCGGGAAGTTTCCGAAGGTCGTGATCTCTTCCCGAAACGGCTCAAGGCTGGTCTTGAACCACTCGAGCGTGCGCTCGGCAATCTGCAGGGCCTCTGGGATGACTGCCAGAATGGCATCTCGATTGGCTTCACTGAGAGGCTCACTTACTCCTCCAGGAACGATCCATGCCGGATGAATTCGCTTTCCACCCAACCTTTCAATGATCTGCTGACCGAATTGCCGCAGGCGAATTCCGTCTAACGCGATTTCGCGATGTTTCTCAACCACCCCGAAAATATTGGCTTTTGCGGGATCGGCGTCCATTCCCAACAGCAGGTCCGGCGAAGTCAGATAAAAGAAGCTCAGCGCATGCGACTGCACAACCTGGGCCAACCCGAAAATTCTTCGCAGCTTGTCCGCTGTGGGAGGTATGCGTACTGCAAGCAGCGCGTCGCATGCTTTGGCGGAAGCGATCAGGTGACTTACCGGGCAAATGCCGCAGATGCGGGCCATCAGCGATGGCATTTCATAGAATGGCCGCCCCTCGCAGAACTTCTCGAACCCGCGAAACTGGGTCACGTGGAACCGGGCGTCCTCGACGCGGCCCTGCGCATTCAGGTGCAGTGTGATCTTGGAATGACCCTCGATGCGGGTGACCGGGTCGATGACGATGGTGCTGCGCTGCTTGTCGGCCATAGCCTTAAGCTCCAAAGCGCGTTTTGTCGCTCACACGAGGAACGCGTCCTGCTAACAGCTCTGTCACGATGTAATAAATAGCGTCTGCCGAGGGCGGGCATCCCGGCACAAAGACATCCACCGGAATGATTTCATGAACCGGCCGGACGTAGGGCAAGAGTTTCGGCACGACTTGGTCCGGGATCCCCGGGTCGCAGGTTACATTTTCCCGGTAGGCTCGATCATAGACTGCCTGTGTCAAAAATGGGTTTCGCATCGCCGGGACATTTGCGGTCACGGCGCAATCTCCCAACGAGACTAAGATCTTCGTCCTTTCCCGAATCAACTTGATCTTATGCAGGTCCTCTTCGCTACTAACCGCTCCTTCCACCAGCGTTATGTCCACATTCTCCGGAAACACTTTTTGGTCCACCAGGGGGCTATAGACGAGATCAGCAAGTTCGCCGACCGCAAGCAGGCGCTCGTCGAGGTCCAGAAAGGACATGTGGCACCCGGAGCACCCGTCCAACCACACCGTTGCGAGAGTTTTCTTGCTCATTCCCGGTCCTCCCCTCGCATCATCGTGAGATAGGGCAAAAATTGCCGGCGCTTTAACATTTCGGCGACTGAGCGACCCTTCTCAAACAAAGCGCCGGTAGGGCAAACATGCACGCACTTCCCGCAACTGGTGCAGCTTTCCGATTGCCCCCACGGCTGATTCAAATCCGTTATGACCAGCGCCTCGATTCCACGCCCCATCACATCCCAGGTATGAGCGCCTTCGATTTCCTCGCACACGCGAATGCACCGGGTACACAGAATGCAGCGATTATGGTCCACGACGAAGCGATCATGCGTGGCATCTACATGCACGACAGGATAGCGATAGGGGAAGTGAACGTGAGTGATATCGAGTTTTTGCGCTAAGGCTTGCAGTTCGCAGTGGCCATTCGACACGCAGACCGAGCAAATGTGATTTCGTTCTGTGAACAAGAGTTCAAGAATCGACTTGCGATAGGCTTGCAGGCGCTCTGAATTTGTCGTAACCACCATGCCTTCTTCCACCCGAGTCACGCAGGCAGGCAGCAGACGGTTGCTATTCTTGACTTCCACCAGGCACATACGGCATGCGCCAATAGTGGAGAGCCCCTTCAATTCGCACAGACGAGGGATAAAGATATTGTTCTGGCGCGCGACTTCCAGAATCGTCTCGTCGGGACGGGCACTCACGTCACGACCATCGATCTGAAGCGTCTTGATATCTGAAACCGGGCTCATGGCTGGTCTCCGGCATGTCGGCCGCACACGCCCGCAGGACACTGGCGGTCGTGAACGTGTGCCTGGTATTCGTTTGCAAAAGAACGCATCGTGCTGATCACAGGGTTCGGCGCCGACTGACCCAACCCGCATAGACTGGTGTTCTTCAGCAGATCGCACAACTCGGTCAGGAGATCCAGGTCAGCCTGGCTGGCCGTCAGCTCAGTGATCGTTTGTAGCAAACGATGCATCTGGTAAGTTCCCACTCGACAGGGTACGCACTTGCCGCAAGACTCTGTCATGCAAAAATCCATAAAGTAGCGGGCCACATCAACCATGCAGGAACTCTCATCCATTACGATCATTCCACCCGAGCCCATGATGGAACCCGCTCGGGCCAGCGACTCGTAGTCCACTGGCATATCGAGACATTCTGCGGGCAGACATCCCCCCGACGGACCGCCGGTCTGGACCGCCTTGAAAGTACGGCCGTCGGGAATTCCGCCGCCGATCTCAAAAACAATCTCCCGCAACGTAATTCCCATCGGCACTTCCACCAGCCCGGTATTGCATATTCTTCCAGCCAGAGCGAAGACTTTTGTGCCTTTGCTCTTCTCGGTTCCGATCTGCGCGTACCAGTCGCCGCCATTGCGAATAATCACTGGTACATTTGCGTAGGTTTCGACGTTGTTGATCAACGTTGGCTCCCCGAACAGACCGTGCTGTGCCGGATAAGGGGGCCGGGGCCGGGGCGATCCCCGCTTCCCCTCCACTGAGGCGATCAGCGCAGTTTCTTCCCCGCAAACGAACGCGCCCGCCCCGAGACGGAGGTCGATACGAAAGCTGAACCTGGTTCCGCAAATACTGTTTCCCAACAGCCCTAGCCGCTCGGCTTGCCGGAGCGCGGTGCGCAGCCGTTTGATAGCCAGCGGATACTCGGCCCGAACATAGATGTATCCGTCCGATGCGCCGATCGCATAGGCCGCGATCAGCATCCCCTCGATCACCCGGTGCGGATCGCTTTCCAGTACGCTGCGGTCCATAAATGCGCCCGGATCGCCCTCGTCCGCATTGCAGATCAGGAACTTCTGTTTCGCCGCAGCTTTGGCAACCGTGCTCCATTTCAAGCCGGTGGGATAGCCGGCTCCTCCACGACCACGCAGACCGCTCTTGGTGACTTCCTGGATTACTTCCTGCGGACTCATCTCTGTCAGTACCTTGATCAGGGAGCCATATCCCAATGCTGCGATGTAGTCCTCTACCCTTTCCGCATCGATGATTCCCGAATTTTCCAGAACGATCTTCTTCTGCCTGGAAAAGAAAGGGATGTCGGTTGGGCATATAAGTCTTTCGACTGGCGACCCGTCCAGGCTTTCGAGAATTTCGGGCGCATCCGCCGCTGTCACGTGCTTGTACATCCTTCCATCGTGAGTGGAAACGAGTGGACCTTCAGCGCAGAGCCCCATGCAGCCCACACCCTTGGTCTGACACCTTCCTTCCCATCCCCGGCGCTTGATGTCCTGATCGAAGGCGTCTTTGACGTTCTGGCTCTGACAAGACAAGCATCCCGCCGCAACACACACTTTCACCTTTTGAGAAAACTGGCTCTGGGCCTGATTCTCGGTTTCCGCGATCTCAATCAGTTCTTCCGGTGTCATTGCGACTTCCATTTCCCTAGCTGCTCGCGCATGGCGGCAGGCGTTACCTTCCCCGCGACCTCGCGGTCGTAAACCACGGCTGGCGCCAGTCCGCAGGAGCCCAGGCAACGGGCCGTGAGTACCGACACTTTTCCGTCGCTGGTGGTCTGACCTGGCTTTACGTCAAGTTCCCGCACTACTGTCTCCATCAACTGTGGCGCGCCCTTGATGTAACAAGCTGTTCCCATGCACACCACGCAGGTGTGCTCCCCCGCGGGCTTCAGAGTAAAGAAGTGATAGAAGGTGGCAACGCCATAGGCGCGGCTCAGGGGGACGCGTAGCGAGGTGGCAACATACTTCAGCGCATCCTCATCCAGATATCCGAATGCCTCTTGTACCGTGTGCAGAGTTTCGATCAGCCCGCGCGATTGCTGACCTAAGCGGCGGATTGTGGCATCGACCAGGCGCCAGCGCTTGTCCTGATTCGGAGGTACAGGCTTGGCAAAATCGATTGCCGCACCGGTGACCATAGCCTTCTCCTCTCGTCTCCTGGCTCCAACACGACGGGGCGGCATCAGAGCCGAGAGAATCTAAGACCGACTTGTCAGTTTAGGGGGTCGTCAGGGCAACTACTGTGACCGGAGTCACGCCGAACAGTGTCGGATGGGCCTCCATCGCGGCAGAAATGATCCGGTATAGTATTCCAGCAAGAAGCGTTACCTCGACCGCTTGTATGTGAGCGCGAGTCCTCCTATGATCGCAATTTGGCGGTGTTAGCCGGCATCGCGCCAAGTTTATGAGAGAAGGTTCCGTATGAGCACTCCCACCCCGATCAACCTCTCGGACAACACATCGAGACATCTTCTTGATTTGACTTCACGGGGATGCGAAGTGGCCAAGGCAGCTGCTCAGGCGGTAGTGGACGGTCTGTCGCATTCTTCTGCGACCCGCTGGGATGAGGTGCGAAAGCTGGAAGAAGAACTCGATACTCTTGATCGCCTCATCAATGAGGAAGTGACCGCCGGCATCCACAAAGTTTCTGAATCGAAGACAAGGGAGTGGCTGGCCTGCCTCAAGTTCATCATTGAATTGGAGCGTATTGGAGACCTGTTGTTGAATGTTGCAAATCGGATGCAGACTGTGGGATCGCGATTGCAAAGCTCAGATGCGCAAGACCTGTCGCGCATGGCTGCACTTTTAACTGCGATGCTGGAAGATGTGGCAGCCGCCTTTGCCGACCGTGATGTACGCCGTGCCATTGATGTACTGAAGACGGATGCGGAACTAGATCGCCTCCGCAACCTCATTTTCGTTCGCCACATCGAGAACCGTGAAAACGAACCGCGGCAGGAGAGCTTTCACCTGGTATTTATCAGCCAGGCCCTGGAGCGCGCAGGGGATCATGCAAAGAATCTCGCAGAAGAAATCTGTCACCTGGTCAGCGGACGCAGCGTCCGCCACATCATGCGCGAGTACGACCGCCCAGTAGAGCAGGTTTATTTCGAGAAAATGCGCCGCTCAAAGGCCGACAGAGGCTGAGCGTCGATTGTGTGCTGAAGCCTGCCAGCTCACTTGGCATCGTGGAAAATGATACCGAGGGTAAACCGCAGCCCCTCGCGAACCGCGCTCACCCCGTGCTTCAGATTCGCCTTGTAAGAGCCCCGACTTCCCTTCACCGCACGGTAGCGCGTATGGAAGATCACGGCCTCCCCGCGACGGGGAGTGACCACGGCGGCTCTAGACTGCATCCGCGGGCGCTGCTCCACCAGCACGAATTCACCACCTAAATAATCTTCCCCCGGCTGGCTCAGGAAAACCGTCATTTGGAATGGAAACGCGATGTCGCCATATAGATCCTGATGCAAGCAGTTGAAGTCTCCCGTCTCGTACCGCAGCAAAAGCGGCGTGGGCTTCTTCTGCCCGGCAGCGTGACAATCCTTCGCGAACTCCGCATACGACTCCGGAAACGAGGGGCCACTGATCTGCGCCGCCCAGGTATTTGCGATCGAGGCAAGCTTCGGATACGCGCCCTCGCGCAATTCGGACACGGCCTTCGGCAGAGGGTTCTCGAAATACTTGTATTCGCCGCGGCCAAATCCAAAACGCGACATCACGATACGGCTGCGAAAATGAGAGTCTTGGCTATAGAGAGAAATCAGCTCGGAGCATTCACTCGCCGCCAGCAATGCCGGCGTGACTGCATATCCGTCACGGGCCAGGCTGTTCTTAACCTCGTCCCAGTTCAACGAGCACAGCTTTTCTTTGATTCTATCGGTCATACTCCAAGCATAATGAAGCCGCTTTCAGGCGTGCTATCCGATTATTGCGCCCGAATCGAAGCCGGACTCTTGCACAACGCAATATTCCGCGAAGAGAATGAAGTTGCTGGCCGCTTATGAAGATTCGTAGGCTCCTGGGGCAGTCATTTCTCACGTTGCGCAGGAACTCTATCCGGAGCGTGCTCACGATTCTCGGAATCGCGGTCGGCATCGCTGCGTTCATCTGCGTGATCGCGATTGGCAACGCGGGAACCAGCAAAATCGAAGATCAGCTTCAGAGTCTCGGGGACAATTTCGTTTGGATCGAAGCGGGTAGCCGGATGCGGAACGGCATGCGGGCAGGAGCCCGGGGTACCCGATCCCTCACACTGCCCGATGCGCGCGCCATCGTTGAACAAGTCCCTTTGATCAAGAGCATGAGTCCGAATGTGGATGGCCATGTCCAGGTTATCTACGGCGGCGAAAATTGGGCTACTCAGTATCGCGGAGTCACGCCGGAGTACCTCGATATCCGGCGCTGGAGCTTGCGCGAAGGAAGCTTTTTCACCCGAGCGGACGTTGAAAGTGACGCTCCGGTCTGCGTCCTCGCGCAAACTGTCGTTGATAACCTCTTCGGTGATGAAAACCCGGTCGGGAAAACTGTGCGCATTCAGACGCTGCCCTGCAAAGTGGTGGGGGTTTTGCGCGCGAAAGGCTTTTCCTCCACCGGTCAGGATCAGGATGACTTCGTCGTGATGCCATTCACCACCGCCCAGAAGAGACTGACGGGAACCTTCTGGCTGGATGATATTTTCTGTTCTGCCGTGTCGCGCGAAGCCATGTCGGAGGCGACTCATCAGATCGTGAGTCTGCTGAGGGAGCGGCATCACCTCAATGTCACCGAAGACGACGACTTCAATGTCCGCCGGCCAGAGGACATAATTCAGGCGCAACTTGAAACCAGCCAGATCATGACTGTACTGCTGGCCAGCGTTGCGTCGCTTTCGCTGCTGGTCGGCGGCATCGGGATCATGAACATCATGCTGGTCTCGGTGACCCAACGAACCCGTGAAATCGGATTGAGGCTCGCCGTGGGAGCAACGGAATGGGACGTCCAGTTTCAATTTCTGGCTGAAGCCATCGTGCTCAGTTTGATCGGCGGGATCCTGGGGCTGCTGCTCGGGTTCGGTTCATCTTACGCAGTGGAAAGCATCTTCGAATTTCCCACCAAGCTCACGGTGGCGGTATTCGCAATCGCAGCCCTGTTTGCCGCGGGAATCGGAATGGTCTTCGGGTTCTATCCCGCAAAAAGGGCATCTGAACTCGATCCCATTCAAGGGCTGCGTTACGAGTGACTACTGCCCGCTGGTGGACTGAGTGTTCCCTGGCGGAGTGGTCAGCTTGACCGAAGGCAGGTTCGAGACGTTCCACCCTCCCCCGAGCGCCTGAATCAATTGCACGCTCGAGGTGAGTCTGCGACGAAGGATGTCGATTGCCGCGCGCTCGTTGGTTAACGCTGTATTCTGCGCGGTGATGACTTCCAGATAGGTAACCACACCGCCCTTATAACGATTGGCGGAAAGGTCGAGCGAATGTTGCGCCGCCGTGACTGCGGCGTTCTGAGTTTGTGCTTCGGACTCCAGGATTCGCAGCGAGGAAAGATTGTCTTCGACTTCCTGAAAGGACACCAGGATCGCTTCCTGATAATTGGCCACACTCTGGTTGTAAGCTGCGGTGGCTTGTTCGGAAATCGCGCGCCGCCGACCTGCATCAAATGCCGTGATCAAGGCCGACACCCCCGCACTGGCAAAACCCGAGGGGCCAGAAAGCCAGTTGGTAATTGTGCTGCTCTCAAAGCCTCCGGTGGCCGAAAGCGTGATGTTCGGAAAATAGTTGGCGCGGGCAATCCCGATCTGCGCGTTCTCAGCGGCCATTCGCCGTTCGGCCGCGGCAATATCAGGACGGCGCTCCAGCAGGTCCGACGGGAGTCCCGGAGGAATCGCCGGCGGCGGCACGTTCCAGGGAGCATAGGGCAGGGAAAAGGTCGATGCTGGCTCCCCCAGCAGGACCGCAATGGCATGCTCGAATTGTGCCCGCGCTACCTGCACATCGATCGCTTGCGCTCGCGTAGTTTCCAACTCAGTTTGGGCCTGTGCTACGTCCACTCCGGAAGCGACTCCACCCTGGTAGCGGTTCTGCGTCAATTCCAGCGCCCGCTCAAACGCAACAACGCTGTCTTTAAGCAGCTGTTCCTCGGCGTCGAAGGTGCGGAGCTGGAAGTAATCGACAGCCAGATTCGCATGCAACGCCAGGCTCAGATTCTCCAGATCCCCTCCGCTGGCCTGTGCATTTGCGCGCGCTGACTCGACCGTGTGCCGTACGCGTCCAAAAAAATCCGGCTCCCATGAAACACTGACCGGCAACGTCAAATCGTTGTAGTTGACAGGGGAGAATGAGCTGCTGATCGCGCGGTTCTGGGAGATCCGGCTGTAGGTGTCAGTGGCTCCGGCAGTCACGGTAGGATACAAATCGGCCCGGTAGAACCGAACCAATGCGCGGGCCTGATCGAATTGCGCAAGCGCAGATTTTAAGCTCTGGTTCGATACGTTGACCTTTTCTTCCAGCGCGTTCAGCTGCGGATCCTGGAAGACCTCCCACCATTTTCCACGGACTATCTGATCGTTTGGCTGCGCCGACTTCCAGTTCTGCGGGGCTTCTTTGTAGCTCTGGGGCACCGTCGCGGGGGGCTTGGAATAACGCGGGCCTACCGCACAGCCGCTCAACAAGGCCGTCATTCCCAGTGCTACTTCCGCCAAAATCAGCCCGCGAGTACCAGTCACTTCGATCCTCCGCCTTGCTGTCCGGATTGGGGTGGCGGAGTGACAATTTTCACTTCCTGCCCGGAGATGATCGAATCCGGCGGGTTCACAATCACTTGCTCGTTACCGGTCAAGCCGGAGACGATTTCCACTTCAGAACCATAGTCGTGCCCGATGCTGATCGGCACCAATTCCGCTTGCTTTCTGCCGTTCTGGCCATCGCTTACCGTAGCTACGCGCAAGCCCTCTGACCGGAAAAGCAGTGTATTCACCGGCACCACGAACGTAGAAGGCGCACCAGGAATCTTCAAGTGTAGTTCCGCGTAAGCTCCGCTCAGCAAAGTTCCCGTCGGATTGTCGACGGAGAATTCCACCAGCAAAGTTCTCGTGGAGGGATCAATGGACTCCGCGGTTCGCACCAGCTTGCCTTCAAAATGCTTCCCCGGGAACTCCGTAAACGTGAGTTCTCCCATCAGCCCCGGTTTCGCACCCTGCGAGTACGCCTGCGGGAACGTTTACATAGACGCGAAGTTTCTCCGGTTGCGCAATTTGAAATAGACCGGACTGGTTGCCCGGTCCCGGAGCTGATCAGCGCCCCGATATCGGTGTTGCGCGCGGTAATCACTCCATTGAACGGAGCGTAGATTTTTTCAAACGATTGCACCTGCTCCAGCTGGCGCACGTTAGCTTGTTGTGCCTGCACGATCGCCTTGTTCGCGTTGTACTGGCCAACCGCATTATCCGTGTCCTGCTTGCGCGACCGAGTCGGTTTTCAGAAGATCCTGATACCGGTTCGCGGTAATTTCCGACAGCTTCAGATTGGCTTCCGCCGTAGCCAGGTTGGCCCGCGATTGCTGCAGTTGCTGATCGACTTCGGGAGTTTCGATATCAGCCAGTAGCTGGCCCTGTCGCACTCTTGCCCCAATGTCCACGTACCATTTCTTCAGATATCCATTCGTGCGAGCATAAATCGGAGAGCTGATATAAGGCTGCACATTCGCTGGCAACACCAGTTCCTGGCTGAGCCGGCAGCTTTCTTTGGCTGCACCACCAGCACATTGGCTACCGCCATCTGCTGGGTTTCCCGCTTCAGCGTCTCGCGCGCTTTGACGCGCGGCAACACACCTGCCACGAAAACTATCGCCATCACGACCACAGCGATCACCGCAATCAGCCAATGCCGCTTGGGACGGCTCGACTGCGACGGAGCCATGTGCTCTGTCTCCCGATCGGTCGGCCTTGATGGCTCAACCACGTTTTCTTCTTCTACTCGCATGATGGCTCCAAAACCGTATTAACACTCTGATGATTACTAATTATGCGCCGATTCAACTTTAGCCCGCTGTTCACGAATGCCGTGCAGAACACTGAAGAAAACCGGCACGAAGAATAAAGTAGCAACGGTGGCCAGCAGCAAGCCGCCAATCACGGCTCGTCCCAGGGGAGCATTTTGCTCGCGCCTTCGCCCAATCCCAACGCCATCGGCACCATGCCGATAATCATGGCTAGCGCCGTCATCAGCACCGGACGAAAACGCGTAAAGCCCGCTTGCAGGGCTGCGGCCAAGGCATCCTTGCCTTCTTCCATCTGCTCCTTGGCGAAGCTGACCACCAGGATGCTGTTTGCGGTGGCTACCCCCATGCACATGATTGATCCAGTGAGCGCGGGAACACTGACCGTGGTATGCGTCACGAACAGGAACCACACAATACCGGCGAGCGCTGCCGGCAAGGCCGAGATGATGATGAACGGATCAAGCCATGACTGAAAATTCACGACGATCAGCAGGTAAACCAGGAGAATCGAAAACACCAATCCTCCCAAAAGGCCCTCATACGAAGAGCGCATGGTCAGGATCTGGCCTCGCACAATCACTTGCGATCCGCGGGGCAACTGGCCCTTCATGCTGCTTACGACTTTGTCGATGTCCTTTGCCACTCCGCCCAGATCCCGATCCTGCACCGAACCATAGATATCGAGCACCGGTTGAATGTCGTAGTGCGAAACTACGGCCATGCCGGACCCGCGATCGATAGTGGCCACGTCGCTCAAGATTTCCGATTTCTGCGCGTTCGGATTGCTGAGCGGAATATTTTCGAGATCCTGCAACGTGTCCAGCCGGTATTGCGGCGTCTGGGTTGCGATCGAGTAACTCACCCCATTTTTCGGATCCAGCCAGTAGGTGGGCGAGGTTTGAAAACTTCCGCTCAGCGAGATCAACAGATCGTTCGCAACGTCGTGTTCCGTGAATCCCACTTGCTGCGCCTTGGTGCGATCGACTTTGATGTGCAGGTAGGGTTGATCGAACGGCTGCTGCACACGCAGATCAACTAGTCCTGAAACCGTTCTCATGCGTTGCAGCAGCTGGTCAGTAAATTTCCGGTTCTCCTCAACATTGAAACCGACTACCTGCACGTCGATCGGCGCGGGCAATCCGAAGTTCAGGATTTGGCTGACGATATCCGCCGGCAAGAATGAAAAGCTGACACCCGGAAATTCCTGCCCCAGGCGCATTCGCAGATCGTGCTCATATTGCGCTGTCGGGTGGTGCTTCTCTGACAGACTCACCAGGATATCCGCATCCGATGGTCCCACCGGGGCAGATGTGCTGTAGGAGAGGTTAATGCTGCTGTAAGGCAGTCCAATGTTGTCGATGATGCTCGAGATCTCGTCAGGAGGGATCTGATCCCGGATCGAACGCTCGACCAATTCGCTGAGCCGTGCCGTCTCCTCGATGCGGGTTCCCGCACGAGCTCTCAAATGCAGCTTGATTTGCCCGCTATCCACCTTGGGAAAGAAGTCCTGTCCAAGCCACGGGATGATGAGCGCCAAAGAGCCCAGGCATACCACGAAAAACACAACCAGAAACGCTCGTCGATTACTGCAGACAGGCTTCCAGCACCCCCCGATAACGATCACGGAATCTTTCAAACCCCTCTTCGAATTTCACCTGCATTCGTACCAGCGGGTTTCGGCTTTGTGTCGCCAGATGGCCAGTCTCGGATTCGTGACCACGCAGCAGGTACTTCGCCATGGTCGGAACCAAGGTCCGGGAAAGCAGGTACGACGCCAACATGGCGAATACAACAGCTTCGGCAAGAGGTACGAACAGGTACCGCGCGACGCCGCTCAGGAAGAACATGGGAACAAACACGATGCAAATCGCAAGCGTTGAAACAAACGCCGGCACCGCGATCTGTTGCGCACCGTCCAGAATCGCCTGCTGCACTTCCTTGCCCTGGGCGAGGTTCCGATTGATGTTCTCGATTTCCACCGTGGCATCGTCCACCAGGATTCCCACCGCCAGCGCCAGTCCTCCCAGGGTCATGATGTTGATGGTTTCGCCCAGCGCACTCATCACAATGATGGAAGTGAGAATGGACAATGGAATCGACACCGCAATAATTACCGTGCTGCGCCAGTTTCCCAGAAAGATGAGGATCATCAGACCGGTGAGGCAAGCGGCGATGATGGCTTCCTTCAATACTCCATTGATCGAGGCGCGGACAAATACCGACTGATCGGCCAGCAACTTAACATCGAGTTCCGGCGGCACCGTCGTCTTGATCTGGGGAAGCAAGCTTTTGATGCCGGTAATAATGTCGAGCGTCGAGGCGTTGCCATTCTTGAGCACGGTGAGCAGCGACGCGCGTTTTCCGTCCACGTGCACGATGTTGGTTTGCGGAGGAAATCCATCCCGAACATAGGCCACATCGCGAATGTAGATCGTGTTCGTGCCCACGGTACGAATCGGGAGATCGTTCAGTTCCTGCACCCGTTTCGGACTGCCGTTCAGGTCGACGTTGTATTCAAACTCCCCGATCTTCGAGGTTCCCGCCGGAAGAATCAGGTTTTGCGCGCTGATCGCGTTCACCACGTCCAGGGGAGACAGGCCCTTGGCCTGGAGTTCCTGCGTGTTCAAGTCCACCTGCACCTGGCGCTGCTTCCCGCCGTAAGGCCACGGAATCGCGCATCCCGGGATCGTGACCAGGCGGGTGCGAATGAAGTTCACGCCATAATCAAACAGTTGCTGCTCGGAAAGTTTCTGCCCGGAAAGGGCGAGCTGGAGAATCGGCACGCTCGACGCGCTGTAAGTGATCACCAGCGGCGGCGTTGTTCCCTGCGGAAGTTGCCGTAATTGCGTCTGCGAGATCGCCGTAATCTGTGCGATCGCCTTCTCGATATTCGCGTGCGGCTGGAAAAAGACTTTCACCACCGCGATTCCATTTAGCGATTGCGACTCGCTGTGCTGGATATCGTCTACCGTGGTCGTCAACGAGCGCTCCGTGAGCGAAACGATACGGTCGCTCATCTCTTGAGGATTCGAGCCCGGTGTAGTTCCACAGAATGCTGACGACTGGAATATCAATGTTCGGAAAGATATCGGTGGGCGTGCGATAGATGACAATCGGCCCCAGAATCAACAAAAGCAGGGCCAAAACTACGAATGTGTACGGACGACGTAACGCAAGTGCAACAATCCACATGAGATTCCCTTACAGATTCACCCCTGAACCGCCGGAAATGAGCGACATCGCTCGTTTGAAAGCCTAAAAAACCCTAATCAAGTAATAGCAATAGCCGTACCATACCCAACAGCTTTGACGTTCTCGCTTTATCCTATGTTATCAGCCATTTACATGTACCTAGCGCGATGGGGAGCGCAGCGCTCAATCTGGTGGTGTCGAATCATAGACACTGGCTCGACTAGCCTGTCTTCCGCTCAATACCCAAACGACGCATGCGGTAAATCAACGTGGTTCGGGGTATGCCCAACCGAGCTGCTGCTCCGTCCGTTCCCCCTAGAACCCAGTCCGATTCGCGCAGCATTTCCAGGACGTGGTCACGCTCCACTTCCTTCAAGGTCTTCCCCGAAGAACTGGCATGCGCTTTGGAGCTTCCTGCCGACAACTCCGACAAAGACGGCTCCAGAGCAGTTCCGGGCGAGAGGATAACTGCGCGTTCGATGAAGTTCTGCAACTCTCGGATGTTCCCCGGCCAACTGTATTCCTGAAGCGCCTTCATCGTCCGTGCCGGAATCGATGTAATTTTCTTGTTCAACGTCTGCGCATACTTCGCGACGAAATACCTTACCAGCAGCGGAATATCCTCGGCCCGCTCCCGCAACGAGGGTATCTTGATGGGAAAAACATTCAGGCGGTAATACAGGTCGGCACGAAACTCGCGCGACTCCACCATTTTTGGCAAATCACGATTGGTAGCGGCGATCAGGCGCACATCGCTGCGAATCGAGCGCGTGCTCCCGAGCCGCTCAAACTCTTTTTCCTGGAGCACTCGTAAGAGTTTGGGCTGCAGTTCCAGCGGAATGTCTCCAATTTCGTCGAGAAAGAGCGTCCCCGTGTTTGCGATTTCGAAACGCCCGATCTTCCGGGCAATCGCACCCGTAAACGCACCCTTTTCGTGTCCGAACAACTCGCTTTCCAACAGGCCCAAGGGAATCGCCGCACAGTTCAATTTCACAAAAGGATGATCCCTGCGCCCACTCAGATTGTGGATTGCCCGGGCGATAAGCTCTTTACCCGTCCCGGTCTCGCCGTAGACAAAAACGCTGGTGTCGGTGGGAGCGACCGTTTCCACTTGCTTCAAAACCTTGGTCAGCCCGGGACTTTCCCCCAGAATTTCCTCGAAGTAGCGATCGCTTCGAATCTCGTTTCGCAAATAGGTTCGTTCTTCGGCCAGGCGCTCCCGCGATTCGCTGATTTCGCGGAATTCCAGCGCATTCTCCAGCGCGATCGCAACCTGAGTGGCGACCTGGCTCAGAAATTCGACGTCCTGATCGCTGAAAATATCTCGACGCCGGTCCAGCAAGTGAAGCACCCCGAGCGCGCGGTCATTGCGAACCAGGGGAAGGAAACATCCGGACTGGAAACCCTCCCCGACGTTAATCTCCAGCGCGAGCGGATCGAGCGAGGCTGGAGCACTGCCGAACATGACGGGAGCCTTCGCGCGGTAGGCACGTCCGGGGCTCGAGCCCACCACAGGAATCACCATCTCTTCCCGCATGAATCCATTGGAGGACGGAAAATCGAGACCGAATATGGTCAACGCTTTGTTTTCGCGATCAGGAAGCGAAAGGCAAGCCGCGTCGCATTGCATGGCGGCGCGAACGCTGGTCGGAATCGCGCGAAACAGTTCCGAGAGCGCCAGGTTCGACACCACCGCGTTGTTGACATCGAGCAACAACTTCAGACGGTCCCGCTCCCGGATGACTTGCTGCTGCGCGGTTTGCGCGTCCTGATAGTTCAGCGCATTTTCCACTGCAACCGCCACCTGTGCAGCCACAAATCGTGCTACCCCGAGATCATCCATCCGGTAGGAATGCGGTTCGTCGCTACCGAGATTAAACGCGCCCAGCCTCCGCCGCGGCGTCGTCAGCGGCAAAGTGCAGAACGACCGAACTCCGTGTTCCTGCAGCAACTTCATGACGCGTGGCGATCGGCTCTCTGTCGACACATCCTCAACAATCAACGGCTCCTGCGTTTGCCAAGCCCAGGCGGAAGGCGACTCGTCCATGCCAAATTCCATACCCGGATGCAGACTGCCGGGGAACTCCATGTCGAACGTGTGCAGGCGCATCACATTCCGCACCGGATCGTGAAGAAGCAAACTTAAATAGGTGAATTTCAGGACCGCGTGCAGGCGTTTCCCCAAGTCCTGGAACAACTCTTCCAGGTTGCGATGGGAAGCGATCGCCTTTGAAACTTCGAGCAGCCGCTTGTAACGGACGATCTGCTCTTCCATCATCAGAGGGGTAGGACTGACGCTCATAGACTTCCGGGACTCGACCTTTTGGATGACGCTAGCCTCAATTCGGCGTCGAAATTTCGACGCGCGTCCATTTTGAGCTCGTCCGAGCCCTTCCGTCGCCGGGGCATACCGCCCGCAAGCCCAAGGAAATACGTCCCAAAGCTGTTTCGTGCTGCTGGCAAGCGATTTGCATCGATGCTTCGCAAGATCATCAGCGGTCCAGAACAAAAACTGCGATATGAGGGGACATGGAAAAACGAAGGCTCGGAAACAGTGATCTCGAAATTACTCCCATTGGCGTCGGTGCCTGGGCAATGGGCGGAGGCGGCTGGCAGTGGAGCTGGGGCCCGCAAAACGACAAAAACTCGATCGATGCCATCCATCGCGCTCTCGATGCCGGCGTCAACTGGATCGACACGGCCGCGGTCTACGGACTGGGACACTCGGAAGAAGTCGTCGCCAAGGCGCTCCAAGGCCGTGCGCAGAAGCCGTTTGTGTTCACCAAGTGCGAACGCGTCTGGAACGACAAAGGAGAGATCAGCGGCTCGCTGAAAGCACAATCCATCCGCCGGGAATGCGAATCGAGTTTGCGCCGCCTGAAAGTCGACGTGCTCGACCTATACCAGGTCCACTGGCCCGAACCGGACTCCGACATTGAGGAAGGTTGGACCGAGATGGCGAAGCTGAAGGCTGAGGGCAAAGTCCGGTACGTCGGGGTGTCGAATTTTAACGTCTCGCAGATGCAGCGCGCTGCCAGCATTGCTCCCATCACCTCTCTTCAGCCGCCGTACTCCATTCTGGCTCGTGATGTGGAAGATCAAGTTCTTCCCTTTGCGCGTAAGAACAACATCGGCGTGATCGTTTACTCGCCGATGCATTCCGGGCTGCTGACCGGAGCGATGACGCGTCAGCGTATCGCCTCGTTTCCTGCCGACGATTGGCGCAGACGCAATCCCGATTTTCAGGAACCGGCCCTGTCGCGCAATCTGCGCCTGGTGGAACTCATGCGAGAGATCGGCGACCGCTATGGACGTAATCCTGGCGAAGTAGCCATCGCATGGACGCTGCACAATCCGGCCGTGACCGCAGCGATCGTAGGAGTTCGAAGCCCGGCACAAGTGGATGGAATTCTGGGCGCGGCAGAGTTCCGCCTGAGCGAATCAGAATTTCAGGAGATCGAAAGCGCCGTCGCGCAGGAAGTGGCTTAGATTGAATTTGGATACGGGCGATACTGGCAGGCACTCGCCCGTATCTTCGGTTTGCAGACTTTTTACCTGGACGCCCCAGTATTGAGCAGTACCTCCACCGAATCGCCTCCGTCCAGCACAACCAGGTCGGGATAGCCGTCGCCGTTCAGGTCACCCACGGCAATAGCAGTGGGCACCAGCGACCCTGTCGCGTAGTTGCCTTCATGAACAAATTTGGCATTGCCCTGACCGAGCAGAAGATAAATACCGTCAAGCGGGGCTTTGGGAGCGCCGATCACGATGTCCTGGAAGCCGTCGCGATCAAAGTCAGCGACCGCGGTCACTTGAGACTTCGGCGGGGAAGGGATGGTAATGGGAGATTGCAGGGTTCCGTCGCCGTTGCCCAACGCGATAACGACTTTGTTCTGCTGGGTGGTAGTGTTCTCGAGTGTAGTGATCAAATCTACCTTGCCGTCGTTATTGAAGTCGCCGACCCCAACGTAATGCGAATTCATTCCAACGGGGTTTCGGATCGCCTTTTGAAAAGTCCCGTCGCCATTACCCAGCAGAACGGGCACAACGCTCCCGGCAGTGCCGGTGGAAATGTCAGCAAAGCCATCGGCATTGAAGTCGGCCACGGTTATGGAATTCCGGTTCACGCCGGCGGCATAGGATATCTCGGACTTGAACGTGCCATCTCCATTGCCCAGCAGTACGGAAACGCCTCCTATAGCCTCGCCTCCGTCCGTGCTCATTACCGCTATATCCAGATTTCCATCTCGATTGAAATCGACAACCGCGACCGCGGTCGGAAAAATACCAGCGGGATAGTACACGGGTTTCTGGAACGTGCCATCCCCGTTACCGAGAAGAATGTTGAGTGCACCTCCGTCGCTGTCGGCTGACGCAGTTGCCAGGTCTAGCTTTCCGTCCCTGTTGAAGTCGGCCGTCGCTATGCCCCTGAGGATCGCAACATCACTGCCGTCATAGGGCTTCGCTGTCTGAAACGTGCCATCACCATTTCCCAGCATGATCCAAACGAACCCTGACAACGAGCTCGTGGCAATGTCCAGCACACCATCGCCATTGAAATCGCCCAATGCCACGGAATATCCGACAAATTCGCTTCCGATTTTATACTTGGACACCGGACCGAACTGGCCAGCAAAGCTGGCTACCGATAGGACCGCAGTAAGAATCAGCAAATCAGACAACCGCACTAGTAACTTCATAAACAGTTCATCCCTCTCCCAGCGTGTGCATTCGGCGAGTATCTCGATTTTCCAAGGTACGGCGTTCAACCGGCGATCCGACTTGTGCGAAAAATGCCGACTGGTGCGCCGGAGGCAACGAGGAAGATATTCTAACGCGCACGTGTGCTGCTATTTCCCTGCCGTGCGCCGTCCCTGACGCTTGCGACACTTAGCCGAGCGAGGCGACAAATCCTCTTATAGGAAACGCAACATCCTGCACAAAATGTGACTTAACCTTGCAGGCGAGATTACTGGTAGCTGCTCGAACACGGCAGGTACGGGGTGGCAGCTCCGGTATCGAGCTGGTTGATTACCGACTCCTGCACCTGCACCCACTTGCCCGACTGGTTCTGATAGTACTTCCAGTCATACAAGCCAACCTGGTAGCCGAGACTAAAGACCTCCATGTACGAGCAGTTGGCGTAGTTGGAGTCGCAGCTGTACTGGTATTTGAGATAGCGGGTAGACACGGTCCCGAGATTTCCACCGGTGTTGACCGGAACCGGACCCGAAATGCTGTTCAGCACGTATCCCAGGTTTTGCGTTTGAGTCGATTGGCAGTTTGCGTAGGAACTGTAATTCGTATTCGAGGAGGCGATCTTGATCGGCGCCGCCGCCTTCCCCACCGGCACGCATCGGCGCGACAGCGGCAGGTCAACCGAGAAACGCTTGAAGGTAGTCGGGTCGGTCCAACTTAGTTCCGTCGTTCGGTCGTAAACATAGTTCTTGTCGAAGCTCTTCACGTCCCATGGATAGCCAATCGAGCTCTTCGTCCAAACAAGGTATCCGTTCGGAGCGAAACTGGTTCCCAGATCCGGCACGATTGCCGTGTAAATCGGATTCGCGTTCCCCGGTCCCATGTAACTCGACAGCCGGTTCGGATATCCCATCGCGAAATACTGCAGCATGTCTTCCGTCCCTGAAGGACAGGAAAACGTCTGCGCGGAAGATCCTAGACTCGCGATTGTGGCGAAGAGGCAAACAAGAAAGATATGCTTCAATGGAACTCCGATGCCGCTCAACGGTACTCCGCCGAGCATGAAATGCTGCGCTCGAAAGCGCGTCGTTGTGGTTCATTTCCAAAACCCTGGGGGGAAAGGTTCGGTCTGGCTTTTCTGGAGAGCAGAAGTCTATCGCGAGCAGCGGAAAATAAACCGGGTTGCCGAAGAAAAAAACTAAGGTTTGCCGCGCCAGCTAATGCGAACTAAGAGGAAGGCCCTATGGATCGCTTCGACCCAGAACTCCAGTTTTGTGGGAAGATGTCCCACCATGCCTTCATCCGCGAAATCCGGAATGGACGAGTGCCGACAGCGTTGGGAAAGCAGGATTCTCCGAGCGCGCGAATTGCAGAATCGTCATTCCGCCATGGCTTCGGCCTTGCGCCTTTACGAAGCGACATTGCGCTTCCAGCTGGAGGTTGCCCTGGCTTCGAAAGCGACCCTCGATTCCGGAATCCCGCTGCGCAACCAGATCGATCTTTCGCTGGCTGCTTCCAAAATGCCGGCCTTGCTTTCCATCGCGATCGAATGCGCTCCCGAGACGCTAGCCGGAGAAGCGAGAGGGTCGCAACAAGCGGGGCGAGAAACTTGGATCGGGCTGTTACAGTCGTGTTTAAACTCGAACTCCGCTTTAGCAGCCACCGAAGACTTCTTCGCCCGAGCCTGCCTGCAACCTTTGGCCGAGCTTCTGCAGTTACAACTACCGACCGATTCGAACTATGGCCAGAGCTCCTGCCCTGCATGCGGTGGACTCGCGCAACTCTCCGTATTGCGGCCCGAAGGGGAAGGCGCCAGCCGATGGCTGTCCTGTTCTTTTTGCCTTCGCGAATGGTTATTCCGGCGCGTGATTTGTCCCTGGTGCGCGGAAGAGAACAAGGAAAAGCTTCCCCGTTACTCTCCCGACGAGTACGCACACGCTCACGTCGAAGCCTGCGACACCTGTAAGCGGTACCTCAAAAGCGTCGATATGACCATCGACGGCCATGCCGTGCCACTCATCGACGAAGCGGCCCTGGCCGTTCTCGATGTCTGGGCCAGCGAGCATGGATATACGAAGATTGTCCGTAACCTGATCGGTTTTTAACATTCCTTTAA
Organism: Terriglobia bacterium; assembly: GCA_963797845.1. GTDB lineage: Bacteria > Acidobacteriota > Terriglobia > Terriglobales > Acidobacteriaceae > DASREM01. The sequence continues at coordinate 255,714 of CAWCRE010000018.1, forward strand.
CATTTCGACCCGTCGTTCTCGTTGACACCCAACTTCGTGGGGTGTAACTTTCCGTTCATTCTGTGTCGGGGATACCCGTGCAGTGGATAGTTGAGTAGGTTACGTTTTATTCTGCGGAGCCTCCATGGACCTCTCGCGACGTACCTTCCTGAAGACCGGAGTGGCCGGGGCAGTTGGAATTTCAGTTCTCGGCTTCGATCTGCAACCGCTCCAGGCGCAATCTTCAACCCTTAAAATCTCGCGCACCACGCAAACGCGCAGCACCTGCCCGTACTGCTCGGTGAGTTGCGGAATCATCATTCACACCATTGGGGATGGCGCGAAGAACGTAACGCCGCAAGTGGTGCATGTGGAGGGCGACCCGGATCATCCCATCAATCGTGGCACTCTTTGTCCCAAAGGATCGTCCCTTTTACAGGACATCGTGAACGAGCGACGCATCCTGAAACCGCAAGTGCGCCGCCCGGGATCGGATCATTGGGAAGACATCTCGCTGGGACCAGGCGATCGACGAGATTGCGACCCGCACCAAACAGACTCGTGATGCCAGCTTCGTCGAGAAGGACGCGAAGGGCAACACCGTCAACCGCCTTGAAACTCTGGCCTTCGCCGGCGGTTGCACCGATACCAACGAGTTCAATTATCTGGTCGTGAAGTCCATGCGTGCGATGGGGGTCACGTGCCTGGAAAACCAGGCCCGGGTTTGACACGGACCCACGGTCTCCAGTTTGGGGCCAACATTCGGACGCGGGGCGATGACTAACGGCTGGGTCGACATGAAGAATGCCGACATGATGCTGATCATGGGCGGCAATCCCGCCGAAAACCATCCCTGCGGATTCAAGTGGATAGTGGAAGCGAAGCGGAACCGGAACGCAAAGGTCATCGTAGTCGACCCGCGCTTCACTCGCACCGCTTCCCAAGCAGACCAGTTCCTCCAGATTCGGACCGGCTCGGACATCGCGTTTCTGGGTGGCATGATCAACTACGCCCTGTCGAATAACCGCTTTAATCAGGAGTATCTGGTCAACTACACCAACGCCGCCTTCATCGTGAAGGACGGCTTCAAGCTTCCCGAAGACGGTCTCTACTCTGGCTTCGATCAACAAGCCAAAACGTACGACAAGGCGACGTGGAATTACGAAGAGGGCGGAGCGGTTTCCGCAGCGGCTCTTGCGGCCGCCCAGGCGACAGGCTCGCATGCTTCCGGCGGCGGAGCACAACAACCCGCGTCCTCCCCGAACAGCGGTTCCGAGCAACCAAAGCAAGCAGGCGGTTCGAATTCGCAGCAGGCGGAAGGTCAGGGCTACCAGGCGCAAGGTCCCGCCGGAGCCAAAGGAATGGGAGGCGGTCCAATTCCTCCCCCGATGCTTCCCCCGAACATTGCTTACGATCTATCACTCCAGCATCCGCGTTGCGTGTTTCAGTTACTGAAGCAGCAGTATTCGCGTTACACGCCGGAGATGGTCGAACGCATTACCGGCATTCCCAAAGACCAAGCCATCAAGGCATGGGACACCTTCACTTCAATCCGCCAAAACGGTGACATGAAGAAGGCGGGCACGATCATCTATGCCGTGGGATGGACCCAGCACTCTTCCGGGACGCAGACCATCCGAACCGCGGCGATGATCCAACTGCTGCTGGGGAATATCGGCCGCGCTGGCGGCGGTGTGAACGCACTCCGCGGTCACTCCAATATCCAGGGCGCAACCGACATGGCGGGAATCTTCGATATCCTCCCCGGCTATTTGAAAATGCCCACACCCGCTGACACCGACCTGAAAACCTATCTCACCCGCACCACGCCGAAGGCTTCAAAACCCAGCGAGTGGGACTCATTCAATTACTGGTCAAACACCCCGGCGTTCACCGTCTCGTTCTTGAAAGCGCTCTACGGGGACGCGGCGACCAAAGAAAACGACTTCGGGTTCAATTGGCTTCCCAAGATCGACCGCAAGTATTCCTGGGCTGAGATCTGGGACGATATGTACGCCGGCAAGGTCAAGGGCATGCTGGCGTTCGGCATGAACGGCGTCATGATCGGCCCGAACGCCAAGAAGAACATCGAGGCGCTGAAGAAGGCGGATTTCCTGGCGGTCTGCGAAATCTATCCCGACGAGACGAGCGAATTCTGGCGCGCTCCCGGCACTACTGCGGAAGACATGAAGAAGATCAACACCACGGTCTATCGCTTGCCGGGCGCGGGTTTCGCCGAGAAGGATGGAACCTTCGTGAATTCCGCGCGCTGGCTGCAATGGAAGTGGGCCGCGGTTCCGCCTCCCGCCGATTGCAAATTGGATCAGGAAATCCTGGCGCGCATCTTCCTCAAAGTTCGGGAAAAGTATCAGAAAGAGGGCGGCAAGTTCCCCGATCCCATTCTCAAGGCCTCGTGGAGCTACACCAACCCGTACAACCCCTCGCTTTCGGAAGTCGCGAAAGAAATCAACGGCAAAGCTCTGGCGGACGTCACCGACGAAAAGACAAGCACCACGATCAAAGCCGACCAGCAACTGCCAAGCTTCACTTTCCTGCGCGATGACGGCTCGACTATGTCGGGCAATTGGCTCTATTGCGGATCATGGACCGAAGCTGGAGCCATGAGCCAGCGCCGAAGCCCCGAGGACCCGTCGGGCTTGGGCATTCATCCCAACTGGGCGTGGTCCTGGCCGGCAAACCGCCGCGTGCTTTACAACCGCGCCTCTTGCGACTTGAACGGTAAACCGTGGGATCCTGATCGCAAGCAAATCTGGTGGAGCGAAGCCAAGCAGAAATGGGTGGGCAACGACGTGCCGGATTTCAAAGCGGATTCCGATCCCAAGGCGCACATGGGACCGTTCATCATGAATCCTGAAGGCGTCGGCCGTTTATTTGTGCCAATCGGCGCCGTGGCCGACGGGCCCTTCCCCGAGCACTACGAACCAACCGAGAGTCCGATTGCAAATCCGTTGCACCCGAATCAGTCCAACAATCCGATCGCAAAGCGCTTCAAGTCGGACATGGACAAGTACGGGACCGTCGAACAAGGCTTCAACATCATCTGCACGACTTACCGGCTTACCGAGCATTACCACTACTGGACCAAGAACAATCCGATGAATGTCCAGCTCGTGCCCGAACCCTTCGTCGAAATTCCGGCAGAACTGGCCGACCAGATGGGACTGCGCGGAGGCGAAAGAGTGAAGGTGACCAGCGCTCGCGCGGAATATCTGGCGAAAGCTATGGTTACCAAACGAATCAAGGGAATGATGATCGACGGCAAGAAGACTTACCAGATTGGTATTCCGATTCACTGGGGTTTCCGAGGCATCGCAGAAGACGAAGGCAAAACGGCCAAGACTCCGGTGAACTACCTCTCGCCGGCCGTGATTGATCCCAACGCGTTCACACCTGAATTCAAGGGCTTCCTGGTGAAGCTCGAGAAAGTTTAAAGGAGGCCTGAGATGAGCGATCGCAAGACGCTGCAAATCCAGAAAATCTCGGGCCACGCTGGCCCAGTTGCCGGCGCAGGAACACAACGGCAGGAACAAGTCTGCAAACTCATCGACACCACGACGTGCATCGGCTGCAAAGCGTGCGAAGTCGCCTGCGTGGAATGGAACGATATGCCGTTCCAGCCCACCATGTTCGACAACACGTATCAGACGATGCCGGACACGAACTGGAATTACTGGAACCTGATCAAGTTCAACGAGGTCAGCAATGAAGATGGTTCCTTCCAGTGGCTGATGCGCAAGCACCAGTGCATGCATTGCGCCGATCCCGGTTGCCTCGCGGCCTGCCCGGCCGATGGCGCCATCGTGCAGTATGAAAACGGCATTGTCGATTTCCAGCAGGAGAACTGCATCGGTTGCCAGTTCTGCTCCTCCGGTTGCCCCTTCAACGTGCCGAAATTCAATCCGTCCACGAAAAAAGTCTACAAGTGCACGCTCTGCTCCGATCGCGTTGGTCAGGGACTCGAGCCCGCCTGCATCAAGGCTTGCCCGACCGGATGTCTGCACTTCGGAACCAAAAGCGACATGCTGGTGATCGCAAATACTCGCGCGAAACAGCTCCAGGATTACGGAGGATTCAAAGACGCGGGCATTTACGATCCGCAAAGTATCGGAGGCACTTCCGTCGTTTACGTTCTGCACGACGCCAGCAATCCTGAGAAATATGGCGGTTTACCTAAGAACCCGCGCATTCCTCTCAGCTTCACGGTCTGGAAAAACTGGTTCAAGCCGTTCGGGCTGATCGCCTCCATGATGGCCTTTGCCGGAGTGATCCTGCACTACGTGACCGAAGGACCTCGCCGCACGCAGCCGCAACCGCCGGTGAAGGAAATCGACGGTGGTGACGCGAGGAAGGAGAACTAAGTGTCCAGTTCAGCGCAGCGTCTTGGCGGCAAAGATCACTTCATCAATCGCGTCGGCCTGACGGTCGTCTACGTGGGAGAACTTCTGCGGCATCGCGCCTACACGCGTTTCCTGCATTGGATGTACGGGATCTTCTTCTTCCTTGCGCTGCTCTCGGGCTTCGGCATCTATATGCCGTGGATCTTTCGCTGGTTTACACCCCTATTCGGTGGCGGAGCGATGACGCGTCTGCTGCATCCATGGTTTGGGCTTGGGTTCGTCATCTTTTTTGGACTGCAGGCGCTGAACTGGCTTACGGTGATGCGGTGGGGACCGAGTGACACACGCTGGATGAAGCGAATCAAGGACTATGTTACTCACCGCGATTCGATCGAACCACCAGATGTAGGTTTTTTCAACGCCGGCCAGAAAGCTCAGTTCTGGGAAATTGTCGGCGGTTGCATCGCGTACGTGATCACCGGCCTGATTATGTGGTTCCCGGAAATTTTCGGACGCTGGCCCGTCGCCGTGAGCTATGTGATCCACGACATTTCGGCGTTGATCATGCTGGCTGGAATTTTCGTCCACATTTATCTGAGTACGATCGGTGAGCCGGGCACAATCCAGGCCATGACCCGTGGTACCGTGAGCGAGGCGTGGGCATGGACGCATCATCCCGCCTGGTACCAGGAAGTCACCGGCAAAGATCCACAACAGTCCCTCGAGGAAGCCCGGCGTAACCAAATCACTCGGCGCTCCGACCCGACCAATATCTGACTTGCCTCAGGACTGGAATTGCTAGGCGAAACACCGATCCACGTTTACGCGCCCTTCGGTCCAAACTGACGGTTGAGAGCTCACCTCAGAAAACCCTCAGAACTTCCCCAACTCGTTGCCAAGACTAAGGATGCTGCAGCATGTCCCAATAGGACCATGCCAGGGTTTTTCCGACGCAGCGCCCCAATCCTCGCCGGAGTGCTCCTCCTATTGCTGTCGCGAAATTGGTCGCAAGCGCAAGTCGAACTGTTAGCGAACGGCGGACGCCACGCGATGGCGGTTCGAACCGAACATCCACCACGTATCGATGGCACACTGGACGACCCAGTCTGGCAGACAGCTCCAGCCGTGAATGACTTCCGACAGCGAGAGCCGCTCGAGACCTTGCCAGCTACTGACAAAACAGAAATTCACATTTTGTATGACGGCAGGCATATCTACTTCGGGGTGCACTGCTACGACAGTGAACCACAGCGTATCGTCGCCACCCAGTTGCGCCAGGATCTTACCCAGGATCTGGACGACAACTTTGCGATCCTGATCGATTCCACCCTGAGCCGGAGAAATGGATACATCTTCCAGGTAAACCCGCTCGGCACGCAACGCGATGGAGAGGTGATCGAGGAGCAGGGGCCCATTGGCAGCGATTCGATTGTCGATCCCAGCTGGGACGGCCTCTGGATTTCTGCTGCAAAAATCACCGATGACGGTTGGACCGCAACCATCGAAATTCCGTTCAGCACCCTGAATTTTCGCGGCGCCTCCGACGTGACCTGGGGCATCAATTTCAGGCGCTTCATTCGTCGCAAGAACGAGGAAGATGAATGGTCCGGGTTTCACCGGGTCTACGGATTCTGGCGGGTGTCGCAGGCCGGGGTGCTTGAAGGACTGAAAAATATTGAGAGCGGTCGGTTGCTGGTTGTAAAGCCCTACGGCCTGCTCGGGGCCCAAAGTCTGGGGGCGAGCCTTTCAGCGCTCTCCACACCGGCGGAGTCGATGTGAAATATGGCATCGGTAGCAACTTGATTGCTGTGGGCACGGTAAACACAGACTTCTCCGATGCAGATGTCGATCAACAGGAGTTCAACCTCACGCCGTTTCCGGTGCAGATTCCCGAGAAGCGGCGTTTTTTCCTTGAGGACTCTGATGTGTTCGATTTTCTGCTTTGGAATCAGGACCTGCTCTTCTTCACGCGCCAGATCGGAATCGATCCTGTTAGCGGGCAGGAGGTCCCAATTGATGTGGGCGGGAAGATTGCGGGGCACGCGGATGGGTTCGATCTGGGTGTGATGGATGTACGAACACGCGAGGACGGACCGAATCCCTCCGCGAACTATGCGGTGGCACGTATCAAGCGCCCACTCACGCCCGGCTCATACATTGGAGCGATCGTCACAGATAAGGAAAACGGAAATCCGCTCGACCCTTATAACCGGGCGGTCGGCGCCGACGCGAAGTTCGTCTTGTTCGGAAATCTCAACCTGCGCGGATACTATGCCAAAACATTCACCCAGGGATTCACCGGGGACAGTGCTGCTTTCGGGGGCCGAGTCACCTATGCCAACAACTGGTTCAACCTCTACGCAGGTCATGGAGTCACCGAAAAGAACTTTAACGCGGAGATCGGTTTCGTCACTCGCACCGACGATCAGCCTACGATCGTTCAGGTCAACCTCACGCCGCGGCCGCATGTCTGGAACATTCGCGAAGTGGACATTGGAGGATTTTGGGGCCACGACCCGAATACCGAGGATCAGCTGACCTTCCAGGAATTGACCGCAAGCCTGCGCGTCCTGTTCAACAATAGTGCGGAGGTGGATGCGAATCCAGGCGACATCATCTATCAACTCCTCCCGCAACCGCTGCACTTATACAAGAACATCTTTATTCCTGCCGGGAGCTACCGATTCGATGATCACTTCATTTCTTATACTTCCGCCGGCAACCGGAGGATGACCTACACCGGCTCGTTTCAGTGGGGCGACTACTACACCGGAACCCTGAAATCAGTTGGAATGACCGCGCAGTATCGGCCCAACCCGCATTTGGCTCTGTCCATCAACAACACCTTGAATGTGTTTCGTCTTCCGCAGGGCAGCTTCAAGATCGAATTGGCCGGACTTCAGGTGAGTTATGCCTTCACGCGATTCTTAAACCTCACGACATTCTTGCAGGCCGACACTGCCCAGACCCAAGCCGCCAGCGCGAATATCAGGCTGCGATACACTTTCCGTCCTGATAGCGATCTGTACGTGATTTACAACACCGGCACCCGGTTTCAGAGCCTGGTGGCTGGCAATCCCCAGCTGCTGCGTGAGAAAAAATTCGCCGTGAAGGTGACCTACTCTTGGTCGCGATGAGCTGTCTTCCCGCGCATATAATGTCGCTGGGGATGGCTGCTGTGGATGGCGATTTCAAAGTCGGGGAGTGGCTGGTCACTCCGACGCTTAACCAGATCGGATCAAACGGCAACAGCACCCGCGTGGAACCCAAGGCCATGCAGGTGTTGGTTTACCTTGCCGAACATCCAGGAGTCGTCAGCAAGGAAAAGCTGATTTCGTCGGTATGGTCGGATGTCTTTGTCTCGGACGACGTTCTTCCCGGCTGCATTTCTGCGCTGCGTAAGGCCTTCAACGACAACGCGCGCCGCCCCACTGTAATCGAAACCATTCACAAGAGCGGTTACCGATTGCTGTTGCCAGTCGAGCCGACTGGAACGAAACCGCCGGCGACGGCGTCTGCGGAATTCGCCGCCACCGGCCCAAGCCGCCGCCGACTAGCCATCATCGCTTTGTCGATCGCAGCGGCCGCACTTCTGCTCGCAGCATTCACCCGGCTGCCCTACCGTCGCCACTACGATTCGGTCGCGGTTTTGCCATTTGTCAATGTGACCAGCGACTCCCGCACTGAATACTTGAGCGAAGGAATCGCCGAACAGGTTGTGGACGAGCTTTCGCAATTCGATGCGCTTAAGGTGATGGCGTGGACCTCGGTCTCTCACTACCGACAACCGCAACGAGACCTCCGCATCATCGGGCGGGATCTCGGCGTGAAAGCGATTCTCACCGGAACCCTGGTCCGTAACGGCGATCAAGTCGGTTTGCAAGCCGAACTTGTGGACGTAAGCAATGGTTCGCAACTCTGGGGGCAGCGTTACGACCAGAACTTGGCTGACATTTCCGCTTTGCAACATCACCTTGCCCAAGACATCGCCGAAAATCTTCGGCTTAAGCTCAGAGGGGATGAGCGGGAGAAAATGGAGCACCGCTACCAGTCGTCTCCAGCAGCTTACGAACTTTACTTAAAGGGACGTTATTTTTGGGGCAAGCGAACGAAAACCGGACTGGATCAAGGAATCCAATATTTTAAGCAGGCCATCGCGCTTGATCCGAACTTTGCGCTCGCCTACGCCGGGCTGGCGGATTGTTATAACCTGCTCGACGACTGGGGTCAGACGACGCCGCGCGATTCCTTTCCCCGGGCTCGGGCCGCAGCGGAGAAAGCTATCGCGCTCGACGACTCTCTTGCCGAAGCGCATGTCTCGCTGGCCATGGTGCGCGGAGCCTACGACTGGGACTGGGTCGGCTCGGAGCAGGAATTCAAGCGGGCAATCCAGCTGAATCCGAATTATGTGACCGCTCACCAGTGGTATGGTATGACGCTGGCTTCCCTGGGCCGGTTTTCAGAAGCCGAAGCAGAGGTGAAGCGCGCCCGCGAACTTGATCCGCTTTCCCCAATCGTCAACATGGCCGTCGCGGAAGTGTATGCGTGGGGCAGGCGGTATGACGAAGCCATCGCGCAATACAAGCGGGTTCTCGAATTGGATCCATCGTTCGGCGGCGCTTATGGAAATCTCGCGGACAGCTATGAGCGGAAGCACATGTACGACGAAGCGGTACGCGTCATGAAGCAGAAAGCTATCCTGGATGGAGATCAGAAATTCGCCGCCGCCCTCGAACAGGCTTATGCAAAATCAGGTTATCCCGGAGTATTGCGGGTCGGACTGAAAGATGCACTGGAGGAGCGCAACAGAAATTACGTAAATCCTGTCGGCATCGCAGAAACTTATGCACAACTTGGCGACGTGCCACGGGCATTGCAGTGGCTGGAAAGAGGCTACGAGGAGCATGCCAGTGGCATGCAGTATTTGGCAGTGATCGAGGGCTTTGACGGAATGCGGTCAGACCCGCGTTTCCGATACTGGCTCCGTGTTCTCAACCTGCCAGAAGAGCAAAAAAATACGGCCTACACACCGCCGTCAGTTGTCGCCGGCCCGCGTTCCTAGCCGACATACCATCGCGCGATGCGAATTTCCAGAAGGTGAATCCGTAGTGGGTGCTCTTCACTTCCTGTGGGACTCACGATGGTGAGAGTGCCTTCGTTCCGAAAAATTGGTTGTAGATATTCACCTGTGGTGGTCGGCACCAGGACGTGGTCCAGCTCGTCAGCTTTCGTCCAACTCATCGTCGGCAGGGCAAGTGTCGCCTTCGTCCATCGATTGGACGCGGTACCTGAGTCGGGGCGTCAGCCGAGTTCGCAACAACTGCAACCCAGACGGAACCACCCGCAGCAGGTGAGCTGGAAGATTCTTCCGAACTTGTTGATTTGATTGGTGGCGGCGCGTGGACTCGAACCACGGACCTACGGATTATGAGATGTACTTTCCGAGGGGCCGCCACTTGGATTCAATCACTTCCAGTCGGGTGACGTGATCTGAATCGGCATCGAATATTGGCTTTCGACAATTAAGCTGGCAACGCATCTGGCAACAAGTTTCAGAGCCAAGAACCCGCTTTAGACCTCGCCGATGGTTTCATGCGACGTTTTCAGTGCAACGCTCAAATACTTATCTTTTCGCGTCCGCTTAATGTGCTCAGAATGCCGCCCGGTTGGGCCTCTTGCTGGCGGTAGTTGCCGGCTGCGAAATGCTTCTCTAGTCGGTGACTCATCGAATTCCGGAAGATTTCATGAGGGAATATTGCCCCTGAGCTGGATTGTTGTCAGCGGAATGACGAGCTGAATTTCAGGACATTCACACCGATTCTTCAAGCGGTAGCTCAACGCTTCGCTCAACATTCTGATCATTATCAAAAACAGGGCATAGCACAAGCATTCGCCCGATCTTCGCTTTTCTTGGAATTGCTTGTGTAAACGGGGATTTCTCAACAACTGAACCGCTAGAGTACGACTCGGCATGCGCAAACTGCTGCATCTTGACCGCTTTTGCCTTCGAGAGGAGGAATTGCAGCCGCTCTTTTGGAGTTGCCATGAATGCCCCACGAATCACGCTCTGCTCTGTGCTGCTCCTCATCGTATGCGTGCCGCTAATGGCGCAAGGAACGTACACGCAGATCGATGTCCCAGGGGCCATTGCGACTTCTGTCTCCGCAGTGGATTCCGCCGGGTCGTGGGAGAGTACACAGACTCGACCAACAGCAGCCATGCATTTTTGCTGAGCGGTGGTGTGGTCACCAACATCGACTACCCCGGAGCCCGTCGGATAAGGCC
>CAWCRE010000019.1:0-678117 GCA_963797845.1 Terriglobia bacterium
TCTAGTCGGGCTGCCGAGATTTGAACTCGGGACCTCTTGACCCCCAGTCAAGCGCGTTAACCAAGCTGCGCCACAGCCCGCGGTGTTGAACCTCGGGCATCCTAGGGCGCCTAGAGGTGGTGCATCACCCACTCGACGCCTTGGTAGGCCCGGTAGCCCAGATACACGACGATCCCGCCCAGTAACGCCTTGAAATGCCAGGGGACATTGCGGGGCGGGGCGATCACCTGGCCGCAGGTCGGGCACTCCCCTCCCTTGCCCATGGCGGGCGGGCTCCAGAACTTGCTGCAACTCTCACACCACGGCATGGCCGGACCTCCTCGGCCCCGCCTGGGCGACCCGGCTCGGCACCGGATGCCCGACCAGCGCCGCCACCAGGGCGCTGGCGTGGAGGACCGACGCCAGGTCAACCCCCGTTTCGACCCCCAACTCGTCGAGCAGGTACACCAGGTCCTCGGTGGCCAGGTTGCCGCCCGCGCCGGGGGCGAAGGGCGAGCCGCCGAGACCGCCGACGGCACAATCGAACTGGGAAATTCCCCGCCCGAGTGCGACGTACGCGTTGAGGAGGGCGGTTCCCCGGGTGTCGTGCAGGTGGAGCCCCACCGCGTTGCCCGTCGCAATCAACAAGGCGTCGATGCGACCAGGGGTGGCCATCCCCGTCGTATCGGCCAGCGTGATGCTGGTGGCCCCGCCATCGAGGAGCTGGCGAGCCAGTCCCGCCACCACCGACGCCGCGATGTCGCCTTCGAACGGCGAACCAAACGCACACGAGATGACGGCGTTCACCGCCACCGAGCCGGCCCGCGCCGCAATACGGCCCGCTTCGGCCACCGATTCCTGCACCGACATGGCGACGTTTTTTCCCGAATAGGCCTCCGACGCCGAGACCGTCACCGTGAGTCCGTCGACCGCCGCCGCCAACGCCAGCTCGGCGCCCCGCACGTTGGGGACGAGGGCCCAGTAGCGCACGCCGGGTCGCCGCGGCAGCGCCGCCATCACCTCGGCCGCCTGGTCCATGGCGGGCACGGCGCGGGGGGAAACGAAGGCCACGGCCTCGATGTCGGCCACGCCGGTGGCGGCCAGCGCCTCGATCAGGCGCACCCGGTCGGTGACCGAAAGGGGCGCCTCGCCTTGCAGCCCGTCACGGGGGCCGACCTCGCGGATCCGCACGGAGGTCGCAACAGCAGCGGTCATACCGGCGGCACCCCGTGGTGGCGCTCGGTGAAAGTGCGGTCCTTCCCGCCGGCCAGCTGCAGGCGCGAGATCAGCTCCGCCCGCAGCGATTCGGGCTCCACGACCGCGTCGATGACGAGGTCCGAGGCCAGCCGCAGGAGGTCGACGTCGGCTTCGTACTCGATCCGGCGTTCGGTGACGAAGCGTTCCCGCTCGGCCGCGTCCTCGATGGCGGCGATCTTCTTGGCGTACACCGCGTTGACCGCCGCCTCAGGGCCCATGACCGCGATCTGGGCGGAGGGCAGCGCCAGGCACGCGTCGGGTTCGAAGGCGGGGCCGGCCATCGCGTAGAGCCCGGCGCCGTAGGCCTTGCGCAGGATCACCGAGACCTTGGGTACGGTCGCCTCCGACACCGCCGTGATCATCTTGGCGCCGTGGCGGATGATGCCTTGGCGCTCGACCTGGGTGCCGACCATGAATCCCGGCACGTCGCACAGAAAGAGCAGCGGGATGTTGAAGGCGTCGCAGCACCAGATGAACCGGGCCGCCTTGTCGGCGGAGTCGACGAAGAGCACGCCCCCCTTGACCGCCGGGTTGTTGGCGACCACGCCGAGGGGATTGCCGTCGAGCCGGGCCAGGCCGATCACCAGTTCCGGCGCCCATAGCGCTTTGACCTCGAAGAAGCTGTCCTCGTCGACCAGGGCGTCGATCACGCCGTGAATGTCGTAGCCCTCGGCGGGCGAGGCGGGGATCATGGCGGCGGTGAGAGTGGTGTGGGGCTTGGCCGATTCGCCGACTGGTGGGGCGTCTCGCCAGTTGGTGGGGAAGTACGACAGCCACGTCCGGGCTAGCGAGATGGCGTCAGCGTCGTCGGAGGCGAGCGTGTCGCCCGAGCCGGAGACCGAGGCGTGCATCCGGGCGCCGCCCATCTCCTCGAGGCTGGCATGTTCGCCGATCACCATCTCGGCCATGCGGGGCGAGCCGAGGTACATCGAGGCGTTTCCCTCGACCATGAACACGGCGTCGCAGAAGCTCGGGATATATGCCCCGCCCGCGGCCGAGGGGCCGAACAGGCAGCACACCTGGGGGACCCGGCCCGACAGCCGGACCTGGTTGTAGAAGATCCGCCCGGCGCCCCGTCGGCCGGGAAAGAGCTGCACCTGGTCGGTGATGCGCGCTCCGGCGGAATCGACCAGCCACACGATCGGCAGTTCGTGGGCCAGGGCGTACTCGGTCAAGCGGATGATCTTCTCGACCGTCCGCGCTCCCCACGACCCCGCCTTCACCGTTTGGTCGTTGGCCATGATGCAGACTGGGCGGCCGTCCACCTGGCCCCGGCCCGTGATCACCCCGTCGGCGGGCAGATCGTCGGTGGGCGCAAGGGAGTTGGCCAGGAGGCCGTCCTCGACGAAGCTGCCCTCGTCGAGGAGCAGCGCCAGGCGGTCGCGCACGAAGAGCTTTGCCTCGCGGGCCAGCTTGGCGCGTTCGCGCTCCCGCTCGGCGTTGCCCCGCCGAGCGCGGTCGGAGGCGTCAGTGATGTCGCGGCCCATGACACCCTCAGTCTCGCCCATGGAGGGCGTCTGCCGGCGCCGCGGGGGCTGTCCTTTCGCTGTCCCTGTGGTCCGGGCAAGCCTCGCTTTGGTACGGGCTTGTGTCTCTTGTAGTGGTTTGACACCGCTAAGAGGGGTCAAACCACTACAAGAGACACAAACCCATACAAGACTCCCCGCCGACAGCTTCAGCACGCTCTAGGTGCGCCGCACCGCCAGGATCGCCACGTCGTCGCTCAGGGGCTCCGACGCAAAGTCGCGGGCCGCTTCGAGCAACACCTTGCACAGGGTCGTCGCCTCTTGCCCCGGGTCGCGCTTGATGATGTTGGCGATGCGATCCTCGCCGAACAGCTGGCCGCCCGCTCGGGCCTCGGACAAGCCGTCGGTGTACAGCAGCAACAAGTCGCCCGGATCCAACGGCATCTCCCGGGAGTGGAAGCTGCCCGTCGGGTCGAGGGTAAGAAGGGGCCCGGTGGCCCGCAGCGCGTTCAGCTCGCCGTCATGCCACAACCACACGGGGGGATGGCCGGCTGAGGCGTAACGGACGGTTCCCGCCGCGGTGTCGAAGACCACCACGCACACCGAGACCAGGTCCTCGGGGCGGCCGCTCGTCGATAGGACCACGTTCAGCTCCTCGAGCGCCTGGGCGGGATCGCGGTACTGGCGGATGAAGTTGCGCAGTAGGTACTTGACCTGGAAGGCCGTGATCGACGGCTCGATGCCGTGGCCCGCCACGTCGCCGATCACGCAGGCCAGCCGCTCGGCGCCGTTGCGGTAGACGTCGTAGAAGTCGCCCGCCATCATCCCCGTGCCCGGCTCGTACACCCGGCCCAGCTCGAAACCGTCGATCAGCGGCAGCTCGGCCGGCGCCAGCCGGGCCGCCCAGCGCCGCGGTGCCAGCTCTTCTTGGGCCAGGACCTCGGCCGCCCGGCGCTCCAGCTGGGAGCGCTCCTCGGCCAGTCTCGCTTCGCCGAGGAACCGTGGGGCGAATCGGATCGACGCCACGACCGGCACGGCCAGCGCCAGTAGGGGCAAGGACAGCCAGGGCGCGGTCGACCACGAGGCGAAGAACAATCCGATCGCCAGCACGCCATAGAGGACCGCGGCGTGCAGGTCCTTCTGCCAGGCGCTGCGCGCCAGGTCGACCGCGTCGCGTCCGCTGATCGAACCGGCCGTCTGGGCCTCGATACGGGTCGCGGCCCGTTCGAGCCGTCGGGCCGATCGCCCCCAGAGAACGGCGGCGACCGCACATCCGATGGCCAAGGCCAGCAGCCACGGCCGGTCGAGCATGACCGCGACGGTACTGGACATTTCACGCCGCGGCCCCGGTCGCTGTGCTCGGGGCGACCTCGGCCGCCCGGGGGGCGAGCGTCAGGCGCCGCGGCGGCGGACGCGAAGCTTCAGCGGCGTCGGGCCGAACTCGAAATGCTCGCGGATCCGCCGCTCCAGGTAGCGCAGGTAGGTCGGGGGAATGGTCCTGGTGGCGAACAGGGTGAACGTCGGTGGGTCGGACGCGCCCTGGGTGGCGTAGAGGACGCGCCCGCCGGGCGAGGCCTGGGCCGCCTGGGCCTCGGCGATCAGTTTGTTGAGCTCGCGGGTCGGCACCCGCCGGTGGTAGGCCTCGACCGACGCGGCCAGCTTGGGCAGCAGTTTGTGCACCCCGAGCCCGGTGAGGGCGCTGATCTTGAGCACCGGTGCGTAGGACAGGAACGACAGCCGGTCCTCGATGTCGGCCGTTACCTGGGCCCGTTGGGTGGCGTCGAGCAATTCCCACTTGTTGAGGCAGATCACGATCGGATTGCCGGCGCCGTCGACCCGTTCCGCCAGGCGCTGATCCTGGTGGGTCACGCCCTCGGTGGCGTCGATCACGAACAATGCCGCCTCGGCCTGGTCGATCGCCTGGAGGGCCCGCACCAGCGAGTAGTACTCGGCGCCCACGGACTCCTTGGCCCGGCGCCGAAGGCCCGCGGTGTCGACGAAACGGATCGGGCCGTCGGGCGTCTCGACGACGGTGTCGATGGTGTCGCGCGTGGTGCCCGGCAGGTCGTGCACCACCGACCGCTCCTCGCCGATCAGCCGGTTGAACAGCGTCGACTTGCCGACGTTGGGCCGCCCCACGATGGCAACGGAGATGATGTGGTCGTCGTCGTCTGCGCCGCCCGGCCGTCGCTTCGGCGCCGCCCCTGTCGCCATCGTCGACCGCGACCCGTCGACCGCGGGCGGCGGCAGCCGGGCCACGACTTCGTCGAGCAGGTCGCCGGCGCCGCGCCCGTGCAGGGCGCTCACCATGATCGGGTCGCCGAGACCCAGGCGTTCGAAGACCCAGGCATCGGACTCGCGAGTGTTGGCGTCGACCTTGTTGGCCACCACCAGCGCCGGGCGGCCCGAACGCCGGAGGATCCCTGCCACCCGGGCGTCCTCGTCGGTCACCCCGACGGTGGTGTCGACGACGAGCAGGATCACATCGGCGGACTTGATGGCCCGCTCGGCCTGGGCCGTGACCTGGTGGTCGAGCGAACTGCCACCGGGTAACCACCCGCCGGTGTCGACGATCGAAAAGGCGCGACCCTGCCACTCGGCCGGCAGCACCTTGCGGTCTCGGGTCACCCCGGGGCGCTCCTCGACAATGGCGATGCGGCGCCCGATGATCCGGTTGACCAGGGTGCTCTTGCCGACATTGGGCCGTCCGACGACCGCCACAACGGGCATGGCTGGCGTCCGAGTCGCCTCAGTCATGGCTCGCCCCTTCCAGCGCCCGGCGCAGCGAGGCGCCGTCGGCCGGCACGACTTCGACCGCCCGGGGCAGGTCTTCCAACCCCAACCCGTCGAGGAAGCGGCCGCCCGAGAGGCACACGTCGGGAAGAAGGTAGCGGTGGCCGTGGGGTTGGTCCGTCAGGGCCGCGGCCACGTCCTCGCCCGCCAGCAGGCCCGCCACCGCGATGTTGCCGCCGAAGAAGTCATTGGTGACCGGGAGGACGCGGGCGCCGAACGGCTCGACCAGCGGGGCCAGGATCGGGGCGCCGTAGGTGCCGGTCACCACGGTGATCGGTGCTCCGGGCCGGGGCATGAATGTCACGCTCCCCGGCGCCCGCGGGGCCCGGTAGCCGGCCGCCGGCGCCCCGTCGACGGACTGGAAGAAGCCCCCGACGTGGGGAACACCCACCGAGTCGCCCTGAAAAGCAGAGGCGAATGCGGCCGCGATCCCGACGCCGTTCTCCAACTGGGCCAGGTCCTCGTAGGACGGCATCGGGGGAAAATCCTCGCCGGCCAGCAGGTAGTACTCGTCGGAGGGGAACACCATCTGTCGCCCGAGCACCGAGGCGAATGTCGCCTGCCAGCCTTCAATCAGCTCGACGGTGGCCCCCGCCTCGGCCGAGCTGTGGGGCCGCATGTTGCCCTCGGCGGTGTACTTGCTCACCCCGAGGGGAACGCACGCCACGGACTTCATCTCCGGGTAGCAATCGAGCACGCCCGCCAGGGTGTCGTCGAGCACCGCGCCGTCGTTGATACCCGGACATACGACGACCTGGCCGTGCACCTCGACGCCGTGGTCCAGCAACGCCCGCAGCCAGCGCAGGCTGGTGGCGCCTCGTCGGTTGCGCAACATGGCGGCGCGGATCTCGGGGTCGGTGGCGTGGATGCTGACCCACAGCGGTGACAGCCCCTCGGTCACGACCCGTTCGAGGTCCGACTCGGTGAAGCGCGTGAGGGTGGTGAAGTTCCCGTAGAGGAACGACAGCCGGTAGTCGTCATCCTTGACGTACAGGCTCTTCCGAAGCCCCTTGGGGAGCTGGTAGATAAAGCAGAACTCGCAGTGGTTGTCGCACGTCCGGACCTGGTCGAACAGGGCGGCGTCGACCTCGATACCGAGCGCCTCGTTTCCCTCGCGCACGACGGTGACGGGGACCTCGAGGCCCCCGCGTCGCAGCTCCATCTCGAGGATGGGCTCGTCGGCGAGCCATTGGTATTGGATGACATCTCGGGGGACTTGGCCGCCCATGGCGACGATCTCGTCGCCGGGGGCCAGGCCGGCCCGGGCGGCCGGTGACCCGGGGGCCACCGCCACCACGCGCGGCAGTGACATAACAGGAGCCAGGATACCGGGCTCAGCCGCTGGCCCCTGCGGAGCCTCTAGCCTGAGCGCCGTGGACGTCGACGAGGTTCTGCTGGCTGCTCCCCGGGGATTCTGCGCCGGGGTGGAGATGGCCATCAAGGCGCTCGGGTGGATGGTGCGGGTCTTCGAGCCGCCGGTGTACTGCTACCACGAGATCGTGCACAACCAGGTCGTGGTCGATCGCTTCCGCGCCCTCGGCGTGATCTTCGTCGACGACGTGGCGGCAGTACCCACCGGCGCGCCGTTGATGCTGTCCGCCCATGGCTCGGCGCCCGAGGTGGTGGCTGCCGCCCGGGCCAACGGTGGCATCGTGGTGGACGCGGTATGCCCGCTGGTGACCAAGGTTCATCACGAGGTCCGAGTGCGGGCGGGGAAGGGGTACACCGTGGTGTACGTCGGCCACCAGGGCCACGACGAGGCGGTGGGCACCGTCGCCGTGGCGCCCGACGCCGTCCACCTGGTCGAGACCGAGGAGGATGTGCGGGCGCTCCCCGATCCGGGGACACCGGTCGCCTTCCTCGCCCAGACCACCCTGTCGCTCGACGAGTGGCGCTCGGTCCTGGCGTCGGCCGAGGAACGCTTCCCCGATCTGTGGATGCCCGGCCGCAGCGACTTGTGCTTCGCGACGACGAACCGGCAGGCGGCCTTGAAGGCGATCGCCGGCAAAGCGGACTCGGTGGTCGTGATCGGTTCTCCCAACTCCTCGAACACGTTGGCGCTGGAACGCACCGCTCGCACCGCCGGGTCGCCCCGTGTCATGCGGGTCAACGGCGCCGATGAGCTCCCCGACGACCTTCGGGGCGTGGTCGGTGTCACCGCCGGTGCCTCCGCGCCCGAGGAGTTGGTGCGCTCGGTCATCGAGCGGCTGCATCCCCGGCGGGGCACCACCGAGGTCACCGTCACCGACGAGGACGAGTATTTCCCGCTCCCGCCTGAACTTCGGGAGCTGCTGCGGGCGGTGTCGGCCGCCGCTGCGGTGTCGCTGCTCGCACCCGAGCGGGGCGAGTCGGACGGCGCCGGCGCCGACGCCCTGCCCGAGGACCGCCAGATCGCGGCCAGCGACGTCCTGGACGCCCTGACCCAGTAGCGCCCGCGCGACTCGGCCACTTGCCATGTGGCGGTCCCGGCGAGCGTCACGGTCCCGGCGGTCCTGGCGAGCGTCTGACTAGCGTCTGAGCGTCTGAGCGTCAGATCGACAGCAGTTGGCGGACCGACGGCTCGGCGAGCTCCGAGGCCGGGCCAGCCCTCGCCACCTCGCCCGCGTCGAGTACCACGTATCGATCCGCCAGCCGGATGGCGAAGTCGAGGTATTGCTCGACCAGCAAGATCGACAGCCCGTCGTGGTGCAGACCCTCGATGGCCGCCTCGATCTCGAGGATGATCGACGGCTGAATGCCTTCGGTCGGCTCGTCCAGCAGGAGCAGACGCGGCTGGCCGACCAGGGCCCGGGCAATCGAGAGCTGCTGTTGCTGCCCACCGGACAGGAAACCGGCCCGGCGCTTGAGCAGGGGCCGAAGCCTCGGGAACAAGTCCAGGACATCGTCGAGCGCCGACGCCTTCGCCGCGGTACTGACCTCCCAGGCGACCTGCAGGTTCTCCCACACCGTCAGCTGGCCGAACACTTCATGGCCTTGCGGTACGTAACCGATCCCCGCCTTCACCCGGCGCTCGGGACGCCAACCCGTGATATCGCTCCCATCGAAGGTGACCCGCCCCGAGGCGCAGGGCAGGAGTCCCATCAACGCGTGCAGCAGGGTCGTCTTCCCGACGCCGTTGCGGCCCATGACGCATACCAGCGCACGATCGGGGATCTCGAGGGAAACGTCGAAGAGGACCTGTGACCGCCCGTAGGCGACGTCGATTCCCGACACGGTCAGCATCAGATCGCGTGCTCCACGTCGGTGCCACCGGAGCGCGGCGGGGGCGTTCCTGCGGTGACCGCGCCCACGAGCGACGGGGCCCCACGTTCGGATCGTCCGAGGTACACCTCCTGCACCATCGGGTTGGCTTGGATCTCGGCCAGCGGACCTTCACAGAGGACCTTTCCTTCGTGCATGACGGTCACCGTGCTGGCGAAACGGCGGAGGAAGTCCATGTCGTGTTCGACCACCAGCACGGTTCTCTCCTGCGCTATCTGTCCGAGGAGTGCGCCGGTCCGGGACCGCTCCTGCTTGGTCATCCCCGCCACCGGCTCGTCGAGGAGCAGCAGCCGTGGTTGCTGGACCAGCAGCATGGCAAGCTCCAGCCATTGTCGCTGACCGTGCGAGAGAACGGCCGCGGGCCGGTCGGCCAAGCCGTCGAGCTCGACGGTGGCCAGGGCGTGCATTACACCCTCGGCAGGTTGACGGGCCCGGCGCAAGAGCGAGTGGTACGGCATGCGGAACGTGGCCGCCAAGTCGACGTTTTCCAGCACGGTGAGTTGCTCGAACACTGTCGCCGTCTGGAAGGTCCGGCCCACGCCCCGCCGGACTATCTCATGTTCGCGGCAACCCACCAGCTCGCTGCCCTCGAAACGCACACTCCCCCCAGCCGGCCTCGTCAGCCCCGTAATCACGTCGATGAGCGTCGTCTTGCCGGCGCCGTTTGGCCCGATGAGGAACCGGAGTTCGCCTTCGTTCAACTGGAAACTGAGTTGGTCGATGGCCCGGAACCCGTCGAAGACCACCTCGAGATCCTCGACCTCGAGGAGGGCCGTCATGGCGCGCCTGTGAGTTCGGCAGTACGGGCCGGCGCAGTTGCGGGTTGCGCGGCCACGCTGGTCCGGCCAGTCCCATCGCTCCGGCCAGTCCAGCCAGTCCGGCCAGTCCCGCCAGTCCGGTTCGACCCATCCCTCCGACGCCCCACGACGGCGTCGCGACCCTTGCGCCACAAGCCGACGAGCCCGCCGGGGGCGTAGACGATCACCAGGACGAACAACGCCCCCTGGAAGTACAGCCAGCCGGAGGCGAAGTGCTCACTCAGGCCGGTCTTGGCCCAGTTGACCGCGATCGCGCCGATGATCGCCCCGTACAGGGTTCCCCGACCGCCAACCGCGACGCCGATCAGCAGTTCCAGCGATGGGACCACGTCGACGAGCGTCGGCGAGATGATGCCGACGACGGGCACGAACAAGGCACCAGCGAGTCCCGCCAGGGCAGCCGAGAACGCGAAGGCCAGGGTCTTCACCACAAGCGGGTTGTAACCGAGGAACCGGACCCTGTCCTCGCCATCGCGTACGGCCACCAGGAGCCGGCCATATCGGCTCTGGATGAGAGCCCGGGCCAGCAGGAACAACCCGAGCAGCGTCCCCGCCACCACGAAATACAGGGTCCGCTGGTTGGTTGGATCGGAAAGTTTGAAACCGAGCAGTTCGTGGAAGTTCGTCAGCCCATTGGTGCCGCCGGTTAGGCCCTGCTCCCCCACCAGCCAGATGGCGAAGGCGGCGGCGAGTGCCTGGCACAAGATGGCGAAATAGGCCCCACGCACCCGCTGGCGAAAGATCAGATAGCCGAGCCCCACGGCGACTGCGACTGGGAGGAGGATCGCAGCCGGCAACGCCACCCAGGCATAGCGGAACGCCCCCGCACGGGGGGCGACGCCCGGCCTTGTGCTGGCGGTAGGGGCGGGCATGTTTCGATCCACGCCCCCGCACGGGGGGCGACCAGACATCAGGCCGGGCCGGTCTCTGCGTCGTTTCGATCCACGCCCCCGCACGGGGGGCGACGCTCGGGCACTGAGGCTGACTGAGGTAGAAACGTTTCGATCCACGCCCCCGCACGGGGGGCGACAGCGACTGCAAACGCCACTGGCGCGTCTGCTAGCGTTTCGATCCACGCCCCCGCACGGGGGGCGACACTGCCGCTCGTTGAATGCGGTGCGTCTAGTTCGGTTTCGATCCACGCCCCCGCACGGGGGGCGACGCGCCGCGGCCTGAGCCGGCGCGGCACCATGCAGGTTTCGATCCACGCCCCCGCACGGGGGGCGACTGTCAAGCTGCATACGCGTTCGACGCTGTCGGCAGCGTTTCGATCCACGCCCCCGCACGGGGGGCGACCCGAGCCGTCGGCGTTCGGCGCAATCCGCAACGCGTTTCGATCCACGCCCCCGCACGGGGGGCGACCCGTACCGAGGCTTTCGGCGCTGCAATCGTCAGCCGTTTCGATCCACGCCCCCGCACGGGGGGCGACCGATGCCATGCAGCTCGCATGCCTTGCTCTGATCATGTTTCGATCCACGCCCCCGCACGGGGGGCGACCGCGATTCGCAGCATCCTGCAGCTGCGTCGACAGGTTTCGATCCACGCCCCCGCACGGGGGGCGACTGCGCGCTGACACGACGCCGCGGCGCGGCTGCGGTGTTTCGATCCACGCCCCCGCACGGGGGGCGACGTCGTGCGATCGCTCGGACGACGCTGCGTCGCACGATGTTTCGATCCACGCCCCCGCACGGGGGGCGACCGTGCCGCGCGCCATCGGCCGAGCGGATGCTGGTTTCGATCCACGCCCCCGCACGGGGGGCGACCGTCGGCGGCCGCGCGATGCACCGATCTGGCATGAGGTTTCGATCCACGCCCCCGCACGGGGGGCGACGCGAGCTGATCGCCGGCCATCGCGCGCAGGCATCGGTTTCGATCCACGCCCCCGCACGGGGGGCGACGCGGCTGGCCTTGCAGCGCAGCGCTGCGTATCGATGTTTCGATCCACGCCCCCGCACGGGGGGCGACCGCGCTGGCCATCCGCGATCGCCATGCCGTTGCAGTTTCGATCCACGCCCCCGCACGGGGGGCGACTGCGCGGTCATGCGCTGACGGTCCCGGATTGCGATGTTTCGATCCACGCCCCCGCACGGGGGGCGACGCAGGCTGGCCGGCACTGCCGCGGATTGTCGAACGTTTCGATCCACGCCCCCGCACGGGGGGCGACGCGTCTGTGCGGATGCGGCACGACGCGGGCATGGTGTTTCGATCCACGCCCCCGCACGGGGGGCGACCGTGCGAGCCATAGCACCGCAAACGCAAGCGGCGTGTTTCGATCCACGCCCCCGCACGGGGGGCGACGCAGCCGCGACAGCCGACAGCCGGCTGCCGATGCAGGTTTCGATCCACGCCCCCGCACGGGGGGCGACGTCGAGCGCCGCACATGCCGCGCAGGCTTCAGCGGTTTCGATCCACGCCCCCGCACGGGGGGCGACTTCGGTCATCGGTCGCACTCCGTGACACCAGCCCGTGTTTCGATCCACGCCCCCGCACGGGGGGCGACGACACGCCGTGCAGCTGCTGACGGCGACCTGACTGTTTCGATCCACGCCCCCGCACGGGGGGCGACGCGTCGATCAGCCGCTACCTGCGCCGCATGCACGAAGTTTCGATCCACGCCCCCGCACGGGGGGCGACCGCGTGCGGCCGATGCGCTACACGATCTCGAGCGGTTTCGATCCACGCCCCCGCACGGGGGGCGACGCCGGGATGCCCGGTGCAGGCGACGGTCAGCTGACTGGTTTCGATCCACGCCCCCGCACGGGGGGCGACACATGAGCCGGCATCGCCTGTCGCCACGCAACGTGTTTCGATCCACGCCCCCGCACGGGGGGCGACCCGGCTATCGGCGAAGCCGTGCGCGCCGAGCGGCAAGTTTCGATCCACGCCCCCGCACGGGGGGCGACCAGAGCTGTCCGCCTCGATTGTCTGCGTGATAGGGTTTCGATCCACGCCCCCGCACGGGGGGCGACCAGTCGGCCGAGCATGCGCGCTGACGACGGCGAACGGTTTCGATCCACGCCCCCGCACGGGGGGCGACGGCCGTATCGCGTTGCACATGCGCAACTTGGGCTGTTTCGATCCACGCCCCCGCACGGGGGGCGACGATCGAGCGGGGCGCTGTGCCGCGCACTGCTCGCAGGTTTCGATCCACGCCCCCGCACGGGGGGCGACGCCGAGCGACAGGGCGGATACCCTGTCGCGTGCACGAGTTTCGATCCACGCCCCCGCACGGGGGGCGACGCGGCGCTGCGCGCAGTCGTGCCGCAGCCCGCGTGCGTTTCGATCCACGCCCCCGCACGGGGGGCGACCGCTGCCCCGACAACGGCCAGTGTCCGATGTAGTTTCGATCCACGCCCCCGCACGGGGGGCGACCTGGCGAACGATGGCCGTCAGCGCGCCGGCATCTAGGTTTCGATCCACGCCCCCGCACGGGGGGCGACGCGGCGAGCGATGGA
The DNA here is from genome assembly GCA_963797845.1 of Terriglobia bacterium. GTDB lineage: Bacteria > Acidobacteriota > Terriglobia > Terriglobales > Acidobacteriaceae > DASREM01. The sequence goes on from CAWCRE010000019.1 coordinate 13,030, forward strand.
GTCGGCACGCGGCTGCATGTTTCGATCCACGCCCCCGCACGGGGGGCGACTCGCTGTCGCGATCAGCGACATGAACAGCATCGCGTTTCGATCCACGCCCCCGCACGGGGGGCGACGGCGACTGCTGACGGCTCAGCGACCCGCTAGGCCGGGTTTCGATCCACGCCCCCGCACGGGGGGCGACGCCGGTCGAGAGCGCGCAGCTGCGCTCGCGCCAGCATGTTTCGATCCACGCCCCCGCACGGGGGGCGACCGTCGTCTACTTAACCATGATTCACGTGGAAAAGATCGACCGCTCGCGCGAACCGGACGACCACCGTTCAGCGGCTGTATCGGCCAGAGCAGTCAGCACGAATCTCAGGGAGTTAATTGATGTTAGCTGAGTTTTCGTTTCGCTGCGAACCTCGCCGGTTGCGGATGATCGCTGCGAGGTTCGCGCGAGTGATCGGATCACAAAGATCAGCGGCCCGTCCAGATCGAGGCATCGGCTTGGCGCCGACATGTTCGACGCGCGGCGGCCATCGGCGCCGAGGCGGTAGAAGCGCAGGCTGTCACGCGTCGGCGTCGAACTCGCCCAGCAGGCGGGCCCGCAGCGCCACCCACTGTGCCGGATCCACCTCGCATTCGAACACGGAATTCTGCACGCGCTGCCCGAAATCCAGGCAGGCGCGGGCAACCCGGCGCAGGCGGCGGCGGCCGCGCTCGTCCACGTGCTCACGTCATAGGTCACCAGCATCAGCATCGCGGCTCATTTCCAGAGAAGGCCGGATAGCCGTCGAGATCGCCGCGCAGGTGGCGCGCCAGCAGCTGCGCCTGGAGATGCGGCCACCAGGCCCAGCGGCATCGGTCTCGTCGAGAAAGGGGTGGCGCAGCTCGTCGCGCTTGCGCTCCTGCCAAGCGATCAGCACCGTCTTGCGGGCGTCGTCCGTCAGGCGCACGCCGCCGCCTCCTCCACCACGAAGTCGTCGGCGCACGAGCTGGCGGCGGTTGATCAGGCTCAGCGCCAGCCGGTCGGCCAGCACGGGCCGCAACTCCTCCATCAGATCGAGCGCCAGGCTCGCCCGGCCCGGCCGGTCGGCGTGCAGGAAGCCGACCTGCGGGTCGAGCCCGTGCGCCTCCAGCGCCGAGCGGCAATCGTGCCCCAGCATCGCGTAGAGGAAGGACAGCAGCGCGTTGATCCGGTCCAGCGGCGGCCGGCGGCGAGCGGCCGCGTGAAGCGCGAACGCCGCGTCGCCGGCGCGCATCAGGTGGTCGAAGCACGCCGAAATAGATCGAGGCCGCCTCGCCCTCGAGCCCGCGCAGCACGTCGACGTCGGCGGCGCGCAGCGCGCGGCGGCCGACATCGGTCAAGCCGACGCTCGGCCGCCTCAAGCGCCGTCGCGCGCCGCCGGCGTGCATCGCCTCGCCGTGGTCGCGCAGCGCGCGGCGCAGCGACGGCGCGCTGGTTGGCGGCCTTGGCCGCCACGATGCCGCGCACGATCGGCGCCTGGCGCGGCCGGATCGTCGGCGACGCGATATTGCGCGCGCCGCAGCAGCACGTTGCCGGTGCGCGGGCCTTCGACGCGCGCCAGAAAGCGGCCGTTCGGCGTCGAGGTAGCGACAGCGTGATGCCGGCCTCGGCGCAGGCCGCCAGCAGCGCCGGCGAGGCGCCGGCGCCGGCCGAAGCTGACGACGCCGTCCAGCATGTGCAGCGGCGCGCGGCCGCGCTCGGCGCCCTCGACCTCGACCACGACGTTGGCGCCGTCCTTGCGCAGCCAGGCGCCCTCGCTGGTGACATAGATCGTGTTGAGCATGCGCTGCACGCTCGCGCCTCAGTCCGCGATCTGCGCGGCGAGCCAGCGCGCGACCGACGGCGGCCGCTCCAGCCGCGCCGGCTGGCACAGCGTCGTCGAGCGAGCAGCGCGCGGCAGGCCGGCGTCTAGACGGGCGGCGGCGTCCGGCCGGCGGCGATCATCGCCCGGGCCGCCGCCGCGACGCGCGCGGTCAGCGCGCGCAGCTCGGCGTCGAACGCGACGCGCATGCGCCGCCGGGTCTGCGCCATAGAACAGCGCGCCCTCCGGCACGCGGCTGGCCGAACATCTCCTCCAGGCAGATCGCCTGGGCGCAGAGCTGCACCTCGTCGGCCCGGTGCGCCTTGGGCTGCCGCGCTTGTATTCGACCGGGAACGGGCCGCGGCCGGCCGTGCCGCGAGAACTCGACCACGTCGGCCTTGCCCGCGACGCCCGAGCGCCGAGCGAGCGCAGCGCCAGCGCCGCGCGCGATGCGCACGCCGGGCCGCGTCTCGCCCGCCGCCGGCATCGACCCGCTCGTGCAGCAATGCGCCCCTCGGCCGTCGCGCCGTCCTCGGCCCAGAGCTGCTCGACATGGATCAGCGCGCATTGCCGCGGGCAGAACAGGTAGTGCTGCAGCGCCGAGAGCGGGATCAGCGCGTCTTCGGCGTGCCGGGTCGGGCGGCCTCGAGCAGGCACGACGTCTATGCGCTCGATGATCTCGATGCCCTCCGGCAGATCGTCTCGGTCGACCGTGATCGCGTAATCCGCGAAGCTCGCGGGCCGGCGGGCCAGTTGTCGGTTCGCTCGGCGCCGATCGCGTGCTGCGAGCCCTTGTGCACGCGCCACGTCTTCACGCGCTCGAACAGTTCGTGGGCCGGCGCATTGCCGAGCGCGGTGGCGTGGCGGAACACGACGAGCTTGCGGGTCGCCATCTCGCCGCGCGCGGCCGAGCGGTCGTGCTCGAACATGTTCGCCAGCGCCTCCAACAGCAGTCGAGGTCGGCGTCGGAGAAGCCGGTGCCCTTGTTGGATGTCGAGGCGAGCGGCGCGGAGACGAAGCCGTGCGCGCGATAGAGGCCATAGGGCACGATGTGCTTGCGGCCCATCGTGCGCTTGTCGCCGCGCTTCTCCTGTCGTCGCCCTCGGCGTCCTTCTTCTCGGCCTCGTTGGTGGCGGCCATGCGGGTGATGGAGATCTCCAGCGGCAGAATGGGCTCGACCGAGCGCGCGAAGGCGATCTGCACCGGGCCGCGCACCTGGCCGGCATTGACGCCGGTGCGACATCACGGCGCCGAAGGTGCGGATGTCGTAGAAATTGGCGCACATCCAGTCGCGTCAGCGCGCGCGCCTTCCGTCGTCCTTCGGCGTCAGCTTTCTTGAGCTCGTCGGCCTTGGTTCGCTCGGGCATCAGCGCGATGTAGGCCTCGCTGGTGCTCCACGTTCAGCATCGCGCCTTCGTGCATGTAGATTCGGTAGCCCGGCGCGTCGGCCTTGCGCGATGCGCGACGTAGTTGCGGATCTTGCGCTTCAGGCAGACGTCGGTGACCAGGCCGTGGTCGGTCTCCGGGTCGAGGCGCGGCATGTTGCCGGCGTCGGGATCGCCGTTCGGGTTGCCGTTGCTCACGTCGAAGAACAGGACGAACTCGTGGCGCCGCGTGAGCGCGCCCGTGCGGAGCATCACTTGTCCTCTTCCTCGGTCCTCGGTCTGATCGTCGGCTTCGCCGGCTTCGGCTGGCTTTGCCGGACTGCGCCTGCGCGCTCGTGGTAGTAGCCGATGGCGAAACGGCCCTGATCCTCGAGGCTCAGCGTGCGCGGAGTCGGGCGGCAGATGGCGGCATGATCTCGCTCGAGCTCGCGCTCGATCCAGCAGCCCTTGCGTTCCTTGCGCAGCTTCCGCGATGTGGTTCTGCGCGCCGCGCAGCAGCAGCGGCGAAGACGCGCGCCGGCGTGGCCGACGCCGCCCCGTAGTAGCGGTCGCGCGACCGTGGCGTTGACGCCGGCCGAGCGCAGCGCGCTGCGCCGCTTCCAGCACGGCGAAGAGCCGGCCGAGCTGGTAGGCCTGGTCGGTGCTGTCCTGGTTCGAGCGCCACGGGCAGCTCCTCCTGTTGATCGTATCGGCATGCGTGTGCTCAGGCGCCGATCGCGCTCTAGCACGGCGCGGATGACGGCCGCGTGCCAGCCGGTGGCGGGTCGTCGCCGGCGCGCAGGCGGATGAGCGCGGCGGCAAGCCAGCGTGCGCGGATAGGCGTGCCGCTGAGAACGGCGCGCATCACCTCGCCGGCGAGCAGCGGCGGGATGTTCTCGAATTTCTCCTGCAGCGCCGTGGTCCTCACCAGCAGGCGGCTGACCGAGGGCCGGCTCCTCCTTCCAGGGCGCGCGGCTCGAGGCGCAGGTCGGCGTGGTGCGCGCCAGACGCTTCGCGAAAGCGTCGAAACTGTCGTCGAGCCAGTAGCGGACGAGAGCCGCGCGGCGTTCGGCGCGAGGCCCAGGACATGGAAGCGCGTGCCGGGCTCGCAGCGCCGGGCTGGCGTCTGCGACCGGCCGGCCTTGCGGCGAGCTTGGCCAGAGCATCGGCCGCAGCTTGGCGCTTCCGTATCGTCATCGTCGGGCGGCTCGGCATCAAGATGCCGAACAACATCCTCCGCAGCGCTGTGCCTGCGTGCCTCGTCTGACTGCCGGACGTGTCGGCCCAGAACACGACGGTGGCGTCGCCGACCGGACGCGACAGCCGGTTGCGGCTGCCGCGGTCCAGCATGCGGTTCAGCGCGGCGCCGTAGCGGAAGGCTGCGGCCTCGGAGGTGGGCGCGTTGGCGCCCTGCTCCTTGCCGTAGGAGGTAAAGGCGTCGAGGTTGAAGGAGACGAGCGAGCGCCCGCGACTGCGCGCCTTCAACGCCCTTGATCGTCGGATGCAGCCGCTGCGACGGCGCGCGTCCATGCCGCGTGACGAGGCACAATGCCGTCAGCGGCCGTCGCCGCCCGGCGCGAGCCGTGCAACAAGTGCTGCGCTGCCGTCGCGCTCGTGGATGAAGGCGAGTCTCGCCCTCGAGCCGGAACACGACATTCGTGTCCAGCATCTCCGGCTCAAACGGCGCCGCGTCGAAGCGCGTCGGGCTTCCAGGTTTCGAGGAAGCGGCGCAGCGCGATCAAGCCCTCGTCGTTGCGTCCGCCAGATAGCTCGCAAGTATGCAGCGCCTTGAACGCGGCGTGCTCCTCCGCGGTGCGCCTGCCTTCGCCGCGCCGTGCGCCCCAGCACATAGGAGGTCTTGTCCCAGAGGCGGTTCGGCAGATGCCGACCGTGCGCTTGACCGCGGCCGGCACTTCGAGCACCGCGGCATGCAGCTTCTTGCCGGCTGCCTCGCGCAGGTCGAGCACGTCCAGCGGCTCGCCCTCCGCCGACAGCACGATGGCGAAGCTGATCTTCTCGCGCGAGAAGCCGGGTGCCTCCGCCTCGCCCCGCGCCGCCATGCGGCCGTAGTAGCGCGTCGAGCGCCTGCAGGACCGTCATGCGGCGACGCCCTCCGCCAGGCAGCGCGTGCACGTCGAGCACGCCGTCCATCAGCCGGGCGCGGAAGAAAGCGGGAGTGTGCTGCCGTCGGCGAAGTCGATGTCGTGCAGCATCCAGCCGAGATCGCGGTCGCGCTGGTCCGGCGGCAGTTCGCATGGCCGGCAGCGGCGCATCCTCGGCGCAGCAGCGCGAAATCGGCCGGGAACTCGCGCGTGCCCAGGCAGGGGCGATGGAAGCACTGCCCGCTCTCGGCGCGGCGGTTGAACATGGCAGATGTGCTTGGCCGGCGTGTCCTCCGGCCCCGGCCTTGTCGGTCAGCTCGAAATGCGCCTCGATCACGTAGGCCACATCGACGAGCAGCGTGGCGGCGCGCTGCTGGCGGTTGTCCTCGACCGACGATGCCGAGCCCTGCTGTCGATGCCGGCGCGCATGGCCGCGCTCGGCGCATGCGGCGCTGATCTTGGCGCCGACCTCGTTGCGGCGGAACGACTGGAAGCGGATCGGCTTCAGCACGTGGATGCGGTCGATCGACCCAGACGATCGCCGGCTTCCAGTGGATCGGCCTCCAGGATGCCGCGCGCCGCCGACGGCGTCATCACGTCGTAGGAGACGCGCTCCGACCTTCATCTCCGGGCGGGTGAAACAGGCTCGTTCGCCCCCACACATGTAGTTTAATGCCATAGGCCATGTTGGCCCCCCCCCTTCAACTTACGAGTGTAGTAACACGATCCGGACTCGTAACCGAACTGGCCGGTCGTGGGCCCTGCCTATTTAAAGCACCGTTTCGAGTGCGCTGACAAGGATTTGTGCTCATTCATACGAAAGAGTGTTTGACAAAGCGAGGTGCTGGGCGGCGAACCTGTCTCGGGAGGCAGGCAAATGAGCGACGGCATTCTGGGTACGAGTTCGGCTACAAATTGGCCCGTTCAGGTTGGAGGTTGACGTCGATCCTCCACCAAGTCGCCCCCTCTTGAGGGGCGTGGATTGAAAAGTATGGATGAGATTGACCGCTTAGGTGCCCCTCGGCTCTCATGCCGGGGGGCCGAAAATGTTGCTTTCAGACGATCGTTGCACGGGATCGGACAGTTGGAGCCCCATTTGCGAATCGTAGTGAGCCGTATCAGGAAAAGCTAGCAACGCTTCGCCTAAAGCAATGTGCACTGGGGCGATGACTCCCGGCAAGCCAATCCGACCTAGCCCTGGGCGGAACTGGCACAGTATATTGCTGCAAGGCCCGAAGATCGTCGCGGAGCGGGCGATCCATGGCAGCAATGCGGCGGAGCAGGTCGCGTGCAGCATTGTCGTCGGGGCTGGACTGCCAGGGAACGATGACCGGCTCCATTGCCTCGTCGATCAGCCGGAACGCCCGCGCGATACTGGCGAACGGAAAATCCAACGTAGCACCCCGCTCCTGCAACGCCTGCATGATGTGGTAAGGCTTGCCGTCAGTTTCGCGGCATCGAAGGCTGCCTCACCTTTCGTCCAATAGAGCTGGTTGAAGTAGTCGTGCACGGCACTGAGGCTGAGCGGGTCCTCATGCCGGCCAAACACCCCGTCAGCCTCGCCCAACGCGGCGCGCAACTCGTGCGGAGGATCATGATCGGCGGGCGTGAAGACTACAACGCGCCCTTGCACGGGGCCGCCTTCGCGGTTGCAGCGGCCGGCGGCCTGCGCAATCTGGTCCAACCCGGCCATGGCCCGCCACACTTCCGGGAAATCCACGTCAACTCCGGCCTCTATCAGGCTGGTTGCCACCAAGCGAACCGGTTTGCCGGCCAGCAGGTCCGCACGCACGCCCGCCAGTACGGCGCGGCGATGGCGCGGGCACATCAGCGTGGTCAGATGCACCGCCCCTTCCAGGTCGAGAATGGACCGGACCAGCGCGTGTGCGTGGGCGCGCTTGTTTACGACGCACAACATTTGCCGTTGGTCGGCAAAGCGTTGTGCAACCGTTATGTCTTCTGTCAAGCCCTGTAGTCGCTCAACACGCACCCGTTTCAGCTTCGTGTAGAGTGCTTGCGGGTCGGGCGCGAGTTCACGTTCCGCCGGGATATCCAGTCCCGTCTTGAACCCGTCTTGTGTTCGCAAAGCAGGCTGAGTGGCGGTGCACAGCAGCACGCTGGCGCCGTAATTCCTCGCCAACTCGATTCAGCGCCGCAAGACAGGGATGAAGCAGATGCAGCGGCAAGGTCTGCGCCTCGTCCAGAACGAGCACCGATTGCGCCAAGTTGTGCAGCTTGCGGCAGCGGCTGGTGCGGCTGGCGAACAGGCTTTCAAAGAACTGCACTGCCGTTGTCACGATCACCGGAGCGTCCCAGTTCTCGGCCGCGCGGCGCAGCTTGCCGATGCCGTCGCGGCCTTCGCTGCTGTCGGCACCAGCCGCGGATGAGCCGGCGCGCAAAGCGGCCTCCCAGTCGAAGCTGGTATGGTGTTCCAGCACATCGCACTCAGTGCAGAGGGCGTCGCGGAATACCGATGCGGTCTGCTCGATGATCGAGGTGTAGGGGATAACGTAGACCACACGCCGCAATCCATGCGCGCGCGCGTGCTCCAGCGCCCAGGAGAGCGAGGTTAGCGTCTTGCCGCCGCCGGTCGGCACGGTCAGCGTGAACAGGCCGGGGGGCATCGAGGCCTTCGTGGTTACGTGGTCCAGGACATGGCTGCGCAGGCGGTTCACCTCCGTGTCATGGCGGCGCTTGGCCGCGAGATAGGTGCGCAGGCGATCGGCCAGCACCGCAAGCGGCGTGAAGCCGCCGCGTTCGAGCGGGGTGCCCGCTTGCGCGGCGTAGAACCGCTCCGTTTCCACAAAATCGGCATCGACCAGGCAGGAAAACAGCATGCGGGTCAGGAAAGCGGTGGCGAAGGCGGGATTGTTGCCGACATCTAGCCTCCTGCACGCGGCCATGCCGCGCGGATCAGGCGGCGGGATCGCCTCCGTCCAGCGCCCATGGCCGGCCAAGGCCGTGCGCTGGGGATCGAGCCGCCGGACCAGGTCCTCGGCATCGGGCAGGCCGGCGTGGTGGCCAGCAATGGCAAAGGCGAGCAGGCGGCCGGTAGGAAAAGGGGAATGCGCTTGCGCGATGCGGGCCCCGGCGGTGGAGTGATCGACCTTCGTCTGCACGAAGAAGGTGGGGCGCAGATAGGCTTGAAAGGCTTCGGAGGCTTTGCCTAAATCGTGCAGGAAGCCGAGGGCGCTGGCGGCGGGCTCCCACCCGAATGCGGCCGCCCGCGCAGAGGCCGCCAGCGCCACGGCCGTCGCATGCGCCGCCAGAGGTTCCCAGGCGGATATGTCAAAACCTGGCACTGAATGGGCATAGAGAGTTGCGCGGTCGGGCATCGGACACAAGATAAAGCAAATCGCGCGACCAAGGGAGATTGAGGTGGCACCGGGATTTCGGACAAGGTAATAAGCTATTCCCGTTTGAGCGAGAGACGGGACGTTATGGGCAAGGTGACACGGAAGCGCTACGGGGCTGATTTCAAGGCGAAGGTTGCGCTGGCGGCGATCAAGGGCGAGCTAACCCTGGCGGAGTTGTTCCCCAAACACGGCATTCACCAGACGATGGTCGCGGCCTGGAAGCGGCAGGCGATCGAGGGATTGTTTCGAATAGTCGGCGATGTGATGGCCCTTGGAGAAGGTATCGAAACAGTGTCTTCTCTGAAATCCTCCCTGCCCTCAACGCCAACAGCAGCTGCCCTCTCCGCAACACACCTCGCCGCGGTCCATTTGCCGCAGCGCGTTTACCAAATCTACATTGCTCACGACAACGATCATTCTGGCCGGCACGCGGCAGTGTCCTTGACAGAGCGCGCGCAACACTTTGGGATCGACTACAAGATGCTAAGGCCTCATCCGAAGATAACTGCTTTGACTGGCTCGGTATTCGTTTCGGTAGGGTGGATTGTGTAGTTCCACTCGCCGTGGAACATGTCGCGAGTGATGTTGAGTGTGTCCATCTGCTTGGGGGAGACGGCAACGCCCTTTGGATAGTGCGCGCTGTCGAGTTCGCATTTCACCGTCAGGCCGGTCTTTGTGGTGGTCGCCGCGATCAGCTCGACGATGACGCGATAGCTGAGCAGCGGCGTGGCTTTCCAGTTCATCGTGATGAACGAGAACAGCCGGTGCTCGATCTTGTTCCATTTGCTCGTGCCGGGCGGCAGGTGATGCACCACGATATCGATGCCGATTTCCGCGGCGAGACGTTGCAGTTCGACCTTCCACAGCCGCCAGCGCGAGGCATTGCTGCCGCCGCCATCGGCGGTGATGGCCAGCCGCGTCGCGCACGGATAGCGATTTTGGCCAACCTCCCGCCACCAGCGGCGAATGGTTTGCACGGCGAAGGCCGCGGTGTCGTTGTTCATGCCGACGCTGACCCAACCGGTATTGGCCGCGAGGTCGTAGACGCCATAGGGCGCCGCGCGGCCGAGTTCCTCGATCAGAAAGTCATGCACCCGAACGGCTTCGGGGTCGCCTTTCGGACGCCACGTCCGGCCAGCGTTCTTGAAGTCGCCGACGAGCTCCTTCTTCTTTGTGTCGACCGAGATCACCGGCTCGCCGTCCGCCAACGCGTCTCGCAGGTGATGACCAGGGAAGTGGAGAGACTCACCAAGCAGGTGCTCGACGAGGTTCGGACCGAGCCGACATGTCGCCGACTGATGACGGCGCCAGGCGTCGGGCCGCTGACCGCGCTGGCGTTCCGCGCCACCATCGATCATCCCGACCGTTTTCGAAAATGGCGCGACGTCGGCGCCCATCTTGGCCTGACGCCGCGACGCTACCAATCCGGCGAGACCGATGTGCAAGGCCGCATAAGCCGGTGTGGCGACGAATTGGCGCGCACCGCGCTCTACGAGGCAGCACATTCGCTGCTGATCCGCAGCAGCAAGTGGTCCGCGCTGCGGGCATGGGGCATGAACGTCGCCAAGCGTCGCGGAATGGCGCGCGCCCGCGTCGCTGTCGCCCGCAAGCTGGCGGTGATCCTACACCGCATCTGGGCCGACGGAAGCGAGTTCCGCTGGGGCAAGCAGGCCGCAGCGGCGGCGTCCACCGCATGACAGGAGGAGTTCCAGAGTTTGCCTAACAAGGGCGGAACCGCGTCGTTCCCGTAGGGACGATTGGCGAGGCGATCTCGTTGAGAGTCCGGAGCCGGAACGCAGAAGTTTCCAGGTCGCGGGACAGATTGAGACGCCTCGTCCTCCTGACCCCATCATGCGGCGGCCATGCGCCGACCGCGAAGAGAAGCGAGTGACCTACGGGAATGGCTTGACACAAGAGGAACAGCTTGACGCCCACAACCCCAATCAGAGAGGGCTCTTAACCCAACGGCCCGTCAGAGTATCGGGCGTTTGACGTGACGAGAAAGGACGGGTGCTGGGGAGCGCGAAGGAGCGAACCATTTCTGGCCGGCGCTGCATTCACGGTCCCGGCTTTCCGCCGCTCGTCAGGGTTGCCCGAAACCGAAGACGCCGAAGAACAGCGCGCGCTGCGCCGCTAGCCAGCTGGCCGGGGCGGCGCCGAGCTTGCCGGCGATAACCGACCGATCGAGGGTAGCGAGCTTGTCGAAGCGCACGACGGACGCGACCTTGAGTCCGGTGCCGGGATCCGGGTTGAGCGGCGCCATGTCGGCTCCGGTGCGCGGGACGGAGGTGATGAAGGCGACCACAAGGTCTGGTCGACGCTGGTTGTCGCGCGAGACGACCAAAGCGGGACGGCGTTTGTCGCCGGACAGATCCGTGAACGGAAACCGGGTGAGGACGATGCTGCCGAAGGCAAACACCTAGCTGGCGGGCTCGACGAGGTCGGCATCAGCGTAGAGATCGGGTTCTTCGGCCAGCCACTCGAAGGCTTTGCCGGCGTGCGCGAGGCGCGCCATGGGTAGGGTCTCGTCGGCGAACTCGATGGTGACGTGCACTCTTGTATGAGCAGCGATGCCGCGGCGGGCGAGTTCGGCCGGGATTTCGCTGACCTCGGCGTCGAGCACGATCTGCTGCATGGGCGTCTGTCCTGGTTGCGGTCATAATCTAACGCTTTGTGGGCGGCCACGCACGCGCCGATGCGTGTCGGGGACGGGTCGGCGGAGAAAGCCTTCATGGCCATGCTCGACGACGGCAGCCGGTGACGGAGGCTGGATCGTGTTGGCGGCCGGCGACCGGCCTCAGTGCGCCCAATCTGCCAACGGGCTGTTGGCAGATTCCGCAGCCCGTTTTGCATCTGTCGCTGCTGACCGTGTCTTGTCAGCGGGTTTCGCTACGCTTCCGGCGGGGCGCCCGGGCTTACGCTTTTCTGGCGCGGGGTTCTGGGATTTTGTGCTCTTCGCGACGCGCGCCATGGTTGTTCCTCCGGTCGACTGCAGACAGGCTGCATAGGCCACCTTGCCGTGTTGCGTCTTCTCTCCACGGAGAAAACCACGTCCGAGCGTTCGACGCCGGAACCGGCGGACAGCCCTTCCATCGACGACGAAGCAGCTGCCAATCTGGCCTTCACTGATGAGGATTTGGCTTGAGCCGGAACGACGAACTCGCCCGTGTGAAGCTGCGCATCCGGGCGTTGACCGGGCGCACGATCGCGCGCGGCTGCACGGAAGCCGAGGCGATGATGGCGGCCGAGATGGTCGGCCGTCTTCTCGAGCGGTATACGCTGACGATGGAGGAGGTGGACGTGCGGCAGGAGCCGTGTGTCCAGGTCGAAGTGCCGATCGGCGGCCAGCGCCGGCGCCCGGTCGACATATGCGTTCCCGCTCTCGCTCGGTTCTGCGACTGCAAAGTCTGGCTGGCCCGCACCGAGCAGCAGTCGCATTACGTGTTCTTCGGCTTCGAGACAGATGTCGGTTTGGCGGCGTACCTGTTTGCCGTGATCGCCCGTTCCATTCAGACCGAGTTGGCGGGTTTCCGAAAGACCAGAGCGACCTTGGCCGGCCTTGCCCTGCGACGGGCATCGACGAGCTTCCAGGGCGGCATGGCGGTCCGGGTAGGCGAGCGGCTGGACACCATGCACGCCGAGCGTGAGGCGGCCGTTGCTGCCCAGCGTCCAGCAGGTACTGCCCTGATGCTCGTCCGTCATCAGGTCGTCGACGATGCCTTCCGGGCCAGGAAAATGCCTCTGCGATCCATGCCTGGTCTGACGCTGCGGCAGAATGCGGCCTTCCGGGAGGGGCGGGCCGCCGGCGAGCGGGTCAACCTGCGCCGCCCGATCGAGGGACGCGAGACTGAGTTGCTGCGCTGATGTCGGATCGTCAACGCGCGCGGGTCTACGCCTGGGAGGATCGTGTGATCGAGCCGCAGGATCCCAGCACGGTGCCATTCCCGGCCGCCCAAGCCATGGTGGATTCCATCTGGTCGGAGATGGGCCTGCTCTATCCGCCAAGCGTGGAACGTTTGCCGGGTCAGGCGCGCTGCCGACTGGCCGATGCCAACCGTCTGACGATCCGATTGCCGCAATCCACGCCATCCTGGTGCCTGCTGCACGAACTCGCCCATGCGATGACGACGACGCTCGACGGGCACTCAGACGGCCACGGCCCGGCGTTTGTCGGCATCTACGTGCAGCTTTTGGCACGTTACCTGCGCCTGGACAGTGCCGCGCTGTGCCACAGCCTGGCTCAGGCAGGCGTCCGGGTTCGTGCCGACGCAGTGCCAGTGTTCTGCGACGTCTAAAAAGCGTTGTGACACACTGCCAACATCGCCTGACTCCAGAGCAGAGTGAGGGGCGCAAAGCCGTTCCTGAACGCAGACTCCGTTGCTCTGCTGGCCGCGGTCCACCTAGACTTTGGCATGACCGACTCGGCACCAGACACCTCGTCCTCCCAAGAACCCTGGGATTTCCATCCGGCGCTGACGGAGGAACGTCTGCGGTTCTGCGCCAGGTTGCTGGCCAATGCGCGCCGGGATGCGGTCGCCTTGGCGGCCTACGAGATGGGCGACGATAGCTGGTCGGTAGGGTGCCGGGCTTACGCCTTCGGCAAGCAGCGGCTCAAGCGGGCGGCCAGTGCGCGCGTTCAACCGTAACGAGACCGCACGATCATAGGCCAAGTTTGCCGGCCGGGCTGGTGGTGCTGAGTTTGGCCCGTCGCACGTAACTTCGCATGGTTGTCAAACTGCGGTGCCGCGTGTGGCCCATGATCTCTTCGTCCGGCACGCCATTGCGGTAGGCCGTCGTCACGAAGCCAGCCCGCATGCCGTGCGGGCTGATCGGTTCCGCGAGCGTGCCCTTGATGCCGGCCTGGTGGGCGCGTTTGAGAAGGATCTGGCGCACGCCATCTGGCGTCAGCCTGGCGGCTTCGACCTTGCCGCCGCGGTTGACCTTTCGGAACAGCGGGCCTGCCGGTGATCTCGGCCGTTTCCAGCCAGATCTTCAGCGACCTAACTGGGCAAGTCTCCTCCGTCCCGCCGCGAGGAATGGCAATCTCGGCACCCTCTCCACCGGCGTCAGTTTTCGAGCGTTCGATCAACAGCTTCAGGCCCGTCCCGGTCCATTTCACGTGACCGACATCCAATCCGACCAGTTCAGAGCGTCGCATTGCTCCAGCGAAGCCGATGAGGAACATCGCCCTGTCGCGCATTCCCGAGAGATCGAGCCCGCATGCCCGGCAAAGCTTCTGGATCTCCGTGGTGGTCAGCGCGGCCGAACGCCTGGCCGGGCGCCCCATGCTTGCGGCCGATGCCGCGCAGTGTCTCGCGTATGGCGGGATGCTTGGTATCGAGCGGCTGGCCGGCCACGCCACAGGCACGGGCGATGGCGGCCACGCGGCGTCGCAGGGTCGGCATGGCATAGCCTTCGCCAGCAGCGGCCAGGTAGGCACCGACGATCTCAGGTGTGGCCGGCATGGGCGTGAACCCGTGCTTCTCGCACCATGCTTTGTAGTTGGCGAGGTCGCCGGCATAAGCCCGCAACGTCGAGGGTGCATCGGCGGCGTCCTGGTAGGCCTGCGACTTGGCCAGTGCCATGGCTGCGCGGGGCGCCAGCGGCTTGGCACCGTCCAGGCGGGCTAGCTGGCGCCTGCGGGCTTCGGTGAGTGGGTTTGCCATCGGTAGGGCCGTAGCAAACTTACAAGACGTGATAAACGTCCTTCTCGCGTTCTATTCTTAGTTCTGTTTTAGCGTCACTTGTGGCTAGCGGTTGGCGATCTCGAACAAGTATCGGAGATCTCCCTGCCCGCAGATCTCGTGTGATCACCCTTCGATCTGCGGCATTCGGGCTTCAGTTTCCCTTGGCATTAAACCCGAGGAAACATGGGGCCTTTGCCATTCGGTCATTCATCGCCCCTCATCGCCGCGTCTGCGGCGAAAGAGCGCGGCAGGAATGGAAGCCGAATGGCCGAGACGCCGCTCTACAGGCGGCTCGGAGCGAAGCCCGAGAGCCCGGTCCCGAAGGGGAGACGCCCGGTGTGTAAGGCCCGGCGACGCCTATACATTCCGCACATACTGGACAAATGGGACAACTAGGGGTATCTCTGCCCTCGTAAATGACGAGGTGATCCCATGACTGCTGCACAGGCTCGCCGGCCGACGGCTCAGTCCGCTGCCAAGTTGGCCAGCCCCGCCGCCGCGGATTTGATCAGCATGTTCGCCCAGCGCAATCCGAAGTCCAGCCGCGGCGATCTCGCCGAAGTCGGAAAACTGGTCGCGGAATTCAGCGTCACGGCCGCAAATTTGTCGCCCGCCGCCCGCAAGCGTCTGATCGCCCGCAAGGAGCGGTTTAAAAAGCTCATCGTCGAAATTGCCGCCGAGCCTGAAGCGGCGGCCCAGCCGCTGAAGCTGGTGGCGAATGCCGCCGCTGAAGTCAGCCAAGGCGCGGGTCTGGGCCGGGTGCTGTCGCCAGAAGAAGGCAAGGCACGGATCGCCGAATACGCGACGCCAACCAAGGTCGAGGACTGGGCGGTCCCCTCGCGGGGCCGACGGAATTGGAGCGAGACTTTGGCGTCGCCCGCTCAACCCTGCACACTTGGCAAAAGCAAGGTGCGGTCATCGGACTTCTCGTCGGCGTACGTAAACACGCCTTCCCGACGGAGCAATTTGTCGATGGGCGTCCCGTGACTGGCCTCGCTGCGATTGTCGCGGCCATCGGCGACCCGCGCGCTGCATGGCTATGGTTGCGCGAGCCCAATCCAGGGTTCGCCGGCGTCACGCCGCTGACGCGCCTCAAGGCCGGTGCAACCGACAAGGTCGTTGAGATGGCCCGCTCGAATTTCGCCGACGCGTGATCCTCGATCCCAATGTCCTCGCCGATCTGGCCGTCGCAATCACGCCCAAGGCCTATGTGCGCGTCACGCCCATAGCCCACGCGGCAACCCCGCTCGGTCCGGCTTCGGGGTCACGCGGTTCGCCAGCCCAACCAAAGCCTTCAGGGTTATCTACGTCGCGCAGGATCTGACGACAGCGGTCGCTGAAACCCTCGTTCGCGACCGATTTCAGGGCCGGGCGCAGCGCAAACTTCTTGATGTCGAAGCCGCGCTGTGGGGCATGACCGAAGTGAACGCCGGCGCCCCGCTGACGCTGATCGACCTTCGAACCACGGGGCTGGTGCGTCTGGGTGTTTCGACCGAAGCGGCGCGCGGCAAAGCGCAGGGTCAGGGGCGCAAGCTGAGCCAGGCGATCTATGACCAAACCGATGCCCAGGGCCTGATCTACATTTCCCGCCTGACGGGACGCACCTGCCTCTGCGTCTATGACCGCGCGTTGCCGGGAGTGTTGGTCGCGACTCCAGTCGTCGAACTGACGATGCTGGCCGGGTTCGTCGATGCGCTGCGTGAACTGAACGTGACCCTGATTGCCACGTCCTAAGGTAGTAGCACTCGGCTACCTGTAGCGGCTTTGCAATTATCGGGGCTCGTGCTTCCAATCATCGGGCTCCCGGGCCCACTCCGCGCGGCCGGAACGCGTTTACTTCGCACGAAGGATCGTCACCGAATGCGGAGACGCCGCGCTTCAGGAGGCTTCGGGAACGCAACGATTATATCCTGCCCGCCGCTCGGCGGAGCGTGCCTACCTGATTGGACCGCGAAGAGCGCCTATCGTCCCCGCGCAGATAAATTGCCGAGCCGGATGCTCATGGCATGGGGGCTTACTTTGTAGCGCTGTGCGAGCGCCTTTACGGTTTTGGCAGCATCCTCAACATCCAGCTCGGCCATAAGTGGGTCCGTTTCCAGGAAGCGCCGCGGCATCAGAATGCAGGCAGCAAAAAAGTTCGCCTCCATCTCCTCCACATTGACGCCAAGCCATGACTTTGCCGACCGGAAATCGACCCGGTAGTCAGTGTCGTAGTGAATTTCCTTGCCATCATGCAACAGCGCGTGGGCGCATTCGTGCGCAATAGTGAAACGTTGGCGCGTCTGTGCATGGTCTTTGTTCACGCCGATCACGGTGCTGGCGCCGTCGCGGACAACAAGGCCCGAGACCTCCTTAAGGTCCATCGTGCGAATGGAGATGCCACGTGCCTTCACAATGGCGTCGCTTGGCACCGCTGGACCGTTAACGCCTGCATCCCGCAGCAAGCTGTCCGCAAGCTCCTCAATGCGGGCATAGCGGGGCCGGATCGGCGTCATCGCCGGGATGGAGTGCGCGGGCCTGTCCCATTTGTCGGACGAGCAACTTGCGCAAATGATTGCCCACTATGACGAGCTACTGCGCCAAGAAGGGCACTTGAGCCACCAATGATCGACGGCACGTCGATCCGTCGATGGCGTGACCGGGATGTTCAACACCCACCGACGACCGTTGGTCGGTGGTGAACATGCGTGGGCAAAGGTGTGTTGTCTGGCAGCCCGAGAGCCTCAGGTTTGCAGTGCGCCCAATTCCCCTCGCCTGGCAGTTCAGCCGGCTTTCCAGAAGCGGACTCGGCAGCCGGGTCCGCTTTGGCCGGACTGGGTGGTTTGGCGAACTTCCGGTCTGAGGCAAAAAGGAATCCCGAGCGCACCATCAAGTCGCTCGCCTCTCGCTTCAACGCCCCGCCGTCTTGGCCCGCCGCCGAAACGAGGCTGTACCGCTCAACACTGCGCGGGTCATTTTCTGTCTTCTCTCATCCTGCGCCAGCCTCGCAGCACCAGTAATTATTGAAGATCAGCCGCAATGTACGCTCGTCGAGGCACCAGATCTGCGGGCGGCAATTTACGCCGCTTCGCTGGGACAGCAAGCTGTTGATGACTTGTCCGAAACCGGCTGGCATGTAGCCGTTCTGGACGTGCGCTTCGCTGGTGACGACGAACTGTGCGCGGCGCCTCTCGCCATGCGCCATAGAGGCATGAACACCGATAGCAGCGGTCTTTCCACTGTTGATAAGACAGTGGCCGTCGCGATACCGGTCACCGGCAAAGTTGTGGGCGAAATCGCCCGAGCCGGCGGCGGGCGCAGAAGGTGACGAGCTTGCCCGTCGCCTTCTGCGCGAACGTACTAAGGCTGGCTGATCTGCCAGACAACGCCCTGCGGCCCGTTCTGGCCGGCGGCGCCGGCGGCCGTGCCGTAGAGTGTGCTAAGCGCTCCGACCAGCACCGTCGAGTATGGCGATTGCCCGTCCGCGCCGCCCTGGAACGCGTGCAGCACGGTGGGCGTCCAGATGCCGTTCTTTTGCGTCAGCTTGAATATCTCGCCGTAGGGCGTAGGTCCTGCGCCAAGCGTGGTGCCGTATAGCGCGCCGCTCTTGCTGGTGACTGTCGCCCAGGGGCCGAGGCCGGCTCCGCCCTGGCCGGTGAAAGCGTAAAGCGGCGCCTCTGTCCAACTTCCGCCAGAGACGGGCGGGATTAGCTGGAACACCGTGCCCGGGCTGGTGCCCGCGCCCGAGGTGGTGCCGTAGAAACTGCCGCTTGGACCAGCAACCATTCCATCGCGCGGCGTCGATCCGTCAGCGCCGCCCTGGAAGGCATACAGGAACTCGAACATCCAGCTCACGGCGTTGGCTCGCACCAGTCGGTAGAGCGTGCCGCTTCCGTATTGGCCACCGGCCGACGCGGTGCCGTAGAGCGCGCCGTCGGCACCCAGCACCAGATTGCCGTAAGGCACGCCGCCATCGGCGCCGCCGGTGAAGCTGTGGAGCACCGTTTCGAGCCAGGTGGTGCCATCTACCGGCGGGGATAGCTCGAACACCACGCCGGAACCGGCGCCTCCCTGGGGTGCGGTGCCGTATATGTTGCCTTGCCGGTCGCTGATCAGCGTGGACTGGGGCGCGCCGCCATCGGCGGCGCCGGTGAACGCGTAGAGCACCGTCTCGACCCAGGGGCCTTTGGCTTTTGGCGGGGTCAAGCTGAAGACGAGACCCTGCCCGGCTGGGCCGCCCTGGGCGGTGGTGCCGTATAGGACCCCCTTCTTACCCAAGGTCAGCCGTGCTGCTGGAACACCGCCATCGGCGGCGCCGGTGAAGGCGTAGAGCACCGTCTGAGTCCATTTGGTGGCGCCACCGGCGGGCGGCGAGAGTTCGAAGACCGTGCCGTTACCGGCAACACCACCGCTCGTGGTGGTGCCATACAGATTGCCACTTTTGTCAGCGATCAGCCCGGCCGCGGGGAGGGCGCCATCGGTGCCGCCCTGGAACGTGTAGATCGGCTGCTCGGTTCCGGCGAGCGCCTGGCCGCCCCCGGCTGCAAGCAAGGCGAGTGTCGCAAGGTGCAAACGCATAAATTTTCGACCCCTCAACTTAGAACTTGCTGGTTGTATTCCGTCACAAAGCTCAACCGAGCTCAAGGCACACTCAATACGCGCTCGAAATTGAGTCAAGCGCGGGAAGATGACGTATTTGGTCAGGGGGCGATTCACACCGAAGCTGTTACTTCTGTGCCACCCTGGTGGCGGGCCGCTTGGGAGGCGGCACGGCCAAATCGCTGAGACCCCGGATGGGGCTGCCAGGGTCGCTGATCCTGCCACTGAGCTGGTCGACGCCAAAAGCCAGCGGCGCGGGACGGCGCTTGCGAGCATCTGACACCTGATCCGCGAGGTAGACTCTGAGGTGACCGCGGCAATAAAATGGCGCAAGCCGATCAACCCGGCCAGTGTGCCGGTCTAGTCTTATGGGGATTCATCTGCACCGGCGAGGTTTACCGGGACAAGGTGAAGGTGACGTTCGCGGAAGTCGCGCTGCTGGACGACCAGGCAAGCCTGTTCCACGCCAGCCTCGATGACACCACCCAGCCCGCCTTCGATATCGGCAAGGATGCCGGGGATCGAAAAGGCAGTGTTTGAGGCACTCATCCGCGCGGTCGTGGTGTGGATCAGGGCCCAATGGATCCCAGCGCCAAACGAATGTAAGCCGTTGCAACAACACATGTGTCTGCCGTTTAGGCGGGTTCCCGTCGGCGCCGATCTGGACCTCACCCCCAAACGAAGTCCTCTACGTAAAAGCGAGAGTTTATTCTGTTTTTTGGGGGTCCCGATTGGGCTGTGACTCACTCTCAGTTGAGTTCGCACGAAGGCCCCGCCATGCATATGGGCAAGAAAGAAAGCCCACGGCGCTGCACAAGGTGGCCATCCTCCGGCTCTAGATGAACCGGGAGTTCAGCCAGCGCGCCACCGTCACCGTCGAAGGCCCGTCCCGGGTGGGCTAGGAGCCAGAGATTACCAGCCGCCGCATCCTGGAACCAACGCGAGGCGAGCACGCCTGTCATCGGGAAGCGCGCCACATAAAGCGTGGCTCCGTTCCGCCACGCGGGGAGCTCATGAACGGGTGGCCGCGTTGGGCAGGGAATGCTGCCGGCTGATGCTCGACCCAGCCGAAATACTAAGCAACGTTCAGATCGGGAACGCCAACAGCGAAAGATGAACAAGCCCCTGGCTCATTGGGCTGTCGAGCTCGGAGACAGCACGATGCGTAGCGATATCGCTAGTTCGCCGATGTAGGGCTTCGACATCGCATCGATAAGTTGCGGTTTTCCTGGCATGGGCTCCTCGTGTTAGTTACGAGCGTACGTGATCGCGTGGATGAGTTGCCCTTGTGTCCTTGCATCTCGGCGTGGTGTCGGGCGAATGTTCCCTGGGGTGTATTTTTGAACACGTTATGCTAGGCGGTGGTTCCGATACTCACCCATTGCTCTCATCGGAGTTGCTCGGCTAGCCGCGTCTTCAACAGTCATTGTCGACCAAGCCGGTTGCCAGCCATGAGGTTCAAGGTTGCCCAATATGCCAACTCGTTATCTAGAGACTAAGGTAGGCGACACTGTCATTCCGGCTGGCGATGCGGGTGAGCACTTCATTGCTAATTTGATCCTGTGTGTTCTCGCGTTTCATTCGGGGGACGCCGGCGTTGGCCAGACGCATTTGAGCTATGCTTACTCGATTGCTGCGAGTCTGGAAAAGCAGGCTCAGACATATCGAAGTATCGGACGGCTAAAGGTGGTGGGGATCACTTCTAAGTACGGACGATTTGACGGAGACCCTGATGGTGCCGATCGTAGGCGGACATCTGGTCGTTCCCGGGATTGACTTGCAGCGAATTGCCACGCGCCTGAAGGCGCATCCTGGCGGGCAACCGATGATTTCGTTGCAAGCAATTGAAATATCCTACTACGAACCGCGCTTCAGACCAGCGCGGCTCCGGCGCGCGCTGGCCGCTATCATGGAGATTGTTGAAACTGACCGGCTACTGACGCGGGTAGAGGACCTCTTAAACGCGTGCCTCGGAGACAAGCTAAAGGCGTTAGAGGCGGTTGACTTAGCATATGATTATTTGAGCCTGACATCTGATTTGTCGTCCGCCAGGAATTTCTTGATAGCTGGCATGGCGTTGAAACAGGCCATTCGCGTCATTGACGAATTCATTCGTTCAGACGAGGAACTTGGTGAGATGCAGTCCGTCATCGCATTCAAGGCAACAGCTGAATTGCTTGCGAAGGAGCTGAGGGCGGGCAACTCCTAAAGCAGCCGAAGGGCCTGAGACGTAGAAGCGGCCACACCGAGACCGGCCGAGTCGTTGGAGAGGCACCTCTTCAATGTACCTACGGCTGCGAGTCTGATCCGCTATCGCCCCGAGCAATCTTTTGTAGCGCCCGTATCTCGGCTTGAACGGCTTCGGCTGCCTTGACCTCGATTTTCCGATACGCGTCGAGCACCGCCGCGCCCCGGTTGGTCAGGCTAGCGCTGCCCCCCTTGGCACCACCTTGCGCCGCGACAACGACAGCTCCACCGAAGGCCCGAGCCGTCTCATCCACCAGCAGCCAAGCGCGCCTGTAGCTCATTCCCATCGCCCGCCCAGCGGCCGCGATCGAGCCTAGCTCGGCGATGCCCTGCAGGAGGTCGGCCCGGCCAGGACCCACGGCAACACCGTCCCGCAGGACGACTCGCACATGCAGCCCCGTCCGTTCGGGATGACGCAGTTTCGGCACAGTCCCCTCCGCAAGGTCGGCGCCATGCTCCGTCAGAACGAGAGCCGGGCCGACAGGATCCAGTTATGGTCATATACGGGATCGAGCTCGGGTTTCAGCTCCTGCTTCGGGGAGACGGCGAACTGGTAGCCGACGCCGATGGCCGCGTGCACCCGGCCGCCCAGCTCGAAGCGGCCGAAGATGATGCCAGGCAACAGCGATACTTGGTTCTTGCCACCGCGCTGCTTGCCGTCCAGCCAAACTGTATCGTTGACCTCGAACTCCGGCCAGAAGTTGCGATGAAGGTGAAGCTGGAGCGCCACGTTGGTCAGCCACTGCGTGCCGAGCTGCTCCATGCGGCGAGTCGGAATAGCGAAGCCTGATGTGGCCTGGATGTCGAACGGCCCCCAGCCCTCGCCGCCGGCGATCGTCGGCGTGATGACGATGGCATGTTGGGTGAAATGCGCGCCGCCCGCGGACGGGGTGACGGCGAGGAACGCCGTTACAATCGCGTCGCCGCTCTGCTCGTTTTCGCTGAACAGCCGCTGCTTGATGATAATCGTTGGGCCATCGCCCCAGCCGTTGGTCGGCTTGCCTCCGACGTTACGGTCGATGTAGGGCGGCACACCGATGATTATCTCGTTTGTGGTGGTCGGTATCAGTTCCAGTCCCTTGCCGGTGTCGAAGTTGTGCAGACTGCCGCCGTTCGGCAGGTGCTCCCAGAACTGGTCGTAGCGAATCTCCTCCTCGAGCCTTGGCGTGACCGTGAACAGTGGTGTCATCCAGTGCGGCTGGCTGGCCTGGGCCGCGTTCACCCGGTCGAACCACGTCGCGAAATAGGCCGCGACGCCGCTTTCGTCAGGCACGGGTGCCGGTTCGGCCGGCGAGGTTTGGCCCATCGTCAAGCCGGGCAATGCAGACAGGAGCAGGGCTGGAAGGCAGTGTGTCAGCCGCATGGTGACCCGTCTCCCGATACGGGCGTTATATTCAGCAGGATATTACGTAACGCTCAAGAGCGCGCCACAAGGCTGCCTTGCCGCGTGACCGCGCCCAGCCTGGCACACCCTATTTTCGCGAGCCGTCTTACCGCCGGCTTCTGGCTGGCCGTGGTGCTGACCGGGGCCGGAACCGGGCTGGCCGCGGCGGCGTTGACCGGCCTGCTGGAGCTGACCCAGCATCTTGCCTGGGGCGGCGCAGGCCTCGACCTGCTGCAGGCCGCATCCTTGGCGACCCCCGTTCGGCACGTGGCCACGCTGGCCGGGGCCGGCATCCTGGTCGGCGTGGTCCAATAGCTACTTACCGGATTGTCGAGCGGCAACGGCATCGACATCACGGCCGCCATCTGGTTCCAGGCGGGCGACTGCCCGCGCTACGCACGCTGGGAAGCGCCGTACTGTCGGTGTTCATCGTGGGCATGGGGGCGGCACTCGGGCGTGAGGGCGCGCCCAAGCAGGCGGGCGCCGTGCTGGCCAACGTAGTGACCGACCGCGTGCGGCTGTCGGACGAGGAGCGCCGGCTGCCCGTTGCCTGCGGCGCCGGAGCGGGAATGGCTGCCGCCTACGGCGTCCCGCTGGGCGGGACACTTTTCGCGCTCGAGATGCTGCGGGGGGCGCTGGCGTTGCGTTTCGTGCTGCCTGCGTTGGTCACCTCTCTGGTCGCGACCGAGATCTCCTGGGCGTCCCTTCCCGACGCGCCGACCTACGATATTCCAGCCTTTAACGGATCAATGTCTGTCGCCGTCCGGGCGTTGCTGGCCGGGCCATTGGTGGGGCTCGTCTCCGTCGCCTACGTGCGGTCGGTCGCCTGGACGGACGGGCGCCAGCCGAAAGGCTGGCGGCGGCTGCTGGCGCCGGTGTTGGCGCCGGGCACGTTTGGGGGCAGTCTCAATCGCCCTGCCGCAACTGCTCGGCAATGGGCGCGATGTGGCGAAACTGGCCCTCAGCGGTCGTATTGCCCCGTGGCTGCTGGCAAGCCTGGTGGTCATGCGCCCGGCTGTCACCATCCTCTGTCTCGGCAGCGGCGCGCCAGGCGGATTGTTCACCCCGTCCTTGGCTTTTGGTGCTCTTCTGGGCAGCGTGCTAAGCGTGCCTTGGTCATGGCTCTGGCCCGGCGTGCCGCCAGGGCTGTTCACACTGCTGGGTGCCTCGTCCATGTTGGGGCGACAACCCAGGGGCCAGTATTGGCGGTGGTGCTGGTCATGGAGCTGACCGGGCACGCCCGTGCCGCCATCGTGCCGATCCTGCTCATGGTGGCGACAGCCACGCTCGTCGCGCGCACCATCGAGCCGCGGTCAATCTACGACGCCCGGCTGATGGACGCGCAGGTGGGGGATCGACAACGCGCACGCGACCCGGGTTGAGCTGCTCGGAACGGCGCCCTACCAGGCGAAGCCAGGCCCGTATCCTAAACCCCCGCCGGCGCCCCAGGCACCCCAATTCCAGCCCGGATCGGTTTACATCTTCGCGGTGATCTGCTGCTCGTCGGCCAGTTGCTGTTGTTGCATGTGCATCCTGTATTGGCCGTAAGCCTGTTGCGACCCGACGTAGAGGCAATTGCAGACCAGCGGGTCCGCATAGACGTAGGTGACGTCTTCGCCGTGAATACGCTGCACGTAGTGGTTGGCGGGAAGCCGGTGCAGCATCGCCTGCCGGGCCGGCGTGTTGGCCGGGCGCACAATGAAGCCCGCCGCCACAAGATTTTCCTCTTTGTCGCTGACCGCCTGTTGCGGAGTTTGGCAGGCCGAAGGCAGCAGCATGGCCGCGCAAGCTGCGATGACACGGCGAAGATAGCCGCCCTGAGCTTGAGCCTGGTCGTCGAGAACACGCATTGTCGCATCCCTCACCATTGCCGTGGACCGTCACTGACGATTTCAAGAGGCACGCACACGCACGCTTTAACAGCACCAATATCGTCGCACGCTGGACGTTCAAGCCAACATTCTCAAGTAAATTAGCTTTTAATGGACCCCGACTTGTTTAGGTGTGACGTTACAATACTGGCATTGGCAGAGCGTCCGATCATCCACCCGGACTAAGCCAGGGATACCGCATCCGCGCGGAGCGACATGCGCCAGCACGCGAAGGAGAGATCATGCAGCGGATCACATGCATTTTGGCGACTGCCGGGCTGATGGCTTGCGCGGTCGCCGTCGCGGATCACGCCCTCGCCGCAGCCGGCCCATTCACAAGCGCGCGGCCCACGACGCCCGCCACCAGCGCACCTGTTCCTGTGCGAACAACCCCCGCCAGCAAAGTCGCGCCGGACCGCTTCCGGGCCGCGACGGTGCCTGGCCGAATGGAACCCCCGATCAGGCTATGGGCGCCAGTGCCGCCCCCGTACTCAAACTCCGCCTACCACGACCTTGGCGGCCAGCCCGAGACGGGCGAAGACGTTCTGGACAGCCAGGCGGGGCACGGCCATTGATTTGACGTGAGGTTACGCTGGCGTTGCTCGACTTGCGCGACTTGATTCAGGCCGGATGAGGTGCATGCACGTCGCCAGGCTTGCTGTGCAAGCTTAACGGATCGAACGGCAGCGTTTGGTCCGGGGTGGGCAGGTCGGCCGTGCTCCAGCCGCCGCCCAGCGCTCGGATCAGTGCCACGGCCGCCTGCAGGCGTCGCGTTTGAACCTGAACCTCGGCGATCTCGGCAGTCAGCGCCGTGACTTGGCTAACTGTGACATCTAGGTAGTTGGCTAGGCCGCCAGTGAACAAGGTGAGCGACATGGACTGCGCGCGTATCGCCGCTTGTAACGCGGCCTGCTGCTGCGCCGCCTCGGTCGCCAGCTGCTCGGTAAGTACCAGCCCGTCCTCGACCTGCCCGAACGCGGACAGCACCGTCGCTCGGTAATCGTCGCTTGCCTGGGCGAATGCGGACCAGCTCCGCTGGAGCACGGCTTTGCGCAAGCCACCCTCGAACAGCGGCAGCACGGCCTGGGCACCCACGGCCCAGAGGCTGTTTGGCAGCGATGCCAAGTTGAACCCAGCGTCCTCGAAGCCCGACATCGCACTCAGGCGGATGTCGGGATAGAACGCGGCCCGTGAGACCCCGATCGCTGCGTTCGCCGCTGCCATGTAGCGTTCCTGCTGCGCGATATCGGGACGCCGCTGCAGCAGCTCGGACGGAAGTTGCCGCGGTATTTCCGGCACCGTAATCTGGGCGTCGGCGACCATCGGTATGTCGAACAGGCTCGGACTGATGCCCGCTACTACGGCGATGGCGTGCTCGACCACCGCCCGCTGGGCCAGCACTTCGGTATCAAGCGCCTCCGCGGCGGAGAACTGGTTCTGCGCGCGCGCAACGTCGAGGCCTGAACCTATCTTGCCCGCCAAACGCTGCTGAGTGATGCCAACGGCGGTGCGATAGGACGTCACCGTCCTGAAGTACACCGCGTGCTCGGCATCCAGGCCGCGCAGCGTAATGTAGTCGCTGGCCAGACCCGCCTCCAGGCTCAATCGGGCAGAGGCCACCTCGGCCGCCACCGCCTGCGCCTGTTCTTTGGCGAACTTGGTTTGGTTCCTGATGCGATCCCAGAAATCGGGATCCCAGGTAGCGCTGGCGTCGATCTCGTTGGACGTTTCCTCGTTAGGCGTGTTGCGGTTTCCTCGAAACAGCCGGTGTTCCGACTGCTTGTTTTGGCTCAGGAGGGCACTCGTCGTGAGCTGCGGATACAGCCCCGAGCGTGACTCGGCGGCGACATCGCGCGCCTGGGTATAGGTCTCTTCGGCCGCCTGGAGCGTCGGGTTGTTTGCGTCGAGCTGCTGCTCGAGCCTGTCGAGCACCGGGTCGCCGAACATCCGCCACCATGCTCCGCGTGGCAGCCCGTCTTGCGGCTGGGCGACCTCGAACGGCCCGGTTCCGCGATAGGAGGCGGGGAGGTACCAAGGTCGGCGGCCTGTAGAAGGGAGCAAGATCACACCCGGACAGCAAGGCCAGTGCGGTCAAGCAGGCGGCACGGCAACCCTGCATCAATTGTCCCCCGCGGAGGGCGCGTCCCCCGTCTTGGCATCCTGGGGCGCCTTGAATTCCGGCGCCGGGGCAATGCCGGGCGCCCCCGCGACCATGTTGACCTGCTCGCCTTCCAGCAAGCCGGCCGACGGATTGTCGATCAGGCGATCGGTCTCTTCAGACCGGCGAGGATCTGTACCGTCTGGCCGAGGTTGAGGCCGAGCTTCACGTTCTGCAGGTGGACGCGACCATCCGGCTGGACGAGGGCCACCTGCATGCCCTCGGCACGAAACATCAAGCGCCTGTTCAGGAACAATCAGCACGGTTGGATCCGCGCCGGTAGTGAAACGAACATTCGTGTAGGTGCCAGGCCAGATCGCGTGGTCGGGGTTGTCCACCGTCAGTTCGGTCACCACGGTGCGGGTCTGCGGATCGAATGCGTTCGCGGTGGTCTGGAAACTCGCCTTGAACTGCTTATCCGGGTATTGCGGCAGGCTCAGCGTAGCCGTCAGGCCCGGCTTGAGCATGGCCGGAATAATCCTTGCGGAACCGAGACGAAAACGCGCATCTTGTGGATGTCGGCGACGTTGAACAGCTCGCTAGACCCGCCACGCGCGCTCGCATCGCCGCCGGCGGCGTTCACATAAGCGCCGACATCAGTGTTGCGCGCAGTGACCACGCCGTCAAACGGGGCCACCACATTCTTGAAACCTTCCAGCGCTTGGTATCGCGCGAGTTCATGGACTGCCGCCTGCACCTGGGCCAGCTCGGACTCGGCACTGGCCGTCTGGACATCGACCTCCTGCTGCGAAACCGCCTGCGTGCCGGACAAGGCACGCCAACGCTTGGCGGTAACGGCGGCGAGTTTGTATTTGGCCTGGATGACCGCAAGGTTTGGCCTTGGCGGTCTCGAATTGTTCGTCCAGGCCGGGCGCGTCGATCGTCGCGAGCAGGTCGCCCGTCTTCACCGTGGCGCCGTAATCCTTGTACCAACGTCGGACATAGCCGGACACCTGCGCGTAAATCGGCGCTGCATACCAGGCGTGGATCGTGCCAGGCAATGACAGCGAGCGCGACTGCGGGCCAGGCGCTGGCGCGATAACCTGCACGTCCGGTACCGACATCTTCACGGGCAACATCACGCAGGTTGGCCACCGCGCGAACGCGCCCGACAATGCCCCAGGCGACCAGGCCGATGGCGACCAACACGATGACGATCATAATGATGCGGCCTCGCCCGTCCCTGCGTCGCCGAGAGCCGACACCAGGCCTGGAATGGATTGGTGATTGGCTTTGTGCGCGGATCGGCGGACAGGTAGCCAGCCTTTTGATCTGCCGTCATGCGTGCCGTTCCGTAGAGTTCTTGCGGTGGTGCAAAAGCGCGAAGACGCATGGCACGAACAGCAAGGTTGCGAATGTCGCGAACAGCAGCCCACCGATCACTGCGCGACCCAGCGGCGCGTTTTGCGTGTTGCTGACGGACATGGGCAACATGCCGATCATCATCGCCAGCGCCGTCATCAGCACCGGCCGGATACGGCCGAACCCGGCCTCGACGGCGGCGCGGATCGCGTCACCGTGTTCGGCCAGCCGCTCGCGGGCAAAGGAGACGACCAGGATGGAGTTCGCCGTCGCCGTCCCCATGCACATGATCGCACCCGTTAACGCCGGAACCGACAGTGTGGTGTGGGTCAGAAACAGGCTCCACACGATCCCGGCCAGGGCCGCCGGCAGCGCCGTGATGATGATGAACGGGTCCAGCCAGGACTGGAAATTCACCACGATGATCAGATAGACGAGCACGATTGCCAGCGCTAGGCCGCCAAGCAACTGACTATAGGCCGACCCCATCGTTTCGGCCTGGCCGCGCAGTTGCACGGTTGCACCGTGCGGCACGCCGCCTTTCATGTCGGCCACCACCCGGCCCACCGCATCGTTGACCGCGCCGAGATCGCGACCCTGCACATTGGCGAAAATATCGATCACCGGAAGGATGCTGTGGTGCGAGACCAGCAGCGGCGAGCCGGTCTGGGTGATGTGCACCAGGCCGCCCAGCAGCTGCGAGCCGGTGCCGGACGGCATCGCCATTTCCGTTGTCGATCGGAATCGTTTCGAGATCGTTCATCGAGGCCAGCTGGTCCTGCGGCGTCTGCAGGTTGACCAAATGCGAGACGCCGCTCGACGTATCGAGCCAGTAGGTGGGCGCGGTCTGGCCGCTGCCGGACAATGTCGCCAGCGTGTTGTTGGCGATGTCGGCCTCCGTCAGGCCGATGCCCGACGCGAACGTCCGGGACGCTTCCAGCAGCATGGTCGGTTCGTTGAACGCCTGCTGGATGTTGACGTCGGCGATGCCAGGGATCAGTCGCAGGCGCGCGGCCACCGTTTGCGCGTAGGCGAGGTTGGCCGCCTGGCCGCGCCCGGAAATCTGCACGTCGATCGGCGCGGGAAGGCCGAAATTCAGGATCTTTGCCGTGATGTCGCCCGGCAGGAAAGTGAAGGCGGTGCCCGGATAGAGCTTTGGCAGTTGCCGGCGCAGGCTGAAACGGTAGTCGTCCACCGGAGAGGCATCGTTCTTCAGGCTGATGGTGATGTCGCAATCCTGCGGGCCGATCGTGCCGCTGGCGCTGTAGGCCTGGTTGATTCCGCTGACCGGCAGCCCGCAATTGGCCACCGATGTTGGTCACCTTGCCCGTGCAGGATGTGCCGGATTGACCCGTTGACCAGCACGGCGATCTTGGCGGCGTCCTCCAGCCGTGTGCCGACGGGTGCTCGCATGTGCATGTCGATCTCGCCGGACCTGATGCACGGGAAGAAGTCGCGGCCGAGAAAGGCGACCAGGCCGAGCGACGCGAACGCGGTGATGGAGAATACGACCACGAACCTCCCGCGTTGCGCGCACGATCCCTGCCAGCGCGTCCTGGTAGGCGTGGCGGAAGCGGTGGAAGCGATCGTTCGAAGCCGCGCTGGAACCGGGTGAACAGGCCGGGAGCGTTCCAGCATGTTCGTGCTGCTCCGACTTGGCCGCGCAGCAGAAAGGCGGCCATCGTCGGCACCAGCGTGCGCGACAGGACGAATGAGGCGAGCATGGCGAAGATCACAGCCTCGGCCAGCGGCAGGAACAGATAGCCGGCCGACGCCGCGACAGCTGGAACAGCGGCAGCCATACGATGCAGATGCACAGCGTGGAGACGAAGGTCGGGATGACGATCTCGTTGGCCGCGTCGATGATGCCGGGCTCCAGCTCGGCGCCGTGTTCCAGATGCGCGTCGATGTTCTCGATCACCACGGTC
Source organism: Terriglobia bacterium (assembly GCA_963797845.1). Lineage (GTDB taxonomy): Bacteria > Acidobacteriota > Terriglobia > Terriglobales > Acidobacteriaceae > DASREM01. Next base: position 42,818 of record CAWCRE010000019.1, read on the forward strand.
GCGTCATCGACCAGGATGCCGACCGCCAGCGCCAGGCCTCCGAGCGTCATGACGTTGATGGTCTGGCCGAACCAGGACAGCATCAGGACGGAGGTCAGGATCGCCAGCGGAATGGACGTGACCACGATCAGCGTGGAGCGCCAGCTACCCAGGAAGAGCAGCACCGTCAGCCCTGTCAGGACCGCGGCGGTGACCATCTCCTGCACCACTTCGCTGACCGAGTCGCGCACGAAGGCGGAGGCGTCGGCCAGTGGCGTGATGCTCACGCCCGGCGGCAGCGTCTGCGCAATATGCCGGGCAGCTTGGCTTTCACGCCCGGCACCACGGCCAGAGTCGAGGCACTGCCGCTCTTCAGCACCTCGATCAGCACGGCCTGCTTGCCGTGCACCAGCACCTCGTTGATCTGCGGCGGCGACCCGCGGTGCACATGGGCCACGTCGCTGAGACACGATGGTCGCGCCACCTGTCGTCTTGATGGGCAGGCTGTTGAAGTGGCTCACTGCGAGCGGGCTGGCGTTGGTCTCCACCATGTAGTCGAGCGCGCCGATCTTCTGGTCGCCTGCCGGCAGCACGACGTTCTGGTTCTTCAGCGCCTGCCCGACATCGACGCGCCGACAGCCCGTGCGCCAGCAGCTTGCTTCTGGTCCAGGTCGATTTCGACATTCAGCGAGGTGCCGCCGTAGGGGGTCGGGATGGCGGCACCCGGCACGGCCACCAGCTGCGGCCGTATCAGGTTGGACGCCATGTCGTAGACCTGCGCCGCGGTTAGGCCGGCGGCCGCCACTTGCAGGTCAAGCACCGGCACCGACGACGCGCTGTAGGCGATCACCTGCGGCGGCGTGATGCCGGCCGGCATCTGCTTCAGCACGGTCTGCGACGTGGCGGTGATCTGCGCCTGTGCCGCGGCCAGGTCGGTGCCAGGCTGGAAGAAGATTTTCACCACGCCACGGCCGTAGTAGCGACTGGCTCTCGATATGCTCGATGTTGCCGACCGTGGTCGTCAGCGCCCGCTCGTAATAGTAGATCACCCGGCCGGACATGTCCTGCGGCGACAGGCCGTTATAGGTCCACACCACGGCCACCACCGGGATGCCGATATTCGGAAAAATGTCGGTGGGGGTACGCGACGACCGCCAGCCCCCCGAACAACAGGATGAGCAGGCTCATCACTACGAAGGTGAGCGGCTTGCGCAGTGCCACGAGTACAATGGCGTTCATCGCGGTATCAAGGCTTGGATGTCGCTTGGGAATTTGTGGCGCACGCCGCTGGCCATAGCGAGGTGCAGCAACCCGACCAATGAAAATAGAATTTACTCTGCCTCAGCCGCTAGACCAGAGAACTCACATATGGTGCTAGATCGACCGGTGTTACCGGCCGGCAACGCTGCCGAGCAACATGAGCCTGCAGCGGCCCGTGTCATCGTTCTGTCATTAAAGTAAGTCGGCAAGTCGGCTAACTGGCCTTAAGCCCGATCAACGGGCCATCACACGTCCGGAGTCCACCATGGGCCTGCGCCTTTTCCGCTCGACGCTCCTAGCCTCTGCGATCGCATCGACATGGACCTACGCGGGGGTTGCTAGGGCCCAAGGCTCCCAGACCTCCTCGAGCCAGGACAGCGGCTCCCGCCTTGGATCAATCGAGAGGCAGATACAGGCGTTGCAAGCGGAACTTCGCCGCATGAAGTCTGAGATGGCCGTACGCAATCGCGAGCAGAAGGCCGCGCAGTCTGGCTCATCCCGCTCCTATACGCCTCCCGTAACGCAGGTTGCCCCGATCATGCCGCAAATTCCGGCTGGGTACGCCCTGCGTACCGGCCGCGCCTGGCTCGGCACCCGGCTCGGTGGTGCTGGCACGCGCCGAGCCGCCGCCGCCCAAGCTCCCCAAGGGAACATTCCAGGTCGGCGGCATCAACGTCACGCTCGGCGGGTTCGTCGAGGCGGCAAGCGTCTATCGATCACGCAACACTGCCAGCGACATCGCCACCCCGTTCAACAGCATCCCGTTCCGGTATAGCCAACTCTATCATGAGTTCCGAGTTCCACGAATCGGCACGGCAGACGCGGCTGTCGGCCGCGCTGGAAGCGCATCCCGACGAGGTGACCAAGCTGCAGGCGCTTTTCGTGACCGACTTCCTGGGTGCGGCGCCTACCTCCAACTACAACGAGAGCAACAGCTGGATCCCCCGTCTGCGCGGAGGGATTCGCCACGTATGCCCGCAGTGACTGGGGTTTTCAGTTCCTCGGCGGCCAGACCTGGACGCTTCTTACGATGAACAAGGTCGGCGTCGATCCCTACAGAATGAACCTGCCGTTGATGATTGACCCGCAATACGTAGTCGGTTTCAACTGGGCCCGCCAAGCCCAGGCCCGCGTGTCAAAAAGTTTTGGGGGCGGACAGTTCTGGCTCGCCGCCTCGATAGAGAACCCCAGCGCGGTCTATACGAACACAACGATACCCGCAGCACTTGGCACACTCAACGTCAGCAACCCGGGCGTGGGCGTCGATGCGACGGGCAGCAACTCCGTCACGACCGTGGTCACGGGTGTCACCGCATCCGGCGGCAAGACCACGACGACGACGACGAGCGTGCTGACCCCCGGCAACATCCCGAACGACATTGCACCCGATATTGTAGTGAAAGGCACCGCCGATTTCGACCTGGGACATTTCGAGCTCTACGGCGTCGGCCGGGTGTTCCACGACCGTCTGAGCCAGCTCGGGACCGGCGAGAGCAATACGAGGTTTGGTGGCGGCGCGGGTGCGTCGGGCCTGGTGCATATTGTGCCGAAATTGCTGGATGTTCAGTTCAGCGGCCTGGCGGGTGAAGGCGTGGGCCGCTACGGAACTTCGCAGCTGCCGGACGTCACGATCGGCAGCCATGGCCAGCCGGTCCAGTTGCCAGAGTGGCAAGCGCTGCTGGGGGTTGTCGCCCACCCTGCGCCGGTCGTGGACCTCTATGGTTACCTCGGCACTGAGCAGGTGGCACGCCGTTACTTCAACGCTGAAAACGAGGGCAAGCTGACCGGGTACGGTTACGGCAACCCGCTCTACAACAACACCGGCTGCGAAGTGGAGCTTTCGCCCGCGAGCACGTGCACTGCAAATACGTCAGGCATCGTGGAAGGCACCGTTGGCGCCTGGTACAAGTTCATCCAGGGCGCCTACGGAACAATGCAGGTGGGTGCCAGCTACTCCTACGTGCACCGATCCGTTTTCCAGGGCGTCGGCCGCACGCCTCAGACTGACGACAACCTGGTGTTTCTCAGCTTTCGCTACTATCCCTTCCAGTAGCGGATAGGACCACCTGACCCGCGGCCCGGCGGCGCAACCTGCCGGCCCTTTCTTGTGCCGCGACGCTAAACGGTGCTTGCGGTATCGGCTTATCGAGGCCAAGGCCGCCGATGCCGTCGCTTGCGAATTCTCCAGCTTGCAGGGGCTCGCCAAGTGACATTAGCCCGCCGATGGTAATTGCTCGCACGTTACTTCCACGACGAACCCCGGCGCCTGATCATGCATGGCCAGCGTGAAACCGTGCAGCCGGACAATGGCCGCGACCAGGCTCAGCCCAAGACCTGACCCGTCAGTGTGCGCGGCCCGCTTGGCCCGGTAGAACCGGTGCAGCACGGCCACGCGCTCCTCCGGAGGAATGCCCGCGCCGCTATCACCGACGCGCAGCACCGCGGCCCGGCCGCCTGCGGATAGATGCAGACACACTTTCCCCTCCTCAGGCGCGAACTTCACCGCGTTGTCGATCAAGTTCGCAAGCATCTCGAACAGCAAGTCCCGATCGCCCCGAACCGTCAGCCCTGGTTCCCCACGCACGTCGAGCATCAGGCCGCGCAACTCGGCGACGGGCTGATATAGGTCGCCGACTTCGGCCACCATGGCGCTCAGGCTGACATCGGCAAAGCCCGATCGGCGCTGTGCAGCTTCGATCGCGCCGATGCGCAGAAGCGCCGTGATGGTGGCGAAGCACTGGTCGAGGTCGGCGATCGCGTGGCTGGCCACGTCGTCGAGCTCGGCCAGCGAGGTGGCCCGGCGCCGGCCACCCTCGAGCCGCGCGCGCATTCGCGCCAGCGGGGTGCGCAGATCGTGCGCGATGCTGTCGCCCACGCCGCGCACCTCGCCCATCAGCCGCTCGACTTGCTCGACCGCGCGGTTCACGCTCTCCGCCAAGATGTCCAGCGTGTCTCGCGTCCCCGTCACGGGCAGCCGCTCATGCAGGCTACCGTCCATGATGCGGTCCAGCGCGCGTTGAAAAGTGGCGATCCGGGCCGTGGTTCGGACACTGGCCCACGCGCCGGCTGCGAGCGCCAGGATGACGGCTGGGCCAAGGCCGAGGGCAAGCGCGCGGCCCACTGATCGGGTCAGCCGGGACAGTTCCTGTCGGCTGCGGCCAATCACGAGGATGCGGCCGTCCGGCAGCACCCGGGCGACCGCCGCCACCCGCTCGGCCGCCACACCGGTGGCAAAGGTGCGCGCCGCCTCCACGATGTGTGGCTGGCCGTCCGCCGGCAGGTTGGCGGGGTAGGATGCGAGGTCGCCGGCGACGACGCGCCGGTCCGGAGCGAGGATCGCGGCGAAAGTCAGCCGGTGCAGGTCGCCGGCAAACCGTGTCTGCACGTCACGCTCAATATCCCGCGCGGGGGCGCGCGCGACGGCCAGGGATTCATGGACCAGGAACGCGTCGATTCGTGCCGTCTCATAGCCGGCGGTTTGCCAGTAGATGAAGCCGAACAGCAGCAGCGTGGAGAAGGCGAACACGGCGGAGGCCAGGGCGGTGGTGCGGAACGTGCTCGTCCGCAGGATGCCCGCCCAGCTCAAAGCCCGTCCGGGCTACGCGCATCCAAGCTTTCCGGCCCGTCCGGGCGGAAGCGGAAACCCACGCCCTTGACGCTCTCGATCGCCGAGGCGGCATTCGGCACATCGATCTTGCGCCGTAGCCGTCCCAAATGGACATCCACCAGGTTGGTCTGCGGCACGAAGCGATAGTGCCACACCTCCTCCAGCAGCATGGCGCGGGTGACCACCTGGCCGGGGCGGCGCATCAGGTATTCCAGCAAGCGAAACTCGCGGGGCAGGACTTCAATCACCGTGCCGTTCCGTCGGACGCACGCGATCGATCAGGTCCAGTTCCAGGACGCCCGACCGCAGCACCGTCTCCCGGGTCTCCAGCGGCCGCCGGAGCAGGGCGTCGATTCGCGCGGCCAGCTCCTCCAGCGCGAAGGGTTTGGTCAGGTAGTCGTCGCCGCCCGCCTTCAGCCCGCGCACCCTCTCGTCCACGGCTCCAAGCGCGCTCAGCACCAGAACCGGCATGGCGAAATTCTCCTCGCGCAGGCGTCCGAGCACGGCTAGGCCGTCGATCCCGGGCAGCATGCGGTCCAGGATCAGCGCAGCATAGGGGCTCGCCCGGGCCTCGGCGAGCGCGGTCTCGCCGTCCTGCCGCCAGACCACCTCGTAGCCGCGTTCGCCGAGGTCGTCGGCGATTTCTGAGGCAATGTCAGCATCGTCCTCAACAAGCAAAATCCTGGGAGCCTCGCCCGCCCGGCTGATCAAGCGCCTTTCGTTCGGAAGGGACGTGTCCACGTGACAACGTCGGACATGCAGCGGGCCCCGGCCACTAAATTACCTTTTAGGTTGCTTGCGGCAGCGGATTGAGGGCCACCCAACCCTACTGAAACGGGAAATACCGGAAGCTGAGGAACACCATGTTGTTGTCGGTTTGCGGCGTGGGCCCAGTGCCCTGGAAGACGAAGCGGCGCGTGTACGAGTATTGTGCGCCCACCTGCATCGTGCCATAGGGTCCGTGCAGCAGACGATACCACGCGCCCACCGTCCCCTGCACCACGCGCGACGTGTTGGCGGCACAGGTGCTGGCGGGCGACAATTCAATTTCGCAGCCGGTGTTGACGTAGAGCGGGTTGCCGTAGCCGTACGCCGTAACGCGGCCCTTGACGTTGGTGTCGAAGGAGCGATCCGAAACTCCGTCGGTGCCGAGATAGCCGTACAGGTCCATGGCCGGAACTGGGTGGCCGATCAGGCCCGCCAGCGCCTCCCACCCTGGCAGCGAGACAGGCTGGCCACGGCTGCCGACGGTGGCGTCCGGCAACTGCGTCGGGTCGTAGCGGCTGACTCCGCGCCCGGCCATGCCGCTGACCTGGAAATCAAGATAGTGCGGAATTACGTGCATCACCGCCCCAGCGCCGGCGCCGCCACCAAACAGCGTGTTACTCTGGCCAGTGCCGAGTTGGCTGAGCCGGTCATGGAACACCCGCCCCAGGGCGAACGCCTCGAAATGCCCCAGATTGTAATCGGCCGTACCCTTGACGATCACGTCAGGCGCGATGTCGTCGGTGATGTTGCCCGGTGTCAGCACGCTGGTTGTCGTAGTCGTCGTTTTGCCGCCAGCTGTCGTGACAGTATTGATCACGCTGGTCGGGCTATTGCTGCCGGTAGCGTCGATACCGACGCCAGGGTTGCTGACGTTCAGCGTGCCGAGTGTGCTGGGGATGGACGTGTTGCCGTAGATGGTGGCCGGATTCTCGAAGGACACGGCAAGCCGGTACTGGCCTCCGTTAAAACTCTTCATTAAGCGGAGTTGGGCTTGGCGAGCATAGGCGAAGCCGGGCAGGTAGTTGGGATCAATCGTCTGCGGCGGCGTGACGTTCAACGGGTCCATGCCGACACGAGTTCATGGTCAACAACGACCAGGCTTGGCCGGCCAGCACCTCGAAACCCCAGTCGCTGCGGTCGTAGGATGCCCAGGCCTCGCGCAGGCGGGGCACCCAGCTGTTGCTCTCGTTATAGTTCGACGTGGGCGCCCCGCCTTGGAAATCGACCGAGACGTAGGCGCGCAATTTGGTTAGCTTGTCAGGGTCGGCGGTAACCAGGCCGGTCAGCCGGCTGGTTCGGGCGCTGAGGTGATACTCGCTTTCATGGTATTGCGGCGTGTAGCGCTCAGGGATGCCGGTGGTGAAGTTGGACTGGATGTCGTCCACGCTGTTGCGCGACCGATAGACCATGTCCGCCGTCAGATAGCCGCCGAGCGTGACCGTCGCGTTGCCGACCTGGAAGGTGCCGATCGGCTGTTTCTTGGGCGGCGGCTCGGCGCGGGCGAGCACGACCGAGCCGGGTTCAGCGCCGGGCGAGGCGGGAACCAGCGCATAACCTGCCGGTATCCGCGGCATAACGGGCGCCAGCTGAGTGGCGGTCGGCGATGACGGCGCTAGCCGGGCACGCGTGAGTTCGCGGTTCTGCTGGGCCGTTTGCTGCTTCACCCGGCGAAGTTCGGCCTTGAGCGCGGCGATCTGGTGCTCGATCGTGGAGAGCTGGGACTGGGAAACCTGCGCCGCAGCGCCGGACGCGTCGAGGATGGTGGAGCTCAGGGCTGACCACAGGAGTGTTGGCCGGAGCAGGCGGCGTACTTGAAAGCGGGGTCTCGACCGCACGGTCTCGGGCTGGCGATGCAAACCGGACATGGTGTTCGTAGTAGCAGCCAACTCGCGTCCCCTTATCCTAACTGGCACGACAGTCCCCGCACCGCGGAACCGCCACCCCGCGGCTCCACCCGGTCCTGTCCGTCGACAAGGCGTCTCAGGCGAGGCGCTTTGTCGCGGCGCGCACAGCATCACACGAATTCATACAGGTCAAATATGATATGAATGGAGGGACGCGGAATCGTGGGGTTGTGTCCGGGATACAACAACTTGGTGTCCCCGTGCGGCTTGCATGCCTCGGCGGCAAGACCTGAGCAGCAGGCAATCTTCACTGTTCTGTCACACGGCCGGCTGACACCCGGCCGTTCTTTGATGGTATTGCCGCCGCGGCTTCAACGGGCCGGGGGCCGTGGATTTGGATCGAAGGTTGCGCTCATTGCCGGCAGCAGCACGGGGGAACCCCCGCCTGCTGACCGACCTCCCATGCCGGATCGTCGTTGCGGGCATGGTATTTGCCGCCTGGACAGTCATGTCCGCGCGCCCGGCGTGGGCTGACGCGGACGCCAAGATCGCACGGCTGATGGACCTTCTGGTTCAGAAGAAGATCGTCACGTCGAAGCAGGCGCGCGAACTGCTGCGGCAGACCGACGCGGACACCGCCCCTGCTTCGCATGCCCGCACCGAGCCGCCCGAGGCCAAGCAGGGCCAAATCCGCGTCACCTACGTGCCCCAGTTCGTCCGCAAGCAGATCGCCGACGAGGTCCGCGCGCAGGTGCTGACCGAATCCCAGCAGGAAGGCTGGGCTGCGCCGGGCGTGATCCCCGATTGGACCAGGCGGTTCAAGCTGTATGGTGACATGCGAGTGCGCTATGAACGCGACACATTCGATCGGGGGAACTACAACCAGTTCCTCAATTTCGCGGCGATCAACAACGGTTCGGCCTTTGACTTCTCAAATTATGGTGGTGGCGCAAATAACGTAGCCAATCCACCTTTCCTGAATACAACGCAGGACCGCGATCGGCCGCGAGTGAGGGCAAGGCTGGGTGTGCAGACGACCATTGATGACGGGCTGACGGCGGACTTGCGGATCACCACGGGGGCGGATAACGGACCGGTGACGCCCAACCAGACGCTTGGAAGTCCGGGCGATTTCGCCAAGTATAATGTCTTTATCGACCGAGCCAACTTTGCATATCAACCACTTTCGGACCTGAAGGCTTATATCGGCCGTGAGAACAATCCGTTCTTCACAACCGACCTGATCTTCTACAGCGAACTCGGCTTCGACGGGATGGCGGTGCGATATACGCCCGCGCTGTCCGATACGCTTGCCGGCTTCCTTGTCGGTGGGGTTTTCCCGATCCTGAACACGGCCTTTGATTTCTCGACGAACTCGCCGTCCAAATTCGGCAGTGCCAACGCATACCTGTTCGCCATCCAGGGTGGATTTGAATGGAAGGCGCGGCCCGATCTCACGACCAAGTTTGGCCTGGGTTTCTTCGATTTTAGCGGTGTGCAGGGCGCGGTGTCCAGACCATGCAGCATCCAGGTCGGAGCGCAGTTCTATTGCAGCACCGATGCGACCCGCTTTCCATTCCAGCAGTTCGGTAACACGGTCTATGCGCTACGTGACATCGTGACGTCGAACCAGGGCACCAACCCGGCGCAACCGGAGTATTTCGGCCTTGCGTCACGCTTCGCAGTGCTCGACGTGCATCCGCGTCTGGAGATCCGGAGCTATCACCCGTTCGACGTCATGCTGGAGGGCGAGTATCTGAAGAACCTTGCCTATAACCGCACTTCCATACTGGCGCATGGGCCGGCGAATTTCATCGGACCCCAAAATAATTTCGGAAGTACCTCGACGGGGGTAGGCACCGGCCCATATCAGGGCGGCGACACCGCATATCTGCTCAAGGCCACAGTGGGTAACCTTGTGATCCATCGACGCTGGGATTGGAATGTCACGGCGGCATACAAATACCTGGAGACCAATTCCACGCTCGAACTCCATTAACGATGCCGATTTCCACCTGGGCGGCACGAACGCAAAGGGCTATATTTTGACGGGAAGTCTCGGCGTGGCCCGCGACACATATCTCTCGTTGCGCTATTTCAGCAGCCAAGTTATTTCCGGGCCACCAGACGGCAATCAGGTACTTCAGCTGGACCTGCTGTCCTCCTTCTGAGTGGGGAGTCGTTTTTATGATACGTCGCCCACATAGTGGCGCGGCCCGAAGGCGCTATCCGGAGCCTTCTGCGGTCCCCCGAAACCCTCTGTCTTCTGCTCGAGATTCCGAAGTATGAGCCGCACAAAGCATCAGTTGACCCCTCGCGGGTTGCGGCGGCCGGTGCGGTCGCTTCGATGGCTGCTAGCTTCATGCATCCTCCTTAGCCTGCCCGCTGCCGCGTCAGCCGCCAACTTCAGCGTTAGAGACGGCGTAATCTACCTCGAAGGCGAAATCGTTCCGGGTGACAGCGATAAAATGGTGGCGCTCGCGCGGCCGGAGACGCACAATCGCGACGAGCTAGTTCTGGATGTCGACTCCACCGGCGGAGACCTCCGGGCGGGCATGGATCTGGCGGTTGTCGTGTCGCTCAACCATATCGTCGTTCGAGTCAAGTTTGGGCGCGTCTGCTACGGTTCATGTTTCAGCCTGTTTGTCGCGGCAACGCGGCGCTTAATCTCCACACCGGCCCGCATCGGGGTCAACCGTCCTCAGAGGAACGGCGTCGAGGCCGAAGCTGGCGCTACGTCGCGTCTGCTCGACCTCTACGCGAAATTGGGCGTGCCGCTGTCGATCCGGGACAAGCTGAGGACAACGCCGATCGACCAGATCGGACTGCTCAACGAGGACGAGATGCGCTCGCTTGGGCCATTCGAGGAGACGAGGTTCGATCGGGAGGATGTCGCGCTCAAGCTCGTCCTGGATCATCTCCAGCATAGGCCTGGGACCCCGCTTCCGACTAAGGACGAATTGGCCGGACTGGAACAGCCATTGCTGGACGCAATGCCTCCTCTCAGTTCCCAAGCGTTCTGGGATTGGTATGACTTGCGGACGAGGGAGATCTCCGGAGAGGCGGTGCCCTGAGCGCCCCCATCCAACGTCTAACTGATCGGGGTTGCAACCTGCAACTCGCAAATGTGGCAGCGCTGTCGCCGTTTGACGTGGCCGGTTCCGGGCTTGCGGTCGCAAGCGCATCGCTACAAATCCTGCTTGTCAAGGACGTGCTAGTGTCCTAATCGCTAAGTTTAGATTATTATCTGTATGCCGTTCCAGCCAGAAAAGTACGTTCGATTTTCCGCTCATGGGGCCGACATCGATGATTTGCTGCAAACCGAACACGTGCGAGGGCACGCCGGAGTAAACCGTGTTCGCGAGTTCAATATCGTTCTTGTGATAGGCCTTGATCACGGCCGAGGCGTGTACGCCGGTTGCGGTGCGGAAGGCATCTTCCCCGACTACTGGATAGTTCGCGGGAATCGGAACTCCGGTCGCGCGCGAAACTGCCTGGCAGTATTCCTTCAACTTGGTCAGGTCCTGCTGCTCCCACGGGGGAATGCCCATCAGCTTCAAGTTGACCAGCATCTGGTCCATCTGCGTGTTGCCGACGCGCTCCCCAATTCCCAGAGCGCAGGCATGCACGCAGTCGGCGCCGGCCACCAGCGCCGCCATGGAATTGGCGATGGCGAGGCCGCGATCGCAATGCCCATGCCAGTCGACTCGAATCGTTTCCCCGGATGGCTTCACTACTTGTTCCATGATGAAGCGCACCAGGGCGAACGTGCCCATGGGAGTCGCATGCCCGGCGGTGTCGCAAATCACGATGGCTTTTGCGCCGTGGCGGATCGCGGTCGAGTACAACTTCTTCACCATCTCGGGATCGCAGCGCGTCGTGTCTTCGGTGACGTACATGACGTCGAGCCCGAGGGACACGGCGTAGTTGACCGCACTCTCTGTAGTCTGGACCAGGAAATCGTCGGTCCAGCCTTCGGTGAAGCGGCGGATGGGGCTGGAACCGATGAAGGTGGCGGCTTCGATGTTCAGCCCGGTGCGCTGCACGATTTCGGCAATGGGGCGAATGTCGTTCTGATGGGTGCGCGCGGCGCAATTGGGCTTGATGCCCATCTTGTGGCTCACGATCTCGCGCGCCAGAGCCTCCACGTGTTCCACTGCGCGCGGACCTGCGCCGGGAAGGCCAAGGTCAAGCATGTTAATGCCGAGCGCTTCCATGAGGTGGAGGATTTCGATCTTGTCGTGAATGGAAGGGTCGCGTACCGAGGGCGACTGCAAACCGTCGCGCAAGCTTTCGTCATTCAGCAACACGTGTCCGGCAGGCCGCAGCGATGCGGGATGGATCGTGTTCCAGTCGTAAATCAGTTCATGAACGTTCAACCATCACCCCAGGTTCGTTTTTCGAGCGCCCCACGCGCTATTTTTCTTTGCCCGGAATCGTTAATCCGAAGACGGACGTCGTACCTTTCCCCGCGACATTGATGCCATGAACATCTTGGTCATTGGGAAGGTACAGCGTCTTGCAATGCTCGCAGCGATAGACTTCCGCGTTCTTACCCCAGGCTTTCTCGGCATCACCGCACTCCTGCTCTTTCACGTCGGTGGTGTAGAACCAGCGCTTCAGATGTCCGCCGCAGAATTTCCCTTTGGCGTCTTTTTCGTTGCAGGAGCGCTGCCCCACCTTCTTGATTTTGACTTTATGGTTGGGGAGTTGTTGAGGAGCGAGCATGGTTGCCGAGTCAGTGGCCAAAGAAAGTATCCTCGTCGCTGCGGCCCGAGCCGCGGGATGGGACTGAACTGGGTATTTTACTTGAAGGAGCGAAGGGGGGCCAACGTGTTGCACGCGGGATCCTTCGTCGAGCCTTCCTCAGGATGACTTGGATAAAAATGTGGACCGGCAGCTACGACACTTTCTTCCTTCCGCTCAACGCTTCCTGGGCCAGACTGAGCCAGCGGCCGATGCGGGCTTTTTCGGCGTCGCCTTCGCGCTTGGAAAAAGGCAACGGAAGTTCTCCCTTGGGATCAACCTGGGCCTCAGGTGCTAGGGGAGTGCGGCGACGCCTGTCTCGTCGTAGAAACCACTTCATAAAGGAGTTGCTGCCAGGCACAAAATAGGACAAAACGGTCCATTGTTCGATAGGGAACATAGGGTAGAAAGCCAAGCGGGATACGGGGTTTCGCCCAGGGTGGACAACTCAGAATTCGCGCTTGGGGGATGCCTGCTCCGGGCCTACGCGTCCGGCCGCGATTTCAGCCACGTAGTAATTCTCGCCCCGGATGGCGACTCCGGCCAGGCGGCGCAGCATGGCGATCTGGCCCACGTGATTCAGGGCGTCAGCGATGGGCCCTTGAAACAGCTTCTCTGGTGTCACCGCTAATGACGCATCGGAGGCGAGACAGTCGTCGAAGGCCTTGAGGGTCGCAAAAAAACGATCCACTTCCTGCTCCCACGGCAACGGTTGTGAGTTGTTCCACTTCTGCTCGCCCTTGGCGATAGAAAGGCCCCAATCGAATAAGTCGCCGATATGAGCGAGAATTTGCCCGGGAGTGCGTGGGTTGTCACCGATTTTGAAATCGGCGAACGACTGCGATGCGTCGCGGATCGCTTTGCCTCCGCGGTAAGCGACGGTGGCGACGGTATGACGAAGCAGTTCGCGTTTGGGATCGTGGCTCATTTCAGATGCGACCTTTCCGGGTATAGGCGCCCGCGGAACGCAGCGCGCCCCGCAGTTTAGCACCCCAGCGCCGGGAGAACTGCAAGTCGAGAAACCCTTCCATTTGTCGCGCAAAACTTTCGCCGTAGCCGTACCACCAGATTTTTTTTTGTCCGGGCAGGCGGTCCGAGTCGATGTACTTGATGCGGACCATCTCCTCGAGACCAAACTTACCGTGAGTGCGTCCGATGCCGCTGGCTTTGACGCCGCCGTGCGGGGCCTCGCTGATGCCGAAGCAGGCTACGCTGTCATTGATCATGACAGTTCCGGCTTGCAGACGGGCCGCAATCCTTTCGGCTCGGGCGGGGTCGCGGGTCCAAATGCTGGCCGCGAGACCGTAATCGGAATCATTGGCCAGAGCGATGGCCTGCTCCTCGGAATCGAAGGCCATGATAGGGAGTACCGGTCCGAAGGTTTCGCCGCGCATAACTTCCATCGCATGGGTGACATCGGCCAGAACGGTGGGCGGATAGAAGTTGGGGCCGAGATCGCGGCGGCGCGCTCCGCCAGTCAAGACGCGAGCGCCGCGAGCACGGGCGTCGTCCACTTGCCTTTCCACAATCGCAAGCTGGCGCTCGTGGATCATGGGACCGACGTCGATTTCGTCGTTGATGCCGTTGCCGATGCGAAGCTGCTTTGTCTTGCGGACGCAGGCATCGAGAAACTGATTGTAGATTTTGGGATGAACATAGCAACGCTCGACCGAGAGGCAGGTTTGTCCGGCGTTAACGAATGCGCCCCAGACTGCGCCGCTGGAAGCGACATCGACGTCGGCGTCTTCCAGGACGAGCATGGGATCTTTGCCGCCGAGTTCGAGGACCACGGGCAACAGGCGTGAAGCGGCAGCCTGCGCGATTCGCTTTCCGGTTCCGACGCTGCCCGTGAAGATGAGCTTGTCGATTTCCGAGGCGATCAACGCGGCTCCGGTTGCGCCATCGCCGAGCGCGACCTGGAAGATATCTTTAGGAACTCCGCTTTCATGTAGTAGAGATTGCAATTCCAGAGCCACAAGCGAGGTAAATTCCGAGGGCTTCAGTACGACGGCATTGCCGGCAACCAACGCGGCCAAGGTCTCAGTGGCGGGAATCGAGAACGGATAATTCCACGGCGAGATGATTCCGATGACGCCATAAGGCTCGCGAACGATGCGGCCGGATTTGGTCTTCATGGCGACGTTCGCGTGAGGGATGGGTTCGTCGCGCAGCAGGGCATATGCGTTGCGAGCGCAGAATCCTGCGGCGTCGAGCACCACCAGAACCTCCGTCAGCAAGGCTTCGACGCGCGGCTTGCCGGCTTCGACGGTGATCTGCGAGGCGACTTGGGAGTTGCGACTATGAAGACGCTCCTGGAAACAGCGGATGATCGCCATGCGGTTTTTTATTCCAAGCTGATGCCATGCAGGTTGGGCAGCGCGGGCTCGGGCGACGACCGCGTGGACTTCCTCGTCGCTGGCGCAGGCAAATTCGCGCAGAGTCTCGCCAGTGGCGGGATTGATGGAAGCGATCTTGCGAAGCACGCCGGCCTGGGCCTCGGTCGCCATGCAGAGCAGTCTAGATCATGAGGACGCAGGACGTCGGTGATGAGATGGTTTTCGATAGTCCGGTTAGAGCGGCGGGCTGATGTCGAAGTTTGCTGAAGAAAAGGAAGGAAGGCCGGGTGAGGTGGGGTATTTGGGGTGCAATCGCGAGGCTCGACAGCAATCCAGAGCGGGCCGAGCGGTCTGCTAAGCTGAAGGCCAATCCGAATGACCCCACTTACAGCCTTTGGCCTATTTTCGGTAACCGCGATGCTGATCTGCTACGCGTGCGAGAAAAGGAGTTCGTGGTTCATTTTAGCCTTTGCCTTTTCGTGCGGACTTGGCTCGGTCTATGGTTTTCTACAGGGCGCATGGCCATTCGGACTGGTTGAGGCAGTCTGGGCAGTAGTGGCAGCGCGACGATGGTGGACCGAAACGAAGGGAACAAGCACCTAGGCGTTCGCTCCCGATATTTCACACATTCCTGCGAGCTGGCCCTGCGCTCAGAGCATGTTGACTTTGAGTGATAACGCTCGATCATCGACAACGTCGGCCAGAACCCGCGCTCAGAAAATCTCCGCAAATCTGGATTTTGGAAGAGTTCCCTTCCATTTGTGGCAGTAACACAATAGCCAAGCCGCTGAAAATTGAGGGTTCGATTTGGTATCGCTGTTGCATGTGTTAAACCTGGCCGCGAAGAACGTGCGCTGCAAGGTCGTCGATGCGGCACGAACATGTGACGTCTCCGCCGCTGCTGCGATCGACCAATACGCAAGCTCTCGGGAGGAGTTGATGAACAGAAAGCGACCTATTACAGTTTTTTGTGGAATTCTGGTTCTGATGGTTGCTGTCGTAACGCCTTCGAGGGTCCAGGGGCAAGACGCCAAGAGTCCGTATCCCAACATGGCCCCGCTAGACCAGTACCTGATGGAGCGCGATGCCGAGATTGCCTTGGCGCGGAGCGCGGCGCCGGAGGCCATTTCGCGCGATGCTGACGTTCTTGTCCTGGGACGGCACGGCTACGAAACCGCAGTCAAAGGCAAGAACGGTTTCGTGTGTGTCGTGGAGCGAGGGTGGATGTCCCCCTTCGATGGCGATGGCAGCGCTGGTTTTTGGAATCCTAAACTTCGAGGCCCAGTCTGTTTCAATCCGCCGGCTGCGCGTTCCATCTTGCCGATGACCTATAAGAGAACCGAGATGGTATTGGCCGGTCAATCCAAAGCTCAAATCATCGAGGGCATCAAGACATTCATAAAGCACGCACTGCCGCCCCTGGAGCCCGGGGCCATGGCGTACATGATGTCGAAGGACCAGTACCTTACCGATGGCGACCACCACAACTGGATGGCTCACCTGATGTTCTACACGCCACTGATGGACGGCGCGGTTTGGGGTGCAGATGTGTCCAAGTCACCGGTCATGCTGAATCCACAGTTCCGTGGCGCTCCGGAACCAATCGATGTATTCATGGTACCGGCGGGCTGGTGGTCGGATGGAACGGCGGACCCGGTCAGTGTCAGGTAGGAAGAGCGCACGCTGAGAAGGGTTGAGTAGCAGTTTGGGCTCAGATCGTGAGTGCAATTGATTCCATGACAGTGTCGGCTCCTCGGCCCGAGTAAAGTTGGTGGTGCCAAAACCAACCAACCGGCTCGGGAGAAAGGAGCCGAACGATGATCATTATAGGAGTAGATTTCCATCCCGAGTTCCAACAAATTGCTTTGGTAGATACCGACACCGGAGAGTTCCAGGAAAGACGGCTGGGGCATCCCGAAGAGGCGGAGAAGTTCTACCGTGCTCTGGCGGGGCAGAAGGTGTGCGTGGGAATGGAAGCGAGCGGCCACGCACGCTGGTTCGAGCGCCTGGTGGCCGAGTTGCAGTTTGAGCTGCGGATCGGAGACGCAGCCGAGATCCGGACCAAACGAGTACGCAAGCAGAAAACAGATCGTCAGGATGCGCAACTGATTCTGCGCTTGTTGCTGGAAGATCGTTTCCCCCAGATCTGGGTACCGAGTTGGGAGAACCGCGATCTGCGGCAACTGCTGTGGCATCGGCATCGCATGGTGCAGGCACGCACCCGGATCATGAATCAACTGCAAGCGGTGGCTCTGAACGAAGGACTGCGCTGTAAGAAGAGGTTGTGGAGAGAGCGCGGGCGCGAGCAACTGGAATCGTTCCGGCTGGCGCCGTGGGCGAGCCGGCGGCGGCGCGATCTGCTGGAGTTGCTGGATCGACTGAATCCGACCATAGCGGAACTAAGCCAGGAGATCGAGCGGGAAGTGGAGAAGTGTCCGGAGGCGAGACGACTGATGACCCATCCCGGAGTCGGTCCACTCACCGCCCTAGGCTTCGTGCTGATCATTGGCCAAGCCGAGCGCTTCCAGTGCGGCAAGCAGGTGGCCAGCTATCTGGGACTGGTGCCACTGGAAGAGTCGAGCGGAAATCGCCGCCGCCTGGGGCACATCACCAAGCAAGGCAGCTCGATGATGCGTTTCTTGTTGGTGGAAGCGGCGCAAGTTACAGTGCGCAGTCTACCGGAGTGGCGCAACAAGTATCTCCATCTGATGATGCGACGCGGAAGGAAAACTGCCAAGGTCGCGATGGCGCGAAGGCTGGCGGTTCGTTTGTACTGGATGATGCGCAAGGAATGGGATTACGAGCAGGTGAAAAAGTTCGGTTCGCACGCGGGACAGCCCGGAAATCGCGATGGTGTGCAGTAGAACACCGAGAAATTGATTGGGCGTCCCGCTCCTCTTAAATGAAGAGGAGTTCGAAGTAGTAATCATGATCGCAGTTGCGACCGAAGAGATGCATGGGTCGGACCGAGTTCCTGACCTGAAAACGATTACCAGCGAGCCGTGGTTGGACAAGGCAAACCATCAACTAGACCGAAATGGCGCTCTTCTCCGAGTGCACGCGGCAGTGTGCTCGAAAAGCGCTTGACCCCGCCGACATTGTCAGAGACGCGATGTTACGACAACAACAGAGCTAAAACTCTTTCGATTTCGCCAGAATCTCAAAATGCTGGCGTGTTCCGTGGACAGATTGCAGTAACGCCATGATTCTTGAGGCCTGCTTTTGCGCCGCTTCAAAGTCGGGGCGCGGAACCCCTGCCCTCCGTGTGTGACGAATTGATCGGTCGGGTAGAATCTCAATGTCGTAACCCATCTCATTCAACTCAGCGATTGCGGCCTGCCGCTCAGTCTCGGGGACAATATCCGCCCCGGCTCTCCTAACGATAACGTAGCCGTACCGCATCATTGCAAATGCGATTTCAAGGTCGCGGACGATTTGGGGCACCCGTGCAGCCTCGACCTCCTGGGGAATCCACACCTGTACTCCTTCCCATTTCCTCCCGATACGCTCGCCGCTCAAGTTGAAGCTTGCGGGGTGGCGAGTGTACACAACGGAGACCGCTTCGCGCATAATCGGCTTGATACGCACAGAGAAATCATCTCCGTCAAATTCGGAGTCACGGTAACCGAAGATTTTGCGTAGCCAGTTCATTTCTTGCGTAGGCCGTCTTCACAAGGCACAAGTGCAGCCTGAGTGTAACTGTTGTAATCAGGCGATTTCGCTCACAATAACCGGCTTCGAGCAAGTTGTGAACCCGTCAGGAACTACGTGACTGCGACCTGAGTACGGCGCTGGCGATTGCATCCTCGATGCAAGAAGAAGCGTATGCCGAAAAGTCACCCAACCCGCTTTTCGGGAAATTCTCCAAAGCTCGCATCAGGCCAAGGTTGCCTTCCTGAATCAAATCCAGTTTAGAAAAACCGCTCGATGCGTATCGTTCGACGATTGGAAGGACTAAGGGGAGCTTGCTTTCGAGCAGCCGCCTCTTCGCAATCTCTGCCTGTTCACCTGCCTGAGCTGCTTGATGGAACAGGTGAACTTCTTCTTCCCTCGTTAGGGGCGGGATTGTGGCAAGTTCCCGAAGATACACAGTTACCGCATCATCCTCATCGAAGTCCATTGACAGTCCATCCAAGCCAAAGGCGACGCTTGAAATACTACGATGTCGGCGTAACTTCTGTTAACAGGCCATTTCACTCAGAACATGCGTTCTGGGGAAAGTCCTTCGCGTATTCGATCAGCTTAATGATGTCATCTACGAAGGAACTTACTTCGCGCCGGTTTAGAACACGTCGGACCTCAAACGCGAAAATCCACTCTCCTACCTTCTCGAGATGCACCCCGGACGAGCGCGAGAGCCAAGTAACCGGGTCTTTGGGCAAATCACTTCTGACTGCAACGACAGTTTCTATATGAGTGCAATCTCCACTCTGGGAGTTGTAATCAAAAACCACGTACTCGTAGTCAGCACGCGTCCCCGTGCTGATGTCTGCTACAGAACTGCCACGAGAATAGAATGAGGCCTGTGCTAAAGGTAGTTCAGGCGGAAGGAAATAACGCTGAGTGGACGTGCTCATTTGTCACCGAAGCCAAACGCTTGGGGCAACGACTCCACTATCCTACACAAGTGTTACTGCTGAAATCAGGCCATAGCGCAAGCGTTCGCCCGGTGTTCGCCCTTGCCCCGATTGCTTGCGCTCTGGCGTGTTCCCACGACTACCTAGCAGCGACCCTTCTCCCCAGGTTCATCCGGAATCACGACCGCCGCAGCGATCTTGTCCCTCGGTTCGAGGTGCAGCAACCGGACGCCCTGCATTAAACAAAAACAGAGGCCCCCTGAGCGCGGGTGGCCTTTTTCTGTGCCCCAGCAACTCCGTTCCGATTGACTGAGTGCTGTTCGGCACCGCGCCGTCGGTGGCTCGCATCTGATATAGCGGACTTATGACGCCGAGCGACCACTCCGAATCGTCAGCGAGAAAAACCGGCTTTGTGCGCGTGCGCGGGGCGCGCGAGCACAATCTCAAGAACATCGATGTTGAGATCCCGCGTGATGCTCTCGTGGTTTTCACCGGCGTCTCGGGGTCGGGGAAGTCGTCGCTAGCCTTCGGCACTCTATACGCGGAGGCGCAGCGGCGGTATCTGGAATCCGTATCTCCCTATGCCCGGCGGCTCTTCCACCAGATGGGTGTGCCGGAAGTAGACGAGATTGACGGGTTGCCGCCCGCGGTGGCGCTGCAACAACAGCGAGGGTCGCCGACCACGCGGTCCTCCGTCGGAAGCGTTACGACGCTGTCCAACCTGTTGCGCATGCTGTATTCGCGTGCGGGCGATTATCCGCCCAACCAGCCGATGCTCTACGCAGAATCGTTCTCGCCGAACACACCCGAGGGCGCTTGCCCACGCTGCCACGGGCTGGGCCGCATTTACGAAGTGACCGAGCAATCCATGGTGCCGGATGATTCCCTCACCATTCGCGAGCGCGCCATTGCCGCGTGGCCTACGGCGTGGCAGGGACAGAATCAGCGGGACATTCTGACCACGCTTGGCTATGACGTCGATCGTCCGTGGCGTGAGCTTCCCAAGAAAGATCGTGACTGGATTCTGTTTACCGACGAGCAGCCGGTTGTTCCGGTCTATGCGGGTTTCAACCGTGCGGAAGTGAAGCAGGCTCTCAAACGCAAGGAAGAACCGAGTTACATGGGGACGTTCACCAGCGCGCGCCGTCACGTCCTGCACACCTTCGCCAACACCGAGAGCGCATTGTCGAAGCGGCGGGTGGCGCAGTACATGCTAAGCATCGAGTGCCCGGTGTGCCATGGTAAGCGGCTGCGACAGGAATCGCTGTCGGTGAAATTCGCAGGACTCGACATCTCAGAAATATCACGTCAGCCGCTGGAGAGGCTCGGCAAGATCATGCATCCCTACGTGGACGGTTCGGCGCGCACCACTGCCAAACTTGAAAAAGAGCACCCGGAAAAAGCGGAGGTGGTGCGGCGGATCGCCGAAGATCTTTGCGCCAGGCTCACGGTTCTGCGGGAGCTGGGGCTCGGGTATCTCACGCTGGAGCGAAGCACGCCCACGCTTTCGCCGGGAGAGCTGCAACGCCTCCGATTGGCAACGCAAGTACACTCCAATTTGTTTGGCGTAGTCTATGTGCTCGATGAGCCTTCTGCCGGATTGCATCCGGCGGATACCGAAGCGCTACTACGAGCGCTCGATAGGTTGAAGGCATCGGGCAATTCGCTGTTCGTCGTCGAACACGATCTGGATGTGGTGCGACGTGCCGATTGGATCGTGGACGTCGGCCCGGGCGCCGGAGAACATGGCGGTGCGATTCTCTATAGCGGAACGCCGCCAGGGCTCAAACGCGTCGAGCAGTCACAGACGCGCCGCTATTTATTCAACCCACCGCCGCTGCCTCAACGAACACCACGCACGCCTGCCGGCTGGCTGAAGCTGAGCGGCGTGACTCGCAACAACTTGCACAATGTCCATGTCCAATTTCCGATCGGCGTGTTCACCGTGATGACGGGGGTTTCCGGCTCAGGTAAGTCGAGCCTGGTGAGCCAGGCGCTTGTGGAACTGGTTGCCGAAAGGCTGGGACAGAAGCTTTCTTCGGAAGCGGAAGAGAGTGGAGAACTGGAGCGCGAGGCTCCCATCACGCTCGGCGGCACGATCACGTCGGGCATGAATCTCATCAAGCGCTTGGTTGTGGTCGATCAAAAACCGATTGGGCGTACGCCGCGGTCGAACCTTGCCACCTACACGGGATTGTTCGACCACGTCCGCAACCTGTTCTCCGAGACCAAGGAAGCGAAGGCGCGTCGCTACGGCGCCGGACGTTTCTCCTTCAATGTTGCACAAGGCCGCTGCGAGACCTGCAAGGGAGAAGGCTTTGTGATGGTTGAGTTGCTCTTTCTCCCCAGCGTTTACGCGCCGTGCCCGACCTGCCATGGCGCGCGCTACAACGCGAAGACGCTGGAGATCAAGTACCGCGGCAAGAATATCGCCGAAGTGCTCGGGATGACCGTGGACGCAGCTTCCAAATTCTTCGTGGACGATGCGCAGACCAGCCGAGCTCTGCACGTACTGCACCAGGTGGGGCTGGCTTACCTGCGACTCGGCCAGCCTGCAACCGAGCTCTCGGGTGGCGAGGCACAGCGCATCAAGCTTGCGACGGAATTGCAGCGCGGGCAGCGCGGCAATACGCTCTATGTCCTCGACGAACCGACCACAGGCTTGCATCCCGCGGATGTCGAACGGCTAGTTACACAGTTGGATGGGCTCGTACAGTCAGGCAATACGGTAATCGTCGTGGAGCACGATATGCGAGTCGTAGCTGCGAGCGATTGGGTCATCGATATAGGACCTGGCGCCGGGGAGAAGGGTGGTCTCGTAGTGGCGGAGGGTACCCCTGCGGAATTGTCGAAGGCGCCGCAAAGCCGTACCGCTCCGTACCTGGCGAGTTTCCTCGAACGCGCGGGAAAAAAGGTAAGTGCCACGGACGAGGCAGCTGCCAGAATCGGTTAGCCAACAGGTTCTCCGGCACTATTCTTCCTTCCTCCTGTGAATAGCGAAGCGGGAATTGCCTGGCGCGGGAGATTTGACCGTCGACCAGTTGCACGCAATTTCTCAGTAATCCTGCTCGCCGAATGACCGAACCTAATCGGCGAACTGCGCAGAACTGCTGGAAGCGCGCTACCACTGAAACTCATGTGACATGAACAATTAGAGTCCGGCCTACCACATGGCGATTAAAGAGATGCGAAATTTGGGCGTATTGCGGGTCGCAATCAGGGCGTTTCACCACTGATGATCGCAAAGGTTGGCACAGCTCTCGTCTTCTTGACAGTTCCTCGGATTGAAGGCGACAATGCCGCGCGTGGTACGGAGGGATGTTGATGATGAAAATTGGCGTGTTCTGCCCACTGCTTCTCCTGGTTGCTATGTTGGCTGTGGCTACCCAAGCCCAGCAAAATTCAGGCAAGCCCACTGGACCCAAACCCGCGGCCAGCCCGTCAGGGGCGGTGCTGCTGCAGTGGAACGACATCGGACGCAAACTGATCGCGATGGCGGAAGATTTCCCCGAGGAGAAGTATGATTTCAAGCCGACACCCGCGATGCAAAGCTTTGCCGAGCGACTGATTCACGCAGCCCACGCGAACGACTTCTTCACCAACGGCGTGCGCGGCGAGAAGCCGCCTGCCATGGACGATCCGAAACGGGATCAGTTCAAAACCAAGGCGGACGTGGTTGCGTTCGTAAAGAAATCGTTTGCCGATGGCGAAGCTGCGATAAAGGCCAAAGGCGACCGCGGGATGAACGACCTGGTGGTCGATCCCTTCAGCAACCAGCAAACCCGGATCAGCGACTTCGCCTACGGTTTCATCGAGCACTCCGGAGAAATCTATGGCCAGCTGACGGTGTATTACCGGGCAGCGGCATGGTGCCGCCGGAATCGCGTCCGAAGAAGTAACACGGTGCGGAGCTTTGCTCCACTGGACAGCCGAGGGCGGCTGTCCCTACCCGTGCCTCATTGCCGGATAAATTTCAGCACCGGACCCCAGAATTGGTCGCTGGGATCTTTGAAGGGGGCGTTGTGCTGGACATCTTGGATCTCGACCCACTGCTTCGGTTCATAGGCAGCGTCGAAGACTTCCTTCGCTCCGCCCACAGGATTCACGTTGTCGGCATCGCTGTGGATCACCAGCAGCGGCGCGTGAACTTTGGCGACGTTTTTCAGATTGTTCCAGACATCGGGCACCAGGTAGGTCTCCCATTCCGGAGTGCCGCGATGGAGGCTAGCGTCGCGAAGCGAACTGAAGGTGCTGGCCAGAACTACGCACGAAGGGATGGGCCGGAAGCTTTGAATGGAATCGAGCATCGGTCCGCTGCCGAGTGAGAAGGCAAAGACGCAGCGCTTGCCGTCAGGAAACTTCGACAAGAAAAACCGGTAGGCGGCGACAGAATCTTCGCCGACGTTTTCGACCGTGCCAGGACGAGAGCTGTTGCCATGTCCGGAATAATCAAACACCAGCGAGCTGACGCAGTGGTCGTAGAGATATTTTTGCGCTTTCACCCATAGCGAGATGGTTTCTCCGACGCCGTGAAAAATCAGCAGGGCCGGACGCGCGGGGCAGGATGAAGGAGCTGTCACTACAAAGGCATCGAGTTCGCGGCGATCTTCGCTGGGAATGGTGACGTGCTCGTAAGGGATTCCGAGGTCCTTGGGAGTTTCGGAGCCATTGGGGCCGGTAGTAAGAAACTTTCGAGCCGTGACGCGCAACACCACATCGCGACATCCGGTACAGCTGAGCAGGGCCAGAACGATTCCCAGCCAGGCTGCTCTGCGCATCGATTTCACATTTGCCCCCAAGCGTCAGTAATCCACGTTTACCAGAAACAGCCCGCTTGCCGGAGCGGTGGCTCCTGCCGCGGACCGGTTGCGTGCCTCCAGAATACGACTGATATCGCCGGGTTGCAGCGTTCCTTTTCCTACCAGCAGGAACGTACCAACAAGATTACGGACCATGTGATGAAGAAAACCGGAGCCGTGCACGGTGTAAACAAACTCGTCGCCATCGCGCTGCCACGTGCTGGCGAAGATTTCGCGGACATTGCAGATTTCCTCGTTATCGCGGCCGCGCTCGGGGTCTACCGCGGCAAAGGAAGTGAAATCGTGTTCCCCGGCGATACGGGTCGCGGCCTGCTGCATGGCGGCTTCGTCTAGCGGATACGGATAGTGCCAGACATAGCGGGACAAGAACGGCGAACAGATCGCGGCGCGATGAATGCGATAGCGGTACGTTTTGCCACGCGCCGATTTTCGGGCGTGGAAATCGAGAGGCACTTCCTGCACCTCGAGCACGCGGATGGTTAGAGGCAGAAGATCGTTGAAAGCAGTGACAAAATTCTGCGTGGGAATCGGCGATTCGCTGGCAAAGGTCGCCACCTGGGCCAGCGCATGAACTCCAGCGTCGGTGCGGCCCGAACCCTGGGGCAAGACCTTTTCCCCGGTAAGCCGTCCAATAACAGTGGCTAACGTGCCCTGTATGGTTGTGGCGCCGGGCTGAATTTGCCAGCCCGAGAATTCGGAACCGTCATAGGCCAGCACCAGTTTGAGATTACGCATGGCGAGAAACTTTCGCGTCGTGCCGCAGCCTTGATTCATCCAAAGTGTTTGAAATTGCTACCCGTTTGGCCGCACACGATGGTGACCGGAAGCCGAAGAAAGCTCCAAGTCAGCTATACTAATGCACTTCCCACTTCGCAATCATTTGCGCACCGGTTCAGGTTCCCCCGGGCGCAAAAAAGTGAAACAAGGCTGTCTTGTCTTGCGTACCTAAGGTGCGTGACCTAGGAAGCGGTTTGACGTTTTTACATCCAGAGATGCCATTATCCATGGAGATGAACGAATGCGTTTGCTTGGCTTGAATTATCTGCGGCTGGTCGCTGCGACCTGCATGGTCAGTATGCTGTCGCTCGCGGGTTGGGCACAGAATTCCCCACAAAAGAACGACTTGCCGTCGTCGCCGAGTTCCAGTACGCAGAATCCGGCGCCGCATCAATACGTTATTTCGGACTACACCAAGCCCAAGAGCCACTTTCCGAATCCGATTGCGCCTTACACGGCGCGTCACTTACCGCCCCCGGACCTGAGCAACACTCCGCGAATCGGGCAGCTTCTGAGGGACGGCAAACTCTACATCTCGATTGACGATGCGGTGGCCCTGGCGCTGGAGAACAACCTCGATATCGGGATTGCCCGCTACAACCTGAGCGTCGCCGACACCGACGTTCTGCGGGCCAAGGCGGGTTCGACCATCCTTGGAGTTCCGACCGGAATCGTACAGGGAACACCCGGCGGCGGGGTGGGTGGACTGGGTGCGACTTCGAACGGATCGGGCCCCGGGGGAACGACCGCCGCTTCGGGTGGAGCAGGCGCAGGCGCGGGCGGACTGGTCAGTTCGACGCTGGGTATTGGACCAGTGATCACCAGCTTCGATCCGGTTATCACCGGGTCGTTGCAAAACGATCACGCCGACATACTGGCCACCAGCTTGTTCAGCGGCGCTCCGGTGGTGGCGCAGAATACCAGCACTGCGAACTTTGCTTATAACCAGGGTTTCCAGTGGGGCACCAACGTGTCGGTCGGGTTCAACAACAACCGCGTTACCAGCAACAGCGAATTTACTTCGTTCACCCCGCTGCTGACCTCCAGCTTTCAGCTCAGGCTTACGCAACATTTGCTGCAAGGTTTTGGCTTTGCGCCCAATCAACGCTTCATTCGCATCGCGAAGAACGATCGGGAAATTTCCGATGTTGCCTTCCGGTTGCAGGTCACGTTTACGGTGGATCAGATCCAAAACCTCTATTGGGACCTGGTTTTCGCTTACGAGAACCTTCAGGTGCAGAAGGGGGCACTGGGGCTGGCGCAGAAAACTCTGTCCGATACTCAGAAGCAGGTAGATATCGGCAGCCTTGCGCCGATCGAAATTGTACGCGCGCAAAGCACGGTGGCTACGAACCAGCAAAGCCTGATCGTGGCGCAAACCAATCTTGAGTTGCAGCAACTGCTGATGAAGAATGCGCTCAGCCGTACGCTGGTCGACCCAGCGTTGGCCGATGCGGAAGTCATTCCTACCGACACCATGGATATTCCTGCGACTGAGCCGGTATCTCCGGTGCAGGATCTGGTGAATGACGCGTTAGGACATCGCCCCGAATTATCGGAAGCGCGCATCAATCTCACGAATACCGAAATCAGCAACAAGGCGATCAAGAATTTACTTCGTCCCTCGGTCGATTTGTTTGCTTACTACGGAGGATCCGGCGTAGGCGGGAACGTCAGCCCTAATGTGCCGATCTGTAATCCTCCAACCGTGACCAGCTTTTGTTTCGATGCCGCCTCAGCGCCGCCGGCATTCGCCAACGGAGGGCCGGTTGGCTATGGCGGCACCTTGAATCAGTTGATCAACTCAACTTCACCCGACAAGGGCGTTGGACTTTCTGTGACGATTCCCTTGCGCAACCGTTCGGCGCAGGCGACGCAGGTGAGATCGGAACTGGAATACCGGCAAGCCCAGATGAGGCTGCAGCAGATTGAAAACCAGATCCGCATCGAAGTGCGCAACGCGCAATTCACGGTGCAGCAGAACCGGGCTGCGGTCTCGGCGGCACAGGCGGGCGTGGCGTTGGCGAAGCAGTCGCTGGATGCCGAGCAGAAGAAGTACGCGCTGGGAGCGTCGACGACGACCTTGGTTCTGCAAAATCAAACCAGCCTGACGCAGGCGGAATCGAACCTAGTATCGGCGCTGGCGAATTATGAAAAGTCGCATGTCGAACTGGATCGGGCGACGGGATTGCTGCTGGATCATGCGGGAATCTCTATCGCGGATGCGGAGCGCGGCCAGGTATCGCATATGCCGAATGTTCCGTATGTGACGCCGCGGAAAGAGCCCGCGAACCAGCCTCCGGCTGCGATGCAGCAGGAGTTGCAGCAACAGCAACAGCAGCCACAGGATCAGCAGCCTCCGCAGCCGCAGTCACAGCCGCAATAAAGAAGTTGGTTGTCTCCTCGGGCGCCGGCGAACCGGCGCCCTTTTTTATTAGCTGGCGCGAGTCGGGCAGAAACCCCGTCCTGTCAGGAGTTGCCGGCATGATGCGGACACGACGGGCGCGACGCCCCACGCTCCCTGCTTCCCTTCTACACTTCTTTACGTCGTCTGCCTGAGCCGCTCTCTATAATTTCCTCGAATCTGCATCCAATGCTGACGCGCAGGTGCTGTTGTGAACGCCTGCGCCTGTTTCTGTAAGGAGACTAATCATGGTTTCTCGCTTTCGCCTATTCGCCGCGACTCTGCTGATATCGATGGCTTTCGTCGGGAGTGCCTGGTGCCAGGGATCTGCGCCGCAAACTTCCGCGCTGCCGCAGACTCCCCAACCGGCGAATCCTCCGACCCAACGCGCGGCCTTCACCGACTACTCCAAACCCAAAGCAGCGTTCCCCAACGTGATTGCGCCGTATACGCCCAGGGACGTGCCCCCTCCCGACCTGACAAACACAGCGCGGATTGCAGAGTTGCTGAAAGATGGCAAGCTCATGCTCTCGATCAACGATGCGGTCTCGCTGGCGCTCGAGAACAATCTTGATCTGGTTCTGGCGCGTTACAACTTGAATATTGCCGATACCGATGTTCTGCGCACCAAGGCGGGATCGAACGTGCTGGGCGTAAACACTGGCATCGTGCAGAACACGCCCGGGGGAGGAGTTGGAGGACTTAGCGGAAGCGTGGGATCAGGGTCGGGCGGCACCAGTCCAGCGGCGGGCGGAGTTGGAACCGGGACCAACGGACTGGTGAGTTCGACTCTCGGCATTGGGCCGCCGATCACGAGCTTCGATCCAGTCATCACCAGCACGCTGCAAATGGATCGGTCGTACACGGAGTCTTCCAGCGTGTTCAACGAAGTACCGCTACTCAATACGAATACGGGGACGGCAAATTTTTCTTACAACCAGGGATTTCACTTCGGCACGGATTTGTCGGTGGGATTCAACAACACTCATACCACGAGCAATAATCCGACGACCAGCTTTACTCCCGCATTGGTTTCGGGATTTCAGGCGCGGGTGACGCAGCCGCTGCTGCAGGGATTTGGCTTCCTGCCGAACACGCGGTTCATTCGCATCGCGAAAAATAATCGCGAGATTTCCGACGTCGCCTTCCGGTTACAGGTGATTACGACTGTCGACCAGATTGAGAACTTGTACTGGAACCTGGTGTACGCGTTTGAGAATGTGAAGGTGCAACAAGAAGCGCTGGCCTTCGCACAGAAGACCATGCAGGATACGCAGCGGCAGGTGCAGTTCGGAACGGTGCCTCCGATCCAGATGGTGAGCGCGCAGAGCACGGTGGCGACGGACCAGCAGAACATCATCCTGGCGCAAACCAATCTTCAGCTACAGGAGTTGTTGATGAAGAATGCGCTGAGCCGGAACCTGGAGGATCCGATCCTGGCCGATGCCGAGGTGATTCCAACTTCGACGATGCAGGTGCCACAGCAAGAGCAGGTCACCCCCACGCGCGACTTGATCAACGACGCGTTAAGCCATCGCGCGGAACTGTCGGAGTCGCGCATCGATCTGAGCAATCGCGAACTGAACAACAAGGCGGTGCGCAACTCGATGCTGCCGACGCTCGATTTGTTTGCATACTACGGAGGATCGGGGCTGGGCGGGGATATCAATCCGGCCGTGCCGACTTGCTCGGCGGCGGTGACGCGGTTCTGCTTCAACCCGGCGACCTCTCCGGCGCCGTTCGCGACGGGAGGGCCGGTCGCGTACAGCGATGTCTTGAACCAGTTGGTGAATTCGAGCGCGCCGGACAAGGGCGTGGGACTCACGCTGAATATTCCACTGCGCAACCGTACTGGCCAGGCCAACATGGTGCGGGCACAGTTGGAATATCGTCAGGCGCAGGTGCGACTGCAGCAACTGGAAAACCAGGTGCGGATCGAAGTGCGGAATGCACAGTTCTCACTGCAACAGAATCGGTCGGCGGTGCAAGCGGCACAAGCGGCCGTCGATTTGGCGCGGCAGACCCTGGACGCGGAACAAAAAAAGCTGGCAGCTGGGGTTTCGACTTCGACGGCAGTGTTGCAAATGCAGTCAGGGTTGACCAGTGCGGAATCGAATTTCGTCTCGGCGACAGCGTCCTATGAAAAGTCGGTGGTGGAATTAGATCGGGCAACCGGGTTGTTGCTGGACCATACCGGGATCGTGATGGCCGATGCAATCCGCGGCGAGGTGACGCACGCGCCGAGCGTTCCGTATGTGGCGCCGCGGCAGGATGTAACGCCGGTGATGCCGCAGCAGCCGGGAGGCGGGGATTGAGGGGGAAACCATTCCTGATTATTGATTCTCGAATTTCGATTTGCGATTGACGTGCGATTCGATTCAAGCAGGTGATCACTTTGAAACCTTGAAACTATGCAACCCTGAAAGCGTTCGAGTATGCTCTCGGCGTGACGCTCTCGGTCGTCATCATCACGTACAACGAAGAGGCGAATCTCGCGCGCACGCTGGAAAGCGTGATGCCCCTGGTCCGCAACGGGCAGGGCGAGATCATCGTCGTGGATTCGGGCTCGACGGATCGGACGGTGGAGATCGCTCGGTCGTTTGGCGCGAAGGTTTTCGTTGAGGAGTGGAAGGGATTTGCGGCGCAGAAGAATTCGGCTTTGGAGAAGGCGTCGGGGGAGTGGATTTTGAGTTTGGATGCGGATGAGGAGGTGGAACCGGAACTGCAGACTGCACTGCATGACACACTCGAAGGCCTACAGAATGTGACAACACTTCAGAAGAGCCCAGACACGCATTCGTTGACAATGCGTGATGCGCGCGCAGACGTGAACTATCACATTGGCACGACTCTTGATTCTGAGTTTACCGGATTGCGGATTCCCAGAAAGAATTTCTTCTTAGGTCGTTGGATACGACACGGCGGGTTCTGGCCGGATCCGAAGTTGCGCTTCTTTCGCCGCGGGGCCGGTAAATTTGAAAGCAGAGCGGTTCACGAAGACATCGAGGTAATCGGAAACACCAGTCACATTCGATACGGCGCCTTGCTGCACCACTCTTATCCCACGCTCTCCGACTACATCGAGCACATGAACCGCTACTCGTCGCTGGGGGCGGACATGGCAGTTGATAAGGGTTATGGCGGGTTCAGTTTCGTGAACATCGTCCTGCGGCCATGGATGACCTTTGTCTACAACTACTTTTTTCGGCTTGGATTCTTGGATGGACGCGAAGGCCTGCTGCTGCATCTTTACCATGCGGTGTATGTGTCGTGGAAGTATGCGAAGGCTTGGGAAGCATCTCGGAAAAGCAATTAACCACAAAAGACACGAACGGGCACGAAGAAGAGCGGCAAGTGCATTGTCCTGCTGAGCGGAGCGGCGGGTTCGCAGAGCGAATCCGCCGTGTAGTCGAAGCACCCCTACCCTGAGTTCATCGTTTAGGTAGGGATTCCTCGCTGCGCTCGGAATGACAGGACATTTTGCGCACCAACCGCTCGGTCGGTTGCGATGCCTGTTGCGCTCTTCTATCATCGAAGCAGTGAGGATGTGCGAAAACATGGCGGAAAACAAGAAGCCTGCCGTTTCTGAAAGCCCTATCAGCGACGTCTTTGAAGGACGTCATCCCTCCGAGAGCGAGAAGCAGTGGGCGGAGAAGACGCTCGCGCCGACGCTGGAGAAAGCTCCGGAGAAGCCGATTGGAGCGCGATCGGGCGTTAATGTCGACGAGCACGGGCATGCGCGGTTCACGACGATTTCTGGCGAGCCGATTCGGCGGCTGTACACCCAGTCCGATCTTCCTGAAGACTGGAATTACGACAAATACGTCGGCTATCCGGGACAGGCTCCGTTCACCCGCGGCATTCACGCTACCGGCTATCGTGGAAAACTTTTTACCATGCGGCAGTTCTCGGGCTTCGCGTCGCCCGAGGAGACCAATCAGCGTTACAAGTACCTGCTGGAGCACGGCGGCGGCGGGCTTTCGGTGGCGTTCGATTTGCCGACCCTGATGGGTTACGACTCAGATCATCCCGCGAGCGAAGGGGAAGTTGGCAAGTGCGGGGTGGCGATCGATTCGCTCGAGGACATGGAAATTCTGTTCGGCGGAATCGATCTGGAGAAAACCACCGTATCGATGACGATCAATTCTCCGGCGTCGGTGCTGTGGGCGATGTACCTGGTGGTCGCGGAGAAGCAAGGCGCGGACTGGAAGAAGATTTCCGGCACCATTCAGAATGACATCCTGAAGGAATACATCGCGCAGAAGGAATACATCTATCCTCCGGCACCCTCGATGCGGCTGGTGATTGACACGTTTGAGTTTGGATCGAAGTTTACGCCGCGCTTCAATACCATTTCGATCTCCGGGTACCACATTCGGGAAGCAGGTTCGACGGCATTGCAGGAGCTGGCGTTCACAATCTATGACGGCGTGGAATATGTGGAGTGGGCGCGGCGTCGCGGGCTGGATGTGGACGAGTTTGGGCCGCGGCTGAGCTTCTTCTTCAACGCGCATAACGACTTCTTCGAAGAGATCGCGAAGTATCGCGCGGCGCGCAAGATCTGGTACCGGCTGATGAAAGATCGGTTCCAGGCGAAGAACCAGCGCACATGGCTACTGCGATTCCACACGCAGACAGCGGGCGTGTCACTGCCGGCACAACAACCGATGAACAATATTGCACGTGTTGCCTTGCAGGCGATGGCCGCGGTACTTGGTGGGACGCAATCGCTGCACTGCGATTCCTACGATGAAGCGCTGGCGTTGCCGACGGAAGAAGCGGCGCGGATTGCGTTGCGGACGCAGCAGATCATCGCCTACGAATCGGGCGTGGCGCAGACAGTGGATCCGCTCGGGGGATCCTACTTCGTCGAGAATCAGACGCTCGCAATGGAGAAAGGCGCATTCGATTATTTCGAAAAACTCGACGCCATGGGCGGCATGGTGAAGGCTATCGAGCGCGGATATCCGCAGAAAGAAATTGCCGAGGCGTCGTACCAGTATCAGCGCGCAGCCGAGGCCAACGAGAAGATCACCGTCGGGGTGAATGACTTCACGATTGAAGAAGAGTCGCCGCATATTCTCTACATCGACGAAAGCGTGGCGAGGCAGCAATCAGCGAAGCTGAAAGCCCTGCGGGCGCGGCGGTCGAACGAAGAAGTGAAACGCCGTTTGGAAGCTCTGAAGAAGGCCGCGGCGGGGACTCCAAACGCGGGATCGAATGGAAATATTTCGGAAGCGAACACGATGCCCTACATCATCGATGCAGTGCGGGCATATGCAACCGTGGGCGAGATCTGCGAGGCGCTGAAGGAAGTGTACGGAATTTATACGGAAGTGAGCATTACCTAGGATTGTTGATTGTGGATTTTTGATTGTTGAATGGAATTACCTCTGAGGTCGCAGATTGCGACCTCAAACTTTTGATGCATCTTTGAGGTTGCAAATTGTGACCTCAAAGCTCCCTCCGCGAAGTAAAATGGCATCTTCATGGCGAAGAAAAAGCCAGCTATTTTGCCGCCGGTGGATTCGCGAATTCTGATTCTCCGTCATCAGAAGATTATCCTCGATAGCGACCTGGCGCAGCTGTACGGCGTGACCGTGAAGCGGCTGAATGAGCAAGTGAAACGGAATCGCGAACGCTTTCCCTCTGATTTCATGTTTCAGCTCACGTCGAAAGAGCAGGCGCTTTTGAGGTCGCATTTTGCGACCTCAAAGAATGGGCGGGGCGGACGACGGTATCTGCCGTTTGCGTTCACTGAGCATGGGGCGGTAATGGCGGCGACGGTATTGAATTCTGACCGGGCCATTGAAATGAGCGTGCTGCTGGTAAGGGCATTTGTGCGACTGCGAAAGATGCTGGCCACGAACCGGCAGCTTGGCGAGAAGATCGCGGAACTCGAAGATCGATTGGAGAGCCATGACAAGACGATTCAAGACATCTTCGAGGCGATACGAGAATTGATGACGCCGCCGAAGTCGTCGAAGATGCGAATTGGCTTTCAACTCCCCGCCAAGCGCGACTGAAAGCGCGTCTCGCGATATCCTGCTGGGATGCTACTTTTCGAACAGCTCTTCGCCCGCGGGTTCATGGTTTACGATCCCGACAGACAAGCCGGCGTTTTCAATCGAAAGATGATTGCGGAGTTCCCTGCCTCCCGCAAGGAAAAGATTGAGGAGTTTCGCTGGCTGATCGGCAACTGGGACGCGACCAATCGGGTGCGGGAAACCCCGACTACTCCGGCCTACAGCGATACTCAGCTCTACACCTACAATTTTTGCGACGACGATACGCGGATCTGCATCCAGGGACCGGGTGGAAAAGAACGCCCGCATTTGACATTCGACCCGTTCAGCGCGCGCTGGATGATGACCTTCATCGACAATGTGTACGGGGTGTTGCAGTCGGAAGGATGGGATGGCGATGTGATTGTCTTCACGGGACACTTGACCATGCTGGGAGTGGATTGCGAACTGAGGCAAACGATTACTCGGCAGAACCACGATGCGTTTCATGCGATGAACGAAGAGAAACTAGAAGGGCGCTGGGTGATAGTGGACGAGTTTGACTTCCGCCGAAAGCAGGTTTAACCACAAGGGGACGAAGTTACACGAAGGAAATCATGCGCAAGGCGATTACACACTTAAAACGCGTGGATCCGGTGCTGGCGGCGATCATCGAGCAAGTCGGGCCGTACCGCATGAGCAAGGACGAGCCGTCGTTTGCCAGCCTGGCCGAGGCGATTGTTTACCAGCAGCTGCATGGCAAGGCGGCGGCAACGATTTTCAAGCGACTGACGGATTTGACTGGTCTGCCACTTACACCGGAAGGCGTATTGAAGTTATCGGAAGAGCAGATGCGCAGCGCGGGATTGTCGAAGCAGAAGTTGAGCTACCTGCGCGATTTGGCCGCGAAGACGCAAGCGCGCGAGGTGGACTTCAGCGCGTTTGGCGAATTGCCCGATGAGGAAGTGATCCGGCAATTGACCCAGGTCAAAGGCATCGGGGTGTGGACTGCGCACATGTTCCTGATGTTCTCACTGCAGCGGCCGGATATCTTGCCGGTTGGGGACTTGGGGATCCAGATGGCGATCCGCCGGCACTACCTAAGCAAGGCGAAAAACGGGACCAAGCGGCGGAAGTTCAAGCCTCTAAAACCGAAGCAGATGGAGAAGATCGCGAAATGCTGGGCGCCTTATCGCAGCGTGGCGTGCTGGTATTTGTGGAGGAGCTTGGACGTGAAGACGCCGGGAAGTTAAGAATGAAGTCAGAAGTGAGAATTCAGAATGCAGAAGTTCATCGCCTTCTCGACTGTGCTTCTTTGGAACTGACTCCCGCATTCTGAATTCTTAATTTCTGCATTCCTCGCTCCTTGTGGTTAAATTGAGTTATGGCGGATGAAGCCAAAATTCGGGTGTTGGTGGCAAAGCCTGGACTGGATGGGCATGATCGGGGTGCGAAAGTGATTGCGCGGGCGTTGCGCGATGCCGGCATGGAAGTCATCTACACCGGCTTGCGGCAGACGCCGGAGATGATTGTGAGCGCGGCGTTGCAGGAAGATGTTCATGTGATCGGGCTGTCGATCCTGTCGGGCGCGCATAATGCGATCGTTCCGCGAGTACTCGACCTGCTCAAGCAAAACAAGATGGATGACGTGCTGGTGCTGGTGGGCGGGATCATTCCGGACCAGGATATCGATGCGCTCAAGAAAGCAGGCGTGGCCGCGATTTTCCAGCCTGGCACAGCCATGGACAGCATTGTCCAATTTATTCGAACCAACGTGAAGCCACACGGCGTTCCGGCAGCCGGCTGATGGCTGCGGACAAGGCGCGCGAGCTTTCTCTGCTGCAGAACTCCACCGGACCTTCTCCCTGGTACTGGAACACTTTTCCCGCGGTGCAATCGAAATCGAGGCAAAAGTATGCCTGGACATTTCATGGCGAGCAAGGAGACCTGGCGTACCTGGTGACGCTTGGGCTGGAGTCGGAGCCGAACCGTCCGCGGCTGGCGTTGAATACTTTTTGCGTGCCGTTCGCGATTGGACCCGACCGGCTCGGCATATGGTGTCCGGAGCCTGGTGCGCTGCGGCTGATGTGCTTCGATCCTGATCAGCTCGCGGGCTTTTCATTCAACGTGATCGTGGGATGGTTCAAGCAATCGGCCGAGAAAGTCTATTCGGCGACGGAGCCTCTGGCGGAATTCGAGTTGAGTACGCGGTTGGCTGAGGGAACACATAAGATCGATGTCCCGGAGGAGTTCCGATCGCTCGATGAATTGTTATTGACGGCGTCGCGTGGGGCGAAGACGCGGGACGATGCGGCGGCGAGTGTCTTTGTTCTTTATCCGCAGGCCGGGCTGGTGCAAGTGCTGCCGCAACGCTGGTTCACGGCGAACAAGTACGAAGTGGGCAAGCAGTGGATTGCCCGCGTGGTGCGCGATCCGGAAACGCAGCGTGTGCTTGGCGATGGGGTGCGGATGGGAAGTTTCCAGCTGACTGAGGACGGACGCGATGTGGAAGAGTGGATGGAGACGAGTAGCATATAGCATTCTCAGCATTCAGCATTCGCGACCCAGTTGCAGATTTAACCAACAAACCACTCGTGCCTCGGTTGCATCAACTCGAATCTATTGGGGATATCTGGGTGCTGCGGTTGCAGTCGCCGGATGGAACCAATCGCTTGAGCCGAGCTTGTGTGTTGGATCTTACCGCGGCTGTTCGTGAGCTGGCGCGGGAAAGTCAGCCGTTGATCATCGCCGGCAATCATAAATTCTTTTCTGCCGGGGCTGAGCTTAGCGAGATTGCGGTTCTTACCGGGCCTGAAGCGTACGAGTTCTCCAAGATGGGCCAGGAGTTGATGAATGCGGTGGCTGGCTTTCCGGCTCCGGTATATGCGGCGGTCGAGGGATACTGCATGGGGGGAGGACTGGATTTGGCCCTGGCTTGCCATCATCGGATTGCTTCACCGCATGCAATCTTCGGGCATCGCGGAGCGGCGTTGGGATTGATTACAGGATGGGGTGGAACGCAGAGATTGCCGCGAATCGTTGGTAAGGGAAAGGCGCTGGAAATGTTTGTGTCGGCACAGAAACTGCACGCGGCCGAGACATTACGGATCGGGTTGGTGGAGGCGGTGGTCGAGAATCCGGTGGGGAAAGCGGTGAAGCTAATCGAAGATTGGACCCGGCTCCAAGAGCGAGCGGATTCCTCGCTGCGCTCGGAATGAGAGGTTTGTGGATGAGGGAAGTAGATCTCGTTGGAATTAGATCCCGGTGGTTTGCCCTTCCCGGCTCGCCTGATATACCGTAAAGAGTTTCGCACTGATCCCTTATGGCTGACCGTATTGATCTCAAAGGCACGCTACAAATCGATAACGTCCTCAAATCGCGGATCGACCCCACGACCGCGCGTTTCGAAGCCAACATGCGGTTCATGGCTGATATGGTTTCGCAGGTCCGCAACGAGGAAGAAAAAATTCGCGAAGGCGGCGGCCATAAGGCGATTGAGAGCCAGCATGGCAAAGGCCGGTTGACCGCGCGAGAGCGGATTCAGAGACTCGTTGATCCGGGAAGCTTCTTTGAACTAGGCGCGTATGCCGCGTATGGAATGTACGAGGAGTGGGGCGGCGCTCCGTCGGCGGGAGTCATCACGGGCCTGGGACGGGTGAACACGCGGATGGTGATGATCATTGCGAATGATGCGACCGTGAAAGCTGGCGCATTTTTCCCGATGACGTCGAAGAAGGTAATTCGCGCGCAGAACATGGCGATCGAGAACCGGATTCCGACGATTTACCTGGTGGATTCGGCGGGCGTGTTTCTTGCCGCTTGCAGGAAGATGTGTTTCCCGATACCGACGATTTTGGGCGAGTGTTTCGCAATAACGCGGTGATGTCGGCGATGGGGATTTCGCAGATTGCGGCCATCATGGGGATGTGCGTGGCCGGCGGCGGGTATCTGCCGGTCATGTGCGACCACGTGCTGATGACCGATGGAAGCGGGCTGTTTCTGGCAGGTCCGGCATTGGTGCAGGCGGCGATTGGGCAGAAAATTTCGGCGGAGGAATTGGGCGGCGCGACCATGCATTCCGTCGGTGAGTGGAACCGTGGACTTTCACGAGCCGAATGATGAAGCGTGCCTGATAAGGCTGCGGTCGATTGTGGAGAAGTGGGGATACCGGCGGCAGTCGCCATGGGATCGGAAGAAACCGGAGGCGCCGGCACTTTCGGCTGAAGAGATTTATGGAATTTATGATTCGTCTCCGGCACGGCCGTATGACATGAAGGAGATTATTGCGCGCGTGGTCGACGGCAGCCGGTTCGATGAGTACAAGCCGGAATATGGAAAGACTCTGATCTGCGGCTATGCGCGCATTGGCGGATTTGCCGTGGGAATCGTGGCCAATCAAAAGCTACATGCGCAGCAAACCGATCATGAAGGCCACAAGCGGGTGGAGTTTGGCGGGGTGATCTACACCGAGTCGGCAGAGAAGGCAGCGCGGTTCATCATGGACTGCAACCAGAATTTGATTCCACTGGTGTTCTTCCACGATGTGAATGGATTTATGGTGGGACGCGATGCGGAGTGGAGCGGCATCATCAAAGCAGGAGCGAAGATGGTGAACGCGGTGTCGAATTCCGTAGTGCCAAAGATCACGGTGATTGTTGGCGGATCGTTTGGCGCTGGGCACTATGCGATGTGCGGAAAGGCGTATGATCCGCGCTTTGTATTTGCATGGCCGACGGCGCGTTATGCGGTGATGAGCGGAGACTCGGCGGCGGGCACGCTGGTGGAGATCAAAGTCAAGCAACTGGAGCGCGGCGGCAAAAAGCTGAGCGATGAAGAGAAGAAGGAACTGTTCGACTCGGTGAAACGAACGTACGAGGAGCAGACCGACCCGCGGTATGGGGCGGCCCGGTTGTGGATCGACAAGATTATCGATCCCATGGAGACGCGGGACGCAATTACCCAAGCACTGGAAGCAGCGGCCTTGAATCCGGAGGTGCCGGAGTTTAAGGTCGGGGTGCTGCAGACGTAATACGTGAATTGACGAATTGCTGGATTGACGGATTGTTGAATTCGTCAATTTCCAAATTCATCAATTCGGCAATGCAAGATGACCATGACGGATTCGATAAAACTAGTGGAGTGTCCGCGGGATGCGTGGCAGGGCTTGAAGGGACAAATTCCGGCCGATATCAAGGCTGAGTATCTGAAAGCCTTGATCAACGCAGGTTTCAGGCATATTGATGCGGCGTCGTTTGTGTCGGCGAAGGCGGTGCCGCAGATGGCGGATTCGGAACAGGTGTTGAAGGAACTGGAACCGCCTGCGGACGTCGAGATCATCGGCATCGTGGTGAATGAAAAAGGCGCCGAGCGGGCGATTGAGACCGGCAAGGTACGCACGCTGGGATTTCCGTATTCAGTGTCGCCGACGTTTTTGAACAACAACCAGCGGCAGAGCCTGGAAGACGCGATCGACGAACTGGAGAAGATCAAGCAGAAGGCGGATGCGGCGGATCTGGATGTGGTGGTCTACATTTCGATGGCGTTTGGAAATCCGTACGGCGATCCGTGGAATGTAGGCGAAGTTGTAGACGCGATCGATCTGCTGGAATCAGAATCGATTAAGACCATTTCTCTGGCTGACACCGTCGGACTAGCTGGGCCGGAACAGATTCATGAGCTGTATACCGCGGTGCACAGCAAGTACGACTACGTCGAGATCGGGGTGCATCTGCATAGCCGTCCGGATCAGGCGGCGGCAAAGATCGTGGCAGCGTATGAGGCAGGTTGCCGGCGCTTCGATTCCGCGCTAGGCGGGTTAGGCGGATGTCCTTTTGCGCAGGATGCGCTGGTGGGAAACATTCCGACCGAGATCGTCATCGAGACACTTCGTAAACACGGTGCAATGTTGCCGGAGTTGAAGCCGCTGGATACGCTGTTGAGAATTTCCAATCAGTTTGCGGCGACGGTATGGGGAGTCGGCGGCGGCGGATTAGGCAGTGCAGCGAAAGGAACAGATTTTGTTCCGCTTGAATGAGACTTCATGATGGCTTACAACACACTTCAAATGATATTCGAGGACCGGATGGCGACTGGTCACGCTGAATCGTCCGGAGAAGCGCAATGCGGTGAGCTTTCAACTGGTTGACGAACTGATGCGCGGCGCTGGATGAGATCGAAGAAGTCGCCGGCGCAGGTTGTGATCCTCACCGGGGCGGGAAAAGCATTTTGCGCCGGCATGGATCTGGAGGAACTGAAGACGCTGCTGGGAAAGTCGCATGAGGAAAACGTGAACGACTCGGCACGAATGGCGCAGATGTTTCGCCGGCTGTACGAATTTCCGAAGCCGACGATTGCGGCGGTAAATGGCGCGGCCATCGCCGGAGGGACGGGCCTGGCGACCATGTGCGACTTCACGCTGGCGGTGCCGGAAGCGAAGTTTGGATATACCGAAGTGCGGATCGGATTTGTGCCGGCGATTGTGTCGTCGATTCTGGTCTGGCAGGTAGGACACAAGATCGCGCGCGACCTGCTGCTGACCGGACGAATTTTCGACGCGGCGGAAGCGCACGCTTGGGATTGGTGAACGAAGTAGTCGCCGCGGAGCAGTTGATGGTGCGCGCGAAAGAACTGGCGTCGCAGCTTCTGGAAAACAGTCCGACTTCGCTGCGGCTACCAAGAAACTGATCAACAGATTTATTTCGACGTCAACTCGATGAGCAGATCGCAGCGCGGTCGAGGAGAATGCGCGGCATTCGACACGACGGCGGATTTCCGCGAAGGCGTGTCATCGTTTCTTGAAAAGCGCAAGCCGCGGTGGAGCGGCAAGTGAGCGCGAACGGCATGGGCGTGGTCAACGAAAGCGCTTGCGGGTGCGTTACGCGGAAACCGATCAGATGGGCGTGGTCTATCACTCGAACCATTTCATATGGTTTGAAGTGGGGCGGGTGGAGTTGCATGCGCCAGCTTGGATTTTCTTATCGAGAGATGGAGCAGAGACGGGATGCTTCATCGCCGTGGTGGATGCGCGCTGCCGCTATAAGGCTCCGGCGCGTTATGACGATGAGGTGATCGTGCGCACGCATTTGAAGAATGTTCGCGAGTCGATGGTGCATTTTGGATATGAATTGCTGCGGGCCGGCGATGGACGTTTGCTGGCCGAAGGCGAGACCACGCACATCGTGACCGACAAAGAGATGAAGATTGCGGCGATTCCGGAAAAGTATCTGGACGTGTTTCGGGAGGCGATGCAAGTCGTAAGCCTGAGTAAGCAGATTCCTCGCTGCCTCGGAATGACACAACTTTGATCTTCGAGCTGAAACTCGAAAGCTGGAAACTCTATTGAAAGCCCTTCACATCAACGGAAACGATCTGACACTGGAGGCGGTGCGCGAAGTGGCGGTGGAGCGGCGTCCGGTGCTGCTCGCGCCGGATGCACGCGACGGCGGTGGACAAGGCGCGCGCGGTGGTCGACGCGATCGTTGCCAACAACAAGACTTCGTACGCGATCACGACCGGCGTGGGCAAACTGAGCGATGTGCGGATTGCCGGTCGACGCAGATTCGCGAACTGCAGGTGAACCTGGTGCGATCGCACGCGGTGGGCGTGGGAGATCCGCTACCGGTAGCCGAAACCCGGGCGATGATGCTGTTGCGCGCCAATTCCCTTTCCAAGGGCTATTCCGGGGTGCGGGCCGCTTGTGATCGACACGATCTGCGAGATGCTCAACCGCGGCGTGACGCCGATGGTGCCGTCGCAAGGGAGCGTCGGCGCAAGCGGAGACCTGGCGCCACTGGCGCACTGGCGCTGGCCTTGATTGGCGAAGGTGAATGCCTGACCGATAGCTGGAGTGCGGACTCCAACTTCTGAGGTGATGAAGAAGGCTGACATCAAGCCGCTGGTGCTCGAAGCGAAAGAAGCGGTTTCGCTGATCAATGGCACGCAGGCGATGCTGGCGGTCGGAATTCTTGCTCTGCTGGCGGCAGAGACCCTGATGGATTCGGCCGACGTGATTGGCGCGATGACGCTGGATGCGCTTGCAAGGAACCGACGTGGCGTTTGATGAGCGCATTCACAGGCGCGGCCGCATGCGGGACAGATCAAGACGGCGGCGAACTTGCGAAAGATGCTCGAGGGCAGCGAGATTCGCGAGTCGCACCGGGATTGCGGGCGGGTGCAGGATGCGTATTCGCTTGCGCTGCATGCCGCAGGTACACGGCGCGGTGCGGGATACGCTGGCGCATTGCCGCGAGGTGTTGGAGACCGAAACGAACTCGGCGGTGGATAATCCGCTGGTGTTTGCGCGCACGACGCAGGCGACGACAGGGATCGGGTTCGCCGGAGAATGCCGGAAGGCGACATTCTCTCCGGCGGAAATTTTCACGGAGAGCCGGTGGCGTTCGCGCTGGATTTTCTGGCGATCGCATTGAGCGCGCTGGCGGGAATTTCGGAGCGGCGGACTGGAGCGCATGGTGAATCCCGCGCTGAGCGAGGGTTTGCCGCCGTTTCTCGCGCCGGGAGCGGGATTGAATTCCGGATTCATGATGCCGCAGGTGACGGCGGCGGCGCTGGTGAGCGAGAACAAAGTGCTGGCGCATCCGGCGTCGGTGGATTCGATTACCACCTCCGGCAACAAGGAAGATTACGTTTCGATGGGCATGCACGCGGCGATCAAATTGAAGCGCATCGTGGAGAATGCGCGCAACGTGATCGCGATTGAGGCCATGGCGGCGGCGCAGGCTTTGGATTTTCTGGCGCCGCTGAAGACTTCGAAGCCGTTGCAACGAGCGCATGCGGCGATCCGATCGGTGTGCGCGACCATGGAGAAGGACCGGGTGATGTACCAGGATT
The DNA here is from genome assembly GCA_963797845.1 of Terriglobia bacterium. Taxonomy (GTDB): domain Bacteria; phylum Acidobacteriota; class Terriglobia; order Terriglobales; family Acidobacteriaceae; genus DASREM01. Next base: position 84,788 of record CAWCRE010000019.1, read on the forward strand.
TTGCGCGGATCAGCGGGTTGATTGCTAGTGGGAAGCTGGCGGAAATACTGCGGTAGGTTCCCGACATTTCTTAACTCCACGATCTCCAAAGAAAATCTTAAAACGCAGAGAACGCGGAGAAGTGCCGCTGAGAACGCAGAGTTCCTTGGAAAAGTAGAGACGCAGCTGAACTGCGTCTCTACCCTTCAATCTATCCAATCGGCGAGAACAGCACCAGCGACTTCGGAACGATGAGTAATCCGGTTTCCGGATCGGTTCCGTTGGGCGCCCATGCTCCTACGCCCCAGACGTTGGTGGTACCGGGAAGGGCGAAGACTCCGAGCAGTTGCTGCGCCAAGCCTTTGGTGGGGCTGGAAACGATCGTCCAGCTGGTTCCATCGAAGTGCTCGACCAACGTTTCCTGCTGAGCGGCAGTGTTTCCATTGGCGAAGAATCCTGACCGCGTAAATGTTGTTGGAAGAAAATGCGCTTACGGATCTCAAGGTGTTGAACGAGCCGGAATTGGAATCCACATTTGGACTCGAAACCACCGACCACTTCGCGCCATCCCAGTGCTGCACCATGGTCAACTCGCGCAGCAGGTTGCCATCGAGGATGTAGCCAACCGCAGTTGCGTCGGTCGGGGAAACGGCGGTGACGCTGGCCAGAACATTTTGACTGAGAAATCCCGGTAGAAATCGGGTTGGGACTGGGAACGATCTTCCACTGCGTGCCGTCGAAATGCTCCACCAGGGTCTTGACCGGGACATTGGGGGCGACGTTATTGCCAACGGCCCAGATGTCAGTTGGCGAACTGCCGGAGATCGACGAGAGCACGTTGCCGGTCTGATTCTTGTTAGGACTGCTCACCAGGCTCCAGGAAGTTCCGTCCCAGTGCTCGATCAAAGTCAGGCTCGCGCCATTCGAGGCGGTCTGAAAACCAGCGGCATATACATTGTTCGACGCGAAGGCGACCACGCCATTCAGCGCGTTGTTGTTGAACGGGAGCTTGGGAGTCGCGACGACAGTCCACTTGGTTCCATCCCAGTGCATGGTCATGGGCTGCAGCAGCGCGTTGCAGGGGAAGGTGAAGCCGACGGCCCAGACGTCGGTGCTCGAGATTGCGGCGATCGAGTTCAGCACGTTGCCGAAATTTCCCTGATGTGCATTTTCCGGGGTTGGGACTGGGGATGGTCTTCCAACTAGTTCCGTCGAAGTGCAAGGTGAGAGTTTTCGCTTCGTTCAGATTGCTGGAATTGTCGAAACCCACAGCCCACGCGTCTGAGGCGGAAATTGCCGCGACCGCATTCAGTATGTTGCCGGCTGGGGCGGGGCTAGGACTGTTTTGAATAGAGAAGGCGGAAGTCTGCGCCGCGGCGACTGTCGTGAGACTGGAAATCAGCAAGATCCATAAGAGAAGATGCCAGTGAGGCTGGGCATCGTGGCGGTTGCTTTGCATTACGCGCTCCACATTGCGTGAGATTTGCGGACAGCGACATTGTCGTGGAGTGTGCGGCGAGGTTTGTCAAAGGTGTGTAAAGCTGTGAGCTGGAATTCTCGCGAACTCACGAAACATTGCGAATTGTTTCAGGACGGCCGTGTTATGTGTGGGCTTGAATTCAAGAGTGTGTGATCAGGTAGACGGCGAAATATTCGGGAGTAATTTTGTCGGTGTTGCTGGCGGCCTTCGCGGTAATCGCAATGGTGACGTTGTGGGTGGTATCGATCGCGCTGGTGGCGCCGACGCCGGGACCGAGAAAGGCATTGGCGTTGGCACCGGCCGGCTGAAACCAGATTTGCGCGTTGGTCGCGCCGTTGTTGCTAACGTGAACATCCCAGGAAGAGGTACCCGCACCAGCGGAGGTGTTGACCACTACCGAGGCGGAGCCGAAGGCGAAGCTGTAGGCCGTGCTAGTGCTGCCGGTCGTGTGCTTGAACGCGGTCTGGATCCAGACTTCATCAGTCGGGCCGAGCGTGTTGCCGGGAAGGACGAACGAACAGAGGGTGACCGGGCTGCCGTTCACGGTTGTGACGGGAGATTGGACGCCTTGCTTGAAAAGAATGGTTGCCATCGATCCCCTCCTGGAATGCTGGAGGATATTACCTCACGTTGGGTTAGGGCTTCCAGCGGGCTGCGAAAATTCTTGACCGCGGAAGCCGGTGGGAGGGTACACCCCCGCCGCTACGTGTTTCCATGCAGGCCCAGCTCTGCGGCGATGCTTTTCATGGCCTCGATACAGAAGGCGACGTGTTCTTCGAGGTCCACGCCCAGGTCGGCGGCGCCTTGCGTGATGTCGTCGCGATTGACGCTTCTCGCGAAGGCTTTGTCTTTCATCTTCTTCTTGACCGACTTGGCTTCGACTTCGGCGAGCGACTTGCCTGGCTTTACCAAGGCACAGGCGGTGATGAATCCGGCGAGTTCGTCACAGGCAAACAGAGTCTTCTCCATGGGAGTCTCGCGAGGGACGCCGGTGTACTCGGCATGGGACATGATGGCTTTGCGGATTTCTTCGGAGTAGCCGCGCTCTTTCAGAATCTCGTTGCCCTTGTAGGGATGATCTTCGCGGCTGGGATAACGGTCGTAGTCGAAGTCGTGCAACAAGCCGACGGAGCCCCAAAGGTTCTGGTCTGCGCCGAGTTTGCGAGCATAGGCGCGCATGCAGGCTTCGACGGCCAGCGCATGCTTGCGCAAACTTTCTGATTGGGTGAACTCAGTTAGTAAACCCCAGGCTGCTTCCCGATCATTCATGTTTCTTCCCTGTTTTTCTGGTTTTTGCTGCGCTTTCAGTACAGCTATTCATGATTTCACCAGGTTTGCTGTAAGATTTTGCTTGACTTCCACAGGCCTAATCCAGCAGATTACGCTACAGTTTGAAATCTGACATCAGAGTTCAAACGAGCTTGCCCGCTCTGGCACGCTCCCAATCCTAAATGGCTACGACTCTTGCCCCGGTAGATTCTAGGGAGGTCGTCCGCTGCGACCGTTGTCTTCTGGTTCAATTCCGTACCGCTAATAATAATTGCCGCCGCTGCCATGGCTCCTTAGATGAGGATGAGCCGGAAGTAGTCGCGACATTGCCGACGCCGCAAGTAGTGGCGCCGAGTCACGGTCCGGGACATCTGAACCTGGCAACGTCGATCCGTTCGCTGCGCTTGCGTAGCGGGCTGAGTCAGCGTCAACTGGCAACGCGGATGGCGGTCCCGCGTACCTACGTTTCGAAAATCGAGAACGAAAAAGCAACGCCCACCCTCTCTTCGCTGGAGCGGCTCGCACGGGCGCTGGAAGTCAGCGTGCCGGAGCTGCTCAGCGGAGGCGAACGCAGCCGCCAGGAAGAAGTGCGCGAGCTGACGCAGGATCCGTTCGTGGCCGAGATGTTGCCGTTCCTCTCGCAGCTGAACGGGATGCAGATGTCGAGCATCCTGGCGCAGGTGCGGGACTTGACGGTACGGCCGCGGCGCAGCGCCTAAAGTCCTGGGCGCTTCTGCCGATGAAGATTGGTTAGCGAGTTTTATCCGGGCAACCACCAACCTAAGGGCCGGGATCGCGAGATCCCGGCTTTTTTGTTTCTGGCCATTGGCACTTGGCTCTTGGCAAATGGCTAAAACATAAACCACCAAGGGCACGATCAGGTTTCCAACCGGAAGCGGGTTTCTGCGAGGGTGTAGAGTTTGCGCCAGACCAGGCGATTGACCGTGACCACAGTTGCCGCCATCACGATGGTGGAGGCGATCAGGAGATTGAAATTGCCGCTGATCGGTGGCGCGGCTGATGACGGCTCCCAGGCCGTTGCGTGAAGAATGTCTGTCCCTTGAAATGGAAATATTCCGCGACGATGCTGGCGTTCCACGCGCCCCCGGAGGCCGTCACCAGGCCGGTGATGAGATAGGGGAAGATTCCCGGAAGAATTAGCTTCTTCCAGCGATCCCAGCCACGGATGCCGCACATGTGGCAAGCTTCTTTCAGATCGGTGGGGATCGCCATCGCTCCCGCGATCACGTTGAACAGGATGTACCACTGCGTGCCCAGCAACAACAGGAGGATTGAGCCGACGCCGAGTCCTCCGCCGATACGAATCAGCAGAAGAAGAACCACCGGGAACAGAGCGGTCGCTGGCACTGAAGCGGCGATCTGGGCGAGAGGCTGCGCGATGCGGGCCAGGCGAGGGTTGAAGCCGATCCAGACGCCAGCCGGGATCGTCCATAGCAGCGCCAATCGCGAGCGCAACCGTTACGCGCAGGAATGTCGCGCCCGAGTCCGGTTACGAGTTCAGCGACCTCACTGTGATTCAAGCCGGAAAGATCGAGCACCACCCGGACCAGCGCATAAGCGATGAAGCAGAGCGCCGCAGTTATCAAAGCTCGGGCCAGCCACTTTTTCCAGGCAGAGAGCGGCTTGGCCTCTGAGAGTTCCTGGTGTTTACGCGAGAAGTGCGCCATCAAGCGTTCGCGAAGAGGCAAGAGCGCTTTTCTTTGCAGATGGGCGAGGGTGCGGGAGCGCTGTATGAAATCCAGGACCCATGAGCGCGGGGACGTCGACGCTCTCCACTTGCTCGATCTTGAACTTCTCCGCCCAGGCGATGACGGGACGCCAGATGAACTGATCGAGCAGGACGATGACAGCGATCATGGTGCCGACACCCCAGCAGGATGGAACGGGTGTCGCCTTCGCTGGCGGCGGTTTGAAGATACGAGCCCAGTCCGGGCAGGCGGAAGTCGCGCGAGCCCAGCACGAACATTTCGCAGGCCATCAGGAAGAACCAGCCGCCGGCGACCGACATCATCGAATTCCACACCAGTCCGATGGCGGCGAAGGGCAGTTCGACTTCGGTGAAGCGTTGCCACCAGCTGAAATTGTAGATGCGGGCGGCTTCGCGCATCTCGCGAGGAATGCTCTTGAGCGAAGCGTAAAAACTGAATGCCATGTTCCAGACCTGGCCGGTGAAGATCAGCAGAATCGCGCCGAATTCGACTCCCAGTTGCCGCCGCGGGAAAAGGGCCACCATGGCGAGCATCACGCCGGGAAGAAAGCTGAGCACGGGGATGGATTGCAACACATCGAGCAGCGGGATCATGAAGCGCTCGGCTTTGGGATTGTAGGCGGCGATGTAACCGTAGGCGAGCGTGAAGATAAGGCTCAGACAAGTAGGCGAGGGTGATGCGCAGCAGCGACAGGCCAGCGTAGGCAGGAAGAGCCAAGGGGCTGCGGGAAATTTCGACCGAAGGGGTAAACGGACCGAGCCAGGTGCGGGCGACCATCAGCACGCCGTAGAACAGCGACAGGGCCGCCGCAAACATCAGCAGGTCAGCGAGGCGGAAGAGTTCGAACCGGGGCAGCGCCGACCATAGGCGGTACGGAGACAGCACGCCGAATCCGGTCTTCTTCATGGCTGAGGCCTTCATGCTAGCTCGCCGGAGCGTTGACGTCGGTATGTTCGGCGAGGATCAAGCGTCCCTGCTCGGCGTCGTAATCGAAGATTTCGGCATAGCGTCCCCAGTTCAGGGCGGTTTCAAACTGACGTTCGACTTCGTCCTGGCTGAAATGCTCGTCCAGGATGTCGTGGAAGAACTCTTCAGGAATCGAGTGGTCCGACTTGGCATGAAGAACGTTGTCGATCTGCTGCAAGATCGGAGATGTGTTTGAGCGAGGCAGTCGCGGAACAGAACCTTGCGGGTGAGGATGTCGGCCTCAGCAAAGGTCACGCCCTCGGGAGTGACTTCCACATCGCCTTCCTTGAGAATGGCGAAGCCGAGCATGACGCAGGAATCGACAATGGGGAGCAGGTCATCGACGTCCATGGCAAGCTGCTCGGCGAGGCGATAGAGGTCTTCGCGGCCACCGCGGTCGTGGAGCAATCTCAAGCAGGCCGGCAATGCCTCCGGGACGCGCGTGCGGCAGCATCTGGTACTTCTGCCTGGCTGCTTTGGCTCGAGCGGGCGCGCCTGGGCCCACGGGCGGCGCATGTTCCACGTCGGGCTGGGTCATGACCTTGTAGATGTAGTCGACGAACTGCACGAAGCGGGGAGACTTGCGATCGCGCGGCTGCGGAAGACTGACCTCGAAATCGGAGCGAATGCGCCCGGGATTTCTGCCGAGCACGATGATGCGATCGGCCAGCAGGACCGCTTCTTCGATGTTGTGAGTCACGATGAAGATGGCGCTGGTGGGCATCTTTTTGCTCTGCCAGAGTTCGAGCAACTCGCCGCGCAGGTTTTCGGCGGTGAGGACATCGAGTGCGGAAAAGGGCTCGTCCATGAAAAGCACTTCGGGCTCGACAACCAGGGCGCGAGCAAAGCCGACACGCTGCTTCATACCTCCGGAGAGTTCCTTGGGGTAGGCGGTTTCGAAACCGTCGAGACCGACGGTGTCGAGCATCTTCAGCGCCCGCTTGCGGCGCTCGATGGCTGACATGCCTTGCGCTTCGAGGGGAGCCTCTACATTTTCCAGTACGTTCAGCCATGGAAAAAGAGCAAAGCTCTGGAAGACAATGGCAACGTTGGGGCGGTGCTGCTGGATAGACTCTCCGTGCCAGAGGACGTCGCCTGAAGATGGGGTTGAGAGGCCGGTAAGCATGCGAAGCAGCGTGGATTTTCCGGAACCGGAAGGGCCGAGCAGGGCGATGATCTTGCCGGGAGAGATTTCCAGATCAGTGGGAGCGATGACTTCGACGCGGTTCCCGCCGGGTTGGGCGTAGAACTTTTCTACCGCGCGCGCTTGGATGATGGCATTCCCCACTCGAATTCGCTCCACTACTCATATACAGGAAGAAGATTGCCCCATAAGTTTTGTAACACAAGATTCACAGAGAGGCGAAGCGGGCGGCGTCCACGCGGGATCCCTCGCGCTGCTCGGGATGAGGTCGGCAGGTGCGGACCTGCCGCTGCTGGCCGGCGAGACGCGGCGGTACTTCTACGCTAGAAAATCCTCCTGCTGTGGAACTGGGACTTGGGCCGGGAGCCGGTCCGTCACCTCGGCCAGACTCGCCAGCTTCTTCGCCAATTCTTGGGTCAGCACTCCGGGCTGCATACGCCAATGGTAGTTGCCATCTTTGACGCTCGGAGTATTCATGCGGGCTTCGCTGCCGAGTCCCAGCACGTCCTGTACCGGAGCGACGGCCAGGCTAGCGGCCGAGCCTTGTGCCAGGCGAATTAAGCCCCAGTTTATGCCGTCTTCACACGGGCCAGCGTAGCTCCAGGCGGCGTTGCGTTCTTCTTCTGAAGCTGTAGCCCACCATCCGAGAGTGGTGTCGTTGTCGTGGGTACCGGTGTAGATCACGCGATCTTCGGTCATGCGATGGGGAAGATAGACGTGCGCGCCGGGGTTGCTGAATCCGAATTGCAAGACCGCCATGCCGGGAATTTTATGGTTCTCGCGCAGGGCATGGACGTCGGGAGTGATGTAGCCCAGGTCTTCGGCGAAGAATGGCAGGCCGCCAAGTTCCTCGCGCAACTTGATGAACAGGTCGTCGCGGGGCCCGTCGACCCAGCGGCCGCCCATGGCGGTAGGATCGCTGGCAGGGATTTCCCAGAATTGGGCGAAGCCGCGGAAGTGATCGAGGCGGATGTAGTCGCAGGTGTGCGCGGCCCAACTGAGGCGCTGAATCCACCAGCGGTAGCCGCGGGATCGCATTTCGTTCCAGTCGTACAGCGGATTGCCCCAACGTTGGCCGGTCGCGCTGAAGGCATCGGGAGGAACGCCTGAGACAACTTCAGGATCGAGATTGTCTTTCAGGCGGAACAGGTCGCGAGTGGGCCCAAACGTCGGCGCTGTCGTAGTCGACGAAGATGGCGATGTCGCCGACGACGCGAATGGAGCGTTGCGCACAGGCATGCCGCAGAGCGCGCCACTGCTCGTAGAACAGGAACTGAATCATACGGCGTGCAGCCAGGTCGGCTGCGATTTCCTTGCGCGTGGCGGCCAACGCTTCTTGGTTGCGCCGAGCTAACTCTTCCGGCCATTCCTTCCAGACACGCAGGTGGTACCGCTCGCGCAAAGCGTCAAAGAGAACGAAGTCCTCGAGCCACCATTCATTTTCGCGGCAGAACTGTTCGAAGCGCGACAGGGCAGGCTGGGGAGCGTGGTTCAGGAAATTTGAAGCGGCCTCGGCCAGCAAAGGCAGTTTGTGGCTGCGCACTTCGTCATAGTCGATCGCGCCGACTGCTTCCGGAAGTGCGTTGAGTCGAGAGGCATCGATCCATCCATGCTCCGCCAGGCGCTCGAGGCTGATAAGCAACGGATTGCCAGCGAAGGCCGAGGTCGAAGAGTACGGCGAGTTGCCGTTTGCCGGTGGACCGAGCGGCAGCACTTGCCATAGACCCTGGCGAGCTGAACTCAGGAAATCGAGAAAGTTGTAGGCAGCGGGGCCGAAATCGCCGATGCCGCCACGCGATGGAAGTGAGATGGGGTGAAGAAGGATTCCGGTCGAACGGGGAAATGACATGAGATCTCTAAGTATGAAGTGAGGATTTCGGGGACCGAAATGCTGGTCCGGGCAGCATGCTGCCCGGGGTTTATTATCGGCGCGGAGGGCGCTTACTCGCCCTGTTCGGGCGCGCCCTGGCCACGCGTCAACTGCTTCAACTCGTCCTGGTTGATGCGGATCTTTCCAGATTTTTCGAGTTGCTGACGCAAATTATCGACGAATAAGTTGAACATTTCGGATTGTTTGTTCTGCACCAGGGATTCGCGAATTTCATCTTTCTTGGCGGCGAAATCCTGGTCGGTGGGCTGTTGCTTCTCAGTCAAGCTGAGGACTAACGCCGTTGTTGCCGCTCTCGATGGGCCCACTGATATCGCCGGGCTTCATGGTGAAGGCGACGGAAGCCGGGCCGGTCATGGAGCCGATATCGGGAACCTGGCCATCAGGCAAAACCAATTCGCTGGTCTTGACGGTGGCGCCAAGTTCTTTCGCGGCTTTCTTCAAGTCATGTTCGGCCTTGGCGCGATCGGAAAGTTCCTGGGTTTTCTGTTGCAGCAGCAATCCGGCACGTTCGGTCTTGAACTCGTTCTCCACGCGGCTGCGAATGTCTTCGAAGCTTGGAGTGGCGGGAGGCTTGATGGCCTGGACCTGGAAGATCGCGTAGCCCTGCGGAATCTGGGACTCGTCGGGGGCAGCCTTCTCCTTGGCATTGAAGACGGCTTCCATCATTTGGGCTGAATTGCCGACCCCGGGCAAAGCGTCGGTGCGAGCGACGAAGTCGGTATTGATGACCTGCATCCCCTTTGCTGCGGCAGCTTTCTCAAGGCCGTCAGTTTTGGCTTGGCTCAGAACGGTGTTGGCCAGAACTTCGACAGCATGCGCGGCCTTGTTCTGCTTGACGACAGGCTCGATGTCGCCTTTGACCTCGTCGAAGTTCTTAACATGCGCTGGCTGCTTGTCGTCGATATGGAGGATGTCGAAACCGTAGCCGGCATTGATCACATCGCTGGTTCCGCCCTTGGGCAGGGAGAAGGCAGCTTTATCCATGTCCGGTGAAGGAAAACGTCCATGCTGAATCCAGCCCAGCGAGCCGCCATTGTTCTTGCTGTCGTCGTCTTCTGAGTATTTCTTGGCGAGATCTTGGAAGTTCGCGCCAGCCTTGATTTGCTTGGCGATGTCTTCCGCCTTGGCCTTGGCAGCATCAGCGCCCTTCTGGTCTACTTTGCCGTCGGGGCCAGGCAGGGGCGTTTTGATCAGGATGTGGCGAACGTTCACCTGCTCGGGGACGCGGTATTCGTCACGATGCTGATCGTAGTAGGCCTGGAGTTCCTGCGCGCTGACCGGGGTCGTGGCCTGAACCTTGGAAGTGTCAACGACTACGTAGCTGACCTTGCGCTTTTCCGGAATCGAATTGGAGTAATTTGCCTTGTTCTTGTCGTAAAAGGCTTTGAGCTCGGCATCGCTGGGCTGAATGCTCTTCTGCAGGTCGTCTTTCTTCAGGACCGCGTAGTCGAACTTGATCTTGGTATTGCGTTTTTCAAATTCCTGGCGAATGTCGGCATCGGTGACGGTGGCGCTGCCCGTTATCAAGCTGCGAAGCTTGGTGAACAGGATCTGGTCGCGAATGCCGTCTTCAAACTGCTGAACCGTAAGATCTGCCTGCTGGAGCTTGTTTTCGTATGCATCTTCGCCGATGAAAGCGCCGCCGGGGAAAAAGGTGGAACTGTACTGGCCGTGTTGCAGCTCGTCGCGAACCTCTTCCGGAGTGGCGTGGAAGCCCATGCGTTCGGCTTCCGAAAGGATGGCCTTCTCGTTAATCAGGTTTTCCGCCGCGCGTCCGGCAAAGAAGGGCAACAACTGCTCCGACATGCCGCCGCCGCGAGGAAACTGCTGGCGCAGCATGCCGCGCGCCTCGCGCTGGACTTCCAGGGCAGTCACATCTTCGCCGGCCACGGTAGCTACGACTCCGCGGGCGGGTGCTCCGAAGCCAATGTTACTGCCCAGGCCGCCGGGAATCAGCGTAATGACCATGGCGCCGCAGAAAACCAGTAATATGCCGCCCAAGACATACTTCTTGAACGGACCAGGGGTTTGCAGGAAACGAATCATCTTCTTGTCACTCCGGAAAATGCAGGCAGAATTCTTGATTATAAACTACAGAGCGGGTTTTCCGCCGAATCGGCGGGTATTCGCGTAGGGCGAGAAATCAAAATCCCAGAATGCGAAGAATGCTGAAAAAATCCGCAGAGTCGGCTGAGAATTCAGGGTGAAATTGGCGTATATTCCTTCATTGAAACGTATTAATGAAACGTGTTATCGGTTCGCATTGGTTTGTCATAATGTGGGCCGTACTCACACAACATAGCTCAGGGGCACTTATGAAAAGGTGCAGCTTGTGGTTGATTTCGTTGCTGTTGTTCCCTTCTTTCCTGCTCGCCCAGGAACCTGCCAGACATATTCAGCCGGAAAATACCATCGGGTTGCGAGATGGCTGGACGCTGCAATCGTCGGCGAAGACCGGCGAAACCGGAGATGTGCTATCGACGCCGCAGTTCCAGCCTAAGGGCTGGTACCAGGTCGCGCTTCCGACCACGGTGTTTGCGGCGCAGGTGAAGAACAAAGTTTTTCCCGACCCGGACTTCGGCATGAACCTGCGCTCGGTTCCGGGCGTGACTTATCCGGTTGGGGACAATTTTTCGAATTACTCCATGCAACCGGATAGCCCGTACGCGGTGCCGTGGTGGTATAGGAAAGAGTTCACTATTCCGGCGAGCTTTTCGGGAAAGAGCATCTGGCTGAAGTTTAACGGGATCAACTACCGGGCGGCGGTCTGGTTCAACGGAAAAAACATTGCCAAGCCGGAAGAGCTTGCGGGGGCTTGGCGCACGCCGGAGTTGAACATCACCGATGCGGCGCTGCCGGGCAAGCAGAACGTTTTGGCGGTGGAAGTATGGGCGCCGACGGATACGGACTTGGCGATCACGTTTGTGGATTGGAATCCCGCGCCTCCCGACAAGAACATGGGACTGTGGCGAAGCGTTGAGGTGACAAGTAGCGGACCGGTCGCGCTGCGTTATCCAACGGTGGCTTCGAAGGTGAATTCTCCTGCCAATGATAAGGCGCAACTCACGGTGGGCGCGCTAGTGAAGAACGGAAGTAAGCAAGCTGTGCGCGGGACCTTGAAGGGCCGCATCGACAAGGTTGAGTTCTCGCAGAATGTGGAACTCGGGCCGGATGAGTCGAAGGATGTGACGTTTACCCCGGACAAGTTTTCGCAGTTGAATCTGGATAATCCCAGACTGTGGTGGCCGGCACAGATGGGAACGCCGAATCTGTATTCGGTCAGCATGGAATTCGATGTGGATGGCAAGGCATCGGATCGAGCTGAAACGCATTTCGGAATCCGGCAGATCGGCTCGGAAGTTGTCGCCAACAATTCACGCATTTTCACGATCAACGGGAAGAAAATCCTGATCCGCGGCGGAGGCTGGTCACCGGACATGATGCTGCGCGAGAACACGCAGCGGTTGGAAGACGAATTCCGCTACGTGCAGGACATGGGGTTGAACACCATTCGTCTTGAGGGGAAGCTGGAGACCAAAGAGTTTCTCGACATGGCGGATCGGAAGGGCGTGCTGGTGATGGCGGGCTGGTGCTGCTGCGATCACTGGGAGCATTGGGGCCGCTGGTCGACTGCGGATTTCGACATTGCGAAGCAATCGATCACGGACCAGATGTACCGGTTGCGAAGCCATCCAGCGCTGGTGATGTGGCTCAATGGCAGCGACAATCCTCCGCCGCCGGATGTGGAGCAGATGTATCAGAGCGTGGAAGATGCGCTGCTGTGGCCCAATCCGACAGTATCGTCGGCCACCGCCAAGCCAGCGGGATTCAGCGGGCAGAGCGGCGTGAAGATGACGGGGCCGTATGAGTATGTCGCGCCCTCGTATTGGACGAAAGATGTTCCGGCCGAACGGCACGAGTGCAACGAGGGCGGCTGCGGCGGAGCTTACGGCTTCAACACCGAAACCAGCCCGGGTCCGATTGTGCCTCCGATCGAAAGTATCAAGAGGATGTTGCCGCCCGACCATCTCTGGCCGGTTGACGAGTTCTGGAACTACCACACGGGCGGGGGAAAGTTCAAAGACCTGCATGTATTTACGGACGCGCTGAATAATCGTTACGGCACTGCGACCAGCGTCGATGATTTTGCCGAGAAATCGCAGATGCTCGGCTATGAGGGCATTCGCGCGATGTACGAGGCCTATAGCCGGAACAAGTACAGCTCGACGGGCGTGATCCAGTGGATGCTGAACAATGCCTGGCCTTCAATGATCTGGCACTTGTATGACTATTATCTGCAGCCCGGGGGCGCATATTTCGGCGCGAAGAAGGCACTGCAACCGTTGAATCCGGTGTACGGGTACGACGATCATTCGATATGGCTGGTCAGCAGCCAGTATCAGGATGCGAAGGGATTGAAAGTGACGGCGCGAGTGCTGAATCTCGACATGAGCGAGAAATTTGCGCAGACGGTAGCGGTGGATGCGGCGGCGGACAGTACGGCCAAAGTTCTGAGCATTCCCGAGATTCAGGATTTGAGTCCAACGTATTTCCTCTCATTGAAGGTGGAGGACAGCAGCGGAAAGCTGGTGGGATCGAATTTCTACTGGCTCTCCACCAAACAGGAAACCTTGGATTGGGAGAAGTCAACCTGGTATACGACGCCGACTGCCACCTTTACCGACTACACCGCGTTGTCACAGCTTCCGAAAGTGAAGTTGAAGGTCAGCGACCGCACGGAGCGCAAGGGCGCTGATTCGGTTACGCACGTGGTGGTGGAGAATCCGAGTAAGAACCTGGCGTTCTTCGTGCGATTGAAGGTGAATAAGGGGCATGAAGAAATTCTGCCGGTGGTATGGCAGGACAACTACATTTCCTTGCTCCCGGGCGAGAAGCGGGAGATCACCGCGACGTATCGTGCAGAAGAGTTGGGGACGGCAAAGCCAGTGGTGCAGGTTAGCGGCTGGAATGTGGAGTAGGCCGAGCAATAACTAGCAGGGCTTGGACTTCGATTTGGCGACGTCGCGCAACAGATTCAGGACCGCGTCGAAATCAATTTCATCTGCTTTGCGAAAACGAATGCAGCCCTTGCCGATCTCGCATCCGGGTAGCGCCTTGCGGTGACGATCAACCACGTCTCCTTTCAAAACGTAGAGAGAGATGTATTGCTTTTGGCTGGCGAAAGCGACCTCGATCACACCGTCGCGCTTGTAACCGGGCATGCCGTACTCCATCGACTCTTCGTAGGGTTTAAGAGTCTGCTTACAGAGTTGACGAAGTTTGGTGAGAGGGACCTTTCTTTCAGCTGGGACCTCTTCCAAATAAGCGGAAACGCTTGTGGCTTTGCTTTGCATTGGCTCACTCCTCGCTCACACGTGATGTGAAAGCGAGAGGATATTCCCATCGGGGTCTTTGAACCAAGCAACTTTATCGCCGGTGGGAGCGGTCCAGATGCCGAGTTCGTCCTGCTTAAAGAATCCGAAGATCTCGAACTTTACCCCATCCTTGCTGAGATTCTTGACTGCATCTTCCATATTGGGGACTTCCCACCCCAGAATGGCGAATTGTGCAGGCTGGAATTCCGGTGGAGCCTTTGAGACACGAAGCCGGGTTCCGTTTGATTCGAAAACCAGCGCGAAACCATCATCTTTGATGAAGGTCAGTCCTAATACGCCTTCATAGAACGCTCTTGCTTTGTCGGCATCCCGGGTAGGAACGAAGGCGATGATCTTGGAAGAATCCAGCATGGAAGCACCTCGATGTTGATCGGTGTACGTTAGCTGTTGATCCCAGTGATTTCTTTCGATAATGTGACACAAAATGTCGCAGAAACGACAAAGCGTCCACGCCTGCCCTGCAGCGCCTGCGCATTTACTGGTCACCACCGTGACCTACGACTTTGTCAACGCTCATAGGGTGCCCGAGCACTATCACCAAGAAGATCAACTGGTGTATGCATCTCGCGGAGTGATGACCGTGAAAACCGGTGAAGGGATCTGGATCGTTCCGGCACATCGCGCGGTCTGGATTCCGGCCACAGTTCCCCATAGCGTGATCATGTCGGGCCCGGTGGCAATGCGGACGTTGTATCTCAAGCAAAGGCTGGTGCGGCATTTGCCGAGGACATGCCGGGTCATCCACGTATCGCCGTTGCTGCGGGAGTTGATCCTGCATACCTGCAGACTGGAACGACTGAAGAGCAGAGTGAAATCGCATCGACACTTGGTCGAACTGATCGTCGAGCAGTTGGAAGCCGGAGAAGCCATGCCGCTGCGATTGCCGAATCTCTCGGACCCTCGAGCCAGGCGGGTGGCGGAAGCGCTGCTGCGCGATCCGAGCGATCAGCGCCCTTTGGGACAAATCTGCCGGACCGCCGGCGCGAGCAAGCGAACCATAGAACGAATTTTTCAAGCAGAGACGAAGATGCGATTGGGGGAATGGAGGCGTCAACTGCGCTTGATCCGGTCACTGCAACTTCTGGCCGCGGACGAGAAGATTACTCACGTTGCGCTGGAGTCGGGATACAACACGCCGAGCGCATTTATCGCGATGTTCAAGAAAGCTTTAGGAACCACGCCAGCGCGGTATTTCGAAGCCGGAACGTCGTAAGGTTAGGCTTCTTCTGGCGGAAGTTCGAAATCGATAAGGTTGCCGCGGAAACCTCGGGTTTTCCACGCACCGAAGGCGATGCCAACTGCCATCCAGATCGTGCCGACGATCCAGGCCTTCGCGCTCAGGTTAAGCCAGAGCAACAGGCAGATCAGGAATCCCGCGACCGGAGGGAAGAAGTTGGTGAACTTTCTTTCCCCCTTCACGAAGTAACGCAAGAATGCGGCGACATTCACTCCCATGAAGGCGATGAGCGCGCCGAAGTTGAGCATCTCCGCGCCGAGACCGTAACTGAAGAGATCGAAGGCCACAAGCAGAGCACCGAATAACGCAACTACCGCGACGAAGACGACGTTATTGCGCGGAACGTGGCGCTTGGGATCGACGGCGCCGAAGAAGGATTTTGGCAGAGCGCTGCTGCGTCCCATGCCGTAGAGCAGGCGAGCGGCGCCGATCTGCGCGCCCATGCCGGAGCCGAAGTTTGCCACCAGCAGCGTGAATCCCACGATGGCGAACAGCGGCGCCCAGGCTCGTCCGGCAACATAGACGAACGCGGTATCCACATTCGGAAACGGCTGCGAGGCTGGCCAAACCAATTGCGCGGCATAAACTTCGAAGGCGGAGAGAATGCCGATGACCAGGCAGGTGAGACGGTGGCCAGCAGAATATTGCGGCGCGGATTCTCGGCTTCTTCGGAAAGCGTCGAGATGCCGTCGAAGCCGATGTAGGTGAGCACGGCGATGGAAGTCCCGCCGAGCACCGCTTTCATGTTGAACATCTGCGGATCGTAAAACGGGCGGGTGAAGAATGCCGGCGCCGTCGTGCGGATGCCCGAAGATGTAGCGGGCGGCGGCTACGAAGAAAATCGCGATGACGACACCCATGCCGGCGGCTAGCGCCGTGTTCACACGGGCTGAGGTCTTGATGCCCTGAATGTTCAGCGCGGTGAAGCACGCCGGCAAAAAATACAGCCCAGACCCAGTACGGCACGCCGGGTGCGAAGACGTGCGCCTGCTGGCTGATCCAGATGATGCAGATCATGGGGTTCAGCATGTAATCCATGACCATGCTCCATCCGGTGACGTAGCCGAGCGCGGGATTGATCTCCTGACCGACATAGGTGAACGCGGAGCCGGCGCTGGGATAGGCGCGCGCCATGCGGCCGTAGCTGATGGCGGTGAAGAGCATCGCCGACCATGGCAATGAGGATGGTGGTAACGACGTGGCCGCGTCCGCGATCGCTGAGCACGCCGAAGACCGACATCGGCGCGACTGGCTGGATGACGATGACGCCGTAGAGGATCAGGTCCCAAAGGGTGAGGGTGCGTCGAAGCCGCGGAGTGGAAGAGGCAGCCGTGCCCGTGGAAGAAGCCATGAAGGCGTTATTGGATTATGAGTGCAGGTGGGCTGTCAACAGGAATTAAAACGATTTAATGGGAAGTTTCACCGCCGAGGGCGCCGAGAGCCGATCTCCTAATCACGCGACACGCCTGACGGCAGGCTCTTTCAAGCAAATCTTAAAGCGCAGGATCGCCGAGAACTGCCGCGGAGGTCGCAGAGAAAACCAAACTCCTGCTTCTATGGTTTGTAGTCGAACGCGTAACCTTTTGTTTCGTTTCCCGACATGTAGCGCGTGTTGTATTCCAGAAGATAATTCAGGTGCGCGGGATCGACGGGAAATTTCTTGTCTGTCGGATAAGGATAGACGCCCATGCTGCGGAATGGCAGCGGATCGACGCGGTCTCCGTCGTAGGCGTAGAAGTCCATATCTTTTTCGTAGCCGTTCGGCGGCGAAGAAGTAGTCGCGCACCCAGCCTTCGGGAAGCGGCGGAAGCTCGGTGGGATCGAAGTCGAGCGCGACTTCGTCGCCGGATCCGAAGACTGCAGAGTTGATCGTCGAGTTGCGTGAGCAGCGGCAGCACGTCGCCATAGCGCGTGTAGTTGCCTGCCGGCCGCGTGTAAGGTCCGGTGGCACTGGCTTTTTCGTAGACATATTCGACATTTCCCGGCGGCTTGTTTTCGATCTTCAGTGGGAATCCATGGAAGCCGAAGATCGGCACTGCGACAGCGGAACTGCGTGACGCGCGCACGGCTGGTTCTGACTGGTGCGGCTGATCAGAATGTTGTCCCAGTAAATCTGCAGGTTGGTGGTGATGCGGATGCGCTGCGTGCCGATGCGGCAGTTTGCCGGTGAAGTCGGCCGTCATGGTGCGCGGGCCGCCAGCGGGGAATCCCATGTCGTCGATGACGCGCTTCCATTTGCCATCCGGACCGAGAGCTTCGACGTACGGCGCGACGGGCTGCAGCCCGGCTTGATCGGCGGCGTACATGCTGGTGGCGGTGAAGTATTCGATTTCGCCGTGCATCAGAAGCCAGAGCGGGCCGCCGCGATACGGTTCGCCGAGATCGAGTTCCAGGCTGTGCAGCTTGGCGAAGCCCGGGAACGGGAGCAGATCGAAGTCGCCGAAGTAGCGATGCGCGAGCAGATCGGGCAGAACGTCGTGCCCGTGTTCATCGTGCGCGGCTGCTGGCGGATGCAGCGTCGCTCGCTGGCGATCACTTTGAATTCCGGATACGGCGGATTGCTGGCGAAATATTCGTTGGGATAAACATCGACGTGCGCAGGATGATCGACGGCGAGCAGGCTTACCTGGTCGAGATAGACGGCTTCTTCGAGCGGCTCCATGAAGCGGAAGCTGAGCTTGCCATCTTTCTCGCGAACTGAGTTGCGATCGATCTTGATGTACTCCGTGGGGCGAGGAATATTGCGCTGGCCGGGGCCGACCCAGTGGCCGACGACACCCGCGCCCAGCATGTCGCCGACGAGTTCGTAATGCTCGCCATCCCACACGAACAGCGTCGGACAGGAACTGCCGCGGCGATCGATTTCAGTGTAGTTCTGCTCGCTTGTCGCCGGCGACTTCGATTTCGTCCTGCAGCACGCCGGTGGGCCAGAGCATGCGCACGACGTCGGCTTGCTTTGCGTGCCCGAGGCCGACGATGATGTCGGTGGAGTTCTGGCCGAGATAGCCGGAGCGATCCGTCGATTTCGAATTTCTGCCGGTTGCCGCCGGCGAAGACTTCGACCTTGGTTCCGATGGCGCTCTTGTTGTCGTTGAGGCCTTTGAGCGAGAGCGCAGCCAGTTGATTCTTGTTGCCGCCTTCGTTGCGCAGCAGGACCGCCGGGCCGTGATTCTGCGTGATGAGGAGATCGGTGGCGCCATCGCTGTCGTAGTCGCCGGTGATGAGGGCGCGCGGATCTTTGAGTTGAATCTTGTCGAGGCCGACGTCGGCGGTGACATCTTTGAATCCGTCGGGGCCGAGGTTGCGGAAGAGGCGTGATCTCGCCCTTGCCATCTTTGGTTTCGCCGACGGCGGCGAGATCGACCCAGCCGTCGTTGTCGTAGTCGAAGGCGGCGATGCCGAAGGCGCGGGCCCAGTTCGGTCGGAGGCAGTGTCACCGTGCTCGAAGCTCTTGCCTTGATTGTTGCGCCAGAGGGTGATGGCCGGCGAGTCGGCAGTGGGTGAAGGCAAGATCCATCCAGCCGTCGTGGTCGAAATCAAGGACGGCGACAGCCTGGGTCTTCTTCGGCGAAGGCGCCGGCCAAGGCTGGCGCTGCAGGAACTTGCCTTCTCGCGGATTCTCGAAAGATGATAGGCTTTTCCTGAGCTCGGTTACGACGAGATCGACGGCGCGATCATTGTTATAGTCAGTGCCAACCGCGCCGAGGCTGGCGTAGGACTGCTCATAGCCTACGTGGTCAGTAGACATCGGTAAAGGTGCCGTTTCCATTGTTGCGCCACATCACGTTTCGTCCTGGCGTCGGAGGCTTTTCGGACCAGACCTGATTATTCGGACACTTCAAGCTATAGCTGATATCGAGGTCCAGGTCGCCGTCGTGGTCATAGTCGATAAAGGTCACAGATCCCGTCGTGATCGTAGTCGAGAACGTTCAGACCGGGGTTCGGTTCAGCCTTCTGAAGTCCTGCTGCATGCGTAACATCCTTGAACGTTCCGTTCTTTTCGTTGTGAAGCAGGATGCATGCGACTCGATGTGGTGATTGCCAGGTCAACGCAGCCATCATTGTCATAATCGCCTGCGGTGCAGCCTATCGGCGTGCAGAGTCTGGATCGAACCCGGCTTTCTTGGTGACATCCTCGAAACTTGCCGCTTCCCGAGATTGTGATACAGCGACATTCCGCCGCTAGCGCCGTTGTCGGCAAGGAAGATATCGGATTTGCCGTCGTTGTCGTAGTCGAGGAAGCACGCCCCCGGACCGCGCGAATCGAGCCAAGTCTGTCTCGATCTTGCGACAGCTTTCGTGTGCAGTCCGGCCTCCCTGGTCACATCCACAAACTTCACCGGAATCTGCGTCTGGAACTTTCTGCGGCGCGAGCGGCGACTCTTCGGCGCGCGAGTACTTGCCCTGTTCTCCATAGGCCAGGCTGATGGGCGCGCCCAGTTTGTTTTGCGTGATGTACTGGAAGCGGACGCAGGTGCTCGCGGGCTTGCGCTGGCATCTCCGGATTGCTGGTAGGCGCGAGAGAGTCCGAACTGGGCGGAGGCGTGCAGCGGATTCAGCTTCAGCGCGTGTTCAAAGGCGTCGATCGCCTGCGGGAAATTGTTTGATCTGCGCATAGGCTGCGCCGAGGAAGTACCAGGTGTCGGCGTCATTGGGATCGATCTCGGTCACATGTTGAAACGCGTCGATCGAGCGTTGCGGAGATTCTCCGAATTCTTGTACAGCAGGCCGAGGTTGTACCAGGCATGGGGATCATTGGGGTTGCGCTTGACCGCTTCTTCAAGAAGAGGCTTGGCGGCATCGACCCGTCCCAGGTTCAGCAACGCGATGCCCTGGTTCAGTTGCGCAATCTGGAGTTTGGGAGTCGAGTTTCGCGGCATCCTCGAAAGCTTCAGAGCTTTTCGAAGAACTGCTGATTCATGTAGGCACGCCGAGATTGTTCAGGCGGGCGGCTTCAGCTGGAGTTCGGTGGCGGAGTCTGCGCAAGGAGCAGAAGGCCAGCGCAAGCATGCGGCATAGACACGCAGCTGATTCGTTTAATCATTTCGAAGAAGTTAATCACAAAGAGAACGCAGGCGACACGGTATCATCAGGCGATTCGCATGCGCACGCGAGATCCCTCGCTGTCGCTTCGGGCAGGACGAAGTTCTGATTCATATGGGTTAGCGCATCGCTCACCAGGCGACGCTGTGCTGATAGGGCTGAGCTGCAATCACGCCCTTGCCTTCCTGCACCGTGATGGTCTGTCCGGCGTTAATATTGGAGAGTTTATCGATCTGCCCGCTGGGCCATTGCACTTCGATAGCATCGGCTTTGCTGATGCGCCAAGTCCGAAGGTCAACACCAGTTCGCTTTGCGACAGATAGCTGGATCCGCTGTGCAGCATCTGCCACTGCTTATCTTTTCCGGAAGTCACGCGCACGACGGCGCCGATGCCGTCGCGATTGGATTTCGTTCCCTGCAGCTTTATTCGCAGGCTCTGATTCGTTGCCGCCCTCGTTGTGAAACAGATAGGCGCGGCCGCCGTTGGTGGTCATCAGCACGTCGAGAGCGCCGTCGTTGTCGATGTCGGCGTAGGCCGCGCCGCGCGCGACTTTCGGGCTGGCAAATGCGGACGCCCACTGATGCGTGACTTCCTGAAACTTGCCATTGCCCAGATTGCGAAACAGGTGCGGAGGCTCGGCATAACTTACGCGCTTCTGCACGCGTTCGATCTGATCTTCGATGTGGCCGTCGGCGACGAGAATGTCGGGCCATCCGTCATTGTCGTAGTCGAAGAAGAAACAGCCGAAGCCCAGCGTGACCAGGGTGGCGCGTCCAACGTCGGAGCGCGGCGCTTCATCGACAAACAGGCCGTTGCCCTCGTTGTGATAAAGCGAGAGCATCTGGTTGGCGAAGTTGGTGATGATCAGGCTGGCGCTGTCCGGAGCGATCGTAGTCGGCGGCATCGACGCCCATGCCGGCGCGGGCCACTCCGTCTTCGCTGAAGGCGATTCCGGCGGAGACGCCGCGCTCTTCGAACGTGCCGTTCTGCTTGTTGAGATAGAGCTTGTTGGGCTGCGTGTCGTTGGCGAGCAGGATGTCGGGCCAGCCGTCGCTGTTGTAGTCGACAATGGCAATGCCCAGGCTCTTTGAAGTGGGATCGTAGAACTTCGCTTTCTGCGTGGCGTCTTCGAATTTGCCGTTGCCCGAGGTTGTGCCATAGGCGGGCGGAGGTTCCTTTGTAGGATTCGGGCGTGCAGTAGGATTTGTGCGCGCCGTCGAGGGTGCAGTAGAGATCGCTCGGCATGCGACCACTGCACGTAATTCGCGACGACCAGGTCGAGTTTGCCGTCGCGATCATAATCGACCCAGGCGGCGCTGGTAGAGAATTCGTTCGGTCCCCACAGTCCCGCGGCCTTGGTCACATCGGTGAAGGTGCCGTTGCCGTTGTTGTGGAAGAGATGGCTTTGGCCGAGCGCGGTGATGAAGAGGTCGTCGAAGCCGTCGTTATCGTAATCGCCGACGGCAACTCCCAGGCCGAACATGGGAATGGCGAGCCCGGCTTTGCGAGTGACATCGGTGAAAGTGCCGTCGTGATTGTTGTGGTAGAGCTTCAGCGTGGATGTGGCGCTTTGGCATGTCCGGGCCAATCTTGTCCGTTGACGAGCAGGATGTCGGGCCAGCCATCGTTGTCGTAGTCGATGAAGGCGCAGCCCGGACCCATGGTTTCAGGAAGATATTTTTTTCCGAAGGCGCCGTTGTTGTGGATGAAGTGAATGCCGGCTTGGGCGGTGATGTCGCGGAAAGTGATGCTGCTGGGCTTGGGCTGCGACGATGAGCAGCACACGACAACCACGGAGACACTGAGACACGGAGAGCTCTTCGCGCATTTACTTCGGAGGCTCCGTGCATGTGATCGACTACTGCATGCTCAGCTGCCGGGCTGTCGGCACGAGCGGGATGACGCCCGTCCCTACGTGAGTTGCGTCAGGCCTGGCAGCGGCACCGAGACGTGCT
Source organism: Terriglobia bacterium (assembly GCA_963797845.1). Taxonomy (GTDB): domain Bacteria; phylum Acidobacteriota; class Terriglobia; order Terriglobales; family Acidobacteriaceae; genus DASREM01. Next base: position 106,879 of record CAWCRE010000019.1, read on the forward strand.
CGTGGATGGCTTGCCGCTCGTTATTGTCTTCGGGATTCAGCTGGCGATACGGCCGGTGATAGCCTGCGCCGATTCGTCGGCCTTGAAGCGCAGGTAGCGCACCTGATGTTCGTGAGCTTGCTTCTCGTCACCGAGCCCGTTGTAGCAGAGCATCAGGTTGTAATGCGCCTGCAAATCTTCGGGATCGACGGCGAGCACCTGATTGCAGCGATTTTCACGGCGTCCGCATATTTGCGCTGGAGAAACAGAAGCGTCCCGAGATCGTTCAGCGCAACGCGATCCGAGGATACTGCGCGACAACTTTCGAAGATGATCCGCAGCTTCGTCGTAGTTGCCGTCGCTGCGCAGGACCTTGGCGTAGAAAAAATGGGCGCGCGCCAGATCGGGACTCAGGCAGAGCTTTTTCGAGCACGGTGCGCGCGCGATCCATGTCGCCTTCCTGCACGGCGCAGCGGCCGATGTTGACCCATCCATCAGGATTCTTGGGATCGATCTCGGTGACTTTCTGGAAAGCAGCTTGCGCGCCTTTCAGATCGCCTTGCAGGAACAGTCCGATGCCGTAATCGTTCCAGCGCTGCCAGTCGTCAGCTTGCAAGATCGACTGTTGGCTGGGGCTGCAGGCGCGTTATGCGGCGCACTTGCAACGTGCACTTCGTCTTCCGCAACCGCGACGATGGGAACATCGGGAATTTTTTCCTGTTTCGCGGAGACTCCCTTCAGCGAGCGCCGTGAAGGCGAACTTGCGGTCGTCGTAATCAGGAGTGACTTGCGCTCGGATGGCTGATCGGATCGGGCATTCCCGGCAAAGGAGAACTGCGTGTTCCACCAGGCGAATTTGCGATAGCAGAGACGCGCGTGCAGCGTGATTTTATTGCCGGCATTTCGGGAATATGCAAGCGGAAGTGAACGGTGTCGGCGGCGCCGGGCGGAATCAAGTGCACATAAACGACGGCGCGCGTGGACCAGGCATTGCGCTTGTTGATCGGATTGCCATGTGCATCCACCTGCAGCGAGCGATAGAAGTGCGCGCCCTTTTCTACCGGGCCTTTGCCGTCGTCTTCCACCATGCCGCTCCAGAAGATCGGTCTGCCCCTTGTCGTCGGTTCCCTTCAATTCCAGCCAGGTGTCGTAGGCATCGACGGTGCCGCCGGGAAAGAAGTGTCCGACCTTCTTCGTGCGAACGACCACATCCACGCGCACGGTATCTCCGCGACGAACCGCAGGCTGCACGCGATTGAGCGGAGCGGTGATCGGGACGACGTCTCCTGCCTGTCGGCGGATTGATCTTCGTCTCCGCTTCTTCACCGACCGCGAAGGTCGTCGACAGTTCGGTCTGGGCTGCCGCGCTCGGGCTTCAACTCTCGGCTTGCCGGCGAGAGCGCGAAGATGTCGACGCTCAGAATTCCGTCTTTCAGGAAATCTTCAGTGGCCTTCAATTGCTCCGCATCTTCATTCGCGGTCGGAAGCGCTGTGTTCGCGGCGGGAAAGCGATGCGAGTGCACGAAGCCGTCGATGTTCCCCATGATCGGTCGACTTCGTCAGCGGCATATGGCAGTCGGCGCACTGCGAGGGCTTCGCCGGATAGTAAAACGACCGCGCGCCCTGCCCGGAGACTCCGCTGGCCTGCCAGTTGTCGTATTCGTTGAAGCCGCGAATCCAGCGATAGTGATTCACTGGCACATCCAGATGAACCTTGTGGCAACTGGAGCAGAACTCCGCCGTCTGCGTGCGCATGAAGGGCTTGAGAAAGACGCGGCGATGCGGCTCCGGATTCAGCTTGATCAGGAAATCGTGCAAGCGTGCGCACCACGGGATTCTTGCTGGCGGCCAGTTCGTGCAGCTTGGGATATTCCAGATAGAAATCACCCTGCCCCATGGTGCTTTTCACGTCCGCAATGGAGTGGCACATCATGCAGCCGAGTCCGGCCTGCGACTCGGGGCGATGCACGATCTGCTTGATCGGCGTATCCATCAACCCGCTGTAGAGAACGGCGGGATCGTGGCAGCCGCCGCACCATTTGGAAGGCTTGGTGCCGATCGTGTCCTGCATGTACTCGATGGACTTGCGGTACCACTGATTGTTGAACGAGGAGAAATGATGCGCGGAACTGAACCACTGGTTGTAGATGTCTTCGTGGCAGCGCTTGCAGGAATCGGACTCCATGAAGAACTTGCTGGGAATTTTCTGTCCGCCATAGACCTGGGCGGAACTGGGGAAAAATGGACCTTGCGGTCCATCGCCTTCTGCGTTCATTGTGGCGGGAGGGATCAAGGGATTCTCAATGCGGCCATGGTTCTGCCAGCGCGAGTCGCGGAGATACCACGCTCCGGTTCCCATCGCCGCAATGAAAACCAGGACGAAGGCGGCGCGGGCCCAGACCAGTCCGGATTTGCTGCGCGCATCGGCGACTAGAAATGCGAAACCGGCGGCGGAAAGCGCGATGTGCAAGTAGAGCCAGTTCCATTCCGTTCGCAGTGTCCCGGTCTTGATCAGGATGAGTCCGAAAACGGCGCCTGCACTGAGCAGAAGCCATCCGACTCTCGCGGGCCAACTTCCCGTCTTTAAGACAATCAGACAGACGCGCCGCAAGATAAATGCTGACCACGATTCCAGCAATGACATGCAAGAGAACGATGACAGCGTAGAAGACGTTAGGTTGGGGGAAGGTAAAAAGATAAATGGCCGAGATGAAAAGGAATCCGAGCAGGACCGTGAAGCAGGCGCTGACTTGTCGAATGCTGGGAGATCATCTTGGGAGCCGACACGTCGAAACAGCTTAATTTTTCAAGGGATTACGCGGAATAGTATAAAACGATTAGCGTCGCGGCAGAAGACAAGATCAACCACAAAGGACACTAAGTTTCACGAAGGAAAGTCAAAACCTTAAATCGCAGAGAACGCTGAGAAATTCCGCAGAGATCGCAGAGAAAATCTTTACTAATACTTGGGTTGGGCTTTGCGCCACATTCTCTTTCTATCACTTCGCTTACGGCTAGCACTTTCTCTTCCTCCCATGGCTTTGCCGACGATCTGCACGCCGATGGGCAGGCCTTCTGGCGATTTGCCTACCGGAACTGACGCTGCTGGCATGCCCAGCAGGTTGAACCACTCGCAGTAGCTCCATGCGTCGAGATATTTCACGGTCTGTCCTTCGATTGTCCAATTGCGTTCGCCATGTTTAAAGGCAGGAATCGCAGCTACCGGACACAACAGGACCGGGAACTCTCGCATCTGCTCGAAGAGCTGCATGCGAACGATGTCGCGCTGAATCCACATGTCGAGCAGAGTGTCGCGCGGTGTGAGGGCCTCGGCGGCGGCCCAGATTGAACTCATTCAGGATTGGGCTCAAATCGGATTCGTGACCTCGTGTCATAGGACCGAGCAGCATGGCGCCGGTGACGCCAAAAAACTTCCACCAGAGTTGGCGAGCTGTCTCCAGGCCTTCCGGGCGGAAAGGGCGTACTTCGAAACCTGCGCGATTCAAACCTTCTGCGGCGGTTCGCACTGCGGCGCGAGTTTCGGAGGTTACAGGCGTGCGGCCATCATCTTCGAAATATCCAATGCGAAGTTTCTTTAGGCTCGCTCGGCCAGCGGACGGGAACTGGAGCGGCAGAAGGATCGCCATCATCCGGACCTTGCATGACTTCAAACAGGACTTTCAGATCAGCAATCGTACGCGCCATGGGGCCCACTACACCGATCAAGGCGAAAGGACCGACGGAGATCGGGAAATGTCCAGTGGCAGGAATTCGTCCGGGCGTAGGTTTCAATCCGCAGATGCCGCTGAAGTGAGCCGGGACGCGGATGGAACCTCCGCCATCGCTTCCGACGCCACCTGCCGAAAATCCAGCCGCAATGGCAGCCGCTTCTCCGCCACTGGAGCCTCCAGCCGTGCGCGAGAGATCCCATGGATTGTTGGTACGGCCATATAGCAGATTGTCAGTTTCCCAGGCCATGAGCAGTTCGGGGCAGTTGGTGGTGCCTAGAACGATGGCGCCGGCGGCTTTCAAGCGGCGAACCAGGGGAGCGTCGGACTGCGCGAGAACTCCCTGGCGAAGACGGGTGCCAGCTTCGCAGCGAAAGCCCTTCACTTCGATGGAGCTTTTGATGCTGATGGGAACGCCGTGCAGGGGACCGGTTTTGTCCCCTCGCGAAACCGCGGCCTCGGCTTCACGCGCTTGTTGCAAGGCGCGAGCCTCGTCCAGTTCGATGTAGGCATTGAGTTGCGGATTCAACCCGCGGATTCGTTCGAGATGATGCCGAACGACTTCGACGGGGGAGATCTTTTTTTGGCGAACCAGATCGGCGATGGCAAGGGCAGAAAGATAATGAATTTCAGACATTCGCGCGCACTGAGAAGAACCAAGAGTCTAGCACGCGCGATACCTGAGTAATTAGTGAGCGGATGCGGCGGCGCGAACACGCTCTGCGCCAGTGTGCGCATGGGACGCACGTTTCCGGATCGTGCGTTTACGAAGCCAATGCTGAAGGCTTTTCCTGCAGCGCGGATGCATATCGGCAAATAACATGCCGGCGCGGCCTTCGCGATCGGCCCAGATCAAGTCTCCGGTAGCTTCCACGGTTTCGGTGGTCCCGGGAAGCACGAAACGCAGGCGGACTTCGCGAACTCCAGGAAGAGGTTCCGAGGACTGGATCGAGATGCCGTGATCGTTGACGTCGAGAACCAGTGCGGGCATCGCGGCAATGCCAAACTGAAGGTAGGCGATGGTTTCCAGGCTTTGGCGCTGCGAGCGGCGGCGGTCGGGCAACATGAAAGCCTGTCCCGCTCTCAACGATCGCAGGACCTGGTCATGGGCGAGCGGCTTGTAGAGCACGAAGTCGGCGCCTGCGGCAAATGCGCCGGAGATATGGTTCAGCGCGCCAATCATGGCAAAGATGACGGGACGTTTGCCGGCGGGATTGTTCCTGAGCACGCGCGCAATTTGCGCAGCCCCGGGAATTTCGAAATCCAGGAGGATGGCGGAATAGCGAGAGTTTGTCATCAGGTCAACAGCATCGGGCGCCGTGAAACACACTTCGCCGCTGATACCGAGGTGATTAAGCAGCGCGGCCAGGGTGTGCACCGCGTCCTGATCCTGGCTCATCAACAATGCATTCAGCCTCATGGGCAGAGACTACGGCGCACGATTCAGCGGGTAAAGTAACGCGAGTAATCGCGCGGTGCTTACCCGCGAGCACAAGCTGTATAAGGAGTTGCAGCGAGACTCGGATTGGGCACGAGAGATCGCTCCGGCTTCGCGTTGGAATAAGGGCTAGAGCTAATTAGGTAGCGATCAGGCGTTCGAGTCCGGCGCGGTTGCGGATCAGCAATGTGGACCCGCGCAATTGTGCCAGCTCTTTCTCGCGGAATTCCCCAAGCACGCGAGTGACGGTCTCACGCGAGGTGCCGATGAGCTGCGCAATTTCTTCATGAGTGAGAGAAACCTTGATGCGGATCCCGTCTTTGGTTTCGTCCCCATCGCTCGCCCATTCCAGTAAAAGCCGCGCCAGTTTTTCAGACACCGAATGTGACAAGCCAAGCGAGCGAATCATTTCGTAAGCGCTTTGGCAATTCTGGCTGAGGTGCTGGGCAGCATTGAGGCAGGCGTCGGAATGATTCTGGAGGAAGCGCAAGAAATCGTCGCGCTTGATGAAATCCAACTGGCAGGGCTGAAGCGTTTCCGCGGTCAGCTCGTAAGGCTTTCCGGAAACCGAAGCATGCAGGCCGAGCACTTCCCCGCCCTGGGCGATGCGCAGGATCAGGGTCTTCCCATCACGCGAAGTAGTGGACAACTTCACGCGGCCGCTGCAAACGATGTAGACGCCGCGCGGGGCCTGGCCTTCCACGAACAAAATCGCGCCTTGGGGATATGCGCTGGCATACTTCACCTTCTCCAGATCCTGCAAGGAATTTTTCGGAAGATCACAAAAGAAGCCGGTGTTCCGCAGCTTGCAGATGAGGCAGTTCTCGGTAACCTGGAGACCGTAAGGTGAACTCATACCGCCGAACACCTCCCCTTTTCGTTATGCAGACTATATCACCTTCTCACGTGATAACGGCCAAAGTAGTGGAATCGAGCACCGGGGATCGTTTTGCCGGGAGGGGGTGAGTTCGGTGGGGCTGCGCCTTTCGTAATCTCCGAATTGCGAGGTCCGAGTGGGATAGTGAAAGGGCGAATGGCTCACGCAGGCACAAGTCAGGTGTCGGGTCGCCCACCACGAGTCAAACTGGCGGGGTCGGTCCTCGTCATGCTCCGTTTGGAGAACGGCAGGCATGTTCGGGGCAAACTGCACCAAGTATCGACCAGTGGGGGATTGCTGCATCTGGACCAACCTCTGGCAGAAAAGATCAAGGTTCAAGTGATGTTTCACGTTGGAGAATGCACGGTGCGCAGCAGCGCTTCCATGCTGTTTCCCATGTGGGCAACCCAAGGCTGCCTGCAACCCTTCCAGTTCCTGGATTTTGCCGAGTCCGATCGAAGAGCGCTTGATCAACAACTCGGTAAGTTGTGCGAACAAGGCATGAGCGCCGTATCCTTTCCCTAATTGCTTCCCTCTCATCGAAGTCTGCGCAAGCTGCGATCTCACACCGAAGATTGATCCCCACAGGCTCCATTTCGAGTAAGGATGCTCCGTGGAACGAGGCAGGAGCCATCGGTACCTAGGTCACGACAGCGGCACAGATTCCTGTTGCTGGAGGTAAGTACCCGACGTATGGTGAGCCGCAAGGGAGTGGATGCAGTTCCGTGACTTCTTCGCGCAGCAAGATCATTCATACTTCGCCGAATCCTGACGCAATCGAGGAATTGCTGGCCACACTTGGCCGGGATTACGGCTCTCAGCCTGCTTTCTTTGCCGCTGACACTTCTTTATCCTTTGCCGCTGAAGATCGCGGTGGATAACGTTCTGGCGCGGCAACCGCTGATGCCGTGGTTAAGCGCAGTGCTCCCCGGACCTCCTTCGAGAGCGGTGGAACTGGGATTCGCGGTAGCAGTGCTGCTGGGGATCGCAGTGTTGGTGAACCTCCAGGCCCTTGCGAGTTGGTGGCTTCAGACTTATACGGGCGAGAAGCTGGTGTGGGACTTCCGCGCCGAACTCCTGAATCACGTGCAGCGCTTGCCGCTGTCCTTTCATGATCGCTATGGGGCCAGCGATTCGGTGTATCGCATTCAGCACGACGCGCCCTCCATTCAGTATGTGACCATTCAAGGCCTGGTACCGCTGTTCGCAGCGGTGATGACGCTGGCCGGGATGATCTTTGTGACGGCGTCGATCGACGGGTCGCTGGCCCTGGTAGCGGTCGCGATTACGCCGATTCTTTTTGTGCTTTCGCTGGTGTGTAGCCGGCAGGTGAAGCGCCGCTCCCAGGAGATCAAGCTGCTGGACAGTTCGGCGATGTCGATCATCCAGGAGGTCATGGGTTCCATCCGGCTGATCAAAGCTTTTGGACAGGAGAATCGCGAGCACGAACGTTTTGTGCGCAAGTCGAGCGCACGCATGAAGGGGCAGGTAACGCTGGCGATCCGGCAGTCCATTTTCAACCTGCTGATTGGATTGACGATCGCGGCGGGATCCGCGGCAGCCCTGGGCATTGGAGTTCACCACGTGCGCACCGGGCGGTTGAGCGTGGGTTCGTTGCTGATGGTGATGGCTTACATTGCGCAAATGTATCAGCCGCTGCAATTGCTGAGCACGAAAACCACGGATTTGCAGGCATGGCTGGTGAGCCTGAACCGAGTATTTGCATTGCTGGAGCAGCCTCCGGAGATCGCCGAGAGCCCGAAAGCATTGCCGCTGGCGCGCGCGATGGGCCACTTTGAATTCCGCAACGTCAGCTTTCAATACGATGAAGGCTGTCACGGCCTGCAGAACATTTCCTTCACGGTGCCGCGCGGATCGCGGGTGGGAATTGTGGGCAGCACTGGCGCCGGCAAAACCACGCTGCTGAATCTGCTGATGCGTTTCTACGATCCGACGGAAGGAAGCGTGTTGCTGGACGGCGTGGATCTTCGTGCATACCGTATTGCCGACTTGCGGCGGCAATTCGCAGTCGTGCTCCAGGAACCGGTAATGTTCGCGGCCAGCGTTGCGGAAAATATCGCGTATGGCAAGCCCAATGCGCTGGATGAGGAGATCATGGCGGCCGCAATGGCGGCGAGCTCGCATGAGTTCATCCTTAAGATGAAAGATGGTTACGAAACCCGGATCGGCGAACATGGGACAGGATTGTCGGGCGGAGAGCGCCAGCGCATCTCATTGGCCCGAGCTTTTTTGCGGGACAGTCCAATCCTGATTCTCGACGAGCCCACCAGTTCTGTCGATATGCGCACGGAAGCGACGATCATGGAAGCGACTGAACAGTTGATGCAGAACCGGACAACCTTCATGATCGCGCATCGCTTGAACACGCTCAAGACGTGCGACATGATCCTGGTGCTGGAGCAGGGAAAGCTAGTAGAAGTGCGGCTGGGCAGGGATGAAACTACAGCTTTGCTGGCGAAACAACACTCAGCATGATTTTGCCGTGGGTCGGTGAGACCCAGCGGTACGGTTAGCGCTTCACACTAAAATGGCTGGCTACACATTGCCAGCGGCCATCCAGGAACATCCAGGTGTCGGTGAAGCGGCCACGCTGCTCGTACGGCTTGCCCTTGTCGGATCCTCTCTCGTGGTACATGCCGGTGACGACTGCGGTGTTCCCGTGCTGGTGAACGACCATGTCGCTGGACTCGAGAGCTTCGGGTCGGTAGGAACTGTCTAGAACGGATGCGACAATCTGCTGCTTGTTCAGCTGGCTGCCTTCCGCAGTGGTCATAATGAAATCATCGGAAAGAAGCAGGCGCACCACAGCTGCGTCGTTATGCAGTTCAGCTCGATTCCAGGCGTTTTCCATGGCAATGACGCGAGAATTATCCTGGCCAAGGGAGGAACTCCACAGGAGTGCCACGATGAATGCGAGCTTTGCTGCAAACTTCATACTCTGCCATCTTCCGAGCACTGACTTACAATAAAGAAGGCCATTATCTTTTCTTTTGCCGGACGGCAACAGATTACCTACGTACTGAAGGCCGGACTCACAGATTGGAGCGTTCAATGCACCATACCCCTCGTTTTCTGCAAATCGTGGATGACGCACGGAAGCGAATCCGCGAAACCACTGTCGATGACGTCAAAGCCAAGCTTGATCGAGGCGAGAAGTTCCTGCTGGTAGATGTTCGCGAAGAGAGTGAATACGCCAAGGATCATCTGCCCGGAGCCGTGCACATGGGGAAGGGCGTGATCGAGCGAGATGTCGAACAGCAAGTACCTGATACGGCGGCCCCGATTGTTCTGTATTGCGGCGGCGGGTTCCGTTCCGCTCTGGCGGCCGACAACCTGCAAAAGATGGGCTACACCAACGTAATCTCGATGGACGGCGGAATTCGGGAATGGCGGGAAAAGCGTTATCCCTTAACGCGTTAGCGCGTCCAGACTCTGGACACAGCACGGGGGTAACTTGCCGTAACTGGACGCATGAACGAGCATAGTCGTGAAGCATTCTTTCACGACCATGACGACCAAGGGTAACAGCGGGAAATCGGCTGCGGCAGTAGCCCCAGCACGCGACCACAAGCAGGTAGAGGAACTCCTGCGGAAGAAAAGCACAGCGCCTGAGTTCTGCGCACAATTGGCGGCGATCTTACACGTACGGCCGACTGAGGTCGCGCTGCTCCGACTGGAAAAGGGACTACTTCGTTTCCTGTTTCCCGATGAGTTAAAAACCGCAGGCGCGATTCCGATTTCAAGTTCCTCGGCAGTGGCGGCGCACACGGCGTCGAGCAAAAAGGTCGAACTGTTCAATAATTTTTCCAAAGTGAAGCACGCGAGTATCTTCGAAACCGTGAAGCTGGCGACCAGCGAAAGCTCGGATCTCGCGCCCATTCAGAAACTCATGTCAGCTCCGGTGATGAACCGCGAAGGCCAGGTGGTGGGAGTGATCCAGGTGTCGCGCAAAGGACTGGACATCAGCATGGCGGGAGCGGATTTTACCCTGGATAATCTGAATACGTTGGAAAAAGCGGCACAGACTGCAGCAGAAGCACCTTTCATGAAAGGCGCATAGCGGAATCGAGCGCCTGTTTCTCAGATTCTCGCAAAGTTCTGACCCCGCCTTTTTTCAACTCACCCAAGGCCAGCGGCCCAATCCGGACTCGAATGAGCCGCAGCACCCCGATTTCAAACTTTTCGAGCATACGCCGAATCTGACGATTTCTGCCTTCCTTCAAAGCAATCTCGAGCCAGGTATTCTTGCCTCCGGAGCGCAGAATGTTCGATTGCGTGGCGCGCAGGATTTTCCCGTCTGGAGCGCGGATTCCGTCCTGAAGAGCTTGTAGCAATTGCGCCGAGGCCACGGCTGCAATCTGGACGTGATAGATCTTTTCTATCTTGCTTTCGGGCTGAGTGATGCGCGCCGCCCATTCCGAGTCGTTGGTCATGAGCAAGAGGCCTTCGCTGGCTTTATCGAGTCTTCCGACCGGAGCGACCCAGGGCAAACCCGGAGGGAGAAGCGAGTACACGGTCTCGCGATTTTTCTCGTCCGCGGCGGTAGTGACGATCCCTCGCGGCTTGTTCAGCATGAGGTAGACAAAGTCCGGAGATGAAACCGCGCGACCATCGACCTGCAGACGATCGTGCCCGATCCGCACGGGAAATTCCGGATCTCGCCGAACCTGATCGTTAAGTTGGACCCGACCTTGGCGAATCAGCTCAAACGCTGCGGATCGTGAACAGAAGCCGAGTTTCGAGAGCGCGCGGGCAAGTCCGACACGGCGCTGCGGTCGCAGAACAAGCATCGTCCATCATGGTAACGGAGTCAGGCTGACACGCGGGAATACAGGTCGCTTTACGATTTATTTTGCTCTTGGCGATGGCTGCTGACACTCAAACTTTGTTTTGTCTGAGGGACGTTTTTCTCCTGTACTAATGCGGCTTCAAACCGCGTCGGCATCGCTTCGACCTGTGTTAGACTCACCAGTTTTCTAAAGGAGGAAGTTGTCCCGATGATGTTCAGGCCCAAGAAATTTTCCCTCTCCCTTTCCCTGGTAGTTGCCCTTGCTACTTCTGCTCTCGCATCCGGACCGGCAGTCAGTTGGTCCAAGCTTTCAACCTCGAACTCGCCGACGGCACGAAGCGGCTCGGCGATGACCTACGATCCCGTCAGCAAGAAAGTCGTGTTGTTTGGCGGATTCGGCGCCAGCGGATATCTAAACGACACCTGGACGTTCGACGGCAAGAACTGGACGCAGGAGTTGCCTGCGACAACTCCGCCCATTCGCACGGCTTCTACGATGACATTCGACCGGGTTGCGAAGCAGGTCGTGATGTTCGGCGGCTACGATGGACACAACTATTTAGGAGATACCTGGCTCTGGGATGGAGCCACTTCGACTTGGACCCAGGCGTCCCCCACGACGTCGCCGGCAGCCGTGACCGGGCCCATCGTGTTTACAGATCCGGTAAATGGCCGCGCGGACGAGTTCGGGGGCTTTGACGGCAAGTTCTACCAAACCACCATGTATCAGTGGACTGGTTCAGACTGGAAGCAGTTGCATCCCGCGACCTCGGCTTACGCTCGATCGACTGCAATCACAGCCTTGAATCCAATCACCAAGAAGGTAGTGATGTTTGGCGGGCTGGGAGACCTGAATACATACAACACGTGGACCTGGGACGGGAGCAACTGGACGATGGAGAGCCCCGCGACCCAGCCCGTAAATCGCTACAGTTCCGCGGGCGTGTTCGATCCCGCGCTCAATAATGTCCTCATTTTCGGCGGAGGAGCGGGTGGAGTCGACATCAACGACACCTGGGTCTGGACCGGAATTAACTGGAAGATGGTGGCCCCGGCGCAATCCCCGACGGCCCGAGAGCTATTCGGGATGGCTTACGACAGCAGCTATGGACACGTGGTGATCTTCGGGGGACAGGGAGGAAACTCGTTCTTCAATGACACGTGGATTCTAACGCCCCACTAAACCCAGGGCGAACCCGGACTGGCAGGTTCGGGTTCGCCTACTGATTGCCGTTCCGTTCCTGAAGCAGTTTCCGCAGTAACTCTGATCTCTCTCCCGACTGGAATCCTTTTTCCAACTCTTCCAAGGCCAGGCGAACCACGTGATAGTGGTGGAGGCCCGCGTAACGGGGGTCGGAAGTAATTTCGAGCCAGATTTTATGCAGCAGTTCAAGATCGGAAGGCCGGAGCCTGGGTTCATGCGGGCCAAGGAAATACTCGTGGCGGCGGCCATCGGGGCGGATGATCAGCAGCTGCAGGCGCGGCTTGGGATCGGGCAAACGTTCCCATGCATCGCCGGTGTATTTTGCCTGCTCATCCTCGCTGAGCTTGGTGGACAGTCCTGAGACGATGGAGGAAGATTCGAGTCTCTGCGCGGTCATCATCGCAGCGTCAAAAACATTGGTGCCAGGTACCACAAGCAATTTCACGGGCTTGCCCAATTTTTCCGCGAGTGCTACTACCTTGCTGAACAATTCCTGTTCATAGACGTCGAACACGTCCTTGGCTTCGTAACAGGTGCTGCCTGTTAAAGAATGCCGACGCGGAGAAAGACGGGCGCTCATGACGACGACATCCTGGGCGTTGGTGTCGACATGGCTAAGAACGTCTTGCAGGTAATAAAGACGGTTGGGATCGCGCACGGTTACCAGCACATTTCCCGGGCGCACGCCGAGTTTCCGTAATCGAGTTCCGGATTGTCGTAGACCCGAAACTGCTCAAAGGTCTCTTTCTCCGAGGCATCCGACTCGCGTTTGGCGTATCGTTCAGAGATCGTAAGCACCACATAAAACACCGCACTGAAAGCCACGCCCGCGATAGTCGCGTCTTTCTTGGTAAGCAAATTGGCCAAAGCGATCAGAAACAAGGCGACGGTGATGACGCCCAGCCCGATGGGAACTTCCGTGTTCCCGATCCGAAGGTTGCCGGGAACTTTCCATTCGCGATGTTCAGGCTGGGTGTAGCGGAGAACCAGCACGGCCAGTCCGTTAAAGGCGAAACTCCACACGACGCCAAAGGCATACAGCGCGGCCAGAAGATAGAAATTGCCGCGACTGAGCACGATGGTAGCGACCTGCATGGCGGCGATAAGATTGATGGTCCGGTAGCTGGTGCCGTATTTGTGATGCGGTCGTTGGAACCAGGAGGTTAGAATCTTGGTTTCACAGAGACGGTTCAGAACACCGTTGGCGCCGAGGATCGCGGTATTTGCCGCACCGGACAGGATCAGCACTCCGACAAAGACAACGAAGAAGTGGAAGATCAGTTTCAGCAGGGTGGGCCCGTACAGATACATGGCCAAGCCGCCGATGAGGTTGGCGAAAAAGTTTGGCCGAACGTTGTCGGGGATGATCATCACCGCGAGAAACGACACGAACGAGGTGAACACCAGGCTGTAAATGAAGATCACGAGGCCGGCGCGTTGCAGGTTTTTCAGCTTGGGATGCTCGATCTCGCGATTCACTTGTGCCAGTGTCTCTTCGCCGCTCATGGCGAGCACCGAGTGCCCCATGCCCACGATCAGCACCACCCAGGTGATTTGGGTCAGGGGTGAGCCATGGAGCCATCCCAGGAACTCTCCGTCCAGCTTCATGTTGCTGAGGCTTGGAAGGGGTGGAGGATTGAACCCGATCTTCGCCAAGGTCAGCAAAGACCACGCGATCAGAATGACCACCATGACGGTGGTCACTTTCATAATCCAGAGCGCTTTATCACTGGACTCGTGAATACCCTCGATGTTCTTCCACCAGAAATACCCGATGGCCAGAATGCCGAAAGCCGCCGCGAAGTAGTTTTGATTAAAATTCAGCGGGTGCTTTAGATACTGAGCACCTTCCTGAATGAATCCTGCCAGGTATTGGCCGGCGGTGACGGCGCTGATGGGGCCCGTCAGAATGTAATCGAAGAGCAGCGCGGAAACCGAGAGCTTGGCCAGGGTCTCGCCCATAGCCTCGCGGACGACGCGATAGACGCCGCCACGAACGAACATGCTGCTGGCTTCGATGTAAACGGCACGAACGGCGTAGCTGAACAGCATGACGGCGAGGATGAACCAAGGCGCGCTTTTCCCGATGACCTTTTCGGCATCGCCGCCGGCGTAGTACGCGGAGGAAGCCAAATCAGAAAGGACGATCGCCGCCGCCCGCCAGAATGAGATGAAGCTCAGCATGACGGTGGTGGCGATGAAGACGTTAACGGGTGGGCGCTTGGTTTCCTGCTGAGCCATGCGTGAGTTCCGGACGCGAGCTGCGCGTGCATACCGGAACTTCTACAATACCTTAGCTGTCGCCAGATAGTCGATGCTGCTGGTTTGACCCGTCTGCCGTCAGGACCATTGTAAAGCGTTGTAAAGAATTGTGAGTAGCTTCCCAGAAGCAGCAACTAAACGCGAAAAAGCTGGTTCCTACTGCTTGTGTGACTTCGTCAAAATTCAGTACAGCAGCAGAGGAGAAATGATGGTTAATCATTCATTATTGACAGCGGCGTTGGCAGGAGTGCTCATCAGCGGTGCGGCCTTGGCATCTGCGCAAGATGCAGGGCAGAACGGCAGCGCGGCGCCACAGACGCAAGAACAGGAATCAGGTGGGGGACGACCTCACCATGAGATGGATCCTGCCAAACGCACCCAGCACCTTACCAAGAAGCTGAACCTTACTGCGGACCAGCAAACGAAGGTGCAGAGCATCCTGCAGGACGAAAAGACGCAGATGCAGAACATGATGCAGGATACGTCTACGCCACAGCAGGACCGGCGGGCGAAATTCATGGACGTTCACAAAAACGCGGACGACCAGATTCGCGCGGTTTTGACTTCCGACCAACAGAAGAAGTGGGACGACATGCAGAGCAAGCGGGAAGAGCACATGATGAAGCGTCATGGGGAATCAGATCAGGGCAGCAGCAGCCAGCCGCCGCAGTAATCGCACTCAATCAGGACGGAGATCGGCTCCGTCCTGAACCTTTAAACGCTGCCTCGCACCGACCACCACACCACCAGCGTTATCACGCTAACAACTGCCGCCAACAGCAGTCCGCTGAAATCACTCACGCTCCACATCTTGACCTCCTTCTCGGGGCAGGCCTCGCGATTTATGTATTGCATCACGACGAAACCCACGATGGGGTCAAGAATCGTCAATGAGTGGTAAAGTTTCTTCGATCCCTCCATGTTGGCAAGTGATCGAGTGAGACGTCGGAACACGATTGTGTTGCTGGGTGCGCTCGCTGCAATTGCGATCGGCTCCGCTTACAAGTGGAGAAATCCATTGGGCGATGAGTTGCTACTGCTGTTGCAACCTCGCTATCGCGTGCTGCAAATCAATTTTCCTGACGAACTGATGACAGTCGAGGGAGTGAATGAAACATTCGTCGTTCGATGCCAGGACATGTGCCACGGCTTTATCGTGGGCGAGAAATATCGCATGCTTTACCGGGGAAACACACTGGAGTTCAGGCAGAAAGGAGCAGTCCGCGAGTTCGAGATCGTAGAGATTCGGATAAAGCCGCCCGCGGTGCCGGGTGGCATGGGATGATTGTCAAAACCCAACCAGAAAGCAACTGCGAAGTAATCGAACTCATCCTCACAGATATGCGGCGATTCCAGGAAACCACATTCTTCTTGCTTCGGGTATTTGCAGGTTTTGAATTCCTTCAGCATGGGCTACAAAAGACGCTTGGACTGTTTGGCGGATTTGGGCCGCAAGGTGGGAAAGCCGCCGGCCTACTCCTGGCAGCGGGCTACATCGAGACGATCGCGGGAGCACTGATCATCGTGGGCCTGTTGACGCGGCCGGTTGCGTTTATCGCGTCGGGAGAGATGGCGACCGCGTATTTCAAGGCGCACGCCGCCCGAAGTTTCTGGCCAATTATGAACCATGGAGAACTGCCCGTGCTGTTCTGCTTCATCTTTCTCTACATTTCGGCGGTAGGCGCCGGCAAATGGTCGCTTGATGCGCTGCTCTTTCGAGAGCGGGAACGAAAGTAAGTTCGACGCCGAGCTACAATCGAACGCGATGAAGCTTAGGCGAGCCACCATGGACGATGCCGAGCGCCTTTTCGCCTGGCGGAATGATCCCGATAGCCGTGCCAACTCCCGCAACGAGGACGAGATCCGGTGGAGCGATCACCTTCAGTGGCTCCGTCGTGTCCTGGCCGGCGATTCTGTTCTGCTATACGTAGCCGAAGAGTCTGGCGTAGCACTCGGAACATGCCGGGTTGATGCCGACGGAGAGCTAAGCTGGACGGTAGCACCGGAGCATCGCGGAAAGGGACACGGCAAAGAGATGGTGAGGCTGGTCGCAGAAGCTGCGAATTGCCCCTTGATGGCGGAAATCAAGTCTTCCAATCTGGCTTCTCTCAGGATTGTGGGCGAACTGGGATTTGAGAAAGTCGCCGATGGCGAGATGACCAGATGGATAAGAAAAGCTCCGCAAACCAAGTGACAGTAGGATGTGGACGAGACTGCAGGCTTGAAGTGCCCTAGCCACAAGAAGAAAGGCTGGTGAGCGCGGGAAAAATCGGACCTTCCACCCTCTGCTTGCTCACCTGTCCCCAGAATGCTTTGGTTCAGCGGTTCCCCACAACTTGTTAGGCACTCATAGACGACTTTAGGCGCGGTTGTTACCAACAAAAACGCACCGCTCCACGGTACGGCGGACCCGGACGCCGAGAATTGGCTCACGATCGGGAGGTCTATTTGCTGCGCCCTGGAGGGAAATGCTTCAGCAGTTTTTGTGCTCCCTTGTTGTTTTCCTCGGCCGCGGCCGCACCTGTTTAGAACCCGGTGCTTATTCCTGTTGGAGCAAGATACGACCGCTGATCGGCATTTGGGTCCTGCATCTTCGGAGGCAATACGCGGGCCACTCTGCACCTCTTGAAGCACAACGACTTAAGCGGAACGAGGTTAATCACCGCGCCCAAATAAGGGCGGGCACTGCTCCAATGATGGGCGCGAAAACATTTTGTGCGGTTACCTTGTTCAACTATGGTGCACAAATACTCTGGGTTCCAGGAAAAGCCAGTGACTTTTCAGGTCAGCGATATCAACGTGGTTCTGTTTACCAGAAACAAGACAAGATCAAAATGTGGTACGGCGGGTGTTGGGAAGACATCCGGTCCACAAGTGGCCGAATCGAGAGACGACAGCGCAAAGTGCGTCTCGGAACTTCGGGCTGAGCTTCCCACCAAAAAACTCCACGCCGAACAGGTCTCGGAAATCTACTTATTTGCAAGTTGAAAGAGTTTGGATTTTGAAGAAATTCTTCCTTCAATCTCGCGAGCGATGACTGCGGCTTGATCGAGAAGGCTAGATTCTTTCTGATCAAGCTTAAAGTCCATTCCGATGATGCCGATGATCTTTTCCCCTACCTTCAGGGGCGCGGTTACGTCATATCCATCCGCCTCCTTCTCGATGGTGGAAATACCGGTTCTCATGACATCGAGATCACCTCGGTCGCACTTCTCTCCTATCTCTTCGATATCGGTCGCTGCAATCGTGATGCAATCCTGCCCTTTTTTGGGCGTGGTGGCGAGTTCGAGGCCCACCAACTCAGGGTGGTTAGCCACCGTGATCTCGACGAGGTCCTGTGCGAAGCTTTTGGATTGAGCATTTGCTCGTGGGCTTCCCGGCGCCCGATCTCCTAGAACGCCTCCCACGACAAAAGAAAGGGACAGCAAGAAAAGCGAAATTCGTCGCTCCATTTTCCACTCCTTGCGACATCATCGTTCCGCGTGATGAAGTCTTCATTTGAATCTCTACTTTGGCTGCAATTAGAGGATGCTTAAAACTGTCCCTAATGAGTCTGCGAGAACAATCGCCCTCCGTTTGTCCTTGAGTGGGAACGGACTGCAGGAAAAGATTGCCCAAACAGACACCAGAAGGATTTCTTCCAGATTCAGTTTTAAGGTCTCGTTAAGGCTCTCAAGACCACACTGAGCAGACGGAATGGGTCGAATTCCCGCGACCACGGAACGATCCCCTTACCCAGATGCCAACGGTGGAGCAAATGAGCGGCTCTGAAATTACGCTTCAGAACATTAAGGGAAGCTGAAAGAATTCCATCACGTCGCCTTTGGCGTGTATGCCTCCGTCATCCAATGGCGGTTGCGGTTCTGCAGGGGCCAATTTCGACGTTACTGCTCATGATTGCTATACCGTTGAGCAGTCGGAATGAACAACTTCGAGGTGCCGATTGAAGAGAGCTTGGGCATCGACGTGTGCTTCCAACCCCCGGACGGTGAAGCCGACTTCAAATATAGTACCTGGGCAACTTCTACAGGTCCCTCTCAAGGGAACACCATCTTTGGCTTCGGTGACAATCAGCTTTGGCATTTGCATTGTGAGCCCCCGCTCATGACTGACTGCGATTCGATGATCCTGCGTGTCTAGGTGGAATTTCAAACTCCTGACGAGCGGTCTCAATCATGCTGTTGATGCTAGGTTCATTCAGTCCGAACTTCCTGAGTTCCTCCTTCGTGACAACTTCGCCGAAAGGGCCGAGTTGTAGCTCCGACTGCGCGCCATGCCCGGGGATGATTAGAATGAACATCTCAGGAGTAGAGCGGGATTTCCGAAGCTTGAATTGAGCTTTCATCGTGAGATACCAAGGTCCTGTGCAACCCTGGTTGGAGGAATCGGTTTATTCGGGCCTAATGTTTCCTGCTCGGTCCCACTTGAATTCTCGTTTAGTGATCTTCGTTCTGAGCCATTGTTTCATCGGCAACTTTTCTGCCCATTTCTGGGAGAGATTCCACTTTCATCAGCTCTCGTGGACCGATCGCGCAAGTTCAGGAGGCAGGTTCGCGCGCGGGTTTCCTCACCCAGACCGGCGAAAAATTGCCAACCTCATGCCTTTTGTCGGCTAACGACAAATTGCCCGCGTCGTTAAGGAAGCCTGCGCTTCGATACCTTAAGGAAAGCTGAAGAACCTATTTCTCTTTTCATCTTAGGGGCGGGGCAAGATCATGGAGCCGTAAAACGCCTCGATGGTTGATTTCAAGCAGCAGATTTGCAGAGATTAAGCGTAGATTGCAAGCTGCCGCGATGGTAAGCTCTCCGTGATCAGAGAAATCACTCCAGGTAAGTTTGGGGTGAGCCAAGTTGTTCAACTCCTCCGGGCGCTAGAACGATGGATATGGATTCATCAACCCACAACATTTATCTGCCCACGGCCGAGTTCCAAGGAGGCAAAGATGGTGGACGACCGACTCCAGTCCCGGGTACATTCATGATCGTCGTGGTGGGTCCGCATGGAAAGTAAGAAAGGGTATATGTGTTGCACGACTTTGCACCATCCCTCATAGCTTACGACTCGCGCGTCGGGACTGCAGGAACTCCGATCCAGTGCTGGTTAAGCGGTTTGTCTTCTGTAAGAAGCTGAACAGTGTTCCACGTACCGCGGTTCATTGAATTTCGTCTTCCACGTTGTAAAGCAGCAGGGATACGATTTCATCGCGACTCCTACCAGAACTTTGAACAGCAGTTTTCCATGTTCCTAATACCTGCCACGGCGTGACGAAAGTCAAGACACGGGCGCTCTCCTTCGGAGACAAGCTGGGCAGAGCCTGGGTTATGGCTGGAAAAGAAAAAGTCGGTCATAGTACAACAACCTTCCTGAAGCGAATCTGAATTTAGATCCGTTCCATCAAAAATATATCGCAGCAGAATTCTCAGCCCGGTCCCATATAATGCGCGTTCTTCACACAATTGACCTTGGGGGGATCGAGTGCGCCTACGACACATTGCCACTTTTATTCTGCCGACATTTCTTCTGCTTCTATCTTATGTGCCGGTGCAGGCACAATCGTCCTCCGCCACGGGACGGCTCGACGGCACCGTTGTCGATTCGTCGGGCAGCGTGGTGGCTGGCGCGGAGGTTTCGGCGATCAATAGTGCCACTGGAGTTGCGAACACGGCAAAGAGCAACGAGAGCGGATACTTCAACTTCCTCTACCTCGATCCCGGGACTTACCAATTAACAGTGCAAAAGAGCGGTTTTCAGAAGTTGCTGCTCACGAACGTTGCCATCTCGGTCGGCACGACTACGACAGTTCATCCCACACTTGCCGTCGGAAGAGTCGAAGAGACGATGACCGTCGTGGCGACAGCGCCACTCGTGGATACCTCACAGTCATCGCTGGGAAGCGTCGTAGGCCAGCAGAGCATCGAGTCGCTTCCTCTGAATGGACGTAACTTCACGGACTTCGCATTGCTCACGGCAGGGGCAACGACTGACGGCGACTTTGGCATGCTGAGCTTCAACGGCGTTGCCGGAAATTTCAACAACTACACGGTAGACGGCGGCAACAATAACAACGCTTTTTTTTCGCAGCAGATCGGGCGCACCAGCATTCCGTACCAGTTCAGCGAAGATATCATTCGCGAGTTCCAGGTGACCAGCACTGGTTTCGAAGCTGAGTTCGGGCAGTCTGGCGGTGGCTTGGTCAACACTGTAACTAAGAGTGGCACCAACGCCGTGCACGGAGATGGGTACTACTACATACTGGATTCGGCATTGAATGCAAACGACGCCATTAACAAACAGCAGGGGATTCCGAAACCCAGCAACCGTCGTCAGCAGTTTGGAGGAACGCTGGGTGGTCCTATCCGGCACGATCGACTGTTCTACGTGGCAAACTATGAAGGACAGGTGAGGAACGAGCCGCTGACCGTCAACGACGCTCCGGCACTGATTGGACTTCCGCCCAACTTCTTTACGAGTAACCCGGCGCTTGCCGCACAGGTGCAAGCTGCAGCTGGATCGTTTCCCCGCAGCTTCAATCAGAACACCGCCTTCATCAAGCTCAACGGCGTGATCAACGAGAAAAACACGTTCAGCGTCACCTACAACTATCAGCGTTTTCGCAGCCCACACGGATATTTCAATACTCCCACTTCCACCGGCGATGGGCTCTCGCTGACGGACGGTGCGACGAGTCATTTTCTGCAGCTCTCATTGCAGACCGTTTTCAATGGGACAACCATCAATGAGCTGCGATTTCATTATGGCAGCGATTACCATTTTGATCTGCCGGGTTCGCCGGCGACATCGCCCGCTGTTACCATCCAGAATCCCGACACCGGCTTTGTCTTCGGGGGCAACCGTTTTCAGCTTGCGAACACAGACAAGCGTTACGAGTTCACCGACAACTTCACCAAGATCATTGGCCAACACACTGTGAAGGCGGGAGTGGACATCAACCTCAGCCGCAACAACGACTTCTTTATCTATGGGCCAAAGGGGGAATACCGGTTCGGAACGCTGAATGACGTCGCGACAGGGAACTTCGAACTTTACCTTCAGTCGTTCGGACAGGCGAGCATCCCCCAGACCTCCCCCACTTACTCGCTGTACGCACAGGATCAATATCGCGCGACTCCGAAGCTGACTTTGAATTACGGTTTGCGCTACGATTTGCAGGTTCTGCAGCAGCCCAAGCAATGCAATTCAGCCTTTCCCTCTGACTTGCACGATTCCGTACAGCAAAAATAATGTCGCTCCGCGTGTGGGATTTGCGTACTCGTTCGATTCGAAGGGCGCCACGGTAGTGCGCGGGTCTTTCGGTCTGTTCTATGAGCAGGAGGATTTGCTCGACGTGTCGCAGGCGCTGGCTTCGAACGGTGTTACGCGGCCGTTTCTGGTTGTGGTGGGACCTGCTTTTGGAAACAGCAGTCCGCTGGTCACTTATCCGAATAGCCTCAGTTCGTTTCCGAGTGGTGCGGGAGGAACTCCGTCCATCGTGGTGTTCACGCCCAATTTCCGCAGTCCCTATGTTGAACAGGCTAACGCAGCAGTCGAACATCAGTTCGGCAAGAACACAGCGCTTAGCGTCGGATATGTTTACAGTCATGGCGTAAGGCTACTGGGAAACTCGAACGGCGTAACTCGGCAGGCAAACGGCAACTTCGGATTCGATTTGAACCTCGTTCCTCCGGACTCCAGCCTGCATTTGGGGGATCATTCACTACCGCCACCGTCAATCTCCCGACCGGGAAGACTTACACCACGCCGGACTATAGCGCGATTGACGGCTTGATTAATCCCAACTTTGGGCCAATCAATGCGATCGATAATTCCGGGCTGTCTATTTACAACGGACTGCTGGTTTCGTTGCGGCACAACTCGAGGCAGTTCCAGTCCACTGTCTCATACACGTTGTCGAAGACGACCGATCAGGGTGCTGGCTACTTCAACCAGTTCGACCAAGCGGCCCAGCGTGGGCCCTCACAACTCGATCAGAGACACCGCTTCGTGGCTTCCGGAGTGTGGACGCCGCAAGTAAAGCCTCTAAAGAATTTTGAGTTCAGCGGAGTTCTGAACCTGGGAAGCGGAAGGCCTTATACGGCGGTGTTCGACAATCCCGAAGTCAATTTTTCGATCGTGCCGGGCGAGGGTTTTAACTCGTTTCGGGGCCCGAATGTGAGAGACGTGGATATCGGCATCGCTCGAGAATTCCACTTGCGCGAGCGCTATGCTCTGCAGTTGAAGGCGGAGTCATTCAACCTTTTTAATCATTCGAATTACCAGCAGAACACGGTGGATAATGTTCAGTACACGGTGCAGCCCGGGAACGTGAACGGCACCGACCAACAGTGGACAGCGACCGCAAACCCGCAATTCGGGCAGCCACTGGCCATTGTTCCGAGATTCGGATCGAGAAGCTTCCAGTTTTCCGCCAAGGTATCGTTCTAACGGCGTTCGCACGGCGTCCCTGGTGGCACAAGGTTCACGAAGAAAGCGCAAGCGAACCTGAGCGTGATCCGGGCGTGAACTGGATTGGGCGTGCTGGCGCGGGCTAATTAAACCGGCACGTGCAACGAATGAGTCGCATGGAGACTCAATGCTCGCGAGTTGTCATTTGGCCGAAGACAGAGTGTGCGGCGAGACCAATTCAACGTTACTTCCTTTTGGGTTTTCATTTACGAGATGTATATCTCTCAAGTCGTGAAGGGCGGAAGTCTCTAAGCGGGTGGAACCTCGAGTGTTTTTAACAGCCAGGGAATAATGACCTGCTTGAAGATTAAGGGATCAGGCCAGACTTTTATCTGGCGTCCGAGGTGACCGCCTTGGGGATTAATCCATGCGGTTTTCGGCGTGTCGCCCTTGTCGAGCAGCAGGTAGATGTCAGAGATAGGAACTTGGGTATCCAGCACTCCGGCGATGACGAGCATGGGCGCCATCGGCTTTCCCAGCAGGTTCTGCTGCACCAGGGACATTTTCGGCAGGAACTCGGCCGTTTGATCGAGCGAGGTTACGCCGGGAAGGATCGCCATCAGCGCCGGAACCTGGTCGAACAGATATTCGCGATTGCCTAGCAGGGAGTTCATCAGGAAATCCTTCTGGAAAAACTTGTCGACCGGTGGCGACTGAGCACTGGCTCCTCTCAAGCGTGACCTCTCGACGATCGCTAACTTGGTCGCCCAGTATGCACCCCAACTGACACCGTGGATAGCGATGCGATTTTTGTCGATCTCAGGACGGCTTTGCGCGTAGTCGATGACTCGCGACAGCATTCTCTCGGCATTCTCACTCGCCTTGACCGGGGCTTGCCCAGTACCCGGGCCGTCAACCGCTAGAAAACCTACACCGTATGGCAGAATCGCTGCGAAGCTTTCGGAGAGATCTTCTTTGCGGCTATCCAGACCGTTCACCGCGATAACCAGCGGAACCGGGCCTTTTGCGTTTTTTGGCAAACGCATGTAGGCGATGATTTGCGATCCCTCAAAGGGAATTTTTACGATTTCAAGGGGTGGATCCCAGAATTTAGCGTGTGCCAGGAAGGCATCGATCGCTTTTTCGTAGGACCGTTGCTTACCCGGTGATGCGGGAATTGGCCAACGCCCAAACGAATACAAACGCCAAGCGCGGACATAATCCGCATTCGCCCTTGTGGGATCCGTCGCTTCAATAACTTTCGCCTCATTCATATACTTATCGGCCACGCCCATGAACGCAGCGGCCCATTCATCTTTATCGGTGGTCTTGATAGATGCAAAGGCTTCACGAACATCTCCAGGATCGAGCCCAATCAGGGGATACATTCCGTTTTCTGCGCGACGAAGGGCTTCGGTCTTGATCTCGTCGAGCGTTCGCTCGTGCCGCTCCTGAGCCGCGATACTTGCGGATCCGAGAAAAGACGCGCTTATTAGAGCAAGAAAGATGATCCGGGAATGCCGTGGTATCGAAGTCATCGGAAAGATCCTGTTGGTTCGAAAGTTGTGGAATGTTGGCAGAAAATAAAGGGCCGGATCAACTCCGGCCCCTTCTGAACTAGAAATTCAGCTTCAGCCCGAGCTGGATCGCGCGGCTTCCACCGGATCCGATAACGGGATTGGAAGCGGCGACGTCTGGTGTGGCGCAAGAGCAGCCGAATGATCCCGTGGACGGATCGTTGTGCGCCCATCCGTTTTGCCCGCCAAACGGATTGGCGAAATTCGGATGATTGAGAACGTTGAAAAATTCGGCGCGGAATTGCGCGCCGAACCGTTCCCCGAATTTCCAGTTCTTTGCCACCGAGAAATCCCAGTTGTGAAAACCGGTGTCGCGGAAAATGTTGCGGCCGGAAGTTCCGAACGTTCCCAGCGGCGGTGGAATCAGGAACGAGTTTGCCGCTCGCGTAACAGCCGAAGTTCGCTAGAGCGGGGTTGCGGGGCCACCGCGGCAGCTTGATCCAAAGCCAAGGCCTGCGCGTTACAGGCGGAATTGGAGGTGGGAGCAGAAGTACTCCCACTGCCCGCAAAGAACGGAATTCCAGTCGGCGTGGATTTGAAGTCATTGGTATTTCCGAAGAAGTCCCACCGGTCGTTCAGCTTCGCCGGTCAGGCTCACGTCGGTTCCGGCATCCTTCACGCCAAAAGGTTGCGCGCCAAAAAGGCTGACAATCGAGTGCAGTTCCCAGCCTTCCAGCAACTGCGCAAACGATTTCTTCCCCGGCACCGATAGGTCATCGACAGCGTCAAGCGGTGACGAATGTCAAAATCGCTACTCGCATATTCGCGGTTGGGATGGTTGCTGTCGCTCGGCAAGCCCAGGCCAGCGCCAAAGTCCCAGTTCGCGCCCACATCGTCGAGAGCATGCGAATAGGTGTAACCAAGACCGCGTAAAGCCATGATAGTTGCGAGCAGTGAGCGTTGCCTGCAGACCGTTATAGTTCGACCGGTAAATATTTCCCATCTGATAGATGAAGCTCAGGTACGGGAACTGCGCGTTGAAGGGACGACCGGATTGTTCGTCGCCCGCAGACATCTTCGCCGGCGACATTCTGATTGATATCGCGAATTCCTACCAGGTTCGAGCCGTGATTGCCGACATAGGCGAGTTCCATCGAAAGATCGTTATTGAACGAGTGCTGGACGTTGAACGTCCAGTTACAGACATACGGGGTTCTAATGTTGCGATCCACTCCGATAATGCTGCACGGGTTCGCGAAACAGTTAATTCCGGTTGTTGGGAAAACCGTTCCCTGTACGCCCGTAATCGCAGGATCCCAATTGAGACCGCCTGGTGGGATCGGCACCGAAGAAGTTGACAGTGCCCACGGCAATCGAACCTCCAGCAGTGTCGCCGTTAGCGTTGATGATCGCGCCAGTGGGAATGGTGCTGATGCCAAGTGAATTGTTCAATGCGAGGAAGGATTCCCAGTTGATGGTCTCGTACATCAAGCCAAAACCGCCGCGTACAACCGTCGTTACCTTTTCCAGAAATGTCCCACGCGAAACCCAAGCCGCGGCGCGAAATTGTTGTGATCGCCATTGTAGGGAGCGCTGATCTGCTTACCGACTTGAACTAACCCCAGCGTGGGGTCGAAATTCCCCAGCTGGTCTTTCGAATCTCTTTTACGACCGTATTCATCTCGTAGCGAAGTCCAAAATTTACAGTCAGGGTTTCGGTGATCCGCCAGTCATCCTGAATGAAGCCGGCATACCCCCAATTGTGGATGTGTCGCGTCGGATCTCCGACCAGCTGGCTTGCCTTGGTTGGCACGCCGGCGAAAAAATCTTCCAAGCCTGAAGATCCGTACCGGTGGCCCAGGCTGAACCGCCGACGAATTTGATTCGTCCCCTTGCGCCCCCATACGCTCCGCCATTGAAAGCGTCGTGATGAATCTCCCCGCCAAACTTGATTGCGTGGTTCCCGCGCGTGTAGGCGACATGATCGACGAACTGATAGCGGTGTCTGGCCCTTGAATCTTCGGCCAATTGAATCCGCCGAGTTCCTGGGGGAAGACATAAAAGGGGAAGATATTGATTCGAGGCAGCCCGCCGTACAGCGGATTGGTCACTCCGGTGTTGAGCCGTACGACGCAGCCGAGACATCATGATCATCGGTGAAAGTCGGCTGGTACAAACGGTTGTAACCAAAGCGCGCCTCATTCACCCATTGGAACTGGGCACGTAAATCCAGTTTCCGCCGATCACCTGGGCCCGAGTGTGAATTTGCGTCAGCCACTGCGGCTGCAATTGACCGCGTCTGAAACGTTTCCCGAATTGTTGCCAAAAAAATAGCGCCCCGTGATGGTGTGGCGTTGGTTGAAGTGATAATCGATCTTTGGCAATACCGTTATCTGAGCTGACCGTATTCGGCAGTCCGAAAGTGAGAAGCGTAGGATCGGTCGGGTTGGTGCCGTTATTGATCGGAAATCCTTTGCCATTGCACGTTACGTTATTTGGCGGAGTGAAGGTGCAGCCCGAAATCGCCAAACTCGCAGGGCTGATGCCGGTTGGAATTGCTCCCTGTAGGAAACCGGCGTAGACGTCCGCGATGGCATCGGGAATGCTGCTCGCACAATCTCCCGCCGCAATGTAAGTGCACGTCGGCACCGCAGGAGTGGGTAGAGGGACCGTGGTGTAGCTCTGGAACTGGGAAGTATTTCCAACCGTATAGCGTTGCCCCTCATAGCCGCCGAAGAAAAACAATTTATCTTTGATAATCGGGCCGCCGATGGTCCCTCCAAACTGCTCCAGATTTCTGGGTTGCTTGGGGAAATCCGTGGTATTGAAATAATTGCGGGCGTCTAAGGGCGTATCGCGGCCAAATGCGTAGCCGGTGCCATGGAGACTGTTGGTGCCGGACTTCAGCCCCACATTCACGATCGCGCCGGGTTTCCAACCATATTCAGCCGGCGGATTCTCCTGAAGATTGAACTCCTGAATCGCATCGACGGGAAGAATTGTCGCCGAATCGCCGGCGATGCCCGCGCCATTGACGATGCTCTGCCCAGAAAACGGCTCGCTATTGAATAGACCGTCCACCAAATATGCGTTATCTTCCGCGCGAAGCCCGTTAGTGCTGGTGGTGGAGAAGCCACCGCCCGGGTACCGCACAATACCCGGTCGCAGTTGCAACAAGTTCTCGTAGTTGCGGCCGTTTAGTGGAAGCTGCGTGATCTCCTTGTTGCTGAGGGTTCCTCCCAATGTTGACGAGGTTGTATTCAGCAGTGGCACGTCCCCGCTGACTTCCACGGTCTCGGAGACTTCTCCGGGCTGGAGTGAGAGATCAATCCGCACATCCTGTGCGACTTCCACCGGGGATTTCGACGCGCTCGACCGTTTTAAACCCCTTCGCCTCGGCACGAACCTTATAGCTACTCGGCGACAGGCTCGGGGCCACGTAAGCGCCCGCATCATCGGTCGTTAGGGTTCGGGTGGTACCGCGCTGGACGTCCACAATGGTCACCGTCGCGCCACTCACCGCAGCCCCGGTGCGGTCGGTGACCGTCCCCAGAATCCTTCCTGTCGAGGTCTGGGAGAAAAGAGAGGTGGACAGCAGAAGCAGAACGCTGAACACTTCCGGGACCCGGATCACTCTCGTAAGCGAACGCATACGGACCCTCCAAGTGGAAGACGGTTGTGGTCCGACAGCTGTACCACTATAGAAACTCCAAGTCAAGCGAAAGTGCAGAGATGTGAGCGCGAAGGCAACTGCGAGTAGAGATAAGTGATTGTGGAAATGCTAGTTACATAAAGTATCCAGCCGCGCCATAGAAGGGGGGCTTGACCCGAGCGGAGTGAGCGTGGTATAGCGGTATGACCAGATGCCACTCGGAAGCATCCATATCCAGCTATCGGGGCGGAGATTAAGTGTACAAGACGGTTCGCAGTGCTCGGCTCTACGAACAAATAGTGCAACAGATCGAGGAATCGATTTTGAACGGCGCACTCAAGCCCGGAGACCAGCTTCCCGCGGAGCGAGACTTGGCGCAACAATTCGGCGTAAGCCGGACTGCGGTGCGCGAAGCAGTAAAGGCGCTGCAAGAAAAAGGACTGGTGGAATCTTCTCGGGCCGCGGAACGTTATCACCGACGGACCACCCAGGCGATACGCCAGTCGCTCGACCTCCACGATCCGAATCGGGCAGCCGGAAGGGTCCACCCAGCTGGCGGAGGTGCGGGCGATTCTGGAACCGGAAATCGCAGCCCTGGCAGCGCACGAGCTCGAAGAGCAGCACGTCAGCATGATGCGGGACGCAGTGCAGTGATGGACGATTCCGGCCAAAGATCCGATGCTTTTATTGAAGCCGACCTCGATTTCCACCTCGCATTGGCGGAAGCGGCGGCCAATCCGCTGATTCTGTCCCTGATTGATTCAATTGTCGGCGTGTTGCGCGAGCAGCGGATGCCGCATTTTCTATGTGGATGGCGGGCCGGAACGCGGGCAGTTCCACCACAAACGAATTCTGAAGGCGGTCGAGGCTCAAGATCCGGAAGCGGCTCGCAGCGCCATGCGAGCGCATCTGAAGCAGGTTCGGCAGGATTACGAATTCCGCCGGGAAAAAAGTCGTCGCAAGATCGAACAACTAGTTTAGGAGACCGACATGATGGCAAATCTCGGATTCATCGGCCTCGGCGTGATGGGCGGCCAGATGGTTGACCGGCTGCTCAGCAAAGGCCACACCGTCACCGGATACAACCGCACCCGATCCAAAGCGCAGTGGCTGATTGACAAAGGGATGAAGTGGGCCGATTCTCCGCGCGCGGTAGCCAGCTGCTCCGACGTCACTTTCGCGATGGTCACCAACGCCGCCGCGCTCGAAGCCATCACCGAAGGCCCGGACGGAATTCTCGCGGGCCTGGGCGCGGGCAAGATTTTCGTCGACATGAGCACCGTGAGTCCCGACGTGAGCCGCGCGCTCGCAGCGAAGGTGCGCGAAAAGGGCGCGGACATGGTCGACGCTCCGGTCTCGGGCAGCGTGATCACCTTGCAGGAAGGCAAGTTGTCGGTGATGGTCGGCGGACGGCGCGAGACCTTTGAGCGGTCAAGCCGCTGCTGGAGGATATCGGCCCAAGGTGACACACGTTGGCGACAACGGCCTGGCGCTGTCGATGAAGATCGCGACCAACCTGAGCCTCGCGGTGCAGATGCTGGCGTTTTCCGAAGGCGTGTTGCTGGCGGAAAAGAGCGGCATCGCGCGCGAGACCGCGGTGGATGTGCTGACCCACAGCGCGATCGCCTCTCCCATGATGCAGTACCGCGGCCCGTTCGTCCTGCAGCAGCCGGAAGAAGCCTGGTTCGACGTGAACATGATGCAGAAAGACATGCTGCTCGCGATGGAGATGGGACGGCAGCTGGATGTGCCGCTGCCGACCACCGCGGTGAGCAACGAGTTTCTGACCGCCGCCCGCGGCATGGGCTGGGCGAAGCAGGATTTCGCCGTGCATGTTTGATGTGCTGGCGCGCATGTCGGGAGTGACAGCAAATGACACACCGACGACGCGACCAACCGCAAACCGGCCGCGAAGCCGGCACGGAAATCGAGAAGTGGCTGCGCATGTACCGGCAGATGGTGAGCATCCGCCTGTTCGAAGAGCAGGTGAACGATCTCTACACGCGCGCGCTGATGCCCGGCCTGGCTCATCTGTACATCGGCGAAGAAGCCGTGGCCGTGGGAATCTGCGAGGCGCTGCGGATCGACGACTACATCACCAGCACGCATCGCGGGCACGGACATTGCCTGGCCAAAGGCGCGTCGCCGGATCGCATGTTTGCCGAACTGCTGGGCAAAGAAGCGGGATATTGCCGGGGCAAGGGCGGATCGATGCACATCGCCGATCCCGCGACCGGCAATCTCGGCGCCAACGCGATCGTCGGCGGCAGCGCAGGCATCGCGACGGGCGCGGCATTCGCGGCCAAGCACTGGGAACGGACGCGTCGCCGTATGCTTCTTCGGCGAAGGCGCGCTGGGCCAGGGGTGCTCTACGAAGTGATGAATCTGGCGCAGCTGTGGAAGCTGCCGGTGATTTACGTCTGCGAGAACAATATGTACAACGAATACACGCACTATTCGGAGACCACAGCGGGCGACATTCTGGCGCGTGCCACTGCGTTCGGATTGCAGGCCGAGAAGCGTGGATGGCCAGGACGTGCGCGCCGTGCACGAAGTCGCAGCGCGATTGGTGGAACGCGCGCGCACGCGGCGACGGGCCAGCGTTTCCTGCTGTGCAACACCTACCGCTATCAGCGGCCATCACGTGGGCGACATCAATCGCGAATACTACCGCTCCAAGCAGGAAGAGCAGCAATGGAAGACGGAGCGCGATCCCATCAAGATCTTGGCGAAGTGGCTGATCGAACAGAAGCTATGCTGACGCTGCGTCGCTCGATCGAGATCACGTCCGAAGTTCGCACCGAGATGGAAGCAGCGGTGGAGTTCGCCATCGCCGCGCCCTATCCCGAGCGTCGACGAAGTGGACCAGGACGTCTATGCCTGAGACGGCGACGCGAACTTACATTCGCGCAGGCGGTCCGCGAAGCGCTGGCGGAAGAGATGCGCCGCGATTCGCGCGTCTGCATTTTGGGCGAAGATGTCGCCGAAGCCGGCACGCCGTTCAAGGTTCTGTCCGGACTGGTGGAGGAGTTCGGCAAGGAGCGCGTGATCGACACGCCGATCTCCGAAGCCGGATTTACCGGCATCGCGGTCGGCGCGGCGATGACGGGCTTGCGTCCGGTCGTCGACATCATGTTCGGCGACTTCATCACGCTGACCATGGACCAGATGGTCAATCAGGCCGCCAAGGTCCATTACATGTCGGGCGGGAAGTGGAAGGTTCCGATGGTGATGCGCACCACGCTGGGCGCGACTCGGCGCTCCGCGGCGCAGCATTCGCAGTCGCTGCACGCCTGGTTCAGCCATGTTCCGGGATTGAAGGTGGTGCTGCCGTCGACGCCGTACGACGCCAAGGGCTTGCTGAAGACGGCGATCCGCGACGAGAACCCGGTGGTCTTTTTCGAAGACAAGATGATGTACAAGCTGAAGGGGCCGGTGCCGGCGGAGGAGTACACCATTCCGCTCGGCGTGGCGGATATGAAGCGCGTAGGCGACGACATCACGCTGGTGGCGACCAGCAGCATGGTGCAAGTGGCGCTGGGCGCGGCGAAGCTGCTGGAAGAGGGCGGCATCAGCGCCGAAGTCATCGATCCGCGCACGACGTGGCCGCTGGACGAAAAAACGCTGATCGACTCGGCCAAGAAAACGTCGCGCGTGATCGTGATCGACGAAGGCTACGGCCGCTACGGCGTGACGGCGGAGATTGCCTCGGTGATCGCCGAAGGCGCATTCTACGATCTGGATGCACCGGTGAAGCGAATGGGCGCGATGCACGTTCCGATTCCGTTCTCTCCGCCGCTGGAAGATGCAACCGTGCCGACCGAGCAGACGGTATTCGAAGCGGCGCGGGAGCTGTGCAGGCAGATCCTGAGATGCGAGAGTTCAGGACTGGCGCGAAATCTCAGACTGGACAAAGGAGGCGCATCATGGCATCTGCCAACTCACGGAACCATGGCGGTCGATTGGGAGCAGCGGATCGACTTCGACCGCTTGCGCCGCGAACGGCTGGCGCGCGCCAAGGAGCTGCTCGCAAATCGGAGATGGGCGCGCTGCTGTGCTTCGACATGAACAATGTGCGCTACCTGACGGCGACGCACATCGGCACATGGGCGCAGGACAAGGCCAACCGCTTCACGTTGCTGCCGCAGAATGACGAGCCGATTCTGTGGGATTTCGGATCGGCCGCCAAGCATCATCAACTGCATTGTCCCTGGCTGGGCGAGCGCTCGCGTCCGGGAATTTCGCATGCTGCGCGGCGCCATGTCGCCGGAGATGGGGCGCGCCGAAGACGTCGCCAAGAAGATCCGCATCGAACTCGAAATGCGCGGCCTGCACAAAGAGCCGGTGGGCATCGACATCATCGAGCCGCCGGTTCTTTTCGCGCTGCAGACGCGAAGGAATCAAGGTCGTCGACGGACAGCAGCTCATGTCGGACGCGCGCGTCATCAAGACGCAGGACGAGATCGCGCTGCTGAACACTTCCGCGATGATGGTCGACGCCGCTTACGACGAACTGTATCGCGCCATGAAGCCGGGCATGCGCGAGAACGAGGCGGTCGGGCTGGTCAGCAAAGTGCTCTACGATCTGGGCTCGGAATATGTGGAAGCGGTGAACGCGATTTCCGGCGAGCGCTGCAATCCGCATCCGCACGTTTTTTCCGATCGCGTGCTGCGGCCCGGCGATCCCGTCTACTACGACATTCTGCATTCCTACATGGGATACCGCACCTGTTACTACCGCTGCTTCACCATCGGCTATGCATCGCACGCCATGGTGGACGCGTACAAGCGCTGCCGCGAGTATCTCGACGCGGCGATCGAACTGGTGCGCCCGGGCCGCACGACGGCGGAGATCGCCGCGGTCTGGCCGAAGGCGCAGGAGTTCGGCTTCCCCAACGAAGAAGCCGCTTCGCGCTGCAATACGGCCACGGCATCGGCCTGGCGATCTGGGAGAAGCCGGTGATCAGCCGCCTGGTTTCGTTCGAACATCCCGATGACGATCAAGCCCGGCATGGTGTTTGCGCTCGAAACATTCTGGCCTTCGACCGATGGCTGGAGCGCGGCGCGCATCGAGGAAGAAATCGTGGTCACGCCGAACCGGCCACGAAGTGATCACCCGTTTCCCGGCGGAAGAGCTTGCTGGTGGCGGGCGCGCATTATTTCACGGTCAACGGTCCGCTGCCCACGACGCGCGAAACTGAAGCTCCGCCCAGCAAAGCTCGAGATGATCGAGGCCAGCGAAAGGGCGGAGAGTCGCAGTTTCGATAAGCGCTGGGAACGAGCAGCCCGATGAACTTAGAAGCCGACGAGTCCGAGGTAAGTGCATAGCTCGAGAACCTCAATCTCAGAATAGAACCTATGGCCTTCAGCGTTGTCATGCCCGCCCTCGAAATGGCGCAGGAAACCGGCAAGCTCATTGCCTGGCGAAAAAAAGAAGGCGAACGCGTCACCAAAGGCGAACCGCTGCTCGAAATCGAAACCGACAAAGCGGTCGATGGAAATCGAAGCTCCGGCGACGGCATTCTCGCGGGCGTTACAGCGCAAGCTGGGCCGATGATTCCGGTGGGACAGACGATTGCCTGGATTGTCGCGCCCGGGGAAAAACCTCCTGCAGCCAGCGGCTCCGCAAGCTCCACGCCTGCGGCACGAGCGAAAACAGAAACCTACGCCGCTCCGGTCGCGCCGAATGCTCGCGAAACATCCGCCGTTCCAAACGCAAGGATTTCACCGAAGGCGCGCCGTCTTGCGAAAGAATTGGGAGTGGATATCGCGGGCCTGCGCGGTTCCGGCCCCGGCGGCGAGATTCTGGCTTCGGACGTGCAGGCCACTGCCGCGACAACTGCATCGAGCGTATCCCCGAACAAATCAGGCAGCATTGAAGTACCCAGTTCCATCGGACGCCTCATGGCCGAGCGCACCACTCTGAGCTGGACCACGGTTCCTCACTTCTTCGTCACCCGTGAAATCGAGGCTGGCGCGCTCCATGAATACCGCGAAAAGCTGGCCCCAGACATAGAACGCATCCACGATATCCGCATCACCCATACTGATCTGCTAATCGCACTAACATCGCGGGTGCTGCTCAAACATCCGCGTCTGAATTCGAGCTGGACTGCGGAAGGCATTCGTCTTCACGATCACGTGAACATGGCCGTAGCCATCGCAGTGACCGACGGAGTGGTCGCGGCAGTGATTCCTAACGCACACACCGCAAATCTTGCGGAAATCGCGCAGCAACGTCGCGACGTGGCCGAGCGAGCGCGTGCAGGCAAGCTGCGCCCCGCCGATATCGCCGATGCCACCTTCACCATCAGTAATCTCGGAATGTTTCAGGTCGACGAGTTCACAGCGATTATTGTCCCGCCGCAAGCGGCGATTCTCGCGGTTGGCAGCATCGCTGACCGCGTGGTCGCCGTCGACGGCAAGCCTGCTGTCCGCCCCATGATGACCGTGACTCTATCCTGCGATCACCGCGCTGCCGATGGCGCCCGAGCGGCCGCCTTCCTCAATCAGTTCACCGAAGAAATTAATGCTTTAGCGCACTTTCCAGTCTGAGTCTCGTTGCGGAAATTCAAGCGGTATCGATCGGCCTTTTCTTAGAGAAATACGGCTCGCACGTGAGGGCCCGAATTCTTAGGATTCGGTGCGTTTCCGTCACCAAGTCGTAATCAGCCGGCTCGACAGGGCCAAAACCCGCTCCTCCGGGAACAGATCAATAGCGAATACCGCCCGTAGTCAACGTTCCGGCAAAGGAATCCGTCCACGTAGTAAGAGCCGGGACCGATCAGAAAGTCGTCGTCACTTGTGAGCATGCCTCTTAGGCGGGACGCTTCTGCAGACGGCACTAGATCGGCGATCTCCAGACACATGGGATGATCCCGAATCCGCATTTGCCATGCGGACCCGCAAAGGGACCGACCAGGTCCCGCGTGAAGTTTCGCCAGTACTCCCAAAAGATCGAAACCTGCTCATTCCAGTCGGCGTCAAGCTGTACGCGGCCCTGTGCTGTAGAACCGCGTAAAGCGTTTGTGCGATTCAAAACTGTCGCGAGTGAAATCGCCTTTCATGCCTTCACCTCATTAGCGCAGATGATGCTGGCGTCCATCCCTGCCGGAGTGTACTCATTGAGTCGAGCGAGCAAATTCGCCATTCGCTGGGGGCGAAACAAGTCGTGGAACACGACCATCTCGGAACGATCGTCGGCGCCGCGGCAGATTTCATCCGCGCCATGCGAAGCCAGCCACGCGTAGTTGGGCATTCCGTAGGTAGTGCTTTCAAAATCGGGAGTGATGCGCAGCCTCACTCTCGCGGAGCGTTTCGGCCTCATCTGCTCTTAACCGTTTCTTTTTGGCCACATCTGACACTGCTCGATCGACCAGAGGTCCGGCTGGCATTCATAGCGCTGCGGAATCCGAAGAGCCCGGAGGAACAGAACAAAATCGCATGCATCCTACCTGTCGCCTTGCAACCAATAGCCGGCCGGTGAAGATGCAGTTTTCAGCCAGCATAATGGCGTGTGTCTGAACTTGTCCGAATATCGTGCTGCGCTGGATGGAAAGATCAGCTGGCGCCACAGCGCACTCCGGTGAACTCAGCACAGCAGCATCCGCTCGCACCGCGTCAAGAACCGAATCGCTTCCAAATGGCCGACAATCTGAGGTTGGCCCTTACTGTGGTTTACGTTTCAGCGGCTTGCCAATCGCGACCAGGAAAATGGCACTCTTGTCTTTCGCGTGTGGTGAAAAGAAGTCAATTACATCGTCGTCGAAGAAGGTCAGCCCGGTGGCACCCAGGTGCTGGGCATACGCGGCCAGGTAGATTCTGCCTCCGATGGCGCCCGCTTCGAGCTGGACGGCCCGGTAGCCGCGGTTCCCGTATCGCTCCAGTATGCTTCTCAAATCGGCGAGAAAGAATATATCCACGCAAGCGTCCGCCGGCAGATCCTGCTCCAGACCAAGATGATGGGCCTCGGCGCGGAATTCGCCCTCCTTCAAGAGCTCCAGGGTGTTCTGCACACGCCAGAAGAAATATGCGCCCGGCTTGAGCCCC
Source organism: Terriglobia bacterium (assembly GCA_963797845.1). Classification (GTDB taxonomy): domain Bacteria; phylum Acidobacteriota; class Terriglobia; order Terriglobales; family Acidobacteriaceae; genus DASREM01. The sequence goes on from CAWCRE010000019.1 coordinate 142,799, forward strand.
TGCACTGAATGCACGATCAGGTAAAGATCGTTTAGCTGCGCGCCGGGAGGCTCAAGGAAGTCAGCCGGAAGTCCTCGCGTGGCGCGGTCGAGAATGGTAGAAAGTTGTGCCAGTGTAATGGATGCCGCCCTGTCGAACGTTCGAGTAGAGCCGCGGCGCAGAATTACTTGCTCGATCGTGTCCTTCGGTTGTTCTTCTTCCCGCAGGCGCGGGAGGCGAACTGTCTCGCCCGCCAAAGCGGAAGGCGGAAGGACTCTTGCCTTGACGCGCCACTGATTTACGTCCTCTACAGACTCAAGCGACGACGCTTCATGTATTTCAAACATGGCGGGATATTCGACTTCGTGCTGTGAAAGCGGGATTGTCTCCAAGCCAAGCTCCGGAGCCTCTCTCGGCGCCAGCAGCGAACTCTCCGATGTGTGCCCGATCGGTACGAGGCACAAGCAAACCTCTCGCCGCGTATCCAGATCAAGCAGGCGGTTCACCTCGGCGTCCACGAACCCGAGCACGATCTCGGCCGGCAGCCCCGAAGCCGCAGACACGGCCAACATATTTGCCAGCATGGTGCCGTTGTCCCAACCGAAATGACGATAGGTGCGAGCCTGGTACTTCCAGGCGTTCCGCCAGTAGGTTCCGGTGCAGATGATCGTCGCGGGCGCGTGAGCCACCGCGGGCTCCATCGCCGTCGCCTGAGCCAGGTTTCCGCGAAAATCACCTTTTCGCAAAAGCCGCAACGATACATCCGCCGGATTGAAGTGATACACGCCGGCATCCAATCCCGGGAGATCGCTACTACGACATACAGTTCGATCTCGTAGAGAGCGCCGGTGCAAGCCGAGGCGCGAAAGTAGATTTCTCCGGCTGGTTGTGCGCGCTGTTTGGTAATCCCCGCCGAGAAATAGAGGAGGCGCGCAAGATCCTGAAAGCTAGGGACAGAATCAGTCAGCGACGAAGTCACTCGTTCCGAGATTGCGGAGAGTATGGCCACCCCTGTTTGCGGCAGGTCCCGCGGCAGTGGAAGAGGCTCTATCTTTGGATAGATTTTGAAAGGCAACGGCCGATTCGCCCAGTCCAGGAAATGAAGGTTGTTACGAATACTCCAGTGAGAGTGTTTCGTACCATCGTGATATTTCCAAGCCGCCTGGATTTCCCGGTTGTTCATCGGATTGCTACGCCAGACTAGCACCTGACGGGACCACGGGAGTAGTGAGCCTCATGAAAGCAGATTGTTGGAGAAACACCAACCGCCGGAATACCCAAGCCGCTAGTCCATTCGAACCCACGACGAAACCGATCCCTCAGAGAGTGAAACCACCAAGCGCAGAACATTCTTACGTTTGACATCCCGGTTCACCAGAAAGCGTTTGCCGTCTTTGACGAGATCCTAACAAAAGCACTCTCTAGCCCGTAAACACAGTTCATTTCGGCCGCACTTCCACAAGCAGATTTCCATGGAACTCCACCGGCAAGTGTGCACCGTGCCCTGAAACCGACCCCAAGCTCTTTCCAGTGACGTAGTCCACAACACTGTAGTTGCGGTCTTCGAGGCCGCGCAGTTCGACTGGCCCCTTCCACTGCTTGGCAAAAAAGGCGTAGTACATGGTCTGGCCCTTGCGGATTGCATGAGTCTCGGGCATATCGAAGCCGATGTCATAGAGCTGCCCGAGATATTGTCCTTTTGACAACATCTTTTCGCGATAGATGCGAAGCCACTTTTCGAATTCCTTCTCCCGCTGCGGAGTCAGATCGGATCTACTCCTCTTCTCGACCAGAGAGGGAAGAACAAACTGTGTTCCCACGACGCCGCCCACACCCACAGTGGACGCAAAGTCGTTACCACCATCGCTCAGTTCGACGTGATCGCCGAAGAACGGAATGGTGTCTCCCATCAGAGCTTTTAAGGTTTTCGCCTTGGACCGAACCTGAAAGGAACTTGTTGGGTCGGAAGCCACTGACATATTGAAGTGCGGCATGGTGAAGAAGGAGAACCCCGTGCCGCAAGGGCAGAACTCCACCAAGGTTCCCGGCTTTACAGCCTGTGCAGTTTCGTAAATTGCGCGGAAGAAATCCGGTAGAGCTTCGACCGATTCTTCGGGCTGTGCGTGATGGTGAGCAGGGTTGTAGCAGGCTGGAACTCCGTTCATGTGCTGGCCATCGAGTTTCAGTCCGTCAAATCCCCAATCCACCAGAATTTTCCGCACCAAAGCCTTGTGGTACTCCACGACGCGGCGGTCCGCCGGGCACAGATAGTAGGAGTTCCACCAGGAAACTTTTCTTCTGGAGCCGTCAGGGTTCAGCAGCTCGTAGTCGGGATGATCCTTGAGCAGTTCCGAGTCGGGTACAGCGCTGAGCGGCGACCACCACAACTGGGCCTTGAATCCTTCCTGGTGAATGCGATCAACCAGGGCCTTCATGTCAGCATCGCCGTGAGGGAATTTCTTGGGATCGAGCGCCCAATCGCCCACATTGTTCTGCCATCCGTCGTCGAGGGTGACCCACACAAATCCCAAGCGCTTCACGGTCGGAAGTGTGTCATATACCTGCTGAGGCTGCACCGTCCGACCGTACCCCCAGGCGCACCAGATTGCGCCGAAAGCATCGTCGGGAGCGGTAGCCGTTTGGAACCCTTGTTTCATCATGAAGCGGCGGTAGTCGGCGAGCGTGCGGAAGTAGTCTCCCTGGTGGACGGCGACGAAGGTGCGAAAAGTATGAAAACTTTCCCCGGGTTTTAATGAGATAGCTTTGGTGAAGCGTACAGCAATGCTGGCATGTGCGGGATCGGGCATGGAGACGGGAAGGGAAACCAGCTTCGGCCGCGGTTCGACATGTCCGACCGCCATGCCAACGTCACGCCGCCAGACGTCAATAATCGGCGTACCGCCGCCATAGTCGCTGGCATTCATGCCTTGATAATTCTCCTGCTGAAACTTGGCGTGCAGTGGTACGACCCAGTTGGGACGTTTCTCGTAGGAACCGCTCTGGTAAGACCAGAAAGCTGGGCTGCTCGCACTACGTTGCGCGTACATCTGTGTACGCGTTGTTGGTCCAACTCTTGACGGCAAGCTCGTTTGTTCCAGTATTGGTGTACTGGACATCGAAAAACGCCATCGCGGGAAAGTCATCGTATACGGTGACGGAAACCATCTTTGTGAGCGTGCCCGCCTTTCCTTCCACAGTGAGGCGCTTACCCTCCCCGAAAGCGTCTTTTGTATGCGTCGTGTCTTTGCGAAGCTCAGGAGAAATCCGGCCCAAAGTTTGTCGCCGGTTGTCAGCAGTCTCGGAGGCAGTGAACGGGCCCATCACCGTCTCCTTGTTGTCGAAACGGGCGACCACCCGGCTGCGCAGGTGGTTATCGAATTCAACGCGGAGATTGCCGCCCTGAATCTCAGGTTTGCCGGTCGGGAGGTCCGCAGCTGCTGCGAGTGAACAAAACGTAACCACAGTGGTGAGAACAATCCAAGACCTGATCGCAATCATGACTCACAGCTTTCGAAGGAGTTTGCTGTCGGATCGCAAAACCTTTTTCTTGAGGAAAAACATGGATCATCTTCTTCATCGGCGCGCCGCACAGGAAGAAGATTAAATGAAATTGAACGCAACTATTCGTAATATAAGGAAAGGCATGAAAAGTCAAATGATTTTGGGTTGCGTCAAGAACGAACGAATAGGAGGCGATACTTCCGATGCAGGGTAGGGACTTTCTGAAAAGCACTGTCGCTGTTGCCGTAGCTGCAGAACTTGGAATGGTGAAAGCGCACGCGAAGGTTCCTACCCAGAACTGGGGGAACTACGACTTCGGCCCCGGTCCCCAGGTGACCGATCGCCTCAATCAGGTCCATTCCCTCAATACCCGCCTGATGCTGTCATTCCCAATGACGACGTGGTGATGACTACTACTCCTTGGCCTGTTGGCGGCGGAATTCGATAGCAATCCGCCCATCGAGTTTATCGATACCTTGGATGCGTGAACAACGGGAGGGACGGAGAACGCTTGAAAGGTCCAGAACACTCCTGGAAGGCGCCCCGTTATTGCTCTTATGCCAGGATTCATCTTTCGGCCACGCCCAGCATGCCAATGATCGAAAACGAAAGGTTGAATCTGCGGGCGCTGTTCGTGGAGTACTACCTTGCCGCAATCGCTTCCCGCTCACCGACCTGCTGGCGCCACATAGCGTAGTACAGCCCCTTTTGGTCGAGCAACTCGGCGTGCCCGCCGAATTCCACGATGCGCCCGCGCTCCAGCACGAAGATGCGGTCGGCGTGCATGACCGTCGAAAGCCGGTGCGCGATCAGGATGGTAATTGCCTCCTGATTCGTAGCGACTTCGCGGATCGTGCGGCTGATTTCCTCTTCCGTCAGCGAGTCGAGCGACGAGGTGGCTTCGTCGAAAACGAGCAACTGCGGATGACGCAGGAGCGCCCGTGCAATGGAAAGGCGTTGTTTCTCGCCGCCCGAGACTTTAACGCCGCCTTCTCCGATCAGCGTGTCCAACCCTCGATCGGCACGTGAGAGAAGGCTGTGCGCTGCAGCCTGCTGCAGCACTTGCATACACTCCGCATCCGTCGCTGTCGGATTTACGAACAGCAGATTCTCGCGGATCGATCCCGAGAACAATTGCGTGTCCTGCGTTACAAAGCCGATTTTCTCGCGCAGCAAATCGAGGTCGACGCGTGAAGACGGAATTCCGTTGTAAAGAATCGTGCCGTCTTTGGTCGCATACAGGCCAACCAGAAGTTTTACCAGCGTCGACTTGCCTGCCCCAGACGGTCCGACGAACGCAATCGTGTCTCCGCGAGCCGCGCTGAAACTGATCTCATTCAGGGCCGGGAGCGCCGAACTCTGATGCTGAAAACTGACTCCCTCGAACTGGAGGGTCATCAACTCGTCGACCGGTTCCGGGTTGTCTGGCTTAGGATCGCGAGGCGTGTCGAGGATCTGCTGGAAGTTCGCAGCGACACTTCCGTCTCGCGATAGATGTTGATCACGTTTCCCAGTTCCTGTAACGGAGTAAAGATGAAGAAGGAATAGATCATGAGCGAGAAAAACTGCCCGATGGTAATCTCCTGGCGGAAAATCAAGTAGAGCATGAGGAACAAAATACTGGTGCGCAACGCATTCACGGCTGTCCCTTGAATAAAGCTCAAGCTGCGCAGGTATTTCACTTTCTTGAGTTCGAGTTTGAGAATCTTTTCCGTGACTCCATTAAGCCGCACCACTTCCTGATGGGCCAGACCCAGACTCTTGACCAACTCGATATTGCGCAAAGACTCCGTGGTCGATCCTGCCAGGGCGGTGGTCTCGGCAACGATCGTCTTCTGAATTTTCTTGATCTTGCGGCTTAGTACCGAACTGATGATTCCCAGTAAAGGCACGGTAACCAAAAACGCGGGCGCAATCGACCAGTGCACCCGGAAGGCATAGACCATCACAAACACGATGCCAACGACGGAAATAAAAAGCACATTGATCGCGGCGGTGATGAATCGTTCGACATCGCTGCGAACCTTCTGCAGTTTCCCCAGTGTTTCACCGCTGCGCTGGTCTTCAAACACCTGATATGGCAAGTCCAGCGAATGCCGGATGCCGTCGGAATACATCTTCGCGCCCAGCCGCTGTACGATCACGTTGGTAAAGTAGTCCTGAAAATTCTTTGCCACGCGCGAAACGAAGGCCACGCCCACCGCCGCCAACAACAGTAGACCCGCTCCTCGAATGAACTGACCCTGCGTGTAGTCGTGATACTTGGTCGCGTAATTGTCGATGACGTGCCGGAAAATCAGAGGATCGAGCAGGGAAAAAATCTGGTTGGTCGCCGCCAGGAGCAGCGCGACGATGAACAGCGTCCAGTACTGTTTGGAGTATCGATAAAGAAGGTTCATGGGCTCCCGGTCAGCGCCAAGATTGCCAAGCAAGTTAGATGGTAGAAAGCGACTTGCGATTCAGAGTTTGACTGACCTCGAACTAAGCCGCACGCAACCGTACACCCGATGCTTCCGCCTCCTTGAGATGCGATTCCATAGAATTCTTCAGTGGAATCCGCAACTAACCTCGCCTGCGGTGCTGCCGTCGGTCCCGTAAACGAGTGGAGCACGGTTACGGTCTGAGGGTGACGTAGCTGATTGATTAGACTTCCAGTACAAACCTCAACATGGCACTCGCAACTCGACCGCGTGTCCTAAAACAAGTTTTGAAATTCTTTGCCTGCATGACGACGAAGTCTACTATGCCTGCTCCATGTCGGCTAAGGGATGTGCCCTCTTCCTGGGTATTGTTCTTCCGCACCACGCGACAACCTGATAGCAAACAGTGGAAAATAAAATCCCAATAGCCTGCTCAGTTCGAGCACTGTCGTCGGTGGCACACAAGTGACGGGCAGCGGTTTCGCTCGGAGCTCCGCCCCCCACTGGCGGCGCTTCAGCCACTCTAGCCAGCAGCAGCGCATCCGCAACTTTCCCTAATGGCAAAACAGTGATTATTTCGGCGGGAACACAGACCGGCACTTTCACGCTCTGTCGGATGCCATTGCCATCGACCAGAAGATTGGTGCAGAGCTTGACCACCTCGCTACGGCGAGACGGTGTGCATCCGAAGGTGATCTCGGGAATTCTTGGCCACTCGGAAGTGAACTCGGCCATGGATACTTACGATCACGTCGATGCCGCCGATTTCGGTCACCGCTGGCCGAGGTGGCCGAACGGTTGTTACCCAGTTGTTACCAAGACCGGGTGGTGGCATAGAAAAGTGTCAACTGGACGGGGGATGGTGAGCGCGGTAGGAATCGAACCTACAACCTACTGATTAAGAGTCAGTTGCTCTGCCAATTGAGCTACGCGCCCTTTGGGGGGAATATCACAGGGAGAGATGACGTGGCCCTGTGGTTTCGGCTCATCCAATATAGCGTGTTGATGGCAAAGTCTTCAACTTTGCCGGCGCGAGCTCAGGTTGGCGGTGTCCTACCGGCTGCGAAGCTCTCCGAATCTGAAGGCCACAGTCTCGCCTTACGGCGGCGCGACCGAATCTGTTCAGTAATTTCCCAGGATGAAACGTTTGTTTCTCCGAGGACGCAGTGCGTGTTACATTAGCGCTGCCTTTCCCGGGGCGCCATGAAACACGAAGTCGTGTTGTGGAATCGCAGTACGCAGGAATGGTTTTGCCTCAAATGCGGCCGCACTTCCGACCATGCTGCCGAAACTGACGCTCGCACCGAGCTGGAACAACACGAGTGTGAGTTCCCTACCGCTGAAATTTCTGAGATACCAGCTGTCTAATGTGGCCGAATTCTCGACGCGGACCCTGCCGTCCCATGTACTTCTGTGTCCGAATGGACCGAGGCTACCCGCCCTTCCGTCACTCTGAGGAAATCAAGCAAAAGCAACTTTTGCCAGGGTAGTGGGTTTTTCACCCCATGGAGGATTCGCCATGAGGAAATTTTCGTTATTTTTGGGTCTGACCTGGGTGGCGCTGGCTTTCGCGGGTTCCGCCGGCGCTCAGATCAGGCCGCAGACCGGAACAACCGGAACTACGGGACAAACAACGTCCGGGACCACAGGTAGCGGGCAACGAGGCCGTCAACAGCCCTGCTGGCAAGTCGCCGGAGTTTCGCAGCAGGCACTGGCACAGCATCGGCAGATTGAAGAAAACACGCGCTCGCAGATGGAAGCGGTGTGCAGCAATACGTCCTTGAGCGCGCAACAAAGACAGCAACAGGTTCGGCAGCTGCGCGAAAATGCCAAGAAGCAGATGGAATCCCTGGTATCTCCGCAGCAGGAACAAGCGCTTCGCTCCTGCCGGGAATCGCGCGGGGAAAGCCATGGCGGAGGAGCCCATCGCACTGGTGGTAGCAGTGGTAGCGAAGGTCCATGCGGAGAGATGCCGAATGGAACAGGTTCAAGAGCGGTGAACAGTTCGGAACCGCTGCAGTAGGCAATCGTTCAGCCCGCGGCTCCACCACGCCCCGGAACCGCGGGATTCACCTAAGGCTGTTTCGCCTCCGCCACAAAAGGAACAGCTTCCGACACCGCTCCGCTGGGCTTCTTGTCAGGCAAAGTTTCCACTTCGACACGAGGCCGGCGTTCGACAGTGCCAATCACAAGTCCCTCCTCCCAGCCATGAGCGGGAAGAGAAACGAAGCGCTGAGCCGCGCACAGCGATTCGATAAAGCGCTGCTGTCGTCGTCCAAGGACCTGTAGTGGGAGCACCTTAAAATTGCGGAACAACCAGAGCAGGTAAACCCGTTCGCGAAAAGAAAGTTCAATATAGCGTGGCCCGAGCGGCGTAGTCACTCGCAATACCCCGTCGGCCAGCTTTTCTAGCCACATGATCGTGCCTCTAACTTCCTAGATATCCCACATCTTGCAATTCGAGGGCCAGCAATTATGCATGATTTGTAATGGAAGTCGTGTTTAAATGCACGTCAATTTTGCCGACCATTAGGCACGAAGTTCCGGCGGGAACGCTCACTTGGGGATCTCGGGCAGGAATTCCATGCGATGAATGTCGGCGGCGACGCCCTTCCGCCCATGGGCAGGATCGTCTTCCACTCGCACGATCGAAGCCTGGCAGCACACCCAACGCTTGTCCCCCTGGGTAATCTCGGGCGGGAGCACCAGAACCATCTCAAGTTCGCTGCCTTCAGCAACTTGCGAATTGGTATAGAGGAAGATTCCGGCTTCGCTGAGGTCCCGCGTGTAACCGGAAGTCTCCTCCTGATCGGCTCCGGAACGGATGGAAACCGGCACCTCGACGGGAATACGTTTGCGGGTGCGGCGCTCGGCTGGGGGACGGCTCATAAAGAGCCGGAGCATACCACAATCGAGTGCAGGGCCGGTGCACGGGGATGGAAAAATCTTGCGCGGGTGCACTTCAAAATGGCACGGTTGGTTCCAAATCTGAACCTCAGTTGCCGGCGACGAGATGGTTCCGCACGGACGAGGTTCCGAGCGCTTGCTCAAGCGTGGGGACGTAGGTTGCGCTCAGCCGCTCCTCCACTTGGCGCAGCTTTTCGGTTGAATCGGTGGCAGCGTAGGCGTGGGCCAATAACGCCAGGCTGCAAGGGTTGTCGGCATCTTCCTCAAGATGGCCAATCGCGTCGGTAAATTTCTTCTGCTGGAAGAGAAACGCTCCTGCGGCCCCATGCCATGCATTCTGGATGTTGCGACTGCTACTGGCGCCAGCCATGTCTTCAAGCTGCCGCAACCACTGGGCAGCTTGTTGCTGGTCGCCGGCTTGTGAAGAACGCTCGACCCGTACTCGGAGTATTTTTGCCCGCTCCTCTTCCCTTTCGGATGCGGTCAGAGTGTTGGTGTGAATCAATGCCTGTTCGGCGAACTCGAGGTGCTTGAGGGCAGCGGCGTCATCCGTTGCATACATCGCCATCATGTGATGAGCCTTGGCCTCTTGTAGATGAAATCCCCAGGCGTGGCCGCGCTCAGCCGCGGCAAGGAAGGCCTTGTCCGCGTTTGCCAAATCGCTTTCCCGAACATAGCTGATCGCTTTCTGTAGTTCGTAGTCCAGGCGGTCTGCATCGTTCGAGGCCAGCTGAATAGCTCTCTCATATTCAATGCGTGCTTGCGCCTCGTCGCCCATTAGAGCGTAAGTGTCGCCGAGTCCGAGCTGCGACGAGATAAATTCGGGATCGATTTTCAACGCGGCACGGTAATGATCAAGGGCAGGCTGGAATTTTCCGGACATGCGCAGCAGCTCTGCATAGGAATCTTGCGGATTCGGCTGACCAGGAAGCGCGGCCGCGTAACGATCCATCGTGGCAAGAGCCTTGGCGAACTCGCGCTCCCGGGCCAGCGCGTATGCGAGATCGTTCATGGGAGCCGGGTAGTTCTTGTCGAGAGCAAGGGCACGTTCAAACAAAGCTTCGGCGTGCTGGTAACTGCTCTCCCCCATCATCCAATTTCCGGCGAGGTAAAGCAGGCGCTTGTCATGAGGAAACATCGCCAGCATGTCGTTCATGGCCGAAATGCCGGCAACAAAGTTGTTCTGCCGCACGTTGACGATCCAGTCGATCATGAGCCGCTCGCCGGGCGTTACTTTCGCTTCCAGCGCCTGTGCTTTGGCGAGTGCTGAACTGACTTCCACGGGATTGCGGCTGTTGAATGCCAGCCATGCGTAAGCTAGCGCGAAATCCGGGTCGGCAACAGTGGCGGCGCGCCATCCGAGGTTCGCGCGTTCCAGGTAATAGTTTTCGTAGTCCGTCATGGCTCGTTCGTAGAGATCGCGTGCCTTGGGCGAGACAGTGGTCGTCGGCATGGTCTTCGCGACGGCTTGCTTGATGTGATGAGCGGAAGAAGACAGCGTCAGGCCGAAGCACACGGCGAGCAGGATGCAAAACGTACGTCGCATCGGGAGTTCTCGACTTTCAACGATTTCGGGGGACGTTTCTTCCGAAGCCTAGCAAAGGGAGATTTCGGTTACCAAGTGACGGAGGCCTTGGAACGAGTGGGTGGAGGTTCAGCTTCGTGATCCTCCATGTCCCTGGTGGTTGATTCACCACCAAGGACACGAAGGAAGGGCTGTGCTTGTTTCTTTAAAACTTAAAGATCGCGGCAAATTGGATGCCGCGCGGCCCGCCTCCGCCCAGGAACGGATTGCCAATGCCTACGTCGCCGGTGGCTGCGAGAGGCAGGTAGAAGCCGTACACCCGACGCGCGTCCGGCCCTGGCATCCAGTCCGTTTGTCGCCGGGATCGGTGATGAAGTTCGGCAGGTTCGGATTGGCGAAGTTCGGATGATTGAAGAGGTTGAAGAACTCGGCGCGCAATTGCAGGTTCACATGCTCGGTGAGCGCCGTGTCTTTGAAGACTGAGAAGTTCAATTCTTTAAAGGCCGGCCCGCGCAGCGAGTTGCGACCCAGATTGCCGAAGTGCGAGTACCTGCCAGGCAATTGCTGTCGCCCGAGCGCCGATGTTGCCGTGGTGTTGCCGAAAGTGCATGGCACCTGGAACGAGTAAAGTTCAGGATATTGGCGGCGCGCTGCCATAACGGATGGGTCCGACAACATCGGGCCGATCGAATCCTTCTCCTGATCCCGAGTAGTCGCCTTCGAAGTTGTAGTTGAGGTGGAAGGGTTGTCCGTCCTGCAGGTTCACAACACCGTCCAAGCCCCAACCATTCTTCAGCTTGGCCAAGACTGCCCTCGTATTTGGGGAACTCATAGCCGAAATTCCAGGTGAAGCGGCGGCGGATATCGAAGTTCGAGTTGCCCCGTTCCGAGTTGGGCGCGAGGCTGTTATTCGGCTGCGACTGCGTTGGGAATGAAGTCTTCGCTGTCGCTGGCGTTGTCGATCGAGTGCGACCAGACGAAGTTCGACTGCGGTAATCACGCCGTGCCAGCTGTTCATCGCGGAAGCTGGTCTGCAATGCGTGATAGTTCGAACTGGCGGTCGATTCCTCCTGGTTGACGTAGAACAGGGTCGGGAAGCGGTGCGGGGCACATTGAAGTTGACGCCGTCTGGTCCATCGAATCCCGCAATAGGGCAGTTCGGCAGGGTTGCACCATTGCACTGGGCCGCCGAAGTATCGTAGGCCGTGATCTGCGCCTGGCTGGGCTGGTTGATATCGCGGAAGCGGAACAGCTTGGTGCCCTTCGCTCCGACGTAGCCAACTTGCAGCACCGCCTTGCCCGAATTGCTGCTGGATGTTGAGATTGAAGTTTTGAGTGTAGGGAGTGCGGATGTTCGGGATCGAGCCCGAAGAAATCGCCCAGACCGAGGAGATCCGATGAAACCGGCAGATTCGGGTCGAGTGGACCACCAGCCAGGTTGAGCCATGGCGTCGCGGCCAGATCGGCGCCGGGCCGATGCCGGTATAAGCGGGCCCGGGACAGAAGGCGCAGTTATAGGGAGCGTGGCCCAGGAAAATGTCTTGCGCGAAGGCGTCGTAAAACAGGCCCCAGCCGCCGCGAACCACGGTGCTTCCCTTGCCCGTCAGGTCATAGGCGAAGCCAAATCGCGGAGCGAAGTTGTTCAGATCTTTGTTGTAGAGCTGATTGGTGGGACTCGAATTGCGTCGCAAGGTGGCTGGCATCCAGAGCTGGTAGAACAGATTGTTTTTCTCGCCCGGCACGCCGAAGTAATCCCAGCGCAGGCCGAAATTCAGGGTCAGCCGCGAAGCTCATGCGGAAACTGTCCTGAACGTAAAAGCCGTGATTGTTCTCGAAGCTGTGGCGTAGCTGTTGCCGGCTGCGACTTGCTTGCCGCTGCCCTGGGCAGACCTCCAGAAATCGGGTGAGGTCATCGAAGCTAGCTTGCCGCGAAACGTGTTGTCCTGAATCAACTGGATCGTGGTTCGGCGGAATTCGTAGCCGAACTTGACATCGTGACGGCCGAACTTCCAGGAATAGTTGTCGATGAAATGCCAGTTGGAATCGACGCGCGAGCGCGGAACGGAGTTGGTGGCGCCAATCACCGAGAAACTGCCGACCGAAATTTTTGGCAGTCCGAAGTCGAATGGGGAAGTGACTCCGGTATTCAGTCCGATCGAGGTGGGATCGAAACTGCTGTCTTCCGGGAAAAAGCCTTCGGCGAAGCGATTCCATCCCAGACGGGCTTCGTTCACCTGGTTAGCATTCACGATCTTTACATAGGACAGCGCATACCAGCTGCACGCGTGTGGGAGTCATGGTATTAAAGCCGGGAAGCAGGCCGCCGGCCAACTGCGCGAACGGGAAACTCTGATCGCTGTCGCCGAAGTAGTAGCGGCCGGTGAGCAGATTGCTGGCATTGAAATTGTGATCGACCTTGGCGATCAGGCTGTCAACGCGGTTCTTGAAGCGAGTGGAGATGGCGAGGTTTGGGAGCGTTGGGCATCCTGTTCGTTGGCATCGCTCAGCGTCGCACCGCGAAATTTGGCGTCGGCCAAGGATTGCGGGCCAGCAAGGCCTGGAACATCGGATTGCTCGGAATCGCCAGGCTTGGCTGCAGCCATCTTGGCAGTCGCGATTACGCCGTCGGGCACGCAGCTCAATCCCGCCTGCGCTCCGGATTCGCGTTGCCCTTCATAGTCCACATAAAAAAACGTCTTGTCTTTTACGATGGGACCGCCGAGCGATCCTCCGAACTGGTTGTTGTGGAACGGATCCTGGTCCGCCGGCGCTGTTGAAGTAATTTCGCGCTCCGCCAATCGAACTGGTGCGGTTGTACTCGAGCAGCGATCCATGCAGTTGGTTGGTGCCGCTCTTGGTCACGATGTTCACCACCGCGCCGCTGTTGCGGCCGTATTCTGCTTCGTAGTTCGACAAGCACGCGCAGTTCGGCAACCGCGTCAATGGGCAGAATCGTCGCCGGGTCGCCGAACACGCCAGCCTCGTTGATGGCGGGATCATTGCGGAAACCATCATTCATGTCGGTTCCGTCGAGAAGGAAATTGTTGGCGCGGCCGCGCGAGCCGTTCATCGAGAAGGTGCCGAACGATCCCGGCGAATCGGAGATCTGATCGGGCGATCCGGAAACTCCCGGATTCAGATAAATAAGTTTCGTGTAATCGCGTCCGTTGACCGGAATATTGGCGATGGTCTCGCTGGTGAGGGTGCCGCCGAGCTCGGCGGAAGTTGTTTCGACTTGGGGAAGGTCTTCGCCCGAGACTTCGACCCGCTCCGTCACCTGCCCGGTTTTCAGGGCCGCATCCACGCGGCGCTCGGTTGCCACATCGACCACCACATTGGTGGTGATGGCGGTCTGAAACCCGGTTTGCGAAATAGTCACCGTGTAGGTACCAAGCGGCAACTCGGGGATGCTGTAGCTTCCGTCCGCGCTGGTCTGCGTGGTCCGCTGCAGTCCGGTAGCGACGTTTTTCGCTTCAACCTTGGCGCCTGAAACCACTGCGCCCGATGTATCGGTAACCGTACCAAGGATGGTGCCGCGAAAGGTCTGACCGAAGGCGGTAGTTGCGACCAAAACGACAAAAGCGAGGATCATCCTCACTCTCATGTGCGTTCTCCTTTGCCACCCAATTGATGGGCCCGGCTTAGCGCCGAGATTGAAGCTGTGTTTTTTGTGCGGCGATTATACCCCCGGAGCGCCAATTTTAAGGTCCTAACTGATTAACCAGGAACAAGAAACACCACTGCAGTAAGCCCAAGGATTCGTTTTGGGAATTGGCTGAAACCAGCTAAAATACAGGTCGGAGTTTGGCATGGCACGCTGGATCGCATTCGACGACGAAACGGCTGAAGCGGTTGTGGGACGATTCAAGCGCGGGGCTGCCGAGATTCATGGCGGCGATCCGCTGAACGCAGCGCTAAGCCAAGCGACCGCAAGCGTGGTCGTGTTCCCTTCCTCGGTTCCCGGCAAGGTGCTCATGGCGCGCATCGAGCCCAAGACCGAAAAAGCTGTGGTGGCTTCCGCAGAACCGGAAGCGGTTGGCCAAGAGACCGTTGGATTTCTCGGTTTGTCCGATAAGCCAGTGTTTGCGCGGCCCGCCCCATCCGTGGCTCCTGGCAAAAAGAAGTGGTGGCAGCGCCGAAGTGCTTGATTTCCGCGAATTCTCTATATAATGCCACCCGTGCCCCGGGTCTGGATTCCCGTTATCGGTGTTTTCTTCCTTCTGCTCTCCGCTTTTGCCCAACAGTCCTCACGGCCAGAAGCCCATGCCGAACCGCTAACAGCGGAGTGGTGTCGCAATCTTCCCCGGCCGGGGTATAAGCAGCTCGAGGCCGTCCCGGTTTCAAGCAAATGGTTTGAGGTCTATCGGATCCGGCCTGGTGTGTTCGCCATTTATGAGCCTCACCAGTATGAAGAAGTGATCTCCTACTTGATCACCGGATCGAAGCGCGCACTACTGTTCGACACCGGGCTGGGCATGGGAGACATTCGAGCGGTGGTGCGGCAGTTGACACCGCTGCCTATCACGGTTCTGAATTCGCACACGCACTTCGACCACACCGGCGATAACTGGCAGTTTGAAGACATTCTGGGTCTCGAAAACGAATACAGCCGCCGCAATGCGGCGGGCGCGAAGCATGAGGACCTCAAGGACGCGGTCATCCCCGAACGTTTCTGCGGAAATCTGCCCGAGAATTTCAAGCCGGAGAACTATCGGATTCCGCCCTTCAAAGTCAGCCACACGGTCAAAGACGGAGACCTGGTGGACTTGGGCGACCGCCAGCTTCAGATCGTGGCCACACCCGGCCACACCCCGGATTCGCTGTCTCTGTTCGACAAACAGAACCGCCTTCTTTTCACCGGTGACACTTTTTATGCCGGTCCAATTTTCCTGTACGTGCCGGAGACGAGTGTTTCGGACTATACAAAATCAGTCGAGAAGCTGGCCGCAATGGTCCCGCAGATCGACCTGGTGTTGCCCTCCCACAACTTTCCATCGGAGTCGCCACAAGAATTGATCAGACTCTCCGACGCCCTGCGGCAAGTCGCGGCCGGGAAAGCGAAATACTCCAAGGAAGATGGACGGCGGAAATACGATTTCGGCAGTTTCTCATTGCTGATGGCGGACTAGAGGTTGGGATACGACGGGGGACGCCCGTGCTCCGCAATCGCTAACAGGGAATCTTAGAAGGTGAACGCCACGCCGCCGCGCACGGATCGCGCAGACTGCACCAGGTACACGGTTCGGCCATCATTGCCCATTACCGGGACGTAGCCTTGAGCCAGCAGATTGCGCACGTCAATCAGGGCTTCCACATGCCCTGGGAAGAAGCCGGTGCCTGGAATCGGTTGGCGAATGAAGAAGCTCAGATAGGGATCGGTTTGTCCGGGCGAAGCGTTGAACCAATCCACCGGCGTGAGGGCTTCACCGCTGGTCCAGCGATAGGACGCGATCCACTGAGTCTTGGCTTTGGGAAGCTTGCCATTCACCTTGGCACCGAGCGTATGGCGATCGCGGGTGGTGGTGAACTCGCGAGCATCGGCAATGCTGGCGTCGCTTCGAGCCAGATCAAGCACGCCACCGTAACCGTAGTCCAAAGTGGCAGTGAGGTCCGAATTGATCTTGCGTTGTAATACGACGCGCATGCCCTGAGTCTGGAGATCCTTGCCACGATAAGTGAAGCTCGAGGAATAAATGTCAGGCAGGACTTCGCCGCTGGTGGAATTGATTTCACCAACTCCGGTCAGCGCCGGGTCGTTTACGCGATCTGAGTAAACCGCGAATTGAAGGTTGGTCTTTCCCACTCTCTGCGAGACCGAGACTTCCTGGTGATGAGCGTGCTCCAATGCGGGCGAGAAGCGGGACAGGCTGATTCGGGGACCGGACTCACTCAGGTCGGCGGGCGCGGAATCGAAACCTTTTTCCATTCGACCGTCGGGCTCCGACGTCGAATAGGCGTATTCCACAACGGTGTTCGGCGAGAGATGTAAGTCGGCCGCCCCAAAAGGACGGAAAGCGGAGACCCGTCCCATAAATTGGATTGTCTGAAGCTCACTACCGAACTTCAATTCCAGGATATCGCCCAGGCTGATTTGATCGGATGTGTTTAGCGACAGAGCTTGCAGACCGGCACTCGTCAGGTTCAAATCAGGGGAAGCCAGGCGACGCATGGTGAGCGCGATTCGCGGGACTGAGCCATTGCTCATGCGGTGCTCAAACGAAGCGCGCAGCGCGGCATTCGGGGATCCGCTGTTGTAGTCCACGTTCCCGGTGAGTGCCACCCGGTCGGAAGCGAAGATGGATTTCTCCACCTTGAAACCGGTGGTCATGTCGGAGGCGCTGCCGAAACCATCCGAGACAGACCCGCCTAAGAAAGACAAGGTGCCCTTCAATTCGTGGCTGCCGTTCTCTGCAACCAAGGCCGGGGTTCCATCCTCTAGGACGCGCAAGATGGGCCGGTTCGAAACTGTGCGCAGCACCCACTTCCAGTCATCGTCGTCGGTGCTTTGACGGGCAGGGGCAAGCTGTACGCCGTCGAACAAGGTATTGAGTGTGAGATTGACGACTGCGCTCGCGCCAGCGCGCAGACCAACGTGCTCGCGGATGGACGGCAGGAAGGAAGGAGCGGAAACCTTGACTTCGTAAGTACCAGGGATCAAACCGGCGGCAGCGTAGTATCCATTTTCGTCGGTGAAGACCTTCAGAGACCGGACTGCGGAACCGAGCACCTCGACTAAGGCGCCCATTTGGGGCATCCCGCTCGCGCTACGCACAAATCCGGATATTGACCCCGGCTTGTCCGCAGCGGACACCGGAAGCGCCAGGCCCAACGCAATAACCAAGAACCCGAGCTTACGGAGCATCACATGACTCCATTGAGGGAGTATCCGAGCGACAGTTTATTCGACGGCAAAAGTCGCCGAAGGATCCACCGTCTGCTTGGAAATGTTGTCGTTCACCTTGATCTGAATCTTGTACACACCAGGGCCTAAATTCGCCGCTGCGAGGGTCTTTTCCAGCGTGATCTGGTCGCCCACATTGCCCATCTGCTCAGTGGATTCGACGGTGTGAATCACGGCTTTATTCGTTGCCGCGTTCGTCACGTTGTATTCCACAGTGGCAGACGGCTTGTGGGTCTTGTCGTCCATGGACAAGTTGTAAATCTGCATCCAGAAATTGAGCTTCTGGTCGCGCTTGAAGACAATCGGCTTGCCGTCGGCAGGACTGACGCGGGGACGAACCTTAGTTTGTCCAATCACGAAAAAGCCAGTTCCCACGTTCTTGGCAGCTACGGGCTCCATCTGATCGGCGAGGATCAAGGAAGAAGCTTCCAGCTTATCGTCGGCGAAATCGGGCACGCGAACTCCCTTACTCCAGGTGCCAACGCGATCACCGTTGACATCTTTCACCACGATATCGAAGCGATATATGCCGGGCCGCAAGGGCAGGGCTTTCCAGTAGAGCGAAGAATTCTCGGTGACCTTGGGCAGCAATTCCGCCGGGATATCCTGCTGCACCGTGTCTTCGAAAGTTTGCACAATATGTCCGCTTAATGTCGTTACGCGACCGAAGATGTTGACTGTGCCGCGCTGCACGCCGTCTTTGTTCTGGAACGTAACGTCGCGGTTCTTGATCTGAACCGTGATTGGAACCAGAACCGTGTCTCCGGTCACTTTCACGAAGTCAGCGCGAACATCAAAAGGCATAAGATTGACGCTGATCTTGTGGCTGACAACTTCTTCCAGGTCTTTGAACTTCACTGACGGGGGCTTCTGCAATTTGGCGAATTGTTCGAGGCGATCAAATTCCTTCGTCTGCGAATTCTGCGCTCCGCCCGGACCGTAACCCAAACGCTCGATTCCGCCATTGGTAAAGCGCGAAGTCTTGCTGGCAACACCCAACTGCTCGTAAAGCGTAAGACCGCCGTTCGGCGTATAGAGCAACGCGTCCTTTTCGGACCGATCCATTGTCATGTGATAATCGCCGCACATGCAGGTATCGACGAACTCGATGATGACTTCCTGGCCGATATCTTCCAGGTAGCGATAACGCCAGTCTTCAAACGGGAAGGTGGAAGTTGAACCGCCGCCTTCGTCTATTGGCCGTTCGTAGGTTCCGCCGGAAGGATGGGACTCGATCTCGTCAGGAGGCCCGTATTGGATATAAATTCGGCCGCGATCCGATTTCCAACCGGGAATGCCGGCAGCGAAGTGTTCGTTGGCATAAGCGATGCGACGGTAGTGTTCTTCTTTGAACTCGTTCTCAACCGTATCGGGAGTGGGATCGCGCCGCTGCCAGAATGCCTCGATAAACTGATCGCGCTCTTCGTCGTTTGAAAGCTGTTTGAAGGCCGAGCGTTCTTCGTCGGTAATGATCCAGCGCACGTCTTCATCGAGCCATTTCTTGTAAGTCTTACTTAATTCGATCTTGAGCGACTTGGAGTTATTTTTTTTCTGCTTGTCCGTGAGAGGACGTTTCAGCGGATCAGCATCTTTGGAGGGCTGCCCCTGTTCGGTGTCGGTCGCAGTTTTGGTCGACTCGGCATCCTGAGCGCGAGATAGACCTACCCCTAGCCATACAACCGACAAAAGAACGCATGCGAAAAAGTTTCGAAAACCTACCCGGGGCATAGAAGGGGCACCTCTGGGAATACTCTTGGTGTTTGCCATTCTATGACTTTGATGCGCTCGAAAGCAAGGTTAACGCGAAGAAAACACAGAACTGTTATGTTTCTAAGGTGTTGTTTTTGAACGCAAGATAACGCTCCTGGCACGTTATAATCGTGAGTACGCCTTAGAACTTCCGCCTCCCCTCAGGGGTCCGTTTGCCGGGAACTTTAGCCGGGCCGTGGCCGTATCAGTGGGAGTGTGCCTATCCAGGGGCGAAGGTTCGGCGCCATTAAGGGTTGAGAACAGGAATGCGTACCTGGAAGAAGGTCACGATCGGGGTGGGTTCCGCAGCAGTGCTGCTAGCCGGGATCGGAACCGCTGTGTACCGAAGCCATAAAGACCTGGTTACGGTTCAGACTGGAAAGGTACAGCGGCTGGATCTGGCATCGGTGGTGAGCGCTTCGGGAGAGGTTAAACCCAAGACCTACGTAAACATTGGGGCGAACGCCTTTGGGAAGATCATCAAACTCTTCGTAAAAGAAGGCGATCGCGTGAAAAAAGGCCAGCTGCTGGCTCAACTGGAGAATGTCCAGTCCGCGGCCGACGTGAACGCAACGCGAGCGTCGCTCCAGGTAGCGGAGACCGATGCCCTGGCAGCAGACGCAGCGCTCAAAACTGCCGTGGCAGACCAGGAACGAGCCAAAGCGGATGCGGAGCGTATGAAGCAGGATTGGGATCGGGCGCAGGCGCTGTACAAAGAGCAGTTGATCGCGACTTCAGAGTTCGATAGCCGCAAGAATGCGTATGCTTCAGCGGCTGCAGGACTGGCCCAGGCAGAGGCCCGCATCGTCCAGGCGAAAGCGCAAAAAGATTCCGCTGACCGCAGAATTGGGCAAGCAAAAGCGAACTTAACGCGGGTTTTCGACGTATTGCAAAAGACAGCTTACGAAGCGCCTTTTGACGGGGTCATTACGAACCTGCCAGTGCGTGAAGGTGAAACCGTGGTCATCGGCATTCAGAATTCACCGGGCTCAACCTTGATGACATTGGCGGACATGTCGGTCATCACGGCCGAGGTAAAAGTCGACGAAACCGATATTGTGAACGTGGCTATGGGCCAGCCGGCAGAGGTGAGCATCGACGCGATCCCGAAGCAGACGTTCAAAGCGGTGGTTTCGGAAATCGGCAACAACGCAATCGTACGTTCGACAGGGGTTTCCACCTCTCAGCAGACCACGGCCAGCCAGGAAGCAAAAGACTTTAAGGTCGTGGTAACCCTGACGAACCCGCCGCAGGATCTGCGTCCGGGGCTGTCGGCAACGGCAAAGATCACCACGGCGAAGCGTTCGAACGTGTTAACCATTCCGATCCAGGCATTGACGGTCAGAAGCCAGGCCGATTTGCAGGCGCGAGCTGATGAGAAAGGTGACGTGCAGGCCGCGAGTCCCCAGCCCGCCGCATCGAACAGCAAAGCTGGAGACGAACTGCAAGGCGTTTTCGTGATTCGCCAGAAGAAAGCCGAGTTCGTCCCGGTGCAAACAGGCATTACCGGCACCACCGATGTCGAAATTGTGCAGGGCTTGCGGGAGGGTGACGAAATCGTAACCGGCAGCTACAAGGCTTTGCGAACCATGAAACCAGGCGCCAACGTCAAAGTCGACAATATGGCGCCGAAGAAAGACGAAGCCGCAGAGTAGGTGACGCTTCGAGAGCAGACTAACAACTAGACGACAGGCCCGTCTAACACCGCATCAGGCACGGAGTATGGATTGTCCGTAGAGGACCAGGAGAAGAGGATGGCAACGGCAGAAGTAATCAGCGTGCAGCAGCCCGAGGTGTCGGCTCCTCCCGAGTCGTACATGATCTCGACGGTCGATCTGTGGAAGACCTACGACATGGACTCCGAGCAGCAGGTGCACGCGCTTCGCGGGGTGAATCTTCGTATCGCTCGCAACGAATACGTCGCCATTATGGGTCCTTCCGGGTCCGGCAAATCCACGCTGATGAACTTGATTGGCTGCCTCGACTCTCCTACCAAGGGGGAGTATTGGCTCAATGGGCAACAGGTCAGCGAACTGGATGACGACGAACTCGCGCGCATCCGGAACAAAGAAATCGGGTTTGTATTTCAAACTTTCAATCTACTGGCCCGGGCCACTGCGCTGCACAACGTCGAACTGCCTTTGATCTATGCCGGGGTACCGAACGAAGAGCGCATGCAGCGAGCCAAGGAAGCTTTAGCTTCGGTGGGCATGGAAGCCCGCATGAATCATAAACCGAACGAGCTCTCCGGCGGACAGCGGCAAAGAGTGGCCATTGCGCGTGCCCTGGTAAACCGACCTTCCATCATTCTGGCCGACGAGCCGACCGGCAATCTCGACTCTCAAACCGGTAACGAAATCATGGCCTTGTTTGACCGCCTGCATGCCGGTGGAAACACCATTGTGCTGGTCACGCACGAGCACGACATCGCGGAGTACGCGCATCGCGTTATTCACATCAAGGATGGTGTGATTGCGCGCGATGTGCGGAATGAGAAGCGGTAGTTTCCGCAACGATCACTGTTCATTGGGAATGGGAAGCGTTGCGGTGACCGTGGTTCCGCGCCCGGAAGACTGCAAGATCAGCTTCCCCCCGAGTTGACGAACTCTTTCTCTCATACCCGCGAGTCCTACTCCGGCATTGGCTCCATCGGTTTGAAAACGAGCAAGCTGCTCGGCGGAAATTCCCTTCCCTGAATCTTGCACCGTCAGAACAGCGCTCTCCGCGTCGATCATGAGCTGGACTTCTGCGTTGGAACTCTTCGAATGCCGGTGGATGTTGGTGAGACTCTCCTGCAGTATGCGAAACAGCGCCAGTTCCACCTGGGCAGGCAGGCGCCTGCGTTCCTCGGGAATCTTCACATCCACGCTGACCCCACTGCGAGCGGCAAAGCCCTCGACGTACCACTCGGCCGCTGAGGCGAATCCCAGTTCGTCGAGCAAGGGAGGGTGAAGCAGGTGAGAGAGGGTTCTGGTTTCAGAAATGGACTCATCCAGAAGTTTGAGAGAGTCATCCAAGATGCGGCGGTCACCCTCGGTACCCCTGGAGAGCTGGCTGAGGTTCATCTTCAGGCTGGCCAGGTACTGGCCAAGACTGTCGTGGAGCTCGCGCGAAAACTTGCGGCGCTCTTCATCCTGAAGACGAAGCAAACGCATGCTGAGCTGACGGGCGGCTTCTTCGCTGGTTAACGCCGCGTGCTCGGCGTGGCGGGCGGCGCTTTCTGCCTTTTCCTTTTCTCTGAACTCGGCGCTGATCAACCGATAGTGCCAAAGAAAAAGAAATACTGCGGCCACAAAACTCGCTCCCAGGATGACCAGCGCCGCCACGAACTGCTGCCGGGCGACTTTGGACCTTGCGACCAGCAGTCGACCTTCAGCCTGGCGCATGGATTGAGTGATCGCCACCGATTGCGACGCCAGGTCTACACTCTCCTTGGTCATGCCATACTGGTCGGAATCTCCCGGCTGGCCGCTCCTCTTTAAGGCAACCGATCGTTCCAAAAGTCGAATCCGGCTGCTGACCGCGATTTCGAGTTTGTCGCAATTCTCTCGCTGAGTAGGATTGTCCTGTGTAAGTTCGCGCAACTGATTCAGCTTGATGGGAATTTGCTGAACGGCAGTTTGGTATTGTTCGTACGAATCTTCGCTTCCCTCGAAAATATAGGTGAGTCTTGCCCGGGCAGCGCTGGCGATGGTCGACTCCACCTCCCCGAGCAGGCTTTGCACCTCGCGAGTATGGTTCACCAGTGCTTGAGCCTTGCTGAAATTGGAAAAAGTCCAGTAAGTCGCGAAACCGCTGACGAACAGCAGCGCGATGGCGAGAGAGAAGGCCAGCCGAGCTTGTTGACGGGAAGACATGCGGAGTTTGAATCTCAGATGGACACGGTCCGGCGCATCAGGATGTGGTGAAAGTTTATCAGGTTCGTTCCACTGGACCGGCACGAGTTTGTCAGGGCTTGGACTTTGGCCCGTGGGTTAAAATACCCCACAGATTCTCGCACCGCGGAGCGAAGGTTCCACGTGGCTAATCCGCCTACGACCGCGAACGATGTATACCGGGACCTGGTGGAGCACAGCCAAGACCTGCTCTGCACCCATGATCTCGAGGGCAAGCTCCTCTCAGTCAATCCTGCTCCCGCCCGAATCCTGGGATACGAAGTAGAGGAACTGCTGAAAATTCCCATGCGAGACCTTCTTGCGCCAGAATTTCAGCCACAGTTCGATCTCTACCTGGAAAAGCTCAAGAGAACGGGATCTGCAGAAGGCATTCTCGTCTTGCTCACAAAGAAGGGGGAACGCCGCTTCTGGGAATACCGAAATACGCTGCGTACCGAAGGACTGGCAGCTCCGGTGGTGCGCGGCATGGCTCATGACATCACCGATCGCAGGCGGGCAGAGGCACTACTGGGCCAGGAGCGCGAGTTTCTGGAAGCGGTGCTCGAGAACATGGCCGAGGGGATCGTGGCGTGCGATGCGGAAGGCACCATCACCCGGTTCAATCACGCCAGTGGCGAAATCCTCGGACGGCCGTTGCAGCATCTGCGGCTAGAGCGATGGGCGGAGGAATTCCAATTCTTTCCGGGCGACGATAAAGCCCGAGCTTCCCTGGAACAGGTACCGCTTTACCGAGCCCTGCAAGGGGAACGCTTTCGAGATGTCGAGATCAAGCTGGTCCAGCAAAACGGCGAAGTACGTTCATTGCTGGTGAGCGGCCGTCCCTTGACAGGAACCCATGGGCAAAAACTCGGTGCGATGATTGCCATGCACGATGTAACCGAACGCAAGCGGTTGCAGGAACAGGTCGCGCTGTCGGAACGATTGGAGGCCATCGGAGTGCTTGCCGGCGGACTGGCGCACGACTTCAACAATGTTCTCGGCGTTGTCCTGGGATACGCGGAAATGCTGGAGAAGGAGCTCCCAGAATCCAGCCCTTCCGTAAGACACGCGGCGGGAATCAAGCGAGGCGCGGAAGCTGCAGCCGCATTGACTCGGCAATTGCTTGCTTTCAGCCGCAAGCAGTTGATGCAAGCCAAAGTCATCGATTTGAACCAGTTGGTCGCGCATTTCGCGAAGATGCTGCAACCGGTGATCAAGGAAAAAGTAAGCCTGGAAATCGCATTGGCGGCCGACTTGGGGAGAGTAAAAGTCGATCCGCTGCAGGTCGAGCAGGTGCTGATGAACCTGGCCATCAACGCGCGGGATGCGATGCCTAACGGCGGCCGATTGTTGATCAAAACTCTGAACGTGGACGCCTCTGACATCAATCTTCCTTCCCAACCAATTGTGGGCAATTTTGTGATGATCTCGGTTTCGGATACCGGATCGGGTATGGAAGAGGCAGTTTCCTCGCGCATCTTTGAGCCCTTCTTCACCACCAAGAACCTGGGCCAAGGCACGGGGCTGGGTCTCTCAATTATCTACGGCATCGTCAAGCAGAGCGGCGGATACATCACCGTCGAAAGTAAAGTGGGGAAAGGCAGCACATTCTCTATCTACTTCCCAAGAGTGTTGGAACCGATTGAGCCTGCATACACCAGACCCGATACCCAGATTAATACGGTACTCGCAAAATCGGCGACGATCCTGGTGGTAGAGGACGAGCCCGGGCTTTCCGAGATGCTATGCGAGGTACTGGAAAGCGAAGGATATCGCGTGCTGCTTGCTACCAACTCCCCGGATGCACTTCAGATTGCGCACACTCACGACGAGACGATCGACCTACTGATCACTGATGTTGTTCTGCAGAGTACTCTGAACGGCACGGAATTAGCGGAGTGTTTTCGAACCCTTCGCCCCGCTTCCAAGATCATCTTGATGTCGGGATACAGTGCGGTTTTGCTGGAGAATCAGCACGGGTATGGTCCTGCGATCCTCGAAAAACCATTTACCGCTGAGCAACTCCTGGGCGCGGTGCGGGATCGTCTGACCTCAGTGTGATGCCGCAGCTTAAGCAGGCCCTCCCGTAGAAGAGAGGGCCCATGGGGTGCAAGGTTCGATAAAAGGGGTACTGCTTGCCATGTAGTCTACTATATTGATAGACTTTGTACACAATTAAGTTTGAGGAGTGCTTCCCATGACTTTTCTGCTCACATGGACCGCCGCGCTGACTCTTTCAGTGGGATTCTGGACTGGGCTTTTGGTGGTACTAGCGCGACTGGTGAAATAAACCCAAAAAAAAGCCTCCCTCGGGGTGAGGGAGGCTGCAATCGAGAACACGGACTTAGCTTGCGCGTTGCATCGGTTTGTCGGTCTTCTGGAAGTCCGCCGAGGCTTCTCCCGTGGACGAAACATCCTGCGCGCCGGTGCGCTCAAGAACATCCTTGGCGCGCTTGACCCAGTTGGAGTCATCGCAATGCACGGATAGAAGAATTCCACCTTCTTTTACGCGGCCTTCATAGCGCTTGGCTTCATATTCAGGAATTCCCATGCCGATCAAGGCGCCAGTAATTCCGCCAATCGCTCCGCCAACTCCCACTCCCGCCAGCGCGGCTACGATAGGTCCTGCTGCAATGAGCGGGCCGATACCGGGAATGGCGAGGGCTCCGATTCCCGCCAACCAGCCCAATCCTCCACCGATGACAGCCCCGGTGCCCGCACCCGTTGCAGTGCCTTCGGGTGCTTTAGTGTTTTTCTCGTGCGCGAAGTCCTTGGTTCCTTCGTTCTCGGGGAAAAGGACCGAGATGTCGGTGTTACGAAAATCTTCCTGGCGAAGTGTATCCACGGCATTTTCCACTGTGCCGCGATCGCGATAGATACCGAAAACTGCTGTATTTTTTCCAGCCATATTTAAAACTCCTTTTTGAAATTATCGGTTTGCGGTATGACCTGGTGAAGGTTTCTTGCTGGCCTCAACCCCGGTCACTTCCAGTTCGCTGTGGATCTTGTCGGGTGCGCCGACCACTTCCGCGGCTTTCGCTTCGACGGCTTGTTTCTCTTCCTGGGTGCGAACCGGTCCCTTAAGTGTGACTACTCCGTTTTCGGTAATCACTTTGATGTTGTGAGCGTAGGTGGACAAGGATTTGTCTTTTACCAGGGCGCGACGAATGGCTCGGGTCACCTCTCGATCGGATTTGTTGCTCTTTTGCTGATCGGCGGTGGGCTCGCTGGAGTTGCGGTCCCGCTGGTTGGTTTTGCTGTTGTCCGGTGCAGGCGCCTGCCCGGCGTCCTGCGCCCAGCTCAGCGCGCCGAACAAGACGACCTGAATACAAACAATTTTTATAAGTAGCTTTTTCACGTCTGCTTTTCCCCTTTTCAAGAGCATCAGCCGAACTAGGATGGCAGGGCGGGACAGACGGATGCTCGGTCCGTCACACAATTTGACAAATGGGGTGCAGCAACTCTGCAAAAATAAAAAGCCCCTCTTGCGAGGGGCATTGGAAGTCTGAATTGTCCTAGCGAGGCGTGCTGACGCTATTCACATCTGCAGTGTTGGTCGGAAGAGTCGGCTTTACCATAAAGAAATCGTGGTCGTAGAGGCCACGATACATGCGTCCAGCAATCTCAGCCGCCTTAGGGCCGAAGGTCGGCCGTCCACCTTCCAGGAAAACCACGGTCACGATGCGACCAACTTCGGTGTTCGCGTAAGAGGCAAACCATCCAAACCGGGTGCCGGCTTTCGAGCAGGTGCCGGTCTTGCCGAGAATTTCCTCTTCATTGAAATTTAGTCTTACGGTTCGGGCGGTTCCGTACGAGACCGCACCGGCCATGCCATCAGAAATTTCCGGAATGAGTTCTGCGATGTCGAGGTGCCGCTTAATGCGCGGCTGGAAGTTCGCAACTTCTTCGGGAGTGCCAGGATGTTGCAAGTAGTAAAGGGTGCCGCCGTTGGCGATCGCTGAAACCAGTGCGCCGAGTTGCAGCGGCGTCATGGAGATGCCCTCGCCGAAGGAACACATTTTCCCAACTCCACCGAGGGTGGAAGGAATTTCCGCTTCCGGATAGGTGCCCAGTTGTTCGCCTTGCACACCATAGCCGGCAAGCTCACCTAATCCGAATTGATGAGCGTAGTAGCTGACCTTTTCAAAACCGAGCTGACGGCCCAAGGCTTCGAAGTACGCATTGTTGGAATGCGCCAGAGCTTGAGTGAGATTCATTCGGCTACGACCGCCCAAACGAACTTCCGTCTGTTTGGTGATCAGGCCTTCGCTTAAGGCTGCGAGGGCGACAGACAGCTTGATCGTGGAGCATGGTTGCGCGCCGCTCGAGAGTGCCAGCTTCTGATTCACCATGGCCAGGATGCGGCCGCTGGTTGGTTCAATGGCCAGGACCGTACCATTCATGTTGCCCAAGGCATCGATTGCAGCTTGGCGAACCACCGGATCTTCCCCGGTGGTGACGTCCCCTTCCGCAATGTCGCCAGTCACAAACGAACTGGCAAGAAATCGCTCATAGTAGCGGCGGCGGTGGTGGACACTGGTACGCAGCACCCGCGCTCCGCTTTTGGTGCGCTTGGTGCTGGTATGCGCGCGACTGCGAGCCAGGCGACGCATGTGTTTCCGGGCGTGTGTGGTCTCACTTACCGATTGATTTTTGGGCTTGCTGTTAAGCGGGCGAGTACTGACACTGGCGCTGAAACCGCTGGCGCAGGTGGCCAATACAACCGTCGCCACAAAGACGAAGCGAGTGAATGCGGAACCCTTGGTCGACATCGATTCCCTATACCTATCCCCGGTACTCACACCTAAGTAGATGCACGAGTCATGCCACTGATCCCGTGGCCAGCGGCTATATCCTGCAACTCTCCGATAGTAAGAGACTTAGGATTGCGTCGCAATAGAAAATTGCTTTTTCATCCAACCTTTTACAATCGATGGAAGTTGCTGATTTGAAGATGCTTGCAGCCAAAATGGATGGGGTCACCGACCTTTGGTAATGGGCGAGGAGATTACTAGGAAGACACCTCTACCTGGGAAAGATTTTTCACATCCACTTGCTGGCCACGAGCTTCAGCAAGAGGCCGACGATAGTGAGCGCAAGGAGTGCCAAGGTGATTTGTTTCGCCCTGAGTAAGCGCTGACGCTTCTCCGCCGGAATCGTGTCGCTCCGCGCGAGCGTGTCCAGCAGCACCACGCCGACATAAAGATCGATTGCGGTAAATACGAACCACCACACGGCGGCATAGTAGCAGAGTGGTTGACCGGCTCTGGCGCTGTGACTACCATTTGGCAACTACTTCCAAGTTACTCCCCATGCTCGATAGAACGCTTAGCCACTACCGCATTGTCGAGAAGATTGGCGCCGGGGGCATGGGAGTTGTGTATCGCGCTCACGACGAACAGTTGGACCGTGATGTTGCAGTCAAAGTGTTGCCACCCGGGACGCTGTCCGACGAAAATGCGCGCCGGCGTTTCCGTCGCGAAGCGATGTCGTTAGCCAAGCTCAATCACCCTCATGTCGGAGCCGTTTACGATTTTGGGCAACAAGATGGCATTGATTTTCTGGTGATGGAGTTGGTGACCGGGATCAGCCTCGACACGAAGCTTGCGTCTGGCCCGTTGCCCGAACGCGAAGTGGTACGGCTCGGAATGCAAATGATCGAAGCCTTGGAGGCGGCACACTCCCAAGGCATCATTCATCGCGATCTGAAGCCCGGCAATTTGCGGCTGACTTCAGATGGGCGGTTGAAGGTTCTCGACTTCGGCTTAGCCCAGTGGAGTGCGCCGGACGACATCGCGGCGGCGACAGTCACGTTGACCAAGGCTCAGGAAGTGAGCGGCACCGTTCCCTACATGGCGCCGGAGCAACTTCGAGGGCAGAAGGCAGACGAGCGCAGCGATCTCTATTCCGCTGGAGCTGTATTGTATGAACTGGCGACAGGGAAGCGCGCATTTGGCAGCACGTCGGGTCCGCAACTGGTGGCGGAAATTCTCGAGCGTGCTCCCTCGCCGCCCAGCAGTCACAACCGGCAAATCTCTCCCGCCCTGGAAAGCATCGTTCTCAAAGCTTTGGATAAAGATCCGGGCCTGCGTTACCAATCAGCGAAGGAAATGCGCGTCGACCTGGAGCGCATGAGTAGCGGCACAGTCCCGATCACTCGTCGTCCAGCCTCGAAAGCCTGGCGGCTGCTACCAATCCTGTTGCTATTGATCGTCGCGCTGACCGCGCTTTACTTTTCGAGGTGGAGACTGGGGTTCAGTCGAATCCCCGCGAGTAGCGCGACGACACCAGTGAATTGGCGGCGATCGGTGGCGGTGGTGGGCTTTCGAAATCTATCGGGAAAACCGGATGATGCATGGCTCTCTACCGCGCTCTCTGAAATGTTGACCACTGAACTGGCGGCGGGAGAACAACTTCGTACGGTTCCGGGCGAAAATGTCGCGAGAATGAAGTCGGACCTTTCGCTAGCGGACGCCGACAGCTTCGGATCCGACACCCTGGCCAAGATTCGCAAACGTCTCGGCACGGATCTGGTGGTTCTGGGCTCTTATGTCGCGACCGGGAAGAGCGGCGACAAGATTCGTCTCGATATTCGTCTGCAAGACACTGGAGCCGGCGAGACGATCGCGCTGTTGTCAGAAACCGGAACGCAAAGTGAGTTGCTCGATCTGGTATCGCGTACTGGCGCCGAATTGCGGGAGAAGCTCGGGGTGGGGATGGTTCCTGCGGGGGAAGAATCGAATGTCCGCGCTTCCCTGCCGTCCAAGCCAGGTGCGGCGCGGCTCTATTCCGAAGGACTCGCAAAGCTGCGCGTGTACGAAGCACAACAGGCGCGCGATCTGCTGGAGAAGGCGGTGGCGGCGGATCCGAGCCATGCGCCGTCGCATGCAGCCCTGGCTTCCGCGTGGTCTGCTTTGGGATACGACGCCAAAGCGCGCGAAGAGGCGCAAAAAGCCTTCGAACTTTCCAGTAGCCTCTCACGGCAAGAGAAGCTTTCGATTGAGGCTGGGTACCGGGAGCTGTTGCGGGATTGGCCGAAGGCGATTCAAAGTTACCGCACGCTTTGGGAACTTTTTCCTGACAACGTGGACTATGGATTGCGGCTCGCCAATGCTCAAACCGCTGCCGGACAAGGCAGTGATGCAATGAAGACGATCCAGGTGCTGCAACAGTTGCCAAGCCCAGCTACCGAAGATGCCCGGATCGACTTGGCGGAATCGAACGCCGCATCGTCGCTCGGAGATTTCAAGCATGCACAGGCAGCGGCGTTACGGGCCGTCAAGACAGGCCAAAGTCAAGGAGCGAAACTGGTCGTCGCGCAGGCCTTGATCGCTGGGGGTGGCGCCTCCGAACGACTCGGCCAGGCCGACGACGCAACGAAGATGTTTACCCAAGCGCAGCAGTTGTTCGCTGCTGCAGGCGACCAGCGCGGATCGTCTGTGGCCGTGATGCGGGTCGGGGACGTCTTCTACGACAAGGGTGATTTCGATAGCGCAAGAAAACGGTTCGAGGAATCGCTGGCTACGTTTCGGAGGCTCGGCGCACAGCAGAACGTAGCCGCAGCGTTGAATCGAATCGGAAACGTCGCCTACGGGCTGACCAACCTGCAGGAGGCGCGGGACTACTACCAGCAGACGTTGAAAATCGACCGGGAAACTGGCAATAAAGCTGGAATCGCCGGAGGATTGGGAAACCTGGCGAATGTCCTGGATGGGTTAGGTGACCTCAAAGGCGCGTTGCAATTGCACCAGGAATGCCTGCAGGCTTTCACTGAAGTCGGGGACAAGCGGGGAATGGGTTCTACGCTAAACAATCTGGGTGTGGTGTTTTCGGAAATTGGTGATCTGACAAACGCGAAGGCAAATTTCCAGCAAGCCCGGCAAATGCAGAAAGAAACAGCCCACCGCAGGGGAGAGGCCTTCGCGACTTCTGGGTTAGGTGACGTATATCTGGCCCAGGGTGAGCTTGGCGATGCGCGCACATACTCGGAAGAAGCGCTTCAGATGCGACAGGATATGGGAGAAACTCTCAACGTCGCACTCAGCAACATGCAACTCGCAATGATCACGTTGGAAGAGGGTCATCCGGATAAAGCCGGAGAGTTGGCCCGTTTATCCATTCCCGAGTTTGAAAAACAGAGTTCATGGGATTTGGACGCGATCGCCTACGCAACTCTCGCCAAAGCTGCGTTGGAGCAACACGATCTCGTCACAGCTCAAGATGCAGCCGGCAAATCGATCTCTCTTGCCCACAAGGCCGGCAGCCGGCCTCCGATTCTGGAGGCGTCCCTGGTTAGCGCTCGTGTCGTGGCGGCGACGGGAAAATCAGCCGAGGCGTTAACACAACTGGAAACAATTCTCGCCGAGTCAAAAAAGTTTGGCTATTTCCCCTACGAACTGGAAGCGCGATTGGCGATCGGACAGATCGAATTGAAGTCAGGCAAGGCCGCAGCGGGCCGCAATCACCTGACTGCTGTAGAAAAGGAGGCGCGAGCGCGTGGATTCATCCTCATTGCCAATAAGGCTGCCAAATCCCAAGCGGGAGCAAGTGCGAGTTGAGGATCCCTTCGTGCGGCTGAACTGCGCGGACACCGGATTGCATCATTCCTCATAGTCGGAAACCGTCCGGCCCATTCGCTAATCCACTTTCTCTTTCTCCTGGTTGTAAGTTCCGAATTTCTTTGCTACTGGCTTCAGCGTGGGATAGAACTGCACGAAGCTGTGCTCGACCGCGGCGTGCTGGTCGTGGCACTGGAAGCATCCTTCCTTCGGATTGGCGCTTGCTGATTTGCTATTCTCGTCGAAGTTGAAGTACGCCCACTTGTCGGGGAAATGCGCAGAGTCTTTGACCTCAACTCCCATCCCCATAAAGTCAGTCTGGAAATGACCAACTTTGTTAATCGATCCTTTCTGTTGTGACGCGCGTTCTTCGACCACGAACATGGAACCTTCGGGCCACTTGCCGGATTTCTGAAACTCGTCATATGCCCAGCGAGGCACGAAAACGTTGGTAAACATCTCGTGTCCGCCCGCCGCCGGGCTATAGCTCATGCCGAGCCCGGAGGAGAGGAATATCCAGCTGCGGTAATCCTGGGGACGCAGCAATTCATTTTTGGCGGTGTATTGGGGTTTTTGTGAATCGGAATCGGCCGCGAGGAAGACAAAACAGCAAAGAACAGCGACCCCGAAACTTAGGAACCTTCTCATCGGCGCATCTCCTGTGGGTTGCCAATATATCAACATATTGGATTCCAATACAAGAAAAATTACGCGGAGGCATAACAAAGCCGGGACGTTGCGGCGTCCCGGCTGAATGGAACGGGGGAGTGGCCAAACTACATGGGTTCGTTTCGTTTGCGAAGGAAAGCGGGCACATCGAGATCGGCCTGCTCGAAGTTCGCAATCATAGCGTTGCGCATGGACTCGACCGTGCCCGATTCCGCAACCACCAGGCCCGGAGCTGGGGCAGCCGATTCCATGATCATTGCCGGCGGCGCAGGCTCGGATTCAGTCTCAGGCTCCGCTTGCGGGGTCCTGAAGTCGTCTTCGAAATCGCGGCTCACGGAATACCCAATTTGCGATGTAGCGTGACGATGACGCCGGTCTGAATCCTTGAAGCCCGTGGCAATGACGGTGATCTTCACCGTGTCTTTCATTTTTTCGTCAAGAACCGCGCCGAAGATGATGTTGGCGTCTTCATGCGCCGCATTCTGGATGATGCTGCAAGCTTCCTGTACTTCAGCCAGCTTGAGCGAGGTGGAACCGGTGATATTGATGAGGATGCCGCGAGCGCCGTCGATCGCACCCGCTTCGAGCAAGGGAGAGGCAATCGCCTTCTGCGCAGCTTCGGTTGCCCGGCGAGCGCCCGCGGCAGTTGCGGTTCCCATTACCGCGTATCCCATTCCCGCCATGATGGCTTTCACGTCGGCGAAATCACGGTTGATAATGCCGGGAATGGTGATGATGTCGGAAATTCCCTGAACGCCCTGACGGAGAATATCGTCGGCAACACGGAATGATTCGAAGAACCCGGCATCTTGCGCCACCGCCAGAAGCTTTTCATTCGGAATGACGATGGTGGTGTCGACCGAATCCATCAATTCGGCAATGCCGCGCTCAGCTTGCGACATGCGCCGCTTGCCTTCAAACGCGAATGGCTTGGTGACGACCGCTACCGTCAGCGCCCCCATCTCGCTGGCGAGTGACGCGATGATTGGAGCCGAACCCGTGCCGGTGCCTCCGCCAAGGCCCGTAGTGACAAACACCATGTCAGCCCCTTCGAGCGCTTCTATGAGCTTGTCGGAATCTTCGAGCGCGGCCTTGCGCCCGACTTCCGGGTTGGCACCCGCACCCAGGCCGTTGGTGAGTTTCACGCCAAGTTGAATCTTCACCGGCGCACGCGACATGCGCAGTGCCTGCAGATCAGTGTTGGCCACGATGAACTCGATGCCTTCCATCCCGGCCTCGATCATGCGGTTCACCGCGTTGCCGCCGCCACCTCCGACGCCAATGACTTTGATCTTGGCATCATTACGGAACTCGTCGTTGAAACTGATGCGAATGTCGGTTTCTTCTTTTTTCATGTACGCCGCCTGGTTGAATTTTTCCTGCAAATCTTTTTCGCGAAGCCTGAGTTCAGGCTCCCTTTCCCACAAACATCGACTTCAGGCGCGAACTCCAGCGCTCGTCCTGAATGCCACGAGCGATGCGCGCGCGATGTCCGTAAAAAACCATACCTAGAACCGTAGCGAACTCAGGTTCGGCGAGCGCACTGGGCATCTTTGCCAGCGGCGCGGGCCAGGAGAGCCGCACAGGGCGGCGCAACACCGAGTCCGCCATATCAAGAATGCCCGGCAGCCGCGAAGCGCCTCCACTGAACACCATGCCGGTCACGCATAGCTCGAGCATGCCGGCATGACGCAGATTGTCGCGCAGCAGTTCGAATAACTCACGCGCCCGAGGCTCCAGGATCTCCCCCATCATTCTTTGCGAGAGCAAGCGCGAGGGACGATCTCCCACTGACGGGACCTCCACTTCATTCCCTTCGGGAATCAGCGTAGCGATTGCGTGGCCGTACAGCTTTTTGATTTTCTCCGCCTCGGCAACCGGGGTGCACAGGCCGACCGAGAGGTCGCTGGTGAAGTGATCGCCTCCAATCGGAATCACGGCCGTATGCGCGACCGCGCCGTCCTGAAAGACAATGATGTTCGTGGATCCGGCACCGAGATCAATCAGGCATACGCCGAGTTCGCGTTCGTCCGCGCGCAACACGGAATCGGCGCAGGCCAGCGGTTCGAAAACCGTGCCATCCACGTGAACGCCGGCTTTATTCACCGCGGTGACCACGTTTTGCGTTGCACTAGCGGCGGCGGTCACAATGTGGACGCGAACTTCCAGGCGCAGCGCCATCATGCCGAGAGGGTCGTGAACGCCGGCCTGCTCGTCGAGAATGAATTCCTGGGGGAGGAGATGCAGGATTTCGCGATCCGCGGGTAAAGAGATGGCACGAGCTTTGTCCACTGCCGCGCGAATCTCTTCGCGGGAGATTTCCCGGGCTCGCGTGCCGAACGTAATTCCGCCATGGCTGTTGAGACCGCGGATATGAGCTCCGGAAACTCCCACTAAAGCGCGTTCAATGGGAGCGCCAAGGTTATCTTCGGCTTGCTCAACGGCTTTCTGGATAGAACCGACCGCTTTTTCCAGATCAACGATTACACCCTTGCGAGTGCCGCGCGATTCAGCGACGCCGTGTCCGCGATAGCGAAGTCCGGTGTCCGTTATTTCGGCGACAAGCGCACAAGTCTTGGCGCTGCCTACATCGATTGCCGTCAATAGGTGCTCGTACTGGTTCGCCATGCGCTAGGGATGATCCTGTTCTTTATCCTTCGAAATGGATGGACTCGGCTTCGCCGTCTTCGCTACCGTCGCCGGCTTGGTTATCTTGCCAGCGGCGGTCTTTACCGAAGCCGCTTTCGTTTTGGCAACAACTTTCGGTTTCGACTTAGTCTTCTTAGTTGCTTTCTGATGTAGCGGCTTTAGCTGCTTCCTGCTCACTGCCGGCTTCACGGCCTTCACAGTGGGAGTCGAAGCAGATCTGACCGACTGGGGCTGGGATGTAGCAGCCGTGTGCGTAACTAAAACCGCAGGCTTCACGCCAGCCTTCATCGCCGCTTTCATTTCGGCAACAGGCAGGGCAACCGGCTTGATCTCTCCGTGCAAATCTGGATTGACCACGATCTGGCGTTCGTAGCGCATATCCACCGATTCCAGCTTCTCAAACTGGTGTCTCCACTCTTTCAAGTGCGCCATGTAGAGCTTGTAGCGATCCAGATAATTTGCCGAACCAAGGTGGACAAGAACGTCCCCCTCGGGATCGTTAGGAACAATCTTCACGTCGTCAGGATCAGAGAGATCGACTTCACTCAACTCTTGCGCATAGTGGGCGCCGTCGGCATCCAGTTGTTCCACCAGATCGTTGTAGATACGCATTCGCGCAGCCCTCGTGGAAACGGGCTCGCCAGGATTGGTGCCCAGGATGACGGGGAAGGAATACCTCTTTTTGCCACCCCCCGTAGGCAATTCCATCAAAGTGCCTTTGGCATCAATCAGAAGGATGCGCGACCCCACCCGAGCAAAAGCCACTGGAGTTCTCTCATGAACCGTGACGCGCAGGCGGTTGGGCACGAAACGCATGACGCTCGCCGATTCGACCCAGGGAATCTGCTCGAGTTGAGCCTGGCGTTGATTGAGAGGAACGAAGAAAATATTGCGCCCGATATCGCCGCCCATGACCTCGAGAATTTGCGAGCGGGTTACATTCTCCAATCCCTGTGTCTCGATGTCGTCGCTGGACTCCACTCGGAAGCGCCAGGAGTGTTCGCCGTAGCGGTACATCGCGGCGCTGCCCACCATTCCAAAAAAGAGCAGAATGCAGGCCGCGCTGATCCAAGCCAAGCGAGTAGCAGTTTTCTTTGGCAGTGAGCCGCGGCGGACAGAGACACGCTTTTGTCCCCGCAGAAATGGCGATTCCTGCTCTACCTCCAGATCAAGGCCGCGCGCATCCTCGACGGACTCGCGCACCGGTTGATCCGGGGGTGGATACAACTCTTCCTGTAAGGTGGAAGCGGTTCTCCGCGCCATCAAATCAGGTCAGTTGTCGACAGTGAATCGTCTGAGCGAATTCACTATAACTGCTTTTCTCCAAATGAGACAGACAAAATTTTCGAGCTTTTGCACAGGAATGTTGCCGAAATGGCCTCAGACCTTTCCAAAAACAAAACGAGCAACTCGGGAATGAGTTGCTCGCGCAATTTACCGAGGATTTTGAGAACTACTGGTCGGAGTCGTCCCACCCATTCACGACGATGGTCTTGCTGGGAATCTCTGGAACCGTCACCACGATCTTCCGTACACTCCGGGCGACTGCCAAGCGAGCCTGATCGGCCTGGACCCGGGCCAGTTGGGCTTGATGCTGCGCGAGCCGGGTTTGGAGGCACGCCATGCGAGTGCGCGCGCGATCCATGGCGGCTTGACCGCGATCAAAGCTGGCTTGCGAGCGGTCGAAAACAACGTCGGCCCGGTCCAATTGCGCTTCGGCATTGCCTGAAAAGCTACTTGCCAGTATCGCGGCACGCTGGCCGAGGCTGCGGGCGAAGTCCCTGTGATGGCTCACAAGGGAATTTCCCAAGCCCACGACCATCACGCACATTGCTATGAAGTACAAGGATTTTTCGGTTGCCATATGGCAGCTCCTGCTCGCTTTCGAAGGTTAGACGAGCGAGGTTTTGAATCGTTACCCAGAGTTATGTACGGAATTGTTTGAGTCCCGGTTCCCTTCCTGTACAAAACATGCTGAGACTAAGCAATGGAGGGCTGGTTCTCAGGGTGTTCCCGGTTTTCTTGTTGTTTCTGAAGGCGTTCCAGGATCATGGGTCCGAGTTGGGAGACGCTTCCGGCGCCCAAAGTAAGGATCATCTCCCCGGGCTGCGCGATTTGGGTGGCGTGGTCCGCCGCCTCGGCGAAGGAAGCAGTGTAGCGGGCGTCCGTGCTTCCAGCTTCCTTGACATGAGCCGCCAGAGATGCTCCCGTGATGCCCTCGATGGGAGGCTCGCTGGCAGCATAAATGTCGAGGACCGCGAGGGTGTCAGCGTCCTGAAAAGCCGTGCCAAACTCCTCGATCAAGTCCCGGGTCCGGGTATAGCGATGGGGCTGGAAAATCACGTGAATCTTGGAAAATCCGCACTGGCGCGCCGCGGCTAGCGTGGCGCGGATTTCCGTAGGGTGATGGCCATAATCGTCAATCACGCTGACGCCGCCTACCATGCCCCGCAGTTGAAAGCGACGGTCCACACCACGAAAATTCTCTAAAGCGTACGCAATCTGCTCGGGCTTCAGATCTAACCCGATGCCCACCGCAATAGCTGCGGTCGCGTTCAGTACGTTGTGCAACCCCGGCACCTGGAGCCGAAACTCCCCGAGATCGTGGCCGCGATAAATGATGTGAAACCGGCTCAGGCAAGAGTTCTCTCCTGGTTTTGCCGGGTTGGCGAGCGACTTTATGCGAAAGTCTGACCCTTTGCGCGTGCCGTAGGTGAGGGTGCGACGGCGAATTTGCGGAAACAACCTGCGTAGCTGGGGATCGTCATTGCAGACCACCACCATGCCGTAAAAAGGAACGCGATCCATGAAATCGAGGAAGGCCCGCCTGACGTCACGCATATTGCGATAACAGTCCATGTGCTCGCGATCGATGTTGGTGACCACGGCGAGGATGGGTGACAGGCGCAGGAACGAGCGATCGCTCTCGTCAGCTTCCGCAACCAGGTATTGCGACTTTCCCAAGCGTGCGTTGGAGCCCAGGGCATCGATGCGACCGCCAACGATAATTGTCGGATCCAAATTCCCGGCAGCCAATACGGCCGCAACCATAGACGTCGTGGTTGTCTTGCCATGCATTCCGGCGATGGCGATGCCATATTTCAGCCGCATCAACTCAGACAGCATCTCTGCGCGCTGGATGACGGGAATGTGTTGAGACCGCGCTTCTACAATCTCAGGATTGTCGTCCTTCACGGCAGAACTCACGACAACGACTTCAGCGCCGGCCACATTTTCAGCGCGGTGGCCTTCAAAAACGCTCGCACCGAGGGAGGCCAGCCGCTCCGTGACTGGGGAAGACTTCAGATCAGAGCCAGAGACTTTGTAGCCGAGATTCAGCAGAACTTCGGCGATACCACTCATGCCGATGCCGCCAATGCCTACGAAATGAATTCGCTGGATTTTTGCGAACATAGATTTCTAAGCGGTGCTCAGTGTTGCTGGGCTCACTGCCCCTGCCAGACGAGCAGCGATGGCCGCAATATCGCGCGCTGCGTTCGGATGGGACAGCTTGCGAGCACGTTGGCCCATTTCCTGGAGGCGCGCGGGATCCGAAAATAACGTGGTCACCGCATTTACAAGCGATTCGCGCGTCAACTTGGATTCTTCCAGCATCATCGCAGCCTCGGCGTTGACGAGAGCTTCCGCGTTCCGTCTTTGATGGTCGTCAGCGGCGCGCGGAAACGGCACAAAGATGGCTGGCTTCCCGGCGGCTGTAATCTCGGCGACGGTGCTGGCGCCAGAGCGACAGACGAGCAGGTCCGCCTGCGAGAAAACGCGCGGCATGTCATCAATGAACTTGAAAGCTTCAGCGCCGCTCTCCATCTTTGAGTATTGGGCAGCCGCGTCATTATAGTCACGCTCGCCGGTCTGATGAAGAATGCGAAGGGACGGGATTCTTTGTCGCAGCAAAGGCGCGGCGTCGATCACGACCCGATTGATCGCGTGGGCCCCCTGGCTGCCGCCAAAAACGAGCAATGTCGGAACATCGTGCAGTTCATCGCGAATTTCGAAAAACGCCTGCCGAACCGGAACCCCGGTGACGGTACAACGGCGAAAGTATTTCCGCGTCTCTTGAAAATGGACAGCTGCCGCCGAAACCATGCCGGATACCAGACGATTTGCGAATCCAGGAACAACATTCGGTTCGAACACCAAAGTGGGAATCCGTTGCAGCGTCGCCGCAAGCATAGCCGGACCTGAAGCGTAGCCCCCAACTCCAATGACAACGTCTGGCTGAAAGCGAGAAAGAATGCCGCGTGCGGCCCAGATGGCCTTCGGAAGGTCTATGCCGGTCTTCAGCCGAGTAGCGAGGCTCACATTCTTCAGTGCGCCCACTTTCACCAGGCGAAGAACAAAACCTGCTGCGGGTACCAGGCGATTTTCGATACCCCGGGCAGTCCCAATAAACTCCACCTCTGCTCCATATTGTTTCTGGAGCTCTTGGGCGATCGCGAGCGCGGGAATGACGTGCCCACCGGTTCCGCCGCCAGCAAGAATGGCACGCATGCAGTGAATATAAACCAGACCTCGCCGGCGACCGGTCAACTTGACGCGATCTCTGCGTTTGCTAGACTTGCACCCGGCGAGGTGGGTGATGGCTGAAAGTGTACGTATTGCCATGCCGGCATCGGTTGCCAACCGGCAACTGGTCTCCGCTCACGTTATGGATGTTCCCTGGTACGTCTGGTCTGCGGTCCTCGCAGTGACGTCCACCACTGTTGGCCTTTACTGGGATATCTCCTGGCACACCGGCATCGGTCGCGACACATTTTGGACTCCCGCGCATATGGCGATCCAGTTTGGCGCGGTGTTGACCGGGCTTTCCTGCGCTTACTTGATCCTGCATACCACCTTCGCGGGAGACGCCGCGGCAAAAGAAGCATCGGTTGGGATCTGGGGTTTTCGCGGCCCGCTCGGCGCATTCATCGCGGCGTGGGGTGGGTTTGCGATGCTCACCTCGGCTCCCTTTGATAATTGGTGGCACGATTCGTTTGGCTTGGACATCAAGATCCTCAGCCCGCCCCATGTATTGCTGGTGATCGGTATCTTCTTTATGGGCTTTGGCGGATTGGTGCTGATTGCAGGCCGCATGAACTGCGCGGAGGGAGCGGCGAAAAGTCGACTAAATCACCTGCTCCTTTACGTCGGCTCGCTGTTGCTCTCGCTGCTGATGATGCTCGCTTACGAGTACGTTGGCGATCAGACGATCATGCACAGCGCCATTTTTTATCGCGCGCTCGGCCTAGTGGCGCCCATTGTGTTGCTCGGAATTGCGCGGGCGTCGCAGCACCGCTGGGCGGCAACGATTCTGGCGACGATTTACATGGTGACCTGGATCGCGGGGCTTTGGATCTTTCCCGCTGTTCCCCGCGGAGCCGAAGCTGGGTCCGGTTTTTACTCAGGTCACACACATGATTCCCTTGGGATTTCCTGTGCTGCTGGTACCCGGTGCAATTGCGATGGACTGGGTTTTAGCTCGCTTTCGCGATAGCCGAAAGATCGTTCAGGCGGTGATGGCAGGCATGGGATTCATGGTCGCAAGCGTCGCCTTCAATTGGCCGTGGGCGAATTTCCTGATGAAGCCTGCGGCTCGCAACTGGGTATTCGGCATGAACAATTTCGGATACTTCATGCGGCCTTCGGAGTATCACCTGGCCTGGGAATTCTCTGCTTACGAAAAGACGCGTGCAGAATTTTGGATCGGCATGGGAATCGCGCTGCTTGCCACCATCATCTCGGCTCGCGTCGGTATGCTGTGGGGCGACTGGATGAGCCGGGTGAAACGGTAAGAAATGAAAAACCTCGCTGCGCTCCTCTTGCTGTTGCTTGCGCCATTGGCTTTTGGGCACGTGGGCAGCCCTGACGTCTTCTACGAAGGCGATGCCGGGCCCTATCACTTGCTGGTCGCGGTGCGGCCGCCAGCGATGATTCCGGGAGTAGCGCAGGTGGACGTTCGAACCACTCAAGGCGAGGTTCAGGCGATCAAGGTGGTCCCGGTTTACCTGACCGCAAAAGATAAAGGACTGCCGCCGACTCCGGACGTGATGAAAGCCGTGGCCGGGGATGCGAAGTCTTTCACCGGAAGCGTGTGGCTGATGGCTTCGGGTTCGTGGGAAGTTCGCGTCGAGGTTGAAGGCTCTCAGGGCAGCGCGGTCCTTGGAGTTCCTGTAGCCGCATTCGCCCGGCGCACCCTGCCGATGCAGAAGGCACTCGGGGCACTTCTGTTTGCCTTGATGTTGTTTCTGGCCTTTGGAATCGTCGCGATCGCCGGAGCGGCTGCGCGCGAGGGGCAGGTGGATCCAGGTACTCCGGCTACGCCGAAGCGCGTGCGACTGGGCCGCATCGCCATGATCGTCGCGGCCGTGATGGTCTTCTCCATGATCTATCTCGGAAATGCTTGGTGGAACTCCGAGGCCAGTAGTCTCAAGCACGACATGCTTTATAAGGCGCCGCCGCTCGATGCATCTCTGAATGGCGATCGTTTGGTTCTGAAGATGGGACTATCGAATTGGCACGAACTCAGGAAAAAATCCTGGTCCATGACGCTCATACCGGACCACGGGCACCTGATGCATCTGTTCCTGCTACGCGTACCGGCCATGGACAGGTTCTACCATCTGCACCCCGAGCAGACGCAGGATGGAAACTTCGCGCTGGACTTGCCCGCCGTGGACGCCGGCCATTACAAGCTGTTCGCAGATATCGTGCGCGAATCTGGATTTCCCGACACCATGGTGAGTGAGATAGACCTGCCGCAAATCGCCGGCAAGTCGCTCAGCGGAGATGATTCCGCTGTGAGTTCTGGGGCGTTTTCACCTACCGGGTCGAGCGAGAGTGCACTGCCTGACGGTAGCAAGATGATCTGGGAACGCGAGAGCCGCTCACCAGTTTCAAGCCAGCTCAATTGGTTTAAGTTCCGCGTAGTCAAGCCGGATGGCACGCCGGTGAACGACCTCGAACCTTACATGGGTATGGCAGGCCACGCCGTGTTCATACGCTCGGATGAGCAGGTGTTCGCACACATCCATCCGGCAGGATCGGTGCCCATGGCGGCGCTCGAGGTAGTGCAGAAAGACGTGGGCGCGAGTTTAGCGATGCCGCACTCCATGAGCATGCCGGCGGAAGTCTCGTTTCCTTACGGCTTCCCGCAACCTGGAGATTACCGGCTGTTCGTTCAGATCAAACGGGGCGGAAAAGTGGAGACCGGAGTTTTCGATACGCGGGTGGAACAGTAGGTTAATTTCTACTCTGCCTGCTTGCTTACGTTCAGCAACACCCCCACGCAAGCCAGCGTGATGAAGAGAGAAGAACCTCCGTAAGAAACAAACGGCAGCGGTATGCCTTTGGTCGGCATCAGGCCCAGCACGACGCTGATGTTGATGAAGGCCTGCACTACGACCATGCTGGTAATTCCTACCGCCAGGAACCGCCCAAACATGTCATTGGTGCGCAGAGCCGTGCGAATGCCTCTCCAGAGGAAAATGGCAAATAGAGCGACGACGATCAGTGCTCCCAGTAAGCCTAACTCTTCCGCTGTCACGGCAAAAATGAAGTCCGTGTGTGGCTCCGGCAGATAAAACAGCTTCTGTTTTCCTTCCATCAATCCCGTACCCGTGATGCCGCCTGTGCTCACCGCAATCAACGATTGGATGATGTGGAACCCACGGCCTTGGGGATCGGAATAGGGATCCCAAAACGCCAGAATGCGGTCGCGCCGGTAGGCAACGTGGAAGATCAGGAAATACAACGGCAGAAGCGAGGCCGCAAAGGCATAGCCGAGATAGCGCATGTCGAGCCCGGCAACGAACAGGATGCAGCCCGTAATCGCGGCACATGCAATGGCAGTACCCAAGTCGGGTTGGAAGACGATCAGTCCAAGAAACACGAGCGTGGGTATTACCGCGGGGAAAATAGTGTTGCGCCAGTCCCGCATCGCCTGAGTACGGTTCTCGAGAAAATAGGCGAGAAACAGAATCAGCGCCGGCTTTGCCATCTCGGAGGGCTGGAACGAGAAGATCCCCCAGTGCATCCAGCGATGAGTGTGATGGGCGCGGTCGAGAAAGAAGACCGAGATCAACATCAGCGTAGTCACGCCCAGCAGAGAGAAAACCACCGCGGGATGCTTATAGCGGCGATAGTCCAGCTTCATCGCGACGACCATCAACACGATTCCGCCGACCGCCCACGCCAGCTGCCGGAACAAAAACGTATAGCCGGAGCCGTACCGCTCCTGCGCCATGACCGCCGAGGCACTGAATACCATGACCAGGCCTAGGAAAATCAACAATAAGGTGACGGTGAACAACCAGCGATCGACGCTGACGCGCTTGGCCATGGAAGGCTCATTCCATCATGGTCCGATACGAAGAAGCAGGAATTTTTGCTGTGAATTTTTTGAAGCGATTACTACTTAGGTTCGCCGACGAGAAGTCCGCTTCTAACGCGCAGGTTTCTCCAATCTATGGACAACTTCCTTGAAGACACGTCCCCGGTGTTCATAGCTTTTGAACTGATCAAAGCTGGCGCAAGCGGGGGCAAGCAAAACAATGTCTCCGGGCGCAGCCACTGCCGAGGCACGCCGGATCGCGTTTTCGAGTGTGTCGGCGTGATCAATTTCCGCGGCGTCCTTGATCTGGGATTCGATCTTTGTGGCGGCCGCACCGATGGTATAGACCCGTTTCACTCGAGCACGCAGCAAATCGTTAAGAACCCTGTAATCGCTGCCTTTGTCCTTTCCTCCGAGGATAAGGTGGATATTGCCGGGGAACGATTCCAGCGCCTTGATGGTCGCATCGACGTTGGTGGCTTTGGAGTCGTTGTAGTACTCCACCCCGTTCACGGTAGCGACATATTCCAGCCGATGTTCGACGGCTTTGAAATTGCGGATCGATTCACGGATTTTCTCCGGTGCGCAGCCGGCGAGGACTCCGATACAGACTCCCGCCAGGACGTTCTCCACGTTGTGGGCCCCTTTGAGAGGAATCTCGGAAACCAGCATGATTTCCTTCTGTCCCGCTGGATCCCGGAACAGAATGCGTCCATCGCGAACAAAGGCGCCCTGGTCAACTTCTTTTTTGCGACTGAACCAGTACAGCGGCGCTCTCACCCGGGATTTCAAATCGAGACAGGCCGGGTCTTCTGCGTTAAGAACCGCGTAGTCATCAGCCCTCTGGTTCTCGAAGATGCGAGCCTTCGCGTCTGCGTAGGCGGCGAAAGTTCGGTGCCGGTCAAGATGATCGGGGGTGATGTTGAGTATCACGGCGATCTTGGGTCGAAAAGTCTTAATGGTTTCTAGTTGGAAGCTCGACACTTCGAGGACAGTGAATGTGTCCGGTGTGGTGCGGTCGGCCAGCGAGATCGCCGGGGTCCCGATATTTCCACCCACGAGCGTGGGGTAACCTCCGGCTGCGATAATTTCTCCCGCGAGGGTCGTGGTGGTGGTCTTACCATTCGATCCGGTGATGGCGACGATCGCTCCCCTCAGGAATTGCGCGGCCAGTTCGATTTCCCCAATCACAGACTCACCTAGCGCTCTGGCCTGAACCAGAGGAGCTGCGTCCACGGGAACACCAGGACTGACGACGATCAGATCTTGTCCGCGAAACGTGCGCTCTCCATGTCCTCCCGTCTCCACTACGATGCCCTGGTCCAGGAGCTGAGGCATTTCATCGCGCAGTTCGTCCGGGCTCTTGGTATCGGAAACGGTGACCTGCGCACCACGCGCTTTCAAAAAGAGAGCGGAGGCAACTCCCGACTTTCCGAGTCCGACGACCAGAACGCGTTTGTTTTTCAGTTCCAAAAGAAATCCTTCTATCTCAGCTTCAGCGTGGTCAATGCAAACAGTGCAAAGATCAGACTGGCAATCCAAAAGCGCACGATTACTTTCGACTCGGACCAACCCAGCAACTCGAAGTGATGATGGAGCGGTGCCATCTTGAAGATTCGCTTTTTTCGCAGCTTGTACGATCCGACTTGCAGAATGACCGAAAGGGCCTCAACGACGAAGATCCCGCCGATGAAGGGCAGCAATAGCTCCTGCTTAATCATCACCGCGACGGTTCCGAT
Source organism: Terriglobia bacterium (assembly GCA_963797845.1). Classification (GTDB taxonomy): domain Bacteria; phylum Acidobacteriota; class Terriglobia; order Terriglobales; family Acidobacteriaceae; genus DASREM01. The sequence continues at coordinate 187,600 of CAWCRE010000019.1, forward strand.
GGCTCCGCCCAGAGCGAGGGAGCCTACATCGCCCATGAACACCTCAGCCGGATGTGCGTTGTACCAAAGAAATCCAATGGAGGCGCCGACCATGGCTCCGCAGAAAATGGTCAACTCGCCGACTTGCGGCATACGCTGTAACTCAAGGTAAGCGGCGAAGGTCGCATGGCCGCTCACGTACGTCAGCACGGCTAAGGCTCCGGCCGCGATCACCGTACAGCCAATGGCAAGACCGTCCAGGCCATCGGTCAGGTTGACAGCGTTGCTCGATCCCACAATCACCAGCACCACAAAGCTGATGAAAGGCAGGAAGGCAAAAGGCCACAGATGTGGATTGGCGGCGACTTTCTCGATTACCAAGTCGGGCCGAAATTGCTTGAAGAACGGCACCATTAATTTAGTGGAATACATGCCCATCGTCTGCATCGCGATCAGCACGACGGCAATGAGCACGCTGGTCCCGATCTGAAGTCCAAGCTTCGCTTTCCCGGTTAGCCCCAGGTTACGGCGATGCACCACCTTGATGTAATCGTCGGCAAAGCCAATGGCCGCAAAGGCACAGGTGGAGAGCACGGCAATCCAGACGAACCGGTTGGATAAGTCAGCCCACAACAGCGTCGGCACCACGATGGAAATGGCAATTAGCAGACCGCCCATGGTGGGGGTGCCGGCTTTTTTCTGATGAGCCTGCGGTCCTTCCTCACGGATGTATTGGCCGATCTGAAATTCTCGCAACCGGCCAATCACGAGCGGACCGACAATCAGCCCCGTGAACAACGCAGTCAGGCTGGCAAATGCCGTGCGGAACGTGAGATAACGGAAAATACGAAACGGCGGAAAGTAATGAAACAGCTTCAGGTACAACAGCCAATAAAGCAATCCGCCTCCGTGAGAGTTCTTAGGTCTTGACAGTCGCCGGCAGTTCCAGCTTCTGCCTCCAGATTTCGAGTGCTTTCTCCAACTTCACTCCGCGCGACGCCTTCAGCAACACCGCATCCCCGTCGCGCGTCTCCCGTGCGAGCCACTCTCCGGCGTCCTCGGGAGCATCTACAAATTCGGCGACACAGCCTCGGGCCCTCGCGGCTTCCACGATGTGCCTGGCGAGTCCGCGAACTCCCAGCAAGAGGTCTATTTTCCGCTCCGCGATATGCTCCCCGCAGTGACGGTGCAGTTCCTCGCCAGCGTGGCCCAATTCCAGCATCTCACCCGCAACCGCGATTTTGCGTTTTGCCGGCATACCGGCGAGTGCATCCACCATGGCGTCGAGCGCTTTCGGATTGGAATTGTAGCAATCGTTGATGATGGTAATGTTGCCCAGTCGAAGAACCTGGCCTCTTTTGTCCGCCGGGTTCAGGCTGGTCAGAGCGCCGATGGCCTCGGACGGGGTCATTCCGCGCTCGATGCCGACTGCAACCGCGGCGAGTGCGTTGTGGACATTGTGCTTTCCCACCAGCGGAAGGGTCGCTGCTTCCCGACAACTGCCAACCACCACGTCGAAGTTCGAGCCCATGGGACTTCGCGGCTCAATCTTTTCTGCGCGCACATCGGCTGCCGGATTCAGGCCGTACATCACCACTTTGCCGCGGTAATCACGTCCGAACTGAGATACGTATTCGTCGTCTGCGTTCAGAATCGCGGTCCCGGTGGCCGGCAAAGACTCAATCAGCTCGTACTTGGCGCGAGCTATGTCCGCCACTGAATTGAAGAACTCCAGGTGAACGGGCGCGACATTGGTCACGACGCCGATCTCGGGCTGCGCCAACCTGGCAAGAGAGGAAATTTCTCCGGCGTGCGACATGCCCATTTCGATCACAGCGATATCGTGTCCGCACTCAAGCTTGAGCAACATCAGCGGCAAACCGAAATGATTATTGAAATTACCTTCGGATTTGAACACACGAAAACGAGTGGAGAGAACATGGGCAATCGCTTCCTTGGTGGTCGTCTTACCGGCCGATCCGGTGATGCCCACCAGCGTCTTGCCCCAAAGCCGTCTCACCGCCCCGGCAAGCGTCTGCAACGCCACCAGCGTCTCTTCAACCAAAATCAGCCTTGTCTCAGCTGAGAACCGGTTCGCTTGATCTCTTCTTACTACGGCTGCGATCGCGCCATTTTGCAAAGCCTGATGAACAAAATCATGGCCATTCAATTTTTCGCCTTGCACGGCAACGAAAAGCTCGCCGGGCTTCACGGTCCGTGAATCAATCGAATACCCTATGGCAATGGCATCCGGATCGTAGGTCCCCGAACCTTTCACAAATCCGGCAACGCGAGACAGCGAGAGATTCATCGTCCACTCCCAGCCTGCGCGGCTTCGCAGTTATAGCCACCGGAGCGAAGCACCGAACGCGCAACTTCGACATCATCGAAAGGAACGGTGCCTTCACGCGTCACTTGCACCTTCTCATGTCCTTTGCCGGCGATCAGAATGATGTCCCCCGGGCGGGCTTCTCCTATCGCCAAGGCAATTGCCTTCTGCCGGTCCGGTTCCATCTTGTATCTCGACCCGGAACGCTGAAGTCCTACGACGGCATCATTGATGATTGCCAGGCGGTCCTCGCTGCGCGGATTGTCGGAGGTAAGTACCACGAAATCACTTCCGCGTCCCGCGGCTTCGCCCATCAAAGGACGCTTGGTGCGGTCGCGGTCGCCGCCGCAGCCAAACACGGTGATGACTCTGCCCTTTAGTCCAGCATGCTGTACAAATTCGCGCGCAATCGCTGTCAGGTTGCGGAGCGCATCATCGGTGTGTGCGTAGTCAATGACGACCGTGAAGGGTTGTTCGCAATCAACCCGTTCGAATCGCCCTGGGACGCGCGCCAGCGCTGCAACTCCCGCTTCGATCGTGCGTCGATCGCAACCGCGAGCGTGGGCGGCAGCGGCAGCCGCAATCACGTTGTACACGTTTACTCTCCCGATCAGCGGCGTGAACAGGGGGATCGATTCTTCGGGCGTAATTAAGTCGAAGCGGGAACCCCGCGGGCCAACGTCAAGCTTCTGCGCATGGTAATCGCCGGTGCTCAGCCCATACGTAAGTACGGTCGACCCGTGTTTCTTGCTGATCCTGGCAAGCTTTTGCCCATACTCATCGTCCACGTTGAGGACGGCAACTCGCGGGGGTTCGGTCCCGCACCCTTCGAACAAAATCTGCTTCGAGGCGAAGTACTCGTCCATAGTGTGGTGATAGTCCAGATGATCGCGCGTCAGATTGCTGAAGACCGCCACATCAAAGGGGATGCCATAAACCCTTTCCTGCGCCAGTGCATGCGACGAGACTTCCATGACAGCTTCGGTGGCGCCATTCCCTAGAGCTTCCGCCAGCATTTGATTGAGCTCGAGGGCTTCGGGAGTGGTGTGGGGTGCGGGCAAGACCTTCCCTGCTACGTGGTATTCGATCGTTCCCACGAGCACGCTCTTGCGGCCTGCAGCTTGCAGGATCGATTCGATGACGAAGGTCGTCGTGCTCTTACCATTCGTGCCGGTCACTCCAGTGACAGCGAGCTTTTCAGCTGGATGCTTATAGAAGTTCGCGCTCAGACGTGCCAGAGCGCGTCGCCCCTGAGGCACTTGCGCCCACGCCACCCCTGGGCGCGGCAACTGATTCGCATCATCGGTGACGATCGCTGTTGCACCCGCTGCGATCGCGCGATCAATGAACTTGTTCCCGTCGCTCGACTCCCCGCGCATGGCGACAAATGCGTCCCCTGGCTTGATCCGACGAGAGTCGTATTCCAATCCGGAGATAGGCGAGTTTCCGCTCTGGGCAAGTATTTCCGCCCCATGCAAGAGCTGTTGGAAGTTCATTGCAGTGAATTATAGGGCACCAGAGCTGCCCGATTGAAAGGTGGCCTTATTCCGAAAGGGAGAGTTGCCGCATGCATCTTCGTTTTCGGGTTTCAGCGTTCGAACTTGACCATAATACGAGTGCCAGCTACCACATGCGCACCCGGCGCCGGCGATTGTTCGTGGCCAACGCCACTGCCCAAGGCGTTCAGCTCCAATCCACTCTCCTGGGCCACCTCAACCGCCGAACGCACAGTCTTTCCGATGAACGACGGAACCACAATTCCGCCTTGTTCAACATCAAGCACGACCGTGCCGCTGGTTGGATTCGGAACCGGCATACTGGCCGCGGCTTTTTGCTCCGCCGTCGAAGGCAGAATCTCCTGATCTCGCATCGCTGCTTGAACCACGCCTCTCACATCTGGCGCCGGCTTGGCTGGCGGGACTTGTGGCGCTGGAGCTTCCATTCCTCCAGCTTCGGCCAGATTCAGTGGTTCGCCCACGTGGTCTGGGGAACCTTCCTCTAGATCCTGATCTTTGACCTTCTGCGAAGCGAGCAGGATCTGCCGGCTTGGCGGCAAATCGACATCATGCGGAGTGTGCAGATACTCGAGCACTTGTTGCGCGATGCGGTGGAAGACTGGCGCGCCGACTTCCCCGCCGTGATGTCCGCCGATAGGCGAATCCAGAATGACCGCAATCGTAACGGCCGGATTGTTCACCGGGGCAAAGCCAGCGAAGGACGCAATGTATTTCGTACGCGAGTAGGTTCCGGTTGCCGGATCAACCTTTTGCGCTGTACCCGTTTTGCCGGCCGAACTGTAGCCTTCAAGGATCGCCTTCTTACCGGTTCCATGAAGAACAACCCCTTGCATCATCTGTTTCATTTCTGCCGCGGTCAGCGCCGAAATCACGCGCTGTCCCTGCGCAGCATGAAACGCGATCGTCTGGGGAGCACCTTGGGGCTGAGTGGTTGCCGCGACAATTCTCGCCGGCACGCGAACTCCATCATTGGCAATGGTAGACACCATCGCAGCCAGTTGTATGGGAGAGACTCCAATTTCCTGGCCCATCGAGATGGCGCCTATCGACACCTTAGACCATCGGGAAAGGGGCTTGGTCAAGCCGCGAGTTTCGCCGGGCAGTTCAATCCCGGTCTGCTGGCCGAACCCGTACGCGCGAATGTAGTTGTAGAGTCGCTCATCGCCGAGACGCAACGCAACCTTGATAGCTCCCACATCGCTGGAGTGTGCCAGGATGTCGGCCACCGACAGCATGCCAAAAGGGTGCCAATCGTGAATTCGCCTCCCGCTGATCACGATCGATCCCATCTGGCAATCGAAAACTTCGTCGGGACGCGTGAGTTTTTGGTCGAGCGCAGCGGAAAGGGTCACCAACTTGAAGGTGGATCCCGGCTCGTATACATCGCTCACGGCGTGATCTTTCAGGCTGCCCGGTTTGATCTGGCGGGCCTGGTTCGGGTCAAAGGTCGGAGAATTAGCTAGTGCCAGCACCTCGCCGGTATGCGGATTCTGCACGATCACGGTGCCGGCTTCCGCGCGAGTCTGTTCCATGGCGGCCGCGAGTTCGTGTTCCGCGATGTACTGGATTTGCTGGTCAATGGTGAGGACAACATTCTGCCCCGGCACCGGTTGCTTTTCCACGCTGCCAAACCATTTGCGGCGCGCGTCCACCGAGATGACCATGCGGCCCGGCCTGCCACTCAGTTGATCGTTGTACTCGCGCTCAATCCCGCTCAGGCCCTCGTCATCCATGCCGACGTAACCGAGTACCTGCGCGGCTACTTCATTTTTGGGGTAGAAGCGTTTGGATTCCTTCTGAAAGTAGATGCCACGTAAATTCAGGGAACGGATGCGCTGCGAAGTTTCGGCGTCCGTCTTCCGGGCTACCCAGCAAAACGTCTTCGACGCTTTGCACTTGGCGAGAGTTTCGCGGGGATCGGACTTGGTAATCCGGGAAATGAGCGAGATGGTTCCAGCCAGATCGGGGATGTCGCTCGGCACTGCGAATACCGAATCCACGGCGATCGACATGGCCAACTCGCGTCCAGCCCGGTCGTAAACGATTCCCCGGGGCGCATCCACCTCGGCAGTGCGTTGCTGCTGGTGATGAGCGCGCTGCTCGAAGTCGCCGTAGCGAAAAATTTGCAGGTAGACCAGCCGTCCACAGATTACGACGCACCACAGCAGGAGAATTCCGGCTAACCAGTAGAGCCGACTATGGGTGTCGCTGCGAGCTGTGCCGGATGACACTGGTTGATCCTGTTCTCAGCGCAAGGCGCGATTTGAAACTAGCTTGTGGCTAAGACAAACGTGGCGGCCCAGCGATTTCGCGGGAGCCGCCTGAAATTTGTGGCGCGAACGCTTCCGACATACGGGAAACCGCCGCTTAGCGCAGCGATATCACCGAAACCGGCGCTACGCTTGCCATGACCGGCCCGCTGCCGTCGGTCGATGTTGCATCCATACGGATCACCTGACCGGCTTCGGGGGAACGCAGCCCGTACTGGCGCGCCAAGCGATCGATGCGATCGGGCGACCGTAACGAAGCTTCCTCGAGCCGCAACACGCGATTCATTTCCGCGATGCTGTTGCGCTGCGATTTCAACAACTCAATCTGATATCCGTATTCGATGGCCTTGTAGTGCTGCCAGGCGTAGGTCATCACCAAGAGGAAGAGGCAGCAAAGGGCAACGCCGAACTGTTTCATTTCCCGGCCGCGCCGTGGATCTTCTATCTTCACCAGCCGCGAGTTGTCGATGGGCCGGGCAAAATAGATTTCCGGTGTGCCGTTCCAGCACGGTTGACGCCGCTTGATTGGTGCCAGAGCTGCCGCTGCCGCCATTTAAGCCACCCCGAGTAGGTTTGTTTCGTACTTCACTGCATCCTGCGTGATAACGGAATACCAGCGCTCCAGATCGGTTTCCCCGGCCGGTTTCTGTGCTTTCTGTTCCGCTCTTGCCACCATCGCAATCAATTCGTTGATCAAGTTGCCGTTGAACATCGGTTTCTCCGTATCCTGAGATCTCCTACCACAGAGCCTGAGGAGTACGCCCTGCTTGCGGCTCTAACGTCCGCCTTGTTACCAGATTCATTTCCCGACACGGCCAGTGAGTCATGCCGGGTGCTTCGGCTGGTTTTCCGAAGCTAAACTTTTTCTGCGGCTCGCAGTTTCGCGCTGCGGGCCCGCGGGTTGCGATCTACTTCTTCTTCGTTCGCTGTCACCGGTTTCTTGGTCAGCAACTTGTAGTGACCTTGCTTGGCTCCCTCGCGCATCGCATCTTTCACAATGCGGTCCTCCAGCGAGTGGAAGCTGATGATCACCAGCCTCCCGCCCGGTTTCAGCAACTGCGGCGCTGCATTCAACAGCGCCTGCAGATCGTCCAGTTCGCGGTTTACGAAGATTCGGAGAGCTTGAAAGGTGAGCGTCGCTGGATGAATTCGCCTCTCAGCCTGATTCATTGGCCGGGCCGCGGCTGATAATCACTGCTGCAAGTTGTGCGGTGTCGATATCGGCCGCGACCGGACAATGGCTCTGGCGATTCTCCGCGACCTCCTTTCCTCACCGAATTCGTAAATCAGGTTGGCGAGTGTGACGCTCGTCGACCTGGTTTACCACTTGTTCGGCGGTGCGCTCGGACTGCGGATTCATCCGCATATCCAACGGCCCTTCCGCCTGAAAACTAAAGCCTCGCGCCGGATCGTTGAGTTGCAGGCTGCTCACGCCGAGATCGGCCAGGATTCCGTCAATGCGTCGTCGGCGGCCTGGTCGTTCGCCAAGCTCTGCAAAAGACCCATGCTTCAGTTCGACCGTCGGCCAATCGGCTTTCGCGTGCGACCCCGGCGATACGACTAACGTCTTCCCGCGCGATTTCCAGCGCTGCTGGATCCTTATCGAAGCCAATCAAATGACCCGGTGCGCCGAGGCGTTTTGCGATTTCCAAACTGTGCCCGCCTAAGCCCACCGTCGCGTCGATATAGGTCCCGCCACGCCGGACGGCTAAAAAGTCGATCGCTTCTTTTAAAAGAACCGGAACATGGCCAACTTCCATTTGGTCCCTGCCATGCCCAACCCCCTCGGGGGTGTCTGATTGAACCCTCGCCCACTAGATGCCCAATTCGTCGAGCGTCTTCTCATCCTCAGGCGTAAACTTGTCTTCTTCGATCTCCTTGCGGTACGCTTCGAGGTTGCGAACTACCAGATACGTCAAGTGCCCGGTCACCGCGACCTCGCCCTTGATCTGCGCCGCCTCGCGCAGCAACTGCGGCATCAAGAGCCGGCCCTGCCCATCCATCTCGACCACCTGCCCCCAGTAGTTCACCCGGTCCAGGAACTTCTTCTTCGTGGGATTGAAGGTGGAGAGCCCCGCCAACTTCTGCTCGATCCGCTCCCATTCCTCGAAGGGATACACTTGAGCAACCTTCCCATCCACGCTGGTGATATAGAATTGTTGGCCGTACTTCTCGTCGATGACACGCTTGAATTCCGCGGGGACTTTGAGTCGTCCTTTGTCGTCGACGCGAGTTGGGTGATTGCCGCGAAACATGTGCCTTGCCCTGCCGTGGGCCCCGGAACTTTGAAGCAGTTAAAACCACAAAAAGGGAGGTAAAAGCGGAGAAAAACTCGGTCAATTCAGGGTCGTTTTGGGCTTTTTTGGGGCTGTCAGCCATTGATTCCACTGGCGCCTCTCTGCATGTCACCGCTGCCCACGATCTCTACCGTTTCGACCACTTTCTACCACTTTTGTCCACATCCTACGCCTAACTGTTTTATTGTCAACGCTAAACTTGAAGGTCTCACCCCACACTTTCATCTCATCCGGGAAATCGCGATAAGTTGTGGCTAACTGATTCGGTGACCACAATAGGCGGGGTTTAGAGGCCTGATTCTTTTGCCTTCTTTTCGCGTGTGCGCGCAAACTTTCTTGTGGAAAAAAGCGACGCGAGGGTGTAGGGCACAAAAAAAAGCCCCGGCATGCCGCCGGGGCGATTCAAAAAACGCACAATTCACCAGATAATTTTCGCTCCCAGTTGGATGTGCCGCGAACCGCCCGATCCAATGACCGGGTTGGAAGCGCCCACATCCGGAGTCGCAATTAACGTTCCGACATCATTGGTTCCAAACGTGGCGTCGGAGAGATCGGTCGCGAGCGTGAACACGTCGAAGTTGGGATGGTTGAGAATATTGAAGAATTCTCCGCGTAGCTGGAGTTCGATGCGTTCCGTGAATTTCCATCGTTTACTTACCGACATATCCCAGTTGCGGAAAGCCGGTCCGCGGAACTGATTTCGTGACTGGTTGCCGAAGGTTCCATAGAGCGGTGGAGTTAACACCGCCGACCCGGAGACGAAGCAACCGAAATTGGCCAGCTGATTCTTCAACGCTTGGGTTCCGGCTGCAGCCAAGCATTGCGCATTTCCGCCGATGACGTTTCCACTTCCGTCTACTGGAAAGTTGTCGAAGGAAATGTAGTTGAACGACGGGCCTGCCGGACTGAAATGCACATCGGACGCCTGCCCAGTGAAATTCCACCGATCGTTGCCTTCGCCAGTGCCGCTGATGTCGTCGCTGCTGTCGTAGAAGGAAACCGGTTCACCGCCCTGAAGATTCACGATGCTGGTTACGGTCCATCCTTGGCCGAACTGCCAGGGAGCTTTGAACTTCGGCAGATCGTAGGTGAGGGAGAGTGTGAAACGATTGCGGATGTCGTAGTCCGCATTCCCGCGGTCGGCAGCATAGTTAAAGCTATTCTGCGGAACTCCCGCCAGATTGCTGGTAGCGGTATCGATCGCGTGTGCCCAGGTATACCCGGCCAGGATATTCAACCCCTTGTAAGCGCGGGTGGTCAGGGTCGCCTGCAGGCCGTTGTAGATCGAGTTCGCCTTGTTTTCCTGATAGTTGGTGAAACCGATATAGGGATAACAAGCTCCGCCTACTCCTGCGCCGATCGGTCCAGGACAGCTGAAGGTGAAAGGCCGTCCGAACTGTTCTGAACCATCGTCGTTGTTGTAGACGACCTGGTTGATGTCGCGATTGCTGTAAAGCTTGATACCGCGATTACCGACGTAGCCAAACTGAAGAACGGTGTTCTTTGCGATTTCTTGCTGTACGTTGAAGTTCCACGAAGCGACATAGGGAGTCACCAGATTGGGAGCAACTCCCGCAATGGTGCACGGGTCGCTGGGGTCGCAACTGCCATTCAAAGAAGTGTTGAAGACCGGAACGCTCCCCGCTCCCGGGAGTGCAGTGGGCGTCCAGTTGATCTGCGACGAATCGAGCGAAAGGGTGAACACGTTGATGTTGCCGTTGCCCGGGGTCACTCCTGCGGCACTGCTGCTGGGATTGTTGTTCACCCCTCCGGAATTCACAAAGTCCCGGATGCTGGGTTGCTCATAGATCACAGCCCCACCCGCCCGTATAACGGTCTTGCCGGTTCCGAATAGATCCCAGGCAATTCCCAGCCGGGGCGAGATGTTGTTGTAGTCGGTGGGATAAATCGAGCCGATACCATGACCCACCTGAATAATTCCCCGCCCTGGGATGAAGTTGGCCAGTTGATCATTCTGTTCCTTGATGGGGAAAGACAGGTCATACCGCAGGCCAATGTTCACCGTCAAATTCTTGCGCACGCGCCAATCGTCTTGAATAAATCCGCCGATCGCAGTCAGGGAGAGAAGTCTGTGCGTATTTCCCACCAGGAGATTCCCGCCGCCAAAGGAATTCTGACGTACGGTTCCGGCGATGAAGTCTTCCAGATCGCTGAAGCGAACCCGGCCACGGCCATAAGACGAGCGCAGGTAGTCCGAGCTTCCATAGCGGAACTCCCCGCCGAAACGAATGCTGTGATTGCCGCGCGTGTAGGTTACGTTGTCCACAAATTGATAGGTGGTATTCGGAGTGGTGAACAACGGCCAACTGGAGTTCCCTCCCAAATAATTAAACGGACTGATATTGATACGCGGCAAGCCGAACAAATTCGGATCGGTGATGCCGGTGTTGATCCCATACCCGGTTTCGGGATTCACATTGTGATCGAGCGGAAACAGCTTCTGCCAGAAGCGATTGAACCCGAACCGCGCTTCATTGACCCAGCGGGAACTCGGTGTGTAAGTCCAATTGACTCCCATCACCGAGGCTTTGGTATCGGCCTGAGACAGGAACTGCGGCGCCAGGGCAAAGGTGTCTTCTTCGGTTTGAAGACTATTCCCGTAGACAAACCGGCCACTGAATGTGTTTTTTTCGTTCAAGTGGTAGTCGAGCTTGAAAAGTGCGTTGTCTTCCCGGTTTTGATTGTCGAAGTCGAAATCGATTAGAGACGGGTCCAGCGCTGAGGCCGTACCCGGATTTGGGAGAAAGAGCTTGGCAATCTGCAGGCTCACCGGGCTGGGCGTACATCCAGGAGTGGCCAGGCACCCGCTGATCGCATCGGGAATACTCAGGTCGGGATTGCCGGCGGGATTCCCGGCTGTCGCCAATGACACCGTGACAGGGCTGCTGACATTGGTGGGATTGCCTACCCGGTCGCGTACGCCTTCGTAGGTACCAAAGAAGAACAGCTTGTCTTTGATGATCGGGCCGCCGACGGAGGCGCCGAATTGGTGCAGAAGAACACTCGCCAGCGGCTGAGGATCGGGATTGAAATAGTTCCGTGCATCAAACGCGCTGTTGCGGTGGAAGTAATAGGCAGTTCCATGAAAATCGTTCGTACCTGATTTCAGGCCCAGGTTGACCACGGCGCCAGGCTTCCAGCCATAGTCTGAGCCTTGATTCTCCTCCGTGTTGAATTCCTGGATCGCGTCCAGCGGGAGATGGCTGGCGGGTGTTCCCTGCACGCCAGCAGCATTGATCACAGTCTCTCCGTAGTAGACGTCGTTGTTGTCGGTGCCATCGATGATGTAGTTGTTGTCATCGGTTCGATTGCCGTTCGACGTCACGGAGTGAAACCCGCCACCCGGAGTGCGCTGTACGCCCGGACGCAGTTCCAGAAGGTTCTGGAAGTCGCGGCCCAGCAAAGGCAGTTCGGTGATTTGCTTATTGGTGATGGTTCCACCCAGAACATCGTTCAAAGTCTCGACCAGCGGTTGCTCGCCCGTGACTTCCATGACTTCCGAGACCGCTCCGGGCTGCACTTTCATGTCGATACGAACGTCGGTCGCCACCTCGACCTCCACGTTCTTTTGCTGAATGGTCTTAAACGTCGGCGCTTCGACCGTCACCGTGTACAAGCCGGGATTGAGGTTGGGCGCGACATAGTCTCCAGCGCTATTGGTGGTTAAAATTCGCTTGCCCGATGTGCCGACATTTTCGACGGTCACTTTGGCGTTAGGAACCACCGCACCCGAGGGATCACTGACGCGTCCTATGATCCGGCCTTGGTTGGTTTGCGACTCAAGAACCATGCTGGATAAAGCGATAAAGCAGAGAATAAGTGCAACGCGCAGACACCTCATAAGGACTCCTTTCGACACCTGACCCGAGAATTCAAGAGATTTGAAAAAAGGCTGGGAAATCAGAAAAGGGATGGATCACAGGCCAGATTCGAGCTTTCCGGCATTGACAAGATGGATAATCTGCTCCAGATTCCATCCGTTCGACAACACACAACCGATCATTCGCGGCCGCCCCTTGTGCAGTGCAAAAACTTTGTCAGAGAACCTGACCGAAGTCAACGCCAAAGTGCTACATTTCGTCGAATGCAGCGTCCCTGGCCCTAATAGATCGAGTGGTTGACCTTGCTGGACTCGATTACGCCCCTGTTAACCGACAAGGTATAACTTTCTCCTCCCTCGCCGGTCCATGAGTCCAAATTGAAAGTCGCACCGGTCGGGCCATGGAAAACGGAAATATCCGTAAAGGTGAGGGGAACCCCTTTTTGGCAGACGGCCGGCGGTTTTGAGGCCTTCATGAAATAGGCGCCACGTCCCGAACCCACAACCGTGCCCTCTCCATCACCGTCGACCAATACTGCCGAACGCTCATCGATCGCGATCTCGCGGACGTTCTTGCTCCAACCGTCCTGAAGAATCCGGGCCATAAAACCGAGGCTTCTGCCCATGCGGTCGCGCTTGGCAAAATGGCTATCGGTAATCGTGTTTTCAAGGTGAGGAACAACCAGAAAATCGCGCGCCAAGGTTACACGATCAAAGTAGGGATTCGGCAGCACATCGGTGGACGCAAGATCGTTATCGTCGGGCTTGTCGCCGAGGGCGCCGTAGGAGAACTGTCCCAGAACCGCCAGCCCGGCGCTGGTTCCCCCGATGGGAATACCATGAGCTACGTCTGCGTTGATTGCGTCCTGAACCGGAGTTCCTCTCCAAAAATTCACGTACCGTGCCTGATTTCCTCCCACAATGAAAAGCGCCTCGGCGTGATGGATGATCTCCAGCACGTTCTTATCGGCAGCAGCAACTTGGTCCGGAATGACTAACGTAGAAACGGAATTTGTCTTGCACAGCCCATTGATATAGGAGTTATATGCGTCGTCGCTGATTGCGCTCAGCACCAGAAAGTCGCCGCCGCCCCCGTTTTTACACAGCCAAGTGAAAGCCTGATCCAGGTCTTTGCCGCCGCCCATCATGGCGATGCCCGCATGGGTGTTGGTTTGTACGTCTTGACTGCTTCCCAGCCGAAAGTACTGGTAGGTTGCACCGTAGGCTTGCAGCGAGAAGGAGAAAAGAACCCAGGAAAAGACAATTGAAAGACGAAGGGAGGACGTCATAGGCAGTGACAATCTATCGTGAACCGAGTCTATTCGTCCAGTGCCGTGGCGTTTGGCCGTACAATTCGAATGAGAGAAATGGACTTCCATGCTCAATTCGAGCACTGGGTTCCGGACCCGGTCGAGAAAGTATTCCTGTTTTTTGCCAATCCCGGGAATCTGCCGCGAATCATGCCGCCATCGTCGCGAACCGAACTGCGCGAACTGAGATTGGTTCCACCACCGGGTGTCGACGCCATTCGATCAACTGGCACCGGACTGCCACCGCTCGCAGGCGTGGGATCCGAGATCGTGACTTCATTTCGCCTGCTGCCCTTCCTACCCTTTCGCGGCGAGTGGATTGCGCGCATCACGGAATTCGAGTGGAACGATCACTTCGTAGACGATCAGAAGAAGGGGCCGTTCAAGAAGTTCCGCCATCGGCATTCGTTTGTGCGAGACAACCGCAATGGTGTGATTGGCACCCTGGTCAAGGACGCGATCGACTATGAAGTAGGTTTTGGGATCTTAGGCGACATCGCGCAAAGAATTGTGATTCGACGCATCTTCCAAAGCATGTTCGAATATCGCCAACATGCGCTGTCAAACTTGCTCGGAAGTTGAGTTATTTGGCGGGTTCCACATACACCGCAGTCCCGTAGGCCAGGACTTCGGTGACGCCCTGCATCACTTCGGTCGCGTCATATCGCGCGCCCACAACCCCGTTTCCGCCCAGTTCTGCGGCGTGCTGGAGCATGAGGTCGAACGCTTCCGATCGGGTTTTCTCGCAGAGGTTCGTCAGCAAGGTGATATTTCCCCCAAGGATTGTCTGAAGTCCTGCGCCAATGGTCCCGAAGATCGACCGCGATCGCACCACGATGCCTCGCACCACCCCCAGAGTTCGTACTACCTTGAATCCGTCCAACTCGAATTGCGTGGTGACCATATTGTGCGCGACCATCCGCCCCGGCGCGTTGTACGTCATTCCCATGGATGTCACCTCTTGGCGCAGGTTATTCCAACTCAGCTGTAATCACAAACTGATTTTCAGTGGGATCGTAGACAAGATGCAAGACATTTGGCTTGCAGCAAACCTGGCAGTCTTCGACATAGGACTGTCTTCGGCCTGCATATTCGTCGACCGAGGTTTCGTTCCATTCTCCACAACCGGCACATTGGAAACCTGAAGTCATTGATCGTGGCTATCGTAATCGAAATCAACTATGGCGTGACGCTTCCGGCAGTAGCAAGATAGCGCGAAGCATGGAGGTTGGGCCAAGATGAGAACCACGCCCGCAGCCTGGCTCCTTTGTCCAACCTTCCCCTAAATTTAGACTGACCAGTCCGTTTTTAGCCCTACCCGGCAGGGGAGCTTCCGCTCCCCATTTTTGTTTCTGCTAACCTCCAGTCGAGAACCCACTATAATGAGCCGCTCATATTTCGGAGGTGAAATGTCTTCGCGACGCCGTTTTCTTCAGGCTGGAATGCTTGCGACAGGAGTGACCTTGGTGAAGCCGGGGAAAGCCTCGGCGGAGGAGAGTTCCGCCACTCCACCGTCGATTGCCGGGCTCAAGTCGATGAAGGATCAGGCGAAGCCCATTACGCGGGAAGAACGAGAGCAGCGCCAGCAGCGGGCACGCGAATTGATGAAAGCGAACGGACTGGACGCGATTCTGATGATGGAAGGCACTTCCCTCAACTATTTCACCGGCATCCGCTGGTGGGGCGGCGAGCGCCTGTTCGCGATGGTTTTGCCTGCCAGCGGCGCGGCATTTTACGTCTGCCCCGCATTTGAAGAGGGGCGCGCCCGCGAGCAGATCACGAACGCACCCGAGGGCGCGAATCCTGATGTGCGCATCTGGCAGGAAGATGACAGCCCTTATATTCGCGTCGCGCAGGGATTGAAAGATCGCGGAATTACCGGCACGTTAGGAATTGAAGAAACAGTTCGTGCGGTGTTCAGAGAAGGGATCGCCAAAGCAGCGCCACAAGTACGCCTTTCGAGCGCGACCCCGGTCACCGCCGGTTGTCGCATGATCAAGAGCGAGCATGAAGTCTCCTTGATGCGGCTGGCGGCCAAGGTGTCTCTCACCGCCTACGAGGCAGCTTACCGTGCTCTCAAAGAAGGTATGACTCAGCAGCAATTCCAGGATCTGGTGGAGAAGGCTCATACACAGCTCGGGTTCGAAGGCGGAGCCGATGCTCAGGTGGGAGAGTTCTCCGCATTTCCCCATGGTTCGGTCACGCCGCAGGTGATTCGAGAAGGCACGATCGTTTTGATGGACGGCGGCTGCCGCGTCGAAGGCTACACTTCGGATATTTCGAGAACCTTCGTACTGGGAAAGGCTCCCGACAAAATGAAATCCGTATTCGACATCGTTCACAATGCCCAGAGCGCGGCCCTGAAAGTTGCGCGACCCGGATTGCAATGCCAGGCTGTGGATGCTGCGGCCCGCAAAGTAATCACCGATGCGGGCTATGGTCCGGACTACAAATTTTTCACCCATCGGCTGGGCCATGGCATGGGCATGGATGGACATGAGTGGCCCTACCTCGTCCGCGGCGATACTCTTCCGCTATCGGCGAATATGACATTCAGCGATGAACCGGGGATTTATATTCGCGGAGAATTCGGGGTGCGGCTGGAAGATGATATGCACATCACCGAAAGCGGGGCTGAGCTTTTTACCCCTCAAAGTCCGTCGTTGGAAAATCCGTTCGGGACTGCATGAACGAAGATGGCTTCCCTGCACCCTCTTCGTTGGACGCTGTCGCTTACCATTGCGCTCCCTATCATTCTATTGCTCGTAGCAGGTGCGGCAGCCTTTACTCAAAACACTGATCTCGGGCGGGCTGTAGTCCGCAGTGCGCGCAATGTCATCGCCATCGAACTGGTTCTGCTCGCGGTAGTGGCGTTCGCTGGAATGTTTTATGAAGCGAGCAGTGTGCGCCGCGAAGACTCGCTTATTCATCCCCCCGGGCGGCTTGTGGACATAGGCGGCTACCGCCTGCATTTGTATTGCACTGGAACTGGCTCTCCGACTGTCATTCTCGACTTTGGTCTGGACGGGTCCTATCTCGACTGGTTCTACGTGCAGCCGCAGATCGCCGACTTCGCCCGGGTCTGTTCCTATGATCGCGCCGGATACGGATGGAGCGATTCCAGTTCCAAGCCTCGTCTACCCAGCGTTATGAGCGAAGAACTACACACGTTATTGGCAGACGCGGGAGAAAAGCCGCCCTACATCCTAGTCGGACATTCCTTTGGCGCTTTCGACGTTCGCATGTATGCGCACAAATTTCCGGACGAAGTAGCGGGAGTGGTGCTGGTAGACGGAAGCCATCCTGACGAATTGCTCCCTTTCTATTGGCAAAAGAAATTGTGGATTCGCGCCATGCAGTACACCATGCCTTTTGGCTTGCCGCGTTGGCGCAAGTGGTGCGGCGGCGGACCTTCCGAGGCGGCCTCCGTGCGCCAGGCGATCGGATGCCGTTCGAAGCCTTTCGCCACCCACTACAGTCAGTGGTCCGCGTTTCCCGCCAGTGCTCAAGAGATCCGCAAACTCGGTCCCATGGGAGATTTGCCATTGATGGTGATCTCCCGAGACCCGAAGCGAGTACCGGAAAATCCCGCGGACCCGCTCTTTGAGAAACGCGAGCAACATTGGAAGAGGTTGCAGCTTTCGCTGACACAACTCTCCACCAACTCAACCCAGATGATTGCGCAAGGAAGTGGTCACTCCATTCCTTCCGCCCGACCCGACGTCATCGTTGCGGCGGTGCGAACCTTGGTGGAAAATTCAAGGGTACAAAGGAAGGCAGCAGACCAGAGGTGATCTGCTGCTTTATCTGTCAATCGTCGAGCTACGCGTGAACTGGGGCCAGTACTTGCATCTGGTGCTTCACGGCGATGGCCAATCTCCGAACGCCTTCTCGAATTTGCTCGGGTGATACGTAAGAGAAATTGAGGCGGAAGTGCAGGAAACCTTCTTCGGTGTAGCCATTCCCGGCATAGAAGCAATCGCCGGGCACAAAAGCCACGTTCTCGCGCACCGCGTCTTCAAAGAGTTTCTGGCAATTCATTCCCTTGGGCAGCGTGACCCACAGGAACAGTCCACCTTTCGGATAGGTCCATTTCACTTCTGGAGGGAAGAACTCCTTCAAAGCGGCAAGCATCACGTCGCGGCGCTCGCGATAAACCGTGCGGATCAGCTTGACGTGTTCGTCCAGAAAGCCATCTTTCGCGACTTCGTACGCCACGATTTGCGTAAACGTGGACGTGTGCAAATCAGTTCCCTGCTTAAGTTGAACGAGTTTGGAGATCACTTCGGCTGGCGCGACAATCCAGCCCAGGCGAAGACCGGGGGCCAAAGTCTTCGAGAAGGTGCTCAGGTAAATCACGTTTCCCAGGGAATAGCCTTCATCGCGGCGCAGGTTTTCGCGATCGAGCACCACCAATGGAGTGAGGTGTTCTCCTTCATAGCGAAGCTGGCCGTAAGGGTCGTCTTCCACGATGGGAACGCCATAGCGGTCCGCCAGCAAAACCAGCTCATGTCGCCTGCCTTCGGCGAGCGTCGTGCCACCCGGATTTTGAAAATTGGGAAGCACGTACATGAATTTAGGGCCGGAGCGTAATGGCTTTTCGAGTAGATCCGTGCGCAACCCGTCATCGTCGCTCAACACGCTGACATATTCGGCGCCATATACGTTGAAAGCCTGCAAAGCTCCCAGATAGGTGGGCGCCTCCACCAGTACGCGGTCCCCCGGATTAATCAGGAGTTTTCCGATCAGGTCCAGAGCCTGTTGCGAACCGGATGTAATCAACACGTTTTCGGTTTTGGCTTTAATGCCGTAACGCTGGATGTGGCGTGCGACCATGTCCCGGAGCGGTTCGTAGCCTTCCGACGCTCCATACTGCAATGCCTGCTTGGCATTCTCAGTTAACACACGCTGGCAGGCTTCCTGAAAACGTTTGGCGGGAAAAACGTCAGGCGCAGGCAAACCACCGGCAAAGGAAATCATTTCCGGCTTCTGTGTCAGTTTAAGCAATTCGCGGATGGCAGAGCTCTTTAACACCTTAGTTCGCTGCGCATAGCGCGAAGTCCAGGCAGTCGACATTCGAACGCCTCCTCAACCACATTGCATCATCTCGCATTTGCTGGCACAGGTTCTGTGATGCAACGCTTGCACTGAGTGACCAGAATCACCTTCCGATGTGACGAGAATACTCCAAAGGAAGTCCGTGAATCACTTCTGGTGCAAACCGGTCAGAGCCGCATGAATGCGTGATGTCAATGTGGCAATTCAGCGGTTTTCCACATTGCCTGTCGAAAACTTTCGCCGCACTATGATCTTTCCTGGCAGCAGGATCAATAGCTCCGGCATCTAGCATTTGCATGTCAAACGCCAATCCCGATTCCGTGGAGGTCCTGGTCATAGGTGCAGGGGCTGCCGGACTGTGCGCGGCGGTTGAACTGGCTCGCTCCGGAATAACATCGCTCATCCTTGAAGCCCGCGATCGTCTTGGCGGACGAATGTTCACTGTTCAAGACTCGATTCTGAAGGCTCCCATCGAATTAGGGGCAGAATTCATTCATGGGCTTCCGCCCGAGATCTGGCAAATTCTCGAGGCAGAAAATGTTCTTCCGATAGAACTGGAGGGCGACGATTGGTGCTTCCACAAAGAAAAATTGTCAACCTGCAATTTCTTCTCGGAAGTGGACGAGCTGTTGAGCCGCTTGGATGGCGATGGACCCGACGAATCTTTCGCCGAGTTTTTGGCGCGCGAAGGAAATCATTTCTCGCCAGAGACACGCGAATGGGCGCTCGGCTACATCACAGGCTTTCACGCCGGAGATCCCCAGCGAATCAGCGTTCATTCCCTTATTAAATCCACCGAGGCGGATGAAAAAATTGAAGGACACCGTGCCTTCCGCCTGCCCGAAGGTTACGGGTGGTTGGTGGAATATTTCCGGCAGCAGCTTCAGCACTGGAAGATCCCGGTTGAGGCCAACACTGTTGTAGAACGCATCGAGTGGCAGAAAAACAAAGTGAGCGTCTCCGCCGTGCGGAACGGTCAAGCGATCGCATTCCAGGGGAAACGCGCCCTGATCACCCTCCCATTGGGCGTGCTGCAATCGGGAAGTGTCGAGTTCTCTCCCGACCTGCCGCGGGTGAAACGCGAGGCGATGGGATTGCTGGCAATGGGCAAAGTAGTACGAGTGACTCTGCGTTTTCGGGAGCGTTTTTGGGATCGCATCCATCCCGATCCGAGCCATAAAAGCGAAAACCTTTCGGACATGTCGTTCCTATTCTCCCGGCAAGAGTGGTTTCCTACCTGGTGGACCACTATGCCGCGAAAACTCCCGATTCTTACTGCATGGGCGCCATTCCCCGACGCTGAATGGCTCGCTGGGCAAGGAGAAGAATTTGTTGTTAGCCGAGCTCTAGATTCGCTGGCAGCGCTGCTTCAGAAACCGAGATCGGAGCTGCGGGAGCTTTTGGAGCACGCCTACTTTCATGATTGGGAAGCAGATCCGTTCTCGTGTGGCGCTTACAGCTACGTGGCCGTTGGCGGAGATCACGCGGAGGAAGATTTAGGTAAGCCCGTCGACGACACCCTTTTCTTTGCCGGGGAAGCAACGGACATAACCGGTCACAATGGAACCGTGCATGGCGCCATCGCCAGTGGCTACCGTGCAGCCAGGGAAATTACCATCGAAACATGAAATAGAAGCGGCTACTCACAAGCGAAGGGGAGACAACGTTGCGCTGTGTTTTGGGCAGAAATTTGCTTTCTCCCAACCTGCCGCGAGAGGAGCCTTGCTAACATGCATAAAAATGAGCAGCATACTGCATGCGAGATCCTCCAATTCATCGCAGGAGCCTTTCGAGCATGCTCTGATATCCGCTCCACTTTTTGCCTCGAACTTGGACAATTCCGCTCACCCGGACTTATCTCCAACTTGTAAAAAGATTGTCAACATACTTCCCTTCAGCAACTTATAGGCGCTCCTAAATAGTAAGCTGATTTCAGTTGAAGACATCAAGCGTTCAAGATCGATGGATGGAGCTACTATGATTCGTTTAGAAACAACCCGGAATCCGAACCCTCCCCGGAGCCATAACATCATGGGCGACCAAATCCTGCCGATTGTCCCAGAACCGCGTACCGGAGAGCGAATTCTCGTGGTGGAAGATGATCGCGCAGTGCAGAAGGCGCTGCGCCGTCTGTTCGAGGCCGAAGGCTTCGCGGTGGAGATTTGTGGAGATGGAAAAACGGCATTAGAAGCTTTTCGGACGTTGGCGCCGGCAGCCATCGTGCTTGACTTGCGACTTCCCGCTATGTCGGGACGCGACGTGTGCCGCGAAATCAAGGTCCAATCCCCGAGCCTGCCGATTATCGTCCTGAGCGCTGCTTCCGACGTTTCCGACAAAGTTCTGTTGCTCGAGTTGGGCGCTGACGACTACGTCACGAAGCCGTTCAGTCCACGCGAACTTCTGGCGCGAGTGCGCGCAGCGCTGCGGCGTACGGTTCGAACCTCCGTGGGCGATGTGGTTTCTTTTGCTGGAATTTCCGTCGATTTTGTGAAAATGGAAGTCTTGCGAGAAGGCCAGCAGGTCACCTTGACGGCGCAGGAATTCAAAACCCTCAAGTTTCTGATACAAAATCCCGAGCGCGTAATCTCGCGTGACGAGTTGTTGAACGAGGTGTGGGGATACCAGAACTATCCTTCGACCCGAACCGTGGACAACCATATTCTCAAGCTGCGTCAGAAGCTGGAAAAAGACCCGGCGAATCCGGTTCACTTCAGAACGGTTCATGGAGTAGGTTACAAATTTGTCCGTTAGGCTGGATAGGTTCGAGATGTCGTACGATCGCTGGCGTGGGGGAGAGGCATGGTAAAGCTGCGAATGCGGACCAAGTTCCTGCTCTCCATGTTGCTTATTTCCGCGGGCTTGACCTCCACGAGTCTGCTGGTCGTACGCCATAGCGTGCAGGCCCAGGTGAAAAAAGGAATTTTCGCCGATCTGCAGAATTCCGTTTCTACTTTCCAGAACTTTCAGCGCGAGCGCGAACTCACTCTAACGCACTCGGCCGAGTTGTTGGCCGACATGCCGAACCTACGCGCCCTTATGACTACCCAGGACGAAGCTACGATTCAGGACGGATCGAACGGATTGGCCCAACTGGCGGGAAGCGACCTGTTCGTTCTCGCCGACCGTGGCGGTCATGTGGTGGCTTTGCATACGGCAACGCCCGGCCTCACCCGCGATCTGGCTCAGGAATCATTGCAAAAATCTCTTGCCCAGGCCGGACCTGAACATTGGTGGTTCGGCAATCAACATCTTTACGAAGTGTTCCTGAAGCCAATCTATTTTGGTGCAGCATCGGAAGATCGCGAGCTCGGCTTCCTAGCGATCGGATACGAGATCGAAGATCGGGTAGCCGCCCAGGTTAGCCGTATTGCGGCCAGCCAAGTTGCGTTTTACTACGCCGACAACATCGTCCGCAGCACCCTGTCGCCATCGCAAGAGACGGAACTTGCGCGCACGCATGCTGCGCCTCTTCCCCCCCGAACAGCTGAGCCCGAAGAAGTACAGTTGGGAGACGAGCGTTTTCTGGGCACATCGCTGGAACTTGCCGCGAACAAGACCCCGTCGGTCCGGCTGACTGTACTGAAATCCTACGATCAGGCGACTGCCTTTCTCGATAGCCTCAATCATCTTCTGCTGGCTCTCGGTTTAGCGGCGATTCTTGCGGGCAGTTTGCTGGTGTTCCTGATCTCGCATACCTTCACCAAGCCTCTGGGAAGTCTGGTCGCCGGTGTCCGCGCTCTTGGCAAAGGCGATTTCGACTACCCACTCGATGCCCGCGGCGAGGATGAGGTGGCAGAGGTGACTACTGCCTTCAAGCGCATGCGGGACAACCTGCTGAAGGCGCAGCAGGAGTTGATCGAAGCCGAACGACTGGCCACCATCGGACGAATGGCCAGTTCCATCTCGCACGACCTGCGGCACTCGCTCGCCGCCATTGTGGCCAACGCGGAATTTCTCTGTGAGAGCCGCCTGACCACCGACCAGCGCGAGGAACTGTACCAGGAAGTCCGAATCGCGGTGAATGCGATGACCGACCTGATCGATTCTCTGCTGGAATTCTCGCGCACCCGCGAATCCTTGCGGCCCACTTATGGCAATGTAAAAGAAACTCTCGAGCGGGTTATTCAGAGCATTCGCGCGCGTCCCGAGTACCATTTGCTGCAAATTAACGTATCCTCCGTCGGAAACAGCACGGGTTGGTTCGATTCCCGAAAACTGGAGCGTGTCTTCTACAATCTGCTGCTGAATGGATGCGAAGCGGTCGCCGCGGATCGCGGGCACATCGATGTGGAGTTACAGGAAATTCAGGACGGCGTGACCATTCGGGTCAGCGATAATGGACACGGAATTCCAGAAGCGATTCGGGGCCGTTTGTTCGAACCATTCGTGAGTTACGGGAAAGAAAATGGGACTGGGCTGGGACTGACAGTGGTTCACAAAATTGTGCAAGACCACGGCGGCAACGTCACCGTCGAAAAGACCTCGGACGAAGGAACTGTATTCAAGTTAGTTCTTCCGCTTACATCGTCTCCGAATGGCACACCCGAGAGCCGAGGTGAACACCGGCCGGTTCCGCCTCCACTGGCCCGTACGAAAAATTTGCAATCGGAGTAATCTTTCTGCGGCTTGGTCCAAACCGGATCGGCGCGTTCTTCGGGTCACCGTGGCTAAGCTGATGTACTACCTTATCGGGAGGCGCATCGTGAAGCAGTGGAATGCTTTCCCTGGACGTCTGCGGTTGTTCTCGACAATTGCCGCATGCCTGCTGGGCGCGAGTCTTAACTCCTGGGGGCAGCAGACGAGTTCGCAGCCTTCAAACACTGACGCAGCCTCAGTGGCTCAGGCGGTGGCGCAACTGCAGGAGCAAGTCAAGGAACTGCGCTCGGCGGTGGCGGAAATGCGCGCGGAATCGGCCGAGTATCGAGCGCAGACGGCCGAGTTGCGGCATGAGCTTGAGGTTTACCGCTCGCAATCGCCCACCCAGTCCGCATCAGCGTCTGCTGTTCCGGCTAAGTCGGATCAACCCGCATCCGCTCCGGCTCCGACTGGCTCAATCGAACAGCGCCTCGCTTCCCTGGAAGACACCACGCAACTGTTGAATAGCAAAGTAGACGATCAATATCAAACCAAGGTCGCAAGCGCTTCCAAATACCGGGTTCGGCTCTCGGGGATCGCCCTGTTGAACACCTTCAGCAATCGCGGGGTTACCGACAACCAGGACATCCCAAGCTGGGCCGATCCGCCGTCCGCCTTCGATCCGAAGGGCAACTTTGGAGCAACGCTTCGTCAATCCGAAATCGGCCTTGAAGTTTTCGGGCCGCAAGTTGCTGGGGCTAAGACGTATGCGGATATCCAGATGGATTTCGCCGGAGGCCAGCCCTCCACCAACAACGGGGCCACTTTCGGACAGGCTCGGTTGCGCATCGCCAGCATGCATCTCGATTGGCAGAACACCTCGGTAGTTGCCGGGCAGGATAACCTTTTCGTCTCGCCGCTCTCTCCAACCTCCTTTGCGTCGTTGGCGATTCCAGCCCTGTCCTATGCGGGGAATCTGTGGGGCTGGCTTCCGGAAGTTTTTGTCGAACACCGGTTCAACCTTTCCGAAGGACAAAAGATCTCGGTGCAAGGCGGGATCATCGACAACCTTACCGGAGAATTTCCCTATTCTTCATTCTTGCGATTTCCCAGCGCCGGGGAGAGTTCCAGTCAACCCGCGTTTGGCACTCGCGTAGCCTGGACCAGAAGCTTCTTTGGACAACCGCTTACCATCGGAGCCGCGGGCTATTACAGCCGACAGTCGTACGGCTTCAGCCGGCACGTGGACGGATGGGCCGGCATGTCGGACCTCGCAATTCCTTTCGGTTCTCGCCTGGAACTGAGCGGTGAATTCTACCGTGGCCGTGGCATCGGCGGCTTAGGAGGCGGCATTGGTCGCAGTGTGCTGTTCAGCGGCGATCCCACTCTACCCTCGACCGACATTCAGGCGTTAAACTCGGTGGGAGGCTGGGCGCAAATAAAACTGAAAGCAGATTCAAAGCTGGAATTTAATGCTGCGACAGGCGTGGACAATCCTTTCGCCGCTGATGTCCGTGCTTATGCTTCGAACCAGAATTACTACGGGTCCATTGTGCGCAACCGCGCGATGCTGGTGAATTTCGTCTATCGTCCGAAGTCAAATCTTCTGTTTTCGACGGAATACCGGCATCTCACGACTTACGCCATCGATAGCGGGCACTGGAATGCCGATCAGATCAACTTGATGATGGGTGTGCTT
The DNA here is from genome assembly GCA_963797845.1 of Terriglobia bacterium. Lineage (GTDB taxonomy): Bacteria > Acidobacteriota > Terriglobia > Terriglobales > Acidobacteriaceae > DASREM01. Next base: position 212,475 of record CAWCRE010000019.1, read on the forward strand.
TTCTAAGATGACCAACTGCTTGCAAAAGGCACTACTCTTCGCGCTGTTGCTGTGCGCCTCTTTCGCAGGGGCGCAGAATGTCACGGTGAGCGCCAAAGTCGCCTTACAAGAGGGCAACTCGAACCACACCCCAAAAGCGGGAAATGTAATCTTGTGGTTGACTCCTCTTGATTCCAGCGATGCTCCTCAGGTACCGCCCTCTGGTTCCCATCGTCCTCGTCTCACTCAGAAAAATAAGAGTTTCATCCCCCACGTGCTGGTGATTCCGGTCGGATCTGAAGTTGAATTTCCCAATCGTGATCCTTTCTTTCACAATGTATTTTCGTTGTTTGAAGGAAAACGGTTCGATTTAGGTCTCTACGAAGCCGGATCGACACGCAACGTTCGTTTTGACAAAGCGGGAATCTCCTACATCTTCTGCAACATTCATCCTGAAATGAGCGCAGTTGTGATCGCGGTCGGAACGCCGTACTACGGTACATCAGACAAACGTGGGCAGATTGAAATCCCAAATGTTCCCGTGGGGCGCTACACTTTGCGAATGTGGTATGAAGCGGCGCTTCCCGACAAACTGGACGCCTTGACCCGGGAAGTGAAAATTTCCGAAGGCAGTGCGAACCTCGGCCTGTTGAGGCTGGATGGCACGGAACTCGCTCAGACCCACAAGAACAAATACGGCCGGGACTACGAACCACCCACCCCGCTCACCAGTCCCGCGTATCAACATCAATAGATACCCGAGTCCCTGAATTAACAAATTGATGACATTTATGTGACAAGTCTGATCGTGACCGCGCCTATTCTCGGTGTAATTCTGAAACGGGCGACCGCTGCTGACCCGTTCCTGACGATGGGTTCCGGAACCTGGCGTTTTAGTAGGTTCGATTCTGTTCTCGTGGATTCAGAAAACCTTGGATGTCCCCTAGTGCCCCTCACATGGGCTGGCTCTCGGCTAGCCCTTTTTTACTCCCGAGATGTTTGTGAATGTAACGACGAATGTCGAGGCTCAAGTCTTCCATTGGAGCGTAGTAGCCGAACTGGTGCACCCGGCACTGCATGCCCAGCTGGACTCGCTCGCAGATCGCCCAATCCTGCCGATTGATCAGGTCCCAGAATTCGACTGCATCGGCCGGGTTAAAGTGGGAGTTCGCCATCTCGTCGGGATGGAATAAGAAATCGCAAACCACCCGCGTGCGATCCGGAGCCTCCGGCCACAGAGTAAAGGCGGTCACGTGCTCTGGTGACAAGCTCAGGAAGAAGTTCGGATAGATCAGCTCGCCTTTGTGACGTACTTTTTCATCCTCATCCAGCGAACTGAACGGCGATCGGTTCGTAGTGCCGCTACGGGTGAACGTAAATGCACCCTCGCGGTGATCGATGCCCCGGTCCCAGTCCAGATGCGCGCCACCATTTTCGCGAAACGCCGGGACGACCTCACACAGTTCCGGGTGCACGCCAGCACAGTGATAGCACTCGTTGTAGTTTTCGGCGATCACCTTCCAATTCGCTGCCACTTCGTAAATGATCGTCTTCGCACTCCGGAGCGCGGCCAAAGGATAACGCTGCACTCTCTCCGGAATCGGTCCGAGCTGATCAAGCAAGCTGCCTTCGATCTCCGCGGGAGAGAGATTCAGGAAGAAAAAGCCTCCCCAACATTCAAGGCCTACCGGATACAGCGAGAATTGGTCTTTCGATAATGTGTCGTATAGATGAGGAGCGCTCAACAAGGTTCCCTCGAGCGAGTAGGTCCAAAGATGATAGGGACAACGAATGGTTCCGGCCGGGGTCACGCCACCCTTGAGCTCCACTCCATGGCCATCGCTGGAACATAGCCTGGCGCCACGATGGCGGCAGACATTGTAATGAGCCTTTAGCTCTCCGCTCTTGTTCCGCACCACCAGAATGCTCTGCCCTACGACGTCCAGTACCAGGGAATGGCCCGCCTCGGGGAGCTGTTCCTCCCGGCCTGCGCAAACCCACTGGCGCGAGAAGATTTTCTGCCTCTCTTTTTCAAAGATGTCGCTGGAACGATAAAAAGATGAGGGAAGCGAACGCTCGAGCCTGCCGCTTTGTTTTTTGCTCTCCACGAAGTCGCTTCCCTCTCGTTATCAAGCCTTGCTGGAAGCCATCCCGTCGTGTCCGTAATACTCATACGCCGACATGGGCTTCTCTCCACCTTTTTTCCAGATACGGCTGTCTTCTCTCACCTTGCCCAGGGCTCGTGCCATTTCCCGGACATGAATGGCGACCGACCCACAGCAGGATCCGATGTAGTTGATGCCAATGTCGCGAGCCTTCACGGCATAATCAGCCATTTCTTTACGCGTAAGCTGCAGCGGATCCAGCGCGTAAGGAAATTCCGGCAAGCTGGTGAAGTCCGGCTTGTCTTTTGGCGTGTGGTATCCAACCGGTTGGCAGGCCAGATATCCCGAGACGGCTTTCCGCATTTGTTCCATGGGCGCGAGAATGTGCTCCGGGGGTCGAAGACAGTTCATGCCCACGATATCCGCTCCGGCGTCGAACAAAGCCTTCGCCGCGTCGGCGGCGCTTTTTCCTTCGGCGGTTTTGTCAGTATTCTCGAAGCAGATAGTCACCATGGTCGGAAGCCCGGTTTTTTTGCCGCGCTCTACCGCAATCAAGGCTTCTCCCAACCAGGAGAAGGTTTCGCCAATGACAAAATCGATGCCCTCTTCGACCTGCACCGCAAGTTGTTCATCGAAAGTCTTGCGGACGCGATCGGCAGCAGCGGGACTATCAGGCTCATACATCCAGGTCAGGCTGATGTTCCCGGCTACCAGGCATTGATCTCCCGCAACTTCGCGAGCAACGCGAACCGCCGACCGGTTCAGTTCTTCCAGGCGATTCTCAAGCCCGACCGTGGCGAGTTTGTCGCGACTGGCATAAAAGGTGAGCGCCTGCAGCACATCCGCGCCAGCTTCACGAAATTCGACGTGCAATTCCTTCAGCGCTTGAGGATAGATGAGTGCAACTTCCGGAGTGAACGGACCCGCGCGCACCCAGCCTCGCTTCTCCAATTCGAGCAGATATCCGCCGTCGCCAAGAACTGGTCCTTCTTTGAGCCTCTCGAGGATGCCTTTCTTTTTCATCGTGCCCCCCCTCAATCGTCGACATATTCGTACTGCGCTTTGATCGGTTGTCCCTCAGCAAAACGGCTTGGCCGGAATGCAGAAATATCCACCGTCTTGCCTGCTCCGTCGAGCACCAACTCCGACATGACAAGTCCAATTGCCGGAGAGATTTTGAAACCCATGCCGGAAAACCCAGCACACACGTACAACCCTTTTATTCTCGGGATCTCGCCCATAAGCGGTCGTGAATCGGGGGTCATGTCGTACACGCCCGTCACTCCACGCATCACTTCAGCATTGACGAGCTTCGGAACCCTCTTCGAGGCTCGGTCGATAATCTCTTCCAAGCCCTCGTCGGAAGCGCGTTGGGGGAAGTTGTCGGGATCCACGGGACGGGTACCGTAGAAATCTCCGACCAGAAATTTGTCGTGTGCATCGGAACGGAAATAAGTCGCCGTCACTGAGTCGATGCAGGCACACCCACCGCCCTTCAAATCGGCCGGATTCTTTAAGATTGCAACCTGGTGATATTCGGTTTCCACCGGCAGGTCATAGCCCGCATGCTGAAACAACGGCCGCGTCCACGGACCGGTAGCCGAGATCACTACCGGCGATTCGATCGCTCCATGTTCCGTTTCTACGCCGCGAATGTGTTCCCCATCTACTTTGAATCTGAGCGCCTGGGTTCGCGGTAAATACGCTACTCCTAAGTCTCGCGCACGACTCAGGAAGTCGTTGGCAACCCCTGCCCCATCGCCGTAGCCCGAGTCGGGTTCGTAGGCGGCAAGTTGCACTTCGTCGACATTCCAGTCCGGCTCGATCTCTTTCAGTTCCTCGCGAGTGATTAGTTTTACATTCACGCCAAGTTCGCTTTGCATCGCAACGTTTTGTTTCAGCCGCTCCGACTCGTTCGGATGCACGATACGGACGAATCCAGTCTTGCGGAAATCGCCGGGTTCGCCAACCACTTCGCGCCAATGCTGAAACATCTTCAGACTAACCACGGCCAACTGCACTTCCGGCGGATAACTGTAGTGCATTCGAACCAGCGCGGAAGAACGGCCGCTGCCACCACGGCCAACATGTTCTTTTTCAACCACCGCGATCTTGCCTGCGCCGCGTCGCGCGAGGTGAAAAGCGATCGATGTCCCCATCACCCCGGCGCCAAGAATGACGATGTCCGCGATTTTTGGAAAATTGGAGTTACCGCTGCTCATGCGGCCGCCTCTTTAAAGCGCTTCTTTTTCCAATCGCGCAGAACCTGTTTTGCCGCGTTGTGTCCCGGAGCGCCGGTCACTCCTCCGCCCGGATGCGCGCCCGCGCCGCACAGATAAAGCCCAGCAACCGGCGTTCGATATTGTGACCATCCGGCAACCGGTCGCATAAAGAACAGCTGCTCCAGCGTCAAGTCACCGTGGAAGATGTTTCCTTCCGTAAGCCCATAGGTTCTTTCCAGATCGAGGGGGGTGAGCACTTGCCGCGCAAGGATCGAACCCGGGACATTCGGCGCATACTCCCCAATCTTGCGCACCACTCGATCGCCAAGCAGCTCGCGCTTCTGGTCCCAATTTCCCTCTCGCAAGCGGTACGGAACGTATTGCACAAAGCAGGTCAGAATGTGCTTTCCCTGAGGCGCTAAGGAAGCGTCAGCGTTGGACGAGACGACACAATCGACCCACAGCTCTTCCGGAATCTCCCCAAACTTGGAGATGTCGTAGCAACGCTCTGCAAATTCGAGTGACGGAACCAGGGTGTAGAAGGTGCGCTGTAAGGGATTCGCACCAGCAGGGGTCCCAGTAAACCTGGGCTCTTCGGCGAGAACCATATTCACTTTCGCGCACGGACCGTCCATTTTGATCCCGCGCACCGCGTGCACGAAGTCTGATGGCAATTCGCTCGGCGAAAGCAGGCCCAGGAACGTGCGCTTGGGATCGGCATTGGAGAGCACCGTGCGACCGCGAATCTCGGTCCCATCTTCTAGCGCCACGCCGCAAGCTTTTCCGTTACGGGCGATGATCTGGCTCACGGCGGCTGAAGTACGAATTTCCACTCCCAGTTTTCGCCCCGCTGCTGCCAGCGCCTGCGTAATGGCTCCCATGCCTCCCATCACGTGGCCATAGAAGCCCTGCAACTCATGTTCGCCGCCACTGAGCAAGTGGAATAGCAGTCCTAAAGCGGTTCCCGGTTGATATGGCCCGCCATGCTTCCCGTAAACGTTGTTCGCTAAAAAGAGCGTCTTGATGATGTCGGATTCGTAATTGCGGTCCAGAAACTCGCCGAGACTGCCGGTAAGGAACGCCACCAGTTCGGAAATCTCGGCGCTTGAGATGCTTCGAAAGCGCTTGCCTACCCGAAGCAGATCCGACCATCCGGCCACGCTGCCAGTATCGATTTCTGGTGGAGGCTCCATGAAGAAGGGCTGCAAGTAGCGCGCCAGCTTTTTCAGTCGGTCGTCAACGCGGACGAAGGTCTCTGCGTCTTTTGGAGAGAATTTCCGGAACTCGGCGATGGCGCGTTCGCGATCAGCCCACCACGGCACCACCCGCCCACCTGGAAGCGCAATCTGAATGGCCGGATCGCACGGCACCATGCGCAGTCCGTGTTCCGCGAGATTCAGATCCTTGATCACCTCGGGTCGCAGCATGCTGGCGATGTAGGAAGTAGTCGAAACGCGGCACCCCGGAGCGATCTCTTCGGTCACACAGCAACCGCCCACGATTTCCCGGCGCTCCAGTACCAACGTCGTCAGTCCAGCTCGCGCCAGATACGCGGCGGCCGTCAGACCGTTGTGTCCCGCCCCGACCACAATCGCGTCATAGATTTTGTTAGAAGAATCGTTCAAGTGAGTGACCGGAAGTCAATCATCCACAGAAATTGGACCCCTACATTAGCGCAGCATACTGAAAAATTAAATTGAAATCTGTGGCCCAGTTGAGATAAAGTGCCGTGACTTGAGGTCAGTTATGAGTGGAATTGGAAGCAGTGTAGTCTCACCACCTCGCTATCGAAATATGCCGCCTCGCCCGCGCTCGGAGAATAAACGCGCGCGCATCGTGGAGGCAGCGATGCGCCATTTCGCAGAACAGGGTTATCACGCCGCGCGCGTCGGCGACATTGCCACCGCGCTTGGCATCGCTAAGGGATCGATCTTCCAACATTTCGGCAGCAAAGACGGCCTATTCTTTGAGGTCTACAAAAAGGCCGTTCGCTCCTTTCCGCGATACCTGGACGCTCCCGCCGAGGTGCGGGAGAAGGGATTTTTCGCAGTCCTTCGCTACTGGCTTGCAAGCACGGAACACCTGATTCACGAGGACTGGATTCCGTATCGCGTCTCGTTGCTTGGGAACTACGGCACCGACCTTATCTTGAAGCGTGAGATCAATCGCTTTCTTCTGGCTGAGGATCCCTATGGAACGGTCGCCTTTGTGCGCTTCGGCTTGCAGCGCGGAGAACTCCGCCGCGACCTTGACCAAGAGATGATTGTCTCAATCCTGGACTGGACGATGGAACGCTTCCAAGACGCGCTGTTGACGGAAGAACTCGACCCCGGACTGTTTCGCCGTCAAGGCGATCCTTCTGAGAAGAAGGAAGCTCGTATCGCACAGTTTCTGGATGTATTAGGGCGAGCAATTGGAGAAAGCAGCAAAGCATAAGGTTTCGGCCAGGAACAAAACCATGATCACGCAATACTCAGTGCCGCAGATTCTGTCGAGTTACAACGACCAGGCTCCCCTCTCGGAAGCCTCGACCATTCCCGCCCCTTGGTATGTGGATAACCGCATCGCTGAACTGGAAAACAAAACCGTGTTCAGCAATACCTGGCAGATGGTTGGACGCGCGGAACAGGTGGAAAAGCCCGGCCAGTTCGTCAGCGCGATTGTAGCGGGAGAGCCCATCGTTGTGGTGCGAGGGAATGACGGCACATTGCGCGGGTTTTATAACGTCTGCCGGCATCATGCAGCTGCGGTAGTGACGGAAAAGTGCGGTCAAGCGCAGCTTCTGCACTGTCCTTATCACGGCTGGAATTACGGGCTGGATGGATCTTTGAAAGGGATGCCCGAGTTCGACGGGGTGAAGAACTTCGAACGGCAGCAAAATGGGCTCCTGCCCATGAAAGCTTCCATTTGGGAGAAGTTCGTGTTCGTGAACCTCGATGCGCAGGCAGGTGCCATAGAAGATTTCTTTGGCGGGCTGGTGAAGCGGGTTGCTCCTCTGCGGGTCACCAAACTGCACTATTTCGACAGCCGCACCTACGACATTGCCTGCAACTGGAAAGTATTCGTCGACAACTATCTCGACGGCGGCTACCACGTTCCCCATCTTCATAAAGGGCTTAATTCCGTTCTCGATTACAAGGAATACACGATCGAGAACGAAGATCGCTACTGCCTGCAATCAAGCCCGATGGTCGCCTCCGGTGAAGACGCCGCCACGGGCGCCACTCGGCAAGGGGATCGCGCGTGGTATTTCTGGCAGTATCCGAACCTGATGATCAATTGCTACGAAGGCTACATGGATACGAACCTGGTGATTCCTCTCGATGTAGATCACTGCCGCGTCATATTCGACTTCTATTTCGGCGACGTCAGCGAGGCCGCCCGATCCTACAACGAGCAAAGTGTCGCCGTCGGGGCCCGCGTGCAGGACGAAGATCTTGGAATCTGCGAAGACGTCCAGCGCGGGCTGAAGTCACGCGCCTACGGCGCGGGCAGGTTGTCAGTGCGCCGCGAAGCGGGGGAACATCTGTTCCATCGTCTTCTCGCGGCCGATCTGAAGGGTGGTTGGACGTACGGCCGAACCGGCGGCTGCGGCTCGCTGGACTGAGATTCGTTTCCCAATCACAATGAGGTGAATTGTTGAAGAGGACTTTCGCAATCTTGCTTGTGTCTTTGCTGTGTTCCTGACTTCTGCGCAGACGATCGCAATCAAAGCCGGGCGGTTCATCGACCCCGACGCCGGCAAGGTGTTGAACGATCAGATTATTGTGATCCAGGACGGAAAGTTTCAAGCGGTCGGTCACGATATTGCGATCCCGGCTGGGGCAAAAGTGATCGATCTTTCCAAGATGACCGTGCTTCCTGGCCTGATCGATTGCCACACCCACGTAGCCGATGGCGGCGATGCAGAGCCGATCAACGTGCTTCAGAAATCCGCCTCTGAATCTGTGCTTGCCGCCATTCCGAATGCCCGCAAGATGCTCGAAGCCGGCTTCACCACCGTTCGCGATGTTGGAGTCTACCGTGCCCTGAATGACATCGCGTTGCGCGACGCGATCGCTAAAGGTTACGTTGTCGGCCCTCGCATGTACGTGGCTGGCGCTTATATCACCATTACCGGCGGAGCCGGCGCGATGACGGGGATGGCTCCTGATATCCAGTTGCCATGGGACCTTCACTACGGTGAGGCCAACAGCCCGTGGGAAGTGCGGCAGAAAATTCGCCTGCTGGCGCACGATGGGGTCGACGTGATCAAGCTTCTTTCCACCGGAGCCGTGCTTGACCCATGGCAGCAATCCAAAATCGATCGAATTTACTCCGGAAGAACTTCCGCCGCCGTGGACGAAGCCAGGCACTTTGGCTTGAAGGTCGCGGCCCATGCCCACGCTGCCGAAGGAATCAAGAATGCGATTCGCGCCGGAGTTGCCTCCATCGAACACGCCAACTTGATCGATGATGAAGGCATTGCGCTCGCCAAGCAACACGGCACCTATCTCGACATGGATATCTACGACGAAGAGTGCATCCAGGAGAATGGCAGGAAACGGCACGGAGCCGAAGGATTTTCTGGAGCACGACGCCGAACTCGGACAGATTCAGCGCGAAAATTTCCGCAAAGCGGTCAAAGCGGGCGTGAAAATGTCGTTCGGCACCGATGCCGGCGTGTGTCCTTATGGTATCGAGCCAAGCAATTTGCCTTCATGGTGAAGTACGGCATGACTCCCATGCAGGCGATCCAGGCAGCAACCACGAACGCCGCCGATCTTCTGGGACATTCCGATGTCGTTGGCTCGATAAAACCGGGCAAATACGCTGACATGATCGCAGTATCGGCAGACCCGCTGCACGACATCAGCGTGCTCGAACATGTACAGTTCGTGATGAAAGAAGGTACGGTGTACAAGCAGTAGCAATCTGGGGACACAGTCTGCTAGTTTCAACTACTGATGATCCCTGGGGATCGTCTCTTCCCAGGTTTTTGCCCTGAATAAGTTTCCATCTTTCAGCAACTCACGAGTGTATTTGTAATAGAAATTCTTCTGGTCTGTAGTGACCGATAGATGTCCCCGCCAGCGCAGTTCGCGACCATTCAACGCGAGAATCGTTTCCGCATCCCCGCGAACGGCGCTATGTTCCGGGTGCGCGTCGTCAGCGTCGTAACTTAGATTCTCGTAATCCGTTTCCTTCCCCCACGGAAACGTGCTCTCATCTTTACCCTTCCAATGCACCGTAGTTTTCTGACGACCCTCATCCCGCTCCACCGTCCAGTCACCCGGCCAGGGAAATCCAGCCGTGTGAATGTCGTTTCGTTCTTCCAACGGTTCCGGGGGATTGAAAGGCGGAGGCGCCACCCCCTGCGGCGGCACGACCGGTAACACGACACGTGATCCCGTCGCGGAACCCAATTGCAGCGTAGTCGTCATGTTGTACGGGGTGGGTAGCACCATGGGCCATAAGGCATTTGAAATTGCGATCCGAATGCGATGGCCGCGGGGAAATACCCAAGAGGTCAAGTGCAGCTCAACGTCGAGCGGATAGATTTTGCCCGGTTCGAGATCCTTGGGCTCGCTCACGGAATCTCGTTGCGCTCCACTCAGTCCCGCTCCAGTGATCTGCGTGACTGTTCCGTCCGGTGCGACATCTGACAGCCGCACAAACCAGTCAGCAAGCGGCGCACTGGACGCCACCTGCAACAGGGCATGTGGACGTCCCAGGATCGCCAGCTCCTCTTCTAACGGCGCCGAGTCATACACCAGGCTGAATGCATCCACCGGCCGCACGTCGCTCAACAACTCTCCCCACCAGAAGCCTGCTTCCACTCCAATGGAGGGGACATACTTGAGTTCATGGTTAGCGCGATCTCCTTGGGAGCTCGACAACGTATGGTCCGCTTGCAGAAAGAAGGTCGAGTTCTTCACATGGGCCACGGGCCATCCGCTTTCCTGCCACCACTCTCCCGGCACATCGGGAAGCTTTGGGTCTGGTGCGTGCCAATGCTGCATGTAAACGATGAGTTTCGGATCCTGCATCACCCCGGTGTCGCGGCCCTTTAACCAGTAATCCCACCAGCGCACAGCCTGATCGCGCCACTCAACTTTAGGCCCCGGCTCCGCGTCATTCGGGAAGGTATGGTTCCACGGACCCACAATCGCCTTCACCGGCGCATTCTTAACCTGTTCAAGCATGCGTGGAATGCTGTCGCGATAGCCATCGAGCATCCCTCCTATGAGAAAAGATGGAACCTTGATTGCGCTTAGAGGCCGCACCGGACTGCGCCAGAATTCTCCGTCACGCTGGTGCCTCAAATAGAGCAAAGACCAGGGCGGCGCATCGAATCGCGGTCCCAGAACTTTTTCGTCGAGTGTGTAATCTGGCGCTCCCGTCATCCCTTCCGCCATGTCCATGTTCAATTCGAATTCGTCGATATGCGCCAGCCCGTCGATGTAGTGTATGTCATCGTGAAACAATTCCTCGGTCGCATCCACGGCAATAATGGCTTTCAATCCGGCAGGATTTCGCATCGCCATCTGCAACGAGTTGAACCCGCCCCATGAGATGCCGAACATCCCCACGTTTCCGTTAGACCAGGGTTGATGAGCCAGCCAGGCAATTACCTGTTCTCCGTCGGTCTGTTCTTGTTCTGAATATTCGCGACTGGTCGGAGTGCCTTCGCTTGCGCCGAATCCCCGAATATCGACTCGAACGCTGACGTAGCCCCGGCGCGCGAAATAGGAGTGGAGCGGATAATCGCGCGCAGCCGTACCGTCATCCTTTCGGTACGGCAAGTATTCCAGGAGCGCGGGAAATTTCTCCGCGGGTCTGGCTCCATCAGGCATATACAAGGTCGCTGCAAGTTGCACCCCGTCACGCATAGGAATCCATGCGCTTTCAAGACGAACGCCATAGCTAGGTGGAGATGGAGGTTTATGCTCGGCTAGAGCGGTTCCGGAAATACACACAAGTAAGACCAACCAACGCGATCGGCCCAAAATTTTCTCCAGCAAGGAAAGGTTGCACTAAGTCTCGTACCAGCGAAATCCATGTCGCTGTTCCTGCTCGACTTTTTTCAGAATATTCATGGTCCGCGGACGACGGTAATTCGCGCAGGCAACCACAATCACATTCAGCAATCCCATAGCCGCCACGTAGGACGCCCCGAACGATGGGGTTTCAACCGAGGTCAGAAAGCATTCATGCGCAAATTGACCCAGGGGAGAAACGAGCGTGTCGGTAATGCCTACACAATACGCCCCGTTGTTTCGCGCCTGTCGCAGCCCTTCGACCGTTTGCCTCAGTCCGCGGCGGAAACTGATCGCAATCGCCACATCTTTCTTTCCCACGAAGCGAAGCCGGTGGACTACTTCCCCGGGCGATGTCGCACTTACCACAGGCAAGTTCAGGATGATGAGATGGTGATGGAGAAAGTTAACCAGGTTGGAGGCCAAATCTCCGCCGATCACCACAATACGATGCGCGTTGTAGATTCTCTTCGCCAGGGCAGCCACTCGCGCCGGCTCAAGTCCTTGTGCCACCGCCTCAAGATTGCGCTGGTCCTGGTCGAGCGAAGCCCGCGCCTGGCCCCGAATCGAGACGCTGCCATCCTTGATCTTCTTCATCGTGTCGACAGAAGTGGCATGTGCGATCGAAAGCTCGTGAAGATAATGCTGGAACTCACGGTAGGAACCGAACTGCATGGCGCGCACGATGCGGACCATGGTCGCAGGATCGGTTTTCAGCCGTTCCGCAAGCGCTCGTATGCTCATCAGGACGAAGTCCCGCGGATGCTCGACGGCCGGCCGTACTGTTTCGCGGCGTTTTGGACTAAGGAGGTCTAAACGCGACGACAGACTCAAAGCCGAGGTGGAGAGTGGCGTTCTCTTTAAAGCTCGCGCCATTGGGGAAACAGCATCTTGGAAAAGAGCGCGGATGTCAACAGCATTGAAGTGGAATGATCCGTTTGTTTCTTTTTGTTTCTGATGGTTTCGCTTTGCGTGGTCGGGCAGGAGTAACGCAGACCTGCAACCGCTCGGAAGCAGGTCCGCACAAACGCACTTCCCTTAATCCGCAGCCATCCCCTGGGTCTCTTGCTCACACTGGCCACGGAGTTGAGCCTCCAGCGTCGCCAACTGCGATTCGATATCAGTCTCCGCCATCCTCTTCTTTATGATTTCCTCGCGGTAGCGACGAAGGAAGTAGTCGATGGTCTCCACTCGGATCCGAATCGATCCCGAAGGTTTGTTCTCATCCAGATCTTTGAAACAGAAATAGGGAGTTCCGGACTGCTCAATGATGCCTTCAATCACTCCGTAAATTGGAGCGTCATGTCCGCATTTGAAGCTGGAAATCTCCAGGGCCACCAGGTTGGGATGCCGGGCAGTAAACTTGGCCGCCCAAACCTTGTGGTTCGTACTGCAGGAGTACGAGTTTTTCCAGGCATCGCCAATGTCCAGCGCGTGCGAGATCACGCCGGAACGGACTTCGTCGCCGAACAGCCGTTCCAGTAAATCCTCATCCATCGGAAGCGTGTTCTGCGAGAAGATGGGATAGCCGAGTTTTTGGAACTCTTCCATGATTTCATGGTTGAGGCCCGGGTCATGGTGGTACGGACGTCCCAGCATCACGATGCCGATCCGGTCTTCGCGTTCAAGCTGATCCATGACCTGGCGCGCCCTGCGACGGATGCTCTTGTCGTAATCCTCCAGCGCTTTGTAGCCAGCTTCCACCGCGCGATCGTTCTCCTCCTGCGAGAGCCCGAGAAGAGGCTCCCAAGCCTGCAGCATTTGGTGCGCGAACAGCTTGCGATCCGCGAAATTGAGGATCGGATCCAGGTAGGTGACATTGTGCTCCGCAAAGACATCGTTCTCTTTGGTGAACGCGGCCTTCACGGTCTCGGGTGTCGCGGTTACGGTCGGGCACGCATTCGCGCCGACAATTTTTACCAGGGGTGAGGTCAGCACGTCGTACATGGGGAAGAAGATGACGTTCAGCGGCTTCTTCCGGTGTTTCTCCTGTACCAGGTTGTACACGTGCGAAATCCCGATTTTCGCCGGGAAACACGGGTCAATCGCTCCCCGACTCGCTCCTGCGCGATACAGTTCCGGAGTGGTGTAATCGGAATACACGATGTTTTCCGGCTGTACGCCAAGACTTTCCAGATACGCATTAAACAGCGGTGCGTAGGTGTAAATATTGAGCACTCGCGGAATCCCGATCCGCAGTTTCTTGCGGTTTTCCATCAAGGCGATCCGCTGCTTCGCGGCCTTGGTCCAGGCTCTCGTCGGAATTGGATCCGCCACGCTCTTTGCGTTTGTCGGCCGGAACACCTCGCGCGCCGCCATATCCACAAAGTTCGGATGCGCGTCTTTGATCTGGTCAAGCCCCGCCTTGATGTCTTTCATCTCGTTGACATCTTCCACGGTGCCCTTTTCACAAGTGGCAATGATGAGCCGCTGCTCGCCCAGATTCAACGGGACCTTGGTTACTTTCTTGACCGGCACAAAGTTCTGCGGCGTCTCAGCCGTCTTGATATCGATAAATGTGCGCAGACAATTATTCTTGCAGAAATTGCAACGCGTATTCTCGTTACGCGTAGTGCGATATTCGATCTTGCGAACCGCTTCCAGCCCCACAAACGAGGTCTGCAGGCCGTTGCGCCACAAGCGCAATGATTCTTGCGCCGCGCCGATCGCTCCCGATTCGCCACAATGTTCGTGAACAATAATCTCGGGCAGTTTCCCCGAAGCACGGAAGCTGTTGCGGATGAAATCCACCTCCGCCTTCACCACCGCCAGATTGTTCTGAGTTCCTCCCTGTAATACGAAGCGGGAGCCCAGCGCGGCCAGGTTTGGAATGCTGGCAACATAGAGAAACACGTTCTTAGGCAGAACTGCAGCCAAGCCGGCAAGAATCTCTTCCGCTCTCCAACCTTGGCGCTGAAAATTTACGATGTCGGACTGCATGAATACCGCGCAACCGTATCCAAACACGGGCATGGCTTGAGCGGAAAACGCCAGATCCGCATACTCCTCAACTTTCAATCCGAACCCCTCGGCGGTCGATTGCAGGAAATACCCATTTCCCGCCGAGCATTGTGTGTTCAGCTTGAAATCCTTCACCCGCCCGTTGTGCAGGATGATGATCTTGATGTCCTGGCCGCCAACATCGACGATCACGTGAGGATCTTCGTAGAATTTCAACGCCGACTCAGTGTGGGCAACCGTTTCCACCAGCGCTACGTCGGCTTTTAGAACGTCTTTGAGAATGTCTTTCGCATACCCCGTGGTAGCTACACCCAGGACTTCAAGCTTTGCGTTCTGTTTTTCGACCTGTCCGCGCAAGCTCTCGAACATCTCGATGGTGTCCTGAATTGGATTGCCATTCGACAGCTGATACGACTTGCACAGGATGTCGCCGTTTTCGTCCAGCAAAACTGCTTTTGTCGAGGTAGACCCTCCGTCGATCCCAACAAAGCCCGCGACCGTCTGATTCTTTTGGAAGCTGGCCGGAGTGAATTTCTTCCGCCGGTATTCGACCTTGAAGCCGTCGAGTTCATCGTGACTCTCGATGAGGCCTTTGGCTCCCGACTTGGCCTTCTCCTCTTGGCGTCCAAACTCGATGTAGTGAATCAGTTGATCGAAGCCGCGGTAGCATCCGACGCAATCTTCCTCGCTCTTACCGAATTCGATCGCGCCCATCGCAGCAAAATACTGGGCGTTCTGCGGAACCTTGATCAGGTCCTCCGGCTGCATTCCAGCCGGAACTTCAACCTTCCGCTCTTGCCACATGCGGGGGATGTTCGCTTGCCAGGCCTCGCGCATTCCCTGAATGAACGTATTCGGCCCTCCCAGCAGTAGCACGTGCGGCCGCAACGTGTGTCCGCGCGTCAACACACTCAAATTCTGCAGGATGATCGCCTCAAACAACGAAGCCATAAGCTCATCCGGAGGTGTGCCTACTTTCTGCAAGCTGTTGATGTCGGTTTCCGCGAACACGCCGCACTTCCCTGCTACTTTATGCAGTTTGATCCCGTTGTAACCCTGGCGCGCTAACTCCTCGGTGGGGATCTTCAGCTTGGCGTTGATCTTGTCGATCACGGCCCCGGTCCCTCCGGCGCACTTGTCGTTCATGGAGGGAATCTTTTTCTTCCGTCCGCTTTCTTCATCGTCTTTGAAAACGATGATCTTCGCGTCCTGGCCGCCCAGTTCGATAACCGAATAAACCTCTGGGTGCATCTTTTCGACAGCCAGCGAGACAGCCGTCACCTCCTGCACGAACTTAGCCCCAATCTGGTCGGCGATACCGCCTCCACCCGAACCCGTCATGAACATCCGGGTATTGTGCTTGCTGATGCCGACCTCGGCTTCCATCCGCCGCAGAAATTCCAGCGTCTTTTCGGGCTGTTTCGTTTCATGACGCTGGTAGTCCTGCCAAAGGATTTCATCCGTGCTGCAATCGATAACCGTGGCTTTGACGGTGGTGGACCCGACATCAAGTCCAACCATGAACCTGTTCTGATGGTCGTGCGCCTTACCTTGCATGCGTCTTCTCCGGTCTGAACTCGTCGTAAGCGTAAAGGGCCAGAAAACGACGCGCGTTCTCTGGCCGAAGGGTTAGGCTGCTGTCGGAATCGCCACACCGGGTACTCGCGAACGACGCCACATCTTATTTCCTTTATCCATGCGGTCGCTCACGTGCAGAATGAACTGCGCTGCCGTTCCAGCCACGCCTTCCTTATGCGGCACGTGATAGAAGGGGCGCTTCAGTTCAGGATGCTCCTCCATGTATTCGCGAATCTCACTTAGGCTCTTGCCCGTCGATTGCAGGCATTGTTCGAATTCCATCTTGGCTTTGGCTTTGGCCTCGCCGAGGGCCATCTGCACCCGGCTGTGCGCGTTGACCTCGCCTTCGCCGGAGGTTTCAATGGGCAGGAAAATCATGTCCTTGAACTTATTGATGACGGCCGACTGCACACCATCCGATTGCGATGATGGCATGCAACCGAACGGCTTCAATGCAAGTACCATGTGACACAGATGATGGACCGTGTAGTACACATTCTTTCCGACTTCCAGGTGACCCTCACCGCCGCGCGCAAACTGGTTGTAAAACGGATGCGCCATTTCAGCCAGTTCTGTCTGCGGGACCAGGTGATGCGTAATGTCACCCAGATGCTTGATGGTGCGATGGTAGAAGTAGTTCCACATCAACTCGCCGGCGCCAATCCCCATCAACTTCTTGCGTAGGCCAAGATCATTGGCGAGGTGCTTTTTCACCTCGTACCACTTCGGATTACGATGTGGACGGTTCACCGGCCACTTCGCCTTCGCATGAGCCTTGGCCTGGTACATCAGATAAGCAACCCAGGTCGCAATCGGCTCCACCACCACCTGCGCTCCCTCCCGCTCCAGGAACTCGAACATGTGAAAGTTCCCGTCGCCCTCGGTGATCTGCGCCCAGAACTCACCGGTGATCTTGACCACGGGCTTCACCTTGGTCCGATCCACTTCGATCTTGTTCATCTTCTCCGTGGCAGCATCGAGCGCTCCCAGATAATCCGAACCCCACAGGTGCTCGTGCATCTTGCCAAACACATTGAAAGTGTTTCGTAGAATCTTGTTGCTCTTGAATTTTGGCTTGGCCCATTCCGGGGCCAGTTCTTCGATCTCGTACGATTTGCGATTCTTCAAGTCCTCGCAAAGTCCATCCACCGTTTCCCGGAAAACGCGGTCAGTTTCCCCCTTCTTCACCTCAAAGGGCCGGATCTGGTAGATCAGGTCGTTGAACACGTCGCCGAGGTGCATCGCGTTCAGCATGCCGAAACCAAAATCCACGGTGAACTTGAGTCCCGGCTCGCCGGACGCAGCTTTGATCCCATCGCTGTCCTTGAACAGCAGGACGCGGAAGCCGTCGAAGCCTGCGTTCTTCAGCGCGAACCGGTACTCCGCCTCGTACATGCCGAACCGGCAAGGCCCGCAAGAACCCGCGGTAAAAAAGACGTAATTGTCCAATATCTGCCGACGCGGTATGCCTTCCTTCTCCAGGAACTGTAAGTACTGCACCAGGTTTCCCACAGTGAAGTATGTCGGGTTGCATTGGCCGTTATTACCGTACTCCTTACCTTTCTGGAAAGCCGCGACGTTCGGCACCGGCAACTTTTCGCATCGATATCCGCACCCCTGAAACACCGCGCGAATCAAGTCCTCGTGCTTCCAGGTAAAGCCACCGAACAGAATGGTGACTTTGTTGCGCTCTTCCGCCGTGAACGCGCGTTCGATGGGACGGTGGAAGTGGGTTCCATGGTCCAGACCCGCGATCTTCCGCAAGCGGACGCGCTCCGCTTCCAGGCGCTGCTTAATTTCCTGATCGAGCTCAATATTCACCAACTTCGTCGCCATCACATTCCTCCGACGTCAGCTTTAGCTATTCCAATGTGATTGATAGGCGCGGACAGGCCGCCCGCTGCCAAATTACAAGAGGGAAAACTCAGGAAGGCACAAGTAAGGCGGGAGCTCCTAAATACCGGAGTCGCCGAACTGAACTTCATCGATATCTCCTTCCAGCACAAGACAAGGAGGTCGACGTTTTGCACCAACGGGAGCGCAGCAGTGCGACTCCAGAGGCGCCGGATCAGAGCAAGATGTTCTTAGCCCAACTTCCTCATTTCTGCGGAAGCGCCCCGGCCCAAGAAGCTAAAACTTCGTGGAAGTAAAACGGCCGCCTCTCATTCGTAGCTACTCTGAGAATGCAGCCCCGTTCACCCGACATCGTACTCGCTGGTTGTAACAGAAATGATCGCAAACATTCAAGCAACGCGATTAAAAATTATGCAAAAAACGCTGAACCCGAACAGGGAGAAAACAGAGGTGATTGTCCAAATTCAGAAATCCCGCCAATCTCATTCTGCGACCAATAGGCTCTCCGCAAACGGCCACTCTCGATCCACCCATTGCGCATCGCAGCGAAATCCGCTCTTTCCAGCGAGTTCGAAGATTTCCTGCCGAGAGTACTTGTGGCTGCTTTCGGTCCAGATCGTCTCTCCTTCGGCAAACGAAGCCGCGAACTGGGCTGTCCCGATATGTACCGTCTGATCTCGCAGGGAACGAAGGTGCATCTCCACACTTCGGACTTCTTCGTTGAAGACAGACAGGTGTTCGAAAGCGCGCAGGTCGAAGTTGGCGTCCAACTCGCGATTGATTCGCGCCAGTAGGTTCAAGTTAAAGGCCGCCGTAACCCCAGAGGATCGTCATACGCCTCCAGTAGTTGCGGAATGGACTTCTCCAAGTCCGTTCCCATCAACAGTCCATCACCGGGATGCAAGATCCGCCGCACTCCCCGAATGAATTCAATGCCCGCAGCCCGATCAAAATTCCCGATCGTGCTGCCGAGAAAAAGGACCAGCAGATGCTGACCAGGTTTGCGCCGCGCGGCGACTTCCAGCAAGCCATCCAGATATTCCCGCTCGAAGCCCACAATGCTGATCGAATCGATATCCCCCAGTTCACGTTCGCACATCGCCAAGGCAGTAGGAGAAATTTCGATCGGATGATACGACGTGTGCTGTCGACGGCAAAGCGCCTCAAGAAGGTAGCGTGTCTTTTTCCCGCTTCCGCTGCCCAGTTCGGCAACCACCACCTGCGAGGGCATCCGCTCCACAATATCGGATGCATGGCGCCGCAAAAGGCGCTCGTCTGCCCTGGTCAATCCATACTCCGGCAAAACGCTGATCACCTCAAACAGCGAGGAACCCACGTCGTCGTAGAGATATTTCGACGGAAGTTCTTTCTGTCCGGGCTTGCTCAATCCGAGTTTCACGTCGGCGGCGAATTCCAGTACCGGATCCGCGGTGATCGCTTGCGTCACCATAAAATGTCGTTTTGGTTTCATGCATTCCTCACGCAGCGGAATCCCGCATAAACGTACTGGTAATGTGGTTGGAACCAGTTTCTGAATGACGGCCGCATCATGCAGGCAGCCGTACGTGCCGATCCGCCTTTCATAACGTAGTGCTTTCCGTCAAAGAAATTCGCGGAGTACCCTGGATAAAAAGGAAATTTCTCGAAGCCGGGAAATGGCGCGAACAGGGTCGAGGTCCATTCCCACCCATTGCCGAAAATGTCTCGAACTCCGAATGCGCTGCTTCCAGAACTTTGTAAATTTACCGGAGCAGGATCCCATCGCTGAAAATCGAAATTGCCCGACGGCGCCTGCGGATTCCGTTCGCCGTACGCGCGCGCGCTGCCATTGAGCTTCACTCGGGAGTGCTTTCCCAGCCCATCTGGCATAGGCGCTGGCTTCCGCGTGACTCACATATACCGGCCAATTCGAAGGAAGAGCAATTTCTTCGAACATGCCTCGATAAAACCACTGTCCCTCGCGGTTCACCCAAAAAACCGGGTTCGCAATGGCTGATTGAGTAATCCAGTTCCAGTCGGCTTCAGCCCATAATTCGCCCCTGCCATAACCGCCGTCGTTCACGAATTCCAGAAACTGCGCATTAGTTACTTTGAATTCATCGATCGCAAACGCCGGAACCTGGACGGTTTGTGCTTCGAATTCGTTGTCCCAGCCAAACTGCCTTCCGCTGCGCGACAAGCCCAAAGTGATTTCTCCCGCGGGGATTTCGATCATTCGGGGGACAAGCGTTGCACACGAAACGGCGCCCTCCGGAGCAGGGCGAGTCTTTCGATCGAACGGCAGTTGATGAAACATGTAGGCGAGCGTCTCGGCATGCATCAGGCGATGCTCGATCGCAACGTTCAGCAGCAACTCCGGCGGAAACTCGTTGTCCTTCTGGGGCCCCGTAAAAAGTCCATCCAAACCAAGATCCAGCTCATGACGGATACGGCGAACGTAGTCGCGAACTTCTTGAATCTCAGGCCAATCGCGAGGTTGATCGGTAGGCAGGCCGCCATCGACCGGATCGATTCCAAACGCAAACAAGTGGTCAAGCTCAGGATTGAACGAAGCGATATTCAAAAGGCGTTCGCGAAGAAGGTTCCAGTCAAATGCCTCGAGGTGGCCGATATAAAACACAATCCGGTGTCGCTCGGGGATAGGGCGATCGTATAGCGCATCGGACTTGAGCAATGAGAACAGCTCATCGGTCCTGCTTCGGGCCTCCGCAAGACGGCTCAGTAATGTACGGGAAAGCGGCTCTACCGGGCTCGGCGCAACGGCCATCCATCCTCCTTCATCCGGCTGTTCCGTGTCTGATGCGAACCTGTGGAAAGGGTTACAGACAGCAAGCACGCCTTACCTCAGATGCTCGCCGACAAAACTGAGACTCAGGTTCCGAGAAAATTTTTAAGTCATTCGTCCAGAGAGGGATGCCGGGATAAGGAGCTCAGAATCTCAAGGCAATCCCGGCGGTAACAAATAGATTGTTCTGCCTTCCCAGCGCTAACGATTCCAATCCGAGGCCCCCGGAATTGAAGTCGCGCACTTCGGCACGCAAATTGATGAAAGGCAGGACCCTCAAATCCAAACCGCCGCCAATATCCCACGCAAAAGTGCCGTTCGAAGAACTGGTTCCGTCAGTGAACTGGCGGTTGAAGCGTCCGTATCCCAACCCCGCGGAAACATAGGGTGAAATGGGAAATGCGGGGGCTAAGCGTACTCGCATCCCCGGAGTGATAAATAAAGACGTATAGCTTCGTGCGATCGAAGTTCCGCTGAGAGTAGGAATCGATGAACTGAATGATCCAGCGACCGGCAATTCAGCCGACAGTGAAACCAGCGGAACGCTTACAATCTTTTCTGCGACAGTTCCTTCGAGCGCCCAAGCAGCACCCAGATCTAATGGATTGCTTGCGGCGAAATATCCACCCCCGGTTAACGCAATATCTGTGCTCTGGGCATGTGCACCGAGCGCGACCATCAACACTAGAAACAAAAATCCGATACGCATGAACTCTCCTGACGGCTGATTCGACGAGGCAGCTTTTCCCCTCTATTTAGGATGCAGATTGACAGTTCCTTACTGGCTGTGCGCTTGAGGGCAGTTCCGTACGTTGTCGTACGATCTGGCGAGCGCAGGTAACCAGCCTGCCTGATTACCAACCGGGCATTACCATCTCGCAATTGTCCACTGGTTCATTCCCCGGTACTGTACTCACAGACCAACCGTCTTAGTACCAGCGTAATCGACTCCCCAAAGGCGCGGTCATCCCGGAGGCAGTCTTTATGCGGATTTTTCGATTTTCGTCTTTGATCCTTCTGATCGTTGGAGTATCAATTTTTGCTGGTTCAGCGTCCGCGACTTCGACGGTGAACTTGAACTTCATTGGACCAGGCGGAAACAACGCCGGCGGCGTTTACACCTTTCCCTACAACTTCTCGGTCAACGGCGCGCCGAGCACTATGTTGATTTGTGACACGTTCGACAATCAGATTTGGAGCGGAGAAACCTGGACTGCGACTGTGAGCAGTCTGCTCAGCGGCCAGGGCTTGTTCGGCAATGCGGCTCTTGACTACAAAGCCGCCGGCCTCATCTTCGCGAGCATTCTCAACGGCAGCATCAACGCGAACACTGGCAACTGGGCGATTTGGGGATTGTTCTCTCAGAACCCGCAAAGCAATGCTTTCTTCCAAAGCAGCGGCGCGGCAGGAATCGAAGCGCAATACCTGGCGCTGGCGGCCAACACCCCGAATAGCGCTTTCAAGGGCTTCTATCTCTACACCCCAGTCGCGGGATCGCAATCGCAGGGAGGAACACCGCAGGAATTTATCGGCTACAACCCTCACATGGCCGCTGTTCCTGAACCCGGCAGCCTCGCATTGCTGGGAACCGGATTAACTGGCCTGGCTGGACTTTTCCGCAAGCGTTTTCTCGAATCACGCTAATCGCAATGAGCCCGTCCTCGCCACTGACAGAGAGGACGGGCTTTTTCTGCATGCCCTTTACAAAGCTTTACCTTTCTCTACCTCATAGCTTGCAACTCGCGACTCTCGCCAGGGTTCTTACTCAGTGAAGTGAGAAGAAGCGGGATTTGTGAGTGACCAGTCGCCAACTCGACGAGGATCCGAAAAATCATTCCTGCCTGGATTTCTGTATTCCCTCACTGTCGCCTTTCCCAGTTGGGCTGGCATTCTTGCAATTGCCTACACCATGGGCATTGGAGGCTTCCGGCCGCTGCAGTTGCTGTTCCGCGATCTGAACCGCTAGATTCTCATTAATTGTCACTCTCCCGTCAGAGCTGAATCTTACAGCTGCATTACCAAAACCCTGGATTTCGTTGAGAGATCATTGGCCGTCGGCGATTACACCTTCACGGAATTGACAAACCTATGATTGGGCGGTGGGAAATACGCTGGGCGTATCTTACTCAAAGTTTTGCCCACGCCTGGCGCTTCGAGTTTCCGAGTGATCCGGACCCAGCGCAGCTCGCAGATGTTCCGCGGCCACCTGAAAAGAAGCACGAGCCTCTTCCGACTTTCCTTCGAGTTGAAGCGCGCGTGCACGCGCCAGGTAAGCTCTGCCGATTTGACTCGACAGTGTTCCGGGCTGCAAAGCAGTGAGCAACAATTTCACTGCGCTATCCGCATCGGCTTCCGCTTCAGAAATACGGTGAAGGTCAAGTTCAACAGCGGACCGACGCACCAGCAACAATGGCAAGTAAGCCGACCCTTGCCCACCTGTTTTGATCGAAGCTTCGTCGATCTCCACCGCCCGGTTTGCCAGTTGCAACGCGGTCGGAAGGTCGCCTTCGGCCTGCGCAAGCAATGCCTTGTCCGAGGTCAGAGAAGCGAATGCGTAGTGTCCCGGCGGAAGTTGCTGGCGCAGCTTCGGTTCGATTCCAGCCACCATAGCCCCGGCTTGGGCCAGTTTGTGTTGATCACGACAGATTCGCGCACGCAACAAAGTAACCTGGGTCACTAAAATTTCGTCTCCGTCGTGCTGCGCTTTAACCTGCGCTTGCTCCGCGTAGTAAGCCGCTTCCGGCAACCGTCCCAACTCGCGTAGCACTCCCGCGTAATTGTGCAAAAGAGTGGGGGACACGGTATCTTCTGTGTGGTTGGAACGGCTGACTTCAATGGCTCGTCGGTAAGCCTTTTCCGCCTCGAGAGGTTGACCCGCATCGGCTAGCGTAAGACCCCAATCGTTAAAGAGACGAACCGCTCGCTGCGTCTCGTCGTAGCCTACGTATTTCATCAAATCATCTGCCCGTTCGAAGGTGGTGATCGCCTCACGGAATTTGCCTCCGCCTTGGTAAGCACTCGCCAGCGACATGAGTACATTGAGTTCTTCCAACGGCGACTGCAATGGAGACTCATGCAGCACTCGTTTCGCCTCCTCCGCTCGGCCAATGGCGTCGTTGGCATTGCCGTCGCGGTAGGCAACCTCGGTGCCGCGCAATAGGCAAACAGCGCGATCGGAAGCAAACTCCGATTCTTCGGGAAGCTCTCTCAGCCCCTGCTGGATGAGCGACTCCGCCCTCGCCAAGTCCCCGCCCGGAACCAGCGCCCAGCCCAACTCACATGCTGCTCGAGCCCGCAGGGAAGGCTCTTGCACGCTACGCGACAATGCGTAAGCCTGGTTGAGGATTCGCAGAGCGCGGCCGTTTTCTTCCTCTCCGGAATACTGGCTGCCGATCGAGATCAACATCTCGACATGACTGGCCGGATCCTGATAATGTTCGCGCTCAACGATGTGCTCCTCTCGTTCGAGAAGCTCACTCGCGGCGAGCGGCTTTCCCATCGGGCTTATGTCACTCAACAGGAGTTCGTTCAGGCTGTTCATCCGCTCCGCGCGGCCTAGTTGCCGAATGGCAAAGTCACGCTGCCGGCGAGCCGTACGCGCCTGCACCAGTGTTCCAACCCCACCGGCAACCGTTGCCATCACCGCAATTGCGGCCAACGCTACAACCACGCGATTTCTGCGCAGGAACTTTGCCGTTCGATAGCCAAGACGGTCGGGACGAGCGGCGATCGGCTGGCTCCTTAGATATCGCCTCAGATCATCTGCTAACGCCGTAACGGACGGGTACCGTTCCCCCGGCTCCTTCTTAAGCGCCTTTGCAACAATGGTGTCGAGATCTCCGCGCAAGGTGCGGCTCAGCTTCTCGGGAGTGCTCGAGCGCTTCGCTGCATTTGCGATCGCGGTGTCGCTAACGTACGTTGGCGACACCACCTGCGACGGACATGGCGCTTCCTCACGCAAAATCGCCTCCATCAATGCGGCGGGGGTATGCGGGCCAGCCCCCACACAGTGCTGGCCTGTGAACAACTCATAAAGCAGAACTCCCAGCGCGTAAACGTCGGTCGCCGTCGTGACTGGCTCCCCTTTGAGCTGTTCAGGGGTCGCGTATTGCGGAGTGAGTGCTTGCCCGCCTTCGGCGGTCGATGTCCGCTCCGGCACACTTCCCTCTTGTTCGAGCAGCTTGGCGATGCCGAAGTCAAGCAACTTCACTTGCCCATCGTTTCTAACCAGCACGTTCGACGGCTTCACGTCGCGGTGCACGATCAGATTTGCGTGCGCATGCGAAACTGCTTCCAAAACCTGCAGAAACAGCTCGATTCGTTCGCGAACGGCGAGTCTCCGTTCATCGCAATAACGGTCAATATGCTCGCCTTCTACATATTCAAGAACCAGGAAGGGCTGACCCGACGGGGAAACGCCCGCATCCAGTAAGCCAGCGATGTGGCTGTGTTCGAGCCTGCCCAGAATCGTGCCTTCGCGCCTGAATCGCTCCTCGCCACCCCTTCCCATCAGTGCCAGATTTAGAACTTTCACCGCCACTCGGCGCTTAAATCGCCCATCACTGCGCGCGGCCAACCAAACCGTGCCCATCCCACCCTGGCCGATCTGAGAAAGCAGCCGATATGTGCCAAAAATCTGCCGCGGTGCACCCGCCTTGTTGGCCGGCCTTACGAACGGCTGCTCCAGAAAACCTTCGTCCGCTAGCTCGCGCCGTTCGCCGAGCAGCGCTTCCAGCTGATCAGCCAACGTAGAGCCCTCCCTGCGAAGGCCCGTCAACCAGATCGAGCACTCCTCGTCGCTCATACCGAGCGCTTCTTCGAGTTGCGGGCTCAGTTTCCTCCACTGCTCAGGACTTAAACCAGACATCTCTTCCTCACAGGCAAAGCCCGGCGCGCAGCCACCGCCGCAGATATATGCGCGCTTTGTCCCACCGTCGCTGCACGGTCCGCTCGGCGAGGTTTTGTAAAGCGGCAATCTCTGCAAACGAGAAACCGCAAAAGAATTTCAAGTCCACTAATTGGGCAAGTTCAGGCTCAATCTTGGTCAACTGGTCGAGAGCATCGCTGATCGACGAGAGTTCCTTCGCGTTCTCCGTGTTCGCCGCGACGTCCTCAACTAGCGGGGTGATCTCAAATTCGCCGCCGCGCTTGATGGCAGCACGATTTCGCGCATGGTCGACGATTAGCCCGCGCATCACCCGCGCTGCATATCCCATGAAACGCGAATGATCCGGGAATGGCGGCCCCGTTCGCCGGGCCATGTCGAGGTAGGCTTCGTGAAGAAGAGTCGTGACACTCAGACTGGCGGACATGCCTCGACGAGCCAACTGTCGTCTTGCTAGGCGGTGGAGCTCGTTGTATAGAGTGCTGAAAAGTGCGTCGGTGGAAATGCTCTCGCCGCAACCGGTCTGCTCAATCGAAAAAGTTGTAGATGCCATCCTGTCCCCATTTCGGCAACGCCTCTCTAAAACGTCGCACGTACAAATTTTGTGGGATCACCGGCAAGGTCGTACACCGCTTCTTCACAATCGGGCGCTATTTCAAACATGATCCGGGCGGCGATCCTCAGTGCGGGTCTGTCGGTCCGAAGCCCGTCACCACACTCAGAATATTCATGGGTGAGTTGCTGTTTGTCATACTCTTGTCACCTTTTTCCCAGCAGAATGATGCAACTCCCAACTAGACACTTTCAGCAGTGAACTTCGCCTTCAAAGGCAGCATCCAAGCATGGTGACCGAGTGGCTGCCGAACGCCCTCGGAAAGGACTCTCCATGGACAAGAAATTACTCGATGAAATTCTGGACGAACTGCTCCCCACCTTTGAAGCAATGGAAGCGCAGAGCGCAGCGCTCTTGATGTTTTTGAAAGACAAGGAGGTCGCCACAGACTACCAACTCGCTCCATACATGCGACAGGCGGCCGATGCCAGCAATGTGCGGTGGCGCGCAACCCGAGTGCGCATGGAACGGCTTCTTTCAGCGGCTATGAAGGAAGAACCTGTAAAGCAGGAAAATACCGAAGCCGTGAAGCCCGAGCCTGAAGGAGATCAGAAGCCCAAACAGAAAGTAGAACAGGGGCCGAAGCAGAAGGTGGATGAGAAGCCCTCTCATCCCGTCGCGCCGACGTCCGGTCAACCAGTCGCGAAGCCTGAAGGCCGCGGAAAAGAGCACCAAGCTGGTCAGGCTGCGACGCCAAAGGACAGTGACAACAAGCCCGCCAGATCAGAAAGTGAAGGGAAAAGCGCCGCCTGAACAATGGTCCGCCCAAAACTTTTATTAAGCGCGCATGAATTTCTCAGATCCCTAGCACAACTAAGGCTTTTCGCTGATTGTCAGGATCTGTGACCGTCAGTATCTTCAGGCAGCCGTCTCCCCCAAATTAAATTCCAAAATTGTGGTCCGCACGGAACAGGAATAAATAGCACCCGCCTGTCCAAGCGGCCCCGCGTCGGAGACGATTCATGCGCACCTTCGTTTTGATCGTGATCTTGAGCGGAATTGCCTGCGCCCAGGTTCCGCAATCCTCCCATGTCTGGCTGATCACAGAAGAGAATCACAGCTATGAAGAAGTAGTCGGCAACGCGAGCATGCCGTACTACAATTCGCTCATCCCTAAGTATGCCCTTGCCACTCAGTACTACTCGAACCAACACAGCTCCTTGCCCGCGTTAATGTGGTTGGTCGCCGGTCAATATGTCACCGAGGACAACACCACCACCAGTTGCTTTAATGTGGACAACGTGGTGCGTGAAGTCCTCGCCCGAGGTCTCACTTGGAAAAGTTACCAGGAAGACCTTCCTTACGCCGGTTTTCAGGGTTTGACGTCAGGCAACTACGTCCGCCGGCACAATCCTCTTATCGACCTCACCGATGCTTGCACCGCGCAGCAGGAGCTTAACAGCGTCCCTTTTTCCCAGCTGGCCGTGGACACTGCGAATGATGCCGTCCCGAATTACGTCTACATCACGCCGAACCTCCAGGACGACGCCCACGACGGCACTTTGGCGCAAGCCGACCAATGGTTGTCGCAGCAGCTCCCCGCAATTCTGGCTCGGCCGGAGTTCCAGCCGGGCGGCGACGGCCTCCTCTTTATCACCTTCGATGAAAGCGATCTCGCCGGTGACAATCGCTGTAGCAGCCTGATCAGCAATGGCTGCGGAGGCCGCGTCGCAACTCTGATCATTGGTCCGCAGGTTCGTCCGGGCTTTCAGTCTGGATTCTTGTACGCGCCGCAAAACCTTCTTCGCACCGTGTGTGACGCGATGGCATTCACCACTTGTCCTGATGCCGGACAGCAAGCCGTGCCTATGCTGGATGTCTTCAACACGGTGAGCATCTCGACCCCGTTTGCGAACGCGGCGGTCTCGTCGCCAGTGCACATCAAGGCTTCCACCAATAACAGCGCCACGGTCACCACGATGCAGCTGTATGTGGACAACAAACTCGAATATCAAGGGAACGGCAGCAGCGTAGACACATCGCTCTCCATGAGTAGCGGCCAGCATTATCTGGTGGCGCAGTCCTGGGACTCGGCCGGTGGCATTCACAAGCGCGGAATTTACGTCACCGTACAATCCGAGTCCGTCGTTGTCACTACTCCCGCTCCCAACGCGGTCGTAGCGTCACCCGTCCCCGTTGCGGCGACTTCCGGCGGCGCAAGTACGGTCTACTCAACCCAGATTTATGTCGACAACGTGCTCAAGTATCAGGTCGGCAGCAGTTCCTTGAACACCAGCCTACCTATGACGAACGGAACCCACTACGTTGTCGTGCAGGCCTGGGACAAATCCGGAGGGATTACCAAGAACGGCTTTTACGTCACGGTTTCGAGCCCGACGGTCACTGTCACCTCGCCGGCGCCAAATTCGTCCGTGTACGATCCGGTTCAAATCACCGCCAGCACTCTAGACGCTAACCCCGTCTATGCGGTCCAGGTGTACGTGGATAATGCACTCCAGTATCAAAGCAGCGGCACCGGCGTGAATTGGCCCTTACCTCTGGGGGTGGGCACCCACAACCTGGTTGTGCAAGCATGGGACGCCGCGGGCGGCGTTTACAAACACAGCGTGCCAGTGACAGTCCCATCTGTACCTATCACGATCACCGCGCCCGCGAACAATGCGACCGTCTCGTCGCCCGTGACGATTCAAGCCAGCGTTCCGACAACTAGCAACGTCTACACTATGCAGGTTTATGTGGATAACGTGCTCCAGTATGCGGTCAGCGGTAACTCGGTAAATACATCTCTTGCTATGAGTTCTGGCCCCCACTACATCGTGGCCCAAGCCTGGCAGAATGGCGGCGGAATCTTCAAGGCCGGGATCAACGTCACCGTGAAATAACCCTTCACATGACTTCTGGAAGGCGTGCATCTTTTTTTGCGACTGCCCGCCCCCAGAGTGCTCCAATATGCTTTGGGCTCCATCTCAGTGGAAAAAGCGCAGCCGCCTTTCCGGTTTGCTGCGAGCACCTACTAAGGAGACATTCATGCCAACCATCACCACGAAAGACGGCACACAGATTTATTACAAGGATTGGGGTACAGGACAACCGGTGGTTTTCAGCCACGGGTGGCCCCTTAGTGCGGACGCATGGGAAGATCAAATGATTTTCCTCGCGGCACGCGGATATCGTTGTATCGCCCACGATCGGCGAGGCCATGGCCGTTCCGACCAGACCTGGGACGGAAACGATATGGATACCTATGCAGATGATCTCGCGACCTTAGTCGAGAAGCTGAATCTGACGAATGCGATTCATGTAGGCCACTCCACTGGAGGGGGCGAGGTGGCCCGCTACATCGGACGCCACGGCAGCAAACGAGTCGAAAAGGCTGTCCTCATCAGCGCTGTACCGCCTCTGATGTTGAAAACTGAAGCCAACCCCGCCGGCCTGCCCATCGAAGCCTTCGATCAGATTCGCGCGGGTGTACTTGCTGATCGTTCCCAATTTTTCAAGGACCTGAGCGCGCCCTTTTATGGAGCCAACCGGCCCGGAGCAAAGGTCTCGCAAGGCTTACGCGATTCTTTCTGGTTGCAAAGCATGCTGTGCGGAATGAAGGGAGCCTACGATTGCATCAAGGCATTTTCGGAAACTGACTTCACCGAGGATCTGAAAAAGTTCGACGTCCCCACCCTGATCCTGCATGGTGACGATGATCAAATTGTCCCGATCGTCGCTGCGGCAATGCTTTCATCCAAGCTGGTCAAAGGAGCTGTTCTGAAAGTCTATCCCGGCGCGCCTCACGGAATGCCTTCGACCCTCAAAGATCAAATCAATGAGGACCTTTTGGCTTTCTTCCGCCGGGAGCAAAAAGCCGCTGCATGATGCACCCCTGCCTTCGCTGTACAGCGGAGGCAGGATCATTTCCGACATCACTGCTGCGTCTCCCGCAAAACGTACTCCATCGGAATCCGGTAAATGTTTCCCAACCCATTCAAAATGCCGCGAGATCGGCGGCTGAATTCCTCATTGGTGAACGGTTGCTCCCGCTTTTCCGTCTGCATTCCCTGCTCGCTGGTGTAAATCAGCCACTTGCCATCTGGAGAAACACGGGGGCTGTATTCGCGCGCAGCAGTGTTGATGACCGGCCCCAGGTTCTTTGGCGTCGACCAGCTTCCATTCCGGTTATAGCTGATGTAGAGGTCTGAATTCCCGAACCCAGGCTGCCGCCCGAAACTGCCAATCAGCAAGTAGCTTTCGTCGGGTGCGATCAACGCTTCCAGGCTCCAGATTCCTTCCCCGTTGATGGTCGGCCCGAGGTCTTCGGCATCCTGATATTTGCCATTCACTAACCGCGAACGGTAAATATCAAAGCCTCCGCTTTTTCGATCCGAAGTGAAATAAAGATTGCCGTTGCTTGCCATGGATGCAAACACCTGGCTGCCGGCGCTGTTCACGGCTCCCTCTAACAGACGGGGCTCTCCCCAGCCTTTGTCTTTCTTTTTGGCGGCCCAGATGTAAAAGCTGTGACGATCGACGCCGTCGATTGGACGATCCGAGGCAAACAGCAGAGTCTTTCCGTCAGGAGTGAGCACTGGATCGCTATCGCGATACCGGCCGGAGAACGGCAGCACCTCAGGTTTCTGCCATTTTCCATTCACCAATCGCGACTCGCACATGATGTAGAGATAGTGTGCCGGCACGGTGATGTCGTAATAGATGCTCGTGCCATCCGGCGATAGCGAGCCTCCGAACTCGTCGTCCATGGTTGAAATCACTCCCTCGCCGATGAGCTCCGGTTTCGGCGGTTCGACATTCGGTGCGGCATTCGCCCTCTGTGCCACGAAGCAGAAGAGTAGAAGGAACGCGCTTGTGGGCCAAAAGGTGCTTTTCATGGCTCCAACCCCAGAGCTTTTACTCCAATGAAATAAACGTTTCCGTGGCCGTTCTCAGTCGAATGGAGAAGCTTTTCCAGTTCGTCGTACTTCAGTCTATGCGCTGTCGGAACCGTGAACGCGCTACGCTCGCTGCTAAAAAATAGGTAGCTTCCATCCGAACTCAAAAATGGAAACTCCTCTTCAGCAAAGGTGTTGATGCGTGTTCCAGGTGCCGAGCAGGAGTCCACTTGCCACCGCGATTGACACTGACGTAGAGGTCGCTCCGAGGATACGGTTTGCCCCCGGAGCTCAACTCTTCAGGCCGGTGTTTGAAAGGAGGCGATCCTTGGCCAGCAGACGCGAAGATCAGCAGATTGCCATCTCGCGAAACAAAAGGCTGGTAGTCGTTGAACTCAGAATTGATCTCTGGCCCGAGTTTCTCCGGTTCCGTGTACTTGCCATCGACCAGACGTGATCGAAAAATGTGGATGGTGTCGGGGCTGCCACGATCGGAACTGAAGTAGAGCGTGCCGTCGCTGCTCTCTGACGGATCGGCATTCCATACGCTCTCCGGAGCATTCACTGGAGGTGGCAATGGACGCGGATCTCCCCATCCGGTGGCCGTGCGCTCCACTTCCCATATGCGCACGTGGCCACGTGTGCCATCCGACAAAGGCCGAGTAGACGCAAACAGCAAGCGTTTACCATCCCCAGAGAACTTCGGAGGATAATCCATGTATTTGCCCGAGAACGGCAGCACCTCGCCCGTGCTCCAATGCCCATCGCGAAGATAGGAGACGCAGATAATCCCCAGCCGCGGCAATGTCGTGTACTGCACCAGCCGCGTGAAATAAAATTCACTGCCGTCGGGACTAAATGTCCCGCCAATCTCATCCTCGGGCGTTGAAATGGTCCCTTCCGCAAATAATCGCGGCGCGCTTACTTCACCTTTCACCTGGTCAGTTTTGTGTCGGGCTTGGGCCATTGCACTCGAGAGTAGTGCAACACAAAGAACCCATAACCAACATGTCCTGGTATGACCGTGCAAGAGAACATTCGGCATTTCTTGATCTCCGACGAGAGGGCACTTCGGAGGCATAGACGGCCCAGCGGAGTTTTTGTCACAGCAGATTGTTCCAGCAGTATTGATGGCCGCGCGAGGCCATGACCGTCACGGGGCAGCACCGTCTCTTTTTCCGGTTCGAATGAGGGGCTGCGTGCTGGGCCGCTACCCGCACTGTCAGACGAACACCGTGAGTTTGTCGCAGCTCGATCCTAGATGCCTCTGCTGCGTCGCACAGGATGGCGTAGGGATTGCGTTGAGGAGCATTCCGCGGCACAAGCCGGCACAGAAAAATCGCAGCACACACCAGCAAAGCAAAAACGTGTGTCATGGAAACTGGAGCCAATGTAGATGTGTCCAGACAGGCCGCACCGGTGTCTGACTCTCAAGTGTTATGCTGCCCAATACGGCCACAGCGCCCCGGCCGTCGAAAAATCTGAGTGCAAGAACCAACCTGATGCCTCTTAGCAATCCGAAACTCGCCATCTCCTCCCCAACATCGCCAGTCACATACCGCGCCGCATTGACGGTGATGACGACGCTCTTCTTCATGTGGGGCTTCGTGACCGTTCTGAACGACGTTCTGGTCCCCCACCTCAAATCGATCTTCGACCTGAATTACACCCGAGTGATGTTGATCCAGTTCTCGTTTTTCTCGGCCTACTTTATCTTCTCGATCCCATCTGCGAAATTGATCGACTGGATAGGCTATAAGAAAACGGTGGTGACTGGCCTGATGATCATGGGCGTCGGGGCCATCCTTTTCATTCCTGCCGCGAGCGTTCCATCGTTTCCTCTTTTCCTCGGCGCACTCATGGTACTGGCTGCTGGAATCACGGCTTTGCAGGTGGCCGCGAATCCCTATGTCGCCGTGCTGGGCCCAGCGGAAACTGCATCCAGCCGGTTAAATCTTGCACAGGCTTTCAACTCGCTTGGTACCACCATCGGCCCATACCTCGGCGGCCTTCTCATTCTCACCGCCGCCCCCATCAGCATGGAGGCAGTACGAAAGTTATCGCCCGACGCTCTTCAGGCCTATCGCATTCATGAAGCCGCCTCGGTCAAACTCCCCTATCTGGTCATCAGTCTTTTGCTGTTCGCCCTGGCAGCCGCAATCGGCATGTTCAAACTTCCTCCGATGCCGGAAGCGGAACGTCATGGCCGCACCGGGCAGAGCTTATGGAAGTTCCGTCAGCTCGTTTTGGGCACGGTGGCCATCTTCGTATATGTCGGCGCGGAGGTTTCGATCGGAAGCTTCCTCATCAACTACCTCAGCCAGTCCGACATCGCAAACATTCCCGCCGCCACAGCCGCCCGTTTTGTCGCCTTTTACTGGGGCGGCGCGATGGTCGGCCGATTCATCGGCTCCGGAGTCCTGCAGAAAGTTCGCACCGGGATCGTCCTGGGCATTGCTGCCATCGTGGCAGCGTTGCTCGTCTGCACATCCATGCTCACCTTTGGTCATGTAGCGATGTGGAGCATCCTACTGGTCGGCTTGTTCAACTCCGTCATGTTTCCCAGTATCTTCACACTGGGCATCGCCGAATTAGGCCCGCTCACCGGAGACGGCTCTGGCCTTCTTGTCATGGCAATCGTCGGGGGCGCCATTATCCCGTTACTGCAGGGTGTTCTCGCCGATGGCATCGGCATTCATCACGCTTTTATTCTCCCCGTCCTCTGCTATCTCTACATCGTGTTCTATGCCTTTAAGGGTTCAACGCCAGTAGCCGTTGCGGCCGAGAGGTAAGGAATGCCTCACCCCTCGGAACCTGAAAGTTTTGTCATCGGCGTAGATATCGGAGGCACCAAGGTCGCGGCTGGACTGGTTGAACCCGGAGGAACGATCCTGCACCGGGTCCGCGTTCCGATGAACTGCGACGACGGAGCAGCAGCCGGGTTGGCTTCGGTCGTCTCGGCGGTCGATGCTGTCTCTGAACGACTAAACAATTCGGCGGGGCCCAAGCACCTTATCCATGCCATCGGAATCTGCTCGCCCGGGCCGTTGAATCCGAAAACGGGCATGGTCTTGAATCCGCCAAACCTACCCTGCTGGCGAAACTATCCACTCGCGGCCGAAGTGGCCAATATCTATCGCGTCCGCGTAAAAGTGGAAAACGATGCGAACGCCGCAGCTTTGGCCGAGGCACTCTGGGGAGCCGCCCTCGGCTATCAGAATATTTTCTACGCGACGCTTGGGACCGGCATCGGAACCGGCATCGTCATCGATGGCAGTATTTATCACGGCCGCACCGGCGCCGCAGGCGAGGGCGGACACATAAGCATCGACTACCACGGCCCGCGCTGCGGATGTGGCAAACTCGGTTGCATTGAGGCGCTGGCTTCAGGACCAGCTATTGCACGACGCGCGAAGTCAAAGCTCATCGAAGGCCGCCATTCCAGCTTGCTCGATTTAGCCGGCGGAAACATCGCGCAGGTCACGAGCGACCTAGTTGGTCAAGCCGCTTGCGCTGGCGACTCTCTGGCTAAGGAAGTCATTGACGAAACGCTTCAACTGCTCGCACTTTGGTTGGGAAATATCGTCGATCTGCTCGATCCGGACGTGATTGTGATCGGGGGTGGCGTCGCCTCGATGCTGAAGCCACACTTCGCTGAAATCCAGGATCGCCTCCCAGCTTGCTGCGTCAACCAGCTCTGCACTGAAATTCCCCTGCTTCCCGCCAGATACGGTGAAGATGCCGGTATCGCTGGGGCCGCGGCGCTTTGCTTTCAAACCAAACGCGGCCAAATTGGACACGCGACTCCGGCATAACTTGTCTTCCCCATGAGGGTGAATCACGCACCCCGTGCAACCCCAAGCCGTGTATAATCGCGAGCGACTTTGTGGGGACGAGGTCGCGCATTTCGCTGGCCCGACGCCAATCTTAACCAGCGACCCCAGCTTGCCAGACCCAACCCAGCACCCCACCAGGAGACCCTACCGATGCCTTTACTCTGCTCTGCCTACGTGAAAACGTCCGCCCAAATGGCAATCTTCCTTCTGCTCCTAGCGACAGCACTTTCAACTCCTTTATCCGCTCAGACCGGATATACCGGGATCTTCGGCGGCGGCCCGTTCTACAAGAACGCGGGACCGAACATCACTGAAATCGCTAATTCCGGCTTCACCGAAGCCATCGTTTGGAGCGTCGAGGTCAGCAGTGTCGGCGACTTGAATTTCAACGGCGAGTTCCCTCTTACTGCCAACGGCGTTTACATCGGCGATCAGACCCATTCCGACTTCGCCTCGAACATGGCGCTGCTGAAACAAGGCACGGTGAAACGTGTGACCTTCAGCATCGGTTCCTCCAACGTCGGAGATTGGCAAGACATCACCTCCCTGGTGAAATCACAAGGCACCGGACCGAACAGCATTCTCTATAAAGATTTTCAGGCATTGAAAGCGGCCATCCCTGCTCTGGATGCGATCGATTTCGACGATGAGAACAGTTTTAATTCACCCACTACGATTGCATTCGCGGTCATGCTCGGGCAGTTGGGTTACAAGGTCAATCCTGACGCGTTCGACAACAGCAGTTATTGGACGAGTCTGGTTTCGCAGATCAACACGCAACTTCCCGGCACGGTCGACGGAGTGCATCTTCAAGCCTACGCTGGCGGCAGCGGCAACAATCCTTGCGTCGGATGGAACTTTGGCACTGTCCCCGTCTGGCCCGGTCTCTGGGATCTGAACGACACACCGAGCCAGGTGCAGAGCATTATGACCGGATGGCACAGTCAGTGCGGCATTACTGGCGGATTTATGTGGCTCTATGACGACTTCGTCGGCAACGGTCTGGCGGCTCAATACGCCAATGCCATCAACACCGCAGTCGGCGGCAGTGGGTTTACTCTTTCCGGCCCCACCAACGTGTTCCTGAATCAGAGTTCAACTTCCAACGCCATCATCACCATCACCGACCAGAACGGCTTTAAGGGGACGGTCACTTTGACTGTCTCTGGTTTGCCAAAAGGCGTCCAGTCGGTAGTACAGGGTCAAGGCAATCGACAGAAGATCGTGTTGAAAGCCACTCCTTCCGCCAAAACCGGATACGTCACAGTGACCGTTACCGGCACCTCCGGCAGCATCACTCAGATGATCTCGTTCACTCTGGCGGTGAGCGCCGGAGTCGGCACCACCGGGACAGGCACTCCAGTTGACCTCTCTTCGCAATTCACCCTGAACGGGATCTACACCGACGGCACGACCTACACGACCGGCGGTCTTGATGGCGTTGGCTACTCCTACTCCGCCAACCTGCTGACCGCGTCGCGTGTCTTCAACGGCGCGCTTCTAAATTTCGGCCCGTCCAATCAACTCGATGCGATCGGCTGCAGCGGTCAAACCGTGTCTCTGCCTGCGGGACAATTCTCCAGTCTCATACTGTTTGCAACCGGCATCGAGGGAAATCAACCTTCGCAGGCCCTCACCGTCCACTACACCGACGGAACCACTTCGCAATTCACGCAAAGCTTCAGTGACTGGTTCACTCCACAGAAATATGCCGGCGAGTCGGAAGGCGTTGCCATGGCTTACCGCAATTTCCAGAACGGCACCAAAGACCAGCGGAACTTCAACCTATATGAGTATCGCTTTGCTTTGACTTCAACCAAGACGGTGCAGAGCGTGACTCTGCCGAACAACTCGAATGTGGTTGTTCTGGCGGCGACCCTTTTGCCCTAAACGATCACCAATACACGACGCCCCAGAATTGCCTTCGTTTGAAGCTGATTCTGGGGCGTTCCGATCTTACGAAACGCCACTCGCAGGGCGATCCTGGGTTGCTCGATCCATATGGCCACTACGGTTGTGAGTGAGAAAGTCCGTCACAATCCACGCCGCTCCTGCAATCGCTAAATTCAGATTGTGCTCAGTCCAGTTGAACAATTTATGCGGGTCTGACAACACTGCCGGCACCCATATCAAGAAACCAAATCCGAGAAGCATGATCGTAAGCAGGCGCGAGGCAAGCAGAGCAAAGCGCCCGGAAAACAGCGCCACCGCTGCAAGCCCGAACGCAATCGTGGTGGAGGTCGCCCAAAACACTTGTCCAGGAGGAATCCACTTCGGGACCAGCGCTACCGTTGGCGAGAAGTAGACCACTTGTTCGAGGGCAAATGAAACCACGCACACTGCAAAGCATATGTACCCGATCCGAGCCCACAGTTGAGCGCTCTTATGCTCGTTCGGACTCATCTCCCCGTAGATAACCAAGGCTGCCGCGACGAGGGAGAATTGTTCCAAAGGACCGCCCCAATTATTGAAAACAAGAGGGGCCGCAATGATATCCGGCACCGAGAGCAACGTGAAGACCAGATAGATGCTGCCGAGTAATAACGCGCCGGCTCGCCGAGTTGGGCGCCACTGGATGGCGACTCCTCCCAATAACTGGATTACACCGGCGACGTACAGGAAGGTCTGGGCATGAGGTACTTTCTGGAGCGGCAACACCTGCCCCCAGGCATGCAGGTCGCGCCACGCTAAAGTGATGACGCCGGACATGAAGGCGGCAACTCCGAAGACGTTGTGCCCGATATAGATTTTGCTCATCTGACGTTTGCGACATGCGGTCCGCGCTCATCATAGGGGATGTCGCCCTCAGAGAGATTGGCACGCGAACCGGGGTTAATCAATATAACCCTACATCGTACCCCTTCTCGATGCCGCTGCCCCGCATGCGGGACAGCTATGTAGTTCGAGCACTAGGTCACCACCCAGATCCGCATCCTGAAGTTCCGACAGCTTTCCGGGGAAAATCTTGTCGGCGTGATGGTTCATCTCGGCGCCGCACCGCGGGCATTTCATGTTTGACTCCTGTCGCGGCTCCTGTGACGCAGGCGGACAGCCAGACAGTACCCGCTGCGTAGCCCGCAATCACGTCGGTGAAGTAATGCACGCCCAGGTAAAGCCGGCTCACTCCGATTGCAAGAATCAGAATCGTGGCCAGAGAGATCACGGTTTTCCGCGACAAGGATTTCTTCACCTTCAGGACGATCACAAAGTACGCCGTCATTCCATACGCCATCAGGGACGCCAGTGCATGTCCACTCGGGAAGCTGAAACTCTGGCCGTGCAGAATTGCCACCGCGTACGCTGGGCGCGGCCGCTTCACTGTAGCTTTCAAGACCCAGTCCAGAATCCCGGCACCGAGAAGCGCAGCAATCCAACTCGCGAGAAAAATCCACGCATGCCGTTTCACGAAATAGATGGCAAACGCGATTCCCAGAACGCTAAGGACCAGCGGAGAACCGAGGTAGCTGATCGCCTCAAAAATCCGTATTCCAATCTCAGTGTTGTTGGAGTGGAACCACTCCAGTATCGTGACATCGAATTTCGTGACCGCACTGTGATTGAGAACATCTTCCGTAAGAATGCCGAACAGCCATAAGGCTCCGATGCTGATCGTCAGCCCCGCCGTCAGGTGCAGCCCTAAATATTCTTCGGGTTCAAAACGCCGAGCTAAAAATTCCCACGCCCGAGGATGACGCGCACGAATGTGCTGGAGGGCGGAGGAGAATGCGATTTGCCTTGCGTAAAGCGCAACCCGGCTTGCCAGTCGAGAAACATTTGCCCGAAACCACCGCCCGGCAACCAGCAACGCCGTGGCAAGCACGACGAAAGTGACTCCCAGAACGGCGGCGTACGTTATCGATTCCTCTTTGCTTGGGAGATCACGAAGGTAAAGGAGGAATGTTGTCAAGGTGACCA
Source organism: Terriglobia bacterium (assembly GCA_963797845.1). GTDB lineage: Bacteria > Acidobacteriota > Terriglobia > Terriglobales > Acidobacteriaceae > DASREM01. Next base: position 251,065 of record CAWCRE010000019.1, read on the forward strand.
TCACGACGTCAGAAGTCTACTTCTTGTCCATGTCGGCAATGGCGATCGGCGTGAGCGTTTGCCTGACGCAGCTGTTGGTTGAGCTCCGGCAGCTTCGTTCGTTTGAATGCCGTCCACTCGTTCATGCGGGCGCGGATTTGTTCGCTCGACTCCTTGTAGACCGCAACCGCCTGGGATGGCGCCGAACGATCCCCTCCTTCGACCACACGCAGAGCGGATGCCAGGTTTTTGTAGGCATCCTCGAGTCCCAATTTTTGCGAATCGTCCTTGTTTGCGAGAATCTTGCCAAGACCGGACTCTGCCTGCTCCAGAGCCGGCTTGAGCACCGCTTTTTGCCCCGTCAAACCCTGCTGCGCGCTCGCGAGTTGCTTCTGCACCGAGTGAATCTCGGCCAGCGCATGACGAACTTGGATCGTTTCATCAAACATCTGTTTACCCAACTGAAACTGCTCCACCAAAATCTTTGGAGTCGCTGGCGACCGTGGGTCCATCGAGACCTGCAGGGATTGGTTCTGCGACTGACCGTCGACAGTGAGGCGGAGCTCGTAAATCCCTGGAGTGATCTTTGGACCGCTCGGGTTGCGATACTCCGATTCTTCATCTGCATCGGGTCCTCCCGAACTGCCCCACGTCATGTCCCACACAAAACGATGCATTCCAGGAGTTTTCTCGAGGACTTCGGGCTTGGGAAGCCAGCGCTCCGCCACCGGAAGCGGCTCATGTTTCCCTGGGCTCTTATCCTCGGACGAGAAACTGCGCACGACTTTGTGCTTGGCGTCGAAGATCTCAAGCTTCACAGTGCCGGCTGCCGACTTCAGGTAGTAGTCAATTACAGCACCAGTTGGCGGATTTTCCGCAGTTGGTTCCTCGGGCGGAAGTGGTGTTCCCGCAAATGTGTCGCTGTCAACCCGGATAGCGACAGCGGGATGGAAAAGCCAGACAGACTTGTCTGCTTTCACCGCCTCTGTCGCCTGACGGAGCGGCGTGATGTTGTCGAGAATCCAAAAAGAGCGCCCGTGAGTTGCGATCACCAGATCGTCACCATGGATCGTGAGATCACGAACCGAAGCGGTCGGCAGGTTCAGTTGTAATGATTGCCAGTGATCTCCGTCGTCAAAAGATACATAAATTCCAAACTCGGTACCGGCAAACAGCAACCCTCTGCGTCGTGGATCCTCGCGCACTGCGCGCAAGAAGCTCGTCGCAGAAATCCCTTCGCTGATCGGCTGCCACGTTGAGCCATAATCGCGCGTCCGATAAAGGTGTGGCGTCTGATCGTCAAGGCGGCTGCGATCCACCGCGGCATAGGCGACCGCGGCATCGTAATGCGAAGCTTCGATCAAAGAGATCGCGCTCCAGTCACTCAGTCCCGCAGGAGTAACATTCTTCCAGCTTTTCCCGCCATCCCGAGTCACGTGGATCAGCCCGGTATCGCTTCCGGCCCAGATCAAATCACGATTGAGCGGCGAGGGTGCGATCGTTTCGACAACTCCGTAGCCTCGTTGTTTCGAGTTCTGAGTGCTCGGTGCTTCCAGCGGTTTCTTCTCTCCAGACGCCGTGGTTGCGCCAGTAAGATCGGGGCTGATCGTCTCCCAGTGCAGACCTCCATCGACAGTTTTCATCACAAACTGCGTCCCAAGATACAGCGCGTTGGGATCCGCCGGAGAAAACACCAGCACAGGAGACCAGGGCGCCCGATATTTCCGTTGATCAATCTCGGAATCGAAGATCGACACCGGCCACGGAGTGACGTCCTGGCTCAGGCTGGTCCGGCGATTGAACCGGTCGACGCCGCCATAACTTGAGCCTAGGTAGATGATGTTGGAATCCTTGGGATCGATCGCCATGTACCCACTCTCACTTGGCCCCGCCGGAAACCAGTCTCTGGGCGTGATCTGCCCGTGATCGGTGCGGCTCAAAACCGCGGCGCTTCCACTATCCTGCTGAGTCCCGTACACGGCGTACGGAAACTGACTGTCGGTAACCACGTGGTAGAGCTGTGCCGTGGGCTGGTTGTACCAGGTACTCCAGGTCTTGCCGCGGTCGATGCTGACGGTCGTGCCCTGGTCCGTTCCCAGGACCATGCTGGAAGGGTTCTTCGGATCGATCCAGATCTGATGATAATCATCTCCGCCCGGCGCGCCGCGTACGGTCGAGATGGTTTTGCCCCCATCTTCCGACCGGTACAAAGCAACATTCGGCATATAAAGCACGTCGGGATTGCTCGGATCAATGGTGACTCGACTGAAGTACCATGCGCGACTGGTCAGGCGCGGATCGTCATTCGCCAGAGTCCACGTATCGCCCCCATCATCGGAACGATAGAGGCCGGACTTCTTCGCCTGAATGAGCGCATACACGCGTTTACCGTCTGGGGCGACATCGACTCCGACACGTCCCCAATCACCTTCCGGCAAGCCGTTTCCCTGAAGTCTCGACCAAGTCGCGCCGGCATCTCGAGAACGGTAAAAACCACCGCCCGGACGATCGATCGGAGCATAAGTGCTCCATGGCGGACGCCACGTGTTCCACGTCCCCGCGAACAAAAGTTGCGGATGACTGGAAGAGATGGCAAGATCAGAAACCCCAATTTCGGATCCTTGATCGAGAACCCTGGTCCAGTGCAAGCCGCCGTCGACGGATTTGTACACCCCACGAGATTCGCTTGGACCGTAGACATGTCCCAACGCTCCGACGTAGACGATCGCGGGATCCTGTGGGTCGACGACAATCCGGCTGATATGGCGCGTATCCTCCAGCCCGACGTGGACCCAGCTGCGACCGCCATCTACGGACTTGTAGACTCCATTGCCGATGGAAAGAGAGGACCGAATATCAGACTCTCCTGTGCCCACGTAGATCGTTTTCGGATCTGAGGGCGCCACCTCGAGAGCACCCACCGAAGCGACGGGCTGGCCATCGAAAATCGGTGTCCACACGACACCGCCATCGCTGGTCTTCCAAACGCCGCCGCCCACCGATCCGAAATAAAAGGTGGTGCAGTCACCCGGCACCCCCGCCACGGCAACCGCTCGGCCTGCTCGAAAAGGTCCAATCAAGCGCCACTTCAGACTCCCGAACAAGTCTTGCGGAACGGACTGGGAAGCCATGGAGCCCGCGAATAGTAAAAAGAAGACTGCAAGAACTCGAACCCGCCAACAGAACGTAAACTTTCCCAATTGATATTCCTCGTTAGGATATTCAGTTTAGTGGAACGAAGCGGCTTTGATGAAGAGGCCCAAACCGGTACGGCTGGCATGGGCAGAAACTCTCTTCCTGGATTATCCGTGCTTCTCGGCGTTCGAATGCTTACCTTTTGATTTTCGAGACTTGACTCGCAACACTTCCCACTGTCCAGTCGTCGCATCGACCAGCCGCGTAAAGAAAACTAAAGCGAAAAGGCGGACGCGTCCCGCCGATGGCCGGTTTTCATTGAAACCGGCTATGAGGGCACCGCTGACTGAGAGGCGTAGAGGTTTTTTCTATATACGCGCGCGAACAGAAGCATGCTCCTACGCTTTACTTGACATCCCCGCTGCACAAGACTAGCGTTAAGACTGAGGTGGTTACCACCTTCTCCTCATTTCAGGTTCCCTGAACTAAGTCAGTCCATCTGAAGTTTTATCTCTTAGCAACCCCAACCTTAGGAGGTTGCCTATGTTTGCACGCAATGTCTCAATCCATCTGAAATCCAATATGCTTTCCGATTACACCCGAACTTTTGAGCAGGACGTCCTACCTTTGCTCCGTAAACAGAAGGGGTTCCAAGACGAAATCACATTGGCCGGCCCGGGTGGGGTTGACGTAACCGCAATCAGCCTGTGGGAAAACAAGATCGATGCAGACGCTTACAACACGAATGCCTATCCGCAAGTGTTGAAGACGATGGAGAGATTTATAGAGGGAGCGCCCAAAGTGCACACCTCGGACGTTGTGAACTCGACCTTCCATAAGATCACCGCTCGCGTAGCAGCCTAGAGCCGGGGATTGTCGCCCGAGAAGGCGGTTAAGCCCGTCTTCTCGGCTTAACAAGTTGGCCCGTATAAGTCCCGAAGACGTGTGTCGTTCCGTCATACAGAGCGGAATCGGAGCCAATCATATGAATGGAGCCCGCGCCGCGGGCTGTCTACTCAAGTTGTGGGTGGATCCTCTGCCTCCGCAAGGGTAGAGACTATCCCGAGGCCGATTTACTTACGAAAGCCTTGTAGCCCCACGAAGGGTCGGTCGCTTTGCGCGGTCCCGATCAGGTACCGTGCCGTGCTCCGGAGGTGGCTCTGAAAGCCTGTTTTGCTCTGCGGTAGGGTTCTTCGCTGCTGACGCTGTGGATTCTCCCCCATCGTCACGAAGAACGACATTCAGCAGTGAACTACGGACATGCAAATTATCGCCGACGTCGTAATTGATGAAACCCAGCTTCCGGAATCGGTTCATGAAGAAACTGACCCTTGAGCGCGTTGTTCCCACCATCTCTGCAAGCGTTTCCTGACTGAGCCTGGGCACTGACATTTCGGAAACGCCTTCCTTGCCGAACTGCGCCATCAAGAGAAGAACTCGGGCAAGCCGCTTTTCGCTGGAGTTGAAAAGTTGATCGACTAAGTCGTCCTGGTATCGAATGTTGCGTTTAAGCAAGTATTTCATGAACATGGCCGACAATTTTGGCTGCACGCTCATCGCGTGCATCATTGCCTTTCTCCCTACATGCAGGAGCACGCAGTCGGTCAAGGCTACCGCGCACGACATGCGGGTTAGTTGACCAGCGAGACCGCCTTCGCCAAAGAAGTCTCCTTCGCTCAAGATGCCAAGAGTTGCTTCTTTCCCGGCCTCCGAGACCACGCTGAGCTGCACCTTGCCCTGCTGGATAAAAAACAGTCCGTCCGTGGTGTCACCTTGAGCGAAGATCGTGCTTTTCTTTCTAAAAGACACGATTTCTCTGCCCCTGCCAATGGTTGACAGAAAGGCGCGGGGATTGAAGGCGGTTTTCTTGGCGGTGATGACTTTGTTTGACAGAAAAGGCCGTCCTAACGGAACTGCAGCCAGTGTCAATTATGGGGCCAGGAAGAGTTTCAAACTGGTCTCTAATGCTCACACTTACTAAACAGTACCCGATACCGCCGTTCCCAAGGTTAGCCAAGATACTTTGGCAGAAATGGTTGGCAAAACGCGCTCGCGGGGGAGCTTCTTCATGAACCGTTTCTGGAAATTGGAATTCATCCACTTACAACAGCGGAATGCAAGTCCACAGCCCACTTCTGAATGTCGTTTTGCACGATTAGCTTCCGCCCGCGAGCTTCAAACACGGTCAAGCATCTGCCGTATCTACTCCCGGCAGCGCCCCCATTTTCGTCGCAACCAGCACTTCCAACAAGGTTGCAGTTCCGCGAACGCTTCCTGAGATGGTCATGAGGGCTTCTGAGACAATCGGATGTACCCCAGCCAAAGTGTCGAGACGGTCACTCACATTATGAAGCCGCTCAGCTTCGCGCAGGATTGCAGTCGAAGGCACGTGGCACCTGCCTTTCCTGAAAAACCTAAGGAGAGAAAACTTCAGATGGGCTGACTTAGTTCAGGGAACCTGAAAGAGGAGAAGGTGGTAACCACCTCAAAGCCATCATAGCACGCGGGCCGTTCCTGCGATCATTTCCGCTTATTTTAAAACTGGACGCCAACCTGCGAGTTACTCCAGTACAGACCTGCGAACCAGAGCGCGATCGAGAGCCGGCACAACTCATTCGTTCCAATACCCTGGTTGAATCAGCTCAGACGCATCTTGACCAGCGATGCGCGAGCTTCGCCGCCGTTCTTGTCAGGCACAATGATCAGTTCAAGAACCCCGACCCCGACCAGATCAACGGCGTAATCCTCGATCTCGCGGACCCCGCCGGGTGAGCTGAAATTCCACTGTTGGCGTACGATTTCCCGGAAAGGCTCTCCAACCCCTGACGACCATCTCAAAACGAACTCCTGTGTGCGGAAGACTTCGTTGTCCTCAAAGGCCAGGAAAATACGTTTGAGCCTTTGTGGGTTGTCGAAAATGAGCCGTATCGTCTGACTTCCGGGCTCAGCCGCACGCCAGCCTCGCTTTTCATCTTCCAGAAGCGCAGATTCGATCGGATATTTCTCATCTTCTGACGAAACCTCGACCGAAGCCGACTTGTTCAGGTCGAGCCAAGCCTGGTCCCAAGCTGCTGCAATCTGAGGAACTCGGATCACCTGTTTACGCATGGGTTCTACTTCGGGCTTTTGCGGGATAGGTTCGAGGCTGATCTTTGCCAACCGGTCCGTGTGTCAGCAAACGAAACCGCTCCAAAGCTGATTCGACCGGCACCGGTCGAATCAATACAAAGTGGACAGGGTCTGAGCATTTGAAACACGAGGGAAAAATTCGATCTTTCAGCAGCGTAATCTCCCGCGTGCTGGAATGCGCGTGGTAAAAGCCGTAAGTTCCGCTTCGCGGGATCGGTTTCCCGGATTCCATGTTCCCGTTGGTGTTTTTCATTTTGTCCTCCGGCAGGCGTGGCCAAGATGACGCGTTGAGGACAGCGCGCCACCATACAATTTCAGAATACGCAGTGAGGCATCGACCGTCTGGTCAAAACTGCACATAAAGGCGTCCGGTTGAGCCCGCCCTGGCTTGCGACCCGGATTTCCCTGCGAGACGTGTTCGCGTTCACCGCTTTTGCATCAAATGCCAAGCCAGGAGTCTCTCGATGATGCGAATACTGATCGCGGATGACAGTGAGATCGTGCGTCGAGGGGTCTGTGAATTACTTAAATCCGCGCCCGATGTTCAGGTTGTTGGCGAAGCAGCAGATGGGAATGAAGCGGTGGCTCGGGCGGCAGAATTGCAACCCGATATCGTGCTACTGGATGTTCAGATGCCAAACATGAATGGAATTGGGGCAGTCCGCGAGATTCTCGATGTTGCGCCCAACACCAGCATCATCTTTCTTACCCAATACGCTTCCCGCCACTTTGGCTCTGAAGCGCGGCGGATGGGAGCGCGGGGCTACGTGACAAAAGCGCAGGTGACTACCTGCTTGATCCATGCCATTGAATGCGCAGCGGACCATCAGTTCTATAGTTCTATCACTATATAGTCGGGGTGACGCCGTGGCGGATAGGCCGGGACCCCGTGGCAGGTCTGTCAGTCGTAGTTGTGGGTTGATCGCGGTCTTCCATACACTCCGTCATTTCCTTGCGGAATCTTGCCTGTTTGAGACACACTACTACGCTATGCCAAGCCTCTGGCTGTCAGGTCTCATTTTCTTGGCAACTATTGCTTCGTCCTCACAGGTAATTCCATCTACGGCTGAAATCAAATCTCCCGATCTGAACTTGATTTTGCAGGGCATGCAGGACATTCAACACCAGAACCCCGCTCTATCCCGTCCCTATGAGGTGACGCGAGAATACAAAGTGTTTAAAGGCTCTGATCAGCAATCCATTTCTGTGGTCGTGGCGCAGATCAATTTCGTACCTCCAGACAAAAAGACGTACAAGATTATTCAGGCGAGTGGTCTGTCACGCGGAGAAAAAATGGTTCGCGAACTCCTAAATCGAGAAACTGAGTCCGCGCAGAAGGGACAAAGTAGCACGATCAGCCGGATGAACTATGACTTCGTCTTTCTTAGGCGAGAGAACCTCGGCGACGTTCCTGAATACGTTTTCGGGACCCTCCCGAAAAGGAAGGACAAAAACCTTTTGCGCGGGCAGATCTGGGTAGATGCGAGGACTTTCCGAATCCGTCGAATTGAAGGAGTACCCGCCAAGAGCCCCTCGTTTTGGCTCAAAAACATTCATATCACTTTGCAATTTACGCAACTCGGCGGCATGTGGGTTCCCGTCACCTTCGACGCTATCGCTACCGTGCGCTTATTGGGGCAGTACACACTTGCTGGAGTCACGATCGCATCGTCCGAGCCCCTATCCACCGCACCGAAGTAGATCTTTGTGACAAATCGCCGCGTTGCGGAGGACGCCTTTAGTTGTTCCGAGAAATTTCCGCCCGTCCTCTAATGAGCCGTTTTGCACAGTATTTCGAAGATATCCGGGCCAAAATATTGTTGTCTCGAGAGAACCGGACCGAATCGCCAGTCCAACCGAGGGCGCTTGGTCACGGAGCACCAACCTTCATACGGCCGGGGAGGAATGAAATGCGCTGCCAAGATCTGATGAAACCTGATCTTCTCAGCGAGCTGGTGCTGCTCGGCAGTAGTGCGCTGCTGTTCATTTCAGTGGTGCTGGCCGTTGTGGCTGCACTAAAACGAGCTTGACCAACGCTGTCAGGCTTCACTGGAGGATTTGTGACGCTTCAAGAAAAGCAGGACCTTGAGCGAGTCCTTGAATCCGCAATTGTTGTGTCCTGGAAAGACCTGGTGCCCGGCGCTCAAGTGGCTTTAATTCACATTGAGTACCAACTCACACCCGGCGGCACATTGGATTCTCTAAAGGTATGGTCGTCCACATCCCGAGGTCATTGGTTTCTGGCCTGTGAGTATTGGATGTCAGACATCCCACTCCATGGGGTCCACATCCACTTCCACAATGGATATGCGTCGGAAGGTCTGGGGCACATTCTGGAATTTGTGATGCAGCACCAGAGCGCATTTTTGCTGCCTAGCGATCTCGGACGGCAGGGGCTGCTCCAGATCCCCACGCCCACACAAGAAGAATGTGTGGCAGCAGCTGCCTCAGTGAGCGAGGCTTTGAATCGCGTCGGCCCGACGTTAGGACAGTGTGTCGCAGCATGAATATTGCAGGGCGTCGAGGCCTTTGAAAAAATCCCTACCCCTGCTGTCTTCACGACTGCATAAATTGATGTTCCGCCGGCACCTCGCCCGAGCAGCTTGGAAAGCGGCTTTTCTCAAATCACAACAACGAATCTGCCGCGACGAGGCCTTTGGCGCGATAGAGGGGCCCCGCCCCGGATTTCCAAGAAATCCCCCGGGATGCTAGAGAGTTAAGGGACGAGTCATTAGCATCTCGCTACTCCGGCAGATTGCATCCAACGCTTCTAACGAAAAAGCGAAGGTGAAACGGTGCTCCCCTTGAGTCCGACAACAGTGTGGCGCAAGATCAGGTGGTCCCTCATAACCATCTACCACGACGTCTACGATGAACACTTGTTCGTGTTTGCCGCCGGCCTGTCGTATTATCTTGTGCTCTCACTGTTTCCCCTGCTGGTTTCAATGGCGGCACTACTCGCACTCATACCCATACCCCACCTGTTTGAGGGGGTTCTCAGCATCATGGCAAGGCTGGTTCCCGGAGATGGAATGAGCCTGGTGCGCAACATTGTCTCCGATGTCAGTCACAAACACAGTCACTTCCTGACATTCGGCTTAGTGTTCACGATCTGGACTGCCTCCAGCGGATTCGCTGCCTTGATTGACGGTCTACACGTCGTATATCGAGTCCGCGAAACACGTCCGATCTGGAAGACTCGGCCCATTGCGATGGCTCTCACGTTGGTCGCGGGGTCGCTTTTGCTTATCGCTACAGTATTGATGGTTGAGGGAACGACCATTGGGATCTGGCTAACTCGTAGATTCGGTCTTGATCCTGCGCTCCTCGGTACTTGGCGCTACCTGAGATGGGGCATCGCTCTGATCGTCAGCGCACTCGCCGTCCAACTTCTCTATCACTTCGGCCCGGATCTGAAGCAACGCTTCCGGGAAAGCCTGCCTGGGGCAATTGTTGCCGTCGGCGCTTGGATAGCTTTGTCATATTTACTAGGACTTTATTTTCGGCACTTCGAGTCACTGGACAAGACGTATGGCCCCCTGGGAGCTGCCATCGGCCTGTACCTCTGGTTTTATCTTTCGGGTTTTTCTGTTCTGCTTGGGGGAGAGATTAACTTCCTGCTTGCCCAGTTACGAAACGGAAGAAGCGCAGCCTCAGCTCGACTGCGTACGCGGGGCGACCAGCTGGATGAGGCTGCATGAGAGTGGAACATTTTCATGGGTTTCTTCAAAGAGGAAGAGGTGCAAAACCGGCATATGTTGAACGTCTTGGAGCAGGTTGAGGGTAACAAGGCGAGGGCGGCTGAAATCCTGGGGATAGGCAGAGCGACGGTTTACCAAATGCTGGCAAAGATCAGAAAAAGGCATGCCACTGGGGATCCCGGAATGGTCGATGCAGCGCGGAATGGTAAGTAGTGGAATCATTCTGGCAGTCCCGTCGCTCCGAAAAAGATGGAACGTTGGTTCCAGCTTCGAATCGCTCTTGTTGAAGGCGTTCGAGAGACACTAACTCCAAAGGAGTTTCAGCAGGCAGAGATGGAATTGCCCATAAGGGAACCGTGTATTGGATGTAGATTGATAAGAAAACTCCGCATCAGCCGACGGGCGTCAACTGGCGGAGAGAGTGGGATTCGAACCCACGTTAGAGTTTCCCCTAAACACGCTTTCCAAGCGTGCGCCTTCAGCCACTCGGCCATCTCTCCGGCTCACTGGATAACGGAAGCGGGTGCTTCCTACGCAAAGCGAGGGGCTTCGACTCGCCCCTCGTCCGCGCCTCCTTGATTGTATGGTGGCCATCTGGAACCCGCAACCGCCCGGCACGTCATCTCTTGCTACTCTTCTTTTTTCTCGTGCAGATGCTGCGCCAGATAATTCTCGATTCCCACCTCTGAGATCGCGTGCAACTGCGCCTCGAGCCAGTCGATGTGCTCCTCTTCGTCGGTGAGAATCCCTTCCAGCAGCTCGCGCGAGCCGTTGTCTCCTCGCTCCACGCAGGTCTCGACTCCGGCATTCAAACGCTTCACCGCATCGTATTCCACCTGCAGATCGTTCTGGAATTGCGCCTTCACATTCTGCCCGATATTGATCTTGAAGTAGTCCGTCATGTTGGGCGTTCCGTCCAGATACAGAATTCTCTCCATCAACTTCTCGGCATGCACCATCTCTTCAATCGATTCCTTGCGCGTGTGCTTGGCCAGCTTTTCGTAGCCCCAGTTCTCACACATCTCGGCATGCAGAAAATATTGATTGATGGCCGTCAACTCCGCCTTCAAAACCTGGTTTAAAACTGCAATGACCTTAGGATCGCCTTTCACGCCGCCTCTCTTCCAGGCATAGACAAAGGGACCTCCGCGACCAGCCGGACGCCCAAATGCCAAGTGCCAAATGCTAAGTGCTTATTACAACCGAAGAATATAGCACCCGGAAGGAGGCTTAGGAGGAGAGTTTGTCAGGACCGCTGCCACCAGCGCCTGCCGCGGCGGCGGATGCCTGGGCGGTGGGCGCAGGCGATGCGGGTGCTTCGGGAACCTGCGCCGAGTCCACCACTCGATTGTGCAGGCAGAACAGCGCCAGTTCCAGTCGATCAGCTACACCCAACTTGTCGTAAACCTTGCGAAGGTAGTTCTTTACTACCTGTTCCGTAGTGCCCACACGCACCGCGATTTCTTTGTTCTTCATGCCCTGCGTGACACAGGACACGATCAGCGATTCCTTCGGCGTAAGCTGAACTTTGGGCCGCGATCCGCTGGGGCGTCCCGGCTGCGTACGAAAAGCTTGCATCACCCAGTTCGTCGCCTGCTGGTCGAGCCAGTTTTCGCCTGCCGCCACTTTGCGCAGGCATTCCACCAACTTCTCCGGCTCCACTTCGCGAGAGACAATTCCGTGCGCACCGCGACGAAACAGCTCCAGCGTGAGTTCTTCATTCGCCTCAGGCGTGACTACGACTACTCTTCAATCCGGAAATCTGGCGAAGCAAATCTGAAAGCGCCTCTGCCGGATTCGGCGAAAGGGCGGACTCCAAAATCAGAATATCTGCGGAAAACTTTCCGGCGGCCGACAGGACCTGCGCCAACGTCTCCGCTTGTCCTACAACGCGAATGTCATCTTCGAGCGCGAAAATCTTGCGCAGCCCCGCGCGGAAAATCGCTTGCGTATCCGCCAGGATCACGCGAATGAATTTGCCGTCGCCGTTTTGGGGCGGCTGCTCGACGTTATCGTCCACGCTTACCGGAATGCTTGCCATTGGTTCCCTTGCCGCCTTAGTGGCGGTCGAAACGGTATTCGTCGATGACCACGCCTACCCCACGGCGGCCACCTTCCTCAAAACTTCGGACCACCCGTCCCCGGCAGTCGAGCCTCACGTCGGCTTCGGCTCCTACCACGTCGGCGGGCAACGAAATGGTGAAATCTACCATTGAACCTACGGGCATCTCCGCATCTACAACCTGGAACAGCACTCCATTGGCAGAAATGTTTTCGGTCTCCGCTTTTCTCTCGCCATCGTCAGACTTCAGCGATACTTCGAGCTTGATGGGGAAGCGCGTCGCGCTCTGCATGTCGGGATAGCGCCCTCGCCGGGTCTTTTTTCCAGACCCAGAGGTCGGCTCATCCTCTTGCCGCACTTCGCTTTTCGCGTCTTCTTCCGCGGATCGACCGTTGTTCGCCATCGCCCGCAGATTACACCCCCGAATCAAGACATAAAAGTTACCGAAGTCATGGAACTTTGAGGGGGTAAGCTGTTGGTAAGGATAGGCTTAAGGGCCTTTTGCAGCGTACCTGTCAGCATTCAGCACTCAGCACTCAGCACTCAGCCAAGCCAACACTGCTCTTGCCAACCTCATGTGTTCTCCGTCACCGAACAAGGTCTCAGCCTCAACTTAGGCTTGGCAGCAGCCTTATGAAAAATTTCAGAAATCTCCAGGTTTGGGAGAAGGCTCATCAACTCACACTGATCTCGTATCGAGCCACAGCCAACTTCCCTCGCGCGGAACTCTTTGGGCTGACAAGCCAGATACGACGTAGCGCCGCTTCTATTCCCGCCAACATCGCCGAGGGCTGTGGAAAACGCAGCAATGGAGAGTTCCAGCGCTTTCTCACCATCGCGACTGGCTCGGCGAGTGAACTCGAATACCACTTTCTATTGGCGCATGACCTTGAATATCTAAACGACACAGATTACCGACAGCTTTGTGAAGCCGTAATCGAAGTCAAGAAGATGCTCGCAGCACTTGTAAAGAAAGTAGAAACCGAAAGGCAAGCAAGCTGAAGACTTTCGGAGGTAGGAAAATGTCTTGCTTGGCTGAGTGCTGAGTGCTGAGTGCTGAATACTAGAACTTCGTCACTTCCGTAAAATTAAACTCCCGCACCTTCATCGGAGGCACCACCATGTCGAACGCTTCCTCTCCGCTGGCGCGGATCGGTGTTCCCATCTGCTCCACATTCGACAACATGTGAATCAGGCTTTCATTGAAGCGGAAGTTACGCACTCCGTGCCGCACCTGGCCATCCTCTACATAGAACGTTCCGTCTCGCGTCATGCCGGTCAGAATCTTTTCGTACGGATCGACTTCGCGGATATACCACAGCCGTGTCACCAAAATCCCGCGCTCGGTTGACGCAATCATCTGCTCCAGCGTCTTCGGATCCTTCGGTGCGCCAAACACAATGTTCATGGGTGCGTCGCCAATTTCGTTCGGGATCGGAAAACCGTGACCGGTGGGCTCGATCAGACCAACCTGATCTTTATATTCCGATTCCTTCATTTTCTTGGCAGTCGCGCGCGCGTAGACCAGTTGCTTTGGTGTTCCCTTCTCTACTAACTGAACGCGCTTGCGCCGGATGCCTTCTCCATCGAACGGCGCGCCAGACTGAAGAGGATGCGCAACGTCATCCCAGATGTCGATGTTTTCCCCGAAGATCTGGCTGCCCACCCGGCCGGTCAGAAATGATCTCTGATCGAGAATCGCCAAGCCGCCGAAGTCGTAAAACATGAAGCCCACCATGTCGAGAACCGCGGGTGGCTCCAGGATGACGGTGTACTTCCCTGCTGGAATTTCTTTTGGACTTGCCGAAGTGAACGCCTTCTCAGCGGCGATCTGCGCCAGCGTTTCCGCATCCAGATGATCCACATTCGGAGAGTTCGCCTTCTGCCACCCGGAAGAATCGTTCGCCAGCATGGTGATCGAAATTTCGCTCGAGGTTTGCTCATGCCATTGCGAGAGCCCGCGCGAGTTGAAGATGCCCTCGACTGACTGTGATGTGGAAAAGATTCCAGCCGTGATCAGCTTGTGTTTCTGCGCGACGGCAACGATCTTTTTAACTCCCTCGGCGCGTTGCTCAGGCGTAACCACTAACGTCTGATCGAAGTGTCGCGAAGGCACCGGCCCAGCGCCTTCGCCGGCCTTTGCCGGAACCGGAAGCAGGTCGGGATCCGGATGCTGCACCTTGGCCAGGCTCTCCGAAGCACGCACCACACGCTTCAGGCTTTCCTCATCAAACTTGTTCGTTGTAGCCCGAGCAGTACGACCATCAAAAGCAGCGCGCACCGAGAGAACATAATTCTCATCGGCAACGTTCTGATGAATGGTGTTGTTGGCAAAGCGAGTCAGAGCATAGTTGGTGCCGCTAAATATCACCTCAAGCTCATCGGCAGACGAGTGCTTACTGAGTTGATTGAAGATATCGCGCGGCTTGTTTTTTGTCTAGCATTCAGCAATCAGCATTCAGCCAAACACTGGGCGGCAAAATACTCGCAGATCAGCATGCCCTCGACTGGCTGAATGCCGAGTGCTGAATGCTGAGCGCTAGGTTCCACTGTACGCACTCCCCACCTTAATCTTCCGAAACCTCGCCGGGCTCGCGCCGTGTCCTGTGCCCATCACCTGCTGCGGCTGGCCTTTGCCGCAATGCGGAACGCCCCACAGCACCCACTCGTCTCTCGAGCAGATCGCGTCCATCGAATTCCAGAACTCGGTCGTGATCCCCGAGTACGACGGGTTCTTCAACATGCGAATCCGCTTGCCATTCTTGATCTCCCACCCAATCTCAGTGCCGAACTGGAAGTTGTAGCGCTTGTCGTCAATCGACCACGAGCGGTTCGTCTCCATGTAAATGCCGCGATCGGTCGAGGCGATCAACTGCTCGAGCGTGAGCGGATCTTTCGCCGGGCAGAATACTCACATTCGTCATGCGGATAATCGGCAGCCGGTTCCAACCCTCGGCTCGCAGAGTTCCTCCTGAGCGATTCGCCCCGATGGTGTGCGCCGTCTCGCGCGAACGAAAGATATCCGGTGAAAAGCCCATCTGTGATGATCGGCGTGCACTGCGCCGGAACTCCTTCTTCATCGAAGGCAAACGTCCCCAGCCCGGGCCCGTGCTCCTGCCGCGCGTCGGCCACGATATTCACCAGGTCGCTGCCATAGCGCAGCGTCCGCAGCTTGTCGAGAGTCAGAAACGAGGTGCCGGCGAAATTGGCTTCCATACCCAGCACGCGGTCGAGTTCGATCGGATGCCCCACCGACTCATGAATCTGCAACCCCAGCTGCGAGCCGTCGAGGATGATGTCGTACTCGCCCTGCGGTCCCTGATCCGCCTTGAGCAGCGCGACGGCTTCTTCGCCTACCCGACGCGCATTTTCCAGCAGCTTCAACTCGCCGATCAGTTCGTATCCTTTGTTCTGCCATTGCCCGCCATACGAATTGGGATACGACCGCTTCTGGATTTCGTTTCCGGCAAACGCATGCGCCGCATAACCCGCGCCCGACCGTGAACTTGGTCTGATGAATGTCCGAACCTTCCGACGAGAGAAACCACTGCTCTTCCCGGCGGAAATTCATATTGGTTTCCGCCATGGTCACGCCCGGCACCGCGCGCATCTCGGCATCAATCTGGATCAGCAGGTCCAGATTCTGTTCAACCGAAATTGTGAAAGGGTCGACCTGGAACGGCGAAGTCCAATCCGCAACATGGGCCTGCTCCGGAGCAAGCTGTACATCGTGCTGTTTCACCCGCGCGGACGCCTTGGCGATCTCCACGGCCCGCGCCGCGGTGGCTTCCACGCCGGCACGGCTCAAATCGTCCGACGACGCAAAGCCCCAGGCTCCATCGACGATTACGCGTACGCCAACACCGAGAGACTCTGAATCTGCCTGCGCTAGAAATCTTGCCGTTTTTCGTAGCCAGAGCCCGATGCCGGTCGTCCGCTACGCGCGCGTCAGCATACGACGCCCCGCGCACCTCCGCCAAATTCAGAGCCCACTGAGCAACGTCTTTCATAGCCGCACTTTTAATCTACCATGGACTTAGGCATCCCTTGCTTGGCTCCAAAAGCGTTGTCATTCCGAGCCGAAGCCTGAGCGATAGGCGACGAATCTGCTCTTCCGCATCACCACTGAACCAGCATGGCCGAGTGCCGAGTGCTGATTGCTGACTGCTCGCCCTCACTCTCCCCTGTGCTTCCCATCACTGACCTCCCGCCCATTCCAGACTCCAATACTCGGTTGGGCATTCATCTGCCAAAGGAGACCATTGCATGAGCACTCTCACACTGGACAAAAAAGCTGACTTGGCCGGACCAGGGATCGGCGACTACACCGAACTCGAAAAAATCCTTCCCAAAGATTATCGTTCCCTTCTCACTCCGAAAGAGACGCAGCAGGCGCTGTTTCAAACCAAGCGCTACATCGAAGACAATCTCTCAAAAGAACTGAACCTGATGATGGTTGAAGTCCCGCTCATCGTCGACGTCGAGAGCGGCGTCAACGACATGCTCGACCGCGACGGCTCGCGTACCCCGATCCAGTTTCATATTTCGAACGATCGCGACAAGCATCCCATCGACGCGCAGGTCGTGCAGGCTGCGACCAAGTGGAAGAGAGTCGCGCTGAAGCAGTTCGACTGCAAAATCGGCGAAGGCATCTGCACCGACATGCGCGCCGTGCGCAAAGACTATTTCCTCGATCACGATCACTCCGCCTACGTCGACCAGTGGGACTGGGAGCGCGTCATCACCGCCGAGCAACGCAACCTGGAATTCCTCAAAGGTGTGGTCAGCAAGATTTGGAAGGTCATCGTCGGCGCGGAGAAATTTGCGCAGTCGATGTTCCCGCAGCTCAAGGATGCCCGCTATCCCGACCTGCCGGAGAAGCTCGAGTTCTTCCATGCAGAAGAAATTCTCGAGATGTATCCCGACCTGCCGCGCAAGCAGCGCGAGACCACCATTCTGCAGAAGCATCCCGCGATCTTTATTATCGGCATCGGATGGCCGCTGAAAGATGGCTACCCGCACGAGATGCGCGCCGCCGACTATGACGACTGGGTCACCGACACCCACGAGCAAACCGGCAAAGACACGCATGGCCTGAACGGCGACATCCTGGTGTGGAATCACGTGACCAAGCGCCGCCACGAGCTGACCTCGATGGGCATCCGCGTCACGAAAGACACGCTTCGCAAGCAGCTTGAGCTGTCGCATCAGACTGACTTCATGAAGCTGCCCTATCACAAGGCGATTCTGAACGATCAGATTCCGCTCTCGATTGGCGGCGGCATCGGGCAGGCACGCACCATGATGCTGCTGTTGAGAAAGGCGCACCTGGGTGAAGTCAGCGTCACTGTGTGGCCGAACATCCTGAAAGAGATGTGCGTTCGCAAGAATATTTTCGTTCTCGAATAAACCCTCCGCAACGCTGAAGGGACGGCGACTCGCCGTCCCTTTTTCTGTTACCCTGCGCGGATGATCAACCCCGACATGAAAGAGACCATCCGCGCGGAGTGGACGGGCGCCGCTCCGCATTGGCAGAAGTGGAATGACAAACTGATCGCGCAGTCGCGAGCCGCAACGGACCTGGTGGTCCACAATGCGCAACTCGCGCCCGGCATGCATGTGCTCGATCTGGCCAGCGGCACCGGAGAGCCTTCGCTCAGCATCGCCAAAGCGGTCGGTCCGCAGGGACGCGTGGTCGCGACCGATCTCGTGCCCGGCATGCTCGACAACGCGCGGCAGAATGCCCGCGCGCTCGGCCTTACCAACATGGAGTTTCGCCAGGCTGACGCCGAGCAGCTTCCCTTCTCCGACCAGGAATTCGATCGCGTGACCTGCCGCTTCGGCATCATGTTTTTTCCGCAGATCGACAAGGCGCTTGGAGAAATTCGTCGCGTGCTGAAGCCCGGGGGCCGCGTGTCTTTTATTGTGTGGGGAAGTTTCGCGGACAATCCGCTATTTGCCGCGACTCTCGGGCCGTTCATGAAGCATGTGCCGATGCCGCCGCCTCCGCCGGATGCGCCGACGATTTTTCGTTTCGCTGACGAGAGCAAGCTGGCGAGCACTTTGAAATCCGCTGGCCTGCACAGCGTTGAAACGCGGAAGCATCAAGTGCCATGGCCATGGCCGGGACCTCCCGAGGAAGCATGGGAAGCTCTGCGCGACCTGGCTGCGCCATTCCGCAAGATGATCGACGCGTTGCCTCCGGAGAAGCGGCCCGAGGTGATGGAAGAAGTGATGGGCAACATCCGCAACTTTCAAGAGGGAGACCGCGTCAACCTGAGAGCGACGCTGGTCACCGGGACCGGGGTAGCATAGGGCAAGAAGTGTTCCCGCGGGAACATTTGTACTGCTGATAAGAGATGTATTTTAATGTACGTACAATCCTGCTAAGTTACTTAGCCTTCGAGAGATACGCGCGCATTTCTGCCCAGTAGTTTTCCTGCCATCCGCTGGCCAGATGCTCGGCCAGCTCCGTGGGGAATCCGGTGTGGTCGAAGACGAGGTGCGTCACGGAACCCTGGGGGTTCAGATCGAAACGGGCGATCGAATACACGCCCTCCGGCCAGGGCACCACGCGCCAAGCCTGCACGATGCGGCGTCCCGGCACCAGTTCCAGGTTGCGTCCGATGATGTGGCCATCGAAGAGGGAGAACGTGCCTCCGAGTTCGCGATTGATCACGGCCACGCGCCCGCCGGAGAAATCGGTGAACTGCTTCGAGTCGAGCAGCGCCTCGTACACGCGTTGGGGGCTAGGCGGGCAAGTCCACTTCCTGATGGATGGCAGTCACGGTAGATGACATCGGAGTTTTTCGCAGCCTTGTCCTGCGCGGCAACGCGTCCAGCCAAAGCGAGACTGCCGAGGGCCATGGCGCTCGTGGTGAGGGCTTGGCGGCGGGTAAGCGGGTTCGTCATGAGTGCCTCCGGAAGTTAGGGGATTGTACTCCGGGCAGCGGAACCTCTGTCATTCCGAAAAAAGAGGAATCTGATTCGTTCATGAAATTGTCTTCCGCAACAAACTATCCTTCCCAAGTTCGGCAATTCTTTCCAAAAGCCTGTAAACAGTGGTCGATGGATTTCCGCCAGGCCGTCCCTGACCTTGCTGCCAACGATCGAGTGCCGTTGCCCTCGTCAGCGCTGTCGTGTAGTGCGCCTCCACGGTTGAATAGGGTATCTCCTTCTCGTAGGCGGGAATGTGTCGGCGGCAAGCAGCTTGAATGTGCCAACGATCCTGTTCCGCGCGTTGATCTTGAAAGTGGAGCAGAAGCCATAACTCGAAGCAAGGATTTGAGATTGCAAGTTCCAGTTCATGATCTTGAGCGCGTTTTTTCGCCTCGGGTAGGTTTGGGTGGCTATCTACATCGAAGACGCACCAGACCTCGTCGTACTTCAAGTATGGGTCGCCAAATCTCCGGGCCTGGCGCTGTGACTCCTTGACGCGACTGACTGCGATCTCTACGAGTGTCTTGGGAACTCCGCAATCAGGTACAACTTCAATGTGGACAAGTGGATTTCTGTGCTGTTGTCTAAACGACTTCAGATAACTTGGTTCGGTGACCTTGCCCTCACATAAGATTAGCAGGCGTTTTCGGGGCTCCAGTCTCGGACGTCGCCTAAACGGGACACCTTGGCGCTTGGCCATCTACCTTTCCTTAGGAGCCGTGCTCATCTGTGGTTCCAGGAATGGTATCGCACCATATCGACCCTGCAGGTACCCTCGCTCGAGATTCTCGTTCTTGCGAGGCTTAAAATCGCTCAACGGATAAAGGTGAGAAGCGGCCTCTGAGTCTTTTCGGTGAACCAAATTTGATCTCGTCGCAGGACTGTTGCCGACAGCAAATTCGTATCATGAGTATTGAAAAGCAATTGAGCGCCGTGAAGATTTCGCTTCCGATCTTGAAACAAACCAAGAAGATTCAATGCAAGTAAAGGATGCAAACTCGAGTCGAGCTCATCAATAGCCAGAACCCCCCCATCGGCGATCGCTTTGACAACAGGCCCCAAAAGCCAAAAATATGCAACAGTCCCTGCAGACTCCTCGTGCATCGGCAATTCAGCGGGTTGGCCCAGGTTCGACTGGTGAAGAAAAACTGGATGGCTTATTTTCGAAAAATCGGGAGCATCGGCAGCTTTTGGAGCCACTTCCTTGACGAAATCCTTCAGCAGCGAAACCAGTTTCGCAAAAGGCTCTTTGAAACGTTCATCGGCATCAAGCGATTCTGCTCTTACTCCGAGAATTCCTAGATCCGCTGACGTGAGCAGGCTGAATACTTTATCTCTGAACTCCTTATCGTCGTAGATCGCTAGGGTCTCGGTCGGTACTCCATCACGAGCAATTAAGCATTTAATGGTATTGCAAATGTAATTGTAAACAGGCAACAGGAGTGCGTGATTGTTTTGAGCCGCAGCCGATAGATAAAGACTGTTCTTTCGTGTCAGCTCCTGAATCAATCGATTTTCGCCTGATAAATTCCGCCCAAAAGTGAAACGCCCTTCAGAACGCACGAACCACATTTGCTGTTTAGAGCTCGGATATGCGTACAGCCACTCTTTGACTATATGAGATGAATCAAGCACGAATCCATAGCGATAACGAACAGCAGAGACGATGAAATCCAACTCAAATGAAGAAGGCCTATTCCGGGAGTCTTCGTCTAGCAGGAATGGAAAGCGGTGTATAGGAGAATCAGGCTGCCAATTTCGATGGGAGTTTCGAACCACCGAAATCATGAATGAGAGTGCCTTTATGACATTAGACTTGCCCGAGGCGTTTGCCCCGTATATTGCGGCTGCGGGCACAAGATTGTAATCGGCACAAGTAACGTTGATCAACGATTCGCTCAGTTCCTTCTGAGAGCTGGCAACGAACGTGAGGACTTGCTTCGCCCTGAATGAGCGAAAATTCTCGAAGCTGAACTGGTTGAGCATTCGACCACCTTATACACAAAAACTTTGTAAAATGCTATGAGATTACATTTTAAAGCCCAAAGTTGCAGGAATTATGCATTTCTATCAAGATTACTTTAGGTCATGATAGCGCTTGGGGTCGTTCAAAATCCCAAGTCCAATCTTTGCCGCTGATGGAAGCTGGGAACCCCTCAGATTTCATGTATTTATCGCCAAGTCCCGAACACTTTGACACTTGGGCACACTATACAGCTGTGAGGAAAATCCACCTCCCGCGGAATCCGCGACCTCGGGCAGGGGCTCGCATCTACAAAGGATAAACTTGTGGGGAGGCCAGTGATGCCTCCGGTTAGAGCATGCCAATGTTTGTGTGCGCGATGTCGACGCGATGATTCGCTTTATGCGGACGGCGTTTCCGGAATTTCACGTGTGCGGCGAAGGCTTGAGTCAGGATCGCACTCACTGGGTGCACATCGGCACCGCCGAAACTTACATTGCTTTGGGGCAGTCGCGTCGTAAGCCTGCCAGCGAGATCCTGAGGGGAATGATTGGGAGTTCGTGCAGTATCTATCGGAGGATCCAGCGAAGCGGAATGACTATTGTTGCCGGATCGGTAAAGCAGGTTTCAAAGTTTCAGGTTTCAAGTTTCAAGGAAAAGCAGGCCCTCGACTACGCTCGAGAGACTTGAGTTCCCTTTGCGGCGAAAGCCGTCGGCGCTTTCATCGAAGGAAGAAAATCAATTCAGGTTCTCGAAGATCCCTGCGGCGCCCATGCCTCCGCCGACGCACATAGTGACCATGCCGTAGCGTGCTTTGCGGCGCTGCATTTCGCGAATGATTGTTGCCGTCAGTTTCGCGCCGGTGCAGCCCAGGGGATGTCCAAGCGCGATGGCTCCGCCATTCGGATTCACTTTCGCGGGATCGAGGCCTGCTTCTTTTATGACGGCTAACGATTGCGCGGCGAAGGCTTCGTTCAATTCGATCACCTCGATCTGGTCGAGTTTGAGCCCAGCAATCTTCAGAGCTTTGGGAATCGCGAACACCGGGCCCAGGCCCATTTCTTCCGGCTTGTACCCTGCCGTCGCAAACGCAATGTAACGTGCGAGCGGCTTGATGCCAAGCGCCTTGGCTCGTTCCGCCGACATGACAATGGCCGCGGCCGCTCCGTCGGACATCTGCGAAGAATTGCCGGCGGTGACGGTGCCTTTCATGTGGAACGCCGGTTTCAGGGCGAGCAGGGCGTCGACGGAGGTATCGGCGCGCGGGCCTTCATCGACTTTGAAAGTGATCTCCTGCCGCTTGGGCTTTGATCCATTCGGAGTGGTAAAGCTGACGGGCACCGGCACGGTTTCGTCGTTGAACTTGCCGGCCTGGATGGCGGCCAACGCTTTCTGATGGCTCTGATAGGAAAATTCGTCAGCCTGCTCGCGGGTGATTCCGAAGCGTTGCGCGAGGCGCTCGGCGGTCAGTCCCATGGAAAGATAGGCGTCCGGATAGTTGCTGACCAGCCAGGGATTGGGCGAGATCTTATGGCCGCCCATCGGGATCATGGACATGGATTCGGTGCCGCCAGCGACGATGACCTCGGCGCCGCCGGACATGATGCGCTCGGCCGCCATCGCAATGGCCTGAAGACCTGACGAGCAGAAGCGGTTGATGGTCATGGCCGAGACTTCGACGGGGAGTCCGGCGCGCAGCGACGCAATGCGGGCCACGTTCATGCCCTGTTCAGCCTCGGGCATCGCACAGCCGAGGATGACATCTTCAATTTCTTTCGGATCCAGTTGCGGCGCGCGCTCCAGCGCACCCTTGATCGCGACGGCGGCTAACTCATCAGGGCGAGTGGCGCGCAAGGTGCCTTTGAACGCGCGGCCCACGGGAGTACGTACGGAAGAGGCGAGGATGACTTCACGCATAATTATTCTCGGTTCCCAGTTGCCGTGTGCGAACGCGAGGAGGCAACTGCGGATATTATCCACCTCCGATGGGCACGAAGTCACATGGTGGAAGCGCCGTAATCTATGTCTTTCATGCTTGGCCCATTTTGGATTGCAGCGAGCGTGGCTGAAAGATCGCACTGGAAACATGCCTGTTTCCGGTCTACACTCCCGCATTCAGGGGGACGGCGCAATGCTCAGCTACTCGCGCGGGCCGGATGTGCCGCTGTTAGAGAAGACCATCGGGCTGGTGCTTGATGACGCCGTTGAGCGCTGGGGCGATTGCGTGGCCCTGGTTTCCTGTCATCAGTCAAAACGCTACACCTGGCGAGAACTGCGCGATGCCGCCGATTGCGTCGCGCGCGGTTTGTGGTCGCTGGGCATTCGTCCCGGCGACCGCGTTGGGCTATGGTCTACTAACTGCGCTGAGTGGGTCATGATGCATATGGGGTGCGCGCGCGCCGGAGCGATCCTGGTCAACGTGAATCCGGCATACCGCACGCACGAACTGGCATACACGTTGCGGAAGTCGCGCATGAAGGCGCTTTTCTTATGGGAGCGCGACAGCCGCGCCGACTACTCGCAAATTTTGGAAGAGGCGCGCTACCAGCAGACGCTGGCGCTCGAGCATGTGGTTTACTTCGGGACCACCTGCTGGGAAGAGTTTCTGAGGTCTGACTGCGAAGTCGCGGCGGTCATTCATCCGCAAGATGTCGCGAACATTCAGTACACCTCGGGCACAACCGGAATGCCGAAGGGCGTGATGCTGACCCACCGCAACCAGGTGAACAACGGCATGATGCTGGCGCGGGGAATGCGATACACAGAGCGCGATCGCATTTGTGTTCCCCTGCCCATGTATCACTGCTTTGGCTGCGTGATCGGAACCATGTCGGCATTGGCGAGCGGAGCAGCGATCATTTTGCCGAATTGGACTTTCGACGCCCGTGCCGCATTGCAGGCGGTCGAGGCCGAAGGAGCGACTTCGCTTTATGGTGTGCCGGCCATGTTCATCGCCGAACTCGGCCTGCCGGACTTTAAGAAATTCAACCTGGGAAGTCTGCGCACGGGGATGATGGCGGGAGCACCGTGTCCGGTGGAAGTGATGAAACGGGTGATTGATGAGATGCACTGCCCTGAGCTGACGATCGGCTACGGTCAGACTGAGAGCACGCCGGTGGTGACCATGTCGGATGTGGACGACCCGATGGAATTGCGAGCATGCACCATCGGGAAGGCGCTGCCCTGCACGGAAATGAAGATCGTTTCTCAGCTCGATAACAGTACCGTCGGTCGCGGTGAGCCGGGCGAAGTATGTGCGCGGGGCTACATGGTGATGAAAGGCTACGACGATGAGCCGGAAGCGACGGCTCGTGCCATTGATCAAGACGGGTGGCTGCACACCGGGGATCTCGGGATCATGCGCGACGATGGATACATTCACCTGACTGGCCGTGCGAAAGACATGATCATTCGCGGGGGAGAGAATATTTATCCGCGTGAGGTGGAGGAGTTTTTGTACACGAATCCGAAAGTGGCGGAAGTGCAGGTGGTTGGCATTCCCCATGAGCGGTTAGGCGAAGTGGTGCTGGCGTGGATTCGATTGAGAGCGGGCGAGAACGCTTGCGAGCAGGAGGTTCAACAGTTTTGCGAAGGTAAGATTGCGTACTTCAAAATTCCGCAGCATGTGCGGTTCGTGGACGCGTTCCCGATGACGGTGACCGGAAAGATTCAGAAGTTCAAGATTCGGGAATTCGAGATCAAAGAGCGGGAACTGGAGCAGGTAGCGAAAAGGGAAATGGCATAACGCATTCCGATCAGATTAATCATTGTCATTCCGACCGAAGGGAGGAATCTGCTGTTTCCTGCATCATCGATAATGCCAGCGCGAGCAGATTCCTCGCGGCGTTCGGAGTGACAAAGTTTGATGATGGAGGAGCAGCAAGCAGGTTCTTCGCTTGGCTCAGAATGACATCGGTTCGAGTAATGCAATTACTCACTACTTAACAATCATCAATTCCTTAGTGTTTTTCCCGTCTTCAGCGTGTACTGAATTCTCTCCTGCGTCTTCTTCTCTCCGCAGAGCGATTTGAAGCCTCCCGTTCCAGATCCAGAATATATTGCTCGCTGACGGGAGTTCCGGGCGTGACATTCCGCCGCACAAGACTTCGGCGATTTTGCCTCCGAGTTTTACCTCGTAGATCGGTGATGTAGTCGCCCTGCCGCATCAGGTAAATGCCCATCTTCAGCGCGGCCAGAATGTTCTCACCCGGAGCCGGAATGTCTGTCCGCGGCTGCGGAGGCTCGTATCCTGCGCGCACCAGCTCCAGTGCCCGCGCCTTGGCATCGGCCAGCACGCGTTCGCGGTTCATGGTGATGCCATCGGAGTCTGACAGGAACCCTAGCCCTCGCGCTTCATGCGCCGAGGTCGCAACTTTGGCCGTGGCGATCGTCTCGAAGGCTTGTTTCATGGCTTCCATCAATTCGACCGATTCGCCGCGCCCGTCCGTGCGGATCGAGGTTGCGCGAATCGACGGCGCGCAGCAGCATCTCTTTGCAGCCGCCTCCGCCGGGAAGCAGTCCCACGCCGACTTCTACCAGTCCGGTATAGAGCTCGGCATGCGGCTGCCGCGCCGCGAGCGTGCAACGAGATTTCAGTGCCGCCGCCCAGAGTACAGACCGAACGGCGCCGATCACCACGGGCTTCGGCGAGAACTTGATGGCTTGTGTCATTTCCTGGAACTGGCGAATGGCCAGATCCACGTCGTCCCACTCTTCTTCCTGCACGGCCATCAGCAGCAGCATCAGGTTCGCGCCGACAGAGAAATTCGTCGCGTCATTGGTGATGACAAACGCGTCGAAGTTATCGCCCGGACCTCCCGGTTTCAGCGTCTGCGTGAATCAGCTGAATGATGTCGGCGCCGAGCGAGTTCATCTTGGAGTGGAACTCGATGCAGCCCACGCCGTCGCCCAGATCGACCAGCGATGCTCCGGAGTTTTTCTTCACGACGCCATTCGATTTCTTCGCGACTTCCACCGACCAGACCCCGCCGGAACCTGTACCGGCTTCCAGTTCTCGTGCTCGCCAGGTCGAAATACATGCGGCCGGAGGCGGCGCTGCGGATCATCGAGCATACCACGAATTTCTTCCGGAAGACAGCAGCTTCTCGACATTCGCTGCAACAGGCCGGCCTTCTTTCTTCATGCGCGCAACGGTGGCCTCCACGCCGGCCGCATCCCAGAATTCAAAAGGCCCCATCTCCCAGTTGAAGCCCAGCTTCATGGCGCGATCGATTTCGACCACGGTGTCGGAAATTTCCGGAATGCGATTCGCCGCGTAGGTCCACAAATCGGAGAGCGCCGACCATAGGAACTGCCCGGCCTTGTCGCCTTTCTGCGGGCCGCTGCCGTCCATGCCGAGCAGCATGCGATGCGCGCGCCGGTGTGCTCTACGTTTCTTGGCCATCTCCAGCGCCGGAAACTTCGGCTTCTGCCGCGGGTGGTATTCCAGCGTCTTCCAGTCCAGCGCCATGCGCTCTTCTTCTTGCCGTGGTGCGTCTTTTGTTTTCTTATAGAAGCCGCCCTTAGTTTTGTCGCCGAGCCATTTGCGCTCCAGCATCTGCTGAAAGAAGTCGGGAAGCTTGAGTTCGCTGCGCTCGTCGCGAACATTCTGGGTCATGTTGCCAACGACGTGTCCCAGAATGTCGAGTCCGACCAGATCAATGGTTCGGAACGTCGCCGACTTGGGCCAGCCCACGGCTTGCCCGGTGAGCGCGTCCACTTCTTCGATCGTGAGATCCATCTCCTGCATCAGGCGCATGACATTCATCACGGAAAATGTGCCGATGCGATTGGCAATGAAGTTCGGCGTGTCTTTGGCGGTGACGATGCCTTTTCCCAGATGCACATCGGCAAAATGGGCCACCGCTTCAATCGCTGCCGGATCGAATCCGGCGTGGGAATGATTTCCAGAAGCCGCATGTAGCGCGGAGGATTGAAGAAATGGGTTCCGAACCAGCAACGCCGGAAGTCGTCGGAGAAGCCTTCCGCAATTTTGGCCACGGGAAGCCCGCTGGTGTTGGTGGTGATGATCGTTCCCGGCTTGCGCACCGCGTCGACTTTCTTCAGCAAGTGCGCGCTTAATTCGAGGTTCTCGACCACCGCCTCGATGATCCAATCCACTTCGGCAAGCTTCTTCAAGTCGTCTTCGAAATTGCCGATGGTGACCAGGCGGGCCAGCGACGCGTCCATAAAGGCCGCCGGCTTGGATTTCTTCGACCGCCATCCAGTCCGGCGGCGGCAATCTTGTTGCGTGCGGGGCCGTCGGCATCGGGCGGCACGATGTCGAGCAGATAGCTGGCGATTCCGGCATTGGCAAAATGCGCGGCAATGCGGGCGCCCATGGTTCCGGCGCCGAGGACCGCAACTTTATGAATGCGTTTCATAGGATTTCCGATTTTCGATTGCCGATTGTCAATCTCAAGACAACAGACGACGCGGCACAATCGGCAATTGAAAATAGGAAATGTGTTCTAGGGAAGTGTATCCACGGCCCACTCGTCTTTACCAGTCCTGATCACAGTGATGTGTGAGAAGCGGCGGTGAACGGAGCTGCCCGAAGATTCCATCAGAGCCACCGGAAACTCGTAGCGTGCAGTGCCGGTCTTTTTCCCCGTAGAAATCAAGAAACCTTGCTGGCTGCTGTTTCCGGAAAAGAACGCGCTGAGATGATCTTCGGTCGTGTGTTTCTTGGCCTCGTCAGTCAGCATGAGCAGTCCGGCTTCATGGTCGCGTGATTGCCAGGCGGCAAGAAAACGGTTGGCGGTGGAGAGTGCGGACACGTAGTCGGCATCGGTGACCGCCTTAACCTTGGTTCGACCGAAGCCCGTTCCGAATGGCAAAGCAAGAACAATGCAGAGAAGGAGGGATCGGCGTATGCGACAGACACTCACATTGCCATTATGCCGGAAGAAAACCATGCCCCTAAAAACAACCGGCGCGCGTCGTTATAGATGTGGGGTGAGGATGGCAACGACGCGCGCCTATTAAGTTGGATACAGACTAGAACCGGCCTCTGAAAATGTCAAGATAAATCTTTTGTTATCAACACTATGCGATCAATTTAGCAAGCACAAAAGCGGCCCCCGCCGCAAGTCCACCGATCACACATGTTTGTGACGCGCTGCGCAGGGGAGGAGTGCCGGTGAAACGCCCTTTGATGTATCCGAAGACGGCCAACGCGGCCAGCGTCACCGCTGCCGAAACCGCAAGCCCGCGGGTTGCGCTCCCCAGCAGGATGTAAGGGGACAAGGGAATAAATCCGCCGGCCACATACGATCCGGCTATGGTCGCGGCGCTAGTCACCGCGCGCTTGGGATCCGGCTCCTCCAGCCCAAGCTCGTAACGCATCATGAAATCTACCCAGGCTTTAGGACGCTTGCTCAGAGCCTCCACCACCGGCACACTTTCCGCGCGTGTCAGCCCATACTCCTGGAATACGCGGCTGACCTCGGCCATTTCTTCTTCCGGAATTTCCTTGATTTCGCGTTCTTCGCGAAGGCGCTCCTGTTCGTAATGCTCAGCGTCACCGCGGGCGGCGAGATAGCCGCCAAGGCCCATGGCGATCGAACCGGCGGCAATCTCGGCCAAGCCTCCAGCCACGATCAGCCGCGTGTTCTGCACTGCGCCGGAGAGGCCTGCCGCCAGCGCGAATGGAACCGTCAATCCGTCGGACATGCCAATCACCACGTCGCGCACGAAATTGCCCGCGGTGAAATGCTTTTCGATATGCGGTTTGGTACGGGTCATCAGAGCGTAACCTCAGGATGAGTTTTCAGGTACTCCTGGGCCTTGCGCACTACGTCGCGCTCCCCACGATACGCGAGTTTCCGAGGAGCATCTTCCAGCGGAATCCACAGAGCGCGCTGCACCTCGATCTTCATCTCGGGCGCAATCTCCCCGATTTCTCCCGAGACATAGCGCAACAAATAGAAGCTGACAATCTTGAACACTTTCTGCTGGTCTCCCCAGGAGCGCACGTAGACGTACTTGATATCCGCCAGCTTGGCGATCACAGAGGCGGTGATCCCGGTTTCTTCCCGGACTTCGCGCAAAGCGGTCTGCTCGGCTTTTTCGCCTTCGTCCACCAGCCCCTTGGGCAAGGCCAGGACGGTTTTTGAGGATTTCTTTGCGCTTCCTGAGGAGCCGGAAGGCTCCTTTTGAGGCTCGATTACCGCTATCTCCCAAGCATCGCCCGAGCGCCGGACCACCACCCCACCCGCCGAGATCTCACGCAGCATGGGCCCCAAGTTATCAGGATCAGACGAGTTAGTCATATGTATGCGCCAAATCGGGAGGTAACGTCTCCAAAGGCATCCTGTGAAGGGTGTCCCTGTCAGGCTATGCTGGCATCTAAGTTGCTAGTTTCAGGTGTGGAGTACCGGGCAGAGCCGGGAGGATGTGGGGACCCGTGGGTCGTCTGGGAAAAGTGATTCGGTCGGTACAGGCCTTTGGGCGCGAGCTTTCGCGTCCCCCTGCCACTCCCCAGCCTGATTTTCGACCGCCTCGGATCGGCCTCGCGCTGGGTGGTGGATTCGCCCGCGGCATCGCTCACATCGGAGTTCTGAAAGTCCTCGAACAAGAAGAGATTCCCATCGCCTTTGTGGCCGGGACCAGTGTCGGTGCGCTGATCGGCGCAGCCTATTGCAGCGGGCATTCTGCCGCTGAACTCGAACAAATGGCGACCCGGGTGCGCTTTAAGCATTTCGCGCGCTGGACCCTCTCGCGCTTTGGATTTGCCAGCAATGAGCGCATGATCGGCTTTCTCAATAGCACCCTGAAAGTGCGTACTTTTGAAGAACTCCGCATTCCGCTGGCTGTCACGGCAACGGATTTCTCTACCGGCGAAGGCGTCGTCTTTCATTCCGGGCCGCTAGTCGAACCGGTGCGCGCCAGTTGTTCCTACCCGGGCATGTTCCAGCCGGTGAAGATCCGCAATCGCTTTCTGGTGGACGGCATGCTTGCGCACGCTGTTCCGGCGCTGCCTTTGCGTGATATGGGAGCGGAGCGCGTGATCTCGGTTCACCTGAAAGGCCACTGGACCAACGGCGAAGCGGGACCACGGCATTTGTTCGAAGTCATCGGGCAATGCTTCGCGATTGCCCAAGAGCTGAATTGCGAACCCTGGAAAAAAGCTTCCGACCTGGTGATCGAGCCCGACGTGAACGGCTACAAGTACGATGACTTCGCGCACAGCGCAGAACTGATTCGTGGCGGCGAACTCGTCACCCGCGCCGCACTGCCCATGATTCGCAAGTGGCTGCAAGCGGAGCTCGTGCCATCTGCAGCGCCGACTCCGGCATGGCGTCCACGTAGGGCGCTACCCGCAGATTAGCCCTTTCTCATCTTTCCTCATGCGCTAACCCTACCCGCAATTGCCGCCGATGAATTCATTGGAGCTTTTCATGGCGGGAGTGCCGGATCCTGACATTTTCCGTAAAGCGGTCGAGTATTTGCCCCTGTCGGTGTACCTGGTCGACCGGGAAGGCCGCATTCTGTTCTGGAACCGGTTCGCGGAAAATACCACGGGCTTCATGCGTCATGACGTGATTGGGCGTTGCGCGAATGAACGCATCCTGATGCATTGCGATGAGACGGGAAAGCTTTTGCAAAGTGAGGAGTCGCCTTTATCCCACGCCATGCGCGACGGGCGGCCCTACAGCACCGAACTGTATGTGCGGCACAAAGCCGGGCATCGTCTGAAGGTAAAGACCAGATCGTTTCCGATTCTCGATGACTTCGGGGTGGTACGGGCCGCCGTGGAGTGTTTCGATGAGCTTCCGGCGGCTCCAGCCAACGATCGACACCGGCTGAGCCTCGCTGCCCATGGCTGCCTGGATGGAACCACTGGACTCTTGAATCACGCGATGAGCGAGTCGCAAGTGCGCGAGAGCCTGGCGATGCTGAACAACTTCGGCTTGCGCTTTGGGGTTCTCTGGGTCGAGGTGCAGGGATTGGTGAAAATCGCGATGAACGATGGGCGCGAAGCGGCAGACGCGCTGATCTACGTAGTGGCCCAGACGCTGGCGCATGAACTCGGATCGTCCGTACAACTTGGCCGCTGGAGCGAGGACCAGTTTCTGGCCATGGTTCCCGATTGCACGGCCGTGGAACTGGAACAGATCGCGCACAAAGCCAAGCGAGTGGTGGGAGTGTCGGGAATCAACTGGTGGGGCGATCCCTTGTCGGTGGTGGTGATCGTAGGGCGGGCGATGGCGGAAGTTGGGGAAGATGCGGAGTCCCTGCTACAGCGAGCCCGCAGAGCGGTTACGGTGAATGGCGGCGAAGATTCTGAGAGCGGAGCAACGCCCTGAAGAGCTGAAGTCTTATGTTTGTCATCATTGGCATCGTCGTAGTTTTTGGCGCAGTGGTCGGCGGATACCTGATGGAGCACGGCAATCTGCGCGTGTTGCTTCAACCCGCCGAACTCCTGATTATCGGAGGAGCCGGCATTGGAACCGTGCTAGTTGCAAACCCCCTCCACATCCTGAAAAAAATTGCGGGCGGCGTGGCCGGAGTTTTTGGGGGCTCGAAATTTAGCAAGGAGCGCTACATTGAGCTGCTCAAGACGATGTACGACTTCCTTAACAAGGGCCGTAAGGAAGGCTTGGTTTCGCTTGAGACCGATGTCGAGGAACCGGACAAGAGCCCAATCCTCTCCAAAAACGCTTTGTTTGTGAAAGACCATCACATCCGCGATTTCTTTTGTGACAGCATGCGCATGGCGATCAGCGGCACCGAACCTTTTGAACTCGATCAGGTGATCGATCTCGATCTGGAAGTGCATCATCACGACTCGGCGCAGCCTAGCGCTTCGCTAACCACGATGGCGGATTCGTTGCCAGGTCTGGGAATTGTGGCTGCGGTGCTTGGAGTGGTGATCACGATGGGCGCTCTCGGCGGACCGCCGGAGGAAATCGGACACAAGGTGGCCGCGGCTTTGGTGGGAACATTTTTGGGCATCTTGCTGTGTTACGGACTGGTGGGCCCGCTGGCCGCCAACATGGCAAAGGCAGCGGAAGAAGAATCGGCCTACTTGCAAGTCATCCGGGTCGTGATGATTGCGTTTCTGAAAGGAACCGCCCCCATCATGGCGGTGGAGTTCGGCCGGCGTGCGATCCCGGGACATGTGCGGCCTTCCTTCCAGGACGTGGAAAAAACCTGTCGCGGCGGCGGTGCGGCTGCGGCGTCGGCGTAAACCAATATGACCGACCACTCGTCCCATCATCATCGTCAAGAAAAAAGGTGGCCACGGAGGCCATCATGGCGGGGCTTGGAAAGTCGCATACGCAGACTTCGTCACCGCCATGATGGCCTTGTTCATCGTGCTGTGGCTGCTGAACAGCAGCAAGCAGGTGCAGGAAGCGGTCGGAGGCTATTTCAAAGATCCCACTGGAACCTCCAAGAAAGTGGGCACCAATCAGTCCGGCGCGGGCGAGAATTTCTCGCTCACTAAGGACAACATGTCCAAGCTGAAGGAGGAGTTGCAGAAGTCGGTCCGCCAGATGAATAACTTTGAGAAGCTCAAGGATCAAATCCAGATGACGGTCACGGCTGAGGGATTGCGGATCGAGCTATTAGAGACCGATAAAGGAACATTCTTCGATAGCGGCAGCACGGCTCCGAACGGAGATGGTAAAGACCTGCTCAGGCGCCTTTCGCAGGAGCTGGGCCAGTTGCCGAACAAAATTTCCATTGAGGGCCATACCGATTCCAAGCCATTCGCGGGTAAGGGAGACTATGGAAACTGGGAACTCTCAACCGACCGTGCCAATTCCGCGCGAAGGTTGATGCAGCAAAACGGATTGGGATCGAACCAGGTAGTGCAGGTACGCGGCTACGCCGATCAGAGGCTGCGTAAGCCGGAAGATCCGCTGGACGCCTCGAACCGGCGAATTTCGGTCATCGTTCAGTACATAGTCAAGGATGAGGAGGACAAACAGGGATCTCATCCGGAAGCTCAATCCAAGCCATCCCCAGCGACGGAGCCGAAAAAAGAATAAGTGGCGGTAAATATACATTTTATTGTATAATAACCTTGCGCACAGCGTATACTCCCTATCGTGCAGGACGATGCGAGGCCGCAGCACCCGGACGCTGTTATTGCGTGGGAGGGTGACGCCAGGGAGGTGATCAGCGGATTCCCTGATGAAGTTAAGCAAAATCTGGGATTTCAGTTGCGGTTACTGCAACGCGGCGAGCAGCCCACCGATTACAGACCAATGCCGGCGGTTGGTCCGGGCGTTTTCGAGTTAAGGGATGAGGATGCCCGGTCTTGGTATAGGGTGATGTATCTGTCGCGGGTTCGAGACACGATTCATGTCCTGCATTGTTTTGAAAAGAAGAGCCGAGAGACACCTCAGAAGGAGATCAGTACGGCCCGGCGGCGGTTGAGGGTAGTGCGGGGGCGCATCCTGCAGGAAAAAAGTTATGGGCTTCGAAGAAAATAAACCAACTCATGTGAGCCGCGGCAACGTGCTGGACGACCTCGGGTTCACGCACGAGCAGTCCACCGTTCTGAAGTTCAAAGCCGAGCTCTACCACGCGATCTTGAAGCATGCGCGACAGTATTCTCAGAAGCAATTGCAGACGATCTTGGGCGAACCACAACCGCGCGTAAGCGAACTGATGAACGGCAAAATAGCCAATAAGAGTGTAGACAAACTGTTGTACTACGCAGGCCGTCTGGGAATTGAGCCCAAGAGCCGGTTCCCGCAAACGAAGAAAGAAATTGTCCAGCAGAAATTGGCGATGGCGGAGCGATGATCTTCTCGGGATGTTGGCCAAACGTTTCGAGCAGTTCGCTCTGGTCCTGAGAGGTGAACATGGCTGTCGACTTTGTCATTCGTGCGTCTGACCTGAGGCGTGCTACCAAGCACCTGAAGGTGAACCGGGAAAAACACGTTGAGACCGATTCCACGGACATTCTCGTGTCTCAGTGTATAGCTACTTTTCGCGCAGTAGGAATGGAAACGGAAGTGCCGGTGCAGGGTAGGCAGCCGGGGACCGTCCGGATTCCGCTCAAAGTGTGGATGGCAATTGAGAGTGTGGCGCAGAGTTTCAAGGTGAAGGACATCCCATTCAGCTGTGAACATGGTCGTGTGCGAATTGGGAGTTGGTCAGCCAAGCACCCAGACATCGAGACTGGGATCATCCCGGATCGGCGCGTAAGTGTTCCGGCAGATATTTCCGTGCTGGACACGCTCGCACTTGCCCAAGTACTGACGCCTGAGCAACTGATCGAATGCGACCTGCGGGCCAGGGTTGAGGCGGCTGAACAGGAGCGAAGCCGGTCAATTGCTACTGCGATGGCTGCATTAGAGCCCTTGGGTCTTACTGAGCCGCAGTTGCAGAAGCTTATAGACGCAAGTGTCGCCGATGCTACTGTCCGCCTCCAACGAACACTGGGGATCACCTCCTGAGCGTGGGTGCGGATATCTAAATCGGCTCCTCCCACGTCTGTTGCTCGAAAGCGGTGGCGAATTTTGCTTTCGAGACGCGTACCAATACTCGCTTTGGCGGAATTCGGGCTGCTATTGAATAGCGCCTTACTCGTACCTTAAGGCTTCAATCGGATCGAGTCTCGAGGCACGAATCGCTGGCAGCATTCCACTCACCAGGCCGACCAGGCTCAGAATGATGGTTGCGATGATCAGGGTGACAGGATCGATCACCAGCTTCACATCTCCCGCCTCGGCGTGTTGCGCAATCGCGCTATACAAAGTCAGCCTGCCACGGAAAGCGCCACGACGTAGGCGAGAATCACGCCCAGCGCTCCGCCCATAAAGGTGATCGTCATCGCTTCCGCGAGAAACTGGAGGAAAATGTGTCTGCCGCGCGCACCCAGTGACTTTTCCAGTCCGATCTCGCGCGTACGCTGAGTCACCGACACCAGCATGATATTCATCAGCCCTACGCCGCCGATTCCCAGGGTGAGCGTGCCAATGAAAGCCAGCAGAACCTTCAGTCCGAGCGTGATCACTTCGAACTGATGTACCTGGTCCATCAAGTTGAAGACCAGCAGCGCACGCCGGTCGCGGGATTGAACTTGTGCTGGCCGGCCAACACATTAGCGTACCGACTGCTCCAGCCTGGCATATTCGTTGATTTCGTAGTTGAACCAGATTGAGTCCAGGTAATGCGTGTCTTTCAGATCGCCCATGGTGGTGAAGGGCACGTAGCTGGTGCGATTGATGTTGTCATCGCCCGCTTGCATCTTGGGCTTGAGAACGCCGATCACTTCAAAGCTCAGTCCGTCGAGTCGAATTCGTTCGCCTAGTGCGTTGCGGCCGGAGAATAGCTTTTCCTTCGCTTCGGAACCCAGCACGACACGCGGCGCGCTGCATCTCGTCTTCGCCGTTGTAGAAACGTCCCTGCGCAATTTCCGAGGCGCGAATCGAGATCGCGTTCGGATAATTCCCCGTCACGTTGAAGTGTAAGTTCGCGTGTCGTACTGGAGATTCGCCTGCTTGCTGGCTTCGGGAGTAATGCGTGTGATCTGTGGAAGGTTCGTGGTCAGAATGTCGACATCTTCGAGCTAAAGCGCAGCTGCTCGCCGGCTTTTTGTCCGCCCGCCTGCATCGACGAGCGTCCAGGCACCACGATCATCAACTTGGTTCCGAAGTTCGCGAAGATGTTGGCGCAGGCCTCCCCGAACCCATTGCCATAGGCGAGTAACATCACTACCGTGGCGATGCCCCAGGCCATGCCAAGCATGGTCAGAGTGGTGCGGCGCAGGTTGTGCCGCATCGCGCCGTAGGCTTCCTGCAAGAGATCTCGAGGATGTTCTATTCCTGCCTCAACGCTTCCACCGGCTCGAGCACCGCGGCTTTGCGGGCGGGGTATAGACCGGCAACCACGCCCGCCAGCGTTAAGCTTCTAATCGCCAGGATTGCCGTCGTCGGCACCAGCTTCGGAGGATCAAATCCCCCCGGGCCATGAAACTGGCCGAGCAACCACATCAATCCGGCCGCGAATGCCATGCCGGTAAGCCCGCTCAGAAATGTAATCAGAGTTCCTTCCAGAAAGAACTGGAACAGGATGCTTCGCTTGGTCGCGCCCAGCGCTTTGCGCAATCCGATCTCGCGAGTGCGATCGCTTACCGCCACCAGCATAATGTTGATGACGCCGATCGCGCCCAGGCCCAGCGTCACCATGCCCACGGTTCCCAGGAACATATTCATGGCGTCGAAGATCAGGCCCATCATTTCGGCTTGCTTCACGGTGTCCCAACCTTCGAAAGCGTCTTCATCGTGCCAGTCGAAACCATGATTCCGGGCGACGATTTTGCTTACTTCTTCCTGCGCCAGCAGGTGTTCGGCGGCAACCCGGGGCTGGTAGTTGATAAACGAGATCGCGTCATGATCGCCTTCCTCTTTGATCGGAAAGAACGTGTTCATCACTTGATACGGAATGTAAGCCCGCATGTTGGTGGAATTGTTGTCGCCGCGGCCGACGCGCGCCACGGTCCCGATCACCTCGAAACGCACATCGTTGATCAGGATGGTCTCGCCCAGCGGAGGGCGGCCGGGAAACAGGTTGTGGGTCATCTCGTCGCCTAACACAACCACATTGCGTTTCTGGGATTCATCGAGCGAGTTGAACCATCGTCCCTGCTTCATGGGAAGGAATCGAATGCCGTTGTATTGCGGCTCGATCCCGGTGAGTTCTCCATTGGCGTTGCCATACTGGCTGACCGCGCGGGTGTCGCTTTTGGTGAGCACGGGCGTGGCTGCCAGCACGTGGGGAGCATCGGTCTTGATGTCGGCGTAATCCCGGTAAGTCAGACGATAGGTGCGAGCCGAGTTCATGCTTCCCTGGAACACCGGCGCGCGCCCGGGGAAGATGAACATGATGTTTTCGCCGAACTCGGACAGTCCTCGCTTGTTTCCCGAGCGGAAGCCTTCGCCTAAGCCGACCAGCAGCAACAGCGACCCCACACCCCAGGCAATCCCGAACATGGTCAGGAATGAACGCAGCTTGTGCGCCCAAAGGGTGCGAAATATCTGCCCGAGAAGGTCGAAAAACATCCGCATAAGGCGTCGAGGTAGGTCGAGAACCCGCATAAATTATCTCATCACCAATGACGAGAATGCGGTGACGCGGTTAGCAACTCGCAAGCTGCTGGTTCAAAAAGGCTTTGTTGAGGCTGTTATGTCTTGGGAGGCACTCGAGACGAGCTACTTCATGACCCCGCGTTGGGCAATCCCGATATTGTCGCGGGTGGTGTTTTTGACCAGGTACATCATTTCGTCCGCCTGGCGGATGACGTCGTGAGGAGTCTTGGCGTCATGCGGATAGGTGGCAAGCCCGATGGAAGCGCGGACGTTTAAGTTCAAGCCCTCTTCCTGGCAAAAGATGCTGGTGCGCAGGTTGTCGCGCAAGCGTCGCGCTACAACTAGCGCCTGATCTTTGCCGGTCTGAGGAAGAAGAATCACGAACTCATCGCCACCGTAGCGAAACGCGTAATCGATCAAGCGCAGCTGGGCCTTGATCAGGTAGCCGATTTCCGCCAGCAATTTGCTTCCGATCAAATGCCCGTGCGTGTCGTTCACCTGCTTGAAGTGATCGAGATCGATAAACAGAACGGCAAACTCGTAGCCGAAACGGGCAGAACGGTAAACCTCGGTTTCGAGCGTCTTATACAGATGGCGGGCATTGTACAGCCCGGTGCAATCGTCAGTGATCGTGAGTTCCTGAATCTTTTCAACTGAGCGTGCGTTTTCGATAGCGATCGCCGCGTAATCGCAAAGCGATTGCAGGAAGAACTCCTCCTGCCGCGAGAAGGTCGTCATATCCACATTCACCAGCTGAATCACTCCCAATACGCGGTGCTTGGAGCGCAGCGGTACGCAGATGATCGAGCGCGTTTCCCATTTCGTCATTTCGTCAATGCGCTTGGCGAATCGCGGATCGGTATAAACGTCGGGCACCACCAGCCGCTCGCCGTGCTTGGCCACCCATCCGGCAATCCCTTCCCCGACTTTGAGCCGCACATTCTTCAGGGCTTCGGCTGCGGTGCCGACAGCGATGGCAAAATAAAGCTCGTCCCGCTGCTCGTCCACCATCAGCAACGACCAGGTGTCAGGACGGAAATATTCCGCCATCTTCTCCATGATGGTCTGCAGGATGGAATCGAGGTCGAGCGACGAGGTCAGGGCCTTGGCAACATCATGAAAGATGTTGAGTTCCTGGTTCTGCCGGTCGCGGCCGGTGCCGGTCGCCTTGGTCATTTACAACATCCTCGAGGGTCGGGAGTGTCCGAATTATAGGTTCGTTTCGGACCGGGAACAATCAACCTTGGTAACCTTGAACCCCAAATGCCAAGTGCCACAAGGCCCAAAAGCAGCATCTGGCGGGCTTCCTCTCGCTCAGTCGCCTGTCCAAGTCATTCAGCGGCGGCCTTCTTCCTCATTTTTCATGACTTCCGGAACCCTCAGTAACATAATATGAACTGGAACTGCGGCTGAGG
Source organism: Terriglobia bacterium (assembly GCA_963797845.1). GTDB lineage: Bacteria > Acidobacteriota > Terriglobia > Terriglobales > Acidobacteriaceae > DASREM01. The sequence goes on from CAWCRE010000019.1 coordinate 289,440, forward strand.
CTCGAAACCACGCTTTCAGCGCAGGAGAGCCGGAATGCCCTCATTCGGGGAGCAATTAAAGCGCGAGCGCGAAAAGCGGTCCATCACTCTGGACGACATCTCTGTCACCACCAAGATCAGTATCCGCCTGCTGCGCGCCCTGGAAGAAGATCATTTCGAGCAACTTCCCGGCGGCATTTTCAACAAAGGATTCGTTCGCGCTTACGCAAAGTCGGTCGGGCTCGATGCCGATCAGATCGTGGCCGACTATCTGGTGGCGTCAGGCGAGGACCAGCCTGCCCCGAGTCCGCTGCCGGAACCTCCACCGCGCCGCGAGGATGTTGAAGTGCATCGCGACGAAAACGCCTGGAGCGTTCCTTGGGGAACTTTGGCGATTGTTTTGTTGATGGTTGCACTCGGGCTTGCATTCTGGCGCAACCGTCATCGCGAGGAAATAACCGATCAGCCGGCCGCCACACCCGTTCCGCAAGCTTCCGTGCCGGCACCGACTCCCACGCCGGTCGCGGCTGCGCCCATTCTGGAGAGCACTGCCCCTGCCACAGCGGATGCCGAACCGATCACAATCGTCGTCAGAGCGCGCGCAGATTGCTGGCTCACTCTGACCAGCGACGGTAAAAGCGTATTTGAAGGAATGCTCACGGCCGGCGGTGTGAAAAAAATCTCGGCTCAACACGGGGCGGTGGTCAAGGCTGGGGATGTGGGCGCAGTGGATATTTCCTTCAACGGAAGCAAGGTGGCCACGGACGGGCAGGCGGGACAGGTGAAGTCGTTCAGTTTCGACCAGAGCGGCTTAAGTACGGTGACCTCGAGCACTGTGCCCGCGACCAACTGAGCCGTGGCGTGGTTAGGCCACCACTGGGCCGAAGTTCGGGGTCCGAAACGTATACGGCAGTGGCTTGTTCTTGTAGCTGCTATATCCCCGGTCGGTCAGCCGGATCACTCCTCGCACCTGCTCTTCTACCGAGCCTTCGTTTCTAAGTTCAGCCACTACCTCGCGCGCTAAAGCGGAGTCCAGGGTTTGCTTTGATAGCACAACGTAGCGAGTTGGATCCTGCTCGTAGGTCGCGGCTAATGAAACCAACAGACCTTCACGAATTTTTTCCAGATGCATCACTGTTCTCTGTTTAAAGGATGTGGCGATCCTATTTAGGAATCCAGAGTTGCGGAATGGCCCATCGGTGCCAGCAGGGGTAACCAATTTGAGGTAAGGATCGTCCAGTTGGCTTCACGTGCATGGGACCTTAGTCACCGGAAGCAGGACAGTCCACCAGCGAGGACAAAGTGAGTTCGTTTGTGGTACGACGGCTCGATATTTCGTGGTCTGTGTTGAAGAAATCGGAGCAGATGAAGTGGGGCCGGGTAAAATCGCTTGTGCTACGGCCTGTTAGTGCCAGTTGAGTGAGTGATCTCTGAGCGGAGCAGGTTAAAATCACACATGGAAATCGAGTATCAACTCACCGAAGATGGTACCTCGAAGCCCAACTGGGATACTGGCGGGAGGTTCGGCGGGTTAATTTGATTCGATTCAGATGGGCGCCGCGACAGCCCTGATTCTGTGGCCGTTGCGAATTTGCGATTCCGGCAATCACCGACAAAAGTCTGGGTGGTCGGCTCTGTTTATCAGCACGATCTTTTTGGTCAACCGTTACGTCTGGGCGCCGTATAGATTCGGCGTCTTTTTCGCCAGAGTCCGAACACGCGAAGCGCCCGCCACCTTTCGATCAGAGGAGACCCTCCGCATCGCTTTGCCGAATCCTCCGAAACCGCTAACTGGAATGCATTCCAAAAGGCGCATGAATTGAAGGCTGAATTTCTGTGAGCACGCCCAGCGTTCGTTCGTAATCATTCCCAAAAGTGCATTCGACAATCCGGGTCTAGCCCAGTTTCGCTCGATCTTGCAGAGCAAGGGACTTATCTAGCCGGGGATGCTGGCGGCGTAACTGTTGCAAAATCGCCTTTACACAAGCAATCCCGCGAAAAAGGCGAACAAAGGGCGAATGCTTGCGCAATGCCCTGATTACAACAGTTACACTCAGGCTGCACTTGTGCCTAGTGGAGACGGCCTACGCAAGAAATGAACTGGCTACGCAAAATCTTGGGTTACCGTGACTCCGAATTTAACGGAGATGATTTCTCTGTGCGTATCAAGCCGATTATGCGCGAAGCGGTCTCCGTTGTGTACATGCGCCACCCCGCAAGCTTCAACTTGAGCGGCGAGCGTATCGGGAGGAAATGGGAAGGAGTACAGGTGCGGATTCCTCAGGGGTCGAGGCTGCACGGGTGCCCCGAATTGTCCGCGACCTCGAAATCCCATTTGCAATGATGCGGCACGGCTACGTTATCGCTAGGAGAGTCGGGGCGGATATTGTCCCCAGACTGAGCGGCAGGCCGCAATCGCTGAGTTGAATGAGATGGTTACGACATTGAGACTACCCGACCGATCAATTCGTCACACACGGAGAGCAGGGGTTCCGCGCCCCGAGTTTGAAACGGCGCAAAAGCAGGCCCCAAGAATCTGCCGTTACTGCAATCTGTCCACGGAACACGTCAGCATTTTGAGATTCTGGCGAAATCGAAATAGTTTTAGCTCTGTTGTTGTCGCAACATCGCCATTACACTCATTGAGGCCTCTAGACACTAATCATCTAGCTAGAAATCCCCGCTCCGCTCTTCCCTTTATACCCCCATAAAATCTTTTTATCCCCTAACCCTGCGTCGTTCGGCTCAGCTCCTGATCTAATCACTATCTCGCGAAGAGTTTCCTATGCACGACGCCTCCAAACCGCCGACCTGGAAAGTGCTTCTCGCCTTCGCGATGATTTACTTCGTCTGGGGCTCGACGTTTCTTGCGATTCGCGTTGGAGTGCGCGAGGTGCCTCCGTTTTTGCTCGCGGGCATGCGCTTTCTGATCGCCGGCGTAGTCCTCTATCTCTGGATGCGAGCCAAGGGAACTCACTCTCCGTCGGCTCGCGAGTGGGGTGCGGCCTCGCTGGTCGCGATTCTGATTTTCGTTTGCGACTACGGGCTTCTGTTTTGGGCGGAACAGCGCGTGCCCTCTGGCATTGCCGCAGTCATGCTCGCCACCATCCCGGTATTCATGACGATGTCCGAAATTCTCATCCTGCGCACGCAGCGGCTCAGCTTGAGGTTGGTGATCGCGCTGCTCATTGGGATCATCGGCGTGGGAGTGCTGGTGAGTCATTCGGTCAATCTCGGCGAAGCTCCCGTCGACCCTGCTGGAGCAGCCGCATTGCTGGTAGCCGCGGTCAGTTGGTCGGTGGCATCGGCGCTGACTAAAAAAGTGCCATTGCCTCATGTGAAGGCAATGAGTTCCGCAGCGCAGATGGTCAGCGGCGGAGTTTTGCTTCTGCTGACGGCGTCGCTCCTGGGAGAATTCCGCGGCTTCCATTTCGCCGCGGTTTCCCGTGGAGCTTGGCTCGCGCTCGCGTACTTGATTGTCGCGGGATCGATCGTTGCCTTCACCGCCTACGTCTGGCTTCTTCATCATGAATCGCCGACCAAGGTGGCAACCTACGCCTATGTGAACCCCGCCGTCGCGGTGCTGGTGGGCTATTTCCTCGGAGGAGAATCCATCGGTCCCCGCACGATCGCCGGAACCCTGCTGGTCCTGGTCAGCGTGGTGCTGATCACAACTACGCCGGCAAAGAGAAAAGAGCCAGAAGCATGGCTCGCCGAACCGCAGGAAGCCGAATCGTAAAGCGGTCTTCGCCTGCGAGCACATCGACTTCAGGTAAGCTTTCGGTATGAGTCGGTGCTCTCTGATCCTGGCAATCTATTTTCTGCTGACAATCTCGGCCGCAGCCCAGCACGCGCTCCCAGCCGATACCTTCAAGATCATTCACACCTATCCCCACGATGCCAACGCATTCACCCAGGGACTCATTTACCAGGATGGTCATCTTTATGAGAGCACCGGCCTGAATGGGAAATCGTCTGTGCGTATCGTTGACCTGCCGAGCGGACGGGTGTTGAAGCAATACGATCTCGCGGCAAAATATTTCGGCGAAGGGCTGACGAGTTGGGGCGATGAACTGATCCAGTTGACATGGCAATCCGAGTTGGGCTTCGTCTACGACCGCGCCACCCTGGCCTGGAAGAAAAGCTTCGCCTACAAAGGCGAAGGCTGGGGATTAACCCATGACGACCAGCAACTTATTTTGAGCGATGGCACGCCGACGCTTCGCTTTCTTGATCCGAAATCTTTCGTCGAGAAGAGAAGGGTGACCGTCACTGACGAGAAAGGGCCAGCCTGTCGCGGACGTGAACGAACTCGAGTACATTCACGGCGAAGTCTATGCCAACATCTGGCAGACGGACGAGATCATTCGCATTTCACCGCAGACGGGAAAAATATTGGGACGAATCGATTTGACCGGCTTGATCGACAAATCGGAACTCGCGGGTTCCGATGCGGTCTTGAACGGAATTGCCTACGATGCGAAAACGGATCGGCTCTTCGTGACCGGAAAGCTCTGGCCAAAATTGTTCGAGATCAAAGTAGTGCATCGCAGCCGTCAGCCAAAATAGCCCGCCAAAGTAAAAGGGCCGCAGTGTCCTGCGGCCCATGGCAGATCAGAAAAAAATTACGGATTGGTTCCCTTTACGGCAACTGCCGGAACCAGGCCGTTGAACGTGAACCAAGCTGGTGTTGCCCACGTCGCCGCCGATGTTGGCTTGATTGGTGGCTTGGAATACGCCTTCAAAGTCCGGAGCGGCTGTGTCGTCAGTCGAAGCTACCACCCAGTACGTGGTGTTAGCAGCCAACGCCGTCGAAGGAATGTTGACCTGTGTCAGCTGGCAGCAAGTGCCGGAAGTCGGGATTTTGGTCGTCGAAGCCGACGCCAGCAGGGTTCCCACCACGCCCGCGTTGTCGGTATAAATGCCGAGGACCACTTTCTTGGTTCCAGAGATCCATCCCACGGCAGCCTGGATCTGAGTGGCGTGATCCGCAACCTTGTTCAGGAACGAAACTCCGATCCATTGGTCCGTTGGATTGTCGGCCGCAAGTGGGCCGGAGACGTAGTAACCGCCGGCTGCCGCGTTGTAGTTGTTGGTGGCGGTGGGCCCGAGATTGCTGAAAATTGTAACGTTGGCGGGTGGCTTGGAATTATCCGACCTGTGCGCCAACGAAGGTCACGTGATCCGGCTTTGGGAGCAATTTTCAAGCCCTGAGCCATCACGACGCCGCAGGCAAACGTCACGACAAATAGACAGCACAATGCTCGTATTAGACTTTTTTTCGACATTGATTCATGTCTCCTTGGTTTTGACATTCTTCGACAGCAGGGTCCCGGTTTAGAGCAATTCGCCGCCGGCCTGAGGACAACTCCGACGCAGGAACGGTCATGAGACATGTATGAGTCACACGAGCGCCGTTGCCGGACTTTCCAACAAGCTGAAGCGGATTCAGGCGAAGAAAGCCAAGCGAGCTCGACCCTGACCGCACGGATCACGGCTCGACGGTTTTCTTCTGCTGCAACTGCGTTGTTAGTTTCAGTCGTTCAAAAGAGGAGAATGAGCGGGCATGAAAGCTGAGAGGCAACCCGACTCGGGGAGCATCGTAACCCGAGAAATAACATTGTCAAGTTGTTTCGTGCTGAGGAAATCTCAGAGTAATTGGGTCATGAGTAAGAAGCCTCCAAACTTACTCCCCTGTATGTTTCAGCTTCAGTGCTTGAAATGCGGAGTAAATGATCGCTACGTCGCAGGCTTGGTAATGGAGCGCTTCATTCGGAGAGGCCCGTACCCCAATTCCGTGCGGGCCATGAGTTATTTCTACTCCCAAGCTCTCAAAATCCGAAGCAGCCTGGTTTGATCTTCTCACTTCCTGAGTTCACCAGCAGGTCATATCCTTCGTCGGCCAAATACTTTCGCCAGTTCGTATCCAATGCCACTGGATGCGCCGGTCACCACCGCAGATTTTCCCTGATTGTCTGCAGCCATGTCTCTCACTCTCCATGATGTGCACCACCAGCATGAGATGACGCTGCTACTGACGAGGTCTACCGGGATTGGACTTAGGAGTGATGCTGATGAACCTGTCCGCAATGAGGGCAGGTAACCGTCAAATTGTGCTCGGCCATTTTTTCCAGGAAAGTCGAGAAAGTTTCGCTACAGTGGGGACAGATTACCTCGGTATCACCTTCAGGAGTCTTGATCTCTGGAGTCTGGTCGTTAGACATGCGTATCAGATGCTACCACCGGCACGCTGGATGCGAACTGAGCCAGTGGAGTAGATGGTCCGTGGGAGCCCTGGGACCGAGAGCCAACGACCTTTCCACCCCCCGAACCCGCCGCCCGCTACCCTGAGCCCCCACTCGCTGAAAACCCGCGCCGCCCGGCTTCAAACGATTGCCCTATCCCCCGTTCTTTGATAGCTTTTTACAAGACCTCAAACGTTTATTTTGAAGGCGTTGTGTTGTCATTTCCTGCCTCAGGAAACGCGCCCATCAGCACTGGAAGGAGAAGTAACTTTGTCATCGAAAAATCGTTATCTTTTTACTTCGGAGTCAGTCACCGAAGGCCATCCGGATAAAATCGCCGACCAGGTTTCTGACGCGATTCTCGACGCCTGCCTCAGCGAAGACACCATGAGCCGCGTGGCCTGCGAAACTCTCACCGCCACCGGCCTGGTCGTCATCGCCGGCGAAATCACCACCAAGGCCTACGTCGACTTCCAGACGCCTGGTCCGCGGAGTGATCTCCGCCATCGGCTATGACAACGCACTCTATGGCTTCGACTCCAACACCTGCGCCGTGATCTCCAGCATCAACAAGCAGTCTGGCGATATCGCCATGGGCGTGGATACCGGCGGCGCCGGCGACCAGGGAATGATGTTTGGCTACGCATGCAATGAAACGCCTGAGCTCATGCCGATGCCGATCTCTCTGGCGCACAAGCTCACCATGCGATTGGCCGAGGTGCGGAAGCACGGCAAGCTCCCGTATCTGCGGCCTGATGGTAAATCGCAAGTCACCGTCGAATACGACGCGCATGGCAAGCCAGTTCGGGTGGATGCCGTCGTCATCTCCACCCAGCATGCCGAGAGCGTCAGCAACGACGAACTTCGCTCCAGCATCCTCAAGCACGTCATCCAGGCCGTGATCCCCGCCAACCTTCTCGACGCCGATACTAAGTACCACATCAACCCCACCGGACGTTTCGTCATCGGCGGACCCATGGGCGATACTGGGCTGACCGGGCGCAAGATCATCGTGGATACCTACGGTGGTATGGGACGTCACGGCGGCGGCGCTTTTAGCGGCAAAGATCCGACCAAGGTCGACCGCTCAGCCGCTTACATGGCGCGGCACATCGCGAAGAACATCGTTGCCGCGAAGCTCGCAGACCGCTGCGAAGTGCAGCTTGCCTACGCCATCGGCGTAGCCGAGCCGGTCAGTGTTCTCGTGGACACGTTCCGTACAGAGAAAGTCGATCCCGCGATCATCCCCGACCTGGTGCGCGCGAATTTCAAGCTCACTCCCAAGGGGATCATGGAGTCGCTCAATCTGCGCCGTCCGATCTATTGCAAGACCGCGGCTTACGGGCACTTCGGACGCAACGATCCAGACTTCACCTGGGAAGCGACTGACAAGGCTGCGAAGCTGGCCAACGAAGCAGGAGTGGGAGAGCCGGCAGCAGCGCACGCGAGAAAATAAGATCTCAATTTTCGATTGCCAATTGCCGATTGAAGTCAAAGGCGAAAAAATTGGCAATTGGCAATTTTCAATTGGCAATTATTTAGGAGAAGCATGGCAACAACACCGACGCAAGTGCAGAGTGATGTAAAGAATTTCGAACTGGCCGATCTGGGCAAGAAGCGTATCGACTGGGCCAACCAGTCCATGAAAGTTTTGCAGATCATCCGCAAAGAGTTCATCAAGAACCAGCCGCTGAAGGGCATGCGCATTTCCGCTTGCCTGCACGTGACCGCCGAGACCGCGAACCTCGCCATCTGCCTGCGCGATGGCGGCGCCGACGTCGTGCTCTGCGCCTCGAACCCGCTCTCCACGCAAGACGACGTGGCCGCGTCGCTCGTCCGCGATCACGGCATCTCGGTCTTCGCCATCAAGGGCGAGGATAACGACACCTACTACAGCCACATCCTTGCTGCCATCGATCACAAACCGCAGATCACGATGGACGACGGCGCGGACCTGGTCAGCGTGCTGCATACCAAGCGCACTGACGCGCTCGACGGCGTCATCGGGGGCACCGAAGAAACCACCACCGGCGTCATCCGCCTGCGCGCCATGGCGAAAGAAGGCGTGCTGCGCTACCCGATCGTTGCCGTGAACGATGCCGACACCAAGCACCTGTTCGACAACCGATATGGGACCGGGCAGTCCACCATTGATGGCATCATCCGCGCCACCAACTTCCTGCTCGCGGGATCGAAGTTCGTCGTCGCCGGCTACGGATGGTGCGGCCGAGGTCTCGCCAGCCGTGCACGCGGCGCTGGAGCCGAGGTCATCGTCACCGAGATCGACCCTACGAAAGCGCTCGAAGCCGTCATGGACGGGTTCCGCGTGATGTCGATGGCCGAAGCCGCCAAGATCGGCGACATCTTCTGCACCGTCACCGGAAATAAAAACGTCCTGGCCAAAGAACACTTCGATCTGATGAAAGACGGCGCCATCATCTCGAACTCGGGACACTTCAACGTCGAGATCGATATTCCGTCGCTCGAGAAGATGTCCTCGTCGAAGCGCACCACGCGCACTTTCGTCGAAGAGTACTCGATGAAGGACGGCCGCAAGATCAACCTGCTGGGCGAAGGACGCCTGATCAACCTGGCATCCGCCGAAGGCCACCCGGCGTCAGTAATGGACATGAGTTTCGCCGACCAGGCGCTCTCGGTCGACTACATGGTCAAGAATTACAAGACGCTCGAGAAGCGCGTCTACAAAGTTCCCGAAGATCTGGACAAGCGCGTAGCCAAGCTGAAGCTGGAATCCATGGGAGTGAAGATCGACCGCCTAACGCCTGAACAGGAAGAGTATTTGGCGGGATGGAACGAAGGGACCTAGCTCTTAGCCATTAGCTTTTAGCCTTTAGCGAAGATGGGGCAGCACAAGCTGCCCCGTTTTGCTTGTGTAGAGACAGTCGCCTCGGCTGTCGAGGCGGAGCGAAGCTCCGCAGCTGCGAATCCGTTGATCTCTCCCGAATTGTCATCCTGAGCGTAGTCGAGCGACCTGCTTTTGAACCTCCCGAAACTTTGAAACCTGCTTCACCGATCCGGCAACGAATAATCATTCCGTTTCGCAGGATCATCCGATAGATACTGCACGAACTCCCAATCATTCCCCTCAGGATCGTAAAAATACAATCGCCGCCGATAAGGATGCGCATTCGGAGGCGTCGACTCCCGATACCCCGCCGCCAGCATCCGCGCGCGCACGGCCTCGACATCGTCCACCTCGTACGCGACGTGGTTCACGCCAGGAAGCCCGTCATAGGGCTTCCACTCGCTGGCAGGCTCACGACGCGACTGCCCCAAAGCAATGTAAGTTTCGGCGGTGCCGATGTGCACCCAGCGAGTGCCATCCTGACTCAGGCCTTCGCCGCGTACGCGAAATTCAGGAAACGCGGTTTGCAGAAAGCGAATCATCCCCTCGATGTCACGCACACAAACATTGGCATGCTCCAAACGGAAAGCCATAGCCATCTCCCATGCAGACGAATCTCTCTACAGGTTTAGATTGCGAGTTCCCGCCCAGAGATGCAAACAGCCGTGATCCCTCCAAAGACGGCCCCCGGTTGTCGATTCGAACCAGCCACAAAAAAGTATCCAGAGGCGATCCACTGGATTCAGTCATCCTCGGAACAGGTGGTCGTGGAGATCAAAGCTGTCGACCTCGTGTCGCCTGTCCATCAGGCCCAGCCCCTTTCGTACCTTAAGCTCAGTGGCAAATCCCTTGGACTGCTTATAAACTTCAATGTTGTGCATCTGAAAGACTGCATCCGGCGCTTCGTCAACGGCACTGGATGGAAACAGAAAGGCGTAAACCACCAAGACACGTAGTCCCACCAAGGCTTGTCTTTACCTTCGTGAAACTTCGTGTCCTTTGTGGTTGAAAAGGTTTTCATGGCAAGCACCGCAATTCCCAAGACCAAGATTTTCGGCGGAAGTTTCCTGCTCGAAGAACGCCGCACTGATGAAGTGTTCACGCCCGAAGACTTCAACGAGCAACATCATCTCATCGGGCAGACTGCCGACGAATTCGCGCTCAATGAAATCGTGCCCAACATCGAGAAGATGGAGCACAAGGATTTCTCCATCACGCGTAGCTTGCTCAAGAAAGCCGGCGAGCTCGGGCTCACCTACGTCGATATCCCCGAGGCCTACGGCGGCCTCGAAATGGACAAGGTCACTTCGGCCATTATTGGCGACCGCATCGCCAAGTACGCGGGCTTCGCGACTACCTGGGGCGGACACACCGGCATCGGCATGCTGCCCATCGTGTACTTCGGCACGGAAGAGCAGAAGAAGAAGTACCTGCCGCGTCTTGCCAGCGGCGAAATCGTCGGTGCCTATGCGCTGTCCGAAGCCTCTTCCGGATCGGATGCGCTGAACTGCCGCGCCCGCGCCCAGCTTTCTTCCGACGGCAAGCACTACGTCCTGAACGGCGAGAAGATGTGGATCACCAACGCCGGCTTCGCCGACCTGTTCACCGTGTTTGCCAAGATCGATGGCGAAAAGTTCACGGCCTTTCTTGTCGAAAAAACGTTCCCCGGCTTCTCCATCGGCGGCGAAGAGCACAAAATGGGCATTCGCGGCTCTTCCACCTGCCCCATTATTCTTAACGACTGCAAGGTTCCGGTTGAAAACCTGCTCGGCGACATCGGCAAGGGCCATGTCATCGCCTTCAACATTCTTAATATCGGCCGCTTCAAGTTGGGCGCCATGTGTGTGGGTGGTGCGCGCGTTTCTCTTGAGAATGCGATCGGCTACGCCAAGCAGCGCAAGGCGTTCAACAAAGTCATTGCCGATTTTGGCTTGGTGCGCGAAAAAATCGCAAACATGGCCGTCGGAATCTATACCGGCGAGTCCATGGTGTATCGCACCGTGGGCATGATGGATGTGGCGCTCTCGGAAATCGACAAGAGCAGCGCCGATGCGATGAAAGAAATTCGCAAAGCCATCGAGGAGTACGCAGTCGAGTGCTCGATCATCAAGGTTTGGGGCTCAGAGATGGTGGACTACGTCGTCGACGAAACCGTCCAGATCTATGGCGGCTACGGCTTTGTCGAGGAGTATCCCGCCGAGCGCGCTTATCGCGACGCCCGCATCAACCGCATCTTCGAAGGCACCAACGAAATCAACCGGTTGATCATTACAGGATTTCTGCTGAAACGCGCCATGTCAGGACAACTGGCGCTGATGCCCGCGATCAAAAAGCTGATGGATGAGGTTCTCTCCGGACCATCCGCTGGCGAAGAGATCGAAGGCCCGCTGGCCGAGGAGCGCAAGCTTGTCGGGCAAGCCAAGAAGCTGGGCCTGTTCGCTGCCGGAGCGGCAACGCAGAAATACATGCAGGGGATTCAGGATCAGCAGGAGATCATGGGCGCCATCGCCGACATGACGATTGAAACGTATGCCATGGAATCGTCGGCGCTGCGCACGCAAAAGCTGGTGGAGCGCAATGGCGAAGCCGCGTCTTCCCTGCCCATTGCCATGACGCGAGTCTATCTCACGCAAGCGATGGACAAGATCGAATCCGCAGCCAAGAAAGTAATCGCGGCGGTGGCGGATGGCGACATGCTTCGCACGCAACTGGCGATTCTCCGCCGCCTGGCTAAGTACGAGCCGTTCAACACGATCGAGTTGCGCCAGCAGATTGCGGAGAAGATGATTGAGAGGGGGAAGTACTCGCTGGCATAGAAGAGGAGCCGAGGACGCTTCGCCGTGCTTGAGCCGTCGCGACCAGACCGTCCAAATGCGTGAACAATCGATCGGAACCTGCAATCACTGTAGCGCGTCATTTAGCTACTACCTCGTTCACAATGGGTTCAACAATTCACAGTACGCATACTGTGATTCTTGCGGCATGGTTGCGGTTCTCAATGTTCTCTCCAAACAATTCCCATTAGCACCTACCGATAGACTCATGACTGGGCACCTCCAGCCAGAATTGGAAACAAAGTTGAGACCGTGCGATTGTGGTGGTTCCTTCACAGTCGATGCTGTCCCACGTTGCCCGTCCTGCCGGATGCCACTCTCTGCGGAGAGTGCGACTACGTACATCGAGAAGAACGCTCCGGGTACCGAGAAGGGATGGCAATGGCAAGGTAGCTGGAGTGGAATTTATTGCATTGTCATTGATAATCGGACAGTCACTGATAATTTCGCCTGAGCAATTTTGGACCGAAAGGGCAAGGGGTCGGGCTGGTTCTTGAGGTAAACGCTTGCCCCGGCGTGTGTCGGATGGGAGCGCCTACCATCCCCTCATTTCTTCTGGAGTTCCTGCATTACGCTCTGGATCAACTCTTTCGCGTCGGTGAGATTCTTCATGACCAACTGGATATCCATCACCGGCTTGCCCGGCCAGCGCTGGCTCTGGCAGTAGACGCCGTGCTGCCCGATCAGGGCCATGGCGTCGGTGATCGTGTCCATGGTGACGGCGAGCCTTCCGCGCGGCACTCCCATCATGGTTTCGTAGTGCTCAAGTTCTTCCTGCTTTTCGTCAAATACCGGCATGGGCTCATTGTAACGGCAGAAGCATTCAGCATTCAGCATTCAGCATTCAGCACTCAGCATTCAGCCGCTTGGGAGTCAGTGGTCAGGAGTCAGGAGTTGGGAGTCAGGCGGGCATTATTTGCTATCCAGAATCACTGGCCTTAGTCTAAGTAGCCGGCACATTAGCGACGCGGCTGAATGCTGAGTGCTGATTGCTGAATGCACTTCAGGAGACTCTCATGCAGAAACGAATCACGATTCTGGCATTGTTTGTTGTTATTGCTGCATCGTTCGCGCTTGCCCAGCAGGATAAGAGCAAGCGTCCCAGCCCGGCTGCGCAGGCGGCTTGCAAGTTTTCCGACGGCAAAGGCGTCACAGTCGACTATTCCAGCCCGCGCGCCAAGGGCCGCAAGATTTTCGGCGATCTCGTCCCCTACGGTGAAGTCTGGCGCACCGGCGCAAACGAGGCCACCACGTTCGTCGCGACCAGCGATGTGAATGTCGGCGGCAAGGATGTCCCGGCCGGCAACTACACCATCTTCACCGTTCCCAACCAGGACAAGTGGACGCTCATCATCAACAAGAAGACCGGCGAGTGGGGCATCCCTTACAAGTACGAGTCCGATGAATTAGCCCGCATCGACATGAAAGCCGGCAAGACCTCAGGCGCAGTCGAGAATTTCACAATTTCGTTCGACCAGTCCGGCGACACCTGCACCATGAACATGGACTGGGAAAACACCCGCGCCTCGGTAGCGGTAGCGGAAAAGAAGTAGCTTCCTGCTGTGAGGACGCCGCTCCCAGCCGGCGTCCTTTTTTTTTGCGTCACATCTTTCCCGTTCCTATTGCGCTACAATTCGCTCGCGAATTTCCTATGGGAGGTCTCCCATGCCGGTATACGACTACCTTTGCAAAGACTGCCATAAAGAATTTGAGCTGGTTCTGACTATGAACGAACACGAAAAAGACGTAGCCTGCACGCATTGTGGAAGCAAGAATGTGGAGCAGGAATCGACCGCATTTTTCGCGGTTACAGGAAAGAAGAGCTAACCACCGATCATCAGACGACCTTACTGCGGAGACGCCGACAGCGCCTTCAGGGCTTGCTGGGCCTCGCTTGAATCCGGATTCAGTTGCAGCGCTTGCTGGTAAGCCGAAATCGCATCTTGCCGGCGTCCCTTCATTTCCGCTGCGTGCCCCAGGCGCAGAAACCCAGACTCCGTGGGACGAATCTGCACCGAGCGCGAATAGTTTGCGATCGCCTCGTCCAGCTTGCCCTGGCGCTCCAGCAAACGTCCCAGCCCGAGATACGCGTTGAACTGATCCGGATTCATGCGCAACGATTCGTCGTAGCTCTCTCGCGCCTTGGCGTCGTCCCCCAGATCGCGATAGGCGGCCCCGAGATTCGCATAAGTGGAAGCCAGCAGCGCGGGATCGGATGTCATCTGAATCGCAGATCGGTACTCTTCCACAGCCCCGCGTAGTTGATTGTGCTCTTGCAGGTAAACGCCAAGATTGGAGTGGCTCATGGGATCATGCGGGTTGATGCGTGCCGCTGCTTCGAAGTGCGTATGCGCTTCGTCCGGCTTATCTAGAAGCAGCAATGCGCCGCCCATGTTGTCTTCGGCGACGAAATTGTTCTGCGTGATCGCGAGAGTGTGCGACCAGAGTTCGTAGCTGCTCGACCAGTAACCAAGCTGCCGGTAAGTGAGGAAGGACAGGGCGGCGAGAATGCAGGCACCCGCAATCAAGCGCGGCTTGAAACCCAGCTTTTTCGCATCGGCCAGATCCGCCACGCCGAACGCGATCATCACGAAAATTCCGACCAGCGGAATGTAGGCATAGCGATCCGCCATCGCCTGATCGCCCACCTGCACCAGACCGATGACCGGCACCAGCGTTCCCAAAAACCAGAACCAACCCATAGCAAGGTAGCGCTTCTCTCTTCGGATCAGCACAACAGCCGTGATCGCAAGCAGGACTAATGCGGACAAAACTATCTGCCAGCCCGCCAGCGACTCGCCCGGATGCGGATACATGGGCGCCAGCCGTATGGGCCAGATCATCTTCCACAAATACATTGCATACGCGACAATCGCATTCGCCAGCCGCGTGCTCAGAGAAAACTGCACGGTCGAACGCATCGCGCCGCCAGCCTGCTGCGCCGACATGGTCATCAGCGCGCTTCCCGCCGCCAACGCGAACAGCGGCAACTTCTCCACGATCAACTTGGCGACAGACGTCTTACCCACTCTCGCCAGGGGCCAGTAATCCAGCAGCAGCAGCACGCACGGAAGCGTGATAACCATAGGCTTGGCCATGAGCCCGAGCCCGAATAGAACGAAGACTGAAAGATAACGTTGCCACGATGGCTTCGCCGCATACCATCCGTACGCGCCGATCGCAAGAAAGAAAATCAATGTGCTCAGAACATTCTTGCGCTCGGAGATCCATGCGACGGATTCGACGTTGATCGGATGTAATGCAAATAAAGCTGCGACAAAGAAGCTCGGCCCAACCCGGCCTGTTCCATATACCAAAACAAGGAACAGAACGACCGCGCTCAACGCATGGAGTAAGAGGTTGTCAAAGTGATGTCCGGCAGGATTGGAGTGAAACAACTGGTAGTCGAGTGCGTGCGAGATCCAGGTCAGCGGATGCCAGTTCGCCTGCTCGGTGGTCGTGAAGGCCCACTTGATCGTGTCCCAGGTGAGCCCAGCGTGCACGTGAGCATTGTCGGTAACGTACCCAGGATCGTCGTAATTAACAAAGGGATGCTGGTTGACGGGATTGTAGAGCGCCAAGGTAACAACGATCAGAAGCAGGCAGAGAATCGTGTTCCGCTTCTGAGGCGAAGCGAAAAGGCTGGAGTTCATTGTTGATTGTGGATTATTGATTGTTGAATGTCCCCGAACCAGGTTTTGATTCTAATTCAACAATCAAAAATCAAAAATCAACAATTGCGTTACGGTTTCCACCGCAGTACCGGCTTTCTGGCCGCTCCGGTTTCATCCAGGCGCGAGACGCGAGTGGTGTGCGGCGCGTTCAACACTGTCTGCGGATCTTCTTCCACTTCTTCGGCGATCGACTTCATTGCTTCGACGAACAAATCCATCTCCTCGACCGACTCACTCTCGGTCGGCTCGATCATCATCGCGCCCAGGAACGATCAGCGGAAACGAGGTCGTGTAGGGATGGAATCCGTAGTCGATCAGCCGTTTCGCGATGTCCATCAGTCTTCACGCCCTTTTTCGCCTGCAGTCCTATCGCTGAAAACCACCTCGTGCATGGTAGGCGTCGAGTACGGAAGATCGTAAGCGCCTTCGAGTCCCTTGCGAATGTAGTTCGCGTTGAGCACCGCGTCTTCGGTCGTCTGCCGCAGGCCGTCGGGGCCGTTGGCCATGATGTAGGCCAGCGCGCGCACGAACATTCCAAAGTTTCCGTAGAACGCACGCACGCGTCCCACTGAATCGGCCGGTTGTAGTCAAAGCCCAGCGTGCCGTCGGATTTGGTGACGACCACAGGCTTGGGCAGAAACGGCTCGAGAATTTTCTTGATCGCGACCGGGCCCGAACCCGGGCCTCCGCCGCCATGAGGCGTCGAAAAAGTCTTGTGCAGGTTCAGGTGCATCACGTCGACGCCGAAATCTCCGGGCCGAACCTTGCCGACCAGCGCATTCATGTTCGCGCCGTCCAT
Organism: Terriglobia bacterium; assembly: GCA_963797845.1. GTDB lineage: Bacteria > Acidobacteriota > Terriglobia > Terriglobales > Acidobacteriaceae > DASREM01. The sequence continues at coordinate 305,837 of CAWCRE010000019.1, forward strand.
GTAGAGCAGGCCGCCCTTGGCGTGCATGATCTCGGCAATCTTGTGGATCTCCTGCTCGAACACTCCCAGCGTATTGGGATTGGTGAGCATGAGCGCGGCGACATCTTCGTTCATCTGCGACGCCAGCGCCGCCACATCCACCATGCCACGATCGTTCGACTTCAGATTCTCGACCGCGTAGCCAACCATCGCTGCCGTCGCGGGATTGGTGCCGTGCGCCGAATCGGGAATCAGGATTTTCTTGCGCGGATTCCCCTTCGCCTGATGATGCGCACGCACCATCAGCAGCCCGGTCAGTTCGCCGTGAGCGCCGGCCGCAGGCTGGAGCGTGATGGCATCCATGCCGGTGATTTCGATCAGGCAATCGCTCAGCGTCTTGATGATGCGCAGCGCGCCTTGCGAAATCTTCTCCGGCTGGTAGGGATGTCCGTTCGCCAGACCTTCCAGCCGCGCGACGACTTCATTCACGCGCGGGTTGTACTTCATCGTGCAGGAGCCCAGCGGATACATGCCCAGATCAATCGCGTAGTTCCAGGTTGAAAGTCGCGTGAAGTGGCGAATGATCTCGATTTCGCTGACTTCGGGCATGTTGCCCAGATCTTTCCTTTCCGCGGCGCCCAAGATCTGCAGCCGTATCCACTTCTGGCACGTCGAGCGGAGGCAGCTTCCAGGCTGCTTTGCCCGGCGACGACTTTTCGAAAATCAGTCCTTCGTTCTGGTTGACGTGGCGAGTGGCTTTGCGGGTCATGTGCTTCATCGCGCCACCTCCTCGTGCTCTTCGGCTTCTTTGGGCGGATTTCACCGAACGCTCGCTCTCCGCCACCAACCCCACAGCAGTGTCGATGGCAGAGCGCGTCGTCAATTCCGTGCAGCACCACAGCGAGGCGTTGCCAAGTTCGGGATAGAACTTCTTGCAGCGGAGGCCGCCCACAATCTTGTGCCCGAGAATCCGGCTGATTGATCGCGTAAGGATCTTCCGTTGTCTGCACCACGAATTCATTGAAGCGTGGCGCACCGGAGAACATCACTTTCGCGTGCTTTCCGAATTGCTGCGCTGGCGTACGCGGCTTTCGCAAGATTCTGTTTCGCCAATTCCCGCAGGCCGACTTTTCCGTATACGGTCATGAAGATATTCGCCATCAAGCGCGACCAGCGCCTGGTTGGTGCAAATGTTGGAAGTCGCCTTTTCGCGGCGAATATGCTGCTCGCGCGTCGCCAGCGTCAGCACGAATCCGCGCTTGCCGTTGCGGTCGGTGGTCTGACCCACGAGCCGGCCCGGCATCTGCCGGACAAATTTTTCTCTCGTGGCAATCACACCACAGTACGGTCCGCCAAATCCCAGCGGCACTCCGAAGGACTGCGCTTCCATGGCCACGATGTCGGCCTGCCGTGGAGGCTCGACGATGCCCAGCGACACCGCTTCCGCAATGGAAACCACCAGCATGAGCGCCATGCTTATGCGCGATTTCGGCAATGGCTGCAACGTCTTCGATCGTCCCGAAGAAATTCGGAGACTGAATCAGAACGCAAGCCGTGTCCGCGGTCATCGCCTTCTCCAGCGCCTTCAGATCAACGCGTCCATCCGTCGCGCGAACGGCACCGTGCTCAGCGGCATGCCCTGGTGCCACGCGTAGGTCGCAAGCACTTCGCGATATTCCGGATGCAGGCTGCGCGCGATGATCGCTGAATTCCGCCCAGTCAGCCGGACCGCCATCATCACGGCTTCGGCCGCTCCGGTCGATCCGTCGTACATCGAAGCGTTCGCCACTTCCATGCCGGTGAGTTCGCAGATCATGGTCTGGAACTCGAAGATCGATTGCAAGGTCCCCTGCGAAATTTCGGCCTGGTACGGCGTGTAGGCGGTCAAAAATTCGCCGCGCGAAATCAGCGAATCGATGATCACGGGACGGTAGTGGGCGTAGGCTCCGGCTCCCAGAAACGTGCAGTAGCCATCGCCATTTTCGCGCGAGCGCTCGCGGAACCAGTCCACGATCTCCGATTCCGCCATTTGCCGCGGAATTTTCAGATCGCGGTTCAGGCGATATTCGGCCGGGATTGGCGCAAACAGATCATCAATCGACCGCGCGCCAATGGCTTTCAACATGGCTTCGCGGTCGGCAGGAGATTTCGGTAAATAGCGCATAAAATCTTAGATGTTCGAAGCAACTCGTCCGAATCTGATTTCCGAATTGTCGGATTGCTGAATTGCCGAATTCGAACATCCGGCAATTACGCAATTCGTCAATTCTTAGTGCCCGCCTTCTTCCGCGACGAACTTCTCGTAATCCGCCGCCGACAGCAGCGAACCCAACTGCGATGCATCCTTCAGCGCAATTTTGATCATCCACGCACTGTGGGCATCTTTATTGATACTCTCGGGCGCCGTCGCCAGCGCTCCGTTGACTTCGGTGACCGTGCCGGTTGCCGGGGCGTACAGGTCCGATACCGCTTTGACGGACTCTACCGTTCCGAACGTTTTACCCGCGGTGATCTCCGACCCGACTTTCGGCAACTCGACAAAGACGATGTCGCCGAGAGAATCCTGGGCATAGGTGGTGATCCCGATCGTCGCGGTGTTGCCTTCGGTTTTGATCCACTCGTGTTCTTTGGTGTACTTGTACTCGGCGGGATAGGGCATGTGGCTCTCGATCTCCTTGGTGAACCTGCGTGTCCTGGGTAGTTAAGCTTTTTTCGGTCGCTTATAAAATGGAGTCGGCACCACTTGCGCCTTGACTCCCTGGCCGCGAATCTCGACTTTCAACTCGGTTCCATTCGCGCTCAACTCGGGCGGAACATAGGCGAGCGCAATATTCTTTTTCAGAAATGGCGCGTACGATCCGCTGGTGACGTATCCAATCTCGCGGCCGTTGCTGTCCTGCACCTTGTAGCCGTCACGCGCAATTCCCCGCTCCATCATCTCCAAGCCCACCAGCGTCCGCTTAACGCCTTGAGCCTTCGCTTCTTCCAGCGCCTCGCGCCCGATGAACTCCGGCTTCTCCATCTTGATGAAGCGGTCGAGCCCAGCTTCCCAGACATTGATCTCGTCCGAAATTTCATGCCCATACAACGGGAGCTTGCCCTCAAGACGCAAGGTGTTGCGCGATCCCAAACCACAAGGCACCACACCGAATTCTTTTCCCGCCGCCAGCACCTCATTCCAAACCCGAGCGCTCGTCGCCTCGTCGGAGGGAATGTAGATCTCGAATCCGTCTTCCGCGGTGTACCCAGTCCGAGCGATCAGGATATTTTTCAGACCGCACACCGTTCCGCGCGTCACCCAGTAAAACTTCACCGCGTTCAGATCCGCGTCGGTCAGCTTCTGAAGCAGGTTCACAGCCTTTCGGACCCTGGATCGCAATCTGGGTGAAGTCGTCCGAGAGATTCTCGACCTTGCAGTCAAACTCGCGCGTATTGTCGCGCACCCAGTTGAAATCTTTTTCGCGCGTCCCGGCGTTGATCACCAGCAGGTAATCATCTTCGCCGAGCCGGTGCACGATGACGTCATCCACAAATGTGCCGTTCGGATAGAGCAGGGCCGAATACTGCGCCTGCCCGACCTGCAGCCGCGAAGCGTCGTTCATGGAAATATGCTGGACCGCCTTCAACGCCTCCGGCCCGTGCAGCCGGATGTCGCCCATATGGCTCACGTCGAAGATGCCAACCCCAGTTCGGACCGCATTGTGCTCGGCAATAATCCCGCCGGCGGAAGGGTATTCGACTGGCATATCCCAGCCATTGAATTCCACCATCTTCGCCCCCATCTGGCGATGGACGGCGTTCAGCGCGGTCTTACGAATCGTCGGCGTAGTCGCCTCAACTGCGGGCAATGGTTCCTCGGTTCAAAGCAGTGGCTGGGCTGCCTGGATGGTGAAACAAATTACCCTAACATGCAGGCGGGAACGGCAGCAAATGGAGGATGTCCCTCGTGAGACTTCGCGACCTTGGAGACTCAAATTCTTGGACCTTAGCCACTAAAAAGACGAAGTCTCCCCCAGAAAACCCATTACCAAAGGCACTTTCCCGCGTTGCACCTTCCGCGCTACAGTTCGCCCATGGCCACAGCGACCAAGAAGTTTCTCTGCATGCAATGCGAGATGCCCGAAGACAAGTGCGAGTGTGAGAAGTATTGCGCTTTCTGCCAGGGGCAGTTAGAAATCCGCCTTTGCCATGACGGCCTCTACTACTGCCCGGCGTGCCGTGAAGCGGCTGATTACAAGACCCAGGAAGAGATGAATTAAAAAAGCGTCCAGGATCTCTGGACGCTTCCGAGCGACCTGCAGGCAGGTTATGCCGCCGTCGCCTCGCGCCGGGGGGCCGGAATTCTGGGCTTCACCGGAGTTCCGCAATACTCGTCGTACATCCGGCTGCTCGCACCCTTCACCACCGCTTCGCCAATCTCTTTCATTGCAGCGCTGGCCTTGGCGTTGGTCGTCAATGAAGCCAGTTGCCGAAGCGCGGTCGCCAGGAGCACGTCATTCAAAGCCGGCGTCAAGTGCTGCAGCCAGGGATGAGGGTCCGGTTCCAGGAACGAAAGCGGCCCCGGATCGTGCGGATGCGGAACCGGGCGTCCCCAATACCAGGGCGGACAAATATCGTCGCCTTCGTCATAGCTGCTGACCAGGCCGCGCGAAGACTCCTGCGCAAGCTCTCTGCCCGCCGTCTGGAGCTTCGTCCCAAGCTCCCGGTTGGAAAGGTTTTGGCCGATCGTGCGAGCCACTTCGGCGACAGCGTAGTCCGCTACGGCAACGCGCAGAATGGGACCCGGCTGCCCCGGTCCGCCATCCACCCAATCCGGGTTGAGAACGCCGCGCAAGAACGAAACTTTTTCTAGAATCAAAGAAGTGATCATAGGAATCTCCTCAATCTGTATTGAGCACTTCTCTCGCCGCATAACATTGACGGGGCTCAAAGAAAGATTTACGGCAGCCAAAGGGGTTCCGCTCACGTTGTTATTGATTTCGTCATGATCCGTTAACCAAACTGTTCTCGCCCTATCTGGTCGGATAGGGGAAATGAGGTGACCATGATTGCTCGCATGTGGCACGGCTGGACTACGCCGCAGAATGCGGATGCTTATGAATCTCTGCTGCGAACCAAGGTTCTCCCCGGGATCCATCGGGTTCTGGGCTATAGAGGCGCCCACCTTTTGCGGCGAGATGCGGGAAGCGAAGTGGAATTTATCACCATGACGATGTTTGACTCTCTGGAGGCAGTCCGTGGATTCGCGGGCACCGATTACGAGAACGCAGTCATTCTCCCGGAAGCTCATAAGCTGCTCGCCCGTTTCGACGAGAAAGCGGCCCACTACGAAGTCAGGGTGAGCCCGAAATAAGAACCTTCGTTGCTACAATGTTCCGCACATGAGCCGACTGGAAGTTTCGCCCACTGACGAGCAAGAATTGGGCAGACTTGGAGACTTTGTTCGGCCCGCGTGGCGCCTCCGGCGGATGCTGGTGCATGTGGTGGAAGCTGCGGCGTTCGGAGTATGAAAAGAAGAAGGGTGCTGCGAACAAGCGCTCATTCCATAAGCTGGTTTCTGACGGCCAGCCAACTGGAGTTCTGGGCTATCTGGGCGCAGACCCCGTTGGATGGTGCGCGATCGCGCCCCGCGAAGCGTATCCGGTGCTGGATCGCTCGCCAGTGTTGGCACGGGTTGATGACCAACTAGTCTGGTCCGTTACCTGTTTCTATATTGCTCGCGAGCACCGCCGTAGCGGTCTCACCACGGCGTTGCTCAATGCCGCCGTCACCTACGCCAAGAAGCAGGGCGCCAAGATCGTCGAGGGATATCCGCAAGATCCGGCCTCCGGCAAGATGGCCGATGCCTTTGCCTGGACCGGCTTCGCGTCCGCTTTCCGCAAAGCCGGATTCGAGGAAGTAGCCAGACGATCCGCGACCCGTCCGATTATGCGGACGTTCTTGAGCAAATAGCAGTCCGAACGTAGGCCGCGGTTCGGCTTAGGCGCTCGCGCGCTTTACTTCGCCACTGCTTGTTTCTTGGCGAGGCTCTGCCGCCAGCATCGACAGCACCCACGTCCAGCCCTGTCCGTGCATGCGTCCCATCTCGTCGTCAGGCACGCCCGAATGGTGAAGGGTCACTTCGGTCTGATCTCCTTTCGCGACAAAGGTCAGATTCACGATCGACTCAAGACCTTTTGTCGCCGGAGACACCCACGTATGCTCGATCGTGGTCCGCGCTCAAGCTTAGTGAAGCGCCCATAATGCGGCCAATTGCGTCCTTCAAATTCCATTGCGTGATAAAAGAGCCCATCCACCGTGGCATTCACGATGGCTTTCGCGGCCCCGTACCACGGACCACCGGGACTCTTGGGATCAATCCATACGTCGTAAACATCCTGCGGAGGAGCAGAAATCATGCGGGTAACGGTGAGTTCTGTGGTTGGAATAGGGGCAGGCATCATCGTGATTTCTCCTTAGCTTTGATAAAGAATTGTTCCAGTTGATCGAGATGGGAGTTCCAGAATCTTCGTAGAACGACAGCCAGCGCGCAACTTCGCGCAGGGGCTCCGGCGATAACTGAAGCGTGTTCTCGCGTCCGTGGCGCGTACGCCGCACCAGACCTGCGGTCTCGAGCACGCGCACGTGTTTGCAAAAGCCAGTCAGCGATATGGGAAAGTGCTGGGCCACATCCGAGATGCGTTCCGGCCCGCGCGACAAACGTTCCATGATCGCGCGCCGCGTTGGATCGGAGACGGCCGAGAGCACGGCATCAAGTTTGCGGCTCTGGAATACTGAACCATCTGGTTCAGTATTATTTGGTGAGAATGCTTTTGTCAAGGCAGTCGAAATTCAATGAGTGAAGACGTCATCCCTAGCGAGAGAGGGATCTCGCGTGCACAACGCCAAACCAGACGGGCCAACGACCAAAGACCAACGACGGCTTCTAGATCACCACCGCTTCCTTGTACTCGCCCATCACTTTGCGAAGCGTGTCGGAAATTTCGCCCACCGTGGCGTACGCATCCACCGCTCGCACGATGTAAGGCATAAGATTCGATCCAGACTTGGCCGCAGCTTCCACTTGTCCGAGCGCTTCTTTCCACGGACCGGGATCGCGCCGCGCCCGCATCGCCCGCAAGCGCTCCACCTGCTTGCGCTCAAGATTTTCGTCAATGCGCTGTAGCGGGACCCATGCTCCTGCTCAATGGTGAACCGGTTCACTCCGACAACGACCGCTTCCAGCCGATCCACGCGCTGCTGATATTCGTAGGCCGCGTTCTGGATTTCCTGCTGCACAAATCCGCGCTCGATCGCCTTCAGCATCCCGCCCAGCGCATCGATTTTTTCCAGATATCCGCGCGCATGCTTCTCGATTTCATTGGTGAGCGACTCGATGTAGTACGAACCTGCCAGCGGATCGATGGTCTGCGGCGCTCCCGATTCATACGCGATGACCTGCTGCGTGCGCAGCGCAATCCGCGCCGATGCTTCGGTCGGCAGAGCCAGCGCTTCGTCGAACGAATTCGTATGCAGCGACTGGGTTCCGCCCAGCACCGCCGCCAGCGCCTGGATCGCGGTGCGCACGATGTTGTTTTCCGGCTGCTGCGCCGTCAGGGTCGAACCGGCAGTCTGGGTGTGGAACCGCAGCATCCACGATTTCGGATTGCGCGCCTTGAAGTGATCGCGCATGATGCTCGCCCACATGCGCCGCGCCGCGCGGAACTTCGCCACTTCTTCCAGGAAATTGCTATGCGCATTGAAGAAGAACGACAGCCGCGGCGCGAACTTGTCTACATCCAGCCCCGCATCGATCGCCGCCTGCACATAAGCCATGCCGTTGGCCAGCGTGAACGCGACTTCCTGCACCGCCGTCGAGCCCGCCTCGCGCATGTGATAGCCGGAGATCGAAATCGTATTCCAGTCCGGCACATGATCGTTCGCCCAGGCGAACATGTCAGTGATGATCCGCATCGCCTGGTGCGGCGGGTAAATGTAAGTTCCGCGCGCGATGTACTCCTTGAGCACATCGTTCTGCACCGTGCCCGAAAGCTTCTTGATGTCCGCGCCCTGCCGCTTCGCCACCGCCACATACAACGCGAGCAAGATCGACGCCGTCGCGTTGATCGTCATCGAAGTCGAGATCTTGGTCAGCTCGATCCCATCGAACAGCCGCTGCATGTCCTCGATCGAATCGATCGCCACGCCCACCTTGCCGACTTCGCCCATCGCCAGCGGACTATCGGAATCCAGTCCAATCTGCGTGGGCAGATCGAACGCCACCGACAAACCGGTCGTTCCGTTCTTCAGCAAATATTTGTAGCGCTTGTTGGATTCCTCGGCGTCGCCCATCCCGGCGTACTGCCGCATGGTCCAGAGCCGGCCGCGGTACATGGTGGCCTGCACGCCCCGGGTATATGGATATTGCCCGGGGAAAGCCGACCTCCCGGTCGTAATCCCAGCCTTGAAGATCCGCGGGAGTGTAGAGGGGCCGAACTGAAATGTGGCTTGAGGTTTCCTGCTCGTCGGGGGTGCTTGGCGCTTTTCGCTCTTCTGCGACTTTCACCTGATCTGCCATGAATCCTCCCACCCCACTCTCATTTCTTCTTCTTTACCCGCCAAAACGAGCTCAGCCCGAACCAACCGAACGTCACGGTAAACAGAACCGCCAGAACCACTCGCCCGGAGGTCGTCTGTCCTGCCTGATACTTGCCATACTCGCGAAAGAAAGCCCCGGCGCCAATGACCGCCAGCACGATGAATACGAAGCCGGTCACCTCTAGCCAGAGCTGACCCAGGATCCGTCCGAAATGGCTCGCCGTGACCCGACCCGCTCGAATCAAAGAACTTATGCCGCGACTCCGGCCTGCCTGCTTGGCCGCGACTCGCGCGAAAACGCCCAGTTTTCTGGCCTTCGTGGCAATGTTCGACATTGCCGTCGATTTTATCAATCTTCAGGGTTAGAATACCCCCACGGCGAGGATGCCAGTCACGAAACATTGTGACCTACGCCCGCATCTAATGGTTTGGAAGCCCGGTATTCCGGGAGATTTCGGCGTATGTTGAGAGACGCCGCTTGGGGGCCCTGTGGATCAGCAACTTAAGCAACTGATGAAGGAATTGGGCGAAGCTATCAACGAGTCGCTGGCCGACTCGGACCAGATCGCCGACGTGGTCTCCAAGATCAAAGATGGCGGCTACGACATTTTCCTTGTGCTTGAGGCCACCATCGGGGTTAGCAAGCCGGGCGAAAAGACCGCCGACAAGACGTCCATGGTCACCACCCTGACCAGCAATCCGGAGTTCAAGATCAGCGATCAGGACCTGAAATTCCTCAAATCCCTGCGCATCAAGATCGAAGACGAAGACGCCGCGTAGGCGGGCTGTCGAAGTCTAAACGATTATCTACTCTGCGTTCTCTGCGGCAGTTCTCCGCCGTCTGCACTAAGATGTTGATCTTGAGCACCCAGCGGAAACATATCGCGTCTCCTCAGTTTCGTACCCAGTTTTCGCCGGCCGCCGCTAACCATCCCCGCGCTGCTTTCGTCCCACTGTTCAGCGTATGGCGACTTTCAAACTTCTTGTAAATGGGAAATCCCGCCACATCGAAGCCGATCCCGACATGCCCCTGCTCTGGGCGCTGCGCGACCTGATTCAGCTGACCGGCACCAAGTACGGTTGCGGCATGGGGGTTTGTGGCGCTTGCACCGTTCACGAGAATGGCGAACCCGTGCGCTCCTGCCAGGTGTTGCTCTCGAACACCGCCGGAAAGAGCTACACGACGATTGAAGGGCTGTCGCCGGACGCCACTCATCCCTGCCAGAAAGCCTGGATCGAAGAAGACGTCTCGCAGTGCGGATATTGCCAGACCGGCATGATCATGCAGGCCGCCGCCCTGCTCAAACGCAAGCCGAGGCCGACCGACGAAGACATTGATGCGGAATTCTCCGACCATGTCTGCCGCTGCGGAACTTACCAGCGCATGCGGCGTGCGATTCACCGCGCCGCCCGCGAGGTGAGCCGCACATGAACGCCACACGACGATCATTCCTGAAAACGACAGCCGTCGCCGGCGCAGGCTTGGTCATCGGCTTTCATCTTCCTGCTCTCGCCGACGAGCCGGCTTCCTTCGACCCGAATGCTTACATCAGCATTCATCCCGACAACACCGTTCATCTGTGGATCACGCGCTCGGAAATGGGGCAGGGAGTCCGCACCACGCTGCCCATTATGCTGAACGAGGAACTCGACGCCGACTGGTCGCAGATTCGCTACGAGCAGGCCACGCCGGGTGGAAAATTCAAAGGCATCCGCTTACGTACCAGCGGCAGTGGAAGCACGGCCGGAACTTACAAGGCGATGCGCAAGGCCGGAGCGACCGCGCGCGAAATGTTGATCGCAGCCGCCGCGCAGCGCTGGAATGTGGACGCAACCAGTTGCGTGGCGCAGCGAGGAGTCGTTCAACACAAAGCCAGTGGCCGGAAATTCACCTATGGCCAACTCGCACCCGACGCGGCAAAGCAGAAAATTCCCGACAACCCGCCGCTGAGAAACCCGAAAGACTTTCAGTGGATCGGTACTCGTGTGAAGCGGACCGACGGCGCGCCCATCGTCAGCGGAAAAGCGATCTACGGCATCGACGTCCGGGTTCCCGGAATGCTGCACGCGGTGGTGGCGCGATGTCCATACTTCGGCGGCAAGCTGATCAGCTTCGATTCCGCGAAGGCGATGCGAGTTCCCGGAGTTCGCCACATCGTTCCCGTCACTACCGGGATCGCGCCTGGAGTGGCCGTCGTCGCCGACCATACCTGGGCGGCCATGAAGGGCCGCGAAGCGCTGCAGGTTCAGTGGGAACGCGGAGCCGATTCCGAATTTGATTCCCATGCCTTCTTGCAACAGATGGAAGACCAGCTTGCACAGAAAGAAGACGGTTATTTCGTGCGCGGAGATGGCGATGCGCCCGGCGCTCTCAAATCTGCAGCCCAAAAACTCGACGCCGTGTACGAGTTCCCTTTCCAGGCCCACGCGCCGCTTGAAACCATGAACTGCGTCGCCGACGTTCGCGCTGGATCGTGCGAGGTCTGGGTTCCGACGCAAGCCCCCGAAGTTGCGCTCACCGAAACCGCAAAGCTGCTCGGCATCCCCGAAAGCGCGGTCACGATTCAGTGACGCTTGCTTGGCGGAGGCTTTGGCCGGCGCTTCTTTGCCGATTACGTCCCCGAAGCAGTCGAGGTTTCCCGCGCAGTCGGCAAGCCGGTTCAGCTTCTCTGGTCCCGCAGCGACGATATGCGCTTCGGATTCTTCCATCCCGCCGACATCGAGCAGATTCGCGGCGGCCTGGACGCAACCGGCAAGCCTGTGGCATGGATCCAGCGTTCTATCGGCTCCGATCTCTCGATGTTCGGCGGGGTCAGCGAAGAGGAGAAGAAAAATCCCAGGCACTATTTCAACGATGGCAGTCCCTGGGGATCGTTCGACAATCCCTACAACTTCCCTCACCTCAAGGCCGACTTCATTCCGTTGAATTCGCCGGTTCCGACCGGGCCATGGCGAGCGGTCGAATATCCGCCGACCGTCTTCGCCCGCGAATCTTTCCTTGATGAAATGGCGCACGCTGCCGGAAAAGACCCGCTGCAGTTTCGTCTCGACCTGCTGAAGCCCGGGGATGTGCTCTCGATTGGCGACTCAAAGATCGATCGCGCACGATTGATTCGCGTCCTGCAACTCGCAGCCGAGAAAGCGAATTGGAACACGCCTCTTTCCGCGATCAAAGATCGAACTCGAGGCCGAGGGATCGCGTGCAATGTCTACGACAGTGATTGCTACATCGCGCAGGTGGCTGAAGTCTCGGTGGGAAAGGAAAAGAACGACATCCGCGTGCATCGAGTAATCTGCGCCGTCGATTGCGGGCTGGTCATCAATCCCCAAGGACTTGAAGGCCAGGCCGAAAGCGGAATCCTGTGGGGCTTGTCGGCCGCGCTGCACGGCGGCATAGATTTCAAGAACGGCATTGCGGTACAGGAAAATTATTCCGACTTCGAAGTGATTCGCATGGACGAAGCTCCCGAAATCGAAACCTACATCGTTCCATCCGATCTGAATCCCGGCGGATTCGGAGAGACTGCCGTTCCGCCCATTGCCCCAGCAGTAGCAAACGCAATCTTCGCCGCGACCGGAAAACGCATTCGACGTCTGCCCATCACGCCGCAGAAACTAAAGGGCGATATTCCCGTCCCCAAGTTCCCCTAGGCCGCAGCTTTGGTCGGCTGGCTCCCGGGAAATGTGGGGACAGACGGGACGTACCCGAAGTTTCCCGGCGACGAGCGACGAAGGTGAGGCTGGTCTGGCGAGGTGGAAACAATTTGGAATGGCCATTCCCAGATCGGGGGGGAAAATTAACGTACGTCCCGTCTGTCCCCAGGTTTCCCAAACACTCTCTTCAAACCCACGAGTCTTACTTTGCGGGCACGAGCACCGGAGCGCCTTTATCCTTCACGAAGAACACGACGAATTTCGCTGGTTGGGTTTGGCTTGCGTTCCGTCCAATGACGTGGACATCATCCGGGTCTTCGTAGAAGGTCTGACCGGGTGTCAGAGTCGTTTCCTTCCCCCCTCTCACCTGCATGACGATCGAGCCTTCCAGCACATAAATGAACCCGTAGGCATTGTGACGATGGATTGGGATCCGAACTGCCCGGCGGATATTCCACGGTGATCATCAGACCTTCTTTGCCGGGAAGGCTTGTCAGGTCCTTCGACATCAGTGGCGTTACCTTCGCCTCCTGGGCTACAAGCGTACTCGACATGAGACATGCCAGCAGCAAAAACACCTTTGTGCGCGTCATAAATGAACCCTGGGTTGGACGTCGATGAATGCGTCGTGCGTTCGCGATATCAGCTAGCCTTTTTTTGACTATGCTTCTCAGTCGCCGCTGCGATGTCTGTGGGCTGAGGCGGCGCACTCGGAATTTGTGCTTCCGGCTGCGCGAGCCAGGTTTCGAAACGGGTGTCGCCGAGTCGTGCGTCTTTGCCCGGAACCAGTGTTCTCGCCGACTTTCGCCCCAGAGTAAAGGGCATTTGGATCGGCGACGACTTCGCGGGATTTCAGCGAGGCCAATCGTCGCCGGACTAGTTCATCTAGGCGAAACGTCTGCGGGCCTGCAATTTCGACGATACCGTTGACCGGCTGACCTAGCGCAATTTTCGCCACTGCACTCGCGACATCTCGGCCGCCATTGGCTGGAAAAGGACATGCGGCAAATGCACCTTGTCGCCGATCATGGAAATATCCGCAAGGCCCTTGAGGAACTCGAAGAACTGTGTTGCATGCACGATGGAATAAGGGATTGACGACTCTGTAATCAAGTTCTCCTGAGCAATCTTAGCCCGGAAGTAACCGCTTTCGGACAGCTGTTGGGTCCCAACGACTGACAAAGCAACGTGATGTCGTACGCCTGCGGCTGCTTCATCAGCAAGAAGGTTGCGGGTTGATGTCTCGAAGAAGTTCAGCACCGCTGCATCGTCCCATGAGGGTGAGTTTGATACGTCAACGACAACGGAGGAACCTTTCAGCGCTTCGGCCAGGCCCTCGCCCGTGAGGGTATTGACCCCGGTGTTGGGAGCTGCCGCTACCGCTTCATGCCCTTGTTCACGGAGCTTTTTGACAAGTTTTGATCCGATGAGTCCAGTACCGCCGATCACTATGATTTTCATAATTCTCCTTTCTTGATTGGCTCATGTATTTCAGAGCCATCGCTAGCTGTAGTCGCAGAGCTTGCCGTTTGGGGCGTGATCTATTTTCTCTGGCAATTCAAGTCAGGGGCCTGAAGTGGTTGTTCTCAGCCGGTGTGAAGCCGCGATCGTCAAATCGCAGCCAATGGAGGACGCTACTTCGTAAATCTTGGCGACGCTAAACCAAATCCTCTTGAAAAATCAATACCGTACATACTGTAGGGCGTCGCTCCTGAAAACGTGGGGACAGACGGAAAACGTGGGGACACACGGGACGTACCTCAAGTTCCGGCGACTAAGCAACGAAGATGAGGCTGGGTGCGGTAAATCACAGTGTTACGGCGAGACCAATCATGCCCCAACACTTTCATTTGCTAATCGCCGCTTAATTCTTGATCAAGCTGGTATGGCTGGCCACGCACTGCCAACGGCCGCCTTCGAAGATCCAAGTGTCGGTAAAACGGCCCAGGTGATCGTAGGGCTTACGATTGTAGGTGCCCTTGGTGTGGTAGATGCCGGTCACCACGGCGGTATCGCGATACAGGTTCACCTTGACCTCTTCGATATTCATCGCTGTGGGCTTGTATTCCGGGTCGCGGATGTCGGCAAGAAACTTGTCATGATTGCTGACTTCGCCATCGTACTCGGTGTCTACGAATTTATTGGCGATCAGAGATTGGAGAGCATTGGAGTCGCGCGTGATCTGCGCCTGGTTCCACATCTTCTCAAGCGCCACGAGTTTACCTTCCTGATCGCCGCCTTGCTGGGCCCCTGCAGGAAGCGCGAAGAGCAAACACACGATGACAGCCTTACGTTTCATGTCGTTCCGCTTTCGGCCATTCAGACCTCGCCAGATTGAATCAAAGTAGCAAGTCCCAGATATGCCTTACCAGACCGAACCCGCAGCATTCGATTACGGAGGTCATGCGACCCTGCCAAAAATTAACGGGACAGACAAAAGTCTGTCCCGTCATGAAACATGACACTGATTCGGGCCTAGTTACGGCGCTTCGATCAACTCCATCTTCCCTTCGCGGTTGCGATGCAGCACCATCACCTTTCCCTTGGGATCGCGGAACACAAACACATCGCGGTCGCGGAAGTGCGCTTCCTTGATCGCCTCCTCCAGCGTCATGGGCCGCAGAGAGACCGCGTCATCGCGAGCGCACCAGGTGCACTTCGGTAGTTTTCGCGACTGCGGAAATTTATGGACCACGATCGGCACCGCGGTTTCACTCGGTCAGGCCGACAGCAGGCTGCAGCACTTCTTCCATCTGCGCGCCATTGCCGTTCAACTTGCGTCCCGCTTGACGCTTCTTGGTGCGCCACTCGTTTTGTACCGGACTGCCTGCTTTTCCAGGTGATCGAGCGCCTCGTTCACGGCAGCCTTCATGTCTCCGGCCTGGGCAAGGCCGACCAGCGGCCCGTTGCGCGGGCTGATGGTGATCTCCGCTTTGTGGCGGTGTTTTTCCACGGCCAGAACACCTTGGTTTCAAATTTGTCGGCTAGGATTTTTCGGATTTTTGCGAGGCCGGTTTCAACTTCTTTGCGGATGGCGGGAGTGACTTCGTACTGCCTGCCAGTGTATTCCACGTTCATTGTGCGCCCTCCGAAAATGATTCTTGTTAAAATATGGGCACCACATTTGGAACAAGTCAGAAGTCAGAATTCAGAATGTAGACAGTTACTTCTGCATTCTTACTTCGAACTTCTGCATTACTTTTTCACTCTGCGCTGGTGGGTGCTCGGGATGCGCATATCTTCCCGGTACTTCGCGACCGTGCGGCGAGTGACCTGGATCCCCTGCGACTGCAGGATGCGGGTGATCTGCTCGTCGGTTAGCGGCCGAGAGGGATCTTCTTCCTCGATCAGCTTTTTCACGCGCCGTTTCAGGATCAGCAACGAGGTGTTGCCGCCTTCCGGCCCGTTGACGCTTTCGCTGAAGAAGTAACGCAATTCAAATACGCCCTGTGGAGTGTGCAGCGTACTTGTTGGCCACCGCACGGCTGACGGTGGAAGGATGCACGCCGATTTCTTCGGCCACCTCCTTGATCATCATCGGCTTCAGCTGGTCGATTCCCTTGTCCAGGAAATCTTCCTGCCGGGCCAGGATGGAATAGCAGACCTTCATGATCGTCTGCTTGCGCTGCTCGATGTTCTTGATCAGCTGGATCGCAGACTTGTAACGCTCTTTCACGTAATTCCGCGTGTCTTTGTCGTTGGTATCTTCGATCAGCAGCCGTTTGTACGCCGGATTCAGCCGCAGCTGCGGAACGTCTTCCTCGTTCATCATCACCAGCCACTCGTCGCCATGTTTCACGAAGGCAACATCGGGCTCGATCAGCCGCGGCTGGCGTTTTGTTGTAGCGAAGTCCGGGACGCGGGTCGAGGGTGCGAATGTACTCCAGCGCGGCCTGAACCGCTTCAATCGGACGGCCCAGCGCCTTGGCAATTTCTTTGTGCTGTTTCATCTGCAACCCACGCAGATGCTGGTCGACAATCGCAATCGCATCGGCCACAACCTGGGCGGTTCCGTTCACATGCCTCTGTTCTTCGAGTTGCTCGGCGATGGTAATCGCAGCTGGTACATCAAGCATTCGCGCAGATCGCGGCAACCCACGCCGGGAGGATCCATCTGCCGTACCACTTCCAACGCCTCCTGCAGATCAGCGAGGGAAAAATTGGCTTTGAAGACGGGACGCGCCGGGGCTGCGGGCGCTTCCGCACTTGGAACTGGGGCAGGCGCCGGTAAAGGCTCCGGCATCGGCGCAACCGCGGTGAGCGTCTCTGTCTCCACCGCCGAATTCATGGCCGCGTTCATCCAATCGTCGGGGGATGCCGGCGCGGAGGTCACGTCCGCAACACTGGGATTCAAATCGGCAATCTCTCCCAAGCCCAATTCTTCAGCCTGCTTCACCACATTGGCGACGATCGTCGCATCGACTTCTGGCGGAGCCGGAGGCGCGACGCCCAGCAACTCATCGTCGCTGGCGATCAGGTATCCATCTTCGCTCAGGTTGCCGATGATCAGTTCCGCAGCTTCGCGAACGCCGGCGCTAACGGGAAGCGCGCCCAGTTGCCAGTCAGGTGATCGGTCAGAGTTGCTGGGCTTGGAAAGGAAATTTTCAAACGACGGGCGCTCGACTTCTTCCATCTCGCCCGGCGTGCGATAGCCGGGATCGAGATACTCCTGGAAAAAGGAGCCAAAATCGATTTCTTCGAACGGATCTTTCTTCTCCGCGGCCGGAAGAGGCGCTTCTTCGGTTGCCGTAGCAACAGGACGATCCCGGTCTTCTTCCCGGCGGTTCACGTCGTCCAGCAAGGGGAACGGAGTCTTCCAGTTCCTCGAGAACCGGGTTCTCCACCATCTCGGCGTTGATCATGTCCTTGAGCTCAAGCTTATTGAGCGCAAGCACACTGACCATCTGTACCAATCCTGGGGTCAGGATCTGTCTTTGCGAAACCTTCAAATGCAGCTTGGGTTGCAACAACACCATGGTTCGGTCGTATCTTCCCTGGAGCCCTCGCTCCAATTCATTGTCAGGCTCCCTGAAGAAGCCACGCTGTGATGGCTGACACTCCCCAACCATCTCAAACAGAACTGTATTACGGCGACGTCAAAACCGGAGTACTCACTGAAGGTCACTTGACCTCAAACCAGAGTGAAACTCTCTCCCAGGTAGACTCGCCGGACTTCCGGGTCGCCCCCCAGCTGCTCGGGCGTTCCCTGCCGGAAAATCCGGCCCTCATTGATGATGTAGGCCCGGTCGGTAACCGATAGCGTCTCGCGGACGTTGTGGTCGGTAATCAAAATCCCGATTCCGCTGGCCTTCAGGTCCGAAATGATCTTCTGCAGATCAAGCACGGCAATCGGGTCAATCCCTGAAAACGGCTCGTCCAGCAGAATAAAAGTCGGGTTGATGCACAGAGCGCGGGCGATTTCCACCCTGCGGCGCTCTCCGCCGGATAACGCATAGCCTCGATTTTGCCGGATATGCTCCAGCCCGAGCTGGTCGATCAGCTTTTCCATCTTTTCCCGGCGCTCGTGCCAGGAGATGGGCTGGGCCTCCAGAACGGCCAGGATGTTTTCCTCAACCGTTAACTTCCGGAAAACCGAAGCTTCCTGTGGCAGGTAGCTGATGCCATACTGACGCGCCCGCAGGTACATGGGAACGTCAGTAATGTCGTCTTGGTCGTATAACACCCGGCCTGTGTCAGGAGGTATCAGGCCTACGATGGTGTAGAAGGAGGTCGTTTTGCCGGCGCCGTTAGGTCCAAGTAATCCAACAACTTCGCCTTGATCCACCCGAAGGCTGACGCCGTTTACAACTCTGCGGCCACGATAGGATTTGCCGATTTCGTCCGTGGCCAGGCTATGCATTTATCGTGCCACTCGCGTCTGGGTGACCGTGGGGTTAGTGTCGCTTCCTTCCACCAGCACCCTATCATCGTGCCTAAAGAAAGTCAACGAAACGCCCGTAATCTTGCCTCGTTCGGCATCAAAAATGCTGGGAGTTCCACCGCTCAGAACGAATTTGTCGTCTGCCGAGGTGTAAACCAGCTTTTCTCCCACCGCCCGCCGCTTCGGTTCCGTGATCACCACGCTCTTCGTTGCCACGATCCGGTCGAGTTTGGCCGCGCCGGGCTGTGCTGAGTTCTGGTTATTCTGACCGCTGGGCAGCAGAAACACGTCCATGACATCGGAAGTGACAGTGGCGTCCGTTCCGCGAGCCGTCGCTCCCCCTTCAAAGTGCGCTTTGCGGTCGATGTCGGTGTAGGTGAGTTGATTCGCGGTCACAGTCACCGGCGTGGCTTTTCCGCTCTGATCGGTTTGCACCAGCACCGTAGACACAGTTCGATTGGATGTTCCATGCGCCACGACGGTGCGCTGGTTGCGATCGAACTCGATGGACGGCGCTTCGACGATGTTCGCGTCCTGCCACAACCGGGCATCGCCAGTGTAGGTCGCGATCGCGGGACTCTGGTGAGCGGTCATGGTCTTCGAGGTGACATGCACCGGGATCGAGGACGCCAGCAGCGCTCCATTGGCTTGCTGCTTTAAATCGCTATAGGTGCTCTTTACATCGCCTTCGGCGACGGCATCGCCCGTCGCTCGGTTCAAACGCATGGTTTTCGATGTGGTGGTCAGTCCGCCTTCTACGATTCGCGGCGACCCGGTCAACACCAGCATCTGGTCGGACGGGGTGTAGCGCGCGCGATCGCCCCAGGCTTGGCGCGCCTCGTCGGCGTAGGCCACGTTTCCCTGCTGCACGACCGATTGAATTCCCGATCCTGGCTGGAAGAATGCGTCGGCTGAATTGCTGATGCTGATCTTGTCGTGCTGTCCGGGATTGCTGCTCACAATGCGAGCGCCCGGCGCTCCGTGTATGGAGGTGAGCTGGCCCAGATTGTCGAACTTCGCGTCGAACTTCCCCGCGGTCACCACCGTGTGTTGTCCGGTCGCGCCCCCAACTGGGGACATCGCAATCTGCGCCGCCCCGGAGGTTTCGGCACGTTCCACGCGGCGTCCATCCGCGATATAGTAATCCACGACCGGCGCCCGCAGCTCCATGTCCTGCGCGTTCTGACTACCGGGTTTGGCATGCTGCACCAAGTGAACATTGCCTTCACTATGCACCATCTTCACCAGGTTTTTGCCAAAAAAGTCCACCTTCACCCGATCCGCTGAGCCTTGCACTTGCTGCGCGCCAGAGCCCTGTGTCTGCACATTCCCCGTGAAGATGGCATTGACCAGTTGGCTCTTGGTTCCCCCGGACATCAGCAACTCCAGTTGATCGGACCTGGTTTGGGTCGGTTGCGTTCCCGTGGTCTGAATTTTCACGTCCCCGTCGGCCAGCACCCGCTTCAACGCATTGTTGGAATCGAGGAAGAGCGTGGCTTTCTGCGCTTCCGCACTCTGCGTCCTGCTGCGAAGCTGTGCAGCGTCGAGAATGACTACGCGAGGATCCCTGGTGATGGCGCCATGTTCCGCGTTCACGGTGATGGGATTCTCGCCGCTGAAAACTACATTCACCTTGGACTGCAAATTCATCAGCCCGCTCTTTGCCGTGTACTTCACGCCCACGGCTGAACCCGCCGCCTGGGGAATGGAAAAATCCACTCGCGAATCTGTGTGCGCATCGCCGCTCTTCTGGTTGAAAACCAGACCTTGCGTTTTCAGATGGATCGCGTTCTTCAACTCTTTCGGTGGCGCTTGGTCGGGATTGGTGAGCCCTGCGGGGTTGGATTCCAGATCGATCTGCACTTCGCCTTTCGATGTCACATCTCCGGACTTGGGATCGTATTCGAAGTCTGACCCGTAGATTTGATCGAAGCGTCCCGCGTCGCGCCCGTAGAGAGTGATGCTGACATCGTGCAACTCGGCTCGGCCGCCTTCTTTATATTGCACCGCTTTGCTGGCCTGAATTTTGAAAAGCGTGCGCCCCTGCTCGGATTTTGACATGGTGAAGCCCTGGGCGCTCTGCTGAATTTCGATGCCCATTTTTCCCGGAACTTCTTTTAATGCATCGCGGACCCGCCAGCGCGCGTAGAAATAGGTGCCGGCCACGATCGCCATCACGAGAACGGCGCCCGCGGCAAACCAGCGGCGAAGACGAGGAATCTGAATGGGCACGAAGCTCTAGTCTAATGGATGCGCAACTCAGAGAAAGAGAGCCGGAATCAATTAGGGGAACATCGCGGAAGTTGTGCCGGTGCAATGCTCCCGCAGGTTTTTGCGAATCTTCCTCTACACGTCTAAGCTGACTGCATGACCCGGAGAGGCGATGCAAAAACGCAAGCTCGGCAATAGCAAACTGGAAGTCTCTGCCCTCGGATTCGGCTGTATGGGCCTGAGTTTTGGCTACGGACCCGCCGTGGATAAACAGCACGGAATCTCCGTCCTCCGCGCCGCCGCGGAGCGCGGGGTCACCTTTTTCGATACCGCCGAGGTATACGGACCCTACGCCAACGAGGAACTGGTGGGTGAAGCTCTCGCTCCGGTTCGCGACAGCGTGGTGATCGCCACTAAGTTCGGTTTTAAGATTGACTCCGAAGGCAAGCAGGCAGGCCTGGATAGCCGACCCGAGCATATCAAGGAAGTTGCCGAGGCCTCATTGAAGCGCCTGAAGACGGATGTCATCGACCTGTTCTATCAACATCGGGTCGATCCAAACGTTCCCATCGAAGACGTGGCTGGAGCGGTGAAAGACTTGATCCAGCAAGGCAAGGTAAAGCACTTCGGGCTCTCGGAAGCGGGCGTTCAGGTGATTCGGCGCGCGCATGCGGTTCAACCCGTCACCGCCCTGCAAAGCGAATACTCGCTTTGGTGGAGAGAGCCGGAAGAGCAGATCCTGCCTGCACTCGAAGAGCTGGAAATCGGATTCGTTCCATTCAGTCCCCTGGGCAGGGGCTTCCTGACCGGCGCGATCAAAGAAGATACGAAATTCGACGCTGCCGACTTTCGTAACACCGTTCCGCGATTTTCCCCGGAGAACCGGAAAGCGAACCAGGCCCTGGTGGATTTGGTCACTAAATTTGCCGCGCAGAAGAAAGCGACACCGGCTCAGATCGCTCTGGCCTGGGTCCTGGCGCAGAAGCCTTGGATCGTTCCGATCCCCGGAACCACCAAGCTCCCTCGCCTGGAAGAAAACCTGGGGGCGGTCCATGTCGAATTGAGTTCCGAAGACCTCCGGCAGATCGAGGAAGCGACGGCCAAGCTGGAATTGCGAGGCGAGCGCTATTCCGAAGGCGCACAACGGTTGGTCAATCGCTGAGGGTGATGGGTCAAGGTGTAGTGGGGGGCCGCAAGGTTCTGTTTTTCTGATCCCGAAATGGCTTCAGCGCCTGGGCGATCTTGTACGTAGTGACAAACCCTGATTCGCCAACACGCCAGATCCTTCCTCGGGCTCTCCGGAGTACGACCCTCACTTCTTATATCGCTGAGCAATATCAACCGTCGCCCAGGATGCCCCTAGAGAGCGCCCCGTTGCCCTACAATCGCATTCCAGGGGCACCCACGAGGGAAAACCTGTCCCGGCGAGCCGCAGGCTCTTAAATCACGTTTAAACGCAAAGTTCTCTTTAAGCATATATTTTATGTACAACAGTGTACAGATTCTGAATCTGCTTCACAGCGGCTCCCGGGGAAAGTGGTGGCAGGACCCGTTGCCTAGTCAAAAATCTCGCGTTTCCCTTTCTCCACATTCAAACCTCCGGCAATTCTGCACGGTTTGTTGACACATGGGGCGGGATTGTTCGCTACTCTGTGTTCCCTCGGAGGGAAGCATGAAAACCTTTTGCCTGATTGTCGTGGCCCTGCTGATGTGTGTTGGTCTGAGCGCTCAGACCAACAGTTACACCGTCACCCCCATCGTCGACAACACACAAGACCAGTTTCTGATCAATCCATGGGGCCTGTCGCGCCCGATCAAAGCCACCATCGCGGAAAACGAATGGTGGGTGTCCGACAACCAGAGCGGTTACACCACGCTGTACTACGCAAACAAAACTGGTAGTGCCTCGCTGGCGCCCTTGGTCATCACGATTCCAACCGCCATCGGAACGGGAATCGGTAGCCCGACCGGCACCGTTTACAACGCCGCGATCGGTCCCGGGCCGGGAGCGAACAACTTCACCTACGTTACCGAAGACGGCACCATCTCCAACTGGAACGCCGGGCAGACTCCGACTGTCAAAGGCGGAGGCTGCTATGACTGCCACGTCAACACGGCGACGGTGACGGTAAACAACTTCGCCAAAGGCGCTTCCTACACTGGACTGACGATTGCCACCAATCCGACTACCAAGGAAACGATCTACTACGCCTCCAACAATAAAGGCAAAGTGGAAGCGTACGATGCGACCACGTTCGCTCCGGTCACGCTGACCGGCAAATTCACTGATCCCATGATTCCCGCGAGCTACCGGCCCTACGGTATTCAGGCCATCGGCAGCAAGATTTGGGTGACTTACTTCAACCAGCTGGCCGGAGGTTTTGTGGACGCGTTCGATGTCAACGGCGTGCGCAAAGTACGCCTGGCGCAGGGATCGTTCAGCGAGCCTTGGGGAATCGCGCAGGCACCGGCAAATTTCGGCGCCTTTAGCAACATGCTGCTGGTCGGAAACGTGACCAGCGGATTTATTGCCGCTTTCAACCCAAACACCGGAGCGTTTGCCGGATACCTGAACGACTCGAATGGGAACATCATCACCATTCCGGGCCTGTGGGGAATTTCGTTTGGAAACGGAAACAAGGAAAGCGGTCCGGTCAACACACTCTATTACGCCGCCGGTGGCGTAGACGAGAAGACTGGAGTCTTCGGAGCAATCACCGCAAACTAGCGTTTCGTGGGCTGACGCCTTACCAAGCGCACGAAAAAAGAGCAGATTCCTCTCCTTAGGCTTCGCTCAGTGACGGAATGACAAATCAGAAGTCACCGAGCGAAAAGAGGAATCTGCTTTTCTATTCTCCGCGCTCTTCCATCATCACGCGCCGTAGCACGCGGTTCATGCGCGTCTGATAGCCTCGGCCTTTTTTCTTGAACCAGGCCAACACGTCCGCGTCGACCCGCAGAGTGATCGGCTTTTTGAGCGGACGGTAGAGGAACCCGACTTCTTCCATGGCGGAGCGTTTGGGGGTTTCGGCCGAAGCGTACAAAGTCCGCAGCTTCAGGCCCTTCTTGGCTTTCTTTGCTTTCTTCCTGGAGACCGGCTTTTTTCGTTTCATTGTGGATTCTGTAATTACACTTTAGCAGGTACAGCAAATCAGGACTTGCCGGACTGGCCTGCGCTGGCCGCTTCTGCCGTTTCCTGGCTCTGGAAATCGCGCAACGACAGCTCCAGTCCTCCGTACTCAGGATGGTCGTTGTGGTCGAGACTGAAAGCGATGGCCAAGTGATCCCCCGGCAAAAGCTGAGATGCCTGCGCGCGCTCTCCCAAATGCCAGCCCAGGGCGTCGAAGCTGATCGCCTTGCGCCATCCCGAAGCGCCCGCCTGTCCGTTATTCGAAGCGGCAGCGACTCTCAGCTTCACGTGCTTGTCCTTGATCATCTTCGGCGGCGCCAGCAGGCGTACGCCATGCGCGACAAACACCGGCTCGGGATTGCCCATGCCGAAAGGCTCGAGAGCACTCAGGGCCTGAAAAAATTCTGGCGTGACCTGATCCAGGCCCAGTTCGGCGTCGTAGCGCAGGCTGGGTTCGAAGTCGGCGAGGGTCAGGCGCTCCCGCGCGTAGAGATCAAGATGACTGCGCAAGCCGGCGACATTCGCCGACGGCAGAGCAAAGCCCACGGCATGAGCGTGTCCGCCGTAGCGGCTGAACATCGAGCGCACAGGATTCAAGCGCATCGAGCAGATGAAAACCAGAAATGGATCGGCCCGATCCGTGCGCTTCATCGCCGTCGCGCGAAATGATCAGCGCGGGACGTCCGTAACGCTCAACGACGCGCGTTGCCGTAATTCCGATGACGCCGCGATGCCAGCCGTCGCCGTCGATCACTACGCAGTAAGCTTCGCGCAGCGCGGGCTCTTCTTCCACGCGGGCAGCAATGGAATCCAGGATCCTGCGCTCCTCCTCCTGGCGCTCGGCATTCAGCTTGTCGAGACGGTTGGCGAGTTCGCGCGCCCGCTCCGGATCCTTGACGCTGAACAGTTCGACTACGTCGCGGGCGACATCCATTCGTCCCGCTGCATTCAGCCTGGGAGCGATGCGGAAGGCGATCTCTCCTGACGTAAGCGGGCGCGACACGGAAAGCTGCGCCACTTCCAGCAGGGAGCGTAGTCCAAGATTCTTGGGCGATCGCAACGCGTCGAGCCCGAGCTTGGCGAAAACGCGATTTTCTCCGGTGAGAGGAACGGCGTCGGCGATGGTCGCGATGGCGACAACTTTCATGAAGGAGTGCAGCATGCGCGCGTGGTCGTTTTGCGGAAGCCGCCGCTCCATCAAAGCCTGTGCCACTTTGAAGGCCACACCGGCTCCGCACAGGGCTTTGCACGGATAATCGCATCCTGGCTGGTTGGGATTCAGAACTGCCAGCGCTTTGGGCACGCCGTCCTGACCCGGCAAGTGGTGGTCGGTCACGATCAGATCGATGCCGAGACGCTCCGCGGTGTCGCCGGCAGCGAAGGCGCGAATGCCGGTATCGACGCTGATGATCAGCTTCACGCCGTCGGCAGCCGCGCGCTCGATGACCTCATCGCGCATGCCGTAACCTTCACGGATGCGGTGCGGGACATGGAAATCCGCGGCGCCCCCGCAAAGCTCGATGGCGGTTTTCAGGATGACGATGGCGGTCGTGCCATCCACGTCGTAGTCGCCATAAATCAGGATCGATTCCTTGCGCTCGATCGCCGCTTCCAGACGATCCACGGCAGCTTTCATGCCAGTCATGACATAGGGCGAGTGAAGATGGGAAAGGGAGGGCGCTAAAAATCGCTCGGCCTCGCCGGGATCGGTGATGCCGCGCATAACCAGCAGGCGAGCAACAACGGGGTTCTTGCCGCGAAGAGCCGATGCAAGCAAATCAACCTGGGATGGGTCTGCGGATTTGGCGAGCCAACGCATGGGGCGAACGTTGATTAGAAATGATGCCTGCCAATGAACAATTGAAAGAACGCAGGGATCAGAAGTAAATGCAGAAGTGAGAACGCGGAAACAAACCTTTTAAATGAAACCGCTGAAGTTGGGATCACTTCTGCATTCTGAAATCAAAAATCTGCATTTGGGGAAGAGGCCTGAAAAACTCACCAGCCTATGGCTCGTCGTCCTGGTCGAGGCCATCGATGGGAATCCCGCCGAAATCTTCCGACAATTCCATGATGCGCTGGTAGCGGTCATACCACTCGGTGGAGACCTCGTAGATCATCATGATGCCCTGGTGGCCGAAACCGAGTTGGATGAATCCTATCTTGCCAGCGTAGGTGCGAAGCCAGCGCGCGTCTTCGACATCTTCATCGTTGGTGAATTCGGCATTGGCAAGCCGCTGGATCATGTCGTCGAGCTCTTCGCGCTCGAGCGTCCAAGCCTCCATGGTGAGGAAAGGCGCTTCGGCGGCTTTTGCCAGCTCGACAAAGTCCTTCCAGCTGTCCATCGCGTCTTCGGCTTTCCACATGACGACCTGAACTTCTTCATGATCGACATAGCCGGGGAAACGGCGCATGCCGTGGCCTTCGATGAAAGCGATCATGTCGTCTTTCAAGCTGGCCAGGTTGTCAGGCAAGGTGGACATGTGGTGTCGGCGTTAATTCGTAATTGTATGACTTTTGCAGGGGAGCGACCAGTTTTTCGCATCGCCGGCGCGACGAATCGACGCGGTTCCGGTGGCTGCGGATGGCTGTGCTACACTAATTGTTCTCGCACGAAATAACTGATCTGCCCATGCTGCTTTCGAAAGAATATGTGGGCTACCTCGCCCGCGAAGTAACCAAACGCTTAATAGCTGGCGAGTTCATCGAGACCGCCAAAGCCCCGGCGGTCACCGAGAAGGTGCACGCGGCCATGCTCGAGGAATTGTCTCTGGAGGACCGCATCAACGACGAGGTGCGCGTCATTCTCGAGGCCTACTCCGACGAGATGCGCAACAGCGGCGCCAACTACCAGGAGATGTTCCGCAAGGTGAAAAACGAACTGGTGCGCAAGTACAAGGCGGTGCTGTGAGAATCAGCCGCGATAAGGTCAACAAAGTCGCCCACGTGGTGACCGACGCGCTCGCCGAGATGAGCGAAGTGGATTTCGTCGAAGACCGCAACTCCATCCGGCTGGAAGTGCGCAAAATCCTGGAAGATCTTCTGATGCAGGAAGCGAGAATCGATCAAGCCGCCCGGCAGAAAATCGACTCGCAGAAGCGCACTATCCTTGAAGGCAGCCAGGAGTGGGACATCCTCTATCGCAAGTACTACAACGAGGAAGTGAAGAAGCTGGGAATCTAGTCCCGGGGTACGAGCGCCGCCCCCCACATTCTGCAATTGCCTTGGTAGAGACCAAGATCCTTCATTTTCGACCGCGAGTCACCAACCATTCCCATTAAGGGGAATTCATGTTCACTCGGTCAGAATTTACCTGCCGTTAACCTCCTGCACAGACCTTCTTCCTAGACTTCCCTTTCTCACCAGAATTGTTGCGGAAATCGAACGCAGGCTCCGTTCATCCCAGCCAGGAGGATTTATGAGATCCAGTTCATTCGCCAGCCTCTCCAACTTGAGCCGCTTTGGTCGTGCGCTAACGTTAACGATCACGTTCTTGACGTTGCTTGGTGGAAGCTTTGCCCGCGGTCAAACCGCAAAGGGCGTGGTGGTCGGACGGGTCGCGGACTCCGGCGGCGCAGTGCTCCAGGGCGCGCGCGTGGACTTACAACCTTCGGGTGCCCTGACGTTCACCAATGGCAGCGGCGAGTTCACCTTCACTAGCGTCAATCCCGGAGCCTATGTGCTGAAAGTTTCGGCAATCGGCTTTGCGGATAGTTCAACCGACGTGAAAGTGACTAGTGGCGAGCCCTTGCGAGCCAACATCACCCTGAAAGTCGCGAGTCAAAACGAAGAAGTAACCGTCACCGCGGAACGTGTGCACGGTGAAGCGGAAGCAATCAATCGCGAACGCGCGTCTGACAACATTCTTCAGGTGCTGCCGGTAGAGGTGATCACCAGCTTACCCAATACGAACATCGCGGATGCGCTCGGACGCTTGCCCAGCGTGACCCTGGAGCGGGACGAGGGCGAAGGAAAGTACGTACAGATTCGCGGCACTGATCCCAGCCTCAGTAACGTCACCGTGAACGGAATCGAAGTGCCCTCGCCGGAAGGCGGCGTGCGCCAGATCAAGCTCGACACCATTCCGGCAAACCTGGTCGAGTCGGTCGAAATCAACAAGACATTGGCGGCGAATCAGGAGGCGGGTGGAATCGGCGGCTCGGTCAACCTGGTGACCAAGACCGCGGAGGAAAAGCCGACGTTATATCTAAACGGCATCGGCGGATATACGCCAATTATCGGGGGCCGGCCGCTTTACGAGATGGACGGAACCGTGGGAAAACGGTTCGGCTCGAGCAAGCGCCTGGGCATACTGGTGGGTGGAAGCTATGACTGGAACGGGCGCGGCATCGACGATGTGGAACCTGGACCTACCGTTTCGCAATGCAATGCCAGCGGCTGCGATGGTCCGGCGCAGGCGGGCGCTCAGTTCTTCCCTACCTACGGTGGGATCGATATTCGCGAATACCGGTATTACCGTACCCGCTACGGCTTTGCGGGAAGCGTCGACTACAAACTCGGCGAACTTTCCGGGCTGTATGTTCGAACCATTTACTCTCACTTCAACAACTACGGCGACCGCTGGGTTTATAGCCCGAGTTTCGGATCGTTCGCCGGGCCAAACGCCACCACCAACAACGGCGACGGCAGCATTTCGTTCAATTCGCAAATCCGCCGGCCGCTAGACGTGATCGGCAGCCTGGAAGCAGGCGGGAAGCACGTGTTCAGTCACTGGTGGCTGGCTTACGACGTTTCCGTGTCGCGATCGGCGGAGGAGGATCACGGGTACGCCAACGCCAATTTCGCGCCCCTTTCCAACAGCCCCTTGAATGCTATTCCATTCTCGCTGGACACCAGCGATCCGTACCGGCCAAAGATCCTGCCGCAAGGCGGAGTCAATATCTACGACCCCACACAATATTATTTGTCGGGCTCAGGGATCATTGACGTTTCACGGAACTACAGCCCGCAGCTCAACCTGCAAACGGGGTTTTCGGCTGCACGCGATTATCATCTCGGTTCACACTTCGCCACGTTCGAGTTTGGAGCGAAGTTTCGCAATGCTCACAAATTCGAAGACAACATCGACAACTATTACGACGGCGTGGACCCGTCCACCCTGGCCGACCCCTCAGTGCTGCAGATGTCGAACTTCCTGGATTCGTTCACGAACTCGGGATACTACGACAAGAGCTATACGCTGGGGCCGGTCACGAACTTCGGCAAGATTCAGTCCTTCTTCAACGCGAACCAGGCCAGCCTCTTTCCCTTTGATCTGGTTCAGACGCAGCTGAACACGCTTCCGAATAACTATGACCTGACCGAGCGAGTTTCGGCCGGCTACATCATGAACACAGTCGATATCGGCCGATTCCGTGTGCAAACCGGCCTGCGCTTTGAGGCTACCAACGAGGGATTGCAGGGCAACAACGTCACGCTCGATCCCAACACCGGAGCGCTGACGTCGGTCATTCCAGTGAATACCAACAACTCTTACGTTGATCCGCTACCGTCGGTGCAGGTGCGTTATCGTCTGCCACATGATGCTTCGCTGCGGGCGGCTTACGGGAGAGGGATCGCAAGACCGAACTTCAGCGATCTGCCTCCGTTCCTGACACACAATGGTCCCAACCAGGAAATAGATATCGGCAATCCGAACCTGAAGCCGACGCATGCCAACAATTACGACCTGCTCTACGAGCAATACCTGAAGCCACTCGGCCTGTTGCAGGCCGGATTTTTCTACAAGCAATTGTCGGATCCGATTTACGAGGGGGTGAAGAGTCCGATCACCACCGATGTGTATGGCTCGTTCTTCAACGGCGGAAACCTGGTGCAGCCGATCAATGGCAAGAGCGCTCATCTTTACGGGTTCGAGGTTGCGTACCAGCAGCACCTGACTTTTCTGCCGGGTCCGCTTGCAGGCCTGGGAATCTCGGCCAATTACAGCTACACCAATTCACAAACGGACGGAGTGCCAAACCGTTCCGATAAACCCGCGTTGCTGCGACAGGCGCCGAATACGTTCAACATTAGCCCAACCTATGATCGGGGACGGCTCTCGGTGCGCATGGGCATCTCTTACAACGGCGCGAATATTTTCCAGTACAACTATTCGGACCTAAACCCCGACGGGACGCCGAACCCCCAGCCTTTGGGCAAGAAAGGGCCGAACGGAGACGTCTACCTCTATTCCCACACGCAGGTCGATGCGCAAGCGGCTTTCCGCATGTATCGCGGGCTGCAGTTGATTGTGTCGGGTCTGAACCTGACCAACGAAGTGTTCGGCTTTTATCAGGGCAGTCCGATCTATCCGATTCAGCGCGAATATTACAAGCCGAGTTATTCATTCGGCCTGCGCTACACGCTATCGAATGAACCGAAATAGAAGGCGGGGACAGTTGCGGGCGGTCTTCAGCAGGGCTTCAGGATCGAGCAGGTAGAGCTCGTGTCGTAAACCTGAGTTGAAAGGAACATCTTTTGAAAAACCTGGCGAGCATCTTAGTCATTTGTTTCGCAGCTTCGGTTGGGCTTTTCGCGGAGGGCCCTTCCCCGGCATACCAGATCACCAAGAAAATCTCCATTCCCGGACAGGGGAGTTGGGACTATCTTGCCGTGGACGAAGCGGCGCGACGGTTGTACGTGTCTCACGGAACTCAGGTGGAAGTCCTTGATCTGGATTCCAATAGCATTGTCGGAAGCATTCCGGGCACGCTCGGCGTCCATGGGATTGCGCTCGCGCCAGAATCTGGCCGCGGTTTTACGAGTAATGGTCAGTCCTCAACGGTGACGATTTTCGATTTGAAGACACTGAAGAAAATCGCCGACGTACCGACCGGGAAGAAACCGGACGCAATCATCTATGATCCTTCGACTGCGCGCGTATTCGCCTTCAATGGGGGCAGTAACAGCGCGACCGTCATCGAAGTTGCGGATGGAAAAGTAGCCGGGACGGTGGACCTGGGCGGCGGTCCCGAGTTTGCCGTGGCCGATGGAACAGGATTTGTTTACGACAATCTGGAAGACGAGAGCATGGTGGTGAAGATCAACGCGCGCACACTGAAAGTCGAGCAGCGCTGGCCGACCGCGCCGTGTGCTTCGCCGTCTAGCATGGCGATGGATCGTCCGAACCGCCGGCTGTTTCTGGG
Organism: Terriglobia bacterium; assembly: GCA_963797845.1. Lineage (GTDB taxonomy): Bacteria > Acidobacteriota > Terriglobia > Terriglobales > Acidobacteriaceae > DASREM01. The sequence continues at coordinate 336,417 of CAWCRE010000019.1, forward strand.
TTGTCGCAGCAAGGTCATGGCCGTGCTGAATGCAGATTCCGGTCAGGTCATCACCACGCTGCCGATCGGCGATCATGTGGACGCCACGGCGTTTGATCCGGAGACTGGGCTGATTTTCAACTCCAACGGGGAAGGAACCATCACCGTGATTCATCAGGACGGGCCCGACAAGTACACCGTGGCGCAGACGGTAAAGACACTGCCACGCGCCAAGACCATGGCGCTCGATCACAAGACGCATCAGCTCTATTTGTCGACAGCGGAGTCGGGTCAATTTGAAGTGCTGGTCGTGGGCAATAAATGAAGGTGCGCAGAGCAGGCGTGGTTCTGTTCAGCTTTCTCCTCTGCTGGTCCGTTTATTCGGCAGCGCAAGCCGAGGAGAGCAAGCCAGTTGAACTTACGTTGCAGGTGAGCACGCCCTTCCACTTCGTTACCTATGGAGATGCGCGGTTTCATGATCCGAAGGACATCGAGACTGCGAACGCACCCGTGCGACAGGCGCTGGTGAAAGCGATCGCCGATGCGAATCCGGCCTTCATCTCGTTCGGCGGCGACATTGTCTACAACGGATATGACGTGAACGACTGGAAGGTGTGGGACAGCGAGACTGAAATATGGCGCTCTCAGAAAATCCCGGTTTACCCTGCGTTGGGCAATCACGATCTTCATGGCGATCAGAAACTGGCGTTGGGAAATTATTTTCAACGCTTCCCGGAGCTGAAAAACAGTCGCTACTACTCAGTGCGCGCGGGAAATTCGTTGATGCTGGTGCTGGACAGTTCTCTGGACGAGACCTCTGGACCGCAGGGGCAATGGCTCACGCAAAAGCTGGACCACATTCCCGGCGATGTGAATTTTCTGTTCATCGTTCTGCATCACCCTCCGTACACGAGTTCTTCCGACAGCAAGAAATACGGGGGAGGACACTCGTCTCGAGGGCAGGAGCAGGATCTCGCAAAAATGCTTGAAGCGCGGCAGCGCGACATTCGGGCTCGAATTGTCGTCTTCTCAGGGCACGTGCATAACTACGAACGCCATGAGCACGGCGGAGTGGCTTATTTCGTAACCGGGGGCGCGGGAGCGCATGCGTATCCGATTGAGCGCGCGGCAGACGACCTGTTTCAAAGTAAAGAAGTGAATTACCACTACCTGATGATCGACGTGGATCGGGGCAGCCTCAAGGTCACGATGCACCGACTGGAGTTGGCCGACGGGAAAGCCGTGTGGACCGAACCGGACTCGGTGACCATCTCGGTGCCTGCGGCAAAGGGCGCCACGCCGTAATCCATTCCCCGCAGCGCCACGCGCGCTGAACAATGCAGGTCCTTCGACTGCGCGGGTTCGGCTTCGCCGGACCCGCTTCGCTCAGGATGACACGGTGTTATGGGGAACCGCCAGATGCTGAGAGCTCTGATGGTACTTTTTGTCTTTCATGGCCACGAGCTTATTGTGCATATGCACAGCCGCTTTGCGGGCGGCGGCTACCGCGGTGACGACCAGGTCTGCGCCCCGAACGTTGTCTCCGGCGGCGTAGAGATCTTCGCGCGAGGTTTCTCCGGTCTCCTCGGTCTCTACCACAACGGAGCCCCACTTCGTTGTCTTCAGATTCGGAGTGGATTGCGGGATATCGGTTTCGGGGCTGTAGCCGATGGCGAGCACGGCGGTGTCGCACTCGAGAATGAAGTTTGATCCCTCGATGGGCACGGGAGAGCGGCGGCCCTTTGCGTCGGGCTCCCCCAGCTTCATGCGAATGCATTCCGCGGCTTTGACATTTCCATTTTCGTCGCCGATAAACTTCACCGGAGCGGTCAGCCACTCGAACTGCACGCCTTCTTCAATCGCGTTGACGCGCTCTTCGTAGCGACCGGGCATTTCGACTTCGCTGCGGCGGTAGACACAATAGACATCGGCATCCGGATTCAAGCGTCGCGCGGTGCGCACACAGTCCATCGCCGTGTCGCCTCCGCCAATCACGATGGTCTTTCCGGTGTGGTTGGGCTTGGGATCGGACAGATTGCGCCAGACCTCTGGCAGAAGTTCCGGCTGCAGGTTTCCGCGAACCAGATACTCCGTCGCCTGATAGACATTTTTCAGCGTGTCTTCGCCGGGAACTTTCATCTCGCCGCCTTTGACGGCGCCGTAGCCGAGGAAGACGAGGTCGAATCCCTGCTTGAAAAATTCTTCCACGGGATGCTCGGGGCCAACCCGATGATTGCAGACGAAACGAATTCCCATCTTCTCGAGGTAGTCGATTTTTGAAAAAACAATTTCTTTATTCAGCTTGAAACCGGGGATGCCATAGAGCAGCAGGCCTCCGGGATAGGGCCACATGTCGTAGACCACGATTTCGTGTCCGCGGGCCGCGAGTTCTTCCGCGACGGCCAATCCTGCGGGCCCGGCGCCCACGACGGCAACTTTCATTCCGGTAGCTGTCGCAATTTCACGCGCGGGGTAGCCATAGTTTTTGCGCACGTAGTCGATGACGAAGGCTTCGAGCTTGCCCACGCAGACCGACGGATTTCGCGGTACAACCACGCAGGCGCCTTCGCATTGTTTTTCCTGAGGGCAGATGCGGCCGCAAACGTCGGGGAAGTTCGACGTCTCCATGAACTTAAGAGCGGCACCGATGAAGTCTCCCTGGCCAAGCAGGAAAAGGGCAGCGGGGATGTCGTTGTGCAGCGGGCAGCCTTTGGCGCACGGTGCATGGTCGCAGTAGAGGCAGCGCTGCGCCTGTTCCATGGCCTGCTCCGGAGTGTAGGTTTGCGAGACTTCGTTGAAATTGTGGACACGCTCCTGCGAGTCCTGCTTGGGCGGCTTGACCGCCTCGATCCTGAAGCGCTGACGACGGTTGATCATCGCGCCCTCCTTCAGGCTGCTGTTCATAAAGGACCGGCAGACGCCCGGTCCCACCCTGCATCAAGATGCCCTGAGCTTGCCACCGAAGGCTGTGTCATGGATCACAAGGCCCCGTGACAGGCGGGCAACTGGGATAATGGGGATGAAGTGGTTTCGATTGAGCAAATTTCGGAGTTCGTGAAGCAGGCGGCCCGCGAGGCTGGGTTTGAGCTTGCGGGCATCGCTCCCGTGCGCGACTTTCCGGAACTGGAGCGGTTTCCAGAGTGGGTTGAGGCTGGCCACGCTGGCGAGATGAAGTACCTGGAAGCGCGAAACGACAGCGGAGAGCTGAAACGTGCCTCGTTGCGCAATGCCGTGCCCTGGGCGCGCAGCCTGGTGGTGTGCGCGATCAACTACAACACCGCGCAGCCGTATTCCACTGAAGTTGCGGAGCCTGATCACGGCTGGATTTCCCGTTACGCCTGGGGTCGCGAGGATTATCACGAGGCAGTGCTGAAGAAGCTGCGGACGGTGGAAGCTCGGCTCGTTGGATACATCCAGAGCCGGGCCGGCGAGACGCCGGCGGTACCTCTACGGACGTGGTGCTATGTGGATACCGGGCCCGTGATCGAGCGGGTGTATGCGAAATATTCGGGCGTGGGATGGGTGGGAAAGAATACTTGCATCATCAATCAGAAGCAGGGCTCGTGGCTTTTTCTGGGAGTGATTCTGACTTCGCTGGAGCTAGTTCCGGATTTGCCCGCACCGGATCGTTGTGGAACTTGTACCCGCTGCATCCAGGCGTGTCCGACCGACGCGCTGATTGCGCCGTACAGGCTGGATTCGAACAAGTGCATTTCTTATCTCACTATTGAAAAGCGCGGCGAGATTCCAGAAGAGTTACGAGAGGGCATGGGCCGGCATATCTTTGGCTGCGATATTTGTCAGGATGTGTGCCCGTGGAATCGCAAGGCTCCGGTGACCGGCGCAGAAGAATTTCAGCCGCGGGAAGGGCTGGTGAATCCGGCGCTGGAGTGGCTCGCGGAGGTCGATGAGGAAGAATTTCGCGAGAAGTTTCGAGGGTCTGCGATCCGCCGCGCGAAGAGAACGGGCCTGCGAAGGAATGCGGTGGTGGCGATGGGGAACAGTGGAGATCGAGATTTCGCTCCCTTGTTGGAACAGCTTTCAGAGGATGAAGACCCCGTAGTGGCCGAACATGCCAACTGGGCAAGAAGGAAATTGCAAGGCTCGACCTAGCGGGTGCTTCGACCTTAGGGGCCGTTGTTGCAAGTTCCTGAACCGGCTTTCTCCAGATCCTACTCGCGTTACTACCCTTTTCCCCCTAGGACGAAAATGCTATCTGGTAATGCAAAAATGCATGCTCCGGAGCCTGTTTGCAGAGCCAGAAGGCTAAGATTCTGCGCCAGGCGAGTGGCAGGCAGCGTGCTCTTGCAATAGGTGCATGTCACAGCGGGTTCCAGCACGTGCGATTTACCTTCTCACAGCGGTTCTCGCTTGTTCCCTGGCCGCAGCCCAAACTCCGATAGAAAAGCGCGATACGGCTCCAACCCTGGAGGTAATTGTGGGACGCATGCAGCAAGCGATAGGGGCGACCCAGCCGCAAACGTTGCATGTGGTCCGTGAGTACGTTCTCCTCAAAGGAACTGGCGGCGAGGTGAGCTCCGAAGTGCTGGCGCAGGTGGATTACGATTCGCGGGGAGCAGCCCAATATTCCATTCAGAAAACCACCGGAAGCAGCCGCGGGGAACAAATCGTAAGACAAGTCCTGGACCATGAGGTCGCACCGGCGTCGGAGTCGAGAAAAGTGGCGGTGAATGGTGAGAACTACGATTTTCAGCTGGCAGGCCGGGCAGTGTTTGCCGGCGCCCCCTGTTACTTGCTGCGGCTGAATCCGAAGCGTAAAGATCCCGGACTGATTTCGGGACAGGCCTGGGTAGATCAGCAATCGTTCCAGTTGCGACATATCGAGGGCCAGTTGGTCAAAGCTCCCTCGTGGTGGCTGAAGGACGTGGCGGTCGAAATCACGTTCGATAACGTCCACGGGCGTTGGGTGCAGACTGCAACCAAGGCGTCTGCGGACGTTCGAATGCTGGGGATTCGCACCCTGAAGTCACAAATTGTAAACCCTGTGGGAGCCCAGGATTCCACTCTCGCACAGTTGCCTAAAAGTTCCAGGCACCCAAGCGGCTCTGGAATTCCGGCAGAGCTTCTGCTACTACACACTCATTAATCCGACGAGCATCCGCGGGATTTTGAGACCCGGCCACGTACGTTTATACTCCAACGCCTGAAACCTTTACGGTAGAGCAAAGGAGGCCCTTAGTGGTTGCAGCACGAAAAAGTGTGCTTTGCATCGACGACTACGAGACGGCCGCCGCGGGGTGGTGCCTTTTTCTGCAAAGCGTCGGCTATTCCGTGACCACTGCTTTCAGCGCCCAGGAAGGACTCCAGTTGTTCGCAACATCGCCCATCGACTTGGTGATGCTCGACTATGCCATGCCGGATCTTAATGGCGGAGAAGTGGCAGCAACGATGAAGCGCATGAAGCCGCAGGTCCCGATTTTGCTTTTTTCCGGGCACTCGCAAATCCCGGATCCGACTCTGGTCAAAGTTGTCGCCTTCCTGCAAAAAGGCATTGCCCCGGCCACCGTGCTGCAGAAGATCGAGGAACTGCTGGCCACGACCTGCCCCTAACGCGCTGGGACCATCAATTCTGCTTAACCCAAATTGTTTTCTGTGTACGGAGTGCCGCCAGGCGGAGTCACTCCATGGGTAGTTCCGATGGTTTTATCATCGTTGCTCGACGTCTCCCACTCGGATGAGCTTCGCAGTTGTACCTGCTACGTTTCACTGTGTGAAACTCACAGCAATGGTGGCGAACATTCAAAGCGAGTGTTCCCGCGGCGAACTTCCGCCCGAGCGAGCGACGTTGTCACGGATGCGGCGGAGCTATCTTAGCGTTGGCACATATGGACTTGAAATCGGAGTAAGAGCCCCATTCGAAGGTCACGGAAGTGTGTTCCGGTCGCAGGCCGGAGCGAAGCGTCGAACTGTATCGCCCGCGATCGTCCATCACCAGTCGCTCGCCCTGCCAGCGGCCATAGAGATCGAAGAAACCACGATGCTGGCCCAGATCGATGGCCTTCCATTCATTCAGGCGAAATTCCATCAAGCTTCCGTCGGTGGTGCTCCAGCCGTTATAGATTGTGCCGTACAGCCGCAGGCGTTCAATCGTGCCCGGCGCCGTACACAGCCAGCCGTTGCCCCGCACACCTCCGGTGGGGCGTAAGCCATCGAGATGAAGCCGCGAGAAGTGCGGCGACGGGTAGAACGAAATGTAGAGGGGATATGTTCCATTCTTCGTCACTAGCTGGCCGTACCCGGACCAGGTCAAGAATGGAGTCCAGCGGTTGCCAATATGAAAAGACCAAGGGCTGGTGATCGCAGCCACCGCATAGATAACCACTACGCCAAATAGCAGGGCTCCGAAAATTCTGGCCAGACATCCGATACGCCGCCCCTTGAACATGCGCGGGAGTATAACGCGAACTACGTTTTGCAAACCGTAATGATCGTTACTGCCCTGTCACGCGCCCGGCAGCGCCGGTCAGGCAGGGATAACTTTCTTCAGCATTGCAATCTGGCCGGAGTGATAGACCGCGTGCTGGGTTGTACTCTGGAAGAGGCGATAGAAATTGTAAGTTCTGCCGGGAACGGTGGCTCCGAGGCGATCGTCTGGGAAAGCTTTGATGGTTTCCACCATTTTCAGGTGATGCGAGAAAAATGAGTCCACTGCCTGCTTCCAGGCGGCCTCGTTGGTGCCGGTTACCGGAGGCCAATCGAGTTCCACTGGCATGCCCGGCCAGGCAGGGATCGGCACGCCCGTAACTGCGCCGAGCGCGAATTGGACCCAGGCGTCCAGGTGGCCAAGCATTTCCCAGATCGAGTGGGTGTTTGGGACGGGATGCGCCTGCGCCTGGCTTGCGGTCACGCCTTCAAGGATTTGCCGCAGCGAATCTCCGTACCAAGCTTCTCCATTGATGGTCGAGGCCAATTGATCGGCGATGCGATGGCATTCTGCACTCATTGTTGAAGGGCGTCTTTCTTGGCCCGAGTGGCGGTGTTTTTGCGCTTTTTCGGAACGGCTTTAGTCCCCGCTTTGCGGACTGCTTTCTTTTTAGCGGCAGCTTTGCGGGGGGATTTCGTTGGCCCCGCTTTACTCAGCTCAACCTCTCCGCTCTGTTTGCCCCGCACCTTGACGGAAATCGAGCCCAGTGCCGTGCCGACCATCCGCGCTGCACGGGTCAAGAGGTTGGGGTCAGCTACCTCAGCCTTGTTTCCACGTCGAGTCTGGCGCTTGCGTGGCACCATAGATTCCTCCATTCAGCGCAACTTTGATGCCGGATTGAATCAGCGCGGCCTGTCCACTTCATGGCAGAGCCTGTGCTAGTTCGTCGCGCCCAGACCATGTTTGGTGCGGCATTGCTTGCAGTAGGTGGCGGGCTCGGTGTTATCCACATGATGACAAACCGGCTTCAGCGAGTGCAAATAGGTGAAGATGGCTTTCAGATCATCGTCGCTCAGATTGCGGAAATAAGCCCAAGGCATAATGTTCGAGAGTGGCCGGGTGCGGAAGCCTCCGTTGCGAATGACATCGATAAACATCAGTTCGTCAAAGTAAGAGATTCCCGAAGGATCGGGAGTGAGATTCAGCGCGTTGACGGTTTTGAATTTCTTTCCACCTTCCCAAGTCCCAATCAATGGCGCTCCTCCGGCAAACGCCATTCCGGGAAGCGGGTTGCCGGCATCATCTGTGGGTGTGTGACAGGCGTCGCAATGTCCGGCCGTCACCAGGTACTTGCCGTACTTCAAGCGATCGGAGCGGTCGGGCTCGGGAACATGGGGCAGCGGCGGCAGGGGTTGGAATGCGCTCTTGAGTTGCGGGGTCAAGCTGGTTTTCGGACGCTTGATATGCACCGGCGGTAAAGACCTTTCATAGACAATGACCGCGGCCAGATCTTCGTCGGAAAGATTGCGGAAATAATAGTAGGGCATCAAGGGAAACAGCGTTCGCCCGTCGTGCCCAATTCCCTGCCGCAAAGCGCGCACGAAATCAGCGTCCTTCCAGGTCCCGGCGCCATATTCAGGATCTGGAGAAATGTTGGGTGCGACCACACGGTTCGGCTTGGGCAGCCCGATCTCTTCGTTGGGGAACACGAAGCCCCCGAGCTTCTTTCCCGGAAGGACCTGAAACGGACGCTTGGAAAAGTCATTCTCCGAATGGCATGCCGGGCACTGCAAGAGTCCTTCCACGAGGTATTCTCCGCGCGCCAGACGCGCGGGCGTTCGCGGAATCGGTTCCTGATCGAGCACCGACCGGGTCGTCGAGTTCGTTTCTTCCTGAGCGGCGGGCGAAGATTGCGCGCCAAAGACCAGAACCGCGGTCAAGCCCAGAATCGCTACGCGAGATCCAATTGTCGCTTTCCGTTTCACGTCGTTCCTCGTGCAGAAGATTTGGTTCGAAGACTAGACCGAGCTGCGCACACAAGTGCACAGCGTGTTTCGTTGCCGCATGCGTATTACGTCCGGTGTTGCCCGAAAGACCAAGCCATGCAGAAGGGGGGAGTCTGGAGGAGGAGATCCAGCCTGCACGACCGCTGCGGAATGCTACCGTTTGTGAAATCGGGGGTCAAGCGGATTCAAGAGGAGGTGGTGTCCTAATTTGAAATCCACATTCAAATTAGCCCAATACCTGCTCGCGTTAGGTACAGGAATTTGCCTCTGGTGGGCCTGCGGGCTGCCATTCTCCCCCAATTCCCAGCTTCAAAGCATCTTCTTTTGGGAACACAAAATAGCTAAAGCAGAAACGAGTCTCGCGAATCTCGTCGGTGTCCTTAAAGAACACGTCCTTGTACCGGATAAAACCATAGAAGTACAAAACAGATTGCCGCTCTTCCAAGTCTTGAACTGTCTTCCAACTGAGAATGGAAGTGTTAACCCTCATATTGAGCGGCTGCGCGTTTTTTCCCGGCCCAATGGGCTCGTTGTATTTGGCTATGGTTTGATCTTCCAATGCCCATTTGAAGGTGCCAGTAGGCCTCGTAATGAATCGAAAATAACCCTCAGTGAGCCATGCTGGACTTTTGCCAAAATTAGTAAATTGAGGGCCAATATCTACAAACTCCTTTCGAGAGAGGTTCCGAAGTTTAATTTCCCTAAGGACTTCCCAGAAGCCATCAGGCTTAATGCCGTCAACCAAGAGCCAAGCGCGCTCTCCGCTTATAAGGGCTTTGGCATTCAACAAAGCCGCTTTAGCGGATTTTTTCGCAGCGCGAGCGGCGCGATTAGTCAATACGGATTGGCAGGCAATAAAGAACAGAGTTGGGAATCCGAGAATGACCAACCACCATTCAGGGGATGCGTACCAGCGTGGCGTGCTGTTTTGGGTACGCTTTGTATCTGGTGTGCCTGCGCAATTATTTACAAAAGTGATTGCCGAATTAGGGGTTTGGGGCTGGCTTTTCTGCTCGGCAATTTGGGAACTGTTGTTTGGTTTACCGGAAAGTCCCCCTGCGGCGATGAGCATTACTATGGCTACAATAGCGCGCTTCATGGGAGCAAAAGTGTAACACAAAAATACTTGACAGCCATGCATTATTGTATTACAGTAATGCACATGGCAAACGTACTCCCCAAAGACAAGCAAATCGCGGTAATCGGGGCCTTGGCCGAAGGTTCCAGCATTCGCTCGATTGAGCGGCTGACTGGCATTCACCGCGATACGATCATGCGGCTTGGCGTGAAGGTCGGTCGTGGATGCGAAATGCTGCTGGATTCCAAGATGCAGGAATTGGGCTGCAGCTACCTGCAATTGGATGAAGTATGGGGATTCATCGGAAAGAAAGAGCGGCATTGCTCCGTTGACGACAGGGACGAACTGGGCGACGTTTGGACGTATCTGCGCCATTGATTCGGAAACCAAGTTAGTGCCTTCGTTCAAGTGTAGGCAAGCGCACACTGGCGACGACCACAGAACTTTGTGCATGATCGTATGCTAGCCGGATGCGAAATCGAGTGCAGATTTCAACCGATGCGCTTCACGGATACGTAGAGGCAATAGAGCGGTCCTTTGGCGCGGACGTGGATTACGGGCAGATCGTCAAGGTTTACACGCATGACAGCGCACAGCATCCAGAGCGCAAGTACAGCGCACCTCACTTCGCCTCTGCGATGCGGAGGCCTGTCTCGGGTAATCCTGAAATGGAGTTGGTTTCAACCAGCCATATTGAGCGGTTGAACGCTACCACACGCCTGCACGTAAAGCGCCTGTCTCGTCTGACGCTTGGCGTTCAGTAAGAAGCTGGATAACTTCAAGGCAGCAGTCGGCCTGCACTTCGCCTATTACAACTTCGTGCGCCGTCACAATACGCTGCGCTGCACTCCTGCAATGGCTGCTGGGGTTGAGAAAGATTTCTGGACTGTAGGCGATCTAGTAGAGGCCACGTCGTGAACTGGGAATACATAGAGGAATTAAAAAAGGTGATTCGGCATTTGCACGGCGTAGAGGCTGCGCACGTCGAAAGCATCCCAGTGAAAGAAACACACGAAGGAGTTACCGTCTGGGATGGCGTAGTCGAAGTCTTTGATCTAATCAAGCACCCAACGGCGGTTAGGGTGTACGCATGGGCGCATGATACTGATGATCCTACCCACCCAAGGCGACACGTCGCGGTGCTGCACGGTCATCCGATCAAGTCAGCCCGAGATGCAGTCCGGGCCGCTATTGTTCAGGAGTACAGGAATAGTGGAACAGCAGAAGAAAACTAGGAAAGTCGGACGCCCGAAACTACCCAAGGGCACAGCCAAGGGCAGGATTGTGCCCGTACGCTTCACTCCCAACGATCTGAAGGCGATGGCAACGAAGGCAAAGGCCAACAACCAAACCGTCTCACATTGGATTCGGAGCACGATTCATGCCGCGCTCGCAAGCTGAGAACGGCAAATTAGGACACTACCCAAGAGGAAGAATCGTCTGTTCCGGACTGTTTTTCCTTGCAATGCTGGAATTCGCAGGTTAGGTTTGCGCCGCATACACATCTTGAAACGATACGAAGGACGGCTGGATGCAACACACTCCAAGAAGCGCGACTCTTCTTTACCTGTTGCTCACGCTGTTATTCAGCGCGGTGCTTTGGACGCTGGTCCTCTGGTCGGGTTATTTGTCGATGGGGTTTGGGCTGGTCGTTGTAGCGCTCATGTGGTGTCCGGCGCTGGGAGCGCTGTTGACGTGCCGCGTGCTGGGACGCAGTTTCCGCTCACTTGCCTGGCGCTGGCCGGAAAACAAGTACGTGGCCGCAGCCTACTTTGTGCCGGTCGCTTACGCCGCGATCGCTTATGGCGGAGTATGGGCCCTGGGCCGGGGCGGATGGAATTCAGAATTCGTCACCCAGGTTGCCGCGCGTTTTGGGCTGCGCGGCGTGCCTGCGTGGGGGTCGCTCGCGCTTTACATTTTTTTCATGGCGACCGTCGGGGTGGTGCGCAGCGCAGCATCGGCGCTCGGCGAGGAGATTGGGTGGCGCGGTTTTCTGGTCCCTGAGCTGGCGAAGCAGATGTCGTTTACAAAGCTGGGCCTGCTAAGCGGCATCATCTGGGCGGCGTGGCACAGTCCGCTGCTGCTGTTTGCCGACTACAACGCGGGCACCAACCGCTGGTATGCGCTCGCCTGCTTTACGGTGATGGTGATCTCCGCAAGTTTCATTTTTGCGTGGCTGACGCTGAAGGCGAAAAGTTTGTGGCCCGCCGCCCTGCTGCATGCCAGCCACAATCTGTTCATCCAGAACATCCTCGATAATCTGATGCGCGATACGGGACGCACGCTGTGGTACACAACAGAATTCGGCGCTGCCCTGGCAATGACGAGTCTAGTATTCGCGGTGTATTTCTGGACGCGGCGTGGAGAAGTCGAACACGCCCTTACGGAGAGGGCAACTGTCGGGAGCAGAGCCTGAGCTTTCTTCGATTCCGCGCGATCGGCGCGCGGCTTTGCGAAACGCATTTCTCGGACAGCACTGGCTAGGCACCGATCCGCCGGGAAGTTCGAGGCAACGGCTAGTTTCAACATTTCTTCGGTGGGCCTAGAATTATTCCTCAAAGGAGCGTTCCCGATGGCTTCCCTTTGCGATCCTTTGGTCAAGCAGTTGTTGGAGGGTCGGCACATCGCGTCGCTGGCTACTCAAGATTCCGATGGCTCCATCCACATGGTTGCGGTTTGGTACTGGTTTGATGGGGAACGGGTATTCGTGGCTACATCGTCTCGTAGCCGCAAAGCGCGCAACTCACAGACAAGTCCAAAAGCTTCGCTGATGATCGATGCGCGCGACCCCGCAGCGTCTTGTGGCATGACCATCGCGGGAACGACACAGGTCTTGACCGGGGAACCGTCTCGCGACCGAAATCTGGAAATTCATCGCAAGTACCTAAGCGAGGCTGCCCTGGCTGATCCTAGAGTGGGTCCGGTGTTCGCAGCCTGGGACGATGTGACCATTGCGATCACACCGAACACGGTCATTTCTTGGGATATGCGGCAAGCCGATCAGCAAGTATTCGGCGGCGCCTTCGCATCCCACCCTGCCTACCTTCTTCCTGTCGCGCGCTGAGCAGACTGCGCCCCGCAAAGCGAACGCTTCCCCACGAAATCCCAGATTCGATCTGGAAATCCTGAAGCATGCTCCAAAAAGTGCTTGACATCGAATCTAGTGTTATAGTTAAGTATAACAGTGAGCACCGAGCCGATCTCCCCTTCTAAAAAGGCGGGGAGCGGCCCACAACGAAGCTTGGAAGAAATGAATTTTCTGGAGAATGAAACATGAAATCTCATCGTGTTTTGCTGCCTCTTGTGCTGATGGTCAGTGCGCTGACGTTGGCACAATCTGCTGCGCCGTCAGCTCCGAAGTCGGACGCGCAAAAGTCGTTTGACGCTATAAAAACCCTCGCGGGAGAGTGGCAAGGACCAGTGGATGTACAACCACCCATGCCCGAGATGACTGACGGCAAGGCGCTTCACGTCAGCATGCGCGTGACTTCCAGAGGACATGCTATCGTGCACGAATTGCAGTCCGCAGGCACGCCCTTGGACTACACCAAATACGATCATCCGGTCACGATGATGTATGTGGAGGGCAATCAACTGAACCTGATTCATTACTGCGACGCGGGGAACCGTCCGCATATGGTGGCGCGGACCTCAGCGGACGGCAAGACCGTGGAATTCGATTTTGTCGATATTTCCGGGAGCACCCAGTACGGGCACATGCACCACGCGGTGTTCACTATGATCGACGCCAACCATCACACCGAGGACTGGACCTATATGATGCCTGGGGATAAACCGATGCACGCGCACTTTGACTTGACGCGGGTACAGTGAACTGCTCGACGAAGAGGAACTGGAAACCAGGATGGACCGTGAGTGGAACGACAATCAGCCGATTTACCGCCAGCTTCGCGACCGCGTGGTCGCGATGATTCTGGATGGCGTGCTCAAGGAAGGCGATCCTCTGCCGTCGGTGCGCACGGTGGCGGCGGACTATCGAGTGAATCCACTCACGGTTTTGAAGAGCTATCAGGAGTTAGTGGACGGAGAGATGGTCGAGAAACGGAGAGGGCTGGGCATGTTCGTGAAGGCGGGCGCACGCAACCTGCTGCTGCGGGGCGAACGGCAGAAATTTCTCAACGAAGAATGGCCCCGGATTCACGCCACGATCGAACGGCTGGGTCTGACGGCGGAGGACCTTCTGAACGGATCGCAGGCGCGGCGTTCCAAGTCAAAATCCAAAGAAGAGGAGCGCTGATTCCATGGCATGCATAGAAGCTCGCGGCCTGCGCAAAGTCTTCGGCAAAACCGTGGCGCTCGACGGAATCGATTTGCGGGTAGAGGAAGGCCGCATCCTGGGGCTGATCGGGCCGAACGGCGCCGGCAAGACGACAGCGTTGAATGCGATTCTCGGACTCACTCCTTATGAAGGCGAACTAAAGGTAGTTGGCCGCGATCCCTGGAAAGAGCGGGACCGCCTGATGCGCGAGGTCTGCTTCATTGCCGACGTGGCAGTGCTGCCGCGCTGGATGCGAGTTTCGCAGGCGCTCGAGTATGTGACGGGCGTACATCCCCGTTTCGATCGGGCCAAGGCGGAAGGCTTTCTGGCCAAAACTTCCATCACCTCTTCGAGCCGGGTGCGGGAATTGTCGAAGGGCATGGTGACGCAGCTGCATCTGGCGCTGATCATGGCAATCGACGCGCGACTGCTGGTGCTGGACGAGCCAACCCTTGGTCTCGACATCCTGTATCGCAAGCAGTTTTATGATTCCCTGCTGAACGACTACTTCGATCGCAGCCGCACGATCGTAGTCACGACACACCAGGTGGAAGAGGTACAGCACGTGCTCACCGATCTCATGTTCATCGATCGCGGCCGCATCGTGCTGAATTGCAGTATGGAGGAGTTCGAGTCCCGCTATGTTGAAGTGATGGTGAATCCCGAGCAACTTGGAGCCGTACGCGGGTTGAAGCCGATGCACGAACGCCAAATTTTCGGACGCAGCATCCTGTTGTTCGACAGAGCGGATCGTCAGCAGCTTGCTGCTTTCGGCGAAGTGCGAACGCCCAGCATCGCCGATTTATTTGTCGCCGTCATGAGCAATCGGCAGGGAGAAGGAGTGGCTCGATGAATACGATCAATACTCAATCCAATACCATGCCCGAGCCGCTCGATTCACACGCGGTGGCCGCGCCGACGATGTCGGCAACTCAACCACTGTACTGGTCCATACGACGCGAATTATGGGAATACCGTTTCATTTACATGGCACCGGTGTCGGTCGCGGCATTTGCTGTACTGGCGTTCTCGATCAGCGCGGTTGTGGGAATTTGGGAAGCGCCGCTGCGAATTGATCCCACGCGCTCGTATCTAGATGTGGCCGCACCCCACAACCTGGCGGCCGGCCTGATGATGCTGGTCAGCATCCTGGTGAGCATCTTTTACTGTCTGGACGCGCTGCACGGGGAGCGCCGCGATCGCAGCATCTTATTCTGGAAATCGCTGCCGGTATCAGATCTGACCACCGTGCTGGCAAAGGTGAGCATTCCTCTGGTTATTTTGCCGGTACTGCTGTTCGGCCTCATCGTGGCGATGAATTGGATCATGCTGGTGGTAAGCAGCGCAGTGTTACTGGCGCAAGGGCAGAGTGTGGGGTTGCTGTGGACGAAGTTGGACCTGCCGCATATGTGGGTGCTGCTGCTCTATCACATGGTAACGGCGCACGCGATCTGGCCTCTGCCGATTTATTGCTGGCTGCTGCTGGTGTCAGGCTGGGCGCGGCGGGCTACGTTTCTATGGGCGGCGTTACCCATCGTGGCGATTGCCGGGGTCGAGGGAATCTTGTTCCACACTTACCATTTCGCGCGCCTGGTAGGGCTGCGGCTGGTGGGAGATGCGCCGATCTTCGCGGTCACGCAGCCAGGATCATTTCCTACAGGCCCGATGACGCATATCACTCCTGGTGCGTTCCTGGGCAGCCCGGGTTTGTGGATTGGCCTGGCAGTAGCGGCAATATTTCTTGCAGCAGCGGTGCAGCTGCGTAAGTACCAGGGACCGATTTAGACGCTTTTCAACTTCTCCCACTTGGCCCGGTTGCGGACTTAGGCCAATAGTTCCCGATCCTGCGTAGATTCCCTGCGATGGACAACGGCACTCATCCGGGATTTGATTCCACCCACTTACGAATTCATACAATATCTGCACTTCTCATCCGTCTACAGCTATAGATGAAGGGCGCTGCGGAAATGATGGCAGTCGATCAGGACCAACGGATCTCCGATGTGGTCAAGCGGGAGCAGTCCCGGCTGCGCAACTTCATCCGGCGACGGGTGTCGGATCCGGGCGATGCGGAAGACATTCTCCAGGACGTCTTCTTCAAGCTCGTGGAAGCGAACCGGCTGCTGATGCCGATCGATCATGTCACCGGCTGGCTGTATCGCGTGGCGAAAAATCGCATTGTCGATTTGTTTCGCAAACAGCAACCGGAGAGTTTCAGCGACGCCGCGGTGATGGACGAGGACGGCGAAACGCTGCGATTCGAAGAGCTTTTGCCCTCGGCAGACGCTGGACCTGAAGCACTTTACTTGCGCGAGTTACTGCTCGATGAAATGGAATCGGCAATGGCGGAGTTGCCGGAGGAGCAACGCGAAGTTTTTGTCGTCCACGAACTGGAAGGCCGCAGCTTCAAGGAAATGGCGGCGGCAACCGGCGTGAGCGTGAACACGCTGCTCTCGCGAAAAAGATATGCGGTACTGCATCTGCGCGAGCGGTTGCAATCGATTTACGACGAATTTACGAAAGCATGAGGAACTGCATATGAGCAGAAGGTGGAAATTTGTTTTCATCGCCCCGTTGGCGATTCTGGGAATGGCGCTGTTCGCCTTCATCGGCGGCGAAGTCGTAATGCACCTATGGAACTGGCTGCTGCCTTCGCTGTTCGGATGGAAGCAGATTGAGTTCTGGCAGGCGCTGGGAATACTGGTACTGTGCCGGATCCTGTTTGGCGGCCACGGATGGCACCGGGCTGGCCGGTCGCACTGGCGCAATCGCATGCGGGAGCGCTGCGGAAACATGCGTCCTGAAGAGCGGGAGAAGTTCCGGCAAGCCATGCGCGAGCGCTGGGGATTCGGGCCTTCGACGCAGGAGAGCAAGGGGTGATCATGCCCGGCCCAGAAGAGCGCCAGCAAATCACAGGGCAAACCCGGGGGACCCTAGATCTGGGGTTTCAGGCAACCAACTCGGGATTCTCTTGTTCTAACTTTGCAGGCTTCAACAACTGCCGTTCCGGTGGAAGGCCGGGGCAGCAGCAGAAGTGAGGGTAATGGCGGCCTCCGGGTTCTGGACCCGGAGGCTTTGCTACAACTGGATTCGTCGCCGGAGTAGAATCGGGCGACATTGGGGCGGATCGTTGGAGTCCGTGGTGATGCACGCCGGATACTCGCTTCGCTCAGAATGACGTTATCAGCTCGGAGGCGTTGTGAAGAATCGTTTCATCCTCCCGCTTTTCCTGTTCGCTACTGCTCTGAACCTTTTCGGCAGCGATATTCCCAAGGGCAACAAGATCAGTATCCGCACTGGTGCACTGATCAGTTCGGACCGCAATGTCGCTGGCGACAACGTGGATGCAGTGCTGGCCAGCGACGTCGTGGTAAATGGCCAGGTCATTGCACATGAAGGCGACAAGGTGGGCGCGAGCGTTGCGTTTGCGGACCCCAGCCGATCGGGTAAATTCTCGTCGCCGGGCTCGGTCGCCATTCGACTGGACACGATTGAAACTCCAGAAGGGACCTACCACCTGAGCACGAACCAGTACACGCGGCAGGGGCAAGGGCGCGGGCGGTCTGCGATTCCGGGCGGACCGGGTGGCGGCGTTTCGATCGGCTCGGTGGGCGGCGTGCAAACGCGGTCGCCATTCCCCGTTCCCGATTCCTCCGGCGTGAGCGTCGGAGGAAGTGGGCCCGAGGCGGTAATTCCGCCGCAGTCGGTGCTTACGTTCAAGACGTCGGCCATTTCGAAGCTGGTGCCGAAGAACTAGAGCGGATTGCGGACGCAAGATCCTTCGTCGGGCTGAAGCCCTCCTCAGGATGACGTCATGTTTTTGGCACGCATGTTGACGGGCTAGAGTGCACCATCGCACGTAACTGTCCGCCGCGAGGAACGAAGTGTTAGCATCGGTCATGATCGCGACCGCCTCTGCCCTTACGATCATGCGCAAATTTCTGTATCGCAAACTCACCTGTGTATTCACGTTGCTTTTCTGTCTGGCGGCGGCCGTTCCTGCAGGCGCTGGGGAGGCGCCGTGGCTGCGCATCAGTTCCGCGCACTTTTCGTTGCTGACCGATGCGGGCGACAAGCGAGGGCGCGAAATCCTGCTACGCTTCGAGCAGATGCGCTCCATGTTCAGCATCCTGCTGATGCGTCCCAAGCTGAACATGCCAGAACCGCTCGATATCATCGCGGTGAAGGACGACAAGGAATACGCCGAAGTTGCGTACAAGGGCCAGAATCCGAAGGCATTTTTCCTTCCCGGAGAAGATCGCAACTACATCGTATTGAATGCCTCGGAAGAGAATCCGTGGCACGCGGTGGAGTACGACTTTGCGCGGCTCTATATGAATTACAACTATCCTCCGACGCCGGCGTGGTTCGATGAAGGCTTTGCGGAATATTTTTCCGGCATGCGTTTGGACAACAAAGTTGTGCAGCTGGGATCGGACCCGGCACTGCGGCGAACCTGGCGGCAGGACTTGATCGGCAACCAGACGAAGCTTCGCTACGTGCCCAAGTCATTCACCGAATTGCTGAACGCACCCATCTGGCTGGCTACGCCGGACCTGTTTACCATGCGCTTGACCCCGACCACCTACGAGAATTCGCGGCACACGCTATTCAATGCGCAGTCCTGGATCGTAATGCATTACCTAATCAATAAGGAAAAGCTGTCGCAGACGGGAACCTATTTCGATCTGGTCGAAAATCAGAAGTTGCCGGTGGACCAGGCGGTGCAAAAAGCTTACGGCATGACGATCCCGCAATTCGATAAAGAAGTGAAAGATTACTTTCATTCGCTGGATCCGTTGTTCAAAGCGCTGGACCTGTCGACGCAGCCCGGGGAAGTCGAAGTGGGCGGGGTAACTTCTACCATCGCTGCCCCGGTGGGGCCCGGGGACTTAGGCATGAATGCTCAAGCGGTGCCCCTGCCCGAGGCGCTCGCGCTGGTGGCGGAGATGTCTGAGCGAGTGGGGGAGCATCGCGACGCGAGCGTCCAGGAATTGAAAGCGCTGATTGCGGATCCAAAAATGGAGAGCGCGGTTGCGCATCGCGCGCTGGCGTGGGACCTGATGCAGAATCACAAGTTCGAAGACGCCACCGAAGAACTGGGAAAAGCAACGGACATCGACCGCAATGATGCGTGGTCTCGTTATTACCTGGCCCTGGTGAAATATCACGCCGCGCAGGGATCGGGAGAGGAGTTTCACGGCCTCGGCAACATGATGCAGGATTTGCGCGCGGTGCTGGACTGGTACCCGGATTTTGCGCAGGCGTATGCGATGCTGGCTACGGCTCGGATTGAAGGTGGAGGAACGAGTTCGGCGCTGGATGCGATTCGCGCGGCCATGCGCCTGAGCCCGCGCAACGAAAGTTATTCGCTGATCCTGGCCAAGGTATATATGGCCGGGAAACATTGGGACGATGCGACTGACGTGCTGACTCGTTTGAAATCCAGCCGCGATCCGCAGATCGTAAAAGCGGCGAAGAAAAACCTGGAGGATCTGCCCACGCTGAAAAAATATGGAATTCTGCCGAAGGAGTCGGCGACGGAATTGCCTCCTGATGGAAAGGCTGAGACTCCTCCACCGGTCGAGAAGGAAAGAGAAAACGAGGAAGCACCGGCGAAGCCTGCGCCTGCTGTCGAAAAAGAACCAGACAAGCGTCCAGTGCTGTTCCTAAAAGGCACGCTGGTGAAAGTGGATTGCACGCAACCGGCTGCGGCGGTCATGACGGTGAATAACGGAAAGCGTTCTTTGAAGCTGCACACCGACAATTACAAGGCGATGCTGCTAATTGGGGCGGACGAATTCTCCTGTTCCTGGAGGAACCGGAATGTATCCGTCAACTACAAGGCCAGTGGAACAGCGGACGGAGATCTGGTTTCGGTGGAGATCAACTGAGGGTGCCGGTTGAGCACGTGCGGCGAGAACAGACTCTTCCGTTATGATGTCGTTCTAATGCCAACTGCTCCGACCAGGAAAGTCTTCCGCTTCGGGGTATACGAAGCTGACAGCCAAACCGGCGAGTTGCGCAAGTCGGGAGTGCGGTTGCGGCTTCAGGATCAGCCGTTTCAAGTTTTACTTCTCCTGATGGAACGCCAGGGCGAAGTGGTAAGCCGTGAAGAGTTGCGGCAACGCCTATGGCCCGCCGATACCTTTGTCGATTTCGATCGCGCCCTGAACACCATCGTGAACAAGATTCGCGAAGTGCTGGGCGATGCGGCGAGCAATCCTCGCTTCATTGAAACGTTGGCCCGCCGCGGTTACCGGTTCCTGCAACCGGTGGAGGTTGTGCAAGGGCGTACTGAACCGACGGTATCGAAGAATCCTCAAGTTGCCTCCACACCGGCTGGCGCAGTGCTTACCAGAACAGAAGATCTGCCTGCAGTTCCCAAACACTACGTGCAAATTCTGCTTTTGCTGATTCAGGTCATGTATCTGTGTTTTTATTTGGCGGGGCTGGCGAGGGCCTCGGCCGTCGAGGGCTTGCTGGAGCAGTGGTTCGGTCATCCCGCGTTGGCGACGTCAATTTTCTTTGTAACGGCGGCGGTGGGCGTTCCGTTGCGACTCTACCTGCTTTCGGCAGTGGCTTTTGATATTCGAGACCTGCCGGAGAAATTCCTGCGCATCTTCTGGCCGACGTTTGTGCTGGACGAACTTTGGGCGCTCGCCCCATTCCTTCTGACCGCACAGATTGGCGCCGGACTAGCTCTGGCCGCGACGGCTGCCCTGATCTACGTTCCTTTCGCACAACGAACCCTGGTGCTGATGAAGGATCGCTCTGCGTCGATCGCAGCACAATCTCCGAACCGTCCCTAAGCTTTCTCGGAACTCAAGAATACCCAGTTATCGCTCAGTAAGAAATTGACCAGCGCACAAGTCCCGATGCCCAGCAGATTGGCGGGGATGACCGATAAGCCCAGAAATCCAACCAGTAGCCGCATCAGCAGAAGATTGCCGATGAAGGAAACCGCGCCATTGCTTAGATGAAAGCGAAGGAGACGATTTCCCGTCTGCTCCTTAGCCGAACGATCCATCCAGGTGAAGCGCTGATGCCAGAGGAAATTGTGGAGCACGGCCGCCTCGACCGCGGTCCCCGTCGCAAGCAAGTAGGGGATCCCCATCCGAGTTAGTGCCCAGAGCACCGCAATTTGAACCGTGATTCCGATTGCGCCCACGGATGAAAACTTCGCGAGACGCTTGATCACGAGATTTGCTCCTCCCGGTAGAGCTGGCGAGTGTGCTTGATGGCGGAAATGAGCAGCATCGATGCCATACCGGCGATGGCAATTAATCCTCCGAGATCGAACAGACGCACGCGGCGGTGCGCTAAAGTGATGACCGAGTGATGAAGCAAGGCGATGTTCCCGATGGCGAGGAGAATACGAATTTCAGTTGGGCCGAATTTCCAATACGAAAGTTGAAACTGGCCGAGAGTGTAAGTAGCAAGATAGCTTTCGATCGAGAGCATCAGGAATGCGACGAGCATGCCGATGGCGATCCCGGGATGAACGTAGCCGGAAAGCGCCATGCCTCCCATGAGGAAGAAGGCGGCGATGGTATCGGCGATGTGGTCGACGTAAAAACCATAACGCGGGCGTTGCTGGTTGCGCACGCGAGCCAAAGTGCCATCGAGGCTGTCGCCAAACCAGTTCAAGACCAGGCACACGATTCCCGCGAGCAAGAAGTCAGGATGGAGGCGGGCTAACGCATAGCAGACACCCGCCATGCACTGGGAAAGAAATCCCAGCAAGGTCAGGTGATCGGAATTGGTCCATGGGGGGATGCGCTTGGCGATCCAGATAAGGGTTCGCTTCTCGGCGTCCGAGACCAGGCTGTCTTGCAGACGAGCTGCCGGGGCGAATGTCGAATCTTGCGGGGCGCAGTTCGTGGCCATCAGTTTCTCCTTACTCGAACCAATCTGGCGCATGCCTGACGGGATGACAATGGACCGCAGGTAAATTGGCATGTCAAAAGAAGGTCACCGGCTAACCGACACATAACGCGAGGGCCCAAGCAGAAATTTATGCGCGGGAACCGAGCCGACAGGAAACGGAATGTGCGATAGTTTCCGGGTGCGAATAACCGTGTTGCTCGCTTTTCTGATGGGATGGACCGTTCTTCCGGCCCAAGCGGTGGCTGTGCACGGAGAAACGGTCCGCTGCTCGAAAACCAAGTATTCCTACCTTCTGTTCGCGCCTGAGGGTTCCGGGCCTGCGCCGGCTGTTCTCCTGCTTCACGGAGCCGGAGAAGATGGAAGTGGCCCGATGTCGGCATGGCGAGAACTCGCAGCCAGAGAGAAGATTGCGTTAATCGCGCCCGACTTGCCGCGGGATTTGAAATTCGAGGCCCTCGCGCCGGAGGTTTTCCGTTGCGTGGTGGACGATGCTGGGCGGAGAGTGCCCATCGATCGCAAGCGTATCTACCTGTTCGGAAATTCGATGGGCGGCTACCTAGGCTTCGATGGCGCTATGTTCGACTCGCAGTATTTTGCAGCAGCGGCCGTGCACGCGGCTGACATTGCTGACGGATACCGGACCATCCTGGGCAAGGCAGAACGGAAGATCCCGCTGTCGATCTATATCGGGGACCGCGATCAGTTCTTTCCAATCGCTCACGTACGTGAAACCGCGAACTTGCTGACCAAGGCCGGATTTCCCACGCGGCTAATCGAAATCAAGGGCCACGACCACAACTACTACGCGATCAGCGAGCGCGTAAATGCAGACGCGTGGGAATTTTTCCGCCAGAATAAACTTCCCTAAGTTGCGTGGTCTCGTCTGAAGAACTTTAGCCACAGAGGGCGCTGAGGTTCGGTCAGGATCCGAAGGCATAAACCAAAAAGGACACCAAGGTTCATAGGAGGATTTTTATTCATCTTCCTTCGTGTCGCTTGGCGTCTTCTTGTTGATGAATTTCTCAGTGTCTTCTGTGGTTGTGTTTTGGGGAATGATGGTCAGGGCGTTATTGCGATACTAGCGGAGCGGAAATAAATAACCCTCCCAGGGGAAGCTGGGAGGGCAGCAGGGTGTCGGTTCAGGGGGCAACTACACGCGAACTACGTTGCCTGCCTGAAATCCTTTGGGGCCTTTGAGCAAATCAAACTCCACGGTCTCGCCTTCGTTGAGCGTGCGATACCCGTTTTCCTGGATCGCGGAGAAATGAACGAAAACATCCTCCCCGGTGGAGCGCTGGATAAAGCCGTATCCCTTAGCCCCGTTGAACCACTTCACTGTGCCCTTCTCTCTCACAAGGTACTCCTTTCGCTTCTGCTCAGTATTTGAAGTCTTCCGCATTTCCCGTTGAAGTTCGAACGGCGAACTACCCCCTCAGGAATAAACGGAAGCCGAACCGGCCCAGTGCCAGGGCAAATCTGCAGCAATGGGAAAGGCTCCCGCAATTCCACGCAGGGGAGGCGGCGCGGAGCCCAGGAGCCCTTCTTATGTGCGGATTCGACTGCGGCACTCAACAATCAACCTGAATATCTGGAAATCGCTGTTGGATCTTGCCCAACGAGCACCAGATGATATTCAGGAACTTACTTGATGGCAAGTAGAGAAATTCGTTTCCCAGCCGAACGGGAAGCGTCAACAACTGGCACAAATGCAATTCGGGACAAGCACCGAGGTAATGATCCACACAGCAAAGGCGATGACCAATTGCCGCAAGTATTTGATAACATGGAACTACCACGTGAAAAACCCAGAGTCAATTTCAGGAAAAATGGGTGCGCTCGCGCTCGCTCCCCTGCCTGCGAAGCGGAGTGGCTCAAGATATTCGGCCTTGTTGATTTCTACAGTGAAATATTTGTTACGCACCGAGGTACACACGTTTGCATTTTCCGTAGCGGCAAACGCAATCCTCTCATTCTTCCCTTTTGTGTTGCTGCTGATGACGCTGGTGCGGCGAGTCTTTCACTCGCGCGTGATGTCGGACGTCATCACCGAGCTTTTGCGCGACTACCTGCCTGCTGGCCAGGAGTTCGTAATCCGCAATCTGAACGCGCTGGTAGAGGCGAAGCATCGCGCACAATTGGTTTCCCTGCTGATCCTGCTGATCACTTCGACGGGTATTTTCATGCCTTTGGAAGTGGCCTTAAACCGGATCTGGAACTTCCCCGTGAACCGGTCATATTTCGGCAACCAAATCATCTCGCTCGGACTTGCATTCGCGTGCGGAGTGCTGGCCTTGATCTCCATCGCGTTGACTGCGAGCAACATCGCCCTCATCGAAGACCTGCTGCATGGTCATGCGGTTTTTCTGGTGCAGCTCGCAGGTTTTCTGGTAATGAAAATTTTCGCGATCACGGCGAGTATCGCGATCTTCTTTTTAATTTATTGGATTCTGCCGAACGGCAAAGTTCCGATTCGAGCCGTGCTGCCGACGGCCGTGCTGATGGGACTGCTGTCGGAATGCTTGAAGTATGCGTACATCCTGGCCTTGCCGCGACTGAACTTTCAGGAAGTCTATGGACCGTTCGCGCTATCGGTGAGCCTGATGTTTTGGGCGTTTCTCTCAGGCTTGCTGCTGCTGACCGGAGCCCATCTCTCGGCGCAGGAACATGTGCTGCGAAATTCCTGACCTGTCACCCTTCGAGGTGACACGTGGCACAGCCGCAATGCCTGTGTTTTTTTAGTATCGAATCTTCCCCTGTTCATGGCTGGCCTCGGCTCCGTCAAAGAGGCACAGCATGGCGCATATCTGGCGAAGATCTTTCTACCTGTTGTTCCTGTGGTCCACGCTGCTGTTGGCACAGCCAACGGCGAATCCTCCAAAACTGATTCTGCTCACCAAGAAATCCGGATACATGTTTTCGGGCACGGTGCTGAAAGTGCAGCGGGTCGGCGCGAACAACAATTCCGCTGGGGACTCAGTTGCAGTTACCTTTCACGTGGACCAGGGGATTCGCGGCGCGAAAACCGGCCAGACCCTCACCATTCGCGAATGGGCCGGTTTGTGGAACGCGAGGGAACGTTACCGTCCGGGAGAACATGTTTTTTTGTTCCTGTATCCGCCGAGTCGACTTGGGCTGACCAGTCCGGTGAGCGGAGATTTCGGACGCCTCTCCATTGATAGCGGAAATCGCGTGGCATTGCCGGGACCGCTGGCCGATGAGCTTCCCGTTTCCGCTCGGCAGAAACGTGAAGCGCGAGAGAACCACAATCTGCCTTTGCGCCAGTTCGCGGCGGCGGTTCGGCGCGCGAGCGAGGAGTAGGCGATGGCTCAGTCATTTCATTTTCATGGCGACGAAGAGATCGCCGACAGCAAACGAGAAGGCCGGCGAAGTTTGACCCCGGGCAGGGCCGCCACTTTCCTGGTGCGATGGCTGTGGCCGGTGATTTACGGAGTGTTGCTCGTGATCCTGATCATCGCGGCACTCACCCAG
Organism: Terriglobia bacterium; assembly: GCA_963797845.1. Classification (GTDB taxonomy): domain Bacteria; phylum Acidobacteriota; class Terriglobia; order Terriglobales; family Acidobacteriaceae; genus DASREM01. The sequence goes on from CAWCRE010000019.1 coordinate 361,523, forward strand.
CTAGCGCGAGCGGGAGAGCCGCGTCTGGTGGCCGGAAGCAGCTATTTCGATACCGGCATTAAGGGTACTCCGCTGACCTGGACGCAGGGGACCATCAACTACTACACCGATGCCGGAGATCTCAGCCCTCTGCTTCCGCAAGCCGCGGCCGATGCTATAGTGGCGACCGCATTGGGGCGCTGGACGTCGATCGCGACGGCAGCGCTGGTGGCGAATCACGCCGGGAACCTGGCGGAGGATGTAAACGGCAGCAATGTGTTCGTCAATTCCGATGGCACGATCAGCATGCCAGCCGACATTCTGCCGAGTGCAACCTCGAAGCCGCTGGCCATCGTGTACGACGCGAATGGCGCGGTGACCGATGCACTACTGGGACTTGGAGCAGGCGGCACCGACTCTTGCTTCACGAACGCGGTGTTCGGGGGAGATCCGGATAATCTGAGCAGCGACGGGCACATCGTCCACGCGTTGATCGTGGTGAATGGAAATTGCGCGCAAACTTCGGCGCAGGTTCCGGATGTGCAATATCGATTGGTACGCGTGCTGGGCCGCGCGCTGGGCCTGGACTGGTCGCAAGTGAACATCAATGTGATTACGAGAAATCCGGTGCCGACTTCGGCGGACTATGCCGGATTTCCGGTGATGCACGCGCAGGACAGCCCCGCATGCGTACCGATCTCCATCTGTTACAGCAATGCAGACCAGCCGAAGACGGACGACCAGGCAGCCATCTCGCGGCTATATCCGGTGACGGCGCAGAACATTTCCGGATTTCAGGGTAAGCAGATTCTGGCGGATAACACAGTTCGCATTCATGGGTCTGTGTATTTCACCGACGCCGCTGGACAGGCGACTCAACCGATGCAGGGCGTGAATGTAGTGGCGCGCTGGATCGATCCGGCAACGGGCCAAGCCTCACGCACCTACGCCGCAAGTTGTGTGTCGGGATTTCTGTTTCGTGGATACGCGGGGAATCCGGTGACGGGGTTCACGGACAGCTTGGGGCGACAGTACGACCAGTTTGGATCGGACGATCCGGTGGTTGAAGGATTTTTCGACCTGGGGGGTTTACCCATCCCTGACGGCAGCAACGCGGCTCAATATCAGCTCACGGTGGAGGGGCTGGACACCATTTGGTCAGAGACGGTGGGACCTTACGATCCGTGGCAGGTACAACCCTCGGGTTCCGCCCAATCGATCACGGTCGCGGTAAATAAAGGAGCGGACGCTGCACAGGACATACTGATGTCGGGAAGCAGCCAGTCGGTGGAGGACTGGTTTGCGTCCACCGACTTCGTTAATCCCGCCATCGTACCGGCCTCGGGCAGTTGGACGGGGAAACTAAACAGCTACGGAGAGACCGAATATTTTCGCTTTACCGGACAGGCGAACCGCACCATGTCGGTGCAGGTGACTGCGCTGGATGAAACTTCGGTGACAAGCGAGGTCAAGGCGCTGCCGGTGATCGGGATTTGGGCGCTGGCTGATCCTCCGGGAACCGACCCGCCATCGTTCACGCCGTTTGCGTTTAACACGCTGACCTTCGGCATGACGCAGCTCGACTCGACACTGCTGGCGTCGACGGATTTTCGCATTGGAATTTCGGATTTCCGCGGAGACGGGCGTCCGGACTACCAGTACCAGGCGCGCGTGTTTTACGGCGATTCCGTGGTGCCAGCGCGGGCCAGCGTGCGCGGCGGGACGCAGATCGCGATTAACGGGATGGGATTCGGAACGTCTGCTACGGCCACGGTGGGTACGGCGAGCGCAACGGTTTTATCGACATCTCCGAATCAGATTCTGGCGAATGCACCACCGGGTACGGACGGCGTTGCAAATGTAACGCTGGCTGATCCGGCTGGCGGCGTGAGTTCCATCATGACCGGCGTGCTCACTTACGGCGCAAGTTCAACCGACATTCTGAAGCTGCTTTCAGGGGCCAATCCGTCGGTACCGGTGGGAACGCAGGCCCCGGTGCCGTTCCGGGTGCAAGTAATGGATGCGACGGGAACGACCCCGATCGAAGGTGCGAGTGTGGCTTTCAGTTCGACGCCAGCGGCAGGATTTTCCGCGTGTGCCGGGCTTTCGAGTTGCACCGTGCTGACCGATGAGACCGGGGAAGCTACGACTTGGGTGACGGTGCTCAGCAACAGTCCGATCACCGTGACTGCTAAGCTCGCGCCAGCCTCGTATCCCAATCCAAAGCTGGTGCAGGCAACGATCCCGGTGAGGATGTCGGCACTCGATATCGCGGTGATGGCGCCGTATCAGTTCATCGCGCAGGGAGCGACGCTCGATGTTCCGTTCTCGGCGCGCGTAGTATCGAACGGCGTCGGGTTGAGCGGGCGGCCAGTGAAGTTCCAGGTGGTGAAAGGATCGGGGACACTGACGATTTCGTCCATCAATACGGATGGAAATGGCTATGCGACCACGACCTTACACGTGACGGCGCTCGCCGGCGATGTGCAGGTGAGCGCATGCGCGGAGCCGGGAGACGCGCCGTGCGATTTGCTGAAAGGAACCGCCGTTCCCGCGTCGCAACTGAAAGTGCAGGCAGTGAGCGGGAACTGGCAGATGGTGAATACGGGATCGGCATTTCAGCCGGTCGTGGTGCGGGTTACCGATTTAGCCGCCGTTCCGGACTTGGTGCGCGGGGCGAGCGTGCTGTTTCAGTGGCTCAATGTGCGCGAGGGCTTCATGCTCCCGCTGAGGCCGGGCGGCGGAGACACGATCGTAACGCATCAGCCCACCCCGGTGATCCTGGGATCCGGGCAAACCACGCTGCTTTCGGATCTGAATGGGTTAGCGACAATGCAGCCGGCTGTGGCAAGTTCCGCAATGGAAATTGACGGGGCGGTGAGCGCTGGGGCGGGAAGCGTCACGTACACGTTGCGAGCCCTGGCTGGGACGGGGACGGGGCGATCGGCACGTGAGAGTAAGACGCGGAAAGAGACAGAATGAATGCAGTGGTTAACGTGTTTCGCATGCGCAACGTCTGGCGTTGCGCACGCGGGATCCTTCGTCGGGCTGAAGCCCTCCTCAGGATGACGTCAGGAACCTGGCGCGATCAATCCGAGTCAAACACTACTTCTTCAGCCACTGATCGACCCAGTCGTTCACGGTCTTATACCAGAGCTGCGAGTTCTGCGGCTTCAGGACCCAGTGGCCTTCATCGGGGAAATAGAGCATCTTCGAGGGAACGCCTTGGCGTTGCAGCGTGGTGAATAACTGGAAGCCCTCGCTCACGTCGAGGCGATAATCGAGTTGGCCATGCACGACCAGCGTTGGCGTTTTAAATTGGTCGCGTACATATGCGGAGACCATTTGTCGTAGAGCGCGCGATTGTTGTAGGGCGTGCCTTTGAATTCCCATTCGTTGAACCACAGCTCTTCGGTTGTGCCCCAGGCTGAGGTTGAGTTGAACATGCCATCGTGAGTGACGATGCACTTGAAACGGTTGGTGTGGCCGAGGATCCAGTTGGTCATGTATCCGCCGTAGCTCGCGCCCATGGCGCACTCGCGGTCTTTATCGATGAACGGATAATGCTGCTCGGCATAATCGAGGCCCTTCATCAGGTCTTCGAAATGGAGCGCCGCCCCAATCACCGTTGATGGCGTCGATGAATTTCTGTCCATAGCCAGGCGAGCCATGGAAGTTGATGAAGATCACTACGTATCCGCTGGAGGCGAACAGTTGCATGTTCCAGCGATAACTCCATTCATCGCCCATAGGGACTTCGGGGCCTCCATGGACGATGAACTTCACGGGATATTTTTTGTTGGGATCGAAGTTGGGCGGTTTGACCAGAAAGCCTTGGACTTTGTCGCCATTGGCGCCGGGGAACCAGAAGGACTCGAGGGGAGAGGTGAAGGTACCGAGATAGCAGACTATCGTTCACGTGGGTGACGGGTGAGGACTTCAAACAGTCAGCTTCTGGAACCGCTGTGGAAGCAACCCTCGCCTGCAAGGTATATCTCGCTAGGCGCCATGACAGACATGCGGGTAAAGAGGAGTTGCCCACGAGACGTTGCAACGAGGTCATCGTCGTAATCCTCGCGTGATCCGACGAAAGAACGAGAGTCCGGCGCTTCCGGTGAAACCTTTGGGACCCGGTTTCAACTCGCTTTCATTCCTCCAAAATCCCGCAGGACTGACTGACCACGTCGTCGTCTCGCCTTCTTCTTCGGCGGAGAAGTACATTTCGCCTTGTCGAGCGGACCAGGTGAAACTACCGACCCATTGATCGAACTCAATCCGGGATCAGATTTTTCTTCTTCCCGATCTTCCTGTCGTACAGCATCAGCCGGAAGCGATCGCTCTCGTATCCCGGCCTCTGCTGCGCGCGGTAGGCGATGTATTTTCCGTCTGGTGAATACAGCGGCGTGGAGTCGCTGGCTTTGTTGTCGGCAGTGATGTTCTTCGGCGGGTTGCGATCCGTTCACCGGGACGATCCACAAATCATTATTCGTAGATGTCGATTCTTCTTCGTCGTGGTTCGAGGTGTAGCAGATCTCCTGGCCGTCGGGGGAGAAGGCGTAGTCGTCCTGACCTCCGAGCGAGAATGGCGGCGCGTCGTGATCACCGGGAGTGAGGTCGCGCGAGGGGCCGCCGTCCACAGGCACGATCAGCAGATGCGGTGCGCTTGCTTTCTTTGAAGCCGTTCCAATGGCGATAGAGAAGATGATCGAAGATGAGCGCCTTAACTTTGGTGTTGGCGGATTCATCCAGCTTCTGCTTGTTGCACGCCTCATCGGCGCACTCGGGATATACGTCGGAGGTGAACAGAATATTTTTGCCGTCGGGAGACCAGAGTTCTCCGCTGGCTTCGGTGGCGATCGATGTGAGCTTGTGGACTCCGGTAACGTTTCCGACTCGCGCCATCGAAGTCAGCGATCCAGATTTGCGAGCCGCTTTCTTTGGTCGAGATGAATGCGAAGCGCTTGCCATCAGGAGCCCAGCGTGGGCGATCTGCGTCCTGATCTCCGATCAGCACGCGTTCGGCAGGCGGAGCGCCCGTCGCTCCCAACGGCACAATCCAAACGTGTGGACTTTTCTTGTTGGCGGCGAGATCGACATCGACAGCGCTGAACAGAACCCATTTGCCATCGGGGGATGGCACGGGTTCAGAGACGCGCTTCAGCTTCATCATGTCTTCAAAAGTGAACGGATGTTTCTGTGCGAAGGCGGTCAGAATGTAAAGAAACGTAAACAGAATCAGGGTGAGACGACGCATGAAGTCCTCCCGAGCAGAACGGAAGAGTGTAAATCAGCTGTTGGCATTTGGCAGTTAGCATTTGGCCAGTCGAGTGTGACGTGGCGCACGCAAGATCCCTCTCCGGCTGTCGCCGGTTCGGGATGAGGTCTGAGGTTGGGGCGAGAGAATTGGCGAAATGCTAAGTGCTAAAAGCCAAATGCTGATTTTCTCGGCAACTTTCGGGCATCCATCTCCGTCTAACGAAGTAGGCAGAACTGCAGCTCCCCTGCTTCCGGCACTTTGAGCGGAGAGGGTTGGTAGTAGGGGAGCGGCGGTACCAACCAGCTTTTCTGGTGGCTTTTCGCTACACTAATTCTATGAAATCCACGTTATGTCTTGCCCACTGGCTGGCTCTGGTTGTGATTCTGACGCTGTCAGCGGTGGCGCAGGAGGGACCGCTCGATCCGGCCCAACCGAAGGATGTGACGCCGGAGGAGATCATCCAGCGTTTCGCTGCGAAAGAAACGGATTTCGCGCAGGCCCGCGATCAATACACATATCGCCAGGACGTGACGGTGAAGACGCCGGAAGACGATGGCGACTACCACGAAGTGTTCGACGTTCTTTTCGACGATCAGGGAAAACGTTTAGAGAATGTGGTTTTCGCGCCGCAGACGACGTTGAGCCGGTTAAGCATGTCTCCCGAAGATCTCGACGACATTCGCCACAAGCTGCCCTTCGTTCTGACCTCGGCGGAGATTCCTGAATACCAGATCCTTTATGTAGGACAGCAGCAGGAAGATGAGCTGCACTGTTACGTCTTCGACATTGCGCCGAAGGAGATCGTCGGAAAGAAGCGTTATTTCCAGGGGCGGATCTGGGTGGACGATCACGATTTCCAGATCGTGAAGACTTTCGGGAAGACCGTGCCTGACATCCGCAAGAAGAAAGGCCAGGAAAATCTGTTCCCCAAGTTCACTACCTGGCGCGAACAGATCGACGGCAAATACTGGTTTCCGACCTACACCAAAGCGGACGACGTGCTGCACTTTTCCACCGGGGATATCCGGATCGTCGAGATCGTGAAGTACACCGACTACAAGCGGTTTGGATCGAAATCGAAGATTACGTATAACGGCTCGGAAGTGCAGAGAGGCACCGATCAGCCACAACAACAGCCGCCGCCTCAGAATCCGCCACAATAAGTAGGTTTCAAAGTTCCAAGGTTTCAACGTTGCAACGTTTTACGGTAAAAGCTTTCGCGGCGGCCTCAGTGATTCCAACAGTCGGTTCAGCAATCCGAGTACTTGATAAGCTTCCTGTTCCAAGTCTGAATGGATGGCGTCACCGAGATATCCAAGATCGTGCGCAATGGCAAGCTGGGTATCCAGTTCCAGCAGTGAACCACGAGCGTGGCCCAGGAACTGTTGGAATTCTCCGCTAGTAAGCCTACCCTGCCCCTCAGCAATATTCGACGGCACTGAAACCGCGGCCCGTCGCATTTGTGAGGTCAGACCATACAGTTCCGCTTTGGGGAAGATAGGCTGTGTCTCGATAAATTCTGACCGCTAGAGTCTTTGCTTTCTGCCAAACCAGCAATTCACGATACGAACGCGCCATTTCATCTCCTGGCGCCATCCTCACCCACATTGAAACCTTGCAACCTTGAAACCTTAATAGAACAAATACTTTCTCCACTTATCGTCCGACCGGCCCATCAGGCGCATGATGTGGCGGCTGGTGTGGAGGTTGAAGGCGCGAGGTTCTCGCATCAGCTTCATGCTGGCTTCGGCGGGAGACTGGTTTCCTTTGCGGCGATTGCAGGGATGACAGCAGGCAACGAGATTTTCCCAGCTGGATGCCCCTCCGCGAGAACGCGGGATTACGTGATCGAGCGTGAGTTCGCCTCGAGGGCAAGACCTCGGCGCAATACTGGCAGGTGTTGCGATCGCGCAGCAGGATGTTCTTCCGCGAGAGTGCGCGGCTCTGATGCGGAATACGGCGATACTCGAGAAGCCGGATGACCGAAGGCAGGCGCACCGCCAACCGCGCGGCGTGCAGGAAATGGCCGTTCTCTTCCTCGGTCATGGCCACGCCTTTCAATACCAGCACGATGGCCCGGCGCGCAGCGCAGACGTTGATAGGTTCATAGGAAGCGTTGAGAACCAGCACCGGCGCATGCAAGGCATGTCCGTCACTGTCGGTGTGGGCTCCCAGGGCGACTGACACAGGCGCTAGCATTCTTCCCATGGTGTTGGCCGTGTTGTTCCACTTCCCTGACATAAATCCAGCTATCCGTGAGCAGCCATGACCATGGACTCACCCGATTCTGCCGGGACCGCCGCGCTGGGTTGCTCCTTCAGCGTGCGGGCGACCGTAGCCACCCAAATCTTAGATGCTCCGGCACGCCTCAGCACCCGCGCGCATTCCGAGGCAGTGGTACCGGTGGTAAGGACATCGTCGACCAGCAGGATCTCGTGTCCGTAGACCTGATCGGGATTGGGGATCGCAAACGCTCCCCGCACGTTCTCGCGGCGCTGGTGACTGCTGAGGCCTATCTGGGAGCGAGTTTCGCGGCGGCGCTCCAGTGCCTTGGAGCATAAGATCAGGCGTTCCTCTGCCGGGTTCAGCTTCAACGCCGCTTTCGCAATCAGTTCGGACTGGTTGAAGCCACGATCGCGAAGCTTGCGGACATGCAACGGCACTGGCACGACCAGGACCTCCGCCGCGGCAAAGTTCGAAGCCATCCCGGCGATCACTTCTGAAAGCATGCGCCCTAGCACATTGGCTGCGGGACGTAATTGCTGATACTTAAGGAGATGAATTAGATCGCGCAAACCCCCGCTGTAGCTTCCGTAAGCGGCAGCACGTTCAAAGGGCGGATCGAGCCGCCGGCACAGGCCACACCGGGCGTCGCCATATTGCCCAGTAAAGGCGTGCTCGCTCACCAGCCGCTCTCCGCAAACCGAGCAGACTCCGCCCGCAATGGGCCGCATGGCGGAGAGGCATTCCAGGCAAACTGGCAATCTGGAGATGTTGGTGAGGGGGGTGCCGCAAAGGCGACAATCGGCGGGGAACAGAGTGGCGAACAGACTTTCCGCCAAACCACTCATCCACGAGACCAGAGGGGGTGGCTAGACACTCTTGGTCGCAGAGACTCGAGTTGAGGTGCCCGCTACTGCTGAAGACGAACCTCCCTCATCCAGCCGGATCGGCGGGGGCTCCCACTGGACGAATCATGCTCAGTATAGCGGCCCAGAATAGCGGGCGCAATGAGCGGTGTCACACTAGGCAGCCAGGTGGTGTGGCAACACGCTCTCTTTGCGCTCTTTGACCGGAACCGTAAGCAATCGATAGCTGCGCCGAAAGCAATCGCCGCAACGTACGGGCCGCATCAGAACCAAGGGCAAGAGGAATTTTTCGGTGAATGTTCGTGGCCTGGAGCGATATCCCTCAGAACAGCCACAATCGGTGCAGTAGAAATGTCTTGGCGACATTGGGGGTCCTCTAAATGCCAGAGGAAAACGACTTCTGCTCTGTATGATAGCAAACCCGAGTGGCTGCCGGAAGTCGCGCATCTCATCTGATGTACCAGTATGATAAGTCGGGGCTTTCCGCGTTTCGACGCACTTGTCACACGGGCGCTGTGCGTGCTAACGTGCGCCGTCCGCTAATATGATGTACGGTCAACACTTGCGAGGTTCTCAATCATGAGCACTCAAACCCCTGTTAAGCCTCCGGAGAGCGCAAAAGCCTACCGGCCCTACGTCCCCCAAAACATGGAGATGAAGGAATTCACCTTCCGGGCGGTGTTGATCGGACTGTTTCTCACGGCACTTCTGGGATCGGCCAACGCGTACCTTGGGCTGAAGGCCGGGATGACGATTGCCGCGACATATCCGGCGGCAGTCATTGCCATGGCGTTGCTGCGCTTGATGAAGGGATCGCTGCTCGAGGAAAACATCGCTCGCACGGTGGGCTCGATCGGTGAGTCGGTTGCGGCGGGCGCGATTTTCACCATTCCGGCTTTTGTGATGGCGGATCTGTGGCCGGCACTCACTCCAGATTTCCGGACCCGGAATACTGGAAGTCTGTTGCGCTGATGATGATTGGCGGCACGCTGGGCATTTTATTTGTCACGCTGCTGCGGCGGGTGATGGTGGAAGACCCGGACCTGCCCTATCCGGAGTCGGTGGCGGCATCCGAGATTCATAAAGCCGGACAGCAGGGTTCGACCGCAGCGAAGATTCTGTTCGCCAACATGGGCTTTGGCGGAATCATGTACCTGCTGGGCGCGGTCAACCTCTTCAATCCGAACAACACTTTTCCGATCACGATCGGCAATCTCGGAAAAAAGCTATTGCTGCGAACCAGCACGAATCCAAACGTGGCAACAACCATCACGGGAGGCTCGACTCTTTTCACCGCGCCCGACGTCAGCCCTGCGTATCTGGGCGTGGGATACATCATCGGGCCGCGATTGGCGGCACTGAACTTTGCCGGCGGCGTGCTGGCATGGGGACTGCTGGTTCCGCTCCTAACTTTCACTATTGGACCTTACATTCAGGCGCAGCAGCCGGAAGGGCAGTTGCTGGCGTGGCCCCTGCTAGCGCAGGCGATCTACTTCTCGATTGTGCGTCCGATTGCAGTGGGCGGCATGTTGGTGGGCGCCTCATACACCCTTTTCAAGATGCGTAAGCAGTTGGCGCTGGGTATGGGCCGCGCGGTTTCTGATCTGAAGAAATCGGCGGCGGCACAGGCGGCGACCAATCGCACCGAAAGAGACTTACCCGCCAAGGCGGTGTTCGCGGGCATTGGCGTGGTGTTCGTCGCAATGATCCTGCTGTATCACTACTTCATCAGCGGCGCTGGAAGTCTTACCGGCGCGCAAGTCTTGTCGGGCTCGCTGGTGGCGGCGGGCGTCATGATCATTGTCGGATTCTTCTTCGCCGCAGTCTCAGGAAACCTGGTGGGCCTGATCGGGAGCTCCAATAATCCAGTTTCCGGCTTGACGCTGTGCACGCTGGTGATTGCGGCGTTGCTGATGGTCGCGCTCGGAGTCTCTGGAACGGGCGGGGTAGCGGCCGTGTTGGGAGTGGCGGCCGTGGTCTGCGTTTCGTCGGCGGTTGCTGGCGAGATGCTTCAGGATCTGAAAGTCGGACATATCCTGGGCGGGACGCCCTCGAAGATGCAGATCGGAGATCTGTTCGGGATCGTGGTCGCGTCGCTGGTGCTGTTCTTTCCTATCGCGATTCTGGCGAAGGCTTATCACTTCGGGAGCGCAGCGCTTCCGGCTCCGCAGGCAGGGCTGATGGCCATGCTTTCGAAAGGCATCGTCGGCGGAGATATGGCTTGGCCGCTGGTGATCGTGGGCATCCTGCTCGGGCTGGGAATGATCATGATCGAAGTGAAGAGCGTGATGCTCTTCGCGGTCGGAATGTACCTGCCGCTAGGAACCACGTTCGCGATCTTTGTAGGCGGTGTGATTCGCTGGATCACCGACAAACTGCGCGACCGGCGCGGCTTCAACGACGCGCAGAAGGCGCGCGTGGACAACGCAGGCGTGTTAACCGCTTCGGGCATGATCGCTGGCGAAGCATTGTGCGGATTGGTCATTGCCGGGCTGGTGGGGTCGGACCATAACGTCACGCTATTCACCTGGACACCTTCCTATGCCATGGCCTTTGGTGCACTGGTGATCCTGGCGCTAGTGATGATCCGAGTGCCGCTGGCCAATGCGGGGCGTCCTGAGGATCCCGCGCCACCGACGGCCATCATGTAGCTGAATTGAATGCAGAAGTCGAAAGTTTCAATGCAGAAGTAAGAAGTTAGAATGCAGAAGTGGGAGCATGTCCACTTTGCGAGCTGCCTTCTCCCTTCTGCATTTTTCGTCATGTCTATTTCCGAGAACATCGCTCGTATCCGGGAACGGGTTGAGGCGGCGGCTCGCCGTGCGGGCCGGAATGCCGCAGAGGTTCAGTTGATGGCGGTCAGCAAGACGCATCCGGCGGTGCGGATTCGCGAGGCCTACGCTGCCGGGTTGCGTTTGTTCGGGGAGAACCGGGTTCAGGAGTTTGCGGGGAAGGCGGGAGGGCTGAAAGATCTTGCCGAGGCAGAGTGGCACCTGATTGGACATCTGCAAGGCAACAAGGCTGGCAAAGCGGTTGAGCTTTTCAGCGCGGTCGATTCGGTGGATTCTTTGAAACTGGCGCAGAAGCTCAACGCTTCTGCGGCGCAGGCGGGGAAGAATTTATCAATTCTGATCGAGATCAACATCGGCGGCGAGGATGCGAAGAGTGGAATTGCGCCGGGATCGCAAGAACTCTCGGAAGTGTTGGCGGCTGCTCCGGAGTGGGAGCATATTGCGGTGCGGGGATTGATGACGATTCCTCCGTTCACGGAAGATCCACAGCTCGCCCGGCCTTACTTCAAGAAGTTGCGGGCATTGCGCGACGAGATTGCGGCAAGGAAGCTGCCGTCTATTGGAATGGATGTGCTCTCGATGGGCATGTCGCATGACTTTGAAGTGGCGATTGAAGAAGGGTCGACGTGTGTGCGGGTGGGGACAGCGATTTTTGGGCAGAGGGAGTGAGTCCCAATTCTCGAAACCGCGCGAAGTGGGGCATCCCTCCGAGTGTTTCTCGTTTGCATGATTCCGGTACAAGACAATGACGGAAGCGTAACGTTTTGTGTGCGCGTTCATCCTCGAGCACGCAAAGATGCCATCACAGGAGAGGTTGGGGACGCGTTGAAAGTTTCGTTGACTGCGCCGCCCGTGGATGGCAAGGCGAATGAAGCATGTGTCGAATTGTTTGCAAAGCTTTTGAAGGTATCGCGATCGTCGATTAGTATTGCTGCCGGCCTGAGCAGCCGGAATAAGGTGATTCGGGTTGTGGGATTGTCGGCCGAGCAGGTGCAGACGCGGTTGGGCGAGAGGACTGGTCCCGCTGGCGCTGAGTAACTAGGAACATCAGGAGCCACATTGAGCTTTTCTGAGCGGTTAGCCGAAATTCGTGATGGCTTCGAGCGGCCGTTCTGGATCGCTAACATCAGCGAAATCTTTGAGCGCCTGTCGTACTACGGGGCGTTCGCATCTCTCGCGCTTTATTTGCAGGAGAAGCTGCACTTTTCGACGGAACAGACCGGGACTCTCACGGGAATCTTCGGCGGGATGGTCTGGTTCCTGGCGATCTTCGGCGGCGCGGTCGCCGACCGGATCGGCTTTCGCCGAGCCTTGTCGATGGCTTACCTGATCCTGTCGGTCGCGTATTTCCTGATTGGATCGATCGGGGCATCTTGGCTGGCACCGGTGCGCAATGCCGTGCCTCTCGGACTGTTCGTGGGAGTGATTTTGGTGCTTCCCGCGCTTGGCATAGCGCTGGTGAAGCCCTGCGTGGTGGGCACCACCGCGCGGGCATCGAAGGAAAATGTCCGCTCCATCGGGTATTCGATCTACTACACTCTGGTAAATATCGGCGGCGCTCTGGGGCCGCTGGTGGCCTCGGCCGCGCATGAGCATCTCGGCGTAGAAAATGTTTACCGGTTGGCTGCGCTCAGCGTGTTCGCCATGTTTTTCCTGGTGCTGTTGCTGTTCCGCGAGCCGCGGAAAGCCGGAGATGCGCCGCCACCTTCGATCGGAACCGTCGTCAAGAATCTGTTTGTCGTGCTGGGCAACTACCGCTTCATGGCGTTCCTGGTTTTGTTTAGCGGTTACTGGGTGGTGTTCTGGCAGCAATACATCAGCCTGCCCGGTTACATTCACAACTACATCAACTCGGACGCGAAAGTGGAAGCGGTTCTGGTGACCGACGGCCTCACGGTCATTTGTCTCACGCTCGCCATCAATTTTCTGACTCGCAAGATTCCCGCGTTCCAGGCCATCATTCTGGGCACAGTCATCACATCGGCTTCGTGGTTGATTCTCGCGTTTAGGCCGACGGTGTGGGGTGCGGTGGTTTCTCTTTTTGTGCTGGCGCTGGGCGAGATTATTCAATCTCCTCGTTATTACGAATACATCTCGCGCCTTGCGCCGCCGGGGCAGCAAGGCACGTACATGGGATTTGCATTCCTGCCGATCGGGATTGGATCGCTGATCGGCGGATGGTTTGGCGGAACGCTCGTCCATCATTTCGGCGAAGTATTGCATGAGCCGAACAAAATCTGGTGGGTGGTCTCAGGCGTGGGACTTGGGACTGCAGCCCTGTTGTGGATCTATGACAAGACGGTCAGACCGGCAGCGAATACTCCGGAAAGCCTGGCCGCGAAATAGCCCAGATCACTGCATAAAATTTCCTGTTCCTTTATGATGTGGCCCTTTTAACAGGCCATGGGAAACCGAACTGTTCAACCGGAATACATTGCGACTCACATCCGGCGCGTGCTGAAGGATGGCGGCTCGACTGCCCATGCTGCGGGGGTGCAGTGGTTCTTCAAAGAAGAGATCCAGTCTCGCGGATGGTATACGGCGGAGTTGCGCAAAGTGGCGATCCGGTTTCGGCGCACGATTCTGCGAGAATCTGATTTGAACTTTTTGCTCGCGGTGGCCAACGAGCTTTTCTCGGGCGACGTTCTGGAAGAAAAGGCCTTTGCCGTATTTTTGCTGGAAAAACTTACCCCGAATTTTGGCGAGGCGGAGTTCAAGCGCTTCGCATCATGGATAGATCGCATTTCCAGTTGGGCCGACCACGACGGGCTGGTGCACTACCTGATCGCACCCATGGTGGCGGCGAGACCGGCCCGCGTACGTCAGGTGCTCCGGTGGGCGAAGTCTCGCGGCCGCTGGCGTAAGCGGGCGGCGTGCGTGGCTTTGATTCAAGGAACTCGTCAAAAGCAATTCTTTCCGCAGATCAAGAAGCTCACGGCCATGCTGCTCACGGACGAAGACGATATGGTGCAAAAGGGGCTGGGATGGTTGCTGCGGGAAACAGCGAAGGCGAATCCGGAGAGAACAATTCCCTACTTGATGCGCATTCGCGCGAAGGCTCCCAGGCTGGTGTTGAGAACCGCCTGCGAAACACTACCAGTCGCAATTAGAAAACAAGTGCTGGGGTAGTGGGGCCGAGAGACTCGGCGATTGCGAGCGCACACCAATGCGCCGGCCACGGTGCCTGAAGCAGCCATTCGCCTAAACTCCTCCTCTTGTTTAGAATAGTGGTTTGCCCATGAACCTTTCTGCCATTCAAGCTACTCTGCGCGAGCGCAATATCGACGCTTGGCTGTTTTACGACCATCACCATCGCGACCCCATCGCCTATCGCGTATTGGGCTTGCCCGAAGAAATGATGGTAACGCGGCGCTGGTTCTATCTGATTCCCGCGAGTGGTGACCCCGTGAAGCTGGTACACCGGATCGAGGCGGGGCACCTGGACTCACTTCCCGGCAGGAAGCTGGTGTACTCCGGCTGGCAGGAATTGTTTGCCCAAGTCAAGCTCATGCTGGCGAATTATCGCGATATTGCCATGCAGTACTCGCCGAACAACCTCGTGTTTACGGTCTCGATGGTGGATGGCGGAACGCTTGAATTGATTCGCGGATTGGGCAAGAACGTGGTCAGTTCGGCGGACCTGGTCGCGCAATTTGAATCCACGCTGACCGATGAGCAGATCAAGACTCACTACGAGGCGCGTGACCTGGTGGATTCGATCACCGCCGAAGCCTTCAAGGAAATTGGCCGCCGGGTTCGCAATGGCGGCACCCGCGAGCATGACATTCAGAAATGGTTCATGGAAGCGTTCGGCCGCGAGAACCTCGTCACCGACGATCCGCCGATCGTCGCTGTAAATGCGAATAGCGGTAACCCGCACTATGAGCCCGGACCGGACCACTCGGCCCCGATCCGCGAAGGCGATTTCGTATTGCTGGACGTGTGGGCAAAGAAGAATAAGCCGGGCGCGGTGTTCTATGACATCACCTGGACTGGATTTGTGGGCAAGACTCCGTCGGACCGGATGCGGGAAGTTTTTGAAGTAGTGCGACAGGGGCGTGATCTGGGCGTGAAAACCGTGACCGACGCCATCTCTGCAGGCCGCGCGATTGCGGGCTGGGAAGTGGACCGGGCGGTCCGCGATCATATTGCGAGCAAGGGCTTCGGCGAATACTTCATCCATCGCACCGGACATTCGATCGCCACCAACATTCATGCCAATGGCGCCAACATGGACGATCTGGAGATTCACGACGAACGGCAAATCCTTCCGAATTCCTGTTTCTCCATTGAACCCGGAGTCTACTTGCCGGAGTTCGGCGTGCGCAGTGAAGTGAATATGATGGTCAGACCTAAGGCCGCCGAGGTCACAGGCAAAATACAGAAAGAGCTCGTAATCATCTGAATGGCAAATTCCTCACCAGGCAAAATCAAGACCGCTGAAACGCCTTCGCAACCTGTCACTACCATGTCGGTGGTGGCTCCAGCATTGGGCTGGTTTATTCCCGGGGCCGGCCACTTGATTCAAGGGCGATGGGTTCGCGGAATCCTGCTTATGTCTGCGATTTTCCTGATGTTTTTCCTTGGCCTGGCGATGGATGGACGCGTTTACCAGTTGAACAAAGGCGACATCCTCGACATTCTAGGCTTTGTGGGAGACGTGGGAAATGGGGCTCTGTACATCGTGACCCGCGGCATGGATTGGGGCAAAGGCGCAATCGCGCACGCTACCGCGGATTACGGCACCAAGTTCATCATCGTGGCAGGCTTGCTCAATTTCATCAGCGCTGCCGACGCCTATCACATCGCAATTGGGAAAAAGCCATGAGCCTGCAACTTTCCCACTTCTCAGCGCTGTTTTGTTTGCGCTGTTTGCGTCCGTCGTCTTCGGGATTACGCAACGCGCCACTACCCGCGAGCAAATCAATTACGGGCTGTATTGCTTCGCTATTTTTGTGGGCGGAGTTTTCGCCGCGGGGTGGGTGATGTGGATTTTGCGACGATAGACTGCCCTCAGCCTTCCCAGACGAACGCGTCGAACACTCGCTTCTTGTCGAACCCCAGCCGCTGATAGAGTTCCACGGCGCGCGCGTTGGCTTCCGTAACGGTGAGCGAGAGTAATTTGAATTGCCGTTTGCGAAGATTCTGGGCCGTCGCTGCCAGCAACGACTCTCCAATACCCAAGGAACGGTACTCCGGTAAGACACAGACCTGGGTCACGTGCCCTACATCTTCACGGACCTTCGAACACAGAATCAGGCCCACCAGGGTGCGCGCCCGCTTGTGAACCGCGACGAAAGAAGAATCGGCATCGAAAGTGCCGCAGCCCGGAAAGCGCACGATGTTATTCAGAAAACGCAACGAGCCACTCAGCGTCCGGTACTGATCGTTGATTTCGGCATCCACGTGTCCTCGGTAAGAACTGGTGATGATCGCGGCAGCGGTCTGGTAATCCTGCTCCGACCAGCGGCGAATCTCGACGTCCTCATGCACCGGGTGGAGTGCCGCTCCCTGGTTTAGCGGCAATGCCATGAACAGACGCCGGTGCCGATGGAATCCCTGGTCCGTGAAGGGACGGCTGACTGCGTCAGTTTCATGAAGTAACAACTGCGCCTCAACGCGGTGAATCCCGGGAGACTGCTGAAGCGTTTCGATGACGTGAGTCAGCAATCGTGCCTCGGCTTCCTGGGGAGTCGTAGCGCGACTGCCGTTTGAGACGAAAAGATCGCCGATCACCCCTTTACTACCTTCGTAGACGAAGAAGGAGTAACCGAAGATTCGGCCGCGATCGATCGCGGCATAGCCGGGGAGAATTTTCGCATCCACGTAACGCAGGATCATCTCCGCGGAACTGGCATAGTCCCAGGAGAGAAGGCGGGACCACACGCTCACCTCGTCGTCGAGCAGGGCACGAATGTCCGCCGAGGAAAAATGTCTAAGGTCGAGAATCTCCAACGAAGCTCCTGGGGCGCTGCGAATCTGGAGTGTAGTGCCTCGGTTGTACCGGAGGCAAACCTGCGGAATCAAGGGAAGCAGCGGGTTACTCAGGGACTGCGCGCCACCCAGAAATATTCCAAGTGCTGCGACGGAAGAGATCCAAGGTACGAGACGCGGCGGCCTGGCACTCGCATCGCGACCTCTTCCTGCTTACCTTGTGGAGCCACGACGAGGTGTGCGGTCGTGGGAATCTGTTTCCATTCGTAGCGGCCGAGCAGCCTGGTTACTGTAGAAGGCGAGGCCGTACTCGGTTTCGCGAGCCACCTGGTATATGGCGATGGGTGGCAATCCACTTTGCAGTTTGCTCATTTCGTCGTAGAGCGCGCGACTGGAGAGTGTGTCGTTCAGCGCCGGGGATCCGACACGCAACACCGCGGTGAGCGCTAGAACCAGCGGAACCAGCGTGACAAAGCGTATGTAAGGGAAGCGCCGCGCGCTGAGCAGCGTAGCCGCAATCGCGATGGCCAGCATTCCGGCGAGCACGCAGGAAGCTCTGGTTCCGCGATTCCATGGCAGATGACGTTGAAGGACGATGTACTGGATCATCAGCGCGGGAACCAGTGGCGCGGCGGCAAGTAGGGAATGCAACAGGATCCAGACCGCGTTCGGACGGCGATTCTCAGTGGTGAATTGGCGAACGTATTCGCCGGCCAGTAGAACTCCGGCGGGAAGAGCAGGAAGGATATAACCCGGTAGTTTCGATTGCGAGATGGAGAAAAACGCGATCGGGACGATCAGCCAAACCAGCAGGAACGCCGGCCACCAGTCATCCCCGCGAAGCAGTTGGATCCCCTCCGATTTCCAGAGCCGAATCGTCAAAGCGATGCCTGCGACCGCAAGCACGGTCCAGGGTATTAAGCCCAGGAAAGTAACGGGGACGTAATACCAGAAGGGCTGGGCGTGGTGATACAAGTTCGTGCCAAAGCGCTCCAGGTTGTGTTGCAGGATGAAAACACGGAAAAACTCCGGATTGTGTATTTGAACCAATACGTACCAGGGCAGGGAGACCAGAAAAAATACGACGATACCGGGAATCCAAAGGGTCTGCTTGATGAGCGAGAGGTCACGTTTCGCAAGCGCGAAAAGGGCAACCAGCAAGCCCGCAAGGAAAGGCGCGACCGGCCCTTTGGCAAGAGTCGCCAACCCGATGAACGCATAAAAAAGCGTGAGGTCGATTTTCTTTTGGCTGCCGTGCCAGGAACACCATGAAAGCATGCCGATGACAAACATCGCGGCAAGCGGCATGTCGGTGGAAGCAGCGCGAGCGAATCCGATGATACCTGCCGCCGAGGCCGTCATCAGAGCGCCATCCAACTGCGATCCGCGACGAAAGCGCCACAAAAAAATCCAGATCGCGAACACCATGAGGGTTGCGTCGAAAGCAGAAGGCAGGCGTGCAGCCCAGTCGCTTACGCCGAAGAATTTGTACGACAGCATGGCCTGCCAGTAATAGAGCACCGGCTTTTCGAGCCACGGCTTACCTCCAAGCACGGGCGTGATCCAGTCGTGACGCTCCAGCATTTCGCGGGCAACCTGCGCGTAACGGGGTTCGTCGGCACCGATAAGCCCGAAGTTGGCAATACCGTAAAAAAAGAGAAAACCGCAGAAGCCGAGCAGGAGGATCCAATCGAGAACCGCCCGGGTACGCTCTTTCACTCAGAAGCCTTTTGCAAGCTGCCGTGCTTCGGCCGAAACAGTGCGTAGATGCTGATCAGGGTCCAAGTCACTTCCAAAACAACGAAGCCGATCTGGAAGGGGTGAAAAGCGATATACGCAAGGATGGCGGAACCGATCGCGTTGAGGATATTGTAGGCAGCGCCTCGCGAGTAGATGAGGCCCATCTGATGGCCGACGTAAGCAATCAGAATCATCAGTGCGCCTGCAAACGACGCGATCTGGCGTAGCGTTGAGATTTCCATAGAGACCTATTGTACGGAGTGGCCGCCGCGAAGCTGAGAAAGCACACGCGCGACTGCGATGGAGAGGGGCCCCTCCAAGGAGCACCCGCTCGCGCACTGATGGCCTCCGCCGCCGAAGCGCTCGGCGATAGACGCAACATTGAGTTGCCCTTTACTGCGCAAGCTGACCCGATAGCGTTTGTCGGGAAGTTCGCGGAAGAATGCCGCTACTTCGACGTCCTGAATCGAAAGAGCATAGTTCACCAGGCCTTCGCAATCTTCTTCTTTCGCCTCGAAGCGATCCATCTGCTCCTGGGTGATCCAGATCCAGGCAAGCGGCCCTTCGCGGTGAAGATTGGAGAGCGCGGCGCCTAGCAAGCGCATCTTGGCGGTCGAATGTCCGAAGTAAATGTTGCGAGCGCAATGCGCGGGATCGGCTCCGGCCCTCACCAATTCCCTCGCCAGGGAGAAAGTGTGTTCGTTCGTGCCTTCGAACATGAACGAGCCGGTATCGGTGAGGACCGCGGTGTAAAGGCAGGTTGCGATTTCGGGAGAGATCTTGACCCCAGCCTCGCGCGCCAGCTTGTACACCATCTCTGCGGTAGCCACGGCGCTGGGATCGATCCAGTTTACGTGGGCAAAAGGGCGGCCAGAAAGGTGATGATCAATGCTGATCAGGAAGTGGTCTTCCAGGCCGGAGAGCCGCGTCCGCTGGACGCTATCGCATTCCAGGATGATGGCGGCTTCGTAATCACCATTCACCCCATCGGCCTGCCGGACTCGATCTGCAAAAGGCAATGGTTGGTAGATTCGCGGGACACCATCGCGAAGAACCACTTCGGCATCCTTTCCCATCAACCGGAGAATCTGGGCGCAAGCCAAAGCAGAACCCACGGCATCGCCATCGGGACGAGCGTGCGAGGTCAACAGAAACCGGCTCCGCTTCTCGATCTGCTTCAGGACCTCGTGCAACATCCCGGTCTCTACCCCTTATGACTGGACGGCTTTTCCGACGAACGAGTCGTCGATCGCTTCTTGTTCCGGCTTAACAACTCTTCCACCCGGCTGCTGAATTGCGCCGATCGATCGAGCACAAAGACCAGTTCCGGCGGTCTCCGCAGTTGCAAGCGGATACCGATCTCACGGCGCACAAAACCCACGGCCGAAGACAGACCTTCCATCGCGCGGCCGGCCTCAGCATCATCCCCTTCGACGTTCACCATCACCCGGGCCGACTTCCCGTCGTCGGCCAGGATCACGCTGCTGACGTTCACCAAGCCGATGCGCGGGTCTCCAAGTTCGCCCTCGAGAATGGTTTCAATTTCCTCTCGTAGGGCTTCCCCCAGGCGCTCGCGGTGATACTTTCTGC
Organism: Terriglobia bacterium; assembly: GCA_963797845.1. Taxonomy (GTDB): domain Bacteria; phylum Acidobacteriota; class Terriglobia; order Terriglobales; family Acidobacteriaceae; genus DASREM01. Next base: position 381,904 of record CAWCRE010000019.1, read on the forward strand.
CACGCTTCTCCACGTTTATCCCCGGAGTAAAACGGATGAGAATATCAGAAAATGGGGACGTGCGGGGGTACGTTCCTAGCCGGATCGCCAACGAATAAGATCGGAGTATCATCGGAGCGTGAAATGGTCAATTTCCCGACGAGGCGATCTACGGCATCGAAGTGTCCAGCCACGACCTTGAGGGAACTGTTTGCCGAGGCTAAGTGCGTCCCGTTCAGCGAACAATCAGCCTACATCGTTCGCAAGGCGTCTGCTCCGCCGATTTCTCAGCAATTTTGGAACCTTGACGATCTGCCGGATCCACCACGAAGCGATGTTAGTGTCCTGATCGGAGTCGCGCTCTGGTCACGTCCAGATTTGGAATTACTGGACAGAATTAGAGCGTCAGGTGCAAAGAATTCAAGCGCACTACTCAACATATTGGACATAGGGACTTGCAAGTCAATGGAAGACATTGAGCGGTGCATCCCTGGGATTGGACGAGTTCACGCGAGTCCCATCGCTGCGATTTGGCATAACGGCGAGTTGAAGGAGAAAGGTTGGGGGCTCGACGCATTAAGGATCATCGAAGAGTTCTATGATCTTGAACCGTCTCTCGGGGACAAAAGGCCCCCGCGCAGGATCCCTCATCGACCCGAACCGGTTCGGGATGATGTCAGTACGTTAGAAATATTCGATGTAGGAATCCGAAACGTCCGCTCCACCGTTGTTCGCAATCCGGTTGGCGGCGCGTTCGACATTTTTCATCAAGCCATCGAGATAGTCTTTGGAGTTGGAAACGCTGACGATGCCGATGGTAGCTCGGTTCCAGAGTTCGGCAGCGTCGAGTTCGGCGACCGAGACATTGAAGCGGTTGCGCAAGTGATCCTTCACGCTACGCACCACTTGCCTTCGATCTTTCAGAGATTGAGCTGCTTCGATGCTGAGCTCGAGGGTAAGAAACGCGATCATGACTTTCGCCGTGGATCATCCGTTGCCCGAATGATCCACGACTATTTTAGGCGATGACTTCAGCGGCGATGCGCTCGGTCACGAAGGCTTCGATCACGTCGCCGACTTTCACGTCACCGTAATTCGCAATCGAGATACCGCACTCCATACCGTTGCGCACTTCGCTGGCATCATCTTTGAAACGCCGCAGCGAGCCAACCTTGCCTTTGAAGACAACTACGTTGTCCCGCAGCAGGCGCACTTCGCTGTCGCGCTTGATGAGCCCATCGGTGACGCGGCATCCGGCAACCGTCCCCACTTTCGGGATGCGGAAGGTGTCGAGCACCTCGGCGCGCCCCTGGTAGGTTTCGCGGATGGTCGGCTCAAGCAGGCCAGTCATGGCGCGCTTGATCTCGTCCTGCAACTCGTAAATGATCGAGTGCAGGCGGATGTCGACTTTCTCCTGCTCTGCCAGTTCTTGCGCCTTGCGCTCCGGACGGACATTGAAACCGATGATGATGGCGTTCGAGGCCGAAGCAAGGAGCACGTCGCTCTCGGTGATAGCGCCGACTCCGGAACGAAGCACCTTAAGGCGAACCTTGTCGTTGGATAACTTCCCGAGCAGGTCGGTCAATACTTCCACCGAACCTCCCACGTCACCTTTCAGGATGATATTCAGTTCCTTGGTGCCGGCCGTCTTCAACTGCTCGGCAAGACCCTCGAGCGACACTCGAGAACTCTTGGCCAAAGTAGCTTCGCGGGCCTTCTGTTCGCGGTAATCGGAGATGCCGCGCGCTTTGTCGCGATCGGCTACCACTACGAACAAATCGCCTGCCTGGGGTAAACCTTCCATTCCCAGGATTTCGACTGGAGTGGAAGGCGGAGCTTCTTCCAACTGCGCGCCGCGATCGTCGAACATGGCGCGAACCTTGCCGTAGACGTTTCCGACCACAAAGTTGTCGCTGGTACGAAGAGTGCCGTTTTGTACCAGCACGGTGGCGACCGGACCGCGTCCGCGGTCAAGTTTGGCCTCAAGCACGACGCCCGTTGCTGGACGTTCTGGAGTGGCCCTGAGTTCCTGGAGATCAGCAACCAGGCAAATCATTTCCATCAGCAGATTGAGATTGGTCTTCTGCTTCGCCGAGACATCGACGAATACGGTGGTCCCGCCCCAATCTTCGGGCATCAGGCCACGATCAGCGAGTTGCTTCTTCACTCGATCGGGCATGGCGTCGGGTTTATCGATCTTGTTGACGGCAACGATGATCGGAACTTCCGCCGCGTGGGCGTGATCGATGGCTTCCAGAGTCTGCGGCATCACGCCATCATCGGCTGCGACTACCAGCACAACAATGTCCGTGGCTTTGGCGCCGCGGGCACGCATGCGGGTAAAGGCCTCGTGACCCGGCGTGTCTAGGAACACAATCTGACGTCCATACGCCGGAGATTCTTTCTCCGTAATCGTGACCTTATAAGCGCCGATGTGCTGGGTGATTCCGCCCGCTTCCCCTTCAGCAACGCTGGTCGAGCGAATGGAATCGAGTAACGTCGTCTTTCCGTGATCGACGTGACCCATGATGGTCACCACCGGCGGACGGGGAATCGCCTCGGTCGTGGCGCCTTCCTCGCTGGACGCCCCGTCGCTGACGTCTTTCTGAGCTTGCTCTTCGAAAGTGATGACGTTGGTGTCAGCGCCGAAGAAGCGAGCCATTTCGCCGGCGAGTTCGGCATCGAGCGTCTGGTTAATGGTGGCGAACACTCCTCGACCCAGCAACCGGGCGATCAAGTCTTTCGCGCGGATCTCGAGCTTCTCCGCGAGATCTTTAACGCTGATACCTTCCGTAATCGTGATGCTGCGCGTAATCGGCGCAGGCTCGTTCGACACCACCATGCGCGGCGGTGGAACGTAGCCCTTCATCGGGCCTTCCTTCACCCCGCGCGGAACATACCTCTGTCCTGGACGTCGTGACGGGCCTCCTGGGCGAGCACCGGGGCGAGTCGATCCTGGCGGCGGGGCCGCAGGTCCAACCCCAAGCGGACGAGTTCCGGTCGGCGACTGCCGCGTCGGATGCATCGGGCGACGTTCTCCCGGACGCAGCGGCGGACGCGCACCCGGCGGGCCGCCAGAGGGTCGCGGACGCTGAAAGATCGGTTGGCCGGGAACTGGACGTCCGGGCGCAGGCCGCGGAGATCCCGTGGAAGCCGTAGGCGGCGGAGTTGCCGGCCGCGGCGGAGCCTTGTAAACCGGGCGCGGCCCCGTCTGGGGCACGATCATCCGCGGTTTGGGCGGCTGCGGTATTAGCGGAGCCGGCGGCTTCACGGCCACTGGCGGCGGCGCTTGCGCGGCCGGAGCGGCAGGTGGCGCGATTACGGGCGCCGGAGGCGCGCTTGGCTCAGAAACCACGGGCGGCGCGGCCGCTTGAGTACTCTGCGGAGCTGTGGGCGGGCGTGGCGGCGCCACAATCGTAGGCGGCGGAGCCACAGGCGGCGCTTGCACCGGCGGACGTGGCGGCGGTGCCGTGAATGTTGGACGAGGCTGCTGACTGGGCACGATCAGTCTTGGTGCAGGCGCGGGAGGTTGCGGCTGAGGCGGTAAAGTCGCCGGAGGTTTGGCGGCTGTTGGCGTCGGAACAGCGGGCTTGGCTTCTGTAACCGGAGGCGGCACGACAACGGGCCGCGGAGGAGTTGCGACGGCAGCCGGTGGTGCGGCCTGCTTGGCACGGATTGCGTTCAATACATCCCCTGGCTTTGAGATATGCGACAGGTCGATCTTGGTCCTGATCTCGTCGCTTTCGGTGCGGCCGGAACGAGAAGCCCTGCTGGCGCCACTTCCCTCGCTTTGAGACTGGAAGTGGGCCCGCACTTTGACCGCTTCATGTTCCTCGATTGAACTGGAATGAGTTTTCTTCTCAGTCACACCCACAATGGGGAGAACATCGAGAATGGCTTTACTTTTGACTTCCAGTTCCCTGGCCAGGTCATTGATTCGAATCTTGCTCATCCGCCCTCTATTTCCTCCGGACTGTCCCGCTAAGTCTTCATATCAACCTCACGGTTTCAGCATCTAAAACTTCTATTTCAAGGGAGCTAAAATGCGGCTCCGCTACGGCGCGGCTCACTGCTCGCCGCCCCCGTTATTAGATTCATCTGCGGCGGCCGGTGACTCAGGTGCAACCTCTTCCTGATCGCCCGCAGCTTCGCCCTGTTCTTCGCTGGACGTTTGCTCTTCGCTGGGCGCTAAGTCCTCCGCACCCGCTTCGACTGGGGCGTCCTCAGTAGCGCCTTCCGCTTCGGCTGGCGCGACCTCCGCACCTTCCAAGCCTGAAAAGTAATTATTGACTGCCAAGCTAATTTTTTCCACCGTCTTGGGGCCGATACCCTCGATGGCTTCCAATTGCTCGGGCGTCATATCCGCCAGAGCTTCCACGGTAGTCACACCAGCTGCGTTCAGTTTCTCAACCAGGCCTTCACCCAGGCCGGGAACATTCTCGAGCGGAGTTGAGGTGGCCGGCACGAGTTCGGACATCTGCCGCTCGACTTCCTGGCGCTTCTCTTCCTCGCTCTTGATGTCGATTTTCCAACCCAGCAACTTAGCCGCGAGGCGAACGTTCTGGCCCTTCTTCCCGATAGCCAGGGAAAGCTGGGTATCGTCCACCACCACTTCAAGGTGCTTCTCTGAGGCATCGATCACGGTGACGCGGCTCACCTTGGCCGGCTGAAGAGCTTTCTCGGCAAAGGTGACGGAGTCTTCGTGGTACTCGATAATGTCGATCTTCTCGCCGCGGAGTTCGCGGATGATCGATTGCACCCGCATGCCTTTCATGCCGACACAGGCGCCCACTGCGTCCACGTCTTTGTCTTTCGACATGACGGCGATCTTGGTGCGCTCGCCGGCTTCTCGCGCAATGGCGCGGATCACCACGGTACCGTCGTAAATTTCCGGAACTTCGGTCTGGAACAGGTGCTGCACCAGTTCCGGCGCGGCGCGGGAAACCACAACCGCAGGACCCTTCGAGGCTCTTTCCACGCGAGCGATTACTACGCGAACCCGCTCACCCATGGCGAAGGACTCCAACCGAGACTGCTCCTTGCGCGGCATGCGTGACTCGGCTTTGCCCAGATCGAAGATCACATCCGGACCTTCAATGCGCTTCACAGTGGCGTTGACGATTTCACCCACCCGACCGATGTACTCGTTGTAAACGGTGTCACGTTCGGCTTCGCGAACCTTTTGAAAGATAACTTGCTTGGCAAGCTGCGCCGCGATGCGGCCGAGAATGCCTTCTGTTTCTTTCGGGATGAGCAGTTCGCCCCCGACTTCGATATCTGGATTTACTTTACGGGCATCTTCTACCGTGACTTGCAGGGCCGGATCTTCCACCTGCTCGGGAGTCTCGACGACGGCCTTGACCGCATACGCACGAATCTTTCCGCTTTCCTTGTCCAGCTCGGCGCGCAAATTTTCCTGGGTCTTGTAGTACTTGCGAGTCGCGACGACAATTGCGTCCTCGACCGCGCTGACTACAATCTGCGGATCAATTCCCTTTTCTCTACTCAGGGCGTCGATAGTGTTGTAAAGCTCACTTGCCATAAGGAAATCCGACCTCGGACTCCGGCTTTATCGCTTCCGATAAACCGGCCTTTCAAATTTCTGGTACCAGGTTGGCCTTTTCGATGTTGGCCAACTCGATTTCCAGCTGCCGCGTTTCGCCGCCATCTTTCGGCCGAAACTTTCTGCGGGCATCGCTGATATCGAGCGTCAAACGGTTGTCGCGAAACGCTTCCAACCGGCCTTCAAAATGCCGGTTGTTCAGCACCGGTTCGCGGGTCGTCAGCTTAACCAGCTTGCCGACGAAACGTTCAAAATCCGCGGGACGCGACAGCTTGCGATCCAACCCCGGGGACGAAACCTCCAGCGTGTACGATCCACCTGGAATAGCATCCTCAACATCGAGGATGGTGCCCACTTCCCGGCTCAAATTCGCGCAGTCTTCGTGGGTAACGCCGCCCGGCTTATCGATGAAAATCCGCAACATCCGGGCCTTGCCGCCGCCACGCATTTCGAGTTCGACGATCTCGAGGCCGCTCGAGGCTGCCACGCGATCCGCTATTTCGCGCACTCGGTCGATCTCAAATGCCATGGATCCAATAACTTGCACTTTATCGCTGAAATCCCAGCGCAGGACGAAACTGGCTGAAACTAAAAAGTGGGCTTTCGCCCACTGGTGTGTCTCGCCGAATACTGGTAACTACACAACAGTTTCCGAATACAACTATACGCCCCCGGTACTGAAAAGACAAACGGCTCAGATTTCAGGAGTTACAATGAACCCGCTCCTCTAAACGTATGCGCCTACGTCTCGAAATCCTGTTTCTCTCCATAACGTTACTCACCTTGCCAGCGGCGGCTCAGAAGAAATCGGCTCCGGTGTTCCGAGGCAAATCCTCCACACCGCCATCCCAGACCCACTCGCCTATCGACACATCCGGCCGCTACAACGTCGCCCACGCTTACGAAGAAGGCAAGGTTGAGTTCAAGAGCGAAACCGTGCTCGTGCAAGTGCCGATGGTGGTGAGCGACAAGTCGGGTGCGCACGTTCATGGGCTGGGGCGCGCAGACTTCACTGTGCTGGAAGACGGGAAGCCACAGAAGATCGCAACCTTCGAAGAAATCGAGCCCAGCCATGCTCCTCTCAATTTGCCGAAGGAAAAAGACCGATTCGCAAACCTGGCAGTAGCTGGCGACGCCCCGCGTTCCATCGTGGTCTTCGCACTCGATACGGTGAATACACCCTATCTTGATCAATCGTATGGACGCAAAGAACTGATCAAGTACTTGGCAGATCACGTTTCGAGCGGTCAGGTCTTGTCCTTAGTTTTGATGACGAGCCAGGGCGTGAAAGTCATTCACGACTTTACCAGCGATCCAGACGAACTCGTTCGGGCGCTTCACAATGTAAGGGGGGAAATCCCAACTATGCAGGGGGTGGATATCGATGTGCAGGCAGCGGCGGCGGTGGGCAACGATTTGCCCGACATCGCGGCGGCATCGCTGATCAATATCGGCTCGCGTGGGTCTACGCAGTCTGGGCTCGAAGATTTCGTTCTGAATGGCGAAGCCACGCTTGCACGAATGCAGCAAGATCGTGCGATCGAGCACACCATGAACGCCTTCCTTGCAATTGCATGGTCTTTGTCTGGAATACCTGGGAAAAAATCGATCATCTGGGCAACAGGCGGCTTCCCTTTCTTTATCGATTCGCCTGCGGCAGTACCCGGGGGACACCTTTCGCTGCTGTACGAACGCACCATGCAGGCCTTGAACGATGCCGAGATTTCGGTCTACCCCGTCGACGTCCGGGGCCTGGTGAACTATACGGTGAGCGACCTTTCGAATCCGGGCCGGGGGTCAAGTTATGCTCGCTCGGTAGCTGCGCGCGGGTGGTTACAGGATTCGACGCAGGATATGCTCCGCGACTTCGCCGAGATGACAGGTGGACGCGCTTTCTACAACAGCAATGACATCGAGAAGGGATACAACCGCGCAGTAGATGATTCGTCTTCCTATTACGTCGTCAGCTATTACCTGGACACGACAAATACGAAGCCCGGCTGGCGCAAGCTGAAAGTAAAAAGCAGCAGGCCCAATCTGGAGGTGCGCGCGCGAAGCGGTTTCTTCGTCACCAGGGCGACCACGGATCCAGGCCTGACCCGTCAGTCGGACATCACTTATGCTCTCTCATCTCCCTTTGATAGCACCGGCATCGCACTCACGGCGACGTGGCGGAATACCGCATTGGATGGAGACAAACGAAAGATCAATTTCGGATTGTTGGTCCCGCCGGACGCAATTCTTGTGCAGGGTTCGCACAACCACGTGGACATGGATGTCAGAGTCATGGCCACCACTAAGAAAGAAGGCAAGTTCGCCGACGGCGTCAGCCAGACGATTGAGGCCAACATGCAGCCTGATACGGTCGCGAAACTTCACGCCGATGGCCTCTCCTACAACAATGCGCTCGAACTCCCGCCTGGCGACTACATCGTTCGCTTCGTTGTCCGCGACAACGCGACCGGGAAGATCGGGCGAGTGACCGCACCTCTTACCGTGAACTAATCTCAGCGCTTACTGCAGCGTTCCTCTCAACACTGTGATCGAAGCTTTTGGCAGCGTGTATTGCACTCCCTTGCCGCCGGGTTGATTCGATGTCACGGACGGTCCATCGGGATTCGCAGAGCCGTTCGGCCCCATCGGATGCCAAACATAGTTATCGGCGCCGAAGCTGATCTGCGTGACATTGCCTGAGAAGTAGTGATCGCTGCCATCTCCTGAATTGTGAAAGTTAACCGTCAGGGAGTGCGTAGTGAACTGATCTTTGTTCACCAGCATCAAAGCCCATTGTCCATCAGGCCGTTGCACAGAGTAGACCGTGACCAGCACATGTCCCTTCGCGTCTTTAATGTCCGTGGACGATGGATAGATCGTATGGGTTTGATCGACGGGCTGCGACCACTCCTGGGTCAGCATCTGTGCGGCGAAAAACTGGGAGGTGTTCTGCTTGATGTTGTAATGCGGATCCACATTGAACATCCCAAACGTGCCCCACCCTCCGCATCCGTCGTACATGGGAAGAGGTTCCCACTGGTAGTAAAAGAGCGCCTGACCGCCCCCGGTCAAAAACGCGCCGGCATAATCCGCCAGCCACAGGGCACCGAAAGGCTGCATGTATTGGATCGCTGTATCGTAGGCAAGATTGGATTCGGTGATCTGCATCGGTACGTTGGCCGGCAGGCCATCGTTGCGCCAGACCTTCATGATTCCTGTAACGAGTTGCGGTTCATAGTACAAATCACTCCACTGGACATTACAGGGATCGAACGGGTAATGCTCGTAGGTCATGACGTTCAGATCGTTGATGGCGCCGTGGGAGGTCAAATAATTCAGAAAGCGGTTGAACCACGATACATTTCCCTGCGCGTCAGGCCATATCTGGACATCGGTGTTCACGCCTTCGAAGACGGGTCCGGCGAGCTTAATGTTGGGATCGACGGCGTGGATTGCATTCGCCCACTGTACGTACAGGGCGGCATCGTCCTCGGGGACCACAAACTGGCCGTCTGGTTCTTCACCAAGCTCAACATAGTTGATGGCAAAACCTCGCTTCTCGAGATACGCAATCTCATTCGCCGCGTTTTCGGGATTGTCATAGAGCATCGCGACCGGGATGGTCATCGGCAAGCCGCGAGTCAGGCCGCTTCCATAGACGAGATCGAAACCGGGCTGTTCGCCATCGTCAGTCGCGATCCCTGTCGGATCGTGCCAGGGGTCTACAGAGGAGCAATAAGTGAGCGATTGGCTTTCGTCGGCACTATGCACGACGTAGTCTGTGAACGTGCCGGAAGCGTCCAGCATTCCGACGTAGAACTCGTTCACGGCAAAGCCAAGACAATTGCGGATGTCGGCGGAGCCGTGCGAGTCGCAGGTTGAGGAAGACACCGTCATCAGCACGCGCACGAACTCGACGTTGGGAGTTTGATTGGACACTTTCAGCGTGACCGTGCCACCCTGGCCATTATTGATGGTGCCTCTCGGAAACGTCTTCCAGTTTCCGCCCGCGGGATCGCCAATGGGATCGTCGCCCGTCCAGTACTGAACCTGGTAAGCGACCGCGTAAGGATCGGTCCACGCGATCTTCACCGCGTTGACTGCCATCTTGCTGCCGAGATCGACAAAGATGAATCCGGGGTGGAGCGTATTGCTCTCGCCCGTGAAGTGCGCGTCAAGGTACGGATCGCTCTTCCAGTAGGTAGTGAGGTCGTTATCATCAAGCCGCGAATATCCACCGCTGGATCCGTAGTTGCTGGAGACCCCGCGATGCGGAAGGTTGTAACCGAACGATCGTTGGATGGCCCCGCTATCTGCGTTGCCAACAAAGTATCCTTTGCCGGCGGGATCGCTCCAGGTTCCAACTGGATTCCAGTGCCATGCCTGGATACTTAACTCTGTGTTGAGCCGGTAGCTGATACTTCCCCAACCCGCGGTCAGCATCTGCTGCACATCTGTCGGACCGAAAATGGTCTTCACTGAATTTAACGGATCCCGATCGATACCCGCTCCGAGTGCTCGCAGCGGACTGTAACTGTTTGTGGAGTGTCCGGGGGTGATATCCACGGTCGCCTGTTGCGCCAATGCCACCGCTGAACCAAGAAGCAAGAGAATACTGAATCGTTTTAATACCGACACGCACGACTTGCCGAGAGAGTTTCGCGAGATCATGGGAACTCCAGACGAGGCAGTTATTTTATCCCGATCCTGATGGCGGAGAGGACAGAATTCATGTGCAAAAAGTTGCACCGGAACGAAGGGGAATGGGCTTGGAACTCATTTCTCCATCGGTTCGTCCCAGGGGCTCCTCGTTCTTACTGTGTAACGGGAGCGTTGATTGTGCCGACCAAGCCGGTCTTGTTATCTTGCACCGCCAGATGCAAGCGGCTGTTTACAGGGACGGCATCGATATCCATGTGCAAGAGCATTCCTTTTTGCATGATGGTCTGAAAGGTCTGCGCGTCGAAAGTCTGATCCACTTTCTTGCTCACGTTGGCAGCGACCCTTCCGTCGGGCGCAAACGCGGTCGCGTAGAAGATAACGCTCAGCCTCTTCCCTCCGCTTGCGTCTTCGGAGGACAATGTACTTGCGTCGACCAGGTAATCGAGCCCAATCTTGCCCTTTGCGGAGTTAGCCGAAGCGGGAACCACCCGCGCAGTGAAGCCCACCAGGGTTGCCGGAACCACATCGTGCAGCGCCGAGGTCACCTCCGTCTCGGGGTTATAGCCTTTCACCTGGCTGGGATCGATCGCGTAATATCCGTTGCGGGCCTGCACATCGGTACCGTCGCGCTTGACCTTGACTTTGATGCTGCGATACTTACCGTCATACTTCTTGTTATCTGGGTAGTAACCAAGGGTGTAAGTCGCGGCCTGGTCTTGAAATGCGCGCTCCACGCCAATTTTGATTTCGTTCTGATTCACATAGGCTCGTCCGCCAGTGTCGCGTGCCATTTCCCGCATCTGCTCCTGAGCGTCCGTGCTGGTTGAGATGGTGAGCCCGCGGGCATCCACCGGGTAAATCGCGACCTGGGCGCTGGAAAGACGGGAAGCGGTCTCGCGGATATCCTCTGCGTGCAGGGAGCGGAAAGTTGCAGCGTAGTTCCCGGCTGCGTGCTCTCCCACGCGACGCGTGTTCATGCTGGGCAGATCCTCAGCCAATTCCGCATCGGTCACCGTACGGTTCTCGGGAATCAGGGAAAACGGCAGATCGCCGGTCACCCAGATGATGCTCTTGCGGCCGGGCAGGCCACCGAGAATTCGACTCAGGCTATTCAACGCGGTCAGCGTGAGTGTCGCACGCTGATCTTTCGCGTAGGAACTCTCCGCGTCTTCGAACGACTGCAAAGCTGCTTGCAGGCCCGCGATTTGCGCGGCCACCGCCGGCGACAGAGTACTCAGATTGTCATTGGGAGGCGTTACAGCAGAGTCGATGGGGGCTGCCGGACCACTCGGAGGAGCTCCATTCGGCGGAGTGTAGTTCTGTTGCAAAGGGCGAAACCGTTGCAAGGCCGTGTACAAGATTTGCGGATCACTGGTGAAATCTTGCAAAACGTTCAAACCGCCAGTCAGCGTAAACACCGCCATTCGTTGCCCAGGCTTGAAGTTCTGCTGAACAAACTTCAGCATTTGGATCTTAGCGTACGCCTGGTCTTTGAATTCGGTGTTCAGGGAATCAAGCAGCATGACGGTGATCGGCCCCGAGGATCGGTACTGCGCGCGATTGGAATAAATCCCCGCAGGCAAGGATGGCGGAGCAGATACATCCTCAACGGGCGTTGTGAAATTCGATATCTTTTGGGCTTTCCCGTTTTCCTCGACCACGAAATCTTCCGGCTTTAGACCGGTAACGGGTTTGCCCTGCTTGTCGGAGACAACAACATCCAGTAAGACCAGATGAGTACTGACCCGGATGGTCGGCGCGGGTACTTCATTTTGCGATTGCGATCGGGCCGGTACCCTACCCAAAACTGCAATCATGGCAGCGATCTGGGTGCCGCGCCGCAGCCACCCCCGGTGTGTAGTCATGAGGACCTCCTCTTCAATTCCCGTCTGATCGATGAAAAGGTAGTCTGTCCAAAGAGTTAAGGCAAGTACTTTGGATTGTTGCGCCCCCGCATCCCTTGCCAGGCGAGGGTTCCATTACAATGGAAGGCAGAAGCTGCCCATCTTATATGACACCGTATACAGTTCTTATCATCGACGACGAAGAGACCGGCTTGCGCGTTAGAAAATTGGTGTTGGAGTCGGAAGGATTTCGTGTTCTGACCGCGCGGAATGGGGTGGAGGCTCTTGAGATATTTCCCAAGCAATCGATCGACGCCGTGGTTACGGACCACATCATGCCTGGAATCGAGGGGGTTGAGGTGGCAAAAGAGATCAAACGTCAAAAGCCTGATCTGCCGGTGATTATGCTTTCCGCTCTCCCCACCACGCCTCAGGGGGCCGCGGATGTTGTGGATTCCTTTGTATTAAAAGGCCAGGCACCCGGAGTTCTGCTAGACAGGCTGTCGTCGCTGCTGAAAACACGGCCGCATGCGCACGAAGATTTTGATGGCGAGTATGTGGCTTTTGTAGATCAGGATCGAAAGTATCTTGAGGTCACCGACGGAGTTTGCGCACTGCTGGGTTACAGCCGGCCTGCCTTACTCGGCATGCGAATAGACGATGTGGCGGCTCCCGTCGAAGCCGGGAAGGTTGCTCCTCTGTTCGAACGATATGTGGACGAGAAACGCCAGGATGGTACTTTCCTGTTGAAGGACAGCGGAGGAAGGCTGATTCCGATCCGATATCACGCCCGCGTTTTTCCCGATGGATGCATGGTTGCGCGCTGGGACCCTCAAATCTGAACCGATATCCGGTTCCGCTATTTGCCTCAACTCATCTCGAATCTCTACAATGAAGAGTTAGCCCACCGGCACACAAATTATGATTCATTTTCCGGTTCCAGAAGCTCTGACCTTCGATGACGTGTTGCTGCTGCCCGCCCGTTCCGACGTGGTGCCGGCACAAGCCAACACGCAGACCCGGCTGACCCGCAATATCCGGCTGAACATCCCGATCATCAGCGCCGCGATGGATACGGTCACCGAATCGCACATGGCCATTGCCATGGCGCAGCAAGGTGGAATTGGCATCATCCATCGCAACTTGTCGATCGAGCAGCAGGCCAACGAAGTGGATAAAGTGAAACGGTCGGAGAGCGGGATGATCGTGGATCCGGTGACCATGTCGCCGGACGACAAAGTATCCGACGCGTTGGAGGTGATGCGGCAGTACAAAATTTCAGGAGTTCCGATCACCAAGAACCACAAACTGGTCGGCATTCTTACCAACCGCGATCTGCGCTTCGAAACTCGCTTCGATATTCCGATTCACAAGGTCATGACGAAGGACAACCTGATTACCGTCCCCGTGGGAACGACGCTGGAAGAGGCGGAAAAGATCCTGCACGAGCACCGGGTTGAGAAGCTGCTGGTCGTAGACGAAAAATACAACCTGAAGGGCCTGATTACAGTTAAAGATATCCAGAAGAAGCTCAAATACCCAACGCCGCGAAAGATTCTCAAGGACGTTTGCGGGTTGCGGCAGCGATTGGCGCGACTGGCGATTTCTTTGAGCGCGCTCAGGAAATGGTAAAAGCCAAGGTCGACCTGCTTGCCATCGACAGTGCGCACGGGCACTCGACGCGGGTGATCGAGTCGGTCAAGCTGATCAAATCCAAGCTGCCGGAAGTGGACCTGATTGCCGGAAATGTGGCCACATTTGATGGCGCCTGCGAACTTGCCCGCGCTGGGGTCGACGCCATCAAGGTCGGCATTGGGCCGGGCTCAATTTGCACGACACGGATTGTCACGGGAGCCGGTGTTCCGCAAATTACGGCGATTGCGGAAGCGCATCGCGCGACCAAGGACAGCGACGTTCCGGTAATCGCCGACGGTGGGATCAAGTATTCGGGGGACATCACCAAGGCTCTGGCCGCCGGAGCCGACGGGGTAATGATCGGATCGCTGTTTGCGGGGACAGACGAAAGCCCGGGCGAATTGATCCTGTACCAAGGCCGCACCTTCAAGTCTTATCGCGGAATGGGTTCTCTGGGAGCGATGGCGGCGGGCTCCAGCGAGCGCTATTTCCAGAATACCGACGATGCTTCGACGGCGATGCCGGTGGTTGGCGAGGACAATAATCGACTGGCCAAGCTGGTGCCCGAGGGAATTGAAGGCCGGGTTCCTTACCGTGGGACCGTGGCTATGATCGTTCACCAGATGGTAGGCGGATTGAAGTCAGGTATGGGCTACTGCGGTTGCGCCACCATTGAAGAATTGAAGCAAAAGACTCGATTCGTCCGCATCAGCGGCGCGGGCCTGCGGGAAAGCCACGTGCATGATGTCATGATCACACGCGAGGCTCCGAACTACGCAGCCGAGTAGCTGCTCCGACTAACTTCGACCAGCAATGTCCCGGTCGGCCAACACCCGGGACATGTTCCGACGTACCGCAGACTTTGCGGAGCGTGGGCATTATCCTTGGGAAGTGCAGATTTTGAATACTTTTTGGAAGTACTCCCGTTGAAGCCAGCAAACAAACAGATCCTCAAAGCGTGGACCGCGGCATTTTTGTGGCTGATCGTCATCGCTTTCGAGTCCACGGACTTGATGTCATTCGCCAGCACTAGCCGCTTCCTTTATCCCATCCTGCATTGGCTGACAAACGTGGACGCGATCCGATTTCTGGTCTGGAACTTTTACATCCGCAAGGTTGGGCATTTTTGCGGATACTTTGCGTTGAGCTGGCTGCTGTTCCGGGCCTGGCGCGCCACACTCCCTGGTATGAGTTCTCTTCGCTGGTCAGGCCGCTGGGCTGCCATCGCTTTTGTCATGACAGCATTTGTGGCATCGCTCGATGAATGGCACCAGACCTATCTACCTTCCCGGACCGGCACCATCCACGATGTGGTGCTCGATAGCACCGGCGCTTTGACGGCGCAACTCCTGTTGTTTCTCTGGTTGTGGTTTCGGGCGAACCCGCCCTCGATGATGCGTTCCGCGTAGAAGTACTCAGTACATGGCGTCGTACTTGGTCACCGCCCAGTCCCCGTCCTTGTTTTCCAACGTCACAACGAAGAGCTCTTTATAAGTCCCTTTCTGATCCGGGTTGCGGCGCTTACCGCGGTAGTGCAGGATGCGCAAGGGAGGCGAGTCTTCCCATTCCGCCAGGTCCCATGAGATGAGTGGGTGCTGGGCTTCGGAATCGCACAGCAGTTGTGCGTATTTCTTGCGGTAGTCTTTCTCCCAGTCGGCGAGCTCTTCACGGCACTGACCATCCCGCATTCCCCGAATGAACTTTGTCGCCACCCGTTCTGAAGAGCGATCGCGCAGCGGGTTCAGTGAGATGGAATTGGGAATTCCGGAGAGCGGATCTCGATCTTCGGAACGGGACAGCACTGGAGGCTGGTTGTTTAGCCACATCAGGTAGCCCAGAAAAAACACGACAATCAGCGCCCCCGCGCCGACCGCAATGGCAATTTGTGTGCGGTTTGACTCCATAGCCCTCGCGCCAGTGTAGCGCGCAGGACAGATGGGGCAAGATTACCGGGGTCAGCGCTACAGGACATGTACGCTTGTGCTAAATAAGTCTACTTGGGCACTACAGCAGGTTCGGCTGGCGGTTTCTGGAAGCGAGCATCGTCCAGTGCCGAATTGACTTCGATTTTATCGAAAACAATTTTCTGTTTGGCGTCGGAGCCCACGGTGTCGGTGTCGATGGTGAAGGGAAATTGCAGCCCGTTCACCGGCCGGTAGTCATGGAAGAAGGTGCTGAATTCAAGTTCCTTCTCGCCGTTTTTGAGTTTCCCGTTCCATTTAACTTCCAGGTAAGACACAGCGTCGATATCTTCGAGGCGAACTTCACCGCCCTTCAATGTCACTTTTAACTTGTAAGCGTCTTTTCCTTCGACCTGTTCCTTCCCCAAGAGCTCGACGGCATTGCCCTTTGCTTTGTAGTCGACCAGCGGCTTGTCGAAGTCGGCCTGCTCGCCGATCAGTTTCATTTCTTCCGGGCCGAGTGGCCGCAACGTCGCATCTCCAGCAAAGGGATTCAGAGACCATCCTTCGCTCCCATTGGTAATGCGCAGCATGGTTTTACCGTTCATGACAAGTTCCTGCCGGAATTTTCCGGGACGCTTCCACTCAGCGACGATCTTGCCGACCGCATCTTCGCCGAAAGAAATCGTCCCTTCCATATGCAAAGTCTGCACCGACTTAATGTTGTCCATTCCTCCTCGAGCGGCAATAGCTTTGGCGACAATGTCGTCGGCGCTCTGAGACATGCAAATAGAAGATAAGAACATAACAGCGGCAAGGACACGCTTCATGGGGAGTAGCTCCTTACGAACGAGGGTACACGCGAGAGAACAGAGTCGCAAGATTGCGGGACCACAGCAAAAAAACGCGGGCTCGTGAGCCCGCGTTGCGATACGAATCGAAATTGTTACTCGTTCTCTTTTTTGTCACCGGGCTCAGCGGATTCGGCCGCAGCGGCATTTTGTGCCTCGGCTTCTTCCATGGCTTTGCGCGTCTCGGCGGCGCGCTTAGCCCGGGCTTCGGCCCGTTTCTGACGCTTTTCGTCGAGCACCTGCTCGCTTCCAAGCAGTTCGATGAAAGCCTTGTCGGCGCCGTCACCTTTCTGGAATCCAGTGCGCACGATGCGGAGATAACCGCCGTTGCGGTCTCCGAAGCGCGGTCCGATGGTGTCGAATAGCTTGGTCACGGCTTCCTGGGTCATCAGGTATGCCATTGCCTGGCGACGAGCGGAGAGGTCACCGCGCTTGCCCAGCGTGATCATCTTCTCGACATTCGGACGCATGGCCTTCGCCTTGGGGATCGTAGTCTCGATGCGCTCCTCAAGAATTAGCGACGTAACCAGATTGCGCAGCAGCGAGCGACGATGCGCCGTGTTCCGTCCTAATTTCCATCCTGCTACTTTGTGACGCATGGGAAAACCTCAGTTCTCAGATCTTGGTACAGCAAAAAAACGGCGCGGGATAATCCCGCGCCTGCAAATCACAGGTCGTTATCGTTGCCGTAAGCCGAGGCCGGAAGCACCTGGTTGGAAGTCGGTCCGGGAACGGCATTGCCGTGCTCGTCGATCTTCATGCCGAGGCTCAGGCCCATAGTGGCCAGAATTTCTTTGATCTCGTTCAGCGATTTACGACCGAAGTTCTTCGTTTTCAGCATTTCGGCTTCGGTCTTCTGCACTAACTCGCCGATAGTCTGAATGTTGGCATTCTTCAGGCAGTTGTAGCTGCGAACCGACAACTCCAGTTCCTCGACCGAACGGTTGAGATTTTCGTTCTTGATCTCAGGCTTGCGCTCGTCGGTGGAGGTGGAAGTCTCGATATCTTCCTCGAAGTTGATGAAGATATTCATGTGGTCTTTCAGCAGCTTCGCCGCCAAGCCGATGGAATCGGCTGGGGTGATGGAACCGTTGGTCCAGACTTCGAGCGTGAGCTTGTCGTAGTCGGTGATCTGCCCGAGTCGGGCAGCTTCCACGGTGTAATTGCACTTGCGAACCGGAGAGTGCACGGAATCGATTGGAATGAAGCCGATGCCGAGGTCTTCGTCGAAGTTCTTGTCGGCGGAGACATAGCCACGGCCGCGCTTTAGGCGCATTTCCATGTCGAGTTTGCCGCCTTCGCTTACGGTGGCAATGTAGACATCTTTGTCCAGCACTTCGACGTCGGCATCGGCTTCGATCATGCCGGAGGTGACAACTCCCGGCTGATCGGCACGAAGATAGATCGCCTTCGGGCGCATCTCCTGCAAGCTTGAACGGAATCTGCTTCAGGTTGAGGATGATGTCGGTGGCATCTTCCACAACTCCGGGGATGGACTGGAACTCGTGCAGCACGCCTTCGATCTTCACCGCGGTCACCGCTGCTCCCTCGATCGAGGAAAGCATCACGCGGCGAAGCGCGTTGCCGATGGTGGTGCCGAATCCGCGCTCAAACGGCTGAGCCCAGAAGATCCCGTACTTATCGTTGAGGGTCGAAGTATCGACCGCAAGGCGTTTTGGTTTCTGAAAACCTTTCCAAAGCATTTGTTTCTCCTTCGGCCATGTGGCTCAAGGCTGGCTCCCTGAACTGGTCCGGTTGTTCAGGTCAAGCACCAGCAACGGCTGATCTGGCACGAAATATGGACCAAACTGGGCTGTAGAGACGCAGCTTGCTGCGTCTTCTCGCCGGCAAAGACGCGGCAAGCCGCGTCTCTACAGGTCTTATTTGCTATACAGTTCGACGATCAGTTGCTCGTTGACCGGCTGCTGGATATCTTCGCGCTTGGGCAGGGCGCTTACCGTTCCCTTGAACCCTTCGCGATCAATCGTCAGCCAGTTCGGCGCGTTCTGATGCGACTGCGAACTCTTTCGACTGTTCAAGGATGGTTAGCTTTTTGCTGCCTTCCTTGATCGAAATTTCTTCACCCACGCTCACCTGGTACGACGGGATGTTCACCTTGCGGCCATCGACATGGACGTGGCCATGGCGGACAAGCTGGCGAGCCTGGCGGCGCGACATTCCGAATCCCATGCGGTAGACGACGTTGTCCAGCCGACGCTCGAGCTGTTGCAAGAGCATTTCGCCGGTGACGCCCTTTCCCGCGGCGGCCTTCTCGAAGTAATTCCGGAACTGGCCTTCCTGGGTGAAGTAGATGCGCTTGGTTTTCTGTTTTTCACGCAGCTGCAGACCGTAGCCAACGATTTTGGCTTTGCGGTCTTTCCCGTGCTGTCCGGGAGCAAAGTTGCGCTTTTCGATGGGGCACTTATCGCTGAAGCACTTGGTGCCCTTCAGGAACAGCTTCATGCCCTCGCGACGGCAAAGGCGGCATACTGGATCGGTGTAACGTGCCAAGTTTCTTCTCCTTCGGTTAAGACCGGTTTACAGGTTTGGCTGAACCCTTCTTCCCGGACGAAAACATGTTTCAAAGTTCCAAGGTTTCGCACGCTTGAAACCTCAGACTCTACGTCGCTTTCGGTGGACGGCAGCCGTTGTGTGGAATCGGCGTGGTATCGCGAATCGAGCGCACTTCAATACCGGCCGCAGACAATGCACGGATGGCGGACTCACGTCCGGAACCTGGGCCGCTGACGCGGACTTCGACAGTGCGCACGCCGTGATCGCGCGCCATATTGGCGGCGTTCATGGCGGCCTGCTGGGCGGCAAACGGAGTCCCTTTACGCGATCCGCGGAAACCGAGCGAGCCAGAACTCTTCCAGGACAGCACGTTCCCGGCAGGATCGGAGATAGTCACGATCGTGTTGTTGAACGATGCCTGAATGTGCGCCACGCCATAGGGCACGTGTTTACGTTCTTTCTTCTTGAACGTCTTCTTCTTGCCTTTTTTGTCGGGCGCTCCGGCGCCGGCTGCTGCTGGTTTTGCCATGAATCTGTCCTTTGCCGTTGGTCGTTGTGGGTTAGCAAATGCCACTCATCAACATCCAACCGTAATTCTAATTTGAACTCGCCAACCATGCCTTTGGCCAAGAACCAAAGGCCGAGTGGTTTAGGTCTTTGCCGCGGACTTCTTCTTGGTTGCGACCGTACCCTTACGCGGCCCTTTACGAGTGCGAGCGTTGGTATGGGTGCGCTGGCCGCGAACCGGCAAGTTGCGACGGTGGCGATATCCGCGATACGAGCCGATTTCGATGAGCCGCTTGATGTTCATCGAAATCTCTTTACGCAGGTCGCCTTCCACCATGCCTTCGTTCTCGATGACCTGGCGGATGCGGTTGACCTCGTCTTCGCCAAGATCCTGGACTTTCTTCATCGGATCGACGTTGGCCTGGTCGAGAATGCGCGCGGCGCGGCGCGTTGCCGATGCCGTAGATGTAAGTAAGCGCGATATTCGCGTGCTTGTTTCGCGGAAGATCGACGCCAGCAATACGTGCCATAGTTTGTCCTCTGGCCGGCTAAACGCCGGCGCTCGTTATCCTTGACGCTGCTTGTGTTTCGAGTTCTCGCAGATCACACGCACCACCCCGCGGCGATGGATGACCTTGCACTTATCGCAAATTTTCTTAACTGATGCTCGTACCTTCATAAGAGTTTCCAGCTGCTTTCCATGGAATCTTGCAACTCTGCCCGGCCGGTACTTATTCCGACCGTCAACCCTGGCTTGTTGGGGATCTCTGATTAGATGATCCACAGAGCCGTTCGGCTTCACGCCTACTTGTAGCGATACACGATGCGGCCACGGTTCAAATCGTAGGGCGAAAGCTCAACCGCTACCTTGTCGCCGGGCAGGATCCGGATGAAATTCTTGCGCATCTTGCCGGAAACATGCGCCAAAACCTGGTGCTTGTTCTCTAGCTCAACCTTAAACATCGCATTAGGCAGGGGCTCGATCACCACTGCCATCACTTCAATCGCGTCTTCTTTACTCATTCAGTCCTTTTCAGTACCGAGTACCTAGTACCGGGTACCGAGTTTTTACTGCGTCAAAATCACTGGCCCGTTCTTCGTTACCGCTACGCAATGCTCGAAGTGCGCGCTGTAACTTCCGTCTGCCGTGACGGCGGTCCATTTGTCATCGAGCACCCTGGTTCCGGGCTTGCCGAAATTCACCATCGGCTCAATGGCAATGACCATTCCTTCTCGTCAACCGTGCCCCGTGGCCGCGTGTGCCGAAATTCGGAACCTGCGGCTCTTCATGGAGCCGAGTACCGATTCCATGCCCGACAAACTCGCGAACCACACTGAAGCCATTGGCCTCGACGTAATCCTGCACTGCGGCGCCAACATCTCCCACCGCGTTGCCGATTCGCGTCGCTTCAATCGCCCGGTACAGCGACGCTTCGGTAACTTCCAGCAGCTTCTTCAGCTCCGGCGAGACCGCTTCGCCTACCGGCACGGTGATCGCCGAATCGCCGTAGTAGCCGTCAAGCACCACTCCACAATCGATTGAGACGATATCTCCTGTCTTAAGCACCCGCTTTTCCGAAGGGATGCCGTGGACGATTTCTTCGTTGATCGAGGTACAAAGCACACAGGGATAATCGTAATACCCCTTGAACGCAGGCTTGGCGCCCAGCTCTTTCATCTTCTCTTCGGCTGCCCGCTCCAGGTCCATCGTGGACACGCCGGGAGCGACCAGAGCTGCGAAGGTGATCGAGCACCTGGCGAACGATACGGCCACTGCGCCGCATTTTCTCGATTTCTGCCGCTGATTTACAGACGATCGCCATTCGCTAATTGCCGGAACCTGCGGAATGGCTGTCAATGGTGCGAAACACTTCTTCAGTAACCTCGTCTACAGAGAGATCGCCGTTCACCACCTCAAGACGGCTGCGCTGCTGGTAATAGTCCACCACAGGCTTGGTCTGGAGTTCGAAGGCCTTCAGCCGTTCCGAAATCACCTCTTCCCGGTCGTCGTTACGCAAAATCAACGGGGAACCGTCGATATCGCAAACGCCTTCAATACGAGGTGGCTGGAAATAGACGTTGAAAATGTGTCCGTTAGCGGAGCAGGTTCTACGCCCGGTGAGCCGACGCAGCAATTGATTATAGTCGACATCCATGCGGATCACAATCGGCAGGCACTTGGGATGCACGTTGTCAAAGAACTCGTGCTCGAAAAATGCATCGAGCCAGCCCGCCTGTTTGGCGGTACGGGGAAACCCATCCAAAATAAAGCCGTGCTCGCAATCCACGTCGCGTAAGCGACAGGCAACCATGTCGCAAACCAGTTCGTCGGGAACCAAGTCGCCACGGTCAATAATGGCCTTGGCTTGCGCCCCGAGCTCGGTGCAACGCTTCACGTTCTCCCGCAGGATGTCGCCGGTCGAAATCTGCGGAATCCCGTACTTTTGAGCAATTCGCTTGGCCTGGGTGCCTTTTCCGGCTCCCGGTGGTCCGAGAAGAATCACCGGGCCCACGCCTCGCATAGTTTCTGCCATGTGCCGCCCCCTGGGGTCCGGCGTTTTTTATAACGTAACTACCGACGGGCAGCAAGGACCGTCGTCACAGCAGGCACTTCCGACATCCAGCTTACGACCAGTTGCGACGGCCCCGAATACGGCCGCTGCGCGGGGTAAATCCGTCGTAATGGCGCATGATGAGCTGCGCCTCAATCTGAGTTACCGTGTCCATGGCCACGCCCACCACGATCAGGAGCGAGGTGCCGCCAAAGTAGAACGTAACTCCTAAACCGTTGGTAACCCAGGTTGGGAGCCCTTCAAAGAACCTGCCGACCGGACCCCACAAATGGTTCAGGTGGATTCCGGCGATCATCCATTCGGGAATGAACGAGATGATGATCAGGTACAAAGCTCCAACCAGGGTGATGCGGGTCAGAATCTCGTTGATGGTGTCCGCAGTCCGCTTTCCCGGGCGGATACCGGGAATAAATCCGCCGTACTTCCGCATATTGTCGGCGACTTCATTGGGGTTGAAGACGATCGACACATAAAAGTAAGCGAAGAAGATGATTCCCACAGCGTACAGCAGGGTGTAGAGCGGTTCGCCCCATCCCAGGGCATGCATGATGCGGCCGAAGTAGCGATTGTCGCGCAGACCGTAACCTACAGTTTGCGGCAGAGTGAGGATCGAGGACGCAAAGATGACCGGCATGACGCCGCCAGCATTCACCCGCAGCGGCAAGTGCGTGGATTGTCCTCCCATCACCTTACGTCCCACGACACGCTTCGCGTACTGCACGGGGATCCGGCGTTCGCTGCGTTCGACGTAAACGATGAAGCGCCACCACCAAGACCATTAGCGCGACACAGCATGATCACGGCAGGAGCAGTGAAAGCTCCCCAAGCCTCGGTGCGGACCTTGTCGATCAGATCAGCCACACCACGCGGCAGCCCAACCACGATTCCGGCGAAGATCAGCAGCGACATGCCGTTACCGACGCCGCGCTCGGTGATCTGCTCGCCCAGCCACATGATGAACGCGCTGCCTGTGGTGAGGGTGAGCATGGTCATCAGGACGAACCCGACACCCGGATTGACCACGAAGTCACCGGACTTCTCCAAGCTGATGGCAATGCCCAAGGACTGAACGGCGCTGAGGATCACGGTGAGATAGCGTGTCCACTGGGTGATCTTCTTGCGCCCGAGTTCGCCTTCCTTCTGGAGCTTGGCCAGCGGCTCGTAGACCACGGTAAGCAACTGAAGGATGATCGACGCCGTGATGTACGGCATGATGCCGAGGGCGAAGATGGTCAGACGGCGTAATTGGCCGCCGGAAAACAGATCAACAAAACCAAGGAATGTTCCCCGGTTCTGCTCGAAGAACTGTTGCAGCTTGTCGGCATTTACCCCGGGCGTGGGGATGTGACCGCCCAGGCGGTACACGGCCAGCAAACCCAGCGTGAACAGAATTCGCTTACGAAGATCGGGTATACGGAATATGTTGGCGAGTTTCTCGACCATTACTGCAAGACCTCAAACTTGCCGCCAGCCTTGGTGATTTTTTCCTGAGCGGACTTGGAAAACTTGTGAGCGTGCACGGTGATGGCGGAAGACAGCTCGCCATTCCCCAGAACTTTCACCGGATGCTTGGTGGTGATGACTCCCGCCTTGCGCAGCACGTCAGGGGTAATCGTAGTCCTCGCCGAGCGCCGCCAAGCGGTCCAGGTTCACGATGTTGTATTCCTGGCGGAAGATATTGGTGAAGCCACGTTTGGGCATGCGGCGATGGAGAGGCATCTGGCCGCCTTCAAAGCCGCGCATCATGCGCGAACCGCTGCGCGAGCGCTGGCCTTTATGTCCGCGGGTCGAGGTCTTGCCCATGCCGGAGCCCATGCCGCGGCCGACGCGCTTTTTATTCTCCGCTGCCTTCTTCGGTGCTCGAACGTTTGACAGATTCATGATTGCTTGTTCCTGTATGGCGCGCCAGGCGCGCCTTTGCCATTACATCACTGCTGGACGATTTCAACCAGATGTGGAATCTTGGCCACCATGCCGCGGATGGCGGCAGTGTCCGGACGTTCAATCACCTGATTCAGCCGGGTAAAGCCCAAGCCCTTAACCACCAGCTTATGCTTCACCGGAGTACAGATAGCGGAGCGCACCCACTTCAGTTGCAGCTTGCCGCCTTCGCTCGTTTTCGATTTCTTGGGCATAATTCCTCGCCGCCGGGAAAACCCGGCTTACAACTCCTGTGCAGACTTGCCGCGCATGAGAGCAACACTTTCCCTGCTTTTCAATCTCTTTAAGGCGTCGAAAGTCGCCTTGATGACGTTATGCGGGTTGGTGGTGCCAATCGACTTGGTCAGCACGTTCTGAATGCCGACCGAAGTCATGACCGCGCGCACCGCGCCGCCGGCAATGACGCCGGTTCCTTCCGGGGCGGGCTTGAGCAGAACTTTGCCGGAGCCATATCGTCCCTAGCACCAGGTGCGGAATGGACGTCTGGGTCAGGTTGACCTTGCACCAGATTCTTCTTTGCCGACTCGATGCCTTTGCGGATCGCCTGCGGAACTTCTTTCGCCTTGCCCGAGCCGTATCCGACTACAGCCGCGCTGGGATCGCCGACAACAACCAGCGCCGCGAACGACAAGTTCTTGCCGCCCTTCACGACCTTGGTCACGCGGTTGATGGCGACGACCTGATCTTTCAGCTGGAACGAACCCGCATCGAGTTTCTTTGTGACTGTTGGCATTTCTCATTTCCTTTCGATTTCCTAGAACTGTAATCCCGCTTCGCGAGCGGCGTCGGCCAGGGCCTTAACGCGTCCGTGATAGAGGTAACCGCCGCGGTCAAAAACCACTTTTTCGATGCCCTTGGCCTTGGCGCGTTCGGCGATCGTCTTGCCCACTTGTTTCGCGGCAGCCACGTTTCCGCCGGTGCGACGTTCGCCCTTCTTGCCTTCCGCCGAACTGGCGGACACGATGGTCTGGCCTTTCAGATCGTCAATCACCTGCACGTAAATATGGTTCAGCGAGCGGTACACATTCAGGCGCGGCCGTTCGCCGGTGCCTTGCAGCTTTTTCCGGATGCGATCGTGCACATGCAGCCGGGTCTGATTTTTTGACGCTTTCGTAAGCATGTTGTCTCTTCCCTTCGTCCCGGGGTTCTGATACCGGGGCTGGCGCTAACGCGCCGATTACTTGGCTCCGGTCTTGCCGACCTTCTTCTTCAGACGCTCGCCCAACGTAGCGAACGCCTTTGTTCTTGTACGGGTCGGGCGGACGCAGGCTGCGCATTTCGGCGGCAACCTGTCCGACTTTCTGGCGATCGATGCCGGTTACGCTCAACTTCGTCTGCTTGGGGTCGACGGCAACGTCAATCCCGGAGGGCAGCGGGTACTCGATGGGGTGAGAGTAGCCGAGCGTGAACACGACAGTGCCCTTGCCCTTCATCTCGGCGCGATAACCGATGCCGACGATTTCCAGTTCGCGGGTCCAGCCCTGGGTGACACCTTCGACGGCGTTGTTGACTAGGGCGCGCGCCAGTCCGTGAACGGCGGCTTGCGAATCGTTTTCGCGAACCGCGAGCAGGTTCCCGTCCTGCTGCTCAACGCGAATTCCGCGCGGAAGCGTGTGTATCCAGCTTTGCCCTTCGGCCCCTGCACCGCGACCGTATTGCCTTCGATCTTGACCGTCACTCCCTTGGGGATCGGGATCGGCTTTTTTCCAATTCTTGACATAAATTCAGCTCTTTAGCTCTCGGCTTTTAGCTTCACGCTAATCGCGGCGTTTTCTACCAAACTTCGCAGAGCACTTCGCCGCCCAAGCCTTCTTTGCGCGCCTGGCGTCCGGTCATCACGCCGCGCGGGCGTGGTGAGAATGTTGATTCCCAGCCCTCCCAGCACGCGAGGGATCTCGGTGCGGCGCACATACACCCGGCATCCCGGCCGGGAGACGCGCGTGACATTGGAAATGGCGGCTTCATTGTTGTTGCCGTATTTCAGGTACACGCGGAGGACCTTGTGCCCTTCTTCTTCCGTCGCCTTGAAGTTGGCGATATAGCCCTCTTCTTTGAGAATGCGGGCAATCTCCAGCTTCAGCTTGGAAGCGGGAATATCCACTTTCTGGTGCCGCGCATTGATCGCATTGCGAATGCGCGTCAGCATGTCTGCGACCGGATCGGTCAACCTCATCGTTTGCTTCTCCTCAGTCGCCCGTTTGCTCCGGGTCAACCGGAGAACCTGCGGCGACGTTATTTCTTTGGCCGCCATTACCGAGCGGCGGCTCGCCTAGCACAACTGCGTGCCTTTACCAGGACGACTTCGAAACGCCTGGAATTTCTCCTCGCAACGCCAAGACCGCGGAAGCACAGGCGGCAAAGGCCGAACTTGCGCAGGAAAGCGCGCGGGCGTCCGCAAATCTGGCAGCGGTTGTGCTTGCGCGAAGAAAACTTAGGCTTTCTTTGCGTCCTTCACTCTTTTTGCTGTAGTTGCCACTTAAGTGTTTGCTCCTAACTTGTTCTGCGCCACTTCTCAAGACGCAGCAAGCTGCGTCTTACGACTTCATTACGCCCGGAACGGCATCCCAGGTGCCGCAGCAACGATCGCGCCTGATCGTCGGTCTGCGCCGTGGTCACGATGGTGACGTTCATGCCCTTCAGCTTGTCGACCTTCGCGTAATCGATCTCCGGAAAAATCAACTGGTCGTGCAGGCCCAGCGTGTAGTTGCCGCGGCCATCGAACGACTTCGTCGAAACACCACGGAAGTCGCGCACGCGGGGCAGAACCACGTTGACCAGCCGATCGAAGAATTCGTACATGCGGTCGCCGCGCAGAGTGACCATGGCGCCGATCGGCCTGGCCTTCGCGAACCTTGAATGCCGCAATGGATTTCTTGGCGCGCGTCACTACCGGCTTCTGGCCGGTGATCTGGCCCAGTTCGTTGACTGCCGGATCGAGGATCTTGGCGTTCTGCGTCGCTTCGCCGACGCCCATGTTGACCACGATCTTGTGCAGATGCGGCACTGCCATCGGATTCTTGAGATCGAATTCCTTCATCAGCGCGGGAGCAACTTCCTTGTCGAAACGCGCTCTTCAAGCCGCGGCGTCTCTTTCGCGTGAGTGACTGCGCCGACTTCGCTGGACGCGCTGCTGCTCTTCCTGCTTTGTCCTGACTCTTTTGGTCTCTCTTGTCTTTTGCCATTCGCTCTACTCTTCTCTCACGGTTTCGGAGTGGTTACCGGTTCGTGAAGACTCTAAATCTTATTTATCCAGCGTCGTTCCGCACTTCTTGCAAACGCGAACCTTGCGGTCGCCGCGAACTTCGTGACCGATGCGGACCGGGCCGCAGGTGCCGCAGACCAAGCTGCACATTCGAGACGTAATCCGGCTCTCCTGCTCGGCAATGCCGCCCTTGATGTTGCGCTGCGGATTGGGACGCACATGCTTTTTCACCAGCATGACGTGCTCGACCAGCACTTTGCCTTCATCGGGAAACACGCGCAGCACGCGGCCTTCCTTGCCCTTATCGCGCCCGGTGATGACCTTGACGGTGTCATTCCGCCGGATATCCACTCGCTTATGTACTGTCGTTGTTGCTGTTCCCATATAAGTCCAGTCTCAAGGTTTCAAGTTTCAGAGTTTCAAAGTTCAAATCAATTCAAGGCACCTGAAACCTTGAAACTTGAAACTTGCTTCTCGGCTACAGAACTTCTGGCGCCAGGGAAACGATCTTCAAAAACTTCTTCTCGCGCAGTTCGCGGGCAACCGGACCGAACACGCGGGTTCCGACCGGCTCGCCGGCTTCGTTGATCAGCACCGCCGCATTCTGATCAAAGCGGATATAAGTGCCGTCGCGCCGGCCATATTCCTTGCGCGTGCGCACGATGACCGCCTTCACCACCGTGCCCTTTTTCACCTGACCGTCGGGAGAAGCTTCTTTCACGCTGGCGGTGATCACGTCGCCCAGGCCGGCGCGCAGTCCGGTCGAGCCGCCGAGCGGCAGGATCATCTGCAGCTTGCGGGCGCCGGAGTTGTCGGCGACCTCGAGCATGGTTCTCATCATCACAGCCATAATCGTCTCCTCGTCTGCCTACTGCGCGGTCTTCGTACGGCGGCGCGAACTTCGGGCACCAGCGCGGTCTTGCGGATAATCTCTTTCAGCCTCCAGCGCTTCAGCTTCGAAAGTGGCCGCGTCTCTTCCAGCCGGACGACATCGCCGACGTGGGCTTCGTTGTTTTCGTCGTGGGCGTAAAACTTCTTGCCTTGGAGACCACGCGCCCGTAGAACGGATGCGACTTCTTGCGAGTCACTTCGACGACGATGGTCTTCTTCATCTTGTTGGAGACGACTTCGCCGACCACTTCCTTGCGCTGTTCGTGCTTTGGCGGCCTGCTCTGTTGTTTCGGCCATTACTTCTTCTCCGTGGTGCTGGCGGCGAGTTCTCGCGTTCGCGCGCAATCGTCTTCACGCGCGCGATGTCTTTGCGCAGGCCGCGAATCTTTTTCAGGCTCTCCGTCTGTCCCATGTTCATCTGGAACTTCAGCTTGAAGAGCTGATCGTTGAGGTCGCGCTCCTGATGGCGAAGCTCGTCGTCGGTCAAGTTACGAACTTTTTCTGCTTTCATAATCGTTTCCTTCTTAGTGCGTCCCGTTCGCGCTTCACGAACGTGGTGCGCAAGCGGCAGCTTGTGCGAAGCCAGACGCATGGCTTCGGTGGCGTCCTGCGCGCTCACGCCTTCCATCTCGAACAAGATCTTGCCCGGACGAACCACCGCGACCCAATGGTCGGGCGCGCCCTTGCCTTTACCCATACGGGTTTCGGCAGGCTTCTTGGTGACCGGCTTGTCGGGAAACAAGCGGATCCAGATTTTGCCGCCGCGCTTGACGAAACGCGTCATGGCCACGCGGCTGGCTTCGATCTGGCGGTCGGTAATCCAGCCCGGCTCGAGCACCTTCAGCCCGAAATCCCCGAAAGCCAGCTCGCTGCCGCGCCAGGCCTTGCCGGTCATGCGTCCGCGCTGCTGCTTGCGGTACTTCACTTTCTTTGGCATCAACATAAGATCAGCTCTTAGCTCTTTGACTGAGAGGCGGCCAGCCGCCTCTACGAATTTCTTAGAACGCGCCCGCGGCTTGCTGCGGTTCACGCTTCTTTCTGCGGCAGAATTTCGCCTTTATACACCCAGCACTTCACCCCGATCACGCCGTAGGTGGTGCGCGCTTCGGTGAATCCATAATCGATGTCGGCGCGCAAGGTGTGCAGCGGCAAACGCCCCTGCAGATACCATTCCGAGCGCGCGATTTCGTTGCCGTTCAGGCGGCCGCTGACGCGAACCTTGATTCCCTTGCAGCCGAAGCGCAGCGCCGAGTCCACGGCTTTGCGCATGGCGCGGCGGAAGCCGACACGCTTTTCCAGCTGCAGCGCGATCGATTCCGAAACCAGCTGCGCATCAAGCTCAGGCTTGTGCACTTCCTGGATGTCGATGTAGACTTCGCGGCTGGTGCGCTTCTGCACATCCTGCTTCAGCTTGTCGATCTCCGCGCCCTTGCGGCCGATGATGATGCCCGGGCGCGCCGTCTTGATGATGACGCGCAGCTTGTTGCCGGGACGCTCGACTTCAATCGAGCTCACGCCCGCCGACTTGAGCTTGTCTTTCAGCTCGTTCTTCAGCTTGACGTCTTCGAGCAGCAGCTTGTCGTAGTCGCGCTCGACAAACCAGCGCGACTTCCACGGCTTGGTGTAGCCGAGGCGAAAACCGTAAGGATGAACTTTCTGTCCCATCGTATCTCCTGCAATCCTGCCGCCAGCTACCGTTGCTTGGCGGCTGCTTTCTTCTTCGCCGGCTTTCTTCGCTTTCGCTTTGCCTTGCCAGCCTTGGCTTTCGCGCTTGGCTGTGCTTCTTCGGCCGTGCGCTGCGCTGACGTCTCCTCGCCCACCACCGTGAGCTACGGCTCTCGCCGTTCTTCCCGCGCTCCGCCAGCGCGATCTCGATGATGCGAGATGCGGCGGACGTAGCGAAAAGCGCGTCCCATCGGCGCCGGACGAATCCGCTTCATGCGCGGACCATCGTTGGCGACTGCGCGTTTCACGTAGAGGTTGTCGACATCCACGTCGAACCCTTTTCCGTGCTCAGGTAGTTCGCATTCTCCAGCGCCGAGCGCAGCAGCTTCTCGACCGTGGCGGCGACGCGCTTCTTGGTGAACACCAGCGTGTTCAGCGCATCTTCCACCCGGCGTCCCTTGATCAGGTCCAGCACCAGGCGAGCCTTCTGCGGCGAGACGCGCATGAAACGGGCTTGAGCTCGAAATTCCATGATGCGTCTCCTTTATGCCTTCGGCGCTGCCGGGCGCTGCGGAGCTCCCGGTCCGCCCGGAACTCCGGCCGGCCGGGCCGCGGTTTCGGTAGCCGCCTTCATCGAGTGTCCTTTGAACTGGCGGGTGAAGCTGAACTCACCCAGCTTGTGGCCCACCATGTTTTCGGTGATGTACACCGGAATAAATTTCTTCCCGTTGTGCACGGCGATGGTGTGTCCCACCATTTCCGGGATAATCGGTCGAGCGCCGCGACCAGGTGCGCAGCACTTTCTTCTCATTGCGCGAGTTCATGCCTTCTACCCGTGGCTGCAGGTAGGCCGTCGACGAACGGGCCTTTTTTTGTTGAACGTGCCATAAATTCTCTCAGTATAACCTTAGCTCTTCTTCCGCGGCGGTTCACGATGAACGCATCGGTCCGCTTGTTGTTGCGCGTCTTGTAGCCACGCGTCGGCTGACCCCACGGAGTCACCGGATGACGTCCGCCGGAAGTCTTGCCTTCACCGCCGCCGTGCGGGTGGTCGACCGGGTTCATCGAAACGCCGCGGTTGTGCGGACGACTTCCTAGCCAGCGCGTGCGTCCCGCCTTGCCGATGGTGACGTTCTCGTGATCGATGTTGCCGACCTGGCCGATGGTCGCCATGCAATCCTGCGCGACTTTGCGGGTTTCGCCCGAAGGCAACTTCACCAGCGCGTAGTCGCCTTCTTTCGCGACCAGCTGCGCCGAACCGCCCGCCGAGCGCACCATCTGCGCGCCCTTGCCAGGACGCAACTCGATGTTGTGAATCGTGGTGCCGGGAGGAATGTTGCGCAGCGGCAAAGCATTGCCCACCAGGATGTCGGCCTCGGGACCGCTCACGATCTTCTGTCCCACCTTCAATCCGTCCGGCTGCAGGATGTAGCGCTTCTCGCCATCGGCATAGCTCAAGCAGCGCAATGCGCGCCGAGCGGTTCGGATCGTATTCGATCGAGGCCACCGTCGCCGGAATGCCGGTCTTGTCGCGCTTGAAGTCGATGATGCGCAGCTTGCGCTTGTGGCCGCCGCCACGATGCCGCATGGTGATGTCGCCGGAGTTGCGGCGTCCGCCGGTGCGCTGCTTGGGCTCGAGCAGCGGCTTGTGCGGCTTGTTGGTCGTGATGTCGTCATTGACCAGCGTCGTGCGATAACGCAGCGTCTGGGTTGTCGGTCTGTAAGTCTTGATTGGCATAAATTCAGCTCTTAGCTTCTAGCTCTTAGCTTCCACGTTCGTAATTGCCTGAACGCTGAGTGCCGAGTGCTGATTGCTCTTACAGGTTCTGTGCGTACTCCGGCATCTTTTCGCCGGCTCTCAACCGCACGTAACGCCTTCTTCCAATCCGGACGGTAGCCGGCAAACTTGCCCCGCCGCCGCTCTTTGCCGGGATAATTCGCGGTGCGCACCGAGCGGCACCTTCACTTTGAAAATCGTCTGCACTGCTTCCTTGATCTCGGTCTTGGTCGCCTTGCTGCGCCACCTGGAACACCAGCGTGTTCTGGTTTTCCTTGATGGCCAGACCTTTTTCCGTGATGACCGGACGGCGAATGATCTGGTATGCGGATTTCATTAGGCCACCTCCGCCGCTTTTTCATGCCGCGCGCGCTTACGCGGAGCTTCGATGCCTTCTTCGTGCCCTCGGCCTTCTGCCGCCTTATGCTGGCGCTTCGAAACCGAACTCTTCAGCGAAACCTGCAGCTTCTCAATCGCCGGCTGCGAGAAGATCGCGTGATCGTAGCGCAGCAGGTGATAGGGATGAACTTCGTTTCCGCGCACCAGTTCGACTCCGATCCAGGTTGCGCGAGCTCAGTCAGGTTGCGGTTGTCGTGCCTGCGAGCTTCGACCAGCAGCGCCGTGCCGTCGACTTTCAGCGTGTCGAGCGCTTCGCGGAACGCCTTGGTCTTGGCTTCTTTCACATCGAATGCGTTCACGACGATCAGCTTGCCATCGGCAAACTTCGCCGCCAGCGCCGAGCGCAACGCGCCCAGCAACTTCTTGCGCGGGAACGTGTAGTCGTAGGAGCGCGGCTGCGGTCCATGAACCGTGCCGCCGTGACGCCACAGCGGAGAACGGATCGAACCACACGCGCGCGCGCCCGTACCCTTCTGCTTCCAAAGCTTCTTGCCGGCGCCGGAGACCAACTTCTTGTTCTTGGTCGCGTGCGTTCCGGCGCGCTGCGCGGCGCGGTAGTGTTTCACCGCTTCCCAGAGCAGGTCTTCGTTGACCGCGCCGAAGACTTCATCGGCCAGGTCGAAGGTGCCGACCTTGGCTCCGCTCAAATTGTGAATATCAATCGTTGCCATATGCTGTCTCTTCGCTACTCCGGTACTTAACCTTTCTTTGCTGCGCGCTTGGCTGCCTTCAACGGATCGACCGTAGCCGAACCGGCAAATCCACGACGCTCTCTGGGTGGCTTCTTCGCCTTCGTGATCACCAGATACCCGCCGTTCGGTCCCGGCACGCTGCCTTCGACCACCAGCAAATTGTCGTCTTTGTCCACGCCCAGCATGCGCAGGTTGCGAACCGTCACCCGATCCGTGCCCATGTGTCCGGACATCCGCATGCCTTTGAACACGCGCGATGGAAACGCCGAAGATCCAATCGAACCGGTGATTTGGAACATCGAACCGTGCGACTTCGGACCACCGGCAAAGTGATGCCGTCGAACGACGCCTGCGAAACCGCGGCCCTTGCTGATGCCGACAATGTCGACAAACTTCTCGCCGTCGAAAATGTCGACCAGCACGCGCTCGCCAACCTTAACGAGCGCCGTCGCTCTCCGACTTGTCTTCGACTTCGATCGGAACTTCGCGCATAAACTTCACCGGCGGCAGATTGTTCTTGCCGAGGTGTCCTTGCATGGGCTTGGTCAGACGCGACTCTTTCACGAACTCGACCAGGCCGATCTGCGCGGCCGACGTATCCGTCGCTGGTCTGCGTCTTGTGCTGCGTGACCACGCAGGGGCCGGCCTGCAGCACGGTCGCCGGGTGCACTGTCGCCCTTGTCATCGAAGAGCTGCGTCATGCCGACTTTTTTCCCTAGAATTCCTGCGACCTTTGCCATTTCCTTCTCCGTCCCAGCTTGGCTCATTGGCTATTGGCTGGGGTTGGTTCTTTGTCTTGGCCATCGGCCAACGACGATCGACCAACGACTACTTGTGTTCTTTGCCGAATGCCTTGATCTCGACGTCCACGCCCGCCGGAAGATCGAGCTTCATCAGCGCGTCCACCGTTTGCTGCGTCGGCTCGAGAATGTCGAGCAGGCGCTTGTGCGTGCGGATCTCGAACTGCTCGCGCGACTTCTTGTCCACGTGCGGCGAACGCAGCACGCAATACTTGTTCTTCATCGTGGGCAATGGAATCGGGCCCGCGATCTGCGCGCCGGTGCGGCGCGCCGTGTCGACGATCTCGCCCGTGGACTGATCCAGGATGCGGTAGTCGTACGCTTTCAGCCGGATGCGAATTCTCTCTTTTCCAATCACGTTTACTCTCTCTCACCCCTCCCGGCTGTCCGGGAGGAAAGAACTTGCGGCAAGCTGCAGGCCGCGGTTATCAATTGCAGAACGAGATTTCAGAATGCGAATTGGTTTTTCATTCGCATCCTACTCATTCTGCCTTCTTTACTGAATAATCTCGCTGATCGTGCCGGCGCCGACCGTGTGGCCGCCTTCGCGGATGGCGAAGCGCAAGCCCTTTTCCATCGCCACCGGCGTGATCAGCTCAATCACCAGGCTCACGTTGTCGCCCGGCATCACCATCTCGGTGCCCGCCGGCAACTCCGCCACTCCCGTCACGTCCGTCGTGCGCAGGTAAAACTGCGGACGATATCCCTTGAAGAATGGCGTGTGCCGTCCGCCTTCTTCTTTCGTCAGGATGTAAACCTCGCCTTGAACTTGGTGTGCGGCGTGATCGATCCCGTCTTCGCCAGCACCATGCCGCGCTCGACATCCTCTTTCGCAATGCCGCGCAGCAGCAGTCCAGCGTTGTCGCCCGCCATGCCTTCGTCCAGCTGCTTCTTGAACATTTCCACGCCGGTCACCACCGTCTTGCGCGTGTCGCGGAAGCCGACGATTTCTACTTCTTCGCCCACCTTCACCTTGCCGCGCTCGATTCGTCCCGTCACCACCGTGCCGCGGCCCGAGATCGAGAAGATATCTTCGATCGGCATCAGGAACGGCTTGTCCAGATCGCGCGCCGGCTGCGGCACGCTCTTGTCCACCGCCTCCATCAGCGCGTCAATCTGCTTTTCCCACTTCTCTTCCCCGTTCAGCGCGCCCAGCGCCGACAACCGGACCACCGGCACATCGTCTCCCGGGAACTGATAGGACTTCAGCAACTCGCGTACTTCGAGTTCCACCAGGTCGAGCAGCTCGGGATCATCCACCGCATCGCACTTGTTCAGCGCCACCACGATGTAAGGCACACCGACCTGCCGCGCCAGCAGCACGTGCTCGCGCGTCTGCGGCATCGGACCGTCGGTCGCCGCGACCACCAGGATCGCGCCATCCATCTGCGCCGCGCCGGTAATCATGTTCTTGATGTAGTCGGCGTGACCCGGGCAATCGACGTGCGCGTAGTGCCGGTTCGGCGTCTCGTACTCCACGTGCGCCGTCGCAATCGTGATTCCGCGAGCCTTTTCTTCCGGAGCGTTGTCGATCGAATCGAACGACCGGAACTGGATCTTCGGGTTGTGCTTGGACAACACCTTGGTGATCGCCGCCGTCAACGTCGTCTTGCCGTGATCGATGTGCCCGATCGTCCCTACGTTGCAGTGCGGCTTATTACGCTCAAATTTCTCTTTCGCCATTTTCTTCCCTCATAGCGCCGGCTTCTCGCCGGCTGTTCGTTGCTGAACTATTTCGCGGTGCCTTGCACTCGGGCGATGATCTCCTCCGCTACCGACCGCGGAGCTTCTTCATAGCGCGCAAAGTGCATCGAGTACTCGGCGCGTCCTTGTGTCGACGAGCGCATGTGCGTCGCATAGCCGAACATTTCGGCCAACGGCACAATGGCATGAATCACCTGCGAACCCGCGCGATGCTCCATGCCTTCGATGCGTCCGCGGCGCGAACTCAGGTCGCCCATGATGACTCCGGCATAATCTTCCGGCGTTACCACTTCGACCGACATCACCGGCTCCAGCAGCACCGGAGAAGCCTTGCGCGCAGCTTCCTTGAAGGCCATCGATCCGGCGATCTTGAAAGCCATTTCGTTCGAATCGACGTCGTGATAGCTGCCGTCGTAGAGCGTCGCCTTCACGTCCACCATCTCGTAGCCGGCCAGAACGCCGCCTTCCATCGCCTCTTTAATTCCCTGATCGATGGGCTTGATGAATTCTTTCGGCACGGAGCCACCAACGATGTCGTTGACGAATTCGTAGCCTTTACCGGGCTCGTTGGGCTCGAGGCGAATCTTGGCGTGCCCGTATTGGCCGCGGCCACCAGTCTGACGAATGTATTTGCCTTCGGCTTCCGAGTGTCTTGCGAATCGTCTCGCGATACGCGACCTGCGGCTTGCCGACGTTGGCTTCGACTTTGTACTCGCGCATCATGCGGTCGACGATGATTTCCAGGTGCAACTCGCCCATTCCGCTGATGATCGTCTGCCCGCTATCAGGGTCGGTATGAACCTTGAACGTAGGATCTTCCTGCGCCAGCTTGCTGAGCGCCATGCCCATCTTTTCCTGATCGGCCTTAGTCTTAGGCTCAACCGCAACCGAAATCACAGGCACCGCAAATTCGATGGATTCGAGCGCGATCGGATGTTTCTCGTCGCAAATCGTGTCACCGGTGCTGACATTCTTCAGGCCTACTACGGCGCAAATATCGCCCGCGAGAATTTCGTTGATATCTTCGCGCTTGTTGGCGTGCATCTTGAGCAGACGTCCGATGCGCTCGTGTTTTTGCGTACGAGCGTTCATGACCGACTCGCCCGACTTGAGCTGGCCTGAATAAACGCGAATGAACGTCAGCTGGCCGACGAACGGATCGGCCATGATCTTGAAAGCCAGCGCGGAGAAGGGATCGGTATCCGACGGATGACGAACCGCAGTTTCTCGCCGGCTTATCCGGATTCATGCCTTTCACTTCACCGGCATCGAGCGGCGAAGGCAGGTAATCAACGACTGCATCAAGCAAAGGCTGAATGCCTTTATTCTTGAAAGCCGTTCCAACAACGACCGGGAATACCTTCAAGCCGATCGTCGACTTGCGCAGCGACTTGCGCAGTTCCTCAGGCGAGATGGTCTCGCCTTCCAGGAACTTGTGCAGCATGTCGTCATCGTTTTCAGCAACGGTTTCCACCAAGCTGAGTGCGGAATGCTTCGGCTTTCTTCTGCAGGTCGGCAGGAATTTCGCCAGTAGATGTACTCGGCGCCGATGGTGTCGTCGTGCCCAGGTGATCGCCTTCATGGAGATCAGATCGACGACGCCTTTGAACTTGTCTTCCTGTCCGATGGGAATCTGGATCGCGATAGGCTTGGCATTCAGGCGCTTGCGGATGGTATCGATGGCATGCTCGAAATCCGCACCCATCTTGTCGATCTTGTTGATGAAACAAATGCGCGGAACGCCGTACTTGTCGGCCTGACGCCAGACTTTTTCCGACTGCGGCTGAACGCCGTGAACGGCGTCAAACACAGCTACTGCGCCATCGAGCACGCGCAAGGAGCGCTCGACCTCGGCCGTGAAATCCACGTGGCCGGGAGTATCGATAATGTTGATGCGAACGTCGCGCCAGGAACATGTGGTCGCGGCGGAGGTGATGGTGATGCCGCGCTCCTGCTCCTGCTCCATCCAATCCATCGTGGCCGTGCCTTCATGGACCTCTCCGATGCGGTGCGTGCGGCCTGTATAGAACAGGATGCGCTCCGTCGTAGTGGTCTTGCCGGCATCGATGTGGGCCATGATGCCGATGTTTCTGCAACGCTCTAATGGAACTTGTCTTGGCCACTGCTTTCTCTGCTCTTTCTGGGCTCTGAAAACTATCGTTAGTTAATCTTCCTACCAGCGGTAATGCGCGAACGCCTTGTTGGCTTCCGCCATGCGGTGCACGTCTTCCTTCTTCTTGATCGCGGCGCCGCGATTGTTGGCCGCGTCAAGCAATTCGTTGCTCAACTTGTCGATCATGCCCTTCTCGCCGCGTCCGCGGGAGTAGGTGAGGAGCCAGCGAATCGCCAGCGAGGTGCGGCGATCGGGATTCACTTCGACCGGAACCTGGTAGTTCGCGCCACCCACGCGGCGCGTCTTCACTTCCAGCAGCGGCTTGGCGTTCTCGACGGCCTTCTTGAACAGCTTCATGGCCTCATCGCCGCCCTTTGCCTGCAGGTTGGTCGAGGGCTTCGTAGAAGATGCCCTCGGCGGTGCTCTTCTTACCGCCGCCACATCATGGAATTGACGAACTTGGTCACCAGATCCGATTCGTAGACCGGATCGGCATCCACTCCGCGCTTCGCGATATGTCCTTTTCGAGGCATAGATATTTCTCTGTATTAAGCTTTCGGGCGCTTGGCGCCGTATTTCGAGCGGCTCTGCTTGCGGTTGGCGACGCCAACGGCGTCCAGCGTGCCGCGCACCACGTGATAGCGAACACCGGGCAGATCTTTCACGCGGCCTCCGCGAATCAGCACAATCGAGTGCTCCTGCAGGTTGTGGCCCACGCCAGGAATGTAGGTCGTCACTTCAATCCCATTGGTCAGGCGCACGCGAGCCACTTTCCGAAGAGCCGAGTTCGGCTTCTTCGGCGTCTGGGTGTACACGCGGGTGCATACACCGCGCTTTTGCGGACACGCCTGCAACGCAGGGCTCGCCGTCTTATAGCGCGGCCGCTTCCGTCCAGACTTCACTAATTGATTAAAAGTAGGCACTCTTTGCTGCTCCTTGAGCCGCGCTCTTCCTTTCGCGCCCCAAAAAGGCGCGGAACAGGTTTAGCGCTGGCTGCTGCTTTACCCGGTCTGTCTGGATCCAGGCTGGAGGCGTGAACCGCCGACCATGCTTCTCAACGCGCATCAGCGCGCAAGAAAATCTTTGAATTTCCCGTTCTGACTAACGCCTTCGACGGTGGTGCCAGGCCCGCTTCGGGAGGCACTCCGTTTCGTTGGCTTGTCCTGCATAGCCTTTCACGGCTCCGAGCAGAAACCACGCTCAGGAGCTCCTTAAAGGACTGAAAGGTGATCGCCGGACGTTTTCAGCGAGGGCGCCTTCAAACCTACTTGAAGACGTTGTAACCGTAAAGCTCAGCCACTTTCCTCAGCTTTTTCGCAGGCATTCTCTGCTCGGCGAAAATCGCCTCGTACAAGCAAGCTAGACTTGACTCGCGGAACCTTTCAAATATAGCAATCTGGATTCCGAACGTCAACAATCAGCATGTCTGGTTGGGAATTTACCTGTTCCGTAGGCTCTCTGCGGGTGAGTCGCCCCCAACACTTTAGATGCCGGTGCTGATCAAAATGACCCAGCACAGCATCTCACCCGTTTTGAGGCGCTGAATCATGCTCCAGTTCGCGAAAGTTGCCGAAACACGAAGCAGCCTCTAAACTGATGAACTTCCAGAACAATTGCACTCGTCCTGAGAAGCGATTGGGACGGGGAGGACGAATGGGTCGCTGGTTTTGTGTTCAGTTGGGGTGCGTACTCGCGGTTTTTTTTCTTGTGGCTATGGTGGGCTGCGGAAGCAGCAGGAGCACTACTAACTTCCCGATGCCCGCGAGCCTCACCCTGTCGCCTACTCCAACCGCGTCCATCGACATCGGAACAACTCAGGCCTTTACCGCCGCTGCTCACAACTTCGCCGGAACGGTGATTACCGAACCGATTTCCTATCTGTCGAGCAATACCTCCGTTGTCACGGTAGCAAGCAACGGAATGGCCTGTGCCGGTACCTGGGATTCACTGACCGCACCGACAGTTTGTACGCCCGGCCCTGCCGGAGTGGCTCAAATTACAGCCACGGCCTTGGGGGTGAGCAGTGCTCCTACGACGGTGTACGTACACCAGCACATTCAGAGTATTCAGATCAGTCCCGCACCGGTGCCGCCGCCACCAACCACGCCTTGTATATCGAAGGGTTCCACCGAGAACTTCCAAGCCGCTGCGTTCACGATTGGCGCCGGCGGACAACAGGTTGACATCACTTCCACCGTTGGGCCTTTTACCTGGGCACAAACGAACGCAACTGTCGTTGGGTTGAGCAGCACGCTCACCGGTCTGGCCCCAAACCAGGTCCAAGCCACTGCAAAAGATCCAGGGGTGGCGCAGCTCTTCGCGAGTGCCGGTAATGTGAACGGCATACCGCTCGACTTCATGTCATGCCCGGTGAATTCCATTTCGTTGACCATCGCGGGAAGCAATACCACCAGTTTCAGTACTACCGCCGGAACTAGCAAAACCATTACCCCGACAGTGACGGACATCCTCGGCAACATTATTACCGGCGTCCCTCTTACTTGGAGTTCTTCGAATTTTGCAATTGGGTCCGTGAGCAGTTCTGGGACCGTGACCCTATCGAGCGCTCAAGCGGGTGGGGTGAGTGTCACCGCTTCGTGCACCCCCCCGACCTGTAATATCGGCATTTTCCCCATTTTGCCGATTTATCCGGTGCAAGCGATCAGTGGGACATCCACGTCCACCTCGACGACTCCACCCACGCGGACGGTGCTGGTTTCGACAACTGGCTGCTCGGCTCCGAACGCTGGGAATTGCGCAACCATCTTGGATCAACTTACCCTTCCCGGCACCACGAAGGGTTCCGTGATCCTGCCGGCAACACCGAATTCCTTGGTGTTCAGTAAACTGGGCAACCTTGCTTTCATGGGTACAGACTCGGGTCAATTTGGCACCAGGGGATTGATGATCGTAAACACCTCGGGGAGTACCCCCTCGGTCACCCAAAACACTTCGGTCGTCGGCAAGGTTCTGGCTGTTTCAGGGAACGGCACCACCGCCACCGGTACGACGAAGGTAATTGTTGCCGACAACCTCTCCACCCCGAATCAGGTGTACATCTACGACTCGATGAGCAATACCAGCGTGCCTTTGTCCATTACGGGAGCGACGGCCGCTGA
The DNA here is from genome assembly GCA_963797845.1 of Terriglobia bacterium. Lineage (GTDB taxonomy): Bacteria > Acidobacteriota > Terriglobia > Terriglobales > Acidobacteriaceae > DASREM01. The sequence continues at coordinate 422,230 of CAWCRE010000019.1, forward strand.
TTTTTCTCCCGATGGATTGAAGGCATTCATCGCGGCACACGATCCCAACACCGGCACCAATACTCTTTACATCTACTCCGCGCTGGAGGCCTTGAAGACAGTGCCCCTCAGCGGGATCACGAACGAACTGTTCTTCCACCCGACTGGCGCATTTGGCTATCTCGCCGGAGGCGCCCCCACTGCCATCACGGCCTATCGCACATGTGACAATGCCCTCGCCGACACCGTCACGACGCCGGGAACTCCCACTTCAATCCGTTTTCTGAACGACGGTTCCACCATACTTGCGCTGGATCCTCCGAATGTGGACATTGTGGCAGTAACTCTCACCGCGGGTGCTAACGGTTGTCAGCCGCTGGCGTCCGATTCACTTACGAGATCAGTCAATCTGGGACAAGGAAACTTCACCCCATCGCAATTTATTTTGTCTGCCGACAATACCAAGGCTTATGTCATAGCCGAGACTTTGGGAAACATCCCGATCTTCAATGTCGGCAGTGAGACAACGAGTGGGATTTCGCTGCTCGGAAATGCAACGCCTATACGGGCAGATTTGAGTGCTGATGGAACAATGCTCTTTGTGACGGCGTCCGACGATTCCCTGCACGTGGTCGACACTGTTGCGGGAGGCGATTTGCAACAGGTGCCGTTCCTGCCGCCAACCGGCAACCTATGCGGTAACAATGTTAGCTTCACCTGCGCACCCGACCTGATCGCGGTGAAACCGTAAAGATCTAAAGCAGAATTACGCCGGCTTGCTTAGATCCTTGCCCACGCTGTCGAGCACTCCGTTGATGAATTGAACCGATTCGGGGTTTGAGAATTTGCGCGCGATCTCGAGCGCCTCGTTGATGACAACGGCGCGCGGGGTGTCGGGAAATCCAATCAGTTCGGCGACCGCTCCACGCAGCACATTACGATCCACCGCCGCCATTCTCTCCATGCGCCAGTGTTCTGCGTGACGTTCGATCAGCTGGTCGATTTCCGAGGTGCGGTCGGTGGCCACGCGGAACAGGTCGTCGGCGAAGCCGCGCACATCCTTTTCCACTGAGTTTCGCTCGCCCCAGAAGGTGCGCCGAACTTCTTCCGGCTGCTGGTGGCCCATGTCGGCCTGAAACAGCATCTGCAAGACCAGTTCGCGGGATTTTCTACGAGTACCCATAAGTACGGTCTTTTGGCCTTTGGTCGTTAGAATGAGTGTTGATTCGAGCCTTAGGAAATTCTACAGGGTAGCGGGAAAGATCCAAATCGAGTTATCGTTTTCTTTTCTTGGCAGGAGGAGTCTGAGATTCTCTTTTCCGCTGGCCACTGACCGAGGCTCGCGGACCCACCGCCTGTTTCAGGTTCGCCATCTCGACCGCCGCTAGAGCGGCTTCGAATCCCTTATTTCCCATCTTTAACCCTGCCCGATCGATGGCCTGCTCCAGCGTGTCGCAAGTCAGGACGCCGAACGCGTGGGGCACTCCGGTTTCCTGGGCAGACTGGCCAATCCCACGCGCGCACTCGTTCACGATGACGTCGTAGTGAGCAGTGTCGCCTCGCAACAGGCACCCTAAGCAGAGAATTGCGTCGTACTTGCCCGTTTCCGCCAACGTGCGCGAGGCGGAAGGAATCTCAAAAGCTCCGGGAACGCGGACGGTTACGATATCCGACGCGACGGCGCCGGCACGGCGAAGACCATCCAGCGCACCCTGCAGCAGGCGTTCGGTGATGAACGCATTGAATCGGGACACCACGATCGCGAAACTTTTCCCGCTCGCGTCAAGCTGGCCTTCGATCGCCGGTTCCACCTGGGCTGGCGAACCATGCACGGTAACGATGATCTCGCCAGGAAGTTCCACAGAAAAGCTTCGCTCTCCTCCGGGTGAAGCCAAGTCGGCCAGAATCTGAAAATTCATCTTCTTGGCAATGGCAAATACATCGTCGGGATTGCTTACCTCGAGCACAATCAGTCGCGCAATATCTTTCAGCCGCTTCAGTACTTCTTTGGGATAGGTTTGCGAGAGGGCGTTCACGCTCAACATGCCGAGCGGGGCAGTCAAGACTGCGGAATGCTGATCAGCGGCTCCACTATTGAGGCGTTCAAACCCAATCGCCTCGAAGAACTGCACCAGCTTGCGGAAATCTTCCGGCTTGGTGGAGTAGCGGCCGATATGGAGAGACTTCAGCATGGATTGTTGATTTTTGATTGCTGAATTAAAAACTGTACACTTACCTTGCGATTATTTCCCTTTGAATTGTGCGGCTCGTTTTTCCAGGAACGCCGTCGTGCCTTCTTTCTTGTCTTCCGTTGCGCACGATACCCCGAACAAGACTGCCTCCAGGTACAGGCCTTCCTGCAGCGTCATCTCCATACCTTTGTTGACCGCTTCCATCGCGTACTGAACCGCGAGCGGCGCGTTGGCGATGATCTTCGCGGCAATCGCTTCAGCTCGAGGGATGAGTTCCGCCGCCGCAGTGACTTCGTTCACCAGGCCGATGCGATGCGCTTCCTGCGCGGTGATCATCTCACCGGCAAGCACAAGCTGCATGGCAATCCCTTTGCCAACCAAACGCGGCAAGCGCTGGGTGCCGCCGTAGCCGGGGATGATGCCAAGCTTCACTTCCGGCTGACCCAGCTTTGCATTCTCGCTGGCCAGACGCATGGTGCAAGCCATGGCGATCTCGCAACCGCCACCCAAAGCGAATCCGTTGATGCAGGCGATCACCGGCTTGCCCAGGTTTTCGATGAGGTTCAGCACGTTTTGTCCGCGATGGGTGTACTCCTTGCCCGTGACCGCGTCGTGCTTGGCCAGTTCGCCGATGTCAGCTCCCGCGATGAAAGCTTTTTCGCCAGATCCCGTGAGGATGACGACGCGGATGCGAAGCGTCGTTCTTGATGTCGTGAAACGCGCCGCGCAGATCTTCCATGGTCGCCATATTGAGCGCGTTGAGGACCTTGGGACGGTTGACGGTGACGTAGGCGATGGAGTTTTTCTTTTCGAGAAGTATGTTTTCGTAGTTCATGATTGCTTTCCTCTAAACCGTACTGCCTGAGTCGGAACTTCTTTCTGAGCGGCACTGTTTCTACGACAATAGTGACTCCGTACGCTGGGAAGGAGAAACAAAAATAGCAAAAGGACAAAAATCACCGGCAGCGCGATGTCGCTTGCGTCGCTACTCTTCCAGCCGTCGTCGATCACGTTGTAGATCAACGTGACCACCGCTCCCACCGTGAGGATAACGCCTAACCACCAGCCCCACAATTTACGTTTTAGCAAGCCAAAAGCGGAGATGGCATAAACCAACGACATCGGAACACAAAAAGCGGCGGCGATACGCAAGCCCTGGGCGGCGTCAGCCCCATCCGCCTCATTCAGGATTTCTGGCGAACGCGCGAGCACCAGCAGGTAGATTCCGCCCCCCAACATCATGAGCGCGAGCAGGGTCTGAATCATCACGAGTGCGGTAACCCAGCCCGGGCGCTGCATGGGGACGCTCCATCTTGCGATTCGGCGGAGCTTCGCTCCGCTCGGCAGGTGAGACACCCGCCGCTACTTAAAACTTATAATTTCTGCGGCTTTGGATTCGCCGGGTCTGCGTAATCATAAAAACCCTTACCCGACTTGCGGCCGTACCAGCCTGCCATCACGAGGCGCTTAAGCAGCGGCGGCGAAGCGAAGCGCCGTTCTTTGAATTCGTCGTACATCACGTGGGTGATGTAGTAAGTCGTATCGAGTCCGACAAAGTCAAGCAGCGTGAATGGGCCCATCGGATAGCCGCAGCCCAGCTTCATCGCGTTGTCGATGTCTTCGATCGAGCCGACGCCTTCTTCATAGGCGCGGATCGCGTCGAGAAGATACGGAACCAGCAGGCGGTTGACTATGAATCCGGTCTTGTCGCTGGTGCGTACCGGCACTTTACCCAGCTTCTTGGCGAACTCGTACGCCGCCTCGTACACGTCGTCGGACGTTGCAATAGTGCGGACGACTTCCACCAGCTTCATCAGCGGGACCGGATTGAAGAAGTGCAGGCCGATAAAGCGTTCAGGACGCTTGGTCGCGGTGAGCAGTTCGGTAATCGAGATGGAGGAAGTATTTGAAGCAAAGATCGCGTCTTTCTTCACGATCGCGTCGAGCGCCGAATACATCTTTTTCTTCTCTTCGAGGTTCTCGATGATGGCCTCGATCACGATGTCGCAGTCGGCGAGGTCTTGATTGTTCGTCGTTCCTTTTAACCGTGCGCGAACCGCTCTGCTGGAGTATCTCCTTGATTGTGCCCTTCTCGGCGAATTTCGCCAGCGACTTCTCGATTCCAGCAAAGCCCTTATCCAGGAACTTCTGCTCGACTTCAAGCACCGTGACATCGAACCCGGCCATCGCGGACACCTGCGCGATGCCCGATCCCATCAGCCCACAACCGAGTACACCGACTTTCTTGATATCCATATAAGTTCCTATGTAATTGCTGATTTTCGAATTGTCGATTTTTGAATTGAAAATCTCATTGTTCGGAATTTGGCAATCGGCAATTGAAAATCGCCAATGTTTTAGTTCATCGCTTCAACGATCATGGCAATTCCCTGCCCACCACCGATGCACGCGGTCGCGAGTCCGTATTTCTTCTTCCGCCGACGCAATTCATGCAAGAGCGTAATCACAAGCCGCGTACCAGTCGCACCGAGGGGATGTCCAAGAGCAATCGCGCCACCGTTGACGTTTACTTTCTCTCGATCAAGTCCGAGTTCTTTTTCGACCGCGAGATATTGCGCCGCGAAGGCTTCGTTCACTTCAATCAGATCGATGTAGTCGAGAGTGAGGCCCGCCTTCTGGAGCGCAACCTTGGTGGCGGGAACCGGACCGCGGCCCATCAGCTTGGGCTCAACCCCCGCGATCCCCCAACTCACAATGCGACCGAGCGGCTTGAGATTGCGTTTTTGCGCCTGCTCCAGCGACATGACTACGACTGCTGCACCGCCATCGACAATGCCGCTGGCGTTGCCGGCGGTAACAGTCCCGCTCTTCCCAAAGGCTGGCTTCAACTTGGCCAGGCCTTCCATCGTGGTTTGCGGACGCCGGTGGTCGTCTTCGGTGAACATCTCGCCGCTGGGTTCGCCCTTACGATCTCGCAAGGGGACGGGCACGATTTCCTCTTGAAGGCGTCCCGCCTTGTACGCAGCATCGGCGTTCTGCTGCGACCGCAGCGCGAATTCGTCCTGCATCTCGCGCGTGATTCCCTGCTGTTCGCCATAAAGTTCGGCGGTATTCGCCATATAGAGTCCGCAATAGCTGTCGAGCAGCGCAACCATCAGAGAGTCTTCAAGCTTCCCTCCGGGGGCGAGCGTGAAACCGTCGCGGCCGCGAATCACGAACGGTGCTTGCGACATTGCTTCCATGCCCCCAGCCAGCACCATATTGGCCTCACCCAATTGGATCATTTGCGCGGCGTTCACAATTGCCTGCATTCCCGAACCGCAAAGACGGTTCACCGTCAGCGCCGGGGCTTCGATCGGCAAGCCGGAGCGGAGCCCAACGTGGCGTGCGCCATAAAGCGCGTCACCCGAGGTTTGCTGGGCGTTGCCGAACACGGCATGGTCGAATTCCTTGGCATCGACTCCCGCGCGCTCGATGGCAGCCTTGCCTGCAATAGCGGCAAGTTCCATGGCAGTAAAGTCTTTCAGTTTGCCGCAATAGCGGCCCAACGGCGTACGCGCGCCGCTTACGATTGCGATATCACCTGGTTTCAACATTGAGTTCCTACAGAAGAGTTCCGAACAGGGCTGAAGCCAAACTTGTCAGTTTATCAGCGCGGAAGGAGTTTGTGCTACCAGGAGGGCGTTGCCGATTTTTGAATTCAGGACGATTTCGTTACTCAACACAATGTTTACGCGACCGCGGCCGAGGACATTGCCGCGGCAAGGCACACCGGGCTGGCCGAGTTTTGAGCATCGGCCATCTCGAGCGCGAGTTCCGCGCGATTGATCACCTCGGTGACGATGTCCACAGGATCATACTGTTGCCGCACCACCGCCTCGGCGATTCCCGTGCTGGAAGGATACGGGAATTTCTCTTCCCGGCAGATTCACCTTGCCGAGCAGTTTCTTAAGCTTTTCGATGGCCAGTAAAGCTTCTTTCTCGGCGGTTTCTCCAAGAACAATGGCGATGGTTGTGTTCTCGTATCGAAACGCGAGATCGTTCTGGCGGATATTGGTGGCAAACAGCTGGCCGATTTCGCGCATGAGCGCTTCGACCGCGGGCTCGCCGAATTCCTTGAGCATGGCTGCGCTCTTGCCAAATTGCATGCAGCACCACTGCGACGGGAGTTCCCTGCTGCACGCCACGGCGCGTCTCCGCCATCAGCAGGTCGAGATAGGAAGCACGCTTGAGCAGTCCGGATTGCTCATCCGTCACCGACAGGTTCTTTACCAGCCGGCGCAGCCCGGCGTTGTTCAACGCGATCACGATCTGATCAGAGATGGTTTTGAGGACGACAATATCGCTGGAATTCCAGCCGCGGCTGACCGACTGCGTCAGCACCAGAACGCCTACTTGGTCCGTACCGTCGCTGAGGGGCAGTGCGAGCAGCGAAGCGATGCCGAGCTCGGTAAGGGCTTCTCGCACCGGTTGCAATTCCGCAGCGACCGGCGCGTCAGTCAGGGTCAGTGTCCCGCGAGCAATCGCGAGGTCCTGGACGGCCCCCACCAGTTTTGCCAGCGCCGAGGAACTGCCCGGCTGCACGCCGTCCGCACAGAACTCCTTCACCGCGGAGGGCGACAGTCCCGGCTTGCGGGTAGCGGCAATACAGCGATTTGCCTTCCACTGCGCTCCAATTTCATTGACTGCGGTACTCATGACGGCGTCCGCATTGCTTTGCCGGTAAAGCTTTGCGGGTAATCTCCGCGACCTTGGTCAGGCTGCTGACATCGGCGCCTTCATTCGCCTGAGCTACCGGTTTGGCGTCTCGACTACCGGAGCCGGAGCGGCCACCGGAACCGGCTTGGCCGAGTCCGCATAACGCGGGTTCATTCCCGCCGACATGTAGAGCCGCTGCAGATCCTGGTTGCGCTCCTCTTCCCGGGGAAAGAGTTCCTGGATCCGTTGCAGCCGTTCAATGGCTTTCGTCCGCATGCCATACTGCACCAGGATCTCCGCCTGCAACATCAGATCCTGCAGCGCAGCCGCGCCCAGCGTCGGTTCCTCGTTGTGCGGCGTGGTCGGGAGCCGATTTGTTCATGCCCGTGAGCCGCGCAGAAATCACTTGGTAGCGGCTTCGTCGATTTTGCCGTGCAACATCTCCAACCGCTTCTGGTGCCCAGGTTCATATGCGTCCACTTCGGCGGCGCGGTCCAGACATTCGGCAGCCTTGGCATAATTCGCCATGCCGAAATGAAGATCGAAAAGTTTCAGTAGCGTCTGGCAATAATCGGCTTCCCGGTTCGAACGCGTTGAACAGTTCGCTCAGATATTCCAGCACATCCGGGGAGGCCCTATGGGTCGCAACAATGTCCTGCATCATGGTCAGGAACGACCGGCGTTCGCCATGGCGGCGCTGGAATTGCTCCAACTTGCGTGCCAGGGCTACGGCTTCGGCGTCCTGTTGCGCGTCGATAAACTGCCCAATCAGGTTTGAGATGTCGCTGACCCGCGAGGGATTCTGCTCCAGCAATTGCCACATCAGCGGTTCGGCTTCGACAAGACGGTTGGCGGTGACCAGTGCCTTGGCATAGGTATCGCGGAGTTCGAGCGAAGGATTTCCGGCAATGCACCAGCGGCTCCAGCACAAAGATGGCCGCGCCGACTTCGCCCTGGGCCATCAGGCTCTTGCCGTAGGCCAAGGCAATTTGCGCATCGGTGGCATCTTCCGTATAGGCGCGTTCGAACCATTGCGCGGAATTGGCTCCCGATGCTTCTGCCATTTGCGCGACCTTCAAAAATGCAGCCGCCGCGCCTTTGTTGTCGCCCACCTCTGAAGAGAGTTCTCCCAGCCGCAAGTAGTTTCTTTCCTGTGCGTCGATGGCCACGATGCGCTTGAGCACCATCAGCGATTCAGGCTTGCGACCCTGCTTGGCCAGCTCCAGAAGCGCCGTCTCATAGGTTTCAACCGCGAGTTTTCGATTCGAATTTTCCAGTAACTGCCCGAAGCGAACCTTCTGGTCCCAGGTTGGATTTACAAACCGCGCAAGCTTTTTGTAGGTCAGGCTCGCTCGCGTGGCATCCCCCGACTCCACTTGCCGGTCGAAAAGATCTCCCAACAGCTTGACGGCTTCGGGGGTGCGTTGCAGAGACAGTGAAAGATCAGCTGCCATGGAACGAACCGTATCGTTATCCCGATCCAGCTGGAGCACTTGGAGATAAATTTCGAGGGCGTCGGCGGGCTTTCCTTTTTGCAGCAACTTCTCGGCGCGCTCGATGTGGCGGGCGATGTCGGCTCGATCGACTCGATTGGCGGCGTCAGACATTAGAATTAAGGGACGGAGTAACCCTCATGGATTATCAAGCGCGCCCGAGTACGCGGCAAACAGGTAACGACCCGCTGCAATTACGAAGGTCACCCGTCCGGTAACACTTTGGACCAGAAGAACTTTCTGATATAGGTTCCCGATGCCTTCGGGGGACGAAATCAGTCACGAACAGGGTCTGCGGCACCAACTCAGTGCCGGCCAGATGGCGATGGTGGCTGTTGGCGGGTCGATTGGCACCGGCCTACTGCTGGGGTCGGCCGCCGCGCTCGAAATCGCAGGGCCGGCCGTGATTCTCAGCTTCGCCTTGGCCGCCCTGATCAACCTCACGGTGACACTGGCTTTGGGAGAATTATCCAGCGCGCATCCGGCGGCGGGGTCGTTTGGGCTCTACGGCGATCTTTACCTGAACGAATGGGCCGGGTTCGTCTCCCGCGCTGGTTACTGGGCCGCCATTGCGGTATCGATCGGAGCGGAACTGGTCGCCTCGGCTACTTACATGGCGTACTGGTATCCCTCGGTGCCCGCTGTGGTTTGGGTGATGATTTTCTCGCTTGTGCTCATTGTCATCAACATGCGGGCCGTGGGGAATTACGGGCGCTTTGAATATTGGTTTGCGATGATCAAAGTAGTGACCATCGCCGTCTTTATCGTGGTCGGAGCCGGGCTGCTCCTCAGCCGGCATGTGGCCCAGCAATACACCTCGCAGGGCGGATTCTTTCCCAACGGCGCGTTCGCTCCGCTGTTGGCGATGGGGTTCGCCATTTACACCTTCGGCGGAATCGAGATGGTCGCAGTGACGACGGGAGAGTCGCACGTCTCCAGCGACATTCCGCGCGCCGTCCGTCTGACATTCTTGATTCTCGCGTCCCTGTATTTGGGAGCGATCACGGTTCTGGCTGGCGTCATGCCTTGGACGAAAGCCGGTGTCACAGAAAGTCCGTTCGTGACAGTGTTCCGACATGTGGGGATTCCATCGGCAACTCACTTCATGAATTTCGTCGTGCTGACGGCCGCCCTGTCAGGAGCGAATGCCGCGCTCTACGTCGCCTCGCGCATGTTGTTTTCATTGGCAAGAACGGGATGGGCGCCGGCGGCGTTGGGCAGGCTGAACTCCTCGGGATCGCCTCGTGCCGCGCTGCTGGCCTCTTCATACGGGATTGTGGTGGCCTTGGTGTTGGAAAAATGGGCTCCGCAGGACGCCTTCGTCTCGATACTTGGAGCGGTGCTGGTTGGCATGTTGTTGTCATGGCTGGTATCACTTGCCGCGCATGTGAACTTCCGGCGAAGAACTTCCAGCGAGCAATTGCGAGCGTTGCCGATGCGCAGCCCATTCGGCTTATGGGGATCAGTATTCGGCTTCCTTTTAGTGATGGCGGCGATACTTGAATCGGGGCTGAGATCCCACTTGACGCTGATCAGTGGCGCCGTCTATCTCCTGGTATTGACGCTCGCGTACTGGCTGATCAAACCACGCCGCCACGCTTGACTGCAAAAGATTGCGCATGACCAAGCCATCCTGCGCGAGAAATGAAGCAGTACAATACGTTCAATGGCTGACGACTTACTCCGCTATCGTTCAGAGTTCCCCATCCTTGACCGCACAACTTACCTGATCAGCAATTCCCTGGGCGCCATGCCCCGAGGCGTTTACGACGCTATGCAGGGATATGCCGACACGTGGGCGACGCGGGGCGTTCGTGCCTGGGAAGAGCGTTGGTGGATGTTGGCGGCCGAAGTCGGCGATGAGATTGGCGTGTTGATGAACGCGCCCAAAGGATCGGTTTCCACTCACCAGAACGTTACTACTTGCCAGGCGGTGGTTGCGTCGTGTTTCGATTTTTCGGGAAAGCGCAACAAGGTCGTTTACAGCGACATGAATTTTCCGTCGGTCATGTATTTCTGGGAGGCACACCAGGCCTACGGCGCCCGCGTGCACATGGTGAAGACCGATGACGGCATCACGGTGCCCACACAAAGACTGCTCGATGCCATCGATGAGCAGACGCTGCTGGTTCCGATTTCCCACGTGATCTTTCGCAGCGCTTACATCAACGACGCCGCGGCCATTATCGAGAAGGCGCACAAGGTAGGAGCTATGGTCGTGCTCGATACCTTTCAATCGCTCGGAACTGTTCCTGTAGATGTGCAGAAACTCAACGTCGATTTCGCCTGTGGCGGAGTTTTGAAATGGCTGTGTGGAGGGCCGGGGGTCGCGTATCTGTATGTGCGTCCGGATCTGGGGAAGACAACTTAAGCCGACCCTTACCGGGTGGACGGCGCATGAAAATCCGTTTGCTTTCGAAATTGGACAAAATCGCTATACCGATCCGCCTTACCGGTTCATGAACGGAACTCCGCACATTCCTGCGCTCGAAGCCGCACGGCCGGGAGTGAAGATCATCGCCGAGGTCGGAGTCGATCGCATTCGCGAGAAATCGAAACGGCAGACTGCCAAGCTCATGCAGAATGGCAGAACAGCGGGGATGGCGGGTGAATACTCCGCGCGACCCTGAACTGCGCGGGGGAACGGTTTCGATTGATATGCCCGATTCGAAAGAAGTGTGCCGCGAACTGCTGAATCGGGATGTCCTGGTCGACTGGCGTCCGAAAGCCGGGGTGCGGATGTCTCCGCATTTCTACAACACCGACGCGGAGCTCGAGACTGCGATTTCGGCCGTAGAAGAAATCTTGCGATCGCGCGTAGCCAGCGCGACTTAAGTTTAGCCCGCGACCGCGGGCTAGTTTCGGGAGCTTCAACCAGCACGGAAATCGGCAACCTGCTCGTTCGCACGAAATACGGGAGTGGGATTGGCCCCATTCGCCTCCGCTACTCTGCGGTTGATTTCATCGATCTCACTCTTCGCCCAACTTACGCTTGAGATTTCAATGTTCCCGTCTGGCCCGATCAGGAATGTCGTCGGGAACATTGGTAATTCCATAAGCATTCGACGCCGGATAATGGGCAGGGTCGTCCAGCAGCACGGGAAAAGTAATCCCGTACTCCTTCATGAACAGTTCGGTTTCCCGCTTGTCGTTTTGTGATACTCCGACGATGGTGACCTTTTTGTTTCCCTGGGCTTTATAAATTCGCTCGATGTAAGGCAAAGCGTATTGGCAGACCGGGCACGAGATTTTGAAAAAGACCGCGACCACCGGCCCTCTCTGCAGCGCATCCTGAAGCGAGAACTGTTGTCGACTGGTGGTGGGCAAGTTGATATCCGGTGCCGTTGTTCCGGTATTGAGAGCGGCCATTCCGCGTCCTCCGATAAGTTTACGAAGCCAGTGCACTCTTAGGTCTCCGGCCACATTTTAGATGAGTTACAACGGCTCGCGGGTGCGCGGTCTCAGCAACTCTGCCGCGATAAGGATCTTTCGCGCTAATCCCGTCAGTGGGATGCTGGCGAGCCGTTCCTTTGGAATCCAGCGGCCTTCCGGATCATGCCTGACGGTTCGAAGCACGTGAACTCTGTAATCGGTAACCGTAATCGAATGCTTCAAAGTCAGCCAGGCGCGATTGGAAACCTTGCCCTTGGTAGCAAGTTCAGGCAGTTCCCACATGGCTGGCATAAGCGAAGCGTGTCTGGGCCGCTGTATCAGGAAAACAGAGTCTTCAGTGCAGTTGAGCGCGTATCTTAGTTCCTTTTTCTTCTGCTTGGCTTGAGTCTTGCTGAGGTTCAGTTCTCCCTTGGTCTGGCATAAATTTACGACGGGACAGGTAAGACATTTCGGATCGCGAGGCAGGCAGATCGTCGCCCCAAGTTCCATCATGGCTTGATTGAAGTCGCCGGGATGTTCTCTTGAGAGCAGCTTTTCGGCGCAACCCCATAGTTTTGCGGGTTCGATTTTTCGGCCCAGCACGCGCTGCACCACGCGCTCAACATTCCCATCGACTACCGCAACCGCTTCCCCGAACGCGATGCTGGCAATTGCTGCCGCCGTATACCGTCCAATTCCGGGCAGAGTCAGCAATGATTGCGAATCAGATGGAAACACACCATCACGTTTCTGCACGATCTCGCGAGCAGCGGCATGCATCATGCGGGCTCGACGATAGTAGCCGAGTCCACTCCAAGCCGTCAGAACTGAGGATTCAGAAGCGCAGGCCAATTCTTCCAGTGTCGGAAAACTTCGAAAGAACAGTGTGTAGTGGTCGAGTACAGCAGCCACCCGGGTCTGCTGAAGCATGATCTCGGATACCCAGATGCGATAGGGATCTCGCGTGCGGCGCCAAGGCAGGTCGCGGCGTTCGCCTCGAACCATTGCAGCAGGCTTCGCTGAAACTGGCGCACAGACCCCTCAGCCATCGTCGGGGGTTTTTGATCTGGGGATTTTCGTCTCACCTGTCGAGGATTGTACGAAACCAGCGCTTCTCTGGAAACGATTCTCGCCCAGGAACGCGTTAAGCAAGACCAACCCTGCCCAGCATCATGGCATCGAACTTTTCATCCACGAGGATTTCCATGTCTTCTAAGGTACTTTGCTTTTTGGTGGCTCCTCTCTGCTTTGCGGTCGGCTGTGGCGGAGGTAGTTCTTCCAGCAGCACTTCAGGGGGTACGGGTGGCGTCACCGGAGGCGGAACGGTAAGTGCTCCCACAGTGGTCACAGTCGCTGCAGGCCAGAACTCCTCCGGAGTAAATATTGGCGTGCCGGCCCCGGCATCGACCACTCCGCCAAATGCCGAAAGTATCGGCATTGGCAATTCGGCAGCGAATACCGGAATCACCATTTCGCAGGGCTCAACGCAAACCGTAATTTTGTTCGGTCCCGGGCTGTCAGGGAGTATGACCGTCAGCTTGAGCGGGCCTGCAGATATAGCCATCAGCAACGTTCAGTCAATCACGTCAACCACCAATGTCCCCGGAGTTTCCTTCAACGCAGCGGTGAGTTCAAGCGCAGCTCTAGGGGCGCGCACGGTCATCTTGCAAGCGGCAAATAACGACATCACAACCTTCGCTGGAGGATTGGAGGTGGTTCCTTGAAACTACAAGCCGCACTCTTGCTGTTCTTAATGCTGGGGATCGTCTCCGCTACTACCATTATTCCGGTCTCGGTGGAGCGCCTGACGAATGAATCGAGCCACGTCGTCGAAGCTCGCGTCGTCTTCTCTGAATCGAGATGGAATCCGCAGCACACTTTGATTTTCACCTACACAAAAGTAGAGGTGATTAAGACACTGAAAGGGGCAGCCCAATCGTCCCTGGTGGTGAAACAAATTGGCGGCTCTGCCGAAGGCTACACGCAAAAAGTCGCAGGTGTGCGGTACGGGAAACCAGGGGAGCAATCGGTGCTGTTCCTGCGTCCAAGTGCGCAGCAGGATGGAACCTTCGAGATCACCGGACTCATGCAGGGAAATTTCACGATGCAAAAATCCGCCAGCGGTGAAACCCTGGTCAGCAACGGCGTGCCCGGAGTTTCAGCCTACCAGCAGGGATCGACTGGAGAGTACACAGGCACGCACATGCAACTGCAAGAACTGGAAACGCGGGTAAAGAGAGCGGCGCAACCATGAAGAAAAGTTTCTCTCTCGCTGTCGTCGGCTTGATTTGTACGGCCGCGTTCGTGCTCGCGGTTCCGGCTTTTTCTTTCCTGCCAGAACTCACCTCCGGGCATGTCAACCAGTGGAGTCTGTCAGCATTTCCCATCCAGTGGAATCTCAACCCGACGGCGGGGTCTAACATTACCGGCTCCGCGGGCGTCACTAGTGTCATGACCAACTCCTTTGCCACCTGGATCGCGTCGCCGAACACGACCCTGCCAGTCACGCAAGGAGCAACTCGACCGTGAGCAACGAGAGTTCTTCGCCTTCAAACATCAACCTGATTTGCTTCGTGTGCAGCGATGTGCAATTCGGAGGCACGGAAACACTTGCCGAAACCATCACAACCACAGCCGATGCTGCGGGCCAGAGCGACGGACATGGCGGCACTTCGCAATTTGCCGGGCAGATCATCAAAGCAGACATCGCATTCAATCCCAGCGTGCAGTTCAACACCGGAGGCAGCGGCGGCGCCGGCCAGGACATGCAGACCGTGGCCACTCATGAGATTGGACATTTCTTCGGGCTCGACCATTCGGCCATAACCCGCGCTGTCATGTATCCCTTCGCACCGGACGTGCTGACTACGCTGTCGTACGACGATGTGGCTGGGATCAGTTCCCTGTATCCGAAGAGTTCTTCGGACGTGGCGACGGGAACGATCTCCGGCAGCATCACGTTGAGTGGAGCCGCGGTCTTCGGAGCTCACGTTTACGCCAATTCCACTACCTCCGCCACTCCTTTCAGCGCCTTTCCCAATATTCGAAAAACACCAATTGGCACCCTGACGCTGACGGATGGGACTTACTCGATCACCGGCGTTCCAGCGGATTCCTACATCGTGATCAGTGAACCGCTGGATCTTCCCGTGTCGGATTCAGATGTCAGTTGGGCTTCCGAGTTCGGCAAAAGCGCGGTGCAGACGAATTTCACCACCCGCTGGCACTGAGTTACTGCGGCGACGGGGGGTCGATGGAAGAATGAGCGATGAGGACCCAGCCCGTTTTCTGCTGCTGCCAAACGCTCATCATGCGGCGTGGTTCCGCGGACAAAGGCTTCCCGTTGCGAGTTCCTTTCAGCACCAGCGTATAAGTCACGACAAAAGTATTCCCGTTCATCTGGGTATCAACATCGCCGAAGCTGTAGTCATCGACCTGGAAAGTCTTGAACCTGTCCAGCGCTCCGGGGCGATCGTTCATACCGTTGGGATTGATCGAGGTGAAGTTCGCGGCAATGTGCCGCTCCAGTTCCGTCCAATTTTTCGCCTTTATTTCTTTCCAGAAGTTCCGTTCCAACGCCTCGCCGCCAGTCGACTGAGACCAGTTACTTGTGTATTGGCGCTGCTCTGGCCAGAGGGTGCAAGCCGCAAACGAGAAGGACAAACAAAGCAGCAGGACGAGCGCTGGCCGGACTCTCATGCCGAGATTCTACCGCAACTGTTTTCGGCCGGGGTTCATGGGGTGTACCTGAGGATGCTCCCTGGTTGACCCCGTCTGCCGGAGACGAAATAATGGTTGAGCCTGGTGTCCGCAAAATCCGATTGACGTTTCGTCAACTGCTGGAGCATGTGCATGAACGACTTCAACCGCAAGGTCGAGGACGCCTCCGCTCGTTTCAACAAGTCCGTGGCGGATGCCGCTCAGAAACTGGAAAAGGACTCGGCCGAATTCATCCAATATTTGAACGACGAAGTCGTTCCGGCGGTGCGCGGCCATTCGAGCAAGGCTCTTCGGATTGCATCCGAGAAGCTCTCCCAGTTGGCGGACTACATGGATCAGCAAAAGAAAAACAAGGGCTGACATTCGCGGCCTGCCTGTTGCTGACACTTAGCGCGCTTGTCCTGAGCGGATGCGGATCCAAAAAGCAAGCCAAGATCGCAGTTCCGCCACCGCCACCACCGTCCGCGACCGAGGAAGACTCCACATCGCAAGTTCCCTTTCCCCCAAAACCAGGAAATGTAGATCAAGGCGAACTGACGATTCCTGCCGACACCAAGCCCTTGCTGGTCCAGACCGGCCGAGCTAGCTGGTACGGAGCTCCTTATCACAATCGTCGCGGATCGAATGGCGAGATCTACGACATGAATGCGATGACTGCGGCCCACCGCACTCTTCCGCTCGGTTCGATTGTACGGATCACGAATGTGAAGACCGGCCATTCCGCGGTGGTTCGGATTACCGATCGCGGTCCGTTCGTCGAAGGCAGGATCGTCGATCTATCGTTGGCCGCGGCGAAACAGGTTGACGTCTGGCAGCCTGGAACTGCAGTGGTTCGACTGGAAGTACTGAAAGCTCCGGCGGCCCTGGATGCCGGAGGCCGGTGGGCGGTTCAGATTGGCGGCTTCGATGCCGAGAAGGAAGCCAGCAATCTGACAAATCATCTGTCACGTCGCTACCACACCGCGAAAGTGCAGCAGTTCCGGAGTCCGGTGGGCGACTGGTGGGTAAGAGTGCGCGTTCTCGGCGACGATCGCAAGCGTGCGGAGGAAGTAGCGCACGATACGCAAACCGCGCAGGGCTCCATTTTTCTGGTGCGCCTGGATTGAACCCAGCGCTAGTTACCTAAGTACCTGCACTTCCATCCCTCACCAAAGTCATTTTGACGGATTCGTCCGGAGCAGCGACGATGTAGCTACCCCGGAGAAACCTATGCGCCTTACCTCTGTCTTCATCCTTTCGACCTGCCTGCTTACAGGCTTGGCCAGTGCACAGAACACTGCCCTGGGAACCGACGCCCCCCGGCTCTTTGAAAAAGGTATGAACTCGCTGATGGGCGTAGGGGTTGGCACCGACGATCTGGACGCTCTGGATTACTTGAAGCGTTCCGCCGATCTGGGTTACGCGCCGGCGCAGGTTGTGGTCGGATATTTCTATGACAGCGGCACCAAGGTTCCTCAGAACTACACGACTGCCGCCGACTGGTACAAGAAAGCCACCAAGCAGGACGATCGAGTTGCGGAGTGGCTGCTGGGACGTCTGTATTACACAGGTTCGGGCATGCAGCGCGATTTAAGCGCGGCTGAGACATGGTTCCAGAAGTCAGCCGCCCAGGGAGATCCTTACGGCCAGTACTTGCTGGGCATGGTGAAGCTTGAACGCAGCGATTATGTAAAGGCCGCCGAGCTGTTTCGTAAATCCGCGAGCCAAGGACTGCCGCAGGCCCAAGCCCAACTGGGTCACTTGATGAAAGAAGGACAGGGAATCAATGCCGACAAGCGCCAAGCTTACGTGTGGCTGCTCGTCAGCTACCAGGCTGGATACCAACCCGCGGCTGCCGATTTGCAGCGGTTGAATGCAGACTTGTCGATGAATCAGATCGATGAAGCGAAGAACAAGGCTCGCGACTTGCAGCAGACCGTGACTCGCGCCGCCGTAGCTCGCGGTTGCACTGGATGGCCCGGAGAATTCAATGCCGTGCCCGCACCGCCGACTCCCGAGATCCAGAACTTCTGCCGCTAATCAGATATCGCTGTCCCCATAGGCAGCTTCTCGCGGGGAAAGCGCTCGCAGGCGTATATTAATGGGCTGTGAGCGCGATCAAAGACTGCCTGTTCTGCCGAATCATTCAGGGAGAAATTCCTTCCAAAAAAGTCTACGAAGATGAGTACACCTACGCCTTCGAAGACATCAATCCGCAGGGCCCCACCCACGTGCTGGTTGTACCCAAAAAACATATTCGTGGGCTAAAAGAAGCGACCGGGGAAGATGCGGAAGCCGTCGGATTCTGCCATCTCACGGCGGCGAAGATTGCCCGACAGCGCAGTATTGAAGACGGGTATCGCACCGTGCTCAACGTGGGACCCGGCGCTGGACAGTCGGTTTTTCACCTGCACGTCCACCTGATTGGCGGACGACATATGGCTTGGCCACCCGGCTAGTTCGCTTAGACGACTGCTTCGTCTTCCGGAGCGCCATGCCGGCGCAGCAACTGCGGCAGGTTCTGCGAAAATGCCGAGCGCGGTAACACCATGTCGCAACCCACCTCGTGCGCCTTTTGCTTCAAGTCCCCCTGAACGTGCGACAGAAACCCGATGATTGAGGTTCCTTTCTTCAGCTTGGTCTTGAGCTTGGGAATCAGCGTGAGCGGTTTAGCGTTAACGTTGTTCAGGTCGAAGATAATCAGAGAAGGCTTTTCTTCTCCATTCTGCTTCATCTTCTCCATGAGCTCTTTTTCCGTCTTCACAAACTCGACTTTGACGTTCAGCTTGCGCGCCGTTTCCTGAATCTTGGCCAGGAAAAACAGGTCGTCAACGAAAGCGAAAATTCGTGAAGTGGCATCCTCGCGATGCGGAAGCGGCTCCGGCTCGACCGGAGAGTAGGAAGGACCGAAACCGGCACGCCCTCCACGCCCTTGCCGAGCTCCGCCTCCACCCTGCTGCGAGGAGCGATAGTTGTGATCCATGGGAGCGGTATAAATCCCGCTATGCTGCTGCCGGTCGCGACCACCAGGTTGTCCGCCACGATTGGGCGGACGGCGACCACGCCGACGTCTGTTTCTCCCTCCTCCACCACCGCCGGAGGGATGTCCGGGTCCAACATTCATATGGGTCTCGTTAGGTTGCTGATATTCAATTTGTCCGAAGGGTAAACTTCTCGTTCGTGTTTCTATGCTTCGTCGTCCTACAAGTTCCGCCACGCGCACGAACACTGGGCGTGCAGGTATACCATTGCGACTGGAACTCTTGAATGATCTCTTTGTCCGTTAGGCGCCTGGAGCCGGTGGGCGCGGAGGGCCCGCTAGGGAGCGTGGCCACTGGGAACACACTGATCGTACCGCCCGTGATCGATTTCGCGCAAGTGCAAACTCACTGTACTTTTGCACAGGAGTAACTGGGGGTCTTCGCCGCACCCCCCGGGGCCGCAGATCCTAAGCTCCTTTACTCACCTCTCGCGCCCACTGCATGGCTTGCCAGTAGGCTTCAGCGGCATCAGACTCGTGCAAATGCAACGTTTGCGCAAGTGCGCCTGCCTGATCCCACTCTCCCGATTCCTGCGCCAGCATCAACTGGTACAACGGACGCAAACGGCTGGCGCCGCCAAGCAGAACGGACCGGGTCTCCTGGTCGAGTGCGATTTTGCTTACGACGTCCGCGATAGGGATCTCCAGGATCGCATCCATCAGAGAAAGCAAGCCCATCAGGAACAGGTCGGAATCCCCGTGGTTGATTTTTGGGGACAGCAATTCGCAGAAGCGCGCTCTCACCAGCGCCGAGATCACCATCTCGCTCGAGCGTTCCTGGCCCGCGCCCAGAGTAGCTACCAGGCGGATCCAGCGCCGGACTTCGCGCTCGCCCAAGATCGACAGTGCGTGCCGCACCGAATGGATTTCAGAACTGAAGCCGAATACAGCGGAGTTCAGGTACCGTAACAACCGGTAACATAACGACGCTTCACTCTTGATCAGCTTCTCGATTTCCCGGGTATTCAGCTCCGCGCGGGAAACTTCCTGCAACATGCGCATGTAATTCAGGCGATTCTCGGGGATATCGTGCGCGCTCAAAATCTCCGGCTTGCGGAAGAAGTATCCTTGGAAGTAAAGAAAGCCCATGGTCTTGGCTTCCACAAACTCTTCCCGCGTTTCCACCTTTTCCGCCAGCATGCGTGATTTCCACGGGCCGTAACGCTTCACCATCAGCGCTCGCTGCTGCGGAGTGGTCGCCCGCAGATCGACCTTGATGATGTCGGCAAACTGGGTCAGGCATTCCCGCGGATCTTCCGGCGCGAAGTCATCGAGCGCGATCAGGTAGCCCGCCTCTTTCAAACGCATGCAAGCGGCTTCCACCAGCGAGTCCGCTTCCACGGTCTCGAGAATCTCGACCACTACCTGCGACGAGGGCAGCAGGGTTACGTAATCCTTGAGCAGCACCTCGCGCGTACAGTTCAAAAACGCGCGTTTGCCATCGCACAGGGTGTCCAATCCCATCAGCAAAGAACTGTTCAGGGTGCTACGGGCCGCAGCGTTGGGATCATTGCTGCAGAAGTACGTTTCGACGCCATTGCGAAACAGCAACTCGTAACCAAATACCTGCTCTTCTCGAGTCAGGATCGGCTGGCGGGCCACGTAACGGATGGACTTCGAATTAGGCGCGGGCGCAGCGGATGACGAACTCACCTAATGATCATCGTCATTCCGAGGCTGCGCCTTGAGAGTGGACGCCATTCGGCGGACATCGCGCGCCCCAGTACTTCCGTAACGGAGGGAATGGTGGGCGCTATAGGATTCGAACCTATGACTTCCACCGTGTGAAGATGGCACTCTACCGCTGAGTTAAGCGCCCTGCGAGGTCAGTCCGGCGGGAAATTCCACCGTCTCTCGTATCGTGAATTGCCGTGATGGGAGGTGTCCACCACTTGGGGTACTCTATCGTTTTTGCAGAAAGGTGTCCAGCAGCGACGCTAGGGATTTGTCGTCAGCGCATCGCTGGCTAGGATTGCTCCGGCATCAAAGAATTACGACTGGAACTCATCGATGGAAATCAAACGAGCAGGCTCGCAAGCGTCGACCAAGGGACCATCGGATTGGTTCACGGGTACGGTACGAATTGATCCGTTGTTTCAGGCGCCCGATACGGCATTCGTGCAAGGCGCGAGCGTAACCTTCGAACCGGGCGCGCGAACCGCATGGCACACGCATCCACTCGGCCAGACTCTCATCGTCACCGCCGGATGTGGCCGCGCACAGCGCTGGGGAGGCCCCATCGAGGAGATCCGCCCTGGCGACGTAGTCTGGTTCGCGCCCGAAGAGAAACACTGGCATGGTGCCGCTCCAACCACAGCCCTGACACACATCGCGATTCAGGAAAAGAAAGATGGCAAAGTGGTGGAGTGGAAGGAACAGGTTAGCGAGGAACAGTATGGAGCGTGAGTAGTGGCGGCGTCTTTGCTGACTCGCAATTGACCCGCGGCTTGACAGGTGGCCCGACTCGGGTGAGACTTGTCGGGCAAGGCTGGGTAGACGGACGCTCAGCGGGACCCCAAGGCAGTAAGCACTCACACCGAAAGAAGGGAATCCCAATGAGTTGCCACCGCACTGTGCCCATTTCATTCCGAGTTGCTCGCTGGTTTGCACAAGTCGCTCTCTTAACCATCCTCCCTGCATGTGCCTTGGCGCAATCGAACCCTGTACCCCTTATTTACAATCCTCTGATACCAGCTAGCGTCACGCCCGGTGCGGCGAGCTTCACGCTGACCGTGAACGGCTCTGGCTTTGTCGCCGGATCGACCGTCGAATGGAATGGAAGTCCTCTCGCCACTACCTTCGCCAGCGCTTCGCAACTGACCGCTGTGGTTCCCGCGGCCGATGTTGCGAATGCGGGAGAGCCGATCGTTACGGTAGTCAATCCCGCCCCCGGAGGAGGTACTTCCAACTTCGATTTCTTCGATGTGGTGACTGCGATCTCTCCTGTGTTCTTCGCCACCGCCGAAGCCCTCCCGGCCGAGGGCGACTACACAGTGGCCGATTTCAACGGCGACGGGAAGCTTGATTTGCTGACAGGAAGCCAGTCGAGTACCAACTTGGTCGCGTCCGTGCTTTTGGGCAACGGCGATGGAACTTTCCAGCCACCCATCACCTATCCCACCGGCGTGCTCCCCGACGTCGGAGGCATTGGCGACTACAACCGCGACGGCAAGCTCGATTTCGTCGTTTACAACATCGCGAGCAAATCTGTTCAGCTTTACCTGGGTGTTGGCGATGGGACGTTTACACCCGGCGTAACCCTTTCCACCAACCGCGCTCCTTATCCCGGCCAACCCGCGGACTACAATGGAGACGGCAATCTTGACTTTCCCGTTCTGGCGGCAAATTCCCTAATGATTTTTCTGGGAAACGGCGACGGTACTTTTCAGCCGGCCATCAACATACCTGATTCGGGCAATTCCCTGTCTGAAGTTAACGGCGACTTCAATCATGACGGCGTGATCGATATGGCAGTACTCTTCCAGTTCGAGTTCACGCAGGTGGTTTCGATCTACTTCGGCAACGGCGATGGTACCTTTCAGCCTCCAGTCTCCTACAATTTAAGCAGCGCATTTCCGAAGATGGTGGCTGCCGACTTTAACGGCGACGGTAACAGTGATCTTGCCTTTTCTGATTTAAACCCAGTAGTTTCTGTACTCCTGGGTAATCCCGATGGGACCTTTCAGGCTGAGCAGACTTATCCCAGCATCCTCAATCAGAATGCGATCGCAACCGCCGACATCGACGGGGATGGCAAACTTGATTTGGTTTCGGCCAGCACTACCGACGGCCTTGCAGTTTTATTAGGAAACGGGGACGGCACATTCCAAGCTCCATTACCCTTCAGCTACCCTCTGCCGACTCTTTACCAAGCCGCGGTGGGGGACTTCAATGGCGATGGAAAAGCCGACATCGTCGGCACTACTGGCCTGGTTCTGCTCGAAGGACCTGTCGTCGGCTTTTACTTGAGTCCCCAAAATGCATCTTTTCGCGATCAGTTGGTCGGTACCACCAGTCACCCTATAAACCTGACCTTGTCCAATCCCGGAAATCTCCCGCTGACAATATCCAGCATCTCGACTACTGCGCCTTTCGCTCAAACCAATACCTGCGGCGCGAGTCTGGCCGGAGGGGCCACTTGCACGATTGCAGTGACCTTCAGCCCGACCAACGATAGCAAGGTTACTGGTCAGCTTACCGTCGCTGATAACGCGCTAGCCAGCCCGCAAAGCGTGTCGCTAACCGGCCCCGGAACTTACGTTGGTCTGGTTCCGCAGACCTTGAACTTCGGAACAGTGAAGATTGGCACCAGCAGTCCTCCGCAAACCGTGACCCTGACAAACACCAGCACGACGACGCTCACCATCTCCAAGGTTAAAATCTCGCTCGCCGTATTCACCCAAACCAATACCTGCGGGTCCAGCGTAGCTGCGGGTAGCAGTTGCACCTTTTCTTTGACTTACACTCCGACGGCAAGAGAGGTCGACAAGGGTCAGATGATCATCTCTGATAGCAGCGGCGGCGCACAGGCCGTGTCTCTCCTAGGCAAGGGGACCCACTAACGCGCAACTGACGCAACTCAGGGTGCAGTGCTGATTTCTTTCGGCTTTGCGCCTTTGATCACCAGCCAGAGCATGAACGCGATCTCGCCGAAAAACACTGGTTGAAAAAGAGTAAACTCCCGGTCTTGATATTGCGGCGCCAGATATGCCGTGAAGCACAGGACCAACCAGGCGCAGCCTCCGACCAAAAGCCAGATCCCGAGAAAACGGGGAAGGAAGCCAGACCTGTATACAAGAATCCCCAAAGGAAAAAGCCAGATCCCTGCCAGCAACAACGTGGCCGTGAATTGATGGCTGTGCAGGCGCAACAGCAGCATGACCAGCGCGTTCTGCTGAGCCTTGTCGAAGACGGATAAGAAGTTGGCGCCTCGCACGATCATGAGCGCGCCCGCGTCGGTGGTGACGTTCACGAAGTAAAGCACGGCGGGCATCAGCCCGCCGAAAATCACGACCTCCGCGGCGAGCTTCTGGTCCACTTGCGCGAATAACCGATACAAGGCAAGAGTCAGATAGACCAGCAGCACTGCGCCGACCAACTCGCTAGCTATTCCCAGACGAAACAGCCACTCGTGAGCGCCAATATTGTTTACTGTTGCGCAGCGTCTCCTTCGACGAACAGCTTGTTGGGAATGTAGATAAGGCGGAGCGGGCCGGCCAAAATGACGAGCAGGTACCAGAATCCGGCAACTCTGCCGGGGTTGCGGGCGGCTTTCATGGATCCTCTCTGATGTGCGAGGCCTAGTAAGTTCTGCGACTGGTACGGCAAAGGCTACCAGAATGTTTCGCTTGTGTTTGCGGTGCCCCCGCAATCGAAAGGGGCGGCGGAGAGGTTACGGAGGTCACAGCGCGGGGTTCTCTCCCAACTGCGGGGCTCGCACACGGCGGATGGCAGTCTCCTGAGTGCGAGAAGCAGCAGATCGCGACCCGTGGCGGAGGCTTCCTATATCGTAGCAAACGAACCACTTTCCCGTGAGTTCCGGGCGTGGTAGCCTTAGCCTGCGCCTGGGGCCGGAAGTCCTCGTCCCAGCTTCGAGAAAGGCTTTCATGCCCTTAGGACCCAAGCTATTCCGAAAGCCGGAGATCCCCCCGAAGACCGCCCCCTCGAAGGCCTGCGAAGCGCAACTTTCTGTCCCCGAACGGGTTCAATCTGATGTGAGCAGCGTAGCCATGGATCGTGGGTTGCTCGCGATGGCCAGCGCCCCCCACCAAGCCATCGAAGCCGAGCGCTCCGACACGGGCATGACCGATGCCGAGGTGATGCTGCGCGCCAAGGCTGGCGACGAGTCTGCTTTCGAGTACTTGGTGCAGAAGTACCGCAGGCCAATGGTGAACTTCATGTACCGCATGAGTGCACAACTCGGCGGTGGCGGAGGATCTGGCGCAGGAAGTTTTCTTGCGCGTCTATCGTTCCCGCGAGAGCTACGAAGCCAGCGCGAAGTTCACGACCTGGCTGTATCGCATTGCGACGAACCTGGCGGTGAATCATGCGCGCGATACGCGCCACGAGCGTCCCGAGAACCAGGTAAGCCTGGATGAGCCGGACGAGGAGACCGGAATGACGATGGACGTTCCCGACGACTCGCTTTCGGCCGAAGAGAACATCGTGAAGAGG
Source organism: Terriglobia bacterium (assembly GCA_963797845.1). Lineage (GTDB taxonomy): Bacteria > Acidobacteriota > Terriglobia > Terriglobales > Acidobacteriaceae > DASREM01. The sequence continues at coordinate 446,838 of CAWCRE010000019.1, forward strand.
GAACGGATGGCGGCCATCCGTAACCGTGTGTACTCGTTGCCGGAGAGGCAGAAGATTGCGGTCATCATGCACAAGTACCAGCAGATGGATTACCGCCAGATTGCCGATGTGTTGAAGTTAAGTGAGTCCGCCACGAAGTCATTACTGTTCCGCGCTTATGAGACTTTGCGGACGCAGCTGAAAGAATTTGTGTGAGGTTAGATTTATGACTTGCCATGATATTCGCGAAATGTTGCCGGACCTGGCCGCCGGATTTGGCGAGGTCACGACCGACGTAAGGGAACACCTGCAAGGTTGCGGCGAATGCGAGAGCACGCTGAATGAGTTCCGCCAGACCATGGCGTTGCTCGACGAGTGGGAAGCGCCGGAACCTTCTCCATTCTTCGATACGCGACTGCAAGCTCGCCTGCGGGAAGAGATGCGCCGCCAGCCGGGGATCATGCAATGGTTCCGCAAACCGGTATTGGCGCTCTCGTTCGCAGTCTTGATGGTGGCAAGCGTGACGTTGGTTTACACGGGTAAGAATTCGGCCAAACCTGCAACCGAGGCGGCAAAGATCATCGAACCGGGCAGCGCCGTGAGCGATCTGCAAGCTTTGGATAAGAACGACGAATTGTATTCGGATTTTGACGTACTCGACGATCTGCAAGTTCAGCCGGACGTTACTGCGAATCCGTAATTGAGAAGTACGAGGGGGAGGAAGTGGCGACGCTACATAAGAAGCTGATGGTGGCGGCTCTGGCCGACTTGGCGTTGCTATTTTCAAGCGCCTCCCCCGGTCTAGCTCAGAATCGCCGCGACCGAAACGAACAGCGCCAGAACCGGCAGCAGCAACAACAGCAGCATCATGCCGGCGACTGGCTGCGTCGCTACAAAGACGTGCCTCCGCAGCAACAGCAGAAGGCGCTCGAGAACGATCCCCAGTTCCGCAATCTGCCGCCGGAGCGTCAGCAGCAATTGCGGCAGCGCCTGCAACGGTTCAACAGCCTGCCACCTCAGCAGCAACAGCGTGTGCTGAACCGCATGGAGACCTGGGAGCACCTCACTCCCGATCAGAAGCAGAACGCCCGGCAGTTGTTCCAGCAATTGCAGCAAATGCCTCCCGAGCGGCGTCAGACCATGGAGAGCGCCATTCGCGATCTCCGCAATATGCCGCCCGACCAGCGTCAACAAGCGCTGCAGTCGGACCGTTTCCGGAAGCTTCTCCCCACAGGAGCGCGGGTTGTTAAACAACGCGTCACAGCTTCCGCTGGCGCCTGAAGCTCACGAAGAAGCACCGGAAGAGTAGGGTTGACCGCCAGCTCTTAGCCGTTAGATCTTCGCTCTCCACACAGCCGTAGGTCTTTCTCCACCTTTCCCGATTTGCTGGTAATTCCGCCCTTGTCGCTTTACCACAACAAAAAAACAGACGCAGCCCGCGCTGCGTCTCTAAGAGCAAAATGCTCCCTGCTCTAAGGCAAATGATCCAGGTAGCATGCCCCGTTCGTCACCTGATTAGGCGGCATTGGCGGCACGAGCCATGCTGGATTTGTGAAGTCGAAGAACTCCGTCATATCCATTTGTGCGGCATCGCGCGCCGTCAAACTCGGCAAGCTAAACCGGGTCTCAATCAATTTCAGGATGGCCGTGTAATCCGCCACTGTGTGCGAAACATAGTTCTTCTTGGTGAACGGCGAGACCACGATCAGCGGCACACGATATCCCGTGTAGGTAAAGTCGCAGGTTGGTCCGGTCACCTTGGTGCAGATATCGCCAGGCAGTAAGTCGCTGGGCGGAATTCCATCCGGACTTACGGTCGGCTGCGGCGCCACGTGGTCGTAGAACCCTCCGTACTCGTCGTAGGTCAAGATGAACGCCGAATCTTGCCACGATGAACTTGTCATCAACGCGTTAATCAGGGTGGAGACATACTGGGCTCCCGCTTGAATCTGTGGAGGCATGGAAGTGTCGGTGTCGGAAGGATGCTCATCCAGAGCAACTTCGGAGGCCGGTTCGATCAATCCCACCTGCGGCAAGGTCCCGTTCTGAACGTCGAGGTAATACTGCGAGATCGGCAGGATATTCTGCGGGTACGTTTTCAAAATCGTGTTTCCGTAGGTGAAATTCTGAATGTAGCTCTGCATGTAGAGCGACGTGGGATCTGTCGCTCCGTCCGGCCCGGGATGGACGTAGATTTTCCAGCTGATGCCGTTCTGCTGAAGTATCTGGAAAATGATCGGGTCGGAAAGTTGCGGACTTCCCGAGGTGTTGATGGGATACGCGTGGCCATGCGAAGTGCCGGCCAGCAGATACATGCGATTGAGAGCGGTTCGCGACATGACCGGAGAGAACCATCTATCTGATGTCGCAAACTGGGTAGCCATGTAGTAGTAGTAGTTCAAGTCGTTCCCATCGTAGTAACCGATGGCGCGCACTCCGTCTGCGTCATAGTAGCCAAGGTTGCGCCCGTCGTGCGCAGCGGGCCACACAAATCCATCGAGGGTTGCGGTGGGCGAGACTGGATTGGATAGATTCCATCCCACGTGCGCCTCATTCCACGAGGGGCTGGGATTTTCCAGGCACATGGTGATCAGGTGATACGACGCCACCGCGGGGCTTGATGAGTCGATGGTGCAATCCGCAGGTTCAGGAAACGCCGGATCGCAACCGGGATTGGTGGGCGCAGGTCCCGATGGAGAACTTGTCGGGAACTGCGGCAATCCGTCGAAAGGCTGGTCAGGATATCCGTGATCGGACCAATACTGGCGCATGGCCCCGAAGTAATGATCGAAGCCCCGATTTTCCTGGGCCATGAAAATAATGTGATTGATGGATTGCAGGCTGTAGGCGTCGAAGGTCGCCGTGACCGTTGCAGCTGCATTCAACGTAACGCTGCATGCCGCAGTTCCTGAACAGGCGCCGCTCCAGCCCGTGAACTTGGATCCGGTGGCAGGTGTCTCGCTCAACTGCACGACGGTGCCGCTTGTGAAATTCGCGCTGCAAGTCTGTCCGCAGTTGATGCCGGAGGGTGAACTCGATACAGTGCCAGTTCCACTCCCCGCCAGCGCAACCGTCAAGGGAAAACTCGTCATGGGGATATTGAACGTCGCGGTCACCGAGCTCACCGCATTCACGGTTACCGAACAAGCTGCCGCGCCAGAACAGGCTCCAGACCACCCTGCGAAGACCGAACCGGTGGCCGGCGTCGCGGCTAATTGAACCACAGTTCCGCCTGAGAAATTCGCCGAACATGCAGTCCCACAATTGATGCCCGAGGGTGTGCTGGAGACGCTTCCGGCTCCGCTTCCGGCCAGAGAAACGGTAAGCGCAAACGTCTGCACTGCCAAATTGAAGGCGGCCGTCACTGAATCGTTGTTATTGGCACCCATCGTGACAGAACAAGCTCCGGTTCCGGAGCAAGCTCCGCCCCACCCGGCGAAGACCGACCCTGCTGCTGGGCTGGCGGCCAGATTCACCGATGTGCCCGAAGGAAAGTCCGAGCTACACGTCTTTCCGCAATTGATGCCGGAAGGCGTGCTTGAAACCGTTCCAGTTCCAGATCCAGAAATAGTCACCGCAAGGGGGAGGTTTTGAGGGTTCTGATTTCCTGAGTTAGGGTTGCTTCCACCGCCGCAACCGACAAGGGCGAGTACAAGTGGCAGAACACACGCCGCTGGCGCAAACAGCCTGTATCCGAAATTCATGATAGACCTGCATAAACCTGTGCTCCTCAGATGAGGCAAGTAGCTGGGCTGTTGGCCAGGGTGCGCGCCGAACGCTGATTTGGTGGGACGAGCAGCGAGAAAAATCGCAAAACTCTGCGTAAAAAGGGGGCTTTAGTTGCGTAAGGCGAGCATGCGGCGGAGGGAAAGCGCAGTCTGGCGCACTTCGTCGGCGTCTGAGGCATCCGGCGACATTTTCAGGTACTCCTCAAGGTCCTCGGCCGCGGCGCGGGTTTGCCCCAGGTTGTAACGCAGCAGGGCCCGTTGTTTCACGTCCTCCGGCGACCGGGGATAGAGCACCAGCACCAACTCGGCCATGGGTAAGGCTTTGTGGAAATTGCGACCCGTCATGTGAATGGACTTCAGATTGTTAAGGATACGGGTCAACATCTGGCGGCGGCTGACCGCGAACAGAAACTCCGGTCGAAGCGTCATCTGCCCGGAGTAAATCGCATCCAGGCGTCTCTGGCAGTCTTGCTGGCTGAGAATGTCGCCGCCGTTAAAGCAATCGATCAGCGTCTCTCGCCCGTCGATATCGTAATGTTTCAGCAGGAAATGACCGGGCATGCCGACGCCAAACAACGGAAACCCAAGTCTCCGGCCGACCTCCATATAAATCAGCGCCAGGGTAATCGGAATGCCCAAGCGGCGATCCAGAACTTCATTGAGGTAGGAGTTACGCGGATCGTAGTACTCCTCCCGGTTCCCCTGTAAACCATTCTGCTGGAACAAAGTCAGGTTAAGGGCTGCGACGGTTTCAGAGACCTCGCCCGGCTCTGAGATCAACGAGCCCGCCTGCTCTGCGAACCTATCGATCTGTTCGATGTAATACGAAATATTCAGGTCTGGATATTCGGTTCGCGCGATGGTCAATGCGGCCCGAGCCAGGTCGATGTTTTCGTCTTCTATCGCAGGGCCGGCCAAAGCGGCGAAAGCATCAACAACATCGAGGTTGTTGTTCCCGCCCATGACAGGATGCTAGCAGAAAGCCGAGTTGCGGGTGAGGACAGAAAAGCCACGAAAGTCTAACGACGAAAGAGGTTCTTTGCGATAAAGAGCGCATTGGCGGGACGCTCAGCCAGACGCCGCATCAGGTAGGGATACCACTCAGTCCCGAAAGGGATATAGACCCGGCATTTCCAGCCCTCGCGGACCAGTTGCTGCTGCAAGTCTCTCCGAATTCCGTAGAGCATCTGAAATTCAAAGTGGTCGCGAGGAATGTTTTCCTGCGTGGCGAAGGCCTGAGCCTGGCGAATGATCTGCTCGTCATGCGTCGCCAGCCCGTGGTAGACGTCGCTTTTCATCAGCATTTTCATTAGCTTGATGTAATTGTCGTCCACTTCGGTCTTCTTCTGGAACGCAATCTCCGGTGGTTCTTTGTAGGCGCCCTTGCAAAGGCGAATGCGAATGCCTTCCAAGAGAAGCTTCTCGATGTCACTCTCCGAGCGGCGCATGTAAGACTGAATCACCGCGCCGACGCAGCCGCGATTGCCGGGAACACTGTGAAGGTGGTGCACAAAATCCAGCGTTCGCTGCGTGTAAGGCGACCCTTCCATATCCACTCGCACGAAGTTTGGCGGTGACATCGAAGTCGCCTTCTTCACCAGGCATGTCGACCTGGTCAGCGGCAAGTTTCTCATCGACATCCAGTCCCATGTGGGTCAGCTTCAGACTGATGTTTGCGTTCAGTTTGCGAGCCGCAATTTCGTCCAGCAACTGGTGGTAGAGCTGCGCGCTTGCCTTCGCTTCCTCGGCATTGGTGACGTTTTCGCCTAAGTTATCGATGGAAACGGTGAGGCCTGCCTGGTTGACGGCCAGGGTGGCGCGAAGGACGTCCTCCACTTGCGTGCCGGCCACAAAGCGCCCAGAGAAACGCTGCCCGATCGCCGATCGCTCGGCGATTCCGCGCAGGGTATGGCTCTCCGATAAAGAAATGAAGAGAGCTCTCAGCACGGGCGGCGCCAGATTTATCTGAGTCTATGAATGCGTAGCAATTCCATGAAGGTAACAGAAATTTGTATCACAACTGCCCGGGTTCTGAGCCGTGACCGCAATCACAGGGCAAAGTGAATCCAGACTTCCGTGTCAGTTACCTCTCGGGTCCGCGCGCACTACGGGAGAAACGTTTCGTCGATGTAGCACCAGCGCCAGTTCTCGCCCGGCTCAAACGACTTGATGATGGGATGTTTGGTGGCGTGAAAGTGCTTGGTGGCGTGTTTGTTCTTGGACGAGTCGCAGCAGCCCACGTGCCCGCAAATCAGGCATTCGCGAAGATGAACCCATCTGTCGCCCATCTCCAGGCATTCTTTGCAGCCCTTCCCGCTAGGGGTTACCGATCGAATTTCGTTCAAATGCGTACACGTGCCTTGAGCCATTGCGTGCCTCCACGTCAGAGATCGGGATCAATGGTTTTCGACGCTCCAGGTGGAGCAGGAGATGCAAAAATTGATCTCGTATCGAGGCCGGCGAGCGTGGGGTTCCCGCGACACAGAGAGATGCCAGGCTCGACTCGCGGCCCGCACTTAGCGCCCTTCTTCTTCCAAAAATTTCTCGACTTCCAGCGCTGCCATGCAGCCTGACCCTGCCGCCGTAATCGCCTGCCGATAGCGCCGATCCTGCACGTCTCCACAAGCGTAGACACCAGGTACGCGCGTGAAAACGTAGTCCGTTGTCTTCAGGTATCCGTCCTGGTCAGCATCGAGTTGACCTTCAAACATCTTGGCGTTGGGGATATGCCCGATCCCCAAAAACAACGCGCTGGTTGGAAAATCCCAAGTCTCGTTGCGTCTTCAAATTGCGGAGTTTCAGCCCCGTCACTTCCTTGGCGTGGATGTCGTAGACATCCTCGACTACGGTGTTGGTCAGGAAATCGATTTTCTCGTTTTGCTGGGCGCGATCCAGCATAATCTTGGAAGCCCGAAACTGCTCGCGGCGATGAATCAGCGTGACCTTGCTGGCGAAGCGAGTCAGGAACAGAGCTTCTTCCATCGCCGAATCACCGCCGCCAATCACGGTGATTGGTTTACCTGAAAAGAAGAACCCGTCGCAGGTTGCGCAAGAAGAAACTCCGTGCCCAATGAGCTGCTGCTCATGGGGCAATCCCAGCCAACGCGCAGAGGCGCCGCTGGCGATGATTAGCGTGCGCGTCTGAATCGTCTCTTTTCCAACCTGAAGAGTGAACGGCCGCTTGCTGAGGTCGACGCTGGTGACGTGTCCGAGTTGATATTCGGCGCCGAAGCGCGACGCCTGCTTGCGCATGTTCTCGATCAGCTCCGGTCCCTGTATGCCTTCTGGAAAGCCGGGGAAATTCTCGACCAGGGTGGTGAGTGAGAGTTGACCTCCGGGTTCGTGGCCTTCGATGACGAGCGGCTTCAGATTGGCGCGCGCGGTATAAAGCGCAGCGGTGTGGCCGGAGCAGCCCGAGCCCATCACTAACAACGTTGCGAATGTTTTCCATGATTTCAGGACTTAATCTTAGATTGCCAATTTCGGATTTGGATGCAACCGCCAGCTTCCGTTGAATCTACTTGGGTTGGCGCCGATGCCTTCTCACCCGATTCACGCTTTGCCTTGGCGCTGCTATTGCCCTCCGAGCCGCGCCAACTCGTCTGGAACGGTCTGCGAAGCGCCGCAACAGTTTTCGATATTGGCTCACAATCGTGGACGCTGTCTGAAACAAGGCTCGTACGCGCTCTGGTCGGGAGCTGGTCCGGCTTCGGAAGCGGAGCAACGAGCCAGCACGACGGACGACTTGCCGAAACGCTCGAGTTTGATTCGGCTGGCCGGCGTGTTCGTGGCCAGCATAGCTGCCGCCGATGTCACCGCGGAAGCGCTGTCTTCCACCGACAGCTGCAACAGATCCTTGGGATCGCGCACCCGGAATACCAGCGTCTCCATCATGGTTTTCGGGTCGGTGCTGAAAACGAATACTGCACGGTCGAGAAAATACTTTGGGCGGTGAACTCCCGCCGCATGCGGACCCACTTGGCGGATTCGGGCTGGAGGAGGCATTTGTGCCCCGGCGGCGGCCTGAAGAAACTCCGGACTCTGTTCCAACGTGGTTCGGCCGCGAGCAACCTCGAAATCCGGACCAAATGCCGGAGCCTTCGGAATTTTCGCCAGCGCGGACACAATCTCCTGCTTTTCCTCGGGCGAAGGGCTACAAACATTGAGCATGTTGACCTTCACCTGCGGTTTCGAGTCCTGTTGCCCCAGCGCGGTCAAAGCCACCGCAAAGCAAGCCGTTGCGCGTAGGAAGTTCCGCATCACGAAAGATTCTAGCAGGTGCTACTTGCCTCCGAACTTCTGTGTGAAACAAGAGGTATCGAGCTCACAACCGGAATAAAATCACGATATGGCTAACCTGACACTCGTCTACGGAATGCGGCTTCTGCCCTCCGAGGAGGTAGCAGAAGTCGGCGATGCAACCCTCAAACTGAAGAACGGGCGCGAAGCCCATGTCACCATGCACGTGCTCGAAGGCAGCCGGGAACAAATCGAGAAGCAGCTCAAAACCAGCTTGGATGCCTTTTTCGATTTTTACCCGGAGATCTGATGCGGCATTCAGAAGGCCGGACTTTGCCGAAACCGCCGACCACGTTCGTGCCATCTATAATCGGTGCTGAACTGATGCAGCGCTCTTTCCTCAAGCTTCGTGTATGGCTTGGCAGGCGACACTTGCTGCCCAAAAGCAGGCTGTCGCGCGTCGCCAGCTTCTTTCTCGGTCTCAGTATTGGAGCTTTTCTTCTCCAGAAAATTCTGCACTTCTGGAAACCTGGGCTGGGCGAAACTTTGGCAGGATGGGCCAAGCTTTTCGCTATCACTGCCATTGTCCTCTTCTGTTTTGTGGCCTATCGCTGGCTCAAGGCGAGGGTGCTGTGGCGCCTACGAAACCGACTCATCGTTACCTATGTGTTCATCGGTGTCACGCCGGTGGTTTTGCTGGTGGCGCTGGCGCTGGGCTCGCTGTACTTGTTTGCCGGGCAGTTTGCAACTTTCATTGTCACCTCCGAGATAAAGTCTGAACTCGAAAGCCTTCAGGCTGCGAATTCGGCAATCGGCCACGAACTCGCGGCCCGTCTCAAGGGCGGGACCTCTTCCGAGACTGCCGCGTTAGCAGGGTTGCGCAGCACGAACCAATCCTGGGCCAACCGGCAGGTTTACGCCTGGATGAACGGGAAGCTGATCCTGAGCAGCGCGCCCGAGAGCGGCAGCTTTCGAGTGCCCGCCTTGCCTGGCTATCTCAAGGACTCGCTGCAAGGCATAACCCGCGACGATGCAGAATTATCATTAAGGGCAGTGGAGCAGATTCCCGTCCCCGGCGGAACGCTGGTGGTCCTGTCGAGTGAGCCTCTGGACCAGCGCTTTCTGCAAAATGTCGCCACCAACCTTGGGGAAGTCACTCTCTACTCCGGCCTCACACTGAGCAAAGTAGACAAATCCCAGCGCGAAAACATTGCTGTAACCGTTGACAAAGCCGCAAGAGAGAACCAGGGCCACGGCTCAATTAGCATACGCAAACCGGAAGGCGACTACGTGCTGGACACGGGAAAGAATGGTCCGGTACCCACCTACACAGCGGGTTCTATACCGCCTCAAGCACGCTCTTTGGATCACCAGGTCACATTTCCTACGACTCTGGCGGTTATGAATTGGCAGACCGGTGATACCTCGCAACCGGTCGCCATCAGCGTGCAGACGAGAATGTCGAAGTTGTACGATCGCCTATTTGATTCGTTGGGAGACTTTGCTCCTACTGCCGAGGTTCTGCTAGTCGTGGTCGCCGGCATCTTCGGGTTGATCGAACTCACCGCGCTGTTCATCGGCACTCGGCTGACCCGCACCATCACCAAGGCTGTCGCGCACCTTTATGATGCCACCAAGCACATCAATCGCGGAGATTTCCGGCATCGCATTCCGGTGCAGTCCTCGGACCAGTTGGCGACTCTCGCAAATTCGTTCAACTCGATGACCGCCTCTATCGAGAAGCTGATCGAGGAGCAAAAAGAAAAGCAGCGGCTGGAGAACGAATTGGTGATCGCGCAGGAAGTGCAGGCGCAGCTATTCCCCCGCCAAATATCGCAGCTGGCCTCGCTTGAAGTACACGGATTCTGCCGTCCCGCACGAACTGTCAGCGGAGACTACTACGATTTCCTCACCATCAACTCCGACAAGATGTTGCTTGCGGTCGGCGACATCAGCGGCAAGGGAATTTCCGCAGCCTTGCTGATGGCCACAATTCACTCCGCCGTCCGCGCTTATAGTCTGGAAGAAACTACTGTCATCAACGAAATGGCGGCGGTCGGCGCATCCACGGGCAATCGTCTGATGGTTACGTCCAGATTCTCCGGTTCCGACGTCTCCCCTTCGACCCTGCTGGCGTTATTGAACCACCAGCTTTATGAGAGCACTCCGACTGAAAAGTATGCGACGCTTTTTCTCGGAATTTACGACGGATTGTCACGCAAATTCACCTACAGCAATGGCGGCCACTTGCCTCCCATCGTGATGAGCGAAGACGGATCGATCCGCAGGCTGGATTGTGGCGGGACCGTGGTTGGCCTGTTCGACAAAATGTCGTACGAGCAGAGCTCGGTGCAGTTGCGAAAGGGCGAAATGTTTGTGGCTTACAGCGATGGGGTAACCGAACCGGAAAACGACTTCGGGGAGTTCGGCGAATCGCGCCTCATCGACTTACTGCGCGAAAACCGCGATCTGCCCCTCGCACGAATAAGCGAAATCATTACTGCGTCCGTGGACGACTGGATTGGGGCTAACGAACAGCCCGACGATGTAACACTGGTGCTCGCCAGAGCCCGATAGCTTCGGCATCTGAATAAAACGAGGCAGCCGCTCGACGGTTGCGCGACGGGTCCTCTGCTCAAAACCCATGATGCGACCGGATCAGCTGCCTCGGGCTCCGCGCACCCGCAAAAAGCAGGCACGCCCAGCGCGGAGCAAACTTGTCAATCAACAGGGTGAATAAATGACAGGGTGACTAGGGATTCAGAGAAAGAGAGAGGAACTTAGCAAGTCAACGTACAAAGCAAGGAGAGACGGGTATCTGCGTCGGTGCCTGACGGAGGATCGTGGACCACAATCTGGCAATCAAAAACCGGAACCGGCGTGGGCAATTGAACAGGGTTTACCACGTGGGCGCGCGCCGTTCCCGAAGCCAATCGGGTCTTCATCACGACAGGAGCAGTTCCCCCGTGAAACGTGAAATCTGGCAGTTCTACCTGCGGCAGAATCAGGATCACGGCAAACAGCACCAGCTCGAAAATGAGTAGCGCCCAGCGCCACCGGCTCATAAGAATCCTACTTTGGAGAAAAGTTAATTCTTTCTCTCTGACCTGTCAATACTGGACTTTCGGCTCCTTAGCTAGCCACCAGCACGAATTTACCCCCACCTTTGAGCGCTTCGTGGTAGGTCTCCACTCCTGAGGCTAATGGGCGTGTGTTTACCTCCCTGGGTTTCAGCCACTCCAATTCGAAAGGCCGAGTTGCTTCCTGCAAACTTGCCGCCGCATCGGAGGCGGAAAGGTTCAAGGTATTCAAACCGACCAGGTGGAGGTCGTTACGATAGAAATGCAGCAAATCGATTTCCGTCGGTCCCTTGCCCTGCACCGTAATCACGACCATGCGTCCGCGTCGCGCCAACGTCTTCAGCGCGACCGGAAACAGCGGACCACCCACTGCATCAAACACGACATTGATGCCATCACCGACCGCGTCGTCGAGTTCCTGCGCGAAGTTCGGCGACTCCGAATTCAACATCACATCGACTCCGCTCTGATTTTGGCCGGTTCGATCTACTCCGATCACCCGCCCACCGGCCCACGCACCGAGCTGGGCCGCGGCACCGCCGACGGTTCCATTAGCGCCGGTGACGAGAAGTGTTTCGCCTTTCTTCAATCCGGCGCGATCAAAGAGCCCGTTCCACGCGGTGACAATGCCCAGGCCAGCGGCTGCCGCCTGAGGAAAAGATAAATTCTTCGGCTTCGGCGAAACCGCAATCTCCGGAACTACGATATATTCGGCGTGCGATCCATCGTGGGTGAATCCAAGATCTCCGCCCCCGCAGCCCCAGACTTCCTGATTGATGCAGTTCTCCGGACCCTGCTCGACTACTCCGGCAAAATCGCGCCCGGGAATTCGCGGCAAAATCGTCTGCTCGCGCATCATGCCTTGCACGTTTCTCACGTCGCTGGGATTGATGGAGGCTGCCATCACTCTCACAAGAACCTCACCGATCCCCGGGCGCGGCTTCGGAACTTCCTCCAATTTCAGATTTTCCAATCCGAATTGCTGAAAACGTAGAGCTTTCATACTTGCGGTTTCTCCGACTCTAGAGATGCAGTTCGGGCGCATGCGGATGTGAAGTCTTCTGCCCGACTTCCGGCATCGGCGCACAGCTTCCTGTGAGCCGCCTCACGAGCAGAAGTGGCTAGAGTCACTGCTGTTACCGGCAAGAACAGCTTTAATCGAAGCGTTCTGGAAGGCCCGCGTGCTTCGAATACACGCGGGCCGTTACGCGCGGGAGCAAGCCATGGCACAACCGGAAGTTTTGCAGTGCCCCCTCTGCCACGGGCATTCACAGGTTTCGCTTTACGAACTCCGTGAATTCGCAAAAAGCGGGGCCCTTCAGCAGTCGATTGAGAAACTGCTGGCAGCCCACGCCACCATTCCCGAAGGCGTTCAGCCAGAATTGCCGGCAAAAGACATCGCTGCTCACCTTGATTTTCAAAAAGAGGCTCATAGCTGGAATCCTCAACTCGCTATCTGGCGCAGAAGCCCGAAGGAGTGAGCCGACTATGACTGTCATTTAAAGGCTGCCACCATGCCGCAAGTTGATACGCAGAACGTGGAACCGCTGCTCGAGCAATTCGAAGATCATCGAAGCAATCTCATCCCCATACTCCAGGACATTCAGGAAGCCTACCGTTACCTGCCTCAGGACGTATTGAGAAAGGTAGCCCAGAGGCTACGAGTCCCCCTTACCGATGTCTACCAGGTGGCCACGTTCTACCGCTGCTTTAGCCTGATGCCGCGGGGCAAGCACGTCATCCAGGTGTGTCTGGGAACTGCCTGCCACGTGCGGGGAGCGCCTCGCGTGCTGGACCGCATACTCCGGGATCTCAAGATGTCCGGGCCGGGAACAAGCTCCGACATGCAATTCACCGTGGAGACTGTGCGCTGCATCGGCTGCTGCGGACTGGCGCCGGTCGCCCGGGTCGATAACGCAAATACTCATCCTCATCTGACCCAGACAAAAGTGGGCGGCATGCTTAAAAAGTATGCGGAAAAAGGTGAGCCACACCAGGCCGTGAAGGCGGACGAGGCAAGCCATGCAAAAGCTTAAGTCGATCCACGAACTGAAAGAGCTGCGGCTTTGCCTGGAAGCAAGTGAGAGCGGCCGGAAATCGATTTCCGTTTGCGCTTCGGGCAGTTGCGGAATCGCCTCGGGAGCGGACACCGGTGTTGACCGCCCTGCGAAGTGAACTTGTTGCCCGCGGGCTTGATCACACCATCGACCTGAAAAGCACCGGATGCCACGGGTTCTGCGAACAAGAGCCGACAGTCCTCATCGCCCCCGAACAGATTTTTTACACCAAGGTTGCGGCGCGGGATGCGAAGGACATCGTGGACAGCCTGGTGAAGGGCTCAAAACCTGTCGAGCGGCTGCTCTACAAAGACGAGGATCAGCAACCGCTGGTGCATGAACAGGACATACCTTTCTTTGCGCACCAGCAGCGAAATCTCTTCGGAAATAATTGGAAGATCAATCCCCGCGAAATCCGCGACTACATTCAGATTGGCGGCTACTGGGCGCTGGCCCATGTGTTGGCTGATTACACCCCCGACAAGGTTGTCGAAGCCGTGAAACAGGCGGGATTGCGGGGCCGCGGCGGCGCAGGATTTCCCACGGCGATCAAGTGGCTGGCAATGCGCAATAGCCCGACTAAACCGCACTACATCGTATGCAACGCGGACGAGGGCGACCCGGGCGCCTTCATGGACCGAAGCCTGCTCGAAGGAAATCCCCACAGTGTTCTGGAGGGAATCATCATTGGAGCCTTCGCTCTGGAAGCCAGCGAAGCGTTCATTTACGTGCGCGCAGAGTATCCGTTGGCGGTTGAGCACTTGAACATTGCCATCGCTCAAGCGGAGCAATGCGGCCTTCTTGGGGAAAACATTCTCGGGTCTGGACTGAGCTTGCGGATTCGGCTGGTAATGGGCGCCGGAGCGTTCGTTTGCGGCGAGGAGACGGCTCTACTCGCCTCGATTGAAGGTAAAGTTGGGGAACCGCATCCTCGTCCTCCTTACCCCGTGCAGAAGGGCCTTTGGGGAAAGCCCACCGTCATCAACAACGTAAAGACCTGGGCCAATGTTCCGGTCATCATCAACCGTGGCGCCGAGTGGTACTCCTCGCATCGGCACCGACGGGAGCAAGGGCACCGCGGTGTTCTCGCTGGTCGGCAAAATCAACAGCACCGGGCTGGTTGAAGTGCCCATGGGCACAACGCTCCGCGAAATGATCTACGACATCGGCGGCGGCGTTCGCAAAAGACAAGAAACTGAAAGCAATCCAGATCGGCGGGCCCTCGGGCGGTTGCATTCCCGCCACATGATCGATCTTCCGATCGACTACGAAGCGCTCACCACGGCAGGTTCCATGATGGGCTCGGGCGGCATGGTGGTGATGGACGAAGACACCTGCATGGTGGACGTTGCCCGTTACTTCATGGAGTTCCTGGAAGACGAGTCTTGCGGGAAGTGTTTCCCTTGCCGCGAAGGAACGCAGCAGTTGAAGACGATTCTCAACCGGATTTCTCAGGGCAAAGGCGAAGAATCGGATCTTGAATTGTTCGAAGATGCCGGCTGGATGATCAAGAACACTTCCCTGTGCGGCCTGGGTCAAACCGCTCCCAACCCTGTGCTCTCGACCTTGCGTTACTTCAAGGATGAATACATCGCGCATATTCGCGAGAAGCGCTGTCCCGCGAAGGTTTGCCGTGAACTGATCGTCTACGAGATTGACGAGACGATTTGCGATGGATGTCACGCTTGCGTGCGAGTTTGCGCCTCGGAAGCAATCCTGGGCGACAAGAACAAGGCGCATGAAATCGACTCGGCCAAGTGCATCAAGTGCGGCGCTTGCATCGAGGTCTGCCAACCCAAAGCCGTGCTGGTGGAATAAAGGAGAGTGCCGTGCCAACGCTGAAGATTAACGGCATCGACGTTGAAGTCGAACGCGGAACAACTGTGCTCGAAGCCGCGCGCTTCCTGGGCATTCCAATCCCTACGCTTTGTCACGAGGACGGGCTTACTCCATACGGGGCATGCAGGTTGTGCCTTGTGGAAGTAGACAATGGCCGGAAGAAGAACACTGCAGGCATCTTGTTGCCTGCCCAGCCGAGGACGGACTGAAGGTGCTCACGCACTCCGCCCGCGTGGAACAAGCGCGCAAGCTGCTGATCGAGATGTACGTCGCAGTCTGCCCACAGTCGAAGCGCATTCAGGACATGGCCTCAGCTGTGGGCGTGCGCCAGTGCCGCTACGAGCGTAAGGATGAAACCTGCATCCAGTGCGGCCTCTGCGTCCGCACCTGCGAGCAGCAGATGATGGCTGGCGCCATTGGCTTCTCCGGCCGCGGCCTGGATCGTAGCGTCACTCGGCCCTTCGATCAGACCAGCGAGCTGTGCCGCCAGTGCGGCGCTTGCCTCTACATCTGCCCGGTATGCGAATCGCGCTGCCAGGGCCCACAAGCCGAAAGCACCTTGTGCAACGGCTGCGTCAATATTTCGACCGTATGTTTCCAGAGTTACGACAATGCAATGTGTTTCCTCGAACCGTGCCATGCCTGCGAAATCAGCGGACCCTTCCGCAGTGATGTCCCGGCGAAGCATCGGTCGAACGACTTTACCCACATAGTGGAGAAATAGTGGAGAAACTGCCATGACCTTTACGCGCCTTAACGCCTCTGCCGCCACGCTGACCAAAAACCGTACCGAGGACGCGGTCAGCCCGTTTAGTGGAATGTGTGCAACCTGTGTCGATGGCTGTATCGGCATGTGCGAGATCGGCAAAAGCGCCTATCGCGGCGCCGAGATGATCTACCCGCAGCCGTTCGGCATCATCACCACCGCGTCGCAAAAGGACTATCCGGTGGATCTTTCGCACTTCACCATCCTGGGCCGCGCTGCGGGCGCATGGGGCATGGAAGAGGATTCCAATCGCGCGCTGTTCCCGGCCGTGGATCTGGAGACCACGATCGGCGCCGATAACGGCATCAAGTACAAACTGCCGTTTACCGTCGCCGCCATGGGTTCCACCAATGTCGCGAAGAACAACTGGCCCGGACTGGCAGTGGGCGCTGCCATCACTGGCACCGGGATCGCGATCGGCGAGAACGTCGTCGGCATGGATATGGATTCCAAGTTCGACAATGGCAAGGTGATTTCCAGTTCTGACCTGGAGTGGCGGATCCAGTGCTTCCGTGAATGGCAGACGGATGGCTACGGTGAGATCTTCGTCCAGGCGAACGTGGAAGACACCATGCTCGGCGTGCAGGAATACGCCATCAAGAAACTGGGCGTGAAGGCTGTTGAATTGAAATGGGGACAGGGCGCGAAGGACATCGGCGGCGAAGTGAAGATCAAGGACCTGGCGAAGGCGCAGGAACTGCATCGCCGCGGCTATGTCGTGCTGCCCAATCCCACGAACCACGTTGTGATTGAAGCTTTCAGGAAAGGTGCATTTCACGAGTTCGAGCGCCACTCGCGTGTCGGTATGGTCACGAAGGATGGGTTCCTCAAACGAGTCGAGGAACTGCGCAAAGCTGGCGCTCGTTGGATTACGTTGAAGACCGGTGCCTATCGGCCGGTAGATCTGGCTCGCGCGGTCAAGTTCGCTTCACTGGCGAAATTGGATCTCCTCACGGTGGATGCCGCGGGCGGCGGCACCGGCATGAGCCCGTGGCGCATGATGAACGAGTGGGGCGTCCCGGGAATCGAATTGCATTCGCTGCTGCGCAACTACCTCGATGGACTGAAACAACGCGGCGAGTACATTCCTCCGATCGCTCTGGCCGGCGGATTTACTTTTGAAGATCAGATCTTCAAAGGCTTCGCGCTCTGCGCTCCTTACGTGAAGATGATTGCCTGGGCACGTAGTCCGCTCGCGGCCGCCATGGTGGCCAAGAATATCGGCAAGGCCATCGAAGGCAGTTCCCTGCCCATCTACATCGAGCGCTTCGGAACTACAGTGGATGAAGTGTTCGTTAGCTCCACCGAGCTGCGCGAAAAATACGGCGACCGCTTCAATAAACTGCCTACGGGAGCGATCGGCTTCTACACCTACTATCAGAGGGTCGCGCAAGGATTGCGGCAATTGATGGCGGGCGCGCGCAAGTTCGGCTGCAAGTACATCGATCGCAGCGATATCGCAGCTCTCACCCCGGATGCCGCACGCATCAGCGGCCTGCCGATGGTGAGCGATATCGACAAGGAAGAAGCAGCAGAAATCCTGGCTTAACTCTTTTTAGAGAACTTTAGCCAGTCGAGGCGGGTGGATCGAACCGGATCCCCCGCCTTCAACTTTTCTGGCCCAAACAACTCCGCCCTTTGCGACTGGCTCAGGGCCGAGCTTCGTAAACGATGTTGAACGGGGTTTCCGTGGCCCGGCGGAAACGGGTGAACCCGGCATTTGTAATTACATCTTTAATGCGAGCCTCTCCGGATTGCGCGCCCAAACACAATCCCACTTCCTGCGACCGTGAACAAGGCGTACACAGCAATGTGGAGAAAGAGTAGTAGACGCGGCCCACCGGGTTCAAATTGTCTTTCAAGTCATCGTGAGCGAATGGTTCCACGACCATCCAGGTGCCGTCTTTGTGTAGCGACTTGCGAACATGGGCAGCGGCACCGACCGGATCGCCCATATCGTGTAAACAGTCGAACACGGCGACGAAGTCGTAATCCTTCCCCGGGTACTCCTTGGCTTTCGCTACCTCGAACGTAACCCGGTCCGCGACGCCCTGCTGCTTCGCCGATTCGCGAGCGGCCTCGATGGACTTATCGTGATAGTCGAAACCAGAAAACTGGGATTTCGGGAATGCTTTCGCCATCAGGATGGTAGAAGCCCCCTTCCCACAGCCAACGTCCGCCACCCGTGCGCCGCTTTCCAGCTTCTGTTTCGCATCCGGCATCGCGGGAATCCAGGAACTCACCAGGTTGGCAGCGTATCCGGGACGGAAGAATTTCTCACATCCGTGAAACACGGCATCATCATGCTCATGCCAACCCATGCCCGCTCCATTGCGAAATGATTCCGCAATGCGCGGAACTGCGGCCAGCGAACCTAGGGCCAGCTGAAAGGCTCCTGGCAGATAGGCCGGGCTGTCCTCGTTCGCCAAGGCGAAGGCCTGTTCCTCGGTGAGGCTGAATTTTTTCGTTTTCTCGTCGTAGGTCACATAACCGCCCGCCGCCTGGGAAGACAGCCACTCTCGTACGTAGCGTTCGTCGGTTTTTGTCTCTGCGGCAAGTTCGGCCGATGTCATTGCGCGTACTGCTAGTGCTTTGTATAGGCCAAGTTTCTCGCCGATCACTACCATGCCCGTGTGTACGGCTGCACCGAGGTCGCCCACAAACTGTCCTATAAATGAGTTGAGCTTGTTCATATCTACCGCCATCGTTTAAACCCTCCATTTTTCGATTAAGTTGAGTCCGCCCAGGAGTCGCCACTGGGCTCTGCGTAGAAGACGCGACAGGCCGTCTTCGCACACTTTGGAATGCGTTGGTGACAGTTGCTAACGCAATTCGGATGCCAAGCCATAGCTGCGCCCACGCAGCTCGCGCACAATCGGTAAGCAGTTAATTTTCTATTATTTATCCGTCCAGGCGGAGAGGCCGATAAAAAACGGGAAGCGCACTTCGTTATCTTCACGGTTCACTGCGCTAGCCGAACGGTTAATGGAAGCTGGACCGCACCGCCCGAGGGACAAAACACCAGTCGAAATACCTCACACCTAAGGGTGATGCCTGTCACAGCGTGGCGGGTTGGCCGTTGTTAGGCTATGAACTCCCTCGCGCAAGTCTCCCTCATTTTCGCCGCTACATCAGCTGTGCATCGCACTTTCCGATTTGGAGAATGAAATGGATACAGCAATCAAGAAGGGCTTGGGCTCCATTCGCAGAACTACCGTTGACCTCTCGCGTTTTAGTCCCGTGAAGGAGAGCACCCTCGGCGAAGGAAGGGATCTGCCGCTGATTCTCGAGCCCGCGATCCATGACGTCGATCTTGCCGATTGGGTTCGCAGCAACCGCACCGAACTCGAGCAGAAACTCTATAAGCACGGCGGATTTCTCTATCGCGGGTTTAACCTTCCAAGTGCGGAAGACTTCGAGAGAGTCGCGAGTGCGATCTGCACCGAGCTCTACGCTGACTATGGCGACCTTCCCAAAGGCGACGCGAAATGCAAGGTCTACACATCGACCTGGTACCCCGACGATAAAGCCATCCTCTATCACCAGGAGAGTTCGCACTTCACCAGTTGGCCACGCAAGATCAATTTCTTTTCGGTAGTTGTGGCGAAGGAAGGCGGCTGTTCCCCGGTTGTAGACTGCCGGCTCGTATACCAGGCGCTCGATCCCAAACTGCGCGACCTATTCGAGCAGAAGGGCCTGAAATACATTCGCAATTTTTCTCCGGGCGTTGATGTTCCCTGGCAAACATTCTTCCGCACCGATGACAAAAGCAAAGTCAACGAGCACTGCCAGAAAGCTGGACTGGGTTTTACGTGGACCAATGGCGGAGAGTGTCTGCGACTGGAGCAACATTGCCGCGCTGTGGCCGTTCACTACGCGACGAAAGAAAAAATCTTCTTCAATCAGGTACAGCTGCACCACACCTACTGCCTCGATCCCGACACCCGCGCTTCCCTGCTCTCGATGTTGAAGCCGGAAGATCTTCCGCGGCATGTTTATTTCGGGGACGGCTCGGAAATCTCCTCTGCGATGATGGACCATGTGGGCGAGACTTACGAGAAGTATGCGGTCCGCTTTCAATGGCAGAGAGGCGATATGGTCACGCTCGATAACATGCTGGTTGCGCATGCTCGCGATCCGTTCGTGGGACCGCGCCGCATACTGGTTGCGCTGGGAGATCTTATAACCGCGAAAGATCTGGACCGCATCAACCAGGGCTGAGGCCCTGTTTCAACGGTGGGCGAAGCTATAGGTCACCCCATACGCGGAATCGACACTGGCCGCAACCATGAAAGCGCGCTCGAGTTTGTGGTGACCGGTTCTGTGAAAAAGATAGCTGACCGCAGCTACGCCAACGCTTCTTCCCGCGAAAAAGGTGATCTGTCCCGCTGTGCCGCTTTCGCACAGGGCTTTTCCCATGGGATTGAGTTCTCGGCCGCCGTTGCTGAGGTTGTGGTGCGTGATGACAAAATCTGCGCTCTCCAAGGCGATGTGCGTGAGAAACAGCGCTTGGTTGGGCTTGTCCCGGAAACGGTGAGACGATTGTAGGGTTGGTAAGTCCTGCGCAAGCAGAGATGCAGAACACATCATCATCAAGGCGAACAGCAAAGGGAGCTGACGCATACGCTAGCTATCGGCAAGCGTCAGAATCCAATGCCCCGGATTCAGCCCGCACTCATTACTAACGTTTCCCAAGCCTTTCCGAAGACCACCCGCTTCACTTTCGGGGAAGGATGGACACTGTGTTCGTGACAGTCTGACTTCTATCCATGCCGCCAATCACCACCAAACCTTGCGGCAATGCAACCAATCCGCGATGGTCCATGGTCGGATAGGGATTCTTGTCGCTTATTGTTTCCCACTTGTCCGTTTTCAGATTGAACGCAAAGGTGACCGGAGAAGGCTCGGAAGGTTTCCCGTCATAACCAATCCCGTTGTAGTTGTACGGATTGTCTGTGCCTCCGGTGAAATACACCTTCGAATCCTTCTCGGATCCGCCAGCCGCGATGCGGTAACGCGCAGTCCCGGGGTGAGCGGCCAACTTAGTCCAGACAATCTTCGCCGGATCCTTATGATCGATCTTTCCCATCCAGCATTCATTGGACGCGACGTACTTAGGATCGCCGGAACCATTCTTGTGAGCGCCGTCGACGTAGATGATAGTGTCACCAACCAGCGCTCCGGCGTGTCCGAATACGGGCGTCCCAGGAATTGGCGTCCCCTGGAACCAGTGATTCTTCTCCGCGTCGTAGACCTGCACATTGCGAACCGCGTCGTTGTTCGACCACCCACTGACCAAGTAGATGTAACGATCGTTGCGCGCGCCCGCAATCGCATCATCCACCGGAACCGGGATGTCATCGCCGCGAAGCCAGCGGTCCGTCAGCGGTTCATAGACGTTGAGATCAGGAACGGTGACCTCACCGCCCTCAGCGTCGGGGACATATCCTCCGAACAGGAACACATGTTCCCGCGCGCCT
Organism: Terriglobia bacterium; assembly: GCA_963797845.1. Classification (GTDB taxonomy): domain Bacteria; phylum Acidobacteriota; class Terriglobia; order Terriglobales; family Acidobacteriaceae; genus DASREM01. The sequence goes on from CAWCRE010000019.1 coordinate 468,006, forward strand.
ACGGCGACGGCGGCGATCCGCCCCACTGGTCCGGGCACGGGGCGGGCTTGCGCCCATTTCCAGACATCCGCATCGGCTGAATAGACTGCATTGGTGATCCCATCCCACGTTTTTTTCGGGCCCATTCCCATCAAAGAAAACACAAGAAGCGAGCCTCGCGTTCTCACCGAAGCGACGGCATTGTTCGAGACCGGCGCTGGTAACGGTTCAACCTTGGGAGAAACGGCGGCAAACAAAACGATTGCGCACAAGAACAAGATGGCAAGAGAAAGGGAGATCTTCTTCATTCGGCTCTGCATCACTGGATTCAACAGAGAGTATCACGGAGGCTAAAACCAGGTTTGTTGGCGATAACGACGGTAGTCATCACCAAATTTCGCTTCCAGCACCGCGGCCTCTTTGCGCGCGCGCATGATCTGTACCGGAATCAAAACCAGCAGAAACGCCAGGATCGCTGGATTGTGCAGCGTCAAGGCCAGTGCCAGGACCAGGAATGCGCTGAACACATAGATCGGATTGCGAATCTTGGAATAGATTCCCTGCGTGACTAGCTCATGGGCTTGCGCCCGAACGGCAAAAGACCGGCCGAGCTGAAATCGGGCAACGAATAACAGAATGGTCGCGGGAATCGCGATGACCAAACCCGCCCAGCGCTGCGCATTCCATTCTCCTCGCCAGAAGGCGATAAACGTGAGCAGACCGGCCGCGGCGCAAAGCTGGATTATGAGGACGACCTTGAATCGCAAATCGTTCATGAGCTTATTCTACGAGCCCTTGCCGCACTCCGTGAATGTAGTCGGTGTATGCGGGAGTGAACCCTGCCGCCCGCATGTCGGCGGCAATCTGGCCGCGATGATGCGCCGAATGCGTGATCACGTGAATCAGGATGTCGTAAGGAGTGCTGGAGAACGGTTCGCCTTTGCTGTTGACGTAAGACACGGGCTTGGCAAAGTCCGAATCGAGTTTGTGAGTCAGATATTCCGTCCAGAGCCGGCCCACTTCGTTCACGCGGCCCTCACATTCCCGCAGCGTCCAGTCTGGCCAGACTGCAACTGATTGCGGATTGGATTGCAGCCGATCCCACCAAAGTCGCTCGGCGGCGCTGATGTGAGCCATCAATTTCAGCGATTTGGCTGGCGCATGATCGACTTCTCCCATCGCGCGGTTCACCTCGCGGTTTGCCCAAAGGTCGTAGTTGAAGAGCCGGCGAAAATGTGCGACCTGGTCCAAAGTTCCTCCCTCCATGCCGATTTTCCAAATTCATATTGTGATGATCGGGGAGCGGAAAGGAACAAAAAAAAAGACCACGCCGAAGCGTGGCCCGAAAAACAGCACAGAGTTTAGGCGGTCACATTGATGGGCGTGGCTGGCGGCTGTCCACTCAGACCAAGTCCTTGCACATCGCTGACCACGCTCTTCTCATCTTGATGAGCAGCCTGGAAGGCGGCCTTGGCGCCTGCCAGATCACCGGACTGAAGATCGGATTTAAAGGTCTGGAAATCCTCGCGTCTCTGGCTGATATCTCCACGCAAGTTTCCAACATTCTGGCGGAAATCATTGAGGGCGCTACGATCCGCTAGAACGTTCTGCTGCGCTGCTTGCGCCGCCTGTTGCTCCTGCTGCGCACCTTCCACGTCTCCGGTCGCCAGGTCTTGCTTGGCCGCGTGAACATGGTCGTTGCGTGTCTTTACATCTGCGTGGGCGCCCTGCAGCTGAGTTTGCGCCTGTTGCAGTACGCTGTCACGGATCGCACTGTTTGAATAGGGGTTGATAGTCATCCACTTCCTCCGTTTCGGTCTCGGGTGAAACGCACTTCTACAACGATTCTGAATACATAAACGGCAACTGGAAGTCCGGGCTTGAGCGCGCCGCCAATCAAAAGGACGCGTCCCGGCGTGCTCCGGCTAACTCCTTCACAGTTCTGCATTTGCTTCGCTGTCGTCGGTCACGTTACGATGCTCTGAAGCTTCCATGCAGCACTTCTCGTTCTCCTCGCTCCTCAAACGCCGCCAAATTCCCCTTGCCTGCTGGGCAAGCCTTGCCCACACCGCACAGGCCGCTGCGCTTTTGTTGCCGATCTGTCTCGTCTTTTTGACTACCGGGTGGGCGCAAACATCCCTTCAGCTCCAGCGCCTGATTCATGAGGGAGAGTCCGCGCTGGATGCCGGCAATCTGCCTCAGGCGGAGTCCAGTTTCTCCCAGGCAATCCGGACCGATCCCAACAATGTGGCGGGGCATCGTGGACTGCTGCTGACATATCTGGAGATGGGCCGCTTCAATGAAGCTATTGAGATTGGGCAAAGCGCGGTTTCCCACTGGCCAGGCGATGCTCAACTCCAGCACTGGCTCGGGTTAGCGTATTTCAAGAGCGGTCAGAACGGGGCTGCGCTGGATGCGCTCCACGTGGCTCATCGCTTGCAACCTTCTGAGTTCGACATTCAGTTCGATACCGCCCTGGTTCTTCTCCAGGAAAATGAATTCGCTTCCGCTGCCGATCAACTGGAATCAGCGCTGAAGGTGAGACCCTCCGCCGCCCTTGCGCATGTCCTGTTAGGACGCGCCTACCAGAACACCAATCGCACCGAACAGGCGATCGAGCAATTCAAGATCGCGATTCGGCTGAACCCCGATGTTCCCCTGGGGCACTACCATCTTGCCTTTGCCCTGGGAAGTCTCGGACGCAACCCCGAGGCGTTGGCTGAGTATCAGAAGGAAGCGGTGCGCTCTCCGGACAATCCTCTGGTGCTTTCACACTACGGTCACGCCTTGCTCGAGTCCGGGAATTGGAACTCCGCCATACCCACTCTGAAAAAAGCTCTCGAACTCGCACCGGAGAAAGCCGACGCAGCTTACGATCTGGGCAAAGCCCTTCTGCTCGCCGATGATGCATCCGGGGCGATGGTTTGGCTGAAACGTTCCGCAGAATTGAACCCGAGCGATCCCAGCCCGCATTACCAACTCGCTCGCGCCCTGGAGAAGACGGGTCATTCGCAGGAAGCGCGAGCCGAACGGCAACGCTTCGCGGAACTCAAGAAAGCGCAGCCCCAAACCGGAGGCATGGCGTCAGGGTCAACCCAGTGAAACGAACCGCCGCCAAACTTGTTCTTCTTGTGGCGGGGTTCCTCGTCACCAGCCCTTCGCTCATCTTCGCCCAATCGGCGAAGCCGAGAACCGCGACTGCTCCGGCGACGTTCTCCGATGTTACCCGCGCCGCGGGCCTGGACTTTCACCTCACCTGCGGCAGTCTCGATAAGCGCTACATCATGGACTCCATGTGCGGTGGGGTCGCCGTTTTTGACTATGACAACGACGGGTGGATGGACATCTACTTTGTGAACGGTTCCACGCTGGAAGACGTGCGCGCCGGCAAGTGTCATCCCGGAAAACTCTACCGCAATAATCACGATGGCACGTTTCGCGACGTGACCGCGAAATCGGGCCTCGATCACTGCGGTTGGGGATTCGGCGTGGCAGCGGGCGACTTTGATAACGATGGCTGGGAGGATCTCTACATCACGTATCTGAACGGAGGGGTCCTCTACCGCAACAATCGTGACGGAACTTTTAGCGATGTGACCGCCAAAGCGGGCGTCGATAATGGAGGCCGCTGGGGTACCAGCGCCGCTTTCGGCGACTATGACAATGATGGCAAGCTCGACCTCTACGTCGCCAATTACGTAGACCTCGATCTGAACAATCTCCCGCCGTTTGGGGTCGGGCCTTTCTGTCAGTACCGGGGCATCCCGGTCTCCTGCGGGCCGCGTGGCCTCAAGGGATCGCAGGACCGTCTCTACCACAACAACGGCGACGGTACCTTCACCGATGTAAGCGACAGGCTCAAGATCGATCCCGACGGATATTTCGGTCTGGCCGTGCTCTGGCTCGACTACGACAAAGATGGATGTCTTGATCTGTACGTGGCGAACGACTCTTCACCCAGCCTCCTCTATCACAACGATTGCAAAGGCGGATTCACCGAAATAGGCGCCGAAGCGGGCGTAGCCTACAGCGCCGATGGCCGGGAGCAGGCAGGAATGGGGATCGATTCGGAAGATTATGACAACGATGGCTGGCCCGATATCGCCAAGGCCAATTTTTCCGACGATCAGAACAATCTCTACCACAACGATCGCGGCAGCGGCTTTACCGATCTCGCTGGCCCGTCCGGCTTTGGCCCTATCAGCACGCCCTTCCTGGCGTTTGGGATGAAGTTTCTTGATTTCGACAATGACGGATGGAAAGATATTTTCGTTGCCAACGGACATGTGAATCCGCAGGTCGATCAGCATTCCTTCGGCGTCACTTACGCCGAACACCCGTTCCTGTTTCACAACACAGGCGATGGCAAGTTCGCCGAAGTGTCGGCCAGTACAGGCGCCGCTCTCATCCGTCATTATGTGGGGCGAGGGGCTGCGGTCGCGGATTTCCGGAATAACGGCCACCAGGATATCGTCATGACCGTGCTCGATGGTTCGGCAGTTCTGCTGAGAAATGAAATCCCCGCTTCAGGCCATTGGCTTCGCATTAAGACCGTGGGATCCAGGTCTAATCGCGATGGCCTAGGCGCTCTGGTGGAGATCAAGGCCGGCCCATCTGTGCAGCAGTCGGAAGTGCGGGCCAATAGCAGCTTTGAGTCAGCCAGCGATCCGCGATTGCATTTTGGGCTAGGTTCCGCGAGGCAGGTCGATTCCATCCTGGTGCACTGGCCGTCGGGTGCCGTCAGTCATGTTGGACCTACCAAACCGGACCAGGAAATAGTGATTGAAGAATCGACTGCGGAGTTCGAAAAACCCACTGCGCGCAACATGGCAAAGCCGTCACATTAGTTCGGGCAAACCCTCACATGCTCCTGTGAACGACATAACAATCTTCCAAAAAGTGGAGGCTGTTGACTGGGGCATTCTGTTCGTCATAGCGATAACACACAAGACACCCGTAAGTGGTTGAGTTGACTGGGGGATGCTTTGGCAGCTCACGTGCGCGCCTAACGTTGATTGATGCGGGCTCTGCAGTGGGCAACGGGCTCGTGTCCTAGGTTCGAAAGTCGCAACACACCTGCAACACAGCTTGACAGAGAAAACACAGGAGCGCAAAATGCTGCGCACTTCACAGTGTTTAGTGATGCCGCTTACATCACGATGTGAGGATTGCGACTCCCGGTCACAATGCTTGTCTTTGACAACTTCGCTGAATGCGAGAGGGTAGGGTAAATGAAAAAGCTGCAGTTCTGCCTCGCGTTGTTTTTTGTTCTGGCGCTGGCTCTCGGGGCCGTCGCTCAGATACAGAACGGTCAGTTCTCGGGAACGGTTACAGATCCTTCGAACGCGGCCATTGCAAACGCCAAGATTACGATCGTTAACGTCGGCAATAACCTTTCGGTGACCACGCAGAGCAATTCCACCGGTACCTATACCGCGAAGGAATTGCCCCCAGGCACCTACAAAATCACCGCAGAAGCCGCTGGCTTCAAGACGGTAAACAACACCGACATCACGCTGAACGCCGGCACCATCCAGCATGTGGACTTCAAGATGGTTCTCGGGCAGGCGCGTGAAGTGGTGGAAGTCACGGGTGAGGCTGCGGCCGTCAGCACGGAAGAGTCGAAGCTGGCAACCACGATCAACAGCACCCAGATCAGTAACCTGCCGTTGAATGGACGCAACGTTTACGACCTGATGCAGTTGGCCCCCGGCGCAGTCAACGTCGCTGGCGTGGACATGGAAAACGGACATCAGACCGTTGTGAACGGACTCCGCGAAGATTTCAACGGATTCCTGATCAATGGCGTAGCCAACAAAGGCCTGAGCGGCGGTGTAAATAACACCCCGGTCCAGGATACGGTCCAGGAATTTCAACAGTTGCAGTTGAACGTTTCCGCTCAGTACGGCAACAGCGCCGGGTCAATCAACAACCTGGTCACCAAGTCGGGAACCAACTCCTTCCACGGCAGCTTGTGGGAATACTTCCGAAATGATGCTCTTGATGCGAATGAGTTCTTCCTGAACCAAGCTGCCGCGGCCAAACCTCCGTTGCGATTTAATCAGTTCGGCGGTACTTTCGGCGGACCAATCATCAAAGACAAGTTGTTCTTCTTCGCGTCCTACCAGGGCGACCGGTTCAGAACCACCGGAACACCGCAGACGATCACCACGGAGAGTTCGCAGTGGCGTCAGGCAGTAACGGCGCGCTCCCGAATTCCACCGCGGCCCTGCTTTATAAGGATTTTGTCCCAAGATCCCTGGCAGGCTACGCCAGTTTGATGCCACGCTCTGACCAGTACAGCTGGCGGCGACTACACGAACTGGTCTGTGTCAGGACAACAGCAGTCCGGCCAATTGCGGAAACTGCAAGAATTCGCTAGCCTGCTCGGCGTGACGCACAAGACGGATCAAGCAAACGCTTCGGCAGCAGGCTGCAGACGTTATCCCGGGCTCGACCACCGGCGCCGCCAATCGCTAGTGCTCCATTCCTCAATAGCAGCACCGCAATCTTCGGCAGCCAAACCCAGACATTGGGCAATCTCTTCAACGGCAACGAAGCTTCTGGACGATTGGACTACAACTGGAACGCTGCAAACCGCGTGTATCTCCAGTTCAATTGGTTAAAAACAACCGACAGCTTCGGCCCTTGCTCAACCGCTTGCACCCGCGGCTTTTCCAACCCGCAACGGGTCATTCTCCCGAACGGTCAGTTCAGCTACGTTCACACCTTCTCGTCTAACATTCTTAACGAATTCCGGGCTGGGTACACCCAGAACAATAACGGTATCGGAGTTTCAGCTCCTGGCGTTCCTTCTATCGTGTTCGACGACGGCACCGTTGGATTCGGCTCCTATAACGGGTATCCGCAGTTCTTCAAGGAGCACGATTACAGCTACGGCGACATGGTTTCGATCAGCCACGGCAACCACAACATGAAGGTTGGCGTGGATATCAAGCGTAATATCGAGAACAGCGAATTCGACATCGCTCGAGGTTCTTACTACTTTTTCGACTCGATCTACTTCGCGGCTGACGCTCCGTATGGTCAAGCTGCTGGTGTGAACCCTGGATTTGCCACTGGACAACCGGCGGCACTGGGTGACAACGTTCGTCACTTCCGCAACACCGAATACGGCGCTTATTTCCAGGATGATTGGAAGGTAAGCAAACGGTTAACTCTAAACCTCGGACTTCGCTATGACGTATTCACTCGCCATACCGAAGAAGACGGCTTAACCACAACGTTCAAGCTGGGTCCCGGCATCGGACTTGCCCAGCAAGTCGCGAACGCCAATGTGCCGTTTGACGCCGCTGGTTCTACCAGTTGCAATCCTTCCACGGTTGCAGTTCCGAGTAGCCAGGTTTTGGCGGGAGTCTGCGGCCCCGGTGGATTCGCAAGCGCGAGCAGCCTTGGACCAGGGGACCACAATAACTTCGGACCGCGCGTTGGATTCGCTTATGACGTTTTCGGAGATGGCAAGACTTCGCTCCGTGGCGGCTTCGGCGTCTCTTACGAAAGCACTCTGTACAACCCGCTTTCGAACTCGCGTTGGAATCCTCCGTTCTACTCATTCAACGGCGCCAACGATGCGCTGGTTCAACCGAACAACCCGTCGATCGTGGTATATGGACCGACAACCTGTACCAACGGCACAAACTGTGTGCCCTCTGGCGCGGCCCCGACCTTCACCGGAGCCCCAACCAACCCCGGACAGGGAATTGGCGCCCAAGCAACCGGAAACATCAATGGTTGGGCCGCATCCAATCCCGACCAAGCCAAACTGACAGGAATCGTGCTTCCCCAAGGAATTCGCGATCCTTACGTTTACAACTACTTCCTGAGCGTACAGCGTGAAGTTGTGCCCAAACTCGTCATGGAAGTGGATTACGTTGGAACTGCTGCTCACAAGCTGTTCCGTGCTTCGGATATCAATTCCCAAGCTGGCTCCTTCTTACCCGCAGGCTCGTCGGTTGTGGACAACTTTGGCCGAACCCTGACCGGGTTGCAAAGTGCGATCGACGGCGTTGGCCGCCCGAACGCCAACTACGCGACCCTGCGCACTTGGGAAAACGCAGTAAACTCCAACTACAACGCGTTACAGATCTCAGCCAAAAAGCAAATGAGCCACGGGATTCTGTTCAACGCTTCTTATACCTGGAGCCATTCGATCGACGGAGGATCCTCCTGGCACAGCGGCTCCACTACCGCCGCTGGCGGGTCCGGCGGAGACGGCTATCTCACCGACCAATCGCTGCCGGGTCTGGACCGCGGTGACTCCGTGTTCGATATTCGTCACCGTCTGGTTCTCAACTACGTCATTGAACTCCCAGGACAACACCTCAAAGGTTTCCTGGGCGCAGTGGCTGGCGGTTGGAATCTGGATGGAATCTGGGCCTTCCAAACCGGAGCGCACTGGTCTCCATACAGCTCCAGCAGTCCGAAGCTGAAGGAAATCTCCAGTCCTACGACGACTTGCACGGCAGCCGACGTCAATAGCGGCAATTGCCAAAACCTCGGCGGGGACTTCAACCTGAACGCAGTCAAGAACGATCGTCCAGACAGCAGCTTGGGGAGCTTTGGCAGCATCTCGCGAAGCACTTGGGCGAACGGTTGGTGCACGGGTCCGGGCGGCTTCTCTCTGTTTGGGGGTTGCGACACTCCTAACCAGGCTGGGCTCCCTGTCTTGAGCGCACCCTGCTTGGGATGCACTGGTAATCTGGGCCGCAACACGTTCGTCGGGCCTGGCCAGTGGGTTACGGATATGACTCTCGCTAAGAACTTCAGAATGACTGAAAGGTTCAACCTGAAGTTTGAAGCCAGCGCATTCAATATCTTTAACCGCGCAAACTTCATCCTGGCAGCGTCTGGAGGCGGTGCGAACAATCACACGTCGCAGCCGAACTTCGGACAAGCGGCTGCAACCCTCAACGCTCGCAACGTTCAGATCGGTCTGAAGCTGAGCTTCTAACCAAACTGCGGTAAGATAGGGCTTGTTTCAGGAAACTGGAACAAGCCCTTTATCTTTGCGATGAAGTCATGGCAACTTCCGCCAGTTTTCGAAAAGCCGCGCTGCTACTGCTCGCGCTTTTCTCCTGCTTGCTTTTACTACCCACCGCGAAAGCTCAGCAGCAGACGCTCGGCTCGATCATCGGCCACCTTCGCGCCGCGCGTGGCGGCTCACCTCCGGATCGAATTTTGGTGACGCTTGAGTTCCGAGGGGCCGCTATTCAGACTGTCTACACCGATTCACAAGGCACTTACGGATTTCACAGTTTGCTCCCGAACTCGTACTACGTTGTGATCAATGACGACAACTATCAACCGGAACGTAGAGAGGCAGCGATTCCTCCCTCTACTTTGGCGCCTACGGTCTTTGCGGATTTCACGCTTATTCCCCGAGCCAAGGCCCCGTCGGTTGTGACTCTGCCGGATAAGCAGGCTGGCGCCAACTCCAACATGACCGACATTCGCGAATACGCTGCGAAATTTCCGAAGCCCGCTCTGAAAGAATTCAAAAAAGGTGTCAACTCCGACCAGGACGGAAACAAGGATGACGCGATCAAACACTACGCAAAGGCAGTGCAGATCGCTCCTGACTTCTACCAGGCACGCAACAACTTAGGTTCGGATTACCTGAGCAAATCTGACTTCCCCGGCGCCAAGACACAGTTTTCAGCGGCCATTCAAGCTAATCAGAGCGACTCTGCCGGCTATTTCAACCTCAGCAATGTCTGCATGTTGATGGGGGAACTGGCGGAAGCCAAAAACTACCTCGACGAAGGAATGCGTCGCGACCCGGAGTCAGCGTTGGGCCTATTCCTTCTGGGTTCCCTTGACTTGAAAACAGGAAAGCTCCCCGAAGCGGAGCAGGCCTTACGCAAAGCGATATTGCTGAATCGGACTATGGTGCAAGCTCGCCTCCAACTGGTGAATCTCCTGCTTCAACTCGGAAAGAAAGACTCCGCCATTGCTGAGTTGCACGATTTCGTCAGCACTTTTCCTGATAACTCTTTCAGCCCGCAAGCCAAACAGCTGCTGAAGCGCCTGGAAGCTTCTGCTCAGACCGGCGTCGCGGCTCACTAGCCCACTTATTTCTTCCGCTGCTGAATCGCTCGGCACAGATCTGCGCTCAGTTCGCAGGTCGCCTCATACTCCTGCTCGGCCAGTTTTTTCTGATTAAGCTTCTCGTATGCGAACCCCAGATTCAGATGAGCTTCGGCCAGCTTGGGATCGATCCGCAGTGCTTTCTTGTAATTGACTACTGCGGGGATAAGACGTCCGGTGAGGCTGTAGCTGATACCCAGAAAATTGAACAATTGCGGATCTTTATCCATGCCAAGTTCAGATGCCCTCGACAGCTGTGTCACAGCATCAACATAGTGCTTCTGGTTGTACTGAAACATTCCGAAGTCCCGTCGAGCCAGGGCGAAGTTCGGCTGGATGGCTATCGTCCTCTCGTACGCAGCCAGCGCGGCGTTTGGGTCGGTATTGGATTGAATAAAAGCCAGTTCATACCACGCGCGATAATTTTGCGGATTGTACTTGAGCGCTTTCTCGACCCATTCCTTTGCCTCGCCAGGTTTTCCCTCATTGATCAAAGACCGTCGCCAGCCCTGACATAGCCTGATCAAAGTTCGGGTTCAGTTCCAGTGATTTCGCCAATTCGACGGAGGCACGGCTCCAGTCCTGCCGTCGCGACGCAGCTTCCCCCAGCATGAAGGGCACGATGTACATCTTGGGATCGCTTTCCCGCACCTTGGTCAGAAGTCGCTCGCCGGTTTCAAAATCTCCCGCCTGGAAAGCGTCCCCCGCCTCCAAGATGTCATTCAACTCCCACAGCTTCTCTTTCGGATCGGCCAGACCGGAAGCCAGGGCTTCTGCCGTGATTGGAGAACGGTACGCTACATATCCCAGCGCCCGCAGTTTTTCCTGCGCATCCGGATTCAGGGCGGCGTTTGCCTGGCCGGGCGAAAAGGGTTTCTCGCGCAAGAGAGTTTGCAGCTTCTCTTTTAGTACCGCCACGGTTGCGGTTTGCTGCGAAGCCAGGTTGTTCTTCTCGCCAGGATCGGCCTGCACATCGTATAGCTCGGGTTCAGGCGCCTCGATGTAGTGATAGCGGGATGTTTCCAGCCCATGCAACGGACTCCACCCAAACGAACTGAAGGGATAGAAGGTTTCGCTGTAGGCTTGGTCCGCCGGGTTGGCCTGTGCGCCGAAAAGACCCTTGGTCTCGAACTGGTTCTGGATCTGATCCTTGATTCCCGCCACCTGCAACAAGGTCGGCGCTACATCGATCGTCTCGACCGGCATGTTCACCGATCCCGCGTGAATCCCGCTCCCATCGGGCGGTTTCACGATCAGCGGAATGTGCACGGTGGAGTTATAGATGAAAAATCCGTGCTCTTTCTCTCCATGATCGCCCAACGATTCTCCGTGGTCGCTCAAAACAACGACCATGGTTTGGTCGTACGCGTGTTTGGACTTCAACCACGCGACCAGGCGACCGAGTTCTTGATCGGCGTAGGCAATTTCTCCATCGTAGGGATGAGCACGATATTGGGAGCGATACGGCTCCGGCGGATCGTACGGGCTATGCGGATCGTAAAGATGCAACCAGAAAAAGAAAGGCCGCCGCGGATTCTTATTGAGCCATGCGATGGCGTGATTAACGCTTTCTCCCGCCTTCCGGTCGACGAGGCCGATGTCTTTCTTCTGAAAAGTCTCGGCCGAGAATGCATCATCGTAGAAATCAAATCCCCGCGCGAGGCCCCAACTGCGATCCAGCACGAAAGCGCTCACCACGGCGCCGGTCGCGTATCCATGGGCCTTGAATGCTTGCGCCACCGACCGAAATCGCGCTTCGAGCGGCTGCCCGGTAAAATCCTGGACACCATTTTGAAACGGATAGGTGCCGGTCAGAATCGCCGCGTGCGACGGCCAGGTGAGTGGGACCTGCGAAATTGCTCGCTGAAACAGAACACCATCGTGCGCCAAGCCATCTAAAGTCGGCGTCTGAATGTCAGTGAACCCGTAACAACCAATATGGTCCGCTCGAAGAGTGTCGATGGTGATCAGAATGACATTGGGCTGGCTTTTGCGCGCGGTCGTAGAAGCTGCGAATGCAGGCGCCAAACACAGCCAGCACAGAATCAGATTGGATATCAATCGTTCTCAAGGCATTCAAATCTACTGCGGCGGGCTTTCGGCTTTGCGCATCTCCTCTTGCGCCTGCTCGCTGAGTCCCTTCGACGAGAGAGCCTTCGCCAACAACGCGTGAACGGAAGCGTCCTGCGGATTCAGGCTCGACGCAGTTCTCAACTCGGCGATCGCTTCATCTGCCTGGCCTTGATAAAGAAGCATCTCGCCCAGGGCGCGATGAGCCAGGCGCGTAGTCCGGCGCAATCTTGATCGCCTGCCGAAATGACGCCAAAGCTTCTGGCACCATCTTTTTCTGCAGGTACGCGACGCCGAGGTTGTAGGCGGCCCCAAAGTTCGAGTCGTCAAGCTGCAGTGCGCGACTCAAAGTCTGGATAGCCCGGTCGAATTCACCAGTCCTTGCATACGCCAACCCCAATTGAAATACCGCCAGGGAGTAGTCAGGGCTTAATTGCAAAACCTGTTCAAGCTGTTCCACCGACTTCGGAAATTCGCGGGTACGGTAGTAGTTCAACCCTAACAAGTAGTGAACCGGAACCGAGTTCGGATCAGTCTTGAGGGCAGCGTTCAACTTATTGGTCGATTCGGCAAACGCACCGTGCTGGCTGTCGGCGATAGCATCCGAGATCAGCTCGTAGACCGCGATTCTGTCTTTCGGATCAGGCAGACTTAGCGCGGGCGCGGTCGAATTTCCGCCACCTGAGAAGCCAGCATAACCCAGCGACTTCAACCGCTCCATCAGCGCCGGATCCAGCCCAGTCTTCTCTGCCAGTTCGTTGCCCGCGCTGTGCTGACGAATGGTAGCGTTGAGTTGTGCGCGCATTTCTTCGGCAACCGCTTTCTTCTGGGTGATCAGGTTTTGCGTCTCTCCCGGATCCCTTTGCACATCGTACAGTTCAGGTTTCGGTGCCTCGATGAAGTGGTACTTTTCCGTTTCCACTCCCCGCAGTTCGCTCCAGTTGAAATGAATGCGCGGCAAGAAGGTCTCGGCATAAAGTTCCCGTGCCGCCTCGCCCTTCTCCTCTTTGATTAAGGGAAGCAAACTGCGCCCTTGCACCTGTGGGGGAACGTCGACATTCAGAATCTGCAAAGCCGTAGGCATCAAATCGGCCAGGCTGGCGCTCGCAGCAATATTCTTCCCGCCAGTCTCGCCCGGAACGTGGAAAATCAGCGGCACATGCAACGTGGCGTTGTAGATAAAGAAACCGTGCGTCTTCTCGCCATGCTCTCCAAGGCTTTCGCCGTGATCTCCGCTAAGCACGATCACTGTGTTCTGGTACAAGCCTTTCTCTTTGAGAAAGCGGATCACGCGTCCCACTTGTCCATCGGCAAAAGCGATCTCGCCATCGTAAGGGTGGTCCTTGTACTCCTCGCTATAAGGACTCGGTGGTCGATAGGGATAGTGCGGATCGTACAGGTGCATCCAGAAAAAAAACTTCCCTTGCGAGTTCTTGGAGAGCCAATCCAGCGCAACATCGGCTACTGCATCGCCAGGCCGCTCCATTTCGTCAAGGTTTGTTTCCTGTAGCCGGCTAAAGTCGAAGTGATCGTAGTAAAAATCGAATCCGCGGTTCAGTCCGAAGCGGGAATCGAGCACCGCCGAAGCCACCACCGCGCCGGTTGCGTATCCCTGCTGCTTGAGCACCGAAGCTAGAGTCGGCTGCGTGGCACTTAACTTGTTATCTGCAAAATCATGCATGCCGCTGAACATCGGGTAGGTTCCGGTAAAAATCGTCGTATGGGAAGGCAGTGTGACCGGAACCACGGCGAACGCATGTTCAAAACGAAAACCATCGCCGGCAAGCGCATCGATATTGGGAGTGCGGATTTGTTTGTAGCCGTAACAGCCAAGATGATCGGCTCGCAGCGTATCGATGGTAATCACGATCAGGTTGCGGGCGGGCGCAGCCCCCGCGAATGCCGGCAAAGCGCTGATCAAAACAACCACGAGCCAACGGGGAAGGTGCATGAAAGTCTTAGAGATTATATCCCACCGGAAAGCCTGTATTGGCGCGGCTCCCACATTCCTATGCTAGTCTGATTTCTATGCGGCTACTCCGATTTGCATGGCTTTTGGCGCTCGCATCTGGGCTCGCTTTTGCGACTTCCCCTGCGCCAAGAAAAACCTCGCAGCCCGACGTTTTCCTGATCACCATCGACACGCTTCGTGCCGATCATGTTCATTGCTACGGGTACGACAAGGTCGAGACCCCCACCCTCGATAAACTGGCGGCAAGCGGAATTCGTTTCAGTCAGGCATACACTCCCAGCCCGATCACCAACACCTCGCACACGTCGATCCTAACCGGGCTTTTGCCGAGCGTTCATGGAGTTACTGACTTCGCCATTCCGCTTTCATCCGAGCATGAAACGTGGGCCGCGTTTTTAAAAAAGAAGGGGTACCACACCGCCGCATTCATCGGTGCCGTTATTCTCGACAGCAAAACTCTGGCTCCGGGACTCGATCAGGGATTTGATTTCTACGACAACTTCCCGGAGCATTCGCCGAGCAAAGAGCGATGGGGACGGGTTGAGCGTCGGGGGATGGATGTCGTCAATGACGCCGAAAAATGGTTGACCGCCCATCCAGCCGGCCCGCATTTCGTCTGGGTTCATCTTTACGATCCGCATGATCCGTACGAGCCACCCGCACCGTTTGCCGAGAAGTACAAGGAACATTTGTATGACGGCGAGATCGCATATTCAGATTCGGTGCTGGGAAATTTCATCAGCTACTTGATCAAGCATGGCTGGTATGAGAATGCCATCGTCATGGTCGTCGGAGATCATGGCGAGGGATTGGGAGAACACCACGAAGACACCCATGGAATTTTCCTATACGACTCCACAACTCACGTACCGATGATTGTCAAGCTGCCAAGTCAAGCTGTCGCCGGGAAAGTTGTTGATGCGCAGGTCAGGACAATCGACCTGCTTCCCACGGCGCTTGATCTGCTTAAGGTTCCTGCGCCGGCGACTCTCAATGGCGAATCGCTCAAGCCGCTGTTTACGGCCACAGCGCCGGCGGATAGAACTGCGTACGGCGAAACCGACTATCCGCTGCGCTTCGGATGGGCCCCGCTCCGTTCGGTCCGCGACCATGGGTTCAAGTTCATACAGGCGCCCCGGCCGGAGCTTTACGACCTGCACGCCGATCCGAAGGAACTGAATAATACTTACGCCGCCCAGAACGCAACTGCAGCAAAGATGCGAGGTATGCTCTCGGCAGTGAAACAAAACGCCTCGCCGAAGGCGGAAGCGGATTCCTCCGGTCAGAATTCAGACAAGTTGAAGGCGCTCGGGTATACAGCCCCCTCAGGAGCGGCCGCGGATTCTTCATCTTTGCCGGATCCGAAAGACAAGATCGAACAGCAGAATCTTCTGCACACGGCGATGATTGCCAGCGATGACAACCGAACCACAGATGCCCGCGCTGCTCTTGAGAAAGTCTTGCAGTTGGATCCGAAGCAACCGACCGCCCTGCGCCAGATTGGTGAGTTGGAACTGAATTCCGGAGACTTTGCCAAAGCGGCCGAACATCTCAAAGCAGCGCGCGAGGTTCGTCCGGACGACTCGACTGCCGCTTTCTACGAAGGACAAGCGCGAGAAAAATCCGGCGATTGGCCCGGCGCTCGTGACGCTCTGGAAGCGAGCCTGAAATTGACCCCTGGGCAGTTACCAGCCCGATTGCTGCTCGGTCAGGTGTATCTGAAGCTAAAAGATGCTAAGGCGGCCGAGGACCAATTTGAAGCCGCTCAGCTTCTGGATTCGAAGAGTATTGAAGCCCAACTCGGATCGGCGGAGGCGCAAATTATGGACAACAACTTCGCCGACGCGCTTCCACCCCTGCAGTCCCTGGCTCAGACCGAGGACAAGAATCCCAAAGTCTTCGAACTGCTGGCTCGTGCCTACAAAGGGCTGGGAAAAAACGCGGAGGCGGAACAGGCCGAAACCAGGGCCGCCGCACTTTCCAGCAATCACTAGCGCTTTTTCACGATCTGCTCGATTTGCTCGATGTGATTCAGGTCGTGGCCAGCAAACATGTTAACGATATGGCTCACAGTCTCCTTGCCCCTCTCCGCGTGCATTCCGTAGTTATCCCATAATTGTTTTGGCAGCGATTTCAGAAGGGCCAGATTGTTTTCCCGCAATACGCGAAAGACTTCAATTGAGGTCTTCACATCACGCTTCGAGTAGTTGAAGGTTTGCGCCCACACATCCTGGTCAAATGGCTGGATCGGCGTGCCATTGCTTCCAAGAATCAGCCGCAACCGCCAACCAGCGACTAATTCCGTATCCGCCAAATGGGCAACGATTTCAGCCACAGACCATTTCCCCGGGGAGGGCCTCATGGTCAGTTTCTTGCGATCAACGCCGGTGGTTAGTTGCTGAAGCTTTTTTGCCGTCGCCCGCTGGATCGTCAGCGGCTCCTTGCCTTGTACGAACCCCGTGATCCTCTGCACATACTGTTGCGCCGTCTCCGCCATTCGCGGCCTCCTGTGACTGACGATTCGGAAGATGACAACCCGAAGCGGGGCGACGCAAACAATTTATATCGGTCCAACTAGACACTACACCGCAGTTCGCCGACCCGACAAAAGGTTGATCACCAGGATGACCAGGGCGACGACCAGCAAAATATGGATGAACCCACCGAGCGTATAGGAAGTGACGAGCCCCAACAGCCACAGCACCAACAGGATTACAAAAATAGTCCAAAGCATGACAATCTCCTCCCAATCCGAAATAGACTCGTGTGGTTAACAAGCAGAGTCAATGCATACTCTTTTGGGGCACGTTCAATGTCGATACCACGAAGCATGTACTCGGGATGGAAGATCCCGTTAGGTCAAAGTGGCCAAAAAAAACCGCCCCTGCGAACGCAGGAGCGGGCAAATCTAAAGCGCAAGGCGAGCTTAGTTTCCGCCGTGCGATTTGTGGCCGAGAATGCCGGCCGACATGGTGGTGCAAGACGGAGGCGGATAGCCTTCGTTGCAGACGTTGGTGTAGTTCAAGCCGCCGGTCGCCCAGTTCGCGAAAGTCATATTTCGCGGCTCTGGCGGGCCAAAGGCGTTGGTTTTGGAAGTGCTGTCGGTATTGAAATATTCAGCCGAGCCGCAGGCCGAATCGCCGGAATTGGTGCATTCGGGAACTACTGACATCCAGTAGCTGCCGGACGGAACGGTGACCAGAGGAGTGAACTTTACCAGCACGGTGTACTCCGTGTAGGTGGTTCCACCGTTCATGAACACGCGTCCGGTTGGGGTAAAGCTGGCGTGCGACGTACCGGAAGCGATCGTGGTGCCGCCAACTCCCTCGGAAATTCCACTGACGATCGACCAGTCGGCTTTGGCAGGATCGAGCTTCGAAATATTCACCGCCAGATTGTTGGTGAACATTCCGCCGATGGACCAAGTCTGCCCACTGGGCACTGTGAAAGGCACGTAGTTGGTCGCCTGTCCCAGCGCGGTGGTGTTCAGGTTGATGTATGCGACCCAGTTGGATGCGGTGGGATCCCAGTCGCCACCGTAGAACAAGCATGGATTGCAGTAGGTCGGTGCGGTAAGGGGACTCACATAGCTGTCATTTGACGTCCGCGATGGGCTCAATGTTGGATGTGCAGCCTGTGCAAAAACCGACAATGGAAGCAGCACGAGGGTCAGGGCTGCCGCCAGAAGAATGTTCTTCAACATACTCCTCCTGAAGCTGAGTTTTGATTTGAATAGAAGAGGTGTGAAACGGCGTTTGGCCTGCCACCGAGACTTTAACCTCGGTCGAGCATCCTATCTCTGTTAGCGGGAATGTCAAGGCAAATCCGGCTCACAACGCAAGATTGGTGGGATAAGTGCACAGGTTTGCGCATTTGTGCTAGTTTACTTATCACTAACCACCGGAGCAAAACTCCTCCTAACTACCTACTCACGGAAAACAGTCACCTATCCAGCCTGACTACTGAGCTCCCGCTTTCAACGCGCTCGCACGTCGGCGTTCCTGACCCGCGGTCTGCATATCTCCAATCTGGGCATACGCTTCCGCAATATATTCGTGCGGCTCTGGCGAATTCGGCTGGAGTTCCATGGCCTCCTGCAAAAACGGAAAAGCTGCGCCCGCATTCTTCTCCACCACGAAGATGAAGCCCATCAGCAAATCGGCGTCGTAGTACCTGGGCTTCAACTCGAGAGCCTTCGTAAGCTGCTTCTTGGCATCCTCTACACGATCAGTCCGAATTTCCATGCTGGCCAGGGCGAATCGCACTTCCGGCGACACTGGCGAGTACTCCACAGCCGACCGGAACTCTGTCGCCGCGGCCATCAAATCTCCCTTTTGCACCAGGGCCAAGCCTAACTGGTAATGCGACCATCCGGATTTTGGATCCATGTCGGATGCTTTTCGCAGGGCCCCTACCGCATTGTCGAATTTCTGCACATGCATCCAGGCAGTGCCCAACGCGGCATACGCAGGAGCAATCGTGGGGTCCACGGCAATCACTTCCTGCAGCGTCTTGATTGCCTCTTCATCGTGGAACTGTTCCATCGAAAAATAGGCCTCAGTCATTTTGTTCGCGAGTTCAATCTTGTCCTTTGGATCGGCGCCTTTTGCGGAGGATGCAATGGGCGCGCTGCTCGAGGGCACATAGCCAAGAGCCTGTAACTTAGCTTGCTTTTCGGGATCGGGCGCAGTGACCGGAGCTGTTACAGCGTCGCTAGTCTGCTCCCGGAACTTACTAAGTTGTACAGCTAGCGTTTCACTGACTGCGTGCGATTTTTCGGCCAGGTTACTCATCGCTGCTGAATCAATAGATTGGTCATAAAGTTCTGGCCTTGGAGCCTCGATATAAAGGTACTTTCCGGTCCGCAATGATCGCAGAGAACTCCAGCCATACGCACGGTGAGGAAAATCGGTTTCCGAATACGCCGGCGCGTTTTCATCAATGGCGGATTTCGCTCCTTCCGCCATCGATCCGGTCAGCGAATGCCCCTGCATCGCTTTCGGAGTCTTCAACCCCGACCCGTCCAGAAGTGTAGGTAATACGTTCACCAGCTCGGTGCGTACATCGGTGCGTTTTCCAGCTTTCGATCCTGACATCTTGAAGACAAGAGGAACATGAATAGTCGAGTCGTAGAGAAACATCCCATGTCCGCGCTCACCATGCTCTCCAAACGATTCTCCATGATCGGCCATAAACGCGATGATAGCGTTGTCATAGAGTTTGGAGGCACGCAAGCCGTCCAGCAAGGTTCCGATGGCCGCATCAGCATACGCGATCTCTCCATCGTACGGTTCGGCGCGAAATCGGCTGGCGTAAGGTTCGGGTGCGTCGTAGGGTGCGTGAGGGTCATACAAGTGGATCCAGATAAAGAAAGGGCTGGATGAATTCTTCTTGATCCAGGTCAACGCATGCTCAACAACCTCGCTCCCCCGCCGGTCTAGACTTTGATAGCGGTCTTCTCCCGGTGCTCGCGAATGGAAATTCGCGTCGTATTCATCGAATCCGCGATCAAACCCCGGCGCTCCTCCATTCACCGGATCCAAGATGATGGAACCCACAAAAGCTGCGGTGTGATATTTGGCTTCGTGAAATATCTGCGGTGCATAGGGGATATCCTCTGCAAGCGGAACGCCCGCGTCGCTGACTTGATGAAATTGAGGATAGGTTCCAGTCAGAATGGTGGCGTGGGATGCCGTGGTCAGCGGAACCTGAGAGTAGGCGCGTGTGAAGACAACCGAATCCTCCGCCATCCGGTCCAGATGAGGCGTAAGCCCACGTTTCGATCCCATGAAGCCCATTCGATCGGCCCGAGTGGTGTCCATGGTGATAAGAATCACATTGGGAGGATTGGCAGCCGCCGAATGTGCCACGGCGAAAAGCACCATTCCAACGATCCAGAAGCGTAAAAACATCCGCTCAGTTTATATCAACACTTCACGACCATGACGGATAAGCACCACCGAAGCGGCCGCCTACAGCCTTTCCCCGATTGCCCGATCAAGATCTTGGGATCAGAGTGGAACGAGCCTCGGTAATAACTTGTTTTTGCGGAAGGGGCACAATGCGTGCCCTTGGAAAGGAAACCATGAGTAAAAAACTGATTCATTATCTAGGATCGGCGGCCTTGGTGGCTGCACTCGCTGCTCCGTTAGCTTTGCAGGCCCAGGATCGGGACGACCACCACGACCGCGACGATCACGACAAGCATCGAGTTTACGATCGCGATCACAAAGACTATCACCAGTGGAATGATGACGAAAATCGCCGCTACCGCGAATGGTATGAACAAAGTCACCGCGGAAAAGAGTACCGCGAGTTTGATCGGTTAAATCACCACGACCAGGATAGTTACTGGAAGTGGCGCCATGACCATGACGATCGCCGCTAAGTGGGGCCCGTTGAACGTGAAAGCCCAGGAACGCCCCTGGGCTTTTTCGTTTCCTTCGGTATACGCTTTAGGACTTTTTTTCGTGGCCTACGCAAAGCCTTTGGTGGGCATTCCTGTTATTCTCAACACCGCCGCGTCGAGCAGTTCCTCGGGCAGCAACTTCGGAATTCTGACCAGAAGTTTCGCGTGTTTCCCGACTACATATCGCGTTCGCGGGCGCGCCACAGTGAGTGCTTTCTGCACGACTTCTCCGACAACATCGGGCGAACTGCCATCCATTTCGCGCGCGTAAGCGCGACTAGCGAATTTTCTCAAGCTATCGCCGTACAGCGCTACGCCCCGGGGCGGCAATTTGCCGATCACCGCATCGACATCTCCCAACGTCTTGTTCACGGCTGGAGTCTTGATCGCACCCGGCTCGACCGTAATCACCCGAATACCGAACGGGCGCAACTCCAATCGCAAGGTATCGCTGAGCAGCCCAAAGGCCGCCTTGCTTGCGTTCAATAACCCGCCAAACGGGATAGGAATGTGCGCACCCACCGAACTGATATTCACGATCCGGCCTCGTGCCTGACGAAGCGCGGGAAGCAACGCCTGCGTGACCAAAACCTGACCGAACACATTGATGTCGAAAATGTTTTGCATATCTTCCGGCGTGGCAAATTCCAACGGCCCAATCATGCCAATGCCTGCTACGTTCACCAGTCCATCCAGCCCTTGCCCCTGCAGATCGGAAGACACTTGGGCGGCAGCCGCCGTGATGGACGCTCGATCCGTGACATCCATAATCACCGGTGTCAGGTCCGCGCCGAAGTCTGTTCGTAGGTGATCCGCGTCTTCTGTCTTGCGCACAGTTGCATACACGTGCCATCCCGCCTGCGCCATCCGCGAGACGGAGGCACGGCCAATTCCACTCGAAGCGCCGGTAATCACGACTGTCTTTTTTTCCGCGGTTTTCATTTGCAACCTCCGGTAAACCTTTTCAATTGCTCACGCCCACAACCTTGCGGCTGCCCAGTGACTCTCCGCGGCCTTGATCATGAAATCTGCAACATCGGCGCGAGAGATCGTGAAACCGAACACAGGCAGACGTCCTTCTCGGACCCGATATCTTCCCGTGTAAGGCTTATCGGTCAGCTCTGGCGGCCTCACCATGGTCCAGTCCAGCGCACTCTGAGAAAAGATCCGCTCCATTTCAGATGCCTCGGCCACAATGCCGGAAACAGCAATTTTCCCAAAACGTATGCCGGAGGCACGATGGAGTTCTTGAACAGAAAGGCAACGGATTCGGTCCGCGAGCGCGGCTGGTCCTCGCAGAAATATCAGGATTGGCTGGGAGATGCGCTGGTACACGCGCTATTGAAAACGAAGAAGAAGGAGTCGAGATGATGGATTTGGTAGCGCTAACCGTTTCGAGTTGGAACCAAATACTTCAAAGCTTACAGAAAATGGATGTTCTCAGACGAGAGGGTTTGTTTCGTGTGGCTTGAAAATCGGCCACTTCGGCTCTAAGACACGCGAAACGAGAGTTGCCCAGAGCATTTGTGCCTCCCAAGGCGAGATTGAACCGGTTTTCAGACCAAGAATTGCGTTATGCAAGCCCAACAATAACGGGATGAGGGCCAAACATTAGTTCATAGACACATTTCATCCACTCGGTTGCACTAAATTTCAGTGAAAATCAGAACTGAGAAACGCGAGAAAGCTGCCCTCCTCCTTGCGGAGGACCGTTACCCAGATGCAAGAATCGCGGAGCTTGTGGGTATTTCTGAACGCCAACTTCAAAACTGGAAGCGCAACGAAGATTTTCAAGAGCGTGTGGCAGATTTGACCGCCGCCTTTTCACAACGAGCGTTGAGAGGTGGTCTGGCGAGGAGGGAACGGCGCTTACAAGTTCTGAGCGATATGCATGAGCGCCTGCTCACGATAATCGAAGAACGAGCAAGCAGCAGTGATTACGCCAATGTGCCTGGTGGAAAAACTGGCCTGCTCGTTAGGCGCGTCACAGGGAGAACTTCGCAAACTGTCGAATTTGATACGGACACTGGTTTGATCAGAGCAATCCGAGGTGTTCAGGAACAGATCGCGAAGGAACTCGGCGCTTGGAAGGAACGCCACGAAATCTCGGGCCCTGACAATGGACCAATGGCCTTCAGCAACCTGACTGATCGGGAGCTTGACGCCAAAATTCAGGAACTGATGGCGCAACTACGACTTGAAACACATCGAACGCGATGAGCAGGAAAAAACTCGAACTCCTACAAGCACTGACTGAGCGCAGCCTAAGCCCTTTTGAGCGCCGTCGGAAACGCCTAATCGAGGCTCAAGGAAGGCTATACGGATGGGAGAACAGCGGAATGCCCCGCTGCGACGGCATCGGAGACCTACTCGAGCGGTTTCGTAATCAACGGTGGACGACTCTGGCCGAATTTACAGAGGACGAGCTAATCGTCATCAGTTTTGGGGAATATCCGGAGCTACGAGAGAGGGTAGCGCATTCACACTCTCGTGATGAGGTCGCGGGAATCATTCAGCGCGAGAACGTGACGAGCGTGGTGATCTCGACAGGGCTGCCGACCCCGCGAATGCGATCGGTCATAAAGGCGCCGGATACGGTGGAGTACTTTATCGCTCCTGACGATAGCGTTGTTCAGGTGATCCGCAGGCAATGGACTCCAGGCAAATTCACAGCCTTCATTCATCAAGAATGGCAGGATGGCCGCGACTACCACGGAGACCACCGGATTGAACAACTGGATCAGTTGGAAGAGCTTCGCCAGTGCCGGCCCGGACGTTGAGAGAATCGAACGCCAATTTATCCGAAACGATCTCTTACCGTCTGAGGAGCGATTAGAACGCGAGTCTGTCAAGTAACCTGCTCTGGTTTGAACGACTTGCAGGCGATATCATTCCCATAAAGAAGGCTCACGCCGGATTGCTTGTGTAATAGAGATATTTCACCAATTGACCCCGTGACCCCACCCGGCATAATGCCAAGCCGTGTGCTTGGAATCTGTTATGAGCATCTGCCGTAAATGTCTGTTCTTGATCGTAATTACCGCCGTCGCAACGTTGTTTGGGCAAACCACCAAAGCTGCGACAGTGACCTTCACCACGATTGATGTGCCGGGGGCCGGAATCACGAGTGTGCAAGGAATCAATTCAGCAGGGGATGTTGTTGGCATCTACGGGGCAACTGGACAGCCCCCCTATCGCGCTTTCTTCTCAGCGGTGGACTCTTCACCTTGCTCGATTATCCCGGTGCGAGCGATACACGAGCAACGGGTATCAATGATTCTGGGCTGATTGTTGGGACAGCCATTACTGGTTCGGAGCTAGGCTTCGTCTATGATGGGACCTCCTTCACTCCAATCAATGTACCAGGGAAAAGCGCAACCGTTGCACTGGGCGTGGACAATGCTGGGGACATCGTGGGAGGGGATGGCAGCACGACTGTGACCCGCGCATTTGAGCTCACCGGAGGGCACTTCAAGAACGTTTCCCCCAGAGGCAGCTATGTTTATGGCTACGCAACCAGCATTAACAACTTTTCTACAGTGGTTGGTTGGACGGATTTAGGAGGCGATGCCAAGGGTTTTGTTTACAAGAATGGCCAATTCAAGAAGTTGGCGGTTCCCGGGGCAATAGAGACGGAGGCCGAGGGCATCAACGATAATGGAGTCATTGTCGGTTGGTGTCAGGTAGGCCCCACTACCCTCGGCTTTGCGCTGATGAACGGAAAGTATTTGTCAATCAATTATCCAGGGGCGTCAGACACCTTGGCCGAAGGCATCAATGCTTCGGGGCAGATCGTTGGCCTCTATTCAATTGACGGTTTTACTTACCACGGCTTCGTGACCAGCCCACTTATGGACGCTGATTTTTGAGTAGCTGTCGTAAGCAGGCCATTACACAAGCTATCTCTCTTTGTTTGCGCTGCCCGGCACCCCGCCATCCCAAAAGGCGCTTGACCGCACAAGCTGTTTTCGCTTATTCTTTGCCCAGTGGCGACTTGGCGCTAAAACTGCCCAAGTCGCAAGGTCTTCCCGCACCTCGAAGCGGTTGACGATTGCAGTTGTTGGGTACGGTCTTGGCATGGCGGCTTTGTAAAACAACCTGCGACTTCCAGGGCGTTCCGAAGCTGTCTTGAGCGTTCAAAACTAAACGTGCGGAAAGGCGCGATGTACGCTCCTCCCTCGTGGAGCTTTGGTGTTGAGCGAAAGTGGCGCACTTGAGCAAGCCGCACGGCGAGAAGCCCGACGCATCCAGGGTTCCGAAGTCCGCCGATGGTTTTCGTGTGTTTGGCGATAAAGCGTTGCAAGCTACACGCGAAAGCCCCATAACCATCGCATGTACCGGTTCTGCCCTTTCAATGTGTTAGCGAGGCTTTTACCTCTAACAAGCCAATCTAATTACCTCAGACAATGTCACCGCTTTTCCAAGGAGCGACGTGCTGAGCTTGCAGAAGTGCCGTTCTCTTCTAGGCACTGACTGCAAACTGACAGACGCACAGGTAGAGCAACTTCGGCAAGAGCTTTACGCTCTTTCCGAGGTTGCGATAGAGTGCGTTCCAAACCAGCAAAAACTGGTCTGGGCCGAAATCTAACAGCTCCGGAAACTGAGAATCTGTCCTCGATGCTGAGCGAAATTCCCGACTGCGAACGGCTTCAGTTCGAGGAGAGGGCAGCAATCCTGGAATACCAGACGGAGATCGTAGAAAGGCCGGAAGCTGAGCGGCAGGCATTTGGGGAATGGGTTCAGTCGAAGAAACCAGCTACAACCCCCCGGAAAACAAAGACATCGCGACTGAAACGGCGAAATGCACTAGCGAATCGAGGTTGACACGAAAGAATCAAAGATATGAGATAGGTGTATATCACATGAAACGCTACTCAACACGCGAAGCGGCAGGGATTCTAGGATTAAGCATGGCGACGATCAATCGTTACATCGTCGCACGATACGATCCCGGTCCCGCCGCTGAGCCGAGTCGGTGGTGTGACTGTGCGTCTTTGGAGTGAGAGGCACCTTACCAAAGCTAAGGCGATTTTGGCCGGGTTCACAGATGGGCGACGGACACGTCACCGAAAGGGCGGAAAGGCGTAGCCATGGCTGAAAGAGTCGGTTATCTACACTCGCGTTTCGACCGAGGAGCAAGCGAAAGGGGGCACAAGCCTTGCAGCTCAACGGAAAGCCGCTTGTCTGGATTACTGTGAGCGACGAGGGCTACGAAGTAGCCAAGGTTTTTGTGGAAGAGGGCGAATCCGCCAAAACAGCCGACAGAACTCAGCTCAAAGGAGCTACTGAAATACTGCCGCGAAGAACGCAACATCAAAAGTCGGTAGTTGTCCACAAATTGGACCGTTTCGCTCGAAATGCAGGATCGACCACTCCCAAATGCGCAATTTGCTGACCGGCATAGGCGTTCAGCTTCGCTCAGTGACAGAGCCAATTGATGAGAGCTCAGTCGGGAAGTTTATGGAGGTGGTGCTTTCTGGCGTTCGCGCAACTCGACAACGATATACGTACAGAACGAAGCGTGAAAGGGAATGAAACAGCGTCTCCAGGAAGGGACGATGGACATTCCCTCCCCGCTAGGTTACCGGGCGGGACAGAGACGCGACAGGCGCTAAGACAATCATCCCTGACGAGCAGTCTGTACCGCTATATTACTCAGGCATTTGAAGAATTCGCAACAGGACTCTACAAACGCGAGGAGGTTCTCCGAAAACTTACCCAGCTTGGGTTACGGACAAAAAAAGGCAAAGCGGCTCAGCACTCAGACATTCTCGCAGACCCTGCGTAAGCCAGTTTATGCCGGTCGCATCGTAGTACCTGAATGGGAAGTTAGATGTGCAAGGGCGATTCCAGCCGCTAGTGTCTCGAGAGATGTTCGACGAGGTGCAAGCGGTCCTAGATGGAAGGGCCGTGAGCATTACCCCTCGAGCAAGATGTCATGCAGATTTCCCACTTCGCGGGTTTGTGAGATGCGGTTATTGTACAGAATCGGTGACGGGCAGTTGGTCCAAGAGGCCGGAACCGTTATTACGCTTATTACCACTGCCAGGAGGGATGCACGCGGGAAAGCAAAGACACGATGGAGCAGCAGTTCGAGGAATTTGTTCTTCAGTTGCAACCGAAGCTAAGTTATATGCGCCTGTACCGAGAGATCGTGACGGACGTTTGGCGCAAGAGTCAGGGCGATAGTCAGAAAGTGCAAGACGTGGTCGTCGCGCAAGAATCAGAGAGCTTCGGGAAAACAAAGACAAGCTGGAAGAGGCGTTCGTCTATCAGCAGAGCATTGACACGGACACATACGAGCGAAATGCGCACAAAACTGACTGAAGAGCTGACTCTCGCAGAGATGGAACTGAGAGACGCTCAGGCCGAAGAGATCGAAATAGAGGCTGTCCTCGACTTCGCAGAGATGATTCTCCTGAATGCATCGAACCTCTGGAAAGCCGCGCCTGCAGAGCAAAAACAGCGTTTACAGCAGGTTCTATTCCCCGAGGGCGTCACCTATTCAGAAGGAAAATATCGAACCGCTGTAACTGCTTACTTTTCAATGGAATGAGGATGAACACGCAACAAAAAAGAAGGTTTGGTAGCGCTACCGGGAATCGAACCCGGGTTTGAAGATTGAGAATCTTCCGTCCTAACCCCTAGACGATAGCGCCCCTCGGGAGTGGTGATTATAACAAAGCCGCTTCCATCCTGCCGAACTCGCTTCACTGGAATCCCGCAAAATCGTTGTTTTCTGCGGCAATTTTAAAATTTTTCTCGCCTCTTGACAGAGTCCCTACCCAGTAGCAGAATCCTCCATAGGCGAATAAAAAGCGAAACTACTCTGGTTCGCCTCGAGGCCTTCCCGCCTCGCGTTCCCTGACATTCTGAGGCTTTCATGTCTTCTTCTTCGCTTTTTTGCGCCGTTGCGGCACCCGCTTTTCCTGTCGCTTTTTCGTCCCGGGAGAGCTCCGCACTGAGCGATCGGTTGGCGGCAATTCCGAAACTGTCGGCGATCACTCCCGCCTCACGCCTCACGATTCGTCCTCTGCCCGAGATGATTTCCAGCGGCGTGCCGGAACTCGACCGCCTCACCGGAGGCTTGCCTCGCGGATGTCTCACCGAAATTTGCGGGCCCGCTTCTTCCGGACGCAGCAGCGTGCTGCTCGCAACTCTGGCCGCGGCAACACAGCGCCAGGAAGTTTGCGCCCTGGTGGATGCGAGCGACTCGTTCGATCCGGTTTCCGCAGCAGCCGCAGGAGTCGATTTTGAGCGCTTGCTGTGGGTGCGCTGCGGCATTGGGAATTCTGCTACTCAGAAGAATCTCTCTCGAAATCCCTTGATGGTTCCAGTTGAGCAGGCGCTCCGTGTCACTGACCTGCTCCTGCAGAGTGTCGGTTTCGGGTTGGTGATTATCGATCTCGGAGGCATTCCCTTCCGAGCCGCGCGGCGCGTCCCGCTTACCACGTGGTTCCGTTTTCAGCGCGCCGTCGAAAATACGCCCACCGTTCTGCTCACCGTGACGGAAGCTCCTTGCGCGCAGACCTGCGTAGCGCTCTTGCTGCGCTTACAGTCGTCGATCGTCACTCGTGTTTCGGCGGGAGCAGAACCCGCGCCGGCGCATGCCCAGGTATTTGAAGGCTTGCAGATCCAGGGAGAGCTGTTGCGCTCGCGCCTGCATCGACATCATGAAGCTATCAAGGCGCTGGAGCGAAAGCCTGCGCAATCCGTAAAGACTGCGTTCACTACACAAGCAGTGAAGGTGTCGTAAATGCCTCCCTATGCGTGCATCTTCGTCCCCGATTTTCCCGTAGAGGCGCTGCTACGCCTGGAACCAGATTTGCGTTCGCAAGCGCTGGCAGTGCTGGAAGGCAAGCCTCCGCTACAAAAAGTGTTTGCCATGAATGAACGTGCTCGCGCCGCTGGTGTCACGGTGGGGATGACCAAGGTGCAACTGGAGGCCTGCTCCGACATGGTGCTGCGAGTGCGCTCCCCTTTGCAGGAAGACACGGCGCACGCGGCGCTGCTCGATTGTGCACAGTCATTTTCGCCGCGTGTCGAAGACACGAAGCCCAATACCGTGCTGATCGATCTGGAGGGCATGGAGTCGATCTTTGGGCCGTTTCCGAAAATTGCTCGCGAAATTGCGCGGCGCGCCTCGGACCTGGGAATCGAGGCGAACGTCGCGGTAGCGGCCAATCCGGAAGCCGCAGCGCTGGCCGCACGCGGATTCGCAGGCATCACTCTGATTCCCGCGGGGAAAGAATCCGAACAGTTGGGCAGCTTGACGATCGAAACTTTATTTACGCGGATCTTCCGGTGACGAATTGCAATTCGAAACGCTGGAGCGCTGGGGAATCCGCAACCTTCGCGCTTTGGCGGCGTTGCCGCAGATCGCGCTCAGCGAACGCATGGGCCAGGCCGGAGTGCGTTTGCAGAAGCTTGCGTGCGGTAATTTGTCGCGCACCCTGGTTCCGGTGGATGTGCCGCTAACTTTTGAAGAAGCTGCTGAACTCGAATATCCCATCGTCCTGCTGGAACCGCTGGCATTTTTTCTGAACCGGATGCTCGAGCAATTCTGTGCGCGGCTAGGTGCGCGTGCGCTTTCTACCCAGGAATTAACCTTGCGCCTCACGCTCGCGACCGAATGGCACAACGATGAAAATGCCGATTTACCGAGTTTCCGCTCCCAGGTTCCATCGTCTACGTTCGAACGCACACTGCGGCTTCCGGTGCCATTGCTCGATCGCCAGGATTTTTCTCAAGCTGTTGCAATTGGATTTGAAGGCGAATCCGCCCGGCGCTCCTATTCTCAAAATTCATTTGTCGGCGCAGCCCGTGCGGCCGCGCGCGGCGCAGGGCGGGCTTTTTCTCCCTCCATTGCCGGAACCGGAAAAGCTCGAACTCACGCTGGCGCGCATCGCAGGCATTGTCGGCGCGGATAAAGTCGGCTCACTGCAACTTCTCGACACGCACCGCCCAGAAGGGTTCCGCATGCAGCGTTTCGCACCCGCTATGCCGAAATACAACGCTGCCCAAAAAACTGATCGGCAAGAGAAGTGCAGTCACCGCGCTACGAATTTTTCGTCCCTCTGCTCTCGCGCAAGTCACTTTGCGCGATGGAAAGCCCGCGCGTTTGCAGTGTCCCAAGCGAAAAGAAATTGCACGGAGAAATTATCTGGACCGCCGGCCCCTGGCGCTCTTCCGGCGACTGGTGGGAACAGGAAGCGTGGTCGCGGGATGAATGGGACATCGCTGTTCAAGCCGAATCCGAAATCTCTCTGTATCGCCTAGTCCGCGATCTGTTGAGCGGCAAGTGGACAGTGGAAGGAACCTACGACTGATTTCACATCGGCAATTGAAAACTGGAAATTATGTACATCGAGCTTCATTCCCGGTCCGCATTTAGTTTTCTGGAAGGCGCTTCCCTGCCTGAGATCCTGGTCGAAACTTGCGCTAACCTGCAGATGCCGGCCATGGCAGTGCTCGATCGCGATGGATTGTATGGCTCACCGCGTTTTCACATGGCGGCAAAGAAAGCCGGACTCAAAGCGCACATCGGTGCAGAAATCACGTGCGAAGAATTTTCAATTTCTAATTGCCGATCGCCCATTGAGACTCGCAAATCCAAAATCAATCAAAAATCAATAACCAACAATTCTTTTCGCCTACCTGTCCTTGTCGCTTCCCGCCTCGGCTACCAGAATCTCTGCCGCCTGATCACCAAGATGAAGCTGCGCGCCGCGAAAGGCGAAGGCGCAGTGCGCATCGAAGAATTGCAGGAGCATGCCGCGGGACTGATCTGCCTCACCGGAGGGGACGATGGACCGCTCGCGCTCGCCCTAAAGCATTCGGGGAAAGAAGAAGCGGCGCGAGTGCTCGATCAGCTTGCCGGAATTTTCGGACCAAACAACGTCTACGTAGAACTCCAGCGCCATTTTCATCGCCAGCAGGAAGTCCGCAACCGCTTTGCCATTGAAATAGCCCGCTCCATGCACTTGCCGCTGCTCGCGACCAACGGAGTCCTCTATGCAACGCCAAAAGATCGTGAACTCTGCGATGTCTTCACCGCGATTCGCAATCATCTGACTCTTGCCACCGCCGGACGCCTGCTCGCGCGCAATTCCGAGCGCCATCTGAAATCCGCAAAAGAGATGGAACAACTCTTCGCCGATCTGCCTGAGGCCATCGCCAATACCGGCGAACTTTCCTCGCGCCTGGAATTCAAGCTGACCGATCTCGGCTACGAATTTCCCAAATACCCCGTCCCCGCAGGCGAGACGATGATGTCGTTTCTGCGCGATCGCACCTGGGAGGGATTTCAGAATCGCTATGGAAAAGCCAAGCCGGATTTACGCAACCGCGCTCGCCGCCAGATCGAGCGGGAACTGACGCTCATCGCCAAACTCGATCTCGCCGGATACTTCCTCATCGTTTGGGACATAGTCCGTTTCTGTAACGAGCAAAAAATTCTTGCTCAGGGCCGCGGATCGGCGGCGAACAGCGCGGTCTGCTATTCGCTCGGCATCACCGCCGTCGATCCCGTCGGCATGGATCTCCTCTTCGAGCGTTTTCTTTCCGAAGAGCGCGGCGAGTGGCCCGACATCGATATCGATCTGCCCAGCGGCGATCAGCGCGAGCGCGTCATCCAGCACATCTACCAGAAATATGGAGAACGCGGCGCGGCCATGACTGCCAATGTCATTACTTATCGCAGTCGAATGGCATCACGCGAGATGGGCAAGGCGCTCGGCTTTGATCCCGAGACGCTCGACAAAGTTTCCGCCGCAGTGTCGAACTGGGAGTACCGCGATCACAACGACACACTCGATCACCGCTTCCGCGATGCCGGGCTCGACCTCATCCCATCCTCGTCTCAGAAAATATTTGGAGCTTTGCTGTCGCCGTGCAGGATCTTCCGCGTCATCTCGGGCAACACTCCGGAGGCATGGTGATCTGCCAGGGACAACTCGATTCGGTGGTTCCTCTCGAACCCGCGTCCATGCCGGGCCGCGTCGTCGTGCAATGGGACAAAGAAGATTGCAGCGATCTGAAAATTATTAAAGTGGATCTGCTCGGCCTGGGAATGATGGCGGTGCTCGAAGATTCGATTCACCTGATTCGCGATCATTATCACGAGGAAGTGGATCTCGCGCACCTGCCACCGGATGATCCGGTCATCTATTCGACATTGCAAAAGGCCGACACTATCGGCATGTTCCAGGTAGAGAGCCGGGCGCAGATGTCGTGCCTGCCGCGCCTGCGTCCACAGCGCTTTTACGACATCGTGGTGCAGGTCGCGATCATTCGTCCCGGACCAATCGTTGGTCAAATGGTGAATCCTTATCTAGAGCGCCGCCAGGGACGCCAGGCAGTCACCTACGCGCATCCTTCTTTAGAGCCGGTGCTCGAGCGCACGCTAGGCGTGCCGCTGTTCCAGGAACAACTGCTTCGTATGGCAATGGTGGTTGCGGGATTCAGCGGCGGCGAAGCCGAAGAATTGCGCCGCGCCATGGGCTTTAAGCGTTCGGAAAAGCGCATGCGCGAGATCGAGGCCAAGTTGCGCTCCGGTATGACGCGCAACGGAATTGCCCGCGACGCGCAGGAACAGATCATCCTTTCGATTACTTCATTCGCACTTTACGGATTTCCCGAATCCCATGCCGCCAGCTTTGCGCTGATCGCCTATGCCAGCGCGTTTTTGAAGTGTCATTACCTCGCGGCGTTCACGGCCGCTTTGCTCAACAATCAGCCCATGGGGTTCTATCGTCCTGCGACGCTGGTGAAAGATGCACAACGCCATGGCCTGAAGATGCTGCCAATTGATGTCACCACGATCAGACTGGAACTGCACGCTAGAACCAGCGCTGAAACCGGCTTCGAGTTTCAAGTTTCAGGTTTCGAGTAAACCTTCTAATTCCGATGGCGTCATGGTAAGTCCATCGTTAGATGGACGAAGGCTGTCGCGTGCGTCGGACCAAGCCGACGATGCTACTGACATCGCTGTCCGTGTCGGTTTGTGCTATGCGCGTGGCCTTCGCGAAGAAGCCGCCCAAGCAATCGTGCAGCAACGAAAACTCGCTCCCTTCATTTCGATTCGCGATCTCGTGCATCGCGTACCGCAACTTCGCAAAGACGAACTAGTCACTCTGGCGGAAATTGGAGCACTGAATGCAGTTGGATTTTCAAATGCCGATTGCAAAATCGATAACTGGAAATTGAAAATCGGCAATTCCCTTCACCGCCGCGATGCCCTCTGGCAGATCGAACGTGCCGTTCGCCTCTCCGGACCGCTGCTTGACCAATATCCTGAGGCCGATTCGAAATCTCCCTTGCACCCGATGAATGACGAAGAACGCCTGGTCGCTGATTTCCGCGGCACCGGCATGACCGTGGGCCCGCATCCGATGGCATACCACCGCGACAGGATGACGGCTCTCGGCATTCGCCGTGCGAATGAACTCACCGAAATTCCCAACGGCAAATATTTGCGTATTGGGGGCTGCGTCATCGCCCGGCAGCGTCCCGGCACCGCCAAGGGATTTGTGTTTCTCAGCCTCGAAGACGAGACCGGAGTCGCAAACGCAATCATTCATCCGGACCTGTTCCAGAAGAACCGCCTGCTGATCACATCCGAACAATTTTTAATGGTGGAAGGGATTCTGCAAAATCAGGACAGAGTCATTTCTATTAAGGCCAATCGCGTCGCTCCGCTCGGGATCACCCGTGCCCAAACCAGTTCTCACGACTTTCACTAGAGCCCGCCTTCGGGAGCAAACCTCCACAATCGCCAAAGTGCGATCCATCCAAGCAAAACCAGATTTGGGAACAGCAAGGGAGCCAAAGGAGGTGCACCATAGATGAAATTCCGAAAAGCATGAATCGATGGCCCCCTCAAGTTTCGTTCAGCATGCAGGAAAAAGCCCCACACGCCAATCATCGCCTCGCCCAGCAATACCGCAGCACACAGCAATAGATACGTTTTCGACACCCGCACTAAAAGCGGCGTAAGCAGAAATCCCACCGCAAGTGCACTTGCCGCCACTGCCACCCACTCCAGCGGATAAAAAAATCCGTTCTCAGCGTGATCGGAGATACTAAAAACAAAATTCCCGAAGAAGCCTCCCAGCGTCAAAAACAATACCCACTGCGCCCATTCCTGGCTCTCGGAATCCACCATGCGATTCAGAATGATCAGAAAGCCAAGACCGGTATAAGCCAACGGAGCCGCAAATGGTGCGGAGTAGGTTAAGGCCTTGATGGTGCGCTCGTAAAAAAACAGGCTGTCCAGATGCAAAATCACTCCGGAAAGTCCGATCACGATTCCCAAGCCCCCGACAATGTACCCGGAAATCCTCCAGGCCTTCTCGAAGCGCCCGGCGAAAAACAGGGCAACCACCAGGATTGCCGGACCAACAATGGAATAGGCCAGCGGAATGTACTCCGCACTACGCCGGAAATCATTCACTGAATGCGCCAGATAAATATCGAAAGTTAGGAACGCCAAATTTATAACGGCAAAAAGCTCGGCGAGAAACCAGGCTTCACGCCACAGCGGTTTACTTCCGGCCATGTTCTTTCCTCAACGCTTCGGCGTCGGCTTTCAATTCAACCATCTTGCGAAGCATTGGATAATTTCCATGCCATTGCACAAAATCAGCGCCCCCCATGAAGGCCGCATGTTTCGAGGTTCGTCCGTCGTAATGCCAAAGGTCGAAGTAGGTGAAGTCCACCGGATTCGAAAACGGAGGGCCCGTCAGTAAACCTTGACTGTGCAAGCCGTCAACCAGGTTTTTCGCCTCCGCTACTCGTTGGTTGGTGTTTGCGACCACCTGCTCGGCTTGCGTGTAAACGCGCTTGATCACCTCAGGCGTATGGCATTGCGAACACACTTGCTGCATCTTCGCCTGTGCCGCCGCGAAATTCGGCCGCTTCTCACTGATGGCATTCGCCAGGTAATACGACAACCGCTCTGATGGATCGTGCGTGATGCCGATGCCATTGATCCCGCTCATATGGCAGGTAGCGCAGGTTGGCACAAACATATCGCGAGTCGTGAGCTTGTTCGGATCGGCGGCAAGATTAAGCAGCTTCTCTTGCGCATTGAACATCACGCCGTGCTTCGATTCTTCGTAAATCTCTATCTGGGAATGGTCCGGCCCCAGGTGACATTGCCCGCATGTGCGAGGCTGTCGTGCGATCTCAACCGAACTAGTGTGACGCGTGTGACAACTGGTGCAATTGCCGATCGTGCCGTCCGGATTTGGCTTGCCGACGCTATGACACTGTTCACACCCACTGGTCATGGCCGATGCGCCTTCCAACTGGACAAACGGATGTGGGGGCCGCCGGGTCCCACCCGGCTGGTAAGTCTCCGAGAAGTTTACTTGTTCGGGCGTTAGACCCTTTTCGCCATAAATCGCTGCCCAGGATGGAGCGGCGTGGCGGCTGCGAAGGAATTGCTGGTAGATCTGCTCGTGGCAGCTTCGACAGTTTCCCGCCGTCAGCCGCGCCGAGGTGATCGTGAATCCGTGGTGTTCTTTCTTGTCCTGTCCTGGTGCCGCTTGATGGCATTCCAGGCAACTCACGCCCTTGATTGCGTGCTTACTCATTTCATATTCGTGAACGATCGAGTACTGCGTGCGCGCATGGCACTCGGCGCACTTTCCCGATGCGCGAACCAGTTCGCTGCGAGGCTGTTCAGTTTCAACCTTGGGGCGAGCACGATTGACGAGGAATGCGGCGAGGATCAGGGCGAAGGAAACAGTGATCGCGATGAACACGGATCGAAATCGCATGCTGCGCCTCCAACTGGTAGTGTCGGTGAAAGTAGGTCGCTAAACGATAAATACTGAATCGGCGCCAGTGTACCTCATGTGACAAAAGTCACAGGCGCGTGCACGATTGCGCCCCGTCCATAAACTCTACTGATCATGACTACAAGGAAAATTTATGCGCTTTTCACACTATCCACAGCCACTTCCGGTTTATAGTAGAAGAATCATCCGCCACAATCTATGCGACCCCTCTTAGTCGGTCGCGAGACGTGTTTGTGGTTCAAATTCATCCATTTGGTTCCGTAGAACCTTGGTATTTCTGAAGGAGTATCTGAGTATGGCAAAAGCAAAAACTCCCCGTACCGCGACGAAGAAACAAACCGAAACCAGTACCGATACCAATCTCACGACTATGACGCATGCTGCGCCAAGCGTCACCGTCGCTGCCCCGGAATACAAAAAGCATGCGGCCCCTATCCCAATCAATGTGGAAGAAGAGATCCGCCGCCGTGCTTATGAACTTTACGTGGAGCGTGGCTGCACCCCTGGACAAGATCACTCCGATTGGGTTGAGGCCGAACGCCAAGTGATGGCTCGCTACACTCAGCAGAGCGCTTAATCTAGTTCCTCTCACGTCGGTGCATTGCACGATTTCGATATCTGTGCGGACAACCCTGATCCTGCGACCTTCCGGGTTCAGGGTTGAAAGTCTCCGGCCATCAGACCGGAACTTGTCGACCTTTGTGCCTCTTTCCCTCCTGGGGAATATTTTGCGTAGAGAACCGGAGCTGTTTTCGTACAGGAAGGAAAGATAAAGGGCTTCATCCTTCGAAAAGCCTCATTTTCAGGGCAAACCCTTGGCTTTAAGGTTGCTTGCTCGCAATGTTTCTGAAAAAATGATTAATCGCACATGTCTCAAATTGGCAGTTACGCGCTTTTACTGGCGTTGACCCTGAGCGCTTACTCTTTCCTGGCCGGCGGCCTTGCGCTAGCTTTTCCCGGCGGCGGGTCGGAGCGCGTGAATGAAACCGCTCGTCGGGCCGGGATTGCCGTATTCGCTCTCGTATTTCTCGCGTCGGTCGTGCTGGTGGTCTCAGCGTTTCAAGACGACTTTTCCATCGCCTACATCTTTCATCACAGCAACCGCGACTTACCTGCGCCGTACAAGTTTGCAACCCTCTGGTCCGGACAGGAAGGCTCCCTTCTTTTTTGGTCACTGTTGTTAGCGACCTACGGATTGGTGCTTCGCCTGCGCTACAAGACTGACGCTCGCCTCTTTGCCTATGCTTCGGTGATCATTGCAGCCGTCCAGGTCTTCTTTTTGCTGCTGCTGAATTTCGCCGCGCACCCGTTTGCGCTGCTCCAGGGGACCATCCCACAAGATGGAAGTGGATTGAATCCGCTCCTGCAATACCCGGAGATGGTGATTCATCCGCCCATGCTGTACCTCGGCTATGTCGGATTCACCATTCCCTTTGCGTTTGCCCTGGCGGCCCTGATCATGCGCTACCCCGGCGAACAATGGATTCACATCACCCGGCGCTGGACCATGGTGACGTGGTGCTTTCTGACCGTCGGAATTTTCCTTGGCGCGCACTGGGCCTACTCCGTGCTTGGCTGGGGCGGATACTGGGGATGGGATCCTGTCGAGAATGCATCGTTGATGCCGTGGTTGACCGGCACCGCCTTCCTGCACTCGGTCATGATGCAGGAAAAACGCGGCATGCTGAAGGTCTGGAACATGTGGCTCATCTTTGCCACATTCTGGCTGGCGATCCTGGGAACGTTTCTGACCCGCAGCGGCATCATCAGTTCCGTTCACGCTTTCGCGCAATCTTCTATCGGTGATTGGTTCGCCTGGTTCCTGGCGATTAGCTTGGCGACGTTTCATGTTCTTCTTCGTGAAGAACAAGTCGCATCTGCGCAGCGAACATAAACTGGAATCGCTGGTCTCGCGCGAGTCGAGTTTCCTGTTCAACAATCTTCTCTTCGTTGCTTGCGTGCTTCACGGTGCTATGGGGAACGTGGTTTCCCGAAGATTTCGGAATGGGTGCAAGGACAAGAAGGTCACCGTCGGGCCGCCGTTCTATAACAACGTCGCTATTCCGGTCGCACTGCTGCTGCTTTTGTTGACGGCCGTTGGACCGCTGCTCGCATGGCGCAAGACTTCACTCGAGAGCCTGAAGCGCAATTTCCTCTGGCCCGCGATCGGAGCGCTCGCTGTCGGCATCGGCATGATGATCTTTGGGGTGCGGCCCTGGACTGATGTCGGATATTTCTACTCGCTTATGGCGGCGATGCTCGCTGCATTGGTGGTCTTTACCGTCATTTCGGAATTCATTCGCGGTGGTCGCGTCATCTCCCGCCACACCGGCCAGAACCTCGTCGGCTTCATGCTGCACTGTGGCATCGCAATACCCGCCGCTACGGCGGCTACATCGTGCACTTCGGCGTAGCCATGGTCGTGATTGGCATCCTCGGGACCCCCTTCAATAAAGACGTCGAGAAGGAAATGGGTTTCGGCGACAAGATGACGCTCGGGCCCTATACGCTGGTCTGCCAGTCCTACACCCAGGACGACAATCCGAATTACGGCAACGAGTGGGCCATCATCAATGTGATGCGTGGCGGCAAGCAGATCACTACCATGTATCCGGAGCGCCGTTTCTACAAGGCCAGTCAGCAATCGCAGACGATTCCGCGTATCTATGCGACGGTCTCCGAAGATTTTCTTTTGGTCAAAGATCTGTACATCGTCTATGAAGGGTGAACCAGGATACCGGCCGTCCCATCATCAAGGCGCACTTGAATCCCATGGTGCCCTGGATCTGGTTTGGCGTAATTGTCATGATATTGGGAACGATCTCCGCTCTCATTCCGAATGCCGCGCCCGTCCGTGTCACCGCGCCGGTTCGCGTGCAGCCCGCGCCTGCTGGGGCCGGAGACTGATCGTGAAGTTAACCTTTTATTGCGTAATCGAATCTTGCAGCTTTCGCTTGTCCTGGTCGCGATCTTCGCCTTTCTCGGCGCCGGCGACGAGTCGGCCCGCTTCAAAGATCTGGGCCACCACCTGATGTGTGTTTGCGGGTGCAGCCAGATCCTGCTGGAGTGCAATCACGTCGGATGCAACTACTCCGAGCGCATGCGCGGTGAACTGATGGCAGCGCTCGACAACGGCGATAACGACGACCTCACGCTGCAATCGTTCGTGCAGAAGTACGGCACCACTGTGATGGCCGCGCCCACGAAAGCGGGCTTCAACAGGGTCGCATGGATCATGCCCTACCTCGCCCTTGTCCTCGGATTCACCATGACCATCGTGCTGGTCCGCAAATGGAGATCGCGGCCCATCCCCGAAATGGCAGGTGCGGTTCGCCCAGTGACGGGCACGCAACTTGACCAGTTTCGCGAGCAGGCTCGCCGGGAGACCGATTTATGAACACCATGGTCCTGCTGTCTTGCGGCCTGATCACGGTTGGAGTGCTGGTGTACGTCTTCTATCTTCCTGGCACGCTATACCTGGGTCCGCAAAAGACACGGCTCTCTTATCTTCGCGAGCGCCGCGAAGTGGTTTACGAGAACCTGCGCGATCTTAATTTCGAATATAGAGCGGGCAAAGTTCCCGACGTGGATTATCAATCGCTAAAGGCTTCTCTGGAAGAAGAGGCCGCCGCGGTGCTGGCTGAGATCGCTCAACTGGAACAAGCTGCGTACGCCGCCGCTTCCAGCGCCCGCACCCCGACTAAAGGAGCACGAGTTTGAAACTCTCCCGTTCCCGCGAATACCGCTTAATCGCAGCGATATTCGCATTTCGTCCTGGTTGCACCATTCTCGCTGGCGCAGACGCTCAGCGGCACCGTCACTAATGGCACATCGGGTAAACCGTCGAGTGGTGATGATGTGGTTTTGCTGAGCCTCGGGCAAGGCATGGAAGAAGCCGGCCGAACCAAGACCGACGCCAGCGGAAAATTCAGTTTCAAACTCGATAATGCGGACGGCCCGCACCTTGTCCGCGCTATCCACCAGGGAGTGACCTACCACGCGATGGCGCCTCCCGGAACTCCATCGGTCCAGCTTTCGGTTTACGACGTTGCGAAGAAGCTGAACGAGATCAGCGTTACTGCCGACGTCATGCGCTTCCAGGCGGATTCAGGTCAGATCCAGGGTGTACGCATCTTCGCGGTCGACAATACTTCCAATCCTCCGCGCACCCAGATGAACGATCAGAACTTCGAGTTCTACCTTCCCGACGGAGCGCAGATCGACACCGGCCTTGCCAAGACCGCCAACGGGCAGCCCATTAACTCCGCTCCCGTGCCTCAGAAAGAGAAGAACCGTTACGCCTTTATCTTTCCGCTTCGGCCCGGCGAGACTCAGTTCCAAGTTGTTTATCACATGGCCTACACCGGACAGCTCAGCGTCGATCCTCGGCCGCTTTATCCTACCCAGCACTT
Organism: Terriglobia bacterium; assembly: GCA_963797845.1. Classification (GTDB taxonomy): domain Bacteria; phylum Acidobacteriota; class Terriglobia; order Terriglobales; family Acidobacteriaceae; genus DASREM01. The sequence goes on from CAWCRE010000019.1 coordinate 507,759, forward strand.
CGTGGTGATGGTGCCCAAGGCGATGACGTTCGATCCCGGATCGAGCAAGGGATTCCAGGCGATGCAAGACCCGCAACAATCCGACGCGGTCGTGCAGGTTGCGTCCAACACGCAAGTTGGGCAGCCCTTGGCATTCAAGGTTTCCGGCTCGGGAACGTTAACCGAGGGCAGCGGTGGTCAAGGCAGTGCGGAAGGCGGAGGCGGACAACCAGCCGGACGCGACAGCCGTCCCGGCGGCGGCCTCGGTCCCCCGATCGATGCTCCCGATCCTCTCGAAAAATATCGCTGGTGGATTCTCGGCGGCTTCGCGGCTGTACTGGGTGCGGGGGGACTGTACATCGCAACCCGCTCGCGCACCGCGGCTTCAGTGCCAGACTTCGCGCCCAGTGATGTCGAATTGCCCACACCGGTCCGTCCCGCGGCTCCCCCGCCCGCCCCTCCCGCTCGTTCGGGAATGCTGCTGGAAGCTCTCAAAGAGGAGCTCTTCCAGCTCGAGATGGAACACAAGCAAGGGCACATTTCGCAGCAGGAATACGAGAAGGCCAAAGAAGCCCTCGACGCCACCCTCGCCCGCGCGCTAAAGCGCGAATCAGCAAAGGTTTAGGATCCCACCGGAGCGGGCCTACCGCTCCGCCCCCGGCCTGAATCTCGCCGGCCCGGCGCAACATCTATTCAGATAGGTCATTTCTATGGGAAATACTTTCAAGACTGCGTTTTTGCTGACAGCGTTAACGCTTCTGCTGTTATTCATCGGTCGCGCCTTCGGTGGACAGAACGGGATGATCATCGCCCTGGTTCTGGCTGCGGTGATGAACTTCGTCTCCTATTTCTTTTCCGACAAGATTGCTCTGGCCATGTATCGCGCCCAGCCGGTGACTCGCGAACAGCTGCCGCGCGTGTACGCGGTGGTGGAGCGGCTGACTCAGAAAATCGGCATTCCGATGCCCAAGCTCTACGTGATCCCCAACGATTCGCCAAACGCCTTCGCCACTGGCCGCAACCCGCAACACGCTTCGGTTGCCGTCACCCAGGGAATCTTGCAGCTTCTGAATGATGAAGAACTGGAAGGCGTGCTCGCGCACGAACTCGGCCACGTCAACAACCGCGACATCCTGATCAGTTCCGTCGCCGCGACCATAGCCGGCGCTGTCACCCTGCTTGCCAGCATGGGACGCTGGGCGATGATCTTCGGCGGCATGGAACGAAACGATCGTGATCGCGGCGGAGGCGGACTCGGTGCTCTGTTAATGCTGATCGTTGCCCCCATCGCCGCCAGCCTGATCCAACTCGCGGTCTCGCGCTCGCGCGAGTACCAGGCAGACGCCACGGGCGCGCATTTCACCGGAAATCCATATGCACTGGCGAGTGCGCTTTCGAAACTAGACGCCTATTCGCGCCGTGTGCCTATGGCAGCGACGCCCTCGACGGCACACCTGTTCATCATCCAGCCGCTGCTGGGCATGAACTTTGGAAGCCTGTTCTCGACCCATCCGCCGATCGCCAAGCGGATCGAGCGCCTGACGGGCCGCCCGGCAGAGTTCACACAATAAAACTAAAAGTGCACCGCAGAGACGTAGCTCGCTACGTCTCTCTTTCGGCGTTTTCTGCGGCCTTTCGCTGCGTTCTCTGCAGCCTTTCGCTACCTTCTCTGCGCTCTAAGACGTTTGTTTTGGAATTTGAAGCACTAAAGCCAAGCTCTACCATGACTTTGGTACCCGGACTCCAACTCGCCGCTCCCGGCCCACATCTTAGTGCATAGTAGAATCGATCCGATGTCCCCGGAAACCGCCACCGCCGTCTCGCATCGTGCTGTACAGCTGGAAACCGCACTTCGCAAGGTCATCCGCGGCAAGGACGAAGTCGTGCGCCTGGCTCTGGTCTCCATGCTGGCCCGCGGGCATCTCCTGATCGAAGGCGTACCCGGGGTCGGCAAGACGACGCTCGGCCAAGCCCTGGCGCGTTCGCTCGATTGCACTTTCCAGCGCGTCCAGTTCACCAGCGACATGCTCCCCTCGGACGTCCTGGGCATCTCGATTTACTCCGCCATCGAGCAGGAGTTCGAATTCAAGCGCGGCCCTGTCTTCGCCAACATTCTTCTGGCGGACGAAATCAACCGCACCACACCGAAGACCCAATCCGCCCTGCTCGAAGCCATGAATGAAGGCCAAGTCACGGTGGACGCGCATTCCTATCCGCTGCCGCAGCCTTTCTTGGTAATCGCAACACAGAATCCCGTCGAACATCACGGAACGTATCCGCTGCCCGAGTCGCAGCTCGACCGCTTTCTGATGCGTGTGCGCATGGGCTATCCGGACGACAAAGCGGAACGCGAAATCCTCCGCTCCGAGGCGGGAACTTCGCAACTGGAGCACATGCGTCCCGTGCTGGCCGCTGCCGATGTCATCGAAATGCAACGCGCCATCACCCAGGTGCGAGTGGACGATTCGCTGGTCACCTACACGCTGAACATTGTCCGCAAGACGCGCGACTCCGAGCACTTCTCGCTGGGCGTATCTCCCCGCGGTTCGCAGATGCTTTACCGTGCCGCCCAAGCCATGGCGTTCCTTGAAGGCCGCAACTTTTGCATGCCGGAAGATTTCAAACCGCTAGTCGTTCCGGTTTTCGCGCACCGCGTAGTGCCGCATGGAGTTTCCTCCTCCACGCTGAAAAAAGCTGAGCAAGCCGAGCAATTCATGCAGGAAATCGTTGAGAGCGTTCCTGTACCGGTCTAAGCACCGAGCCTCCGCTCGCAATTGCCCAAATCGAGGACGTCGTCCCGACACTGAGCGAGCGAAGGTGAAGCGATCTCGCGAGCGCTTTCGGCCCTTCGTGGTCAGATTGAGTTTCCCCAGTGCACCGCAGTGTCCTCGGCGGCGGAGGCTATAATGCCGCAAGTGAGGTGCGCCTCTTGTCGATTCTTCGCTTCCTGATTCTCCTCTCCCTGATCGTCTGGATGGGTGGTCTGATCTTCTTCGCCTTCGTGCTCGCTCCGACAGTCTTCAACCCTGCGGTCCTGCCCACCAGGCATCTCGCCGGAAACGTCGTCAGCCGCTCGCTCACGGCCCTGCATTGGATGGGAATCATTTCCGGCATCGTATTCCTGCTCTGCTCGATGCTGTACTCCCGCCTCACCACAGGAGATCCGCATCCCTTCGCGCTCCGACATCTCTTGCTGTATGGCATGCTCGCGCTGACCGCCGCCTCGCAGTTCGGGATCACTCCAAAGATGGCGGCTCTCCGCACCTCAATGGGAGAGATCGACAAGGTAGCGCTCACCGACCCCATGCGGGTTCAGTTCGACGCCATGCACGTCTGGTCCACTCGCCTGGAAATTGGAGTGTTTATCATGGGATTGTTTGTGATCTATCTGACGGCCCAGCAACTGCTCGCGCGTCAGTGAGCATTGCGGCAAGTTGCGGGACGTTCTCTGCGGCCGTTCTCTGCGACCTCTGCGCTTTAAGATTTTGAATTTGTTCAGCCAGCTTGGGCAATTCCTCAAGAATCATTTATCCTGTTCACGAAGCTATTTCCCGGCGGATCTGGCCACCGCAGCTCGAGTCGAGAATGCGGCTCCCATGAATATTCAAGAGCAAAAAGCCTTGCGCTGATCGCTCGCCGCCACAGGCATTCTTATGAAAATTGGCATCATCGGCCTGCCCCAAGTAGGCAAGACATCGCTGTTTCGGATTCTCACCAAGGCCCAGACTTCTGGCGCGAGTTACAACCCGCGCGAAGCCCACATCGGCGTCGCCAAGGTTCCCGACGACCGACTCGACCGCCTTGCCGCCATGTACAACCCGAAGAAGCTTACGCACGCTTCGGTCGAGTACGTGGACCTCGGCGCGATCGGCCAGGAGTCGCTCAAGGAAAGCGGCTTCCTTGGTCACCTGCGCCCGGTGGACGCGCTCGCCCACGTGGTTCGCGCCTTCGAAGACGATTCCATCCCGCACGTCGGCCCTATCGATCCTTTGCGCGATATCAAGAACGTCGAATTCGACCTGATGGTCAGCGATCTCGGCCAGATCGAAAAGCGTCTGGAGCGCCTGGAAAAAGATCTCAAGAAGATGAAGACGCCCGAACTAGAGAAAGAATTTGAGCTCCTGCAACGCGCGAAAACGCACCTGGAGTCAGAGAAGCCTATTCGTGAAATGGAAATGACTCCGGAAGACAAAAAGCGCATTCGCGGCTTCATGTTCCTCAGCGAGAAACCGATTCTTTACGTGCTCAACGTCACCGAGAGCACGACGCTAGGTAAGGAACTGGAAGAAGCCGCCACGAAATATAAGCTCACCGAAGTGGCCTCCCGTCCCAATGCCGGAGTTTCTGCGATCTGCGGAAAAGTCGAAGCCGAACTGGCTGAGATGAGCGACGCGGATGCCGCCGAATTCCTATCCAGTTACGGACTGACCGAGAGTGGCCTGGTTCGCCTGATTCGCACCAGCTATCACCTCCTCGGTCTGATTTCCTTTTTCACGGCCGGAGAGGACGAATGCCGCGCCTGGACGATCCCCGCGCATACCCGCGCCGTGGAAGGCGCTGGAGCCATTCACTCCGACTTGGAGAAACATTTCATCCGCGCGGAAACGATTCGCTGGGACCAACTTCTCGAAGCAGGCTCCGAAGCCAACGCCCGCGCCAAAGGAACGCTTCGCCTGGAAGGCAAAGATTACATCGTGCAAGACGGAGACGTCATGCACATCCGGCACAGCGGGTAAGCAAGAGGGAGCAACCGGTAGGCATCCACTCTCCCCGGCTGATATGCTGCTTGCGCTCGCATGCACCCAATCCTGGTCAGCATTGTTCTCGGACTCACCGCCGCAGCCGCCAACGTGTTTGGCGGCGCCATCATTGTCCAGAAAAATTGGGACCGCCGCTTTCTCAACTATTTCGTCGCCTTGGGCGCTGGATTCATGCTGGCGACCGCCCTGGTCGAGATGGTGCCCGAAAGCGTCGCCCTTCGGGGCCGCAATGCCGGGTTCCTGATCCTGCTCGGATACTTGCTCATCCACTTCTTCGAACACACGGTCACCCCGCACTTTCACTTCGGAGAAGAAACCCATCACGATGAATTCGTCCATACCCACAAGGGCTACTCAGTGCTGGTGGGCCTGATCATTCATACGTTTTTCGACGGCATCGCCATCGCGTCCGGGTTCATCGTTTCCGATTGGTTGGGCTGGATCATCTTCACCGCCGTGTTCCTGCACAAAATTCCCGAGGGCTTCACGGTTTCCTCGGTCATGCTCGCCGGCGGAAGCAGTCGCGCCAGCGCCTGGGGAGCATCGGCGATCCTCGGGGCAGCTACCGTCGCCGGAGTCATGACTATGGCGCTCTTCCGCCACGAAATTGCTTTTGGGTTACCGTTGTCGGCGGGCGTGACGATCTACGTGGCAGCTTCCGACCTGATTCCCGAGGTCAACAAAGAACCCGGCGTTCGCATGGCACTGCTGGTTTTTGTGGGAGTGGTATTCCTCTTTGTCCTCGACACCTTTTTTCACTAGGGAATCATTCCCTCAGCGTTTGTAGCCGATTTTTCTCAGGAATTCCTTTCGCGAAGTCACGTCGCTCGGGCCTTCCACACCCTTCGGCGAGTTGCCGTCAATCACGCCCATGATGCCACGGCCTTGCTCGCTTTTCGCGACTACTACTTCCACCGGATTCGCTGTGGCGCAGAAGATCGAACAAACTTCGGGAACATTCTGCACGACGTTCAAGAGATTGATCGGAAAGGCATGACGCAGGATGAGCACGAACATGTGCCCGGCGCCCACGGTTTGGGCATTGCGAACCGCCGCCTGACGAAGCTCTTCGTCGTTCCCCTCGGACCGCGTAAGGCATGGGCCCGAGGCTTCGTTGAAAGCAAGCCCGAACTTGCCTTGGGGAACGGTGTTTACCACCGCTTCATACACATCTTCGACGGTCTTGATGAAGTGACTCTGGCCGACGATGATGTTGGTGTCCTCGGGAATTTCCAGGCGCACGGTTTCGAGTTCCAGCATGGTCCCTTTCAGGTACCGCCGCCGTCCCGGCGGCTTGGCCGGGAGCATGCTGGCGGTACGGCTATCCTTTAAACACTCGCGCGAAGATCTTGTCGATGTTGCGCAACTGGCGTTTCAGGTCGAACGCACGTTCGATCTGCTCGCGCGGAACCCGGCTCGTGATCTCTTTGTCGCCCAGCACCAACTCCTTGAAGTCCAAGCCTTCCTTCCAGGCGTGCATGGCGTGGTTCTGCACCATGCGATACGCATCCTCGCGAGAGACCCCGTGTTCGACCAGGTCGAGCAGCAACTGGCCGCTGTAGACTAAGCCCCCCGTGCTGTCCAGATTTTTCTGCATACGCCCCGGATAAACGAACATGGTGTCGATCATGTTCGTCGTCTTTTGGAGCAAGTAGTCCACGAGGGTGGTGGAGTCGGGGATAATGACGCGCTCAACCGACGAGTGCGAAATGTCACGCTCGTGCCAGAGGGGAACGTTTTCGAAAGCAGCCTGCGCGTTCGAGCGCACCACGCGTGCCAGGCCACTGATTTGTTCGCAAGTGACCGGGTTGCGCTTGTGCGGCATGGCCGAAGAGCCCTTCTGCTTTTCGCTGAAAAATTCTTCCGCCTCTCGGACTTCGGTGCGCTGCAGATGGCGTATCTCGGTGGCAATCTTGTCGAGGGTGCTGGCGATCACGGCCAGCGTGGCCATGTAATTTGCGTGGCGATCACGCTGAATTACCTGGGACGAAACCGCCGCTGCCTGCAGTCCCAGCCGCTCGCACATCTTTTCTTCAAGCTCGGGGCTCAAATGGGCGAAGGTGCCGACTGCGCCGGAAAACTTTCCTACCCGCATCTCTTCGGCAGCACGATCGAAGCGCTCAATGTTGCGGCCGGTCTCTGAATACCAGTTCGCCAGCTTAAACCCGAAAGTGATGGGCTCGGCGTGAACCCCGTGGGTGCGACCGACCATAGGAGTGTCCTTGAACTCCCAGGCCCGGCGCTTCAGGACTTCATGCAGCTTTCTGAGATCCTGCGCGATGATCGCGGAGGCCTCGCGGATGAGAAGCGCCTGCGCGGTATCCACGACATCGTTTGAGGTGAGACCGTAGTGAAACCAGCGGGATTGCGGCCCGACGATCTCCGCGACCGAGGTGGTGAACGCGATAACGTCATGCTTCACCTCGGCCTCGATGGCATGGATGCGATCAAGTTTGAAGTCTGCTTTTTCGCGGATAGTTTGGGCCGCATCCTGCGGGACCATGCCGGCTTCGGCCAGGGTTTCGGTGGCGGCGATTTCGACCGCGAGCCACTTGCGGAAGCGGTTTTCTTCACTCCAGATGCGTCCCATCTCGGGGCGGGTATAGCGTGGAATCAAGGCGGAATCCTCTGATTTTTTTAGCGGACTAAGGATTGTATCAAGGACTGAGAACAGGTACCGAGCACCTGGTACCCAGTACCGATCACAAAGCGTGCGGGCGCGGCTACCGCATCCGAACCAATTGTCATTCCGACCAAGCCGGAGCGTATGCGACGGCGACCCAGGAATCCTTTCGGCAGGGACTGGCAGCCGCCGATACATCGTGATACGATACTAACTTGGTATATGGTGTCGGTACGATATAATCCGCGGCATGGAAAAGGTACTCACCCTGCCTGACTATCAGATTCTGGCGGAACTCCGATACCAGATACGGTTGTTTCTGCATTTCAGCGAGGAAGCAGCGCGGACCGCGGGACTCGAGCCGCGACAGCACCAGCTCATGCTGGCCCTTAAGGGACTGCCGAAGGGAGTTCGCCCCCGAATCGGGGAACTCGCCGAGCGGCTCCAGATCCAGCACCACAGCACCGTGGAACTGGTGAACCGGCTCTCCTCGGGCGGTTATGTGAAGCGGCGGCGCGCCGGCGATGATCGTCGCGAAGTGCTGCTCTCGCTCACCCCCAAAGGCGAGAAGGTGCTTCGGGATTTATCGCTGCATCATCGCGCTGAACTAAGGATGCAGGGCCCGGCCCTCGTGACCGCACTCAAGCGAGCGATCCAGGCCAGTAAAGATAAGAATAGCGACGGCGAGGGCAAGGCGCCTCCCGGCAAAGCGAGGAAATAAACACGCAATGGCAGAACCGACCGGCACTCCGACCACCTCCACCAGTAATCGAAACACTTCTTCACTCAGACTGGGGGTAGACGGAGTTCAGCCGTCCGCGTTCTCTGCGCCGGAACCGGCGCAGTTCCGCATGGTGCTGATCTCGTTTCTGGCAGCGGCCATCGGCCTGCTCGCCGGATTAGTCGCGTTCGTTCTCTACAACCTGATTGGGCTCTTCACCAATCTGTTTTTCTTCCACCACTGGTCCACTGCGTTCGTCAGCCCGCGCTACAGTCACCTGGGGTATTGGATCATCCTGATCCCGGTGATCGGCGGGGTGGTCGTCGGTTTTATGGCGAAATACGGCAGCGACAAGATCAAGGGCCACGGAATACCCGAAGCGATGGAAGCGGTGCTGATCAATGGCAGCCGGATTCAGCCCCGCGTGGCGATCTTGAAGCCCATCTCCGCCGCCATCGCAATCGGGACCGGGGGCCCGTTCGGCGCGGAAGGACCAATCATTCAAACCGGTGGCGCTTTGGGATCTCTGGTGGGGCAGTTCATTCACACCACGGCTTCCGAGCGCAAAGTGCTGCTGGCATGTGGTGCGGCGGCGGGCATGTCCGCCACCTTCAACACTCCGATCGCTGGAGTAATCCTGGCCATCGAGTTGTTGCTGTTTGAATTCAAGTCCCGATCTTTCATTCCCCTGGTCATCGCCAGCACGCTGGCGACTGCCGTCCACATGCGCTTGTTAGGCGCAGGCCCGATGTTCGCGGTGAAAACGGTGGACTTCGGAATTCCACGCGCATTGCCGTTTTACCTGGTGTTGGGAGTGTTTTGCGGACTGGCTGCCGTCGGCTTCAGCAAGCTCCTGTACTGGGTGGAGGACCTGTTCGAGCACCTGCCGGTCGATGAGTTGTGGTGGCCGGCCATCGGAGCCCTTGGCCTCGGAATCATTGGCTACTTCGTGCCGCGTGTCCTTGGCGTCGGGTATGACACCATTGGCGACATCCTGAATGGAAACATGGTGCTGAAGCTGCTGCTTGTGGTGATGGTGGCCAAGGCAGTGGCCCTGGTCATTTCACTGGGCTCGGGAACCTCCGGAGGGCTGCTGGCTCCCATGTTCATGTCGAGCGCCGCCATGGGCGGAGCGTTTGCGATGGGCGCGAATGCCCTCTTTCCTTCGGCGGGACTGGCCCCGGGAGCCTTTGCGCTGGTCGCCATGGGCGCGGTGTTCGGAGCGGCGTCGCGAGCCACGTTTTCCTTCATCATCTTCGCCTTCGAAATCACCCGTGACTACAACTCGGTGCTGCCCCTGATGCTGGTGAGCGTGATCGCAGATGGTATTGCGATGCTGCTGATGCCCAAAGCTTCCATCATGACCGAGAAGCTAGCGCGGCGCGGTCTTCGGATCCACCAGGATTACGAAGCCGACGTGCTGCAGCAGATGAGCGTGGCTGAAACTATGGATAAGGACATTCCCACGATCCCTTCGGGAATGACGATCGCAGAAGTGGCGGAAGGCATTGGCCGTCGCGATCAGCGCTTTGTAAATCATCAGGCGATGCTGGTGATGGATGAGGCCGGCAGACTGGCCGGAGTCATAACACGCGGAGATATCTTTCGCGCCATGGATTCCGAACCGCAAGGAACTACCCGCGTTCTGGACGCAGCTTCTCGTAACGTCATCGTCACGTATCCCGACGAAGTGCTGCACGATGCTACGGCAAAAATGCTGCGTAACAACATAGGCCGGTTGCCTGTAGTGGAACGTGATGATCCGCGGAAGGTCGTGGGCTATCTTGGGCGTCACAGTATCCTGGCTGCCCGCATGCATCAACTGGATGCGGAACATGTCCGTGAGGAGGGATGGATGAAGCGATTCTCCCGCGGGCTGAACAACGGGAGTTTGCCCCAAGCCAGACGCTGAAGTAAATCATTCCACCCGGAAAGGCACGACCGAAGTTGTGCCCTCCCATCTCTACTTTCGCTCTCGTCTCAGTGACCGTTCACCAGAACTTGCGGGTTCAAGTTGGTCGGATCCGCCGGAATGACTATGAACTTGGATTGACCAATGACATAGAGAACGCCGGAGGAAGTCGCAGGCGAAGTCAGGTTAAAAGTGCCGCGGCCATTTGAACTGACACTGTAACTGCCCGCGACGGTCTGATTCGGATTTTCGCCCCCATCCGTTTCATCCTGGGTGCCGGAAACTGCACCTGTGCCGCTGTTCAGCATTAAGGCGGCGACCGTGTCCTGGGCGCCGGCGCTCGAGACCTGTTGAGCGATTTGGACGAAGGTACCGTTGATCGTGCCAGCGTTAATCGGATTGGTGGTTTGCGGTTCCAGAATCCCACTCAGCACCGCATTGGTTGGCTGACCTTGATCGAGCAAGAACCCCTTGTTCGCGGTGATGGCATACATCACGAAAGAAATGGTGCCGACGGGAAAGATGTAGCGTCCGCTGCCAGTAGCGGTGTATTGATTAGCAATTTGGGCATTGCTGGTAATCACGCCCCCGTCGTCCTGATCGAAGAACCCGGTGATCCCGCCGCTACCGTCGGTGATAGCCAGACCTCCGAAGACTCTGCCAAAGGTCAGATTATTCGAGGCAGATCCGGTTAGATAAAAGACGCTGACACCCTTGAAGGTCGTGCTGTCGTAAAGCTGGTTCGTATCCTGACTTTCAGCGACTCCAACCGCGCTGGAATTGGTGGCGGGCGCATCCGCGACGCTGAGGAAGATTTCGTCGGAGTTCTTCATGTACAGATTCAGGGTCAGCGGCGTGCGGCCTCCGCTGAGAATGAGAGTACCGACGCCATTACTGCCCACTGTGTAGGTCCCCGCCGATCCGCTAGTGGCGGTAGCTATGCCGCCGTTGTTCGTGTCGAGCAGCCAGCTCGTGATGTTGCCCGCTCCATCGCCCACGAACCTTCCCGCATACGCGAAGCGGCGGCCGAAGGTGTTGAATCCGTTCAACTCAAATACGTACGGCTGGTTCAGCGAACCGAGGTTGAACGATGACGTAGTGGCAAGGTTCATCAGGCCGGAACCGTGAATTCCGGCTCCCATCTGAGTTCCGGTGCATGCAATCGGCGCTGTGGTCTGATCAAATTGCACAAAGACCGGATTGTCGATTGTGGTCGCGCCCACGGCGAGGACGTAGCAGAACGTGCCGAGAGAGGTGTTGAGCATCATGTCGCCGCGTCCGTCGGAGCCGACGGAATAAGTTCCTCCGGTAATAAGTGCGGCCGGCAATGGCCCGCTGCTGGTGGTCATGTTTTCCGTACCGGAAGTGACATTGCCGTTGCCGTCGGCAGCAAAAGTGCCAACGCTCAAGACTTCTCCGGCGGCGTTAAATCCGGCGAAGCGAAAGGTATAGGTTCCCTTGATGCGGGTGTTCTGCGTATTGACCAAGACCACGTTGGCGCTGTTGCTCTTGGTGGAGTCCTGGGTCGAAGTCGCGGTCACCTTCACCTGAGGCGGATTTCCGGCAGGCAAGCTGGTGGGGGGGGCCGTGTACAGGCCATTCGCATCCACTTGTCCGCAGGCGGAGCCGCTACAGGTGGTTCCGTTTCCAGCAGCGACGCTCCAAGTCACGGTTTGCTGTACCGTGGAAGGAGAGACGGTTGCGCTGAATTGTTGAGTTCCATTCAGAGCTACGGTCGCAGTGGAAGGAGCGACCGAGACGGTGATGGTGGGGTTGCTACCTCCTCCAGTTCCCCCTGTGCCGCCATTCCCACCAGTGCCCGCGCTGGATCCACCTCCGCCACACGCACTCATAATGAATGACAATGCACAAAGGCAAGCCAACCCCTGGATCTTTTTCATCAATGTCCTCAGCATCGGGAAATTTAGATCCCAGCAGCCAACCGAGGCGTGGCACCTCAAGGCCGGTCTCCGGAGCCATGGTCCGGCTGAGTGTTGCCGGCGTCCACGGAATCTTAGCGTAGCAGTGCATTCAGCCTGCCAAAGCTCCTTAGATTTTAATGAAGCGGCTCACGCCCCGGATTTCAGACGGTTGCGATGCGGATGAAGGAACTACTCGAAAACGAACAACGAGCTGCCATGCAAAGACTTGCGTATCTCAGACAAAATTCAGCAACGATTAGTGGACAAGCAGGTCAGTTGAAGCTGGAGCTGGTTTCCGCTTTGCGGCGGCGATCAACGGGCGCAACGCGTCCACCGAGATGCCAAGCGTCCCCCCGGAAAAGCCATCCAGGTAGGCCGCGTTGATGCCGATCACTTCCCCGCGCGAGTTGAACACGGGGCCGCCGCTGCCCCCGTGAGCCGTCGGTGCGTCATAGATCAGTTTGTCTCCGACAACATCCCCGAGGTGGCCACAAGTTGCCGACGGACGAATCAGCGAGAGCGCGGCCAGTTCGTTTGCCGCGCCCATGTCGTCCCGGCGATAAGCCAGGCGGTCATAGACGGCCGGGGGCGCCTTTGCGACCATTCCCACAATTCCCATGGGATAGCCGACGACAGAGACCAGTTCTCCGGGATTCGGCACCGCCGCAGCCAATGGAAGCGCCTGCAGATGCCGCATACTCTGTACGTTTTCGATTTCTAGCACCGCCAGATCGCCTTGGGCGGAGAAAACAACAGGCGTCAGGTTCACTGGCGTGGGATAGCCGGGGAAAAAGGCCAGCAGCTTCTCCAGCTGAGGCGTGGCGCCTTTCTGAATCAAGGCAGCAGAATCGGGATCGCCGTACCAGGGCTCGGCAACGTGCCGGTTGGTGGCTAGCAGTCCGTCAGAAACCACGAACCCGGTTCCGGAGACGCGTGCCCGCAATCCCGGTTTCTCGCCGGGGAAGCCGACCTGGTAGACACCGTAGATGTAACAGATCGAATTACGATACTTATTCAGGACCACGCTCGGCATGGCCTGTTCCTGCCTGAGCTGCTCGACTTGATGGGTGAGCTGGGTGACTTCCTTCTGCAGATCGTTGGGCGGAGGCGGCGCGTAGTAGTGCGCCATGAAGCCGGCGCCGACCACGAGAAACAGTCCTAAAACCGCCTGCAGTGCCTGCGACCAGAGAGTACAGACCGGTTCTTCCTGCGGTAGATGCTCTTCCATTGGGCCCTTGACTGCCGGCCAGGGAACGGGGAGAGGCGGGGACGTTCGGGCAGGCTGATCTTGAGCCTCTATGGTGAGGCAAAACCCCAGCTTGGCCTAGGGTACGGAGGGGTGTGTCCCGGGGATTGGACGATGACGAAAGTCGCTGATTCCTGACAGCTTATCCTTCCAAGCCCAGGCGTTTGGACATCTCCTCATACAGAAAACCTTCGCCCGGGCGATAGGGCTGCACCCATTCCCCGTCGATCACGAACTGCGGAATGGCGCGTTTTCCGGTGCGCTTGACGACTTCATCGGCGGCACCGGGAGTCTTCTCGATGTCAATTTCAGTGAACGAGAGGTTGTGGCGCTCAAGAAAGCGCTTGGCTTCGCGGCAGTCCGGGCACCAGAAGGCGGAGTAGACGGTGATTTCCATAAGACCAGATTTTAGAGTTTCAAGGTTTCAAGTTTCAAAGTCAAACCCGGTCCAACTCGTGGAGCGTGCGCTCGTTTTCTACATTACCGGTGTTCAGTGTGGTGGCAGGCTCGAAAAGCAGAATCCAGCACTCCTCGTCGGCGACCGGCTTGTGTTCGACTCCGCGGGGGACGACGATGAATTCGCCTTCTTCGATCCACTCGTGGCGGTCGCGGAACTCCATACGGAAGCGGCCCTTCACCACCAGAAACAGCTCGTCTTCGTTTTCGTGATGGTGGAAGACAAATTCGCCCTTCAGCTTGTCTAGTTTGACGTGCTGGCCGTTGAGTTCGGCGGCGATATAGGGCTTCCAGTATTCGCTGATCTTGGAGAATTTTTCGGCAATATTGACTTTGGGCATGGAGGCTCCAGCGAGGTCATCAGTACAGATTGCCGGAGCGAGAGGGGAGTTGCAAAGAATGTAGGGACCGCCGCCCTCGGCTGTCCCGCACAGCGGAACTGCAAGGACGGGCGGGAGCGCCCGTCCTCCATCGATCGTAGATTCTCTACGCGACTTTGGCCGCCTGTTCTTCCATTTTTCCTTCATCCGCAGAGGGCCGTAGATCGCCGGCACCGAGGCGTTATTGAGTCTCAGATAGACGGTGAGCTGTCCGCGGTGATGGGCGAGGTGATTGAAGACCGTGTCGCGAATAAAGATGTGGCGCGGCGCTTGCATCATGATTTTCCCGCCGGCCAGCAGCTTCCATTCGGTCAAGAGATGATCGTCGTTGGTGTTGGCGAGGGCTTTGCGCGCCTTGGCGACGGCGTCATAGAGCGCGGCCTCAAGCTCTTTTCGATTCTGGCGACTGGCGGGCGCTGTTGGCCTTCCTTGGGGGCGATATCGAGTTCATCGACATTGATGATCATGTCAATCCACGACAGCATGGTGGCGCACAGGTTGGCCAGATTGCCAAGCGGCATGGACTTGTCGTGAGGCTTCCAGTCATTGTGTCCTTCAGGGACGCGGGCGAGCGCGCTACGGGTGCCGGCGGCTTCGCGATCTAGTTCAGCCAGGAACAGCTCAGTCATTTTCATCGCTTTCTCCTGTCAGGGCGGTGGCCCTTGATGTCACTGTGGAGAATATCGGCGGCATATATGACACAGCATGTCATAATTGCCGCGATAAATTTTCGAGGTGGCTTTGAAGTCAGACCGGCTGCTGTCGGCGTTGTTATTGTTGCAGGCGCATGGGCGTCTGAGCGGGCGCGAACTCGCGGAGCGGCTGGAGGTGTCGGCGCGGACGGTGCATCGCGATATGGAAGCTCTGAGCGCGTCAGGGGTGCCCGTATTTGCGCTCCGCGGCGCGCAGGGCGGATGGCAACTCGATGAAGGCTGGCGCACGCAGGTCCCCGGGCTGGATGAGGTCGAATTGAGGGCGTTGCTGATGGCGCAGCCTCGCGTGCTTGGCGACTCGCGACTGGCCGCGGCGGCGGAGCGGGCCATCGGCAAGTTAATGGCGGCGATGCCGGGAGGCATGCGCGAGCAGGCGGTCTCGATCCGGCAGCGGCTTTATGTGGATACCACTGCCTGGCGCGGCACCAGCGAGAATCTGACGCAGTTACCGGTGGTGCAGGAGGCGGTGGCACGCGACCGCAAGCTGCGGATTACCTATCGCAAGCCCCAGGGAGAGCAGTCGGTGCGAGTGGTGGATCCGCTGGGGTTGGTGGCAAAGGGGAGCACCTGGTACCTGGTGGCGAACACTTCGGCTGGGTTGCGGACCTTTCGCGTGTCGCGGATCGAGGCCGCAAAGGTCCTGGAGAAAGCTTGCGAGCGGCCACCGCATTTCGATTTGGGCGAGCACTGGCGGGCGTCGACGGAGCGGTTTCTGGAAGGCCGGCAGAAGTTAGAGGTTACGTTGCGCTTGGAAGCTCGCGCCGCCGCGAACATGAAACGATGGCACATGATTCTGGAGGAGATCGAGATTCGCGACGGATGGGAGATACTGCGGGTGCAGTTCGATCATCCGGAGGAGGCATTGTTCATGGTGCTGGGCATGGGATCACGGGCGGAGGTGATTGAGCCGGAGAGCTTGCGGGAGCGGGTGAGGGAGGAGAATCGGGGCATGATGTCGAGGTTGTAGATCGTACCGCCGCCGTCCCAGCGGCTTCGGAGCCCGCAGGATGCGGCCGTACGGTAGCCGGTTCGCGGCTTACGCGGGCATGTTGTATCCGGCTCGCTTCGCTCACTGCTCGGACCAAGCCGTCCGCGGCGCACGTGGTTCATCTCGATGCCGTTTGGCGAGCTTGACAGAGTTCATGGTATATATCAGAATATATACCATGCCCACCACAGCCAAACTCTTTCTCAACGGGCGCAGCCAGGCGGTGCGCTTGCCGGCGGAATTCCGTTTTGAAGGCTCGGAGGTCTACGTGCGCCGTGATCCGGTCACGGGGGATGTCATTTTGTCGCGGCGGCCGGAGTCATGGACCGATTTCTTCGACCTCATGAAGACCGTCGAAGTGCCGGAAGATTTTCCGGGCGATCGCAAGGACGCGCCTCCGCAGAAGCGCGACTTGTTCTGAATGGCGGTCCGCTACCTTCTCGATACCAACACTGCCAGTTACATCATCAAGG
Source organism: Terriglobia bacterium (assembly GCA_963797845.1). GTDB lineage: Bacteria > Acidobacteriota > Terriglobia > Terriglobales > Acidobacteriaceae > DASREM01. The sequence continues at coordinate 523,932 of CAWCRE010000019.1, forward strand.
GAAATTTCCTGCGGGTCCGAGAGCATTTGCTGAAAGTGCCGATGGCCGAGGTCGGCATTTCGGCGGTGACCGAGGCCGAGTTGCGTTTTGGGGTGGCGCGGATTCCGGGAGCGCGCAAGCTTGCCGTCGCCGTGGAGGAGTTTCTATTGCGACTGGAAATCCTCGCGTGGGATTCGTCTTGTGCAAGGGAGTATGCGCAGTTACGGGCTTCTCTCGAACGAGCGGGAGAGCCGATGGGCAATCTGGACATGATGATTGCGGCGCAGGCGCTGGCTGGTGAACTCGTGTTGGTGACCCATGATCGGGTGTTCCACCGCTTGAAGGGATTGAAGGTTGAGGATTGGAGTAAGTAGAGCCCACTCTTCGCTTACAGGCGAGGTGCCCGTCGCTCCCATCCAAAACAAAAGCCGCCAGCTTTGTGGCTGACGGCTAATGGCTAAGAGCTAACGGCTATGAGCTAGCTGTTCTCGTACAGCAGCACTCCAGACGTTTCCTGCGAGTCCACCGGACGGTAGTACAGCTTGTCTCCGTCCAGGAAGACTTCGATGAAAGCCGGCCGGGTGGTGATGGTGCCCTGGATCAAAGCTTCCGAGAGCGGATCTTCGATGTACTTCTGCAACGCTCTGCGCAGCGGGCGTGCGCCGTAGCTGCGATCGGTGAGCGTTTGCGCGAGGATCCACTTCTTGGCTTCGTCCGTCACCGTAACCGTAATCGCCTTCTGCGCCAGGTTCTGGTTGAGCTGGTTGACCATGAGTTCCAGAATCTGGATCAGGTCCTGCTCGTTCAAAGCCTGGAACAGAATGATTTCGTCCAGACGGTTCAGGAACTCGGGGTTGAAGGTACGCTTCACCTCGTTCTTGACCAGGTCTTCGACTTTCCCGGAGACCATGCCCTCGTCGGTGGACTGGAAACCCAGCCCCTCGCGCCGCTGCAAGTGCCGCGCGCCGATATTCGAAGTCATGATGATGACCGTGTTCTTGAAGTCCACGGTATTGCCAAGGCCGTCGGTCAGGTGGCCGTCTTCAAATACCTGCAACAGGATGTTGAAGACATCCGGGTGCGCTTTTTCGATTTCGTCGAGCAGGACGACCGAGTACGGAGCGCGCTTCACGCGTTCAGTAAGCTGTCCGCCCTCTTCGTAGCCCACGTATCCCGGAGGCGAGCCGATCAGCTTCGAGACCGAGTGCTTTTCCATGAACTCGGACATATCGAAGCGAACCAGAGCTTTCTCGGTTCCGAACATGAACTGCGCCAGGGTGCGGGCGACCTCGGTCTTGCCGACGCCCGTCGGTCCCAGGAACAGGAACGAGCCGATCGGCCGGTTCGGGTTCTTCAGGCCAGCGCGGCTGCGGCGGATAGCCCGAGCCAGCGCGCTGATCGACTTATCTTGCGAGATCACGCGCTTGTGTAGCTCTTCCTCAATGCGCAGCAGCTTCTGAGTTTCTTCTTCCTTGATCGAGGTGACAGGCACGCCAGTCCAGCGCGATACCACGTCCTCGATGTCCTCCCGACCGACAACGCCGGTGGAGGATTCATCGAGGTGGTATTTTTCGCGAAGGGCGCGCAGGTTCTCGCGCTCTTTGCGTTCCTCGTCCGAGTAGAAGCGCGCCTTCTCGAACTCGTGGTTCGCGATGGCGTTCTCCATACGGTGGACGATGAACTTGATCCGCTTCTGGACTTCGGTGATCTCCTCGGGCAACGAAGTCTGGCGCAGCTTGACGCGGGCGCCGGCTTCGTCGATCAAATCGATCGCCTTGTCAGGAAGGAAACGATCCGGAATATAGCGGTTGGAATGCGATACCGCGAAGTTGATGGAATCGTCGGTATAGGTGACCGCGTGGAATTTCTCGTAGCGATCTTTGATACCGAACAGAATCTTGGTGGCATCGGCTTCGTTCGGAGGCGGAACTTTCACCGCCTGGAAACGACGCTCGAGCGAACGATCTTTCTCGATTGACTTGCGATACTCGCCCGGAGTGGTTGCGCCGATGCACTGGATTTCTCCGCGGGACAGAGCGGGCTTCAGGATGTTGGCTGCATCGAGCGAGCCTTCCGCCGATCCTGCGCCTACCAGAGTGTGCAACTCGTCGATGAAGATGATGGCGTTCTGAGATTCCATCAGCTCTTTCATGATGGTCTTCAGGCGCTCTTCGAACTGGCCGCGGTACTTGGTTCCGGCGACGATCAAGGAAAGATCAAGCGCCAGGATTCGCTTGTCGGCGAGGAACGATGGAACTTCGCCGTCTGCAATACGCTGCGCCAGACCTTCGACGATGGCGGTCTTGCCCACGCCAGGCTCGCCGATCAGCACCGGATTGTTCTTAGTGCGGCGGCAGAGAATCTGAATCACGCGCTCGACTTCGCTTTCGCGTCCGACCAGCGGATCGAGCTGGGTGTCCATCGCAGCTTGGGTAAGATCGCGCGAGAACTCGCTCAGAAGCGAAGACTCACGCTGACGTTGCGGCTGAGCTTTCTCCTGGCTGGTACGCGCCAGCTCCTCGCGAATGGTCGAGAGACGCAGACCGCGCTCGTGCAGGATCTCGGCCGCGAAGCACTTCTCTTCCCGCAACAACCCTAAAAGAAGATGCTCCGTACCGATATGCTTGTGGGAGAGCCGCTCGGCTTCTTCCGCCGCGTAGGCCAGAACCCGCTTGCATTCGTTCGAAAGCGGAAGATCGACGGAAGTAGAAACCTTCTCGCGAATCGTAGTGTGACCCTCGATCTGTTTCCGAATGGACTCGACCGAGGCATGAGAGCGCAAGAACCGGTTCGTCAGGGCCTTGTCTTCGCGCAGAAGTCCCAGCAAGAGATGCTCGGTCTCAATATAGGGAGAACCGAACTGACTGGCCTCGTAACGCGCAAAAAAGATGACGCGCCTTGCTTTCTCTGTATACCGTTCAAACATATAGCCCTTCTCCCTCTAGCGCTTCAGGAGACTTCCGGGTCAGCCGGTTGTGGTCCTGACCCATGGCAACCCTTGGCAAATAAGGTCACGTGCAATCCAGGTGCCAACAAATCCAGGGTTCCTTACTCGCCCAAAACCGAGGCTCCGTTGTAAATAAACACCGTTTTGATTCGCCGCAACCGTTCCTTTTCGGGCATTGCAACAAGTTGCGGCAGTTTGCTTCAAATCCTGCTGTCGTTCAATCTCCCTGGCCTAAAGACCCAGGGGCGACCTCCTCAAAGCATCCACCGCGCAACCGCATCACGCGATCGCAACGCCCGGCAAAAACAAGGTTGTGGGTAGCAATGAGAGAGGTCAGCTGGTAGTCGCGATGTAACCTGGCGATCAAATCAAAAACCGAGTCCGCAGTGCGGCTATCGAGGTCTCCAGTAGGCTCGTCGGCCAAAAGCAACTTGGGCCGAGTGATGAGCGCACGTGCCAGAGCAATACGTTGCTGCTCACCGCCGGAAAGTTCTCCGGAGCGGTGATGCGATCGTTGCTCCAAACCGACCTCGCGAAGCCAGCGCGAAGCTTCTCCTTGTGCCTGTTGCCGAGAAGTTCCCCGCAGCAACAGCGGCATAGCCACGTTTTCGAGTGCCGTAAATTCCGGCAGCAAGTAGTGGAACTGCCAAACAAAGCCGATTTCCCGGTTGCGAAATTCGGCAGCATCCCTTTCAGAGAGCGAACTCAAGTGCAAGTGGGCGAAGTATACGTCACCTGCAGAAGCCCTATCAAGAGCGCCGAGGATGTGCAGTAAGGTGCTCTTTCCGGCTCCCGATTCGCCAACGATCGCGAGCATTTCTCCCTTGGCTACTTGGAACGACAGGTTTTCAAAGAGCACCAGGTCCGATTCCCCCGAGCGAAAGACCTTCTTCAGTCCTTCCGCGCGCAGAATCCATTCCCTGCCATTTAGATGCAATAGGCATGCTCCTCGTCTCAAATTCAGGCACACAGGGTCTGTACCTGTGAAACCGGATACTGCATTAGATCACGGAGCGATGCACTTCGCTTCTACTTCCCTCTACGGGAGCATCTATGCTGAAAACTGTATACCTCGGCCGCCGGAAGGCAATGTGACGATGGTCACCGGAAGTTGTTCCGAAATGGCGAGTTGAGGTGCTTCATGCGGCTCAGCAGCTTGCCGCCGGAGAGTGGATGTGCTCATTCGTAACGCAGGGCTTCCGCAGGAAGGATGCGAGCTGCGGACCAGGACGGATAGACCGTGGCCACTAACGAAATGGCAAGGGCAATCGAAGACACCCAGATGCCGTCGGTCACACGCGGTGCGAACGGCACGTAATCAATGGAATAAACCTCCGGCGCCAGCCGAATGACATGATAGTGGCCACCGAGATAGGCCAGCGCGTAGCCAAGCACCAGTCCGATGGCGGTACCAAAGACCCCGATCAGGAATCCCTGGGAGACAAAGATCTTCCAGATTTGTGGAGTGCGCGTGCCCATCGAGCGCAGCACCGCGATGTCCTTTGTCTTCTCCATGACCATCATGGTCAACGCTATGACGATGTTGAGAGCGGCAACGAACACGATCAGGCCGATGGTGATGAATGTCACCACTTTCTCCAGGCTCAAAGCCTTGAACAAAGCTTTGTTCTGCTCCATCCAGTTGGTGGCCATGAAGCCGGGCCCTGCGGCTTGCTCCAGCTGATGCGACACCTGGTCGGCTTTGTAGATATCATCCACTTTGAATTCCAGAACTGAAACCAGGTCGCCAAGCCCGAACAAACGCTGTGCATCGGACAGGCCAGTGAATGCCCAGGCGCTGTCGTAATCGTAAAACCCTGAGTTGAAAATCCCGGCGACGCGAAAGCGGTTGTACTTGGGAACCATGCCGAAAGGGGTGAGTTCTCCCTGGGGACTGGTAACGAGAACTACCGATCCCACGGTAGCCCCAAGGTCATCTGCCATGTCTTTACCGAGGATGATCGGCGGCATGCTGGCCACTCGATCCTCTACCCCGCCAAGGTCTGTAGGAGATTGCGCGGGAGCCGCAGTGTTGTGACTCGGCGTGGAGAGGTCGTCGGCGGATCCGATGTTCACGGATTTGAGCAGGTCGCTCACTTTGCGCTCGTCGGCAGGAACGATTCCTTTGAGGACGGCTCCGCGGGCGCGAGGGCCACGCGAGATCAGCACCTGCTCGTAGATCGCCGGGGCGGCTGCAACTACGTGCGGCTCGTGCGAGAGCCGATCCATCAGCGGCTGCCAGTCTTTCATGCCATCGCTTTGTACTCGCAGCAGGTTGACGTGCGAAGTGGAGCCGAGAAGGCGATCTTGCAGGTCCTGGCGAAATCCGTTGTTGATGGCCAGGGCGACAATTAACGAGGCGACTCCGGCGGCAACGCCGAGCACGGAGATCGCCGTGATCACGCCGATAACGGCTTGCCGTCGCTTGGCTCGGAGATATCGGGTTGCGATGAAGAGTTCGAATTTCATCGAGTGGTCAGGAATCGGTGACTTCGCATTCAGCACACAGCATTCAGCCAAGAGAGATTATAGCTACGTTCTGTAGAGGAACCCGGGAAGGAATGGACGCTTCCGGCATGTTAAGCTTCCGCGCGTGAAGGGCAAGCACATCGGGCTGGTCGTGATTGGGATTGTTCTTCTGGTGGCCGGGGTGACTCCGGCGCTCTTGATGGGCCCGCAGGTGTACTCAGCCGCTTGGCATGCCTATGTTGTTGGGCCGCGACATCGACCTCTGCGCGATGTGAAGTTCGAGCGCACCGATGAGCGCCGGAAGCGCGGGGAATATCTTGCGAATGGCGTGTTGGCGTGCTTTCGCTGTCATTCCGATCGGGACTGGAATGCGCCTGGCGCTCCGGCCGTTGTGGGCAAAGCAGGAACCGGTCACGTGTTCGCGGAGGACGGGCGTCCGTGGCTGGTTGCGCCGAATTTGACTTCCGACGTTGAAACTGGCGCGGGTGCGTGGACAGACGACATGATCGCTCGAGCAATTCGCGAAGGTATTGGTCATGACGGGCGCATGCTCCATCCGCAGATGTGGTACGGGGCTTTCCATGATCTCAGCGATGAGGATGTAGCGTCGGTGGTGGTTTATGTCAGGTCGCTGCCTGCGGTTCGGAACGCGTTACCCGGACCAGAATTCCCTTCGGGAGGCGAATCAATTACGCAGACCTGCCGCAACCGATCACTGCACCGGTTCCTCAGCCGGACTTGTCGACCGAGGTGAAGCGCGGTGAATACCTTGCCAACGTTGCCGACTGTGCAGGTTGCCACACCAGTTGGTATCACCCCGATGCTCCGCTATTCACAAAGTTGTTTGGTGGCGGAAACGCGATCGATGGGCCCAACGGAACCACCATTGTTAGTCCGAACATCACATCAGACCCGAGCGGGATCAGTTATTACGACGAGAATCTGTTTATCGCGGCCATGCGCACCGGTCACGTAAAGGCGCGAACACTGAACGCAGTCATGCCGTGGGCGTGGTACGGCAACATGACCGACGACGATTTGAAGGCGGTGTTCGCCTATCTTCGCGCGCAACCGCCCGTAAAGCACGTAGTCGACAACACCGAGCCTCCGACCTATTGCAAGCTCTGCCAGGAGAAGCATGGCGGAGGAGACCGGAATTAACCCGGCGCGCCAGCGTCGAATCCCCTGATTGTCCGGGGCCGAATCGCTTGCAGATTATTTCGCCCGCTTCACTGCGATCCCGGTCAATTCGAAATGCGCTCCACGGATCAAACTTGCGGCTCCGATGAAAGCGCGAGCCGGAAATTGCTCATGAAAATACGTCCGGTAAACCTCATTGAATTTCTGGTACAGGCTGAAATCAGTGCCGAAGACCTGCACTGAGACCAAGTCATCCATCGTCATGCCCTGGCTCTCAAGAACTTTCTTCACGTTCTCCATCGCCGTCTTGGCCTCGTCTTCCACGGTGGCCGGAAGTTTGCCGTCCTTGTCGAAACCGACGGTCCCGGCGAGATAGAGCGTGTCGCCGACCACAACGGCATCGCTAAAAGGGAAGTTGCTGCGTGCGGGCGACTGATCGAGCACGACGTGCTTGCGGTTTGCATCGGCGGCCAGAGCAGAAATAGAAAACAGGAGAATCAGCATCAGCGCAAAGACAGTTTGTTTCATTGCATCCTCGGAGTTTGTGATCAGATTGCGCAGAGCAGGGTATCAGTTTGTAAATTATCCGCAAGCAGGTGGTGGTTAGCCTCGACAAAAACTGCGGGGAAGCTCATCGTGGACAGCAGCGACCGAGCTTTGCCTCCGATATATACTCGCCGCTGACACCAACGGTAAAGGGTCCCGCACAAATGAAAATTCGGCTGCTCTGTATCTTGATTGTCATCGCAAGTTCCACCGCCCTGTTCGGCTCCGACATCCTTATCAAGAACGTTCTGGTGTATGACGGAACCGGGGCGAATCCGTTCAAGGCGGACGTTCGCATCAAGGCGGATCGCATCGCTGAAATCGGCAAAAATCTTTCTATCCAAGCCGGGGATGTGCTTCGTGACGAGCACGGCATGGCGCTCGCGCCCGGCTTTATCGACATGCACAGCCACCATGACAGTGGCATCTTCAATGATCTCGATGCCGAAGCAGTCTCCCGGCAAGGAGTCACGACGGTATTGGTGGGTCAGGATGGCGATTCCAACTTCCCGATTGCCGATTTCTTTTCTCACCTTGAAAAGACACCGGCCGCCATCAACTTCGCCAGCATGATCGGGCACGCGACCATTCGCGAGCAGGTGATGGGCAAGGACCTGTACCGTGCCTCCACTCCCGAGGAACTGAAGAAGATGCAGGACCTGCTCGGGAAGGAACTGGATGCGGGCGCGTTTGGCTTGTCGAGCGGATTGGAATACGAGAAAGGCCATTTCGCCACGACCGACGAACTGATTGGTCTCTCAAAGATTGCGGCGGCACGCGGTGGTTTCTATATCAGCCACGTTCGCGATGAAGAGAAAGGTGTCTTCGATTCGTTCGATGAAGTGATCCGCATTGGCCAAGGCGGGAAACTGCCGGTCGAAATCACCCACATCAAGCTTGCGAGTCCCAGCGTTTGGCACATGGCCCACACGCGCATGCCGGGAGTATTCGACAAAGCCAGGAAGGAGAATGTAGATCTCAAGGCCGATGTCTATCCCTATACCTATTGGCATTCCACACTGCGAGTGCTGGTCACTGATCGTGACTATTTCAATCCACAGAAGGTAGAGCAAGGCATCGCCGACAATGGTGGCGCCGAAAACCTCATGATCCCAAAGTACGCGCCCGAACCTGCATTGGCCGGCAAGACTTTGGAACAGATCGCGCAAGCGTGGAAAGTCACTCCGGTCGAAGCCTACATGCGCATGATCAAGGCGACCGAGAAAGAAACCGAAGGCGGCGAAGAGCAGGAAGAGGTCATCGGCCATTCCATGAGCGAGGACGATCTGCGCTGGTTCATCGCCAATCCTCGAATCATGTTTTCCAGCGACGGCGCATTGCATGGCGCGCATCCGCGTGGCGCAGGATCTTTTCCTCGCGTCCTGGGAAAGTACGTTCGCGAGGATCATGTGCTTCCCCTGGCCTTGGCGATTCACAAGATGACCATGTTGCCGGCCGAGCAACTCGGCCTGAAGGACCGAGGCCGGATCGCCAAAGGTTACGTTGCGGATCTGACCGTGTTCGATCCTGCAACCGTGATTGATCAATCCACCATTGAACATCCCGAAGCCCCGCCGAAGGGCATTCCAGATGTGATGGTTTCTGGCGTGTGGGTGGTTAAAGACGGCCAGGTCACGACTGCTCATCCGGGCCACGTGATCCGGCACGCGGCATCGGCAAAGTAGTTCGTCGAAAAATTGAGAAGTCCCGATTAATTTCCCAGCTTCGGCCAAACGGCTGGGACGCTTTCTTTGTATCTCGCATACTCGGCGCCGAACCTTTTCTCCAGTTCCATGTCCTCCATGCGGATCATGACTGCGCCGGTAATGATTGCGAATGCCGTCAGCACATAGCAGACCAGCAACCCCGTGCCAAGACTCCAGGCCACCAGTTCGCAAAGGTGCGCGAGGTAAACCGGATGGCGCACGCGCTGGCGAATGCCCGAAGTTACCAGGCGCTGCTCGTGTTGTCCGGGCATCACTTCCGGAATGCCTCCCAGTTGTTTGCCGCTAAAATTCCTGCCCGACTGCGAGTAGAGCCAAATTCCGATGGCGAATAGAACAACGGCTGGAATCCACATCCAGACCTTCTCATACAGTGCGACTTGTCGCCACGGAGCAGTGATGGAGGCCACTGCGATCCACATCAGAATCCATGCGGGAAGGAGCAAGCGGTATGGCGAGCGATGGCGGCTTCGCCAGTATTCGGCGCGGGGATGAATCAGGAACCAGAAACTGGGGATGGTGCTGTAGACGATGCAGGCCAACCATCCTAACGTTTGCAGATAGAACACGTAGTCATTCTAATTCGCTGGCGGGACACGAACGGTACGGCAAGACGCGGCGGTTCGGGAATTGTGGCACAGTAGAGGAGCATGCTCGCGGATCAAGACCCTCGCCTTGCCGGCCGCATCGCCTTCACCTATCCGAACTTCGTATTGTATGAAGCCTCGCGGTTTTTTATCGTGCTTGCACTTGAGATGCAGTCGGTCGCCGTGGGATGGCAGGTGTATGACATCACCAAGCGGCCCCTCGATCTGGGATACGTCGGGCTCGCACAATTTCTGCCTGGCTTTGTTCTGTTTCTGTTCGGTGGGCACGTGGCGGATTTATTCGATCGCCGCAAGCTGCTGATGGTGTGTTACGCGGCCTTTGCAGCGTGCTCGGGTCTGCTGCTTGCGATCAGCTGGAAAGCCTCGCAATCGGTTCACCTGATCTATCTGGTGCTGGTCCTGCTCGGGTCAGTGCGCTCTTTCAATTGGCCCGCAAGCCGCGCGCTGCTTCCGCAACTGGTGCCGGAAGAACACTTCCCGAACGCCGTAGCTTGGAATGCCAGCGTATTTCAGGGCGCGACCATCATCGGCCCCGCAGTTGGTGGTTTGCTTTATGGATTCTTCAAGGGGCCCGGCTTGGTCTACAGCCTTGCCGTTTCCGCAGCCATTGTCGCAACTTTGCTGACGATTCGCATCAAGCCGAAAGCAGCCGCCGTCCTGTCGAAAGAACCGATCAGCGCGAAGACAGTTCTCGCGGGCTTTCGCTATATCTGGAACAAGAAAGTCGTTCTCGGATCGATTTCGCTGGATATGTTCGCCGTGCTACTCGGCGGAGCGGTTGCATTACTGCCGGTGTATGCACGCGAAATCTTGCACACCGGGCCTTGGGGATTGGGACTGTTGCGAAGCGCGCCGGCGGTGGGAGCCGCCGCCATGGCGATCATGGTGGCGCATCGTCCAATCCGGCGCAAGGCTGGGATGACGATGTTGCTGTGCGTGGCAGGATTTGGCGTCTTCACGATTGTCTTCGGAATTTCGCGCAGCCTGATCGTTTCCATGATTGCTCTTTTCCTGGTTGGCGCGAGCGACATGGTGAGCGTGATCATCCGCGCGACGCTGGTCCAGATTGCTACGCCCGACGAGATGCGCGGTCGCGTAAACGCGGTGGACATGCTTTTCATCGGCGTCTCAAACGAATTAGGAGAGTTCGAGTCAGGGTTGACCGCCCATTGGTTTGGAACCGTTCCAGCCGTGATTCTGGGAGGGATCGGAACCTTACTCGTGATTGGCGCCTGGGCCTGGTTGTTTCCGGAGTTGCGGAATGCAGATCAGCTAACCAGCGCGGAACTGGTGCCGAAGTGAGACGTAGCGCCGCCGTCCCGGGGGCTTTAGCCGGGAGGATGCTGGCGGTACCTGCTCCTTACTTCGTTCGAATTACATACTTGGCCGAGTTCATGTTGTCGTAGCGATCGTAAACGCGGACTACTACCACGTGTTCTTTCTGACCAGCGGTGCTTTTCGGGGGAGTGCCCGGCGCGTCGACCGCCTGAAAGTCATAGCTCTCAGTCTTGGAGTCGGAGAGCTGACCAACCGGTTCCACGAACTGCCAATCGCCCGCGTCCACCGAGTATTCGGCTCGCTTGATCGAGGAAAACCCGTCACTGGCGCTGAAGGTAACGTGAACTTTGTCGCCGACCATGGCAGCCACCAGGCCTTGAATCGTCGGTGGCGTGGTATCCACCTCAAAGCGCGAACTTTCTTTTTCCGCAGTGAGCGCCTGTCCGGGAGAGTGCGACGGCGCGTCGGAAGCCACGACCTTCACCGTGTAGCCCCCGTCTGGAAGTAGCGATGCATCCAAGGAATAAAACTTGTCGGTGATCTGATCTTTCAGCAGGAGCCAGCGCGTGTCGCCGTCGCCGCGATAGTACACCGCGTACGTCATCTGATCGTCATTGTCGTCGTGAACCGTCCACTTCACGCCGATGGATTCGCGATCGCGTTGAATGGGCGGCGGAGTATCGAAATGTTGCTGACCTGGAATGCTTGCGTCGGAGACGTGAGGCAGAGACTGGTATCTCACTCCCACCTGCACCGACACGTCGTCGAAATCAGGTGCCACATTTTTGGGCAGGTAATTCACCAACATGCTATCCAGCCGCGGCGCGGGCTCTGCTGCATGCAGCACCGCCCTCCACTGAATAAATCGCGCCGGGGGCACGGCAATTGCCCCGCCCTGCTTCATGTCGATCTTGGTCCACGGACTCCAGTTGCGGTCGGGATTGTCGACGTTGCCGCTGCGCGCGAACAGATCGACCGCGCCGGACCCGCGGAACTCCGCGCGTCCCCAGCGAGAGAAAATGTGTGCGTCGAAGACATCGCTTTCATAGCTGCCTTCCGCCTGAGGCGTTCCACCCAGCAGAAACACTTTTCCAAGATTGCTGGTCGAAACATAGAGCGCTCCGCCGGGCGCACTGGCGAAAGCGGTGATCTGGCTGGCGCTGGCTTTCAGAAGGTCGGTGTAGTCGTCTTCATTGTTGATCGCAAAAATGTGACCGCGATTGCCGGTGCCCGCAATGAGGCGCCCGCGAGAATCGAAACCCAAGGCATAGACCAGATCTTCGCGGCTGGTCCATATGCGCGTGGGTGAACCATCGGGAGCAATTCGATAGATTTCTGAGCCGCCGGTTGCGCCGACACCAGGGCTAGGAATGTTCGCAGGAGATGCCGCCGGCCCAGAAGAGATTCCTGTAATCGTCAGCGTCGGCTGTCCTGAAGCTGCTCCTGGCACTGCAGCCGGAGTGACCGCCGGTGTAATGATGATCGGCGCCGGCGCGCCTCCACGCTTTTCGCCAGTCCCCGCTGCATAAATGTTCCCCGCTCTGTCGATCGCCAGCGCGGTGATTTCTTTCTTGGGGGCGCTGTACAGGACGAATCCCTGGCCATCTGGCGAGATGCGATAGACCAAGCCGCTGCCATCGGAACCCGCAATCAGATTTCCATCGGCGTCGAAGACCAGCTTGCGAATGTGCACTTCGTCACTCTTGAAGAAAAGAGAGTGATCCCGGTGAGGAGTGACTTTGAATATCTTTCCCTGATCGCCTGTGGCAACGAACAGGTTGCCACCCCTGTCGAATGCGAGATCCCATATGTACTTTGTCCCGGGCTCGAAAAACACTGACGAACTCCAGCGTGACTCGGAGGTGCCCGGCTTCACCGGCTCTGAGGCGTGGCTCTCGATACGGTAAATCTTCCCGTCAGGATTGGTTGCGGCGTAAATGGCTCCTGACCTATCGACCGCGACCGATTGCACCTGCAACTCCTGGGGCTCGAAGATGACTTCGGACTTCCCGTCGGGCGTAATGCGATACACCCGGGCAGGCGAACCTGTCGCCACGAACAGATTCCCCGTATCGTCGGCCGCGATCGACCAGATGTAGGTGGAAGGACTGGTCGAGATCTGTTTGAACGACGGAGCCAGTTCCAGCCCGCCTAAACTACGAATCGCGATCCCGTTGCTCGTTCCTTTCACGAGTTCGTCGAACTTGGACTGCTCCCAGGTGCGCGTGCCCTCGCCGAAAACGAATTGAGCTGCAACCAAAATCAGGGAAGTGAAGAAAATCTGACGCACACGAATTGGCAAAATGAGTACCTCTGCTGCAGATTGAGCGGAAAAATCAGGGTATCACGGAGGGCGCGCACAGCAGCTGCCAACCGGCGTGACACGAGGAACGTGGAATGACGATGGTAACCGTTTTGGAACTGCAACCGCCGGAGCACTCTTACTTGATGTTGATCGTCAGCACCTGGGCTCCGCTCACCACATAATCCAACGGCGCGGTGGCAGCCTCAGTCACCGATGATTCGTTCAGTACGACCATATCCTGCGTGCCGCGCATGCCGTCCATGACATTCATGATCGACAGCGGAAGCGCCGGCATCACCTTGTCGGCAACCATGGCCTCAGGGTCGGCCTCGAGTAGCGAAACATAAACGCGATTGCTGACATGTTGCTTGTTCAAGTAAGAGACCGTAGACGCCAAGTCCAGCTTACGGCCGAGGGGCACGCCCCGCCGCGCGTGGTCGAGCGTGTCTCCATCGCTGACCAAGACCCGCAGAGGGCCTTTCGACGCAGTAGTCGGAATATGAATCGGAATCTGGTGCACGATGGGATCGCCGCGATAGGGCCGCACGACAGCTTCGACCGTCATGTCATCCCCGGGGCGGGCTTCGGTGACATCGGTGCGAGCGGTTTCAAGACGCGCCCAACGGCGTTCGCGCACGATCTGGAAATCGAGTTCTACGCCCTTCACGTCGGGAACGTTGTACGGGTTGTCGTAAATGCGGCTAAAACGATCACCCACGGCGAGCGCTGCCAGGGCCGCGGCGGGTTGATTGCCATCCGAGGCGGAGAACATATTCTGCACCGTGACCGTGGGATAGCCGGTGACATCAATATGGCCATCCATGCGGTACGTGATCTCTTCGCCGTACTCATTCACGCCATGCAGGGCATTGAACACCGTCGCCATCATGGCGACTGGGCTTAGCCGGGGATTATTGAGAACTTCGTAGTGAAACTGTTTCGCGGTTGGTCCGCCCTGGATGTTGAGCGTGACCGGAATCATGTCCGGCGTTTTACCGAACTCGCCGAGAATGCCGGTGTGACGATCCTGCACAAACGAACCCACGGCTTCGGTCGCGTTGACGATCTTAAAAGCATTCAACGGCGAGGGGAGCGTGGCCAGCACCGTAGCCTTAGTCATCGGCATGTCCACGCTTCCAAACTGCATCAGCGGATGCCCGCAGGCGAGCAGGTGCTGCGCGTCCATGTAGGTGACGGTGCAGGTGGCGGCGATGTCCATGTCGCCGCGAACCAGAATCGCACTGACCGCAGAACCGGGCTCCAACGGCTCGGGCTGCTTCTCGTCACTCACCGAGCCTGCGCCCATCACCGGAACGATACCTGCGGAGGCGAACTGTGAAGAGAATTGCTTGACGGCGTCTTCGGAAAATCCGCTGAACACCAGTGGTGTTTCGATGGGCTTCAGATAGTTGGAGAAATTCTGTACCGGAATCTCGCCAACCCCTGGGCCGGACGCTTTCGTCGGCGACGAAACCGAAGCCTTCACCGGGACCGAATTCGGGGCCGGGGTGCGATCCATGGCGTTGATCTCGAGCATCTCCTCGATTGGAGTCACGCCGGCAATCGGTTCCTTCGAGAACTCCCCGATGCGAAAAGCAAGCGCACCCGCCAGTTTGCCGTCCAGATAGACTGGGCTTCCGCTCATGCCGGCAACCACGCCCGTATATTCCGCCTTGGTTCCGTGCAGCCGCACCAGGATAATGTCGCCCTTGGGCCCATTCGAATTTTTCAGGATGCCGAGAACTTCAACCTCCATGGGCTCGGGCTTGGTCCCTTCAAACACCGTGTACGCGACACCATGCATGCCAGCGTGAATCTGGCTGACCGGAATCGTTTCCACAGATTTGTTCGTGACAGCGTAAGTAGCTGGACAGAGTAGGATGGTGCAGAGAAGCGCCCACGCGAGAACAGCAAGTCTCATTGAGTAGCCCCGGGAGGACCGCCAACTGGTCCTACCAAAATTGTTTGTGACTTCGCGAAGCAGCTCCCGGCTTTCCGGGTAGAGGAGAGGTTGCAAACATCCCAAACCGCGAAGCAGTGCGTCTATACTAGCATAGGGTGCTCTGAAGGGATTCCATGTTTTCCATGCGATTTCAGCGGAAAAACACGCATTTCGTTGAGTCTTCTGTCTGTGGACTTTTTCTTGCCTTAGCAGTCACTTTAGTAACCTTGACATTTACAAATTGTCTCTCGGCGCAGGATCAATCGTCCTCCGGCTCGAGCTCCGGCTCGCAAAAACAGGAAGCCCCGCCCGAAGCCGGTGGTCCCCAGAGCGACACCGGACCCTACGCGATTCCCAAAAAGAAGGACGAACCGCCCCCGCCACCTCCGCCCGAACGCCCGAAGAAGATCGAGAACATGCCGAACTATTCCATTTCGGTGGACGTGCCCCTGGTTAACGTGGACGTCAGCGTGATCACCAAGGATGGGCAATTTGTTCCCGGCCTGAAAGAAGGCAACTTCAAGGTCATGGAAGATGGGGTTCCGCAGAAGATTACGAACTTCAACCAGTCGGAAGCCCCGATCACCGCGGTGCTGCTGGTGGAGTTCAACTCCGGCGACTACTACTTCGTCTACGACTTGCTCTCGGCTGCGTACACCTTTGCCTACGGTTTACGAAAAGAGGATTGGGTTGCAGTCATTTCCTATGACATCAAGCCCCGCATCCTGACGGACTTCACCCAGGACAAGCGAACCGTGCAGGGCGCGCTGGGCGAACTGCGGGTACCGGGATTCTCGGAAGCAAATCTCTTTGACGCCCTGTACGACACGCTGGACCGCCTGGATCAGATTCAGGGACGCAAGTACGTGATCCTGGTAACCACCGGCATCGACACCTTCAGCAAATTGAACCTCGACCAGATCACCAAGAAAATCAAGTCCACCAAGGATGTGACGATTTTCCCGGTGAGCGTGGGCTGGCAGGTGCGCAATTACTGCGAGACTCACGGTTGCGGGTACACGCACGGAATCGGCATTCCCGTAAATAATATGGACTACCTACAGGCTGACAACGAGATGAATACATTCGCTCGGTTGACCGGCGGACGTGCGTATTTTCCGCGCTTCCAGGGAGAGTATCCGGAGATTTTTCAGAGCATCAACAGCGATATTCGGAACCAGTACACCATCGCGTACCATCCGACCAACCCGAAGCTGGACGGCACCTATCGCAAGCTGAAAGTGGAAGTGATCGGCCCGGACGGAAGCCCGCTGAAAGTTCGTGATCAGAAGGGCAAGGACGTGAAATACCAGATCGTGGCGCGCGAAGGATATACCGCGAAGCACACGGTGGACTAACGCTCCCAAGCAAAAAGGCCGCCCGCAGGCGGCCTGATCTAAACCCGAAGCAAATCTACGACGGAACCCCAGCCCCTTCTCGCGGAGCCGGTGCTGGCGTCGATGCCGTCGCGGCCGCTGCTTCGTTCAAGATCCGGTGATGGATCGTGAACAGCGCCAGCTCAAGCCGGTCCGACACGCCAATCTTGTCGTAAACATTGCGCAGGTAATTCTTGATGACCTGCTCGGTGGTTCCCAGTTGCGAGGCGATCTCCTTGTTCTTGTAACCCTGCACGATGAGCGCGACGATGCGCAGCTCTTTCGCCGTCAAACGATCGCGCACCCGCAACCCGACCATGTCGTTCTCGGTCAATTCGCTCGGGACCGCGATATCCTGCACCCAGTTTTCGCCGCGTGCAACTTTGCGCACGCAGTCAACCAGCGCGGCGCTGGTGACGTTGCGGTAAACCACGCCGTTCGCTCCCGCACCCATGTAGCGTTGCGCGCTCTCTCCGGTATCGGCAAGCACCACGACCCGGGTCTTGTTGCGGCTCGCTCCCTGCAGGATGCTGCTGAAATCGGAGTGGAAGCCTCCGGCGACGATCAGCACCGCCGCGCGGAACTTGTCGAGCGCCATGAACATCTGTTCCACGGTCTGCGCCTGCGCCACAATGCGCATCTCGTCTTCCACCGCCAGCACCTTGGCGATGCCCGCGCGGAAGATTGCCTGGTTATCGGCCAGAATCAGTTTCAGCATCGTGTCAGCACCTCGTTACGTGTGACGAACGAAATCGTAAGAATCAATGACGCAGGCTACTCCGCGGGCCTCGCTTGCGCTGCTGCCTGATGGAGGTTCATCCGTGCGAACCACTCGCCCGCGACACTGGATCACTACATCTTCCTTGGCCCCGGTCATCTCGGGCGGAAGCGCAATCTCGAACTCTACGGTCGAGCCTACTTCCAAAGATGCATCGGCTTTGATATACACCCCGGCAGCGCTCAGATTGCCCGTGGTGCCGGCGTGATCCGCGTTTTCTTCAGCCTTATGAATCTTGATCGGCAATTCCAGGGGAAATCTTTTCCCCGTCCGCGCTTCGGACACATGACCTCCTTGGGGCCGGCCTGCTCTTCGTACAGGAGCCAGTTCCATTGCACCGCGCCTCGCCGGAACACACAAATCCGGGTAGCGCTCCTTATATCACGGATGATACCCCCCGCAAAAGCCTCGTAACTGATAAGTGATGGGTAAGAACTAGGTTCCCCCCTTCGGCTCACCTTCTCGATTTCAGGTTCAAATACTGGACGCTTTCCAGCTTTCAGACAATCGCACCGCCTGAATGCGTGCTTCATCATGCACTTAGCGCTGGCCCTCTCGTTGCATTGTCATCCTTGCCTGAACAATCAGACATAACGTCAAGCTGCGCGTCGCATCCCCCACCACTCGCTGCTGCTGTCCAGACCGAATAGCTGGCACAGGCACCATTCTTGACTTGGACTTGTCCAAGCGAAACCTGGAGCAACTGATGACAACAACGAAGTCGATCACAACGCTGCTCTTCTCCAGCTGGCTGCTGGCGACCGCGTTGTGCTCTGCGCAGCAGCCCAAACTTCAGCCTTCGAGCAAAGCCGAAACCAGTAACTACGGCAAACTTCCCATGCTGTTCGAAAAGAATCAGGGACAAACCGATCCCAGCGTGAAATTCTTCTCGAACGGCTCAGGCTACACCGTGTTCCTTACCTCCGGTCAGATGGTGCTTTCTCTGCGCCCTTCCGAGGTGGTGAACCCCGACGCGTTCAAGCCCGCGTCCAGCAACTCGGCTGTAAACACCAAAGTCCCAGCGCAGACTAAGCCGGTCGCACCCAACTCACAGCCTAAGCCGGCCAACACCACCATGACTTTCAAGCTGGTGGGAGCAAAAAGTAATCCCGACGTGGTTGGGGAAAATCTCCAACCTACCAAGGTCAATTACTTCATCGGAAACGATCGCACGAAGTGGCAGACCAATGTCGCTACCTATGGACAGGTGCGCTACAAGAATGTCTATCCCGGGATCGATCTCGTTTATTACGGCAACAACCGCCAGGTGGAATATGACTTTGACGTCGCTCCCGGCGCCGACGCCAGCAAAATCCAGTTCGACATCCAGGGTGCCGATAATCTCAGCGTCGATAGCAATGGCGACCTGGTTCTGAAAAAAGGAACCGGAGAACTTCACTTTCAGGCCCCGGTGGTTTATCAGCAGTCGAAAGGGCAGCGCACGAAAGTGAACGGAAATTATTCCGTCGGCGCGGGCAATCGCGTTGGCTTCGCGCTCGCTTCCCACGATCCCGGCAAGTCTCTGGTCATTGATCCAGTCCTCAGCTACTCCACTTTCCTCGGCGGCCGCTCCGACGACGGGCCTAACGGCATCGCAGTCGATTCGACCGGAAACGCTCTCGTCGTGGGGCAGACCAGTTCGCCCGACTTTCCGCTTGCAGTGCTCGGCGGTTTAGACCCCAGTCAGAACCGCATCTTCCTATCCAAGCTCGATGTCAGCGGCACCACCATGCTGTGGATCGATTACATTTGCGGAACCAGCGGCAACGATTATGGTCAGGCCCTTGCGCTGGACGCTCAGGGCAATGTCTACGTCGCGGGACAGGCCTACTCCTCGGATTTCCCGATTGTCAATGCCTACCAGCCAAGCCTGAGTGGCAACAGCGATAATTTCCTGACCAAGGTTGCGCCGGATGGCGCCTCTCTCATTTATTCCACCTACCTTGGCGGCACAAGCTGGGATTATGCCAGCAGCGTCGCTGTCGATTCCACGGGAGCAGCGGTCATCGCCGGCTATACTCAATCCACCGATTACCCGGCGGTGAACGCGTTCCAATCGACCGTCGCTCCTAATCAGTACAACAACTACGGCGACTATTCCTTCGTCAGCAAATTCTCCGCTGACGGAGCAAGTCTGGTTTTCTCAACCTATATCGCGGGTGCCCAAACGAACTGCAGCTACTACTATTGCTATCCCTACTCGGAAATCTACGGCGTTGCCCTCGACCCGAGCGGCAATGTCTACGTGGCGGGACGTACCGACACCAACGACTTTCCGACCAGCCAGGGCGCGTACCAAATGACGAATCCGGACACCAACAATTATTACTCGGATACAAGTTTCGTCGCGAGCTTCACGCCTTCGGGCGACCTGAACTATTCCTCGTACTTCGGGGGAACGAACTACACCGAGGTTTATGCCTTGGATGTGGACGCAACCGGAAATGCGTACTTGACCGGCAACGCCCCTGCGGACGGCAGTTTCCCGATCACCTCCACTTCGATTTGTGACCCAAATGCCTCGTCCTGCGACGCCGCATTCGTCGCGAAAATGAACTCGACAGGAACCGCCCTGATCTATTCCACCTTCCTCGGTCCCGACAACAGCACCGAAGGAAGGAAAATCAAAGTGGATGCCGACGGCGACGCGTACGTGCTTACCAATTTCGGCAGTTCCTCCTACAACTTTGTCAATCCGATCCAGACTTTCACTAGGACGCTAACGGCGTGTTGATCGATGAAATCGATCCCAGCGCAAGCAGTGAACTGTTTTCGACGTACTTGGGAGGCGATAACGGTACCAATTACGCGGATATGGCGTTGGACTCCAACGTGTCGATTTACGTGACCGGACAGACTTACTCGCAAGACTTCCCGGTCCTGCAATCCGCGTTTCAGAGTACCAGTGGCGGGCAGAACGACGTCTTCATCGCCAAGATTTCTCAGGTCGCAGCTCCCGCTTTCACCGTGAGTCCCTCGCTGGTGCAATTTTCCACTCGCAACGTGGGAACCACCAGCACCCCGCGCACAGCGGTCCTGCGCAATATGGGCACTGCTGCTTTGAACATCGCCACGAAAACACTGACCGGCGACTTTGCCGAGAACGATGACTGCGGTTCCTCCGTTCCTCCCGCAGGGGTCTGCACCTTCACCGTGACTTTTACTCCCACGGCGCCGGGCTCACGCTTCGGAACGATCCTGTTTGGTGACGACGCCGCCGGATCTCCTCACTTCATCAACCTGGTAGGACAGGGCAGCTCACCCATCGTGGTTCTCAGTCCCACCAGCCTGACCTTCGCCAGCGCTCCAGTGAACTCCACGAGCGCCGCGCAAACCGTCACTCTCAGCAATACTGGAAACGCTACCCTGAACATCAGCAATATCCAGATGACTGGCGACTATGCGCAAACCAACGACTGCCCGCCAGCCCTTGGATTCGGATCAAGCTGTACCTTCCAGATCACGTTCACTCCAACCACTGGCGGCACTCGAAACGGCTCGATGACCCTGACCGACGACGCTCCTGACAGTCCCCAGACTGTTTCCCTGAGCGGCAGCGGCTTTGTCACCACCGGCACCGTATCGCCGGCATCCCTCGGCTTCGGCAACCAGAATGTCGGCAGCTCCAGTGCAAACCAAACCGTTACCGTCACCAACACCGGCGGAAACGTCATGACGGTTTCCAGCGTGGTCACCAGCGGTGACTTCGCGCAGACCAACAACTGCTCCACCATCCCGGCGAGCGGCACTTGCACCATCACCGTTCACTTTGCTCCGGCCACCTCGGGCAGCCAGTCCGGAACTCTGACCATTAACGACAATGCTCAGGGCAATCCGCACCTGGTCACTCTCAGCGGCACCGGCCTCGCCGGAACCGCCAGCCTCAGCGCGAACAGCATGACGTTCTCCGCTCTGAATGTTGGTGCAACCAGTAGCGCCCAGACGCTGACCATCACCAATACCGGTAATGGGCCATTGACCATGTCCACAGTGCAGGCCACCGGCGACTTCGCTCAAACCAACAACTGCACCACGGTCGCTCCATCGGCGACCTGCGCTGTGCAGATCACGTTCACTCCAACTTCTTCCGGTACGCGGACGGGAAGCGTCATCCTCACCAGCTCCGCAATCGGCAGTCCCCAGACCGTAACTTTGAGCGGCTCTGGAATTGACTTCAACATGCCGGCCAACGGTGGCAGTAAAACTGTCGTTGCCGGATCCACGGCCAGCTACCAAATGGATATCGCTCCAGTCGGCGGATCGTTCTCCAACCCCATCGCTCTGACCTGTGCCGGTGTGCCCGCCTTCGCCACCTGCTCGATCAGTCCCACTTCCGTTACGCCCGGGGCGAATGCCTCCAGCGTTACGGTGACCATCACCACCAAAGCGAGCGTTTCTGCCGCTCTCGACGCGCCGAGCGCCACTCATCATCCGATCTTCGCAACTCTCTGGATGACCAACGGACTCGGGATCTTCGGAGTGCTGCTATTCGGCAACAGCAATCGCAAGAGCAAACGCCCGTGGTACGTGCTGCTTGGACTCGTCCTGCTGATGACCATCATCCTCGCGGGGTGTGGCGGCAGCAGCACTGCCAGCACGCCTGCAAAAACTACAACCACTGGAACTCCCGCGGGCACCTACACGGTGATCGTGGTCGGAACTTCCGGCAGCGCTCAACACTTCTCGTCGCTGACCTTGATTGTGCAGTAACTCCTGTGAAGCTACCCTCGGCCGCTCCGGAAGGAGCGGCCTTTTTTGTTCCCGCCGCAATCGTGCATCCCCGCCTTGATGCGCATCATCTGCTCACTTGACTGATTTGCTTTTTACCTCTCTACTTCGAACTTTCGCCGTTCCCGAAGGAGCCACTTCATGGCCGGTTTGCGAATCCGCGCAATACATTTCTTTACATTTCTCCTCGCGTGCTTTTTTACCCTTCAAGCTTCCGCGCAACAACCACCTGCCCCGAACTCCGCTTCGCCGGCAAAGCAAGCTGCGGTCACGAAAGTTCCGGAGACCACGCGCACCGCGGAAGCTCCTCCTATTCTTCAGCAGCTGAATGGGGCGCTGGAAAGCTTGGCCGCCCGGGTCTCGCCCGCCGTGGTGCAGGTGCTGGTTAGTGGCTACGGGGCAGTGCAGCAATCCGGCCGTGGAGAAACGGCTCTCATCGCTCGCCAGCATGCCGTCGGTTCTGGCGTGATCGTCGATCCCAACGGCTACATCATGACCAACGCTCACGTAGTCGAAGGCGCCCAGCGCATTCGTGTTCTGCTGCCGCTTCCACCGTCGGATTCCCCGCTTGAGGTTGCTCCTGCCGGCAAGCGTCACCTGGTCGATGCCAAGCTTATTGGTGTACACAAGGAAACCGATCTGGCTCTTCTCAAGATCGACGAGACGAATCTTCCCACGTTGACCTTGGGCAACACTCGCAAGGTGCGCCAGGGGCAATTGGTTTTTGCGATTGGCAGCCCTGAAGGATTGCAGAATTCCGTCACCATGGGCGTGGTCAGTGCGGTCGCCCGGCAAGCGGATCCAGAAAAGCCGATGGTGTACCTGCAAACCGATGCGCCGATCAATCCCGGCAATAGCGGCGGTCCGCTGGTTGACCTTGACGGTTATGTCCTGGGCATCAACACCTTCATCCTTTCCCAGGGCGGAGGCAGTGAAGGCCTCGGCTTCGCCATTCCCGCCCGCATCGTGAAGTTTGTTTATGAAAGCCTGAAAAAATATGGACACGTACATCGGGTCGAGATCAAAGCGGGAGCGCAGGAAATCACTCCTGACATGGCGGAAGGGTTAGGCCTGGCTCAGGGCTTTGGGGTCATTGTTTCCGATATCACGCCCGGCGGGCCGGCTGACGAGGCAGGACTGAAGGTGGAGGACATCATTCTGGCCGCCGACAATCGCAGTATTGCCACGCTGCCCGGATTCACCGGAGCCCTCTATCTGCACCCCACCGACGAACTGCTGAAACTGGAAATTCTACGCGGCACCGAAAAGAAAACATTATTCATCCCGGTGCTCGAGAAAAAAGATCCTATGGATAGCCTGACCAACCTCGCCGATCCGCAGGCAAACCTGATCCCCCGGCTGGGAATTCTCGCGCTCGATCTCACCGATCAGTTAAAGCAGGCAATCGGAAGCGATCTTCGCATCCCCTCTGGCGTGGTCGTCGTTGCCCGCGCCGCAAACTTCGTCGGACCCGAGAGCGGGCTGCAAACCGGAGACCTCATTCACAAACTCAACCGCACTCCCATCGAATCGCTCGAGCAACTGCGCACCCTCAGCCGCCAGTTCAAGCCAGGGGATCCAGTCGTGCTGCAGGTGGAACGCGACGGCGGGTTGGAGTACTTGGCATTTGAAATGGAATAATCCAATCGAAATTAGAGTCTTTTGTCTCCTTTTCAATCGAACGGCGCGCCCCTAAAATCCAAAGATCGTGCTCTATCTACGGCTTCTCCCGAAAATCCTTGGGTGACATCTTCTAACCACTCTCGACGAGTAAGTTTGTTTGTCGTGGTGGGCGCTTGTTTGCTCGTTGCCCATCTCGTCGATCGCTTCCCGACAACGCAAAAATCGAGCGTAGGCAGCAGCACCCATTGCCGATGCCCGCAGGAATCCTGGCAGGTTCTGGAGCGCGAATCTGCTCATTGGATCGCGCCTGCCCCAAGAATCGAAATATCGCGGCCCACGGTGGTTTGTGACTTTATCGAGTCGCCGGCGGAAACCCAGCCTCCGCGCATGCCGCTCCACGAAACTCTGTTTGACCGTCCTCCGCCGCCCGCCTGCTAATTGCTCTGCGACAAATTTTTCCCTTTTGCATTTGCTTAATTCTGTTCGTGTGCGTACGACGCGGATCCGATCCAGATTTCTCTTCTGCGCGGCATCACATAGGTCTGGCGCGTAGGTCTGTTCACTAACATCGTGACACGATATCTGTTTACGATCGTTTCTGTCCGAGACGCACAGAATTATTTCATTTGTGTGGCAACCTTCTGCACACCGTCAGCTTGACCAAGCCCATCCGCTCACCGCGCTCTCATGATGAGTAGGCCGCTAAGTGCTTCAGCCTGACCGGGGTCGCCCGGCCATACATCGTATTACGATTTATTCGCCAACTCTGGACGCAAACGTGCATAGCACCAGCACGCCCGGGGAATTGTTTCGTTGCACGCCCCGGCCAAACTCGTACAAGGAGAGCCAACATGGATAGGACCCCCCGTATTCCCGAATCCTCAGAGTCCAGTGAGGCAAGCATCAAAGCCCAACCGTCGCGAGAAATCGCGTCGACCAGCCGTCGTAGTTTTCTCAGCAAAGTAGGTGTAGCGAGCGTGGCCGCAGGCGCGGTTAGCATCCTCGGCAAAGCTCCGTCGGCCTTCGCGCAAGTCGGAAACAATGTCGTTTCCCCTAATGTCGGCAACGTCCCGCCGAAGCAACGGCTTCAACTTGCATTCAACCTCCGCAGCAGCGCCGCAGCCCGGGACTTCAATCTCCCCATTCCTCCGCACACGACCAATGGCGATGAGCAGCGCTATACCGACCATTCCGGTAGCTATAGCAAGCCGTTACTCCAGGATGGCATTTGCCTGGTTAACCAGAACGCCTGGGCCTCTTTCAAGAAGGCTCTCAATAGCGGGTTGAATAGCGATTACGAAGCCATCATCACGGGAGGTCCCCGGACGTTGAACGGCCCCCAGGCTTCCTATGCCTTTGATCTGGAAGCGGCCGATTCTTCGCAATTCGGAAATGCTCCAGCCCCTGGCGATCCCAACGGTCCTCCGGTCGTTCCTCCATTCGACAAGGTAACCAGCGCCGCCTACGGCACTCAGTTGATCGAGATGTACTGGGCCTCAATGTTGCGCGACGTGGCCTTCACCGACTACGGAACCAACGCGACTGCGGCTGCCGCAGCGGCGGAACTGAGCACCCAATCAACCTACCGCGGTCCCAGAAACGCCCAGGGACAGGTAACGACCGACCTTCTGTTTCGCGGCAACTTCGTAGGCGAAACCATTGGTCCTTACATGTCTCAGTTCGCGATTACTCCTACCGCCTTTGGTCAGCAGGCAATTCCCATGTTGTTCACCACCTACCTGCCCGGAATCGACTACATGACCGATGCTACGACCTTCCTGCAAGTGCAGAATGGCATCAGCACCGGTTTGAGCGATCAGATCGATCCGACCCCTCGCTATTTGCATGACTTCCGCGGATTAGCAGCTCTTACTCACGTGGACGGTTTGTATCAGGAATTTCTGAATGCCCTGCTGATGATGTACTCGCTCGGTATCCCCTCCAACCCTGGCATGCCCTACAACGGGTCCAGGACGCAGAACGCATTCTGCACATTTGGCGGTCCGGATCAGCAACAAATGGTCGCTGAAGTCGCAGCCCGCGCCCTGAACAAGGTGTGGTATCAGAAGTGGCTGGTGCACCTGACGCATCGCCCGGAATGGGGTGGCGGTCTGGTTCATCAGGCCCTAACCGGCAGTCCCTTGCAGGCGGTGCCCAACTCCAACGTGCTGAACTCGCAGGCGGTCGCGCAGAGCTTCAGCAAGTACGGCACGTACTTCCTTTCGCAGGCATTCCCAGAGGGTTCGCCCGCACATCCTTCCTATCCAACGGGTCACGGAACGGCGGCGGGTGCGTGCATTACCGTTATAAAGTTCTTCTTCGACGGCAACCACGTGATGTCCAATCCCCTGGTTCCTACCGATGATGGACTCTCGCTCGTGCCCTATACGGGG
The DNA here is from genome assembly GCA_963797845.1 of Terriglobia bacterium. GTDB lineage: Bacteria > Acidobacteriota > Terriglobia > Terriglobales > Acidobacteriaceae > DASREM01. The sequence goes on from CAWCRE010000019.1 coordinate 549,768, forward strand.
CCGGACGCTGGTCAGATTACGGTCAACGGGGAACTCAACAAGCTGGCGCGCAACGTCAGCTTCGGTCACGGCGTAGGGTCGGGGATTCACTGGCGCACCGATACCGACAACTCGATGCTGCTGGGCGAGGCGGTCGCCATCAGCTTCCTGAACGACCGAGCGAAGACCTACAACGAAAAGTTTACGGTCAACATCACTCGGCTGGACGGGAGCATTGCGACCATCACGAACCAGTAATCCTTAGGGGCGGCCGGCAATCCGGCCGCTCTCCGTCTGCACGTTAGGGGAGGAGCTTGGCGGTTTTCCGCAAAGCCGATTTTTCTTCCTCCTGGGATTCGAGACGAGAGCCAGCAACAGATTTTGACCGGGGGGTCTTTTATCTGTCGGGTGGCTCTCTCTCGAATTTCCTAATATCGCCATTTTTGGACACCCGCTCCGGTTCGTTTCAATAGAGGAGCTCAGTTTATTTTTACCTTCGTGAGACTTGGTGTCCTCAGTTGATTCTGTGTTTTCTCTGCGCTCTCTGCGGCCGTTCTCAGCGTTCTCTGCGTTTGCTCTACTTCGTGAGACTTCGTGTCCGTGGTGGTTATTGGCTTTCCCAGCACACTCTGCGGTGAGAGAATTCCTACCACGCACTTCCCCCGCCCCCACCAAATCCTCCGCCGGAAAATCCGCCGCCGCCCGAGAATCCTCCGCCACTAAATCCTGATCCCGAAGAGCTTGCGCGTGGCGCCGACACAAACACCTGGTGCATATCGCCCGCCATGGAATGCATGGAGTTCGAGAAAAAGATCGGATTGAACCCTCCACTGCCCGGATATCCTGTCGGCGACACATACCAACTCGGCGCGCTCTGCACGATTCCGGCAAACGCCTGCGCCCACTGATGCTCCACTCCCAGGGCCATCGCGAAAGGAAGATACTTTTCGAATGTGTCGGGAGGCATACGCTTCAACCGGTCCGCATCCACGCGGTTCATGAACTCCTGAAATCCCAGGATCGCAATGTGGGCGCGCCCGCCCTTGACTGTTTTGGCCGTCATCTCTCGCGCGAACAGCCACCAGATCAGGGCTGACAGTGCCGCACACAACGCCACTAGGCCAATCGAAGTAAACACATCTTTAATCCCGGCAAATTGCAAAATCAGAAATGGCGCCGCACTCAGCAGCACCCCAAGAATGCTGTACCCGTTCGCCGATTCCGGGTCCAGCAGGTACATGCCTTTCTGCTTCAACTGCGCCATGATGTCCTGACGCATCACCGGCACCGTGGTATAGAAGCGGTTCTTCAAACTCGACAGCTTCACATCCGGCTGGTCTCCAACGAAAATATTTTCCAGCATGACCCGCTCATGCGATGCCAGCCCGGTCCACTGCTGCCGCGGAACCAGCAAATGGAAAATGTAATCCTTGTGGTGAAACATGAGGGCCTTGTCATCGGTCTCTTCGATCTTCACGAACCCGCGCACCGCAAGGTCCACCAGCGTGGAAGTGATATCCCGCGGATGCGTGGTGTCGTCCAGCAGAGTTCCGGCTTCCGCAGGAGACATTTGCGGGGGAGGCTCATACATCGGCGCCACGGAAAGCCCCGGATCCGGGTCTCGCCCCTTGTAATGCCAAAGTGTGTACATCACCGCAAACGTCCAGAAGGGCAGAAAAATAATCGGATTGCTTCCCAGAAACCAAAAGAATCGCGTGACAGCTCCCGGCTCCTTCAGAATTCCTTTGGGAACGAAAACGTCGATGGTGAGTCCTCCGCGCATCGGCAAGGAACTGGTGGTCTCGAAAGAAATATCGGACCCCCGAACCGCCGACGTCGCTTCCCGCCCGGTCGATCCGTACACCCCGGTGAACGCCTGTGCCCGCAACGATCCTGCGGTCGCACTTGGCATATGGACCACGGCGGTCGCATGATCGATCGGCACCGGCCAATCGTTGCCGGTGACGTTCCAATAGAACTCGTCATGATCGTCAAAGTACCGGATCCCATTGCGCACGATGTAGTCGATTTCGACGGTTCGCGTCGCATCTTCCGCATCCGGAATTGAAATTTTCAGGTCGCGATAGCCGTGCGCCAGCGTCGACTCGTATTTCAGCTTGTGTCCGCCGCCATCGGTGACGCTTTCGATTTTCAAAAAAAGCGTGTAGTTGGTCCCGCGTGGGCCGGGATAGTCGACGGGAATGGTGCGATGAATGCCATGCCAGAATCCTTCAAATGAAACCGCGATTCGCTCGCGAACGAAGGTTGACCCGTCTCCGCCGATGGTGATGTCGTCGCTGAAATCGGAGACCTGCCAGGACTTGGCGAAAGCGGATCCAACGCAGAGCAGGAGCCACGCAACTGCCCAGCAACACACTTTAGCCCGCCGCATTGCTAGAATTTCACCGCGACTGGTTCGCGATCGGCCGCATCGACTTCAAAGAACTGCCGCGGCGAGAACCCAAACATGCCCGCGATCAGGTTGGTGGGAAATGTTTGGACTTGGTATTCAGATCGCGCACCACCGCGTTGTAGTAACGGCGAGCGTTCTGAATCGTGTCCTCGGTCTGGCTGAGCGAGCCTTGTAATTGCGTGAACTCTTCCGACGCCTTCAGTTCCGGATAATTTTCCGCCACTGCAAACAGGCTCTTCAGCGCTCCGGTCAACTGGTTCTCAGCTACTGCCTTGTCGGCTGGTGAGGTCGCCTGCATCGCCTGGGAACGAAATTTCGCGATGTTCTCGAACGTTCCCTTTTCGTGAGCAGCGTATCCCTTGACTGTTTCCACCAAGTTTGGGATCAGGTCGTGCCGCCGCTTGAGCTGCACATCAATGTCGGACCATGCGGAATCTGCGCGCACCCGCAGTTGCACCAGGCTGTTGTACATTCCAACCAGCAGGAAGGCGATGACCACCAGAATGCCGAGGAAAATCCAGGCCATGTGTTACTCCTCGCAGAAAGATTACGTCGAATTGTTGGAATCAAGGCGACGGTAACATACGCGGTAATCAGGCGCAATTCACTCAAACCGCAGGCAACCTGAAACGCACTGTCCCTTCTCCCGCGTTGGGCTACACTGAAGCTTCACCGATTTACAAACTGAGTGCCCGGATTCGCATCGTAAAATACATGGTTGGGCTCGGATGACGGGGAGGTTACCGAATCTATGAAGATTTCCTGGAAACTGCCGCTCCTGGTGGCGGTCGCATCGGTGCTTTCGACTTTTGCGGTCGCGGAATCGTGCTCCACCTCCAGCGACATGGATCAGGCAACCCGCACCGCCATCACCAACTCGGCCACCCGGTATTACGATATGGCTTCCAAGGGCGACACCGCCTCTTTGCGGCAGAACGCCATTCCCGGGCTGGCTTCTGATTTTTCCGGAATCGAAGGCGCTGTCCGCGACAATCTTCCGAATCTGGCGGGCGTGCAAGGCACTGCGCGTCCTCCTTTCTTGCTGAAAGCTGAGGGCGCCGGCCCGATTGAGCGCGCCGAGTTTCTTTGCGGAGTGTTCGGCGCGAACGGACAAACCGCCAACAGCGCAGTCTTCGTCATTCCGAATCTTCCCCCGGCCACTTACGCACTCGCTGCGCTCGACGCCCCAGGCCCGAAGGGCGCTTACACCGTCACCTTTGTTTTGCAACAGATCGGTGCCGACTGGAAGATCGGGGGCCTCTACGCTCGTCCCAGCCAGATCGGCGGGCACGACTGGAAGTGGTTCGCCGATCAGGCTCGCCAGTACAAAGCCAAGAACCAGATGCACAACGCTTGGTTCTACTACGAAGAAGCGCGCGACCTCGCTGTTCCAGTGCCGTTCATGAGCACGCTCGATACCGACAAGCTCTACGACGAAATGCAATCCGCCAAGCCGACCGATCTTTCGCCGCCCCCGGACCTGACGGTTGGGACCAAAACTTATAAGCTCAACGCAATTTTTCCGACCACGGTCGGCAATGATCTGGATCTGGTCGTGAAGTACCAGGCAGCCGACATCTCAAACACGGCGCAAACTTTTCAGGAAAACCTGGCGGTGATGAAAGCGCTGATTGCGAAGTACCCCGAATATCGTGAAGCCTTCGCCTCGGTAGTAGCCCGCGCCGTCGCCCCCAACGGCCAGGACTATGGCACCATGCTGCCGATGAAGGACATCAAGTAAATCTGAAGAACTTTTTCGGACGAGTCTTAAAAAAACAGACGTGCTGTAACGCTTCGTGTTTACTTTAGGTGCTCCTGCATTTCTCAGCGTTCTCTGCGGCAGTTCTCAGCGTTCTCTGCGTTTTAAGATTTTGCCCTTTCCCTTCGTGTCCTATGTTGCTTTTCACACTCCCTGCTCGAACGTGCACTCCTTCGGATCTTTGTCCTCCCGCAATCCCATGAACACCGGAGCTCGCAACTTCAACCCGCCGTCCGAAGTCTCGTGTGTCCACTCTCCAAACTTAATTTCCGCCACTAATTCCGGCTCCACCCAGTGGACTTTCTTCGCATCCACCGGTCCATGGAAGGGACTTCGCCCCACTTCGCGCTCCTGAAGCACCTCAAAAACTGATTTCAGCAGCTTGTGATCGAATCCCGTTCCCGCCTGTCCCACGTGGACAAGTTGTTTTTTGTCGTTATATAGCCCGAGCACCAGGGATCCGAAATACTTCCGGCTACCCTCGGGGTCTGTGTACCCGCCAACCACCACCTCGATGGTGCGCGTGATCTTGATCTTCATCCACTCGCGCGTGCGCCGCTCTTCATAGCAACTCTCGCGACGCTTGGCGACGATGCCTTCCAGCCCTTTCTGTTTCGCCACTTCGAACAGCGCCAGCCCTTGCTCCGGGTAGTGATCCGAGTACCGCACTCCATCTCCAGACATCAGAATCTTCTGCAACACAGCCTTGCGCTCCTCGAGCGACACTTTGCGCAGATCGTAGCCGTCCGCGTAAATGAGGTCGAAGACGTAATACACGATAGGAATTCCGCCCTGCGCTGCCACGCGCTGTCCGTATTTCCGAAAGCCCGTCCGCTGCTGCATCAGGCTGAACGAGGCCCGACCCTCTTCATCGAGAGCCACCACCTCACCATCCAGGATCGCTCTCGCCGCTTTCACATGCGAAGGTAAGCTCTGCAACTCGGAAAATTGCGCGCTGAGATCGTTTTGATTGCGCGAGACCAGTCGAACTTTCCCGTTATCAAGGAACGATACCGCGCGGTATCCGTCCCACTTAATCTCGAATAGCCAGTCTTTATCGTTGAACGGTTTTTCCGTGGAAACAGCCAGCATGGGGTGCACGGCGAGAGGCATCTCGCGCTTGACCGCACCCCTGAGAGATTCGACCAGCAAAGCCGCAGGAGCGGACTTCGCTATTTTTCCCGCGCTACGCGGCGCTTGGATTTTGTCGTTTTTTTTTCCACCGCCGCTTTCACGGTTTTCTTCGCGGCACGATTCTTCGCATCCATGCTAGCGACCGCTTTCGCCAGCCAGGCCTGCTTCGCCTTCCCCTTTACCGCCGGGCGATTACTTTCCCACTCTGCCGAACCTTCATCCCCGGCAATCTCGCGCATGGTGCGCCCCGAGATCGCAGAAGTGTCTTCTTCCTCGATGTTGTAACCCTCAACCACTGCGTCGTCGTGCTTCTTGATCAGCAGCCACTCGTTGCCTTTGCTTCCCGGACGCCGCGCCTTGATGTGAATCAGCGCGAAATCCCCCTTCAGCCGCTTCCCTTTCAGGCGAAACTTCAGATCGCCTTTCTGAAGCATCTCGGTCGCTTCCTTCTCGGTTCCCGGCACATATTTTCCGTTCACGGCCATCGGCGACAACGGCTCCCAGGTGCCGACATCCCACACCATCACCGTGCCCGCGCCGTAATTCCCTTCCGGAATAATTCCTTCGAAGTCGAAATAGGACACAGGATGATCTTCCACCTGCATCGCCAGTCGTTTGTCGGCGGGATCTAACGAAGGCCCTTTCGGCACCGCCCACGACAAAAGCACTCCATCTTTTTCCAGGCGGAAATCGTAATGCAGGCGCGACGCCCTGTGTCTCTGGACTACGAAACGATGTGCAGACTTCTTCTCTACCTTCGGCGGAGGTTCGGGCGTGTCTTCAAACCGGCGTTTGCGTTTGTATTCTTCGAGAGCCACGAATCTATTTTAACCACAGTTATCGCAAGTCGTTGTAAGGCAAACCCTGTATTCGGAACGGGCGTTTCCGCCCCTACCGCCGGCATCCTGCCAGCCTGGACGCTCGAACGGCATACCTCACCTTCTCCTATGACCTCCGTCACAGACACCTGTTCGCCCGCATTGTCTCCTAAACGAGGAGGCCCTATGCCCCGCACTATCATCGAGCCGTTCCGCATCAAGAGCGTCGAACCCATCCGGTGGACCACTCGCGCCCAGCGTGAGGAATTTCTGCACGCGGCTCATTACAATCTGTTCCTGCTTCCAGCGGAAGACGTCCTCATCGATCTACTCACCGATTCCGGTACCGGCGCCATGTCCACCAGCCAGTGGGCGGCGATTATGAAGGGCGATGAGAGCTACGCCGGAAGCCCCAGCTACGATCACTTCCGCGATTCGATCCAGGATATTTTCGGCTACCGCCACGTCATCCCCACGCACCAGGGCCGCGCCGCCGAACGCATCCTGTTCAACGTGATGTGCAAGAAGGGCGACTTCGTCCCCAACAACACTCACTTCGACACCACTCGCGCCAACGTCGAGTTCGTCGGCGCCGAGGCAGTCGATCTCGTCATCGAAGAAGGCAGGCAACCCGATGTCATTCACCCCTTCAAGGGCAACATGGACGTAGAGAAACTGGACACACTGATCCAGAATGTTGGGCGAAGCCGCGTTCCGCTGGTCATGCTCACCATCACCAACAATTCCGGCGGTGGCCAGCCCGTCTCGATGGAGAATATTCGCGCGGTGAGCGCAGTTTGCCGCAAGCACAAGATCCCGCTCTATTTCGACGCCTGCCGTTTCGCCGAGAATGCCTATTTCATTAAGCTGCGCGAAAAAGAATTTGCCGGCCTTTCCCCTAAACACATCGCCAAAGAGATCTTCCGCTACGGCGACGGCTGCACCATGTCCGCGAAGAAAGACGGCATGGCCAACATCGGAGGCTTTCTCTGCACTAACGACGATCTGCTGGCCCAGCAGGAAAAGAACCTGCTGATTCTGACCGAAGGCTATCCCACCTACGGCGGTCTCGCTGGACGCGATCTCGAAGCCATCGCCGTGGGCGTGCAGGAAGCCTTGCACGAAGATTACTTGCGCTATCGCATCGCTTCGACGGCGTACCTTGGCAATCACATCTCGGAACAAGGCGTCCCGATTGTGCAGCCCCCCGGAGGCCACGCGATCTACATCGACGCCCGCGCATTCCTCCCGCACATTCCCCCAGAACAATTTCCTGGCGTTGCCTTAGCCGCCGAACTCTATCTCGAAGGTGGAATTCGCTCGGTCGAAATCGGCACCCTGATGTTCGGCGCCGCCGCGAAGATGGACCTGGTGCGCCTCGCCATCCCGCGCCGCGTTTACACGCAAAGTCACATCGACTATGTAGTCGAGGTCATCCTCGAAGTCTGGAAGAAGCGCGAGCAGATCGAAGGCCTGAAGTTGACCTACGAAGCCCCGTTCCTTCGCCACTTTACCGCGAAGTTGGAACCCGCGGAGCGACTGGTATCAGTTGGTGCTTGATTCGCAAGTAGCTCAATCACAATGTCTTGTGACCTTCCAACCGCTTTCTCCTGCCCTTCTTTCCGGTGCTACAATTAACGGTCCGACATCCGTTCCTAGAGCATCCATATCTCTTCGAGGTGCAATTATGGCAACCATTGAAGCCCCGGTTCGTCCCCAGGTTCGACTTCATGAAGGGCCGTTTCAAAAACGAACCGTTCGTAGATTTCACGAAAGAAGAAAACGCGCGCAAAATGCGTGCCGCGATTGAAAAAGTTCGCGGGCGAACTCGGTCGCGAATATGACTTGATCATCGGCGGCAAGCGCGTCAAGACCACCGACAAGATCAAGTCCATCAACCCGGCAAAGCCGTCGCAAGTCGTCGGCATCTTCCAGAAAGCCGGCAAAGAGCAGGTTGAGCCCGCCATGAAAGCGGCCCTGACCGCCTTCGAAAGCTGGAGCCGCACCACGCCGGAAGAGCGCGCTTCGCTGTTGTTCCGCGTAGGCGATCTTCTTCGCGAACGCAAATTTGAATACATGGCCTGGCTGGTGTTCGAAGTCAGCAAGAACTGGGCCGAGGCCGATGGCGATATCGCCGAGACCATCGACTTCTGCGAATACTACGGCCGTGAAATTCTTCGCCTGGCCAAGATTGAGACTCCGGTTCAGTTGCCCGGAGAGCGCGACCTCTTGCTCTACGTTCCGTTAGGCGTGGGGGCCGTGATTCCGCCGTGGAACTTCCCCTCGGCCATCATGGCTGGCATGACCCTGGCGTCGATCGTCTCTGGAAATACGGTTATTCTGAAGCCATCCAGCGACTCTCCGGCCATCGCCGCAAAATTCTTCGAACTGCTCGAAGAAGCCGGCATGCCGGAAGGCGTCGTCAACTTCTGCCCCGGTGCGGGAGCAAGCTTTGGAGATTCAGTGGTTGCACATCCCAAGACTCGCTACATTGCTTTCACCGGATCGCGCGAAGTCGGGCTTCGTATCAATAAAGTTGCCGCCGAGAAACCAGGATGGCCAGGTCTGGATTAAGCGAACCGTCCTCGAGATGGGCGGCAAAGATGCCATCATCGTGGACGCCGATGCCGACATAGAGGCCGCTGTCGAGGGCGTCGCTTCTGCCGCATTCGGATTCCAGGGCCAGAAGTGCTCGGCCTGCTCGCGCGCCATCATTGACGAGAAGATCTACGACAAGTTCATCGAAAAATTAAAAGTTCGCGTCGAAAAGATCACCGTCGGCGATCCCACTGAAAACACCAACATGGGTGCGGTCATCAACGAAGGTTCGATGAAAGATATTCTCGGTTACATCGAGGCTGGCAAGAAAGATGGACGCCTGATCACCGGCGGCGGTCGCGACACCAAGGCAGGCGACGGATTTTTCCTTCAGCCAACTGTCATTGCCGACATTCCGCCCAAATCGAAGATCGAACAGGAAGAAATTTTTGGTCCCGTGCTGGCGGTGATCAAGGCCCGCAATTACGATCACGCGCTGGAGATCGCAAATGATACTGAGTTCGGCCTGACGGGAGCGGTGTATACCAAGTCACGCGAAAAGATCAATCGCGCGATCCAGGAATTCCACGTCGGCAACCTCTATATCAATCGCAAGTGCACCGGCGCCATGGTCGGATGCGCATCCCTTCGGCGGCTTCAACATGTCGGGCACCGATTCCAAATCCGGCGGCCCGGACTACCTGTACCTGTTCACGCAAGGAAAATCGATCGGCGAGAAGATCAGCTAAGCGATTCTGCATCTCTGCATTGACGGGCGCGAAAGCGCCCGTTTTTTTTGTGGGACATGCTTGGTGAAGGTGATCCCTCCAGCGAGCGCAATGTTTCAGCCCAAACCCTGAATCCCGCTCAAGGGGCGTCATGTAAAACATTGTAATAGTTATCTTTCCCCTGTCTAACCGCTTTAATATCATACGGTTATACCATGTTCCAGAGAAGCATCTTTCCTTCCTCCTCCTTCATCTATTTAACTAACCGGTTAATAAAACCGGACGGGTGAGGAGCCCTTACAGAGATGAAAAACCTAACGAAATTCATTGCTTCATTTTTTCTGGCAACTCTATTAAGCGCGCCCCTGGTTGCGCAGACTTCGAGCGCTGCTCGCTATGACAACGACATTCAGGCCCGCGTGACCAAACAGCTCGCGGACAAGAAGGAATTCCGGAACGTGCAGGCTGCCACCGAAGACGGCATCGTGACCCTGAGCGGCACGGTTGGCCTCTACCAGCAGAAGCTGGATGCGGCCAAGAAGATCCGCAAGTCCGACAAAGTCGCGGGTGTTCGCAACCTGATCGAAGTTTCGAGCGCGGTTCCTGACGACCAGATCGAATCCAAGCTCGATCGCAAGATTTATTTCGATCGCGTCGGCTACTTCGACAACCGTTTCAACTACGTCACCGTAGACGTGAACAACGGCGTGGCTACGCTGAGCGGCAACACCATGGACTATGTTGCCCGTGACTCGGCCCTGGCGATTGCGAATACCATGCCCGGAGTGAAAGACGTGGTAAACAACATCACTGTCCTGCCCACTTCGAGCTTCGATGACCGGATTCGCATCCAGGCCACACGTGCGATCTATCGCGACCCGGTGCTGAGCCGGTACGCGAGTGATCCCGCGGCCCCGATCCGTATCGTGGTAAGTGACGGCAAGCTGAGCTTGTACGGCACCGTCTCGACCGCGATGGATAAGAACATCGCTGGCATTCGCGCCGGACAGGTGTTCGGAGTGTTCAGCGTACAGAACAACCTGGACGTAGTGAAGGGTTCGTAACTACGTCGGGTGGCAATGAGGGAAGGCACGACTCCGGCCGTGCCTTTTCTCTTTCGTAGCGCCGCAATCGTACCAGGCCAAGCCGCCGGGACGGCGTACGTACAATTACGTATTCTTTAAGCTAATTTAGCGTTTAGCTTCATTTTAGAGCCCCGAAGCCTGGGCGTTGACCCCGAAGCCCACCTCGGCACTGGATCGAGCCCCTAGGCCTATTGGAACGCGTTTAAAGGCCATCCTAGAACAATCCCGAACCCGCTTTTCGACCAGGAAACGCCTTTACCTGTTTTCAATAACTTAGCCGCAAGCGAATCCTACTCAAGCCCGGTTGATTAGCGCCGCCACATATCCCGCCCCGAACCCATTGTCGATATTCACTACACTCACGTTCGATGCGCAGGAATTCATCATCCCCAGCAGAGCCGCCACGCCTTGAAACGCGGCCCCATAGCCAATGCTGGTCGGCACGGCAATGACGGGCACTCCTACCAAGCCTCCGACTACGCTGGGCAGGGCTCCCTCCATTCCGGCACAAACGATGACAACGCGGGCGCGGGTCAAAGACGCACGGTTCGCCAGCAGCCGGTGAATCCCAGCCACCCCAACGTCGTAGAGGTGCTCGACCCGGTTGCCCATAATTTCAGCCGTGATGACCGCCTCTTCCGCAACCGGGATGTCGCTGGTCCCCGCCGAGACCACGGCGATAATGCCCTTCCCATACTTCTTTCTGTCTCGCCGCAGCACGATGGCGCGGCCCAGTTCGTGGTACTCAGCTTTCGGGATCTCTGCCCGTACCGCCTCGTACTGCTCCGCAGTTGCCCGGGTCGCCAGAATGTTACCGCCATGCTTCTCTAGCCGTGAAAAGATCCCGGCCACCTGCGCTGGGGTTTTGCCCTGGCCGAAAATTACCTCGGGCATACCCACCCGGAGCGCCCGATGATGGTCCACCTTGGCGAAGCCTAGATCTTCGAAGGGGAGGTGGCGGAGCTTGTCCACGGCGTCATCAGGCGAGAGCTTGCCCGCCCGTACCTGTTCGAACAGTTTCCGAATGGAGTTTGCGTTCAAGGGGTTCTCTGTTCTGCGATGTCATCCTGAGGCGGGCGAGGCCCGACGAAGGATCTTGCGTGCACAACATATGGGCTGGCCACGCCAAACTCGTCCGCGACTAGGGTACCATCCGCGCCCGTACACGCCCGGGGGCCCTATCCAGAGTTGCTGGTACCCTCCTGAGCTTTCCTTAGAGATTCCCGTAGGAATATCAGGCAACCACTGTAGGAGGCCTGCATCAAAGATGTCGCTCAGGGGGTGCATACAGTGAAAGCCGTAGACGTGAAATGGAAGGAACTTTGCTTCAAGGCCGCGACCGAAACCAACCCCAAAAAGTTTATGAAGGCGATGGCAGACCTGAACGCCCTGCTCGACGAACGGCGAGAACAACTTGCACAAGTGAAGCCGGTGATTAGCATTGACCACGAACCAATTGCCCAGTGGATCCAGTAGCTAGCGGCGCGACTTCTTCCTGGCGCTGACCTTGGCTGCGAGTTCGCTGTAGATGCGCTTCGCACTTCCGGGCTCATCCAGGTGCTTCAGGAAGAGCTGGCGAATCTGGTTGGTGGGAATGTGACCTTCGATGTAGGCGTGATACAGCGCATCGCCCAGCATGTACCCGAGCAGTTGCGCGCTGGTTTCGCACTTCTTTTCGTCGGAAAAGCGCGGCACGCGACGAAGTTCGATCTCATCCTCGCTCGAATTTCCGGGCCGGGCCGGATAGAGCATTCGCGATCCAAAATATCCCAAAACATGTTCCAGGGTTCGGCTATAAAAACGGTCGGCGCTATCTGTCTCCGGCGAAACCTTGCCCCGAACCGGTAAGCCCCGGCAGGCATGGTGCAGGAAGCGCGCCGCTTCTTCGGCCGCATACATCATCTGAAATTCACGCACGAAAAAAGCATTCACCTGCGGGATGTAGACGCTGCCTCGATCTTCGATCCGCGCCAGCAGGTCGTAAATCTGCAGATGCGTCATGCCATTGCGCAGCATCAGGCGGCGCAGCCGTCCCCCACACGACGGCCCGTACACTTCGGGCATCAGGTCAACCAGGAATTTCGGCTGGGTCCCGTTGTGTGAAGAATAGCGGTTGATGCCGAGAAACCCGAGCAGGCTATCGATCAGGTTGTAGACCGTGGGCGCCAGATCAGGACCGCCATCTCCGCCGCAACCCCAACGGCTCAGGTGCAGGCGATAGTGTTCATATTTTTCAAGCGGCGTAGAGTTGAACACGCAGATCACGTTTTCATTGACGCGCACGGCTTCAACTGAGTCGCGCTTCTCCCCCGCGGCCTGCCAGTAAAGTGCATCCACGTTCTGCAACACCGTGAGCACGCGCTCGTCGCCGAAATGTGGCTGCAACTCCCGCGGCAAGTGGTCGGGAGCCAGATGCGATTCTCCAAATAACACCAGGATCACGGCCTTCGGATGACGACGCCGAATCTCAGCCAATTTATGAGCCGCATGTTTGTCACGCGCCCCAATCTTGCGTAAATCTTCCCGCGGCATGCAATCAAGGCCGTAGAGGCCTTCCGCATGCTCGCGTGCCGTGAATAACAGTTGGCTGAAGGGCTCCCAGTCGTAACCCCAATCCAGGTCGAAGCGAATGCGATGTCGCAGTTCGTCCTCATCGATTTCGCGCCGCCACCACTCGTTCAGGATGTGCTGGTCGCGGGCAAAGATCGTTTCCAACGCGAGCACGACCGGACGATCGCCGAGGTGCACCAGTTCCTCCAGCAATCCCGCGGCAAACTTCTGGGATGCGGGCAAAGCGTGGTAATCACCGATGAGCACCACGTCCGACTGCGCAACGAGCGACTTCCAATCGCAGGGCTCCAGTACGGCTTGGTAGGTTCGAAAAGCCTGGCTGAAGGCCTGCAGGTACTTGCGCCGGCTGCTCGAATCCTGGGAGCGGATTTCGCGCTCCACTCCCGCCAATGCGTGAAGCTGGGCCACGCTGCGTCGGGATCGAAGATTCGCTGTGCTCGCCATAAAACCGTCGTTAGCCTTTGGTCGTTGGTCGTTAGCTCTTAGCTCTTGGCCAGCCGACGAGCAAAAGCCAACGACTGCTCCTTGACTCCTCTGCCCCGGCTCCCTATGCTCAACAGTCCGAGCTCGAAGGAGCACGTTTGCCGCATCCGCCGAAAAACCTGACCGTCGCGAGCACCGGCGCCAGCGGAGCTGTCTTCCTCCAACAATTCCTGCTCGCGTTGGAAGCCGAGCCACGAGTCGAAACCGTGAACTTCATCGCCTCTGACAGCGCGCTCCGGGTGATAGCCGAGGAGCTCGAGCTCAAAGGCCGCAACAACCTGGTCACCCAGCTTCTGGGCAAGACCTCCCGCAAAATTCACCAGCAGGCGAATGCTGATATCGGCGCCAACGTCGCCAGCGGTTCGTACCCCTTTGATGCAATGGTCGTACTTCCCTGCTCAGTGGGTACTTTGGCCCGTATTTCCAACGGGATAGCCGACCGCTTGATCGAGCGAGCCGCCGATGTGTCGCTCAAGGAGAAGCGCCCCCTGGTGCTTTGCGTCCGCGAGACCCCGCTCAACAAGATCCACATCCGCAACCTGTATCGCGCCGCCGATGCCGGGGCGACAATCTTCCCGCTGATTCCCGCCTTCTATTACCGTCCTGCAAGCCTCGACGACATGGCCCGCGAGTTTGCCAACCGGGTACTGGCCCATATCGGATTGCCTCAGGCCAGTGCTTTCCGCTGGAAAGGCTGAAAGATCTGCTACTTAGCCGTCTTGCGGCCAAGACACTCCAAGTTCCTGGGTAGAAGTTCAGTGTAGGTCGGCCGACAGGGCAGGTCCCAGATGTCGGGCGGGCATGGCCCCAAGGGCGTGCGCCCATGGACCATCTTTCTGACCATAGTTTGTAATTAAGGTCATGAAAGAGTTTCCACCTCTGAATTCAACGCCAAGTGCCTTGCGCTTTGGAGGAGTGCGCAAGACGCAGAAAACACTTGTGATAACGCGATTCGGTAAGCCGGTCGGAAGAAAATCCACCTTTTCCGCTCTTCCGACTGGATAGATGGTCCCACAAAGACAAAATCGAGATTTTAGGCAACATCGTGTCGCCGGCGAGTGACGAGAGTGAAGGGGCGCCCTCAAGGATCGAAACTGTCTCTAGGCACTCACATCTCGGTCTGGAGCCTTGAAAGACCCCACTCTGCTCGGCACGCGCATTCAGAGTGAGTTGCTAAGTCGCGAATGAGTTGGGGCTCTCCCCGATGTTCTGAAATCCGAACAAACAAAGAGACTACTTGATCCTTCCTGAGTTGCTGGATATGGTGGTCCCCTCCCCCGCGCCAGTTTTGATGGAATAGTTCCCGGCAATCCGGCCCCAGTTGTTTCTTGCAAGACCTAGAGCGTTCAGGAAGGAATGAATCCATGAATCGCATTCTCGTTGGCATTATCATGGGCGCGATTTTGCAACTGTCGGTCCTGGCCCAGACTCCACCTGCAACGCCTGCCGGGGCAACTTCCGAAGGCGCGAAGAAATCACCCGCGCCGGGCAAGAAAGCGGGCGCGGAGACAAAGCCGCAATCTGCCAGCAAAAGCGAACCTGCGGAAAAGACCGCGATTCTCACTGGGGACTTCCGGGCGGTAACGGATGACGCAACTCCAATCTGTTCCAAGCTTCATGATTGCGTCAGGATTGTTGGGACGGATCAACAAACAGAGGTGGGCGATGTTACTGCTCTTTATCTCACCGCTGAAAAAGCGTCGCTGAGCTATCTGCCGAAAGCCAATGCAACAGAGCCGGCATTCATCGTATTAGGCAAAACCTATCCCAAAGAAATCTACCCATGGATGTTGGTCACGCCGCCGTCGAAGGAGAATGCTCCGCAACACTTCGAGCAGATGCTGGGCAATGACTTCTGCCGCAAGGACGAGAATTGCAATTGCACCACCGAGATATTAAAGCCTTCTTCCAATCTGGGCACCAAGGCGGAGTGCGAGAAACAGCCCGAGTTACTGCATTGGGAGACGAATTGGAAAGGCAAGGTCGCAGCTTACGTTCAATCCGCGGACGATGCCGAGCCGCACCCCGCGACGATCAACGCTTTCGGCCCCGACTCCATCGATATCGATTTCTTCGCGCCCAAAGATTTCAAGCCCGCCACCTTGGGCCTTCGTAGTGGTACCAACGCCTCCTACAGTTTTCCCTACACCCTTTTGCAACCAGTACAGACGGTCAATCTGAACTATGCAGCCGAAGACCTCGGTACAGTCTGCGATCAGATTCTCGATCCGGATGCGGCGGGACCCGCTATGGACGGGCAGCCAGCGAAGACCAAGCCGGATTGTGAGCACACCTCACTGCAGGATTTCGCAGCCCAACCGCTCTCTTCCGGAAGCAAAGTGAAAATCGTCGCGGTACAGGACAAGTTGATGGTGGCACAGGTCACTGCCCCAGCCGGGTTGGAGCCCTGGGCAATCTTCGTGACCAATTCCTGCACCAACCGAAAGCTGAGGCTGGCGTCTACCGAGCCCTGCCACAAGAAGACGGTCATCGTGCGGCGGACGACGAAGCCGGGTCTGAATAACAACCTGCTGCGGGTGGATCTGTCGATCATGGATCAGATCACAATGGACCGGAACTTCGGCAGGCGCATGTCAAAGCGTTATCTCGCGGTGACTCTGGACGTCAAGAATCCAACCGCCAAGAAATTGCAATTTAAGAAAAGTGCGATCTATTTCGATGTGGACTACGTGGAATCAAAAGAACGAGAAGAAGGATTCTTCCAGAGGCTGGCGGTTCCCGCTTCAGTTGGACTCTATAAACCTAGTGTTTATCAACCACCTTTCGATAAATATAAGCGACCGGGAGAGGATCAGCCGCGGTATGCGCGTTTTGGAATTGAGCAGAATGTGAAGCAGGCGCCCTTGAATTACCTGTCCGCGCTGGGGTCGTTCGACTACACCACCGAACTCACGGACAAGCAACTGAAGAGCATCGAGCTTTTTGGCTCGCTGCTGACCACGATTTCGACCGGCGGCGTGGTGGCAACCTCGAGCACAGCGTTCAGGGATGGGGCGGCCATCTTCGCTGGCACCTTCCTGCCGGGATTGCGCAGCATCGTTCTGAACACCCCGGAGATCAACCGCAAACGCACTAACCTGGTCGGCCAGACGCTTCAGGAAGTAATCGAAATCCCCGCCGGCAGTACCGCCTCAACGATCGTGGTGCTCCCCCGCACAGGAATTCTCGCGTTCACCGATGGCCAAATCCCGGTAGTAATTGATCGCGTGCTGGACGTACACCTGGAGCCTGAAGTTGTCACGGAACTCAATGAAACGCCAGTCCTGAAAAATTCCTGCAAAGTCGGCTACACCAAAGAGCAGGCCCGCGAAGCCTTGGGCGAACCGACCGGGCTGACCACGAACGCTGACCAGACCAGCACCTTTACCTTTACCAAAGGTAGCGTAGTCTCGGCGGATTTCGACGCTAAGGGATTTCTAGTGGCTTGCAAGACCCGTAGCATGGCCGAGCAACTGAATCAAACTACAACCTTGGTGGAAGCGACCCAGGTGCTCACCGACGCGGGACTCAGCATGAAGAAGATCAATCTCACCGACGGCGGAGTGATCCTAACTGATATTGCCGGAGTCTCAACCATTTACCGCTTTGACGCCAAGGGCAACAAACAGCCGGACTATACCCTTTTGTACGACGGCATTAACGGTGAAAAGGGAAAAACGAAGGCGGAGTTCGACAAGTTCCTCCAGGACAAAGCATCGGCACTCTCCTCGGCACGAAGCGAGCAGATCAAAAGCGAGGCCGGGAAAAAGGGGCAGGCCTTTGATACCGACATTCGGTACTCCAGTCCCGACCTGCAAGATGCCTGGCTGCTGGTGCGGTTCAAGAAAGCCAAGTCGGAAAAATCGATTGATGACACCAGTCTGGTGGACAAGATCACGTTCGAAGGCAACAACCCGGGTTCGGTCAAATGAGGGGCCCTGTGCTAAGGGCGCCCCCACTTTCGTGCCTCTTGAACCAGAGTAGGCCGTGTACTACTATGCGATTACACCGGAAAGGAGGTGGTCGGATGACAAGTTCTGATTGTAGTTGTAGCAGTACTAGCAAAAGACCAGGTGAGGTGGCTGAGACTTAGGGCAGGTCGCTCTAAGCGGGGCTTGAGGCTCTACGCCTTAAGCTACAGCCCGCACACTATCGGTGAGTTTGGATTCGATCCGCCCGGCAAGGTCGTGCCGGGACCCGGAGTTGCCGTAAGAGGCCACGTAGAGTGACCACCTCTTGGTCAATCCCAAACAGTACCACCGGCGGCCCGCGTTGCAAGATGCGGGCCGTTTTAATTTGTGCCGCCGGCATCCTCCCGGCCGAATGCCGCCGCGACGGCGGCGGCACAACTCAAGTATCCTTACACCGTGCCTTACCAGGACCCGCACGAAGAACGCCGCCAGCTTGAACTCTCCTATCGCGAGATGAGCGATCACGAACTGCAGCGGCTCGCGCAAAATTCCGAGAGCCTGACCGATCTGGCCTGGGAGGTTCTCGACGACGAGATGGATCGCCGCAACCTGGAAGAGCTTCCCGAGATCCCGCCAGTTCCTCGGGAAGAGTTGGAAATCCAGAAGCTCGTAACTTTGCGGCAGTTTCGCGATCTGCCGGAAGCGCTTCTCGCCAAGGGAGCCCTGGAATCGGCCGGCATCCAGTGCTTTCTCGCCGACGAGAACCTGGTTCGCCTGGATTGGTTTATTTCCAACTTCATCGGCGGAATCAAGTTGAAGGTTCGCCCGCAGGATGAAGAAATCGCGCGCGGCATTCTCGACGAACCCATCCTGGAAGGTTTGTACGTCGAAGGCGTCGGCCTCTACGAGCAGCCACGCTGTCCGCAATGCCAGTCGCTGGATGTCAGCTACCAGGCGCTGAACAAGCCGGTGGCCTACGGCAGCGCATACCTGGGACTGCCAATTCCGCTTCAAAATGAGACATGGAAGTGCCAGACCTGCGGCGGCGAGTGGGAAGATCCGGATTCCGAGCAGGCGTTGTAGAGGTCAAAGGCAGGGAGACAGCCCGCCGGCGTGGATGAAGGGCGCAAACGGGTAGAGTAGGACGGATTACTTGTGCAATGGCCTGTTCAAAACAACGGTCAGAATGCTGCACTGATCGAGGAAAGCAATCGGCTTGGACAAGGAGTTCCGTTACGGAGTGACCTTGTAAACGACCCCGTAGCCGAACGCGCCGCCTTGTTGGGTCGTACCGTAGATGCTGCCCTTGTACAGAGTTACTCCGGCGTAGGGCAGTCCGCCATCTGTCCCTTTGGAAAAGTTATGCAGAATCGTCAAATTGCCGGAAGTGTCGAGCTTGTACGCCGTTCCCCAGATGTTGGCTCCGCCCCCGTATGTAGTTCCGTAGAGATTTCCTCGCTGATCGATCACAACGCCAGAGAACGGGTTAGCTCCGTCTGTCCCCGAGAAGCTGTACAGGGTCGTCAGCGTGGCGGTGTTCTGGTCGAACTAAAAACAGTTCCAGCGTTTGCGTTGCCACCCTGATAAGTGGTGCTGTAGAGGTTTCCTTGGATATCCTGAGCGAGGTCTCCGGTTGGGTTGGCTCCGTCAGCTCCGCCACTGAAGCTGTACAGAGTTGTTTCCATCCCGTTGACGTCAATCTTAAAGATGGTTCCGGGGCCGAACTGGCCACCGGCCTGAGTAGTGCCATAGAGACTGTCGTCTGCTCCCAGCAGAACCCTGCCGTTCGGTTCAGCTCCGTCTGGAGGGACCCCGAAGCTGTGCAAAAGAGTAAATGCGCCGGTCCCGTGGTCCACCTCGTATACCGTCCCGAAGTCACTCGCGCCTCCAAGTTGCGTGGTACCGTAGAGCGCTCCGGTTTTGTCAGTAGTGAGGCCCGCCGTGGGGTCCCATCCGTGCGACGTATCGCCGAATTTACCCCAACTGACCAACAGGATGAGCTGTCCGGACTTATTCAGGCGAAAGGCTGTACCCAGATTCTTCGATCCACCCTGGGAATTAGTTCCATATAGATTGCCTGCTGAATCGACTAGGAGAGTGCTCTCTGATGATGTTCCCTCGTGGTGGCTAAAAGTATGCAACACGCTAAATGTCCCTGTGCTGTCGATCTCATAGACGGTTCCATCGAATGTCGTTCCGTAAAGATTTCCATTCATGTCAAATGTTACGGTGGCGTCCGGAAATCCGCCGTCGAGACCGGTGAACGCGTGCAGGACCTCGAATGTCTGTGCCTTTGAACTGCTGGGGAATACACAAAGCAAAACACCCATCATTAGTGCTGCAGCTATATGGCCGATACTTCTGGTCCCGTAATTCATGTGCTTATCCGATGGCTCTTTGACGAGACTTGAAGGGCTGCTATTGTCGTCTGGACATCAGAAGCGGGTCAAGATGCAGCAACTTGCACAGGTTGGCGGCCTTGGCGACTCAGGTGGTGAAAAATCGCGGTTCCACTCACAATCGTTCACTTCCGTTTTCTTTATCCAGCCGGGATCGCCTTTTCTTTTCGTCGGCGAAGGGTTGGGCGTCGCATTTTTCGAATCCCTTGCGGATCACTTCGGCCGTGTCCTCGGCCAAAGCTAATTTCGCAGCCGCCTCTGGAGTAAACCACCGAGCTTCGTCGGCATCACCCGCGCCGAGTGGCTCGCCATCGATCCTTCGACACAAGAAATCGATCAGGACATAGTGGTAGAGAGTACGCCCGACATCGTCTTTCACCACGCGATCATAGACACCGAGCAACTCCGTCGGCTCTACCGTAAGTCCGGTTTCCTCTTGCGCCTCGCGAACGGCAGCCTGGTGCAGAGTCTCTCCAACTTCAAGTACGCCGCCGGGGATAGACCACTCGCCTTTCAGTGGCGCATGCCCACGCTTGACCAGCACGACGCGGCCACCGTCGATGATCACGGCGCCGACTCCGATCAGCGGGGCATCGGGATATTCACGCTTCATGGAATCTGGACGGAGTCCCGCCGCTCCGATGGTCGGTAGCTCACTGCGGCGGTGCGTTCCAGTTTGTCCCAGGCGAAGCGCTCGCCTTCGACGGCGCGCTTCAAGGTCTTGAACAGCACCAGCGAGAACAGTTGCCGGTAGGCGAAGCGCTGCAGCCAGACCTGGCTGAGCAGCCAGGCATCTTCGCGGGCTTCCGGCTGACGGCGTTCCAGCGCAAACGCGATCGCCGAGGTAATGAAGTCGATGATCAGGAAAGCGGCAAAGAAAATCACCAGGCGCTGGAAGCTCGCCGGATCGGTGGATTCGGGATGGAAATATTTCTGCACGAAGTACCAGCACCGCGCCGACGGCGAACATGAGGTCGATGAACGGCGACACCAGCGGCAGCAGAATCTGGAAGATGACGATGTTCGGCAGCGCCACCCAGCCCAGCGCTCCCTTGCGGGCGAAGACGCCGCGATGTTTCCACACCGCCTGCAGGATTCCGAACGACCAGCGGAAGCGCTGCCGCATGAGGCCGTTCGCGTTGGTCGGAGCTTCGGTGTAGGCCAGCGCGAGATCTTCGTACTCCACGCGATATCCGCGCCGCAGCAGAGCCATGGTCAGGTCGGCATCTTCGGCGACGGTGTCGGTGTGATAGCCGCCGGCCTCGCGCACGGCTGCGACGTCGCCATGCGCCGATCGCTCCCGGCACCACGCTCACCGCGCCCAGCGTATTCAGCGCGCGGCGTTCGAAGTTCTGGCTGGTGATGTACTCGAGCGCCTGCCAGCGCGTCCAGAGGTTCACGCGGTTGCCGACCTTGGCGTTGCCCGCGACGGCGCCGACTTTCGGATTCAGGAAGTGCGGCACCAGCTTGGCGATCGCGTCCGGCGCGATGACGGTGTCGGCATCGATGCCGACGAAGATTTCTTCGTCCGCGTCAGATGTGCTCAAGTCCGAAATTCAGCGCTTCCGCCTTTGCCGGAATTCGGCTTGGTGAGGATCGTCACTCGTCCGGACGCCTGCTCCTCTTTGAAGGCGGCGCGCGCGACTTCCAGGGTGCGGTCGTTCGATCCGTCGTCAATCACGATGACGCGCAGATTGCGGATAAGTTGAATCGAGCACCGAGCGGATGGTGCGCTCGATGACCTTCTCTTCGTTGTAGGCAGGAATCAGCACCGCGACTCGCGGGTTGATAGGCTTGCTCCTGCGCCGGAGTTCCATAGCGATGCGTCGCGCAGGCGATCGTAGATCGCGAAGGCGCCGACGAACAGCAAGCCGGCCGGTCATCAGCACGTCGCCGATGAAGAAAATCCAGAGTGATGCCCTTGATGCTCACGTCAAACAACCAGAAGCCGACCCAGTTCAGCCGCGCCGCCCAGCGCTCGTTCTGCGGCATCGGAGGCATGACGTCGGCCTGGTTTTTTGCCAGCAACTGGTAGACCGGAACGACCTGGTATCCGCGGGCGCGAATGCCTTCGATGATCATGGGCAGCGCCCGCACGGTCTGGCTGCGGTCGCCACCGCCATCGTGCAGCAGGATGATGTTGCCGCAGCGCTGATCGTTCGGCGCGCATGGCGGAAGATGGGCCAGCACATCGCTGGAAATCTGCTCGGCGGTGCGATGCGGATTGTCGCGCCAGTCGTTGGGATCGATCTTGTCGCCGACGGTGATGTAGCCCATGTCCTGCGTCAGCTCGAGCGGGCGCACCTGGTCGTCGGTGTCGGGCTCCTGATCGATGGAGTACGGCGGACGGAACAGAATCGTCCGAATCCCAAGCCGGCTGGCGAACAGCCGCTCGGTGAGGTTCAGCTCCAGCTCTGCATGAATGCCGGCGAGATGTTGCTGATGTCGGGATGGGTGAAGGTGTGATTGCCGATCTCGTGGCCTTCGCGATAAATGCGCGAGGTGATGTCTGGAGAATTTATCGGCCTGGATGCCGATCAGGAAAAAAGTCGCCGGAGCGTGTTCTTTCTTCAGCACATCGAGAATCTTCGGCGTCCATTCGGGATCGGGCCCATCGTCGAAGGTGATGCGCGACTTGATTCGGGCTGTAGCCGTAGCGGGCCACGCGGTAGGGCTCGGGCAGAGGGTCGAAGATCTTCGTCGGTGATCAGGCCGCGAATCTGTATCGATGGTGATCTCGCGCTTGCCGTTGGCAGGCGTGGCTTCGATGCGCAGAATTTCGCCCTGGCCTTCCATGTCTACATCCTGGCCCGGGAGGAACGTCTTTCAGCTTGTCGGGCGCGCTGGCCTCGCCGGGCACGTCCCACACGCGCCACAGCGAGCGGTCTTCCGATCCCAGCCGCCACAGCGCGAAGGTCTGGATGCCGAGACTCCTGCGCGGCGCGCATCTGGTTCAGCGCGGTGACGGCGTCGAGAAACCAGACGTCGTGCTGCACGTTGTGCTCGTCGAGATAGCTGAAGTGCGGGTTCATGGCTGTCGGAATCGAAGTCGACGTCTTCTTCGGAATCGCGCGCTGCCAGCCAGGCTTCCTGCACCGAGACGTTGGTGGTCGGCTTCACGCCTGCCGGAAGCTTGCCCTTTTTCGGCTTGCTGCACCCAGTCGTATCCGTAGTTGGCGATGGCGCAGATCAGCTTTTCGCTGCGGAATCGCTTTTCTCAGCAGCCTCAAGATTCTTGACGAACCAGTCCTGCGAAGCAACCGGGCCCGCGGTTCCGGCGCCGGATAGTGCTCGTCGTAATTCATCAGCACCACGCCATCGACGCGGCCGGCGACTGGCGCGTAATCGAAGTCTGGATTGCGCGACCGGCACGCTGACGTAAAGCTTCATGCCTTTGGCGTGCAGATCGTCAGACAAGCTCATGCAGCAAGGCCACGTACCCGGCTGCGCCTTGGTGGGGAAGTCTTCGAAGTCCACCATCAGGCCGCGATATTTGTCGCTGGCGAGGAAGGCGCTCGATCTGCTGCCGAAAGAGATCTCGCGCGCATCGGCATCGTTCAGAAATTCGGCGATGTCGATCCAGTCCGATGCCGTCGAAGTTGTTGACCAGCGGAAACACTTCCATGCCCGTGTCTTCGGCCTTCAGAAACGGCATGACCTTGTCATCCACCGGATGCACCGAGCCATCCTGGATCACGTCGAAAAATTTGTTGGTCTGCTCATCGACGCCCTGCAGATGGCCATCGGGCGTGAGCACGTGCAGCCATTCGGGATAGAGCAGGTCGATCTGGTGGGCATATTCGCGAAGAGAAGAGAAGCTGGCAGCATCCCACGGAACATAGAAGGCGGCGCGAATGCCTTCTTCTCGATTCAGTTTCACCTGCGACGGTGCGCCTTTGGATTTGCGATGTCCGAGCTTGGCGGCGAGGCGGCGCTTCTCTCGCGCGTTCTTTCTCTTTTTCCTTTAGCGCGTGATACGGGTGCTTGAGTGTAGGCCACCACAGCTCGGGCAGCGGCTCGCTGCGCAGCGCCGTATACACGGAAAACACTACGATCAGCGAAACCGTGACCGCAAGCACGTCAAAGAGCGGGCGCAGACGGCGCCAGCGTGCCTGCTTGGGATCGTAAAAAACCTGTTTGGCCATGAAGGGTTAGGTCAATTCAATCCTAAGCTGGGGTGGAGTAGGGGTCAAACCTGATAACGGTTCACGATGACGTCGTTATAAGCTCAAAACACGGTATATTCACAGCGTGCGTGAACTTCTGCGCAACAACTCGCGGTTTTTCGTTCTGGCCACCCTCGCTGGCATCGCGCTTCGGCTCTTCTTCATTTTCCGTTTTCCCAGCGTCACGACCGATTCGTTTATCTACGGCGACATTGCCAAGAACTGGTTGCAGCACGGCATATACGCGGTCACGGACGGCGCAACGCTGGTGCCCACCTACATCCGGCTGCCCGGCTATCCGGCGTTTCTTGCGGCCGTGTTCTCGGTCTTTGGTATGGAGCATTACCATGCCGTGCTGTTCGTGCAGATCGTGGTGGATATCGGCACATGCTTGATCATCGCCGACATTGCACGCCGCCTGATTTCGACTCGGGCCGCCCGTATTGGTTTCCTGCTTGCGGCGCTTTGTCCGTTTCTCGCGAACTACACTGCGGCGGCGCTCACGGAGACCTGGGAAGTTTTCTTCACCGCAGCGGCACTGGACTTTGCCATGGTGGGCCTTACGAAGTTAGATGCAGGTAAGTTGAGTCCCTGGCTGGCTGCGGCATATGTATCGCCGCCGCCATCCTGCTGCGGCCGGACGGAGGATTGCTTCTCGCTGCCATCGGCCTGTATTTGGCTTGGAGCGTTCTAAAACGAATTTGTCACGGCCAACCTTATGCGCGCCTGATCTTGCCGGACTGATCGTTGCCGTTACATCTTTCGCGCCGCTGGTCCCGTGGACTGTTCGGAATCTGCATACTATGCATCGCTTTCAGCCGCTCGCGCCGCGCTACGCCAACGAAGAAAACGAGTTCGTACCCGATGGCTTCAACCGGTGGGTGAAGACCTGGATCATCGACTATGCCTCGGTCGAGGAAATGTACTGGCCGGTGCCGGGAAGCGCGATCGATGCCGACAAGCTTCCCGCGCGCGCCTTCGACTCGCGAACAGCAGCAGGACGAGACGGAGAGCTTGATTGCCGATTACAACGACTGCTGCACGTGAGTCCGGCGCTGGATGCCAGGTTTGAGCAGCTGGCGCAGCAGCGAATTCACGACGCGCCATTTCGCTACCATCTCTGGCTTCCGCTGGCCCGGGTAGCCGATATGTGGCTGCGTCCGCGAACCGAAATGCTTCCCTCGGATACGCGCTGGTGGGAATTCGACGACGAGACGAAGTGGTCGATCCTGGCCGTGTCGCTGGGCGTGATCGGACTCTTCTATGTTGGCCCTGCAATCGCAGGAATATTTCGAGGGAAGTTGTTACCCAGCGCGGCATTGTTGCTGGTGTTTGTTGTATTGCGGACGGCGTTTTTGTCTACGCTGGAAAATCCTGAGCCGCGCTATACGCTGGAGTGCTATCCGGTGGTCATCGTGTTCGCGGCGGCCTTGTTGGCGCGAAAAAAAGATCAGGGCTGCGGCGTGGCCAACTGAACCGCCTTGCCGTGCTCGACTTGCGCGTCGAAGGTGCGTCCAAGCTGTGCATAGGCCTGCGCCAGGAATTCGTGGCCTTCGCGGGAATCCGGCTGAACCTCGACCGCCTTTCGGAGATTATCGAGAGCTGCCGGCGGGATTTCCCTGCAACGAAAGAATTCTTCCGCGCAAAAGGTTCGCACGGTAGTGATCGGGGTTCAGCGAGAGAGCGGTGTCAAGCTCGGTCATGGCATCGGGAACGCGATCAATGCGCGCATAGACGGAGCCAAGCGAAAAATGAGCGTCGGCCCACTTCGGAGCGCGTTGCACGGCGGCTTCGAATTGCGGCGCCGCGCCTTTCCAGTCTCCAGTTTCGTATAGGGCCAAGCCCAGTTCGTAGTGACCCATGCCGTTGTCGGGCTGCAACTCGACCGCCTTCTTCAGAGGCGCGATCGCTTTGTCGTAGTGTTTCAGGCGCGCCTCCGCCATTCCGTACTGCATGTTGGCTACGGGCATGTCGGGCTGATCTTCCAGGACTTGCTGCAGCAGGGGTTCAGCTTTCTCGTACTGCGCGTCTTCCACGTCGAACATCGCATCGTGCAGCAGGTTGGAAACTTCGATCTTCTGCTTGGGGTCGGGCCCCGTAAAATATTTTTCTTCTTTGGCGTCCTGCATCGGAGGCGACGTAGCCGAGCGCCTGCAGTTTCTTCATCTGCTCCGGGTCGGGCTTGGCCAGGGTCATCAGGCTTTGGCTGGTTTTGGCGCGAAAGGCATCGAGTTGCGAGCCGAGAGTGTCGGCAACAGCTTTTGAATTGGCGGCCAGGTTATTTTTCGCGTCGGGGTCGGCGGGTTGGTTGTAGAGCTCGCGGTCCGGCGCCTGGATGTAGAGATATTTCCCCGTTCGTAGCGCGCGCAGCGCACTCCATCCAAAGGCGCGGTGCGGATAATCGGTTTCCGCATAGGATGGACGATCTTCCCGGGTTTCGCGTTCTTCGCAGGACTGATGATCTGCGCCAGAGACTCACCCTGCATTTCTTTCGGAACCGCGATTCCGGCTTCGTCGAGCAACGTAGGGGCAACATCGACCAGGCTCACCCGCGTATCCACTTGCTTTCCCGCCACGCGGTTCAGAGGAAGCTTGATGAGCAAAGGCACATGCAGCGTTTCGTCGTAGAGAAAGACGCCGTGAGTATTCTCGCCGTGCGCGCCGAGAGACTCTCCGTGATCGGCCATGACGGCGATCATGGTTTCGTCGTACAGGCCGTGTTTCTTCAGTTCGGCAAATAGTTTGCCCATGCACGAGTCGACATAGGCGATCTCGCCGTCGTAGGGATCGGCCGCGTATTTCTCTTTGTAAGGCGAAGGGGGATCGTACGGATCATGCGCGTCGTAAACATGGACCCATAGAAAGAACGGGCCGTTGGGAACCTGACTCAGCCAGCTTAGCGCATGATCGACGACGACTCCGGCACGCCGCTCGACCGACTTGTAGCGATCCATGCCGTGACGCCGTAGATGGAAGTCGGCGTCGTAAATATCGAAGCCGCGATCGAAGCCGGGCGCGGTGCCATCGAGCGGATCGAGAATCAGAGAACCGACGAAAGCGCCAGTGTGATATCCGGCCTTGTGCAGCAGATCGGGGAGATAAGGAAGCTTGTCGGAGAGGGGAATTCCGAAATCGTTGACGTGATTGAACTGCGGATAGGTGCCCGTCAGGATCGTCGTATGCGAAGCGGTGGTCAGAGGCACATGGGAGTAGGCATGCGTGAAAGCGACGCCGCTTTTTGCGACTTCGTCGAGGTTGGGAGTCAGGCCTTTTTTCGAGCCCAGAAATCCCATGCGATCGGCACGGGTGGTGTCGAGCGTGATCAGGATGATGTTGGGACGAGACGATCGTGGCCGCATGCTTACTGGCTGGAGTGGTCGCAACTGCGGAACAAAGCAGGAAAATGACCGGAACCACGGGCCGCAGGAACCGCATAGGAAAGAAAAAGGGAGTCTACCACACGTGGGACTCAGTCCATATGTAAGAACCAACTGACGTCATCCCGAAGCCCAGCGCATTTCAGCCGGGTGAGGGATCTTGCGCGTCGCTACCAGGCAGCCGAGTGGTGTACGCAAGATCCTTCGCCCTTCGGGCTCAGGATGACGTCCGTTATTACAGAGCTTAGAACGTGAACTTCAGTGCAAGGTTCATGTTTCTCGGACCGCCTTGCGCGATGACCGGGTTTCCCGCAGCGACGTCGGGCGTTTCAGATAAAGTGCCGAACGTGCTGCTTTGAATTCCGTTGTCGAGACTGAATCGCGAGAAGTTCGCGCGGTTCAGGAGGTTGTAAACTTCCCAGCGCAGCTCCACCGTGAGCTTTCTCGTTGATCTTGGTGTTCTTGATCAGCGACATATCCCACTGGCTGAGTCCGGGACCGATGAGCGTGTTGCGGCGCGTGTCGCCTACCGTTCCCGCTCCCGGCACGCTGAAGTTGCCGACAATGTACGCATCGGGATTGCGGGAATTGATGGTGATCGGCCCGCCATCGTAATTGGCGCGGATCGCGGTGCCAGTCAGCCCCTGGCCTGAAGGGTCGCTGGACCCATTCTTGAACAGGCTGAAGGGATGGCCACTGAGCGCGGTATAAATCGTGCTCAACGCCCAACCTTCGCCAGCGATTTTGCCGAGATGAGGAATGTTGGGAAGGTTATACACGCCGCCCACGTTGAAATTGAAACGAACATCGTGATCGCACAACCCGCGGCTCTCCTGGAAGTCTGGGTGAGCTAGAGCCGTGCTGCCCACGGGATTGTCGTTGTTGATTTGCGGATAGTTCCCTTGGCCACCACGGTTCACCGAATTCAAGTCGAAGCATTTGCTCCAGGTGAAGTTGTACTGGGTATCGAACCCATGCCAACCGCGCTGGTTATAAGAGGCCTGCAAGCTGTCGTAGTTGGAGGTCCCCTCGTTGGTGGCGGTGATCAAATGGCGAATCTCGGGTCCTCCGCTGGTTGGGTCGATGAAAGTGCCAGACAGAGGTCGGAACGGGTCACACGAGGATTCGGACGTGCACGGGCTTCCAATTGGCGAAGCGTTCGCGTCGTAGTAGATGATCAGATCCCGCCCGCGCTGTCCGGAGTATGTGAGCGTCAAAACATTGTTCTTGAATAGCTCGCTCTGGAGGCTGAAATTGAAGTTGTGATATCGCGGGGTCTTGAAATTCTTGACTACGTCGAAGGCATTAAAGGGCGCAATTCCAGTTGGGGAAGCGCCGAATAACGGTCCATTCGTGGCCGCATCGAAACAAATGTAATCGCCCGTTCGTGTCACCGGGTTATAGCAACTCGCTCCAGGGTCCGTGGGAGGAAGGCCTGAACCGGCTCCGGCGCCTACATCGGAGGCATTCGATACGTTGAAGAATCCGAGATTGGCCTGAGTGAATACACCCGTACGAGCGTGAGCGAATGAGTAGGGAGACGCCAAGGCGCCAAAATTCGCCACGTCAAAGCTGAGCGAATAACCGGCGCGTACCGCCATCCTCCCGTTGCCGAAAACGTCCCAGGAGAAACCGGCATGCGGGCCGAAATCGTGATAATCCACATTGTGAATACCGCCGATCCCGCCCGATCCAACTTTTTGGAAACCCTGCGTGGGGTCGAAAACTGATTCCAGGTTGTTCGTATCTCGCACGGTACCGTTGATCTCGTAGCGCAGCCCATAGTTGAGGGTCAGGCGAGGTTTGATCTTCCAGTCGTCCTGCGCGTATATGCCAACCGTGTTCTGGGTAATGTGGCGGTGGGTGTCGCCAAAGCTGCGGTTAGCGAGATCTGACTTACCTAGGAGCAATTCCTCGATGTCGTTCTGCACCGATCCGTAGCTGTACGCGCTGGGTACCTGTGCGTAGTAGCTGAAATATCCCTCGGCCAGTCCGGTCCGGGCTTCGTTGCGCGTGCTGTTGGTGTAGGCGCGCTGGAAGTTTCCGCCCATCTTGATGGTGTGGTTGCCCTTCACCCACGAGAGATGCTCGGACCAATCCCAGGTCGCATCGGGATGGGTGGTCAGCGGATAGCCCTGCACGCCGCCAATGTAGCCGCCGTAACCGAGGTGGTACAGGTAGACGTAAGGAACTCCAAAATCCGCCGCGCCCAGCGGACCGGTATCGATGCCCAGGCTCTTGGGATCCACTTTGTTGTTGACGCCGATCAACTGCGAAAAGCGAGTGTAGCCGAGCCGGCTTTCCAGAATCTTGTTGTTGGAAATGTTCCAGGTCCAACTGGCTCCGGCTAGTTGAGCGCGTGACGGCGCGAAGGAATTAAAAATATTTTGTGGAAATGCTGGATTCGGCGGGCAGCCCGGCGAACGGCGGTCCATTCTGCAAGCTGTCGCCAAAAATGTAACGCACTGCGATCGAGTTGCTGTTGTTCAGCTTGTAGTCGAACTTCACCCCGAACTCGTTGTTGCTGGCGGTGCTGGGCGTGTGCTGCGTGAACGTGCCAATTCCGTCAGCAATGCCCTGGTCGGCTGGGATTGGTATCGAGCGGAAAGTAATTCAGCAATGCCTGTCCCAACGGGATCGATGGTCAAGCCCGTTGTATTGTCGATGTCGGCGATGGCAGCATTGACCGCTGCCTGTGTGGGAACCTGGCGTCCCTTCACCGCTTCTGATTTATTTCGCTGGCCTTCGTAGAACAGGAAGAAAAACGCCTTGTCCTTGATGATGGGTCCGCCGATGTTGGCGTGAAACTGGTTATTGTGAATCGGGGTGGGACGACACTCTCCGGGACCCTGGCAGTTGTCGGTGTTGTGGTTCGCGAAATAGTTGTCCGCGTCGCCGATGCCGCTGTGGTTTACCCAAGTCGCGCCGCCATGCCAGGTGTTGGTGCCGCTCTTCATGTTGATCAGAATCGGCGCTCCGCCCTTGACGCCGAATTCGGACGATGGCGTCTCCTGCACGCTCAGCTCTTCGATCGCGTCCGGCGGGAAAGTGACGGCAGGAATGCCGAGAATGCCGGTTTGATTGATGGCCGAGTCGCCATAGTAGCGATCGTTGTTGTATAGCCCATCGATGAAGTAGTTGTTCGAGGTCGTGCGGGAGCCGTTGATGCTGACCGCGAGGAATCCGCCCCCGGGATCGCGTTGCACGCCGGGCGTAATCGCCAGCAGCGAGTTGAAATCGCGGCCGTTGAGCGGAACGTTTTCAATCTTCTCGCGATCGACGTAGTTATTTTCGTTCGGCGAGAGATCGACGAGCGGCGCTTCGCCCTCGACCTCAATGGTCTCATTGCGCTGTCCGACTTGCAGTTTGAAGTCGGCGCGAATGATGCCACCGGCGACGACTTGCGCATTCTGAATTACGGTCTTGAAGCCCTGAGCGCTGGCAGAAACTTTATAGGGGCCGATGGGAAGCTGGGGGAAACGAAAATTCCCAGACTCGCTGGTCGTCGCAGTCCGTGACAGGCCGGTGTCGGTGTTGTCTGCCGTGACGGTGATGTTCGGCAGCACCGCGCCTGTACTGTCGGTCACAACTCCGGTGATGTCACCGGTAATTTGCTGGGCTAGAACCGGGAAGCAGCTGCAAAAAATTCCTGCTAACAGGACAGCTGAGAGACGTAAGTGCCTTGCCTGGAGCATCATTCCCCCTATTTCCTTGGGCTCTGGTTGGGAATAGACGTGCGATTAGGCGAGAAGTTTAGTGCGGTGGATGGTTAAGTCAAGGAAAATGTGACTACCGCGGGGATGACCCAAAGTCATCGCACACTTCACGGAGCAGTACAGTAGCAATCGACTGCTTTGTCGAGGAATGCGGAGCGACGCTCTACGCTAACGGCGAATCGCTCATACGGAAACGCGTACGCACGTGTTCCGAGAGCAACTCGATTGCGGGGCGATTGGTAACCGGGTCCGCCTGGGTCAAATACCGCATGGCCTCCACCAGCAATCGCTGGCCATCCACGTAGCGGGGATCTGAGGTGCGTTCGCGGCGCTTTCGTCCTACGGGGGGCATTACAGGAATCGTGAAAACTTTGGCCATGAAACCCACATTCTTTTGCGCGGTGGAGTCTTCCGGTCGTGGCCGAAAGTTGCGCAGGGGTAGTATAGCGGCTCAGGTTGGCTTTTTCAGCTCCAATATTTCGGCAGTTTTCGCCGCATTTTGCGACAGGAAACCAGCTAATTACCCCTGCGGGGACAGGAACTTCGTCTTGCCAGTGGTTTTCAGCTTGAATACGGAATCGGGAAGCTTCTGGTTGATCTGAATATTGGAGTATTTGGCGAGCCGGTAGTCTCCCGACAGTTCGAACAGTTGCTGCTGCACCGAGACGCCGCGCGCGGGATCGATCCAGAGGACGATGTGGGAGAAGTTGTTCTTCACTTTCTGGTTCTTGGGAACGAGATCGAGTTTGGCGGCATCGATCCCATCAACCTTTTCGATTCCCAGATATTTCACGTCGAACGATTGGAGCATGTCGTGGCCCCCGCCTCCGAAGCCGAGCACCAGATAGCTTTCAAACGCGGCTTTATCCTTGCCCGTGTTATAGACAGTGACCTGGTCGATCTTGGGTTGATAGACCTGGACTTTGCTATCGCTAAAGAGAACGTACTTCTTATCCGGATCGGTGATGTCGGCCGCCATCTGCACTTCGTTGCCGGTGCGCCGGAAGTAGACGCTTCCCTTTTGGGTGTCGGACTCGTCGACAACTTTCTGATATTCGTCCCAAACGAAGCTGGCCTCGATGGTGCGGAAGTTTTTGGCCGCCGTGTCCATCTGATTCAAGACTTTTTCCAGATCAGGGTTGGACTGGGCGACGGAAACCCCGCTGATCGCGAGCAGGAGTACGGCGATTAGAGATTGAAGAAAGGGCCTCATTGTTTTGTGGGTGCTGTCGCAACTACTCCCTTTGTACCCAGACTTTATACTGCAAGATCCGTCCTGCACGATCGCGAACCGTGTCTACCTTGGAAATGCTGACTTCGCCCGAAATCGGCTCAATAATCTTGAGCAGTTCGGCCCGCACTTGCCCATCGTCGTGGGCCGAAACTGCCGAGCTTTCAATGTCGTAGACGAATCCTCCGTGGCCATCAGGAGCCACGACTACTTCGGTACGATGCGGGATGTGCTCGACCGGTTTGTCTTTGAAATTGATCCAGTACGGGGAAAAGAAGACGAAAATCAGGATCAGCGTGACCATGATGTCGTACTGGATGGTCCCGCGCTCGTACGACCAGAGGATGTAGCCGCGAATTGTGCGCCAAATGGCGTTCATCGGCACTGTGGGCGCGCCTTGAACGTTCGTGCTGACCTCTGCCCTGTCCAAGTCTAGTTTCTACTCCTTCGCTACGCAATGTAGATGTCGAGCGGACCGCCGAGTTGCTTTAGAACTTTTTCGGCATAATGCGATCCGTGCCCATGTATGGACGAAGCGCCTCGGGAATGATCACGCTGCCGTCAGCCTGCTGGTAATTCTCGACGATCGCCACCCAGGTTCGTCCCACCGCCAGCGCGCTGCCATTCAGAGTGTGCACGAACTCCGTCTTGTTCTTCCCTTCCGGACGATAGCGGATGTTGGCACGCCGCGCCTGGAAGGCTTCGAAGTTCGAGCAGGATGAAATTTCGCGGAACAGCTGCTGCCCCGGCAGCCAGACCTCGATATCGTACGTCTTGGCGGAAGAAAAACCCATGTCTCCCGTGCACAGGGCCACCACGCGGTAATGCAGGCCCAGTTTTTGCAGAACTTCTTCGGCATTGCGGGTGAGCTTTTCCAGTTCGTCGTAAGACTGTTCGGGCTTGCGAGAACTTCACCAATTCTACTTTCTGAAACTGGTGCTGCCGGATGATGCCGCGGACATCTTTGCCGTAGGAACCGGCTTCGCTGCGGAAGCATGGCGTATAGGCGGTGAGGGAGACGTGGCAGCCGCGCAGGCATCGAGCGTCTCGTCGCGATAGAAGTTCGTGACCGGAACTTCCGCGGTGGGAATCAGCCAGAGATCTTTCTCGCCATGCGGCACTCGGAAGAGGTCGGCGGCGAACTTCGGAAGCTGGCCGGTTCCGTACATGGAATCGGAATTCACCAGGTAAGGAGGAAGGACTTCGGTGTAGCCGTGCTCGCGGGTGTGCAGGTCGAGCATGAAGTTGGCGAGGGCCCGCTCGAGGCGCGCGCCTAAGTCCCAGTACACCGCAAAGCGCGCGCCGGAAAGTTTGGCGGCGCGCTCGAGATCGAGCACTCCGAGCTGTTCGCCGAGATCCCAGTGCGATTTCGGCGCGAAGTCAAATTTCGGCGGAGTGCCCCAGCGGCGCACTTCCACGTTGTCTTCGGCGGAGCTGCCCACGGGAACCCTGTCGCTGGGAATGTTCGGGATGCCGGCGAGAATGTCGCGGCAGCCGCGTTTCGAGATCGCCCGCGGCTTTTTCCTCGTTCCTGGATCTGCTCGCGCAGGGCCTTGGTCTCGGCCATTTGCGCGGTGGCGTCCTGGCCGGACTTCTTCAGTTTGGCGATCTCCTCGGAGGCCGGTTGCGGCGCGCTTTGATGGCTTCGGCTTCGGTGATGGCCTGAGCGGCGCAGCTTGTCGACATCGCGGAAGTCTTTGAGAACGTCAGCGGGATCCATGCCGCGCTGACGCAGCTTTTCCTCGACCAAAGGCAGGTTGTTTCGCACAAAATTTAGATCAAGCATGGAAACTATTTAATGTACCGGAAAGGCGGGGAGAGTGCCATGAGGAGAGTCGCTGCGGGAAAGAGCAGATTCCTCGGTCGCCGTCGCTTGCGCTCTGGCTTGATCGGAATGACAATCCAAGAAAAAAACCATTACCTGAACCACAGCGACCAGACTACGTCCACCGCGGTGTGAGTGATGGCGGAGGAGAGGATTTGGCGGTCGGCCCGCCATGCGCGGCCGTAGAAAATTCCTGCAAGCGCGGCGAGGATCACATACCTCCAGTTGAAGACCGCGCGCTTGTTGAAATGCGAAAGGCCGAACAGGGCTGCTGCAAGCAGCAGAGCGCCAGTCCGGCCGAGGCGGGTTTCGAGCAGGTTCTGCAAAACTCCGCGAAAAAACATTTCTTCCGGAATCGCGATCAGCAGGAAGGTGCCGAAGAGGGCCGCAGCCGCGGCCCGCGGACTCGGGATGCCGCGATGGAACTGGATGAAATGAAGGGCCAGCCCGAGCCCGATTCCGATCGGCGCATAGAACAGCCATTCACGAAAGCCGATCAGGACCGCGCTGCCGGTCGGAATGAAGGAGTAGCCCATTCCATCCAGCCTGCGCACGACCAGGTACAGATACAGCACGACGTCGGCAACGTAGAGCTTCGGCAAAGCGGCAAGTCCATTCTCAGGCCAAGCCGGTTGCAGGAGGCGGGTCATGTAAATCGCGACCAGGCTGGACAGGACTGCGCCGTCCTGCCATGTCATCAGCGCTGAGTTCGAGCAGTTCTCCAGCAACGTGGCGAGGATCACCGGAAGCACGAACATCAGAACCACGGGCTGCCAGTGAGGCGCCGGTTCAGAAACTTCAAACAGCAGCGCCGGAATTCCCAAGGAAGAAGGGAGCAGAATTCTGACTAGGCGCGACTGCATTCTCTCGCGCAGCCAATCGCCGGCACCGAATCCAAAAAACCAGATTGGAGCGAGAAGAAGAACGAAGCTTGCGAGCGCGTAAGGCAGTCGTACGCCGAGGCTGGTCGCGATCGGAGTACGCGCAATTCCGACGCGAAGCGCGAACACGATCAGAGCGTATGCGGCGAGCGCCCAAGTGATTCGATTGCGGTGCACGCGATGATTTTAGTGCACGAGAGATGCTTCGCCTTCGGTTCGGCCTGACTTCATGATTCAGAACTGTTCTCGACGCCATAGTTTTAGGGCGGCCTATTCGGTACACTACATCGCGATGAGAATCCCCCGGCGCGCTCTGATCCTCAGCCTGGTTGTGTTCAACCTGCTGCCTGCATGCTTTGGATCGGCCTACAACGCTCGTCCCAAGCTGATCGTGGTCATCGTAATCGATCAGTTTCGCGGCGACTATTTGGAGCGTTACCGCGATCAATTCGGTGAAGGCGGATTTCGCCTGCTGCTCGATCACGGCGCTTATTTCACGGACTGCAATTACGATTACGCAAATACCCGCACGGCGCCAGGGCACGCCACGCTTGGTACCGGCGCTTACAGCAACGGCCACGGGATTCTGGCAAATGAGTGGTGGGATCCGCAGAAAAAGAAGACAGTGACCTCGGTGCAAGACGATGCCACGAAGATCGTCGGCATCTCCGATACCGGTCCGGGGTCTTCTCCGCACAACTTGCTCGCCGATACCCTGGGTGACGAGTTGAAGCTGGCAACGCAGGGCAAGGCCCGGGTATTTGGAATTGCGCTGAAAGACCGTGCAGCGATTCTCCCCAACGGGTTTTCGGCCGACGCGGCGTTCTGGATCGATCACAAAACCGGGGCCTGGGTTACTTCCACTTACTATCGAAACGATCTTCCCAAGTGGGCCCAGGAGTTCAACGGCGGCAAGCGCGCGGAGAAATATCTTAACCGCGAGTGGAAGGATGCGAACGGGAACACGCTGCGGACAACACGGCGGGGACGGCGGATTCTACGAAGTGGTGGGATCGACTCCATTCGCCAACGATTATGAATTCGAATTTGCACGCGAACTGGTGACCTATGAGCGACTGGGCGCGGGCCCGGCGACGGATCTGCTGACGGTGAGTCTCTCGGCCAATGACATTCTGGGGCACCAGGTTGGCCCGGACTCGCCGGAGATGCAGGCGATGGCGCTGGCCATGGATCGTCAACTCGCAGATTTCTTCAATTTTCTCGGCCACCAGATCGGGATGGCGAATGTCTGGATTGCTCTTTCCGCCGATCACGGAGTTGCACCTCTACCGACTGCCGCGGCCAAGCTGAGAATTCTGGCGGCGAACCTCGGCGCAGCGGCGTTGCGGAAACAGATGAATTCCGCGCTCTCCACGAAGTTTGGCCGGCAGGCAGAGTACGTACAATCGTTTGACTACCCGCTGGCGTGGTTGAATGACGAGGCCTTCGGCGCTGTTCGGGTGAAAGAGGAAGACGCAGAGCATGCAGTGGGCGAAGCGATGAAGCAGGTTGGCCTGCGGGGGTATTACACCAAGGCGCAGCTTGCTGAATTCAAGACTCCGAATACCGCACAGGGGGAACAGTACGCACACAGCTACTCGCCGCTCGGCGGATGGTACGTGATGGGCGCTCCTGCGCCGTTCACGGTTGGATCAACATCGGGCACCGATCACGCAAGCCCGTACACCTATGACACGCATGTGCCGCTGGCGTTTTACGGGTTGCCGTTCCAGGCGGGAACGTTTCATTCGCACGCAGAACCGGTCGACCTGGCGGTGACGCTGGCGTCGTTGCTGGGGATCAACGCACCGACCCATGCCGTCGGACGAGTCTTAACCGAAGCATTGGCGCGCCGCTCGGACAGCTCGTCTTCTCCAGAGCATGTGCAACCCATGCGGCATGGAAATTCCGCGGAGATCAAGCCCGCGGCCCTGAGACGGGTGCCATCCGCCGCGAGTCTTCTAGCTTCGGCTTCGATTCGGGAGGCGCGATGACACCCGATCTCTCCGTGAGCTTTGCGGGCATCCAGCTGAAAAATCCGGTGATTGCCGCTAGCGGAACTTTTGGTTACGGGATCGAATTCGAAGATGTCGTGCATCTGGACCGGCTCGGTGGATTCGTGGTGAAAGGCCTGTCGCGGGAGCCGATGACGGGCAATCCTCCGCCCCGGTTGTATGAGACTGCCGCAGGAATGCTGAATGCGATTGGCCTGCAGAATATCGGGGCGCGGGCTTTCGTGGACGAAAAGCTGCCCAAGCTACGCGAACTGAAAAACATCGTGGTGTTTGCCAACGTTTTCGGATACACGCGCGAGGATTACGAACGAACTTTACAGATTCTGAATGAGGGCGAGGGGATTGCGGCGTATGAACTCAATGTCTCCTGCCCAAACACCGCGCATGGCGGGATTCAGTTTGGCAGCGATCCGCGCTCGCTCGATGAAGTGGTGAGGCTGGCAAGAAGAAATACACAACGGCCACTGATCGTGAAGCTTTCTCCGAATGTAACCAGCATCGCCCAGATGGCGCGTGTGGCGGAAGAGGCAGGCGCGGATGCGATCTCGCTGGTGAATACGTTTATCGCGATGGCGATCGATCCGGAGACGCGCAAGCCCCGGATTGCGAATGTTACGGCGGGATTGTCGGGGCCGGCGATCAAGCCGATTGCAGTGCGCATGGTTTACGACGCCGCGAAGGCGGTGAAGATTCCCGATCATCGGCATGGGCGGGATCTCGACCGCAGCGGATATTGTCGAGTTCATGCTGGCGGGGGCAACCGCGATTCAGATTGGGACGGCAAGTTATTGGGACCCGGTAGCGACGGAAGCAATTGTGGCCGAGTTGGAGACCTGGTGCGGCGAGCATAACGTGGAGCGGGTGGCGAGTTTGACGGGCGGATTGGTAATGGAGTAGCGCCGGCATCCTGCCGGCTCAGAGCCGCCGAGACGGCGGCGGTACTTTTCTTATCGTGGCCAGGACGCCAGGATTGCGCCCATCGCGAGATAGCAAACCAGTTGGTATCCGGTATTGATCAGATACAACTTAAACGGTTGCCGACCAAAGAGCGCTCCTGTCAATTGCACCGTGGTGACAAAGCCCAGCCAGATCGCGAACCCGTACTTCATTCCATACAGCGCGGAGTTCAGCGATGCTACGTCGATGATCTTTGCCAACACGAAAGCGGAAGCCAGGCTGGCGAGAAAAGATATCGCGTAGGTCTTGCCCGCGCTCTTGCGCATCTCATCGAGCTTGGTTTTGTCGTTCGGATCGTAGCCCATGAGCAGCATCCACGGGCGCGCGAAAAGAAGCGGAGAGTACCAGAGAAAACCCAGAATCATCGTCGCGATCGCAGCTACCAGAACAGACAACAAGTTCACGTCCATGAAAGTCATGGAGCCTGCCTCCGGGAATTATGTTTAAGAGGCCGCTATCGTAAGCTGAAGTGAGAAGCAGGGAAAGATAATTCTAGTGTCCGCTGGTGTACCAGATGGAACCTGGGGACTTGAAGTTCAAGCCTTCACCCCACACTGCCTGGGTTTGACCACGAGTGTCGATGGCCAGGCCGAAATAATCCCCGAATGGAAACGCAAAGCCTTCCGGCTTGATGTAGTCGTATCCGGGCACGTGAGTGGAGAGGCGAGTCTCGCCGGACCAGGTTGCGCCGCCGTTGGTGGAACTGCGATAAAACGTATTCCACTGCGGGGCGCTACGCGTATCCATCCAGGCGATGCGGACATCCCCGGCGGGGCCGGATGCAATCGCAGGAAAGGCGTGCTCGACGAATCCGTTCGCAGTAGAAACATCCAGCTTGGGGGACCAAGTGGAACCGCCGGTAGTCGAGGACGAGAAATAAATTCGTTCCAGGCTGCGGTCGGTGGTGCCTGCATTCCACAAAGCAAAAAGAGTGCCGGCGTTATCGGAAGTCATGGTGATCTGCGCGCCCAGGTAATTCCATCCGCATTTCGACGCGGAACAGTCGGGCGGCGTGCCGGAACTATCGAGCCGGGCGTTGACCCAATTCTGGCCGCCATCGTTCGAGCGGCTTACATAAAGATTGACCGCGCGCGCTCCGCGACGTGTGTATGCGGACCAAGCAAAATAGACGGTTCCAGCATTATCAACGGTGCCACCGCCCGGCAACGCCCAGGTCAAGCGTTCGGCTGAGGGCACAGTCGAAGAGGTAAACGTGAGCCCACCATCGTGCGATGCCGCAACCCACATGCGGCGGTCGTGATTGAACGCCACGTAGACGTCGGAGCCGCGAACGGCGAGCGTGGGCTTATCAATGTCATCAAGCTTGGCCGCAAGGACCACGGACCAGCTCTGCCCGAAATCGGTAGACTTAGCGACGGCCACGTCAGTCTTGTTGTCCTGCAGCCATGTCGCGTAGATCGTGCGGCGGTCATTCGGATCAACCGCAATCTGGGGATCGAATTGTCCGGTACCCGGGGGCGTGATCGCGCGGGGGGGCTGAAATGTGGTCCCGTTGTCGTTGCTGACTACCAGGGTCAGCGTGGGGATCGCGCAATTCGCGCATCCGGGCATGGTCCCGTATTGCGGGTAGAGAATGTAGACGTGGTTGTAAGCGTCGGCGGCGATGGAAGGTTCCCATTGGTCTCCGATGGTGAAGCCGACTCTCGCTTGAGGAGCGAACCCCGGTCCAGCCGCCAGCGCTCCCGGGACGAGGATCAACGTCGTCGCGAGCACAAGAAATTGCCAGAACCTGGACGCTTGTTGGCTGGAGTTCAACTGGACCTCGGCCGGAGAGTAATGCCGCTTCAAGGAATGTATCGGGAAAGCGGACGCGGGTCAACGAAATCTCGGGCTGCGGAGAGCTTTTAACAGAACGTTGACAGAGCGGATTCAGTCACTTAGGAATCGCGCTCGAGAGCCGCGTCACTCTCAACCGCTGAGGACACTGCGGCTCAGAGTGACGACCCCTAATCGTTTTGCAAGCAGTCCGAACAGCTGACGGTCTCGATTGAAGCCGTTCGGAAAAACTCAAGTCATACTCTTCGGCTAATGGGGCCAGCCCGAGGTCATTATTGTCCAGCTTGCCACCTTAATTGCCAGATGCCACAAACCATAGTAAAAACGGTACGCTACTTACAATGTGTGGGGCCCGGGTTAAGTCTTCTGAACGCAGGGAGAAAGCCAATGCCGTTTCACAGCCACTACGCCCCCCGTGCCGTCCGGTACTCCGTCGTCTTCGTGGCAGTTCTTACACTGGGTGCGTGGTTGCCCTCAGCGCAGGCTCAGAGCGTTCTCGACAAGATCAAGGCCGCCGCCCAGAAAGCCAAGCCTGCCACGCAACCCGGCCAGACCACGCAATCTGGCAAGCCAGGCCAGCCCGCGGGACGTCCCGGTCAGGCCGCCACAGGCGCGCCGGCCGGAGACTCAGGTCCTTTCACTCCACCCCCCGGCACCAAGGTTGACATTCTTCCGCTCGGCCCTGTCGCCGGAATCAACAGCATGGCCGTCAGCCCCAAGGGGGTCCACGTTGCCATCAACTCGCAGGGCGGCAGCCGGCCCGTCATCCTCTACGACGGTGCCGCGGGCCCCAAGATGGACCAGATCTTCGCCAATGGCACCACCACCACCGGCGTCGTCTTCAGCCCCGACGGCAGCCATTACGCCTATTGTGGCGGGCAAGGCGGCAAGTGGATCGCTTTCCTCGACGGCAACCAAATCGCCAGTGGTCCCGCCGCCGCAGATGGCAGCATGAACGACCAGAACTGCTCGCTCAAATTCACAGGCAACAGCAAGCATCTCTACTTCACCTCAGCAAAAGACGTCAGCGTTCAACCCGGTTCCATGCGGATCGTCTTTGACGGCAAGCCGGGCCCCTGGGGCGCGCGTGGCCAAGTCAACTTCACTTACAGTCCCGACGGGAACCACGTTGCTTATCCCTTCGATTTGCCCACGGCAACCGTCCCCTCGAACAACTTCATTGTCGATTACCAGATCGCCCCGTACGCTGGCACCAATATTCAATTCTCTGGTGACGGACAGCATATATTCGCTCTCCGCAACTCCCTCGTCGGCGGCCATGCCATCGTCGACGGCCTGGTCGACGGCAAATCCGTCATCCGCGCCGATCACGTCACCTGGTATCCCGCTCCGGTCGGGAACATGGCAGTCGCCGTCGTTGCCAAGGCCGTCGGCCCCAGCTACGTAGAATCCCTGGTCGTCAACGGCAAGCTGGTGCCCGGCAGCGAGACTCTCCCCAACGCTCACTACGGAGCTTTCGCATTCTCGCCAGATGGCCAGCACTATGCTTCCATCGTGGGCACTGCCGCTGGCCGCCACTACGTCTTCACCAATGGCAAGAAGCACCAGGACTACCTCCGCATTGATCCGCCGCCCAAAGGCCCTACGCTCATCTTCACCGCGGATTCATCCAAGCTCCTCTACCTGGCGACCAATGGCACCGGTATGAGTTGGCTCGTGGTCAACGGGCAGGAGTCGGACGGGCTTCGCATGCCCAGTCCACCTGTCGTCTCACCGGTTGGAGACCACTACCTCATCGCCACCCACGACGTCATGATTTACGACGGCAAGCCAATCGCCACCAACGGCATCCCCATGGCCAGTGCCACCGCAATGTTTCTTTCCTTCTCTCCCGACGGCAACCACTATGCCTTCGTCCTAGGGAGTGCCGCCGGACGCACGCTCTTCGTCGACGGCGCAGCGAATACGGCCTACACCGTGGTGCCCGAACCTGGCAGCCGCCAACAGACCGCCGGCTATCAGTGGAGCCCGGACAGCAAGCACATCGCGTTTATCTGCCATTCCTCCAACCCCGCCGCCGGCAACGAGGTCAACGCCTGCGTCGACAACAAGGCTGTCCGTCTCGGCGCTAATTACGGCGACATCACCTTCTCCGCCGACTCCAATCACATCTTCTGGGTGAAGAGCCAGGGCCCGACCTTCCGCGTCTTCGTCGATGGCAAACCTGTCTACGAAGGCAAGAGCCCCGATCCGGGCGGAGCTCTCTTTGGCACCTGGGAAACCCAGCCCGACGGCTCTGTCCGCTTCCTCGCCAAGGACGACACCACGGTCCAGAGGGTATCCATCATGCCCTCAGCTTCCACCAGCCTGGCCTCGATGACTGGGGGCAATTAAAGTACCCGGCAAGGATGAAGCGGCGCTTCCGGGCAACCACGGGGAAATCCGTGATAAGCAGAGTCAAGAGGAGACAGAGGTCTCCTTACACTTGCACGAGCGGCCTCTCGAAGCGAACGCAGGGGGCGGCTGGCCTCGTCAGCCCGGGAAGCAAAACGAGATCTCCGTCGCCGAGAAGGCAAGGAATGCCCACTTCTCGCGCCGCGAAGGGTGGAGCGACCCCCTTTTTATGCTGCCGTGAGCAGGATGGGCTCTCTCTTGGTGATGACGAGCGTTTGTTCATAGTGGGCTGCGGGGCGGCGGTCGGCGGTGCGCACTGTCCATCCATCTTTGCCGAGGACAGTGCGGGCAGATCCGGCAGCGATGATGGGTTCGACCGTAATGACCAGGCCCTCGGTCAGAATCTGGCTGGCTTCCGGGTCGGGGAAGTTCGGGACACGGGGTTCTTCGTGAATGGTGCGGCCAATGCCGTGGCCCCCGAGGTCGCGGATGACAGAGAACCCGGCGCGGCGAACTTCGCGCTCCACCATGCGGCCGATTTCAGAAACACGGTAACCGGCGCGAGCGACCAGCATGGCTTTCTGGAATGCGCGCTCGGCGGTGTCGATCAGGCGCTGATTCTCTTCGCTGATTTCGCCTACCGGCACAGTCACAGCGGCATCGGCCATAAAACCGTTCTTCTCGATGGTGACGTCGAGCTTGAGCACGTCTCCATTCTGGAGCTGACGATCGCTAGGGATGCCATGGACCGCCTCTTCGTTCAAGCTGATGCAGTTCGCCCCGGGGAAGTTATAGACGAGAGTAGGCGCGGACTGGGCGCCGTTCCGGCGCATGACTTCAGCACCGACATCGTCGAGTTGCTGGGTGGTCACTCCAGGACGCACCTGCGCCTTCATAGCATCGATGACGCGGCGCACGATGCGGCCGGCCTCCCGCATCGCTTCCATTTCTTCTGGGCCGTTGATGGACACGAGACCTCCAAAGGCAACTTTCTAGCCTAACTCATTGGATGGCTTCCGCGGGCCGAGAAATAGCATGAGAGTGAATCCGGCTACGTAGAATGGGGCGACTGCGGACAGTGAGAATCCGATCATGCGCAGGACAAAACCGTAAAGGGCAATGGCTTCGGACAACGCGAGCGTGAGGATGATTCCAGTGCGCCAGCGCGCCAGCGCCGTGTTGTCAACGGATGCTCCGGCCAAGGCGGGTTCCGCACGACGAACGGTCACGCGACGGAGGAAAAACAGAACGAAAACCGTGCTGGCCGCCAGCAGCGCAAGCGCCTGAAAGAGAACGGGGTTGATGGGATGAACTGAGTGCGGCACCACTTCTCCAATTACCACGTACAAGGCAACCGCGCTCATCAAGGCAAACTGCATGATGCGCAACTGCTTGAGTGATGCGTCCATGGAGAAATTGTGCATGAACGCGCCACGAACAGGTGAGTACCGGGAGTGGTGCGGCCACCATTTAGGCTGACTTGGCTCTGTGGAGAACTGGTTCGCTGGCTGCGTGGGCCTCGCTTTCGCGCATGAATTCATAACCGACAGCTGCGAAGTACACGGCCTGGTCGAAAAAGTGTTCCAGAGAATGGGTGAGTTCAATCTCGCCGATGAGTTCGACGGGCTCGTCGAGAAATCCTTCGCGCCGAAGGAACTCGAGCAAGTACTCCTTGGTTTCGGTGATCGCCCACAAGAAAGATGGAAACGGCACTCCCTGGCGAGCTCGCCGCATGCCGAGGCCGATGTAGCGATCTTCGATCTCGGACTCGGTTTTGTTCAAAATCCAGTCGGCCAGGTTGTGGTAGATCTCGTGGGAACGGCGTTTCAATTCGTCCGCAGGCACTTTGCGCAGCAGTTCCCCGCAGCGATCGGAACTCTTCACCTTTAGCGCAAGACCTTCAGACAATGCTTCAGCGCGGGATTCGATGAGTTGAACCAGCCTGATGGCAAACATAGGCTGCCTCCTCGCCCTGAATTCGATCGAGGCGCCAGGACGGCGTTTTGCCTCGACGCAAATCTCCAGATGCCATGTTCGCGCAGGAAGCGGCAAAACTCGGTGACCGCTCGCACAGCTGTGAGTGACTGGATGCGCCGTGTGTGGTTAAATGCCTCGCGTGCGCGCTGCCGCCATCCTGGGATGGGGATCTTCCGAAAAAGATCTGGCTCCGTTTCAGAAAAACTCCGATGTGGAGTGGAGGATCGGCCTTCCTGAATCTTCAGAACAGGCCGATGCCGTGCTGCTGTTCGGCGGTGACGGAACTATCCATCGCCACCTGCGGCCTTTGGTCGAGTTGAAACTGCCGCTGCTAGTGGTGCCGAGAGGTAGTGGAAACGATTTCGCGCGAGCCCTTGGCTTCAAGAATCTACGCAACTCGCTGGAAGCCTGGAGTGCATTCGTTTCCGGGGAGAAGCAGGCCCATGCCATTGATCTCGGCGTGGTCACGGAATTGAGTTCAGCAAAGAG
This sequence comes from Terriglobia bacterium, assembly GCA_963797845.1. Classification (GTDB taxonomy): domain Bacteria; phylum Acidobacteriota; class Terriglobia; order Terriglobales; family Acidobacteriaceae; genus DASREM01. Next base: position 594,372 of record CAWCRE010000019.1, read on the forward strand.
TACCTATTTCTGTTGCGCGGCCGGGGTCGGATTGGATGGAGAGATTGCGCGCCGCGCCAATCAATTGCCGCGATGGCTGCGCGGGCATGGCGGTTACGCATTGAGTATTCCCGGAGCGTTGGCCGGATTCGCGCCATTCCCCCTCAAGCTTTCGAGTGCGGGGGATGATGAGACCTGGGAACTGCGAAGCGATAAGCCAACGATGGTGGCTGCCTTCGCAAACACTCCGCATTACGGCGGAGGCATGAAGATCGCCCCGCGTGCGCAATTCGACGATGGCAAGCTGGATGTTTGCCTGCTCACCGATATCGACAAGTTCAAACTGTTCTGCCTATTTCCGACAGTGTATTTCGGGAAGCATTTGAGCGTGCCGCAGGTGAATTATTTCCAGGCGAGCCGTCTGCGAGTTGAGACGGGACGTCCGTTGGATGTCTACGCCGACGGCGAATACGTTTGCCAGACGCCGATAGAAGTGAGCGTGGAGACGGGAGCCCTGCACGTGATTTTCTGAAGTTTATGGGTGCGGGAGAAAGCTGCTTAGCTGATCTTGACTCGCTTCATCGATCTTCCCACGCGCAACAGCATCTCGCACGGAATCGAAACCGTGAGTACCGGCTCGGTTTTCACTTCCCCATCGACCTTCACCGATTTCTGCTTCAACTTCCGCGAGCCATCACTACCGATTCGGCCAGCCCGCACTTCGCCAGGAGTTTTGCAAGATTGACGGCATTCTCCCCGGCCGCCACATCGGCATAGGGCACCGCGACGCTCTCGACATTCTCCGGCACTTCATCTTTCTGAAACTGCTTCGCCCAGTCTTCTTCGGCTTGCTTTCGGCTGCTTCTGGCGAATGAAAGTCCTGCACAATCCTTCGCGCCAGCTCTTTCTTTACCGCCATCGGATGCGCCTGGCCCGAACTAACATCGGCTTTCGTCTTCTCGATGTCCGCCATCTGCATATCGGTCAGCAGTTCCTAGTAGCGCCACATCATCTCGTCGGAGATGGACATCAGCTTGCCGTACATCTCGAGCGGCGCTTCCTGAATTCCGATCGCATTTCCCAGCGACTTCGACATCTTCTGCACGCCGTCGAGCCCTTCGAGAATGGGCATGGTCAGCACGACTTGCGATTCCTGCCCATAGGCGCGCTGTAGCTCGCGCCCGACCAGCAGATTGAATTTCTGATCGGTTCCACCGAGTTCGACGTCGGCCTGCAGGGCGACGGAGTCGTATCCCTGCGACAGCGGATACAACAGCTCATGCAGCGCAATCGGCTTCTCTTCCAGAAAGCGCTTATGAAAATCTTCGCGCTCGAGCATCTGCGAAACCGTGTACTTGGCCGCCAGCCGGATCCAATCCTCGCCCTTCAACTTGCCCAGCCACTCGCTGTTGTGGCGGATTTCGGTCTTGCTCTGGCTCAATATTTTGAACACCTGCGCGATGATAGGTTTGCGCATTGCGCATTGATTTCTTCCGGGCTGAGCGGCGGGCGAGTGACTGAGCGTCCCGTGGGGTCACCAATCATGCCGGTGAAGTCGCCGATCAGGAAGATGACGGTGTGTCCGAGATCCTGGAAATGTTTCAGCTTGCGCAGACAGCACGGTGTGGCCGAGATGCAGGTCGGGCGCGGTGGGATCGAAGCCGGCTTTCACGCGCAGCGGCTTGTTCGAAGCCAGAGATTTCTCAAGCTTGGCCTGAAGTTCAGACTCTTTCACAATCTCAGCCGAACCTTTTTTCAGGTAGGCAAGCTGGTCCGGTACGGGGGCGAAGGACATGGAGGAACCATTATAACGAGAGTTGAGAATCAGAATTGCATGAATTGACTGGATTTACGAATTGCACGAATTTAAATGATGCACCTGACTCCCTTCGCGGTTATCAGAGATGTCACAAAAATGCGAACAGTTCATTGGCTTCCTTGTCAAGACTGAAGCGGTTCCGGAGATGCGATCCCGGCTTCCGTAAGCAGTTCAAGCCAGAAGACAGTTTCATCAATTTCTTCAAGGACAATGCCTAGCTTCGCGATAAATTCGGCTTTGGATCGTGCCTCGACAAACAGCCCGATAATTTGCCGCGACTGAGGTCCCCGAACGAAGCAAGTTGGTTCCCAAAGTCACTGAGCTTCCTCAGTTCCGAGGAAGAGATTGAAACAAGCTGACGATACGCATGGCGAATTGCTTAGTTCGAGCCTTAAGTCGATTCTGCAGGCTTCATTGCGGTCTGACTTCTGCAATTCTGAAATTCCGGCAATCTGACGATTACCGAAACGAATTGCTCTACTTGGCTGTGACCGCTCGCACCAGCTTGCGCCCAACCACGTCGTAACTCCCGCTGAGGACGATGTTGATCGCTTCTGAGTACGCGACATGCTCCTGCTCCAGAATGCGCGCCGACAAGCTGTGCTCATCATCGTCGTCCAGCACCGGCACGGTTTTCTGAACAATGATGGCGCCGTGATCCAACTCTTCATCGACGAAGTGCACGGTGCATCCCGCGACTTTCACGCCATAAGCGAATGCCTGCTGCTGCGCCTCGAGGCCGGGGAACGCGGGTAACAGCGACGGATGGATATTCAGGATGCGGTGCGGGAACTGCTGCACGAACCACGGTGACAGCAGGCGCATGTATCCGGCAAGGCAGATCAGGTCGACTTCGTGCTGCTGCAGCGCGGCCACGACTTCGCGATCGTGCTGCTTCGCGGTCTTTGCCCTTGGACGGAATCACCAAGGTGGTCAGCCCCAGCCGTTTTGCCGTTTCAATTCCGCCGGCATCGGCCTTGTTGGAGATTACGACCGCGATCCGCGCGTCCTTGATACGCCCCGCACGCGACGTTGTTTGCGATGGCTTCGAAATTCGATCCACGACCGGAAAGAAGAATACCCAGGTTTTTCATGACTCAGCCCTCGCTCATGAAAGTTCGACGGACAGAAATGATGATAAAGCAGGGCGAAGAGATGTGCTGTGATGTGGGGATTACAAAACGCACTGGGAGTGCCGAGACGTCAGTTCTTGTTCAACTCCGCCCCGTACGTCTTCAGATACTTCATCCCGGTGTCGCACATGATGGTGACGATGGTCGCGCCGGATCCAAGTTGCTTAGCCAGTCGCAACGCCGCGACCACGTTCGCGCCGGTCGAGGTTCCAGCGAACAGTCCTTCTTCGCGCGCGAGCCGAATCGCCATCGCAACTGCATCTGAAGTCGAAACCGGTTCGATCTGGTCCGCGATGCCTTCCTGCCAGAGCGGCACCACGAAACCTGCTCCAATGCCATCGATCTTATGAGAGCCGGGCTTGCCGCCCGACAGAACGGCGGATTCCGCAGGCTCCACGGCTACGACTTTGATTTTTTCACTGCGACGGCGCAGGCCTTCTGCGAGTCCTCGAAGCGATGCTGCGGTCCCGACGCTCTGCACAAAGCCATCGATCTGCCCGCCAGTCTGCGCCCAGATTTCCTCCGCCATCTTGTGGTACGCCGCAAGCTGGTCTGTGTTTTTCAGTTGGTCGGTCCAGAAGCTTCCGGTGTTTTCCTGGATCACGCGCGCGGCCTCGACCATGTCGCGAGTCAACTTCTCCGTCATGCCGCCACCTTCGCTGTGCACAACTTGAAGATCGGCGCCCAGGATTTTCATGTGGTCGAGTTTTTCCTTGGAGAAGGCATCCGAGCTCACGATGTGCAGCGGATAGCGCTTCACGGCACAGATCAGAGAAAGCGACACCCCGGTGCTGCCGCCCGTGTATTCGACAACGGAACCGCCGGGTTTCAAGCGCCCATCCGCCTCGGCAGCTTCAATCATCGCGAGCGCCATGCGGTCTTTCATGCTGCCGGTGGGATTTTCGTTCTCCAGTTTCAGCAGAATACGGACGCCATTCGGCACGACGTTGCGCAGCGGCATAAGGGAGGTGCCGCCAATGCGCTGCAGGATGTCGCGAGGCAACTGGCTTGTGCTCACATGCATTCCGATGCGGATAGGCATTGAGGGTCGCAGTTTATTGTCACGCTGAACCAGTTGCCTACCGGATGTATGAACACTCCGCTACTGTCGCGAAGACTGACGATGTCGCAGCCAGCACAACAGCAGCAATATCTCTCCCGCCAGAAAGAGCACGCCGAAGATGATTTTGTTGTGCGCCGCCAACCATACCGGAAGATAGATGTCGAAGTTGGCGGCCCGGTCGGATGTGTAGCGCGCGGCGAGGTCAGTGAGAGGACATCGGCCGGCATTGAGGGCGAGGATGCCGCATTCAAACAGGATGATGAGCGTGATTGCGAGCGCCCACTGAAAACGACGGCGGATGACCAAGACAGGGAGAACCAGGATGGCTCCGGCAAGCAGAGCCCAGATCGCAGTGTGGGCGAGTTTGATCGTAATCAGCATGAATTCAAGTACAGCACTCAGCATGCAGCCGTGCACGGTGCTTTACGCTGCATGGGATAGCAGATTCCCCGCCTATCGCTGCGCTCCGGCTCGGAATGACAATGTTCTATGAGCCATCGCGCGTTTGCTCCTGCTCCTCGCCTCCGCTATCATTGCAGGTTGCCATGTACACCGATTTCCATGCTGTAGATCGCTGGTCCAAGCAAGAAGTGCATTGCATGTACCAGGCCCTGATCGTTGCCATCGCTACGCGACACGCCGATGCCGTCGACATCAAGTTCCTGGTTGGCGGACGCCAGGTTTGGGTGGCGTTGCCACTTCCAGGATGGGTGGAGTATCAGAAGCGCACGGGCAAGGTCATCACCGATCCCTTGGCCATTGATATCGCTGGGCACTACTTGAAAACGGCATTGGAGTCGGGTGAAGGCGTCGGCCGCGAAATGTATTCGCTGACGGTACCCGAAATGTTTACCCATCTCGACGCGGTGGTTGCGGAATCGGAACGGCAACCCGCTCCCGCAGAGCAGCGGGCATGAGCCCACCAATCTACGCTGCCCGGGTCGCATCCTGGCCACGCCCTTTCCGCATCTGAATACGGCTGGTCCTTCCTCCTCAAGCACTTGCGTCACAGTGCTTTGTGACGTGAGGCCTATTCGTGAGGGGGGAGGTTGCTGGGACAATGGGTTGCCCGACGGGTGACGCTGCGAATCCCTGACGGCTCTGGGCACTTGGAACGCCCTCGTAAATGAGGGACAATATGGTGTTTGTTTCTAAGAGCCTCCACGGAGGCACCCGCCGGTGGCAATTGGCAGAGAGCCATCGGCACTTATCGGGACTTATCTTCGCTACGCCATCTGCCCGCAGAAGCCGCTCCGCAGCGCGGTCGAACATGCCCGCGAGTTGCCAGTGCAAGGAGACACTTTTATGGCCAGTCTAACCATGGATGTTGAAACCGCCAGCCACGCGCCCCGTAACCAGCGCCTCGAGCAGTGGGTCGAAGAAGTCGCGCAACTCTGCAAGCCGGATCGCGTTCACTGGTGCGACGGCTCGCAGGAAGAGTACCAGTCCATGCTGCGGCTGATGACGCTTTCGGGTACCGCGATCTGGCTCGACGAAAGCAAGCGTCCTAACAGCGTTCTGGTGCGATCCAATCCCGCCGACGTAGCCCGTGTCGAAGACCGAACTTTTATCTGCGCCAAGACCAAAGAGGAAGCCGGGCCCACCAACAACTGGGAAGACCCCGCAAAGATGAAGGAGAAGTTGCGTGGCCTGTACGCGGGTTCGATGGTCGGCCGCACCATGTATGTGATTCCTTACAGTATGGGACCGATTGGGTCGCATATTGCGAAAATCGGGGTTGAGATTACGGATTCGCCTTACGTGGTGGCGAATATGCACATCATGTCACGCGTGGGCGCCAAGGTTTTGGAAGTGCTTGGGCCGGACGGGGATTTTGTGCGTGGACTGCATTCCATTGGCGCGCCTCTCGGACCGAACCAGCAGGATTCCACGTGGCCTTGCAATGCCGAGCAGAAATATATTTGCCACTTCCCCGATACCCGCGAGATCTGGTCGTACGGCTCTGGTTACGGCGGCAACGCGCTGCTGGGGAAAAAATGTCACGCACTGCGTATCGCGTCGGTGCAGGCGCGCGACGAAGGCTGGATGGCGGAACATATGCTCATCCTGAAGCTCACCAGTCCTGCCGGAAAAGTGAAGTACATGACGGGCGCGTTCCCATCGGCATGCGGTAAGACCAATCTCGCCATGCTGGTGCCCACCATTCCGGGATGGAAGGTCGAGACCATCGGCGATGACATTGCGTGGATGAAGTTTGGAACCGACGGCCGGCTCTACGCGATCAACCCTGAATACGGATTCTTTGGCGTGGCTCCGGGAACCAGCATGAAGTCGAATCCCAACGCGATGCTGACGGCCACGAAGAATTCCATTTTCACCAATTGTGCGATGACGCCGGACGGCGATGTCTGGTGGGAATCCATGACGGAGAAGAAGCCCGCTGAGTTGATGGATTGGCTACGCCGCCCGTGGACGCCGGAATCTTCGCGCAAGGCCGCGCATCCCAATGCGCGCTTCACGACGCCGGCGAAGCAATGCCCGGTGATTGCAGCGGAGTGGGAAGATCCGAAAGGCGTTCCGATCGATGCGATTCTATTTGGCGGACGGCGCGCTGGAGTCGTTCCCTTAGTGACCGAAGCTTTCAACTGGCAGCATGGAACGTTTCTCGGCGCCACTGCGAGCAGCGAGACGACCGCGGCCGCGGCGGGTAAGGTCGGACAACTCCGCCGCGATCCGATGGCGATGCTGCCGTTCTGCGGATACAACATGGGAGACTACTTCGCGCATTACCTGAATATCGGAGCGCGTGCTGGAGCGAACCTGCCCAAGATTTTCTACGTGAACTGGTTCCGCACCGACGAGAACGGGAAATTCCTGTGGCCCGGTTATGGCGAGAACAGCCGGGTGCTGAAATGGATTTTTGAACGCTGCGATGGAAACGTCCACGCCGATGAAACTCCCATCGGTCGGCTGCCGCGCCCCGAAGACCTCGATACCAAGGGCTTGAACCTCCCGGTCGACAATCTTAAGAAGCTGTTGAGCGTGGATGTCGAAGGCTGGACAGCAGAAGTGCCGTCCATTCATGAACACTTCGCCAAGTTTGGGGATCATCTTCCGAAAGGAATGCAGGAAGAGGTAGATGGTCTGGAAAAACGCCTGAAGACCGCGAAGAAATAACGATTTGGTTTTGTGAAGACTTACCACGAGAGCCCGGATTTCGCCGGGCTCTTTTTTAATCCCTGCATCTAACAGACAGTGCATTCAGTTTCCCCCGGAATCTCTGTCCGTGAAGTGTTGCGCGCGTGGAAAAATATTCTAAGCGGCCATGCGCCCATGCTGTCGATCGAGGTCACTCGCGAGTGTCCGCTGAGTTGCCCGGGATGTTATGCCTACGGCGACACTCACCTGGGCGGGGAGCGAACCCTACGAGAACTAGCCGATTTCCGCGGCGACGATCTTGTCAAAGGAGTGCTTCAACTTGTCAAAAAGCATCAGCCGCTGCATGTTTCGCTGGTGGGTGGCGAGCCGCTCGTGCGTCATCGCGAACTCAGCCGCATCTTGCCGGAACTGAGCGCGCAGGGCCGCCACACCCTGGTGGTCACAAGTGGCATCATTCCTATTCCTCTCAAGTGGATCAGCCTTCCTCGCGTGCGCGTAGCGGTGTCGGTCGACGGTTTGCCAGAACATCACGACATACGCCGTAAACCGGCAACTTACGAGCGTATCCTCACCAACCTCGGGGGACGCCGGGTGAACGTGCATTGGACGATCACCGGCCCCATGCTGCGCCGCTCCGGCTATATGGAGGAGTTCGTTTCGTTTTGGAGCGACCGCTGCGAAGTGGACAATATCTGGGTCAGCTTGTACACGCCGCAGCGTCAAGAGCACACGCCGGAAATGCTGACCGCAAAAGACCGCGAACTGGTTGCGGGAGAACTGCCCGCGCTGCGCGTGAAGTACCCGAAGCTGCTGATGCACGAGCGCATGGCGCAGGCGTTATTGAATCCGCCGCAGCAACCGCGCGAATGTCTGTTCTCGAAGATGTCAACGAACTATTCGGCGGATTTGAAGACGCGAGTCGAGCCCTGCATTTTTGGAGGCGATCCGGATTGTTCCCAGTGCGGCTGCGCGGTCACCTCCGGCGTGGATGCGGTGAAGAATGCGCACCTGGTAGGCCCGTTGAAGGCAGGGCACCTGGTGCAAGCGTCGATTGCGATCGGTTCGGCGCTCAACCGCTTACGCGCAGGATCGGAAGATCCTGCGCGCTGGAATGGACGCGAGGTTGAGCCTGCGGCAACCGATCTGGTTCAAATCAGCTCCGCAGGCGACTAGGGGGTCAGGCGCGACGCAAGGCGCGCGATATCGCCACCAGCACGACGGCGCCGAGAATTGCGACCAGAATGCCCGGGATCAGGCCTCCCGAGGTGGAAAAACCGAGCAAGCTCATAATCCAGCCGCCCACGACGCCGCCTACAATTCCTAGCAGAATATCCACCAGCACTCCGTAGCCGGAGCCCTTCATTATTTTGCCGGTGGCCCACCCTGCGATTAGTCCCACGATAATCCAGTAAAGCATCTGAAATCCTCCTTACGGACACCAGACGGACTTCTGGTGCGCGGCAGCTTAGATGCAATTCAGACGCGTGTCAAACGTGAGAAAGAGAATTTGCAGCGGATCCCCGGACGCTGGCATCATTTTGCGGAACTGTTCCTCGGATGAGACCCTTTCAACCCAGGGGATGGGATGGCGTTTTGCCGCTTGATTCAGGAGAAAACGATGCGAAGCCTTATTGTCCCAAATGTTCTTGCAGCCTTGATTTTCGCGGTGAGTTCGAGTTTCGCGCAGCCCTCGCTTCCCTCCAGTTTCCAGGCGAAAACCATTCATAGCCCCGCCGGGGCCGATATTTTCGTTCGCTGGGGAGGGAAGGGTCCGGTTGCCCTCCTGATCCATGGCTATGCAGAAAACAGCGATTCCTGGGCTCCGCTGGCGGAAGACCTGATGAAGGACCACACGGTAGTGGTCCCGGATCTGCGTGGAATTGGCAGGTCATCGAAGCCAGCCGATGGTTATGACAAAAAGACGCAAGCCACAGACATGCGCGCGGTCGTGACCGGACTGGGATTCGACAAGACGTTTGTCGTGGCCCACGACATCGGCAACATGGTGGCCTATGCCTACGCGGCCACGTATCCGGACAAGGTCGAGCGCCTGGTGGTGATGGATGCGCCCATCCCCGGAATCGAGCCATGGAATGAAATTCTGCTCATGCCGGGCGTCTGGCATTTCAATTTTCACGGGCCAGACGCAGAACGACTGGTAGCGGGACGGGAGCGCATCTACTTCGATCGCATCTGGAACGACTTTACCGCCGATCCTTCGAAACCCGACGAAGCAACCAGGAATTTTTTCGCGGCCACTTATGCCCAGCCGGGAGGAATGCGAGCGGGCTTCGCGCAATTCACCGCGTTTTCGCAGGACGCAGCGGATAACAAGATTTTCGAACAAACGAAGCTCTCCATGCCCGTGCTGGCGGTTGGCGGAGAAAAATCTTTTGGTCCGTTGCAGGCCGTGATCATGCGTCATGTGGCGACCAACGTCCAAGAGGCGGTTGTTCCTCACTCGGGGCACTGGCTCATGGAAGAGAATCCGGCGTACACCGTGGACCTGATCCGCAAGTTTCTCGATTCTGCAGCGACAAGCAAATAGGGGCGATTCGCGTTTCGAGCAAGTGTGATTAAATCAAATCCATGTTCGCCCGCAAGATTCGCGTCGAGTACTTTGACAATGGTCAGTTCGTCCCCTGCCCTCTGAAGTGGCTCGACAACTTCGCGATGCGCAACTTCACCAATGCCACAGTGTTTGACAACACGCTGCCCATCGGCGACGGACGCATGGAGGTGGGGAGCAAGGTCCCGCTGAAAGACCTAAAGGCGGCGATGGAAGACTGGTTTCGGCGCAAAAGCTACATCGGGAAGGCAGCCGAGTTGAAGGTGAGCGAGGGCTAGGCTTGGCCGAGCGATTCGGAGAGGATGACGGCTTTGTAATGGAGCACGCGCCGGGAACGGCAAATCTTTGTAAAACGAGCCTCTCTGCCCTTTCAGCTCATTGAACTCCGGAACTTTCCTGTGGTACTAGTAAGAACACCCCCATCGAAGCGCACTGTGTGCGTTTCCCTTCACTATTCCCGTGCCCTCATTTCAGCTCCAATTCGCAGGTCCTAGGCGTACCCGTTTTTGGAGAAGCTGCTGGTTTTTTCTGCTATCCAACCTGGCATTTGCGCAAGGGGTTCACGTCACGTTGCGCGCAAATGCCGATCCGTTCCCTGCTTATCAGAGTTACGCGAGCGTATGGGGAGACGGACACTATGCGTATATCGGTTCGGAGCGGCGGAACGGGGTCTTGATATTTGACGTGTCGAACCCGGACGCGCCGATGCAAGTCGGTTATTACAACCCCAGCAATTCGCTGGATATGGAGGATGTGAAGGTCGCGAACGGGGTTGGGTACTTCGCCGATAACATGGGCAGCGGGTTGCACATTGTGAATGTTTCCGATCCGGCAAACCCAGCTCTACTTTCGCGAATCACCTCCGCGAACGGCGGCTTCGACAACACCCACAAGATTGCGGTGTGGCAGAACTTTGTATTCATTCCGCAGAACCTGGTGGCGCCGGCAATTATCAAAGTTTTTGATGTGAGCAATCCATCGTCTCCTGTGCTGAAGACGACTTTTACCTCGAGCGATTCCAAGTGGGTCAACGATCTGACTATTCAGACCACGATGGCTGGATCGGTGCGCGCGTACACCGCGGGTTGGGGAGGCAAAGGAGATATCTGGGACATCACCAATATTGCCACGCAAGCTCCCGTACTGCTCGGATCGTTCAGTGCCGGCATTGACGGCAGCAGTGCATATGCGACGGATGACGGAAATTTCCTGGCGTACAGCCGCAAGACAACGGACGGAACATCGGAAGTAAAAATCTGGAACATCACAAACCCCGCCAGCGCAAAGGTTGCATCCACCATCACCATGTCGGCATTTGGCATAAATGCGGTGGCGCCACATGATCCGAAGATCGTGGGTAATTTGCTTTACGTGTCGTGGTTCCAGGCGGGCACTTTGATTTTCGACATTACGGATCCGAGCAAGCCGGTGCTGGTTGGAAGCTATGACACGTGGCCCGCTTCACCTTCTCCCGGACAACTCGACGGCAACTGGGGAGTGTATCCGTTCCTGGGCCAGGACCGCGTCCTGATGAGCGATCGCAACACCGGCCTGTATATCGTAGACGCAACCGGTGTGAGTTCGCAGCCCGCTCTCTACAATCTACAACTCACGCCGGAGACGGTGCTGGCGGGCAACTCGGCGACAGGAACCATTTATCTGGTGGGGCTGGGAAGCACGGGGGGCACGGTGGTTACAACTTCCAGTGACAATGCCTCCGCTGTCACGCCGGGCAACGTGACGATTGCCGCAAACGCGACCACCGTGACTTTCACGATTCCTACGACGGCGGTAAACAGTACCACCACAGCGAATATCACATCGTCGTTGAACGGCGCGAGCAATTCGGCGGCGCTAACGATTACATCAGTTCCGGATTATTCGATCACCATGGGGCCGTCGTCGCTCACGATTTTTCCCGGCCAGAATGGGACCTTCAGCGGCTTAGCCACGGCGTTCGGCGGATACAATCATCCGGTCACTCTTAGCTGCACGGCGCCGGCACCGCCCACGTGCAGTTTCTTTCCAACTTCAGTTACACCTACGGCGACTGGCGCGCCGTTCACATTGACCGTTGCCAGCACTTCGACGAGCAGCTATGGATTCAACGTTCAGGGCACCGGCAGCGATTCTCTGAAGCGGGTGGCGCCGGTCACCGTCAATGTGTCCGATTTCACATTGGGTGCTGCGAGTCCTTCAGCCTTGAGTTTGACGCCGGGGTCGAGTTCGCAATTTTCTCTTCAGGTGGGCGCCGCCGGGACGTTCGCAGCACTAGTCGACTTATCGTGCACTGCTCCCACACCCATCACGTGCAGTTTCTCGCCGTCGGGATCGGTGACGCCAACGGCGGTAACCCCGATCACGGTGACTGTATCCGTGGGTGCGCCAGCAACGGTGGCTCCGGGAACGTATGCATTGACGATCTCAGCGACGAGCTTGGGCGCGCCGTCGCCGAAGACGCAGACAGTCTCGATATCGGTGACGGATTTCGCAGTGAGCGTGTCGTCCCCATCGCAGGCTGTTCATGCAGGACAGACTGCTGACTACACGCTGAACGTTGCTCCAGTCGGCGGAGCATTCAACGGCACTATTGCGTTATCATGCGCGGGCGCGCCGGCCACAACCGTCTGTTCGGTGACGCCGGGCAGTATCACTTTGGGCTCGAATGCGGCGTCGGTAAATGTGACGGTTTCGACGATCGCTCCCAGTTCAGCCCGGTCAAGCCTACCAACATTCTTGTATGCGGCGTTGCTTCCGCTGGGCGCTCTCATGTTCTTTGCCGGACCGAAGCGCGCTGCGAGATCGTTAACTGTCTTCTTCGCTCTGACTATGTTGATTGCTTGCGGAGGAGGAAATAGCGCCAGCAGCCCCGCCCCAGCATCGCCTCCAAAACCGGGGACACCGTCGGGCATCTACACGCTTACGATCACGGCCGATGCGAACACGCTGCATCATCCGACAACTCTCACCCTGATCGTTCAGTGACGTGTCTCTTATTGATCTACACGGAGTGGGAAAGATACCCGTTCAGCAGCCGATCTTCGTCTTCTACCGCGTATTGTGTAGGATCGCGACCCTACTAGTGTGGTGTTGAAATCGGTACGAAGATTTTCATCTGAAAAATAGAAAACTTTACAAGATTTAGACCGCTTGCAAGCACAACCTTCTTCGCACTGTCGCAATCTCATTGAATGGGAACGATTCTTGAGCTGTTTAGAAATGGCACGCCACTTGCGAAGACAAGAGTGGGTGAAGCGAGAAAACCTATGACGACCAATGGCACATTGACTGGAAATTTCATTCAGGGAAATTATCCCCGCTTTTATGTTTCTTCGGGAAAGAGCTACAAAATCTCGGGCCTGAACACCTCCGAGCCGGTCCGGGTTTGGGCTAGCACAAAAGTGAAGTGTGTGAACTGGAACATGGTGGCCGGATTGGGAATTGCCGCGGCATTGAGCGTGGCGGGTTGGGCAGGCTTCGGAATGCTGCTCGCGCACCTTGTTGGCTGATCCGCGAGCTGGAGAGTTCAAGAAGGGGACCCGACGGTCCCCTTTTCGTTTGCTTATTGCTTATTTCTCGTAGTGAAGAAGCGAAAACACGTCGTACGGCTTCAGCTTGTCGCGTCCCCTCAGGAAATCCAGTTCCACCACAAATCCCAATCCGGCGATCTCAGCGCCGAGAGAGGACGCGAGCTTGGCGGTGGCCTCCGCCGTGCCGCCAGTGGCCAGCAGATCGTCAACAATGATGACACGTTGGCCTTTATGAAGAGCGTCTTTGTGAATCTCCAGAACGTTGGTTCCATATTCCAGCGCATACTCCACGCGCGCTGTTTCGGCGGGAAGTTTGCCGGGCTTGCGAACGGGAACGAAGCCCGCGTTAAGCCGATAGGCAAGGGCGGGACCGAAGATAAAGCCGCGCGCTTCCATGCCCAGCACCACGTCGATGTCCTTGTTGATGTACTGCTCGGCGAGCGCATCAATCAAGGTGGCAAAGCCGAGTTTGTCTTTTAACAACGTGGTGATGTCGTAGAACAGAATTCCCTTGATGGGGAAATCCGGAACCTCGCGGATCAACTTCTTCAGCGGCTCGCAGTTAATCGTACTGGGTGGCTGAGCGGCCTTCGTCTGCATCTACCACGCTCCTTCAATACGGAATGTTTTCAGACTGGGAACGGCTTGAGCTTCGAATTCTTCGACATCGTCCACCCGCGCGGCGCGCGGGCCTTGCCGTAAACGGGAACGCAGATTCGAAAGCTGATCTGGAGACCCCACGGCCAGCACCTCAACACTGCTATCAGGATTGTTGCGCACCCATCCGGCGATTCCCAGGTTGCGGGCCTCGCTCTCCACGAACCAGCGAAATCCAACGCCCTGTACACGACCGCGAACCAGGAACCGGCGAGCGTAGGATTCGACTTTTTGTGGCGCAGACATTTTGAACCAATGCAGAAGTCAAAGGTAAGAATGCAGAAGTAAACAAGACAAATGCAGAAGTCAAAAGTGAGAATGCAGAAGTAAGACCTTCACCTTCTGCATTCTTACTTCTGCATTCTTACTTCCACATTCTGCCTTGCCTTCTGCATTCTGACTTCTCACTTCTGACTTTCCTAAGCTCTCGACAAGTACACGCCTTCGGCGGTATCGACTTTGATCTTCTCTCCTTCATTGATGAAAGGAGGCACGTAGACCACAAGTCCGGTCTCAGTCTTGGCGGGCTTGGTCACGCTGGACGCGGTGGCGCTCTTAAGCCCGGGTTCGGTTTCCACGACGGTCAGCACGACGGTTTGCGGCAGTTCGATTCCGACCGCCTTGCCATCGAAGAACTCGACTTTGATCGCGAGATTAGCGATGAGGTAATCCACGGCGTCGCCCAGGACTTCCTTGGTCAGGTGGGTCTGCTCGTAATTCGAGGTGTCCATGAAGTAGTAGCTGTCGCCGTCGTTGTAGAGGAACTCCATCTCGACTTCGTCGACAGTAATTTTCTCAATCGGATCAGGCGAACGGAAGCGGTGCTCGAACATGGCGCCCGTACGCAGGTTCCGCAGCTTGGCCTGGATGAAAGCGCGAAGGTTGCCGGGGGTGCGGTGCTCGACGCTGAACACGGAATGCAGATCATTATTGTGCTTGATGATCATGCCGGGGCGTAGCTGGGTCGCGGGTATTGCCATTGCAGTTTCGATCTCCTTTTAATTGCGCGCGGTGGGTCGGCGGAAGGCGGGACAGGCCACATTTTCCGCCCGACACGAGGACCAACCCTTTATTCTACACAGGTTTGAGGACAATGGGAATGTGCAGGGATGAGCTCGCAAAGAACGTCCGGGAAATTGCTCGCGCAGACAGCTAGAATGAGTTTTGATGAATCCAAGCCATATCTTCATGAACGAAAGGACTTCATATGCGCACTGAAACCGAAGGGAAGTACGAAGCGTCGGAGGGCAGTTCGGTTGGAACCGCGATCACATTCCTGCTCATCGGATTGGGTGCCGGAGCGTTGATCGGCATGATGTATGCGCCCAAGGCGGGCAAGCAGATGCGGAAGGAATTGCGAAAGCGCTACGACGACGCCCGCGAAACGATCGATGACTGGACCGAGCAGGCCCGGGAAGTGGCCGAGGACGCGATCGAGAGGGGTAGCGATCTCGCGGACGATCTCCGCGAGCGCGTGACGCCGCTGGCCAAGAAGATGCGCAGAAGCTAGCGATTGTTTTGCGGACGGGCGGGAGTGCCCGTCCGAGTTCTTCATGCCCGCGACCCTCAGTCCGTCAACCGTGCGCGGCTTCGCTCGATTTATGGATTCCTGCAAACAGGAAGATCATCGAAACCACGGCGAACATCAGAACATTCCCGGCAGCGTCAGTCCATAGAAGGCCGCGATTGCCGAAACGGTGAAAGCCCACCCCGTCCAGCCAGACCATATAGGCGAGGGGCAGAGTGCCTGCGGCGCTGACCAGGCTGAAGCGAGTGCCTGCGCCGGCGTGGACCGGGCCGACGGTTTCGGCAACGAGCGCGGCGTAGCGGGCCCAGCAACAACCGGTGGTTGCCATGTAGAGGATCGTTCCGAGCAGGTAGATCTCGGGGCGTGGAGCAGTCAGCAGAATCAAAGCTGTCAGCGCATTGACGAGCCCGGCACCGACATAACTGAGTTTGCGGTCCCAATTAGCGGGGAGGAGTGCGCCGGAGAGCGCACCTAATGCGAGCACCAAGCCTCCGGCAACCCCATTGATCCAGACCACACCGTCTCCCCCCACGCGATAACTGGACGCGATGGCAGGCAGCAGCGCGGTGGCAGCTCCCGTGCCTACAGGCGATGCCAGGAGCAAGATGCCCCACCGGCGTGCGGGCGATCGCAGCAGGGTGCGGACCTCTCCAATAATCTCGCCCATGGTTCGCTTAGTGCGCGAGTCTGATGGCGAAGGCTCGTTGATCGCGAGCGCGAGCAACGCGGGAACAACGATGATCGCGGCGGTTCCTGCCACCGTGAGCGCAATTGAAGTGTGCTGCGCCATCCACAACATGAGCCCGCCGCCCAATGCGCTTCCACCGAGTTTGCCACCCTCGTACCATGCGGCGGCAGGGGCTTGTGCGGCAGGCGGGAGAGTGGTCACCAGCAAGCCTCCGCAGGTCGCCAGAACCAGGGATGACGCAATTCCCGCGCCCAGAGAGAGCACCGTGATTTCGAGAAGGCTTACCCTGCCGATCAGCGGCAAAGCCAGGCAGAGACAGGCTGCCGCGACTATGGCAGAGACGATCAGCCAGGTGCGGCGCCGGTATTTGACGTCGATTAACGGGGCCCAGAGATAGCAGAAGATCCAAGGCAACGAGAGGATGGAGACGGTGCTGGCGATGCGATCGACTGGCACTCCCGCTTGTGCAAGCAAGAACGGCAACGGGGTAGAAAAAAATCCGATCGTGATCCCGACGGGCAGAACCGTTACGCCAAACATCCACGGCGCCGGCTGGAGTCGGACATGAGGCGAAGGACTAGCGAGTTGTGGCGGAGACGGCATGCGCGTGCGGAAAACGTAGTTTCATAGTTTCGGTGATCAGGGAGTAGAAGTCTGGATGTTGTCGCAGGTGGCGTTCGAAGGGCAGGATCGCCGCCCAACTCATGATGGGATCGTGTTCCTTCACGGCGGCCTCGACGAACCACGATGCAGCGGCATCGAGATCGCCCGCGCCGATCGCCGCGTTTGCCAGTTGCGAAGCCGGAACAAAACGGCGTCCGGAACGACGAACGGCGAGCATCTGATTAAACATTTTGCGCGCGCTATCGCGATCACCTGCCAGGCCAATCATCAAGGGCCGCAGACCCAGGGTGATGGTGCTCTGGCGCGCCGTGACAGGAACTTTCTTCATGGCTCGCGCGGCCTCGGCGAAGTTGCCGCGGGCCTCGTGAAGAATGGCCAGGTGCAAGTATGGCAAGTAATGAGCTTTGGGAAGGAGCTCGAAGGTAGTCCGCAGGGTTGCTTCCGCCTGGTCGTATTCACCGGCGACGGTCTGCATCAGGGCCAGATCACCCCTCAGGTAAGCAGCGTCGTCGGACGCATGGGACACGGCCTCAGCCAGAATACTGAGGCTTTCGTCGTATCGAAGCTGAGAGGCGAGGAACGTAATGTACCAGGAGTTGTACTTGGCTTCGTCGCGGCTGAGTTCAAGGGCGCGACGATACAAGGCATCCGCTCCGTTCCAGTCGAAAAACATGGCGGACCTGATCCATGCCTCGGTAAGCGGAAGCTCCCAGATTTC
Organism: Terriglobia bacterium; assembly: GCA_963797845.1. Taxonomy (GTDB): domain Bacteria; phylum Acidobacteriota; class Terriglobia; order Terriglobales; family Acidobacteriaceae; genus DASREM01. The sequence goes on from CAWCRE010000019.1 coordinate 611,800, forward strand.
GTGGCCCGCTTTTTTGGCTCTTTCCAACAGAGCCTGCGCCGCTTCGAGTTCAGGACGGGGATTCTTGCCGTACATGGCCTGCCCGGCATGCACCATGGCTTTCAAAGAAAGCAGGCGAGGATGCTCGGGATGTTCCTGCAGCGCCTTATCAAGATATTGGAAAGCCGCTTCGTAACCTTGGAGGGTGCGCTTTCCAAAAGCCACTTTGGCATTGGCGACACAGAAGGCGGCTTGATCGCTGAGATTCAGTGCGGCAATCGTAGGCTCATAGTAGATCTCCGGAAGGTACGAACCCTGGGGAATGCGAATGCGGATCAGATCGCGGCGCCCTTCCGTTTCGTAATAGCCGGCAAGACGGTCGCGAAGTTCAGCGACGGAGACCCGCACGATCGAGTCCTTGCGGGGATCGTAATTCGCCGGCTTGCCGAAGACCTCGACGCCGATCACAGTTTCTTTGAGTGTTCCTTTGGGTGCCTTTCGAATCGCTGCTTCCACCAGGTAGCGGAGCAACTGTACGGAGCGCGGGCTGCGCAGCAGCACCCGACCCTTGCAGACGGACTCAAGCTCCGCCGACACTTCGCGCGTTGAGGGAGTGGGCATCAGGTTAACTTTGGTTTAACCCCTGGTTAGGTCGATCTTTACCCCTGTTTGTTTGCTGGTAGCAGTCGGCTTGTGGAGACTGAGGCAAGCAATGCGATGTCCGGCGGACGTAGTCGGGCAAGCGCAGCTTAGCTGCGCTGCACATCGTACCCCAGATGTAGTCAGGCAGTGAAGAGCGTCGCGAATTTTTAACAAACACGGATGGCGAAGTTGGCAAAATTATTCGATCGGGAGAAAGTGTATGCGTGCAGTCATGTCTTGCAGTCTTCTCGCATTGGGGATGCTGTCGCAGGTCATACCGGCGACTGGGCAAACCGTGCCCACGAAACCAGCGGCCAAGGTTCCTCCACCCGCGACTAAGTCCGCGGCCGTGGCGAAACCGAAGGCCGGGGTTGCCAAGCCCGTGGTGGTCGCGAAACCGGCGGCACTCGTTGCCAAGCCTGTGGCGACTCCTGCGACGAAAACGACGACTGCAGTAGTCGCCAAACCCGCAGCAGCCACGACGACTACCGTCGCCAATGGCACGACGGCCGCAACAACGGTTCCCGCAAGCAAGACGACGGCAATCACTGCGCCGACAAGCACCAACACGACGATCCCGACAACCCAGTCGAAGACAGCTGTCGTAAGTTCGGCGTTGGGACAAGCAGCGACTTCAGGCCAGAGCGTTTCCAATGTGCTGCCATCCTCGGTTGGTTCGAGCGCGACGCTACCCAATGACCCGCGTGCACCGGTGGTGGGCCAGGGAGTCGGAACGTTTGTGGCCGCTGGATGGACCGTGACCGCGTACGGCTGCTATCGCACCGGCTCGCGCCTGTTCTGTGACTTCGACGTGGCTTACCAGCGCAATGCGTCGGTTGCCAGCAACATCTGGTACACCGTCGCACTAGTGGATGATGGCGGCAAGATCACGCCTCGGCATGACGCCTATTTCGTGGGCAACGACGGCAGCCACTTCTCGACCGCGTATGTTTCACCGACAGCAATCCGCTTCGTGATGGAGTACGACGACGTGGATCCGCGCTACTCCTCGATCTCGTTAGTCAACGGAGGAAGCCGCATTCAGAATGTGCCGATTGTGATGGAGGATCCCGCGCAGCCGGAGGGAATCATCCCGGCCCGAGGCGCTTTGAATTCGCAGGCTGCCGGAACGCAGGTTGCAGGAACGCAAGCCGCGACCCCGGATCAAACGGCCGCAGGCAATCCCATCGACAATGCCACGCAAGCGATGAACAAGGCCAACGACCAGAAGAAAAAAGCGCAAGACCTTTGGAATTCAGTGAAAAGTGCGGCACGGCCTCACTAAGGGCTACGTCGTGTGGACCAAATCCCGAGGGCTCGAACAGTTCGTCAGTACAGGCGGAAGCTGATTTCTATGCTGATCTGACTGAATGTCCTACTGTTCGCGCAAGGCAGCCATCGGATCGACGCCCGAAAATTAGTATCCGGGAGGTTTAGGAATTTCGCGGCGGGCGAGGACCGCACCCCAGGCGTCGAGGACGTACACGTTCCGCCAGCGCTCTCGCGGTTTGTCCTGTTCAGAGGCAGCGAGAGTAAAGCTCACTGTAGTTCGGGGTGAGGTGCATCCGGTCAACTGGCGGAGTTCGGACCGTTCCCCCGCGCGGTTTTCATTCGCCGTAAGCAGCACCACCTCGACTGCTCCCACCAAGTTCTGGCAGCGCAGGTGAAGTTGGACTTCCCATTCTCCCGAACCGGTCTTCTTCACAGTCAACGGTTCTGCAAATACCACCACCGGAGGATTTCCGCCGGGAGTGGCATAGCGCTCCGGCCAACGATGTTCGAATTCGATGCTGGCAGTCGTGTAGCCACCACTCAGTTCGCGGTCGCGCTCTTCCCAGCACGGACGCATGGCATAAAGCGACGCAGGCGCCACTGAGAAACTGTGGGCATGGAGAAGGTGGTGCAAGGCGGGCACGAAATCGGGATGGAAACCGGCGCCGGCCATCAGCATGAGGCCTTCACGATCCGCTTCGATTTCGATCTGGCGGCAAAATAGGCCGAGTTTCTCGGACGCTTTCTGCGGCTCAGTCCAGGAATCCGAGGGCCAACCGGGATCGCCTAACACGATCTCCGGGCTCTGATTTTCAAGCGATTTCTGGTAAAGATAGCGGCGAGCCCAATCGCGGCGCATGACGTGGGCGATCTCATGGGAGAGAATCGCCGCCCATAATCCCGCACTCTGTCCGGCGATGGCTGCCAGGCCACTGTCCACGTAGATGGTTCCGTCGGGCGACGAATAAGCATTGGGTTCATCGTCGTCGATGATGCGCAGCTCCCAGGCGAGCTTTTTGGTTCCGGGTTCGGGAATTCGTTCCAGGAGACGTTCAAAGACAATGCGTCCCGTGGTGTAACCCGTTGCGGCGGTGCTCTGTCGCATGAGTTCGGGGCGCAAAGTGCGCCGCCGTCTGGAAATCGAGATTGAACCTGGGCGGGATAGTCGGCTCAGGAGTAATCTGCTGGCCGGATGCAGAAAGAGCGTAGAGCAGAAAAAAAGCCATGATCAACGGTTTTCGGCAGGAGTTGGCGGCCACCGCCTTCACCGGGGCTCCTTGCTGAACGCGATCTTCAGCTTTATCTCGCAGGGCACACGGTCACCGCCTCAATAGAGCCGGAATGTCACTTCCACGCTGATCTGAACTGAGACCGGCTGCGCGTTTTTTCGGGCCGGCTCGAAACGCCAAGTCTTGACTGCTTCGATCGCCTTCTCATCGAGCCCCATGCCGAGGGACCGCATGATGCGGATATCGCGTGGCCGTCCATCGGCGTCGACAATGACGTAGAGAATGACCGTCCCTTGATATTTGGCGTGGCGGGCTTCCTCGGAGTATTCGGGATCCGGAGCATAAATCGCACGAGGAGCACTGACTCCGCCACCGACTTTGTAGAGTCCTCCGCCAATACCTCCACCTTCGCCCAGGCCGACGCCGGGACCGTGACCGGAACCGACTCCACCTCCGCTGCCGCTGCCAATTCCACCTCCAAAACCTGGACCGTTGGATGGCGGTCCAAGTACTGCGGAAAGAGGATCTCCAAGCGGGCCAGAAGGAAACGTGATATTCGGCGGGCCGACCACGGTGGGATCGACGGCAAGTTTTGGGTTGAGATTTCGCGCGACAACGACTGGGGGAGTGATCTGTTCGCGAGCAAACTTTGGCGGTGAGCCTTTGGATGCGGCGAGCTTATCGCGATCACCACCACCGCCTCCGCCGCCGGCTTCGGTTCTTGATGGAGGCAGGACGTAGGGGCTGACGTCGCTAACCAGCGTGATCACTCGATTCTGGATATCGGTGCGATGTGCAACCACCCAATGCCCGGATAACACGAGCAGAATACCGACCACCGTGTTGAGCGAGAACGATAGGACAAAAGCAAGGGGCCGGGCGCGATACGCTCCATAGCCTTCTCCCAGCAAGGTGGGCATCACGGAAGAAAGCGGTGCTGGCGCAGGGGCGGTCGTCGGACTTTCAAGGACCGGCATAGTTTCTGCCGGGGCAAGTATAGTCCCGCGGTCAAGAACGGCGCGGTGATGGGCAGCACACGTATTTTTGGAAGTGCGCCCAGGAAAGAACCAATTCGTTTAGTGGAACATGCCCGAGAAAAAGCCTTTCACCTTGCCAAAAAATCCTTTTTTCGGAGTCGGAGGTGGCGGCGGTGCTTGAGGCGGGGGGCTCACGACTGTCGCCGGGGGTGCCGGAGCGGATACGGCGACTACGGGCAAGTGCTCGGCTTGCGCGAGTGGCGCAGCTGGTGCGGCAGGCGGCAGATCGGAGGCGCGGAATACCAGTGGGGCTTCCACCTGCACATGCACGTCATCGGGCTTCGCGCTGGGAAGAGCGGTCTCCGGATTGGTCACGGACAACGTGACCTGACCGGGCGGGGGGGCATTGGATGAAACTCCGGGACTATTGTGAGTTGGCGGAAGGGCCTTGGGCTCGTCGTCGGGATGAGCCAAGCGCAACGATTGCGGCAGGTCTTTCTCGGCAACCAAAGGCGTATCGGGCACCGCGGCGCGCAGGACTGGACGTGGCTCCGGACATCCGCAGCTCGGAGGAACCGCGGCATCCATGCCCGCCAGGCGTCCGTTATGAAACATGACTTGCTCATTGGGCTTGACCTGGTACGTGCCGTCGCCCATCAGTTCCGAGACAATGACCGAGGCGGTGTTTCCGGGCAGAGAACGAACGCAGGTATTACCGTGCGTGTCGGCGCTCATGGCGTAATGAAATTCTCCCGGACCGGCGAGCATCATCTGAAAGTCCGGAGTCTGCACGGAATCCGAGGAGGGCCCAAGACTGTAATGCGCCTCGAGCGCGCCGGTGCTCATGGAAATCATCAGGTTGCGACCCGTCTTCGATGAGGTAACGGAGACGCTGCTGTTAGGGCAAACGCGAACCTCACCTCCGCGCATCAGCCGCAATACTGTGGTTTCAGTTCCCGCAGTGACCGAGGCTCCATTGGCGAGCCGGCTTCCGGCAAGCATCACCGCGCCGCCCTCCGCGCCGGGGATCACCGGGATCGCAACCGGCTCATTGCCGCGAGTCAGCGAAGGAACACTGGGCACGTCCGGAGGATTGGCTTTGGCCATTTCTGCCGGGGGCGCAAAGCGGAGCGTGAACTGGTTTCCGTTGGTAGTCGTTGAATATTCGGGAGCCTGGCGGAAGTCGACCGTAACCCGGACGGCGGGCGGCGCGTCGCGGTATTGCTCAAAGTGCACGGCGCTGATCTTGTCGCTTTGCACGTCGAATTGCTTGCTATGCACCGACATCAGCGCGTTGGGTAAGTCAACGACCAGGCGTGGCGGATTTTGCTGCTTGCTGACGGTCGGCGTTAAGGGATGGCTGGAGGTGATTTCCAGCGCCGGTGCCCCTCCCTGGTTCAAAATGACTTTCACCCGCGTGATGGTGGCCGGGTCAGTGGAACTGGCCGGCGACGTTCCTTGCGGAGGAGCAACCTGGTTGGCAGCCGCCCCGAAGGCAAACATCAGCGCCAGCAGGGGGAGCGACACAAGTTGGAAAACGCCACGCGGCAAGAGGTTTGTACCTGGAATAATGAGGGTTCACTCAAACGATACCACTCATGGCGTAGGCAAGAGAAGTGCCGGTAGGGCGGCCAAGTTACTACGGTTCTGAGAGAAATTCGTACTCGTCGATTACGGCCGCCACGGCAACCCGGCCGTCGGGATTCCCGTCGTCCACGCGGACGACTTTCCCTTTACATTTCACCTTGATGCTTTCCGTCAGCGTAATTTCAGGGGGGAGGGTCAGGGTAAATTCGATGACCGAGCCTTCGGCGATCGCCGAATCCAGATAAAAGCAGATGCCTCTTGCGCTTACGTCGCGAGTTTGGGCGCTCTTCTCCTGGCTGCCATTCTCGGCGTAATTGACTGAGACAGGTAACCGCAGCGCAAACCGGCGAGTCGCTCGCTTTTCGTGCTGGGCTTCGGCCATGAACCCTCCGTTTGGCCTGTAAGCATGGAGTGTTTTACGCAGAGTGTCAAGAACTTTGGCCCGAGTACCTCGCATTCCCTGGTGAGGTAAGCTGGGGTACCAGACCGCTATGGTATTCGTTCTCGACAATTACGACTCATTTACTTACAACCTGGTGCAATACCTGGGGGAGTTGGGCGCGGAGATCGTGGTGCGTCGCAACGATCAGGTGACGGTGTCTGAAATCGAGAACATGTCCCCGGAGCGGATCCTGGTTTCTCCTGGGCCATGCACGCCCCAGGAAGCAGGAATCAGTATCGAGTTAATCCGCCATTTTGCCGAGAAGGTGCCGGTGCTGGGAGTTTGTCTAGGACACCAGGCTTTAGGCGCGGCGTTCGGCGGCAAAATTGTGCGCGCTAAGAATCTGATGCACGGGAAAACGAGTTCCGTGGAACATGACGGGCGCGGCTTGTTCGCGGGAGTAGAGTCTCCGATGACGGCGACGCGCTATCACTCGCTGATCGTTTCGGACCAGAGTCTACCGCGTGAATTGGAAGTCAGCGCATGGACGACCGAGAAAGATGGCACGCGGACGATCATGGGATTGCGGCATAGGAAATTTCCCGTCGAGGGCGTGCAGTTTCATCCGGAAAGCGTGCTGACCAGCGAGGGGAAGAAGCTGGTGCAGAATTTTCTACACCTTGCGTAGGGGCAGGGGTCTCATCTGCCCCGCCGACCGGAGCTCGGCCCAAGCTAAGGGTGCTTCAATTTGCGGAGACCTCCTAACGTAGCCGCATCGACCGGCACAACCACCGTGGTGTAGTTCTCGATGTCAGCGAGGATCGCTTCGCGCGGGCCTTTTTTCCAATCGTCGCTTCCGTAGAATTCGTCTTCGCTGCGCTCGCGTTCTTCTGCGCTCGGGTACGAACGCATCAGGAAATAGGAGTCCGCATCGTGAAGGGATGGGCCATAGGCCACCACATCCAGCTGATATTTCTGCAACAACGGCAAGCACTCTTCCAGAAACAGGTGGTGGAATTGATCCCGGGTGCCAGGCTTCAAGTTGTAGGAGCGGATTTCGAGCACGCGGCCAGTGTCGCTGGATTTTCCCGATGAGGTTTCGCGCCCCGCTTCAGGTGATCGAGGTTCACGGGAAGGAGCGTTCGACCAGTTCATTGCCAGCGCCAAGACTAGAACCACACCAGGAAGACTGAAATTCTGCATGGATGCCAACCCTCAGCAGAATAGCGCGCCGAATATTCGCGGGCTGGCCGAAAACGGACCTCGTCATCCACGAACTACGAAGGCAGCAAGACATCTCGGCTTATGTGATTCTCGCTTTCTCCACCGCTCGCAGCACTGCTTGCGCCTTGTTCATGCACTCCTGGAACTCTTTTTCAGGATCGGAGTCGGCCACGATCCCTGCTCCTGCTTGCAGGAAGGCTTTCTTCCCTTGCACGAGCATGGTGCGAATCGCGATGCAGGAATCAAGATTCCCCGCGAAATCAGCATAGAGGACCGAACCGCCATAGATGCCTCTTCGCACTGGTTCCAATTCTTCGATGATCTGCATGGCCCTCACTTTGGGCGCGCCGCTCAGAGTTCCGGCAGGAAAGCACGCTGCGAAGGCATCCAGGGCGTCCACATCTGCGCGTAACTTTCCTTCCAAAGCTGAGACCAGGTGCATCACGTGGGAGTAGCGCTCGACGAACATCAGCTCACGAACTTTGACCGAGCCATATTCACTGACCCGTCCCAGGTCATTGCGGCCAAGATCGACGAGCATGACGTGCTCGGCACGCTCTTTCTCGTCGGCCAGCATCTTCCTTTCGAGCTCCGCGTCTTCCGCTTCGCCCCGTCCACGCGGATGCGTTCCGGCAATTGGGCGATACTCCAGCCTGCGCCCGGTCACGCGCACCAGCATCTCGGGCGACGAACCCAGCACGCAGGTCTCGCCATTGCGGAGGAAATACAGGTAGGGCGATGGATTGATGGTGCGCAGCGCCCGATAGATTTGAAACGGATCCACGCCCGGCTGAAAGTCGAGACGCTGCGAGAGCACAACCTGGAAAATATCTCCCGCGGCGATGTATTCCTTGGCTCGCTGCACGGCTTCGACAAACTTCTTTCGGCTGCTCTCGGCGTGAAGCTTCAGCTTGCTGCCTGCCCTTTTGTCGAGCTTCGCCAAGGACCGCCGTTCCGGACCTCGCGCCAGTTTCTTCTCGATCGTGGCGATGCTGCGACGGGCGCGATCATAAGCTGCTCGGGGAGACTCGGCCTGCACATCGGCCATCGCCACAATATGGATCTGGTGCCGCACATGGTCGAAGGCCAGCAGGCGATCGAAGAACATCAGAGAACAGTCGGGAAGTTTCAGGTCGTTCCTGGCATGCTCGCCGATCTTTTCCAACTGGCGGATGACGTCGTAGGAGAAATATCCCACGGCTCCGCCGGTGAAAGGAGGTGAGCCCGCGACGGTTGCCGGACTATGACTTCGCAGCAACTGCTTCAGGAATTCGAAGATATTTCCCGGTCTTTTCTCCTGGCGGCGCCCACGGCGCACGGTGATCTCACTTCCGAGTGCTTCCACCTTCATGTAGGGTCTTGCCCCAAGAAAGGTGTACCTGCCGATGCGCTCTCCGCGCTCAACCGATTCGAGCAGGAATGCGTTCGCCTCTCTTGCGGCGATGGCCAGGTACGCTGAGACGGGCGTCAGCAGGTCGGCGGCGACCGACTGAATCACCGGAACCAGGGTGAATTCGCGGGCTAAACGCGAGAACTCTTTATAGTCGGGAAGCAGCATGAATTCGCGTCATTATAGGGAAAGAAGGTTGCCGGCTTGTCATGAGGGTTGCCTAGTGGGAAAGATAGACTCCGTTGCCGCGAACCAGTGTATTGAATTGACGTTTCCTCCACGCCCATAGAAGATGCTAGAGAAACCGCACGGGGGCGTATGCGAATCAAGTTCTGGGGAGTGCGCGGGTCCACCCCAACTCCTCAGCCGGAAAACCTGCGCTATGGCGGGAACACTTCCTGCGTGGAAGTGCGTGCAGGGGACAGCACCTACATTTTCGACTGCGGCACAGGATTTCGCGCTCTTGGCCACGCTCTGCATCACGGTTCGAACGGTCACCCTCTGGCTGCGCATATTTTCGTCTCGCATTTTCACTGGGACCACATCCAAGGCATCCCCTTCTTTACTCCGCTGTATGAGAATGCGGCAAACCAGTTCTTTTTCCATTCCTCGAATCGCACTCGCAGCTTGCAACGAGTGATGGAAGAGCAGATGGCCGCGCCCTACTTCCCCGTAGACATGAGCGAGATGAAGGCGCGGCGTGAGTTTCACAACATCGACGAGGGACGTTTTGCCCTCGAAGATCTGACTGTCGAGGCGATGTGGCTGAACCATCCCCAGGGTTGCATGGGATTCCGGCTCGAAAGCAAAGATGGCGTTCTGGTTTACGCCACCGACAACGAGCCCGGCAATGCGGCGTTTGATCAGAACCTGCGCAAGCTGGCAGCCGGGGCTGACATCCTGATTTACGACTCGCAATATCTGCCCGAAGAATACGCGGCCCGTAAGCGCGGCTGGGGGCACAGCCATTGGCGCGAGGCGGTAAATGTCGTGATGGAAAGCGGCGCCAAGGAACTCATCTTGTTTCACCACGATCCCGATCACAGCGATACCTGCATCGATAATGTCGTGAAAGAAGCGCGCAATTATTATCCGAAAGTGCGCGCCGCGGCGGAGGGCATGGACCTTTCGTTGTAGCCCGAATCTTTTCGACCGCTTCCCGTCCTACCCTATCTAAATCAGCTGACATTACTTTGGAAGGATCGTCATGGCTACGCGCGAACAAAAGTATGAAACGTTCCGAGCACTTCATGAAAGGCCGGGAGCCTTTGTCATCCCGAATCCCTGGAACGCGGGGACGGCGCGGATTCTGACTGCGCTCGGCTTCGAGGCGCTGGCCACGACGAGCGCCGGATACGCCTTCTCCGTGGGACGGCGCGATTCGTTCGCCGCGCTCGCGCGGGACGAAATCCTGGAAAACGCAAGAAGCATTGTCGAAGCCACGGACCTACCGGTCTCGGCCGATCTCGAGGACGGATTCGGCCGTGCGCCTGACGCGTGCGCCGAAACGATTCGGCTTGCCTCGGAGATTGGCTTGGTCGGGGGAACACTTGAGGACGCGACTGGCGATACGAACAATCCGATCTACGATTTCGAGCATTCCGTCGAGCGGGTCAGAGCCGCCGCCGAAGCTGCGCGGCAGCAGCACTTTATTTTGACGGCGCGGGCGGAAAATTTTCTGCACGGCCGCCCCGACCTCGACGACACCCTCCGGCGTTTGCGAGCGTTCGCCGAAGCCGGAGCCGATGTCGTGTACGCTCCCGGGCTGCCGAGTTTGGAAGCGATCCGGCAAGTGTGCGCCTCAGTTTCCAAGCCGGTGAATGTGGTGATGGGATTGAAGGGAGCTACGTTTTCTGTCGGGGAACTTGCGGCCGCAGGGGTGAAACGCATTAGCGTTGGCGGAAGCATGGCGCGCGCGGCCCTGGGTGGATTTGTGCGGGCTGCCCGGGAAATAAAAGAAAAAGGAACTTTTACCTATGCCGCGGACGCGCTCCCGCATGCCGAAGCCACTGCTTTTATGGCCAACGAGAAGCGTGAGGGGCAGCGATCGTGAAGCTCGAAGCCGGTCGTCGGGAGGGTGGAGGTCAGCGCCTTGGTTCTCGAAACTTGATTAGCCGCCCTGGGGTGCTTATACTGTCGGATTTGCCCGCCAAAACACGGGAAAGGTGTGCCCGGCGCTGGTTGGCATCTCATAGTTCGACCGCCATCATTTTCGGAGAGCGACAATGAAGACTGATTTCCCTCGAGCAGGAAAATAATCCCTGGGAGGCGCAAGCCGCCCGTTTTGACTTGGCCGCCCAGAAGCTGAATCTGGACGAGGGTTGATGGAAGGTCCTGCGGTATCCCACTCGCGAAATTATCCTGCACATTCCCGTGGCCATGGACAATGGCCAGCTGGAAGTTTTCACCGGATTCCGGGTGCAGCACTCCATTGCGCGCGGACCAGCCAAGGGCGGCATCCGGTACGCGCCCGACGTAACATTGGACGAAGTTCGCGCGCTGGCGAGCTGGATGACCTGGAAATGCGCGGTCGTAAATATTCCCTTCGGCGGGGCCAAGGGCGGCGTCATTTGCGATCCCCACAAGATGTCGATGGGCGAACTGGAGCGCATGACCCGCCGCTACACCGCCGAGTTGATCGAATTCATCGGGCCCGAAAAAGATGTTCCCGCTCCCGACGTCAACACCAACGAACAGATCATGGCGTGGATGATGGATACCTACTCCATGCATATGCGGCAGACGGTCACCGCTGTCGTCACCGGCAAGCCGATCAACATCGGCGGATCACGTGGGCGCCGCGAGGCTACTGGCCGCGGAATCATGATTGTGTGTCGATGAGGCGATAAAGAAGCTGGGAATGAGCCGCGAGTCGTCGCGCGTGATCATGCAGGGATTCGGCAACGTGGGATCGAACGCCGCGCGCTGATGGCCGAAGCGGGCTACAAAGTCATCGGCATCATCGAAGTGGACGGCGGCCTTTACAACGCAAGGGAATCGATCGTCGAAAGCGCTCTGCGGAGTACCGGCAGAAAAATCGCAGCATTCTCGGATTCCCCGGGGCGGAAAGCTGCTGATGCCGCAGCGAATTACTGCTCACCGAGTGCGAGATCCTGATTCCCGCCGCTACGGAAAACCAGATCACCAGCCGGAACGCGGATCGCGTGAAGTGCAGGATCCTGGCGGAGGGCGCGAACGGCCCGACGACCGCGGCAGCGGACGAAATCCTGGCGGACAAGGGAGTGTTCGTCATTCCCGGACATTCTGTGCAATGCGGGCGGCGTGACCACTTCGTATTTCGAGTGGGTGCAGGACCGGCAGGGATATTTCTGGAAAGAAGTCGGTGGTGAACGAGCAGCTGGAACACATCATGAAGACGGCATTTGAAGATGTGGTCCGGTACGCCGAGACTCACAACGTCAACAATCGCATCGCCGCGTACATGCTGGCGATCGATCGGGTGGCGTACACGATCCGGCAACGCGGAATTTACGCGTAACCTTCGCAGAGGTACAAAGTGTGGACACGGGCGTAGCCGCCCCTGTCCACACTTTCTTGCTATTTAGGTACTCGCTTTTAGCGAGGCCATATCGATGACGAAGCGATACCGCACATCGCTCTTTAGCACCCTCTCGTAGGCTTCGTTAACTTTCTGAATCGGAACCAGCTCGATATCGGCGGCCAAGTTATGCTTCGCCGCAGAAATCGAGCATCTCCTGCGTCTCGCGAATGCCTCCGATGGAAGACCCGGCCAGAGTTCGCCGCCCGGAGACTAGCGAGAACGCGCCAACGGGGACTTTCTTTTCGGGAATTCCGACCAGCACCATGGTGCCGTCCACTCTCAGCAGCTTGAGATATTCATTCCAGTCCATCTCGGAAGAAACGGTGTTGATGATCAGGTCAAACGACCCTTTAATTTCGTGAACGTCTCGGGATCCGAAGTTGCATAGAAATGGTCTGCGCCTAATCGCTTGCCATCGGCCTGCTTCTTCAAGGACTGGCTAAGCACCGTGACCTCTGCGCCCAATGCGTGCGCGAGTTTCACGCCCATATGTCCCAAACCGCCCATGCCTACGATCGCCACCCTTTTCCCCGGACCGGCTTGCCAGTGCCGCAGCGGCGAGTAGAGCGTAATTCCGGCGCAGAGCAGCGGAGCAGACGCATCGAGCGGGAGATTCTCCGGGATGCGCAGGACGTAGTTTTCGTCCACCACGATCATCTCGGAATAGCCGCCGTAGGTAGGCGTGCCGTCATGCTCGCGACCGTTATAGGTGAAGACCCCATGCACGGTGCAATATTGTTCAAGGCCGGCTTTACATTCAGGGCAAGTGCGGCAGGAATCCACGAAACATCCCACGCCAACTTTATCGCCTAGTTTGAATTTGCTGACCTTATCGCCGACTTTGGTGACGATTCCGACAATTTCGTGTCCCGGCACCATGGGGAAAATTGATTCCTCCAGGGCTTCGCTCCACTCGTCGCGGGTCTGGTGAATATCGGAATGGCAGATGCCGCAATACTTGATATCAATGACAACATCGTGTTCGCGAGGGTCGCGTCGTTCGAAAGAAAATGGCGCCAGCGGAGTAGTCGGATTCGCGGCCGCGTAGCCTTTGGTGGTAGTAGATTTCGTTTTCTCTTGCTCAAGAACAACTGTGTCGGATTTAGGAGTGCTCATATTTTTCTCCACAAAGATGATTGGATGTCGAGCCTCCCACCAGGGACGCTATTTCAAAGGGAGTTGCTAGGCCCCCTCACGTAAATTCACGCCAGGAAATAAGCCACGCCGCCGAATAGAGTAGAGGTGCGGCAAGATGACGAAAAAGACAAGGTCCGGCACCTATTGCGGGAGGTGGCCTCCCCGACCATGATCGTAAACCAGAGAGACAAAGTATACCGTCGAGCGGGATGCCGGAGGCTGCATATGCGGATCGATGATTGAACAGAACTTCATCTCTCCTCGCCGGCCTTGTAGTTGACCCAATCCATGCTGGCTGTCATCATGTTGAGCCGTAGCCTCCCGGTGTCTACTCGGCCTTACTGTTCCACTTCGAACGAACTTTTTTACGAGGGAAATCTATGAATGGATTTAGCAGAGATCGCTTTTTGCGAACGCTGCTTGCGATGACTATCTTTGCGCTGACGCTTACGCCCGTCATCGTCAGCGCCCAAACGACTACAGATCAATCAACTTCCACAACAACTACGACGCAGCCCAAGAAGAAAAAATCCAAGAAGAGTTCGGCGGATCAGTCCGCGACAAACGCCACGTCCACGGATGCGACGGCTGGGAGCGAATCTTCCACGACCAGCAAGAAGTCGAAAAAGAGCAAGAAATCCGATGCCTCGGCCAGTGATACCTCCACCACGAGTGGGACCATGGCGGCGGATGATACTTCCACCAAGAAGTCGAAAAAGCACAAAAAGTCGGACGCTGCGGACACCTCTGCTGCGGGTGCTGCGCCGTCAGGCGACTCCACGATGAAGAGCGACAAGGCTGCGCCTGGCGACAACATGAGCAGCGACCAGTCAGCAAGTTCTTCGAAGAAGAGCCGCAAGAGCAAGAAAGCCGCCAGCGACATGACTGCTCCGGCCAGCAGTTCAGCCACTACTCCGGCACCGGCAGCGAGCCCATCGGCTCCCGCCGCGGCTCCAGCAGCAACCACACCATCCCCTTCGTCTTCGTCGTCAAGCAGTATGAAGACAAGCAGCATGAAGAAGACGACGAAAACCGCTTCGGGCGCAGCCTCAGACCCGGCTATCGCCTCGGCGAAGTCGAGCGGCCAGGTTTGGGTGAACCTTGATAGCGGCGTCTACCACAAAGGCGGACGTTGGTATGGGAAAACTAAGAACGGCAAATTCATGAGTGAGGCCGACGCCAAAGCGGCCGGATATAAAGCTTCTGAAAAAGACTAAAAGACTAAAGGAGAGAATCGATGAAATTGATGCGGAATTTACTGATTGCGTTTTTCGCCTTGACCCTGATTGCGTCGACCGCGGTCGCGCAAAGCAGCAAGACTTCCAAGAGCTCAGCGAAAACCGATATGTCGGCGGCCTCCAGTGATCTGGTCGACATCAACTCAGCCACCAAGGATCAACTGACCGCGCTTCCCGGGATCGGCGATGCGTATTCGCAGAAGATCATTGACGGACGCCCCTACAAGACGAAGAGAGATCTGGTTACGAAAAAAGTGATCCCTGCGGCCACTTACGCCAAGATCAAAGACAAGATCATCGCCAAGCAGTAGCGGATACCAGGAGGCAATTATGGGTTTATTGGACAACATCGAAGGACAAGTGTTGAACCGGGTGACCGGCGGAGGTTCCAATCCGCTGGCGTCCGCCGTTTTGCAAATGATTCAAAACCAGCCAGGCGGATTGCAGGGCCTGATCCAGTGTTTTCATCAGAACGGACTCGGAGGAGTGATTTCCTCCTGGGTCGGCACCGGGCAAAACCAGGCGATCTCGCCCGACCAGGTGCAGCAAGTACTCGGCGACAACACGTTGCAACAAGTTGCGGAGAAAGCCGGCATCTCACCCGATCAGGCGAAGTCGTCTCTATCGGAGTTGTTGCCGAACCTGGTGGACAAGCTCACGCCCAACGGACAAGTACCAGACCACAGCAATCTTCTGCAAATGGGAGAGAGCTTGCTGAGTTCGCTCACCAAGAGCGCGTAAAGCATGTGGGACAGCCGCCCGGCTGTCCCTTTTCTCTTCAGCCCCGCAATAGCTGGCGCGTTTCCGGGCCATTCGTTGACGGAAGAATGTCTTCTCCTTAAGATGAAGCGGCCGAAACCGGACACTCTTGTGATCGACCAGATCATCTCCCATTACCGCATTGTCGAAAAACTCGGCGGCGGCGGAATGGGTGTTGTCTACAAAGCGGAAGACCTTACTCTGCACCGCTTCGTTGCCCTGAAGTTTTTGCCTGACGACGTAGCGCAAGATCCCCAGGCGCTGGCCCGTTTTCAGCTCGAAGCCCAGGCTGCTTCCGCGCTGAACCATCCTGGCATCTGCACGATTCATGAGATCGGACAGGAGAAGGATCAGCCCTTCATCGTCATGGAGTTTCTCGATGGCGTGACGCTGAAGCATCTGATTTCGGGCAAGCCAGTTGAGATCGAAGTACTGCTCAGCCTTGCCATCGAAATCGCGGACGCTTTGGATGCGGCGCATTCGCAGGGCATTCTCCATCGTGACATTAAACCCGCGAATATTTTCGTGACCAAACGCGGGCATGCGAAAATTTTGGATTTCGGCCTGGCGAAAGTTGCGCCTTCGTTCAGCTCATCGAGCAACCTAGCGGCGGCGGTTAACACGCCCACCGAGACAGCGCAGCCGCACCTGACCAGTCCCGGTTCCACGCTCGGTACCGTCGCTTACATGTCGCCGGAGCAGGCCCGAGCGAAGGAACTCGATGCCCGCAGCGATATTTTTTCCTTCGGCGCTGTTTTGTATGAGATGGCAACCGGCGTCGTGCCTTTTCGCGGTGAGAGTGCTCCGGTGATCTTCAAGGCCATACTGGATGGAACGCCTACGCCCCCGGTGAGGCTGAACCCCGATATTTCGCCGGAACTGGAACGCATCATTGCCAAGGCGCTGGAGAAAGATCGGAACCTCCGCTACCAGCATGCCGCCGACATGCGAAGCGATCTACAACGGCTGAAGCGCGATTCCGACTCGCATGCATCGGGCCGCGTGAGCGTTGAAGATGGACTGAGCACGAGTGCCGCGGGGGTTTCTTCGGGGGGTTCAAGCCAGACTCATGCTCGTCCCAACCGAACCAAGCTGGGAAAGTATTTCTTCCCGGCCGCCGCAGTTCTCGCGCTGGTGGCCGGAGCATTCTATTACCGGTCGGTGCACGCCCCGCATCTGACCGCGAAGGACACTGTCGTGCTGGCCGATTTTTCCAACAGCACCGGCGATGCCGTCTTCGATGACACCCTGAAGACTGCGCTCAACGTTTCCCTACGCCAATCGCCCTTCATCAACGTGCTTTCCGACGGCGAAGTCGCGAAAACGTTGAAGCTGATGACGCTGCCTGGCGGTACTAAGCTCACTGCGGACGTTGCGCGTGAACTCTGTCAGCGGTCGGGAAGCAAAGTTTATATCGCCGGTTCTATCGGGAGTCTGGGCTCCGATTATGTTGTCGGCCTGAAGGCAGTCAACTGCGAAAGCGGCGACTTGCTGGCGCAGCAGCAAGTCACGGTAACCGCCAAGGAAAAGGTGCTTGATGCGCTGGGCAAGGAGGCGTCCAACCTGCGCGGCGAGCTGGGTGAATCTCTCGCCACGGTGCAGAAGTATGATGTTCCGCTCGCGCAGGCCACTACTTCTTCGCTGGAAGCATTGAAAGCGTATAGCCAGGGGGCTTCCAAGAAAGAAGCGACGGAAGCTCTGCCTCACGATCTCAAAGCCGTGCAGCTCGACCCGAATTTTGCGATGGCGTACCTTGCGGTCGGCCAAGATTATCTGGTTCAAGCGCAGACCGGACGTGCGTCCGAGTATTTTGCCAAGGCTTTTCAGTTGCGCGACAACACCAGCGAGCGCGAGAAGCTGATGATCGATGCCGAGTACTACAGTGGCGTTACAGGAGAACTCGACAAATCCGCCCAAACCTATCGTGAGGAGATCGACAACTATCCGCGGCACAGCAGCGCGTACAACAATTTGGGGAACATCTATGCGGCCGAAGGGGAGTACGAGAAGGCCGCGGAAATCCTGCGACAGTCCAAACAGATGTCCCCCGATACCGCCGCCGACTACGAGAATCTCGCCAACGTCCTGATGGCCCAGCAGCATTTTGATGAAGCCGGGAAGGTTTTGCTCGAGGCGCAGTCTCGCAAACTCCAAGACAACTTGCTGCACATTGCCGCCTATGGGCTGGCGTTCCTGCGGCACGATTCGCAAACCCAGGCCGAAGAGTTGGCGTGGTTTCAAAAGAAGCCGGAAAGCGAAGAGTACGGACTGTCGCTTGGGGCCGACACGGCAGCTTACGGTGGCCGTGCGCGGCAAGCACGGGAGCTCACGCACAAGGCAATGGACAGCTCCGTTCGTGGAGACAACAAAGAGAATGCCGCGATCTGGCTGGAAAACGAAGCGCTACGGGAAGCGGTGTTCGGCAATACCGCCGAAGCTCGCCGTGCGATGGCGGAAGGCGTGAAGCTTGCCCCCGCCAGCCCTGGCGTTCGGGTCGAGTCGGCACTCGCGGCTGCGATGGCTGGCGATTCCACAGTAGCGGCCTCACTTGCGCGTGAGTTGGCAAAGGACTTCCCACTCGACACTCAGATCCAGGGGTTGTGGCTGCCAACCATTCGGGGTCAGATCGCTTTGGACAAGAATGATTCCTCCACGGCCGTAAGTGCTCTGCAGCCAGCTTTGCAATCGGATGGACGTTTGGAACTGGCGCAAATTTCTTTTGTCCTGAATCTCTCCTGTTTGCATTCCGCCTTCGTTCGCGGGAACGCCTATCTCGCAGCAGGACAGGGACGTACCGCAGCCGCAGAATTTCAGAAGATCTTGGATCATGATGGAATCGTCTGGAATTGCTGGACCGGAGCCTTAGCGCATTTGGGCGTGGCGCGAGCCAATGTTCTGCAAGCACAAACATCGAGTGGAGCGGACGCCGACGCTGCTCGCACCCGAGCCCTGAATGCCTACCGAGACTTTCTCAAGATCTGGAAAGATGCCGATCAGGACATCCCAATATTCAAGCAAGCCCAGACGGAGTACGCGCATCTGAAATAGCAGCGCTCATATTTCTCGACGAGGTTCGACATGAGAACATTTCAGCTGACCATCGTTTTGTGCTCGGTGTTTTTGCCTATTGCCGCTCTTGCCCAAACGGACACGACTTTAACCGCAAACCCTGTCTACGAGAAGAATTGCGCGAAGTGTCACGGCAAGACTGCCGGAGGCCGGCATTTCGGAGGTCCGGCCCTGGTCTCCGATAAAGTTGCCGCAGCCTCGCCCGACGACCTGCGCAGCATCATCAGCAACGGCAAGGGGCATATGCCGAAATATGCAGGCAAACTGACGCCGGAGGAGATCGATACCCTCGTGAAGCAAATCGAAGGGGTAAATAAAAAGTAGGGTGGGGCCGGTTGATTGAGGGTCACAGTCGATGCACGCGGCATCCTGCCCAGGCTACTCTGCGTCAGGCCGAACTCTCCGGGAACCCTACGCCTTTTCTCCCGCGTTGCCTTCCCTTTCCGCGTGGAGCATAATCAAAACGTCGCGGATTTGCAGCGGCCCTATATTGCGCGTGAATTTACCGAACTCCATCACGCTGACCCGTATCTTCAGCATCCCGGTACTGATTTGGATTCTCTCCACCTCTCACCTAACCAGCACAAATGGAGAGAAGGAACTGCTGGCTTCGGCCCTCTTTATTGCGGCGTCCATTACCGATGGCATCGATGGTTACATCGCGCGCAAGCGCGGACAAATCACGACCATGGGGATGCTGCTCGATCCGCTTGCCGACAAGCTGCTGATTGCGGCAGCCTTCGTGACGCTGGTGCAATTCAATCCGAGCCTGGTGCCGGCATGGATGGCGGTGGTCATCATCGGCAGAGAGTTCCTGGTGAGCGGCTTGCGGTCGATCGCCGCGTCGGAAGGGTTCACCATCCAGGCCAGCGAATTGGGCAAGTTCAAGATGCTGGTGCAGATCGTTTCCGTGGTGGCCGTCATCCTCGATCATCGCTGGAAAGAGTGGCCGGTCGGACCCTACATCTTCCCAGTGCACTGGATCGCATTTCTCGCGATCTGGTTCATGGTAGTGCTCTCGCTTATCTCGGCGATTGATTACTTCGTGGCCTTCTGGTCGAAGATCGACCGCCACGTAGTGAAGCGACGCCGGCGCGCCTTCGTGCTCACTCGACGGAGAAAGCGCGATGTCCCGGCCACCTGAAACACCATCGCCATGGTCCCAGGCCTCCGCTGAATATTCCGCAGAAGAACGCAACCTGCTTTTGCGCCTGGCACACCAGTCGATCACATCGGCGCTTGAGCATCGCGAGATTTCCCTGGATCCTCCATCTGAACATCTTGCTCAGCCTCGCGGGGCCTTCACTACGATTTATCATCATGGGGATCTTCGAGGGTGCGTTGGATATGTGCTGCCCGTCGCCTCCGTCTACCGCACCGTAGCGGAGACCGCTCGAGCCGCGGCGTTCGACGATACCCGTTTTCCGCCTTTGCGATGGGAAGAATTGTCGGGCCTTGAAGTTTCCGTGAGCATTCTGTCTCCCCCGGAATTGATCCAGCCTGAGCAGGTGGAGATCGGCCGTCACGGACTTGTGATCTCGATGGGAGCAAGGCGCGGACTGTTGCTACCGCAAGTGCCTGTCGAGAGAAATTGGGGAAGGGAGACTTTCCTAGCCCAAACCTGCCGCAAAGCGGGACTACCGGACGACGCCTGGCGTACGGGCGCGAAAATAGAAGCCTTCACCGCCGAGATATTTGCCGACCCCGGCTTGGACGGCTAACCGCTCTTACAGAAGCTTATCCAACGTGATGGGTAAGCTGGTAATTCTCCTGCCGGTCGCATGGTAAATCGCATTGGCAATGGCGGCGGCTGTACCCGTGATCCCGATCTCCCCAATGCCGTGCGCACCCAATGGCGTATGTGGATCAGCGATGTCGGTATACACGATCTCGATGTCAGGAACATCCGCCTGCACCGGAACGTGATACTCCGCGAGCGTGGCATTGACGATGCGTCCGGTGCGGTCATCGAACATGGTTTCTTCGGTGAGCGCCATCCCGATGCCCATGATAATGCCGCCGCGAAATTGCGAGACCGCCATCTTCGGATTCAGAATGCGTCCGGTGTCGAATGAGCCAACCCAGCGGGCGATGCGGACTTCGCCGGTTTGCTCGTGCACGCGCGCCTCACAAAAATGCGCCGCAAACGAATGCATCGAGTACTTCATGGTCTCCAAGGGCGCACCGGTTTTCTTCTCCGCTTCGAGGAATTCCTTACCGGCGCGCTTCAAAATTCCCACATAGGTCTCTCCCACCTGGGGCCGATCTTTAAAGAAAATGCCCTCCTTCACCGCATGCACATCATCAAGGCGAGCGCTGGCAAGCAGAGAGTCAGGACTCTTTTGCGCGAGAGCCAGGAGTTCCCGAAAGAGTTGCTCGAAGGCCTCTTGCACCGCCAAGGCGATACTCACCGTTTGGGACGAACCGCCAGCTACTCCAGCCGCTGGTAGCGTGCTGTCTCCGTATTCGAAGCGAATCTTCTCCATGGGGAGCGCCATGCGCTCAGCTGCATGCTGAGTCTGGACTGTGGCAGTTCCCATCCCCATTTCCTGGGCTGCGGTCTGGACAAGTGCAGTGCCGTCGGCATGGATGCGGACGCGCGCCGAGCTAATCATGCGGTAGACGGGATAGGTTCCGGTGGCCATGCCCTGACCGATCAGCCAATCACCGTCGCGTTGCGAGCGCACCGCCGCCGGACGGTTCTGCCAACCGAACTTCTCCGCTCCCAAACGATATGCCTCTCGCAAATGACGGCTGGAGAATTCGTGCCCGCTCACGGGATCTTTTTCAGGTTCGTTTCGCAGACGAAGCTCCACGGGATCCATCTTTAATTCGTAGGAGAGGGCATCGACGGCACTCTCAACGGCGAAGGTGCCGATCGACTCGCCAGGTGCGCGCATAAAAGTATTCGCGACCCGGTTCACTTCAGAAATCCGCTGACCAATCCGGTAGGTAGCCATGGAATACAAATGGCGAGGGGGAAAGCTGAATTGCTCGGGAAAATCGTTGTCCGTGGATTGCGCAGTCACACCTTCATGGATGAAGGCGGAAAACTTACCCTCGGAATCGGCAGCGACGGCCACGCGCTGCCGGGAAGGGGTGCGGCCGCCGATCATCCGAAAGACGCCCTCGCGCGTAAGCACAAGACGCACCGGGCGGCCCGTCACGCGAGCAGCTAAAACGCAGAGCTGGTTATAAGCCCAGAGACCTCCCTTGCCTCCGAAGCCTCCACCAACGAACGGTGCAATCAGACGCACGTGGTCTTTCTTCAACCCGAAAACTTCGGCAATGCTGTTGGCGGTGCCGATCGTGAACTGGCTAGTGTCATACATCGTCACCTTGTCATCCCCCTCCCAGATCGCGATCGTGGCGTGTGGTTCGATCGCATTGTGGTTGTAGGGAGGTGTGCTAAAAACGAGATCTATTCGGTGCGGCGCAGCTTTGAGCGCCGCGTCGGCATCGCCGCTGCTCACTTCAGGAGATTCCCCGAGAACCTGCTTCGGCTTCTTGGCGCTGCGGATGGATTCTTCAAACGAATTGACCCCGGGTTCGGGATCGTAGGTACAGGTGAGCAGAGAGGCCGCATGTTCCGCCCTCTCGAGTGTATCGGCAACTACGACCGCCACGGGTTGGCCATTCCAGGTAATCCTGTCGGTATTCAGGATTGGTACCAGCGAAGTGCCGGAACTGGGATCGCCCTCCAGGGAAAATGGTCGAGCTACCTTCATCTTCGGAGCATTGAGGTGAGTGATGACTTTGAGCACGCCGGGCGCCTGCTCAGCGGCAGCTGTGTCGATGGTCCTGATAGTGCCTTTTGAAATGGTGCTGTAAGCAACGGCAGCATGAACAAGTCCCTCCACCGGGTACTCCGCGGAAAAGCGTGCGGCACCGGTAACTTTGGCGTGGCCGTCGAGTCGATCCACAGGCTTGCCAAGGAACCGATGCTGCTCAATCAGTTCATCCCGGTGACGATCGGGCAGCACTTGAGCTACGCCTTGCACCAGCTTTTCAACGAGGCTCATCGAGTTTCTCCATCGCTCGAAGTAAGTTCAGACAGAACTTTGGTGATCGTCCTCTTTGCCAGTTCTATCTTGAACGCGTTTCCACTTCGCGGGACTGCCGGGGCCAGTTCGGCCGCAGCAGCTTTGATGAAATTGTCTGAACTGGGCTCGGATCCGTGCAGCAGTTGTTCGGCCACCGAGGCGCGCCAGGGTTTATGCGCGACACCGCCCAGCGCCAGGCGAATGTCGCGAATCACGCCGCCTTCGATCTTGATCGCCGCGGCTACGGAAACGATTGCGAAAGCATAGCTCGCGCGATCCCTCACTTTGCGATAGTGAGAACGAAGTCCAGCGGAAGACGCCGGCAGGTCAACGGAGGTGATCAGCTCGCCTGGTTGAAGATTCGTGTCCAGTTCCGGAGTGTCGCCCGGAAGGCGATGGAAATCCTTAAAGGGAATACTCCGTTCGCCGGAAGCGCTCGACACGTTCACCGTCGCATCCAAAGCAGCGAGCGCCACACACATGTCAGATGGGTGGGTCGCAATGCAATGTGGGGAGGTTCCCAAAATCGCATGAATGCGATTGAACCCCTGAATCGCATCGCATCCGCTACCCTTCACTCGTTTATTACAGTGTGCGGCGGCATCGTAGAAGTAGTAACAGCGGGTGCGCTGCATCAGGTTGCCGCCGGTGGTGGCCATGTTGCGAAGCTGGGCTGACGCTCCCATGAGGATCGCCTGCGAAAGCAGCGGGTACTTGTCTCGGACTGACGGATGCGCCGCGAGATGGCTGTTACGCACCATGGCGCCGATCCTCAGCCCTCCCCCCGACAATTCCTCGACTTGCGATAACGGTAGACGCGTGATGTCGATGAGAGCTTGCGGACGTTCAACTCCTTCCCGCATGAGGTCCACAAGATTGGTTCCACCGGCCAGGAAGCGAGGAGAAGTGTTCTGAGCTGAGTTGTCGGTGAAAAGAGTCAGAGCCGAGTTCTTGTCCGTAGCGCGACTATAAGCGAAGTTGTTCATCTTGCCATGCCTCCATGCACTTGCTGGATGGCCTCTCGTATGCCAATGTAGGCGCCGCACCGGCAAAGATTGCCGCTCATTCGTTCTTTCAGCTCGGCCTCGGTGAGATCTACCGTTCCATTCGTGGTGACCGCACTCGGCGTTCCTCTAGCGAACTCGCTCAGCATGCCTATGGCTGAGCAGATTTGACCTGGAGTGCAATACCCGCATTGAAATCCGTCATGCTCGATGAAGGCCGCTTGCATGGGATGCAACTCACCATCCTTGGCGAGCCCCTCGATGGTGATAATTTCTCGGCCTTCATGCTGCACAGCCAGGGTCAGGCAGGAATTGATACGCTCTCCATCCACCAGGACAGTGCAAGCACCGCAGGCTCCCTGGTTACAGCCTTTTTTCGTACCCGTCAGATTCAGGTGGTCGCGAAGAGCGTCCAGCAGAGAGACTCGGGGTTCAATGGTGAGCGATCGTTGCTGGCCGTTGACGTGAAGAGAAAGGTGCTGAAGCTGGTTTGGCGGTTTCACTGCGCCCCCTTTTTCTCGTAGCTGTGCACTGGAATGCTCCACCGGCCAGATCGTATGGGTTCGCCCTGAGATGACAAAACTTTTGTCCCAGTTGGTCGCACGGGAAGCGGGGATGGAGAAAAACGAGGGAACCAAAGAGGGCAGAAAACGAAAGCTCCGCGAGTAGGACTCGCGAAGCTTCACTGGTTCAGAGAACGTTAGGAATCGTTCCGGTCGGCGGCAGTGCTGGATGGATCGTCATTGGATTCATTCGATCCGATACGAAATAGAGCGGCCTGGGCTTCGGCGTGTTCGCGCATCTCCTGCATCTCATCGACGCCGTCGTCGCGCTTCTCGGTACTGCGTTGGCTTCTACGCTCGGCCTTGTCCCGTTGTTTTTGTTGTCTGGTTTGCTCTTTCTGGCGCTTAGTAAAACTTGATCTGCCTCGTGGCATTCACAGTCCCCCCGGCGTGAAATTTCTTTCCAGGTGGTCCTTCATCCGGACCACAGTTGCTTCTCTTTCCCTTATCCTACCAGCGCGGCTCGCGTGGTTGACGCGGGTGTCCCCGATAATCGTCGCGCCCGCCGCCGCCGCCGCCACCGCCGAATCGATGTCCGCCGCCACCTCCGCCTTTGGGGCGGTCCGCCTTAGGCTTGGCTTCGTTGATGGTCAAGGTGCGGCCACCCAACTCGGTTCCATTCAGTGCCGCGATCGCTTTATCGGCTTCGCCAGCATTGGTCATTTCAACAAAGGCGAAGCCTCGGGCGCGTCCGGTTTCGCGGTCGGTCACGATGCTCACCTTTTCGATATCTCCGTGCGCCTGGAAAAGCGTTCGCAGTTCTGACTCGGTGGTGCTATGGGGAAGGTTTCCAACGTAAAGGTTCTTCATAGTGTTTCCTCTCTCAAGAGATCGTCTAACGTGCGAGCCCCGCTTTGGGTCTTCGAGAACCGCATCTCGGAATCTCGCGGTGGCGCGGGGCGTTCGCGGATCGCGCGGGTGCGCGCATGAGCCGCCGACCGAACTTCCGAAATACGCCGGGAAGCTTCCATGATTCCCCAGCGTTGGGAAACCTCGCCGGAGGGCTGAGAAGCGGGCCGAGCGTTGGCTTCGCCCGGATCGGACGTTTCTTCCGAAAGGTCCGCCACTGCTTCGGCCGCCATCGGCGCGTAAGCGATATAGTCGGGCTTGCCTACCAGAAACCCCAACTGTTGCGGTGGATCGGCTCTACGCACGTCTTCGCAAAACTTGTCGCAGTTACCCAGCGCATTTTCCCCGTTGATCAAAACCAGATTGTAAAGGTCGGCTCGCCACCAGGAGCGCGCTTCACTGATATCGGCAGCGCAATCTACGTTCATACCCAGCTTCCGCATGGTTTCTGCCCGCAGATCCCGCTTGACGGGCGATGCGTCGACCAGCAGAACCCGTTTCTTCTTCTGCGGCACCGGAATTGGTTCGGAAAGCTGGCTCACGGACGGGGTGGTGGTCATTCTGAAACCGCCTTTGCTTTGGAAGCGGACTTCTTCTGTCCCCCAGATGCCAGGGATAGCACGAGTTTCCGGTTGCGGCTCCGTTGCGCAATCCTTTTCTTTCGGGCCTGATTGAATCGAGATTTGTCGCCATTGATCGCGGACATGAATGCCTCCTATTGGATCTTAGTGAACGCTGACGTTGTGGTTACAGAGACGGATGGAGATAGGGTCTCAGGATGCGGATTCGCCAAAACGCAGCGCCATTCTCTCGAACCTGGAGCGACGTTGTTCAGGAATTGATGCGGAGCCAAACTGCGCGCCTCTCGATCTCTCAATCGCGAAGGCGCCAAAGCATCTTGTGGATGTGTCTTCGAGGTTAAGTAAATCCATTATACGCGGTTCGCTGAAGGCTGCCGCAGGGATCTCCACATTCGCCGCGAGCTTTCCCGTGTGGCAAGGTCACACGCAGCCACAATCGCGCATCTTACGTGGTAGATCGCAACACCCTTTCGCTCTTTATGAGGCTATGGAACGAAAGTAACGTTGATGTTCCCTGAATATCGTGTATGTTGCGAATATTCTGTCGTGAAGGGGCTGTATATGGAAATGTTGGTCTTGATTGTCGGATTGCTGGTAGTGGGATCGCAGATACCGGGAAATCCTCACATCTTCCTTCGTTAGGCGACCCTCAAACGCGAATGCAGGGATGACCGCGTATTCGCTTCTCCTCGCGCCTTCTTAGGGGCGCATACTTCCGCCGAAGACACGCGTCGCTCCACAAGATGTGGAATATGGCACCCAGCACAGTGAGCTGCGCCTTTACGCAACATTAAGCAGTTCGCTTCAACTCCGAAAAAAAGGGGGAAAAACAAAACGGAGAGGAGTGGTCGCTCCTCTCCGTTGCCTGTAGATGAAGGTCGCTTACTGGTTCTGTTCGTCGAGTTCGACGCCGTCGCCCACGTGCACGTCTTCCAGGGCGAAAACGATCATGCCCGTCGCGGTAGTGGAAGTCGTGCTCAGCACTACAACTTCCCCAACTGCGCGACGCGGCAAATCTTCCACGTGAATTCTCGGCCCCTTGCCGCGATCAAGCATGGTTGGCTCAATGAGCGGCGGATTTTTCTGCGTGTCTTCGGTAGTCGAAGCTTTGAACGAGAGCGAGTCCACTGGATCCTTCAAGTCGGTTCCATAAGTGCGAACTGCGCGGAGGTAGTCTCCAACTTTCACGCCCTGGCTGGAGCCTACATTCATGTAAACCTTCATTCCGGTTCCCAGTTCGGAATCAAAGTCTTTAGCCATAACGATGCGTCCGGAAGTTTTGTTCGAAGCCGGAAGGAAACGATCAAAGTGCGCCGGAGTATGGAACGAAATCGGCTGCTTCTCGGCGAAAGGAATCGCGATGTCGCCCGGTACGATCGGATCGCAACTGAATTCCACCGTCGCAATCGCTAACTTGCTGCGGGAATCCACGACGCGGACCCTTGCGACCTCCGAGTAGGGCTGCCCGGCAGCCTTCATCAGAGAGTGTTGTCCGTCAAAGAGTTCGTAACGGTTGGGATCGCGGAGTTCGCGGACAATGGTGAACTGCTGCCCGGTCTGATATCCGCCGCCCTGCAAGTAAATCAGGTCCCCATTAACGAACTTGGTCGTGTTCGGAGTCTGCAGTCCGCCAGCCACGAAGTTGGCGTTGGGCAGAAGCTGTTTACTGATAAACCCGGCGCAATACAAATCGGCAGCCGTGGGAGTCTGAACCCGCTCGGTGGGGAAGCTGGCGGTGGTTTCCTGAGTTTTTTCCGGGGTGGCACTGGCCGAGTCCGACTGGGCCAGCGCTGCAACCGCCGCGAACAGCACCAACAATAATCCTATTTTCTTCATCTTACCTCCGGATCGGGGCCCTTGGTAACGGCCTTCCCCGCCTAAGTCCAAGTTTTACAAGGGTTTCAAGGAGGAAACTATCAAGGGGTACCGTATGGTCAAGTTACGCAGGTGTCGGGCGAGGTACGTTAAAAAGTTTGCCGCGTCACGAATTGTTAATCTGTTGTTGCGTCTGGAATTATTCGCCTTTAATATCGCGCCGTCCAGACTGCGAATATGGCTCTGCCCTCCAATGGCAATGTGTCGCGCTTGATCCCCCTGCGGTTGCCTCGCGTCTGTGTGGCCGTGATCGGCTCTGACGTCGCCGACATGGTGGAAAAAGCAGAGTCCATGGTTCGGGATAACCCTTTTATTGAGTTCAGGTTAGACTATCTCGCCAAACCGGCGTCCAGCCTCCCCAAGATCAAAGAATTCCTGGAATATCATTCCTACGTCACCGCGATCGCTACCTGCCGGCGGGCGTCCAGTGGAGGCAAGTTCAAGGGCTCGCTTGCGGCCCAGCTCGAAATTCTCAGTAAAGCTTCGGCGGCCGGATGTCAGCTGCTCGATCTGGAGTTGCAGAGTGCTGCTGCTCTGAAGCCTGACCAGGTACAGAAGCTTCGCGGTCACTCTGCGTTGATTCTTTCTTTTCACGACTTTCGCGGCACCAAGAACCTCGAAGCGACGCTCGATAAGATGGCGGCGATCCCGGCCGACTTCTACAAGATTGTCGGCACCGCCACCACGCTTTCCGACAACGTGACCATGATGAAATTCCTCGAGAAGAGGAACGACAAGCATTCCTTGATCGGGGTCTGCATGGGCGAGCAAGGCGTGATCAGCCGGGTGCTCGGAGTACGTGCGGGCAGCATCTTCACCTTCGCCGCCCTGACCGAAGGAGAACGTACGGCACCGGGACAGATCACGGCGCAGGAACTGCGCAGCACCTACAGGATCGAGCAAGTGGACGCGGCAACCCGCGTATACGGGGTCGCCGGTGATCCGGTTGCGCATTCCCTCTCACCGATCATCATGAACGCAGCGTTCCGCCGCGAGAACGTGAATGCGGTCTATGTTGCGTTGCATGCCAAGACCCTAAAAGACCTGTTGACCTGCATTCGAGAGATTCCGCTGCATGGCCTCTCGATCACCATGCCGTACAAAGAATCCATCGTCGAGCACCTGGACAATACCGACTCGCACACGTCGAAGATTGGAGCCTGCAACACCGTGGTGCGAGCGCAGGATGGAAAGATTTATGGATTCAATACGGACGCTGCAGGGGTGATTCGTCCCCTGGAACAGCGCATCTCGCTCGATAAGGCGAAAGTTCTGGTGCTAGGCGCGGGAGGTGCGGCACGAGCCGCGGTGTTTGGGCTGAAAGAACGCGGAGTCGAAGTCTACATTCTGAACCGGAGCCTGGCCTCAGCTCAGAAGCTGGCACGCCAGGCGCGCGCTCGAACCATAAAGCGCGCCGATTTGAAGAAAATGTCCTTCGACGTCATCATCAATGCCACGCCCGTGGGCATGGAAAATACGCGTGAGTCGCCGTTGAAAGAAGACGAGATCAAGGCGAAGTACGTGTTCGATATGGTGTACGAACCGGCTGAGACCAAACTGCTGAAAATGGCAAAAGCCCAAGGCGCTCAGGTGATTCCGGGGATCGAGATGTTCGTTCACCAAGCGGCTAGGCAGTTTGAAATCTGGACCGGGAAACCTGCTCCCTGGGATGAAATGTTGAGCGTGGTGACGGTAGCAATGAATCAGCGCGCGGCGCGCACGAAAGAAAAAGACAAAGAGAAGGAATCAAAGCTGGCCCTCAAATAGCGGTGCTTTGACCGAAGGTCATTGGGAAATAACTACCTTGTAGCCGCATGTTCCGGATGCCCCCTGCCACGAAATGGTTGCATTTTTTCAGACTCCAGAGGTAAGATGAATCCAGGGCGCAGACAGTTAGCGCTCTTCTAGTCGGTGGCACCGCCCTTTCTTCCAAGGTTCAAGAGCCGTAGCCAACAACGCGATTTCTCGGGACGGAAACGCTTGCCCCGGGCCAGGTTTGGAGAGAGATCTTCTATGGCGTGGTACGCGTATTGCCTCACTGAGCAACACAACCTTAACAATGGAGTACGAACCCGGCGTCCTTCTCTGCTCGACGGAGTGCAGGGCGTGAACGGAGCCCCTGTTTTCAGCTATCCCAGCGGTGAATTCTCGGTCATCGTAAGCGAATATGACCGGGCCACTGCGAAGATGGATGAAAAGAACGTCTTAGAACATGCCCGTGTCGTCAGTGTCTGTTTCCGTGCAGGCACTGTGCTTCCCTTCCGGTTTGGAACCATTTTTGACAGTGATGACGCGCTGCGACAGGCAGTCCGGGCCAACCGCCGGGCTTTCGGCGTCAGCGTCGCCAGACTTCGCGGCAAAGCGGAAATGCACATCAAGCTGATCGTGCGCGACGGCTCGCTGCGGGAAGCCATGACCGAGATCCAACTGCCGGATACCGTCGGCGGGGAATATTTGTCAAAGCTTCGGGAAAAGGCGTCACGTGATCGCGAACGCCAAACCAAGGCGCGGGCTCTCTCGGTGCAAGTCCACAAGCTCTTTAACCCGCTCGAGGAAGAGATCAGCTGCAAGAAGGTGGCAGCCGATGGCATGCTCATCGACATTGCTCACCTGATCGATTCCAAGTCGGTGGAGAAGTACCAGAACCGGTACAACACGGCCGCCAAGCAACTCAAGAACTGCGAGTTGGCTATCAGCGGTCCCTGGCCCCCCTATCACTTCCTGCCAGGGAAGCTGCGGACCGTGGCCGGCAACTCCTAAGTCCACGATCCGAAAAACCCCCTTTTCCACAAAGGGGGTCGTGTCCTTTTCCCGTTTGCGGATTACCCTTGTGCAGCGAATGTGCAGGAATGTGCATTTCGGAGAGGAATTCTTCGCCCTCGTCTTCTGCTTTCCAGTGCTAGCTAAGTTGATGTTTCTTATTGTCCTTAGGGGCACTGCGGATTTTTGGCAGCGGACAGATTTCTTTGGCTGCGCAAGTGCTCTTTTAGCAGGCAAGAAAAGAGGCCGCTGAAGAAGCATGACCTTCACTCTCCATTGTTCTCGACATTTCCCGTTACATCGTTCCGCTTGCCGGAACGGTGCCTTGCATCGCCTTCCCTGAGTTTACCCTCCATTACCCTCGCCTCTTTTGAATTGTGGCCCCAGAAATGGGGCCGCTTTTTTGCTTGGTCGTTGGTCTTTGGTCGTTCTAGATACCATGTTTTTCTGCGAAGCTCGGTACTTTTATGACAATTTCGGCTGTCCGCATGTAGGATCGTCTGTCGCTCAAATCAATCCCGGAAAGATCATGCGTCGACTGCCTTGGGTTTCATTTCTGCTCGCCTTTTCAATCTGTTCCCTCGCTCAGACCCGCCCAACCAAGTCGTCTTACGACGAGGAGAAGACGCCGGCGGTCGAGACGCTTTCGCCACAGCTTCGGGACGCCCTAGTGAAGCTGCGGGACGCGGCACTCACGAACGACTATGCGATGCAGCAGGTCGAGCATCTTTCTAACAGCATTGGCCCGCGGCCTGACGGTTCGCCCCAAGCACAAGCGGCGGTCGAATACGTAGCTGCGGAACTGAAGAAGCTTGGCCTCGATGTACATCTGGAGGAGACGAAGGTTCCGCATTGGGAGCGAGGACTCGAAACCGCCGAACTGACCGATTTCCCCGGACGGCCCAAAGAAGTCACGCAAAAGATTGTGCTCACCGCTCTCGGAGGGAACACTCCGACGCCGGTTACCGGGATCTCTGCCGAGGTGGTCGTAGTGGACGGTTTCGAGCAACTCAAGAACCTGGGTCGCGCGCAGGTAGCCGGAAAGATTGTTTTGTTTAACGTGCCTTTCGATAAGGAAAAGGCCGCCGCGGGCTTTTGGGGTGAAGCCTACGGAGAGGCCGTCGCCTATCGCAGCCGAGGTCCGAAAGCAGCGGCGGAACTTGGAGCCGTCGCAGCATTGGTGCGTTCAGTTGGAGGCGCAGACTTCCGTATCACTCACACAGGGTACAGCCAGCCTGCGGGCATTCCCGCCGGAGCCGTGACCAGCGAAGATGCCGACCTGATTGCCTACTTGGCGGAGCAGGGCAAAGTGATGATGCACATGGTGCTCACTTCGCAGAACGGACCCGACGTCACCAGCTATAACGTGGTGGGAGACCTGAAAGGAGCCGAGCACCCGGAGCAGATCGTCATTGTTTCCGGGCACCTCGATTCCTGGGACCTGGGGACGGGTGCAATTGATGATGCCGCCGGAGTGGCTGTTGCCATGGAGACGGCGAAGCTGGTGCAACAGTTGAAACTGCATCCCAAGCGCACGATTCGCGTGGTGGCATGGATGGATGAAGAGAATGGCGGACGGGGGCACGATGCCTACGCCGCGCTTCACGCCGGGGACATGGCCAACCACATCGCGGCCATCGAGAGTGACTTGGGCGCAGGGCACCCCTTAGGCTTCTCGGCAAAAGTTAACAAGAACGCGATGGCCGCCCTGGAACCAGTGAAGGAGATCCTGCGTTCCTTCGGGGCGAACGTGTTCCAGCAAACAGAGTACAGCCCGGGCTCCGACATTGCTCCGTTGGCAAAGGCTGGTGTTCCCACTTTAGGAATTCTGCAAGACGGAAGAACTTATTTTAATTATCACCACACGGCTGCGGACACTCCAGATAAAATCGTGCCGCGTGAGTTGCGCGAAAATGCCGCGGCCATGGCGGTCATGGGTTATGTTCTGGCGGACATGCCGGAGCCCTTACCGCGATAGCGACCCGGGAAGCGGACGCGATTTCGTGGTCTGCGAGTCCAGTCGGCCAGTTGACGCATCTTATTTTGTGCGCATATCATTTGCGTTTGGCAAAGAACTGAAATCGCAGCAAGGAAGCGGCCCGTGGGCCGCAATTATTGTTCATGGATAAAAAGAAACTGGACGCGTTTAAGAAACGGCTGGAAGACAGGCAGAAGGATCTGCGCCGCATGGTGTCACGCACCGAACAGGATGGTCGCACCGCGGATGACGAGGCGACGCAAGACATTGCCGATCGCGCCGCCAGCTCCTACAACAAGGAATTTCTGTTCCATCAAAGCAATAACGATCGACAGCTCCTCAACATGGTCGAAGCAGCTCTTAGCCGCATTCGCGAAGGTTCCTTCGGGGAATGCATCTCTTGTGGCAAGGAGATTAATCCCAAGCGGCTGGACGCAGTCCCATGGACGCGTCACTGCATCGAGTGCCAGGAGAAGCTGGAACAAGGTCTGCTCGAAGAATCCCAGAAGTAAATTCACTGGAGAGACGGACATGGGGGTCCGTCTCCATGCTTCTGCGTCGCCCCCTGCCGCCCTATTTCCATCGCACACCTTCAGTACTCATGCTACATTCTGAGTCCGTGGACCGTAGTTTCATCGTCAATCTGGTTCGACTCGCTTCCGAGGCTGCAGGCGCGCAAGGCGCGACCCTCTACCTCGTGGATGGCGAGGTCATGCACCCGTACGTCATCTATAACCTTCCGGAGGAATACATTGAAGGAATCGGGGTTGTCCGGGTGGGAACGCAATGCTGTGGACGTGCGGTTCAACACAGCAAGCCTTGGATCGTCAGCGATATGCTGAGCGACCCTCTTTTCGCAGACGGCTGCGCTGGCGCCGTGCATTCGAATGTGCGAGCAGCGTTCTCAGTTCCGGTGATTGACGGCCAGACGGTAGTGGGTTCTTTGGCTTGTCATTATCGAGAACCGCACAAGCCCAGGAACGTAGACATTGAGCGCAATGAGAATTTTGCCAAGCTCATCGCCATGGCTCTCCGGGAGCTGAGGGGGCAAGTCGGTGCCGTCGACCACGCCCGCCCAAACGTTTTCAGCCATACCGATCAAGTCGCCTGATCTGCAACGAGTTGTCTGCCCTTTGACGTCGTTCTTTTTCCCCGTTAAACTGTTGGATTGTAAGCCTGTCTTCTAGCCCACAAGTTATTCACCAGAAGGGAAGTTCGTGCGCGCAGAAACCCGTCATCAACTCAAACAGGATCGCTTCAGCAGAACCACGATCGACGTAGCCGAAGCTACGGTTCATTGGTCGGTTGAACATAAGAACAAGCTGATCGTCGGCACTGTCGCCGTCGTGGCCGCCGTTGCCTTGGTGCTGGGCGGCTGGTACTACTTGAATCAACAGGATTTGAAGGCTAGCTCGGAGTTAAGCCAGGCGGTCAGGACGATGAGTACCCAGATCCGTCCCGCCAACATGCCGGCGCAACCCGACTTTCCCAGCTTCGCTTCCGCGAAGGAGCGCGCAACCGCTGC
Source organism: Terriglobia bacterium (assembly GCA_963797845.1). Classification (GTDB taxonomy): domain Bacteria; phylum Acidobacteriota; class Terriglobia; order Terriglobales; family Acidobacteriaceae; genus DASREM01. The sequence continues at coordinate 645,425 of CAWCRE010000019.1, forward strand.
GCAGACTCAGCTGCAAAAGGTGATTAACGAATATCCGCACACCAAGTCTGCGGATTTCGCTCGCTACTTCCTGGGCGTTTCAGCTATCGATCTGGGCGACAATGCAGCGGCAGAAAAAGATTTCAAAGAAGTCGCTTCCGTCCACAACGACGATTTGGCTGCATTGGCGAATTTCGCCCTGGCTTCGATTTACCGCAACAGCGGACGCCAGAAAGATGCGATTGATATTTACAAGAAGCTGGCGGATAAGCCAACGCGCACCCTCGGAAAGACTGCGGCGCAAATGGAATTGGCGGCCACCTACGAAGCCGCGCAGCAACCGGGTGAAGCCAAGCGGATCTACGAGCAAGTGCAGAAAGAAAATCCGAACAGCGAAGCCGCGCAGATGGCATCCGCGAAAGTTCAGCAAATCAAGTAACGTTCTACTCTGGCGCAAACAGTTCGTGCCAGAGCTTTTCTGGGACCAAAGGGCGACTTCCCGCTTTCAGGTTAGCCATCACGTGCTCTCGATGTCCCATTCCCACCAGCGACGTCGTTACTCCGGGAGTTGAGCGAGAGAACTGAATCGCGGTTTCCGCGTCGCTCGCACTTCCCAACTTCTGAACGAGGTGCTTCGGCAAACCGTGCGCCAGACGTCCTTGAAAGAGCGTCGCGCTGGCGACCACCCCGATACCGAGGCGATTGGCCGCGTGAATCGCAGGCACCTTGATCTCCCCTGTTTCCTGGTTGGCCAACAAGTAAGCTTCCGGCATCGCGAGGTTGAACGGAAGTTGGATGAAGCGGAAGTGATGGTTGTCTCCTCCAACTTTGCGTGCGAACTCCGACATTTCGAACAGATCCAGGTACTCGGCTGACGCCGGCGGTACACGAAATCCGTTCCAGGTCGCAACGCCATAGAAGCGGATTTTTCTTTCCTCCACCTGCTGCTCCAGCATTTCGAAAGCGCTTTCCAGGCGCTCCCGAAAAACGTCGCGCGCGACCTCCTGCAACTGCGTCTCAGGGTTGTGGACATAGAACAAATCGATGGTGTCCACGTTGAGATTGCGCCGCGATCGGGCAATCTGGTCCTCCAGGTATCTTGGGGTCATGCAGTGCATGCCGGCGGCGATCTGATCGGGATCGAGGATACCCGGCGCCACGTATTCCCGCAGGAAGTAGGCGCGCGGATCGGGCGGCATCTCGCCATCGAAGGAAAGATAGCCGGCCTTGGTCGCGATGAACACTTCTTCGCGTGTGATCTCTCCAGCGTCTATGAGTTTCGCCAGCGCGGCACCGATGTTACGTTCTGATCGCTGGTGGCGATAGTTGATGGCGGTGTCCAGCACATTGATACCGGATCGCAATGCTGCCACGATCGCGTCGGTGTAGTTCGCGTCCGCCCGATCGTCGGGTTCTCCAAGGTAAGTACCCAGACCGATGGAGGACAGCGAAAGGCCATCGGCAAAAGCAGCCCCGCGAAAGTGTCCGGCGGATTTCAGTTCCGGAAATCGTTCTCTGAAGTGAGCAGTACCCTCGTCTGTCGCATAGCCCCGAAGCATTTTGTGAGTTTACCAGTGTCACGCTTCATTACGGACGTAATGCCTGGCATTTTGTTTGTCGCGACAATTCGATTTGGATTCTTGAAAATCTCTGAAGTACCTCCATCCTGAGGAGACGTATGTCCGCCATCCGATGGGTCCGCTCCGTCGCGTTCGTGATCCTGCTGAATTCCTTGCTCACGACACAACCGCTTGGACAGACGGTGATTCCTTCCGCAAGCACTCCGGCGAATTCCGATATGGGACAAAGCTTGGCGGACTACGCACGCAAAATTCACAAAGACAAGCCTGTGGAAGTACGCATGACGGAGCAGGATGCAAATGAGCTCTTCAAGAAGGTAGATGAGACTTTCGATTTTGCAAGCCGGGATACCGGCTTCCCCAAGCGCAACAACATCAAGCGATATCTGGTCAGCCAGGCGGACGTAGAGAAGTTTACCCGTGAGCGTATGGCGAAGGCGGAAGATCCAGTGCGCCTGGAACGAACGCAACTGACCATGAAGAAGTTCGGGTTCCTTCCGAGAGACTTCAACCTGATCGAATTTTCGGTCAAGGCAAATGTTCAAGGGGTGGCCGGATACTACGACGAAGAGAAAAAAACAATTTCCCTGCTGAACTGGGTTCCAATCGAGCAGCAGGGCCCCATCCTCGCGCACGAACTCACCCACGCATTGCAGGACCAGAACTATGATTTGAAACGCTGGGCCAAGTCCGGACAACCACCTGCGAGTGAAAAAAATGGCCGGGCCGAAGCGGACATGGACGAGAGTGTCGCCGTGCGCCACGCGGTCGGTGAGGGTCAGGCCATGGTGGTGTACTACGACTACATGCTGGCGCCTTATGGAAGAACTCTGTTGAACAGCCCCGGAGTAATTTCGGAAATGGAAGATCCTTCGGTGAAGGCGGTGATCGACACCGAATTCATGCACAATGCGCCCATGGTGCTGCGCGAGATGGGAGCATTTCCCTATCGCGATGGACTGCTTTTCGAAAATGAATTGCTGGCGAAGGGCGGCAAAGCAATGGCATTCGCGGGAGCGTTTGCCCGTCCACCCCGCAACACTCATGAAGTGTTGCAGCCGAAAGCGTATATCGAACGCGAAAAGATGAGTCCGGTAGTGATTCCGGACCTGCAAAGTTTTGTAGGCGGAAAGTACGAGCTTTACGATAGTGGGAGCGTGGGAGAACTCGACGTGCGCGCGCTTCTAGCACAGTACGGGGAGCGTCGTCTGGCTCCGGAATTGTCAGCGGCATGGAGTGGCGGCTCGTACGCCATGCTCAGGAAAACCGCGCCGGAAGCGAGTACGACACAGATGGCCGATCTCGCGTTCCTATATGTTTCCCGCTGGAAAAACCCGCAAGCCGCAGAGCAGTTCGCAAGAGTTTACGCGGCCAGCGTCAGCACGCGCTATCGCAACGCAAATGTTCCGCAAATCAATGCCTGCAATGACACCACCTGCGCGCTTTCGTCGATCACCGTAGTCACGGAGGAAGGACCAGTTCTGGTCGAGACATGGCCCGGCAATACGGTCATCATCTCAGAAGGTTTCGACCTGCAAACAGCAGCGCAGCTTCGCGGAGCCGTGCTGAACCAAAAAACTTCTACGACGCAGATCATGCCCCAGGAAGAACTCTGCATTCGCCTCGAGCAAATTCCCGCGTTCCGGGATTTCCAAGCCAACCTCGGCGTTCGTATTTTCGATCAAATCAAATACCGAATGCACCAGTAGGACTGGCAAGACTTCGCAGCCCTCGATAATCTTGCAATCGGTATATCCCGTCGTCGGAGATCCCCATGTCTGGCAAGAAGCATCATCACCACGGCGCGCCCGCGAGCCAACCCATTCGTGTTGTCCCTATGCATGTCCCAGGTCGGGCGGGCGAAGCGGCTCCGGCTGCGCAATTAACCTACCGAGGCGGTCCCCTGATCGCGAATGTTGAGGTCTTCGCCATTTACTGGGGAAGCGGCTGGAATAAGTCTCCCGCCAGTGACTTGATCGCGCAGCTCAACCAGTTTTTTACTGACATTCTGGGGAGTTCCCTGATTGACCAGCTGAGCGAGTACAGCGTTCCCGGAACGAACATCGGTCATGGCAAGCTTGTCGGCAGCAAAACGGTCACCTCGCCCGGACCGGGAACGACCGTGGATGACAGCGATATCCAGAAATTCGTGCAGGATCAAATTCAGAGTGATTCGTCCATATTGCAGCCCGGTGCGAATTCTCTTTACTTCGTCTATGTGCAACCGGGAACCACAGTGACCCAGGGCGGCAGCGCTTCCTGCCAGGCTTTCTGCGGCTATCATGATGCCATCAACTCCAGCATTTTTTATGCGGTCATGCCCTACCCCGGATGTTCGGGATGCACAGGTGGTCTGGACGTGTTTCCGTCGCTGACCTCCACCAGTTCGCATGAGCTGTGCGAGGCCATTACCGATCCCGTGCCCGGCCAGGGATGGTACGACGACTCGAATGGGGAGATCGGCGACATCTGCGCATGGAAGACGAAGCCGGTCGGCTCATACACCGTCCAACTGGAGTGGTCGAACAAAGCGAAGAAGTGCATGTGATGCGGACGGCGATGGTATTCGCCTCGAGCCAAAGTTTCGTGCCACCGGGACGAAGGCTTCCGGGGCTACGCATTCTCGTGCCACCCGGCTCGGGTTCCGATTTTCCAGTCTTTTCGATACCATAGGGGGCTTCTCCGACGAATCGAGGGCTCCTTCATGGCTGACTTCACTCTCCGTGTCAACGGCAGTGAGCACAAAGTAAGCGTCTCGCCCGACACGCCGCTGCTCTGGGTATTGCGGGACACGCTGCAAATGACTGGAACCAAGTTCGGCTGCGGCGCCGGACTATGCGGGGCCTGCACCGTGCATATCGACGGCAGCGCGGCGCGCTCCTGCTCGACTCCGGTATCGCAAGCTTCCGGTAAAAACATCACTACCATCGAGGGCTTGTCTACCAACGGTCTGCACGTGCTGCAACAGGCATGGATCGCGGAAGAAGTACCCCAGTGCGGTTACTGCCAACCGGGCCAGATCATGAGCGCGGCCGCGCTGCTGGCGAAAACGGCACAACCCAATGATGATCAGATCACGCAAGCGATGTCGGGCAATCTCTGCCGCTGCGGAACTTACGACCGGATACGTCGCGCGATCCACCGTGCCGCACAGAGCGGAGGCGCACGATGACACCACTCTCGCGTCGCGACTTCCTGACTGCCGGAGTTGCCGCCGGCGCCGGCCTTGTCATCGGCTTCTATCTGCCGCATGGGCCTGCCAGCTCCAGCAAAGATGTCTTTGCCCCGAACGCGTACTTGAAAATCGCGCCCGACGGAAAGATTACTGTGGTAGTCGCTCGCTCCGAGATTGGCCAAGGTGTGCGCACTTCCCTGCCCATGATCCTGGCCGAGGAACTCGAAGCCGACTGGAAGCAAATCCAAATCGAGCAAGCCGGCGCCAGCACGCTCTACGGCGATCAGAGCACCGGGGGCAGCGCCAGCATTCGAACGACCTGGGATCCGATGCGCAAGGCCGGAGCTGCTGCCCGCGAAATGCTGATCTCCGCCGCTGCGATGAAGTGGAACGTGCCGCGCTCTGGCTGCAAGGCCGAAAATAGCACGGTCATTCACGCCGCTTCGAACCGCAAACTCAGTTACGGCGAACTCGCAACCATGGCGGCAAGTTTGCCCGTACCGAGCGACCCACCGCTCAAGCAGGCAAAGGATTACAAGATCGTGGGCAAGCCCATGCCGCGGCTCGACACTCCAGACAAAGTGCAAGGTAAGGCTCAATACGGGATAGACTTCCGTCTCCAAGATATGAAGTATGCTCTGCTGGCACGCTGTCCCGTGATCGGCGGAAAAGTGGCGAGTTTCGATGACAAGGAGTCGAAGAAGATTTCCGGCGTGAGTTATGTAGGCAAAATCAGCGACTCGGCGGTGGCCGTCGTAGCCGAAAGTGTTTGGGGAGCCATGGAAGGACGCCGCGTGCTGAACGTCACGTGGGACGAAGGTCCTAATAAAGATCTGAACACTCCGGCGATTTACGAATCGCTGAAGCAAGCGGCCTCGGGCAAAGCGGCAACACTTTACAGCGTCGGCGATGTGGCGAAAGCTTCCGGACGCCGCTTCGAAGCTGCGTACCAACTACCATTTATGGCGCATGCTCCGCTGGAGCCGGGAAACTGTACTGCCCACTTTCAAGGGGTCAAGCTGCGAAATCTGGGCTCCGACCCAAGTTCCGCAGGATGTACGCGATTCAGTGGCACAGGCTATCGGGTTGGATCCCGATCAGGTGAAAGTGAACATCACGCTGATTGGTGGAGGCTTCGGACGGCGGCTCGAGCATGATTACGGAGTGGAAGCTGCGCTGGTTTCGAAGGCGATCAATGGGCCGGTACAAGTGTTGTGGACACGGGAGGACGATATGCGCAATTCGACCTATCGTCCGGCGAGTTATCACCACCTCACCGCGACACTGGGGCCGCAGGGCTGGCCGGTAGCTTTCTCGCATCGCATCGTCATGCCATCCATCAACGGGCAGAAAGGGTTCCCCACCGACGGTGGCATTGACTCAGAGCTGAAAGACGAAAGCTCGTTTGTCTACGCCTTTCCGAATGCCGTGATCGATTATGTGATGACGGAAACGCCGGTTCCCCTCGGCTGGATGCGTTCGGTCAACGCGCTGCAGGCGGGGTTCGCCAGCGAAAGCTTTATGGATGAACTGGCCACGGCAGCAGGCAAGGATCCGCTGGAGTTCAGGTTGCACATGCTCGCGAATGACGAAGACTCTAGAATTCGAACGGCTGGCAAACTGCACGCATGCGCGGAGTGTTGCAGCTTGCGGCAGATAAAGCGGGATGGGGCAAACCGCTTGCTCCTGGCCACTATCAGGGCATTGCGTGCTTCGCCTCGTTCAACACTTATGCCGCCGACGTAGTGGAAATTTCCATGGAGAACGACAAGCCTCGCTTGCATCGCGTAGTGGGAGTGCTCGACTGCGGGCAGGTCGTCAATCCCAATATCCTCGAACAGCAGATTCAGGGTGCCGCGATTTTCGGTCTTGCGAACGCCCTGCGTGCGCACATCACCATCGACAAAGGCCGGATCGTACAGGGCAACTTCGACGATTACGCGCCGCTGCGGATGAGCGAGGCACCGGCGGTTGAAGCGTATTTCGTGCAGAATACCGAATCTCCCACCGGAGCGGGAGAGCCGCCCATTCCTCCACTCGCGCCGGCGCTGTGCAATGCCATCTATGCAGCGACGAAGAAGCGTATCCGCGCGCTGCCGATCGTGAGTTAGCGCATTCGCCGGTCGTCGTGTCGTTCTTGTTTGCCAGGTTCTTCCCGGGCCTGCGCAGAGCTTGATGCTAGAGAGGGTGGGAAAGATCGCCGCCTTGCATGACCGATCTTGCGGTAGAAGCCGCGAACGGAAATATTTGAATGTTCTTCCCAAAGGTTTTCGGTGCGATATTTTGCTGCCCTGCCTGCTGAAGTTGCTCGGCTAGATGAATATCCCACCCCGCCTGAACGACCCAAACCTGCTCACCTGGTCTGACACCGAAATGCTCGCCGAGGCTATTCCAGAGCGCAGGATCGAGAAATGTTTTCCGATCGAAAATCTGCACTTGGGGTCCCGTCGAGACTACGCGAAGCCCATTGCAGCGGAACTCTTCAAATCCCGCAACCGAGATGTTGAACATCATCGGCCTTTCATCGCACAGATATTGCCCAAGCAGAAGACTGGACTGGTAGTCGGCAACGATCAACTGCTCCGGCTTCAGCGTGGCATGAATGAAATCCACGGCTTGCTGCATGTGCAGGCGGCTCTGATCGGTTCTCGTCATGTATGGGCGATGTGGCGCTCCAAAGGCGGCGCTTAGCGCGACCACCGCCAGTGCAACCGCCGCTCCGACTCTAATTCTGTCTTTCGCAATGGCATTGATGGTGACGGCAACCCCGGCGAGCACAAACGGAACCAGAAACGCCGAGTGCCGTGTGCCCCCATAAGGGTATTTGCCGGCAATGGCGAGCCCACATGCAATCGCGAACGGCAGCACAAGAAAGCTTGCAAGAATCACGTTCCGGCGCCGAATCAGGATGACCAAAGCAGCTAGAAACAACAGGCCCGCGACGTCCCCGATCGCCAACTGGCCGAAGACAAACTGAAACACTCCAAATGTGCGCGCAAAGATAAAGAGCAGCACACTCTGCTTTCCCGGATGGTAATACGATTTGGCTAACCAGCCCTCGACGGTTTGCTGCGCCATCTCGTTCCCCGAAAGCTTGGCAATGTGATGAAAATAGAAGAACGCCAGCAGCGCGAGCGCGAACCCCTGCCCGGTCACCCAAGATGCAAGGACTCCTGTTTCGGTTGGGTGTTTCAGAATTCTCAGTAGAACGTAGACTCCGAACGCCAAGGCAAACAGCAAAGCAGAATAGTGAAAAGTCAGGGCAAAACACAGGCAGAATCCGCTGCCCAGCATCTTCAGTGTCGAGCGTTCAGCGAGCGCCTGCTCCAGCAGATCCAGCGCTGCCGCCATGAACATGAGCAGGAAAGCATACTGGCGAACTTCGGCCGAGATCGCCACGCCAGGGGGAAGAAAACTCGCGAGCAGCAATCCGATCCAGGCCGTGTTGCGGTTGAAGGCCCGTTTCAACCAGCGAAACAGGAGCCAGCAAAAGACGGTCCCGGCAATTACCGACGGCAGGCGTAACGCGATTTCCGAAGTCCCAAGCGAGCGCCAGAAATACAAGAGGAAGATCAGCCCCGGCGGATGTGCCGTGGAAAGGCTGGCGTTGTAGGCCGCGGCCCAGGAGAGTTTGTTGGCGACGAGAAAGTGGAGAGCCTCGTCTGGATTCAAAAACGTTCCCGAGGCAGCCCACAGCCGGACAAAGAACGCGGCGGCGATGACCAGGAACATGCCCCGTTCGCCGCGATGCCCGGACTCCGAAGCCGGGCGCGCCAGCGAGGGGGTTGAGTGCCACATCGCCATTAGCGCAGAGTTTCCTCCAGCACCGCGAGCAACTTTTCCACTTCCGCTTTCGTGTTATACACGTGCGGAGTTATGCGAATCGAACTTCCCCGCACGCTGATAAAGATATGACTCTCCTGCAAGCGATCCATCAATTTCGGAGGCACCTGGGTACGCGTGCGCAAGCAGAGATAATGCGGCGCGCGAAACTGCTCTGGCCACGCCGTCAGGCCCAGGAGTGGAGCCGCGGCCGCAAGCGGCTTGGTCAGAGCCCCGGAGTAGATCGAGATCTCTTCCACTCCCCACGCGAGGATCTGCTCCATCGCAGCCTTCGCAGCCGGAAGCAAGGCAAAATTTGAGCGCTCGCCCATGTCGAAACGGCGCGCACCGGGTTCATAGCCATCTACATATTGAATCAGCCCGGAGAAATCGCGCGCATTCTCACGCTGAATCCAGTTCTCTTCCAGCGGCCGCCCCTGCACCTGCCACTTCGGCGAAACATACATCACGCCAATGGAATAGGGTCCCAGCAACCACTTGTAATTCGCGGCAATGGCAAAATCGGGCTGGACCTGCTTGACGCTGAAGGATAGCGCACCGAGCGATTGCGTCAGGTCGAGAGCGAGGGCAGTCCCATTACTACGGCAGGCTTGCCCAATCCTAACCAGGTCGAGCACGCCCCCGCTGGTCCACGGGACATGCGCCAGGGCGGCGATGGCCACGTCGTCGTGCAGTTCGCGAAGTACTGCAGCGGTCCAGTCGCCATCCTGGGGCCAAGGCACCGTTACTAGCGTTGCCTCGGTTTGCTGCGCAAGCCTACGCCAGGGATACACATTGGAAGGAAACTGCTCTTCCAGTATGAGAATTTTCCGGCCCCGCGAAATGGGAAGATTGAGAGCCGCGGTGGCGACGCCGTAGCTCGCTGAGGGGATGATCGCCATGTCATTCCGGGTGGCGTCGAAAAGACGTGCGGCAACGGTGCGGAACTCTTCCGACGAGCTGAAGAAGTCGTCGGGGCAAATCTCCCATGGCCGAGTTTTGCGCGCCAGCCCTTTTTCGCCTGCCTCAATGGCAGGACGCATGAGCGGAGACATGTAAGCGCAGTTCAGGTATGCGATGTGGTCGGGGATTTCGAACAGCTGCCGCTGACAAGGGATCATTCTTTTTTGATCGAGACCTGCACTCGCGGATTCAGAATACCTGAAGAGGGCCGGGGTTGGGCTGGAAGACGGGCCGGCTCTACACATTACAATGTCTAGTTGATGGCGTTGGTCTACGCAACCAAGGAACTCTCCGCCAGGACCTGGCCTGACTTCGAGAAACTGTTCACCCGTGGCAATGGCTGGGATTTCTGCTGGTGCATGCATTTTCAGCGCGCCCACGGCATGCCTCAAGAGAACTCTCAAACCCGGAGTGAGCGGTCTATCATCAACCGTCATGACAAGAAGCACCTGGTCGAGCAGGGGCGCGCACACGGGATTCTTGTGTACGCCGACGGAAATGTTGTTGGGTGGTGCCAGTACGGTGCGCGGCAGGAACTTCCCCGCATTGACAACAGCCCCAACTACCGTGCCCATGCTGTCGCCGAAGAAAAGATGTGGAGAATTACATGCTTCGTTGTCGACAAGCGTTATCGCCGCCGCGGGATTGCCATGGCCGCATTGAAGGCGGCTCTTCATTCCATCGAGAAAAAAGGGGGAGGCATGGTGGAAGCCTATCCTCTAGCGCCTTTCGAGGAGATTCGAAAATGCGAACAGCGTGAGCGCGGCCATGCTTCGTCGTTCGGCAACGTCTCTACCCACGGCACGGTGTCCATGTTCAAGAAGCATGGCTTCCAGGAAGTAGCGCCGTGGGGCAACAAGAATGTATTGATGCGCCGAATGATTTGATGGCGATTTAAGCGCGCCCCAGCCCCGCTCCGGTCAGGCGTTCAGTTATCAGTTGTGGCTGAAAACAACGAAAATGTTTGTAAGGCCGCGGCGTTTGTGGGCTATGATGACAACCGCCTCGCAGGCTCCCCCTTGGTGCAAGTAACTCAGACGGTCCTTCATGCTAGGTATCGGCATCGTCGGAGCGGGCGTCATCATAAAGCGTCATGCGCTTGCCTACCGGTGTCTTCCTGAGCTTTCGAAGTTAGTCGCGGTCGCGGATATCGATCCCGCATGCGCAGCAGCCGCGAAGCAAACCTACGGATTTCCGGACTCCTACACGGACTATCACGAGTTGCTTCGCCGGGACGATATCCACATTATCAGTGTCTGCACCCCTCCCCACGCGCACACCTCAGTGGTCGTCGATGCCTTAGCGGCAGGCAAACATGTGCTTTGCGAGAAGCCGATGGCGGACACACTCGAACATGCTGATCAAGCTATCAATGCGGCCGATCCTTGCTCTTCCTGCCAGACGTCGTACGTCTATCAGTATCGTTCCGATCCCGCGCATGTCCGTCTACGTCAACTGGTTCAGAAGGGTCATCTCGGACGCATTCTGATGGCAACGGTGCGGGTACGCGCGCAACGGACTGCCGCCTATTACTCGAGCCGGCCCGGCCGCGGCTCGTGGGCGATGGATGGTGGCGGTGTTCTCATCAACCAGGCTGTGCACCAGCTCGATGCTCTGGTTTCGTTCCTCGGTAAGCCTCTTGAAGTGTCGGCGAGTATGAGTACTTTCCTGCAGCCAATCGAGAGCGAAGACACTCTCGTTGGATGGATCAAATTTGAAAGTGGCGCCCTCGCCACCATCGATTGCACGGTCTGCGCGCATGACGAATGGTTCGCAATCGAAGTTGTGGGAGAGAACGCGCAGGTCACAGTGCGCGGAGCTCCCAGCCCACAGGCTTGCACCTGGTCGGTCGAGAGCAAGAGTTCCGCAGTGCAACGTGCTATCTGGAGAACCGGCACCGGAACCATTCCTGATTCACCGGGGGAGTTACGACGCTCGAGCGAACTCGCGCAAAAAGCGTGGTGCAAACTACGCGGCAAACAATGGCTTCCCCCAAAGCATTGGGGGCATACCCCTCACGTACGAGAATTTCTGGAATCAATCATCTCAGCCCAACCGGTGCCGGTTCCTCCGCGCGAAGCCCGGCGATCCCTCGAATTGGCCATCGCACTGTACGCCTCAGCGATCACAGGAGAGAAGGTGAAATTGCCCATCGGCGCCGATCACCCTTTCTACTGCGGCATAGGATCTCAAGCCGCCAAAGCGGGAGCACAGTGACCAATCCACGCCAAACGATTCCGCGCTACCCCAACTTGCTCATGCGCGCGAAACGAGGTCTCCGCTTGTCAGGCGATCTGCTGCGCATGCTGCCTTGGGCTCTGGCTGGACAGAGCACGATCACCGACGGATCCGGCGTGATCAGCAAGTTCGAAAAGGCATTCTGCCGCTTCACTGGCGCGGCATTTGCATTAGCGATGACCAACGGAACGGCAACCCTGCACAGCGCTTACTTCGCGGTTGGGGTCGGTCCTGGCTGCGAGGTGATTGTTCCCTCCTACACCTGGCACGCCTCGGCAACCCCAGTATTACAGTGCGGCGCCACGCCAGTGTTCTGTGACATCGATTCGAAAACTCTAACGGCCGACCCTGACGACATCGAGCGCCGGATCACCGAACGCACCAAAGCCATTTGCGTAGTACACGTCTGGGGCAATCCCGCGCAGATGGATCGGATCATGGAAATTGCGAACCGTCGCGGGATCGCGGTCATCGAAGATTGCTCGCATGCCCACGGCGCGGTCTACAAGGGCAAGGCAGTTGGCACATGGGGTGCAATCGGATGCTTTAGTCTTAACTGCGGAAAGGGCGTGGATGCCGGAGAGGGTGGGGTCGCGATCACCGATGATCCCGTACTTTTCGATCGGATGCTTGTTCTTGGACACTTCGGACGGATTCAGAATGGACAAGCTGCCCGCACTTTCAACATCGGCGACATGAGCCTGGGAATGAAGTATCGCCCTCACACGGCCGCGATTCACCTGGCCCTGGCCTCGCTACAGCGGGTCGATGATCTTAACGTGCGCTGCGAAGCGAGTTTCCGATGGCTGTGCGAGGAGATTCAAGGAATCCGCGGATTGCGGCCGCAAGCGACGCTGCCGGATGCAGTACGCGGAGGATACATGTCGTATGTCCTTATCTACGAGGGCGAACAACTCGGAGGTCCTCCGCGCGATCAGTTCGTCGTAGCGGTGCGTCGGTTGGGCGCACCAATTTCTGCCGACCGCTACTCGCAGATCAATTACACCTATGGGATGCTGCACCAGGCGCCCCTTTTCACCACCCTCGACAGGCGAGCGTTGGGCGGAGGCTGCTACGACCCGACGCGCCCCTGGGAAGAGAACCTGAGTAGCGTTTCGCTGCCGGTATGCGAGCGCGTGTCCCAGCAGTTGGTCAGCTTCCCGCGCCTCGATCAGGCGTCAGAACAATTTGTTCGCTCGAGTGGTAAAGCCCTGCGAAGGGTCATGACGAGCATGGTTCCAGGGAGCACGGAACCACTCGTGATTTGAGGATGGAGGCCTCTGCCTAGGAGAACAGAGGACAACGCGCATCCTAGATCGAGTCAGTGCTGACCGAGGCCTCAAGGCTTAGGAAACGAATTGCCGGTGATCGATCCCCATTTTCTTGAGCTTCGACTGGAGCGTGGTACGGGGCAATCCCAGGCGGGCGGCTGCGCCTCCAGGGCCGCTTAATTGTCCGGCAGTTTCGCGCAGGGTGCGCAGGATTTGCGCGCGTGTCTTGCTTTCCAGGTCATTCTCGTTGCTCTCATCTTCAAGCGGAACCAGCAGTTCACGCAACGGAGCTTCCAGCGTGTTACCGCGAGTCAGGATGACCGAGCGTTCAATAAAGTTCTCCAGCTCGCGAATGTTTCCCGGCCAATTCCAATCAATCAGCGCTTCCATCGTGCCCGCGGAAATTGTATTTACAGACTTGTTCATCTTGGCGGCGAACTTCTTCACGAAAAATTCCACGAGCAGCGGAATGTCTTCTTTCCGCTCCCGCAAAGCGGGCACGTAGGATGGGAAATACGTGGAGACGGTAATAGAGATCGCTGCGGAAGCGCCCGGTTTTCACATTGTGGAGCAAGTCCGCATTGGTGGCCGCGATCAGGCGGAAATCCACCTTGATGGTATGCGTACCCCCCAGGCGTTCGCACTCCTGGTCCTGGAGAACTCGCAACAGCTTGGGTTGAAGTTCGAGAGGAATCTCCGCGATCTCATCGAGAAAAAGCGTGCCGCCGTCTGCCAGTTCCACGCGGCCGAGCTTGCGATTGACCGCGCCGGTGAACGCTCCTTTCTCGTGACCAAATAGCTCGCTTTCGAGCAGGCCAGCGGGAATGGCAGCGCAATTCATCTTGATGAAACTCTGGTCGCGGCGCAGGCTCATGCGATGCACCGCTCGGGCAACTAATTCTTTGCCCGTCCCGGTTTCGCCCAGCAGCAACACGTTCGCGGTGGTGGTCGCCACCTTGGCAACTTTATCCAGAACGGCGGTCAGGCCTGTACTGCGGCCGATCAGGTCAGTCCCCAGGATGGAGCGGATTTCCTGTTCCAGGTAGATTTTTTCCCCGGCAAGTTTGTCCTGCGCCCGGCGCAGCTCTTCCTCGGCCTGCTTTTTCTCCGTGACATCGATGTTCATGCCCACCCATTCGACCAGTTTCCCCGCCTGATCGCGCACGGGCACCGCACGCACCAGCATGTTGCGATAGACTCCGTCATTCCGACGAACCCGGTTTTCGAACTCGGCTGCCTCTCCTGTCGCAACGATGCGCTTCCAAACCGCGAAAGTCTCCTCCTGGTCGTCAGGATGGATGGCATTGAGCCACCCACGGCCTGCCATCTCTTCGGTAGTCTGGCCGGTGAAGTTCTGCCACTCAGGCATGGCGTCGCCGCTTTGATCGCCGTGCGCTGGAGCAGTCCATACGATTTGCGCACCCGCCCGCACTAACGAGCGGTACCGTTCTTCGCTGCGGTGCAACGCTGCTTGCGCCTCTTGGCCCAGTCGCTCCTTCTCGAATATTCCGAGGGCACACGAAAGATCGATCGCAATCTGTTTGAGTAATGCCATCTCCGGGCCACTCGGAAAATCTGACATTGCACTTGCCACGACCATGGCTCCCCAAAAGCGTTCATGCACCCGGATCGGACACCCAGCATGACCCCCGAGCTCGCCCGTTTCGTCCCCATCGGGGTGCGAGCAGCCGTTCCCACCCAATCGAAGTTCGTTGCCAAGGATGTCTTGTTCCAAGGTTCCTGTTAAGCGGGCGCAAGGTTTGATCGCTTCCCCGATTGTGATTCCCACGTCGCCAGCTTTAGCTACGGGCACAAGAACGGTCGAGGCTTGCTCCCAACGTCCAATCCATGCGGCCTTGAATTGGCCGCATTCCACAATGATCTGGCAGGTTTGCTTGAACAGCTCTTCGGCATTCTTCACGGCCACAATCGCCTGATTGATCTGGCTCAGAGTTTTATAAAATCGGCGCAGACAACCGATCTCATTCTCCGCCCGATGCTGGTACAAGACACTCTCAATACCCGCCCGAAGCTCTCGATCCTGAAATGGCTTCACCAGGTAGGCCAAGGGACTTGTATCGGCCGGGAATGCGAGGGCAATATCTTCGGGCTCAGTAGTCAGGAAAATCACAGGAACTTGATGGCGATTCCGAATTTCATGCGCCGCCTTGACGGCATCGACCGTGCCTCGAGAGAGATCGATTATGACCAGATGTGGCGATAACGACGCGACGCTTTTCGATACCTGGGAGGATGCCGTGCCTGCTACGGAGTAACCGAGGTCGAGCAAACGCGCTTCCAGGTTCTTTGCGATCGCCGGATCCTCGGCGACAATCAGAATTTTCCTTTCGCTCATACGACAAGCCTTTACGATCAGAATGTGCAACGGACCTAAATCCTGATTCAGAGATACGTGGGGCCGTGCTGCTGCCTTCGTTGGAAAGCTGCCAACTAGACGATAGTGATTCCACGCAACGGAGGGCGATGTAATGGAGATCACAATGCTTTGTGACCTCATGCGTGCCGCCCATTTCTTGACACCCTCTCCCACCCCCTTTATTCTTAAGTTCTGCTCCCTTGAGCAGTTACGCGTCTGAGCATGCTTCCGCGGCCTGCGCGGTATCAGGTGGGGGCGCGGGAGTTTCCCGATGTTCATCGAAATCAGAGAGTTGGAGCTCCATCCGGTTGAATTCCAGAAGGAGTTCAGCCCCGGGGTGATCGATTTTGGGGTGGATCTGCGCCAGCGTACGCCGCTTCGCAGCTCAGGACGCGCGCAACTGGTTGAGGAGCATCACGGTAAGCGGCAGGTAATCAAAGACATACGTCTAAATGGCAGAGTAATCACCAGCATCGAATTGGCGTGCGCTCGATGCTTGGAGCCGGTGGTTCAGGACGTAGACCGAACCTTCGATCTCCTCTATAGGCCGCTTGGTTCCGATGCCGGCAAGGAAGAGATGTCAGTCACCGCAGTCGACGCCGAGATTGGGTATTACCAGGGCAATGGCTTGGAACTGGATGACGCCCTGCGCGAACAGGTAATATTGGCGCTTCCATTGCGAGCCTTGTGCCGTGAGGACTGCCGGGGCCTATGCCCGCAGTGCGGCACGAACTTGAACGCAGAGCCATGCTCATGCGCTGAAGGGGTGCATGATCCGCGTTGGGAAGCGCTCAAAGATCTTCGCGACAAGATGAATCGCTAGTCGCAACAGGAATCCGGCCTCGCCCGAGTAGGCGCAGGCCTTCAATAAGGAATTTTCATGCCTAATCCGAAACGACGTCATTCCCAGAAACGTACCAGCACCCGGCGCGCTCACGATGCCTTGAAGGCGCATTCCCTTTCCGAATGCCCTAACTGTCACGAGAAGAAGATGCCGCATCGCGCCTGCCCCAAGTGCGGGTACTATAAGGGACGCGAGGTCCTCGACGTAGAAGAATCGAGCTAGTCCCTTTTCATGCCAAGCGTCATAGCGCTGGACGCGATGGGTTCCGACCGTGCGCCGAAGCCTGAGGTCGAAGGTGCGATCCAGGCCGCGCGGCAGTACGGCATCGCCGTTCTCCTCGTTGGCCGCGAAGAAGTCATCCAGCCTGAACTAGGTCGCCACTCCTCCGCTGCGGGCCTGCCTATCGAGATCGTCCACGCCAGCGAAGTCATCACCATGGACGACAAAGCGGTGCAGGCGGTGCGCGCTAAACGCGACTCATCCATGCGCGTAGGATTGCGTCTGGTGCGCGAAGGCGAAGCTTCGGGCTTCGTCTCGGCGGGAAACACAGGGGCCGCGATGGCCACGGCGAAGATGGTGCTGGGCGCGCTCCCTGGTGTAGATCGTCCTGCGTTGGCTGCGGTCTTCCCTACTGCGCTGGGCACGGCAGCAACGCTGCTCGATGTCGGCGCCAATGTAGATTGCAAGCCGCAGAACCTTGCGCAATTCGCCGTGATGGGGGAAGTCTATTTCCGCAGCATGTTTGGCACGCCGCGCCCCCGCGTGGGACTGCTTTCGATCGGCGAAGAAGACAGCAAAGGCAACGAATTGACCCGCGAAGCGTTTCAGTTGTTGAAGCAATTGCCACTGCGCTTCGTGGGAAACGTCGAAGGGCGGGATCTTTACAACGGTCAGGTGGATGTGATCGTTGCCGATGGTTTTGTGGGCAATGTTGCCCTGAAAGTTTCCGAAGGCGTGGCTAACCTGGTAAGAGCGACATTGAAAGAAACTTTGCGAGCCACCATCACGCGCCAGGTAGGAGCACTGCTTTCGCGAAGCGCCTTCGCTGATTTTAAAAAGCGGCTTGACCATACCGAATATGGCGGTGCGCCGTTGCTGGGCGTGAAAGGCGTGTGCTTTATCACGCATGGATCTTCGAACGCGAACGCAATCAAGAATGCGATTCGCGTGGCGGCTGAGTTCGCCGAGCACCGGATCAATGACGCGATCGCGAAGGAATTGGGAGCGGCGCACGCTGCGGTCGGCAGTGTTTGAGCGGTATTCGACCAAGTCATTTTCAGAACCTACAATATGACGAATCAAGTGATTGCATTCCTGTTCCCCGGCCAAGGATCGCAGTCTGTCGGCATGGGCAAAGAGTTGACCCAAAACTACTCCATCGCCCGCCAGACCTTCGAAGAAGCCGACGAAGCCCTTGGATACAAGCTTTCCCAGGTCTGTTTCGAAGGACCTGAAGACCAGCTGCGCTTAACCGAAATCACCCAGCCGGCGATTCTTGCGACGTCAGTTGCGGCGTGGCGCGTGGTCAATGAACGCGGATTGAAAGCCGATTACATGGCTGGCCACAGCCTCGGCGAATATTCCGCGCACGTTGCTGCCGGAACCCTGAATTTCGTGGACGCAATTCGCACGGTGCGAAATCGCGGAAAATACATGCAGGAAGCCGTTCCGGTGGGTGTCGGGTCGATGGCCGCGATTCTGGGAATGGACTACGAAAAAGTCGTGCAAGTTTGCCGGGATGCCGCGGAGAACGAAGTCTGCGAGCCGGCGAATTTCAATTCTCCCGAGCAGATTGTGATTTCTGGCAGCACCGCCGCAGTTGAGCGAGGCGCCAATCTCGCTGACGAACGCGGCGCTAAGCGCGCGAAAGTTCTGCCCGTGAGCGCCCCCTTCCATTGTTCGCTGATGAAACCAGCGCAAGATCGCCTCGCGTCGGACTTGAATGCATTGCAATTGCAAAATCCGACAATTCCGGTGGTATGCAACGTCGACGCTGTCATGGTCGAAGATGGCGATCGCAGCCGCGATGCGTTGGTCCGGCAAGTGACCGGATCGGTGAGATGGGACCCCTGCATGCGCGTGCTGATTGGAAAGGGCGTGACCACGTTCGTCGAGTTGGGTCCGGGAAAGGTCCTTTGCGGCCTGATGCGCCAGATTGATCGTTCGCGCACCTGCGTCAATGTTGCGGACGAATCCTCACTCCAGAAGACTCTGGAGCACATCGCGGTCAAAGCCTAAGTGCTTTCTTAGTGGACCGACACCGCCAGCAAATACCAGGCTGCATGCGGAAGCCACTGCTCTTGCCAGCGCCAGTCATTGTCGGCGCCGGTCTGATGCCAGTTCAGGTTGTAGTCGATATCGTCTTCGTCCTTGAAGCCGCTGGTGATCCCGTTTGAAATTCCGCCCGGCGCATTGGTGAACTCCCAGGAATCGAAGAACAGGTACTCCGGATTGTTGCGCCCGACTCCATACATCATGGAGGAGTCAAACGGATTCAGCCCCAGAATCCAGTTAATCTGATCGAGCGCGAATGACTGTAGTTTCTTCTGAAACGCGGGATCCTCCGGAAAATCCCGGGAAGCCAGCCGAGCCGCCGCAGCCAGGGACGCCAGCCGGGCATTCTCACCCTGCCACCACGGCGCTGCATCCGAATTGTGCGGAAAGAAAAAGCTGGTACGCCGGTTGCCCGTTTTGTCCTGCACCAGCTGTCTCGCGTAATCGAATGGATTTGCAACTTCGCCGTCGAGCGCGAGTTGAAATTCCAGCGATTTTTTTACCGCCGTCAGAATGTTCGCCTTTGTGGCGGGATCGGCAATTTCCACGTAATAGAGCAGGCTTACGGCCGGCAATCCCGCATCCGAGGCGTGAAAGAACGGCCGCGTTCCGTCGTCAGCTCGCCAGTAGTTCTGGTAGGATCCTGCGCTGGTCAGCCGTGCGACGAGATTTTTCGCGCGGCGATCGGCAGCCTCTTTGTACTTTGGCTGGTGTGCTGCCTTGAACAGTTCCGTCGCCGCCGCCAGCGCGCAATAATCGTCCACGATATTTTCTTTCCCATCGTTGACCATTTTCAGATTGTTCTTTTCGAGGAAGTCGAACGCATCTTCTGCCGCCTTTAAGTAATCAGCGGAGTGGAACTCCCCGGAGGTCGGAAACGTGCTGGCCAGCGCAAGCGCGGCGATCGCCATGCCGCCACCGGACCGGTAGCTGACTTCGTACTCCATATCGTTGTTGGCCTGCTCCACCATGTCATGCGGCTCCTGGCTGCTGGTTTGGTAGATGCCGAATTGCTTCATTTCTCCGGCGACCTTACGTTCTTCCGGAACCTGCTTCACCCCGCCATTTGAAACCGAACGATAGAACGAGGCGCTCGGATCTTTCACGCGCACCAGATAATCGGCGCCGAACATGGCTTCGTCGAGCATGCGATCTTTGTAGCGCGCGAATTCCGGTTGCCCCCGCCGGTCCAATTCCTGCTCGCTTTTCAGCAGGCTGTAGATGACCAGTGGAATCTGCTGCGGATTGAAGTAAGTGGAAAACGACAGATGGGAGAGATGCTTTCCGTAATCCCCGGTCGCATCCCACCATCCGCCGTGGGCGTCAAGCGTACCTGGCTTCTGACCATCGAAGTGCAATTGCCGATCGGCTTGATCCATGGGCCCGGAACTGCGCTCGTCTTTGAAGTAGTAGATGACATCGGAGAGCGTCTCGCGATCGAGCAGGTTCTTCTGAATTGCAAACGGGAACGAGCGGATCTCACCCTGGCTGGTTTTGCATGTGAGATAGTAACGGCCTTCCTGCTGAAAGGAATCGAAATCAAGCGTCCAGAAGTTCCAGTCTCGCCATTTCCTCACGGCGCCTGCGTTGACCGGGTGAAGGGTCAGAACGGGCGCGGCAGTCTGCCAGTTCACGAGCGCGCAATCAGAAACCTTGTCCCCTTGTCCACCGAGAATCACGGCATGCTTGGCGGCGCCAGGTTCGTAACCGAGATGGTTGGTCAGGAGCTTGGGATTCTCTGCGCTGCACAGGCAGGCCAGCACGACCACGACGAGGGCAGAACTAGATCTCAGCATAAGGCGGAACTCCGGTATTGAAACGATTCAGTACTGATACTAAGCCAGTTCGGGGCTAGCTCGCAGGAATTTTGCGGCGCACCTGGAAATCCACAACCGGCTTTTTTCTGCTTGCGCATCCTGCGTGGCCGGCTTATCATCTAACTAACCGGTTAATTAACGAATGAAACTCGCTGAAACCAAGTCGCCCTACGGATCCCGCGGACGCCCCGACCAGAGCCGCGCCGCTATCCTGAGCGCCGCCATTCGTGAGTTTTCCAAGCAAGGTATGGCCGGCGCGCGCACCGACGCCATCGCCCGCGCTGCCCGTGTCAACAAGGCCCTGCTCTATTACTACTTCAAAGACAAAGAGAGTCTTTATGGGGCCGCGCTCGACTATGCCTTCGATCAACTGAGCAAGCACATGATGGAAGTGCTCGACCGCGACCTGCCCCCAGGGGAAAAGGTGCTGTTGTACGTGGCGAATTACTTCGACTTCATCGCCGGCCATCCCCACAATCGCAACCTGATCCAGATGGAGACCATGCGCGCCGGTCATGGCTCGCCGCACCTGCAGCGCGTGGCCAAGCGTTACTTCATGCCCTTATACACAAAGCTGGGGGATGTCATCCGGCAAGGCGCTGCAGCCGGAGAGTTCCGCCCCGTCGATCCCCTTCATTTCATTCCTTCCATGGTGGCGTTAGTGGTTTTCTACTTCATCAGCGCTCCGGTAATGAAAACGGTGACTGGCTTCGACCCGCTTTCGCCGGAACGCATCGCCGAGCGCAAGGCTGCTGTACTCGATTTCGTTTCTGCTGCTTTATTTCAGAGGCTGCCCAAGGGAGAACGCGAAGTGAGCGCACGCAATAAATTCATCATCCTGCTCGGCATCATCTGTGTGATTGCTCTGGGTTATTACTACCTTTCCACCCCGCGCAACAAAGACCTCGTCCTGATCGGAACGGTGGATGCCAACCAGGTGGTGGTGAGCCCGCAGATTGAAGGGCGCATTCCGAAGTTGCTGGTGGACGAAGGTACGCCGGTGAAAGCACGGAGACCTGATCGCCGTGCTCGATCCCTCCGAACTGGAAGCCGAGGAGCGAGCCGCCGCAGCCACCATCTCCAGCATGCGATCGAAGGTTTCCGAAACGAAGTCCACCCGAGCAAGCGACGCGGGTTCCACGACCAGTAGCGTTGCGAACGCGCAGGCGCGATTGGCATCGACGCGAGCCCAGTTGCTGCAGGCGGAAGCCACGCTGACCCGCACCGAAAGTGATAGCCGGCGCATGATCGAGTTGGCCAACCAGGGAGTTGCTTCTGAGCAGGACAAGGTGCAAGCCGACAGCAACTTGAAAGCGCCAGGTCGCGCTGGTGCAATCGCTAAAGGACCAGGTGACCGCAGCAGAAGCCGATCTGAATATGGCGATGGCGAACACGCACCAGGCCCACGCCGCGCAGAGCACAGTGGCTTCGACTCGCGCACAGATGACCAATGCCGAGGAGATGATGAAGCAAGCCGAAGTGCGTCTGGGCTACACCAAGATTTACTCTCCTGTGAACGGCACGGTTTCCGTTCGCGCCGCGCGCGAAGGCGAAGTGGTGAATGCCGGGCAGGCCATCGTGACCGTGGTTGATCTCAGCGACACGTGGGTGCGCGCTGCAATCCCGGAAACCGAGGCTGATCACATTGGATATGGCGACACGCTGCGCGTGCGGCTGCCGGGCGGCACGGTCATTTCCGGCAAAGTGTTCTTCAAATCCGCGGAAGCCGATTTCGCGACCCAGCGCGATGTGAGCCGCCGCAAGCGCGACATCAAAACCATCGTTCTCAAGGTCCGTCTCGATAATCCCAAGGGCGCTTACGTTCCCGGCATGACCGCCGAAGTGCTGGTTTCTCCGGATCAATTGAAGGGCACTCCGGCTAAATCAGAGCGCGGCCGAGCAGCAACCATGATGGCCGACAAAAAGAACGGAGCCAGTACGCAGCACCGGGAATGCTATTGAAGTCGAGCACATCGTGAAAAAGTACGGGGACTTCACGGCAGTCGACGACATTTCCTTCCAGGTGAAAGACGGAGAGATCTTCGGCCTGCTGGGCCCGAACGGCGCGGGAAAGTCCACCTTGATCCGCATGATGACAACGCTCATCCCGATCACTGCAGGCTTTGCCCGCATCGCGGGACACGACGTGCAGAAGGATCCCGACGCGGTGCGCCGCACCATCGGCGTGATTCCGCAGGCGCTCACCAGCGACCTCGATCTCACCATCGACGAGAATCTCAACATCTACGCCAAGCTCTATGACGTTCCGGCCAAAAAGCGCAAAGCGGCGATCGATGAATTGCTGGAGTTGGTGGACTTAACCAAGTGGCGTGATGCCCAAACGAAAACGCTCTCCGGCGGCATGCGCCGCCGTCTCGAAATCGCTCGCGGCCTGGTGCACAGTCCGCAGATTTTCTTTCTTGATGAGCCGACCACTGGACTGGATCCCGTCTCTCGCGTCGCCGTATGGGAGATGCTGACCAACATCAAGTCGCACCGCCAGCTCACTATCCTGATCACCACGCACTACATGGACGAAGCCGATCGCCTCTGCGACCGCATCGCCATCGTCGATCACGGCAAGCTGGTAGCGCTCGATACTCCTCCCGCGCTGAAGGCGAGCGTGCCGGGATCAAATGTTATCGAGGCGCAATTCGACAGCGCGCCCTCTGACTGGGAGCAGCGCCTGCACCAGCTGTCGGACGTCACCTCGGTCCAGCATGAAGGCGCGGGCATGTATCGCGTGCTCACCGGCGACGGCTCAAAAACCACAACTGAACTGGTCGAAGCGGCGGTGAAGTCGGGAGCCCGCGTACGGTCGCTGTCGGTGCAGAACACCACGCTTGGACGACGTGTTCGTCCACTACACCGGTCGCCAGTTGCGCGATGAACTGGTGAAGGCGCACGGCTTTGTCATGCCACCCAGCCCAGGAATGCAGCCATGAATCGAATGTTCGCGATTATCGAGCGCGAGATGCGCAAGTTCTTTCGCTCCCCGGCGCTGATGATGGCGTCCATGATCTTTCCCGCTGGTGCAGCTCATCGTGCTGGGCAATGCCTTCGGAGGAAAGATCCGCGACGCGCAGTCTGGGCGTGGTTGACCAGGATGGTGGCACGCAGGCACTCAGGATTCGCGAAGCCTTCGATTCTGTGCGCGCGAATATTCGCACCTTCGAGCCTGTTTATTACGACAACGAGAAGCAGGCGATGGAGGACGTGCGGAACGGCAAGATCCAGGGCGCAGTCATCATTCCGCCGCAGTATTCGCGCCGCGTGTATGAGGAAAATCATCCGCGCATCGCACTGGTCGTCGATAACAGCGACAACTTCATGAGCTCCACGCTCGAGCAGGAGCTGACCGAGCTCACCAACGCACTGAATCAGCCAACCATCGAGCCGCGACTCTTGCAAAAAACCGCGCTCGACATCGTTGAGCTCTATCCCTACATCGAATACATGAAGTACCTGCTGCCCGGCTCAATCACGCTGGCTATGTTCGTCTCAGTGATGATCGGCGGCGGCATGTTGTACATCGACGACAAGGCCCGCGGTGTGCATGAGGGCTACCTGGTCACGCCAATCACGAAGACAGAGCTGGTCTTTGGGCTGAATGCGGCCGGGGCGATTAAGGCCGTGCTGACGGGAGTCATCATCACGTTGATTGGATCGTTGCTGGCGGGAGTGGGGACGATCTTCAGCCTGGGGACGATCCTGGGATTGATGGTGATGATCCTGCTCACCTCGATTGCCTTCAACACCATGATGTTCTTGCTCATGGTGCGGGTCGACGATCCCCTGGTGCCGCGAGCGATTTTCGGAATTCTCAACACTCTGCTGTTCTTCCCCAGCGGATCGATTTATCCAGTACAGGCCTTCCCGTGGTGGTTGCGCGCCATTGCGAAAGCCGATCCGTTCACTTACGCCGTCCATGGATTCAAGTCTCTGCTATTGAAAGAAACCAGCTTCACCGCAATCTGGCCCGACATGCTGTACCTGACCATCTTCGGGGTCATCACGCTATACGCATCGCAACGCCGCTGTTCAAGAGAACGCTGTAATCGGCGATTGCCTCATCCGGCCCACCCATTGGCATTCCGAGCGGAGGGAGGGAATCTGCTCCCCGGGGGCACCCCGGTCGCAGCGATGCGAGAGCAGATTCCTCGCCTCTCGCTAACGCTTCGGCTCGGAATGACAAGGCGAGATGAGGCTATTTGGCAGTTGCAAATCGCCAATGCTTTCTGATTCCCCCCGACATCCATTATGCTGTTAGCGTCATGACCTTGATGGATTCTCAGAACTACGACGAGGGGCGCGAACGTCGTCGCCGCAACCTTATCATCGTTGCCGTGGTTGTGGTTCTCATCCTTGCCTGGACCGCCTATCATTTCCGCCACTATCCAGAACGCCGTGCCGTCACCCAGTTTCTGGAACAGTTGCAGAAGCAGAACTACGAAGCCGCCTATGGAATCTGGTTTCATGATCCTGATTGGAAGCAGCATCAGCAGAAATATGCGAGCTACGGATATGCAGATTTCTATCGCGACTGGGGTCCAGGGGGCGAGTGGGGTTTGATCAAGAACTACGAGGTCGATTGTTCCTACAGCCCGAGCGACAGCAGTGGCGTGATCGTCCAAGCCACAGTCAACAAGCGTCTGGAGCATCCTTATTTCTGGGTGCAGAAGAGTGACAAAACCTTGTCGTTTTCTCCCAACGAAGTGCAGTGCGGCAACTGGTTCGGCTGGCTGACCGAGTAACCGGAACTGGAAATTTTTAATACAAATCTCTATTGACAGACGGGAAATCCTGACGTATATATAACTCATAGGTTATACAACTATACGGTTATGCATGGTACGCAGCAACTCGACGTCACGTTCGCAGCTCTAGCCGATCCCACCCGGCGTGCAATCCTGGCCCGGCTGGCCGGCGGAGAGGCGTCGGTGGCGGAACTCGCAGAACCCTTTGAAATGAGCCAGCCGGCGATTTCCAAGCACTTGAAAGTCCTGGAGCGGGCAGGCCTTATTTCGCGCGGACAGGATGCGCAACGCAGGCCGCGGCGCCTGGAAGCCAAGCCTCTGGCTGATGCCGCCGAGTGGCTGGAAAACTACCGCAAGTTCTGGGAAGGCAACTTCCGGCGGCTCGACGGCCTGCTCGACGAGCTCAAGCGCATGGGAAAACACAAGAAAAAATAGCCTTACGAATTTGCGATTGAATTCACTAAGAGAAGAGAGACACGCATGACAAATTCCGGAACATTGAAAATTACCGCACATGGGGATCGCGAGATCGTCATCAGCCGCAGCTTCGACGCGCCGCGCAACCTGGTGTTCGAGGCCTTCACCAAGCCGGAGTACATTCAGCGCTGGCTGCTCGGTCCTGACGGATGGACGATGCCGGTGTGCCAGATTGACCTGCGGGTGGGCGGGAAGTATCGCTACGTATGGCGCAACCAGGATGGCCGAGAAATGGGAATGGGCGGCGTATTTCGTGAAATTGCAGCGCCCGAGCGATTCGTCGCAACTGAACAATTCGACGAGGCATGGTATCCAGGAGAGGCGATCTGCACCTTCGCCTTTACTGAGCAAGGTGGGGCAACGACCATCACGCAAACGGTTCGGTACGACTCGCAGGCGACACGGGACGCGGTGTTGAAGTCTCCGATGGAGTCGGGAATTACGCGCAGCTACGACCGGCTGGAAGAGATCATGGCTGCTTCAGGAGGGCCAAAACGTGAACGAACCGCATAAGCAGCGGCGCATCGGTCGCAGCATTGGCGCAATTGCCAGTCGATGAATCTGACTTGAGGAAGGAATATGCAGAAAATCACTCCATTCTTGTGGTTCGACAATAGCGCCGAAGAGGCGATGAACTTTTACGTTTCCATTTTTCCCAACTCTAAAGTGCTCAGCGTTACTCGCTACGGCGAAGGTGGCCCCGGTCCCAAGGGCATCGGTCATGTCCGCCACCTTCGAGCTTGATGGCCAAATCTTCTATGCCTTGAACGGCGGACCGCAATTCAAGTTCACTCCAGCGATTTCGTTTTTTGTGAATTGCGAAACCCAGGCCGAAGTCGACGAACTCTGGGACAAACTCTCGGCCGGCGGACGGAAAGACCGTTGCGGCTGGCTCCAGGATAAGTACGGATTGTCGTGGCAGATCATTCCTTCTGCGCTGGGCAAATTGCTGGGCGATAAGGATCCGAAGAAGTCAGCCAATGTGATGAAAGCGATGATGCAGATGCAGAAAATCGAAATCGCCGGATTGCAGCAGGCGTACGAGGCGGCATGAAGCCGGCCAAGAAGAAAGCAAAAAAAACCACTGCGCGGGTTCCGAAGGGCATCGACGAGTATCTCGCCGATGTGCCCGAACCCGCCCGCACAACGCTCGAGAAAGTTCGCGCGATCATCCGTGCCGCCGCCCCAAAAACAGCGACCGAATGTATCAGCTATGGTATTCCGACCTTCGACTATAAAGGGCACCTGGTCGCCTTCGCCGCGTTCAAGAAGCATTGCAGCCTGTTTCCGATGAGCAAGGCCGTCATTAAGACTTTCAGCGAAGATCTGAAGAACTTTCCCCAGTCAGGAAAAGGAACGATCCAATTCCCGTTGGATAAACCTATGTCGTCGGCGCTGATCCGGAAGATCGTGAAGGCTAGAGTAGCGGAGAAAGAAGAGAAGAAGGCCCGATAACCCAAGTTGTTACTTTCGAGTCGATCTCGTGCCGAATGTACTCAAGGCTCTGATCGGGGGAAAGCACTGAAGAAATTGCTGAAATCGGCCGATGTTGCCGGGAAGTGGGACGCATCTCCATATCGCGCCTTCTCGCCGTCTTGCTGATCACCTCCGGCTCGCTCTTTGCCCAGGAATTCAACTTTCGCACCTTCGGAACGTCCGAAGGGCTTACTAATCTGGCGGTGCGGAAAATATATGAAGACCGTACCGGATTCATCTGGGTAAGCACGGAAAACGGCATTTTCCGCTACGATGGCGACCGCTTCGAAGCGTTCGGACCGGCGCAAGGAATTCCTGCCACCTCCGGTGCCGCGCTGGGCGAAGCGCCGGACGGATCGTTACTCGCGGGCGGAAGTTTCGGTCTGTATCAGCTTCGCGGGAACCGCTTCGAAAAGCTGGCGGTCGCCTTCAAGACTGTTAGTTGGGCGCAGGGAATCCAATCAGACGGCAAAGGTCACACCTTCCTTGGGACCGAGTCCGGTTTGATGGAGCTCGAAACCGGGCACGCGGGAATTTCGGTGCACGCGTTCCCGCGCGCAGCGGGGAGTTCCGGACCGGAAGCCAACGCGGTTCTCGTCGATGGCGACATCCTCTGGTATGGCTGCGGGCATGAGCTCTGCCGCATGGATCGCGACGGCACCCAAGTCTTCGGGCGTTCCGCGGGACTACCGGATCGCAGCATTCTGGCCATCCGCAAGGACCGCGACGGCAATCTCTGGGTGCGCGCGCAAAACGAGGGGGTCTTCGTGATGCCCTCGGGCCAAAGCAAATTTCGTAGACCACACACGCCAATCTCCGGGAATGCGATGATTGGCGTTCCCACGATCGACGCCGACGGACGAATTCTCCTGCCCTCTCCTGATGGCTTAGTGACCCGTGACGAGAATGGTTGGCGCAAGATTGACCGTACCTTTGGCCTGCGCGGCGCAGTTTACGCGGTGTTTGAGGACCGGCAACACTCTTTATGGATCGGCATGGCGGGCCGGGGGCTGGTGCAATGGCGAGGCTACAAGGAGTGGGAAGCTTACTCGACGGCCAGCGGACTGGCGAGTGACATCGTCTACGAGATTCTGCCGCAATCCGACGGAACCCTTTGGGTCGGCACCGAAGGCGGCCTTATTCAGGGCAAGCGACTCGCCTCAGGCATTCAGTGGAGCAAGATCGTCGGAGTGGAGGGATTTCCGGTTCACGCCGTCCGCTCCGCCCGCGACGGAAATCTGTGGATTGGCACCGAATCCCACGGAGCCGCGCGCCTCGACCCTTCGACAGGAAGCTTGGAATGGTTTGGGGAGGCACAAGGCCTGCTGGGACGGTCTCCCTACACTTTGCGCTTCGACCGCCAGCAACGGCTGTGGGCCGCAACCGAAGTGGGACTGTTCGTGGCAACACCCCCCTACCATAAATTTTCACGAATCGCCGACCTGCCCGTCACGCGTTTTTGGGCCCTGGCGCAAGGAAGCGATGGAACTCTGTGGGCTGGGGGAGAGAGCGGCCTGTTTTCCTACAAGGATGGACGCTGGAAGAATTTCACTCACGACCATACCCTTAGCAATCAGGAAGTTTTGACGCTAGGGGCCGGAAGTAACGGAACCGTGTGGGTTGGGTACCGTTACGGTGGCGGCATCGATCACATTCTTCCGCAAGCGGGTGGTTGGGAAGTCCAGAAAGCCGTACAAAGACTCGGCACCGACGGATTGATCTATTTTCTGGAACTGGACGCCTCCGGACGCTTGTGGGTAGGTACGGAGCGCGGCGTCGATGTGTGGGACGGATCCCGCTGGAGTCATTACGACATGGGAGACGGCCTGGCTTGGGATGACTGTAATCTGAATGCCTTCGCCGCCGAGCCCAACGGAACCGTCTGGATCGGAACCAGCGGCGGCCTCTCTCAATTCAAGCCCCGCCCGCACTCTTCGACCGACGGTCCGCTCAAAGTAGTTTTCACCAAACTGGTTATGGGGCGAACCGATGTCTCGGGCCAAAACAATCCAGCTTCCGGCATTCCTTACAATTCGCTGATTGCAAGGTTCTCAGCCCTCAATGGACCTCGCGGCAATGGCATTCTCTTTCGCTACCGGCTAGGGGGCGCACATTCCAACTGGACGGAAACCCAGCAAAGGGAGTTGCAGTTTGCAGAACTGGCGCCGGGGAAGTACCGATTAGAAGTCGAAGCGCAAGACAGCGACGGCGTATGGAGCGGGCACCAGGCCCAATTCTCCTTCCGGATTCTTACTCCCTGGTATAAGTCCTGGTGGTTTATCGGCATTTGCATTGTGACTCCGATGGCCGCAGTGGGAGGCATCGCCCGCATGCGAACGCTGTCAGCGCGCAGGCGGGAACACGAACTTCAGCGCCTGAAAGTGGCCAATGACGAAATTAGAAACCTCGCCTTCTTTGATCCGCTAACCGGCCTTCCCAACCGCCGCCTGCTCTTAGATCGCTTGCGCCAGGCACTGGCGGCGAGTCTCAGGAGTAAGCATAAGCGCGCTCTGCTCTTCGTTGATCTCGACGACTTCAAAACTTTGAATGACACCCTCGGCCATCATGTGGGCGATCTCCTGTTGCAGGAGGTTGGCCGCCGCATCAGCAGTCACACCCGCGAAAGCGACACGGTGGCGCGATTGGGTGGCGATGAGTTTGTGGTCATGCTCAATGACCTGAGCGAGAGCAAAGAAGAGGCGGCGGAACAATCAAAAATTGTCGCCAAGAAAATACTCGAGACGATCGCCGAGCCTTATGTGCTAGCCGGTCATGAATGCCGCAGCAGTTCCAGCATAGGGATCACCGTTTTCGGGGAGCCCCACGACAGCACGAATGAAGTTTTGCAACAGGCAGATATTGCGATGTACCAGGCCAAGGCGGAAGGCCGCAACACGATGCGATTCTTCGCGCCCGCCTTGCAGGCTGCGGTGACGGCACGAGCTGCGCTGGAGGACGAACTGCGCCGGGGCATCAAGAATGGCGAGTTCCTGCTTCACTACCAGCCACAAGTGGATCGCGGCGTCCTGATTGGCGCCGAGGTGCTGGTACGCTGGGAACATCCGCAGCGCGGACTGCAGTTCCCGGGCGCGTTCATTTCACTGGCGGAAGAGACGGGGCTGATCGTACCGCTGGGAGACTGGATACTAGAAGCTGCGTGCCAGCAAATCGCGGCGTGGGGCAAGCGAAAGGACTTTCCCCAGATCGCCGTGTCCGTCAATATCAGCGCCCGGCAATTGCGCAATCCCAATTTCGTCGCCGACGTACTCGAAATCCTGGAACGCACCGGCGCCAATCCGGGAAACCTGAGATGGAGCTCACGGAAAGCATGTTGGTGGACAACATCGAGGACGTGATCGCCAAGATGACGGAGCTGAAATCCCATGGCCTGCGATTCTCACTTGACGATTTTGGCACAGGCTACTCTTCCCTGGCCTACTTGCGACGCCTCCCACTCGACCAATTGAAAATCGATCAGGCCTTTGTCCAGGACATTCTGGAAGACGCCAGCTGCGGCGCGATCGCGCAGAGCATCATCTCTTTAAGCCGCGCGATGGGATTGTCGCTGATCGCAGAAGGCGTGGAAACCGAAGAACAACGCGACTACCTTGAAGGACTCGGATGCTCCGCATTCCAAGGATTCCTGTTCAGCCCCCCTCTGCCGGTGGACAGGTTCGACGCTTTACTCGCTAAGTCAGCCCGCAGCAACCCTACGGTGCAGAAGTAAAGGTGGCAGTTCTTCCCTCCAGCTTTCGCGGAACTTCGTGTCTCTTGGTGGGTTCGATTTGTTCTCCTCGTATCGCTACTCCGCTCCTCCCGCGATCGACGGCACCAGCAGCACCTCATCTCCATCCTGAAATGCGTACTTGCGCCGCCGAGAAAGCGGATGTCTTCTTCATTCACATACACATTCAGAAACCGTCGACCTGCCCGCCTCGTCCCGCAGATGCGGCTTCAAATCGGGGAATTTCTCGTCGAGCACGGAAAACAATTCGTGCAGGTTCGCGGCGGAGCAATCGAGTTTGCCAGCGCCTGCTGTGTGCCGCCGCAGTGCGTCGGAATTTGCACAGTGATCGTCATCTCATGCCTCCACGCCGACTGGGAGCTTCGAGCGTGCTGCTCCAGATATTTTCGAACTGCGCAATTTTCGGCGCGATCGGCTCTTCGGCCGCGTATTGTCCGGCGAGAACGTCGGTTGTCTTCAAGGCCATTGCCGGTAATGCAGAGCACGGTGGTTTCATCGGGCGGGATGCGGCCCTGCTCGATAGAGCTTGCGCGCGCAGCCGACCGTCACGCCTCCTGCGGTCTCGGTGAAGATGCCTTCGGTCTCCGCGAGCAGCTGAATCGACTCGACCACTTCGGCGTCGGAGACATCTTCCGCCCAGCCGCCGCTTTGGTGATGGCCTTGATTGCATAGTGTCCGTCGGCCGGATTGCCGATCGCGAGCGAACGCGCAATGGTCGCCGGCTTCTGCGGCTCGATCTCGGCACTGCCCGACTTTGACCGCCGTCGAAATCGGAGAGCATCCCGTGGCTTGCGCGCCGAAGAAACTTCACCGGCTTCGGCTTCGACCAGGCCAAGCAGGATCAGTTCATCAAAGGCCTTCTTGATTTTGGTGATCAACGATCCGCCCGCCATCGGAACCACGATGTTGTCGGGCAAGCGCCAGCCAAGCTGCTCGGCGATTTCGAATCCGACCGTCTTCGAGCCTTCCGCGTAATACGGACGCAGGTTGACGTTGACGAATCCCCAGTGATGCTCGTCGGCGATCTGCGAGCACAGGCGGTTCACCTGGTCGTAGCTGCCGGCGATGCGCACCAGCTTCGCGCCGAACACCTGCGTGCCAAGAATCTTCGCGGGCTCGAGATCGGCGGGAATGAAGATCCACGCCTTGAATCCTTCGCGCGCCGCCTGCGCTGCCACCGAGTTCGCAAGATTGCCGGTCGAAGAACACGCGACGGTATCGAATCCGAAGCTGCGCGCATTGGCGAGAGCGACCGCGACTACGCGATCTTTAAAGCTCAGAGTCGGCAGGCACACGGCATCGTTCTTGATGCAGAGCCGTCTTTGCGCCGAGTTTCTTGGCAAGCTGCGGCGCGCTCAGCAGCGGCGTAAATCCGACCGGCAGGCGTGGGCCGGTAATCCGCCGGCAGCGGCAGCAGTTCGGAATAGCGCCACATGTTGGGCGGGCGCTGCGGCGATGAGTTCGCGGTGAAACTGCTCGCGAACGGCGTCGTAGTCGTAAGCTGACTTCGAGCGGCGAGAAACAGTCTTCGCAGATCGACTGGGGCTGGTTGCCCCAGGTCTTGCCGCATTCGCGGCAGCGCAGTTCGTAATGCACTCATCAGTCCACTCTCTTTGCGAGTGGCTGGGGACGAGCCTGGGAAGAGAGGCCGTAAACAATAAAATCCTCTTTCCCCGGAATAGGAAAAGAGGCTGCGAAATGCAAAAGAAATTCGGCACCCCGAATCTCATGTTCCCCGTTACCGGGCGAGAGTTGGCACCGGCGACCGGGATATATGATCCCGATCCGGTTGCCGTGGCGTCACAGGGCTCGTCCCTCAGCCACTCTTCATGAAATTCAAGGTCTGCTCAATTAAGAGCAAACTTGGGAATAGATGCTACGGAAGGGAGAGAGGTTTT
>CAWCRE010000020.1:0-73532 GCA_963797845.1 Terriglobia bacterium
TTCGCGGCGTTGGCATGTCCCACCGCCGTCATGATCATTTCCGCAATACGTTGCAGCGCCACCACATCCCGTTCTTCGAACGCCGAGACCCGGTCCGAAAATAATTCGAATACCCCAATGACTTCGTCGTTGAGTATCAGCGGCATCACGACGACGGACGCAATCCCCAGCGCCTGGCAAGTTTCGCGGTTCACCCGGGAATCCGTATCGGCGTTATCGCAGCGCAAAATCTGCCGTGTGCGCACGCTCTCGCCCGACAATCCTGAATCCGTCTGCAGATGCGATCCCAACCCCGGCGCCGACATCCCCGCACTGGCCCGGCAGATCATCCCGCCTTCTTCACGCAACGCCACCGCTGCCCCGGATGCGGCCGTGATGTACTGCGCCCTCTGCGCCAGCAATTGCAAAGCGGCATCCAGGTCCCGCTGCGCCATGTTCGTGAGGGACCGGCCATCGTCCTCATTAGGGAAACGCAACAACGCCGGGGCTGCCGCAGTTTCCGGCTCGCTATTCTTCGACTCGAGGATGGAGTTCGTCTTCATCGCACCGCTCTACGCCGCACAACTCTGGAGGCAATGGCTGGAGTTTCGCTCACCTGCCGACAAGTGTCAACGGTCAGGAGGTTCCGAGCTACAAACGAAAGGTCATCCCCAAATCTTCCCGCTCAAATCCCTTTTCCATCCGGAACTCGGAACCGGTTTACTTCTTCGGCAAATACTTCTTTTCGATCGACGCCACCACGACGTAGTTCGGATCCACCATCTCATTCAGATGAATTTTCGCCACCTTCGACAGCAACTCGTAGGCATCCATCTCCGAAAGCCCGTAATCCTGGTGAATCCAGCCCACCAGCTCCGTGAAGGCGATACGCAGGCAATCGTCCAATGGACGATAAGCCCCTACCGTCATGATGGCGTCGTCGTTTTCAAATCGTGGCCACGCGATCTTGCGATGCTTCACCACCTGCACTTGTACCCGCACCCGAAGTGGCACTTCGATCGCCGTGCCATCCACTTCTCCATCGCCCATTGCGGCGTGACCGTCTCCCATGAACAGCAACGCTCCCGGCACATTCACGGGAAAGTACACCGTGTTCCCCACACTCGCCTCGGGTGAATCCATGTTGCCCCCGAATTCTGCGGGTACGATCGAACTGCGCGCCTCGTTATTCACTGGCGCAACCCCAATGCAGCCCAGGAAAGGATGCAGCGGAATCTTCACCGAAAAATTCGAATCCAGCGCGTGGAACGTCGCCGTATTGCTCGCATGGTCGATGGGATAAAACCAAATCTTTTCGGGCAATGGTTTCTCGAGCATCGGCGTGTAGTTGGTGGAATTCAACGCCCCAAATCCCGGACCAAACGCCCCCACTCCCTGGTCTCCGTCCACTTGCAGGTCGAGAATTTTTACCGCCAGGGTGTCGCCCGGCTCCGCTCCTTCAACATAAAACGGCCCGCTGAGCGGATTGTCTCCTTTCACCATGCTGAGGGTATCGCCGGGCTTGCGCAACACGTTGCCGAACGCATCCAGCGTGTTCGTCGCCAGCGTGTCGCCCGGCTTTAAATGCAGGACCGGTTCACTCGCCGCATAAATGTACTTCACGTTCTGCGCCGTCGCTCGATAGTTCACATCGGATTGCGCCATCGCTCCTGCCGACAGCCCTGCCGCCAGCAACGCTGCCCATGCCGTAGTTCTTGCCCTCATATTCGCTCCTTCTTCTCTGGAAGTCTCATCCCAGCCACGCCAGCCATGCCCACCCCACCACGAGAGTCGCGACGGTGATCGGAAGTCCAACTCGAAAATAATCCTTGAAGCCAATCTCCAGGTCGGGCTTGGCACTCTCCACCACAATGATGTTAGCCACGCTTCCCGTAATCGTCAGATTCCCCGCCAGTGTGGAAGCCATCGCCAATCCCAGCCACGCGGCATGCGGGTTGGCAAATCCGGGAACCAGAGACTTCACCAGCATCACCGCCGGAACGTTGCTGACCAGGTTGCTCAACAGCGCAATCGCAACCGTGAACACACTCAGCCGCTGCAGATTCCAGTGTTGCGCAACGCTCAACGCCTGCCGCACGATCCCGGCGTTCTCTGCTCCTCCCACGATCAGAAACAACCCCACAAAGAACACCAGCAGGCCCCAATCCACCTCCTGATACAGCTTCCGTGAGTCGAAGGTGCGGCTGATCAGCAGCGCCGCCGCACCCAGCGCTGCCATCATGGCCGGCGGAACCCCAAAAAAGAATCCTGCTACTACGAGGGTTGCCACAATCACAGGTTTCGTAAGCTTGGAAAGGTCAAGCTCAGGTAACGGGATCTTCTCATCCAGTCCGCCAAGCGCTTTGATGTGACGTCCATGGAGCCAGTACAGGACCAGCCAGTCCAAAAAAAGTCCCGCTACGGCAACCGGCCCCAGGTGAAACATAAAATCGCGGTACGCGATCCCGGAATACGATCCCACCAGCATGTTTTGTGGATTGCCGGTAATGGTCGCAACGCTCCCAATGTTCGAGGCCGTGGCGACCGCCAACAAGTATGGCAGTGCCGGTAACCGCATCCGGCGCGTGATGCTCAGCACAAAGGGCACCATCACCAGGCACACAATGTCATTCACGAAAAATGCGGAGAGAAGTCCACAGGTGAAAATCACAGCCGGCAGCAGGTAGGAGGCTTAAGCCGGCGCAAAATAAATTCGGCGTTCCACTCGAAGAACCCGACCAAGTGCAGGTTGCCCACGATCAACATCATCGAGAACAGCAGCACCAGCGTCGCGAAATCGATGAACCGCAAGCTATCGCCCGGATGGACGATGCCAAACGCAAACATCCCAACCGCGCCAATAACCGCCGCGCCCGGTCGATCGATTTTCAGGCCAGGGAGTTTACCGAGGGCAAAAACCAGGTAGCTGGCAAGAAAGATACTGTAAGCTGCCGCTAATCTCGCATCGCTGAATGCCGCTGGTGAAATTTGAACCATCGCCGCAGCAGCATACCAAACGTGGAGGACTCACCACCTACCTGGCCTTAAAGTTGGGCTTACGCTGCTCTGGATCGTACGCCCGGACGTCCCATCATTTGCTGTTGTCGTCCGATGGCGGTCCAAGCTTTCGAGATTTCTGCCTCGAGCACATTCCTCACCGCGTCCGAATTCCGTTCCCCGCGAGCCACTCGGCTCACATAGGAGGGATCGCAACCAACTTTGCGCGCGACCCGATCGTAAATTCCGCGAAACATTGAGGGCAGGCTGAACAGCATTTCGGGCGTTTCCTGTCCGTTCTTCGGTCTTGCTTTCGCTTGCACCACTTTGCCGCGAATTGATTTCTTATTGTCGTTGCGTTGCGAGTTTACGCTTCCATTTCGGGAGGTCTTCATCTTGATGATCCTTTGCAGAGTAACGTTTCGGGCTGATTCAAATGCTTGCCAGCATGTGCGCTGGCTTCAATCGGCGGCCGCGATGGCATCTCCGCATCGGGCCTCATCCCCACCTTATAAGTTTACGGCTAGGCATCGAAATTGACATGCGCCAATATCTGCCATCCTTCGCATAACGCGTGCGAAAGAGTCACTCGATTCGTTTAAAAATGAACGGGGCCAATCCGTTTGTCATCAAGATGACAAAACGAGAGAAAAGAGCATTCCCAGGGAAGCTTACTTCTTCGACGAGTGCGCTGGTGTACTCACCAAAGCCACCCCGGCGATGATGATGATCGCCGCTACCCAGGTATTCCATCCCGCAGCTTCGCCGGCCAATGCCCATCCGAGCAATACCGCCACCACCGGATTGACATACGCAAACGTCGAAACGCGGGAAGGCGAGGAAACCGTGAGCAACCAGGTGAAAACCGTGAACGCAATAATCGATCCGAACAGGATCAAATAAAGCAGGGCCAACAGCGATCGCAGGCTGAATGTTGCCACGCGCATGCTCTCGCCGCCAGCACTCGCTGCCAACAGCAAAAGCAATCCTCCGGCAATCATCTGCATCGCCGCCGAGACGATGCTGGACGACGACATGCGAACGCTTTTGCTGTAAATCGTCCCGATGGCCCACGCCAGCGAACTCAAGAGGGCCGCCAGAATTCCCAACAGGCTCAACGTCCCGTGCCCACGCAGGGCGCTGGGTCCAATCAGCACCGCAACCCCGGCGAATCCCAGGATGAGTCCCGCCCACGCTCTCCCGGAAAGTTTCTGCTCAGCTCCCTGTATGCGCCCAACCAGGACTGTCCAGAGTGGAAGTGTGGCGCACAGTAATGCGGCCATCCCGGACGGAATTTTTTGTTCTGCCCACGCCAGAATGCCGTGCCCGGCAACGAAGAGAAACAATCCGGCAACGGCGGCATAGGCCCAGTGCTTCCATGCAGGCGCGGCCGCTCCTCGTACTCGCGCCCAGCCATACACCAAAATGCCGGCTGTGGTGTGCCTAAGGCCCATCATCAGCAGCGGAGGA
The DNA here is from genome assembly GCA_963797845.1 of Terriglobia bacterium. Lineage (GTDB taxonomy): Bacteria > Acidobacteriota > Terriglobia > Terriglobales > Acidobacteriaceae > DASREM01. The sequence goes on from CAWCRE010000020.1 coordinate 4,447, forward strand.
ATGGTTTCGACCGCGTAGCGAATTCCAAGATACGTTGACCCCCAGATCAGGTAAATTGCCGCGAAGCCAAGCGCGACCTGCACCCGGGAGCCCGGCCCGCTCGTCCGCGAGCCAATCTCGATTACCTCGCCACTACGAATTGCCGTGCGGATCGCGACTGCGTCGGACGTCTTCACGTTTCCTCGCTATAACCATCAACCATTGTTTCGATGGTTAGGCGATGCTAAAATTGCTTTTGTAACCTGTCAAGGTTATTTTGATGGTTACGACATAAGGGAATCTCAATCCCTTATGCCGGAGCTCCGCTCCAAATCGCCATTTCAGTTCACTGCCGGAAACCTGTCGCTTGATTTCACCAACACGGTCGATAACCGGCACGCCGCCAACGAGATCGATCTACTCGCAAGCTATTCCGATTTCCTGGCTTGGGCTACGGAAGCCAAGCTTCTGACTTCCAGCCAAGCCCATCAACTGTCGGATTTAGCGGAGAAGAATCCGGCACAGGCGCGAGCGACATGGCGTCGTACCGTGCAACTTCGCGAGACAGTTTATGCCATCTTTTCCGCGATCGCGCAGCAGCGTGCTGTTCCCGACAACTCGCTTAGCGAGTTGAATTCGGCGATACAGCAGGCCTGCGCGCACGCGTACATCGTTCCTGCAAAACGCACCTTCACCTGGCGATGGATTGCCCCGGACTCCCTGGCATCCCCCTTATGGCCGCTGGTAATGGACGCAGCGGAACTGCTCACCTCCGGCCGGTTGGAACTGGTTCGCGAATGCGCCGCCGAAACTTGCGGTTGGCTCTTTCTCGACACTACCAAGAATCACCGCCGCCGCTGGTGCGACATGAAGACCTGCGGCAACCGCAACAAGGCACGACGTTATTACCAAAGGGCACAGCGTTGAGAATTGCATGCCTGAATTCAGCTACTGCAAAACGCAGTGGGCCTTGCATCTTGCAGTGTGTGGAACATCCCTGAAGTAACTCCGCCTCTCGCTAACTTCTTCTCTGTCAATCTTCGAATCCGCTGCCCCCTTTTGTCCTCCACGTGCACTCATGCAGGGTGCAAGCGCAGCAACCGCCAGAGTCGCGCGCTGAGGAGGTCTCATGTCGATCCTATTCGTACTGCTCATGTTTCTGCTGATCATGAGCATCAGCTATTTCCGACGTCCGCAAATCGCTCTCTCGCCAACGGTGGATTTGCCTGCGACGCGAGCCCCGCGCCTGCAGCGAGAACTTGGCTTCGAAATTCCCCAAGGCTACTGCTTTCATCCCGGACACACCTGGGCTTCGAAGGAGTCTCCGGAGAACGCGCGCATCGGCGTCGATGCTTTCATCACGGACCTTGTTGGGGAAATCGAGCGCATTGATGCCATCGGCCCCAATCGCTGGATCCGTCAAGGACAGAAGTTCGCCACGATACATGTCGCCGGAACCTCAATTGACTTGCTGTCTCCGATCGAAGGCGTCGTCACCGCTGTCAACAACGATGCTCTGCAAGATCCCGCGGTCATCGCCCGGGACCCCTACAACCATGGGTGGCTTGCCACGGTGAAGTCCCCGGACCTGGCGATCAATCAGAAAAACCTCGTGCAAGGCCCCATGATTGCACCCTGGATGCAGAACAGCGTTTCGCGTCTGAATGGCATGCTCTCGCAGCTGGCGCCTTCCTACGCGCAGGACGGCGGCCTTCCGGTTCGTGGCTTGCTGAAACAGATTCCGGCGGAGTTGCGCCAGAACATCGTAAAGGAGTTGTTCCTGTCATAGCGAAATCACCCGCACAGAAGACGGAGAAGAACATGGCCAATACAAGATCCATCCTGGTAGACATCACGAAGTGCATCGGGTGCCGCAGCTGTGAGCAGGCGTGCAAGAGCGTGCACGGATTCCCGATGGAAAGTGAAGCCAAGCTTTCACCGACGGCGCTCACCGTCATTCAGGAGCGCGGAGATCGCTACGTGCGCCGCATGTGCATGCACTGTCAGGATCCCGCATGCGCTTCGGCATGCCTGGTCGGTGCGCTGAAAAAGTCCGCTGCGGGGCCGGTTACCTACGATGCCTCGAAGTGCATCGGATGCCGCTACTGCATCGTGGCGTGCCCGTTCAGCGTTCCGCGCTACGAGTGGGCGAAGCTTGCGCCCTACGTGAAGAAGTGCGATATGTGCGCCGAGCGGCAACTCAAGGGACAGCTTCCCGCCTGTGTTGAAGCCTGCCCGACCGGAGCTTCGATCAGCGGCAATCGCGACGACATGCTCGAAGAGGCCACTCGCCGCATCCTGGCCGATTCCAAGTACGTGAAACATATTTACGGCAGTGAAGAGGCCGGAGGCACTTCGGTCTTCTTCATCTCCGACGTCTCGTTCGACAAGCTGGGATTCGCCGACGTTCCCAAGCAGCCGCTGCCGGTGCTCACAGCCAATGCACTGGGCGATACGCCAACCGTCATCCTGATGGGCGGCGCCCTGCTCTCCGGACTGTACTGGATTACTCAACGTCGCACAGAAGTTGCGGCAGCAGAGGCTCAACTAAGCGCTACCGAGAAGGAAAGGGGCTAGCCATGATCACCAAGATTCATCGAGAAGATCACGTTATGGCGAGTGATCGTAGCCATCATATTTGCGGCCGGTTTTTACGCGACCTTCGCCCGCTTCGCTTTTGGATTCGCGCGTTCCACCAATCTGAGCGATCCGCAGCCCTGGGGTTTGTGGGTTGGCCTCGGCACGCTGTGCGGGGTCGGCCTGTCTGCCGGCGGCTTCGCCATCGCGGCCAGCGTCTACTTGCTCGGATTCGAACGCTATCGCCCCGTACTGCGCGCCGCGGTGCTGGTTTCGTTCCTCGGATATTTGTCCGTCATGATCGGCATGCTTTACGAACTAGGTTTGCCCTGGCGCATCTGGCATCCGATCGTCATGTGGAACCGGCACTCGGTTCTGTTCGAAGTGTCCTGGTGCGTGATGCTCTACTCGTCGGTGCTGGCGCTGGAATTCTCACCCGCGCTGGTCGAGAAAATTCCCTGGAAGGCATTCCGCGACTTCTACCTGCACTTCCAGCACAAGATTCTCATCGCACTGGTGTTGATCGGGACACTGCTCTCCTCGATGCATCAATCCTTCCTGGGCGGCCTGTATCTAATCACCAAGGGCAAGCTCTCGCCGTTGTGGTACAGCCAGTACCTGACCACGGAGTTTTACCTCTCCGCGATTCCAGCAGGGCTCGCCGTCACCATCATCGCCCTCTACCTGAGCAAGCGATCGCTGAACGTGAACGTCGATTTCAGCATTCTGAGCGATGTAAGCCGCGTGATCGCGCCCCTGGTGGGCTTATGGGGCTTGTTCCGGTTCGTCGATCTGATCACCCACGACGCGACTCCCTACATGTTTCGCTGGAACGAAGAGTCTCTCTCGTTCTGGCTTGAGATTGCTTTGTTCGTGGTGGTACCCATCGTTCTTCTCAGCCAGGAAAAAATTAGAAACAATCCTCAGACTCTGTACTGGACCTGCGCCGTCGTGGTGATGGGATTCATGGCCAACCGGCTGAATGTCAGTATCACCGGACTGCAAGCCAGCTCCGGCGTTTATTACATTCCCAAGTGGACGGAATTCGCCTGCACCCTGGCCACGCTAACCGCCGCAGTGCTGGCGTTCCGCTATGCCGTCATCTATCTCGATATTCTCCCCAAGAACCCGCCGCGACAGCGGTGGCTGGTATCGGCAGGGGCCCAAGCATGAGCTTCATGAGACCAATCCTCCCCGGGAGCCCACGCTCCCGGGATTTTTTTCACTGCGCACTCTCTTTCGAGTGCTTTTCGATCAGCTTCTTGGTCAACAGCACCAGCCCGACAATCTGCGTCCATTCTGAGACAAGGTTGCCCACTACTTGTCCCCACTTCGCTTGCGGGCTCATGCGCGCAAACAGCACGATCCATCCGATTCCGGTCACCGCCAGAAAAATGGTGAGCGAGTGGTTGCGCAACGTGTGATGTACCCGGTGCAGGAAGTCGCGAGGCGGCTTCCGGCTCTCCGCCGATCCCACTTCATACATACACTTCGTGGCAAGTACGGTGACTACTAAACCACTCCAGTCAGCGATGGCATTGCCGAAGAACGATCCCCAGTGCGTGTCGGGATTCGAGCGGCTGTAGAGCACAATCCACAGCAGCAATATGAAGCTGGAAACGATGCTCAATGAGTGCTCGTGAAAGAAACTATTGGGTTTCCATTTCCGCTCCGCCATCCGTTGCGCCTCCGCGGATCAAGTTGAACACAATTCGCCCGCGGGGCATTCGATGAGCACCAGACAGACAGAGTTGCCGCTTCGACAATCTGCGGGGCCAAAGTGGGGTTGGCCCCGCATTCACGAGGAAGAAACGGCTTTCAGCTCCCAGCCTTCCCCTTGAACACAAATTCCACTTCTTTGGTTTCGTTGGCGCCGACCGTGACTTTTTGCGTCGCGATTCCCAACCTCTCGTGCCAGGCCTCCAGCGTGTAAGTGCCAGGAGGAAGGCTCTTCAGATCGAAAGTCCCGCCTTTGCCGCTCAACGTGTAGAAAGGATGCTTGAACACCGCGATGTAGCTATGCATCCAGGGATGCACGTTGCACTTCACTGGAATCGCGATCTCCTCGCGCGCGAAGGTCTCTTCCACCGGAGCGCCCGGCGTCTGGGCTTTGTTCCACTCACGGTTATTCGCCGGCTGGGGATGAATGTTGTGCATCATGGGATCGTCGTTCTTCACGTCCAGTTTCTGGTGAGCCTGCATGACGACCACATGAGGTTCGTACATGCAGCCTTTCTGTTCCATGACCACCGGCTGGCTGGGGGCATCGTAAGCTCGATCGCCCAGACCTTCCGAGATAAATACCACCACGTTTTCAAGCCCGCCATTCTTATCGGTCACTACGTCGTCAGAATTCACCCCTGCGGGGTGTAGTTTGGCGCAGGTCGGATCCGCATTCATATTGATGTGCTGCGGTTTCGGCGCCACACCTTCAAATTTGACTACGCCTTTGAGAGAAGCGCTTTGCGCCGGCAGGTCCGGCGGAGATCCGGCACGTACCGACTTCAGGCCTACCATGCTCACCAGTGCGAGCAGGGCGATTGAGAGGGTTACACAAATTTTTTTCATCATTTCACCTGGGTTGTTGTTGTGTTTTCAGCCTAGGTGTCGCGGCAAGGAGATGTGTCAGCCAGATGTGAAAGCTTTGTCAGAATCTAAGCCGGCCATTGTCACCAGGAGGTCAAGAGCGCAAAGCAGACCGGCGGCTCAAACTATCCTCACGCCGGTGTTCGGCATCCAAGGCCGAGGTAAGGTGACTGGTTTCAAAACTATGGCCAAAACTCAGAAAACAAGCCGTTCGATTGAGAAGCTGAATCCCGTGGACAAATCGGACTCCGATATCGTTCTTGCCGTCATCGAAACTCCGATGGGCAGCCGCAATAAGTTCAAATTCGATCCGAGACTCGGCGCCTTCACTCTGGGCGGAGTTTTGCCCCAAGGCATGATGTTTCCGCACGCTTTCGGATTCATCCCGAGTACTCGTGCGGCTGACGGAGATCCTGAAGACATTCTGGTTATCATGGACGAGCCTACCTTTGTCGGCTGCGTGGTCCATACGCGCCTGATTGGCGTGATCGAAGCCGAACAGAAAGAAAAAGACGGCCACAAGGAACGCAACGATCGCATTATCGCTGTCGCGGCACATAGTCATGAGCATTCCGATTTGCAAGACATTGCAGACATGAACGACAACACGCTCAAGGAAATCGAACAGTTTTTCGTGAATTACAACAAGGAGCGGGGAAAGCAATTCAAGGTGTTAGGAACGAAGGGTCCAAAAGCAGCGTGGAAGCTGTTCAAGAAAAGTCTGAAGAAGAAATAGGTCAGGCCTGAGAGTTGTGCTCAGAGCGCTGCAGGCTTCGCCACTCCATGAAACTCTGAAGGATGAGCACTGCGGCCAGCCTGTCGACCGCCGCCCCTCGCTTCTTGATCGAGAGATCCGTTTCCCGCAACAGCCGGTTGGCCTCCGCCGAGGTCAGGCGTTCATCCCACAAATGCACCGGCAGTTCAAAGCGCTTGCGCAGTTCCTGCGCGAACACCTGCATCTTTTCTGCTTGCGTCCCTTCCAGCCCGCTCATGCGCAAAGGAAGACCAACCACCAACTCCGCGACCGCATACTTCTGAATGAGCTGTTCCAGTGCGGCGAAATCAGTACGCTTGTTCTTACGGCGAATCGTTTCCAGCCCCTGGGCAGTAATGCCCAACGGATCGGTGACCGCCAGTCCGATCGTCCGTGAACCCACATCGAGAGCCATAATGCGCCCAAGCTGCGGGGAAGGACCGGTTTCTGTTGGGAAGAAAGGCACCCGGCGATTATAAGTCGGCGTGCACTCTTGAAATTGGCTTACGATGTTCGCTATGCCCGAAGAGGTTCAGGTCCATCCGCTGCGCCATTCTGAATCAGGCAAGGCGCAGGGGAACAAGAATCAGTGGCACTGGGCGCTCACCGTGCTTGGCATCGGCGCCATTCTCGGCCTTTGCTATTGGGCCGAGATGGTGCTCGCGGTCATGATGGTATCGGTGCTGCTCGCCTTCATCCTCGCGCCTGTGGTCGATGTTTTTATGCAGGTGCGCCTTCCCCGTGGCGTGGCCGCAGCCATCGCAGTACTTCTGTTGCTGACCCTTCTTGGAGGGATTGTCTACTACTCCTACAACCAGGCCGCTTCGCTCGTCCAGGACTTGCCCAAGTACACGGCGCAGATTCGTGACGAGGTTTCCAAATTCCTGAAGAAGGCCGAAAATCTCGACGTGCTGAGCTCGCCCCAGGATAAAGGCATCCTGAATGTCCACACCACGTCGACTTTCACCGAGGTTCTGACCCGCGGCTTCGGCTCGGTCAGTGCCATCCTGCTCGCCGGTTCTTTCGTGCCGTTCCTGGTTTATTTCATGCTGACCTGGCAACAGCATGTGCGCTCCGCCACAGTCATGCTGTTTCCCCTCGACAGCCGCCACACCGCCTACGTTACCCTCGGACTCATTTCGCAGATGATTCGCAGCTTCATGGTGGGCAATCTGCTGATCGGCCTCTTCATGGGCATTGCCGGTACCATCGTGTTCGGCATCCTCGGCCTGCCTTTCTTTTATTTCGTGGGATTCATCAGCGGCTTCCTCAGCCTGATCCCCTACATGGGCGTGCTGCTGGCAATGCTGCCGCCATTGTTCGTCGGTATCGGACGCATCCAGTCGGAAGAAGCGCTTTACATCATGGTCACAGTCTTGGGACTGCATCTGATTTCGCTGAATGTTTTGTACCCGAAGTTCCTCGGCAACCGCCTGCAACTGAACCCCCTCGCCGTCACCATCGGCCTGCTGTTTTGGGGATGGCTCTGGGGAGGCATTGGCCTGGTGCTGGCGATCCCAATCACGGCCGCCATGAAGATCGTCTTCGACCACGTCGAATCACTCAAACCCTACGGATCCTGGCTGGGAGAGTAATCGTCCTGCCGGCAAGCCGCCGGGAGGCAGCGGTACTTCCTCGATGTGGACACGGGCCTCTTCGCCCCTACAGCCCTCTTCATGCCGACCAAGACGGACCGCGTGCGACGGCGACCGAGGAATCTAATTTTTCTTGGGACTATGGCTGCGGCACAGCCACTGGATGGGGCGGCATCCGAAACTTGACACCAGAAACTCGAAACTCTTTTCCTACGCTTGGAACTCCGAGGCTTCCGGTAAACGAAGGTTTTGTTTGGCCAGCGCCTGGGTCAATACGTCTTCGATCTCGCTCTCCTCGCAGCCCTTCGCCATCGCCAGCTCACTCACCAGCAAATAGCGAGCCCGCTCCAGCATTTTCTTTTCGCGGAACGAGAGCGGCTTGCCCTGATTCAATTGCAGCAGGCTCTTCAGCACAGCGGCCACTTCCAGCAGCGAACCGGTGCGCATGCGGTCGGAATTTTCCTTGAATCGGTCTTTCCAGTCGGTGCTGCTATCGCCGTTGATCCCGTCGCTCAGAAATCCCAGGATTTTCTGGATCTCCCCATTTTTCACCACGCGCCGCAGCCCCACCATATTCACGTTGTGGAACGGAATCATCACTTTCAGGCTGCTGGACTTGATTTTCAGGAGATAGAATTTTTCAACGTTTTCGCCGATGGTCCGGCTGCTGATCTGCTCGATGACCCCTACCCCGTGATTGGGATAGACGACTTTGTCGCCGATGTGGAAATTTCCGTCGCTGCTAATCATGAAGAGACACCCACGTGTGCAGGACAAGAGAGGAAAAACACCTGATCATTTTAGCCAAACCCGGATGAATAGGCAATTCCGAGCGCCCGGTTCAACCCTCGGTTTAGAGGCTAAAGCCTAGAGGGGAAAGCCTCTGTGCGAGTAAAGGTTTATAATCCGAAAAAGCATGACTGATCAGATTAAGAAAAAATTGCAGGAAGAGATCAATTCTCTCGAGCATGAACTCTCGCATGAACTGCCTGCGGAGTTGAAGAAAGCCGTCGCTCTCGGCGACCTCAGCGAAAACGCCGAATATCACATGGCCAAGCAGCGCCAGGAATTCGTCAAGGCTCGCTTGCGCCAGCTCGGGCGCCGCCTTGCCGACTTGTCCCTCATCAACATGAACAACATTCCCAAGGACAAAGTCGGGCTTGGTTCGACCGTGAAGATCTACGACAATTTCAAAGAAGAAGAGATGGAATACCAGCTGGTGACCAGCGAAGAGTCCGACGTCGCCGCAGGAAAGATTTCCACTACTTCGCCCATCGGCCGCGCCTTGTTGAACAAGAAAGTCGGCGACACCGCGATGGTCGTCACGCCCAACGGCAGCCGGGAAATGGAAATCCTGAAGCTCACCACCATCCACGACCAGGCCGCCGCGGAATGAGCCGCACCTGGACCAGCGCCTTCGGACGAGCATGCGGAGTCTTGCTCGACGCCATCGTGCGCTGGCTGGCGTTGGCCCGTATCAATCCGAACGTGCTGACGTTTCTCGGCTTGGTCGTTAATACCATTGCCGCGTTGCTGTTTGGCTACGCCAACGGCGATAACCAGGCGCGCATGTTCTTCTATGCCGGTCTGGTCATTATCGCCTCCGGCTTCTTCGATCTGGTGGACGGCCGCGTGGCTCGCGCTTCCGGCCAAGTCACAAAATTCGGCGGCTTCTTCGATTCCGTCATCGATCGCTACAGCGACGCTTCGCAGTTCTTTGGGTTGCTTGTCTTTTACGCCCGCGGCGATCGCTTCTTCTACGTAGTGCTAAGCGCGTTCGTCATGGTCAGCGCGATCATGGTCAGCTATAGCCGCGCCCGCGCCGAATCGCTGATCGGCTCCTGCAAAGTCGGATTCATGGAACGCCCCGAACGCTTGGTGCTGATCATCATCGGCGCTCTCTTCAATCGCATGGCGCCGGTGTTGTGGCTGATTGCCGTGCTCTCAACCATCACCGTGATTCATCGCATCCGCTACACCTGGACGCGCACCGAAGGCATCCCTGTACCTGCCAATCCAGGGCAAGCCGCTTAACACACAAAAGAAATGCGAGGCTTCTTGAAGCCTCGCATCTCCTTCGCTCTGTCTGTTTCTATTTTAACTAGTCGCGATCGTGGTCGTGATCACGGTGCCGGTCATCCCGGTCATGATCGTTATGCCGCCAACGATCGTCCCGATCATGATCGTTACGTCGCCAGCGATCGTCGCGATCATGATCATTACGTCGCCAGCGGTCGTCGCGATCATGATCGCCATCGCCGCGGTATCCGTTGTACCAGCCGTTATTTCCGTAATAGGGGTTGTAAGTCGCCCCGTTGCGGTAGCCATTGTTGTAATAACCGTGATCGCGATACCAACGCTCGCTGTGACGATCCCGATCGTTGTCACGATCCCACCAATGCCAATCCGCCTGTACCAGCCGTGCGGAACCCGTTCGTAATTCCTGTCGAGTTCCAACCTCGCGGTCGTTGTTGTTGATGTCGCCATTGCGGTACGTAGCCGACTGGCCCCAAGCAACGGAACTCATTCCGGCGCCAAGCAGCAACATCAACCCCATCCTGCGAATTAAGCTTCCCTTCATATTTGACCTCCCGATACCGGCCACTCCGATACGCGGGCCACTCATTGTTAGATGCAAACCCTGGAAATTTGCGGAAGTTTCGCAGTTTGCGCTACACAGATCGGGGAAAAGAGCGTGAATACAGGCAACCTGGGTGAAACCTGCGTGTCGACAATTGGCAATTGCAAATCGAACTTCGATAAACTATCTACTTTGTTTCCTGGGTGAGGAAGAATTTGAAAACTGATCCGGTGCTTGTCGTGCATGGCGGAGCGTGGGCCATGCCCGATCACATGGTAGAAGCTCACTTGAATGGCGTGCGCAATGCCCTCGCCGCCGGCTGGAACGTATTGTCTAGAGGCGGCTCCGCGGTCGATGCCTGCGAAGAAGCGGTGGTCATCATGGAAGACGACGACACCTTCGATGCCGGGCGCGGCAGCTTTCTAAATCGCGACGGCAAAGTGCAACTCGACGCGCTGATCATGGAGGGCGCCACCCTTCGCGCCGGCGGCGTTGGCGGCGTCGAGCGCATTGCCAATCCCATTCGCGCCGCCAGAAAAGTCTTCAGCGAAAGCCCGCATGTTTATTTCGTTGCCGAAGGCGCGGAACGTTTCGCCGCCGAGCACGGCATCCAGCTGTGCAAGAACGAAGATCTCGTCATCCCGCGCGAGATCGAACGTCTTCGCGAATTCCAGGCCAGCGATGCCGAGCATTCCAATCACTTGTTCGCCCCGGAGATTTCTCACGATACAGTGGGCGCGGTCGCGCTCGATCAGGACGGCAATATCTCCGCGGCGACTTCCACCGGGGGCACGCTCAACAAAGCGCCCGGACGGTTGGGGGACTCATCGCTCATCGGCTGCGGATGTTATGCCGACAATCACACTGCCGCCGCTTCAACCACAGGATGGGGCGAGCCCATCATGAAACTGGTTCTCGCCAAATGGACTACCGATCGCGTCGGCTCCGGAAACGCGCCCGAGTGGGCTGCCGCCGAGGCCATCGAATATCTCAAATCTCGACTGAACGGGCACGGCGGAATCATTCTGCTCGACGCCCGCGGACGCTTTGGCATTGCGCACAATACTCCTCGTATGGCCTGGGCGGTGAAAACTTCAAAGCAGGAGAATTGCGGCGTCGAACGCTAGTCCGCTGAGGGGTTTCAAGCTTTTGGTTGCCTGAACTAATCATTTTTCCCGCGCCCTTACCCTGCAAACCCGGGCGGGGTACCTGCCATCAAAATGCCCATTGGAACGGGTCCCTCTTGGGCCGTCTCCCGGCTTGTACAGCCGGATTCCTGGGAGGCGCATACGCGCGCTGTAACTTATTGCAATACGGCATTTTTGTTTTTCGCTATTTTGCTCATCACGGGTTGCGGCGGCGGGAGTAGCTCGACCTCGACGCCTCCGCCGCTCCCTACGCCCACGCCGACCCCCACGCCGGCGTCGCTGCCGCACGTAGTCATGGTGATCGAGGAAAATCACAGCTACAGCGAGGTGATTGGAACCTCGGCAATGCCCTATCTGAGCGGCCTCGCCAGCAAATATGGACTTGCCACTCAGTATTTCGCCAATACCCATCCTTCCATCGGAAATTATTTCCAACTGACCGCGGGCCAGATTATTACCGGCGATGACACCACTCCCGGTCCCTTTACCGACGACAACATCGTTCGCCAGCTCATTGCTGCGGGGAAATCCTGGAAGGGTTACGCGGAAAGTTTGCCTTCGGTCGGCTACACCGGCCCCGACGTCTATCCTTACAAGCGCGGCCATTTTCCCCTGTCCTACTTTACCGATGTCGTGAACGACAGCACGCAGGCCAACAATCTTGTTCCTTTCACGCAATTCGCCACCGATCTCGCAAACGATCAGCTCCCGGAATATTCGCTGGTGATCCCGAACTTGTTGAATGACGCGCACGACGGGCCGCTGAGCGATGCCGACACCTGGCTCCAGACCAATATCGACCCGCTGCTGTCGAATCCCACCTTTCAGCAGAGCGGGGTTTTAATTATCACGTTCGATGAAGGAGACATGACCGATCTGGCGAACGGCGGCGGTCACGTGGTCACTCTCGTTATCGGGCCAAAAGTCCAGCCGGGGTTTCAGTCTACGACTTTCTACCAGCATCAGAATGCGCTGGCGTTGGTTTGCAGCACCCTCGGAATCTCCGCCTGCCCCGGACAAGCCGCAGGCGCGAACAGCATGGGCGAGTTCTTCTGATCTAAAGCGGAAGTTCCTGCGTAGTCGGCATGTGATGTTGTTCGCGGCCGATCTTGCCGTCATACATCGTCGTCATCTTGAAAAGTTCCAGGCGCCCATCTGCCGCCACGGGGCGCGCTCGATCCCGCAATCGCTGCATCTCGGCGGCGCTCAGCGGAGCGAATCCGCTCGCGATTTCCAGATTCTGCTCTAACACTCCCAAAGAATCGATCCCGCTGATGGTGGTGGCAACCGGCAAACTCATGGCATAGCGCAGACCTTCCGCCGGAGTGATCGCGCCATGTCTCACCATCTCCCCGCTCCCGCCCAGGCTCTTCATGCCAAACACCGCCATGCCTCGCTTGTTAGCTTCGGGCAAAACGTTCTGCTCGAAACTGCGAAAGGTTGCGTCAAAGCAATTGAGCGGCATCTGCACGGTGTCGAAGGGAAAATTGTGCGCCAGCATCTTCAAATGAATTCGGGGGTTCTTATGCCCGGTGAATCCCACGAATCGCACCTTGCCTTGCTGCTTTGCCTGCTGCAAGGCTTCAATCGCGCCATTCGGACCAAAAATCAGGTCCGGATCGTTTTCATAAATCACCTCGTGAATTTGCCACACATCGAGGTGATCGGTACGCAAGCGCCGCAGCGATTCCTCCAGCATGCGCATAGCGAGGCTCTTGTCGCGTCCGTGGGTGCACACCTTGGTCATGACGATGGCTCGATCGCGTTTTCCCTGCAGCGCGCGTCCCAGCCGCTCCTCGCTCAACCCATCGTGATATTCCCACGCGTTATCGAAGAAGTTGACGCCCAGGTCCATCGCCTTGGCGACCATGTTCATCGCATCTTTTTCCTGCTCCACCGAACCCAGGTGGTAGCCGCCCATTCCAATCACCGAGCATTGCAGGCCGGTCTTGCCCATGGGACGCTTCGGGATTTCGCTCAAACTCTTTCCCGGCTCTTGCGGGCTGGCGCTTGCAGGCCCGGACACTGCTCCACTTTGCGCCGCGAACGCCGCAGCTCCCACTGCGGCAGTCCCCGTCATAAATCTGCGCCGGCTCATCTCGAATGGACCTCCCATCTGCATGCCTCCCGGGGATCTACTGCATTGGTGGAAATGGATGTCCCGTATTCTGCGAGAACTTCAGCATCTCTTTCACTTCCGTCTGCTGCTCATCAATCGGGAACTCATGCGCCAAGCGGGCTTCAGGATTGTCGTATTTCAACGAGAGTTTGTAGAGCTCGAAATGCCCATCGGCGGCGTAGGAGCGGCAGCGCTCGCGCAGTGCCTGCATCTCCGGCTGCGACATTGGCTGAAAGTTCTGCGCGATTTTCAAATTCTGTTCCAGGATTTCAGGCTTCTCCATCCCGGTAATCGTGGTCGTCACCGGCAGGCTCATTGCATAACGCAAGGCTTCCTCTTCGTTAAGCACTCCCTGACGGATCGGATCGCCCTTACCCGTCATCGGCTTCATCCCCAAAGCTGCAATCCCGCGCTGGTTCAACTCCGGCAATACCTGGGCCTCGAAACTGAGAAAGGTCGCGTCAAACGCGTTCAGCGGCATCTGTACTGCATCGAACGGAAAACCGGTCGCGAGCATACCCAAGTGAACCTGCGGATCCTTGTGCCCCGTGAATCCCACGAAGCGGACTTTCCCGCTCTCTTTCGCTTTCCGCAGGGCCTCAGCCGCACCGTTCGGACGAATAAACAGCTCGGGATCGTTTTCAAATACCATCCCATGCACTTGCCATAAGTCGAGATGGTCGGTTTGCAGCCGGTTCAGCGACTCTTCCAGCATTTTCAGCGCGAGCGCACCGTCGCGTCCGTGCGGACAGGTCTTTGTCATCAGGAAGACTTTGTCCCGTTGCCCTTTCAGCGCCTTGCCCATCCAGAGCTCGGTTTTGCCGCGAAAATATTCCCAACAGTTATCGAAGAATGTAATCCCGCCGTCGATCGCTTGATGTACAAGCTCTATCGCAGATTGCTCATCTTTGGCTTGGCCAAGATGATGTCCGCCAAAGCCCAGTGCGGAAATCTTGACATCGCTTTTTCCGAATTGCCTCAGAGGAATACCTGGCATGAAGTCCCTTGATTCCGCGATTAAACGCGAACTGTATGTTCCGTACTCAGTTGCAAACAGGGACTTTCGGGATGCCCAAGACAGGGGGGCAAAACTCTCCGGCAAAGTACTACGAGGGGTTGCCGTACAAGCAACCATCCCGTACATTCAAAGAAGTCCCCCAAAGCTCAACCTAGGAACTGATTCATGCGCGTTCCGTTCTCGTTAATTCTTGTTCTCTGCCTGTCCACCCTGGGCCTGGCGCAGCAAATTCCCTCGCTCGACGGCCAGAGCAGCACTCTGACTCTGTTATCGGAAGTGAGTTCCCGCCATGAACGAAATTCTCGTTTTACGGCAAAGTTGGGCTCAGAACTCAAGATTGAAAATCAGACTCTGATTCCCCAGGGCACCGTTTTCGAAGGCCACTTGGAGCCTGAGCGCGCGCGCCGTCGCCTTCGCCAGGGATCGCTGCAGTTAATTTTCGATCACATGATTTTTCCTGACGGTCAGGTTCATCGCGTGAATGCAGTGGTGACCTCGGTCCAACTGAAATCAGTCAGTGTCGACGCGGAGGGCGTGATCCGTCCGCACCGCAGCAAGAAGCGCCTTGCCATTCAGTTGGGTTCCACCGCTCTCATTGCCAAGCTGGCCGATGATCTATCCGAAGTGGCTTCCGCGTCGGTGACCAAGAATTCCGCGCGCTATTTCGGTTTGGCCGGAGCCGCGACCTTCCTTCTGCTGCAACGGGGCAGCGACGTCAAGATGCCTGCCGGAACTCCAGTCGATGTGCTCTTCCAGCGCGAGCCGCAACCCGGAGCCGCGACCACTCCGCCCAGCCCCGCCCCGCAATAGCCGCTTTATCCGAAACCGCAGCGGCCAGAAATCCAGTATTCTGAGTGCGACATCTTTTTCGCACGGAGGCACTCATGGAAGAAGTACCCTCGCTCACTGCCGGCTCGCGCCGGAACGAAGACATTGCGTTAGACCTGATGAAGTTTGTCGCCATGACGACGGGCTACGGGCGCACCACGTCGTCCGGCGTGGGATTCCAGGGCACGGGCGCGGCGGCCAAGCCGGAAGATTACGCCAACCATTTGCTGGAACTGTATGGCCGCTGCCTGGGCGCGGTGCGCGGCACAAAGTAATTCGCCACGGTGGACGCGCCGTCGAACAGACCACGGACGTTCCACTCCGTCTCCGCGCAAAAATAAGCCCCACTCCCCGAACGTTGTCGAGGAGTGGGGACTCGATTCTTGACTACGCAGCCTTAGCGGCGGCGTCCACCCTTCTTCTTGGAAGAGCTCTTCTTCTTGGACGCTTTCTTGCCGCGATTGCCGCCAGCATTCCGGCTTGCTGACTTCTTTTTGGATTTCTTGGCCGGCGCTTTCTTTGCTTTTTTAGCCGCAGCCTTCTTGGCCGGAGCTTTCTTGGCTGGGGCTTTCTTCGCGGGAGCTTTTTTAGCCGCAGCTTTCTTGGGAGCGCTCTTTCGCGCCGGCTTGGATCCGCCTCCGCCACCCCCGCCTCCGCCCATCGGAACTGGCTCGGTTTCCGGTTCCGCCGGTTCAGATTCGGTGTCCCCGCCCGGAACTTCGGCTTCTTCTTCCTCTTCTTCTTCCTCGTAGTCTTCTTCTAGCGAGTCTCCATAAGAGCTGCTGTCACCGTATTCGTCCATGTCGTCATCTCGTAAAAAGAGGGTCTCTTCAAAGGTCATTTCTCCTCCTGAATTCCGGCTGCGCTGGGCACCGGGAAGCTGCGCAACGAATGCGCCAGGGAAATAAAAAGACATCTAAATCCTCGTCTTCGTTGAACGGCGCGCGATTATAGCATAGGAAAAATTCGCATTGCAGTAACTCGCGAATGAGTTCGCAAATCGTTCTCTTCCCTGCGCACAAACTCTACCTGGTAATCCCTCAGATGCAACTGCGAAGCACATGGAGCCCCGCGAAAGCAGTAATGAAGTTCCGAATCGGAATGATATTTGGAGGTAAAACGGCTTACTTTACGTCGCGAATGACCAGGATCATTCCCGGCCGCAGCGTGGCCAGGTCACCATTATCACGGCGCAATGCCGCCACCGTGGTGTGATGAGTCGATGCGATTGAGGTCAGGGTCTCGCCGGGCTGTACTTTGTGGCGCGAGGTCTGCGTGTCCTTTACTACGTGCAACTTATTGCTTGTCTTCGACTTGGAAGCTGCCACCACACGCATCTCGCTGGCGTTGGGGGTCACCGGCAGATGCACATACAAAACCTTGCGGCCCTGTACACTGTCGCCTTTCAAGTGATTCCAGCGGCGGACCATGGTGGGCGGCACGCCAAAGTTATCCGCTACCCGTTGCACCGTGTCGCCCTTGCGAACCTTGTACCGGGTCGCCACCCTTGAGTAGCTCGCCTCTTCGGTTAGCGCATGTTTGCCCGGCGCCACCGGAATAATCAGCTTGCTGTCCGACTGCAGTTCCTGGTCGTCAAGATTGTTGGCTTCCGCAATCGCCTGTGCCGTGGTGTGGTAGGAACGTGCAATCGACGCCAGCGTATCGCCCGGAGCGACCTTGTGATAGCGCCACCACACTCGCATGTCGGTCGGAATGGAATTGATTGCGCTTAGGTACCGGTCTTTGGTCCCCAGCGGCAGATGCAGGTCGAATTCCTGATCCTTGGGCGTGGTCAGGCGCAGCAGGCTGGGATTCAAATCCTGCAAATCGCTGGCTGAAGCCTCTACGCACTCCGCCACCAGGCGCAGGTCCACCGGATAATCGATCTTCACCGTGTCATAGGGCAGCGGCTTGTCGGTGGCAATGTTCTCCAGCCCGTACTGGGCCGGGTTCTTGGCCATGATGGTCACGGCGAGGATGATGGGAACGTAATTGCGCGTCTCTTTCGGAAGCACGTTCCGCCTGTAGAGTTCCCAGAAGTCCGCGTAGCCGGTGCGCTTCACCGCCTGCTGCACCGTCCCCGGCCCCGAATTGTAAGCGGCCATCGCCAGATACCAATCGCCAAACTGGTTGTAGAGATCTTTCAAGTGCCGGGCAGCCGCGCGCGTCGCCTTCTCAGGATCCTGTCGGTCATCCACCCACCAGCTGCGCTCCAACCCATAGCCTTTCGCCCGGCTGGACATGAATTGCCACATGCCGCGCGCACCCGCCCGCGATACCGCCAGCGGATGAAATCCAGACTCGGCTTGCGCCAAATAGATCAGGTCCTGCGGAACGCCCTCTTCCTTCAGAATGCGCTCCACCATTTCCCGATAACGTCCCTGCCGCGCCAGCGCCCGCTCCAGGGTTCCGCGCCCGCGCGTCGAGAAATAATTGATGTAGCTCGCCACCGGGTCGGTCATCATCAGCGGCAAATCAGAATGCGTGGTCTTGACTTCGGCTTCCGCTGTGGCCTTGATATTGGGATCAACCGGGAAGGTTGCGTCGTTGGCTTCGTCAATCGGCGCGGGCTCGGACTTCTGCTCGGTAAAGCCGTCACCTTCCTGCAGCGCCTCCAGTTCCAGACCATTCACTCCATCCAGAACTCGATCGAATTCCTTTTGCAGCCGGTCGTCGGAGCGGATTTCCAGCGGACTGCCCAGCAACAGATCGAACGCCTTATCAAAACTCTGCTTGGCCGCTTCCAGATGACCAGTTTTGTAATTCTGCTGGCCCAGCGAGTACTCCGATTCCACCCGAGAAATCAGCTCGGCCACCGGATCGGGCTTCGGCTCCGGTTGCGCGGCTTGGGCCGGTTTCGGGGCCTCAATGGCGACCTTAGGGACCGCAGGCATCGTCACTGCCGGAGCGCTCGCCTGCCGCGCCGGCAGCAATGGTGCCGGACGCTGGTTGCTCTGGCAGGCGGTAGTCAGAATGCCTGCACAGAGTGGCACAACGAGACGGTAGACCCTCTTGATCTCCATAGTTATCTGATACTTACAGCCGATCGCCTCGGCTCCCTCGACAGGGTACAGATACAAGGATGGTACCCCTGCCGAGTTGGATGGGTCAATTCAGAACAGGGTTGACCATAGTTACCTAAGGCATGGGCGGGCATGTTACGCGCGGCAGGGTCAACTTTCAAGTTCTGCCCGAGCCCATCCGAAAAACCCGAAAACTGCATCTCAACGCAGTCATTTCCAAAGGAGATCAAAATGAGTTCCGTGATTACGAATACGCCGACCTCGACCCAGTGCGCCCACCAGAACTGCAATTGTCCGGTTGAGCCCGGCCAACAGTATTGCAGTACGCAATGTGCCGACTCCGCCAAGCAGGGAACCTCTCAAGGGATGGCGGCTCAGTCCAGCGGCCAGGGAGATTGTGGCTGTCATCACCAAAGCTGCGCCCACGCCGCGTAAAGGATTGTGCCGCACCTTGCCATCAAAGCGGCAAAAATGAGAATGCCCGGCACCTTGGTGCCGGGCACTGTCGTTTACAAGGATATCCGCGAATCTAGGCTGCGGCGATGTGGTCCGACTTGCTGAAGGCGCTGTTCAGCGAATGCAGCACGAAAGGCGTGGCAAACATGACGCTAGTAAACAGCAAGTCGCCTTCGAGCGCATTGCGGAAAAATGGCAAGGCCAATGTGTAGGAAGTCATGAGCCCGCCAAAATTCTTCGGGTACATGTCATACGCAGCCCAGACTGCAAAGTTGCTGAGCAGGAAGAACGAGACCGAACTGGCGAGCGAAGCGCCCACCACCCGCAGCGGTGTAATCCGCTTTCCGACTTCAGTGCCGAGCAGCACGATCGCCGCATACCACGCCCACGTGACGACCAAGTCCCATTTGAAGGGATAGGCATACACGAATTTGTCGAGCAGCAGATCCGAAACCGCGAGCACTACCACCGGAATCCACAGTTGGCTGCGAGAACGGCGCGCACCCCAGAACAGCAGCGCGGCTGCAACCGGCGTGAACGTGAACGGATGCGGCAGGAAGCGAACTGCGACGGCGAGCAGAAGGAACAAGTAAGCCAGCATGAGCACCTCGACAATTACAAACATTGATTCTGAGCGCGGGAAGGGTACCTCGTCAAGTTTAAGGCCCTAATCGACAATCAAAAATCAACAATCAAAAATTTTTAGCTGTCCCACCCAGCGGGTGCCGGAATCCGAAAGTCTCATCCACCACTCGCAGGTCAGGACCGACCAGCACTGAACCGGTCAGCACCGCCCGGCGGGTCAGTCCAGGGTAGTCGTAACGCAGATCGCGAAAGCGCACGATAAAGCCGCGATTTTCCGGCAACCCCTCGGTCTCGGTCACCGGATACTTCGCCCAATCCAGGTACACCTGTCCCAGGTAACTCTTCTTCGCCGCGAGGGTCACCGGAGTTTCTTCCGGCTTGTAGCGGATTTGCATCCGATCGTCGGGATCGACCTCCGTTCTCAGTGAATCCACGTCCATCTGTGCGAAGAAGTTTTTTGTCTCCGCAACCCCGTACCAATGAAACGGATTCAGCATGTAAGGATAAGCCGAAGCGCGCAGACCCGCCGCTCCTTCATAGGTTCGTGCCTCCATCGCATTCAGGGCCCTACGATGTTCGTAGTCGCGCACTCCCCACATCACTACGATCCCGGCCAGCGCCACGATCGCCGCCAGCCTTCCCTTCGGCCCCTTGTCGCGCGCTCCCACCTCTTCGTTGATCAGCGAAAATAACGAAGGCAGCACCAGTGCGCCCACCATCAGGATCAGCATCACCGGTTCGACAATGTAAACGATGTCCCACGAGTACCACTTCTCCCAGAAAGGCCAGAACGGACGTACGCCGTAATTGTTGGTGAAATCGAGCAGAATGTGCGACAGGCCGGCGATATAAGCAAAGAGGAAAAGCAATCCCCAGCGCGGAGGAAGATCGGGACGTTTCAACTTGCGCCCGCGCAAGCGCCAGATCGCATAAATCAGCCCAACCACCGCCGCCGATATCAGGATGATCCCCAGGAAGGAGTGGGTAAACCCGCGATGGTGCGCGAAGCCAAACACCGGCCCTTTGATTTCTCCCAACACATCGATGTCGGGAGCTTCTGCCGCGAGAGTAACCGTGGCCGTAGCCAGCGCGGTGCGCCGGTTCAATCCGGCACGGCTCAGGCAGGCTCCAAATAAAAAGTGGGTAACGGGTTCCAAGTAGCGATCAGTTCCTGGACTCTAACGAGAATACATGCTCTCGAGTTGAAGCGGGTTAGATGCCCGCGGTGGAGGTTCCGATTCCGCCCCGGGTTGTTTAAAATCCATGAGTCCATGAAAACTCTCTCCCATGCCGCCGACAAGGCAGAACTGCTGCGCCGCTTACAAACCGTGTCGCCCAATTCTCGGGCCAAGTGGGGCAGAATGTCGGCGCACCAGATGATCTGCCATGTGACCGATTCGTTCCGCGGGCCGCTCAAAGAAAAAACCATGAGCATTGCGCCGGGCTGGCATTTTCGCCCACTCATGAAGTGGTTCGCGCTCTCGGCGCCGTTTCCGTGGCCGAAAAACTTGGGCACGCTGCCTGAGATGGATCAGCAGCAAGGCGGCACCCGTCCCGACGATTTCGTCGCCGACGTCTCGAACCTGAAAGCCGCCGTCGAACGCTTCAGCACGCGCGGCGCGGATTATGCTTGGCCTCCCCACCCCATTTTTGTGACCATGTCGCTCGACGAGTGGATGCGGTGGGGGTACCTGCACATGGACCATCACCTGCGTCAATTCGGTGCTTAGGAGCCGAACTGCGCTATGATCGGGGCTGTCACGCAATCTGCCGGAGCAGACGCATGGTGCGAAGCGTATTGGCCGTGATCGCCGGATACCTGGTATTCGCAGTATCGGCAATTCTATTGTTTCGGCTGAGTGGCCACGATCCACATGCGCCGGCCGAAACCGGATTCATGATCGTCACCATTCTTTATGGAATGTTCTTCGCCAGCCTGGCGGGATTTGTGGCCGCTCTGCTCGGCAAACGCTTCGAGATGGAACACGCACTGGGCGTAGCTTCCCTGATTGCCGCACTCGGCGCCGCTTCCCTACTCGCGTCGGTGAAATCGGGCGCGATCTGGACCCAGCTCGCAGCGATTCTGATCATCGCTCCCTGCGCCATGCTGGGCGGATACTTGAGACAGCGCCAGCTAAGAGCCCGCGCAGCCAGCCACTAAGGGCTAAGCAAGGTCAGAGCACCCGGCAAAATCGAGATCTCCGCCGGTAAAGTCCCAATGAGTTCTCCGTCGGCCTCGACAAAGACCCGATGCGCGTCCGACAACGCGCGACATCGAACTGACTCCGCATTCGCCAGCTCAATTCCCTTTGCAGTCCAGTGAGTCCCGAACAATCCGCGAAAGATGTAACGCAGGTAGGTGAAGCGGCTCTGGGTGTGAAACAACACCAACCGCAGATCATTGCGATCCAGCGAAGCTCCCGGCGCCAGTTCGCGCAGCACTCCCCCAAAAAAGCGAATGCGCACCGCCAGCACCTGCGAAACATTTGGCTGCCGCACTTCGCCGCGAGCGGAGACATCCGCGCGGAAATGGTCCAGAGGATACGTCAACCACAAATGCGTGGCCTTCCAGTAATACGCCGCCATCCCGAGATGCCGCTTGGCTGCCGCGTTCAGCTTGTAAAACAAATGGGCATCCACCCCGATGCCCACTGCGACCGTGAAGTACCGAGCATCCGTGTGGCCCTGGAAATTGGTGTATTGCACACGTCCCACCGCGATGCGTTTGGGCTTGGCCGCCAGTGCGGCGCGCGCCGCTCCGATATGGTTGAGCGGAATCCCAAGATCGTGCGCCAGCGTATTGGCCGTGCCGAGCGGGATAATTCCCAGCGGCATTTCCGTTCCCGCCACGCCCTGAAGAATGTCATGAATGGTGCCGTCGCCGCCGCATGCGAAGATCACGTCGTAGTTGCCGATCGCGGCTCGCGCCTGGCCTCCCGCTTCTGCCGCACCCTCAGTGGCGACCGCCTCGACCTGAATTCCCGCCGCTCGCAGCACCGACGCCGCAGCCTCGACATCCGCAAGACGCCGCTCGCGACGTCCACCGGAAAGCGGGTTGTACAGGAATAAGACCTTCCGCATTGAGAAAGGCGCCAAGCTAATCTTTCCCCCGGCTGCCCCACTCCCACATGCCGAACATGGTTTTTTGCGACACCGGATGACCCACCTGCCGCGCCAGCATCGTGATCTGCCCGCGATGGTGGGCATCATGCGCGATCAGGTATCCCACAAATCCGGTCACGTCGGGTTTGAACCCTTTGATTCTTCCGTCGCTGTTCAAGGCGTCTTGCAAAACTTTCGAGAGCGCGTCGCGACTTGCGAGTAAAGCCTTTACCGCCTGGGCCGCAGTCACGGTGGCTTTATCTAGTTGCTCCGGAATCGACTCTGCTTTCGTCGCTTTCAGCCACATCACCCGCACGTTGTGAATGTGCGCCACGATCGCAGCCACAGTTCGGCCTTTGCCGTCAGGAGGTTTCGCATTCCATGCTTCCTGAGGAAGATTCTCGATCAAATATCGCGTGATGCGATCGTTGGTTTCGAACGCAGCAACGACAGATTGCGGCAAAGAGAATGTTGCCTCGGCAGTTCGGGCCATGCGCTGTCCTCGAATGGGCTGTCTTCGAATGGAAAGATAGATTAACAGGGCTGCACTTCCCATTGCGCCCCAGTTGCGTTTTGGCTAAGCTAAACCGCAACTATTGGGGAACTCTGTCCGGCAGTCATTTGACCTTCGTCACAACTTATCCAAGGAGGTGGAATCCATGAAACTCGGGATCCCCGCTCTGCTGCTCGTGCTCAGCTGCACACTTTTGATGGCGCAAGACACTGCCCCAATGCAGTCCAAGCCCGTGACCATGATGACCGGACTGGGCGATCTGCATCATCCGGTCTCCACCAAGATTATTGAGGCCCAGCAGTTCTTCGACCAGGGTTTGCGCCTGATCTACGCTTTCAATCACGACGAAGCCACCCGCTCTTTCCATCACGCGGGCGAACTCGATCCCAAGCTCGCCATGGCGTGGTGGGGAGTCGCCGAGGCCGAAGGCCCGAACTATAACGATCCGGCCAGCGACGAGCGCTTTGCCCAGGCTCACCTCGACATTCAGAAAGCCGTGGATCTCTCCGCCAATGCTTCGCCCTCCGACAAGGCTTATATCCAGGCGATGGCGATACGCTTCCCTGCCGATCCCAAAGCCGATCGCAGAAAAGCCGCCGAGGCCTATCACGATGCCATGCGCGAAGTGATGAAGAAATTTCCCGACGATCTGGATGCCGCAACTTTGTTTGCGGAGTCCGGCATGAACCTGCATCCCTGGGGATTGTGGCATCCCGATGGAACTCCCGAAGCGGGTACGGAAGAAATCGTCTCCACGCTGGAGTCGGTCCTTCGGCGCGATCCCAATCATTTGGGCGCGGTGCACTACTACATCCATGCGGTCGAGGCTTCGCGCTCGCCCGAGCGCGCGCTTGCGGGAGCAAATCGCCTCGCAGCCCTCGCACCTGGGGCGGGACATATCGTCCACATGCCAGCGCACGTCTACATCCGCACCGGCGATTACGAAGCGGCCGTGAAAACCAACCAGCAGGCCGCCGAAGTCGACCGCGCTTACATCCAGGCCAGTGGCGCGCAGGGCATTTACCCGATGATGTATTACAGCCACAACCTGCACTTCATCGCCATGTGCGCTGCCATGAATGGCGACTACGCCGAGTCGAAGAAAAATGCCGACTTGCTGGCTGCGCACGTCGGCCCCGCCGTCAGCATGATGCCGCCGCTCGAAGGCTTCATGACCATTCCGATTGCGGTGCAGATCCGCTTTCACAGGTGGAATGACATTCTGAACATGCCCCAGCCCGATCCTTCCATGAAGACCACCACAGTGTTCTGGCACTTTGCGCGTGGGATGGCGCTGGCGGGTACCGGCAAACTCGGCGATGCGGAAGCCGAATACAAGATCGTTTCTGACGCGGAGAAAGCAACGCCGCCGGATGTGGTCTTCGCCATGCCCGTAAACAACAAGGCGAAGGACATCATGGTGATCGCCGAAAACGTGCTGGGAGCGAAGATCTCTCTCGCCAAACACGACTCCGCCGGCGCCATCGCTATGTTAAGAACCGCGGTCGCTGTGCAGGACACGCTGAAGTACGACGAGCCGCCGGACTGGTTCTTCCCGGTTCGCGAATCGTTGGGCGCAGCGCTGCTGATGAAGGGCGACGCGGCCGGCGCGGAGCAGGTGTTTCGCGACGACCTGGAACGCAACCCCCGCAACCCGCGATCGTTGTTTGGCCTGCAGCAGGCGTTGAAGGCCCAGGGAAAAGACTATGACGCCGGATTTATCGAGAAGCAGTTTCAGAGTTCCTGGAAGGGCAACGAAGGCCAGTTGAAAGTGGAGGATTTGGTCTAAAAGAAAAGAGACGCAGCTGAGCTGCGTCTCTACAGCGATATTCTGTCACGCGAAACGCGCCAACTCTATGCGGCGGCGCTGCCTTCCATCGTTGTCACCACGTGCATCTGCGGATCTTGGCCGTAGGCCATCGTGGTGCCCTGCTGGGATCCCTGAGCCGTGACGAAAATGCTCGCCCCTACGTTGAAAGTGTAATCGGCTGGATTGCCGTGAACCATTCCAATGCAGTAGGTCCAGGCACCGTCCGTGCCAGTGGGACCGGGCCAATTGCTACCCGGACTGTTGTCCAGATCAATGACAGGTCTGGGTTGCGACCCGGCCATGAACGGCGCTGAGTTGCTGGGGCTGCCGGGCGCGGCCGTGCTGGTGCCGCGGCCAATCACCGCGGTCGCCCGCAGATTGCACGCGGGAGTGGAAGCGGCGGGGAAAAATCTCAGAATCACATAATCCCCCGTTTTTATGTTCATTCCGGTGTTGCCCTGGACAAAGTTCCACTGCGCGGCATTGAGCGCGCTCAGCGCCGACAAACCGTCCCACACTCCGGGCGGAAGCTGGCCCTGCACGTTGTACACAAGCCAAGCCGAAGACTGGTTCAGCACGTTCTGCGAGCTCTGGTAAGGCTCAAACTCCCCCGCCACCCCGTAAGCATCCGTGGTCGAAAACCCCAAGTTGTAAACATAGACAGCCATGTGTGCCCTCCTTAGTCAGACACATCTCTCGAAGGCTTCGGACAGTATGCCCGGTAAGAACAAAAGTCAAGGTAGAGCCGAGCTGGAAGCGACTGGGTTAAGTGAAGGGTTCTCGCAGATAGGGTTACTTAGACGAGGAGTACAGAGGCTTTCAGGGCCGAGATTGCGGCAGTTCCAGTGCTGGGTCGGCGCCACCTCGACAACAGAGCCCGTAGCGCTGCCAGAGCCGAAACCACGGGCTATGCGCCAGCCTTTCGTCGTGTTTTCGATTGGCGGCAGAGAGATCGCTCGCAGTCAATGGCCGCTGATCCGGCGCGGCGAACACCCGCTCCAGCGTCTCGATCTCGGCAATGGTCTTTTCCACGTCCATGCAGTCTTTATTTTCAACAGGAACGGCACGGTGGTCAACCGCAGACCGACTGACCAAAGACGGATGAACTAGTCGAGTAAGACTTTTTGTTCACCGGAGGCATCTGAGACCTCCTGAACTGTTGTAAGATGCCAACGCACCTTGCCAGCTCAATGCCGCAGGTGCAGACCCTGCCGGCCATTCCCCCTAGGCCCCGTTCGGCGATAGACATTCGAAGTTTCGAGAAGGGCGATCTCATGAAAGATACATTTGCGACACCCCGCGTTCGTAGAGTGTGGGTGCTCTTGGTTTCGATCACGCTTTTGACAGCCGGATATTGGTTGATCACCGCAGCGAAAGCTCCGGTAGTGCGGGCACAAAGCAACGTGCCCATGTTCACGCAGCGGCGTGCCTCTTCCTAATCTCAGTCCCTTGGAAACGACGCTATTTGGCACCGGGTTTCAGCCATTCAACAAAGTCTGGGATCCCCAACAGGGTCTCGGCCCGGTATACACACAAGACCAGTGTTCGCTTTGCCATAACTCTCCCAACAACGTCGCGGGGGGGAACTCGAAACAGACAGTGACCTTTGTCGGAAAGACCAATCCCGATGGCAGCTACAACGATCTGTCGACCAATCCCAACGAAGGCGGCCCGCAGATCCAGCCCATGTCGGTTTCGAAATTCAAACCAGCCTGCATTCTGCAAGGCGAAGTCGTTCCTCTCGACGCCACCATCATTGCGAAGCACCAGGCTCCTCAGCTTTTTGGACTAGGCCTGATTGATAACATCGCCGACGCCGACATCATGTCCCAGGCTATCAACAAAGGTATGGGCGTATTCGGAATGGTGAATATGGTGCCGGATGAAAATGGGGTCATGCGCCCCGGCCGTTTCGGACTGAAGGCCCAGGCAGCCGATCTCATCCAGATGACAGCCAGTGCGGAGCTTCACGAAATCGGTATCACCACTAGCGTCCCAGGCTTCACCGCGGAAGACTTGCCCCAGGGGAAGCCGATTCCACCGAACTGCTCCATTAACACGGAACCGAACGACACGGACTCGGCGCAGATGCTGGACATGTACCATTACCTGCTCTACCTGGCGCCCCTACCCACCGGAAGCGGGAACGCTAACGGGCAGGCACTGTTCACTTCGATCGGCTGTGCTCTTTGCCACCTGCCGAGCTACATCACCACGCCCACGGTGACCATCCAGGAGTTCTATCAAGGTCAGACCATCAACAGCACCGCGCTCGCGAACCAACAGGTCAATCTCTACTCCGACCTATTGCTGCACGACATGGGCGCCGGTCTAGCGGATGGCCTGGAAGTGGGGCAGGCTGGGCAATCGCAATATCGTACCCGGCCGCTCTGGGGACTGGGCAGCCGCATCACCAGCGGGCTCGGCCTGCTGCACGACGGGCGCACCACCAGCGTGTCGACCGCCATTAAAATGCATGGCGGAGAAGCAGCGCAGGTGATCAAGAACTTCAGAGCACTGTCGCCTTCCGACCAAGCCGACCTGATCACCTTCATCAGTTCGCTGTAGAGCGAGGCAGCAGGTTCTTTGTACCATTTGGGCCGCCGTTCGTGGGCGGCCCATCTCTTCCTCCTACGATTAACCAGATTACTCGCTGCCCCTTACTTTGCTTTACGCTAAGTTGTTGAAAATCCGTCTGGCCGTCATCGGGCGTGACATGACCGGTTCGACTGCCTCCTACAATGGCCTTTCCCGGCGTTCTGGTGCCCGTGGCTGCACGATTGGGCACGTGAAGCTATCTTGGCATGGTTCGCCCCTCTACTGCCCCGCAGATCGCGGCTAGCGGCCTTAAATATCTATTAGCTATTGTGTATTGACAATTCCGGATATCAGTCCCATTTCAGAACAAAAGTTACTGGGCGGGAGCGGCGCTCAGCACATCCATGTGATAACGAGGGTCGGCGCGCAGTGAGACGAATTCGGGCTCGTTCTTAATGTCTTCCAAGCTGCGCCCAGCTTTCACCGAGGCCGCCAGCGCCTTCAAGGCGGCTTGGCGATTGCCGCAGATTTCATAGACCTGCGCCACGTCGTAGAGAACGTTGGGATCCTTGGTGTGGCTTTGTTCCACCGGCTGCAGCGTAGCCAGGGCCGCCTGCTTATCGCCGCTTTTGGCAAGATACATCGCCAGATCGGCTTTCAGTTCAATCTGTTCGGGATGCTTGCCAATCTCATCTTTCACCAGGCGGATCGCTTCCTGGTAGGCCCGTTTGGCCTTATCGGGGCTGCCGGGCGTCCAGCGATAGGCGTCGCCGAGGTTGGCCCAGTTATCGAAATGATTAGCGCCGAGTTCAACCGCTTTTTCAAACGCGGGCACGGCTTCCTGATAATGGCCCTGGAAAAAACGCAGGGTCGCAAGATTGTTGTAGGCATCGGCCGTGGGCTTGATGGTAAGCGCCTGCTGCAAGGCGGCGGCGGCATCGTCGTCGCGGCCAATCGTTTGATATGCCGCGCCGAGATTTTGCAAGGCCAGCAGATTGTCCGGCTGCAGCCTGCGAACTTCCTCCCAATGGGTGATGGCGTCCTGATACTTTCCCGCCTGGTAAGCATTCCCGCCTGCCTGCAGATGCAGGCGCGCATCGTTAGGATTGAGTTGCAAGCCGCGCTTGAGTTCCTCGTCGGACTGCGCCGCCTTCCCGGTCTTGCTGTAGAGCGAAGCCAGCCAAAGATGCGGGGTTGAGCTTTTCGGATCCATCTCAGCGGCGCGTTGGAATTGCTTCTCGGCAGCAGCAGTGTCGCCTGCCTGCATCCTGGCCAGACCCTGGGCAATGTGCGCCGCGCCCAGATCGTCGTCGAGCGCAACCGCCTTGGCGGCGTACTCGGAAGTGAGCTTCACCCACTGCGGGTCGGGATTTTGCAACCGGTTCTTGAAGTAATAAGCCTCAGCCAAGGCCGAGAAGCTGGCCGCGGATTGCGGGTCTTTCTGAATCGCACGCTCCAGAAGCTGGATGGCGTGATCCACTTTCCCATTCGCGCCATAGTTATCCAGATCCTGCCGGGCGCGCTGGTACAGGCCGTATGCCGTTTCGTTCGCCGGAACGTCCAGGATTTCCTGCGCCGCCTGCGAGTGGGACCCACGCTTGATCCAGCGAGTGAGGCCGAAGCCTCCTGCCACGATTACGACTAGCAAAGCGATCGCGGGCCACAAGTATTTGTTCCGCCGTCGCCGGGGCGCGCTCGCCGCCACTCCTGACAGCCAGCTCTTATCCCAAGCGCGCGACCCGTCCATGGAAAGCTTGGCACCGCGCCGCAATTCGCTGAGCACCTCGGCCATGGTTTGCGGACGCTTCTCAGGTTCCTTCTCCAGCATGCGGCCGATCAAGGCCACCACTTCGGAGGGAACTCCGGGCCGGAGTTCGGCAAGATCCCGGGGCGCGCTGAAGTGCAGGCTATGCAGGATCTGCATGGAGTTCGTGCCCGCAAAGGGCAGCTTGCCGGTCAGCATTTCAAACAGGACTGTCCCGAACGAAAAGATATCGGAGCGGGCGTCCACGGTATCGCCGCGCGCCTGCTCGGGCGACATGTAGTACATAGTGCCGGTCACCATGCCGGGTTGGGTGAGCGTGAATTCGCGAGTCTTCTGCCCGTCGGCTACTCCGGAGTCGTCAGCCTCGCGCACCAGCTTGGCCAATCCAAAATCAAGAAGTTTGACCAGACCATCGTCGGTCACCATGATGTTGCCGGGCTTAAGGTCACGGTGGATGACACCGCTGGCGTGGGCCTTGGCCAGGGCGTCGCCGATCTGCAGCGCATACTGCAGCGCCTCGTCCACGCTCAAAGACCGGCTCTTCTCAAGGGCAGCGACGGTCGCGCCGCGCACATACTCCATCACGATGAAGTCGGTGAGGCCCTCGTTGCTGATCTCGTAGATGGTGACGATGTTGGGATGGTTCAGCGCCGATGCGGCGAGGGCTTCGCGGCGGAAGCGCAGGCGCGCACTCTCGCTGCGGGGAAGGTTTGCGGGAAGCACTTTGATCGCGACATCGCGGTCGAGACTGAGATCGTGCGCCAGATAGACCACTCCCATACCACCGGCTCCAAGAGCTTCCACCACGGAGTAATGAGAGATAGTTTTGCCTATCACGATCCGAGCCCATATTGTAGGGGGAGGGCTGGGTTGGATTCTAAACCAATTGTCAGCAGAAACGGGAAGTGTCGAAGCGGAGGCGACTGCTTACTTCTCAATGCGGTAAATGCAATGCGGCAAGGAGCGATAGATCACTTCCTTCCAGAGCGTCATGCCATTTTTCTCGGCCACGCGGCGGGAGGGCAGGTTCTGCGGGCGGATGATGGAGATCAGCTGGTCGGCGTGCAGGTGCGCAAATCCATAATCGCGGCAGGCGCGGGCAGCTTCGATGGCCAGACCTTGTCCCCAAAGATCGCGGCGAACGTGGTACCCGATCTCACGGTAGAAGACGCCTTCGACCTCCTGCATGGTGATCCCGCAATCGCCGATCAACTCGCCAGAGGACTTCAAGATCATGGCCCACAGGCCGTGACCGTCGTTCGCGTAGCGGCGCCGATTGCGTTCGATCCAGGCTTCGACCTCGGACCGATCGAGCGGCGCCGGGTAGTAGCGCATGGTTTCGGGATCGGAGAGCACCAGGCTGAGCGCGTCCGCATCTTCGGGCACGAATTCGCGAAGTAGCAGGCGCGAGGTTTCGAGTACCGGCATGGATTGAGTGTAGCGAAAGTAGCGCCGGCATCCTGCCGGCTTTGTGCCGCCGGGACGGCGGCGATACCACGCAAAAATAAAGGCCGCCTCGAGAGGCGGCCTTTGCTCCAACAATAAAGCTCAGTTGTTTTCGTTGCCCGCGCGCTTCCACGACATCAACTCGCCAATCGTAGAACCGCCCGTGCTCGACGCCGGATGCTTGTAGGCTTCCACATCCGCGCGCGAGGCTTCTTCGCCCACCGCCCGGATGCTCAGCCCGACTTTCTTCTCTTCCGGATTCATCTTGATGATCTTGAAGTCGTGCTCGACTCCGGGCTCAAGATGTACCGGCTGGCCGTTGCCATCCACGGCTTCGGAATTGTGGCAAAGGCCTTCGACGCCGTCGGCGATTTCGACAAACGAGCCGAAGCTGGCCACACGCAGAACTTTGCCGTGAACGACGTCTCCGACATGGTGCTGCTCGAAGAACGTCTCCCAGACATCGGGCTGCAACTGCTTCACGCCCAGCGAGAGCCGCCGCTTGTCGGGTTCAATCGCGAGCACTACCGCCTTCACGCGATCGCCCTTCTTCAGCACTTCTGACGGATGTTTCACACGCTTGGTCCAGCTCAGATTGCTGACGTGAACCAGGCCGTCGATGCCGTCTTCGATCTCGATGAAGGCGCCGAAGTCGGTCAGGTTGCGCACCCGGCCTTCTACCGTCGCTCCCACGGGATACTTCTCGTGCAGTGCATCCCAGGGATTGGACGCGAGTTGCCGCATGCCCAGCGAAATGCGCCGTTCCTGCGGGTTCACGCTCAGCACCACGCAGTCCACCTGATCGCCAACGTTGACCAGCTTGGACGGATGCTTCATGCGCTTGGACCAGGTCATCTCGCTGACGTGGACCAGGCCTTCGATTCCCTGCTCCAGTTCCACGAAAGCTCCGTAATCGGTCACGCTGATGACGCGTCCCCCGACGTGAGCTCCCACGGGATAGCGGTGCTCGGCATCAAGCCACGGGTCAGGTGTGAGCTGTTTGAACCCGAGCGAGACGCGCTGCTTGTCCTTGTCGAACTTCAGCACCTTGACCTGGATCTGGTCGCCGACATTGACCAGGTCGCGGGGATGCGTCAGCCGCCCCCATGACATATCGGTGATGTGCAGCAGGCCGTCGATGCCGCCCATGTCGACGAACGCGCCGTACTCGGTCAGGTTCTTCACCACGCCGGTCAGAACGGAGCCTTCGCCCATGTGCTCCATGGTCTTGGAGCGCTTCTCGTTTTGCTCTTCCTCGAGCACCTGCTTGCGCGAGACCACGATGTTGCCGCGCTTTTTATTCAGCTTGATGACGGCGACTTCGAGAGTCTGGCCCTTCAGCACGTCGAGGTTGCGCACCGGACGCAGATCCGCCTGCGAACCGGGCAGAAACGCGCGGGCGCCGAGAATGTCCACCGTCAGCCCGCCCTTAATCCGCTCGATCACCTGAGCCTGGATGGGCTTCTTCTCGTTGTGAGCCTTCTCAATCTCGTCCCAGGCGCGAAGGCGCTGCGCCTTCTGATGAGAGAGGTTGATGTAGCCTTCCTCGGCCTCACCTTTATCGCGCATGACGTCGATTTCGTCGCCGGGCTGGAAGCGGGACTTGCCTTCGTGATCCAGCACTTCAGAGAGCGGTAACATGCCCTCCGACTTGGCGCCGATGTCTACCACGACATGAGTCGGGGTAAGCTTCAGGACGGTCCCCTTGATGACATTGTCATCGCCGGCGGCCTCTTCGGTTTCGGTGGTGAAGTTCTCGAGAGCCGAAGCGAAGTCTTCGGAGGAGGTAGGGGTCGCTGCTTTGGTTTCTTCCTGGTTCTCAGCGGCTGGGTTCTGGGCGTTGTGATCTGGAGTGGAGCCCTCAGGGGACGCCGCGTGTTGCTCAGCTACGCCTGTGCTAGTCGCGGAATCCAGATTGTGGGCAGTGTTGTCGTCGAGCAAGGTTATAGCCTCTCTGATTTACTCTCGCACTTTGGTGCGGGACGGATGCGGGCTGTTTCCCTGCGGACTGCTGGCGTGAGTCTTAGGTTGCGTTGAGTCCGTTCTGGCGAACGAACCTTGAACAATCCCAGCGGCCGGACTGCATGTAGAGAACCCGCGTTCCCAAAGGCGAACCCTTCGACTATAGCAACCGCTTCTAAACAGTGTCAAACGCCAAAATGTGAACAAATCATTACAACGAAAAGCCGCGCCAATTGCGGAGTTTCACATGGTCCGGCAGGGGCGAAAATCTTTCCGCCGGTTTCCCAACCGGTTGGCATCTGCTACTCTCCGGTGCCATGGACTACTTGTGGACTCCGTGGCGCTACGCTTATGTGACCAGTGCCGGAAAAACTTCAGGCTGCATCTTCTGCGATCTGCCAAAACAGAACGAGGACGCCAAGACCCGCATCGTGTATCGGGGAGAGCATTGCTTCATTATCCTGAATACCTACCCCTACACTCCCGGCCACGTCATGATCGTGCCCTACGAGCACCTGAGCGAACTGCGCAAGCTTTCTACCCACGCCGCTCACGAAATGATGAACGAGTGCCAACGCATGGAGAGCATTTTGCGTGACCTTTACCATCCTGACGGAGTGAATCTGGGTATGAATATCGGCGCTGCCGCGGGCGCCGGAGTCGCCGGCCACATTCATATGCACGCCTTGCCACGGTGGGTGGCCGATGCGAACTTCATGTCGGTGGTGGGGGAAACGCGGATCCTGCCAGAATCGCTGGAAATTACCTACGAGAGGATTCGGAAAGCACTGCAGACTAGAATTTCATCCTGAGCGAGCCCGAATAGGCGCTCGCCCAGAATGAAGAAGGTTGAAGGGTGATTACTGTGCGGTGATGCTGCCGAAACGTCCGTGCGCGTAAGCGCTCGGTCCGGAAGTGAAGTAGAGGACGTCCTTCGTTCCGCCCGATCCGCCGTTGCCGAACATCAGACCCCAGAGTCCCGGGAACGCCAGCGGCTTGCCCGCTGCGTTGGCGAGTTGACCTTTCTGGACGCCGGTTGTCGGATCGTACGCGGTGATCTTGCCGTCTCCCAGGTTGCCCACCAGAACGTCGTTGCTGAAGGTTCCGAAGTTCGCTGTCGCCAGCGCCAATCCCCAAGGTGCATTCAGTGCGCCCTTGGTGACGAAGCGCTTTACCAGGTTTCCGTTGAGATCGAAAACATTTACCAGTCCCAAGCCGGCGCCGATGACGGCATCGGTCTTGGTGGCATTCTGCTTGGCATAGGCCACGAATAGCTGGCCATTGATGTTGCGAATGTTGTGCGGAGCGAACCCCGGGGCAGCCGTGGATCGGTGAAAGATCCGGACAGCGTCACGGGCTTGAAGGTCGAGTCGTAAACCTCAACCTTCGCGGAAAAGAAATTGCACACGTACAGCAGTGTGCTCGATCCGTTGACCGCGAGTTCCATCGCTTTGTAGACCGCACCACTCGAGGAATTGTTGACCGCGATGACCGCTGCAGTTGCGTTCACTGTTGGCGCCCAGCCGGTGATTACGCCGTCTTCGCTGTCAAACAGAAATGCCGCTGGTCCGGATTTTCCGTTCTGGCTGACGACGAATCCGGCCGTGGCGTTGAATACCGTACCGGTCGGCGTTCCGGTACCGGTTCCCGAAGCAGAGGGAATCGTGACAATGAGGCTCTGAGGGGTTCCGGTTCCGTCATACAGAGTGGAGAATCCGGAGTTGTTATCCGAAACCCAGAACGGACCGGTGGAACTGAAGCTGATGCCCCAGGGATTGATTAGTTTTGCATCGGTGTGTGGAGCAACTCCGGTTGTGTCGGCTGTCAAAAATGCTGATTTGTACGAAGCCGCGTTGGCCAACACGGAAGCAGCCAATCACCAGGGCCACCAACCACACGGCAACGAACATCTTCTTTCCATTGAGTCGTAGGACTCGCATGCTTCCTCCTTGTGCGCTGAGCAGTTTGGGTAGTACGAAGCGGTGTTGACCTGAGCTAGACGGAAGTACTCCAAGCCAAGCTCACGAAGGGTAGGAGAATGCGCTCTCTGAGTTGTCAGGGTATTGTCAACAGATTGTCGCTTCTTTCCGTAAACCACGCTGGAGAAAAAGGTTCCGAGAAAGAGGTTGGTGCTGATGCTGACGAGGTTTACCCGAGCAGCGTTTCCACCTCGTCCTCATCGATCACGGGGACGCCGAGTTCTTTTGCCTTATCGAGTTTCGATCCTGCGTCGGCGCCGGCCACAACATAGTCTGTCTTCTTACTAACGGAACCCGAAACCCGGCCGCCCGCGCTTTCAATCATGTTCTTGGCTTCATCGCGCGTGTGCCGCGCCAGCGTGCCGGTGAGCACAAACGTTTTCCCGGCAAGTTTCGTGCCGCGCTCTTTCTTTTTTCCGGTGAAGGCCACTCCCGCTTTGCGCAGTTGCTCGATGAGTTCGCGATTTTTCGGATTGGCGAAGAATTCCGCGATGCTTTTGGCGATGCGCGGGCCGACTTCATTCACCTGTTGGAGTTCTTCTTCTCCGGCGTTCATCAGCGCGTCCATCGACCCGAAGTGTTCGGCAAGAAATTGCGCGGTGCGCTCGCCGACAAAACGGATGCCCAGCCCGAAGATCACGCGCTCCAACGGCAGTTTCTTCGAGGCCTCAATTTCGTTCAACACGTTCTGAGCAGACTTGTCGCCCATCCGCTCCAGGGAAAGCAGGTTTTCTTTCGTGAGCTTGTAAATGTCGCCGACATTTTTCACCAGGCCGCTATCGGTAAGCTGCGCGACCAGCGCGTCCCCCATGCCTTCGATATTCATCACGTGCGCGCGAAGCAAAGTGCAGGATCGTGCCCTGCAACTTTGCCGGGCAGATTGCATTCACGCACCGGTAATCCACTTCGCCTTCGGTGCGCACCACCTGCGTTCCGCACACCGGGCATTTTTCCGGCATGCGAAAACGCTTATGCCCGCGAGGATGATCTTTGTCGTCGACGACGCGCGTGACTTTGGGAATGACGTCGCCGCCGCGCTCCACTTCCACCCAGTCGCCGATCTTGATTCCCAGGCGCTCGATCTCATCCATGTTGTGCAGCGTGGCGCGGCTCACCGTAGTTCCGCCGATCGGTACCGGCTTCAGGGCCGCGACCGGCGTCAGTTTTCCCGTGCGCCCCACTTGCACGAGGATGTCGTCGACGTGAGTGATGCCGGCGCGGGCCGCATACTTGTAGGCAATTGCCCAGCGCGGAGCCTTTGCCGGTAAAGCCAAGCTCCTGTTGCAGCGAAATGCGATCCACCTTGATGACGATGCCGTCAATTTCGTACGGCAACGTGTCGCGCTTGGCCTCCCACTCCCGGATGAACTTCCAGACTTCCTCGAAGTTGTGAGCCAGACGGCGATGCGGATTGACTTTGAATCCGGCGGCATCCAGCGCATCGAGGGATTCGGAGTGACGATCGAAAACCGTGCTGCCCATTTTCCAGCAGAATGTAGGTGAAGTAATCGAGCCGCCGTTGCGCCGTGATGCTGGGCTCGAGTTGCCGCACGGTCCCAGCGGTGGCGTTGCGAGGATTGGCGAACAGAGATAGCCCGTGCTCTTCACGCTCTTCGTTCATGCGTCTTGAATGCGGCTAATGGCATCAGCATCTCGCCGCGAACTTCGAAATTGGGCGCAATGCCGGCCTGCTTCAGGCGTTCTTTGGAAACGGAAAGAGGGACTGAGCGCACGGTGCGCACGTTCAGAGTGACATCTTCGCCAATGCTTCCGTCCCCGCGCGTAACGCCGCGCACGAGTTGCCCGTTTTCGTAGACCAGCGCCAGCGACATGCCATCGAGCTTCAATTCGCAGACATACTCGATTTCTTTGCGGCCGCTCAGTTCATGAACGCGCCGCTCCCAATTCTTCAGATCGTCTTCGTTATAGGTGTTGTCGAGCGACAACATGGGCGACGAGTGCGCGCGCCTTGACGAAGCCTTCGCGCGGCTTGCCTCCTACCCGTTGGGTGGGCGAATCGGGCGTGATCAGTTCGGGATGTTCCGCCTCGATTTTCTTCAGCTCGTTCATGAGCCGGTCGAACTCGGCGTCGGAAATTTCCGGATCGTCGAGCACGTAATAGCGATATTCGTGGAAGCGAATCTTCTCGCGCAGCGCCTCGATCTTCTTCGTCAGGTCTTTGCCAGGCATAGGGAGTTGAAGAAAGATTGTATCGAAACCAGGATAGAGGCCGCGCCTTCGAGGGCGAGGGATGTCATAATTTGAGCGACACTATGGCCCATGCATTTGAAAGCTTCTCCGCCAACTCGGTCGATCCGCCGGTCCAGGGATTCCTGCATAAGCCTTCGCATTCGAATGGAAAAGCTCTGGTTTACACCCACGGAGCGGGGGGCAACAGCCGCGGACCATTTCTGATCGCACTAGCCGAAGCCTTCGCCGAAGCCGGTTTCGCCGTGCTGCGCTGCGATCTGCCTTTCCGTCAGAAGCGTTCGTTCGGGCCTCCGCGGCCAAATGAGTCCGAGCGCGACCGCCAAGGATTGAGGAACGCGGTGGCCTGCATGCGAAAGCTGGTCAAGGGGGAGATCTTTCTTGGAGGCCACTCCTACGGAGGCCGCCAGTGCACCATGCTGAGCGCGGAGGACCCCGACGTCGCCGATGGGCTGCTGCTGACTTCGTATCCGCTACACCCGCCGGGAAAGCCGGAACGCCTCCGCACAGAACACTTCCCCAAGCTCACCAAGCCAGCGCTATTCGTTCAGGGAACGCGTGATGGTTTTGGCTCGATCGAAGAATTGCAGAGCGCGCTGAAACTGATCTCCTCGAAGACGCAGCTGTTTCCAGTGGAAGGAGCGGGACACGATCTGGGATTCAGTGCGAAGAAAAAGTCAGCGGAATTGCCGGGGAGGATACTGCAAGAGTTTCTGAAATTCTTCGGATAACCCGCTGTCATGCTGAGCGTAGCGAAGCATCCCTATAACCGAGAGTTCGGTAGCGGTAGAGATCCCTCACTTCGTTCGGGATGACAAGTGAATGTTTGAAATCGACAATAAAAAATCGATAGCTCAGTTGATCCAGCCCGACTTGGTCCCGCCGTTCTTCTTGTCGGGATCGTCGGGCGGAATGTAGTTTCCGTGCTCGTCGAAGCTGACGTTGCGATTGTGCTTGCGCATGTAGACTTCGAACTTGCGTGCGGCGCGGCGGCGTTTCCAGCGGTAATAGGAATTGCGAACTCCGAAATACTGCTCTGACGCGCCGAACGCCAACCCCTTCTTGGGCAGAAACTTCACGTAAATAAACCCGAACAGCAATCCGCCCAGGTGCGCGAAGTACGCGATGGCCTCGCCTTTTCCAGGAGCCGCCGCGCTGATGCGCGCTGGCCAGGGCGATGAAAGCGATGCCCATTACAAAATATTTTGCCTTGATGCTGAAAGGGATCGGGAACAGCATGATCTCGCGCTCGCCGTAGATCATGCCGAAAGCCATCAGGATTCCGTAGATTCCGCCCGAAGCGCCGACCGTAATGGTTCGCGGAGTAACGCCGCCCAATCCGGTATAGGCGATCGGCGACGGTGGTGAGCGCCGCGCCCACCACGCAGAAGAAATAAAATTCGAGAAAGCGCTTGGTGCCCCAGTCCGACTCAAACTGCGCTCCGAACATCCACAGCGCCAGCATGTTGAACAGCAAGTGGAAGATGCCGCTGTGCAGGAACGAATAGGTGCCCAACTGCCAAATCCATCCATGCAAAACCATGGTGGGGATTAGGGGCAGAAGCCCATAAAAGAGCGCATTCCCCAATTCGGGCTCGATGAGCTTGCAGAATCGTGATCAGCAGGTACACGCCTGCATTGATCAGGATCAGCCACTTCACTGCCTTGGTGAAGGGAGGAAAACTCAACGAGAGCGTGCGTCCGCCGTTCATGAAGAATTGTTCTCATTTCCCGGCGCCGCGGAGCATCGAACTGCGGCAAATCCAGGAACTAACCAGTTGGTGCGATTTATCTTATCAGGCGCAATCAGCGTTCCGGTAGCGGAACCACCGGAAGGCTGCGGTGCCCTTCTTTGTCGTACGCTCGAACGGCAAAAATTACGTTGTCCTTCGACTGAGAAAGGGTGATGCGGGTTGTATCGTGAGCATCCTGGGCGTGTTCCCAATTTGGACTGGAAGTCGCCCGCCAAAGCACTTCATACCCTGCCGCCCCTGGAGATGCCTCCCAAGTTAGTGTCGAGTCGTTTACCAGCTCTTTGGTCAGAAGGCGCACGTTGCCAGGAACCGGCGGAGCCGAAGCCAGTGACGCCAAGGTGGCGGCATTGACGCGGGCGACTCCGGCAACGTAGTCAAAATTCACGAACTTGGGAAGGTCTCCGTACTCAATCCCGTTCTCGGTGCGAATGTTCTGGTGCTGGTGATTGAAGTCTTCGCGATATTCAGTCAAGCGCACCGCCGCGTATCCCTGCTGGTTGAATGAGTAATGGTCGCCGCCGCGCAGATAGCGATCCAGGCGAAAGATCAGCAGCGGCTTCACGTTGGTCGAGTAGGTCTGGCTCACCTCCGAGACGTAACGCGCCACCTCGCGTGAAATGGAATCGCTCTCTCCACCCAAGCCGCGAATTTGCTTCAACTGGGCTTCGGTAGCAGCGACGGGCACGCCTTCAGAGAAAACTCGAAGCACGCCGGCATCCTGCTGCGGATTCTTGTCCCCGCCGACGATGTCGTTATTGAGCACGGCGGCGATGTTCCAGCCTTCCTGCTTGGCCATCTGGGCAAAGTGCTTGCTGCCGTTCAGCCCCTGTTCTTCGCCGGCTACGGTTAGGAAAATAATCGTCCCAGGAAATTTCAGCTTGCTCAGAACCCGGGCACACTCCAGACTAACGGCGGTTCCGCTGCCATCGTCGTTCGCGCCCGGCGCAACTCCCGTCGTATCCAAAGTGTCTGAATTGCGCGAATCGTAATGGCCGGTCACGAGGACGATCTGCTTGGCGCGCTCAGAATCGGTTCCTTTCAGGATTGCGTAAACGTTGGTAATCTGCGTGGGCTGCGGAATCCGGTCGGCCGGAGCTTCGGTGAAGCTATCGGTTTTTACTTCGAGGCAGCCGCCACAATCTTTGGAATAGCGTTCAAACTCGCTCTTGATCCATTCGCGCGCGGCCCCGATTCCTTTGCCTTCGGCAATGGAAGCAGGATCCTGTGCGGAAAGCGTCAGGCGAGTGCGAAACCCGACCAGTTTCTCGATGTTGGCCCGGATGTGATCGGCCGACACATCTTTCAACGCTGCGGCAATCTTAGGATCCGGAGCGCCGGCATCGAGTTCCTGAGCGCGAGCGGCAGCGCCGCAAGCCAGACAAAACGCGGCAACTATCGCGAGCAGCAGCCGTCGCCAGCAGAGAACAATCGGTCGATTCAAATTCACCTTCGTTCCGGGCTAAATGCCCTTGCAGAATTCCGTCCCTGCCGCAGATAATACGAAACCCAAAGCATACTTGCCGCATCAAGGCATGTTAAGCGGGTCATCGGAAAGCGACACTTGACCGATTCCCTGGGAGAAACTAAATATTATCAAGGGTGCTTTTATGGCAAGGGAGGAATCATGATTTATTGTCCGGAATGCGAAAACGATCTCGACATCGAGGAGGATGAGGTGGACGAAGGGGAAATTGTCTCCTGCTCGGAATGCGGCACTGATTTCGAGATTGTGACGGTGAACCCGATTGAGTTGAAGCCTCTCGAAGAAGTGGGTTACGAGGAAGAAGAAGACGAAGAAGAGGAAGCCGAAGACGGCGATTTCTCATAGGCTACCAATGCATGCCTAGAGCATCCGTCTTCATCCCCCACCGACTCGCTTCCGTTCTCCTTATTGGGCTGTTCTTCTTTCCATCTCAGCCATCTCGTGCACTGGGAGAGCCTTCCCCTGCCGAAGACCGGCATGAAAAACCATACGCGCTGATCTTCATGACCGTGTGGGGGCCGGACAATCGCCCGCTCTACGGCGTGAAGGTGAAGGTCCGCTTCGCCGACCAGAAGAAAGCCAAGTGGGAAGGGCTGTCGGATCACCGCGGCGAATTCGCCCTGCGGGTGCCTGCGGGCAAGGCCGACTACGTTGCCTGGGCCGAAGTGAAGGGTTATAAGCTTCCTGATGGCAAGCACTTACAGGCAGGCGGCGAGGTGACCGTCCACATCGACAATGACGAGCGCGCCGACATCGGTTTGCATCTAAAATAACAGTCACTCTGAAAACCAAATGAGATTCGGAAGAGGCGCTATGAAGAGATGGCTCGCGTTCGCGATGCTTGTGACCATGCTGGGAACGGCTTTCGCTGCGAATCCTTTTGAGAAAAAAGATAAGGGCGAATCAGGGAAACTGCTGACCGGACGGGTCACCGACAAGCAAGACAATCCGCTGGCGAGCTCCGTGGTTTATCTCTCCAACACCCGCACCCATGCGGTGAAGACGTTTATCTGCGGCGCGGACGGGCTCTATCGTTTCCCGGCGTTATCGCAAAACGACGATTACGAAATCTACGCCCAACTCAAGGGCAACAGAAGCGACACCAAAACCGTCAGCCAGTTCGACAATCGCGCCCAGGTCAACATCAATCTGAAAATTGACACCAAGTAGCAGCAATTCGTGCGCGAGGGATCCTTCGTCGAGCTCTCCTCAGGATGACGTCATTGGGAAGGAACATTGCTTTCGTAAGACTGCCGTCATGGGGAAAAATCCCTGGCCTTAACCAACTGACGTCATCCCGAACGAAGTGAGGGATCCTGCGTGTACAACCACGCACTTTACCGGAGGCCGGTGTCTTCCAGGCGTTCGTAAATCTTTACGATCTCGATTTGTTCAGCGAGGCGAGCCCAGCAACGCAGCACGGCGGGATCTTCTTGCGCGGCGCGGCGGGACGCCTCCGACTTCCAGTAACGAAATACAAGATACTGAGAGCCCTCGCGAAAAAGGCGGTCGCGGCTGTAGCCGCCAGCAGCGAGCGCGGCGAAGAGATCGCGCATGGTGGCCAGCGAGTCTTCTTCCCTGCCGGGCAGGGGCTGGTAGATGGCGACCGATAAGACTTCCGCTTCCATAAATTAAGTTTCTCTGCTCCGTGAACGCTTTCCCGAGCGTAGCGCCTGGTTCACTTCCGACGCCGTGACGACGTGAAAGCGCATGAAATTCGTCGATCCCGACGACATTTGGGTGCCGGCAACCACTCCCAGCACATCACCGGGGCCGATCTCGCCTTTCTGTACCAGCGCACGCTCGGCCACTGCGACCATGTCTTCCGACGAGCGGGCAAGTCCGCGGCGAACGGGATGCACTCCCCAGAAAAGGTTCATGCGATTGCAAACTGCAGGGACATGCGCTGAATGCGTAAATCCGGGTTTTGGGCCGGTACTTGGAAATCAGCCGGGCGGTATTGCCGGTCTCGGTGAAGACGGCGATCGCCCCCATGTGCAGGTCTTCGGCCGCGTGCGCGATGGATTCGCAAATGGTCTCGGCAATCGAGAGTTCGCGATGATCGCGACGGCGGCGTGGCTGCGTGAATTCCGCCATCTTGCTTCTCCGCCTCGACGACGATGCGGCCATCATGGCAACGGCTTCGCGGGGATAGCGGCCGCTCGCGGTTTCCGCGGAAAGCATGACGGCGTCGGTGCCATCGAAAATCGCGTTGGCCACATCGCTCGCTTCCGCCCGCGTGGGCCGCGGGTTTTCGATCATGGATTCGAGCATCTGCGTGGCGGTGATCACCGGCTTGCGCCACTCGGAGGCGCGGCGGATTACATGCTTCTGAATGACGGGAACTTTCTCGGGCGGCATTTCGACGCCCAGATCTCCACGCGCCACCATCACGCCGTCGGCCGCTTCGAAAATCTCTTCCAGATGTTCAAGCGCCTGCGGCTTTTCCAGTTTGGCGATCACGGGAACGTCGCTTCCCTGCTCTCGGATCAATTCCTTCACCGTGGTCAGGTCGGCCGCCGAGCGCACGAACGACAGCGCCACCATATCGACGCCATGCTTCAGGCCGAATTCCAGGTCTTCGCGATCTTTTTCGGTGAGCGCAGGAATGGTCAGCGCTGCCCCGGGCAGATTGATGCCCTGATGCTCGCCCAGCATGCCGCCGTTGACGACTTCGCACTCGACGTCTTCGCCATGCAACCCTGGTGACTCGCAGCTCGATCAGTCCATCGGAAAGCAGGATGCGAACACCGGGTGTCACTTCGCGGGCAAGGTCCTGAAAGGTGGTGGAGATCCGACTGGCGGTGCCGGCGAACGTCATGCGGAGTGATGGTGACAGTTCACTGCCGGTCTTCAGCAGCACCGGTTCGTGTCCTTTAAGCTTCCCGGTGCGGATCTTGGGGCCTTGCAGATCCTGCAGAATGCAGATGGTGCGGTTTTCTTTCTTAGCAGCGCGCCGCAGGCGATCAATATTGCGAGCGTGATCGGCGTGGGTGCCGTGAGAAAAGTTCAGGCGGGCGACATCCATGCCGAGGCGCATCAGGTCGCGCATCGCAGCTTCGGAATTGCAGGCAGGACCGATGGTGCAAATGATTTTCGCGCGGCGCGAGCGCGCAACGGTTCTGTTCCGGCAACTCTGCCGCAACAGAGAATTCTCCTGAAACTAAGTCCAGCTTACCTTCTTTCAAAAGGGATCCCCGAACCAAACGAAAGTTATGAGCGGACGAGCTTGGGCATCGCCCAGGGCGCTCAGTTCTTTGCCCAGAAATGCGCGCGGGAAGAACATGGCATTAAACTCCGCGCCAATCAGACACGACCAGCGAGATCATGTACATCCAGACCAGAAGCGCGATGCCGACTCCCAGCGAACCATAGATGATGCTGTAATCCGCGTAGCGCTGCAGATACCAGCCAAAGATCAGCGTCGATCCCAACCACATCGCCGTGGCCAGGGTAGCGCCCGGCAGCACGCTATGCCAGGGCTGGGTGCGCGGAACCGCATTGTGGTAGATCAGTGCAATGACGGCGATGCTGGTGAGGGTAGCGATCAGCCAGCGGATCGCGGTCCACATCAGC
The DNA here is from genome assembly GCA_963797845.1 of Terriglobia bacterium. Classification (GTDB taxonomy): domain Bacteria; phylum Acidobacteriota; class Terriglobia; order Terriglobales; family Acidobacteriaceae; genus DASREM01. The sequence goes on from CAWCRE010000020.1 coordinate 47,833, forward strand.
AGGATGTAAAAGCCGAATTCATGGTTGAGATGGAACAGGATGCGCGTCTCGATGCGGCTGCCGAAAGCCACCAGCACGGTGGAGAACGTCAGCGGAATGCCCGCCAGAATCACCAGCGAGAAGGCGATCAAGCGCTCTTTCACCAGCCCCCAGATTTTCGGCAACTCGTAGGCAGCGGCGGAATCCTTCCATCCAGGAAACCATGACGCCGGAGGCGGTCCACAGCGTCAGCAAAGACGTGGTGATGAGCAAGCCGACGGTTCGCTGGTTGGTGCCTTTCAAATAGGCAATGGCGGTCGCGCTGCCGGCGGGCAGAATACGGCCCAAGCGCGTAGGAGATCTCGCGCAGGTAGGCTTCGCCTTTGTCGCGAGGTGGCTAGTACGGAACCGACAACTAGTAGAAGAGGGAAAAAAGTAAGGATTGAGGAATAGGCAGAAGCCTTCGCGATGGCGAAAGCGTCATGCTCAAACGCCCGCCAGATAGCGAGCCGAAGCAGGCGCAGAAAAGCGCAACATGGTCTCTGCCAGACTATGTTGCCGGCGGGCACCGTACGCAACTCCGAAACGATGCGTGGAGCCGTTCTGTTGCAATTGCTCAGGGTTGGCGTGCATGGGCTCCTAGAAAAGATGAAGGGGCGGATTGCTCCGCCCCTCACTGCTTCTTCGTGATTACTCCGCGGTCAGTTCCTCGGTTTCGCCTTCGTGACGCATCAGCTCGAGCGCGCGCTCGGCTTCCTCGTACGCTGCGGAAACTTCTTCCTGTACCTTGGCGGCGGCCTCTTCCATCTCTGGCGAGAGGCGGACGTTGCGGTAGTACTCCATGCCGGTTCCGGCAGGGATCAGCCGTCCGACGATGACGTTTTCCTTCAGGCCGCGCAGGTGATCCACCTTCCCTGGATAGAAGCTTCGGTGAGCACGCGCGTGGTCTCCTGGAACGACGCCGCCGAGATGAACGAATCGGTCGAGAGCGAAGCCTTGGTGATGCCGAGCAGCAGCGGCCGTCCAGTTGCCGGACGTCCACCCTGCGCGATCACGCGCTCGTTCTCTTCCGCGAAGCGGAACTTGTCGACCTGCTCTTCCAGCAGGAACTTGGTGTCGCCCACGTCTTCGACCTTGCGCCAGCGCATCATCTGGCGAACGATCACCTCGATGTGCTTGTCGCTGATGTTGACGCCCTGCAAGCCGGTAGACTTCCTGGATTTCGTTCACCAGGTAAGACTGCAGCTCCTTCTCGCCGAGTACGGCAAGAATGTCGTGCGGGTTGAGCGGCCCGTCCATCAGCGGTTCGCCCGCCTTGACGCGCTCGCCTTCCTGCACGTTGATGTGAACGCCGCGCGGTACCGAGTATTCCTTTTCCGTGCCGTTGTCGGCCGACCACGTAGATTTTGCGCTGGCCCTTCGAAACCTCGCCGAACTTCACCGTGCCATCGATTTCGCTGATGACCGCAGTCTCGTGCGGCTTGCGGGCTTCGAACAATTCGACCACGCGCGGCAGACCACCGGTGATGTCTTTGGTCTTGGTGGTTTCGCGCGGGATCTTGGCCAGCACATCGCCCGGGAACACCGTATCGCCATCCTGCACCATGAAGTGAGCGCGTGACGGCATCAGGTAACGTTTGTTGGCCTTTGCCCTTGATCACGATCGCGGGCTGGCGCTTCTCGTCGGGCGAATCGGCCACAACGTGACGCGACAGTCCGGTCACTTCGTCCACTTCTTCGTGCAGCGTGACGCCTTCCTGCAAGTCCTTGAACTGCACCGTGCCGCCGATTTCGGTCAGGATCGAGAAGGTGTACGGATCCCACTCGACCATAACCTGGCCGAGCTGTGACCTGATCGCCTTCGTTGACCTTCACCTTGGCGCCGTACACAACCGCGTAGCGCTCGCGTTCGCGGCCCTTGTCATCGACCACGGCAATCGAGCCCTGGCGGTTCATGACCACCAGATCGCCCGACTTCGATTTCACCGTCTGCAGGCCGATGAAGCGGACCGCGCCGTTGGTCTTGGCATCGAGCCGCGACTGCTCGGAGACTCGCGATGCCGTACCACCGATGTGGAAGGTACGCATCGTGAGCTGCGTTCCAGGTTCGCCGATCGACTGTGCCGCGATGACTCCGGTTGCTTCGCCGAGTTCGACCAGACGTCCCGAAGCCAGGTTGCGTCCGTAGCACATCACGCAGACACCGCGCTTCGATTCGCAGGTCAGCACCGAGCGGATCTTCACCCGCTCGATACCGGCTGCCTGAATCGAGCCTGCGAGGTCTTCCGTGATCTCCTGGTTGATGTCGACGACCACGTTGCCGTCGTAGTCTTTGATCTTCTCGAGCGATACGCGGCCTACAATGCGGTCGCGCAGCGGCTCGATGATCTCGCCGGCTTCGACGATTCCGGCGACGTAGATGCCGTCCACGGTGCCGCAATCGTATTCGCTGATGATGACGTCCTGCGCCACGTCGACCAGACGGCGAGTCAGGTAGCCAGAGTCAGCCGTCTTGAGAGCGGTATCGGCCAGGCCCTTACGAGCGCCGTGCGTCGAGATGAAGTACTGCAACACGGTCAACCCTTCACGGAAGTTCGCCGTGATCGGGGTCTCGATGATTTCGCCCGACGGCTTGGCCATCAATCCACGCATACCGGAGAGCTGGCGAATCTGCTGTTTCGATCCTCGAGCGCCGGAGTCGGCCATGACGTAAATCGGATTGATGAAGCCTTCCTTGTCGCGCTGCTGCATCTGGCCGAACATCTCGTCGGCAACTTTTTCCGTGATCGCCGACCAGATTTCGATGACCTTGTTGTAGCGTTCGCCGTTGGTGATGGCGCCGTCCAGGTATTGCTGCTGAACGCTGACCACCTGCTTCTCGGCGTCGCGGACCAGCGTCTTCTTGTTGTCCGGGATGACCATGTCGTCGATGCCGATCGAGAGACCCGCCTTGGTCGCGTAGCGGAAACCAAGCGACTTGACCTCGTCGAGCATCTTGACCGTGACTTCAAGCCCGAACCGCAGGTAGCCGTAGTTCACCAGCTGTCCGATGCCCTTCTTCTTGAGCAGGCCGTTGATGTACGGCATGCCTTCGGGAAGGTGATCGTTCAGGATGGCGCGGCCCACCGTCGTGTTCAGGAACTGCCGCTCGTACGTGCACCGGCTCGGTGTGAGTGACGTCCTGATCGTCGTACGCGGCTGGTCAGGTCGATGACCTCGCCGGTGTAGCGCAGACGAATCGGAGTCAGAGTTTCGACTTCACCGGCATCGAGCGCCAGCATCACTTCTTCGATGTTGGCGAAGGCGCGGCCTTCACCCTTCGCGCCGGGCTTGCCCTTGGTCAGGTAGTAGAGACCAAGCACCATGTCCTGCGTAGGAACGGTGATCGGCTGGCCGGACGCCGGCGACAGAATGTTGTGCGAAGACAACATCAGCACGCTGGCTTCAACCTGCGCTTCCGGCGACAGCGGAATGTGCACCGCCATCTGGTCGCCGTCGAAGTCGGCGTTGAACGCCGTGCAGACCAGCGGGTGAATCTTGATCGCCTTGCCTTCCACCAGCACCGGCTCAAACGCCTGAATGCCCAGGCGGTGAAGCGTTGGAGCGCGGTTCAAGCAGCACCGGATGGTCTTTGATGACCTCTTCCAGGATGTCCCAAACCATGGGTTCCTGCTGCTCCACCATTTCTTTGGCTTGCTTGATGGTGGTGCAGTGGCCGGTCTGTTCGAGCCGGTGATAAATAAACGGCTTGAACAGTTCGAGAGCCATCTTCTTCGGCAGACCGCACTGGTGCAGCTTGAGTTCCGGACCGACCACGATGACGGAACGTCCCGAGTAGTCCACGCGCTTGCCGAGCAGGTTCTGGCGGAAGCGTCCCTGCTTGCCTTTCAGCGTGTCGGAGAGCGACTTCAGCGGACGGTTGTTCGCGCCACGCAGCACGCGGCCACGGCGTCCGTTGTCGAACAGCGCGTCGACCGCTTCCTGCAGCATGCGCTTTTCGTTGCGCACGATCACTTCAGGCGCGTGCAGGTCCATCAGCTTCTTCAACCGGTTGTTGCGGTTGATGACGCGGCGATAGAGATCGTTCAAGTCGGACGTGGCGAAGCGGCCACCATCGAGTGGAACCAGCGGACGCAGCTCCGGCGGAATGACCGGGATCACGTCCAGGATCATCCAGTTCGGCTTGTTGCCGCTCTTGCGGAAGGCCTCGACCACTTTCAGGCGCTTGGCGTACTTGAGCCGCTTCTGCAGCGAAGCTCTCGTTCTTCATCTTCTCGCGCAGTTCGGTCGAGAGCCTTCGATATCGACGCGCTTGAGAAGTTCTTTGATCGCTTCCGCGCCCATCATGGCCTTGAAGCCAGTGGGACGGAATTGCTGGTCGAGTTCACGGAACTTGGCTTCGTCCTTGATGACTTCGCGCTCTTTCACCGGAGCGTCGCCGGGTTCGACGACGACGTAGGCTTCGAAATAAAGAACGGATTCAAGGTCGCGCAGAGAAATGTCGAGCAGGTGGCCGATACGGCTGGGCAGGCCCTTGAAGAACCACACGTGCGAGCAGGGCGATGCCAGCTCGATGTGTCCCAGGCGTTCGCGGCGCACTTTCGAAAGGTGACTTCCACACCGCACTTGTCGCAGATCACTCCGCGGTGCTTCATGCGCTTGTACTTGCCGCACAGACACTCCCAGTCGGTTACCGGACCAAAAATGCGCGCGCAAAACAAGCCGTCGCGCTCGGGCTTGAAGGTACGGTAGTTGATGGTTTCGGGCTTGGTAACTTCACCATGCGACCAGCTCCGGATTTTTTCCGGAGATGCCAGGCTGATGCGGATAGCATCGAAATCGGCAATCGGGTTCGCCATGTCAAAGGGGCTCGAACGATACAAGGTGTTCCTCCACTTCCTGCGGCTGTGCGCCGCCGCCGGCGGCTCTGCTATGCAGTCGCTAGTCGTGGTCGTAGCGCCAGCGAATCTCTTGATCCAGCAACGCCAAGAGCGATCGCTCGCGGATCTGTCTTTCTCTGCAAGACTACTGAAATCTTGATCAGGACGCTGGCCGCCAACGACTCGACGACCAGCGACCCATGAATTAATCTGCTGCTGCGGCAGACCGGCTTCTTCTCGCCCGCCTTGATCAGCTCCACATCCAGGCAGAGCGACTGCAACTCGCGAATGAGCACGTTGAACGACTCCGGCACGCCCGGCTCCATGGCGGCTTCGCCTTTGACGATGGCCTCGTAAATCTTGGTACGGCCGTATACGTCGTCGGACTTCGCCGTCAGCAGTTCCTGCAGAATGAACGCCGCGCCGTAAGCTTCCAGCGCCCAGACTTCCATTTCTCCGAAGCGCTGTCCGCCGAACTGCGCCTTGCCACCCAGCGGCTGCTGGGTGATCAGCGAGTACGGTCCGATCGAACGAGCGTGAATCTTGTCGTCGACCAAGTGCGACAGCTTCAGCATGTAGATGTAGCCAACCGTGACCGGCTGTTCGAACTTGTCGCCGGTCATGCCGTCGTAGCAGGTGGTCTTGCCCGACTCCGGCAGTCCGGCTGCTTCAGCAGCGCCTTGATCTCGCTTTCGCGGGCACCGTCGAATACCGGCGATCCGGTGAACACGCCGCGCGTCAAGCGTCTGCGCGACCGCCATCAGTTCCTCATCGCTGAGGTCAGCGATGGTGTCCGCCAGCGCCGTGTCCTTGAACAACGTCTTGAGTTCCCGGCGGATCGCAGTCTTCCGTCGTGTTCTCAGCGAGCATCTGGGTGATCTTCTCGCCCAGCTTGTGACCGGCCCATCCGAGGTGGGTTTCAAGAATCTGTCCCACGTTCATACGGGAAGGAACGCCGAGCGGGTTGAGCACGATTTCCACCGGCGTGCCGTCTTCGAGGTACGGCATATCCTCTTCCGGCAGAATGCGGGCAATGACGCCCTTGTTGCCGTGACGTCCGGCCATCTTGTCGCCAACGCTCAGCTTGCGCTTCATGGCGATGTAGACCTTGACCAGCTTGATCACGCCCGGCGGCAGTTCGTCGCCCTTGGTCAGCTTGTCTTTCTTCTCGTTGACGATCTTCTTGAGCACGTCGATCTGACGCGAGGTCATCTCTTCGATCTCGTCGATCTGCTCATTCACCCGCGGATCCTTGTCGGCATACTTGATGCGCTTCAGGTTCCGGGTCGAAATGCGCTCGATCGTGTCGCGGTCGAGGATCGTCGCCCTTGGTCAGCAAGCGCTTGTTGGTGCGCTCGTCGTGCAGGTCGGCCTGCACTTCCTTGCTGCCCAGGATGTTCTCCAGACGCTTCAGGCGCTCGTCGGTAAGAATTCGGATTTCGTCCGAAAGGTTCTTCTCGAGTTTCGCGATCTGCGCGCCTTCGATCGACTTCGCGCGCTCGTCCTTTTCCTGGCCCTTGCGGGAGAAGATCTTGACGTCGACGATCACGCCCTCGATTCCCGGCGGGCAGTAGAGCGAAGCATCGCGAACGTCGCCGGCCTTTTCGCCGAAGATCGCGCGCAGCAGCTTCTCTTCCGGCGTGAGCTGGGTCTCGCCTTTCGGCGTGACCTTGCCCACCAGAATGTCGCCCTGCTTGATGGTGGCGCCGATGCGGATCACGCCCGCTTCATCCAGATTGCGCAGCATGGATTCGCTGACGTTCGGGATGTCGCGCGTGACTTCTTCCGGCCCGAGCTTGGTGTCGCGGGCTTCGATCTCGAACTCCTCGATGTGGACCGAGGTGTAGTAGTCCTCTTTCACCAGCTTTTCGGAGACCAGAATCGCGTCCTCGAAGTTGTAGCCGCGCCATGGCATGAAGGCGACCAGGACGTTTCGTCCCAGCGCCAACTCGCCATGATCGGTGCAAGGACCGTCGGCGATGACCTGGCCCTTCGATCACGCGCTGGTCCTTGCACGACCGTCGGCTTCTGGTTGATGCAGGTGTTCTGGTTGGAGCGCTTGAACTTCGTGAGCTGGTAGATGTCGCTGCCCACTTCACGAGAAAGCTGTCCGGGATGGTGCTCGCCTTCCACGCGCACGATGATGCGTTCGGAGTCGACCGAATCGATGATGCCGTTACGCTTGGCCAGGATCACTGCGCCGGAATCGCGCGCCGTAACGCCTTCCATTCCCGTGCCGACGATCGGAGCTTCCGCTCGCAGCAACGGAACCGACTGGCGTTGCATGTTCGCGCCCATCAGTGCGCGGTTCGCGTCGTCGTGCTCCAGGAACGGCACGAGCGATGCGGCAACCGAAACCAACTGCTTCGGGCTGACGTCGATGTAGTCCACTTCATCGCGGTTGACCAGCACGAAGTTGCCGGCCTTGCGGGCGTTGACCAGTTCGGCGACGATGCGTCCCTTGTCGTCGAGTTCGACGTTCGCCTGCGCGATGACGTGACGATCTTCTTCCCACGCGGAAAGGTAGAACGAGAACGGCTCGATCTCGGCGGCACGCTTGCGGCGTTCCTTCAGGTCGGCGTTGATCTTCTCGATCTCGTGCTTCTCCACGTGATCGCCGACTTTGAAGTCGCTGTCGCCGGCATTCACTATGCTGACGTAGTCGAGCACCTTGCCGCTTTTGACCCGGCGATACGGCGACTCGATGAAGCCGTAATCGTTGATCCGCGCATAGCAGCTCAACGACGAGATCAGTCCGATGTTCGGACCTTCCGGCGTTTCAATCGGGCAGATACGTCCGTAGTGCGTCGGGTGAACGTCGCGGACTTCGAATCCGGCGCGCTCACGCGACAGACCGCCCGGCCCAAGAGCCGAGAGACGCCGCTTGTGGGTGATCTCCGACAGCGGGTTGGTCTGATCCATGAACTGCGACAGCTGCGAGGATCCGAAGAACTCGCGGATCGCCGCCATCACCGGCTTGGCGTTCACCAGGTCGTGCGGCATGGCCGTCGACATTTCCTGGTACACGCTCATCTTTTCCTTGATGGCGCGTTCCATGCGGACCAAACCGATGCGGAACTGGTTCTCGAGCAATTCGCCGACCGCGCGTACGCGGCGGTTGCCGAGGTGATCGATATCATCCACCGCGCCGATGTTCTTGCGCAGCTTCAGCAGGTAGCGGATGGTCGCGTAGAAGTCGTCCGGCTCAAGCGTGCGATTGTCCAGCTGGCGTGGCGTCCGGAGTTCTCGAACAGCTTGATGTTGAACTTCAGGCGGCCCACACGCGAGAAATCGTACTTCCGCGGATCGAAGAACATGCCGTGGAACAGCGCAGTCGCGGTGTCCAGCGTCGGCGGATCGCCCGGACGCAGCTTGCGGTAGATCTCGATCAGCGCTTCCTGCGGAGTCTTCACCGAATCGCGCTTCAGGGTCTGGCTGATCACCGTTCCCACGTCGTCGCGCTCGGGGAAGAAGATGTTCAGTTCCACGACGCCACCGGCATCGAGGATCTTCGAAAGCTTGTCGGCGGTCAGTTCGGAGTTGGCTTCCAGCAGCACTTCGCCCGTCGTCGTATCCACCACGTCGCCGGCAACCCATGAGCCTTCGAGGTCCGTAACATCGACTTCGATCTCGCTGATCTTCGCCTTCTGGATTTCCTTCAGCGTTGCGGCGTTGATCTTGCGTCCGGAGTGCGCGATTTCCTCGCCCGACTTGTTCTTGATGCTGTGCGCCAGCTTCATGCCCAGCAGGTTGGTCGGCTTTCTCGCTGTTCGGGATCGATGCGTCCAGAAAAGCTTCTTGTCGCGGATCGACCAGGCGGTCGACGGTGTAGAAGGTGCGCAGAATGTCTTCGCCGGAACGCAGGCCCAGAGCGCGCAGGAAGATCGTGCCCAGGAATTTGCGCTTGCGATCGATGCGGACGTACAGCACGTTCTTCTGGTCGTACTCGAACTCCACCCACGATCCGCGGTAAGGAATGATCTTGCCCAGGAAGTAGGTGCGGTTGTTCGCGGTCTCGAAGAACACGCCCGGCGAGCGGTGCAACTGGCTGACGATCACGCGCTCGGTGCCGTTCACGATGAAGGTGCCGTTCTGCGTCATCAGCGGCACATCGCCGAAGAAGACTTCCTGCTCTTTGATGTCGCGAATGGAGCGGTTGCCGGTCTCGGCGTCTTTTTCGAAGATGGTCAGCCGCATGGTGACCTTGAGCGGAGCGGAATACGTCATGCCGCGCTCTTCGCACTCGCTCACGTCGTACTTCAGCTGCAGGCCGACCGGGTCGCCGCACTTGTTGCAGAAATCCGGCGTGTTCGCGTTGTAGGTGCCGCACTTCTGGCACAGAACATCGCCGGGATGAAACGGATCGGTGATGACGGTCGATCCGCAATTCTTACAAGTGGTGCGCAGGTGGTGCAGACCCTTGAGGTGACCACATTTGCACTCCCAGTTACCAATGGCGAAATCCACAAACTCAAGCTGTGATACGTTGCGGAAGTCGGTGATGGGAAACACCGACTGAAAAACTGCCTGCAAGCCGGCGTCATCGCGCTCGCTGGGCAGCCGGTCCATCTGCAGAAAGCGGTCATAGGACCGCTTCTGCACTTCGATCAGGTTTGGAATCTGAATGGTTGCTGGAATTTTGGAGAAGTCAAAACGTTTACGGTATAGGCTGCTGTTGTTATTCATCGGCATCAAGAGACTCCCAATCTTCAAGCGCAGCCGAGGGCTGCGACAAAACCGCGGATTGTGGGCGCGCAATAGCCGCGCCGCGGTACTTACCTGCTAGAAACTATGAGGACACACGTATGCGCCCGTGGGGACAAGCCTCCCCGCAGGCGCCAATGGCGGCGCTTAGCCTTGTTGAAATTTGTTCTTCCGCGCCAGTCTCTTAGGCCTGTTCCCGTCCCGCCGCCAGCCGGGACAGTTGCCAAATTCGTTGCAGCGACCCTGCTCCGCTTCCCGGATATCGAAGTGGAGGTCGCCGTCGGTCTGATTTAAATGTGGGGAAGCGGTGTTAATTTAGATGCTAACACCGCTCCCGACGATTCACCAGCCCTAGATCGCACGGCTCGGCCCGTCTTGCGCGCGAGCTTGAACAGTAACCCATTACCACGCACAAGCTTACCGGGCCAAGACCAGAACTACTTAACTTCGACCGTCGCTCCCGCTTCGGTAAATTTCTTCTTGATGGTCTCCGCTTCTTCCTTGGAAACCCCTTCTTTGATGCTCTTTGGCGCGCCATCCACCAGGTCCTTGGCTTCTTTCAAGCCCAAGCTGGTGACTTCGCGGACGGCCTTGATGACATTGATCTTGTTGGCGCCCACTTCCTTCAGGACGACGGTGAACTCGGTCTTCTCTTCCGCCGGAGCTGCTGCCGCCGCGCCGCCGCCACCCGCCATCATGACCGGGGCTGCTGCTGCCGCGGAAACGCCAAGGCGCTCCTCAAGTTTCTTCACCAATTGCGCCGCGTCGAGCAGCGACAAGCCTACGATTGAATCTTCCAACTGTTGCAGGTCCGCCATGTCCATCTCTCCAATATTTGATTTATCGATTTGCTGATCTCGCCGTGCCCGGTCAAAGTTTCCAGTGCGACCAGGCTTTCATCCCCGCGCCAGACAACGCATGGGACTTCAGCCGCGCAACCCTCGACCTGAAACGACTCAACCCTTTTCGGGCGGCTTACCGCCCCGAAACCTTGGAACTAGACGCCTTGTGGCGCGTCGTTCTTGAACTTTTCCTTCTCCACGCCCTGGTTGATCACGACGGCCAGATCCTTGCCAACCGCATTCATCACCGTGACCAGGCGCTGCGCCGGAGCATTGATCAGGAACAGAAGCTTGGAATGAATCTCTTCCTTCGACGGCATCGTGGCCAGAGCCTGGATCTCGTTGATCGAGATGACCTTGCCTTCGACCACGCCGGCCTTGAAGGTAAATTCAGGATTGTCCTTGGCATACTTGGCCAGCGCCTTCGCCAGGGCCACCGGATCGCCTTCGGTATAGGCGATCGAGGTGACGCCGGAAAGCTTCTCCAGGATCGATTCGACCTTGGTTCCCTTGGCCGCCCGCTTGGCCAGCGTGTTCTTGACCACCTTGTACTTCGCGCCGGAACTGCGCAGAGTCTTGCGCAGTTCGTAATCCTGGGCCACGGTGAGCTTCGAGTAGGTCGCTACAATCATGTTCGAAACGTTCTTCAACTCACCGCTGAGTTTTTCAACTTGTTCGTTCTTTTTCGCTCTGGTGACTGCCATGTCTCTGATCCTTTTTGATCTCGTTTAGGGGACGACTGAGCGTCCGGTACTACGCCTTCGCAGCGGTCTCAACCGCGCTGGTGTCGATCGAAATCCCCGGGCCCATGGACGAACTCAGGTAGCAGCCCTTCACGTATTTGCCCTTGGCCACCGTCGGCTTGGCCTTCACCACGCTGGTGATGACCACGGTGGCGTTCTCGACCAACTTGTCGGGGGAGAACGAAATCTTTCCTACGGGCACGTGAACCAAGGCGGTCTTGTCGGTGCGGAATTCGACCTTGCCGGCCTTCACTTCCTGGACGGCTTTGCCCACGTCGAAGGTCACCGTGCCGGTCTTCGGATTCGGCATCAGCCCCTTGGGGCCAAGCACTTTGCCCAGGCGTCCGACGGACTTCATCACGTCGGGAGTGGCAATCAGAGCGTCGAAATCGGTCCAGTTTTCTTTCTGGATCTTCTCGACCATCTCTTCGCCGCCGACAAAATCCGCTCCGGCTGCTTCGGCTTCTTTAGCCTTATCGCCGGTGGCGATGACCAGAACCTTTTTCGATTTGCCAAGCCCATGCGGCAAAACCACGGTGCCGCGAACCATTTGGTCGGCGTGCTTAGGATCGACTCCGAGACGCATGGTGATTTCCACGGTCTCGTCGAACTTCGCGAATTTGATTTTTTGCAACAAAGGCACCGCATCCTGCAGCGAATAAGGACGAGGCTCAACTGCCTTCCTTGCCTTCTCGATATTTTTTCCAGACTTCTTCATTGCTTTCTTCTCCGTCTCCCACCGCTCATCGTTAATCTGATGAGCCGTAGTGTTGTTGACTGTGCCCGCCAAGATGGCGGCGTTACGTACCGCTGGCCTCTGGCCGGCGTCTACCCTACGACTTCAATTCCCATCGAGCGCGCAGTTCCGCGGATGCTCTTGATCGCGGACTCGACCGACGCCGCGTTCAGATCGGGCATCTTCTGCTTGGCGATGTCCTCGACCTGCTTCGCCGTCACTTTGCCGACCTTGTCTTTATTTGGCGCGCCCGCGCCCTTGGCGATTCCCGCCGCCCGCTTGAGCAGGATCGAAGCCGGAGGCGTCTTGGTGATGAAGGTGAACGAGCGGTCGCTATAGACCGTGACCACCACCGGGATAATGAGTCCTTCCAGTTCCTTCTGGCTGGTGCGCGCGTTGAACTGCTTGCAGAACTCCATGATGTTGATCTGCGCCTGGCCGAGCGCCGGTCCTACGGGAGGCGCTGGTGTGGCCTTACCGGCCGCGATCTGAAGTTTTACGAACCCTGTTGCTTTCTTCGCCATAAATTCTTCTCTTGGTTTTCACTTCGCCCGAAGGCGATCGACAATCGAAAATTTGTTAGGTAAGCACTTTCTCGACGACTACGCGGGCGCGTCGGCCGTAAGACAGCTTGTCGAACTCCATGCCGATCTGGTGCACCAGCTCACGCGTCGGCGCCAGGACCAGGGCCTGCGGCCGCCGGTCCTTCTCGTCGATCGCTTCCAGGATCGGGACCAGGAACGCGGCGGTCTTGCCCGTCCCGGTCGGGGCGTTGCCCAGGCAATCCCGGCCGGCCACCGCCGAGGCGATCATGCGCGCCTGGATCGGGCTCGGCGTGGATAGCCCATGCGGGCCAGGGCAATCAGCGTCGTCTCGCCAAGGCCCATCGCCGCGAACGCCCCGGTCTCCGGGGCTCCGTCTCTACGTGCGTCGTCGTCTGCAAACTCAACTCCTTAGTGAACCCCGACTTGCGGCGCGGACCGGGCGACCCGGCTGGGTCGCCCGCTCCATACGCGGACGCGGCTTCGGCTCGCGTTCATGTCGGCCTGGTCGCGCCAAGGGGTCCCCCCCGAAGGTAATATCGGGGGCGGCAAGCAGAGTCAGCGCAAGTAGACCAACGAAAAAAAGATTCGCGAGGGGTGTTCTCGGCCTCAAGCCGGTGGGGTGCATTCCTCTTTGTCCAAGCTCAAACATTCTACCACGTCCGGGCAAGGGTGCGAACGCGATTTTGGCGGATAGCCCGAACGGTTCGACCGAACTTCCTCGCTCTTATTAACTTGTGTCCGGCAAGATCGTCCCGACCGCCGGCCATTTCTGCATGCGGGCGGGGGGGGATGCGCGTCTGTCAGCATAGAGCCGGTGAGATTCCTGCCCCCGAACCATGAGAGGGCCCTCACAAAAGGCCGCGCACCGGTCTGGGTGCTCCTTTCCTCAAAACATTTCCAGTCTCCTCGCAGCCCCGGCTGACGTTATCAGTCTGGGGAGATGACGTTCGCCAGGGGACACCGGACGCCCCGATGACCCAGACCTGGACAGGAGACCCGACCGTGCAACAACTCGCCCGCGCTGTCTCGGATTTCCTCCTCGACCGGTCACCCCGGGATGTGGTGGCCGGGGTCCTCCTCGCGATGGTCGTTTCGGGGGCGTTGACCGGCCTCTTCGCCCTCGTCCGGCGCCGGAGCAGCGAGCCTCTGGTGCTCCTGCTCGGCCTGGGGATTCTGGCCAACCTCGTCGCGACACTCACGGGAGTCGGCTACGTCCTCCACGTCCGAGGGGAGGTTAATCGGCCGAAGTTCGTCACGTCCGCCCCGATGGGCTGGTCCGCCCCCGGCCGACCCGGACCATGCGCCCACTGGCCCCCCCCGCCACACTGGACCCACGGTTTCTCGGCCCCCGTGCTCGTGGAAAAGGCCGACGCCGACAGGGACGGTCGCCTCTCCCCCGAGGAAGCCGCCCGCTTCCTGCGGGCTGCGGACACGGCCGGCAAGGGCTCGGTCGACGCCAGGGACATCGAGAAGGCGCTCGGGGGCCACGCCACCAACCATGAACACGGTCGGGACGCGGACCCAGGGCGAGCGAGCCGCACGGGCCACGAAGGGTGACACGCACTCCGGAAAGTCGTTGCCCGATTTCGGACGGACAGGACGGCTCGCAAGGGTGACGGATCGTCAGGACGAAGCCGATCCAGAAGTCTCTCCCGTCATCCACCCTCCGTATCCGTATCCGGGCCGAAGCTTTCCGGAAACCGACTCCCTCCCCTGCCCCACGTCTGGGCAAACGGGTCGCGGTTCACGAGAATGCCGTCCTCAGGTAGTTCTTGTGACACGCGGGGCCCGGGGGAGGTTCGCCGGATGAGGCTGGTCATCGACGGCCAACGTCTGACGGCGCATCGGACCGGGGTCGGCCGCTGCCTCGAAAGCCTGCTCGCGGAGTGGTCCGCGACGGGCTGGCCGCTCGACGAGACGGTGCTCGTCGTCGCGCGACCGCGGCGGGCTGGGCGGGGTCCCCGATTCCCCGGGCCTGACCACCCTGGTGGTCGGCGAGCGCTGGCCCGGCCTGGCCTGGGAGACGTTCGGCCTCGGCCGCGTCCTGCGGCCCGACGACCTCCTCTTCGCGCCGGCGAACCTCGTCCCCTGGACCTGGCACGGGCGGTCGGCGGTCATCCTTTATGACACGCTGCCGTGGTCGGCCGCCGGCAGTTTCCCCTGGCACGTCCGGCTCCGCTTCGGCTGGCGATACCGCCTGGCGGCGCGTCGGGCGGCCCGGGTGATCGTGCCCTCGCGGTCGACGGCCCGGGACGTGGCACGGGTCCACGGCATCCCGGCCGACCGGATCGGCGTCGTCTACCCGGCCCGGACCCGGCGTTCCGGCCCCTCCCGGCCGACGCGCCCGAGGTCCGCGAGCGCCAGGCGGCGGTCGGGTTGGGCGAGAACCCGTTCTTCCTCTTCGTCGGCAAGCGGTCTCGGCGGCGGAACGTCCCGGCGGTCCTCGACGCCTTCGACCGCGCACCGCCGCCGGTTCCCCGGACACCTCCTGGTCTTCGTCGGACCCGGACGGCGGCGACGCCCTTGCCCGGACCCGGTCACGGGGTCGTCGACGCCGGGCATGTGGACGAGCAGCGTGCTCCACGGGTTGCTGGCGTCGCGCGATCGCGTTGCTTTACCCGTCGGATTACGAGGGGTTCGGGCTCCCCGTCGTGGAGGCCCAGGCGACCGGCTGCCCGGTCGTGACCCTGCGGAACAGCGCCCTGACGGAATCGGCGGGCGAGGCCGCCTAGTTCCTCGACTCGCCCAACGGCCGAGGCGAGTCGCGCGGGCGATGGACGACCTGGCCTCCGCGCCGGCCTCCGCGCGCGACTTGTCGCCGACGGGTCTGGCGAACGTCGCCCGGTTCAGCCGCGCCGGGTTCGCGGAGGGGGTCAGGGAGGAGATCCGCCGGGTTGCCCGATCCCCCAGGCCGGAGAAGGGGCCGTCCTCTCCGGCCGGCCCGCCTGATCCGGGGGCCGGGCCGGGCCGGGACGGGTGGGCGCGGTCGACCCGGACGCGGCGGGCGCGGCGGTGGCGGTCGATCAGGTCGAAGTAGCGGGCGAGGTGCTGGGCCTCGGACCAGACGCCCTCGCGGGCGGCCAGGCCGCTGGCCCCGAGGCGGTCGCGGAGCCGCGGGTCACGGGTGAGGCGGTCGACCGAACCGACCAGCCCGCTCGGTCGTTCGAAGACCAGCCCGCCCCCGCTCTCGGCGACGAGTTCGGGCAGGGCGCCGAGGTCGCGGACGATCACGGGCGTCCCCTCGGCGAACGCCTCCAGCACGACATAGCCGAAGGTCTCATACACGAGCGACGGCACGACCACCGCCCGCGCCCCGCGGAAGAGGCGCGGCGACCTCCGGGGCGTCGAGCCGGCCCTCGAAATGGACGTTGGCGAGTCCGCCCGCCTGCGCGCGCAGCTCCGGCCTCGAAACGGCCCGACCCTGCGATCCGGAGGTCGACCCCCGGCAGGTCGCCGCATGGCGTCGATCGCGTCCTGAAACCCCTTGATCTTCTCCAGCCGTCCCGCCGCCGCGACGTACGGGCGGGCGTGCGCGCGGGGTCGGGGCGGGCGGGCGGCCGGTGTAGTCGGCGGGGAGGAAGTACGGCAGGTGGACCATCCGGGCGTTGATCCCGCGCCGGGCGTGCTCGTGGATGGTCGAGCGGCTCGGGCAGATCAGGGCGTCGAGACGGCCCAGGGACCGGTCGAGGAGCGAGGTTTTACGCCAGAACTGGGGCGGACGGCTCGCCTTTACGCAGCACTTGACGCATTCCCTCGTCTCACAGACGCCCCGGTCGAACTTCCAGAGAACGCTCAGCGGGCAGACGAGCCAGTGCTCGTGCGCCGTCATGAACTTCACCGCGCCCGGCGCGGGGATCGAGAGCAGGCCCGGCCCGCCGATCAGGGAGAGGTTGTGGAAGTGGACCACGTCGGGCCCGATCTCGCGGATCAGGCGGCGGATCGCGCGGGCCTTGAACAGGGGGTGGCCCGTCTGGTGGGTGGCGAGCGGGGAGAGGACCGAGACGGGGCTCGCCAGCGGGTGCGTCCGGACCCCCGGGTGCGGCTCGTACGGCCGGGGCGACTCGCCGCCGCGCGAGGCCTCGAAGGCGTCGCGGCAGTGGATCACGTGCACCTCGTGCCCGTGGTCGGCCAGCGACCGCGAGAGCCGGTCGACGAACGCGGCGTCGCCGCCGAAGCTGTGCGACCCGAAGAACGTGGTGAGCATGCAGAACTTCATGCGGACTCCCTCCAGGCCGGGGCCGCCGGCGGCGTGACGGTGTCGCGCCCCCGCGGGTCGAACTCCTCGAACCCCTCCAGCATCGCCCGCGCCGAGGCCGCCCAGGAGTACCGCGACGCCCTCCGCGACGCCCTGGCGGCCAGCTCCTGCGCGGAGCCGCGGCTCGTCGACGACCGCCCGGAGGGCCGACGCGATCGCCCCCACGTCGGTCGGGTCGAAGAAGAGGCCGGCGTCGCCCACGACCTCGGGGAGCGAACCCGCGGTGCTCGACAGCACGGGCGTCCCGCACGCCATCGCCTCGACGGGCGGCAGGCCGAACCCCTCCATCAACGACGGCTGCACCAGCGCCTTTGCGCGGTTGTAAAAATAGACCAGGTCGTCGTCGGGCACGAACCCGGTGAACACGACCCGGCCGCCCAGCCCCGAGCGCTCGACGGCCGCGCGGAGCTCCGGAACGTGGGTGTGGAAGACGTCGCCGGTGTCCCCCACGAGGACGAGCGTCAGGCCGTCGCGTTCCAGCCCCGAGCGCGCGAACGCCTCGATCAGGCGGGCGAGGTTCTTGTGCGGGCTCAGGCCGCCGACATACAGGAGAAAGGGCGTCGCGGGGGTCGACCCCAAAACGGGCGAGAGCGGCGTCGGATTCGGGGCCGGTCGGCCTGGGGCCGAAGACCGGGTCGGGCCCCTCGCTGATGACGCGGACGCGGTCGCCGGGCAGCCGGAACCAGGCGAGGAGGTCGCGGCGTGCCGACTCCGAGACGGTCCAGATCCGGTCCGCCCGCCGCGCCGCGAGGTGCTCCTTGATCGCCCAGGCGACCCGGCCTTTCCAGGTCGGGAAGACGAGGTCCGGGTGGGCCAGGGCGAGCGTGTCGTGCATCGTCACGATGACCCGCTTCACCCCCCAGACGGGGAAGGAGCTGTAGGTGGCCGGGAAGTAGATCAGGTCGAGCCGCGCCCGGGCCGCGGCGCGGCCCATCGCGAACAGGTCCGCGAGCGACCGCCGCCCGGTGCTCGACGCCGCCCGGCTGGGCGCCTCGCCGACGTCGACGACGACCCGCTCGAACCGCTCCGGGACGACGACCGACCCGCTCGACGGCCGGTCGACGAAGACGACGAACTCGTGCGGACTGCCGGCCTCCGCCAGCGCCCGGAGCGTCTGCCTGGCGAACCTGCCGAACCCGCGCCGGTTCGCCAGACAACCGCCGTCGATCCCGATCCTCATGACGCGCCGCCCTCGGGGACATCCCTGCCCAGCACCCGGCCGCGCCCAACAGACCAGAAACCGCCGGTCCTGTCACCCTCAACTCACGCGTCGCGTTCGGCCAGGACCAGCGTGCTGTGGCCGAACGGGAGCGGCACCCCGAGCCTCCCCGCGACCCACGCCTCGGCCCCCGCCACGCCCCCCATGATCCGGTTCACCGCCGGGTGCGGCACCCGGATCTGCAGGCCGCCCCCCGACGGATGACTCGGCCCTCCCGACCCGCGGAACAGCCTCCCCCGGACCTCCTGCGCCACCGCCGGCAGGCAGTTCGCGTAACTCGCCCGCCGGACGGTCAGCCCCGCCCCTTCCAGCAGCCCGACGAGGTCCCGCCAGGGTGTAAGCCGAACCGTCGCCCGACCAACCCCGGCCGTTCGACCGCACGAGCAGGACACCCCCGGGGGCCAGCACCCTGCGCAGCTCGACAACCGCCCGACGGTCACCCCCTTCAGAGAGGTGTTGCAGCACATCAAGGCACGTCACCACATCAAACCGCCCGTCCTCGAAGGGCAAGGACAGGATACTCCCGCGGACGATCGGCAACGTGTGCCGTCCTGCGCGTGGGCCGAGCGCATCGCCGCTCGGGTCCAGCCCCACGACCCCGGCGATATCGGGCCTTCGCGCCAGCCGCACGGCGGTCAAGCCCGTCCCACACCCAACGTCCAGTGCCCGCAACCCCGACCGTCCCGCGACGCCCCGTCGAGCCAGTGGGAGGCCAGCCTCCAGAGGCCGAGCGACCACCAGTGCCGGGCCTCGACGTCGGCGAGCCGTTCGAAATAGGCGGGTTGTTCGATCGTGGGCGCGGCCGTCATTGGCGTGCGGACTCCTGCGGAGAGCGAGGGCTCGGAGTGTTCCCCCGTCCGGTCGGATCGCCAGTCTATCGAAGGGCGATGCATTGACTGATACAATCGGGGTTAACGACAGTTTTCGGGATCGTCCGTAAATTTGATCATAGCATAGCGATGATATACGATAAATTAGAATCCTATGATTGCCAATCCTGCGGTTTCCTGATGGACATTTCCACCACAACCGTAGGGTCGCATTGCCCCCGGTGTGGCCAGACCGTCCTCCCCACGCGGTCTACCCCGTCCCGATTCGAAGACGCCATCTATGGGGTTGGACAATTTCTACCGGACGCATCAGTTTTCGCGATGGCTAGGTCCGGTCGTCGGGCCGGTTTTCGGGGCGGTCCTTGGCGTCACCAAGGGCCTTTCCCTGCGCGGGAAGGGGACATTCCGTTATGGAAAGTGGTCGCGGTATTTGCTGGAATCGGGCTAATCGCCGGTTGTATCCTCGCCGTCATTGACCGACCGGTTCGGACGCACGGGAAGTCTGTACCATGAAAGAGGCGTGATTATTTACGCACTCAGAAGTATGCTTTTTCAAAAGTACGTGTAGATGATCCGAAAAGTTATCTCACTCATGTGAGTTAAGGCTGGAGAGTATCGGCTTCACCGATGCGGCAGGCAGTCGGACTCGGGGGAGAAACTCATGGATCTGACGCAATTCCTTGGCGTGCTGGTCGGAGGAGCCGTCGCGATCGCGTTCCTCTTGATCTTCTGCTGGATACCGTCGGAGATGCTGCGAAAGGCGGGATTCCCCAGGGCGTATGTCATCCCGATTCTCCTTACGGGTTACCTCGGACTGATCGTCTTCGCGCGTGAAGCGAATGGCCGATTCACCGCGAACTCGCCTGGCTACGGTGGAGGGCTGGAGACGCCTCCAGGAAGGGATTGCCGCAGTCGAGGGTTTTGCGATCGATCTGGAAAAGCGCGGCGAATGGAAACGGGCTGTCGAAGTCTACGAGGAGTTGGCGAAGGGCCCCCACCCCGGAGGGGGCGGAGTACTACCGGAATTCGTTGAAGACCATCCAGGAGAGAATGACGGAGGCCGACATCGCCTGACCCGGCCCCGAGGCGATTGGGGCTCGCATCCGAGCCCAGCGCGACGCCGCGCGAGCCGGCCCAGTAACCGAAGGCACCCGCGAGGCAGACGATCGGCAGGGGCATCCCGCCGCAAAGGCGGCATCCGGCGATCAGGCCGAGGCAACCGACGGCCGCGCGTCCCGCCTGCTCCGGCCAACCGGGGGCGACACCCAGGCGGGCGAGCAGGGCCCAGCCGGCGATACGCGCCGAACGCCTCGACCGCGAACGAGGCCCAGCCCACGCCCCAGGGGCCGGCGGCGACGGCACCGGCGGGGATGAGGAGGGCGGCGAGCAAGGTCTGGGCGAGGACCAGGCGGAGGCACAGGCCCTCGCGGCGGAAGGCGACGAGCGCGGATTGCGCGAAGCTCGCCGCGAGTAACCAGGGGAGACGGGCGGCGATCAGGGCGAGATAAAAGCCGCCGTCACGGTACGAGCCGCCGAACAGTGTCGGCATCCAGCGGTCGGACGTGAGGGCGAGGCCGACCGACGCGGGAAGGCTCAGCGTCCAGAGGGCCGACAGCGCGTCGGCGACCTGCTTCCGGGCCGTCGCGGGGCCGAGAGACCAGGCCCGAGCGACGCGGGGGCGAGGGTGGCCGGGATCACGAGCCCGAGTGCGACCAGGGCGAAGACGACCCGTCGGGCCGCCGCGTACGGGCCGAGGTCGCTCCCGGCCCACCAACCAGCGCCAGGAGGTCGGCCCCGTAGAGGCGTCACCCGACCGAACCGCGTGAGCCCGGCGACCGCCCCGCGACGAGCGAGGACCAGGCTCGCACGTTTCCGGAGACGGGCGAGGGGAAGCCGTGTCCGCGGCGTGACGAGGACAGGGATCGCCGCGCCGAGCGCCTCGCCGAAGACGAGGCAGGCCGCGGCGCGGAGGGCGTCGCCGGGCCCGCGGACCAGGGCGAAGACCGCCGAAGCCCAGCCGGCCGCCCGCACCGCCTGGGCGAGCGCGACCCAGCCGAGCCGGTTCGTGGCCCGAGGCCCGACGTCGGCGACCCAGGCCGAGGGCGAACAGCGCCAGACCGGCGACCGCCACCGCGCCGCCGCGGCCGGGTCCGACCGGCGCGGCGACCACCAGCACCAGGGCGTAACCGAGACAGGCCGCGAGGCAGCGCAGGCCGATCAGGAGGTCGGTCAGCGGCCCGACCAGGCGGGGCCGGCGCGCGGCCTCGCGGTAAACGACTGGTCCACACCGCCCCGGACCAGCACGAGCAGCCAGGCGGCGACCGCCGCGGCGTACTCCACCCGCGCGAACGACGGCCGGCCCGAGCCTCCGGGCCGGTGCACCAGCGCGGCGAACCCGAGCGCGGCCGGCGAACGCCTCCGCGGCCAAGACCCAGGACAGGCCCGAGGTCGGGGAGCCGGCCCGTCTCGGTAAACCCGGTGCGGGATCGGGTGGGTCCGTGCGGTCGTCGTCATGCCGGCCTCCTGCGCGGAGTTCCCAGAGCGGGCCGACGGCGAGCAGCGCCGCGCGACCGCCGGGCAGGCGTCGCGCGGCGGAACAGGCCCGGATCAGCCAGCCGCTCTGCGCGGGGCGGGACCGGGCCCATCCCGCGGGGACGGCCGGCGGCCCGATCTCGACCGGTCGAACCCGCAACGACGGGCCAGCCGGCCCGCCCCGGCGGCCGAGAAGGTCCGGGGCGGCCACTCGGCCCGCGCCGCGGAGCGTCAGGTAGGCCGGCAGCCAGCGCCGCGGGAGCCAGCCGACGCCCCAGAGGCCGAGGTGCGGGTCGGTCGTCAGCGTGAATCGGTTGGGCGACCAGACGACGAGGGGGCCCCCCGGCCGGAGCACCCGCCGCCACTCGCGCAAGGCCCGCGCGGGGTCGTCGAGGTGTTCGAGCACGCTGTCGGCGACGACGCCATCGAACGTGCGCGTCGGGCCAGGGGAGTCGCTCGGCCTCCGCCGCCGCGAGCGGGACGCTCAGGCCGCGGTCGGCCAGCCGCCGGCGGGCGACGACCAGCCAGCGCGACGGCGATGTCCACGCCCACGATCGACCGGCCCCGCCGCGCCGCGGCGACGAGCAGGCCGCCCGTCCCGCAGCCGACCTCCAGGATCCGGCCCGCGCCCGGGAGGCGATCGGCCAGCGCCTCGCCCCGCGCCTCGGCCCCGGCGATGTGGCGCGAGGAACCGGCCGCGGCGGTGGTCGACGCACGTCGTCGGTCATCGCGTAGTAGGCCGCCGCCAGCCCCGCACGTCGGACGCCGGCTCGACCCGACGCGTGCAGCCGCTCGGCCTTCGCCCGCTCGGCCGCCAGCCCGAGATAACGGTCCGACTCGAGCCGGAGGTCGGGAAGGCCGGCGACCTCGGGGAACGTCCGCGGGCAGGCCGGGCAGGCGAGCCCGCCTCCGCCGGGCACGCAGCGGCGCCGCGGCAGGCCGGGCAGACGGGCGTCGGGGACAGGCGGCCGTCAGCACGCCGACACCCCCCAGCCCGCAGAAGCGACCGGCCCCGCGACAGGACCGGCCGCGGCGCTGCACGCCGACGCCGGAGCCAGCCCGCGCCAGCGGCCGCCGATCGAGCGGATTCGCAGGGGCGCCCGCGCGCGCGGAGGTAATAGGCGTCGATCCGGGAGAGGTCGAACGGGTCCTGGCGGCCGTCGGCGTAGTCGAGCCGCGTGCCGAACGCCGCATCGAAGTGCCGCGCCGCGGCGCGCGCCGGACCCGGCCGGCGACGACGCGCCGTTCGGGATACGCCAGGAGCCGGCAGGGGCGGCCCGAGCCGGTCCTCGATCGCGTCGCGCGAGCCCGCGCAGCTCGTGCGGCAAGCGCGGCGGCGTCGAGCCGGTCGAGCGGCGCGTGCGTCCGCCCGTGCGCGGCGAACCGGAACCCGCGACGCCGCGAGCGTCGTCGACCTCCGGCCACGACAGCAGGGCTCGACGGCGACGTCGCCGCGCTGGCCGGGCCAGGCGTTGTCGGAGCCGACCCGGCCGGTGACGAGGAAGACGGTCGCGGGGACGCGTAGGCGCGCCACGACGTCGGCGACGCCGGAGGACCGACCGGAGGCCGTCGTCAAAGGCGAGGGCGAACCCGCCGGGCTCGTCGGGCCGGCCGCGGGCGACCCAGTCGTCGAGGTCGACCGCGCGGTAGCCCGCCTCGGCGAGCGCGCCGAGCGTCTCGGCGAACAGGCGCGGGTCGGTGGCCGTGACGCGACCGCGGCGTGTCGATCGCGTGATAGGTGAGGACCGGCAGCCCGGCCCGGCGGTCGTCATGCGCAGGTGCTCCCCGAGCGCGCCGTCGGCGGGCATCGACGGCAGGTTGACGAGCGGCGGGTCGAGACGGACCTCCTCGCCGGTCTCGTCGGAGCGGTAGACGGCGTCGATCATCTCGGTGACCCGGCAGCCGTCCCAGCCCGTCGCCTCGGGCCGTTCGTGCGCCGCGGCGACGACGACGAACGCCTCGACCTCGCGGACGAGCGACCGCTCGCAGCCGAACCGGCGGCGGAAGACCCGCTCGGCGACCCGGTCCAGGTATGCGCGTCGACCCGCCCGGCCGTTGGACAGGACGCCCGTCAGCCGCCAGGGGGCGGTCTCGACCCGCAGCCAGCCGTCGCTCCCGCGGACCTCCAGGGTCAGGTAGCCGGACGGGCTGGTCCACGACGACCGGAGTTCGCCGAACCCCTGGTCGAAGTCGCGGAAGAGGGCGTACGCCTCGGGCTCGCAGTCGCGGGGCAGGCCCAGGCTGCTGGCGGAGGTAGCCCTTGGCGGCGACCACCTCGCCGAGGAGCCGGCGGATCAGGTCGCAGGCGTGCGGGCCGTTGTCCATCAGCGTGCCGCCGCCCGACCGCGCGACGTCGGTGTGCCAGCTCGCCAGGAACGCGGGCGTCGGCCGGTGGCCGATCTCGGCCCGGACGCTCTCGACCCGGCCGATCGCCCAGGCGGCGACGAGGTCGAGCGCGTCGGCCACGGGCGGGTAGAAGCGGTGGTTCAAGCCCGGTGGCGAGCCGGAGCCGCAGCTCGTCGGCCCGCAGGGCGAGCAGCCGGGCGTCGTCGGGGGGGACCGCCAGCGGCTTCTCGCAGAGGACGTGCTTGCCCGCCTCCAGCGCCGGCCATCGCCTGCGCGAAGTGGTCGGCGTGCGGCGTGGCGACGATCACGGCGTGGACGCCCGGCCGCGTCAGCGCCGCGTCGAAGTCGGCCACCGCCTCGGCCCCGTACCGCCGGGCCACGCCGCCGCCGCGCCGCGGTCGCGGTCGTGGACGGCGACGAGCCGCGCCCCGCGCCGCCGCGACCGCCGCGGCCCTCTGCGCCCCGAGGAACCCCGCCCCGACCACCAGGAAACCCACCGCTCGCCCGTCCGCCTTCATGACACCACCTCCTGCCCTTGAGCCGCCCGCGTTCGCTTCGGGGAACAAACGTTATAGTCAGATCGCTGGTCGACTATGACTGCCGGGGGCCGGGCCGTCCCCGTTCGCCCTGACCGGTCATCCGCTCGTCCCGCGCCCGCGCCGCCTCGCCCGGCGGCGACCAGGCCGGCGGCAGCCGGCCCGCCCAGGGCCCGGCGCGCCGCCCAGGCCAGCAGGACCGAGAGGCCGGACAGCGACGGCGCCGATCGCCCGGTCACACCCCGGCCCGCAACGCCGCCCGACCGGCGGGCCATGACCAGGGGCACAGGGGCGAGGTCGCGGCCGCGCCCAGCCGCCCCGGGCCCGCATCCGTACCGCGCGCGAAGCGCCGTGGTGGCGGCCGTGGCCGAGCCGCTGGCGGACCGCGGCCGATCCGGCGCCCCGCGGAAGGTCACGACCGCCCCTTCGGCCATCGCGAGCGCTCCCCCGGGCGCGGAGGCGGCGGTGGACCTCGGACTCCCAGAACCCGCGATCGAGCGACGGCCCCGCCCCGCGAGGCGGTCGCGGCGGTAGATCGCGTTGTCGCCCGGCGGCTCGGCGGGGGCGGAGTCGGGGAGCGGCCGGAGGTAGTTCACGTACCGGAGCAGGTAGACCGCCCGGTCGGCCGGCCGAGAGCACCCGGCCGGGTCGATCGGCCCGCCGACGGCCGCCGCGCCGGTGGCGTCGAGCCGGGCGAGCAGGGCGTCGAGCCAGCCGGGCGCGGCGACCATCGCGGCCGTCGAGAAGGCGACGAGCGGGGCGTCGGTCGCGCGCAGGCCGTCGCGCCAGAGTTCCGGCGCGAGCGGCCCGGGGGCCGGCGGAGCACCCGGACGGAGGGCGTCGTCCGCTCGACCTCCCCCGCCGTGCCGTCGCGCGAGGCGTCCACAAGGACCACCTCGCCCCGACCGCGGACCTCCTCAGCGAACCGCGCGAGGCTGGCCGGTCGCGGTCGCGCGGCGCGTCGATCGACGCGACCACCACCGCCACGTCGCCGCGTCATCGGGCGGCGGGCCGTCCGGCCCCCGCGCGCTGCGGGCGGGCGTCGAGTGGGCCGCGGCGGACGGTCGGTGAGCCGGTGCCAGTGGCGCTGGACGGCGTGGTTGGAGTGCGGCACGAACCGCCGGCGGACCCAGGCGATCGGGTCGCCGACGACCTGATCCGGTCGAGGTCGGTCGACCCCGAGGCCGGCGCCTGGGCGCGAACGAGGTAGCCGATCGGCGCGGGTCGAACCCCATCACGGCCGCCGCCACGGCGTCCACCGCGACGGCGTCGGCGCCGGCGACGACCACGCCGAGCCGGATCGGCGTGCCGTGTCGCGGCCCCTCCCGGTGCATCCCGACGAACCCGTCGACCACGGCCAGGTGCGGCATCGTCTTGCGGGCGAGCGCCACGAGGTTATGGTTCATCGCGTCGACCGACCGCAGGTAGTCCGCTCCCGGCGGGGGCGAGCGCGGGAAAGGCGTCGCCCTTGCGGCGCAGGTCCTCCCAGGCGTTCCGGGCGTTCTTGACCCGTCCCAACACGCGGGTGAGGGCGTTGACCGCGAGGTTGTCCT